>NZ_JAKNQL010000090.1 GCF_022662375.1 Pseudomonas sp. CROZ-RG-20F-R04-15 | reverse complement strand
TACGAATATGCCGAAAATCTGCATCTGGTCAGTCGCCGCATCAACCCCGACGGCAGCCAACTGCGCTATCGCTATGACAATTCTCGTCTGCTGCTGACTGAAATCGAAAACGAGCGCGGCGAGCAATACCACCTCGACTACTACGCAAACGGCCTGATCCAGCAGGAAACAGGCTTCGACGGTCGTCGCACGGCTTACGAGTA
>NZ_JAKNQL010000009.1 GCF_022662375.1 Pseudomonas sp. CROZ-RG-20F-R04-15 | reverse complement strand
GCTCGCTCCCACACGGGATTGCAGCGCCTCGAAGGTTCTTGTTTCCAAGGGTATGACCATGTCCCAAGACCGTCGCTACAGCTTCGAGTTCTTCCCGACCAAGACCGATGCTGGGCATGAAAAACTGCTCAACGTTGCCCGTCAGTTGGCAACGTACAATCCCGATTTCTTCTCCTGCACCTATGGCGCTGGTGGTTCGACCCGTGATCGCACCCTCAACACCGTTCTGCAACTGGAAAGCGAAGTCAAAGTACCGGCCGCACCGCACCTGTCGTGCGTCGGCGACAGCAAGGACGACCTGCGCGGCCTGCTGAACGAGTACAAGGCTGCCGGCATCAAGCGCATCGTTGCCCTGCGTGGTGACCTGCCTTCCGGCATGGGCATGACCAGCGGTGAGCTGCGTCACGCCAATGAACTGGTTGAGTTCATTCGTGAAGAAACCGGTGACCATTTCCATATCGAAGTTGCTGCGTACCCGGAGATGCATCCGCAAGCGCGCAACTACGGAGACGATCTGGCCAACTTCATTCGCAAGGCCAAGGCCGGCGCCGACAGTGCAATCACCCAGTACTTCTTCAACGCCGACAGCTATTTCTACTTTGTCGACCGTTTGCAGGCGCAGGGTGTGGATCTGCCGATCGTCCCGGGGATCATGCCGATCACCAACTACAGCAAGCTCGCGCGCTTCTCCGATGCCTGCGGTGCGGAAATCCCGCGCTGGATCCGCAAGCAACTGGAAGCCTACGGCGATGACACTCAGAGCATTCAGCGCTTTGGTGAGCAAGTCGTCAGCGAGATGTGCGAACGCCTGTTGCAGGGCGGCGCACCAGGGCTGCACTTCTATTCCATGAACCAGGCTGAGCCTAGCCTGGCGATCTGGAATAACCTGAAGTTGCCGCGTTGAAGCAGCTGCAAGCTTCAAGCTGAAAGCGACAAGCAAGATCAAGAGATCGCAGCCTTCGGCAGCTCCTGCAAGGGTTGTTGAAGTTGCGATTTTTTGCGTTTAAAGGCCCGAAACAGAGCTTGTGCAGGCACTTTCTGGCTCTTTCGCGTTTCTCGTCGTAATCTCAAGCCATGCCTTTGATCACGCAGTTATTCGCCGTGCTGGTTTTTGCTTGCCTGAGCTTCGCCGCTCGGGGCGAGAAGCTGCGTATTGTCACCGAGCCGTGGGCGCCGTACGTATATGAAGAAGGCGGCAAGAACCTCGGACTGGACTACGAAACCACAGCCATCGTCTTCAAACGTCTGGGCATTGAAGTCGAGTGGCAATTCCTGCCATGGAAGCGCTGTCTGTCGATGCTCGAGACCGGTCAGGCCGACGGTGCACTGGACATTTTTCACAGCGACGAGCGCGACGCCACCCTGCTTTACCCGGTCGAACCGCTGTCGGACGTCGAGTTCGTGATGTTCTATGCCAACGACCGGCCGCACCCGTTCAGCAAACTCGAAGAACTCAAAGGCCTGACCATCGGCACTTCGCCGGGCTATCTATACAGCCCGGACTTTCGCGAGTCGACGCTGTTTAACCGTGAACCGGCACCGACCCACGAAGCCAACTTCGGCAAACTGGTGCGTGGTCGAATTGACTTGCTGATCACTGATCGCCGCGTCGGTCAACATTTGCTCGATGAGCTGAACATTCGCGATCAGATCACTGAAAACCCCACCGTCATTAGCCGCCAAAGCCAGTTTCTGGCGGTTCGGCGCAATGCCGGCATGGATTTATTGGTGCAGCGATTCGGCGCCGAACTCAAGCGCTTCAAGCGCGAACCGGCCTACGCTGAGCTGAGCGCACGCTACGGTGCTGCACCCGACAGAAGCCCATCAATGAATTCAGCCACCGCCAACAGCAAAACCGTTGAGCAGCAGGAAAGCAGCGCGCAGTGATTGCTCTGTTATACTCCGGCGTTCCCGCCAGGCTCACGCCCGGACGCCCGGAACCGTAACAGGCCTCTCGACCCGCTACAGCGCAGCTTTGCAGCCCGCGCGAGCGCTCCAGACGTGCCTTCGGAACCGCAGCAGGACCGGACGGGATTGCGTCCTCTTAAACGCCATTCGCGCCAGGCAAGACTCCCATTGGGCCAAGCCCTAACTAAAACAGGATTACTCATGTCCTTTGCTTCCCTCGGTCTCTCCGAGGCTTTAGTCCGCGCCATCGAAGATGCGGGCTATACCGAGCCTACTCCGGTGCAACAGCGGGCCATTCCCGCCGTGTTGCAAGGTCGCGACCTGATGGTTGCGGCACAGACAGGTACCGGTAAAACCGGCGGTTTCGCCCTTCCGATCCTGGAGCGGTTGTTCCCCAACGGTCACCCGGACAAATCCCAGCGTCATGGCCCGCGCCAACCGCGCGTACTGGTCCTGACCCCGACCCGCGAACTCGCGGCCCAGGTTCACGAGAGCTTCAAGATCTACGCCCGTGACCTGAAATTCGTCAGCGCCTGCATCTTCGGCGGCGTCGGCATGAACCCGCAGGTTCAGGCCATGTCCCGTGGCGTCGACGTGCTCGTTGCCTGCCCGGGTCGTTTGCTCGATCTGTGTGGCCAGGGCAGCGTTGACCTGTCCCACGTGGAAATCCTCGTCCTCGACGAAGCCGACCGCATGCTCGACATGGGTTTCGTGCACGACGTGAAGAAAGTTCTCGCGCGTCTGCCGTCCAAGCGTCAGAACCTGCTGTTCTCGGCGACGTTCTCCAAGGACATCACCGACCTCGCCGGCAAGCTGCTGCACAACCCGGAACGCATCGAAGTGACGCCGCCGAACACCACGGTCGAGCGCATCGAACAACGCGTGTTCCGTCTGCCGGCCAGCCACAAGCGTGCGTTGCTGGCACACCTGATCACCGCTGGCGCGTGGGAACAGGTGCTGGTGTTCACCCGCACCAAGCATGGCGCCAACCGTCTGGCCGAGTACCTGGACAAGCACGGCCTGCCGGCTGTGGCGATCCACGGTAACAAGAGCCAGAACGCGCGGACCAAAGCGTTGGCCGACTTCAAGGCCAACCAGGTGCGTATTCTGGTTGCCACCGACATCGCCGCGCGCGGTCTGGACATCGATCAGTTGCCACACGTGGTCAACTTCGAACTGCCGAACGTCGATGAAGATTACGTGCACCGTATCGGCCGTACTGGCCGTGCCGGTCGTTCGGGCGAAGCGATCTCGCTGGTTGCCCCGGACGAAGAAAAACTGCTGAAAAGCATCGAACGCATGACCAAGCAGAAAATCGCCGACGGCGACCTGATGGGCTTCGACTCGAGCACCATTGAAGCCGAGAAGCCGGAAGTGCGTGAGCGTCCGGACGTGCGTAACCCGCGCAATCCACGTGGCCCACGCGGCGACGGCCCGAATGGCGGCGGCGGTGGTGGCGGTCGTAAAGACAAAGGCAAAGACAAGGGCAAGGAAAAACCGGCCGGTGAGCGTGGCGAGCGTCCTGCCCGTCAGCAGAAGCCGCGCGAAGGCACCCCAGCCCGCGAACAGCGTCCGAGCCAACCGCCACGTGCGGCAGCTGATCGCGCACCGGACGAGTTCCTCGACGACGACGTGGATAACTTCGGTAACCGCGTTGATTACGTGCCGAAGCCGGCTCCTGCTGGCGGCCGTGGTCGTCGTCCAGGCGCACCGGCTCAAGGTGCTGGCGCAGGTTCGGGCGCACCACGCGGCGGTCAGTCGCAAGGTCGTCAGAACGGTCCGCGCAACAGCAACGGTTCGAGCACCGGCACCCCGCCAGCCAAACGCAGCGGCCCGCGCAACGGCGCACCGCGTGATGGTCAGTCGGGTCGTCGCGACGAGTCCTCCTCGTCGTCGCGCAACCGTCGTCCAGCCCGTGACGACCAGCCACGCAGCGAGCCAGCCGTACAGAACCCGCGCAGCACCGGGCCGAAGATCATGCACAAGGAATCGAAAGCCGACCGCTTCCCGACGCCTGAGCAGCTCGATCAACTGCCAAGCCGCCCGCGTGGTGAAAAACCAGCACTGCTGACCCGCAATCGCTGATTTTACGCCGCAATAAAAAATGCCCCGACTCGCAAGAGCCGGGGCATTTTTTATGGCGCCACGAATCCCCCCTGAATCACCGCATATCCCGTGTGGGAGCGAGCCTGCTCGCGAAAGCGGTCATTCAGCCAACATCATTGCTGACTGACCCGCCGCCTTCGCGAGCAGGCTCGCTCCCACAGGGGATGTGTGTGACGCGCAATAAAAAACGCCCCCGGCCGTTCGACCGGGGGCGTTTTTATGTGGCGGGGGAAAGTTATTTAACTTTCACGCCTTCCAGCGAGATATCCAGATCCGCAGTTTGCGAGGTAGGACCTGGGCCTTTGATCCCGAAATCGTTCAGGTTGAGGGTGGTGGTGGCGTTGAAGCCAGCACGCTCGCCGCCCCAAGGATCCTTGCCTTCGCCGTTGAATGTGGCCTTGAAGGTCACAGGCTTGGTCACGCCGTGCAGGGTCAGATCGCCGGTCACGTCAGCAGTCTTTTCACCAGTCGATTTAACGGCGGTGGAGACGAACTTGGCATCAGCAAACTTGCCCACGTCCAGGAAGTCTTTGCTGGCGATGTGCTTGTCACGTTCAGCGTGGTTCGACCACAGGCTGGCGGTTTTCACATCTACCGAGATCTTGCTGGCTTCAGGCTTGGCCGAATCCCACGAGAACGTACCGTCGAAATCCTTGAAAGTACCGTGGATGAAGCTGTAGCCCAGGTGGCTGATTTTCCAGTCAACGAAGGCGTGCTGACCTTCCTTGTCGATTTTGTAGTCCGCTGCCATGGCCTGAGCCGAGAGCAGTGCAGAACCGATTGCCAGAGCGGCCAGAGTCTTTTTCAACATGCTTTCTTTTCCTTTGAGTCGAGGTTGAATTTCAGGCTTTGCGACCGAGCATTCGCGTCAGGGTCGCATCACGATCGATAAAGTGGTGCTTCAATGCTGCCAACGCATGGAGACCGGAAAAAATTACCAGCGCCCACGCCAGCCAGAGATGAATCACCCCAGCGGTATCTGCCTGATCCGGTAGCCCGGAAACCAGTGCAGGAACTTCAAACAGGCCAAACACCGGGATCCCGACACCGTCTGCGGTGGAAATCAGGTAACCGGCAAGCATCACAGCGAACAGCGCCAGATACAGAAACCCGTGGCCAAACTTTGCGCCGATACGGGTCATGCGGCTGTAGCTTTGCAGCGTCGGCGGCGGTGGGCTGATAAAGCGCCACAGCACCCGCAACACCATCACGGCCAGCAACACCAGACCGATGCTCTTGTGCAGATCCGGCGCCTCTTTGCGCCAGCTGCTGTAGTAATCCAGCCCGACCATCCACAGGCCCAGCGCGAACAGTCCGAAGACCACCAGCGCCACGCCCCAGTGCATGAAGATGCTGACCCAACCATAGCGCGAAGAAGAGTTACGTAGCTGCATTGCCCAAATCCTGTGAGAACTGCGAACCAAGACTAGCGAGTTATCTATCGAATTAAAGCGGAAAATTTTGCTTTGAAATATCGAGAAATACGATCAAGAGTCTGAAAGTGACGTGTTAAGGAAAGATTAAAGGCAGTTTTTCCGTACAACGCTCGGGCCATGCTACTCGATTCTCGCTGGCTGGGTCGGCGCTCCCCGGAGCAGGCATTGATCGCAGGAAGGTCGTCGACAGAGAAATGTTCAGTCGATAACTATGTATCGCTAGTTGTATGTCTGCACCTGTTCAAATGATGACTCAATCATTCTTTGAAAAGGTCAACAACATGGCTCTTCGTTACAGCCCCTTTCAAGCAAGTGGTACTTCCGAGTTACCGCCAAACCAGACTTTGACACCAGGCCAATACCTGCGATCCGAGAACGGTCGATTCCGCCTGATATTGCAGAGCGATGGAAATCTGGTGATCAAAGAAGGTGAAGCGGTAGTGTGGACTGCCGATAACCATCAGCCTTACAGTTTAACTTTGCACCCGAAAAAGATGCGTGAGCCGCTGCAGTTTGTCATCAGCAACAATGGCTTTCTCTACGACCCTTCCCGACGGCGTTTATGGATTGCTGAAAGCACGCACAGCCTCGACAAATCCCTGTGGCACAACACTTACATGACGATGCAGGACGATGGGAACCTGGTCATCTACGATCAGCGCAACGGGAATCTACGCTGGGCCCGCTCCGGATTTGTCCCTGGACGAATTCGAAAACCCAAGCAAAGATGGCTGAGGAAATTACCGAATGGAACAGAGTTCTTCAAATGGGACTTTTAACAAGCCTCAGTTATTTATTGATTAGTTGGTGAAAACCGCCGGCGGTTGCAAACAATCCGCGCTATACGGATCTATCTTGCATTGATGGGCAAGTTCAGAGTTATATCCTCCAGGAAAGAAACGCCCATTGGCACAACCGGAAAGTGTCATCAACAGAAGTATTACCGTAAGTCTTTTCATCGAGCGCCTCCAATTTCTTCAAGCATAAAGTTGGAGATCAGGCACCCGCTATCGTTTCGTTCTGATTGTGTTGTGGGAAGTGTCCTGCGCAGAGGTAAGCCTTGAGACTGCACCGGGAAGGATTGAAGTGCGCGCTTCCGGCAAAAAAAAACGCGGCCCGTATGGCCGCGTTCTTTATTGAAGCAAAGGCTTACTGCGCTTTGGTCTCAGTAGTGGCTGCCGGCTTGGCCGCTGGCTTCTTCGCCGGTTCGGCCTTTTTCGCTGCCGGTTTGGCCGGCGCCTTCTTCGCCTCGGTTTTAGCTGCAGGCTTCTTCGCCGCAGGCTTGGCCGCTGCTTTCTTCGCCGGTTCGGTTTTGACCGGAGCTGCAGGCTTCGGCGCTTCCACCGGAGCTGGCGCAGGTGCCGGAGTCGGCGCAGGTGCTGGCGCTACCGGAGCTGGAGCCGGCTCTGGCGCTTTCACAGGCTCTGGCTTCTTCTCGTCATCCGAACCACCGAACAGGTTGCTGAAGAAGTTGCCCTTCTTCGCCGCCACGGCACCCGCCGCGCCTGCCGCTGCAGCGGCCGGAACCACTTTGGCTGGTTCGAACGATTTGCCCGCCGCCAGATCTTCAACCTGACTGGCCGCACGCTGACCGGTGCGCAATGCACCTTCCAGCGTGCCCGGGTACAAGGTGTCGGTGTGTTCGCCGGCGAACGTCACGCGTTGCAGCGGACGTTCCCACAGGCGCCAGAACTTGCTGATCTGCCCCGGGCCGTAAGCCAGGTAAGCGCCGCCCATCGACGGGTCGGTGCTGTAGCGACGGATTTCATAACCGGTGAACGAGCCACGGGCCTGTGGATAAAACGCGTGCAGACGGATCAGCACCTGATCGACCATCTGCTTGTCGCCGAACGCCTGCATCACGCGGGCATTGTCGCCGGACAGGTTGATCACCACGTTGGCGCCGCCCTTGAGGGCTGGCTCGATCCAGAGCATGCCGAGACCGGTGTTGCTGTAGATCTCGCCGGACATGCGCGCCTTGCTTTCCCACACTGGCGTCTTGAATTTGAGCATGATCTGGTCGCGCCAGCCGTAGTTGGTGCCTTTGATCGCCGCCAGATGCTGGGCATCCAGCGCAGGCGTCAAAGCAATCTTGTTCAGGGCGCGCAATGGCACGGCCAGTACGACGTAATCAGCCTGGTAGCCAACACTGCCGACCTTGACGGTCACGCCGTCCTTGTCCTGATTGATCGCCGACACTGGCGAATTGGTCTTGATCGTCTTGATCTGTTTGACGAATGCCTGCGCCAGCACCTGGCTACCGCCGACCAGACGCGAAGCGCGCAGGTCACGGTCGGAAACGCCGCGATAGACACGGTTCTGCTGAGCGAAATACAGCAGCGACAGACGCGAAGGCTCGTCGTAATGAGTACGGATGTCCTGGTTGATCAACTGGCGCGCAGTGGCTGGCAGGTTCTGCTTGTCGAGCCAGCTCGATACGGTGATCTGGTCCAGCGCGTGCAGGGTGCTGGTCGCCGCCGGGTTCTGCGGGTCGTCGATCGAACGCGCCAGATCGTCGAGGGTTTTCTGATAGCGCTTCAAGGCGTCGGCGGTGGCCGGTTGCTTGGTCGCCAGATCGGCAGCGGAGAAATACTCGCCGTCGATCA
Organism: Pseudomonas sp. CROZ-RG-20F-R04-15; assembly: GCF_022662375.1. Taxonomy (GTDB): domain Bacteria; phylum Pseudomonadota; class Gammaproteobacteria; order Pseudomonadales; family Pseudomonadaceae; genus Aquipseudomonas. The sequence continues at coordinate 261,115 of NZ_JAKNQL010000009.1, read as the reverse complement.
GGTAACCCGGCGTACGCACGAATTCCGGAGCCGGCGTGGTGCCCAGCTTGAAGGTCGACACGTACTTGTTCAGCACCGGCTGCGTCTTGTCGTTGCCGATCCACTCGCTGGTGGCCATGCCGGAGCGACCGCCCATGCTCGGCTTGGCTTCCAGCAGGGTGACCTGCCAGCCTTTGTTTTGCAGCTCGTAAGCAGCGGTCAGACCCGACAGGCCGCCGCCGATCACGATTGCAGTTTTATCCTTGGCCAGCGCTGTAACGCTGAACAGCCCCAACATCACCAGCGCACAGGCGCGCAGCCAACCGACAGACATTCAGCGAACTCCGGAAATACACGTAGGAAAAAGCAGTTTTGCGGGTCAGACGACCCAAAGAACCGCGAAGAATACGTTAGCCATCAAAACGCCGCCAGCGACGTCTATCGGCTCATACAAAGTAGCTCAATCGACACAATGGGTTGTCCCCGCGCGACGCATTGCATAGGCTTGCGCGATTGTTTGCCCGCGCCTGTCGCGAGCCGCCTCGAGGAGACTGTAAATGGGCCTGAATAACCAATGGATGCAACGCGACCTCGCGGTGTTGTGGCATCCCTGCACCCAGATGAAAGACCACGAACAGCTGCCGCTGATCCCGATCAAGCGCGGTGAAGGCGTCTGGCTCGAAGACTTCGAAGGCAAGCGCTACCTCGACGCGGTCAGCTCCTGGTGGGTCAACGTGTTTGGCCACGCCAACCCGCGCATCAATCAGCGCATCAAGGATCAGGTCGATCAACTCGAGCACGTGATTCTCGCCGGCTTCAGCCATCAACCGGTGATCGAGTTGTCCGAGCGTCTGGTGAAGATGACGCCGGAAGGCCTGAACCGGGTGTTCTACGCCGATAACGGTTCGTCCTGCATCGAAGTCGCGTTGAAAATGAGCTTTCACTACTGGCTCAATCGCGGCCAACCGAATAAAAAGCGCTTCGTCACCCTGACCAACAGCTACCACGGCGAAACCATGGCGGCGATGGCGGTCGGCGACGTGCCGCTATTCACCGAAACCTACAAAGCGCTGCTGATGGACACCATCAAGGTGCCGAGCCCGGATTGCTACGGGCGCCCCGAAGGCATGAGCTGGGAAGAACATTCGCGCAACATGTTCGCCGCCATGGAACAGACCTTGGCCGAGAACCATGACAGTGTCGCGGCAGTGATCGTCGAGCCGTTGATCCAGGGCGCTGGCGGCATGCGCATGTATCACCCGGTGTATCTGACGTTGCTGCGCGAGGCCTGCGATCGCTACGGCGTGCACCTGATCCTCGACGAAATCGCCGTTGGTTTCGGCCGCACCGGGACCATGTTTGCCTGCGAACAGGCCGGCATTCGTCCGGATTTCCTCTGCCTGTCGAAAGCCCTGACCGGCGGCTATCTGCCGCTGGCCGCGTGCCTGACCACCGACGAGGTCTACAGCGCGTTCTACGACGACTATCCAACCCTGCGCGCGTTCCTGCATTCGCACAGCTACACCGGCAACCCGCTGGCGTGCGCGGCGGCACTGGCGACGCTGGATATCTTCGAGCACGACAACGTCATCGAGAACAACAAGGCGCTGGCTCAGCGCATGGCCTCGGCGACGGCGCATCTGGTCGATCATCCGAACGTCTCCGAAGTGCGCCAGACCGGCATGGTCCTGGCCATCGAGATGGTCAAGGATAAAGCCACCAAAGAGGCCTACCCTTGGCAGGAACGTCGCGGTTTGAAAGTGTTCCAGCATGCGCTGGAACGTGGCGCGTTGCTGCGCCCGCTGGGCAGCGTGGTGTATTTCCTGCCGCCGTACGTGATCACCCCGGAGCAGATCGACTTCCTCGCCGAAGTCGCCAGCGAAGGTATCGACATCGCTACGCGTGACAGCGTCAGTGTGGCCGTGCCGAAAGACTTTCACCCAGGGTTCCGCGATCCGGGCTGATTCAAAATTTGGGGCGCCTGAGCTACCGCTTTCGCGAGCAGGCTCGCTCCCACAGGGGAATGCATTTCAAATGTGGGAGCGAGCCTGCTCGCGAATGAAGTCGACACCGACCCACCTGATTCACATCTTTCCAGAGACCCGAAATGAGACTGTCCCGCTTCTTTATCGACGCCCCGCTGAGCACCGGCGAACACGAATTGCCGGAGGCCCAGGCGCATTACATCAGCCGCGTGCTGCGCATGGCCGAGGGCGATGCGGTGCAGTTGTTCGACGGTTCCGGCCATGAGTTTCGCGGCGCCCTGCTGGAAGTCGGCAAGAAGCGCGTGACCGTGCAGATCGACGAGCAATTCGCCGGCCAGGTCGAATCGCCGCTGCACATTCACCTCGGCCAGGGTCTGTCCCGTGGCGAGCGGATGGATTGGGCGATTCAGAAAGCCACCGAGCTGGGCGTGAATGAAATTACGCCGATCTTCAGTGATCGCTGCGAAGTCCGTCTCAAGGACGAACGCGCCGACAAACGCCTGCTGCACTGGCGTCAGGTGGCGATCAGTGCGTGTGAACAATGTGGTCGTTCGCGGGTGCCGGTGATTCATCCGCCGGTGTTGCTGGCGGACTGGATCAAGCAGACCGAAGCCGAGTTGAAACTGGTGCTGCATCCGGTGGCGGAGCCGTTGGTGAGTCATGCCAAACCGGCGACGCTGGCGTTCCTGATCGGGCCGGAAGGTGGTTTGACGGATGCGGAAGTCGAGCAGGCCAAAGGCAACGGCTTCCAAGCCGCCCGCCTCGGCCCACGGGTGTTGCGTACCGAGACTGCGCCAGTGGTTGCACTGGCGGTGGCTCAACAGCTTTGGGGTGATTTCTAAACCTTTTTGCCGAATTGATCGTTCCCACGCTCTGCGTGGGAATGCCGCCCGGGACGCTCCGCGTCCCAAACGGCGTGACGCAGAGCGTCACAGGAGGCGTTACCACGCAGAGCGTGGGAACGATCAGTCAGCCGGGCTAGAGGACATAAAACAGAATCGCGACAAAGTGCAGCAAACTCCCGGCGATCACGAACAAATGCCAGATCCCATGCGCATGCCGCAACCGGTGATCCAGGGCAAAAAAGATAATCCCCACCGTGTACAAAACCCCGCCCGACGCCAGCCAGGCAAACCCGGCCGTACCCAGCGCCGCAATCAAAGGCTTCACCGCCACCAACACAATCCAGCCCATCACCGCATAAATCACGATCGACAGAATCCGCGCTTCCGAACGCGGTTTGATTTCTTGCAGGATGCCGATCAGTGCCAGCCCCCAGACAATCCCGAACAACGTCCAGCCCCACGGCCCACGCAGGGTCACCAGACAGAATGGCGTGTAGCTGCCGGCAATCAGCAGGTAGATCGAAAAGTGATCAACCTTCTTCATGATCGCTTTCTTGCGCCCGCGCACGCTGTGGTACACGGTCGAGGCGCTGTAGAGCACCAGCAAGGTAAACGCGTAGATCGCCACGCTGACAATTTTCCACGGACTGCCGTCGAGGCTGGCAATCACCAGCATCCAGACGCCGCCGATAAATGCTGCCACTGCCCCGACCAGATGCGTCCAGGCGTTGAGTTTTTCTCCGTGATACATGTGTCGCTCACCTCAATATTCGTTACCGCAGCGCGCAAGGCTCGGGCCTTGAGCGTAAAAGCGCAATGTTTCTGTTCAACATCAGCCTGCGCGCGTCGTGGTAATTGGGCACAATCGGCCGATACCAAAAAGAGTCCGCGCCATGCTGATCGACGAAGAATTGACCCTGAAAAAACTCGAGGTGTTCCTCGCCTTCATGCGCACCGGCAACCTTGCCCGCGCTGCTGCCGAGTTGCAGACCAGCAACGTCAGCGTGCACCGCGCCATTCATTCGCTGGAAAGCGCCCTGCGCTGCCCGCTGTTCAAACACGAAGGCCGCAACCTGACACCGCTGGAAAGCGCTTATGTGCTTGAAGAACGCGCGCAGAAATTGATCAACGACGTCGTCGAAAGCGTACGCCTGACCCGCGAAGCCGCCGGGTTCTCGGCTGAACGCTTCAAACTCGGATCCCTGTATTCACTGACAGTGAAAACCGTGCCGCAATTGATCATGGGCCTGAAGATTCGCCGCAGTGAACTCAACATCGACCTGATCCTCGGCTCCAACATCGACCTGCTCTACAAGCTGAAGAACATGGAAGTCGACGCGATTCTGGTGTCGCTGGACGACAGCATCAACGACCCGGATTGCGAGCAGATTGCACTGTTTTCCGACGATATCTTCCTCGCCACCCCGGCGGATTCAAAGTTGGCCCAGCGCAGTGAAGTGGATCTGGCCGAGGTGCGTGACGAAACATTTATCACGCTGACCCAGGGCTTTGCCACGCATCAGGACGGTAACCGGGTATTCAAGCAGGCGGGGTTCGAGCCGAAGGTGGCGATGCAAGTGAATGACATTTTCACGCTGTTGAGCATGGTCAGTTCGGGGGTGGGTTATGCGTTGCTGCCGGGGCGGATTGCCGCGGTGTATGAGAATCGGGTGAAGTTGATTCCGTTGCAGGAGAAGTACCGGTTGCAGCAGCACATTGGTGTGGTGTTTTTGAAGGCCAAGGAAAGGGATCCGAATTTGTTGGCGTTGCTGGCGGAGTGTCGGATGTATGCGAATCGGCAGGCTGGGGTTTAGATCAAGATCAAAATCAAGAGCTACCCCCTCACCCCAGCCCTCTCCCCCAAGGGGTAGAGGGGGAAAGGGAGCAGACCGGGGGCTTTTCAGAACCTGAGTTCGACTCGGAAATTTCAGGTCGGCGTACCTCCAACATCCAACTCGGTCAGTCCCCTCTCCCTCCGGGAGAGGGTTAGGGTGAGGGCCGCTTTTGGCGATTAACCCACCAACCCGCGCATCGCCAAGAACAGCAGCGAAGGCCCAAGCAAACACCCGAGCGCCGTATAAAACGCCGCCGTCAGACACCCATAAGGCACCAGCTTCGGATCCGTCGCCGCCAACCCGCCGGCCACACCGCTGGACGTGCCCATCAGCCCGCCAAAAATCACCGCACTGCGCGGGTTGTTCAGGCCGATCATCGGCGCTACGAACGGCGTCATCACCATCACCAGAATCGCCTTGATCAGCCCCGCCGCAATCGACAGCGCCATCACCTCGGAACTCGCGCCAATCGCCGCACCGGTCACCGGGCCGACGATGTAAGTTACCGCGCCCGCGCCAATCGTGGTCAGGCTCACCGCGTCGGTATAACCAAACGCCATCGCCACACCGACCCCGGCGACAAACGACGTGCCGACACCCACAAACAGCGCCAGCACACCGACGAACCCGGCACGCTTGAGTTCATCGACACTCACGCCAAACGCCGTGGCGACAATCGCGAAATCGCGCAGCATCGCCCCACCGAGCAAGCCGATGCCCGACAGCAACGGAATATCCACCACGCCCTTCTGCCCACCGGTCAGCGCACCGCCGACATACGACAGCACCAGCCCGAGCAGAATGGCGATGGCCGAGCCGTGCAGGCGGCCCTTGGTAAAGGTGTTGGACATCCAGTAGGACACCCACATGGTCAGGCCGACAATCAGGAAACCGCTGATCAAACCGTAACCGGTGATGACTTTCATCATTGATTCGTACATGGCGCTTACCCCGCAGTCTTGGCTGGAGCGATCGGGGTCTGCTCCTTGTTGCCCATGCGCGTCAGCACTGGCACCAGGGCAAAAGCGATCACGACAGCAAGTGTGCCGGCGAGAATAGCCATCGGCCCGCCCTTGAGCGCGCCATAAACGTTTTGCTGGGCCGCCATGGCCACCACGATAGGAATGTAGACCGCGCTCCAGAACTCGACGCCCTGCTCGGTCTTGCCCTTGAGCCAGCCGCTTTTGTTCAGATAACTGCCCAGACCGATCAACAGCAGCATCGCAATGCCGACACCACCGACGTTGGCCGGCACGCCGATCAGCTTGCCGAGCAGCTCACCGACCCAAATACCCACCAGCGTACAAAAGGCGAGAAACGCCACACCGTAAATAATCATTGTTGTAGTCCTCAAAGTGCATCGTCGAATGTTGTTTTTGTTGTTCGAAGCTTGAGTCGCGGCGGTTTAGAGTTGGCGGCTTCCCTCCTCACGCAATAGCGCTTGCAAGGTGTCGAGACGCGCACTGTCGAAGGCAGTGACCGTGCCCTGCTCGAACACCCGGCGCGCCAGCCCGGTCAGCACCGAACCGGGCGGCAGTTCGATCTGTAAACGTACCCCGCGCTCGTAAGCGCTTTGCACGGTGCCGCGCCAATCCACCACACGGCACATGTTGAAGGCGAGGTCGTCGCGCAGCGCTTCTACTTTGGTCACAGGGCGCGCGCGACTGCCGCTCAGGTAAGCGATTTTCGGGGTTTTCAGTTCGACCTTGGCGAAGGCTTCGGCAAGGGTCTGCGCCGGTTTGTCCAGCAGCGGACAGTGCGACGGCACACTCACTGCCAGACGTTTCGCCAGACCGGCGCCACGACTGCGCGCCAGTTCAGCCACGGCTTGCATGGCCTTGTCGCTGCCGGCAATCACCACTTGGTTGTCGGCGTTGATGTTGGCCAGATACACCGGCGCATCCTCGCAGTGCACCTGCGCCAGCAACGTTTCGACTGTGGATAACTGCAGACCGATAATCGCGGTCATGCCGTAGCCTTGTGGATAAGCCTGTTGCATCAGCTCACCGCGCAGGCTGACCAGATGCAACGCGTCGCTGAAGCTCAAGGCGCCGGCAACCACCGCTGCCGGGTAAGCGCCGATGGACAAGCCGGCGACGTAATTCGCCGTGAGTCCGTCCTGCAATAACTGCCGTGAAGCCGCGACGCCGGCGATCAGCAGGCAGAGCTGAACCGCCCTCGTCGTGCGCAATGCTTGAGCAGAATCGAGCAGCAAAACATCTTCACCGAGCACATCGCTGGCCTCGGTTAACGCATCCCGAGGTAAGCGCTGCAGCATGCCCGCTTGCTGCGCACCCTGGCCGGGAAACACCAGCAAACTGCTCACGCTGCCTGCTCCTGCGGATTCCACGGATCAATCACCAGGCAAGCCTGATGAGCATTCTTCAGCAGCACGCGTGCCGAACCGCTGGCCCATTCACGCAACGCCACAGCACCGAACGGCGTCTGCAATTGCAGGTCGACCCGGCACACCGCCTGATCAAAAACCGCGACCAGTTTACGTGCCTGATTGCGGGTGATCAGTTGCGGTGTACGCAGAATCAGATCGAGGTCACTGGCCGCGTGCATCGCGGTAAAACCACTGGCCAGTTCAAACCCGACACTGCCGCTGATACCCCAGAGCCAACCGCAATCGTCGAGCATCGGCCGCAGTTGTTTGAGCGCCTGCATCACTGGCAGATCGCGCTCGCAATCGACATGACAAAGCGCCTCGGGACTGACCCGACAGGCAATCGAATCGACCAGCATAAACGCCGCCAGCCGCTGCTCGCGCAACACTCCTCGCACGCCCACTGCGATAAAACCTTCTTCGCTCAACGCCCGCCGCACTACCACCGGTTGCCCGGCGGCCAGCGACTCGACTGCCCACAACGGCGCATCCGCCGGCAACTGCGCCGGGGTCATGCCCCAGAGCAGATCGTGGGCCAGAGGCGTGTTCACCACTGCGCCCTCAGCAATTCACGAACCTTGCTGGAGGCAGCACGATTTTTTGCGCCAAGGCGATTGCTCAAGTCAGTGCTGGAGATATCGCTGATGGCTTGCTTGAGGCATTCCTTCACCCGTGCCAGATCCTCTGCGGTTGGCTGTTCAATCTGCTCCACCGACAAGGTTTCCCAGAGCAAACCGAGACTCGCATAGCTGTCGATGTCATACGCCATCGGCGGCACACTGGCGGCCAGCGCTTCCAGCTCTTCGACACTGCGCAACGTAACCCGCGCCGCCGACGCCTTGCCCATCGCATGCACCATCACACCGGGATCACGCAGCGCGATCAAACGATTGGCCTGATAACCATGAGCGAGAAACGCCCCGGACATCGCTTTACCCACCAGCAACGCAATCACCGGATGCCCGGCCAGACGCGCACGGGCATAACTGTCCGCCGCACCGGCCAGCGCCTGATGAATGCCGAGCGCTTCTTCGCGCCGACCGTAAGCCTGGCTCGGCACATCGACGATGGCGATGATCGGGCGCTTCTGTGCTTTGTCGCGGTCAGCGCTGATCGCGTCATCCACAGCCTTGGCCAGACCCCAGCCTTCAAGCAAACCGGCTTCGCCATTGCGAGCGCGCGGAAAACGATTGTCCGGATCAGCGACCACAGCGATAAAACGCCCCAGCTCACCGTCAGCCACCTTCAACGAGGCCGGCAGCCCTTCGACCGCGACAGCGCCAACGCTCAAGGCGTTGAACCAGTTCAAACCGCGCAATGAATAACCGTTCATGAGCGCTCTCCTTGATACAGATCGCGAACCACCGACGGTTCGATTTGCGGGTCAGTGTTCAGACTGCTCAGGCGCTGCAGAAACCAATCGGCACGTTGGCTGCGCGGTTGTTCCGGCAAACCTTGCTGCAGCAATTCGCCGACCTGCTGACGAATCTTCGCCACGTCATCGGCGACATAACGATCCACCAGACCACTGGCAAATCGCTGCTCGCCTCCAGTCAGGCTCCAGATAAACGGACGGTCGCGAGAATCGTATTCTTCGATCCCGGCTTCCTGCTCGATCACCTGCGGGCCGTTCAAACCAAGGCGTGCTTCCTGAGTCACCAGTAAATAGCTGCACAGCGCCGCCGCAATCGACATACCGCCGAAACACCCGACGCTGCCCGCCACCACCCCAACCACCGGTTGGTACTGCTGCAAATCGACAATCGCCGCATGAATATCGGCAATCGCCGCCAACCCGAGATTGGCTTCCTGCAAACGCACGCCGCCGGTTTCCAGCAGCAACACCGCGCGCGTCGGAATGCCTTTGCGGTTGTCTTCAGCCGCCAGTTCCAGCGCGCCGGCAATCTTCGCCCCGCCGACTTCGCCAAGACTGCCGCCCTGAAACGCGCCTTCAATCGCGGCAATCACCACCGGCAAACCATCGAGGCTGCCCTTGGCGATCACCACGCCGTCATCGGCCTGCGGCACCACGCCCTGGCGTTCGAGCCACGGCGACATCACCCGTTGAAACGGGTCGAGCAATTCGCGAAAGCTGCCGGCATCGAGCAAGGCTTTCGCCCGTTGCCGCGCGCCGAGTTCGACGAAGCTGTGTTTGTTGAGCAACGCTGCGCTGTCAGTCATGGCCGATCTCCTCGAAACCTTGTTCCAGACGCAAGCGCACCACCCCCGGTGTCGCGCCGAAGTCGTGGATATCGATGGCCATCGCCGGCGGTGTGGTGCCGTCGAACATCCGCGCAAACAGGTGCTGCCAGCGCAACTGCGCGCCGTTGACCGAGGTCTGCACATTGATCGTCAGCTTGCCGGCCAGACCCGGTTCGATCAGCACTTCCAGATCACCCGAACCGACACAACCGACCAGCGCGCGACCGCGTGGCGGATGCCCGGCGGGGAATTCAAACGATAGGGTTTCCATCAAAACGCTCCCTGAAGGATGCCGTCGCGCTCGATACGGTCGAGCAGCAGCGTGGCGGCGAGCAAGTCGGCGGCGCCACCGGGCGAGGCATTCAATGCGATGAGTTGTTGATCCAGTTCGTGCAAGCGCCGACGACCGCTGAGGCTGGCACTGCCGCCAGCGTCGAGCACCGCTTGCGCGCCGGAATGCATGGCGTGCAGGCCCTCTTCGCCGGCGCGGTAGAGCACGCAGGTGTCGGCCAGATTGGTCATGATTGCGAGCAAGGCATCGAGCCGGGCGTTCTGTTCGCCGTGGCCGTTGGCGCGGCTGCGCTTGAGTTGTGGCAGGCCGCGTTGCAACACCGAGGGGAAGCCGAGTTGCGCTTCTTCTCGGGCACCACGGGCGCCGTAACGCAGGGCGACTTGGGCGCCGTGGCTCAATGGCTTCGGCGCGTAACGGTCATCCAGCAAAGCCAGACGTGCAGCGCGCAGGGTTACGGCGTTGGCGCTGGAAGAATGCGGCTCCAGCGCAGCGGCGGTCACCAATAATCCCAAGGCCCAGATCGCCCCGCGATGCGTGTTCACACCGTTGGTGGTCGTGAGCATGGCTTGCTCGCCTTCGCGACCGATGCGGCCAATCGCTTCGCGCAACGTTGAATCGACTTCGCCGATTTCTACCGCCGCTTCAGCCATCTCCTTGAACGCCGGCCACAACGACAACGCCGAGGCATGCATCAAGCCCAGGTGCAGATCGGTGTGCGCGCCATTGCCGCGACGGTCGACCAGTGCCGGTTTCGGCGACAGATCGGCTTCGTCGATCAAGGCGTCCACCGCCAGATCGGCCAATCGATCAGCCAGGGACAGCGGTTTCGCTTGCAGGTTAAGTGCGTGCATTACCAGCTCCTGAATTTGGCGGGCGGGTTGTACAGGCCGCCGGACCACTCGACCAGATCGGCCACGCTCTTCGCTGCGAGCAGTTCGCGGGTGGCGTCGGTGCGGCGGATGCCGAGGTCTTCGGGCAAGGCGATCAGGCCTTCGCGGCGCATGCGTTCGGTGTCTTTCGGGTTGTGGCGCAGGCCGATGGCGGTGACGCCGGCGACCGCTGCGATCATTGCCTGACGTTCTTCCAGCGAGCGCGCCTTGTACAGGTAGGCGATGCCTTCTTCGGTGAGCAGGTGGGTAACGTCGTCGCCGTAGATCATGATCGGCGCCAGCGGCATGCCGCTTTTCTTCGCCACTTCGACCGCGTCGAGGGTTTCGACGAAGGTCGGTTTGCCGCCCTCCTGGAACGTCTCGACCATTTGCACCACGAGTTTCTTGCCGCGTTCGAGCATCGGTTGCTGCGCATCGTCATGACGCATATCGAGCCACGCCGGGGTGCCGTGACGGCGACCGCGCGGGTCATGGCCCATGTTCGGCGCACCGCCGAAGCCGGCGAGGCGGCCACGGGTCACGGTTGAGGAATGGCCATCGCCATCGACCTGCAACGTCGCACCGATAAACAGATCCACCGCGTATTGCCCGGCCAGTTGGCAGAACATTCGGTTGGAACGCAGCGAGCCGTCGCGGCCGGTGAAGAACACATCCGGGCGTGCGGCGATGTAGTTTTCCATGCCCAGTTCGGTGCCGAAGCAATGCACGCTTTCGACCCAGCCGCTCTCGATCGCCGGGATCAGCGTCGGGTGCGGGTTGAGCGTCCAGTTACGGCAGATCTTGCCTTTGAGGCCGAGGGATTCGCCGTAGGTCGGCAGGATCAGCTCAATGGCAGCGGTGTTGAAACCGATGCCGTGGTTGAGCGACTGCACGTTGTGTTTTTCGTAGATGCCACGGATCGCCATCATCGCCATCAACACGTGCACAGGCTTGATATGACGTGGGTCGCGGGTGAACAGCGGTTCGATGTAGAACGGTTTGTCGGCGACCACGACGAAATCGACCCATGACGCGGGGATGTCCACACGCGGCAGTTCGCTAACGTCGTCGACCAATTGGTTGACCTGGACGATGACAATGCCGTCGCTGAACGCGGCCGGTTCGATCAGTGCCGGGGTGTCTTCGGTGCTCGGGCCGGTGTAGATGTTGCCGGCGCGGTCGGCCATGAACCCGGCGGAGAGCACGACATTGGGGATCAGATCCACCACCAGTCGGGCGTAGAGTTCTATGTAGGTGTGGATTGCGCCGATTTCCAGCAGGCCGTCTTCGAGCAACTGGCTGATGCGCAGGCTCTGGGTGCCGGCGAAAGAGAAATCCAGCTTGCGGGCGATGCCGCGTTCGAACAGGTCGAGGTGCTCCGAGCGGCCGACGCTGGGCATGATCATGTGCAGGTCGTGGAGCTTTTCCGGGTCGGCCTTGGCCAGCGAGCGCGAAAGAAAATCCGCTTGCTTCTGGTTGTTGCCCTCCAGCACCACACGGTCGCCGGGATGAATCAGCGCTTCGAGCGCGGCGACGATCTTGTCGGTGGGCAACACCACACCGTCGGCCAGCCCGCGCACCTTGTCGAGGCGGCGCTGCTTCTCATCGCGCCGCCGCGTCCAGCGCGAGTCGGGGGAAATTGTTGTTGTCATGCTCACTCCACGGGGTTCGCTGTCGTGGAGCTAAGGTAGGCGTGTGGGGTGGGGGCATCAATCAAGCGCGGTGGTGAATCATTACGCTCAGGGTAACGATCAAGAGCCGCCCTCACCCTAGCCCTCTCCCGGAGGGAGAGGGGACTGACCGAGGTGTCTGGCGCCATACATCGACCTGCCCCACCGAGTCGATTATGGATTCACAGCGGTACTTTCAGGTCGGCGTAACTTGTGAGCATCCCGCGGTCGGCCCCCTCTCCCTCCGGGAGAGGGCTGGGGTGAGGGTCAGCATTTAAGTCACTCCGTCGGCACCAACCGATCCAACAAACGGTTGACGGCCATCTCCGCCACCATCACCACCTGCGCAATACCCTGCACAGTCTTGCGGTGCGTACCCTCCACCATTGCCGCATGGTTATTGAGCAACACCGTGGCCGAGCCGAGGGTTTCACTGGCGTCGGCCAGCAGGAATTCGGTGTCCGCATTGGGGTTGGCCATGTACAGCGTGTTGGGGGTGTAAGGCGTGGCCATCAGATCGGCGTTGGTCGGGCCGAGGTAATGGTCGAGGGCGCGCTCGGCGGCTTCGTGGAATTTCTTCGAATCGGGGGATTCGTAGGGGGATGCGGGATCTGCGAGCGGGGGGTTAGGCGTTGGTTTAATCATCTTCAGGTTCCGAAATAAAGCTGGAACCGCTTCTCTGCTAAAAGAAGGGGTGGCAGCTGAACGCAGGTTAGCAGACCGGGGAACCTAAGGAAGCCGGCGCGCCGAAGCGCCCTGCGCACAGCCGCCATCGAATGCAGGCGCTGAGCCTGACGATGATGCATGTGCACCCTTAGATTAACCATGGGCTGCTAAACCCGATCACTGGAAATCAGTGACGGGATCAAGTTACGCAGGATGCCGAGGGTGCACAAGCCGGCGGATTCTGGTGCATGCGTAGGCAGCGGCGCAAGGATTTGTAGGCTAGGGAGCCGTAACACCGGGTGTCTTTAAACATCTGCGCTGGAAGGTGTTTATTGCGCACAGAGATTGAGGACTTGTCTGTCGGACTGAGGTGTGGCGACTGGCGCTTTCGCGAGCAGGCTCGCTCCCACAGGGGATCTGGGTCGTGTCCAAAATCTGTGTTCACTGAAGATCCAATGTGGGAGCGAGCCTGCTCGCGAAGAGGCCAGTCACAGTACCGAAAAGGCTGGATCAGCCCGCGAATGATCGTTCCCACGCTCTGCGTGGGAATGCCTCAACGGACGCTCTGCGTTCGGCTTTTTGGGACGCGGAGCGTCCCGGGCTGCATTCCCACGCAAAGCGTGAGAACGATCAATCAGTGGACGAGACCCGCATCCACCAACAACTTCTCCAGCCCCAACAAATCCGGCACCTTCGCCACCTGCTCCCCGACCTGCACCGCCGCCCGCTCCAGCGCACACAACGGCACATCGACATAACTCAACTGACTGTCGAGCTTGTACGACCGCGGAATCCCCTGCACCAGCAGCGCAATGAACTTCAGCTCCGGCAACCCGCCCAGCGCATTCAAAATCACGATCCGCGCGCGCTCGCCAATGACGATTTTCTGCCCGCACGCCGATTCAAAACTCAGCAGCGGAATCTGCCGCTCGCGCCACTTCACGCGCCCCAGATACCACGGCGGCGTGTCCAGATCGAACGCACTGGCCTGATAGTCGATCAGCTCAGCGACAGCGACGTTAGGCAGGATCAAATTGCGATCCGCCAACGGCAGCAGCAGCCCGGTCAGCTGACTGCTGCGCTGATTATGCCGGCGCTCATGCATGTTTCTTGCTCCACTGGGCAATGCTTTCAAGCAGCACCGACTCTTGATACGGCTTGCCGAGGTAGTCGTTGACGCCGATAGCCATGGCGCGGTCGCGGTGTTTCTGCCCGGTGCGTGAGGTGATCATGATGATCGGCAGGTGTTGCAGGCGCTCGTCGTTGCGCACCTGGGTGGCGACTTCGAAGCCGTCCATGCGCGGCATTTCGATGTCGAGCAGCATCAGGTCGGGCATGTGCTCTTCGAGCAGCAGCATGGCGTCGACACCGTCCTTGGCGGTCAGCACGTTCATGCCGTGGCGTTCGAGCAAGCGGCTGGTGACCTTGCGCACGGTGACCGAGTCGTCGACCACCATTACCAGTAGCGGTTTGTGCGGTTCGCTGTCGATCTCCGGCAGTGACGGCGGCTGCACAACCCGTGCTTGCATCGCGCGGATCGGAGCGAGCAGATCGAGAATCAGCACCACTCGACCATCGCCAAGAATCGTCGCGCCGGACACGCCCTGTACCGCCGCGAATTGCGCGCCGAGACTCTTCACCACGATCTCGCGGGTGCCAGCCATGGTATCGACCAGCACCGCGATGCGCCGGTCGTTGTAGTGCACCAACAGCACCGGCAACGGCAGGTTCTGGCCGAGCAATTTCGGCCGTGGCGCGGTTTTCAGCAGTTCGCCGAGGTAGCACAGTTCGTAGGTCTGGCCGCCGTACTGATAACGCGGCGGATCAACCCGGAAGTGAGCTTCCAGATCATTCGGCAACACGCGAACGATGCCTTCGATGGTGTTCAGCGGAATCGCATATTGATCCTCGCCACACTGCACCATCAACGCGCGGTTGACCGACACGGTGAACGGCAGACGAATACGGAAATGCACGCCCTGCCCCGGCACCGAGTCGATGCTCATGGTCCCGCCCAACTGGCGGACTTCTTCATGCACCACGTCCATGCCGACGCCGCGTCCGGAAATCTGCGTGATCTTTTCCGCCGTGGAAAACCCCGGCTGGAGGATGAACTGCAACACGTCGCGGTCGCTGATCTCGGCTTCCGGCGCGAGCATGCCGCGCTTGATCGCCTTGCGCCGCACGGCTTCCAGCGGCACCCCGGCGCCGTCATCGCGGATATCGAAAACAATGTCGCCGCCCTCGCGGGACAGGTCGAGGCTGATCTGTCCTTGCGCCGGTTTACCCGCCGCCAGCCGCACTTCGGCGGACTCCAGACCATGATCAACGGCGTTGCGCAACATGTGTTCCAGCGGCGCCGCCATACGCTCCAGCACGTTGCGATCCATCTCGCCTTCAGCGTTGCCGACGACAAACGCGACGTCTTTATTCAGCTCTTCAGCGACTTGGCGAACGATGCGTTTCAGGCGCGGCAACATGCGTTCGAACGGCACCATGCGCGTGCGCATCAGGCCTTCCTGCAATTCGGTGTTGATGCGGCCCTGTTGCTGCAACAGGTTCTCGGCGTCGTGATTACGGCGGTCGAGGGTTTCCTTGAGGTCGAGCAAGTCGGAGGCCGATTCGAACAGCGCCCGCGACAGTTGCTGCAACTGCGAATGGCGGTCCATTTCCAGCGGGTCGAATTCCTCGTAGCCGAGACGTTCGGCATCGACTTGCTGGCGGCTGAGAATCCGCCCCTGGGTTTCGGTATCGAGACGACGCAACTGATCGCGCATGCGTTCGATGGTGGTTTCCATCTCGTTCAGGGCGATCTGCGCGTCGTTGACCTGCTGCTCGATACGGCCACGGAAGATCGAGGTTTCCCCGGCCAGATTGACCAGCTCATCAAGCAGTTCGGCGGAGACTTTGACCATGTCCGCGCCAGCGTCGGCAGCCGGCGGCGCCGGGTCAGTCTTGACCGGAACAGGTAGCACTGGCGGCGTTTCTGCCGTCACCGGGTGACTGAAATTCTGGATCGCGCTGATCAGCCGATCGGCCGGTGGACACGGCTGGCCCGCGCGCACGCCATCGAGCATTTGCGCCAAGCGGTCATGCCCGCGCTGCACCAGTGCAAACAGTTCCGCCGACGGCTGCAAAACGCCGCTGGAAAGACTTTCGTAAAGGTATTCCAGCTCATGGGCGAGGTCGCCGATCGGGCCGATCTCGACCATCCGTGCGCCGCCCTTGAGGGTGTGAAGGTCACGCAGCAGGGTTTCCACTTCCTGACGGTTGCCCGGCTCGGCCTGCCAGCGCAACAGTGCGGCGCCGGAGTTTTCGATGATGTCGAAACCTTCTTCGAGGAAGATTTCCAGCAGTTCGGGATCGTGGCCAGCGCTGTCGTGATCGACAGGTGCTGGCGGCGCTTCGGCAACGTTCTGGCCTTGGCGGACCTGACGGATCGCTTCGATCAGATCCTGCGCTGGGGTCAGTGGCTGATGGCTTTGCAGTTGATCAAGCATCAACGCCAAGCGGTCATGACTCTTGAGCAGCAAGCGCCCCAGGCTTTCGCTGTAGTGGTAGCGACGATCGACCAATCCTTCGTAAAGGCTTTCCAGCTCTTGGGCCAGATCGCCGATGACCTCGACTTCGGCCATCCGCGCGCCGCCCTTGAGCGTGTGCAAATCCCGTTGCAACGAGGACAGCGGCGCGACGTTGTCGGTGTCGCTCAGCCAGCGCTGCAAGGCTTGGCCGGAGCTGTCGAGAATGTCGACCGCTTCTTCAAGGAAGATCTCGACGATCTCGTCATCGGGCTCAAGCGCCGTTGCCTTTTGCTGCAACTCAGCGGTGGCGCTGCCCAGTTCACGGATGCTCAGGGTGCGGCTGCCGTCGCTGCGAATCAGGCCCATGGACGACGGATCGAGGCTCTCATCGAGCAGATCATGCAAGGCGCGAATCCGTGCCGGCTGCGGCGTGATTTCCTGCCCGGCAGCCAGTTCGTCGAGCATATTGATCAGTGCTTCGTGGGCATTCTGCGCTTCCTGGAAAAACCGCTCGCTGACCGCCAGGCTGCTTTCTTCGACCGCGCCATACAGGTCGAGCAAGGCTTCACAGAGCACGTCGACCGGCAGCAGATCGGCCATGTGCGCGCCTTCGCCGAGGGTGGTCAGTTCATCCAGCAACGCGCTGAGTTCCTGACGCTCGCCGGGATGTTTCTGCCATCGCTGCAAGAGGTTTTCGGCGTCGAGGAGGATGTCCATGCCCTGGGCGAGGAAGTTGTTGATCAGTTGTGGATCACGCTTGATCCGCAGGCCGGTGTTCGGCGCACTGAGGATGGCTTCCAAGCGTTCGGCGAGCAGCGTGTCGGTGCGTTTGATCAGCGATTGCGCACCGACAATCGGCGCCAGCGGATCGTGCTTGAGCTGACGCAGGCCAATACGAAACAGGCCCTCGGCTTCCAGCAGCAATTCCACTTCGTCGAGATCCAGCGGCAACTGATGCGCCTTGAACTCGCGGGCCAACTGATCAAGTGATGCGGCGAGTTCGGCAATCGGCAGCACACCGGCCATCGATGCGCTGCCCTTGAGCGTGTGCAAAGCGCGCTGCAACTCATCGCTGGCCTGTAGCGGCACATGCTCGGCGGCCTGATCGAGAAAGCGGTTGAGGCTGGCGAGGTGGGTTTCGGCTTCTTTGCGGAAAATTTCCAGCAGCAGCGGGTCGAGCGCCGCGACATCGTCGACGTCTTCGGCGGCCAGCGGCTCGTCGCCCTTGGCCAAGGAGTGAGCACGGGCGGCGAGTTGATCGACATCGCTGCGCTGACGCTGGTTATTGGTGGCGAATTCGCTGATCAACTCGGGCAGCAACAGCACGGTGTCGGTCAGCAGTTGCTGCACCACCGAACCGGGCTCGACGCTTTGCTCCAGCACGCGGTTGAGCAGGTTTTCCACCGACCATGCCAGCTCACCGAGAATCAGCGCGCGGACCATGCGCCCGCTGCCCTTGAGGGTGTGGAAGGCGCGGCGCAGTTCGGTCAGCGCATCGCGATCCTGCGAATTGGCGATCCAGCGCGGCAGGTATTCGTGAAGGACTTCGAGGACCTCGTCGGTTTCTTCGAGGAACACCTCGCGCAGTTCATCGTCGACCGGTTCTTCATCGGCCGGCGGCGGCATCAGGCTGCCGGGGGTGATCAGCGCTGGCGGGTTGAGCGCTGAAACCGGGCTGGCCAGAACGTCGGCCAGCGACTGCACGATCTCGGGATCGTCGAGCGCCTGCATGTCCTGCATCACCAGCGCTTCGCTCGGGCTGAGCACGTCGTCGAGCACCGGTACATGCGGCTCATTTGGAAAGAAACCCAGACTGGCGAGGGATTTCTGCGCAACATCCAGCAGCTGTTCGCCCGCTGCCTGTGGGTCATCGCTCAAGCGTTCGAGGTAATACTCCAGGCTGCTGATGACATCGGCCAGATGATCAAGTTGTTCCCAGCCCGGCTCATGCGGATCAAGCAGCAAATGTTCGCGGATAAAACCGTTGCACGCCTCGACCAGACTCGCCGCACGATTGAGCGGGATCATCGCCAGCGCACCGCGCACCTGAGTCAGCAGCGCCGGCAATGGTTGCAGGTGCTGGCGATCCCAGTCGGCGTCGATGTAGTCGACAATCATGTCCTTGGCCTGTTGCAGGCAGATGCGCGCTTCCTTGATGACGATCTGATGGATCTGCGTCAGGTCGGTGGTCGGCAGGCGCGCATCTTCCGGGCTTTCCGGCTCGACGGTGCCGACCATCCCGGCCAGCGTCGCTTCGACGTAGAGCAGCGCGCCGGCAACGTCCATCAGGATCGCATCGTTCGGTTCACGCTGGCCTTGGGCGAGGCTGAGCACCACGGCCAATTGATCGATGATGACTTTGCGCGGCTGGCCAAAACCGAGCACGGCGAGGGTGTCGGCGATCTGTCGCAGCGGTGCGAGCAGACTTTCCAGATCGGAGGTGTGCTGGCGGTCGCTGCGCACGAACAGGTCGAGGCGTTCCTTGACCCGCACCAGCTCTTCACACAGCGCCGCCAGCACCGAGCGCATCGCATCGCGGTCGGGGCCGGCCAGGCGCGCGCGTTCTTCGTCGACCATCGCGCTGTCGGGCAACGCGTCGTCCAGCGAGTAGCGATCTTTCATGGTCAGCATCTGCCCGGTGGGATGTTCGGCTTTGGCAATATAGAACAACAGGCTTTTCAGCAGCTCCGCCGGCGCCGGCTGATTGAGGCCGGCCAGGCCTTGCTCGAGAAGGCGCTTGAGCTCTTTGTCGGCGTCCTTGAACAGGCTGCGTAGCGCCGGGCTGTTGGCGATGACGCCTTCGCCCATGCCCTCGACCAGCGCCGAGGCGACTTGCCACAACGGGCTGATGGGTGCGTCGTCGCTCAGGGCTTCTAGGCGGGTAAAGACTTTGGCCAAGTATTCGAGGTGCGTCTGGTCGTCCTGCTCACGCAGTAAACCGACCAAAGCCATTTGCAGCATCTGGCGTAATTTGCGCAGGACGTTGGGCAGTTCCGCCGGCTCCAACAGCGCCAGTTCATCGGCGCTCAAGGTCGGTAGTTCAGGCAATTGCGGACTGAACAGGCTGGTTTCCGAGAGCAGGCTTTCGCCGCGAGCGCTGCGCAGATCGTTGATCAGTGGCAGCACCACCAGCGGCAAATCTCGGCGCGCGCTCTGCACGCGGTCGAGGTAGATCGGTAATTGCCCAAGCGCCTGCAGCAACAGGTGCAGGGCTTCGTCGCGATGGCTGACGCGCTCGTGCTGCAAGGCTTCGACCAGATGTTCCATTTCTTCGGCGAGCAACGCTGCGCCGTAGAATTCGACCATCTGCAAACTGCCGTGGACCTGATGGATGTAATCGTGGCACTCATCCAGCCCGGGGAAGGCCTGCGGATCTTCGAGCACGGCTTCAATCGCCTGATGCGCCTGCCTCAGCGTTTCGGCAATTTCGCCTTTGACCCATTCGAGGGCCACGTAGTCATGCCGGTCACCCATAACCGCTCCGATCACACTTTTTCCGCCGCCGGCAAGGTGAAGCCGGACACCGAACGGCGCAACTGACTGGCCATTTTCGCCAGGTTACCGATGCTCTCTGCAGTAGCCGTGGAGCCGGACGAAGTCTGCGAAGTGATCTGCTGGATCACGTTCATCGTCAGCGAGATCTGCCCGGCCGAGGACGTCTGTTGCTGCGCCGCGTTGGAGATGCTTTGAATCAGCGCCGCGAGGGTCTTGGAGACGCCTTCGATTTCTTCCAGGGCCACACCGGCATCCTGCGCCAGTCGCGCGCCGCGCACCACTTCGGTGGTGGTCTGTTCCATCGAAATCACGGCTTCGTTGGTGTCAGTCTGAATTGCCCGCACCAGGGTTTCGATCTGCCGGGTGGCGGCGGACGAGCGTTCGGCCAGCCGCTGCACTTCATCGGCGACCACAGCAAAACCGCGTCCGGCATCGCCGGCCATCGACGCCTGAATCGCGGCGTTGAGGGCGAGGATGTTGGTCTGATCGGCGATGTCGTCGATCAGGCTGACGATGTCGCCGATTTCCTGCGACGACTCGCCCAGACGCTTGATGCGCTTGGCGGTGTCCTGAATCTGTTCGCGAATGTTGTCCATGCCATGGATGGTGTTGTGCACCACCTCGTTGCCCTTGTTGGCGATTTCCACGGAGCGCTCGGCTACCGCCGAAGACTCGGCGGCGTTGGCTGAAACCTGATCGATGGATTCGGCCATGTCGCTGATCGCCGTCGAGGCTTCGGAAATCTGCTGGGCCTGATGCTCCGAGGCCTGCGCCAAGTGCATCGCGGTGGCCTGGGTTTCCTGCACGGCGGCAGCGACCTGGCCGGCAGTGAGGTTGATCGTCGCGACGAGATCGCGCAGTTGGTCGACGGAGTAGTTGATCGAATCGGCGATGGTGCCGGTGAAGTCTTCGGTCACCGAGGCGGTCACGGTGAGGTCGCCGTCGGCGAGGTCTTCGATTTCGTCGAGCAGGCGCATGATCGCGTTCTGGTTGCGCTCGTTCTTCTCGGCGGTTTCACGCAACTGGCGATTGGTTTCGCGGACCATGACCATGCCGATCAGGATGATCGAGGCCAGCGCCAGCAAACCGAGGACGTAGCCACCGATGGTGTCGGTGTTGCGCCCGCCGGCAAGGTTTTCGAAACCGGTGGCCAGGTGCGAGGCTTCGTCGAGCAGGGTTTGCGAGAGGCTGAAGATGTTGCTCGCCGATTCGCGAACCTTGAACAGCTCGGGCGAGGTTTCGAGGATTTCATCAACGGAACCGGAAACAAACTGGAACAGCTCGGAGATTTCGCTCAAACGGGCACGGGCGTCGCGATCTTCGACCTGGCTGATTTTCAGCGTCGGGTTGCCTTGCAGCATGCCGTTGAGCACTTGGCCGAAACGGGTGGCGTCGCGGCCAAAGGCATCGGCGGCTTGCTGCGAGTTTTCGTCGCCGGCGAGCACGGTGTTGACCGCACCAAGGATGCGTTCAGCCAGCAACGACTGACGCTGGGCCATGGCGACCTGCGCGGCCGGAGCGCCGCGCTGGAGGAGGATTTCGACGACTTTCTCGTATTCGATCTGCAACTGCGGCACGGTTTCGGCCAGCGTTGCGGCGACCTGATGCAATGACAGCACGGTCTGTTCGCTGGAAAGAATCGCGTCGGTGTTTTTCAGCAGGCGTTCCCAGTCGAGCTGCACGGCGCGCATTTCCGGGCGCACCGTGGCGGGGGCTGGAGGCAGGCCGGTGGCCGGATCGCCCTTCTTCAGGTAACCCCAGCGCTGGGCGAAATCGTTGCGCGCATCGCTGAGCAGCTTGAACGCGGCAGCCTTGCCGGCGGCGGCTTCGGTGGCGTTCTTGGCAATGCGTTGCGAGAGCACGCGCAGTTCACCGGCGTGGCCGATGTACTGTTTGTCGTAGTTCGCCTGGGTATTGAGGTAAGCGAAGTTGGCGAACAGCAGCATGATGAACACGATCAGTGCGATAAACAGCACGATGATCTGCGAGCGACTGCGCGAGCCTTCCGCCGGCTTGCCTGTTTTTGCTTTTGTCATCGGTCCTCGCCTAATTTGAAGCTCACCGAAGAACCTGTAGGAGTGAGCCTGCTCGCGATTGAACGATAACGCGGTGTACTTGATATACCGCGGTGCCTGAATCGCGAGCAGGCTCACTCCTACAAGGGATCTTTGTTGTAACGGCTATATCGCGACGCTCATGAACACCGGGGATTTGGCCAACGCAAACAGGCTGAACACCCGCCAGTTCTGCTCGCGCCGAAAATAGCCTTTGACGAACTCGGCCTTCGAACCCTGGCGTTTGCTGATCGACAGCGGTTCAAAGCTGTTCTGCTCAAAGTGCTGCAAGCCAATGACTTCATCGACCATCAACCCGGCAAACACGTCCCCATGCTCGACCACCAATACCCGTCGCTGTTTACGCAACGGCGACAGCTCATGCCCGAAGAAACCGCACAGATCCATGATCGGCAACAGCCGCCCGCGCAGGTTAGCCACGCCTTTGACCCACGGTTTGACCCCGGGCAACTGAGTGAAACGCGGTTCGTGCAGCACTTCGCTGACTTCGCCCATCGGCGCCACATACCAATGCTCGCCGAGGCGAAAGCCGATGCCGCTCCAGCGATCCTGGCGCGCCGGTTGCGACGGCAGGTCTGCCGCCAGCAAGCGGCAGCGCTGGTCGATTTGCCAGAGCAGTTCGAACGCGGTCAGCGATTCGCTCATGGTTGCGCGATCAGCCTTTGAGCACGTTGTTCAGGGTCTTGATCAGGGTGTCTTCGTCGACCGGTTTGGTCAGGTAGTCCTTGGCGCCCTGACGGGTGCCCCAGACCTTGTCGGTTTCCTGATCCTTGGTGGTGATGATGATCACCGGGATATGTCCGGTTTCCGGGTCTTTGGTCAACTGGCGGGTGGCCTGAAACCCGTTGAGGCCGGGCATGACGATATCCATCAATACCGCGTCAGGTTTTTCCTGACGGGCCAGCGCCACACCATCGGCGCCATTCTCGGCCTTGAGCACTTCATGGCCGTGCTTTTCCAGCATGCCGGTGAGTTTGTACATTTCAGTCGGCGAATCATCGACGATCAGGATACGTGCCATGGTTTTCCCCATTTTTCTTGTCGACGTGCGGCCCGCTGGCCGAGCGTCTCTGTACGTGTCTTACTGCGGCAAAACGGCGGCAAAGCCCGGAACATGGGCCTGAATTGCGTTGAGCAGTTCTTCCTTGCTGAAAGGCTTGGTCAAAAATTGATCGGAACCGACAATCCGCCCCTTGGCCTTGTCGAACAGCCCGTCACGCGATGACAGCATGATCACCGGTGTGGCCTTGAACGCGCTGTTGTTCTTGATTAAAGCGCAGGTCTGATAACCATCCAGACGCGGCATCATGATGTCGACAAAAATGATTCCGGGATGGTTGTCGGCGATCTTCGCCAGGGCGTCGAAACCGTCGATCGCCGTGATCACTTCGCACCCGACATTCTTCAACAATGTTTCGGCGGTGCGACGAATCGTTTTCGAGTCGTCGATCACCATGACCTTCAAGGCGCTGGACTGCTGTTCCATAAGAGGGCTCTACCGTCGCCTTTGCGAATCAATTTGTCCGTTTTGCGGTTATCAATGGCTCGAAACCCTTGATGTTCAAGGGCCAGCACGCTACGCCAGCCTTTTTAGCACAGTCTCCAGATGCAATCTATCGACGGGTTTTTCCTTGACCGAAAACCCGCCCGGCGCCACTCTGGCGGCACTTTTTCAATACCGATCCGGTAGCCAATTTTCGAGGAAAACCCAATGAGCGTTCGCGTCGGGATTGTCATGGACCCTATCGCCAGCATCTCCTATAAAAAGGATAGCTCGCTGGCCATGCTGCTGGCCGCGCAAAAGCGTGGCTGGGAACTGTTCTATATGGAACAGCGCGACCTGTATCAGGGTGAAGGTCAGGCCCGGGCGCGGATGAAGCCGCTGAAAGTCTTCGCCAACCCGGAAAAATGGTTCGAACTGGACGCCGAACAGGACAACCTGCTGAGCGATCTCGACGTGATCCTGATGCGCAAGGATCCGCCGTTCGACATGGAGTTCGTTTACTCCACCTACCTGCTCGAACAGGCCGAAACCGCTGGCGTACTGGTGGTGAACAAGCCGCAGAGCCTGCGCGACTGCAATGAAAAACTGTTTGCCACGCTGTTCCCGCAGTGCACGCCGCCGACCGTGGTCAGCCGCCGCGCCGACGTGCTGCGTGAATTCGCCGCCAAACACGGCGACGTGATCCTCAAGCCGCTGGACGGCATGGGCGGCACCTCGATCTTCCGTCACCGTGCGGGCGATCCGAACCTGTCGGTGATTCTGGAAACCCTGACCGCCCTCGGTGGCCAGCAGATCATGGGCCAGGCCTACCTGCCGGCAATCAAGGACGGCGACAAACGCATCCTGATGATCGACGGCGAGCCGGTGGATTACTGCCTGGCGCGGATTCCGGCGCAGGGCGAAACCCGTGGCAACCTCGCCGCCGGTGGCCGTGGTGAAGCGCGCCCGCTGACCGACAAGGATCGCTGGATCGCTGCCCAGGTCGGCCCGACGCTGCGTGAGAAAGGCCTGCTGTTCGTCGGTCTCGATGTGATCGGCGAAAGCCTCACCGAAATCAACGTCACCAGCCCGACCTGCATCCGTGAAATCGACAATGCCTTCGGCACCGACATTGGCGGCATGCTGATGGATGCGATCGCCAAGAAGCTGCAAGCCGCCGGCAAAAAGCCACAAGCTTGATGCACGTCACATGCAGTCTGTCGCTTGAAGCGTGAAGCCCAAGGCGCGAAACCAACATTGCGTTATCATGCGCAGCCTCTGAAAAACGCGATGTTGGTTTTCTTGTCATGACCCTCCCGTCCGATCTGCCCGCAGAACTCGCCCACCGTGGCGTGCGCCCGGCCGATCGCCTCGGATTTACCCTGTTTCTCGCGGCGCTGATCCATTTGGCGCTGCTGCTCGGCGTCGGCTTCACGATGGTCGAGCCCAAGCAGATCAGCAAAACCCTGGAAATCACCCTCGCCACCTTCAAGAGCGAAAAGAAGCCGGAGAAGGCTGACTTTCTCGCCCAAGAGCATCAGGAAGGCAGCGGCACGCTGGACAAGAAGGCGATCCCCAAAACCACCGAGGTGGCGCCATTCCAGGACAATCAGGTCAAAAAAGTCACTCCGCCACCGGCCGCCAAGCCGCAAGTGCAGGAGGCCGCGCCCAAGGCTGCGGTGACCACCGTCGCGCCGAAGCCGAAAAAGGCGCCAACCAAGAAAGAAGAAAGCAAGACCGAGATCAAACCGACGGTCGACGCGCCGGAATTCGATAGCTCGCAACTGTCCAGCGACATCGCCAGCCTCGAAGCCGAACTGGCCAAGGAACAACAGCTGTACGCCAAGCGCCCGCGAATTCACCGTTTGAGCGCGGCGTCGACCATGCGCGACAAGGGTGCCTGGTACAAGGACGACTGGCGCAAGAAGGTCGAGCGCATCGGCAACCTCAATTATCCCGAAGAAGCACGGCGCAAGCAGATCTACGGCAATTTGCGCCTGATGGTCTCGATCAACCGCGACGGTTCGCTGTATGAAGTGCTGGTGCTGGAGTCGTCCGGCCAGCCGCTGCTGGATCAGGCGGCGCAGCGCATTGTCCGACTGGCGGCACCGTTTGCCCCGTTTACCGGGGACTTGTCGGATATCGATCGCCTGGAAATCATTCGTACCTGGAAATTCGCCCGGGGCGACAAGCTCTCGAGCAATTAAAAGACACCGCAAATCCCCCTGTGGGAGCGAGCCTGCTCCGGGCGGCGTTCCGACGAATGCGGTGGATCAGCTACATCAATGTTGAATGACACACCGCTTTCGCGAGCAGGCTCGCTCCCACATTGGATCGGTATGTTGCTTACATCTCCAGCTTGTCAGTTTGCCCCCCGAACGCCACACTAGCGCACATGAAAAACGTCAGCCCCAGCTACCTCAAGCATCAATTCCTGATCGCCATGCCACACATGGCCGACCCGAACTTTGCCCATACCTTGACCTACATCGTCGAGCACACGGCCAATGGCGCTATGGGGATTGTGGTCAACCGGCCGCAAGAGCTGAATCTGGCCGACATCCTTGAGCAGCTGCGCCCGGACATCGACCCGCCAGCACTCTGCCAGCACGTGCCGATCTTCATCGGCGGTCCGGTGCAGACCGATCGTGGCTTTGTCCTGCACCCGGCGGGCAAGACCTTTCAGGCCACCGCGCAACTGGACGGCGATCTGGCCCTGTCGACCTCTCAGGATGTGCTGTTCGCCATCGCTGACGGCGTCGGTCCGGCGAAAAGCCTGATTGCCCTCGGTTACGCCGGTTGGGAAGCCGGGCAACTTGAAGCGGAACTCGCCGACAACGCCTGGCTGAACTGCCCGTACGACGCCGACATCCTGTTCAACACCAGCAGCGAACTGCGCCTCGAAGCGGCGGCCAGGCACTTGGGGATCAACCTCAGCCTGCTGACCAGCCAGGCAGGACACGCCTGATGGCCCTGCGCCTGATTCTCGGCTTCGACTACGGCACCAAACAGATCGGCGTCGCGGTCGGCCAGGTGATTACCGGCCAGGCCCGTGAGCTGTGCACGCTGAAAGCGCAAAACGGCATTCCCGACTGGAATCAGGTGGAAGCGCTGTTCAAGGAATGGAAACCCGACGCCGTGGTGGTCGGTCTGCCGCTGAACATGGACGGCACGCCGAGCGAAATGTGCCTGCGCGCGGAAAAATTCGCCCGCCGCCTCAACGGCCGCTTCAATGTGCCCTTCTATACCCACGACGAACGCCTGACCACCTTCGAGGCCAAGGGCGAGCGTCTGGTGCGTGGCGGCCAGAAAGGCAGTTACCGCGACAACCCGGTGGACGCCATCGCCGCCGCTCTGCTGTTGCAGGGCTGGCTCGATGAAAACACTGCATTGTTTGAATCCTGACAAGCGCTTCGGCGCTTTTCTTTTGAGTGAAAAACCGAGCCGCGTCCAAGGACCCGGCTCGTCCCCAACAAGGAGCAACCATGAGCCTGCCAAATCCCGCCGATCTGATCAGCCAGATGGCGACCCGCCTCAAGGCGCACCTTGCCCAGCGTGAAATATCTGAACCGCGTTACATCGGCATTCGCACTGGCGGCATCTGGGTCGCGCAGGCTCTGCTCAAGGAATTGGGCAGCGACGCGCCACTGGGCACGCTGGATGTGTCCTTCTACCGCGACGACTTCAGCCAGAACGGCCTGCACCCGCAAGTGCGCCCGTCCGCCCTGCCCTTCGAGATCGAAGGCCAGCATCTGGTGCTGATTGACGACGTGCTGATGAGCGGCCGCACCATCCGCGCCGCCATGAACGAATTGTTCGACTACGGCCGCCCGGCCAGCGTGACCCTGGTCTGCCTGCTGGACCTGGACGCCGGCGAGCTGCCGATCCGCCCGAACGTGGTCGGTGCGACGCTGTCGCTGGCCGCTCATGAACGGGTCAAGCTGTCCGGCCCCGAGCCGCTGACGCTCGAACTGCAAGACTTCAACCTTTAATCCGCCCTATTGAGAGTCCCCTTCGCGATGACGCCTCTAGATACCAAGCGCCCGCTGCAGCTCAATGATCAGGGCCAGCTGCGCCACTTCCTCTCGCTCGACGGCCTGCGCCGCGAGTTGCTGACGGAAATCCTCGACACTGCCGACTCGTTCCTCGAAGTCGGTGCCCGGGCGGTGAAGAAAGTCCCATTGCTGCGCGGCAAGACCGTGTGCAACGTGTTCTTCGAAAACTCCACGCGCACCCGCACGACCTTCGAACTGGCGGCCCAGCGGCTGTCGGCGGACGTGATCACCCTGAACGTGTCGACCTCATCGGCGAGTAAAGGTGAAACGCTGCTCGACACCCTGCGCAACCTTGAAGCCATGGCTGCCGACATGTTCGTCGTGCGCCACGGTGATTCCGGCGCCGCGCACTTCATCGCCGAGCATGTTTGCCCGCAAGTGGCGATCATCAACGGCGGCGACGGCCGTCACGCCCACCCGACGCAGGGCATGCTCGACATGCTCACCATCCGTCGCCACAAGGGCGGTTTCGAAAATCTCTCGGTGGCCATCGTCGGCGACATCCTGCACTCGCGGGTGGCGCGCTCGAACATGCTCGCGCTGAAGACCCTCGGTTGCCCGGACATCCGTGTGATCGCGCCGAAAACCCTGCTGCCGATCGGCATCGAGCAATACGGCGTGAAGGTGTACACCGACATGACCGAAGGCCTGAAAGACGTCGACGTGGTGATCATGTTGCGCCTGCAGCGTGAACGCATGACCGGCGGCCTGCTGCCGAGCGAAGGCGAGTTCTACCGCCTGTTCGGCCTGACCACCGCGCGTCTGGCCGGGGCCAAACCCGATTGCATCGTCATGCACCCGGGGCCGATCAACCGCGGCGTCGAAATCGAGTCCGCAGTGGCCGACGGCCCGCACTCGGTGATCCTCAATCAGGTCACCTACGGCATTGCGATTCGTATGGCTGTGTTGTCCATGGCCATGAGCGGACAAACCGCGCAGCGTCAATTCGAGCAGGAGAACGCCCAGTGAAGCTCAGCATTCTCGGCGCACGCGTCATCGATCCAAGCAGCGGCCTGGATCAAATCACCGACATTCACGTTGAAGCCTGCAAGATCGTTGCCCTCGGCGCCGCTCCAGCGGGTTTCACGGCAGTGGAAACCATTGATGCCCAAGGTCTCGTCGCCGCTCCGGGCCTGGTCGATCTGAACGTGGCCCTGCGCGAGCCGGGTTACAGCCGTAAAGGCTCGATCATCAGCGAAACCCGCGCGGCCGCCGCCGGCGGCGTGACCAGCCTGTGCTGCCCGCCGAAAACCAAACCGGTGCTCGACACCTCCGCCGTGGCCGAGCTGATCCTCGACCGCGCTCGCGAGGCCGGCAACACCAAGGTGTTCCCGATTGGCGCGCTGAGCAAAGGCCTGGATGGCGAGCAACTGGCTGAATTGGTTGCGCTGCGCGACGCTGGTTGCGTGGCGTTTGGCAACGGTCTGGAGAGCTTTCGCAATACGCGCACCCTGTGCCGGGCGCTGGAATACGCGGCGACGTTTGATCTGACGGTGATTTTCAACTCGCAGGATCACGATCTGGCCGAAGGTGGCTTGGCTCACGAAGGCGCAGTGGCCAGCTTCCTCGGTCTGCCGGGGATTCCGGAAACCGCTGAAACCGTGGCCCTGGCTCGGGATCTGCTCCTGGTCGAGCAGACAGGCGTGCGTGCGCACTTCAGCCAATTGACCAGCGCTCGCGGCGTTGCCCTGATCGCTCAGGCACAGGCCCGTGGCTTGAAGGTGACGGCGGATGTCGCGCTGTACCAGCTGATTCTGACCGACGAAGCATTGATCGACTTCAGCAGTCTGTATCACGTGCAGCCGCCGCTGCGCACTCGCGCTGACCGTGATGGTCTGCGGGCAGCGGTGAAGTCCGGCGTGGTCTCGGCGATTTCCAGCCATCACCAGCCGCACGAGCGCGATGCCAAACTGGCACCGTTCGGCGCGACCGAGCCGGGCATCAGCAGTGTTGAGTTGCTGCTGCCGCTGGCAATGACGCTGGTAGAGGATGGTTTGCTCGATCTGCCGACGCTGCTGGCGCGTTTGAGCGCAGGCCCGGCTGAAGCGTTGCGCTTGCCGGCGGGCAAACTGGCGGTGGGCGGGGCGGCGGATATCGTGCTGTTCGATCCACAGGCTTCGACGGTAGCCGGCGAAGGCTGGTTGTCGAAGGGTGAGAACTGCCCGTTCATCGGGCACACGTTGCCGGGTGTGGTTCGCTACACGCTGGTGGATGGGCGGATCAGTCACCAGGCTTGATACCGCGTCGCCCCATTCGCGAGCAGGCTCGCTCCCACAAGGATCACCGCGAACCCTGTGGGAGCGAGCCTGCTCGCGAAGACTTACTGGAAGGCGCCTCTGCCTTCGGCGTTACGCACCGAGACCTGA
The DNA here is from genome assembly GCF_022662375.1 of Pseudomonas sp. CROZ-RG-20F-R04-15. GTDB lineage: Bacteria > Pseudomonadota > Gammaproteobacteria > Pseudomonadales > Pseudomonadaceae > Aquipseudomonas. The sequence continues at coordinate 231,388 of NZ_JAKNQL010000009.1, read as the reverse complement.
TCATTCAGCGTCCAGAAGTCATACAGAACCCCCAGAAAGAACAACCCGCCCGTGAGCAGATAGATCAGTCCGCTGATCCACTTGCCTTGATACATCCGGTGCACGCCCAATGCTCCGAGGAACGTCAGCAGAATCCACGCCACGTTGTACTCGATCGGTCCTGCGGTAAAACGCAGATCCGCCTCGCGATCCATCGCCGGGATCAGAAACACGTCGATCAGCCAGCCAATACCCAGCAAACCGAAGGTGAAAAACCAGATCGTCCCGGTCACCGGTTTGCCGTAATAGAAGCGATGGGCCCCGGTAAAACCGAAAATCCACAGCAGATAACCGATGATTTTGCTGTGCGTATCTTGCTGCTGAACGAATTGTTGATAGGGGTTCATGAAGACCTCGATTCACACGATAGATAAATATTCTTGAATTCTTTGTGACTTTTTTACAGGTAGCCGACGTACGGCAAATGTTACCGTTGCTACCGTCAAAGCCTTATAGCACCTGACTTCTGTCCGACAATTGCGTCCATTTGCCGCTTATTTGGTTCCGTTGGCTGCCAACTGAATCGACCAACGGACTCGGAATGAAAAAAAACTCTGTTATAAAGTTGCGCGCTATCACTGAAGAGCCACGCCTAATGCGACCATTTTTCAAGACATGGCTAACCATCTGCCTATTAATGCCACTGGCCGCCCACGCCACCAATCGTGAGCAACGTCTTCCTAACGTTAACGGCTTTACCCCTAAATCCCATGCTTCGGCTCCATCGAGCAAAAGCAGCAAAAGCAAAACCACCACGCTGAGCAGCAAGAGCCACAGCAAGCTGGTGCCACCGATGGCGAGCAAGGAAAGCAGCAATGTGCTGAGCCGTGCGGTCAACGTCCTCGGTACACCTTATCGTTGGGGCGGCAGCAGCCCAAGTAAAGGTTTCGATTGCAGCGGTCTGGTGAAATACGCGTTCAACGACGCTACGTTCGACCTGCCACGCACCTCCAACGCCATGGCCAGCGGTCACGGCGAGAAAGTCGAGCGCAAGGATCTGAAACCGGGCGACCTGATTTTCTTCAACATCAAGAGCCGTCGGGTCAACCATGTTGCCATCTACCTGGGCAACGACCGCTTCATCCACGCGCCACGGCGTGGTAAAGCGGTGAGCATCGATACGCTGAACAAGCCGTATTGGGAACAGCATTACGTGGTTGCCAAGCGAGTATTGCCGAAAGAACAAAGCCAGATGCGCGTCGTTCAGCGCTAACACCATACCGATCATTCCCACGCTCCGCGTGGGAATGCCTCAATGGACGCTCCGCGTCCGCTTCGGCAGGGACGCAGAGCGTCCCGGGCTGCATTCCTTTGCTGCGCGTGGGAACGATCACTCCCTCAGAAATTATCCGGCGTACGCGCCTTCTCTCGCGCATGCTCGCGGCTGATCAAACCCTTGGTCACCAGATCCTTCAGGCACATGTCCAGTGTCTGCATCCCCAACGACCCACCGGTCTGAATCGCCGAATACATCTGCGCCACCTTGTCCTCGCGGATCAGGTTACGGATCGCCGACGTCCCCAGCATGATCTCGTGCGCCGCCACCCGCCCGCCGCCGATCTTCTTGATCAGCGTCTGCGAAACCACCGCCAGCAACGACTCCGACAGCATCGAGCGCACCATCGACTTCTCGTCACCGGGGAACACGTCCACCACCCGGTCGATGGTTTTCGCTGCAGATGTGGTGTGCAGCGTGCCGAACACCAAATGCCCGGTTTCGGCGGCGGTCAGCGCCAGGCGAATGGTTTCCAGATCGCGCATCTCGCCTACCAGTATCACATCCGGGTCCTCGCGCAGCGCCGAGCGCAAAGCCGTGGCGAAACTGCGGGTATCACGATGGACTTCGCGCTGATTGATCAGGCATTTGCGCGATTCGTGGACGAATTCGATCGGGTCTTCAATGGTCAGGATGTGGTGATGGCGATGGGTATTGAGGTAATCGATCATTGCCGCCAGCGTGGTCGACTTGCCGGAACCGGTCGGCCCGGTCACCAGCACCAGCCCGCGCGGCGCATCGGTGATCTTGCGGAAGACGTCGCCCATGGCCAGGTCTTCCATGCTCAGCACCTTCGACGGAATCGTACGAAACACTGCCCCGGCGCCACGGTTCTGGTTGAAGGCATTGACCCGAAAGCGCGCGACACCGGGGACTTCGAAGGAAAAGTCGGTTTCCAGATGTTTCTCGAAGTCGACCCGCTGGGTGTCGTTCATGATGTCGTAGATCAATTCGTGCACTTGCTTGTGATCCAGCGCTGGCAGATTGATCCGCCGCACATCGCCATCGACACGGATCATCGGCGGCAGACCGGCCGACAGGTGCAGGTCGGAAGCGCCTTGTTTGGCGCTGAAGGCCAGCAGTTCAGTGATATCCATAGCGCTCCTCAATTCCAGTAGAATGCCGCGAACCTTCAGACCGCTGGCGCCTCTTGATGTCCACGATAGCAGACAACATTCAACTGGTTAGTTCGCGCATCCAGGCAGCGGTAAAAGCTGCAAACCGCGCTGAAAACAGCGTCCAGCTGCTCGCCGTGAGCAAAACCAAACCCGCTGAAGCCCTGCGCGAAGCCTATGCCGCCGGCCTGCGCGACTTTGGCGAGAACTATCTGCAGGAAGCCTTGAGCAAACAGCTCGAACTGGCGGATCTGCCCTTGATCTGGCACTTCATCGGCCCCATTCAATCGAACAAGACTCGTGCGATTGCCGAGCATTTCGACTGGGTGCACTCCGTGGATCGCCTGAAAATCGCTCAACGCCTGTCCGAACAGCGCCCGGCCGAACTGCCGCCGCTGAATATCTGCATTCAGGTCAACGTCAGCGGTGAGGCCAGCAAATCCGGTTGCACGCCGGCTGACCTGCCGGCATTGGCCGCCGCGATCAGCGCACTGCCACGGCTGAAACTGCGCGGCTTGATGGCAATTCCCGAGCCGACCGACGATCGCGCCGAGCAAGACGCGGCCTTCGCCGCTGTGCAGAAATTGCAGGCGAGCCTCGATTTGCCGCTCGACACACTTTCCATGGGCATGAGCCACGACCTCGAGTCGGCCATTGCCCAAGGCGCCACCTGGGTGCGTATCGGTACGGCCCTGTTTGGCGCCCGCGATTATTCCCAATCTTGAACGTTTCCAGATAAGGACCACACATGAGCAACACACGTATTGCGTTTATCGGTGCGGGCAACATGGCGGCCAGTCTGATCGGCGGCCTGCGCGCCAAAGGTCTGGAAGCTGCCCACATCCGTGCCAGCGATCCGGGCGAAGAAACCCGCGCCAGGGTCAGCGCTGAACACGGCATCGAGACCTTCGCCGACAACGCTCAGGCCATCGACGGCGTCGATGTGGTCGTACTGGCGGTCAAGCCGCAGGCGATGAAATCCGTGTGCGAGGCGATTCGCCCGAGCCTGAAACCGAATCAACTGGTGGTATCGATTGCCGCCGGCATCACTTGCGCAAGCATGACCGCGTGGCTCGGCGAGCAGCCGATCGTGCGCTGCATGCCGAACACCCCGGCGCTGCTGCGTCAGGGTGTCAGCGGTTTGTACGCGACCAGCGAAGTGACCGCCGAGCAACGTCAGCAAGCTGAAGAGCTGCTGTCCGCTGTCGGCATCGCCCTGTGGCTGAACGAAGAACAGCAACTCGATGCGGTGACCGCTGTGTCCGGCTCCGGCCCGGCGTATTTTTTCCTGCTGATCGAAGCCATGACCGCCGCCGGCGTCAAACTGGGTCTGCCAAAGGACATCGCCGAGCAACTGACTCTGCAAACGGCGCTGGGCGCGGCACACATGGCCGTCTCCAGCGATGTCGATGCTGCCGAACTGCGTCGTCGCGTGACCTCGCCAAACGGCACCACGGAAGCTGCAATCAAATCATTCCAGGCCAATGGCTTCGAAGCCCTGGTCGAAACCGCACTCGGCGCCGCCGCGCACCGCTCGGCCGAAATGGCCGAACAACTGGGCAAATAAGGAGCCTTACATGATTGGATTGAACACTGCAGCGGTTTACGTGCTGCAAACCCTCGGCAGCCTGTACCTGCTGATCGTGCTGCTGCGCTTCGTCCTGCAACTGGTACGGGCAAACTTCTACAACCCGCTGTGCCAGTTCATCGTCAAAGCCACCCAGCCGCTGCTCAAGCCACTGCGCCGGATCATCCCGAGCCTGTTCGGCCTCGACATGTCGTCGCTGGTATTGGCGATTCTGGTGCAACTGGCGTTGATGGCGCTGACCTTGCTGCTGACTTACGGCACCACCGGTAACCCGCTGCAACTGTTCATCTGGTCGATCATCGGCGTAACCGCGCTGTTCCTGAAGATCTTCTTCTTCGCCCTGATCATCAGCGTGATCCTCTCGTGGGTCGCGCCGGGCAGCCACAATCCGGGCGCTGAGCTGGTCAACCAGATCTGCGAGCCGGCCCTGGCACCGTTCCGCCGCTTCCTGCCGAATCTTGGTGGTCTGGACCTGTCGCCGATCTTCGCCTTCCTCGCGCTGAAGCTGATCGACATGCTGGTGATCAATAATCTGGCGGCGATGACGATGATGCCGGAAATCCTCCGACTGCTGATGTGAGCTGGTTCCGTTGGGACGGTGACGACTTGATCCTCGAGTGTCACCTGCAACCGGCAGCCCGCAGCGATGACTTCGCCGGGCTGCACGGCGATCGTCTGAAAATTCGCCTGACTGCGCCGCCGGTCGAGGGCAAGGCCAATGCTTATCTGATGGGCTTTCTGGCCAAAGCGTTCGGGGTTTCCAAGAGCCAGGTCAGTTTGCTCAGCGGTGAGTTGAACCGGCAGAAGCGCGTGAAGATCTGCTCGCCGAAGAAGTTGCCGGATCTGCCGGGGTTGGTTGGGCGCTTGTCTTGAGTTTTGCGGCGCCTGTACCCCTCACCCCAGCCCTCTCCCCCTGGAGAGGGAGCCGATCTATGGTGTTTTCAAAACCTGAGTTCGACTCGATAGCTCAGGTCGGCGTATCTCGAACATCCACCCCAGTCAGTCACCTCTTCCTCCGGGAGAGGGAGCCGATTTGGGTGGTTTTCAAAACCTGAGTTCAACTCGATAGCTCAGGTCGGCGTAGCTCAAAAGAACACCTCGGTCGGTCCCCTCTACCTCTGGGAGAGGGTTAGGGTGAGGGCTGCTTGCCGCTAACCCCCCCGGTCTTTAGACTTACGCCTCATTTCAACGAGAGCAGGGTCGATGCCAACTGCCTTTCCCCCCGATTCTGTTGGTCTGGTGACGCCGCAAACCGCGCACTTCAGCGTTCCGCTGGCGCTGGCCTGTGGCCGTTCGCTGAGCGCCTATGACCTGATCTACGAAACCTACGGCACGCTGAACGCGCAAGCGAGCAACGCCGTGCTGATTTGCCACGCCTTGTCCGGCCATCACCACGCCGCCGGTTATCACAGCGTCGACGACCGCAAGCCCGGTTGGTGGGACAGCTGCATCGGCCCCGGCAAACCAATCGACACCAACAAGTTCTTCGTGGTCAGCCTGAACAACCTCGGCGGCTGCAACGGTTCCACCGGCCCGAGCAGCGTCAACCCGGAAACCGGCAAACCGTTCGGCGCCGACTTCCCGGTGCTAACCGTGGAAGACTGGGTGCACAGCCAGGCGCGTCTCGCTGACCTGCTCGGCATCGGCCAGTGGGCGGCGGTGATCGGCGGCAGCCTCGGCGGCATGCAGGCGCTGCAATGGACCATCACTTATCCGGATCGCGTGCGGCACTGCCTGGCCATCGCCTCGGCACCGAAGCTGTCGGCGCAAAACATCGCCTTCAACGAAGTCGCGCGTCAGGCGATACTCACTGATCCGGAATTCCACGGCGGTTCTTTCCAGGAAGCCGGCGTGATCCCCAAACGCGGCTTGATGCTGGCGCGCATGGTCGGCCACATCACTTACCTGTCCGACGATTCGATGGGCGAGAAATTCGGCCGTGGCCTGAAGAGCGAAAAGCTCAACTACGACTTCCACAGTGTCGAGTTCCAGGTTGAAAGCTACCTGCGTTATCAGGGCGAAGAGTTCTCCGGACGCTTCGACGCCAACACCTATCTGTTGATGACCAAGGCGCTGGACTACTTCGATCCGGCGGCGAACTTCGACGATAACCTGGCGAAAACCTTTGAAAACGCCACGGCCAAGTTCTGCGTGATGTCGTTCACCACCGACTGGCGTTTCTCCCCGGCCCGTTCGCGCGAACTGGTGGATGCGTTGATGGCGGCGCGCAAAGACGTCAGCTATCTGGAAATCGACGCACCACAGGGCCACGACGCCTTCCTGATTCCGATCCCGCGCTACTTGCAGGCGTTCGGCAATTACATGAACCGCATCACGCTGTGAGAAAGCCATGAGAGCTGATCTGGAAATCATCCAGGAATGGATCCCCGCCGGCAGCCGCGTCCTCGACCTCGGTTGCGGTGACGGCGAGCTGCTGACCTGGCTGCGCGACAACAAGAATGTCACCGGTTATGGCCTGGAAAACGACGCCGAGAACATCGCCGAGTGCGTGGCCAAGGGCATCAACGTCATTGAGCAGGATCTGGACAAGGGGCTGGGCAATTTCGCCAGCAACAGTTTCGACATCGTCGTCATGACCCAGGCCCTGCAAGCCGTGCATTACCCGGACAAGATCCTCGACGAAATGCTCCGGGTCGGTCGCCAGTGCATCATCACCTTCCCGAACTTCGGTCACTGGCGCTGCCGCTGGTACCTGGCGAGCAAAGGCCGCATGCCGGTCTCCGAGTTCCTGCCATACACCTGGTACAACACGCCGAACATTCACTTCTGCACCTTCGAAGACTTTGAAGAACTTTGCCGCGAACGTGATGCGAAGGTCATTGATCGGCTTGCCGTGGATCAACAGCACCGTCACGGGTGGGCCAGTAAGCTATGGCCTAATCTGTTAGGTGAGATCGGTATCTACCGCGTCAGCAGCCCGCAGCTTGCAGACCACAAAATCGCGGTCTGAATCCCGGCATTTCGAGGAGCACGATCATGGGTCGTTTAGCATTGTTGTTATTGACTGCCTGCCTGAGCGCCAGCGCCATGGCGGCCGATGTCATCAAGGGTGAGCGTCAGGAAACCTTTGGCGACGTCACGGTGCACTACAACACCTTCAACTCGACGTACCTGCAACCGGACATCGCCAAGGCGGCGGAGCTGATCCGCAGCAAGAATCAGGGCGTGATCAATGTCTCGGTAATCAAGGACGGCAAACCGCTGGTCGCCAACGTCACCGGCACGGTCAAAGACCTGACCAGCCAGAGCGTGCCGCTGAATTTCAAGCAAGTCACCGAGCAGGGTGCGATCTACTACATCGCCCAATACCCGGTGCCTCAGCAGGAAACCCGCACCTTTGAAATCAAGGTGCAGAACGGCGACAAGATCAACACCATCAATTTCAACCAAGAACTCTTTCCCGGCGAATGATGAACATCAAGCAGCTCGTACTGGCCAGCCATAACGCCGGCAAACTCAAAGAACTTCAGGCCATGCTCGGCGAATCGGTGCAACTGCGCTCGATTGGCGAGTGGAGCAAGGTCGAGCCGGAAGAAACCGGTCTGTCGTTCGTCGAGAACGCGATCCTCAAGGCGCGCAATGCCGCACGCATTTCCGGGTTGCCGGCGCTGGCCGACGATTCCGGTCTGGCGGTGGATTTCCTCGGCGGTGCGCCGGGCATCTATTCGGCGCGTTATGCCGACGGCAAAGGCGATGCAGCCAACAACGCGAAACTGCTCGATGCGCTGAAGGATGTGCCGCAAGCCGAGCGCGGTGCGCAGTTCGTTTGCGTGTTGGCGCTGGTGCGTCACGCCGATGATCCGTTGCCGATCCTCTGCGAAGGCTTGTGGCACGGGCGCATCCTCACCGCTGCCAGCGGCGAGCACGGTTTCGGTTATGACCCGCTGTTCTGGGTGCCGGAACGTGACGTCTCCAGCGCCGAGCTGAGCCCGGCGGACAAGAACCAGATCAGCCACCGCGCCCGTGCAATGGATCTGCTGCGCCAGCGTCTGGGCTTGAAATGACCCGTGACTCTTCTGCGCCGTCGCTGATTGTCGGCGGCGCCACTTCTTCGCCTCGGGCACCGTTACCAACGCTGCCGCCCCTGGCGCTGTACATCCACATCCCGTGGTGTGTGCGCAAATGTCCGTATTGCGACTTCAACTCGCATACTGCCAGCCCGGTGTTGCCGGAGCAGGAATACGTCGACGCCCTGCTGGCCGATCTCGATCAGGATCTTCACGCTGTTTACGGCCGTGAAATCAGTTCGATCTTCTTTGGTGGCGGCACGCCGAGCCTGTTCAGCGCCGAAGCCCTCGGGCGGCTACTGGAAGGCGTCGAGCAGCGCATTCCGTTTGCCGACGACATCGAAATCACTCTGGAAGCCAATCCCGGCACCTTCGAGCAAGAGAAGTTCGTCGCCTATCGCAAGTTGGGGATCAATCGCCTGTCGATCGGTATCCAGAGCTTCCAGCAGGAAAAGCTCAAAGCGCTGGGCCGCATTCACAACGGTGACGAAGCCGTGCGCGCGGCCGGTATGGCGCGTCAGGCCGGGTTCGATAACTTCAACCTCGACTTGATGCACGGTTTGCCCGATCAGTCGCTGGACGATGCCTTGAGCGATTTGCGCCAGGCTATCGAACTGAATCCGACGCACATTTCCTGGTATCAACTGACGCTGGAACCGAACACGGTGTTCTGGAACCAGCCGCCGGTGCTGCCGGAAGACGACACGCTGTGGGACATTCAAGAAGCCGGGCAAGCGCTGCTGGCTGAACACGGTTACGCGCAGTATGAAGTCTCGGCTTATGCACAGGCCGGGCGTCCGGCGCGGCATAACCTCAATTACTGGAGTTTTGGCGACTTCATCGGCATCGGCGCGGGTGCCCACGGCAAGCTGAGTCATCCCGACGGGCGCATCGTGCGTACCTGGAAGACCCGTCTGCCGAAGGACTACCTCAACCCGGCAAAAAGCTTCCAGGCTGGCGAAAAAGCGCTGACCAACGACGAGATGCCGTTCGAGTTTCTGATGAACGCCTTGCGCCTGACCGCGGGCGTCGAATCGCGCCTGTATCCGGAGCGCACTGGTCTATCGCTGGAAAGCCTCGCCGAAGGCCGGGCAGCGGCAGAACAAAGCGGTCTGTTGCAGGTCGAACCGTCACGTCTGGCGGCCACCGAGCGCGGACAGCTGTTTCTCAACGACTTGCTGCAACAATTTCTGAACTGATTTCAGTGTTAAGGGAAAACGCATGGATTTGATACTCGACCTGCTCGCCACCGTCTCCCGCTGGAGCCGCAGCAACCTCTCGGAAATCGCTCTGGCCCTGGTGGGCTGCCTGCTGGTGCTGTTCGGCGCTGACTTCAAAGGCTGGGTCGAACAGCGCCTGGGCAGCATCGCCGGCGCCCTGCGCGTGCCGCTGATGGCACTGCTGTGCGTGATCGGCAGCGGCGCCGCACTGATCTACGCCACGCCGTGGGTGATCAAGGGTCTGAGCCAGTTCAACAACTACAGCCTGGCGCCGGTGTTGTTGGTGGTGCTGGTGCTGATCGGCGTCGTAGCTGACCGCCGCTGATTTTTCGGCCGCTTTTGATCGTTCCCATGCTCCGCGTGGGAATGCCTCAATGGACGCTCTGCGTCCGCTGTGGGACGCAGAGCGTCCCGGGCAGCATTCCCACGCAGAGCGTGGGAACGATCATAGCGTGATACTTAGGACTGCTTTTCGAACTTCAGGTCCCATACGCCATGGCCAAGACGTTCGCCGCGGCGTTCGAACTTGGTGATCGGGCGTTCGGCCGGGCGTGGCACGCACTTGCCGTCTTCGGCGAGGTTGCGATAGCCCGGCGCGACGTTCATCACTTCCAGCATGTATTCGGCGTACGGTTCCCAGTCGGTGGCCATGTGCAGAATGCCGCCGACCTTCAACTTGCTGCGTACCAGCTCAGCGAACGAGGCCTGAACGATACGGCGCTTGTGGTGGCGGCTCTTGTGCCACGGATCCGGGAAAAACAGCATCAGGCGATCGAGGCTGTTGTCGGCGATGCAGCGGTTGAGCACTTCGATCGCGTCGCAATCGTAGACCCGCAGGTTGGTCAGGCCCTGAGTCAGCACGCCATTGAGCAGCGCGCCGACACCCGGGCGGTGCACTTCAACGCCGATGAAGTCCTGATCCGGTGCCGCCGCTGCCATTTCCAGCAGCGAGTGGCCCATGCCGAAACCGATCTCCAGCGAGCGCGGTGCCGAACGGCCGAACACTTGATCGTAATCCACCGGCGCGTCAGCCAGCGGCAGCACGAACAGCGGCGTGCCTTGATCCAGACCTTTTTGCTGGCCTTCGGTCATGCGCCCGGCGCGCATCACGAAACTCTTGATGCGGCGGTGTTGGCGCTCGTCGCCCTCTTCCGTCTGGATAGGCGTGTCGTTCGATTCAGTCATCAATGGCTCTTACTTGATCAGACCATCCAGCGGCGAGGAGGCGCTGGCATAGAGTTTTTTCGGCATACGGCCAGCGAGGTAGGCCAGACGGCCTGCAACGATGGCGTGTTTCATGGCTTCAGCCATCATCACCGGCTGCTGGGCGTGGGCGATGGCCGAGTTCATCAGCACCGCATCGCAACCCAGTTCCATGGCGATGGTCGCGTCGGACGCAGTGCCGACACCGGCATCGACCAACACAGGGATCTTGGCTTCTTCGAGGATGATCTGCAGGTTGTACGGGTTGCAGATCCCCAGACCGGAACCGATCAGACCGGCCAGCGGCATCACCGCGATGCAGCCGATTTCCGCCAGCTGGCGGGCGATGATCGGGTCATCGCTGGTGTAAACCATCACGTCGAAACCTTCCTTGACCAGCGTTTCGGCGGCTTTGAGGGTTTCGATGACGTTAGGGAACAGAGTCTTTTGGTCAGCCAGCACTTCCAGCTTGACCAGGTTGTGACCGTCGAGCAGCTCACGGGCCAGGCGGCAGGTGCGCACGGCTTCGATGGCGTCGTAGCAACCGGCGGTGTTCGGCAGGAAGGTGTAGCGCTGGGGCGAGAGCACGTCGAGCAGGTTCGGCTCGCCTTCGATCTGGCCCAGGTTGGTGCGGCGCACGGCGAAGGTGACGATCTCGGCACCCGAGGCTTCGATGGCCTGACGGGTTTCTTCCATGTCACGGTACTTGCCGGTACCGACCAGCAAACGCGACTGGTAAGTACGACCGGCCAGCACAAAAGGCTTGTCGCTACGAACGATGCTCATGGGGAATCCTCTTTAGGAGTGAGGGTCTTGCAGAATTCTGTGCCCTTGCGGGCCGCCCGATCAGCCGCCGCCGATGGCGTGCACGACTTCGACGTTGTCACCGTCATTGAGCGTGGTGTCGGCATGCTGGCTGCGCGGAACGATATCCAGATTGAGTTCGACTGCCACCCGGCGTCCGGTCAGTTCCAGACGGGTGATCAGGGCCGCAACGGTCTCGCCGTCGGGCAGTTCAAGGGATTCGCCGTTCAATTGAATGCGCATGCACAACGCCGCCATCATTTTTAGGGGCTGGCATTCTAGCCCGATCATGACCTAAAGGTCAGCACCAAGCGTCAAGCGGTTGGTTGCAGGCGCCAGGCGGCGAGCCCCAGGCACAGCCAGCCGACCAGAAATGCCAGGCCACCGAACGGGGTGATGATGCCGAGCTTGCTGATACCGGTCATGGTCAGCACGTACAGGCTGCCGGAGAACAGCAGGATGCCGACGGCGAACGACACGCCAGCCCAAGCGACCAGTCTGCCCTGAATCTGCGTGGCCAACAGCGCCACACCGAACAGCGCCAGGGTGTGCACCAATTGATAGGTGACGCCGGTGTGGAAAATTGCCAGATACTCGGGTGTCAGGCGGTTTTTCAGGCCGTGGGCTGCGAATGCGCCCAAAGCGACCCCGGTAAAACCAAAAAAAGCGGCCAGCATCAAAAAGCTACGCAGCATTGGGAACTCCAGTCAGACGCAATCGGCAGGGTCTGTATAATGGCCCGCTCCACCGGTTCGGCCAAGCCATCTCTATGCTGCGTACTATTTTCCGTCGTCTCACGAAGGCCCTGCTCTGGTTCGCGGGTGGCAGCATCTTGCTGGTGCTGGTGTTCCGCTTCGTGCCGCCGCCGGGCACGGCGTTGATGGTCGAGCGCAAAGTCGAATCCTGGATCGATGGCGAGCCGATTGACCTGCAACGTACCTGGAAGCCATGGGACGAGATCTCCGACGACCTCAAAGTCGCGGTCATGGCCGGTGAGGATCAGAAATTTCCCGAGCATTGGGGCTTTGACTTCAGTGCGATTCAGGCCGCGTTGGCGCACAACGAGCTCGGTGGATCGATTCGCGGCGCCAGCACCTTGAGTCAGCAGGTTTCGAAAAACCTGTTTCTGTGGGCCGGGCGCAGCTATCTGCGTAAAGGCCTGGAAGCGTGGTTTACCGCGTTGATCGAGATTTTCTGGCCCAAGCAGCGGATTCTTGAGGTGTACCTGAACAGCGTCGAGTGGGATGACGGGGTATTTGGTGCAGAGGCTGCGGCCCGCCATCACTTTGGCGTGAGCGCGAAATCGCTGTCACGGCAGCAGGCGAGTTATCTGGCTGCCGTTTTGCCCAATCCGCGCGTATGGAGTGCGAGCCATCCGACCGCTTATGTGTCGCGTCGGGCCGGGTGGATTCGGCAGCAGATGAGTCAGTTGGGTGGGGATAGCTATTTGCTGGGGCTCAATGATTCGCGGCGGGCGCCGTGGTCTCGCTAACCAGTCACGAATCTTCCAAACCCTGAAGATCCCATGTGGGGGCCAGTACGTCCGCACAAATGAAAACGCCCCGATCATCGCTGATCGGGGCGTTTTTTATTGCCGAGGCGCCGGTTATGCGGCGATCGACAATTTGAGCTTGTTCATCGCGCTCTTCTCGAGCTGACGGATCCGCTCAGCCGACACGTTGTACTTCTGCGCCAGGTCGTGCAGCGTGGCTTTCTCTTCTGCCAGCCAGCGCTGGTAGAGGATGTCGCGGCTACGTTCGTCCAGCACTTCCAGCGCTTCGTGCAGGTTGCTGTTGGAGTTGTCGCTCCAGTCGGCATCTTCCAGTTGACGCGCCGGGTCGTACCGGTGGTCTTCCAGGTAGTTGGCCGGCGACTGGAAAGCGCTGTCGTCGTCGGCTTCAGCAGCCGGGTCGAAGGCCATGTCATGGCCGGTCAGGCGACTTTCCATCTCGCGCACTTCACGCGGTTCAACGCCGAGGCTTTCCGCCACACGGTGGACTTCCTCGTTGTTCAGCCACGCCAGACGTTTCTTCTGGCTGCGCAGGTTGAAGAACAGCTTGCGCTGGGCCTTGGTGGTCGCGACTTTCACAATGCGCCAGTTGCGCAGGATGAATTCGTGAATTTCCGCCTTGATCCAGTGCACGGCGAACGACACCAGACGCACACCCATTTCCGGGTTGAAGCGCTTCACGGCCTTCATCAGGCCGACGTTACCTTCCTGGATCAGGTCAGCCTGAGCCAGACCGTAGCCGGAATAGCTACGGGCGATATGTACGACAAAACGCAGGTGGGCGAGCACCATCTGCCGAGCCGCCCCCAAATCCTGCTCATAGTAGAGACTCTCGGCCAGTTCACGCTCCTGCTCCGGCGTCAGCAATGGAATGCTGTTGACGGTGTGCACGTAAGCTTCCAGGTTCGCACCCGGAACCAACGCATACGCAGGTTGCAAAGAATTGGTCATACGAAAAAACCTCCCACTTACATACTCGTGCCTCTCGGCACTGCGAAAAATTGACCGGGAATTCAAGTGCAAGTTCCCAAAAAAACCGCAAGGTCAATCACGCGCAAAAAAGATTCTACTTCGGCGCCAGCTCCCTGAGATGACGTGCGACTGCAATCCATGCACCGATATAACCCAACAGCACCGCGCCAAGCAAGAGCGACAGACCATCGGCAACTGGCACTCCGGCCAGCGCGAAATCACTGCCGTACAAGCCGGCCAGCCCAACCACCGCGTCGTTCAGCCAGTTCAGGCCGAACGCCAATACACCCCAGGACAACAGTCCCGCACCGAAGCCATACAACGCACCCATATAAAGGAAGGGACGTCGCACATAGCTGTCAGTGCCGCCGACGAGTTTAATCACTTCTATCTCGGTGCGGCGGTTTTCAATATGAAGACGAATGGTATTGCCTATCACCAAAAGTAATGCAGAAACCAAAAGCACCGTCAGACCGAAAACAAAACGGTCGCCAAGCTTGAGGATGGCAGCCAGACGCTCGACCCAGACTAGATCAAGTTGCGCCTGTTGTACCTTGGGCAGCTCGGAAAGTTTTTGTCTTAATGCTTCCAGCGTCGGCTTGTCGACTTCGTTCGGCGTCACCAGCACAACGCCCGGCAGCGGGTTCTCCGGCAGCTCGCGCAGGGCTTCACCCAGCCCGGACTGCTGCTGGAACTCTTCCAGCGCCTGATCACGGCCGACATATTCAGCATCAGCTACGCCGGGCATGCCTTTGATCTGTTCACGCAAAGACTCGCCCTGTTCCGGGCTGGCGTCGAGTTGCAGGTACAGCGAGATCTGCGCCGCTCGCTGCCACGAGCCGCCCAGACGCTCGACGTTGTTGAGCAGCAGCGACAAGCCCATCGGCAGGCTCAGCGCCACAGCCATCACCATGCAGGTGAAGAAACTGCCGATTGGCTGTTTGCCAAGGCGACGCAGGCTGTCGAGCAGGCTGGCGCGATGGCTTTCGATCCAGGCGCGGAACAGCGTGGCGAAGTCCGGGCCATCGTCTTCGTCGTGTTTTTTCTTCTTCGGTGGTTGCGGATCGGCGGCTTTCGGGGCCACGCGTTCGGAAACCTTCGGACTGCGTGTCGCACTCATTCTCCGGCCTCCCCGTCGCCAATCAATCGGCCGCGTTGCAGGGTCAGCATGCGGTGACGCATGCGCGCGATCAGTGCCAGGTCGTGACTGGCGATCAGCACGCTGGTGCCCAGACGGTTGATGTCTTCGAACACGCCCATGATTTCCGCCGCCAGACGCGGATCGAGGTTACCGGTCGGTTCGTCCGCCAGCAGCAAGGCCGGACGGTGAACGATGGCGCGAGCAATACCGACACGCTGCTGCTGACCGGTGGACAGGTCGCCCGGATACAGATCGGTTTTATCCGAAAGTGCCACGCGCTCCAGCGCCGAATCGACACGCTTGGCGATTTCGGCTTTGGACAGCCCGAGAATCTGCAGCGGCAACGCGACGTTGTTGAACACCGTGCGATCGAACAGCAACTGGTGATTCTGGAACACCACGCCGATCTGCCGGCGCAGGAACGGAATCTGCGCGTTGCTGATGGTGCTCAGGTCTTGCCCGGCCAACAGCAGTTTGCCGCTGGTCGGACGTTCCATCGCCAGCAACAGGCGCAACAGCGTGGATTTACCGGCACCGGAGTGGCCGGTGACAAACAAGAACTCGCCACGACGGACTCGAAAGCTCAGCTCATGCAAGCCGACGTGACCGTTCGGGTAGCGTTTACCGACCTGTTCGAAACGAATCATGAACGCTCCCGCTCGGCAAACAGTGCCTGGACAAAGGGTTCGGCTTCAAAGGTACGCAAATCGTCGATGCCTTCACCGACACCGATGTAGCGGATCGGCAGACCGAACTGCTTGGCCAGGGCGAAAATCACCCCGCCCTTGGCGGTGCCGTCGAGTTTGGTCAGCGCCAGCCCGGTCAGTTCGACGGTCTGGTTGAATTGCTTGGCCTGGTTGATGGCGTTCTGGCCAGTACCGGCGTCGAGCACCAGCAACACTTCGTGCGGCGCGTCGGCGTCGAGCTTGCCGATGACCCGGCGAACCTTTTTCAGTTCTTCCATCAGGTTGTCTTTGGTGTGCAGACGACCGGCGGTGTCGGCGATCAGCACGTCGATGCCACGTGCCTTGGCGGCCTGCACGGCGTCGAAGATCACCGAAGCCGAGTCGGCGCCGGTGTGCTGGGCGATCACTGGGATCTTGTTGCGCTCGCCCCAGACCTGCAATTGCTCCACAGCGGCGGCGCGGAAGGTGTCACCGGCGGCGAGCATGACTTTCTTGCCTTCCAGTTGCAGCTTCTTCGCCAGTTTGCCGATGGTGGTGGTCTTGCCGGCGCCGTTGACGCCCACCACCAGAATCACGAAAGGCTTGTTCTGCGAGACGATTTTCAGCGGTTGTTCGACCGGTTTGAGCATCGCGGCCAGCTCGGCCTGCAGGGATTTGTACAGCGCGTCGGCGTCGGCCAGCTCTTTGCGGGCAACCTTCTGGGTCAGGCGCTGGATGATCTGCGTGGTGGCTTCGACACCGACGTCGGCGGTGAGCAGACGGGTTTCGAGGTCATCAAGCAGATCGTCGTCGATGGTTTTGCGGCCAAGGAACAGGCTGGCCATGCCCTCGCCGATGCTGGCGCTGGTTTTCGACAGGCCTTGCTTGAGGCGAGCGAAGAAGCCGGCTTTGGTTTCTTCGGTACGCGGGGCTTCGATGGGCGTTTCGGCAACCACTTCAACCGGCACAACTGGCGCAGCGACAACCGGTGCAGGTGCAGGTGCAGGTGCAGGTGCAGGTGCAGGTGCAGGTGCAGGTGCAGGTGCAGGTGCAGGTGCAGGTGCAGGCTCGGGTTGTTGAACAACTGGTGCAACAAACACCGGCGCAACAGGCTCAACGACCACCGGCGCAGCTTCGACAACCGGCTCAACCACGGGCGCCGGAGCAACCTCTGGAACGAACGCAGCAGGCGCAGGAATCTCTGGGGTGATGTGCGGCGCGGTTTCTTCAACCAACGCCACCGGCTCTTCCGCCACCGGCAAGCTCAGCCACGGCTCAGGCGCCGGAGTCAGCGGCAGTTCAGCCGCCACTGGCACTTCTGGCTCAGGCTCAGGCTCAGGCTCGACCGGTTGCAACACCGGCTCGGCAATCGGCAGCACAATCGGTGCCGGCTCTTCTTCTATAACCGGAGCAGGTTGCGGCGCAGGCTCAGGAATCGCGGGCGGCTGTTCGACGACGGGTTCCTGCGGTTTCTTACGCAGCCATCCGAACAGGCTTTTCTTCTCGCCAGCCGCAGCTGGGGTCTTCTTGTCGTCGTTGGAACCAAACATGGAGGACGGCTATCTCACGGTAGCGACGCGCCATAAGGGCGCCCCGGCAAATAAATATTCGATGCAGAACAGACTGTGTTTCATCCAGCTTGTTCACGCGCAACATTTTGTCGAGGCGCCACAGGCACCTCAAAGGTCGATTAATACGAAGGACTGGAACGGCATCGTCGGCGAAAACGCAGAGTTTAGCTGACAAACTCAAAGCTTCTGCCGGGAACCCATACAACCTATCGACCGATCAGTGGCTTGATAGGCGTGGCCGCCAGTAAAACGGATCAGTATCCTAGCACCTCCTCGCCCGCCTAGGCTAAGACCAAGCGGGCAGCCCAACAGGTTAAAAAACGAATGAATGCTCTAGCCCGCCGCGCCGCAGGCCTGCTGCTCAGCACAGTCTGCCTGCCCCTTTCGGCCCTGGCGGCCGACCCGCAACCGACTCACGAATTCACCCTCGACAACGGCCTCAAGGTCGTCGTGCGCGAAGACCATCGCGCGCCAGTGGTGGTCTCGCAGGTCTGGTACAAGGTCGGCTCCAGCTACGAAACCCCGGGCCAGACCGGTCTGTCCCACGCGCTCGAGCACATGATGTTCAAGGGCAGCGAGAAAGTCGGTCCCGGCGAAGCGTCGCTGATCCTTCGCGACTTGGGCGCCGAAGAGAACGCCTTCACCAGCGACGACTTCACCGCTTATTACCAGGTGCTGGCTCGCGACCGTCTGGGCGTAGCCTTCGAACTGGAAGCCGACCGCATGGCCAATCTGCGCCTGCCGGCCGACGAGTTCGCCAAGGAAATCGAAGTTATCAAGGAAGAGCGCCGCTTGCGCACCGATGACAAGCCGATGTCCAAGGCCTACGAACGCTATAAAGCCATGGCCTACCCGGCCAGCGGCTATCACACGCCGACCATCGGCTGGATGGCCGACCTCGACCGCATGAAAGTCGAAGAGCTGCGCCACTGGTACCAATCCTGGTACGTGCCGAACAACGCCACGCTGGTCGTAGTCGGTGACGTTACTCCGGACGAAGTGAAAACCCTCGCCCAGCGCTATTTCGGCCCGATCGCCAAGCGCGACGTGCCACCGGCGAAAAAACCACTGGAACTGGCCGAACCCGGCGAACGCCAGATCACCCTGCACGTGCAGACGCAGTTGCCGAGCCTGATGCTTGGTTTCAACGTGCCGAGCATCGCCACCGCTGAAGACAAGCGCTCGGTCAACGCTCTGCGTCTGATCTCGGCGCTGCTTGACGGTGGTTACAGCGGGCGCATTCCGACGCAACTGGAGCGCGGCGAAGAGCTGGTCTCTGGCGGTTCGTCGAGCTACGACGCCTACACCCGTGGCGACAGCCTGTTCACCTTGTCGGCAACCCCGAACACGCAGAAGAAAAAGACCATGGCGCAGGCCGAGGCCGGTCTGTGGAAACTGCTGGAACAGCTGAAAACCACCGCACCTTCCGCCGAAGAGCTGGAACGCGTGCGCGCGCAAGTGATCGCCGGTCTGGTCTTCGAACGTGATTCGATCACCAGCCAGGCCACCGCGATCGGCCAACTGGAAACCGTCGGCCTGTCGTGGCAACTGATGGACACCGAACTCGCCGATCTGGAAAGCGTGACCCCGCAAGACATCCAGAACGCCGCCAAGCTGTATTTCACCCGCGAACGTCTCAGCGTCGCCCACGTCCTGCCACTGGAGACGACTCATGAGTAAGCGCAAATCCCCACGCCTGCTACTCGGCCTGATTGCCGTGGCGGTGATCGGCTCTGCCGCGCTGTACCTGTCGCCGGGCGCTGACAGCAATGCCAGCGAAGCCCTCGACAACGCCAAGACCAGCCAGAAGCTGCAATCACTGACCGAACTCGACGGCAAGGCCCCGGCCAGCCGCAAACTCGACGTGCAAACCTGGAACACCGCCGAAGGCGCCAAAGTATTGTTCGTCGAAGCCCATGAGCTGCCGATGTTCGACATGCGCCTGATCTTCGCCGCCGGCAGCAGCCAGGACGGCAGCGCATCGGGTCTGGCGGTGCTGACCAACGCAATGCTCAACGAAGGTGTCGCCGGTAAAGACGTCGGCGCTATCGCGCAAGGCTTCGAAGGCCTCGGTGCGGATTTCGGCAACGGCGCTTTCAAGGACATGGCGCTGGCCTCGCTGCGCAGCCTGAGTGCTGCCGACAAGCGTGAACCGGCACTGAAGCTGTTCGCGGAAGTGGTCGGCAAACCGACGTTCCCGGCCGACTCGTTCGCGCGCATCAAGAACCAGCTGCTCGCCGGTTTCGAATACCAGAAACAGAACCCCGGCAAACTCGCCAGCCTCGAGCTGATGAAGCGTCTGTATGGCGATCATCCGTACGCGCATTCGAGCGACGGCAACCCGCAAAGCGTGCCGAAGATTACCCTCACGCAACTGCGCGAGTTCCACGCCAAGGCCTACGCCGCTGGCAACGTGGTGATCGCGCTGGTCGGTGACTTGTCTCGCGCAGAAGCCGAGGCGATTGCCAATCAGGTCTCTTCTGCCCTGCCGAAAGGCCCGGCGCTGGCGAAGATCGCGCAGCCGCAGGAACCGAAGGCCAGCACTGGCCATATCGAATTCCCGTCGAAGCAGACCAACCTGATGCTCGCGCAACTGGGCATCGACCGTGACGACCCGGATTACGCGGCGCTGTCGATGGGCAACCAGATACTCGGTGGCGGTGGTTTCGGCACACGCCTGATGAGCGAAGTGCGCGAGAAACGCGGCCTGACCTACGGCGTGTACTCGGCTTTCAGCCCGATGCAGGCGCGTGGCCCGTTCATGATCAACCTGCAGACCCGCGCGGAAATGAGCGAAGGCACCCTGAAACTGGTGCAGGACGTACTCGCCGACTATCTGAAAACCGGGCCGACGCAGAAAGAACTCGACGACGCCAAACGCGAACTCGCCGGCAGCTTCCCGCTGTCCACTGCGAGCAATGCCGATATCGTCGGCCAACTCGGCGCGATGGGCTTCTATAATCTGCCGCTGAGCTACCTGGATGATTTCATGCGTCAGTCGCAAAGCCTGACCGTGGAACAAGTCCGCGACGCCCTGAACAAACACCTGAGCACGGACAAAATGGTCATCGTCACCGCGGGTCCAACCGTGCCGCAAAAGCCGTTACCGGCCCCATCTGATAAACCTGCCGAGCAACCGCTCGGGGTTCCGGAGCATTAATGGCGACTCGTTCCCCTAAGAAACCTGCGCACAACGTTCACAACGGTGTGAACCAGTTGCGCATCATTGGCGGCCAATGGCGCAGCCGCAAGCTGAGCTTCCCCGACGCGCCGGGCCTGCGCCCGACGCCGGATCGCGTGCGTGAAACCTTGTTCAACTGGCTCGCACCGTACGTTGAAGGGGCTAAGGTGCTTGATCCGTTCGCCGGCAGCGGCGCGCTGTTTCTCGAAGCATTGTCCCGTGGCGCGGCCATGGGTCAGGCGCTGGATGCCAGCAACATTGCGGTGTCCAGCCTGAAAGAACACCTCGGCACCCTGCGCTGCACCAACGGTCAGGTACAAACGGCTGATGCCCTGCGTTATCTGGAAACCCAGACCGCCAGCCCGTTCGACCTGGTATTCCTCGACCCGCCGTTCAATCAGAACCTGCTGCCGGCCGTTTGCACCTTGCTCGAAGAGCGTCAGTGGCTGGCCCCCGACTCGTGGATCTACACTGAAAGCGAAACGGCGCCATCGACGCTGGGCCTGCCGGGCAACTGGCGCCTGCACCGCGAACAGAAATCCGGCCGGGTTTACTACGCGCTGTGGCAACGTACGGCAGAGATCGCCGGTTAACCGACCGGTCTGAATCAGCGGCGTCCCTTCCAATGGGGTCGCCGCTCTGCATCGAGAACCATCGTGTCCGCCTCTTCAGAACGCTTCACCCCCGCCCTCGGCCTCGGCAATCCGCACCTGCAAACCTTGTGGGGGCCGCTGTGGCGCAAAACCGTGCATATCGAACGTGAACGCGAACGCCTGTGGCTTGAGGATGGCGACTTTCTCGACCTCGACTGGCACGGCCCGCACACCGCCGATGCGCCACTGGTGCTGGTGCTGCATGGGCTGACCGGCTCGTCCAATTCGCCTTATGTAGCGGGTATCCAAAAAACCTTGGCCGATCAAGGCTGGGCCAGTGTCGCGCTGAACTGGCGCGGCTGCTCGGGCGAACCGAATCTGCTGCCGCGCAGCTACCACTCCGGTGCCAGCGAAGACCTCGCTGAAACCATCAGGCACCTGCGCGCCAAACGTCCGTTGGCGCCGTTGTATGCCGTCGGTTATTCCCTCGGCGGCAACGTGTTGCTCAAGCATTTGGGCGAAACCGGCAGCGCCAGTGGTGTGCTCGGCGCTGTGGCGGTGTCGGTGCCGTTTCGGCTCGATCAATGCGCCGACCGGATCGGCCAGGGCTTTTCCAAGGTCTATCAGGCGCACTTCATGCGCGAGATGGTCGCCTACATCAAGAACAAGCAACGGCAGTTCCAGCATGACGGTCGCGAGGACGGCCTTGCGGCACTGGCAGCGCTTGGCTCGCTGGAAAACATGCGTACGTTCTGGGATTTCGATGGCCGGGTGACCGCGCCGCTACATGGTTTCAACGATGCCGAGGATTACTACCGGCGCGCATCGAGCCGCTATTTCCTCGGAGAGATCCGCACCCCGACGCTGATCATTCAGGCGGCGGACGATCCATTCGTATTCCCGCACAGCTTGCCCCAGGCCAGTGAACTGTCGGCCTCAACCGCATTTGAGTTGCAGCCACGCGGCGGTCACGTCGGTTTCGTCGACGGCTCAGTGCGCCAACCCGGCTACTACCTCGAACGCCGCATCCCGCAATGGCTGGCCAGCCTGCCCACATGAGCGATCAGGGCGAGTCGATCCGATTCTGGCAAACCGCGCCGCTGGCCGGGGTCGAATTGTTGTCGGCGCGCTACATCGAGCAGCGTTTCGCCCCTCATGTGCACGACGGCTTCGTGATCGGCATGATCATGGCCGGTGCCCAGCGCTACCGTTATCGCGGCGCCGAGCATCTGGCCGGCAGCGGCACGCTGGTACTGATCAATCCCGATGAGCTGCACACCGGGCACAAAGGTACCGAGGACGGCTGGCTGTACCGGGCGTTTTATCCCGACACCTCGCAAATCGTTTCACTGCTGGATGAGCTGGAGCTGTCCACCACCAACCTGCCGGCGTTCGGCGCCACGCTGTATAGGGATCCGGATCTGGTCAACGGCTTTGCGCAGTTGCACCGCCTGCTCGAAAGCCCGGCCACCGCGCTGCAGCAGCAAACGGTGTGGCGCGAAATGATGTTGCTGCTGTTGCAGCGCCATGCGGCAGTGCCGGTGCCCGGTCGGGCCGGCAAAGAACACCGCGCGGTGCTGTTAGGCAAAGAATTGTTGCACGCGCAACTGGCGGCGCCACCATCACTGGAAGAACTGGCGGCGGCGGTCAATCTATCGCCGTTCCATTTCGCCCGGGTGTTCCGCCGCGCTACCGGCATGCCGCCGCACACTTGGCTGATGCAGCAACGCATCGCTCAGGCGCGCGCACTTCTGCAACATGGCTGCCTGCCCGTGGAGGTCGCCACACAATTGGGGTTTGCCGACCAGAGCCATTTGAGCCGGCAGTTCAAGCAGGCTTATGGTGTCGGGCCAGCCGCGTATCGCAGTGCCCGACAATTTCCTTCAGACAACGAATAACCAATGTGGGAGCGAGCTTGCTCGCGAAAGCGGTGTGTCAGTCCAAGAAATAGTGGCTGACAGGACGCCTTCGCGAGCAGGCTCGCTCCCACAGGTATTGATTATTCGCCGGTGGCGATACCGCGCGAAGGCTCATTGATCCACTCACTCCACGACCCGGCATACAACGAGCCCAGCGGATATCCAGCCAGACCCAACGCGAACAGGTTGTGACACGCCGTCACGCCAGAACCGCAATAAGCCACCAGATCCGCTGGCGAACGCTCGCCGAGCTTCGCGGCAAAACGCTGCTTGAGTTGCTCCGCCGGCAGGAATCGCCCATCGCTGCCGAGGTTATCGGTGAACGCCGCGCACTGCGCACCGGGAATGTGCCCGGCCACCGGATCGATCGGTTCCACTTCACCCTTGAAGCGCGGTAAGGCGCGGGCATCGATCAAGGTCAACCCATGCTGGCCAAGACGCTTTTGCAATTTTTCGGCGCTGATCAGCAAGCTCATGTCCGGTTGACCACTGAAGTTGCCACGCGCAACCGTCGACGCATCCAGACTCAGCGGCAACCCCGCCGCGTGCCAGGCCTTGAGCCCGCCATCGAGAATGAACACGCCGTCGCGCTTGCCCAACCACGCCAGCAACCACCATGCCCGCGCGGCATAGGCACCGGGACCGTCGTCATACAGAACCACTTCGCTGTCATTGTTGATGCCCCAGGCTTGCAGACGCTCGATCAGCGCCGCCGGCTCGGGCAGTGGATGACGCCCGGTCACGCCTTTGACCACAGTGCCGCTGAGGTCACGCTCAAGATCAGCGAAGCTCGCCCCGGCAATGTGCCCTTCGGCATAGCTGCGCTGGCCGTAGTCCGGGTCTTCGAGGGCAAAACGACAATCGAGAATCACCAGCCCCGGCTGCGCCTTGCGGGCATCCAGTGCTTCGGGGCTGATCAGTTGCGCAATCGGCATAGCGGGCTCCTGAGGGATTTCAACAGAACGGTTTATTTCACGTCTTCAAGGGCCTGGGCCAGCGGCACGTAGAACTCCTCGAACAACGCATTGACCTCGTCACGCGCCTGCTCGGTGACAAACCCGGCTTCCAGCACCAGCACCTGGTACACGCCACGTTTAATGGCCTGCTCACTGAGGTGGTTGGAGTTTTCGCGGGTGGTGCACAGGAAGCGCACCCAGGATGTCAGGATGATCCAGGCGTTGAGGGTCAGGGATTCGATCTGCACGCGGTCCATATCGAGAATCCCGGCGGCGACAAAACCTTCGTAGATCGCCGCGCCCTGAATCACGCAGCGTTGGGAGAAGCGCCGATAACGGGCGGCCAGCTCTGGATCGCTGTCGAGCAGATGCTCGAGATCACGGTGCAGAAAGCGGTAACGCCACATCGCCGAGAGCAGTTCCTTGAGATAGAAACGCTTGTCTTCGACGGTCGCCGCACGCCCCTGCGGCGGGCGCAGAAAGCTGTCCACAAGGCTTTCGTACTCACTGAACAACACGGCGATGATCGCCTGCTTGTTGGGGAAGTGGTAGTACAGGTTGCCCGGAGAAATCTCCATATGGGCGGCAATGTGATTGGTGCTGATGCTGCGCTCGCCCTGCTGATTGAACAGCTCAAGGCTGTTCAGCACGATACGCTCGCTGGTTTTTATTCGTGGGGCCATGGCTTGAGCTTTAATTCAGAGTGCGTTGGGGGGCATCTTACGACCTAACCGGAAATGGATAAAACACTGCTGTGCAGGGAAGTCATTTGACTTTCTAGAGCATAGACTCTAAAAAGTTCATCACTACAATAAATCCGGAGCAGACCATGACTGCCGACATTGCTTACCTGCAAACGCTGCAACAACCCCTGGCGGAGCTGGACAGGTTGTTCGAGGCGCAGCGGGCCGCGTATGCCGCCAACCCAATGCCGCCCGCCGCCCAGCGCCAGCAATGGCTGAAAGCGTTGAGCGATTTGTTGAGCAATGAACGCCAGGCATTGATCGAGGCGATCAGCGCCGATTTCAGCCATCGCAGCGCCGATGAAACCCTGCTCGCCGAGCTGATGCCAAGCCTGCACGGCATTCATTACGCCAGCCGTCATCTCAAAGGCTGGATGAAAGCCTCGCGGCGCAAGGTCGGTATGGCGTTCCAGCCCGCTTCGGCAAAAGTGGTCTATCAGCCATTGGGCGTGGTGGGTGTCATCGTGCCGTGGAATTACCCGTTGTATCTGGCCGTCGGCCCGCTGGTCGGCGCCTTGGCGGCGGGCAACCGGGTGATGCTCAAATTGAGCGAATCGACCCCGGCCACCGGCTTGTTGATGAAAGAGTTGCTGGCGCGAATTTTCCCCGAAGACCTGGTCTGCGTGGTGCTCGGTGAGGCCGACATCGGCGTGGCGTTTTCCCGTTTGCGCTTCGACCACTTGCTGTTTACCGGCGCCACCAGCATCGGCAAACACGTGATGCGCGCCGCCGCCGAAAACCTCACCCCGGTCACCCTGGAACTGGGCGGCAAGTCGCCGGCCATCGTCTCCCGCGATGTCCCGCTCAAGGATGCCGCCGAACGCATCGCCTTCGGTAAAACCCTCAACGCCGGGCAGACCTGCGTCGCCCCGGATTACGTGCTGGTGCCGGAAGATCGGGTCGGCGCTTTCGTCGAAGCCTATCGCCAGGCCGTGCAGGGTTTTTATCCGACACTCGCCGACAATCCGGACTACACGGCGATCATCAACGAACGCCAACTGGCGCGACTCAACGGCTACGTCAGCGACGCGACCAGCAAGGGCGCGCTGTTGATTCCGCTGTTCGAACAAGGTCAGGGCCGGCGCATGCCACACAGCGTGCTGCTGAATGTCAGCGACGAGATGACGGTGATGCAGGACGAAATCTTCGGCCCGTTGCTGCCAATCGTGCCGTATCAGGATCTGGAACAGGCATTTGCTTACATCAATCAGCGGCCACGACCTCTGGCTCTTTACTACTTTGGCTACGACAAACGCGAACAAAACCGTGTGCTGCACGAAACCCATTCCGGCGGCGTCTGCCTGAACGACACGCTGCTGCATGTGGCCCAGGACGATATGCCCTTTGGCGGCGTCGGCCCTTCCGGCATGGGCCACTACCACGGCCACGAAGGCTTCCTGACCTTCAGCAAAGCCAAAGGCGTGCTGATTAAACAGCGCTTCAACGCAGCCAGACTGATTTACCCGCCCTACGGCACATCGATTCAGAAGCTGATCCAGAAGCTGTTCATTCGCTAAACCTTCGTCACCGCCGGGTAATAAAAACAATGCACCCAAGCCTGACCGAAACACCTGCACTGTCCCGCCGTGGCCTGCTGAAATTCAGCCTCGGCGCCACCGCGTTTCTCGCCACTGCCGGACTCGGTGCCAGCCTCAGCGGCTGCTCGTCGAGCGTCGCGGCCAACGGTTTTATCTCGTTACGCGACGGCGATCTGCTGTTTCTGCGCGCACTGATTCCGGTGATGCTCGACGGAGCCGTGGCGGCCGAGAAACTGCCAAGCGCTGTTGAAGGCACGCTCAAGTCGTTGGACTACAGCCTCGATCACCTGTCGCCGGAGATGCTCAAACTGACCCGGCAACTGTTCGACGTCCTCGGTATGGCGGTGACGCGCGGACCACTCACCGGTATCTGGGGCAGTTGGGAAAACGCTAGTGCCGAGGCAATGCGGCATTTTCTTGATCGCTGGGAAAACAGCTCGCTGAGCCTGTTGCGCATGGGGCACAGCTCGCTGCAGCAGATGGTGCTGATGGCCTGGTACACCCGCGCAGAATCCTGGGTGCATTGCGGTTATCCCGGCCCACCGACCGTTTGAAATCAGCGGCGCGGCCTTCGCGAGCAGGCTCGCTCCCACAGGGGCCAGCCGCGACACCTTGCATCCAAAAATAATAAAGAGAACCTGATCGATGCCCGTACCCGACCCGTTCCGCGAAGGCCTCGCCCGAGGCTGGAAAACCTATAACGGCGCACAACTGAGCGGCGACCTGAGTCTTGAAGCTGACGTGGCGATCATCGGCAGTGGCGCCGGTGGCGGCACCACGGCGGAAATCCTCAGCGCTGCCGGCTACAAAGTCCTGCTGATCGAAGAGGGCCCGCTGAAAACCAGTTCCGATTTCAAAATGCTCGAAGACAAGGCCTACAGCAGCCTCTATCAGGAAGGCATCGGCCGCATGAGCAAGGACGGCGCAATCACCATCCTGCAAGGACGCGCGGTTGGCGGCACCACGCTGATCAACTGGACCTCGAGCTTTCGCACCCCAGAGCCGACCCTGGAACACTGGGCCAAAGAACACAACGTCAAAGGCCACAGCCCCGCCGAGATGGCGCCGTGGTTCGAGAAAATGGAACAGCGCCTCGGCGTTGCGCCATGGATGGTCCCGCCCAACGCCAACAACGACGTGATCCGCAAAGGCTGCGAACAACTCGGTTACAGCTGGCATGTGATTCCGCGCAATGTGCGCGGCTGCTGGAACCTCGGGTACTGCGGCATGGGCTGCCCGACCAACGCCAAGCAATCGATGATGGTCACCACGATTCCGGCGACGCTGGAAAAGGGCGGAGAGTTGCTCTATCTCGCTCGCGCGGAGAAGCTGTTGATCAGCGGCGACAAAGTGACCGGCCTGCAATGTGTAGCGATGGATGAGCGTTGCGTCGAACCGACCGGGCGCAAAATCAACATCAAGGCGAAGCACTACGTATTGGCCGGCGGTGGCATCAACAGCCCGGCGCTGTTGCTGCGTTCAGATGCACCGGACCCGCATGCAAACCTGGGAAAACGCACCTTCCTGCACCCGGTGAACATGTCCGCCGCGCGCTTCGACGAAGTCATCAACCCGTTTTACGGGGCGCCGCAGTCGATCTATTCCGACCATTTCCAGTGGAAGGACGGCACCACCGGGCCGATGGCCTTCAAACTCGAAGTGCCGCCGCTGCACCCGGCGCTGGCGGCCACGCTGCTCGGTGGCATTGGTGAAGAAAGTGCGCAACACATGGCTGACCTGCCACACACCCACGCCATGCTGGCCTTGATGCGTGACGGTTTTCACCCGGACAGCACCGGTGGCGCAGTCGAATTACGTGGCGATGGTTCGCCGGTGCTCGACTATCAGGTTTCAGCCTACGCTTGGGAAGGCTTGCGCCGGGCCTTTCATGTCATGGCCGAAATCCAGTTTGCCGGCGGCGCGA
Source organism: Pseudomonas sp. CROZ-RG-20F-R04-15 (assembly GCF_022662375.1). Taxonomy (GTDB): domain Bacteria; phylum Pseudomonadota; class Gammaproteobacteria; order Pseudomonadales; family Pseudomonadaceae; genus Aquipseudomonas. The sequence goes on along the minus strand of NZ_JAKNQL010000009.1, from coordinate 203,402 downwards.
AATCGGTAATGCCGATGCACGCCGACGCCCGTTACGTGAAGACCCTGGCCGAGGCACGCACGCTGATCGATGGTTTGAGCCTCGAGTTGTATCGCACGCGTCTGGGCAGCGCGCATGTCATGGGCGGCTGCGCGATGGGTGAAGACCCGAAAAGCGCGGTCACCGACAGTCTCGGCCGGCATCATCAACTGGCTAATCTGTCGATCCACGACGGCTCGCTGTTCCCCACCAGCATCGGCGCCAACCCGCAATTGTCGGTGTATGGCCTGACCGCGCAACTGGCCACATCCCTCGCCGATCGACTGAGAAACCCGTGAAAAAAGCGATTATTCGCATCGTCTATAGTGCTTTCTTACCCAACAGGCGACTTGGCCGACCGGGACGGCTGCGATACCATCCGACTCCCCAACGGACTCCCGCCAGGACGACGCGATGAACCGAGTGTTGTACCCAGGTACCTTCGACCCTATTACCAAGGGCCATGGCGATCTGGTCGAACGCGCCTCGCGCCTGTTCGATCACGTGATTATTGCGGTCGCTGCCAGCCCGAAGAAAAACCCGCTGTTCCCGCTGGAACAACGGGTCGAACTGGCTCGCGAGGTCACCAAACACCTGCCGAACGTGGAAGTGGTCGGTTTCTCGACACTGCTCGCGCATTTCGCCAAAGAGCAGAACGCCAATGTGTTCCTGCGTGGTCTGCGCGCGGTGTCGGACTTCGAATACGAATTCCAGCTGGCCAACATGAACCGCCAGTTGGCCCCGGATGTCGAGAGCCTGTTTCTCACCCCGTCCGAGCGTTATTCGTTCATTTCGTCGACACTGGTGCGGGAAATTGCTGCGCTGGGCGGCGATATCAGCAAGTTCGTCCACCCCGCCGTGGCTGACGCGCTGACCCTGCGCTTCAAAAAGTAGGAACTGCCGCAGGCTGCGATCTTTTGATCTTAAAATGATCGCAGTCCAGTGCCCTTGATCGCACCCGCGTGCACTGCGCTCGCCAATGCGGCACAATTGCGCGCATTGATTTATAGCGCCCGGGCCTGCTGCCCCGGCTGGAGTTAGCATGTCCCTGATCATCACCGACGATTGCATCAACTGCGACGTCTGCGAACCCGAGTGCCCGAACGCCGCCATTTCCCAAGGCGAAGAGATCTACGTGATCGACCCGAACCTGTGCACCCAGTGCGTCGGCCACTACGACGAACCGCAATGCCAGCAGGTTTGCCCGGTGGATTGCATTCCGCTGGACGAAGCTCATCCGGAGACTGAAGAACAGTTGATGGAGAAGTACCGCATCATCACCGGCAAGGCCTGATCCGCCGGATTTGTAGCGCTCTTTCGGCCTCTTCGCGAGCAGGCTCGCTCCCACATTTGAAATGCGTTCCAATGTGGGAGCGAGCTTGCTCGCGAAAGGGCCATCAGCATCAGCGCAAACCCCTGATCAGCTCACTCGCGCTGCTCAAACCCCTCCCCCGTACACCCCAGACACCGCACAAACGCTGCCTTCGCCGGATCGACCACCAGCGCCTGCCCGGCATCGCCAACTCCGCCACCCAACGCGGTAAACGGCAGCGACACGACAAATACCCCCGCACCAATCACCGTCGCCACCACCAATAAAGGTCGGGCAATCAGCAAGTCGCCGATCATCGCGTAGGCCGGGGGATTCTGGATGGTGTAACGCGGATCGCCGCTGCCGTTTTCCGTGGCCTGAACAGCCAGACTGGAACACAGCAGCAGCGTAACAACGAGGACTTGCAAGGACTTCATGGCACGATCCTTCGGGCTGAACAGTGAGACAACTCACTATAGACCGTAGGACTTTTTCAGCCTTTTGCCTCAGCTCTGGCAGCGCGGGCAGAACACACTGGCACGCTGCCCCAGCTTCACTTCACGCAGCCCGGTGCCACAGACCTTGCAGTGTTCACCGCCACGGCCATAAACAAACAGCTCCTGCTGGAAATAGCCCGGCTGGCCGTCGCCACCGATGAAATCACGCAGCGTGGTGCCGCCACGCTCGATGGCGGCAGCAAGAATACGTTTGATCTCGATCGCCAGCTTCAGATACCGCCCACGCGAAATACCACCGGCCTCGCGGCGCGGATCAATCCCGGCAGCAAACAACGCTTCGGTCGCATAGATATTGCCGACCCCGACCACCACTGCGTTGTCCATGATGAACGGCTTGACCGCCATCGAACGCCCGCGCGACAGCTGAAACAGACGCTCACCATCGAACAGATCGGTCAGCGGTTCCGGGCCAAGGCGAATCAGCAGTTCATGATTGAGCGGATCATTGCTCCACAGCATCGCGCCGAACCGTCTCGGATCGGTATAGCGCAATGCCAACCCCGATTCCAGCTCGATATCGACATGCTCATGCTTGAGCGCCGGGAGGCCGACCTCGACCAGACGCAAATTGCCCGACATGCCCAAATGGCTGATCAACGTACCGACTTCGGCGTTGATCAACAGATACTTGGCACGACGTTCGACCAGCACGATGCGCTGCCCGGACAGACGCACATCGAGGTCTTCCGGGATCGGCCAACGCAGGCGCCGATCACGCACGATCACCCGGCTGACGCGTTGGCCTTCCAGATGCGGGGCAATTCCCCGGCGGGTGGTTTCGACTTCCGGCAGTTCAGGCATGGCGTTCTCGAATCAATGCGCGCCGAGGTCGCGAATCGTTTGTTTGAGGGTTTCGAAGTCGTAATCCGACAGCCCTACATAGTCGAGTACCAGCGGCCCGACGGCGTTCCATTCGAAATCTTCGGCCTGGTTGCCCAGCACGCGATAAGACGCGCAAATGTGCTCGGCCATCTTCAGGATCGCCAGCAGGTTTTTCAGCTGGCTGTTGCGCGACGACTCGTCGTTGAAAATCGCCAGGGCATTGTGGTGATTGGCGATGGCCGCACTGACATGCTCCGGCAGGCGCCAGGACTTGGCGGTGTAGTAACCGACCACTGCATGGTTGGTATTGAACTCGCTGTTCTCGGTGTCGACCACCCGACATTCGGCGCTGGCATTGGCGTAAGCCTTTTCCAGCACCGTCATATAATTGGGGAACCGTTGCAGCATCAACGGCACGCCGCAATCGTGGAACAGGCCCAAGGCGTAAGCCTCGTCACCCGCCTGAGTGCCAATACGCTTGGCCAGCGTCAGGCACGTCATCGCCACATCCTGGGCGGTGTCCCAGAAACGGTTGAGGGTGACGATGGTGTCATCGTTCATCTCGCCCTTGATCGACTGTGCGTTGATCAGGTTGATGATCGAGCGGCTGCCCAACAGGTTCACCGCACGCTGGATCGAGGTGATCTTGTTGCTCAGGCCGTAATACGGCGAGTTGACGATTTTCAGCAGCGAGCCGGACAGACCGGGATCCTGGGCGATCAGCTTGGCGATCACCTCCAGGTCCGGGTCGGGCATGTACTGCTCCATTTGCAGATCCACCATGATCTGCGGTTGCGCCGGCACACTGATGCCTTGCAGCGATTGTTGAATCTGTTCGGTGGTCAGCTCTTGGGACATAAGTACACACTCTGGGACAGGCGGCGATTCTAACCGCTGAAACCGCAGGGCGACACACCGATGGGCACATCGCAGGAACTTTCATTCAAGCTCAGGCTTCGGATTTTGTAAGGCCCGCTGGACAGTTTCTGTCCGACGCGGCAACAAATTCCCGCAGACTCAGGAGCTTATCGATGGCCACCTCACTCAATGGCAAGCGCGTCGCTTTTTTGGTAACCGATGGTTTCGAACAAGTTGAATTGACAGGTCCCAAGCAAGCGCTGGAACAGGCTGGCGCCCAAGTCGACATTCTTTCGGCCGAGGCTGGCAAGGTCAAAGGCTGGAATCACGACAAACCGGCAGACGATTTCAAGGTCGACCAGACCTTTCAGGCCGCCAGCAGCGAGCAATACGACGCGATCGTTCTGCCGGGCGGCGTGCAGAACTCCGACACCATCCGCATCGATCAAGACGCCCAGCACCTGGTCAAGACAGGCGCGTCTGCCGGCAAGCCGATTGCGGTGATTTGCCATGGCGGCTGGTTGCTGATCTCGGCGGGGCTGGTCAACGGCAAGACCATGACCAGTTACAAGACGCTCAAGGATGACCTGATCAATGCCGGGGCTAATTGGGTCGACAAGGAAGTGGTCAAGGACGGTCACCTGATCAGCAGCCGTCAGCCGGATGATATTCCGGCGTTCAGTCGGGAGTTGATCAACGCACTGTCGGCGTAATATTCAAGACAGCTTCGCGAGCAGGCTCGCTCCCACATTGGTCTTGTGTCGGTCACAAGCCCTTTGTGGGAGCGAGCCTGCTCGCGAAAGGGCCATCAGCGTTTCATCGCTCTCCAAACCCGACACAAGTCGCAACACGCTATACTCCCGCTCTTTTTTCCGGAGCGACGTCATGTCCCTGCCTAGCTTGCGCCTCAAAGCCAACGCCGACCGTCGCCTGCGCGCCGGTCACCTGTGGGTCTACAGCAACGAAATCGATGTAGCCGCCACCCCTTTGCACGGCTTCCAGGCCGGCGATCAAGCCATCCTCGAAGCTGCCGGCGGCAAACCGCTGGGCATCGTGGCGATGAGCCCGAACAACCTGATCTGCGCTCGCCTGCTGTCGCGCGACGTCAAAGTGCAACTGGACAAATCGCTGCTGGTGCACCGCCTGAACGTGGCTCTGTCACTTCGCGAGCGCCTGTTCGACAAGCCGTTCTATCGTCTGGTCTACGGTGATTCCGACTTGCTGCCAGGCCTGGTCGTCGACCGTTTCGGCGACATCCTCGTCGTACAGATCGCTTCGGCCACCATGGAAGCGCATAAAGATGACGTGATCGCCGCACTGACCCAAGTGCTCAAGCCAAGCGGCATCCTGTTCAAGAACGACTCCGCCGCACGCGACGCCGAAGGCCTCAACCGCTACGTCGAAACCGTTTTCGGCCTGGTGCCGGAGTGGGTTGCGCTGGAAGAAAACGGCGTGAAATTCGAAGCACCGGTCATTCAGGGCCAGAAAACCGGCTGGTTCTACGATCACCGCATGAACCGCGCACGCCTGGCCCCGTACGCCAAAGGCAAACGTGTTCTCGACCTCTATAGCTACATCGGTGGCTGGGGCGTACAGGCTGCCGCATTCGGCGCCAGCGAAGTGTTCTGCGTCGATGCTTCGGCTTTCGCCCTCGATGGCGTAGAGCGCAACGCCGCACTGAACGGTTTCGCCGACAAGATGACCTGCATCGAAGGCGACGTCTTCGAAGCCCTGAAAGAACTCAAGGCCAGCGAGGAGCGCTTCGACGTCATCGTTGCCGACCCGCCAGCGTTCATCAAACGCAAGAAAGACATGAAAAACGGCGAAGGCGCCTACCGTCGCCTGAACGAGCAAGCCATGCGCCTGCTCAACAAGGACGGCATCCTGGTCAGCGCGTCGTGCTCGATGCACTTGCCGGAAGATGACCTGCAGAACATCCTGCTGACCAGCGCTCGTCACCTGGATCGCAATATCCAGTTGCTGGAGCGTGGCGGTCAGGGCCCGGATCACCCGGTGCACCCGGCCATCGCTGAGACCCGTTACATCAAGAGCATCACCTGCCGCTTGCTGCCCAACAGCTGATCCCTGCGGATAACGGGGAGCCAGCAGGCTCCCCGTTTTTTTGCGTGCCACCCTTCCTCCTCGCTATTCCCAATACTTCCTACAATTATTTTCTCGCTGACGTGCAGGATATTTCCTTACGTCCTTTAATTATTGAAACTTACCCTACAAGTTTATTTCCGGCTAAAGACTGCTCCGACAAAATTACTGGAAATTTCCTACTTAATATCCTCTTGCCAATAATCCATTACAAACTATTATGAAGTTGTCACCACGAGGTGACTCAACTATCAACGAACAAGGAGTTCACATCATGAAAAGTATTTCTCTGGAAAGTAAAAAAATCGCAAACCTGGCTTTTCTGGTTGCTTCCAAAGCCCGCTAAGTGAGTCAGGACGCCGGGGAGTGCCGGCAACCCGGCGTCCTTTTGACTTTATCCAGAGTGAATCGACCCATATGCACATCAATCCTTATCTATTTATATTGCCACGCTCGCCCGGACAAATTGTATGGAATTATAAAAGCCATACTCAACACGAACTCGACTTAAACTACGCCTCTCGCTTCGCCCAACTAATAAACAAACCAGACCTGTTCGACGCCGACAACATAATAGACATACAACTATTAAACGCAGACATACTAACCGTTTCAAAAATAGACGTCCCAAAATGGGGCTGGGATGAATTATCGAAGATCTATCACATCGGTACGCAAAATATTCCGTGTGAATATCCACCGCAGAACATCCATGAGTGGGCCAGACAATATCTGGCGCATTGCAATGAGGTATTGGCCACTCCACCTCCCGCGACCGGCGGCCCGCAGCCTGAATCCGAGCAACGTCTTGCCCTGCCCGCTCCGTGCACATTGGGTAATGACAGCCTGAAAAATGCGCTGCTTCAGCGCAAAACCTGTCGCAGCTACACCGGTGCAGCGATGACGCTCAATGACGTCGGCACTCTGCTTTACCTTTCTCTCGGCTATCTGCACGAACGCGAAGGAGATGGCGACGACAGCATCGCCACAGGCCTTGGCGCACGTCGAAGCAGCCCTTCCGGGGGAGGCCTGAACGCCTGCGAAGGCTTCTTGCTGGTCCGGAATGTTGTTGATCTGGAGCCCGGCATTTATGCCTACCATCCGGACGATCATTCCCTGAGCCGGGTCAATCCATTGCCTGAGCCCGCCCTGGGCCATTTGCTCGGCGGCCAGCACTTCATCAACAACCTGCCACTGGGATTGTTCATCACCGCCCGGTTTGACCGGCTCTGGTGGAAATATGAACACTCGCGGGCCTATCGCATGGCCTTCGTTGAAGCCGGCCACCTGTCGCAAACCTTTCAACTGGTCGCCACGGCATTGGGTCTCAACACCTGGCTGACCGGGGCATTTGCCGACCGTCAGGTCGAAGCGCTCCTCAATCTCGAGGGTAGCGCTGAACAACCGCTGTTTTTTGTTGGCTGCGGAGAAAGCGATGGACAGGTGATGTGCCACGAGATGCGCGAACTGTTGCGCGAGGGGCAGGCATGAGCCAGTCAATTGCCGACCCGGATGAAGGGCCGGTGTCATGGGCACTCAAATTCACCTTGGGCGATTGGGAGAGCCGTGCTTCCGTGCGCAGCAGTACCCATGATTATCAACTGCCCGACGATGTGCCGCTGCAACTGCAAACCCGCCACTGGTTTCCACCTGCGTTTCTGCCCTATCTGGCACATCCGGCCATTCAAGCGGCCGGGCGTGAAGTGTTGCATCGGCTATCAGCCAACCATCTGGTGCACTTTCTCGATTACACCACCCTGCTCGAACACCGCATCGTCAATCGTGCAGTGGAAGTCATCGTGCACCGTGAGCTGCCCATCTACGTGCCTCTGGCAATGAAACACGCAGCGCTGCAGCTCTACACCGATGAGGGCTACCACGCACTGTTCTCCAATCGACTCGCTGAACAGATCGCCAGCTTCTACGGGATCACTGGACGTCCGGCGATTCCGAAGCGCATCACCCGCCTTAACGCATTGATCGCTCGCACGCCGGAAAAGAACCGGCCACTGGCATGGTTTCTGCTCGGCTTCGTCTCGGAAACCATCATCGCCCGAGAGCTGCTGGACGTCTGTCGCGACAGCCTGGTGTCCAGCGTGAGCGACATGCTGCGCGACCATCTGACTGATGAAGCCCGCCACAGTCGTTACTTCGCCGAAGTGTTCCATTACTTCTGGCTGTCCATGAACAGCCGCCAGCGCCTGTTTGTCAGCAAAACACTGCTGGAGATCATCGGGATTTTTTTCGAGGTCGACGAACACTGGCTGCAACAGAGTCTGCGAGGAGCAGGCATTGCCGACAGCGATGTGAGAGACATCATCGGCAGCATGGCAACGGCGCACGCCAATCGAGCACGTGCACGATCAGGCTCCATTGCAACGCTGGACGCACTGCGCAAGGCCGGTTTTTTCGCACTTCCTCATAACCAGAAACTTTTTGCCAAGGCAGGACTGATCGATGGATAAAGGAAAATCCGTGGTAACCACCACGCAGCGCCGCGCTGCTGTCAGCCTGTTGCTGGCCATGGTGCTGCTAGGCGTGTTTCCACTGGATGTTCTGCTGCCTTCATTTCCCGCGTTGGCGGCACACTTTCGCAGCTCCCCGGCGGATATCGCACTGTCGATCAGCCTGTTCGCCGTGGGGATCGCGTTTGCCCAGTTGCTGATCGGCCCTCTCTCGGACGTGATCGGGCGCAAAGGCTTGTTACTCGCCGGCATGAGCGTATCGATGCTTGGCGCGCTCGGCTGCGTGCTGACCTCCGATTACACGCTGTTCCTGGTCTTTCGGGTGATACAGGCCTTGGGTTGTGGCTGTTTCGTGTTGTCCCAGGCGCTGGTGCAGGATCTGTTCGAAGGTGAGGAGCGCGACCGCTTGCGTATCCTGATGGTCACGGCCACCGGGATTTTCATTTCGGTGTCGCCGCTGGCCGGGACCTTTTTGCAAGCCACACTCGGTTGGCGCGGCAGCTTTTGGGTGTTTAACGCGTTGTCCGCCATGGTGCTGATCAAGGCCTGGCTGTTTTTACCGAGCAGCCGTCCAGCGTCGGGGGGGTCGCCGATCGGCTTCATTCAGTCCTATCGACGCGTGTTGGGGGACTTCGAGTTTGTCGGCTACTGGCTGATTTCGGCGTTTGCCTTCGCCTGCCACTTCTCGTTCATCGTGATCTCACCGCTGATTTTCATGGACCAACTGCAACTCGCGCCTTATGACTTTTCGCTGATCCTGCTGGTTTACGGTGCGGCCTACGTTGTCGGCGGGATCATCGCGGCGGTACTCAATCGACGCATCACGCCGGTTCAGCAAATTTTCACCGGGCTGAGCCTGATACTGCTGTCGGGACTGGCGATGCTGTACCTGGCGGCCAATCATGCGCTGGCGCCGGCCACGGTGTTGATCCCGATGCTGATCTGCACCGCCGGCACCACCATTGCCCGCCCCGCCGCCACCTCTCGGGCCATGGGCCTGTTCCCTGAAAACGCCGGGACCTCGGCCTCGGCGGGCAGCACGATCATCTTTATTTGTGGAGGGCTGATCAGCGCCTTGATCAGCCTCAGTCCGGCCAATCTGCAATCGACGCTGGGCTACAGCTTCGTGTTGCTGAGCACGATCGCGCTGGCGCTCAACAACAAACTCAGCCGTCGCGCCAGAGAGCATGAAGCCAATGCCGCAGCGCGATCCACCGGTGGTTAAACCTGCCGGTCGTCATCCCATACACGCCGTCTGCACTGGAACAACGCTTTGCGCCATTCCCTCCAGACGCCAGCGGTGTAGAATCGGCTGATTCATCGCCATTCATCCCCCGGCGGGTTTATGAGCTCAGGCTGAGACCAGCGGCGATCCCGCAACGTCATCGGCAACTTCCGGACACACGGCCATTGCTGAGTGTTCCAGACGTCAATAGAAGCTCACTCCCATTTAGTACCTGATTAGCCGCCCGGAGTGCTCCATGCCAGATTACCGCTCGAAAACATCCACCCACGGCCGCAACATGGCCGGCGCCCGCGCACTGTGGCGCGCCACGGGGATGAAAGATGACGACTTCAAAAAGCCGATCATCGCCATTGCCAACTCGTTCACCCAGTTCGTACCAGGCCACGTGCACCTGAAGGATCTGGGCCAACTGGTCGCCCGTGAAATCGAACGCGCTGGCGGCGTAGCGAAAGAATTCAACACCATCGCCGTGGATGACGGCATCGCCATGGGCCACGACGGCATGCTCTATTCGCTGCCGAGCCGCGAGATCATCGCCGACTCCGTCGAATACATGGTCAACGCCCACTGCGCCGACGCCATCGTCTGCATCTCCAACTGCGACAAGATCACCCCGGGCATGTTGATGGCGGCCTTGCGCCTGAACATTCCGGTGATCTTCGTTTCCGGCGGCCCGATGGAAGCCGGCAAGACCAAACTCGCGTCCCACGGCCTCGACCTCGTCGACGCCATGGTAATCGCCGCCGACGAAAGCGCTTCTGACGAGAAAGTCGCCGAGTACGAGCGCAGCGCCTGCCCGACGTGCGGTTCGTGCTCCGGCATGTTCACCGCCAACTCGATGAACTGCCTCACCGAAGCACTGGGTCTGGCATTGCCCGGCAACGGTTCGACCCTGGCCACTCACAGCGATCGCGAGCAGCTGTTCCTGCAGGCCGGCCGCACCATCGTCGAGTTGTGCAAGCGTTACTACGGCGAGAACGACGAATCGGTGCTGCCGCGCAACATCGCCAACTTCAAAGCGTTCGAGAACGCGATGACGCTCGACATCGCCATGGGCGGTTCGACCAATACCATCCTGCACTTGCTCGCTGCCGCCCAGGAAGCCGAGATCGATTTCGACCTGCGCGACATCGACCGTCTTTCGCGTACCGTTCCACAGCTGTGCAAAGTCGCGCCGAACATCCAGAAGTACCACATGGAAGACGTGCACCGTGCCGGCGGCATCTTCAGCATCCTCGGTTCGCTGGCCCGTGGCGGTCTGCTGCACACCGACCTGCCGACCGTGCACAGCCGCAGCATGGAAGAAGGCATCGCCAAGTGGGACATCACCCAGACTGACGATGAAGCCGTGCACCACTTCTTCAAGGCCGGCCCGGCCGGTATCCCGACGCAGACGGCGTTCAGCCAGTCGACCCGTTGGGAAACCCTGGATGACGACCGTGAAAACGGCTGCATCCGCAGCGTTGAACACGCCTATTCGCAAGAAGGTGGTTTGGCCGTGCTATACGGCAACATCGCTCTCGATGGCTGCGTGGTGAAAACCGCCGGTGTCGACGAATCGATCCACGTCTTCGAAGGCAACGCGAAGATCTTCGAAAGCCAGGACAGCGCCGTACGCGGCATCCTCGCTGACGAAGTGAAGGCTGGCGACATCGTCATCATTCGTTACGAAGGCCCGAAAGGCGGCCCGGGCATGCAGGAAATGCTCTACCCGACCTCGTACCTGAAATCCAAAGGCCTGGGCAAAGCCTGCGCATTGCTCACCGACGGACGTTTCTCCGGCGGCACGTCGGGCCTGTCCATCGGTCACGCTTCGCCAGAGGCTGCAGCCGGTGGCGCGATCGGTCTGGTGCAGGACGGCGACAAAGTGCTGATCGACATTCCGAACCGCTCGATCAACCTGTTGGTCAGCGATGAAGAACTGGCGGCACGCCGTGCCGAGCAGGACAAGAAAGGCTGGAAACCGGTCGAGATTCGTCCACGCAAAGTGACCACCGCCCTCAAGGCTTATGCCTTGCTGGCGACCAGTGCCGACAAAGGTGCCGTGCGTAACAAAGCGATGCTCGACGGGCTGTAAGCGTCAAATCGCCGAAACAAAAATGCCCCGTCAAAGTGCGGGGCTGATCGTTCCCACGCTCTGCGTGGGAATGTCTCAAGGGACGCTCCGCGGCCAGTGACGCGGAGCGTCACGGGCTGCATTCCCACGCAGAGCGTGGGAACGATCAATGGTGACTGACGCTACGCTTTCGCGAGCAGGCTCGCTCCCACATTGGCCCTGTGTCTATTACTGAATCTCCTCCGGTTTGACGATCACCCAATTCTTGTCCGCCGTCACCGGCAACCCTTCTTTCGCCTGCGCCGCCGCGTGCTTGGCCATCATGCCGTTCAACTGCGTCATGTACTTGTCTTTGCGGTTGATCCACAGGTGAATCCCGCCCTTCGCCACGTCGACATCGTGGAACAGCATGTAACCGTCACTGGTCGGGGTATCGCCACCGACCAATACCGGTTTTTTCCATTCATCGATGTAGGTCAGGATAGCCGCGTGCTTGCCGGCCATCCACGTCGCCGGCGTCCACAGATACGGCGTCAGCTCAAGCCCAAGGTTGGCCTTCTCGTCATATTTGCCGGCAGTGATCTGCTTGCGCGCGGTGGTCAGTTCGTTGGTTTCACGGTTCTTCAGCAGCGTGGTCACGCCAATGACGTTCTGCGGTTTGACGTTGTAGCCGTACTTCGGATCCGCCGCGACCATACGCACCAGTTCCTCAGAGGCCGCGGTCATCACGTAGACCTCGATGCCGTTCTCCATCAGCTTGTTGTAGAGCTCTTGCTGACCGGTAAAGATTTTCGGCGGATTAACGTCGAGGTTCTTGACCACGTCGCCTTCGTAATACGTCGCCGGCACCGGTTTGCCCGAAGCCATCAGCTCATCGACGTAGCCTTTGAGTTCCTTGAGGGTGAAGCCGGAGAACACCTGCGCCACCCACGGGTAGCAGACCATGTCGTCGACTTCGCAGAGGCGATAGTAGTAGCTGAACAGGCTTTCCTTGTGGTCGGCGGTGTCCTTGAACGGCATCAGTTTCAGGGAAGGATCGAGTTTGTCGCGGGTGATCAGGCCTTTGTTTTCCATGAACGGCAGCAACGACTCTTCGAGGTCGTAGCGGTAACTGGTGTTGTCCATGTCGAACACCGCGTAGTTACCCTTGTTGGCGTTGGCCGCGATCATTGCGTCCAGCGCTTTGGCCTGATCGGCCGGCCAGTGTTTCAGGTCGGTGGCGAAGGCCTGAGTGGCCAGACCCATGCCCACAGCCAGTGCGACAGCCAGAAATTTCGGTGCGAACTTCATAAGCCTCTTCTCCCTGATTCAAAGAGATCGACGCTAACAAATAAGTGTGACAGTCCTCGTCTGTCAGCGACCGCCCACGTCCCTATCGCGCCAGATGCATTGCCGAGAGCGACACGCGCTTATTCCAAAAACGACGGACGCCCTAAGATTTCGGTATTAAATCATTGCAAATCAAGCTGTTAGGCTTGCCGGTTCGCAGCAGCCCCGGAAGGCTGTTGGCAAAGTCTTTCCTGGAGTTCTCATGAACCTACCGTTGATTCTCAACCTGCTGGTGTTCCTCGCCCTGCTCTTTGGCCTGGCGCAAACCCGCCACACCACCTGGAGCCTGGCGAAAAAAGTCCTGCTCGCACTGGCGATGGGCGTCGCGTTCGGCGTGGCCCTGCACACTGTTTACGGTGCCGGCAACCCGGTGCTGAAAGCCTCGATCGGCTGGTTCGATCTGGTCGGTAACGGTTACGTGCAGTTGCTGCAAATGATCGTTATCCCGCTGGTGTTCGCCTCGATCCTCAGCGCCGTGGCGCGTCTGCACAACGCTTCGTCGCTGGGCAAGATCAGCTTCCTGACCATCGGCACCCTGCTGTTCACCACCGCGATTGCCGCGCTGATCGGCATCGGTCTGACCAACCTGTTCGGCCTCACCGCTGAAGGTCTGGTCGCTGGCACGCAGGAAATGGCCCGTCTGCAAACCATTCAGACTGACTACGCCGGCAAGGTTGCCGACCTCAATGTGCCGCAACTGCTGCTGTCGTTCATCCCGCAAAACCCGTTTGCCGATCTGGCGCGGGCCAAGCCGACGTCGATCATCAGTGTGGTGATTTTCGCTGCATTCCTCGGGGTTGCCGCGTTGCAACTGCTCAAGGATGACGTCGAGAAAGGTCAGAAAGTGATCAATGCCATCGACACCCTGCAAGCCTGGGTGATGCGTCTGGTGCGTCTGGTGATGAAGCTGACCCCGTACGGCGTGCTGGCGCTGATGACCAAAGTGGTCGCCGGTTCCAACCTGCAGGACATCATCAAACTCGGCAGTTTCGTCGTGGTGTCGTACCTCGGACTGGGCCTGATGTTTGTCGTGCACGGTTTGCTGGTATCGGCGGCCGGGATCAACCCGTTGCGCTTCTTCCGCAAGATCTGGCCGGTGCTGACATTCGCGTTCACCAGCCGCTCCAGCGCCGCGAGCATTCCGCTGAGCATTGAAGCGCAGACCCGGCGTCTGGGGATTCCGCAATCGGTGGCGAGTTTTGCCGCATCGTTCGGTGCGACCATCGGCCAGAACGGTTGCGCGGGCTTGTACCCGGCGATGTTGGCGGTGATGGTTGCGCCGACCGTGGGCATCAACCCGCTGGATCCGCTGTGGATCGCGACGCTGGTGGCGATTGTGACGTTGAGTTCGGCCGGTGTGGCCGGTGTCGGTGGCGGCGCGACGTTCGCGGCGCTGATCGTGCTGCCGGCGATGGGCTTGCCGGTGTCACTGGTGGCGTTGCTGATTTCGGTTGAGCCGCTAATCGATATGGGCCGCACGGCGTTGAACGTGAGTGGTGCGATCACGGCTGGGGCGATTACCAGTCAGGTGATGCAGCAGACTGATAAAGAATTGCTGGATGCTGATGAGCATGCGGAGTTGGCGCAGGCTTAAGTCGTTCAGCGACTGAGCGGGCCTCTTCGCGAGCAAGCTCGCTCCCACATTGGATCTGTGATCGACACAAATCCCTGTGGGAGCTAGCCTGCTCGCGAAGCTCTTAAGCCTTTTCCCAGACTTCGAAGTTGTACGCAGGTTTATCGCCCTCAGCCGGATTCGGCAGATTCGACACCAGTTTCCACTGGTGCAAATCAAACTCCGGAAACCACGCATCCCCTTCCGGGCTCAACGCCACGCGCGTCAGATACAGACGATCCGCCTGCGCCAGCCCTTGCGCGTACAACTGCGCACCGCCAATCAACATCAGCTCATCGACGCCCTGCGCTTTCGCCCATTCCTCGGCGCGAACCACGGCCGCTTCCAGCGACGGATAAACTTCCGCACCTTCCAGCACCAGATCGGCCTGGCGGCTGACCACGATATTGAGGCGGCCCGGCAACGGACGGCCAAGCGAATCCCAGGTCTTGCGACCCATGATGATCGGCTTGCCCAAGGTCGTGGCCTTGAAGTATTTGAAGTCCCCCGGCAGGTGCCAGGGCATGCTGTTGTCGACGCCGATCACACGGTTTTCACCGAGGGCTGCGATCAGGCTGAGGGGGAGTGATTTAGTCATGCCGGCGAGGATACCAGAGCCGCGCTTACCCCGATAAGCGCCACAGCGGTTATGCTCAGCGCTCATTTAAGCGACGGGATGCCGCGTGACTGAACTGACTCCACTGCAAAACCTCTGGCTGACCGAGACCGTGCGCCTGCGCGAAGAACACGCAGGCCCGCTGGAAGATCTGGAAGCCAATCGTCTGGCGCGCACAGCCGGCGGCGATCTGCCGAGCCGTATTCAGCGACGGGCGCTATGGCTGGCCGAGCGTGACGGACTGACATCTGCGCTCAGACACTGGCTGCAAGGCGCACGTCTGGCGCTGGTGTTGCTGATGATCTTCGCAGTATTGAGCGGCGCCGGCCTGGCCTTCGCCGCGCTGGGACAAACGCCGGTCAATGTGTTCTGGGCCCTGGGCAGCCTGCTCGGGTTGAACCTGATTCTGTTGATGAGCTGGTTGCTGGGATCGATCTTTGCCGGCGAACACGGCGCCACGCTCGGACGACTATGGCTGTGGCTCAGCGAAAAAATGGCCCGCGATGCCAAAGCCGCGCAACTGGCACCGGCCCTGCTGCTGATGCTGCAACGCAAGAGACTCAACCGCTGGGCGCTCGGTACGCTGGTCAACGGTTTGTGGTTACTGGCGATGCTCAGCGCATTGATTCTGCTGCTGACGTTGATGGCGACCCGGCGCTACGGTTTCGTCTGGGAAACCACGATTCTCAGCGCCGACACCTTTATCCATGTCACCCACGCGCTCGGCTATCTGCCGTCGCTGCTCGGTTTCAACGTACCGACCGTGGAAATGATCCGGGCCAGCGGCGACGGCGCGCTCGACATCGAAAGCGCGCGTCAGGCCTGGGCGACCTGGCTGGTTGGCGTGTTGGTGGTGTACGGCGTGCTGCCGCGTCTGCTGCTGACGCTATTGTGCTTCTGGCGCTGGAACAGCGGCAAAGCCGCGCTGCGTCTGGACTTGAACCTGCCCGGCTACGCGCAACTGCGCGAACGCCTGATGCCGACCAGCGAACGCCTCGGCGTCAACGATCCGGAGCCTGCGCAACTGCACCGTGTCGAAAGCAGCGTCGGCGAACTCGCCAGCGAAGGTGCATTACTGGTCGCCATCGAACTCGACGAACAACGTCCATGGCCGCCAGCGCTGCCGAAAAACGTAAGCAATGCCGGCATTCTCGACAGTCGCGAATCGCGCCATAAACTCCTCGAACAACTGAGCCGCTTTCCGCCGGCACGCTTGGCGATTGCCTGCGACCCGCGGCGTTCACCGGATCGCGGCAGCCTCGCCTTGATCGCCGAACTGGCGCGCAACGCCGGAGAAACCCGCGTCTGGCTGCTGCAAGCGCCACCCGGTGAAGCACTGGATGCCGAACGCCTCGGCGACTGGCACATCGCGCTGCAACAGCTGGAGTTGCCCTTCGCCGATTGCGCGCCGTTGAACTGGCTGGAGACTGGCCATGACTGATGCCTGGAAAGCGCCGCTGAAACTCGCCGTGGTCGGCCACACCAACGTCGGCAAGACTTCGCTGTTGCGCACGCTGACCCGCGATGTCGGCTTCGGCGAAGTCTCCCATCGCCCGAGCACCACGCGGCATGTCGAGGGTGCGCGGTTGTCGGTGGACGGCGAGCCGTTGCTCGATCTCTACGACACGCCGGGGCTGGAAGACGCCATCGCCCTGCTCGACTTTCTCGAACGTCTGGAACGCCCCGGCGAACGCCTCGATGGCCCGGCGCGACTGGCGCGGTTTCTCGACGGCAGCGAGGCACGCCAGCGCTTTGAGCAAGAAGCCAAAGTGCTGCGGCAATTGCTCGCTTCCGATGCCGGTTTGTATGTGATTGATGCCCGCGAACCGGTGCTGGCCAAGTACCGCGATGAACTGGAAGTGCTCGCCAGTTGCGGCAAACCGCTGCTGCCGGTGCTGAATTTTGTCAGCAGCGCCAACCATCGCGAGCCGGATTGGCGCGAGGCGCTGGCACGGCTAGGGCTGCATGCACTGGTGCGTTTCGACAGTGTGGCGCCGCCAGAAGATGGCGAGCGGCGACTGTATGAAAGTCTGGCGCTGCTGCTGGAAAACGCTCGTCCGCAACTGGAACGCTTGATTGCTGATCAACAGGCTCAACGCCTCGCGCGCCAGCAAAGTGCGGCGCGGTTGATTGCTGAATTACTGATCGACTGCGCCGCGTGCCGGCGCAGTGTGGTCAGCGAGGCGGAGCAGGAACAGCAAGCCATCAGCGAACTGCGCAAGGCTGTGCGTCAGCGCGAGCAGAAGTGTGTGGAGGCGCTGCTCAAGCTGTATGCGTTTCGTCCGCAGGATGCGGCGGCGAGTGATTTGCCGTTGCTGGACGGGCGTTGGGGCGATGACCTGTTCAACCCGGAAACCTTGAAACAACTCGGTGTGCGCGTGGGTGGCGGTATTGCTGCGGGTGCGGCGGCGGGGGCTGGGGTGGATTTGCTGGTTGGCGGGATTACCCTTGGCGCGGCGGCGTTGGCAGGGGCGATTGCTGGCGGTGCGCTGCAAACGGCGCGCAGTTATGGCAGCCGGTTGCTGGGCAAGATCAAAGGGCAGCGCGAGCTGACCGTGGATGATGGGGTGTTGCGGTTGTTGGCGTTGCGCCAGCGGCAGTTGGTGTTGGCGCTGGATCAGCGTGGGCATGCGGCGATGGATGCCGTGCAAGTGGCGACACCGCAAGACAAGACCTGGCGCGAGGGCAAGTTGCCGGAAGCGTTGAACAAGGCGCGGGCGCATCCGCAGTGGTCGTCGTTGAATCCGCAGGCGAAGTTGAATCAGGCGGAAAGGCAGGAGCAGGTTGAGGCGTTGGTGGGGAAGGTGCTGGAGCTGTAGACGCCGACCCTCACCCCAGCCCTCTCCCGGAGGGAGAGGGAGCCGACCGTGTTGTTCTTCCGTCATACGTCGACCTGAGATATCCAGTCGAACTCAGGTTTGAAAGGCATGAAAATCGGCCCCCTCTCTTCCTCAAAGAAAAAGGGAGAGAGGGCTGACCGTGGTGTTCTTGGGTCTTACATCGACCTGAGATATCCAGTCGAACTCAGGTTTGAAAAGCATGAAGATCGGCCCCCTCTCCCTCTGGGAGAGGGCTGGGGTGAGGGTCGCAATCATCTGGCCGACAACAAAACCTCAGCCTTGCGCTTCAAAACCGCCAAATCAATAACCGGCACTGCCATCTCCTTGGCCAACTCATCCCACTGCCTCATCCGCAGGCTGACGGCACACAACGGATCCCGCTCAAACTCATCCGCCTCAGCCTCGCTCATCACCCCACCCTGATACCCCAGCGTCCGCCGACTCGCCTCACTCAGCCGTTCAAAATACCCCGGCTCACGCAACGTCAGATACCGCTTGGCCTGCACGTGAAACTCCACCAGCCGCGCCATACGCTCACTGAAACCGGCCTCACGCAAATAATCCGCACCCAGGCGTTCATGGCTGACCACGCCATACCCGCCCATGTTCTCCGCGCCCTCGGCACACAGATGGCCGATGTCATGGAAGAACGCCGCGAGCACCACTTCATCATCAAAACCTTCGGCGATCGCGAGTTCAGCGGCCTGGGACATGTGCTCGATCTGCGACACCGGTTCGCCGATGTAATCGCTGGTGCCAAAGCGTTCGTACAGCGCGAATACCTTGGCGACGGTTTGCTCGTGACCTGTCATCAAATTTCCTCCAGCAACTGCGCAACGTTGCGTTCAGCCAGCGCCGGGCCGACGCTCATGCCGACGCCGGTGTGCATCAGCGCCACACTCAGCCCGGGTGCCGGGCGCAGGAACGAAAACGGCCCCGGCCCCCGGGAACCATAGACGCCCTGCCAGCGCTCGACCACTTGCACCTTGCAGCCCAGCGTCTGCTCGGCCAACTCGATCATCCAGTCATCCACCTGCTCGGCGTTGAACGGTGAAGGGTCGCTGCCGTAATGGTGCGAGTCACCGATGATCAGTTCGCCGTACGGCGTCGGGCTGATCAGCAGGTGAATACCGTTGTCGTGCAGGTGCGGTTGCTCATGGAGGATATGCGCCTGCACCGCCGCCGCTTCCGCCAGATCGGCGAAGGCGCCGTAGTGCACGCAGCTCAGGCCGGTGAGCAAGGCGTGTTGCAGATTCAGATCGATCTGCGGTTTGGCCCGGAGCATCTGCAGGCGGCAGATTTGCGGGTCGAGCGCGGCAATCGGTTCGGCCAGCAGGGTCTGATAGTCGTGGCCGGAGCAGACGATGATCTGCTTTGCGGTAAACGTCCCGGCGGTGCTGTGCAGGCGCCCGGGTTCGACGTCGCGCACCATTGTCGAGAAGTGAAATTCGACACCGAGGTCGCGGCGCAGGTAATCGATCAATGCAGGGATCGCTTCGCGCGAATACAGCTGTTGATCGTCGATGCCGTGAAGGGCGGCGCGGTGATGGCTGAACTGGCCTTTGTACAAGTCGCGCAGTGCCGCGCCGCGCAGCAATTGAATGTTGTAACCGTGTTCCACGGCGCGACCGTTGCAGAAGGCTTCGAGCAGATGTTCTTCGGCTTCGGTGCGGGCGAACAGATAGGAACCGTTGCGCTTGATTTGCAAACCGGCGAGCTGCGCCCAATCACCCCAGATCTCGCGGCTGGCCTTGGCCAGTTCGAGCATGGTGCCCGGTGGCTGGCCGGTGACCAGGGCTTGGCCGAAGTTGCGCACCGAGGCGCCCAGCGGCGTGGCGGTGCGTTCGAAAACGGCGACCTTGAGGCCGCGTTTGGCGGCGGCGTAGGCGTGGGACAGGCCGAGAATGCCGGCGCCGACGATGAGCAGGTCTTTGTGTTGTGTCATTTAGAAATGTCCTGCATGAGAGACCACTTTCGCGAGCAGGCTCGCTCCCACAGGGATTTTTAGTGCCCACAGCATTTGCGTTCACTGAAGATCCAATGTGGGAGCGAGTCTGCTCGCGAAGGGGCCCTGTCAGTCGATAAAGATCTTACTTGGCAACCACTTTCTCGGACTTGCCGTCATAACGCTTGCGCCACTCGGTGAGAATCTCGTCACGATTCTTCGAGGCCCAGGCGAAGTCGTTCTTGATCAAACGCTGCTCGTAATCCGCTGGCAATTCAGTCTGCGGCTTGGCAATCCCCGGCTGTGCAAGAACAGCGAAGTTCTCCTTGTACAGATCCATCGCCTCAGCACTTGCCGAGAAGTCAGCCAGTTTCTTCGCCGCCTCTTCATGCGGCGTACCTTTGATCACCGCAGTCGCTTCGATCTCCCAGCCCAGACCTTCCTTCGGCAGGATGATGTCCAGTGGCGCGCCCTGACGCTTCAACTGTACCGCCGGGTATTCAAAGGAAATGCCGATCGGGAATTCCCCCGCCGCCGCCAGTTTGCAAGGCTTGGAACCGGAGTGAACGTACTGGCCGATGTTCTGGTGCAGCCCGTCCATGTAGGCCCAGCCCTGCTTCTCGCCGAAGGTTTGCAGCCAGGCGCTGACGTCGAGGAAACCGGTGCCGGACGACGCCGGGTTGGGCATGACGATCTTGCCCTTGTACTCAGGCTTGGTCAGGTCCTGCCAGCTCACCGGTTTAGTCAGGCCCTGCTTCTCGGCTTCGACAGTGTTGAAGCAAATCGTTGCGGCCCAGACGTCCATACCGACCCAGGCTGGCGGGTTGGCAGCGTCACGGTAGTTCGCGCCGATCTTGCCGAGGTCCTTCGGCGCGTAGCTTTGCAGCATGCCTTGCTGATCGAGGATCGCCAGGCTCGACGCCGCCAGGCCCCACACCGCGTCAGCCTGCGGACGGGCCTTTTCGGCGAGCAGTTTGGCGGTGATGATCCCGGTGGAATCACGTACCCATTTGATCTCGACGTCCGGGTTGGCCTTTTCGAACGCGGCTTTGTAGGCGGTCAGTTGCTCGGCTTCGAGGGCGGTGTACACCGTCAACTCGGTTTTTGACGCGAAGGCATTCAGGCTGAAAGTAGCGAGCACCGCAGCGGCCAGGGCCATAGGCTTGAACATGATCGTTTTCCTGTAGTGAGTTGAACGGAGGTGGAATCAGTGACCAGGCGCGGTTTGCCGCCAGGCTTGAGAACGGCGCAGCAAGCCGCGCGAAGCCCACGCCAGCAGCAAGGACACGCCCGCCGAGGTGAACAGAATCAGGGTCGACATCGCCGCCGCGCCGCCGACGTTGCCAGCGTCATCCATGTTCAACACCGCGACTGCTGCGAGGATGGTGTCGGGGCTGTAGAGGAAGATCGCCGCCGACACCGTGGTCATCGCCGAGACGAACAGGTAGCGCACGATATCGAGCAGCGCCGGTAGGCAGATCGGCACGGTGACGCGCAGGTAGTGCCGATACAGCGGCGCCTTCAGCGACAACGCGGCGGCTTCGAACTCGGCGTCGAGTTGGCGCAGCGCGGTGGTCGCGGTCATTTGTGCGGTGGTCAGGTAGTGCGCGATGGTGCAGACGATCAGCAGGGTCATCGTCCCGTACAGCACATGCAACGGGTTACCCGTGAGGTTGAAGAAGAAGACGTAGCCGAGACCGAGCACCAGCCCCGGCACCGCCATCGGTACAAAACTGAGCATGCGCAACGCCAGGTTGAGGCCACGTTGGCTGCGGGTTTTCTCCATCAGGTAAGCGCCGGTGAAGATCAACACACTGCCGATCAGCGCCGTGCCCAAGGCCATCTTCAGACTGTTGCTGTAGGCCAGCCAGCCACCGCCGGCGGTTTCGTTGAACTGGTAGTGGTTGAGCGACAGCGACAGGTTGTACGGCCAGAATTTCACCAGCGACGAGAACACCGCCATGCCGAACACCAGAATCAACGCCGCGCTGATCAACAGGACGATCGCCAGATAGCAGCCATCGCGCAGCTTCGACGGCGCCGGTTTGAACACCTGCGCCCGACCGCTCATGGAGTCACCGTGACGGCGGCGCAGCCAAGCATCGACACCGAAGCTGAAAAGCGCCGGCAACAAGAGCACCATGCCGATCAACGCGCCGCGACCGAATTGCTGTTGGCCGACCACGGCTTTGTAGGCTTCCAGCGCCAGCACTTGATAGTCGCCACCGACCACCACCGGCACCCCGAAATCGGTGATGGTCAGGGTGAACACCAGACAAAATGCGGCGAACACTGCTTGGCGTGTCGCCGGCCAGGTGATGCTGCGGAAAGCCTTGGCCGGACTGGCGCCCATGCTCGACGCGGCATCGAACAATCGTGCATCGGCCAGCGACAGCGCCGAGAGCAAAATCATCAGCGCATGCGGGAAGGTGTAAATCACCTCGCCCAGCACAATCCCCCAGAACCCGTAGATGTTGTCCGAGAGCAAGCCGCGCAACATGCCCTGGTTGCCGAACAGATAGACCAGCGCAATGCCCGGCAGCATCGACGGTGCCATCAGCGGCAACAACGAAATGCCTCGCCAGATACCTTTCGCCGGAATCAGCGTGCGTTGCAGCGCGTAGGCAAACAGATAGGCCAGCGGTACGACGATGGCCGCGACGCTGAGGGAAACTTTCAGACTGTTGCCGAGCAGCCAGTGGAAATTCTCGCTGGTGACCATCTCCTTCGCCGCGACCCAGCCACCGCCCTGCCCGGCCTCACTGCTGAAACCGCGCCAGAAGATCGCCAGCAACGGCAGCAACACCGCGACGCCGAGCAACAGCAGCAAGACAACTTTGCCGCCGACGACAAAGAGGCGGTCGCCGATCTCGGCTTTCGAAGTCTGCCGCACCTGCTTGTGCGGTAGCGGCAGCGCGAGGTTGCTGTTCATCAGGCAAACACCTGCAGGCTGCGCGGCGGCAAGGCGACCATGATCTGCTGAGCGCCGAGGCGCGGCATGGCTTCCGGGGCGAGTTCGGCGAGCAGTGCGTGGCCCGGCAGTTGATCGAGTTCGAAACTCATGCGGCAGCGATTGCCGAGGAAGGTGATCTCGCGGACTTTGGCCGGAAACAGGTTTTCTTCGTGCACTGGTGGATTGACGTTGATCGCTTCCGGGCGGCAGAACAACCGACCCGAGGCGCGCTGGATGCTGCCGTCGCTGAGGCGCAGGTTCATTCCGCCGACCTGCGCGTGAGTGTCGCTGCTGCGCTGGAAGGGCAGCCAATTGCCTTGGCCGACGAACTCGGCCACGAACGGTGTGGCCGGGCGGTTGTAGATTTCCTGCGGGGTGGCGTACTGCTCGACGCGGCCGTTGTTCATCACCGCGATGCGGTCGGCCATCAGCATGGCTTCGTCCTGATTGTGCGTGACCATCAGTGTGGTGATGCCGAGGTTGCGTTGCAGTTGGCGCAGTTCGGTGCACAGGTGCTCGCGGACGCGGGCGTCGAGGGCCGACATCGGTTCGTCGAGCAATAACAGAGATGGTGCCGGCGCTAGAGCGCGGGCCAGCGCGACACGTTGCTGTTGGCCGCCGGATAATTGGCCGGGATACTTTTTCTCGCTGCCGGTGAGGCCGACCAGTTCGAGCATCTGCCCGACGCGACGGCGCACTTCATCACGACCGCTGCCGGCGAGGCCGTAGGCAATGTTCGCTTCGACGGTCAGATTGGGGAACAGCGCGTAGGACTGGAACAGAATCCCGTAGTCGCGGGCTTGCGGGGCGAGGTGCGAGACGTCGCGCTCGCCGAGGTACAACTCGCCGCTGTCCTGTTTCTCCAGACCGGCGATGCAACGCAGCAACGTGGTCTTGCCGCAACCCGACGGGCCAAGCAGGCACACCAGTTCACCGGCAGCGACGTCGAGGGAGACGTTATCCAGCGCAGTGAACGCGCCGAAGCGTTTCTGCACGCCGCGCACTTTCATCGGCGCACCGGGGTTGGTCAGGGCAGTTGCGATGGCAGGATTCATGGACAGACCTCATCAAGCAGATGAGGCCAATCCTAGAGTTGTAATGCGTCCGTCATGTGGCAACGAGGCAAAAACGAGCGATAGTGGTATTCGGGGATTTTGGTTCACCAGAGATCGTTCCCACGCTCTGCGTGGGAATGCCTCATCGGACGCTCCGCGTTCGGCTCTTGGGACGCAGAGCGTCCAGGGCTGCATTCCCACGCGGAGCGTGGGAACGATCATTACGCAGGGGACATTTCCTGGGCCAAGCCGAGGAACGCCGCCGGCAACCGCGCGCCCTTCCTTTCTTTCAGGCAATACAAATACTCGGGAATCTGCGGCGCATTCTCGATCGTCAACACCCGCAACTGCGGATCATGCGGCACTTCCTGCCGCGCAATAATGCTGATACCGATATTGCGCAACACCGCCTCCCGAATCGACTCACGGCTGCCGATCTCCAGCAGCGGCCCGAAACTCACCCCGGCAGTCGCCAGCAACTCTTCAGTCAGCCGCCGCGTGGTCGAGCCCGACTCACGCATCAACAACGTATGCCCGGCCAACGCGCTCAACGCCACATGCTCCTGCGCCGCCAGCGGATGATTGCGATGCACCGCCAACACCAGCGGATCCGTCCCGAGCACCCGGCGAATCAACCGCGCGTCATCGAGCAATTGCGACGACGCAGCGATGTCCACCCGGTAATCCTCCAGCGCTTCGAGCACCTGCTGCGAGTTGCCGATTTCCACCGACACTTCCACCTGCGGCAAGCGCTCGCGGAAGGTCTTCACCAGATCGAGAATGTAATACGGCGCCGTCGCCGCGATGCGTAACGTGCCTTGCACCTGACCGCTGTTGCGCAGGAAAAACTCGATGTCGGCCTCTTGCTGCAACAGCATCTTGACCATCGGCAGCAACCGCGCGCCTTCATCACTGACGCTCAGACGCCGGCCGCCACGGTAGAACAACTCCACCGAATACTGGCTTTCCAGATGGCGGATCTGCGTGGTCACGGTGGGTTGGCTGAGGCCGAGTTTTTTCGCCGCCAGCGTGATGCTGCCCAGGCGGGCGACCATGTAAAACGCTTTCAGCTCGGCACTCAGCACAACCTTTCCTCATCTATTTGCGCAGCAGGCGCAAGCCGTTGAACACCACCAACAGGCTCACGCCCATGTCGGCGAACACCGCCATCCACATGGTGGCGAGCCCGGCGAAGGTTACCGCAAGAAAGATAGCCTTGATCACCAAAGCCAGCGCGATGTTCTGTTTCAGAATGCTCGCGGTGTCGCGCGACAGGCTGATGAAGGCCGGAATCTTGCGCAGATCGTCGTCCATCAGGGCGACATCGGCGGTTTCGATCGCTGTATCGGTGCCGGCGGCGGCCATGGCGAAACCGATCTCGGCGCGGGCCAGTGCCGGCGCATCGTTGATGCCGTCGCCGACCATGCCGACCCGCCGACCCTGTGCATAAAGGTCTTCGATAGCTTGCAGTTTGTCGGTCGGCAGCAAGTCACCACGGGCCTCGTCGATGCCAACCTGGGCGGCAATCGCCTGCGCGGTGTGGACGTTGTCGCCGGTGAGCATCAGGGTTTTCACCCCGAGTTTGTGCAATTGGCGGATCGCTTCGCGGCTGGTTTCCTTGACGGTGTCGGCCACCGCGAACAGCGCCAGCGGGCCGGAACTGTCGAGCAGCAGCACCACGGATTTGCCCTGTTTCTCCAGCGCGAAGAGTTTTTCTTCCAGTGCTGGCGAGCACAGGCCGAGTTCTTCGACCAGACGATGGTTACCCAAGTGGTAGGTCTGGCCGTTGATGTCGCCTTTGACGCCACGCCCGCCCAGTGCTTCGAAGTTATCCACAATCAGCGCGGCGAAGTTTTTATCCACAGCGGCGTTGGCGATGGCCAGCGACACCGGGTGATCGGAGCGACCGGCCAATGCCGCCGCGATGGCCGGTGCGGTGGCATCGGCGGTTGGGTCGAGGGACAGGTAATCGGTCTGCACCGGTTTGCCGTGGGTGATCGTGCCGGTTTTATCCAGCGCCAGATAATCCAGTTTAAAACCGCCCTCCAGGTACACCCCGCCCTTGACCAGAATGCCTTTGCGCGCCGCTGCCGCGAGGCCGCTGACGATGGTCACCGGGGTGGAAATCACCAGTGCACATGGGCACGCGACCACCAGCAACACCAGCGCGCGGTAGATCCAGTCGAACCACACGGCGCCCATGAACAGCGGCGGAATGATCGCCACGGCCAAGGCAAACACGAACACCACCGGCGTGTAGATTTTCGAGAATTGATCGACGAAGCGCTGGGTCGGCGCGCGCGCGCCTTGGGCCTGTTCGACGGCGTGGATGATCCGCGCCAGGGTCGAGTTGTTCGCCGCTGCGGTCACCGTGTATTCCAGCGACCCGGCCTGGTTGATGGTGCCGGCGAAGACTTTGTCGCCGATGGTTTTTTCCACCGGCAGGCTTTCGCCGGTGATCGGCGCCTGATCGATGGTTGAACTGCCACTGACAACTTCGCCGTCCAGCGCAATGCGCTCGCCGGGTTTCACTCGTACGCGGGCACCGAGTTCGACGCTTTTCACATCCTGTTCGATCCACGAACCGTCAGCCTGCAACACCGTGGCTTGCTCCGGCGTCATCTGCATCAAACCGCTGATCGCATTTCGCGCACGGTCCAGCGAACGTGCTTCGATCAGCTCGGCGACGGTGAACAGGAACATCACCATCGCCGCTTCCGGCCATTGGCCAATGAGGATTGCACCGGTTACAGCGATGCTCATCAGCGCGTTGATGTTGAGGTTGCGGTTCTTCAGGGCGATCCAGCCCTTTTTATAGGTGGTCAGGCCACCGCTGAGGATCGACACCAGCGCGATGATCGCCACCACCCAAGTGGGCGCGGCGTTGGTGAAGTGGATGACTTCGGCAGCGAGTGCGCTGACACCGGACAGCGCCAACGGCCACCAGTGTTTTTTCACTGGCACCGGGGCCGGAGAGTCGACGCCCGCCTCCAAGGGTTCGGCGTGCATGCCGAGGGATTTGATCGCTTCGGTGATCGGCTCGGTGCCCGGCAGGTTATGGGTCACGCCGAGTACGCGGTTGATCAGGTTGAATTCCAGTTGCTGCACACCGGCGAGTTTGCCGAGCTTGTTCTGGATCAGCGTCTGCTCGGTCGGACAGTCCATTGCCTCGATGCGGAAGCTGCTCAGCCGCGCATCGGCGCTGGTTTTCTCGCTCAACTGCACCAGCGCAGGCGCGGCGGCTGTCGACGAGCAGCAGGAATCGCCGCCGTGTGAATGTTTATGCACCGGCTGCAATTTATGACTGTGATCGTGGCCGTCGCCGGGCTTGTGGGTGTGCTGGGAATCGCTCATTGGTCGCGTCCATGAAGGTGCCTGTTGCCAAGTAAAGACCCTGTAGCCACTATAGGGTCAAGCACCCTTTTGGAGATTGTCGTCATGAAGATCGGAGAACTGGCCAAACTCACCGACTGCGCCGTGGAAACCATCCGCTACTACGAGCGCGAAAACCTCTTGCCAGAGCCGGCCCGCAGCGACGGCAACTACCGCGTCTACACCCAGGCCCACGCCGAACGCCTGACGTTCATCCGCAACTGCCGCACCCTCGACATGACCCTCGAAGAAATCCGCAGCCTGCTGACCCTGCGCGACAGTCCGCAGGATCAGTGCGAGAGCGTGAATGCGTTGATCGACGAACATATCCAGCATGTGAAGGCGCGGATTGATGGGTTGTTGGCGTTGCAGACACAACTGCTCGACCTGCGCCAACGTTGTGGCGAAGGGCCGATGGCCGATCAGTGCGGGATTTTGCAGCGGCTGGAAGTGAGTGGCGGAGTCGTCGCCACCGAAGTCGAACACTCCCACGTAGGCCGCAGCCACGGCCATTAAGACTCACGCAAAACCAAATGTGGGAGCGAGCCTGCTCGCGAAAGCGGTGTATCAGTCGACATCTCTATGACTGACACGCCCTCTTCGCGAGCAGGCTCGCTCCCACAGGGGTTTTATGCAACGGCTTAGACCGCCATCGGCGCGGTCATTGGCGCGTGGTGCTCGTAGCCTTCCAGCGAGAAATCGCTCGGCTCGACCAGTTCCAGCCATTCCGGCTGGTACACGCCAGTCTTGGCAAACTCCGGCACACGATCCGAGATCTTCAGCTTAGGCATGGCGAACGGCTCGCGTTTGAGCTGTTCGTTGAGCATGTCCAGGTGGTTCTCGTAGACGTGCGCATCACCGATGAAATAGGTGAACCAGCGCGGCGTGTAGCCGGTCAGGCGACCGATCAGGCTCAGCAGCGCGGCGCCTTCGGTGAGGTTGAACGGCGTGCCCAGACCCAGATCGTTGGAACGGATGTAGAGGGTCAGAGAAATCTCTTTGGTCTCGACATTCGGGTGGAACTGGTACAGCAAGTGGCACGGCGGCAGGGCCATTTCATCCAGCTGGGCGACGTTCCAGCCGTGGAACAGAATACGGCGGCTGCCCGGATCGTTGATGATCGTGTCGACGCACTGACGCACTTGGTCGATGGCTTTGTACAACACCACGTAAGCCTGGCCGTCTTCTTCGCCCTGAGCGATCTGCTTGTAGCCGTTGGCCAGGGTTTGTTCGATGGCGGCGGTGTTGCTCAGCGGGATCTGCTTGTACGCCGGCCATTTGCGCCATTGCACGCCGTAGATTTCGCCGAGGTCGTCGTCGCCCTGACGGAACGGGTTGGCCAGCCACTGCGCGTTTTCGTTGGCGTTCTGGTCCCAGACCTTGCAGCCCAGCGCCCGGAATTCAGCGGCGTTGTTCACGCCACGGAGAAACCCGCACATCTCGCCGATGGCCGATTTGAAGGCCATTTTGCGCGTGGTGATCGCAGGAAAACCTTCCTGGAGATCGAAACGCAGCATCGCACCCGGAAAACTGATGGTGTTGATGCCGGTGCGATTGGCCTGCTTAGTGCCGTTCTGAATGACGTGCGAGACCAGTTCGAGATATTGCTTCATGAGTTACCTGTGTCCTTTGAGCCCCGGCGTCGCGCGCCGGGGTTCGTAGTTTAAGCCGTCGGCGCGAGCGGTGCTGCCGGTGCGCGACGATAGGCCAGCCAGATCAGGAACAGCCCGCCGATGATCATCGGCACACAGAGCACCTGCCCCATGGTCAGCCAGTTCCAGGCCAAGTAGCCGAGCTGCGCATCCGGCACGCGAACGAATTCGACGATGAACCGGAAGATGCCGTAGAACAGCGCAAACATGCCCGACACGGCCATCGTCGGGCGCGGTTTGCGCGAGAAAATCCACAGGATCAGGAACAGCGCCACGCCTTCCAGCGCGAACTGATACAGCTGCGACGGGTGACGCGGCAGTTGCGCCGGATCGCTGAACGGCGGGAACACCATCGCCCACGGCACGTCGGTGGCTTTGCCCCACAACTCGGCGTTGATGAAGTTACCGATGCGCCCGGCGCCCAGGCCGATCGGCACCATCGGCGCGACGAAGTCCATCAGCTGGAAAAACGACTTGCCGTTGCGCTTGCCGAACCACAACGCGGCCAACATCACACCGATAAAGCCGCCGTGGAACGACATGCCGCCCTTCCACACTTCGAAAATCAGCGTCGGGTTGGCCAGATAAGCGCTCAGATCGTAGAACAGCACGTAACCCAGACGTCCGCCGACGATCACGCCCATCGACATCCAGAAGACCATGTCGGAGAGTTTCTCCTTGGTCCAGGTCGGGTCGAAACGGTTGAGCCGGCGCGACGCCAGCAGCCACGCACCGCCGATGCCGATCAGGTACATCAGACCGTACCAGTGGATTTTCAGCGGACCGATGGCCAGGGCCACCGGGTCGATCTGCGGGTAAGGCAGCATTGCGACTCCTCGTTAGAGTTGAAACCAGAATTCCCGGGCGACGCTGCCACCTCAGGATTAAGCCAGGATTGCGACGGTTAAAGCAGGAAGCTCACACCCACGCTGAACAGCAAAGCGGCGAACAGCCGTTTCAGCAAGCGCGGCGACAACCGATGCGCCAAACGCGCGCCGATGCGGGCGAAAACCATGCTGGTCAGGGCGATGCCCAACAACGCCGGCAAATACACAAAACCGAGACTATGCGGTGGCAACAACGGATCGTGCCACCCCAGAATCATGAAACTTAATGCACTGACCAGCGCGATTGGCAGCCCGCAGGCCGAAGAAGTCGCCACCGCTTGCTGCATCGGCACACTGCGCCAGGTCAGAAACGGCACGGTCAGCGAGCCGCCACCGACGCCAAAAATCGCCGAGGCCCAGCCGATCACACTGCCGGCCACAGTCAGACCGAGCTTACCCGGCACCGTTCGGCTGGCCTTGGGTTTGATATCCAGCGCCAGTTGCACCGAGATGATCAAGGCGAACACGCCGATGATCTTTTGCAGGTGCGGGCCGGAGATCGCTTCTGCAGTCAGGGCACCGAAACCCGCGCCGAGCAGAATGCCGACGGCCATCCACATGAAGATCGGCCAGCGCACCGCGCCGCGTCGATGATGCTCACGTACGGCGTTGACCGAGGTGAAGATGATCGTCGCCAGCGATGTCCCGACCGCCAGGTGGGTGAGGATCGACTGATCAAAGCCTTGCAGGGTGAAACTGAACACCAGCACCGGCACGATAATGATCCCGCCGCCAACGCCAAACAGCCCGGCCAGCACGCCCGCACAGGCGCCCAGCGCCAGATAGAGCAGAAATTCCATGGCCGTCTCCCCAGACCGCATCCGCAAAACCGGAGCGGCATGGTAACGGATGCACCCCCTCAGGCGGAACTGGCGATGGATGCACGGACGCCGGATGCGTACAGTGGACAAAAATCACACAAGGACCACCTTATGTGCCTGATTGTTTTCGCCTGGCGCCCGGGTCATGCCCAGCCGCTGATCGTCGCGGCCAACCGTGACGAGTTTTACGCCCGGCCGAGCCTGCCCTTGGCGCAATGGCCGGAGGCGCCACATGTGCACGCGGGGCGTGATCTTGAGGCCGGCGGCACCTGGCTGGGGATCGGCGCCAACGGGCGCTTTGCCGCGCTGACCAATATTCGCGATCCGCAGCAGCCGCCGGCACGCAAGTCGCGGGGCGAGTTGGTGGCGCGGTTTCTCACGGGCGATGCGTCGATTGATGATTATTTGAGCGATGTGGTCGGGCGTTCGGCGGAATATGCCGGGTTTAATCTGCTGCTCGGCAACAGTCATGAGCTGTGGCATTTCAATGCGCGGCTGTCGGAGCCGGTGATGCTGGAATCAGGCGTCTATGGGTTGTCGAATGCCGGACTGGATACGCCGTGGCCGAAGTTGCTCAAGGCCAAGGCTGCGTTGAGTGCAGTGCTGGATAATCCGCAGCCTGCGCGGTTGTTGGGGTTGTTGAGTGATGCGCAGGTTGCGCCGTCGGCTGAGCTGCCGGATACGGGGGTGGGGTTGGCGACTGAGACTTTGTTGTCGAGTGTGTTTATTGCCAGTCAGAGTTATGGGACGCGGGCGAGTACGGCGTTGGTTGTGCAGGCGGATGGGGCGCGGCAGATGGTTGAGCGGAGTTTTGGGCCGTATGGCGGGCATTTGGGCGAGGTGGAGATAACAGCTTAAGAGCAAACCCTCACCCCAGCCCTCTCCCAGAGGGAGAGGGGGCCGACCGAGGTGTCTTGGGCCATACATCGACCTGAAAGACCGAATCGACTATGGATTCAGCACGCACCTTCAAGTCCGTGCGAATCGATTATGGACTCGGCAAATCACCTTCAAATCGGTGTGAATCGATTATGGATTCAGCAAAGCACCTTCAAATCGGCGTGAGTCGATTATGGATTCAGCAAAGCACTTTCAGGTCGGCGTAACTCGGCAGCATCCCCCAATCAGTCCCCTCTCCCTCCGGGAGAGGGCTAGGGTGAGGGGCTTTTGATTCAGAGGGCCTTGACAACCGCCGGCGGATTCATCTTCGACAACCCAAGGTTCTTCAGCGCCAATTGCAACGAGCTGTGGATAACTTGCGGGTTATCAATGGTCATCAACTCGGCCAACAATTCCTTGGCCTTGCTCAGATTGACCTGACGCAACATCCACTTCACCTTCGGCAAGTTGGTGGCGTTCATCGACAGGCTGTCAAAACCCATCGCCATCAACAGCACTGCTGCTGCCGGATCACCGGCCATCTCGCCGCAGATACTTACCGGTTTGCCTTCCGCGTGAGCGTCGCGCACCACGGTTTGCAGCGCTTGCAGCACCGCCGGGTGCAGGTAGTCGTAGAGATCAGCCACACGCGGGTTGTTGCGGTCGACGGCCAGCAAATACTGGGTCAAGTCGTTGGAACCGACCGACAGGAAGTCGACCATCCGCGCCAGCTCCTTGGTCTGATACACCGCTGCCGGAATCTCGATCATTACGCCAATCGGCGGCATCGGCACGTCGGTGCCTTCGTCGCGCACTTCGCCCCAGGCCCGGTGAATCAGGTGCAGGGCTTCTTCGAGTTCGTGGGTGCCGGAGATCATCGGCAGCAGAATCCGCAGATTGTTCAGGCCTTCGCTGGCCTTGAGCATCGCGCGGGTCTGCACCAGGAAGATTTCCGGGTGGTCGAGGGTGACGCGAATGCCGCGCCAGCCGAGGAACGGGTTGTCTTCCTTGATCGGGAAGTACGACAGCGACTTGTCACCACCGATGTCGAGGCTGCGCATGGTCACCGGTTGTGGGTGGAACGCGGCGAGCTGCTCGCGGTAGATCGCCAGTTGCTCCTTCTCGCTCGGGAAGCGCTGGTTGATCATGAACGGCACTTCGGTGCGGTACAGACCAACACCTTCGGCGCCACGCTTCTGCGCCCGCGCCACGTCGGCGAGCAGA
Organism: Pseudomonas sp. CROZ-RG-20F-R04-15; assembly: GCF_022662375.1. Lineage (GTDB taxonomy): Bacteria > Pseudomonadota > Gammaproteobacteria > Pseudomonadales > Pseudomonadaceae > Aquipseudomonas. The sequence goes on along the minus strand of NZ_JAKNQL010000009.1, from coordinate 170,822 downwards.
CCGGTGTTGACCCACAGCGGCATGCGGTGACCGTCGAGGGTCACGCACGGCAGGTCGCGCAGGGTGTCGAGGCCCAGCGCCAGTTGTTTCTCTTCTTCGACGACTTCGGCGAACTGTTTGCGCAGCACTTCGCTCGGGTTGGTGTAAACCTCGCCGCGGGTGCCGTCGACGATCATTTCGATGCCGTCAACCTTGGCGTACGGCAGGTCGACCAGACCCATCACCGTCGGAATACCCATCGCTCGGGCGAGGATCGCGACGTGCGAGTTACCCGAACCGAGTACCGAGACCAGACCGACCAGCGTGCCTTCCGGCACCTCGCCGAGCATCGCCGGCGTCAGTTCTTCGCTGACCAGAATGGTTTTTTCCGGGTAGACCAGGTTCTGCTGGCGCTCTTCCTGCAAATAGGCGAGCAGGCGGCGACCGAGGTCTTTGACGTCCGACGCACGCTCACGCAGGTAGGCGTCGTCCATCAGTTCGAAACGGTTGACGTGCTCGGTGACCACCTGACGCAGCGCGCCCTGGGCCCACTGGCCGGTCTTGATCACGGTGGTGATTTCGCTGCCCAGCGAGGCATCGTCGAGCATCATCAGGTAAACATCGAACAGCGCGCGCTCTTCCGGGCGCAGCTGCGTCGCCAGCTTGGCGGACAACGCGCGCATGTCGGCGCGCACGCCTTCGATGGCGGTCTTGAACAGCGCCAGTTCCGCGTTGATGTCAGTGATGTGTTTGTCCGGCACCACGTCGAGATCGGCCGGCGGCAGCATGACCACCGCCGTACCGACCGCCGCACCCGGCGAACCCGGCACGCCGACGAACTTGGCTTCCTGAATGCCTTTGCCCTGACGGCCCAGACCCCGGATCGACCCGGTGGCCTCGGCGTGGGCGATAACCCCGGCGAGCTGCGCGCTCATGGTCACGAGGAAGGCTTCTTCACCTTCGTCGAACTGGCGGCGTTCTTTTTGCTGGATGACCAACACGCCGACGACGCGGCGGTGGTGAATGATCGGTGCACCGAGGAACGAGGCGTAACGCTCTTCACCGGTTTCGGCGAAGTAGCGGTAACGCGGGTGATCCGCAGCGTTTTCGAGGTTCAGGGGTTCTTCACGCGTGCCGACCAGACCGACCAGACCTTCGTTGGGTGCCATGCTGACCTTGCCGATCGAGCGCTTGTTCAAGCCCTCGGTGGCCATCAGGACGAAGCGGTTGGTCTCGGGATCAAGCAGGTAGACCGAGCAGACCTGGCTGCCCATGGCCTCTTTGACGCGCAACACAATAATCCCCAACGCCGCCTTGAGATCCTTGGCGGAGTTAACTTCCTGGACGATCTTGCGCAGCGTATTGAGCATGGCTCGGGGTCGAACTCCGTCGTCAGTCGCGCGCTAAAAGGCGCGGGGCAAGCTCTTTGAGGGCGCGGCGATACACCTCGCGCTTGAATGTCACCACCTGGCCCAACGGATACCAATAGCTGACCCAGCGCCAGCCATCGAACTCCGGTTTACCGGTCAAATCCATCCGCACCCGCTGCTCGTTGGAGATCAGGCGCAGGAGAAACCATTTCTGTTTCTGGCCGATGCACAGCGGTTGGCTGTGCGTACGCACCAGACGTTGCGGCAAACGATAGCGCAACCAGCCCCGAGTACAGGCCAGTATTTCAACATCTTCACGTTCCAGGCCAACTTCTTCGTTCAGCTCGCGGTACAAGGCGTCTTCCGGCGTCTCTTCAGGGTTGATTCCCCCTTGCGGAAACTGCCAGGCATCTTGATTGATACGGCGAGCCCATAGCACCTGGCCGGCGTCATTCGTCAGAATGATCCCGACATTGGGGCGGAAACCATCGGGGTCGATCACGGCAACAACCTCGCAAACGCATGTCGCCGCATTGTTCCACAAAGGTTGATAAGGCGGCAACGAAGCTTCCTACCTTATGTGCACTCTTGTGAAAAGACCGTATTCTTGTCGCCTTTTTACAGACTTATCAGCGGGTAACTGCAATGCGCCTGGCACTCTTCGATTTGGACAACACCCTTCTGGGCGGCGACAGCGATCACGCCTGGGGCGACTATCTGTGTGAACGCGGCTTCCTCGACCCGATTGCGTACAAAGCGCGCAACGACGAGTTCTATCAGGATTACCTGGCCGGCAAACTGGATAACGCCGCGTACCTGAACTTCTGCCTGGAGATCCTCGGCCGCACCGAAATGGCCGTGCTCGATCAATGGCACAGCGATTACATGCGCGATTGCATCGAGCCGATCGTGCTGCCGCAAGCGCTGGAACTGCTGAAAAAGCACCGCGATGCCGGCGACAAACTGGTGATCATCACTGCGACCAACCGCTTCGTCACGGCGCCGATTGCTGTGCGTCTTGGCGTTGAGACGCTGATCGCGACCGAGTGTGAAATGCTCGATGGCCGTTATAGCGGGCGCAGCACTGATATTCCGTGCTTCCGTGAAGGCAAGGTGACGCGCCTGAATCGCTGGCTGGAAGAGACTGGTTACTCGCTGGACGACAGTTATTTCTATAGCGATTCGATGAATGATTTGCCGTTGCTGGAGCAGGTGGCGAATCCGGTGGCTGTTGATCCGGATCCGAATCTGCGGGCTGAAGCCGAGAAGCGTGGCTGGCCGGTGATTTCTCTGCGCGGCTGATTACGCCTTCGCGAGCAAGCTCGCTCCCACATTGGATCTGTGTCGTGCACAAATCCCCTGTGGGAGCGAGCTTGCTCGCGAATGGGGTCGACTCGGTCTCAAGCCTTAAACAGGCTTGGCACCCATCAAAGCCGCAATGGCGAGAAACCCAACGCCGCTGACAATCGCCAAGGCCAGATTGAATTTCCAGTTGCCAACCCCCGTTGTCCACAGCCGATTAAGCCGCACCAACAACCACACCGCACTCAACGTGGCCACGGCATAAATCACGCTGGACCCCAGAATCCACAACTGCCCCAGTGGCCAGCCGATCAGGTGTACCAACCACCAACCGGTGAAAGGCATGCTCAGCATACCGATCAGCATCAAACACCAGATAAACAGCCAGGGACGCTGCATCGTGCTGGCCGGCCCTTCGCTGCGATTACGCCAGGTCAGAGCGGCGAGCCCCAGCCCGCTCGCGAGTATGACCACGGTCGCCGCGACGTGAAGGACTTTCAGGGTGGTCAGGGTTTCCATGAATTTCTCTTCCTTGGGCCATGCCCATCAGCGTAGCCGCTCAGCCAAGAAACAGCTGATAGGCTGGGTTCTCGCTTTCATCCCAGTACGGGTATCCGATTTCTTCAAGCGCCGCCGGCACTAGATGACGCTCGTCGTGCGGCACTTGCAGGCCCGCGACCACACGGCCATCAGCGGCGCCGTGGTTGCGGTAGTGGAACATCGAGATGTTCCAGCGCCCGCCCAGCTTATTAAGGAAGTTGAACAGCGCGCCCGGACGCTCCGGGAATTCGAAGCGGAACACCACTTCATCAATCACGTGCGCCGCATGCCCGCCGACCATGTGGCGGATGTGCAGTTTGGCCAGTTCGTTGTCGGTCAGGTCGATGACCGGAAAACCCTGCTCGGTCAGGCTCGCCAGCAATGCGCTGCGCGGGTCGTTTTCCGGGTGGGTCTGCACGCCGACAAAGATGTGCGCTTCGCTGCCAGTGTTGTAGCGGTAGTTGAATTCGGTGATCTGGCGCTTGCCGACGGCCTCGCAGAACGCCTTGAAGCTACCGGCCTTCTCGGGGATGGTCACGGCGATGATTGCTTCGCGGCCTTCACCCAGCTCGGCGCGCTCGGCGACGTGGCGCAAGCGGTCAAAATTGACGTTGGCGCCGGAGTCGATGGCGACGAATGTCTGGCCACTGACGCCGCGCAACTCGACGTATTTCTTGATCCCGGCCACGCCCAATGCGCCGGCAGGTTCGGTGATCGAGCGGGTATCGTCGTAGATATCCTTGATTGCTGCACAGATCTCGTCAGTGCTGACGGTGATCACTTCATCGACATAGTCTTTGCAGATGTCGAAGGTGTGTTGACCGATCTGCGCCACCGCCACGCCGTCGGCAAAGATGCCCACGGTCGGCAACACCACGCGCTCGCCGGCGGCCATTGCCGCTTGCAGGCAGTTGGAGTCGTCCGGCTCGACGCCGATGACTTTGATGTCCGGACGCAGGTATTTGACGTACGCGGCGATACCCGCGATCAGACCGCCACCACCGACCGGAACGAAAATCGCGTCCAGCGGTTGCGGGTGCTGGCGCAGGATTTCCATGGCTACGGTGCCCTGCCCGGCAATGGTGTGCGGATCGTCATACGGGTGAATGTAGACATAGCCTTTTTCGTCGACCAGTTTCAGCGAGTAGGCCAACGCCTCCGGGAACGAATCACCGTGCAGCACCACTTTGCCGCCGCGCGAACGCACGCCTTCGACCTTGATCTCGGGGGTGGTCTTGGGCATGACGATGGTGGCTTTGACGCCCAGCACTTTCGCCGCCAGGGCCAGACCTTGCGCATGGTTGCCCGCCGACGCGGTGACCACGCCACGGGCGCGCTCTTCATCGCTCAGTTGCGTCAGTTTGTTGTAGGCGCCGCGAATCTTGAACGAGAACACTGGCTGCAAGTCTTCACGCTTGAGCCAAATGTCGTTGCCCAGCCGCTCGGAGAGCTGACGAGCGTTCTGCAGCGGGGTTTCTACGGCAACGTCATAAACGCGCGAGGTGAGGATCTTTTTGACGTACTGTTCGAGCATCGGAAAGCATCACTGAGCGGTTGAGCGGGACCGAGGAGTCTAACCCGGCTTTTGCCCGCACGACCACACGAATCCAGAGGTTTTAGCCGCGCTTGCGGCTATAATGCCGGCCTTTCCGTTCTCACCTTGCCCGCTTCCGGAGCCCGCATGACCCAGGATCAACTCAAACAGGCAGTGGCTCAGGCCGCCGTCGACTTCATCCTTCCGAAACTCGACGACAAGAGCATCGTCGGGGTCGGCACCGGCTCCACCGCCAACTGCTTCATCGATGCACTGGCCCAGCACAAGGGTGCGTTCGATGGCGCCGTCGCCAGTTCCGAAGCCACTGCCGCGCGCCTCAAGGGCCACGGGATTCCAGTGTATGAGCTGAACACCGTCAGCGACCTGGAGTTCTACGTTGATGGCGCCGATGAAAGCGACGCGCACCTGAACCTGATCAAGGGCGGCGGTGCTGCACTGACCCGCGAGAAGATCGTTGCGGCCGTGGCCAAGACCTTCATCTGCATCGCCGACGCCAGCAAACTGGTGCCGGTGCTGGGCGAGTTCCCGCTGCCAGTCGAAGTGATCCCGATGGCCCGCAGCCACGTTGCGCGTCAGTTGGTGAAACTGGGCGGCGACCCGGTGTACCGCGAAGGCGTGCTGACCGACAACGGCAACATCATCCTCGATGTGTTCAACCTGCAGATCACCAACCCGGTGGAACTGGAAGCGCAGATCAATGCGATTGTTGGCGTGGTCACCAACGGTTTGTTCGCGGCGCGTCCGGCGGATCTGCTGCTGCTGGGTACTAGCGAAGGTGTGAAAACCCTCAAGGCTGAATAATCCCAGACTGTCCACCCTTTATGGGCAGACGAATAAACCTGTGGGAGCGAGCTTGCTCGCGAATGCGCCAGTTCAGCCAACATCTTCATTGGCTGACACGACGCCTTCGCGAGCAGGCTCGCTCCCACATGGTTTTGGGGTGTTGGTCAGGGTTGTGCAGGCTTTTTGAAGACGTAGAACAGATTCGGCTCACTCACCAGATACAACGTCCCGTCATCATCCATCGCAATGCCTTCGGCCTGCGGCACGGTTTTCTTCAAACCCTGCCGGCCACCACTGATGGACATCGTGCTCAACGGCCGCCCGTCCACATCCAGCTCCAGAATCAATCGCGACTCATCCGACAGCGCCAATAAATGCCCGCTGCGCTCGTCGTATTGCAGGCTCGACAGATCGCGCACAAACATCCCGGCATCGCGCTTGGGATCGTTGATCACGTGCACCGCGTAGGACTTCTCCGGATTGAAATGCGGAAAACCGTGCACTTCGTAGATCAGCATCGGATTGCGCTCTTTCGCAACGAACAGGCGCTTGCCCACCGAGTCGTACGCCAGGCCTTCGAAGCCCTTGTTGCTGGCCATATGCACGCCGAGGGTCATCTGTTCGGCATCCGCTGCGTCGAGGAATGTGGTGTCTGCTTCCAGGTGAATCTTGATCAGCCGCTGCTGACGCTCGTCAGTGATCACGTAGGTGTCGGCGCTGATGTACTCGACCGCTTCCGGATCGCCAAAACCAATCAGGGCGATGCGCCGCAGGATCTTGCCTTCGAGCGACAGTTCCACCAGTTCGGAATTCTTGTTGGTCACGGTGAACAGGCTTTTGCGCACCGGATCGAAGGTCAGCGCTGAAACATCGTCGTCCAGCCCTTCGATGACCCGCGCCTCGATCTCCACGCGATACTGATCCAGCCCGATCGACTTGCTACTCTGCGGTTGCCACAGGGTGTGCAGGTTGAACCAGGCGCGCTCGAACAGACGCATGTATTGGCCAAGCGCGATCAATGCGATCAGGGCAATCACCGATAGGATGATCATCAGCGGTTTGGGACGGGCAAGTCGACGCATTCGGGCGGGCTCGGGATCAAAACAGGCGGATGAAATATCACGCCCGTCTGAACTGAAGCTTAATGGCCACTTGCCTGTCAGGACAATCAGACTTGTCTGAAATTGCCGCCAGGACAGTTATTGCTGTTTTTCGAAGCGATAGAACAGGTTGGGCTCGCTGACCATGTACAGCGTACCTGCCTCGTCCATGGTCACGCCTTCGGCGCGGGGGATGGTGTTCTTCAAACCGTTGAAGCCGCCAAGCAGGGTCATGAAGCTGACTTGCTCACCCTTCTCGTCCAGCTCCAGCAGCAGATGTGAATCGGCAGAGAGCACCAGGGTGTGACGCGTGCGGGGATCGATCGCCAGTGCCGAGAGATTGCGAATATCCAGCTCATCACTGGCGAGCTTTTGCTTGTCGCCCTTGAGGGTCTGGCTGCCGTCGCTCTTCCAGGTGAACAGCGCCGGTGGCCGCTCCTCACCGAGCAGTAATTGCTGGTTGTGGGAATCCCAGGTAATGGCTTCGAAGGCCTTGTTCTGGTCTTTCGACGGGCCGAGATCGTATTTGGGGAAGTCGGCGATGTTCAATTCGCGGGTGTCGGCGTCGACCTTGACGATCGACAGCATGTGCTGGCGCTCATCGACAATCGCCATCAAGCCGTTTTCCATGACGGTCAGGCCTTCCGGGTTACTCCAGCCCACCAACGGCATCTTGCGCAGCACATCACCCTGTAGAGTCAGCTCGGCGAGAAACGGGTTTTTGCCCATCACTGAGAACAGCGTTTTGGTCTGCGGGTTGTACGACAGATCCGAGGCTTCGTCCTTTTCCATACCCTTCAGCGGCTTGGCGTCGATCACCACCCGATAGTCCGGCAGCCAGATGCTTTCTTTCTGCTCAGCCTGGCTCTCGAAGCGCTCCTGCACCCACAGCACACCGCGATCATCCCAGTGCATGGCAAACGCCAAGGCGTATGCGGCGGCAATCACCAGCAAGAGCCAGACATACCAACGCAGGGCGAAACGTGAACGGCGAACAGGTTTGAGCTGAGTTTGAGATGACATCGAGGGACGCGTTCCGAAAATTCAGGCTAAGGGTAATAGCACAAAGAGGCCGGCTCAGACGCCAGAATGAGAGGAATTATCCGTACAGGATGTGAAAAAAACGGCAAATGGCGGGATTGCCGTGTGCTGCCAGCGATCTGCAGGGCACCACAAAACAATGTGGGAGCGAGCTTGCTCGCGAAGGCAGAGTGTCAGTCGACATCTTTGTTGACTGAAAAAATGCTTTCGCGAGCAAGCTCGCTCCCACAGAGGATTTGCAGTGTGGCGGTTAGCGCACGCTGCTGGTGAAGCTGCTCGCGCCGACCAGTTCGAGGACGATGTCGTCGCCAACGTTCAGCGGGCCAACACCCACCGGAGTGCCAGTGAGGATCACGTCACCGGCCTGCAGCGAGAAGCAGCCGGCCATGTGCTGGATCATCGGCACGATCGGGTTAAGCATCGCGCTGCTGTTGCCGTCCTGACGCACTTCACCATTGATAGTCAGGCGAATACCGATGTCAGTCAGATCAGCAAAGGTACTGCCGACCACGAAGGGAGCAATCACTGCCGCCCCATCGAACGACTTGGCGATTTCCCACGGCAGACCCTTGGCTTTCAGCTCGGCCTGCTTGTCGCGCAGGGTCAGGTCCAGCGCCGGGGCGAAACCGGAGATGGCGTCGAGCACTTCTTCACGGCTCGGTTTGGTCGACAATGGCTTGCCGATCAACACGGCGATTTCCGCTTCGTAATGCACCGAACCACGCTCGGTCGGAATGGCGAAACCGCCCTCCAGCTCGACCACGCAACTGCCCGGCTTGATGAACAGCAACGGTTCGGTAGGTACCGGATTGTCCAGTTCCTTGGCGTGTTCGGCGTAATTGCGGCCAATGCACACGACTTTCCCGATCGGGAAGTGGATGCGCGTACCGTCGACGTACTGGTGCTGATAGCTCATTTACCGACTCCTGCCTTCATTGATTCATCAAAGATTGCCGATCAAACCGCGAAAATCTTGCCCGGGTTCATGATGCCGTTCGGGTCGAACACCGCTTTTACCGCTTTCATGTACTCGATCTCAACCGGCGAGCGGCTGTAGGTCAAGTAATCACGTTTGGTCATGCCCACGCCGTGCTCGGCGGAGATCGAACCGTTGTACTTCTCGACGGTTTCGAACACCCACTTGTTGACGGTCGCGCACTTGGCGAAGAACTCGTCCTTGCTCAGGTTATCCGGCTTGAGGATGTTCAAGTGCAGGTTGCCGTCGCCGATGTGGCCGAACCAGACGATTTCGAAATCCGGATAGTGTTCGCCGACGATCGCGTCGATTTCCTTCAGGAACGCCGGCACTTTCGACACAGTGACCGAGATGTCGTTCTTGTACGGCGTCCAGTGCGAGATGGTCTCGGAGATGTACTCGCGCAGTTTCCACAGATTCTGCAGCTGGGTTTCGCTCTGACTCATCACGCCGTCCAGCACCCAGCCCTGCTCGACGCAATGCTCGAAGGTTTCCAGTGCGCTGTTGGCCACTTCTTCGGTGGTCGCTTCGAATTCCAGCAATGCATAGAACGGGCAGTCGGTCTCGAACGGCGCCGGTACGTCGCCACGGCCCATGACTTTGGCCAAGGCCTTGTCGGAGAAGAATTCGAACGCGGTCAGGTCGAGCTTGCCCTGGAAAGCGTGCAGCACCGGCATGATCGAGTCGAAATCGGCGGTGCCGAGGACCATCGCGGTGAGGTTTTTCGGCGCACGATCGAGGCGCATGGTCGCTTCGACGACGAAACCGAGGGTGCCTTCAGCGCCGATGAACAGCTGACGCAAGTCGTAACCGGTGGCGTTCTTGATCAGGTCTTTGTTCAGTTCCAGCACATCACCTTTGCCGGTGACAACTTTCATGCCGGCGACCCAGTTACGGGTCATACCGTAGCGAATCACCTTGATCCCGCCGGCATTGGTGCCGATATTGCCGCCAATCTGGCTGGAACCTGCCGAAGCAAAGTCGACCGGGTAATACAGACCTTTCTCTTCGGCGACGTTCTGCAAATGCTCGGTGACCACACCCGGCTGACAAACGGCGGTGCGGTCGGTGAGGTTCACGTCGAGAATCTGATTCATGTAGTCGAACGAGACGACCACTTCGCCATTCGCCGCCACCGCAGCAGCGGAAAGCCCGGTGCGCCCGCCCGATGGCACCAGCGCGACCTTGTGAGTGTTGGCCCAGCGGACCACGGCCTGCACCTGCTCGATGGTCTTGGGGAACACGATGGCGCTGGGCGCCGGGGCGAAGTGCTTGGTCCAATCCTTGCCGTACGCATTCAGGGAGTCGGCGTCGGTCAGGACCTTGCCAGGCTCGACCAGGGTCTTCAGTTCATCAATCAGGGCAGGATTGGTCATCGACAGAACTCTCGAACAATTCATGGTCATCCTGAGAACGCTTCACGTCGCAGGAATGAGTGTTTAGCGGGGAGGCTATGCTAGCATATCGACCCCGCAGGACAGTGCCCCAGGCCTGATCTGCGGTAACGGCTTTCCTGCCGTTTGGGTCAGCTCCAGGCTGCGCCCCTCCCTGCCATTTTTCTCCGGGATACAGGTTTACGCAGATGAGCAAGACTTCTCTCGATAAGAGCAAGATCAAGTTCCTTCTTCTCGAAGGCGTCCACCAATCGGCTGTCGACGTCCTCAAGGCGGCGGGCTACACCAGCATCGAATACCTGACAGGTTCCTTGCCGGAAGCTCAGCTCAAGGAAAAGATCGCTGACGCTCACTTCATCGGCATTCGCTCGCGCACCCAACTGACCGAAGAGATCTTCGATCACGCGAAGAAGCTGGTAGCGGTCGGCTGTTTCTGCATCGGCACCAACCAGGTTGACCTGAGTGCTGCCCGCGAGCGCGGTATCGCCGTGTTCAATGCGCCGTACTCCAACACCCGCTCCGTTGCCGAGCTGGTTCTGGCCGAAGCGATCCTGCTGCTGCGCGGCATCCCGGAGAAAAACGCTTCCTGCCACCGTGGCGGCTGGATCAAATCCGCAGCCAACTCCTTCGAGATCCGTGGCAAGAAACTCGGCATCGTCGGCTACGGTTCGATCGGTACCCAGCTGTCGGTTCTGGCTGAAGGTCTGGGCATGCAGGTGTATTTCTACGACACCGTGACCAAGCTGCCGCTGGGCAACGCCACTCAAATCGGTAGCCTGACCGAGCTGCTGGGCATGTCCGACATCGTCACCCTGCACGTTCCGGAAACCGCTGCGACCCAGTGGATGATCGGCGAAAAGGAAATCCGCGCCATCAAGAAGGGCGGCATCCTGATCAACGCGGCGCGTGGCACCGTGGTTGAACTGGACGCTCTGGCGGACGCAATCAAGGACAAGCACCTGATCGGCGCGGCCATCGACGTATTCCCGGTGGAGCCACGCTCCAACGACGAAGAGTTCGAAAGCCCGCTGCGTGGCCTCGACAACGTGATCCTGACCCCGCACATCGGTGGTTCGACCGCCGAAGCGCAAGCCAACATCGGTCTGGAAGTGGCAGAAAAACTGGTCAAGTACAGCGACAACGGTACCTCCGTTTCGTCGGTGAACTTCCCGGAAGTGGCCCTGCCGGCTCACCCTGGCAAGCACCGTCTGCTGCACATCCACGAGAACATCCCGGGTGTGATGAGCGAGATCAACAAGGTCTTCGCCGAAAACGGCATCAACATCTCCGGTCAGTTCCTGCAGACCAACGAGAAGGTTGGCTACGTGGTAATCGACGTCGACGCCGAGTACTCGGACCTGGCGCAAGAGAAGCTGCAGCACATCAACGGCACTATCCGTAGCCGTGTGCTGTTCTGATCGAACGCTGAGCGACAAAAAAGGGAGCCTTCGGGCTCCCTTTTTCATGCACGGCGAAACGGTTATTCGACGTTGATGGTGATTTTCTTCGAGACGATTGGCGGGTCGAATGCCATGTGACCGCTGTCGCCAAGTTCCAGCTGCAAGGTGTGTTTGCCCGGAGCGAGCTTGATGTCAGCCTGGGTTTGCGCCTTGCCGAAGTGCATATGGTTGGCATCGGTAGGGACGACCGAACCGGCAGGAACAATTTCCTTGGCGTCGATCAGCAGGTGATGGTGACCGGTGTTCTTGGTGACGTCACCGGCCGGCGCCAGTGCGACGTCCTTGGTACCGAACTTGACGGTGAAGGTCTGCGAAACCGTGGCCCCGTCCTCGGGAGAAACGATGAACACTTCGGCGCCTTTGGGGGCCGGTGTCGCCGCACTGGCCAGCACCGAAACGCCCATCAGCACACCCGCGAACGCTGCACGTGACATAAAGCTTTTCATTTTCTTCTCCAGTTTTTCCGTAAAATCCGCACGGTCATGACAACTTCATGACCATTCGTTGTCGAAGGCACTCGACAACCATAGCAAAGCGAGCCTGAATCAGAGGATCGCGATAATGATTTCAAAGGAGTGACCATGCGCTTTCTGCCTGGCCTGATCTGCCTGCTACCCCTTTTGAGCCCGCTGGCTCACGCCGAACTGATTGATGACGTCAACGACCGTGGCGAGCTGCGCATTGCCCTTGAGGCTAATACACCGCCCTTCAATTTCAAGGAAGGCGACACACTCACGGGGTTCGAGGTCGAGCTTGGGCAACTGCTGGCCAACGAGCTGGATGTGCGCGCCGACTTCATCGTCACCGACGAGGCCGACCTGCTCCAGGGCGTTGAAAGCGGCAAGTACGACGTCGCGCTCAACCACATAGCACTGACACCCGAACTCAAGGATCGTTTCGACTTCAGCGAACCTTACGGCAAGGTCGATTCGCAGTTGCTGGCAAAGAAGGATGAGCAGCCCCGGCCGATGGTGCTGGTGCAGGCGTTGACGGAAGAGAAGCCGAAGGCGGCGGCGCCGGTGGATCTGGCGATTCCGTTTCAGAAGGGTAATCCGGCGTTTCAGGCCAGCCTTGCGAGTGCGATGCAGCGGATCAGGGCGGATGGGCGTTTGGCGGCGTTGACCGAGAAGTGGTTGAAACCTTAAAAGCCCCTCACCCTAACCCTCTCCCAGAGGGAGAGGGGACTGATTGGGGGATGCTTTAGAGGTACGCCGACCTGGAAATGGATGTACCGAATCCGAAATTGACTGGTCATGACTGTGTTGAATCCATAGTCGATCAGTCATGGCTGTGTCGAATCCACAGTCGATAAGGTCTTTCAGGTCGATGAATAGCGCCGGACACCTCGGTCGGCCCCCTCTCCCTCCGGGAGAGGGCTGGGGTGAGGGCAACGATTGCGGATCAGTCCAAAGCAGCAAGGGCCAGCGCGGCCTGCGGCAGTTCAAGCTCACTGAACACCTGCACACCATGGCGCTTGAGCAATGCGGCCGTTACGCCTTCACCGGAGACTTTCACGCCACTGAACGTCCCGTCGTAAGTCAGCAAATTCCCGCAAGAAGGACTGCTGGCCTTGAGCACTGCCACACGAATCCCGTGCTTCTGCACCAGCTCCAGCGCCTGCCGCGCCCCCTCTAGAAACTGCGCACTGACATCCTCGCCCTCAGTGGTGATCACCGCCGCAGCACCATCCAGCACCTCACCACCCTGCCCGCCCGGAATCTCCGCCGCCGCCCGTGGCGTCGGCAATCCCCCCGCCACCTCCGGACACAACGGCACCACCCGCCCTTCAACAATCCACTGTTCAAGCAGATCAAACGGCCCGCTCGCGCCACCGTCGTAACGCACGCGATGACCCAGCAGGCAGCGACTGACCAGAATCCTGTCCATCTCAGAACGGCTCGTTGCCACGGCGGCGAAACCAGCCAGTCAGCGACAGGCGCTCGCGGTTCGCCGGCAGCACTTCATGAGGCACTTCGCCGGAAAGAAACACCACCAGACAACCGCCCGTAGGCTGCACGTCATGCACGCGCTCATCGTTCAGATACATGCGCAACTGACCGCCATCCTCCGGCAGCCACGCATCATTGAGGTAGACCACCACCGAGACCATGCGCTTGTCATCATCGCGAAAACGGTCGACATGCCGGCGATAAAACGCACCCGGCGGATACAGCGCGAAATGGCATTCGAAGTCCTCAAGACCGAGGAACAAGCCACGGTTGAGCGCCTCGCGCAGGCTCTCCATCAGGTTCAGATAGCGGTCGCTGGCCTCGGCCTGCCCCGGATCGATCCACTGAATGTGGTCGCCACGAATCCCCTCGCGGATCTCCGAGAACGGCCCACGCCCCACCGCCGCTGGCGCCAGCTCTCCCTCGGCTTCACGTTTGCGGCACTCGGCCGCCAGCTCGCGGGTCAAACCGGCGGGCAGGAATATGTTCTGCTGCGACCAGCCGTGTTCCGCCAGGTCGTCGACAATGCGTAACAGCAGTGGGTGTTCAGAGGATATTTGCATGGCGCGCATAGTATGTCGGCGGCAAGAAATCCGACAGAGCCACGCGGCGGCTTGATACGAATTCTCGACAAGTACCGGCACCGCACGGAGAATAGTCCGCTGCTGACAGGAGTCCCTATGCGCCGTTTGCTTTTTTCACTGTTGATGTTCTGCGTGTTGCCCGCCTGGGCGGACGGCCACGATCAGTTGTACAAGGTCGCCGGCTGGCCAGATCAACGTGCGCATTTCAACGATGCCCTGACAGCTGCGCAGCAGCGCTACCAGAACAGCCTGCCACCCGCCGTCTTTCAAGCGTTGGTCAACAACAGCAACCAGCGCTTTGCCCCGCAGGCCGTGGATCAACGTGCCGAAGCACAACTGCGGCAGAAACTCGCCGATCCGAAACCGGCACTGACCTTCTTTCAATCGCCACTGGGCAAGAAAATTGTCGCGGCTGAATTGCTCGCAACCCGTCGCGATCAACTGGCGAAAAATGCCAAGGGCCTGCCGAAGATGCAGGCCAGCGACAGCCGTCTGCTGATCATCGGCCATCTCGCGCAAGCCTTGCCTGCCCGTGAAGCCGGCGCCGAAGTCAGCCTGGCGATTGCAGGTGTAGCGGCGGACAGTTTGAGTTCGATGATTCCGGGATTGCTCGGTGGCGGTCAGGCGCAGGGCATGTTGAATGGTCAGCGCCAGCGCTTGATGGATCAGATCGGCGCGGACATGAACAACACGTTGCTCTATGTCTATCGCGATTTGTCGGATGAAGAGCTGGAAGAGTTTGCGACGTTTGCTGAATCGGCTGAGGGCAAGGCGTATTACCAGGCGGCTTTGGCGGCGATTCGCGCGGGGTTGGCGGTCGGCCAATGATCTTTAGCGCCTGACCGATCGCCTTCGCGAGCAGGCTCGCTCCCACATCTGGATCTTCAGCGAACCAAAATTTGTGAACATCCCCAATCCCCTGTGGGAGCGAGCCTGCTCGCGAAGAGGCCCTCACAGACGCTACGGATTCCTGCCCCTGATCCGCTTGCTCAGAAACTCGAAATACTCCTCGCGCATCTCCGCCGTCTCATTCGCCAGATGATGTCGCGCCTCGGCCAGCAGCAAAATCTGCGGCCGGTCGAACTTCCACTTCATCACCTGCAAATTGTGCTGCCAGTCGACGGTCATGTCCGCCTGCCCCTGAATGATCAACGGCCGTCGCGGACTTTTTTTCGCGTGCTCGACGCGGATGATCCAGCGTGACAGTGCGCCCACCCACTTCGTCGGCAAGCGCCGTGGTTGCAACGGATCGGCCTGCAGAAACGGCAGGAAAGCCGGATCGTTGGAATTCTCGCTGAAGCGTCGCGCAACACCCCGGACGAAAGGCCTGAGCAGGTAATAGCTCAGTTGCGACCAGCCCCACGCTCGCGGCCGAACCAGTGGCGCCATCAAAATCACCTGACCCTGCGCCGGGCTGTTTTCAGCATGGTTGAGCAGGTGATCGACCACAATCGCCCCGCCGGTGCTCTGCCCGCACAGATGCCACGGCTGCGGCAGCGCGATCGACTGCGCCTCGGCAAACAAGGCTTGCAGGACGTCCTGGTATTCAGAGAAATCGCGAATGCTCGCGCGCGGCCCGCTCGACAGGCCATGGCCCGGCAAGTCACAGGCGATCACCACAAAGTCCTGGTCCAGCGCCCACTCGATCACATGCCGGTAGAGTCCGACGTGATCGTAGTAACCGTGCAGCAGGAACAGCGTCGCCTTGACCTTCTCCGGCCACCAGCAATGGCTGACCAGCTCATAACCGTCGACGTCGAAACGGCCCATGCCACGCCAGACATCGCGATGGGGAAAATCGGTTTGATAAAACTGCTGGTACGCCTTCGCCTCGTCCGACAACGGCTGCCACTCGGCCAAAGGCTTGAGGCTGGCGCGGATTTGATCGGGGTCGAAAGTGGCAGACATAAGGCAATTCCAAAACGGTAAACAGACTTTATCGGCCTGCGATATTCATCTGTCGTGGCAGACATGGCAAGCTAGCCCGCCTCTGAGGAACCAAATCCATGCGTTCGCCCTACCGCACCGCACTGTTTGCCAGCCTGCTCGCGCTGATCTGCGCCGGGGTGCTGTGGGCCGCGTATGACTGGTTTCAAGGGCGTTATCTGCGCGCATTCAGCGAACACACAGCGGTGTTTTCCGGTGATCCGCTGCGCCTTCCTGACAATCTCGCTGGCCCCGGCAAGATTCGTCTGGTGCACTTCTGGGACCCGGCTTGCCCGTGCAATGTCGGCAACCAACAGCATCTGACCGAGATGGTCGAGCAGTTCGGCGCCAAAGGCGTGGAGTTCTTCGCCGTGCAAAAAACCGGCAGCCACGGCCAGTTGCCCGCGACCCTCAGCAGCCTGAAAACCATCACGATATTGCCCGGCTCCGAACGGGTGCCGGCCAGCCCCGCCGTGGCGATCTGGGACCGCAGCGGCAAACTGGCGTACTTCGGCCCGTACAGCGAAGGCCTGACCTGCAACTCCAGCAACAGCTTTATCGAACCGATTTTGAATGCTCTGACGGAAGATCGCCCGGTCAATGCCACGCACACCCTGGCGGTCGGGTGTTACTGCCCGTGGCCGGTGGAGGCGCAGTAAGGCATTCCGGACTTTTCAAGGACAGCGCTGCACGGGCCGGAGGGTCTGTGCTAATTGTTTGCAGCCCGACGGGCGGCAATCCCGCATGCACAAGGAGTCACCATGAAGCGCGTGTTCACCGTAATTGGCTTGCTCATCGTTGTTCTGCTTGCCGGCGTCGGCTGGTATGTCTACAGCAAACAACCGACGCGCCAGGGCCAGGTCGAACTGCGCAATCTGCAAGGTTCGGTGACCGTGCGCTACGACGAGCGCGGTGTGCCGCACATTCGCGCCGAGAACGAAACCGACCTCTATCGCGCCCTCGGTTATGTGCATGCCCAGGACCGGCTGTTCCAGATGGAAGCCATGCGCCGCCTCGCCCGGGGCGAACTGGCCGAAGTGCTCGGGCCGAAACTGCTCGACACCGACAAACTGTTCCGCAGCCTGCGCATCCGCGAGCGCGCCGCCAGTTATGTCGCCAGTCTCGATAAACAGTCACCGGCGTGGAAGGGCCTGCAAGCCTATCTGGATGGCATCAACCAATATCAGGACACTCACGCCGCACCGATCGAGTTCGACGTGCTGGGCATCCCCAAACGGCCGTTCACGGCGGAAGACAGCATCAGCGTCGCCGGCTACATGGCCTATAGCTTTGCGGCGGCGTTTCGCACCGAGCCGCTGCTGACTTATGTGCGTGATCAACTGGGCGCCGATTACCTCAAGGTCTTCGATCTCGACTGGCAGCCCAATGGTGTGCTGGCCAACCGTCACGCCAAGCCAGCGCCGGCCCTCGCCGCCGGCGACTGGAAAGACGTCAATGCCCTCGCCCGCCTCAGCGAACAAGCGCTGATCGACAATGGCCTGCCGCAGTTCGAAGGCAGCAACGCCTGGGTGATTGCCGGCAGCCGCAGCCAGAGCGGCAAGCCGCTGCTGGCCGGTGACCCGCATATTCGCTTCTCGGTGCCGTCGGTGTGGTACGAGGCGCAATTGTCGGCGCCGGGCTTTGAACTGTACGGCCATCATCAGGCGCTGGTGCCGTTTGCGTTTCTGGGGCACAACCTCGACTTCGGCTGGAGCCTGACCATGTTCCAGAACGACGATCTGGATCTGATCGCCGAGAAGATCAACCCGGACAATCCGAATCAGGTCTGGTATCGCGGCCAGTGGACCGACATGGTCGTGACCGAGCAGCAGATCAACGTGAAGGGGCAGTCGCCAGTGACCCTGACCCTGCGCCAATCGCCCCACGGACCGATCGTCAACGATGCGCTCGGCACCGCCGCCGGCAAGACGCCGATCGCCATGTGGTGGGCGTTTCTCGAAACGCCGAACCCGATCCTCGAAGGCTTCTACCAGCTCAACCGCGCCGACACCCTGGCCAAGGCCCGCGCCGCCGCAGCCAAGGTGCAGGCACCGGGGCTGAACCTCGTCTACGCCAACGCCAAAGGCGATATCGCCTGGTGGGCTTCGGCGTTGCTGCCCAAGCGTCCGGCCGGGGTGAGGCCGGAATTCATTCTCGACGGCAGCAGCAATCAGGCCGACAAGGACGGTTTCTACCCGTTCAGCGCCAACCCGCAGGAAGAGAACCCGGCACGCGGCTACATCGTCTCGGCCAACTTCCAGCCGCTGTCGCCGACCGGCATGGAGATTCCCGGTTACTACAACCTCGCCGATCGCGGCCAGCAACTCAATCGCCAGCTCAGCGACAAGAGCGTGAAGTGGACCAACGAGGCCAACCAGAAACTGCAACTGGGCACGGCGACCGGTTATGGCCCGCGATTGCTGGCGCCATTGCTACCGGTGCTACGTGAGGTGGTCAGCGATCCGGCGCAACTGAAACTGGTCGAGCAACTGGCGCAGTGGCCGGGCGACTATCCGCTGGATTCGGTTAATGCGACGGTGTTCAACCAGTTCCTCTATGACCTGGCCGATGCGGCGATGCGTGATGAGTTGGGCAATGATTTCTTCGAGACATTGCTGTCGACGCGAGTGATCGATGCGGCGCTGCCGAAGCTGGCGGCGAATGCGGATTCTCCGTGGTGGGATAACCGCAGCACGCCGGCTAAAGAAACTCGCGCTGACGTCGTGCGCACGGCATGGCAGGCGAGCATGGCGCATCTGAAGCTTACGCTTGGCGACGATGTTACTGGCTGGAAATGGGGGACCGCGCACACGCTGACTCACGGGCATCCGCTGGGGCAGCAGAAGCCACTGGACCGCATTTTCAACGTCGGACCGTTTGCGGCGCCGGGCAGTCATGAGGTGCCGAACAACCTTTCCGCACGGATCGGCCCGGCGCCGTGGCCGGTGACCTACGGGCCCTCGACGCGGCGGCTGGTGGATTTTGCTGATCCGGCGCATGGCTTGACGATCAACCCGGTCGGGCAGAGTGGTGTGCCGTTTGATAGCCACTATGACGATCAGGCTGAGGCGTATGTCGACGGGATTTATGTGCAGGCGCATTTCAATGCTGAAGAGGTGACGGCGAATACACGCAGTACGTTGAAGCTGTTGCCGATGCGGGCAGCGCCCTAAAAGCCCCTCACCCTAGCCCTCTCCCAGAGGGAGAGGGGACTGACCGAGGTGTCTTTCGCTATGCACCGACCTGAGAGATCGAGTCGATTATTGATTCGGTACAGCAACATCACGTCGGCGTATCTCCCCAATATCCCCCAATCGGCCCCCTCTCCCTCTGGGAGAGGGCTGGGGTGAGGGTTAGAGCAACACCGCAAAATTCAGCCGAAACTGCTGCGGCGTCACCCCCAACCGCCGGTTGAACACCCCGCGCATATGCTGCGCATCGCGAAACCCGCACTGATACGCCACCGTCTTCAATGGCGCCGCCGTGCTTTCCAGCAGCACCCGCGCCGCATCCACCCGCGCCCGCTCGACAAACTCCGCCGGCGTGACTTTCGCCTCCCGGGCAAACACCCGCGAGAAATTACGCGCACTCATGTTCGCCGCATTGGCCAGATCGGCAATCGTCAGATCGCCGGTGAGATTGGCCAATACATACAACTGCACCATTGCCACCGCCGATGTCGGCTCCGCATGGGGCGTGAGGAACGGACTGAACTGCGACTGCCCACCGGAACGCTGCGTAAACACCACCAGCCGTTTGGCTACGCTTAACGCCACTTCGGCACCGTGATCACGGGCCAGCAGATACAGCGACAGATCAATCCCCGCCGTCACCCCGGCCGAGGTGTAGAGCGTGCCGTCCTCAACGTACAGGCGATCCGCTTCAACCCGCGTTGACGAACACAACTGCGCCAACGCCGCGGCATCGTTCCAGTGCGTGGTGACCGTGCGCCCTTCCAGCATTCCGGCGCGCGCGAGCATGAACGCGCCGTTGCAGATCGAGCCGAAGCGCTGCGAGCGTGAACAGGCCTCGCGCAGCCAATCATCGAACATCGCGCCAAAGTCCATGAACGGCAATTGCGGACCTCCGGCAACCAGCAGCAGGTCATAGGCGTCGAGTGCTTCGCTGAAATGCCGATGGGCATTCAGGGTCAAACCGTTGGAACAGGCCATCGGGCCGTGCTCGACGCCAATCACCTCAAGCCGATAGTGATCCTCGGGCGCCAGGAAGCGGTTGGCCTCGGCGAACACATCCATCGGGCCGCTGACATCCAGCGACTGCACACCTGCGAACACCACAATGGCGACGGTTTTGCTCATGGCGGCAAAGCTCCTTTGGGTCTCTGAGCGGAGTTGGCACGATTTGCAGGTGGATTGGCAAGGATCGCAGCCATGGATCGATTGTCCGGTTTCAGCCTCGGGCACAGACTTTCCCCATCAGCGCCACGACGGCGTTTTCGACGAGGAAACCGTTATGAGCAGCACCATCGCCGGCATCAAAATCCCTGACAGTGCCCTCGCCCGGGCCACCACCGAGTACATCCGCGACATCGAGTCCGACCTGCTCTACCACCACTCGCGTCGGGTATTCCTGTTCGGCGCATTGAGCGGTGAGCGCCAACAACTGGCCTACAACCCGGAGCTGTTATACGTCGGCGCAATGTTCCATGACCTCGGTCTGGTCGAAGGTCATCGCAGTGATGACGAGCGTTTTGAAGTCGACGGCGCGAACGCGGCAGCAGCGTTTCTCAAGCCGTATGGCTTGAGCGATGACGACATCGAACAGGTCTGGCTGTCGATTGCCTTGCACACCACGCCGGGCGTGCCGAAGCATCTGCGTCCGACCGTAGCGCTGGTGACGGCTGGTGTCGAGATGGATGTGCTGGGGATGGATTACGCGGCGTTCAGCACCGTGCAGCGTGAAGCGGTGGTGCATGCGCACCCGCGTGGGGAAGGCTTCAAGGAATGCATCATCTGCGCGTTTGCCGATGGCTTGCGCCATCGTCCGCAGACCACGTTTGGCAACGTGAAGACCGATGTGCTGAAGGATCAGGAGCCGGGGTTCAGGCCGATGAACTTTGTTGAAGTCATCCGCCAATCTCCTTGGACTGCCTAAAACCAAATGTGGGAGCGAGCCTGCTCGCGAAAGCGGTGTGTCAGCCAACATTTGAGTCGACTGACACTCCGTCTTCGCGAGCAGGCTCGCTCCCACATCGGGATCCGGGCTGGTCTTGAGAAAGCGACCAACCCGATATTGCCTACGCCACTTCCGGCGCCGGCGCGCGGCGCACATCCGGCTGTTTCCAAGAGTCGGCAGCACCTTCTTCGATGGCTTGCTGAACGGCCTTCTTGCGCGCTTCTTCGGCACGGCGGCTGAAGAACCAGACCATGAAGGTCACCAGCGACACGGCCAGCAGAATCAGGCTGGCCACGGCGTTGATCTCAGGCTTCACGCCCAGACGCACCGCCGAGAACACTTCCATCGGCAGGGTCGTCGAACCCGGGCCCGACACGAAGCTCGCCAGTACCAGATCATCCAGCGACAGCGCGAACGACATCATGCCGCCCGCCGCCAGCGATGGCGCGATCATCGGGATGGTGATCAGGAAGAACACCTTCCACGGCCGCGCCCCGAGGTCCATCGCCGCTTCTTCGATCGACAGGTCCAGCTCACGCAGACGCGCCGACACCACCACCGCCACATACGCCGCACAGAAAGTGGTATGAGCGATCCAGATGGTGACGATGCCACGTTCCTGCGGCCAGCCGATCATCTGCGCCATGGCCACGAACAGCAGCAACAGCGACAGACCGGTGATCACTTCCGGCATTACCAATGGCGCCGTCACCAGGCCGCCGAACAGCGTGCGGCCCTTGAAACGGGTGATACGCGTCAGCACAAACGCTGCCAGCGTGCCCAGCGCCACCGCGGCAACCGCGGTGTAGCAGGCGATTTCCAGCGAGCGCAGCACCGAGCCCATCAACTGGGTGTTGTCGAGCAGGCCGACGTACCACTTGATCGACCAGCCGCCCCACACCGTCACCAGTTTCGAGGCGTTGAACGAATAGATCACCAGGATCAGCATCGGCAGGTAGATGAACAACAGGCCCAGCACCAGCATCAGGCTGGAGAAACGGAAGCGCTTCATTCTTTACCCTCCATTTCCTTGGCCTGACTGCGGTTGAACAGAATGATCGGCACAATCAGGATCGCCAGCATCACCACCGCCAGCGCAGACGCTACCGGCCAGTCACGGTTGTTGAAGAACTCTTGCCAGAGCACTTTACCGATCATCAGGGTTTCCGGACCGCCGAGCAGTTCCGGGATCACGAACTCGCCGACCACCGGGATGAACACCAGCATGCAGCCGGCAATGATCCCGTTCTTGGACAGCGGAATGGTGATTTTCCAGAAGCTGTTGAAGGTGCTCGAACCGAGGTCGGAGGCTGCTTCCAGCAGACTGTGATCGTGCTTCACAAGGTTGGCGTACAGCGGCAGGATCATGAACGGCAGGTACGAGTAAACGACACCGATGTACACCGCCAGGTTGGTGTTGAGGATCTGCAAAGGCTCATCAATGAAGCCCATGCTCATCAGGAAACCGTTGAGCAGACCGTTGTTGCTGAGGATGCCCATCCACGCGTAAACGCGGATCAGGATCGCGGTCCAGGTCGGCATCATGATCAGCAGCACCAGCACCGTTTGCATCTCTTTACGGGCGGTGGCGATGGCGTAGGCCATCGGGTAGCCGATCAACAGGCACAACAGCGTGCTGAAAAACGCCATCTTCAGCGAGCCGAGGTATGCGGCGATGTACAACTCGTCGCCCGCCAGCATCGCGTAGTTGCCCAGGTTCAGCAGCAGTTGCAGCTTCTGCTCGGCGTACGTGTAGATCTCGGTGTACGGCGGGATGGCCACGTCGGCTTCGGCGAAGCTGATCTTCAGGACGATGAAGAACGGCAGCATGAAGAACAGGAACAGCCAGATGAACGGGACCCCGATGACCAACTGCCGGCCATTGGGGATTATTCGGTTGATGCGACGTTTGAATTTGCGCATGTTCATGAGCGAAGTACCACGCCGCTGTCGTCTTCCCACCACACGTAGACTTGATCGCCCCAGGTCGGACGTGCGCCGCGACGTTCGGCGTTGGCGACGAACGACTGCACCAGTTTGCCGCTCGGCAATTCAACGTAGAACACCGAGTGACCGCCCAGATACGCGATGTCGTGCACCTTGCCGCTCGACCAGTTGTACTCGCAGGTCGGTTGATCGGCGGTGACCAGCAGCTTCTCCGGACGAATCGCGTAAGTCACCGATTTGTCCTGTACCGAGGTGCTGATGCCGTGGCCGACGTAGATCTGCCGGTCGAGGTCCTTGCAGGTGATGGTCGCGTGGCCTTCGGCGTCGTCGATCACTTCGCCTTCGAAGATGTTGACGTTGCCGATGAATTCGCAGACCAGACGGCTGGTCGGGGTTTCGTAGATGTCGATCGGGCTGCCGATCTGCGCAATCCAGCCAAGGTGCATGATCGCGATGCGCTCGGCCATGGTCATGGCCTCTTCCTGGTCGTGCGTCACCATTACGCAGGTCACACCGACGCGCTCAATGATTTCCACCAGCTCCAGTTGCATCTGCGAACGCAGTTTCTTGTCCAGTGCGCCCATCGGCTCATCGAGCAGCAACAGCTTCGGCCGCTTGGCCAGCGAACGCGCCAGCGCCACACGCTGACGCTGACCGCCAGACAGTTGATGCGGCTTGCGCTTGGCGTACTGGCTCATCTGCACCAGCTTGAGCATCTCGGCCACGCGGGCATCGACTTCAGCCGCCGGGATCTTGTCCTGCTTGAGGCCGAAAGCGATGTTCTGCGCCACGGTCATGTGCGGAAACAAGGCGTACGACTGAAACATCATGTTGATCGGACGTTCGTACGGCGGCATGTCGGTAATGTCGACGCCGTCGAGAAAAATGCGCCCCTCCGTGGGCCGTTCGAACCCTGCCAGCATCCGCAGCAAGGTAGATTTGCCCGATCCCGAACCGCCGAGCAGGGCGAAGATCTCGCCCTTCTTGATTTCCAGGGACACATCGTCCACGGCAATCGTCTCGTCGAACTTCTTCGTGACCCGGTCGATTTTGACCAACACCTGTTTCGGTGTCTGGTCGCCCTCGAGGGCTTTCTTATAGGCGCCGGAGGCAACTGCCATTTACGAAACTCCCAGAAAAAAACAATGCAGTTCGCCCCGCAAGGCGAACCCAGGATGGTGTGTGCCTTACATCCCCGACTTGACCTTGGTCCAGCTGCGGGTCATCAGGCGCTGAATGTTCGGTGGCAACTCGATCGACACATAGGCCTTGTCGATAACGGCCTGCGGCGGATACACCGACGCATCGGTGCGGATGGATTGTTCCATCAACTTGTCCGAACCCGGGTTGGGGTTGGCGTAACCGACGTAATCACTGACCTGAGCGATCACCTCAGGTTTCAGCAGATAGTTGATGAAGGCATGGGCCTCCTTCACGTTCGACGAATCCTTCGGAATCGCCAGCATGTCGAACCACAGCGCACCACCCTCTTTCGGCACCGCGTAGGCGATGTTCACGCCTTTCTTGGCTTCCGCTGCGCGGTTCTTCGCCTGGAAGATATCGCCGGAGAAACCGATGGCTACGCAGATGTCGCCGTTGGCCAGGTCACCGATGTATTTCGAGGAGTGGAAGTAGGTCACGTAAGGACGCACCGCGAGCAACTTGTCGGTGGCTTTCTCGTAGTCCTTCGGATTGGTGCTGTTGGCATTCAGGCCCAGATAGTTGAGCACGGTCGGCATCATTTCATCAGCCGAATCGAGGAATGCCACGCCGCAGCTTTGCAGCTTCTTGATGTTCTCCGGCTCGAACAGCACACCCCACGAATCGATCTTGTCGACACCCAGCACAGCCTTCACTTTATCGACGTTGTAACCGATGCCGTTGGTGCCCCAGAGGTAGGGAACTGCGTACAGGTTACCCGGATCGTTCTGTTCCAGACGCTTGAGCAGCGCCGGGTCGAGATTGGAATAATTCGGCAGCTGCGACTTGTCGAGCTTCTGGAACGCGCCTGCCTTGATCTGCTTGCCGAGGAAGTGGTTCGACGGCACGACCACGTCGTAGCCAGTACGTCCGGCCAGCAGCTTGCCTTCCAGGGTTTCGTTGGAGTCGAAGACGTCGTAGACCGGTTTGATTCCGGTGGCTTTCTGGAAGTCGGCCAGGGTCGTCTCGCCGATGTAATCGGACCAGTTATAAATATGCACCGTACCGGCGGCCTGGGCTCCGACAGCAATCGTCAGGCCGGCAGTGGCCAGCAGGGCTTTGCGCAAAGAAGAAAAAATAGGCAAGTGGAGGTCCTCTAAATTAGTTGGGCCCAAGTTGCCCCGCGCTGCATGACAGCGATGGCTGCCCGGCAACAAAACCGGCGCGCAACTTACCCTCGAAAAACCGTTCCTGCAAAACTTCCTGTCATTTAATTGATCCGCTGGCCGCCCGCGCAGGGCATGACGGCCAACGGTTACTGCTTCAAACCGGCTTATTTACCGGATTTGATCTTGGTCCAGCTGCGGGTCAGGATGCGCTGAGTCGCGGCCGGCAAGTCGGCAATCGCGTACAGCTTGGCCAGCACGTCAGCCGGTGGGTAAACGCCCGGGTCGCTGGTGATATCTTTATCAACCAGTGGGGTTGCAGCGGCGTTACCGTTCGGGAAGCGTACGGCGTTGGTGATTTCCGCCATGATTTCCGGCTTCTGCAGGAAGGTCATGAACTTGTAGGCGCCTTCGACGTTTTCGGCATCCTTAGGGATGGCGACCATGTCGTAGAAGCTGCCGGCACCTTCTTTCGGAATGTTGTAGCTGACTTTCACCTTGTCACCGGCTTCAGCCGCGCGCGACTTGGCCTGGTAGACGTCACCCGAGTAACCCACGGCCACGCAGATGTTGCCGTTGGCCAGATCAGAGATGTACTTGGACGAGTGGAAGTAGGCGATCGAAGGACGGACCTTCATGATCAGCGCTTCAGCCTTGTCGATGTCTTCTTTCTTCTGGCTGTCGGTTGGCAGGCCCAGGTAGTGCAGTGCCACAGGGATCATCTCGGTTGGCGAGTCGAGCAGGCTGATGCCGCAGGATTTCAGCTTGGCCGCGTTTTCCGGCTTGAAGATCAGATCCCACGAATCGACAGGTGCATCGGCGCCCAGTGCAGCCTTGACCTTCTCGGCGTTGAAACCGATGCCGATCGAGCCCCACATGTACGGGAAAGCGTGCTCGTTGCCAGGGTCGCTGACCGACACGGCTTTGAGCAAATCAGTGTTGAGGTTCTTCCAGTTAGGCAGCTTGGACTTGTCCAGCTTCTGGTAGACACCGGCCTTGATCTGCTTGGCGAGGAAGTTGTTCGACGGTACGACGATGTCGTAGCCGGACTTGCCAGCCAGCAGTTTGGCTTCGAGGGTTTCGTTGCTGTCGAAGACGTCGTAGACGACTTTGATGCCCGACTCGTCTTCAAACTTCTTGATGGTGTCCGGGGCGATGTAGTCGGACCAGTTGTAGACGTGCAACACCTTGTCGTCCGCCTGAGCCGCAGCCGCCATGATTCCCATCAGGGACATGGCGAGCAGTGTCTTGCCAGCGAGCTTTTTGCCTAATGCCTTCATGCGTTAATGCTCCAAATTTTTCTTTTTTGAACCACTTTGTTCAGCGGCCGAACCCGGACAACTGGAACCGCGGCTAGTCTGGCAAGATCCGAGGCGGTCTTTCAAGAAAAGACCAGCCTTTCTGACAGCTTTGAGCGAGAGCGCCGCGGCTCTCCCGCTCAGAGCCTAGCACTTAGCCCTGCAACGCACTGAGGGTCAGGTCCAGACACTTGCGTGCCTTGGTCACCAGCTCATCGATCTCGGCTTTGCTGATGACCAGCGGCGGCGCGATGATCATGGTGTCGCCCACAGCGCGCATGATCAGGCCATTGTCGAAGCAGAACTGGCGGCAGATCATGCCGACACCCTTGCCTTCGTAACGCTTGCGAGTGGCCTTGTCCTGCACCAGCTCGATCGCGCCCAACAGACCGACACCGCGAACTTCACCCACCAATGGGTGATCGTTCAGTTCCCGCAGACGTTTCTGCAAATACGGTGCCGTTTCGTTGTGCGCGTTCTCGATAATTTTTTCATCGCGCAGAATGCGGATGTTTTCCAGGCCCACCGCGGCTGCCACCGGGTGACCGGAGTAAGTGAAGCCGTGGTTGAAATCGCCACCTTCGTTGAGCACCGCAACAACGCTGTCGCGAACGATCAGGCCACCCATCGGGATGTAGCCGGAGGTCAGGCCTTTGGCGATGGTCATCATGTCGGGTTTGAGGTCGTAGAAATCGCTACCGAACCACTCACCGGTACGGCCGAAACCGCAGATCACTTCGTCCGCGACGAACAGGATGTCGTACTTGGCGAGGATTTCCTTGATGCGCGGCCAGTAGCTGTCGGGCGGAATGATCACGCCGCCGGCGCCCTGGATCGGCTCGGCAATAAAGGCACCGACGTTGTCGACGCCGACTTCGAGAATCTTCTCTTCCAGCTGATTGGCCGCCCAGATGCCGAACTCTTCCGGGGACATGTCGCCACCCTCGGCGAACCAGTACGGCTGCGCGATGTGAACGATGCCCGGGATCGGCAAGTCGCCTTGTTCGTGCATATAGGTCATGCCACCGAGGCTGGCGCCAGCGACGGTCGAACCGTGGTAACCGTTCTTGCGGCTGATGATGACTTTCTTGTTCGGCTGGCCTTTGATCGCCCAGTAGTGGCGAACCATACGCAGCATGGTGTCGTTGCCTTCGGAGCCGGAACCGGTGAAGAACACATGGTTCATGCCTTCTGGTGCCACGTCGGCAATTGCCTTGGCCAGTTCCAGTGCCGGCGGGTGCGCGGTCTGGAAGAACAGGTTGTAGTACGGCAGCTCGCGCATCTGTTTGGCAGCCGCATCGGCCAGCTCATCGCGACCGTAACCGATAGCCACGCACCACAGCCCGGCCATGCCGTCGAGAATCTTGTTGCCTTCGCTGTCCCACAGGTAAACGCCCTTGGCGTTGGTGATGATCCGCGGGCCTTTCTCTTTCAGCTGCTTGAAATCGCTGAACGGCGCCAGGTGGTGATCATTGCTGAGTGCTTGCCACTCGCGGGTTTGCGGGTTGTTGCTGGTCATGCCAATTCTCCTTGTTATCGGTGAAGGCGCGGCTTTTTGAGGGCCGCGCCTGGCGTATCAGACGGCGAAGAGCAGGTATTCACGCTCCCACGAACTGATCACGCGCTTGAAGTTTTCATGCTCGGCCCGTTTTACCGCGACGTAGCCAGTGATGAAGGTTTTGCCCAGGTATTTCTCGATGGTGGCGCTGTTTTCCATGCGCTCCAGCGCATCTTCGATGGTCAGCGGCAGGCGCAGGTTGCGGCGTTCATAACCACGACCCACCACTGGCGCGCTCGGGTTGAGGCCTTCGACCATGCCGATGTAACCGCAGAGCAGGCTCGCGGCGATCGCCAGATACGGGTTGGCGTCGGCGCCCGGCAGACGGTTTTCAACACGACGGTTCTGCGGGCCGGCATCCGGTACGCGCAGGCCGACGGTGCGGTTCTCTTCGCCCCACTCGACGTTCACCGGTGCCGAGGTGTCCGGCAGGAAGCGGCGGAACGAATTGACGTTCGGCGCGAACAGCGGCAACAACTCAGGAATCAGTTTCTGCAAACCACCGATGTGGTGCAGGAACAACTGGCTCATGGTCCCGTCTTCGTTGGAGAAGACGTTCTTGCCGGTCTCGATGTCGATGATGCTCTGGTGCAAGTGCATCGCACTTCCCGGCTCACCGGTCATCGGCTTGGCCATAAAGGTCGCGGCCACGTCGTGCTTGAGTGCGGCTTCGCGCATGGTGCGTTTGAACACCAGAATCTGGTCGGCCAGCGACAGGGCGTCGCCGTGACGGAAGTTGATTTCCATCTGCGCCGTGCCGTCCTCGTGAATCAGCGTGTCGAGGTCCAGCTCCTGCAGTTCGCACCAGTCGTAGACGTCTTCGAACAACGGATCAAATTCGTTCGCCGCTTCAATGGAGAATGACTGACGACCGATTTCCGGACGGCCCGAGCGACCGATCGGTGGCTGCAACGGATAGTCAGGGTCGTCGCTGCGCTTGGTCAGGTAGAACTCCATTTCCGGCGCCACGATCGGCTGCCAGCCCTTGTCGGCATAGAGCTTGAGAACTTTCTTGAGGACGTTGCGCGGCGACAGCTCGATCGGGTTGCCTTGCTTGTCATAGGTGTCGTGGATCACCTGCGCGGTCGGCTCGATGGCCCAAGGCACCATGTACACGGCGTTCTGGTCGGGGCGGCAGATCATGTCGATGTCGGCCGGGTCGAGCAGTTCGTAATAGATGTCGTCTTCGACGTAGTCGCCGGTCACGGTCTGCAGCAGCACGCTCTCGGGCAGACGCATGCCTTTTTCGGCGATGAACTTGTTGGTCGGCGAGATCTTGCCCCGGGTGATCCCGGTCAAGTCGGCGATCATGCATTCGACTTCTGTGATCTTGTGGTCTTTCAACCAATCGGTGAGCTGGTCGAGGTTGTTACTCATAAATGCCTCTGGGCTGAGTCTCCTGACATGATGTCAGGCAAAGTTTGACGCTTTGAGCGTCGCGTTAAAGGGGGGCTTGCTTGTGCGCAGTGCGGGCTTACGCCGGGCACCGCGCATAGACAATGAAAGAGGAGCTTACCTGCCCTTTACGCTGGCGTTGCATTTCCTGTGCACACTCAAGGCGTGCAGAATCATGAGCACGGCTGAGGAAGCCGCACAGGCTTTGGAAATGAAAGCGATCTATAGTGGAAGGAGACGCCATAAACAGGATGCTTTCCCGTACGTCCAGAATATCGGACGCTGGCGCTTGAACGGCCATGGACGGGAACATCGTCGGCAAGCGGCAAGCCTTGCTGGCTGCGCTACGGACGGATTTGTCGCCACTGATGTGATGAGCATGCAGACCGGACTGTTGCGAGCAGTCGGTGATGCCGATTAACGGCAGGCGAGACATGAAGCACCCCGGTATTATTGCTGTTATGGGTTTGATCGGAGCTTAGCCTTGTTCATTTTTTTACACAACACCCCCGTAAAAAATACAACACGGCCTGCTCAAGCCCGCGGGTGCCAAGCGTCCCAAGGACTAAAAACTGCCGAAAAATGCCCCATAAATGCCCTCACAGCGCTTTTTTAGGGCAAAAAAGGCCTCGCTTGACTTCGGCAGGCCGTTCGGGTTGACTGAAACCAGAAAAGATCAATGATTGATATTTTTAACAACAAAGGTGTTGCATCATGTCGGTACCCCCGCGTGCCGTTCAGCTTAACGAAGCGAACGCGTTCCTTAAGGAACATCCTGAGGTTCTGTACGTTGACCTTCTGATTGCGGATATGAATGGTGTGGTGCGCGGCAAGCGCATTGAACGCACCAGCCTCCACAAGGTTTACGAGAAAGGCATCAACCTGCCGGCCTCTCTATTTGCTCTGGATATCAACGGTTCAACGGTGGAAAGCACCGGCCTGGGCCTGGACATCGGCGACGCCGATCGTATCTGCTATCCCATCCCCGATACCCTGTGCAACGAGCCATGGCAGAAGCGCCCCACCGCGCAACTGTTGATGACCATGCACGAACTCGAAGGCGACCCTTTCTTCGCCGATCCGCGTGAAGTCCTCCGTCAGGTTGTTGCAAAGTTTGACGAGCTGGGCCTGACCATCTGCGCGGCCTTCGAACTCGAGTTCTACCTGATCGACCAGGAAAACGTGAACGGCCGTCCTCAGCCACCACGCTCGCCGATCTCCGGCAAACGTCCGCACTCGACGCAGGTCTACCTGATCGACGACCTCGACGAATACGTCGACTGCCTCCAGGACATTCTGGAAGGTGCCAAAGAGCAAGGCATTCCGGCCGACGCCATCGTCAAGGAAAGTGCCCCGGCGCAGTTCGAAGTGAACCTGCACCACGTCGCTGACCCGATCAAGGCGTGCGACTACGCGGTACTGCTCAAGCGTCTGATCAAGAACATTGCCTACGACCATGAAATGGACACCACCTTCATGGCCAAGCCGTACCCTGGCCAGGCAGGTAATGGTCTGCACGTACACATCTCGATTCTGGATAAAGAAGGCAAAAACATTTTTGCCAGCGAGGATCCCGAGCAGAACGCCGCGCTGCGTCACGCGATCGGCGGTGTGCTCGAGACCCTGCCCGCGCAGATGGCTTTCCTCTGCCCGAACGTCAACTCCTACCGCCGTTTCGGCGCACAGTTCTACGTGCCGAACTCGCCGTGCTGGGGTCTGGACAACCGTACCGTAGCGATTCGCGTACCGACCGGTTCGTCCGATGCCGTGCGTATCGAACACCGCGTCGCCGGTGCCGATGCCAACCCGTATCTGTTGATGGCTTCGGTTCTGGCGGGCGTGCACCACGGTCTGACCAACAAGATCGAGCCGGGCGCGCCTGTCGAAGGCAACAGCTACGAGCAGAACGAGCAAAGCCTGCCGAACAACTTGCGCGATGCCCTGCGCGAGCTGGACGACAGCGAGGTGATGGCCAAGTACATCGATCCGAAATACATCGATATCTTCGTCGCCTGCAAGGAAAGCGAGCTGGAGGAGTTCGAACACTCCATCTCCGACCTTGAGTACAACTGGTATCTGCATACCGTTTAAGCGGTTGTAGCTTCAGGAAAAACGCCGTTGGCTGATTCAGCCAACGGCGTTTTTTTATGGCCGCCTGCGGCGGTTCGCGAGCAGGCTCGCTCCCACAGTTGATCTCCAGTGAACATGAATGCTGCGTCCACAGAGCCTCCCTGTGGGAGCGAGCCGGCTCCGGGCGGCGTTCCGACGAAGGCGTACCGGCAGACAACACCGAAGCCGGCTCGTACAATGCCCGCTGCCCCGCAGGAGACTTCCATGACGCGACCCGCCCCCGTCCGCAAACCCCGTGCCCGCAGTCAGGCGCGGATCGATTCGATACTCGACGCCGCGCGCACATTGCTGGCCGCCGAGGGTGTGGCCAGTCTGTCGATCTACAGCGTCGCCGAGCGCGCGCAGATTCCGCCCTCCTCCGTGTACCACTTCTTCGCCAGCGTCCCGGCATTGCTCGAAGCGCTGACGGCCGATGTCCACGCGGCGTTTCGTGCCTGCCTGCAAGCACCGATCGATCATGAAGCGCTGCGTGACTGGCGTGATCTGTCGCGACTGGTCGAGCAGCGCATGCTGGAGATCTATGACGAAGACGCGGCGGCGCGTCAGTTGATCCTCGCGCAGCATGGTCTGACCGAAGTGACCCAGGCTGACCGTCAGCACGACATCGAACTGGGCGATCTGATGCACAAGCTGTTCGATCATCACTTCGAGTTGCCGAGGCTGCCGAAGGATGTCGATGTGTTTGCCCTGGCGATGGAGTTGGGTGACCGGGTTTATGCGCGCTCGGTGCAGCAGCACGGGCAGATCACGCCGCGCATGGCCGAGGAAGGGATGCGCGTGTTTGACGCTTACATTGGGCTGTATCTGCCACCTTATCTGCACAAGCGCTGAGCCACGATCGTTCCCACGCTCTGCGTGGGAATGCAGCCCGTGACGCTCCGCGTCACTGGACGCGGAGCGTCCCAAGAGGCATTCCCACGCGGAGCATGGGAACGATCGACAGACACAAAAAACCCCGCAGGGCTCACGCCCTCCGGGGTTGTTTTTTACTCACTGGCTTACAACTTGGCGATCGATACCTCGGTGGATTTCACAAAGGCGATCACTTCGCTGCCCACAACCAGCTCCAGCTCCTTGACCGAACGAGTGGTGATCACCGAAGTGACGATGCCCGAAGCGGTCTGCACGTCGATTTCCGACAGCACGTCGCCGAGGACGATTTCCTTGATCGAGCCTTTGAACTGGTTACGGACGTTGATGGCTTTGATAGTCATGGCAATGATTCCTGTCGTTTGCTTGAGTTATTGAGCCCAACGCAATTGCGTAGGCAGTGGTGAAACAGGTTCCGGCGCCGGCGGTTCGCCGGGCAGGGAAAGAACACGGTTAAGCACTTCGGTTTCCAGCGCTGCCAGGCGATGCGAACCACGTACCCGTGGGCGCGGCAGTTCGACATGCAGGTCGAGGCCGACTTCGCCGTCCTCGATCAGAATCACCCGGTCGGCAATCGCCACCGCTTCGCTGACGTCATGGGTCACCAGCAGCACAGTGAAGCCGTGTTGCTGCCAGAGACGTTCGATCAGTTGCTGCATTTCGATGCGGGTCAGCGCGTCCAGTGCGCCGAGCGGTTCGTCGAGCAGCAGCAGACGCGGTTGATGGATCAGCGCCCGCGCCAGTGCGACGCGTTGTTTCTGCCCACCGGACAAAGCCGCCGGCCATTCATTGGCGCGATCCGCCAGACCGACTGCCTCCAGCGCATCCAGTGCTTGCTGACGCCAGTTGCCCTTGAGGCCGAGCCCGACGTTGTCGATGATCTTTTTCCATGGCAGCAGCCGTGCTTCCTGGAACATCAATCGAGTGTCTTCCCGTGCGTCACTGAGGGGCGCAGAGCCGGCGAACAGTTCACCGCCAGTCGGTTGATCGAGGCCGGCGAGCAAGCGCAGCAAGGTGCTTTTGCCACAGCCACTGCGCCCAACCACAGCGACGAATTGCCCCGCCGGAATGTGTAGATCGATGTCCCGCAGTACCTGCCGCGCGCCAAAGGTTTTCTGCAGATTGCGCACTGCCAGCGGAATCCCGCGCAGCAGGCGTGGAGGTTGTTGAGCAGTCATGCCGCACCTCCTTTGGCAACCTGATAGGCCGGGTGCCAGCGCAACCACACACGTTCAAGTCCACGGGCGGCGAGGTCGGCGAGTTTGCCGAGCACGGCGTAAAGCAGGATCGCCAGCACCACCACGTCGGTCTGCAAAAACTCGCGAGCGTTCATCGCCAGGTAGCCGATGCCGGAGCTGGCGGAAATGGTTTCAGCGACGATCAGCGTCAGCCACATAAAGCCCAAGGCGAAGCGCACACCGACCAGAATCGAAGGCAATGCGCCCGGCAGAATCACCTGCCAGAACAGGCTGAAACCGCTCAAGCCATAACTGCGCGCCATCTCCACCAGCGCCGGGTCGACGTTGCGAATGCCGTGATAGGTATTGAGGTAGATCGGGAACAACGTGCCCAGCGCCACCAGAAAAATCTTCGCCGACTCGTCGATGCCGAACCACAGGATCACCAACGGAATCAGCGCCAGGTGCGGCACGTTGCGGATCATCTGCACCGAACTGTCGAGCAGGCGTTCGCCCCATTTCGACAGGCCAGTGATAAAGCCCAAGACCAGACCGATACTGCCGCCGATAGTGAAACCGAGGGCCGCACGCCAGCCACTGATCGCCAGGTGCGTCCAGATTTCGCCGCTGCGCACCAGGCTCACGCCGGCTTCGATCACCGCCACCGGTGCCGGCAGAATCCGTGTCGACAACCAACCGGCCGACACCGACAACTGCCACACCGCCAGCAACAACACCGGCAACGCCCAGGGCGCGAGGCTGTGGATGATTTTCTTCATGGCGCGCCTCAGCTCTGCGACGCGGCTTTGGGAAGAATGTCGTTGGCGACCATCTCGCCGAACGGGCTGACATAACCGGCGCTTTTCGGCAGTTCCGGACGCTCGATGTCGAGGTGCGGGAACAGCAGTTCAGCGACGCGGTACGACTCTTCCAGGTGTGGATAACCGGAGAAGATGAAAGTGTCGATGCCCAGATCGGCGTATTCCTTCACACGCGCGGCCACAGTCGGGCCATCGCCGACCAGCGCCGTACCGGCACCGCCGCGGACCAGACCGACGCCGGCCCAGAGGTTCGGGCTGACTTCGAGGTTGTCGCGACTGCCGCCGTGCAGGGCGGCCATACGTTGCTGGCCGACCGAATCGAAACGCGCCAGCGAAGCCTGAGCACGAGCGATGGTGTCGTCGTCCAGGTGCGAGATCAATCGATCCGCCGCTTGCCACGCCTCAGCGTTGGTTTCACGAACGATCACGTGCAGACGAATGCCGAAGCGCACGGTGCGGCCAAGCTTGGCGGCTTTGGCGCGGACTTGTGCGATCTTCTCCGCCACCGCGGCTGGCGGCTCGCCCCACGTCAGGACCATTTCCACTTGTTCAGCGGCCAAGTCCTGCGCCGCTTCCGACGAGCCACCGAAATACAGCGGCGGACGCGGTTGCTGGATCGGTGGATAGAGCAATTTCGCGCCCTTCACGCTGATGTGCTCGCCGTCGTAGTCAACGGTTTCGCCTTCCAGCACACGGCGCCAGATGCGGGTGAATTCCACCGAGGCTTGATAGCGTTCTTCGTGGCTGAGGAACAGACCGTCGCCGGCCAATTCTTCCGGGTCACCGCCGGTTACCAGATTGAACAGCGCACGACCGCCGGACAGACGATCCAGTGTCGCTGCCTGCCGCGCCGCGACCGTCGGGGAAATGATCCCGGGGCGCAGAGCAACGAGGAATTTTAAACGCTGGGTCACCGGGATCAGCGACGCCGCCACCAGCCACGAGTCTTCGCAGGAGCGGCCAGTCGGAATCAGCACACCACCGAAACCCAGACGATCCGCCGCTTGCGCGACCTGTTGTAGATAACCGTGGTCGACGGCGCGAGCGCCTTCGGCGGTGCCAAGGTAATGGCCGTCACCGTGGGTAGGCAGGAACCAGAAGATATTGAGGCTCATGGAGTGGTCTCCTTGGGAATTCGAGTTACTGGGCTTGGGTGGCCGAGCTTTGGGCCACAGCGGCCGGTGGTGTCCAGATCACATCCTTGATGCTCAGCGGCTTGGGAATCAGCTTGAGCTGGTAGAACGTGTCAGCGATTTTCTGCTGCGCGGCGACCACTTCCGGGGTCAGGAACAGCGCGCCGTAGCCCTGGCGTTTCACCGAGGTCAGGGTGATGTCTGCCGGCAGGCCGAGCAGTGGCGCGACTTGTTGGGTGACGTCTTCAGGATTGGCCTTCGACCACTCACCGACTGCGCGCACTTCTTCCACGAGAGTCTTGATCACCTGAGGATTTTTCTCTGCGTAAGTTTTGGTCGCGAGATAGAACTGGTGGTTGTCGACGATGCCTTTGCCGTCGCGCAGGGTGTGCGCTTGCAGTTGTTTCTCGGCGGCGGCCTGGTACGGATCCCAGATGACCCAGGCGTCGACGCTGCCACGTTCAAACGCAGCGCGAGCATCGGCGGGCGGCAGGAATACGGTTTGAATGTCGGTGTATTTGAGACCGGCGTCTTCCAGCGAACGCACCAGCAAGTAGTGAACGTTGGAGCCTTTGTTCAGCGCGACTTTCTTGCCCTTGAGATCGGCCACCGATTTGATCGGCGAGTCTTTCGGCACAAGGATCGCTTCGCTGTTTGGCGCTGGCGGTTCGTAGGCGACGTAGAGCAAATCGGCGCCAGCAGCTTGAGCGAAGACTGGCGGGGTTTCGCCGGTGACGCCGAAGTCGATCGAGCCGACGTTCAGGCCTTCGAGCAGTTGCGGGCCGCCGGGGAATTCAGTCCACTGCACGTCGACGCCTTGGGCGGCCAGACGTTTTTCCAACGTGCCTTTGGCTTTGAGCAGCACCAGCGTGCCGTACTTCTGATAACCGATCCGCAATGTCTCGGCTTGAGCTTGAGTGATGGCGCCGAAGGTGACAGCCGCAGCAAACAGAGCGACCAGACCACGACGCAAAAATACAGTGCGCATAGCGCTCTCCTTTTTGCTGTTGGGTTTTGGCTGCACCTGCTTGGCCGTTAGCGGCTGAGTAAGGTGAAGTACATCAAATGCGGGTGAGGCTTAAATGCTCCAGCGAGCACTCAACAAACGTTCGTTCAACAGACCCGGTTCCAGCGGCTTGGGCCGGCGGGCCATGGCGCCGACAAACTGATCCAGCGCTTCATGCAGTCGCTGCTCCAGCGCTGGTGCCAGTTGTGCTGCGGCACTGCCTTCGCCGTAAGCGATCTGGCTGTCCTCGGCGAAAATCCCCTGGAGCATTTCCTGGGCTTTCAGCGCCGACAACACAGGCTTGAGCGCGTAGTCGACCACCAGCATGTGGGCGATGCTGCCGCCGGTGGCCATCGGCAAGACAATCTTGTGGTTCAGGGCGCGCTCGGGCAGCAGATCCAGCAGCGTTTTCAGGGCGCCGGAAAATGACGCTTTGTAAACCGGTGTGGCGATCAGCAGGCCGTCGGCGTTTTCAATCTGTTGCAACAGGTCGAGCACCTTCGGGCTGTCGAAGCGGGCGTGAAGCAAATCTTCGGCCGGGAAATCCCGTACCTGATAACTCACCACTTCTACGCCTTGCTGCTGCAACCAACGTTGCGAGCGCTCCAGCAGCACCCCGGAACGGGAGCGCAGGCTGGGGCTGCCACCGAGTGAGACGACCAGCATTGAGACAATTCCTTAAGCGTTACAGGCGATTCGCGGGTTGCGATCTCGCTTCGATGGAGTGACCTTACCAGCTGATTTATATATCCATAAATCATATTTATTCATTTGGTTATGCTTTTTGGAGATATGCATTTCAACAAACTGCGGGCGAAAAAAAAGGCCGTCGAAACGGCCTGAAATCCCCTGCTTAGTAGCTACACGCTGACGCGGAGCGTCACGGGCGGCATTCCCACGCTGAGCGTGGGAACGATCTGCCCAAGAAGATCACTTGTTCGGCTGTGGCGTCAGGCGCAGGTACGGCTTCACCGCGCGATAACCCTTCGGAAAGCGCTGCTTGATCTCTTCCTCATCCTTGAGCGACGGCACAATCACCACCTCTTCACCGTCCTGCCAGTTGGCCGGGGTCGCTACCTTGTAGTTGTCGGTGAGTTGCAGCGAATCGATCACCCGCAAAATCTCGTGGAAGTTGCGCCCGGTGCTCGCCGGATAAGTGATGGTCAGGCGAATTTTCTTGTTCGGATCAATCACGAACAGCGAACGCACGGTCAGCGTGTCGTTGGCGTTCGGGTGGATCAGGTCATACAGATCCGAGACTTTGCGATCGGCATCGGCGAGGATCGGGAAGTTGACGATGGTGTTCTGGGTTTCGTTGATGTCTTCGATCCACTTGTGGTGCGAGTCCACCGGGTCGACCGACAGCGCGATGGCTTTGACGCCACGTTTGCTGAACTCATCCTTGAGCTTGGCGGTGAAGCCCAGCTCAGTGGTGCACACCGGGGTGAAATCCGCCGGGTGGGAGAACAGCACGCCCCAGCTATCGCCCAGCCATTCGTGAAAACGAATCTTGCCAGCGCTGGAATCCTGTTCGAAATCGGGGGCGATGTCGCCGAGTCTGAGGCTCATGGTGCTGCTCCTGATGAGTTGTTCGAGACCTCAACTGTAGCTCGTGATTTGCCATCATGAAAAAGAATAAATAATGAGATATCTAGATCATAAGTGAATAT
The DNA here is from genome assembly GCF_022662375.1 of Pseudomonas sp. CROZ-RG-20F-R04-15. Taxonomy (GTDB): domain Bacteria; phylum Pseudomonadota; class Gammaproteobacteria; order Pseudomonadales; family Pseudomonadaceae; genus Aquipseudomonas. Next base: position 132,415 of record NZ_JAKNQL010000009.1, on the reverse strand, counting down.
TAAACATCTGTTCACTGGACGCTCGGCGGCATCCCGACGAACATCGGTCGCAAGGTTCGAGAAGGCCTTGAGTTGCTGTAAAGAGGGGAATTTCGGGGAGGGCTTACGGGGGTGAGCCTGACTCGAAAACGCAAAAGCCCCGTCCGGCGCGATGCCGGACGGGGCTTTTTTTCATCCGCGAATCGAGACGCGCTACTACAGCAGCGGGATCGAGTAGCTGACGATCAGGCGGTTTTCATCCTGGTCACGCTGACCTGGGATGTCGTTGCGCCACATAGCGTTTTTCCACATCAGGCCCAGGTTTTTCAGCGGGCCTTCCGGTACGACGTAACCGACGGTCAGGTCGCGTTCCCACTCGGAACGGCCGCTACCCGACTCTGGATAAGGACGAGTGCCCGATACTGTGTCGATGTTGTCGCCACGCAGGTAGACCAGACCAGCAGTCAGGCCTGGTACGCCGATTTTGGCGAAGTCATACGAGTAGCGTGCTTGCCAGGTGCGCTCGCCGGCACGGCCGAACTTCTGGATTTGCATGTCGGTGATGGTGTAGTTCGACGAGCCGTCGCCCTGGTTCAGCCAAGGGAAGTCGCTGCTACCGTTGGAAACCTGGTAACCGCCACCGAAAGTGTGACCAGCAACGGTGTACAGGAACAGGCCGCTGTACAGGTTGTTGTCGACTTTGCCTTTGCCGCTTGCAACGCCGTCGTAGTTGCCCGAGCTGTAGTACAGCGGGTCGTGACCATTTGCACCGTCGTCGGAGCTGTTGAAGTAACGCAGGTCAGACTTCAGCACGCCCGGGCCGATTGCCCAGTTGTGGACCAGACCCAGGAAGTGCTGCTTGTAGAAGTCTTCCAGGTTGCCGTAGTAGTACTGAGCGGTCAGGTCTTTGGTGATTTTGTAGTCACCACCGGCGTAGATGAACTTGTTGCTGTCACGACCAGTGATGGTGTGCGCGTTTGCGCCGCCAATCGACAGTTGCTCATTGTTGCTGGAGTTACGACCTTTCACGGCTTCGATCTGACCGCCAACCAGCGTCAGGTCTTTGATGTCGCCGGAAGTGATCTGGCCACCCTGCCAGGTTTGTGGCAACAGACGACCGTCGTTGGTCACGATGACCGGGTTCTTCGGCTGCAGAGTACCCAGCTTCAGTTCGGTCTGGGAAATCTTGGCTTTGGCAGTCAGGCCCAGGCTGGAGAAGTTATCAACGGCTTCGCCGTTGGACTTGCTCGGGAACACAGTGCCACCGTACGAGGTAGCGGTAGCGCCGTTAGTGCCGCCACCGGAATCCAGACGCACGCCCAGCAGGCCGATGGCGTCGATACCGAAGCCGACGGTGCCTTGGGTGTAACCGGAGATGAAACGCAGATCGAAGCCTTGGCCCCATTCTTCGTTCTTGCTCTGCACGCCAGCACGCTTGTTGGCAGCAGTACCAGCAGCGCTGTCACGGTTATCAGTGTTGATGTAGAAGTTACGCAGCCCCAAAGTAGCTTTGCTGTCTTCGATGAAACCGGCGGCGCCTGCCTGCTGCGCCATAACCCCTACGGCCACAGCCAGGGCCAAGGTGGACTTGTTCATGTAAAGCTCCTCTCGTTTCTAATTCTTGTGTTCCTGGCCCGGGGTCTGATGCCCTGGATCCTAAGATGCGCGATTAGCGCCAGACCGTGACTGACAAGTCAATCGTAACCTTGTGTGTCTACGACCAAGGTCTAATCGCAGTGATTTGGTCCGTGCAGAGTAAAGATTTCCTGATAAACCCAAAAAGAATTTATTCATTCTTTTTCATATCATTTCGGAATATGGCTATTATCTTGCCATCTCCGCCGGGATACAGCGTATCGGCGACTAAGCTCATTCCTAAATGGTATTTGTTAGCCTTTTTTTATATCGATTAGCTTTGGCGCAACCGCAATTCGTCAAACCCTATCGAAAAGGCGACGCCATGATGGCCAAACGCGCACTATCTAGTCAATTTGTTACAGTTTGTGTGTCAGCAATCATTTCTTTTTCCGCCCATGCCGCCACCCTCACGGTGGGCTATCAAACCGGTATCGACCCGAGCAAAGTCCCCCAAGCTGACGGCGTCTACGAGAAGACCATCGGCGAGAAAATCGACTGGCGCCGTTTCAACAGCGGCCCGGAAGTTGTGACAGCCATTGCTTCCGGTGACGTGCAGATCGGCAACCTCGGTTCCAGCCCGTTAGCGGCTGCCGCGTCGCGTAATCTGCCCTTCGTCGCGTTCATCGTTTCAGCGCAGATCAATGCCGCCGAAGCCTTGGTGGTACGCAACGGCAGCGGTATCAACACACCGCAGGATCTGGTCGGCAAAACCATCGCCACGCCGTTCGTTTCCACCTCCCACTACAGCCTGCTCGGCGCCCTCAAGCACTGGGGTCTGGACACTTCGAAAGTCAAAGTGGTGAACCTGCAACCCGCAGAGATCGCCGCCGCGTGGAAGCGTGGGGATATCGATGGTGCGTTTGTCTGGTCACCGGCGCTGGGGGAAATCCGCAAGACCGGCAAGACCCTGACTGATGCCGCGCAGGTCGGTCAGTGGGGCGCGCCAACCTTTGAGGTTTGGGTTGCCCGTAAAGACTTCGCCGAAAAGCATCCTGACGTTGTGGCCAAATTTGCCAAAGTCACTCTAGACGCGTTTGCCGATTACGCCAGCCACAAGGACAGCTGGACAGCAGACTCCGAACCTGTGCAGAAAATCGCCAAATTGACCGGTGCCAATGCCGCCGATGTACCGGAATTGCTCGCAGGTTCAGCGTTCCCGGATGCCAAGGCGCAGCAAACCACGGCGCTGCTGGATGGCGGCACGGCGAAGGCGATCGGCGAGACGGCGAAGTTTTTGAAGGAACAGGGCAAGGTTGAGACGGTGCTGCCGGACTACTCGCCGTACGTCAGCGCGAAGTTCATCGCCCAGTAAAAAGCTTCGCGAGCAGGCTCGCTCCCACAGGAGTGGGAGCGAGCCTGCTCGCGAATGGAGCGCCTCGGTTACAGAGTCTTTTCGAAGATCTTCGAGTTGCGCTGAAAGTTGTACAGCGAAGCCCGCGCCGCCGGCAGGCGTTCGACGCTGCTCGGCTCGAACCCGCGCTCGCGGAACCAGTGCGCGGTGCGCGTGGTGAGGACGAACAATGTCTTCAATCCCTGCGCCCGCGCCCGGGTTTCGATGCGCTCCAGCAGTTCATCACCGCGACCGCCGTGGCGATACTCCGGATTCACCGCCAGGCACGCCAGCTCACCGGCATCGGAATCGGCAATCTGATACAGCGCCGCGCAGGCGATAATCATGCCTTCACGCTCGACCACGCTGAACTGCTCGATCTCGCGTTCCAGCACTTCGCGCGAGCGACGCACCAGAATCCCCTGCTCTTCCAGCGGACTGATCAAGTCGAGCAAGCCGCCGACGTCTTCAATCGCCGCCTCACGCACCAGTTCGAATTGCTCTTGCGCGACCAGCGTACCGCCACCGTCACGGGTGAACAGTTCGGTCAGCAGCGCGCCATCCTCGGCGTAACTGACGATATGGCTGCGCGCCACGCCGCCACGGCAAGCCTCGGCGGCGGCATCCAGCAGTTCTGCCTGATAGTTGCTGCCCAGACGCTGCAAATGCGCCGGCACTTGTTGCGGGCGCAGTTCGCGCACCAGTTTGCCGTTTTCGTCGATCAGACCGAGATCGGCACCGAACAGCAGCAGTTTGTCTGCGCCGAGGTCAATGGCGGCGCGGGTGGCGACATCTTCGCAGGCGAGGTTGAAGATTTCACCGGTTGGCGAGTAGCCCAGCGGCGACAGCAGCACGATCGAGCGTTCATCGAGCAGGCGATTGATGCCCTTGCGGTCGACCCGGCGCACTTCGCCGGTGTGGTGATAGTCGACGCCTTCGAGCACGCCGATCGGCCGTGCGGTGACGAGGTTGCCGCTGGCCACGCGCAAACGCGAACCCTGCATCGGCGACGAAGCCATGTCCATCGACAAACGCGCTTCGATGGCGATGCGCAATTGGCCGACCGCATCGATCACGCATTCCAGCGTCGCGGCATCGGTGATGCGCATGCCGTGGTGGTAATGCGGGGTCAGGCCACGGGCGGCGAGACGGGTTTCGATCTGCGGACGCGAACCGTGCACCAGCACCAGACGCACGCCGAGGCTGTGCAGCAGGACGATGTCGTGGACGATGTTGCCGAAATTCGGATGCTCCACACCGTCGCCGGGCAGCATGACGACGAAGGTGCAGTCGCGGTGGGCATTGATGTAAGGAGACGCGTGGCGAAGCCAATTGACGTATTCGGGCATGAACCTGGGCCTGTAATAAATAGCAGCCTAAAAAGGGCGAAACGGAAAACGCACAGCGGGCTGATGGTTATCGTCGGAACAGGCTTGGCGACACGCGCGCTCTCCTCATGAATACGGGTTGGGATGCTGGCAATTTACAGCGTTTGATCAGGCAAAACACAATCCCTGTGGGAGCGAGCTTGCTCGCGAAAGCGGTGTATCAGTCGACATCAAGATGTCTGAAATGGCGCTTTCGCGAGCAGGCTCGCTCCCACAGGTGTGGATCATCGTTCGTCAGCGGTCAGGCAGTAATGTTCAATCAACTGCCGTAATAGATGCACGGTAGGCTGCAAACGTGACATTTCAAGGTACTCGCCGGGCTGATGCGCGCACGCAATGTCGCCGGGGCCAAGCACGATGGTTTCGCAGCCAAGGCGCTGAAGATAAGGCGCTTCGGTGCCGAACGCTACTGCTTCGGCGCTGTGACCGGTGAGCTTTTCGGCGATGCGCACCAGTTCGGCGTCTTCCGACTGCTCGAACGGCGGCACTTCCGGGAACAACGGCTTGTAATCGATCTTCACCTGATGCCGTTCAGCGACCGGGTTGAGCTTGCGCAGAATCTCCGCGCGCAGGATTTTCGGGTCCATGCCGGGCAGCGGTCGCAGATCAAACTCCAGCGAACACTGACCACAGATGCGGTTGGGATTGTCGCCGCCATGGATGCAACCGAAGTTCATGGTCGGTTGCGGCACGCTGAATTGTGGGTTGTTGAATTCACGTTGCCACAACAGACGCAGGCCGCGCAGTTCGCCGATCGCATCGTGCATCGCTTCGAGCGCGCTGTGGCCCAGACGCGGATCCGACGAATGGCCGCTCTGCCCGAGGATGTCGATGCGTTCCATCATGATGCCTTTGTGCATGCGGATCGGCTTGAGCCCGGTCGGCTCGCCGATCACCGCCGCACGGCCCAGCGGACGCCCGGCCTCGGCCAGTGCGCGGGCGCCGGACATCGAGCTTTCTTCATCGCAGGTGGCGAGGATCAGCAGCGGTTGCTTGAACGGCTGATCGAGCAGCGGCAGCACGGCTTCGATGATCAGGGCGAAAAAACCCTTCATGTCGCAACTGCCCAGCCCTACCCAACGGCCATCGACTTCAGTGAGCTTCAGCGGATCGGTCTGCCACAACGCATCGTCGTACGGCACCGTGTCGCTGTGTCCGGCCAGCACCAGTCCACCGGGGCCGCTGCCGAAACTGGCGAGCAGGTTGAATTTGCCGGGGCTGACCTGCTGGATGTCGCAGCTGAAACCCAGATCGCCCAGCCAGCCAGCGAGCAAATCGATCACCGCGCGGTTGGACTGATCAAGGTTCGGTTGGGTACAGCTGACCGATGGCGCGGCAATCAGCGCAGCGAACTGGTCTTGCATGGACGGCAAAGGCATCGCTGACTCCAACTCCCGATTTGAAGTCCATCATAGAACCATCCGGCGTCAGGAATAAACCGCCGCAGGGCGTAGGACGAATCAGTCCTGTACACTGCACGGCCTTGGCAGCCACATATTCCCCGGCTGCGCTCCCGATCCTGGATTTTCCGGCCATGCAGAAAGAAACCGAAATCAAACTCCGCGTCAGCCGCGAAACCCTCGCCGCCCTGCGCGAGCACCCGTTACTGAAGAAACGCAACAAAAGTGGCTGGGAACGCCGTGAGTTGATGAACCAGTACTTCGACACCCCCGAGCGCGACCTGGCCCAGGCCAAAGTCGCCCTGCGCCTGCGCAAGGACGGTGACGAAGTGATTCAGACCCTCAAGACCCGTGGCCAGAGCGTTGCCGGTCTGTCCGAGCGCAATGAATACGACTGGAAGTTGCCGAAAGCCAAGCTCGACGTGAAGAAACTGGACGGCGAATGCTGGCCCGAGTCGCTGGCCGAACTGGACAAGAAAACCCTCAAGCCGATCTTCACCACCGATTTCGTCCGCGAGCGCGCCGAAATTGCCTGGGGCCGTGGCAAGAGCAAAGTGGTCATCGAAGCCGCGCTGGACCTCGGTCACGTGGTAGTCGGCAAGCAGAAAGAAGAAATCTGCGAGCTGGAACTGGAACTGCGCGAAGGCGAATCCGCCGCGCTGCTGGAACTGGCTGCTGAACTGGCTGAAACCCTGGCGCTGATGCCGTGCGACATCAGCAAGGCTGAGCGCGGTTATCGTCTGTACGACGCCAACAGCTACTCGCTGAGCCTGCCGGCGCCGGAGCTGACCCCGGAAACTCAACTCGACGACGCCTTCGCCGCACTGAGCTGGCACTTGCTCGGCAGCAGCCAGCGTCTGGCTGAACAATATCGTTTCAATGGCCACTGGCGCCTGTTGCTCGACTGGGTCGAGAACCTCGCCGAAATGCGTGCACTGTTGAGCAGCCTCGGCCAGGCCGCGCCGCGTCAGTCGACCCACGACTTGCGCGTTGCCCTGGATGCGTTGCTGGAAGACTGGCGCCCATTGGTGCAGGCCGGTATCGAAGATGAAGACGTGCGCAAAGCCGCACCGGAGCAGTTCCTCGAAGAACTCGAAGACCCGCGCTGGGGCTCGTTCTCGCTGAACACTTCGCGTTGGTTGCTGGCTCGCACCTGGACCGCCGATCGTAACGTACGTGGTAATCGTCAGGGCGGCGCGCAGTTGCACAGCTGGTTGCCGCGCACATTGGGCGAAGAAGCGACGGCCCTGCAATTGCAGCGTTATCAGCAGCAGCCGGAAGATCTGGCTGAGCAACTGCCGCGTATCGAGCGCATCCAGGTCTGGCTGCACCATGCTCGTAACGTGCTGGAGATCCCGGAAATGGATCGCCTGTATGGCGAACTGAACAAGCTGGCGCAACTGGCCAACGAGCCGACGATCACTGACGAACTGCTCGATGCGCGCAAGCAGCAGGCGATTGCGGTTTACCAGAATCGCGCGTGGAAAATGCTCCTGCGCATGTAACACCGCTTTCGCGAGCAGGCTCGCTCCCACTTTGGAATGCAATCTCCTGTGGGAGCGAGCTTGCTCGCGAAGAGGCCAGCCGCCTTACCTCAAACCGGCAAGCTTGTGGTGGACTTGATCTCCGACAACGCCACGATCGAATTCACTTCCTGAATCCCCGGCACCAGCGACAGCTTCTCGAAGAAGAATCGCTCATACGCCTCGATGTCCGCCGCGACAATCCGCAACAGAAAATCCACCGCGCCCATCAGCACATAACACTCCAGCACCTCCGGAAAGCCGCGAATCGCCTCGGTGAACTCGGTGAAGTTCGAACGCCCGTGCGCGTTGAGTTTTATCTCGGCAAAGATCTGCGTATTCAGGCCGATTTTCTTGCGATCGAGCAAGGTCACCTGGCCGCGAATGATCCCCTCTTCCTTCATCCGCTGAATCCGCCGCCAGCACGGCGATTGCGACAGGCCGACCTGTTCGGCGATCTGCGCGCTCGAGAGCGAAGCGTCCTCTTGCAGCAGGGCAAGAATCTTGCGGTCGTAGCTGTCCAGCTCGCTGTGCATAGAAATACCTGAATCACGTTGTATTACGAATTGATCACATCGATCAATCGCCAATAACGCCGATCATAGCCAAGAAATACCCCGTGCCGAATGTAAAAATTCCTCCAGAGATTTTGGAGACTTGCCATGCCGCACCTTGAAGCCGTGAACAGCGCCCCTACCCGCGCCGACGTCTGGAACGTCAGCAACGCCCATTGCCTGGCGCAATATCAAATCCTCGCCGAAGCCGAACCGGATTTGCTGGTGCGCGTACTCAACCTGTTCGCCCTGCAATTCCTCACGCCCGAGCAGGTCAACGTGCAGCGGATGGACGAATTGATGTCGATCGACATCGTCATGGGCGGTTTCAGTTGGCATCGCGCGCAAGTGATCGCGGAAAAACTTCGTAACCTGATCAGCGTTTGCTCGGTGAACCTGCAAAGCGCCGACAGCGCTTGGGATGCCCCCGCGCAAGCCGCTGGCTGACAAATCCGGCAACGGCTTCGTCGGGTAGTGGCCCAACGGTCTACCGGGCCGCGACTATCCTTTTGCGCACTGTCGCTCAAAAGGAAGCCCGCATGTCCGTTCAACTTGCCACTCAGGACCGCTGGCTGGAACTCAACGAGGTGTTGCGTGAACTGGTCGCCCAAGGCTTTATTTGCCAGGACTCGGCGGAGCAGGCACTGAATGCCCGTCGCCGTCATGCAGCCCATGGCCAGATGCACCCACTGGAATTTATCGCCAGTCAGCAACTGGACGACCTCAGCCGTCCGGGCAAGCATCTTGATCTGGAAAGTCTGACCCTGTGGCTGGCACAGCAGGCCGGCCAGGCGTATTTGCGCATCGATCCGCTGAAGATCAACGTCGCCGCCATCACACCGTTGATGTCCTACGCCTTCGCACAACGGCACAAGATTCTCGCGGTGGCGGTCGACCGCGATGCGGTGACCGTGGCCAGCGCTCAGCCTTACGTTACCGGGTGGGAAGCCGATCTGACTCACGTGTTGAAACTGCCGATCAAACGGGTAGTGGCCAACCCGGCGGACATCCAGCGCTTCAGCGTCGAGTTCTTCCGCCTGGCCAAATCGGTCAGCGGCGCCAGCAATGCCGACGCCCAGAGCGGCAATCTCGGCAACTTTGAGCAACTGCTCAACCTCGGCGCCAGCGATCAGGAACCGGACGCCAACGACGCGCACATCGTCAACATCGTCGACTGGCTGTTCCAGTACGCCTTCCAGCAGCGCGCCAGTGATATCCACATCGAACCGCGCCGCGAGCAAGGCACCGTGCGTTTTCGCATCGACGGCGTGCTGCACAACGTCTACCAATTTCCGCCGCAGGTGACCATGGCGATTGTCAGTCGCCTGAAAAGCCTCGGACGGATGAACGTCGCCGAAAAGCGCAAACCCCAGGACGGCCGGGTCAAGACCAAGACCCCGGACGGCGGTGAAGTCGAGTTGCGGTTATCAACGCTGCCGACTGCGTTCGGCGAAAAAATGGTCATGCGGATTTTCGACCCGGAGGTGCTGCTCAAGGATTTCGACCAGTTGGGCTTCAGCGCCGACGACCTGCGGCGCTGGCAGGACATGACCCGCCAGCCCAACGGCATCATTCTGGTCACCGGGCCAACCGGTTCGGGCAAGACCACCACGCTGTACACCACGCTGAAAAAACTGGCGACGCCGGAAGTGAACCTCTGCACCATCGAAGACCCGATCGAAATGGTCGAGCCCGCATTCAACCAGATGCAGGTGCAGCACAACATCGACCTGAGCTTCGCCGCCGGCGTGCGTGCGCTGATGCGACAAGACCCGGACATCATCATGATCGGCGAGATCCGCGATCTGGAAACCGCTGAAATGGCGATTCAGGCGGCGCTCACCGGGCACTTGGTACTGTCGACCCTGCACACCAACGACGCGCCCAGTGCGATCAGTCGTCTGCTCGAACTCGGCGTGCCGCATTACCTGATCAAAGCCACCGTGCTCGGGGTTATGGCGCAACGACTGGTGCGCACCTTGTGCCCGCATTGCAAGGCACCGCTGACACTGGCAGACGAAGACTGGCAAACCCTGACCCGCCCGTGGCAGGCGCCGTTGCCGAGCAACGCACAACGCGCCATCGGTTGCGTGGAATGCCGCGACACTGGCTATCGCGGCCGCGCCGGGGTCTACGAGATCATGCAACTGAGCGACAGCCTCAAGGCCTTCATCACCCCGGACACCGATCTCACGGCGATCCGCCGGCAGGCGTTCAAGGAAGGCATGCGCAGCTTGCGTCTGTCCGGCGCGCAGAAAGTTGCGGCGGGACTGACGACGGTTGAGGAAGTGCTACGAGTGACGCCGCAGAGCGAGCAGAAATAAGCCGCCACGGAACCGGATCGGGGAAATGGCGATCCAACGCCGTAGTTAACCCCCAGGAGTCATCTCATCATGCGTCTCAAACTTGCTGTCGCCACTCTGGCCTTGCTGTCCCTTCCCGTTGGTTCGGCCATGGCGGACAGCTTTTGGCGTAACGTCATTTCGTCCGGTGCGACCACCGGTTCGACCTATCTGACCTTCAAGGATCACAAGCTGATCATCGCCGCACAGGATGATGCCGGCAGTTTCGTTGCCAGTGACGGCGGCATTCGTGGGCCGTATCTGGAAGCGGCGATGCAGAAAGTCCGCGCCGACAATCCGGGCCTGCAGGCGACGGACATGGAACTGGCGAATGCGATTCTGGCGATGAATGCCGTGGCTTCCGAGTAAGCCATCCGCCAACAAAAATGCCGCTCAATCGAGCGGCATTTTTTTGCCAGGATTTGCGCCCCACTCATAACCCTGTGGGAGCGAGCCTGCTCGCGAAAGCAATCTTTCACTCAACACTTTCGGTGACTGAATCACCGCTTTCGCGAGCAGGCTCGCTCCCACAGGTGACGGTGTGCTTGCCGGGAAATCAGCGGTAATCATCGACCGGAACACAAGCACAGAACAGGTTGCGGTCGCCGTAGACATTGTCGACCCGATTCACCGCCGGCCAATACTTGTGCGCCTTGGTGTGCGCATCCGGGGTAATTGCTTGCTCGATGCTGTACGGCCGCTCCCAAACCCCGGTGATATCCGCCAAAGTATGCGGCGCTCGTTTCAGCGGATTGTCCTCGGCCGGCCAGTTGCCGTTCTGCACCTCAGTGATTTCCGCGCGAATGCTCAACATTGCACCGATAAACCGATCCAGTTCAGCCTTGGACTCACTCTCGGTCGGCTCGACCATCAGCGTCCCTGGCACCGGGAATGACATGGTCGGCGCATGAAAGCCGTAATCCATCAAACGCTTGGCGACGTCCTCCTCACTGATCCCGGTCTGCGCCTTCAATGGCCGCAAATCGAGAATGCATTCATGCGCGACCCGCCCATTGCGGCCGGTGTACAGCACCGGGAACGCGCCGGACAAATGCTGCGCCAGGTAATTTGCCGCCAGAATCGCCACCTCGCTGGCATCCGCCAGTTGCGGGCCCATCATGGCGATGTACATCCAACTGATCGGTAAAATGCTCGCACTGCCCCACGGTGCCGCGCTGACCGCCGTGTTCTGTGGCTGCGGGCCGTCAAGCGGCACCACCGGATGATTGGCCACGAACGGCGCCAGATGTGCGCGCACGCCAATCGGTCCCATGCCGGGTCCGCCGCCGCCATGGGGAATGCAAAAGGTCTTGTGCAGGTTCATGTGCGAGACATCAGCGCCGATGTCCGCCGGCCGGGCCAGTCCGACCTGCGCATTAAGATTGGCGCCATCCATATAAACCTGGCCGCCATGCGTGCGGATGACTTCGCAGATTTCGCTGATGCCCTCCTCGTACACGCCGTGGGTCGACGGGTAGGTCGCCATCAGGCAGGACAGTTTCGCCCCGGCCTCGGCAGCCTTGGCTTTCAAGTCATCGAGATCAACGTTGCCGGCCTCGTCGCACTCAACGATCACCACCCGTAACCCGACCATCTGCGCCGAGGCCGGGTTGGTGCCGTGGGCCGAGGACGGAATCAGGCACACATCACGCCCGCCCTGCTGCCGGCTCTCATGGTATTTGCGAATCGCCAGCAGCCCTGCGTATTCGCCCTGCGCGCCGGAGTTGGGCTGCATGCAGATCGCATCGAAACCGGTGATTGCGCACAGCCAGCGCTCCAGCTCTTCGATCATCAGCGTGTAACCGACCGCCTGCTCTCTCGGCACAAACGGGTGCAGGTTGGCGAATTGCGGCCAGGTGATCGGGATCATTTCGCTGGTGGCGTTGAGTTTCATGGTGCAGGAGCCCAGCGGGATCATTGACTGGTTGAGCGCCAGATCCTTGTTCTCCAGTTGTTTGAGATAGCGCAGCATCTCGGTTTCGCTGTGGTGGGCGTTGAACACCGGATGGCGCAGGTACGGGGTTTTGCGCTGAAGATTGTCGGGGATGCCCGAGCTCAGGGCTTCAGCGTCAAGTTCTTCGACGTTCAACCCATGATCGGCACCCAGCAATACATCGAACAGCCTGGCCACCGTGCTTTCACTGGTTGTTTCATCAAGACTCAGCCCCACACGGCCGCGGCCAAGAATTCGCAGGTTGATCTGCGCAGCTTGAGCGCTTTCGATAATCGCGGTTTGCGCACCGCCAACGTCCAGCGTCAGCGTGTCAAAGAACTGCGCATTGACCCGAGTGATGCCTTTGCGCTCAAGCCCGGCCGCCAGAATGCAGGTCAACCGATGCACGCGCTGGGCTATACGTTTCAAGCCTTCCGGCCCGTGATACACCGCGTAGAAACTGGCGATATTGGCCAGCAGCACCTGCGCCGTGCAGATGTTCGAGTTGGCCTTCTCACGGCGAATATGCTGCTCGCGGGTTTGCAGGGCCATGCGCAGCGCGACGTTGCCCCGGGCATCTTTCGACACACCGATGATCCGCCCGGGAATCGCCCGTTTGTATTCCTCGCGACTGGCAAAGAACGCCGCGTGCGGGCCGCCATAACCCATCGGCACGCCGAAGCGCTGGGACGAGCCGAACACCACATCGGCACCCAGTTCACCCGGTGGCGTCAGCAACAGCAAACTCAACAAATCGGTAGCGACACAGGCCAGCGCCTGCTGCGCATGCAAGTGATCGATCAACGGCCGCAGATCACGGATCTCGCCGTGAGTGTCGGGATATTGCAGCAGCGCGCCGAATACCTGGTGCTGCTTCAAGTTATCCACAGCGTCGATGATCAATTCGAAGCCAAAACCTTCGGCGCGGGTCTGCACCACGGAAATGGTTTGCGGATGACAGTTCTCATCGACGAAAAACAGATTGCTCTTCGACTTCGCGACACGTTTGGCCAGCGCCATGGCTTCGGCAGCCGCCGTGGCTTCATCGAGCAGCGAAGCGTTGGCCAGTTCGAGGCCGGTGAGGTCGATGGTCAACTGCTGGAAATTCAGCAGCGCTTCGAGTCGGCCCTGCGCGATCTCCGGTTGGTACGGCGTGTACGCGGTGTACCAACCGGGATTTTCCAGGACGTTGCGCAGGATGACGGTCGGCGTCAGGGTGCCGTGGTAGCCCATGCCGATCAGGCTGGTCCAGAGCTGATTCTGCTCGGCGTAACCGCGCAGTCTGGCCAGCGCCGCTTGCTCATCCAGCGCAGGGGGCAAATCGAGTACGCGGTTGAAGCGAATGCCCGGCGGTACGGTCTGTTCGATCAGTTCGACGCGGCTGCCGAGACCAAGGCTGTCGAGCATCGCTTGTTGCTCGGCGGCGTCGGGACCGAGGTGACGGCGCAGGAAGGCATCGGGATCGCGTAACTGGCTCAAGGACGGCAACTGGGACATGACGGGCTCTCTCTTGGCTGGCGCTCGGCGTCAATGCAACACGGTCAAACCAGCATAGCAGTCGATATCGTCGCGTACGGCTTGGCGGCCAAGGCTGTTCCGGGCCATGCTGTGGCGCCTGCCTCAGGCGTCCAACCAGCGGATGATAAAAGCCTCATGAGCCAACTGCCGTTCCTGCCGTTTTCCAAACCTGTTATCGATGAAGCCACGATTGCTGCCGTCGGCGATGTCTTGCGTTCTGGCTGGATCACCAGCGGGCCGAAGGTTCAGGCCTTTGAAGCGCAGCTGTCGGAATATTTCGCTGGGCGCCCGGTGCGCACTTTCAATTCCGGCACCTGCACCATGGAAATCGCCTTGCGCATTGCCGGCATTGGCCCGGGTGACGAAGTGATCACCACGCCGATTTCCTGGGTGGCGACGGCCAACGTGATTCTTGCAGTCGGCGCTACACCGGTGTTTGCCGATATTGACCCGGTGACCCGCAACATCGATCTGGATCAACTGGAAGCGGCCATCACCCCACGCACCAAAGCGCTGATTCCGGTTTATCTCGCCGGCCTGCCGGTGGACATGGAGCGCCTGTACGACATCGCCCGTAAACACAAGCTGCGCATCATCGAAGATGCCGCACAGGCGCTGGGTTCGAGCTGGAATGGACGGCGTATTGGCGCCACGGGCGATTTCGTGTCCTTCAGTTTTCAGGCGAACAAGAACGTCACCTGCTCCGAGGGTGGTTGCCTGGTGCTGAACACGCCGGAGGAGGCACGGTTGGCAGAGAAGTACCGTTTGCAAGGCGTGACCCGCACCGGTTTCGATGGCCTGGATGTCGATGTGCTCGGCGGCAAGTTCAACATGACCGATGTCGCTGCCACGATCGGTCTGGGCCAGTTTGCTCATATCGAAGCGCTGACGGCGCATCGGCGTGAACTGGCGCGGCATTATTTTCAGTGCTTTGGCGATGACTTTACAGCGACCTATGGCGCCCAACTGCCGCCAGCGGACTTCACCAACAGCAACTGGCACCTGTTCCAGCTGGTGCTGCCGGAGCGCATGGACGGCTTGCCGGCGCGGGCGACATTCATGGAGCAGATGCAGGCGCATGGCATCGGGATCGGCTATCACTACCCGCCAATTCATTTGCTGAGTCTGTACCGCGAGCGCGGCTTCAAGGAAGGGATGTTTCCGGTGGCGGAGCGGGTCGGACGGCTGATCGTGTCGCTGCCGATGTTTACCGCGATGAGCAAGGAGGATGTCGAACGCTCGGTGGCGGCGGTGAAAGCGGTGTTGCGCAACGCCTGACAGACGCCCATGAAAAAGCCCCGACAGGTCGGGGCTTTGGGGTGTTGCTCAACGCTTACTCGCCGATGGCAGCCTTGTAAGCGGCAGCGTCCAGCAGCTTGTCCAGCTCAGCCTTGTCGCTTGGCTTGATCTTGAAGATCCACGCGCCGTACGGGTCGGAGTTCAGCAGTTCCGGCGAACCGCCCAGTTCTTCGTTGATTGCGATGACTTCACCGCTGATCGGCGAATAGATGTCGGAAGCAGCTTTCACCGACTCAACCACACCAGCCTGATCTTCGGCAGCGAACACCTTGCCCACCTCCGTCAGCTCGACGAACACCACATCGCCCAGCGCTTCCTGCGCGTGATCGCTGATGCCCACGGTGACGGTGCCATCGGCTTCCAGACGTGCCCATTCATGACTTTCGGCAAAACGCAGTTCAGCGGGAATATTGCTCATCTTCGGTGTCCTCAGGAATTGGGTCAGCGGTCATGCCCGCCGGAAAAAGGTTAGATCAAAGTTTTGCCATGGCGTACGAAGGTCGGTTTGACCACCCGTACCGGGTACCATTTGCCACGGATTTCCACTTCGGCGCGGTCGGCGGTTGCCATCGGAACACGCGCCAGGGCAATCGATTTGCTCAGCGTAGGAGAGAAACTACCACTGGTGATCTCCCCTTCGCCAACATCGGCGATACGAACCACTTGATGAGCGCGCAAAACGCCGCGTTCTTCCAGCACCAGGCCGACCAGTTTGTGCGCAACGCCGGCGGTTTTTTCTGCTTCCAGCGCAGCGCGGCCGATGAACTGGCGCGTGGCCGGTTCCCAGGCGATGCTCCAGGCCATGTTCGAGGCCAGCGGCGAGACGTCTTGATGAATGTCCTGACCGTAGAGGTTCATCCCGGCTTCCACCCGCAGGGTGTCGCGGGCACCGAGGCCGATCGGGGAAATACCGGCACCGACCAGATCGTTGAAAAAACCCGGCGCCTGACTGGCTGGCAGACAGATTTCCAGACCATCTTCACCGGTGTAACCGGTACGGGCGATGAACCAGTCGCCGTCGGTATAGCCTTCGAAGGGTTTGAGGTGCTGGATCAGCGTGGCGCGGGACTGGGTGACCAGTTCGGCAATCTTGTGCCGGGCCTGCGGACCTTGAATGGCGAGCATCGCCAGCTCGGAGCGCTCGTGCAGTTGCACGTCGTACTTGCCGAGCTGCGCGTTCATCCAGGCCAGATCCTGATCGCGAGTGGAGGCATTGAACACCAGGCGATAACAGTCATCGAGACGATAGACGATCATGTCGTCGACGATGCCGCCACGCTCGTTGAGCATGGTGCTGTACAACGCCCGGCCGGGGCGGTGCAGGCGGTCGACATCATTGGCCAGCAAATGCTGCAGCCAGGCTTTGGCCTGGGAGCCGGTGACATCGATCACGGTCATGTGGGATACATCGAATACCCCGCAATCGCGGCGCACCTCGTGGTGTTCCTCGACCTGCGAGCCGTAATGCAGTGGCATGTCCCAACCGCCAAAATCGACCATCTTCGCGCCGAGGGCGAGATGCAGGTCATACAGAGGCGTACGCTGTCCCATGGGTTTCTCCTTCCGGGCGTGGCGAAGGTGCGGACAGCCGCTATACGGGTGAAAGCCTTGAAATAGAAGGCTCTCAGCCGATCCCAGCGAACCGGTCTGTCAGACGAACCGCACCGAATGCCGCGCATTGTAGCCGCATGATTCAGGACTCACTACTAAGTGTTTCGGTGCGCCGAGCGACGGATCAAGCCAATGACCGGCAACAACCCGACCAGAACCAGGGTCAGCGCCGGCAACGACGCTCGTGCCCATTCACCTTCGCTGGTCATTTCAAAGATGCGCACGGCCAGCGTGTCCCAGCCAAACGGGCGCATCAGCAGGGTCGCGGGCATTTCCTTGAGCACATCGACGAACACCAGCAACGCCGCGCTCAGCGTGCCGGGCAGCAAAAGTGGCAGATACACTTTGAAAAACAGTCGCGGCCCACTGACACCCAGGCTACGTGCCGCTTCGGGCAAAGATGGCCGTATACGCGCCAGACTGCTTTCCAGCGGCCCGTAAGCCACCGCGATAAAACGCACCAGATACGCCATCAGCAACGCCGCCAGACTGCCGAGCAGCAACGGTTTGCCCGCACCCCCGAGCCAGCCCGAAAGCGGAATCACCAACTCGCGATCCAGATAACTGAACGCCAGCATGATCGACACCGCCAGCACCGAGCCCGGCAGCGCATAGCCAAGATTGGCCAGACCAACGCCGGAGTTGATCGCCTGCGTGGGTGCCAGGCGCCGGGCAAACGCCAGCAGCAAAGCAACGCTGACGGTAATCAACGCCGCCATGCCGCCCAGATAAAGGGTGTGCAGGATCAGCCCGGCGTAGCGTTCATCGAGATCGAAACGCCCGCGCTGCCAGAACCAGACAACCAGTTGCAGCACCGGAATCACGAAGGCGCAGGCAAACACCAGTCCGCACCAGCTCATGGCCGCGAGCGCCTTGAACCCGCGCAAGTGATACAGGGCTTTGACTCGTGGCCGCTCGTTGCTCGCCCGATTGGCGCCACGCGCACGACGCTCGCCATACAGCACCAGCATCACCACCAGCAGCAACAGACTGGCCAGTTGCGCCGCACTTGGCAGGCTGAAAAAGCCGTACCAGGTCTTGTAGATGGCCGTGGTGAAGGTGTCGAAGTTGAACACCGACACTGCGCCGAAATCAGCGAGGGTTTCCATCAGCGCCAGCGCTACGCCGGCGCCAATCGCAGGACGCGCCATTGGCAGCGCCACTCGCCAGAAAGCTTGCCACGGCGACTGGCCGAGTACTCGCGCGGCTTCCATCAGGCCTTTGCCCTGCGCGAGAAACGCGGTGCGCGCCAGCAGGTAAACGTAGGGATAGAAGACCAGCACCAGCACGATGATCACCCCGCCAGTGGAGCGCACGCGCGGCAGCCGCAGGCCGCTGCCGAACCATTCGCGCAGCAGGCTCTGTACGGGACCGGCGAAGTCGAGCAGGCCTACGAAAACGAAGGCCAGCACGTACGCGGGGATGGCGAACGGCAGCATCAGCGCCCAGTCGAGCCAGCGCCGGCCGGGGAACTCGCAGAGGCTGGTGAGCCAGGCGAGGCTGACGCCGAGCAGCGTCACACCGACACCGACGCCAACGACCAGCGTCAGGGTGTTGCCGAGCAGACGCGGCATCTGGGTTTGCCACAGGTGCGACCAGATTTGTTGGTCGATGGTCTGCCAGGAGAGCAACAGAACGCTCAGCGGCAACAGCACCAGCGCGGCGATGGTGAAGACGATGGGGTACCAGCGGCGTTGGGCGGGGTGGGCCACTTTTGGGTCTCTGGGGGGATTGGGTGTTCTTGAGAATAGGGTTTCAGGTTGATATTGCTGCCCTCACCCTAGCCCTCTCCCGGAGGGAGAGGGGACTGACCGAGGTGCTCATGCAAGCTACATCGACCTGAGATATCGAGCCGAACTCAGGTTTCGAAAACACTACAAGTCGGCTCCCTTTCCCCCCTCTCCCTTGGGGAGAGGGCTGGGGTGAGGGGCTGGATCTTGAAGCAGACAAGTTTATCGAAAAAGCCTCAATTCCAACCCGCCCGATCCATCATCCGGATCGCCTCGGCCTGACGCTTGCCCGCCACTTCCACCGGCAAGGTATCAGCAATGAACTTGCCCCACGCCGCCACTTCTTCCGAAGGCGCCACCGCCGGGTTGGCCGGGAATTCCTGGTTCACATCAGCAAAAATCTTCTGCGCCTCGGGCGTGGTCATCCATTCAACCAGAGCCTTGGCCGCTTCCGGGTGCGGCGCATGCTTGGTCAGACCGATGCCCGACAGGTTCACGTGCACACCGCGATCGGCCTGATTCGGCCAGAACAGTTTTACCGGCAGATCCGGCTTCTGCTTGTGCAGACGACCGTAGTAGTACGTGTTGACGATGCCGACATCACACTGCCCGGCATTGATCGCTTCAAGCACGGCAACGTCATCGGAGAACACGTCGGTGGACAGGTTGTTGACCCAGCCCTTGAGGATTTCCTCGGTCTTCGCCGCGCCATGGACTTCGATCATGGTCGCGGTCAGCGACTGGTTGTAGACCTTCTTCGCCGTGCGCAGGCACAAGCGCCCTTCCCAGTTCTTGTCGGCCAGCGCTTCGTAAGTCGTCAGTTCGCCCGGCTTCACGCGCTGAGTCGAATAGGCGATGGTCCGCGCACGCAGGCTCAAGCCGGTCCAGGCGTGAGTGGACGAGCGATACTGCAGCGGAATGTTGGCGTCGATGGTTTTCGAGGTGAACGGCTGCAGAATGCCCATCTGCTCGGCCTGCCAGAGGTTGCCGGCGTCGACGGTAAGCAGCAGGTCGGCGGTGGCGTTTTCACCTTCGGCCTTGATGCGCTGCATCAGCGGCGCTTCCTTGTCGGTGATGAACTTGATCTTCACCCCGGTCTTGGCGGTGTAGGCATCGAAGACCGGTTTGATCAGTTCATCGATGCGCGACGAGTAAACCACCACCTCATCAGCGGCCTGAGCCGTGGTGCTGCCGATCAGGGTCAAGGCCAGTGCGGTCAGAAGACGCTTGGGTGCCAACATGGGAGTGGTCTCTCGGTCGGAAAATGTGGGCCAAATGATAAGGACTCACATTTACCACCTCAATCGAACTCTTTTTGAAGGAGTTACCAGATGTTGCACAGCCTGAAATCTTTGGTGTCGGCTCTGGCCCCTTCGCGAGCAAGCTCGCTCCCACATTGGAATGCATTTCAAATGTGGGAGCGAGCTTGCTCGCGAAGGGGCCATCAGCCTCAATGGAGATGTCAGGGTTTGGCGAGTGCCGGCAGATCCCCGGTCAACCCCAACGCCTCCCGCACAAACAGCGCCTTCGCCTCCGGCATCTGCTCCACCAGCTTCAACCCGGCATTACGCAACCATCTGACAGGCAACGGATCCGCCTGGAACAACCGCTCAAAGCCCTCCATCGCCGCCATCAGCGCCAGGTTATGCGGCATGCGCCGGCGCTCGTAACGACTCAGCACCTTCACATCCGCCAAGCGCTCGCCACGCTCGGCCGCTTGCAACAGCACTTCGGCCAGCACCGCCGCATCAAGGAAGCCAAGGTTCACACCCTGCCCCGCCAACGGGTGAATGGTGTGCGCCGCATCGCCAATCAGCGCCAGACCTTCAGCCACATAACGCTTGGCGTGGCGCTGCCGCAGTGGCACACACAGTCGCGGATCAGCACTGATGACTTCGCCGAGACGCCCTTCAAAGGCACGTTCCAGCTCCCGGCAGAAATCCGCCTCATCCAGCGCCATCAAGCGTTCGGCCTCACTCGGCGTGGTCGACCAGACAATCGAGCACCAATCCTGCTGACCATGACGCTCCAACGGCAGAAATGCCAACGGCCCGTGATCGGTAAATCGCTGCCACGCGGTCATCTGGTGCGGCTTGCTGCTGCGCACACTGGTGACGATGGCGTGGTGCAGATAATCCCACTCGCGCGTCGCCACGCCGGTCAGGCGCCGCACTGCCGAGTTGGCACCGTCAGCGGCAATCACCAGCGGCGCACGCAACTGACGACCATCGGCCAGCGTCAGCAGCCAGTCATCGCCCGAACGACGCATCTGCTCCAGCCGCGCATTGGCGAGCATGCCCAGATCGCAATCGTGCAACCGGTCAAGCAAGGCGTCCTGCACCACGCGGTTTTCGACAATATGACCCAGCACTTCGGCATGCACGCTGCTCGCCGAAAAATGAATCTGCCCGGTGCCGCTGCCGTCCCAGACGTGCATGTCGGTGTACGGGCTGCTGCGCCGTGCGGCGATGCCGTCCCACACGCCGAGGCGTTCAAGGATTCGCTGGCTAGCCGCCGACAAGGCACTCACGCGCGGTTCAAACGCGGCTTCGGCGTCGAACGGTTTGACGCTCAGTGGGCTGCCGTCGAGCAGCAGGACTTCCAGCCCGCTGTCCTGCAACGCCAACGCCAGGGCGCTGCCGACCATTCCGGCTCCGACAATCAGCAGATCTGCGCGCATGTCCATGCTTTAAGCCTGTCTCGCTTGCGGCTTGAGCCGCACGTAAAGGGTTTTACCGACCCGCGCCACCAGATTGCCGGCGCCGTCATGAATGTCGACCTGCAACTGCGGCAGGTATTTCTCGCCATTGGCGGTTTGCCGGCGGATCTCGGCGAGCAAAGTCTCGTCGATCGTAAACCGGGCGAACACCGGGCCTTTGCCCGGCGCAATGAAATCGATGTCCGCAGCCTTGTCCCAGACGATGTACTTCGAGCCGAGGTTTTCCATGAGCATCAGCATGAAAAACGGGTCGACCATCGAATACAGGCTGCCGCCAAACTGGGTGCCGACGTAGTTGCGGTTGTACCAGCCAAGGCCCATCGATACCTGAACGTCGCGGAAGTCATCGCTGATGTGCCGAACTCGTACACCGGCGCCAAGATAAGGCGGGTAGAACGTCATCACCCAGCGCATCAACCGCGCCTTGCCGAATTTAGCGGTCAGCCACTTAAGCATCCGGACGCGTTCCCAAACCCATGGCCTGACGCGCAAACCAGCGCTTGGCCGGCGGCAGCAGATCGAGACCGAGCAAACCGATATTGCGACCCAGCGACACCAATGGCTGCGTGCTGCCGAACAGCCGCGTGACCTGATCGGAGAACCCGACGGTAAGGTCCTGATCCAGACGCTGACGCTCGCGATACGCCTGCAACGTGGCGAAGTCGCCCAGCGGCTTATCGCTGGCCAGCAACGCAGCGGCCAAGGCATCGGCGTCACGCAGCGACAGGTTGAAACCCTGCCCGGCTATCGGGTGCAGGCTATGCGCGGCATTCCCGAGCACGGCCAGATGCGAACGCACTTGTTCTTCGGCTTCGACCAGCGTCAACGGATACAAATGCCGCGCGCCAACCTGCTTCAGCGTGCCGAGGCGGTACCCGAACACGCCCTGCAACTCGCTGAGAAAATCACGCTCGCTCAAATCGGCCAGGCGCTGCGCGTCCATGCCCAGACGGGTCCAGACCAAAGCGCAGCGGTTTTCCGGCAGCGGCAGCAGCGCCATCGGCCCTTCGTCGGTGAAGCGCTCGAAAGCCATGCCGTTGTGCGCTTCGCTCGGGGTGATGTTGGCGATCAGCGCGCTCTGGTTGTATGGACGCTTGCGCACGTTGATGCCCAGTTGTTCGCGCAGCCCGGAGCGCCCGCCATCGGCAAGTACCGCGAGATCGCATTCCAGCGTGGTTTCATCGTTGAGGGTGAGGCGATAGCCGTCGGGCAACGGCTCCATGCGCGTGACTTCCGCCGGGCAGCGCCAGCTGATGACGTCTTTGTCGACGTGCTGCCACAGGCACTGGCCGAGCCAGGCGTTTTCCACAACATAACCGAGCGCTGGCACGCCCTCTTCCATCGCCGACAAACGCGCGGTGGAGAAACGACCACGATCAGAGACGTGAATCTGTTTGATCGGCTCGGCGCGGCGGGAGATTTCCCGCCATACACCGAGCCGTTGATAAATCTGCCGCGAGCCAAAGGACAGCGCCGACGAACGCGCGTCGTAGCTCGGCTGCCAGCTGTCGCCCGGAGCGAACGGCTCGATCAGGACGATCTTCCAGCCACGCGCCTTGGCCCCGGCCTGCAAGGCCAACGCCAGACTGGCGCCGACCAGACCACCACCGATGATTGCCAGATTGACTCGACTCATGCCGCGTGGGTCCTTGCTTGTGCCATCAGCGCTTCGATGTCGGCGACGGTTTTCGGCACGCCGCTGGTGAGGATTTCACAGCCCGTTTTAGTCACGACCACGTCGTCCTCGATGCGCACGCCAATGCCGCGCCATTTCTTCGCGACGGTCTGATTGTCCGGGGCGATGTAGATGCCCGGCTCGACGGTCAGCGCCATGCCGACTTCCAGCACGCGCCATTCGCCGCCGACCTTGTACTCGCCGACGTCATGTACATCCATGCCCAGCCAGTGACCGGCGCGGTGCATGTAAAAGGCTTTATAGGCTTCGCTGGCGATCAATTCGTCGACTTCGCCTTGCAACAATCCGAGCTTCACCAGCCCGCTGGTGATCACGCGCACCGTGGCTTCGTGCGCCTGATTCCAATGCTTGTTCGGCGCGATTTCAGCGAATGCGGCTTCCTGCGAGGCCAAGACCAATTCGTAAATCGCTTTCTGCTCGGGCGAAAACTTGCCGCTGACCGGCCAGGTGCGAGTGATGTCGCTGGCGTAGCAATCGATCTCGCAACCGGCGTCGATCAACACCAGATCGCCGTCCTTGAGCACCGCGTCATTCTGCTGGTAATGCAGGATGCAGCTGTTGCGCCCGGCGGCGACGATCGACCCGTAGGCCGGCATCTTCGCCCCGCCCTTGCGGAATTCGTAATCGAGCTCGGCTTCGAGACTGTATTCGTGGAGCCCGGCCCGACTGGCCTGCATCGCGCGGATGTGGGCTTGCGCCGAGATTCGTGCGGCTTCGCGCATCACCTTCACTTCTGCCGCTGATTTATACAGGCGCATGTCGTGCAGCAGATGATCCAGGGCAACGAATTCGTTCGGTGGCTGGGCGCCGAGGTGCGCCTTGGAGCGGATCACGTTGATCCAGTCCATCAGGTGACGATCAAATTCGGGGTTGCTGCCCATCGCCGAATACACCCGGTCGCGACCTTCGATCAGGCCCGGGAGGATGTCGTCGATGTCGGTAATCGGGAAGGCGTCGTCGGCACCGAAGTCGCGGATCGCGCCCTCCTGTCCTGCACGCAAGCCGTCCCACAATTCGCGTTCGGCGTTGCGTTCACGGCAGAACAACAGGTACTCGCCGTGCTCGCGGCCGGGCATCAGAACGATGACGGCTTGCGGCTCGGGAAAGCCGCTGAGGTACTGGAAATCGCTGTCCTGACGGTAGACATGCTCGACGTCGCGGTTGCGGATGGCCACTGCGGCGGCGGGCAGGATCGCGATGCTGTTGGGTTCCATCTGCGCCATCAGGGCCTTGCGGCGACGGCTGTATTCCGCTTTGGGGATATGGATCATGGGCAGATGGCTTTCCCTGGCACGCGATTAATGCAGCGACGGCTTGGCGGCTGGCGGTACGTCGGCTTTTTTGGTTTCCGAGAACAGCAGCAGCGGCGCGACGCGCAGGTACTCCATGACTTCCATGTAGTCGGTCTCGCCGTCTTCAGACTCTTCCAGCGCATCCTGCACCTGGGAAATGGCGGCCAGATCCTGCAGCACTTCGGTGGCTTCAGTGCTGAGCATGCTGCTGTCGCGGCAGTTCAGGCCGAACCCGCTGAGGAAGCCCTGGCACCACTCGCCCAGTGCAGCGGCGCGCTCGGCCAGCGGTGCGTCATCGGTCGGCAGCAGCAGGACGACAGTGACGTCGTCGCCGGTCAGCTCGCCTTTGACCATCTCTTGCAGGCCGATCAGGGCGTTGCGGACGTTGTCCTGAATGTCGCCTTCGAGCAGTTCGGCGGCATCGATCAGCCAGCCTTCGTTATCGAAGCCGGCACCGGCGCAACTGCGCCCGAGCAGCACACCGTGCAGTTCGGCAGGCGAGACGTTGTGGCCGCTGGAGGTCAGCAGGGTGGCAAAGGCTTGGTACGGGGAATTCGCAATGGTCATGGGCAGCTAGGCGCCAGACGGCGCTATGTCTAGAATGAAGGCCTTGTATCCTACATCGACAGACTCGCCAAGACTATTAAAGGCTGTCCGCCAGCTACCACCCATCAGACGAACACGTGGACACAATGGAAGACACCGACCTGCAAGCGCTGATGGCCAGACTCGAACTGCTGATTGGCCGAGTCGAGCAACTAAAGAGTCAAAATGCACTCTTACTAGCTCAGGAAAAGACCTGGCGCGAGGAACGCGCTCACCTCATTGAAAAAAACGAAATCGCCCGGCGTAAGGTCGAATCGATGATTTCGCGCCTCAAGGCCCTGGAGCAAGACTCATGAGTTCAAGCAATAGCGTTACCGTGCAGATCCTCGATAAAGAATATTCGATCATCTGCCCGCAGGAAGAACGCAGCAATCTGGTCAGTGCCGCCCGCTACCTCGATGGCAAGATGCGCGAAATCCGCAGCAGCGGCAAAGTCATTGGTGCCGACCGTATCGCCGTGATGGCCGCGCTGAACATCACCCACGACCTCTTGCACAAAGAAGAGCGTCCGGACATCCAGGCCAGCGGTTCGACCCGTGAACAGGTACGTGACTTGCTCGATCGTGTCGATCTGGTGCTCGCCGACGATCAGAACACCACCAAGGGCTGATTCGACTGGCCGCTTGCGGTATACTCGCGGCACTCCCTGGGGTGCTTGCCAGTTGACGATGTCCCTGAGCCGATTCGCACTACCCTGGAAGTTGCACGTTGGGCTGGTGTGCATGTCCGCTAGACGGAAAGCCTTAAAGTCTACTGCATCTTCCACCTTGAACTTTCGGGTTCAAGGGCTAAGTTGACAGCGGTTCATCCGGGGAGCCTGATTCGAATCCGATGTCGGTGAAAACCGCCATCGGATTTTTTATGCGTACGTTTTCGTCCAACCTGCCGAAGCCGAACCATGACCGAACCCGCGCTGCTGCCCCGCCCGCAACTCCGCCGCCTGCTGCGCAAGGCGCGCCGTTCGCTGAGCAAAAGCGAACAACGGCAAGCCGCCAAAGGCCTGTACCGGCAACTGGCACAAGACCCGCATTTTCGCCGGGCGAAACACATCTCTCTATATTTACCCACCGACGGTGAAATCGATCCGCGCCTGCTGCTGCGTGAAGCACAACGTCGGGGCAAATCGACCTACTTGCCGGTGCTCAGCGCCTGGCCGCGAACCAAGATGGTGTTTCAGCGCATCCGCCCCGGCGAGAAACTCAAACCCAACCGCTTCCGCATTCTCGAGCCACGGGCCAATCTGGCACAGCAACGCAAAGTCTGGGCGCTGGATCTGGTGTTGTTGCCTTTAGTCGGGTTTGACGATGTCGGTGGGCGGCTGGGGATGGGTGGCGGCTTTTATGATCGCAGCCTGGCGTATCTGGCCCGGCGCAAAAGCTGGCGCAAGCCGACGCTGCTGGGGCTGGCCCATGAATGTCAGAAGGTCGAACGTTTGGCGCAGGCAAGCTGGGATGTACCGTTACAAGGCACGGTCAGCGACAAGGCATGGTATTTCGCGGGATAGGACGCCGCGCAGAACAGCGGCGTCGAAGAAGCAGTTTCAGCGTTTGAAGGCTGTCGACTGTTGTACTTGTTGCGCGACTTCAATCGGCGCATCGGTCTTGTTCGACCACAGACTCTGCGCGTAACCGGTGGTCACGACGCCCAGGCCAAACAAAATTACCAAAGTCCATAGCAAATCCGGTTTGCGTTTCATCGATTGCCCCCCTCAAGGCACATCATCACGATGACAGCAGCGGTTTCCGTTCGTAGGCCGTGCAGCAGCGTCAAGCTTTAAAGGCCGGCATTTTGCGACAACGTGAACCTGCGCGCAAACGCTGACGTCAACCGACTGTCGGTTTGTCATAAAATTGCCCGACAACCTGCCCAATGACCGTTTCAGGAGCAAAAAACCATGGCCTATTGGCTGATGAAGTCCGAGCCCGACGAACTCTCGATCAAAGGTCTGGAAAAGCTCGGCAAAGCGCGCTGGGACGGGGTTCGCAACTATCAGGCGCGCAATTTCCTGCGGGCGATGGCGGTGGGCGATGAGTTCTTTTTCTACCATTCCAGTTGCCCGGAGCCGGGAATTGCCGGAATTGGCAGGATTATCGAGGCGGCGTACCCGGATCCCACCGCACTGGAGCCGGAGAGTCATTACTTCGATCCCAAGGCTACCCCGGAGAAAAATGCCTGGAGTGCGATCGATGTCGAACACGTCGAGACGTTTGCCCGGGTGTTGAAGCTGGACTATCTGAAGCAGCAGACCGAGTTGGCCGAGATGCCGTTGGTGCAGAAGGGATCGCGGTTGTCGGTGATGCCGGTGACGGCGGAGCAATGGGCGGCGGTGATTGCGCTCAAACCCTGAATTATCCTTCGCCTGACAAAATGCCTTCGCGAGCAGGCTCGCTCCCACAGGGATCTTCGCTGAACGCAAAAATGCGCATCATCACAAGTCCAGTATGGGAGCGAGCCTGCTCGCGAAGAGGCCCGCCCGGACAAAGAATGTCTTACTGAATGATCAGGTTGTTGAACAACAGATCTTCAACCACCGGCTTGCCGGTCTCGTCATTCATCACTTGCTGAGTCTGCTTCAACGCTTCCTGACGCAGCTTCTCTTTACCTTCGATGCTGCCCATCGCCTCGGTCGTCTGCTGAGTAAACAACGCTACCAGTTGATTGCGGATCAACGGTTCGTTGGCCTTGACCAGTTTCGCCGATTCCTCGCCGGTCACACGCAGCGCCACGTCGGCTTTGAAGACTTTCAGCTTCGGCGTGCCATCCAGGCCATAGTTGCCCACGAACGGCGGGCTCAGGGTGATGTAGCTTACCTTCGGCGCCTCGCCTTCTTTGGCTTCTTCGGCCAGCGCTGCCACAGGCAGAGACAGGGCCAGCAACAACATGATCCACGCTTTCACAATTCGCTCCTTATCCGGTTTGCGGCCTAGCATAACGACCCGCCGCGCAAGCACAAGCTTATGGCTGACTATCAGGGCCGGGCATGCTCGTTGACCCGTTGACTGACACACCTACACTTATCGGCCATCACTCCCAAAGGAATAGCCCTGATGAAAGCCGTGCTGTGCAAAGCCTTCGGCCCTGCCGAATCGCTGGTGCTGGAAGACGTCGCCAGTCCCGTCGCGAAGAAGAATGAAATCCTCCTGGACGTGCACGCCGCCGGGGTCAATTTCCCGGACACGCTGATCATCGAGGGCAAGTACCAGTTCAAGCCGCCCTTCCCGTTCTCGCCGGGTGGTGAAGCGGCGGGTGTGGTTCGCGAAGTCGGGGAAAAGGTCAGCCACCTCAAGGTCGGCGACCGGGTCATGGCCCTGACCGGTTGGGGCAGCTTCGCCGAACAGGTCGCGGTGCCGGGCTACAACGTGCTGCCGATCCCGCCGTCACTGGACTTCAACATCGCCGCCGCTTTCAGCATGACCTACGGCACCTCGATGCACGCCCTCAAGCAACGCGCCAACCTGCAACCGGGCGAAACCCTGCTGGTACTCGGTGCTTCCGGCGGGGTCGGTCTGGCCGCCGTGGAAATCGGTAAAGCCATGGGCGCTCGCGTCATCGCCGCCGCCAGCAGCGCCGAGAAACTCGCCGTGGCCAAGGCTGCCGGCGCCGACGAGCTGATCAACTACAGCGAAACCAGCCTCAAGGACGAAATAAAACGCCTCACTGATGGTCAGGGCGCTGACGTGATCTATGACCCGGTCGGTGGCGATCTGTTCGACCAGGCCATCCGCGCCATCGCCTGGAACGGCCGCCTGCTGGTAGTCGGCTTCGCCAGCGGTCGGATTCCGGAATTGCCGGTCAACCTTGCCCTGCTCAAGGGCGCGGCGGTGCTCGGCGTGTTCTGGGGCTCCTTCGCCCAGCGCCAGCCGCAGGACAACGCGGCGAACTTCCAGCAGTTATTCGGCTGGTTTGCCGAGGGCAAGTTGAAACCGCTGGTGTCGCAGGTGTATCCGCTGAGCAATGCGGCGCAGGCGATCAATGATCTTGGCCAGCGCAAGGCTGTCGGGAAGGTGGTGGTGAAGGTTCGCTGAGACTCTTCAACGACCGGGCGACGCCGCAATGTCGCCCGGCATCAGATGTTCCTGAACCTTTTCGCTCTGTGACCCAACCAGCTTTCCCTTGTCATCGAAGCGCAGAACGATCAGCCAGTCGTAAACATCCACCGGCCATTTCGGCTGGCCGATCAGTGCCGGACCATCGCCGCCGAAAGCGGCAATCAGTTTATTGATGTGGCCGTGATGCCAAGCGATCAACACGGTTTTCGCCTGATTGTTCTTGCGCAGCAGGCTGACCAGTTTGTCGACGTCGTTATTGGCGTAGGGCTGTTCGATGGGCAACTGCAGGCGCTGGGACAGTGGAATCAGTGTCTGACGCGGTCGGATGCTTTCCGGGCTGTCGGCGGTAGCGATCAGACGCTGGGGCGTGAGTGTCTGGTCGTCCAGCTGCAACGAGGTGAAATAGTCCGCGTAGGCAGCGGCGCGCTGTTCGCCCCGGGCATTGAGTTCACGGCCGACATCAGGCTTTTCCGCATGACGGACGATCAATACGGTGACATTGCGCAAGCCGGGCGCTGCAGAACCCTGTGCGAAGCTCAACACCAGTACTGAAGCAGTCACCGCAGCAACCATCAACAGTCTGGGCAATAGCCTGCGAACTTTCGGGGTCATCGTTTATCTCGCGAAATCAGTCGATCTGTAAATCGCGAGTCTAAGTCACAACGTCCCGAGCGCGACGAAAACGCCCTGTTCTTACAGCTGAGCGACAGGTTCATAAAGGAACGTGCGATTTCCAACATTTCCGCTGTTTTGCCAATGCGAACCGGTGCTATTTTCGGTAACGAAACTGTAACATTCGCATCCGCAGTCAAAACAAGAAATCTGGAGCTCTTGAATGTTTGCTTTCTTTCGTCCTGCCGCACATCAGGCTCCATTGCCTGAAGAAAAAATAGACAGCACGTACCGACGCCTGCGCTGGCAGATCTTCGCCGGTATTTTCTTTGGCTACGCCGGTTATTACCTGCTGCGCAAAAACTTTTCGCTGGCCATGCCGTACCTGATTGACGAGGGCTACAGCCGTGGTGATCTGGGTCTGGCGATGTCGGCGATCGCCATTGCCTATGGCTTGTCGAAATTCCTCATGGGCCTGGTGTCCGACCGTTCCAATCCGCGCTACTTCCTGCCGTTCGGCCTGCTGGTGTCGGCCGGGGTGATGTTCATTTTCGGTTTCGCGCCTTGGGCAACGTCCAGCGTGACCATGATGTTCATCCTGCTGTTCATCAACGGTTGGGCCCAGGGCATGGGCTGGCCGCCGAGTGGCCGGACCATGGTGCACTGGTGGTCGCAGAAGGAACGTGGCGGTGTGGTGTCCGTATGGAACGTGGCGCATAACGTCGGTGGCGGCCTGATCGGCCCGCTGTTCCTGCTCGGCATGGGTTTGTTCAACGACTGGCACGCGGCGTTTTACGTACCGGCAGCGGTGGCTCTGGGCGTGGCGGTGTTTGCCTTCATCACCATGCGCGACACCCCACAATCGGTCGGCCTGCCGCCGATCGAGAAGTACAAGAACGATTACCCGGAAGGCTACGACGCCAGCCATGAAGACGAATTCAGCGCGAAAGAGATCTTCGTCAAATACGTTCTGCGCAACAAAATGCTCTGGTACATCGCCATGGCCAACGTCTTCGTTTACTTGCTGCGCTACGGCGTGCTGGACTGGGCACCGACCTATCTGAAGGAAGCCAAGGGTTTCACCGTGGATAAAACCTCGTGGGCTTACTTTTTCTACGAGTGGGCAGGTATTCCGGGCACGCTGCTGTGCGGCTGGATGTCGGACAAGATCTTCCGTGGCAACCGTGGCCTGACCGGCATGGTGTTCATGGCATTGGTGACTGTGGCAACGCTGGTTTACTGGCTGAACCCGGCCGGCAACCCGACCGTCGACATGATCGCGCTGTTCTCGATCGGCTTCCTGATCTACGGCCCGGTGATGTTGATCGGCTTGCAGGCACTGGAACTGGCACCGAAGAAAGCCGCCGGCACGGCTGCAGGCTTCACCGGTCTGTTCGGTTATCTCGGTGGTTCGGTCGCGGCCAGTGCGGCGATGGGCTACACCGTGGACCATTTCGGCTGGGACGGTGGTTTTGTGCTGCTGGTGGGCGCTTGCCTGCTGTCGATGGCCTTCCTGGCCCCGACGCTGTGGCACAAGCAAGTCGCCAGTCAGAGCCGTGAAGCGGTCGCTTGATCGGCCTGTGATTGACAGCGTTTGAGCCGCGCCTCCAGATTGCGGTCTGGCATGGCGTGGCTGCGCAGGGCGTGGGCGGTCTGCTCGACATAATCGCGAGTGGTGCCGTAACGCCCGCTGGCGCTCTCGAACACCTGGCTCAGCACATGATCCGGCAAGTTGCCGGCATAGCTGGGCAGGTGTCGCTCCAACACGAATCCCAAGGCCTGCACCTGGCTACCGTCGGCGAGACGGCAATTGAGCCAGTGTGGCCGATAAGACGGCACCGGCATCTCGCGTTTCCACAGCGCATAGAGCGCCGCGTCAAGATTGTCCTCCGGCAAGCGATAAGCAAAGCCGCTGCAAGAACCGCCACGATCCAGACCAAACACCAGCCCCGGCATTTCCGGCGTACCACGGTGCTCGTGCGACCACAGGTACAAACCGCGATGGTAGCCATGCACGCGTCCGCGAACCCGCTCTACCGCCGAACACTCCGGGCGCCAGATCAGCGAACCGTAGGCGAACAGCCACACCGGCCCGCCCCTGTGGCGCGCCATGGTCGATTGCATGGAAGCGAGAAGTTGTTCGTGCGTCAGCTGCGGCCCAAGATCGAGCCGCGGAGGGTAATTCAAATTCAGAAAAGCGTTTTCAATGGCGCTCATGGCGAATAGCGTTCAGCTCCCCGCGGGTGAAGAATTACTTAATAGAACGCACCGTTGTAACAATAAGGCACATATGTTTTAAGGCAATTTGAGTGCCATGGCACAGTTCTTAATTGAATGCCTGATTGGTATATAACCTAGCGGTATTTATGCAATTACATAAATACCGATCGGCTATATAGCGAGTTATAAAAAATCAGGAGCGGGGGGCGTAAGCGAATACGTCCGCACGCATTTGATGGGCGTCCATCCCGGCTTCGACCAATGCGTCGAGCGTGCCGTAGACCATGGCCGGCGAGCCGCTGGCGTAGACGTGCAGCGGTTTCAGATCCGGGAAGTCTTCACAGACAGCCTCATGCAACATGCCGCAGCGCCCTTCCCAACCGCATTGATCGCTGACGACTTTGTGCAGGAACAGATTGGGTAATTTCAGCCATTCGTCCCAATGTTCGATCTCATAGAAATCTTCCGGACGGCGCACGCCCCAATACAGATGCACGGGGTGTTTGAAGCCGTTAGCGCGGCAGTGTTCGATCAGCGCGTGAATCTGGCCCATGCCGGTGCCGGCGGCGACCAACACCAGCGGCCCGTCCGGCAGCTCGGCCAGATGCGTATCACCGAATGGCAGCTCGACACGCACCATCGCGTTGCGTTGCAGCTGTTCGATCAGGCTCAGTGCACTGGCTTCGCGCGCCAGCACATGGATTTCCAGATCACGCCCGCCGTGCGGCGCCGAGGCCATGGAGAACGCTGATTTCTCACCATTCTCGCGCTCGATCATCAAATACTGCCCGGCGTGATAGCGCGGAGGCTTGCCGGCCGGCGCACGCAGGCGCACACGCCAAGTGTCGCCGCCGACGTCCCGGCATTCGATGACCTGACACGACAGGCTGCGCACCGGCAGTTCTCCCAGCGCGAGCACGCCATCCCACAGCAGGATGCAGTCTTCCAGCGGCTCGGCTATGCAAGTGTAGAACTCGCCATGGTCGTGCACTTTGCCATCCTGCGCGACGCGGCCTTCAACCAGCAACGCCGCACACACATGACAATTACCGTTGCGGCAGCTTTGCGGGCATTCGTAGCCCAAACGCCGAGCGCCGTCGAGAATCCGCTCACCGGGCTGTATCTCAAGCACTGCTCCGGAGGGCTGCAGGGTTACACGCATCAATCTATTCCTAACTGATTCCAGATGGCATCGATCCGTTGGGTGACGGCGTCGTCCTTGACGATCACGCGGCCCCACTCGCGAGTGGTTTCGCCCGGCCACTTGTGGGTGGCATCGAGGCCCATTTTCGAACCTAACCCTGAGATCGGCGAGGCGAAGTCGAGGTAGTCGATCGGCGTGTTATCGATCATCACCGTGTCGCGCTTGGGGTCCATGCGCGTAGTGATGGCCCAGATCACGTCGTTCCAGTCTCGGGCGTTGATATCGTCGTCAGTGACGATAACGAACTTGGTGTACATGAACTGTCGCAAAAACGACCAGACACCGAGCATCACGCGCTTGGCATGCCCCGGATACGACTTCTTCATGGTCACGATGGCCATGCGGTACGAGCAGCCTTCCGGCGGCAGGTAGAAGTCGGTGATTTCCGGGAACTGCTTCTGCAGGATCGGCACGAACACTTCGTTGAGCGCCACGCCGAGGATCGCCGGCTCATCCGGCGGACGGCCGGTGTAGGTGCTGTGATAGATCGGTTTGATCCGGTGGGTGATGCGCTCGACGGTGAACACCGGGAAGCTGTCGACTTCGTTGTAGTAACCGGTGTGGTCGCCGTACGGGCCTTCGTCGGCCATTTCGCCCGGATGGATCACGCCTTCGAGGATGATTTCGGCAGTGGCCGGCACTTGCAGGTCGTTGCCACGGCACTTGACCAGTTCGGTGCGATTACCGCGCAAGAGCCCGGCGAAAGCGTATTCGGAGAGGCTGTCCGGCACTGGCGTCACCGCGCCGAGGATGGTCGCCGGATCTGCGCCCAGCGCCACGGACACCGGGAACGGCTGACCGGGATGCTTCTCGCACCATTCGCGGTAGTCGAGCGCGCCGCCACGGTGGCTGAGCCAGCGCATGATCACCTTGTTGCGGCCGATCACTTGCTGACGGTAGATACCGAGGTTCTGGCGTTCCTTGTTCGGGCCTTTGGTGACGGTCAGGCCCCAGGTGATCAGCGGGCCGACGTCGCCGGGCCAGCAGGTCTGTACCGGCAGCATCGCGAGGTCGACGTCGTCGCCTTCGATGACCACTTCCTGGCACACCGCGTCTTTGACGACTTTCGGCGCCATCGAGATGATCTTGCGGAAAATCGGCAGCTTGGACCATGCGTCTTTCAAGCCCTTCGGCGGCTCGGGTTCCTTGAGGAACGCCAGCAGCTTGCCGATTTCGCGCAGCTCGCTGACCGACTCGGCGCCCATGCCCATCGCCACCCGCTCAGGGGTGCCGAACAGGTTGCCGAGCACCGGGATGTCGTAGCCGGTGGGCTTTTCGAACAGCAGCGCCGGGCCCTTGGCCCGCAGCGTGCGGTCGCATACCTCGGTCATTTCCAGCACCGGCGAGACGGGAATCTGGATGCGTTTCAACTCTCCGCGCTGCTCAAGCTGCTGCACGAAATCCCGAAGATCCTTGAATTTCATTGACGATGGCACCCTCAAAATAGGCGTACATCCTACCTGCTCTGACGGGCAAACAGCAGCCCGTCAGAGCCTGGCATCAATCAATTGTCGCTGGTACCCAGCATCAATGGCGCAAACAACGGGCTCAGTCTGGCGCTGCCAACGTCCGAAAGATGATCCGCATCCTTGTACTGCGAGTGGCCGTCGACATCGATGGCGCACAAGCCGTCCTTGCACATCAGCGGCGTCGGATCAATGACATGAATGCCGGAATCAGCGGCGCTCATCGAGCCGAACAATGAAGTGAAAAACTGCTGGCGAGCCAGGTGCTCGTTGAGCGGGCGACCGAGACCCTCTGCCGAACGGCCGATGCGTGCCAGACTGGTCAGACGGTCGATGAAGCTCTTGTGTTGCAGCGGCACTTCCTTGAACAGCCAGACTTGCACACCCGCTTCACGCAGTTCGGCCACTTGCGCCTTGAGCGCGGCAGCCATGCGCTGCTCTGCCTGGCGAGGGTTGTCCTTGCGATCAAGCAGGAACTGCAGATCGCCATCGCCGTCTTCACGACCATAAACGTACAGGCTCCAGTTCGCCGCCAACACCACGTCCTTGATCCCCAGACTCGTGACGCGATCCATGTTGCGCTGGTTGAAGTCTTTGCACTGAGGGCGCAGGTGGTCATCGATGATCGGCGGGCACCCGGTCAAACTGTACAACCACACCGGCTGCACGTTGCGCCCGGCATTGCCTTCGATGGCCGGCAACAATGCAGCGGCGTGACTGTCGCCCCAGAACATTTTTGTCGCCTTGATATTTTGATCACCGCCCACAAGGCAGGATTTGGTCAAAGCCTTGTCCGTGCTCAAGTGCATGCAGTTCGATTGCCCGGCGTTCCACTCGCGCGATTGCGCATATTCCAGTGCCTTACCGGTCAGACGCTGTGGAACACCGTCTGCCGAGCGAATCGCCGAGCCGGTAATCGCCAGAACCGTGATCGACACCAGACCGCCGACCAACACCGAATTACGACTGGCGAACACGCGTTTCTCACGAAACGGCAGTTCGATGTATCGAAGGCTCAGCCAGGCCAGCGCCAATGCCAGAGCCATCCACCCGACCGCCTCCAGCGGCTGAATGCCGTCGATGGAAATCGCGTTGGCATACACGTAAACCGGCCAATGCCACAGGTACAGCGAATAGGAGAGCAAGCCAATCCACACCAGAACGCGGACACTCAACAACCGGCCCGCCCACGTTGGGCCATGTGCGCCCGACCAGATCAGCGCCGTCGTGCCCAATACCGGCAGCAGTGCAGCCCAGCCCGGGAACACCGTGGTCCTTTCGAAAGTGAACACCGCCACCAGCACTGCCGCCAGCCCGGCCAGGCCAACGGACTGACGCAGCCATGGCCGCGCGACATGCTTGGGCACAGGGATTACTGCCAGCATCGCCCCGCAGAGCAACTCCCAGGCACGGGTCGGTAGCGCGAAAAAGGCAAATTCAGGTCTGCGCTCGATGTAGATGATGTTCAAGCCGAACGACACCAGCAGCACGGCAAACAACATCCAGCGCCAATGACGGACGTAGCGCATCAGCAACACCATCAGCAGCGGGAAGAAAATGTAGTACTGCTCTTCCACCGCCAGCGACCAGGTGTGCAGCAACGGCTTGAGTTCCGAAGCGGGCTCGAAGTAGCCGTCCTCGCGCATGAACAGAATGTTGGAAATGAACAGGGACTGGTAACGAATCGTGCGTCCCAGCTCAGCCAGGTCTTTGGCCGTCAGCAACAGCCAGCCTAATGCCAGCGTCACCACCACAACCACAGTCAATGCCGGCAGGATGCGCCGGGCGCGACGCCCCCAGAAATCGAGGAAACTGAAGCGCTGGGCACTGATTTCGCGGAAAAGGATCGAGGTGATCAGGAAACCGGAAATGACAAAAAAAACATCGACGCCGACAAAGCCGCCGCTGAATGTATTGAAGCCGAAATGAAACAGCACGACGGGAATAACCGCCAGCGCCCTTAATCCGTCGATATCACGGCGATTGCCAAACGTGTGCATAACCTTTCTTATCCTTGTAGGTACAAACCGCTCCAGACAAGGACAGTAGCGCGTTACGAAAGTTATGCGGCGCGTACGCAAAAAAAAACGCCCCCTTTCGGGAGCGTTCTTTTTTACAGCGTGTGTATTACTTGCGCTTCATCGACAAGAAGAACTCGTCGTTGGTCTTGGTCGTCTTCAGCTTGTCGACCAGGAACTCGATGGCAGCCACTTCGTCCATCGGGTGCAGCAGCTTGCGCAGAATCCACATACGCTGCAATTCGTCATCGGCGGTCAGCAACTCTTCGCGGCGGGTGCCGGAACGGTTGATGTTGATCGCAGGGAACACGCGCTTCTCGGCGATCTTGCGATCCAGAGGCAGTTCCATGTTGCCGGTACCCTTGAACTCTTCGTAGATCACTTCGTCCATCTTCGAACCGGTTTCAACCAGCGCGGTGGCGATAATGGTCAGCGAGCCGCCTTCTTCGATGTTACGCGCAGCACCGAAGAAACGCTTTGGCTTCTCCAGGGCGTGAGCATCGACACCACCGGTCAATACCTTGCCGGAGCTCGGGATCACGGTGTTGTAGGCACGGGCCAGACGGGTGATGGAGTCGAGCAGGATCACCACGTCTTTCTTGTGCTCGACCAGGCGCTTGGCCTTCTCGATCACCATTTCGGCAACCTGCACGTGACGGGTCGGCGGCTCGTCGAAGGTCGAGGCAACCACTTCGCCGCGCACGGTGCGCTGCATTTCGGTCACTTCTTCCGGACGTTCGTCGATCAGCAGCACGATCAGATGAACTTCAGGATTGTTACGGGCTATGTTCGCTGCGATGTTCTGCAGCATGATCGTTTTACCGGCTTTCGGCGGTGCCACGATCAGACCACGCTGGCCTTTGCCGATCGGGGCGCACAGGTCGATCACACGACCGGTCAAGTCTTCGGTGGAACCGTTGCCGGCTTCCATCTTCATGCGCACGGTCGGGAACAGCGGGGTCAGGTTCTCGAAGAGAATCTTGTTTTTCGCGTTCTCGGGACGATCGAAGTTGATCGTGTCGACCTTGAGCAGGGCGAAGTACCGCTCGCCTTCCTTCGGAGGGCGGATCTTGCCAACGATGGTGTCACCGGTGCGCAAGTTGAAGCGGCGGATCTGGCTTGGCGAGACGTAGATATCGTCCGGGCCGGCCAGGTAGGAAGCGTCAGCGGAGCGCAGGAAGCCGAAGCCGTCCTGGAGAATCTCCAGCACGCCATCACCGGAGATTTCCTCGCCGCTTTTCGCGTGCTTTTTCAGCAGGGAGAAAATCACGTCCTGCTTGCGCGAACGGGCCATATTTTCTATGCCCATCTGTTCGGCCAATTCGAGCAGTTCGGTAATCGGCTTTTGCTTGAGTTCAGTCAGATTCATATAGGAATGACGTAATCATTTATGGAGGGGGGGAAATTAAGCTTTTGGCTTAATGAGGCCGCGCCGCGGAGAAGGCGACAGGATCGCGAACTAATTCGAAAAGGAGTGCGTCGGCGACGGCTAGCAGGGGGCAGTGGAGAAACCAGTGCGGGGCCGAATGTACCACCTGAGTTTCGGAGCGTCTAGCCCTGAATACGCAAAAAGCCCCGCTAATTGCGGGGCTTTTTTTCAGGCACTTTACAGCGACGCTTAGATGTTGGCGTCGAGGAAAGCAGCCAGTTGCGACTTCGACAGGGCGCCGACCTTGGTCGCCTCAACGTTGCCGTTCTTGAACAGCATCAGTGTCGGGATACCACGCACGCCGTGCTTGGCCGGGGTTTCCTGGTTCTCGTCGATGTTCAGTTTGGCAACGGTCAGCTTGCCTTTGTAAGTCTCGGCAATCTCGTCCAGAACCGGAGCGATCATTTTGCAAGGACCGCACCATTCAGCCCAGTAATCGACCAGGACAGCGCCTTCGGCCTTGAGTACGTCGGCTTCGAAGCTAGCGTCGCTAACGTGTTTGATAAGATCGCTGCTCATGGAATTCTCCAGGTTGTAAGCAAAAAAACGTGGCCCATCATAGCCGCCCTTCCCCTGTTCAGGAAGCCGCAGTTGATTGAGTCTTGCTATGGCACTCGATGAGTTTGGGTATAGCTCAAGTCACGCCGTGGCGGGGGCAATGAAGGAAATTCCAGTGCGCAGGGCGGCGTTGCGCACGTGTTCCTGCATGGCTTTTTGTGCCGCGCCCGACGCCCGGCGTGCGAGGGCCCGGAGGATCTTGCGGTGTTCCTGCCAGGTTTCCATCGCACGTTCGGCGCGGATGAACGGTAGTTTCTGGCTCTCCAGGAACATCTCGGCGCTGGCGGTGAGGATGTTCAGCATCGCTTGATTGCCGCTGGCCAGCAGGATCCGTCGGTGGAATTCAAAGTCGAGTTTCGCCGCTGCTTCAAAGTCACCGGCCTTCAATTGCTCGCGCATGGCTGCGACATTGTCTTCCAGCGCATCCAGATCGAATGTGCTTAACGTCACCGCCGCCAGCCCCGCCGCAAAACCTTCGAGCGCATAGCGCAACTGAAAGATATCCAGCGGCGACGCCTGCGCCGCAAACGACCAGCCCGGCGCGCTGTCGCCGCGCGACAATTCCACTGGCGCCTGCACGAAAACGCCTTTGCCTGGCTGAATACTGACCACACCCAACGCACTCAGCGACGACAGCGCCTCACGCAACGATGCCCGACTGACACCCAGTTGCAGCGCCAGATCTCGCTGCGACGGCAAGGCATCGCCCGCGCCGAAACCTTGTTCGGTGATCAGTTTGCGGATCGCTTGCAGCGCCACTTCGGGTACCGCACGGGAAATCGAGTTCATGGTTTTTCAGACGCGCCAGGCCAATGTGCGGCTAGTTGTAAAGCTATTTGTCGAGTCCGGCAAGTCGTGCCCCAGCGGGGTTCGGTGCTGCGGAGCAATGCGCGATAGCGGTGCGAAAAACAACCTTACTGTTCAGACCAGTAAGACCGAACAAAGCCGCTGGAACTGCGGTCTGCGGGGGCGAAAACCACGTCTTGGCACGGCGCATGCTCTGTCCGATCGCAGAAATCACTTCTCGCCGATCCGGAGATTGTCCATGACCAAGCGTTACAGCGCCCTCCTCGCCGCTCTGTTTTCCTCTCTGTTGCTCAGCCAGGTCCCGGCTCACGCCGACGGTCTCGACGATGTGGTCAAACGCGGCACACTGAAAGTCGCCGTGCCGCAAGACTTCCCGCCGTTTGGCTCGGTCGGCCCGGACATGAAACCGCGCGGCCTCGATATCGACACGGCAAAACTGCTGGCTGATCAACTCAAGGTCAAACTCGAGCTGACCCCGGTCAACAGCACCAACCGCATCCCGTTCCTCACTACCGGCAAGGTCGACCTGGTGATCTCCAGCCTCGGCAAAAACCCCGAGCGCGAGAAAGTCATCGACTTCTCCCGCGCCTATGCACCGTTCTACCTCGCCGTGTTCGGCCCGCCAGACGCTGCGATCGCCAGCCTCGATGACCTCAAGGGCAAGACCATCAGCGTCACCCGTGGCGCCATCGAAGACATCGAGCTGAGCAAAGTCGCCCCCGAAGGCGTGACCATAAAACGCTTCGAAGACAACAACTCGACCATTGCCGCCTACCTCGCCGGGCAAGTCGACCTGATCGCCAGCGGCAACGTGGTGATGGTCGCGATCAGCGAGAAGAACCCGAAACGCGTGCCGGCGCTGAAAGTGAAGCTCAAGGATTCGCCGGTCTACGTCGGCGTGAACAAGAACGAAGCAGCGCTGCTGGCCAAGGTCAACGACATCCTGACCACCGCCAAGGCTGACGGCGCACTGGAAAAGAATTCGCAGACCTGGCTGAAAGAGCCGCTGCCGGCCGATCTCTGATCGACTGCGCGGGAGACCTTCATGGCTTATCAGTTCGATTTCATGCCGGTGGTGGAAAACACCGACCTGTTGCTGCGCGGCGCGCTGTTCACTCTTGAGCTGACGGCCATCGGCGCACTGCTTGGGGTTGGCGTGGGCATTGTCGGGGCGTTGGTGCGGGCGTGGAACATCCGCCCGTTCTCGGCGATCTTCGGCGTCTACGTCGAGTTGATCCGCAACACGCCGTTTCTGGTGCAGTTGTTCTTCATCTTCTTCGGCCTGCCGTCGCTGGGTGTGCAGATTTCCGAGTGGCAAGCGGCGGTGCTGGCGATGGTGATCAACCTTGGCGCCTATTCGACCGAGATCATCCGCGCCGGCATTCAGGCGATCCCGCGCGGGCAACTGGAAGCCTCGGCGGCATTGGCGATGACGCGCTTCGAGGCGTTCCGTCACGTAGTCCTGCTGCCGGCGCTGGGCAAGGTCTGGCCGGCCCTGAGCAGCCAGATCATCATCGTCATGCTCGGCTCGGCGGTGTGTTCGCAAATCGCCACCGAAGAGCTGAGCTTCGCCGCCAACTTCATTCAGTCGCGCAACTTCCGCGCCTTTGAAACCTACGCACTGACCACGCTGATCTACCTGTGCATGGCGCTGCTGATTCGCCAGTTGCTCAATTGGATCGGTCGCCGCTACATCAGCAGGAGCCGCGCATGAGTGACTTCACCTTCTGGGACATCCTGCGCAACCTGCTCGTCGGCCTGCAATGGACATTGGCGCTATCGCTGGTGGCGTTTATCGGCGGCGGCCTGGTCGGGCTGCTGATCCTGATCATGCGCATCACGAAAAACTCTGTGTCGAGCAGCATCGCCCGCACCTGGATCGAGCTGTTCCAGGGCACGCCGCTGCTGATGCAGCTGTTTCTGGTGTTCTTCGGCGTTGCGTTGGCCGGGATCGAAATCTCGCCATGGATGGCCGCAGCGATTGCCCTGACCTTGTTCACCAGCGCTTATCTGGCGGAGATCTGGCGCGGTTGCGTCGAGTCGATTTCCAATGGCCAGTGGGAGGCCTCGGCGAGTCTGGCGCTCAATCCGCTGGAGCAACTGCGCTACGTGATCCTGCCGCAAGCGCTGCGCATTGCCGTAGCGCCGACCGTGGGTTTCTCGGTGCAAGTTGTCAAAGGCACCGCCGTGACCTCGATCATCGGCTTCACCGAGCTGACCAAGACTGGCGGCATGCTCGCCAACGCCACGTTTGAACCATTCATGGTCTACGGCCTCGTCGCCCTCGGCTACTTCCTGCTCTGCTACCCCTTGTCCCTCAGTGCGCGCTACCTGGAAAGGAGACTGCATGCCTCTGCTTAGAATTTCCGCCCTGCATAAATACTACGGCGATCACCACGTGCTCAAAGGCATCGACCTCAGCGTCGAGGAAGGCCAGGTGGTGGCGATCATCGGCCGCAGCGGCTCGGGCAAATCCACCTTGCTGCGCACCCTCAATGGCCTGGAGTCGATCAACGACGGCGTGATCGAAGTCGACGGCGAATACCTCGACGCCGCCCGCGCCGATCTGCGCAGCCTGCGGCAGAAGGTCGGCATGGTCTTTCAGCAGTTCAATCTGTTCCCGCACCTGACCGTGGGCGAAAACGTGATGCTCGCGCCGCAAGTGGTGCAGAAAGTGCCGAAAGCCAAAGCGGCGGAGCTGGCGCGCGAGATGCTCGAGCGCGTGGGGCTTGGGGAAAAGTTTGATGCGTTCCCCGATCGGTTGTCCGGCGGCCAGCAACAGCGCGTGGCGATTGCTCGGGCACTGGCGATGTCGCCGAAGGTTCTGCTCTGCGACGAGATCACCTCGGCGCTCGACCCGGAACTGGTCAATGAAGTGCTCAGCGTGGTGCGGCAACTGGCCAAGGAAGGCATGACATTGATCATGGTCACCCATGAAATGCGCTTTGCCCGCGAGGTCGGGGACAAACTGGTGTTCATGCACCATGGCAAGGTGCATGAGGTGGGGGATCCGAAGGTGCTGTTTGCCAATCCGCAGACGGCGGAGCTGGCGAACTTTATTGGCACGGTGGAAGCGACAGCCTGAAGATCTTCTGAGGCAGTGATGCCCTCTTCGCGAGCAAGCTCGCTCCCACATTGGAATGCGGTCACCTGTGGGAGCGAGCTTGCTCGCGAATGGCCGCGCCGCGATCTCCAGACTTTCTGCGTTGAATCAACGGTTTGAACCATGCGCGTTGGCGCCAGCGTTTGATCGTGGCACGATGTCGAGGTTATCGACCGAGACCCCCTGACCATGCCGCAATCCCAAGCCAAGAATCTGTCCCTGATCGCCGCAATCGACCTGGGCTCCAACAGCTTTCACATGGTCGTGGCCAAGGCCCAGAATGGCGAAATCCGCATTCTCGAACGGCTCGGCGAGAAGGTTCAACTGGCTGCCGGCATCGACGATGAGCGCAAGCTCAACGAAGAATCGATGCAACGCGGCCTCGATTGCCTCAAGCGCTTCGCTCAACTGATCAACGGTATGCCGCTGGGCGCCGTGCGTATCGTTGGTACCAACGCTTTGCGAGAAGCGCGCAACCGCCTCGAATTCATCCACCGCGCCGAAGAAATCCTCGGCCATCCGGTGGAAGTCATCTCCGGCCGTGAAGAAGCGCGCCTGATTTATCTGGGCGTGTCGCACACCCTCGCCGACACCCCCGGCAAACGCCTGGTCGCCGACATCGGCGGCGGCAGTACCGAATTCATCATCGGCCAGCGCTTCGAGCCGCTGCTGCGTGAAAGCCTGCAAATGGGCTGCGTCAGCTTCACCCAGCGCTATTTCAAGGACGGCAAGATCACCCCGGCCCGCTACGCCCAGGCGTACACGGCGGCGCGGCTGGAGATCATGAGCATCGAACACGCTCTGCATCGGCTGACCTGGGATGAGGCCATCGGCTCTTCAGGCACCATCCGCGCCATTGGCCTGGCGCTTAAGGCCGGCGGACACGGCACTGGCGAAGTGAACGCCGAAGGTCTGGCGTGGCTCAAGCGTCGCCTGTTCAAACTTGGCGACGTCGACAAGATCGATTTTGAAGGCATCAAACCGGATCGCCGAACCATTTTCCCGGCGGGTCTGGCGATTCTCGAAGCGATCTTCGATGCTCTCGAACTGCAACGCATGGACCACTGCGACGGCGCGCTGCGTGAAGGCGTGCTGTACGACCTGCTCGGCCGCCATCATCACGAAGACGTGCGCGAACGCACCCTGACCTCGCTGATGGAGCGTTACCACGTCGATCTGGAACAGGCGGCGCGGGTTGAGCGCAAAGCCTTGCACGCGTTCGATCAAGTGGCGGCGGACTGGGAGCTGGACGACGGCATCTGGCGCGAACTCCTCGGTTGGGCGGCGAAAGTGCACGAAGTCGGCCTCGATATCGCCCACTATCACTACCACAAGCACGGTGCCTACCTGATCGAACACTCGGACCTCGCCGGCTTCTCCCGCGAAGACCAACACATGCTCGCGCTATTGGTGCGCGGCCATCGCCGTAATATTCCCAAGGACAAGTTTGCTGACTTTGGCGACGACGGCGACAAGCTGATTCGCCTGTGCGTGCTGCTGCGCTTTGCGATTCTGTTCCACCACATTCGTGGAACTCAGGCGATGCCGCAGGTGGTGTTGCATGCGAAGGGTGACAACCTGGATGTGGAGTTTCCGGAGAACTGG
The DNA here is from genome assembly GCF_022662375.1 of Pseudomonas sp. CROZ-RG-20F-R04-15. GTDB lineage: Bacteria > Pseudomonadota > Gammaproteobacteria > Pseudomonadales > Pseudomonadaceae > Aquipseudomonas. The sequence goes on along the minus strand of NZ_JAKNQL010000009.1, from coordinate 88,786 downwards.
CTGGATGAGAATCAGCTGACTCAAGCGGATTTCGGGCTTGAGGCGGATTGGCTGACGCGGGTGGGGATTGTGCTTACTGTTCACTGAGTTAAATCTCAGGCGCAAAAAAAGGCGATCCTTCTGGATCGCCTTTTTTATTGGGTGTTCGGCCGGGATTTAGTGGTGTGCGTGAGATCGATGCCCCTCACCCCAGCCCTCTCCCGAGGGAGAGGGAGCCGATCTGGGCGCAGTTCAAACCTGAGTTCGACTCGATTTCTCAGGTCGGCGTATAGCGTAAGACACCTCGGTCTGTCCCCTCTCCCTCCGGGAGAGGGTTAGGGGGCTCTTGCTCTTGGCTTTAGCTGCTCACCGGCAGGATGGGGCTGCCCAACCGCTCCAGCAACGTCGCCTGCGCACTCCTCGGGTTCTGATTGCCAGTCGGCGTATTGCGGATGTAACGACCATCCGACTGCAAGCTCCAGCTGTGGGTGTTATCGGTCAGGTACAACTCCAGCTCTTTCTTCACCCGGGTCAGCAGCTTTTTACCTTCGACCGGGAAGCAAGTCTCGACGCGCTTGTCGAGGTTGCGTTCCATCCAGTCAGCACTGGAGAGGAACATCTGCTCGTCGCCGCCATTGAGGAAGTAGAACACCCGTGTGTGTTCAAGGAAGCGACCGATGATCGAACGCACATGGATGTTGTGCGAAACCCCGGCAATCCCCGGACGCAGGCAGCACATGCCGCGCACCACCAGATCGATGCGCACGCCGGACTGGCTGGCCTTGTACAGCGCGCGGATGATCTTCGGATCGGTCAGCGAGTTGAACTTGGCGATGATGTGCGCCGGTTTGCCGTCGAGCGCAAATTGCGTCTCGCGGGTGATCATATCGAGCATGCCCTTCTTCAGGGTGAACGGCGCATGCAGCAGCTTCTTCATGCGCAGGGTTTTACCCATGCCGATCAACTGGCTGAACAGTTTGCCGACGTCTTCGCACAAGGCATCGTCGGAGGTCAGCAGGCTGTAGTCGGTGTAAAGCTTGGCGTTGCCGGCGTGGTAGTTACCGGTGCCGAGGTGCGCGTAACGCACAATCTCGCCGGCCTCGCGACGCAGGATCAGCATCATCTTGGCGTGGGTCTTGAAGCCGACCACGCCGTAAATCACCACCGCACCGGCTGCTTGCAGGCGGCTGGCCAGTTGCAGGTTGGACTCTTCGTCGAACCGCGCACGCAGCTCGATGACCGCCGTGACTTCCTTGCCGTTACGCGCGGCATCGACCAGCGCATCGACGATCTCGGAGTTGGCGCCCGAGCGGTACAGGGTCTGGCGCACAGCGAGTACGTGCGGGTCTTTCGCGGCTTGACGCAGCAGGTCGACCACCGGGGTGAACGACTCGAACGGGTGCAGCAGCAGGATGTCCTGCTTGCTGACCACGCTGAAAATGTTTTCGCTGTTCTGCAGCAGTTTCGGGATCTGCGGGGTGAACGGCGTGTATTGCAGCTCCGGATGACTGTCCAGGCCGGTGATGCTGAACAGCCGCGTCAGGTTGACCGGGCCGTTGACCTGATACAACTCGCTCTCGCTCAGGTTGAACTGCTTGAGCAGGTAGTCCGAGAGGTGTTTCGGGCAAGTGTCAGCGACTTCCAGACGCACCGCATCACCGTAACGACGCGAGAACAACTCGCCACGCAGCGCGCGGGCCAGGTCTTCTACATCTTCGGAGTCGAGCGCCAGGTCGGCGTTTCGGGTCAGACGGAACTGGTAGCAGCCCTTCACCTTCATGCCCTGGAACAGGTCATCGGCGTGGGCGTGGATCATCGACGACAGGAACACATAGTTGTCGCCCGGGCCGCCGACTTCTTCCGGCACCTTGATGATCCGTGGCAGCAGACGCGGTGCCGGGATAATTGCCAGACCGGAGTCGCGACCGAAGGCGTCGATACCTTCCAGCTCGACGATGAAGTTCAGGCTCTTGTTCACCAGCAGCGGGAACGGGTGCGTCGGGTCGAGGCCGATCGGGGTGATGATCGGCGCGATCTCGTCGCGGAAGTAGCGGCGCACCCAAGTCTTGAGCTTGACCGTCCAGTTGCGGCGACGGATGAAACGCACCTGATGCTTTTCCAGCTCCGGCAACAGGATGTCGTTGAGGATCGCATACTGACGGTCAACGTGACCGTGGACCAGCTCGCTGATCCGCGCCAGCGCCTGATGCGGTTGCAGACCATCGGCACCGGCCTGTTCACGGGCGAAGGTGATCTGCTTCTTCAGGCCGGCGACGCGGATTTCAAAGAATTCGTCGAGGTTGCTGGAGAAGATCAGCAGGAACTTCAAGCGTTCCAGCAACGGATAGGACTCGTCCAGCGCCTGCTCCAGCACGCGGATGTTGAATTGCAGTTGCGAAAGCTCGCGGTGGATGTACAGGCTGCTGTCATCCAGGCCCGGAATGGCGATCGCCGGCACCACCGCCGCAGGTTCGGCCGCCGGCGCGGGTGGCGCTGGCTCCAGCTCCGGCGGGGTTTCGGTGATTTGCTCGACCACCGGTTGAGCTTCTTTTACTGCAACTTCCGTGAGTCCTTCGGTATTCATTGAATGTTCCTGGGAGGGCTATTTCTGCTCTCGTAACAATTGAGCGGCGCGGACAGCAAAGTAAGTCAGGATGCCATCAGCGCCGGCACGTTTAAAGGCGGTCAGTGATTCGAGAATCACCGCCTCGCTCAACCAGCCATTCTGGATCGCCGCCATGTGCATGGCGTATTCGCCGCTAACCTGATAGACGAAGGTCGGCACTTTGAAGGCATCTTTTACCCGGAAAAGAATGTCCAGGTAGGGCATGCCCGGTTTGACCATGACCATGTCCGCGCCTTCAGACAAGTCTGCACCGACTTCGTGCAGCGCTTCGTCGCTGTTGGCCGGGTCCATCTGATAAGAAGCCTTGTTGGCCTTGCCGAGGTTCGACGCCGAGCCGACTGCATCACGGAACGGGCCGTAATAGGCGCTGGCGTACTTGGCCGAATAAGCCATGATCCGCACGTTGACGTGTCCGGCGATTTCCAGCGCTTCGCGGATCGCCTGAATACGACCGTCCATCATGTCCGAAGGCGCGACAACCTGAGCGCCGGCTTCGGCATGGGACAGGGCTTGGCGGACCAGTGCGTCGACGGTGACGTCGTTCTGCACGTAGCCTTCTTCGTCGAGGATGCCGTCCTGGCCGTGGGTGGTGAACGGATCAAGCGCGACGTCGGTAATTACCCCCAGCTCCGGGAAACGCTCACGCAGCGCACGGGTGGCGCGCTGGGCGATGCCTTCGGGGTTCCAGGCTTCAGCGGCGTCGAGGGATTTCAGTTCAGGAGGGGTGACCGGGAACAGCGCCAACGCTGGAATCCCCAGCTCGACCCACTTCGCCGCTTCTTCGAGCAGCAGATCGATAGTCAACCGCTCTACCCCGGGCATCGAGGCCACGGCTTCGCGGCGGTTTTCACCGTCGAGCACGAACACCGGCAGGATCAGGTCATCGACCGTCAGCACATTTTCCCGCACCAGCCGCCGCGAAAAATCATCACGACGATTGCGACGCAGGCGTGTGGCTGGGAACAGACGATTGGCAGGGGTAAAGCTCACGGCAGACTCCTGAGCCCGCGCAAACGGGCGAGCGTGACAGTTATAGACGGCCATTATGACGAACAGATGACAGTTGTGTGAGACCCGCGACATGTAGCCGCATTCCATTCTCTGTGTAGGAATTGTTCACGTCGAGACACATTTGGACACTTTCATGAATGTGTCCGAAGGGTTAGGCTGCGCGTTCATTTCGCCAGCACCCAGACAATGCTCCAACAATTTCTGCATGACTTTGGCTACTTTGCCTTGTTCCTCGGCACGTTTTTCGAAGGCGAAACCATTCTGGTGCTCGCGGGCTTCCTCGCGTTCCGTGGATACATGGACATCAATATGGTGGTGGTCGTGGCGTTCTTCGGTAGCTATGCCGGCGATCAGCTGTGGTACTTCCTCGGCCGCAAGCACGGGCGCAAATTACTCGCGCGCAAACCGCGCTGGCAGATGATGGGTGACCGCGCGCTGGAGCACATTCGCAAGCATCCGGACATCTGGGTGCTGAGCTTCCGCTTCGTCTATGGCTTGCGCACGGTGATGCCGGTGGCGATCGGTCTGTCGGGTTATCCGCCGGGGCGTTATCTGCTGCTCAACGGCATTGGCGCCGCGATCTGGGCGACAGCGCTGGCTGCGGCCGCCTACCACTTCGGCGCGGTGCTGGAAGGCATGCTCGGCAGCATCAAGAAGTACGAGCTGTGGGTACTGGGTGCGCTGCTGATTCTTGGCGTTGGCCTGTGGCTACGCCGCCGCTTCAAGAATGCGCGCCTGGCCAAGCAGGTTTACGCCGACGAGCAAGCCGCAAAAGCTGCACTGCTGAATCAAGCCGAAGCGTCCAAGCCTGCCGAACCGAAGACGCCAGCCGAGTAACGCGCTGGCGACCTGCTACAGCCCGCCGGCACTGAGCGGGCTGGCTGACTCTTTCAGTCAGATACGTCACTTTTCATCCTCGCTGCTCTGGCGCATTCAAGTTCGCCAGCGGCGTCTTCGCGCCAAAAATCTCCCGCTCGTTACGCAGCAGGCAACCCCAAATAATGAACACCCCGCCGTTGTTGCGATCCATGTAGAAAGCGCTCCATGCAGGTGCAGCCACCCCTTGAGCCTATGGCAACGCGCGACAATTTAGTGGACATTTAGCGCCATGAATCTGGAGAGAAACCCATGAGCAAAAAAGTTGCAGTGATCCTGTCCGGCAGTGGCGTGTACGACGGCGCCGAGATCCATGAAAGTGTCATCACCCTGCTGCGCCTCGACCAACGCGGCGCCCAGGTGCAGTGCTTTGCTCCGAACATCGCGCAACTGCACGTGATCAACCACCTGACCGGCGAAGAAATGCCCGAGTCGCGCAACGTTCTGGTGGAATCGGCGCGCATCGCTCGTGGCAACATCAAGGACATCCGCGAGGCTGATGTCGACGACTTCGATGCGCTGATCGTGCCCGGCGGTTTTGGTGCGGCGAAGAATCTGTCCAATTTCGCCGTCGAAGGCGCTGGCTGCAGCGTGCAGCCTGAAGTGCTGGCACTGGCCGAGGCGTTTGCCGAAGCGGGCAAACCGGTGGGCCTGATGTGCATCTCGCCGGCACTCGCGGCAAAGATCTACGGCCCGGGCGTGATCTGCACCATCGGCAACGACACCGACACCGCCACGGCGATGAACAAGATGGGCGCCACCCACGAAGACTGCGCGGTGACCGACATCATCGAAGACAAGGCGCGCAAACTGGTGACCACCCCGGCTTACATGCTGGCGCAGAACATCAGTGAGGCGGCGTCGGGGATCAACAAACTGGTCGACCGCGTGCTCGAGCTGACCCACGAAAACGACGCCTGACACGGTCTACTGTAGGAGTGAGCCTGCTCGCGATGGCGGTGTATCAGGCAACATATCTGTTGAATGTCCGACCGCTATCGCGAGCAGGCTCGCTCCCACAGGGGATTTGTGTAGGGCTTAAGGTTTGCGGGTCAGGCGCGTGAGGATCCGGTCCAGCGCATTGGCGAACGCTTGCTTCTCGCGATCGCCAAACGGCGCCGGTCCGCCACTCATCTGGCCCTGCTCACGCAGATCGGTGAACAGGTTGCGTACGGCCAAGCGCTCGCCCATGTTCTGCGCATCGAACTCCTTGCCGCGCGGGTCGAGCGCCGCGACGCCCTTCTTCACCAGCCGATCAGCCAGCGGGATATCACTGCATATCACCAGCTCACCGGGTACCGCGTGCTCGACCAGATAATCGTCCGCCGCATCCGGCCCACTCGGCACCACGATCAACTTGACGATGGCCAGCCCCGGCTTGATCTGCGGCTGCCCGGCCACCAGCACCACTTCAAACTGACGCTTGAGCGCAAATTTCACCACCAGATCCTTTGCCGCCCGTGGGCAGGCGTCGGCATCGATCCATACACGCATTTTTCTAACCTCCAAAAACAATTCGCGAGCAAGCTCACTCCCACAAGGGTAACGCTAAACCTGTGGGAGCGACGGTGCGACGATTCGACCTGCTCGCGAATGTGAGCGCAGCGAATGTTGTTAAGCGACTACCCGCCGCTTCTCCGCCACCCAACTACGCCCATACAACACAACGATCGCCAGAATCGCCACCGCCTGCGCCGTCAGCGAATACGCATCGGCATGAATCCCCAGCCAGTCGAATTCAAAGAACGCCACCGGCCGCGTGCCGAAGATCCCGGCTTCCTGCAAGGCCTTCACGCCATGCCCGGCAAACACCACCGACAGCGCACACAGCAGCGCCGCGTTGATACTGAAGAACAGCGTCAGCGGCAGTTTCGCCGAACCGCGCAGAATCACCCACGCCAGACCAACCAGCAGCACCAGTGCCGTCGCGCCACCTGCAAGCACCGCGTCATGCCCGGCCGGGCCGGCCTGCAACCACAGGGTTTCATAGAACAGGATCACTTCGAACAACTCGCGATACACCGAGAAGAACGCCAGAATCGCGAAGCCGAAACGTCCGCCACCACCGACCAGACTGCTCTTGATGTAATCCTGCCAGGCCGCTGCGTGGCGACGGTCATGCATCCACACGCCGAGCCACAGGACCATGACGCTGGCGAACAGCGCCGTCGCGCCTTCCAGCAGCTCACGCTGCGAACCGCTGACATCGATGACATACGCCGCCAACGCCCAGGTACCAAGGCCGGCCAGCAGCGCCAGCCCCCAACCGACGTTGACGCTGCGCACCGCCGATTGCTGGCCGGTGTTGCGCAGGAACGCGAGGATCGCCGCCAGCACCAGAATCGCTTCCAGGCCTTCGCGCAGCAGAATCAGCAGACCGGAGATGTAGCTCAGCGACCAGCTCAGACCATCGCTGCCAAGCAACCCGGCGGACTCTTTCAACTTAGCCTTGGCCGCTTCCAGACGCTGCTCGGCCTGCTCGACCGGCAAGCCGTCCTGCAACGATTGCCGATACGCCATCAGCGATTTTTCAGTGTCTTTGCGCACGTTGGCGTCGACGTTATCCAGCGAACTCTCGACCAGTTCGAAGCCTTCCAGATACGCCGCGACCGACAGATCGTAGGCCTGATCGTGTTCGCCAGCGCGATACGCGGCGAGGCTCTTGTCCAGGGTTGCAGCGGTGTAGTCGAGCAACTGTGCCGGGCCACGCTTGACCTGCGGCGGCTGCGCGCGTTGCGCACGGAACGTCGCCGCCGCTTGCGGGCCTTCGGCGGCCTGCACTTCGGCCGGGGTCTGGCGCGCCAGATCGGCGATGTTGTAGGTCTTCTCGGACTTGGCTGCCGCCGGATCAGCGCTGAAACCGGCGATGTAAGTCGCCAGATCCCAGCGCTGCCGATCATCGAGCTGATCGGCAAACGCCGGCATGTCGGTGCCTTCAACGCCCTGACCCAGGGTGTTGTAGATCGCATACAGACTCAGGTGATCCAGCCGCGCCGCCTCACGCAGATTGGCCGGTGCCGGGCTCATGCCGAGGCCCGCCGGGCCATCACCGGCGCCGCTGTCGCCGTGGCACACCGAGCAATTCTGCGCATAGAGCGGCGCTCCCCGGGTAGGATCGGGGGTGATGATCGGCGCCTGGCTGACTTCATACGCCACGGCCAGTTGTGCGCCCAGTTGCCGTGCCTGACGGGCCACTTCGGCGCCGTCCTGTTTCGCACTGATCGCCGCCTGCAAAGCGCTGACACCTTGCTCCAGCGCAACCTTTTCAGGCTTGGCCGGCATGCCGGCGATCAAGCCTTGCAGCGCCCGAGTGAACTCCAGTTGCTCGCGGTATTCGGCGTCATCGACAACCTTGCCCGCCGCTACCGTCGGCGGGTAGTCGGCGCTGATGTAATCGAGCAGGTGCAGCGCTTGCGGTGCGCCTTCCACGGTATCGGCCAGCAGATTGAAGCTGCTCAGCGCAAACAACGGGAACACCAGCCAGGCCAGGAAACGGGACGAGGCAGTCATGAAGAATTCTCAAATGGAAATGCGAAGTTACATATTGTTCACTTCGAACGCGTTTCCCTCAAGCTTTGTCGGCATTCAACGCAACACCGGACTGATGCCGCGGTAGTGCTCGGTCATGAACTCAACGAACACTTTGACCTTGAGCGCCATATGCCGGGCGTGGGGATACAGCGCGTAATAGTGCCGCTGACCGAGGGTGTAATTGGGCAGGATCTGCACCAGCCGACCGCTCAACAAGTCATCCTGCACCGTCGCCCGGGTGAATGCGGCGATACCGACACCGGCCAGTGCGGCGGCGTGCAGTGAGCTGATCGAATCGGCCTTGAAGCGCCCATTCGCGCGGATTTGCGTGGTCACTCCGCGCGCATCGGTCAGCGCCCAGTCGCTGCCACCGGCGAACGCCAGCAACTGATGCTCGGCCAATTCCCGCACCTGTCGCACCAGACCATGCCGAGCGACATAAGCGGGTGAAGCGACCAACAACATGTCCGACACCGTGAGCAATCGCGCTACCAGTGATGAGTCGTCAAGCGGCCCACAGATGCGCAACGCCAGATCAAACCCTTCGGCGATCAAATCGACAAAACGGTCATCGCAGGACAGATCGACTTCGATCTCGGGATAACGCTGTTGAAAAGCCGGCAGCCAATTCGCCAGTTCCAGCGTGCCGATCACCACCGGTGCGCTGACGCGTAATACCCCACTGGGTGTTTCATGGGCCTGACCGACTGCCACGGCAGCCTGATCAAGGCGATCGAGGATATCCACACACGCGACGTAATACTGCTGCCCCGCAGTGGTCAGGCTGAAGCGCCGGGTGTTGCGATTGATCAGGCGGGTGCCGAGCTCGGCTTCCAGTTGCTGCAACTGCCGGGAGATCGTCGAGTGCGTAGTGTCGAGTCGTTCAGCAGCAGCACTGAAACCACGACACTCGACGATGCAACGGAACGCACGCATAGCCAGCAGTTGATTCATTGAAAGGCCGCAACTCAATTGATCGGTGAGCGGGCAAGCCTAGCGCAATCCATAACGCCCGGCAGCTGCAAACCAGCCCTATAATGCGCCACTCCCCGCCGTTGCCGTTCAAGGAAGAACCCGCCTCCCATGCGCCCTTGCCTGCTGCTATTTCTGCTGTTCAGCACTATCGTGCACCTGAGCGGTTGCGCCGCGCTGCGCAATTACGATCTGGAGATGCAACAGACCACCGATCAGATGACCCAGGGCAATCTCGACGGTGCGCTGGTGTTGATGGAAAGGCATAACCCATGGGAAGACAAGGATCTGCTGTATTACCTGGAAAGAGGCGCCATTCTCAGCGCCGGCAGTGCGTTGCCGGAAAGCCAGGCAGACTGGCGCACCGCCGACCGCATGATCTTTCAGCGCGAAGAGGCCAACCCTGCCGGCGCCATGAAGCTGCTGACCCGGTTCGGTAATGAAATGGGCACCATGCTCGTCAACGACAAACTGCTGCGCTACGAAGGCTATGACTATGAAAAAGTCATGCTGACCACGCAGATGGCCCTCAACCAGTTATCCGTCAACGATTTCGATGGCGCCCGCGCCGATATCAAGAAGACCCATGAACGCGAAGCCCTGATTGCCCGCCAGCGCGAAGTGCAATACGAAGAGGCGCAGGCACAGGCCAAGACCCAAGGCATCACCCTGCGTTACAAAGATCTGCAAGGTTATCCGGTGGCGATTCTCGATGCGCCACACGTGCTCGAACTGAAGAACGGCTATCAAAGTGCGTTCAGCCACTATCTGGCCGGGTTCACTTACGAAGCCTTGGGTGAGCGCGACCTCGCGGCGCCCGGTTATCGCCAAGCCATCGAACTGCGCCCGGACATGCCGTTTCTGCAGAACGCTTTGCGTAACCTCGACAAGCCTGCAGCCAAGGCCGATGAAAGCGACGTGCTGATTATTGTGCAAAGCGGGCTGGCACCGGCTCGCAGCTCGGTGCAAGTGCCGATTCCGGTGCGCCTGAACGAAAACCTGGTCATCGTCGCGCCGATATCCTTTCCGGTGATGATTCCGGACGCCGTCACCCCGACCTTCAATCACCTGAAGGTTGATGGCCGTAAGCAGCCGTTGACGGTCGTCAACAGCGTGACCGACATGGCCATGCGAACACTGCGTGACGACATGCCGCAGATCATCTCGCGCGCCATGTTCCGCGCCAATATGGCCGCCATCGGCCAGACACATGAAAACGAGCGCAACCCGGCCAAGGCTTCATTGGTGGTGACAACGCAGGATCCTTTCGAGGAGGCTGACACACGCACCTGGCGCGCCCTGCCCGACAAGACACTGGTCACCCGTCTGCGCCTGAAAAAGGGCCTGCACAAGATCGACGTCCCCTTCTACCCCCCGGGTCATCCCCTGACCTTACGCGTCGATCAGGATCACCAAATACTCAATCTGCGCGTGTTCCGGGATCAGACCTATTACGTGGGGTCGGCCTATGTTGCTCCTGCGACGCCTTTGCCGGAGAACGCAACCCACTCGAAGCAAGTAATGGCACCTAACTAACCAGTGCAATTAAAAAGCTATTACATAGCCATCACCACCCGCTTATAATGCCGCGCCCTCGCTATCGCGAAACGGCATTAAAGCTCCTCTGATTATGAGGAATTGGCAGGAGGCCAGCGCCACCGCCGATGGGTCACACCAGCCCGACCAGCATCCGCGGCTGTATTACTCCAGGGAAGAAGTACCCCCATGGCATTCCGCGCCCCCACTCTGATCGCGCTCAGCGCCGTCACTCTGCTGTCCGGCTGTTCGGCGTTTCGCAACTACGATTCCGAACTGGCACAGACCAACCAGCAACTGGCCACCGGCAACGTTGACGCCGCACTGACTTTGCTGGAAAAGAACAACACCGGCCCGGACAAAGACCTGCTCTATTACTTCGAGAAAGGTGAGCTGCTGCGCGCCAAGGGCGACCTCTCCGGCAGCCAGAACGCCTGGACCAGCGCCGATGTAGTGGTGGGTCAGTGGGAAGATTCGGTCAAGCTCGACACCGGTAAGTACCTGGCCCAGTTCGGCAGCTTCATCGTCAACGACAAAGTGCGTCGCTACGAAGGCTACGACTACGAAAAAGTCATGCTGACCACGCAGATGGCCCTGAACCTGCTGGCGGTCAATGACTTCGACGGTGCACGCACTGCGATCAAGAAAACTCACGAACGTGAAGCGGTGATCGCCGACCTGCGCGACAAGGAATACCTCAAGAGCGAGGAAGAGGCCGAGAAAGAAGGGATCAAGACGCAGTACAAAGATCTGCAGGGTTATCCGGTCGCCAGTCTCGACGCGCCGGAAGTGGTTGGCCTGAAAAACAGCTACCAGAGTGCGTTCAGCCATTATCTGTCCGGTTTCGTCTATGAAGCGTTGGGCGAGAAAGGCCTGGCTGCACCGGGCTACCGCAAGGCTGCCGAACTGCGCCCGAACACGCCGCTGCTGGAACAGGCGCTGGTCAATCTCGACAAGCCAAGCAAGTCCGACGACAGCGACATCCTGATCGTGGTGCAAAGCGGTCTGGCGCCGGCCCGCGACTCGATCCGCGTACCGTTGCCATTGCCGATCTCCAACAACGTGGTGATCACGCCGCTGTCGTTTCCGATCATCAAACCGGACACCTCCACCGCGCCGTTCGCACAGATCGGTGTCGATGGTCAGCAGGTCGATCTGACCGCGCTCAACAGCACCACCGCCATGTCCCGCCGCGCCCTGCGTGACGACATGCCGGGGATCATTCTGCGCACCACCGTGCGTGCAATCACCAAAGGTGTAGCGCAGAAGAAGATCAACGAAACCAACCCGCTGGCCGGCCTCGCCGTCGGTATCTCTTCAGCTGTGCTCGAAGGTGCCGATACCCGTACGTGGCGTACCCTGCCGGACAATACCCAAGTGGTGCGTCTGCGTCTGAAAAAGGGTGAGCACCAGGTCAGTCTGCCGAGCGCCGTCGGCGGTTCGGTAGTCAAGGTCACCGTCGACCAGCGTTATCAGGTGATCACCCTGCGCGCCGTCGGCAACCAGGTGTTCGCCGGTGGCCTCGCCGCCCACGTCATCCCGAGCGCCAGCGCGACCAACGTCGCCAGCCTCAAACAACCTTAAGAACGGAGTCTTTGCATGCGCTTCAAACTCATCGCCGTCGCCGCCCTCGCCTTGCTGGCGAGCGGCTGCGCCACCCCGCCACCGCCAGAGCCGGGCAGCGCCGCGAGCAAAGTCGTGGCCATGGGTCCGCAGAAACACATCGTCGTCGGCGCCATGCGCGTCGCCCGCGAAAACGGCTTCATGACGGTCAATGTGCAGTTGAGCAACACCCTCAACAGCAACAAGATTTTCTACTACCGCTTCGCCTGGCTCGGCGCGGAAGGCTTCCCGATTGCCGAAGAAGAAGTGTGGAAAAGCCAAATGATGTACGGCGCCCAGACCAGCTTTATTCAAGGCATCGCCCCGACCACGAAAGCCGTGGACTTCCGTCTGGAAATCAAGACGCCGTAAGCCTGCCACCCTATTCCTGATTTAGAGAGCATTCCCATGTTTGCACGCTTTTCCTGCATCGCCGTCATCGCCCTGCTGGCCTCCGGTTGCGCCAACACTTCGCCGACCCTGGGCAGCAAGAACATCAGCTACGGCGACACCAAAGCGGTTGAAACCGTGACCAATGAATTCGGTTCGACCGACCTGCAAATGATCGCCGAGTCGATGACCCGCTCGCTGGCCCAGTCCGGCATTCTGCAGGGCCGTCCGGTGGTTCAGGTCTACGACGTGAAGAACAAGACCAGCGAGTACATCGACACTCGCGAAATCACCACCAGCATCAAGACTCAGCTGATGAAGACCGGTGTTGCGCGTTTCGCCAGCGACAACAACGCGATGCAGAGCCAGGTTGACCAGCTCAAGCTGCAAAACCAGAGCGGCCTGTACAAGAAGAGCACCGTGGCCAAGACCGGTAACATGGTTGCCGCCAAGTACCGCATCGAAGGCTCGATCAGCTCGATCGTCAAGCGCAGCAGCGACTACAAGGACGTCTTCTACAAATTCAGCCTGCAACTGATCGACGTTGAAAGCGGTCTGGCCGAGTGGATGGACGAAAAAGAGATCCGCAAAACCACGGAGCGTTAATCAATGCGCGCATGGATTGGCATGATGGCCCTGGCTTGCGCGTTCAGCGTGCAGGCGGCCCCGAAAGTCGCGGTGACGGATCTGGCCTATCAGGAACGTGTGGAGCAATACATCCACATCGTTTCGGCCCAGAGCAATCACCGCGAGGGTTACTACAGCTCCAGCGGCTCGTCGAGCTACAACGAGATCGAAGCGAGCACCAGCTACATCGAGCAAGGCGAGCTGCGTAAATTCACCGGCGACATCAAGGGTGAAATTCTGCGCACCGGTATGTTCCAATTGGTGCAGGGCACGCCGTACACCGCGTCGTCCAAGGGTGACGTCTACGATGTGATCAAGCGCATCAAGGCCGGTAACTTCAAAGGCGCCGACTACGTGCTGTTCGGTACCGTGTCGGATATCGACTTCACCCAAGACATCAACGAGCTGGCGAACACCGACAGCTATTCGGCGGTGCTGGGCCTGACGCTGGTGGCGGACTTCAGTCTGATCAACACCAAGACCTTCGAGATCACCTCGGCCTTCACGGCGATGGGCGAAGCGCAGGACACCAAACTGGTGAACCATCGCGACATCAAGATCTCGCTGAACCGTCCACGGGTGGTGCGTGACGTGTCGAAGGCGCTGGGTGAGGACGTGGCCGGGCAACTGAGCATGCAGCTCGGTGGTGGCGGTTACGAGCAGCCGCGTGAGCCGGCGCAACGCAACAACTTGCCGCGTGATACTGCGCCGGTAATCTTGCGCTGACCCCTGGCCGCTCTGCGTCCCAGGCACAAAAAAGGCGACCCGCAAAGGTCGCCTTTTTTTGTGGCTACACGCTTTAAGCCGCCGCTTTACGCAACGTCGCCATAAACGCCGCCGCACCGATGAACAGCCCGGCAAATGTACGGTTCATGCGCTTCTGCTGCTGCGGGGTGCGCAACAGACGCAACACCTTCGACGCCAGACCGGTGTAGCCGGCCATGACAATCAGGTCGACACAAACCATGGTCACGCCGATCACCACGTACTGAATCAACAGCGGCGCATGCGGATTGATGAACTGCGGCAGCACCGCGAGCATGAAGACCAAGGCCTTGGGGTTGCTGATGTTTACCAGAAAGCCACGGAACACCAGCGCCAGCGGTTTGCCGATCGGCCGCACTGCTGCGTCATCGCTCATGTCCATGGGCAGTGCACGCCACTGCTTGATGGCCAGATACACAAGATAAGCGACACCGAACCATTTGATCGCGTGGAAGGCCGTGGCCGAAGCGGTGAGGATCGCGCCAACACCGGCGCCGACAATCGCAATCTGCACCGCCAGACCGATTTGCAAGCCGAGGGCGTTCCAGTAACCGCGCCAGAACCCGTATTGCAGACCGCTGGACATCGACGCAATGGCGCCAGCACCCGGAGAAAGGCTGATCACCCAGCAGGCGGCAAAAAACGCCAGCCATGTTTGAAGCTCCATCGCACACCTCGATTCATGCTCGTGACAAATGCCTAAGCTAATGCGGGTTTGAATGGATGACTACCAATTTTTGCTGAATGTTGCAGGTGCTGCTGAGGGCCCCTTCGCGAGCAAGCTCGCTCCCACAGTAGACCGCGATCAAATGTGGGAGCGAGCTTGCTCGCGAAGGCGTCAGAATAGACGCCGCAGAATCTACTTCTCGAAACCGCTCGACGGAAACACATCCGTCCCACGCCAACGCCGCACCGAGCGCTGGAAGAACAGACTATTGGGCACTTGCACCATCGCGCTGCCAGTCCCCAGCTCTTCAGCCTCGATCAACGTGGTGTAAAGCAGATTGATCGCCACCACCCGGCCTTTGACGCCTGGCTTGTCCGTGGTGTCCACCAGCTCAACGATATCGCCCAGCCGAAACGGCCCGACGGTAAAAATCAAAATCGCGCAAAGCAGGTTCGACAGCACACTCCACATCGCGAAGAACGCGACCGCCGCCACCGCGACGAAACCCGACAGCGCCGTCCACAACACCGTGGCCGAAACGCCGAGGCGTTCCAGCACGAAGATCAGCGCGCTGCCCATGATCAGCCAGCGCAATACGCCGCGCAGCGGCATCAACAGCTGCGGCGGAAACGGATAGCGCTCACCCAACCGGGTCAGGCCTTTGGCGACGAAGCGCTGAGTGAGGTAACCAGCCAGCAGGATCAGCAGAATCTGCACGGCAAACCAGACTGGCTCGACCCACTCCGCCGGCAGCGGCAGCTTGAACGCATCCATCAGGACAGCGCCTCCAGCTCCGCCTGCATGCTTTCCAGCACCTCGAGGGCTTCCATCCACGCCTCTTCCAGCTCGCCTTCACGAACCTTCAGCTTGGCTTGTTCGGCGAGCAGATCACGCAATTCGTTCTTGCGTGCCGGCTCGTAGATGTCGCTGTCACCGAGGCTGGCGTCGACCTTGGCGAGCTTCTCGTGAAGCTTGCCCAACTCGGCTTCGAGCTTGTCGGCTTCACGCTTGTGCGGGGCCAATTGCTGACGCAACGCAGCCGCCGCCTGACGCTGAGCCTTCTTGTCGGTCTTGTCCGGGTTGACCGGGGTGTTGTTGACCGGCGCATTGCGCTGACGGTATTCCACCAGCCAGCGTGCGTAGTCTTCGAGGTCGCCATCGAACTCTTCGACCTTGCCGTCAGCGACCAGGTAGAAGTTATCGGTGGTGCTCTTGAGCAAATGCCGATCGTGAGACACCACCAGCACCGCGCCGCTGAATTCCTGCAGCGCCATGGTCAGCGCCAGGCGCATTTCCAGATCGAGGTGGTTGGTCGGTTCGTCGAGCAGCAACAGGTTCGGGCGTTCCCAGGCGATCAGGGCCAGAGCCAGACGCGCCTTTTCACCACCGGAGAAATTCAGCACTGGCTCGTCGATGCGCGCGCCACGGAAGTCGAAGCCGCCGAGAAAGTCGCGCAGGGTCTGCTCGCGTTCGCTCGGCGCCAGACGCTGCATGTGCAGCAACGGGCTGGCCTTGGAATCCAGCGAGTCGAGCTGATGCTGAGCGAAGTAGCCGACCACGGTGTTCTCGCCACGGGTCAGGCGCCCGGCGATCGGTGACAGCTCGCCGGCGAGGTTCTTGATCAGGGTCGATTTACCCGCGCCGTTCGGCCCGAGCAGGCCAATCCGCGCCCCCGGGGTCAGTTGCAGCTTGACCTTCTCGAGGATGGTTTTGTCGCCATAACCCAGGCTCGCATCAGACAGGTCGATCAGCGGGCTGGAGATCTTGCTCGACTCGCGGAAAACGAAATCGAACGGCGAATCGACGTGGGCTGCCGACAGCTCTTCCATCCGCTCCAGGGCCTTGATCCGGCTCTGCGCCTGACGGGCCTTGGTCGCCTGCGCCTTGAAGCGGGCGATGTAGCTTTCCATGTGCGCACGTTGCGCCTGCTGCTTCTCGTAGGCCTGTTGCTGCTGGGCCAGACGCTCGGCACGGGCGCGCTCGAAGGCGCTGTAGCCACCGCGATACAAGGTGATCTTGCGCTGATCGACATGCGCGACGTGATCGACGACTTCGTCGAGGAAATCACGGTCGTGGGAAATCAGCAGCAAAGTGCCCGGATAGTTTTTCAGCCACTCTTCGAGCCAGATGATGGCGTCGAGATCCAAGTGGTTGGTCGGTTCGTCGAGCAACAACAAATCCGACGGGCACATCAACGCTTGCGCCAGATTCAGACGCATCCGCCAGCCACCGGAGAAATCCCCGACCTGACGATCCATCTGCTCGTTGGTGAAACCCAGACCGGCGAGCAACTTGCGCGCTCGCGCATCGGCGGTGTAACCGTCGGCGCTGTCGAGTTCCGAGTGCAGGCGGGCCTGAGCGGCACCGTCATGCGCGGCTTCGGCAGCAGCGAGGTCACGTTGCACCTCGCGTAGACGCAGGTCGCCATCGAGCACATAGTCGACGGC
This sequence comes from Pseudomonas sp. CROZ-RG-20F-R04-15, assembly GCF_022662375.1. Lineage (GTDB taxonomy): Bacteria > Pseudomonadota > Gammaproteobacteria > Pseudomonadales > Pseudomonadaceae > Aquipseudomonas. The sequence goes on along the minus strand of NZ_JAKNQL010000009.1, from coordinate 71,757 downwards.
AAGCCGCTCGAGCGTCTCGATTTCCTGGCGCATGTGGGCGATGCGCCAGTCGGCCGGCAAGAAGCAATCACCTGAGTCGGGGTGCAGTTCACCCCGAATCAAGGCGAACAGGCTCGATTTGCCGGCGCCGTTGGCACCGATGAGACCGGCTTTGTGGCCGGCGTGCAGGGTCAGCTCGGCGTCTTCTAGCAGACGTTGCGGGCCACGCTGTAAAGTCAGGTTCTGAAGTCGGATCATAATGGCGGCGGAGTCTACCAGCTTCGCTCACAACTGGCGCGAGTAGCACGATGTCCTCTGACCTGTGGAGCTTTTCCCTTGCCGTCTACGCCCGTCCGGGTGTGGAAGACGCCTGCCTGCAACTGCAAACGGCGGGCGCGAACGTGTGCCTGCTGTTGTGCGGTTTATGGCTGGAACAGCGCGGGGTGACGTGCGATGAACAACGTATCAACGCGCTTCAGGCGCTGACCACACCGTGGGATACCGAGGTGGTGCAGCCGCTGCGAACACTGCGCATGCGATGGAAAACGCAGGCAGTGGATGACGCGGTGTTGAAAGGTATGCGCGAGCAGATCAAATCACTCGAGCTGGAAGCTGAGCGAGCGTTGCTGTCACGGCTGGAAGGTGTGGCACAGGAATGGACACGAAACGACACAGGTGCGATGACCTGGCTTGAAGGTTTGGCTGGCACGGCGGCCAACCCGAACCGCGACGCGCTGCAAGTGCTGCGCGTCGCGGCTACCGGCGTTTAGGAAGCGCTGGTTGGGTTGTTGCTGACACTCGACACAGCGGCTGGCGTTGGCGCAGTCGAAGGCGTCGAGGTAGTAGCGGCAGGTGCCGGTGCAGCTGGCGCAGTCGAAGTTGCCGGTGCGGCAGGCTTGGCAGCTGGAGCAGTAGCCGGTTTGGCGGCAGCTGGTTTGGCAGCGGCTGGCTTTTTAACGGCTGGTTTTGCAGCAGCAGGCTTGGCGGCAGCAGTCGCTGGTTTAGCAGCAGCGGCCGGTTTCGCGGCTGGCTTGGCTGCCGGTTTGGCGGCGGCTTTCACGGCTGGTTTTGCAGCCGGTTTGGCAGCAGCTTTGGCTGGCGCTTTTGCCGCAGGTTTGGCTGCAACCGGTTTGGCGGCAGTCTTGGCAGCGGGTTTAGCAGCGGCAGTACGAGCAGCAGGTTTTGCCGCTGGTTTTGCGACAGCTTTGGCAGCAGGTTTAGCGGCCGGTTTGGCGGCTGCGGTTTTCACCGGAGCAGCTTTGGCAGCAGCCGGTTTGGCAGCGGCGGCACGGCTAGCTGGTTTAGCAGCGGCAGTACGGGCAGCTGGTTTTGCCGCCGTGGTTTTAGCCGCTGGTTTTGCAGCGCTCGCTGCAGCCGGTTTTTTCACTGCAGGTTTTGCCGCAGCTTTGGCAGCTGGTTTTGCAGCGGCTTTCACCGGTGCTTTTGCAGCAGGCTTGGCGGTAGTTTTAGCAGCAGCTTTTGCCGCAGGCTTGGCTGCCGCAGTTTTCGCTGGAGCCTTGGCTGCAGCAGGTTTGGCAGCGGCTTTTTTCGCCGGTGCCGCCGCTGGCTTGGCCGCGCGGGTCGACAACACTTTGCCCACGGCTTCTTGAACGCGACCCACACCCTGGGCCAGCTTCAGGCTTTCCTGAGCATCGCGCTTGAGTTGCAGAATGTAGCTGCGGGTGTCGGACTGACGATCCTTCAGCGCATCGAGCAGGTCTTCCAGTTCTTTCACTGCGCCTTTGGCTTTGGTCTGCGCCTTGGCTTTGCCGGCGGCAGCTGCGTCCTGCAATTTGGTGCGGGATTTGTGCAGTTTTTCTTGCGCCTTGCCGCGTTGCTTTTCCAGTTTGGCGAGCAGTTTTTCAGCATCAGCCAAGGCTTGGGAGCAAGCGTTTTCCAGATGCTCGAGCAAGCTGCCCGAGAGTTGTTGGAGTAAGTGCAACGGAGTATTTACAGGCTTCTTGGTGGCCGACATGGTTTACCTCCTGGCTGACGTGAGTGCGGCTCATACTAGACCTCTGCAGTTACCGCCGCTAGGGCATCTTGACAGTATCGATTGCGTTGCGTTGCACCGAAGCGAAAATGTTCTGCGCGAAGACAAAAGCAGTTCACCGTTGCAGACGTTCGCGCTGGCATAATCCACCGCATCTCAGGACGGAGTGTGCCCATGTCGCGCTACTTTTTTTTATCCCTCTGCATGCTTGTTTCGGCCGCTCACGCTGACGAAAAAACCACCGCGAACGATGCTCACGATCTGGCCTACAGCCTCGGTGCCAGCCTCGGTGAACGCCTGCGTCAGGAAGTCCCGCAGTTGCAGATCCAGGCACTGGTCGATGGCTTGCAACAAGCCTATCAAGGCAAGCCGCTGGCATTGAGCGAAGCACGTATCGAACAGATTCTCGCCGATCATGAAGCGCAGAATGCCGAGCACTCGGCACAGCCATCCAGCGATGCAGCGATGGAAAACGAGCAACGTTTTCTTACCGCTGAAAAAGCCAAACCGGGCGTGAAGGAACTGGCCGACGGCATCCTGCTCACCGAACTGACTCCCGGCACAGGAGCCAAGGCCGGCCCCGATGGAAAAGTGCAGGTGCTGTATGTCGGGCGCCTACCCGACGGCACCGTGTTCGATCAGAACACTCAGCCGCAATGGTTCAATCTCGACAGCGTGATTGCCGGTTGGCGCACCGCGTTGCAGAACATGCCGGTGGGGGCGAAATGGCGATTGGTGATTCCATCCGATCAGGCCTATGGCGCCGACGGTGCCGGCGACCTGATCGCACCGTTCACGCCGCTGGTGTTTGAAGTGGAATTGCGTGGCGCGACGAGTTGAGCAGGCAATAAAAAACGGTGCGCTTTCGGGCGCACCGTTTTTTTTGATCAGGGTTCGGGATCAGGCCTGAACCGGATCTTCTTCCTTGTGTGCTGTGTGCAGCACTTCAATCAGGCAGTCTTCAAGTTCGAAGCGCTCGTGCAGCAGGCCTCCGAGCTCTTTGAACTTCTCGGCTACGCATTTGCCTTCATCGCACAGGTCGTTGAAAGCGAGCAGCTTCTCGGTGATGACATCGATGCGCGGATAGATCGTTTCGGCGAGTTCGAGGCCGCGCTTGTCGTTGAACGCCTTGGCTTCGCCAGTCAGCTGTTCGTAGATTTCGAAGTGCCCTGCCGAGACGTAATCGACCAGCACGCCGCAGAACTCCTGCAAGGGCTTGCGACTCTCGGACAGTGACTCAGGCTGCGCGCCGAGTTTGTCGTAGGCGCCGATCAGATCTTCACGCTCCTGCAACCAGCGGTCGATCAGCAGATGAACTCCACCCCAGCGTTCCTGAGCATTCTGACAACTTTCGAGCATGGCGATCTCTCTTCCCTTGTGGGTCATGCTGCTCTACACCCGCGCCCCTCTTTTGATTTTGACCAGGGGGTCGGCCGGGCAGCGCGTCATCGAGCAACATAAATCCAATGACACGTGCGGGCCAGATTATGCCCGCACGCCTATGGCTTCAAGGTACGCAGGAGATAAAGTTCATACAAGTGTTTAATCCCGCAGCAGCACCGGGTGCGACGCTTCGCCGCTGAGCGGTCGTTGCAGAGCACTCCAGACCAGCCGCAACAATTGATAAATCGCCAGAATCGATACCGCGACAAAGAACAGAAGGCTCCATTCCGGGATGCTCAGATCGAACAGTGTCCAGGAAATTTCCGCACAATCGGCACCGCCGCTAAACATCCTCTGCAACGCACAGATCCACGGCAGACCACTGAACAACATCTCCGGGGCAGGCGTGCAATTGAGCAGTTGCAGCAGCGGATCACTCTGGATCAGTACCTGTCGCCAGGCAGCCGTGGTGCCCCCCAGACTCGCACCCAGCGTCAACAGCCAGTAGAGCCACAAACCGACGCGCTTGGGGCCATGCACTGCCGCCAGACCACTGGATACGCACAGCAGCGTGAGGAACAGGCGCTGCACCAGGCACAGGCTGCACGGCGTCAGACCCACAGCATATTCAAGATAATAGGAAGCTCCCAGAGCAAAGGCCCCCGCAGTGAAAGCCATGAAGAACAAGGAGCGTGAGCAGGCCAACGACATGGCTTTTCCGTAACAGTAGAGACAGACGGTTACGGTAGAGGAAAGCGTGTCAGCCTTTCAAGGCGAGGCCCTGCCGACAGTTCACCAGAGGTGTAGGGAAAACCCGACAGGTTTGAGAGGAATCGGTGTAGACCGCTGTAGGAATTTGCTTCGGGCGCTCAACGAAGTTGAATTTTCAGCCACAAAAGGTAAGCGAGGGAGCTGCCTCCCCCGCCACTTCAGACGTGCGCCGGTACCGGCAATGGCGCGGCCAGCAGGCGCTCATCCAGCAGCCCCAGGCCCTCCTGGAACAACTGATTGCTGCGCTCGGTATCGCCCAGCTGTGCGAGCAGACGCGCCAGTTCCGCACAGGCTTCAGGATTGCGCTGCACACGCAGGCTGCTTTCCAGATAATCCCGCGCCTTGCCCCACAGGCTGGTTTGCAGACACAGACGGCCAAGTGTCAGCAGCAAGCTCGGATCGTTCGGGTGATCCTTCAGCCAGCCTTCGGCCGTTTGCAACTGACGGGCCGGATCACTACCGCGCACCAGACCGTAGAGACGGGCCAGATGGCTGTCGTACTTGCGCTTGAGGGCGGTGCGCAAGACTTCTTCCGCTTCGACCTGAGCACCCAGCTGACGCAGCTGTTCGGCGTATGCCAGTACCAGCGGTGGCTCTTGCCGTTGCGCCGAGGTGAGTTGCTGCCAGGCACGCGTGAGCGACTGCAAGCCAACGCTGCCGTCCTCTTCGCGCTGGGCTGCCAGCGACAGGTTTTCACCCCAGGCACGGCGCTCAAGTTCTGCCAGTTCGGCGGGCGGCAGGACTTTGTCCTTGCGCAACTCCGGCAACAAACGGATCACCGCCGACCATTCGCCACGCTGCTGATACAAACGCTGCAACTGACGCAGCGTCTGCGCATTGTGCGGATGACGATCATGCATCGCTTGCAAGGTCACCAAGGCACCGTCGGTATCGCCACGGTCGGTCTGCAACTGCGCATGACTCAGAGCGATCGCCAGTTCCGCCTGCGGCTGACGCTCCAGTGCGCGCTCCAGCAAACGATCACACTCTTCGTAATTGCCTTGCTCATTGGCTGCGCGGGCAGCACCGAGGTAGTACAGCAATGGCTGACGCTCGGCTTCAGCCGCTCGATACAGATGACGCTGCGCACTGGCCCAGCGACCTTCGGCCAGATCCAGTTGGCCGTGCTCAATGGCAACCTGCACACGTCGACTGCGGTTACGCCGCGACCATGGATTGACCACACCGCTCGACGTCATGACCAACTCGACCAGCGCCTTGATGCCCCAGATCAATAGCCACAACACCGCGATGACCGCCAGTGTCGCCCACAGGCTCGATTCGTAGCGAAAACTCTTGTAGGCCACCAGCACGTAACCGGAATGCTCGGCAATCGCCAGACCCAGCGCCGCCGTCGCAGCGATCACCAGAAACACGATCACATACAAGCGCTTCATGGCGTGGTCTCCTGCGCGGTGTTGGCGGCAGGTTTGACGAAGGGTTTCACCGACTCTTCGGCATTGACGTTGCGTCGTTCAAGGTAGGCTTGCACCGCACTCAGCGTACTGGCCAGATCCGGCGTCGTGACCGTAACCGGCTCCTTGCTCAGCTCGGCGACCTGTTCGAGCATCACTTTGCTTTGCGCATTGTCCGGATTGAAATTTCCTTTGAGCACATCGCGAGCCTCGGCCATGGCCTGGGTGTAGACCGGCGCCTGGCCGTTGAGGGCCGCCCACTGCGCCTGCTCCAGCGCCAGGCTCAAGGCCAGACGCACTTGGCTCAGGCTCTGCCCGGCCAGCAGCGGCCGCACGTTTTTGTCAGCGTTGAAATCGATGCGGATGTAGCGCGAAACCTGATCCCACCACTGCGCCCAGCGACTGGCACCGTCACCGTCGGCGGTCAGGCCCAGCAGCGATTCGCCGCGATCCTTGTATTCCGGCGCCAGCTCGGTGAGGTCGATGACCTGATCGCGCAATGCGCCGAGGCGCAGAAACAGCCCGGTGCGATCCGGTTGCGCCGTGCTGCGCAGCGCCACCAGGGTTTTCGCCACTTGCTCGCGAGCGGCAAAAGAGCCGGGATCGTTTTGTTCACGAAGGATTTCGTCAGCGCCCTGTACCAGCGCCTGAGCACTGCTGATGTCCTGCAGCGCAGAAAGGCGCAGGCTGGCCAGGCGCAACAGATGCTCGGCCTCGGCCAGACGCCAGTCCTTGCGGCTGGCACCCAGCACGGTTTCCAGACGTTGATTGAGGCGCTGTTGATCGCCCTGGAGTTGCGTCACCAGACGCTGGCGCTCGGCAAGTTCGTCGGCCCCCGGCAACTGCGCGAGGCGCTCGGTCAGCCGCTGTTCATTGAGCTTCAGGCTCTGCGCCTGATCGTTCAACGCCTGGACTTCACCGGACTGCTGCTGAGTGTTGGTCTGCAGGTGACGCACCTGCCAGACACCCCAGCCACCGATCGCGACGCCGGCAGCGCCGAGCAACAGGGCGACGATGGCCAATCCATTGCCTCGGCGCGGCTCTGTGGCCGGCGGTGGAGTTTCAACCCGGGTTTCAATCACAGGCTGGACGTCATCTTTTGGCAAGGCTGTTTCGCTCACGTATCCATCCTTTGCATTAGTAAACGGGTACGGGATGCTCCCGCAACGCCGTCAGCAAAGCCGCGGCACTCGCGCCGCGGCAATCCACAACTGTTTGAGCCCCGGCGGCATGTGCCAGCTCGGCGACTCTTGGGCTTGGAACAAACAACGGCAACTGCGCGATTGTCGGCCAGGCATCGCCGGCCATTTGGCGCAGGTGCTCGAAACCCTGTCCACTGCTGACCACCAGCCCGTTCAAGCGTTCCGCTTCGATCCGAAGCGACAGTTCGTTCGGGGGATAGGCCGGCAGGTCACGTCGATACAATTCCAGATACTCGACACTAGCACCTCGCTCACGCAGGCGCTCGGCGAGCAGCTCTCGGCCGCCCTCCCCGCGCAGGATCAACACCTGTGCCCCGGGCTGGCTGACCGCCTCACGCAGACGCGGTAATTGCAGCAAGGCTTCGCTGTCATCGCCGTCAGCCGGATAGCTGACGTCAAGACCATGATCGCGAAGAATCTGTGCCGTCGCCGCGCCGACGCTGAACCAAGGCATCGTCAGCGACGACGAGCCGTCTAGCAGATCCAGCGCAATACGTGCCGCCGGTTTGCTGACCACAATCACCGCGTTGCAACGCGGCAACCGCGCAATCGCCTGACGAATTTTGTCAGAGACTGGCAGCGCGACAATGTCCAGAAGCGGCAGACAGTGACTGAAAACCCCCTGCGCCGCCAACGTCTGCGCCAGCGCCGCACAGTCTTCTGCAGGGCGCGTCAGCAGCAGGCGCCAGCCGGTCACTCGTGACCTGCCTCGCCGTAGACCGCTTTGAGAATGTCATCAGCACCCTGGCTGAGCAGGTCTTCGGCAACTTTTACGCCCAGCGCTTCGGCATCGGCACGCGGTGCCCGGGCTTCGGCGCTGAGCAGCTTGCCACCGCTCGGCTCACCCACCAGACCACGCAACCACAACTGCTCGCCTTCAAGCACGGCGTAGCAGGCGATCGGCACTTGGCAGCCGCCGTTCAGATGTTTGTTGAGGGCACGTTCGGCGGTTACGCGCGACGAGGTATCGGCGTGATGCAACGGTGCGAGCAAGGCGTGGATTTGCGTATCGGCGCTGCGACATTCGATACCGACCGCGCCCTGGCCACCGGCTGGCAGACTGTCGTCGACGCTGATGGCCGAAGTGATGCGGTCTTCGAAACCGAGACGGATCAGACCGGCTGCCGCAAGAATGATCGCGTCGTACTCGCCAGCATCAAGCTTGGCCAGGCGGGTATTGACGTTGCCGCGCAGGAAGCGGATTTGCAGGTCCGGGCGACGGGTCAGCAGCTGCGCCTGACGACGCAGACTCGAAGTACCGACGATGCTGCCAGCCGGCAACGCCTCCAGACTTGCATACGTATTGGAAACGAAGGCATCACGCGGATCTTCACGTTCGCAGATGCAGAACAGACCGAGGCCTTCAGGGAAATCCATCGGCACGTCTTTCATCGAATGCACGGCAATATCGGCTTCGTTCTCCAGCAACGCGGTTTCCAGTTCTTTGACGAACAGGCCCTTGCCACCGATCTTCGACAGCGGCGAATCGAGCAGCTTGTCGCCGCGACTGACCATGGGCACCAGCGTCACCAGCAAGCCCGGGTGGGCCGCTTCCAGACGGGCTTTGACGTATTCGGCCTGCCAGAGGGCCAGCGCACTTTTACGGGTGGCGATGCGGATTTCGCGAGAGGACATGGATCAATCCGTACTGAATAGATACGGCGGATAATAACAGCTCAGCCAAATCCACTTTGACTTGAATCAGAAACGGCGTGGCCTCCCTGGCCGGCAATGCCTGGTAAAAGAACTAGGAGACGCCCGGAATGACCGGGCTACAGCCCCTGCATCATCTTGCGCACACCGGCCACATGACGACGACTGACGATCAGCGCGTCACCATTAAGACCTTTGAGGAACAGCTGGAAATGCCCCAGCGGCGTGCGTTGCAATCGTTCGATGCGGTCGCGGGCGACCAGTGCGTTGCGGTGGATACGCACGAAGCGTTCGCCGAACTCGTCTTCAAGGGCTTTGAGCGGTTCGTCCAGCAGCACCTCACCGGCTTCGTGACGCAGGGTCACGTATTTGTGGTCGGCAATGAAATAGACCACCTGATCCAGCGGGATCAGTTCGATGCCTTTGCGGGTGCGGGCGCTGATGTGGCTGCGCGGCCCGGTGCCACTTTCGGCAGCGGGACGGGTCAGGGCCGAGAGTTGCGCCCGATTGGGACGTTCAGCCCGTTTCAGGGCGTCATGCAGATGTTCGGTTCGCACGGGTTTCACCACATAGCCCACGGCGCTGGCCTGCAGGGCTTCCACGGCAAATTCATCGGGGCTGGTGCAAAACACCACGGCCGGCGGCGTTTCACGTTCGCACAGACGGGCAGCAACCTGCAAGCCATCGAGGCCCGGCATGCGGATATCGAGTAGCACGATATCCGGCTTGTGGCTGTCGATCAGTGCCAACGCCTCCTCGCCATTCGTAGCGCTGGGCTCCAGAACTGTATAACCCTCAAGCTCACTCACCATTCGGCTGAGGCGCTCGCGAGCCATGGGTTCGTCATCAACGATCAGGACATTCATATTGCGCTGGATTCCTGCGTGAGTCTCGCACAAGGATAGCGTAGACAGGTGAAGTGACGTCCGTCACCGCGATCCACGCTAAGACTAGCCCGAGCGCCAAAAAGTGCCGTACGTCGGCCAGCAATATTTGCCAGTGTCCGGGTCGTACTGCTCGAAGCCCGCTGTTTCCTGCGTTTCTCACGGGGATTGCCGAAGGACAATTACACCCACCCCCCTCTTCTTATAGTCGGCGGCCAGACCTTTGCGCGGTCCGCAGCTGCGTCGACCCTTATGTCCAACTGTAGACGTTCGTCGGGCCGATATTGCTCAATCGAAAAATATCCTTGCGCAAAACCGCCGCGGTCAGCGCCGACTATGGCGCAGACAATGAGAAAAAAACGTATCGACCAGTGTCAACGACAGGATTGGCAACCCTGTTATTATCCGCGCCAGCGTTTCACGCCTTTTTTCTTCAAGCCGATACGAGCGAATTCATGAGCACTGACAAGACCAATCAGTCCTGGGGCGGCCGCTTCAGTGAACCCGTCGACGCCTTCGTCGCCCGCTTCACCGCCTCCGTCACTTTCGACCAGCGCCTGTATCGCCACGACATCATGGGCTCGATTGCCCACGCCACCATGCTGGCCAAGGTTGGCGTGCTGACCGATGCCGAGCGCGACAGCATCATCGATGGCCTGAAGACCATTCAGGGCGAAATCGAGGCCGGCCAGTTCGACTGGCGCATCGACCTCGAAGACGTGCACATGAACATCGAAGCACGCCTGACCGACCGCATCGGCGTCACCGGTAAAAAGCTGCACACCGGGCGTAGCCGTAACGACCAGGTCGCCACCGACATCCGCCTGTGGCTGCGTGACGAAATCGACTTGATCCTCGCTGAAATCACCCGTCTGCAGAAAGGCTTGCTCGAGCAAGCCGAGCGCGAAGCCGCGAGCATCATGCCGGGCTTCACTCACCTGCAGACTGCACAGCCGGTAACCTTCGGGCACCACATGCTGGCCTGGTTCGAAATGCTCAGCCGCGACTACGAGCGTCTGGTCGACTGCCGCAAGCGCACCAACCGCATGCCGCTGGGCAGCGCCGCGCTGGCCGGCACCACCTACCCGATCGACCGCGAATACACCGCACAACTGCTGGGTTTTGACGCGGTTGGCGGCAACTCGCTGGACAACGTTTCCGATCGCGATTTCGCCATCGAATTCTGCTCGGCCGCGAGCATCGCGATGATGCACCTGTCGCGCTTCTCCGAAGAGCTGGTGCTGTGGACCAGCGCGCAGTTCCAGTTCATCGATCTGCCGGACCGCTTCTGCACCGGCAGCTCGATCATGCCGCAAAAGAAAAACCCAGACGTGCCAGAACTGGTGCGTGGCAAGACCGGCCGTGTGTTCGGCGCACTGATGGGCCTGCTGACCCTGATGAAAGGCCAGCCACTGGCCTACAACAAGGACAATCAGGAAGACAAAGAGCCGCTGTTCGACGCCGCTGACACCCTGCGCGACTCGCTGCGGGCCTTTGCCGACATGATCCCGGCGATCAAACCCAAGCACGCGATCATGCGTGAAGCGGCGCTGCGTGGTTTCTCCACCGCAACCGATCTGGCGGATTATCTCGTGCGCCGTGGCCTGCCGTTCCGTGATTGCCACGAAATCGTTGGCCATGCCGTTAAGTACGGCGTGGACACGGGCAAGGATCTGGCCGAGATGAGCCTGGAAGAACTGCGCCAGTTCAGCGACCAGATCGAGCAGGATGTGTTTGCCGTGCTGACACTGGAAGGCTCGGTTAATGCTCGCGACCATATCGGCGGCACTGCGCCGGCGCAGGTCAAGGCTGCTGTGGTTCGCGGTCAGGCCCTCATCGCCAGCCGCTAAAAGCCAAAAGCCAAAAGCCAAAAGCCAAAAGCCAAAAGCCAAAAGCTTCGCGAGCAGGCTCGCTCCCACAGGGATTAAGGGTGTTCACAAAATTTGTGTTCACCACCGATTCAGTGTGGGAGCGAGCCTGCTCGCGAAGGCTTCCTTCAGAGCGCTATAAAACTCACTTCTTGGCAGCGATCATCGCCAAAAACGCCGGCATCGCAGCTTCTTTGTCCGCCGCAATCTTCTGCACATGCGGATTCTGCTCCAGCCGCTCCAGCAGCGCCTTCGCCTGCGGCATCTCCGCCAGCAAATCAATCCCGAACAGCTTCTGCCCGACCGCACAGGCCAGCGGCACGCTGTAGAGGAAGTACAAATCGGCAATGCTCAGACTGTCGCCAGCCACGTACGGGGCGAATTTGCCGTGCCGGCCCAGCGCAGCAAAGCCGAGCAACAGTTCGGTCTTGGTCTTTTCCTTGATCGCCTCCGGCAGGCTCATGCCGAAAAATGCCTCGCCATAGCAAGCACGGCCCGGCAACTCGATGTACAGCTCGATTTCCTTGGCAATCGCCAACACCTGCGCGCGCTCGAATGGATCGCTCGGCAACAGCGGCGCGCCTTTCTGAGTCTGTTCGAGGTATTCGAGGATGATCGCGGTTTCGTTGATGAAACCGGCGTCGACGCCCAGCACCGGTACTTTGCCCCGAGGGCTGATGGCCAGTGATTCCGGGGTCTGCGCCGGGTAGAACGTGACCTCTTCGAACGGCAGGCCTTTTTCCAGCAACGCCAGTTTGACCATGTTGTAGTAGTTGCTGACTGAGAATCCGTAGAGCTTGAACATCACATAGCCTCCAGGCCGTGCGGGGTGGGCAGTGCCTGTTTATAGATCGCCATGACGATTCCCGCCAGCAGCATCACGCCGCTGAATGCGGGTAAACTGGGCGCCTTTCCTTGAGGAGCCTGCCATGAGCGAGCCGACAGACATCAACAATGACAACGACGAAGAAGAGTTCACCGAGGCTACTTTGATCGAAGCCATCGAGAACCAGATCGAAAGCGACAACCCGCCGGCTGCCAAAGCGACATTCAACAAGTTGACCCTGGTGGGCGTCGAGCGCGAAGAGATCCTCAATCTGATGGCGCACGTGCTGGCCTACGAGATTGACGCCATGCTCGATGAAGATCGCGCGTTCAACACCGAATGGTACGAAGCGGCCCTGCGTGCATTGCCAGAGTTGCCACCCGAAAAGCAGTAACAACAAATCCCCCCTGTGGGAGCGACGGTGCGACGATTCGACTTGCTCGCGAAGGCGTTTTATCAGTCAACTTATTTGGTGAGTGACACATCGCTTTCGCGAGCAAGCTCGCTCCCACACAATTTGTCACCCATCTATCCGCCCTGCGCCTGAGCCCCGACTACACTGGAATCCGCCTCAAGACAAAATCCCTGATCTGAGCACTGGACATGCCGCAAAAGCGGGTTCACCTTAGGGACGCTGTCGTCCAATTCCTAGAAAGTCTGGAGTCCTTATGTCGCTTACCCCTGAGTTGGTTGCCGAACTGGAAGTCCTCGCACTCTTTCCCCTGGACAGTTCCCAGGAAGGTTTGAAAATTCATCAGACCGCTGCCCCGAAACATATTTCTGCCGCCAAACGCCTCTTTGAAAAAGACCTGACCGATCAGCCCGATGGCGGGTATCTGACCAGTCTCGGTCGCGACGCCGCACAAAATGTGCAAACCGTGCTGACCATTCTGAGAGAGCAGGAAACCGCCTGATTCTTCCCGACTTCGCCCACGGGAACTCCTGCCACGGGATTTCCGCGGGCCTGCCCGGTCGCCCGCGATAGAAATCTGACGTCAAAAAACAAATTCAGCTTAAAAGTCCCGCCGCGCTAAGGCTAAACTGCCTGACATTCCGAGACCCTCTACGTCCGTGCCTGCGAGCCGGTTTGAGCTGACATGACGCGCACCCACGAAATCCGCCCCGACCTGGACGAAGGCATCGACCGCAAGGTACTCAGCCAACTGCGTGCGCGTTTTCTCAAACTCAATGAAGGCCGACTCGGCCGCGCCCTCGAAGGGTTGTCGCCACGCCAACAGAGCGTGCTGACGCTGTTGCCACTGTTCTTCCACGTCAATCATCCGCTGCTGCCGGGTTATGTCTCCGGCAGCACGCCGGCCGGCCTGTCGAATTACGAGCCGGACGCCAACACCCTCGCCGAAGCCCAGCGCCTGACCCGTTCGTTCTCCTACAAGCCGCGCCACGGCAGCAATCCACCGCGCCCGATCCACGGTCTGTTTCTGATGGGCAGCCTCGGCACGCTGGCGCAGGCCGATCAGAGCGACATGGACGTATGGGTCTGCCACGCGCCAGACTTGAGCGACAGCGAACTCGCCGAACTGAGCAAGAAATGCCAGTTACTGGAAGCCTGGGCCGCGAGTCAGGGCGCCGAGGCGCATTTCTTTCTGATTGATCCGGTGCGCTTCGTCAAAGGCGAACGCGACACCCAGCTCAGTTCGGAAAACTGCGGCACCACCCAGCATTACCTGCTGCTGGACGAGTTCTACCGCACGGCGATCTGGCTGGCCGGGCGCACACCCATCTGGTGGCTGGTGCCGGTCTACGAAGAAACCGCCTACGACCTTTACACCCATACCCTGCTGTCGAAGCGCTTTATTCGCGCCGACGAAACCCTGGATCTCGGTCATCTGGCGACAATTCCGCCGGGTGAGTTCATCGGTGCCGGTTTATGGCAACTGTTCAAAGGCATCGAATCGCCGTACAAATCGGTGCTGAAACTGCTGCTGACCGAGGTTTACGCCAGCGAACACCCACAGGTGCAGTGTCTGAGCCTGCGCTTCAAAAAAGCCGTATTCGCCAACCAGCTGGATCTGGACGAGCTGGATCCGTACATGGTCGTGTACCGGCGCATCGAGGAATACCTCACCGCGCGCAATGAGCCGGAACGCCTGGAACTGGTGCGCCGCGCGCTGTACCTGAAGGTCAACCGCAAGCTCACCGGCAACAGCCGCACCCAGAGCTGGCAACGCTCGCTGCTGGAGCGGTTGGCCAGCGAATGGCATTGGGATCAACGGCAACTGACACTGCTCGACAGCCGCAGCCAGTGGAAAGTCCGCCAGGTCAGTGCTGAGCGCCGCGCGCTGGTTAATGAACTCAATTACAGCTATCGCTTCCTCACCCAGTTCGCCCGCACCGAGCAGACCGTCAGCCTGATCAACAAGCGTGATCTCAATGTGCTCGGCCGGCGCCTCTACGCAGCCTTCGAACGCAAGGCCGACAAGGTCGAGTTCATCAATCCCGGCATCGCCCCTGACCTGGCCGAAGACACCCTGACGCTGGTGCAGTCGCGTAACAAAAAGGAACCGGGGCAGACCCAGTGGGGCCTGTATAACGGCAGCCTCACGGCACTTGAGTGGGAACACTTCGCGCCGATCAAGCGCAGCCGCGAGTTGCTTGAATTGCTGACCTGGTGTCACCGCAACGGCGTGATCGACAGCAGCACGCGCCTGGCGTTGCACCCCGGTACCAGTGATCTGAGCGAGTTCGAACTGTTCAACCTGCTCGGCAGCCTGCAGCAGTGCATCGCTCTGCCCTTGCCTACAGTGGCCGAAGAGCCGCTGCTACGCGCCGCCGTACCAAGCGAAGTGCTGATGCTGGTCAACGTCGGCGTCGATCCGCTCAAGCATCACCGCGACCTCAACATCCTGATGACCACCGAGCGCACCGACTCGCTGAGTTACGCCGGGGTGCGCGAAAACCTTGTGCTGACGCTGGACCAAGTGACGCTCAACAACTGGAACGAAGTGCTGGTCAATCGTTTCGATGGGCCACATGCCCTGCTCGATTGCCTGCGCGATTACCTCAACAACCTGCCGCGCGGGTCGTTGCAGCCGTCGTTGAAGGTGCGTTGTTTCTGCCACAACCGCGCGCAGTTCATTGCCCGTCGCGTCGAGGAAATCGTCGATACCGCGCAGAATCTGCTGCTCAGCGACTTGAATCACCGCTACCTGATCCAGGTGCAGCAGCACTATCACGTGCTGGAACTGGTGCCGGGCCAGGTCAACCACGTCGCCCTCGCCACCCTGCCGGCGCTGCTTGATTACCTCGGTGAAGAACAGCCGCGCTACAGTCCATTGCATCTGGATCCGATGGCACTGGAAGATCACGACCTTGCGTTGATCCTGCCTATGGGCCAGCCAGAATGCATTCAGGTGTTCTACCGGATCACCGAGCAGCAGGCCGAGTTGTACGTGCTGGATGAGTTCAACGCACTGTGGCAACAGCATTTGCCGTATCACGACGAGCAGAGCCTGCTGGTGCCATTGCAGCGTTTCCTGCAATCGATCCTGTTCCGTCGCGAGGCCGTGCTGCCGATGGACGCCGGCCCCGATGCCCGCCTCGAAACTTTGTATTACCAGTTATTGCCTTCCGGCCCGGGACGCGCACGACGGGTCGAAGCCCGCCCGGCGCCACAGACACCCGTCAACAAGCCTTTCTACGACGTGCAGGCGATCGTCGGCAAAGCCGCACCGGGCGAAGTGCAGGTCACCCTGTATTGCAATCAACGGGAATTCAGCGAGCTGGAACATGGCGACCAGCTGTTCAGCGTGGTCGCCCGGGAGATCGTCGAGCAGCGCCGCGACAGCGAACGCTATCGCTGCTACATCACCGACCTCGACCTCTCGGGCCTGCTCGGTGACGGGCAGAGTTCAAGCAATCTGTATCTGCGCTACAAGGCTGACCTGGAGCGCTCACTGAACGAGGCGCTCGAACAGGTCTGAGGGCGGGTTACTCGCGGAAATCACCGCCGTTGGCCGGCTGCGATTCGACTTCGAGCAAGGTCAGTTTGAGGGTTTTGCCACCCGGTGCTGGCCAGTCAATGTGCTGACCGACCTTCAGGCCGAGCAATGCGCTGCCGACCGGTGCCAGAATGGAGATCTTGCCTTCATCGGCGTTGGCATCCTTGGGATAGACCAGCGTCAGGTGGTAGTCCTTGCCACTGCCTTCTTCACGGCAATGCACGCGGGAATTCATCGTCACGACATCGGCGGGCACTTCATCGTGGCCGACCACGGTGTCGGCGCGGTCCAGTTCGGTTTGCAGCGCGATCACGCCCGGCGCAGCCTGGTCTTTATCGTTCAGGCTGTCGATCAGGCGTTCCAGACGTTGCACGTCCAGACGGGTAAGGGTGATGGAAGGTGCGGTCATGATCCGGGCAGACTCCTTTCTTCTGCACACAAAAAAAGCAAAACCCCGCCAAAAAAGACGGGGTTTTCACCAGGCCTCGATGGGTTGAGGCGTGTTCGGACACTATCACAGCTTAAAAAATATACAAGTCACGCCCCGCCGCACTGTTTGCGCTGCGACGCCTGGGCGCAAATCACTCGCCGCCGCTCGTCATCTGCCGAGCGCCATTCGCGAATGTCTTCGACATGGCGGAAGCAGCCGAGGCAAACCTTGTGCTCATCCAGTCGGCACACACCGCTGCACGGCGAAGGCACCGCTGGGCTGATGTTGCTGTAGAGCGGCTTCGGAGGCCGGGCGGGAGCGGTGTCAGTCACGGAATCACAGACCTTCGAAATCGAATTCGGCGCCGGCCTGCTGCTGGACGATGCGCTCGAGCATTTCGCCCAGTTGCTCTTCGCTCTTGTCGCACATCCAGCGCTCGCTTTCTTCGTCGTAGTCGAAGTGGAAACCGCCGGACACCGCCGCCAGCCACAGCTGACGCAGCGGCTCCTGACGGCTGAAGATCAGCTGCGAGCCGTTTTCGAACTTGACGGTGAGCACACCGGCCGAGTTCTCCATGTCGATATCCAGATCACTTTCATCAAAGATGTCTTCCAGTTTTTCCTGGGTTTCATCGACCAGATCGTGAAAACGGGCTTCGGACAAACTCATTGCGGCAACCTCAAAAAATGTCTGATCAGGCTCAAGCGCCGAAAGATACGGACGCTGCCAGCCGATTGCAAAGATTAACGACCAAGCACCTGCCGACCCATCAACACCGAACCCTGTGGGAGCGAGCCTGCTCGCGAATGGCCGGCACATCCAACATTATCGCTAGCTGACACACCGCTATCGCGAGCAGGCTCACTCCTACAAGGTATTGCGGCGGTTCGGGCAGCTTTGGACGAGCCCCGCCGGACGGGAACCCCCTCGCATAGGCAAGCCGCCGGGTGGCCGGTATACTCCGGCGCAATTAACGCATTTTCAAGGATTTCGCCATGAAGCGCCTGATCTCTTCCCTTGCTGCGCTCGTCGCGGTTGCCTGCCTCGTTTCGGCCTGTGGTCAAAAAGGCCCGCTGTACCTGCCGGATGACGATCAGGACCCGGCCGAGCAAGCCCAGTCTTCGCAGAAGCAGCCGTCCAAAGCACACAAGCACGACGTTTACCAATAAGGGATCGCCATGGACGCTTTTAACTACCGTGGCGGGGAGCTGTTCGCGGAAGGTGTGGCGCTGTCCGCCATCGCCGACCGCTTCGGCACGCCCACCTACGTCTACTCGCGCGCACACATCGAAGCCCAGTATCTGGCCTACGCCGATGCGCTGGCCGGCATGCCGCACCTGGTCTGCTTTGCGGTCAAAGCCAACTCCAACCTCGGCGTGCTGAATGTCCTGGCCCGTCTCGGCGCCGGTTTCGACATCGTATCCCGTGGCGAGTTGGAACGCGTGCTCGCCGCTGGCGGCAGCGCTGACAAGATCGTCTTCTCCGGTGTCGGCAAGACCCGTGACGACATGCGTCGCGCCCTCGAAGTCGGCGTGCACTGCTTTAACGTCGAATCCACTGACGAGCTCGAGCGCCTGCAAGTGGTCGCCGCCGAGCTGGGCGTTCGCGCCCCGGTTTCGCTGCGCGTGAACCCGGACGTCGATGCTGGCACCCACCCGTACATTTCCACCGGTCTCAAAGAGAACAAGTTCGGCATCGCCATCGCCGACGCCGAAGACGTGTACGTGCGCGCCGCGCATTTGCCGAACCTGGAAGTGGTCGGTGTCGACTGCCACATCGGTTCGCAACTGACCACGCTGCCTCCTTTCCTCGATGCGCTCGACCGTCTGCTGGATCTGGTTGATCGTCTCGGCGATTGCGGCATTCATCTGCGCCACATCGATCTCGGTGGTGGTTTGGGCGTGCGTTATCGCGACGAAGAGCCGCCACTGGCTGCCGACTACATCAAAGCGGTGCGCGAGCGTTTGAACGGTCGTGATCTGGCGCTGGTATTCGAGCCAGGCCGTTTCATCGTTGCCAATGCTGGCGTGCTGCTGACTCAGGTCGAGTACCTCAAGCACACTGAACACAAAGACTTCGCCATCGTCGACGCGGCGATGAACGACCTGATCCGCCCGGCGCTGTATCAGGCGTGGATGGACGTTACCGCGGTCAAACCGCGTGACAGCGCTGCGCGCAAATACGACATCGTCGGCCCGATCTGCGAAACCGGCGACTTCCTCGCCAAGGATCGCGAATTGGCTCTGGCCGAAGGCGATCTGCTGGCCGTGCATTCGGCCGGTGCCTACGGTTTTGTGATGAGCTCCAACTACAACACTCGCGGCCGCGCCGCTGAAGTGCTGGTAGATGGCGATCAGGTTTTTGAAGTGCGTCGCCGCGAAACCGTGGCCGAGCTGTTTGCCGGCGAAAGCCTGCTGCCGGAGTAACCCATGCTGCTGCGTTTTACTAAAATGCACGGCTTGGGCAATGACTTCATGGTTCTCGACCTGGTCAGCCAGCACGCGCATATTCAGCCAAAGCACGCCAAGCAATGGGGCGATCGGCACACCGGTATCGGTTTCGACCAGTTATTGATCGTCGAGGCGCCAAGCAACCCGGACGTGGATTTCCGTTACCGGATTTTCAACTCCGACGGCTCGGAAGTTGAGCAGTGCGGCAACGGCGCGCGCTGCTTCGCCCGCTTCGTGCTCGACAAGCGCCTGACCGCCAAACGGCAGATTCGCGTCGAGACCAAGGGCGGCATCATCGAACTGGACGTGCGTAACGACGGCCAGATCGGCGTGAACATGGGCGCTCCGCGTCTGGTGCCGGCGGACATTCCGTTCGAAGCGCCGGCGCAAGCCATCAGCTATCAGCTGGAAGTCGACGGCACCACGGTCGAACTGGCTGCCGTGTCGATGGGCAATCCGCACGCCGTATTGCGTGTGCAGGACATCAACAGCGCACCAGTGCATGAGCTGGGGCCGAAAATCGAACACCATCCGCGCTTTCCCGCGCGAGTGAACGTCGGTTTTCTCCAGGTCATCGACCGTAACCGTGCGCAATTGCGCGTGTGGGAACGCGGCGCCGGGGAAACCCAGGCCTGCGGCACCGGCGCGTGTGCAGCGGCTGTCGCTGCGATCAGCCAGGGGTGGATGGATTCGCCGCTATTGATCGACCTGCCCGGCGGGCGTCTGTCCATTGAATGGGCAGGCCCTGGCCAACCGGTACTGATGACCGGTCCGGCAGTGCGTGTATACGAAGGACAAGTACGTCTTTGAGTGAGCAGAAACCATGACCGATAAGCCTCAGGTACCCGCCCGACAGTCCGACGAATCAGCGTCCGAGAGCCTCGAGGCGGCAGCGGTTGCCGCATACCTCGAGGCGCATCCGGACTTCTTCGTCGAGCACGAAGAACTGCTGCCCGCCCTGCGCATTCCGCACCAGCGTGGCGATACCGTTTCGCTGGTCGAGCGGCAGATGACCATCCTGCGTGACCGCAACATCGAGATGCGTCATCGCCTCTCGCAGTTGATGGACGTCGCCCGCGACAACGATCGCCTGTTCGACAAGACCCGTCGCCTGATCCTCGCCCTGATGGACGCCGCCAGCCTGGAAGACGTGGTGATCAGCGTCGAAGACAGTCTGCGCCAGGACTTTCAGGTGCCTTTTGTCAGCCTGATCCTGCTCGGTGACAACCCGGCGCCAGTCGGTCGCTGGGTCAGCCACGCTGACGCGCAAGTCGCCATCGGCGGCTTGCTCACTGAAGGCAAAAGCGTCAGCGGCACCCTGCGCGAGCACGAACTGGACTTCCTCTTCGGCGAAGAACAGCGCAAACAGATCGGCTCCACCGCCGTGGTCGCGGTCAGTCATCAAGGCATCCACGGCATTCTCGCGATCGCCAGCCGTGATCCGCAGCACTACAAGAGTTCGGTCGGTACGCTGTTCCTCAGCTACATCGCCGAAGTCATGGGCCGCGTGCTGCCACGGGTCAACAGCTCCCTGCGCTCGGTACGCTGAACATGGAACGGCAACTGGACGCTTACTGCGAACACCTGCGCAGTGAGCGACAGGTGTCGCCGCACACGCTGTCGGCCTACCGCCGCGACCTCGATAAAGTCCTTGGCTGGTGCATCAAACAGAACATCGGCAGTTGGGCGGCGCTGGATATTCAGCGCCTGCGCAGCCTGATCGCTCGTCTGCATGCGCAAGGGCAGTCCTCGCGCAGCCTCGCCCGATTGCTCTCGGCCGTGCGCGGGCTTTACCACTATCTGAATCGCGAAGGTCTCTGCGACCACGACCCGGCGACCGGATTGGCGCCGCCGAAAGGCGAACGTCGCCTGCCGAAAACCCTCGACACCGACCGTGCATTGCAACTGCTTGAAGGGGCGGTCGAGGATGATTTTCTCGCGCGTCGGGATCAGGCGATTCTTGAGTTGTTCTATTCCTCCGGCCTGCGTTTGTCAGAGTTGACCGGGCTCAATCTTGATCAACTCGACCTCGCCGACGGCATGGTTCAAGTCCTCGGCAAGGGCAGTAAAACCCGACTGCTACCGGTGGGTAAAAAGGCCCGCGAAGCACTGGAGCAATGGCTGCCGCTGCGCGCGATGACCAACCCGGCGGACGATGCCGTGTTCGTCAGCCAGCAAGGTCGGCGCCTCGGCCCTCGAGCGATTCAGGTACGGGTCAAACTGGCCGGCGAGCGCGAACTGGGGCAAAACCTGCACCCGCACATGTTGCGGCACTCCTTCGCCAGCCACTTGCTGGAGTCTTCGCAGGACTTGCGCGCGGTACAGGAATTGCTCGGCCATTCCGACATCAAGACCACGCAGATCTACACCCACCTGGACTTCCAGCACCTGGCGGCGGTCTACGACAGCGCCCACCCACGGGCCAAACGCATGAAAGGCGATGATTCATGAGCATCCAGTTGATCACCTTCGACCTCGACGACACACTCTGGGACACCGCGCCAGTGATCGTCAGCGCCGAAGCGGTATTGCGCGAATGGCTGAGCGAACACGCGCCGAATCTGGGTGCCGTGCCGGTGGAGCATTTGTGGGCGATTCGTGAGCGTGTATTGGCTAGCGAACCGGGACTGAAACATCGCATCAGCGCGCTGCGGCGGCGGGTGTTGTTTCATGCGATGGAAGACGCTGGATATGCCCATGGCGAAGCCAGCGATTTGGCAGACAAGGGTTTTGAAGTATTTCTGCATGCGCGGCATCAGATCGAAGTTTTTCCTGAAGTCGAGCCGGTGCTGGAGATTCTTGCCAATCATTACTCGCTTGGCGTGGTCACCAATGGCAATGCCGATGTGCGTCGATTGGGGCTGGCGGATTACTTCAAATTTGCGTTGTGCGCGGAAGATATCGGCATCGCCAAACCGGATGCGCGGTTGTTTCACGAAGCTTTGCAGCGTGGTGGCGCCACGGCCGAAACCGCCGTGCATATCGGTGATCATCCGGGCGATGACATTGCCGGCGCGCAGCAGGCGGGGTTGCGGGCGATCTGGTTTAACCCGGCGGGCAAGGTCTGGGAGGCGGAGCGCTTGCCGGATGCCGAGATTCGCAGCCTGAGCGATTTGCCAGCCGTACTCGCACGCTGGAATGCCCTCTCGAACTGACAAAGTTCCCTTGTAGGAGTGAGCCTGCTCGCGATAGCGATGTGTCAGATACATCTGGGCTGACTGAACACCGCTATCGCGAGCAGGCTCACTCCTACAGGGGGATCGTTGCGCGTCCGGAATTCCAGGCATGAAAAAGCCCGCAGCGACGGCGGGCTTTTTCAGCAAGCCAGCGGCACGCCTCAGATAGGGCGGCTGCCGTACTTGTTGTCCGGCTTCTTCGGCGGATCGGCGACCACATTGGCCTCCACTTCCTGCACTTTTCCGCCGCGCGACAGAAACTCTTCCATGGCCTTGGCCAGGGCGTCGCGCTCCTTGTTCTTGGCTTCAATGCTCGGCAACTCGTCTACCGACACCGCAGCCTTGGCTTTGCCTTTGGCAGCCGGGGCCGGCGTATCGTCACCGCCATCGTCGTCAGCAACGTCTTCCGCTGCTGCTTCCAGGCCTTCCTCGGCCTCGTCTTCGTCGCCTACTTCGAGGTCGTCGTTTTCCAGATCATCGTCGCTCATGTTCTACCTCATGACTTGCGAAAAGCAGATTAGTTATAGACCAGCTTTGGCAACTGTCGAAAGTTGCCGTTAAAAAATCAGTAACCATTGGTGACCAACGGTTTACGCCCCTTCACCGTGCAGGGTGGCGAGGACTTTTCGGGCACCGCCATGATCACGGTGCTCGCCCAGATAAACGCCTTGCCAGGTCCCCAGTGCCAGCCGACCTGCCGAAACCGGCAGGCTGATCTGGCAACCAAGCACGCTGGCCTTGAAGTGCGCCGGGAGGTCGTCCAGGCCTTCGTCGTTATGCTCATAGCCGTCTGTTCCTTGTGGGATCAGACGATTGAAAAATCGTTCGAAGTCGCGACGTACCGCCGGATCGGCGTTCTCGTTGATGGTCAACGACGCCGAGGTATGCTGCAGCCACAAATGCAACAGACCGACCCGGCACTCCCTGAGTTCAGGCAGGCCAGCGAGTAACTCGTCCGTTACCAGATGAAAGCCCCGGGGCCGTGCCCGCAGGGTTATCAGAGTCTGTTGCCACATACAGTTCTCCGCACGTTCGGGGCGCATTCTAGCGCGCTCTGGGAAAAAACAAAGGCCCTAATATTCCTGCAATCATGTAAGCCATTGGCCGCAGAAAAACGCTCGTCGTAAACACGACCAAAGCAGTACGAAAAATCCTTTCAGCTGCTCTCTGAATGACAAATTCCAGACAAAAAAATGCCCGGCGAACCGGGCAAGTTTTTTGATGCGCGTACTTACAGGTTGTAGCCGCGTTCGTTGTGTTGTGCCAGATCGAGGCCGACCGACTCTTCTTCCTCGGTCACACGCAGACCCATCACAGCGTCCAGCACCTTGAGGATGATGAAGGTGACGATCGCGGTGTAGATCACCGTGAAGCCGACGCCTTTGCACTGAATCCATACTTGTGCGGCGATGTCGGTCACAGTGCCGAAGCCACCCAGCGACGGCGCAGCGAAGACACCGGTCAGAATCGCACCGAGGATACCGCCGATACCGTGTACGCCGAACGCGTCCAGGGAGTCGTCATAACCGAGTTTGCGTTTCAGGGTGGTGGCGCAGAAGAAGCACACCACGCCCGCCGCCAGACCGATCACCAGTGCGCCCATCGGACCCACGGTGCCGGCAGCCGGAGTGATTGCGACCAGACCGGCCACCACACCCGAAGCGATGCCCAGTGCGCTTGGCTTGCCGTGGGTGACCCACTCGGCAAACATCCAGCCCAGCGCGGCAGCAGCGGTAGCGATCTGAGTGACCAGCATCGCCATGCCGGCAGTACCGTTGGCAGCAGCGGCGGAACCGGCGTTGAAGCCGAACCAGCCGACCCACAGCATCGCCGCGCCCATCAGGGTGTAACCGAGGTTGTGCGGAGCCATCGGGGTGGTCGGGAAGCCTTTACGCTTGCCGAGCACCAGGCAAGCAATCAGACCGGCCACACCGGCGTTGATGTGCACCACGGTGCCGCCGGCGAAGTCGAGTACGCCCCAGTCCCACATCAGGCCGCCGTTGCCGGACCAGACCATGTGCGCGATCGGTGCATAAACCAGGGTGAACCAGATGCCCATGAAGATCAGCATCGCGGAGAATTTCATCCGCTCGGCGAACGCACCGACGATCAGCGCCGGGGTGATGATCGCGAAGGTCATCTGGAAGGTGATGAACACCGCCTCAGGGAACAACGCCGCTGGGCCGGTCAGGCTCGAAGGCGTGACACCGGCGAGGAACGCCTTGCCCATGCCGCCGAAGAACGAGTTGAAGTTGACGACGCCCTGCTCCATGCCGGTGGTGTCGAACGCAATACTGTAGCCGTAAATGACCCACAGGATGCTGATCAGACCGGTAATGGCGAAGCACTGCATCATCACGGAAAGAATGTTTTTTGAGCGAACCATGCCGCCGTAGAACAGCGCCAGGCCGGGGATGGTCATGAACAGCACGAGGGCTGTCGAGGTGAGCATCCAGGCAGTGTCGCCGGAATTGAGGACCGGGGCCGCCACTTCGTCTGCCGCCATAGCAAGGCCGGGCATTACGATAGACAACAGGGCTCCTAGCCCTGCGAATTTACGCAGAGTCATATTGTTTTCTCCTGGGGCGTTGGGGTTTGTGGCGGCGGTTAAATCGCGTCGGTATCGGTTTCGCCGGTACGGATGCGAATCGCCTGTTCCAGATTGACCACGAAGATCTTGCCGTCACCGATCTTGCCGGTGTTGGCCGCTTTGGTTATCGCCTCGATAACCCGATCCAGATCCTTGTCGTCGATGGCCACGTCGATTTTCACCTTGGGCAGAAAATCGACCACATATTCCGCGCCGCGATACAGCTCGGTGTGACCCTTCTGCCGGCCGAAGCCTTTGACTTCAGTAACGGTAATGCCCTGCACGCCGATTTCGGACAGCGACTCGCGCACGTCGTCCAACTTGAACGGCTTGATGATGGCAGTGACTAGCTTCATGAAAACTCTCTCCCGAATTGGTGGACTTGCCCCAGGAAAACAAACCCGACTCAAGTCTAAGCGCAGTGCCTGGCTTTGTAACGCATCGTCGGCCGTACCAGCCCGACTGACGCCAGCTAACCGCTGCCGACGAAACTCCCCGCTCCGTCTGCCGCACTGCATTCGTCACAGCGACTGCATCAGTGCATGGGTCGAAGGTGACTAAGCAGAAAGCTTGCCATCTCGCCAAAAACCCCTGATTTCAATCCCTTGGCCGCTGTCGCACGCTCTCCCGTGCAAAACCCCATCCGGATACGCACAACAACGGTGCGTCGCCGCCCGTCCGCCTGCGCGAAAAGCGTGCATCCCTGACCGCGAGATTGACTATAGACACTGCGTGATACACTGCCGGCCATTGTTTCCAGGACATCCACCATGCTCGCGCCCAAAGACTTCCTCGACGCCCTGAGCGGCACCGCCTCCCGCCTGTTCAGCGGCGATACCCCGCTGCCGAAAGCCGAAATCGAAAGCCAGTTCAAGATGCTGCTGCAAAGCGCCTTCAGCAAACTCGATCTGGTGAGCCGTGAAGAATTTGATAGCCAGATGGTTGTGTTGGCGCGTACTCGCGCTCGCCTCGAAAGCCTTGAGGCCAAGGTTGCCGAGATGGAAGCCAAGCTGATTCCGCCCGCGGAATAATCCGCATCCCCTGTAGGAGTTGCCGAAGGCTGCGATCTTTTGATCTCCAGCCCTTCAACCATCCCGGCAACGTCCTACAACCTGCACCACCGCCGTCCGATTGCGCCGAAAAGCCCAGGTTTCTAAGCTCACCCGATGCTGAATGTTCAGCACCGGGTTTGGCGACCTGGATCGAATTCGGCGCAATGTAACTAAATTCACAGAGAGGTTTTTTCTCTCAACGAGTTATGGCGGCTTTGCGTGGGAGACCTCAGGGTCTGCCGGTTTCGAATTCACCGGTTCGCCAACCCGCGCATAGCTGCCACCCTTTTCGTTTGGCGACGAACAGAAGCAGTTTTCTTCACTTGAATTCGAGAACTGAACCATGGACGAAAACTACCTGACACCTAGCATCTTCACCCGCCACAAACTCCCCCTCCACGCCCTCCTCATCCAGAACCAACCCTGGTTCTGCGCCCGAGACCTGAGCCGCCTGCTGCACATCTACCTCAACGAACGCATGCTGCGAAAACTCGACCCCGACCAATACCAAACCCGTAAAACCCTGATCCACAACCAGATCGAAAACACCCTGCTGATCAGCGAATCCGGCATCTACGCCCTCCTCGTCTACCACTACTGCCCAGAATACCGAGCGCCGCGCGAATGGATCACCCACCAGGTCATCCCCACCCTGCGCGACGCCCAACACCCCACCACAAGCGAACGCCCACACCTGAGCCTGCTCAGTTGGCCGGACATGACGTTGAGTTTGTTGCACTGGAATAATCAGCCGTGGATACGGTTACAAGATGTGCCGCAGATGATGGTGGGACGAGAACAGACCAAGCGCCCAATGACGGGGCCATGGTGGAAAAGGGCTTCGCGGATGCTGCAATCGCTATAAACCCGCATGCCGGAGCTGGGCCCTGCGCAAATCGTAAGTCGATTGGAGATTCATCCAGAACTCAGGCGTAGTGTTGAGATGAGAGGCAAGGCTGATTGCCAGATCGGCGCAGATCCCGAGCTGGCATTTCACAAGCTTTTCGATCTCGCTTTCCGGCCAGTTAGTGGGCATGGCCAAATCCATGACAGTCATGCCCACCGGCTCCATGAATTCCTTATTCAGAACCTCGCCCGGATGAATCAGGCGCATACCATTGCGGTCCATTTTTCGCCTCCAGAGGCTGCGTTGAGTGGCCAAACTGGAGCATCCGACTCCCGGATACAAGACCTTCACCCCCCCCCCCTTTCGCCGGCGTCCTACAACTATTAGGGCATGGCCCTACAAACATCAGCGTCTGCGCCTGATTACGCGACTCTTCCTCCTTGTACTACGGTGGCCAACAAAGCATCTGTCACCCAAAAAACGAGGCCTCAATGAAAGACAAAAAGAGAAGGGCAAAGCTAGAAGAGATTGTTGGATATCACGCTGAAGCACTTCGGTTAGCCGGAGGTATTTCAGCCAATCAGCGTCGTTTTATTGAGGTAGCGGCCAAGTACGGTAAAGAACTCGAACCGGATGGTTGGCTGGCCGGGGGAGGAAGCCAAGTAAGAAATCCCGAAGAAGAAAACTAATGTGGCGCCTCTACTGAAGGTGGAAGGGCACCTTGGCAACATCCAGTGAAGGTTTGCCCTCGCATCCGTGCCACTTGGACTCGCCCTCCCAACTACTCTTCAAAAACCCGCAGGAAGCGGCTCCCCGATTCAGCTCAAGGAACGACCATGTCCCTCTCCATCGTCCACAGTCGCGCCCAGATTGGCGTGGAAGCCCCCGCTGTCACCGTCGAAGTCCATCTGGCCAACGGTCTGCCGTCGCTGACCATGGTCGGCCTGCCCGAGGCGGCGGTGAAGGAGAGCAAGGATCGGGTGCGCAGCGCGATCATCAATTCCGGACTGCAGTTTCCGGCGCGACGGATCACCTTGAACCTGGCGCCGGCGGATTTGCCCAAGGATGGCGGGCGGTTTGATCTGGCGATTGCCTTGGGGATTCTGTCGGCGAGTGTGCAGGTGCCGTGTTTGACGCTGGATGATGTGGAATGTCTGGGTGAGTTGGCGTTGTCCGGCGCAGTACGAGCGGTGCGTGGGGTGTTGCCGGCAGCGTTGGCGGCGCGCAAGGCGGGTCGTGCGCTGGTGGTGCCGCGGGCGAATGCCGAGGAGGCGTGTCTGGCCTCGGGGTTGAAAGTGTTTGCGGTGGATCATTTGCTGGAGGCGGTGGCGCATTTCAATGGGCATACGCCGGTTGAGCCCTATGTATCCGATGGATTGATGCACGCCAGCAAGCCTTATCCCGACTTGAATGAAGTGCAGGGGCAAGTGGCGGCGAAACGAGCGTTGCTGATTGCTGCTGCGGGTGCGCATAACCTGTTGTTCAGCGGGCCGCCGGGAACGGGTAAGACATTGCTGGCCAGCCGATTGCCGGGGCTGTTGCCGCCACTGGCCGAAAGTGAAGCACTGGAGGTGGCGGCGATTCAGTCAGTCGCCAGTGGTGCACCGCTGACCCATTGGCCGCAGCGTCCCTTCCGTCAGCCGCACCACTCGGCATCCGGGCCTGCGCTGGTCGGAGGCAGTTGTAGGTTTTCGAAATATGCGCGAATTTTTCAAAATTAATGCGACAACCATCTCGCCCCTTGCGTCTGGGCATCTGTTCATATCGACTGGTCCACTCAGAAAGCTGCAGTTCTCTTGGCTAAATGACCTAGAAACTAAAGAGATTTCGCGATGAAATGAGGTGTGATCACTTTGCGTGCTACACAGCGGAGAGGCTCGCGATTAGATTTAGAGTCATTCCCGGACAGCTTGGGCGTTAAACGATTTAGGGGGATGCGTCTTTGAGCACCCATGCGTTCCCGCGCAACCTCAAGCCCGCTATAGGCTCTCGTCTATAGAGTCCGAGCAGAGACAAACAAAAAGCGAGAAAGATGTTAGATTGCCATCACCAAGATATTTAACTCTCTATTGGTAACAGGCAAAGGAGTAGCTTGACCGAATGTCATTAATATACACCAACCCCTCTAACCAGGCAGGGACTCATGCGTTCGTGGTAGGCGTGAGTGCCTACAAATATCTACCTGCAGATGGTGAGCCTACGTCATCTGGTTTCGGTATCGGCCAGCTAAACGCCGCTGCACGTTCGGCCTCTGAGTTTGCCGCATGGTTACTTAATGAATATCATAATCCAGACGCGCCGCTACGTAGCCTACGAATATTGCTTTCACCAACGCTGCCCAATGAACAGATACATCCTGATATCAAAGTTCGTTTAGTAGATGACTCTGCTGCGACCTTACAAAACTTTAAAGTCGATTTCGAAAGATTTCAGGAAGACCTGGGGCTTAACAAGGCTGACACTGCTATCGTCTATGTAGCAGGACATGGGGTTCAGCTAACCTCAGAGGGGGCAATACTATTACTCAATGATTTTGGGAGAAGGCCAGATTCAGGCCTTGACTGCTCTGTTGATATATACAATCTAAGGCAGGTTCTTCGCTTCGATAAATCCGCCCACACCCAGTTCTGGTTCGTTGACACTTGTAGGCAACTTCCGGAAATCGCGGAATGTTACGAAAAGATGGAAGGCGAATACAAAAAAAGCATTCCTAGATCGAATATAAGAAAAAACTCTTCATTATTCCTATCTTGCTCAACTGGGATGCAAGCGTATGCTAATAAAACCGGACTTACATTTTTTTGCGATGCGCTTCTCCACGGGTTGAGATCCGCTCAAGCTGCAGACTCCAACGGGAAACAAGACTCACTTTGGCGCGTATCCTCTCCAAGTTTGTCAAGCTATTTGGATGAAGCGGTACCAAAACTAGCGCGCGAAAAAGGGTGCGATCAATATGTCGAATGTCAAGGGTGCACATCTCCAGCGGTTCTTCATACATATAAAGAAACTCCATATGTAGAACTGCATATTGATATCGCGCCCACAACCGATCGTCAGAATCATACAGACTTTAATCTTAGGCAGTCAGGAAAGCACTGGATTGAAAATCACTCACACTGGCCTTTGAATACTAGAATTCCTGCAGGCCTCTATTCGGCTAGCTGGAATTGCCGGCATTCCACCTACGCCTACGCCCAAGAGTACAATTTTAAGCCACCGCTTCGCCATGTGGAGCTGAAAAAATGATGACTGTGGATCACTCAAAGCAACCAGATGGTATTTTGTCCGTGACCGTGACCTCTCTATTGCAGCGTCGTGGAAAAGATACGGAGATAACCATCCGAGATCATACTCTCTCACTCTTAACCTGTGATACAGACCGCGAATTCCACCTCAGCCCGGGAATTTACGAAGTTAGCGTATTAAATGACTCAGGCGAAAAACTAGAAAAAATTGTCGTAATAAATCCAAATAAACTCACTACACTTGAACTAAACTTAAAGTCACCTGAAAGCATTGACATACATCTGAAGGATGAAGACTTTCAAGTTTGGAAAAAAAATGATATCTACTCATTGAAAAGCACGTCGCTCGCTTTACATACAGCAAGTGAGGGGCTGGAGATAACTCGACTCGATAATCAGATGATAGTACGACATACCGGTGAGATGCGCGAGGTTTCCACAATCACAGTATTATGCAATGAAGTGCTGCAACAATTTAGTCTTCCTTTAAGCAATGGCACCCATCATCGCTCGGTATTTTGTCACCTACTAATTGCGGACACTTTGAAGGATCCAGGAAAACCCCGCGTACGCTTATCTCAAGGGCGCACCGTTTCTTCAGCTATGGAACGCCTATATGAGGGCAATAGAGTGCTCAATGCAGCAAAAATTGCTGAACAATCTCTTAAATACCTAACTACAGCAGTAGAAGATCCTACCGGCGTTTTAATTGGAGCAATAGCTTTGTTTAAAACTGACCGTTTGACAGATAGTATTGAATGGCTAGAGCTTTTTAATCGGAAATATGAATGGCTTCCAGACGGGAAGATTTTGTTGGCGTGTTTGATTAGCGATGAAGATCCTATGCGTTCGATTGACTTGGCGGTAGCGGCTAGCGCTCAAACAATTCTATATAGAGATACATTTTCTATGCTTCTCAACTTTCTACGACAATGGCCAGATAAGAAATCGGAGCCGCGCAACTCAGCACTAAAACACCTTGGAAGAATTTCACCCTACGTGAACTGGAAATCTACCTATTTAAGTTACACCCTTCCACAGAAAACTTTGGAGCAGCGATGACATTTAAAATAAGAATGCTCCCAGCCTCTGAAGGTGACGCATTATGGATTACTTGGGGCGATATGGATTACCCCCATCAGATGCTCGTGGATATGGGTTCTCTTAAAACTGGAAAACTTCTATATAAGGAAATAAAATCTCTTAATCCAGAGTGTAGAAAATTTGAGCTTGCGGTAGTGACCCATATAGACAGTGATCATATCGGCGGAATGATAAGTTGTTTCGTAAAGCGACCCACCTTAGAAGGTCTTGAAATTAAAGATATTTGGTTTAACGGTTACGAACATCTTGACAACACCACCCAAGACTACAATACAGAATCACATGGAGCATGCCAAGCAGACGAATTAACTAAATGGCTCCGGAAAAATGGGAGATGGAACCTCACATTTGAAAAAGGAGCAGTAGTTGCTTCAGAAAACTCTGTTCTTACTCCTATAGAACTACCGGGAGGCATGAAAGTCACCGTTCTCGGACCATCTCGGCAACGCCTCAATCAACTCAAACCCGTATGGAAAACGCAACTAGTAAAGGCTCTTTTAAGTAAACCCTTGGTAGAGCCTAACGATGGGGTAGAAGCTATGGGAGGTAGTAGCGCCCCCGAAACTCGCATCCAGTTAAAAAAAGTTGCTGAAATGCCGGAGCATCCTGATACGAGTGTACCTAACGGTAGCAGTATCGTATTGATGTTGGAATACTCTGATCGAAGAGTCATCCTCGCTGGAGATGCTTGGGCCGATGACCTATTAGAAATGATTCAGACCTTGAGTCCAGATGGCCCGCTAGAGGTAGATGCTTTCAAAGTCCCTCATCATGCTAGCAGGTTTAATATTACGGAGAGCTTGGTAAAATCACTGAAGTGTAAGAGCTGGTTGATATCAACGAACGGTTCTCGATATCACCACCCCGATAAAGAAGCAATAGCGAAAATCATATATTACAGTTTGGTGCAGCCTGCTGATCTGAACTTCAATGTCCTAAGCACCTGGAATGAACATTGGCTCTCGACTAATCGTCAAGCTAAGCTCGCCTATAATGCGAAACATGGCGACGATTTGGCAGGGCTAACACACACACTATGAATTAGTTCCGCTTGTAAGAAATTAGGCTATGTGACCAATGAGACAGATGTCACGTAGAAAGACGAATAGAGATTACAACTTCTGCCCTCCCCAAAAAAACAACTCTTGGATCCTAAGACTGATATAGCTTAGTGTATCGGCATTCCGCTAGAAACTTGATACCGAGCCAAAATTCTACCTATTGAATCATTTAAATTCGTCTGGGCTACTTTTTCTCCAATGATTTGGTTGATGATCTTTGCCACCACTGGATGAGCTCTGTACTTAAAGCTTATGTTATAGAGCTCCATTGCGGAAAGCGCATTGAATGCAGTAATTAGTACAGGAAGGTGCGAAATCTCAGGGGCTTCGCCTCGAAGACACGCTTCAAAAATATGGGCGCTCATCTTTTTCACCTCAACGACTAGCTCAGGATTCCTTATATCACAGATTAGCCTCTATTCAAAATCCCTTAAGACATAGATGATGGTTTTTTTGCTACTATTAGGAACCTAAGATAACAACACCAAACCAAAACCAAAAAGGCGAATGTTAAAGAAATGAATTTTGAAACAACAAAACTTAGTCAATATTTCTACCAAGAACTTTTTTACTTAGCCTATCAGTTAGATATGAAGTGCAAATCAATCTTCAAAAATACTCAACCCGTTTTTCCAGGGCCATCATTACAGAACGACCCAGATACACACAACAAAATTACATCATTGCTTAATGATGCCGCAGGAATCTCTAGATTAATTTCAACCCCGGCAAAGAAGCGCAAGGGAGAAAATGACTCTTCATTCGCGCTACGCATAGAAAGAGCGAAGTCAATTGAATCGTTCTTAGGTTCAATAGAAATATCTGAGATTAGGAATAGAAAGGTTCGGAATTCCGTGGAGCATTTTGACGAGTATCTAGACGAAATTAATTATAAATTCTCTAATAGCGAATTGGACCATCCACCGATCGCATACAATTTAATAATTTCCGACTGGGACGTTTACCACCCGAAACTTTTCCCAATTAAGCTATATGTTGTATCAGAAAGAAAATTCTATAATATGCATACTCATATCGACATAGATAAAATTCATAAAGAGGCTATGCAAATCCTTGAGGTATGTAGGTGTTCTGGATTGCTTCCTCAAGGCTCTCCCATGGGGCTATTTCCGCAAGTATAAATCCAACCAAGAAAACCGTGTCCGCACAAGTAAATTAACGTTGAAATCTTATGAAGGGCTTGGATATTCATACTATTTCTGCACAATAAAATTTTTCGAAAATCACTCAGGAGCTGATATGAGCAGCGAAGCGGCAGCAACCTATCTCCCAGACTACCAAGTCATTAAATTTAAATCTTTATTTCAACCCTTCGCTGACCCTGAAAATTTAAGAGGTTTTGAAACGCCACAAGAAGTTGCCTTCTTTATTCATGAATGGATTCATTTTTTGCACAACATTTCAACATACCATGGCATAACTGCTTATTCTCACACCATACTTCTGTGGTCGAATGTACGCACTTACATTCACGATACCCTTCCGGCATCGAACATAGAGCATCTTACTGACATTCATAAGCAGCTATTGCATAGACTCAACGCTAGAACGCCTAAAATTAATAACATTCCCCAAAATGTCTCCAGCAGCGACATTAAGCTTTTATCATACTCACTAAAAAGCTGGTTTATTGACAACGACGACCGCTACAAATGCACGGAAATCATATGCAATGCAGAAATTTCAAATGCTCAAGAGTCTACCAGCACAATTCTCATCGGTAGTCATGAGATAGTAGAGTCCGTAGCATTTCTTCTTGAAGAGCGGTATCTCATAAAAAAACGAGAGCTTACTTCTGCGAGTCCGATACCCTATCATCTAGTCAATAAACTAGCATCCCTAACTGCACCCGACCTCAACAAGGAGGTCGTGTTAAAATGTGCACTGCTAGCACTACAACATATTGACCCGCCAGAGTGGTTACCCGACCTACTCAAGACTGCCCAGAAAGCTTACGAAGAAGACCTGGATCCAGATCAAATAATTACTAAGAAAGCCATCGATCACCTCAAACTACATGAAGGAGCAATTGCCAATAACATTGATTTTTTAGATAGCTTATTTTCTTCCGACGAGCCCGTTGCAAGAGCAGTAAAATATGCAACAGGAAAAATGCGTATCAATCTAAACCAGCGCCTAGTCGATCCATTTTTTGAAATTTCTCTGATTGACAATTTCGCATCGCAAGGCAAAGCAGCAATATTCATGTCGCTGGAAAAACACGGCACTGGCTTTTTAATTCAAGAACGAAGTGGCGATGCTGAAAAAATACTTAAAGACTTAACGTACAATATATCCATAGCTGACAAAGTAGACACTAAACTATCTTACGGCCGCCGAGTCGCGCTAGCTTCATTTCTATATACGTTCAGCTTCCTTAAAACAAACTCAAAAGACATTGAGCATCCTGAAAAATTAATCTGTCCATTTTATACCTGCTGTAGCAATAAACTTAGAAGAGAAAGTGCCATAACATGTAAAACTCGACCTTGGATTAGCCAATACTTAGCACTTGAAAATATGTGCTATTTCGGCAGAGCTGTGCTTAACAACACAGGCCGCGCTCGTGTCGAAAGCGACCAATTATAGCTAACCTAGGCGCGCATTTCCCTGCGAAGGACAAATGGAGTTAGCCCTTCTCACCTACCGCCTAGCCTAAACACGTTAGAGACCATGAGTCCAATAACCTCTGGCCATGAGACCATTTTGGTACTCACAACGGTATCCGACGCTCTTCTCATTATTGAAGATACCGACGTTTACTAATTTCGCATCAACGTCAACATTGATTAATTTTCCACCCCCGACATAGCTGGCGTGAACATTCACAGCCTGGGCGGCTGGGGCAGCGTTGATCATATTCGATACGCAATTATTCACTGTACCCTGATCGGTCCATCCAACTTTAGGATTTATAGTGCGATGAGCCGTGTCTGTAATAGTGATCTCAGTAGGAGTTGCGCATGCTATCAGCGATCCAAGTAGGAGGATGAGCAAAATCTGTTTCATTAATTACTCTCATTAAATTTTCTGTCGATTATAGTTGTAGGTCATTATGCGTGAAAAATCTATACATATCAGTCGAAAAATGGCGGCATACTGCTATGCTTTGAATTTATCGATAGGAATCGAAGCTATGACGGGTGAATATTCGCTTTCGGACCTGCTTGAACGCATGTATCAGAACCAGCTAGCGCTAGAGGCAGCGCTAATGGAGTTGACTCTCCTTAACGAAAAGCAGGGTTTTACTGACGCTGGCGAGAACGTCCGAGGCGCATTGTTCACAATTGGCGAGAATGCTGGTCATATTAAACAAGGTTTGGCGAAGCTACGAAGTAGGGATCTTTAACTCAATGCTGCCATGCCCGCTAAAAAGTTAAATGCCCCCCCCCGCAAGCCGCCTCCCTAACTGAGTCTAAAGCCATATAGAACTTTGCAGCGCAGCGAAGCAGAGGTCCAAAAAATCTCACCAAATTTGTTGACCCTCCCGCTTACGCCTGGCAGGCAACACGAGCATAATCGGGTGACTCAAGCGACGAAGCGAGAGCCACAAGTCATGAGAAAGCCTTGGAAGATTAGATGCGACGACACCGGGGACGATACCGGAGATGGGATCGTCATTTTGCCAACCGAACTGCTAGCGCAAACAGGGCTTAGTATTGGCAGCGTATTGACCGTCGAATTGATTAACGGAGTCATGGTATTGCACCCAGAGGGCAGCTCGTTGACCCCATCCTCGTCGGCAGAAACTCTGCGAGGAGACCCTCATCGCGCTTATAAACTGCACTTGGAAGCCTACCTATGTATACCCGCCGGAACGGCCGATAAGACTATTCATGAACGGATCAAGGCAGGCTTCCCTGCTAGCTTACTTCAGGCATTGTGCGAGCAGGGAGTAATCACTCTAGACGAGCGCAATAGGATCATTCACTACCGCTCACTTCAAGCACGCTTGGCGAAAAATCAGCTTTTGACAACCATTGAAAGTGATCGGATGTATCGCGCAGTACATGTGGTCGCGATGGCAGTTGCAGTCTTCCATGATCTGGAAAAAGCTACCCGTTGGTTGTCGAAACCAAAGTCTCATCTATCGGGTTCAAGCCCATTCGAGCTACTTTCCACAACCTCTGGTTTGCGCCAAGTGGAGGAAATGCTAATTCAGGTAAGTGAAGGCTTTTATAACTAATGAAAACTACCGCGCGACCTTAATCATAATTGAGCTTCAGAAATTTTCTGGTGCCAAAATACAATAGCATAGCGCACCTTATTATATGATTGAAGAACACTTCCTAACCATTTCATAATGGTCCGGTGCCAATTCTAATATAATCATATTCATGAACCAATAGTGCAACTAGAAAGCGTCGTCCCTCAGCATGCTCATCCACGGAAATCTCATCAAGAAAAAAACGTTACACATGGGATGTTAGGCGCTACCGCTAAATGATGCAATGCGACGAGTTAGATGCATGATGTCAGCAGATTTCCATGTTTTCTCGCACGATTCATTAAGCCAGCCCAAGCCATTGTTTTAACATCAGTCCAGTCAGATTCTTCAAATCAACCAATGTGGCCTTTCATCACCTATCCTTATTTTATCGTGAACTTTTTTCGAATATTTTTCAGCATTCAGTACAGATATGAACATGCCATATATTCAGACAAGGCGGACTTGGATAATTCCTAACACCCCAGCACACCTCTCTTTAGACTAAAGACTAGGTGTCTTTTTAACGCCATCGTCATAGATCAACGTTACCTTGTTCATTTTTACCCAAGCGTGAGCGTCTTCCGGAAGCCAAGTCACTAACACCAACGCGACACAAGACTGGCAACTATCTTCAATATCGCTGATCATTTTATCGGTCCCCCACAATGCGAGGTATACCTTTTCACGCGTGTGTTTTTTTAGGGTCGTAGAACCACAAAGTGTGATTGTTTTACCATCACCGATGGAAACTGTACGATTTTTAATAAGCGCCTTAGCGATTTCTTCTGGCAAAACTTTAGTAAACAGTGTCCCATCGACATTACCAATGGTAGGAACTACGATTACACCAGACCCATTATTCAGACAAAGCTCAAAAAACTTCGCCAAGCCCTGTAATGTACCTTCGCGATTGTCCCCATAAGAAGATACCAAATAACGCTCACGACTCATTTCAAACTCCTTTTGATTACTTTAGTAATTAGAGTACGAAGAAATATCAGATTTCTCGACAGGCGAAGCGCCTATCCATCATTTTTGGCAGATAACGCACCCAAAAGCACCTACCTCGGTGCATGCTGCAAAAAAAGAGGAGAGCAGCCAGTACAGTTGGACGAAATAGGGATTTGCTGGCATTCCTTTCTTGATATCTCCAAATGCTTTTCCCACAGCCCTCTTGCTCAGCGAAGACGTAACAATGGCTACTCGCTTTGAGGTATGTGGAGCACTTCGGCAAAAGTCGACAGCTGATTTGACGCTCGCTGAATTCCCGCGACAAATTCGACTGATGTTGGTTCTCGAGTTTTTATTGGCGTAGTGAGTGTTCCATCTACGATATTTACCGCCCATGCGCGCGGCTGGTAGAGCGAGATTTCCTAGATTTTTGATTGCTTGGCTAACTGCGACGTGGAATGGACTTGCACCCAAAGAGAGAGGCCCATGCTTAGCATGATAAAATGTTACGCGCGGCGTCGAAGCGTTTGTTCGAAAGCCAATAAAATCGGCCCATTCTTCATTCAAGTCATCACAAACTAACGCGTCGTCGTCCAACGCTATGTTGGAAACCACCGCCCCAAAAGTCGTATTTGCGTCAAATGTAGTATGAGACGATGAAAACGTGCCTTTTTCATCAACAAGACCGGTAAGCGATGGGTGAGGGAAAAGGTAACCCAAAAAAATACTTCCTCCATCGATTAGAGAGTTGTCCTGATAGAGGCTTCCGTCAATGTAAGCCAGTTGTGGCTCTTCAAACAACAGAATAAATGCTTCGTTTCGATCAATATAGCGTCTCAGCGGCATCCGATCATTGTCTGCGCCAACTGCAAATTGTTTACTCTCAACAGCGATGCCTTGGATTGAAGGAAACTCAAGCCGTTTTAGTGCTATTCGAGTCTTGTTTTTAGCTATAACGCCCACCTCATTGCCGCTCGCCGGGTCAGTGATAACCCACCTGCTCCTCAAAACGCTCACCTCAAGCACACGGGTCAGTGTTTGGAGAACCGACTCAACTCTCGCCTTGCACAGCTCGCGATATCCACTGCCGACGGGTTCCACAAGGCGAATGGTTGCATCATCAAAGATAGCCTGACTTAGGATCGCCGTATCTATTGCGATTTGTCGCGGCGATGCAGTCAGTTGAGAAAGCTCAAGTGGCTGTGCAAATGCGTTTAAGAAGGGAGAGGACGAAGGCTTACCTGGCTTTGGATGAATTCGGTCGATAATGTCACGTGCGAATTCTATAAGGTCATTGTGCCCCGCACGATCTGACCGTAGCGAGATACGCCCTGTGCGTGGAGTCGTCGAATAGTGCTGGTTTGAAGCACTGAAGCTGTAGCCTAAGGGAGCAAAGCGGCTGGATGACGCGAAGCCAACATTGTTTTGCAGATCCACACCTTCCAACGTTTTGGCGCGCAAAGCTAGACGAGATACCGACATGTGTCGAAGGCGAACACGGTCAAAAACCGAATTCTTGCTTGTGAGGCCACGGTCGATTTGCTGCGCGCCTATTCGTACCAGATAGTCTTTTACAAAACCTGAGGTCAAATCGAGTTGCGACTTGAAGACCGCAACGTAATTAAGATATTCCACGATCAGTAGATAGCCAGTGACTCTGTCAGTCAACGTCGAGCCCGGCAAAAAAGTCGGGCTTCGATCAAATGAAAAACACAACGCAGACCAACGCGCTCCATTGTGAGATTTACGGCTGTGGGAAAAGTGATTTTTAGACGGATTGGACT
The DNA here is from genome assembly GCF_022662375.1 of Pseudomonas sp. CROZ-RG-20F-R04-15. Classification (GTDB taxonomy): domain Bacteria; phylum Pseudomonadota; class Gammaproteobacteria; order Pseudomonadales; family Pseudomonadaceae; genus Aquipseudomonas. The sequence continues at coordinate 32,903 of NZ_JAKNQL010000009.1, read as the reverse complement.
GCCCGGCTCTGACATCTCGAAACAGTTCGGTAACTGCTTTGGCGGTCAGTGGCGCGCTCTGTTTGAAAAAATAGCAGGATTTGCTGGCTTGAAGCTCGTTGATCATGCCCGTATCCCTACGACTGCGGAATCGTCTGACAATTTCCTTGTATCCTGAATGTAGCCTAGCGCCATCATTAGTGTCCAGTGATTGAATGGCATGGGTGGAGGAGGTCAATTCACCCGCGCCACCCATCATCATCCAACGGCGACCGCTTCCTTGCGTTACAACTACACAGCCACGATGGATCCTGCTTGCCATACGGATCGTCTAGAAAAAACCTACGCAAAACAGATACGTAGTAGCATTTTGATCCCACGCGATCATGCGTATCATCCCGTGGTTTACGTCGAAGTGTAGGTTTGGTAGCCCAAGACTCACGCATGGTCTCCGAACCAAGTACGCTACGGCATTGACTCATTGCAGCGTCTTAACCTCAGTCGCTGCCACCAAGTAGTTTCGAGCGCTTTATGCAGAAAAGGATTATTCAGCTACTGAGCAAATTTCCCGGCTTGAAAGCGAGAGAAATAGCAAGCCAATTGGTATTAGAGCGTAAGGAGGTATCTCACCACCTTCATGAAAACCTTGAGATTTTTATCCAAGATCCTGACACATTCGGATGGTCGGTCATTAAGAGTGCCAGTTTCGTCATGGAGCTGACTTGCGGTGGAACCTGGCTGACGGATACTCACTTTGAAAAAGCCTTGAGTAAATCAGGGTCTCCACTTGATGCCGATCACGGCCATGTAACTATCAAGATTCCTGGCGAGCGCAAAATACTGCTGTGCGCAGCTGCAAAAATACTTGCGATAGCAAATCAACTTGCGGCGGCTAAGAAAAAAGTAGAACTGGATTTCTCTGAAAACAAAGCAGCCCTTTCTTATTTAAATCGTGCAGGTTTTGTCGACAGACTGGATTCGACAGTTAAAATTCTACCAAAAAAACCTTCTAGCTCAGCCGCTCAACGCTACAACGCCAACAATATCGGCCTGGTCGAGTTTTTAGAAATTAACGCTTACGGGGATAACAGTGACAATGTCCCCGAGCGGCTCAAGAATAGCTTTATTGAAGCTTTTGGCAAAAACAACTCAAACAAACTGTTCACCGTAGTGTCTGAGTTCGTGGCCAACGTCGAAGAGCATTCAGGAACCGTAATCCCCGGTTTCGCCGGGCTTCAGTGTTATGGTAGTGCTGATAAAAGAGCGAAAGTTATCACCGTGATTTCAGATTCCGGCAAGGGAATTTGTGAGACGCTACGTCCTGCTATCGATGAGCACCTCCCGCTATTGGCAAAAAAATTCGATCCCTCGCTGCCAGTATCGGATCCAAAACTCATTCTCCACGCCATCTTAAAAGGCGGCCTCAGCAGCCGGGAGGGCGGCGGAGGAGCCGGACTACATAATAGTCATTCGAAAGCTGTTGAACTGAACGCAACCATTAAGATCAGACAAGAAAACTTTTCTGTGTTGATGGAGTATAAAGCGGGAGTTTTGGAGAATAAGTCCTGGACATTAAATCTCCCGAAACTGATCGGAACTCACATAGTGTTTGAATTCAGCTTGACAAAAACACAACCTCTGCTTAAACTCGAGCCATGAACGAGAAAACTTACATTATAGCCCTGCGGGACTTCACGGACGAAATCAACCCCTACGGAACTTCAAGGGGTAAGCAAACATATGCCAAATTATTGGATCACATCGATAAATACAAAGATGCTTCCATAATTGGCGTATCGTTTTCTAACTTAGAAGGTGCTGACACTTCTTTTCTCCGTGAGTCATTAATTTACATCATCAAACGCTATAGCAAAAAGATTACTTTTTTTGCGTTTGATTTTTTAGATGAAGATATATTTGAAAACTTAAATAGTGCTGCGGTGTCTGGAAAAGAACGCCTCACATGCTGGGTTGGCAGTCAATGCAGATTCGCCGGCCTGGAACCCACCGCTGCAAGCAAGCCTCTGCTTGAACTAGTGATCAGTCGCCGCTCAACCACCACCGCAAAAGTTGCTGAAGAACTCAGGATCAGCGTTCAAAACGCCAGCACTCGCCTAAAGCGCTTAGCCGAGGAAGGCTTCCTGATGCGCGTCGAAGAGGCTGCAGAGACGGGCGGCAAGGAATTTATTTACCAGGTTGTTGGAAAATCTGCTTAAAGGGCTTTCTTTAAACAGAAAAAGGGTCTAGGCTTCTGCTCAGGCCCTTTTTTTATTGCCTCTGTTAAACAGGTTCATTTACTGAGATAGGTTGAGAGCGGGTCGGAGGAGTGATGAGGGCGCGTTTCGAGATCAAGTGGGCTACCAGCGATGGAAGGTACTTTCATCTGAAGGCTCCCAACGGAGAAATCATCCTTTTCAGCGAAACCTACAAGACGCTGGCAGGTTGCGAAAATGGCATTGACTCCTGTCGCGAGCACGCTCCGTACGACAGGTTTTACGGAAGGTTCGTAACAAAGGGCGAACAGTTCTCCTTCCATGTGAGAGCTGCGAACAATCGAATCGTCGGGCAGAGCGAACTCTACGATTCAGCGCACGCACGTGAGGCCGGCATTGCCGCAGTGAAACGGCATGCCCCACAAGCGGATGTGGTTGACCTAACAAAATAAGGCGCGCAGCAAAACGCGCCTCACACGAATAGGAAGCGGCATGAAAAGGAATTTGAGTAGACATCGAAGGAAGGAAAGCTAAAAGCGCAATTGCAGTTGCGCCTTAGCTCAAACACGAATACGTCTGTGCTGGATGAGTATCTTCGTGCGTTGCCGATCGGTCAAGTACTGATCGTGTTCCCTCCAACGTGAAAAGAAGTGGCCTCGTTTGGGGTCATTAACCGTCCTCAGGGGCAACCGTTTGGAGAAACAAACCATGCAAGCTACGTCCCAAAACCACCACAGCGGCTTCGTCATCGAAGTGGCTGGCAAAAACCTCGACTTCCGCAAGGTAACTATCGAGGATCAAACGCCCACTGGCGCGCAGATTGCGGCGGCGGCTGGCTTCAAACCGGATCAACTGGCCATCGTATTGCAGCTCCTCGCTTCCGGGGCCATGGAAGACATCCGTCCTGATGAGATCGTCACGCTCACCCAAGAACCGATCCGTTTCCTAGTCGCAGAGACGGATCGCACCTACTTTCTCACTGTAGATGGCGCTCGCCTGGAATGGCCATTTCAGCAGATCACTGGCTATCAGGTTCGCAAACTGGCAGAGGTCGGTGAACACAAACGCGTGCTGCTGGAGCGCGAGGACGAGGCCGACTTGGAAATTCAAGCCACCGACTTCGTCAACTTGGACCAGTCGGGCATTGAGCGCTTCGTTACCCGTAAAGCTGTGTGGAAGCTCAACGTTCAAGGGGTCATTCTTGAGATCGAGACTCCAACAATTTCGGTACGCGACGCCGTAGTACGCGCAGGCATGAACCCAAATGAAGGCTGGCACATCTACTTCAAGGTCGAAGGTCAATCAAAGGTGGAGAAGTCGCTCGACGACATCATCGACTTGCGGACACCGGGCATCGAAAAACTGCGCCTGACACCCAAGGATGTGGGTAATGGTGAGGTACCTGTGCCGCCACGTCGCTTTTTCAGCTTGCTCCCTATCGATGAGCAGCATCTGGATCAGACTGCGAGCCACTGGGAAACGTGTTTGACCCCGGAGGGGAACCGTTGGTTAGTGATCAACGATTATCCGTTGCCGCAGGGCTATACACATCAACACGTGCGGCTGGCACTCCTGATCCCGGCAGGGTATCCCTCCACAGAAATCGACATGTTCTACCTGTACCCAGCGGTCGGCCTCACCAGTGGAGTCGCCATCCCTTGCGCGGATTACACAATGGTAATCGATGGGGTGTCTTTCCAGCGGTGGTCTCGTCATCGCAGTACCCATCCATGGAATCCAGCTACCGACAACGTCATTACTCACTTGGCACTGGTTGAGGGCTGCCTCCTTAAGGAGACTGGTGAATGAGTATCGACTCTCGTCTTGTATTGACGGAGGAGATTCATGCCTCGCTTCGGGAACATCTGTTCCCGGGCGACGGCCTGGAAGCCGCCGCCATCCTCGTGTGCACGCGCTTTGAGGGAGAGAATCTAAAACTGCTCTCGAAGCACCTAATAACCGTGCCGTACGCCGAATGCGAACGGCGTGATGCTGACTATATAAGCTGGCCTGGCCGGTATCTCGAACAAGCCATCGACCTTGCTGAGAGTGACTCGCTCTCTATTATCTTGGTTCACTCCCACCCCGGCGGCTACTTCGAGTTTTCCGAAGTAGACGATCAAAGCGATGCCAAAACCATACCGTGCTTGATTCAAGGCGTTGCCGCCATTCATGGATCAGCAATCATGGTGCCAAGTGGCGCGATGCGCGCTCGCGTCTACGATCTGAAAAGCCACTGCACACCGGTCGCTCTAGTTACGGTTGCGGGCGATGACATCAAATACTGGCAGGGATCTGTCCCATTGCCAGAGCAACCCGTGGTCGCGTTTACCTCGGGTATGACAGCAACCCTAAACCGACTGAGCGCCGTCGTCATTGGGGTCTCTGGCACCGGCTCGATCGTGGCCGAACAAGTCGCAAGACTTGGGTTCGGCGAGGTCATCCTCATTGATCACGATCAGCTTGAAGAGAAGAACCTCAACCGGATTCTGAATTCCACACTTCAAGATGCCCTGGCGGGTCGGCCAAAGGTGGAAATGTTCGCGCAAGCCATGAACCGTATTCGCGCGGTACCGTTCACCAAATCAATCAACGCCTCCATCCTGACACGTGAAGCGGTTCTCGCAGCCGCAGGCGCCGATGTCATTTTCTGCTGCGTCGACACTCACCAGGCGCGGATGGTCGCGGATCTGATATCCACGACGTTCCTTATTCCGCTGTTTGACGTGGGAGTGAAGATTCCTACTCGTAAAGATGGTGATGATCACTGGATCATCACGGACGTGGTCGGCCGGATTGATTATGTGAAACCCGGTGGCTCGTCACTGGGTGATCGCGGCGTTTACACCCCTCAAACGTTGCTAGCCGAATATCTTCATCAGGTGGATCCGCAAGCGCACAAGGATCAAGTGGAGCGCGGATACATCACCGGTATGCAGGAGGAAGCGCCTGCTGTGATCACGCTCAACATGCGTGCGGCATCAGCGTGCGTATCTGAATTCATCGCGCGAGCCTTCCCATATCGAGAAGATGAGAACGGCAAATATGCGCGAACTATTTTTACGTTATCGGGCTGTGAGGAAGACTACTTCAACGAAACAGCCTACTCCCCTAGCCCGAAATCCCAGCTCGCCCAGAGCTGCAAAGAGCCGCTGCTCGGCCTTCCTGACCTGAGTGCGAGGAAACCATGCTGAAAAAATTATTTCAGTACGTTGTGAGCAAGCTAGACCCATTGCTTCCGGCGAGAACGCTCGTGGTGATCGAAGGGGATTCGTTGCCAGCAAAAATGCCGATGCGATCACTCATTTTGGCCAGAGATGGGCAAGAGGACTGGTGTGTGGGATTCAAATGCCCATGCGGTTGTGGACACACTATTGAACTCCTGTTGATCGAGGAAGCCCGGCCCAGATGGGATTGCGAACTTGATAAGCACGGTCATCCCTCTCTCCACCCTTCCGTATGGCTAAAAAGCGGCTGCAAGTCTCACTTTTGGATTCGTCACGGAAAAGTACATTGGGCTTAGTCCCAGACCTCAATGTTTCACCTAGCCCTGCATAACGCCTTCCGCTTGAGGTAGGCGGTTTTATGCAGGATTAAGAGCGGAATTTTCAGACTAAGGGGCTGTAAAGTGGGGCCAGTTAAACGTGTTGAGTTCTCCTATCCACGATCCGATTTGACTCATCCCGACTCTGGCGTGGCGCGCCTTAGCGGTAATTACATCGTCTGGTCGTATGCCCAAATCCGGCACAACATTCGTGCCCGCTCCATGCCTCTTGTGGATGTGTATTTCCGTTCCTTGAAAAAGAACGTTCCCTCGGCAGGCCAATTTGTGAGCCTACCACTGAGCACCATTCCTCACTATCGGATCGGAACGATCTGGAGGCGGGGTAAATGTGTGTCGGACACATTGATGCAAGAGAGAAAATTCGATGTGGATTTCTCTCCGGAAGGCTGGAGTCTGACATCTCGGTTGGAGCTCAATCAGATGGGTATGGGCCACATCTTCGCTGATCAGGATTACCCCCTGCACTACGGCGAGCGAGACAGCATGAAACTGATCAACTTCAAGCTGCCAAAAGGCAATCTGCTGGTTTCTTGCGTTGACTATTTTGCTAGAGCCTATGCTAGGAACATGGATGTCTGCCGGGCATTGACCACTCTCAAATGGTCAGACGTGATGGACGTGCTTTATGAAGACCCGCGACCTTCTGCTCACCAGTGGCTGGTCAAACCGTCTCGCAGAATGCGTAACTACGATGCCGTGTATTTGGCTCATCTTATGTATGACAGCTACACCGAGATGCGCACAAAGAAAATCAATTCACAGTTTGCTTCCCGATCCCCGCTACAAAAGGTGAACTTGGAAGCGGAACCGTGGTTTACCGGCCCTGGAACGCTAGAGTGCCGAGGGAAGTGGATTAACGGCGGAAAAACATTTCTTTGCCTCGATTTAGTGGGCTCCAGCGAACCCATCGGGGAAGACATTCAGTGGCAAGCTTTAAAATTTGACTCTACCGATGGGAAGGAGGGTGCTGGGAGATTGGTCATGCCACGTCCGTTAAGATCTGCACATGCTGAAGAGTTTCTTCAGGAACAGTCTTATGTTGAACCTGACAAGCACTCAGAAATCACGGTCGTCAAAGCTCCACCCTTCAAGGCATTGGGGAAGAGGAGGAAGGTTGTCAAAACCAAAAAAATTGTTCCCACAGATAAAGGGAGGCTTGGCCCAAATCCACCAAGGCCTGACTCCCTGGCAGACGGCGACGGTGTCGGTTCCGGCAAGAACGTCGGCAAGGCAGAGCACGTTGCAGAAGCCAAGTTGGAGTCTCACGGGTTTCTGCGTGATATCTGGAACGCTTTCGCATCTCTGAAAAAATGCGAGAAGAACAAAATCACGCGCTTGGATTGGTATACCCCCACTGATGGGTTCAGCTCGAGTGAGCCAGCCAAAGTACTTGTGCTGGCTCCCATCGAGAACTCGAAGATTCCCAGTGATGTACGCAGCTGGGTCTACCTCGACCGAGGCACCAATCAGTTGCGCGGCCTATTGGTGCTGCGCATCCAGATCGCCAATGTGGACTACTTCTGCTTCGAGACCCAGCGTAAGGAAATCGAAGGTGATCAAAGCTCAGGGCGTGCAGGGCTATTAATGAAATCGCACGTGTCGAGCGAGGAAGAGTTTTCACAATTCGTAGAGAAGTTGAGCTCCTCAATCCGGTACAAAAAGGGCGTCTTTAAAAATATGGCCAACTTCTTCCCCCAAGGCTTCGAAACCTTTAATCACACCCAGAAAGACAAGCAGGTTCGTTATCGCAACCGGCTAATAGGTGCGTTTAGAAAGCTGGGAGTGGAGCTTGTATGAGTGCCACCTGCGCAGCAGTGCTCCACCAGATTTTGTATGCACTTGAACTGGACAGTCCGGGCACGTACGGCTGGGTTTCTGAATCATTTCTACATTGAAGCACTGGAGATAACTATGCGTTTTAAAAAGCTGACTGCCGTATTGGCAATGGTTCAGGCGCTGATTCTTTCGGGTTCTGCCTCGGCTCAGCAACTGGTCAATGACACGGCGATCAAAGCTCAATTACACCAACCTCAACCGTATGAACTGACGCAGGGAACCTTCATCAATCTGACGCTGGAGCGTGTCGATCCTGATCAAGTATCGGCAATGGTTTACCAGAACGTCTACGACAACTTCGAGAACATCACCATTCCGAAAGGCAGTCGCTTGTTCGGGCGCCAAGTCGCCAAGGTCAACGACACTCGAGATATCTATTTCAATGAAATTCAGCTCAGCAGCACGGGACAAACCTACGCTCTCGAACCGCCATTGCAGGCGACCGGGCCATTAGGAGAAGCCGGCATTGTGGACTTCAAGCCCGCCGCTATCGCCGGAACAATGTTGCGAAAAGATCTGATATTTCCTCACTAAGGCGAAGTATCAGTTGGCCAAATCAAGTGGTGAGACCGATAGCAATTGGATATCACCTCGTGATATTGCTATGACCCTCGCCTAGCAAAAGGAAATGCTCATGTCCGGTACTGGAGGCCCCCAAGGCCCAACGATTGAAACGCCTGAGGTGTGTGATCAGCTGTCGTTTAGTGCGCAGTTGGCATCCCCCAAGGAAGAGATTGTGGATCAGTTGCATGTCAACGACATCCTGGACATCGTATCTGGGGAACAGAACGGTCAGTCCGTTGTGCATGCACTCTGGCGTGGCCACATCGCCGGCGGAATCGCAGACCCGCGCCTCCAACGGCTGCGTATCTGCATGAGTGAAGGTTACATGTACGCCGCCAGAGTACTCGCTATCAACAACGGCCAAGTACGAGTCCTCATCTATCCCGTCAAGTGAAGCAAGGAGCGCTTTATGATTACCGTCGCAGGTGGTGTGTACAGGGAGCGTTGTCTACGCCCGAGCTGGCAAGAGTACTACGGGTCCGCAGGCAGGGCTGCCACGGCGATTTCTCGTTTTGGGGGTGATGTGGAGCTGCACAGCCCTCTGGATAGCCAGTCGTTGTTCATCATGAACAACCGCGCAGCACTCGAAGGTTTCACTCTGGTGCCTACGGATGTGCCCCAAAGCGTATCGTTCGATTACACCCATGGCCTGGCTACCCCGCAGATTGCTTATCGTCATGCCGATCCTGCTATCAGCATTCAGGTTGCAGCCCCCCGTGTTCTTCGATTTGGCATGATCGAAGGCACTGTAGTAGTAGATGCCGACTACGCGGTTTACGACCCACAGAGCGCAGACAATCCCGAGTTTTTTAGCGCCAACGGTTCGAAGGCCAAACATCTGGCACTTGTCCTGAATCGCCACGAAGCACAACAGCTATGTGATTGCGATTTGCCTGTGGAAAAGCTGGCAGCCCTGCTTGCGCAAAAAGAAGGCGCGGAAGTAGTCATCATCAAGATGGGGCCGTTGGGTGCGCTGGTGTATGAGCACGGGGCGATCACCGCCGTGCCGGCTTACCAAACGAAGCGTGTCTGGAAGATCGGTTCAGGCGACACCTTTGCCGCCCATTTTGCATACGCCTGGCTAGAGCAGGGCCACAACGCCACTGAAGCTGCTGCAATAGCGTCCAAGGCCACCGCTTTTTATTGCGAGACCCAGGGATATCCTACGCCCAAGCAACTCAGCGGCTATACACCTGAAGCGCTGGTCGCCTCAGATCGCTACCGCAACGGTTTCAGACCACAAGTGTATTTGGCAGGCCCGTTTTTTACCTTGGCTCAACTCTGGATGATCCGCGAAGCGCTAAACGATCTACAAGCGATGGGACTGCGGGTTTTCTCCCCCTATCACGACGTAGGGCTTGGCTCGGCTGAAGACGTCGTTGAGTTGGATATTCAGGCAATCCGAGACTGCGATCTGTTGTTTGCCATTGGCGATGGACTGGATTCAGGCACGATCTATGAGATCGGTTACGCCAGGGCTCTAAACAAACCTGTAGTGCTGTACTCGGAGAACGAGTCAGCCCAAGACAAGAAAATGATGGAAGGGTCGGACTGCCTGATCTGTGATGACTACGTGTCATCGATTTATCAGACGGTCTGGGAGGCGATCAAGCTATGAAGATCGCACTTTTGCTTTCAGGGGGCATGGACTCGTTGTCACTAGCCTGGTGGAAACGCCCTGATCTGGCATTTACCCTCAATTACGGTCAGTTGGCAGCGAATGCCGAGATCGCCGCATCCAAAGCTATTTGTGAACGCTTGGGCATTGAGCATTACGTTCTGGAGATTGACTGTCGTAGCCTCGGCTCAGGTGACATGGCCGGTACTACGGCAGATGGTTTGGCCCCTGCCTCAGACTGGTGGCCATACCGCAATCAGATGCTAATTACTTTGGCAGCGATGAAAGCCATTTCGTACGACGTGACGCATCTATGGTTGGGAACTGTGAAGTCGGACGGATCCCACCGAGACGGAACACCCGAGTTCGTGAACGCGATCAGCCAACTGATGTCACTTCAGGAAGGTGGCATGCGCATTGAGGCTCCAGCCATAAAGCTCTCCACGCAAGAGCTTGTTCGCGCATCAGGTATTCCCTCAGGCTATCTGGCATGGGCGCATAGCTGCCATAAAGCCGACGTTCCTTGTGGCAATTGTCGTGGCTGTAACAAGTACTTTGAGGTGTTCGAAGAGGTCGGATATGACTTGGATCGATCTGGGTAATCCATTTCCCAAGCACCCCCACGATCTCTATAAACCGTTTCGGTGGGTCACAGGAAAGATCCAGCATCTGCCAGCGGGGTTACCTGTAGCTTCGCCGGCAGTACTTGAAGCACTTCAGCAGAGAAGGACAGTACGTCAGTTCGCGGCTCTTGAGGACGCGGGGCTAGCTGATTTTCTCTGGTACGCCTGTCGCACTTATGAGTCGTGGCCGTCCGATCTGGGTTTCGAGCTTGAGTACCGCGCCTCACCATCGGCGGGGGCAATCCATCCCATACACCTAGTCATCAAGCGACCCCATGACGAGCGCTGGTGGCTGTATGAACCTAGAGGGCATTTCCTCGCCGAGTTGACTACTGCACCAAAGGCATTTGAAGGACTCTGGGAGCACAGCCAGCAACTTCTCAACGCACCACACGCCACTCTGATCTTATTTCTGGCTGAGCCTGGCAAAGCCTTGGCGAAATATCAGGAAGGGTGCAGTTTGATCTGGAGAGATGCCGGCGCACAGGTAGCGACAATGGCGCTTGCTGCGTGCGGCTTGGGGCTGAATTTCTGCCCACTGGGCATCACTGGCGAGCCATGGGCCAGCGCCCTAGCTGAGGAAAGTCAACTGGTTGGCGTCGGCTTGGCTTTTCTTGGGCTTGCCCCGTGAACGTCGTTCAGGTGAAGTCTGCCCCATGCCCATGATGCTGTGGACCGTCGCCGAGGAAGACATCATTTCTAGCCAGATCAGCGCGTCCAGTTCAGATGCTCGCACACCCAATCCTTTGCTGAATTGGATGAACTGCTCCTCTAACTCCAGATAATGGCGCTCAACAGTCAGACTCTGTTCAAAGAACTTGCCCAACAGACCTGCGCGCAGAATATGAATGTCGAGAATGGCGACATCGTCTGCGTCCAGCCAGTTGCGCGCCACCCATGAAGCCGTCTTGTAACCGATGCCGGGAATGTCCAGCAGCCAATCTCGTAGGGCTCGCCCCGTACTCAGCGGGGGATACTCGGTTGCCAGTTTGTGCAGTGCTGCAGCTAGGTAACGCGCCTTCTGTTTGGCAAACCGGTAACGAACCGTCCGATCCTCCACCGATATTGGCTCCTTGAGCCATTCCAGTAGCGCTTCCTCTGAAGGTGGCCGATCTCCAAATGCCCCACGCGCTTTGACATGGTGGAAGGCTGCAAGCCCAACACTGGCAGGAATGCCGTGACCTCCCAAGAGGCATGCACCCACTTCTTCTTTCAGAGTCGCACCCAGTTTGTAGTTGATGCGCTCACCTTGCAGCCGTCGGGCGTAGACCTGATACGCCCAATACGCGGGTGTCGGAAAAGCTTCGATTGCACCCCACGGAACACCCGGAATCACTTCCGAGTCTGGCATAGGCAACTCGACATTGAAGACCACGTGGTCCATGAAAATCGCGCCCAGCTGCATCAGGCTGCCTCCTCGGCGTCACCGTATTGTTCCTGCATCCATTGCAGCAAATCATAGCGCTCTGCTGCACTCATGCTGTCGATACGATCTCGTAACCGCGCCTGACGACGCTGAATGGTTTGCCGATCGCGAAATGTTGCTCCCATGTATCTAGAGTCATGCAAACGTGCAGGTGGTTCAAAATTCATCCACACCACCTCCTCGCGTACATCCACGTGAGTTTTGGCTTGGAATTTCACTTTGTGCCAACCCACCAACTGCTCGTCGTAGAGTTCGTTGTCGTAGCCAGAAAGCATCACTTTGCAGGGCAGTGTTTTAAGCAGGTGCAACAGCCGTACATGATCGGCCTCTGAGTAGTCGCAACGGTAGACCTTGGCCCTTCGGCGTGTGTGCGGCACATAGGGAGGGTCAACGTAAACCAGCTCGTCCCCAGTAAACTCAAAGTTTTCTAGAAACCCCAACGCATCGGTTTTTTTAAGCTCACATACCCCTGGCAGCTCCGCGTGCCAACGGTCAATGACCTTCGCATCGAGGTCTATCCCGATGCTGCGCTGCGCAGGTTTCTTGTTGCGCATGACCGCGCCGCCGCCAAGGTGCGACTCAATATAGGTCTGATGCGGTGGCATCAGGTTGATCAAGTGCTGGTAGCACTTGCCTTTCCCGCCTGGATATCTCATGCACTCAAGCATCGTCATATCTGACGATGATGTCAATGAGAGGCGAGAAGGTGTCGACCGACGGTTAAAGGGATCAATGTTGCCATCAGTCGTTGCGGTACTTGCTAGCAAGCCTACAGAACAGCTCACCGCTGCCCTTCAAGCAAAAGAACTACCGATTTAGCCTTTTGACAACCTGGATCGTCACTTCCATCATCAATCTTTCAGTAGCTATTGTTCGTATTTGCGCGCACATAGGCATGCAGAAGCACACGGCCAATTCTCGGGAGTACCTCGCCAATGGATCTCGGAAGACTTGAAAAGCTTATTGGGATAGACCGGCAGACAGTCAAAGGCTGCAACTTGTCGGCCGATGAGGCTGCCATAGTGGCGCACGGGAAATTTGCGCATCACTCATTCTGTCTTGTGAAAGACTGGGCGATACTCGACCTGGAAATCACCGAAGAAGAGCGGGATATCCTTCTGTCCCGTGGTTTGAAGCCAGTACTTCTATATGCACTACATGTAGTACATGACAGTCGTGGACGCTTTTCCGCTGGGGACTGGGTTCGTAGCTCTTTCCAACAAAGCTATGACGATAACGGTTTTTTTATCACCAAGAACACGGTGTATGTTCTGCTAGGCGATGGCAATCGCCAGCAAATCACCGCGGGCGATCTCCTGAGCCTGCAATGAGCAAGGTCGCTTCCCCTAACGTTTCAGCATCAACGTGCGTTGATCCGTAACTCTCAGCAGACGGCACCCAGAGTGTGCTGCCCGCAAAGTCTACTTCGAATCCTGCCACCTCGCGGAATGAGGCTGGGCGAAAGTCCAACGACTTGCGGTCCGCTCGTCTAATACCATGAAAATAGGCCAATCCTTTGACTATCCACTTCACCTCAAAGTCTCTGACCTCATAACGATTTTTGAAAAGATCGATCAGCTCTCTTTCGGACTTGTGACGCTTAGCAGCTTTCAGCCACTTCTCATTTGGTCGCGGATCCAGCTTCAGATTGAGAGTCTTGTTGAGAAAGTTGATAAAGCCTGTCACCGCCGCTACTTGCCCAGGCCAATGTCGCCAAAAAGACTCAAGCGTACGCTGGGTGGGTAATGCCCCACCGGTCAGTTGTACCTGGTTCAAAAAATTTACCGCCGAACGAATAGCCAGCCGGACTGAACGCAACTGGACGTCGTGTTGACTCAGCTTGGCGATCAAGGCGCGGTGATACTTGGTCAACACATCGCTTTCCCATTGCCCTGTAACTTGAGATAGCAACTCATCCAATCGGCGCTGTTCCGAGTGTGCTTCGCGAGCATCAGCAGTTGCGCGTACCCCATGAGCCTCTACAAGCCACCGCATGGGTACTTCAGCCCTACGCAAGCCACCGGCATGGAAGTGCTCGAGCAGAGCTTCGTAGGAAGGAATACGACCCCATAGATGATCGATCTGGCTAAAGAAGTCGAAGTAAGTATGCACCCTGGCCGCCGCTTTCTTTACATCCATCTCGCGCTCAAGCCATTCGCCAAAGCTCACAAACAACGCGCCTACCTCAGGAGAAGCGAAACCCTGCTGATCTATTGCCATACGACTTCTAAGCGTACGCCGCCAGTAACAGTGCTCACACTCATGGCCTCGACCCGCCGGCATGTCAGTGCCACATGTGCCACAAGGCCGCGTCCCCTCGTAGCTGCACGGTTTACAAAGTTTCTCTCCCTGCGCACTTTCCACCAGAACTCGATGGCGGCGGCAACTAGGGCACGTAGCAGCGTCGGGACCGCTGCACTTCGGACAAGAACGCAAACCCGTTATTTGATTCTGAGCCAGTTGCCGTGAAAATTTGCCGCAGACCTCGCAAGGTGCCGGCACTCTAAAATATCGCGCGCATGCCTTACACGCCGGGCCATACTGAGTCATCAGGCCAATCTTGAATTCGACCTTCTGACAGCGCACGCAAGGACGATTACGCGCGCAACCACCGCATCGAGCGGATAGATCGAATATGGGTAACCTTGCGAAATTTCCACAGCCGGCGCACATCCGTCGCTTGAACAAGCGCGGGTAGCAGGTCGCACAATAGCGCTGGCCCTCATGAACCTTCTTCGCCTTAAGCATTGCCCTGCCGCAGTCACAGCACGTCGGAGTGGTGCTCGCCTGGTCAGAGGCCATTTCGTCTCATCCTTCTCGTCAATCGCAACCACATGCGTAACACCTCCATCTGCGTGCGAGGATGATCATCGTTACGCTGACTAGCCAGATGCGGGGAGTGGACTTTCAACGCGCTCGCCATGCGGATCAAGATGTCCGGTGCTCCATGGGGAGGAACATGAAGGGCATACAAAGGTAAGGCAAGTCGTTTGGCCTCGTGGATGAATATGTCTGGCCCAGCGGTCATCAGCGCCCAAGCTCCCCCAAGCAATTTGGCACGTTCGGGCTGTGCTAAATATTCGAACGGTAAGCCCAGCGATGCGGGTGTTAGGGATGTCGTATCCACACCTAGGTTTTTGCAAAATAGCAGTAGTGTTTGCGAACGTTGTCGGGCAGTAACTTGCAACAAGCTAATCATCGCACGCGCCACCCGCATCCACTGTGTGAAATCCAGAGTGATATTTCCGAATGATCCAGGCGCTGTGACCAATTGATCCGCGTACTGCTGAATAGCAAGCGCGTCTGGCAGAGCCGCCACTCGAGCGCATGCTCCGAGCAAGGCACCACAGGCGTGACATTGCCCCATAAGTTCGCTCGCCTGCAGTAGGCCCGGCTGCAAAGGAGAGTGACATCGCTGGCAACAGTCGATCAAGCCGACGTTGTGGATGGGACAACTCGTGTGCCAAGCCAATCGCCATTGAATTCGGTAAAACGCTTTTCCTTGGGTGAAGCACTCGGGGCAACACTGGAGCCCGCCGGCATGAAACCTACTACGACAACCTAGTACAAGCACCCACGGCCAGACACCAGTCCGCTTCGAAGGGTCATTGACCAGCAACTTCGCGACTCGATCCAGTGTTGAACACTGCAATGTGGTTGCTGTAATCCCAGTGTATGCAGCGAGCACTTCCAACCTTCGAAGCTCGATCCCACGATCAAAATCCTGAGTCCAGATTCGAAATGCCGGCCACACCACGGACGCCAAGTTCCTGGGTGAGTAGCCGTGGGCCAGTGCGACGCGCACCAGCCACGAAGACAGCAACTCGTCCGCAATTAGTGATTGAGAAAGTGGCCATACAGGCGCTACCCCATCAGCTCCCGGATGCCACGTGTAGGACGCAGCCACGACTTACTCTCGATCAGCTCTCTGTCTATGTGCTCCTTACCCGAAACTATTGCCTCCTTTGCACACTCGACCAACAGGCGATGAATGTCGCCTGTGTTGCCACCGGAAATCGAATGGATCAACTGCGCCTTGTCCGCCTTGTACAACTCCGAAGCACGCTTAAGTGGCAGGATGGCTTCAAAGGCCTTCAACAACCGTTGGAAGTCAGGGTTGAGCTTCCAAAGATTCAGTTTGACCACGTCAAATCGACTGGCATGTTGCGGATCATGATGGAGCACCCTGACGGCATCAGGTGTTCCTACACCAACCACTGGAATAGCCAGCTCGTTACACAGGGCTTTGATGGCATTCATGACCTCTCGTTGCTTGATCGCAGAGCCGGTTAAAAGCGAATGGATTTCATCGATGATCAGCATCCGCACGTTCAGCTCGCGAAAGGAATGGAAGACCTGATAGCGCAATGAAACCTTGGAGTCCGTCGTTCGATACGGCATCCAAAGGCGATCCAATAATGCGATATAAAAGTCCTTTTCATCGGCGGATGCCGGTGCTTCGGCAAGGATCACGGGCCGCACTGGATCGGCATTTTCGTTGACGTAGCCTTCACCGTGAGTCTTCATGAACTGGCGCACGATCGTTGTTTTGCCGTTGTTAGAATCGCCGACAATCAGCAGATTTTGCATGCGGGGTCGCTTGGGCATATCGAACAAGTAACCGAGGTTCTCCAGGATATTATGAGCGGCTCCATAACCAATCCAGCGTGGCTCACCCATGAACAAAATACGCTCACGATCTGAGAGCTGAAGAACCGGTCGAAAATCCGGCAGAAGATGCGCGTACTCACTCATGAAATGTCACCGATCAATTCAACGTCATCGAGCAGTAGGCCGTCTGGCGATGCGGGCAAATCCGCGACAACTTGGGCTACAGATCTCTTGGGGGATGCAGGAGTAACGTTTTTCCCGTGCACCTTGAGCTTCTGGGCATCCCTACGTGCTTTTTTGGTCATCTGAGAGGCACTTTTCACCAGCTCACGATTCTCCATTATTAGTCTGGATATCGTCGCTTCGTCGATGCTCTCTCGCCCCTCGTCCACCGCCTTTTTCTTAGCGGCCCTGAACTCCCAAACGGTAGCTGCAGGGAAAGCCTGGTTTGCGACTGGAACGCGAAAATATTGCTTAAGTAATGGGTCGAAGAACCAAATGACACTTATGTCACGCGGATCTCGCCGGAAAATGAATTTCCTCGCTAGGCCAGTTTCAGGATCAGTGGTGTTGATCCAGTGTCGCAAGGCCTCGGAGTAATAGAACACGTCGATCTGGACGCCGTAGGTCTGTACGGTACGATGAAAAGATGGCAGGAAGTCCAGCTGCACCGTTAGCGCATCATCTGGGCGCGGCGGAACACTGACAAGCGGGTCAAGCTCGCGATTCCCAAAGAAGCCCAGCTGCCACTTTCGGGCTGGACTCATGTAAATAGCTGAATGAGGACTCTGGTGGTAGCGGAGGATGGCCCGTACTAACCATCTCTCGAACTCGCCCATCGTCAACGTCGCGTTCTTATCCGAATCGTACCCGTCTCGGTCACTCGTGTTGCTGAACGTTGTGCCAGGTAGCTCGTGCAACATGCGCATGAACGTTCCGAGCAACCGTTCGATATGCCCACCATATTTAGGAACTTTGACCGGGCGAAAGACGTTCTCGATGTTGTAATTCGAGCAAGAACGCCGAACGTTCTCCGCGCGAAAGTCCGGCCCATTATCGGAGTGAACGACTCGCGGAAAGCCCCATACTGGCCAATCACCCTCTACCTGGTGAACGTTGAGCCAGTCCTCCTTCGGCAGCACCGCGTGAGCGATACACATGCCGACGGAGATTTCCGATGGTTCCTCAAGTGCCAGATAGTAGCCAACGATCATTCGGGAATGCACATCGATGGCAACTGTGAGCCATAAGCGGCCGATGGGTTTGCGATGAAGATCATCAACGACAATCAGGTCGATAGGGGTATGGTCAATCTGGATGACCGCAAGCGGATAGTCAGCCCCCGGAAACTTGCCCACAGACGGTGTGTACCTGTTACGAGCCTGATCAGCAAAACCACGCTTTCTAAGAACCTGCTTTTCGGGAATTTTGGCAATTCGAGCACGGATCGCGGAGGCACCTGGAGGGGTAATACCTTGAGCTTTGGCGCGCATCGCCACTTCCGCGATGGTCGATTGAATGCTCGGTCTTTGAGACTTGAGATAGTGATCGTCGATCACATCCTGAATGATCTTCTCAGCTTCAATCGTCAGCCTCGTTGCCCCACTTTTCCAGCCACGCTTGCGCGGAACCAAGGCGAGAATTTCGTTCCAGTTCTGGTAGCGCTCCAGCCACCGGTACAGCGTGGCAGTATCAACCCCAACCTCTTTCGCCCGCGCTTCTACGGTGTACCTAGGATTGACGGTCTCGTTGATTAGAGGGCTTATTGCCGAGAAGCGCTGCTGCGCGACGGCCCAGTCGTCAGAGTTGATGGTCGCTACATCATGATTGACGTAGAGCCCATCAATTCTTTCTTGCTCGACAGCCCGAAGTTCCGGCACCCGCAACGAAGCACTTACACCGGTTTCTACCTCCACACCGATGACTGTATCGAACCCCAATATTTGAAGGATTCGGTAGATAGCCTTGTCACGACGCACCATCGCGCCGACCTCAATTGCTACGCGCGATCTGGACGGCTCGAAAGGGATCAAATGCTCATCGGTATCAATTTCGTAGATGTTCATAAGTGAGGTACCCACAACTCAATGAACTGATCGAGAGGTTCAGTAATGTCGCACTCGACTCGGCCAGTTGCGATGAGGTGCCAAAGAAGTGAAACACCTCTTTCCCGATAAATGCCGTTGAAGTGCCGCGCTAGCAAATAATGCACGGGAGAGATCTCTGTCTCTTGCAGAGTGTTGAGCACCATGTCGATGTCTTCGCGATCAAACGTCATTCGCTCGAAGCGTTCGAGAAAAATGATGTTCTCCAGCGGCAGGCCACGAATTCGGGATTCGTCGTAGATGCTGAATGACCACCCCTGTTCGCTGGCATAACGCCGAGCGGCCTTCCACTTCCCGGACCAAGCTCGCCAATGCTCACGCCAGAGATACGCAGGTTTCACTTCAACAAGCATTGGCTTGATGTAATCGACATGGCTATGTCCCCCTTGGTGGTAGTACACCAAGAAGTCGGGAGTGTAAGTCTGAGGTCGACCGTGTGGATCAATAAAATCGATTCTCACCGGCTGGGCGACCACCGATGAAACTCGATGAGAAAACCTCATTCGCTTCAGAAAATCTCGCTCGAGAAGAGATTCAAAGGGAATCCCGCCCGCACCTCGAAATGGCATAACACCCGAGACACTGCGTCTCGTAGGTTTGATACGTCGAACCTGTTTTGGCTGGTCGCAGCTATTTGTAGACATTCTCAATCCTGTCGCAGTTATTTCGGTAATTATTCGCAGCAATTTCAGTAGAGAGAGACGGTGTTATGAGACCTCTAGCCTAGTCCTTTCGCAGCTATTTCGAAAGCCGACAGCAGTTCGAAACCGCAACCCGGTGAGATTACCCTCGCCCACCATGGCGTGCTGTTTCTCGATGAGTTGCCGGAATTTGATCGCAAGGTGCTGGAGGTGCTTCGTGAGCCCTTGGAGTCTGGCTTCATCGTGATAGCCCGAGCCAAGGATCGCGTGCGCTTTCCGGCACGTTTCCAGTTGGTCGCAGCAATGAACCCCTGCCCCTGTGGATATCTTGGTGAGACCAGCGGCAAGTGCTCGTGTACACCGGACATGGTCCAACGCTATCGCAACAAGCTATCGGGGCCGTTGCTGGATCGGATTGATCTGCACCTGACGGTGGCGCGGGAAGCGACGGCTCTGAATCCTGCGATTAAGCCCGGCGAGGACAGCGCCAGCGCCGCAGCATTGGTAGCCGAGGCTCGCGAGCGACAGCAAAAGCGTCAAGGCTGCGCCAACGCGTTTCTCGATCTGCCAGGACTGAAAAAACACTGCAAGTTATCCACAACCGATGAGAAATGGCTGGAATCAGCCTGTGAACGGCTGACGCTATCGCTGCGTTCAGCGCATCGCCTACTCAAAGTCGCCCGAACCCTGGCAGACCTTGAGCAAGTCGATGCAATCAAACGCGAACACTTGGCCGAGGCGCTGCAATATCGGCCGGCGACACCTTAATGCTCGGTCAGATCAACCAGCGGCGTCTGCCGCACTTCGGTCTCGCGCCCGGCCTGAATCTCGGTCACGCGCTTCAAGGCGTTATCCACAGCGCCTTTGTCCGAAAGCAGGCTGTAGCTGATCTGGAACTGTTTGTGTTCTTTGGGTGCGATGGTCGGCACCAGATTCAGTGGACGCTGATAGCGGCGGTTGTAGGAAAAACTGGTGCCCGGCTCCAGCCCGGTGACATAGCCCTGGCCTTGAGTGTCAGTGTTTTTCCACAGGGAGAACACCGGCAACTGCTGGGTATTGAAGCCAACAGAAACACCGAGGCTGCCCGCCTTGTTATGCAGAACAGTCAGGGTTTCGCCTTTGGCGTCGGCGTAAGGCACGACGTTGTAGACGGTTTCGTCGTAGTCCTTGGTCGGCGCGCGATAGGTCTGCCAGTCGGCCAGATCACCCTTGGCCTTGTCGTTGAAAGGCGAGACCTGTTTGACCGGTGCAGCAAAACGCGCGCCCTGCTCGAGGAACGGCGTACTGAAGTTGCTGTGGTACAGCGCCTGGTATTCCTTTGGATAGTCGCTGTTGTTGGTCAGCGTATCGTTGAGTGCAAAGCGCACGCTGCCAGGCTCGGTGACCAGTTCCGTGACCACCGAAAAGTCGACTTTCTTGAAGGCTTGCTCTTTCAGCTCGCCGCGCAGACTGATGGCGTACGGTGGCTTTTCGTCGATGAGCAGCGTGACGGTACTGGCCGGGATGTTGGCGGCGCGGCCGTGCAAGGTCAGCAGCTCACCATTATCGATGCCGGGATGGCCGACCCATTCGTAACCGCAGCGGGCGACCAGCTCATTGAAGCCTTCCAGCCAACCCAGCCCACCGCGTCCGTTGAGCTCGATGAAGGCCGGGTTGACCACGTCCTTGACCGGCGAATCCCAACCCATACGCACGTTGCCGACAGAGGCCTGCAAGACATTCATGCCACGGGTTGGCACCACCGAGAGTTTCATCGTGCCGTTATCGATATCAACAATGCTGACGCCTTCCTGCCGCCCACCGTGCAAGGTGCGCAGGCTTACGGAGAAGGGTTTGTCGGTTTTCACGCCGAGTTGCTCACTGGTGATCGTCCAGTTTTGCGCGGGCTTGTTGGTGTCGAGAAGGACGTAATCCCAGGCCATGGCGTGGGAAGCAGCAGTAAATGCGCCGAGGGCGACGGCGAGTTTGAGCGGGGTCATGGCAGCAGCCTTTATTGGAGTTGTGCCATTTTTATAGCGCTGCGGAAACGTTTCAGCAAGTGTATTAGATCGACAGATTGCATGTTCTGCCGAGGATCTTCAGTGATGCAATCGCGAGCAGGCTCGCTCCCACGGGGGATCCGGGTCTTCACAAAATCTGTGATTCGCATCGGACACTGTGGGAGCGAGCCTGCTCGCGAAAGCTATATCAAGGCTGTATCAACGGAATCGATCAACCTCGGAACGCAAATCCGCCGCCAGCTTTTCAAGCTCTTTCGCGGTAACAGCCAGGTTCGAAACAACCTCACGCTGCTCACTGTTAGCCAACGCAATGCTTTGCAGGTTACTGCTGAGCAACGTCGCAGTGCTGCTCTGCTCCTGAGTCGCGGTGGTAATCGCCGCAAACTGCTGCCCCGCCGAACGGCTCTGCTCGTCAATCCGCGCCAGCGCCGAAGCTACATTGGCGTTGCGCGACAAGCCTTCCTGCATCAGCACATTGCCCTGCTCCATGGTGCTGATCGCGTTGCCGGTTTCCTGCTGGATGCTGTGGATCATGCTGGAAATTTCATCAGTCGCCTGACGAGTGCGCGAGGCCAGGCTACGCACCTCATCGGCCACCACGGCAAAGCCACGACCCTGCTCACCGGCACGGGCGGCTTCGATCGCGGCGTTGAGTGCCAACAGGTTGGTCTGTTCGGCAATCGAAGTAATCACGCCAACGATGCCGCCGATTTCCTGAGAGCGCTGACCGAGGGTGTTGATCACGGTGGCGGTGCTGTTCAGGGCGCCAGCAATTTGCTCCAGCGACGACGACGCTTCTTCCATCGAGCTGCGACCAATCTGCGTTTGCTTGGCGTTTTCCTGCGCCAGACGCTGGGTTGCGCCCATGTTGTCGGCGATGTTCAACGAGGTCGCGCTGAACTCTTCCACTGCACCCGCCATGCTGGTGATTTCGCCGGACTGCTGCTCCATGCCTTCGTAGGCACCGCCGGACAAACCGGACAGGGCCTGCGCACGGCTGTTGACCTCTTCCGAAGAGCGGCGGATGTGCTCGACCATGGTCGACAGCGCCTGACTCATCTGGTTAAACGCGCGCGACAACTGACCGATTTCGTCGTTGCTCGACACGTTCAGGCGCACGCTCAAATCGCCGGCACCCAAGGCTTCCGCCTGACGCACCAGATCGCTCAATGGTGCCAGCTTGCTGCGCAGCAACCACACAACGGAACCCACCGCCAACAGCATCGCCAACAGACTGCCAATGGCCAGTTGCGTACCGACGCTCCAGGTCACTGCACGGATCTCGGTTTTCGGCATGCTCGCCACCACCGACCACGGCCCGCCGTCGAACGGCACAGCAACGCTGTAGAAATCCTCGGATTTGTCAGCCCAGAACTGACCTTTGCCCGGCGTCTTGGCCAGACCAGTAATCACTGGAATCGACTGATCCAGCGCCTGTACACCGGCTGGCGCGACCAGCCATTTGCTCTGCTCGTCGAGCAGCGCCAGCGAGCCGGTCTGACCGATGCGGAAACGCTTGAGGTTGTCGAACTGGGCGTTTTGCGCGTCGGTGTAATCGAAGCCAACGAACAACACCGCAATCACCTTGCCGCTGCCGTCACGCACCGGCGTGTACTGAGTCATGTAGGAGCGCTCGAACAACAAGGCTCGACCGACGTAACTTTGTCCTGCCATCAGCTTCGCGTAGGCCGGGTGCGCGTGGTCCAGCAAGGTGCCGATGGCGCGCGTGCCGTCCTGTTTGGTCAGCGAGGTGCTGACCCGCACGAAGTCTTCGCCGCTGCGCACGAACAGCGTGGCAACACCGGCGGTCATTTGCTTGAACTCGTCGACTTCCTTGAAGTTGTTGTTCAACACTTCGCTGCCCAGGTGCAGGCCCGGGGTCTGGGTGCCGGCGACTGTCACCGGCTCACTCGGGTGAATGCTCAGACCCGCGCTGAAACGCTTTTCGAACAACCCGCTCAGACGCTGGGTGCTTTCACGCAGCGTGCCGTGAAAGGTGCTCAGTTGGTCGGCCAGCAGCCGTGCCTCACTGGCCAGATGCTCTTCACGGGTGGCGAGGTTGGCGGAATCCAGCGAACGCAGGGCGAACACCGTACTGCCACTGATAACTATCGCCAGTATCACAGCGAGCGCGAGGCCCAGCTGCGAGGCGATCCGAGCGCGAGGTTGAGACATGGACAGCTCCTGGCCGAGCCACGGGATCCTCCTTGATCTCGACTCGGATAATTTTCTAATAGTGGGGGTGAATCGTGGAGACCGGCACGACGGTTCCACTTGCTCATAGTCGGCGGTAGAACCGAATACTTGAGCGCGCAACGTGGGTATGGCGCAAGGCCGGCATTGTGGCGGCTCGAACGTTTCAGCTCAAGCGCGCAACCGCCGGCAGCTCCATGGCGCGGACTTCGCCTTGCAGAAAGTCACTGAGGCGGCGCAAACGTTCACCTCCCGGACGGGTTTTTGGCCACACCAGGTAATAATTCAGTCCGCTGGCGACCGCCGTTGGCCACGGCAGGCTCAGGCGTTCTTGCGCCACGTCCTCGGCGACCATCAACAGATCGCCCATCGATACACCGTAGCCGCGCGCCGCTGCGATCATCCCTAACTCGAGGGTATCGAACACCTGTCCGCCCTTGAGCGAGACCTGATCGGACAGTCCCATGTGCTCCAGCCAACTGCGCCAGTCACGACGATCCGGGGTCGGATGGAGCAATTCGGTGGACGCCAGCCGGGCCAGATCCCAAGGTTGATCGTTGAGCAGGTTCGGCGCACCCACCGGGATCAGCTCTTCAGGAAATAACAGGCTGGCCTCCCAGTCCGGCGGAAAATGCCCGTCACTCAGCAGCACAGCGCAATCGAACGGCTCATCGTTGAAGTCCACCGAATCGACATCCATCCAGGCGCTGGTCAGTTGCACTTCGTTGCCCGGCTGCAAGTGACGGAAGCGACTGAGCCGCGCCAACAGCCAGCGCATGGTCAAGGTCGACGGCGCCTTCATGCGCAGAATGTCGTCTTCGGCACGCAAGGTATTGCAGGCTCGTTCCAGAGCAGTGAAGCCTTCGCGGATTCCGGGCAACAGTAAGCGGGCCGCTTCGGTCAATTGCAGATTGCGCCCGCTGCGATGGAATAGCCGACAAGCGAATGATCTTCCAGGGTTCGAATATGCCGACTGACCGCACTCTGGGTGATCGACAACTCTTCCGCCGCACGGGTGAACGAGCTATGTCGCGCCGCCGCTTCAAATGCGCGCAGGGCATATAAGGGAGGAAGACGACGAGACATACAGAAAGCTCCTATAGCGGGATGCAGCCAGTCTGACAAAATCCGCTCAAGATGAGTTTTAATCATGCCACCCATCCTTTTTATCCCTTTGTGCAAAGCCTGCCAAGGCCTGAGAATCGACGGTCTCCTGTTCCCTCTGAAAATTGAGTGGTGATGACCATGCAGCATCCTGTGCGTACCGAACTCTGGGCCATTCTGCGGCTGGCAGGGCCGTTGATCGCTTCACAGTTGGCGCACATGCTGATGGTGCTGACTGACACCCTGATGATGGCGCGCCTCAGTCCGGAAGCGTTGGCCGGTGGCGGTCTCGGTGCGGCGAGTTATTCATTTGTGTCGATTTTCTGCATTGGCGTGATTGCGGCGGTCGGCACGCTGGTGGCAATTCGCAAGGGTGCCGGCGACATTATTGGTGCAGCGCGACTGACTCAGGCCGGTTTGTGGCTCGCGTGGCTGATGGCGCTGGGCGCCGGCTTGCTGCTGTGGAACCTGAAACCGGTGTTGCTGCTGTTCGGCCAGACCGAAACCAACGTCAACGCTGCCGGGCAATTTCTGATCGCCCTGCCCTTCGCCCTGCCCGGTTACTTGAGCTTCATGGCTTTGCGCGGTTTCACTAGTGCCATCGGCCGGGCGACGCCGGTGATGGTCATCAGCCTCGCTGGCACCGTGGCCAACTTCCTGCTCAATTACGCGTTGATCACCGGCATGTTCGGTCTGCCGAAAATGGGTCTGACGGGCATCGGACTGGTCACGGCGATCGTCGCCAATTGCATGGCACTCGCGTTGGCGTGGCACATCCGCCGGCATCCGGCGTATGACGCTTATCCGCTGCGCGCGGGCCTGTCACGGCCGAACCGGCAGTACCTGAAGGAGTTGTGGCGCCTCGGCCTGCCAATCGGCGGCACCTACGCGGTGGAAGTCGGTTTGTTCGCATTTGCGGCGTTGTGCATGGGCACCATGGGCAGCACGCAGTTGGGCGCGCACCAGATTGCCCTGCAGATTGTTTCGGTGGCATTCATGGTGCCGGCGGGGATGTCGTACGCGATCACCATGCGCGTCGGCCAGCATTACGGCGCCGGGCAACTGAGTGATGCGCGGATGTCCGGACGGGTCGGGATCGTCTTCGGCGCCGTGGTGATGCTGGGGTTTGCGATGGTGTTCTGGTTGCTGCCAAATCAGTTGGTCGGGTTGTTTCTCGATCACAACAATCCGGCGTTTGCCGAGGTGATTCGCCTCGCGGTGAGCCTGCTGGCGGTGGCAGCGTGGTTCGAGTTGTTCGACGGCACGCAGACGATTGCCATGGGCTGCATTCGAGGGCTCAAGGATGCCAAGACCACGTTTCTGGTCGGGCTCGCCTGCTATTGGCTGATTGGTGCGCCGGCGGCGTGGTGGATGGCGTTCCATTTGAACTGGGGGCCGACGGGTGTCTGGTGGGGATTGGCGTTGGGGCTGGCATGTGCGGCGGTGAGTTTGACGCTGGCGTTTGAATGGAAGATGAAGCGGATGATTCGGCTGGAGCCGCAATCTAAAGGCTTCAATATCCCTCAGCCTGAATGAAGTTCCCCTGTGGGAGCGAGCTTGCTCGCGAAAGCGGTGCACCTGACACATGTATATTGAATGTGTCGCCGCCTTCGCGAGCAAGCTCGCTCCCACAGGGTTATGTGTTCAGCTCACGATTTCGAGAGCTGACTGCTGGCTTGAGCCGAAGGTGAGATATTCAACCAGTTCCGCCAACGGCAACGGCCGGCTGATCAGATAACCCTGCACCTGATCGCAACCAAACCCGCGCAGCAGTTCCAGTTGCTCCGGAGTTTCAACCCCCTCCGCCACCACTTCCAGATGCAGGTTGTGCGCGAGATTGATCATCGCGTGCACCAGTTTGCGATTCTCTTCGCGCTGCTCCATGCCACCGACAAAGCTCTTGTCGATCTTCAGCAAGGTGATCGGCAGGCTGTTGAGGTGCACGAACGACGAGAAACCGGTACCGAAATCATCCAGCGAGAAACGCACACCGAGGCGGCCGAGGGCGTCCATGGTCTGTTTGACCAGATCGCTACGACGCATTACCGCGGTTTCGGTCAGTTCGAATTCCAGCCACTGCGCTTCGACACCGCGCTCGGCAATCAAGCGGCTGAGCGTCGGCAACAACTGGCTGTCCTGAAACTGGCGGAACGACAGGTTGATCGCCATGTGCAGCGCCGGCAGACCACGCTCACGCAACGCCTGCATGTCACGCAAAGCCCGGGAAATCACCCAGTAACCCAGCGGCACAATCAAGCCGCTCTGCTCGGCCAACGGCACGAATTCGCTTGGCGGCAGCAAACCACGTTCGCCATGGCGCCAGCGCACCAAGGCTTCGAGGCCGACAATTTGACCGTCCTCAAGATTCAGGCGTGGCTGGTAATGCAATTCCAGCTCATCGCGACGCAATGCCCGACGCAACTCGCTTTCGAGGTCAGCCATGCTCCGCGCGTTGCGGTTGATCCGTTCGTTGAAGATATGAAAAGTGCAGCCCTGGGTGCTCTTGGCCTGCTGCATGGCGATGTGTGCATGCCACATCAGCGGGTCAGCGCCGCCCTGCGCGCGGGCGTGGGCGATGCCGAGGCTGGAACCGATCAGCAGACTCTCGCCATCGACCCAATACGGTTCGGACAAAGCTTCGGTGATGCGTTCGGCCATCCACTCGGCGCGCTGCGGTGCACGGCGAGTGTCGATCAGCAAAGCGAATTCATCGCTGCCCAGCCGCGCCAGCTGATCGCCGGCCTCCAGCTGACTTTTCAGCCGTGCGACCACTTGCAGGATCAAGCGATCGCCGGCCTGATGACCGAGGGCGTCGTTGGCGTGGCGGAAGTTGTCGAGATCTAGATGCCCGAGGGCCAGGCCGCGACCGTCGTTTTCCGCGAGGCGCGCAGCAAGCAAGGTCTGGAAACCCTGACGGTTGGCGATGCCGGTCAGCGGATCCTGCTCGGCGAGGCGTTGCAGGGTGTTTTCGAGAACGCCGCGTTCGCGCACATGGCGCAGGCAGCGGCGCAGCATGCCGGCGTCGAGGGCGTCGAACACCAGCCAGTCACTGACGCCAACCGGCGCGGTGTCCGGTTCGTGTTCCAGCAGCAATACCGTCGGCAGGCTGCAGCGGCCGGGTGCCGGTTGCAACGCAGGAAGGGTCAACAGCACCGCGTGGCGGTTGTCTTCGAACAAACTGCTGACCGACTCCCAGCTCGGCGCGCTGATCAGCACCGCCGCGCTCCCCATCGGAGCCAGACACTCACGCAATAACGCTGTCCACGCTGGCTCTTCGGCCAGTAGCAGCAAACGCAAGGGTTCGACAGGCGTAGACAAGCTAGCTCCCTAGACTCTGCAAAGATGTGGGCGGGGCATTATGCCGTTGCGATGTTCAATGACCAAATGACAACGGTTATCAAAACGTTATTTTGTGTCACGAATGAGAACATTAGCCGCAAAATCACCGCGCATCCTCCGCGAAAGTAACAAAACCGGCAAATTTGAATCGCGCGGTACGTCACAAGTCGGAGAGAGCAGCACAATTCTCTGAGCCTGTTAAAATGCCGGCCCATTTCGTCAACGACTCCCGAATTTTCGTATGTCCCGACTCAATCCCCGGCAGCAAGAAGCCGTGAACTACGTCGGCGGCCCTCTATTGGTGCTCGCCGGTGCTGGCTCCGGCAAGACCAGCGTGATCACGCGCAAAATCGCGCACCTGATCCAGAACTGTGGCATCCGCGCCCAGTACATCGTCGCCATGACCTTTACCAACAAGGCTGCGCGCGAGATGAAAGAGCGGGTCGGCACCCTGTTGCGGGCCGGCGAAGGACGCGGCCTGACCGTCTGCACCTTCCACAACCTCGGTCTCAACATCATCCGCAAGGAACATGCGCGCCTGGGCTACAAACCCGGTTTTTCGATCTTTGACGAGACCGACGTCAAAGCCTTGATGACCGACATCATGCAGAAGGAATACGCGGGCGAAGACGGCGTCGACGAGATCAAGAACATGATCGGCGCCTGGAAAAACGACCTGATCCTGCCGCCTCAGGCACTGGAGAACGCGCGTAATCCCAAGGAACAGACTGCCGCCATCGTCTACACCCACTATCAGCGCACGCTGAAGGCGTTTAACGCAGTGGACTTCGACGACTTGATTCTGCTGCCGGTAAAACTCTTCGAAGAACACGCCGACATTCTCGAAAAGTGGCAGAACAAGGTCCGTTACCTGCTCGTCGACGAATACCAGGACACCAACGCCAGCCAGTATTTGCTGGTGAAAATGCTTATCGGCAAGCGCAACCAGTTCACTGTGGTGGGCGACGATGACCAGTCGATCTACGCCTGGCGCGGCGCGCGGCCGGAAAACCTGATGCTGCTCAAGGACGACTACCCATCGCTGAAAGTGGTGATGCTCGAGCAGAACTACCGCTCGACGAGTCGCATCCTGCGCTGCGCCAACGTGCTGATCTCGAACAACCCGCACGAATTCGAAAAACAGCTGTGGAGCGAGATGGGCCACGGCGACGAGATCCGCGTAATCCGCTGCCGCAACGAGGACGCCGAAGCCGAGCGCGTGGCCATGGAAATCCTCAGCCTGCACTTGCGCACCGACCGCCCGTACAGCGATTTCGCGATCCTTTATCGCGGTAACTATCAGGCCAAGCTGATCGAGCTGAAGTTGCAGCACCATCAGGTGCCGTACCGCCTGAGCGGCGGCAACAGCTTCTTCGGCCGTCAGGAAGTGAAAGACCTGATGGCCTACTTCCGCCTGATCGTCAACCCGGACGACGACAACGCCTTCCTGCGGGTGATCAACGTGCCGCGCCGCGAAATCGGCTCGACCACCCTGGAAAAACTCGGCAACTACGCCACCGAACGCAAGATCTCGATGTACGCCGCCACCGACGAAATCGGTCTGGGTGAGCATCTGGACAGCCGCTTCACCGATCGCCTGTCGCGCTTCAAGCGCTTCATGGACAAGGTGCGCGAGCAGTGCGCCGGCGAAGATCCGATCTCGGCGCTGCGCAGCATGGTCATGGACATCGACTACGAGAACTGGCTGCGTACCAACAGCTCCAGCGATAAAGCCGCCGATTACCGCATGAGCAACGTCTGGTTCCTGATCGAGGCGTTGAAAAACACCCTCGAAAAGGACGAAGAAGGCGAAATGACCGTCGAGGACGCCATCGGCAAACTGGTTCTGCGCGACATGCTCGAACGTCAGCAGGAAGAGGAAGACGGCGCCGAGGGCGTGCAAATGATGACCCTGCATGCATCCAAGGGTCTGGAATTCCCCTACGTGTTCATCATGGGCATGGAAGAAGAAATCCTCCCGCACCGCTCCAGCATCGAAGCCGACACCATCGAAGAAGAACGCCGCCTGGCCTACGTGGGCATCACCCGCGCGCGCCAGACCCTGGCCTTCACCTTCGCCGCCAAGCGCAAGCAGTACGGCGAGATCATCGACTGCGCGCCGAGCCGCTTCCTCGATGAGCTGCCGCCGGACGATCTGGCCTGGGAAGGCAACGACGACACCCCGACCGAAGTCAAAGTCGTGCGCGGCAACAGCGCATTGGCTGATATACGCGCGATGTTAAAGCGCTAGAATTGACCACTTTTTTTACTAGACCTTCGGCGCACCAAGCGCCAAAAGAGGACAGCTTCATGGAAGCATTGCAGCAGAAAATCCGCGAACAAGGCATTGTGCTTTCCGACCAGGTCCTGAAGGTCGACGCCTTCCTGAACCACCAGATCGACCCGGCCCTGATGAAGCTGATCGGCGACGAATTCGCCACGCTGTTCAAGGACTCGGGCATCACCAAGATCGTCACCATCGAAGCCTCGGGCATCGCCCCGGCGATCATGACCGGTCTGAACCTCGGCGTGCCAGTGATCTTCGCCCGCAAGCAACAGTCCCTGACCCTGACTGAAAACCTGCTGTCGGCGACCGTGTACTCGTTCACCAAAAAGACCGAAAGCACCGTGGCCATCTCCCCGCGCCACCTGACCAGCAGCGACCGCGTGCTGATCATCGACGACTTCCTGGCCAACGGTAAGGCCTCGCAAGCGCTGATCTCGATCATCAAACAGGCCGGCGCGACCGTTGCCGGTCTGGGCATCGTGATCGAGAAGTCGTTCCAGGGCGGTCGCGCCGAGCTGGATTCGCAGGGCTATCGCGTTGAATCGCTGGCCCGGGTGAAATCGCTGACTGGCGGCGTGGTCACCTTCATCGAATAAACGCTGAAAGCCGCAAGCTCACCGCAATACCTGTGGGAGCGAGCTTGCTCGCGAAGGTGTCGGATCAGTCCCCTCTTCAGTGACTGACTAACCGCTTTCGCGAGCAAGCTCGCTCCCACAGGTTTTTTTGTCGTTTGTTACTGCGCGGTGGCCTTCAAACCTGTGAGGAGCAGGCGCTGGAAGAGGTCTTCTTTCAGGCCTTCCGGGTTTGTGAGTTGCATGCGCTCAAGGTGTTCGGGGTAGAGCGATGCTTCGGGGGCGTCGAGGGCGGCTTTGCCGAGTTCGAGGATTTCGGTGAGTTTGAATTTGCTTTTCAGCCAGTTCAGCGCGCGCAGCAGATCCCGCTCAATCGCGGTGAAATCACAGCCCAGCGGATACTCCGGAAACAGGTTCGGATGCCGTGCGGCGATCGCTTGCAAACGCTGTGGTGTGTTGTCGGCAAAGCGTGGGTCGAGACGGAAATCCTTTGGCAGCTTGCCGACTTTTTGCGCTTGCTCGATCAGGCCCTGTTGGAAGCGCGAGTCGCTGATGTTCAGCAGCGATTCGATCACCACCGCGTCGGATTTACCGCGCAGATCGGCAATGCCGTACTCGGTGACAACGATATCGCGCAGATGCCGTGGAATCGTACAGTGGCCGTATTCCCAGACGATGTTGGAATTGACGTCGCCACCGGATTCGCGCCAGCTGCGCAGGATCAGAATCGAACGCGCATCGTGCAGCGCGTGACCCTGCGCGACGAAGTTGTACTGCCCGCCGACACCGCTGAGTACTCGGCCATCTTCCAGTTGATCCGCCACGCCAGCGCCAAGCAGGGTCATGGTGAAAACGGTGTTGATGAATCGCGCGTCGAGGCGCTGTAAACGCTTGAGTTCTTCCTGCCCGTAGAGCTCGTTGATGTAACTGATGCGGGTCATGTTGAATTCGAGGCGTTTGCTCTGCGGTAACTCGCGCAGGCGCTCGTAGAAGCTGCGCGGGCCGAGGAAGAAACCGCCGTGCACCGAGATGCCGTCAGTTTGCGCGGCCTCGTCGAGGGTGCCGGCGTTGGCCTGTTCCTGAGTCTGCACGTCGGGGTAGACCTTGCGCCGAATGATCCCGGCATCCGCCAGTACCAGCAGGCCGTTGACGAACATTTCGCTGCAACCGTACAGGCCTTTGGCGAACGGCCCGGTGCCGCCTTCGCGGTTGATCAACTGCGCCCATTGGCTGAGGTTGATGTCGTCGAGCAACGCCTTATAACCGGCATTATCCGCCTGTCGTGCGAGCAGTGCGGCAGTCAGCGCATCACCCATCGAGCCGATGCCGATCTGCAACGTGCCGCCGTCGCGCACTAGCGTACTCGCGTGCACACCAATGAAATGATCCTGAAACCCCACCGGCATGTTCGGCGTGGAAAACAGTGTGCTGCTGTCCTTCGCGTCGATCAGCAGGTCGAAGGTGTCGATATCGACCTCGGCATCGCCGGGCATGTACGGCAGATCGGTGTGTACCTGGCCGACCAGCAAAATAGTCTCCCCGGCTTCGCGACGCTTGGCGATCATCGGCAACAGGTCGAGGGTGATGTCCGGGTTGCAGCTCAGGCTCAGGCGATCCGGATGTTCGCTGCTGCTGGCGAGCAATTGCGCCACCAGGTTCAGGCCGGCGGCGTTGATGTCGCGGGCGGCGTGGCTGTAATTGCTGCTGACGTAATCCTGCTGGGCCGGCGCGCTGTTGAGCAGGCTGCCGGGCTGCATGAAAAACTGTTCGATACGGATGTTGGCGGGCAGGCTGTCACGCTGCAGGTCGGCGAGGAAATCGAATTCCGGGTAGTCACCGAAGACGCGCTCGACGAAGGGTTCGATAAAGCGCTTCTGCAAACCGTCACCCAGACTCGGCCGGCCAAGGCACAGCGCGGTGTAGATCGTCAGTTGCCGCTCGGGCAGGTCTTTGATCCGTCGGTACAGCGCGTTGACGAAGTGATTGGGTTTGCCCAGGCCCAGCGGCATGCCCATGTGGATGTGTGCCGGCAAGCGCGCCAGCACGTCGTCCACTGCCTGTTCGATCGAACACAACTGCACCATCTGAAGCCTCCTGCCCGTTCCGTGAATAGGGGTAGACCGAGCTTGCCTTGAGTTTGCTGCAATGAATAGCTT
Organism: Pseudomonas sp. CROZ-RG-20F-R04-15; assembly: GCF_022662375.1. Taxonomy (GTDB): domain Bacteria; phylum Pseudomonadota; class Gammaproteobacteria; order Pseudomonadales; family Pseudomonadaceae; genus Aquipseudomonas. The sequence goes on along the minus strand of NZ_JAKNQL010000009.1, from coordinate 71 downwards.
CAGAGTGAGTGTGCGCTGTTCTTGAAATGTTTTTCCGACTCGAAATTGTTGCCCTCACCCTAGCCCTCTCC
>NZ_JAKNQL010000089.1 GCF_022662375.1 Pseudomonas sp. CROZ-RG-20F-R04-15 | reverse complement strand
GTTAAGATCTTTCGTCTCAACCGAGGCGCGCATTCTACAGCAGCCTCATTTGCTGTCAAGTGATTATTTTCAGAAGTTTTCGAAGAATTCTTCAACAACTTCAACCACTTGCGCTTCAGATCTCTCGTCAGCGGGAGGCGAATTCTACAGCGTTACACGCTGCTGTCAACACCTCTTTTTCAACTTCTTTCTGCGCTTCGATGAACTGAAGC
>NZ_JAKNQL010000088.1 GCF_022662375.1 Pseudomonas sp. CROZ-RG-20F-R04-15 | reverse complement strand
GGTCGAATAGTCGACCGTGTCCATGTTGCCCAGGCTGCCATCGAAGGCGATGGCCCGGCCATCGGCGACGAAGGTGTCGTTGAAGTTCGAACCACGCAAGCTTTCGATACCGACGAAGGTATCGCCGGTAGCGATACCGCTGTGCACACCGGTCTTCAGGTTGACGGTCACGCCAACAGTGCTGTCGGTATAACCGGCGATGTCGAAACCGGCACCGCCGATAAAC
>NZ_JAKNQL010000087.1 GCF_022662375.1 Pseudomonas sp. CROZ-RG-20F-R04-15 | reverse complement strand
GATGCGCATCGACCCGAACAGCAATCGCGGGGTGCGCTGGAAACCGGGGGATGCGGAACCGGAGTTCGACAAACTGTTCGACCGCCACGGCAACCTGCAAGCCATTCACTTGGGCAAACCTCTGAGCTGGACTGCCCGCGACGAACTGGAACAGGTCATTCTGCTGGCCCGCGAGAACCACAACAGTGACGCCGAACGCTACGAATACAGCCAGGGTATGCGGGTGTTCAAACGC
>NZ_JAKNQL010000086.1 GCF_022662375.1 Pseudomonas sp. CROZ-RG-20F-R04-15 | reverse complement strand
ATTCATCAGGCGTCCCGTGTCACACGGAGGATTTCTTCAGGGGCGGTGGCGCCGCTGCGAATCCAGCGCTCACCGTCCTCGCGCAGGCTGAACATCCCGGCCTTCGCGGCGGATGCGCGCAGGGCCTGCTCGCCTGCCCCTTGGTGGATCAGCGTGCGAATGTCGTCGTCGATGCAGAACAATTCGTGAATGCCGGTGCGGCCGCTGTAACCGGTTTGATTGCAGTTTGCGCAACCGACCGGGCGCCAGGTGCCGGGTGCGGTGGGA
>NZ_JAKNQL010000085.1 GCF_022662375.1 Pseudomonas sp. CROZ-RG-20F-R04-15 | reverse complement strand
CCCCACCGCGCCCGGCACCTGGCGCCCGGTCGGTTGCGCAAACTGCAATCAAACCGGTTACAGCGGCCGCACCGGCATCCACGAATTGTTCTGCATCGACGACGATATTCGCACCTTGATTCACCAAGGAGCAGGGGAACAGGCCTTGCGCGCATCCGCCGCCAAGGCCGGGATGTTCAGTCTGCGTGAGGACGGTGAGCGCTGGATCCGCAGCGGTGCCACCGCGCCTGAAGAAATCCTCCGTGTGACACGGGACGCCTGATGAAC
>NZ_JAKNQL010000084.1 GCF_022662375.1 Pseudomonas sp. CROZ-RG-20F-R04-15 | reverse complement strand
TAGAAGCAGCTTTAAGCTCCAAGCTGATAGCTCCAAGCTAACAGTTACGCGCTCGAAATTGGGTCTGTAGCTCAGTTGGTTAGAGCGCACCCCTGATAAGGGTGAGGTCGGCAGTTCGAATCTGCCCAGACCCACCAATTTTGTTATGGGGCCATAGCTCAGCTGGGAGAGCGCCTGCCTTGCACGCAGGAGGTCAACGGTTCGATCCCGTTTGGCTCCACCATATAACTGCTTCTGAAAGCTTAGAAATGAGTATTCCATTGAGAATATTGATTTCTAGTCTTTTGATTAGA
>NZ_JAKNQL010000083.1 GCF_022662375.1 Pseudomonas sp. CROZ-RG-20F-R04-15 | reverse complement strand
ACGCCGTTCTATTACCAACTCGACCACCTCGGCACACCGCAGGAGCTCACCGACTACAGCGGTGAAATCATGTGGTCGGCGAAGTACCGAGCGTACGGTAATCTCGCCGCGCTGGACGTCAGCGAGATCGATAACCCGTTGCGGTTCCAGGGTCAGTATTTCGATGCGGAGACAGGGTTACATTACAACCGGCACCGCTACTACAATCCGGGAACTGGACGGTTTTTGACGCCGGATCCGATCAAGCTTGCGGGTGGGTTGAATAGCTACCAGTACGTGCCTAACCCTACGGGGTGGGTGGATCCGCT
>NZ_JAKNQL010000082.1 GCF_022662375.1 Pseudomonas sp. CROZ-RG-20F-R04-15 | reverse complement strand
TGCCGGGTGTAGTTGTTACCAGCGCGCACATGGCACAGTTCGATCAGGTTGCCGCCGTGGTCGTACTGATACGTCTGGGTGTAGTTGAGGCGATTGCCTGGGTCGCTCGGTTGCGGCAGGCCGGGAATGTCCGAGGGCGGGGCGTCGTCGTAACCGGTGGCGCTGGTCAGTCGGTAGAGTGAGTCGTAGGTGAAGTCGCGATGGCCGTCGATAAGCTGGTTGGCGAAGTATCGCGGTTGAAATGCGTGGTCTTCGATGCGGGTGATGTTGCCGACGGGGTCGTAAAAATATTCGAAATCCTGCAGGACAGT
>NZ_JAKNQL010000081.1 GCF_022662375.1 Pseudomonas sp. CROZ-RG-20F-R04-15 | reverse complement strand
GCCGTGCTGCAGGATTTCGAATATTTTTACGACCCCGTCGGCAACATCACCCGCATCGAAGACCACGCATTTCAACCGCGATACTTCGCCAACCAGCTTATCGACGGCCATCGCGACTTCACTTACGACTCGCTCTACCGACTGACCAGCGCCACCGGTTACGACGACGCCCCGCCCTCGGACATTCCCGGCCTGCCGCAACCGAGCGACCCAGGCAATCGCCTCAACTACACCCAGACGTACCAATACGATCATGGCGGCAACCTGATCGAACTGTGCCACGTGCGTGCCGGTAACAACTACACCCGGCT
>NZ_JAKNQL010000080.1 GCF_022662375.1 Pseudomonas sp. CROZ-RG-20F-R04-15 | reverse complement strand
GCCGATCGGCACGAACCGCGCGGCCTCGAACATGTGCACCAGCGTCAACGTCCCGCTGGCCGAGCACATGACCACCGATGAACTGAGCGGTTGGCGCGACTTGATCGGCGCGCTGAGGCGCACGTCGTTGCCGACAGTGAACACCTGTTCGACATCCAGCGCGGTGCCGGTCCAGAACTGCTCGGCCCAGGCCTCGTAATTGTTCAGGCACAGGCGGAACTCGCCGATCAGGTTGTCAAAATCCGGCTCATCGGGATTCAAAGCAGCAACAACGAGCAGGCCGATGCTGTTGTTCAGGGCCAGAAGCCGATCGGTTGGAAGCATTCGCAGTTCTCGCGCACATCAAAAAGGT
>NZ_JAKNQL010000008.1 GCF_022662375.1 Pseudomonas sp. CROZ-RG-20F-R04-15 | reverse complement strand
CAGTGTCAGCTGAAAAATATATCGACTGACACACTGCATTCGCGAGCAGGCTCGCTCCCACAAGGGATTGCGTTTTACAGTGGAGGCTTCAGGGGATTTAACAGCAAGGGCCGGTGATGACGCAGTTCTACGATGCACGGGGCAATATCTATGGCGTGATTGCGCCGCAGGCACTTCGCGAGGCAGGCATTGCCTTGCCTGCCAGCGCCGCCGAATGCGCCTCGTCACGTCAGTCGTGGAGTGATACGGCGATCAGGTTCTGCTGCGACTGGCCTCAAGGCCAACGGCCACCCAACAGCAAATCCCACCGCAGCGACGGCCTACTGATCGGCCCGTTCCAGACGTCGCCGCCGTTCGACGTATTGATCGTCAACACCGACGGCACCCTCGCCGAGCGCAGTGGCAACGGCCTGACGATTTTCTCGCAGGCACTGACCGAGCAAGGCTTGATGCCGGAGGAGGGCGCGTTGCTACGCGTGCATCACGACAAGGGCGATGCCGTCGAAACCTCGGTGAAACTGGCTGAAGTCAACGGCGTTCACGGTTTCTGGCTTGACCTCGGGCAAGCGGATTTCGGGCCGGATGCCGTCGCTGCGCAGAATGTTCAAGGCATCGAGTTCAACGGTCGGGTCGTGAGCCACGTCCAACCCTTGGCACAACTTGATCCCGATTGGGCGCACAGCCAATTCGTGCGCATCGGCAATCCGCATTGCGTCACGCTGCTCGGTGATGCAGCCGCTTTACCAGGCAACGAGCAAATGCGTGAATCACCCCTGAACGAGGGGTTGACCGAAATCGCCTATGCCATGCCAACCGGTGCTGGAGAGCCCTGCCCGGCAGGCGTCAATCTGCAATGGGCGGTGCTGGAATCACCACAGAAAATCCTCGCCCGGGTGTTCGAACGTGGCGAAGGGCCGACCGCGTCATCCGGCACCAGTGCCAGTGCGGTGGCCTGCGCGGCATGGCGTGTGGGTTGGGTGGCGGCCGGTGAAGTGCAGGTGGTCATGCCCGGCGGCACGGCGCCGATTTTGCTCGAAGCAGCAGGCGGGGAGTTGGTCCGGATCAGGTTGTTTGGTACGGCGCGGTTGATGGGCTGAATTCAAAGACGCCCTCGCTGGCAAGCCCGGCTCCCACAGGTTTTTGTGTTGAACACAAATATCATGTTCAAACACCGCCCCCTGTAGGAGTGAGCCTGCTCGCGATAGCGGTAGGTCAGTCACATTGATGTTGAATGTGCCAACCTCTTCGCGAGCAGGCTCGCTCCCACATTGGATTTACGGCGCGCCTCTCAGCTCAGCTCAGCACTGAACTCAACCACCGGCATCTGCCGCTTCATCAACACTTTGCCGCCGCGAATCGAATACAACGGCAAGCCCTGACTGCGGATCACCTCGTAATCGCTGTCCGCCGACAGAATCAACAGGTTCGCCGGGCGTCCCTGTTCCAGCCCATATCGCTCACCCAGGTGCATGGCTTTGGCGCTGTTGTCAGTCACCAGATCCAGCGCACTTTGCAGGTTGCGATAACCGAGCATGTGGCAGATGTGCAGCCCGGCCTCAAGCACGCGCAGGATGTTGCCGTTGCCCAGCGGATACCACGGATCGACGATGGAGTCCTGGCCGAAACACACGTTCATCCCGGCTTCGAGCAGCTCATTCACACGGGTCACGCCACGGCGTTTCGGGAAGTTGTCGAAGCGCCCTTGCAGGTGAATGCTTTCGGTCGGGCAGGAGACAAAACTGATCCCGGAGTGGCCCAGCAAACGGAACAGTTTCGCGCAGTAGGCGTTGTCGTAAGAACCCATCGCCGTGGTGTGGCTGGCGGTGACGAGGGCGCCCATGTCGCGGCTGCGTGCTTCTTCGGCGAGGACTTCAAGAAAGCGTGAGTGCGGGTCGTCAGTCTCATCGCAATGCACGTCGACCAGGCAACCGGTGCGCTCGGCCAGGTCCATCAGAAACTTCACCGAACTGACGCCCTGATCGCGGGTGTACTCGAAATGCGGAATGCCGCCGACAACGTCAGCGCCCATGCGAATCGCTTCTTCCATCAGCTCGCGGCCATTGCGGAACGACTCGATGCCTTCCTGCGGGAACGCGACGATTTGCAGATCGATCAGGTGACGGCTTTCCTCGCGCACCTCGAGCATGGCCTTGAGGGCGGTGAGTTGTGGGTCAGTGACATCGACGTGGGTGCGCACGTGCTGAATGCCGTGGGCGGCCAGCGTCTGAATGGTTTTCTTGGCGCGGGTCTTGGTGTCTTCTTCGGTGATGGTGACCTTGCGCTCGCCCCAGCATTCGATGCCTTCGAACAGCGTGCCGCTCATGTTCCAGCGCGGCTCGCCAGCGGTCAGCGTGGCGTCGAGGTGAATGTGCGGCTCGACGAAGGGCGGCACCACCAGATTGCCGCCGGCGTCGAGGTCATCCGGGCCGAGCGTCGGTGCTTCGGTCTGCCGGGCGATGTTGCGGATCAGACCGTCTTCAAGGTGCAACTCGTGCAAACCTTCCTGGTTGCGCAAACGGGCATTGATGATGTGCATCAGGCGAATCCTTTTTTATAGGTCTTGTAGTGGCGCGGTCGCGCTGCGAGCGCCGAGCACGCCGGTGACGATGACATACGTTAGCGCGGCAGCAGCGATGCCTACCAGCGGCGCGACCCATGGCGAGCTGAACGCGGCGACCGTGCCGACCGCATAGGCCCCAAGGCCCGGCCAGTTGAACGCCGGCAACCGTGCGTCGGCCAAGCGCGGATAACGCCCGCGCCAACGGAAGAAGAAGTCCGCCATGATCACTCCGCCAATCGGTGGGATTACCGTGCCGAGCAGAGTCAGATACGGCACCAGCATGTCGTACATGCCCAGCAGAGCGAGCAGGGTGCCGATCACCGCGCCAGCGAGGGTCACGGTCTTGCGCCGGCCAGTGCGCAGCAGGTTGCACCCGGCGACGGCGAAGTTGTAGATGGTGTTGTCCTGCGTGCTCCAGATGTTCAGCAACAGCATGGCCATCGCGGCCATGGCGAAACCTTGCAACAGCAGCACTTCAACCACGTCCGGTTGTTGGTAGACGATCGCACCATAAGCTCCGATCAACACCATCAGGCCATTGCCGATGAAAAAACCGATCAGGCTGGCCAGCACCGCGACCCGCGCCGAACGTGAAAAACGCGTCCAGTTGGTCGCTTGCGTCGCGCCGCTGACGAAGGTGCCGAACACCAGGGTGATCGCCGTCGACCAGTCCAGCGAACCGCTCGGCACCACGCTGAGCAAACCCTCGAAACCGCCGACTTTCACCGTCGCCACCCACATCGACAGCATCAGGAGCAACATCATTGCCGGCACCGCGATGTACGACAGAATCTCCAGCCCGCGATAACCGACGTACGCCGTGGCGCAGAACATCAGGCCGAACAACACCATCAGCCCGAGTACCGTGCCTTCATCGAGATCGAAGTATTTGCCGATGACTACGGCTGCCGTTGCCGTGCCCCAGGCGTACCAGCCGATCTGGGTGAAGCCGAGGATCAGGTCGCTGAGCTTGCTGCCGACTTCGCCGAAGCAGAAACGTCCCATCAGTACCGAGTTGAGGCCACTTTTGAAAGCGATGTAACCCAAGCCTGCCGCATACAGACCGAGCAGCAGATTGCCGACGATGATCACCGCCATCATCTCGCTGAAACTGAACGCCACACCGAGCTTGCCGCCGGCAAACATGGTTGCAGTGAAAAACGTGAAGCCCAGTAACACCATCGCCGTCGAGGCCAGGCCTTTACGCGCATGCATGGGGACTTCGCTGAGGGGGTAATCGTTGCCGGGAGCGTTCTGCGTCATGGGGCGGTCCTTGCTGGAATTGAGGAGACGCGGGGGAGGGTTGCAGTGGTCGTGCCAAATGCCGCTTGGCGCGGGTTATGTATAGACGAGCCGCGCGGATTGGCGCGAAAGCGGTGCACCTGAATGCACCCAAGCCCAATGTGGGAGCGAGCCTGCTCGCGAAGGCGGCGTGTCAGGCGACATCTGCAGTGGCTGATATTGCGCTTTCGCGAGCAGGCTCGCTCCCACAAGGGATGGGTGTTGGCTCAGAGGAAGCGCAGCAGGGCGGCAACTATGGCTTCGGGGGCGTCTTCCTGGACGAGGTGGCCTGCGTTTGGGATGGCGTGGAATTGCGAGCCGGGGATCATTTGGTGCAATGCGCGGCCACGCTCGATGGGAATCCACTGATCGTCTTCACCCCAGAGAATCTGTACCGGACAGCGGATTGTCGGGTACAGCGGTTGCGCTTCCAACGTGTAGCGTTCGTCCATCTGCGCAATCTGCCGATAGAACGCCGCTTGCCCCGGATCGCCGAGCCAGGGCTGCACATAGGGAGCGAGTTCGTCGTCAGGAATATCCCGGTGAATCGCCCCGCGAATATAGGTCGGCACGATGGCGCGCTGGATGTAATCGGGCAGGCCACTGAACGCTGCTTCATGCTGGCGGACGTGCTGCACGAACGGCGAACCCCAAGGCGTCAGCGCCACCGGATCGATCAGCGTGAGGCTGCGGTAGTCCTTGCCGTTGAGCAGGTGCGCACGCAGTACGGTGGCGCCGCCGAAGTCGTGCGCGACAACGTCCGGGCGTTGCAGATGCCAGTGATCGAGCAGTTGTGCCAACAGTTGGTTTTGCACGCCGAGTGAGACATCCGCGTCGGGTTGCTCGGAGCGCCCGTAGCCCAGCAAATCGAAGTAATGCACACGATGAGTGGCAAAAAAATGCGGCGCAATCCGGTGCCACACGTACGACGAAAACGGCGTGCCATGCACGAACACCAGCGGCGGGCCGTCGCCGTGTATGGCGTAACGCACCTGTCGGCCATTGAAGTCAAAGACCTGATCGAGCAGCCAGTCTGTCATGGGCCTGTCCTCTTGGCGGGTGGGAGCCAAAAAGCATAGGCGTAAAAAAACAGCCGCGAAGGCTGTTCTCTGGCAATACACCAGTCCCTTGTGGGAGCGAGCCTGCTCGCGAAGAGGGCGTATCAGTCGATATCAATGTCGGCTGACACACCGCTTTCGCGAGCAGGCTCGCTCCCACAGGGGTATTTGGGGTGTCAGAGGTTACTCACCGCGATAGATGCAGCCGCTGGTGCACGTTTCGTGAATGCGGATCGCGCTCAGTTCCGGCAGCAGTGGCTTCATTTCATTCCAGATGAATTTGGCCAGGACTTCGCTGGTCGGGTTTTCCAGGCCGGGAATGTCGTTCAGGTAGTTATGATCGAGACGCTCGTACAGCGGCTTGAAGATTGCCTTGATCTCGGAGAAATCGCGGATCCAGCCGGTGTGCGGATCGAGGTCGCCGCTGAGGTGAAGCGCCACTTTGAACGAGTGACCGTGCAGACGTCCGCACTTGTGGCCGTCCGGGACGTGCGGCAGGCGGTGGGCGGATTCGAAAGTAAATTCCTTGAAGATTTCCACAGTATTTTCGGCTCTGTTCAGATGGCGTTCGCCGCAGCGATTCGGGCAGGCGGCGAGTTTACCAGCTTGTGTTTGGCCGTGCTGACTAAAGGGTCAGCAAGCGCTCGGCGAGGCGACCATTGGCAGTCAGTTCAAGGAATTCGTCTCCCAGGCGGCGGCTCTCGTCCATCGCCGCGTGCCAGTATTTCTGCCGGCTCGGCGCATCGCCCATGAAGCGTTTGAAGTCATTTCGATCGGGCAGTTTGCCGTAGGGCAGGCGCGCCAGATATTCCTTCGATGGCGCGAGCAACAGCACGTCCTGCAGGCGCTCCACCGAGGCCTTGCGCCACGGCAGGGTCTTGTCGAACCAGCCGGGAATCACCCGATCAGTGAAGTGTGGATAGAGCACGATGCCGTCGCCGCTGTAGGGCAGATCGAGGTGATAGTCGAGCAGACCGCCATCGCGGAACGTGCCGGCGCCAGCACCTGGCAGATCGCGAACGCCTTCCATGACCATTGGGATCGAGCCCGAAGCGAGCAAGGCCTGGCGCAGGTTGCCGGCATTCAGCGCGACGAAGCGCGAAGGGAAGTCGTTCAGTGCATTGACCGGCGGGGCGAGGCGCGGGTCGTGGATGATCAGCCGTTCGAAGTGTCGCGACAGCCGTGCGCGGCCGCGCAGGTTGTCGGCGATCACCGAGCCCAGCGCCAGACCCAAACGCCCGCGATGATCATCGGCCAGACGCCCCTGGCTTTTCACCACCATGATGTTCAAGCGGTAATGCGCGTTGTCGAGGATGCTCGCGTCGCGGCCATCGAGCAGGTCGTTGAGCATGCGCTGCGAGCTCTGACTGATCTCGGCCATGGTCACGCCTTTGTTGAAGTTCTGCTCGGCGTACAGATGGCCGAGACGGCGGATGCCTTCGGCGGCGTCCGGCAAACAGGCACTGGCGAAGCGCCAGGAACCGACCGAGGCGCCAATCAGCGAGCGCTCACGCGGCGCGCTCGGTAGCCATTCACCGAACAGCGCCAGATCCAGCCCCTGAATGCCCAGCGCCTTCGGCCCACCGGCGGCGCCGGGCAGGGTGCCGACATCGGTGGCGTTCAGGCCTTGCGCACGAATACGTGCCATGGCACGCGGGCCGGCCTTGAGGGTGAGGGCGGGGAATTTGATGTGGATGGCGGTCATACCGGTCTCGATCGTTAGCAAGCGAAGGATTATAGAACCACTGCGGCCTCCTGTGGGAGCGAGCCTGCTCGCGAATGCGGTGGGTCAGACACATCGTTACTGACTGACACACCGCATTCGCGAGCAGGCTCGCTCCCACAAGGGGTAATGTGTTGAGCTGGAGCAATGATGGCAATTCAGTTTCAGTTAAGTTCATCCCGCTAAGGTGCCCACCGTTAAGCAACACATAAAAATACGGAGACACCATGAAAACCCTGACTGCCCTGTCCATTGCCGCGATCATCGGCCTCACTGCCAACACTGTTCACGCCCGCGATCTCGGCCCTGACGAAGCCCTGCGTCTGCGCGACGCTGGTACTATCGTCTCCTTCGAGAAGCTCAACGCCGCCGCGTTGGCCAAACATCCGGGTTCGACGATCACTGAAACCGAGCTGGAAGAAGAGTACGGCAAGTACATCTACCAGATCGAAATGCGCGATGCGCAAGGCGTCGATTGGGATCTGGAATTAGACGCGGTGACTGGGCAGGTTCTCAAGGATCATCAGGATAAGTAATGAAGGTTAATGTTCGCGCCACCAGCCGTACGGCATTGGCGCTGGTGATTTTCTGCTCGGCAGCGATGGCCCGCGATCTCGATCAGGACGAGGCCCTGAGTCTGCGGGAGAAGGGCGTGATCCTGCCGCTGGAGCAAGTGCTGCAGCAGGCGATGGATCGCTATCCCGGCGCAAAGTTGCTGGAAGTCGAGCTGGAAGAAAAACACGACGTCTACATTTATGAAGTCGAGTTGCTCACCGTCGAAGGTGTCGCCCGTGAGCTGCACTTGAAGGCCGATACCGGCGAACTTGTGAAAGACAAGGAAGATTGATCGATGCGTTTGCTATTGGTGGAAGACCACGTACCGCTGGCCGACGAACTGCTCGCCGGCCTGCAACGCCAAGGCTACGCGGTGGATTGGCTGGCGGACGGTCGTGATGCGCTGTATCAGGGCAGCAGCGAGCCCTATGACCTGATCATTCTCGACCTCGGCCTGCCGGGTGTGCCGGGGCTTGAGGTGCTGGCGCAATGGCGTGCCGGCGGTCTGGCGATCCCGGTGCTGATCCTCACGGCGCGCGATTCCTGGGCCGAACGCATCGAAGGCCTGAAGGCCGGCGCCGATGATTACCTGACCAAACCGTTCCACCCCGAAGAGCTGCAACTGCGCATTCAATCGCTGTTGCGGCGCTCCAAAGGCCAGTCCAATCAGCCGACATTGCAGGCTGCCGGACTGCATCTGGACGAGGGCCGTCAGTGCGTGGTGCGCGACGGTGCCGACATTCAACTGACTGCCGCCGAATTCCGCCTGCTGCGCTATTTCATGCTGCACCCGGAGCAGATCCTTTCCAAAAGCCACCTCGCCGAACACCTCTACGACGGTGAGACCGAACGCGATTCCAACGTCCTCGAAGTGCATGTCAATCACCTGCGGCGCAAGCTCGGCAAAAGCGTGATCGAAACCCGTCGCGGTCAGGGTTACCTGTTCGGCGGAAAAGCTTCGTGAGGTCGATCCAGCGCCGCTTGAGCCTGGGTCTGATCAGCGTGATGGTGATCGTCGGCGTGGTGCTGGCGCAAACCAGTCTGTGGCTGTTCGAAGTGGGGTTGCAGCGCTACCTGGAAGCCGGTCTGCGCAATGACAGCGAAAGTCTGCTGGTGGCCTTGGTGCGCGGCCCCCAAGGCCTGCAACTGGATGAGCGGCATCTGTCGCCGGCCTATCAGCGGCCGTTTTCCGGGCATTATTTCCGCATCGATTTCGCCGACAGCCATTGGCGTTCGCGCTCGTTGTGGGATCAGGACCTGCCGTTGCTCGAACATCCCGGTCTGCACAGCAATCTGCAACTGGGCCCAGACGGTCAGCAGTTGCTGGTGCTGCGTTCGGACTATCGACGCCTGGGCCAATCGATTTCGATCAGCGTCGCGCAGGATTACACGCCGGTGCGCGAGAGCTTTCAGCGCATGCGTCAGATCGGCCTTGGACTCGGTCTGGCAGCGTTGCTGCTGATTCTGTTCTTGCAGCGCTTGACCGTGCGCCGCGCGTTGAAACCACTGGAAAAGGCCCGCGAGCAGATCGCGCAATTGCAACAGGGCCAGCGTTCGCAACTCGATGATCAGGTGCCGGTGGAACTGGAGCCATTGGTGGCACAGATCAACCATTTGCTCGCCCACACCGAAGACAGCCTCAAGCGCTCACGCAATGCCTTGGGCAATCTCGGACATGCTTTGAAAACGCCGCTGGCGGTGCTGTTGAGTCTGGCCTCCAGCGAAAAACTCGATGCTCATCCCGAGTTGCGCAAGGTCCTCAAGGAACAACTGGAGCAGGTGCAGCAGCGGCTTAATCGCGAGCTCAACCGGGCACGGTTGTCCGGTGATGCGCTGCCCGGTGCGTTGTTCGATTGTGATGCGGAACTGCCGGGGTTGCTGGCGACGTTGAACATGATTCATGGCGAGCATCTGGCGCTGAGCTATGTCGCCCCGGCGGGGTTGCAACTGCCGTGGGATCGTGAGGATTTGCTCGAGCTGCTCGGTAACCTGCTGGACAACGCTTGCAAGTGGGCGGATGCCGAGGTGCGTTTGAGTGTGATCGAACGTACGGATGGCTATGCGCTGAGCGTGGAAGATGACGGCCCGGGGATTCCTGAAGAGCAACGTGCAGAGGTGTTCAGCCGGGGTACGCGGCTGGACGAGCAGACCCACGGGCATGGCCTGGGATTGGGGATTGTGCGCGACATTGTCGACACCTGGGGCGGGTTGCTGGTGTTGGGCGAGAGTGAGTGGGGCGGGTTGAAAGTGGTGATCGAGCTGCCTCGGCGGTGAGCCTTTAAAAGCCCCTCACCCTAACCCTCTCCCGGAGGGAGAGGGGACTGACCGAGGTGTTTGTTCGAGATACACCGACGTGAGGTCTCGAGTCGAACTCAGGGTTTGAAAGCATCACTGTGATTTGAAACACCGAGTCTGAACTCAGGTTTTGAAAGCATCATCGTGATCTGAAATATGGAGCCGAACTCAGGTTTTGAATGACATGAAGATCGGCTCCCTTTCCCCCTCGCCCCCCTTGGGGGGAGAGGGCTGGGGTGAGGGGGGAATCCAGCTGACACCCCACCACCTTCGAATCAAACGCGGAACTGATCCATCAAACCCTGCTGCTGATTCGCCAGGCTATTGAGCGACTGACTCACCCGCGCCGACTCATTCGCCTGCTCGGACAACGACTCCGTCACATCGCGAATCGTCGCCACGTTGTTATTGATCTCTTCAGCCACCGCACTTTGCTCTTCAGCGGCACTGGCAATCTGCAGGTTCATGTCGCTGATCACCGTCACCGCCTCGCCAATCTGGCGCAGCGCAGTCACCGCCTGGCCCACCTGTTCGACACTGCCCTGAGCCTGACGATGGCTGTTGCCCATCGAACCGACCACATCCTGGGTACCGCTCTGCAACTGCTCGATGACCTGACGGGTCTCTTCCACCGATTCCTGTGTGCGGCGGGCGAGGTTACGGACTTCATCGGCGACCACGGCAAAACCACGGCCAGCCTCACCGGCACGCGCCGCCTCAATCGCGGCATTGAGCGCCAGCAAGTTGGTCTGTTCAGCAATGGCGCGGATGGTTTCCAGCACCGCGCCGATCTTCTCGCTGTTGGCGGCCAGACCTTCAACTTGCACCATCGCTGCGCTCATGTCGGCGGCGAGGGTGTCGATGCTGGCGGTGGTGCGGTCGATCACGGTCAGGCCCTGGCGGGTCGCGCGATCAGCATCCTTGGCGGCTTCGGCAGCCTGCGCTGCGCTGCGAGCGACGTCTTGCGCGGTGGCGCTCATTTCGTGGGAGGCGGTGGCGACCTGATCGACCTGACGGTATTGCTGTTCCATGCCGGCGCTGGTCTGGGTGGCGATGGCCGAGGACTGGTCGGCAGTGTTGCGCGCATCCTGCACCGAGCGTTTCACTTCGGCGATGATCGGCTGCAACTTGTCGAGGAACTTGTTGAACCAGCCGGCCAACTGACCGAGTTCGTCCTTTTTGTCGTAGGCCAAGCGACGGGTCAGATCGCCTTCGCCGCTGGCGATGTCTTCGAGCATATGCGCCACGCCGAGGATCGGTTTGGTCACGCTGCGCGCCATCAGCCACACCAGCAGCAGGCCGATCAACGCGGCCAGCACGCCGAGGCCCAGCTCGATCAGCGTGCCCGAGTTGTTACTCGCGTCCAGCTGTTGCTTGAGCGCTTCGGCGCGGCTGACCAGGACTTTTTCCGGCACATCGAGCAGCACGCCCCACGACGGGCCGCCCGGAATTGGCTGGAACGGCGACAGCACTTTCAACTGGCCGTTGCTGTGCAGGCTGCTGACGCTGGTGCTGGAAGCGAGTTTGCTGAGCAACTCGGCGCCGCTGACCTTGTCCACGGCGTCCAGACGCTGGCTGAGTTTGCCGGCATCCGGGCTGTAACCGGCGAGCAGGCCGGCGGGGCTGATAATGCTCACGGCGGTCTGGCCGTCGTAGAGTTTTTTGCTCGCGCCCTGGCTGATCGCTTGCAGGCTGTTGAGGTTGATGTCGACCGACAGCGAAGCGATGACTTTGCCGTTGACCATCAACGGGAAAACGATGCTGGTCATCAGCACCTTCTGCCCGTCGATCACATAGAAGTACGGTTCGATCACGCATGGCTTGAGCGTGGCGCGCGGGCAGGTGAACCAGGCATTGGCCGCCTGACCGCTAGGGCCAGTGCTGGTGTCGGCCATGTCGCTTTCCGGCAGGGCCATCGAGGTGACTTTGCCCGGGGTCGGTTGCGACCAGTACAGGGCGAAACGGCCCTTGTCATTGCTGCCGAGTTCGGCCTGACCGGCGAACAGTTCATCCTTGCCGTCCAGCGCATTGGCTTCGAACACCAGCGACAGGCCGAGCAGATCCGGGTTGGCTTGCAGCGCCGATTTGACCTGACGGGTCATGTCTTCGCGCAGGTCGAAGGCATCGAGAAAACGCTTCTCGGCCTGCTCGCGCAGGAACAACACCTGCCGCGAAAAGCCATAGCCGTACTGATAGGCGTCCATGAACTGCTGGCGGATACCGGCGGCCTGCACTTCACCTTGCGATTCGATGCGCGCCTGCGCCGACTCAGTGAGCATTTCCATGCTCGAAGCTTTCACCAGTTCGGAACTGTGCTCCATGCGATACAGCGAAAGACCGACCAACAGGGTCACGATACCGGCCAGGCACAGGCCGGCGAGCAGGGTGATTTTCCATTGGATGGAAAGTTGTCTGAGCGACATGGAGACGTCCTTATTCGATAAATATCTGAGACTTTGCACTGTAACGGCCGCGTTTTGGCTTTCTTTATCCTTGAAACACAATATGGCGGATTGCCGCACCCGAAATCGCCCGCTCGCTTTGACACTGCGGCCACTCTGCGGCACAGTGCGCGCCCTTCTAATAAGACCCTCTTTGCAAATCCGCCGGTTAAGCCTTGGCGGACTCATTCTGTCTGGCGGTCGGTTTTCCACCGCAGTGTTTTTCGAGGAAGTGAAATGAATGCAGTCATAGCGGCAGTCGGCGTCATGCTGATCCTCAGCCTGTCCCGCGTGCACGTAGTGATCGCCTTGATCGTGGGCGCGCTGG
Organism: Pseudomonas sp. CROZ-RG-20F-R04-15; assembly: GCF_022662375.1. Lineage (GTDB taxonomy): Bacteria > Pseudomonadota > Gammaproteobacteria > Pseudomonadales > Pseudomonadaceae > Aquipseudomonas. The sequence goes on along the minus strand of NZ_JAKNQL010000008.1, from coordinate 259,417 downwards.
TCGGCGGCCTCACCGGTGGCCTGGGCATCGATGCCACGCTCAAGGCCTTCAATAGTGGCTTGGGCGGTGGCGCGACGGTGGCGTTGTCCTACGCCTTGCTCGGCGCTTTCGCCGTGGCGATTGCCAAGTCGGGCCTCGCCCACGCCTTGGCCGACAAGGCGCTGGCGATGGTTGACCGTCAACATGCGACCGGCGGTGGCCGCGTCAAATGGCTGCTGATCGGCTTGCTGTGGGTCGTGGCGATCGCTTCGCAGAACATCCTGCCGATCCACATCGCCTTCATTCCACTGCTGGTGCCGCCGCTTTTATATGTACTGACCAAGCTGCAACTCGACCGCCGCCTGATCGCCTGCGTGATGACCTTCGGTCTGATCACGCCGTACATGTTTCTGCCGGTAGGCTTCGGTAACATTTTCCTCAATGAGATTTTGTTGGCGAATGTTGCGCGCAGCGGCGTCGACATCAGCGGCATCAATGTCACCCACGCCATGGGCATTCCCGCGATGGGCATGGTCTTCGGCCTGGCGATGGCGTTCATCACTTATCGCAAACGGCGTGTGTACGACCTGGCGAAGATCGAGCAGGTCGAGCAAGTGGCGGTGCAGTACAACCCGCTGAGCCTGATGATTGCCGGTGTGGCGATTGCCGCCGCGTTCATTGTGCAACTGCTGCTGGACTCGATGATTATCGGGGCGCTGGTCGGTTTTCTGATCTTTTCAGCGTCCGGCATCGTCAAGTGGCGCGAGACCGATGACCTCTTCACCGAGGGCATGAAGATGATGGCGATGATCGGCTTCATCATGATCGCCGCTTCCGGTTTTGCCGAAGTGATGAAGGCCACCGGCGAAGTGCAGACACTGGTCGAATCGTCAGCGTCGTGGATCAATCACAGCAAGGGTGTCGGCGCTCTGTTGATGTTGCTGGTCGGGTTGCTGGTGACCATGGGCATCGGTTCGTCGTTTTCCACCGTGCCGATTCTCGCGGCGATTTTTGTGCCGCTGTGCGTGCAACTGGGCTTCAGCCCGATCGCCATCGTGTGCATCGTCGGCACCGCCGGCGCGTTGGGCGACGCCGGTTCGCCGGCCTCGGATTCGACCCTCGGGCCGACCTCCGGCCTGAACATCGACGGCCAGCATCACCACATCTGGGACACCGTGGTGCCGACGTTCCTGCACTATAACTTGCCGCTGCTGGCGTTCGGCTGGGTGGCCGCGATGGTTCTCTGAACCCCGCCGGTGATCGTTCCCACGCTCTGCGTGGGAATGCCTCTTGTGACGCTCTGCGTCACGTTGTTGGACGCGGAGCGTCCGGGGCTGCATTCCCACGCAGAGCGTGGGAACGATCCTCATACCGAAGCTCAACTTTTGCTCTGGCGTGCCGTTAAAGCCTTTAACCACGCCAATAAAACCAAAAGAGTGAGCTCCCACAATGCGCCTGAGCCTCAAGGCTAAAGTCCTCTCCCTTGCCGTTCTCCCGGTGTTGCTCTTTGCGCTGGTCATCAGCCTGACCACGCTGGTCATCCTCCAGGAACAGGCGCACAAAGAGGTCGAACAGACCCGCGAGCGCCTGCTCGGCGACGCCAAAGCCACCCTGCAAAGTTATGTCGCCGTGGCCATGACCACGATCAAACCGCTGTACGACGCGGCCGCTGCCGGTGACGTTGATGCGCGGGCGCAGGCGATCAAGTTGCTTTCGGGGATTCGCTACGGCAAGGACGGTTATTTCTTCGGCTACGACTCCGAGACCGTGCGCCTGTTCAAGGCCAACGACCCCGAAGGCGTGGGCAAAAGCTTTAAAGACAACCGCGACCCGAACGGCGTTTACGTCAACCGTGGCCTGGTCAGTGTGGCGAAGGACGGCACGCATTATCTGCAATACAGCTCGCCGCTGCCGGGCAATGCGCAGGTGTTGGTGCCGAAACTCGGTTACACCGAGTACCTGGCGAAGTGGGACATGGCAGTCGGCACCTCGGTCAACCTCGACGGTATCGAAGCGCAAGTGGCGCTGGTCGAAGCGCAGGTGCAGGAGCGCATGCAAGGCGTGGTGCTGAGCATCGTTGGTGTGGCGGTAGTGGTGCTGTTGGTGATCGCAGCGGCGGGGATGCTCCTGGCCAATACCATTTTGCGTCCACTGACCCTGATGAAAGCCAACCTCGATGACATCGCGGCGGGTGAGGGCGACCTCACGCGTCGGCTGAACATCACCAGCCAGGATGAGCTCGGTGAACTGGCCGGTTCGTTCAACCGCTTCGTCGACAAGATCCACGGCCTGGTGCGGCAGATCACCGAAATGACCACGCAACTCACCGGGCTGGTGACGCAGGTGTCCGATCAGGCGCAGCGCTCGGATCAGGCGATGGAACGTCAGCGTCACGAGACCGATCAGGTCGCCACGGCGATCAACGAGATGTCCGCCGCCGCACAGGAAGTCGCCAAAAGCGCGCAGAACGCCGCCGTCGCCGCCCAGCAGACCGACGAAGAAGGCCAGAGTGCCAAGCGTGTGGTGGCGGGTAGCATCAAGCAGATTCATGCGCTGGTCGATGACATCCGCAGCAGCGGCGTATCGCTCGACAGCCTGCAGCAGGACGTGACCTCGATTGTGGGTGTGCTCGGGGTGATCCGTTCGATCGCCGAACAGACCAACCTGCTGGCGCTCAACGCCGCGATTGAAGCGGCACGGGCCGGTGAAGCCGGACGTGGTTTTGCCGTGGTCGCGGATGAGGTGCGGGCATTGGCCAGCCGTACGCAGATCAGCACCCAGGAAATTCAGGGCATGATCGATCGCTTGCAGGCGGGCACCCAGCAAGCGGTCGAGGCGATGCGCCGTTCCAGCGAGGCCGGTGACGGCACTTCGCAGCAGGCTAACCAGGCCGGGGCTTCGCTGGATGCGATGGCATCGTTGATTGCGACGATCAACTCGATGAACGCGCAGATTGCCAGTGCGGCGGAAGAGCAGACGGCGGTGGCCGAAGAGATCAACCGCAGCGTGCACCAGATTGCGGTGGCGGTGGATAACGTGGCCGATGAAACGCAGTTGGGCGCGCAGACGTCGCGCAGTCTGGCGGAGCTGGGGCAGCGCCTGGGCAAACTCGTGGGTCAGTTCCGGATCTGACCGCTTGAAAAGCCCCTCATCGGAACGCCGCCCGCCTAGCCCTCTCCCAGAGGGAGAGGGGACTGACCGAGGCGTCTTGCGTCATCCATCGACCTGAGAAATCGAGTCGATTTTGGATTCACAGCAGAGCTTTCAGGTCGGTGCATGCCTGTAATATCCCCCAATCAGTCCCCTCTCCCTCCGGGAGAGGGCTAGGGTGAGGGGCTCTTGATCTCCAGCTTTCAGGGACGATCCCAGTAAGGCACTTCACCAAAGCATTCGACAAAGAAATCAATCACCGTCCGCACCTTCACCGACAACCTCCGGCTCCCCGGCCACAACACCGCAATCTGCTGCGGTTCCAGGCTGTTCGACACCTGATATTCCCCCAGCACCGGCACCAGCGTGCCGTCACGCACCGCTTCACCAATCAGCCATGACGGAAACATCACCAGCCCCAAGCCTTGCTCGGCGGCCTGGGTGAGGGTGTCGGCGTGGTTGCCAGTGATCGGGCCTTTCACCGAGTACGGCGTCCAGTCCTCGTTCTCGCGGCGGAAAAACCAGCGCTGCTGGCCGGTCGCGCCTTTGTAGGCCAGGCACTGATGTTGCGCGAGATCTTCAGGTTTCTGCGGGGAGCCATGACGCTCGAGATAAGCGGGGCTCGCCGCCACCTGAAAACGATGCGGCGCCAGAATCCGTGCCTGCATGCTCGAGTCGTGCAACGGGCCGATGCGGAACAGCAGATCGGCGCCTTCCTGCAACGGATCGACATAGTGATCGGTCTGCTGGATATCCAGTTGCAGCTTCGGATAACGCGCACACAAATTGCCCAGCCACGGCGTCAGATGCCGCTGGCCGAACACCACCGGGGCGTTGATCCGCACCAGGCCCGTGGGTTCACTTTGCTGTTCCTGCAGCGCCTGTTCGGCTTCCTCCAGTTGCACCAGCACCAGTCGCGCATGATGGCCGAGCATGCGCCCGGCTTCGGTGGGCGTGACGGCGCGGGTGTGGCGGTAGAGCAATTGCTGATTCAGCGCCTGTTCCATCAACTGGATCTGCCGGGAAATCGAGGAGGGCGCCACGCCTTCGCGGCGGGCCACTTCGGAGAAGCTGCCGTGATCGAGCACGGCCACAAACAGCCTGAGTGCCTTGAATCCGAGTTCGTTGAGCCCTTGCATGATGTGTCCTGCTGTGCGAATTGCGCAAAAGTGTTGTCCGGATGCTCCCATTTATCGCACAGCTTCGCCAGCCGATAATCCGCGCCATCGTTTACTTGAGTGGAATGTTGTTTATGCAGACGTTGGATGAGGTCGCAGTCGCGGCGCCGGTGAAGAAGTCGGGGTTGCGCCTGTTGTTGCTGCCGCTGGTGATTCTGGCGGGCATGGGTTTGTCGGTGGAGGCGGGGTTGCTCGGGCCGTTGGGTGTGCAGGTCGGGCATCTGTGGGCAACTTTGAGCATCTTCGGGGTCGGCTCGGCGATTCTGTTTTTGCTGTTGTTGTTTGCCGGGCCACAGAAGGGGCCAGCGCTGACTGATCTGCCGCGCTGGCAGTTGATTGGCGGATTTCTGGGGCCGATGTATGTGGTGGTGTTGACGTTGGCAACGCCGCACATCGGCATCGCCATGACGATGATTGCGATTCTGTCCGGGCAGGTCGGCAAGAGTGTGTTGATTGACCATTTCGGCTGGTTCGGGGCGACGCGCAAGAAGGTCAATGCCGAGCGCTGGCTGGCGTTGGGGTTGATTGTGGTAGCACTTGTCTTGATTGCGCGGGGGTGAATGATGAGTCTGATTATTTTGTTGGCGGTAGTGGTCTTGGCCGGTGCGGTGTTGAGTGTGCAGGCGGCGATCAATGGGCGTCTGGGCGAGTCGGTTGGGGTGTTGCGCAGTAGTTTGTTGACGTTTGTTGTGGGCGCCGTGACGACGGGGTTGTTGATTTTGTTTTTTGAGCCGGCGCAGGCGGTGAGTCTTTTGCAGGTGCCGAAGTGGCAGTTGACCGGGGCGCTGTTTGGCGTGGTGTACATGATGGTGATGGTCGGGGCGGTGCCGGTGGTGGGGACGGCTGTGGCGACGGTGGCGGTGATTGTCGGGCAGTTGGGGATGGGGATGTTGATTGATAATTTTGGCTGGTTGGGGAATCCGGCGATTGAGCTGTCTGGTTCGCGGATTTTGGCGATGGTGTGTTTGGGGGTGGCTTTGGTGTTTATGTATCGCAGTAGTTCGCGTGGCGCTGAGTGAGTTGAGTGCATATCCGTTGCTGCGGGTGTTGCTGATTAGGGTTCCGCCCTTACGGCGGGTCACTTTTTCCAGACGCCGAAAAAGTAACCAAAAAGGCTTGCTCCTGCGTGCGGCCCGCTCGCTGGGGCTCGGGGTTCCTTCGCTGCGGGATCGATCCGGGCGCAGCGCCTACGGTTTGCTTCGCTGCACCTCCTCTCGCTGTGTTTGGCTGCGCCAAACGGTCGCTACGCTCCCACGCCCGGATCAATCCCTCCACTCAGCCTTCCGACGTCGCCCGTGGATCAAGATCAAGAGCAGGCGAGCTGACACTCGGCCTATTGAGTGGTGAAGAGCGGGGCGTGGTCGGTTTTGGATTTGTGGTGGATTCTCCCCTCACCCCAGCCCTCTCCCGAGGGAGAGGGGGCCGATGGTGGGCCTCTCAAAATTTGCGTTCAACTCGGTATTTCAAGTCGCCGTATCTCTCGCAATCACCTCGGTCAGTCCCCTCTCCCTCCGGGAGAGGGCTAGGGTGAGGGGCTCTTGATCTGGCTTGTGATCTTGCTTTGGCTTTTGCTTTGGCTTTTGATCTTTTGCCCCATCGGCAGGCCGAGCGAAGGTGTTCATCCGGGGGTAGGCGCGTAGCGCCGTGCGGCGCAGCCGCACACATCGAGAGGAGGTGCAGCGAAGCAAACCGTAGGCGATGCCCCCGGATGGACACCGTAGCGAGGGAACACTGAGCCTAGGCGAAGTGCCGTACGCCAGGGGCAAAGCCTTTTGGTTCCTTTTTGGCGTTTGAAAAAGGGACTCGCTGTAAGAGCGAAACCGCCAGCGGCAACACCCGCAGCAACGGATATGCCCCCAAACCCCAAACCCCAAACCCCAATCCCAAACAAAATCAAAAGATCGCAGCCTGCGGCAGCTCCTACACTAGGTATCACGGCTTACCCTTCAAGCCCCAGACCACCACCACCCAAGGAGTCTGTCCCATGCCTGATAAAACCTGTGACTGCCCTAAATGCAATTGCAAGCTCGGCGAGCATCCGGTCGTGCGTCATGGCAAGCATTTTTGCTGCGAGGCTTGCGCTCATCATCATGAGAATGGTGCGGAATGTTCAACCAAGGGCTGTAAATGCGCCCACAAATAACGATCGACGCATAAAAAAGTGGAGCCTAATCAGGCTCCACTTCAAGTTTCAAACTCTCATCATCCAGCCGCTCGGCATGCCGCACCGTGCCTTGCAGCCGTCGCCCTTCAACCCGGACCACCACGGTTTTCGCCTGGTCGAGGTCTTCCGGTAGCGGCGCCGGCACTCTCAGGGCAAAACGAAACGGATCATCCTCGACCGCCTCCAGCCCAACACGGCAATCCACGCTTTTGGTAATACGCCCGAACAGCGTATCGAGGCCGTAGTCCAGATGCGCCGGGCTGATGATGTTGTTCATGGTGCATTCCCCCGAATGTTGCCGATCGCTGGGCAGAGCTTAGCGGGTGGTTCGCCAGACCACGTTTTCGACGCCGAATTTTTCCGCCATCGGTTTGCTGGTTTTCTGTACTTTTTCACGGCCAAAGCGCGGGATGCGACCGACGCCGGCGTCGCAACTTGCCCAGTGCCACGCCTCGGCGTTGTCCATCTTGTCCGAGCGGATAATGAACGACTTGGGCGTGCCGTGAAGGGTGTATTCGATGACGTAGAGTTTTGCGTTGTTCATAAAGCCCGTATTCCTCCCTGTGGTAATAGAGGGATCGCGGCGCTGCGCGAAAATTCACTCGGATTGTCCGACGGTATCTATCGTTGGCGACGCCGTGGCGCACTGGTTACCATGGCGTTCCCGCCAACCCCAATGAATGCTCGCCATGGCCCTTGCCGCGCCCCCCGATCTCAGTGACACCGATGTGCCCGTGCAACGCGTGGCGCGGACGTATCCGCGTGGGTTGTTTATCGAGCCGCACGAACATGTCTGGGGGCAGTTGCTGTATGCGATGAGCGGGGTGATGTGGGTCGAGACACCCCACGAAGCGCTAGTGGTGCCGCCGCAGCGGGCGGTGTGGTTGCCGCCAGGCGTGCCTCACGGGATTCGGGTGGTCTCGGATCTGCAGATGCGCAATATCTACCTGCGCCCGGCATTGGCGGCCACTCTGGATCAGACGGTGCAGGTCATCGAGGTTGGCGGTTTGCTGCGTGAGTTGATCGTCGGGCTGGTGGAGCAGGGCGATAGCGGCAATCCAGAGTATTACGAAGCGCTGGTCGGCTTGGCCTTGCTGGAGCTGAAACGCGCCAGGCGTTCGCAGTTGAAGATCCCGATGCCGGATGATTCCGACCGGCGCTTGATGAATCTGTGTCAGGCAGTGATGGCGGCTCCGTCGCTGGAGATTACTTTCGAACAGCATGCGGAAAATGCCGGCGCCAGCGTGCGCACGCTGGCGCGGTTGTTCAAGGACAGCCTCGGCATGGGCTTCGCCGAGTGGCGGCGGCAGGTGCAACTGGCGACGGCGGTGGCGGCGTTGATTCAGGGTGTGGCGGTGAGTGTCATTGCCCGGGAGCTCGGCTACTCGCCCAGCAGTTTCAGCGATATGTTCCGCCGCGAATTGGGTGTCGCCCCCTCACAGTTTACAGTCGAACAGGATTAATCAAACCAGCGCAGATCCAATGTGGGAGCGAGCCTGCTCGCGAAGGCGGTGGATCAGCAGACTTATCCTTCACTGGCGCACCGCTTTCGCGAGCAGGCTCGCTCCCACAGGGATTTGTGGCAACTGCGGCAGGTTTGTCCGAAATTCAGAAGTCCTTGGCCGATACCGTCCCCGCCGACTCCCTAGACTCTGCCCATTCCCTTCAAACGGCGGAGTTCCTCCCCATGAACTACCTGATCTCGCTGGCCATCGGTCTGGGCGTCGGCCTGTTGTACGGCGCGCTGGATTTCCGCTCTCCGGCGCCACCGGCCATCGCGCTGGTCGGTTTGCTCGGCATGCTGGCCGGTGAGCAGCTGTGGCCGATGGGCCGGCAACTGGTCGCCGGTTGGCTGTCCTGAGTTTCCTTTTCTCCTTCGGTGGATGTCCCCATGAAAGCACTGCAATTCGATAAAACCGGCGACCTGTCTTCCCTGCGCTACGTCGAGGTGCCGACCCCGGCACCCGGCGCTGACGAAGTGCTGGTGCAGATCAAGGCTGCCGGACTGAACCCCAGCGATGTGAAAAACGTCCTCGGCCGCTTCCCCTACACCACGTTGCCACGGATTCCCGGTCGCGATTTCGCTGGTGTCGTCGTGGAAGGGCCGCAGGCGTTGATCGGTCAGGAAGTCTGGGGCACCGGCCGTGAGCTGGGCTTTTTCGCCGATGGCACCCACGCCGCGTTCGTCAAACTGCCGGTCAATGGCGTGGCGCACAAACCGTCGCACCTGAGTTTCACCCAGGCCGCCAGCCTCGGCGTGCCGTACACCACGGCGTGGGATGCGCTGGAACGCAGTCTGGTAACGGCTGAAACCCGTTTGTTGGTGATCGGCGGTGGGGCGGTGGCGACCGCAGCATTGGCGCTGGCGAAAGTGCGTGGCGCGCAGTTGCTGGCAGCCGCGCGACGCCCGGAGCAGGTGGCGGAGTTGCAAGCGCAGGGTTATCAGACGATTCAGCTGGATAGGCCGGAAGACCTCGGCGCGCAGGTCAACGCGGTATATCGCGGCGGCGCCGATGTGATCTTCGACACCACCGGTTTCTGGCTGCCAGCGTCGGTGGCGGCACTGGCCACGTTCGGACGGATCGCGATCATCGCCGCGCCGGTCGATGGGCATGTGCAGTTGCCGGCACTGGCGCTGTATCGCAAGGGCGGATCGGTGGTCGGGATCAATTCGTTGCTGTATGGCGTAGAAGCGTGCGCGGCGATGCTGGAGCAGTTCGGGCGGTTCTTTGATGAAGGGCTGCTGCCTTTGCCGCAAGGGTTGGTCGAAGCGCCGCTGGCCGAGGGCCTTGCGCGCTACGCCGACGTCAATCAGGGCAGTGGCGATAAGATCATCCTCATCCCCTGACATCCCCCAAAAAAACCTGTGGGAGCGAGCCTGCTCGCGAAAGCGGTCTGTCAGCCAATATCTTGATCGACTGACACAACCTCTTCGCGAGCAGGCTCCCACATTTTTACTGTGTTTAGCTCAGGATTGCGGCACGCCGTTCTCCCACGCCGACCAGTTTTTCAGAATGTCCTGCACCAGCGGATTACCCGCGCGATAGAGGTTTTCCAGCGCCGGCACAAACCCACCCTGATCGGCGTACTTGAGCAAGTTGTCCACTTCACTGCCACCCGGTTCCGGGCGATCAAAGTCGGAGCCAGCGCGCACCACGGCCAGACGTTGCACGTCGACCAGACCCTCGCGACCGGCACGCAGCAGCGCCTCATAAGTCGAGTTGTCTTCCTGCTGCGTCGTGCAGTATTCGCCCTTGTTGTCGGTCAGCAGTTGGGTCCAGACCTCGGCCCGTTCGCTCAGGCGCGTGCCGGAAAACCAGGTGTTGCCGGCCAGTGTGTCGCAGCGCGTCACCACCGGTGGTTGATTGGCCGGAGCTGACGGATATTTCAGGCGCCACGCGGCCGATTCCTTGCTTTCGCTCAGCTCGACTTTATGACTCAGGGCGAACGCCTTGGCTTGCAACGCCGGGTTGAGTTCGAACACTTCAGTCTTGTAATCCAGCGGCGGTTTTTCGTTCGGGCTTTTGGTGTTGATGCCCAGATACCCGGTCGGCCAGCTCGATGGCACATCGCGCGAATCGATCTCCCATTGCGTGCCGAATTCCACCAGATAATGCGCCCATGCGGCGGTGCCGATGGTCCCGTGTTTCGGACTGATGCCAGCGATACCCGCGATCAAGAAGTAGCTTTTGCGCAGGTCGAATTTCGGCGACAAGGCCAGCGCCAATGTCGACGCGGCTGCGTTGGTCTGGCCCATGCCGGTGGTCAACAGACATACCTGCTGCGCGTTGCAGCGGATGCTCGGGTACTCGGCGGACAGGCCCGGCACGCGGATTTCCTGTTTCAACTCCAGGCGATCGATCCAGTGTTGTGCCTCGGGGGCGAACATGGTGATCAGCACGACTTTCGGTTGGATCGGTGCCTCGGCGGCCCACGCGGTGGAGGAGAGCAGGGCCGCGCTGGCCAAGGTCAAACGCATCATTGCTTGCATGAAAAACTCCTTGATTCAGAACTGATAACCGACGCCGGCGTAGTAACCCCAGCCGTTGGAACGCGCGCGGAAATTGCCGTCGCCAAAATTCAGCTCGCTGCCGTCCTCCCAGTTACCGCCGTTGTGGAAATAACGTCCCACCAACGTGAAGCGCAAATGGGTGAACGAGTAGAGCAACACGTTGGTCGCCACCGTCGCGTTGGCGGTGCGCGCCGGGTTGTCCTTGTGCATGTCCGAGCCGAAATCGAAGTTGGTGAAGCCGATGTAAGTCAGTGAGGCGCCGTTGCTGAATTTGTCGATCGGCACGATGTACTTGAGTTGTGCGCGGTAGCCGTCCCACGAATATTCATTGCTCGCACCGTAGTTTTCCCACTGGTAGCGACCATAGAGGTTGGCCGACAGGTTGACCCGCGAGTGCGTATCGATGTCGGTGCCGAAACCACTGTAGAGGGTGTTGGCGCGGTTCTCTTTGCGGCTGCCGTGGTCGTAGATCCAGTCGAACGCGACGTACCATTCCTTGAACGGACCAATGGCCAGGCTGCGGCCGGCGAGGTAGTCGATGGAGATGCGCGGTTCGTGTTCCATGAACACTGGCGAGCCGTGATCCCACACACCTTTGTCGTGGCTGTTGCCGATGTTGAAGATCTTCGGAATGTCGACATAACCGTACAGTTCGAACGGACCTTTGCGGCCGAAGTACTCGTATTCCAGATAGATATCGTCGGCCGGTTGCGGGCCGAAGCTGATGTCCTTGCTGCCGATCAGCATCAGATCCTGGTTGTACCAGTCCGACAGGTACGCACCTTTTTTTGGCGGGCTGGCTTCGGGGCTGAGGGCTTCGCCCTGGGCAGATTCTTCGGCGGGCGCTGGTTGCGCGAGAACGCTTTGGCTGAGAAGTCCGGTAACGCCGGTCAGTAGCAGGGAAACAGCGAGCGTGCGCGCAAAAGGTGCGCGAAAAGGCGAGGCGGCGTGCATTCAAAGTCCTTTTTTTGCGGATCGAGGCCCGTGTTCCGTGGGCTTGTACGGTTTTGTTACGAAAACGTTGGTATCGACGTTACGCAAACGTTTGCACAAGGCGTACCAAAACCTTCAATGGGCTGAAAAATCTGTCCTTTTTCAGTATTTCCTGATGGATCGGTCAGGCGCGGGTTTGCAGACCCTACAGTTCCCTGTGGGAGCGAGCTTGCTCGCGAAGGCGGGGTATCAGAAAAATATCCGCAAGCTGACACAACGCATTCGCGAGCAAGCTCGCTCCCACAGGTGTTGTATCCACCTCAAGACCAGTTCTGGCGGGCTGAAACACTGATTCCAGACCCCTCTAGTATTAAAGTATTAACACCATTTAATCCGTGCCCCATCGCGGGGCGTCTACTAGCTTTGTCCCCAATCAACGGTTTTGTGATGACCGTCGCAGTCTTGATTCGCGTGTGGAATAAGCACGGCTCTGCGCGCCCTCAAGGAAGAAATTGGCCACGACAAGGAGTAGCCCGTGGAAGCAAGGTTTGGTGTCGCCCTCGTTTCGCGTTTTTCCCCACTGTCCCTTGCTGTGCACCTGAGCGTCGCCGGGCTGTTGTTCGGCGGCGTCAGCGCACCTGCGCTGGCCACGTGCTCCACGGCCGGTTCAATCGTGACGTGTACGGGGGTGCCACCGCTGCCACTGGTTCCCAACGACTTCGCCAGTGCCTCTAATAATCTGACGGTCAACGTCAACAGCGGCGCGCAGATGAACGCGACCCTTGGCGGGCATGTCATGGACCTGACGGGAGTCGACATCACCCTGAACAACTCCGGCATCATGGATCCGGCAGTCCTCGGTCTGGTGTCGGTTTTGAGTGGCGGGGCATTCATCGGCAGCGGCGCGACCAGCACGGTCAGCGTGCTCAACAACGCTGGCGCAATCATGCGGGGCACCGGGATGTTACTGGGGCTGAACCTGACGAGCATCGACGGCCTGGCCCTTTCGGTTAACAACGCGGCAACCGGCACCACCACCATCACCAACAACGGCACCATCACCTCGACCGGTTTGTCGGTCGGTGGCATCACCCTCGCCGATACCCCGGTGATCGGCGTCTACGGCGGCTCGCAGGTCAACATGACCAACAGTAACACCGGCGTCATCAACGGCCGGATCGCCTTCGAAACCTCGGCGGCAGGCAACACCTTCACCAACGCCGGTGCGATTACCGGCGGTGTGTCGATGGGCGCGGCGAGCACCAATACCTTCATCGCAGTGACCGGTTCTTCGGTGCAGGTCGGTGACGGCGTGCAGATCAGCGTCGGCCTCGGCGGTCTGATCAATATCAACCTGACGTTCGCCCCGACCGGTACGGTCGATGGCGGCGCGGGCGGCACCAACAGCCTGATCCTGCAAAACCCGGCCGGCGTCGGTATCACCGGCACTGGCACGGCATCGAGCGCCACTTACGTCAACTTCAGCAACCTGACCCTCAACAGCGGCACCTGGACCTTGCAGGGGCCACTGGTCAGTGGCGCGACCACGCTCAACGGCGGTATCGCGAATTTCAACAACAACGCCACCTTCGGCAGCGGTGTGCTCACTTCCAACGGCGGGACTCTGCAGGCTAGCAATGCCGGGTTGAACATCAGCAATCTGATCTCCCTCGGCGCCGGTGGCGTAACCGTGCAAGGCAGCAACGCGACCACCCTGAGTGGGGTGATTTCCGGCAGCGGCGGTTTCACCAAGGCCGGTACCGGACAACTTAACCTCAGCGCCGCCAATACCTATCTGGGCAACACCACGCTCAATGGCGGCACGGTGCAGTTGGGCAACAGTCAGGCGTTCAGCACCGGCACGCTCAATGTGACCGGCGCGACAACGCTGAGCGCACCGGGCACGATCAGCCTGGCCAACGCCATCAGCCTCGGCGGCACCTTGACCGCCGGAGGCACTGGCGCGCTGACCCTCGGTGGTTTGATCAGCGGCAGCAGTGGCTTGACCAAAACCGGCAGCGGCAGCCTGACTGTCAGCGGCGTCAACACGGGGTTCACCGGCACCACCACCCTCAGCGCCGGCAGCCTGCTGGTGACCAACAACAACTCGCTGGGCAGCGGTGCGCTGAACACTGCCGCCGGCACCAGTCTGGACAGCACCACCAACGTCACGCTGGCCAATAACATCGGCATGACCGGCGCGCTCAACGTGCTCGGCAGCAACGCGCTGACCCTCGGCGGCGTGTTGAGCGGAACCGGCGGCATCACCAAGTCCGGCAGTGCCAGCCTGACGTTGACCGGCAACAACACTAACAGCGGCAACACGCTGCTCAATGCCGGCAGCCTGTTCGTTGGCAGCAACACCGCGCTGGGGACTGGCGCACTGAATGCGGCGGCGGGTACCACGCTGGATGCGACTGCCGCAGTGACATTGGCCAACGCCGTTGCGCTGGCGGGCGGGGTGACGATCGGCGGCACTCAGGCATTGAGCCTGAGTGGCGTTGTCAGCGGCGTCGGCAGTTTGATCAAGAATGGCACGGCGGATCTGACCCTCAGCGGCAACAACACTTTCTCCGGCGGCACTGCGCTCAATGCCGGTACGCTGATTGTCGGTTCCAATACGGCGCTGGGTACCGGTGCCCTGGCCACAGCGGCAGGCACCAAACTCGACGCCAGCACCACGGCCGCGTTGACCAATGCGGTGACCCTTGGCGGTGATCTGGAAGTGCGTGGCAGCGCTGACCTGACCCTCGGTGGTGTGATCAGCGGCAGTGGCGGGTTGACCAAGCGCGGTTTTGCCAACCTGAGTCTCAACGGTGCCAACACTTATCTCGGCGGTACCACGCTGGCCGCCGGCACGCTCACTGTGGGCAACGCGGCCGCGTTGGGCAGCGGTGCATTGAACGTCATCGATGTCTCAACGCTGGACAGCAACACCGCTGTCAACCTGAGCAACAACATCAACCTCAACAGCAGTACCCTGAGCCTCGGCGGCAGCAGCGGTCTGACCCTCTCCGGTGTCATCAACGGCGCCGGCCAACTGATCAAGAACGGCGCCGCCAACCTGACCCTCGATGGGGTAAACACGTTCGCTGGCGGGACCACGTTGAACGCCGGCAGCTTGACTGTCGGTAACGCCGCGGCACTGGGCACTGGCGCACTGACTGTCGCCGGAGCCAGTACCCTCAACAGCAGTTCGGCGGTGACGCTGAACAACAACGTGATTCTCAACGCCAACCTCACCGCTGGCGGCGCCAACGCGCTGACTCTTGGCGGGGTGATCAGTGGCGCCAACGGCTTGATCAAGACCGGCGCGTCGAGCCTGACCCTCAACGGCAACAACACCTACACCGGCACCACGGCGCTGAATGCCGGTTCACTGATTGTCGGCTCCAGCACTGCCCTCGGTACCGGCACACTGAACGCCTCGAACGGCACCACGCTGGATGCCAGCACCGCGGCAGCGCTGGCCAATAACGTCAACCTCGGCGGCACTCTGACTGTGGGCGGCAGCAATGCGCTGACCCTTGACGGCGTGGTCGCCGGTATCGGTGGCCTGGTCAAAAACGGCGCTGCCGATCTGACCCTCAACGGCGCCAACACTTATTTTGGCAACACCGTGTTGAACACCGGCAAACTGATTGTCGGCAGTAACAATGCGTTGGGTTCCGGTACGTTGAACGCGGCGGCCAACACCACGCTGGACGCCAACACGGCCGTCAGCCTGAACAATGCCGTGGCACTCGCCGGTGCCTTGAACATCGGCGGCACGGCGAATGTGACCCTGACCGGGCTGGTCAGCGGCGCCGGCAGTCTGGTGAAAAACGGCGCGGCCAATCTGATTCTCAACGCGGCCAACAACTACCTCGGCGGCACCACGCTGAACGCCGGCACTCTGACCGTCGGCAACAGTTCGGCGCTGGGTTCCGGCGCATTGACCGTTGCCGGTGCGGCGACACTCGACAGCAACTCGCCGCTGGTCAGCCTCAACAACGCCGTCGCCCTGAATGCGGCGCTGGCGGTGGGCGGCACGCAGAACCTGACCCTCGGCGGCGTCACCAGTGGCACTGGCCAACTGATCAAGAACGGCGCGGCGAACCTGACCCTTAACGGCAACAACACGTTCAGCGGCGGCACCACGCTCAACGCCGGCACGCTGACTCTGGGCAATGCCAACGGCTTGGGCAGCGGCGCACTGATCGTTGGTGGCGCGGCAACGCTGGATAACAGCGCCGCGTTCGGCATCGGCAACGCGATCACTCTGAACGCCGGGTTGACCGTCGCTGGCAACAACGATTTGAGTTTGAACGGCATCATCGACGGTGCCGGCAGCCTGACCAAAAACGGCCTGTCGGATCTGACCCTCGCCGGCAACAACACTTTTACCGGCGCACTGAACATCGTCTCCGGCAGCGTCACCACGCTCAACAGCAATGCGCTGGGCAACACCTCCGGGGTCAATATCAGCGCCGGCGCCGGGCTGAATCTGGGCAGCGACGCCAGCCTCGGCGCGCTGACCGGCAGCGGCAGTGTGCAACTGACCGGCAGCAACACCCTGACCGTCGGCAGCGGCAACGTCACCAGTACGTTTGATGGCGATCTCAGTGGCAGCGGCGGCCTGGTCAAAGTCGGCACCGGTATCTTGAACCTCACCGGGATCAGCGGCATCACCGGCAATACCGCGATCAATGGCGGCACCATCGACCTCAGCGGTTCGCTGGCCAGTGCACAGGTCAACGTCAACACCGGTGGCACTCTCACCGGCACTGGTTCGGCGCTTGGTAGCGTCAATGTCAACAGCGGCGGCCATCTGGCGTTGTCGTCGGGCAACCAATTGTCCGCCGGTGCGCTGACCCTCGGTGCGGGCAGCAATGTCGATGTGGCGTTGGGCACACCGTCGACCACTTCACTGATGAACGTCGGCGGCAACCTCACCCTCGACGGCAATCTCAACGTCACCGATGCCGGCGGTTTTGGCGTCGGCGTGTATCGCCTGTTCAACTACACCGGCGCCCTGACCAATCTCGGTCTCGACGTCGCCAGCGTGCCGGTCGGCTACGGCCTCGGCGATCTGCTGGTGCAAACCGGCGTGGCCAATCAGATCAACATTCAAGTCTCCGCGCCGAACAGCAACATCCGTTACTGGGACGGCAGCCAGACCATTGCCAACGGCGTGGTCGACGGTGGCAGCGGCACGTGGAATGCGGTCGGCACCAACTGGACCGACGCCAACGGTCTGGTCAATCAACCATGGGCCGGCGACTTCGCGGTGTTTCAGGGCACCGCCGGCACCGTGACGGTGAACGGCACGCAGGCGTTCACCGGCATGCAATTCCTCACCGATGGCTACAACGTGGTCAACGGTGCGGCGGGGCAACTGACGGCGGTAAACGGCACTGGCGGCACTACTTCGTTGCGCGTTGATCCGGGCGTGACAGCGACCATCAATGCCAATATCGATGGCAGCGGCATCCTCAATAAACTCGACGCCGGCACCCTGGTGCTCGGCGGTGCCAACACTTATACCGGCGGCACGCAACTGGACGGCGGCAAAATCATCGTCGGCAGCAATACTGCGCTCGGCACCGGTACGTTGACGGCGAATGCCGGTACGCAACTGGACAGCAACGCAGCGGTGACACTGGCCAACGCGGCGACGCTGAACGGTAACCTGACCATCGTCGGCAGCAATGCACTGACCCTCAACGGCGTGATTAGCGGCACCGGTGGCCTGATCAAAACCGGCACGGCGAACCTGACCCTCGGCGGCAACAACGCCTTCCTCGGGCCGGTGGCGCTGAACGCCGGCGGACTGATTCTGGCGTCGAACTCGGCGCTGGGTTCCGGCACGTTGAACGCGGCGGGCGGCACCACGCTGGATGCGAGCACTGCGGTTTCGCTGAACAACGCGGTCAACCTGGCCGGCAATCTCGGCATCGGTGGCACGGCGGATCTGACGCTTGCTGGCACTGTGAATGGCGCTGGCAGCCTGAGCAAAAACGGCGCGTCGAACCTGACCCTCAGCGGCAACAACAACTTCCTCGGCGGCACCACCCTGAACGCCGGCACCCTGACCGCCGGCAGCAATTCGGCGTTGGGCCTGGGCAACCTGACCGTGGCTGGTGCCTCGGCGCTGGACAGCAACAGTGCGCTGAGCCTGGGCAACAACGTCGTGCTCAACGCCAATCTGAGCAACACCGGCAGCAACAATCTGACCCTCGCTGGTGTGGTCAGCGGCGCGGGTGGCTTGATCAAGAACGGCGCGTCGAACCTGACACTCAACGGCATCAATACCTTCACCGGCGGTACCACGCTGAATGCCGGCACGCTGACCCTTGGTACGGGCGCGTCGCTGGGCAGCGGCGCGCTGACCGTGGCCGGCGCTTCCACCCTCGACAATTCCTCGCCACTGGTGCTGGCCAACAACCTCAACGTCAATGCCAATCTGGCTTTGGCCGGTAACAACAACCTGACCCTTGGCGGTGTGATTGCCGGCGCCGGTACGCTGAGCAAAAACGGTCTGGCCGACGTGACATTGAGCGGCAGCAACACTTTCAGCGGCACGCTCGATGTGCTCGCCGGCAGCCTGACCACGCTCAGTGGCGCGGCGCTGGGCAACAACGCCACGGTCAATCTCGCGGGTGGCGCGGCGCTCAATCTCGGTGCTTCCGGCAGCCTTGCCAGCCTCACGGGCAGCGGCACTGCGCTGGTCGGCACTGGCAATACGTTGAGCCTCGGCGGCAACAATGTCAGTAGCACGTTTGCCGGCACTCTCAGTGGCGACGGCGGCCTGAGCAAACTCGGCACGGGCACCCTGACCCTCAGCGGTATCAGCGACCTTACCGGCGATACCAACGTCAACGCCGGCACCCTGCAGGTCAACGGTTCGCTGGCCAGCGGTAATGTGCTGGTCAACAGCGGCGGCACCCTCGGTGGCAGCGGCACCTTGACCGGTGCCGTGACAGTCGCCGATGGCGGTCATCTGGCGGGCGTCACCGGCAGTACGCTGAGCGTCAGTTCACTGGTGTTCAACGGCAATTCCAACTTCGACGTCGGCCTCGGCACACCGGTGTCCGGCGGCGGCAATGCGCTGGTCAATGTCGGCGGCAACCTGACCCTCGATGGCACCCTCAACGTCAGTGACATCGGCGGTTTCGGCAGCGGCGTCTATCGCCTGATCAACTACACCGGCGGCCTGACCGACAACGGCATGTTGATCGGCACCGTGCCGGGCAGCGTGACGCCGGGCGATCTGACCCTGCAAACCGCGCTGGCCAATCAGATCAACCTGCTGGTGACTGCACCGGGCGTCACCGTGCAGTTCTGGGACGGCAATCAACTGGTGGCCAACGGTTCGGTCGAGGGCGGCAGCGGCACCTGGGGCACCGGCACCACCAACTGGACCGACGTCAACGGCACCACCAACCAGGCCTGGACCAACAACTTTGCAGTGTTCCTGGGCGCGGCCGGCACGGTCACCGTCAACGGCGCACAAACCATCACTGGCATGCAGTTCGTCACTGATGGCTACAGCCTGGTGAACGGCACGGCGGGTTCGCTGAACCTGGTCAACGGTTCGCTGGGCAATGCCACGGTGCGGGTTGACCCGAATGCCACGGCAACCATCGGTGTCGCGCTCAATGGCAGCGGCACGCTGGGCAAATACGACACGGGTACGCTGGTGCTCAACGCAGCCAATGGCTACACCGGCGGCACGGCGCTCAATGGCGGCAAGATTGTCGTTGGCAACAACGCGGCGCTCGGCACTGGTGTGTTGACCGCTGCTGACGGCACGGCGCTGGACAGCAACGCGGCCGTCAGTCTGAGCAACGACGTGGTCGTCAACGGTGCATTGACTGTTGCCGGCTCCAACGCTTTGACCCTCGACGGCGTGGTCAGCGGCAGCGGCAGCCTGATCAAGGCCGGCGCCTCAAGCCTGACGCTCAACGGCAGCAACACTTACAGCGGCGGCACTCAGCTCGCCGGCGGCACGCTGGTTCTTGGCAACAACAGCGCGATCAGCAGCGCTGCGCTTAACGTGACCGGTGACAGCACGCTCGACAGCATTGCGGCGCTGCAACTGGCCAACGCCGTCAACCTTGGCGCGCAACTGACCCTGGCCGGGAATCAGAACACCACGCTGATTGGTGCTGTGACCGGCGCCGGCAGTCTGCTGAAAAACGGTAGCGGCGATCTCGCCCTCAGCGGTGCCAACACCTACAGTGGTGGCACCACGCTGAACGGCGGCACGACGCGCGGTGATACCAGCAGCCTGCAAGGTGCGATCGTCAACAACGCGACGCTGACCTTCGAACAGAACGCCGATGGCAGCTACACCGGCAATCTCACTGGCGCCGGTACGCTGAACAAAACCGGCAGCGGCGAATTGCTGCTGACTGGCAACAACAGCTTCACCGGCAACACCTCGGTGCAGGCGGGCAACCTGATCGTCAACGGTGTGCTCAACAGCGCCAATGTCAACGTCGCCAGCGGTGCGGGCATCGGCGGTGGCGGTCAGCTCGGGGGCGCTGTGCAACTGGCCGACGGTGCGACGCTGGCCGGTGGCGGCACCGCGACGCCGCTGTCGGTCGGTTCGCTGGCGCTGTCCTCGGGGACCAATCTGGACTTCAGTCTCGGCTCGGCGGCCAGTTCGACCACGGTGGTCAATGTCGCCGGCAGCCTGACCCTCGACGGTACGCTGAACATCAGCAATGCCGGCGGCTTCGGCACCGGGGTTTATCAACTGTTCAGCTACGGCGGCAGCCTGACCGACAACGGTCTGGTGTATGGCAGCCTGCCGGTGTCGGCGGCCAATCTGACCCTGCAAACCGCGATTGCCAATCAGATCAACCTGCTGGTGCAAGGCACGCCGGGTGAGGTGCAGTTCTGGAACGGTGGCACCACCAACCCGGACGGCAGCATCGGTGGCGGCAGCGGCGTGTGGGGGCCGGGCACCAACTGGACCGACCCGAGCGGTACTCAGGCCCTGGCTTCAAACGGTCAGTTCGCGGTGTTCGGTGGTCAGGCGGGTACGGTGACCGTGCAGGGCAATCAGAACTTCACCGGCCTGCAGTTCCTCTCCGGCGGCTACAGCCTGGTTCCGGGGGCTGGCGGTACGCTGACCCCGGTCAACGGCGCGGATGGCAGCCTCGCGCCAGTGCGGGTCAATGCCGGTGGGAGTGCGGAAATTTCCACGCCACTGGTGGGCACGGGCGGAATCGAGAAGCTTGATTCCGGCACGCTGGTTTTGAGCGGCGCCAACACCTACAGCGGTGGCACCACTGTCAGCGGCGGTACGCTGGTCGGTACCACCACCAGCCTGCAAGGCAATATCCTCAACAACGCTTCCCTGGTATTCCTGCAGAACTTCAATGGTCAGTTCAACGGATCGCTGCGCGGACTGGGCGCGATGCTCAAGCGCGGCACCGGCACCTTGCTGTTGACCGGTGATCAGCCGTTCAGCGGCACCGTGTCGGTCGACCAAGGCGTGCTGCAAGTCGGCAGCCGGTCGGCGCGGGCCTCGTTGGGCGGGCAAGTCACCGTGGCCAACGGTGCCGGCCTGAGTGGTAATGGCAGTGTCGGTTCGGTAGTCAACCATGGCGTTGTCGCCTCGGGTTCCGAAGCGGGCACCTTGAGCGTGGCCGGTAACCTGACCAACGCCTCCGACGGTGTGCTGGCGCTGACGGTCAGTTCGCCCACCGCAACGCCATTGGCCGTCGGCGGCACGGCCACGCTGGGCGGCGGCCTGCAAGTGAACTCGCTGGCACCGTTCACCGGCAACACCACGTATTCGCTGATCACGGCGGGCGGCGGTGTCATCGGCACCTTCAGCGCTGCAGACCTGCCGCAATACGCGTTCCTCAACAGCGCACTGGTGTATGACACCAACGCCGTGAACCTGGTGGTCAGTCGCAACGGCAACTCCTTTGCCGATGTCGCCGCCACCGGCAACCAGTTCAGGACCGCCACTGCGCTGTCGAACAACGGCCCGGCCGGTGCGGCGTTGCAGAACGAGATCGTCAACCTCAGTGTCGCCGGTGCGCGCAACGCCTTCGACAGTCTGTCGGGTGAGATCCACGCCAGCACGGCCAGTGCGATCCTTGAGGATTCGCGCTACGTGCGTGACGCGGTCAACGATCGCATGCGCCAACCGTCATGCAGCGCAGCGGATGATCCACGCCGCGCCCTGGCGCCAAGTGATAACCAATTGAGCAGCAACGGTTGCCACGGCGAAATGGTCGGCTGGGCGCGGGCACTCGGTGCCTGGGGCGAGTCGGATGGCGACAGCAACGCGGCGAAACTCGACCGTAACCTCAGCGGTTTCATGCTCGGCACCGACAAGCAACTCGATGACCAGTGGCGCGTGGGCATGGCTGCCGGTTACACCCGCAGCGACCTCGATGCGCATGATCGTCGCTCGGATGCCACCGTTGAAAGCTACCACCTGGCGGCGTACCTCAACTCGCAGTTCGATGCCCTGGCGGTGCGCCTCGGCGCGGCTTACAGCTGGCACGACATCGAAACCAAACGCAACGTCAGCGTCGGCAGCTACAACGATCGTCTGAAGGCCAATTACGATGCGCGCAGCGCGCAGGTGTTCGGTGAAGTCGGTTACACCATTGAAGCCGGCGGCATTGCCCTTGAGCCGTTCGCAGGGCTCGCCTACGTCAACTACGACACCGACAAAGCCAAGGAGAAAGGCGGAGTAGGGCGCCTAGAGGCCGATGCCGATCAGGACATCACCTTCTCGACCCTCGGCGTGCGCGCCGGCAAAGTCATTACCCTGGCCAACGGCGGGCAATTCACCCCGCGCGCGGCCATCGGCTGGCGCCATGCCTTCGGCGACACCAAGCCTGATGCCGACTTGACCTTCATCGACGGCGGCGCCTCGTTCAGCACCCAAGGCGTACCGATCGCCAAGGACAGCGCGATTGTTGAAGCGGGTGTCGACTTCCAGATCAGCCCGACCGGCAAGCTCGGGGTTGGCTACTCGGGGCAACTGTCGAACGACAGCAACGACCATGCGATGACCATCAGCTTCAGCCTGGGCTTCTGATTTAGGGTCGAAGCACTTTTAGCCGCCCGCAAGGGCGGTTTTTTTTGTCGTCGATTCAGTGTTGGTTACACCTTGATACTTATGTTGGGTTGGCTGCTCTATTGCCTTCGCGAGCAGGCTCGCTCCCACAGGGGATTGCGGTGCAAATGTGGGAGCGAGCCTGCTCGCGAAGGGGCCGGACAGTCTTGCCGAGAAACTGCTGCGCCGTGCTCTGCTAGAATCGCCCCCATCAACAGCCTGAGACTCCCCCATGAGCGAGCCGATTCGTCTGACCCAATACAGCCACGGCGCCGGTTGCGGCTGCAAGATTTCCCCGCAGGTGCTGGAAGTGATTCTGGCCGGCAGTGGTGCCCAGAACCTTGATCCGAAACTGTGGGTCGGCAATGCCTCGCGCGATGACGCGGCGGTGTACGAGATCGATGCCGAGCGCGGTGTGGTCTCGACCACGGACTTTTTCATGCCGATCGTCGATGACCCGTTCGACTTCGGCCGCATTGCCGCGACCAACGCGATCAGCGACATCTACGCGATGGGCGGTGATCCGTTGATGGCCATCGCCATTCTCGGCTGGCCGGTCAATGTGCTGGCGCCGGAAGTGGCGCGTGAAGTGATTCGCGGCGGCCGTTCGGTGTGCGACGCGGCGGGCATTGCGCTGGCGGGCGGGCATTCGATTGACGCGCCGGAGCCGATTTTCGGCCTGGCGGTCACCGGGCTGGTGGAAAAACGCCACATGAAACGCAACGACACTGCCACCGCCGGTTGCCTGCTGTACCTGACCAAACCGTTGGGCATCGGCATCCTCACCACCGCCGAGAAGAAGGGTAAATTGCGCGCCGCCGATGTCGGCGTGGCCCGCGACTGGATGTGCACTCTGAACAAGCCCGGCAGCCGCTTCGGCAAACTCGCCGGCGTCACGGCGATGACCGACGTCACCGGTTTTGGTCTGCTCGGGCATCTGGTGGAAATGGCCGATGGCAGCCAACTCACTGCACGCATTGCCTACGACCGCGTGCCGCGTCTGGACAGCGTCGAGTATTACCTCGATCAGGGTTGTGTGCCCGGCGGCACGCTGCGCAATTTCGACAGCTATGCGAGCAAGGTCGGCCGCGTGCAGGAGTTGCACAAGCGCGTGCTCTGCGACCCGCAAACCAGCGGGGGCTTGCTGATCGCCGTCACCCCTGAAGGCAATGACGAGTTCCTCGCCGTCGCCGCTGAACTGGGCTTGAACCTGGCGCCAATCGGCGAACTGGTTGAGCGACAGACGAACGCAGTCGAGGTGATTTGATGCTCCGCGACTGCACTGACTACCGTGACATTTTTCTCAACGACCGGCCGCTGATGGATGCCCGCGCGCCGATCGAGTTTCACAAGGGCGCGTTCCCCGGCGTGATCAACCTGCCGCTGATGAACGACGTCGAGCGGCAGAAGATCGGCACCTGCTACAAACAGCACGGTCAGCAAGCTGCCATCGAATTGGGCCATCAGTTGGTCTCGGGCGCGGTGAAAGCCGAGCGCATCCAGGCCTGGGCCGATTTTGCCCGCGCCTATCCCGACGGTTATCTCTATTGTTTTCGCGGCGGCCTGCGCTCGCAGATCACCCAGCAGTGGCTGCGTGACGAGGCCGGCATCGACTACCCGCGTGTCGGCGGTGGTTACAAGGCGATGCGCAACTTCCTCATCGACACCCTTGAGCAGGCCATCACCCAGTGTGATTTCGTCTTGCTCGGTGGCATGACCGGCACCGGCAAGACCGAAGTGCTGGTGCAATTGCGCAATGGCCTGGACCTGGAAGGGCACGCCAATCATCGTGGCTCAAGCTTCGGCAAACGGGCGACCGGGCAGCCCTCGAACATCGATTTCGAAAACCGCCTGGCCATCGACATTCTCAAGAAACGCGACGCGGGTATCGCGCAGTTTGTACTTGAGGATGAGAGCCGGGTGGTCGGCAGTTGCGCCTTGCCGCTGCCGCTGTATCAGGGCATGCAGCAGTACCCGATGGTCTGGCTGGAAGACAGCTTTGATGATCGCGTCGAACGAATCCTGCGTGATTACGTGGTGGATCTGTCAGCGGAATTTACGGCTGTGCACGGTGAAGAGGGCTTCACGTTGTTCTCTGAACGCCTGTTGGAAAGCCTCAACAACGTGCAAAAACGCCTAGGTGGCGAGCGTCATCGGCGAATGCTGGTTTTGATGGAAGATGCGTTGGCGGAGCAGGGGCGCAGCGGGGCGGTGGATTTGCATCGCGGCTGGATCGAAGGCTTGCTGAGCGAATATTACGACCCGATGTATGTGTTTCAGCGCGAGAAGAAGGGCGGGCGGATCGAGTTTGCCGGGGAGCGTGGGGCGGTGCTTGCGTATTTGCGTGAGCGGATGAATCAGAAGGGTTGAGGTTGTTGCGGCTGGCCTCTTCGCGAGCAGGCTCGCTCCCACAGGGGATTTGTATTTCACGCTGATCCAATGTGGGAGCGAGCCTGCTCGCGAAGGCGCCGGGTCAGGCCACACAAAACTCAGGTCGGGCAGGTTTCCTTGCCATGATCCAGCCCCTGCTTGTAGCTGTGGCTCTGCAAACTGGCCTTGCCGTTGTGCCAGGTCAGGGTCAGTACGTACAGCGAGTCAAAATCGTTGCCCGCCCAGTCCTCGGTGATGTTCTGTTTCTCGCCGAGCGCTTTGCCCGCCACCTTGTTGATCAGCTCCGGCAGGTAACCGTGGGACCACGCGGTGTAGATCGTCGAGTTGTGATACTTGTCTTCCAGCAGTTCGCGGGCCAGATCACTGGTGTCGTTGGCCGAAAATTCGATGTTCACCGGCAGGCCGAGCTTGATCGCGGCAGGGCTGATGGTCATCAGCGGGCGAATGTAGCTGTAGGAGTTGTCCAGTTCGCCTTCCTCGACATTGCGCGTCGGGTTGGCGGCAAACACGTAATCGGCCTTGCCGAATTTTTCCGGCAGCAGGGTCGACAGGTCGATGGCGCGGTTCAGGCCCTGACAGTTGAGCTGGCCAAGACCGCCCTCGGGTTTCTCTGCGTGGCGCAGGAACACCAAGGTCTGGGTGCCGTCCACCGGTTGCGCGCGGCTCTCGCTGGATTCAAGGGACAGGAACAGCGCACTGACGGCCAGCAGGGAAGGCAGGGCCACATACGCGCGATGTTTGAAGCGTTTGGCGAATCGCATAAGGTTCGTCATGAGATAAAAGGTTCTTCAGCAAATTCAGTTAAGGCTGACAAACCTTTACACCGCGGGCTCCCAGCACCGGGTGTTTTCCCTGTCGTGAACAGCTTCCTCTGCGAGAAAGGCATAGCTCAGAGTCCCCTGAGGCCGATTTGGTTCGATCCATGCGAGTGCGCGGCACTTTAGCGGCAAACTTCAACGGCTTGGGCACAGGTTAGCGACAGGATGTTACGGTTCGACGCGGCAGCGAACTTTCGATCTTGATTCCCCGCAATACATAAAACCTCAACGTATGTGCAATACATATGTACCGCACGCAGCGGTTCGCGATCGGTTGCAATGGCGCCTGTGCGATAGACGACCATCGCGACGTTTGCCCGGTTTTTTCGTCGGGCAACTCTCTCAAAAAAAGGATTTTTATGGGCATTGCGCGCAAACCCGCCATCCACTCATCGTCCGGCTCCGGGCCGACCGTCGCAAACTCACCGCGTAAAAGAGCCAGCGGTGTGCTCGGCGACGACAGCCCGGCGAACAAGAATTTTCGTTTCGGTGACGATCAAGTTCAGGAGTCAGCCACCCATCAGCCAGAGACTCCACCCGCCACTGTCACGGTTTCTCCAATAGCGCCTTCCGAGGTTGTGCCGGTTCGTTCAGCTGTCGAATCACTTGAGCACTATCGTCTGAAATCGCCGGCCACTTTGCCGGCGGCCGATGCTCAGGGCCTGAGGCTGATCAAGGGGCGTCAATACGTCGATATTGCTCCCGGCGAAATCGTTCAGGTGCGGCAAAGCGCAACAAGCGGAGAGTATCGAGCAACCCTTGTGTCCGAATTGGTGGCTTCGGGGCCGCCGCTGTACTTCGATGCGCAAAGCCGACTATGGAAGCTCGAAAGGGCCCGGTCGGCTGCTGACGAAGGCAATGTCATCGATATTGATATCGATGAACTCATCCGTGATGCAAGAAATGACAGGATCGATAAACAACGAGTCCATGTCGGCAGCGATGACGCGTTCGAGCTTGGCACAGCCTTCGGCACCACCCTGTTCGCTCGTGGTTTGAAAGAGTTCACAGCAAAACAGGCAAAGCTCATTCGCTCGGAACTGCGCCAGGTAGAAGATATTTTTTATGACGCCGGCCAAGCCATAGCGTTGAAACTGCAGAAAGCCGATCAGGTTTTCGACAGCTTCTTCGGCAGCGATCACCGAGCGGTCACCGCGCAATTTGCCGATTCAGTCTCGCGTGGCCTGGGGCTGTCCAGGGAGTATCAAGGTGTTTGGGGGGAGGCCAAATTTCTCGGCGTCAATTCCAACGACAATGCTGCAGCGTGGATGTACAAAAGAGATTTTCACGGCCGCCTGTTCCTCAATCGAAAGTTCATGCAGCCCGGGCTTTTGTGTATGTCGCTGGGCCATGAAATGTTGCACACCAGCCGAGTCGACCGGTTCAGGTCCATAGGACCCAGCGCGGGGGATTTTTTCTATGTAAAAAGCCATCTGCGCGATTTGCTGGGCTCGGTTTCGACCGAAACTTACGAGGTCCCGGAGCGTGGCGTGTCGGAAGTGATCATGCGCGGAGGGTTGACGGTCGAATACCTGAAGGCCTTCGGCGACGATCACGATAGCTTCCTGTTCTATATCAGTGATTATCTGGGGCTTGGCGACGATCTGGATCTTCATACGGCCGTCGAGTTGTTCAATGTCAATCCGCAAATGCGCGCGCAGATGGCGGTGAACAACGCTGACAGTCTTGTTTTTGCTGCGAAAAGCCTGCAGGCGTTATATCGAAGTGCAACAGGGCATGAGCGGCCCACCATTCCGGGCGATGATTGAGGTGAGCTGAGTGCAAGCCGAAAGATCGCAGCCGTCGACCGCTCTACATTATGATCAGCCTTTAATTTGTGACTGGATGCTTCCCATGACCGATCTGTCCGCGTTCCCGATCACCCAGAAATGGCCGGCGCAGTACCCAGACTGGATTCAGCTCTATTCCTTGCCGACGCCCAACGGCGTCAAAGTCTCGATCATGCTCGAAGAAATCGGCCTGCCGTACGAGCCGCACAAGGTCGCTTTCGATACCCAGGATCAGTTGTCCGCCGAGTTTCTCTCGCTGAACCCGAACAACAAGATCCCGGCGATCCTCGACCCGCACGGCCCCGGGGACCAGCCACTGCCGCTGTTCGAGTCGGGGGCGATCCTGATTTATCTGGCCGACAAAAGCGGCCAGTTGCTCGCCCAGGAAGGCGCGCTGCGCTACGAAACGATTCAGTGGCTGATGTTCCAGATGGGCGGCATCGGCCCGATGTTCGGGCAGCTCGGTTTCTTCAATAAATTCGCCGGCAAGGACTACGAGGACAAGCGTCCGCGTGACCGTTACGTCGACGAAAGCAAACGTCTGCTCAAAGTGCTCGATAGCCGGCTCGAGGGGCGTGACTGGATCATGGGCGAGCGTTACACCATTGCCGATATCGCCACGTTTCCATGGGTGCGTAATCTGATCGGCTTTTACGAGGCGGGTGATCTGGTCGGCATTCAGAACTTCCCGAATGTCACCCGCGTGCTTGAGCGGTTTCTCGCGCGTCCAGCGGTGGTTCGCGGCCTGACCATCCCCTCCTGACTAAACACATAACCCCTGTGGGAGCGAGCCTGCTCGCGAATTCGGTGTGTCAGAATCAACTGAGTTGACTGATACAACGCCTTCGCGAGCAGGCTCGCTCCCACAGGGGAATTTGCGTTGGGGCGCAATGATTATTGCACCCCCGGTAATGCACTCTTGATTGATCCAGGTTTGTACGCCAACCCCTGCAAGGCATAAGCTTCGCCCCCTACGACTTTCGTCTCATCTGCCGTTTTCAGGAAAGGCCTCCATGTCCAGTCAGTTCCCCGAAGCACGTCCCCGCCGTCTGCGCCGCAATGCGAGCCTGCGCAGCCTGTTCCAGGAAACCGAGTTCAGCCTGAACGATCTGGTGCTGCCGATTTTCGTCGAGGAAGAAATCGACGACTTCGTGCCGATCAAAAGCATGCCCGGGGTGATGCGCATTCCCGAGCGCAAACTGGCCAGCGAAATCGAGCGTTATGCCCGTGCTGGCATAAAGTCGGTGATGACCTTCGGCGTATCTCACCATCTGGACAGCAACGGCAGTGACACCTGGCGCGAAGAAGGCCTGGTCTCGCGCATGTCGCGCATTGCCAAAGACGCAGTGCCGGAGATGATCGTGATGTCCGACACCTGCTTCTGCGAATACACCGATCACGGCCACTGCGGCGTGATGCACAACCATGAAGTCGACAACGACCAGACCCTGATCAACCTCGGCAAGCAAGCAGTCGCGGCAGCCCGTGCCGGTGCCGACGTGATCGCGCCGTCGGCAGCGATGGACGGTCAGGTGCGGGCGATTCGTCAGGCGCTGGACGCGGCCGGCTTCACCCAGATTCCGATCATGGCTTATTCGACCAAGTTCGCCTCGGCACTCTACGGCCCGTTCCGCGAAGCCGGTGGCAGCGCGCTGAAAGGCGATCGCAAAAGCTATCAGATGAACCCGATGAACCGCCGCGAAGCCCTGCGCGAATCGCTGCTCGACGAACAGGAAGGTGCCGACGCGCTGATGGTCAAACCGGCCGGCGCGTATCTGGACATCATCCGCGACATCCGCGAAGCCTCGAACCTGCCGCTGGCGGCGTATCAGGTCAGTGGCGAGTACGCGATGATCAAGTTCGGTGCACAGGCCGGGGCGATTGATGAGGATCGTGTGGTCCGCGAAAGCCTCGGCGCGATCAAGCGCGCGGGTGCGGATTTGATCTTCACTTACTTTGCGATGGACTTGGCCCTGGCCGGGATCTGAAGACCACCGCATTACCCCTGTGGGAGCGAGCCTGCTCGCGAAAGCGGTACTTCAGCTGACATCCATGTCGACTGAAGCGACGCTATCGCGAGCAGGCTCACTCCTACAGGGTTCTGTGGTGTGTCAGGGGCAGTTGAAGTAAGGCCGGATGCCGTGATCGCGGAAGTAGCGTTCAATCACCTTTGGGTCGGCACTGTTCTCGGCAATCGCCACATAGGTATCCGGGCGCAGCAGATAAAAGCCATTACGCCCCAATCCTGCCGTTTCAAACGCCGGGCGCCAGTCGAACACATGCAGCGGCAGGTGATGTTCCTGGCACCAGGCGATCATTTCGTCGCTGGTGTCGCCATAAACGTGCACCTGCCAGCACGGCTGCCTTAGCGGTTCATAATTATCTCCCTCACCATCATGCGCCCACGGCAAGCGGTCGCCGCCGTGGACGTGGCCGGCCGTGCCCTGGCTCAGCGGCATGCCGCGATAGTTGAGGGTGACCTGCGAAACGGTGCGAAAAAGGAACTCGCGACTGGCCTCGAACGAGGCCATTTTCGGGATCAGGAACGGTGCCACACGCATGCGCAGCAGATCGGCCATGCGCCCCTCGGCGGTGACGAAGCTGAAGACTTTATCGGTGGTCGACACCAGCCGGCGGGCGAAGGCGATGCGTTCGGTTTCGTAGCTGTCGAGCAGCCCCGGTTCGGCGCCGCCGCTGAGCACGGCGGCAAGTTTCCACGCCAGATTGATCGCGTCACCGATGCCGGTGTTCATGCCCTGACCGCCGGCCGGGCTGTGCACGTGCGCGGCATCGCCGAGCAGAAAGGCGCGACCACTGCGAAAGTGCTCCGCGACGCGGTGATGTACGCGGTAGGTCGAGAACCAGTGCACGTCTTCGATGTGCACTTTCAGATGTTCGATGGCGCGGCTGCTGACATCGGAAAACTCCAGGGTTTCGGCGCGGTCCGCACGTTCGTCACGCACCGTGCCGATCAAGCGCGCGCGGCCTTCGCCGGCGAGAGGAAACACGGCGAGAAAGTCCGCTTCATCCAGATCCAGATGCAACTCGCCGTTCATTGCTGAGCCGCTGGCCTTGACGTCGGCCACGTAGAAAATCTGCTGATACGTGCCGCCGGGAAAACCGCTGTCGAGGGTTTTGCGCACCACTGAACGGGCGCCATCACAACCGGCCAGATAGCTGGCCTGGCAGATTTCCTGTTCGCCGTCGGGCAGGCGCAGATGCGCGGTAAGGCCGTCGCCGGTTTCTTCGAAGCTTTCCAGTGTGGTGTTGCGTTCGACCGTGACGCCGTAATCTTCGAGCCGCTCGATCAGCAGCCGTTCGTGTTGATCTTGCGGGAAGATTTCGACGAACGCGTAGGGCGTCAGGCCTTCGCCGATGCGGTTCAGCGGCAACTGTGCGACCGCTTTACCGTTGACCCAAAAATTCGCCGCCGCGACCCGATGGCCGTTGCGCACCACGGTGTCGGCGAGGTCCAGTTGCCGGTACAACTCGAGGGTGCGCGCCTGCACCGCCAGCGCTCGCGAAGTGGTGCCGGGCGCGGAGGTTTTATCGATGATGCGTACGCGTACGCCGAGTTTGCTCAGCCACAGGGCCAGCACCAGCCCGGTCGGGCCGGCGCCGATGATCAGGACGTCGCTGCGGTTCATGGGCCTGTCCTCCGTTTGCTGTGCAGCAAGTATGGATCAGCAGGCGAGGGTGGCCAGTGGATCGGCCAGACGGAAAAAGGCCCCGCAGTGGTGAGGCTGTGGGGCCTTTTTTGGATGTTCGGCAGGAAATTCTGGTGACAGTGAAATTTACCCCCTCACCCCAGCCCTCCCGAAACGTCGGACCGCCCCCAAGGGGGCGAGAGGGAAAGGGAGCCGATTGGGGGCCTTTCAGAACCTGAGTTCGACGCGATGGCACACGTCGGCGTAACTCGAAAGAACACCGCAATCAGTCCCCTCTCCCTCCGGGAGAGGGCTAGGGTGAGGGGCTTTTCAGCGTTAGAAATCGATAGTGCCGGACAACTTGGCAACCCGCGGTTCACCCTGCGTCAGATAACCACCCTGAGCCGATTCCCAGTACTTCTTGTTCGCCAGATTCTCCACGCCCAAACGCAACGTCACGTCCTTCTCCGAGACCTTGAACGCATAACGCGCACCCGCATCGAAGCGGTTCCAGGTCGGCAGGCTGAGGTTGTTCGCCGCATCGGCATATTGACCGCCGGTACGCAGCATCCGCGCATTCAACGCGACACCTTGCAGGCCGGGCACGTCCCAATCCGCACCAGCGTTGAACTGGAAGGTCGGCACGCCGATCGCACGGTTGCCGTCGTTGGCGCCGTTGAGGGTGTTCTTCAGTTCGGTGTCCATCAGGGTCAAGCCGCTGATCAGGCGCAGACCATTGATCGGCTCGCCGAACACGTTCATTTCCACGCCTTTGTTGACCTGTTCGCCTTCACGCACGTAGGTGCAGGTGGTCGCACTGTCGATGTTGCAGTAGCCGTCGCTCGGCTGTTCGATGCGATAGACACCGAGGCTGGCGCCGTAAGTGCCCATGTCGACTTTCACTCCCACTTCGGTCTGCTTCGAGCGCGCCGGTGCGTAGACTTCGTTGCCGTTGGTCACGCGAAAGCCGCCGGTGCTGGTCGGCGAGGTCGGGCCCTGGGCCAGGCCTTCGATGTGGTTGGCGTAGAACGACACGTGTTCCCACGGCTTGAACACCACGCCGTAGACCGGGGTGGTGATCGATTCGTCGTAGCTCGACTTGCGATCGCCGCTGCCCCAACTGGCATAGTTGTAACCTTGCACCACCAGTTGCTGGCGGCGCAGGCCGGCGGTGACGAGCAGGCGATCATCGAAGAAACCGAGGGTGTCGGAAAGCGCGATGCTGCGGTTGAAGGTCTTGCCGACAATGCCCGGATCATTCACATCGCCGCCGGCAAAATTGCCCACCGGTGACGGCGTCTGTACCGGGTGGTAGATGTTGTTGGCGTACTTGGTCAGGTCGAAATCATAGGCGCTGCGCTGTTCGGTCCAGATCCCGGTCAGGCCGAAGTTGAGCTTGTGGCTGACCGGACCGGTATCGAATTTGCCGTTGAGGCCGGCCATGACACTGGTGTTGTCTTCATCGTGGGGAATGAACGAGCCAGTGGTGAACGAAGCACCGTTGTTGCCGACCAGGGTGGTCGAGTTGTAGCGCCCGACTTCGCGGGTGTGCTTGGCGCCGCCGGCCGCGTAGGCGGTCCAGTTATCGTTCAGGTCGTACTCGGCGCGGAGCATGCCGAAGGTGTCTTCGATGTCGGTGTAGCCCCACTTCGGCGCGTAGTTGGTGTCGGCCGATGGCGCGTCGGGAATGTGCGTGGCAGTGCCGAGGTTGACCGAGTTGCGGCCACCGTTGACGCGTTCTTTCTGATAGGCGAAGTCGCCAGAGATGCGCAGGGCATCACCGCGATAGTCGAGGCCGATGGCGAACAGTTTCGAGCGCTGGTTCTCGTGATCGATACCGGTGTCACCTTCGCGCTGGGACAGGTTGATCCGTGCGCCGAAGCGGTTGTCTTCACCGAAGCGCTGGCCGATGTCGAAGTGCTGACCGATGCGGCCTTCGCTGTTGATGTCGGTGGTGTAACGACGCAGCGGCACATCGCCGGCGCGTTTCGGTTGCAGGTTGACGCCGCCGCCGATGCCGGAGCCGGTCGGGGTCACACCGTTGATAAAGGCGTTCGGGCCTTTGAACACTTCCACGCGCTCCAGCGCGTCGGTGGAAATGATCTGCCGTGGCAGCACGCCGTACAGGCC
Source organism: Pseudomonas sp. CROZ-RG-20F-R04-15 (assembly GCF_022662375.1). Classification (GTDB taxonomy): domain Bacteria; phylum Pseudomonadota; class Gammaproteobacteria; order Pseudomonadales; family Pseudomonadaceae; genus Aquipseudomonas. Next base: position 226,151 of record NZ_JAKNQL010000008.1, on the reverse strand, counting down.
GTTATAGGAAATGTCGTCGCCGCTCAGCGGCAAGCCGCGGATCATGAACACCTGCGCCTGGTTGGAGAAACCCGAGGCCTGACGTACCGACGAATCGTTGAGCAACACGTCGGCGACGTCTTCGGCCTGTTGATCCTGAATCAGTTGCTCGGTATAGGAGGCGGCGCTGAACGGCACGTCCATCATGTCCTGATTACCCAGCACGCCGAGCTGGCCGCCACGGGCGACCTGACCCCCCGAGTAAACCGGGGGCAGGGCGTCAGGCGTCAGGGCCTGAGCGTTGACGTTGACGTCGTCCAGCACCAACGCCTTGGTATCGCCTTCGGCGGCGTGGGCGGTGACAGTCAGGGAGCACAGCAGGGCGAGAAGCGTCGGGCGAAACGGGACGGCGAGTCGAGCTGAAGCGGGCATGTAGGGACCTGGAGGCGCGCGGCCGGTTGGAAAAGTAAGGGCGGCGCGGAACTCCTTGCGCAAATGCGACTCCAGGTGCAAATGATAGATTTTCTCAGTAACGTTTTGCAATCAGTTTGTCATCACCCCTTCAATACCCGCATTCCTGTGCAGGAGCCTGCGGCAGCTCCTGCACGGATTGTGTATGGTGGTTCGGGCTTAACGGACTGGATAAAGCTTCATGCAAAACTTTCGATTACCGATCACCTTCGCCGCACTGCTGGTGCTCGCCGGTTGCGCCGGGCAGCGCAGCCAGGAACCGGTGCCCCGTGCGCCTGCTGAAGTGAAGGCTGAGATCGTCCGGCTGATGCCGGCCAAGACCGCTGATCGCCAAGGCTGGGCCACCGATATCTACGCCGCATTTGCCGCGCAGAACATCAGCCCGACCACACAGAATCTGTGTTCGGTACTGGCCGTTGCCGAACAGGAATCCACCTTTCAGGCCGATCCCACCGTGCCCGGCCTGGGCAAAATCGCCCGCGACGAAATCGACCGTCGTGCCGCCAAAGTGCATATCCCCAGCCTGTTGGTCAGCGGCGCGCTGCAAGTGCGCTCAACCAACGGCAAGACCTACAGTGATCGCCTGAGCGCGGCGCGCAGTGAAAAAGAGCTCAGTGGCATTTTCGACGACTTCATCGGCCGGGTGCCGATGGGCCGCACGCTGTTCGGCGGCTTCAACCCGGTGCACACCGGCGGGCCAATGCAGGTCAGCATCGAATTTGCCGAGCAGCACGCCAAGGATTATCCATACCCGGTGGATGGCACGATCCGCCACGAGGTTTTCAGCCGCCGGGGCGGCATGTATTTCGGTATCGCGCATTTGCTCGGTTATCCGGTGAGCTATCGCGAGCCGCTGTATCGGTTTGCTGATTTCAATGCCGGTTGGTACGCCAGCCGCAATGCCGCTTTCCAGAATGCAGTCAGCCGTGCTTCTGGCATCCCGCTGGCACTCGATGGCGATCTGATTCGCTACGACTCGATCATGCCTGGCGGTACTGAACTGGCGGTGCGCACCCTCGGCAAGTCATTGGGCATGCGCAACCCGACCATTCGCGATCAACTGGAGAAGGGCAAAACCCTTGAGTTCGAAGAGACCAAACTCTATCAACGGGTGTTTGAACTGGCAGAGCAAGCGGAAGGGAAAAAGCTGCCACGTGCGGTGTTGCCGGGGATCGTCCTGCAGAGCCCGAAGATCACCCGCAAGCTGACGACGGCCTGGTTCGCCAAACGCGTGGACGAGCGCTACAAACGCTGCATGGCCAAGGCCGGATAAAACACACAGACATAAAAAACCCGGCTGAGGGAGCCGGGTTTCTCTGGGGTGTTGCGCTTACAGCCATTCATTCAGGCAACGCGGCGTTCGAGCAGACGATCCGAACCACCTTCGGCAACACGACGTTCGATCAGACGATCCGAGCCACCTTCAGCAACGCGGCGTTCGATCAGACGATCCGAACCACCTTCAGCAACGCGGCGTTCGATCAGACGATCCGAACCACCTTCAGCAACGCGGCGTTCGAGCAGACGATCCGAACCACCTTCGGCAACGCGACGTTCGATCAGACGATCCGAACCACCTTCAGCCACACGGCTTTCGATCAGTTTGTCCGAGCCGCCTTCGGCGATCATGGTGTGGGCCGGGGTAGCGGCGAAAGCGTTGATAGCGAAGACCGAGAAAGCGATGCCGAGAAGGGTTTGGCGTTTCATGATGGTGTGCTCCGGGGTGTTGTTGGTTGGTATGGAGCAGATGTTACGCCCGGGATTTTTTATGAGAACTTCATTGCCGTGATTGTAAACATCGATGCCGATGATGTTTGCCAGAAGCCGCAGAGCAGAGCCTTACAGCACCTTCACCGCGCGCCCGATCGCCTGAATCGGCCCGGTCGGTTTGCCGATCGGCGAGCCATTGGCTCCCTCTAGTGTCAGTTCGAACAACTGGTTCGGTTGCAGCGGCGGCAGCTTGTCCAGCGGCACCGACAACGCCTGTCCAGGCTTGACCAAACCTAGCGATACCGGCCCTTGCCAGCCATCAGCCTTGGTCCAGAATTCCAGTGCCTTGTCCGCCGGTACTTCGACCACACCCAGCGGAATCAATTGAATCTCCCGCGAATTGCTCGCCTGGATCACCCAGCCCGGAGCCTTGTCTTGCGGCGCGACCAGCACCACCAGATAACTCGGTTTCGGCGTGGTCTGGGTCAGCAGGATCGAGCCCAGAATCAACGTGGCGGCCAATCCGGCAGCACTCAATCCGCGCCAGAGCGGCAGCAGGTTCCACCATGAGGTCGATGGCGCTTTCGGTGTGAGTCGTTCGAGGCTGCGCTCAATGCGCGACCACAACTGCGCCGACGGTTGTTGCGCGGGCGCAAGATCGGTCAACTCCAGCAGACGCCGTTCCCAGGCATCCACCGCCGCACGCAATTCGGGCTCATTCGGCAAGCGCCGTTGCACTTCGATGCGCTGCTCGGCGGGCAGCGTGCCAAGCACATATTCGCCAGCCAGTTCATCACGTTCCTGCGCCGATTCGCTGGTCATCCCATGCACTCCCGCAACGCATTGAGGCTGCGCTTGATCCACGCCTTGACGGTGCCCAGCGGCGTATCGAGGCGCGCGGCAATCTGCGCGTGACTGTAACCGTCGACATAGGCGTGGAGGATGCAGTTGCGGCGTTTTGGCTCCAGTTGTTCAAGACAATGATGGATGCGTGTCGAATGCGCGTAGGCGTCGAAGCTGTCATCGTCCTCAGCGCTTTCGTGGGCCTCGTTGAACGGCGTTTCCCGCCCGTGATCACGCAGCAGGTTGAGCGCCAGATGCCGGGTCACGCTGAACATCCAGCCACGCGCCGAACCACGCGCCGGGTCAAACCCCGCAGCGCCGTTCCATATCTTGATGAAGGCCTCATGAACGATGTCCTCCGCCAGTGCCGTATCGCGCACCAGCCGCTTGGCCACGCCGAGCAGACGCGGGCCTTCCTGCACATACAAATCGCGCAGGGCCGCGCGCTCGCCTCGGGCACAGGCAGCGAGGCGCGCTTCGTAATCGAATGTGGATTCGGCTAAAGGCATGTCGTGCAATCTAGCTCACATTCCCCAAACATCCAGACAACCCAATTGCCCCCTGTGGGAGCGAGCCTGCTCGCGAAGGCGTCGGGTCAGTCAACACTTATGTGATTGACCCACCGCATTCGCGAGCAGGCTCGCTCCCACATTGGATCTCGGTAACTCCGGGAATCAGTTCGCCGCCCAGAAGATGTAATCGGCCTGATACTTCACCACTTCCTGCTTGCCCTTGTTCGCCGCCGTGCATTCACTGCCCGGCGCCACGCCGCCCTTGAGCGCGACACGCTGGATGTAACTCACACCCGTCATCGCGCCTTTACCTTCGGCCGGATTGGCCTTGACCAGTTGATAGGGCAGGTTGCCCGGAGTCGACGGCGCCACGGCCAATTGCGTACCGGTGACTTTCGAACCGTCCTTGGCCTGCCAGGTGGCCGGCGGGCCGAAGTAAGTGCCGACTTGTTTGCCGCTGCGATCATTGAGCACCGCTTTCGGGCCGACAAAGGTCCACTCGGTCTGTCCCGGGGTATTGGCTTTGTCACGGCATTCGTAGGTGATCTCGCCGACCCCGGTGGTCTCCATCGCGATCTTGTGGCCGTCCGGGACTTTGATCGCGTCGGGATAACTGCTTTGGGCGAAGGTTGAGGCGCTGGCGGTGAGCAAACCGGTGAGGCAGATCAACTGGGTGATGTTCATCAGTATGTTTCTCCGAAAAGGGTAGATCGCTGGCAGCCGAAGCGGGCTGTTACAGGGACTACCCGTGGCGGAGGCGTTTGGATGCAGTGCCCGAAAAATAAATTTCAAACCCGACGATAACCCCTGTGGGAGCGAGCCTGCTCGCGAAGGCGCCGGGTCAGCCAGCACTTATGTAACTGACACACCGTATTCGCGAGCAGGCTCGCTCCCACAAGGATTTTTGTCTGGCTTTAGGCCGGAGGCATTCAGGAGTTCCTGGGTGTAGGGATGTTTGGGCGCGGCAAAGATTTCCCGCGACGAACCCTGCTCCACCACCTTGCCATCCTTGATCACCATCAAGTCATGCGCCAACGCATGCACCACCGCCAGATCATGGCTGATAAACAAATAGGTCAGCCCATGTTTGATTTGTAGTTGCCGCAGCAACTCCACCACCTGCTTTTGCACCGTACGATCCAGCGCCGAAGTCGGTTCGTCGAGCAGAATCAGCGCCGGTTCCAGCACCAGTGCGCGGGCGATGGAAATGCGCTGGCGCTGGCCACCGGAAAACTCGTGGGGATAACGATGGCGGCTCTGCGGGTCGAGGCCGACTTCCTCCAATACGCGAATCACCGCCGCCTCCCGCTCGGCCTCGGTACCGATACCGTGAGTCAGCAAGCCTTCGGCAATGATCTGCTGCACCGACATCCGTGGGCTGAGGCTGCCGAACGGATCCTGAAACACCACTTGAATCTGCCGCCGCAACGGCCGCATCAAGCGTTGATTGAGCAGGCTGAGTTGCTTGTTGCCAAAACGGATATTGCCCTCGGATTCGACCAGCCGCAGGATCGCCTGACCCAACGTTGATTTGCCCGAACCCGACTCGCCAACAATCCCCAAGGTCTTGCCCCGTTGCAGGGTGAAACTGACCCCGTCCACCGCTTTGATGTAATCCTGCTGCCGGCTGAACAGCGCTTTGGGCAACGGAAACCACACCTTCAAATCATCGACTTCGAGCAGGTTGTGATCGTATTCACTCGGCACCGGCGCACCGCTCGGTTCGGCCTCGATCAGCAAACGACTGTAAGGATGCTGCGGCGCCCGAAACAGCGCTTCGCAATCGGCCTGCTCAACAATCTCGCCATGGCGCATCACGCACACCCGCTGCGCAATGCGCCGCACCAGATTGAGGTCATGACTGATCAATAGCAGCGACATGCCCAGCCGTTGCTGCAACTCGATCAGCAACTCGAGAATCTTCTGCTGCACCGTGACATCCAGCGCCGTGGTCGGCTCATCGGCGATCAACAGTTCCGGCTCGTTGGCCAGCGCCATCGCAATCATCACTCGTTGCCGCTGCCCACCGGAGAGCTGATGCGGATAGGCTTTCAAACGCTGCAATGGCTGGCGAATACCGACCAGCTCCAGCAACTCCAACGTCCGTTCGCGGGCAGCGCGGCCCTTCAGACCTTTGTGAATCTCCAGCACTTCGCTGACCTGCTTTTCCACCGTGTGCAACGGATTGAGCGAGGTCATCGGCTCCTGAAAAATCATCGCAATGCGATTGCCACGCAAGCCACGCATCTGCTGCTCGCTGGCGTGCAATAAGTCCACGCCGTTATAGCGGATCGCGCCGCTGCTGCTGACGTTCTTGCCCGGCAACAAACGCAGGATCGAATGCGCGGTCACTGACTTGCCCGAGCCGGATTCACCAACCAGTGCCAGGCACTCGCCCCGGCGAATATCGAGGTTCAAACCATGCACCACTGCCTCCCCGGCGAAGGCCACGCGCAGATCGCGAATTTCAATCAGGTTGTCGTTCATCTCAGCTCCTTGGATCAAACGCATCACGGCAAGCCTCACCGATGAAAACCAACAAAGACAAAATCAGTGCCAAGGCAAAAAACGCGGTCAACCCCAGCCACGGCGCTTGCAGATTGCGCTTGGCCTGGCCGATCAATTCGCCCAGCGACGCGGTGCCCGCCGGCATGCCGAAGCCGAGAAAGTCCAGCGCGGTCAGCGTGGCGATGGCGCCGGTCAGAATGAACGGCAGGTAGGTGAGGGTGGAGGTCATGGCGTTGGGCAGGATGTGTCGGCACATCAGTTCGTTGTCGGTCAGGCCCAGCGCTCGCGCAGCTTTGACGTATTCCAGATTGCGTCCGCGCAGAAACTCGGCACGCACCACATCGACCAATGCGAGCCAGGAAAACAGCGCCATGATCCCCAGCAACCACCAGAAACTCGGCGAGACGAACCCGGACAAAATGATCAGCAGGTACAGCACCGGCAATCCCGACCAGATCTCCAGCACGCGCTGCCCGAGCAAGTCGACCCAACCGCCGTAATAACCCTGCAACGCCCCGGCAACGATGCCGATCAGCGCACTGATGCCGGTGAGGATCAGCGCAAACAGGATCGAAATCCGCGTGCCGAAAATCACCCGCGCCAACACGTCGCGTGCCTGATCATCGGTGCCCAGCCAATTGCTCGAGGATGGCGGACTCGGCGCCGGTTCGCTGAGGTCGTAATTGACCGTGTCGTAGCTGAACGGAATCGGCGGAAACAGCATCCAGCCGCCCTGATCCTCGATCAACTTGTGCACGTAACTGCTGGCGTAATCCGGTTGAAATGGCAGCTCGCCGCCGAAGTCGGTTTCCAGGTAATCGCTGAGGATCGGAAAGTAAAAAGCGTCGTGATAGCGGATTACCAGCGGTTTGTCGTTGGCGATCAACTCACCGCCCAGACAAATCAGGCACAGACCGATAAACAGCCACAACGACCAGCGTCCGCGCCGATTGGCTTTGAATTGCGCAACGCGACGCTGACCGAGAGGAGAAAGAGTGAACATCAGGCAGTCCTCGCCGAGAAGTCGATGCGCGGGTCGAGCAGGGTGTAGCAGAGGTCGCCGATCAGCTTGATCAGCAAACCGAAAAGGGTGAACAGAAACAGCGCGCCGAATACCACCGGATAGTCGCGCGACACTGCCGCCTCGTAGCTCATGCGCCCGAGGCCGTCGAGGTTGAAGATGGTTTCGATCAGCAGGGAGCCGGCGAAAAACACCTCGATCAGTGCCGACGGCACACCGGCCACCACCAACAACATGGCGTTACGAAACACATGGCCGTAGAGCACGCGCCTCTCGGTCAGACCCTTGGCCCGCGCGGTGATCACGTACTGACGGCTGATCTCGTTGAGGAAGCTGTTTTTGGTCAGGATCGTCAGCGTGGCGAAGCCGCCAATCACCAGCGCCGTCACCGGCAATACCAGGTGCCAGAGGTAATCGCCAATCTTGCCCAGTGTGCTGAGGCTGTCGAAGTTATCCGAGACCAAGCCCTGCACTGGAAACCAGTTGACGTAGCTGCCACCGGCGAACACCACGATCAACAGAATCGCGAAGAGGAACGCGGGCATCGCATAGCCGATGATGATTGCCGTGCTGCTCCAGACATCAAACGCGCTGCCGTTCCTGATCGCTTTGCGAATGCCCAGCGGGATCGAAATCAGGTAAGTGATCAACGTCGCCCACAAACCCAGCGACAGCGACACCGGCAGTTTCTGCACGATCAGATCAGTGACTTTGGCGCCGCGAAAGAAACTGCTGCCCAGATCCAGCTGCGCGTAGTTTTTCAACATCAGCCACAGGCGTTCGTGCATCGGTTTGTCGAAGCCGTAATGGTGTTTGATTTCCTCGATCAGCGCCGGGTCGAGACCACGGCTGCTGCGCCCGGCGCCGCCAATCGCGGCGACCTCGCCACCGCCGCCCATGCTGTGCCCGCCAAAACCTTGCAGGCGCGCAATGGCTTGCTCGACCGGGCCACCCGGCGCGGCCTGCACAATAAGAAAATTGACCACCAGAATGCACAGCAGCGTGGGGATGATCAGCAGCAAACGTCGGCTCAGATAACGCAACATGTCACTGGCCCCCCGCGAGCTGAGTGTGCATCTGCTGGGTGGTCAACGCCTTGGCCGATACCTCCCACCAGGTGTTGAGGCCTTCGTCGTACGCCGGTTGCACGGGCGGCATGCCGAAGCGGTTCTGATACACCGTCGGCGTGCCTTTGGAGTAGTAGTTGGGAATCATGTAGTAACCCCATTGCAGCACCCGGTCGAGGGCGCGGGCGTAATGCACCATGGTTTCGCGGGTGTTGGCCTGGACCAGCCCGTCGATCAGTTGATCGACCGCCGGATTGGCCAACACCATCGAGTTCGAGCTGCCGACTTGCGTGGCACTTTGCGAGGCGTACAGGCTGTACAACTCGCGGCCGGGCGAGACGATCGGATCGCCGCTGCGCGGGAAACTGGTGACGATCATGTCGTAGTCGCGGGCGTTGAGGCGGTTGACGTATTGCGCTGAATCGATCCGCCGCAGATTCAGGGTGATGCCGATCTGCGCGAGGGTGCGTTTGAACGGCAGCAGCATGCGATCGAAGCCGCCCTGACCGTCGAGAAAAGTGAACTCCAGCGGCTCGCCAGCAGCATTGACCAAACGATTGTGTTGCGGCGTCCAGCCAGCCTCGGCGAGCAGCCTCAGCGCTTGCAGTTGCTTGTCGCGGATGTAGCCGCTGCCATCGGTTTTCGGGGCCTCATACACCGTGGTGAAAACCTCGTCAGGAACCTGTCCGCGTAGCGGTTTGAGGATCTTCAATTCTTCAGCGTCGGGCAGGGCGGTGGCGGCCATTTCACTCTTTGGCCAGAAGCTGTTCTGGCGCACGTAGAAGCCGCGCATCATCTGTTTGTTTGTCCACTCGAAATCCCACAGCAGGCTGATCGCCTGACGCACGCGGCGATCCTGGAAGATCGGGTTCTGCAGGTTGAACACAAAGCCTTGGGCGGCGGTGGGTTTTTCCGGCGCCAGAATCGACTGCTGCAAGCGCCCGTCGCGCAACGCCGGGCTGTCGTAGCCGACCACGTAGCCGGAGGAGGAAAATTCGCGGTTGTAGTCGAACGCACCGGCCTGCAACAACTGGCGGGCGACGTCGGTGTCGCCGTAGAAATTCACTGTGAGGGTGTCGAAGTTGTACATGCCGCGACTGACCGGCAGGTCCTTGCCCCACCAGTCCGGATCGCGCTGGAAACTGATGCTGCGCCCGGCGTCGACCTTGCTCACCCGGTACGGGCCGCTGCCCAGCGGTGGCTCGAAACCGCCGCCATTGGCGAAGTCGCGGGTTTTCCACCAGTGTTCGGGGACGATGCGCATCGTCGCCAGATCCAGCGCGAGGGTGCGGTTGAGGTTGTTCTTGAAGGTGAAGCGCACCTGTCGCGGGCCTTCGATCAACACGTCCTGAACGTCGGCGTATTGCTGGCGATAACTCAGGCTGCCCTTGGTCATCAGCAGGTTGTACGTGTAGCGCACGTCTTCGGCGGTAATCGGCGTGCCGTCGGCGAAACGTGCTTTTGGATTGAGGGTGAAGCGCACCCAGAGTCCATCGGGGTCGCGCTCGATCTGCTGCGCGACCAATGCGTAAACGGTGTACGGCTCGTCGAGTGAACGGAACGCCAGCGGCGAGTACACCCAGTCGTTGACCTGCACCACGGAAATGCCCTGATCGGCGTAAGGGCTGATGTAGTTGTACTGGCCGATTTCCATCGACGCGCGGCTCAGCGAACCGCCCTTGGGCGCGTTGGGATCGACGAATTCGAAATGCTGGAAATTCGCCGGATACTTCGGCGCCTCGCCGTACACCGTCAGCGCATAACTGCCAGCGGCCAGCACCGAGGTGCCGGTGCACAGTAGCGCACTGCCCAAAAGCAGGCCCGCCATGTTGCGCAAAAAACTCATGCAATCACTCCTCAAAATCCCTGAAAGTCCACGGACCCAATGTGGGAGCGAGCCTGCTCGCGAAGGCGTCTTGTCAGCCGACATCTCTCTTGCTGATCCACCGCTTTCGCGAGCAGGCTCGCTCCCACAGGGGGAGATGTGTTCTGTTTCTGGTTAGAAGTGGTAAGTCATGCGCGCAAATAACGTGCGGCCCAGCGGGTCGGTGTAGCGCGGGTCATAGCCGCTCTGGAAGTTGTAAGCCTGGTTGGAAAACGGCGGATTGCGGTCAAACACGTTCTTCATCCCGGCATCGACATCCAGCACCTTGTTGAAGGTGTAACCGGCCGACAGGTCCCACACTGAATACGACGCCACGCGCGCGTGGGTATCGCGGTCGTAGTCGTTGTAGCCGGTGGTGAAGCGGTTGGTCAGTGCTGCCCGCGCCGCGCCGAAGGTCCAGCTGCCGGTGAGGTTATGCTTCCAGCGCGCGATCACGCCGTCACCTTCGAAGTCGCCGACCTTGTCGGTGAACGGGCCTTTGATGGTGCTCTGGAAGTCGTACTCGTCAACATAGGTGCCTTGCAGGCCCAGACCGAACTGACCGTACGGCGTGTTCGGGAAGCGGTAATCCAGCGACACGTCGACACCGTTGGTTTCGACGATGCCGAGGTTGGCGTTGCCGGTGACGATGTAGTTGAGCGTGCCATCGGCGTTGCGCACAAAACGGTCCTGATAGGAGCCGGCCTGATCAAACACGGTGGATTCCGGGAATGGCTGGATCTGGTTGGAAATGTGAATCCACCAGAAATCCAGACCCACCGAGAGGTTGTTGATCGGCTGATAGACGAAGCCGAGGGTCACGTTGCGCGCCTTCTCCGGGGCCAGGTCTTCGTTGCCGCCGATCTGGTTGAGGAACTGCTGACCGCAATCGCGGCCGCCGTTGCCGCCCGGTTGTACCACGCCGCCGGTACACAGCACCGGGTCGTTGTAGTAGCCCTGGGTGTAGGTGATGCTGCGCGGCGAATACAGCTCGTACAGCGATGGCGCACGGAAGCCTTCGCTGTAGGCGCCACGCACCACCAACTCTTTCAATGGCTGATAACGGAACGAGTATTTCGGGTTGGTGGTGCTGCCGAAGTCGCTGTATTTGTCGTGACGCACGGCGGCGGACAGTTCGAGGCTGTCGAGCACCGGCACGTTGATTTCCGCGTAGGCAGCTTTGACGCTGCGGTCACCTTCGACACTGCCGGCCGGGTCGATGCCGAGGCTCTGGATGTCGCCGGCGAAGGACTCGAAGTCCTGGTGGAATTTCTCTTTGCGGTACTCGCCACCCAGGGCCAGACCGGAAGGGCCGGCACCGAACCAATCGCCGATTTCACGGCTGATACGACCATCGAAACCGGCTACACGACCCACAGCAGTGGAGTAAGCGCCGTGATACGCCGCGTTATCGATGTATTGCTGACCGGCGGCGGACTGTGGGCCGAACGGGTTGAGCAAACCGCTGGCCAGACCGTCGATCATTGCCTGATCGCTGACATAACCGCTGGTGACGCTGGAGACGATTTTGTTCTGGTTGTACGAGGCGCCGACGTTGTAATCCCAGCCACCGACCAAGCCATCGAAGCTGAGCAAGAAGCGCTGGCTGGTGTTCTGGTCTTTCGATTCGCGCGGGCCGGCAGCAGTTTCACGCCAGTTCACATCGACCGGTTGCGTCGGGTCGAGGGCGAAATCGGTCGGTGCCGGGGTGATGCCATTGCCGGGGTAGTAGGGCGATGAGCCGTCGAGGCTCAGACCGGTCAACGGCGCAGGGCCGACCGCCGTGGCGTTGTTGTTGCGCGACCAGAAGTATTCGAGGTTGACGTTGTGATCGTCGCCGAGCTTGCCGGTGGTCTTGCCGAAGAACGAGGTCTTCTCGGTTTGCGGCACCAGGTCGATGAATTCACGGGTACTGAAGCGGCACAAGCCGTCGCGGGCGATCAGGTTGGGGCCGTTGCAATTGCTGTTGGCCAACGGGTTGGTCGCGTTGCCGTTCTGGCTGTAGTTGCCGGGGAACGCGGTGCCCGAAGTCTGATCGAGACCGCGACCGGGCGCGTAGTCGGTGGCGAAGGAGCGGTCGTTGGCGTCGAGGTTCTGCTGCTTGTTGTAGTTGAACACGCCAAGGACGTTGAAGCGGTCCTCCTCCAGATCGCCGTAGCCCCAACTGGCGCTCATGTCCTTGGTCGCACCGCCGCCGCTGTGGGTCGGGGTTTCGCCGCCGAGGGTCAATTGGCCGTCAGTCAGGGATTTCTTGGTGATGAAGTTGATCACACCGCCGATGGCGTCGGTGCCGTACAGGGCCGAGGCGCCGTCGCGCAGCACTTCGACGCGCTCGATGGCGGCAAACGGGATCATGTTCAGATCCACCGCGCCGCCGGCCGAGTTGGTCCCCGACAAGGCGTTGTTGGCCAGACGTCGACCGTTGAGCAGCACCAGCGTCTTGTTCGCGCCGATGCCGCGCATGTCGGCGAACGAGGCGCCGCCAGTCGCCGCGCCCACGGAGCCGGCGCTGTTGTTGATCGACTGGCTGCCGGTGATGCGCTGCACCAGTTCGGCGGTGGTGGTCACGCCCTGTTTGCGCAGCTCATCGGCCTTGAGAATGGTGATCGGCACCGCCGTTTCCGCATCGACCCGGCGAATCGCCGAACCGGTCACTTCCACCCGTTGCAGTTGCGTGGTTGGCGCAGCCACCGCCGCAGCTGCCGGGACGGCAGCGTTGTCGTCCTCGGCCGCCTGCACAGTCCCGGCGCCCATCCCCATGGCCACCAGATACAACGGAACAAAACGGTGGCGAGAAATCGTTGCCACCAAGGGTTTGAGCGTGAAGCGTGGAGTGTTCATCAGCATGGTTATTTCCGACTTTTTAGACGTTATCGAATTGGCCTTGTGAGCCCCTCATTGCTCCGCTATCGGTGATACCGCGTGCGGAAAACCACTTTCTTCAAGCAAGCCGATCCCCTCCGAAGACGCGTGGCGTTTTTTCGGTCGGCTGGTTGCGACGGGAGTCAGCGAACGGTGGCGGGCGTGTCCCTCAAGGCGCGCCCGCCACCGCACTCAATGGGTGGTCATCACCGAAATCTTGGTAATGCCCGAGCGTTCGATCGACGCCATGGCCTTGGCCACCTGGCCGTAATTGACGGCGGAGTCGGCCTGCAGCTGCACGCGGACTTCGGCGTCCTTGGCCTTGACCTCTTTAAGGCTGGCTTCCAGCGATTCCGGGGCCAGCTCGGTTTTCGCCAGATAGAACTTGCCGTCCTGATCGACGCTGACCACCACCGGGTCTTTCTTCTCGGCGGGGGCGACGGCGTCGGTTTTTGGCAGGTTGACCTTGATTGCGTTGGTCATCAGCGGCGCGGTGACGATGAACACCACCAGCAGCACGAGCATCACATCGACCAGTGGCGTGACGTTCATTTCGCTGAGCACTTCATCGCTGTCCTGAGTAGAAAAAGACATCAGCTGGCCTCCCGCACGGCGGCTGTGGTTTTGCTGGCGATGGCCTGGCGGCTGATGGAAAACGCGCTGCGCGAGGCGAGGGCGTCGAAGTCGTGTGCGAAGTCATCCATGTCTGCCGAAGCGAGTTTCAGACGACGCAGGAAAAAGTTGTAAATCAGCACCGCCGGTACGGCGACGGCGATACCCACGCCGGTGGCGATCAGTGCGTGACCGATCGGACCTGCCACCGCTTCCAGGCTGGCTGAACCGGTTTCGCCGATGCTTTTCAGCGCTTCCATGATTCCCCACACGGTGCCGAACAAACCAATGAACGGCGCGGTGCTGCCGATACTGGCGAGGATTGCCTGGCCGTTTTCCAGCGAGCGGCGTTCCTTCTGGATCTGCTGGCGCAGGTTGCGCTCGAGGCGATCCGAACGGTTGATGGTGTGCGCCAATTGCTGCGTGGTGCGCGGCGAATCTTCCACCAGCAGCGCTTCGAAACCGCTGCTGGCGATGCGCGCCAGCGAACCAGGATACTGGCTGGCGTGTTCGGCGGCGGTGAGCAGATCCGGCGCGCCCCAGAAGGCTTTAGTGAACTGCTTGTTCTGCGCTTTCTGGCGCAGGTACTGCGCCGACTTGACCAGCAGGATCGCCCAGCTGACCACGGAAAACAGCACCAGACCCCAGAGCACGCCGGGGACAATCATCGAAGACAAATCGTTCATGGTGATACCTCGCTTGCGTTATTCGGTTGTGCGTTGATTGAGCGTTCGGTTATTGCGGCAATTTGAAATCGATGGTCTGCGTGGCGAAGCCGTCGATCGGCGTTTCACCGCGTTTGGCCGGAATAAACTTCCAGTTCTTCACCGCAGCGACAGCGGCGTCATCCAGTTGCGGCTTGCCACTGGATTTGGTCACCGTCACTGATCCTGCGCGACCGTTGGCGAGCACCTGAATGCGCAGCACCACGCTGCCTTCCCAGTTGCGTCGCAGGGCCAGCGACGGGTATTCCGGTGGCGGGTTGCCAAGACTGGCGAGGCCGGAAACGGCTGCCGACTCCTTCACCGGACCTGGCGCGGCGGCAGGGGCCGGTGGCGCGCTCGGGGTGGCTGGCGCAGCGGGTGCAGCCGGTTGTGCCGGGGCCGGTGGAGCTTTCGGCGGCTCGACCTTTTTCACCGGTTTCGGCTTCTCGACCGGTTTCGGTTTTTCGATCGGCTTGGGTTTCTCCACCGGTTTCGGTGGTGGCTTGACCGCATCTTCGTCTTCCACCGGTTGTTCCGGCTCCGGTGGGGGAGGCGGCGGCGGTGGCGGTTCCGGGGTAGGCGGTGCCGGTGGTGTCGGGCTGGTCAGCTCGACGGTCATTTCCGGAATCTGCGGCGGCGTTGGCAATGGCTCGGTTCTGGACTGCTGGAGAAACCACCAGGCACCGCCGTGTATCAGCGCCGACACAGCCACCAGCAACACCATCTGCTGTTTATTCAGACCGCCGGGTTGTGAGGTATTGGCTTTGAAGGCCGGCCTGCCCGGAGGCGGCGGAATTGGCGCTTCCCGCAACGACCCCGGCAGGGTTCTGTGCTTTACCGCATCGTTCATTAAAGCTCCCTCGGGTGGATGAAGGGCAATAAGGTGCCGTCCGAACATTTGGCTGATGTTCGAGTGGGTGGGTGTAACTTTCTTCAAGGTGTGCAGAAGCCGATAGTTGAACTATCCGGTGAACAAGGCTTGTGCAAACTTACTGGCTTGGCGCTATCGATTTCGTCTGTTCATCAGCCATTCCCTGGTTGTTCTTCTATTGCCTAAGACAACGGTCGGTGTCTCATGCTTGTTACACATAGCAACCGCTGTGCCACATGTTGCTGAAATGTAGAGTGCGTATTTCATGAGTGTTACCCATGTCGCATTTATATAAGTTTTACCCTCGTCATGGTTTTTCCAAGGCGCGCAGATTGCCGTGACTCCGGTTGAGAGAGCTTTTTCACAGGCGAGTCAGGCTGTGCGCCATATCCCGCGGGTTGGCGGGATAGAGCGGCTGCGCAGCTGGCGGCCAGGGCACTTGCTGGTGCGCGGCGGACTGAATTGGTGCGGGTCAATGTTTTAGCGGCTCACGGGGCATGTTCCTTGTTGTTGTTTAAATGAAATCGCTGTTTGAAGTATTGAATAGTTCAAATCCGTGGAGCAGTTTTGGTGCACTTGCAATGGCGCTGAAAGTTATTGTTCGACAATCCTGCTGTCGTTCAATGCACACTGCATTCGTGCAATAACTGCCCGAGTCTTATTTAAAAAATAAATAGCACGCTGCCGTCGGCCAATGACTCATTGCCGAACGCAGTGCGCTGTCGAGGTGTCAGGTAATAAAGTAAGTGTGAAGGCAGCCGGGACTGTTCGAATGAACTCGGCGGCGAACGGATAAATGCAAAGAGGTTGTGATGCGGCAGAGCGTTTGAAGATTCACGCGGTGAACTCCTTGTTGCCAGCTCGGATACGCGAACTTTTGGTTCGGTATCGCACCTTACAAGAACGCGGATAGCGTTCGATGATTGCTCTTGGTGCGGGATGGGCACCGCCAGCGCTGTTTTGCGAGGTTTGAATTCGCAAGTCGCGAGTGCATGGGAAAACCGTGCCAAAACCGATACACAGACAGATTATTTCTACACCCGCGCTACAGCCATCTACCCTGTGGCAATGGCCTTTTCGGGGGGATTGGATATGTACCAGCTCTACGGGCACAGAAATTCAGGCGCAGCGGCCATCGAAGCGGCGCTGGAACTGTGCCAGATCGCTTACCGCTTCATTGATATCGAAGCCAGCACCGAAGCCGCCGAGGCGCTGGCGCAGCTCAATCCACTCAAGCAGATACCGACGTTGCAACTGCCCGATGGCAGCGCCATCACCGAGAGTGCGGCGATCCTGATTCATCTGGGCCTGACGTTTCCCAAGTCCGGCCTGCTGCCAGCCAAAGCGGAGGATCGCGATCAGGCGATTCGCGGTCTGGTCTACATCGTCAGCAACTGTTATGCGGCGATCGGCGTCATCGATTATCCGGAGCGCTGGCTGCTGATGCCCGACGAAGCCTCGCGGCAGAATCTGGTGGCCGGCGCGCGTGAGCGATTGCACTGGAGTTGGGAGGTGTTTGCCGACCAGTTTTCCGCCGAGCTGTATCTGGATGACGAAACGCCGGGGGCACTGGATGTGCTGGCGGCAGTGGTGACGCGTTGGGCAGGGAGCCGCGAGCATTTGCGTCAGACGCGACCGGGGTTTTCTGCGTGGTTGCAGCGGATTGACCGGCACCCGGTGCTGGCACCGGTGTTTGCCCGGCATTGGCCGTCCTGACCGACGATGATCGTTCCCACGCTCTGCGTGGTAACGCAGCCCGGGACGCAGAGCGTCAAAGGAGGCATTCCCACGCGGAGCGTGGGAACGATCAGGACAGGGGGCGGCGGTGTCTTTGGGATTTATTCCCCGCGAATGTACTGCTCCAGCTGCTTGATCAGCTCCGCCTGTTCGGCAATCGCTTCCTTGACCAGGTCACCGATCGACAGCAAGCCGATCAGCTTGCCGTTCTCGACCACCGGCAAGTGCCGCAGGCGTTTGTCGGACATGATGCCCAGGCAGGTGTCGACGGTTTGATGGGTGTCGACGGTGATCACGTTCGCCACCATGATGTCGCGCACCGGTGTGCCCACGGATGAGCGACCATGCAGCACCAGTTTGCGCGCGTAGTCCCGCTCGCTGATGATGCCGACCACCTTATCGTCTTCGACCACCAGCAAGGCACCGACGTTTTTCTCGGCCATCTTCATCAGCGCTTCGAGCACCATGTGATCAGGTTTGATCTGGTGCACTTCCTGATTTTTCTGATCTTTGAGCTTGAGCAGTTGGGCGACGGTCTTCATGGCGGTTACTCAGGTGTTGTCGTTGTTATTCAAGCATCGTAGACGCAAGCGCGCAGGGCAAGGTGGCAAAGCGGCAGATAACACGCAAAAAACGTCATTCGCCGGTTTTTTCCGTGGTTGGCGCCGATTTATCGCCAGAGTCATCCCACGCAATGCCGCGTAGAATGCCCCTCTGTTTCAATTCCTGAGGTTGCAGTGGTGGATTTACCGCAGGGCTTCGTCCTGACCCGGCATTGGCGCGACACAGCGGCCGGCACCGAAGTCGAGTTCTGGCTGGCGACCGACGCCGGGCCGCGCCGTGTGCGCTTGCCGCATCAGCCGTCGGTGGCGTTTATTCCCGCTGAGCAGCGCGCGGCGGCCGAACGTCTGCTGCACGACGAAAAGAACGTCGAACTGCGCCCGCTGGCCTTGCAGGATTTCGAGCATCGCCCGGTGCTGGGGCTGTATTGCCAGCAACACGGCCAATTGATGCGCCTGGAAACCACGCTCAATCGCAACGGGGTCGACGTCTTCGAAGCCGACGTTCGCCCGCCGGAACGCTATCTGATGGAGCGTTTCATCACCGCACCGGTGCGGTTCAGCGGCACGCCCGATGCCGACGGCGTATTGCTCAACGCCCAGCTCAAACCCGACCCCGATTACCGACCGAGACTGCGACTGGTCTCGCTGGACATCGAAACCACCGAAACCGGCGAGTTGTATTCGATCGCCCTCGAAGGCTGCGGCGAACGTCAGGTGTACATGCTCGGTGCGCCGAACGGCGACGCCAGCATCGTCGACTTCGACCTTGAATACTGCGACTCACGCACGGTCATTCTGAAGAAACTCAACGACTGGTTCGCCCGCCACGACCCCGACGCGATCATCGGCTGGAACGTCGTGCAGTTCGACCTGCGCATCCTCCACGAACACGCACGGCGCCTCGGCGTGCCGCTGAAAATCGGTCGTGGTGGCGAAGAAATGCAATGGCGCGAACACGGCAGTCGCAATCACTACTTCGCCTCGGCGGCGGGACGGTTGATCATCGACGGCATTGAATCCTTGCGTTCGGCGACCTGGAGTTTCCCTTCGTTCAGCCTGGAAAACGTCGCGCAGACCCTGCTCGGCGAAGGCAAGTCGATCGATAATCCGTACCAGCGCATGGACGAAATCAACCGCATGTTTGCCGAGGACAAACCGGCGCCGGCCAAGTACAACCTCAAGGACTGCGAACTGGTCACGCGTATCTTCGCCAAGACCGAACTGCTGACCTTCTTGCTCGAGCGCGCCAGCGTCACCGGATTGCCAGCGGACCGCAGCGGCGGCTCGGTGGCGGCGTTCACCCATCTGTATATGCCGTTGATGCACCGCCAGGGTTTTGTTGCGCCGAACCTCGGCACCAATCCGCCGCAGGCCAGCCCCGGCGGATTTGTCATGGACTCGCAACCGGGGCTGTACGAATCGGTGCTGGTGCTCGATTACAAGAGCCTTTATCCGTCGATCATCCGCACCTTTCTGATTGACCCGGTGGGCCTTATTGAAGGCCTGCAACACCCGGATGACGCCGATTCCGTGGCGGGTTTCCGTGGTGCCCGATTCTCGCGCACCCGCCATTGCCTGCCGTCGATCGTCTCGCGCGTTGCCGAAGGTCGTGAGATCGCCAAACGTGAGCACAACGCACCGTTATCGCAAGCGCTGAAAATCATCATGAACGCCTTCTACGGCGTGCTCGGCTCCAGCGGCTGCCGCTTCTTCGATACGCGGCTGGCGTCATCGATCACCCTGCGCGGTCACGAAATCATGCTGCGCACGCGCAAGCTGATCGAAGAGCAGGGCCACGCGGTGATTTACGGCGACACCGACTCGACGTTTGTCTGGCTGCGTCGCCCGCACGGACAGGAAGAGGCGGCGAACATCGGTCATGCGCTGGTCAAGCACGTCAATGATTGGTGGCGCGCGCATGTGCGTGATGAATATGGCCTGGAAAGCGCCCTCGAACTGCAGTTCGAAATTCACTACAAACGCTTTCTGATGCCGACCATTCGCGGCGCGGAGGAGGGCAGCAAAAAACGTTATGCCGGCCTCGTCACCCGTGCCGACGGCAGCGATGAAATGGTCTACAAAGGTCTGGAAACCGTGCGTACCGACTGGTCGCTGCTGGCCCGGCAATTCCAGCAGGAACTCTACGAGCGGATCTTCCAGCGCAAGCCCTATCAGGATTACGTGCGTGACTACGTGCGCAAAACCCTCGCCGGTGAATTCGATGATCGCCTGGTCTACCGCAAGCGCCTGCGCCGCACCCTCGACGATTACGAGCGCAACGTACCGCCGCACGTGCGCGCGGCGCGCTTGGCCGATGACTACAACGCGCAACACGGGCGACCACGGCAATACCAGAATGGCGGCTGGATCAGCTATGTCATCACCCTGGCCGGCCCGGAACCGCTGGAAGTGCGCCGCGCCGCGATCGACTACGACCACTACATCACTCGGCAGCTGCAACCGGTGGCGGATGCGATTCTGCCGTTTGTCGACGACGACTTCTCAACCCTGATCGGCGGGCAACTGGGCCTGTTTTGAGTCGAGCAGTTGCAGCGTCCATTCATCGAGAATGCCGTGGAAGTAACGCTCCAGCGCCTGATTGAACAGGCTGTCTTCAGCGGCAAATTGAGCGAACAGCGTCATCGAGGAATGAAATTTCAGGTCATCGGGATGGCCGAAAATCTCCGCGATCGAGCGCTGTGGCACATTAAGCACAAGCTGCGTGCCGGTGCGTAGTCGGGCGCCGAGCAGCTCGTGGGCCAGATAAGCCCGGGCTTCCTCGGCTGAACCGATAGCGTAGCGCCGGGACATTTCACTGCCGCCCAGACCCGCGAACTGCGGGAAGACAAACCACATCCAGTGGCTGCGCTTGCGGCCGTCGTCGAGCTCGCGTTGCACGCGCTCGAACACCGGGTCCTGGGCCTGGACAAAACGTTGCAGGTTGAACGGGTCGTACTGATCAGTGCTTCTCATCGCGAAGCCCTCGCCAGCCGCTAGCTCAAACCATGGCCAGCCGCTGCTTGCGTTGTGGCGCTTGAAACGCCTGGTCCAGCGCCGCCAGATCCCCGGCCTCCAGTTGCAGTTGCGCGGCTTGTGCATTGAGTTGCACATGTTCCGGTCGCACAGCCTTGGGAATCGCAATCACACCATCCTGACGCAGAATCCACGCCAGCGAAACCTGCGCGGGGGTTACACCATGACGAGCGGCAATTTCATTCAGCACCGGTTCAGCCAGCATCGCGCCGCCCTGGCCGATCGGACAGTAAGCCATCAGCGGCATGCGCTGATGTTGGCACCATGGCAGCAGATCGAATTCGATGCCGCGCTCTTCAAGGTTGTACAGCACCTGATTGGTCGCACAGGCCGAGCTGGACAGCTCTTCGAGATCGTCGACATCGAAATTCGACACGCCCCAACGGCCGATCTTGCCGTCCTCGCGCAGGCGCTCGAAGGCCTCGACGGTTTCTTCCAGCGGATACTGGCCGCGCCAGTGCAACAGATAGAGGTCGATGTAATCGGTGTCGAGTCGGCGCAGACTGCGCTCGCAGGCCTGCGGGATGCCTTTGCGGCTGGCGTTGTGCGGGTAGACCTTGCTCACCAGAAACACCTGATCGCGCAGGCCGGCAATGGCTTCGCCAACCACGCTTTCGGCGCCGCCCTCGGCGTACATTTCCGCCGTGTCGATCAGGGTCATGCCCAGCTCGATCCCCGTGCGCAGCGCCGCCACTTCACGCTTGTGCGCCGAGCGATCTTCACCCATGCGCCAGGTGCCCTGGCCAATGATCGGAACCTGGACGCCTGCCAGTTCGAGGGTACGCATGCAAACCTCCTTGCTGAATGTGTCGATACCTTTTAGTGGGCAGCAGGATAGCGCAGGGCTTCAAAAAGCAAAAAGATCGCAGCGTGCCGCAGCTACAGGGGGAACGATCAACTGTAGGAGCTGCGGCACGTTGCGATCTTTTGATCTTCGTTTTTACTTGGCGGAGAACTTCAACACCACGCTGTGGCTGTAAGTCTGCCCCGGATCAAGCCGAGTACTCGGGAAGTCCGGCTGATTCGGCGAGTCAGGATAATGCTGAGTCTCCAGGGTAAACGCGCCCCAGTGCGGATACACCTTGCCACTCTTGCCCTTGACCGTGCCGTCGAGGAAGTTGCTGGTATAGAACTGCACACCCGGCTCCGTGGTGAACAACTGCAGCACGCGACCGGACTGCGGATCACTGACCTCAGTCGCAACTTTGCCGATGTCACCCTTGGTATCCAGCGCCCAGTTGAAATCAAACCCACCCTGTTTCGGCTCAGCAAACTTCAGCTGCGGATGATCAGCCTTGATGTGCGTGCCAATCGCGGTCGGCTTGGTGAAGTCCATCGGCGTGCCGGCCACGGGCGCCAGTTCGCCGGTCGGGATCAGTTTGGCGGTGACCGGGGTGTAATGGCTGGCGTGCAGCGTGGCGACCTGTTTGAGAATGTCGCCATTGCCGGCACCGGCGAGGTTGAAGTAGCTGTGGTTGGTCAGGTTGAGCACGGTCGGTTTGTCGGTGCTGGCCTTGTAGTCGATGCGCAGTTCGTTGTTGTCGGTGAGGCGATAGGTCACTTCGGTGGTGAGGTTGCCGGGGAAGCCCATTTCGCCGTCCGCTGACAGATAGGTCAGGGTCACGCCGACCGAATCCTTGTCCCTGGTTTCCTGTGCCTTCCAGACTTTCTTGTCGAAGCCCTGCGTGCCGCCGTGCAGCGCGTTGGTCTTGTCGTTCTGCGGCACTTGATAGTGCTTGCCGTCGAGTTCGAACGCACCTTCGGCCAAGCGATTGCCGAAACGGCCGATGGTCGCGCCGAAGTAGGCGGTGCCTTTCTGGTAGCCCTGGACATCGTCGAAGCCGAGCACGACGTCGTCGAATTTGCCGTGTTTGTCGGCGACTTTCAGCGATTGCAGGGTCGCGCCGTAGGTGATCACGGTGGCTTGCATGCCGTGGCTGTTGCGCAGGATGTATTGCTCGACGGGCGTGCCGTCATTGGTTTTGCCGAAGGCTTTGTGTTCGGCGCTGAGGCCGGCCGCGTTGGCGGAAAGGGTGGCGATCATCAGGGACAGTCCGAGGCCGGAGAGCAGGTGACGGGATTGAAGCATGGTAGACCTTCCTTCTTGTTGTTGTTTTCAGAGCGAAACTAGTCAGGCTATTTGTTGGTTGGAGTGAAATTTATAGCTGATTAATCGTTTATTTCAACAATAAAGACAGACTAATTGGTTGTGGCTAAGGTGCCGAAGGTCGGTTGGTCATGCGCACCACTGCACTTTTTCGCAATCGGCGGCTCTATCCATGGCCAGGATGCGGTGACTCCCGCCGCACAGGAATGTGCCTGTTCGAGATTTCATGCCGAGAGTTTTTGCCCTGATCGCTGCTTTTTTCCGCCGCCCGTGCCTGTTGCTGGCGTGTTTGTCGTCGCTGCTGTTCAGCGGTTGCAGTCACCAGGACGGCAACGGTTTCTTCAACCAGATGCGTGACGGTCAGCCGCAGGAATTCCTGCAGACCAGCGTCGACCGCATGGCCACACTGGCGATGCGCGACAACCTCAACAGCCTCTATCGCTTGCAGGGCAAGCTGTACTTGCGTAACCCGGAAGAACTGCGCAAGTCAGGCTTTCTCAACATCCATGCGGCCGTGAAACAGGTGCGCCAGGCCATCGAGCAGCAACAACCGCTGCCGGTGCTTGGCGGGCGCAAGGATCTGGCCGCGCTCAGCTATGCGATGAGCCCGGAGTTTCTCGGTGACCGCGTCGGCGCGTTCATCTATGCGATCGGCAGCATGCTGGTCACCGCCCACGGCAATCGCACCGAGTTCTACATGACCGACGCGATCAACCCGACGTTCGTTCACAACGCTGCACGCAATATCGAAAAAGCCACGTGGATTTTGTCCCAGCGACAAAACAAGGAAGGTCAGCCGCTGCTGTTTTCCAATGAGATCTCGGAGGAGGGCAGCAACCTGAGCTTCGCCACCGAGTTCGGCAAGATCGTTGCGCGACTGGACCTGATCACGCAGATGCTTGATGAGCGTTACCGGCGGATCGGCCTCAACTACGCGCAGAGTTTGTTGTTCCTGAATTTCCTTCCGGTGCAGTGAGTGCAGAGATCCAATGTGGGAGCGAGCCTGCTCGCGAAAGCGGTGGATCAATCAACACTTCAGTGCCTGAAAGACCGCATTCGCGAGCAGGCTCGCTCCCACATTGAATCAATAGTGCAGGTGATTTTTGTATACAATCCGTCGCCACTATTGATCAAAAAGGAGCTGCACCTGTCATGACCGACCCCGCAAGCGCCGATTTCACTCGCGTCGACCGCACCGCCCGTGCGGACAAACTGCCCTATGCCGCGTTGCTGGCATTCGCCATGACCGGTTTCATCGCCATCCTCACCGAAACCCTGCCGGCCGGGCTACTTCCGCAAATCGGCGCCGGGCTCAACGTCAGCGAAGTGCTCGCCGGGCAACTGGTGACGCTGTACGCGCTGGGTTCAATTGTCGCGGCGATCCCGCTGACCGTCGCCACGCGCGGCTGGCCCCGGCGGCGGGTGTTGTTGATGACGGTTGGCGGGTTTCTGGTGTTCAACACCGTCACCACGTTCTCCAGCCATTACGGTCTGACCCTGGCTTCGCGTTTTCTTGCCGGGATGGCGGCGGGGTTGTCGTGGGGGATCATGGCCGGTTATGCACGCGGCATCGTGCCGGTGCATCAACAGGGGCGAGCGCTGGCGATTGCCATGCTCGGCACGCCGGTGGCGCTGTCGTTGGGCACGCCGGCGGGGACGTGGCTGGGCAATCTGATCGGTTGGCGTGCCTCGTTCGGGATCATGTCGGCGCTGGCCCTGGTGTTGGCAGCATGGATTGTCATTGCGGTGCCGGATCGTCCGGGGCAGGCCAGTGATGAGCGTCTGCCGTTGCTTGAGTCGATGCGTTTGCCCGGCGTGCGGCCGGTGCTGTTTGTGGTACTGACGTGGATGCTCGGGCACAACATTCTCTACACCTACATTGCACCGTTTCTGATGCAGGCCGGATTGGCTGATCGGGTCGATCTGGTGCTGCTGGTGTTTGGCCTGTGTTCGCTGGTGGGGATCTGGATCATCGGCATGCTGGTGGATCGCTGGTTGCGCTGGTTGACCTTGATCAGCCTTGCGGTGTTTGCGCTGACGGCACTGGTCTTGGCGCTGGCGGCACCGTCACCGCTGGTCATTTACGCGTGCATGGCGGTGTGGGGCTTGTCGTTTGGCGGTTCGGCAACGTTGTTGCTCACCTCCGCGGCCGACTCTGCTGGCGATCACGTTGACGTGGTGCAGGCGATGCTTACCACCTCGTGGAACGTGGCAATCGCCGGTGGCGGCTTGTTCGGCGGCTTGCTGCTGGATCGGGCAGGGGCGATGTCGTTTCCGTGGGCGCTGCTGATTCTGTCGCTGATCGCGTTGGCCACAGTGTGGATCAACAAGACCCACAGCTTCAAACCGGGCCGAAGGATGCACTAACTCTGGAAACCACCGCTTCACCCTGTGGGAGCGAGCCTGCTCGCGAAGACGTTGTGTCAGTCGATAAATGTGTCGGATGACCCACCGCATTCGCGAGCAGGCTCGCTCCCACAGGGGGTAATCGTGGTGAGTTCGATATGGCATAACGATAGACCGCATCGATATATGTGGTTATAAGAAAAATCGCTATGCTGCGGGCCAGATTTTTCCTGTCGTTTTTCTGGACGGTTTAATGGAATTGGCAAATTTCGGCCTGGTGATTGCCGGGCTGGTGGTGGGTTTTATTGTCGGCATGACCGGTGTCGGCGGCGGTTCGTTGATGACGCCTATCCTCTTGTGGTTCGGCATCAACCCGGCAACGGCAGTGGGCACTGACCTGCTGTATGCCGCCATTACCAAATCCAGCGGCGTCCTCGTTCATCGCAAAAACAAGAACATCGACTGGGCGATCACCGGCTGGCTGACCCTCGGCAGTGTGCCGGCGGTGGCCATGACCCTGTGGTTTCTCAGCACTTTGCATACCGCGCCGGACGCGATGAACGCCATCATCAAACAGGCGCTGGGCTTTGTGCTGTTCGCCACGGCGCTGGCGATCTTCTTCAAGAAACGCTTGCTCGACTTCGCCCACAAACGCGCGGGTGGCAACTACAACCCGAGTGGTTCGCGGCTGAACGTGATGACCGTGATCACTGGTCTGGTTCTTGGCACCATGGTCGCCCTGACCTCGATCGGCGCTGGCGCCCTCGGCACTGTCGCGCTGTTCATCCTTTATCCGCTGCTGCCGACCCGTCGCCTGGTTGGCACCGAAATCGCCCACGCCGTTCCGCTAACGCTGGTCGCAGGCCTCGGCCACGCGAGCATGGGCAATATGGATTGGGGGGTGCTGGGCTTTTTGCTGGTCGGCTCGCTGCCAGGCATCTGGCTCGGCAGCCACCTGACCGGACGCATCTCCGATGAAGTGCTGCGCCCGTGCCTGGCGACGATGCTGGTGTTGATCGGTTACAAACTGGCGTTCTGATCCGGCCATGAGTGAAACCACTGTCCATTGCGCAGGCCGTCTCGCCATCACCGTCGAACCGCGTGAGATGCGCATGAGCCATTGGCTGTACGCGCCGCGTGTGGTCGATCTGCAGCAGCAAAAAGTGCTGCTGGATCTGAGCGAGAGTCTGTGGGATTTGCTCGGTACCGCCGACGAGACGGCCAATGGCATTGAGCTTCTGCTGCGCAAGTACCCGGGCGATCGGGCGTCGCTGAGGTTGAGTGTTGAACTCGACAGCGGTGAACTCAAGCTCGGTGGACAACCCGTCGACCCCTCGCAGTTGCTCTCGGCACTCGATTCAGTGCTGGAGTGAGGCGGCACAGCTTGCGGTGGACCGCCTCACCACGGGGTTAGCGCTCAATGGCGTATTTCATCACCGTCACCGGCAAATCGTCGTAGACCAGCTCTTCCACCACTTCCCAACCCAGTCGCGCATACAGCGACTGCGACGTGTCGGTGTACAGATACAACTCCCGCACACCCAACGCCGCCGCTTCTGCAACCACTCGATTGACCAGTTGCGAAGCTATCCCGCGACCGCGTTCCTCAGCCTTCACATAAACGCCAGCCAGCCATGGCGTCAGGTTCGGGCGCAGCTTCAGATCGTTCTCGATCAGCAGCGCGCCGCCCAGCAAACGTGAACCTTCAAGCGCCACCACCACGCTGGGCACCGCACCTTTGCCACAAGATTCACGCATATGCTCGATGCGGTGCTCAACGGTTTGCCCGGGACGAAACTCGCCCCACTCCTTGAAGTTGAGTGTGGCCAGTTCTTCAATCAATTCGGGGTGATCGCACAGGTAATCGATGTGCATGCGGGTGAACTCCATTTCATGGGCAGAACCACCACCCTAATGCGGTCATAAAAGGTAATCAAATCCGCGTTGCGATCACCTCGGATATGTTGCGCAATGTCGCGCCTGTCCTAAGCTTCTGACTAGGCGGAAGATATTTGCCGGGTTGTCCCGGAACAATCGCCACGATGCGCAATCATTAGAGCGTGGATATCAAAAGGAGATGCGCATGCTCATCAGGTCACTGACCCTGACACTCTTGCTGGCGATTGCCGGCCCCTTGTTCGCCGCTGACAACGATTCGCCCATCGCCGGAGATATGGGCCGCGCCCGACCGCTGATCGTGATCGCACAAAGCACCGTCGACGCCGTGTGGGTGGCTTTGAAAAAGTCGTTGGAGGATCCCGCCAACAAAAAGGGCGTCACCGACCGCAACATCAAGGTCTACACCATCCTCAACATGGCCGGCCAGCTCGACGGCAAGGACCTAGGCCAGCAAGACACCATGGCGCTGCTGCGCTCGCTGAAGCTCGGTGCCGGGGCCTATCCGAAAGTGTTCCTGGTGGGCAAGGACGGCGAGACCAAGCTTTCGGCGTCGGGGGATGAAGCGAAAGCGGTGGATCTGAAGAAGATCTTCGACACCGTCGATGCATTGCCCGCCACCGAGAAGGACATCGCGCCGCCGTCCGTAGCAACGACACCGGCAGCGACCGAACCGGCCGCGAAAGGTACGAAGGGCGCCAAGCCGAGCAAACCAGCGAAACCGGCCAAGCCGCCGGAAATGCCGGATGATTGATCAAACAGTCACTGAATAAAACGCGTCCCCTGCAGGAGTGAGCCTGCTCGCGATAGCGAGCAGGCTCACTCCTGCATATTTGCGGACACCGACGCCCTCACAGCAACCTGTCTACCCACGGCTATCGTCCTCATCAAGCAGGTAAACCAGCACACCTTTGGTATCACCTATGACCAGTGGAGAACGCGTGGTCAACACGAACTGGCAATTGGGAAAGGTCGCGCTTAATTGCGTAGTCAGACCGAGCTGCCATTGCGGATCCATGCGCAATTCCACCTCGTCGATCAGAACAATGCCATCGCCGTGCAGCGGGTTGTCCATCGACGGGTTCATCATCGCCAGACGCCTGGCCATGTCACCCACCCACGCAATCATCGACTTTTCGCCAAGCGAGAGCTGAGTGACATTGAATGTCGCGCCATGTTTGTCGACGGCCATATGCAGATGTGGTTTGCGTTGCACGCGCAGGTTGGAGAAGTCCGGCATGAACGCGGTGAGGGCCGAGCGAACGGCAGTCAATTGGCGATCGCGAGTGGAGGCTTTCACATTGGCCAGCGTTTTCCAGGCGTCGCTGTCAGTACCGAATTTTTCCGCGATTTCGGCCAGTGCGGTATTGGAAATCCCGTCTTCGTTTTCGCTGTCTTCGCGTTCGCGGAACCATTCGAAAAAACTGCCAAAATCGACACCCCCGTGAAAACTGGTGTCGTAGCCGTCGAGTTGATCGAAGGCTTGTTTGCCGCTGATTTTCAGCGGGACTTCAACAACGCAACGTTCGGCCGGGTAATAAGCGATCAGCGGGAGTGAGGCGCTATCGTCGGCGGTGAGTTGAGTGCGGTAGTGGTCTGCAAGCAGTCTGACTTCGTTTAAATATCCACGGCCCGAGACTGCACCTTCCTGGCGACTTCGGGCAGCGCCCCATACGAATAATTCGTTTTCGGAACCCGCATCACTCTCAGCTGCGCGCGGGTGTGAAACGTCGGTGATGCCAATCGAAAGGACGGCTCCTGGGGCGCCGTTGCGAATATCTTCATCGACAAGGTATTTGCCATTGCCTTTATTGGAGCGAATTGTTGCGATCAGCCAGCTCAGACAAATATTCAGGGATTTCAGAATGGTGGTTTTTCCGCTGCCGTTGTTTCCCACCAGCACCGTGATGTTCGAACGGTGTGTCGGGGTAGGGGCAAACTGAATATCCATGTCGCCAAAGTGTCCGACATCCGCAAGCTTCAAACTTTTGATTTCCATCACTGCACCCTTCGAATGACTGTTTTTTGCCCGACGCCATCCTCGTCCAAAGATTGACTCGATGCAGTGTAGATACAACAAATTCATTCGCTAATACAAAGTCGTTGCAGCATGTGCCGGCCGAAATGTCTTACACAAAGCTCCTTCAGGTCGCGCGGATTTTTCCTGCAAGTCGCGGCGGCGGTGGTGAACTGGTGGGGTTGGGGGAGGAGGGATAGTCTTCTTTGGCCGCTGCAAAACACAGTGGTCGGATGTGGAAGTCCGGTGATTCCCGAGAGCGCGTTGCGCCTGTAAACACATGTTGGTGGTTTTTATGCCAACATTGTTTGCTTATGGCAGCGATGCGCAGGAGCACTCTCGAGTGCACCGGGTTCCTCGGGTTTCCCCGGACTTCCACCCCTGCGCAAAGCTGCCACCCTCTCGTGGAAGTGAGTTCGGCAGTTTTTTCTTTGAATGTCCCGAGGATTTACTAATGAAAAAACACACTCCAAGTCCCCCCGAATCCCCCATGGATTCAGGGTCCTTCGACGCCAACAACCCCCGCTTACGCAACCCGCATCACCCCGATCCCATCAGCCACCTCTTCACCATCCTCCCCGATATCGATACGCCCACGCTGCTCTGCCACGCTTGCGAAACCCTCGCTTCACTGAATGCCCTGACCACCGATCTGGCCGCAGAACTTCAAGGTTCACCGCGTAGCCTCGCCCTGTCGATTCAACAGTTGGCCGTACTCGGCGAGTTGCTGGTCAACCGAGCGCTGGACAATCTCGATCCACCGGCGGCGACGCAGCATTGAACAGGGAGGTTCAAACATGACGCGATACATTCCGCTGACCGGGATCGACTGCAAGATTCCCGCTCTGTTGATCGACCGCGAAGCACCGGTGGATGTGCTGCATGGCACGGCGGCTTACCGTTTGCGCTGTGTGACGCAACTGATGGAGACACTGGCGCTCGGTGACGGCAAGGGCCACGACGCCTTGCTGCTGCAGGATTTCGCACGGGTGATGGCGATCCCGTTGCGGGACAGTTGCGACTTGATGGATATCATCGGCTGGAAGTTGCAGGCGCAGCTTTAAAGACAAAAGATCGCAGCCTGCGGCAACTCCTACAGGATCGGGTTTTCACTCGGTCAAGGAGCTGCCACAGGCTGCGATCTTTTGATCTTTATTCAGCGACAGCGCTGAGAATTGTATGGGCGATTTTCACCCGCTCAGGAATCGGGAAGTTCTTGTTGGCCATGATCACAATGCCAATGTCCTTGCTCGGCACAAACGCCACGTAAGTCCCGAAACCACCGGTAGAGCCAGTCTTGTTGATCAGCACGTCATGCGGCTGCGGTTGCGGCGGATTCAGCCACTGCACTTTGTGCGCTTCCATGGCCATTTCCGTCGAGTTGCCCGCCAGCAAGCTTTCGAGGCTAATCGGGTAACGGTACATCTCCCAACCCAAACCTTGAGTCATATCGCCGACGGTGTAGTAGCCGGTGTGGGTGTTGGCGATGGTTTTTTGCAGGGAGGCTTCCAGGGTTTCAGGTTTCAGGTTGGCCTGCACGTAACGCAGCATGTCCACGGCACTGGTTTTCACGCCGTAGGCCTGCGAATCCAGGGCGCCGGGTGTGACGCGCACCGGTTTGCCATTCTTGTCATAGCCCTGCGCATACAGGGCCATTTGCGCGGCAGGCACGCTGAGGTAGGTGTGCTGCAAACCGAGTTTCGGCAGCAGGGTTTGCTTCATCGCCTGATCAAACGGCTGGCCGAGGCTCTTCGCCGCCAGATAACCGAACAATCCAAGGCTTGGATTTGAATACTGGCGATGGCTGCCGGCGGGATATACCGGTTTCCACTGCTGGAAATAGCCGAGCATCTTGTCAGACGAGTCCGCGTTGTCCGGGAATTGCAGCGGCAAACCGCCGGCGCTGTAGGTGCCCAGTTGCAACACACTGATGTTGTCGAACGCGCTGCCTTTCAGTTCAGGCCAGAGCTGGCTGGCCTTGGTCGACACGTCGAGTTTGCCCGTGGCCTGGGCATAACCGGCGAGGGTGGCGGTGAAGGTTTTGCTCACCGAGCCGATTTCGAACAGGGTGTTTTCGCTGACTTTCTGCCCGGTGTCTTTTGCTGCAACCCCGTAGTTAAAGTAATGCGCCTTGCCGTTAACGGTCAGCGCCACGGTCAGCCCGGGAATGTTCTGTTGTTGCATTACCGGCGTCACTGCGTCGTTGACCAGCGCTTGCAACTGCGCGTCGGTGGGCGTGGCGGCCATGCAGGCCGAGGCGCCGAAAAGCAGGCCGAAAGCGGCGCAGGAAATGACGTTGTTTGAATGAATGGATGGCATGAGTGAACCACTCTCCATGAGTGTTGATGACGTTATCCCGCTACACTGCGGGCGATTTCTTCGTTGGGCAACTGATCAACGCCGCCAATCTAGTCAGCGCGACGCCAATCGACAAACGACGAAAACTCGCACGAGCCATTAGAAAAATTTGGGACTGGGCATGATTCGACCGCAATTGCCGCTCAACGCACTGCGCGCCTTCGAGGTATCGGCGCGGCATTTGAGCTTCACCCGCGCCGCCGTGGAACTGTGCGTCACGCAAGCGGCGGTCAGCCATCAGGTCAAAAGCCTCGAGGCGCAACTCAACGTCACCCTGTTCAAACGCCTGCCCCGTGGGCTGATGCTGACCAGCGAGGGCGAAACCTTGCTGCCGGTGCTGAGCACGTCGTTCGATCACATCGCGCAGATACTCGAACGCCTCGCCGGTGGACAGTACCGCGAAATGTTGACCGTTGGCGCGGTCGGCACGTTCGCTGTGGGTTGGCTACTGCCGCGGCTGGCGGACTTCCGGGCGAAACATCCGCTCATAGATTTGCGCCTGTCGACCAACAACAACCGCGTGGATGTGGCAGCAGAAGGGCTGGATTACGCGATCCGCTTCGGTGCTGGTGCGTGGCATGGCATCGAGGCGACGCGGTTGCTTGAGGCGCCGCTGTCGGTGTTGTGCGTGCCGGAAATCGCCCGGCAATTGCAGACGCCGGGCGATCTGCTGCAACAAACATTGCTGCGTTCCTATCGCACCGACGAATGGCCGGAGTGGTTTCAGGCCGCCGGGTTGGCGACCCAGGCTGCGCCGCCGCAGAGCATCGTTTTTGATTCATCGCTGGCGATGATGGAAGCGGCGTTGCAGGGCAGTGGGGTGGCGTTGGCGCCACCGCTGATGTTCGCCAGGCAACTGGCGGCGGATACGATTTGCCAGCCGTTTGCGATTGAGATCACGACGGGGAGTTACTGGTTGACGCGGTTGCAGTCGCGTCCTGAAACAGCGGCGATGATGGCGTTCAAAAACTGGCTGCTGCAAATCTCTGATTAATGCAAAACCCTTGTAGGAGTGAGCCTGCTCGCGATAGCGGTGTGTCAGTCAAAATTGATATCAACTGACACACCGCTATCGCGAGCAGGCTCACTCCTACAGGGACCGTGGTGGATTTGAGATCAGGTTCAGCGCACCAGACACGGCCGCTTGTTATCGAACTTCCACCCCGGAATCAGAAACTGCATCGCCACGCTGTCATCCCGCGCGCCGAGGCCCATGCCTTTGTACAGTTCATGCGCCTTGGCCACCTGATCCATATCCAGCTCCACGCCCAGCCCCGGCTTCTTCGGCACTTGCACCAGACCATCGACAATTTGCAACGGCGCCTTGGTCAACCGTTGGCCGTCCTGCCAGATCCAGTGGGTGTCGATCGCGGTGATATCGCCCGGCGCGGCAGCGGCGACATGGGTGAACATCGCCAGCGAGATATCGAAGTGGTTGTTGGAATGCGAACCCCAGGTCAGGCCCCACTCATGGCACATCTGCGCCACGCGTACCGAACCCTGCATCGTCCAGAAGTGCGGGTCGGCCAGTGGAATGTCCACTGATTGCAACTGGATCGCATGACCCATTTCACGCCAGTCAGTGGCGATCATGTTGGTGGCGGTTTTCAACCCCGTGGCACGACGGAACTCAGCCATCACTTCGCGACCGGAATAACCGTTTTCCGCGCCGCACGGGTCTTCAGCATAGGCGAGCACCTGATGCTGATCGCGGCACAGGCGGATGGCTTCTTTCAGTGACCACGCGCCGTTCGGATCGAGGGTGATGCGCGCATCAGGAAAGCGTTCGGCCAGCGCTGTGACCGCTTCGATTTCGGCATCGCCACTGAGCACGCCGCCCTTGAGTTTGAAGTCCTTGAAACCGTATTTCGCGTGGGCCGCTTCGGCGAGGCGGACCACGGCTTCGGCGGTCATGGCCTTCTCGTGACGCACGCGGAACCAGTCGTTGTCGGCGTCCGGTTCGCTGCGGTAGGCGAGGTCGGTTTCGCGCTGATCACCGACGTAAAACAGATAACCGAGCATCTTCACTTCGTCGCGTTGCTGACCTTCGCCAAGCAGCGCCGCCACCGGTACATCGAGATGCTGACCGAGCAGATCGAGCAGCGCCGCTTCAAGACCGGTGACCGCGTGAATGGTGATGCGCAGATCGAATGTCTGCAGGCCACGGCCACCGGCATCGCGGTCGGCGAAGGTCTGGCGCACTTGATTGAGGATCTTCTGATAGGTGCCGATCGGGCTGCCGATTACCAGGCTGCGCGCGTCTTCCAGCGTCTGGCGAATGCGCTCGCCACCGGGCACTTCACCGACGCCGGTATGGCCGGCGTTGTCCTTGAGAATGACGATGTTACGAGTGAAAAACGGCCCGTGGGCGCCGCTCAGATTGAGCAGCATGCCGTCGTGACCGGCCACCGGGATGACTTGCATGTCGGTGATGATCGGGGCTTTGGCGGTGTCGTGTGCGGTCATGTTCTTATCCTTTTAATACGCAATCTTTAAAAATGGACGTCAGGCGTGTTTCGGCGCGGTCTCGACCACGGCGATGTCGGCAGCAGGTTTCGGTGTGGTGCGCGCGAAGAAGACAATGATCGCGGCGATGATCGAGGTCGCGGCCAAACCATAGAGGCCGCCCTGAATCGAGCCGGTGTGTTCTTCGAGCAGGCCGAACGTAGTCGGCGCGACGAAGCCGCCGAGGTTGCCCACCGAGTTGATCAGTGCGATCACCGCCGCAGCGATGCGGGCATCCAGATAGGCCTGTGGGATCGGCCAGAACAGTGACGAAGCGGATTTGAAACCCAGCGCGGCAAAACAGATCGCAACGAAAGCGAAGATCGGCCCGCCGGTGGTGGACATGAACATCCCCGCAGCAGCGATCAACAGTGCGGTGGCGACCCACGCCTGCTGGTGTTTCCACTTGGCCGAGAACGAGGCGAAGGCGTACATGCCGATGATCGACAGCAACCATGGAATCGAGTTGAACAGGCCGACCTGGAAGTCGCTCATCTCGCCCATTTTCTTGATGATGCTCGGCAGCCAGAAGGTCGCCGCGTAGATGGTCAACTGAATGAAGAAGTAGATCAGGCAGAACAGGATGATCTGGCGATCCTTGAGCAGTTTGCCCATCGATGGCCGGATGGGCGTCGCGGCTTCGCGAGCCTTTTGCTCGGCGTCGATAGTGTTGACCAGTGCGTCCTGTTCGGCGCGGGTCAGCCATTTCGCGTCGTGTGGCTTGGCGTCGAGCCAGAACCAGACAAACACGCACAGGCACACAGAGAACATCCCTTCAATGAAGTACATCCACTGCCAGCCGTGCATGCCCAGCCCGTTGATTTGCAGGAGCAGGCCTGACAGCGGGCCGGAGATCAACGAAGCCACGGCCGAGCCGCTGAGGAAGATCGCAATCGCCTTACCGCGTTCGGCGCCGGGCAGCCAGCGGGTGAAGTAGTAGATCACCCCGGGAAAGAAACCGGCCTCGGCCACGCCGAGCAAAAAGCGCAACACATAGAAGTGGGTTTCGTTCTGGATGAACGCCATACCGGCGGCGACCAGGCCCCAGGTGAGCATGATGCGGGTCAGCCAGATGCGTGCGCCGACTTTCTGCAGAAGCATGTTGGAGGGCACTTCGAACAGCGCGTAGCCGATGAAGAACAGCCCGGCGCCGAAGCCGTAAGCGGCGGCACCAATACCAAGGTCGTGTTCCATGTGGGTGCGGACGAAACCGATGTTCACCCGGTCAATGTAATTGACGATGAACATGATCACGAAAAGCGGCAGGACGTGGCGTTTCACTTTCGAGATGGCCGAGGCGAGTGTCGAATCGACACCCTCGTTCATCGCGGAGACGGAGGTTTTCACTTGTTTTTCTCCCACTGATTATTTTTATGCGGGGTAGGGCCGGTGCTGCGTTGTTGCTAGACATCATACAACTGAGATTTTTTGTCCTACAAGTGGGGAGCGGTGATTAATTTTTTCTGAAAGATCGGTTTTTTATGCTTTTCTTGTTTTTGTTCAGTATTTACTAGGCTTGTGGCGGAGTGTTCACGATCTTTTTCTACGGATCTACAGGTTTGGTCGCCAGAAAGCTCAAAGGCCGTTTTGCTCATGTTTGAATGTTGTCATACAAGTGTGGCGCTAAAATCAATGCCGTCGGCCAGTCTCGCAATGCTACGATCGACAAGCCCCGATCACCGGAACCGACCATGCAAGAAGACCTCGACGCTCCCGCCCGCAAACGTGCGCACAACCTCGCCCATGATCTGGTGGACAAACTCACCCAGAGCATCCTGCTCGGCCAGCTGACACCCGGCGACAAGCTGCCCTCGGAGAATTCCATCGTTCAGGAACACGGGGTCAGTCGCACTGTAGTGCGCGAGGCAATTTCAAAATTGCAGGCCTCCGGATTGGTGGAAACGCGTCACGGCATCGGCACGTTCGTCATCGAGCGCGCGCCGGAGCAGGGCTTGCGCCTGAATGTCGACACCGCGCTGGGCGTGCGCAGCATTCTCGAACTGCGCCTCGGCCTGGAAACCCAGGCAGCGGCACTGGCGGCGCAACGGCGCAGCGAGCAGCAATTGCTGCAAATGCGTCAGGCGCTGGATGACTATCAGCGGTTACTGGACAACAACGACAGTTGCGTCGAGGCCGATCGGCGTTTTCACCTGCTGATCGCCGAGGCGACCGGTAACGTCTGCTTCAGTGAAATCATGCAGCAGCTGGGCAGTGCGATGATTCCGCGCAACCGGCTCAACGCCGCCGAGCGTGGCGCGGCGGATCTGAGCAAGCTCGGGCAACTGGCCCATCTGGAACATGAGGCGATCCTGAATGCGATCAAGCGTCAGGATGCCGATGCCGCGCGGGCAGCGATGTGGCTGCACCTGACCAACAGCCGCGACCGCTTTTCCGCGCAGGGTTGAACGCCGTTGGTCTGTTCGATAGCACGCGGTATACAGGGCTGATTCCAAGGTGTACGGCCCGGGTATTCCGGACCTCCTGAGTGAGGTGCGTCATGGCTAACGATTTGCTGTTTCAGGGTGGTGTGCTGCCCACCGATCCAACCCGGCCGCTGCCCGGTACCGATGAACCGACCTTGGCCGATCACGATGCACCGATGGGAATGCCCCCTGGGCGCGACCCGCTGAGCGATGCCGATCGGCCCGAAGACTGGAAGGATCCGGCGGCGGACGATGAAGATGTGCCACCGGCAGATGAGCCGACGCCGTTGTCGGATGATCGGCGCTGAATCCTGGTTGTTGTGCTGGATTTACCGGCCCTTTCGCGAGCAGGCTCGCTCCCACATTTTGGAATGCGTTCTCCTGTGGGAGCGAGCCTGCTCGCGAAGACGGCTTTCGCTTCAAACAGGTTTCAGGTTAAACCCCGGCAGCCCGAACATCGCCAACCCGCCGCTCCAGATTCAACGCCAACACACTGATCAACACCACCACCGACCCCACCAGCACCATCAGCGTCGGCCGCTCCGCCAGCCCGACCGAAGAAATTCCCATCGCCGTCGGTGGAATCAGATACAACGCCATCGTCGCCCGGCTCAGGTCCACATGCTTGAGCACAAATCCCCACGCCAGATAGGCCAGCGCACTGGGAAATACCCCCAGCGCCAACACCGCCCATTGCACCCGCAGCGGCGCTTTCATCACGCTGTCCCCCAGCCCTGGCAGATAGATCAGCAGCATCAACGTCCCCGACCACACCGCATAACAGGCCAGACTGAAGCCGTCGTATCGCCGCGCATGATGCTTTTGCAGTGCGAAGTAGATGCTCCACGACATCGCTGCCAACAGGATCAGCAGGGCATGCGCATCAATGTCGCCCAAGCCTTTGTCGCCGCTGACCACGATCACCACGCCAACAAAACCGAGCAACACACAACCCCAACGCCAGGCGCTGACCTGATCCTTGAACACAAACCGCGCCAGCAGCGTGCTGAACAGCGGACTCGATTGCGCCAGTACGCTGGAGGCGCCGGCACTGACGCTTTGCTGGCCGATGTTCAGCGCGACGTGATGCAGGCTCACGGCGAAGAATCCCAAAGCGAACAACAGCGGCACATCGCGCAGATGTGGCAGGCGAATGTCCTTGAACGCAGCGATCAACGCCATGAACAGCGAGGCCAACAGAAACCGCAGCAACGCCAGATGCCCGGGCTCGTAGGATTGCAGGCCGATGTGGATGCCGGTCGACGAATAGGCCCAGCAACCGACGACAAATGCCATCGCCAAGAAGATTTTCAACGGGGAAGGGTGCGGCATGATCGGGCGCTCGGTGGTGTTGATGCGCCGAGTATCCCGGCGCCCAATCATTCGCCACAACTGACTTATACTGCGCTGAATGTTCACTCAGAGTGATGGGTATGGAGCTGGCACAAATCCGTATGTTCAAGACTGTGGCCGAGGTCGGCAGCATCGCTCGGGCGGCGGAAAAGCTGTTCTGCGTGCCGTCGAACATCACCGCGCGGATCAAGGCACTTGAGGCCGAGTTGGGCGTTGCACTGTTTCTGCGTGAGGGTCGCGGGTTGCGCATCAGCCCGGCGGGGCAGACGTTTTTGGTCTATGCGGAAAAAATTCTGGCGCTGACCGTCGAGGCCAAACGCGCGGTGGATCCTTCGGCCGAGCCGTCCGGGCCGTTGCGCATCGGCGCGATCGAATCCTCGGCGACCGGGCGCTTGCCGCGCTTGCTGGCGAAGTTTCACCAGCGTTATCCGCAGGTGGCGCTGGAACTCACCACCGGCACTTGGGGGCAATTGCTCGACGACACCGTCAGCCATCGCCTCGACGGGGCGATTGTTGCGGTGGATGTCGAACGTTCGCAGCTCAAGCGCACGCCGATGTATCGCGAAGAATTGCTGCTGATCGCGTCGACCTCGTTTGGACCGGTGCGCGACATTAATGATCTGCAGGACAAGACCGTGTTCATGTGGCCGCAAGGTTGTCCGTATCGCGCGGCGCTGGAGCATTGGTTGTTGCGTCAGGGCCAGGCGTTGCCGATTGTCAGTCTGGCCAGTTATGGCGCGATTGTCGGGTGTGTGAGTGCCGGGGCGGGGGTGGCACTGGTGCCCAAGGGCGTGTTTGAGCAGTATGCGAAAGGGGCTGGGTGTGTGGGGTATGAGTTTCCTGAATTGACCGCCGTTGACAACTTGTTTTACTGGCATGAAAACGCCGGGGTGCACCCGGCGCGGGAGGCGTTTGTGGCGATGTTGCGGGAGGAGTTTAGTGTGTAGGAAACGCCAGCCCTCACCCCAGCCCTCTCCCGGAGGGAGAGGGGGCCGACCGAGGTGTCATGCGTTATGCATCGACCTGAACAACCGAGTCGATTATGGATTCAGCCAAATCTGATTTTCTTGATCAGAAAAGTCGATTGTGGATTCACCGACGAATTTTCAGGTCGGTGAACCTCTCCAATATCCCCCAATCAGTCCCCTCTCCCTCTGGGAGAGGGCTAGGGTGAGGGGCTTTTTCAGGCAACACCGATATCCCGCATCAACAACCCAAACCGCAAACCCACCCCCTCCGGAATCGGCACATAAACCGTGTGCCCATCCCCCGGCGCCACCACAATCGCCTCACCCTTGACGCTCTGCAACTCATGCAGATCAAAATGAAAATTCCCGGTGGGCGTCATCAACTCCAGATGATCACCCAGACCAAAACGGTTCTTCACCTTGACCTCGGCCAGCCCCTCACGCTGCTCACCAGTCAGCTCACCCACGAACTGCTGGCGCTCCGACACCGAACTGCCGTGCTGATAATTCTGGTATTCGTCATGCACATGCCGGCGCAGAAAACCTTCGGTGTAGCCGCGCTGGGCCAGTGACTCCAGATCCGTCATCAGGCTGCGATCAAATTCACGTCCAGCCACCGCATCATCAATCGCTCGACGATACACCTGGGTGGTACGCGCGCAATAGAAGTGCGATTTGGTCCGGCCTTCGATTTTCAGGGAGTGCACGCCCATACGCGTCAGACGCTCGACATGCTGCACCGCGCGCAGGTCCTTGGCGTTCATGATGTAGGTGCCGTGCTCGTCCTCGAAGGCAGGCATCAATTCGTCGGGACGGTTGGCTTCCTGTAACAGGAACACCTGATCGGTGGGCGCGCCGAGGCCAAGAGTCGGCTCGGGCTGACAGGTCTGGACGATTTCGCCGAGCTGGTTTTCCGTGGCCTCTTGCGCCGAGTATTTCCAGCGACAGGCGTTGGTGCAGCTGCCCTGATTGGCATCGCGCTTGTTCATGTAACCCGACAGCAGGCAGCGCCCGGAGTAGGCCATGCACAGCGCGCCGTGGACGAACACTTCCAGCTCCATGCCGGGCACCTGTTCGCGGATTTCGCCGATTTCCTCCAGCGACAATTCCCGCGACAGGATGATCCGGCTCAAACCCTGTTGCTGCCAGAATTCGACACTCGCCCAGTTCACTGTGTTGGCCTGCACCGACAGGTGAATCGGCATCTGCGGGAAATGCCGGCGCACCAGCATGATCAGCCCTGGGTCGGACATGATCAGCGCATCCGGCGCCATCTCGATCACCGGCGCCAGATCCTTGAGGAAGGTCTTCAGCTTGGCGTTGTGCGGCGCGATGTTGACCACTACGTAGAAGCGCTTGCCCTGCGCCTGGGCTTCACGAATCCCCAGCGCCAGGTTGGCGTGATCGAACTCGTTGTTGCGCACCCGCAGGCTGTAGCGCGGCTGGCCGGCGTAGACCGCATCGGCGCCGTAAGCGAAGGCGTAACGCATGTTTTTCAGGGTGCCGGCGGGGGCGAGCAGTTCGGGGGCGGCGAGGGTCGGGGTCATGGCGGTGTCGGTCGCAAAAGCGCGGCAGGGTAATGCGGATCAGGGCGAGGTTTGTTGATCTGGATCTATGTTTGTGTCGAGCGCTGAACCTGTGCAGAAACAGCACAGATCATGTGCCGGTTTCACTGTGTTCGACACACCGGCACCTGCTTAAGCTCTGTTCATCAATCAACTGAACAGAGGCAATCTCCATGCAGCGTCTTACTCGTCGTTTTCTCAGCGCTTGTGCATTTTCCGGGGTGTTGGCCAGCACCGCTGCGCTGGCGGACAACCACCCGACCCTCCGAGCAATGTCAGGCGTCACGCCGGTCAGCCAGTTGCCCGCTGGCAAATCCGCCTTGCTGGTGATCGATTTTCAGAACGAGTATTTCACCGGCAAGATGCCGATCCCGGACGGCGCCGCCGCACTGGCCAACACCCGTGAGCTGATCAACTTCGCCGACCGCCACAAGATCCCGGTGTACCACGTTCAGCACGTGGCCCCGGCCGGTTCGCCGGTGTTCGCCATTGATGGTGAAACGGTGAAGTTTCATCCGCACATGCAGCCACGCGCCAAGGATGTGGTGCTGCAAAAGACCACGGTCAGCGTGTTTGCCAGCACCGACCTGAACCAGCGGCTGAAGCAGTCCGGCATCGAGACGGTGATTGTTGCCGGCCTGATGACCCACGCCTGTGTCGCCGGGGCTGCGCGTGATGCGGCGCCGTTGGGCTACAACGTCATCGTCGCTTCGGATGCTTCGGCCACCCGTGCGATCACCCGTGCCAACGGTGCGTCAATCGACAAGGACGCCTTGCATAACGCCGCACTGGCGGAAGTCGAGGACACCTTCGGCGATGTGCTGACCACGGATGAAATCGTCAAGTTACCGGTTCGCTGACCGGCTCGCGCTGATCCGCAACTATGCTCCATGAATAAAGATGGCACTCGTGCAGGCCCCGGTTGACTAAGCATCGGGGCGTGCATGACGCCTGACTGACATGGACCGGACATGAACGAAAAAAGCCTTCAATTCAAATCCCTCACCGTGCTGCTGTTGCTGGTAACGGTGGCGTTTATCTGGATCCTCTTGCCGTTCTACGGCGCGGTGTTCTGGGCAGTAATTCTCGGCATTGTGTTTGCGCCGATGCAACGCCGGCTGCAGGCGAAATTCGGCTGGCAGCGCAACCTGACGTCGCTGTGTACCTTGTCGATCTGCCTGGTGATCGCGATTCTGCCGGTGATCATTCTCAGTGTGTTGCTGGTGCAGGAAGGGACCACGGTTTACAAGAATATCGAAAGCGGCGAGCTGGACATCGCCGCGTATCTGGCGCAATTCAAGCACAGCCTGCCGCCGTTCTTTCAGCACTTGCTCGACCGGTTCGGCATGGGCGAACTCAATGGCCTGCGCGAGAAAATCGTCAAATCGGCGATGCAGGGCAGCCAGGTGCTGGCCAGTCAGGCCTTCAGTTTCGGCCAGGGCACGTTCGAATTCGTGGTAAGTTTTTTCATCATGCTGTACTTGCTGTTTTTCTTTCTGCGCGACGGCGCCGAACTGGCGCGCAAGGTGCGCACCGCCGTACCGCTGGAGGAGAATCACAAGCGCCGCTTGCAGTTGAAGTTCAACCGGGTGGTGCGCGCAACGGTCAAAGGCAATCTGGTGGTCGCGGTGACTCAGGGCGCACTGGGCGGGGCGATTTTCTGGTTTCTCGACATTCCCAGCGCGTTGCTCTGGGCGGTGTTGATGGCGTTTCTGTCGTTGCTGCCGGCGGTGGGCGCGGGGATTGTCTGGGCGCCAGTGGCAATCTATTTCCTGCTCAGCGGGATGATCTGGCAGGGCGTGGTACTGGGGTTGTTCGGGGTATTCGTGATCGGGCTGGTGGATAACGTGTTGCGCCCGATTCTGGTCGGCAAGGACACCAAAATGCCCGATTACATGATTCTGATCTCGACCCTTGGCGGACTGGCGGTGTTCGGTCTCAACGGATTTGTGATCGGGCCGTTGATCGCGGCGCTGTTCATGTCGAGCTGGGCACTGTTCGCCGAAACCAAGCCCAAGGTGCAGTTGCCTTAAGCGTTGAACGGCTGGCTGATGAGCTTCTGCGACAACGCTTGCGCGGCGGGTAACGAGGTGAGCGGGCCGCTGATGGCCTCGCCGTCGCG
The DNA here is from genome assembly GCF_022662375.1 of Pseudomonas sp. CROZ-RG-20F-R04-15. Classification (GTDB taxonomy): domain Bacteria; phylum Pseudomonadota; class Gammaproteobacteria; order Pseudomonadales; family Pseudomonadaceae; genus Aquipseudomonas. The sequence continues at coordinate 184,134 of NZ_JAKNQL010000008.1, read as the reverse complement.
CATCAGATACCAGCAGGCGAGCAAGCCTGAGGCTCTGAGCGAGGCAGGAACGGCGCTGCCGATAACGGACATGATTTGAACCTGAGCCATGACAAGTACCTCCATCTATCAATGGAGCTACCTTAGGGATTCGCCGCTTCTACGGACAATCAACGCTTTCGATAGTGGTCATTGACGCCGTTGAGGGCTGGCTCAGTCGACCACTTGATCGAGCATGTGCATGACTTCGCGCTCGTTGAGCAAACCTTTGTGCACCAGGTTCTCCGCGAGCAGCGAGAGAAATTTCGCGCAGCGGTGGCCTTCCAGGTGCTTGAGCTCGGTCAGCGCGCTGTACACCTTGCTGGAGGTGCACAAGCCGACGATGCGGTGCGGGTTTTGTGTTGGCATACAGTCGTCCTTGTTGTTATCAACCTGTTGTTTACGGACGGATTCAGATTGCAGCTCCGTCATGACAAAAAAGTGACCGTTTTGTGGAAATGTACATAGCGGTCACTCAATCATGCCGACTTTAGCCGGTGAAACTGTCCTCACAGCGACCTTGGCGAGATTTTTTCAGACGCTGGCCGACCAACGGTCATAAAAAAGCCCCGCTATAAAAGCGGGGCTCTGTGTTTCGATTACCAGCGTGGACCGCCGTAGTAGTGCGGCCGACCGTAATAACCACGAGGCGGACCGTAGTAGACCGGGGCCGGTTGCACGTAGACCGGTTGCTGTACATACACCGGCGCCGGTTGGTAGTAGACCGGTGGCGGTGGCTGTTGCACATAAACCGGCGGCGGGGCGGCGTACACCGGCGCCTGCTGCACATAAACCGGGCGATCCTGATTGATCAGTGCCGAGCCGATGATGGCCGAGCCGACGATCGCGCCAAACACCGCTGGGCCTTGCCAGTAGTTGCCGCCATGGGCTTCTGCTTGCCCTGCGACAGCAAATGCACCAATCAGCAGGGCCACGATAGGGAGTTTACGAATCATGATAAGTCCTCGGTTCTTCGACCCGGCGGCAGGGCCTGCACCAGGCCCACAGTTGTCGCGGGGATACTTCTAAGACAGCGAAATTCTGAAAATCAGCACAGCCGCTGGGTAAATTTTGTGTAAGGTCTGTACCGGCTTCTTTACCGGGCCAGGCAAGGGCCACAGAACACCTTTAAAACAGGCCTCTATGATCGTTCAGAACCCGATGGGCTGGCTAATCCCGTCTATCCGAAAGTGCGTTTGAAGGAGAAGTTTCATGCAGATGAACCCAAACAAAGACACCCAGCTGTGCATGTCCCTGTCAGGGCGGCCGGGGAATTTCGGTCTGCGTTTTCATAACCATTTGTATGAGCAGTTGGGCCTGAATTTCTATTACAAGGCGTTCAGCAGCCAGGACCTGACCGGCGCAGTCGGCGGCATTCGCGCCTTGGGCATCCGTGGTTGCGGCGTGTCGATGCCGTTCAAGGAAGCCTGCATTGCGCTGGTCGATGAGCTGGATGCGTCGGCAGCGGCGATCCAGTCGATCAACACCATCGTCAATAGCGACGGCCATCTCAAGGCTTACAACACCGATTACATTGCCATCGAACAATTGCTGAAGACCCACGCGGTGCCCAAGGATTCCACGTTCGCCCTGCGTGGCAGCGGCGGCATGGCCAAAGCGGTGGCCAGTGCCTTGCGTGATGGCGGTTACAAAAACGGTTTGATTGTCGCCCGCAACGAGCGCGCCGGGCGTGCATTGGCGGATTCGCTGGGTTATCGCTGGCAGGCGGAACTGGGCGATGAGTGTCCGCAGATGCTGATCAACGTGACGCCGGTGGGCATGGATGGCGGGCCGGAGGCCGGGCAGCTGGCGTTCGCGCCTGAGGTCATTGCAGCGGCCGAGACGGTTTTTGATGTGGTGGCGATTCCGTCGGAAACGCCGTTGATCGTGTGCGCTCGGGCCGAAGGTAAAAAGGTGATTACCGGGCTGGAAGTCATCGCGATCCAGGCGCTGGAGCAGTTTGTGCTGTACACCGGCGTTCGGCCGAATGAAGAGCAATTTGCGGCGGCGGTGGCGTTTGCCCGGAGCTGATGGGTTGTGGTGGCCGGGCGGGCCTCTTCGCGAGCAGGCTCGCTCCCACAGTTGAATTTTTGTCATGCACAGATTGTGTGTTCGCTGTATATCCCCTGTGGGAGCGAGCCTGCTCGCGAAGGCCGCGACTCGGTTTTTTCGATTGCCTATACTGCCTCCCCAGCAAGCACAGACTTGCCTACCATAAAAACCGTGACCGAGGCTCCCCATGTACCCACCCATTCTCAACCTGCATCAGGTCGAACTCGAACCCCTGCCCGAAGCCCTGGCCCCGGAAGGCGAAACCGCCGGGCGCTATCAGCAGCGCATGGCCCGTATCGGTCAGCAACTCGGTTCGCAGAAACTCGGTTATCGCCTGTACGCGTTGCCGCCGGGCATGCGCGGCAGTCCGTTTCACAGTCATCGGGTCAACGAAGAAATGTTTTACGTGGTGGCCGGGGAGGGCGAGGTGCGTCTTGGCGCCGAGCGTTTTCCGATCCGCGAAGGCGATGTGATTGCCTGCCCCCCGGGTGGGCCGGAGCAGGCGCATCAGATCATCAACACCAGTCAGGCCGAATTGCGTTATCTGGCGGTGAGTACCCAGCAACAGCCGGACATTTGCGAATACCCAGATTCGAACAAATATGCGGTGATGGATAATTTTCAGGTGGATGCTGAGGGCAATACCTCAGGTTTTGTGGCTGTGGCACGGCAGGCGGATGGTGTGGATTACTGGGATGGTGAATAACCCCAGGATCTGAAACCTGATGAATAACCCCTGTGGGAGCGAGCTTGGTCGCGAATAGGCCGTGTCAGTTACATCATCGTTGAATGACACACCGCATTCGCGAGCAAGCTCGCTCCCACAATAAAACGGTGGTGGTTATTCCAGACGGGCCAGGCGTTCTTCCAGCGCGGCGATCCGCGCCTCCAGCTCTTCGATGCGCTCGACTGACACGCCGCTGCTTGCGCCGCGATCCGACGGATTCTGCCGTGCCGCCATGATCGCCTCGATATCCGCCGGATCACCCAAGGCATGGGTGTAACGATCTTCGCGTTGCCCGGCCTGACGCGGAATCAACACTGCCAGCCCCCGCGCAATCAGACGCTCAAGCTGATGAACCACTTGCTCGGTGTCTTCAAATTCATGCATGCGCCCGCTGCGGGTCAGCAGTTCATTGACGGTCTGCGGGCCACGCAGAAACATCAAGCCACTGAGAATCACCTGCGCCGGCACCAGTTCCAGTGCCTTGTCGACCTTGTGCTCCCAGCGGTCGGCGCGACTGCCCATCACCAGTTTGGCGAAACCGCGACCTTCCAGCGCACGCAAACTCTGCCCGACCTGGCCCTGAGTCAGGTTCATCACCGGTTCGCGGCTGGTTTTCTGATTGCACGCCGTGACCAGCGCATTAAGGGTCAGCGGATAGGTTTCCGGACTGGTTGCCTGTTTCTCGATCAACGAGCCGAGGATGCGGATTTCCGTGGCATTGAGCCGTGGCTCGTCGAAGGTGGATTCTGGTTCAGTGGTCATCGCGCGTTCCCTTTGCAGTCGAAGGCGCCTAGCCTAATCCTTGCCAAACAAAAGGCAAGCCGTGTGGTCATCAAGCATGGCTATAATCGCCTCCTTGTTCCACCCAGCCACCACACGAGACTGCCATGACCATTTCCCTGTACGCCGCATCCGTCCCGGTTTTTCAACAAATGCTCAACGCTTTGAGCGATGTGCTGAAAAAGGCTGAAGCCCACGCCACCGAGAAAAACATCGACCCGAACGCCTTCCTGCAGGCGCGTCTGTTCCCGGACATGTTCCCGCTGACCCGCCAGGTGCAGATCGCCGTGGACTTCGCCAAAGGCGTTTCCTCGCGTCTGGCTGAAGTCGAAGTGCCGAAGTACGACGATACCGAAACCACCTTCGCCGAGCTGCAAGCCCTGATCGCCAAGGTTCTGGCCTACATCGGCGAGATCAAGCCGGAGCAGATCGATGGCAAGGAAGGCATCGAAATCGTTACTCGTCCGGGCACTCCAAAGGAAAAACGCTTCAGCGGTCAGGCTTACCTGCTGACCTACGGTCTGCCGCAGTTCTTCTTCCACGTCACCACCACTTATGCGCTGCTGCGTCATAACGGGGTTGAAGTGGGCAAGCGTGATTACATGGGGGCGTTCTAAAAAGTCAAAAGCCCCTCACCCTAGCCCTCTCCCGGAGGGAGAGGGGACTGACCGAGTTGTTGGTTCGAGATACACCGACGTGAAATATCAAGTCGAACTCAAGTCTGGAAGGCAACAACGATCGGCTCCCTTCCCCCTCGCCCCCTTGGGGGAGAGGGTTGGGGTGAGGGGGAAAAGATCTCAGCCACAAAAAAGCCCGCCAAGGTTCACACCATGGCGGGCTTTTCATTACAGCGAATATCAAGCCGTACGCTGGGCCTTTTCTTCTTCACCCAAACACGCCGCAGCGGTAAACAGCACGTCCGTCGACGAGTTCAGCGCCGTCTCCGCCGAGTCCTGCAACACGCCAATAATGAAACCGACCGCCACTACCTGCATGGCAATCTCGCTCGGAATCCCGAACAGGCTGCACGCCAGTGGAATCAGCAGCAACGAACCGCCAGCCACACCCGAGGCGCCACATGCGCAAATCGCCGCCACAAGGCTGAGCAGGATCGCGGTCGGAATGTCCACGGCAATGCCCAAGGTGTGCACGGCAGCCAGGGTCAGTACGGTAATGGTGATAGCCGCGCCAGCCATGTTGATGGTCGCACCCAGCGGGATCGACACCGAATAGGTGTCTTCATGCAGACCCAGGCGCTTGCTCAGTTCCAGGTTGACCGGAATGTTCGCCGCCGAGCTGCGGGTGAAAAACGCGGTGATACCGCTTTCACGCAGGCACTTGAGGGTCAGCGGGTACGGGTTGCGACGCAGCTTCCAGAACACGATCAGCGGGTTCATCACCAGCGCCACGAACAGCATGCAGCCGAGCAGGACGGCCAGCAGGTGCGCATAACCGATCAGCGCACCGAAGCCGGAGGTGGCGAGAGTCGAAGCGACCAGACCGAAAATACCCAGCGGGGCGAAACGAATCACGACGCGCACGATCACCGTCACGCCGTTGGACAGATCACCCAGCACTTCGCGGGTGGTGTCGCCGGCATGGCGAATCGCGATGCCCATGCCGATCGCCCAGGCCAGAATGCCGATGAAATTGGCGTTCATCAGCGCGCTGACCGGGTTATCGACCACGCTCAACAGCAGGCTTTGCAACACTTCGCCAATGCCGCCCGGCGCGGTGACCGCAACGTTTTCGGTGGACAGCACCAGATGCGACGGGAACGCCATGCTGGCAACCACGGCCACCACTGCTGCGGCGAAGGTGCCCAGCAGATAGAGGAACAGAATCGGGCGGATATGCGTTTCCTGACCGTGCTTGTGGTTGGCAATCGACGCCATCACGAGGACGAACACCAGAATCGGTGCGACGGCTTTCAACGCCGAAACGAACACCTTGCCGATGAACGCTGTGGATTTGGCCAGCTCAGGCGCAATCAGGGCCAGCGCAATACCGGCGATCAGGCCGATCACGATCTGGGTGACCAGGCTGAGGTTTTTCAAGCGTTGCAATAGAGAAGGGGAAGAAGCGGTCATAACGGCATCTCTGATTTTTTATAGGGTGCAAGGTTGCGTGGAAGCACTGGTAAAACGGGGGCAGATCAGTGCCACGAACCGAAAGTGTTGAGGCGACATCAACGCCATTAAACAGGCCGCTGAATAGGCTGTACGTTTTTCAGGGCGCGGACTTTATCACAGCGTAGGCCTTATCCTTCAGGCATGTGACGATCTGCCACCCGATAGATCGACGAGATAGACAGGTTTGTGCAAGTCAGCCTGGACACACTCTGTTAAGATTGCGCATCCTTATTTTCAAACTCTGCCAGCGGGCCTCCGGGTCAACGCTGGTGTCGTCGTTTTGCTGGAGTTGCGCATGCTGTTGCCCATTCTTCTGTTGTCCGCCGCCGGGTTCACGGTGCTGACCACGGAATTCGTCATCGTCGGCCTGTTGCCGGCGATTGCCCGAGATCTTCAAGTCACCATCCCGCAGGCCGGATTGCTGGTGACGCTGTTCGCTTTTACCGTGGCGATGTTCGGGCCTTTCCTGACCGCCTATTTCGCCCGGTTCGAGCGGCGCAAGCTGTTTATCAGCATCCTGATCATGTTTGGTCTGGCGAATACCGTGGCGGCGCTGGCGCCGAACATCTGGGTGATGGCGATTGCCCGGTTGATCCCGGCGCTCGGTTTGCCGGTGTTCTGGGCGTTGGCCAGTGAGACCGCCGTGGACATCGTCGGCCCGGATTTCGCCGGTCGGGCGATCGCCAAGATCGGCTTCGGCATTGTCTGCGCCACGGTGTTCGGCATCCCGGTCGGCACGCTGATTTCTGACGCGTTCGGCTGGCGCAGTGCCTTTGGCATTCTGGCGGTCATCGCTTTTGCCAAAGCCTTGCTGCTGTTTGTTTACCTGCCTAAAACCAGTTTGCACCAGCATCAGGTCAGCTTCCGCTCGCAGTTCAAGATCCTGCGCAGCCCGTTGATGATCGGCCATATCGTCCTGTCGATTCTGGTGTTCAGCGGCATGTTTACCGCTTACACCTATCTGGCCGACATCCTTGAGCGCCTTGCCGGGTTCAACGGCACCGTGGTGGGTTGGTGCCTGATGGCCTTCGGCGCGGTCGGGCTGATTGGCAACTCGCTGGGCGGTCGTGCGGTCGATCGCCATCCGCTGGGGGCGTCGGTGTTGTTCTGTGCGTTCATGATTTCCGGCATGGTCTCGCTGGTGCCGAACATTCACTCGCCACTGGGGCTGGCGGTGGCGATGGGAATCTGGGGCATCACCCAGGCTGCATTGTTCCTGGTCAGCCATGTGCGCCTGATGAAAGCTGCGCCGGAAGCGCCGGCCTTTGCCGCTTCGCTGAACATCGCCGGGGCCAATCTGGGCATTGGTCTAGGCGCTATCGTCGGAGGCCGGGTCATCGACAGCGCGGGTCTGGGCTTCCTCGGCTTTGCCGCCGCCGGTTTCATCTTGCTCTCAGTGTTCCTCGCCATGGTGCTGATGACACTCAAGCCGCGCGAAATGTGCGCCGAGGCCTCATAACGCGGTAAACAGCTCGCGTCGGGCACCTTCGGTAATCGCAACGATGCCGGGGTGCTTGACCTTGCGTTCCACCGAAATGGCATAGAACGACTCGGTCACCGCGTCGGTCTGGCCTATCAGCTCGACGCCGTACTGGCGCTTCACTTCATCGGCAATCACGCTCGGGCCGATAAAAATCCCGCTGCCGGATTGGCCAAACGCCTGCATCAAGGCACTGTCATCGAACTCGCCGACGATTTGCGGCTGGATCTGCTGCTCGGCAAACCAACGCTGCAAGCGGCTGCGCACTACGGTTTCTGCGCCGGGAATCAGCAGTGGCGCGCCGTGCAGGCTGCGCGGGAAATCCTGACCGTATCGGGCCGCCAGTTCAGCGGTGGCAAAGAAACTGATCCCGCATTCACCGAGTTTCTGGCTGTAGCCCTTGATGTCCAGATGCGAGGGCATCGGGCTGTCGGAGATCACCAGGTCGAGGCGCTGGATGGCCAGATCGGCGAGCAAGCGTTCGAGTTTGTCTTCGCGGCAGGTGATGCGCAGCGGTTCGTTCAGCTCCATGGTCGGCGCGATCAGGCGATAGACGATGGATTTCGGCACTACGTCGGCGACACCGACGCGGAACAGAATCTGCTGTTCGTTGGGTTGGGCGCGCAGCATCAATTCCAGTTCGCCACCGAGCTGGAACATCTGCTCGGCGTAGGGCAGGGCCTGGCGTCCGGCTTCAGTCAGTTCAAGTTGTCGGCCAACCCGTCGAAACAACTCTATGCCGTAGGTTTGCTCAAGCAGGGAAATCTGCCCGCTGATGGTCTGCGGCGTCAGGTTCAGTTGCTCGCAGGCGCGCACGATGCTGCCGGTCTTGGCTACAACCCAGAAGTAATGCAGTTGTCGGTAGTTGAGCATGGCGATCTACACTTCGTGAAAACCGAAGTATAGCCGCTAAAAATACGAATTTTCCTGAAGTGTTCATCTCCCTAGAATGCCCAGCCATCGACGGCCGGTCTGTGACCCTGTCTGTTCATTCGAAGGAAACCTTATGAAATACACGATCCCTGCGCTGATGTTTACGTCTTTACTGCTTCTGGCCGGTTGCGATCAAGCCGAGAAAAGCGCCCAACAATTGATGGGCAAGGCTGCCGAAAGCGCCAAGCAAGCGATCGACGACACCCACAAAGCCGCGGAACAAGCGCTGAGTGATGCCACCGGCGGCTTGATCGAGAAAAAAGAAACACCGGAAAAAGACGCGGAAAAATCCGAATCTTCCTCCAAGACCATCTAATTCGTCTTACACAGAGTCAGGACTGACCCATGGAATATCTGTTACAGCTCGCCGCCAGCCCCACCGCCTGGGTTGCTTTGGCCACATTGGTGGTGATGGAAATCGTGCTCGGCATCGATAACCTGATCTTTATCTCGATCCTGACCAACAAATTGCCCAAGCAGTACCAGCAGAAAGCACGCCGCATCGGTATCGGCATGGCGTTGATCCTGCGTCTGGCGCTGTTGAGCACCATCGCCTTCATCGTGCAGTTGACCGCACCGGTGATCGAGATTCTGGGTCAGGCTTTCTCGTGGAAGGACATGATCCTGATCGCCGGTGGTCTGTTCCTGGTCTGGAAAGCCACGACCGAGATCCATCACAGCATGGACCCGGCGCCGGAAGATCCGAAGTCGGCGACCTCGACGGTTACGCTGGGTTTCGCTGCCGCTATTGGCCAGATCCTGATGCTCGACATGGTGTTCTCGATCGACAGCATCATTACTGCCGTCGGCATGACTGAACACTTGCCGATCATGATCATCGCGGTGGTGGTGTCGGTGCTGGTGATGCTGTTTGCCGCTGAACCGCTGGCCAAGTTCATCAACGACAACCCGACGGTGGTGATGCTGGCCTTGGGCTTCCTGATCATGATCGGTATGACCCTGATCGCCGAAGGCTTCGGCGCCCACGTACCGAAAGGTTATGTGTATGCGGCGATGGCGTTCTCGGCTTCGATTGAAGTGCTGAACATGATGTCGCGCAGAGCTAAGCAGAAGAAGCTGGCTGAGCACGCGTAACTGCTGAAAGTACAAAAAACCGCCTGAACTCTTAGAGAACAGGCGGTTTTTTTTGATTCAAGATTTGCAGCGTGGAATAGAGCCAGCCCCTCACCCCAGCCCTCTCCCGAGGGAGAGGGAGAGGGAGAGGGAGAGGGAGCCGAATTGTGGGGTATTTTGGTCTTGAGTTCGGCTCGGTATTTCAGGTCGGCGTAACTCGAATAAACAACTCGGTCAGTCCCCTCTCCCTCTGGGAGAGGGCTAGGGTGAGGGGCTTTTCGCTTTTGACGTTAATCCTCAATGCGCGGCCGCGTGACGCACTCGGTGTTCCTCGGCTTTCTCAACCGCAGCAGGCTGAACCGGATGGTGATGATGGCGCCGCGAAACCCGCAGCACCCCCCACAACATGGCAGCGGCCACGGCCAGCCAGCCGGCAATCAACATCACAATGGTCATGGTCAGGCTCATCAGTGCCTCCTCTTCGCCCTGCATCGGGCCCACACTTTTTCAATTCGCTCTGTTTCAGTGACAGTCTAGACAATGGGGTGTTTCAGACTATTGACCAAAGGTCGATTGCGACCAATCACTTTGCTCTATGCAATCGATGGGTCTGCCGCTTAAGGCTATACCGCAGCCGGGCGCGGCCCTATGATCGCAGGCGTTGCCGGAACACGATGACCGGCGTCTGAACAGAGAGTGATGATGGTGCAGGTATTTTCTCGAATTCGTGCGGCGCTACTGGTGGCGGGTTGCGCGGCCCTGTTGGCCGGGTGTGCAGGCAGTGTCGCGCCTGAGGTCAAGCGCCTGCCGGAACGGGTCGAACTCAGCGGCACGTTCTACCGCGGCGAAGCCAATCAGAGCGGGCCGCAAGTGCTGGCCAGCCTGTTGTCGCAGCAGGGCGTCGTGATTACCCCGGGCTTACTGGAAAAACCACTGCACTTGCCGGGTGCCGAAGACAAGCTGCAGCAGAATATCCAGAACCTTGCCCGCGAATACGGCATGGTGGTTTATCCACTGGACAGCAATCTGCCTGCGCTTTTGACGCAAGTGGCGGCGGGATATCCGGTGATGGTGCGTTTGAGCGAAGGTTCGGCGTTCTGGGCCGAGCCGCGTTACGCGATCCTGTCGGGCTACGACCGCAATAAACAGAAGGTACTGCTGCGTGCCGGCATGAATCGCCGCGAACTGATGAGTTTCAGTTCCTTTGAATCGGCGCTGGAAAAGTCCGGTGGCTGGGCCGTGCTGATTCAGAAACCGTCGCAGATCCCGGCAGCCGTCGACCGTCAGCGCTGGCTCAAAGCGGCGGATGAACTGGCGCAGGCCGGTCAGGAAAACGAAGCAGCGCAGGCGCGCAAGGCGTTGGCGGCACACTGAGTCTCCGTTCGTCATCTGCCGGGCACGACTGCGCCCGGCAAGCCTCTTACGCCTATAACCCGTTTTCGGGTCAATCAGGAGGTGAGCATGGCAGATTCCCCATCGCCGAAAGGCCCGCATTCGTCCGAACATTCTTCGGGTCATGATCTGGGCTTCGATCCGGATTCACCGGATCTCGATGATCCGCAAGTCGATCCCGTCGGCCCGGCGAAAGCGCCGAAAGACGTGAAACCCGGCGAGGACGACAAGCAGCCGGCCAAGCCTTATGACCCGTTAGCCAATCTGAAACCTTGATGTGAGGTGCGTATGAGTACCGATTCAAGCTTCGATGACCAGAAACCGGACAGCGTGCCTACCACTCCAGAGCCGGAGATTGATCCGGTGCTGGACCCGGACAGCCCGCTGCGCGACCCGATGGCCCGGCCCAATATCATGACGCCGGAACCTTCGCGGGATCCGAGTGCGGGCGATGGCATCCCCGATGACGACCAGATGCCGCTGCCAAATGACTGATACGCAGGCGAAAAAAAGCCCCGAGGATTCGGGGCTTTTTCTTGTGCGGTGGCTTACTTGGACGCTTCTACTACGCCGCTCTGGCGATTCTTGAGGTTTTTCTCAGCTTTGTACTGCTGAGCCACCGCCGGAACGCTGGCGCTGCGCCCGGTTTCTACCCAACTGCGAATACGGCTGGCATCGGCAAAGTGGGTGTACTTGCCGAACGCGTCGAGAATGACCAGCGCGACCGGGCGGTTGCCCATTTTCGTCACCAGTACCAGGCAGTGACCGGCGGGGTTGGTGAAACCGGTCTTGGTGATCTTGATGTCCCAATCAGCCTTGTTGACCAAGTGATCGGTGTTGCGGAAACCCAGGGTGTAATTGGGTTTGCGGAACGACACGGTCTTTTCCTTGGTGGTGGTGAGTTCGCTGAGAATCGGATATTTGCTCGCGGCGACCAGCAACTTGCTCAAGTCACGCGCGGTAGAGACGTTGCGTTCGGACAAGCCAGTCGGCTCGACGTAGTGCGTGTTGGTCATGCCCAGTGCCTTGGCCTTGGCGTTCATCGCCGCGATGAAGGCGGCATAACCGCCCGGGTAGTGGTGCGCCAGACTGGCGGCGGCACGGTTTTCCGAGGACATCAGAGCAATCAGCAGCATCTCGCGGCGCGGCAGCTCACTTTTCAGTTTGACTCGGGAGAACACGCCCTTCATTTCCGGCGTGTTGCTGATATCGACATTGATCCATTCGTCCATGTTTTGCCGGGCTTCAACCACCACCAGTCCAGTCATCAGCTTGCTGACAGAAGCGATCGGTACGATCACGTCAGGATTGCTGGAATAGATGACTTTGTTGGTCTGCATATCCATGAGCAGGGCGCTGCCGGAAGCGATCTTCAGGGTCGAAGCATCACGTGGGGCAGCGGTGGTTTCCGCAGCGTTGATCGTTGGCGTGATGAATGTGCCTGTAAAAGCAAAAAACAGGCTCAGAATCGAAAGACGAATTTTCACGCGGGCGAACTCATAAAGGTTGGATATTCCGTTTGTTTGTAACGGGTTATTTCTTCAAAGCGTCGCATTCTAGGAGTATGGCTGAAGATCTGTCGATGGTTGTTTGAATGACCTGAAAATCTCGTGAAAAGGCCTGTAAAAAGAGGGGTTTCCGGCGAACGGTTACAGTTTTTTCTCAGGCATGAAAAAACCCGCACGAGGCGGGTTTTTCTATCGCTGAAAACGACGACTCAAGCGTGCAGGGTTTCTGCGGCGTAAAGGGTGTTTTCCAGCAGGCAGGCGCGAGTCATCGGGCCGACACCGCCCGGTACTGGAGTAATCCAGCCGGCGCGGGGCAGGGCGGTTTCGTAGACAACGTCACCGACCAGTTTGCCGTCGTCCTGACGGTTGATGCCGACGTCGATCACGATCGCGCCTTCCTTGATCCACTCGCCTTTGACCAGGCCCGGCTTGCCGGCGGCCACCACCACCAGATCGGCACGACCGACGTGGCCGGCCAGATCCTTGGTGAAGCGGTGAGTCACGGTCACGGTGCAACCGGCCAACAACAACTCCATCGCCATCGGGCGACCGACGATGTTGGACGCGCCGACAACCACTGCGTCCATGCCATAAAGGTCAGCGCCAGTGCTTTCCAGCAGGGTCATGATGCCTTTAGGTGTGCACGGACGTAGCAGCGGAATGCGCTGGGCCAGGCGACCGACGTTATAAGGGTGGAAACCGTCGACGTCTTTGTCCGGACGAATGCGCTCCAGCAATTTGGAGGCGTCCAGGTGCTCGGGCAGCGGCAGCTGCAGCAGGATGCCGTCGATCGCAGGGTCGTCGTTGAGGCGATCGATCAGATCGGTCAACGCGTCTTGCGTGGTGTCGGAGGGCAGGTCGTAGGCTTGAGAGAGGAAGCCAACCTCTTCACAGTCTTTACGCTTGTGCGAGACATAAACCTGAGAGGCAGGATCGCTGCCGACCAGGATCACCGCGAGGCCGGGAGTGCGCAGGCCTTGCTGGCGACGCTCGGCAACTCTTTGGGCGATCTGCTGGCGCAGGCTGGCGGCGATCGATTTGCCGTCGATTAGTTGTGCAGTCATTGCGCGTGATTAACCATCGAGAGGGGAAAAAATGAGAACGCATTCTCGCATGTCGAGCGGTGAGGGCAAAGGCGCTTGGTCAGCAAATTCCTCTAACTCCTTTAATTAAATGAATTTTTTTCAAAAAGGATTTGACGACCTTTGGAGCGCTCTATACTATTCGTCGCACTTGTCGGGCACAGCCTAGCACTGGTTAAGAAGGTGAAGCGGAATCAAGGTTCTGCAACACCGGAAAGCACTTAGTTTGTAGTCCTTTAAGAGTACAGATTAATAAGGCGCCCGTAGCTCAGCTGGATAGAGCATCCGCCTTCTAAGCGGATGGTCGCAGGTTCGAGTCCTGCCGGGTGCGCCATTAGGCAGCTTTGGCACAAGTAACGCGATATGGTGGGCGTAGCTCAGTTGGTAGAGCACGGGATTGTGACTCCCGTTGTCGTGGGTTCGATCCCCATCGTCCACCCCATATTTCGAAAGGCGCCAGATGTAACAGTCTGGCGCCTTTGCTTTAAAGCTTCATCTGCGGATGTGGTGGAATTGGTAGACACACTGGATTTAGGTTCCAGCGCCGCGAGGCGTAAGAGTTCGAGTCTCTTCATCCGCACCAATTAAAGCTTCATTCATGTCTTCGGGCTGGTGAGGTTTCAACAAAGAAGTTGTTTGGCTTTTTTGTTACGCAATATGGTGGGCGTAGCTCAGTTGGTAGAGCACGGGATTGTGACTCCCGTTGTCGTGGGTTCGATCCCCATCGTCCACCCCATATTTCGAAAGGCGCCAGATTTAACAGTCTGGCGCCTTTTTTGTTTTAGCGGTTCTGAAAACCGGCGATCGCCGGTTTCGGGGCGCAGGGGCAGGGCGCTTCGTCGTATTTATGTTGCTCGATGATGCTGCGCTGCTCGCCGGACTTGCTTGCAAGAACGGCCGTCAGGGAGTGATTGGCAACTCTTCTATATATAGAAGCGGTTGGCGCAGAGCCCTGGCGAGATTGGTTGTATTCGCCTGTGGGGCGCGCTGCACTGGTGTAGCGGTCCCGATAAAATGCCTGCTGTTTTTTTACCCGTTTTCAGTAGGGTGACTTCTTGAGTTTGACCCACTAGAATGCATGCCCTTGATTCTGGGGTCGGAAACGGCCGGCTAACGTCTGTGCAACGAGGAATATCCATGCAAGTTTCTGTTGAAAATACTACTGCTCTCGAGCGCCGCATGAGCGTCACCGTGCCGGCTGAGCGCATCGAGACTCAGGTCAACAAGCGTCTGCAGCAGACTGCCCAAAAGGCCAAGATTGCTGGCTTCCGTCCAGGCAAAGTGCCAATGAGCGAAATCAAGCGCCGTTTCGGTGCTGATGCTCGTCAGGAAGCTGTCGGCGACGTGATCCAGTCCTCCTTCTACGAAGCTGTGGTTGAGCAGAAGCTGAACCCTGCTGGTTCGCCTTCGATCGAGCCTAAGTCGCTCGAAGCTGGCAAGGACCTGGAATACGTTGCTGTATTCGAAGTGTTCCCTGAGTTCACCGTTGCCGGTTTCGAAGGCATCACCGTTGAGCGCCTGAGCGCTGACGTGGCTGACGCTGACCTGGACAAAATGCTCGACATCCTGCGCAAGCAGAACACTCGTTTTGAAGTGGCCGACCGTGCTGCCCAGAACGAAGACCAACTGAACATCGATTTCGTTGGCAAGGTTGACGGCGAAGTATTCGCTGGCGGTTCCGCCAAGGGCACTCAGCTGGTACTGGGTTCCGGCCGCATGATCCCGGGCTTCGAAGAAGGCCTGGTTGGCGCTAAAGCCGGCGAAGAGCGCGTTCTGAACCTGACCTTCCCAGAGGACTATCAGAACCTGGACCTGGCTGGCAAAACCGCCGAGTTCACCGTGACCGTCAACACTGTTTCCGAGCCTAAGCTGCCAGAACTGAACGAAGAGTTCTTCGCTCAATTCGGCATCAAGGAAAGCGGCATCGACGGTTTCCGCACCGAAGTTCGCAAGAACATGGAGCGTGAACTGCGTCAGGCGATCAAATCCAAGGTCAAGAATCAGGTAATGGACGGTCTGCTGGCCACCAACCCGATCGAAGTGCCGAAGGCGCTGCTGTCCAACGAAGTTGACCGTCTGCGCGTGCAGGCTGTTCAGCAGTTCGGCGGCAACATCAAGCCTGATCAACTGCCGGCCGAGCTGTTCGAAGAGCAAGCCAAGCGCCGCGTTGTGCTGGGTCTGATCGTTGCTGAAGTGGTCAAGCAATTCGACCTGAAGCCTGACGAAGCTCGCGTTCGCGAAATGATTCAGGAAATGGCTTCGGCTTATCAGGAGCCTGAGCAGGTTGTGTCGTGGTACTACAAAAACGAGCAGCAACTGAACGAAGTACGTTCGGTTGTGCTGGAAGAACAAGTTGTGGATACTGTTCTGCAGAAAGCTAGTGTGACCGACAAAGCGGTCTCTTACGAAGAAGCAGTCAAGCCGGTAGAAGCTCCAGCAGCCGACTGATTGATTCTGCGTTAAGAAGTACACACCATAAGCCAGCTCTCGAGCTGGCTTATGCGTATTCAAGACATAACTATTTGGGAGCGACTGCAGAGCATGTTCCGTAATTCTTATATTCAGCAGAACTCTGATATCCAGGCCGCCGGCGGCCTGGTCCCGATGGTTGTCGAGCAATCTGCTCGTGGCGAACGCGCCTATGACATCTATTCGCGCCTGCTCAAGGAGCGAGTGATCTTTCTGGTTGGTCCGGTAGAGGACTACATGGCCAACCTGATCTGCGCGCAACTGCTGTTCCTTGAAGCGGAAAACCCGGACAAGGACATCCATCTCTACATCAACTCTCCGGGCGGTTCGGTGACAGCAGGCATGTCGATCTACGACACCATGCAGTTCATCAAGCCGAACGTATCGACCACCTGCATCGGTCAGGCCTGCAGCATGGGCGCATTCCTGCTGACCGCAGGTGCCCCGGGCAAGCGTTTCTGCCTGCCGAACTCGCGCGTGATGATTCACCAGCCACTGGGCGGTTTCCAGGGCCAGGCGTCGGACATCGAAATCCACGCCAAGGAAATCCTCTTCATTCGCGAGCGTCTGAACACGCTGATGGCCAAGCACAGCGGGCGTACTCTGGAAGAAATCGAGCGCGACACCAATCGCGACAACTTCATGAGTGCAGAAGCTGCGAAGGAATATGGCCTGATCGACGAAGTGATCAACCAGCGCCCAGCTTAAAATAAGCAGCTCAAAATAGGCTTGGTCGGCTTGTCTGATCAGCGGCGGGCTTGAAAAAGCCCGCAATAGCCTTCATCTTGTGTTGCAAGCCTATCGGATTTGGATCGAACGAATGACTGACACCCGCAACGGCGAGGACAACGGCAAGCTGCTCTATTGCTCCTTCTGTGGCAAAAGCCAGCATGAAGTGCGCAAATTGATTGCCGGCCCCTCGGTCTTTATCTGCGACGAGTGCGTCGACCTGTGCAATGACATCATCCGCGAGGAGGTGCAGGAAGCCCAGGCCGAGAGCAGCGCGCATAAATTGCCTTCGCCTAAAGAAATCAGCGGCATCCTAGACCAGTACGTCATTGGTCAGGAGCGTGCGAAGAAGGTTCTGGCCGTAGCGGTGTACAACCACTACAAGCGCCTGAACCAGCGTGACAAGAAGGCTGACGACGTCGAACTCGGCAAGAGCAACATCCTGCTGATCGGCCCGACAGGCTCCGGTAAAACCCTGCTGGCCGAAACACTGGCCCGCTTGCTGAACGTTCCGTTCACCATCGCCGATGCAACCACCCTCACCGAGGCGGGTTACGTGGGTGAAGATGTCGAGAACATCATTCAGAAGCTGCTGCAGAAGTGCGATTACGACGTAGAGAAAGCCCAGATGGGCATTGTCTACATCGATGAAATCGACAAGATTTCGCGCAAGTCCGACAACCCGTCGATCACCCGGGACGTTTCCGGTGAAGGCGTGCAGCAGGCCTTGCTCAAGTTGATCGAAGGCACGGTCGCTTCCGTACCGCCGCAAGGTGGCCGCAAGCACCCGCAGCAGGAATTCCTGCAGGTCGACACCCGTAACATCCTGTTCATCTGCGGTGGTGCGTTCTCCGGTCTGGAAAAGGTTATTCAAAACCGTTCCACCAAGGGCGGCATCGGCTTCAACGCAGAAGTGCGCAGCAAGGAAGAAGGCAAGAAAGTCGGTGAATCCCTGCGTGAAGTCGAGCCTGACGATCTGGTCAAGTTCGGTCTGATCCCGGAATTCGTCGGTCGTCTGCCGGTCCTTGCGACGCTGGACGAGCTCGACGAGGCTGCGTTGATGCAGATCCTCACCGAGCCGAAAAATGCTCTGACCAAACAGTATGCCAAGCTGTTCGAGATGGAAGGCGTGGATCTGGAGTTCCGCACAGACGCGCTGAAATCGGTCGCCAAGCGTGCCCTGGAGCGTAAAACCGGTGCCCGTGGCCTGCGCTCGATTCTCGAAGGTGTACTGCTCGACACGATGTATGAAATCCCCTCGCAGTCCGAGGTGAGCAAAGTCGTGATCGATGAAAGCGTGATCGAAGGCAAGTCCAAGCCACTGTATATCTACGAAAACAGTGAGCCGACTGCCAAGGCAGCGCCGGACGCGTAAGCGTCCACCGCGCCGCAACAAAGAAGGGGCCTTCGGGCCTCTTTTTTTTTATGTCGTTTTTTACATCCGCTTTGCGCTTGTTTTTTTTCAAGGCAGCCCCCATCTTGGTTTCAAGCTCAATTCCATCTGATTACGGCCATATGGCCGCCGTAGAGGCGAAATCATGAAGACAACCATCGAATTGCCTCTCCTGCCATTGCGTGATGTCGTGGTTTATCCGCACATGGTTATCCCGCTGTTCGTGGGGCGCGAGAAATCCATCGAAGCCCTCGAGGCCGCGATGACGGGCGACAAGCAGATCCTCCTGCTGGCCCAGAGAAACCCGGCTGACGACGATCCCGGTGAAGACGCTCTCTATCGCGTAGGTACCATTGCCACTGTTCTACAGCTTCTGAAGCTGCCTGACGGCACCGTAAAGGTTCTGGTCGAGGGTGAGCAGCGTGGCACGGTCGAACGCTTCAGCGAAGTCGACGGTCACTGCCGTGCCGAAGTCTCGTTGATCGAAGAAGTCGACGCCGCCGAGCGCGAATCCGAAGTGTTCGTGCGCACGCTGCTGTCGCAGTTCGAACAATATGTACAGCTGGGCAAGAAAGTCCCGGCTGAAGTCCTGTCGTCGCTCAACAGCATCGATGAGCCGGGTCGTCTGGTCGACACCATGGCCGCGCACATGGCGCTGAAAATCGAGCAGAAGCAGGAAATCCTCGAAATCATCGATTTGTCGGCCCGGGTCGAGCACGTTCTGGCGTTGCTGGATGCCGAGATCGATCTGCTGCAAGTCGAAAAACGCATTCGTGGCCGCGTCAAAAAGCAAATGGAGCGCAGTCAGCGCGAGTACTACCTGAATGAGCAGATGAAGGCCATTCAGAAAGAGCTCGGCGACAGCGACGAAGGCCACAACGAAATCGAAGACCTGAAAAAGCGCATCGACGCTGCCGGTCTGCCGAAAGACGCGTTGGCCAAAGCCACTGCCGAGCTGAACAAGCTCAAGCAAATGTCGCCGATGTCCGCTGAGGCCACCGTGGTGCGCTCTTACATCGACTGGCTGGTGCAGGTGCCGTGGAAGGCCCAGAGCAAGGTGCGTCTGGACCTGGCGCGCGCTGAAGACATTCTCGATGCCGACCACTACGGTCTCGAAGAGGTCAAGGAACGCATCCTTGAATACCTCGCTGTGCAAAAGCGCGTGAAGAAAATCCGTGGTCCGGTGTTGTGCCTGGTCGGTCCTCCGGGCGTGGGTAAAACCTCGCTGGCGGAGTCGATTGCCCATGCCACCAACCGTAAATTCGTGCGCATGGCCCTTGGTGGCGTGCGTGATGAAGCGGAAATTCGTGGTCACCGCCGGACTTACATCGGTTCGATGCCGGGAAGATTGATTCAAAAGATGACTAAGGTGGGGGTGCGCAACCCGCTGTTCCTGCTCGATGAAATCGACAAAATGGGCAGCGACATGCGTGGCGATCCGGCGTCGGCGTTGCTGGAAGTGCTCGATCCAGAGCAGAACCACAACTTCAACGACCACTATCTGGAAGTCGATTACGACCTCTCCGATGTGATGTTCCTGTGCACCTCGAACTCGATGAACATCCCGCCGGCGCTGCTTGACCGCATGGAAGTCATCCGTCTGCCGGGCTACACCGAAGACGAGAAGATCAACATTGCCGTCAAATACCTCTCGCCAAAACAGATCGCCGCCAATGGTCTGAAGAAAGGCGAGCTGGAATTCGATGCAGAAGCGATCCGCGACATCATCCGTTACTACACCCGTGAAGCGGGTGTGCGTGGCCTCGAACGTCAGATCGCCAAGGTCTGCCGCAAAGCGGTGAAAGAGCACGCAATGGAGAAACGCTTCTCGGTGAAAGTGACAGCTGACCTGCTGGAACATTTCCTCGGTGTGCGCAAGTTCCGTTACGGTCTGGCCGAGCAACAGGATCAGATCGGTCAGGTGACTGGCCTTGCCTGGACGCAGGTGGGCGGCGAATTGCTGACCATCGAAGCCGCTGTTGTGCCGGGTAAAGGTCAGTTGATCAAGACCGGTTCGCTGGGCGACGTGATGGTCGAATCGATCACTGCAGCGCTGACAGTGGTGCGCAGCCGCGCCAAGAGCCTGGGCATTCCTCTGGACTTCCACGAGAAGCGCGACACGCACATCCACATGCCGGAAGGGGCGACGCCGAAAGACGGCCCTAGCGCTGGCGTAGGCATGTGTACGGCGCTGGTGTCGGCATTGACCGGCATTCCGGTGCGCGCCGATGTCGCCATGACCGGTGAAATTACTCTGCGTGGTCAAGTGCTGGCTATTGGCGGTCTGAAGGAAAAACTGCTGGCGGCTCACCGCGGCGGAATCAAGATCGTGATTATTCCGGAAGAGAACGTGCGCGATCTGAAGGAGATTCCTGACAATATCAAGCAGGATCTGCAGATTAAACCGGTTAAATGGATTGACGAGGTCCTGCAAATTGCGCTGCAATACGCGCCGGAGCCCTTGCCGGATGTGGCTCCGGAGATAGTTGCCAAGGACGAAAAACGTGAGTCTGACTCTAAGGAAAGAATTAGCACGCATTAATATGCTTTTGCCTGGGGGGCTTCCTTGACAGTTTTTTAGAGCCCTTGTTATAAAGCGGCTCTTAAGTGTCTGTAGGCCATTCAGCACTCGTTTTTGCTTTCACCAAAAAACTTAGAATCATCTCAAAATAGATATAAGGGGACTTAGAGTGAACAAGTCGGAACTGATTGATGCTATCGCTGCATCCGCTGATATCCCGAAAGCTGCTGCTGGCCGTGCGCTGGACGCTGTAATCGAATCCGTCACTGGCGCTCTGAAGGCTGGCGACTCCGTTGTTCTGGTTGGTTTCGGTACTTTCTCCGTGACTGACCGTCCGGCTCGTACCGGTCGTAACCCTCAGACTGGCAAGACTCTGGAAATCCCGGCTGCCAAGAAGCCAGGTTTCAAAGCCGGTAAAGCACTGAAAGAAGCGGTTAACTAAGCTTCAGGTTTTTACCCATCCGGGTCGGGATCATGCCTGACTTGGCAGCGGAGCGGTAGAGCAGGTCGCTGAAACAGCTTCCTGTAACGCCGGGATCGAGGGTTCGAGCCCTGTCCGCTCCGCCAGTTACGAGAAGGCGCATCCTCGGATGCGCCTTTCTTCTATCCGGATTCTACCCACGCTCCACGGTTGCCAAATTTTGAAGTTCAACCGTTTCTGGGGGACGCATGCTGCAGAATATCAGGGACAATTCACAAGGCTGGATTGCCAAGACCATTATCGGAGTCATCGTTGCACTGATGGCCCTGACCGGTTTCGACGCCATTTTCAAGGCCACCACTCACAAGAATGAGGCGGCCAAGGTCAATGGTGAAGAAATCAGCCAGAACGAGCTGAGCCAGGCCGTTGACATGCAACGCCGTCAGCTGATGCAACAGCTAGGCAAGGACTTCGATGCTTCCTTGCTCGACGAGAAAATGCTGCGCGAATCGGCCCTCAAGGGTCTGATCGATCGCAAGCTGCTGCTGCAAGGTGCAGAACAAGCGAAATTCGCTTTCTCCGAAGGCGCACTGGACCAAGTGATCCTGCAGACACCTGAATTCCAGGTGGACGGCAAGTTCAGCTCCGAGCGTTTCGACCAGGTAATCCGTCAGCTGGGTTACAGCCGCATGCAATTCCGCCAGATGCTGGCTCAGGAAATGCTGATCGGCCAACTGCGCGCCGGTGTGGCGGGCAGTGGTTTCGTCACCGACGCTGAAGTGCTGGCATTCGCCCGTCTGGAAAAACAGACCCGCGATTTCGCCACCCTGAACGTCAAGGCTGATCCGGCTGCGGTCAAACTGACCGACGACGAGGTCAAGGCCTACTACGACGAGCACGCCAAGGAGTTCATGACTCCGGACCAAGTGATCATCGATTACGTAGAACTGAAGAAGTCCTCGTTCTTCGATCAGGTCGCGGTCAAGGATGAAGACCTGCAGGCGGCGTATCAGAAAGAGATCGCCAACCTGTCGGAACAGCGTCGTGCCGCGCACATCCTGATCGAAGTGAACGACAAGACCACCGAGGCTCAGGCCAAGGCGAAGATTGAAGACGTTCAGGCGCGTCTGGCCAAGGGCGAGAAGTTCGAAGCGCTGGCCAAAGAGTTCTCGCAGGATCCGGGTTCGGCCAACAATGGCGGTGACCTCGGTTACGCAGGTCCTGGCGTTTACGATCCAGCGTTCGAAAAAGCGCTGTACTCGCTGTCGAAAGACCAAGTGTCCGAGCCTATTCGTACTGACTTCGGTTACCACTTGATCAAGCTGTTGGGTGTGGAAGCGCCGGAAGTGCCAACCCTGGCCAGCCTGAAAGACAAGCTGACCCGCGAGCTGAAAGCCGCACAGGTCGAGCAGCGTTTTGTCGAGGCGACCAAGCAACTGGAAGACTCGGCGTTCGAAGCGTCTGACCTGGCCCAGCCAGCGGCGGATCTGAAACTGACCGTGCACACCTCCAAGCCGTTCGGCCGTGAAGGTGGCGAAGGTGTTGCAGCCAACCGTGCTGTGGTCACCGCTGCATTCAGCACTGAAGTGATCGACGAAGGTGCCAACAGCACCGCCATCGAACTGGATCCGGAAACCGTGATCGTATTGCGCTCCAAGGAGCACCTGAAGCCTGCGCAACTGCCGCTGGAAAGTGTGAATGCGGCGATCCGCACTCAGCTGACCAAAGAGCACGCCAGTGCTGCTGCCAAGACCAAGGCCGAGAAGCTGATTGCTGATCTGCGCGATGGCAAGGCGCCTCTGGACAAGGCAGTTGATGGCCAGAACTGGAAAGCTACCGAAGCGGCCACTCGTGGTCAGGAAGGGGTTGATCCAGCGGTGCTGCAAGCGTTGTTCCGTATGCCGAAGCCGGCTGCGAAGGACAAGCCGACGTTCACCAGCGTCACTCTGCCGGACGGTAGTCTGATGATTGTGCGTCTGAACGGCGTTAACGAAGCGGCTGCGCCGACGGATGAAGAGAAGGTTCAGTACCGTCGTTTCCTTGCTTCGCGTGAGGGGCAGCAGGACTTTGCGGCGTATCGCAAGCAGTTGGAAGCTCAGGCTGAGATCAAGCGGTTTTGATGATTGACTGAGATGTGATGTGAGAGCCCCGGCCTGAATAGGTCGGGGCTTTTTTTTGGCTCTGGGTGCCGGGTCTTGGCGGCCTTTGGGCCGGCCATGCTCTTGGGGTTTTGGGTGAATATCCGTTGCTTCGGGGGTTGCCGCTGGCGGTTTCGCCCTTACGGCGAGGCACTTTTTCCAGACGCCGAAAAAGTACCCAAAAAGGCTTGTCCCAACGTTCGGCCCGCTCGCTAAAGCTCGGGGTTCCTTCGCTCCGGGATTCATCCGGGGGGCATCGCCTACGGTTTGCTTCGCTGCACCTCCTCTCGATGTGTTTGGCTTCGCCAAACGGTCGCTGCGCTCCCACCCCCGGATAAACCCCTCCACTCAGCCTGCCGACGGGACCGGTGGATCAAGATCAAAAGCTGCAGCCGAGCTAACGCTCATCCTGTTGAGTGGGGCGGCTTTGCCGCGTGGGCCGCACACATTATTAAAATGTGGGAGCGAGCTTGCTCGCGAAGGCGGCCTGCCAGCCGACCAATCTTCTGTCTGATGTACTCAGTTTCATTGTAGGAGTGAGCCTGCTCGCGATGGCGGCCTGTCAATCCACCGATTTCCAGGCGTCTGGCCTCAATCCAACAGCTCATTCGGTCTCATACCGCCCTTGGAAAACCATGGCCCCGAGCCTTTACCGTCACAAACAGTGTCAACACCAACAACCCAGCAACAATCCATGGGAATACCCCCACACCGAGGTTGCCCAACAACACACCACCCACCAAGCCGCCACCCGCAATCCCGACATTCCACAACGTCACCAGCATCGATTGCGCTGTATCGGCAGCCTCTTTCGCGGTTTTGGCAGATGCGGTTTGCAGCAGCGATGGCATGGCGCCGAACGCCAGTCCCCAGACAGCGGTAGCGATGTAGATGACAATCGGCGAATCGCGCCACAGGCCCAGCACGACCGCTGACAGCATGAACAGCCCGGCACTGATCAACACCAGTTCGCGCAGCCAGCGGTCAATCAGGCTGCCGACGATCCATAAGCTCAACACTGAAGCGAGGCCGAATGCCAGCAGCACGCGGTCGACATTGGCATCAAGCCCGGATGGCTGCAGGTACGGCGCGATGTAGGTGTACAACAAGTTGTGCGCGACAACGTAGGTAAGCGTGACCAACAACACGGATCGCACGCCGGGCAAGGTGAATACCTGACGCAGCGGCATGCGGTTTGCCACGCGTTCGCCGGCGAAGTCCGGGACTTGCCAGTGCACCCAGATCACCAGCGCAACGGTCAGTCCGGTCATGATGGCGAAGCTCAGGCGCCAGCCGACCAGGGTGCCGAGCAGGGTGCCTGCGGGGATTCCCAGCGACAGCGCCAGTGGCGCGCCGAGCATCGCTACGGTTATGGCGCGGCCTTGCAAGTGCGGGGCGACCATGCGGCTTGCGTAACCTGCCAGGAGTGCCCACAGCAACCCGGCAAATACGCCGGCAATAAACCGCGCAAACAGCGTCAGCCAGTACCACTGCGACAGGGCGGTGAGGCTGTTGGCGATGGCGAAGCCTGCGATGGCGGCCAGCAGCAGCGGTTTTCTTCGCCAGCCGCGGGTGGCGATCGTCAGCGGGATCGCTGCCAGGATCGAACCGAGCGCGTACAGCGTAACCAGTTGCCCGATCAGCGCCTGGGAAACGTTCAGGCCGCTGCTCATCTGCGGCAACAGGCCGGCGGGCATGGCTTCGGTCATGACCGTAATGAATCCGGCGGTGGCCAGTGCCAGTAGCGCGGCGAGGGGTAATCGCTCGCGGCGATCGACGGGTTGTTCAAGTGCGGGGCAACCGAGTTGGGCATCGTTCATGAGCCGGCATCCTTGTGCAGTGTTGACGAGGAGCACAGGGTAGGGCGCTGCACATCGGCGAAAAACGGGTTAAGGTTCCGAACATATCGGACACGGATGTCGGCAATGGGAGGGTGGTATGGATAGCCTGGGCAGTATTTCGGTGTTCGTTCAGGTCGCCGAGACGCGTAGTTTTACTGAGGCGGGCCGGCTGCAAGGGGTGTCATCGTCGGCGGTGGGCAAAAGCATTGCGCGGCTGGAGGCGCGATTGGGCGTGCGGTTGTTTCAACGCACCACGCGCAGCGTCACGCTGACCAGTGAAGGTGCGCTGTTTCTTCAACGCTGTCGCAGGATCCTCGCGGAGGTCGAGGCGGCGGAGTTCGAGCTGTGCGATGCCGCTGCCAAACCCCACGGCAAATTGCGCATCAGCCTGCCGCAGGTGCATGGTCTGGTGATGCCGGTGATGAACGAGTTCATGGCGCTGTACCCGCTGATTGAACTTGATCTGGATTTGACCGATCGCATGGTCGATGTGGTTGAGGAAGGTTTTGATGCCGTGATCCGCACTGGCAAGCCACGGGATTCACGACTGATGGCGCGAGCCTTGGGCGAGTTTCACATGGTGCTGGTGGCCAGTCCGGCTTATCTGGCGCAACGCGGTGTGCCGCAGACGCCCGCCGATCTGGCGGATCACGCGTGCCTTCGGCATACGTTTCATGCCACCGGCAAACTGGAAACCTGGCCGCTGATTCGCGCGGAGGGTGCCGCAGAGCCGACGTTGCCGACGCGGTTGGTCAGTACGTCGATTGAGGCGGTAAGCCACGCGGCGCTGGCCGGCATGGGCATTGCCTGTCTGCCGGACTTCATGACCCGCGAGGCTGAGGCGCAAGGGCGCTTGCAGCGGGTGCTCGACGCGCATCTGGAACACACCGGGCAGTTCTGGGTCCTATGGCCATCGAGTCGCCACGCCACGGCGAAATTGCGTGTGTTCATCGATCATCTGGCGTTGCGACTTTTTCCCGCAACCGAGGGTCGATAGAGTTGTAACTGCTTTAAGACACTAATCCATGCGCAGCGGGGCAGCGATCTGTTGCACAATACGCCCCGGACTGTTTTCTCTCAGGATGTTCAATGTTGATTTCCACTCCCATGCGTGTAGTCGGGTTGGCGCTGTTGTTGACCGCTGTTGCCGGCTGTTCGAAAGACAAGCCGATGTATGAGCATGAGAACTTCGATGACTCCGGTACGTTTTCGCGCAATTACCCGGTGACCGACTCGGTCAGTTGCGAAGCGGCTCGCCGTGCGTTGCTCAGCCAGGGCTACATCATTACCAGCAGCGACCCGAAACTGGTCAGCGGCCACAAGAGTTTCCAGCAAACCGGCGACACCCACATGGAGATCAGCTTCAATGTGGTCTGCGCCGATGACGGCAGCGCCAGGCACCATGCGACGATGTTCGCCAACGCTTTGCAGGATCGATACGCACTGAAGAAGACCAACAACTCGGCCAGTCTCGGCGTGGGTGTGCTGGGCTCGGTGTCGATGCCGATCGGCTCGTCCGACGATTCGATGGTCAAGGTGGCCAGCGAGACGGTGACCGCACAGAAGTTCTACGAGCGTTTCTTTACCCTGGTCGAGCAGTTCATGCCGGCAGATGCGAAGAAAGCGGCGCATATCGAAGAGAAACCGAAAGCTGATCTGGGTGTGCCTGAGGGGAAGGCTGCGCCGGCAGCGCTGGCGCCAACACCGACTCCGGCGGCCGAACCCGCAGCAACGCCGGCCCCGGCTGCAGTACCGGCGCCAGCACCTGCCGAAACCCCGCCAGTAACGTCGGAACCGGTCGCTCCACCGGCAGAGGCCGCGCCGATCACGCCAGCCCCGAGCGCAGAACCTGCACCTGCGACCGAAACCATCACGCCACCGACCAACCCGGACATCCCGCCGCCATCCGAGCCGATTCCGGCGATGCCAGCGTCCGGCCAATAATCAAGCCTCAACGCCGCCCCTGTGGGAGCGAGCCTGCTCGCGAAAGCGTCGGAACATTCAGCACGCATGTGACTGATTGGCCGCCTTCGCGAGCAGGCTCGCTCCCACAGGGGTTTTTTGGGGGCCTTAAATTTCGTTACATTCCCCGGACAAAAGTCCCGCGATAAATTCCTGACCGTCTGCTACGTTTTATTCATGAAGGCCAGGTTTCACTTTTCCTTCACACGAGCACGTTAAGCTCGAGGCACTGGGCATTTGCTCAGGCCCATTCAAGAGAGCAGCAGGGGGATTACGCGATGGATGACTATCAAGAAGAGCTGCTCGAATACCAGGCCTTTGAACTGGATCCTCTGGAACCCGCCGAGGACGCCACCGAGCTGTAAGCGTCAGGCGGATTTACGATGGCTGCGACGGAATTCGCCGGGCGTCTGACCGCTCCAGCGCTTGAAGGCTCGCTGGAATGCTTCGGCTGAAGCAAAACCCAGCAAGTAGGCGATTTCGCCGAAGGCCAGTTCAGTATCGCGGATATACGTCATCGCCAGATCACGGCGCGTGTCGTTGAGGATTGCGCGAAACTGCGTGCCTTCCTCGGCCAGTTTGCGCCGCAAGGTCCAGGTCGGCAGCTTCAGGCGTGCCGCCACTTCTTCCAGGTCGGGCTCCCGGCCTCCATTGAGCAACGGCCCCAGTAGCTGAGTGATGCGTTCACGCAGGCTGCGGGTGCGGGTCAATTGTTCCAGTTCCCGTTCACACAGTTGCAGCAGATGCCGCCAGGTACTCGGGCAATGCTCGGGATTACGCTGTGCGAGGCTGTCGAGGTTCAGGCGCAGCTGATTGCGTTCGGCGCCAAACTGGATCAGGCAATACCCCAGCACGCTGTAAGCCTCGCGATAATCCGGCGCTTCGAATTCGATGTCGATGCGTTCCGCGCGCAACGGCTCGCGGCCGACACTGGAGAGCTGGTGCAGCCACCCGGCGATGATCGAGTCCACGACAAAACGGTTATAGGCGTTGTACGGGCTGATCGAATAGAAACGCAGCCACGCGCCATGGGCATCTTCGTGGAAACTGGACTGGCCACGGTAGTTGGAGCCGTACAGCGCCTCGAAACGGATCAGGCAGCGCGCGGCTTCGCGCACGGTTGGCGCTTGGGCGGCGGTGACACCGGCCAGCCCGGCCTGGCTCAGGCGACTGAGCTGACCCATGCGCAAGCCCAGCGCCGAATCGCCGGTCAACTGAATCGCCGCATGACCCAGACGCATGTAGCGCGGAATCGACAAGCGCGCCCCGGCCTCGGCCAATCGCGCGGCGTCCAGACCATATTGCTCGAGCAGCGGCTGCGGGTCGGCCGCATGACTGCGCACGGCATCAGCGAGGCTGTGAACGAAGCCCACCGACAGATCCCCGAGGCGCATCGGCAGTGGCTTCATGGCTTACAACCAGATGTTCAACAAACGCGCGCCACGGGCTTCGCTATCGGCGAACTGCTGACCGTTGCTGCTGAGGAAGCTCTGACCGGCACTGGCCTTGTCCCAGAACTGCCCGCGCAGGAACACGCTGATGCCGGCAATCGCCCGACTGCTCGGCGGTTGTGCGGTCAGCGTCAGACGATGCCAGGCCTGTCCTTCGGTGACTTCACCGGGTTTGAGGCTGACCGAACCCGGCGTACTTGAACCTTTGTAGCCGCGCCACGGTTGATTCCACGCACCCTGGCCGAACACCTGCGCCGGCACCGCGACCAATTGTGCGCCTTGCTCGTCGAGTGTGCGGTAGTTGTCCGGATACCAACTGTCGCTGCCAATCAGCACGCCGAGGCGCCCGGCCGGGGTGTCCACCACATTGATCTGGTGTTTGTCTGCGCCTTCGATCACTTCACGCTGATCGAACACCGGGTGCATCTGCCGCTGTGGCTGGCCAAGCGGCACGCCGTCGCGACCGAACACTACGCTGCTGTTGAACAGGGCGCCGCTGCCGGGTTTCAGCCGGCCATCGCGGATGCTCGGTTCCGGTAGCACGATCGAGCCGGCCACCAGTGTCACGTGAAATTCCTTGGCCAGGCCGCCGAACAGGGCTTGGTAATCCTTGGCCATCGCCCTGGATTTCATCCGCAGGTACGCGTCGTTGAGGCGGTCGCTGCCATTGGCGCTGAGCCAGGCGCGGGCGAACAACAATGGATTGCTCGCTGCCAGCCAGTTCATTGCCTCGGCAAGGGACGGCGCCTGATACAGCTCGTCTTTCTCGCCGCTGAGCAGCAACCAGGTGCCGACGTTTTCCGGCAACACCACCACGGTTTTCTCACTCAGCAGACCTTGATCCTGGGCCTGCTGCAGATACGCCGCGAGTTTGCGGTGCAGGCGTTCGGGGCTTTGATAGTCAGTGGGAAACAGTTCGGGCTGGATGCCCAGCAGATTGCCACGGTCGCCGGGCGTGCCCTGATCGACCGCCACTTTTATGCGCAGGTCCGACAGGTAATGCCCCGCCGGCCGGTCCGCCGCCCACATGGCGTAGGTAGTAAGGACAGCCACCAGGGCCATGGAAAACGTCAGGTACAAAAGTTTGCGCATGAAAACCAACGACAACCGGGTACAGGGTGTGGCGACTAGGGTAGGGCCCATGGCGCTGGTTGCCAAGGGGCGCTGCGCATTTGGATCAATAAGTTGTCAGTTACGGTCATTGAGTGACAGCGATGCGACTCTTAGTCTGTGGCACATGACTGACGGGGGCCGCAGAGCGCCCGCAACTTTTTCCGTGATCGCTCGTTGTGGAGTTACCGATGACCGCCGCTCATTACCCGCACCTGTTGGCCCCGCTGGACCTGGGATTCACCACGCTGCGCAACCGCACCCTGATGGGCTCGATGCACACCGGCCTGGAGGAGAAACCGGGTGGCTTCGAACGCATGGCGGCGTACTTCGCCGAGCGTGCGCGTGGCGGTGTCGGCCTGATGGTCACCGGCGGCATTGGTCCGAACGACGAGGGCGGGGTTTACTCCGGCGCGGCCAAACTGACCACCGAGGAAGAAGCGCTCAAGCACCGCATCGTCACCCGCGCGGTGCACGACGCGGGCGGCAAGATCTGCATGCAGATTCTTCACGCCGGTCGCTATGCCTACAGCCCGAAGCAGGTCGCGCCAAGTGCGATTCAGGCGCCGATCAACCCGTTCAAACCGAAAGAGCTGGACGAGGAAGGCATCGAGAAGCAGATCAGCGACTTCGTCACCTGCTCGGTACTGGCGCAGACTGCCGAGTATGACGGCGTCGAGATCATGGGCTCGGAAGGTTATTTCATTAACCAGTTCCTCGCCGCGCACACCAACCACCGCACCGACCGTTGGGGCGGCAGTTACGAAAACCGCATGCGCCTGCCGGTGGAAATCGTTCGCCGCGTGCGCGAAGCCGTCGGCCCGAACTTCATCATCATTTTCCGTTTGTCGATGCTTGACTTGGTCGAGGGCGGCAGCACCTGGGACGAGATCGTCACCCTGGCCAAAGCCATCGAGCAGGCCGGTGCGACCATCATCAACACCGGTATCGGCTGGCACGAAGCGCGGATTCCGACCATCGCCACCAAGGTGCCGCGTGCGGCATTCAGCAAGGTCACGGCCAAGCTGCGTGGCTCGGTGAAGATTCCGCTGATCACCACCAACCGCATCAACACCCCGGAAATCGCCGAGCAGATTCTTGCCGAAGGTGATGCCGACATGGTCTCGATGGCGCGGCCGTTCCTCGCCGACCCGGACTTCGTCAACAAGGCTGCCGAAGGTCGCGCCGACGAAATCAACACCTGCATCGGTTGCAACCAGGCGTGCCTCGACCACACCTTCGGCGGCAAACTGACCAGTTGCCTGGTCAACCCGCGCGCTTGCCACGAGACCGAACTCAACTACCTGCCGGTGCAGCAGATCAAGAAGATTGCCGTGGTGGGCGCTGGCCCTGCCGGGTTGTCCGCCGCCACCGTGGCCGCCGAGCGCGGCCATCAGGTGACGTTGTTCGATTCGGCCAGCGAAATCGGCGGCCAGTTCAACATTGCCAAGCGCGTGCCGGGCAAGGAAGAGTTTTTCGAAACCCTGCGTTACTTCAAGCGCAAGTTGCAGACCACTCACGTCGAGGTGTGCCTGAACACCCGCGTCGACGTGGCGAAACTGGTTGAAGGCGGATACGACGAAATTATCCTCGCCACCGGTATTGCGCCGCGTGTCCCGGCGATTCCGGGCGTCGACAACGCCAAGGTGCTGAGCTATCTGGACGTGATCCTCGAGCGCAAACCGGTTGGCAAACGCGTGGCAGTGATCGGCGCCGGTGGCATCGGTTTCGACGTCTCGGAATTCCTCGTTCATGAAGGCGTGGCGACCAGTCAGGATCGTGCCGCGTTCTGGAAAGAGTGGGGCATCGATACGCAACTGGAGGCACGCGGTGGCGTGGCGGGAATCAAAGCTGCACCGCATGCCCCAGCGCGCGAAGTGTTTCTGTTGCAGCGCAAGAAAACCAAGGTTGGTGATGGTCTGGGTAAAACCACTGGCTGGATTCACCGTACCGGTCTGAAGAACAAGCAGGTGCAGATGCTTAACAGCGTTGAATATCTGAGCATTGATGACCAAGGCCTGCACATTCGCATCGGCGAAACCGGCGAGCCGCAACTGCTGGCGGTGGACAACATTGTGATTTGTGCGGGGCAGGATCCATTGCGTGAACTGCACGATGGCCTGGTTGAAGCGGGGCAGAATGTACACCTGATCGGCGGCGCGGATGTCGCGGCTGAGCTGGATGCCAAGCGTGCGATCAACCAGGGCTCGCGCCTCGCCGCTGAACTTTAAGCTTCACCGCTTAACCTGTGGGAGCGAGCCTGCTCGCGAAAGCGGAGTGTCAGCCAACACACCTGTCGACTGACACGACGCCTTCGCGAGCAGGCTCGCTCCCACAAGGGTTGTGTTGTTCACAGATTCGGTGAGCACCACAAACCAATGTAGGAGTGAGCCTGCTCGCGATGGCGGCTTGTGAGCGACTAGAATGCCGGCTCTGTCCAGATCGAACCGCCGCCCATGCTTTTGCCTCCCTCCGATTGGCTACCCCAAGCCCCCCTCGAACACCTTCATCTGGACTGGCTCGCAGCCGCCGGCATTGAAGTCGCCATCCTGCGCCTCGACCAGATCGACCCGCTGATCAGCGGCAACAAGTGGTTCAAACTCATCGAACACCTCAAAGCGGCAGACCGCGCAGGGGCCGAAGGCATCATCAGTCTCGGTGGTGCGCATTCCAATCATCTGCACGCATTGGCGGCGGCGGGTAAACGGCTGGGGTTCAAAACCGTGGGGCTGCTGCGCGGGCATGCACAGGAAACGCCGACCGTGCAGGATCTGCAGGCGTTCGGCATGCAGTTGCACTGGTTGGGTTACGGTGGCTATCGCGCGCGAAATCAACCAGGCTTTTGGGAACCTTGGCACGCGCAGTATCCGCAGTTGTATGCGGTGCCCGAGGGCGGCGGTGGATTAGCTGGGGCGCTTGGCTGTGCCGCCATCCAACAGCAGGCGCAAGCGCAACTGCACACACTGGGCTGGAGTGATTATCACGCTTGGTGGCTGGCCTGCGGCACCGGCACCACATTGGCGGGACTGGTGCTGGCCGAAGCAGGCGCCCACCCGGTCTATGGCGCGCTGGCGGTGCCGGACGATCACGGTGTGGCGCCGCAAGTCGAGTCGATCCTGCAAGCCGCAGGGCACGGCAACGGGAATTATGAACTGCTCGACGCCAGCCGTGGCGGCTTTGCCAAGGTTGATCCGGCGTTGCTTGCGTTCATCGAACAAACCGAGCAGACCAGCGGCATTCCTCTGGAGCCGCTGTACACCGGCAAGGCGTTGCTCGCGCTCAAACAGCAGGTCGAGGCGGGCAGGTTCACCATCGGCATGCGGCTGATCTTCATTCACACCGGTGGCTTGCAGGGCCGGCGCGGTTTTATCGCCAGCCCCTGACGGTCAACCGCGCTTGGGCATCATCCGCAGCAGCGTGTTATCGCGCACCACATAATGGTGATAGATCCCCGCCAGCGCATGCAGGCCGATCAGCCAGTAGCCGATCGTGGCAATGAGCACATGCCAGTGCTCGACCTGCTTGGCGAAATCCTTGTTCTCCGCGACAAGCAGCGGCAGATCAAAACCATAGAACATCACTTGATGGCCTTCGGCGCTGGTAATCAGCCAGCCGAGAATCGGCATGCTGATCATGAACAGGTACAGCGCCCAGTGCATCAGCCGCGCCAGTACGGTTTGCCATTGTGGTGAAGCCGGAAAGATTTTCGGTGCCGGGCCGAGGCTGCGGGCGAGCAGGCGAAACCACACCAGCACAAACACAGTCAGGCCGAGCATGTAATGCACTTCGCGGATCAACGTGCGCCCGCCACTGCCTTTAGGGAAGAGGCCGCGCAATTCCATGCTGGCGTACACCAGCACCAACAAGACCAGCATCAGCCAGTGCAACAGGACTGACACGGTACTGTAGCGCGATTCGGAGCTTGTCCACGGCATACGGTGTTTCCTCATCGGTCAGGGTTTACGGGTACCGTTTCTTGTGCGACGGCCTATATCAACTGTAAACCTGATGTGATGTTTTTGCCTGAAGTAATCAGTGTTTTTTGCTGCCGAAACGCCGCAGCCAAAAAGTCGTGGTTTTGAAGTTGTTGGATTTTAGTGTCGGGGAAGTTGTTGGGTGGTGTTTTAAGTTGTTGGTGTAACTGTATGTTGTTTATATCTTGTGTTTGCTTTGATTTGAGTTGTTGGCTTGGGGTGATTATTGTTTTGTCAGGGCCTTGGTTGTTCTCTAAGGCTTGTAGTTTGTAATCTTCTTATTATGTTGAGTTTGTGGAAATGAAAAAAATTACTTTAGCAGTCCAGCGAAAAAACACTTATGCGATTAAGAAAGATATGGCTAAGGCTCCGATCCCGAAACCGACTCCAAAACCACGGCCCTCCATCACCCCGCCCAAGCCTGTGACGCCGACCAAGCCTGTAGCCCCGACCAAACCCGTGGTGCCGACCCGACCTGTAGCCCCAACCAAACCGGTGGCACCGACCCGACCCGTAGCCCCAACCAAACCGGTGGCACCGACCCGACCTGTAGCCCCAACCAAACCGGTGGCGCCGACCCGACCTGTAGCCCCAACCAAGCCGGTGGCACCGACCCGACCTGTAGCCCCGACCAAACCGGTGGCGCCAACCACGCCCGTAGCGCCAACCCTGCCGACTGATCCAGTCGACACAAAGCGACCGCCAATGCCGTGGCCGACGGTCAACATCAATGTTGACCCGATTGCCTTGATTGCACTGATTCAAGCCATCGGTGCCACAACCCACCAGGATGGTTCGACGACATTGCCGGACGGTAGTCGGATTGATGCGGATAAAACTTCGGTAACACGTCCCGACGGAATTATTCAATATGAAGATGGTCGGGTAGAGTATCCCGACGGCCGAATCGTGTGGCCAGATGATACGATCGAATATGCAGATGGGCGTATTGAGTGGGCAGATGGAACAGTAAAGCTTCCGGATGGCAGTATTAAATACCCGGACGGTCTGGCCTTTGACGCCGCAGGTGATCTTGTCTCGGAATAACTTCTTGAGTTTGCTTGATTGCATTTATGCAGATGGAATAAAAAACCGCTGATTGCGTTTGCAATCAGCGGTTTTCATCGTCTCGGTGAAACTAGCCGTGTTGGGGCATTTCACCCTTGGCCAGGCGCTTGTTGATGTCGGCAATCACTTCCGGCAAGTCGATGATGGTGTCGATCATGTAGTGCGGGCGCGAGCCTTCGAACAGCGCGTGAATGCGTTTGCGTTCGCTGGCCAGCTCATCGCTGCCCAAGGCACGGAAACCGGCGTAATCCAGACCCAGCGCATTGCCCGAGCAGATCAGCGCGACCGTCCACATCCCGGCGCGGCGGCCTTCGAGAATGCCCGGCACGGTGTCATCGATCTTTACGCACGCCGCGACATCGTCGATGCCCAGCGCGATCACGTTGGCCAGCGCCTGAGCCGGCCATGGGCGGCCATTCGGCACTTCGTCGGTGGCGACCACGTGGTCAGCGACGTAGCCGTTGGTGGCGGCCAGTTCGACGACCTTGTCCATCACTTGCTTCGGGTAGCCGGAGCAGGAACCGATCTTGATCCCTTGCTGGCGCAGGTTGGCGATGGTCTCCAGCGCGCCTGGAATCAGCGCCGAGTGTTCGGCGATCTTTTCGATCTGCAGCGGCATGAAGCGGTTGTAGATGGCGGTGACGTCGTCATCGGTCGGCGTGCGGCCGAACGCCTTGCGATAACGCTCGGCCACTTGCGGCTGGTCGCAGAGGGTGCGGATGTGGTCCCACTTGCCCATGCCCATCGGGCCACGGGCTTCTTCGATGGAGACCTGCACGTCGAATTCGGCGAAGGCTTCGACGAAGATCTGCGTTGGCGCGAAAGAGCCGAAATCGACCACGGTACCGGCCCAGTCGAGGATCGCGGCTTGCAGCTTGTTTGGGTTTACATAGTTCATGGCAATCAATTCCTGAGTTGGCGATGCAATTCAAACTGTGGGAGCGAGCTTGCTCGCGAATGCGGTCTGACAGTCACCATTGATGTCGCCTGAGACGACGCATTCGCGAGCAAGCTCGCTCCCACAGGGGATTAAGGGTGGGTTTTAGATGTCGAGGACTTCCATCTCGCGCAGCACGTCGCCGACCGCCGCGACGGCCTGGCGCATTTCGTCCGGGCTGACGTGGCCGATGCAGCCGACGCGGAAGGTCTCGACCTGGGTCAATTTGCCCGGATAGAGGATGTAACCCTTGGCCTTGACCCGTTCGTAGAAATCCTTGAACTGATAACGCGGATCTTGCGGTGCATGGAACGTGGCAATGATCGGCGCCTGAATCGCCGCTGGCAGAAAGCTGCGCAAACCGAGCTTGCCCATCTCTTCCATCAGCGCCTGACAGTTGGCGGCATAGCGCGCATGCCGTGCCGGCAGGCCACCTTCTTCGTTGTATTGCAGCAGCGCTTCGTGCAGCGCCGCGACCACGTGGGTCGGCGGAGTGAAGCGCCATTGCCCGGTCTTGATCATGTAGGCGTGCTGGTCGTACAGGTCCATCGCCAGCGAATGCGAGTTGCCGGCGGCTGCGGCCAGAGATTCTTTGCGGGCGAAGACAAACCCCATCCCCGGTACGCCTTCCAGACACTTGCCGGAAGCGGCGATCAGTGCGTCGAACGGCACTTGCTGCGCATCCACTGGCAAGGCACCGAAGGAACTCATGGCGTCGATGATCAGGCGTTTTCCGTGTTGCTCAACGACCTGAGCAATCTCCGCCAGCGGATTGAGAATCCCGGTGCTGGTCTCGCAATGGATCAGCGCAACGTGGGTGATGTCGCTGTCGGCGCGCAGCAGACGGTCAACGTCGGCGGCGGTGGTCGGTTCGTCTTCAGCGGTTTCGAAAGTGCTGAACGCGCGGCCAAGCACTTCGCAGATCTTCGCCAGACGCTTGCCGTAGGCACCGTTAATCAGCACCAGTACTTTGCCGTCACGCGGCACCAAGGTGCCGATGGCGGCTTCGACGGCAAAGGTGCCGCTGCCTTGCAATGGCACGCAGTGGTGAGTCGCGGCGCCGTTGAGGATCGCCAGCAATTGTTCGCAAAGGCTGGCGGTCAGTTGATTGAAGCGGTCATCCCATGACCCCCAGTCGACCATCATCGCCTGGCGGGTGCGGGCCGAAGTGGTCAACGGGCCGGGAGTGAGCAGGATGGGTTCGGCGATACTCATTCGTGTGTCCTCGGATTGCGCTGTGGGATGAAGCTACGGGGCATACGTTGCAATTCGCCGTTGCATCAATCAAATTGTTTGTTGTTATGCCAGCCATCAGTGAGAGTTATTCATGAACCTGTTTCAGCTCCGCGCCTTCGACGCCGTGGCCCGCGAAGGCAGCTTCACCCGCGCCGCCGCGCGGTTGTTCATCAGTCAGCCGGCGGTCACCGGGCACATCAAAGCGCTGGAGGAGCACTACCAGATCACCCTTTTACGGCGCACCGCGCGACGGGTCGAACTGACCGAGGAGGGCACCAAACTCGCGGCGATCACCCGCGCGATGTTTGGCCTCGCGGAAGAGGCGCAGACGATGCTCGAGGCCAACCGGCAGTTGTTGACCGGGCGGCTGGAAGTGGCGGCGGACGGGCCGCATATGGTCATGCCAATGCTGGCCAGCCTGCGTGCGCGCTATCCGGGGATCACCGTCAATCTGCGTTTGGGCAATGCCCAGGAAACGCTCGCAGCATTGTTGTCGGAACACGCCGATGTGGCGGTATTGACCGAAGTCGAGCCGCGCAAGGGCCTGCATCTGCAGGCGCTAAGCGAATCGCGAATTTGCGCGTTGGTGCCGGCGGGGCACCCGTGGGCGATGCGCGCCGGGGAAGTGAAACTCAAGGAACTGGATCAGGTGATCATGGTGCTGCGCGAGCCGAGTTCGATCACCCGGCGTACGTTCGATCAGGCGTGTGCGCAGGCGTCGATCCATCCGCGTGTGTTGCTCGAACTTGATAGCCGTGAGGCGGTGACTGAAGCCGTCGCGGCCGAGTTGGGTGTTGGCGTGGTGTCGTCGGTGGAGGTCAGCCATGATCCGCGAGTGATGGCGATTCCGATTGTCGGGGACGGGCTGATGAACCGGCACATGATCGGTTGCATGGAGCGGCGTCGGGAGTTGCGCTTGATCCAAGCGTTCTTTGGCCTGGCACCCGCCGCCCCGTGATCGTTCCCACGCTCTGCGTGGGAATGCAGCCCGGGACGCTCTGCGCCCCATCCAAAGCCGAACGCGGAGCGTCCGTTGAGGCGTTCCCACGCAGAGCGTGGGAACGATCAGGAACCGGGGAGGCTGGCGCGAACCATATCGAGAAAGGTCGCCACCACCCGTCGATTGCTTTGCTCACGCAAACACACCAGCGTCTCCGTCAGCCGTCGCGTGCAATCGACAATCGGCAACGCGCACACCCGCGAATCCGCACCAAACTCTGCCGCCGAGACCACGCCGACACCAATCCCGACCACCACCGCCTCACGCGCCGCTTCCCGGCCCTCGACCTGAATCGCCGGACGGATGCGAAATCCGGCCCGGGCCATTTCCTCTTCCAGTGTCTGCCGCGTCACCGATCCGTGTTCACGCAGCACCAGCGGCGTGTCATCCAAGTCTTCCAGGCAAATCGATTCACGCTCGGCCCACGGATGATTGCGCGAGACAAACGCCACCATCGGATCGTTACGCAATGGAACGCACAGCAAGCGTTCATCTGTGACATCGCGCCCCAGTAACGCCAGATCCGCCTGATAGTTGAACAGGCGAAACAGCGATTCATCGGTATTGCCGGTTTCGATCTTCACGCTGATCCCCGGATAGCGCTCGCAGAACCGCGCGATCTGCGGCAGCACGTGCACCGGCGCATCCACCGCCAGAATCAGGCTGCCGGTTTGCAAGGCCTGGGATTCCTGCAGCAGTTCCTGCGCTTCCGCTTCAATCACGAACAGACGCTGGGTGATCGCCAGCAAGCGCTCGCCCAAGTCAGTCAGGCGCACGGAACGTTTATTGCGGTGAAACAGCAAAACGCCGAAGCGTTCTTCGAGTTTGCGCACCTGGTCGGAAATCGCCGGTTGCGTGAGAAAAAGACGCTCGGCGGCTTTGGTGAAGCTTCCATGCACGGCCACGGCGTGGAAGGCTTTGAGTTGGGCGTGGGAAACCGACATGAAGTCACCTGATCGTTAAGTCAGTTACAAGCTGAGCTTATGTGTGAAATACGATAAATCGATTTTATTTATTAAACAGTAATTGCTTTGATCGGCGCACGCCATCGCTGACTGCCCGCTCGGGCAGCACGGTGAGCCATGAGCCTGTGCGTGCAACAGCAGGACTCATCTGACCGGTATCGCCAGAGGGATAGAGCGATATCGCGGTGCTCAACAATAAAAACACAGGCGTTTTTCTTAACGATTCTGCCGGCACACTCACACCCTGAGGTCAGAACCACCATGAACAAGCACATCGGCACCATTGCGCGTTGGCGCATGCAGATTTTCGCGATTACCTGGCTGGCGTATGCCGCGTTCTACTTCACCCGCAAAGCGTTTTCGGTGGCCAAACTCGGCATCGCCGAAGACCCCACCTTCATGCTCGACAAAATGGCCATGGCCAACCTCGATGCGATCTATCTGGCGGCTTACGCCATCGGCCAGTTCACTTGGGGCATGCTCGCCGACCGCTTTGGCCCACGGGTCGTGGTGCTCGGCGGTTTGCTGATTTCCGCCGCAGCGGCGCTGGTGATGGGCAGTTTCGCCACGTTGCCGATCTTCGCTACCTGTATGTTGATTCAGGGCCTGGCGCAGTCCACCGGCTGGTCGGGATTGTGCAAAAACCTCGGCAGTTTTTTCCCGTCTCAGCAGCGCGGACGGGTGCTCGGCCTATGGAGTTCCTGCTACGCGTTTGGTGGTCTGGTGGCGTCGCCGTTCGCCGGTTGGTGGGCGTATACCTTGATGGGCACCTGGCACGCGGCGTTCATTTCCAGTGCGGTGGTGGTCGCCGTGGTGGCGGTGTTGTTTTTTATCTTCCAACGCAACAAACCCGAAGACGTCGGTTTGCCGGCGGTCGAGCCGGAACCTGAGCTGACCGCAGAAGAAACCGAAGCCAACAGCAAGCTCAGCATGTGGGAGCCGCTGAAAGAAATTCTGCGTAACCGCACGGTGCTGGTGCTGGGCCTGGCGTATTTCATGTTGAAACCGGCGCGTTACGCGATTCTGTTGTGGGGCCCGGTGATTGTCTTTGAACAGATGCCCAGTGTCGGCAAGGTCGGCGCGGCGATCATTCCCACCTCGTTCGAACTGGCCGGATTGCTCGGGCCGATTCTGATCGGGCTGGCCTCGGACAAGCTGTTCGGCGCCCGGCGTATGCCGGCCTGCGTGTTGAGCCTGTTGGCGCTGACCGTGACGCTGGCGCTGTTCATGGCTGCGTTGCACACCGGCAGTGTCTTGCTGGTGGTGGCGCTGCTGTTCGTCATGGGCCTGACTTTGTATGGACCGGATTCGATGATCAGCGGTGCCGCTGCGATCGATTTCGGCAAAGCCAAGGCCGGCGCCACCGCTGCCGGTTTCGTCAACGGCTGCGGCTCGGTGGGTGCGGTACTCGGTGGTTTGCTGCCGGGTTACTTCGACTCGGTGACAGTGTTCATCGTCTTCGCCGGTTGCGCATTGTTTTCGGCGCTGGTGCTGATTCCGCACTGGAACAGCCGCCCGGTTGGCGTGATGGAACCGCGTGCCTCGATCCCCAATTGCCCGCTGACGATCAAGCCCCTGCGTTCCTGAAACCCTTTGCCTCGCGGCCTGCTGCGGCGTTCGCGGCAGGCTGTGGCGCGGCCAACTGACTGGAGAAAAAACATGAGACCGTTTTGGCTGGAGCAGGCCTTGCAGGCCGACACCTCTGAAACCTGCCCGCCGTTGCAGGGTGAAGTCCGCACTGATGTGTGCATCGTTGGCGGCGGCTACACCGGGTTGTGGACGGCAATCATGCTCAAGCAACAGAACCCCGAACTCGATGTGTTGTTGATCGAAGCGGACATCTGCGGCGCTGGCGCGAGTGGGCGCAACGGCGGTTGTGCGCTGTCATGGTCGGCAAAATATTTCACCCTTGAGCGCCTGTTTGGCGTCGAAGAAGCGGTACGTCTGGTCAAGGAATCGGAACGCAGCATTCATGCGATCGGCGAGTTCTGCGAACACTACGGCGTCGATGCCGATTACCGCCTCGACGGCACGCTGTACACCGCGACCAACCGCGCGCAAGTCGGCTCGACTGACGCGGTGATCGCCGCGCTGGAGCGCAATGGCATCAACTCGTTCAGCCAGCGCCCGGTCGCCGATGTGCAGCGCATGGCCGGTTCGAGCAAGCACCTGGAAGGCTGGTTCTCGCCGGCAGCGGCCAGCGTGCAACCGGGCAAACTGGTGCGCGGCTTGCGTCGGGTGGCGTTGCAACTGGGCGTGAAAATCCACGAAAGCACCGCGATGACCGGGCTGGAGGAGGGGCGGCCGGCACGCCTGCAGACGCCGAATGGCACGGTGATCGCTGATCGCGTGGTGCTGGCGATGAATGCGTGGATGGCCCGTGCCTTCCCGCAGTTCGAACGCAGTGTGGCGATTGTCTCCAGCGACATGCTGATTACCGAACCGCGTCCGGAGCTGTTGCAGGAAATCGGTTTGACCAGCGGCGTGACCGTGCTCGATTCGCGGATTTTCGTGCACTACTA
The DNA here is from genome assembly GCF_022662375.1 of Pseudomonas sp. CROZ-RG-20F-R04-15. Classification (GTDB taxonomy): domain Bacteria; phylum Pseudomonadota; class Gammaproteobacteria; order Pseudomonadales; family Pseudomonadaceae; genus Aquipseudomonas. Next base: position 143,219 of record NZ_JAKNQL010000008.1, on the reverse strand, counting down.
CCACAACACCCCGGACGGCCGGATCATGCTCGGCAAGGGCGGCAACACCTTCGCGTTTGGCGGGCGCATGCTGCCGGTGTTCGATCAGCCGTCGCCGTATGCCGGCCTGCTGAAAAACAGCCTCGCGGACTTTTTCCCGGCCTTTGCCGATGTGAAAGTCGATGCCGCCTGGAACGGGCCGTCAGATCGCTCGGTCACCGGGTTACCGTTCTTCGGCCAGATGAGCAGCGCGGGCAATGTGTTTTACGGTTTCGGTTATTCGGGTAGCGGCGTCGGCCCGTGTCATATGGGCGGGCAGATTCTTGCTTCGCTGGTGCAGGGGCTGGACAACCCGTGGACGCGCTCGCCGCTGGTCAACGGGCCGCTGGGCTATTTTCCACCGGAGCCGATCCGGTATCTCGGTTCACTGATGGTGCGCAACGCCATCCGCCGCAAGGAACGCGCCGAGGATCACGGGCGGCGACCTCGGCATCTGGATGTGCGTCTGGCGAAGTTCGCCGCGGCGGCGGGCAAGGCTGACAAAGGTTAGTCGACGACCTCCACTGGGGATTCAGCGGGTATCGCTATTGAACAACCAGTCCAGCAACAAGCTGTTGTCGCGTGCGGGCGGTGGCTCGCGAGGCGTAGGGTTGCGGGAGTTGCCCAGGCACAGAATCGGCCGGTCCGGATCGCTGTCGAGGAAACTCACCCACACTTCGCTGCCGGCGCAGGGCAAATCGTCCGGTGCGATGCGGCGATGGGTCCGGGTCATGGCGATGGGCAGCCAGATCGCCTGGTGATCAAGCGTGTGCCTGGTATCCGAAGGCCACAGTCGCACGGCGACTCGACCCTGATCATCGAGTTGCGCCGGTTGCCCGGCAGGCCCCAGCACCCGGGCCAAGTGATAGCCGGCAACGCTGGGCCGGGGTTGTCTGAGCGCCGGGCGAAAGTCGGATGACCAGGGCTGGGCGCTGAAGTCGTTGTGGTAGCGGTGTGCGTTTGGAGTCGGGTCAAGAATCGACGGATGCTGCCCGTGATGGCGCAGGGCGGTAAGCCGCCATTGTTCATTGAAGTGGCTGACTGGATGCGCCGACACTTGCAGCAGATGCCCACTGAGCAAACCGACCCGGTCACTGCGGCCGTTGATCGTCCGGTGCTGACCGCGTTGCCTCTCCAGATGTCGACGGCTGCGTTGTTCGTGGTGACGTTGTTCGAGAGAGAGTATCGGTGGCAGGGCAGTTGCCGTGATGTGGTTGGCGGCATCGTCACCGCTTGCCTGCTGGCCTCGATTGCGTACGGCATGCAGCGTGGCGACGGGCGCAGCGTGATGGTGCTGGAACAGCGCACTGACGCACGGTGACGGTGTTTGCTCGCCCACCTTGAACGGCAGCAGCGCCGGCATTTGCGGCAGGCTCAGGCTGTCATCGGCAAACACGACAACGTGACCGTCGACCCGGTGTTCGAAGTGATAGTGAATGCCTTCTTCTTCGCAAAGCCTGTCCAGCAGCGTCAGATCGCTTTCTTCGTACTGGATGCAAAACGGTCGGGGCGGGTAATGGCCGACAGTCATTTCAATCCGGTAGCCATCGCCGGGCAGGGCGTTTTCCGTGAGCAATTGCTGGAGAATCTGCGGCACGCTCAGTTGCACAAACACGCGCCGCTTGTTTGGCTGGGCCAGCCTTTGCAAACGTGGCACCAACGTCAGTCGATAGCCGATCCGATGCGTACCGCGATGCTCGCAACTGGCACTGTCGATCAAGCCGTGAACCCCATGATGATCGTCCAGACGCAAAAAGGCCGGTTGGTGCAGAAATGTACCCGGCGTCATGGCGGGCGCGAGGCCGATCAGTTCGATGTCGAAACGGTAAGGCTGGTTGAGCGCTTCTTCGCCTTGAAAACGCAGCACCGGCAGGCTCAGGCCGCTGTCGGTCAGGGTCAGGGTAAAAGGACTTTCCTTGTCATTGAGCATTCGAACAGGCTCTGTCAGGCAATACGGGCTTGAGAGGGTACGAAACCACAGCGCTGAATGGTCATGTCAAAGCCGTTTTTCAGAATCGCCCTACAAGCTCTGGTGAAGATGTCGATTCCGCGTTGCATTTTTTTGGTCGATTGCCGACTTTAGGCCGTATAAACTTGGCGCCACGCGTCGGCCAATAGATGTCTCGGCGCCACAGATCAAGAGAGTGAGTAATGGGCGCACAGTGGAAGGTTAAACACAAAGAAGCGGCATCCAACGCCAAGGGCAAGATCTTCGGCAAACTGGTGAAGGAAATCACCATCGCTGCCCGCAACGGTGCCGATACCGCCACCAACGCACACCTGCGTCTGGTGGTCGAACAGGCCAAGAAAGCCTCGATGCCAAAGGAAACCCTCGATCGCGCGATCAAGAAAGGCGCCGGTCTGCTCGGTGAAACCGTGCAATACCATCGCGTGACCTACGAAGGCTTCGCCCCGCACCAGGTGCCGCTGATCGTCGAGTGTGTGACCGACAACATCAACCGTACCGTCGCCGAAATCCGCGTGGCGTTCCGTAAGGGCCAACTCGGCGCTTCCGGCTCCGTGGCTTGGGACTTCAACCACGTCGGCATGATCGAAGCCTCGCCGGAAACCCCGGACGCCGATCCGGAAATGGCCGCGATCGAAGCCGGTGCCCAGGATTTCGAACCGGGCGAAGACGGCGCGACGCTGTTTCTGACCGATCCTACCGATCTGGATTCGGTGCAGAAGGCATTGCCAGAGCAAGGGTTCACCGTGCTGTCGGCCAAGCTGGGCTACCAGCCGAAGAACCCGGTCAGCGGTTTGAGCGATGAGCAGATGGCTGAAGTTGAAGCATTCCTCGAAGGCCTCGACAACCACGATGACGTGCAGGATATGTTTGTCGGCCTGGCAGGCTGATCGACTGCGTCAGTGAGGGCCTCATCGAGAGCAGGCTCACTCCTACAGGCCAGTGAACACATCATTGTGATCACCACCCTCCACTGTAGGAGTGAGCCTGCTCGGGATTGACCGCGCAGCGGTCACAGATTCTCAAGCTGCAGCATGACCTCTGCGAACCCCGGCCGAGCGAGCACATCCGCCTGACAGCAACGCCGCTCCAGCTCCTCAAACACCGCACGCCGCTCATCACTCAACCCCGAGTCGATGCGCGCCAGCAACTCCCCGAGCAAAATCCCGAACGCACGCACTTCGATGCGTTGCAACGCGCGCGTTTCTACTGTGTCGGCGACTTCATGGAACGATGCCCCGCCAAAATCCCCGAGCAGGCAATCGCCGCGCTCGTTCAACAGAATGTTGTGCCCGTAGAGGTCGCCATGGGTGATGCCTTGCTGGTGCAAGTGATCGGCTGCCGAAGCGATGCCTTTGGCGATGTTCAGCGCAACCTCGGCACTGAATCGGCAATCAGCGGCGTAAACATCTCGCGAGCAGGATGCCAGGCTTGGCAGATCGGCGAGGTTGCCGAACGACGGATCGATCAACTGCATCACCAGCCCCTGCTGGCCCTCGGGATGGCCGCTGATGCGCCCTTCGATACGGATCAGATTGGGATGCAGGCCCGCGGTGATGCAGGCATTCATTTCGTGCAGCGGCGAGCCATCGCTGGTCATTTCACCTTTGTACAGTTTCACTGCGACCGGCGTCACTGAGCCATCGTCGCGCTGCCAGCTCGCCCGGGAAATCACCCCCGAGGCGCCTTCACCCAAGCGTTGCTCCAGACGTAGCGCCGACCAGTCGATTTGCGCTGTCGCCTCTAGCGCGGCGGCGTCCGCCTCGGTTTCCAGCGGGTTACCGGCGTAGGCCAGCCAAGTCAGGCTCGGCAGCGCGAGCAGCCACTGCGGCAGTTCAGTCAGGCGGTTGGCGGAAATGCGCAGCAGCTCCAGCCGATGGCACTTGCTCAGCGATGGCGGCAGCGTCTGCAGACGGTTGCCAGACAGCATGAGCTTCTGCAGCGCAGGACGTTCACCCAGTTCGCTCGGCAGGTGTTCGATGCAGTTGTCGGTCAGGATCAGCCAGCGCAAGTGCGGCGGCAGAGCTTCGCCGGGTACGTTGACGATGCGATTGGCCCTGAAACCGATCATCGTCAATGCCGCGCATTGGCCGAGGCAGGCTGGCAGTTCGGTGAACGGGTTGTCGGAGCAGAACAGCACACGCAGGTGCGTCAGACGGTGCAAGTCATCCGGCAGACTGCTCAGGGCGTTGCCGCTGAGGTTGAGGATTTCCAGACTGTCGGCCAGGTCGAAAATCTCGCGCGGGAATTCGGTCAGGCCGCAAGACAGATCCAGCCGCGTGATGCCCGACAACTCGCCGGCGCGTAATTGAGCAAGGGTGTGCATGTTGGTGTTCGCTATTGATCAGTGGAGCGACGCTGGGGCGCTGAGGATGGGCGACATGATAACGGCAAAGCAGGTTCTGGGCCTGAGTTGCATGTTGAAAACGCCACAAAACCCTGTGGGAGCGAGCTTGTTCCGGGCGGCGTTCCGACGAAGGCGTCGGGTCAGTCGACATTCATGGTGATTGTTCAACCGCTTTCGCGAACAGGCTCGCTCCCACAGGGTCGGCGTGCTCAGTCGTTGTTGTGCACTTGCTGCAACTGCCCCAACCGACTGCGCGTGCGCGCCAGGTCAATGACATGGCCGTCGAGGCTTTCGCGTAAGGGCAGGCGACCGAGCAACGTCAGATGCTTGTCCTGGTCGTACAACACGTCGATCAGGTTGATGAAGCGCTGTTGCGCGGCGATCGAGCACTCTCCCAGTTCCGGCAGACCATCAATGATCCAGCGGTCGAAACGTCGACACAGTTCCAGATAATCCATGACCGCCGTCGGCTGTTCGCACAGATCGCTGAAGGTAAAACCGACACGCCGTTCCTCACACAAGCGCGCCTGAAACTGTCGGGTGCCGACCGCTAACTGGATGGCTGGCGCGTCCGCGGGCGGCAGCTCCAGCGCGGCGCGCTGTGCGGGCGTGGCCGGCCACACATAATGTCCTTGGGTGAAAATCTGCTGCGCAGAGTGGCGTGTGTGACTGCGGTAATCGTGCGGGCCGCCGACCTCCATTACCTGCATGTGCGTATTGATCAGCTCGATCACCGGTTTGAAACGGGCGTGATAGAGCGGATTGGGCAGCAGGCCCTCCGGCGCATAGTTGGAGGTCACCAGCAGCAGAATCCGTCGTTTGAACAATGCCTTGAACAGCCGGGTGATGAGCATGGCATCGCCGATGTCATGCACATGAAACTCGTCAAAACACAGCACCCGACAATCCTGCAGAAGTTCGTCGAGGGTCGCTTCGAGGGCATCGTCCTGCGCGCGATGGCTGAACATGCCTTGATGCAATTGCGCAAAAAACTGATGGAAATGCAGGCGCCGTTTCTGGGTGATCGGCAGGGCATGAAAGAAACCATCGAGCAACCAGCTCTTGCCGCGTCCAACGGCGCCGAACAGATACAGGCTCGGCGCGGTTCGGCCGCTGGCGCCAAACAACAGGCTGGCCTGCTGCGCCATGCACTCGATGACGCGCTGCTGGCTGAGGCTGAGGGTGTAACCCTGACCGCTGGCCTTGTGCCGGAAGTAGTCGCGGATCGACTGGGCACTGGCGTCATGCCCGGCGCTGGCCGGCAAACCCTTGCCCAACCAGCGGCGCAACGCCGGCCAGCGCTGGGTCAGTCGCGATCGTTTCGGCGGTTGGGCTGGCACTGTGGGCGTCTCCGTGTTCGTAGAACCGGCTCCCGGAAGCGCGGCGACATAGTGTAACCAGACGCCGACTTTGCCAGCCACCGCGATGACTCGAGAGTGGGCGGTTATTGAACAAACTTATGCGGCACGTACAGCTATTTTTAGCGACATGGCCCAACCAGTTGCCAACCTTTCGAAACATATCCCGGGCGATCCATGGATCCAATCGACTGGCGGAATCGTCGACCGTTGCTAACCTCAATCACAGAAACGACGTCGCAAGCGATCGCTGACAAGGAACGGTGCAGTGAATGTACATGTGGTCATGGGCCTGCTCGGTGTGCTCGTTGCGCCCGTCAATGCGGCGGATCTTCAGGTCGAAGTGCGCGTCGATGTGCAGCGTGGCTGCCAATTGATCGGCCAGCAGCGTGAGGCCGGCATCGAGCAACTGGGTGTGCTCGACTTCGGCAGCACCGCGCGCCTTGACGACCCGGCCGGTCCACTGGGCGCGGCGTTGACCAATCAGCGCCTGCCACGGCTGGAGTGCAATCCGGACACGCCATACCAGATGCGCGTCGACGGCGGTTTGCATGGCGGTGTCGGGGAAGTCCGCTACATGGCCGGTTCGATGGGCAGCAAGCCGATTCCGTACCGCTTGTATCAGGACGCAGCGCGACGGGTGCCGCTGGTGGTGGATGTGCCGGTCAGCGGGCGGGTGCCGGACAGCGGCACCGTGGAATTACCGTTGTACGCGCGGATCGAGCGGCTGGCCGAAGTACCACAGGTCAGCCGTTATTCGGATCTGGTCAAGGTCACGGTCACCTGGTGATCACGGTTTCAACAGGCACCCGGTGGACGTGGGTGTGCATGGAAGGCGTTCGATTTTGAGCGCGGTGGTTGAATCACCAAAAAGGAGCAGGGACGGACGCAATGACAGGCAAGCACTGGATGGTGATCGCAGCAGGAGCGCTGGTACTGCTCGCCGACGACGCCCAAGCGGCGATGAGCGGGCAGATCAATGCGCGGCTGATCCTGATTGCCGGCTGCGAAGTCACCAACACCAGCAATCCAGCGAGCCCGGTCAGTGACCTCGGTACACTCGATTTCGGTCAGCAGGGGCCGACCTGGAACGCGCCGATCAAGGCCAGTCTCGACGGTGACAGCAGCGGCAAACTCAATGTTGCCTGCAACCCTTCGGTCACCGGTTTCACCGTCACCATTGATGGCGGCACCCACGGCGACGGCAATACCCGGCGTCTGAGCAACGGCCGCCAGACCATTCCCTATCAGCTGTTCGTCGATCCCTCCGGCGCCCGGAGCTACAGCATCGGCCAGCAACACAATTTCGCTGTCACCAGCGGTGCACAGATACCCATTCCGGTATTTGGCTCGGTGGTGGCGAATACCCGCGCGGTGCCGGCAGGGGTCTATACCGACACCCTGACGGTGACGCTCGACTGGTAACCCCGTAGAGGACGGACACCATGCGTATGTTTGCATCAAGGATAGGTTTGTCGCTGCTCGGCCTGGCGCTGGTTTCCAGTGCCAATGCCGCCACCACGGTCACCGGCCAGATCACCTCCAGCCTGATTCTGATCAGCAGCTGTCAGGTCAACGGCGCTGGCGGTTCCACCGGTCTGAACTTCGGTGCGTTGAACTTCGGTACCGCCAACAGCCTGTTCACCACGGCCACCGGACAAGTGTTGGGCGGCGGTGGCGGGGCGCTGTCGATTCTCTGTTCCAATGGCACCACGCCGACGGTCAAGGTGCGCGCCGGTTCCCACGACGGCATGTCGCCGGGCGGCACGCGAGCGTTGTACGACGGGGTCGCCAATTACGTGCCGTACGACTTGTACACCGATGCCGGGCACTCGCAACTGCTGGCGATCGACGGGACGATCAACCTTGCCGCCAGTACCGGTGTCGCGCAGACGGTGAACATTTACGGTCAGGCGGTGGGCAAGGCCGGATTGCCGGCGGGGACCTACACCGACACCGTCGCTGTTGAACTGACGTTCTGATGCCATGCGCCGCCATGGCTGCGCCGCGCTGCTCCTGCTCTGTGCGGGCAGTGCGCCGCTGCCGCTGACGGCGGCGACGAGCCAGAGCTTTCAGGTCAGCGCTACAGTCACTGCCGGGTGTCTGGTGGTGGGCGGGGTGTCGAACTATGGCGGGCTGAATTTCGGTTCGCGTTCGGCACTGGCCACCGGCACCGTGCAGGTCGCGTTGACGGGGGGCGTGCAGTTGCAATGTACGCCGGGCGTGACCTTGAACATGAGTGTCGATGGCGGCCAGTACAACAACAGCGGCCGGCACATGCAGGTCAACAGCGGCAGTGCGCGGGTGGCGTATGCGCTGTTTCGCGATGCGGCGTACAGCCAGAGCCTGGGCATTGGCCAGAGTGTGGCGGTGGCCTACAGCGATGCGAACAACATCAGCCTGCCGATTTACGGTCAGGTGCAATTGCCGGGCAATCAGCCTGGGGGGACGTACAGCGATGTGTTGCAGGTGCAACTGTCGTGGTGAGGCGAAGTCAGGATTGCCGACAAGGAGCAGGTTTATGCGGTGTTATACGTCAGGGCGTTCGCTTGAGTATTGCGCGATAGCGGCATTGCTCATGCTGGGGATGAATTCTGTGCACGCTGCAAGTTCAGTGCTGATCTGGCCGATTGATCCGGTGCTGGAGGCCGATCAGCATGCCAGTGCGTTGTGGCTGGAAAACCGTGGCAACGAAACTGCCAATCTGCAGATCCGCGTATTCGGCTGGAGCCAGAGCGGGTTCACGGAGCAATATCAGAACCAGCGCGAAGTGATCGGCAGCCCGCCAGTGGCGAAGATCGAACCGGGGCAGAAACAATTGGTGCGTCTGACCCGGACCAAAGAGGTGCCGCCGGGGCAGGAAATGGCCTACCGCATCATTATCGATGAAATTCCTGCCGCACAATCGGCGAGCGCTGACGGTGGCAAAACCGCTGCAGCGATCCGCTTCCAGATGCGTTACTCGGTGCCGCTGTTTGCCTATGGCGTCGGACTGTGGAGCAAAGAGGACAGCACCCGGGCGCGTGACCCCAAGGGGATTGGCCTGCCGCAGTTGAGCTGGCGCACGGTGGCGGTGGATGGCAAGCCTTATGTCGAAGTGCGCAATCAGGGCGCGGTGCATGCGCGGCTGACCGACGTGACAATCAAACAGGCCGGGCAGAGCAAACCGTTGGCCGAGGGGCTGTTGGGTTACGTGCTGCCGGGTGCGGTGATGCGTTGGCCGGCACCGGGACCGGTGGCCAGTGAGTCGGCGTTGCAGGTGCGGGTCAATGGTGCGGCCCAGGTGCAGAGCATTACGCCGGCCAAGTGAGTGAGTCGTCGCGCCAACGACTGGCGTCGACGAAAGCGGTATCAGGAGGATTCAGTCCATTGACGGACGTAAAACGCGTATGAGCCCGGGATTGGCTCGCCGTATTCAGCGTCCGTTGTGGTTCATCACCGGCGCGTGTTGCCTGATGTTCGTGCAACCATCCGGGGCCGGCGATCTGCCGCCGCCACCCAGCGGCATGGAGGCCGTGAGTGATGCACAGTTGTTTCTGGAACTGGTGGTCAACCAGATGAATACCGGACGCGTCGTGGCAGTGCAGCAGCGCGACGGACGCTTGTTTGTACCGGCGACGGCGTTGCGCGAAACCGGCATGAAGCTGCCGGATAATCTCGCTGCCGAGGTCGATCTCGACAGCCTGCCGGGACTGCACAGCGACTATGACAGTGTCGGTCAGCGCCTGCTGCTGGACGTGCCGCCGGACTGGCTGCCGGAACAGTTTATCGGTAACCGCCAGGCTTATCCGCGCACTCCGGCGCTGAGCAGTTTCGGCGCGCTGTTCAACTATGACCTGTACCTCAACGACACCGACGATGCCGGCACTTATCTGGCGGCGTGGAACGAAGTGCGCTTGTTCGACAGTTGGGGCACGCTGTCCAACACCGGGCAATACCGGCGCACCTTGTCCGGTGATTCACTCAATACGCTGGACAATGGCTACCTGCGTTACGACACCACCTGGCGTTACTCCGATGACGAGCGGATGCTCACCTACGAGGCCGGTGACGTGATCAGCGGTGCGTTGCCGTGGAGCAGTTCGGTGCGTCTGGGCGGCGTGCAGTTCTCTCGGGATTTTGCCGTACGCCCGGATCTGGTGACCTATCCGTTGCCGCAATTTGCCGGTGAAGCGGCGGTGCCGTCCTCAGTGGATCTGTTCATCAATGGCTACAAGTCCAGTAGCGCAGACTTGCAACCCGGGCCTTACACGCTGACCAATATTCCGTTTATCAACGGTGCTGGCGAAGCCGTCGTCGTGACCACCGATGCACTCGGTCGGCAGGTGTCGACCACGGTGCCGTTCTATGTCACCAGCACCTTGCTGCAAAAAGGCTTGAGCGATTTTTCCGTGGCTGCCGGTACGTTGCGCCGCGACTACGGTTTGAAGGATTTCAACTATGGGCCGGGTGTCACCTCCGGCAGCTTGCGTTATGGCGTCAGCGACAGTTTTACTCTGGAAAGCCATGCCGAAGCGGCCGATTCGCTGACACTGGGCGGGCTCGGTGGCAACCTGCAACTGGGCAATTTTGGCGTGCTCAACAGTGCGTTGAGCCAAAGCCGTTTCGACGGCGAGGGCGGTCATCAGGTCAGCTTGGGTTATCAGTACAGTAACCAGCGTTTCAGCTTTTCCTACCAACGCTTGCAACGCCACGATCAATACGCCGACCTGAGCGTGGTCGACAGCCCCTACATCAGCCTGAGCCGGCGCAGCGAACAGGCGACCCTGAGCCTCAATCTCGATCGCTGGGGTAGCCTTGGTGCGGGCTATTTCGATGTACGCGCGGCGGACGATTCGCGCACGCGTCTGCTCAACCTGAGCTGGAGCAAACCGCTGTGGCGCAACAGCAGTTTCTACCTCTCGGCCAACCGCGAGATCGGCGACAGCAGCTGGGCCGTGCAGGCGCAACTGGTGATTCCGTTCGACTTGCGCGGCAGTCTGGCGATCAGCACCGAACGCAGCAAAACCGGGCAGAGCCAGCAGCGGGTCAACTACAGTCGCGCGGTGCCGACTGAGGGCGGCGTAGGTTTCAATCTGGGTTACGCCAAGGGTGATGGCGCTGATTATCGTCAGGCCGACGTGACCTGGCGCCTGCAATCGGTGCAGTTGCAGGCCGGTGTCTATGGCACTTCCGACGCTGAAACCCGTTGGGCCGACGCCAGTGGTTCGCTGGTGTGGATGGATCGTCAGGTGTTTGCTGCCAACCGTATCGACGACGCGTTTGTGGTGGTCAGCACCGATGGCTTCGCCGACATTCCGGTGCGCTACGAAAACCAGCAGGTCGGCCAGACCGACAAGAATGGTCATCTGCTGGTGCCGTGGAGCAGCGCCTATTACCGCGGCAAGTATGAAATTGATCCACTGAATCTGCCGGCCAACGTGCGTAGCCCCAACGTCGAACAGCGCATTGCCGTGCGCCGAGGCAGCGGTTATCTGCTGGAGTTTCCGCTGAGCCGGGTGATTGCCGCGAGCATCGTGCTGGTCGATGCGCAGCAACGCGAGTTGCCGCTGGGCGCGGGCGTGCTGCACGAGCAAAGTGGCGCGCGGACGGTGGTTGGCTGGGACGGGCTGGTCTATCTGGAAAACCTGCAGGCACAGAACTCGCTGTTGGTCACGCTGGCCGATGGCAAGACCTGTCGGGCGCAGTTCAGCGTCGATATGAATCAGGATCAGGTGCCGATGCTTGGGCCGTTGGTGTGTCAATGATCTTCAGGCGATGGCTATTGGCGCTGGCGCTGGTGTTGCCGGGGACAGTGCAGGCCGCGTGCTCGGTGGTCAGCACCACGCCGGCGGCGTTCGGCATGCTCAGTTCGATTGCCGTGCGCACGACGTCGCAACCCAGTTCCACGCTTAACGCGGGTTTGAGCTGCACCGGTTCGCTGCTGTCGCTGCTGACCAGTAACGACCACTTCTGGGGCACTGTGTCTTCGACGCAAGGCGGGCTGGTCGGGCCGACCGGCGATGTCATCAGCTACACGATCTACGCCAACAACAGCACCAGCTACCCGCTGACGCGCGGCACGGCCTATGACTTTGCGCGCAACGGCATCATCGATGCTCTGGGCCTGCTCAACGGTACGACGCCGAAAACCGTGCCGCTCTATCTCGGTACCACCATCGGCAGCAACGTCGCCGCCGGGGTCTATACCGAGACCCTGAGCATTTTCTGGAACTGGAACTACTGCTCGGGAATCGGCATTGGCGCCATTTGCCTCGGGCGCGATATTGCCAACGGCACGACCTCGCTGACGGTGAATCTGACCGTGTCCAACGACTGCACGATTACTGCACCGAACATTGCCTTCGGCAGCGCGCCGGTGGTCAGCGCGTTTACGCCGGTGACCGGGCAGACCATCAATCTGGCCTGCACCAAAGGCAGTGCTTACACCGTGGGGTTGAGCGACGGGCAGAACGCGGTGAGTGTCGGCGGCCGGCGCCGGATGATTTCCGGGAGCAATTATCTGGCCTACGACATTTTCAAAAGTGCCGGCACCACGCGTTGGGGCAGCGTCGGCGCGGCGCGGCGGGCGAGTACCGATGCCGAGGTCAATCCGGGGAATGGCTTGGGCACCGGCAGCCAGATTTTCAACTACAACGCGAAGATCTACACCGACCAGACCACGCCGCCGGCGGGCACTTATCTGGACAATGTCGTGCTCGACGTAGGTTTCTGAGCCTGACGCTGATCCCCTGTGGGAGCGAGCCTGCTCGCGAATGCGGTGTGTCATTCAGCAACGATGCGACTGATCCGGCGCCTTCGCGAGTAGGCTCGCTCCCACAGGGAGGAGGTGGTGTTTTCAGAATTGCAGCGATTGCTTTAGCTGTTGCGCTGCTGGCGTATCAACCGGGCTGACCATCGCGTAGTTGTAGCCGCCACCCGACCAGTATTCGGCCTGCAAGTCCCCGTCACTCCGCGTGCCGCGCGGCAAAAACGTGTTCTTTGGCCCCGGCGGTCGCACATAGAAACTCACTTTGTGCCCGCTGCCATCCTCATACATGACCATTGCCGCCGGGCCTTCATCGGTGCTGAGCAGGCGCCCGCTGACCGGTGCAAACCCAGCGGCCTTAAGGTCAGGCAAGCGACTGGCCTGGGTGAAATAACGGTCAAGCCAGCGTTGCATGTCGCCGTCATTGTCGACCTTGTAATCGGCCGGCAGCATCCCTTGCTGGGCGATCAAGCGATAGGCCTGCAAAGCGTCGGTCATCGGCAACATGGACGGGCGCACGAGGGTCATTTCGCGAGCCTGCCAGCCACTGAAGCCACCGATGCTCACCGCGATCAGCAATACCGCCGCGCTGGCCAGATGACGACGTGACTGACGTTGTCGGCGCTGGCGGATCATGCCCGGATCAAGCGCTGGATTGGCCGGCTGCTGTAATGCACCGCTGAGTGCCGCGCGCAATTGCTGGGCATCCTGTTGCCAGGCGCGAACCTGCGCCGCTTCATCCGGGTGACTGGCCAGCCAGGTCTCCAGCATACGCCGGTCGGCGTCGCTGAGCTGGTGGTCGACATAGGCGTGCAAGTCACGCTCATTGGGAGGCAGGCTGATCATTTGAGTATCCGCAAAGAAGGGCTGCTGATTTCACCGTCGCTCAATTGGCGCAAGGCCTGGCGGGCACGGGACAGGCGCGACATCACGGTGCCGATCGGGGCGTCGAGAATCTCGGCGACCTCTTTATAGGAAAGACCTTCCACCGAGACCATCAGCAGCAGGGCGCGCTGTTCGCTGGGCAAGCGGTCGAAGGCTTGCAGGGTCGATTGGGCGATCACGGTGCGCTCCACCGAGGGTTCTGCATCGTCGCGACCAGTGAAGAATTCGAGCATCCGTGCGTAGCGTCGCGAGCGGCGATGGGCGTCGAGAAACTGCCGATACAGAATCGCAAACAGCCAGGCGCGCAAGTCGCCGTCGGCGCGTTTGTCGCCCCAACTCGACAGCGCCCGCTCCAGGCTGGCCTGTACCAGATCGTCAGCGCTGCTGCTGTTGCGCGTCAGAGACACGGCAAAGCGGCGCAATCTGGGAATGATTTCTCTCAACTGTTCGTCGAATTCGCTCATGAAATTCTGCTAGTCACTACGCTGTGGACTAGGGAGACGTCCGTCGTTGGAGGTTATTCCACGTTCGGAAAAATAAATACCGAGGCGGGGAATAAATCCGCGCGAGGTGCGTCTTGCTGATTCTTCCTACTCGTGGCCGATGGCCCTGGAGTTTTTCATGGTTGATCGTTCATCACCCGATACTGCGCCGCCCGGCGGGCCAAAGCGTCCACCTCTGAGTGCAGCGAGCCTGGTGCTGCGTCTGGGCGGCATTGCTGTGGTAGTCGCTGCCGTGGCCGGGGCGTTTGCCTACGTGCACGGCAACTTTGACCCACAACGCCTGACGCCAAAAGCGCTGGTGGATGTGCTGGAAAAGAACAACGGCGTCCACCCTGGCTTCCGTCGTAACCATGCCAAAGGCGTCTGCGTGATCGGCCATTTCGAAAGCAGTGGCGAGGCGCGGGTGTTTTCCACTGCGCAGGTGTTCAACGAGCCGCAGACCCCGGTGGTCGGGCGATTCGCGCTGCCGGCGGGCAATCCGTATGCACCGGACAGCAGCGTGCCGATCCGCAGTCTGGCGCTGCGTTTCACTCAGGCCAATGGGCAGCAGTGGCGCACCGGGATGAACAGCATGCCGGTGTTCCCGGTCGGCACGCCTGAGGCGTTTTATCAATTGCAGCAGGCACAGTCGCCGGATCCAGCCACTGGTAAACCTGACCCGGCGAAGGTCCCGGCGTTCTTCGCCTCGCACCCGGAAACCGTGCCGTTCCTGACCTGGGTGAAAACCGCCAAGCCGTCGGCCAGTTATGCCACTGAAACCTACAACAGCGTCAATGCGTTTTATCTGGTCGACGCCAGCGGTAAAAAGCAGGCCGTGCGCTGGAGCATGACGCCGTTGGCGCGGGATGCGGCGGGCGCCACTGCGCCTGAGGGCGGCGACTTTCTCGAGAAGGATCTGGTGCAACGTTTGGCCGCAGGATCGCTGCGCTTTCAGTTGAACATCACCCTGGCCAATCCTGAAGACCCGGTAAATGACGCCAGCAAGACCTGGCCTGAGGGGCGCAAAGTGTTGAACGCTGGCACGTTGGTGCTGGAGAAAACCCAGCCGCAACTGAGCGGCGAATGCCGTGATATCAACTACGACCCGCTGGTGCTGCCGGCCGGGATTCAGGGCTCCGACGACCCGTTGCTCGCGGCCCGTTCCGCCGGTTACGCCAATTCCTACCTGCGTCGCACCAGCGAAGTCAGCCAGTTGCCCGCCGGCAAACAGGAGGCTCGTCCATGAGAACTCAACCGACGCATTTCGCCCTGGTGGCGCGGCTGCTGCATTGGCTGATGGCACTGATGATCATCGCCATGCTGTTTATCGGCGCAGGTATGGTCACCTCGGTTTCCGAGCGGCATGAATGGCTGATCCATCTGCACAAGCCGCTGGGCATCGCGATACTGGCGCTGGTGATTGTGCGTTTGCTGGTGCGGCTCACCACGCGCCAGCCACCGTTGCCTGCGGATCTTCCGGACTGGCAGGCGCTGGCAGCCAAGGCTTCGCATCTGCTCCTGTACGCGTTGATGCTGGTGTTGCCATTGCTCGGCTGGGCGATGATCAGCGCTTCGGGTGAGCCGGTCATGCTCAGCACAACGTTGCAGTTGCCATCGATTGTTCCGGCGGACGCGCAGCTGTTTGCGCTGCTGCGCAAGGCGCATGGCTATCTGGCCTATCTGCTGTTCCTGACGGTGCTGTTGCACCTGGCAGCGGCGCTGTTTCATGGCTGGATCCGCCGTGACGAGGTGCTCGACAGCATGTTGCGTGGTCGCGATCGCAGTTAACCCGTTTGAGTGGCGCATCGTGCCGGTGCGCCGCTTTTCAGGGTCAGCCACCAGTACGCGAGCGCCACGGCGTTGATGGCGGCGCCGAGCAGGCACACGCCGATCCAGCCGGCCCACGCATACATGGCGGTCGAACTGATTGAGCCCAGCGCGCTGCCGA
This sequence comes from Pseudomonas sp. CROZ-RG-20F-R04-15, assembly GCF_022662375.1. Lineage (GTDB taxonomy): Bacteria > Pseudomonadota > Gammaproteobacteria > Pseudomonadales > Pseudomonadaceae > Aquipseudomonas. Next base: position 127,467 of record NZ_JAKNQL010000008.1, on the reverse strand, counting down.
TCGAGTAGAACAGCATGTAACCGGCGGTGAGGCGGCTTTGCGCTGCCGGACGCACGCTGTAAATCATGCTCTGGCTGGTGACGTGTACGGCTTGCAGACCCAGATCCAGAGTGATCACACCAAGCAGTAATGCCCACAATGACGATTGGGTGAGGGCGATTGGCAGCCATGAAGCGAGCATCAGCAACAGCGAAAGACCACTGACCCATTGGCCGAGGCCGCGATCAGCCAGATGACCAGCGCGTGCGGCAGCCAGCGCACCCGCTGCGCCGGCCAATCCGAACAGACCGATTTCACTGTGCGATAGGGACAGCGGCGGGGCGGCCAGCGGCAGCACCATCGGCGTCCACAGCACCATCGCGCTGGCGAAGGTCAGCAGGGCGAGGATCGCGCGTTGGCGCAGCACCGGTTCTTCTTTGAACAGGCTGAAAACCGAAGCGATCAGTGCGATGTAGCCCGTCGCCGGTTGCGGGGATTCGTGCTTGGGCAGAACGCGAAACAACAGCAACGCCATCAACAGGGTCAGCGCGGCTGACAGAAAGTAGATTGCACGCCATCCGGCCAGATCGGCCATGCCGCCCGCGACCGTGCGTGCCAGCAGAATTCCTACCACGATGCCGCTGGTCACCACACCGACTACGCGTCCGCGTTGTGCCGGGATCGCCAGCGTCGCGGCGTAGGCTACCAACACCTGCGTCACGACGGCGAGCAGCCCGGTCAATGTCATGCCGAGCAGCAGCCAGACACTGCTGGGCGCCAGCGCGATCATCAACAACGCCACTGCCGACAGCAGTGTCTGGGTGACGATCAATTTGCGCCGGTTGAGCAGATCCCCGAGTGGCACCAGTAATACCAGACCGATGCCGTAGCCGATTTGCGTCAGGGTGATGACGATGCCGATGGTCGCCGGCGACATCGCAAACGCCACGGCCATCGCGTCCAGCAATGGCTGGGCGTAATACACGTTGCCCACGGCCAGACCGCATGCCACGGAGAAAAGCAAAACGACGCTGCTTTTGAGAGGTTTCATATCCCGCATCCTTTTAGGTTTCAAAATAAAACCTTGGTCACGGTATTGATTAGGGTTTTATTTTGCAACCTGTTTGCGCAAGCGTACAAATCGCACAAAGCAAAAGATCGCAGACAAGCTGCGATCTTTTGCGGGACGGAGGAGGGGATCAGCGCAAGGTATCAACCATGTCGGCAATGGTCGTCAGTACGTCTTTGCCCAATAGCTTCGAGCGTTTGCCCGACCAGCCGGTGACTTTGTCGGGATGGTCGTCGTGATCCTTGAATGGCATTTCCAGGGTCAACGACAGGCAGTCGTATTTTTGCCCGACGCTGTTGCACGCCAGCGTCATGTTGGCTTGGCCCGGTTCGTCGCGGGTGTAGCCGTACTGGGTCTGGAAGTCTTTGGTGGTGTGTTTCAGGTGGCTGCGGAAATGTTCTTCGAGCTTCTCGATTCGCGGCGTGAAGCCCGGGTTGCCTTCGCAACCGGCGGTGAATACGTGGGGTATTTCTTCGTCGCCATGTACGTCGAGGAACAGATCGACGCCATACTGTTCCATTTGCTGCTGTACGAAAAGTACCTCGGGGCTGACTTCCTGACTGGCGTTCTGCCAGGCGCGGTTCAAGTCCTGGCCCATCGCATTGGTGCGCAGGTGACCGTGGAAGGCACCGTCCGGGTTCATGTTCGGCACCAGGTACAAGTCAGCGCTGGCCAGCAGTTTGTTCAGCACGGGATCGTCGTGTCTTTCCAGACGTTCGATCACGCCTTCCATGAACCATTCAGCCATGTGCTCGCCCGGATGCTGTTGAGCAATGATCCAGACTTTGCGCTGGCCCTCGGCGCCGGTGCCTTTGCGCAGCAGTTGAATATCGCGACCTTCGACGCTCTTGCCGGTGGCCAGCAGTTCGGTGCCAGCCTTGCTCAACGCCTGATCGATCAGCCAGTCGTGACGGCCACGACTGTAGGGTTCGAAATAGGCAAACCAGGCGTGGGTTTGCTCGGCTTCGAGGCAAAAGCGCAGGCTGTCACCTTCAAAACTGGTCGGAATACGGAACCAGTTGACGTGGTCGTAGGAAGCGACTGCCTGATAGCCGGTCCAGGCTTTGTTATAGGAGGACTGGCTGGCGTTGACCAGGCGGAACCAGTGTTCCTGATGAACATGCAGCCCGCTGGCCTTGAAGTGGAACCACTGAAAATGGGCGCTGCGGGTATCCGGGCGAATGGCCAGAACCGGATTGAGCGGATTGCTGATGTCGATGACTTGGATGTTGCCGCTGTCGAAGTTGGCGCTGATGTCGAACGAAGATTTGGCCACGGTCATAATCGATTCCTGAATATGATTTTTATGGCCGTTACTTTACACGCAGGCAGGTCTGAAACCGAGGGGAATTGCGGGGTGTGGCGGGGGGCGTCCTCCATGACGCGCAAGCAGCTTAGAGGCTGTGCGATTGATTCTCAAGTGCTAATTGTCATTAGTTTGCCCCAATGTGGCCGGGCTCGGCTTGCCAAGCGATATTCTTTTGATATTATCCGCGCCATCGAATTTGCAACACCTGAAGACTTCATTAGCCTGAAGCCATAAGCCCGAAAAACGGGCAAAAAAAAACCCGGCAAAAAGCCGGGTCAAAAACCGTGATTAGCCTGATGAGGAGATAGTCCAGAAGACCGACCTAAGGTCTCTGGTCCATCGACTGATCTCGCGACCAGCTGCATGCAATAATAATCATTATCATTTGCAAGTCAAATGTTTTTATCTGCGCGATTGGAAAATTCTTTCCCGTCCGTCCGTCCGTCCGCATTCCCGTTCCTCAGGCCTCATCGCCATCGAGTGAATGGTCGACCATCGCCCGCGCCATATCCACCATGTGCACCACTGAAAATGCCAGATCGCGACTCGCGCCTTGCAGGTTTTCCGCTGCCTTGAAGGCCGTGGCTGCGGCACAACGCAACAGATCCGAAGCGTGCACCAGGGCTTCTTCGCCGCTCAAATGGCGCCTGACATCGAAAAAGCGTTCGTCGACCTCGGGTTCTGACACAGCTGGTTTCAAGTAATAGTCCAGTGCTCGCTGCGCCGCCGCATTGCCCTGAGGCGAGGTGAAGGTGGTGTCCATTTGCAGATCGGGCAAGTCTTTGCTGCTGATATTCATGATGAAGAGGCACTCCTTGGTCGATTGAAAATCCGTCCTTTCAGAATAGTACTCTTCGTAGTTGTGACCAGAATTTAAATACTACAATATGTGTTTTGCTGGCCGAAGGCGTCCACGTAAGGTGCTGCACATGGATAAATGGATTGAGTTGGTCAAGGCCAAGATGAGTGAACTCAAAATCACTCAAACAGAGCTCGGAGAGCGCGTCGGCATGTCCCAGGGCGGGATCGGCCATTGGCTGAACAAGCGTCGCGAACCCGGCATCACGGAAATGAACCGCGTGCTGCAAGCGCTGGGCATGGATTTTCTCGAAGTGGTGCTGGTGATCCGGGAACCGCAAATAACACCTGACGACGACATGCCGCTGGCGCAGAAGTACAACCCTTACTTCCGTTACCCGGTCAGCGATTGGCAAACGACGTGCGAGGTGCGTGAGAGCGACGCTACGTCCTACGCCAAGGCATCAGGCAAGCAGCGTTTCGAACTGACGGATTACCACGCACGTGGCCCGGCGTTCTGGTTGACGGTGACGGGAGATTCAATGACCGCGCCCAGTGGCCAGAGCATTGCCGAAGGCATGCTGATTCTGGTTGATCCGGCGGCCGAGGCGGTGCCCGGCAAACTGGTTATCGCCCAATGGCCCGACAGCCCTGAAGCGATTTTTCGCAAACTCGACGAACAGGGCGGCCAGCGTTACCTGGTGCCGCTCAATCCGACGTGGCCGAAAGCCCTGCTGACCGATGAGTGTCGAATCATCGGCGTTGTGGTTCAGGCAACGGCGCGTTACTAGTCAGATCGATCCTCGCCAGGCGTAGGATCGATCCTCACATTCACACTTCTTCCAGTTCAACCAAAGCGCTGCCTTCGCCGACCATTTCGCCCTCCTGGCAATACAGCGCTTTGATCACTCCGGCATGCGGCGCACGGATGCTGTGTTCCATCTTCATCGCTTCCAGCACCACCAGTTGTGCACCGGCCTCGACCGATTGCCCTGCCTCGACCAGTACGCGAACAATGCTGCCGTTCATCGGTGCGGTCAGACCGCCCTGATGGCTGTGGCTGGCTTCGACGGCGCTGATCGGGTCGTACGTCTCGATGCGCCGCAACTCGCCTTCCCATTGCAGGTACAGCGAATCGCCTTGGCGAATGGCACGCAACGTACGACGAACGCCCTCGTGCTCGACGATGAGTGCTTCACCGGACAGTCTCGCGTGATCAGCGGCATTCAGCATCAATGCCCGGTCCTGGCCCTCGCAACTCAAATGCAGGGTGATTTCCCGTGGCAGACCGGCACGTAAACCACTATTGAATGACCACGGCGAAGCAGGGTCATCCTGGCGCGCCAGCTGAGGCAGACTTTGCGCCACCGCCTGAGCCGCCGCGCTCCAGAATGCCTCGCTCAACGTGCCCGGGGCAGGCAGCAATTGCTCCTGATGGCGCGGAATAAATCCGGTATCCAGCTCCGCCGCCGCAAACGCCGGATGGGCGATGATCCGCCGCAAAAAGTTGATGTTGGTTTTCAAACCGCCAATGGCGAATTCGTCGAGCATGCTCAACAGACGCAGGCGCGCCTGCTCACGATCCTCGCCCCAGGCAATCAGCTTGCCGAGCATCGGGTCGTAGAACGGCGAAATTTCATCGCCTTCTTCGACTCCGCTATCCACCCGGCGCCCAGGCCCCTCAGCCGATTCGCGATACAACGCCAAACGCCCGGTCGCCGGCAGGAAGTCATTCGCAGGGTCTTCGGCGTACAAGCGCACTTCAATCGCATGGCCGTTCAACGGCACCTGCGCCTGGGTGATCGGCAGTGCTTCACCACGGGCGACGCGAATCTGCCACGCCACCAGGTCCAGCCCGGTGATGGCCTCGGTCACAGGGTGCTCGACCTGTAGTCGCGTGTTCATCTCCATAAAGAAGAATTCGCCACGGGCATCGAGCAAAAACTCCACCGTACCGGCGCCGACATAGCCGATTGCTTGCGCCGAACGCACAGCCGCTTCGCCCATGGCGCGACGCAGTTCAGGCGTCAGGCCCGGTGCCGGCGCTTCTTCGACGACTTTCTGGTGACGGCGCTGAATCGAGCAGTCACGCTCATTGAGGTACAGGCAGTTGCCATGCTGATCGGCGAACACCTGAATTTCCACGTGACGCGGTTTCAGCAGATATTTTTCCACCAGCATCCGCGAATCGCCGAACGACGATTGCGCTTCACGCTGAGCCGAGGCGAGGGCTTCGGCCAATTGGCTGACGTCCTCGACGACTTTCATGCCCTTGCCGCCACCGCCGGCCGTGGCTTTGAGCAGCACCGGATAACCGATGCGTTCGCAGGCATCGCGGAAGGTCTCGAGATCCTGCGCTTCGCCGTGATAACCCGGCACCAGTGGCACGCCCGCAGTTTCCATCAGCGCTTTGGCGGCGGACTTGCTGCCCATGGCATCAATGGCCGAGGCTGGCGGGCCGAGGAAAATCAGCCCGGCCGCTTCAATGGCGCGAGCGAATCCGGCGTTTTCCGAGAGAAACCCGTAACCCGGATGAATCGCCTGCGCGCCACTGGCCTTGGCCGCTGCGATCAGTTTGTCGATTTGCAGGTAACTGTCGGCCGCTTTGCTGCCACCGAGATCGACGCGAATGTCCGCCTCACGGCTATGTCGCGCCTCGCGGTCGGTGGCGCTGTGCACTGCAACCGTGGTCAGGCCCAGCGCTTTCGCGGTGCGCATCACGCGGCAAGCAATTTCGCCACGGTTGGCCACCAGCAGGGTGGTGAGAACAGGTGCGCTCATCAATGCGACTCCTTGTTTGCGGCTTGCCAGCTCGGCGGACGTTTTTGCAGAAAGGCCCGCAAGCCTTCCTGGCCTTCTGGGCTGACACGAATGCGGGCGATGGCATTTTCGGTGTAGCGGCGCAATGCGGGGGTCAGCGCACCGTTACCGACTTCACGCAGCAAGTCCTTGCTGGCACGCATCGCGGCCGGGCTGTTGAGCAACAGGTTGTTGATCCACTGTTCGACCTGTTGTTCCAGTTCGGCGGCTGGATAGCTGTCGGACAACAAGCCGATTTCCCGAGCGCGTTGGCCGCCGAAACGTTCGGCGGTCAGCGCGTAACGACGCGCAGCGCGCTCGCCAATCGCTTGCACCACAAACGGACTGATGACTGCCGGCGCCAGACCAATGCGCACTTCCGACAGGCAGAATTGCGCATCATCGGCGCCAATCGCCATGTCGCAGCAACTGATCAACCCCAGCGCGCCGCCGAACGCCGCGCCTTGGACCACGGCCATTGTGGGAATTTTCAGCTTGGCGAGGTTGTACATCAGCTCCGCCAGTTCGCGGGCGTCGTCGAGGTTGGTGTGGTAATCGAGTTCGGCCGATTGCTGCATCCATGCCAGGTCGGCGCCGGCACTGAAGTGCTTGCCACGGCCACGCACCAGCAGGAAACGCAGGCTGGCGTCACTGGCGACCTTGTCGAGAGCGAGGATCAGCTCGCGGATCATCTCGGCGTTGAACGCGTTGTTCTTTTCCGCGCGGTTGAGCCACAGCGTCGCGAAACCCCGTGGGTCGCTCTGCAGTTCGAGGGTGTTGAAATCACTCATATTCATCCGTCTCCACGGTTCCTGTGGGAGCGAGCCTGCTCGCGAAAGCGTTGTATCAGTCGACCGATCCGCTACCGGACCAACCGTATTCGCGAGCAGGCTCGCTCCCACAAAAAATCACATCCGGAACACGCCGAAGCGGCTCGGTTCGATTGGCGCGTTCAGCGACGCGGACAAGGCCAGGGCCAGCACATCGCGGGTCTGCGCCGGGTCGATGACGCCGTCGTCCCACAGCCGAGCGCTGGAATAGTAGGGGTGACCCTGTTCTTCGTACTGGTCGAGGATCGGTTGCTTGATCTCGGCTTCCTGCTCGGCACTGAACGCCTGACCGCTGCGTTCAGCCTGTTCGCGTTTGACCTGCACCAGCACACCCGCCGCCTGCTCGGCGCCCATCACGCCGATCCGCGCGTTCGGCCACATCCACAGGAATCGTGGGTCGTAAGCGCGCCCGCACATGCCGTAGTTACCCGCGCCGAAGCTGCCGCCGATGATCACGGTAAATTTCGGCACTTTCGCGCAAGCCACCGCCGTTACCAGTTTCGCGCCGTGCTTGGCGATGCCGCCGGCTTCGTATTTCTGCCCGACCATGAAACCGGTAATGTTCTGCAGAAACAGCAGCGGAATGCCGCGCTGGCAGGCCAGTTCGATGAAGTGCGCGCCTTTCTGCGCGGCCTCGGCGAAAAGGATGCCGTTGTTCGCCAGAATCGCGATGGGATAGCCGTGCAGATGCGCAAAACCGCAGACCAGCGTGGTGCCGAACAGCGCTTTGAATTCATCGAACACCGAACCGTCGACCAGTCGCGCAATCACTTCGCGTACGTCGAATGGTTGCTTGGCATCGGCGGAAACCACGCCATACAACTCATCGCTGCTGTACAGCGGCGCAATCGGTGTGCGCTGCTGCACTTCACCGAGCTTGCGCCAGTTGAGGTTGGCCACGCTGCGGCGGGCGAGGGCGAGGGCATGTTCGTCGCTCTCGGCGTAATGGTCGGCGACCCCGGAAATCTTGCAGTGCACATCGGCACCGCCCAGGTCTTCGGCGCTGACCACTTCACCGGTCGCGGCTTTCACCAACGGCGGCCCGGCGAGGAAAATCGTCGCCTGATTGCGCACCATGATCGCTTCGTCAGCCATCGCCGGCACATACGCACCGCCGGCAGTGCAAGAGCCCATGACCACAGCGATTTGCGGAATGCCCATCGCGCTCATGTTGGCCTGATTGAAGAAAATCCGCCCGAAATGCTCGCGATCCGGAAACACTTCATCCTGACGCGGCAGGTTGGCGCCACCCGAGTCGACCAGATAGATGCACGGCAGACGATTCTGCTGCGCGATGGTCTGCGCGCGCAGGTGCTTTTTCACGGTCAGCGGGTAGTACGAACCGCCCTTAACCGTCGCGTCGTTGGCGACGATCATGCATTCGACGCCTTCGACCCGGCCAATCCCGGCAATCACACCGGCGGCAGGAACCTCTTCGCCATAGACGGCGTGGGCGGCCAGTTGGCTGATTTCCAGAAACGGTGAGCCGGGATCGAGCAAACGGTTGATGCGCTCGCGCGGCAGCAGTTTGCCTCGTGAGGTGTGACGTTCCTGGGCTTTCGCGCCGCCACCCTGCGCCACTTGGGCGAGCAGGGTGTGCAGGGCGTCGACCTGTTTGAGCATCGCCGCGCTGTTGGCGGCGAACTCCGCTGAACGAGGGTTGAGCTGAGTGTGCAGGGTAGCCATGGCCAGCTCCGTTTAGCGGGTTTCGTTGAACAGTTCGCGACCGATCAGCATGCGACGGATCTCACTGGTGCCGGCGCCGATTTCGTACAGCTTGGCATCACGCAGCAAGCGCCCAGCCGGGAATTCGTTGATGTAACCGTTGCCACCGAGAATCTGGATTGCGTCGAGGGCCATTTGTGTGGCGCGTTCGGCGGTGTAGAGGATCACCCCGGCGGCGTCTTTGCGTGTGGTTTCGCCGCGCTCGCAAGCCTGCGCAACGGCATAAAGATAGGCGCGGCTGGCGTTGAGTTGGGTGTACATGTCGGCGACTTTGCCCTGGATCAGCTGGAATTCGCCGATGCTTTGGCCGAACTGTTTGCGATCGTGGATGTACGGCACGATCAGGTCCATGCACGACTGCATGATCCCGGTCGGGCCACCGGACAGCACGACGCGCTCGTAATCGAGGCCGCTCATCAGCACTTTTACGCCGCCGTTAAGCACGCCAAGGATGTTCTCTTCCGGCACTTCGACGTCATCGAAGAACAGCTCGCAGGTGTTGGAACCGCGCATGCCGAGCTTGTCGAACTTGTTGCTGCGGCTGAAGCCTTTCCAGTCACGCTCGACAATGAATGCGGTGATGCCGTGCGCGCCTTTTTCCAGATCGGTCTTGGCGTAGATCACGTAGGTGTTGGCGTCAGGGCCGTTGGTGATCCAGGTTTTGCTGCCATTGAGGACGAAACGGTCGCCGCGCTTGTCGGCGCGCAGTTTCATCGAGACCACGTCGGAACCAGCGTTTGGCTCGCTCATCGCCAGCGCGCCGACGTGTTCGCCGCTGATCAACTTCGGCAGGTATTTGCTTTTCTGTTCGTGGTTGCCGTTGCGGTTGATCTGGTTGACGCAGAGGTTGGAGTGCGCGCCGTAGGACAACGCCACCGAGGCCGAGCCACGGCTGATTTCTTCCATGGCCACGACGTGCGCCAGGTAACCCAAACCGGCGCCACCGTACTCTTCCGGCACGGTGATGCCGAGCAGACCCATGTCACCGAATTTGCGCCACATGTCGGCGGGGAACAGGTTGTCGCTGTCGATCTGCGCCGCACGCGGAGCGATCTCCTTGGCAACAAAGGACTGAACCTGATCGCGCAGCATGTCGATGGTTTCACCGAGGGCAAAGTTCAGGGATGGATAGCTCATGGGTCACCTTTTGGCTTTTTTGTAGGGTGGGGAGGGCGGTCGTTCGGCTCTCACCTTTACGTTAACGTAAGCTTGCGGCGAATGACTGTCAATCACCCTTTACGTTAACGTCAACTTAAGCGAGAGTAAGGGCAGTTCAAGATTGAAACGGACTAGACCTTGTGGGAGCGAGCTTGCTCGCGAAAGCGTCAGATCAGTCAACATGGATGTTGAATCCGCAGGCCTCTTCGCGAGCAAGCTCGCTCCCACAGGGGTTAAATCCGGCAAAACCCACTAATAAAGACAATAGGGGTCGTCATGGATCAACCCAGTGCAAACCCGCAGCGCAGCTACACCCGTGGTTCTCAGGACCAAGCCTTGCTGGCGATGACCATCGGGCAGAAATTCGATCAGACCGTCGCGCAGTACCCCGACGGTGAAGCGCTGGTGGTGCGCCATCAGCAGTTGCGTTATTCCTGGCGACAACTGGCCGATGCGGTGGATCTGCACGCCAGAGCATTGCTCGCTCTGGGTTTGCAGGCCGGCGATCGTCTCGGTATCTGGGCGCCGAACTGCGCACAATGGTGCATTACACAATTCGCCACGGCGAAAATCGGCGTGATCCTGGTCAACGTCAACCCGGCCTACCGCAGCTCCGAACTCGAATACGTGCTCAAACAATCCGGCTGCCAATGGCTGGTCTGCGCCGGGGCGTTCAAGTCCTCGAACTATCACGGCATGTTGCAAGGCCTGGTGCCGGAACTGGCCGGGCAATCCGTCGGCCAATTGCGCAGCGAACGTCTGCCGCAGTTGCGTGGGGTGATCAGCCTCGACCCGCAGTCACCGTCAGGTTTCCTGCCGTGGTCGCAATTGGCCGACATGGCAACCAGCGTCTCCAAAGAACAACTACACGAACGCAGCGACAGCCTGCACTTCGATCAACCGGTCAACATCCAGTACACCTCCGGCACCACCGGTTTCCCCAAAGGCGCGACCCTCAGCCATTACAACATCCTCAACAACGGTTACATGGTCGGTGAAAGCATCGGCCTGACCCCGCGCGACCGCTTGGTGATCCCGGTGCCGCTGTACCACTGCTTCGGCATGGTCATGGGCAATCTTGGCTGCATCACCCACGGCAGCACGATGATTTACCCCAACGATGCTTTCGACCCGTTGCTGACCCTGCAAACCGTCGCCGCAGAAAAAGCCACCGGCCTCTACGGCGTGCCGACCATGTTCATCGCCATGCTCGACCAGCCGCAACGCGTCGAATTCGATCTGTCGAGCCTGCGCACCGGGATCATGGCCGGTGCGACGTGCCCGATCGAAGTGATGCGCCGGGTCATCAGCGAGATGCACATGAGCGAAGTGCAGATCGCTTACGGCATGACCGAAACCAGCCCGGTGTCGCTGCAAACCGGCCCGAACGACGAACTGGAGCTGCGCGTGACCACCGTCGGTCGCACCCAGCCGCAACTGGAAAGCAAGATCATCGACGAGGCCGGTAATCCCGTGCCGCGCGGCACCATCGGCGAACTCTGCACTCGGGGTTACAGCGTGATGCTCGGCTACTGGAACAATCCGCAGGCCACCGCAGAAGCCATCGATGAAGCGGGCTGGATGCACACCGGCGACCTGGCGAGCATGAACGAGGAGGGTTACGTCAACATCGCCGGGCGCAACAAGGACATGATCATTCGCGGCGGCGAGAACGTTTATCCGCGTGAGCTGGAAGAGTTTTTCTTCACTCACCCGGCGGTGGCGGACGTGCAGGTGATCGGCATTCCCTGCTCACGTTACGGTGAGGAGATTGTTGCCTGGATCAAATTCCACCCCGGCCACAGCGCTTCCGAGCTGGAGCTGCAAACCTGGTGCAAGGAGCGCATCGCGCACTTCAAGACGCCACGGCACTTCAAGTTCGTTGAAGAGTTTCCGATGACGGTGACGGGCAAGATTCAGAAATTCAGGATGCGTGAAATAAGTATCGAAGAACTGAAAACTATCGAGCGGTAACCGCAACCCCTGTGGGAGCGAGCTTGCTCGCGAAGGCGTCAGGTCAGCCAATATCTTTGTTGATGACACACCGCATTCGCGAGCAAGCTCGCTCCCACAGGGGATAGGCGTTGAGGAAAAGAGGAATTGCAGAAAGCACAAAGGGGAGCCGAGGCTCCCCTTTAATTTTGTCGTCGCGTGCTCTTTTTTATTATTGAGGGTCGGTCTGTTGTTGTTTTTGGCAACCGAGGCCCTTTACCGCTGTTTTTGGCGACCCCCATCCGGGGTCAAGAGCAAACGTATTTTTTTGAGCGCTGATCTGCTTTCTCGTTAAACGATCCAACCGATTCGGGAGCTACCTGAAGGTAGTTTTATTGTTCTCTGCCCGGTTGCGGGTCACTCCTGAGAGCACCCTGAAAAGCACACCTTCTCCAAAAAAATCTGTTAGCTGCGTCTCTGCCGTGTTGTTTTTGTTATGTCAGAGTCGGTACGTCTTATTTTTATTGGTTTGCTGCTTTTTATTCTTGTTATGCCATAGAGATAGCAGAAGCCGTGCCAACTTTTAAAATCCTTTATAAATCAATAGCTTGAAAATTATGGCGTTTTTTCATTCCGGCGAAACCAGACAATTTGTTTCCGTGTTACTCGCTTAAGCCCACATTCCGGACACAGCGGTAACACCTTGTCCCCTCACTGTGCGCTACGAGCCTTGGCCACGCGCGAACCGGTTGCGCGACCGAGCACTGCACTGATCTGCTGACCCGCAGCAATCAAGGCGTCCAGGTCGATTCCGCTTTCGATACCCAGCCCGTTGAGCAGGTACACCACATCTTCGGTAGCAACGTTACCGCTCGCGCCTTTGGCGTACGGACAGCCGCCGAGGCCCGCGATAGAGCTGTCGAACACCGAAATGCCTTCGAGCAGGCTGGCATAAATGTTGGCCATGGCCTGGCCGTAGGTGTCGTGGAAGTGCCCGGCGAGTTTGTCCCGTGGCACTTGCGCCGATACCACCTCAAACAAACGGCGAGTCGCGCCAGCGGTGCCGGTGCCAATGGTGTCGCCCAGCGAAACCTCGTAGCAGCCCATCGCGTACAACTCGCGCGCGACCATCGCTACTTGTTCCGGCGCGACCGTGCCTTCATAAGGGCAACCGAGCACGCAGGACACGTAACCGCGCACGGTAACGCCGTGCTGTTGCGCCGCTTCCATGATCGGCGCAAAGCGCGCCAGACTTTCGCTGATCGAACAGTTGATGTTGCGCTGCGAGAACGCCTCAGACGCGGCCGCGAACACGGCGACTTCCTTGACCCCGGCAGCAATCGCATCTTCAAAGCCGCGCAGGTTCGGCGCCAGAGCGCCGTAGGTCACGCCGGGTTTGCGCTGGATCTGCGCGAACACTTCAGCGGAACCGGCCATTTGCGGCACCCATTTCGGCGAAACGAAACTGCCGACTTCTATATAGCCGAGGCCGGCGGCGCTGAGAGCGTCGACCAGTCGCACCTTGTCGGTGACGCTGATCGGCTGGGCTTCGTTCTGCAGGCCATCGCGCGGGCCGACTTCGATCAGGCGTACTTGGGAGGGGAGGGACATGGCGGTTGACCTGCTCTTTTGAATTCGTCGAGAACCCTGTGGGAGCGAGCTTGCTCGCGAAAGCGGCGCATCAGTCGACAAACATTTGAATGTCAGACCGTATTCGCGAGCAAGCTCGCTCCCACAGGGAATAGTGTTTGATCCGTTAGATCGCCTGCTGGCTCTTGAGGGTTTGCTCCAGCGCCTGCACGCAGCGCTCCTCAGCGGTATCGAGTTCCAGCTTCATCTGTTCGATATCCAGCAACTGTTGCTCCAACTGCTCACGGCGTTCGCTGATTTTCGCCAGCATGCTGTTGAGCTGTTTGGTGTTACCGCTGGACGGGTCATAAAGCTCGATCAGTTCGCGGCATTCGGCCAGCGAGAAGCCGATGCGCTTGCCGCGCAGGATCAGCTTCAGGCTGACCTTGTCGCGGGGCGAATAGATGCGTTCCTGGCCACGGCGCTCAGGGCTGAGCAGGCCTTGCTCTTCATAAAAGCGGATCGCTCGGGTGGTGATGTCCAGCTCGCGGGCGAGGTCGGAGATGCTGTAAGTCTGGCTGCTCATGGAAGCGCTCGGAAAAAGGTCTTGGCGCTAAGCTAATGGCAGGTTGACGTTTACGTCAAGCGGGATGATTTGTGTTGTATTTGATGGCCTCTTCGCGAGCAGGCTCGCTCCCACAGTGGATCTGTGTTGAATACGGATTTGTGTTCGACCGAGAACCTGTGGGAGCGAGCCTGTCTCCGGGCGGCGTTCCGACGAAGAACGATGACGCGGTAAAAAGCCCTACACCTTATCGAGCTTCTTCTCCTGCGCCGTCACCTGCTGGCACAACTCGATCATCTGCTCGCGCATCCAGCGATTCGCCGGGTCCTGATCGGTGCTTTCGTGCCAGTACAGATGCGTCTCCACCGGCGGCACATCATTCACCGGCAAATTAAACGCCTGCAGCTCATGCCGACGGGCAAAGCGCTCCGGCACAGTCATGACCATGTCGGTCTGCTGCATCACTTGCGACGCCATCAAGTAATGCTGCGAACGCAGGGCAATCTTGCGCTGAATACCCATTTTGCCCAGCGCCAGATCGACATAACCCAGACCACTGCGGCGGCTGGAAATGTGGATATGCGTCAGCGACAAATAATCATCCAGCGAGAGTTTTTCCTTCCCCGCCATTGGGTGGCCCTTGCGCATCGCACACACGTAGCGGTCTTCCATCAGCTTGACGTGGCGCACCTGCGGGTCGGTGTTAAGTGGCGCATCCACAGCAAAATCCAGTCGCCCGGCGGCCAGTTCCTTGGTGGTCTCCCGACGTTTCGACAGAAAACTTTCGATGATCACGGTCGGCGCCAAGCGGCGCAGGCGCTGAAACAGCGGCGGCAGAATCACTGCCTCGGTGAGGTCGGTCATGCTGATGCGGTAGGTCTTTACCGCTTGCGCCGGGTTGAAAATGCGACTTTCCTGAACCGACACGCGCAGCAGCGACAGGGCGTTGCGCACCGGGCCAATGATGTTCTGCGCCATTGGCGTCGGCACCATGCCCTGCGCAGTGCGCACGAACAGCGGGTCGTTGAAGGTCTCGCGCAACCGCGCCAAGGCGTTGGACACCGCCGGCTGAGTAATGCCGACAATCTGCCCGGCGCGGGTCAGATTGGCTTCGGTGTAGATCGCGTCGAAGACGATGAAAAGGTTGAGGTCGACCTTACTCAGATTCATTACGCGGCTTCTCTTGTTATTTAGGGCGGTGTTTGGGGGCTGGCAATCAGCCGATCATATATCGGTGATGAATGTTTATACACGCCGAGAATAGGCTAGGTAAATTATCAACGCTGTTCTAGCATCGATTGCATGACTTGAACAACCTCTGCCAAAGAACTGCCTTAACCATCGGGAGCTGCTCATGGATTTCGCTTATTCGCCCAAGGTGCAAGAACTGCGTGAGCGCGTGACCGCGTTCATGGACACTTACGTTTACCCGGCCGAAGCCGTGTTCGAGCGCCAGGTTGCCGAAGGCGATCGCTGGCAGCCAACGGCGATCATGGAAGAGCTCAAAGCCAAGGCCAAAGCCGAAGGCCTGTGGAATCTGTTCTTGCCTGAATCGGAACTCGGCGCCGGCCTGAGCAACCTCGAATACGCGCCACTGGCTGAAATCATGGGTCGCTCTCTGCTCGGTCCCGAGCCGTTCAACTGCTCGGCGCCGGACACCGGCAACATGGAAGTGCTGGTGCGCTACGCCAACGAAGAACAAAAACAACGCTGGCTCGAACCGCTGCTGCGCGGCGAAATCCGCTCGGCATTCGCCATGACCGAACCCGACGTAGCCTCGTCCGATGCCACCAACATGGCTGCCCGCGCCGAGCGCAATGGTGACGAGTGGGTGATCAACGGCAAAAAATGGTGGACCTCCGGCGCCTGCGATCCGCGCTGCAAGATCCTCATCTTCATGGGCCTGAGCAATCCCGATGCGCCGCGCCACGCCCAGCACTCGATGATCCTCGTGCCGGTCGACACCCCCGGCGTGAAGATTGTCCGTCCGTTGCCGGTATTCGGTTACGACGACGCGCCGCACGGCCACGCCGAAGTGCTGTTCGACAACGTGCGAGTGCCGTACGAAAACGTCCTGTTGGGTGAAGGACGCGGCTTTGAAATTGCCCAGGGTCGTCTTGGCCCAGGCCGGATTCACCACTGCATGCGTTCGATCGGCATGGCCGAACGTGCATTGGAATTGATGTGCAAACGTTCGGTGAGCCGCACTGCCTTCGGCAAACCGCTGGCGCGTCTGGGCGGTAACGTCGACAAGATTGCCGACTCACGGATGGAGATCGACATGGCGCGCCTGCTGACGTTGAAAGCGGCGTACATGATGGACACCGTCGGCAACAAAGTGGCGAAGAGCGAGATTGCGCAAATCAAGGTTGTTGCGCCGAACGTGGCACTGCGAGTGATCGACCGGGCCATCCAGATGCATGGCGGGGCAGGGGTGTCGAACGATTTCCCGTTGGCCTACATGTACGCCATGCAACGCACCCTGCGCCTGGCCGACGGCCCGGACGAGGTGCACCGCGCAGCGATCGGCAAGTTCGAGATCGGCAAGTATGTGCCGAAGGAAATGTTGCGTAGCGAGCGCTGATCCACCTGATCGTTCCCACGCTCTGCGTGGGAATGCATCCAGTGACGCTCTGCGTCACAGTGGACGCGGAGCGTCCATGGCGGCGTTACCACGCGGAGCGTGGGAACGATCTGGCGGATATCAATACACCCAAACCTCAACCCGCCGATTCTTGATCCGTCCCTCATCCACATTGTTCGCCGCCACCGGCATCAACGCACCAAAGCCGCGAACTTCACGCAACACCACGCCGTTCTTCACCAACTCACGCCGCACCGCCATCGCCCGCAGTTTCGACAGCAGGTCCGCGCGTGCCGGGTCATCCTTGGCATCACCAAAGCCGACCAAGGTCACCGCGCGTTCGGTTTTGTCGCGCCGCTTTATATAGTCGATCACCCGTGCCAGATCCTGCCGCGCCTTGTTATCCAGACTCGCGCTGCCTTCTTCAAAACGGAAGTTCACTGTCAGACGCTGGGCGTGACGGCTGAGGGATTGATAACCCTCGGGCATCAGCGCGTTCGGCGCGACGCTCATGGCGTGCACGGTCTGGCTGATAAAACCGTTGGCGGCGACAATCGCCTGACCCTGACGACTTTGCGCAAACGTCACCAAGGCCTGCGCCCATGGATTGTTGCTGGCGGGTGGCAGATAGAAGAACAAGCGCCGCGACAGTGGATAGTCTTCTGTGGCGATCAGGCTGTTCAGCGGCAACATCGATTGCGACGCGCCATCGGCGATGGCCACGGCTTTGGCCTGACGCACGTAAGGCAAACCGATGAAGCCGATGCCCTGCGGATCCGCGCTGACGGCGTCGGACAATTGCTCGCTGGACTCAAACCTTTTCGCGTTGCTGCTCAGACTTTTCCCACGACGGCTGAGGACCAGTTCCTTAAACGTGTCGTAGGTGCCGGATTGATCATCGCGCGCATATAAATGAATCGCACCGCCACGCCCGCCGAGGTCTTCCCAGCTTTTCACTTCGCCGGCAAAGATCCGCGCCAGTTGCTCGGTGTCCAGTTGTTGGAGGGGATTATCGGGATGAAGGATGATCGCCAGGCCATCGATGGCGATGACCTGTTCGGCGGCAGGGCTTTTCAGATCGCCCAACGCTTGCAAGCTCAGTAGCTCGCTGTCCTTGATCTCGCGGGAAGAGGCGGCGAGATCGGCGCTGGCAGTTTTCAACGCGGTGAAACCGGTGCTGGAACCGTGGGCGGCGACTTCAACGACCACGCGTTTACCTTCGTGGGTTTGGCCGACGACGCGCAATTCGTTGGCCGTGTCCGGGGTTTCGCGGTGGATTTTCAGCAGACCCTGTTCTTGCAACAGGCCTTCGACCAATGCCGGGCCGAGGTCGGCGCCGATGGTGTTGGAACCTTGAATACGCAGCGCCGGGCCGTTTTCAGGAAGGGGCAGGGCAGCGGCAGAAACCGTCAGCCACGCACTCAAGAGAAATACGCACAGAACACGCAGGGTCATGCCGGCACCGAATCAAGCCAAGGGGATTGCCGGGGAGATTAAGTCAGAAAAGTTACTTGAAGATGACAACGATCTAAATGTGGGAGCGAGCCTGCTCGCGAAAGCGGTGTGTCAGTTACAAAAACGTTTCTGATACACCGCTTTCGCGAGCAGGCTCGCTCCCACAGGGGGATTTCAGGCGATTCGAAGATCAGGCCAATTCAAGCCAGATCGGTGCGTGATCGGACGGCTTCTCCATCCCGCGCAATTCATAATCCACACCGGCAGCCTTCACCCGTGGCAACAAACCATGCGAGGCCAGAATCACATCGATGCGCAGGCCACGTTTCGGCTCATCTTCAAAGCCACGGCTACGATAGTCGAACCAACTGAACATGTCGGTAACGTCCGGATTCAGGTGACGATAGCTGTCGGTCAAACCCCAGTTCTTCAGGCGTGCCATCCACTCGCGCTCTTCCGGCAGGAAGCTACATTTACCGGTTTTCAGCCAGCGCTTCATGTTGTCCGGGCCGATGCCGATGTCGCAGTCTTCCGGGGAAATGTTCACATCGCCCATCACCACCACGGGCTGTTCGTTGTGGAACTGGCTTTCCAGCAGCGCTTGCAGATCGCTGTAGAAACGCTGCTTGGCGGGGAATTTGGTCGGGTGGTCGCGGCTTTCGCCCTGTGGGAAATAGCCGTTCATGATCGTCACCGGCACGCCATTGGCGTCGGCGAACGTGCCCCAGATAAAGCGGCGCTGGGCGTCTTCTTCGTCAGTGGCGAAACCTTTGTGAATGGCGATCGGTTCCTGACGCGACAGCATCGCTACGCCGTAATGACCTTTTTGGCCGTGGAAGTACACGTGGTAGCCGAGGGCGCGGACTTCTTCCAGCGGGAACTGGTCGTCGTGGACCTTGGTTTCCTGCAGGCCGATGACGTCCGGCTGGTGTTTTTCGATCAGCGCTGCCAGCTGATGCGGACGGGCGCGCAGTCCGTTGATGTTGAAGGAAACGATCTTCATGGTCGGCAGTCCTGGCAAAAGGGCGATGCTAGCTGACATGTGGGATGGGGGCCAGTGTGGGAGAAATCATTTTGGCCTGTGGGATTTGTGTTGCCTGTAAGTGCCTCTTCGCGAGCAGGCTCGCTCCCACATTTTGATCGCGTTCCCCTGTGGGAGCGAGCCTGCTCGCGAAGGGGTCGGCAAAATCGCTGAAGATCCAAGGTTGGGCTATACCTGTGGGGAACCACGCCACCCGTAAAAGGTTCGTACCAACAAGAGCGCCGCCATCTGAACGCGCCCCGGGGAGAATCACCGTCATGCCTGAAACCCAGACCGCCATCGCCGACATTCATATGCTCGACCGCGGTTATTCCCGCGAAGCCCGATCGCTGCTCTATCAGGCCTATCGCCACGAGCCGACCTTCGGCTATCTGTTTGAAGCCGAGCGCCCCGGCTACGAACAGCGCGTGCGGGCGACGGTGCGCGAGCTGGTCAAACAACACTTTCTGCAGGATCTGCCAGCCATCGGCCTGCTGGTCAACGATCGTCTGATCGGCATCGCCCTGATCGCGCCGCCGCAACGCCGTCTGGGCATCACCGAAAGCTGGGCGTGGCGCCTGCGCATGGTGCTCAGCACCGGTTTCCGCTGCACCCGCCGCTATCTGGAGTACCACGATGCTGTTGCTGCCTGCGTACCCAGCGATTCGGTGCATATGCTGCCGCTGCTGGGCATTCACCCACAATTTCAGGGCAAGCACTTTGGCGAGCAACTGCTGACCGCCGTACACAACTGGTGCGCGGTGGACGAAACTTCGCAAGGCGTAGTGCTCGACACCGGCAATCCGCGCTATCTGGAATTCTATAAAAGGCAGGGTTACGAGGAGATCGGCGAGGTTGCCGTCGGGCCGGTGCGCGAACACGTGTTTTTCCACGCCAATCCGCAGGTGTTACAAACTGCAACAGCATGACAATCGAACTTCTTGGGAAATTTCCTGTTCTATCACGCTCCCAAGCCCGTGATAGCATCCGCGCCTATGAAGTTTCCAGGAAGATTTACCAGTGGCGTGCTCGTGCTGTTAACCAGCTGCGCGGCGCTGGCGCAAAGTGAATTGGATGTGCGGATCAAACCGTCCAACGATGAACTCAAGGCCAATATAGAAGGCTATATCGGCAGCCTCGGCGATCGCGACGAAGAAGCCCTGCAGCGCTTCAGTCGCGGTGCCGAAGAGCAGGCGCGCAAAGCGGCCCAGGCGTTGGGCTACTACCAGCCGCAGATTGAAAGTGACGTAAAGGGCGGCGAAAAACCGCGCCTGGTACTGAACATCGATCCCGGCGAACCGATTCGCCTGCGCAACGTCACCATCCGTGTCGACGGCCCGGCTGCCTCCCTCAAATCCTTTCGTGTGCCGAAAAGCGACGTGCTCAAGTCCGGCGCGGTGCTCAACCATGGGCGTTACGAAGACGCCAAAAGACTTATTCAGAATCAGGCTTCACGCTTCGGCTTTTTCAGTGGCCACTTTACTAGCCAAAAACTCATGGTCGACCCGCGCGCCGGGGTGGCCGACGTCGAATTGATCTACGAAAGCGGCCCGCGTTATGCGCTGGGCAAAGTCAAATTCGAAGGCGACACACCGTTCGACGAAGATTTGCTGCAACGCATGGTGCCGTTCAAGGAAGGCGAGCCGTACGACTCCGAGCTGATCGCCGAACTCAACCGCGATCTGCAATCGAGCGGCTATTTCGAAGGCATACGCGTCGATGCGGCACCGACCGCCGCGAAAAACGACGTGATCCCGGTGGACGTCAAACTCGACACGCGCAAGCCACGGACCATGGGCCTGGGCCTCGGTTACTCGACCGACGTCGGCCCGCGCATCAAAGCCAACTGGACGCGCCATTGGGTCAACCCGCAGGGCGACAGCTATGGCTGGGAAGCCGAACTCTCGGCGCCGCGGCAAAACGTCGGGCTGTTCTACGACATTCCGCTCGACCCGCCACTGACCGACAAACTGCGTTGGGCCGGCGGTTATCAATTCGAAGACATCGACGGCTCCGACACCTTGAGCAAACTGCTGACCTTCGGCCCGGAATGGCACAGCAAGTTGCCGAGTGGCTGGCAGCGGGTGATTTCGCTGAAATGGCAGCGCGAAGAATATGAACTCGGCGACGATTCCGGCCTGAGTACCTTGCTGATGCCCGGCATCAGTTACTCGTACCTGAAAAGCGACAACCGCATCGACCCACACAACGGCTATCGCCTGAGCTTCGAAAGCAAGGTAGCGAAGGAAGGCCTTGGTTCCGACAACAACCTTTTATATGGCACCGCGCTGGTCAAAGGCCTGACCACCGTATTCGACAAACACCGCTTCCTTGGGCGCGTGCAGGTCGGCGGCAGCGCCACCAACGGCTACAACTCGGTGCCGCCGTCGCTGCGCTTCTTTGCCGGTGGCGATCAAAGTGTGCGCGGTTATGACTACCAGAGCCTGTCCCCGGAAAACTCCAAAGGCGATCGCATCGGTGGCCGCTACATGGTCGCCGGCAGCGTCGAATACCAATACTCCGTCGCCGAGAAATGGCGCGTCGCGACCTTCGTCGATCAGGGCAACTCTTTCAACAAACTCGAACTGCCGAACCTCAAGACCGGGGTCGGTATTGGTGTGCGCTGGGTCTCGCCGGTCGGGCCGATCCGCCTCGACCTGGCCCACGCACTCGACGACGATGGCGGCATCCGGCTGCACTTTTCCATGGGGCCTGAGCTGTGAAGCGTGGTTTGAAAATTACGGCGCTGGCGTTGTTGGCGCTGGTGTTGTTGATTGTATTGAGTGTCACTGCTGTACTCGGCACGGGGGCCGGCAGCCGCTGGGTGTTGGGCCTCGTGCCGGGGCTGACGGTGGAAAATTTCCAGGGTCGCCTCGGCGGGCAGTGGAGTGCCGATCATCTGGTGTGGCAGCAGGACAGCAGTCGCGTCGAGCTGAACAAGGCAATCTTCGCCTGGTCACCGCTGTGCCTGACGCGCATGACTTTGTGCATCGAACAGCTCAAGGCCGATCAGGTCATTTTGCAATTCCCGCCGAGCGAAGAGACCACCGAGAGCGGCCCGATCAAACTGCCGGACCTGCAATTGCCGGTGGCCATCGAGCTGGGCGATGTGCAGGTCGGCAGCCTGTTGTTCAACGGCAGCGAACAGCTCAAGGGCCTGCAACTGGCGGCGCACTGGACCGCCCAAGGCATGCAGATCGACAGCGTGAAATTGCAGCGCGACGAGCTCAGCCTGAACCTGTCCGGCACGCTCGCGCCAACCGGCAACTGGCCGCTGAACATGGCCGGTAATCTGACGTTGCCATCGCCAGGCACTGAACCGTGGACGCTGGCGTTGAAAGTCGACGGCGACCTGTTGAAAACCCTCAACCTGCACGCCGACAGCCGTGGATACCTCGACGGTCAGTTGATCGGCGAGCTGCAACCGCTGGCGGAAAACCTGCCGACCAAGGTGCGCATCACCAGCGAGGCGTTCAAACCGAGCGCTGATTTACCGGACACCCTGCAACTCAATCAATTGCTGTTGACCGGCGAAGGCGACCTGAAAAACGGTTACCAGCTCAACGGCAACGCCACGCTGCCCGCCGATAAAGGTCCGGTAGCGCTGTTGCTCAAAGGCAAAGTCGACGCCAGTGGCGCGCAGATCGCCGGCCTCGACCTGACGGCCAACGATAAACAAAGCCTGAAACTCACCGGCAGCGTTGACTGGAGCAAAGGCCTCAGTGCCCAAGCCAATATCAACTGGCAGGACTTTCCGTGGCATCGGCTCTATAGCGAAATCGATGAGCCACAAGTCGCCTTGCGTACGTTTACTGGCGAAGTCTCCTACACCGACGGTCAATACCTCGGCAATTTCGACGCCGCTCTGGATGGTCCGGCCGGCGCGTTTACCCTGAGCAGTCCGTTCAGCGGCAGTCTTAAACAGATCGCTTTACCGCAACTGAAAATGCAAGCCGGGCAGGGCAAGGCTGAAGGTCACGTCAATGTGCAGTTCGCCGACGGCATCGCCTGGGACACGGCACTGGAGTTGTCGGCGCTCAATCCGGCGTACTGGGTCGCCGAGCTGCCGGGCACTTTGGCCGGACCGCTGAAAAGCCAGGGCGAAATGAAAAACGAACGCCTGAGCCTGACCGCCGACCTCGACTTGAAAGGCAAACTGCGCGGGCAACCGGCGATCCTCCAGGCCAAGGCGGACGGCGCGGGCGAGCAGTGGAATCTGAATGCCCTGCAAGTCCGCCTCGGCGACAACAGCATCAACGGCAAAGGCAGCCTGCAACAGAAACTCACCGGGCAGATCGACATCAAGCTGTCGCGTCTGGCCCAGCTCTGGCCGCAGCTGCGCGGGCAGGTCAACGGTCAGGTCAATGTGGCCGGCACGCTGCAAGCGCCGCAGGGCAAACTCAATCTGCAAGGTTCGCAACTGGCGTTCCAGGACAATCGCCTGCAAAGCCTCAACCTCGATGCGACTCTCGACAGCGCACAGCGGGCGAAAATCGATCTGAAAGGTGCGGGCATTCAGGCCGGCGACACCGCGTTGGGCACGCTGACCGCCAGCGCCCAAGGTGATATCAAAAAGCAGAAACTCGACCTCGACCTGATCGGGCCGAAGCTGAAACTGGCCCTCGGTGTGGATGGCAATCTGGACAAGGGCAACTGGCGCGGGCGCTTGGCCAGCGGCGACATTCAGGCCGGCGGCCAGGACTGGAAACTGCAAAGCCCGGCCAAACTGGAACGTCTGGCTGACGGCAAAATCAACTTTGGCGCGCATTGCTGGATGTCCGGCGACGCCAGCCTGTGCGGTGAAGATCAACGGCTGATGCCGGAGCCGAAGCTGCGCTACCACCTCAAGCAGTTCCCGATCGAAAGCCTCGCGCAATGGTTGCCGAAAGATTTTGCCTGGAAGGGTAAGCTCAACGCCGATCTGCAACTGGATCTGCCGGCCAGCGGCCCGAATGGCGTGGTCAGCGTGGACGCCAGCGGCGGCACCTTGCGCATGAAGGAAAAGGATCAGTGGCTGGATTTCCCGTACCAGACCCTCAAGCTCACCAGCAAGCTCACGCCCAAGCGCGTCGACACCGAACTGAATTTCGTCGGCGGCAAACTCGGCGAATTGATGGTGCAGGCGCAGCTCAACCCGTTGCCGAAAAACAAACCGTTGAGCGGCTCGTTCCGCCTCAGCGGACTGGATCTGTCGGTGGCGCGGCCGTTTGTGCCGATGGTCGAGAAACTCACCGGGCGTCTCAACGGCAGCGGCACGATTTCCGGCGGATTGCTCGCGCCGCTGGTCAACGGCACCGTGCAACTCAGCGACGGCGAAGTGTCCGGCGCCGAGTTGCCGATGGAGCTGCAGAACCTGCAACTCACCGCCGTGATTGCCGGCGAATCGGTACGCCTCGACGGCGGCTGGAAAAGCGGCAAAAGCGGGCAGGGCAGCCTCAACGGTAACGTCGCCTGGGGGCAGGCGCTGGTGGTCGATCTGGCGCTCAAGGGCACGCAATTGCCGGTCACCGTCGAGCCGTACGCCAAGCTCGAAGTCGCGCCGGATCTGAAGATTTCCATGGCCGGCGATGAGTTGGCGATTGCCGGTAAAGTGCTGGTGCCGCGAGGTGAAATCACCGTGCGTGAATTGCCGCCATCAACAGTGAAAGTCTCTGACGACACGATCATCGTCGGTGCGCAGACCGAAGAGGGCAAACCACCGATGGCCATGAAGATGGACATCGACGTGGTGGTCGGCGAAGACAAACTGGCCTTCGCCGGTTTTGGTCTGACTGCCAATGTGCAAGGTCATGTGCACATCGGCGACAACATGGACACCCGTGGCGAGCTGTGGCTCAACGACGGCCGCTACAGTGCCTACGGCCAGCGCCTGAATGTGCGGCGTGCGCGTCTGTTGTTCGCCGGCCCCATCGATCAGCCGTATCTGGATATCGAAGCGATCCGCCAGACCGACGACGTTATTGCCGGTATTCGCCTGAGCGGCAGCGCCGAGCAACCGACCACGCAGATATTCTCCGAGCCGGCGATGAGTCAGGAGCAGGCGCTGTCGTATCTGGT
Source organism: Pseudomonas sp. CROZ-RG-20F-R04-15 (assembly GCF_022662375.1). GTDB lineage: Bacteria > Pseudomonadota > Gammaproteobacteria > Pseudomonadales > Pseudomonadaceae > Aquipseudomonas. The sequence continues at coordinate 102,617 of NZ_JAKNQL010000008.1, read as the reverse complement.
CCTCGGGCGTCCGCTGAGCACCAACGGCGAAGACAACAACATGCTCGCGCAAGCGGCGTTGGGTCTGGGCTTGATGGGCAGCTCCGGGGTCACCAGCAGTCTGGCCAAGGATCTGGGGATTCAGGACTTCCAGCTCGATACGGCGGGCAGCGGCGATGCCACCAGTGTGGTGGCCAGCGGCAATATTACCGAGAAGCTCAGTTTGCGTTATGGCGTTGGCGTGTTTGAACCCGCCAGCACCATTGCGCTGCGCTACAAGCTGAGCAAGAAGGTCTATGTCGAGGCTGCGAGTGGCGTGGCGAGTTCGCTGGATATTTTCTACAAACGGGATTTCTGATCGCACCAGTTTGTTTGAACCGAGGCGCGGCCTTCGCGAGCAGGCTCGCTCCCACATTCGATCTGTGCCAGGCACGGATTTGTGTTAGCTCGAAATCCCCCTGTGGGAGCGAGCCTGCTCGCGAAGGCGTCTTCTCATTCATCGATGATGCTGAGGTTGCCGACCTCTTCGCGAGCAGGCTCGCGGCTGATTTGATCTTTGGAATTACTGGGACGGGCGGCACACCAGGGAGGCCCGCTCGTAGTTCAACGCCTTGTCACGTTCTGGCAACGCATAAGGCGCTTCACAGCGCTGGCCTTGCCAGACGATGACGAGGCTGTCGGCGTCGTTTTCCACCAGCGCCAGTGCCTTGCCGCTTGGGTCGGAGATTGCCAGTTGCTTGCCGGCGCCATCTTCCAGCGACGCACCAAACGGAATCGGCTGGTGCTGCGCATCGAACAAAGCGAATTGCACACGGCGACCGGTCTTGCTCGCATAGCGCGCCAGCACCACTGCACCACGGCGCGGCACCACTTGGCGGGTGGCGTTATCAATCTCGATGTCGGTGCCCAGATCGCGGGTGTCGAGGTTGATCCAGTTGACCCGATAGGGCTGCGCATTGGGCACTACGGCATAGCCGTTACTTCCGGTTTTGGCCCCGGAGAAACTGCCGATTTTCACCCCGGAAACGCCTTCGACCTGCGCCAGTGCAAATGTCTCACCGACGGTTTGCCCGAGGTTGATCCCGCCGCTGTGGCCGACGATCGAGCCGGCGAGATTGAGATTCTGCGAGTTGTAGCCGCGACCCTGGCTGTAACCGGCGCTGATGTCCATCATCGAGGTGCGGGTGCTGAGGTTGGCCGAACCGCTGCTGCCGCCGGTGCTGCTGTTGCCGCCCTGTACCGAGTAATAAGTGTCGCTGTCTTCGGTCAGGTAGCCGTTGATCCCGACCTGTGTGCTGTCGGTGGCTTTCTGGGTACTGGCGGAAACAAACGCTCGCGGCGCACGTGGTTTCGAACCCAGCGGGAACGACAGCGACAGGTTGACCAAAGTGTCATTGTTCGCCGGCCCATAGTTGCCGACGTCCTTGGTGTAGGTCGCGCCGAGGTTGTAGCTGACATCACCCCAATAGTTGCTGTAACCCGCCGACAGACTTTGCGAGCCACCGCGCCCCCAGTAGCGCTGGTCGCTGGCATTGAGATAGACGCTGCCAAATTGCTGGTTACGCCCCAGGCTCTGGTTGACGGTCAGGTCGGTGCGGGTTTTCGAGTTGCCGGTCCGTGTCTGCCCCTCGTTGCTCAGTTCCTCGACGTGCTCGGTGAGGGTGCGGTAACCCTCGGTCGAATAGCGGTAAGCGGCGAGGGTGAAACTGGTGTCGGTGCCGGTGAAAGTCTTTGCGTACAGCGCGCGCAAACTGTTGCCCTTGACCGCCTGGCCAAAGGTGCGGCTGGCGGAATGGGTGACGTCGAGCGATACGGCACCGATCGGCGTATTACGTCCCGCGCCCACGGACACCGCCTGGAAATCCTCGCTCGCCTGCACGCCGACGATGCCGGACAAGTTGCTGCTGATGCCATAGGCCAGCGTGCTGCTGACGAACTGCGGCGATTGTTGATCATCGCTGTTGCTGTTGTAGCGGCCGGCCGAGACGCTGTACTTCAACTGCCCCTGGCGCACCATGATCGGCAGGCTGGAAAACGCCTGCACCGTCACCCGGCGCTGACCGTCGGCCTCGATAATCGTCACTTCCAGATCACCGTTGGAGCCACTGGGATAGATATCGCTGATCTCGAACGGACCTGGCGGCACGTTGGCGCTGTAGAGGATGTAGTTGTTCTGGCGAATCTCCACGGTGGCACTGGACTGCGCAATGCCGCGAATGACCGGCGCATAACCCCGCTCGCTGTCGGCGCGCATGCCGTCATCGGAGGCCAGTTTCAGGCCGCGATAGCGCACGCTGTCAAACAGGTCGGCGTCGGAGAAAATATCCCCGGCACTGAACTGGCCTTTCAATGCGGTCAGGTCATGTTGCAGATAGCTGCGGTTGCTTTTGAAGGTGCTCGGCTGACCGGTGCTGCTGTTGAAGTTCGACTCGTTGCGCAAGCGCCAGCCGCCCAGGTTGATACCGTTGCGCAAGCCGACGTTATTGGAAAGCGTGTTGGCAGACTGGGTGCTGTTGCGATTGCTGCTGACCTGATAGTTGATGAACGCGGCCGGCACGCCTTCGTCCCACAGGGCGGGGTCGACGTAACCGCGCCGACCACGCTCCATGGCGCTTTGCGGCACGCTGACCAACAGGCGCAGGCGCGGTACGTCGTAACGCACGGAGGCATGATCGATCAATACGGGCAGGTCGAGGCAGGCGTCGGGATCGTTGGCGTCGAGCTTGCTGCTCGCTTGCAGTTTGGCGATATCGACGCCCAATTGCTGGACCATCTCCAGGGTCAGGCAGGCCTGGATCTTGCCGCTGCCGGGGTGGCGTCGGAAGTCGATGTCGCGACGACCGACCAGCGTGTCGTTGCTGTAGAGGTCAACCCGGTAGTTGCCGGGGAGAACGCTGTTGCTGGCGAGCAGCGATTGCACATCAACGGTCGACGCGGCGCCTTGCAGAAACGACGTGTTGAACTGTTCATCGCCGTCAGCCTGGCACGCCGTACTGATGGCCGAGGCAATCAACAACGACGCCAGACCTTCGCGTTTAAGTAAAAACATGGAGGAACCCTATATCACCTCCGATACGAACTAACGGAGCGAAGAGAAATACAGTGAAAGTGTGCGATCAGAGCGAGTCGCGAGTTATGGCGTTTCTTTCTTTGGACTGGCGCGGGTGTCGGCGCTGTTGGAAAGTTGCGCGGTAAAACGATCTTGTGCGCCATAGTCGTTAATGCTGCTGAACAACAAACTTGCCGCATTGGTCGAGTGAAGTTGTTTAAGCGCGAACTCTTTACGTTCGCCGGGCGCGATCATCATCGAATCAAACGGGTGCTCACTGAGCGCGCCGGATTGCAGGGTGATATCGGCAATCGACACGTGATACAGGCCAGGGTTATTCACCACCAGCACGCTGTTGCCGGCGCGCTCGGCCAGTCGCCAGGTCAAGTCACCCGGTGCCATATAAGCGTTGTTTTTCAGGCCAGCGGGGCGGAAGAACACCTTGATGCGCTGGCGCACGGCGAGCTGCAAGGTGTTCTCGGTCTTCGCGGTCTGGGGGATTTCCTGCACGTTGAGCCAGACCACCGATTCGCGGTCGGTCGGCATGCCGGTACCTTCGTAGATGACGCGTAGTATTTGCTGTTCTTCGCCGCTGACGCGCACCAACGGCGGCGTGACCGCAAACGGCACGGAGGTGGTTTCGCTGGCATCGGTGTCGATCCACGACTGGACCAGCACATCATTGCCGCTGTTGCGCACAGTGATGCCGGCTTCTTTGTGCTTGCCGTCGAAAATCAGACGTGTGCTGCTCAAGGAAATGCCGGCCAAGGCCTGATTGACGGCGAGCAGGCCCAGCAGGCCCACACAGAAGGACAGTGAATGACGAAAAAACATGAGGGTTACCGCGCTGTTTAATGAAAGTGCAGGGCCGCCGGCCCCGCACTGCGCCGGATGTACGCGCGGGTTATTCGTATTGCAGGGTGAACGGCAGGGTGGCGTCACCGCGACCGGCAACGACCGATGCCAGGTCAGCGGTGGTGACGTAGGCCGCCGAGAATTTCAGCGTGGTGTTGCTGTCCTGCAGGGTGTTTTCGATTTTCGCCGTGGCTGGCGAGCTGAGGTCGATCAACGCACCGTTGGCATCGAGGAGGGCGATACCAATGTTCTTCGCGGCGCCGAGGCCGTCGATCAGTTTCAATACTTTGGTGCCGGCAACGATGCCTGAACCAGCGCCTTTGGTCGGTTCGAAGAGCATCGCAACCTTGGTGCCGGCGTTGCAGTTGATCTTCATGTCGAAGTTCTCGACGCTCAACGTGCCGTTGCCTTTAGGCGCGGTGGCGGTGCCCATGTCCTTGATCGACACTTCACCCATGGCGACCGAAATGGTCTTGTCCTTGCCAGCGCTTTCAACCGAACAGGCGTCGTTGTTGATGGTGCCTGTGAAGTTGATGGTGCCGCTGCCGGCCTTGGTCGGGGTCACTGGCGGGTCGGCTGCCAGGGCATTGCCGACTGCAGCGAACATCGAAAGGGCGAGAAGCGTTCTGGACAACTTTTTCATGTTGCTTTTCCATTGGTTGGGAAGAAGACAACACGATAAAACGCGCATTACCGTTGGAACATCAGACGATCCTTAGAAGTTCGGAAGACTCCGGAAAGTGTCTTTTAGTTAATTGAACAAGTTGCGTTCGATGCAGTAAGTCATCAAATCCTGATCACTGCTGACTTCCAGTTTGCGCATTGCCGAGACTTTCTGCGTACTGATGGTCTTGGCGCTTCTGTTCAAGTGGCGGGCAATGTCGTTGACGCCCTGGCCCTGAACGAACAAACGCAGGATTTCGTGTTCCTTGGGCGACAGCCTGGAAAAACGTTCATCCAGATCGGCGCCGTCGTTCACGACGGATGTCGGCGCGGATGCCTGCCAGCGAACCGGGCTGCCCTTGGCAATCGCTTTGAGGGCGGACTCGATTTCGTCGTGCAACTGGTTTTTCTGAATGACTGCCAACACACCCAGTTCCTGCAGACGCGTCAGGATCAAGGGGTTGGAAATCATGGTCAGCACCAATACCCGGAGCTTGGGAAAATGCCGTGTCAGGTATTCCACCAGTTTCAGGCCGTCCCCGTAAGGCGAGTCGGCGGGCATGTTGAAGTCGGTGATCAACAAGTCCACGGGCCGGGTTTCCAGCAGGTTGATCAGTTCATCGGAGCCAACGGCTTCGCCAACCACGGTGAAGCGTTGGTCACGCTCAACCAGTTCCCGCACCCCCAGCAGCACGATGGGATGATCATCGGCAATGACAACGTTGAAGGTTTCCATGAGTGATTTATCCAGAGTGAAGTTATTCGAGGGAGTCGAGCAGATCTTGCAGCCGCGTCAGATGTTGTCGCACCGCCACGGCCAGAGCGGGCGTCACGGCCATGCCGTTCAAGCGACATTCCAGTTCGACAAACGCGCTGGCCAATGCGTTGAGTTGCACCGCTCCCAGCGCCCCCGCCATGCTGTGCAGTTGTTGCGCCACGCTGTTGGCGTCGGCCGTCTCCAGCGCCGTCAGGGTTGTCTGAATGTCCTGGCGCAGGGTCGCGACAAACAGCTCGCGCATTTTTGCCGATAGCGGCGGCGGGGCGTCGATAACCGGCGTCAGGGCGATTTTGCAATGCTGCTCCAGTTGCGCGCGCAACGTCGCGAGGTTCAGCGGCTTGACCATCCACGCGCTCATGCCGACGGCGGCACAGCGTTCGCCTTCTTCGCGCAGGGCGTTGGCGGTGACGCCGATTATGGGCAACATCGCGTCCTGTTGGCGTACCGCCTCGGCGAGTCGGTAACCGTTCATGACCGGCATGTTGACGTCGGTCAGCAGCAGATCGAAACGGCCGGGTGCCCATTGTGCCAAGGCCTGTTCGCCGTTCGCGGCGACGACCACCGCGCAGCCCAGTGCTTCCAGTTGTTCCTTGATGATCGCCGCGTTGATCACGTTGTCTTCGGCCACCAGCACTTGCAGATTCAACGGTCGGGTCTTTGCCTGCAACGCGGCCGGGCGCTGCGCACTGGCGCCGTGTTGTGCCAGATCAATCGCCCAGGCAATCGCGCGGACATCGTCGGCGTCTACCGCCCAGTCTGCACCGCTTGGTTGCGCCGGATTGGGGCCACCCGCAACGGCGACGATCCGAGGCCCGCTCCAGTGCGGGGCGTTGTCGAGAGGGGCGAGGTCCACCAGCAGCGCCGAGGATGGCGGCATCTCTGTTGTCACCAAGCGGCAATCCAGACCAAAACGCTTGAGCCAGGCCATCAGGTGCAGCGCCAGTTCGCTGACCGGCGCACGTACATAAACAGTGGGACTGCCGGCGGCGAAGGCAGGGCAGTCAGCCAATGCCCCCGGGACGTTCTCCAGCGCGAGTTGCAGGGTAAAACTGCTGCCCAGTCCCGGTTCGCTGATCACGTTCAACTGGCCGTGCATCAACTCGCACAGCCATTTGCAAATGGCCAGCCCCAGACCCGCACCGGCTTGACTGTCGGCATCGTTGACCTGATAGAACGGGTCGAACAACTGCTGTTGCTGCGCCGGGGCAATCCCCACGCCCGAATCGCTGACCTGCCACTGCACTTGGGCGTTGCCAGCGGCGTTTTGCAACACCCGCACGCGCAATACCACGCGACCGTTGTCGGTGAACTTGATCGCGTTGCTCAGCAGGTTGTTGAGGATCTGGCGGATGCGCAACGGGTCACCGCGCAATCGATCCGGCAAGGTCGAATCGATGCAGGCATAAAGTTGCAGGCCTTTGGCGCGGGCAAACGCGCTGTAAGTACGCACGACATCTTCAGTCAGCTCCAGCGGGCAGAAGTCCTGAAGCTCAAGGGTCATTTGCCCGGCCTCGATCTTCGACACATCGAGCACATCGCTGATCAGCTTGAACAGGCTGGCGGAGGAGCGCTGGATGGTGTCCAGATAATCCTGCTGGCGCGGGGCGAGTGGCGTTAGTCCGAGCAATTCGAGGGTGCCCAGTACGCCGTAGAGTGGCGTGCGAATTTCATGGCTCATGGTGGCGAGGAAGCGGCTCTTGGCCTGATTGGCCGAGTCGGCGGCCAGACGGGCTTCTTCCAGAGCGGCCGCGTCTTCGATATGCCGGGTCACGTCATGCAATGCACACAGCCAGGCATCCTGGCCATGGTAACGCGTCGACACGAAATCGACATGCACGTGGCGGCCGTCAATCTCCAGCTCCACGTGACCAGGCCCGTTCGACTGCTGCAGCAGACTCATCAGTTCACCAGTGTCCTGCCATTGCTGTGCGCGCTGGTTTTGTACCAGAACATGGTGATCGCTGCGGCGGATCACGCACAGGCCGGTGGGAGCCGTGTCGATGATCGCGCGGCCGAACGCCTCGCTTTCGGCGATGCTGGAGTGAGCGCTCTGCGCTGGCAGGATGACCCGGTTTGTGTACCAGCGATTGAACGCGCGGCCGCAGCCGAGCATGGTCACGACCAGAGCGAGCAAGCCCAGCAGTGGCCACAGCGCGTAATCAAGAAAACTCTGCACACTGATGACATAGATCGCCGTCCAGTGCCGATCACCGGCACTGCTCAGTTTGAACACCAGACCGTCGCGGTTGAAGTTCACGCCCTCATTCAGCGTCCGAGTGGACCGCTGTGCGCCGGTCAATACCACGCCGGCCGGAGTGATCAGCGTGAAGTCATCGTAAATCGACCACTCCATCAAGCGCTCGATGTTGTTGACCTGCGACAGCTTCAGCAGCGTGCCGAGCACTACCCAGGAGTCAGCGCCCTCGATGGCCAACGTTGGCAGTTGCAGATTGATCCTGACGTAGGCCAGCAGCGTCGGTGTTGCCTCGTTGTCCTGAGTGGGCGGGTAGGGTGCCCAATGCACTTGATGATCGGCCGCTGAGGAAGACTGTTCGCGTGTGTGCTGGTTCACCTGGCTCATGATTTGCGCAAACGCGCCGATCTGCATCGGGCCGGCACCGCGCAAGCGCCCGGCGGAGGGCACGGCCACGTCGAAGTTGTCGGGGCCATTGAGCAGGATCACCTGAGGCGACTGATAATGCGAGGCTGCCCAGAACGCGCTGTAGTAGGCAGCCAGATAACTGCCCAGCGCGAAAACCTTGGGGTATTGGTCGGCGGCGATTCTCTGCGGATCGATCTTTACGCTGAACGGCAGTGAGAACGGCAAGCCACGGCCCTCATAAACATTCGGGCCTTCTTCGGGCAGCAGCTTTTGCGAATAGGTGGGCAACACCACCAAAGGGAAATACTGGCCCTTGGCACTGGCCTGGGAGATATCGCGCAGGAACACTTCCTGCTCATGGATATTTTCCATCAACCGGGCGAAGTGAAACTGCAGGGTGTCGCGCTGCTCTTCGAGCATGCGCTGCACCCCCAGATAGCTGATGCCCAACAGCAGCAACACCAGTGCGCCGAGTAGCAGCAGACTTTTGTTCAACCGCAGCGAACTGCTGGCCAGTTTGTCCAGAAATGCATTGGTGTGCGGCATTACAGCGCCTGACCAGCGGTGATGGGGCAGCCTTGGGACACAGTGACCTCGGTAACGAGCGACGTTCAACAACAGCCACGTGCCGCTCAATAGGCAGTCGCCGGCCCGTCTTGGGTCAGCAAGTGCTGGAACTGATCGGCTGAAACGGCGTGGGAGATCAGGAAACCCTGAACCTGAGTGCAGTCGATTTTACGCAGCAGAGCAAGTTCTTGTGCGGTTTCTACGCCTTCGGCCACCACCGTCAAGCCCAATTGGCGACCGAGGCTGACAATGCTGGTCAGGGCTTGCGCCAGTTCGGCGTTGGCGTTGCAGCCTTGCACCAGCGCGCGGTCGATTTTCAGTTCGGTGAACGGTGCCGACACCAGGTTCATGTACGAGCTGTAGCCCTTGCCGAAATCGTCCTGCGACAGACCGAAACCTTTGATCCGCAAGCGGCACGCGCCGGCGTAGAAATTGCTGATGTCATCGGGCACCGAGCACTCCATCAACTCGAAACAGATTCGCGCGGGCAGGCCTTGATGGGCCAGCACAAAAGCGAGGATGCGATCAGGCAGGTCGTGGCTGTTGAGCAAGTGCGTGGGCAGATTGATCGAGACCGGAATGTCGTAGCCCTGTTTGCGCCAAGTGGCCTGGGCGGCGATCGCTTGTTTGAGTACGCACCAAAGCAGCGGCTCCTCGAGATCGAAAGCAATCAACGCCGGCAAGAACACCCCGGGCAGCAGCAGGTCATGCTCGGGATGATTCCAGCGTACCAATGCTTCGGCGGCAACGATCCGCCCATTGTTCAAGGCTTTTTTGGGTTGAAACCAGGCTTGCAGTTCACCGTTGTCGAGGGCATTCAGAATGCTCTGGCGATCGATGCCGGGGTGGGCCGCCGCCGGGACGCTCTGGCGCAGCGCCTGCAATTGATCGATCAGGCAACGCAGGGCGGCAGCGTTCACCGGTTTGGAAATCAGGCCGATGACTTTTACCTGCAGGTTGCTCGCCACCAGGCTCGCGCCCATCAACATGCGCCGGGAGGCAGCGCTCATGATCGCCAGTGCCGGGCGTGAGCGTTGGGCGGCGAGGCCCTGAATGAATTGCACACCGTCCATGCCCGGCATCAGCAGGTCGGTGAGCACCAGATCGAAGTCGCGTTGCTTCAGGCAGTCCAGTGCTTCTTCGCCGTCCCTGGCGCACGCCAGATCGAAGTCGCCCAACTCGCTGAACAGGTTCTGCAAGTACAGGTGCTGGAAGGGGTGATCTTCGACAATCAGAATGCTACAGGGCTTCATGGGCGACTCGTTTGTAAGGAGCCAGGACAGCGAACAAGGCTCGTAGCGTAAAAGGTTTGACCAGACAGTGATTCATGCCGGCAGCCAGGCACAGCGCATCTTCACCGCGCAGGGCATTGGCGGTGGCGCCGATGATCGGAGTGCTGCACCCGAGGCGCCGCAGGGCTTTGGCCAGTTCGTAGCCATTGAGGCGAGGCATGTTGACGTCGGTCAGGACGATGTCGAACGCAGCATCGCGCCAGTGTGACAAGGCCTCTTCGCCATCGCTGGCCAGCGCCACGGTGCAGCCTAGTTCTTCGAGCTGGTCGCGCAGGATCAGTTGATTGATGACGTTGTCTTCAGCCACCAGAATGTGCAGATGCAACGGGCGCAGCGCGTAGGGTTCACTGGCTTGCGGATGGTGGGCGATCTGGCCGCTCTGGGCCTGGCGAACGGCCCGTTGAATCGCCAGCAGGTCATTCAGATGGACCTGCCAGCCGTCGCCGCTGAAGTGCGGCTCGTGGGCGCCGTCACCGCTGGCCAGTACACGCGGCCCACGCCAGGGCAGGCTCGGGCGCTGTCCGATGGCTGCGGGATAAAGTTCCAGCAGCACAGCCGTCGCATCGGGCTCCCTGCCGTCAGGTGCGCCGATATGCGGGCGGGCGCCCCAACGCCGCAGCCAGCCGCTGATGCTGTCGGCCAGTTCGCGGATCGGTGAGACCACATAAACGATATCCGCTGCCAATGGTGGCGAAGCGGCGGCTGGTGCCTCGCAGGAACGTTGCTCCAGCGGCACGCTCAGGGAAAAACTGCTGCCCAGGCCCGGCTCGCTGACCATGCGCAGAGTGCCGTTCATCAAATGCGTCAGACGTTGGCAAATGGGCAGACCGAGGCCCGTGCCAGCGACCACATTGGTGTTGCCGGCGGTCTGGTAGAACGGTTCGAAAATGAACGCCTGATCGTCGTGGGCGATGCCTTTGCCGGTGTCCGAAACCTGCCATTGCAGGCACACGCGTTCGCCTTCGCGAGCGATCAGTCTGACCCGCAACACCACGCGCCCGGAATCGGTGAATTTGACCGCGTTGCTGAGCAGATTGTTGAGGATCTGTCGCACCCGGCTGACATCGCCGATCAAGCATTCAGGCAGTTGCGGGTCCAGACAGGCATAGAGTTGCAAACCTTTGCTTTGCGCGGCAGCGGCGTAACCCTGCACCACTTCGTGTACCAGATTCACAACGGAAAACTCGCTCAGTTCCAGTGCAAGTTGCCCGGCCTCGATCTTCGACACATCGAGCACGTCGCAAATCAACTGCAGCAACGTAGCCGATGATCCCTCGATTGCCCGCAGGTAACTTTTCTGCTGAGTGTCCAACTGCGTGCGCGCGAGCAATTCCAGGGTGCCCAGTACACCGTAGAGCGGGGTGCGGATTTCGTGGCTCATGGTCGCCAGAAACAAGGTCTTGGCTTCGTTGGCCGCATCGGCCGATTGGCGTGCCTGTTCCAGCGCTGCTTCGATCTGCCGTCGTGCGCTGATGTCACTGAATGCACAAAGCAACACGTCTTCGCCCTTGTAACGGGTGGGTGCGCAGCTCAGGTACAGGTGACGACCATCAGCGGTCTCGAAGTAGTCAGTCAGGCATGGCGTGTTGTCGTCAAACGCATCGCGGATCCAGTCAGCCCCCAGTTGCTCGCTGCACTGGCCCAGCCATTGCCGCGCGAGGGTGTTATCCAGCACCACTTGACCGTCACTGCGGCGCAACACACATAGCGCCACGGGCGCAGTCTGAATCACGTCGCGGCTGAACAGCTCGCTTTCCACCAGCGCCTGAATGCGCTGGATTGCCGGGGTGATGAAACGATGCTCCAGACGGCGGACCAACAGGCACACCAGGCTGATACTCAACACACAGAACAGCAGCGCGCCGAGCATTTGTGGCCACAGGGCGCGCAGTACCGCCAGCAAGTCGATGGAGTAAGTCAGCTGCCAGTCCGAGGATTTCAGTTGCTTGCGCAACACCAATTGCTCGGGCAGCCAGCCATTGCCGACGAAGCCGAAGAAATCCTGTTGTCGCAGCAATGGCAGGTTCTGTTCGGGCGGTGGTTTGTGGCTGTTGCTGAACAGCGGTTTGCCTTGTGAGTTGAACATGGTGAACTCGCCGGCGCTGTGGTCGTTCAAGGCGCTGGAGACTTCACGGTCGTCCATTTCCAGGCCGAGCCAGCCGGAGTGGACGTCGCGTTCATCCAGGCGAATGAAGATGTACAGCTGCGAGTGGCCGTCTGCGGCATGGGTCAGCCACAGTTCCGACAAGGTCGCTGTGAGCTTGAGCGCTTCCAACTGATCCAGCGTCGCCTGTGGCAAACCGGCGACCAGCGGTGTCGCGTTGTATAGCCGCAATACATGACCGCCGTTGCTGACATACAGCAGATTGAGCTGCTTGGCTGTCAGGTAATCGCGCATGCGCTGAGTCAGCCAGATGCTCCATTGCTTGCCCGGCGTTTGCCCCAGCAGCAGACGGATTTCCTCTTCGGACACCGGCTCGTTGATTTCGGCCTTGCGCGTGGCCGACAGGCTCAGGCTTTCCAGTAGCGCCTCACGGGTGGTGAAAAACGTATGCGCCTCGGCGATGGCGCTGCTCATGTAGCTGCGCCGCTGGGAAATCTCATTGTTGAAGGTAAACAGCAGGAAACTGTAGACGCCGCCGAGAATGCCCACCAGCAGCACCAGGGCAAAAATGCGCAGCAGGCGCCGCGCCGCATCGGGCGAGGACAGGAGCGGGCTGATCTGATGGAGGTAGTTCTTCAATCTCATCCCGGCACAGTAGGGGCGAGCGGGCGCCGGGAGAATCAGACGATCCTTAATAGCGTCACAGGTAATTGACGATGAAGGTCACTTCGGTATTGGCACTGCCGGCCTCGATACTCTCAGTGCCCAGACGGTAATACGCGGCCGAAAAGGGGATTTTGAAATTGAGCCCTGTGGTGGTGAAGCCGTTGAACGGGTAGGTGGTGTCGAAAGCGATGGGCTGGCCGAGTTCATTCATCACTTGCAAGCCGATGCCTTTGGCGGTGGAACTGGAATTGAGTGCAACGACACCTTTGGTTGCATCAAGGACCGGGGTGTTGGCCTTGAGTGAATAAGTGACTTTCTTGATCCCGGTCTGACATTGGTTCAATGCAATGTCGAATCGCACTTTGCGTGGCGTGGCGCCGGCTTCGCGGAATTCGTGTAGTTGATAATCGTCGCCCATCGCCACCGGCACCGAGGGGGTCTGGCAGGAGGCAGCGTTCAGCACGATAGGGTTCATCAGGTTAAGTTTCTTCAGGATCAGATCATCGTCCTGCAGGCTGCCCAGATACCCCGCGTCGATGTTGACTTTTGACGTCAGCTCGCCGGTCTTGATGATTTCCAGACGCACGAAGTTCGCGCCGAAGCCATAGGCGGAGCTGGCGGAGTTCGCGGCGATGGCTTGCAAAGCTGTTTCGTAACGGCTCAGGGCTTCGAGCCAGACGCGGTAGGACAGTCCGCTGTTGCCCAACGGAAAAATACTGTCCGTACCGGTGGCGGTGCCCAGTTTCGGATTCATCTGAATGCCATACATGGAAATCTTCGAGCAGCTCCAGCTATGGCCGGTTGACTGCACGGTGTCCTGATAGACAACGGTGCCATTGGGTGTGTCGGCAGCAATGGTCAGAGTCGAACTGGCGAGACTGGCGCCAAAGTTGAGGGTTTCAGTCTTTGAATTGCCTGCAACGCAGCTGCCGGCCATCACGTTCGAGGCGCAGGCAAACAAGGTGGCTGCGATACAGAACAGGAGCGGGCGCTGGACTTTGAAACGCTTCATGAAGAGGGTTTACGTAATTGGCCAAAGAGCGGCATACGTTAAACGCGGTGTATACCGATGGACATCAGGCGATTCTTAGAACACCCTCGCGCGAATCCGCAAACGCAACGATGTATTAGACTCACCTGAGCCTGAAAACCGTGCAGTTTGTGCGGCCCCCGGTTTACCAGAGAGGTCATATGGTCCGCTTGAGTATGGTCTTGCTCGGTCACGAGTTTGTGCGCAAGCGTTGGTCCGCGCTGGCGCTGACGGGCATCGCCTGGGGCGCGGCCGGTGTGGGCATCTTCATTGATGCGCTGGATGGCGTTTTGTATTTTCCGCTGCATCTCTTCGGCTATCTGTTGTTGCTCGAAGCGCTGATCCTGCTGCTGGTGCCGGCACCGCAAGCCGGGACCGCTGCGGCCCTGCGCAAAGCGCGCGGTCTGGCGTTTCTCTTGCTGGGGCTGCTGATCGTCGACCGGCAACACGCCGCCGGGCTGATTCTGGCGGTGCTGTTTGGCGGGGCTTTCATCATTGATGGGGTCTTCAGGCTGGCGGCGGCGGTGGTGGTGCGCTTTGTCGGCTGGCAAGTGTCGCTGCTGGCGGGGTTGTTCGAAATCGGCTTTGGCGTTTTTATCCTTGAGCCGTATCCGACACTGTACAAGGGCACGGTGCCGTTCTGCATCGGTATGAGCCTGTTTCTCTCGGGCTGCGCTTTGTTGCGGCAAGCGGTGCGCTTCAAGCACCAGCCGCCGCTGACAAGCCCTTTGTCGGTCAGTGCGCCGGCCAGCAGCGACGCGTTGGTCATTCATGTCTGGACCCCCAGCGGCACCGTCGATGACACCTTGGTGCGCAATCGCCTGCTCAATCGCTACATCGCGGCGGTCGACATCAACGGCGTGATCTCCGCCGGCCATGCGGCACTGGAATGTGGCCCGGACATTTACATCAGCCATTACCCGTTGGATGACATCGATCGTTCGGCAGGGGATTTCGTGCGCTTGCTGCGGGCGACGCCGAACAACGATGTCGCCGGCCGGTTTCTGCCCGACTATGCCGGTGAGGTGGCGGACTGGTGCCCGTCTTCGGTGCAGGTCAGTTTTGCCCACTACGACGCCCGGCGACTGCATGCGTTCTGGACGGAGTATCGGCAGAACAGCACGTACAACCTCACCAGCCGCAACTGCTCCAGTGCCGTCGCCCATAGCCTTGAAGCGGCCCTTGAAGGGGCGATGAACCGGGGGCATTCGAGCATGCTGGATTTTGCCCGGATCATCTTCAGCCCCGAGTTCTGGGTTGCCGCGCAAGTGCGCAAACGCGCCGAGGCGATGGCCTGGACGCCCGGTTTGGTGCTCGACTATGCGCGAGCGTTGCACGCTGCCATCGAACCGGCACCGCCGGGCTGGCACAGCATTTATGCGGTGAGCAAGCGTGCGTTTGGGTATGTGGCGACTGCCTTGCGCGGGCGTGAGGTGCATCCGGTGCAGCCGCCATCTGTTCATCCTTCCGACGAATCCTGATCAATCCTGTACCGAGTCGCGGCCTTCGCGAGCAGGCTCGCTCCCACAGGTTTTGTGTCGTTGCCAATATTGTTTGGCTGGGGCATGACCCTGTGGGAGCGAGCTTGCTCGCGAAAGCGTCCGCGTGGGCGCCGCAAAAACCAACTCCATTGGTCAACTAATTACCAAGCCTGCTAACTATTTCGTTGACATTCGCTGCCTAGGCAGTAACATCTCGACATACATTCACTGCCTAGGCAGTTATTAGGTGAGCAAATGAAGCATTTCACCCCGGACGAATTCAAACACTGCCATCTCGGCCTGTTGCTTGGCCGTGCTGCGCTGCTCAAGGACCGGATCATCGACACCCACATGGAACCCCACGGCATCACCGCCGCGCAGTTCAAGGTGTTGATCATCATGGCCCAGTACGGCGTCGATACCCCGGCCGAACTGTGCCGGCACCTGTCGCTGGACAGCGGTTCGATGACGCGCATGCTCGATCGTCTGGAGCAGAAAGGCTTTCTGGCTCGCCAGCGCAGCGAAGGCGATCGTCGTCAGGTGCAACTCAAGCTGACCGAGCAAGGCCAGCAACTGGCTGATCGCCTGCCGCACATCGGCGCCGATGCGATGAATGAACTGGCCGGCGCCGTCACTCCGGACGAGTTGAAGACCCTGGAATACATCCTCAAGAAAATCCTGCTGGCAGCCGGTGACCCGATCACCCTCCAGCGCTTAGGTGAACACAATGAGCGGTAAAACCTTGCGCAGCAGCCTGACCCTGGTGCTGTCGGCGATGATCCTCGCCGGTTGCGCCAACTACACCGGGCTCGACACGTCGGGCGCGAGCCTCGATGCGAAAAGCCTGAAAGTCGGTCAATCCCTCAATGGCGTGACCCTGTCGCCGGCCGCGTGGCCGAAAAGCGACTGGTGGACCAGCCTCGGCGATCCGCAACTCGACGGCTTGATCCGCGAAGCCCTGCACGACAGCCCGGACATGCAGATCGCCGAAGCCCGCGCCCATCAGGCCAGCGCCGCCGCGTATGCCGCCGATGCCGCGCGCTATCCGACCCTCGACGCCAGCGCCGGCATCAGCCGTTCGCGTCTGGCCAAGGATCAGGATCCGCGAGGGCAGGGCGATGCCTACGCCACCGTGCGGAACGTCAGCGCCGGCTTCAATTACAACTTCGACCTCTGGGGCGGTCAGCGTGATGCCTGGGAAGCCGCACTCGGTCAGGCCCGCGCCGCTGAAGTCGATCGTCAGGCTGCACAATTGACGCTTGCTGCCGATGTCGCTCGTGCCTACAGCGATCTCGGTCAGGCACACATCGTTTATGACCTGGCCAACGACGATCTCAAGCGCACCAAGCAGATGCTCGACCTGAGCCAGCGTCGCCTGAGCTCCGGGATCGACAGTCAGTACCAGTTCCAGCAAACGCAAAGTCTGGAAGCCAGTTCCGAAGCCAGCCTGATCGACGCAGAAAAGCGCCTGAACAGCGCCAAAATCGCCTTGGCCGTGCTGCTCGGCAAAGGCCCGGATCGCGGCAGCGAAATCGCCCGACCGAAAGTCCTGCAAGCCAGCGCTGTCGCGGTGCCGTCGGTGTTGCCTGCGGAACTGCTCGGTCGGCGCCCGGATCTGGTCGCCGCGCGCTGGCGTGTCGAAGCCGCGAGCAAGGATATCGACTCGGCGAAAACCCAGTTCTATCCCAACTTGAACCTCACGGCCTCGGCCGGTGCCGAATCTTTGTTGGGTGACGCGATGTTCGGTTCGGCCAGTCGCTTCTTCAACATTGCCCCGACCATTTCCGTGCCGATTTTCGACGGCGGACGCCTGCGCGCCAACCTCGATGCGCGCGACGCCGACTACGACCTGGCGGTGGCGCAGTACAACAAAAGTCTGGTGAAAGCACTGGGCGATGTCAGCGACACGATCAACCAGTTGCGAGACATCGGTCGGCAGATCGGTGCGCAGCAACACGCCACCGACATTGCTCAGGATTCTTACAACACCGTCGTCCAGCGTTACGGTTCCGGCATCGGCAACTACCTGGACGTGCTCAGCATCGAGCAGCAATTGCTGCAGGCCCAGCGTCAGTTGGCCAACCTCAATGCCGAGCAGATCGACCTGTCGATTCAACTGATGCAAGCGCTGGGCGGCGGCTTCCAGGGAGACACCCTGACCGCAGCCAACGCCGTCCCAGCCACGCCGCACAACTAATTCAAGGTAATTGTCATGGCCACTGCCGAAAACACCCAAGCTCAAGGCAACACCCCGGACACCGGCAACCCGCGCAAACGCAAAGTCATGCTGCTGGTGCTGGCCGTTGTCGTCCTGCTCGCCGGCGCCGGCGTCTGGGCGTATCACGAGTTTATCGGGCGCTTTAACGAAAGCACCGACGACGCCTACGTCAACGGCAACGTCGTTGAAATCACCCCGCTGGTGACCGGCACTGTGGTCAGCATTGGCGCTGACGATGGTGATCTGGTTCACGAAGGTCAGGTGCTGATCAACTTCGACCCGAACGACGCTGAAGTCGGTCTGCAAAGTGCCCAAGCGAAACTGGCGCGCACCGTGCGTCAGGTGCGCGGTTTGTATAGCAATGTTGATGGCATGAAAGCCCAGGTCAACGCGCAACAGGCCGAAGTGCAGAAAGCCCAGGACAACTACAACCGCCGGAAAAACCTAGCGCAGGGCGGGGCGATTTCCCAGGAAGAACTGTCCCACGCTCGCGACGACCTGACCTCGGCGCAAAACGCCTTGGCCAACGCCAAACAGCAACTGAAAACCACTAGCGCGCTGGTTGACGACACTGTGGTGTCGTCGCACCCGGACGTGATGTCCGCCGCTGCCGATCTGCGTCAGGCCTACCTGACCAACGCCCGCAGCACGTTGATCGCGCCGGTCACCGGTTACGTGGCCAAACGCACCGTTCAACTCGGTCAGCGTGTGCAGCCGGGTACCGCGTTGATGGCGGTGATTCCGTTGGATCAGTTGTGGATCGACGCCAACTTCAAGGAAACCCAGCTGCGTGACATGCGCATCGGTCAGCCGGTCGATATCGAATCCGACATCTACGGCAGCGACGTGAAATACAGCGGCACCGTCGACAGCCTCGGCGCCGGCACCGGCAGCGCGTTTGCTCTGCTACCGGCGCAGAACGCCACCGGTAACTGGATCAAGATCGTTCAGCGTGTGCCGGTGCGCATTCACATCAACGCCGAAGAACTGGCCAAGCACCCGCTGCGCGTTGGTCTGTCGACCAATGTTGAAGTGAACCTGCACGACCAGAGCGGCCCTGTGCTGGCGCAGCAACCACCGCAAAATGCCTCGTTCAGCACCAACGTCTACGACCGCCAACTGGCCGAAGCCGACGCGATGATTGCGCAACTGATCCACGACAACAGCGCCGCGGTCAGCAAAACCGCGCAACGCTGATCCCTCACCCTGTGGGAGCGAGCCTGCTCGCGAAAGCGGTGTGTCAGACAACTTCCATGTTGAATGTCAGTCAGCATTCGCGAGCAGGCTCGCTCCCACAAAGGGCCCGGCGCTAATCAGGTTTCATAGGATTCACAATGAGCAATAACGCCTCTTTCACGCCGCCCAGCCTGTTGCTCAGCACCATTGGCCTGTCGCTGGCGACGTTCATGCAAGTGCTCGACACCACCATCGCCAACGTGGCGCTGCCGACCATTTCCGGCAACCTCGGGGTGAGTTCGGAGCAGGGCACTTGGGTGATCACTTCGTTCGCCGTGAGCAACGCGATTGCGCTGCCGCTGACCGGTTGGCTCAGCCGCCGTTTCGGCGAGGTGAAGCTGTTTTTGTGGGCCACCATTCTGTTCGTGTTGGCCTCGTTTCTGTGCGGTATCTCGACGTCGATGCCGGAACTGATCGGCTTCCGCGTGCTGCAAGGTCTGGTCGCCGGGCCGCTGTATCCGATGACGCAAACCCTGTTGATCGCGGTCTATCCGCCGGCGAGGCGCGGCATGGCCCTGGCGTTACTGGCGATGGTCACGGTGGTCGCGCCGATTGCCGGGCCGATTCTCGGGGGCTGGATTACTGACAGTTACAGCTGGCCGTGGATTTTCTTCATCAACGTGCCGATCGGGATTTTTGCGGTGATGGTGGTGCGTTCGCAACTGGCCAAACGCCCGGTGGAAACCAGCCGTCAGCCGATGGATTACGTCGGGCTGATCACCCTGATCATCGGCGTCGGCGCGTTGCAGGTGATCCTCGACAAAGGCAATGACCTGGACTGGTTCGAGTCGAACTTCATCATCATCGGCGCGGCGATTTCGGTGATCGCGCTGGCGGTGTTCGTTATCTGGGAAATGACCGACCAGCATCCGGTGGTGAATCTGCGGCTGTTCGCCTACCGCAACTTCCGCATCGGCACGTTGGTGTTGGTACTGGGTTACGCCGGGTTCTTCGGTATCAACCTTATCCTGCCGCAGTGGTTGCAAACGCAGATGGGCTACACCGCGACCTGGGCCGGTCTGGCGGTGGCGCCGATCGGCATTCTGCCGGTGCTGCTGTCGCCGTTTGTCGGCAAGTACGCGAACAAGTTCGACCTGCGGTTACTGGCCGGGCTGGCGTTTCTGGCGATTGGTTTGAGCTGCTTTATGCGGGCCGGATTCACCAACGAGGTGGACTTCCAGCACATCGCGCTGGTGCAGTTGTTCATGGGTATTGGGGTGGCGCTGTTCTTTATGCCGACCTTGAGCATTCTGATGTCGGATCTGCCGCCGAGCCAGATTGCCGATGGTGCCGGTCTTGCGACTTTCCTGCGGACGTTGGGCGGTAGCTTTGCGGCTTCGTTGACTACGTGGATCTGGATTCGCCGGGCGGATCAGCATCATGCGTATATGAGTGAAAGTATCAGCACCTTTGAGCCGGCGACGCGCGAGACCTTGAATCATTTGGGCGGGGCGAGCCGGTCGGCTTATGCGCAGATGGATCAGATCCTCACCAGTCAGGCGTACATGCTCTCCACCGTGGATTACTTCACGTTGCTGGGGTGGGGGTTTATGGGGTTGATTCTGATTGTGTGGCTGGCGAAGCCGCCGTTTGCTGCGAAAGCAGGCCCAGCGGCTTCCGGGCACTGAGGTCAAAAGCCCCTCACCCTAACCCTCTCCCAGAGGGAGAGGGGACTGACCGTGGTGGATGTTCGAGGTACGCCGACCTGAGCCACCGAGTTGAACTCGGGTTAAGGGAAAGCATGATTTGAGATTGTGAGTCGAACTCAGGTTTTGAAAAGCACAGAAATCGGCTCCCTTTCCCCCTCGCCCCCCTGGGGGAGAGGGCTGGGGTGAGGGGGTAAAGCTTTTAGCCGTGCGGCAAAGCCAGCGGCGGGGCGAAGTCGAACGGCGCCAGCGCGTACCCGCTCTCATCCACCTGCAACGCCCAACCCTGACGATCCCAATCCCCCAGCACAATCCGCTTCGCCGCCTGCTCACCGAGCTGCAACTTGTGGATCGCCGGGCGATGAGTGTGTCCGTGAATCAACGTCTTCACGCCATATTCCTGCATGATCCGCGGAATCTCTTCCGGCGTGACATCGACAATGTCATTGGCCTTCATCCGCGTCTGCGCCTTGCTCTCGCTGCGCAGTTTGCGCGCCAGTTTGTGGCGGCTGCTCAACGGCAGATTACGCAGGATAAACAGCGTGATCGGGTTACGCAGATAACGCCGCAGCTTCATGTAGCCGACATCGCGGGTGCACAGGCTGTCGCCGTGCATCAACAGCACCGGCTCGCCATAGAATTGCACGACACTCGGGTCCTTCAACAACGTACAGCCGGCCTGCTTGCAGAAGGCCTTGCCGAGCATGAAGTCGCGATTGCCGTGCATCAGAAAAATCGCCGTGCCGCTGTCGCTCAATTCGCGCAGGGCCTGGCAGATGGAACGCTGGAAGGGCGTCATGGCGTCGTCGCCAATCCACGCTTCGAAGAAGTCGCCGAGAATGTACAACGCACTCGCCGAGCGGGCGCGTCCGGCGAGCAAATCCAGAAACGCCCGGGTAATGTCCGGGCGCTCCTCTTCCAGATGCAAGTCTGAAATCAGCAATATCACGCTTCGATGATCTCGGCTTTCTCGATGATCACGTCGTCTGCTGGTACGTCCTGGTGGCCGGACTTGGAAGTGGTCGAAACACCTTTGATCTTGTCGACAACGTCGGTGCCGGCGGTCACTTTACCGAATACCGCGTAGCCCCAACCCTGCACGTTCTTGCCACTGTGGTTGAGGAAGGTGTTGTCGGCAACGTTGATGAAGAACTGCGCGGACGCCGAATGCGGCTCCATGGTGCGGGCCATGGCAACGGTGTATTTCTCGTTGGAAAGACCGTTGTCAGCTTCGTTCTGGATGCTTGGGCGCTTGTCTTTCTTTTCTTTCATGCCTGGCTCGAAACCACCGCCCTGGATCATGAAGTTGCCGATGACACGGTGGAAAACGGTGTTTTCGTAGTGACCGGCTTTGACGTACTCGATGAAGTTGGCGACGGTGATCGGCGCCTTTTCAGCGTTCAGTTCGATGACGATGTCGCCATGATTGGTGGTCAATTTAACTTGAGTCATGATCGCTACTCTTTAGAGGAATTCGTGGTTTTGGGACATCGAGCCCCAAAACCGGTTCAGCCAGCGTGGGCCAAGGTGCGCAGTTTAGCGTGACAGGCGCGAATTTCGAGGCTGTTTTTCAATTCCCGGCGATTAAATGCACTCCTTTATAGGCCGTGCTCTGTCAGCCCCTTGACAGCATCGGCTATGATAGCGGCTTTGTTTTGTCTGGCCCCCTCTGCGGCCGCGCACATGTAAGTCAAGGATCCTATGAGCAAGCCCACTGTCGACCCTACCTCGAATGCCAAGTCCGGCCCTGCCGTGCCGGTCAATTTCCTGCGGCCGATCATCCAGGCAGACCTGGACTCGGGCAAGCACACGCAGATCGTCACCCGTTTCCCGCCTGAGCCCAACGGCTACCTGCACATCGGCCACGCCAAGTCGATCTGCGTGAACTTCGGCCTGGCCCAGGAGTTCGGCGGCGTCACGCACCTGCGTTTCGACGACACCAACCCGGCCAAGGAAGACCAGGAATACATCGACGCGATCGAGAGCGACGTCAAATGGCTGGGCTTCGAATGGTCCGGCGAAGTGCGCTACGCCTCGCAGTATTTCGACCAGTTGCACGATTGGGCCGTTGAGCTGATCAAGGCCGGCAAAGCCTACGTTGACGACCTGACCCCGGAGCAAGCCAAGGAGTACCGTGGCAGCCTGACCGAGCCGGGCAAGAACAGCCCGTTCCGCGACCGTTCGGTTGAAGAGAACCTCGACTGGTTTGCCCGCATGCGCGCCGGTGAATTCCCGGACGGCGCCCGCGTGCTGCGTGCGAAGATCGACATGGCTTCGCCGAACATGAACCTGCGCGACCCGATCATGTATCGCATCCGCCACGCGCATCACCACCAGACCGGTGACAAGTGGTGCATCTACCCGAACTACGACTTCACCCACGGTCAGTCGGACGCCATCGAAGGCATCACCCACTCGATCTGCACCCTCGAGTTCGAAAGCCATCGTCCGCTGTACGAGTGGTTCCTCGACGCTCTGCCAGTGCCGGCGCACCCGCGTCAGTACGAGTTCAGCCGTCTGAACCTCAACTACACCATCACCAGCAAGCGCAAGCTCAAGCAACTGGTCGATGAAAAGCACGTCAATGGCTGGGACGATCCGCGCATGTCCACGCTGTCGGGCTTCCGCCGCCGTGGCTACACGCCAAAATCGATCCGTAACTTCTGCGAGATGATCGGCACCAACCGTTCCGACGGCGTGGTCGACTTCGGCATGCTCGAATTCAGCATCCGTGACGACCTCGATCACACCGCGCCACGCGCCATGTGCGTACTGCGTCCGCTGAAAGTCGTCATCACCAACTACCCGGAAGGCCAGGTCGAGAACCTCGAACTGCCGCGCCACCCGAAAGAAGACATGGGCGTGCGCGCGCTGCCGTTCGCTCGGGAAATCTACATCGACCGTGACGACTTCATGGAAGAACCGCCAAAAGGCTACAAGCGCCTGGAACCGGCCGGTGAAGTGCGTCTGCGCGGCAGCTACGTGATCCGTGCCGACGAAGCGATCAAGGACGCCGACGGCAACATCGTCGAGTTGCGTTGCTCGTACGACCCGGAAACCCTGGGCAAGAACCCTGAAGGCCGCAAGGTAAAAGGCGTGATCCACTGGGTACCGGCTGCGGCCAGCGTCGAGTGCGAAGTGCGTCTGTACGATCGCCTGTTCCGTTCGGCCAACCCTGAGAAGGCTGAAGACAGCGCGAGTTTCCTCGACAACATCAACCCTGATTCGCTGCAAGTACTGACCGGTTGTCGTGCTGAGCCATCGCTTGGCAATGCACAGCCGGAAGACCGTTTCCAGTTCGAGCGCGAAGGCTACTTCGTCGCCGATTTGAAGGACTCGAAACCAGGTCAGCCGGTATTCAACCGTACCGTGACCCTGCGTGATTCGTGGGGCCAGTGATTCAGCGTCAAGGGAAATAACGTGCTAACGATCTACAACACGCTCACCAAGAGCAAAGAAGTCTTCAAGCCGCTCGATGGCAACAAGGTGCGCATGTACGTCTGCGGGATGACCGTGTACGACTACTGCCACCTTGGCCACGGCCGCAGCATGGTCGCGTTCGACCTGGTGACCCGCTGGTTGCGGTTCAGCGGTTACGACCTGACCTACGTGCGCAACATCACTGACATCGACGACAAGATCATCAACCGCGCCAACGAGAACGGTGAATCGTTCGAAGCGTTGACCGAGCGCATGATCGCCGCGATGCACGAAGACGAAGCGCGCCTGAACATCAAGAAGCCGGACATGGAGCCGCGCGCCACGGATCACATTCCGGGCATGCACGCGATGATCCAGACCTTGATCGACAAGGGTTACGCCTACGCCCCGGGCAATGGCGACGTGTACTACCGCGTCGCCAAATTCATGGGCTACGGCAAACTGTCGCGCAAGAAGATCGAAGACCTGCGCATCGGCGCGCGCATCGAAGTCGACGAGTCGAAACAGGACCCGCTCGACTTCGTGCTGTGGAAAGCCGCCAAGCCGGGCGAACCGAGCTGGGAATCGCCATGGGGCGCCGGGCGTCCGGGCTGGCACATCGAGTGCTCGGTGATGTCCACCTGCTGCCTCGGCGAGACCTTCGACATTCATGGCGGCGGCAGCGACCTTGAGTTCCCGCACCACGAAAACGAAATCGCCCAGAGCGAAGCGGCCACCGGCAAGACCTACGCCAACGCGTGGATGCATTGCGGCATGATTCGCATCAATGGCGAGAAGATGTCCAAGTCCTTGAACAACTTCTTCACCATTCGCGACGTGCTGGAAAAGTATCACCCGGAAGTCGTGCGTTACCTGCTGGTGTCGAGTCACTACCGCAGCGCGATCAACTACTCGGAAGACAACCTCAAGGACGCCAAGGGCGCACTCGAGCGTTTCTACCACGCGTTGAAAGGCCTGCCGACTGTGGCGCCGGCTGGCGGCGAAGCGTTTGTCGAGCGTTTCACCACGGTGATGAACGACGACTTCGGTACGCCGGAAGCCTGCGCTGTGTTGTTTGAGATGGTGCGTGAGATCAACCGTCTGCGTGAGAGCGATCTTGATGCGGCGGCAGGTCTGGCGGCACGTCTGAAAGAGCTGGCGAGCGTGTTGGGTGTGTTGCAGTTGGAGGCGGATGACTTCCTGCAGGCAGGCGCTGAAGGGCGTGTTGATGCGGCTGAGGTTGATGCACTGATTGCGGCGCGTCTGGCAGCACGGGCCGGGAAGGATTGGGCTGAGTCGGATCGGATTCGTGATCAGCTGACGGCGATGGGTGTTGTGCTGGAAGACGGCAAGGGTGGGACTACCTGGCGTCTGGCTGACTGATTGCTGTGTTTGGCTTCAAAACAAAACCCGCCTGGTGCGGGTTTTTGTTTGGCCGCGAGAAAAGCCCCTCCCCCTAACCCTCTCCCAGAGGGAGAGGGGACCGATTGGGGGATGCTCAAGAAATACGCCGACCTGAGCGATTTTTGCCGAATCCATAATCAACTCGTTTTTTCAGGTCGCTGCATTACGTCAGACACCTCGGTCTGATCCCTCTCCCCCCGGGAGAGGGCTGGGGTGAGGGTTGCTTTTGACGTTCGCGTAGGTCTTGATGTCGGCAACGCGTTCAGCCGGATGCTGAGCGGTGACGATCATGTAAGGGAAACACCATGGCCAATCACTACCGCGAACTGCTGACGACCCCCGGTGCCACCGGGCTAGTGCTCGCGAGTTCCATCGCACGCTTGCCGCAGGCAATGATCGGCATCGGCATCATCACCATGCTGGTTGAGCAAACCGGAGTTTACTGGCTGGCCGGCGCCGTCGCCGGGACGTTCACCCTGACCAATGCACTGCTCGGCCCGCACATCTCGCGACTGGTCGATCAACATGGCCAGAGTCGCGTACTGCCCGTCGTCACCGCGTTCAGCATTGCCATGCTGCTGGCGCTGATCACCGCCGTCTACTTGCGCGCACCTGTAACACTGCTGTTTGTTCTGGCGGCATTGGCGGGGACGATGCCGAGCATGCCGTCGATGATCCGCGCGCGATGGACGCAGTTGTTCCGGGGCAAACCGCAGTTACACACGGCGTTCTCGCTGGACACGGTCCTCACCGAAATGGCCTACATCGTCGGCCCGCCATTGGCGATCGGTTTGAGCGTGAGTTTTTTTGCCGAGGCCGGGCCGCTTGTTGCGGTCGGGCTGCTGGCGGTCGGGGTCACGGCGTTTCTGCTACAACGCCAGACTGAGCCGAAGGTTGTCGTCGGCCACGCCAGCCATGGCGGCTCAACCCTGCTGATTCCCGGTGTACGCACCATTGTTCTGGCGCTGTTGGCGATGGGAGTCATTGGCGGAGCCATCGATGTCGCCGTCGTGGCGTTCGCCAATGCGCAGGGTTGGCCAGCATCCGCAACCTTCATCCTCGCCGCCTATGCGTTCGGTTCACTGGTGGCGGGCCTGACCTTCGGTGCAATGAGGGTTTCCCTGGCGATTGAAAAACAATTCCTGATCGGGATATTGGTCACGGCGTTCACCGGCGTGTTGCCGATTTTTGCCGCGGACGTTTATGTCCTGTCAGCGACGCTGTTTATCGCCGGGATTTCGTTTGCGCCGACGATGGTCGTGGTGATGAAGCTGGGGACGATCATCATCCCGCCGTCGAGGATTACTGAAGGGCTGACGTGGATGACCACCGGTATCAGCATTGGCGTTGCGCTGGGCGGCATGCTGGCGGGGCTGGTCATTGATGCTTGGGGTGCACGGGCCGGGTTCGGTGTGGCCATTGGTGCGGGGATCATGATGGTGGTTGTTGTGCTGGTGGGGTTGCGCACATTGGCGGCGGCTTCGGTTGCGCATGTTGAGCCGGAATTTTCGCCCTCACCCTAGCCCTCTCCCCCAGGAGAGGGGACTGAATGGGGGATGCTCAATAGATACGCCGACCTGAACGTGCTGCTTTGAATCCATAATCGACTGGTTTTTTCAGGTCAATGTACAACGTCAGACACCTCGGTCGGCTCCCTCTCCCTTCGGGAGAGGGGCTGATTGGGGGATGTTCACGAGATACGCCGACCTGAACGTGCTGCTTTGAATCCATAATCGACTGGTTTTTTCAGGTCGATGTCCAGCGCCAGACACCGCGGTCGGCTCCCTCTCCTGGGGGAGAGGGCTGGGGTGAGGGGAAGGGCGGTTCACTCAACCCTCAATCTGCCGCAACCGCTTGTAAAGCGTATTCCGACTCACCCCCAACCGCCGAGCCAAATGCGAAATATTCCCCCCGGAAGCCTTCAACTCTCGGTTCAACGCCTCAACATCATTCAAATCAACCCCCAACGGCACCGCGCTCTCCACCGGCTCCATCTCCAGATCAACAAAAAAATCATCCGGCAAGTGCTCCAGCCGCACCGGCTGCTCCTCAGCCATCGCCAGCGCCACCTGCATCACACTGCTGACTTGCCGTAAATTCCCCGGCCACGGATGACGGCTGAACAGTTCCAGCACCTCCGGGCTCAACCCCGCCCACTGCGTCGGCTCACGATGCTGTTCCCACAACCGTTTAAACAACGCCTCCTTATCACTGCGCTCCCGCAGCGGCGGCAGCTCCAGCGTCAGTCCACCAATGCGGTAATACAAATCCTCACGAAACCGCCCCAATTGCACTTGTTCGCGTAAAGATCGGTTAGTCGCCGAGATAATCCGCAAATCCACCGGGAACAACTCGCTGCTGCCCACCGGCTGCACGCAGCGCTCCTGCAACACCCGCAACAACCGCGCCTGCGTCGGCAACGGCATATCGCCAATCTCATCAAGGAACAACGTGCCTTTGTCCGCCTTGCGAATCAGGCCGATGCTGCCTTTCTGGTTGGCGCCGGTGAACGCGCCTTTCTCGTAACCGAATAACTCGGACTCGACCAGTTCGGCGGGGATCGCCGCGCAGTTGACGGCGATAAACGCCTGTTTGCTGCGAGAGCTGGCCTGATGCAGAGCTTTGACGAAGACCTCTTTGCCGACGCCGGTTTCGCCATGGATCAGCAGCGGAATGTCTTTCTCCAGCAAACGCTCAGCCTGTCGCACGGCTTTTTCCACGCGGCTGTCGCCGAAGTGCAGGGTGTTGAGGCTGATGGCGGTGGGCGTGGCGGTTTTCGGTTCAGCGGCAAACACGCGCGGCTGAATCGACGCCTGCTTCGGCCGCTTCAACAAACACTGAAAACGGTTACGCCCGGAGGTTTGCAAGGCAAACGGCAAGCCATCCGGCTGATTGATCAATTCCAGCAACGACACGTTGAACAGGCTCTCGACACTGACCCGTGACAAGCGCACACCCAGCAGATTGTCGGCGCGACGATTGGCCGACAGCACTTGACCGCTCTCATCGAAGATCAACAACCCGGCCCACTGACTGTCGAGGTTGTTCAACCCGGTGTTGAAGGTCAGTTGAAAATGCTGACCATGGAACAGGTTGAGGATCAGCCGGTTCTCCACGGTCTGGCTCATCATCTTGACCATGCCCAGGGTGTGCGAGGGCGGCAGATAGCTGTCGCTGGACACATCGAGCACGGCGATGACCTTGCGCTCGGCATCGAAAATCGGCGCGGCGGAACCAGTCATGAAGCGGTTGGCCTTGAGAAAGTGTTCATCGTGTTCGATGTGCACCGCTTGTTCACACGCCAGCGCCGTGCCGATCGCATTGGTGCCGCTGGTGCGCTCGACCCAGCTCGCCCCGGCCTGAAAACCCCGCGCCAGATTCGGCTCGATAAAGCGTTGCGTGCCCCACGAGGTCAGCACCTGGCCCTGATTGTCGGCGAGCATGATCAGGCAGTTGGAATTGCTGAGGATGTTTTCGTAATAGGGCAGGACTTCCTGGTGCGTGGTCTGCACCAGTGAGTGATGGCTGTCGAGCAGGTGGGCGATGCCGGCGGCAGGCAATTGATCGAAGGCCGGCGTGCTTTGGTGGTCGAGACCGAACGCGCGGCAACGTTGCCAGGAAGTCTGGACGATCGCGTCGTGGGACAGCGGCGGGGCAGGTGCGGCCATGGCAGTGGGCCTCTGATGCAGCGATTTTTATTATTGTTATGAACCCGAATCCTGAGCACCACACAGATCAACTGTGGGAGCGAGCTTGCTCGCGAAAGCGGTCTATCAGACACAATTGCATCGACTGACACACCGCTTTCGCGAGCAGGCTCGCTCCCACAGGGGATCTCTATCGCATGCAAGATCGGGGAAAAAGCGCTTATAGAGTGTTGTTCACTATTGTTCATTGTCAATCGCCCACTTGTTCAAATGTGTTCAGCAATGAACGCTCATTCCCCGCGCTTTCAGCGATTTTCACGACAAATCAACCACTTGCCATTTCTGGCACGAAACTCGCTCCCGTGCACAGGTCGCTTGACTCCAATAATAAAAAGGCCGAGCCATGTCACTCACCCTGGAGCACGTCAGCCGTACCGTCGAGGGCCAGACCTGGATCGACGATGCGTGCCTGAAATTCGAACCCGGTTCGTTCAACGTTTTGCTCGGCCGCACCCTGTCCGGCAAAACCAGCCTCATGCGCTTAATGGCCGGGCTCGATAGGCCTGACAGCGGCCGCATCCTGATGAACGGCGTCGACGTCACCCAACGCCCGGTGCGTCTGCGCAACGTGTCGATGGTTTATCAGCAGTTCATCAATTACCCGACCATGACCGTGTTCGAGAACATTGCCTCGCCACTGCGTCAGGCTGGGATCTCGAAAGAAATCATTCAGAGCAAGGTGCAAGAAACCGCGAAGATGCTGCGCATCGAGAAGTTTCTGCAGCGCTATCCGCTGGAACTGTCCGGCGGTCAACAGCAGCGCACTGCCATGGCCCGCGCATTGGTCAAAGACGCCGAGCTGATCCTGTTCGATGAACCGCTGGTCAACCTCGACTACAAACTGCGCGAAGAGCTGCGCCAGGAAATGCGCGAGCTGTTCAAGGCGCGCCACACCATTGCCATTTACGCCACCACCGAACCCAACGAAGCGCTGGCACTCGGCGGCACCACGACCATTCTTCACGAGGGCCGGGTGATTCAGAGCGGCCCGTCGACCTCGGTGTATCACCAGCCACAAACCGTGCTCGCTGCCGAATTGTTCTCCGAACCACCGATCAACCTGATGCCCGGGCGTATTGCCGGTAACGAAGTCAGTTTCGCCAATTTTGTGCACTTCCCGTTAAACGTCGATCTGCGCCCGGTGGGCGAGGGCGAGTTCCGCTTCGGCGTGCGCCCCAGCCACATCTCGCTGGTGCCGAGTAACGATGACGATCTCGAACTGGCAGTCACCGTCGAAGTCGCCGAGATCAGCGGTTCGGAAACCTTCCTGCACGTGCGCAACGAGCATTTCCTGCTGGTGCTGCACCTGCCCGGCGTTCACGAATACGACGTCGATGCGCCGATCCGCATTTACATCCCGACCCACAAACTGTTTGTTTTCGATGCGCAGGGCCGTCTGGTGCAAGCACCGGGCCGGCGTGTCGCGAGGGTTGCCTGATGGCCGAAATCCGTTTGCAGCACCTCGCCCACAGCTACAGCAAAACCCCAAGCGGCGCGGAGGATTACGCGATCCGCGAGATGGATCACGTCTGGGAGCAGGGCGGCGCCTATGCCTTGCTCGGGCCGTCCGGTTGCGGCAAGTCAACGTTGCTCAACATCATTTCCGGCCTGCTCAGCCCCTCGCAGGGGCACGTTTTGTTCGACGGCAAAGCGGTCAACGTCCTGACGCCGGAGAAGCGCAACATCGCTCAGGTTTTCCAGTTTCCGGTGGTCTACGACACCATGACCGTGTTCGATAACCTGGCTTTCCCCCTGAGAAACCAGGGCATGGCCGAGGCGAAAGTGCACAGCAAGGTGCAGGAGATTGCCGAAGTCCTCGACCTGCAAAACCTCCTGAGCAAAAAGGCGCGCAACCTCACCGCCGACGAAAAACAGAAAGTCTCCATGGGCCGTGGACTGGTGCGTGACGACGTCTCGGCGATCCTCTTCGATGAACCGCTGACGGTGATCGACCCGCACCTGAAGTGGAAACTGCGGCGCAAGCTCAAGCAGATCCACGAGCAGTTCAACATCACCATGGTCTACGTCACCCACGATCAACTGGAAGCCTCGACTTTCGCCGACAAGATTGCGGTGATGTACGGCGGCCAGATCGTCCAGTTCGGCACGCCACGGGAATTGTTCGAGCGGCCGAGCCACACCTTTGTCGGCTATTTCATCGGCAGCCCCGGGATGAACCTGATCGACGTGCAGCCGCAGCCCGGTGGCGTCGGTTTCGCCTCGACGCACCTGCCGTTGTCCGACGCCATGCAGCGCCATATCGAGCACGGTCAGTGGAAAAATCTGAAGGTCGGCATCCGCCCCGAATTTATTCATGTGTGGGACGAGCCGTTTGATGACGCCATGCAGGCCAGGGTCGTACACGTCGAAGACCTCGGCACCTACAAGATCATGACCCTCGACCTCGACGGCGCACCGCTGAAAGTGCGTCTGGCTGAAGACAAACCGGTACCACAGGGCACGGCGTACATCAGTTTTCCGGCGCAGTGGCTGATGGTCTATGCCGATGAGTTTCTGCTCGAAGCCGACGATGAGGTGCAGCCATGAACAAGGTGCAGAACAACAAGGCCTGGTGGCTGGTGTTGCCGGTGTTTCTGCTGGTGGCATTTAGCGCGGTGATCCCGATGATGACCGTGGTCAACTATTCGGTGCAGGACATCTTCGACCAGTCCAGCCGCTACTTCGTCGGTGCTGACTGGTACAAGCAGGTTTTGCTTGATCCGCGTTTGCATGACTCCTTGCTGCGCCAGTTCATCTACTCGGCCTGCGTGTTGTTGATTGAAATCCCGCTGGGTATTGCCGTTGCGCTGACCATGCCGACCAAGGGTCGCTGGTCGTCGGTGGTGCTGATCATTCTGGCGATTCCGCTGCTGATTCCGTGGAACGTGGTTGGCACGATCTGGCAGATTTTCGGCCGTGCCGACATCGGTCTGCTCGGTTCCAGCCTCAACGCGATGGGCATCAGCTACAACTACGCGGCCAACACCATGGACGCCTGGGTGACGGTGTTGGTGATGGACGTCTGGCACTGGACTTCACTGGTGGCGCTGCTGTGTTTTTCCGGTTTGCGCGCGATTCCCGACGTGTATTACCAGGCTGCGCGGATTGACCGCGCCTCGGCCTGGGCAGTGTTCCGGCACATCCAATTGCCCAAGCTGAAGAGCGTGCTGCTGATCGCGGTGATGCTGCGCTTCATGGACAGTTTCATGATCTACACCGAGCCGTTTGTGCTCACCGGCGGCGGGCCGGGTAATGCCACGACCTTCCTGAGTCAGACGCTGACCCAGATGGCCGTAGGGCAATTCGACCTCGGTCCGGCAGCGGCGTTTTCGCTGGTGTACTTCCTGATCATTCTGTTGGTGTCCTGGCTGTTCTACACCGCCATGACGCACTCCGACGCCAACCGCTGAGGCCCGGCCATGAGCAAAAGAAAGCTTATTCCGTTGCTGGTATACATCCTGTTCCTGCTGGTGCCGATCTACTGGCTGCTGAACATGTCGTTCAAGAGCAACACCGAAATCCTCGGCGGGCTGACGTTGTTTCCGCAGGATTTCACCTGGCACAACTACAAAGTGATCTTCACCGATCCGAGCTGGTACACCGGTTATCTCAACTCGCTGTATTACGTGAGCCTGAACACGGTGATCTCGCTGAGCGTGGCATTGCCAGCGGCCTATGCGTTTTCGCGTTATCGCTTCCTTGGTGACAAGCATTTGTTCTTCTGGCTGCTGACCAACCGCATGGCGCCGCCGGCGGTGTTTTTGCTGCCGTTCTTTCAGTTGTATTCGTCGATCGGTCTGTTCGATACGCACATCGCCGTGGCTTTGGCGCACTGCCTGTTCAACGTGCCATTGGCGGTGTGGATTCTTGAGGGCTTCATGTCCGGCGTGCCCAAGGAAATCGACGAAACCGCCTACATCGACGGCTACAGTTTTCCCAAGTTCTTCGTGAAGATTTTCATCCCGCTGATTGGCTCCGGCATCGGCGTCACGGCGTTTTTCTGCTTCATGTTTTCTTGGGTCGAACTGCTGCTCGCGCGTACGTTGACCTCGGTCAATGCCAAACCGATTGCGGCGGTGATGACACGCACGGTTTCCGCTTCGGGCATCGACTGGGGCGTGCTGGCAGCGGCGGGGGTGTTGACCATTCTGCCGGGCATGCTGGTGATCTGGTTTGTTCGCAACCACGTGGCCAAGGGCTTTGCCCTCGGTCGGGTCTGAGGAGCTGATGATGGAATGGATGAGCTGGACCACCCCGACCGCGGGGTTCTTCATCGCCATTGGTCTGCTGCTGGTGGGCATGACCACTTGGGAATTGCGCTCGCCGAGCATCCTGCGGCGAGGTTTTCTGCCGATTGCCACCACCCGTGGCGATCGTTTGTTTATCGGTCTTCTCGGCAGCGCCTACCTGCATTTGCTGGTCATCGGCGCCACCGACTGGAGCATCTGGGTGGCGTCCGCGTTGTCCCTGGTGTGGCTGTTGGCTGTGATGCGTTGGGGCTAGTCGAGTCGTTCGGCAACGCGGCTCCACAACTTAAACAGGAGGTCTCTATGTTCGACAAAAACAATAAGCTGCGACATAGCATTTCATTGGCAGCCATGCTGGCACTCAGCGGTTTGAGCGCATCCGCCTGGGCCGATGCTTACGAGGACGCGGCGAAAAAATGGATCGGCAGTGAATTCAAACCGTCGACCCTGACGGCTGAACAGCAGCTCGAAGAACTGAAGTGGTTCATCAAGGCTGCCGAGCCGTTTCGCGGCATGGACATCAAGGTCGTTTCCGAGACTCTGACCACCCACGAATACGAGTCGAAAGTGCTCGCCAAGGCCTTCACCGAAATCACCGGGATCAAGCTCACCCACGACCTGCTGCAAGAAGGCGACGTGGTCGAGAAAATGCAGACGGTGATGCAGTCCGACAAGAACATCTATGACGGCTGGGTCAACGACTCGGACCTGATCGGTACGCACTTTCGCTACGGCAAGACCGAATCGATCACTGACCTGATGGCCAACGAAGGCAAGAACTTCACCTCGCCGACCCTCGATATCAAGGACTTCATCGGCATCTCGTTCACCACCGCGCCGGACGGCAAGATCTATCAACTGCCCGACCAGCAATTCGCCAACCTCTACTGGTTCCGCGCCGACTGGTTCGAGCGTGCCGATCTGAAAGCCAAGTTCAAGGAAAAGTACGGCTACGAATTGGGCGTGCCGGTGAACTGGTCAGCCTATGAAGACATCGCCAAATTCTTCAGCGAAGACGTCAAGGAAATCGACGGCAAACGCGTCTACGGGCACATGGATTACGGCAAGAAAGACCCGTCGCTGGGCTGGCGCTTCACCGATGCCTGGTTCTCCATGGCCGGTGGCGGCGACAAGGGCCTGCCCAACGGTTTGCCGGTGGACGAGTGGGGGATTCGTGTCGAGGACTGCCACCCGGTGGGTTCCAGCGTGACTCGCGGCGGCGACACCAACGGCCCGGCGGCGGTGTTCGCCACGCAGAAATACGTCGACTGGCTCAAGGCTTATGCACCACCGGAAGCGGCGGGCATGACCTTCTCCGAGTCCGGGCCGGTGCCGTCGCAGGGCAACATCGCGCAGCAGATCTTCTGGTACACCGCGTTCACCGCCGACATGACCAAACCGGGCCTGCCGGTGGTCAACGCCGACGGCACGCCGAAATGGCGCATGGCGCCGTCGCCGCGTGGGCCGTATTGGGAGGAGGGCATGAAGCTCGGTTATCAGGACGTGGGATCGTGGACGTTCATGAAATCCACGCCTGAGAAACAGAAACTGGCGGCGTGGCTGTATGCGCAGTTTGTGACCTCGAAAACCGTGTCGCTGAAGAAAACCATCGTCGGCCTGACGCCGATTCGCGAGTCGGACATCAACTCGCAGGCGATGACTGATCTGGCGCCGAAACTCGGTGGTCTGGTCGAGTTCTACCGCAGCCCGGCCCGCGTGCAATGGACCCCGACCGGGACCAACGTGCCGGATTATCCGCGTCTGGCGCAACTGTGGTGGAGCCACATCGCCGAAGCGGCCAGCGGCGAGAAAACCCCGCAACAGGCGCTCGATGGTTTGGCCAAGGATCAGGACGCGATCATGACGCGTCTGGAGCGCTCCAAGGCCCAAGCGGTGTGCGCACCGAAAATGAACCCGGAGCGCGACGCGCAATACTGGTTTGATCAGCCGGGCGCACCGAAACCGAAACTGGCCAACGAGAAGCCGAAAGGCGAGACCGTGAGCTACAACGAACTGCTGAAATCGTGGGCGGATGCACGTAAGTGATAGGGGAAGTGTGAAAGGCGAACGGCACCGGAAGGTGCCGTTTTTTTTGCTGCCCGATCTACCGCTTTCGCTTGCAGGCAAGCTCCCACAGAGGTTTGCGGCGTACACCGCATCTGTGAACGACACAAAAACCTGTAGGTCTTCGCCTGCTCGCGATAGCGGTGTGTCAGACGAAAAAGATATCGACTGACCCGCCGCCAGCATTGATGTGTGCCGGTACTGGATGTGTCTTGATCAGACCAGAACAGCCAGATCGGTGTAACGAGCAACCAAAGCATCAGCCGTGAGCAACTTCATCGGTTCGGTCATTGCTGTGGCCACGATAATGCGGTCAAACGGATCGCGATGATGGTGCTCAAGATCCTTCACGGCGATGGCGTGCTCTGCAGTCACTGGCAGTTCGATAAAGCCACTGTCGAGACAATATTGGCGGATTTCTTCCAGATCAACATTCAGCTTGCCGAGCCCGACCTTGATCGCCATTTCCCAGAAGGTGGCGGCACTGATGTAGATTTCGGCGGCGTTCTCAATCAGTTTTCTGGCTTTGCCGGACAGTCTGGCGTCATCACTGAGCGTCCAGAGCAAAATGTGCGTGTCGAGCAGAAGCCTCATGCTTGAGTGCCCTCAAATGCATCAAGCATTTCATCGGGCAATGGTGAATCGAAATCATCGGGCAACACCAGTTTGCCTTTCATTGCGCCAATACGCTGAGCGCTGGGTTTTCCTACGGGAACGAGACGCGCCATCGCCCGGCCATGCTTGGCAATCGTGATGACTTGGCCAGCAGCGGCATCATCGACGAGTTTGGATAAATTGTTTTTGGCTTCAGCCAGCGGAACGATGATCATCAGCTCACCCCTGTATTCTGGACAAATATAGCCAGAATATTTCAACGCTGCCAAACCATAGACTTCTTCAGCCCATTCGCAAACGATATCCCTGTTCATTTTTAGCCTCTCGTCGGTTTTCCTTCTGCCATGCCTCCACCATAGAGCTATGTACTCAAACTGGCTGTAGGACAAAACGGAGGTTGCGGCGAGAGCTTTCGGCGTTTGTGTGGGGATGGAGCAAATCGGTAAAAAATCGTACAAAAGTGTCGACTGACCCACCGCCATCGCGAGCAGGCGAAGGCCTACAGGTTTCAGTGGTGCCCACAAAACCTGAGTCCCCCGCAAATCACTGTGGGAGCTTGCCTGCAAGCGAAGGGGCCATTGGCGTCACCGCAGGAAACCCAAGCCGAAACACGGTCATCGCCCCCGGCAAACTCTTCACCTCCGCCACACCCTGATGCAGGCTCATGATCGAGCGCACGATTGCCAGACCCAATCCGGTGCTGCCCTGCGAGCGCGAGCGGCTGCTGTCGACGCGGTAGAAGCGGTCGAACAGATGCGGCAGGTGTGGCGCTTCAATCCCGGCGCCGGGGTTGCTGACCAGCAGGGA
Organism: Pseudomonas sp. CROZ-RG-20F-R04-15; assembly: GCF_022662375.1. Classification (GTDB taxonomy): domain Bacteria; phylum Pseudomonadota; class Gammaproteobacteria; order Pseudomonadales; family Pseudomonadaceae; genus Aquipseudomonas. The sequence goes on along the minus strand of NZ_JAKNQL010000008.1, from coordinate 66,187 downwards.
GGCCTGCGTCGCACTCTGTTCAATCAGCAGCGTCACGGTTTTCCCGTTCGGGCAGTGGCGCAGCGCATTCGACAACAGATTGGAAATCGCCCGCTGAATCATCAGCCGATCGCCCATCACCTGTGCGCTGCCAATGACATTCAAATGAATATCCTTGTCCTGCGCCGACAGCGAAAACATCTCAGCGACCTTCGCCGCCTCAACCTGCAGCGCCACCGCTTCAAACGGTGCCAGTGCCGACGGATGACTGACCTGCGCGAGAAAAAGCATGTCCGAGACAATCCGCGCCACACGCTCCAGTTCCTCGGTGCACGACACCAGCACGTCCTTGTATTCCTCGGTCGTGCGCTCGCGAGACAAGGTCACCTGCGCTTTGCCCATCAGGTTATTGATCGGCGTGCGCAACTCATGCGCCAGATCATCGGAGAATTGCGACAACTGCTGCACCCCGGCATCCAGCCGATGCAGCATGAAATTGATGCCTTGCGCCAATTCGCTCAGCTCCTGCGGCATGTTCACCACCGATAGCCGATGTTCCAGATCCTGGGTCGAGACCATCGCTGCCACTTTGCGAAACTCGCGCAACGGCGCCAAGCCACGCTGCACCGCGCCCCAAGCGGTCAGACCGATAAACACCAGCAACAACGGCAAGGCAATCAGCGTCGAGCGCAGATAGGCGCTGAGCAACGCCTCATCGTGGGCGTTATCCACTGACAGCAGCACCGGTACGCTGCTGCTGTCCTTGAGGCGAATCAGTTTCGAAGCGGTGAGGAATTTCTTGCCTTCTGCGTCGGTGCTGTCGCTGTAGGTCAGTTGATCGGTGGTGGCGCGCACCGCTTTCAATTCGACGCGCGGATCGCTCAATCCCGAGCCGGATTTGAGCAGCGGCGAGCGCTGATTGAGGCGGTCATAAATGGTCAGTGTCAGGTTGTCATGCCCCATCACCTGATCCAGAAGAATATGTGGTTTTCCGGTGATTTCATTGGCATCGACGTACAACGACAAGCTGTGTTCGACCTGCGCCATCTTCTTTTCCAGGCTGTCTCTGGCAAGCGAATTCAGCTCATGGGTCAGGGCGAAATAGGCAAGGATCGCCAGAAACACCACCAGCAGCGCACCGAGAATACTCACCGTCAAACCGAGGCGCATCGACAGGCTGGAGGGCTTCATTCCCGTGCCTCCAGTACATAGCCGACACCGCGCAGGGTGTGGATCAGTTTGCTGTCGAACGGGTCGTCGATCTTCGCCCGCAAACGGCGGATCGACACTTCGACCACGTTGGTGTCGCAGTCAAAATTCATGTCCCACACCAACGAGATGATTTGTGTGCGCGTCAGCACTTCGCCGGACTGGCGCATCAGCAGATGCAGCAGGGCGAATTCCTTGGTGGTCAGGTCGATCCGCTGTTGCCCGCGAAACGCGCGATGGCGGCCCGGATCGAGCTCCAGATCAGCGACTTTCAGCACCTGCGGCACCGGGATGTTTTCGCTGCGACGCATCAAGGTGCGCACCCGCGCCAGCAATTCGGGGAACTCGAACGGCTTGACCAGATAATCGTCGGCGCCCAGATCGAGGCCGCGAATCTTGTCGGCCAGACGCCCGCGCGCGGTGAGCATCATCACCCGCGTCGAATGGGTGCGACGCAGTTGTTCCAGCACGCCCCAGCCGTCGAGTTCCGGCAGGTTTACGTCGAGAATAATCAGGTCGTAGGCCTGTTGTTGCGCCAGATGCAGGCCATCGGCACCGGTGGCGGCGTGGTCAACGACATAACCACTTTCGGTCAAGCCCTGATGCAAGTATTCGGCAGCTTTAAGCTCGTCCTCGACGACAAGGATTCGCATGATCTTTCACCACTTTTATTTAATGGGTATTTAATTTAAAAGGCCCTCTCCCATAGGAGAGGGGACTGAATGCGGGATATTTCAGAACTACGCCGACGTGAACAAAATTTACTCAATCCATAATCGACTTGATGTAACAGGTCGATAAATAACGCCAGACACTTCGGTCGGCTCCCTCTCCCCCGGGAGAGGGCTGGGGTGAGGGGAAGTGCGGACAATAAAGGTTGTAGTGGCTACAGGGTCAACCGCCAAGTGCTTTAAAACGGTGCTCTGCGACAGCCTGTCGCAGCACAAACCACAAAATCCCGATCACTTTGATTCCGGCAAGTGCTGTTCAGCAGATAACTAGTGCGCATTTGTTTCCATGTATTGCGGCAACGCTATTTGCACTTCGCATCCTAGAACAAAACAACTTCGGCAAACCGTGGATAACGGATTTGTAATGTTCCAGTCACCTTGTCGATAAGTTCAAAACCCTACCGTGGCGGCATCCGAGATTCTTGAATAAAGGAAGTCTTCCATTGCCCGGTTTAATACAACTGACGGCGCAATCACGCCTGAAAAAAACCGCCAGCGTCATCGTGTTGCTGGCCTGTACCAGCCTTGCAAACGCCGCGACCCTGACGCTTGATCAAGCCCTGCAAAGCGCCTTCGCCAGCAACCCGGATTTAGCCGCCGCGCAATGGGAAATCGGCATTGCCGAAGGTGACCGCCAACAGGCCGGGCTGATCCCCAACCCCGAAGTGTCGTGGGAGGCCGAAGACACCCGCCGCGATTCGCGCACGACCACGGTGATGCTCAGCCAGCCGATCGAACTGGGCGGCAAGCGCGGCGCGCGCATCGACGTCGCCAGCCGTGCACAGGACGCTGCCGGTATCGAACTGGAGCGCAAGCGCAATGCCTTGCGTGCCGATGTGATTCAGGCGTTCAACAGCGCGCAAACCGCGCAGCAACGTTTGCAGCTGTCGCGCCAGTCGCTGCAACTGGCCGAGCACGGTTTGCGCGTGGCGCAGGGGCGCATCGAGGCGGGTAAATCGTCGCCGGTCGAAGGCACGCGCGCGCAAGTGCAGCTCTCGGAAGTGCGCCTGGAGCTGAGCCGCGCTGAGCGCGATCAGACCAATGCATATCAGCAGTTGGCGCAAGTCATGGGCGCGCCGTTGCCGACGTCGACCAAGGTGCAGGCACCCACGCAAAGCATGCCGGCCGTTCCACCACCGACAAGATTGCTCGAGCGTCTGAACGAGACCGCTGACCTGCGTCTGGCCAAATTGCAGATCGATCAGCGCGAAGCGTCATTGGGCCTGGAAAAGTCCCAGCGCATCCCCGATCTCACCGTGAGCATCGGCAGCCAATACAGCGAAACCGAGCGCGAGCGGGTCAACGTGGTCGGCCTGTCGATGCCGATTCCGCTGTTCAACCGCAATCAGGGCAACGTACTCGCGGCAGCGCGTCGAACCGATCAGGCGCGGGATCTGCGCAACGCCACCGAGCTGCGATTGCGCACGGAAATCCAGACCAGCCTCGAGCAATGGCAGACCGCCAACGGCGAAGTCAACGCGTTCAACCAGACCATCCTGCCCGCCGCGCAAAGTGCGGTCGACAGCGCCACCCGCGGTTTCGAAATGGGCAAGTTCGGCTTCCTCGATGTGCTCGATGCGCAACGCACCTTGATCGCTGCGCGAAGCCAATACATCCAGGCCGTCAGCGAATCCACCGACGCCCGCGTACGCATCGAACGGATCTTCGGCGACCTCAGCGTCCGCCCTTGAATTTCACTTTTCAGACAACTGCGCGCAGGCACGGCACAGAGGAGTTTCCATGGATAAAAAATTGATGATTGTCGCGGTGGCGACATTGGCGCTGGGCATTGGTATCGGCTCGATGTGGCCGGGCACTGCAAGCATCGATGCCCACGCCGACGAGGCTGCCGAACACGCCGATCACGCTGAAGAAGGCGCAGCCGCGGATGGCGAACATGGCGAAGAGGGGCACATCGAGTTAAGCGTTGAGCAGATCACCGCTGCCGGCATTCAACTCGCCGAAGCGAAGGCGCAGAACATCAGCCTCGGCCTGCCGTTCCCCGGCGAAGTGCGCTTCGACGAAGACCGCACCGCTCACGTGGTGCCGCGCGTCCCGGGCGTGGTTGAGTCGGTGGCAGTCAACCTCGGGCAGACAGTGAAGAAGGGCCAGTTGCTGGCGGTGATCGCCAGTCAGCAAATCTCCGATCAGCGCAGCGAGCAAGCCGCCGCGCAGCGTCGCCTGGCCCTGGCGCGCACCACCTATGAGCGGGAGAAAAAACTCTGGCAGGACAAGATATCCGCCGAGCAGGATTTCCTTCAGGCGCGCCAGGCGTTGCAAGAGGCGGAAATTGCCGTGAGCAATGCCCGGCAAAAGATCAGCGTGCTCAGCGGTAGCGTGGTCGCCACTGGCGGCAATCGCTACGAATTGCGCGCACCGTTCGACGGCGTGGTAGTGGAAAAACACCTGACGCCGGGCGAGGTGGTCGATGAAAGTACAGCGGCGTTCACCCTCTCGGATCTGTCGCGAGTGTGGGTAACGTTCGGCGTTTCACCGAAGGATCTGGACAAGGTGCAAGTGGGCAAAGCGGTCACCGTCAGCGCCCCGGAACTCAACGCGGAAGTGGTCGGCAGCGTGGCTTACGTCGGTAGTCTACTCGGCGAGCAAACCCGCACCGCAACCGTTCGCGTCACCTTGGAAAACCCGCAAGGCTCATGGCGCCCCGGTCTGTTCGTCACCGCGCTGGTCGCCACCGACAGCCGCGAAGCGAAAGTCGCCGTACCGGAAACCGCGATCCAGACCGTCGAGGACAAACCCACGGTGTTCGTGCGTACCGACGACGGTTTCGAAGCCCGCGCGGTAGAGCTGGGCAGCCGCGCCGCCGGTCATGTGGAAATCACTCAAGGCCTGGAACCGGGCGTGCAAGTCGCCAGCGCCGGCAGCTTCGTCCTCAAATCGGAACTGGGCAAAGCCTCAGCCGAGCACAGCCACTGATCCGGAAGACTCCCATGTTCGAACGCCTGATCCAGTTTGCCATCGAGCAGCGCATCATCGTCCTGCTCGCCGTTCTGCTCATGGCCGGCCTCGGCATCGCCAGTTATCAGAAACTGCCGATCGACGCCGTGCCCGACATCACCAACGTCCAGGTGCAGATCAACACCGGCGCCGCCGGGTTCTCGCCGCTGGAGACCGAGCAGCGCATCACCTTCCCGATTGAAACCGCGATGGCCGGTCTGCCGGCACTGGAGCAGACCCGCTCGCTGTCGCGTTCCGGCCTGTCGCAAGTGACGGTGATCTTCAAGGACGGCACTGACCTGTTCTTCGCCCGTCAATTGGTCAACGAGCGTTTGCAGATCGCCAAGGAGCAATTGCCTGAAGGCGCAGAGGCGGTCATGGGGCCGATCTCTACCGGGCTCGGCGAGATTTTTCTGTGGACGGTTGAGGCGAAGGAGGGCGCGCTCAAGGACGACGGCACAAGCTACACGCCGACCGATCTGCGGGTGATTCAGGACTGGATCATCAAGCCGCAATTGCGCAACGTGCCCGGTGTCGCCGAGATCAACACCATCGGCGGTTTTGCCAAGGAATATCAGATCGCGCCGGACCCGAAACGCCTGGCCGCGTACAAGCTGACCCTCACCGATCTGGTCACGGCGCTTGAGCGTAACAACGCCAACGTCGGCGCCGGTTACATCGAGCGCAGCGGCGAGCAGTTGCTGATCCGCGCGCCAGGGCAAGTGGCGAGCACCGAGGACATCGCCAACATTGTCATGGCCAATGTCGACGGCACGCCGATCCGGGTGAAGAACGTCGCGACAGTGGAAATCGGCCGTGAATTGCGCAGCGGCGCGGCCACGGAAAACGGTCGCGAAGTGGTGCTCGGCACCGTGTTCATGCTGATCGGCGAGAACAGCCGCACGGTCTCGCAAGCGGTCGCCAGCAAACTCGAACAGATCAATAAATCCCTGCCCAGCGGCGTGATCGCCGTGCCGGTGTACGACCGCACGCACCTGGTCGACAAAGCCATCGCCACGGTGAAAAAGAACCTCATCGAAGGCGCGATTCTGGTGATCGCGATTCTGTTTCTGTTCCTCGGCAATATCCGCGCGGCACTGATTACCGCGATGGTGATTCCGCTGTCGATGCTGTTCACTTTCACCGGGATGTTCAGCAACAAGGTCAGCGCCAACCTGATGAGCCTCGGCGCGCTGGACTTCGGCATCATCGTTGACGGCGCGGTGGTCATCGTTGAAAACACCCTGCGTCGACTGGCTCACGCGCAGCAGCATCACGGGCGCCTGTTGACCCGCTCCGAGCGTTTCAAGGAAGTGTTCGCGGCAGCGAAAGAGGCGCGGCGACCGCTGATTTTCGGACAGTTGATTATCATGGTCGTCTACCTGCCGATCTTCGCGCTCAGCGGCGTCGAAGGAAAAATGTTCCATCCGATGGCATTCACCGTGGTCATCGCTTTGCTTGGCGCGATGCTGCTTTCCGTCACGTTTGTGCCAGCGGCGATTGCGTTGTTCGTGACCGGTAAGGTCAAGGAAGAAGAGGGCGCGGTGATGCGCGGCGCGCGTCATTTGTATGCGCCAGCGCTGGCGTGGGTGATGTCGCATCGCGCCGTTGCTGTTGGTGCGGCGCTGGGCGTGATCGTGCTCAGCGGCGTGCTCACCAGTCGCATGGGCAGCGAGTTTGTGCCAAGCCTCAGCGAAGGTGATTTTGCCTTGCAAGCGCTGCGCGTGCCGGGTACCAGCCTGACGCAATCGGTGGACATGCAGCAGCGACTCGAGACGTTGATTCTGGCGAAAGTGCCGGAAGTCGAGCGCGTGTTTGCCCGCACCGGTACCGCCGAAATCGCTTCCGATCCGATGCCGCCGAATATCTCCGACAGCTACGTGATGCTCAAGCCGAAAGAGCAGTGGCTGGATCCGGGCAAGTCCCGCGAAACCCTGATGGCCGAACTGCAAGCCGCCGCCGCGACGTTGCCGGGCAGCAACTATGAACTGTCGCAGCCGATTCAACTGCGCTTCAACGAACTGATCTCCGGGGTGCGCAGCGATGTCGCGGTGAAGGTGTTCGGTGATGACATGGACGTGCTCAACGCCACCGCTGCGAAAATCGCGGCAGCGATGCAGAAGGTCAACGGTGCCTCTGAGGTGAAGGTCGAGCAAACCACCGGGTTGCCGGTGCTGACCATCAACATTGATCGCGACAAGGCTGCGCGTTATGGGCTGAACGTCGGTGATGTGCAGGACACCATTGCCGTTGCAGTCGGCGGCCGTAAGGCCGGGACGTTGTATGAGGGGGATCGGCGTTTCGACATGGTTGTGCGTTTGTCCGATGCCATGCGCAAGGACATCGACGGACTGTCGGCGTTGCTGATTCCGGTGCCGGCGCCTTTGAATGGAGCGGCAAATCAAATCGGTTTTATCGCACTGAAGGAAGTCGCCAGCCTCGACCTGGTGCTCGGGCCGAATCAGGTCAGCCGCGAGAACGGCAAGCGCCTGGTGATCGTCAGCGCCAACGTGCGCGGGCGTGATATCGGCTCGTTCGTCAGCGAGGCCGGCGAAGTGATCGAACGTGACGTGCAAGTGCCGGCCGGTTACTGGACCAGTTGGGGCGGCCAGTTCGAGCAACTGCAATCGGCGGCCAAGCGCTTGCAGATTGTGGTGCCGGTGGCGTTGCTGCTGGTGTTCGGCTTGTTGTTCATGATGTTCAACAATCTGAAGGACGGTTTGCTGGTGTTTACCGGAATTCCGTTTGCCTTGACCGGTGGGGTCATGGCGCTGTGGCTGCGCGATATTCCGCTGTCGATTTCGGCGGGTGTCGGGTTTATCGCGTTGTCCGGGGTGGCGGTGTTGAACGGGTTGGTGATGATTGCGTTTATTCGTAATTTGCGTGAGGAGGGGCGATCGCTTTCGGACGCGATCCATGAGGGTGCGTTGACGCGTTTGCGGCCGGTGCTGATGACAGCGCTGGTGGCGTCGCTGGGGTTTATTCCGATGGCGCTGGCGACCGGCACAGGTGCGGAGGTGCAGCGGCCACTGGCGACCGTAGTGATCGGCGGAATCCTGTCTTCCACGATCCTCACGCTTCTGATCTTGCCGGCGCTGTACCAACTCGCCCATCGCCGGGATGAGGACGCTGTTCCAACTAAATAGGTAATCCCCTTGTGGGAGCGAGCTTGCTCGCGAAGGCGGTGTGTCATTCAACAAATCAGTCGACTGATCCGGCCTCTTCGCGAGCAAGTTCGCTCCCACAGGGTTTCCGTGCCCTGATCCGGGAGATAACGGATATGTAATTTCCCCGCCACCGTCACGAAAGGTGCGCCTTGTTACCTTGATCCCGTCAGTTACTTAAACGAGGAATCAAAGATGAAAATCGTACAGATGGGTGCTCTTGTTGTGGCGTTGGCGATCTCTTCCATAGCCCTGGCCGAAGGCGGGGGTGACCGCACATTCGAGCGGATGATGACCAGCAACGACCGCTCCATGGAGCTGTTCGTCGCCAAGGAAAAAGCCGCCGGCAACCCGGTTGTCGTCACTGACAAGAAAGACGACAAGACCCGCGATCTGTAAGCCTGCCGCACTTGAACAAGCCCGATATCGCGCATCGATGCCGGGCTTTTTTTTAGCCTGGATGGGAAGGAAATGGATATGAACATGCTCAAGTGGATAGCGTTCGCCGGCGTCATGGCGATGTCGGTGAATGTGCTGGCTGAAGGCGGTGGTGACCGCACTTTCGAACGCGCGCTCAGCGCCAACAGCAAAGCCATGGAACAGTACGCCGCCAACCAGGGCAAAGCGCCGCCGGTGGTGAAGGATTACGAATACGGAATGAAGCTGGACGTGGTCAAGGTGGTGAGCGTGGTGAAGCCGCAGGCTGCGTGCAATGTGGTGCCGACCGCGATGACCTACGAGGATTCCAAAGGCCGGCTCAACACCATCAAGTACAGCGTGATTGGCGTGTGTCGGAACGGCGGGAGCTGAATCTACGGGGGCCGATGTTCAGTATCACGCTGCGTATTTCAATTCGTGATGTTTAAAGGTTGTGTGGGAATTGCGGAACCTTCCCACAATGTTTTCAGGTTGTCCGTCGGACGTCCGCTCTCTAGCCTGTGTGGGTCGCTGCCAATTCAGCGATCGGGATTGGAACCCCGCGGCTCAACTGAAGCAAAACGCACTGTTCATGACGTATGCTTGCGCACTTTCATGTGTGCACTCCGTTATGGCGGCTGTGCGCGGGAGACTTCGAGTCTGTCGGGTTTGCTCAGTTGCCCGGGTTCCAACCTGCGTACAGCTGCCACCCTTTCGCGTGGAACCGAAAGGGCCAGCTCCACCTTCAAGCTGAGTAAAACATTATGAAAAAGCCAACCCCAAATCCCCCCGAAACAGACGCAATCCCTGACGCCAACTCAACATCCCCCTACGTCTCCATTGAGACTAGAAAACTCCACGAAGCCGCCGACCGCGCCCTCGATTTCTACCTCAAACCCTCAGCCGCCATCATGTCCGCACCGTACATCCCCAACCAGATGTTCCTGGTCAATCCCAAAGCCGACACCGAATCATTACTGGCCAACGCCAGCGAATCCCTGGCCTCGGCCACGGTGATGCTCGGTGACTTCGCTGCGCTATTAGGCGGCACCCATCGCAAGACCCTGCTCGGTATCGCGCAGGTCGTCATGCTTGGTGAACTGGCGGTGAACAAGGCGCTGGATAACGTAGATCCTGCTCAATAGGTCACTGACAAAGTGGCGGGAGTTGTATTTCTCGCCACGCCGTGGCTAACGCAGACCAATGCCCGAACACAACGGAGACAGGTCAATGCCCAGTCCAATTGAGCGCGATGTGATTACCGATCTCTTTTCAAGCTGTCGAAGAACAGATCGAAAGAAACAGCACGTGAATGATCTTGCACCCGTCATGTGCCAGCAGACGATTCTGGAGGCGCAACCGTATCTTCTCGATGACGTCGCATTCAACGCATTCGAGCAGACTATCGAAGCTAACCCCGCCCGAAGCAATATTCGCTTACACCAATTGAAAGCTCGCCCAAAACGTTGGAGCTGACATTAACCGTCGCTGGGTGTGCTGCCGAAATCAGATGACGTTTTTCGAGGCGTGCAAGTCGTGATGATTGGCGAACTGACGGTGAGCAGTGCGCTCGATGATGTCGAGCCTGTGGCTTATTTACCGAGGACCGATTTTATTTGCGTTGCGTGAGGCTCTCACAATCCCTCATCTGCCCTTTTCGAAGCGGTGGACAACCCCAAAGGAGAAAGGGAACAGATCTTCAAGCCATTCAAAACCAGAGTACGCCTCGGTTTTTCAGGTCGATGTATCTTCAACAGCCAACTCGGTCAGTCCCCTCTACCTCTGGGAGAGGGCTAGGGTGAGGGCCGGGCCTAAACCTGGAATACATAACCACGGCAAAACGCAGCGCAAAAAAAGGCGCCCCGAAGGACGCCAAAAGATTCACCTCTTACCAAAGGAGCAAGGAGCTTCTAAAGGTGAATTTGCATCAACTGCGCAATCAAAGAATCGCCAGCGGATACTCGACAATCACCCGCACTTCTTCCAGATCCGACTCAAACGCCGTGGCGCGGGTTGTGGCTTGGCGCAAGCGCAGTGACAGGTCTTTCATCGAGCCGCTCTGCACTACGTATTTGACTTCGATATCGCGCTCCCAACGTTTCTGATCGGTCAGCGGATTCCCTTCGGCATCGCGGCGCATGTACACCGCGTTGGCGTTGGAATAATCGGCGTCGGTGCCGCGCGCGTAACGGGTCATGAACGACAGACCCGGTACGCCGTAAGTGCTCATGTCGAGGTCATACCTCACCATCCACGAACGTTCTTTCGGCGAGTTGAAGTCGCTGTACTGGATCGAGTTGTCGAGGAAGATCGAGTCGGACTGGCGCAGGTAATCGAAGTCGTCATTACCGTTGTTGCGCTGGTGGGAGAGGGCGACAGAGTGTGCACCCAGCTTGACGCCGACGCGGCCACTCCAGATGTTGTTGTCGAATTCGCCGAGCAGTTGTTTGCCCTCGTCGACGGCCTTGTAATAGTTCAGACCACCGAACAGCGAAAGGTCATCCGAGAGCGGATAGGTCCAAGCGGTGCCGGCGTAATACTGATTCCACGCATCCTTGAGACGGCTGGAATACAGGCTGAAAGTGAGATTTTTGTTCAGCACGTAATCGCCGCCGCCATACGCGATCCACGGCGAATTGACCGGGCCTGCGTAGAAGGTCGCGAAGTTCTCGCGCATGTCGCTGGACACCGGTTGGCTCATCGCATGCAGGCGACCGCCCTGAACCGACAGACCTTCGATGCTGGTGTTGGTCGCCGTCACCCCGCGAAAACTTTCCGGCAGCAAGCGCGAATCACCGGCCGCGACCATCGGGTTGGCCGGGAATACATCACCGACCTTGACCACCGTATCGAACGCCCGGATTTTCGCCGCGCCACCGACCTTGGTGTATTCGTCCCGCGCCTCGCCATCACTGTTGACCGGCAACACATCAAACGAACTACGGCCACCGTTGCGCCCGTCACCGGTATCGAGTTTCAGCCCGATCATCGCAAACGCATCAACCCCGACGCCAACGGTGCCTTGGGTAAAACCGGATTCGAACTTGCTGATCACGGCATGCGCCCAGGCCTCGGAATAACCGTTGCCGGTGGGGCTGGACTGGCCATTGCGATGATCACGATTGAAGTAGAAGTTGCGGTTGAGCAGCGTCAGGCTGCTGCCTTCGACAAAGCCTTCAGGCTTGTCTTCAGCAAACACCACGGACGGCCCGGCGCCGACCACCACCGCTAAAGCGGCCATCGATATTTTCGAATTGTTAACCATCAAACACTCCTTGGGTTCGGCAGAACGGGAACGTGCTTCGGCGTGGGTTTTATTGTTCGACGGGGCAGGGCCCGCCGGCATTGGTCGCCGGGTGACATCGTTGCAAGCTGCGGATAACGGGGAGGTGATGGGGGAATTACAATTTCGTCATGTGGCTGGAATTAAAACCCTGTGTCAGGTCAGGGCTGCGAGTTGTTCGATTGTCTGTGGAAAACGCTCGACCAGACGGATCAGGGTTGTGGCCTGAGCATTGGGCGTTGCTCGTCCTTGCTCCCAGTTTTCGAGCGTTCGCGTGTTGGTGCGTAGATACATCGCGAATACTGACCGGGAAAGATTAAGTTGCTGACGGATGGCTATCACTTCTTCAGCAGTGATCGGCATCAGTTTTGGCAGTTGAACTTTGTGGGTACGCAAGGTGATTTTGCCTTGGCGTTCATCGGCCAGTGCTTCCAGTCCATCCATCAGTTCGGAAAAAATGTCACGTTTCATAGTGGGTTCTCACGTTGAGTTCTCTATCCAGCGTTTTTCTGAAAAGTTTTTTCTGGGCAGGCGTCAAATCGTCCTGCTCGTTTTTGTTGTAGACGGTAAAGAGCCAGAACTGATCGAAGCCTGACCACCAGTAATAAATCACTCGTAATCCGCTGCGCTTACCTTTCCCTCTTCGTTGGTCGCCAAAGCGAATTTTACGGAGCCCGCCTGTGTCCTCGATGAGATCGCCCGCTTCCGGATTTTTCAGCAACTCCAGTTGAAAGCTGCGAAACAGATCGTCATCCAGATAGTCGTCTCGGTGCTTCTGAAATACAGGCAATTCGATAAATAGAGCATTCATGTTCTGTACGCTACCTACGTATAGTGTTGTCTCGATAATCGAATCGGTCAAGGCCTCCTGGCCTTGCTTTTCGTCCCTTTTTCAACGGTAGACGCCGCTCGTAAAAACACCTGTAGGACGAATCGCCGCGTGTGGTGAGAACGTTCGATTGATCTATGAAGACGCTTCGCAGCTGCCGAGTCGGAACAGTCCCGCAAGCAGTGCCCAACGCCGAATGGTGATAGCGGCGGGGTGTCAGGCGAAGAAGAGGTTGAATGTGCCGACGCCTTCGCGAGCAGGCTCGCTCCCACAGTGATCCAGGGTGGTTACAGACTTTGTGAACACCATCGAAACCTGTGGGAGCCGGGCTTGCCCGCAAAAATAAAAACGGCACCCGAAGGTGCCGTTTCTATTTGTAGCTAAAAGCGACGGAGCAATCAGCCCGCCAGACCCGCCTGCTGAACCAGAGTCAGCAATGGCTGCGGGTACACACCCAGGAAGAATGCGACCAGGGCGATGGCCAGCAGCATCACGCCGCCTGCCTTCTGTTCCCAGTGCAGCTGGGCGTCGTGGCGACGCAGGTTTGGCTCGATCAGGTACAGGGTGACCATCACGCGCAGGTAGTAGAAGACGCCGATGGCGCTGCCCAGTACCAAGGACCCGACCAGCCACCATTGGTGCGATTCAACACCGGTAGCGATGATGTAGAACTTGCCGATGAAGCCAGCGGTCAGCGGGATACCTGCCAGCGACAGCATCATCACGGTCAGTACGGCGGTCAGGTACGGACGGCGCCAGAACAGGCCGCGGTATTCGTACAGGGCATCCGCGTCACGGCCGTTGTACGGCGAGGACATCAGGGTGATCACGCCGAAGGCGCCGAGGCTGGTGATCACATAAGTCACCAGGTACACGCCGATGGCTTCCACCGCCAGGCCTTTGCTCGCCACCAGTGCGATCAGCAGGTAGCCGAAGTGCGCGATGGACGAGTAACCGAGCAGACGCTTGAGGTTGCTCTGGGTCAGGGCCAACAGGTTACCGAACAGGATCGAGGCGATGGCGATAACGGTCAGCACGTCGCTCAGTACGCCACTGCTGGCGGCAGGGGAGATCTGGAACAGACGCACCATCACCGCAAACACTGCAACCTTCGAAGCGGTTGCGAGGAACGCCGCCACCGGTGCCGGAGCACCTTCGTAAACGTCCGGCGTCCACAGGTGGAACGGAACCAGCGAGAGCTTGAACGCCAGACCGATCAGCATCATGCCCAGGCCCAGTTGTGCCAGCGAGCTAGGCAGGCCAGTCGCAGCCAGAGCCTGACCGATACCGACGAAGCTCAACGAACCCGAGTCGGCGTACAGCAGCGCCATACCGAACAACAGGAACGCGGAACCGGCGGCCGACAGCACCATGTACTTGATGCCGGCTTCCAGCGAACGCTTGTTGAAGAAGGCGTAAGCCACCAGACCGTAAACCGGTACCGAGAGCAGTTCCAGGCCGATAAACAAACCGGCCAGGTGCTGCGCGCTGACCAGAACCAGACCACCGGCGGCGGCCATCAGGATCAGCAGGTAGAGTTCTTCACGGTTGCCCGGGTAACCCGTACCGCCATCACCCAGGTAGGCGTGGGCGAGGGTGACGCAGGCGAGGGTGGCGACCAGGATCAGCGCCATGTACAGACAGGCAAAAGAGTCGATCTGCAGCAGTGGAGTCACGGCCAGAGGCGCGACTTTCAGGGCTGGGAGGATCGACAGCAAGGCCAGGTTCAGACCGGCGACCGAAATCAGGAAGGTCTGCGAGTGGTTGCGGCGCCAGGCGATTGCCAGCATCACCACGATAATGGTGAGGCTGGTGATCAACAGTGGCGCAAGCGCAATAAAGTGTTGAATCGTGAATTCCATAGCGCTCTTACCGGGCCGAAGCGAGTTGAGTGAAGGCGGTGCCGAGCCACTGCTGCACGCCATGCATCGTGGCGGCAGAGGTGTCGAGGAACGGTTGCGGGTAGACGCCGAGGTAAATCAGCAGCACCGCAAGGCCCAGCACCATGATCAGTTCGCGAGCGTCCATACCGTGCAGGATCGAATCCGATTTCGACGGACCGAAGTAGGCACGGTGGATCATGATCAGCGAGTAGACCGAACCGAACACCAGACCGGAAGTGGCAATCGCGGTGATCCATGGAGCGCTGGCGAAAGTGCCGATCAGGATCAGGAATTCACCGACAAAGTTACCGGTACCCGGCAAGCCCAGGGATGCGGCCGCAAAGAACAGGCTGATCGCCGGCAGGTACGCGATACGCGACCACAGACCGCCCATCTCACGCATGTCACGAGTGTGCAGACGCTCGTACAACTGACCGCTGAGGATAAACAGTGCCGCCGCCGACACACCGTGCGCGAGCATCTGGATCACTGCACCTTGCAGGGCCAGTTGGCTGCCGGAGTAGATGCCGATCAACACGAAACCCATGTGGGAAACGGAAGAGAAGGCGATCAGACGCTTGATGTCGGTTTGGGCGAAAGCCAGGAAAGCGCCGTAGAAGATCCCGACCAGACCGAGGGTCATGGCGATCGGCGCAAACTCGGCCGAAGCGTTCGGGAACAGCGGCAGAGCGAAACGCAGCAGACCGTAAGCAGCGGTTTTCAGCAAGATACCGGCGAGGTCGACGGAACCGGCAGTCGGCGCCTGGGCGTGGGCATCAGGCAACCACGAGTGGAACGGTACGACGGGCAGCTTGACCGCGAAGGCGATGAAGAAGCCGAGCATCAGGATGTACTCGGTGGTCATCGACATCTTGGTTTTCAACAGGTCGGCGTAGTTGAAAGTAATCACGCCAGTGTTGTTGAAGTTGACCAGCACCAGACCGAGGATCGCCACCAGCATGATCAGGCCGGAAGCCTGAGTGAAGATGAAGAACTTGGTCGCTGCGTAGATCCGAGTTTTCTTGCCGTCCGAAGAACTGTGACCCCAGAGCGCGATGAGGAAGTACATCGGCACCAGCATCATTTCCCAGAAGAAGAAGAACATGAACAGGTCGAGGGCGAGGAACACGCCGACAACGCCGCCCAGGATCCACATCAGGTTCAGGTGGAAGAAGCCAACGTGACGTTGAATCTCTTTCCACGAGCAGAGTACCGAGAGGATACCCAGCAGACCGGTCAGCAGGATCATCAACAGCGACAGGCCGTCGAGGGCCAGGTGCACGTTGATGCCGAAGCGCTGGATCCAGACATGCTTGAACTCAAGCGCCCAGGTCGGATCGGCGCCAGGCGCCGGCGCAAATGAATAGTCACCGTGGGCCCACAGCCAGAGGCCGAGGGCGAGTTCCAGGGTCATGGTCAACAGCGCAATCCAGCGCGGGAGGGTAGCGCCGAAGCGCTCACCCATCCAGCACAGCAGGCCGCCGATGAAGGGGATCAGGATTAGCCAAGGCAGAATCATGACGGGCTCGTTTCCTTTCGCAAATTCGCAAGGTTCATATCAGACCGCTACCAGCACGATGGCGCCGATAACCAGCACGGCACCAGCAGCCATCGAAGCAGCGTACCAACGCAGTTGACCGGTCTCGGTGCGGCTCAGGGCAGTGTGACCACCCTTGGCCATACGCGGGATCAGACCGATGGTCTGGTCGAGCGGGTCTTTGCGCAGTACGTGGCTGATCGCCAGGTAAGGCTTGACGAACAGTTTGTCGTAGATCCAGTCGAAGCCCCAGGCAGCGAACCACCAGGCCGAAAGGAAACGGCCGATGCCGCTGTTGGCGATTGCCGTGACGAAGCGACGCTTGCCGAGGAACAGCAGCGCTGCCAGCAGGATACCGGCCAGGGCGATGGCGCCCGAAGCGATTTCCAGACTGTGCTTGGCTTCGCCACCGGCATGGCCAACGCTTTCTGGCAGAACGCCGTGCAGCGGTGGCACGATCATCGCGCCGACGAACGTCGACAGCACGATCAGCACCGACAGTGGCAGCCAGTGCGAGATGCCGTGACCGGCGTGGGCTTCGGTCTTGGCTTCACCGTGGAACGTGATGAAGATCAGGCGGAAGGTGTACAGCGACGTCATGAACGCGCCGACCAGACCTGCGTAGAGCAGACCGTGGTTGCCGCTGGCGAACGCTTCCCAGAGGATTTCGTCCTTGGAGTAGAAGCCTGCGGTGACCAGTGGCAGAGCGGCCAGCGCAGCACCACCGACGATGAAGCTGGCGTAGGCCAGTGGCAGTTTTTTCCACAGACCGCCCATCTTGAAGATGTTCTGCTCGTGGTGGCAGGCAACGATTACCGCACCGGAAGCAAGGAACAGCAGGGCCTTGAAGAAGGCGTGGGTCATCAGGTGGAAAATCGCGCCATCCCATGCACCAACGCCCAGCGCCAGGAACATGTAGCCGATCTGGCTCATGGTCGAGTAGGCGAGGATACGTTTGATGTCGGTTTGTACCAGCGCGGCGAAACCTGCCAGAACCAACGTCACACCACCAACGATGCCGACCAGGTGGAGGATTTCCGGCGCCAGGGTGAACAGACCGTGGGTACGGGCGATCAGGTAAACACCAGCAGTAACCATGGTTGCAGCGTGGATCAGTGCCGACACCGGCGTCGGGCCAGCCATCGCGTCCGCCAGCCAGGTTTGTAGTGGCAGTTGTGCCGATTTACCGACCGCGCCACCCAGCAGCATCAGAGTCGCCAGGGTGATCCAGAAGTCGCCGACCTGGAATTTCTGCGGTGCCAGCACCAGCAGTTCCTGGATGTTCAGCGTGCCCACTTGCTGGAACAGGATGAACAGGCCGATGGCCATGAACACGTCGCCGATCCGGGTCACGATGAAGGCCTTGAGTGCGGCGTTACCGTTGTTGCGGTTGCTGTAGTAGAAACCGATCAACAGGTACGAACACAGGCCCACGCCTTCCCAGCCGAAGTACAGGAACAACAGGTTATCGCCGAGCACCAGGAACAGCATGCTGGCGATAAACAGGTTGGTGTACGAGAAGAAGCGCGAGTAACCCGCTTCACCGCGCATGTACCAGGACGCGAACAGGTGGATCAGGAAACCGACGCCAACGACCACGCCGAGCATGGTGATCGACAGGCCGTCGACGTAGAGGGCGAAGTCAGGCTTGAAGCCTTCGACCGCCATCCACTTCCACAGTACCAGGGTGTAGTGACCGCCTTCGGGTGGTGCGACGTTGAATTGCCAGATGACGTAGGCGGCAACAATCGCCGACAAGCCAATGGAACCCACGCCGATCAGCGCCGAGAGGTTTTCCGACCAGCGTCCGCGAGAGAACGACAGCAGCAGGAAACCGATCAGAGGGAATACGAAAGTCAGAAAGATCAGGTTCATCCGCGCATCTCACTGGCAGCGTCGATATCGAGCGTGTGGAAGCGGCGATACAGTTGCAGCAGGATCGCCAGACCAATACTGGCCTCGGCGGCTGCAAGGCTGATCACCAGGATGAACATGATCTGTCCATCCGGCTGGCCCCAACGGGCGCCAGCAACAATGAACGCCAGTGCAGAGGCGTTCATCATCACTTCCAGGCTCATCAACACGAACAAAATGTTGCGGCGGATCATCAGGCCGACCAGACCAAGGCAGAACAGGATGCCGGCAACGGCCAATCCATGTTCGAGAGGGATAGCAGGCATGTCTTACTCCTTCGCCTCGTTACGGCCCAAATGGAACGCCGTGACGGCTGCAGCAAGCAGCAGCATCGAGGCGAGTTCGACCACCAGCAGGTACGGGCCGAACAGGCTGATGCCCACGGCTTTCGCGTCTACGGTGGTGTGGCCGATGGCCTGACCGCTCTGGTGAGCGAACAGCACATACAGCAGTTCGGCCAGCAGCAGGGCGGCGAGAATCACCGGGCCGGCCCAGATGCCGGGCTTGAGCCAGACGCGTTCTTGCTGAACCGAGGCCGGGCCGAGGTTCAGCATCATCACCACGAACACGAACAGCACCATGATGGCGCCGGCGTAGGCGATCACTTCCAGCACGCCGGCGAACGGCGCGCCGAGTGCGAAGAAGGTCATGGCCACGGCGATCAACGAGATGATCAGGTAGAGCAGGGCGTGCACAGGGTTGGTGTTGGTGACTACGCGAAGCGTGGACACAACAGCGATACCCGATGCGAAATAGAAAGCGAATTCCATCGTTCTTCCTTAAGGCAGCAAGCTCTTCACGTTGATCGGTTCGGCTTCGTTCTGCGCGGAGCCTTTCGGCTTGCCAGCGATTGCCATACCTGCAACACGATAGAAGTTGTAATCAGGGTTTTTGCCGGGGCCGGAGATCAACAGATCTTCTTTCTCGTACACCAGGTCCTGACGTTTGAACTCGGCCATCTCGAAATCCGGTGTCAGCTGGATTGCGGTGGTCGGACAGGCTTCCTCGCAGAGACCGCAGAAAATGCAGCGCGAGAAGTTGATACGGAAGAAGTCCGGGTACCAGCGACCGTCTTCGGTTTCAGCTTTCTGCAGCGAGATGCAACCCACCGGGCAAGCCACGGCGCAGAGGTTGCAGGCAACGCAACGCTCTTCGCCATCGGGGTCGCGGGTCAGGACGATACGACCACGGTAGCGTGGTGGCAGGTAGACCGCTTCTTCCGGGTATTGCAGGGTGTCGCGCTTGCGAAAGCCATGGCCGAAGACCATGACCAGGCTGCGCAACTGGGTACCGGTACCCTTAACGATGTCGCCAATATATTTGAACATGGGTCAAATCCTCACTGAACCGCGACTGCAGGCGTGTTCCACAACACGACTGCAGCGGTCACCAGCAAATTGATCAGGGTCAGTGGCAGGCAGAATTTCCAGCTGAAATCCATCACCTGGTCATAACGCGGACGCGGAATGGAAGCGCGCAGCAGGATGAACAGCATGATGAAGAACGCGGTCTTCAGTGCGAACCAGACGAACGCCAGTTGCGGCAGGATGCCGAACGGACCGTGCCAGCCACCGAAGAACAGGGTGACCAGCAGCGCCGAGATCAGGATGATGCCGATGTATTCACCGACGAAGAACATGCCCCATTTCATACCGGCGTATTCAATGTGGTAACCGTCGGCCAGTTCCTGCTCCGCTTCCGGCTGGTCGAACGGGTGACGGTGAGTCACGGCGACGCCAGCGATGAAGAAGGTACAGAAGCCGAAGAACTGCGGAATGATGAACCACAGGTTCTGCGCCTGGTACTCGACGATGTCGCGCATGTTGAACGAGCCGACCTGGACCACGATGCCCATCAGGGCCAGGCCCATGAACACTTCGTAGGACACGGTCTGCGCCGACGCACGCAAGCTGCCGAGGAGGGCGAACTTGTTGTTACTCGACCAGCCGGCGAACAGCACCGCGTAGACCGACAGACCGGCCATGGCGAAGAAGAACAGCAGGCCGATGTTCAGATCCGCGACGCCCCAGGTCGGGGTGATCGGGATGATCGCAAAGGCGATCAGCAAGGCGGACATGGCCACCACCGGTGCCAGGGTGAAGATCACTTTATCGGCAAACGGCGGGGTCCAGTCTTCCTTGAAGAACATCTTCAGCATGTCGGCGGCGATCTGGAACATACCAAACGGGCCAACGCGGTTCGGACCGTAACGGTCCTGCCACCAGCCCAGCAGGCGACGTTCGACAAAGCTGAGCAACGCGCCTGCAACCACCACGGCCAGCAGAATCACGATGGCTTTGACGACCGAGAGGATCACATCGATCACTTCAGGGGTGAACCAGGTCATTGCGCTGCCTCCTGCAGACCGTCGACGGATACGCCGGCGAATGCCGGTGGAATGCCGGCGATGCCCGCAGGCAATGCCACCAGACCTGCGCCCAGTTCTTCATTGATACGCAGCGGCAGACGCAGGGTCTGACCGGCCACGTTCAGGCTCAGCAGGGCACCGTCATTGACGCCCAGACGATCGGCTTCCGACTTGGCCAGAGCAACGTATGGAGCCGGAATGCGCTCTTGAACCGGCGCGGCTTTCGAAGAGTTTTCTTCGCTGCCGAACAGATGGAAGAACGGCACGGCTTGCCAGGTGCCCGGCGCCGGGTTGAACGCGCGTGGTGCAGCAGCGAACCAGTTCAGCGAATCGCCAGTGCTTTCGATCAGGCGGGTGCCCGGGTCGCCAGCGCGGATATGACCACCGACTTCGTCCTGGAACTTGTTCCACGCTTGTGGCGAGTTCCAGCCCGGCGACCATGCAAATGGTACTTGCTGACGCGGTTCGGCAGAGCCCGAGTAACCTTCCATTGAGAAGGCAAACGCGGTGTCTTTGTCTTGCGGGGTGCGTGGTTCGTGAACGCTGATGTCGGCGCGCATCGCGGTGCGACCGGAATAACGCAGCGGCTCACGCGCCAGTTTCAGACCCTTGATGCGGAACGCTGCCGAAGGTGCAGCGTCGACGATACGCGCCAGTTGCTCGGTGCTCGAAGCAACGGCAGCAGTCACGTGGTCGAGTTGCGTCCAGTCGATCGGCTGGTTCAGCAGGGTCGCGCGCAGGGCGTGCAGCCAGCGCCAGCCTTCGTGAACCAGGATGCTCGCATCCATGTATTGCGGGTCGAAAACCTGGAAGAAGCGCTGGGCGCGACCTTCCTGGCTGACCAAAGTACCGTCGCCTTCAGCGAAGCTTGCGGCTGGCAGAACCAGGTGCGCGCGGTCGCTGGTAGCCGTCTTCTGATGGTCAGCAACGATCACCACTTGCGCAGCGTTCAGTGCAGCATCGACTTTTTCTTTGGCAGTGCGGGTGTACAGATCGTTTTCCAGCACAACGATGGCGTCGGCTTTACCGTCGATGACAGCTTGCAGCGCAGCATCCACCGACTCGCCACCGAGCATGGCCAGACCGAGGCTGTTGGCTTCCGGGACGATCAGGCTGATCGAACCGTTCTTCTCGCGCAGCTTCAGTGCCTTGGCGATGTTCGCGGCGGCTTCGATCAAGGCTTTGGAGCCCAGCGAAGTACCGGCGATGATCAGCGGACGTTTGGCGGCGAGCAGGGCATCAGCAATGCGCTTGGCCAGTTGCAGTGCTTCGGCATCCAGACCTTCAACGGCCGGGGCGCTGGCATCCAGCGCGTGAGCCACGGCGAAACCGATGCGCGCCAGATCGTCAGGAGCTGCGTGAACGCATTCTTCAGCAACGTCGTCGAGCTTGGTTTCCGCCAGACTGGCGATGAACAGCGGGTTCAGCGCGTGCTGACCGATGTTCTTCACCGCCGCGTCGAGCCAAGGCTGAACGCGCATGGCTTCAGCCATGTCTTCAGCTTTGCCTTTGACCGATTGACGCAGCGACAGCGCCACACGGGCGGCGGTCTGGGTCAGGTCCTCACCGAGGACGAAAATTGCATCGTGGTCTTCGATGTCGCGCATATTCGGCACTGGCAGCGGGCTGTCTTTCAGCACTTGCAGGACCAGACGGATGCGTTCCAGTTCGGACGCTTCGATACCCGAGTAGAAGTGCTCGGCGCCAACCAGTTCGCGCAACGCGTAGTTGCTTTCGAGGCTGGCACGCGGCGAACCGATGCCGACGATGTTGCGACCGCGCAGCAGGTCAGCGGCTTTATCCAGCGCAGCATCCAGACCGAGCTTGGTGCCGTCGGCCAGCAGCGGCTGACGTGGACGGTCGGTGCGGTTGACGTAGCCATAACCGAAACGGCCACGGTCGCACAGGAAGTACTGGTTCACCGAACCGTTGAAACGGTTTTCGATGCGACGCAGTTCGCCGTAACGCTCGCCCGGCGAGATGTTGCAACCGCTCGAGCAGCCATGGCAGATGCTCGGCGCGAACTGCATGTCCCACTTGCGGTTGTAGCGCTCGGAGTGCGTCTTGTCGGTGAACACACCGGTCGGGCAGACCTCGGTGAGGTTGCCGGAGAACTCGCTTTCGAGGGTACCGTCTTCAACGCGACCGAAGTACACGTTGTCGTGGGCGCCGAACACACCGAGGTCGGTGCCGCCGGCGTAATCCTTGTAGAAACGCACGCAGCGATAGCAAGCGATGCAGCGGTTCATTTCGTGGGAAATGAACGGGCCCAGTTGCTGGTTCTGGTGGGTGCGTTTGGTGAAGCGATAACGGCGCTCGTTGTGGCCGGTCATCACGGTCATGTCTTGCAGGTGGCAATGACCGCCTTCTTCGCACACAGGGCAGTCGTGCGGGTGGTTGGTCATCAGCCATTCAACAACACTGGCGCGGAACGCCTTGGATTCTTCATCTTCGATGGAGATCCAGGTGTTGTCGGTGGCAGGGGTCATGCAGGACATGACGATGCGACCACGGGTGTCGTTCTCGTCGGTGTACTGCTTGACCGCGCACTGGCGGCAAGCCCCGACGCTACCGAGCGCGGGGTGCCAGCAGAAATATGGAATGTCGAGGCCCAGCGACAGACATGCCTGTAACAGGTTGTCTGCCCCGTCGACTTCGAGCGCTTTGCCGTCTACGTGGATAGTGGCCATGGTTCAAAGGTCTTCGTTGGCCCGGTGTCAGCGGGCGTGGCTAATGGAATCTTGTTATCCGTCCGAATCCAGTCAGCCCCGAAAGGCGTCATCGGACGAAAGGCGAAGGGCACGGACCCTTCGCCTTTTTAAGCGTTTACGCGCCGATTACGATCGGCCTTGCCAGAGGCGGGACGGCGGCGCTGACTGGCGCGATACCGGCTTCGAACTCTGGACGGAAGTATTTGATGGCACTGCCCAACGGTTCCACGGCACCCGGTGCGTGAGCACAGAAGGTCTTGCCCGGGCCGAGGAAGTTGACCAGACCCAGCAGGGTCTCGATGTCGCCAGGCTGACCGCGGCCTTGTTCGATGGCCATCAGCAGCTTGACGCTCCATGGCAGACCATCACGGCACGGGGTGCAGAAACCGCACGACTCGCGAGCGAAGAACTGCTCCATGTTGCGCAGCAAGGAGACCATGTTGACGCTGTCGTCCACCGCCATGGCCAGGCCGGTACCCATACGGGTGCCCACTTTGGCGATGCCGCCGGCATACATTTGCGCGTCGAGATGTTCTGGCAGAAGGAAACCGGTACCTGCGCCACCTGGCTGCCAGGCCTTGAGCTTGAAGCCGTCGCGCATGCCGCCGGCGTAGTCTTCGAACAACTCGCGACCGGTGACGCCGAATGGCAGCTCCCACAGACCCGGGTTCTTGACCTTGCCAGAGAAGCCCATGAGTTTGGTGCCCATGTCTTCGCTGCCTTCGCGCGCCAACGATTTGTACCAGTCAACGCCGTCGGCGATGATCGCCGGCACGTTGCACAGGGTTTCCACGTTGTTCACGCAAGTCGGCTTGCCCCACACGCCGACGGCGGCAGGGAAGGGCGGCTTGGAGCGCGGGTTGGCGCGGCGGCCTTCGAGGGAGTTGATCAGTGCGGTTTCTTCACCGCAGATGTAACGCCCGGCGCCGGTGTGGACGAACAGCTCGAAATCGAAGCCGCTGCCCAGAATGTTCTTGCCCAGCAGGCCCGCAGCCTTGGCTTCTTCCACGGCACGGTTGAGGTGCTTGGCGGCGGTGGTGTATTCGCCACGCAGGAAGATGTAGCCACGGTAGGTTTTCAGCGCGCGGGCACTGATCAGCATGCCCTCGATCAGCAGATGGGGCAGTTGCTCCATCAGCATGCGGTCTTTCCAGGTGTTCGGCTCCATTTCATCCGCGTTGCACAGCAAATAACGGATGTTGATGGATTCGTCTTTGGGCATCAGGCCCCACTTCACACCAGTGGGGAAGCCTGCACCGCCGCGACCTTTGAGGCCGGCGTCTTTCACGGTCTGGACGATAGCGTCCTGATCCATGTCGGCGAAGGCTTTGCGCGCCGCAGCGTAACCGTTCTTGGCCTGGTACTCGTCGAGCCACACGGCTTCGCCGTCGTCACGCAGACGCCAGGTCAGCGGGTGAGTCTCGGCCGAACGCTGGATGCGGTTGGCAGGACCGAAAGATGTCAGGGTCATACGTAGCCCTCGAGCAGTTTGGCGACGCCAGCAGGCTGCACATCACCAAAGGTGTCGTCGTCGATCATCAGCGCCGGTGCCTTGTCGCAGTTGCCGAGGCAGCAGACAGGCAGCAGGGTGAAACGACCGTCGGTGGTGGTCTGACCCAGGCCGATGCCCAGATTGTTCTGGATTTCGCTGACTACCGATTCGTGGCCGCCGATGTAGCAGACCATGCTGTCGCAGACGCGAATGATGTGACGGCCGACCGGCTGACGGAAGATCTGGCTATAGAACGTCGCCACACCTTCAACGTCGCTGGCCGGGATGCCGAGAATCTCGCCGATCGCGTACAAGGCGCCATCCGGCACCCAGCCGCGTTCTTTCTGAACGATCTTCAGGGCTTCGATCGACGCCGCGCGCGGGTCTTCGTAGTGATGCAGCTCGTGCTCGATGGCCGAGCGCTCGGTTTCACTCAAGGTGAAACGGTCTGTCTGGATAAGCGTGCTGTTCATGCTTAGCGGTCCACGTCGGCCATAACGAAATCGATACTACCCAGGTACGCAATCATGTCCGCGACCATGCTGCCTTTGATCACCGAAGGGATCTGTTGCAGATGCGGGAAGCTTGGAGTGCGGATCCGGGTACGGTAGCTCATGGTGCCGCCGTCGCTCGTCAGGTAATAACTGTTGATGCCCTTGGTCGCTTCGATCATCTGGAAGGATTCGTTGGCCGGCATCACCGGGCCCCACGAAACTTGCAGGAAGTGCGTGATCAAGGTTTCGATGTGCTGCAGCGTGCGCTCTTTGGGCGGCGGCGTGGTCAGCGGGTGATCCGCCTTGTACGGGCCTTCCGGCATGTTGCGCATGCACTGGTCGATGATCTTGATGCTCTGGCGCATTTCTTCAACGCGAACCATGCAGCGGTCGTAGGCATCGCCATTGGCGGCCAGCGGCACTTCGAACTCGAAGTTCTCGTAGCCGGAGTAGGGGCGCGCTTTACGCAGGTCGAAATCGCAACCGGTCGAACGCAGGCCAGCACCGGTGACGCCCCATTCCAGGGCTTCTTTGGTGTTGTACTGGGCGACGCCGATGGTACGACCCTTGAGGATGCTGTTCTGCAGGGCAGCCTTGGTGTATTCGTCGAGGCGTTTTGGCAGCCATTCAACGAAGTCTTTCACCAGTTTTTCCCAGCCGCGCGGCAGGTCGTGGGCAACACCACCGATGCGGTACCAGGCCGGGTGCAGACGGAAACCGGTAATGGCTTCAATCACCGTGTACGCCTTCTGGCGGTCGGTGAAGGTGAAGAACACCGGAGTCATGGCGCCGACGTCCTGGATGTAAGTCCCGAGGAACAGCAGGTGGCTGGTGATCCGGAAGAACTCGGCCATCATGATGCGAATGACGTCGACCTTCTCGGGCACTTTGATGCCGGCCAGCTTCTCGACCGAGAGCACGTACGGCAGGTTGTTCATCACGCCGCCGAGGTAGTCGATACGGTCGGTGTACGGGATGAAGCTGTGCCACGACTGACGCTCGGCCATCTTCTCGGCACCACGGTGGTGGTAGCCGATGTCCGGCACGCAGTCGACGATCTCTTCTCCGTCCAGTTGCAGAATGATGCGGAACGCACCGTGCGCCGAAGGGTGGTTCGGGCCGAGGTTGAGGAACATGTAGTCCTCGTTCGGGCCGGAACGCTTCATGCCCCAGTCTTCCGGACGGAAACGCGCGGCTTCTTCCTCAAGCTGTTGCTTGGCGAGGTTGAGGCTGTACGGATCGAATTCGGTGGCGCGCGCCGGGAAGTCCTTGCGCAGCGGGTGACCTTCCCAGGTCGGCGGCATCATGATGCGCGACAGGTGCGGGTGACCTTTGAAGTCGATGCCGAACATGTCCCAGACTTCACGCTCGTACCAGTTGGCGTTCGGCCAGATGCTGGTGACGGTCGGCAAGCTGAGGTCGCTCTCGGACAAGGCGACCTTGATCATCACGTCACTATTACGCTCCAGCGACATGAGGTGATAGAACACGGTGAACTCAGCGTCGCTCGGCAGGCCTTGACGCTTGGTGCGCAGACGCTCGTCCACGCCGTGCAGGTCATAGAGCATGACGTACGGCTTGGGCAGGTTACGCAGGAAAGTCAGGACTTCGACGAGTCTGGCACGCGCCACCCACAGCACCGGCATGCCGGTGCGGGTCGACTGAGCGGTGAACGCTTCGGCGCCAAAACGGTTGTTCAATTCAACGACCACATCCTGGTCGTCTGCCTTATAAGGCGGGATGTACAGAGCGCTGCCTGTAGTCATGGTTATTTTTTCGCTTTCGGTCAACGTAAAGAATGAAGCCAGCTTCTCGTTTCTTTGTCAGAACAGATCTGGATCAGACTTCGTCAGGGCTGCGCAGGTTGGTGACTGCGATTCGCTGTTCGCGGCGCTCTTCCTTTTGCGAAGGCATGTCGGCGCGATAAACGCCTTGATCACCAACGACCCAGGAAAGCGGACGACGCTCCTTGCCGATCGATTCCTGCAACAGCATCAAGCCTTGCAGAAATGCTTCCGGACGAGGAGGGCAGCCAGGTACGTAGACGTCCACGGGCAGGAACTTGTCCACCCCTTGAACCACAGAGTAGATGTCGTACATGCCACCGGAGTTAGCGCACGAACCCATGGAGATCACCCATTTCGGCTCGAGCATCTGCTCGTAGAGACGCTGGATGATCGGCGCCATCTTGATGAAGCAGGTGCCGGCGATAACCATGAAGTCGGCCTGACGCGGCGATGCCCGGATCACTTCGGCGCCAAAGCGCGCGATGTCGTGGGGCGCCGTGAAGGCGGTGGTCATTTCCACGTAGCAGCACGACAGGCCGAAGTTGTACGGCCACAGGGAGTTTTTACGTCCCCAGTTGACCGCGCCACTCAGCACGTCTTCCAGCTTGCCCATGAAAATGTTTTTGTGGACTTGATCTTCTAACGGATCGGAAACGGTTTCCCGTTCGCCAATCGGATACTGCTCGTTAGGAGCATCGGGGTCGATCCTGGTGAGATTGTATTGCATTGCCAAAGCCTCATTGTTTCAGCTTCGCCTGCCGCTTGCGACGAGCTTCCGGAGCCCAGTCAAGGGCGCCCACTCGGAACAGGTAGACAAGACCTGCCAACAGAATTGCTATGAAAACGAGAGCTTCGACGAATCCGGTCCAGCCGCTTTCGCGGACGGACACAGACCATGCAAAGAGAAAGAGGGCTTCGATATCGAAGATCACGAAGAGCATCGCGACCAGATAGAATTTGGCTGAGAGCCGCAAGCGGGCGCCACCGGTAGGTAGCATGCCGGACTCGAACGGTTCGTTTTTGCTGCGGCCCCAGGCTTTTGACCCAAGGAGGCTGGAGACGCCAAGCATGAAGGCACACAGGCCGACGACACCCAGAAGGAAAATGGCAAAGCCCCAGTTGTGGGCCATGAGTCCTGTCGCTTCGGGCATGCTGGTAATCCTTAACAGAGAGCAAAGGTCTCTGAGCTTGATAAAGAAATAGGCAGTGACGATATGTCGCAGCAATCAATCGCGCTGATTTTATGGCTAAACACCCTGCAAGTAAAATTCCTATAGCGAAATTATTTATTGGAATAAGGACATAGCGCATCTCCAATGCCCTGCAGCCCATGCGTTGCGGGCATTAGGCGGGTTTATGCAAATAATGTTTTGTAGGGAATGTAACGAACATAGTTGCGGCTAAATGATAATTAATATCGTTTGGAGTGGTTTTGTAACTGT
Organism: Pseudomonas sp. CROZ-RG-20F-R04-15; assembly: GCF_022662375.1. Taxonomy (GTDB): domain Bacteria; phylum Pseudomonadota; class Gammaproteobacteria; order Pseudomonadales; family Pseudomonadaceae; genus Aquipseudomonas. The sequence goes on along the minus strand of NZ_JAKNQL010000008.1, from coordinate 37,992 downwards.
TTAACGGGATGTCAGTTGGGAAGTTGTCTTACTTGCACGTTACTGCAAGTAGCGACGGCGCCCGTTTTAGCGGATTTTTCTGACGGTTGTACCGCGCTGGATCAATGTTTTGATTCGCGGCTGACGCTTTTCCTGTGGGAGCGAGCTTGCTCGCGAATGCGGTTCATCATTCGACATGGATAGTGACTGACATGACGCCTTCGCGAGCAAGCTCGCTTCCACAGAGGGTTTGTGGCGTCTGGGAGATTGTCTCGGGCAAAAAAACGCCCCGAACCAGTCGGGGCGTCAGTTTTGCGGCTCTGCGGTTAGCTTTCTATACGATCCGCAGAGGCCGTTTACTCAGCGAAGCCGAATCAGTGGAACTGTTCTTCTTCAGTCGAACCGGTCAGCGCGGTTACCGAAGACGAGCCACCTTGAATCACAGTGGTCATGTCGTCGAAGTAGCCGGTGCCCACTTCCTGCTGGTGCGCCACGAAGGTGTAACCCTTGGCGGCGTCAGCGAATTCCTGCTCTTGCAGCTTCACGTAGGCAGTCATGTCGTTGCGGGCGTAGTCGTGCGCCAGGTTGAACATGCTGTGCCACATGTTGTGAATGCCGGCCAGGGTGATGAACTGGTGCTTGTAACCCATGGCGGACAGTTCGCGCTGGAACTTGGCGATGGTCGCGTCGTCGAGGTTTTTCTTCCAGTTGAAGGAAGGCGAGCAGTTGTACGACAGCAGTTGGTCCGGGTATTCCTTTTTGATCGCTTCGGCGAAGCGACGAGCCTCGTCCAGATCCGGCTTGGCGGTTTCGCACCAGATCAGGTCGGCGTATGGCGCGTAAGCCAGACCACGAGCGATGGCTTGATCCAGACCGGCGCGGACCTTGTAGAAACCTTCCTGAGTGCGCTCGCCAGTCACGAACGGCTGGTCGTACGGGTCGCAATCGGAGGTCAGCAGGTCAGCGGCGTTGGCGTCGGTACGGGCCAGAATGATGGTCGGTGTACCGGCAACGTCAGCAGCCAAGCGAGCAGCGGTCAGCTTCTGTACGGCTTCCTGAGTTGGAACCAGTACTTTACCGCCCATGTGGCCGCATTTTTTCACGGAAGCCAATTGGTCTTCGAAGTGAACGCCGGCAGCGCCTGCTTCGATCATGCTCTTCATCAGTTCGTAGGCGTTCAGTACGCCGCCGAAACCGGCTTCAGCGTCAGCCACGATCGGCGCGAAGTAGTCGATGTAGCCATCGTCGCCCGGGTTCTTGCCGGCTTTCCACTGGATCTGGTCAGCACGACGGAACGAGTTGTTGATGCGCTTGACCACGGTTGGCACCGAGTCCACCGGGTACAGCGACTGGTCCGGGTACATGGATTCTGCGGAGTTGTTGTCCGCAGCCACTTGCCAGCCCGACAGGTAGATCGCCTGGATACCGGCTTTGACCTGTTGAACAGCCTGGCCACCGGTCAGGGCGCCCATGCAGTTGACGAAATCTTTCTCAGGACGGAAGGACGGCTTGGCACCCTGGGTGACCAGGTTCCACAGCTTGTCGGCGCCCATTTTTGCAAAGGTGTGCTCAGGTTGAACCGAGCCACGCAGACGGACGACGTCAGCAGCGGAGTAAGTGCGTGTCACGCCTTTCCAGCGCGGGTTTTCAGCCCAGTCTTTTTCGAGGGCTGCAATTTGCTGTTCGCGTGTCAGTGCCATGGAGATAAACCTCGTCGCGTCTTTTATGAAAAGTTGTTCTGCGGTGGAAAATTCCTGCGCTCGCTGACCAGAAGCTTAGGTGGTCAAGTCGGATTCGGCGGGGTAGGCGACGGGATGAACGATGGGCTCGAGGGGAAGTGAGCAGGTAGTGGCGGACTGTGGGCGCATGCGGGCGTCGTGGGCCTCTATACGGTCTACAGTGTGATGCCGGGTTACCTAAATACGCTTCCGTCCCTCGGGACAACTTCGTTCCAGTCGGCAACCTCGTCAAACACACCTTGTGGGCGGTACAGACACGAAGCGGTTCGCGGGGTAGGTGCGAACATCGCTTCGAAGGCCCTTGCCAGGGCCTCTGATTAGCGGGAGCGAGGCCATCATGCCTTCGCTTTTTTGCCTCGTCAAACGTTTTGTAGTGCTTTTTTTAAAGCACTACATCTTTCGTCTAATACGACTAATCAGTCAGTTTTCGGTGCTTTAGTCCAAGGCGTCGACTTTCACCCGCAAGGTCATGTCATCCCGGCCTTGAGTCGAGTAGCTGCGGGTCAGGCCCTGTTTGTCGGCCTGTGTCTGGCGATTGACGCCGGCGAGGGTGATCCACTCACCAAGGCGTCCGCTGACAGTTGTGTCGGTGCTTTGCACGTTCACTACATCGGGACGTTCCTGGCTCATGCGGTCACGGTTGGTACTGATCGCCAAGTGAACGATGTCGCCGGTGACGCTGGCGGTGACATAGAAACCCTGGGTGACGTTGCGGTATTGGGTCTGGCTGCTGTAATCGCCATAGGAGTTGCTCTGGCTACTGGTGATTGGCACGCTTTGCCCGACTTGAATCAGCGCCGGCATGCCATCGGTGGCCTGTACTTGCTGCACGCCGCCGTCGCGGCTGGCGGTGCTGCGGCTGATGATGCGGGTCTGGTTCGGTTGGGCGCCGTTGACCGAATAACCTTCGTCGCCACGGCCATTGTTTTCATTGGTGTCGACGGTGATCAGCAAGCGTTTCGGCGCCGTGTCGAGTTGGGTGATCAGCGCCTTGAGTTCCTGAATCTTGTCCGGCTCGGCCTTGATGATCAGTTGGTTACCATAGGCGCTGACCTGACCGTCCTTGCCGAGGAAGTCTTGCGCCATCGGCAGCATGTCGGTGCTGGTGCGGTAATTGAGAGGCACGATTTCTGTGGCTGCCATCACCGTAAAACTGCAACCGAGCAGCAGGGTGGTGAGCAGGGTGCGTAGGGACATGTCCGTTATCTCCGCTTTCGAAAGGCTTGATATTGCCAGTTTGTCGGCCCTGGGTGGGGCAAGTTGAATCGTAGACAGCAAAACGCCCCGGCATCGGCGGATGTCGGGGCGTTTTGTGGTGTTCTCGCGGGCCTCTTCGCGAGCAGGCTCGCTCCCACATTGGATCTCTGTCTGACACAAAAATCGTGTCCGCAGGAGATCCTCTGTGGGAGCGAGCCTGCTCGCGAAAGCCGCGCCGCGGTCTCAGGCCGAATGCCGAACCATATCGACATGCGGAATCCCGGCTTCGAGGAATTCCTCGCTGACCAGGCTGAAACCCAAGCGCTCATAGAACGCTGTGGCCTGCACCTGAGCGCTGAGCATCTGCTCTTTCAAGCCACGCGCTTCCGCTTCGGCGATGACCGCTTGCATCAGCGCATCACCCACCTTCATGCCGCGCCAGTCTTTCAGCACCGAAACCCGGCCGATGTGCCCGTCAGGCAACAGGCGCGCAGTACCAATCGGAAAGTCGCCTTCAAACGCCAGAAAATGCACGGCGGTCGCGTCGTCCGCGTCCCATTCCAGCTCAGGTGGCACCGATTGCTCGGCGATGAACACCGTTTCACGAATGCGCCGGATCTCGGCGATGTCCTTCTGCCAGTCTGCGACACGTACGCGAATCTTATTCATCGGCGAACCCCAGGCTCCCTTGCTTGACCAGTTGGCACAGCAGGCTGCAAGCGTCTTCGTCGTTCAGCCACTCGCCGAGGTTGTCGGTGTGCAGGGCGTCGGCGGCGCAGATCAGCTTCAGCAACTCGCGCAGCTTGCCCGGCAGGTAACGGCTCTGGCCGCTGGCGAACAGCAGCAGGTCGTCATCGACTTCCGACCAGGCCAGACGCGCGCTCGGGTTGCGGATCAGGATGGCGCCATCCTGCAGGGCGGCGAGGAAGTCTTCTTCTTCGATTTCTTCCGGGCCGGCCACCAGTTCTGGATAGCGCGGTTCGGTCATGTACTGGCCGAACCAGGTCAGCAGCAGGCGCTCGTCGCTCATGTGCTCGGCGAGCAGGGCTTTCAGGCGATCCAGTGCGTCGTGTTGAATCTGGTGCGGATCGGCTGCTGGCTGTGCGTCTGCATCGGTGTAGCGCTCTTCGTCAGTCAGGAACTGGCTGAGGAAGTCGGTGAAGTGGGTCAGCACTTCGGAAGCGCTTGGTGCACGGAAGCCGACCGAGTAAGTCATGCAGTTGTCGACCGCAACACCGCAGTGGGCCAGACGTGGCGGCAGGTAGAGCATGTCGCCCGGTTCCAGCACCCACTCTTCGGTCTCGTGGAATTCAGCGAGGATGCGCAGGTCCGCGTGTTGCAGCAGCGGGCTCTCGGAATCGCACATCTGGCCGATTTTCCAGTTGCGCTTGCCGTGGCCTTGCAGCAGGAACACGTCGTAGTTGTCGAAGTGCGGACCGACGCTGCCACCCGGGGCGGCGAAGCTGATCATCACGTCGTCGACGCGCCAGCTCGGCAGGAAGCGGAAGTTTTCCAGCAGCTCGCTGACTTCCGGCACGAATTGGTCGACCGCTTGAACCAGCAGGGTCCACTCTTTTTCCGGCAATTTGCTGAATTCGTCTTCAGCGAACGGGCCGCGACGCAGTTCCCATGGACGCTCGCCGTGCTCGATCACCAGGCGCGATTCGACTTCTTCTTCCAGGGCCAGGCCGGCCAGTTCGTCGGCGTCGATCGGGCTTTCGAAGTCAGGAATCGCCTGACGGATCAGCAATGGCTTTTTCTGCCAGTAGTCGCGCAGGAATTCGCGTGCCGTGATGCCGCCCAGAAGTTGAAGAGGAATATCGGGATTCATATGTAACCTATTGAAAAAAAGCACTTTTCAGACGGGAATAAAAACGCCCGGCGCGGCCGGGCGTCTCAAGCGGGTCAAACGGTCGATCAGATGCGTTTGGCTTGCGCTACAGCGTTGCCGATGTAGTTGGCCGGGGTCAGTTGCTTGAGCTCGGCTTTCGCTTCGGCAGGCATGTCCAGACCATCGATGAAAGTCTGCAACGCTTCAGGGCTGATGCCCTTGCCGCGGGTCAGTTCTTTCAGCTTCTCGTACGGGTTCTCGATGTTGTAACGGCGCATCACGGTCTGGATCGGCTCAGCCAATACTTCCCAGCAAGCGTCGAGGTCGGCAGCAATCTTCTGAGCGTTCAGCTCCAGTTTGCTGATGCCTTTGAGGCTGGCTTCGTAGGCGATCACGCTGTGGGCGAAGCCGACACCGAGGTTACGCAGTACGGTGGAGTCGGTCAGGTCGCGCTGCCAGCGGGAGATCGGCAGTTTGCTCGCCAGGTGCTGGAACAGTGCGTTGGCGATACCGAGATTGCCTTCGGAGTTTTCGAAGTCGATCGGGTTGACCTTGTGCGGCATGGTCGACGAACCGATTTCGCCAGCGATGGTGCGCTGCTTGAAGTAACCCAGGGAGATGTAGCCCCAGATGTCACGGTCGAAGTCGATCAGGATGGTGTTGAAGCGCGCGATCGCGTCGAACAGCTCGGCGATGTAGTCGTGCGGTTCGATCTGCGTGGTGTACGGGTTGAAGCCCAGGCCCAGCTCGTCTTCGATGAAGGCGCGGGCATTGGCTTCCCAGTCGATCTGCGGGTAGGCCGACAGGTGCGCGTTGTAGTTGCCGACAGCGCCGTTGATCTTGCCCAGCAGTGGCACGGCAGCGACTTGAGCGATCTGACGCTCGAGACGGTAAACCACGTTCGCCAGCTCTTTGCCCAGAGTGGTCGGCGAAGCCGGTTGACCGTGGGTGCGCGACAGCATTGGCACGTCAGCGAAACGGATGGCCAGTTCGCGGATGGCGTTGGCGGTCTGGCGCATCAGCGGCAGCATCACGTCGTCACGGCCTTCGCGCAGCATCAGGGCGTGGGACAGGTTGTTGATGTCTTCGCTGGTGCAGGCAAAGTGGATGAACTCGCTGACCTTGGCCAGTTCCGGCAGCTTGGCCGCCTGCTCTTTGAGCAGGTATTCGATCGCTTTGACGTCGTGGTTGGTGGTGCGCTCGATCTCTTTGACGCGCTCGGCGTGCTCCAGCGAGAAGTTTTCAGCCAGTTCATTGAGAACGGCGTTGGCCTCGGCGGAGAAAGCTGGCACTTCAGGGATACCAGCGTGGGCGGCCAGGCGCTGGAGCCAGCGCACTTCAACCAGAACACGGGCACGGATCAAGCCGTACTCGCTGAAAATCGGGCGCAGGGCCTGGGTTTTGCCGGCGTAGCGGCCGTCAACAGGGGAAACCGCAGTGAGCGAAGAAAGCTGCATGGGGTGTTCTCGGACAGTCGGGCAACGAAATGGGGCGCGTATCATACATGAAAAAATCCGCCGGTCCGTTGCCAACTGACCGGCGTATTACGCGTTACAGACTACAAAGCTTTTATTGCGCGGCGTTTTACTCGCTGCGCATCAACGGATACAGCTCTTTGAGCAGCTTGCGCCGGCTGATCACCAACTGCCAGCGATGGCCGCCGAGCTGTCGCCACAGGCGCGCTGAACGAATGCCGGCAAGCAGCAGGGCGCGGATCTTCGAGGCATTGCTCGGCTGCTGCAGATTGCGCATGTCGCCGTGTACCTGAATGCGTTGGCGCAGGGTGCTCAGGGTGTCCTGATACAGCGCGCCGCAAGCCGCGACCACGTTTTCGTGGGCCGGGCCGAAATGCTCGACCTGCGACTGGATCTGCGGCAAACGCTTGCCGATGATGTCGAGCATGTCGTTGCGCTTGGCCAGTTGACGCTCAAGACCGAGCATCGACAGGGCGTAACGCAGCGGCTCGCGTTGCAACGTGCTCGGATCGCGTTCAAGTGCGCCGATCAACGCGCGGTAGCCTTCGCGCAGATTGATGTCGTCGCCGCCGTACACATCCAGCGTGTCCTTCGGATCGCGCACCAGCAGGCTGCCAAGCATGCAGCTGAGGCCGGCTTCGCTGGTCTGGCCGGTCTTGGCGATCCGGTCGACCAAAACGGCCGCGAGAAACACACCACCCAGCGCCGTCAGTTGCTCCTGAGTCGGGCTCATGCCTGGCCGCTCCACGGCTCGGCGACTTCGATCACGCCGCCGCCGAGGCAGATTTCACCGTCGTAGAACACCACGGACTGGCCCGGCGTCACCGCGCGTTGCGGTTCGTCGAACACGGCGCGGTAGCCGTTGGCGGTTTTTTCCAGGGTGCAGGCTTGATCGCTCTGGCGATAACGCACTTTCGCGGTCAGGCGCAGCGGCTGGCTCAGATCGATCGGGTTGACCCAATAGATTTCCGAAGCGAGCAGGGCGCCGGAGAACAGCCATGGATGGTTGTTGCCCTGGCCGACAATCAGCTCGTTGCTGTCGAGATCCTTGCGCAGCACGTACCACGGCTCATCGCCGGCGTCTTTCAAACCGCCGATACCGAGGCCTTGGCGCTGACCGATGGTGTGGTACATCAAACCGTGGTGACGGCCGATGACTTCGCCTTCGGTGGTCTTGATCTCACCCGGTTGCGCCGGCAGGTATTGCTTGAGGAAATCGCTGAAGCGACGCTCGCCGATGAAGCAGATTCCGGTGGAATCCTTCTTCTTGGCGGTCGCCAGCTCGTATTTCTCGGCAATGGCGCGCACTTCCGGTTTTTCCAGTTCGCCGACAGGGAACAGGGTCTTGGCGATCTGTTCACCGCCGACGGCGTGCAGGAAGTAGCTCTGATCCTTGTTCGGATCGAGGCCTTTGAGCAGTTCGGTGCGGCCATCGATGTCGCGGCGGCGCACGTAGTGACCGGTGGCGATCAGGTCGGCACCGAGCATCATGGCGTAGTCGAGGAACGCCTTGAACTTGATCTCGCGGTTACACAGGATGTCCGGATTCGGCGTGCGCCCGGCCTTGTATTCGGCGAGGAAATGCTCGAACACGTTGTCCCAGTACTCGGCGGCGAAGTTGGCGGTGTGCAGCTTGATGCCGATCTTGTCGCAGACAGCCTGGGCATCCGCCAGGTCGTCCATGGCGGTGCAGTATTCCGTTCCGTCGTCTTCTTCCCAGTTCTTCATGAACAGGCCTTCCACTTCATAACCCTGCTCGATCAGCAGGAGAGCGGAAACGGAAGAGTCCACGCCGCCGGACATGCCGACAATGACGCGCTTCTTGGATGTGTCAGAAGGGGCTGGATCACGCATAGGGATTCAATGAGTGTCTTGAAAAAGGACGCGATTCTAGCAGGCTCGCGGCCTCAAGGCTAAAGAGAAGGGCGGATCAGTTCGAGGCTGAAGTGATGACCGGCCAGATAGTCGTCGATGCAGCGGATGATCAGCTCACTGCGCCAGTTGTCGCGTTGAGTCATTAATTCGTCACGGGTCAGCCACTTGGCGCCGACGATGCCGTCGTCGAGCTGATAATCCGGGTGATGTTTGACGGCTTTGGCGCTGAAACATACGCGCTGATAGGTCACGCCGTTGCTCGGCGCGGTGTACAGGTAAATGCCGATGACGCCGGTGGGTTCGACGTCCCAGCCGGTTTCTTCGAGAGTTTCGCGTACGGCGGCGTCGATCAGGGTTTCGTCCGGGTCGAGATGGCCGGCGGGCTGGTTGAGGACATTACGCCCGGCCTTGTGTTCTTCAACCATCAGAAAGCGACCGTTGTCCTCGACGATGGTGGCGACGGTGATGTGGGGGAGCCATTCCATAGGATGTCCTCAAATATAGAATTGAAACCCAATCCCCCTGTGGGAGCGAGCAGGCTCGCTCCCACAGGGGGATTGGGTGAGCTCTGGAAACACAAACCCCGGCACGGGGCCGGGGTTTGTGATGTTCCCTTTACAACCTTAAACCAGCGCAGCAATCGCCGCGTTGAGGGTTGCGCTTGGGCGCATGGCCTTGCTGATCAACTCGGCATTGGCGTGGTAGTAACCGCCGATGTCGACTGGCTTGCCCTGAACGGCGTTGAGCTCGGCAACGATGGTTGCTTCGTTCTCGGTCAGAGTCTTGGCCAGCGTCGCGAACTGCGCTTGCAGTGCAGCGTCTTCAGTCTGGGCGGCCAGAGCCTGAGCCCAGTACATCGCCAGGTAGAAGTGGCTGCCGCGGTTGTCGATGTTGCCGACTTTGCGCGATGGCGACTTGTTGTTGTCGAGGAACTGGCCAGTGGCCTGATCCAGAGTCTTCGACAGCACCAGTGCTTTCGGGTTGTTGTAGTTCACACCCAGATGCTCAAGGGACGCTGCCAGTGCGAGGAACTCGCCCAGCGAATCCCAGCGCAGGAAGTTCTCTTCAACCAGTTGCTGCACGTGCTTCGGTGCCGAACCGCCAGCGCCGGTTTCGAACAGACCACCGCCGTTCATCAGCGGCACGATCGACAGCATCTTGGCGCTGGTGCCCAGTTCCATGATCGGGAACAGGTCGGTCAGGTAGTCGCGCAGTACGTTGCCGGTCACCGAAATGGTGTCCTTGCCTTCGCGGGTGCGCTGCAGGGTGTACTTCATCGCGTCGACCGGCGCCATGATCTGGATGTCCAGACCGGCAGTGTCGTGATCCTTCAGGTAAGCCTGAACTTTCTCGATCACTACGCCATCGTGAGCGCGCATCGGGTCCAGCCAGAAGATCGCTGGAGTTGCGCTTGCACGAGCGCGGTTGACGGCCAGTTTGACCCAGTCCTGGATCGGCGCGTCTTTGGTCTGGCACATGCGGAAGATGTCGCCGGCTTCAACAGCCTGTTCCATCAGCAGGGTGCCCTTGCTGTCGGTGACGCGAACCACGCCGTCAGCCTTGATCTGGAAAGTCTTGTCGTGCGAGCCGTACTCTTCGGCTTTCTTCGCCATCAGACCAACGTTCGGCACGCTGCCCATGGTGGTTGGGTCGAAGGCGCCATTGGCTTTGCAATCTTCGATCACGGCCTGGTAGATGGTTGCGTAGCAACGATCCGGGATTACCGCCTTGGTGTCGTGCAGTTGACCGTCGGTGCCCCACATCTTGCCGGAGTCACGGATCATCGCTGGCATCGAGGCGTCGACGATCACGTCGCTCGGCACGTGCAGGTTGGTGATGCCTTTGTCGGAGTTGACCATCGCCAGCGATGGACGAGCAGCGTAGACCGCCGCCATGTCAGCTTCGATCTGAGCCTGTTGCTCGGCCGGCAGGGCCTTGATGCGCGCGTACAGATCGCCGATGCCGTTGTTCAGGTTGAAGCCGATCTCGGCCAGCACGGCAGCGTGCTTGGTCAGCGCGTCTTTATAGAACTCGGCAACGATCTGGCCGAACATGATCGGGTCGGAGACCTTCATCATGGTCGCTTTCAGGTGCACCGAGAGCAGCACGCCTTGAGCTTTGGCGCTTTCGATTTCAGCAGCAATGAACGCGCGCAGGGCGTTTTTGCTCATCACGGCGCAGTCGAGGATCTCGCCAGCCTGGACGGTGGTTTTTTCTTTCAGAACAGTAGCGGTACCGTCCTTGGCGATCAGTTCGATCTTCACAGCGTCAGCGGCGTCGATCAGAGCAGCTTTTTCGCTGCCGTAGAAATCGCCGGTGCTCATGTGAGCGACGTGGGACTTGGAGTCTTTGGCCCAGGCGCCCATTTTGTGCGGGTGCTTGCGAGCGTAGTTCTTCACCGACAGCGGAGCGCGACGGTCGGAGTTGCCTTCACGCAGAATCGGGTTCACGGCGCTGCCCTTGACCTTGTCGTAACGCGCCTTGGCGTCTTTGTCGGCGTCGCTGGTTACGGTTTCCGGGTAGTCCGGCAGGTTGTAACCCTGAGCTTGCAGCTCTTTGATCGCGGCTTGCAGCTGTGGCACCGAAGCGCTGATGTTCGGCAGCTTGATGATGTTGGCTTCAGGCGTAACGGCCAGGTCGCCCAGTTCGGCGAGGTGGTCGGCTACGGCTTTGTCGCCCAGTTGCTCGGGGAAGCTGGCCAGAATGCGCGCTGCAAGAGAGATATCGCGGGTTTCCACGGCGATATCGGCCGAGGCGGTGTAAGCCTCGATGATCGGCAGCAGGGAATAGGTGGCGAGGGCTGGAGCTTCGTCGGTGAAGGTATAGATGATCTTCGAGCGGGTGGGCATATTCGGATTAACTCTCTCTTCTTTGCTAAAGCGTGCGCAGAAACTCGAGGGGCGCCGGGTAAGCGCGTTCGTTCAAAGTCATCCATGAACCGAATGTCGAGAATCTTCGCGGTGATGTTGGGTGCATCAGTAGAGCGTCAAGCAGTCGGGCTGCGGTAACAGTCCGGCTATAAGGCGGAAAGTCTCGTTCTAGAGAGGCCAACCGTCGTGACCCTGTGGTCAGCGGGCGGCATTATACATAGGTAGCTGGCAATCTGCCGATGGTTCATATGCAACGATTCTCGTCCATTGGTCTAAAGGTCGCAGGGCAGGGTGGCGCGTAGAGTCGTTGCGAATGCTTGAGTTTGGCGCTTTTCCCTTTGCTTTCAGGCTTGTAGGAATCGAGTTGTGCGAATGCCGGGAACTGAGGGTTTGCGTGTTGATTTAACTGGGTTACGCTCGAACCAAGCCAGATGTTCAATCCAAACAATGGAGTTCAGCATGGGTTACAAGAAGATTCAGGTTCCAGCCGTCGGCGACAAAATCTCCGTCAATGCAGACCATTCTCTCAATGTTCCTGATAACCCGATCATCCCCTTCATCGAAGGTGACGGCATTGGTGTCGACATCAGTCCGGTGATGATCAAGGTTGTCGATGCTGCAGTTCAAAAGGCATACGGCGGTAAGCGCAAGATTTCCTGGATGGAAGTCTACGCCGGGGAAAAAGCCACTCAGGTTTACGATCAGGACACCTGGCTGCCTCAGGAAACCCTCGACGCAGTCAAGGATTACGTGGTTTCCATCAAAGGCCCGCTCACCACTCCAGTCGGTGGCGGCATCCGCTCGCTGAACGTGGCCCTGCGTCAGCAACTCGATCTGTACGTCTGCCTGCGCCCGGTGCGCTGGTTCGAAGGCGTGCCGAGCCCGGTGAAAAAGCCCGGCGATGTCGACATGACCATCTTCCGCGAGAACTCCGAAGACATCTATGCCGGCATCGAGTGGAAGGCCGGTTCGCCGGAAGCCACCAAAGTCATCAAATTCCTTAAAGAAGAAATGGGCGTCACCAAGATCCGTTTCGACGAAAACTGCGGCATCGGCGTCAAGCCGGTTTCGCTGGAAGGCACCAAGCGTCTGGCACGCAAGGCCCTGCAATATGTGGTCGATAACGACCGCGATTCGCTGACCATCGTGCACAAAGGCAACATCATGAAGTTCACCGAAGGTGCCTTCAAAGAGTGGGCCTACGAAGTGGCCGCCGAAGAATTCGGCGCGACCCTGCTCGACGGCGGCCCGTGGATGCAGTTCAAGAACCCGAAAACCGGCAAGAACGTTGTGGTCAAGGACGCCATCGCTGACGCCATGCTCCAGCAGATCCTGCTGCGCCCGGCGGAATATGATGTCATCGCGACCCTGAACCTGAACGGCGACTACCTTTCCGACGCCCTGGCGGCGGAAGTGGGCGGTATCGGTATCGCGCCGGGCGCCAACCTGTCCGATACCGTGGCGATGTTCGAAGCGACCCACGGTACTGCGCCGAAGTATGCTGGCAAGGATCAGGTCAACCCGGGTTCGCTGATTCTCTCGGCCGAGATGATGCTGCGGCACATGGGCTGGACCGAAGCGGCGGATCTGATCATCAAGGGCACCAACGGCGCTATTTCGGCCAAGACTGTGACCTATGACTTCGAACGACTGATGGACGGCGCCAAGCTGGTTTCGTCTTCGGGCTTCGGGGATGCGTTGATTTCGCATATGTAAAAACGCGGGCACATAAAAACCGCCTGACTCGATGAATTGAGTCAGGCGGTTTTTTTATGGCTGGACGTCTTGGGCGGAGTTGCTCAGCTCACGACTGCCGCTTGGCTGGTCGCGGCGGCAGCAGCTGCTGCTGCACCGACTGCGTCATCCACTGTTTTTTTGTCCTGAATCGCGACGGCGTGCAGGCCTTTAGGGCCTTGAAGGAGTTCGAAATACACCTCTTGGCCTGCCTTCAGGGTTTTATAGCCTTCCATCTGGATCGCCGAGTAGTGGGCAAACAGATCTTCTGTCTGGCCGTTCTCGATGATGAATCCAAAACCCTTGGCATTGTTGAACCATTTCACCTTGCCGACAGCCATGCTCAAATCCCTCTGCAACAGACTCCATCGCTGGAGTATCATCCAATTCATCCGCAATCTTATTCGTTAAAAGAATTGACTCCGCGGATCTTTTTTACCCACTGTGGGTTCTATTGGTTGTAACACCGTTTTCCCGATAGTCAAGGTGACCGGGCAGTCGGAGTTGAAAACGTGGACAGCCGCCCCCACCACTGTATTTGCACAACTGACGAACCTTTCTTTCCATGCATGCAATCAGCCAGATTCGACTAACATTCAATCAGGATCGCCCGCTTCTCCAAAAGGATCTTCCAGAGGAGCACGACGACGATTCGGCAGGCGTTGCTGTTCAGGAAGCAAAGCCTGCGTTACAGGCGCCGCCGATGTACAAGGTGGTTTTGTTCAATGATGACTACACACCGATGGATTTCGTCGTCGAAGTGCTCGAGGTGTTTTTTAACCTGAATCGCGAGCTGGCGACCAAGGTCATGCTGGCCGTCCACACAGAAGGACGGGCAGTATGTGGAGTGTTTACCCGCGACATCGCCGAGACAAAGGCCATGCAGGTCAACCAGTACGCCAGGGAAAGCCAGCATCCGCTACTCTGTGAAATCGAGAAGGACGGTTAATCGCCGACCACTTGGGTATGAGGTGAAGCTATGTTAAACCGCGAGCTCGAAGTCACCCTCAATCTAGCCTTCAAGGAGGCTCGTTCGAAACGTCATGAATTCATGACCGTCGAACACCTTTTGCTGGCCCTATTGGACAATGAGGCTGCCGCCACCGTTTTGCGTGCCTGCGGCGCAAACCTCGACAAACTCAAGCATGACCTGCAGGAGTTCATCGACTCCACCACGCCATTGATCCCCGTTCATGACGAAGATCGCGAAACCCAGCCAACCCTGGGCTTCCAGCGTGTACTGCAACGTGCTGTTTTCCACGTACAGAGCTCGGGCAAACGCGAAGTAACCGGCGCCAACGTGCTGGTTGCCATCTTCAGTGAGCAAGAGAGTCAGGCAGTGTTTCTGCTGAAACAGCAGAGCGTTGCGCGCATCGATGTCGTCAACTATATCGCTCACGGCATTTCCAAAGTGCCGGGGCATGGCGATCACTCTGAAGGTGAACAAGATATGCAGGACGACGAGGGCGGTGAGTCTTCTTCTTCAGGCAATCCTCTGGATGCTTATGCCAGCAACCTCAACGAACTCGCGCGCCAGGGTCGTATCGATCCGCTGGTCGGCCGTGAGTCGGAAGTCGAGCGTGTCGCGCAGATTCTCGCGCGTCGGCGCAAAAACAATCCGCTGCTGGTCGGCGAAGCAGGCGTGGGTAAAACCGCAATTGCCGAAGGTCTGGCCAAGCGCATTGTCGACAACCAGGTGCCGGATCTGCTGGCGGGTAGCGTCGTTTATTCGCTTGATCTCGGTGCTCTGCTCGCGGGTACCAAGTATCGCGGTGATTTCGAGAAGCGTTTCAAAGCGCTGCTCAATGAACTGAAGAAACGTCCGCAAGCCATTCTGTTTATCGACGAGATCCACACCATTATTGGTGCGGGCGCTGCGTCGGGCGGCGTCATGGACGCTTCGAATCTGCTCAAGCCGCTGCTGTCGTCTGGCGACATTCGCTGCATCGGTTCGACCACGTTCCAGGAATTCCGCGGCATCTTCGAGAAAGACCGTGCCTTGGCGCGTCGCTTCCAGAAGGTCGATGTCGTTGAGCCTTCGGTGGAAGACACCATCGGTATCCTGCGCGGCCTGAAAGGGCGTTTCGAGCAGCACCACAACATCGAATACAGCGACGAAGCATTGCGTGCCGCTGCTGAACTGGCGTCGCGCTATATCAATGACCGGCACATGCCGGACAAAGCCATTGATGTGATCGACGAAGCGGGCGCCTATCAGCGCTTGCAACCGGTCGAGAAGCGCGCCAAGCGCATCGAAGTACCGCACGTCGAAGACATCGTCGCGAAAATCGCACGGATTCCGCCGAAGCACGTCACCAGCTCCGACAAGGAACTGCTGCGTAACCTTGAGCGTGACCTGAAGCTGACGGTGTTTGGTCAGGACGCGGCGATCGATTCGCTGTCGACTGCGATCAAGCTGTCCCGTGCCGGCCTCAAGTCGCCTGACAAGCCAGTCGGTTCGTTCCTGTTCGCAGGCCCGACCGGTGTCGGTAAAACCGAGGCTGCGCGGCAATTGGCCAAGGCGTTGGGGATTGAACTGGTTCGCTTCGACATGTCCGAGTACATGGAGCGTCACACCGTATCGCGTCTGATCGGTGCGCCTCCTGGGTATGTTGGTTTCGATCAGGGCGGTCTGTTGACCGAGGCGATCACCAAGCAGCCGCACTGTGTATTGCTCCTCGACGAAATCGAGAAGGCGCATCCGGAAGTCTTCAACTTGCTGTTGCAGGTGATGGACCACGGTACGCTGACCGACAACAACGGGCGCAAGGCGGACTTCCGCAATGTGATCGTGATCATGACCACCAACGCCGGTGCCGAAACGGCGGCGCGGGCTTCGATCGGTTTCACCCATCAGGACCACTCGTCCGATGCGATGGAAGTGATCAAGAAGAGCTTCACGCCGGAGTTCCGTAACCGTCTGGACACCATTATCCAGTTTGGTCGCCTCAGTCATGAGGTCATCAAAAGTGTGGTGGACAAGTTCCTTACCGAGCTTCAGGCGCAGCTGGAAGACAAGCGTGTGTTGCTTGAGGTCACTGATGCCGCGCGGAGTTGGCTGGCGGCGGGTGGTTATGACTCGGCGATGGGTGCGCGTCCGATGGCACGCCTGATCCAGGACAAGATCAAGCGTCCGTTGGCGGAGGAGATTCTGTTTGGCGAGCTGGCCGAGCATGGCGGTGTGGTGCACATCGACATCAAGGATGGTGAGTTGACGTTTGACTTCGAGACTACGGCTGAGATGGCCTGACGGTTTGATGTTGACTGGGAAGGCGCCTTCGGGCGCCTTTTTGTTGTCTGGTGGTTTTGTTTGTATATCCGTTGCTGCGGTAACGGCGGCTTAGGGTTCCGCCCTTACGGCGGGTCACCTTTTCCAAACGCCGAAAAGGTAACCCAAAAGGCTTGCTCCTACGTGCGGCCCGCTCGCTGGGGCTCGGGGTTCCTTCGCTCCGGGATCGATCCGGGCGCAGCGCCTACGGTTTGCTTCGCTGCACCTCCTCTCGCTGTGTTTGGCTGCGCCAAACGGTCGCTACGCTCCCACGCCCGGATCAATCCCTCCACTCAGCCTTCCGACGTCGCCTTACAGATCAAGATCAAGAGCAGGCGAGCTGACACTCGGCCTATTGAGTGGTGAAGAGCGGGGTGTGGTCGGCTTTTGTTCGGTGTTGGATTCACCCCTCACCCCAGCCCTCTCCCCGAGGAGAGGGAGCCGATTTGTGGGCCTTTCAGAAACTGAGTTCAACGCGGTATCGCACGTCGGCGTAGCTCTCCCAAACACTTCGGTCAGTCCCATCACCCTCCGTGAGTAGAGGGTGAGGGGCTGCTTTGTGTGCTTTTCAAAGCCTGAGTTCAACGCGGTATCGCACGTCGGCGTAGCTCTCCCAAACACCTCAATCAGTTCCCTCTCCCTCCGGGAGAGGGCTAGGGTGAGGGGCTCTTGATTTGGTTTGTGATCTTGCTTTGGCTTCGGCTTTTGATCTTTTGCCCCATCGGCAGGCCGAGCGTAGGTGTTCATCCGGGGGTAGGCGCGCAGCGCCGTGCGGCGCAGCCGCATACATCGAGAGGAGGTGCAGCGAAGCAAACCGTAGGCGATGCCCTCGGATGGACACCGTAGCGAGGGAACACTGAGCCTCAGCGAAGTGCCGTACGCCAGGGGCAAAGCCTTTTGGTTCCTTTTTGGCGTTTGAAAAAGGGACTCGCTGTAAGAGCGAAACCGCCAGCGGCAGCACCCGAAAAAACGGATATGCCCCCAAACCCAAACCCAAACCCAAACCCAAACCCAGCCAAAACCTCCAAAACGCAGACACAAAAACGCCCGGCATAAACCGGGCGTTCTGTATTGACTTGATTAACGAGCGCGGTAAGTAATGCGCCCTTTGCTCAAGTCATAGGGCGTCAGCTCGACGCGCACTTTGTCACCGGTAAGAATACGAATGTAGTTCTTGCGCATCTTGCCGGAAATATGCGCGGTTACGACGTGCCCATTTTCCAACTCCACACGAAACATGGTGTTGGGCAGGGTGTCGACGACAGTGCCTTCCATTTCGAAGCTGTCTTCTTTCGACATGCAGTAAAGCCCTCGGTATCCAATGAATGGCCCGGTGCAACTGCGCCAGGCAAAAGCGGCGTGCATTGTGCCCGAAAAATGGGGTTTACGCCAAGGGGTTTACGGCTTGGGTTTAGTTGAGGATGACCCAGCGCTGATTAATCAGCAATTCGATGGGGCGATATTGCGTCTTGTAGTTCATCTTTTTGCAGTTCTTGATCCAGTACCCGAGGTACACCGCTTCAAGTCCGAGGCGCTGTGCCTCGGCGATTTGCCAGAGGATGGCAAATCGGCCAAGGCTGCGACGCTCTTCGTCGGGTTCGTAAAAGGTGTAGACCGCCGACAAACCGTTTGGCAGCAAATCGGTCACCGCCACGGCCAGTAACCGTCCGTCGAGTCGGAATTCGTAAAAACGCGAGAAGGGCAGGTCACGTACCAGAAAAGTCGAGAATTGATCACGGCTTGGCGGGTACATATCGCCGTCAGCGTGGCGTTGTTCGATATAGCGCTGGTACAGATCGAAATATTCTTCACTGAATTGCGGTTTGGCCGGGCGCACCTGCAAATCCATGTTGCGCTTGAAAATCCGCTTCTGCTGACGATTAGGAGTGAACTGCGCCACCGGAATGCGCGCAGGCACGCACGCATTGCAGTTCTGGCAATGCGGCCGGTACAAATGATCACCACTGCGGCGAAAGCCCATTTCCGACAGGTCTGCGTAGACATGCACATCCATGGGCTGACTCGGATCGAGAAACAGGGTCGTGGCCTGCTCCTCGGGCAGATAACTGCAAGAGTGAGGCTGAGTGGCATAGAACTTCAACCGCGCCAACTCGGTCATGATCAACCCTCGGGATAAGCTGGTGAATTAAGTGTAAGCCACGCGCGCAAAAGTCGCTCAGCAAACCCAGGTGGCACGATTGGGTTGATCCAGGTGATTGGCCAGATAGTTGGCGAATTGCTGGCGGGGAATCGCCCGCGCGCCGAGGCTGTGCAGATGATCGGTCGGCATCTGGCAGTCGATCAGCACGAACCCCGAGTCCTTCAGATGGCGCACCAGGGTGGCAAAGCCGAATTTCGAGGCATTGTCGGCGCGGCTGAACATCGATTCGCCGAAAAACAGTTGGCCCATCGCCAGGCCGTACAGGCCGCCGACCAGGTCGCCCTGATCCCAGACCTCCACCGAATGGGCGAAGCCGCGACGATGCAGTTCGACATAGGCGTCCTGCATCGCCTCGGTGATCCAGGTGCCGTCGGCGTAATCCCGTGGTGCGGCACAGGCGCGGATTACCGCGTCGAAATCCTGATCGAAGGTCACTTGGTAGCGTTCCTGGCGCAGCAGTTTGCCGAGGCTGCGCGAGACGTGCAGTTCGTCGGGAAACAACACCGTGCGCGGATCCGGCGACCACCAGAGAATCGGCTGACCCTCGGAAAACCACGGAAAGCAGCCATGGCGATACGCTTGAATCAGCCGGTCGGCCGACAGATCGCCCCCGGCGGCGAGCAATCCGTTGGGGTCGCGCATGGCCTTTTCCAGCGGCGGAAAAGTCAGGGAATTACGTTGTAACCAAGTCAGCATGGCATCCAGGCTTGCAGAAGGGGAGGGCGGTGCGAGCCGTTTGGCCCGCGATAAAGTGTGCCGTTAAATGACAGGAATGTCGTCCAGATACTTCTCGGCATCAAGCGCGGCCATGCAGCCGGCACCCGCCGACGTCACCGCCTGACGATAAACGTGGTCGGCCACGTCGCCAGCGGCAAACACCCCGGGAATCTCAGTGGAGGTAGCGTCGCCGTCGCTGCCGCCCTTGACCTGCAAATAGCCGTCGCGCATCGGCAGCTGGCCTTGAAACAGGTCGGTGTTGGGTTTGTGGCCGATGGCGATGAATACGCCGGCCAGCGCCAGTTCACGGGTTTCGCCGGTATGGCTGTCACGCAGTCTCGCGCCAGTCACACCGCTGGCATCGCCGAGTACTTCGTCGAGATGCTGGTTCCAGTGCAGGCGCACATTGCCGTTGGCGGCTTTCTCGAAGAGTTTGTCCTGAAGGATTTTTTCCGAGCGCAGTTTGTCGCGTCGATGGATCAGGTGCACTTCTTTAGCGATGTTCGACAGGTACAGTGCTTCCTCGACGGCAGTATTGCCGCCACCGACCACGGCGACCACCTGATTGCGATAGAAAAAGCCGTCACAGGTCGCGCAGGCGGAAACACCTTTGCCGGCGAAGGCTTCTTCCGAGGGCAGGCCCAGATATTGCGCCGAAGCGCCGGTGGCAATGATCAGTGCATCGCAGGTGTAAGTGCCGCTGTCGCCGACGAGTTCGAACGGACGCTGCTGCAACTTGGCGGTGTGGATGTGGTCGTAAACGATCTCTGTGGCAAAGCGTTCGGCGTGTTTCTGCATGCGCTCCATCAGCACCGGCCCAGTGAGGCCTTCGACGTCGCCGGGCCAGTTGTCGACCTCGACGGTGGTTGTGAGCTGGCCACCGGCCTGCAGACCGGTGATCACCACAGGTTTGAGGTTGGCACGGGCGGCATACACGGCAGCGCTGTAACCGGCCGGACCGGAGCCAAGGATGATCAGGCGTGAATGCTTCGCTACGTTCATCAAATACACCTCATAAGCCTTTGTCACAAAAGGTAATGCATGCTCAAATTGAATCGCGGCTTCTGTGTGCTTGACTATGCTCAATCCTGGGGCGTGAAGCATGGCATCGGACGCACAAACCCGTACAATGCCGGGCTGTAACAGAATGTTCGCGGTGCGCTGTGTTTTATAAAACCGGCAGCACAGTGTTAAAAGTAGTCTCAGTTGCGTTCGTTCACTTTTTTACCTGCCTGGATTGGGCAGTTTTTTATCGTCATTCAATAGATGGACGCGCCTCGGGCGCAGGAAAAGAAGCGTTTTGAAGAAATCCACCGAAGCACCAAAAACAGTCGTTCCGCTCTGGCGCCAACAGTTGCACTACCGGCTCAAGGAAGGTGCATTGATCGCCATCGGTGCCTTGTGCCTGTTCCTGATGATGGCTTTGCTGACCTACGGCAAGGACGATCCGGGCTGGAGCCACAACAGCAAGATCGACGATGTACAGAATTTCGGTGGCCCGGCGGGCTCCTACAGCGCTGACATCCTGTTCATGGTGTTGGGTTACTTCGCCTATATCTTCCCGTTGCTGCTGGCGATCAAGGCCTGGCAGATCTTCCGTCAGCGTCATGAGCCGTGGCAGTGGAGCGGCTGGCTGTTCTCCTGGCGCCTGATCGGTCTGGTGTTTCTGGTGTTGTCCGGCGCGGCGCTGGCGCATCTGCATTTCCATGCAGCGTCGGGTCTACCGGCCGGAGCCGGTGGCGCGTTGGGCGAGAGCCTCGGCAATCTGGCAAAGAACGCGCTGAACATTCAGGGCAGCACGCTGTTGTTCATTGCGCTGTTCCTGTTCGGCCTGACCGTGTTCACCGACCTGTCGTGGTTCAAGGTGATGGACATCACCGGCAAGATCACCCTCGACCTGTTCGAACTGTTCCAGGGCGCGCTCAATCGCTGGTGGGCGGCGCGTACCGAGCGCAAGCAACTGGTCGCGCAACTGCGTGAAGTCGACGACCGTGTGCATGACGTGGTTGCGCCGACGGTCACCGACAAGCGTGAGCAGGCCAAAGTCAAAGAACGCCTGATCGAACGCGAGCAAGCCCTGAGCAAGCACATGTCCGATCGCGAGAAACAAGTTCCGCCGGTCATCGCTCCCGCTCCGGCCAAAGCGCCCGAGCCAAGCAAGCGCGTGCAGAAAGAGAAACAGGTGCCGTTGTTCGTCGACAGTGCCGTGGAAGGCACCTTGCCGCCGATCTCGATTCTTGATCCTGCGGAAAAGAAACAACTCAATTACTCACCGGAATCCCTGGCGGCAGTCGGCCACTTGCTGGAGATCAAGCTCAAGGAGTTCGGTGTCGAGGTCACGGTGGATTCGATTCACCCGGGCCCGGTGATTACCCGTTACGAAATCCAGCCTGCCGCCGGTGTGAAAGTCAGCCGCATCGCCAACCTGGCCAAAGACCTCGCACGTTCGCTGGCCGTGACCAGTGTGCGGGTGGTCGAGGTGATTCCGGGCAAGACCACCGTCGGTATCGAGATTCCCAACGAAGACCGGCAGATCGTGCGCTTTTCCGAAGTGCTGTCGACGCCCGAGTACGACAACTTCAAATCGCCAGTCACCTTGGCGCTGGGGCACGACATCGGTGGCAAACCGGTCATCACCGACCTGGCGAAGATGCCGCACTTGCTGGTGGCCGGTACGACCGGTTCCGGTAAGTCGGTCGGTGTGAACGCAATGATTCTGTCGATCCTGTTCAAGTCCGGCCCGGAAGACGCCAAACTGATCATGATCGACCCGAAGATGTTGGAACTGTCGA
This sequence comes from Pseudomonas sp. CROZ-RG-20F-R04-15, assembly GCF_022662375.1. GTDB lineage: Bacteria > Pseudomonadota > Gammaproteobacteria > Pseudomonadales > Pseudomonadaceae > Aquipseudomonas. The sequence goes on along the minus strand of NZ_JAKNQL010000008.1, from coordinate 16,354 downwards.
TCTACGAAGGCATTCCGCACCTGCTGTGCCCGGTCGTCACCGACATGAAGGATGCTGCCAACGCCCTGCGCTGGAGCGTTGCAGAGATGGAACGCCGCTACAAGCTGATGGCGAAAATGGGCGTGCGCAACCTCTCTGGCTTCAACGCCAAGGTCAAGGAGGCGCAGGACGCCGGCGAGCCGTTGAGCGATCCGCTGTACAAGCGCGAAAGCATTCACGACGAAGCGCCGCTGCTGCAGAAGCTGCCGACCATCGTCGTGGTGGTCGACGAATTCGCCGACATGATGATGATCGTCGGCAAGAAGGTTGAAGAACTGATCGCCCGTATCGCCCAGAAGGCGCGTGCGGCCGGTATTCACTTGATCCTCGCGACCCAGCGGCCGTCGGTGGACGTGATCACCGGTCTGATCAAGGCCAACATTCCGACGCGGATGGCGTTCCAGGTGTCGAGCAAGATCGACTCGCGGACCATCATCGATCAGGGTGGCGCTGAACAACTGCTCGGCCACGGTGACATGCTCTACATGCCGCCGGGCACCAGCCTGCCGATCCGCGTTCACGGCGCCTTCGTTTCCGACGATGAAGTACACCGCGTGGTCGAAGCGTGGAAACTGCGCGGCGCCCCGGAATACAACGACGACATCCTCAACGGTGTCGAAGAAGCCGGCAGCGGTTTTGAAGGCAGCAGCGGTGGCGGCGACGGCGATGATCCGGAAGCCGATGCGCTGTATGACGAAGCCGTACAGTTCGTACTGGAAAGCCGTCGCGCGTCGATTTCTGCAGTACAGCGCAAGCTGAAGATCGGCTACAACCGCGCCGCACGGATGATCGAAGCCATGGAAATGGCCGGGGTCGTCACGTCGATGAACACCAACGGTTCGCGTGAAGTGCTGGCCCCGGGCCCGGTACGCGACTGATTGCAAACGCAAGAGGCGGGACAATGATGTGCCGCCGCTCTCCCAACGAGTATTCAAGAGGACTCCCATGCGTCTTATCCGCATGCTGCTGCCAGTACTGGCTCTGACTACACTCACGGCCCACGCCGACGACAAGGACGTGGCGCGTCTGACCCAATTGCTGGAAACATCCAAGACCCTGAGCGCAAACTTCTCGCAGCTGACCCTCGACGGCAGCGGCACGCAGTTGCAGGAAACCACCGGCGACATGACCCTGCAGCGTCCGGGCCTGTTCTACTGGCACACCAATGCGCCGGCCGAGCAGACCATGGTCTCCGACGGCAAGAAAGTCACGCTGTGGGACCCGGATCTGGAGCAGGCAACCATCAAGAAGCTCGACGAGCGCCTGACCCAGACCCCGGCACTGCTGTTGTCCGGTGATGTGTCGAAGATCAGCCAGAGCTTCGACATCAGTGCGAAAGAGGCGGGCGGTGTGATCGACTTCACCCTTAAGCCGAAAACCAAGGACACCCTGTTCGACAACCTGCGTTTGTCGTTCCGCAACGGTCTGCTCAATGACATGCAACTGATCGACAGCGTCGGCCAGCGCACCAACATCCTGTTTACCGGGGTCAAGGCCAACGAGCCGGTGTCGCCGTCCAAGTTCAAGTTCGACATCCCCAAGGGTGCCGACGTGATCCAGGAATAAACCCAAACCCCCTGTGGGAGCTTGCTCGCTCCCACAGGGACAATGATCTGCTCCAGATCAAATAGAGGTTTCAACGCTACGTGATGGATCTGTTTCGCAGTGCACCGATTGCCCAGCCACTGGCCGCGCGTTTGCGGGCGACCAATCTGGATGAGTACGTCGGTCAGGAACACCTGCTCGCTCGCGGCAAGCCTCTGCGTGAAGCGCTGGAGCAGGGTGCCCTGCATTCGATGATCTTCTGGGGCCCGCCCGGTGTGGGTAAAACCACCCTGGCGCGGTTGCTCGCGGAAGTCTCCGATGCGCACTTCGAAACGGTCTCGGCGGTGCTCGCCGGGGTGAAAGAGATCCGTCAGGCCGTTGAAATCGCCAAGCAGCAGGCCGGCCAGTACGGCAAGCGCACGATTCTGTTCGTCGATGAAGTGCATCGTTTCAACAAGTCGCAGCAGGATGCGTTTCTGCCGTACGTTGAAGACGGCACGCTGATCTTCATCGGCGCCACCACCGAAAACCCTTCGTTCGAACTCAACAACGCTCTGTTGTCGCGGGCCCGTGTCTATGTGCTGAAAAGCCTCGACGAAGCAGCGCTGCGCAAACTGGTGCACCGCGCACTCAGCGAAGAGCGCGGTTTGGGCAAACGCAACCTGACGCTCAACGACGAAGGTTTCCAGATGCTGCTGTCGGCCGCCGATGGCGATGGTCGGCGTCTGCTCAATCTGCTGGAAAACGCCTCGGATCTGGCTGAGGACAACAGCGAAATCGGCACCGAGCTCCTGCAAAGTCTGCTCGGCGACACCCGTCGACGTTTCGACAAGGGTGGCGAAGCGTTTTACGACCAGATATCGGCACTGCACAAATCGGTGCGTGGCTCCAACCCTGACGGCGCGCTGTACTGGTTTGCGCGGATGATCGACGGCGGTTGCGATCCGCTGTACCTGGCCCGGCGCGTGGTGCGCATGGCCAGCGAAGACATCGGCAACGCCGACCCGCGCGCCCTCAGCCTGTGCCTCGCAGCGTGGGAAGTACAAGAGCGCCTCGGCAGCCCGGAAGGTGAGTTGGCGGTGGCCCAAGCCATTACTTATCTGGCCTGCGCGCCGAAAAGCAACGCGGTGTACATGGGCTTCAAAACCGCCCTGCGCGCTGCGGCCGAAAATGGCTCGCTGGAAGTGCCGCTGCACCTGCGCAATGCGCCAACCAAACTGATGAAACAATTGGGCTACGGCGACGAATACCGTTACGCCCATGACGAGCCGGACGCGTATGCCGCTGGCGAAGACTATTTCCCGGAAGAGCTCGATCCCATTCCGTTCTACCAACCGGTGCCGCGCGGCCTCGAATTGAAGATCGGCGAGAAGCTCAATCATCTCGCCCAGCTCGACCGTTTAAGCCCTCGGCAGCGGAGAAAATAGTGCTTCCACTGATCATTGCGGTCTCCGTCGGCGGCATGGCCGGCACCTTGTTGCGCTTCGCCACCGGCAATTGGATCAGCGCCAATTGGCCGCGGCACTTTTATACCGCGACGCTGGCCGTTAATATCGTGGGCTGTCTGTTGATTGGCGTGTTGTACGGCCTGTTTTTGATACGCCCGGAGGTGCCGATCGAGGTACGTGCCGGGTTGATGGTCGGCTTCCTCGGGGGGCTGACGACTTTTTCATCCTTTTCACTGGATACGGTGCGCCTGCTGGAAAGCGGGCAAGTGCCGCTGGCCTTGGGCTATGCGGCACTCAGCGTATTCGGCGGGCTGCTCGCGACGTGGGCTGGCCTGTCTTTGACCAAACTTTGATAACGAGAAACCGACATGCTCGATTCCAAACTGTTACGTAGCAACCTTCAGGACGTAGCGGACCGCCTGGCTTCCCGTGGCTTTGCCCTGGATACCGCGCGCATCGAAGCGCTGGAAGAACAGCGCAAGACCGTCCAGACCCGCACCGAGGCACTGCAGGCTGAGCGTAATGCGCGTTCCAAATCCATCGGTCAGGCCAAGCAGCGCGGCGAAGACATCGCGCCGTTGATGGCGGACGTCGAGCGCATGGCGGGCGAACTGAGCGCCGGTAAAGTCGAACTGGACGCGATCCAGACCGAACTGGACTCGATTCTGCTCGGTATCCCGAACCTGCCGCACGAATCCGTGCCGGTCGGTAAAGACGAAGACGACAACGTTGAAGTGCGCCGCTGGGGCACCCCGACTGCCTTCGATTTTGAAGTGAAGGACCACGTTGCTTTGGGCGAGAAGTTCGGCTGGCTGGACTTCGAAACCGCTGCCAAGCTGTCCGGCGCACGTTTCGCCCTGCTGCGCGGCCCGATCGCCCGTCTGCACCGCGCACTCGCACAGTTCATGATCAACCTGCACGTCAACGAGCATGGCTACGAAGAGGCGTACACGCCTTATCTGGTTCAGGCGCCGGCGCTGCAAGGCACCGGTCAACTGCCGAAGTTCGAAGAAGACCTGTTCAAGATCGCCCGCGAAGGCGAAGCCGATCTGTACCTGATCCCGACCGCCGAAGTGTCGCTGACCAACATCGTTGCCGGCGAAATCGTCGACTCGAAACTGCTGCCGATCAAGTTCGTCGCTCACACCCCGTGCTTCCGCAGTGAAGCCGGTGCGTCGGGTCGCGATACGCGCGGCATGATCCGTCAGCACCAGTTCGACAAAGTTGAAATGGTCCAGATCGTTGAGCCTTCGAGCTCGATGGAGGCGCTGGAAGGCCTGACCGCCAACGCCGAAAAAGTCCTGCAACTGCTCGGTCTGCCTTACCGCACCCTGGCGCTGTGCACTGGTGACATGGGCTTCAGCGCGGTCAAGACTTACGACCTCGAAGTGTGGATCCCGAGCCAGGACAAGTACCGCGAAATCTCCTCGTGCTCGAACTGCGGCGACTTCCAGGCCCGCCGTATGCAAGCGCGTTTCCGCAACCCGGAAACCGGCAAGCCTGAGCTGGTGCACACCTTGAACGGCTCCGGTCTGGCCGTAGGCCGTACCCTGGTCGCCGTGCTGGAAAACTACCAGCAGGCCGACGGCTCGATCCGTGTGCCGGACGTGCTGAAGCCGTACATGGGTGGCCTTGAGGTCATCGGCTAAATGAAATATCTGCCGCTGTTTCACAACCTGCGCGGCAGTCGTGTGTTGGTCGTCGGTGGGGGGGAAATTGCCTTGCGCAAATCCCGCCTGCTGGCCGATGCCGGTGCGCTGCTGCGGGTGGTCGCACCTGAAATCGAATCGCAACTGCGTGAACTGGTCGTCGCCTCTGGCGGTGAATGCCTGTTGCGCGGTTACGTCGAGGCCGATCTGGACGGTTGCGGGCTGATCATCGCCGCCACCGACGATGAGACGCTCAATGCACAAGTTTCCACCGATGCCCACAAGCGTTGCGTGCCGGTCAACGTGGTCGACGCGCCGGCCTTGTGCAGCGTGATCTTCCCGGCGATCGTCGATCGCTCGCCGCTGATCATCGCGGTGTCCAGCGGCGGCGATGCGCCGGTGCTGGCGCGCTTGATCCGGGCCAAGATCGAAACCTGGATTCCGTCGACTTACGGTCAGTTGGCCGGGCTGGCGGCGCGTTTCCGTAATCAGGTGAAGAGCCTGTTTCCGGATGTGCAGCAGCGTCGTGGCTTCTGGGAAGACGTGTTTCAGGGGCCGATTGCCGACCGCCAACTGGCCGGGCAGGGCGCTGAAGCCGAGCGTTTGCTGCAAGCCAAGATCGATGGCGAAGCCATGGTCACCACCGGCGAGGTGTATCTGGTTGGCGCAGGGCCGGGCGATCCGGATTTGCTGACCTTCAAGGCTTTGCGTCTGATGCAGCAAGCCGACGTGGTGTTGTACGACCGTTTGGTTGCGCCGGCGATTCTTGAACTGTGTCGCCGCGATGCCGAGCGGGTTTACGTCGGCAAGCGCCGCGCTGATCACGCCGTGCCGCAGGATCAGATCAACCAGCAACTGGTCGATCTGGCTAAGGCTGGCAAGCGTGTCGTGCGGTTGAAGGGCGGCGATCCGTTCATCTTCGGCCGTGGTGGCGAAGAGATCGAAGAACTGGCGGCCCACGGCATTCCGTTTCAGGTGGTGCCGGGAATTACGGCGGCCAGCGGTTGCGCGGCGTATGCCGGGATTCCGCTGACCCATCGTGATCATGCGCAGTCGGTGCGGTTTGTCACCGGGCATTTGAAGGACGGCTCCACCGATCTGCCATGGGCCGACCTTGTCGCGCCGGCGCAGACGCTGGTGTTCTACATGGGTTTGGTGGGTTTGCCGGTCATTTGCGAACAACTGATCAAACATGGTCGTTCAGCAGATACTCCGGCGGCGCTGATTCAGCAGGGCACCACGGTCAATCAGCGCGTCTTCACCGGCACGCTGGCTGATCTGCCGCGACTGGTGGCGGAGCATGAAGTGCATGCGCCGACACTGGTAATCGTGGGGGAAGTGGTGCAACTGCGCGAGAAACTGGCTTGGTTTGAAGGGGCTCAGGCGCAGGTCTGAAAAACCGAGTCGCCCCATTCGCGAGCAGGCTCGCTCCCACATTGGATCTGTGTCGTGCACAAATCCCCTGTGGGAGCGAGCCTGCTCGCGAAAGGGTCCTCAAAAACACCGAATCAATCAGCCTCTGCGCCAAACCCCTTTGCCGCTCAACCGTGCCCGATCATGGGCCACAGTGAAATCCTGCGCCGGCCCCTTCGGCACAATCCCTGTCGGGTTGATCGTCTTGTGACTGCCGTAGTAGTGGTTCTTGATGTGCTGGAAGTCCACCGTCTCGGCAATCCCCGGCAGCTGATACACCTCACGCAGCCAGTTCGACAGATTCGGGTAATCGGCAATCCGCCGCAGGTTGCACTTGAAGTGCCCGTGATACACCGCGTCGAAACGAATCATCGTGGTGAACAGGCGGATGTCCGCTTCAGTCAGGTATTCCCCGCTCAGATAACGGTTGGCGCCCAAAACGTGCTCAAGGTGATCGAGCTCGGCAAACACCTCATCGAACGCTTCTTCATAAGCCTGTTGCGACGTAGCGAAACCAGCGCGGTACACGCCGTTGTTCACGGCCGGATAGATTCGCTCGTTCAGCGCATCGATCTCGCCGCGTAATGGCGCCGGGTAGAAGTCCAGATCGTTGCCGGTCAGATCATCAAACGCGCTGTTGAACATGCGGATGATTTCCGCTGATTCATTGCTGACGATGCGTTTGAGCTTTTTGTCCCACAGCACCGGCACGGTGACGCGGCCGGTGTAATCGGCGGTGTCCGCGGTGTAGCGCTGATGCATGAATTCAAAGCCATCAAGCTTGTCGCCCGTCGAGCCAAGTGCTTTGTCGAAGGTCCAGCCGTTTTCCAGCATCAACCAACTGACCACCGAAACGTCGATCAGACTTTCCAGACCTTTGAGCTTGCGCAGGATCAGCGTGCGATGCGCCCATGGACAGGCGAGAGAAACGTAGAGGTGATAGCGCCCGGCTTCAGCGGCAAAACCGCCTTCACCGCTCGGGCCAGGCTGGCCATCGGCGGTGACCCAGTTGCGGCGTTTTGCCTGTTCACGCTGGAACGCGCCGTCCTTGCTGCTTTCGTACCACTTGTCCTGCCAGTGGCCATCGACGAGTAAACCCATGATCAAGACTCCGTAAACCAATAATCGTTGGAGTCGAGTCTATTCCGATGAGTTCGAACAAAAAGCGCAAAGATCGGGCGTGAATGATCGGTTAAATCGATTTGTTCCGCGCAGCCCAGTATTGCTCGGCGGTTGCGAAGGCTTGTTCGCGAGGCTGGCCGAGGCCGCGCAAGGCCAGTGCCATCGTCGCAATCAGGGCCATTTGCGGGTAACTGTCGACCACGTCACCGCGCCAGACGGCTTTCAAATGTTCAACGTCGAGGGTCGCCGGTTTGACGTGGCGTTGCGCCGACAATTGCGGCCATTCCTCGTCCCAGCTCTCGCCGCCGGTGGTGCCGTAGAGGTGGCTGTCGGCATCCGGGTTGATCTCGATTTCGCCGCCGTCGCCCTTGACCACAATCGCCGTGTCGCCGAGCAGGCCGCTGGCATCGCGATGCACTGCCTGATAGCCGGGGTGGAAAATACTTTGCAGGCCACAACGCGCGCCCAGCGGATTGAGAATCCGCGCCAGCGAATGAATCGGTGAGCGTAGGCCCAAGGTGTTGCGCAAATCGATCATGTTCTGCAATTGCGGCGCCCAGTCCACCAGCGGCATGAACGCCAGCCCACCGTTATCCAGCGCCGTGCCGACCTGCTGCCAGGTGCGGCACAGCGGGATGTTCAACTCACCAAGCAGTTGCTCGCTGTACAGCCGCCCGGCCGTGTGCGCGCCGCCGCCGTGCATGAAAATGCGCACGCCGTTCTGCGCCAGGCACTTGGCCGCCAGCAGATACCACGGCAGATGGCGCTTCTTGCCGGCGTAGGTCGGCCAGTCGAGATCGACGTTCAGCCCCGGTGCCTGTAAACGCTCGCGCAGGGCTTCGGTGAAGCCGGCCATTTCCTCGGCGCTTTCTTCCTTGTGTCGCAGCAACATTAGAAAAGCGCCGAGCTGGGTGTCTTCAACCTTGTCGTCGAGCACCATGCCCATGGCTTCCCGGGCTTCTTCACGAGTCAGATCGCGGGCGCCGCGTTTGCCCTTGCCGAGAATTCGCACGAATTGGGCGAACGGGTGTTCGGCGGGCGTTTCTAGAGTCAGCGCTGGAAAATCGGTCATAAGCAATTCGTCGGTTTGGGCAGGCCCGCCAGTTTCGCGGCGAGTTTGGCAGGGGTGCCTTTGAACAGTCGGTTCAGGTGCAGGCTGTTGCCTTTGTCCGGACCGAGTTTCAACGCGGTGTACTTGATCAGCGGTCGGGTGGCCGGGGACAACTGAAATTCGGCGTAGAAGCTGCGCAGCAGTTCGAGGACTTCCCAGTGTTCGGGGGTCAACTCGATGTCTTCGGCGGCGGCGAGGGCGCTGGCGACATCAGCCGACCAGTCACACAGATCGACGAGAAAGCCGTCCTTGTCCAGTTCGATGGCGCGGGCGCCGACGGTCATGGAGTTCATAGCCAGCTGTTGACCTTGTCGTGGTGGATCGACAGTTCGACGAAGGCCGGATAATCGATGGCTTCGACCCAGTCCGGCACTGCGCTGGCGCGCGCCTGTGCATCCTCGGCCAGAACGAACAATTTGATCTGGCGGCTTTGCAATGCGCTAAACGGTGCGGTGCCCGCTTGCAACGCATACACTGCGTCGCCGGACAGCAACAAAGCATCAGCGCTGCCGATCAGACGCAGGCAACTGGTCAGGCGATCGTCGCCGAACGGGGAATGAGACAACACATGCAAAGTCGACATCAGAGGGTGATCACCTGGTCGTAACGGTCAATAAGGGCGGTGATTTGCTCGGCGGCCAGCGGCTGCGCTTCGTCCAGCGACAGATTGCCGAGACCACGGGTGCTGGCGCTGTCGGCGCAATAGAACAGCTCTTCGACACCAAACATCGGCAGCGCCTGCAGGTTGGCGCTGAGGTCTTTCTGCTGCAGGGCCTTGGCGTTTTGCCCGGCGCTGAGTTGCAGCACGCCGTCATCGAGAAACAGCAAACCGATCGGTAGATCGAACGCGCCGCCGGCCAGCACAATGTCCAGCGCTTCGCGGGCACCGGGGCCAGACCACGGTGATTGGCGGCTGATCAGCAACAATGATTTAGCCATCTCACGCACCTCCGAAGCAGATCAGGCGATCGGCATCTTGTACTGCGTCATGCAACTGGCCGAGACCGGACAATTCCCACGGCGCACTGACGGAGACGGCGTCACGCTGATAGCGCTTGGCTTCTTCAGCATTCAGCGCACCACGGCGCAGGGCCGCAGCGATGCACACCACACCGTCCAGCTTCTGTTCGCTGATGAACGTGCGCCATTGTTTGGGCAGGTCCAGTTCGTCCTGCGGCGTGACCACCGCGTCCGAAGCGTTGTAAACGCCGTCCTGATAGAAAAACAGCCGGACAATTTCATGCCCGCCGGCCAGCGCGGCTTGTGCAAACAGCAGGGCGCGGCGCGAGGAGGGCGCATGGGCGGCGGAAAACAGCGCAATGGCGAACTTCATGACGGACTCGATCAGCAAAACTGCGGCCATGATAAAGCTTTATCGCGACAGCCGCGAAACCTTGTAGGAGTGAGCCTGCTCGCGATAGCGGTCTGTCAGTTGGTGAAGATGAAGAATGTGCCGGCGTCTTCGCGAGCAGGCTCACTCCTACAAAGATTTTGTTGTCCTCGGTTAGCGCGGCATATAGCCCAGCTGCCAGCGCCGTGGGATTCTCAGCGAGACCAAGCCGATCATCGCCGCCAGCACACCGCTGACAAACATCGCCTTCAGTCCCAAGTGATGTTCCAGCACCGCCCCCAGAATCGCGCCGATAAACATCCCGCTCCACGGCACCAGTTGCACCCGCCAGCCGCTGCGCCGTTCGCCGAGCATCCAGCGGCCCAATCCACGGCCGAACCGCGACAATGCGCCAGTCACGTAAGTCAGCCCGACCGGCAAGCCGTTTACCTCTTCGACCGACGCATTGAGCATGCCCATCGCAATGATTGCCGCCATCAGCGCCGGCAGTTGCGTGTCGAATGGCCAGACCGCCGCGGCGCACAGCAGGGTGGCGATACACAGCAGCAGCGGCAGTGCTCGTCGTCCACCGAAGCGTGCGACGACAACTCCCAAAGCATTACCGACGATAAAAGTTGCTACGAGGATCAACAAACGCGCGGTCAGCCCAATATCACCATCGCTGATCGCCACGGCGAGTCGGGTGGTGTTGCCGCTCATGAACGAGACGAAGTCGCCGCTGGCCATAAAGCCGATGGCGTCGGTCATGCCGGCCAGTACCGAGAGGCTGGCAACCAGCGCCAGACCCACCCGTCCACGCCATTTTTGCGTGTGCAGATGGCCGGGGCTGGCGCGGTGAGTCGAGGCGGATGGCAGCATCGGTGGCGGGTATCCTTTTGCGACAATTACGGTTCTATGCCATACAGATCGCAATACTCCAGCCAATTCATCCCGGCCATCTCCGCGACTTCACGATGTACGTCCAGACGCTGCGCTTGATACTCCTCAGGTGAGTCAGCGGTCAGTTGCAAGGTCAACTCCCAGGCGAACAGCCCAAGCTTTTCCGCTTCCTCTTCAAATGCTTCATGCAGTCGCTCTTCACGATACTGCGCCTGCGTTTCACCCTTGGCCTGAGCCAGCAACGGGTTGAGGTGATCGAGGGTTTCGCGCAGTTCGGGACGCGCGTCGAGGAATATTTTCAGGGCATGTTCATGTCGCTGGTCGGTAGGCGCCATGGGTTTTCCTTGTGAGGCTGATGACCTTAGGTTGCCGCAGCGGCTTGCGCGTGTCGCGCTATAAATGCAGTAAAGCAGAACGATTTCTGCTGCTGCGGTGATACAGTCCGCTTTTTTCTGAATGAGCGAATGCAATGCGAATTCTGATGGTAGCGCTGGCAGCGACGCTGCTGGCCGGTTGCGCCGGTTCGGTGATGGACGATGCTCGCACCAAAGCCCCCTATAAAGTACTGACTTCGGACAAAGCCGAGAAAGTCGTCGCCCAGTGTGTGCAGTTCGGCTGGCAGGACGAAGCGGTGTTCGGCGTTGATGCAGCAGCGTATCTGGAGCCACGCAAATCGGGCGGTACGTCGGTGTATACCCGTTCGGCGGAGTCGTTTGTCGACGTGATCACTGAAGCTTCCGGCACGACGCTGAATTACTACGCGCAGAAGGATGACTTCGTTGCCAAGCGTCGGTTGGCGGCGTTGGCGACCTGTCTGTAGGGCCAATGGTCGCGGTGAGGTTCAAGCCGCCTTCGCGAGCAAGCTCGCTCCCACATCGATTCTTTGTCGGTCACTAATCCAGTGTGGGAGCGAGCTTGCTCGCGAAGGGGGCGTCACATTCAACCGTTCAGGCGCTTCTGGAAAAAGTGCCGTTTGTGCCCCGGCGGATAATCGACAATCTCCCCAAACTGGCTATACCCCAGTTTCTTGTAGAACTCCGGTGCCTGAAAGTCGAACGTGTCGAGCCATGCGCCGATGCAGCCTTTCTCACGCGCCAGCTCTTCGGCCATGCGCATCAGCTTCGATCCAATACCTTGACCCCGGCCAGCTTCAGGCACCGACAGCAAATCGATGAACAACCATTGGCAGACCAAACGGCCGTAAAGTCCGCCCAGAATCTGGTCGTTATCGTCACGCACCAGCAGGGTGAGCGGCTCGGATACAGCAATCCCGGCCTTGGCCACGTTATAGGCGTGCAGGGGGGCCAAAATGGCCTGACGTTCTTCTTCTGTTGAGTTTTGCGACAACTCGATACGCAGGTTCATGCATGACTTCCTTGTGGTTTGAATTTGCAGCCTATCCTGCCCCGCAGCCATCTTCCAAGCCCTTCTTCAACCCGGTGGAACTGCCGCTCTCGCGTCGGGGTCTAGCCTTTACAGCGTCATTCCAGCACGCGGTTGATGAGGATCCCCCATGAATATTTTCGAAGCCCTTCGCGAAAGCCATGACCGCCAGCGTAGCTACGCCAAAACCCTGATCGAAACCAGCGGCGATACGCCGGAACGGGTCGAAGCCTACAAACAGCTCAAGGCAGAACTCCAGGCCCACGAAACTGCTGAAGAGCGCCATTTCTACATTCCGTTGATGGAGTTCGATAACGGCGTCGACCTGAGCCGCCATGCCATCTCGGAACACCATGAAATGGACGAGATGATGGAGGAACTCGACGAGACCGAGATGTCCAGCCCGGCCTGGCTGGCCACCGCCAAAAAGCTCTCTGACAAAGTTCACCATCACCTCAAGGAGGAGGAACAGAAGTTCTTCCAGATGGCTGGCAAATTGCTCAGCGAAAAACAGAAAGAACAACTCGCCGGGCAGTACGAAAAGGAGTTTCAAGCACAGTTGCCGTGAGTACTGAATGGCAGTTTTTGCAGCATTGGCGTGTAATCTTTTGGCGCTATCTCGGGTGGGTCTTATCGTAATTGACTGTATATCCATCCAGTATTTGCGGTGTTTTCAAGGTTTGAAGCCGCCGACTGCGACAAAACCGCCGATGGACAAAAAATCCGTCTCCGTTAGCTTGAAGGCCTCTCCTCGGAATGGAGAGTTCTTAAATCAACGGAGTGAAAAAAATGAATCAACCACAAACCCAAAACCAACTGCGACACGGTCGTGTCATTTCCCCTGCAAGCCGCGGTGCGGTAGCGATCGAGCAAGGATTGCTCGGCGCCTGGCAGGTCAACGAGATGGAAGGCGGGAAGAATTTCCCGGCGCTGGCGGCGGGGCCATTTCCGGCGCCTTACCAGAGTGATTCGGACAGTGTCACGCCACCGGCCGACGGCTACATTCTCAGTGGCGGCAAGAGCGATGCCCGCGATTGCGTGAACTTCACCAATGACGAGATGAGCAAAAAACTCGCTCGTCCGTTCACCTGGCCGCTGCTCAATGTCACCCCGGGGCAGACCCTCGAAATCAAATGGGAATACACCGCGCCGCACACCACCCGTGGTTACCGCTGGTTGATCACCAAGGATGGCTGGGACCCGAAACAACGCATCAGCCGCGCGCAACTGGACGCCCAACCGTTCTTCGAGGACTTCTACACTCAGGTGCCTTATTACAGCTATCCGAATGAGTTGAAGGCCAAGGTCAATCATGCGGTGAAATTACCGGCCAACAAGACGGGCCATCACGTGATCGTACTGATGTGGATCGTCGCCAACACCGGCAACGCCTTCTATCAGGCCTTCGACGTCGATTTCAAATAACGGCGCAGCGTCGTCAAACCCACACGTTCTGAAGGATTAGAACATGTCAAATATCGACTTTTCTTTAATGCAAAATCCGGCGAGCGATGCCGCCTCGCTGATGCCGAGCATTGCCGGCAAAAAGATCCTCATGGGTTTCTGGCACAACTGGCCAGCGGGGCCGAGCGATGGTTATCGCCAGGGTCGCTTTGCCAGCCTCTCGCTGGAGGAAGTGCCCAAGGAGTACAACGTCGTTGCAGTAGCCTTCATGAAGGGCAGCGGCATTCCGACCTTCAAGCCGTTCAACGTGTCCGATGCGGAGTTCCGCCGCCAGGTCGGCGTGCTCAACAGTCAGGGGCGGGCCGTGCTGATTTCCCTCGGCGGCGCCGACGCGCACATTGAGTTGCGCAGCGGCCAGGAACAGCCGCTGGCCAATGAAATCATCCGTCTGGTGGAAACCTACGGCTTCGACGGACTGGACATCGATCTTGAACAGAGCGCGATTGATTTCGCTGCCAACAAGACCGTCCTGCCGGCCGCGCTGAAACGGGTCAAGGATCACTACGCAGGCCAGGGCAAACATTTCATCATCAGCATGGCCCCGGAGTTCCCGTACCTGACCAGCACCGGCAAATACATCAGCTATTTGCAGGCACTGGAAGGCTACTACGACTTCATCGCCCCGCAGTTCTACAACCAGGGCGGCGACGGGGTCTGGGTGCCGGAAGCCAACAACGGCGCAGGTGCGTGGATTGCGCAGAACAACGATGCGCTGAAGGAGGATTTCCTCTTCTACCTGACCGAAAGTCTGGTGACCGGCACTCGCGGCTTCACGCGGATCCCGGCAGACAAGTTCGTGATCGGCCTGCCGGCCAACAACGATGCGGCGGCTACCGGTTATGTAATCGATAAAACCGTGGTCGGCAACGTACTCAAGCGTCTGGCTATCAAGGGGCTGCCGATCAAAGGCTTGATGACCTGGTCGGTGAATTGGGACAACGGCAGCAGCAAGGATGGCGTGCCGTACAACTGGGAATTCAGTCGGCGTTATGGGCCGCTGATTCACGGGGTTTCTTTCACCGAGCAGGCTGTCGATGACACGCGTTCGCTCATTGCTCGTTAGTTGCAAATAAAGAAGCCCGGTAGCGCTGCCGGGCTTTTCTTTTTAAGCGATTATCGCATCAAGTAGATAATGGATGGGTAGGGTTGATTGATTCAATCCATAGTTTATAGTGCTTTTTCTGTTCTTCTATGTCGTTCGTTAGATCGTTTTCTTCGTAGTCAAAAATACGAACGATGTCTTCCTCATCGGTCGGGTGTCCCATTCTAACTTCGTAGGCGACCAGACCGGCTGACATTTGCGAGCTCATACGCGAAGGGTGAACATTTATTTTGGCGCCTTTGCACAGAAATTTGATGTCGGGGAAGTCTGCCCTGATCAAGCCGAAGCTGATATAAAGATCTGCTGCGCTGAATGTGCAAGTTCTACCGCGATTCATCGTAAATGTTAACGCTTTCGCACTTCGATCCACTACGATGCATGCTAGTTCCCGCTTTCCGTTCGTGATGGTCTCAATTGCTATTGTCTTCATGAACGCTTAGATTCGATTCTGGATTTTACCCAGTTATAGTAGAAGGTACTTTGCTCCTCTGGATCGTTCGTCAATTGTTGATCTTCATAATCAAATATGAAAACCAAGTCGTTCAGGGATGGCTCCCTATCTATTTCAAGTTCGTATGCCTTTAAACCTCTAGTCATTTGTGCGGACATGCTTGAAGGGTGAACATTGATTTTTGCGCCCTTGCAAAAAAAAGTTATATCCGGATTGTTTTTGCGTAGAAGTCCGAAACATTTATAGAAATTTCTTTCTGTATATGTTTCGGGAGGGGTGTTTTCTCGGCAAAGTGTGATGGATATCGCCTCGTTATCGCATATTAGATCGGTTTTCTGGATCGTATTTTCTATGCCTATCGATATTTCGAATGTTGAGATCATTTGTCTATCTTCCTATATGGGTTAGGGAGTGAGTAACCAAGCTCCCTGCCATCATCAATGATGATGGTGGCGCCTAGAATATCTTCGTTTTTGATTTTTCTAGGGATGGCAATTTCCTTTTCTTTTTCATATATATAACTGGAGCCCAATTCTTCTTTGAGGTCGTGACCAGGAACCCTTTTCAACGTGTAAAGGAAACCGGTTTTCGTGAAATAAGCGGTAGCGAATGCTTTTCCTATATCTCGGGATGGTGATGTGCTAATAAAACCACTTGGAGGATTATCACTGTCTAATGAGTGAAGCAGTAAATCGTTGCTTTCTCCCTTGCTTTCGAATCCGTTGACGAAGATAACTGACGGATCTATATCGTCTCCACGATAAAGATATTCGTGTTTGCTTTTCGTTGTGGGATTTTGAGGTTCGCCTTCATCAACCTTGGCGACACCAATATCATCTGGCACCTCACATCCAGGTTTCTTCGGCGGAGGGCAATTGGAGCTCAACCCCAACGGATCCACCCACCCCGTCGGATTCGGCACGTACTGGTACTGATTCAACCCACCGGCCAACTTGATCGGATCCGGCGTCAGGTACCGCCCCAGCCTCGGGTCGTAATACCGGTGGCGGTTGTAATGCAGTCCGCTTTCGTCGTCGAAGTACTGCCCCTGAAAGCGCAGCGGCTGGTTCAGGTAGTCGTCGCCAGCCAGGGTCAGTGCGGCGACTTTGCCGTAGGCGTCGTATTGCGCCGACCAGACGATGTCGCCGCTGTAGTCGGTGAGTTCCTGCGGGGTGCCGAGGTGGTCGAGCTGGTAGTAGAACGGGCAGGCTTTTTTCGGGCCTTTGCCGTCGAGCAGCGCCAGCGGGCGAAAGGTGCCGGGTTCGTAGACGTAGCTGCGGTATTCGTGTTCGCTACTTTCGGCGACGAGGTGATCGCCTTGCCAGAAGAATTCGGTGGTGGCGTCGCCGACGGTTTTGCGGATGCGCCGGCCGAAGGCGTCGTATTGGTAGGACGCC
>NZ_JAKNQL010000079.1 GCF_022662375.1 Pseudomonas sp. CROZ-RG-20F-R04-15 | reverse complement strand
CGCTATCGTTTTGAAGCCGCCGATGCCACCGGCAAGATCGAATCCGGGCACCTTGAGGCGGACAGCCAGGCTGCTGCGTTCACAACATTACGCGGGCGTGGATTGACCGCGTTGTCGGTGCACAAGGAAAGCAACGTCGCCCATCATGGCGGGGGCGGGTTGTTCAGCCCGAAACTCTCGGACAACGACCTTGCGTGGGCCACGCGGCAATTGGCGAGCCTGCTCGGCGCCAGTCTGCCGCTGGAAGCGGCGTTGAGTGCTACGGTCGAGCAGGCCGAGAAAAAACACATTGCCCACACCCTCAGCGCCGTACGTGCGGATGTGCGCAGCGGCATGCGTCTGGCCGAATCGCTGGCGGCGCGGCCACG
>NZ_JAKNQL010000078.1 GCF_022662375.1 Pseudomonas sp. CROZ-RG-20F-R04-15 | reverse complement strand
CGTTTGATCGGCGTCGACGATGGCCAGAACCACCCGCTGGCCTTCGAGTACGACCGCCAGGATCGGCTGATCACCGAACATCAGGGCTGGGGCACCCTGCGCTACCGCTACGACGCCTGCGGTCAGCTCAAGCGCTTGCGTCTGCCGGACAACAGCGTGCTCGACTACTACCACGCCAAGGGCGGTGCGCTGACCGGCATCGACCTCAATGGCGCGGAGCTGAGCCGCCATGTCTACCAGTCAGGTCACGAACAACAACGCCAGCAAGGCCTGCTGCTCAGCGAATACTCTTACGACGATCAGGGACGATTACTCGCCCACGCCGTAGGCCATCAGCGCGATGCGCTGTACCGCCGCGATTATGCCTACAGCGCCAAT
>NZ_JAKNQL010000077.1 GCF_022662375.1 Pseudomonas sp. CROZ-RG-20F-R04-15 | reverse complement strand
TCGGCTGCCGGGATCAACGTCGAAATTCGCTACAACACGCCGGGGCGTGCCGGTGTCGGTGGTGACTCGGAAGGCGATACCCTGATCAATATCGAAAAAGTCATCGGTACCGCCTACAACGACACCTTCACCCTCGACACCCTCACGGCGACCTTCGAGGGCGGTGCGGGCGATGACGTGTACTTCATCAACGGTGCTGGCGGTACGGTCATCGAGCAGGTCGGCGGCGGCAACGACGAAGTGCGCACGACCTTCGGCCAAATCGGCCTGCACGCCAACGTCGAGCGTCTGACCTACATCGGCACGGGCGCATTCGTCGGGTATGGTAACGCCAGCGATAACATCATCACTGGCGGTAACGGCAACGACATCCTGTTTGGTGGCGACGGTGCCGACCA
>NZ_JAKNQL010000076.1 GCF_022662375.1 Pseudomonas sp. CROZ-RG-20F-R04-15 | reverse complement strand
TTCCATCTCGGCGACCTTCGAAGGTGGTGCGGGCGATGATGTGTACATCCTCAATACGGGTAACGCGACGGTCATCGAGCAGGTGGGCGGCGGCAATGACGAAGTGCGCACCAACTACGGCGTGATAGGCCTGAACGCCAACGTTGAGCGTCTGACCTATACCGGTACCGGCGCGTTCACCGGTTACGGCAACGCCAGCGACAACATCATTACTGGCGGCATCGGCAACGACACCCTGTTTGGTGGTGACGGCGCTGACCAGTTTATCGGCGGTGCCGGTTTCGACGTTGCGGGCTACACCGACAGCACCGTCGGCGTGACCGTCAACCTGAAGACCGGCGTGCACAGCGGTATTGCCACCGGTGATACCTTCGTCGACATCGAAAGCCTGCGTGGTTCGAACTTCAACGATACGTTTGTCGCTGATAGCCGGGCGATTGCCTTTGATGGCGGCACG
>NZ_JAKNQL010000075.1 GCF_022662375.1 Pseudomonas sp. CROZ-RG-20F-R04-15 | reverse complement strand
AGTCGAATAGTCGACCGTGTCCATGTTGCCCAGGCTGCCATCGAAGGCAATGGCCCGGCTATCAGCCACAAACGTATCGTTGAAGTTCGAACCACGCAGGCTTTCGATGTCAACGAAGGTATCACCGGTGGCGATACCGCTGTGCACACCGGTCTTCAGGTTAACGGTGACGCCAACGGTGCTGTCCGTGTAACCCGCGACGTCGAAACCGGCACCGCCGATAAACTGGTCTGCGCCAGCGCCACCGAACAACACGTCATTGCCCGCGCCACCAGTGATGATGTTGTCGCTGGCATTGCCGTAACCGGTGAACGCGCCAGTACCGGTATAGGTCAGACGCTCAACGTTGGCGTTCAGGCCTATCACGCCATAGTTGGTGCGCACTTCATCATTGCCGCCGCCCACCTGCTCGATGACCGTCGCGTTACCCGTGTTGAGGATGTACACATCATCGCCCGCACCACCTTCGAAGGTCGCCGAGATGGAG
>NZ_JAKNQL010000074.1 GCF_022662375.1 Pseudomonas sp. CROZ-RG-20F-R04-15 | reverse complement strand
TGGCTGGTTGGCGACGCCACGCTGTTGTACACCTTCACGATTGAGGATCCGAACGTCACTATCGTGATGCGCATTCCCCGGGGCCGAATGCACCCGGATCGTGTCAACGAGCTGTATTACACCGTCGAACGTAACAGCAGCAACATCGGCACGTCGGAACCACCGTTGACCCTGCTGTACAACTTTATTCGCCCTGGCCTGCGAGATCGGCTGACCGTGCCCGGTGGCCATTCAGAACTCAAACTGGACTTGTCCGATCTGATTGCGAAGGGCGTCGACAAGGATTTCGTCAGTGCGCAAATCTGCGTGAACTATCCCTACTGCCGCGCCTACGACACCATCACCCTCAAGTGCAACGGCGAGATCCAGACATTCCCGGTCAGCAAGGATCAGGCACCACAACCACCGAATCCGGGCACTGAAGAGCCGACCACTATCTGTTTCACCATCACCCGCGCCTTTCTGGAAAAAGCGAAACGTCTGGATAACATCCTGAACTTTTCCTACAC
>NZ_JAKNQL010000073.1 GCF_022662375.1 Pseudomonas sp. CROZ-RG-20F-R04-15 | reverse complement strand
GGGCTGGCCGGTGAGCCGTTGCAACGCTGGGACGCGCGCGACGCGCATTGGCGCACGACTTTCGATGAGCAACTGCGGGTCGTCGCTGTCGAGGAAAATGACGAAGCCGAGGTGGATGTTTTCACCTACGCCGATGCTGCGGCTGACGCGGGGCACAATCAGCGCGGCCAGTTGCTGGAACAGCAAGACCGCTCGGGTTTATTGCGCACCGACAGCTTCGCCCTCACCGGCCAGCCGCTGACAGATACCCGCACCTTTAGCGATGGCCAGGCGTTCACCAGCCAGCGGCAATTCAGCCCGCTCGGCGCGGTGCTGGAGCAGACTGACGCCGGCGGTCATCGACAACAGTCACGCTACGGTCTGGCCGGGCAGCTCAAGCAAACGCACCTGCAAATCAACGGCAAGAACGACTGGCAAGCGGTGCTGCTGGATGCGCAGTACAACGCCGCCGACCAGATCATCGAACAACTGGCCGGCAATCAGCTGCGCAGTCAGTGGACCTACGACCCGGCGGACGGCCGTTTGCACACCCAGTCCAGTCGCAAGGACAGTGGC
>NZ_JAKNQL010000072.1 GCF_022662375.1 Pseudomonas sp. CROZ-RG-20F-R04-15 | reverse complement strand
GGTCACCGATCAACTGCTCAACGGGCCCGACCCGGATGCTGTGTGGTCGGTCGTGTTGGCAGTGCCCGAGGATCTCGACGGTACGCTGCTGCCGATGCCGATTTTGCGTGAAAAGCTCAACGAGCCTGACGACAAACCGGAGATCATTGATCTTGAAAAACTGGCCGGCGGCCCGCTGTTGGTCGTGGTGTTGACCGATGACAACCGTTTCCAGGCGGGAGATTCAGTCACGGCCGAGTACATCGCGAGCGTCAACGGGCAACCCGATGTTGTCGTGCAGGCCAACGGCACGGTCGAAAAGGACGAGTTCGGCCGAAAAGTAAACTGCATCCTCAGAATCGACAACGACAAAGTGATTGCCGGCAGCAGTGTGAAAGTGACCTACGAACTGCGCCGACCTAACGGGGATTTGGTCGGCAACTCCATCGAGGCAAAAGCCAAGGTAGACGGCGCCGCCCCGGTCGATTTGCTACCGCCGACGCTGGTGGCGCCTGCGACCAGCCCTGTCGATGTGCTGGCTTATGAAGATGGCGTTACTGTGCGCGTAGAACACCTTGCGGCGTTGCCGGGTGATCACGCTCAACTGAAACAAGTTGATCCGATAGCGGGCACCCCGCCTTTTCCACTGGTGTTGATTAACCAGAACAAGCGCGCCAACTTCAAACTCACGTCGGCCTTTCTGGTGACGCACAGAGGGACTACCCAAACGTTCTACTGGGAACTTGTGCGTGGTGGTAAACCGGTTGGCAAATCGCCGGGGCTGGTACTGGTCATTAACGCTATTGCCGAGAATGATCCACGGTTGCCGATGCCGACAATTGCCGGGGAAACCGGCCAACAACTGAAC
>NZ_JAKNQL010000071.1 GCF_022662375.1 Pseudomonas sp. CROZ-RG-20F-R04-15 | reverse complement strand
CTCGATTCTGACTCTGACCAGTACAGACCGTGGGAGACTTCTCGTCCCGCCCCTTCTACCCAAAGCGCCGATAAGGAATTCATCGGTAAACCGACGATAGAGACAAGCCAGCGCAACGGTAGCCCCCAACAAGCTCTTAAACCCTAGCTCCGAGGATTCGTCATGACAATCCTTACTTCGCAGACGGTTGTTGGTATCGATATCGCCAAGGCCGAAGTCGTTGTCTATCGTGCTGACCTAGAAACAATTGAGTCGGTCAAAAATGATCGAGCCTCCCTCAAACGTTGGCTCAAAACTTTGCCCGCGCAAAGCGCTATCGCTGTCGAAGCCACCAACATCTACCACTTGGAGACTGTTGATCTGGCTCATGCGATGGGGCATCAGGTCTATGTCGTAGATGCTTATCGAGTTAGCCATTATCGTCGCGGGGTCGGTCAACGGGCCAAAAATGATCCCTGCGATGCACGCGTGCTCGCGCGTTATTTGACGAATGAGCAAAGCAAATTGCGGCTTTGGAACCCGCCACCCAAGGCCTATACCGTACTGAAAAGCTTGCTGCACAGACGCGCGACGTTAATTCAGAACCATACGGGGCTAATGTTGAGCTGGGCGGATGAACCCTTGCTGAAAAAAGAACGTACCGCCCAGCAAAAGGCCTTCGAGCGATCCGATCAGGTCATTCAGAAACTACTGCGCAAGGTCAGCAAAGAGGCGGGTATCGAAGATAATATTGACCGCTGCAAAGCGATCGAAGGCGTGGGAGAGCTGACTGCAACCGGGTTGGCAACGACCTACATGCGCGGTGACTTTGCCAATAGCGATGCCTTCATCGCGTTTCTGGGTATGGATCTGACGGTAGACGATTCGGGTAAAAAGAATGGCCCGAGATTCCTGACCAAAAAAGGAGATCCGGAGATCCGTCGGTTGACGTACAACGCCGCGATGGCGGCGAGTCGCTCAGCCAAGTGGAAACCATTTTACGAGTCTTACCTGGCCAGAGGCTTCTCGAAAACACAGGCGTTGGTGGCCCTTGCTCGCAAGCTCT
>NZ_JAKNQL010000070.1 GCF_022662375.1 Pseudomonas sp. CROZ-RG-20F-R04-15 | reverse complement strand
CGCTTTACGTGGGCCTTCGCCATCGAGCATCGCCAATGGGCGGAAGCTGCCCGGTTCGTAGATGTAGCTGCGGTAACGGTTTTCGGCGCTTTCGGCAATCAGGCGTTCGCCTTGCCAAAGGAATTCAGTGGTGTGGCCGTCGACGGTTTTTGCAATACGACGGCCGAAGGCATCGTACTTGTAGGTTGCAGTGCTGCCACCCGGCAGGCTAACGCCGATCAAGCGGTGCTGGCAGTCGTAACGATACTCGGTGACGAGTTTCTGTCCTGTGCCACGGCGCTCGCGAATCAGATTGCCGTAGGCGTCGTAGTCATAATGGCGATCACCCTGCATCAGCAGGCGGTTGCCTTTGACGTTGGCGAGGTTTGCTGTGCCTTCATTGCTTTGGCCCAGCAGGTTGCCCGCCGGGTCATGGGCGAAGCTTTCCGGAGTAGCGCCGCGCACGCTGATGAGTCGATCGAGCGGGTCGTAGTGGTAGCTGCGATTGCCTTTGCGGCTGTCATCAATGCCAGCGAGGTTGCCGTTGGCATCGTAATTATAACGACGCTGGAACAGGTTCTTGTCTCGCTGGCCAACAGTGTGGGCTTGCAGGCGGCCTTGTTCGTCGTACTGGTATTGGCTGAGCAGCAAACCTTGCTGACGCTGTCGTTCGCGACCGGCGCTGAACTGGTGAGAGGTCAGGCGTGAGCCGTTGAGGTCGATGCTGCTGAGTTGCCCACCGGGTTGGTGACGGTAATCGAGTTTGCTGCCGTCAGCGAGGCGGCAGTGTTTGAGCTGACCAACGCTATCGTACTCGTAGCGCAGGGTGCCCCAGCCTTGGTGTTCTTCGATGAGGCGGTCTTGCAGGTCGTATTTATAGGCGAGCGGCCAATGACCGTCGTCGACGTTTACGAGGCGACCGAGGGCGTCGTAGCTGTAGTGGATTTCCTCGCCGTCGGCCAAGGTTTTCACCAGCAGTCGGCCTGCGGCATCGCGCTTATACTCAGTGACCAGTTCGCTGCCATCGTCGCCGAATTCGGTTTTCTTCAGCAGTTGGCCGTTGAGGTCG
>NZ_JAKNQL010000007.1 GCF_022662375.1 Pseudomonas sp. CROZ-RG-20F-R04-15 | reverse complement strand
CATGAGCCATCAAAATTCATGCCAGCTTTCATGCAACCCATACAGATCAAGGCTTTAAACGCGCCATTTCAATTGCTCTGATGTTTAATCCGAACAAAACATAGAAAAGTGCGCAACTTCTTGCGCAGTGGTGTGCAAGAAGTTGCGCACTTGGCTAGAGGCCAATAACGACGTGGGCTACAGGGCATTCACCCGAGGAAAAAAAGAAAGTCACTGCGCAACTTCTTGCGCACTTCAAAAAATGAGCTGCGTTGAAAAACCCTCAGTGCCCAACCACGACCGCCGCTCCCGCCCCACGCGGCCCCGCTCTGAACCCATACGCCCGAGCACTCCGGGCAATCACAAACCCCACACTCACCAGCACCACCATCGCCCAGGGAAACGAGGCGACGCCCCATCGATCCAGCAACACCCCGCCGACCACCCCGCTACCGGCAATCGCGCTGTTCCACGCCACCACATTCAACGACAGCGCGACATCGGCGCCATCACCGGCGGCATCTGCCAGCGCTGTCTGCAACAAGGTCGCCGCACCGCCAAAACTCAACCCCCACACCGCTACGCCGAAGTAAATCACCTGCGGCATACGCCCGAAAAAGCCAAACACCACGCAAACCAGTGCAAACGTCGCCAGGCTTACCAGCACGGTCTTGCGCAACAGCGGCTCAACCAGTTTCGCCGTCAGCCAGATCCCCGCCAGCGCGGCGATGCCGAACACCAGCAAAACCAGATCCACACGATCGGCCAGCCCTGCCGGGGCTACGAACGGCGCGATGTAGGTGTAGAGAATGTTGTGCGCGAGCATCCAGCTGATCACCACTGCCAGCACCGGTCGGACACCCGGCGTGATCAGCACGCGGCGCAGCGACAGGCGTTGATGCGCAGGTTGCGGAGGATAATCCGGCACCTTCACCAACACCCAGACGATCAGGATCAAGGTCAGGGCCGACATCAGCCCGAACGTCGTGCGCCAACCGACGAGGCCTCCCAGCCATGTGCCGAGCGGCACGCCCAGTGACAAGGCAATCGGCGTACCGACCATGGCCAGCGCCAACGCCTTGCCCTGTTGATCCGGCTCGACCATGCGTCGCGCATAGCCGGCCAACAGACTCCACGCCAGACCCGCCGCAACCCCGGCGAAAAACCGCGCCACCAGCGTCACACCATAATGCGACGACAACGCGGTAATCGAGTTGAACAACAGAAAACCAACAATCGTCAGCAACAACACATTGCGCCGACGCCAACCGCGCGTGGCGATGGTCATCGGAATCACCGCCAGCACCGAGCCCAGCGCGTACGCGGTGACCATTTGCCCAGCCATGGAAGGCGAAATCGCCAGACCATCGCTGATCAGCGGCAACAGCCCGGCGGGCAAGGTTTCGGTAACGATGCAGATAAAGCCGGTCATGGCCAGCGCCAGCAAGGCGCCGATGGGCAGGCGCTTGGGCGCTGCCGATAGAGTCATTGAAGGTGTCACGGGAAACTCCTTGAGTTTGGAAATTCAGACTTGCGTACCGATCGATATAAAATACTGGCGGCAGCCGAGGCACGTTGTCAACGACTTATGTATCGACTAGTATCCAAATCACTTTCCGAGGAGTTTCTGCTATGGCCAGAACCGGTCGCCCCCGCACATTCGATCGCGACGACGCCGTTGACCAGGCGATGCAATTGTTCTGGCAACACGGCTACGACTCGACCTCCCTCGCCCTGTTGAAGGCGCAGTTGGGCGGTGGCATCTCCGCGCCAAGCTTCTACGCCGCATTCGGCTCAAAAGAAGCCTTGTTCGATGAGTGTGTGCAGCGTTACCTCACCACCTTCGCCCAGGTCACCGAATGCCTGTGGGACGAAACCCTGCCGCCACGCCAAGCCATCGAGACCGCGCTGCGCCAGTCGGCACGCATGCAATGCGATGACGGCCACCCCAAGGGCTGCATGGTCACCCTCGGCGTCATGAGCGCGCCCAGCCCGGAAAACGCCGGTGTCGTCGAAGCCCTCACCCACTCCCGCGCCCGCACACGCGCCGGGATTCGAGCGTGTGTCGAACGTGGTGTGCGAGAAGGTCTGTTAGCGGAGGACACGAACGCAGCCGCGATGGCGACGGTGTTTGACAGTTTCCTCCAAGGGATTTCCATCCTCGCTCGGGATGACACACCGATTGAGAGCATTGACGCAGCGATTACGCAGGTGATGCGCACGTGGGATTTGGCCCGTGCCACCGCACCTGCGTCCTGACAGTAATGAAAATCGGCACGATACCCTGGCAGCACAAAAGTACGGACGTTTTCCGGGAAGATTATTGAGTCACGATAATCTTCCCGATCATCTGCGGATGCAGCGCACAGAAGTACTCAAACTCCCCCGGCGTATCGAACACCCAGGAAAAACTGTCGTCGGTGTCCAGCGCTCCCGAGCGAAATACCTTGTGGGTTTCGGCCACCGTATGCGGGATCTGATCGTCATTCACCCACGTCACTTTGGTGCCCACGCTTACGGTCAGATCCTTGGGGCCGAACATGAATTCCTTGATGTCGATCTTCACGTCCTGTGCCCACACTGGCATCGATAACAGCAAACACAGCAGCCCCGCCAATCGCGTTTTCATCGTTGCGCCCTCCCCTTAAACCAATGTCGAATCGATCAGCGCCAACGGATGCTCGCCCTGTATCGCGCGCACATCGGTGAGCCCCAGATAATTGCGCAACTGATCCGCCGCCACCGTCATCGGCCCCGGTGACGGTGCCGCGCCCGGTGCCGGTTGCGGATACGCCGTACCACGGGCGGTGTGGAAAGTGATGTTGCCTTCGACTTTCTGAATGACCTGATGAATGTGCCCGTTCAGCACCGTCACCGAACCGTACTTGCGCAGCATCGCGATCGCCTGATCGCCGTCTTCGGTGCCCCAGCCCCATGGCTGATAGATCGTCCACAACGGAATGTGCGTGAACACGACAATGGGCGTGCTGCTCGACACCGCGCGCAAGTCATCGGCCAGCCACGCCAGTTGCTCGGCACCGAGGTTGGCTTCCCGTCCGGCCTGAAAATTGAAGACATTCACCAGCGCAATGAAATGCACGCCGTGGTCGTCGAAGCTGTACCAGCCATTGCCTTTGGTGCCCTTGCCATAGCGTTCGAGATACAGCGCACCGCCGCCCGCATCGAGCGTGTCGTGCTCGCCGGGCACGTAATGCACGGTCGCCGGCAGCGCCTTGAGCAACTGCGCGGCAGTATCGAACTCTTCGGCTTTGGACAGGTGGGTGATGTCGCCGGTGTGGAGGATCAGCGATGGCCGTTTCGGCAGTGCGATCACTTTGTCGATCGCCACCTGCAAAGTCTTCACCGGTTCAGGATTGGCTTCCTTGTTGAAACCGATGTGCGAGTCGCTGATCTGCACGAAATGAAAGGTGCTGGCCAACGCTTTGGGGTCGCTGACGTTGCCCGCTGCATCCAGCGCAAAGGCTTTCGGAATGCCGCCATGCAAGGCCCAAATGACGCCGGCCCCGGCCCACGCCGAGCACTTGAGCAGCGAGCGCCGGTCAGGGTTGAGCAAGCCGTCGGTGCGGCGTTGAGATTTTGTTTGCATGTCCATCGGTGTGTCCTCGCGGGCGAACTACAGTGAGGTAGCTGACACGAGGGAAACCCGGCGCGGCGGCGGTTTATTCCGCGCAAAAAAATAAATAATTTTGCGGGAATAAACGCCCACGCAGCACGGTTATAGAGGTGTGACGGTGCGGAACCGACCATGAAGCAATTCGAGGAACTGATAGCGCCCCATCTGGACGCCGCCTACAACCTCGCGCGCTGGCTGACCGGCAACGACAGCGCCGCGCGCGACGTCGTGCAGGAAAGCGCCTTGCGCGCCTTCAGGTTTTTGCAGCGTTTCGCCGATGGCAACGCCAAGGCGTGGTTCCTGACCATCGTGCGCAACGAAAGCTATACCTGGCTCAAAGCTTCGGCCGGGCGGCATTGGGTGCCGATTGACGACGACATCGGCGAACACCAAGGCGCGCTCAGCCACAGCCAGACCCCGGAACTGCTGGCCATCCACATGGAAAACGCCGCGTTGCTCCAGCAAGCCCTCAGCGCCCTGCCGCCAGCGTATCGCGAGGTGATCGTGCTCAAAGAACTCGAAGACCTGCCCTACAAAGACATCGCTCTGGTCGCCGACATTCCGATCGGCACCGTCATGTCGCGACTGGCCCGGGCCCGCGCGATGCTCAAAGTTGAATTACTGAAGTTGCACGATCATGAATGAACTTGATTGCCCGGTGTGCCGGGTGCGGTTGCAGGGTTATGTGGATCAGGAACTTGATTCGGCTTTGGCTGCGGAGGTGGCGGCGCATTTGGCTGCGTGTGCGGAATGTGCACGGGTGTGTGAGGAAGTGAGAGCGCTGAAAGTCAGCGTAAAGCGCCATGCTGCGTATTACCCGGCGCCTGCATCGTTGGCCGCCAGTCTCTTTACGCCTGAAGCACCCGCGATTGGTTTTATGGAGCGCTGGCGCAAGTGGTTCGCCCCAGCGTTTTCCGCAACGGCGTTAGCGCTGGCGGTGATGCTTTACGTCGCCACGCCCGGCAGCGAACAACCATTGATGGACGAAGCCGTCTCCAGCCACGTGCGCTCGCTGATGGGCGAACACCTCAACGACGTCGTCTCCTCTGATCGCCACACCGTCAAACCGTGGTTCACCGGCAAACTCGACTTCTCGCCACCGGTGTTCGACTACACCGCGCAAGGCTTCCCGCTGCTGGGCGGCCGCCTCGATTACCTGCAACATCAAACCGCCGCCGCCCTCAGCTACGGCCACGCCAAACACATCATCAACGTGTTCATCCTGCCCACCCCCGACGCCGACAAGCCTCAGCAAGCCCAATCAATCCGCGGCTTCAACGTCGTCTCGTGGCAAGCAAACCACATGCGCTACGTCCTCGTCTCCGACGTCGAAAAAGGTGAACTGCAGACCCTCGGTCAGCTCCTGCAAAACACCCCTTAACCACCATCCCCTGTAGCGCTCCTCAACATCCGGGAAAAGCGTGAGATCGCCAAATGGATTTCATCCTGAGTATCGCCATCCCAATCCTCAACCGTCGCCAACTCAGCCCTCAGCGCGTCAATTCGATCGCGTATTTCAGCAACCTCTTCGTCCCCACATTGCCGCGCAATTGCCGTCCACTGCTCTTCCGAAATACGCTGCTGCACGGAAAGCCCCGCACTCGCTTGCGCGATCATTGCTGACAGTTTGCTCATCAAATGCCCCTCATCTATTGCGTGTAGACCGTCGGCCCGATGCTCCCACCGGTAACTTTGGATGACGTAGTCAATCGACATCGTTGGGCTCGCGCCAGGTCACAACCTCAACATAACTCGATTCCCCGCCGCCGCTTGCGCCGGACAACCACCCCCACACAAAACTCAACGTAGTTCGTCCTGCGTCATTAACGCCAACAATGCCACGTGACCAACCGGACAGCATTTCATTCTCGGTTGTCAGGCAATGAAACAGTAACTCAATGGTGTCAGGGCCGGTCACGCGGCCAACCTGATGCCCCATACGAATCCGCCCGCCCTGGTAAGTGCCGGAAATGCCCGAACCCTCAACACGGTAATGAAACACCGTCCCGCTACCCGACAACCCCTGCGTGTTATCCGCTACCGCGAATCGGCGATCATGCAAACGTTCGCTGACTTGAGAAAAGAGGTTTTCCATAAATGTCGCGTCCTTGATGAAGAAGGCTATTCCAGTGTGTGAGCATCCTACCCCATCAAATTTCAGATTTATCAGAAGGCTTTTCTTCACCTTTTCACAGGCGCGTAAAAACCTGCTCACGATTCTGCCGGGCAAGCCGTTACAACAATGGAGGCGTATGAAAGTTTTAAACGCGAAGAAATCACGCAACTTGCCAGCGAAATGATGCGACTTGCACATGTCGATGAGGCTGACCAGATAAGCGCCTTCAGATACGTAAAGGGGCGTCCGGGTTATCCGGTTTTCTGGGAGTTTGCCTACGACGTACACGCTCAAGGGAAACGCTGGATCCTGCTAGGGTGCAGCAGCGACTGATCTACTCTTTGCCATTCATTTTTTGTCTGTTTTTATGGAACGACCGATGGACATCAGCAATACCCAGGAAGAAAACACCCTAGAACAATCGCTGGAGTTGGCTGCGAAGGAACCGGCCCGCCGACCTGATTTTTTCAAGACGCTGCTGAACTCCATGGTTTATGTCCCAGGCTCCACCGGCGCAGGCAAGGGGCACATTGACCTTGAGGCTGGCAGCCAAATCAGCATCGCACATTGGGAAAAGCAGGACGGCACGGCAGTCATCCCGTTTTTTACCTCGTTGCAAACCCTGGAACAGTCCATAGCTCGTGGCGAGTCCTATCTGGAAATTCCGGCCAGATCCCTGTTTGAAATGACACTGGGCACCCCGCTGTTCCTGGAACCGAAGTCGCCCTATGGCAAAGAGTTTCTCCCGGAAGAAGTGCAAAACCTGCTGTCCCCCGAGATGGGCCGGACCACACAACGCACATTGGAAAAAGACGCCCACGTGCAACTCGGGCAGCCAGCGCAATATCCGACAAGGATGGTGAACGCGCTCACGCCGTTATTCGCCAGACATCGCAACATCAAGCGTGGGTTTCTGGCGCTGATGTACAACGTAACGACGGATGAAAAGCCTCACCTGGTGGTTGGCATCGAAGCGGACGGCGATATTGAATTGATCTTGCGCGAAGCCAGTCAAGTTGCCAGGGACACCGCACCCGATGGCGAGGACGTTGGCCTGTATCGCATTCAGGAAGGTGAACAGGACCTGAGCGATTACTTCTTTACACAAACCACTCCATTCTATGAGCGGACGCTGGGCAGCAAACTGCGTTCATTGTTTGGCTTTGGTGGTACATCGAAGCGGTGTTGAAAGCGGTGCGCAAACGCTTGGGTTAAGCGGTGAATTATTCGCCGCTGCCTTTCAGACTCAGTCGATCAATTTGCTCAAGACTCGGTGCCCATCAGGGTTGCATCAACGTAGTATCAAGGATCGCTGCCTGCTTCCGGGTATCACGACTCGGATTGACCTTGATCTCGTTGGTGCCGAAACCTCTGGGAAATTTCCTACAAGCCAGCGGGAAGCCGACTATTCGATGCGCCCCTTGTGATCCTGATAATTCAGCCCTTCGTTGGCCGACGCCAACAACGTCCAGATGCAGTCAGCCTGCATTGAATGGCCGTTTTCTTCTCAGGAGGGCATACACCATGAAGATCGGGTTACGAATGCTGGGCGGGCTTGGCGCATCGGCGTTGATGCTGATGGCGGCGCCGGCGATGGCGGCTTGCACGTGGGCGACGGGCAACAATACGGTCAAGCAGTTGACGCTCACCGGCGGCGCGGTGTTCGCGCCGCGAGACGTGCCGATCGGCACCACGCTGAACACCAACGGCACCATGCGCCAGCTGAATTTCGGTGACACCTTGCTGTGTTATGGCACGGCCACCTACAACACAACACTGATCGGTCCGGTGGTGGTAAACATTCCGGTGGATGTGCTGGATGTGCCGGCCAATGCCTTGCTGCAGACCAACGTGCCCGGCATTGGCCTGGCCATCTACATGACCGGTTTCGCTGCCGCCTGGATTACGCCGCCGGGTAATCCCAACCGATTCATTCCCTTCAACATGAATCGCACCGCTCCAAGCCAGGCGAACATGAACCAGGCGATGATGCGTTATGCGCTGATCAAGACCGGTGACATCGCGCCTGGCACCCACACCATCAACCAACTGGTCGCCACTGGCACTTCGGACATGGGTCCAATGTTCGACCTGACCTTCACCGCCACCGTGACCCTGGCCGGCTGCTCCCTGCCCGCCGCACCGGGCAACCAGATCAACGTGCCAATGGGCACCTGGGAAAAACGCGTGTTCAACGGCAAAAACTCCACCACCCAGGACCAGCCGTTCGCCATTACCCTCAACGCCTGCATCGCCGGCAACAACTACCCTTCGAACACCAACGGCTACTTCAACGGCAACTTCGCCAACATTCAGATCGATGCCGACAAGACCTCAACCATCCTCGACGCGGCCAACGGTGTCCTGAGCCTGTCGAGCGATTCGACGGCGCAAGGCGTGGCCATTCAGGTGTTGCAGGACAACGGCACGCCGATGAATCTGGGCCAGCCCGTGCGCCTCAATCGGATCGTCAACGGCGTGACGTCAGTGCCGCTCCGCGCCCGTTATATCCAGACCGGCGATGGGCCGACGCCGCAGCCCGGCACCGCTAATGGCCATGCGAGTTTCACCGTGACTTACCGCTGAAATCCCCCCACAACAATCCACCTGTTTTTCCCGACGCTCCCCTTTGCCATCGCCCATTTCGTGCGGTGCCAGAGGCGGGGCGTTTTTTTGGCCAACGACTTATTGATCGCACAGCAGCGCTAGGAATTTTCCTACACGCAAAGGGATTTTCCCTACATAGCGCCCCGATTCGCATCCCGATAATGAGCCTCAGACGCCACGCTCTGCCCCCGACGGGATGGCGACGTCGATCCGTCTCAGGGCCTTCGGGCTTAAGGACATTTACTCAATATCTGGAAGTGATCATGAAAAATTTTGCGCTCAAAGGTTTGTCCCTGGCCCTGGTTCTGGCAGCTGCTTCGCAAGCCGCAATGGCCGCTGACGGTGAAATCAACTTTGTCGGCAGCGTGACCGACAACACCTGCCCGGTCGTGGTTTCCGACCTCAACGGTTCGGCCGGTGCCGGCGACGTTGGCCTCGGCAGCGTGCCGGCGACCTCCCTGGCCACGGCCGGCGCAGTAGCGGGTGGCGGCGCGTTCACCCTGACCATCGACACCACCGCACCGGGCTGCAACGTCACCGGCAAGAAAGCCGTGGTCAAGTTCCTTTCGCTGAGCGGCAACGCCGGTTCCAGCGGCCAGTGGATCGGCCTGCTGCCAGAAGCCGGCGTGGCCACCAACGTCGCCGTGCAGATCAAGGATGCGTCCGGCAAAGACGTGCAACTGGGCCTGGAATCCTCGCCGTATCTGGACCTGACCCAGCCGCTGCGCTTCACCGCCAACTACGTCGCCACCGGCGCAGCCACTTCCGGTCCGGCCAACGCCAAAGCCGCGTTTACCGTCGACTACCAGTAAGTCCGGTCAGCCTCCGGCGGCGATTGGCGCCGCCGGAGGCCCTTCCCTTTGCCACGGTTTTTGTGGCCGTGCCGACAAGAGGATGAACGCAATGAAACCAGCAAAAACCCCCTTCAAAACCGCATCGGTGTTGGCCGTGTTGCTGAGTGCAACGTTGCTCAGCAGTTTCAGCCAGGCCGGTGTGATGCTCGGCGGCACGCGCATCGTGTACGACGGCAACAAACGCGATGCCTCGATCACGGTCAGCAATACCACGGCCGAGCCCTACGCGGTGCAAGCCTGGATCAACACCGAGGCCGACGACAACACCTCTGCGACCCCGTTCGTGGCCACCCCGCCGCTGTTTCGCCTCGATCCGCGCAAAGAGCAAATGGTGCGCATCCAGAAAGTCCCCGGCGATCTGCCGCAAGACCGCGAATCGGTCTTCTACTTCAACGCCCAGGAAATTCCGCTGGCCGGCAAGGCTGACGCCAACACCCTGAAAATCGCCATGCGCACGCGGATCAAAGTCTTCTATCGCCCGCCCACCCTGAAGGGCAGCGCGATGGATGCGCCACCTCAACTGCGCTGGAGCCTGCAACAGGAACAAGGCAAACCGGTGCTGGTGGTCAACAACCCGACAGCGTTTCACGTGTCCTTTATCGGCGTGAAAGTCGAGGCCGGTGCGCAAATCGTTGAAGTCAACGAACCGAAAATGGTCGCGCCGATGAGCAGCCAGCGTTACGCACTGCCAGGTTTCAGCGGCCGCAGCGGGGCGGTGGTGTTCTCCGCGATCAACGACTACGGCGGTTACAGCGAGCCGAAAAAAGTCGAGCTGAGCAGCGCCCCGTAACACCGTCACCCCTTTCCTTGCGAACCTGCCTGCACGCTGCCGATGCCGCGTGGCGGCCGAGTGTTGAGTATTGTCATGCGAATCGAAGCCCTGAACCGTCATCGTCAGTCTGCGCCTTTTGTTCCATTGCATCTGTCGGTCGCCATCCTCGCGGCGCTGATGGGCAGCTCGGCGAGCGCAGATGAACCGGCGAAATTTGATGCCAGCTTCATGCAGCCCTTCGGTGGCGCCAGCGCCGGGCCCAACCTCGATCTGGACGCCATCGCCAACAGCGGCAGCATCGGCCCCGGCACCTATCCGGTGGTAATCCGTCTGAATCAGAGCTTCTTCGACCGCCGCGACATGACCTTCGCCAAGGACGCGAAAAGCGCTGAGGTACGCGCCTGTCTGTCCGAAGCATTTCTCAAGGAACTGGGGGTCAAGGTCGATGCATTCCTGCCCCCGGGCGAAACATTCCCCGCGTGCATCGACCTTGCCGAACTGATCGAAGGCGCTTCGGTGAGCTTCGACGCCGGGCGTCTGGCCCTCGACATCAGCGTGCCGCAGATCGCTCTGCGCCGCGATGCCGCCGGTTATGTTGCCCCCGAAGAATGGGATCGCGGGATCAACGCGGCGATGCTCAACTATCAGTTCTCGGCGGCCAACACCCAGTCCGACGCCCGTGGCAACGGCACGCAATACAACCTCTACGCCAACGGCGGATTCAACCTCGGCGACTGGCGTTTTCGCTCCAGCTCCTCGTTCCGTCAGGATGAAGACGGCCAGCAGGACTGGCAGCGCAGCAACACCTACGCGCAGCGCGATTTGACTGCAATCAAAGGCACCCTGACCCTCGGCGAAAGCTTCACCCCGGGCGATGTGTTCGACAGCATTCCGTTTCGCGGCGCCCAAGTGGCGTCCGACATGGGCATGCTGCCGGACTCGATGCAGGGTTATGCGCCGATCATTCGCGGCATCGCCGAAACCCAGGCCAAAGTCGAAGTGCGCCAGAACGGCTACTCGCTGTACACCACGTACGTGGCGCCGGGAGCGTTCGAAATCGACGACCTCAACGCCGCGTCGGGCAGCGGCGACCTGGAAGTCATCATCACCGAAGCCGACGGCCGCGAACGGCGCTTCACCCAGCCGTACGCCACGCTGGCCAACATGCTGCGGGAAAACACCTGGCGTTACAGCGCCACCGCCGGTGAGTACAACGCCGTCGACGGCGGCCAGCGTCCGGCCTTCGCCCAAGCGTCGCTGGCGTACGGTTTGCCGTTCGACCTGACGTTGTATGGCGGCCTGTTGGGCGCTGACTTCTATCGCGCCGGCGTCATCGGCGTGGGCAAAAGCCTCGGCAGTCTGGGCGCCGTGTCGCTGGACGTGACCCAGGCCCAGACCGACGTTCCAAGCGGCTCCGGCGTCGCGGCCGGCAAACAGAAAGGCCAGAGCTTTGGCGTGCGTTACGGCAAGGCCTTCGAGACTGGCACCTCGGTACGCTTCGCCGGCTATCGCTATTCCACCGAAGGCTATCGCGACTTTGATGAAGCGGTGAGCCTGCAGGAACCGAACGAATTCAACACCTTCTCCAAGCGCAGCAAAGTCGAAGCCAGCATCAACCAGGCGCTCGACAGCTACGGCTCGTTCTACCTGAACATGAGCAAGCAGAACTATTGGGGCAGCTCGCGCGAAGACAAACAGATGCAATTGGGCTTCAACACCCAACACAAGGGCGTGACCTACGGCATCTACGCGAGCAAGACCCTGACCGACAACTTCGGCCAGAACAATCAAGTGGTGTTCACCGTTTCGATGCCCATCGGCCAGACGCGCAGCACCGGCACCTACACCGTCACGCGCAACAACGACGGCAGCCTCGACCAGCGTGCTGGCCTGAGCGGGCGCGACGGCAACCTCAACTACAACGTCAACGCCAACCGCTCCGACAATGGCGGCAACAACGGCTCCGCCCTGATCGGCTACCGCGCACCGTTCGCCCAACTCGGCGCGGGCGTAAGCGTCGGCAGCGGCTACCGCCAGACCTCGGTGAGCGCCGCCGGCTCAGTGCTCGGTCACAGCGACGGCCTCGAATTCGGCCAGACCCTCGGCGAAACCGTGGCCCTGGTCGAAGTCAAAGACACCCCGGATGTCGGCGTCCTCAACGCCCCCGGCACCCTGACCAACGCCAAGGGTTACGCCCTCGTGCCGTACGTCACGCCGTACCGCAAAAACCGCGTGGCACTCGACACCGGCGAGCTGGACAACAACATCGACATCGAAGAAGGCGTGACCAACGTCGTGCCCCGTCGCGGCGCCGTGGTCAAAGCCAGCTTCGCCGCCAGCCGCTCGGAAAAAGCCCTGCTCAACGTACGCCTCAAGAACGGCAAACAACCGCCGTTCGGCACCCCCATCACCAACGAAAAAGGCGCCAGCGCCGGCGTCGTCGGCCAGGCCGGTCAAGTGTTGCTGTCGGTGGGTGAAGGCAAGGTCTACCAAATGAAATGGGGCGAAAAGGCCGAACAAAGCTGCCGCATCGAACTGGACGTGAGCAAAGCACCGCTGGTGGATGGTTATCGCGTGGCGGATGCCGTGTGTAAGTAAAACCGAGGGTTGACGCGCGTTGATGATCGACGCTGTTTAAGGATGCCAGGCCTCACACGCCTGGCATTTCAACGACCGGTTTAAAAACGTTCCGAGATACGTCCGACAGGCTACAACGCCTTGCGCCGTTGCCTACGACTACGCCAGAATCCGCCGGCTTGTGCGCCGGGTGGGCGGGTTCTATCGTGGGTCGGTCACTGAATAGCAGTGATCGGGTTTGGTAGCCCGTGTATACAAGGTGCGCAATTTCACTATTGGCGAAAGTCTTCGCCTGGCTTTTATGGTGGTCATGCGCAGGGCGCTTTCGAGCGCGCCGGTTTTCCTTGTGTCCCGGTCTACCAACCTGTGCATGGCCGCCACCCATCGTTTGGTAGCGAGTGGGTGATGGCTCCTTTTAAGCGACACAAGGGAGTTACATCATGTTCAAAATCACACCGAATCCGCCAGAAGCCGATCCAATATCGGGCGACGAATCCCCAGACGCCAAGAAATTCAACGAAGCCGTCGACCGCGCCCTCTCCCACTATCTCGGCCCTGCCCCGGAAATCATGCTCACCCCGTACCAAACCAACAAGATGTTCATCGCCAACCCGAACACCAAGACTGAGGAATTGCTGGTAAATGCCAGTGAATCACTCGGCTCGGCATCGGTGATGCTTGGGGATGTGATCGGGCTGGTGCAGGGACCGGCACGCAAGACACTGCAAGGCATTGCGCAGGTGGTAATGCTTTGGGAGTTGGCGGTGAATCGGGCGTTGGATAACGTGGTGCCGGTGGAGTAACGAAAATCCCTCCATGACGGTTGGGATGCCGTCATGGAGGTTGATCAAACATACGCACGAAGACAGAATGATTACCACCACTCAAGCCAAGGCCGGTATGAGATATTTGATGTTCGCTTCTCTAATTTCACTTTTGCTTATTCTGAATACAGGCTTCTATAACGAAGTTTCAGACAGCGAAATCACTCGAATATATTTCATCAAAAAGCATCCGACCTTTCGAATGCAGTTTTTCAACATTCATGCGAATGACGGAAATTATCGACGTATAGAAAAACTCACGAGCGAGCAGCGACAAGACATCATCGATTATTGTAAATACAGATTAGGTATCGACTCAGAGATAACCAACCAAGCCGATATCGAAATGTGCGCAAAGCGATAACACCAAAAAATAGACACAGATGAAATACTGAACAGGACCATTTCTTAACTATGTTTGGCATCGAGTTATTGCCTTTGTGAACCCACCTTGTTCTGCAAGCTACAGCCTACTGGCGATCTCCTTCCAGATGTAGGCGTAGTTGTATTTCAACCAACGCACCAGCACCTTGTCGAACTGCCGACGAAACCAATTACGCTCTCTCGCAGCCAACCTTTCCTCAATCGACTCTCTGAGAGTTTCGGGGTCGAAGCCTGTCCACACAGGAGGTACAGCGGCCACAAGATTGGTGAAACACACCGGAGCGACCTCTGAATAGAGGATTTCGTAAAGAACGTCAGGGTCGACGCCTCTGAACTTCCTCACCAGATAGTCATATTCGACAGGAAAGTCGTTGAATGGCTCGGAGAGTGCCGCTCTGACCTTGGTCAGTTGTGGCTCAGTCAGAAGATGTTCCAATGCGTGAACTCCTCAAGCTCTTCATCCAATGAACTCGCAACAGCTTCGCCCGCAACACCGCCTGCGATTGTTCCAACCAAGACCACTGCGATTGCACAAATGGGAGCACCAGGTCCACAAAATGCGCTGACGCCCAACTCCGCAAGAATCCCACCAAATGCCCCAGCACCGACAATGATTCCTTGGCGCGCAGCTTCCATAGGTTTGTTTTCAGCATTCAATATCTGATATGTCGCCAGAGCAGCCGTCACAACAACACCGAGCTTGCGAGACGTCACAACTCAGATGGGAAAGGCTGCCTCTGATTGCATTCAAGGGCAGCAATCGGCCAGAAGCAGGCAGTTGCCAGGGCGCATCGATATGCACGCCATATCGCCACTTGATTGCAAAAATGCTCAACGTTTTATTCCGCGAGCAAGGTTTTCACAATCCAGTAGCAAATCATCCAGGAATGGATTGATGTCCATTAGCTCCATTAGATCGAGCACATCTGCGGACGCAGTCCTTATTGGCCGCCACTCGTCATGATCAAATATCAGTCGATCATGACAGTAGAATGCAGCCTCAGTAAGGCTATTGCATCGCTCCCAAAGGTCTCGCAGCCGTGTATTGATCTGCGCTGGTAACGCGCTGCCACAGACTGTAAGAACCTCGTTCAACGGAAGGATCATCTGTGACCAGGTTTCACATGCAGGGCAATCCGGGATGGTTTTCTGCTGCATATCCGATGTCAGTGCGAGGAACTCAAGAGCCGGGATTGCCTCGCACACTGCAAGAACACGTTTGTATTCATCTTGGCCGTACCATTCCCACAACGTTGAGGAGAAACCCATCATCAAGCTCCAAAAACAATCCAGTCGACCTATTACCATCACTGGGCAGATTCAACTTTACCAGTTCACTCTTACATAGGTCGAACGGCTACTTGGAATCGAAAACAATCGCTTGTGGTCGGTTGGTTGCGCCGAAAGCAGACTTCGCAAGAGCTACTCATCACTCAACAAAAAAATATGGCGCGTCCCTGAACATTCCGCCTTCAACCTTTCTTCTTAAACAATTTATTCACGTAGTACATCAAACTCCACCGATCCTTCGGCCGCGGCTTATAGTGCGTTTTATTCCTCTGCCCCGGCTCCCCACCCACCCCACTCGCCGTGTAGTAATAAAGCGCAATCGACCGCCGAGTGATGTGTTCCGGCGTAGTCAACGGCTCCGGATGCCCGTGATTGCTGTCCTTATCCGTATTGAAAATCACACACCGGTTATAAACCGGCAGCACCTTCTTCAGGCACTTTTTCATCCCCACATCCCAAAGCTCCAGGTTGCCGCCATACGCCTCTTGCCAATCCTCGGTGAGGTAAATAATCACGTTCAACCGCCGCTCAACGTTGAGCTTCTTGTTCAGCCGAAAATCAGAGTGCACGCCGAGGAAGCCGCCGGTTTTGGTTTCGTGTAATCCGCCGCCGGCGAAATAAGGATCAGGAATCAGCCCTTGAATGCCGGTGAGTTTTTCGAGGAACTCCAGCATGGGTGCGGAGTTGAAGGTGTTGAAGACGTTCTTCAGGTAGGGGCTGCAGGCGTTGGGGCTGATCTGGCGTTTGAGTTGGCCTTTGTAGCCGCGCTCGTAGGTCTGTTCGTTTTGGGTCGGTTCGACCGGGAAGTGTTCGCGGATGCTGGCGATGACGTCGGCTTGCAGGAAGTTGTCGATGACGATGTGCGGGAATGGCGTGGCTTGGGTGTATTCGTGGGTCAGCGATTCGCCGAAAGCGCTGGCGGCGGTTTGGTCGAAGTCGAGTTCCGGGGTCAGGGTGATGGGGAGTGTTTGTGTGTTGGCTTGCATTGCCGCTCCAATTTACTTGAATGCTTTCAGGTCTCGGTAAACAAGGCTGGGCGCTCGGCGCGATGCCTTGGTTTTTTGCTGAGTACGGATGCGAGCAGGTTGCCATGTCGACCATGGCCTGCCGAGTGTCCGTTGCGTAAACGTGGCGCGGCGCTGTAACGGCATGTTTCTGGCTGTCACAAACGCGTCATATTGCCTCTGCTAATCTCCTCGGCGCCCTGCCCTACACCCCAGTCCTAGAGCCCCCAACCGAAGGTGCCGCCAAGGTGTTTCCGACTCCCGTTCGCCAGCAAATCATCCTGCGCTCCGACAATCTCCGTTCCGATGACTTCGGCGCGTTGTTCTCCCGATTCTTCGGCAACCGATATTCCGACTCTCCGCCGCTGCCGTCGAACATCATTATCGGCGGCGTTTATGGGCGGCACGATGGCGTCAGTTTCCGGCGCATGCATTACCACGGCGATTTCAGCGTTTCGTTTCCCGATCCGCAGGATGAGATCACGTTTGTGATCCCCACGGCGGGCAAGATTGTTTTCAATCACGCGACCGAGTCCATCGGTGTGACGCATGTGGGCCTGGCGGTTGATAAGGCCGATATTCGTTCGATGCGCTTTGTTGATGATCATGCGCATCACGGCATGTCGATCAATCGTCATCAACTCACCGAGCGGTTGTCGATGCTGTTGGATAAGCCGATTCTGCAGAAGATCGTTTTTGCACCCAGCGTGGACCTGAACACTGCAGCGTTTCAGGGGATTCGGGCGTTGATTGATCTGGCGACGGGGGCGGAGTTTGATCTGCTGCTCAGCAGCGGGACGTTGATGCCGTCGCGGTTGCGCGAGATGTTGATTGATGCGGTGCTGGAGGCGTGGCCGCATAATTTTTCCGAGGCGTTGCAGCGGCCGGCGCCGATGGTTGCACCACGGCATGTGAAGCTGGCGGTGGAGTTTATTCAGGCGCATCCGGAGCAGTTGGTGAGTGGTGTGGATCTGGCGCGGTTGAGCCATGTCAGTCAGCGCGCGTTGCAGGAAGGGTTTCGGCGGTTTGTCGGGATGTCGATTGTGGCGTATCAGCGGCAGGTGCGGCTGGAGCGGGCTTATGAGGTGTTGAAACAGCGTGGTTCGGGGTCGGTGACGGAGGTGGCGTTGCGGTTCGGGTTTAGCAATGTGGGGCGGTTTTGTCAGTATTTTCAGGGGGCTTTTGGGGTGAGTCCGGCAGAGTTTCGGGCTCGGGGGTGATTGGGTAACAGGTTTGCAAGGTACCTTGTGGTGAGAAGATTTAGCTAAACGTCGCACTGCGCCGATGGGTCGCTAAGCATGGGGATGGCACGCCGGCGCGGTTGATCGAGGAGTGGGCGCGGAGGCGTTTGACCGAGTTGGCCAGTTGATGTTGCGGTGACTGCGTTCCCCTCATCGGAACGCCGCCCGCCTATCCCTCTCCCCAAGGAGAGGGAACCGAGCCGGGGATATTGAAGATCTACACCGACCTGAGAGTCTTGCTTTGAATCCATAATCGCCTCGATCTTTCAGGTCGATGCATGACGCAAGACGCCTCGGTAATTCCCCTCTCCCGAGGGAGAGGGTTAGGGTGAGGGGCTTTTGTGGGAGCGGGCTTGCTCGCGAACGCGCTGGGTCAGTCGATTTGATGTTGACTGGTCTGGCGCTTTCGCGAGCAAGCTCGCTCCCACATTGGTTTTTGGGGTGTTTGTTGGATTGGGAGTCATCCTTGAGCCCGTGTGGTTTTTAGAAGGAGTAGCTGGCCTTGAGGCCGCCGTTGAAGCCGTGGCTGTCGCCGCCGCCATTGGCGCCGACTTCTGCGCCGAGGCTCAGGGCGCCGAGGCTGGCCATCACATTCACACCGCCGCTGAACTGATCGAGATTATCAAACGCCGCGCGTTGTTCGATGTCGAGGCCCAGCAGGTGGCTTTGGCTGTCGACCTGGTTGTCGCCCAGTGTGCGTTCGTAGCCCACTTGTACGCCCGGCACCAGTTGCCATGCGCCCATCGCCACCGGGGCGAAGCCGACGTTGAGGTTGGCGACGGCGCTGCGGCGGGTGGCGCTGTTGTCGTCGACGTCGAGTGACAGTTCGCTGCCCTTTTCTTTGAAGCCGTTGAGGTCGAGGTGGCTGACGCGCAAACCCAGGCTTGGCTCGAAGGTCATGCCGTTGGCCGGGGCGCGGTAGCCGAGGGCGACGGTGGCGCCGGTGAGGTTGCCGTGGCTGTTGCCTTTCGCGGTGCCGAGGCCACCGCCGAGGTCGCGTTTGCTGTCGTAGTCGACGTAGCCGGCGCTGGCATTGGCGTCGAGAAACAGGCCTTGTTCGAGGCTGGTGAAGCCGTAGCGGGCGCCGACGTTGAGGAAGGTGAAGTCGGTGTCGGCTTCGCCACCCGCGCCGCCAACAGTGCCTTTGCTGTAGCCGAAGCCGCCGCGTGCGCTGAGCTGTTCGCTGAAGCGCTGGGTGATGCCGACCATCAGGCCTTGGCTGTGTTCGTTGCTGCTCTCGGCGTGTGCCGAGCCGTCGGTGCCGAGGTAGCCGGCGAGCGCGGTGGTCCAGAGGCGATATTG
Organism: Pseudomonas sp. CROZ-RG-20F-R04-15; assembly: GCF_022662375.1. Lineage (GTDB taxonomy): Bacteria > Pseudomonadota > Gammaproteobacteria > Pseudomonadales > Pseudomonadaceae > Aquipseudomonas. Next base: position 255,431 of record NZ_JAKNQL010000007.1, on the reverse strand, counting down.
GCCGACCTTGAGATCAGTGCCGCTGGCGAATGGTGCAGCGGCTTGTTCGATCATTGCGTTTTGGCGCAGCAGGTAGCTGGCGGCGTCGGCGTGAACCTGGCCGCCGACCTGGGATTCGACACCGCCGAGGGTGCTGGCGTCGATGGCCGATTGCAGGTAGTAGTTGTAGGCGCTGTAGATGCCGGACAGGCTGGTGTTCTGCAATTGGCGGAGCAGTTCGGCGCCGGCAGCGGCGTTGCCGATCAGCCCGGCCTGACCCGGTAGGCTGTTGTATTCGACCAGTTTGCCGCGCAGCACATAGATGGTTTCCTGCGACAGACCGAGGCCTTGTTTGAGGTAGTTGTCCATGCTGCCGTATTGCGCGGTGACTTCGTCGAGGCCGGCCTGCAGGTAGCTGGCCTGCACGCCGAGCAGCGGTTCGTAAATGGCGGCCATGCTCGGCGGCAGCGCTTTCAGCGTGGCGGCGACGCGGGCGGCGGTGTAGTCGTTGGTGGCGAGGTAGTTGGCCATGATGGTCGCGTTGTCGACCCCGGCGATGCTCTGCAACACGGCGGCGGTCCAGCCGGTGCGGTCCTTGCCGGCGGTGCAGTGGAACAGTTGCGCGGCGTCGACGCTGGCGAGTTCATTGAACAGCTTGCCGAACTGGCCGCGCATGCCGGCGTCACTGACGAAAGCGCGGTTGGTCTGCTCCATCATGGCGATGGCGTCGGCGGCGCTTTTGAAGGAGATGTTGGTGATGTTCGAGCCAGAGGTGGTGCTGCCGATGATGTCGATGTTCTGCCAGGTTGCGCCGCTGATCATGGTGTCGGGAGTGGCGGCGATTTCGCTGGGGGTACGCAAGTCGTAAACGGCTTTGATACCGAGGCCGTTGAGAATCGCCAGATCGGCGGCGGTCGGCGTCAGCGCATTGGAACGGTAGAACACCCCGGCGCGCATCGTGCCGTCGTGGGCCGTGGTGTACGCGGTGGTGATGCCGGCGACGTCGCGGAAGTTGTCGATGCCTTGCAGGCGCGGCGTGTCGAGCGGTACAGCCTCGGCAGCATGGGCGGCGGCGATGGACAGGCTCAGTACGGACAGCGAACACAAAAGACGTTGAAACACGGTGCAGCCTCATTGTTTAAGCGTTGGGCTGGTCACTATGGGTAGGCAAGTGATACTGAATATGACAGTTTTGCTTTGAACGGAAATGGCTGCGCGATCGGGCCGCGGGGTGCGTGATTGGTCCATCCGTTGGAAGGTCGGGGCTCGTGAAGTCATCCAAATGGATATTGAGACTCGAGCGGTAACCGACGTTGCTGGAAACCTCGGTTTTCACACAAAACCTGTGGGAGCGAGCCTGCTCGCGAATGCGGTGGGTCTGCTGAAGCGATGTTGGCTGGCAGTTCCTCTTCGCGAGCAGGCTCGCTCCCACAGGAGATGTTTGTGTGACTGTCAGCCGGGTTGATCTACAGCAATATTTGCCCCACACAGCGGCGTTATTCTGCAGTGGCTGAAAACAGCCGTGCTGTGCGCACGTCACAGGCCTTGTGGCCAAGGTGGCGCCATGAACAAAAAACGCATTGTCTGGGGGAGCGTTCTCCTGGGCCTTCCGTGTGTCTTGCTTCCGCTCCTTTTGATGGGTTATGTCGCCTGGATGTTGAATCTGGCGGCGGCGCAGCAGCGCCTGGAAACCCTCGCTTCCGTCGCCTCCAGTCGCGCCCACGGGACTTTCAGTGAAGCGGCCGGTGCACTGAAATCCATCGCTGGGTCGCGGCTCGCGCCGTGCACGCCGGAAAGCATCGACGAGATGCGTCTGCTGACCATCAACACCCTCTCGGTGAAGTCGATCGGCTACGTCGAAGAAGAGATTTACGCCTGCGGTTCCTGGGGGCCGGTCGGGCAGCACGCAACGCCATGGCGCGAGGATTTCACCACCTCGGACGGCGTGCGCGTTTCACTCGGCGTGCAGTCGCGCATCGTTGCGGCGAAACCGATGATGGCGCTGCAGTACGCGGCGTTCAACGTGCTGGTCGATCCCGAGCAGTTTCTGCATGTGATGCTTGATGAGGATTTGCACCTGGCGGTCGGCACCGCGTCCGGGCAATTGATCAGCGCCTCACGCCCGGGCGCGGAACACTTCCTGGCTCGCGTGCATTCCGGCCCGCATTCGGGCCTTGCCGACGGCTATCTCTACACCCTCGTGCACAGCGGCGACTGGGTCGCCATCGCCGCGCTGTCGCGCCATGAGCTGATGCAAGGCTTGATCCGCCGGGAATTACTGCTGTTGCCCATCGGTGGCTTGCTCGCGGGGGTGCTGGTGTTGCTGATCGTGCGCCGCACCCGGCAACGTCTGTCGCCGCTGGCGGAACTGCAACTGGCGGTGCGCAATCGCGAGTTCGTTGTTCACTATCAACCGATCATCCGCCTCAGCGACGGTGCCTGCGTCGGTGCGGAGGCACTGGTGCGCTGGCAGCATCCGGATGGCTCGCGGGTGTGCCCCGATGCATTTATCCCACTGGCCGAGCACAGCGGTTTGATTCTGCCGATCACCGATCAGGTCATCGACAATGTGATGCGCGACCTCGGCCCGTTGCTGGTCAAGGAACGCAGCCTGCACGTAGCAATCAACCTGGCGGCGAAGGACGTCAGCAGCGGCCGCTTTCTGCCGAAGCTGGAAGCCGCATTACGCCGCGCCGATGTGCAGCAACAACAGATCTGGCTGGAAGCCACCGAGCGCGGTTTCGTCGAGATCGACACCGCACGCACGACAGTCAATCGCGCCCGCGAACTGGGCTATCTGGCGGCCATCGACGATTTCGGCACCGGTTTTTCCAGTCTTCAACATTTGCAGCAACTGCCGCTGGATGTGCTGAAGATCGACAAGTCGTTCGTCGACAACATCGAGCAAGACGCAGCCACCGGATCAGTGACCGGCCACATCATCGAAATGGCCAAGAGTCTGCGTCTGCAGATCGTTGCTGAAGGCATCGAAACTGAAGCGCAGCGCGAATACTTGCGTAATCACGGCGTGCATTTTGGTCAGGGCTGGCTGTTCGGCAAAGCGATGCCGGCGGAGGAGTTTTTGCGGTTCTATAAAGAGCGGGCGAACCTGCTTGTCGACCACCCAGCGTTAGAGAGCGTGTAACTATCGACGAGCCCCGGACAAGCCACCCGTCAGCCGATCAAGAATCTGCACGAGCTCAGGTCGCGTCCATTTTTCCCACGGTACGACCTCCTCGTCATCACCGGTGTGCCTATGCTCTCCGGAATCAAACGCGAGGTAGATGGAGAAAGCCGGCTCGGGCATTTCGGCATCCATGCCGACGTTAACGATATCGCCGAACAACAGATTCATCACCACGTCGCATGCGTGAAAGTCGCGAGCACCGCTAAGGAACTGATCGGCCATGGCAATCGCGACTTGATTCAACAGGTCGCGAGGATTCATCTGCACAGCCTGACAAATAAGACTCAAGTCGTGAATCGTGTCTTGCTCCAGGACTTGCAGAACGTAAGCAAGATCAGCGCGGCTCAAGGTCAAGGCGTGCCCTCCGGGCGTACAGTGAAGTGTGCGCGCAGCATGCAATGGATCGCCGCCAATGCCAACGTCTGCTGCACACTTCAATTGGTTTTGCTGACAACCTTGATGTCTGTAATCCCTACCCGCTTGGCCTGCTCGAGAATCTCCTCGGCCGTCGAATCCGCAGTGGGCATGATCAGGCCGTTTTCCGCGTCGCCCAGGTGCAACTCCAGCAGATGCATCGCGGCCTCGTGCTCGGCCAACTGCTGTTCTTTAAGTTCAAGCAGAAAGGTACGAGGCTCGCCGTAGAATCGGTAATCGATGTGATAGGTGTACATGATGTCATCCGCGTCAGTAGGAAAAGGCAACTGATTATCCTGACGCAGTGGTCAGTTTTTAGTTCAAATTGAATCGCCTCTCCGGTCAATCTGGATTTCACAGCAAACTTTTCGCGCGCCGGGGCGTCCTTTTCTTAAACCCCTTAGCGGCTGATTTCAGCCAAGGATCGGCGATGACCTTCTTCATTTTTCTTCTGGCCTGCGCAGCAGCGGCAACCACCGGCGTGATGTTCAAACCGGGGCCGTGGTACGAAACGCTGAACAAACCCGGTTTCACCCCGCCCAACTGGGCGTTCCCCGTGGCCTGGACGCTTATCTACCTGCTGCTGGCCTGGGCCGGTTACCGTTTGAGCCTGATCCCCGGCAGCCAGACTGTGCTGGCGCTGTGGGCGGCGCAGATTGCCTTGAACACACTGTGGACGCCGGTGTTCTTCGGCGCGCATCAGGTGTTGGCGGCGATGGTGATTCTCACGGTGCTGTGGCTGGTGGTTGCGGCGATGGTGGTGCTGGCGATACAACTGGACCTGATCACTGGCTTGATCCTGTTTCCGTATCTGGCGTGGCTGTGTGTGGCCGCCGCGTTGAATTTCTCCATCCTGATCAAGAACCGCTGATGACCAATGCCAATTGCGGTACCAAAACACCGTGGGCGCAAGGCGAGCGCGAGTTGGCGCAGGTGCGTGCCTTCAACCGCAAACTCGCTTGGCTGCCGCGTTTCAAGATCCGCAATCGCCTGACGCCGCGTTTGATTCAGGCGCTATTGCGCGTCAGTCAGGTCGGCGGTGCGAGGAAGTTGCGCGAGCATGGTCTGACGGCTGAGCAGAAGATGCTCGGTAACGTGCCGGTGCGGATCATCCGTCCCAAAGGCCCGGCGAAAGGCGTGGTGCTGGACTTCCACGGTGGTGGCTGGGTGATCGGCAATGCGCAGATGGACGACAATTTCAACATCGCCATCGTCAACACCTGCCAGGTGACGGTGGTCTCGGTCGATTATCGATTAGCGGTTTCGACGCCGCTTGAAGGTCTGCTGGAGGACTGCCTCAACGCGACTCGCGGGGTCTTGAGTGATGCTGAATTTGCCGGTCTGCCCGTCGTGGTGGTCGGTGAATCGGCGGGTGGTCATCTGGCGGCGGCGACCTTGCTGGCGCTCAAGCAATGGCCGGAGTTGCTGCAACGCATCAGCGGCGCGCTGCTGTATTACGGCGTCTACGACCTGACCGGAACCCCAAGCGTACGCAGTGCGCCGGCGGATACGCTGGTGCTGGACGGCCCGGGCATGGTCGAGGCACTGCGCTTGCTGACCCCGGAACTGACTGACGAACAGCGCCGCCAGCCACCGTTATCACCGCTGTACGGCGACTTCAGCGGTTTCCCGCCTGCGCTGCTGTTTGCCGGTGAGCTCGATCCGCTGCGCGACGACACCCTCGACATCGCCAGGCGCTGGGCGCAATCGGCGCGGGTCGAGATGTACTTGCTGCCCTTCTCGCCTCACGGTTTCATCCACTTCCCCACGGCCATCGCTCAGGGCGTTCTGGCCTACAGTCGACAATGGATTTCGGCGCGCATCGAGGCCGACATTCAAGCACTTTGAAGCGCCGTGGCTTGGTACAACTGCCGATAGGCCATGACCAGTTGTTCTAGAGAAAATGCCAGATTGCGCCCGCTGGGATTGGGCAGCACCCAGACCGCCGCACCGCCGAAAGTTTCCGGCTGAAGCCCCCAGGCAATGGCTTTTTTCCCGGAGAGCCCCGCGTAAGCCGCTTTGCCGAGAAACGCCACATGCCGTGGTTTGTAGCGGGCAATCTTCTGTTCGAAATCAGCCGCAGCGGCGACAAACTCCTGCGCCGACACTTGATCCGCCCGCGCGGTGGGCCGTGCGACCACGGCGGTCAATCCGCACTGATACTGCAGAATCGAGCGGTCGTCTTCCGGGCGTATTTCTTCGGCAGTGAATCCGGCCAGATGCAACGTACGCCAGAAGCGATTGCTGCGCCCGGCGAAATGATGTCCCTGCCCCGCCGCGAGCAAACCGGGATTGATCCCGCAAAAGACCACTGACAGGTCTTGCGCGAGAATGTCGTCGAGGCCGTTCATGAGCGCGCTCAGCCGCAGATCACGCTGACGGCGTTGCGCACAATTGCGCTCAATTCTTCACGGGATTTACCTGCACGGGCGCGGATCGAAATGCTGTGCAGCAATGAAGACGCGATCACCGCCAGCGCGGCGAGATCGCTATCAGGTTTCAGCTCGCCCGCTTCGATTGCCTTTTGCAGACGCGCTTGCAGATCAGCGTCCAGCTGACTGAGCCTGGCCGACAGCACTTGGCGAATTTCCGGGTCTTCGACGGCTTCGGTGGTCGCCGTACCAATGGCAAAACAGCCGCGTGGCTGGCCATCGCCGGAGAAATAAATCGCCAGTTGTCCCTCATAAAAGCCAGTCAGCGCCTGCGCCAGAGTCAGCTCGCTGTCGCTCAGCGCGGCCTGCATGGCGGCGTGCGCGGTGTCCCAATATTGATCGAGCGCCTTGATGTACAGCGCGTGTTTATCGCCAAACGCGGCGTATAGGCTCGGCCGGTTCATGCCCGCTGCGGTGGCGATGCTGTCCAGCGAAGCCCCCGAATAGCCGGTATTCCAGAACACGCCGAGTGCCTGTTGCAGCGCAGTTTGCGGGTCATAGGCGCGAGGACGGCCGCGGCCTTTTCCTTCCGTCGATTTATTTTGTGCCATGTCGTACAAATTCCTTGCAAGGATAAGAAGTCGCTCATATTCTTACACCATCGCACAAAATTAAGGAACCAGAAATTCCTTGGTCAACGGCTTTGTTGTGGCGCAGCTCGAAGTGGGTGTGGCAACGACGAAACAGCGGTACGGAGCGATCCTCCCCCACCGCGCACGGATTTGATGTCTCGCAGCAATTAATCACGTCGCGGCCACAGGCTTTGCCCACGTCGGCCCGATGCCCCGTTTTGGCTTCAGCACCCTGGACAGAGCCGATCATGACCCAGCCAATTGATCTCACCGCAGCACACGCCAGCGCCCAGCCGATCCGGGATCTGACGGACACACCGCCGAAAAAACCGCTCAAACAGAGAGTGCGGCCACTGTTGATGGCCGGCCTGCCCGCGCTGTTCGCCGTCATCGGCTATAGCCAATACCGGACGAACGAGCCTTTCGTTTCCACCGACAACGCCTATGCCCGCGTGGCCAAGGCATCGATCAATGCGCGGGTGTCCGGGCAAGTGGTCGAGATCGCGGTGGACGATAACCAGCCCGTGCGCAAAGGTCAGGTGTTGTTTCGCCTCGACCCGCAACCGTTACAGATCGCGGTCGACCGCGCCGAAGCTCAGTTGGGCAACGCTCGCCTGCGCATCGACGGCCTCAAGGCCAGCTATCGCCAGCAGCAGGCCGAGCTGCAATCGGCGCGGGCGTCGGCGGACTACGATCAGAAAGAGTTCGCTCGCAAGAAAGCGCTGATCGCCAGCGAATTCGTCTCGCGGGCAGCCTATGAGCGCGCCGACACTGACCTGAAAGTCTCACGCCAACGCATCGCCTCGATCGAGCAACAGATCGCCAGCACCGTGGTCGCCCTCAGTGGTGATCCCGACATCGCCATCGACCGACATCCAACCGTGCGCGAAGCCAAGGCGCAGCTCGACGAAGCGCAGCTCTATCTGTCCTACGCCACAGTGACCGCACCGGCCGACGGCATCGTGGCCAAGGTCGACGACTTACAAGTGGGCAATTACGTCAGCAACGGCAGCGCGGCGTTCGCGTTGATTTCCGACCACGAGACCTGGGTCGAAGCCAACTTTCGCGAAACCCAAGTCACGCATATGCGCCCCGGCCAGACCGCGACGATCACCCTCGACACCTACCCTGACCGCCCCTTCAAGGCCCACGTGATCAGCATGAGCCCCGGCGCCGGCGCGGACTTCGCCTTGCTGCCGCCGGAGAACGCGACCGGCAACTGGGTGAAGGTGGTGCAGCGGGTGCCGGTGCGCCTCGAACTCGACAATGCCGACCCGGCCATGCCGCTGTTCTCGGGCACCAGCGCCACAGTCGAAGTCGACACCGGCCACCGCACGCCGTGGTGGTACCCACTGAAATCGTTGCTCAGCGCGGGGTAATGGGTGATGAACAACACGGCTGATCTGCGCGCATTGCGCTTTGTCGCCTTACTGACGACTTATCTGCAATCGATGAACCTGCCATTGCCCAATGCCGCTCTGCGCTTGATACAGGGCAGCCTGTCGATGACTGACGATCAGGCCGGGTGGATTTTCACGGCGTATCTGGCCGCCAGCGCGATCACTTTGCCGATCGCTCAGTGGCTCGCCGCGTCCTTCGGCTTGAAGCGGGTTTATCAGATAGCGTTGCTGTTGTTTGCCCTCGGTTTGTGGCTTGGGACGTTGGCGAGCACGCCGCTGGAGTTTATCGCCGCGCGCATTCTGCAAGGCTTGGCCAGTGGCGTATTGGCGCCGCTGTCGATGGCAATTGCACTGGAAACGCTGCCGGCAGAAAAGCGTCCAGCGTTTGGCGCAAAATGGACCGCGCTGGTGCTGTTCGGCATCGTCAGCGGCCCGAGCATCGGCGGCCTGATCTGCGAGTACCTCGACTGGCGGCCGATGTTTTACCTCAGCCTGCCACTGATCGCGTACATCCTCATGGTGGTTGCGTTGCTGCTGGCCGAGAAGAAAGCCGAGCAGCGTCCGCCCTATGATTTCTTCGGCTTCGGCACGTTCACGGTCGGCATGATCAGCCTGCAAATGCTCCTCGATCGTGGCGAGCGCCTGGACTGGTTCGACTCGCTGGAAATCTGCATCGAAGCGCTGGTCTGCGTGCTTGGGTTGTACCTGTTCGTCGTGCATCGGTGGACTGCCACAGTGCACTTCGTCAGCAAGGCGTTGCTCAGCGACCGCAATTTCGTGCTGTCGACGGTGATGTTTTTCGCCCTCGGTTTCGTGCTGCTGTCGACCATGGCGCTGACCTCGCCGATGCTCGACGAAATCTTGGGCTACCCGCCGGACACCACTGGCTTCCTGACCATCCCGCGCGGCATCGGCCTGGTCGGCGCGTTCCTGCTGATGGGGCGTGCGCCGGGCTGGATCGACACGCGGGTGTTTATCGCCACCGGTATCGCGCTAGTGGTCTACGCCAATTGGCTGATGCTCGGCTACTCACCGTTGATGGACTGGACACCCGTGGCGTGGAGCGGATTCGTTCAAGGTGTCGGCCTCGGCGTGTTGATGCCAGCGCTGAGCAAGGTCGCGTTCAGCACGCTCAATCCGGCATTGCGCCCGGAAGCCGCCGGACTGTTCAACCTGATGCGCGTCTACGGCAGCACCCTCGGTGTGGCGGTGGTGCAGATTTTTTTCTTCAACAACACCCAGGCGATGCACATGGCGCTGGTCAGCCAGTTGACGCCCTATCGGCTGACGCTGCCGACGTCGCTACCGGCGCTGGAACATTTGAACCACCTGGTGACCCATCAGGCCGCGTTCGTCGCGGTGATGGGCCAGTTCAAGATTCTGATGCTGGTGATGCTCGTGGTGAGCCCGCTGGTGCTGTTGCTACGCAAACCGGCTGCGGCCAACTGATCTTTGTGGAGTCTGAAAAATGAAAACGTCTACGCGCTTCACTCGTTCAGCAATCCCCGGAACCTTCAGCGCATTGGCCCTGATGGTGATGCTTTCGGCCTGCACCGTCGGCCCTGATTTTCAGCGCCCCGCCGCCGGCTCATCAGAGCACTACGATGAGCAAGCCGAGCAATCCTCCGGCGCTCAACGCTTCGCTATGGGCAAACGCCTTCACGGCGATTGGTGGACCGCGTTGCGCTCGCCGAAGCTCGACCAACTGATGCGCCGCGCCATCGACGGCAACCTCGAACTGGTCGCCGCCGATGCGACCCTGCGTCAGGCCGCTGCCTCGGTTGTAGCAGCGGAAGGCGCGCTGTATCCGCAAGTGGATTTCGCGGCGGCCGGAGGACGGCAACGCACCCACAATGGGCCGCAGCCGAGCGTTGCCAACGTCTACGCCATCGGCCCGCGTGTGGCATTCGATCTGGATGCCTTTGGTGGTATCAAGCGTGAAGTCGAAGGCCAGCAGGCATTGGCCGATTTGCACAAACATCGCTACGAAGCGGCCTACCTCACATTGACCGGCGAAGTGGCCCGGCAAGCACTGCTGATCGCCTCGGCCAATGCGCAGATCGAGGCAGTGCAAACGCTGCTGGCCAATGACTCAAAAAACCTTGATCTGGTGCGGCGTGCTCAGCAAAGCGGCAGTACCACGCGCATCGATGTGTCGCTGGCCGAAACGCGGCTTGCGCAGGATCGCACCCTGCTGCCACCCCTCGCCCAGCAGCGTGATGCGGCGCGGCATGCATTGTCGATCCTCGCCGGCAAAGGCCCGGCCGACTGGATAGCGCCGGATTTCACCCTCAGCGACTTTGTCTTGCCGTCGACGCTGCCGGTCAGCCTGCCGTCGGAAACCGCCCGCAATCGCCCGGATATCTTGCAGGCCGAAGCCGAACTGCACATGGCCAGCGCGGCCGTGGGGGTGGCGACAGCCAATCTCTATCCGCGCATCGAGTTGTCGGCCTCACTGGCACAAGCCGCGTCCGGCAATGGCGGCGCTGCGCTGTGGGGGTTTGCCGCCGGGCTGACCGCGCCGATCTTCAATGGCGGCACGCTGAAAGCCGAGCGTCAGGCTGCCGTCGATGGCTACAACGCCTCGCTCGCACGCTATCAGCAGACGGTGATTGAGTCGTTCGGCCAGGTCGCGGACAGCTTGCAGGCGATCCATCACGGCGCCGAACAAAATCTGGCGCAGGAGGACGCGTTGCGCGCCGCCGACAGCAGTTTGCGTCTCAACCAACAAGCTTATGCCCAAGGCGAAAACAGCGTCCTGCAAGTGCTCGAAGCCGAGCGCGCGTACGAGCAAGCCCTGCTTGGGCAGATTCAGGCGAAGACCACGCGCTATCTAGACACCGTGCAGCTGTTCGTGGCGCTGGGCGGCAATTCTGTCGGCGTCTTCGAGCAAAAACTCGCCGCCCGTGCAGGCAAAGAACAGACACCGCTGTAACCACCGACACTGGAGAAAAACCATGACTTACGAGGCCTTTCACGATGCGCTTCGCGACACCCGCTGGCCGCTGAACAATGGTGCAGGCTCGATGCCGGCCGTTGGCTTTGGCACCTTGTTCCGTGATTTGAACACCACCACTGAAGCGGTCAAATGCGCGTTGGAGGTGGGTTTCCGCCACTTCGACTGCGCTGAGCGCTATCGCAATGAGGCGGAGATCGGCGTGGCATTCCAGCAGGTGTTCGCAGCCGGGCAGATTCGCCGCGAAGACGTGTTCATTACCACCAAACTGTGGAACACCAACCACCGTCCCGAGCGGGTCAAACCGGCCTTTGAGGCGAGTTGCCAACGCTTGCAAGCCGACTACATCGATTGCTACCTGATCCACACGCCGTTCGCTTTTCAGCCGGGTGACGATCAGGATCCGCGCGATGTATTCGGCCACGTCATCTACGATGGCGAGATCACGTTGCTCGACACCTGGCGGGCGCTGGAAAGTCTGGTGGATGAGGGTCGCTGCAAATCCATCGGTTTGTCGGACATTACTTTGGAAGCGCTGAAAGAAATCGTCGCGCACGCACGGATCAAACCGGCCGTGGTGCAAATCGAGTCGCACCCGTACCTGCCGGAATGGGAAATGCTCGAGTTCTGCCAACAGCACGGCATCATTCTTCTGGCGTTCGCGCCGCTGGGTCACGGGATGACGCCGAACGTGCTGGAAGATGGGGTGCTGAGCGGGATTGCCCGGCATGTGCAAAAGACTCCGGCGCAAGTGGCGCTGGCGTGGGCGGTGCAGCGTGGCACGGCGTTTCTGACGACCTCGGCGACGCCAGCGCATATCCAGGAGAATTTTGATGTTGCGACATTGCCGCAACGGGCGATGCGTGAGATCAAGGAAGACATCAGCACGCGGATCCGCTTCAATTCGGTGGTGGAAACCGGGGTGCCGGGGTTTATTCCCGGGCGTAAGTCTTGAAGTTTGTGGCGTGACGCAGAGTGCAGCCCTCACCCCCCGCCCTCTCCCGGAGGGAGAGGGAGCCTGATCGCGTGCTATTCAAATCCTGAGTTCGACTTGATATTTCAGATCGGCGGACAGCGCAAGACAACTCGGTCAGTCCCCTCTCCCTCCGGGAGAGGGCGGGGGGTGAGGGACGCTCATGCGCCGAATCCATAATCGCCAAGGCCTTTCAGGTCGGCGGACAGCGCGAGACAACTCGGTCAGTCCCCTCTCCCTCCGGGAGAGGGTTAGGGTGAGGGGCTGCCATTAGAAGTGAACACCGACTCACCAACACCACACAACCCACCATAAGGCGGAACAACGATGGACGTTTTCCAGAGCATGCGTTTCTTCGTCGCCGTCGCGCAAAGCGGCAGCTTTACGGCGGCCGCCGAGCTGCTCGACACCACAACAACCAACGTGTCCAAAGCCGTGTCCGCCCTTGAAGCCCGCCTGCACACGCGCCTGATCAACCGCACCACCCGCCGCCTCGCCCTGACCGAAGCCGGCCTGCGCTACCTGCAACGCTGCGAACGCATACTCGACGACGTCCGCGAGGCCGACGAAGAGGCCGGCACCGCACAAACCCTGCCCGTGGGTCGCTTGAAAATCCACGCCATGTCGGCCATCGGCAACCACTATGTGATCGACGCCATCGCGCGCTATCGCGAGATTCACCCCACGGTGATGTTCGACCTGACCCTGACCAACCGTGTACCGGACCTGCTCGAAGAAGGCTACGACATGTCCATCGTACTGGCCCGCGAACTGCCGGATTCCGGCTTCGTCGCGCAACGGCTGGGTATCACCTACAGCATCCTCTGCGCGTCGCCGGCTTATCTGGAAAAACGCGGCATGCCCCACTCGCCCGACGCCCTGGCCGAACATCAGTGCCTGCGCATCGTCAACACGGTGATGCCAGTGGAGCACTGGGCGTTTGAGGGGCCGCAAGGCATGGAGACCATCACCATTCCCGTGTCGCCCTTTCACATCAACACCGCCGACGGCATGACCATCGCGATCAGGAAAGGCATGGGCATCGGCATTCAGCCGATAGCATCGGCCGTGGATGGCCTGCGGGCGGGGACGTTAGTGCGGGTGCTGCCGGAGTACCGGCTGGAGGAGTTGAACCTGTTCGCGATCTATCCGTCGCGCAAGTTCGTTGATGCGAAGACCAGAACCTGGGTGGATTTTCTCAAGCAGTCGATCCCGGAATTACTGGCATCGGACGAAGATATTGCGGGAGCAAGAAAGCACTGAGCGCAGCAGACAAGGAGTGTCGACCCTCCCTTCTCTGCACTGAATCAACTGGAGCAGCCAGTGCCCATGACCTGATATTGCAGAACATGGCGCTCGCCATGGGAATCCTCGTAAGTCATCTGTACCGGCACCGGCGCGCATTCATTGGCCGGCTCGGTAATCGAGATCACATGCTCGATGTCGAGTTTGCTCGAGTAGCCATAGGTTTCGACCGGCAGGTTTTGCGTCGGCGCCGAATCCGCATAGGCCTGTGCGCCCAGACTGCCAAGCAACAGCGCCATTGCGATTTTCATTGAGTTCATGATGTTCACCGTCTCGTTGAGTGGGCCGCTTCAGCGTGATTGCTGCTGGCCTGGAGACGATGCTAGGGAATGACGGCAGAGGGAAAAATTGGCCGGGTGGACAAACACTGTTGCCAAATCGGCGATGAATGTCTGGACCTGAAAAAAACGGCCCGGAAAGCCCGGATGCAACTCGGTGGACGCGCCGCAATCGGTAAACCACTTCAGACCCCACGGCGGACTCTCTGAAGAGAGTCCGCCGAATTTGCCAAGAGTCAATTCGGCATCAGCACCGTATCGATTACATGAATCACGCCGTTGGACTGCATGACGTCAGCAATAGTAATGGCGGCTTTGCCTCCTTTGGCATCCACCAACCACAGCTTGCCATTGCTTAGCATGACGGTCAGTGATTCGCCCTGGACGGTTTTCAGCATCACTTTGCCGTCGTGCATTTTGGCTTCATCCATCAACTGTTTCGCGGTGTGAGTGCCGGGCACGACGTGGTAAGTCAGAATCTTCGTCAGGTCTGTTTTGTGTTCTGGTTTGACCAGCATATCGACCGTCCCGGCAGGCAATTTGGCGAAGGCCTCATTGGTGGGGGCGAAGACGGTAAACGGCCCTTTACTGTTAAGGGTATCAACCAGTTCGGCAGCCTTGACCGCTGCGACGAGTGTCGTGTGGTCTTTTGAGTTGGCAGCGTTTTCGACAATGGTTTTCGTCGGATACATGGCCGCGCCGCCGACCATGACGTTACCGGCAGCGAAACCGAGTCCAGCGCCAAGGCTCAGCACTGTCAGGCAGGTGAGGACGATGCGTTTGAAAAAAGTATGCATGATGCGTCTCCTGAATTCTTCGACCCTTCGAGTGAGGGTATTGAATTTACGGAGCAGGGGTTGAAATGGATGCAGCATGGTGAAAATTTTTTATACCAGCGCCCGCTCGGCCCTTGGCATGAAGTTCTTGCACAACGACAGGTGCAGGGCTTATCGGAATTTTCCACTCCAGCGCTCACGCAATGTAAAAGAAATACAGGGCCAGGCCCAGCAACTGCATGATCAGCAGGATAGAAAGCACATGATTGCAGCCCTTCCACGCCTGGCTCACCGGTTGGTTTTTTGCCACTCGGTAGCGAAGGTAACTGTCGAGTGAAAGAGACGCTGTGGGGATGAGCACGAACAGAAACGTCAAAAAGAAATTAAACATTTCCTTTGCTCATCGACTCCCAGCCTGTAACCGAGGTTGTTCGCGGCATCTTGCTCTGCTCAAGTCACTTGATCAGATAGCGTAGCTGATAGAGCAAACCCTCAACGCCGCGATTAAATGGCAGAATCCCCTGACCCTGATGATTTCGGAGACCACAATGCTGCGCGTGTTTGAACAACGACTCGACCCATTTCCTCCCGACGAAGCGCCACCCCCGCCCGTTGGCCTGATGCGGTTCCTGTGGGCCTGCACGCGCGGCGCACGCGGTTATATCCTCGCGCTGGCGCTGCTCAGTGCCGGTGTGTCGATCTATGAAGCCTGGCTGTTTTCCTTCCTTGGTCAGGTCGTCGATCTGCTCTCGACGTGGCAGGCCGGCGGCGGTGTCAACGCGCAAGAAAGCCGCGTGTTGTGGGGCATCGGCATTGTGTTGTTTATCAGCATCGGGCTGGTGGCGCTGCGCACCATGGTTCAGCACCAGATCCTGGCGATCAATCTGCCGCTGCGGCTGCGCTGGGATTTCCATCGGCTGATGCTGCGGCAAAGCCTCTCTTTTTTCTCCGACGAGTTCTCCGGACGGGTCACGACCAAGGTCATGCAGACCGCATTGGCCGTGCGCGAAGTGTTGTTCACGCTGATCGAAATCGCACCGGGCATCGGCGTGTACTTCATCGCGATCATCGCCCTGGCTGGCGGCTTCGCCCTGAAACTCATGCTGCCGTTTATTGCCTGGCTCGCATTGTTCGGGCTGGCCATGGTTTATTTTGTGCCGCGTTTGGGGAAAGTCGGCCAGGAACAGGCTGATGCGCGATCGTCGATGACCGGGCGTATTGCCGACGCCTACACCAACATCACCACGGTGAAACTGTTCTCGCACTCCAAACGCGAAGCGCACTTTGCACGGGCGGCGATGGAGGATTTCAAACTCACCGGTTTTCGCCAGATGCGTCTGGTCAGTCAGTTCGAGATCGTCAATCAGGCGCTCGTGGTCGGGCTGATTATCGGTGCCGGCGGCTATGCCCTGTGGCTGTGGCATCTGGGTCAGGTCGGCACCGGCGCGGTCGCGGCGATCACCGCCATGGCGTTGCGCATCAACGGCATGTCGCACTGGATCATGTGGCAGATGACCTCGCTGTTCGAAAACATCGGCACCGTGCAGGACGGCATGGCCACCCTCACCCGTGGCCCCAAAGTGCAAGATGCGCCGAACGCAGGCGTGCTGGTGCCGGCTGGCGGCGCGGTGTCTTTTGACAAGGTGAACTTCAACTACAACGGCGAACGCCAGGTCCTCGACAACTTGAGCCTGCACATCCGCCCCGGTGAAAAAATCGGCCTGGTCGGCCGCTCCGGCGCGGGCAAATCGACGCTGATCAATCTGCTGCTGCGTTTTTATGATGTCGACAGCGGTGAGATCCGCATAGACGGGCAAAACATCGCGCATGTGACCCAAGACAGCCTGCGCAGCGCGATCGGCATGGTCACCCAGGACACGTCGCTGCTGCACCGCTCGATACGCGACAATATCGCCTATGGCCGCCCGGACGCCACCGACGAAGACATCCGCCGCGCCGCCGCCAATGCGCAGGCCGACGGTTTCATCAGCCAACTGAGCGACAAGCAAGGTCACAGCGGCTATGACACTCTGGTCGGCGAGCGCGGCATCAAGCTCTCCGGCGGCCAGCGCCAACGCATCGCCATTGCCCGAGTGATGCTGAAGAACGCGCCAATCCTGCTGCTCGACGAAGCCACCAGTGCGCTGGACTCGGAAGTTGAAGTGGCGATTCAGGAAAGCCTCGATGAAATGATGCAGGGCAAAACCGTGATCGCCATCGCCCATCGGCTGTCGACGATTGCGGCGATGGATCGACTGATTGTCATGGATGAGGGGCGGATTATCGAACAGGGGACGCACACTGAGTTGCTCAACAGAAACGGCATTTATGCGCGGCTCTGGCAGCATCAGAGTGGTGGGTTTCTGGGGGAGGAACAGGGCGTGGCGGCTGCGATGGATCAGGCTTGAGGGTGCGGGGCTGAAGGGTGAGCGACTGCTGTCGGCCAGGAGCGCTAAAGTTAGCGACCCATCTGCCGAAAGCTTTCGTTCCTATCTCATGGAAGACTTCAATGTTTCGCTCAGTTTTTTTCGGCGTTGCCCTGCTCGCCGTCACGGCTACCAGCGCTGCCCAGGCCCAGACCGTCAATACGCCCGAACAACTGCTGACTGAGTTTTCTCGTTGCGATGCGCAATTTTTTGAAAGCCTGCGCGATGCACACCTGCCAGCCGGGACCTTGCGCCTGAGTGATTATGGCTCGGTCAAGGCACCGACGATCATGAGTCCATTGCAGGAAGGTGGCACATACCAGGAATTCGAACATCCGCTGATCGTCAACGGTGTCCGTATGGTCGGCTATTACAACCAGGCCGAAACTATCAAGAGCGTCGGCAATTTCCTGTTCTGGGGTTTCGTAGCCGATGGATCTCCACAAGAAGTGGCCACAAAACTCAAGCCGCTTATCGTCGACAACGCACGCTTTGTCAGTCAGGGCAACGCCATTGCCCGTGCCGAAATCCGCCGCGTCGGTGACCCGATCGGCCAGTGGCGCACCGAGGGGCTGACCGGACCTGGAGTCGCCACGCCGTTTGGTTTCGTGGACCGCGTATTGATGGTCGACACAGGCGACAAGGCACCGCCACTCGCAGGGCACACCACTGTGTTCTGCTCGCTGCAAGGCACCGTGACCGCGCCGCTTTTGCAGGTCTATCGCCCTGACCTCAATGCTCATCTGCTCGACTGACCGGGATGCTTATCATGAATTTTCGCTGGCCTGCACTGATCGCCTGTTCCGTCATTCTCACCGGCTGTGCCGGAATGCAGAATCCGCAAAGAGCCAACCTTGCCCACTGTGGTAATCAGTTCAAGGCGTACAAAGCCCAAAGCTACCCTCTGGCACTGCAGGAAGGTGACCTGTGCCTGAAGGAAAATACACTTACTGTCTCGTTTCAAAGTTTGGTTTATGCGGTTCAGGCCGAGACCTACAGCAACCTCAAGCGCTTTCCAGAAGCCGTGGCCGCCAAGGAGAAATCCATGCAACTGGCAGGCAAGCCTGATCCGCGCGCCAACCTCGATTTGAGCGCCATGTATCGCGACGCTGGCAACCCGAAGAAAGCCCTTGAACTGGTGCAGTACAACCTTGATAACGAGTTGGGAGAAGCCGGAAAGGGTTCCGGCTTCCATATGCCGACCTACTATCATCTGGGCCTCGCACTGACGGATCTGGGTCAGTATCGAGAGGCCGCTGAGGCATTCAGCACCGGCCTTCAGCGCCAGCCGGACTATGCCTGGGGCTATTACGCGCGCGGGATTGCGTACGACCACTTGGGAGACAGGGCCGACGCCAAGGCCGATTTCACGAAGTTCTCGCAGATCGTCGACAAGAAGTATGTGATGGAAGAGCACAAGGCCAAGCTCGCGGACTACAAGATCTCCATGCCGTGATTTGAGTGCTGCGCTATTGCTGAATGCCGCACGAACGCCGTGCGGCACATCACCCGTGATCGTTGTTCGTTTTATCTGAGGTAGTACTTTTGAAAAAAATAATGTCAGCCGGATGCGTAATCTTGCTCGTGAGTGGCTGCACCTTTACGGCCGTCGATAAGCTCGGGCCGGGTGAATATATGATCACCAGCCATGGCAGCATATTCAATTCAAGAGAAGGCATGCTGGAGAACATAAACCAGAAAGCCGCAAAGGCTTGTAATAACAAGCCTTACCATCTGGTAGGTGACTCAAACGCGAATATGGTTATCGCCACGCAAACACAGATTGGAAGCACTCCAACCACCATCCTTGGACTAAAAGCGATTTGCGAGGATGGCAGTTAATAGCCGAGACTTTCACTAAGCGGAGTGCGACGGCAACCCTTGAGCAGGGTACGAACGTTGCACTCCCTCCCGACGCCTTGATGGCCGTGCACTTTCAACTCGCTGGCACCGCAAACACCGCACTGGCCCGCGCAACCGTGCGCTCGCCGACATGCAGGCTAACGGCAGCAAACGCCAGTTGCCGGCCTTTTTTCGAGTACTCAAGACGCACTTCCAGCCACTCATTCATTTTCACCGAGCCAAGATAATCCAGAGTCATGCTCGCGGTGATCAATGGCTGCGGAGGATCGCTGGAAAAGGCCATGGCGTAACCCATGCCGACATCGGCCAACGTCGCCAAGACACCGCCATGCAGGGTGCCACGGCCATTGGCATGGCGTGAGTCAGTCAATAAACCCAGTTCCAGTTGCAACCCGCTGCCCCTCGCGTAGATCGGGCCAAGCAAATCGAGCAACGGGCTGCTGCGGCTGAACGGGGCGAATCCTTCGGGAATTGCGGTGGCGTCCATGATCCCTCCTCGTGCCGGTGACTCACCGGTTTCATTGACCAGAACAGGGAGGATTTGGGCAATCGCCTGATGGAGCAAGAACTATACGGATGCGGAATCTGCAGTGATAACCCGTCCCGAGCGATCAGCCGGTCGACGCCAGATCGCGACGCTCCATCATCCGGACACTGGCAAACGTCGATTCGTTTCTTGCCTGATCAAGCGTCGTCAGCGGATCGATTGTTGACGGCTGCGTTACCAGTTTATGGCTCATTTCAGAACCAGATCGCTCGTCACTCGGCGGCACGCCAAAGTGCTCGCGATAGCATTTGGAAAAATGCGGCGTGGAAACGAAACCGCAGACATACGCCAGCTCAACGATCGACAGCGATGTTTGCTTGAGCAGTTGCCGCGCGCGAATCAGCCGCAACTTCAAGTAGTAGCGCGACGGCGTGCATTGCAGGTATTTCTGAAATAGCCGTTCCAGCTGTCGCCGTGACAGATCGACGTATTCAGCGAGGTTATCGAGATCGATCGGTTCCTCAAGATTCGCCTCCATCAACGCGACCACTTCCTGCAGCTTCGGCTGGTGCGTACCGACCACGTGCTTGAGCGGCACGCGCTGATGGTCCTGCTCGTTGCGGATGCGCTCGTAGACAAACATCTCGGAAATGGCGGCGGACAGTTCACGGCCATGATCGCGGGCAATCAGGTGCAGCATCATGTCCAGCGGCGCGGTTCCGCCGGAGCAGGTGAAGCGGTTGCGATCGAGGGTAAACAGGCTGGTGCTGACGCTGACGCGCGGGAAAGCTTCCTGCATGGCCGCGAGAAATTCCCAGTGCACGCTGCATTCGTAGCCATCGAGCAGCCCGGCTTTGGCCAGTGCCCAGCTGCCGGTGCACACCCCGCCCAAGCGTTTCGATCGACGCGCCAGCGCTTGCAGCCAGGTTGTGTGTTCGCGGGTTATCACGCTCTGGATGCCGACGCCTCCGCAGACGATGACCGTATCCGCCACGGAGGGATTGCTCCACACGCCATCCGGGGTGATCGGCACGCCGTCGCTGGCCCAGACCGGGGCGCCACCGGGGCTGTAGGTATGCCAGCGATACAGCGTCCGGCCCGTCAGTTGATTGGCCATGCGCAATGGCTCGACGGCGGACGCCAGCGACATGAGGGTGAACTTGTCCAGCAGCAAAAAACCCACGCATTGAGTTGCTGCGTCGGCCACGGAGGGGGTCGCTGACATCATGTCCTCGTAAGAGTCGGTTTGAGACACAGGCGTCTGTCATGCCCCTCGACATTCGCGAAGGGCTTATCAGGTTCGGCGCAAACGCCTACCCCGCTGACGTGACCCTCGCCGCTGGCGCAGGATGACGCGACGTCACCAGGCCGATAAAGGAAATCGCCAGTGCCAGGCCAATGGTGGTGGTGACTTCGGTGCGGTGTTGCGGGGTGATCATCATCACCGCCAGCGCGGCGCAGATAAACACAATCACCAGCCACGTCAGCCACGGAAACAGCCACATGCGAAAGGTCAGCTCGACGTTGCGTTGTTGCAATATCCGCCGCATGCGCAACTGCGACACCGCGATCGCCAGGTACACCAGCAAGGCAATTGCACCGGAACTGGCCAGCAGGAATTGAAACAGCCCGGCGGGCATGAAGTAGCTCCACACGGTGATCAACGCACCCAGTACGGTACTGGCGATAACGGCCGCGCGGGGCACGCCTGCCGAGGAGGTCGCCTTGAGGATTTTCGGCGCATCGCCACGACGGCCCAGCGAGTACAGCATGCGCGAGGCAATGTAGATCGAAGAGTTCATGCAACTGGCCACGGCGATCAGCACGACCACGTCGACCATGAACTTGGCATGGGGAATGTTCATGATTTCCAGGGCGCGCTGATAAGAGCCGACCGAGGCCAGCAACGGATCATTCCAGGGCACCACGGAGATCACCACGAAGATCGACAGCAGGTAAAACACGCCGATACGCCAGATCACCGAGCGCGTGGCCTTGGCAATGTTTCGCGACGGGTCGTTGGATTCGGCAGCGGCGATGGTCACTGCTTCGGTACCGATGAAACTGAACATGATGGTGATGAACGCGCCGACTACTGCCGACAGACCGTTGGGCGCGAACCCGCCGTGGTCGGCCATCAACCCGCTCAAGCCGCTGACTTCCCTGTCGGGAATCCACCCCATCAGCACGGCAAAACCGACACCGATAAAACCAATGATCGCCACGACCTTGGCCATGGCAAACCAGAACTCGAATTCACCGTACTTGGACACGCTGAACAGGTTGGTCACCACCAGCGCAATGATCGAGCCCAAAGCAAACAACCAGGCATCGACCTGAGGAAACCACTGGTTCAAAACATGCCCGGCCGCCAACGCTTCGATAGGAATCACCAGAACCCAGAACCACCAATAGAGCCACCCGATGGTGAAGCCCGCCCAGCGCCCGATCGCCTGATCGGCGTAAGTCGAGAACGAGCCGGTGTCCGGATTGGCCACCGCCATTTCGCCGAGCATGCGCATGACCAGCACGACGAGCAGACCCGAGAACAGATAAGCCAGCAGAACCGCCGGCCCCGCTGCGGCAATGGCATGCCCTGAGCCTACGAACAAACCGGCGCCGATAATCCCGGCGATGGACAGCATGGTGACGTGACGAGGCTTGAAGCCCTGCGCCAATTGGCTACTCGAATCCATGGAGTTAGGGCTGATCATTGGTTTTTTTATTCTCTGCTGATCGACATTAAGCGAGTTGATGTGAGCAAACGATCATCATCGTTGCCTGTAGAACTCCCCGAAAGAAGCCTTCCTCAACCGCCGCAGTTCTTATCAACCCCATGATCTGTATGGGGTTATCTTGACTTAAAGACACCTCACCTTACCCGGCCTGCCCGGTGAGTCAGTAGCCTGATTGCGCCATGATCGTGTCTGATATCGACATTCGAGAACCTAACGGTCTCGATGAGAACCCGACGGTCAGCCGGCGGACCAAAATCATCTTTCCGGTTGGCTGAACGGTTTTTTTAATAATCATCCAAACGCAATACGCAGGTCCTTGATCACCTCTTCAATGGAGCGTCCTTGCGTCTTCGGTGGTACGGGATTTTCTCCAAACTCTCGCCACACGAATAGCGTCAGCTCTGCACCGTCAGTCGACGGAACAGCGCCTTCAGCGTAAGCGAGCGTCTCAAAGAGCCGGTATCGAGGGTCCTGCCAGAACAGATCTTCGACCCAGTGATAAACCGGAATGAAATGGAAGTGGATCGGTAAACCTGGCTGATGCCCATATCGACCGATATAGAGGCGTTTGGGCTTGAGTCGACATTCGATGATCTGCTGGGTTTTGGCCATTAAACCGCCCAATTCGGCCAAGCCATCGACTGACAGGTCAGCCAACGACGTGGTTTCGACCTTCGTTCCCAGCATCAGATAGCCGGGAAGCGTGTTCGCCAGATGGTGATTGATGATCCAGTGTTCGGTTTCATGAATGATGAAATCCGGGGCAATTTCCATGTGCCAGAAGTCCTGAAGCAATTGACGCCTCAGAGTAACAAAGGACTCGTCACGATGCCTGCGCAGATCCCGCCCACCCCGGCAACGCAAACATAACCCGCGCCCCGCAAGGCATGTTCGCCTCGGCCCACAAGCGTCCGCCATGGGCAACAATAGTCGTCACTCATGAGGTGACGTTTGAAAGAGCTTGAAAAGATCAAGTCGCTCCTGACTGAGATGAGGTCTTCAGAAAATAAGGATCTTTTGTCCTCCGGCGCAAGTCGCGTAGGCTGGCGCTTTTGCGCAAACAATCTGCCCCCGCAAGGATGCACAGGACCGCCCCATGAACACGACACAAGACTGGCTGGACCGGTTGGCACAAAAGCAAGGACAGCCTTCCACCTATGAAGATTATCGGCGCAACGAGGCGCTGGAGATTCTCGCTCGCCTCGGCAATACCGGCACCTGGGCAGACGTTAGCAACGACTACAACGGTTTCGTTCGCGAAGTCGCTGTGCGGGAGCTGTGCAGGCAGCCTTCTGCCGAAGCATTAGCGGTGTTGATCGAACGCCTGAACGATTGGGTCCCACAGGTTCGCGACCTGGCGGCGGCGGGCCTGCAACACTACCTCTCCCCTGTTCATACCCAGGCTTGGTTGTCCGCTCTCGAACCCTTGATGGGATTGGCAGCACAACGCCGGGTCGACCACAGCCAGACGCTATCGACGGTTCGCGCAATGCTGCAATCGGCGAAATGCCGGGACGAGGTGTACGCCGATTTCCTGAATCGCCAAGGCAAAGCGGCGCGCTACCTGTTTACGCTGTTGCTGGAAAATCCTGAGAACCCCGAAACCCTGCTCCGCAGCGCTTTAGCTCATCGAGAGTTGACCGTACGCTTGATGGCGGTGTCGGCGAGTGCGATGTTGCCGGCGGCGCGAAGTCTGCCGTTGCTCCTTGAAGCGATGTCACGGCCCGGCGGCAAAATCCGTGTGCGCGTGCTGTATGCGCTGCTGCCGCTACTCGCCGATTCGAAACCTGTACTGCACGAAGCCTTGTTGGATGTGTCACCTGCCGTCCGCAATCTGGCACTGTGGGCCGCACCGCGTAACGACGTTGATGCGCACGCGGTCCTCGCCGAGCGCTTGAGTCAGCCATTACCGACGGTAAAACAACACTGGCTGGGCGTGATCGGCCTGACCACTGAACTCGCTGGCACGTTACCAGAGCACTGGCACGCCCGCGCATTACGCTCGGTTTTTGTTACCGTGCGACAAGCCGCCGCGCGCCTGCTTCGCGATGATCAATTGCCTGAGCTGTTCGCGGTGCTCGATGATCCGTCGGATAAAGTTTTTGCGGTGGTGATTGCGCAACTGGACAAAGTTTCCTGGCCGTTGTTGAGGAACGAATTAACAGCCAGACTCGATCGAGACTGGCATGAACTCCCGCTGACGCGTCGCAGCGCCATTTTTCGACTGCTCCCGAGATGGCAACAAATCGGCTACTTGTTAGGCCGCCTCGATACTGGGCACGCCGGACAAACCTACTGGATCGGCCAAATCGAATCGTGGTGCGACAGGCAATATCTGGTTGTCGATCCGGTAACACCGAAGGCAGAGCGCGAAACACTGCGGGAAAAAATTCGCGAGTTGACGGCAAAGGGACTGATTCGCTCAGGCGTACGTTTGCTCTCCTGAATGATCCGGGCTGTTGATTAATACAACGGCTACCTTTCCTCATTTACATGGAACGACGGTCGCTCCTTGTTCTCTACCGCTGAACCTACAGCGGAGGGATTGACCATGATTGCCCCTGAAACCGGTATGAAACCGGGTGAGCGTTATCGCATTGAAAGCGTCGAGCGCGCGCCGCAATTTCCTGGATTTTTCCTCGACGGCAAGTATTACCTGGGCCCCGAGTTGCAAACGGCCGTGGGCTGGCTCGAAGGGCAGAAATTCCTGTATGACCAACTCGATCCCAATGGCGAACCGGTTTATCCGGACAGAATCGTCGGCACTATCACCGCACGGACACTGGAGTTGTCAGATGGCCTGCGTCTGAGCATCGAGGAAATGCCGTTTCAGGCAGAGGTCATTACGCCATTGCAGACGCTTGACGATATAGCTATTGAAACCCGACCACTGACGATATCGCAGCGGCATACAGCAGCAGGCTTGCGCCAACCGATGCAACCTTCGGCGCTCCTGGTTGCAGGCACTGCATTGCTGGTCGGGCTGTGCCTGTTGGCGATCAATCGTTCTGGTCGTCGAGTCAGGTAGTCTTCGAATGATCCCGGCAGTGACCGTGACTGGATTGCTGCCCGCGATCACAAGCCAAGTACAGCGCTTGCTTCGCGCATGAAGATTTCCACGGTTTTCGGACCGATGCCGTCGAACTCCAGCAGCCGTTTCTCAAACGCCTGGCGGTCAGCGCTGGCCTCGACCATATGGCTGACCTTGCCCGCGTACTCGTCGTTTAAACGGCGTGCCAAGGCGTGAAGCCGCACGGCGGTGGTCTCGTCATAACGCACGTAATGCGCCTCCCCGAGCATCGCGACCAGTTCACGATGGCTGCACGCGGCCAGTTTGCGCGGTGTATCGCGCCCGTGCTTATCGGCAATCACCCGATAGGCTTCTGCGGCGATTTCGGCTTGTATCCGCTTGCCCATCAGGAAACTGGCAAGCAGCCATTTGAACAGGGAACCGTCGTCGTTGTGCTGGAGGTGAATGTTCAAATCCCTGGCACTGATCGTCTTGGTCACCGGCTACCTCCGGGGTTGAAATCGATGGGATTTTTCGTCCCCTTGTCTACTCGGCAAGGCTTGATTTTTAGGCTTGCGCCCGCTCCAGCCGTTCAACTCAAAACAATTCTCAGCAGCCTGAAACAAACTCCGAAAATCCTTTGAATTTTTTTTGTCGGCAAAACTCATTTGCGTATGAGCGTAAGGAGGAACGCATGAGCAACGTCGACATCTTTGTCATCGAATACAAACTGCACGGCCAGCCAAAATCATTCGTCATCCGCGCGAAAACCATGCGCAATGCCGATGCCTGGCATTGGGCGAGTTGCGATGCCGGCATCGCGCCAATTCCCAAACCCGGCAAACCGCCGTTGAAAGTGATCTCGAAACCTCAAGCCGAGCGCTTTGGCATCACTGAAGTGAAATGGCGTGAAACGGTGACCGTGGACTGGACGGAGGCATAGTCATGCTTAAACAAATCGGGAATACGCTGATCCGCCGTGACCATCGCGCGAGTTGCCATTGCGGCGCGGTCATTCTCGAAATCCATTTGCCCGATGGCCTGCCCCCGCCCCATCGCTGCGACTGCTCGTTCTGCAAGCGTCGAGGCGCAATTGTGGCGGCGGTGCCAGCGGCTGACTTGACGGTAATTCGCGGTAAATCAGCGTTATTGAAGTACAGCTTTGGCCAGCAAGTGGCGGAGCACTTTTTCTGCGGCAACTGCGGGATCTACACACATCACCGACGCAGCACCAATCCGCATGAGTTTGGTTTCAATGTCGGCTGTCTTGAAGGGGTCAACCCTTATGATCTGGGTGAGGTGCCTGTTGCGGAGGGCGGGGCTTGGCAGTCGCCGTGAGGGCAACTGACCGCTGGCGAGCACATCAAGGCTCGCCAGCGGATCTATCAGAACGGTCGGCATTAACGAAAGAAATTTCCTTACTGCACTTTCAATTCAAGCAACTCACCGCCCTCTTTACTCAAACGCTCCAGATACGCACCGGCATCGAGCAACTGATAAGGGAAGTACAGACCTGCCGGAGTGGGTGGTTTGCCGTCCAGCCCGAGCAGTCGTTCCAGCAACATGGCCACGCTGAGCCCTGTCAACGCTGCGGCGCCTGCCGGGTGAACGACGGCATGACGTGTGTGCAACGTCCGGCCCTGGCGATCCTCGCCGACCATTTCGATGAGAATTTCGGTCGACATCGGCCGACCCGCGCGCCGCGAAGAACTCACCCCGCTGGCCAGATTGAACTGCACATTTGGCGCGTCGGTGGCGGCAGCCAGCCCGGTAACATCAATGGACGAGAAGCCAGAGGCTTGCATCGACGTGCCGTCCACCGCACGGAAGCTGACGTTCTGCTCCTCACCTTCACGCCAGATGTAATTGCCATCGCGCCGCGTCAGGGCGGCGGGCAGCATTTTGCTCAAGTGTTCAAAATCTTTGGCCACGGCCGGCCCGCCGCCGTCCTGCTCGTCAACCAACGCATCAATGCGAATATCGCGCACCCGGGCAAACGCCTCGGCAAGGTGCAGCGCCGTCACTGTCGTTGCACCCACCATCCACTCGTAACCCAGCACGATGGAGGACGCGTCAGGGCGATGGATGTAACTGGCGATTTGCGGCGCAATCTCGAAAATGCCGGACGAAATGCTCAAGTGCGGCACCTTGCGCTGCTGCGCAAAACGCAGCCCGGCCAGGGAATGATCCATGTAGAAAACCGCCACGGCGCTAATCGGGCGATCGCCCAGTCCCAGATCATCGGCCGCAGGATCAATGACCACGCCCTGCGCCCTGCCCATTTCCTCGGCGGCTTGCTGAGCCTTGGCCATGTCGCGGCCGCCGATCAGCAAAGGGACATCGGGATGGGCGGCGCGCAGGGCTTTGGCAGAACGGTGGCCGATGGCGCCGGATCCGCCCAGAAACAAAATCGGATGAACTGACATGGGTATCCTTCCTCGTCTTTTTTGGGTTGCAACTTAGTGTTGGTGCGTTCCCTGTCGCGAGGGTTCCAACGCAGTGATCCGAGTATTGACGCATGTCATTTTGAACGGCGTGTTGATGAGGCGTGTTTAGGCGTTTTCCATCACTGTTTAAAAGACACGCCGCGTTACCGGCTCAAGGCTACAACTTCTTGCGCCATTGCCTACGACTACGCCAGAATCCGCCGGCTTGTGCGTCTGGGGCGCGGGTTTTATCGTTTCCGGGTCACTGAAAAACAGTGATGGGGTTTGGTAGCCCGCTTCCATATGACGCATAACGTCACCGTGCGCAGATGCTCTTTCAGCGTTTGTCTTATGGTGGCCATGCGCAGGGCGTCCTCGGGCGCGCCGGATTTTCCATATGGGCCGGTCTACCAACCTTCGTATGGCCACCACCTTTCGTTTGGTAGCGAAGGTGATGGCTCCTTAAGTCCCATATGGAGCTTCATCTATGTTCAAACCAACGCCGAATCCCCCAGAAACCGATCCAGTCTCACCCTACAAATTCCCAGATTCCCGAGCACTCAACGAAGCCGCCGAACGCGCCCTCGACTACTACCTAACGCCAACCCAACGCATCATGGGAAGCGACAAAAAACACGCGCCCATGTTTCTCGCCAACTCCGACTACGACAGCGAATCCCTGCTCGTCAACGCCAGCGAGTCCCTCAGCTCAGCCACCGAAATGCTCTGCAACTTCGCCGCCCTTCTGGACCCAGGCCACCGCAAAACTGCGCTGGGAATTGCGCAAGTGGTGATGCTGGGGGAACTGGCGGTTAACCAAGCACTGGATAAAGTTGTGCCGGTGGATTGATGGGAATTCCCACTGTGGCGGCTGTGAGGTCGCCGCCACAGTGGGGAACGTATATTCAACGCGTCTGCTATGGGCCAAGGACTGAGACTCCCTGGCCGATAGCTGCCGGATAAAATATTTCTCATCGAAGGCATGCGGGCTTGGGACGACATAGGCGACCGAGTCTCGATCAGCATTGGCGTCAAACTCTACAAGCAGCACCCCAACGGAGGGATTACGGCAAAAATGGTAATGGGCGAAGTTTTAGCACTACCACGTTCAAGCTGGGGAGACGGCACACGTGACCACGTCTGCAAATAAACCGAAACGGCATTTCTGGCGCTGGGCGGTGGCGTTGTTGCTCGCACCCATCGCCTTTTGGTATGTCGCGACTCCACAAGTGAGCTTCCACTTCTCTGAGAAGGGACAGGGGCGCCTCGGTTACATTCTGAATGTTCAACACGACATCTCAAAAGGCGAGATCTACCCGGGTGAAGTTACTGGAGGCGCAGGACATATTTTCCCGAACAGCCAGTTTTTTATGGAGTTCGACTGGAACAACGGCGGGAAATCACATTGCATCCGGGTTAACCCGAAATGGCCGAATACTGATGTTTACATCGGGGAGGATGGTGGTATCGATAGCCGTACTGATGACGAAGCGATTGAAGCCTGTGGGCCGTTTCCGGAGTAGAAAAGGTCGAGGGATCATGCGAGACCAGACCATGTATCTGCGCGTGGTTTGCCTCAAACCCGTCCCCAGGTTCTAGAAATAAAACCTACCGTTTTTTATTGGAGGACAGACTGACGAGCGTCATTTTGAACGACGTGTTTAGTAGTTTTCCATCACTGTTTAAAAGACACGCCGCGTTACCGGCTCAAGGCTACAACGTCTTGCGCCATTGCCTACGACTACGCCAGAATCCGCCGGCTTGTGCGCTTCAAGGGCCACCGGTAACTTGGTTCGCGTCACTGATTCCCAGTGATCGGGTTTAGTAGCCCGTGGTAAATGAAAGTGCACAAGCGTCCGTCAAAAGGTATTCACGTACCTGCACTTGATGGCGGCTGTGCGTAGGGCGCCCTCGGGCGCGCCGGCTTTCTTCTTTTCCCCGGTCTACTAACCTGCGTACAGCTGCCACCCCTTGTTTAGTAGCTCGGTGCGGCGGCCACACCACAGGAAAAAGAAGAACATGTTCAAGATCACGCCGAACCCGCCGGAAACAGATCCGGCCTCCCCGTACGAATCTCCCGATTCCAGTAAATTCCACGAAGCCGCCGAACGCGCCCTTGATTACTACCTCACGCCAACCCAACGCATCATGGGCAGCGACAAAACACACGCGCCCATGTTTCTCGCCAACTCCGACTACGACAGCGAATCCCTGCTCGTCAACGCCAGCGAATCCCTCAGCTCAGCCACCGAAATGCTCTGCAACTTCGCCGCCCTCCTAGACCCAGGCCACCGTAAAACTGCGCTGGGGATTGCGCAAGTGGTGATGCTGGGGGAACTGGCGGTGAATAAAGCACTGGATAAAGTTGTGCCGGTGGATTGAGGGGACATCCCTTTGTGGCGGCGGTCAGGTTGCCGCCGCATAGGGATTAAGAGTGCTTAATGCGTCTGCTATCGGCCAAAAGCGGACGGTCAAGAGAGTGTCAGATTTTTTGTGTGCGAGCGGTGATGGCCTACCGTGACTCAGGCTTTCATTCGGCAGTCGCCAACTCCCCTTTTCCGGGACTGATGAGCAAACCTCATCAAGCTTTGCCGATTTACCCGTCTAGTCCTCAGTCGTTAGCGCGCTTACTGTTCTTCCCATGCCCAACGGGAGATCAACATGCACAAACGCACACTCGGCAACAGTTCACTCGAAGTATCCGCCCTCGGCCTCGGCTGCATGGGTCTGAGCCATGGTTATGGCCCGGCCACGGATACCGAACAAGCCATCGCACTGATCCGCTCAGCCGTTGAGCGAGGCGTCACGTTCTTCGATACCGCCGAATTCTACGGCCCCTATATCAATGAGCAAGTAGTCGGCGAGGCGCTGGCGCCAGTTCGCGACCAGGTCGTGATCGCCACAAAATTCGGCTTCGCCGTCGGCGCCGACAATACAAAGCAGAATCTGGACAGCCGCCCCGAACGTATTCGAATAGCCGTCGAGGGCTCGTTGCGTCGTTTGAAGACCGATTACATCGACTTGCTCTACCAGCACCGCGTCGATCCAAACGTGCCGATCGAAGACGTCGCCGGCGTAGTGAAGGACTTGATTGGCGAAGGCAAGGTCAAGCACTTCGGCCTGTCGGAGGCCGGTGCGCAGACCATTCGCCGTGCGCATGCGGTGCAGCCGATCACGGCGCTGCAAAGCGAGTACTCACTGTGGTGGCGCGAGCCCGAGCAGGAAATCCTGCCGACGCTTTGGGAGCTGGGCATTGGCTTCGTGGCGTTCAGTCCGCTGGGGAAGGGGTTTCTCACTGGCACGGTGACGGCTGAGACCACTTACGGCAGCGACGATTTCCGCAGCATCGTCCCGCGTTTCAGCCAATCGGCGCTCCAGGCCAATCAGGCGCTGGTGGTGTTGGTCCGTCAGATAGCCGCGCAGAAACAAGCGACACCGGCGCAGATCGCGCTGGCCTGGCTGCTCGCGCAGGCACCGTGGATTGTGCCGATTCCGGGCACGACCAAACTGCATCGCCTAGAAGAAAACCTCGGCGGCGCGGAGATCACGCTCGATGCGGCCGAACTCAAAGCGATTGATACCGCGCTGGCGCAAGTCCGCATCGAAGGCGAGCGCTACCCCGAATCCCTCAAGGCGCGTGTCGGCCGATGAGTAACGATCACAATCCGCTGCGGCGCACGGTGATCGCCGCATTGGCCAGCGCGCCACTGCTGTCGCTTGCCGACACGCAGAGTGCCGGTGAAACACCGCGTTCTGGCTCGCGCATTCTGGTCGCGTATTTTTCGCGCTCGGGCAATACCCGTGTGGTTGCCGGGCTGATCCAGCGTGGACTGGGTGCCGATCTGTTCGAGATTTGTCCGGCCCACGCTTACCCCGAGGACTATCTGAAAACCGTGGAGCAGGCCCGCCAGGAGCGTGACAGTGGCTTCGAGCCCGAGCTGCAGAACAAGGTTCATGCCCTCAGCGACTACGACACGATCTATCTCGGTTTTCCGATCTGGGGTGAAACCGCGCCGCCGATCGTGCGCGCATTCCTCAGCGCCCACGACCTGACCGGCAAGACCCTCATCCCCTTCAACACCCACGGCGGTTACGGCTTGGGCAACAGCCGCAGTGTGCTGGTCAAGCACACGCCGAAGGCCAAAGTGCTGGAAGGATTTGTGATGGAGGGTGAGCAGGAGCGCAAGACCATGGAACGCGTGAACGGCTGGCTGAACGATCACCCTCTCACGCATTAATCGAATTCTGTACGGAGTGACATCATGAAAAACCGCACGTTGGGCAATGGCCTGGAAGTGTCTGCATTGGGCCTTGGCTGCATGAGCATGACGTCGGCCTACGGGCCGGCAGCCGACCAAGCCAGCATGATCAAGCTGATTCGTTCGGCCCACGAGCAAGGCGTCACCTTGTTCGACACCGCCGAAGCGTATGGCCCGTTCGCCAATGAAGAGCTGCTGGGCGAGGCCTTGCAGCCGATCCGCGAGCAGGTCGTCATCGCCACCAAGTTCGGCTTCGATATCGACCCGATCACCGGCGCACGAGGCGGCGGCACCAATAGCCGGCCGGAGCGTATCCGCGCTGTCGCCGAGGCGTCGTTGAAGCGCTTGCGTACCGATCACATCGACCTGTTTTATCAGCACCGCGTTGATCCGCAGGTGCCCATTGAAGACGTCGCCGGCACCATCAAGGAATTGATCGCCGAGGGCAAGGTCAAGCATTTCGGCCTGTCTGAGGCAGGTGTAGAAACCATCCGCCGGGCCCACGCGGTACAATCGGTCACGGCGGTACAGAGCGAATACTCGCTGTTCTGGCGCGGCCCGGAACTGGAGCTTCTGGCGGTGCTGGAAGAACTGGGGATCGGCTTCGTACCGTTCAGCCCGCTGGGCGCCGGTTTTCTCACCGGTCAGATCGATGAGCACACGCAGTTCGACGCCAGCGACTTCCGCAACTTCGTCCCGCGTTTTTCCCCCGAAGCGCGCAAGGCCAACCTGGCGCTGGTCGATGTGGTGAAAGTCGTCGCTGAGCGTAAGCACGCGACACCTGCGCAAGTCGCGCTAGCCTGGTTGCTCGCACAAAAACCGTGGATTGTGCCGATCCCTGGCACGACCAAACCCCATCGACTGCAAGAGAATCTGGACGCGGTCGAACTGCAATTGACCGGCGACGATCTGCGCGTGATCAACGAGCAGATCGCGCAGATTCAAGTGCACGGTGAACGCCTGCCGGAATCGGCACTGAAAATGACCGGACTCTGAGTCTGCCCAACGCGGCGCCACGGGCGGCGCCGCTTTTCTTGTCTGACCGGAGAACCAATCCGATGAACCGATTGATTGCGCCACTCGTTGCTTTGTCACTGATGGCGGCAGAGTCCCAGGCCGCCGGCGAAATCCGCATCACGCCAAACGGCGCGCAGCCCTCGGTCAAGGGCGCGGCGCAAAACTTTACCGGCACGGTGCGCGTTGATGGCCTGTTCAAAGGTGATGCGCCGGCGCGCATCGGTGGCGGCACAGTGACCTTCGAGCCGGGCGCACGCACGGCGTGGCACACCCATCCGCTGGGGCAAACGCTGATCGTCACTGCCGGCGTCGGCTATGTGCAGCAAGAGGGTGGCGCGCGTCAGGAGATCCGTCCGGGCGACAGTGTCTGGATTCCTCCGAACACCCGTCACTGGCATGGCGCCACGGCCAGCAACGGCATGACCCACATCGCCATCGCTGAAGCCGAGGATGGCAAGACCGTCACTTGGGCGGAACAGGTCTCGGATGCGCAATACGCCGGTAAATGAAGTTACGGAATGTGTCGAAGTTGCGCTCCCGGCACGTTGGGGGCAATCGACTAGTCGACGTCTAAGCCCCGAATCTGCGGGGTTGCGTCGGGATTTCTGCGATGACTGCTCCGGCGATTCATGAGTTCTGCTCAGGAACCCATGCGCAATATCAGGGTTAATCGCCATAACCAACCTCCGTACGATTCAGCGACACCGCAGCGCCCCGCAATGGATGGAGCCCTTCACGATGATCACTGACACCCGCAACAGCACTACACTTCCCACACTCATGGCGCTCTGCCTTGGCGTCGGGGCGATGTTCAGCGTCACCACTCAAGCAGCAGAGGCTTCGCCCACCATGACCAGCACACCCGCCAGCGCAGCCAGCTTGTCGAGCCAGCAACAAGCCATTCCACTGATCGCGGCGTTCATGGCGACCAGCGACATGCCCAACCTCAATACGGCGCTCAACCAAGGGCTTGATGCCGGCCTGACCATTAGCGAAACCCGCGAAGTTCTCGTGCAGCTCTACGCCTACGTCGGCTTCCCGCGCAGCCTCAACGCCTTGAATGAATTGATGACCGTGGTGCAGGCGCGCAAACAACGCGGCCTTGACGATGCGCCGGGACGTGAGCCGAGCCGGGCGACTCCGGTCGGGGATGAGCTATTGGCAGCGGGTACGGCGAATCAAACGAAAATCTCCGGCGCCCCGGTCAAAGGCCCGGTGTTCGAGTTCGCTCCGGTGATCAACCGGTTCCTGCAAACCCATCTGTTCGGCGACATTTTCGAGCGCGACAACCTCGACTGGCAAAGCCGCGAACTGGCGACAGTCGGGGCGCTGGCAGCGACCCCGGGCGTGGAATCGCAACTGCGTTCGCACATGGCGGCGAGCCTGCGCGTCGGGCTGAGTGCGGCACAGTTGCGCCAGGTCACCGAGCTGCTTGAAAAGCATGGCGATACACAGACTGCCAAGCGGGCAAGCGCAGCGCTGACCCAAGCGCTCGCAACAGCGGGGAAATGACATGAAATCTGCAAAGCATTTACTGAGCGTCACGCTGCTGAGCCTGTTGGCGGCCTGCGCGAACCACTCCGAAGGCCCGCTGCTGATCCAGAAACAAGGCAGCTTCGCCGCCGGCGGAACGATGACCACGGCACCGGGCACCTTCAACCCGCGCCAACCGATGACACCCAACGGCCAGACCTACCACGGGGACCACGCCTACGCCTTCTATCAAATCCCGGCGGACGCGCGAAAGCTGCCCATCGTCATGTGGCACGGCGCGGGTCAGTTTTCCAAGACCTGGGAAACCACCGCCGATGGTCGCGAGGGTTTTCAGAACATCTTTCTGCGCCGCCACTACGGCGTCTATCTGATCGATCAGCCCCGGCGTGGTGATGCCGGGCGCAGCATGGTCGAGACCACTATCAAGCCTGTGCCGGACGAACAACTGTGGTTCAACCAGTTCCGCATCGGCCTTTGGCCCCGCTACTTCAACGGCGTGCAAGTGGCACAGGACGCCCAGACCCGCGAGCAGTTTTTCAGGGCAATGACGCCGAACACCGGGCCGTTTGACATGGGCGTGGTCTCCGATGGTGTGTCGGCGCTGTTCGACAAAATCGGCCCCGGCATCCTGTTTACGCATTCTCAGGGTGGCGGGCCGGGCTGGTTGACGGCGATCAAGAACGACAAGGTCAAAGCCATCGTGGCGTTCGAACCGGGCAGCAGTTTCGTGTTTGCTGACGGTGAAGTGCCGGCGCCGATTCCCAGCGCGTTCGACACGGTGCAAGGCACAGCGGTGCCGATGGAGCAATTCATGGCACTGACGCGCATTCCGATCCTGATCCTGTACGGAGACAACATTCCGGAACAGACAGTCGATCTGCCCGCTCAGGACAGTTGGCGCGCACGCCTGAAAATGGCCCGGCTCTGGCGTGACGCGGTCAATCGCCATGGCGGTGATGTGCGACTGATACACCTGCCGGAGATTGGCATTCACGGCAATACCCATTTCCCCATGTCGGATCTGAACAACGAGCAGATCGCTGACCTGGTCGCGCAGTTCCTCAAAGAAAAACAGCTGGACTGACCCAAATACTTTTGCAACTGCCGCCCTTTTTTTGCTCAGGAGCTTCACGTGAAAAACACTCTCAAAGCCACGCTCATGTCGGCATTGGTCGGTCTCTCGGCGGGCGAAGCGTTAGCCGCTGACTACAAGAAGAACCCGTTCACACTCGCCTATGACGGCGCGATCAGCAAGAACGAGCCGGGCAAGGTCAACATCCACCCGGTCAGCTATAAGCTCAACGGGTTGGACATCGCCGCCAATGTCTACACTCCTGCCAACTACGACGCGAAGAAGAACTACCCGACCGTGGTGGTTGCGCATCCCAATGGCGGCGTAAAAGAGCAAGTCGCCGGTCTCTATGCCCAGCGGCTCGCCGAACAGGGCTACATCACCATCACGGCCGATGCGGCCTATCAGGGCGCCAGCGGTGGCCAGCCGCGCAGCATCGATAAACCGGCGTATCGCATCGAAGACATTCACGGCATGGCCGATTTCATCAGCCAGTTCGCTGGCGTGGATGACAATCGTCTGGGCCTGCTCGGCATTTGTGGCGGCGGTGGTTATTCGTTGGCGGCGGCGCAAACCGACAAACGCTTCAAATCCCTGGCGACGGTGAGCATGTTCAACTCGGGTCGAGTACGCCGCAACGGCTACAACGACTCGCAAATGGACAGCATCCAGCAACGTTTGCAGTAGGCATCAGCTGCCCGCGCGCAAGAAGCAGCGGGGGGCGCGGTGCTGTATTCGGGGGATGCCAACCTCACCGACGAGCAGATTGTCAAACTGCCTTTCGAACTGTATCGCCAAGGCTATGAGTACTACTGGAAAACCCACGCGCACCCGAACTCGACCTTCAAATACACCACCAGCAGCCTTATTGACCTGATGCGTTTCGACGCCACCGACCATATCGAGTTGATCAATCAACCGTTGCTGATGATCGCCGGCAGCAAGGCCGACAGCCTGTACATGACCCAGGATGCGTTCCCCAAAGCCACCGGCACCACCGACAAGGAAGTGTTCATCCTCGATGGCGCCACCCACATTGAAACCTACTGGGTGCCGCGTTATGTCGATGCCGCGATTGGCAAACTGACCACGTTCTACGCCCGCACCTTGTAATCAACTCTCTGGGGGTCGCGCATCTGTGCGCAACCTGCTTTCATGGATTGATTCCGCGCCCCCTCATGAGAGGTTCTCATCAATGTCCCGCGCCAATCTCAACGACCTGCAAGCCTTCGTGATCATCACCCGCGAAGGCAGCTTTACCCGTGCTGCCGCACAACTCGGCGTCTCGCAGTCGGCGCTGAGCCACACCATGCGCGCACTGGAAAGCCGCTTGGGTGTGCGCCTGCTGACGCGCA
The DNA here is from genome assembly GCF_022662375.1 of Pseudomonas sp. CROZ-RG-20F-R04-15. Classification (GTDB taxonomy): domain Bacteria; phylum Pseudomonadota; class Gammaproteobacteria; order Pseudomonadales; family Pseudomonadaceae; genus Aquipseudomonas. Next base: position 219,012 of record NZ_JAKNQL010000007.1, on the reverse strand, counting down.
CCACACGCAGCGTCTCGCCGACCGAGGCGGGTCAGCGGTTGTATCAATCGATGGCACCGAGGTTCGATGAGATCGAACTGGAACTGGCCGCCGTCAGCGAATTTCGCGACACTCCTGCCGGCAATGTGCGAATCCAAGCGTCGGAACACGCCGCGAACAATATTCTTTGGCCGAAGCTGCTGAAAGTGCTGCCCGACTACCCGGACATAAAAGTCGAAATCACCGTGGACTACGCCCTCTCTGACATCGTCGCGCAGCGCTATGACGCTGGTGTTCGACTGGGTGATCAGGTGGCCAAGGACATGATCGCCGTGCCGATCGGGCCTTCGTTACGCATCGCCGTTGTCGGCTCGCCGCAGTATTTCCAGCATCGGCCTTACCCGATGGAACCGGGAGATCTGGCGGCGCACAACTGCATCAACCTGCGCCTGCCGACTCACGGCAGCCTGATGCAATGGGATTTCGAAAAGGATGGCCACGAACTCAAGGCCCGCGTCGAAGGCCAATGGACATTCAACAGCAGCGTGCCAATTCTGCGTGCGGCCGTGGCGGGATGTGGCTTGGCTTTCCTGCCAGAGGACATGGTGGCGAAGGAGCTTGCCGACGGTAGCCTTGTTCGGGTGTTGGAGGATTGGTGCCAACCCTTTGCCGGTTACCATCTCTACTACCCCAATCGTCGCGAACACTCATCAGCGTTTGGCGTTGTAGTTGAAGCGTTACTCTACAGGGGCTGAGACATCGACCTTCAAGGCGTCTGAATTTTTTCCGCCCCCTCACAACCGTGAATGAGCAGATGATTTTGATCGACTGCGTCGGGCGCGACCGGCTGCAATGGGTGGTTTACTGCTCATTATGAATGGCAGCTATTGGCCGGTTAGCAACCGTCGCTCTGATTAGCCATCCTTGTCTTTCCACACGTGGAGGACTTGTCATGAACATCATCGCTACCTGCAGCCGTCAGCCCTGGAACAAAGGAAAACTAGTCGGGCAGAAAGCCCCACTCCGACTGAGAGATATCTGGGCCATCCGAGTAAGGCTTCAAATTGCGGAAAGAACCCGGGATCTGGCTCTCTTCGATCTGGCCATCGACAGTAAGCTTCGAGCCTGCGACTTAACCAAGCTCCGCGTGCGCGATGTCGCTCATGGCGAGCACGTATCATCACGAGCCATGGTGATGCAGCAGAAAACGCAGCGGCCAGTGCAGTTTGAGATCACTGAGCAAACACGGTCAGCTCTCGTGGCCTGGATACATCAGGCACAACTACGCAGCGAGGACTGCCTTTTTCCTAGCCGGCTGCATACCTCAGACCATCTATCCACTCGTCAATACGCTCGTATCGTCAAAGGCTGGGTGAAAGCCGTAGGCCTTGATCCAGCCATGTATGGCACTCACACAATGAGACGTACGAAGGCATCACTAATCTATCGCAGAACGAAGAACCTACGGGCGGTTCAGTTGCTGCTCGGCCATACGAAGCTGGAGAGCACTGTTCGATATCTGGGGATTGAGGTCGATGACGCACTGGAGATGGCGGAACAGACTGAGGTTTGATCATGCATAGCGACGGTCGAAGTCAGGCCGTCGCTAACCGACCAAATGCGGACGGTGGATACGTCTAGAAAAACCGGTCCGATGCAGGCGCCTCTCACACTCGCAGACCTGAAAACCCTCCGTTTCGCATTGCTGGCACCTGGGTTTGCGACCCGGACGGCAGTGGATGCCTGGTGCCAGAAGCAACGTTTCACGCCGAACATCGTGCTGGAAGCGAACTCAATTGCCATCTTGCTCAAGGTCGCCAAGCAAGGTCGCATGGCAACCATCCTTCCCGACGCGATAGTGCGTGAGCAAGCTGGATTGCGTGAGCTTCAGACAACCCACTTATTGCCTAGTCGCACAGCGGCATTGTTACGTCGAAAAAACGGGTATCAAAGCGTTGCCTCTGACGCTTTTGCGAAGCTCGCAAGCGGTTTCAGAGCCCGTATGTGAGCTGTTCTGCCTAGACCAAATCGTTGGTAAGCGGGCGACTACATCTCGCCCTTTGTGGCCCCAACCAGCCGCGTATCGACCTATGAATAGCCCTGTCACGGGGGGCAGGTAGTCAGGCCAGGCACTATGCCGCCGGGAACAGCGGGAATCCGTTTCCGCCGAACGCTCCGGTGTCGAGCCAGAGGTACTGAAAGGATCTGCTTTTGAAAACCCAATCGTCTCCCGAGCGTTGTAGCACATCGAACGCAATGCAGTGATTGCGGTAGTACTTCTCGCCTGGGCCGCGTGCAGACTCATGCACGAATGTGCGAGTAGTTGCCTGATCACCGTCGATAACAATCACCCCCGGCAGTGCGAACTGAACGAAGAACTCCTTGCCTGAGCGCAGTTTGTGAAGCAGCGCCACATTGTTGTCTGCGCCTTTAGAGTACTGGCCGTGAGGTGTTTGACCAATGATGAATTCGCCATCATCAGCCCAAACCGAGTGAAACATTGCGGGGTCTGCGCGTGTCGCGCTGTCGGCGAAACGTGCAATGGTGTTTCGGATGGACGCCTCGTCCATAAATTGCTGCAAGCGTGAGTGTTGGTCTGACATCGTCGTTCCTCTAAATCAAGTTACGTTGGATGCCGCCACTTTCACAAAAAACCGGCCTGACCACATCCTACATAGTGCTAAAGCCTTGCCTGATCCTACCAACTGCTTTAGCTTGAGAAACCGCTGGCTTATAGCGAGCACGACTAGGATCGACATCCCTCATGTTGGAACATCTCCTCGCAATCGCGAGCCGACATCGCGGCTGCGCCGATCTATCAAACGCTCTTCCCCAACTGACAATCAGATCCACAGACGCTCCGGTTCCTCCGACCCCGGCTCTGTTCGCGCCGAAGTTTTATCTGCTACTGCAAGGCGCCAAGCGGATGAACATTGCCGATAGTACGTTCGATTGCCATCCGGGCACCTGTGCAGTGGCAGCGGTCGGGTTACCGTTCGTGAGTGAAGTGGTAGAGGCGAGCCCGGAACAACCCTATATCAGTGTCGAATTGATGCTCGACGCAGGGATCGTCGCTGGCTTGCTTCTCGATATGAGCGAGTCGACCCAACCAGCTCCGCAGGCGGGCGCTATCTCGTTAGCCCAAGCCGATAGCAGTTTTGTCGAGCCGTTGGTTCGTTTCATCGGTCTGCTTGATACGCCAGCAGAGCTTAAAGTGCTTGGCTCCCAGTTCGAGCGCGAGTTTTACTACCGTCTATTGTTAAGCCCGCTAGGCTCCAGGCTCCGCCAAATTGGAACGCACAACACCCGGTTTGGACAAATCAAAATCGCGGCAGACTGGATCAGCGCGAACGCCGATAAGCCAATGAGTGTGCATTGGCTTGCCGCTCAGGTCGGTATGAGCGTCACCTCGTTCCACCGACATTTCAAGGCGGTTACTGCACATAGTCCGCTCGCTTACCAGCGACAACTGAGGCTACTAACTGCCCGACGGCTGCTCGCATCCGGAGCATCCAATGTTACAGGTGTCGCATTTGAGACCGGATACGCCAGCCCCTCTCAGTTCAGTCGAGAATACAAGAAGGTTTTCGGCGTAACGCCGAACCGAGACGCTTTATCACTGCGCCGCTGAGTTGAGCTTTTTCAACCGGATCAGGCTCGAATTATGCGTGAGCCTCTATGCGTAAGGCGACTGGAGAGCTTAAAGCGCTTTAAAGTGAAGGTTTTAGAATGTCGACGAAGGTCAGGCGCAGTGCCGGGTTTCCGGCTTTCGGCGTAGTTGCTGTTTGTACTACCCAAGGGGGGCTTAGTGTATGTGATGCGACGGTCGTACGACCGCTTCTGGCCGAAAGCTACCGGTCGAAAATGAGCGCACCTCAGCTGGACTACGGCCCGCCTCGGAATAACTTGTTAGCAAAACCGGCACAGTAACCCGTGCCGGCAAACGCTCCCTCAACACCTCATTTTTTCATGGAAACAATCACCGCCCTCCCCCCATCCACCCGAAACGAAAACAACACCCGATCCCCAACCTCAAACCCTGCCAACTGCTCCTCCGCCACTGAAAACCCCATCGTCATCGGCGGCCACTGCAATGCCGGAACTGCGCCATGCGCCAGCGTCACCGTATGCTTCACAGGATCAATCGCCTTGATCGTCCCCTCAGCACTCGCAACAGCTGCTGGCTGCGACGCCTGCTCCATTTTCATCCCTGCCATGTCCTCCCCCCAAGCAGCAAACGACAACATTCCGGCAATCCCGAAAACCGCAATCAAACCCAGCTTCATACAACTTCCCCTTCATTAATGACACGTTCAACTGCCAACCCCCGCCGACGCATCAACCGATACGCCGCCGGAATCACAAACAACGAAAGCAACGGCGCCGTGACCATCCCACCCACCATCGGCGCAGCTATACGGCTCATCACTTCACTCCCCGATCCACTCCCCAGCAGAATGGGCAACAACCCGGCGATGATCACCGCCACCGTCATGGCCTTGGGACGCACTCGCTGCACGGCGCCTTTGCGAATGGCTGCGACCAGTGCGCGCTCGGAGGTGTCGCCGAGGTTTATGCGTTCAGCCCAGGCATTCTTCAAGTAGAGCAACATGATCACGCCGAACTCGGCGGAAACCCCGGCCAGGGCGATGAAGCCGACGCCGGTGGCGACCGACAGGTTGTAGCCGAGCAGATAGAGAAACCACGCGCCGCCCGTCAGTGCGAACGGCAGCGTGGCCATGATCAGCAGAGCTTCGTCGAAGCGGGTGAAGGTCAGGTAGAGCAGCACGAAGATGATCAACAGCGTCGCCGGGACTACCAGTTTGAGGCGTGCGTTGGCCCTTTCGAGGAACTCGAACTGGCCCGAGTAGCTGAGGCTCATACCGGGCTGCAATTTGACCTGTTCGTTGACGGCACGGCGCAGATCGGCGACGACCGAGGCGATGTCCCGTCCGCGCACGTCGATGTACACCCAGCCTGAGGGGCGGGCGTTTTCGCTTTTGAGCATCGGGGGACCGTCGGTAATGTTGATTTTGGCCACGGTGCCGAGGGTGATCTGCAGGCCTGATGCGGTGTAGATCGGCAATTGTTCCAGGGCACCCGGCGAGTCACGCCACTCGCGTGGGTAACGCAGGTTGATCGGGAAACGCGCGAGGCCTTCAATGGTTTCGCCGACGTTTTCACCGCCGATGGCGCCGGCAACGATGGCTTGCACATCGGCGATGTTCAAGCCGTAGCGGGCCGCCGTTTTGCGGTCGATATCAACGTCGATGTAGCGCCCGCCGGTCAGGCGTTCGGCCAGTGCGGAACTGACGCCGGAGACGTTTTTCGCGACGCCCTCGACCGCTTGGGTGACGGCATCGATTTCGGCGAGGTTGGCGCCAGCGACTTTTACGCCTATGGGGCTTTTGATCCCGGTGGCCAGCATGTCGATGCGATTGCGAATCGGCGGAATCCAGATGTTGGTCAGACCGGGCACACGCACTACGCGGTCAAGTTCTTCCACCAGTTTTTCTGCGGTCATCCCGGCGCGCCATTGCTCGTGGGGCTTGAACGAAATGGTGGTTTCGAACATCTCCAGCGGCGCCGGGTCCGTGGCCGTTTCGGCGCGGCCGGCCTTGCCGAAGACGTGCGCCACTTCGGGCACGGTCTTGATCAGGCGATCGGTCTGTTGCAGCGATTGCGCGGCCTTCTGCGCCGACAGCCCAGGCAAAGCCGACGGCATGTAAAGCAGATCGCCCTCGTCCAGCGGCGGGAGAAACTCGCCACCCAAACGCGACATCGGCCATAGCGCACTGACGAACACCAATAGTGCTGCCAGCAAGGTGATTTTTGGACGACGAAGCACCGCGTCCAGCGCCGGTTGGTAGATCCGGATCAGCCAGCGATTCAAAGGGTTCTGTTGTTCACCTGGAATGCGTCCGCGTATCCAGTAGCCCATCAGTACCGGCACCAGTGTCACCGACAAACCCGCCGCTGCCGCCATGGCATAGGTCTTGGTAAACGCCAACGGCCCGAACAACCGGCCCTCCTGCGCCTCAAGTGTGAACACCGGGATGAACGACAGCGTAATGATCAACAGGCAAAAGAACAGCGCGGGGCCGACTTCTGCCGCCGCTTCTGTCATCACCTGCCAATGCCGCTCGCCCTGCAGTTCCTCTCCCGGATTGGCCGCATGCCACGCCTCGATTTTTTTATGCGCGTTCTCGATCATGACCACGGCGGCGTCGACCATGGCACCGATGGCAATGGCGATCCCGCCCAGCGACATGATGTTGGCGTTGAGGCCCTGATAGCGCATGACGATAAAGGCAATCAGCACGCCCACCGGCAGGGAAATGATCGCCACCAGCGATGAGCGCAAGTGCCACAGAAAGATCCCGCACACCAGTGCCACGACGATGAACTCTTCGAGCAGTTTGTGGCTGAGGTTTTCGACCGCGCGATCGATCAGCTTGCTGCGATCGTAGGTGGTGACGATTTCAACGCCGGCCGGCAAGCTGCTTTTCAGTTCGTCGAGTTTGTTTTTGACTGCTGCAATGGTGTCCCGGGCGTTCTTGCCGCTGCGCAAAATCACCACGCCACCGACCGCCTCGCCTTCGCCGTCGAGTTCGCTGATGCCACGGCGCATTTCCGGGCCCAAATGAATCGTCGCGACATCGCCCAACGTCACCGGTACGCCGCCGGCGCCGAGTTTGAGCGGGATCGCGCGAAAATCATCGAGCGACTTCAGGTAACCGGACGCCCGCACGATGAACTCGGTTTCGGCCATCTCCAGCACCGCACCACCGGTTTCCTGATTGGCTTTGCCGATGGCTTCGGCTATCTGGCTCTGCGTGATACCGAGGCTGGCCATTTTCAGCGGTTCAAGTTGCACCTGATACTGCTTGACCATGCCGCCGACCGTGGCCACTTCCGCGACATTGGGCAGCGTTTTCAGCTCAAACTTGAGGAACCAGTCCTGCAGTGCGCGCAGTTGCGCCAGATCATGCCCACCGGTGCGATCCACCAGCGCGTACTGATAGATCCAGCCAACCCCTGTGGCATCCGGCCCCAATGCCGGTTTGGCACTCGCCGGCAGTCGACTCTGGATCTGGCTCAGGTACTCGAGCACCCGCGAACGCGCCCAGTAAAGATCGGTGCCGTCCTCGAACAGCACATAGACAAAGCTGTCGCCAAAGAACGAGTAACCGCGCACGGTTTTCGCCCCCGGCACCGAGAGCATGGTGGTCGCTAATGGATAGGTCACCTGGTTCTCGACGATCTGCGGGGCTTGTCCCGCATAGGGCGTGCGGATGATGACTTGCACGTCGGACAGGTCCGGCAGCGCATCGACAGGCGTGCTCTGCACCGACCAGACGCCCCACGCGGTGACAAATAGCGTCGCCAGCAGCACCAGAAAACGATTGGCGACGGACCACCGAATAAGGGCAGCGATCATGGCTGACCTCCCGATTTCGCGTCTTCAGAACCGGCGACGATGCCTTTGAGACTGGCCTCTGAGTCGAGCAGGAACTGCCCCGACGTGATGACTTTCTGCCCCTCCTGCAGGCCACTGACAATGACGGTTTTGCCATCGCTCTCCTGCCCCGGTTGCACCTCCACGGGACGATAGCGTCCAGCGTCTTCGGCAAGCATCACCAGGGCACGTCGGCCAGTGCGAATGATCGCCTCGCTCGGCACCCACAACACACTCTGCCCGGTTGAACGAATCAAGCGTACTTGCGCCGTCAAACCGGGCTTGAGGAGCCCGTCCGGATTGGGCAGTTCGACGCGGACGCGCAAGGTGCGACTGTCCGCATTGGTGTCCGGCAGAATGGTGCTGACCCTGCCTATGACCCTGGTTCCGCGAAAGGCCGGGAATTGCGCCTCAACCGACTGGCCCACGGCAATGGTGCCAGCCTCTGATTCGGGAACGGCCACCGCCAGCCAGACACGGCTCAAACCATTGACCCGCGCCAGCGTCTCGCCCGCCGCGACGGTCATGCCGATCCGCAGGCTGAGCTCTTGCAACACGCCGCCAATCGGGCTGGTCAGCGTCAGGTAAGGCTGGACCTTACCGTTGCGCTCGACCTGCGCAATCAATGCCGGGGGCATTCCGGTGAGCCGTAAGCGCTGGCGCGCCGCAGCGAGTAAATCGCGATCACCATTGTTTTTGAGTGCCAGGAACTCGGTCTGCGCCGCCGCCCACTCGGGCACCAGAATATCCGCCAACGCCGCGTTGGCTTTGAGCAGATCACCTGGCGCATGGGCGTAAACCCGCTCGACAAAGCCCGGAGTGCGGGCCTGGATGACCGCGACATCCCGCTCGTTGAAAGCGAGGATCCCCGTCACGTCGAGAAAGGAGTCAAACACCCCACGGGCGACCGCTGCCGAGCGCAACCCGAGATTCTGAGCCACGCCGGGATCGATGCTGACCGTCGCTTGATCGCTGCTGCCACTGGCATATTGCGGCACCAGTTGCATGTCCATGAAGGGCGACTTGCCTGGCTTGTCGAATTTTTGCTGCGGGTACATCGGGTCGTACCAGTACAACGCCTTGCGATCGTTCGCCGTGTTGAGGTGCTGCTCAGGCGCAGCGGCCTGCACGTTGCTGATGCGTTGAGGCGCCAGCCAGTAACCACCGACAACGCCCACTGCCATTGCAACGCCGGCCAGCAATGCCCCGCTCCATTTAAGGCTCATTGGCTGACCTCCCCGTAGGCAAAGTAGAGCCGTGCGCTGGTCAGCGCTCGCTGCTCCTCCACGTCGATCTGCTTAAGACGAGCCTCGATGAGTTCTCGGCGGGCAGCGACAAGCGCATTCAAATCGATTTTGCCGGCGCGGTAGCTGGCCATGTTCAGTTCGACTTTCTCTTTGGCCAGCGGCACCAGACTTTGCGCATTGCGCTGGACCGCGCGATTCAGCCGTTCATAGTCAGCCAGCGCACTTTCCAGTTGCTCGGTGTGCTCGCGCGACAAGGCTTCGCGCTCGGATTCGAGTTGGTTGACTTCCGCTTCTCGCGCGGCGATTTTCGGGTTCTGTCGGGTCTGCGCAAACAGCGGCAGATCCCAGGACAGTTGCACGCTGACCATGTCGCCGAACTGCCGGTCGCGATGCTGATAATCCACCTCCCAACTCCAGTCGGACTTTTTCTCCGCCTGCGCCTCGCGCACCCTGGCTTGCGCTTCGCGGGTCATCGGCCCGTACGCGGCCAACTCAGGATGGTGTTGCAGCTTATGAGACAGGCCTGAATTATTGATCGGCCACTGCGGCAGACTGCCCACCGGCGTTTCGTTGGCAGCTAGACCGATCCAGCGTTTCAGTGCCGCGCGTGCCTGGGCACGCTGGCGAACCAGATCGTCCTGCTGCTCGGCCAGTTGCGCCGCTTCCTGCTTCGGTGTCACGGCATCGGCCGGTTGCGCAAGACCGCCGGCAATCTGCGCGCGGACGGTGTCGCTCAGCAGGCGATTCTCTTTATAGAAGTCCTGAAACAGCGCGTCCTTGCGTTCCACCGAATAGCTGCTGATCCAGGCCAGCGCCGTGGCCTGGCGAACGTTCAGGCGTTCGACCTGACGCTCGGCGGCAGCACGATCGACACCAGCGTTGGCTACGTCGATGCGCGCCTTGCGTTTGTCAGCATTGAGCATGTCTTGCCTGACCCCGACCATTTGCATGGTCATGAAGTCGTCGTTGACACTCCAGCGGTCCGGGCCGCCGATGGGATAGTTCTGCAGGCCGGCAAGCAGCTTCGGGTCGGGTAATTCCCCCGCTGGAACAGCCGCACTGCTGGCAGCCTGAATCTTCGCATCCTGCGCCGCCAGCGATGGTGCGGTGTTTTCCGCCAGTCGCAAGGCTTCATCTAGCGTCAAAGCGGCAGCGAGGCTCGGCAAGGCCAGCACGCTTGCCAGCAGGCCGGCCACGAGGGACCAACCTGTGCAACAGCACTTGGAGTTCATGTTTGCGATTCCTGTGATGATCCGCTGCGCGCGTCAAACGACCTGCGCACAGCCATGCCATCCCGTTAAAACAGGATGAGGTTCAATAACGGACAGGAATCAGACGCGGGGCGGTCGCCAGACCCCGGACGGGGTGGGCACAGGAACGGAATCGCTGGCAAAGGCCAGCACGACGGGGCTGAACAGGGTCACGGGCGGCTTGACGATCGAGACTTGCAGCATCCCGCCCGCCTTGCATTCCTGACCCGGCTTGCAGGGTTTGCCATGCTCGGTCGGGCTTTTCATGTCATTGCAACAATCCATGCCCATGTCGTCCATCATCGCCATGCCCATCGTCTTCATCGGGCACGGTTCTGTCGGCGCCTGCACCCCCGCCATCCCGCTGAGGGGAAGCGCCAGGCTGATCACGAAGATGAGGCAAAGCCGCAGGTAGCGTTTCATGGGGTTTGAGTGTAGCCGTCGGAATTGGCGCGAACAATCGATTGGACACGGTCTCGCAGCAATCTCGTGCGAGGCGTTGGATGCGCAAGATAAAAGCGCATCAGTATTAAGCGAGGATTAGTTCTTCGCCAGTTGCTCAATACCACCCGGCAAACCCTTTTCCGGAAAGACCGAGCGCGGAAAAAAACCTGTTATCCGCCCGCGAAGCATCGTAATTTACCCGCCATAACTACAAGGTCGTTTGGGGATACACGTGGGAGCCTATCGTCTGCTGTTGGCCGTTCTGGTCGCTGTTTCGCATATGGGCAAGTTGTTCATGGGGTTCAACCCGGGCGTGGTTGCGGTGATTTCCTTCTTGTGGATCAGCGGGTTCGTGATGACCTCACTGATCGAGCGCAACTACAAGGCGCCCGAAAAAATCGGTCGGTTCTACCTGGACCGGGCCTTGCGTCTTTACCCGCAATTCCTGTTCTACTTCATCGCTTCTTGTACTGTGATCTATTTCCTGCTGCCCGGCACGCCACAGTGGGCCGAACTGACCTTCAGAAACATCGCCGCGAACCTCGCGATCGTGCCCCTCGGTTTCTATATGTTCGGCGCGAGCGGAACGTGGATTCTGCCTCCGGCCTGCTCGCTCGGCCTGGAGATGTGCTTCTACCTGGTGATCCCGTTCCTGCTCATCTACCGAGCACGGGGCGTGGCCTTTGCCTTGTCCATTGCGGTCTTCATCCCCGCGTGCCTGGGTATCATCAACACCGACTACTACGGCTTCCGCTTGTTGCCGGGTGTTCTGTTCATATTCCTGTGCGGCAGTTACCTCTACAAACCGCAGGCCAAAGGATTAGTAATCGCCGCAGGAACCGCTGTGGCGGCATTGATCTTTGTGGCGATCATGGCGGGCTGGATCGAACGCCGGCCGTCCAACGCGGAAGTCGCCGCCGGCATTGCGCTGGGCATCCCCGCGGTGTACTGGTTGACGAAGCTCAAGTTTCACCGGATTGACGAATTCCTGGGGAACATCAGCTACGGCGTGTTCCTGAATCACTTCGTGGTGATTTACTTCCTGCACGGGCTTTGGCCGATCACCTATTTCGATTGGCACAAGGTGGCAACGGTGCTGGTGCTGTCGTTCTTGCTGAGTGCCGTTTCGTACTACTGCGTCGAGCGGCCGGCGCTGACGCTTCGGCATGCGCTTCGAGCCGGATCGAAAGATCGAGTGAGGGAAGTTCGGGAAGGTGAGGCAACGGCTTGACGGCGCCAGGAGACAGATCACGCGCCTAAACATCGTCTGTCCCTTCCATCCGGGTTTCTGACCAAGTGCAGTCATTCGCGAACAACGGCTTGCAGCGCTATGATCGCAACACTCGACCTCTTGAACACAAACCCCATGCCCACCCCAAAAATCCGCCCAACCCCCGCCCCGCTCCTCAACCCCGGCGAATCCGTGGTCCTGTTCGACGGCGTCTGCAAACTCTGCAACGGCTGGGCGCGTTTTTTGATTCGTCATGATCATCAACGTCGCGTACGTCTGGCCGCCGTGCAATCTCCCGAGGGCCAGGCGCTTCTGGCGTGGGCCGGCCTCCCCATCGATCAATTCGACACCATGGCCGTCATCCGCGACCGTCACTACTGGGAACGTTCCGACGCTTTTCTCGAAGTCATCAGCCAATTACCCGCCCGCTGGCAGCCGTTGCGACTGCTGCGCATCTTCCCTCGTGGTCTACGCGACTGGGCCTACGACCGCATCGCGCTGAACCGCTATCGCCTGTTCGGGAAATACGACACCTGCCTGCTACCCACGCCTGACCATGAACAGCGTTTTCTGAAAGCCACCGCACCTACAGCAGAAAGCTGAACAACTGCACCGGCGTCATCTTCGTCACCATCATCAACACGATGACAAACATCCCGGCGAACCCCATCACGCCCATCCAGAACCATTTGCGGTATACGGCTTGATATTGCTCATCAAGCCCCGCGCCCACCTCGCTCGCACTTGCGGCCATCACGCACAGCCGCTTCTGCAACAGCAGCACCGGCAGCCACAGAGCGCCCACGCAGAAGAAGAGGATCAACGACGTCAGCACCCACTCGGTGCTCATGCTCAGCCCGGAAAGTCGCATCAACAGATAACCCGTGATGATCTGCACGAACCCGGCCGGCGTGGTGATCCACGTGTCAAAGCCCACGACCATGCGCGCGACGTGGGCAATCACTTGCGGGTTGCGCGTGCGGCTGGCGGCGATCAGGTAGAGGTAGGAACCCATGCCGAAACCGAACAGGAAGATCGCGGCGATGATGTGCAGGTATTTCAGGCAGAGGTAGAGCATGTCAGCGCTGCCCGTCCGAGAACTGCACGGCCAGACTCAGGTTGGCCGGGTCGTTGATCGCGGCCATGTATTCGGCGACGCTGATTTCACCCACGCACGGACGGGCGCCGGGTGGCGGCGTGTAGCCTTGAGCCATTTTCGTGGCCAGCGCGACGGCGGCGCAGCTGGGGATTTCCGGGCCTCTGTCGTTCAGAGCGGTGAGTTGCGCGGTCATCGACAGCGGTTTGCCGTCAACGCCAAGGCCCTGCACATCGATGTACATCGCGCTTTTACCGTCGCCGAAACGTTCGAATCGCGTGCCCAGGCGATGCAATCTTGCAGCCCAAAGAGCATGGTCGCGCACCAGTCCGATCTTCAGTGCCTGGGCTAGCAGACCGTTGGCGATGCCGCCGAGTTTTAGCCCGGCGCCGGCCTTGAACTTCAGGGTGTGCGCGCCATAACGGCCGGCGAAAATATCCATATCCGGCACATCAACATTGGCCAGCAACCGCGTGCCCATCTGCGGCATTTTGCGCAAGGTCAGGTCCAGCCAGCCGGACACTTCGTGCACCTTGCCGTTTTTCAGTTGCTTGATCGGTTTGCCGGCGTAAGCCAGTACGCCTTCGATGGTCGACAGCCCAGGCATTTTCGCCGATGAAGAAATGCCGTGTTCGATCGAATCAATGCGCGAAAAACGTTGACGCTGCTCATCGATGATCGCCGACGACAATGTCGGCACTGAGCTGCAACCGCTGAGGATGGCCACGCCGGCCTGCTTCGCTCGCGCGTCGAGAACGTGGATGCCGTTGACGAACGTGCGGCAGTCAGCCAGATCGCAATAGTTCACACCGGCGTCGATGCAGCTCTCGGCGACGGCATAGGATTGCCCCTGAAACGGCCCTCCGGTGTGCACGACCAGCTGAATGTCAAGCGCCCGCAATGCGGCCTTGAACTCGCTGCCCATGGCATCGCCACACCAGCCTTCGCAGACGTTGCCCGATTGGCTGTTCAGCTCATCGACTTTGCGCTGCAACTTGCGCGGATCACGACCCGAAAGCACCAGGCCGATGTCCGGCATCAGCGCCAGATGCCGGCACACAATGCTGCCGAAGTTTCCGTAACCACCGACCACCATCACCCTGAACGGCATGCAATTCTTCCCTAATTCAATCCTTCAAACAGGCGTGCAGGATATAGGGCCGAACGTCAGCAAGCCATTCAGATCAGTTGCTCGCCACCCACTTGCGGTACTGGCGGGTACGCAAGGCGTTGCCGATTTGTTGCATGATCAGCGCGCGCAGCGGTGACACGTGCGGATCGGGGGTTTTCGCCTGACTGAGTTTGCGCAACTGGAACTTGACCACCGCCATGTTGGCCAGCGAGGCCATGGCCTTGTTCTTCCAGGTGATCGGCGGCAGCTCGGGGGCACTGTCCTTGCCCTGCAACCAGTCACGCGGCAGGTTCGGATCGATGGCCAGTGCCGTGCCGATGCCGACCATGTCCACGCCACTGTTAATGACCATTTCAGCGATGGGCCGACGACGTACGCCGCCGGTCACCATCAGCGGCATCCGCGCGACTTTCTGCAGGTCTTGGGCGAACTCGACGAAATACGCCTCACGTGCCAGGGTGCGACCATCTCGTGCCTCGCCCTGCATGGCCGGGGCTTCGTAGCTGCCGCCGGACAATTCGACCAGATCCACGCCCAGATCGTTGAGCCATTCGACGACTTGTCGCGCGTCATCGGCGCTGAAGCCGCCGCGCTGAAAGTCGGCGGAATTGAGCTTCACCGCCACCGCAAACTGCGCAGAAACCAGCGCACGCACAGCTTTGACGATGTCCAGCAACAGCCGCGCGCGGTTCTCCAGCGAACCGCCCCACTGGTCCGTGCGCTGATTGGTCAGCGGCGACAGAAACTGACTCAACAGATAACCATGGGCGGCGTGGATTTCCACACCGGTGAAGCCGGCCTGCTCGCCAAGCTGTGCGCTGCGGGCGAAACGCTGAACGACCTCTGCGATCACGCTGGCGGTCATCGCGTGGGGCGTGGCGAAGTGTTTGGACAGGCTGCCCATGTTCAGCGGCACCGCTGATGGCGCCCAGGTTTTCTGCCCGAGATTGGCCTGCATCTGTCGGCCGGGATGGTTGATCTGCAGCCAGAACTGCGCGCCGCCCGAGCGGCCAATCTGTGCCCAGCGCTTGAACTTGGCCAGTTGCTGATCATCCTGCAGAACCACGCCACCCGGCCCGGTCATCGCGCGGCCATCGACCATGACGTTGCCAGTGATCAACAGCCCGGCGCCGCCGTCGGCCCAGGCTTGATACAGGCGCATCAGTTCTTCCGAAGGTGCCTGATCGGCGTCGGCCATGTTTTCTTCCATGGCGGCTTTGGCGATGCGGTTCTTGAGGGTCGAACCGTTGGGGAGCATCAGGTTGTCGAACACGTTCATGAGGAGTCCTCGATTGGGCGTGGGACACGCCATAAGATTAAAGTCAGCTTTAAGGTCAATCGTTTTTTCGAAAGCTTCCGAATAAGGTTCCAGACGCGGGAGGGTGTCTGGAAACGGGCAAAGGGATTGCGCTGGCCTGAATGAAAGGTAGACACTGCGCATGGTGGCTCTAGGCCAGAATCCGCATTTAATGCTAGAGAAAATTTCTACTGCATTTTTAATATCGTTCGAAATTCATAGGGAAATGACACATGACCGAATCAGTCAACGAAAATATCGAAACGAATTTACTTCACTACCTAAATAGCAAACACTCGAGCCAAGCCATTTTACTCACCGGAAATTGGGGTTGTGGTAAAACTCACTTCATCAATTTCTTTATCACAAACAACAAAATTAAAAACCTTAAACTGGTTAAAGTCAGCCTGTTTGGACTCCATAAAATATCCGAAGTGGAAGACCGCATACTAGGTTTCTTTTATCCTGTCATGAACTCCAAAGCAATGAAGCTCTTGGGGAGCTCGGTCAAAAAACTGGCGACCGCAATAAAGCTGGAATCGCCCGGAGACATGAAAACTGAAATCTCCATGAGCGCTAATGCAGGAGATATCAACTTATACAACCTGCTCATCGATGGAAAATCTGACTACGCGCTGATTCTTGACGATGTTGAACGCTCTAGAATCCCACTCCAGGATTTACTAGGTTACATCAACCACATCGTGGAAACCTGCCAGATAAAAACCATATTGATTGCCAACGAAGCGGAACTCGAAAGAGGGCAGGAAGAGAGCTATACAAAATTCAAAGAAAAAGTTATCAGCAAGACTTTTCTGGTCAATCACAGTGCTGAAGACGTCATTGAGCGATTCCTCCATGACGACGCAGACAATATCCAGCAATTCAAAAAAATAATTGTAGAAGCCTATGCCGCGTCGGACTGTCGCAACCTCCGATCGCTAAAACAGGCAATCGACGATTTCTCCCAAATGTGGGATACCCTTGAACGTAAATTTCAAGACCATGAAAAATACGCAAACTTGCTAGCCAAAACCTTTTTTGCACTCAGCATGGAAGTCAGGTCTGCCAAGATTCGTAAGGAAGACCTGTTATCCAATAATATTTTCCAATCAGGCACGGTTTTCACAAAAAAATACTTCCCTTCGGAACTACCAATCTTGAGAGATAACTTTTGGTTCGATGTTCTGTTTAACGGCGACCACTCAAAAATCAACTTACTCTCAGAGTCATTGCCATTTTTTGCAAAACAGGAGACACCCGAGCAGGACACGCTGGAAAAAATCAACTACTTTCATTCTCTGGAAGATGATGAGTTCCTCGTCCTCAACAATACGCTGGAAAGTGAAATTTTAAGCCTTGAAGATGAACACCCGCTAAAGTTCCTTAGAAAGGCGGAGTTGATGGCAAAGTTAATTGAACATGACTTGAGTCATATGGAAGCCACTGACTTGGCTAACTGTATAAGTGCTTACCCGAGAAAACATCAAGGCTCCGACAGTTGGAAAAATTGCAATCTTAATGACTTTATTCAGTGGGAAGTGGCCAACCTGAAGAGCAACGAAAAACTGGCACACTCGTTCGAGTTTTTTATAAGTGCGCACGCGGACGCTTTCAAAAAAGCCCAGATTGAAAAATCCAAAACTCACGTTTCAGACAAACTTTCTAGCTTCTATACGGCCATTAAACAAGGCAACCGGACGACACTCGTTAAATTACTGATCACCGAGCACCGCCATACTGTGTTCTTCACGGATGTTGATGTGGATCTGTTCGTTACTGCGCTTGTCGAGGCTCCTAATACAGCGATTGCTGACTTCATTGAGATTGCCTCAGAGCGTTATCTTACGGACCGTTTAAGATCCAATCATGGCAGCAACGAACTCACACTCGAACTGGACTTTTGGGAAAACGTAAGAATCGCAATCGAAGCGCGTTTTGACAACGTGGGGCCCTTGAAAAAATATAACCTGAAAAAACTCATTGACCCGACGATTGCCAATTTCCAGAGCATGTTGGCACCCGTAGTTCACTCTTACCAGTAACTATCTCATACCCGCTTGGCATCCTCTCATGACAGTGATGCCAAGCGTTGACTCTCAGTGAACTCAAATTAGAGTCTCTAAATCTATCGGCCAACACCGTCAAACGGCGGCCTTTCAATACGCTTTTACTTCCCGGAGGCCATGACACGCAGGCCGGAAATTACCGGCACCTTCTCCTCACGCATCTGGCTGATCAACAACTGCGCGTTGTCGGCACAGCCGACGTCGGCGGGTTTGCTCTCGATGCCGTGAATGACCCGCAGCAACTGCGCCTTGTTATGCGCCAGGCGTTGCTGGAGGATTTCGATTTCTTCGACCTTGCGTTTGAGCCCGACCAGCATTTCTTCGTGCTGCCATTCCTGCGCGTTCACCGGCAGTAACTGGCGGATTTCCTCGAGGGAAAACCCCGCTGACTGCGCGCCGGTGATGATCTGCAGGATCCACTCGGTTTCCGGGGCGTAATCGCGATAGCCGTTGGCCTTGCGCCCGACCGACTTGATCAGCCCACTCGCCTCATAGAAGCGGATGCGCGAAGGCGCCAGACCGCTGATTTTTGCCAGTTCGCCGATTTTCATGATTGACCTGAGCTGCAAATGACTTTGAAGTCAACTTTAAACCTTCAAGGATTCGACGGCCAATGCTGGCAGACAGGTTGCACACCAATCTTGTGCTCACCACAACTCCCCTGTAGGAGTGAGCCTGCTCGCGATTGCGCAGTGTCAGTCAACCTATTCGGTACAGACACTCCGCTATCGCGAGCAGGCGAAGGCCTACAGGGTATTGCGGTGTATGCAGACATCCTCATGGCTATCGCCGTCGCCCCCCAGCCGATAATCGGCAAGTTGACGAACGGTCTGTCGAGTGTTCAGATGCCGCCCAGTTTCAGGTGTCCCATGCCGCCGTGCATGGGGTGAAACGGGAAACCGGTACGTTCTTTTCGAACAAGTCCGGTGCTGCCCCCGCAACGGTATGCGCGTGATGCTTTCGATACACCACTGTGGCCGCACGGCCATGGGAAGGTGAAAGCCTCGATACGCGCAAGCCCGGAGACCGGCCTGAAATTTCGTTTGGCAAAATCCTGCGGTGGGCGGGCATGGGCCGGTATTGGCTGTGCGCGATGCCTTCTCCTGCATGCTCTTCTGCGAAGATCCTTTTCGAGAAGACAATGATTCGACCTTTCTACACTTCGGCTCCAACCTTTCTGTTCGGCTGTCTGTTCAGCCCGCTGCTGCTGGCGGATGACGCGCCACTGGAACTCAACCAGCAAATCGTTTCTGCACCGTCGGTGGAGTCCACCACTGTCGCTGACATGGCAAAGTTCGGCAGCAAAGTCGAGATTGTTACCCGCGAGCAGATCGAGCGCGCCGGCCCCAGCGCCGATGTCAGCCGCGTGATGCAGATGTTCATCCCCGGCCTGTACGTAGCACCGAAAAACGGCCCGTTCGACTACGGCACCTATTCGCTGCTGGGCGGGCGCAACGACGACACGCTGATCCTGCTCGACGGCGTGCGCCTGAACAATCGCCTGTACGGCGGCCTCTATCTGGACACTCTGCCGGCCAACGCCATCGAGCGCATCGAAGTACTCAAGGGTGGCCAGAGTCTGTTGTTCGGCACTCAGGCCGTTTCCGGCGTGATCAACCTCGTCACCCGCAGCCCGCAATCGCGCAAAGCCTCTGGCGAGGTCAACCTGGGCGTCGACAGCTTCGGCGGCACCACCGAAGATGCGCGGGTCGAAAATATCTTCACTAATGGATTCGGCGATCTCGGATTGTTGGCGTATGTCAGCCACAACGTCTCCGACGGCTATCAGCCGTATCGCAACCGCGACATGAAAAACGATTCAGGGAAAAACCGCGCCTACGAAGTCACCACCTTCGGCGGCAAGGCGATTCAGTCATTCGGCGATGATTCGCGGCTGGAGCTGTTCTACCAATACGCCGACGCCAATCTCGACTTCGCCCGCCCGGTCGACAACCACAAGACCACCAACGATCGCGTGCAGCAGATCGCCACGGCGACCTTCGAGCAGACCGTCAACGAGCGTCTGAGCTATTTCGTCAAAGGCCATATCAACGACTGGGACACCCGCTACACGCGGGTCAACAACGTCGTCGGCGGTGGCACCAACGTCATCAACCACAACGACTATTGGGGCTTCACCGACTGGGGCGTGCAGGCCGAAGGCAAGGCTGAATTGCCCGGCGGCCATGTGCTGGTGTTCGGCAGCGACAACCAGTGGTTCAAGGGCCAGGACGATGTGCTGATCATCGACAACGATAAGGCCGAGGCCCACGCGTTCTACACTCAACTGCGCCCGCAGATCGACGCCCTGCCCGACTGGCACCCGAGTATCGGCGTGCGCCACGAGGCCATGAGCGGTGGCGACAGCGCCACGGTCGGCATGCTCACTTCGCTGTATGACCTCAACGACAACTGGTCGGTGCGCGGTCAATACGGCAGCGCCTACAAACTGCCGAACGCCGAGCAGCTGTTCGTCAACGAACCGGGCGATGAGATCGGCAACCGTAATCTCAAACCGGAAAAAAGCCGCAACGCGGAACTGGGTGTCGACTACAAAGGCTTCTTGCTCGATCGTGAATTCAGCGCCAGCGTGACCCTGTTCAAACGCAAGATCGACGACCTGATCACCCTCGATGACATTCAGTGGGTCAACGGTGAAGGCCAAGTGCGTATGCGCGGTTTCGAGGCTGACGCGAAACTGGCGCTCAACGATCAGTGGAGCCTGCAAGCGGACATGACGCGCAACCTCACCGAGTCGCGCACCGGTGTGAGCATCAATGATATTCCGAGCTTCTTCGCCCGTTCACGGGTCGGTTATGAATCGGAAAATCGTCTGTGGGGTGCCGGCGCTGCGATCCGCTACATTCGCGACATCAAAAGTTCGAAGCAGGTCGAGTACGGCAATTATTCGGTGGTCGACGCCGATGCTTATCGCTACCTCGACAATGCCCATCAACACCGCGTGAGCCTGCTGGTGGAAAACCTGTTCGACCGCGATTACGTCACCAGCCGTTCGAGCAACGTCGACAACCTTGGCCGACCGTTCACTTCCGAAGTGCGCTACACGTACCGCTTCTGATGAGTGACATCAAAACCGTCGACGGCGTCGACACGCACCCGGACTGGTCGCACGTGCCTGAGCATTCGCGCCATGTGTTTCTCTGCACCGGCCCGCGCTGCACCCAGCGCGGCGCCCAACAGCTATGGAAAACCTTGCGCCGGCACCTGCTGGAGCACGATCGCATCGAAACCCCGGGCGGCGCGTTGCTGACCCGCACGCACTGCCAGTTTCCGTGCAATCTGGGGCCGATTGTTACGGTGTATCCGGAGCGCTGCTGGTATGGCGTGCGCAGCAATGAAGATGTGCAGCGGCTGGTCGAAGGGCATCTGGCGGGCGGTGAAATTGTCGCGGATCTGCTGATCAAGGTGCGGACATGAGCCGGTTGTGGCTGTTGTTAAGCGCCCTGCTCTGCGCGGCGCCCGCGTTCGCCGACCATTTCCGTAATTGCGGCGAGGACTGGCGCGCCGCTGCGCCTTCGCGCATCGTCGCGCTCAATCAGCATGCGGCGGATCTCGTGCTGGCACTGGGTGCGGGGCCAGCGCTGGTCGGCGTGGCCTATCTGGATGACACCGATGCCGGTCAGCGGCCTTCCGAGTATTTCGGCGTGCCGGTGATCGCGCGGCAGTACCCGGCCAGCGAAGTGCTTTACGCACAGAAACCGGATCTGGTGATCGGCGGGTTTGCCACGGCATTCGGTGACGGCGTGACTTCACGCTCAGGGCTGGCGCGTAATGGCGTGGGTTCGTATCTGTTGGAGTCGGCCTGCAACGGGCATTCGCTGGATTATTTCGCGCATGTACGCAATGACTTGCTGACGCTGGGCAAGCTGTTGCACAAGCAGCCGCAAGCGCGGCAATTGAGCGAGGCAATGGACGCCGATCTCGCCAGCGCCCGAGCCTTGGCCGTTCCAGGTAAACCGCTGTCAGTGTTCTATCTCGACAGCGAAGTCAAAGGCCTAGACACCGAAGGCCGACGTGGTTTTGTCACCCCGCTGCTGGCCGCCGCCGGGGCACGCAATGTGTACGCCGAGATCAATCTGTATCGAGTCACCGTCAACCGCGAAACCCTGCTGGCCAGCGACCCGGACGTGATTCTGCTGGCCGACGCCGAATGGTCTCCCGCGCGCCGCAAACGCTACCTGCTAACCCACGATCCGGTGTTGTCACAACTGCGCGCGGTACGCGAGAACCGCATCATCGAGATCCCTTTCACCCATCTGCTGCCGACCTTCAACAGCGGCCGCGTCGCTTTGGAACTGGCCCGCCAGCTCAACGCCTTGAAGAAAAATAAATGAACCCGCCGCACCCCACGCCACCTAACGAACAGACCATCAGGAGGTAGCCAATGCAAATCGAAACCGTGTGGATCGTACTGGCGGCAGTTCTTCTGCTAATCGAACTCTGGGCCATCAATCGGGTGCGCAAGAGCGAGGGGAAAGCGAGCAATAAGGGCGTGTGGATTGTGCTGATCGTGTTTGTGCCATTGTTCGGCTTGATTGCCTGGGCGTTGGCGGGGCCCAAGCATGTCAGTCAGCATTCGGCGTCGTAACCTGATGCTTTCGCCGTGGTGCGGGGTTTGCCGACTGACGAAGCTGTGATCTGCTATGCCAGCAACGCCCTCTTCATGCAGGCTGCACGAAGGCTTTTTACCTGTGACGTCGCGAGCCCTTGATCCAGAGCGATTGAGCATCCGCCACGGACTGGCACGGCAAATGGCCGCGAGAAATATGGCCGCTTAGCCCGGTTTCAGCGTACGAGCCCGGCTTCGGCCGGGCTTTTTTCTGGTTGCTCGCCGCGTCTCCCTGCTGCAGGATCAGCCGTCGACAACAGGGAATGTTGAAATGAAACAGAAAACACGTGGGCGAATTGTGGTGGTGGGTGCAGGCATCGTCGGTGCCTCTCTTGCGTATCACCTGTCCGGCAAAGGTGCGCAGGTCACGTTGATCGAGGACGGCGAGATTGCCAGCGGCGTGACGGGACGCTCTTTCGCCTGGATCAATACCACGCACACCGGCGCTGATCCGATTGCGCAGTTGCGCGGTATGGCCATAGAAGCATACCGACGACTCGAAACCGAGCTGCCGGATTTGCAGATTCGCTGGACCGGAGCACTGTCGTACAGCGAATCAGCAGAGTATCCGGCGTCGGCGACATTGTTATCGTCTGCCGAGGTGCTTGCCCGCGAACCCAATCTGAAAAATCTCCCACCGTGCGCGTTATTTCGCGCTGACGAAGGTGCGCTCGACGCCGTGCAGGCCACTCATGCATTGATTGCAGGAGCCCGGGCGCTGGGGGCGCAATTGCTCACGCAAACCCGAGTGACCGCTATCAAAACCTGCAACGCAGATGTCACCGGCGTTGAAACCACAGCGGGCACCTTTGATGCTGACCTTGTTGTGCTTGCCGCAGGGACTGGCACCCGGCAGTTAACACGGATGCTCAACGCCTCCCTGCCCATCGAAGCCTCGCCCGCCATTTTCATCCGCTACAAGACCCAGCAGGGCCTGGTCAAAGGCATCATCTCCAGCCCCGGCATGGAGATTCGGCAAAGTGCCGACGGCACGTTGTTGGCCGCTGAAGATTATTGGGGAGAGACGCCAGGCAACTCACCGAGAGACATCGCCCGGCAAACCGCCGAAACCATACGCAAAGAACTTCACGGGGTAGTTTCCATTGCGCCGCAAACCGTCGCCGTCGGGCTTCGGCCCATGCCCGCTGATGGCCTCCCCGTTGTCGGTTACTTGCCTGGGGTCGGTGGAGTTTACGTTTGCGCGATGCATCCCGGTGTAACGCTGGCGGCAATCGTTGGGCGCCTCGCCAGTGAAGAGCTGCTGGATCACCAGTCCTCTGCGGCCCTTGAATCGTGCCGCCCAGAGCGTTTTTTTTCAGAATTGCGGTGACGCTTGATTTAGACTTGCCGACTTTTTGCAGCAAGGGATTTGCACATGCAACGCATCGTCATTCTGGGCAACTCGGGCAGCGGAAAATCCACCCTCGCCCGCGAAATCGGCCGGCGTCTGAACTTGCCAGTGGTTCACCTCGACCCGCTGTTCTGGGAGGCGGGCTGGGTTGAGCCGGACAATGAAGCGTTCCGCGAACGGGTTCGCCAAGCCGTGGCGGGCGATACCTGGATCTGTGAAGGCAATTATTCGCGCCGAACCTTCGATCTGCGATTGCCCCGCGCCGACCTGGTTATCTGGCTGGATACGCCGCGGCTGACCTGCATGAAACGGGTCATGCTGCGCAGCGCACTGAATCGCCCACGCGCTGATCTGCCGGTTGGCTGCACCGAGCGGCTGGACCGCGCGTTTTTGCAGTTCCTGAAGTACGTGTGGAATTTTGACCGGGTCAATCGCCCCGGCATCGAGGCGATGCGTGTTACCGTCGGGCTGCAGATTCCAGTCATTCACTTGCGCAGTAGGCAGCAGATTTCGGAATTTCTGGCTGAACTGCCCGATGTCGCCAATACCTCAATGCACCCGACGCTGACGCGCTGACATTCAAGGAGAGCAGCATTGACGGTACGCAAGGACGCTTCATTCGCCTATCAGACGGTCTACCACTACCTCCTAGGCCTGATCGAGGCGGCCAGTGGCACGACTGAGCAGAAACTGCCGTCCCTGCGACAACTGGCCCTGCGACTCGGCGTTTCGGTGTCGACGACCAAATACGCCTATGCACTGCTCGAAGACGAGGGCCGAATTTACGCCAAAGCCAGATTCGGCTATTTCACCCGACCACTACCGGCGGCGCCTGTGACGGCCAACTCCGGCAATCTGCTGGACCACGTCTTCGCCAGCGCCCGTCAGCCCGGCATTCTGGCGCTGAGCAGCGATGCCCCGGCAATGCTGCTGTCGCTGCAGGGGCCGTTGTTGATGATGGAGCGTGAGCTGACTCGCCAATACCCGCCCTCGAATGCACCGCTCTATCAGCCATTCGGCGAGCCGGAACTGCGCGCAGTGCTGGCCGAACACTACACCCGTTCCGCACACAGCCATTGGCAGGCCGAGCAGGTGTACATCGGCGCGGACCTCCGTAGCGTGCTGGAATTATCACTCAGTGCCTTGAATCTAGGCGGCAGCGTGGCGTTGGTAGAGTCGCCCTGCTCGTGGGCGATTCTGCGCCAATTGCAGGCCGCCAACATTCGTGTCATCGAAGTGCCCCTCGGTGAAGACGGCCGCTTCGATCTGCCCACGCTGAACGAACTGCTCAAGCGCGAACCGATACGGCTGGCGGTGCTCTCCTCCACGGTGAATATTCCCCAAGGCCAGTTGATGCCGGCGCAGGATAAACAGCAGATCTGTTGCTGGCTGGCCGAGCGGGAAATCTGGCTGTTCGAAAACGACACGTGGGGCGAGTTGAGTTTCTCCAAGTCAGCCGCGCGTTATCGCGACTTTGCCGATCCGGACAAGCTGCTGGTGTTCTCGACATTCGACAAGATTATTGGCGGCGAAGCGCCGTACGGCTACGTGCTGTGTCGCCAGCAGGCCGCGCAATTTCATCGACTGTTTATGCAGCGCGGATTTCGCCTCTCGCCGATGCGGCAGAAAGCGATTGCCAGACTCTACAGCTCCAGGCGCATCGACCAGCACCTGACCACCCTGCGAGCACTGTTGCGCAAGCGCATGCAACAGCTACAGACCTTGCTGGAAGAACACGGTAACGGTCAGTGGCAGGTAGTCGCCCCACAGGGCGGTGCGAGCTTCTGGCTCAAGGCTGTGCGTCCGATCGACATGCAACGGGTGTTCGAGCGCCTGCTGGCCGAGCGGATTGTCATCGCCCCCGGCGAAATCTTCAGCCAGCAAGGCGCCTGGAAACAACACCTGCGCCTGAGCTATAGCCTCGATTGGGACAAGAACATCGGCCACGCAGTGCAACGACTGGCGCAGGCGATCACCGAAGAAACCCGCGTCTACAGTCCATAGCAATGCCGCGTTTCAGGAAACCGCCCATGGCGCACATCCTCGGCAAACTGCGCACACGCCTCGCTGATCACCGCGCCAACATCGGCGTAGTGTTTGACGAAACGCGGCAGATGCTCACCGCCCAAGCCAAGCACATCTTCGGTGACCAGCACCTGCCCGTCGCAGGCCGGTGAAGCGCCGATGCCGATGGTGGGCATTTTCGAGTCCAGCGTGATCTGCCGTGCCACGCCTTCGGCCACCCCTTCCAGCAACAGGCTGAAGGCGCCCGCATCGAGATTGGCCCGGGCATCTTCGGCAATCACCGCACCGGTTTCAGCCGTCAGACCCTGAGCCTTGAAACCGCCCATGACATTAACGAACTGCGGCATCAACCCGACATGGGCCATGACCGGAATACCCCGCGCCACGAGAAACTCGACCGTCGATGCCAAGGTCTTGTTGGCCTCCAGCTTCACCGCATCGCAACCGGTCCGCGCCAATACCTGAGCGCAATTACGAAAGGCCTGTTCATTGGATTCCTGATAACTGCCGAACGGCATGTCGGCCACCACACAGGCCAGGCGCGTGCTATCGACCACCGCCCGCGTATGGCCGATGATTTCTTCGAGCTGCATGCTCAGCGTCGAGGGGCGGCCATAACCGACCATGGCCGTTGAATCACCGACCAGAATGAAGTCGACGATGGGGTCGATCAGTTTGGCGATACTGCTGGAATACGCCGTGAGCGAGACGATTTTCTGTTGGCCTTTCATGGCGACCAACTGCGGCACGGTCAGGCGTTTGGTGCGGGTATGCAGGCTCATGGGCGGCTCCCCGCGTCGATCGCCGGCATTGCAAGAACATCATCAAAATGAATGCGTAAGACTTCCATACAGTGCCCAACTCCAAAGGATTCGAGCGCTCGATTATTCGTTTAACGCAGCAACATTCAATGCACAGATTGGCCTGAAAAAGCGACCCAGGTGCTTCCTGCTTCGTAGAAATGCCCGCGGGATGCGGGATGCTTTATTTCGCCGTTTACCGCAGGATGCGAAGCTTATGCACACACCCAAGGAGCAATATTTGTCATGGAAGAAGTCATCACCTACCGCACCGCCACTGTCGACGATGCGCTGGCAATGAGCGAACTGGGCCAATTGCTCAATTCGGTACACCACGCCGCCCGCCCCGATATCTATGCCGCCGCCACCGAAGATTTTGCCCGCGACTTGCCGCACTGGGCCGGCGTGTTCGAAAAGCCCGGCCAGATTGCCTTCATCGCCAGTGTTGGGGATCAGCCCGCCGCGTTCATTACCGCCAACCTGTCCGCCAGTTCCGGGCCGTTGATGCAGCCGCAGAATGTTGTTCGCATCGGCTCAGTCTGTGTGGCCGAGCCGTTTTGGGGCAAAGGCATTGGTCGCGCGCTGATTCAACGGGTAAAAGACTGGGCCATCGAGCAGAATGCGCAGGACCTGCGCCTGACGGTCTGGCCTTTCAACGAGCGCGCGGTGCGCATGTATGCCGAGTTCGGCTTCGAGACCCGTGCCCTGGAGATGGGCGTTCGATTGTGAGGAGCGAACACATCCGATCATGAATAACCGTGAACAGCTCCATCAGCAGGGTTTCGCCCTGCTCCGTCGCGCCATACCCGCCGAGTGGCTGGACGACCTGCGCCAGGCGTTCGATGCGGGTGTGCTGCCATCCGATCGATGGCCCGTGCCACGGGGTCAGGACTGGCGCCATTCGCTGCTGGATGAGCATGCGACCGTGCGCGCGGTGTGCCGCTTGCCCACGCTGTTGGCCGTGGTCGGTGAGCTGATCGCGGAGCGCTTCTTTCTGTCCCAGGTTGAAGGTCGCGAACCGCTTGCGGGAGGCGGCCATCAGCAATTGCATCGCGACTTGTCCGCGCAACGACCCGGCGACTGTGTGGTGGCACTGGCTTTATTCGATGACTATGGCGCCGACAACGGCGCGACCCGCCTCGTCCCCGGCAGCCATCGCCCCGCGTCCGGAGCGCCGCCCGTAGACGTCAATGATGAGACGCGAGCAGTTCAGCTCGCGGGCTGTGCGGGCGACATTCTGGTGTTCGATGTCGACCTGCTGCATGCCGGCAGCCGAAACCTGCTGGGTGGCCGCCGGCGTTCGATTCTGATCAACTACTGGGCCGAGCCGCTGTACGCGTCACACCTTCAAACCGTGGCTCTGCGAAATATCCGCATGGACCCTATCGAATGGTTTGATCCTGCCGACAACCTCCCGGTGGACAACGCAAGATTGAACGACGCAAGTCCAATCCCTCATTTTTGATTCAAGAGGCTGCACCCATGAGCAACGCCTGGAACGAAGGTTATTTCACCGACGAAGGCTACACCTACAGCTATAGCCGGGAAATCAATCCGGTATTCCAGCGCTATTGCCTGTTGTTGCGCGGCTTTGCCGGTCTGGACAACCCCGACGGTTACCACTGCGAACTCGGTTTTGGTCAGGGCGTGTCAATCAATATTCACGCCACGGCCAACCCTGCCGGCTTCGTCGGTACGGACTTCCACCCCGGTCAGGCAGCCCATGCCATTGAACTGGCAGCGCTTGGCAACAACGGTGCGCAGCTGTATGACGACAGCTTCGAGCAACTGCTGGCGCGCCATGATCTGCCGCAGTTCGACAGCATCAGCCTGCACGGCATCTGGACCTGGGTCAGCCGAGACAACCAGAAACTGATCGTCGAATTCGCCCGCCGCCACCTCAAACCGGGTGGTCATCTCTATGTCAGTTACAACGCCTTCCCGGGCTGGTCGCCTTCGGCGCCATTGCGCCAATTGTTCAGCCTGCACGACCGCTTTGCCAGTCACTCGACACGTTCGGATCAGCGCATCGATGCCGCGTTGCAGTT
Organism: Pseudomonas sp. CROZ-RG-20F-R04-15; assembly: GCF_022662375.1. Taxonomy (GTDB): domain Bacteria; phylum Pseudomonadota; class Gammaproteobacteria; order Pseudomonadales; family Pseudomonadaceae; genus Aquipseudomonas. The sequence continues at coordinate 190,954 of NZ_JAKNQL010000007.1, read as the reverse complement.
TTCCGAAGCGTTGCTTGCGGCCAGTCCCAAGTACGCCATTGCGGCGCCGCACTTGGGGGCCAGGCTGCAAACCATCAAAGGTCAGGACCGCCAATACGTCGCCCACGAATATTTCAATCGCGACTGGAATTGCATGTATTTCGCCGACATGGTGGATGCGCTGGCCCCGGCCAAGCTCGATTACGTCACGACAGCGGTGCCGCTGGATTCGGTCGACGTACTCAACCTGAGCGCCGAAGGTCTGGCTTTTCTCGACGGTATCGAACACCCGGTGATGCGCGAGCAGGCGCGTGACTACTTCGTCAACCAGGCTTTCCGTCGCGACCTGTACGTGCGCGGTGCCAACCGACTCTGCGCCGCCGAGCGCCGGTCGCGCATGCTCAATACGCGATTTGTGCTGATGCAACCGGCAGAAAACGTAGCGTCCAGCGTCACCGGCCCGGCAGGCGAAGCATCACTGCAACCGGAAATTTACGGCCCGGTCCTCGATGCACTCGCCGGCCAGACGTACGAAGCCAAAACGATGCAGCAGTTGCTCGATGCAGTGTCGCCAATGGCCTATGACGATCTCGAACAGGCCATCGCCATCCTGGTCAGCATGGGCGCGGTAGCCCCGTGCCAGAGCGAAGCCGCCGAGGCGCGGGTGTACGAACGCTGCGCCGCGTTCAACCTGCAACTGTGCAAGCGCGCGCTGTTCAACGCCGACATTCAGGTGCTGAGCAGCCCGGTCACCGGGGGTGGCGTCACGGTCAGCCGCTTCCAGCAACTGTTCCTGATTGCAATCCGCCAGGGCAAACAGCACCCGGCGGAGTGGGCGCAACTGGCGTGGAGCGTCATTGCCGAACAAAACGAAGTACTGGTCAAGGACGGCAAAACGCTGACCACCGCCGAAGCCAACATCGCCGCACTGACTGAACAGGCCCAGGCGTTTGCCGAGCAATCACTGATCGTGCTGAGTGCTTTGAAAATCGTTTGATTGGGGTGAGTGGTGCGCAGTGGGGCAGGAAATCTTAATCAAATGCCCCGTTGAGCACCTCGTAAATCAGGCCGGTGGCCAGCGCGACCAGGATCAGATCCGTGCCCGCCTGCTGCCATTCGTAGCCATCGTAATGCGGCAGATGACCGACCAGGCGTCCATCGAGCTTTTTCGCGATACCGGGCGGCAGTGGCTTGCCGCGTGCTAGGTTCTTTTGAATGCCCGGTGGTAGCGACGGGCCCGGGTTCCAGTAGTCGCGATAGCCGCCGACAATCCCGAGCACATTGCCGCGATCGATGCTTGGGCCATGACTCCAGTCACCCCCCGAGTTGTTGCCCTTGTTGCCATTACCTTTCTGGTTACCGTGCCCCGGCACGTTCTGCGAATTACCCTTGCCGTTACCCTGCCCCTTTCCATTACCGGGGTCAGCGAATGCCATCGCGCTGCTGAAAACCAGCACGAGGGAAGAAACCGTTACAACCAGCGTACAAGACCTGATCGTGCGGCGCGCCTTCATGCGGGGATGCTCCTGTGTCATCTTGACGTTACACATCAGCTTGGTTTATTCCGGCTGGCCGACCTTCGATTCCATCGGAGCACACGGTGACCTCGGCATTGCCTGACAGGAGACCTTTCATGGATTTGAAGTTCAGCCACATCGACGTTCTGGTCAAAGACCTTGAAGAAGCCTGCGCCTACTAAGCAAAGATACTCAAGGCGCGGATCTCCACCACGCAGATCTGGCAACGCGGTGGCCTGCACGTGCGTTTCGCGATTGCGCTGATCGGCGAGGAACGCTTCATGCTGGTCCAGCCATTGGCGGGAAACCTCAAGGAGCTGCTGGATACGGTCGGTGAAGGCATGATTTACCGTCATTGCTACACGACGCCTGATATCGAACTGGCCTACGCCGAACTGGTCGCCAGCGGGGTTCAACCGGAAGATGAAAACGGTCATCCGCTGAGCCTTGAGGACCTGCAATCACCAAACGGAAAACGCATCATCTGGTTGCCCAAGCGCTTCGGCCACTTCTCTCTCGAGATTCTTGAAGAGAAAGCGCTGGGGGCGTTTATCGAAGAAGCGTTTGCTTCCAGATGAAACTCCGCCGGCCCTGATCGATACGTCTACGCTCTCTCCATCCCCCTACGCCTGGAGACTTCGTCATGACCCGACCGCTGCTGACTGGCTTCGCCCTGCTCGCCCTGAGTTTCCAGGTCCACGCCGACGTCACACCCTTCCCCGCCACCTTCCATACTCAAGATATCAATGTAGAAGGCGCAACGATGCACGTGCGTGTCGGTGGCAAAGGCCCGGCCGTGGTGTTGTTGCATGGCTTCGGTGATACCGGCGATATGTGGGCGCCGCTGGCGGTGGATCTGGCCCGCGATCACACCGTGGTGGTGCCGGATCTGCGCGGCATGGGTTTGTCATCGATCCCACAGGGCGGCTACGACAAGAAGACCCAGGCCGGCGACATTCGCCAGGTGTTGAGCGCGTTGAAGATCGAGCACTCGGTGGTCATCGGGCATGACATCGGCACCATGGTCGCGTTTGCCTATGCCGCGCGCTATCCAGAGCTGACCGAGCGCCTGGTGGTGATGGATGCGCCCGTGCCTGGCATCACGCCGTGGAACGACATCGTTCGTTCGCCGATGCTCTGGCACTTCGACTTTGGCGGTGCGGACATGGAACGCTTGGTCGCCGGGCGTGAGCGCATCTACCTCGACCGCTTCTGGAACGAATTCGCCGGCACCCCGGCGAAAGTCGATGAAGGCACCCGCCAGCATTACGCCAAGCTTTACGCCCGCCCTGGCGCCATGCACGCCGCATTCGCCCAGTTCCGCAGCATTCGTCAGGACGCCCTCGATAACGCTCCCGTCCTGCAGAAACACTTGAGCATGCCGGTGCTGGCCGTCGGTGGTGAAAAGTCCTTCGGCAACAACGAAGCGATCGTCATGCGCAATGCTGCGGACAACGTCACCGAGGCAGTGATTCCGGCAGCCGGGCACTGGTTGATGGAGGAAGCCCCGGCACCGACCATCAAGGCCGTGCGCGACTTTATCGCGATGTGAGGAATTGGCATTGCCTTGGCCCGAGGCTTACGTCAGGATTCGCCCGCTTTTTCAGCGAAGGCGGCAAACGTGGAGCGTCTACTCGTTTTACGCCCTTCGCTTGCCGATATTTATCCTTACACGCAGAGCAGAACACATGAATCGCCAGAAAAAACTGAAGCAGTTGTTCAAGGAAAAAGCCAAAAAGGCCAGCGCCAAACTGGCGCCGAAAAAGCCTAAATACATCAGCAAGGCCGATCGGGCGAAACTGGAGGCCGAGGTCGCTACGGGATCGGTTGATACCAGCGAGCGCTGATCCCGACCGTACGTGGTCGACGACATTTTACGCTCGACCTTTCGCGGCAGTACGCCTTACAAGAACGGCGAAATATTCGTCAGCGCCCGCTGGACATAGAGGTCTTTCTCACCCACCGGTGCGACGTAGTGAAGCGCATCGCTTGCCGCCGCCACACCGACAAGGCGCGCGATGAACCAGGCAGCCAGATACTGCGAGGCCAGGCAACCGCCTGCGGTAGCGACGTTACCATTGGCTGTAAACGGCTGATCGAGCACCGCCACTCCCGCGGCCTCGACCCACGGTTTGGTGATCAGATCCGTACACGCTGGAACATTGTTCAACATGCCAAGCCTGGCCAGGATAAGCGCGCCGGAACACTGGGCGCCAAGGAGCTGGCGTGCCGGATCAAGGCGCAGACGCGACATCAGTTCGGCATTGGCGACGACATCCCGGGTCAATTTTCCACTGCCTACCAGCACAGCATCGGCATCGCATGCCTCTTCCAGCGATACCTGCGCCTCGATCGTCAGACCGTTCATTGACTGCACCGTGGCCGAGGGGCTAGCGATAGACACGCGCCAACCCGGCTGGCGAACCCGGTTGAGAATGCCAAACGCAATGAGCGAATCAAGTTCGTTGAAACCTTCAAACGTCAGAATGGCGATTTGCATGATGAGCCTCAAGCCAGATAACCGAAGGCTCATCGTAGAGTTGGCGAGTCGAGACAATCAATAAATTGTCATGGATACACAGGCACTCCGCTTTGGCAGCTTCCCACCGGAAACAGACTGGGAACCTGGCCAGCCCTGCTTTTTTCAGAAGCGCTGGCCGGGTCTGCTGATTAATCAGAAACAACCATTAATCCACGTTATCTCTCGATTCATTGATAGCTGAAATGCTTTTGAATTCTGCATCTGGTCGAGTACTCACATACCCGTAATAGGTTTTGACCGCTTCGGATTTTCCGGGATACGGCTGTTCATGGGCGATGGTTTTCAAGCTCAGGCCCATACTGCTGTGGAACGTGCCACTGGCCTGAGCAGTCACCCCGCCGCCCTGTACGATATAGCCGGAAGTGCTGATGATGTTGTGTTGAATACACTCGGAAAAAACCTGTTCAACCGGGATGAACCACAAATAGTGGTAATCACCGTTATTGTTGATTGCCACTTTATTATTGAACCAGATGGCAACGCACCCTTGCAGCCAGACGTTCCCGACCCACTGGGTGTTCAGCTCGGTAAAACTCAAGTCAACCTCACCCCATCCGTGGGTGTGGGGAGAAATTGGCACTTTGGTCGACGCACCATAGTTGGAGGCTTTGGACTCGCTGGCGCCCTGCGTGGAAGACAGGGTCATTTCAACGGTACTGCTTGTTTCCGCGCCACCCACAAGTGGAATGCCCGCATTGGCTTTAACCGTGACGCCGACTTTGAGTTGTTCCGTGACGCTCCAGGTAAACGTGTCGGTCAAACCTTGTTGCAGGCTCACCACATGTTCAATGACCTGACCGCCGTCATTGATAGTGTCGTATTTGCCTAATAGAGCACTGCCACCATCTTTTTGCACAAAACTCGAGTACACCAGATCTTTCGGTGGCGTCACATTGGTTTGATACTGCATGTAGTTCCTGGTGTCTTTGTTACGGGCATACTGTGTGCTTTCAGTAAACCAGCAAGTTGTTCCATATTGAGCAGTTTTCCAGCGCCCCCAAGCGTTCGTGATCGTGTCGATATCATTCATGATAGTTTTCTCCATTATTTCAGGCAGATTCTTCACCCATTCGGCTGCGCATCAACGGCAGCCACGCTCAGGGTGGTTGAAAAAAAAGCCCGATCACTACTAATGTTCATAGTTTTTCAACGTATTTATGTGCTACGCGACCTTACCCTGAATAGACTTGCACCTGTCTGGTTGAAAACTCCGCAACCTCTAGCTAGCCTGACGGTTCGCCCCTGATACCGAATCAAGGATAGATATGGTCGTGGCTAAACATAACGTTGATTTTCGACAAGCATTCGACTATGCACGAGTTTCGTTCGCTGGCACGTTTCAAAAGGAACTAACAAGGAGGATCCAGCTAAAGACAAACTGCAGCCATTACGCAATTTTCTACAAGGCGGCAGTACCTGTATCACTTCCGAAAGTCTATCTCACTGACAACTTTGACTTTTCCTGTCGGGTTATCTACGACCAGGAAAAAATCTGGATGACGGATCCGGTTCTGGATCTAGCCAGTGATGTAGAAATACATCACTGGAGCAACGGGCTGCGCATGTCCTTGCCAAGCATCGTCACATTGGTAAAAACGTCCGTAGCCAACCGCGTGGCAGATGCTTCGACTTTAATTTACCCGGTGCGAAACGGCAGCGTGGCGTCACTGACTCTGATTTGGGCGAACACAGACCGACCCAACATTGACTTCAATGAAACCTACGAAACATTGTTTTCGGAATCACGAATGCTCGCCCAAAAAATAAGTCATCTGTCGAAATGCAGCCAATCCGCTGCAAGTAGTCAATTAAATACGCGTGAAGTACGCATCATGCGACTGCTTGCTGATGGCCTGACGTCAAAGCAAGTGGCCGACACCATCAATGTCACGCGCGCAACCGTCTACTTTCATGTCAAACAGTTCACCCGAAAGATGAACTCTTCAACACGTTCAGAAGCCATTATCAAAGCTGCGTTGCTTAGAATGATATAAGGCAACTTTCTTTCCGGATAAAAACCAGACTGATGAAAACCTCAAACCGTTGGCACCACGAAATTACCTCGGATTGGATCTTTCCTTAGCTGTTCGCCGCACTAATCTGGTCGCACTCCCCGGATCGACCAGGAACGGAAACCATGCCTTTGCGCAACTTCGACTGCCAACCCGTCCTTGATGGAAGCACGCTGAAACTCAGGGCGTTGATCGCCAGTGATTTTCAAGCACTGTTTTTGGCGGCCAATGATCCACTCATCTGGGCCGGCCACCCCGCCAGCGATCGCTATGAACGGCTAGTGTTTGAAGCGTACTTTGCTGCACGCCTGGCCAGCGCAAAAGCACTCGCCGTCATCGATAAGGAGTCGGGGCAGATCGTGGGGATGTCCAGCTACTACACGCCGCCGGATCTGCCTGAAAGTATCGCCATCGGCTATACCTTTCGGGTGCGGGCGAAATGGGGTGGCGATGCCAATCGTGAGTTGAAACGACTGATGCTGGAACATGCCTTCAAGGTCTACGACACCGTCTATTTCCACGTCGGCCCCGCCAACCTTCGCTCGCAAAAAGCGCTGTTGAAAATCGGCGCCGGGCACTTGTATGACGCCGAATTGAACCTTTCCGGGGCACCTGCTCTGTGCAAGTGCTACGGGTTATCCCGGGCACAGTGGCTGGCGAACCCGAAGGCGCAGCAGCACGGCGTGCACGTGCCCTGATCCCAAGGGGATCGCGAGTAACACCAGCAAGATCGAAAACCAGTCAAAGAGGCTTGGATACTGGCCGAAAATCGCCATCGAACTGAAGATCCCAAACAGTGGAATCAACAGTGACAACGGCGCGACACGCGACATCGGGTATTCGCGCAACAGCAGGTTCCATCCCCAATAACTGAAGTGCGTCGCCGCGTAAACCTGAAACGCGAGCGAAAAAACGGTCATCGCATTGAGCTGTGACGGCAGCGCAGTGAACGGTGCCGAGCCGTGCAGCAGCCATGTCAGCAGGATAAGCGGGATGGGAGGAAACAAGCTCGCCCACACCACAAACGCGAAGATCTCACGCACCTTCGAGACCTTGATCACGACGTTGCCGATGCTCCACGCCAAGGCACTGCCAATGACCAGTGCCAAACCGGCCGTCGAGGCGTCGCCGGGGCGACTCAGTACGATGCCTGTCAGGCCTGATGCGGCCAGCAAAGTGCCAAGCCATTGCAGCCGTCCCAAGCGTTCGCCAAAAAAAACCACACCCCAGCCCAAGGTAAAAAACGCACTGAACTGGATCAGCAGCGATGCGGTTCCGGGTGGCACGCCCCAGGCGATGCCCAGGTTGATCAATGCCCACATGGCCACACCGAAAATCAATCCGTAAGCAGCCAGCCAGTGGAACGCCACACGAGGACGCTCGACAAAAAACACCCAAGGCAAGGCCGCCAACGTAAAACGCAGCGCGGTGAGCAACAGCGGGTCGATCGCGGCCAGCCCGAGTTTGGTCACGGGGAAGTTCAATCCCCAGACAGCCGTCACCAGAACGGCGAGTAGCAGATGCTTCTTTTGCATGGTCAATCTTTCCCGGTGCCGAGCGGAAGTACTCGAGCGCGGAGAAATATGCCGGCAATCGTTATGGCCTGCTTTCAGTCACAGGCCAACTTTCATTAGAATCGGGCCATGCGAGAAATCACCCGCCATCCCTATCAAAACACCCCGCGCGATGCCGTCGTCACCGCCATCGATTACGCGGACGGGACGCTGTTCCCGCTGCACGATCATCAGCGCGGCCAGTTCGCCTACGCCGCCAGCGGCGTCATCACCGTTTTTACCGATGACGGTAACTGGGTCGTGCCGCCGCAACGTGGCATCTGGGTTCCTGCGCAACTGCCGCACTCCATGCAAATGCGCGGGCCGGTCACGCTGCACAACACCTACATCCGCAAACAAGCAGCGCAGCGCCTCGGACTGCCGGGGCAATGCCAGGTGCTGGACGTGTCGCCGTTGTTGCGCCATCTGCTGTTGAAAGCCATCGATGTCCCGGCGCGCTATTCCACGCAAGGGCATGACGCCCATTTGATGGGATTGCTGCTGCACGAAATCGCCAGCATGCCCGTGCTTTCGCTCAATGCGCCGTTGCCGGCAGAGCCAAGACTGGCGGCCGTGTGCCGGGCGTTTCTGCAGCAGCCTTCGCTGGAGGTCGGTATCGACGACATGGCGCAACGTGCGGGAATGAGCCGGCGCACCTTTACCCGCCATTTTCGACTGCACACCGGGATCAGCTTTATCGAATGGCGGCAGCAAGCCTGCCTGCTGGCGGCGATTGTCATGCTGGGAAAAGGTCAGTCGGTCACACAGGTCGCCATGGACTTGGGCTACAGCAGTTCCAGTGCGTTTGCGACGGTATTCAAGCAAGTACTGGGGGAAGTACCAAGTCGCTACTTTTAGAGGCTGTCGCTTTTACACGCCAACCACGCCCCCCAGAACAAACTGCTGAAAAACCGCGTCGCCTCGCCAAACCCCGCTTCACGCAGCAACGCTTGAACCGCCGCCTCGGAGTGCGGCGGATCGGCGCCTTGCAGAATCTTGCCAAGCTTGGCCTTCACCTCCTCCGCGCTCGCCCCCTGCTGCCGCCACCGCTGCCCCCACGCTTGCAGCAATAACGGTTGACTGGCATAGGCGTAATGGTTGCCCGCGACAATCAGCGGCGCGCCCGGCGTGAGACGTGCCTGAATCGATTGCAGAATCTGGCGCTTGGGATCGTCCCCATTCAGATGATGGAGCACACCGATCAACGTCGCCGCGTCGAATGACGCATCGGCGGGCAGGTCGTCGACATGCCCGAGATGAACCTGCGTCCGATGCAGCAAGTGGTTGGCCTGCAGATGCTGCACGGCGGCTTCCAGCATCGGCGCGGAAGGATCAACGGCAATGAAACGCCACTGCGGTTCCAGCGCCGCCATCGCAATGATTTCCTGCGCCGTACCGCCGGCGCCAACCACCAGTATGTTGGCCGGGCGCGAACCGAGACTGGCCGCCAACATGCAGGCCGCCAGATCGTGACAGGCGTCGTAACCGGCCAGGGCGATGCGACTTTGTCGGGCGTATTCGCTGGCGCGGGAGGTGTCGAATTTTTCTGCTGACGTTGGGTTCACGACGAGGCTCCTTGTTGTTTCAGAGGAACCTACGCCGAGACGCCAGATAAGAAAAATTCATTAATTTCATGCCCTGCATTCCTTGCGGGAATGAGGGCGTGTGAACCGTGTGTTGTTAATGCTGAGCCAGCAATGCCTGCAGCCCATTGTGACCGTCGACGATCAGGCTGCGGATCAGTGCCTGATAGTGCTCAGCGTCATTCGGCTCTCGAACATCGAAACTCGCCGACCAACTGAGGAGCGTTTTGTCTTGCCCGGTCAAAGCGACCAGCTTCACGCTGGCCACATAATTGTCGAGCGGCAAAGGTGCCTCTTCAAAGCGGTAGGACAGCGATAATGCTGAGTCATCAACCGACAACAGACGCTCTCTGACAACTGCCCCATCGGTCAGCGAGAGTGTGCGAATGCAACCCACCCTTTCAGCGCCCCCGCCTTCGATATGGCTACTCACAATCGCAGGATGCCAGTGCTGGATTTCGCCAAACTGCTTCACCACGTTCCAGACCCGTTGTGCATCGCCGTCCACGACAGCGGCAAACTCAACCATTGGCATAACATGAATCCTTGAAATTGATGTTCGCCGATCCCGGCAGCCGGCTGCCGGGACCGATGGGTACTCAGCCCTCGAACTGGTGATAAACCTTGGCGATGACCTTCCAGGCGCCGTCGATTTTGATCAGGGTCAGGTAGTCGTTGTAGTCGGCGCCAATCGCATCCGTTTCCATGTCCACACGCACCACTGCGGTGGTCGGGGTGATCGCCAGCACGTCGAGTCGCGTGCTGATTTCGGGGGCTGCGCCGTTCTTCTCGACAAAGTCGAACAGGTTCTTGATTGGGCCGCCGAGCAGTTCGCCGTTGGTGAAGCCGTACATCACTGCCTCTTTATGGAAGGCTTGAGCGACGCCTTGCGCGCTGCCAATACGAAGGCCTTCGACGTATTGATTGGCGGTCGCGATGACAGCGTTGTATTCAGCCGTCGGCACGGCTTTGATGTTCTTGGACATGGTTGTTTCCTATCGTTGGGGGGTGAGTGACAAAGGCTGCCGGGAGCCAGGATTGGCACCCGGCAGCAGGAACAGCCGACGGTTACCAGTCCTGGCGCGTCGGCGAAATGATCAGGTCGTTGACGGTGACGTTTTCCGGTTGGTTGAGCGCGTAGATCACGGCACGCGCGATATCGTCGGGCGCGATGGCGATGCGGTTCAGTTCCTGGGCGGCTTTGCGCCCCTCTGGGTCACTGACCTTGTCCGCCCAGCCGGTATTGATGACCCCGGGGCTGACCGTGTTGACGCGGATGCCGTGCTGCACGCCCAGCTCCTTGCGCATGGACTCGGTCATGGCTTGCACGAAAAATTTGGTGGCGCTGTAAACGCCTGCCGCCGGGCCGACCTGATGGCCGGCAACCGAGTCCATGTTGAGGATCTGCCCGGACTTGTGCTCCAGCATCATGGGCAGCACGGCTGCTATGGCATTGAGATAGCCCTTGATGTTCACGTCGATCATCTTGTCCCAATCCTCCACGGCCAGATCGACCCAGTTGGAGAACAGCATCAGCCCGGCGTTGTTCACCAGAATGTCGACAGCGCCATAGGTGTCCTGGGCGAATCTGGCGAGCGCCCGGGTTTGGCCCGGCTGGGTGACGTCAGTGGTGAAAGCGGCTACGTCATGACCGGCCTCACGCAATTCGGCGACGAAGGCTGCCAGACCGTGCTCATCCAGCGCGGCGGCCACGACGCGAACGCCGTGTGCCGCCAGCGCCCGTGTGGTTGCCGCCCCGATGCCGGAGGATGCGCCGGTGACGATGGCGACTTTGTTGTGCAGATAGTTCATGTTCCATTCCTCTTTACAGTGAATGCGATTGCGTCCGGGCAGTCATTCAGGCGTTGGCGGTGGGCCAATCGATGTAGCCTTTGGCGCCCCCGCCGTAGTAACTCTCACGCGGTGCAATGGTCAGTTCGAGACCACGCCGCAGACGCTCCACCAGATCGGGGTTGGCAATGAACAAGCGACCAAACGCCACCGCGTCGATACGGCCCTGCGCCCGACGCTCAAGCGCCATCGCCAGGTCGTAGTTGTTGTTGCCAATGAACGCGCCTTCGAACTGCGCACTCAACGCGTCCAGATCCACGCCCGCTGGCACGGTTCGAGACGTGGCCGTAGCGCCTTCGACGAAATGCAGATAGGCCAGATTGAACCGATTGAGTTGCTGGATCAGGTAGCCATAAGTCGCCATGACGTTGCTGTCGGGCGGCGTATTGCCGGCATCGGGCGTTACCGGTGAGAGTCGAATACCGACGCGGTCGCTGCCCCAAATCGAAACCACCGCTTCCGTCACTTCCAGCGTCAGCCGCGCACGGTTTTCGATGGAGCCGCCGTACTGATCGGTGCGCTGATTGGTCGAATCGCGCAGAAACTGGTCGAGCAGATAGCTGTTGGCGGAATGCACTTCCACACCATCGAAGCCGGCTTGCCTGGCGTTCTCGGCAGCCAGTTTGTATTGCTCGATGATTCCCGGAATTTCCGAGGTCTCAAGCGCGCGCGGCATCGACACTTCGACGAAACCATTCTCGGTGTACGTGCTGCCCTCAGCCTTGATCGCCGAAGGCGCGACCGGTGCTTGACCATTGGGTTGCAACTCGACACAGGAGAAACGCCCGACGTGCCACAACTGGCTGACGATTTTTCCGCCGGCCGCGTGCACGGCATCGGTGACCTTTTTCCACCCCGAGACTTGCTCTTGCGACCAGATTCCCGGAGTCATCGCATAGCCACGGCCCTGAGCGGAAATGTTCGTCGCTTCGGCGATGATCAAACCGGCACTGGCGCGCTGGGCGTAATACGTCGCGTGCATTTCATTCGGCACACCGTCGTCAGCCATCCGGCTGCGCGTCACGGGCGCCATTACGATTCGATTGGCCAATTGCAGCGCGCCCATGGCCATGGGCGAAAAAAGGTCGGTATCCACAGCGTTATCAATCATAAAAACTCCAAATCAATAGACCGGTCGTCTAGTAAACAGACCGAAAAAAACGCCCCTTTGTTAGCGGGCGAGCACTCGTCATCAGTGCGGTTTAACAAGCAGATATCCGTCGTGCCGGGTGGCGACTAAAAACTCACACTTCGGCCGCTGGACGAACGCGTGCAGGTTCAAGCGTTGCTCTTTCCCACTTGGCAATCACCAGTGGTGCGATGGCATTGCCCAATACATTCAGCGTGGTGGTACCGCTGTCGATGATCCTGAAAATACCCGCGATCAATGCCACACCCTCCAAGGGCAGACCGGCTGAAGCCAACGTCGCGGAAAGAATGATGATGGCAAACCCAGGCACCCCCGCCGCGCCTTTTGAGGTCAGCACCATCGTCACCACCAGCAGGATCTGCTGCGACAGCGACAGGTCGATGCCATAGAGTTGCGCCACGAAAATCGTTGCCACACCGAGGAAGATCGAAGCGCCGTCCAGATTGAATGCATAACCCACCGGCACCACGAAACTGACGATCCGACGCGGTACGCCGTAGCTCTCCAACCGGGTCATCAACTGCGGCATGACGGCGGCCGATGCGGCACTCGAGAACGCCAGAATCAATTCACTGCGGAAGTAGCGAATCAATTTGAAAATGTTCTCGCCAATCAAGTAGCAAATTCCGCCGAGTATCACCAAGGCGAAGACCACCAGCGCCAGGTAAACCACGCCGATCAACTTGAGCAACGGCAACAGCGAGGCAAAACCAAACGTCGCCACGGTTGCGCCGATCATGCCGAAGACCCCAATCGGCGCGTAGGCCATCACCATTGAGACGACCTTGAACATCGCATCGGAAATGCTCTGAACCAGCGCAATGGCCGGTGCACTTTTTTCTCTCGGCAGCGCATTCAAGGCGAGGCCGAACAGCACGGCAAAGAACAGCACCGAGAGCAATTTCGCTTCCGACATCGCCACCAGAACATTGTCCGGCACGATGTTCTGCAGGATCACCAACGCACCTTTTGACGGCTCCATGTTGATCGATGCCGTGCCGTGGGACAGGCCGGAAATATCGGTGCCGGTCCCCGGCTCGAAAAGGTTGGCGAAACACAGGCCGACCACAATCGCCAGCGCGGTAATCGCAAAGAAATACCCCAGCGACTTGATGCCCATGCGGCCAAACGACTTGTTATCGCCACCGCCGGCAATGCCCAGAATCATGCAGCAGAACACAATCGGTACCACCACCATCTTCATCATCTTGATAAAGATGTCGCCCAGAGGCTTGAGGATCTCCGCGCTGACCCATGTTTGATACTGCGGATGGGTATTGAAATACCAACCGACGAGCACGCCAAGCAACAGCCCGGCAACGATTTGCCACACCAGGGGAATACGTTTCATGTCTAGCCTTTTTGTTGGAAGGAAAGGTCTGCGCTAAAGGCAGTTGCTAGAGTCATGAGCTTCCAGCTCACTTGAGACCAAATGGCACAACCGGGTTGTGCCATGACGGGTGTCACTTGGCGAAGAGCTGGCTCATATCCTTGAAAGCCTTGAATTCCAGAGCGTTGCCGCATGGATCAAAGAGAAACATGGTGGCTTGCTCGCCGACCTGCCCCTGAAAGCGAATGTACGGTTCGATCACAAACTCGGTGCCAAAGGACTTCAGGCGTTCGGCCAAGGCTTCCCACTGTTGCCAGCCCAGGATGATGCCGAAGTGCGGAACCGGAACGTCGTGACCGTCGACCGGGTTGCTGTGAACACTTTCCTGGGACGCGGTTTTCGGGTGTTCGTGGATGACCAGTTGGTGGCCATAAAAATCGAAGTCGACCCACTGAGTACTGGAGCGCCCTTCTTCAAGACCAAAGACTTCACCGTAAAAGGTGCGCGCTGCAGCCAGATCGTAAACGGGGATAGCGAGGTGGAAAGGCGAGAGGCTCATCAGAACTCCGATCATGTTTTTGTGGGTTGGCGAACATTCCTGCCGTCATCGGCGCCTTGGGTTCAGCCGCTGCCGGGGATGGAAAACATCCTAGGGCGGAAAACAAAACATAAAAATCAATATATATTTCTTAGAATCACAATTAATATTTGTGAATGATCAAAGAACTCAAGACACTCATCGCCGTTGCGCGCGAAGGTACTTTCGCTGCTGCCGGCAACAAAATCGGCCTCACCCAGGCCGCCGTCAGCGCACAGATCCAGCGCCTGGAAGCCGAGCTTGGCTTCGAGCTGTTCGATAGAAAGGGGCGCTCGGCACACCTCAACAGAATGGGCCATCAGATCCTTCTGCAAGCGCAGGAACTGCTCAGGCTCTACGACAGCCTCGGTTCGACAACGGTGGGTCTGCCGCCCAGCGTGCTGGTCAACATTGGCGCGATTGCGTCGGTGCAGCGCTCTTATTTACCTGATGCACTGGCGAAGTTTCACCAGCACTGCCCGCAGTGCCGATCCCGCGTGGTGCCCGGGTTGTCGATGGAACTGGTCAACCTGGTGGATGCTGGCGAGATCGACATGGCCGTGATCATCCGCCCACCCTTCTCACTGCAGAGCGACCTGCGCTGGACGACCTTGGCGCTGGAGCCTTACCGATTGATCGTGCCCCGAGACGTGCCGGGAGATGACTGGACCCAGTTGCTTTCCAGCCAGCCGTTCATTCGATATGACCGCTCCTCCTTTGGCGGCAGGCAGGTCGACCGTTTTTTGCGGCAGATGCACTTCACACTGCGTGAGGTCTGCGAGCTGGATGAGCTGGAAGCAATTATCAAACTGGTCGAGAACGGTGTCGGCGTGGCATTGGTGCCGCAAACGGCGCCCGATTTCGAATGGCCTGCCGGTGTCCGGGTGCTCGACCTCGGGCAGCACACCTTCCACCGTGATATCGGACTGGTGCACCGGTCGCGGCAGACTTTTACAGAACCCGTGCGGATGCTGGCTGAACTGATCAGTGCTCAGGTGAAGATGGGGTATGAGTGAGGCCTTCAAAAAAACAATCATTAACCGCGTCAATAACAACCATTGATTCAATGAAGTTCTCTTATCAGGCTCGCGGCGTAAGATCGGCTCCAGACCCAACCACTACCCCACGGAGCACACACTCATGAAACGCCAAGCCCTTTTCAGCATCGCTTTCTCACTGTTCGCCCTGAATGCTTTTGCCGCTGAGCCTGCCACCCAGACTGATCCACTGTTCAGCGACGCAGTAGCCGCCGCAACCCAGACTGATCCGCTGTTCAGCGACGCAGTTGCCGCCGCCACTGAAACCGACCCGCTGTTCAGTGATGCCGTTGCCGAGGGTGGTTCAGACCGTTTGCTCGAACGCCGCGCCGTCTGAATGCAGCGCTTCAGCGCAGTCACCGAAGAAAGGCCCGACCTTACCCGTCGGGCTTTTTTCGTCTGGACATCTGCTCACCCGCCCTGCTCTGCCGGAAAGTTTTCCTCCCCGTTCGGCTCGATCACCTAACCTCATAGACTGTGTGATCCACTCGAGCCGCCGTACCCATGCGCAACACATTGAAGTCGTTGTTTTTTGTCGCGTTCATGCTGCTTGTTGGCGGCAGTCCGCCGCTGTGGGCAGCCGATTTGCCGGCGCCGGCCAGCACCACCGCCGCGCCGTTGCCGGTGATTTCGCAAAGTGATCTGCAGGCCTTGCAACAACGCCTCGACGGCCTCAAGCAACAGATTTCTGCAGCGAACAATTACAACCAGCTCGAAGGCCCGCAGGATCGGGTGCAGGCGTTCATTCTCGATGTCGATCGCTTATCGGCAGCGTTGTTGCCGCAGCAGGCGCAACTGGCGGTGCAGTTGGGCGTGCTAGGGGCTGCGCCGGATGCCGATCTGGCGGCGGAACACGCCGATATCGTCGCGCAACGGGCATCCCTGGCGGAGCAAAAGAGCAAGGTCGACGGCACGCTGAAAAGCCTGGCGGCGCTGAAGCAGAGCGCGGCGGATCTGATTACGCAGATTGCCGGTATCCGCCGCACGTTGCTGGAAAGCGAGCTGACGCTGGGCACTGACAGCGTGCTGAGTCCGAGCTTCTGGTCACCGCTGTTGAGTCCGAGTGACGACGACCGTGAGCGTTTACGCTTTTTCGTCGCGCAGGTGCGTGACACCTGGGCCACCGTGTGGGCACCGGGGGAGCGGTTCTACACCAGTCTGCTGGTGTTAATGGCGCTGATCATCTGGACGTTCGGCCGCAGGCTGGCTGAACGCGGTCTGACCTGGGTGTGCATTCACCGCATGCCCGAGGGTCGCCTGCGTCGTAGTGCGCTGGCGTTCGCCTCGGCACTGGCAACCATCGCCACCACCGGCATTGCCTTGAAATTGTTGTTCTACGCTTGCACCCGCCACCAACCATTGCCGCCAGTGCTGGAAACCTTCTCTGAGGAGTTCGAGAAGGTTGTGTATGCCTGTGTGCTGATCACAGGGTTGAGCCGCGCGTTGCTGTCGACGCAGCATCCGTCGTGGCGTTTGCCGGCGATCGCCGATGCGGTGGCGCAGGCGCTCAAGCCTTACCCGCGCATTTTGTCCTGCACGTTACTGGTGCTGGTCACGCTGGTGCAGGTCAGCAACGCCACCGGCATGAGCAGCCAGATCGTGATTGCCGGGCGCGGGGTCATTTCGATGGTGGTGCTGGCGATCGTGACGGTCCTGCTGCTGCGCGTTGGCAAGGTGCGCAAGGCGCTGGTCGCGGCCAATGATGCGGCGGCCAACAGCACGTTTGCCGGGGTGATTTACACCATCGCGAGCATTTCGATGTTTGTCTCGGCGATTGCCCTGCTCACCGGTTACGTGTCGCTGGCGCGGTTCATCAGTTATGAGCTGGTGTGGGCGTACATTGTTCTGTCAGGTTTCTATTTGCTGATTCAATTGATCAAGGACGCCTGCGAACACGTGTTTTCACCCCGACATGCCAGCGGCAAGGCACTCAAACAGTTGCTCGGCATTGGCGATCGCCGACTGGGTCAGATCGAAATTCTGCTGTCGGGTTTCAGCCGGGCCGCGCTGTTGTTGCTGGCGGTGATCGCGCTGTTTGTCGGCGGCATCGGCACCACGCTTGGACAACTGGCGAGCAACATCATGGCGATCCTCGGCGGCGCCGGTCTGCGCAAGCTGAACATCGTCCCCGGCCATCTGCTCAATGCCGTGCTGGCGTTGATGATCGGCATCTGGCTGATTCGCGCCCTGCGCCGTTGGCTCGACAACGAGTTTTTACCCAAGACCGACATGGACCCGGGCATGTGTGCCTCGCTGAGCACGCTGTTTTCCAACATCGGTTATGCCTTTGTGATTCTGCTGACACTGTCGTCGCTGGGCGTGCAGTGGACCAATCTGGCGTGGATTGTCAGTGCGCTGTCGGTAGGCATCGGTTTTGGTTTGCAGGAGATCGTGAAGAATTTTGTCTCGGGCCTGATTCTGCTGACGGAACGACCGGTGAAGGTCGGCGACTTGATCAGCATCAGCGGTGTGGAAGGCGACATCCGCCGCATCAACGTGCGCGCCACGGAAATCCAGCTCAGCGACCGCTCGATCGTCATCGTGCCCAACTCGCAACTGATCTCGCAGAACCTGCGCAACGTCACGCTGGGCGGCAGCGCGCAAGGCGTGGCATCGCTGGAACTGGTGTTCCCGCTGGACATCGATCCTGAAGAGGTCAAGGACCTGTTGCTCAACACTTACCGGGAGAACGAAACCATCCTCGATAAACCGGCACCGTTTGTGCGCTTCAGCAAATTGTCGTCGGACGGGATTACCTTGACGGTGACCGGGTACGTGGCTAGCCCGAGGATTGTCGGGGTGACCAAGAGCGATCTTTTGTTCGAAGTGCTCAAGCGTCTGGGGGCGGCGGGAATTGCGCTGGCGCACCCGGCGGCGAGTAGCTGAAAAATCAATGAGGCGAACAACCGCCGATTTCCTGCACGACGCGGTCCGCCAAAGCCAGACAGCTCGTCAGCCCCGGAGACTCGATGCCGAACAGATTCACCAGACCCGGCACGCCGTGCGCCGCTGGGCCACTGATGACAAAGTCCGCCGCCGGTTGGTGTTCGTCACTGATCTTCGGGCGAATGCCACTGTACGCCGGTTGCAAGCTGCCATCGGGCAACCCCGGCCAATAGCGGCGAATCGCCTGGTAGAAGCTGTCGGCCCGCTGCGGGTCCACGCGGTAATCAACCTGCCCGACCCATTCCACATCCGGCCCGAAGCGCGCCTGCCCGGCGAGGTCGAGCGTCATATGGACGCCGAGCCCGGCAGCTTCGGGTGCGGGGTAGACCAGATGGCGAAAAGGTATCCGCCCGCTGAAGCTGAAATAGCTGCCTTTGCACAACCGCGCCAGGGGAATGAACGATGAGGACAGGCCGGCGATACGACTTGCCACTTGCGGCGCAGACAAACCCGCACAGTTGACCAGTTCGCGGCAACCCAGGGTCATGGGCTGCGCGCCGCCCATGCGCAGCTCGATCCCGTCAGGGTGACACCGAGCGGATTCAAACGGTGTATGAAAGGCAAACGAGGTGCCCATGGACTCGGCATCCGCTTGCAGGGCGAGCATCAAGGCATGGGAGTCGACAATTCCGGTGGAGGGCGACCAGAGAGCCGCGACACAGGACAGTTCCGGCTCCAGCGCCAGCGCCTGGCGGGCGTCGAGCAGCTGCAAGCCCTCGACACCGTTGCGCCGCCCCTGCTCCCACAAGCGCTGCAGGGCACCGCGCTGCGCGTCATCGGTCGCAACGATCAGCTTGCCCAGACGCTGGCAAGCCACGGCGTGCGCCTCACAAAAGGCATATAGACGGCGGTTGCCTTGCACACACATCTGCGCCTTCAAGCTGTTGCCGGTGTAATAGATACCGGCGTGGATGACCTCTGAATTGCGCGAACTGATGCCCGTCCCGATGCCCTCGCCCGCCTCCACCACAATCACTTCACGCCCGCTCAAGGCCAGTGCCCGGGCCACCGCAAGCCCGAGCACACCGGCGCCGATCACCACGCATTCGATATCGATATTCACCGCCCCTCCGTGCGCTCGAATTGCTTGATCAGCATGGTGACCTTCTCCACCTCGCCATCCGACAAATGATGGTGACAAGGAAGGGTGAGCATTTGCCGGGACAGACGTTCTGTATTGGCCAGCACGATGCGCGGCTGACTGCTCAACCAGGCTTTTTGCCAATGGATGGGCACCGGATAATGAATGGCCGTTTGCACATCGTGCTGCGCCAGAAATGCCTGCAAGCGATCACGATTATCCGACTGCACGACATAGTGATAATAGGAATTTCCCGGCTTGCCCCCACCCAGATCGGTCCCCGTGCGGGTTGCGCCGAGGACGTCATCATAGAAAGCGGCGATTTCCACACGTCTTTTCAGCCATTGATCCAGATACTGCGCTTTGACATTGAGCGCCGCGGCCTGCAACGAGTCGAGGCGTGAATTGATACCGAACCGCACTGATTCGTTACGGGTTTCCAGGCCATGATTGCGCGCGATGCGCGCGTATTCGGCAATCTTCGGATTGCGGGTGACCAGCATCCCGCCATCCCCCAGCCCCCCGAGTGTCTTCAACGGATGCATGGAGAAAGCTGAGGCATCGCCTCGAGTGCCGACTTGCTGACCGTCGAGGGTGGTGCCGATCGCTTGTGCGCAATCCTCGATGACGGCCACTGCGCGGGCACGGCACAGGTCGAGGATGGCATCGATATTCAGCGGACGTCCGCGCAGATAGACCGGAATGACCGCTTTGGTCCGCGCGTTCAAAAGGGGCGCAATCGTATCGACATTCATCAGCTCATCGGCGCCCACGTCCGCCAGGATCGGCCGGGCACCTGCAGCCACAATGGCACCGACGGTGGCAACAAAGGTATTGGCGCAGGTAATGACTTCGTCGCCGGGCCCGATATCCAGCGCACGCAATGCCAGAAACAACGCATCCGTGCCTGAATTGAGGGCCACAGCATGCGCCCCGCCACAGCGATCCGACATCCAGGCTTCGAACGCCAGAACCTCTTCACCCAGGATGAATTCGCCTGACTGCAGGAGCGCCTGCCAGCGCTCGAAGATCTCGCTCGAGAGGTCCTGTGCCTGCTCCTGGACGTTATTGCACTTGATCATTTCGCGCACTCCTTGGCATGAACATGAGGGAAATCAGGACAATCAGCAGAGTCCCGACCGCACTGACAACTGCGGTAAGCGTCAAGGTCTGGGAGTAGCCGACGATTCCGCCGACCACACCGCTGCCCAGATAGATGAAGGGGTGCACGCCGCTGGTCACGAAGGTATCGACCGCCACCACCTTGCCCAGATCCCTCTCGGGGGAATGGGTCTGCATGGCGGTTGCCCAGCCAGTGAGCCAGGACGCTTCGACGATGCCGACGAACGTCGCCCCGAGAATCGCCATCCACGCCGATGTGCCCAGCCCGAGCAGGGCCATTGCCCCCGCGAGGAACAATCCGCAAGTGACGGCGAGCCCCACCAGTCGCTCATGCCCCGAGGCCAGCACCGTGATGACCGAACCGATGCAGGCGCCGAATCCCGATGCCGCCAGGCAATAGCCCCACATGTCTTCACTGAAGCGCTGACTGATCGCATAAGGGGCAACGACCAGAAAGATCGGAAAACACAACACGTTCACCACCAGCGTCGCGGCAAAACCCAGCAGCAGCGTGGCGTTGTTGACGACCACGGTGATGCCGTTGAGCGCTTCACGCAGCGAAAACTCTTCCTCCGATTCATGGTGGCCGACGTTCGGCAACTGCGCGGTGTAAACGGCGGCGCAGAAGAAGGTCAGCCCATCGATCAGGATCCCCCACACCGGGTCCCAAAGAATGATGAACACCCCCAGCGTGGCCGGAAACAGAATGGCAACCAGGTTATCGATGAAATTCATCGCCCCATTGCCCGCCACCAGGGCTTTTTTTGGCAACAGATTAACCAGCAACACCTGTGCACAGGGTTTCGATACACCAATGCCAATACCGAAGATCAGATACGCGAGCACCAAAAAACCCCAGTGCGCCCCTGTGATCAGCAGCGCAACGGCGGCCAGTTGCGCGAGGCCTCGCGCCGTATCGGTATAGATGAGCACCTGCCGGGGCGATTTGCGATCCGCCAGCATCCCCCCGGCCAGAGCACCGATAACGGTTCCGACACCGACGGCAGCCATGATGAAACCAAATACATCACCACCGAAACCGTCGCGAATCAGTGCGATCGGCAGCGCCGCCAGGCAGATGGCATCGCCGGCCATCGACAGGCCCTGGCCAATCAGCAACTTGCGAAACGGCAAGACACTCAAGGCATCGTTGTAAGGTGACAAGCGTTCTTTGATAGAGATCATGGGTGCCCCTCCTTGAGGCCTATTCGTCCATCCTCGCTGCGCTGGGTCGCCAGTTGGCGATCGCCGTGGCGAACCTCCAGCTCGTCGTCACCGAGCACGGAAATCCGCAGTCGTCGCCCCCGGAACTGCAGGGTGAAATGGTAAGCCTGCCAGTGTGCGGGCAATTTCGGTCGGAAGGCCAGTTGACCCGATTCGACAGAAAGCCCCGACAGCCCCTCGACCAATCCTTGCCAAGCGCCGGCGTAGGCGGAAAGGTGCAGCCCGTTGCTGTAATTGTCGACCGGCGTGAAGTCGAGGTTATAGCGGCTGGCCCGGGCAATGAAATCGGCGCTGATGTGCGTCTCGCCCAGATGCGCGGCAACGACGGCATGCGGGCCGTAACTCAACGAGGACTCATGCACCGTACGCGGTTCATAGTAATTGAACGCGGCGCGCTTCACGGCCGCTGAAAAATCGTCGGGAAACATCGACATCAACAGCACGATGTCAGCCTGTTTGACCAGTTGCGAATCGAAATTTTGCAGTTTCTCCGCGCTGTCGCGCTCGATCTCGTCGGCAAACTGCGGCCCACGTTGTTTGACCACACGCAGGCGGGTGTCCGGCAATGCCGCATAACCTTCGAACTCCTCCGGAATGGCCACCCCGTCCACGGTGATCCACGGCAGATAGACGTTATCGGCTATCGCTTGCCAGAGTCGACGTTGCGCGGCAGATACACCGGGAAAACCCGGCCGGTCGAGCAATGAAAGCACCCGCCGGAGACTCCAGCGCAGCAGGTAATTGGTAAAGAAACTGTTGTTCACATGGTAGTGATACTCGTCCGGGCCCATGACCGAATTCACCACGTAGGCCTGCTTGCTCTCTGACCACTTGAACACCGATGCCGCGAATCGAGCGCTTTCAATCAGGATTTCGTAGCCTCGAGACTCCATGAACGCGTTGTCACCGGTTACTGCCCAGTACTTGTTCACGGCATAGCTGACGTCTGCCGAAATGTGCAGCACCTCATCGACACTCCACTCTCGCCTTATGTCCTGCTCAGGATAGGACAACACGTAATGCGGGCCATTTTCGCCGCCCCGATCGTTGGATGCCTCCGCGAAACGTGCGCCGCAAAAGCCGCTGGCGCGGGCGAACTGCCGGGCTTGTTCCATGAACGTGTAGCGGTAGTCGATCAGCGCCCTGGCAACGTCCGGCGCGTTCCAGATCCAGAACATGCACTTGTGCAGTTCAGTGTCGAAGAACGTCGCGCCAGAATGGTAAGTGCTGGTCAAACCTCGCGCCGGCGATATCGTGCCATTGGCGCCATGCGCGGCGCTGAGGCCATGTTGCAGCAATTGGAATACTGCGTACTTCATGCCCAGATCAGTGCCCGGCTGCGGGGTCTGAACGGTGACTTCATGCTCACGCCAGAGGCTGTTCCATTGGCTCAGATGACGGCCCTGAATCCTTGCGACATCAAACTCTGCGGCAAACCCGTCGCGGGGGCTGTGAGCGCCATCGACGCCCACCCGCCAATGCGTCACCAACCGGTGCTGGCTGACAGTTGCAAAGTCCAGGGTCACCGAAGCCACACAACCCTCTTGCCCCTGCCGCCAGGAAACGACGGAACTCGCCGCTGAATCCACCTGTTCGACCCGCACGTCATAACGCAGCCGCTGTTCGGCGGTGTCGACGATCTGGCTGAAAAAAGATTGGTCGATCAGGCTTTGCCCGAAATCGTAATGCCGTGCGGTCAGCCAGTCACAAGCCCCGAGGTATTCGTTCGACGCGCTGCCATCCAATCCGTAATCAAGCCTCAATCGATGGGGCGCGGTGCCGGTGCCGAGGCGTTTCAAACCGATCTGCGTCGACACCGCAGCCTGATCCGGGGCGTCAATGAACTGCGTGACCGTCAGCTCGTATTTCACACCGGCCAGCTGAAATTGCTCGCAACTGCTGACTGTTGCCTGATCAAGCGCCAACACCACCACGGCTTCGTTGCTTGCCGACTCAAGCGGCAACCCCGTGTCAACATCGTAAAGCCGCAGGATGGTCGGTGCGGGCAAGGCAATGATTTCCCGCGAGACGCCGACACCGGCCGCATAGCCCCCCGCCAACAGCAACTGCGTGCGCCGGCAGCGAGCCGATGCGTTGGGCATGTACGGACGCACACCGAGCAACGGATTGGCCAGGGTCGCCACGCACGCCGCGAAGGACGAAGACCTCGCGTCGATCGCGACGATGTCTTCGCGCTGCTCACCGTAGGAAATGCTCAGCACGATGCGCCTCCTGACGCCTGGAACGACCAGTCGTTGTGCAGCATGTTGCGTACGTTGTGATAACGGACATCCGCTAACACATCGCCGCTGTCCTGGAAGTTCCCCGATTGCCACTGCTCACAGATCTCCACGATCGCATCGCGGATCGAAAAGATGAATTCGA
The DNA here is from genome assembly GCF_022662375.1 of Pseudomonas sp. CROZ-RG-20F-R04-15. GTDB lineage: Bacteria > Pseudomonadota > Gammaproteobacteria > Pseudomonadales > Pseudomonadaceae > Aquipseudomonas. The sequence goes on along the minus strand of NZ_JAKNQL010000007.1, from coordinate 167,065 downwards.
AACCCAGCGTCTGTTGCACCCGTCGGGAGTCCAGCCGGTAAGATCGAACATCGTCGCTGTGGGTCGTGGTAATCGGCACATTGGTACGGAAGTAACGGTCGACGATCTCTTTCACCTGACTGGCAATATCGGTCACCGTGTGGTTCTCGTAGCCGACATTGATTGCCGTCCCGGACACCTCGCCCAGGGACTCCCGTTCGACCAGCATCGTATACAGCCGGGTCAGATCGCCGATGTGTACGTTGGGGCGATACTGACTGCCGCCGAATACGGTGATTTCACCGCGCGCCAGCGCACTGGCGGTCAGGATGTTCACGGTCAGATCCAGGCGCTGGCGGGGTGACCAGCCGCACACCGTGGCGGCTCGAACCGCGACAGTCTCGAACGATGAATCGGTCAGTTCAAAGAGTATTTTCTCGCCGTCAGCCTTGAACCGGTTGTAGTCGGTGATGGGCACGCAGGGTTGGCGTTCGTCGACAAACGGTTCTGCATTGACGCCGTAGACACTCGCCGAAGACGCGTAGATAAAACGCCGGCAACCCAGACGTTTGGCGCTGCTCATCAAATGCGGCAGGCAGTCGATGTTTATCGATTGGCCCAGTTCGGGGGCCGAATTGAAACTCGGATCGTTCGCCACCGCAGCAAGATGCACAACGGTGTCGACACCTTGCAGCGACGTTTCCACGAGCGCCGGATCGCGTATGTCGCCCTTGATGAATTCCAGGCCAGGATGGTTCAGCAAACCTTCGAGGCCATTGCCGAAATACAATGCATCCAGCACCCGGACGCGGTACCCGGCGGCGAGCAGTTTGGGCACCAGACGCGAGCCAATATAGCCAGCACCGCCCGTAACAAGCACAGCTGAATTCTTTTTCATGGTTAATTCCTTCCCTGTGGTGAGTGCGCCAGCGTGAATTCATCTAGCGATGACAGTATTGAAGCGCGTGGATGGCTGGCCTTGGGTTCAGCCGGATGACGGCGGATCTGCCAGGCCCGAACGCCCAGGCCGCAGGCCAGATCCGTCGCATAGGGGCTGTCATCGATCAGGTGAACATCCTGCGGAGCGTGATCGCCGACCAGTTGTTGAACCAGTTTGTCGCGGGTTTGATGTGGTGCTTGCCGGGTAATCGATACCGGCGCCTGTCCCCATACTTTCGCCCGTTTCAGCGCCGCCTCGAACAATTGCGGAGCATTCAGCGACGCCGTATAGAACATCACCGGCTGCGCGGTTGCTTCAATCCGCTTGAGTAATCGCAATGAATCCTCGAACAGCTCGGTGTCCGCTGAGAGCCGCTGGAATTCCTCCTGTTTGTACGCGGCCAGATCGTCTGCGCTGAACGTTGCGGACGTTGCACCGCCGGCATGACGGGTAGTCAGCGCCAGCAGTCGTGAAGCGCCTTCCATGCGTGGCCGCCCGGCGATGTGCTCGATGTATTGCTGCGGCGTCAACTGCTGTCCTGAAAACTCAAGGGCTGCATTGCGCCAGGCTTCGAAATGCGGGGTGTCGATCATTGTTCCGTCGAGATCAATCAGCAAAAGTTTTGACATGGTTGATTACCTGTCAGTTGTTCTTGGCCATGACCAGTTGAGCGATCCTGGAAGTCGAGTCGAATATCTTGTCGTCTGTCAGCACCATTTGCCCTCCCACGCTTTCAACCAGCGCCCGCTCCGCCTGAAGTCTGACGTCCGATCCATCGGTGTAATCCGCGCCCTTGAAATAATATTTGGGTCGCAATGTCTTGATCATGAATTCAGCGGTTGCCGTATGGTTGACGATGACGAAATCGCAATAACGGATGGATGCGAGAAACTCCGCGCGCTTTTGATCCGGAAATACCGGCCGGTCCGCGCCTTTGTTCACATAGGGGTCTGCGGTGACGGAGACGAACAGTCGATCGACCATCGTACTGGCGCGCTGCAGATGATAAATATGCCCAGGGTGAACAATGTCGAAACAACCGTGGCAAAGCCCGATCTTCAACCCTTTTTCGCGGCAATAATCAGCCTCGTCCTGCAATGCAGTAATGTCATTCAAAACGCCCATGATAGGTTCAATCCTTTGATTTGAGAGATTTAGCCATGATGTTCAAGTGTTCAAAGTCACCCCAATAATCGGGAAGTTGCCCGACAATCTGAAAACCATTGCGCAAATGAAAGCGGTAGGCCGCTCGTTCTCTGTCGATGTTGCCGATATCGAGGCACAGCCAGGACTTTTTATGTTGCAGTGCAAACTTTTCAATCTCGTCATATAACAAGGAAGCAACGCCATATCGACGATATTCACTGTCAACAATCAGCCAGTCCGCCCATAACACATGCTTTGACGGGATGGGGCCCGCGGCGCACCCCATCGTTCCGATAACCACATCGCCAAGTGCGGCAACAAAACGATCGCCCTCATGTTTTGGGTCAGAGAGTTCCCGGGCAAACTGTTCACCGGCAGATTCAGCCAAGTCCTCGCCAGACCCGATTTGCGCAACCAGTGCCAGCACTGCCGGCATATCGGACTTTATGAATCGGCGAATGCAAATATCACCATCAAGTTCATTTTCCATGGAATGGAATCCTCTTCAGTGCCGAATCCAGTCGCTCACAGGCGTCCGCGATCATTTGCGCTGTGTGCGCCGCGCTGAGTGTTACCGGCTCCGGACAGTAACCAAGGGGCATCAGGAAGCCATACAAGTTGTATTCGCAGGACAACAGATAAAACAACTTCTGGGCAAAATCGATGGGATAAAAGCTTTCTATCTCCCTCATTGTCCGAGGACGTTCGGAAGTTCCGATATGGACGCCGATTCGACCGCCATAACCATCGATATGGCAGGGAATCCGGTGTTTATCGAACACATCCCGAAGGCCCGATTTCAACTGAGACTCCAGCCCGGCAACATGCCGATGCACTGCACCATCCTGCAGGTGATCGATAGCGGCGAGTGCGGCGGACACAGAAAGATAGCGACCGGTGTTGGTGCCGCTGATCTGCACCGGACCGCGGGGCGCGATGATGTCCATGTACTCGGCTTTACCGGCAATCCCGGCGATAGGCATACCGCAACCGAACGCCTTGCCGAAGGCGGCAATGTCGGGAATGACCGCAAAATCTTTCTGCGCACCGCCGATGTTGGCGCGGAATCCGGTCAGCACTTCATCGAAAATCAACAGCGCGCCGTGCCGCGTCGTCAGCGCCCGCAACTTTTGCAGAAATCCCTCGTCCGGCTTGATGCAGCCGAGGTTCAGGGCGACAGGTTCCAGTATCACGCCCGCGACGTCGTCCTTGTACTTTTCAAAGGCGTGCTCCACCGCTTCCAGATCGTTCCACGAAACCGCCACCGTCAAACTTCCGAATTCGTTTGGAATACCCACAGTGCCTGACAAACGTTCCAGTTCTCCGCCGGCCAGTACTTCACCCGAGCGTGGCGAAGAATCCACGTTCCAGGTCAGCGAGTCATTGAGCCCATGAAAATGGCCTTCAAACTTGATGATGATTCGTTTGCCGGTAACCGCACGGGCGATGCGCGTTGCGTACATGGTGGCTTCCAGGCCGGAGTTCACCAGTCGCAACTTCTCGGCGCAGGGCACCACCGCACAAAACTTCTCGCTCAACAGGCGATGTTCATCGGTTTCGTATTGTTGGAGAAAACCTCGCTCCAGGGCTTTGCCAATCGAATGTTTGATGACCGGACTGTCGTGCCCCAACAGGCATGAACCCCAGCCCATAATATAATCGTCACACCATTCACCTGAGGACAATTGAATACGCGCACCCGCAGTATTCTGCACATTTATCGGCCCAACTACCGATAAGTGATTCCATCCTGACAGTACATTTCCGACACGTGTTTCTCTTAAACAATCCATGACCAATGACACTCCTTCATACCATTGAGTGTGAATAACCTTCCTGCGCTTACGCAGGACACAGGCGCTATAAGGCATGCGAAAAACCCACACGAAAAATCGCGCGACATGCGAAATCGAACCAATACTTAGTCAAGTTAACTTGTGAAGAAAGAACCTAGTCTCGCCCCCTTAGAGCGTCAATTTAAAAAATAAATCTCAAACACAACGAGCTGATTCCCATAAAGAAAAAACTTCTTTAAACACAAACAGCCAAATAGCCCCCACAGCTTATTTCAAAAAATTATAAATTTTTTAAACAGCATATTTATCAGCGGGTTATGCCACCCCCAACTGACCAATGCTCTACTATAAAAAATCTGATACGCAAAATTCGCGAGCATCTGAGATGACTAATTAATTGTCCGACTATTTAAAAAGAAAAGTTCGTCACTCAACCAGCAACACATCGCATTAACTCCCCAGAGACTGAGCGCATTAACAACTCAGCAACCTCTTATTCCAGAAATAAAGGCCAAGTAAGTTTTTTAATCTTTTATCGCTATCAAGCTCGCAATCTATAATTGCCCACCTGTACTCATTCACAAGAAGGAAAGCTCCATGCCAAAACGCTTGTTACTGGCTGCACTGTTCATCACAGTCGCCGGTTGCGCCAGTCCTCCTCCCGCGTCTGTTCACACCCACGATCCAGCCAGTTCCACTCTGCAAGGCGACGCCTCGCGTCCTGCGCAGGCGCAGTGGATTCGCACCGAACTGTATTTCTCGGTGGGTTCGATCGATGGCAAGGACGCTGCGGTCAGTCCGGCGCGCTGGCGTGAGTTTCTTGATCAGGAGGTTACGTCGCGGTTTCCTGATGGTTTCAGTGTGTTGGATGCTTATGGGCAGTGGCGGGACAAGGGCGCGAAAGAGCCTGAGCGCTTGAGCACCAAGGTGATTGTGATCCTGCATGAGAACAATGCGAAGAATGGGGCCAGCATCGAAGCGATTCGTTTGGCTTACAAGCGTGTTACGGGGGATTTGTCGGTGCTGCGGTTGTCGCAGCCGGCGGAGGTGTCCTTTTAAGAGCCCCTCACCCTAGCCCTCTCCCAGAGGGAGAGGGAACCGATCCGGGAATATTGGAGAAGTACGCCGACCTGAGCGTGGCTCACTGAATCCATAATCGACTTCGACCTGTTTTTGCCTTACTGAATCCTTAATCGACCTCAACCTGTTTTTGCCTCACTGAATCCTTAATCGACCTCGATCTGTATTTGTTTCAAGCCATAATCGATTCGGTCTTTCAGGTCGATGTATCACGCAAGACACCTCGGTCGGCCCCCTCTCCCTCCGGGAGAGGGCTGGGGTGAGGGCTTGGCGTTAGTCGGCTCAATACTGCCAGTATCACCGCCCCCACCAACAACACCCCAATCCCGAAAAACGCCCCAACCCCCACCACCGTCACGCTGGAATACAGCATGTACAGGCACAACCCGAAAAACAGCAGCGGCAACAGCGGATACAACGGCACCTTCACTGGCCTCGGCACCTCGGGAAAGCGCCGCCGCAGGATGATCAGCGCCACACTGCTCAAGCTCAAGAACAGCCAGTACACCGGGGTGAGGTACTCGACCATGGTGTTGAAGCCGCTCTGAGTGAAACTGCCAAACAGTACCAGCAACAACGCCACCGCTCCTTCTGCCAGCATCGCTTTGCGCGGTACGCCATGCCGATCGTCCCAAGTGCCGAAACTGCGCAGTTGCGGCACATCGCGCGCAGCAGCGTAGGTGGTGCGCGCGCCGACCAACAGGGTCGAGTTGATCGTGGCAATCGCGGCGATACCGACCATCAGCAAAATCAGCATGACACCCGGCGCACCGAAGGCCCGGTTCAACAACTCGACCGCCGGCGCATTGCTGGCCGCTAATCCAGCGAACCCCAGTCCCTGAACGAACGCCCAATTGAGCGCCAGATAGATCGCCATCAACACGCTCAGCGCACCGAGCATGGCGATAAAAATCCCCCGCCGACCATCGCGTACCTCTGCCGATAACGTCGCCGCATCGCTCCAGCCGCCGAACGCCAGAAACACAAAAATCATCGCCGCCGATAACCCCGCCATACCGGTGTTTTCCGCGACAGGCGAGACACCCGGCGCAGGCGCTTCGATACCTTGCCAGGCCAGAAAAACACCCGCACTGGCTATGCTCAAAAAACCCAGTGCCAACAGCCCCACCAACAATGTCTGAGTGATAAAACCAATGTGCTTGCCGGTGAGATTAAGCAGCACCAGCGCCGCAATCACCGCCCCGGCAAACAAACCGGAACCGTAATGCCCCAGCGGCACCACCGCACCGACATAATCGGCAAACATGAACGCCGACAACGCTATCCATCCGGTGTGCATCACCGAAAACCGCGACCAGGCGAACAAGAATCCCATGCGCTCGCCATACGCCGTGCGCAGAAAGTGATAATCGCCGCCCGGGTGCGGAAACGCCGTGGCCATCTCGGCAAAACACAGCGCGCCGATCATTGAGGCGACGCCGCCCAGCACCCACACCAGGTAGAAATGCTCCGGCCCGACATTGAGGGCCACGGTCGGCGCGGTTTTCAGGATGTCGGTGGTGATCACCATGCCCAGCGTGATCAGCAACGCCTGAAACACCGGCAGATGCCGCCCCGGCCCCGCGTCAGAAACCATAGGTGGCGCGGGCGTAGTAGTAGGCGCCGTTGGTGCCGATTGGCGAGAGCACGTCGTACGGCAGGTTGCCGCCGTAGTTGATTGCCGAACCGGAACGTTCCGGGTAGTTGTCGGTGAGGTTGTTGCCGCCTACGGCAATGTTGAATTTCGGCGTGAATTTGTAAGCCACTTCGGCGTCCAGTTGCCACACCGCGCCATAGGTTTGCTCGGGCTGCGAGTCGCCGAAATCGAACACCCGGGTGGTCTCGCCCTGACGCGTCAAGCGACCGAGCAAGCCCCAGTGTTCGCTGGCCCAGTTGGCGGAAAAGATGAAACGATCCTTCGGTGCCGCGTCGGTCAGGGTGTTGGTTTCTTCGACACCAACGAGGGCGTCATTGCCGATGCCCAGCGCCGTCAGTTGCGATGGCGTGCCTTTGGTGCTGGTGACTTTGGTGTGGTTGTAGGTGTACGCCGTGGTCAGGCCCAGTTGCCCTTCGTAGAACGGCTGATGGTAGTTGAGCACCAGTTCGGCGCCGTGGGTGCTGGTGTCGGCGGCGTTGGTGAAGAAGTTGACGTCGTGCACGCCAGCAACGCCGAAGTTGTCGTTGATGTAGTTTTCCAGGGCATCGCTGCCGATGCGTTGCGACAGGGTGATGCGATCCTTGACGTCGATTCGGAACACGTCCAGCGACGCGTCGAAGCGTTCGTTCAACTGGAAAGTCAGGCCGAGGCTGAAGTTCTTCGAGGTTTCCGGATCGAGTTTTTCAGCGCCCAGTGCGCGGGCGATCGGGTCGTTGACCGAGAGCACACGGATGTCAGTCAGCGTGCCGCCATCGCCGAAGTTGCTGGTGGTGTTCTGGAAGCCACTCTGCGCCAGCGACGGTGCGCGGAAGTTGTTCGAGACTGCGCCGCGCAAGGCCCATTGTTCGGTGAGTTTGTAGCGACCGCTGAGTTTGCCGGTGAGTTTGCTGCCGGCATCGTCGTAATGCTCCCAGCGCGTGGCGGCGTCAACGAAGAAGCGTTCGGTGAGATCGCCGGACAACTCGGCGTAAGTGCCGAAAACATTGCGATCCAGATCCGACTCTTCGCTCGGCCGCAGGCCGTTGGCGCCGTCGGCTCCGGAGCCGATATACGAAGCCTCGTCACCGGCGTAGGTCAGGTAGTTTTCGTAGCGGTACTCACCGCCGACCGCCAGTACGAACGAGCGCTCGCCAAGACGCAGTTCACGACTGAAGTCGAGGTTGGTGGTGGTCTGCCGCAGCTCGTAATCGCCGGTGTCGAACTTTGTTGGCGAGTCCTCACCGAGGCTGACGTTAAGCGTGCGTCGAGTCGAGCCCTCGAAGCGGTTGCGGCCATGGGTGACGCTGCTGTCGAAATCCCACTCTTCCCCGATAAGGCCTTTGAAACCGGCAGTGGCGGAGACATCTTTATTGTCGCCGAGCGATTGTGGCAAGTAGCCGTTGGGGTAGAACTGCGGCTGTTCGGACGGGTAGCGATAGAACTCGGCGCCGGTGGTGTGGCGCTGATTGTAGGTGCCGAAGCTGTAGGCTTTGCCGCCGGCCAGCGGCAGTTCGCTGTTGAACCAGAGATTGACGTCGCGCGCGACGCCGTCGCCCATCACATAGTTGCGCTGGCCGGGGCTGTCGGCAAAACCGTCGAAACCGGCGCGGTTGGTCGGGTTGCGATCCTTGTATTCGGTGCCGCCACGAATAAACCCGCCCTCCTCACCCAAACGCGTGCCGATCTTCGCGGTGGTCACGCTGTTCTGGCCGTCGGTGGTGGTCTTGTCGATGGCGTCTTGATGGGTGTGATAGGCGCCATAACTCGTCGACACTTCGCCGCCCTCGGGGGCGTCGTCGAGGATGATGTTGATCACCCCGGCAATCGCGTCGGAGCCGTACTGTGCACCGGCGCCGTCACGCAACACTTCGATGCGTTTGATCGCGCTGATCGGGATCGAGTTGAAGTCGACCGGCGCGGTACCGCGGCCAATCTTCGACGAGTCGTTGACCACCGCTGACGTGTGGCGACGCTTGCCGTTGACCAGCACCAGCACCTGATCCGGACTCATGCCACGCAGTTGCGCGGCGCGCACATGGTCGGCGCCGCCGGAGTTGGATTGGCGCGGCAGGCTGAAAGATGGCAGCAACGTCTGCAACGCCGCACCCAACTCGCCATCAGCGGCGCCGGCGGATTTGAGGTCTTCGGCGGTGAGCACATCGACTGGCACCGGCGAATCCAGCACGGTGCGTGAAGTGCCACGGGTGCCGGTGACCAATACGGTGCCAAGTCGGGATTCGCTGTCGGCACCTGCCGACGTTTCTTCGGCGTTGGCCGGAAGTTGCCAGATAGCGGACACGACAGCAGCCGCCAGTAATGAACGGGGACGGTAATGCATATAACAGCTCCTTGAATCGCAGTTAATACCCGGCCGTTGCCGACAATAAAGTTCGGCAAGCAATGCGCGGCAATGTCTGCTGTAGTTTTGGATTTCTGGAAGGCAGTGAAGGCTTTTTTACGGTGAGTTGCAGTTTCCCCAGCGTGAGACGTTTCCCCTTGAAACTCGATGCTAGACGAGCTGCCAGTGCTCGTAAAAGAACCAATAACGCTTAGGTTAGATCGCTCTAAAGGAGTGTTCTTAGTTCAGCAGAAGTGTTGCTGAGCCAACACCAGCACCAACTAATCAACAACTAAATAGCTATGCAAACACATCCCCCTGTGGGAGCGAGCTTGCTCGCGAATGCGGTAGATCAGTCAACGAATAGGTCACTGAAAAGGCCCCTTCGCGAGCAAGCTCGCTCCCACAGGTTGATCGTATTTCCATGTTTGAACAGGTTGCGTCCTGGAGACTTAGTCGAACGCTTTTTCCAGCCAGGCATCCTCGGCAATATCCAGTTCATCACCACTGAATCGCTGTTCGGCAAACGGATCAGCGTGCAGGTGAAAGCCGTTCTGCTCCCAGAACCCCGGTTGTTCCTGCTCGACGAATTCAAGCCCGCGCAGCCACTTCGCGCTCTTCCAGAAATACCGCCCCGCCACCACCAGCCGTAGCGGCCAGCCATGTTGCGCGGTCAGCGGCTGGCCGGCGTAATGGGTGGCCAGCAGCGTGTCAGGGTGCAGCAAATCCTCAAGTCGCAAGTTGGTCTGGTAGTCGTGGTCGGCGTGGGCCATGACGAACGCCGACGTCGGCTGGATATCGAACGCCTGCAACAAGTCCTGCAGATGCACCCCGCTCCACTCGGTGTCGAACTTCGACCAGCGCGTCACACAATGGATGTCGCAGCGCAATTGTCGTTGCGGCAGCGCCTGCAGATCGGCGTAACGCAATTCGATTGGCCGTGCGAGTGTGCCGAACAGGTGCAGCGACCAGTTGGCGAGATCGTAATCCGGTACTTCGCCTTCATGGAGGATTGGAAAACGTTCCGTCAGCACCTGGCCTGGGGGCAGTCGATTGCCGTATGCCGGATCCGTCGCCGGTGAACGGCTTTTGCGTAAGCGCGAAGCTTTGTTGTGCATGTGAACCTCAGTTTCCGCACTGTGCCTTACCCCTGTGGGAGCGAGCCTGCTCGCGAAAGCGGTGGGTCAATCAACAGAGATATCAACTGATCGGGCCTTTTCGCGAGCAGGCTCGCTCCCACATGGGCGATGTCGTGGCGAATGTTCTAGTTGTCCACCGGAATCCACGGCGCCCGTGCGACATTCGCGGTGTCACCGAAGCTCGGAAGCTTCTGCGCCAAATCACGAACGTTCTTCACGTCCAGATCCAGCAACTGCTGACGGGTAATCAGCGTCGGCGGCACCAGCACCTGATGCCCGGGATTTTCCCCGGCAATCAACATCGCCAGACTGCGCACGCTGATCGCCCCGGCGACTTGCGGGTTGACCGCCGCCGTCGCCGCCCAGGCGCTGTCCGGTTCTTTCATGATCTGAATATCGGCGGTGGAAATGTCGGCGCTGTAGATCTTCACCTTGCTCGTCAGCCCTGCCTCATCGACGGCGATTTTCGCGCCTTTGGCGAATTCATCGAACGGCGCGAAAATCACGCTGATGCCCGGGTTGGCTCGAAGCACGGCGCTGGCCTGATCCGCCACCGAGTTGGCGATCGGCGGATTCAACGTGCCGAACCGCGCCTTCTCGACGATCCCGGGATTGGCTTTCTTGACCTGACTCCAGATTTCATCGCGGCGCTCCATCGGTGTAAAACCACTGATGTACACGTAGCCGGCATCGAACTTCGTACCGTTGTCCTTGATGGCCTGATCCAACGCCAGACGCGCCAGCGCATGGTGATCCTGCTCGACCTGAGTCACTTGCGGGGTGTTCAGATCGACGTCAAAAGCGACGACCTTGATGCCCTTGGCGATGGCCCGTTCAATCGGCGCTTTCAGGGTTTCGGCCAGGCCGAGCTGAACGATGATGCCGTCGACGCCCAGATCGATCGCCTGATCGATCATCTCGCCCTGGCTCGCCGCCTGCTGCCGGGCATCGAATACCCGCAGGTTGGCCCCCAGCGCTTCGGTCTGCTTCTCGACACCGCGCAGATACGCCTCGGGAAAGTCCCCGGAAAACAGATACCCCACCAACGCGATCTGCACCTGACCTTTGTCGAACGGTGCCGGCGCGCCGGGCAAGGCTTTGGCCTGAGCGCTTAGCGCCATTGCCGAGAGCAGCGCACCGGCGAGGCAATGACGGGCGAACTGTGTGATTGAGGCGTGCATGCAACTTCCTTGAATAAAGCGGCTCAACGCGCCCGATGCGCGAGGCCGAACGTGAACATCAGGGCCAGCACCAACACCAGTCCCTTGACGAAATCCTGCGCGTAATACGGCGCGTTGAGCATGGTCAGGCCGTTGAGCAGCGCCGCCACCAGCAGCGCCCCGACCAGGGTGCCAAAGGCGTTGGGCTTCTTCGCGCCGAGCACGGCAAACCCGATCAGCGCAGCGCCGAGGGCATCCAGCACCAGACCGTTGCCCGAACTGACATCGCCGCGACCCAAGCGCGCTGCCAGCAACAATCCGCCGAGCGATGCGAGCAACGCCGAGAGCACGTAAGCCAGCAATTTGAAACGCTGCACCGGCGCGCCAGCCAATCGTGCGGCTTGCTCGTTGCCGCCGATGGCATAGAACAAACGGCCAATGCGCGTGCGCTCGAGAAACAGCCACACTGCGATCGCGACCACGGCCGTGATCAACACCGGAATCGGCACCACCTCCCACAACCGCCCACGCCCCAGCGCCAGAAACGCGGTACTGAAGGTACCTTCGGTTTCCTCACCGCTGGGCAAAGTCATGCCGACCGCAATCGAACGCCCACCGGTGGGAATCAGTTGCACGCCAATCACCAGAAACATGCTGCCCAGCGTCGCGAGAATGTCCGGCACCCGTAATTTGACGATCAGCCAGCCGTTGAGCAGGCCGACCAGCGCCCCGCCCGCGAGACTGATCAATACCGCCGGCACCGCGCCCCAGCCGAGCACGACCATCACGTAACTGGCGATCATCAGGCTCATCGCCGCCACGGCGCCAATCGACAGATCGAGACCGCCGACCGCCATGGTCAGCGTCACGCCGAGCGCCAGCAGCGCGACAATCGACACCGACTGCAAGATGCTGAACAGATTGCCGACGCGCAGGAATGCCGGCTCGGCCACACTGAAAAACACCACGATCAGCGCCAGCAGCCATAACAGGCCATAGCGGATCAACCCGTGCAGCAGACGTTCGGCGCGTGCCGGTTCGGTCGATAACAGTGAACTTGAATCAGGCACTCGCTCTGCTCCTTGGCGTGGCTTGAGGGGAATGTTCGGTCACGTCGCTGCCGGCCAGTGCGGCCACCAGATCAGCACGATTGAGGCCGGCACGCGGGTACTCGGCGACCACGGCGTGATCGCGCACCAACAGGATGCGGTCGGCAATTTCCAGGGTTTCATCGACGTCGGCGCAAATCACTAACGTCGCGCGCCCCTTGGCGCTGTCGCGCAGCAGTTGGCCGATATCGCGGCGGGCGCGCACGTCGACGCCTTGAAAGGGTTCATCGAGGATTAATACCCGCCCTTCGCCGAGCAGCCAGCGGCCGAGCACGACTTTCTGTTGATTGCCGCCCGACAACGCAGACATTGGTACATCGATGCCGGCAGTCTTGATTCCGAGCGCTGCTACTTGCGCTTCGACCGCTGCCGCTTCGGCGCGGTTACGGATAAATCCGCCACGGCTGAAGCGTTGCAGAAACGGTAAGGTCAAGGTCCGGCGCAGGGAGAAATCCGCTACCAGCGACTGACTGGCGCGGTCTTCGGCAGCGAAGAAAACCCCGCTTTGAATGGCTTGGCGCGGTGAGTCCGCACGCCAGTCAGTGCCATCCAGTTGCACGCTGCCCGAGGCCGCCTTACGCAGGCCGAACAGCACCTCGGCGATTTCACTTTTACCGGCACCCAACAGCCCGGTGAGCACCACCACTTCGTTCTCGTGCAGGCGCAGATCAAACGCGGCTGAGCGCGGCAGAATCTGCATGGCGTTGAGTTTCAACACCTCGCGCCCGGCCACGCACGGCTGATAAACATGCCCGGCCAGCGCCTGCCCGAGCATGGCGCTCACCGCTTGCGGCAATTGCCGCGCCGTGAACTCGCCCGCGAACTGGCCATCACGCAGGACGATGGCGCGATCTGCCACCCGTTGCAGGTCGGAGAGTCGATGGGAGATGTACAGAATTGCCACGCCGCGACTGCGCAAAGTGTCGATCAAACCAAACAGGCGCTGCGCCTCGGTGTCGGAGAGCGCTGCCGTCGGCTCATCGAGAATCAGCAGACGCGGTTGCAACGCCAAGGCCCGGGCAAGCACCACCAATTGCCGTTCGGCCTGACCGAGATGCTCGATTGGCTGCTCCAGCGGCAAGGTCAGACCCAGCCCGGCGGCGATGCTCGCGGCGCGTTCCAGCAGGCGTTTACGATTGAGCCAGAAGTCCGCATCCGGCTTGCACAGTTCATCGAGCAGGAGGTTTTCCGCGACATTCAAACCCGGTGCGATGCCCTCGTTGATCTGCTGGTGCACTGCGACAATGCCGAAGCGCCGCGCCGACAGCGGCGAGCTGAAATGTCGCGGCGCGCCCTCCAGCCAGATCTCGCCAGCGTCGGCGGTCTGGCTGCCCGCGAGAATCTTCACCAGGGTCGACTTGCCTGCGCCATTGGCACCGAGCAACGCCACCACTTCGGCGGGATAGATGTCCAGGCTGACGGCATCCAGCGCCCGACTCGCGCCAAATATTTTGCTTAGCTCACGTACACGAATCAGCGGCTCGCGAACGACGGCGACCGGCACACTCATACAATTCCTTAGCGGCGATGCGCCAGCGAACGAACCAACCGATCGCCCAGGCTTTGCACGCCCTGAACGAGGATCACCAACACCACCACCGTGGCCACCATCACTTCATTGTTGAATCGCTGATAGCCGTAACGGATCGCCAGATCACCCAGCCCGCCACCGCCGATCACGCCGGCCATCGAGGAAAAACCGATCAGCATCACCAGCGTCAGCGTGATACCCGCAAGCAATGCCGGCAGCGCTTCGGGCAATAACACTTTGAAAATCACATGGCCGATGTCGCCGCCCATGGCGAGGATCGCTTCGATGCGGCCCTTGTCGACTTCGTCCAGCGCGTTTTCGACGATGCGGGCGAAGAACGGAAACGCGCCGATGGTGATCGGCACCACAGCGGCGGTGCTGCCCAGTGTTGTGCCGACCAGCAGCCGCGTCAGCGGAATCAGGGCAATCAGCATCACCACGAATGGCAGCGAACGGCCGAGGTTGACCACGCCACCCAGCACGGCATTCAAGCGTGGCAACGGCAACAGCCCGTCGCGACGACTGATAAACAGCAACACGCCCAGCGGCAAGCCGATCAGCAGCGTGAACAGCCCCGCGAGCAGAACCATGTACAGGGTTTCACCGGTGGCGTTGAACAGCAGTTGCAGAATTTCATCCCAATTGACCGTGCGGTTCATGAGTGCGCCGCCCGTACGCCGTATTGCTTGAGAAAACTCAGGCCCGGTGCGTCGTGGCCCAACGGCAAGCCGCAGGTCGGGCGCAACGAGGCTCCCAGTTGCGATTGCGCATCCGCCAGCAGCCGGGGCACCGGCCCGGCTTCGACCAGACGTCCGTTGGCCATGAAGGCGGCGTGGTCGCAGATCGACTTGACCACCTCCAGTTCGTGGGTGATCAGTACGATGGTCACGCCCAGTTGCCGATTGATATCGCGCAGCAGTTCAAGGATCGACGCGGTGGTTTCCGGGTCGAGTGCACTGGTGGCCTCGTCCGAGAGCAGGTACGCCGGCTCTGCGGCCAGGGCACGGGCAATGCCGACGCGCTGTTTCTGCCCGCCGGACAATTGCGAGGGAAAGGCCTGCGCCTTGTCACTCAAGCCGACCAGCTCGAGCAATTCGCGAACCCGCACATGGCGCCATGGTTTGCCGACCTTGGCGATCTCCAGCGGCACCGCGATGTTGTCGAATACCGTGCGCGAATGCAGCAGATTGAAGCCCTGGAAGATCATGCCGATGCGCTGGCGTTGTTTGCGCAAGTCACTGTCGGACAACGTCAGCAGATCCACACCGTCAATCAGGATCCGGCCGCTGTTCGGTCGTTCGAGCAGATTGAGGCAGCGCAGCAGCGTCGACTTGCCCGCCCCGCTACGCCCTAGAATCCCGAAGACCGCACCGTCGGGAATGCTCAGCGAGACCTGATCGAGTGCCGGTTGCGCGGCCGAAGGATAGGTCTTGCTCAACTGCTCGACGGCGATCATGGCTTGCTGCCCGCCACCGGAATCACCGAGCCGGCAAAGTTGTCGGTGATGTACTTGGCGACCTCGGGCGACGTCAGGTCCTTGGCCAGTTGCGCGATACGCGGGTCGTGTTCGAGCTTGGGCGTGGTCACCAGAATATTGGCATAGGGGTTGTGCTCGGCTTTCTCCAGGCCAAGGGCATCCTTGGCCGGCACCAAACCTGCGTCGAGCGCGTAGTTGCCGTTGATCACGGCCAGATCGACGTCGTCCAGCGAGCGCGGAATCTGCGGTGATTCGATTTCGAGAATCTTCAGCTGTTTCGGGTTCTCGGCGATGTCCTTGGGCGTTGCCTGATCGGCGGCCGGATCGTTGAAGCCGGGTTTGAGTTTGATCAGGCCGTTGTCCTGCAACAGGTACAGCGCGCGACTCAGGTTGGTGACGTTGTTGGGCACGGCGACGGTGCCTTTTACCGGTACATCAGCGAAGCTTTTATGCCGATGCGAGTAAATACCCAAGGGTTCGATATGCACCGTGGCCGCTACAGCAAGTTTCTCGCCGAGGGCCTTTTCCTGGGATTTCAGGTACGGCAGGTGCTGGAAGTAATTGGCGTCGACGTCACCGTGCACCAACAGTTCGTTGGAGTTCACGCCGTTGGGGATCTCGATGACTTTGAGATTCAGCTGCGGATCGATTTTCTGGATGTACGCCAGAATCTGCGCGTGGGGCACCGGATCGGCGGCGACGCGCAACGGCTCCAGCGCCTGCGCACCGAACGACGTCAGCAGCGCGCCGAGCACGGCCAGGGTCAAACCTGCTTTGTTGATCATGTGCGGAGTCCTTGAGCGAGTGATGAGTCAGGCGGATTTGCGAACGGGCGGTGGCGGCAGCAGCGCATCGGCGTAGAAGCGCTGGGCGACATCGGGATGCGAGCGCAGACGACCCTTGAGGTAGTTCCAGCCGACATCGCGAAACAGCGGATTGAGCGGATCACTCGCCGGCCCGCGCGCCTCGCGCAACAGTGCGGTGGGCAGCGGATACAGCGGCACCACGGCGTCCAGTTGCGCGCCGAGGAAGAACGCGACAGACAGGCGTTCGCTACCCGCCGGTGGCGAAACCACGCGATGCACCGTAGCGCGCAGATAACCGTTGCTGGCCAGTTCGAGCAGTTCGCCGATGTTCACCACCAGGGTGTTCTCGCGCGGCAACGCATCGATCCAACGCCCCTCTTCGATCTCGACCTGCAGACCGGCCTGTTGGTCTTGCAGGAGGAAGCTGAGGAAACCTGAGTCCTTGTGTGCGCCGACGCCTTGATGGCTCGACTCGCTGGACTGGCCGGGATAGCGCATCAACTTGATGTGTTCGTTGGGTTTGTCGCCGTAGAGTTGATCGAACGCATCGGCGCGCAGCGACAACGCCTGAGCGAACGCACGCAGCAGACGCAACGACATCCGCGTCATCGCCTCTTGCCATTCCAGCAGCAAAGGTTTTAGCTCCGGCAGTGCCGCCGGCCATTGGTTGGGACCTTGCAGCCGCGCCCAGAACGGGCTGTCCGCCTGCAAGGGCAGCGCCTCGCGCTCGGCGCCCAGATCAAACTGTTCACGCAGATCAGGCTGGCCACGGGTGATCTCCGAGGCGGCACGGTTGTACCCGCGGAAGTGCGGTGAGTTGATCATGCCGACGGCGGTTTTCTCAGTGTCGGGCAAAGCGAAGAATTGCCGGGCATGGGCCTGTACTTGCTTGAGCAAGTCGCTGTCGATACCGTGACCGGTCAGATAAAAGAAGCCGACGTCGCGTGCGGCGTGGCGCAGGTTTTCGAGAAATTCATAGCGCTGTTGCGCTGTGCCTTCGAACTGCGACAGGTCCAGCGTCGGTAATGCGGTGATGTCGAGGGTATGCGGCATGATTCACTCCCGTGTGAATCAAACCTGAAGAACCTGTGATCGATTCAGCGTGTGCCGTCATGGCAATCGGGGGTCTATCGGTTTGATGCGTTTTGATTCGTCGTTAAGTCAAAACTAAACGATCTTAAAAACGCTGAGCCAATATCTTTTTCGCATTACCTTAGGCCTGATTTCCCCTCACCCCAGCCCTCTCCCGAGGGAGAGGGAGCTGACCGGGTTGTCTTGCGGTGTACATCGACCTGAACAACCGGGTTGGATTCGGTACAAAACGTTCAGGTCGACGTAGCGCTCCAGATCACCTCGGTCAGTCTCCTCACCCCAGCCCTCTCCCAGAGGGAGAGGGAGCTGACCGGGTTGTCTTGCGTTATACGGCGACCTGAACAACCGGGTTGGATTCGGTACAAAACGTTCAGGTCGACGTAGCGCTCCAGATCACCCCGGTCAGTCCCCTCTCCCTCTGGGAGAGGGTTTGGGTGAGGGAACCAGACGACTCGGTATCAAGCGTCTTGCAACGCACGCGGCCGTTGGCTGCGTTGTTCGGCACTGGCGTCCGGCGCCGGTTGCAACCGGAAGTCGAACTTCAGCTCGGCATAACGCCCCAACGCTTTGTCCTCACGAAACACCACCTCGCCGACCAGGCCTTCACGGGTCGCATAGGCGAAGTCATCCCACAAATACTGATCACCCGACAGATTGATCTGCGTCGTCAGGTGCCGATGCCCCGGCGCGCTGATGAAGAAGTGCACATGGGCCGGGCGCTGGCCATGGCGGCCGAGTTGGTTCAGGCATTCCTGGGTGGGGCCTTGCGGGTCGCAGCCATAACCGGACGGCACGATGCTGCGAGCGCGGTAGCGGCCTTCGGCGTCGGTGATGATGCGTCGACGCAGGTTGTACTCGGACTGGCTCGGGTCGAAAAACGAGTACGTGCCCTTGGTATTGGCGTGCCACAGGTCAACCGTGGCACCGGCCAACGGTTGGCCGTGAAGATCGAACACCTGGCCTTCGAGGAGCATCACCGTGGCGACGCCCTCCTCGCTGCCGTCATCCATTCGGCATTCACCTTCGCACAGGGGCGCGCCGGCTACGTACAGCGGGCCTTCGATGGTGCGCGGTGTGCCGCCGGTCAAGCCGATCTGCGCGTCCTTGGCGTCCTGCAACAGGTCGATAAAATGCTCGATTCCGAGGCCGGCAACCAGCAGTCCGGCTTCCGAACGCGCGCCGAGTCGGTTGAGATAGTCGACCGCTTTCCAGAATTCGTCATCACTGATGTCGAGGTCTTCGATGATCTTGGCGCTATCTTGCAAGATGCGCAGGACGATGGTTTTCAAACGAGAGTTACCGTCGTCGTTGGCGAAACCGGCGGCTTCTTTGAAGAAGGCCTGCAGCTCGGCGGTGTGGGCAATTTTCACGGTCATGGTGGTTTACCTCATCTTGTTGTTTTTCGGCGCAGTTCTCTTACTCAGCGCACTTCCCCTGTGGGAGCGAGCTTGCTCGCGAATGCGTTGTGTCATTCAGCATCTATGTGACTGGCTCACCGCTTTCGCGAGCAGGCTCGCTCCCACAAGGGAAATGCGACGAGCTCAGAATTAGCGATCGTCGGAATGGATCGACGACGGATGCCGGCAGAGGCCATCGACCTCGATGTCCATGTAGGGAAACAACGGCAAGCGCATCAGCGTGTCGTGCAGCGCCTCGACGCTCGGCACATCGAACACGCTGTAATTGGCGTAGTGCCCGGCGATGCGCCACAAGTGCCGCCAGACGCCATCGCGTTGCAGCCGTTGGGCCAGTTCCTTCTCGTCAGCCTTGAGCCGATTGGCCAGAGACGGGTCCATATCGACGGGCAACTTCACGGTCATTTTTACGTGGAACAACATGGTGGCTCTCCTGATTCAGTGGCGGCGAAAACGCGCCAGACGCTCTTCGTCCAGCATCAGGCCAAGGCCCGGAGTTCGCGGGATGTGCAGGTGGAAATCGCGGTACTGCGGCGTTTCTGTGACGATGTCTTCGGTCAGCAACAACGGGCCGAACAGTTCGGTGTCCCAGGTCAGTTGTTTGAGCGTGAGGAAGGCGTGCGCCGAGGCCAGCGTGCCGACGGAGCCTTCGAGCATGGTGCCGCCGTACAGCGCGATGCCCGCTGCCTCGGCGATTTGTGCGGTGCGCAACACGGCACGCGGGCCGCCGTTCTTGGCGATTTTCAGGGCGAACACACTGGCAGCGCCGTCAGCGGCGAGGCTGAAAGCATCCTCGACGCTTTCGATCGATTCATCGGCCATGATCGGCGCCGGGCTGCGCTGGTTCAGGCGAATCTGTCCGGAACGATTGACCCGCGAGATCGGCTGCTCAATCAGGTCAATACCGTTGGCACCCAAGACCTGACAGCCACGAATCGCTTGGGATTCATCCCAATACTGGTTGACGTCGACCCGCACACTCGCGCGCTCGCCCAAGGCTTTTTTGATCGCCACGACGTGCTTGAGATCCTGCTCCAGCGGGTTGGCGCCGATCTTCAATTTGAAGATGCGATGACGGCGCGCGTCGAGCATCTGTTCGGCTTCGGCAATGTCGCGGGCGGTGTCGCCGCTGGCCAGGGTCCAGGCCACTTCGAGGCTGTCACGTACGCGGCCGCCGAGCAGTTCGCTGACCGGCAGACCGAGGCGCTTGCCTTGCGCATCGAGCAATGCGCTTTCGATGCCGGACTTGGCGAAAGTATTGCCCTTGGCGATCTTGTCGAGCCGCTGCATCGCCGCGTTGATATTGTTCGCTTCCATGCCCACTAACGCCGGCGCCAAGTGCGCGTCGATATTGGCTTTGATGCTTTCCGGGCTTTCATAACCGTAAGCGAGACCGCCGATGGTGGTGGCTTCGCCGATGCCTTCAATGCCATCGCTGCAGCGCAGGCGCAGAATCACCAGAGTCTGCTTTTGCATCGTGTGCATCGCCAGCTTGTGCGGGCGAATGGTCGGCAGGTCGACGATGATGGTCGACAGGCTTTCAATCAGAATTCGTTGCATGTCTGTGTCCTTTACAGAGTGATCAACCAAGGTCGCCGCCACCGACTGGCAGGGTCACGCCGGTGATGTAAGAGGCGTCATCGGAAGCCAGAAAGAGGATCGCGCCGACCTGTTCGTCGAGGCTGCCGTAGCGCTTCATCAGGCTGCTGTCGAGGGTTTGCGCGACGATTTCCTGATACCAGGCCTGCTCCTGCGCCGACGGTTCGCTGGTGTTGCGCGGGATGCGCCGGGGCGGTGCTTCGGTGCCACCCGGTGCGGTAGCGTTGACGCGAATCCCGCGCTCGGCGTTTTCGAATGCCAGGCAAGCCGTGAGTGCGTTGATGCCACCCTTGGCCGCGCCGTAAGGCACGCGATTGACGCTGCGGGTAGCAATCGATGAAACGTTGACGATGGCGCCGCGACCTTGCTTGAGCATGTATGGCAGTGCAGCGTGGCAACACCACAGGGTTGGAAACAGAGAGCGGCGCACTTCCGCTTCAATCTGTTCGACTTCGTAGTGCTCGAACGGCTTGGCCCAGATCGTGCCGCCGACGTTGTTGATCAGGATGTCGAGACGGCCAAACGTGTTGATGGCTTCGGCCATGACCCGGGCGCAATCGGCGTATTGCTCAAGGTCGGCGGTCAGCGCGAGAACGCCCTCGCCTTGCAGTTCGTGAACCAGTTCGGAGCGATCGACGGCAACCACTAGCGCACCTTCGCGCAACAGGCGTTCGCACACGCGGCGGCCGATACCCTGCGCCGCGCCGGTGACCAGCGCGACCTTGTTGGAAAATCTGTCGTTCATGACAACCTCGAAAGAAGGGTTTCAGGCAGCCGCTGCGGCGAATTTTTCGTAGTAGAAGTTCGCCGGGGTGATGCCCTGCTCGCGGATGTATTGGCTGACCGCTTCAACCATCGGCGGTGGGCCGCACAGGTACACATCGACGTCGCCCTCATTGAGATGGCGTGGCTCAATGTGCTGGGTGACGTAGCCCTTGAGCGGATGCGCGCTCTGCGGGTTGGCCACGCAGGCGCCGAAACTGAAGTTCGGAATGCGGGCGGCGAAGGCTTCGAGACGATCGAGTTCGACCAGATCGAAATCGTTGGTCACGCCATAGATCAAATGCACGGGATGATCGCTACCGTGCTCGGCGATTTTCTCCAGCATCGCGGTGAACGGCGCCAGGCCCGTGCCGCCCGCCAACAGCAACAGCGGTCGGCGGATTTCACGCAGGTAAAAGCTGCCCAGCGGCCCAGCCAGGTTCATGCTGTCGCCAGCCTTGGCCAGCCCGGTGAGAAAGCTGCTCATCAGGCCACCGGGCACGTTGCGAATCAGGAAGCTGACCTCGCCGTCCTTTTGCAACGAGCTGAAGGAATAAGCGCGGCTCTGCGCGCTGCCCGGCACTTGCAGATTGACGTATTGACCCGGCAGAAACGCCAGTTTGCTCAGTGCCTCGCCCTTGATCGACAGCGCGATGGTGCTCTCGGACAACTGCCGCACATCGCTGATCGAGGCCTGGAAACTGGCCTGTTCGGTCTTGCACAGCTGCGAGCCGGCCGGCACTCGCACGACGCAATCGCTGGCGGCACGCATCTGGCAGGTCAGCACATAACCTTGCGCGAGTTCGTCAGCACTCAAGGCGTCTTCGATGAAGTTGTCGCCCATGTCGTACTGCCCGACCTCGGCGAAGCATTTGCAGGTGCCGCAGGCGCCATCACGGCAGTCCAGCGGGATGTTGATGCCTTGGCGATACGCCGCGTCGGCCACGGTTTCATGGTCGCCAGCCTCGATGAAACGGGTGACGCCGTCTTCAAAATTAAGCGCAATCTGGAAATTCATGGTGCACCTCGCCGTGTCGACTAAATGTGGTAGATGTCGATGACCTGACGGACGTAATCGTTTTTCAGCACGACTTTCTTGGCCGTGATCAGCGGCTGTTCGCCGCGCAGATCGAGGGTGTAGAAACTGCTGCCGAAGTAGCTGTCGGTGACCTGGTAGCGAAAGCTCAGGGTGTGCCAGTTGAAGCGCACCTGACATTGGTCTTCGCTGCGCTCGACGATCTCGATGTTGCTCAGGTTGTGTGAGGTGCGGGTGTCGGGAATGGTCGCGCTGGAGCGTTCGGTCTTGATCCGGAAGATCCGGTCTTCGAGGCCGCCACGGTTGCCGTACCAGATCAGCGAGATTTCGCTTTGCGGGTCTTCGGTGAGGGTGTCTTTGTCGTCCCAGGCCGGCATCCAGAAGGTGGCGTCGGCGGCGTACAGCTCCAGCCATTGATCCCATTGGCCGTCATCGAGATAACGCGCTTCGCGGTAGAGGAAGTCACGCACGCTGTCGTAGAGCTTGCTCATCACACGGCCTCCATGGGGATCAGTTGTGGCTCGGTGGCAGCGGCTTTGAGCATGGTTTCCTGCCAGTACTTGTGTTGCAGCACGAACAGGCCTTCGTCCTCGGTGCGCATGCCCGAGAGCAGTGGTTTGAGATCGATTTCCTCGGCGGCAGCGTCGGCGCCTTCAACCCAGTGGGTGGCGCCACGGGACATGTCATTCCAGCCGCGACCAGCGCCATAACCGGTCTGGCACGAGCGGAACTCTTCCAGATCATCCGGCGTGGCCATGCCGCTGACATTGAAGAAGTCTTCGTACTGACGAATGCGTTTGGCGCGGGCTTCGGCGCTCTCGCCTTTGGGGGCGATGCAGTAGATGGTGATTTCGGTCTTGTCGACGGAGATCGGTCGGGCGATGCGGATCTGTGAACTGAACTGGTCCATCAGATACACGTTCGGGTACAGGCACAGGTTGCGCGAGTTTTCGATCATCCAGTCGGCACGGGCCTGTCCGAAATCACGGGCCAGTTCATCACGGCGCTCATAGGCGGGACGGTCTTCGGGGTTGGCCCAGCGGGTCCAGAGCAGCAGATGGCCGTGGTCGAAGGAGTAAAAACCGCCGCCCTTCTTCGCCCAACTGCCGGCGCTCATGGTCTTTATCGCTTCACCCGCTTCGCGCTGTTGGCGCTGGTTCTGGGTGGCGGCGTAGTTCCAGTGCACCGAGCTGACGTGGTAGCCGTCGGCACCGTTTTCGGCGGTCAGTTTCCAGTTGCCTTCGTAGATGTAAGAGCTGGAACCGCGCAGCACTTCCAGGCCTTCTGGCGACTGGTCGACGATCATGTCGATGATCTTCGCGGATTCGCCCAAGTGCTCAGCGAGGGATTTCACATCGGCATTGAGGCTGCCGAACAGAAAACCGCGATAGGACTCGAAACGCGCGACCTTGGTCAGGTCATGGGAGCCTTCGCAGTTGAAACCCTGCGGGTAACCGGCTTCGCTCGGGTCTTTGACCTTGAGCAGTTTGCCGCTGTTGTTGAACGTCCAGCCGTGAAACGGGCAGGTGTAGCTGGAACGGTTACCGGACTTGTGCCGGCACAACATCGCGCCGCGATGACTGCAGGCATTGAGGAATGCGTTGAGTACACCGTCCTTGTTGCGCGCGATGAAAATCGGCTGGCGCCCCATGGTGGTGGTCAGAAAATCGTTGTTGTTGGGGAGCTGGCTTTCGTGGGCGAGGTAAATCCAGTTGCCTTCGAAGATGTGCGCCATCTCCAGTTCGAACAGACGCGGATCGGTGAACATCTCCCGCTTGCAGCGGTAGGCGCCCTTCTCTTTGTCTTCTTCAAGCATGGCATTGAGGTAGTCGATTCCCAGGGACATGGCCGGGGCCTCCATTGTTATTGTTCAGGCCAGGTCAGATTAGGGAGGCGTAGCACGGGGCAATAGCCGAATCCTGCAGATCGCTATCCGATTTGTGCAGGATGGCGCGGCAAGTGATTCGGGGAAGTTTGAGCGGGGAGTGTTAGTGGCGGCGTTTGAAGGTCTGCGACGGCAGTTCACCGAACTGCTGGCGATAGCTGTCGGAAAAGCGGCCTAGATGCAGGAAGCCGTAGTCCAGCGCCAGTTCGGTGAGGTTGCGCACCGGGCAGCTCGGGTCGCTGAGGCAGGCGTGAATGCGCGCAAGCTTGCGTTGGCGGATGTATTGCATCGGCGTGACGCCCAGTTGGCGTTCAAACAAGGTGTACAGCGAGCGCGGGCTCATGCTCGCCTGTGCGGCCAAATGTTCAGCCGGCAAATCCAGTTTCAGATTGCGCTCGATGTAATCAACGATGCGTTCGAAGCTGACGTTCGGTGCACTCAGGCATTCACGGCTGACGTTGGTGTTCATCAGCGAGATCAGTTTGCTGCCGATGATCTGCGCGTAATGCTCCTGCACCCGCAGCAACGGG
The DNA here is from genome assembly GCF_022662375.1 of Pseudomonas sp. CROZ-RG-20F-R04-15. Lineage (GTDB taxonomy): Bacteria > Pseudomonadota > Gammaproteobacteria > Pseudomonadales > Pseudomonadaceae > Aquipseudomonas. The sequence continues at coordinate 142,609 of NZ_JAKNQL010000007.1, read as the reverse complement.
TCGCTGGCCTCGGCTTCCTGACAGATCATCGCCAGCAGATTGGTGAAGCCTTCCAGCTCATCCAGCCGATAGTGATTGCGCAGGAAACGGATACCGCTTGCCGGACGCTGCCAGCGCTGATCGTCGCACACCGATTCAAGCACGCTGACCGGCACCTTGAGGATGAATTTCTCGCAATCGTCTGAGTACGTCAGATCGACCGGATCATCCGGGTTGATCAACAGCAACTCGCCCGGCACCAGATGCTGCTCGCGCTTGTGCCCGCGCCACAGGCAATTGCCTTGCAGCAGCACTTGCAGATGGTAAACGGTCTCCAGCGCCACCGAGGTCACGCGTACGCTGCCGCCATAGCTGATGCGGGCCAGATCGAGATTGGCGAGTTTACGATGGTTGAGGCTGGCTTGCGGGTGGGTGGTTCTGGACAGGCCGATGAAGTGCTGGCCGACGTGCTGATTGACATAGTCGGAGACGGCATAAGGGTCAGCGTGACGAAACACGCTGCTGCGATCGCTCAGCAGATGGCTGTCCATGGGGCATTGCTCGTTGTTGTCGTTATTTTGGTTTCACGGGGTTTCAGGCATCACGAGTCACAGTACGCCGGAGTGTCAGGGCGGGCAATTGGACGAAGGTTTTGGTGCTCGATAATCGAACACTTTTTGTGGTGGTGGAGAGGCTTTGGGACAACACCCACACGTGTCGACGAAATGCCCTACAGGGTCGAGAGATCGAACTTGCATAATTCCTACTAATGACAGGTTGTTTACCACAAAAAAAGCCCGTTTCAGTCGAAACCGAAACGGGCTTTTCCCACCTCAACGGCCGTTACTTCAAGTCGTCAAAGTGGTCTCGCAGGAACTCGTAAAAGCGAAAGGCTTTAAACAATCTCCATACAAGGCTCAGCGCACGCAGCAAAAGCTTCATACGTTTTGGCCTCCAGGGCTGGGGGCCAAACCTCCAGCAAGCTTACCGGACCATGCTTGCTTTCAGCCTGAACGTCAGTTCGACTAGTGAGGCGGCCGGTTGAAAGCCCTCTGAGCCATCATCCCGGCACGGGTGCAAAACCGTGTCAAAGGGAATGAAACTGTTAAGTTTTCCAGCCAGACCTCACTAACGAACCAACATATGAGCGCCTGCATCATAACCTCAATAAAAGGATTTCATGCAGAGAGTTCTATTGCCTTTGTAAACCGTTATTTCTGTCTGTTTATTAAAATAAACAGATCTGGAAAAAGTCGTTCAAAAAAAGCTGTTACCGTTGCAAGGTGGCGCAAAGGCTCATACTATCCTCACACGTCAGTTCGGCTAGTGAAGCAACAAACCTCGGTCGCAAACCAAGGTTCACAAAAAAACCACCCCGCTAAGGTGGTTTTTTTTCGTCTGCCTTTTCACTGCACCCGACGACGAAAAACAAATCACAACACCCGCGCCCAGGTCTGACTCACCAGATCCTTGCCAAAGCTGTGAACCGCCTCCTCCTCCACCAACTCAAATCCGGCCTGCTGATAAATCTTGCGCGCTGCCGTCAGGTTGCTGGTCGTCCACAAGGTCATTTTCTGGTAACCAACCTGGCGGGCGAAACGCAGGCACTCCTCGACCAGACGACTGCCAATGCCCAAGCCCCGCGCACTGGCGTCGACGTAGAGCATGCGCAGTTTGGCGGTCGTTTCATCCTGGCGGACAATGAACACAGAACCGATGACCTTGCCGTCCTTTTCCGCAATCCAGCAGCGCTCGCTCGTTGGGTCGTAATCACGCAGATACTTGGCAACCACCTCGGCCACCAGCGCCTCGAACTCGGCATTCCAACCGTATTCGCGGGTATAGAGTGCCGCTTGTTGTTGCATCACCGTGCCCATGTCGCCGGGCTGCGGATCGCGCAACAGGTAAGTTGAATCCTTGCTGCCCTCGAGCAGTGTCTGGATCAGCGTCATGGCGCCGATCAGTTGTTTCTGCTGCGGTTCAGGCAATCGCTCGAGCATGGCGACGATCTGTTCGCGGGAGGCCTTTTCCAGCGGGACCAGAATTTCGCGCCCGAAGTCGGTGAGATGCAATTGTGCAGCGCGGGCGTCCGTGGGCGACGGGATTTTCTGGATCAGCCCGCGTTTCTCGAAACCGCTGATGATCCGACTCATGTAGCCAGCGTCCAGGCCGAGCATCTGGCGCAGATCAGCGCTGGTCAGGTCACCGCGCGACGCCAGCTCATATAAAATGCGCAACTCGGTCAGCGAGTAGTCGCTTTGCAGCAGATGCTCCTGCAGTACGCCGATCTGATGGGTGTAGAAGCGATTGAAGCCGCGCACGACGTCGGCTTGCTCAAGGAGATCGATGCTCGACATGGCAAATGCTCAGTTAATTGCTTAAGGCAACTATATATTTGCCAAAAGCAACCATGTCAACAGAAAGCTAGCGGCACTTGGCCAACACCACCTGACAGGTATCCGGCGTGCCCCCAGAGCGCCCGGCATAGCGGATGCAGTTGTTCATCGATTTCTGCCGGGCCATGTTCAAACTGGAGCCCCACGCCAGACCGCCCTCGCCGACCGACGGCAAGGCTTTGGCATAGCAGGCGTCCCCGACGCCGGAAGGCGGATAGTGTTTGCGGCTCGAGCAGCCTGCCGTCAGCACCAGGCTGAGCGCGATCAAGGTGAGTAAAACCCCACGCGAGCATCGGTTAATCATCGCATTTCACCTGTCGCCAAAGGGGTCGTAACCTGCTGAGTCTAGCCCCCTCACCTGCACAAATCTTCTAAACGTTGATGGCCATTGCGCGGTATTTTATCGGGCCGCACCTTTCAACAGCGAACACTGGAGCCTTCGTGGATAAACGCAACTGGATCGAGCTGTCCCAGGATGTCGATACCGGGATTGAATCGATTCGAGCTCACTTCGAGGGGCATGCCTACGATCCGCACTGGCATGACAGTTTCCTCGTCGGCGTGACCGAGCAAGGTGTGCAGCAGTTCAATTGCCGCCGCGTGCGCCATCGCAGTACGCCGGGCAACGTGTTCCTGCTGGAGCCGGGGGAAATCCACGATGGGCAAGCGCCGACCGAAGAAGGTTTTACCTATTCGATGCTCTACCTTGATCCGCACTGGCTGGAGCGTGAAATGCACGCGCTGTTCGAAGACGCCCCGGCCGACAGCCAGCCCGGTTTTGCCGACACGCTGAGTCAGGACCCGCGTCTGGCCACAGCGATCAGTCACGCTTTCCATGCGTTGCATGACGGCGATCTGCGCATCGTTCGGCAGACCGCCATCGATGGTTTGCTGAGCTCGCTCACGCGCCATCTCGACTGGCGCAAGCGGCAGGTTTTCGATCCGCGCCTGCCATTGGTGGCACAACTGGCGCGGGATTATCTGCACGCGCATACCTATGAAGATATCGGTCTCGATGATCTCGCGCAGGTCTGCGGGGTAGACCGTTTTCGCCTCAGCCGCGCCTTCAAGACAGCGTTTGGCCTGGCGCCGCACGCTTATCTGATCCAGTTGCGCCTGGCCAAGGCGCGGCAGTTGCTGGCCCGGGGTGAAACGCCGGCACAGGTCGCCAGCGTGCTCGGTTTTGCCGACCAGAGTCATCTCGGGCGCTGGTTCCGCCGGGCCTACCAACTCACACCTGCCGACTACCGCAAGCGCTGCTCAAACCTTCCAGACTGACGTACACCGACTGGCGATCATGGCTTCCTGTGTTTACTTTCAGGGAATCCGGATCATGGCGTCATTACTGCCCTTTCTGCTGTTTGCTTTCGTTGCCTCGATCACACCGGGGCCGACCAATATTCTGGTGTTGAGCCACAGTTCGCGCCAAGGCTTGCTCGCCACGCTGCCGATCATTTTTGGCGCCTGCGCGGCGGCGGCATTGATTGTGCTGGTGGTCGGCCTCGGTGCCGGCGAAACCTTGCTGCGCTATCCGCGCGTGCAACAAGCCATGGCCTGGGGCGGTGTGCTCTGGTTGAGCTGGCTGGCGTGGCAGATCTTTCGCAGTGCACCGCCGTCGCTGGACCCTGCCGAGGCGCAAGCAGAAGGTTTCAGCGTGCTCGGCGCGGCGATGCTGCAACTGGTCAACCCCAAAGTGTGGATGATGGCCATGGCGGTGGTCAGTGTGTTTGTCGGCGGCGGCGACAAGACCCTGCGACTATTGGTGTTGACGCTGGCGTTTCTGTTGGTGTCGCTGCCGTGCATGACGTTGTGGGCGTTGATGGGCGTGGGCAGTGCGCGGCTGATGGGATCGCCAAAGGCGTTCAAGCGCATGAACACCGCACTGGCGTTGTTGCTGCTGCTTTCGGCATGGCTGACAGTCCTGGCATGACTCCACCACATAGCGCTTCAATACCATTTCATCAGGGTGAAGTGGCCTGCCGATACTCGCGCGGAGTAAACCCGGTCGATGCCTTGAACTGGCGGGTGAAGGCGCTGTGATCGGTATAGCCGCATTGCAACGCCACGTCGGTAATCGGCAGATCGGTATGCAGCAATCGGTGCGCGTGTTCGAGCCGCACTTTCTGGATCATCTGCCGTGGCGTCAGGTGGAACACGCGTTTGCAGTAACGCTCCAGTTGCGCGACTGAAATACCGGCGATTCGGGTCAATTCACTGAGGGTGACCCGACGATTGAAATGTGCGCGGATATGCTCATCGACAGCCGCCAGCCGCTCGAACGCCGGATGGGTTTCACTGGCCGATTGCAGGTCCACGGAAATCCCCGCCAGACCAATGATCACCCCGTCACGGTTGTACAGCGGCTGCTTGTGCGTCAGGCACCAGCCCGGTTCGCGGCTGCCGTACAGATGCAGTTCAAGCTGATCCTCCAGCACAAAGCCTTCTTCCAGCACCTTGCGGTCCTGCTCGGTGTAACCCGGCCCGAGTTGCGCAGGGAACACCTGCGCACTGGTTTTGCCAAGTAGCGGGCGCAAATCCTTCAAGCCACAGCGTTGCACCAGCGTGCGATTGGCAAGTACATACCGGGCTTGCACATCCTTGATGAAAATCGCCGCATTGGGGATCACATCGAGCATCGGCAACAGCAGTGCCGCGCCGGCCAACAGCTCCTCAAGTGTCTGCGGGCGATGCCCATCAATGCCTTGAGACAGGATCGAAAACGCCTGCTGCATCAAACAATCCTCTCGTAACGTGGATAGACGAAGCGCCCGCCATGCGGCCTTCGCGTGCAGATTGCAGCATCGTTCAAGACGTGTCGAGGGCCACGTTTATTCAGCGCGACTGTGCTGATTTCGTCATCGAAGCCGCCGCAAAACATCAATCGCCACTGCGTCGACAAGTTCAAAGTCTGGGCGTCCCAGTGACACAACTGCCTATCCAATAACTCACAAGAAGGCGATGCCATGTCAGGCCAAGGCAAGTTCAAAAAACAGCTTTCACTGATCGACCTCACATTTATCGGGCTCGGTGCGATCTTCGGCTCCGGCTGGCTGTTCGCGGCCAGTCATGTGTCCGCCATCGCCGGGCCGGCGGGGATTTTCTCCTGGCTGCTGGGCGGTTTTGCCGTGTTGTTGCTGGGCATCGTTTACTGCGAACTGGGCGCGGCGTTACCGCGTGCCGGCGGCGTGGTGCGTTATCCGGTTTACTCCCACGGGCCGCTGCTCGGCTACCTGATGGGCTTCATCACCCTGATTGCGTTTTCCAGTCTGGTGGCGATCGAAGTGGTCGCCTCGCGCCAATACGCGGCAGCGTGGTTTCCCGAGCTGACCAAGGCGGGCTCTGGCGATCCGACGATCCTCGGCTGGATGGTGCAGTTCGGCCTGTTGTGCGTGTTTTTCCTGCTCAACTACCGCAGCGTGAAAACCTTCGCCAAGGCCAATAATCTGGTCAGCGTATTCAAGTTCATCGTGCCGCTGTTGGTGATTGGTGTGCTGTTCACTTTCTTCAAACCGGCCAACTTCCATGTGCAAGGATTTGCCCCGTTCGGCTTGTCCGGTATCGAAATGGCGGTGTCGGCGGGTGGCGTGATTTTCGCTTATCTGGGGCTGACACCGATCATCTCGGTGGCCAGTGAAGTGAAGAATCCGCAGCGCACTATTCCCATCGCATTGATCCTCTCGGTGCTGCTGTCGACACTGATTTACGTACTGCTGCAAATGGCCTTTCTCGGCAGCATCCCAACCGAAATGCTCGCCAATGGCTGGGCTGGTATCAGCAAGGAGTTTTCCCTGCCGTACCGCGACATCGCATTGGCACTGGGTGTGGGCTGGCTGGCCTATCTGGTGGTCGCCGACGCGGTGATCTCGCCGAGCGGCTGCGGCAACATCTACATGAACGCCACCCCACGCGTGATCTACGGCTGGGCGCAGACCGGGACCTTCTTCAAGGTCTTCACCCATATCGATGAGAAGTCAGGGATTCCGCGTCCGGCGCTGTGGCTGACCTTTGCCCTATCGGTGTTCTGGACCCTGCCGTTCCCGTCGTGGGAAGCGCTGATCAATGTGGTCTCCGCCGCGCTGGTGTTGAGCTACGCCGTGGCGCCCGTGTCCGTGGCAGCGCTGCGCCGCAACGCGCCGAATATGCCGCGGCCGTTCCGGGTCAAGTGCATGGGTCTGCTCGGGCCGGTGTCGTTCATCATCGCCGCGCTGATCGTCTACTGGTCGGGCTGGAACACCGTGTCGTGGCTGCTCGGCCTGCAAATCCTGATGTTCGTGGTCTACCTGCTCTGCGGACGTTTTGTGCCGACCGCCCACCTGAATCTGGCGCGTCAGGTGCGCTCCTCGGCGTGGCTGATCGCTTTCTACGCGGTGACCATCGTGTTGTCGAAACTCGGCACCTTCGGTGGCCTGGGCATCCTCGCTCATCCGTTCGACACCATCGTCGTCGCTGCTTGCGCCACCGGCATTTATTACTGGGGCGCCGCGACCGGTGTGCCGGCGCATCTGCTGCGTCTGGAAGAGGACGATGAGGAAAGCGAAGTCGCCGCCCCCGCCTCGACCGTGGCTGCGCGCCCTGCCGGCGCCTACTGAAATCACCTAAAGGAATCTATTCATGAAAGAACTACACGTCATTGATTCCCACACCGGCGGTGAACCGACGCGCCTGGTGATGAACGGCTTCCCTGATCTACCCGGCAACACCATCGCCGAAAAACGTGACGCCTTGCGCACTCAGCATGATCAATGGCGCCGCGCGTGCCTTTTGGAGCCGCGCGGCAACGATGTGCTGGTCGGCGCATTGTATTGCGCGCCGGTCTCGGCAGACGCGACCTGTGGGGTGATTTTCTTCAACAACGCCGGTTATCTCGGCATGTGCGGCCACGGCACGATTGGCCTGATCAATTCGTTGCAGTACTTGGGAAAAATCCAGCCGGGCATCCACAAGATCGACACGCCAGTCGGCCCGGTCAGCGCCACGTTGCATGACGACGGAGCCGTCACCTTGGGCAACGTACCCGCCTATCGACATCGCAAACAGGTGCCGGTGGATGTGCCGGGATTCGGCCGAGTATTTGGCGACATCGCCTATGGCGGCAACTGGTTCTTCCTTGTCTCGGAACACGGCCAGACGCTGACGATGGACAACGTCGAACACCTCACCGCGTACACCTGGGCCATGCTCAAAGCCCTCGAAGACCAAGGCATTTACGGCGAAGACGGCGCGGTGATCGATCACATCGAACTGTTCGCCGATGACAACGAAGCCGACAGCCGCAACTTCGTCATGTGCCCCGGCAAAGCCTACGACCGCTCACCGTGCGGCACCGGTACCAGCGCCAAACTCGCCTGCCTGGCCGCCGACGACAAGCTGCAACCCGGCGCGACCTGGGTGCAAGCGAGCATCACCGGCAGCCAGTTCGAAGGCCGCTTCGAATGGGACGGCGAGCGCATTCGCCCGTTCATTACCGGCCGCGCTTACATGACCGCCGACAGCACTTTGCTGATCGACGAAGCAGACCCGTTCGCGTGGGGCATCTGAGCCACCGCGCTGACTTTTCACCTCAATTTGAATGATGTGCCAAGGAGTTAAAACAATGAGCGACAACATCTTCACCGGTTGCATGCCGGCCCTGATGACCCCGTGCACTGCCCAGCGCAAACCGGACTTCGATGCACTGGTGGCCAAGGGTCGCGAGCTGATCGATATCGGCATGAGCGCCGTGGTCTATTGCGGCTCGATGGGCGACTGGCCGCTGCTGACCGAAGCCGAACGTCAGGAAGGCGTGGCGCGTCTGGTCGCCGCCGGGGTTCCAACCATTGTCGGTACTGGCGCAGTGAACTCTCGTGAAGCGGTTTCCCACGCGGCCCACGCGGCAAAAGTCGGCGCTCAGGGTCTGATGGTAATTCCCCGCGTGCTGTCCCGTGGCGCTTCGGTCGCTGCGCAAAAGGCCCATTTCGCCGCGATTCTGCAAGCCGCGCCAAACCTGCCGGCGGTGATCTACAACAGCCCTTACTACGGCTTCGCCACCCGCGCCGATCTGTTCTTCGAACTGCGTCGCGAGTACCCGAACCTGATTGGCTTCAAGGAATTCGGCGGTGCCGCCGACCTGCGCTACGCCGCCGAAAACATCACCTCCAAGGACGATGACGTGACCCTGATGGTCGGTGTCGACACGCAAGTGGTCCACGGTTTCGTCAACTGCAACGCCACCGGCGCCATCACCGGTATCGGCAACGCCCTGCCGCGCGAAGTGCTGCAACTGGTGGCGCTGAGCAAGCAAGCGGCCAAGGGTGATGCCAAGGCCCGTCGTCAGGCGCGGGAACTGGAATCGGCGCTGGCGGTGCTGTCGTCGTTCGATGAAGGCTGCGATCTGGTGCTGTATTACAAGCACCTGATGGTGCTCAACGGCGACAAGGAATACACCCTGCACTTCAACGAAACCGATGCGTTGAGCGATTCGCAGCGGCGTTATGCGGAGAAGCAGTATTCGCTGTTCCGTCACTGGTACGAGAACTGGTCGGCGGAACAGAATTTCGCCTGACACAGCAAGCCTCACCTGCCGCGATGCGTTGTGCTACGCGGCAGGCCTTTCCCTTTTCATCAGGAAGACACCATGACTCTGACGGGCCACATGCTGCTCGGACAGCACACGGTTGCTGGCCATCGCGCCGCCATTCGCGGAATCAATCCGGCTACCAATGAAACGCTGGAGCCCGCGTATGCCGGTGGATCGGCCGAGCATGTCGAACAGGCCTGTGCACTGGCCTGGGCAGCGTTCGATGTTTATCGCGAGACGGCGCTGAATGTTCGCGCTGAATTTCTCGAAAGCATTGCCATGGAAATCGAAGCCATCGGCGATGAACTGATCGACCGCGCCCACGCCGAAACCGGCCTGCCGCGTGCGCGTTTAATGGGCGAACGCGGGCGCACTTGCCAACAATTGAGAATGTTCGCCCGCACGGTCCGTGGCGGTGAATGGCTGGATGTGCGCGTCGATAGCGCACAACCGCAACGCCAGCCGTTGCCACGTGCGGATCTGCGCCAGCGTCAGATCGCGCTGGGGCCGGTCGCGGTGTTTGGTGCGAGCAATTTTCCGCTGGCGTTTTCGGTGGCGGGCGGTGACACCGCCTCAGCATTGGCCGCCGGTTGCCCGGTGATCGTCAAGGCGCACAGCGCGCATCCCGGCACCAGCGAACTGATCGGTCGCGCGGTTGCTCGGGCGGTAAAAAACTCTGGCTTGCCGGAGGGCGTGTTCTCGTTGCTGTACGGTTCCGGCCGCGAAGTGGGCATCGCACTGGTCACAGACCCACGGATCAAAGCGGTGGGTTTTACCGGTTCGCGCAGCGGTGGCCTGGCGCTGATTCAAGCGGCGCAAGCGCGGCCCGAACCGATTCCGGTGTACGCGGAAATGAGTTCGATCAATCCGGTGCTGCTGTTTCCGGCGGCGCTGGATAATCGCACGCAGGCGTTGGCTGAAGGGTTTGTGGCCTCGCTGACACTGGGTGCGGGCCAGTTCTGCACCAATCCGGGATTGCTGATTGCCTTTAAAGGACCGGCGCTCGACAGGTTTATTGCCGCCACCGCCGAGATCATTCAACGCAGTCCGGCGCAGACGATGCTGACACCGGGCATTTTCAGCGCTTACGAATCTGCCGTGAATGCACTGGCCGAGAATGCCGCTGCACGCCACAGCGGTGTGGGTCAGAACGGCAGCGGCCCGAACCAATGTCAGGCGCACCTGTTCGTCACCGAGGCCGCCGACTTTCTCACCGATCACAGTTTGCAAGCCGAAGCGTTCGGCGCGGCTGCGCTGATCGTGCAATGCAGCAGTGAGGCAGAAATCCGTCAGCTCTGCGAACACCTGGAAGGCCAGTTGACCGCCACGTTGCACCTGGATGACCAAGACCTTGAACAGGCGCGCGCATTGCTGCCAACCCTGGAACGCAAGGCCGGCCGCCTGCTGATCAACGGCTGGCCAACCGGGGTCGAGGTGTGTGACGCGATGGTGCATGGCGGGCCTTTCCCGGCCACGTCCGACGCACGCGCAACATCAGTCGGTACAGCGGCGATCCTGCGTTTCCTGCGCCCGGTCTGCTATCAGGACTTCCCCGACAGCTTGCTGCCTGACGCATTGAAACAAGGCAATCCGCTGCAATTACGCCGTCTGCTCGATGGGCAAAGGGAAGCGCAGCGCCATGGTGAATAACGTCTCCCACGACATTGCTGTGGTCGGCGCTGGCATCATCGGCGTCGCCTGCGCACTGCGTCTGGCTCGCCAAGGATTGCGCGTGGTGGTGATCGATCAGCAGCCACCCGGCCACGGCGCCTCGTTCGGTAACGCCGGGCATCTGGCGACCGAGCAGGTGTTTCCAATTGCCGACGCGTCCATCCTCAAGCGCCTGCCCGCCATGCTGATGGACCCGATGGGGCCGTTGCGGCTGGACTGGCAATACCTGCCGCGCGCCTTGCCGTGGTTCGCCCGACTGCTGTTGAATCTGCGTCCGGCGCCTTTTCAGAACACCGTGGTCGGATTGCGCGCGCTGAATGAAAGCAGTCTTGATGCCTGGCAGCGCTTGCTTGCCGACATCCAGCGGCCGGACCTGCTGAAGATCGATGGCTCGTTGCTGGTGTTCGAACGTGCCGAATCGCGTCAGGCAATCCAGGCATTACAGGCTCGCCTGCATCAGCAGCAAGTGCCGGTCGATTACTGGCAGTCCGGCGCTATACGCGAAACCGCGCCGCAACTCAGCGAACAGATTCAGGGCGGCTTGTTCTTTCCGCGCACCGGGCATTTCATCGATCCCTACCGCGTGGTCTGCGAACTGGTCGAAGCGGCCAAGGCTTGTGGCGTGAGTTTTGTCCAACAACAGGTTCAGGGCGGCTATGTGCAAGAGCACGGAGTGACGCTGACCACCGGCGATGGCGGTCTGACTGCCAGCCGCGTGCTGATCGCCTGTGGTGCACATTCGGCGAAACTCACCGCCGCCCTCACCGGCAAAAAAGTACCGCTGGACACCGAGCGCGGTTATCACCTGATGCTGCCTCAGGAACACGATCGCCTGCCCTTCCCCGTGACCTCGCTGGAACGCAAGTTCATCTTGACGCCGATGACCGAAGGGTTACGTCTGGCCGGCACTGTCGAGTTCGCCGGGCTGGAAAAACCGCCGAGCATGGAACGCGCATGGCAGTTGCATCGGTTGAGTCAGGGTCTGTTTCGCAAGGATCTGAGTGCTGACGCAGCGACGCCGTGGATGGGTTTTCGCCCATCGTTGCCGGATTCGTTGCCGGTGATTGATCAGGTGTGTGAGGGCAAGGTGTTGCTTGCGTTCGGGCATCAGCATTTGGGGTTGACGCAGGCGGCGGTGACGGCGGAGATAGTGGTGCGGATGGCTTTGCCTGCGATTGCAAAAGATGCCTGCAGCCTGCCACTCAACGAACCGTACAGGCTCGATCGTTTCTGAAAGGAAGTTTCTGATCCACAAGCCTGCTTTCCGGCGCAGGCTTGTGGCCGCGCACTGGCAGATCGGCAGGCGCTACAAAGGCATTAACCAGTGGCGCTCAGTGGTCCACCCCAGAAAAATTCTCGCGCCCTCATCTTTCTGGCGACTCAAGGTTAGCCGCTGCCCGGCAGCTGCAACGCGCAACCCAATCATCGCTGGCAGAAATCTTTCCCGGAATTCGCTCGATTGCGCTGCAAAATTCGACTCAAGACTTTCGAGCGCAGAATGCAACAGCTCGCCATCCAGCATCGACAAGTAAAACATCATCTGACGCCAGGCATACGCCGTGTTCTTCAACATCACCAGACGTGCATGGTAATGCGTGATGTGCATTTGTTGCCGCTTGCAAATCCACTCGAAGCACGCCAGCGCCAGCGCGCTCAAACGATGATGCAACAGTGTTTTCAGGTTCAATTCGCCGAACAGGAGCGCGAGGTTTTGCGTCGTCAGAATTTGCTGCTGTTCGAGTATCGTGCCGTTGACCGCTGGCCGCCACGTGCCAAAGGTGGCGTTTGCACGCTGCGCGCACAGCGTCGCCAATGCATCACGGCTGTTGCTTCTGCGCTGATCGGGAAGGCCTGCCAGACCATCCGTATCAATGTCGTAATAACGAGCGTAAAGCGTTCCGGCTATAAATCTGGCCGATTGCCTGGCTGCTCTCGTGAACTTGCTGGAGAACGCGCCCATGAAAATGTCAGCCGCCACCTCGTCGACGAAAGGCAGCTCCAACTTCGCCGTTTCAGCCAGTGAAACAAATTCCTGTAACAGCTTGTTCGGAAGAATGGCCTGTGGAAACGCCGAGAGAGTCATTGCAGAGGCCTCGACCAACGCTTGCCTGGCGCCCGTGGCGGAGATAGCACTCGCCTCACGCTCTCCCTCTAAAGCCGCGACCCACGGCAGCTCTGCAATTCTGACCTGACTTTGCAGATTGAGCAGCAGCAACGACCGCCGACGACGGAAGGCACGATACGTAGCGCCCGCCAACGACTGCAGCATTCCATCCCGGTATACAGCGCTACAGATTTGCGCCGTCATTGCTGGCAGAACCTGCGCCACGGTATCGGCGGATGAGATCAAGCCATGATCAATCAACTCGGTAATGGTTCCCTTGCGGCAACGCTCAAGGCGTCGGCGAACAGCAGGCGGAATTATCACCCCAAAGGGCAGCCGGTGACGATTCGCCTCCTCATCGGTGATCGGTTCAAGCAACGGCGAAAAGTCACTGACGCCGTCCGAACCCGGGTAATTTGCCAGACGTGCCGAGACAGCCCGGGCAATCAAATGATGCCCGGGGGCCGCCACATGTTGGCGCTGCTCTGCTCGTTTAAGGGAATGTGCGGCGGAATCGGGATGCCCGTGTTTGGCCACAAAGTCATCAACAATGCGCCGGATGCGACCGACCTGACGGCCGGTCAATGATGCTTGATCGCGCAAACACTGACCGAGCAACGCAAACAGTTCTGCCGCCCGGGTCTTGAAAGAACCGTTGCTGCGGTGTTCAGCGCTACAGGTCCGAGCAATCTGCGCGCCAAGTGCCGTTGCGCGTTCGAACCAGCCTTCAGGGTAGTGTCTGCAAGGCCAGCCATCCTGACAGGTCAAAAGAAACAGTGAGACCGCAGCGTCGTAGAGAGGCAGACGATTTTCAACCACATGCTTTTGAACGGCCAGACGCGGTTGAGCCAATTGCCGGTTCAGCCGCTGCCTGACACTGGCGCTATCAAAAACATGCACCTCAGCCGTGGAAATCGGCGGCTCGTCAACGGCAGTCGGGAAGAAACGCAGGCGATCGAAAAAAGGTACGATCTGCTCGATCAGCATTCGCGCCTCGTCAGTACGCTGATGCCGCAAAAGCCATGACACTGTCAGCAGTGCGGCTTCCTCCGGAACGTCAATTTGATAGGTTCCGTTCGCCAAACGCTCTTGCAGCGTTGCGACGCCCACATCCGATAGATGCCAGATGTTGAGATCGAACCGTTCATGACCAGCACGGATGCCGGGGATCGACGCGGCCAAGTGGCGCTCATATGAAGTCAAAGCGCCACCGGCAGGAAGTTGCCCGGTGGCAAATCCACCCGTCGCCACGTCCAGCGTGACCCACTGTGGCAAATCGGCGAAAGGCTCACGTGAACCGTATTGTGCACTGCCCTGCATCAGGTGTTCGACTACCCGCTGCCAGCGCTCGACTCGGTTGCGTACCTGCGGGTCAGCGTCGCGCTGTGTAGCGATCAACGCTCGTGAGAGCTGGAACACCGCATAACCTGCATTCACGCCATCGTGCTCGCCGAACTCACCGTCGTCCCTGGACATACTTCCTTGTGACCCTGCAATGTAATGGGTCCGGGGGCTGGATTCGAACCAGCGCCCACCCGGTTAAGAGCCGAGTGTTCCACCGCTGAACTACCCCGGAACAGAGCGCGCATTGTTGACCAGCCACGAAGGAAAGTGAAGCCCGGTGTCTGCTACGAGACAATTCGCGCTCACGAGCTGAAACGAGCACGCCGTTACTATCTTCGGGGACCGGTCCTGCCACTCTTGACCTCGTATCGAGGCGCGTCCGTCATGGCAGTCTTTTTCTGTTTAATGGCGTCCGTCGTAGAAGTTCAGCCTGATAGGAATAGGCAATGCTCAAAGATAAACCGGCATAGGTGCGCCGTTTGTTGATCGCTACCATGGCCTCAGACCTGACCCAATGGGAGCTCGACATGACTCACACCAAAACCCTGTTCATCACCGGCGTCAGCAGCGGTTTCGGCCATGCGCTGGCCAAAGAAGCGTTTGCCGCAGGCCATCGTGTCATCGGCACGGTGCGCAGTGAAACTGATCTGCAAAAGTTCCAGGCACTGTCTTCGGACAACGCTTACGGCGTGCTGCTGGATGTCACCGATTTCGAGCGGATCGACAGTGTCGTTGCGCAAGTCGAAGCCACGCACGGCCCGATCGATGTGCTGGTCAATAACGCCGGTTATGGCCACGAAGGTGTCTTCGAAGAATCACCCTTGCAGGAGATGCGCCGTCAGTTCGACGTCAATGTGTTCGGTGCGGTGGCGATGATCAAAGCCTGTCTACCGTTCTTCCGCCAGCGCCGCGCGGGGCATATCCTCAATATCACCTCCATGGGCGGCACCATCACCATGCCGGGCATCGCCTATTACTGCGGCAGCAAATTTGCCCTCGAAGGGATCTCCGATACCCTGAGCAAGGAGCTGCGGCCCTTTAATATTTTCGTCACTGCCGTGGCGCCGGGCTCGTTCCGTACCGATTGGGCGGGTCGTTCGATGCAACGCACCGAGCGCAGCATTGCCGACTACGACGCCAGTTTCGACCCTATCCGTAAAGCGCGAGAGGAGAAAAGCGGCAAGCAACTCGGCGACCCGCAAAAGGCTGCCCGAGCGATGTTGCAGATCATCGCCAGCCCGGCACCACCCGCCCACTTGCTGCTGGGCAGTGACGCCTTGAGCCTGGTCCGTGACAAACTGAAATATGCGGCCAACGAGATCGATCAATGGGAAGCGCTGAGTCGGTCCACCGATCATTGAGAGAGGATGTGATGACGCAGGTCGATGCAAGCACCGCGCGCATGGTGCAACTGATGGAAGTCCTCGCGCCGGTCGAGGGCTACAACCTCTGCGTGCTCGATGACGTGCGCTTCCTGCGCTCGAATCGCCCACTGACCCGCACGCCGGTGTTGTACGACCCCGGCATTGTCATCCTCTGCCAGGGTCGCAAGCGCGGTTATCTGGGTGAGGACACCTACGTCTATGACGCGCAGCATTATCTGGTGGTTTCGGTGCCGATCCCCTTCACCATGGAGACCGATGCCACAGAATCCGAGCCGATGCTCGCGATTTATATGCAACTGGACTTTCAGTTGGCCAGCGAGTTGATGTTGCAAGTCGATGAGGTGCATGGCGTCAGCGATGCTGAGCCAAAAGGCATGTACGCCTCGCCGATGGACGACGCGCTGCGCACCACGACCTTGCGTTTTCTCGAGACGATGAGCGTCGCCGGTGAAGCGCAAATTCTCGGGCCGGCGCTGGTACGTGAGATCTATTACCGCATTCTCACGGGCGAGCAAGGTGGCTCGATGCGTGCCGCGCTGCATCGTCGCGGACATTTCGGCAAGGTGAGCCGGGCGATCCGCAAGATTCACAGCTGTTATCAGCAGCGCCTCGACGTCGAGCAACTGGCCCACGAAGCGAGCATGAGCGTGCCGAGTTTTCACCTGCACTTTCGCAGCGTGACCGATACCTCGCCGATGCAATACCTGAAGTCGACACGCCTGCATCAGGCGCGACTGCTGATGCTGCGCCAAGCCATGAGCGCTTCGGCGGCAGCGTTCGACGTCGGTTATGAAAGCGCCTCGCAATTCAGTCGCGAGTTCAAACGGTTTTTCGGCCGGACGCCGCAGGCGGAGATTGAATGGATGAAGGCGACGTACTCATTGCCGCCGCCGACAACGCCTTCCGAATTCGTATCCTCGCATTAGATCGTCATTTCGCGGGATGAAGCGCCGCGCTGTGGTGCATCGCCAGATGTCCGGTCTTGTCACTTTTGACTTCGTACTGCGGCTCGTCCTTTGAAGCAGGCCGATGCCGGCCCATGAACTCGACATCCCGGGTGTGGACCTTGACCACCTTGCCGCGAATCTCGCCAGCCTCGCTGTTCCACTGAACTGCGTCGCCGACCTTGAATGGCGTGTTCATGGCCTGTCCCCCACACTTATTCAATCGGGTCATTACGACTCGGGATGCTCGCTCGACACCGAGTTGTTGGCCGCCACATCCGTCATGTCTTCATCGACCGGCGACTCTTCATCGGCGGGCAGTGGAACCTCGGGCGGGTTACGTTTCGGATCATGCCCCGTCTCATTGTCCGTCGTCCGTGTCACGTCTTGCTGTGACCGGTTGCCCGGTGCATTTTCATCGATGTCCATGCTTGTTTCTCCGTTCTTGTACGCGGGATATCCGCGCTTAAACGTGAGAGGTAACGGCACCGCGCAAGTGCCGGGCAATGGACGAACGGTGCGCCAACGAAAAAAGCCTGCCGTTCAAGGGCAGGCTTTCGCTTGGCGACTGAAATAACCGTGCCGGGCCAGCCTGCCTCTAATCGTAAAACGCCTCGACCAACACCCGACTGCCGACAAAGAAACTGTCCGCCACCAAGCGCAACGGCTGCACATCCAGATCACTGGCCTTATCGCCAATCAATTGCTGAAAATGCCGATACACCGCCGCGTACTCGCCCTCCTCCGTCACGGCCTGGCGCACGCCGTCGATGCTCAACAACGCACCACCGTTATCCAGGCGCAGAACACCCTCGGCGCAACGAACCTCGATACTCCACAGCTCATCATGGCCATGGTCAAAATCAAACTCCGCGCGCACATCCAGGCGGCGGGCGTCAGACATTTGGATCGATGCGGCAATCGGTGACTGGCAGTTGCTCGGTACGCGCAGTTCGGCCGATTCGACAAACAGCGGCAGCGCCAGTAAATGAGTCACGATCGACAAGGCATTGATCCCCGGATCAAATACGCCGAGGCCGCCGGGTTGCCAGATCCACGTTTGGCCGGGGTGCCATTTGCGTACATCTTCTTTCCAGTCGATCTGCACGCTTTGCAAAGTGCGCGAGGCGAGCCAGTCGCGAGCGGCTTCGATACCGGGCGCGTAGCGTGAATGCCAGGCAAACAATGCGCTGACGCCCTGCTCTGCGGCCTGATCGACCAAGGCCAATGCCTCACCCAACGTGGCACACGGCGGCTTTTCCACCAGTACATGTTTGCCGGCGGCCAACGCTTGCTGCACCAGCG
Organism: Pseudomonas sp. CROZ-RG-20F-R04-15; assembly: GCF_022662375.1. Lineage (GTDB taxonomy): Bacteria > Pseudomonadota > Gammaproteobacteria > Pseudomonadales > Pseudomonadaceae > Aquipseudomonas. Next base: position 124,925 of record NZ_JAKNQL010000007.1, on the reverse strand, counting down.
CAAAACGCCCTTGCGGCGGCGTGCAGAAGGCAATCGCATCCACCGGCGGGCCGTTTTCCAGCAGCTCACCCAAGGATTGGAAGTTCTCAACGCCCGCGCAGGGCTTGCCTTGGGTGGCGACCGACACCAAGTGGAAGGCGGGATTGGCGAGGATTGCCGGAACGTGTTGATCCTGGGCAATCTTGCCGTAGCCCACCAGACCGAGACGGATTGGTTGCATCAATGACTCCGCTTTTGTTTTGTTTTAGTCAGAGCGGCAGATTACCTGCAAACACCGCGAGCGTCTGTCCGCGCAATGTCACAACCGCTCACAGGATCAGGCAAGGATCGCACAGGAATGCACTACTGCGCGGTGCGGCAGAACAGCAAGAATGTCACCACGACAAACCGATCGAGGATGTTTCCATGCTTGTACAAGCCTACGGCGCCCACGCGGGCGACAAACCCCTTGAGCCGATGCAGATCAACCGCCGCGCGCCGGCCGCCCATGATGTGCAGATCGATATCGCGTTCTGTGGCATCTGCCATTCCGACCTGCACCAGGTGCGCGCGGAATGGGCCGGCACGCAATTTCCGTGCGTACCGGGGCACGAGATCGTCGGCCGCGTTTCCGCCGTCGGCGCCCATGTGTCGGACTACAAGATCGGTGATCTGGTCGGCGTCGGCTGCATCGTCGACAGCTGCAAACATTGCGATGACTGCGAAAGCGGTCTGGAAAACTACTGCGATGGCATGATCGGCACCTACAACTTCCCGACCCCGGATGCACCAGGCTGGACGCTGGGCGGCTATTCGCAAAACATCGTCGTGCATGAACGCTACGTGCTGCGCATCCGTCATCCCGAAGCGCAACTGGCCGCCGTCGCACCGCTGCTGTGTGCCGGCATCACCACCTACTCGCCACTGCGTCAGTGGAACGCCGGGCCGGGCAAGAAAGTCGGCGTGGTCGGCATCGGTGGTCTCGGTCACATGGGCATCAAACTGGCCCATGCTCTGGGCGCGCACGTTGTTGCGTTCACCACCTCTGAATCCAAACGTGAAGCGGCCAAGGCGCTGGGCGCCGATGAGGTTGTGGTGTCGCGCAATGCCGAAGAAATGGCCGCGCACGCCAAGAGTTTCGACCTGATCCTCAACACCGTCGCGGCGCCGCACGATCTCGATGCTTTCCTCGTGCTGCTCAAGCGCGATGGTGCATTGACGCTGGTTGGCGCGCCGGCCACCTCGCATCCTTCGCCGAACGTGTTCAACCTGATCATGAAGCGCCGCACGATTGCCGGTTCGATGATCGGCGGCATTGCCGAAACTCAGGAGATGCTGGATTTCTGCGCCGAGCACGGCATCGTTTCCGACATCGAACTGATCCGCGCCGACCAGATCAACGAGTCCTACGAGCGCATGCTCAAGGGTGACGTGAAATATCGCTTCGTGATCGACAACGCGACGTTGGCTGGCTAAGCGCAAACGGCTGATTGGCAGCAAGGTGTGGCCAATCAGCCGTTGAATTCCGTCGCCGGGATTTGACAGGCCCGGCGATGCTCGCCAGAGTCGCACCCCTTTGCCTGCCATCGAAGGGTTGCCGTTGAACGAACAGACATTGTCCATGCGCCTTGAGCGCGTGGCTGCACACGTGCCGGCCGGCGCGCGGCTGGCCGATATCGGCTCGGACCACGGCTATCTGCCGGTGGCGCTGATGCGCCGTGGCCTGATCGCAGCGGCCGTGGCGGGTGAAGTCGCGTCGACGCCGTTCCACGCGGCCGCACGCACCGTGCGCGAGAATGATCTGCAGCCCCACATCAGCGTGCGCCTGGCTGATGGTCTGGCGGCCATCGAACCTGACGACGGCATCACCGCCATCACGATCTGCGGCATGGGCGGTGAAACCATCCGCGACATCCTCGACAGCGGCAAGGCCCGTTTGAGCGGCAAAGAGCGCCTGATCCTGCAACCTAATGGCGGCGAACAACCACTGCGCCTATGGCTGATGGAAAACGGCTACCGCATCCTCAGCGAAGAGCTGCTGCGGGAGAACCGCTTCCACTATGAAATCATCGTGGCCGAGCGCGCGCAACCGGTGACTTATTCCGCCAGAGAACTGTACTTCGGCCCCTTGCAAATGCAGACCCGCAGCCCCGAGTTTCTGCACAAATGGCAGCACAAACTTCGCCACAAGCAGAAGACGCTCAGTCAGCTCGCCCATGCGCAGCAGGGTTTACCGGATGGAAAGGTGCAAGACCTGACGCAACAGACACGCTGGATTAGCGAACTGCTGGCCTGAGCGCCGGCGTTTCGCTGGAAAGGCGCGCGCCCTTATTTGATACACCGCATCACAAATGATGTACCTCAAACCCCATTTATCAACGCCCACCCTCCTCTTAAAGTCCTCTCCAACAGCCGCCCATCACTTCGACGGGCCAGCGACTGGAGAGTCCCCAAATGCCTTTCATCAGCGTACGCATCACCCGTGACGGCGTGACCCGGGAGCAGAAAGCCCAGGTCATCAAGGAAATCACCGAAACGATGCAGCGGGTGCTGCACAAGGATCCGAAACTCACCCACATCGTCATCGAAGAAGTCGACACCGATAACTGGGGTTATGCCGGCATCACCACCACCGAGTATCGCCAGCAGTTAGCGGATTCGCAGTCGTGAGCCGTACCGTGAAAATCGACTTCGTCTCGGATGTCGTTTGCCCCTGATGCGCGTTGGGCGTCGCTGCGCCGAGCAAGCGGCGGACCGCAACGCGATGATCATCGAGCGCGGCGAACAGATCGGTTCCGGCCATGTTCTCGATGACAAACAGCTCAATCCCGGTTCCCGGTCCGTCGCTTATTACCACCCAGCATTACGTCAGGCAGCACAGGTTGCGGCTCACGCCTGACTTGCGAAATCCGTTTATTCAAACCATTCAGATTGCATGAGGAAACATCATGAGCACGTCCAGAAAAGTTGTAGTGATCACCGGCGCCTCGCAAGGCATCGGCGCAGGTCTGGTCAAGGGTTTCCGTGAGCGCGGCTATCAGGTTGTCGCGACCTCGCGCTCGATCAAACCGTCCACCGACCCGGACATTCTCGCCGTCGCCGGTGACATCGCCGACCCGCAGACCGCCGAGCGGGTGATCCGCGAAGCCGTTGCACGCTTCGGTCGTATCGACACGCTGGTGAATAACGCCGGGATTTTCGTCGCCAAGCCGTTCACCGAATACAGCAAGGAAGACTACGCACAAGTGGTGGCGACCAACATGAGCGGCTTCTTCCACATCTCGCAATTGGCCATTGCCGAAATGGAGAAAAACGCCAGCGGTCACATCGTCAGCGTCACCACCAGCCTGGTCGATCACGCGATTGACGGCGTACCGTCGGTGCTCGCGTCGCTGACCAAGGGTGGCATCAACGCGGCGACCAAATCGCTGGCCATCGAGTACGCCAAGCGCGGCATTCGGGTCAATGCGGTATCGCCCGGCATCATCAAGACCCCGATGCACGGCGAAGAAACCCACGCCGCCCTCGGTAGCCTGCATCCGGTTGGTCGTATGGGCGAAATCGACGACATCGTGCAAGCGATCCTTTACCTGGACAGCGCGAACTTCGTCACCGGCGAAATCCTCCATGTCGACGGTGGTCAGAGCGCTGGCCACTGAAACCGCCGCGCAGCACTGCCGGTGTGTACCGGCGGTGCCGCTTCATGAGATAAGGCGGAGGATGAAATGTCAGTTGATCCTCGGTGTACTCACATGAAGCGCCACTTTGATGACTTGCAACTGGGCAGTATCGAACTGTTCTGCCTCGCCGCTGAAGCCGGCAGTTTCACCGCTGCCGCCCAGCTTGCAGGTGTAACGCCAGCCGCAGTGAGCCGGTCGATTCTGCGTCTGGAACAGCGCTTGGGTTCGCGCCTGTTTGCCCGCACCACGCGCAGCATTCGTTTGACCGAAGCTGGCAGAAACTTTTTCGTCCAGTGCAGCCAGGCGCTGACGCAACTGATCGAAGCGCAACAGGAAGTCATGGGCGCACAGACGTCACCGTCAGGGCTGTTGCGCATCAGCCTGCCCACCACTTACGGGCATCACCGCATCCTGCCGCTGCTACCAAAATTCCGCGCGTTCTACCCTGACGTCAACGTCGACATCCACTTGGGCAACCGCAATATCGACTTTGTCGGCGAAGGCTACGATCTGGCGATCCGCGTCCGCGCCCAGCCGGATTCGACCATGGTCGCGCGACTGCTGGAGGATGCAAAACTGGTGGTGGTCGCCTCCACCGACTATCTGAAAAAGGCTGGTACACCGCAGACGCTTGAGGATCTGGTGCAACACGAGTGCATTCAGTTCGAACTGCCCAGCAGCGGACGACGGATCTCTTGGCTGTTCCAGGAAAACGGCGATGATCGAGAAGTGATTTCTGAGGGGGGCTACTCCTGCTCAGACGATGTGCTCGGCGGCGTCACCTTGGCCAAACACGGCGCGGGGGTCTTCCAGACCTACAGGTTCATCGTTGAAAAAGAGCTGGCCGACGGCAGCCTCGTCGAGGTTCTACAACCTTATGCCGGGCGCTCGCGACCTTACACCTTGCTCTACCCGCACGGCCGCTATGTGCCGCAACGGGTCAGGGCGTTTGTCGACTTTCTGTTGCAGTTTCGTGATGAGTGGGCGCAGGTGTAACGCTGAACAAGGAATAAATCGGTTGAAAGGCGTTTCGCAGTCAACCCGAACAACGCAATGCTGTTGCTGACCGCCGGGGGCTGCTGGAAAATTTACAGAGCCAACGCCATGCTATGCTCTGAGAGAGAAAACGAGGGGTTTAAATGACTGGTTCAGCCAATGGCGACGTTGCGAGCGAAGTTCGCAAACTCGCCCAAAAGCATAAGGTTACCGCTGAGCGTGACGGCATTAGCTGCATGGCTGCGACCATTACTCGCCTGGCAGGCGATGCTGTCGAGCTGGATGGCATTGAGCAATTGCTCGTCAACCTCAAGCGTAAAGGTGTTCTCAACAAAACAGAAATCATGGCCCTTCAAGGACGCTACCTTCAAGAAAAAAGGCGTGGCAAGAGGCAACTTAGCGCATGACTTTTGACCCCTTCGGCGATTTCGAGACTGAAGGTTATCTTCAAAACTCGCTCAAACTGAAAGACTCTCTTGAAGTCAAAGAGTCCGAGCATCTCTCCTTCGAAGCCAGTATCGAAGATGCCCTCGCGTATCTCGCCAAGAGAAAGCCCATCGACTACAAAGCTGTTCTCAAGACTCACGAAATCCTTTTCTCCGGTTTTTACCCGTGGGCGGGGAAAGACAGAAACGAACTCGTCCCCCACCTGGCGGTTTTCAAGGGATCGAAAGATGATCCGCATCACACGATATTTGAACGACCTGAACTGATAAAAAGGTCCGTCGAATACGCTTTTGAACTCGCTGCAAACAAAAAACGCTTTCGTGAACGTCCCGGAGAGGTAATGGGGCAGTTGGCCTTCGCCCACCCGTTTCTGGATGGCAATGGCCGCACAATTCTGCTCATCTACATGGAATTGTGCTATCGGAGCAATTTCGCCATTGATTGGTCGAAAACCAATAAAGACGACTACTTGAGAGCGCTCGCCGACGAGATTAGAGCCCCTTCCAATGGCCATCTTGATGCTTATCTGAAACCCTTCGTCATCGACATCTCGAGCCGCGAAGAATGGCCGGCAATGATTGGCGGGATAAAAGGTCTGGATGGACTGGACAAGGAAGGGATCACGTATGGAAGCCTGGATGATCCCGAGGTTCAGCGACTTTATAAAGCGTATCGCGGGTTGCCTGTCGAATGATTCAGCATCGCTGCTGAAATCTGGATTGCGACGTCACAATGAACAAAAGCCTGCTTTTCAGGGCAGGCTTTCGTTTGAATCGCGCAGGCTTACTTCTGCTGAGCCGTCAGCGCCGAGTAGCTGTTCATCAGGTTGCGATAGTTAGGGATCCGTTGCGACAGCAAGTTGCCCAGCCCTTCAATATCGTTGCGCCAGTCACGGTGCAGCTCACACGCCACCGAGAACCAGTTCATCATTTGTGCGCCAGCCTGAGTCATGCGGCTCCAGGCGGCTTGTTGCACGGTGGTGTTGAACGTGCCGGAAGCGTCGGTCACCACAAACACATCAAACCCCTCTGCCAACGCCGACAAGGTCGGGAACGCTACGCAGACATCCGTCACCACACCGGCAATGATGATCTGCTTGCGCCCGGTGGCCTTGATTGCCTTCACGAAGTCTTCGTTGTCCCACGCGTTGATCTGACCTGGGCGAGCAATGTACGGCGCATCCGGGAACATCTCTTTAAGCTCTGGCACCAGCGGGCCGTTCGGGCCTTGTTCGAAACTGGTGGTGAGGATGGTCGGCAGTTCGAAGAACTTCGCCAGATCCGCCAGAGCGAGGACGTTGTTCTTGAACTCGTTTGGCGAGAAGTCCTGGACCAGAGAAATCAGGCCGGTCTGGTGGTCGACCAGCAGCACGATAGCGTCGTCTTTGTTCAGGCGGTTGTAGGTTGGAGTGGTCATGGTCTGCGTCCCTTTTGAGTTTTTGAAGTTGTCGTTGCGTTCAAGTTGGGTACAGATTACTGACGCACAGGGACGGGATAAATCGGCTGAAAAGCGTTTCACCGTCAACTCAAAAGGGACAATACCGATCAACCAGGCACTTCTGCACTGTCGGCAGACATCAGCAATGACGCGGTCATTTCAGCGTGGCATACCGCGAGTATTTCATCGGCCAGCGCTGAGTCATCCGGACAGGCACGCGAGAGGATAATCGCGCCAACCGCACGCGCCAGCATGTCGATCATTTTCACCCTCCCCTCACCAGATGCCGCGTCGGGCCCTGTCGGGTACTTGTCGCCAAGCGTTTGCAGCGTGCGCTCGATGCCGTCGGCAAACGTGGTTTTCACATCGTCAGACTGACGCGCTGCGTCGCCGCACAAAGCGGCCATGGTGCAACCGCTGCCCCGCCCATCGCGATGTTCTCTCGATACATAGACGTCAATAAAGCCTTGAACATCGAGCGTTTCGGCACCGGTCAATGATCGAGCAAGGCTGTTGGCCGAGGCTTCGGACATCAGGTCAGCCTTCGAACCGAAATGTTTGTAGAAGCCGCCGTGGGTAAATCCGGCCGCCGCCATGAGATCTGCGACGCCAACACCGTCAAAACCGCGCTCACGAAACAACACCGACGCGGTCTCGACGATGTGCTCGCGGTTTGCCTGCGCTTGGGCTTTGGTCACTCTCACGTGCAATTCCTCCGCTGAAAAATCATGCGTCGATGATACATAGATGTCAGCCATAATCAAAACCATTGACAGCTTAGATTTCGATCATCATCCTAATTACAGAGGTTACGGCTGCACTCACAGCCACGGAGCGCTACTGCTCAGCAAGCCGAACCCCGCCGTGATTGCTGCCTCATGCATCAACCCTAATCGATGTTTTTTGACAAAGAGATGATCCCATGACTACCCGCCCTACTGTTCTCATCACTGGCGCCTCTACCGGCATCGGCGCGGTTTACGCCGAACGTTTCGCCCAACGCGGGCATGACCTGGTGCTGGTTGCCCGCGATCTTGAGCGCCTGCAAACACTCGCCGCGAAACTGCGTAGCGAACACAGCGTCGCCGTGGACGTGCTTCAGGCCGACCTGACCCAACTCAAAGACCTGACCACCGTCGAAACGCGCCTGCGCGACGATGCGCGCATTGGCATCCTCGTCAATAACGCGGGCGCCGCGCAGTCCGGCAACTTCATCGAGCAGAGCACCGACAAAGTGGCCAATCTGGTCGCCCTCAACACCACGGCACTGGTGCGGCTCGCCAGTGCCATCGCACCCCGTCTGGCGAAGGCCGGTGACGGCGCCATTATCAACATCGGCTCGGTAGTCGGTCTGGCCCCGGAGTTCGGCATGTCGGTGTACGGCGCGACCAAGGCATTTGTCCTGTTTCTGTCTCAGGGGCTGAGCCTGGAGCTTTCGCCGTTGGGCGTTTACGTGCAAGCGGTGCTGCCGGCCGCGACGCGTACCGAGATCTGGGATCGCGCGGGCATCGACATCAACACCTTGAGCGAGATCATGGAAGTCACCGATCTGGTCGATGCAGCGTTGGTCGGTTTCGATCGTCGCGAGCCGGTGACCATTCCGCCGCTGCATGAAGGTGAGCGCTGGGATGCCTTGCAAACCGCGCGGCAGGGCCTGTTGGCGCAGATCCGCCAGTCGGCAGTCGCCCAGCGCTATCTGGCGTGAGTGCAATGAAGCAGATGCTTTTCGTCAACGCCGCCAACCAATCGATCATGGTCGGCGGCACGGCGTTCGCCTATAGAGACTTGGGCCCGAAAACGGCGGTGCCGCTGATCCTGCTCAATCATTGGGGCGCGGTACTGGACGACTTCGATCCGCGAATCGTCGATGGCTTGGCCAGAACCCGGCGCGTGATCGCCATTGACTATCGCGGTGTCGGTGGCTCAGGTGGCACCGCGCCCCTGACCGTCGCGCAGATGGCCGACGACGTCATCAGCCTGATCGCTGCGCTGGAATTCACCAGCGTCGATCTGCTGGGTTTTTCCCTCGGCGGATTCGTTGCTCAGGACATCGCGCTCAAAGATCCCTCCTTGGTGCGGCGGCTGATTCTGACCGGCACCGGACCTGCTGGCGGAGTCGGTATCGCCAAGGTCGGTGCGGTTTCCTGGCCACTGATGTTCAAGGGTTTGCTGACCCTGCGCGACCCGAAGTTCCACCTGTTTTTCACCACAACCGCCAACGGACGGCGGGCCGCAACAGACTTTTTGCAACGCCTGAAAGAACGCCGCAAAGACCGCGACAAGCGCCCGACACCCAGCGCTTTTCTGCGGCAGTTGAAAGCCATCAAGGCATGGGGAAAACAAATGCCGCAGAACCTTGGCGGCCTGCAAATTCCGACGCTGGTGGTCAACGGTGACAACGACATCATGGTGCCCACGGTCAATTCGATTGATCTGGCGAACCGGATTCTCCGCGCGCAATTGATCATTTATGAAGACGCCGGACACGGCGCGATTTTCCAGAACTACGCTGATTTTGTCAGTAAGGCGCAGGCGTTTCTCGATAGCTGAACCAGTCTGCTCAGGCAACCCTGCCCTCCCCCAGAACCGTGAGAGCCGTCCCCAACATGAAAGCTTATTTTATCGATCGCTACGGCAAGCAGAACGGGGGTATTGGCGATGTCTCCGAGCCTGTAGCCGGCGCCCATGACGTGCTGATTGAAGTACATGCTGCCAGCGTCAACGTACTCGATTCAAAGGTTCGCAGCGGCGAATTCAAACTGATTCTGCCGTACTCATTCCCCTTGGTGCTGGGCAACGATTGTGCCGGCGTGGTGATTGAGGTTGGCGCAGCGGTCAAGGGTTTCAAGCCCGGCGACGCGGTGTATGCGCGCGTGCCCGAACAACGAATCGGCACATTCGCCGAGCGAATCGCCGTCGAGCAAAACGCCGTGGCATTGAAACCCGCCAACCTCAGTATGGAGCAAGCCGCCGGCATTCCCTTGGTTGCCCTGACAGCCTGGCAAGCGCTGGTCGACATCGCCCGCTTGCAAAAGGGCCAGAAGGTCTTGATTCACGCCGGTTCCGGCGGCGTCGGCACAATCGCCATTCAACTGGCCAAGTACCTCGGCGCTGTTGTCGCGACCACCACCAGCACCGCGAATGTCGAGTGGGTGAAGGCGCTCGGTGCTGACGTGGTGATTGATTACAAACAGCAGCACTTCGAGCAGGAACTGCGCGACTACGACGTGGTGCTCAACAGCCTCGGCACCGACGTGCTGGAAAACTCGCTGAAGGTACTCAAACCGGGTGGCCAGCTGATTTCCATATCAGGCCCGCCAACTGCCGAGTTCGCCAAGACGCAAGGATTAGCCTGGCCACTGCGGCAAGTCATGCGTTTGTTGAGCCTGAGTATTCGGCGCAAGGCGCGCAAGCATGATGTCCGTTACAGCTTTCTGTTCATGCGGCCTGACGGTGCACAACTGAACGACATCACCACCCTGATCGAGGCTGGCGAGATCAAACCGGTGCTGGACCGCACCTTTGCCTTCGAGTCGACGAGTGAAGCCCTGAAGTACGTTGAGCAGGGTCGCGCAAAAGGCAAAGTAATCGTTCGGGTCAAATAGCGGCAGGTCGGTCCTCATCTGGCGAAAGACATATGGAAAACGCAACCTGCACCACCGAAGAGCCTGCTGCCGATGAACAACACGACTTGCAGAGCCAAAAGGAAACTGAGCAGGCGTCGTCCAAGCCTGCACTGCAAGGCACGATGCTCAGCTCGGCGCCTGTTGTCTGGCGACCGTTGATGCTCGAACCTTAGACGCCCCCGGTCTCATGACTCAGGTGTCCAACGGTGTTTGCGGCGTATCGGGATTGAGCTGGCGGCGACGAAATTGCCCCGGCGGCTGGCCGTGAATCTGCCGAAAGCGACGAGAGAAATACGCCTCGTCCGCGAAGCCGCACAACCGTGCGACCTCGCCCACCGAGCGCGTGCTGTTGAGCAGAAAATTGCGTGCCGCGTGCATCCTGCGTTCGAGTACCAGTTCGGTGAAGGTCTTGCCGATTTCCTTGCGCAACCAGTGCGTGAGATACGTCGGTGACAGGTAAGTCGCTGCCGCCACTTTGATCAGATTGAGATCGGGATCAGCGATGTTTTTGCGCAAGTACTCGAACATCCGGCTCATTGCATCCCGCCGGCTGGCCTCGGCCGCGTTCTCTTCGGCCAGGCGTTTGAGCGGCTCGGCGTATAGAAAGCAAACGCTGCCGATCAGTTGCAACAGCAAGCCCTTGAGCATCTCTCGCGTACCGAACTGGCGGTTTTCGTCCAGCGCGCGCATCTGTTCGATCAGGGCGCAGACCTTGGCGAAATCCTCATCGCCCAGAATGAAATCCAGGTGCTCCTGAAAACGGAACGGCGACAACTCCGGCGCCAGCAGGATCGACACTTCTTCGAGATCCATCGGGTCGCATTGCAAATGCGGCAGCAGAAAGGTCTGGGAAAAATTGATCACTATGAAGTTGCTGTCAGCCGGATGCGGAATCACATGCACCCGGTGCGGCAGGATGAATGCCAGGGTGTTGCGCGGGAACGGTCGCTCGACGTTACCAATGTGCTGCACGGTGTCGCCACCAAGGTTGATCTGAATCTGGAAATACTCGTGCCGATGCGGACTGGTCTCGGCCCGGCGACCCTTTTTGTCGCGGATGTAGAAGTCCGTCAATTCGCTGCGTTGCTGCATGACATAGGTGGGAATGCGGTGCGGTGACGACATCTGCGGAAGATCCTCGACAGCTACATTGGGGCGTAAACGGGCGACCGTCATCTTGCAGGCATGCGGGCAGCGCATCAAGAAGTCATACGATGACTTTGCCGATGCGAATTTATTTCGCCGCAGGGTGGCGATTAGCCTGTCCAAAAAACCCATGAAAGAATAAAAACTTTTTTATGTTTGTTTTCATAATGTTGAAAAACATTCCTCACCTATAAAATAAACAATCTTGCGGTTGATTTTCTTGGACAGGTTTATCAAAGCCATTTTCATATGGAAAAAATGATCTAACACCGCAGTTGATTAGAAGATGTTGTACGACCACTGTGATAACCAACGCAGCCCAACCTCTTCCAAAAACAATCAAAGGTGTGCACGTCATGATCCTGCTATTGCCCCCCGCTGACCCGCCCGATTGCTCCCCGATCACGCCGCCCGGAAGACGTACCTGACGTCTGACGCAGCCGCACATTTCAGTCTCGATTGCCATGCCCCGCCCGATGCGGGCAACGCCTTCGGCTGCGCGAAAACATCTCGATTCTTCTAACAATAACGAGGTCTCTCCATGTCGAATTCACATGCTTCCCAAGCCACCGTGCCGCCGGTGATAGACCGCGCCCGGGACGCCGTCGTGCCGCAGCGTCTGCCCTCGCGGCGGCGCTGGTTCATGCTCTCGCTGTTGCTGATTGCGACGATCATCAACTACATCGACCGGGTCAATATCTCGATTGCCGCGCCGTTCATGGCCAAGGATCTTGGCTTGGACAAGATCGAGATGGGCCTGATTTTCTCGGCATTTGCCTGGACTTACGCCTTGGCCCTGGTGCCGGCCGGGTTCATCGCCGATCGCTTCGGTTCGCGCTTCACTTACGGCGTTTCCCTGATCAGTTGGTCGACGGTGACCGTGTGCCAGGGCTTTGCCACGGGCTTCGCGTCCTTGTTCGGTTTGCGTCTGGCGGTCGGTGCGATGGAAGCACCGGCGTTTCCGGCCAACAGCCGTGCGGTGACGGTGTGGTTCCCGGCGCGGGAGCGCGGTCTGGCCAGCAGCATCTACGTCTGCGGGCAATATCTGGGGACGGCGCTGTTTACCGGTGCCCTGCTCTGGCTGGCGACCACCTTCGACTGGCGTCACGTGTTCTACAGCACCGGCGTACTCGGCATCGTGTTCGGAGTGTTGTGGCTGTACCTGTATCGCGACCCGCTGAACTGCAAGAAAGTCAGCAAAGAAGAACTGAAGTACATCGAAGCCGGCGGCGGTCTGGTCAAAAGCAGCCAGGAGCGCACTCGCTTCAACTGGCGGCAAATCGCTGAACTGTTCAGCTACCGCCAGATCTGGGCGATTTGCATCGGCAAATTCGCCAGCACGTCGGCGCTGTACTTCTTCCTCACGTGGTTCCCCACCTACCTGATCGAAGAACGCAAGCTGACCATGATCAAGGCCGGGATCTTCGCCGTGTTGCCCTTCGTCGGTGCAACGGTCGGCATCCTCCTCGCCGGCATCGTCTCTGACTTGTTGATCCGCCGTGGCTATTCGATGTCCTTCGCTCGCAAGTTGCCACTGGTGATCGGCTCGATGCTGGGCATGTCCATCGTGCTGGTGAATTTCACCGACTCGAACACGATCTGCATCGCGGTGCTGACCATTGCGTTCTTTGCGCAAGGCATCGCGTCGTCTTCGTGGGCGGCGGTATCAGAAGTGGCGCCCAAGGAACTGATCGGCTTGACCGGCGGGATCACCAGCCTCGCTGCAAACATCGGCGGCATCGTCACGCCGATCGTGATTGGCGCGATTGTGCATGCCACCGGTTCCTTCGCCTGGGCCTTCTGGTTCATTGGCGGCGTCGCCCTGATCGGCACCCTCTCCTACTCGTTGTTGCTCGGGCGTTTGTACCGCATCGAATTGAAAGTGCGCTGAGTCAACACCACCGTTTTCTCCAACTGGAGGCGGCTTTCGTCCAACTTCGCCAACGAATGCCGCCGTACGCTGATGCGACACACAGGACCCACAACAGGATGAACATGACTGAATACGTCTTCACACCGGATCTGCCCGTGACTTTGCCGGTTGTCGGCAGTGAGCAGCGCTTTCCCGTCGGACGGGTGTTTTGTGTCGGCCGCAACTACCCGTGGCCAGACGCCGTCGGCCAGTCGCGCCAGCCGCCGGTGTTTTTCATGAAACCGGCGAGCAATGTCGTCGACGCGGTCGGTGAGGTGGCGTTCCCGGCGCTGACCGATGATTTCGCCCACGAAATCGAACTGGTGGTAGCCATCGGTGAAGGTGGCGCGAATATCCCCGAAAGCGAGGCGCTGGCTTATGTCTGGGGGTATGCCGCCGGCCTCGACCTGACCCGCCGCGACGTTCAGCGCGCAGCCAAGAGCAATGGTTTGCCGTGGGAAGGCGCCAAGGTATTTGACGGAGCCGCGCCGATGACCGCCATCGTCCCGGTGACCCGCGCCGGCCATCCCGAAGGCGAATTGTGGTTGAACGTCAACGGCGAGGAGCGTCAGCGCGACAGCCTCGACAGCCAGATCTGGTCGGTCGCTGAAGTGATCAGCCGGATCTCCCGGTCAGTGGCGCTCAGGGCCGGCGACCTGATCATGACGGGCAGCCCGGCCGGCGTCGACGGCCTGCAACCGGGCGATGTGATCAACGCCGGAATCGACGGCATCGGCCAACTGGAAATGCGCGTCGGCCCGCGGGCCTGAACGCCGCAGTGATTTGAAGACAGGAGAACAACAAAATGTCCATCACTCAACCTTTGAAAGTCGCGCTGGTCACTGGCGCTGGCAGCGGAATCGGTCGCTCCGTTGCGCTTGGCCTGTTGGCCGACGGCTACACCCTGGTGCTTGCCGGTCGCCGGCCGGAACCGTTACAGGCGCTGGTCGAACTGGCGGCAAGCGAGGGGCACGAAGCCCTGGCGGTGCCCACCGATGTGCGCGACCCGGCCAGTGTCGATGCGCTGTTCGCAACCATTGCCGAGGTCTACGGACGACTGGATGTGGTCTTCAACAATGCCGGGGTCAACGCCCCCGCTGTGCCCTTGGACGAACTGACGTTCGAACAGTGGCGCAACGTGATCGACACCAACCTCAACGGGGTTTTCCTGTGTGCCCGTGGCGCCTTCGGCCTGATGCGCCGTCAACAGCCGCAGGGCGGGCGCATCATCAATAACGGTTCGATTTCGGCGCACACGCCGCGGCCATTCAGCAGCGCCTACACCGCCAGCAAACATGCAGTGCTGGGACTGACCAAATCGCTGGCGCTGGACGGTCGTGAATTCAACATCGCTTGCAGCCAGATCGACATCGGCAACGCCCTCACCGAAATGTCGGTGCGCATGACCAAGGGCGTGCGCCAGGCCAACGGCAGCATCGCCGTCGAGCCGATGGTCGACGTCAAGCATGTCGCTGATGCCGTGCGCTACATCGCCGGCCTGCCGCTGTCGGCCAACGTTCTGAACATGACCGTCATGGCCACAGCCATGCCGTTTGCCGGTCGCGGTTGAACCGGCCTTTTTTATTCGGTAAGTGAGGTTTACATGAAGCCAGAAATCCTGCAGTTGAGCCCGATTCTGATTCCTGAAATCAATGCGCGTCTCGACGAATTGTTTACGGTCCGACGCTATTTCCAGCAGGCGGACAAAGCCGCCTATGTGCAAGAGCACGGCGCCAATATTCGTGGCGTGATCACCGGCGGGCATACGGGTATTACCCAGGCGCTGATGGCGCAACTGCCGAATCTTGAGGTGGTCGCGGTCAACGGCGTCGGCACCGATGCGGTTGACCTGGCCTACGCCCGTGATCGCAGCATCCGCGTGACCGCGACCATTGGCGCGTTGACCGAAGACGTCGCTGACCTCGCCATCGGCTTGCTGATTTCCGTGTGCCGCGGACTGTGCACCAGTGATCGTTACGTACGTTCGGGCCAATGGCCGCAAAGTCCGACGCCGCTGGCGCCACTGCCGCTCGCGCGTCAGGTGTCCGGCATGCGTATCGGCATCGTCGGCATGGGCCGGGTTGGCCGCGCGGTGGCCAGTCGTGCGGCGGCCTTCGGCTGCCCGATCAGTTACACCGACCTGCAACCGATGAGCGACATCAGCCACACCTTCGTCGCCGACCTCAAACAACTGGCTCGCGACAGCGATGCGCTGATTCTCGCCGCCGCTGCCGACAAGGCCGAGGCCATCATCGATGCCGAAGTACTAAAGGCGTTGGGCAAGGATGGGTATCTGATCAACGTGGCACGGGGCAAACTGGTCAACGAGGCTGATTTGCTGGCGGCGCTGAATGCCGGTGAGATCGCCGGTGCCGGGCTGGATGTGTTTGTCGATGAGCCGAATGTGCCAGAAGCCTTGTTCGGCAACGAACAGGTGGTGCTGCAACCGCACCGCGCCAGCGCGACCTTGCAGACGCGCACGCGGATGGGTGAGATGGTGGTGGCGAGTTTGCTCGACAGCTTTGCCGGGAAGACGCCGGAGGGTTGCGTCACTGGCTAAGTGGCGCGTGCCGAAACAGCTGCCCTCACCCTAGCCCTCTCCCCCAGGAGAGGGAACCGATTGGGGGATATTGGCGATAAATGCCGACGTGCAATAGCGTCTGTGAATCCACTACCGCCAGACATCAGCGATGAATCCGTAGTGGATGCACGCCAACGTGCAATAGCGCCTGTGAATCCAATGCCGTCAGGCATTACCGATGAATCCATAATCGACGCGATCTGTCAGGTCGATGCATAACGCAAGACACCTCGGTCGGCTCCCTCTCCCCCGGGAGAGGGCTGGGGTGAGGGGCCGCCGTTGCAACGGCTTACAAGGTGTAGGAAATCCCGACCTGCACCGTTCTCGGCGCACCCGGATAGGCGTAGACATTACCGAACGCGCCCTCTTCATAATCCCGGTCAAACAGATTCTTCACGTCAAGATTGAGCCGCACTTTCTCGTTGACCTTATAGAAGCCGAGCAAATCGACAACCGTGTAGCTGTCCATCGAGAAGGCAGTATTGGCGGTTTGCCCGGCGCGCTCGTCGACATATTTGAGCCCGGTACCCAGACCCAAGCCTTTAAGCGCGCCGTCCTGAAACTCATAGACGTTGAGCAGGCTGAAGCTGTTTTGCGGAATGTTCATCAGCCGCGTGCCCGAGCGGATCACGTTGTCTTTGGTCACTTCGGCATCCACATAGGCGTAGCCGCCGATGACGCGCCATTCTGGCGTGAGGTTGCCGGCGACGTTCAGGTCGAAACCACGGCTGCGCACTTCCCCGGCCGCCACACTGAAGGTCGAGTCCACCGGGTCGGTGGTCAGCACGTTGCGTTTTTCGATCTGATAAATAGCCGCGTCGACGCTCAACTGCTGATCCAGCGCTTCCCACTTCACGCCCATTTCGTAGGACTTGCCTTTCTCTGGGGCGAAGCCTCCGCCCGTGCGGCTCGCGCCGGTGTTGGGTTTGAACGAGCGCGCGGTGTCGGCATAGACCGCCAGCGTGTCGGTCAGGTCGTAGGTCACGCCGAGGCGCGGGGTCACCGCGTTGTCACTGGCCTGCCAGTTTTTGCCACCCGGCACGTAGGTTTCATAGTCGTGTTCGAATCGCTCGAAACGCGCCCCGGCCAACACTTTCAAGCGTTCGGTCAACGCCACCTGATCCTGCACGAATGCGGCATAGGTCTTGAGGTTTTCCTTGTCGTGGGTCGGCGTGCGGGTCAATGCCGGACGCGGTTGACCGTAGACCGGATCGAAGATGTCGATCGGGTAGGCGCCGACCGCGCCGCTGGAGCGTTGAATGATCGACTTGTAGTCGTAATCTTCATATTCGATGCCGGTCAGCAAGGTGTGCTGAAGGCCACCCGTGCTGAAGTGACCGGTCAGATTGAGCTGGGTGTCCTTGTCGGTCCACTCCAGTTTGCGGTAGTTGAAATTGCGTCCCAGGGTTCGACCGTCATCGGCAATGCCGTTGGCTTCGATCGCATTGCCCTCAAGCGAACCGTCGAGCCACTGGAAGCCACCGCCCAGCGTCCAGTCATCATTGAGCAGATGTTCGAAACGAAGCTGCGCCATGTTGTTGTCGTTGTGCAATTTGCCGGCGTCTTTTTCGCCGAAAAACGTATCCCGCGAGGCGGTGCCGATCTGCTTGGGGTAACGCGTCACGCCGCGATCCAGCGGATGATTGTTGCGCATGAAATCACCCTCGAAGATCACTCGGGTGGCATCGCTGGCCTGCCAGGTCAGCACCGGGGTCACGCCGTAGCGTTCGGTTTCGACGTGATCACGAAAGGTATCGCCGCCCTCGCCCACCACGTTGAGTCGATAGGCCAGACGCCCCTCCTCGTCCAGTGGGCCGGAGGCGTCGAGGGTGCCGCGCTTCATGCCTTGATCATTCAACTGACTGCCGACAGTCACCGTGCGCTCGGCCAACGGCTGCTTGGACACGACATTGAAGGTGCCGCCCGGATCGCCACGGCCGTAGAGCATGGTTGCCGGCCCGCGCAGCACTTCCAGACGCTCGATGGTGTTGGCGTCGGGCATGTTCGGGTAGCCGCGATTGATCGGGAAGCCGTTGCGGTAGAACTCGCCAGTGGTGAAGCCGCGTACGGTGAACGTGGTCAGGCCCTGCCCGCCGAAATTGTTTGCCCGGCCTACGCCGCCGGCATAGTCCAGTGCATCTTGCAGACGCGTGGCGCCGAGGTCTTCGACCGCATCCTTGGTCACTACGCTGATCGATTGCGGGGTTTCATGGATCGAGGTGTCGGTACGGGTGGCACTGGCAGAACGCGTCGCGCGATAGCCCTGCACCGGGCCATCGGCCCGTTCGTAATCCGCCGTGCCGACCACGTCGGTCGCCTCCAGCTCTAGCGCTGAGTTTGTTGAGTCGGCCTGTTCAGCCCACGAGGACGGGGACAGCGCTTGCAGCACACAGATTGAAAGCAGAGTTCGACGCATGAAATCACAACCTTACGAATAGGCCAGAACGAAGGGCAAAACCGCCAGCAAAGCGCCGCGGATGGTATACCAAGCGTTCCGTTATTGAAACTTATTCCCATTCGTATGTTTGTCCGGCCGAATGCCGATACGTATGTCATCCATTGCGTCGCGCAAAAATCCTGGTCAAACGCGCAAAAGCCGCTTCGTCATCGCCATCGATGTTTCCAAAGATTGCCCGGTGCGCTGCAGCTTGTTGAGCAAACTGGCGCCCAGCCACAGCTGATACAGGGTTTCCGCCAGATGCCGGGCATCGCCCTCGGGCAAGCTGTTGTCGGCCTGACCCTGCTCGATGCACTGGGTGATACGCGCTACCACTTGCTCGGCACCATCGCGCAATGTGAGGCGCATCGACTCCGACAGGTCGGCGACTTCGGCACTGAGTTTCACCACCAGACACTCATCGCCGTGCCCTTCGAGGGTGCAGCGGTTTTGCCAGCCCTGCCAGTAATCCATCAACCGCTCGTAGGCGCTCAGCCCCGGCAGCGTCAGGCGCTGCTCCATGTCGGCGAGGTAGCCGACGAAGTAGTCCGCAAGCAACGCCTGGCCGTACAGCTCTTTGGATTTGAAGTAGTGATAGAACGAACCCTTGGGCACACCGGCGGTTTGCAGGATCTCGTTGAGGCCGACACTGGTGAAGCCCTTCTCGGCCATCATCCGGTGGCCGGTGTCGAGCAAATGTTGGCGGGTGTCGTCGTAGGTCGGTTTCATGGGGGCGCAAATTACCAGGCAATAGACCAGTCGTATTTTCGGAGGAACGGAAGTTTGCCATACCTGTCGATGAAAAACCGCAGGATAAAAAATTACTAGACGACTGGTCTAATTGGAATCTATGCTGCGCCCCGACAAACGTTTTCTGACCGGTGTGGCCGATGGGCGAATCCTTCGCTCAATCGAAGACACCTGAT
Source organism: Pseudomonas sp. CROZ-RG-20F-R04-15 (assembly GCF_022662375.1). Classification (GTDB taxonomy): domain Bacteria; phylum Pseudomonadota; class Gammaproteobacteria; order Pseudomonadales; family Pseudomonadaceae; genus Aquipseudomonas. The sequence continues at coordinate 105,758 of NZ_JAKNQL010000007.1, read as the reverse complement.
CGACTCAAGGTGCTCTATGAAAATCCTGATGGTTTTGACGTCCCACGATCAACTCGGCAACACCGGCAAGAAAACCGGCTTCTGGCTGGAAGAGTTCGCCGCGCCCTACTACGCCTTCAAGGACGCCGGCGCCGACGTCACCCTGGTTTCGCCCGCCGGTGGTCAGCCGCCGCTGGACCCGAAAAGCGATGAGCCAGACGCGCAGACTGCCGAGACTGATCGCTTCCGCAAAGACTCCGCCGCGCAACAGGCACTGGCCAACACCGGACGCCTGGCTGACGTCAGCGCTGATGATTTCGATGCGGTGTTCTACCCGGGCGGCCACGGCCCACTGTGGGATCTGGCCGAAGACAAGCAGTCGATCGCGTTGATCGAAGCGTTTGACCGCGCCAACAAACCCCACGGTTTTGTCTGCCATGCGCCGGGTGTATTGCGTCACGCCCTCAGCGCTGACGGCAAACCGCTGGTCCAGCATCGCCAGGTCACCGGTTTCACCAATGCCGAAGAAGAGGCAGTTGGCCTGACGGACGTGGTGCCGTTCCTGATCGAGGACGAGTTCCAGCGTCTCGGTGGTTATTACTCGAAAGTCGCTGACTGGCAGGTGCATGTGGTCGCCGACGGACAATTGGTCACTGGCCAGAACCCTGCAAGCTCTGCCGCTGTTGCTAAAAAGCTTTTGGAAATGCTCGGCTAAAACCCTGCAACCTCATCGAACGCCGGGGGCGTATCACCCGGCGTTATTTTTTCGCCCACCAACTAGTCGACTGGTCTAATAAACCCATAGACAAGGTAATCCATGAATAGCAGCTCGTTCTTCACCCCGGCCAGACTTGGCCATCACACCCTCAAAAACCGTATCGTCCTGCCGCCCCTGACGCGTCAGCGCAGCACCCAACCGGGCAACATCGCCAATGAGCTGATGGCCGAGTATTACCAGCAACGTGCCGGCGCCGGTCTGCTGGTCACCGAAGGCACGCAGATCGAACCTCGCGGCCAGGGTTATGCGTGGACGCCGGGCATTCATACCGCAGAGCAAATCGCCGGATGGCGCAAAGTCACCGAAGCCGTACATGCCGTGGACGGGGTGATTTTCGCCCAGTTGTGGCACGTTGGCCGTGTCTCCCACACCGCGTTGCAACCTGACGGCGCGGCCCCGGTTTCCGCCTCCGCCGTGGCCACCGAGCGGGTCAGCGTGTTTATCGAAACCGCGCCCGGCGCCGGGGAACTGGTCACCCCGTCGGCACCGCGCGCACTGAGCACCGATGAAGTTCAGGAGTTGGTTCAGCTGTACATTCAGGCGGCGCGCAACGCCATGGACGCGGGTTTTGATGGTATCGAATTGCACTGCGCCAACGGTTATCTGGTCAACCAGTTCATCTCGGCTCACAGCAACCTGCGCGACGATCAGTACGGCGGTTCGCTGGACAATCGCCTGCGCTTTTTGAAGGAAGTGGTGGCTGGCGTCGCCGAGTGCATCGGCAAGGAAAAAGTCGGCGTGCGTTTCGCCCCGCTGTTCACCACCACCGATGAAGCGCGCACTTACCTGGGCATGGTCGAGGAAGATCCGCACGCCACTTACATCGAAGCGATCAAAATCCTGCAAGACGTCGGCATTGCTTATCTGTCCATCGCCGAAGCCGATTGGGACAACGCGCCTGCGATGCCACAAACGTTCCGTCAGGCGGTGCGCGACACCTTCAGCGGCGCGATCATTTATGCCGGGCGCTACACCGCAGAATCCGGGGCGCAACTGCTCGAATCCGGGCTGGCAGACTTCGTCGCTTTCGGCCGTCCATTCATGGCCAACCCTGATCTGCCGGCGCGCATTGCCAATGACTGGCCGATGAATGCACTGAACCCGGCGACGGTGTATGGCGGCAATGCCGAAGGCTATACCGACTACCCCGTTTATCCCGGCTAAGCCTTTCCTCGCGGCGTCAAGCGCTCCCGCAACAGCGGGAACGTTCATCCTAGTCGGAGTGCAAGCCCTTGTGGGAGCGAGCCTGCTCGCGAAAGCGGCGTGTCAGTCAGCCAACATGTTGAATGTGACGACGCCTTCGCGAGCAGGCTCGCTCCCACAGGGGAGATCTGAATATCACGCAATTCACCGCACAAAAACCTATACACAAACTACAATCTGTACAACTATCTGGACTTAGCACTCAAACGTCCACTCGGCAGCCTGCTGCTCATTACGCTGAATCCGTGAAATGAACAAAACCCATCGGCTGTGCCTCGTTCTGGGTGACCAGTTATCGTTTGATCTGGCGTCATTGGCCAGTCTGGATCGCGACCACGACCGTGTGTTGCTGGTCGAGGTCATGGAAGAAGCCAGCCATGTTGCCCATCACCCGCAGAAGATCGCGCTGATTTTCAGTGCCATGCGTCACTTCGCTCAGGCACTGAAAGAACAAGGCTTTCACGTGCATTACGTGACCCTCGACGACCCGCACAACAGCGGCTCGGTGCCCGGCGAATTAATGCGCTGGCAGGCACTGCTGCAAGCGCAAGAATTGCACCTGACCGAATGCGGCGACTGGCGTCTGGAGCAATCGCTGAAAGATTGTGGCTTGCCGATCCATTGGCATGCCGACAACCGTTTCCTGTGCAGCCGCGACGAATTCCGTGCGTGGGCCGCTGGCAAAAAACAGCTGCGCATGGAGTTCTTCTATCGCGAGATGCGCCGCAAGAGTCGCCTGCTGCTCAACGGCGACGGCACCCCGGTCGGTGGCGCCTGGAACTTTGACGCCGACAATCGCAAAGCCCTGCCGAAAACCGTCAAGCCGCCCTACCCGGCTGGTTTTACCAACGACGCAATCACCCTCGAAGTCCTCGCACTGGTCAAGGAACGCTTCGCCAGTCACTACGGCAGCCTGGATGATTTCAACTATCCGGTGACGCATGCCGATGCCCAGGCATTGTGGGCCTGGTTTCTCGACTACGGACTGGCGGGCTTCGGCGATTATCAGGACGCCATGGCCAGCGACGAACCGTTTCTGTTCCATGCCCGCATCAGCGCCGCGCTGAACATTGGTTTGCTCGACCTGCGCCAACTCTGCAGTGACGTGGAGTCTGCCTATTGGTCAGGCAACATCGCGCTGAATGCCGCCGAGGGTTTCATCCGGCAACTGATCGGCTGGCGCGAATATGTGCGGGGCGTTTACTGGCTGCAGATGCCGGAGTACGCCGAGGGCAATGCCTTCGGTAACACACGGCGCTTGCCTGAGTTCTACTGGACCGGCGACACACAGATGAACTGCATGCGCCAGGCCATCGGTCAAAGCCTCAGACACGCCTACGCCCATCACATCCAGCGCCTGATGGTGACCGGCAATTTCGCCCTGCTCGCCGGCATCGCACCGAGCCAGATCTGTGAGTGGTATCTGGCGATTTACATGGACGCTTTCGACTGGGTCGAGCTACCCAATACCCTCGGCATGGTCATGCACGCCGACGGCGGTTACCTCGGTTCCAAACCTTATTGCGCCAGCGGTCAGTACATCAACCGGATGTCCGACTACTGTCGCGACTGTGCCTACTCGGTGCGCGAAACCACCGCTGACAATGCGTGCCCTTTCAATGCCCTGTACTGGCATTTCCTGATGCGCCACGGTGACCTTCTGCGCGGCAATCAGCGCATGGGCATGATGTACAAAAACCTTGATCGCATGCCGTTGGAAAAACAGCAGGCTTTGTGGCAACGCGGGCAAGGGCTGCTCGACAGACTGGATCGCGGCGAATCGTTATGAAAACGTCTGCATCCCTGGCCCGCGTGCAACTTAAGCATGAGGCCTCGGGTCAATGGCTCACAAAGCTTGTGAAGCAGAGTGTTTGAAACCCGCCAATTGAACGCAAGCCAACCATCAACGCATAAAGGGTGGACATCCTGAAACAGCTTACTCGCGAGGAGCTTGAGTCTGAGGTCACGCGCCTGCGTCTGGCCGTCAAGGCGACCTGCGACGCCGTCTGGGACTGGGATCTGAAAACCAACCAGGTCGTCTGGAACGACTCGCTGCAACAGGCCTATGGCTACGCGTCCACAGCCATAGAACCGACGTGTGACTGGCGGTTTGCGCAGATTCACACGCAGGATCGCGCGCGCGTGACAACTTCGATTCGCTCGGCAATTGACGGTTCTGGCACGATCTGGAGCGCTGAGTACCGCTTCCTCTGCCACGATGGTTCATACGCCGAAGTGCTTGATCGCGGACATCTGATCCGCAGTGCCGATGGCAAAGCCGAGCGCATGATCGGCGCGATGCTCGACCTGACCCGCTCGCGCAGTGCCGAAACCGCATTGCGTCGTAGCGAAGAACGCTTCAGCACCATTCTGGAAACCATCGAAGCCGCGTTCGCCATCGTCAAAGTCAAATTCGACGCCGACGATCACCCCATCGACTATTACTTCGTCGAAGCCAACCCGGCGTTCGAGCGTCAGGCCGGGGTCAACCTGCGGGGCAAGTGGGTCACCGAGTTTGCGCCCAATCTGGAGAAATTCTGGTTCGAGACTTACGGCCATGTGGCCAAGACCGGCGAGCCGGCCAACTTCGAAAACTATGCCAACACCTTCGAACGCTGGTTCGATGTGCGCGCCGTCCGTGTCGGTGACCCGGCCGATCGGCAGATTGCGATCTTCTTCAGCGATGTCACCGAGCGCCGCGATGCGCAAGAGCGTTTGCGCATCAGCGAGGCCGTCGCCCGGGAAAACGTCGAGCGGGTACAACTCGCCCTGGCCGCCGGCGCCATTATCGGCACCTGGCATTGGCACCTGCCCAGCGATCGCTTCAGCGTCGATGAAGCCTTCGCTCGGGTTTTCGACCTCGATCCCGCTTGGGGTCTCGACGGTCTGAGCCTGGAGCAAGTGGTGATGAGCGTTCACCCGGATGACAGGGCTGGACTCACGGCGGCAATCAACGAAGTCATCGCTCGCGGCGGTCCCTATTCGCACCAATACCGAGTGCGCGGCGCGGATGGCCAATACACCTGGATCGAAGCGAACGGCCGCGTCGAGTGCGCTGAAGACGGCACGCCTTTACGCTTTCCCGGTGTGCTCATCGATGTCGAAGACCGGCGCAATGTCGAAGCCGAGCGCGACCGGGTCACCGCCGCGTTAAAAGCCCTCAATGACACACTGGAACAACGGGTCTCGGCGCGCACCGCAGAACTGATGCAGGCCGAAGAGAAACTGCGGCAATCGCAGAAAATGGAAGCGGTCGGGCAACTCACCGGCGGTCTGGCCCATGACTTCAACAACCTGTTGGCGGGCATCTGCGCATCCCTTGAGCTGATGGAAAAACGCATCGGCCAAGGCCGGCTGAACGACATCGACAAATACATGTTGATCGCCCAGGACGCGGCCAAACGCGCCACCGCCCTGACCCATCGCCTGCTGGCCTTCTCCCGCCGGCAGACCCTCGATCCACGGCCAACAGAGGTCAACGCGCTGATTGCCGGCATGACCGAACTGATCCAGCGCACCGTCGGCCCGAGCATTAACTTGAAAACGGTCGTAGCCGCCGATTTGTGGCCGGCTCTGGTCGATGCCAGTCAGCTGGAAAACGCCCTGCTCAACCTGTGCATCAACGCCCGCGATGCGATGCCCGATGGCGGCAGCATCACCGTCGAGACCGCCAATCGAACGCTGGATGCGGAATCGGCGCGTGTACGTGAAATGCCCGAAGGGCAATACCTGTGCCTGTCGGTCGCCGACACCGGTACCGGTATGAGCGCCGAAGTAATGGCCAAGGCCTTCGACCCGTTTTTCACCACCAAACCGCTGGGCCAGGGCACGGGCCTTGGGCTGTCGATGATCTACGGTTTTACCAAGCAATCCGGCGGGCAGGTGCGGGTGCAATCGACCGTGGGTCAAGGCACCACGATGTGCGTTTACCTGCCGCGCTATCTCGGTGAAACGCCGCGCAATCACGATGACGCACAAAGCTCGGCAACCCTGCAGGCCAAGCCCGGCGAGACCATTCTGATTGTCGACGACGAACCCACCGTTCGCACGCTGCTCAAAGACGTGCTGAACGACCTCGGCTTCAATCTGCTCGAAGCCGCTGACAGCGTCGAAGGGCTGGAGGTATTGCGCTCCCGCGCGCACATCGATCTGCTCATTACCGACGTCGGCTTGCCGGGCGGCATGAACGGCCGGCAGATGGCCGATGCGGGCAGGCAAATCAGACCAGAACTGAAGACCTTGTTCATTACCGGCTACGCGGAAAACTCGGTGATCGGTAACGGTCAGCTAGGTCCGGGCATGCAGGTGCTGACCAAACCGTTTGCCGTCGACACACTGGTGTCACGGGTCAATGGTTTGCTGTCCATCGACATCGAATGAGGGCTGCCCAGGGGCCGCCATGAACCTGTTGCGCCCCGCCGTCTTCGCTTGATACAGCGCCTGATCGGCGCACTCGATCAGCCCCTGCACCGGGTGCAGATGCGTACCGCGCGCGACAGCGATGCCGATGCTCAGGCTCACGCGGCCCACGGGACTGGTGGGGTGGGCAATGTTGGCTTGCTGCAAGCGCTCGATAATCAGCTGCGCAACTACTTCGGCCCCGTCAATATGGGTGTCAGGCATGATCACGGCGAACTCTTCGCCGCCATAGCGCGCCACCACGTCCGATGGCCGCCGCACACACGCATCCAGCACGCTACCGACGGCTTGCAGACAGATGTCGCCGGCAACGTGCCCGAGCGCGTCATTGAACCGCTTGAAATAGTCGATATCGATCATCAGTAACGCCAGCGACGAGCCGTCGCGCTTTGCCCGCCGCGCCTCTATGGCCAGGGTTTCGTCAAAGCTGCGCCGATTTGCCAACCCGGTCAGCGCATCCTTCATGGCCAACAGTTCCAGTTGCCGATTGGAACCGAGCAACTGCTGCTGAGCGATGCGCAGTTCGCCTTCAACCTGGGTCCGGCGACGGATATCGAGGATCAAGCACCAGCCAATCAGACCGGTAAGCCCCAACAACCCCGCCACCACCACCGCCGACAACAGCGCCTCGGTTCGCCAGGCTGCGAGCGCTTCGCGCTTGCCGATGGCGACCGTGGTGATCAGCGGCAATTTTTCACTTTTGCGGAAGGCGTAGAGGCGCTCGACGCCATCCAGGCTGGAGGAATAAGACGCGGTGCCGACCGATTGATCGACCAGATATTTGGCGTAGATCGGCGATTTGGAAAAGTTGCGACCCATATCCTGCTCGCGGAAAGGATAGCGAACCAGCAAGGTGCCGTCGGTATAGGACAAGCCGATGGCCCCGTCCTGACCGACGTCGAGTTTGCCGAACAGGCGCAGAAAGTTTTCCACGCCCAGGGTCACGGCGACGACCCCGGCAAACTCGCCGTGATCATCATTGAAACGGCGGCTGACGGTGATCACCCATTCCTGATTGGAACGGCTGCGGATCGGTGGGCCGATAAAGGGTTCGCGACTCGGGTCGTCACGATGATGAATGAAATAGGCCCGGTCACTGCTGTTGGCACCCGCCGGAATCGGCCGGTTCGACGACATCAGCCAGTGACCATGGCGGTCATAGATGGTGATACCGCTCAGCTGTGGCATCAGCGGCTGCTGGCGGTTGATCAGCGCACTCAGGCGCTGAATCTGCGCGGGGCCACTGCCTTCTGTTTCCAGGCGTTCGACCAGCCCGAGCAGCAGCAGCGAACTTTGCCGGACGATACCCTCGGAATAGGTCTCGAGTGCCTGGGTCAGGTTCAGCCCGTGCACGTTGACTTCCTCCAGCGCGCGATCGCGCGAAGACAGCACTTTCCAGATGGTCAGCGACGCCAGAGAGCAGCCGATGACCAGCAGCAAGAGGGTGACGAGGTGGGTATCACGCTTCACGAAAGTACCTAATGGAAAGTCCGGTTTCCCGTTCCGGCCGTTACTGATTCAAGGCAATAACAGCGGTCGTATCTCCTCGACCGGCGCAAGGATACAAGTAGCGCGTCGAACGCGCAGCAACCATGTGACGGAACGACGTTTTCAGGCCCTTGGCGCTGTTTCGCAACGACATGGCAGCGGCCTGCAACTTATATTCGTGGCCACAGGTCATTAGGCTTGCTGAGGTTGAATCCATCCGCAGACCTCGAACATTGAAGACACTGCCGTGGCCGCTGATCTGGATCGCCGCAACAACCTGTCTCTGGACAGCCTGAATTTTTTCCTCGCCGACGTGCGCGACGGTCTCGGCCCCTATCTGGCCATTTACCTGTTGGCGGTGCATCACTGGGAGCCGGCCAGCATAGGTCTGGTCATGACCATCGCCGGGGTCGCCGCGCTGATCACCCAGACACCCGCCGGCGCCTGGGTCGACAACAGCCGGCGTAAACGTGCATTGATCGCGATCGCGGCACTGCTGGTGACCGGAAGTTGCCTGCTGCTGCCCTTCGTGACTTCCTTCACGTGGGTGGCGTTGACGCAAACCCTGAGTGCGATGGCCGCTTCGATATTCGCCCCGGCCATTTGCGCGATTACCCTGGGCATGACCGGGCCACGGGCGTTTACCCGCCGAACCGGGCGCAACGAAACCTTCAATCATGCTGGCAATGCCTGCGCCGCCCTGCTGGCCGGTGTGTTCGCTTATCTGTTCGGCCCGGTGGCGGTGTTCTATCTGATGGCGGCCATGGCGCTGGCCAGTGTCATCGCCATAGCCTGCGTGTCGCCGCAAGCCATCGACCATGATCTGGCACGCGGACTCGATCCCGCCGACGCCGGGCATCGCCAGCCTTCCGGTTTATCCGTGTTGCTTGGTAACCGGTCACTGTTGCTGTTCGCCATTTGCTGTGCGCTGTTCCACCTGGCCAATGCGGCGATGTTGCCGTTGGTGAGCCAAAAACTTGCGCAAGCGAATTTGCAGATGGCGACCCCGCTGACCTCCGCCTGCATCGTCGCCGCGCAACTGGTGATGGTGCCGGCGGCATTGCTGGTCGGAGCGAAAGCCGATCTGTGGGGGCGCAAACCGCTGCTGCTGGCCGGTTTTCTGATCCTGCCCTTGCGTGGTGTGCTCTATACGCTGTCGGACGATGCCTATTGGCTGGTCGCGGTGCAGATGCTCGATGGCGTCGGCGCGGGTCTGTTCGGCGCCTTGTTTCCGATCATGGTCAAAGACCTCACCCAAGGCACTGGTCACTTCAACATCAGCCTTGGCGCACTGACGACGGCCTTCGGACTGGGCGCGGCACTGAGCAACGGCCTCGCCGGGTTCGTTGTGCAGGAGGCTGGTTACAGTGCAGCGTTTCTGACCCTGGCCGGTATTGCGGCGGTGGCGGTTGTGTTGCTCGGGGTCGGGGTTCCGGAGACTCAGCGCAGCGGTCGTCAGGCTGAAAGCGGCGTGATCGAGGCCAGCGCTGAATCCTCAGCGTAATCCATATCCCTTCCCTGCCCTCTCATCGCCGCCATCTCGTGTCTGCGCGGCGTTGAAAATCCAGATTCAGTGGATCAGGCAAGCAATCCAGAGGAATGCACTACGACGCTGAAGAGCCGATAGAGAGAATGTTCGTGCACAGGATCAGACGAATAAACCCTCAATCGCAAGGACATTCCAGTGAAAGGTTTTTGCTTGGCCTTCGGGCTGCTCTTCAGTACTTTTTCAGCCATGGGAGCCGATATGTCGAACGGCGCAGACAACTTCTACACCAGCGATAAAGTGACCGTGGAAAAGGTCACCTTCAAGAACCAGTACGGGATGAAGGTCGCAGGCAATCTGTTCAGCCTGAAGAACCTAGATCCACAGTCAAAAAATGCCGCGATCATCGTCGGCCACCCGATGGGCGCGGTGAAAGAGCAAAGCGCCAATCTCTACGCGACCAAAATGGCCGAACAAGGCTTCGTCACGCTGTCGTTCGACTTGTCCTTCTGGGGCGAAAGCGAGGGCCAGCCACGCCAGTCGGTTGCACCGGACATTTATGCCGAAGACTTCAGCGCGGCGGTGGACTTTCTCGGCACTCGCCCACTGGTCGATCGCGAGCGCATCGGCGTCATCGGTATTTGCGGCAGCGGCAGCTTCGCCATCAGCGCCGCCAAGATCGACCCACGTTTGAAAGCGATTGCCACCGTCAGCATGTACGACATGGGCGCCGCCAACCGCAATGGCCTGAAGCATTCGCTCACGCCAGCGCAACGCCAATCCATCATTGAACAGGCGGCGCAGCAGCGTAACGCGCAGTCCTGGGGCGGCCCGGTCCGCTACACCGGCGGCACACCGCTCAAACTCACCGGCAACGCCGTGGGTGACGAGTTCTACGACTTCTACCGCACCCCGCGTGGTCAGGTCACTCCGGCCGGCGCTTCGCCGCAGACCACCACCATGCCGACGCTGATCAGCAATGTGAAGTTCATGAACTTCTACCCGTTCAATGACATCGAGAGCATCTCCCCGCGCCCGCTGCTGTTCATTGCCGGTGCTCAGGCGCACTCCCGCGAGTTCAGTGAAGACGCATACCAGCGCGCGGCCGAGCCCAAAGAGCTGCTGATCATTCCTGGGGCCGGCCATGTCGACTTGTACGACCGGGTCAACCTGATTCCCTTCGCCAAATTGACCAGCTTCTTCAGCCAAAACCTGAAGTAACGCCATCGCAACGCTGCCAGCGCTTTAAAGCGCAGACACGACAAAAGCCTGCTTTTCAGGGCAGGCTTTTGTTCGGTCGCGCAGGCTTACTTTTGCTGAGCGGTCAGCGCTGAATAGCTGTTCATCAGGTTGCGATAGTTAGGGATCCGCTGCGACAGCAGATTGCCCAGCCCTTCAATATCGTTGCGCCAGTCACGGTGCAGCTCACACGCCACCGAGAACCAGTTCATCATCTGTGCGCCGGCCTGAGTCATGCGGCTCCATGCGGCTTGTTGCACGGTGGTGTTGAAGGTGCCCGACGCATCGGTGACCACAAACACATCAAAGCCTTCCGCCAGCGCCGACAAGGTCGGGAACGCTACGCAGACATCCGTCACCACACCGGCAATGATGATCTGCTTGCGCCCGGTGGCCTTGATCGCCTTCACGAAGTCTTCATTGTCCCAAGCGTTGATCTGGCCTGGGCGAGCGATGTACGGCGCGTCCGGGAACATCTCTTTCAGTTCCGGTACCAGTGGGCCGTTCGGGCCTTGTTCGAAACTGGTGGTGAGGATGGTCGGCAGTTCGAAGAACTTCGCCAGATCCGCCAGAGCGAGGACGTTGTTCTTGAACTCGTTTGGCGAGAAGTCCTGGACCAGAGAAATCAGGCCGGTCTGGTGGTCGACCAGCAGCACGATGGCGTCGTCTTTGTTCAGGCGGTTGTAGGTTGGAGTGGTCATGGTCTGCGTCCCTTTTCAATGTTGGAAGTTGTTGTTGCGTTCAAGTTGTGTACAGGTTACTGACGCATCGAAAAGGGATAAATCGGTTGAAACGCGTTTCACCGTCAACCTGAACGGGACAATTCGCCACCGGAATCTCGGCGTTTTCACCTTCGACCCAGCAGAGTCGCGGTTATTAGCTAATAACACCTTCATTAAACCGTCGCTCAAACGTTGTACTAGGATAGGATCCAAGTCTGCGGTATTTCGTCGACCAAGGAGATCGTCGACGGCGCTGCAGACGTTTTTGAATTAACGCCTCTCAGGGATGACACGCATATGAATTCACACTTGTTCCCCCACATCGGCAAGGTCATCGCCAGCACCGGCAGCCGGCACTTTCCGCGCATGCTGCATGACCTGATCCTGACGCAACTGGCGGTGGACGCTACGCACATCCGGCAGATGCGCGTCGAACCGGTCGGCCGCGCATCGAGTCGCAATGAGCCTGAGCCGCAGAAAGAGCCCGCCCTGCTCGCCGAAACAGTGTTTTCCGAACACAGTGCGGCGGCCCACCATTTACAAAATCCGCCGGCCGCGACCAGCGCAGACGCTTCGCAACTGCACCTGACCCGGCGCAAGGACGGCTACCGCTACGTGATTTCGGTGTACCGCAATGGCGAGTCACAGCGTTTTTCCGCGCAGGAGCGCAGCCTGTTGCAGGACATCTCCCCGGTGCTGCTGCCGATGGTGGAAAAACACATCAACGCCCTGCAACCGACCACCCCTGACCCACAAAGCCCACCCGAGGCCGCCGAAGGCAACGGTCTGGAAACCTTGCGCCTGCGCTTTGACGAGCGCCTGGAGCAACTGGGGCTGAGCCTGTCCAACCGTGAAACCGAAGTGTGTGTCGGCCTGCTCGCCGGCCGCACGGCGCCGGAACTGGCTGAACAACTGGCGTTGAAGGTCAACACCGTGGAGAGCTATTTGAAACGGGCGGCGATCAAGTTGGGCATCAGCGGGCGGCATTCGTTGATGCGCTGGATGTATTCGCCGTTGGAGACGTTAGCGTCGAGTGCGGCTTGATACATCGGGATAGTGAGAGTTTCGGTTTTTTGGGTGTGTCAGTGAGATTCCCCCCTCACCCCAGCCCTCTCCCCCAAGGGGGCGAGGGGGAAAGGGAGCCGATCTTTGAGCTTTTCAAAACCTGAGTTCGGCTCGGTAGTTCACGTCGGTGCATCTCCAGCAAACACTGCGGTCAGTTCCCTCTCCCACTGGGAGAGGGTTAGGGTGAGGGCAATCCCGCGACGTGCTCCAATGCCTGATTCACCGCCAATTCCCCCAACATCACCACTTGCGCAATACCCAGCAAGGTATTGCGGTGCGGCCCCTCCAGCATCCCGGCAAAATCACACAACATGACCGAGGCGGATGCCAGCGATTCACAGGCGTTTGCCAGTAGGGATTCGGTATCAATTTGCGGGTTGACCCGGAACATAGCGTTGGGCGTGTAGGGCGTGGCCATGATGTTGGCCGCAGTCACCGGCGGATCGGGTGTCTTGGACATAAGCTCAAGCTCCTTCTGCACAGTGAGGGAGCAGGCTCCCTCACGCGGCTGTTTCGCAATTAGTTGGGCAAGCGCTGGTTGTCGAGGACGCGACTCACCACCAATTCACTCAACATGATCACCTGTTGCAGGATCAGCATTTTCTTGCGGTGAGGACTGTCGACCGAGTCGGCAAGATCGCGGGCCATGTCACTGGCCGAGGACAGCGATTCGTAGGCTTCGACGAGCAGGGTTTCGTCATCAACGGTGGGGTCGATCAGGTAGATCTTGCCGGTTTTGCGGGTGGGTTTTGAGGTTTTGAGCGCGGAAGGATTGAGGTAGAAATTGATCGCCCGTTCTGTGGCCTCTTTGATGTTTTGAGGTTCCAGTGCGGCGTCGTAGGGGATTGGATCGGTATCTGGTGGGTTGGGTGTGGCTTTGAACATAGATAAAGTCTCGTATCGAAATTAACCGGAGCCATCACTTTCGCTACCAAACGAAGGTGGCGGCCATGCGCGGGTTGGTAGACCGGTCGATACGGAAACCCGGCGCTCATGAATGAGCCCCACGCATGTCCACCATATAAAACGCAGCCGCAAAAAGACTGCATAAGGTGGCGCCATACGGCGGTACCGAAGCGGGCTACCAAACCCGATCACTGATTTGCAGTGACAGGCAAACGATATATCCCGACCCATAGCCGCGTAAGCCGGCGGATTCTGGCGTACACGTAGGTAACGACGCAAGGTGTTGTAGGCGGTATGACGTAACGGTTCGTGTAATTTAAACGCGCTCACGGCGTGGTGTTTATTGATGGAAATTCTGGATGGCGGTGGTTCGAGGTTTTGCGGTGTGTCAGTGGGATTTACCCCCTCACCCCAGCCCTCTCCCCCAGGGGGGCGAGGGGGGAAAGGGAGCCGATCTTTGTGCTGTTCAAAACCTGAGTTCGGCTCAGTATCCCACGTCGGTGTAACTCGAAAGAACACCTCGGTCAGTCCCCTCTCCCTCCGGGGGAGGGTTAGGGTGAGGGTCCGCTTTTAATCCCGCGCCAACGCCTCAATCGGATCCAGCCGCGAAGCATTCCGCGCCGGTACAAAGCCAAACACAATCCCGATCAACGTCGAGCACACCACCGCCGTCAGCACCGACGCCAGCGAAAACACCATCTCCCACTCCTTGATAAACACCGAAAACAAATGCCCGATCGCATACGACAGGGAAATCCCGATCGCCCCGCCCAACAGACACACCATCACCGCCTCCACCAGAAACTGCTGACGAATGTCCGACTGCCGCGCGCCCACTGCCATGCGAATGCCAATCTCGCGGGTGCGTTCGGTCACCGACACCAGCATGATGTTCATCACCCCGATACCACCCACCACCAACGAAATCACCGCAATCAACGACAGCAGCAACGCCAGCGAACGGCTGGTTTTCTGCACCGTCTGCAAGACGCTGTCGAGGTTGTTGGTGAAGAAATCCTTGGTGCCGTGGCGTTGCAGCAGCAGTTGAGTGACGTGCTCTTCCACCACTTTGCTTGGTTGGCCGTCCTTCATGCGCACGCTGATGCTGTCCAGATATCGTTGGCCCAGCACCCGCCCGGCGGCGGTTTCGTAGGGCACCCAGACGTTGAGGGTCTTGCCCGAGGCGAACAGGCTTTTATCCTGCGCGGCCACACCGATCACCGTGCACGGCAGGTTACCGATCAGGATCACCTGACCCAACGGATCAACGTCTTGCCCGAACAAGCGCTGCCGGGTGTTGTGATCGATGACCACCACCTGCGCCTGGCGCCGCGCATCGTTTTCGCTGAACGGGATACCCGCTGCCATCCTGATCCCGCGCACCTTGAAGTACTGGTCGCTGACGCCGTTGACCTGCGCATCCAGGTCAATATTGCGATAGCGCAGCAACAGGCTGCGGCCAATCATTGGCGTGGCGCTATCGACGTAATACAACTGATTGAGCGCGGTGACATCGGCCGGCGTCAGGGTTTCGATGGCGGCGGCACGTTTGTCGCCGTAACTGCTGCCGGGATAGACATCGATGGTGTTGCTGCCAATCGCGGCGATGTCCTTGAGCACATAGTTCTTCGCGCCCTCGCCCACCGCTGAAATTGACACCACCGAGGTGATGCCAATGACGATGCCAAGCATGGTCAGCAAGGTGCGCATGCGATGGGAAATCAACGCCACCCAGGCCATGGCGAACGCCTCTTTGAACAACCCGAGACTGGCAACAAGACGTCGAGAGGCGTTGGCTTTCGGCGTCACCGGTTCGTTGCTGAGCAGTTGCGTGGTGTCGCGTTCGTTGGCACGGTCGCTGAGGATTTCGCCGTCGCTGACTTCGATGATGCGCTCGGCGTTGGCCGCGACTTTCGGGTCGTGGGTCACCAGAATCACCGTGTGCCCCGCCGCGTGCAGCTCCAGCAGGATGCGCATCACCTCTTTGCCGCTGGCCGTGTCGAGGGCGCCGGTCGGCTCGTCGGCGAGGATCACTTCGCCGCCATTCATCAAGGCTCGGGCGATACTCACCCGTTGTTGCTGACCGCCTGAGAGCTGGCTCGGCCGATGCGTCAAATGCCCCTCCAGGCCCAGCCGCGCCAACAATTCACGGGCACGGGCATGGCGCTGAAGCTGCGGCGTTCCGGCGTAAATCGCCGGCATCTCGACGTTGTGCATCGCGCTCAAATGCGGCAGCAAGTGATATCGCTGGAAGATGAAACCGAAGTAGTCGCGGCGCAGTTCGGCGAGTGCCTGATTGTCCAGATCGCGGGTTTCCTGACCGTTGATCCTGTAGCTGCCGGCGGTGGCGTAATCGAGGCAGCCGAGGATGTTCATCAGCGTCGATTTGCCGGAACCCGAAGCGCCAATGATCGCGACCATTTCCCCGGCATTGATTGTCAGGTTGATGTTCTTCAGCGCGAGAAATTCGCGGTCGCCAGCGGTAAAACTGCGGGTGATGCCGGTCAGCTGTAGCAGTGGTTCGGTCATGCTCAGGCCCCCGCCACATTGGTCAGCGGATCACCGATGACCACGCGATCGCCTTCGGCCAGACCGCCATTGATCTGCACTTTGACGTTGTTGTTGATCCCGGTCTGCACATTGCGCGACTGCGCGTGGCCCTTGGCGTCGAGCACGCGCACGGGGAAGCTGCCATCGGCATTGCGCGGACCGAGCGCCGCCACCGGCACGGTCAGCACTGCCTTGGCGGTGTCGAGGATAATGCGCACCTGCGCGGTCATCGAAATGCGCAAACGATGGTCGGGATTGGGCACCTCGAACAAGGCGTTGTAGAACACCGCGCTGCTTTGCTTCGGCGTACCGGCGGGCGGCGTTTCAAGAAAGTTCTGTGGCGCCGGATCGGTGCCGCGCAATTTCGCGTAATAGCGTTTGTCCTCGCCAAGAATGGTGAAATACACCTCCTGACCCGGGGCGATATGAATCACATCGGCCTCGGACACCTGCGCCTTGACCGTCATGGTGTCCAGATCCGCCAGTTTTAGCAGGACCGGCGCCAGTTGGCTGGCGATCACCGTTTGCCCTTCCTGCGTGACCACGCCGACCACGTCGCCATCTATCGGCGCGACAATCCGCGTGTAGGCCAGATTGACCTTGGCCGTGTCGATCTGGATATGCGCACTTTTGATCTGCGCATCCAGCGACATCAGGTTGGCCTGTTGTACCTGATAGTTCGACTCGGCGGTTTCAAAATCCTGGCGCGAGATCGACGCGTCGTCCTGCAAGTTCTTGTAGCGCTCGTAAATCGCTTTGGTCTGCCTGAGCTGAGCCTGGGTGGCGCGTTTTTGCGCTTGCAGGTTCTCCTCATCGACCTGAGCCTGGCGCAGCGTGTTCTGCAACACCAGCGGATCGATTTCCGCCAGCCACTGCCCCTTCTTCACCTTGTCGCCAACCTTGACCTTGAGCGACTTCAATTGCCCGGACACTTGCGCACCGACGTCCACTTGCTTGATGCCTTCGAGCAACCCGGTGGCCAGCACCGCGTTTTCGATGTCACTGCGTTCCACCGGGGCGGTCAGGTATTGCGGCGCCTCGGCCGGTGCCTGCACCGCGTAGAACGCCAATCCCGCCACCGCAACCAACGCCAAACCCATACCGACTTTGCGCAACTTCGACTTTTCCATAAATAACCACAAGTCCGTTCAGGGGTGAACCCGGCCAGCGGCCGGGCTCTGGTAGATAAACAACAATCAGGACAGCACTTGGCCGGCCGGCACTTTCAGGCCGTCATGCCACCACGCCGCGAGACTGAAGACGTTAGGCGCCTTGAGAATCGTGAAGTGGTTGCCCGGCCCGTACCACACCGCCAGATCCGTCACCTGGCGCTGCCAACCCTCAACCATCGCCGCTTGCTCGCGCTGATTGCCCCACGCATCCAGCGTCGGGTCATCGACCAGCGCCAGCCGCACGGGCCCGGTGTATGCCAGTTGTGGTTGATAGACCGTGCGCAATGCCGTGGCGAAGGTGCGGACCGGGCCATGCATCGCATCGGGCGCGGCGCGCTCCGACAGCACGCCGGCGTGCACCATACCGGCATGCAACAGGCGCATTTGCGTGGCGTCATCCTCGTCGGCGAAGGTCTGCGGATCGATTTCCAGCGACTTGCCACTGGACAGTTGCAGGGTGTCGATCAAGCGCTCCAGCGCCGCCGTGCCGGTGTACGGTTTGCCCGCCGTACCGTTATCGCCCGGGGCTTCGCTGTCGATCAACGTCAACGAAGCCACCTCGCGCCCGACCGCTTGCAACTGCGCTGCCATGGCATGCGCGACCCAACCGCCAAAAGAATGGCCGATCAGGTGCACTGGGCCTTGCGGGTAAGCCTGCACGATCGCCTGCAGATAAGACGCGGCAGCGGCCTCGACCTGACTGTGCGGCACACTGCTGCCGTCCAGCCCGCGCGGTTGCAGGCCGATGATCGGCCACTCCGGGCCCATCGCTTCGGTCAGATGAATGAACCCGGTGACACTGTCGCCCGCCCCCGGCACACAGAAAATCGGCGCATGCCCCAGGTGCCCGCTCTGGATCGTCAGCAGCGGCTGATACACCGCAGTGGCGGGCGCGACTACCGCCTCAAGTGCCTGAGTGATGGCCTGCCCCAACGCCTGAATATGCGGATTTTTCATCATGCTGCGGTGATCACCGGGGATATCGATGCACTGCAACAGACGACTGTCGAAGCGCTCCTCCCAACCGCGTGTCGGGCTTGGCACAGACTGCCCGACCATCAGCTCTTGGGCGCGGAACAGATGAATCGTCTGGCTCGCCGGGCTGACCCGGTAATGCGCCAAGGCCAGACGATGCGCCGCCTCGCGATCAAAGTAATGCCAGGCGTCGGCCGCGCTGACCGTGGCCAGTTCCGGATCGGTCAGTTGCTGCACCTGGCAACGCTGGAACAGCGCGTGGAAATCCAACTGTTCCCTCTCGGCTTCCAGCGCCTCGACCGACGCCAACGCGGTGGCGCCTTCGGCACCGAGCATCAGCGCACGCCCCCGGCAATGCCCGAGCAACTGGCGCTTGTCGAGATCCTTGCCGCTCCACATCGCCTTGTCCTGAGCAAGCGAGTTGGGCGCGTAGCTGTCGAGCATGCCGATGAAGTCCACCGCTTGATCCTGACCCAGCAATTGCTGGGCAACTTCATGGGCCAGCACCCCGCCGAATGACCAGCCCGCCAGACGATACGGCCCGTGTGGCTGCACCGAACGGATGATCCCGGCCATCCGCGTGGCCATGCATTCGATTGTGCGCAGCTGTGGCTGACCCAGCGGCACGCCGGGCAGGCCATAAATCGCAAACTCGCCGCCAATGTGCTGCGCCAGCGTCGGGAAATACACGTCGCGGCCACTGAACTCATGCACCAGGAACAGCGGCGTGCCGCGCGTCCCGGTACGCAACACGACCAGCCCCTCCGGCAGTCCGGCGATTTCGTCCTGAGCGAGCAAAGCCGCCGCCGACTCGATGCTCGGATGCTGGAACAACTCGGCCAGTGACACCTGCATTCCGCCGCGTTGCAGCAGATTGACCAGTCGCACCGCGAGCAACGAATGCCCACCCAGTTCGAAGAAGTTGTCATGACGCCCGACTTGCTCAACGTTGAGCACTTCGGCCCAGATCCGCGCCATCGCGGTTTCCACCTCGCCTTGCGGCGCCACATAAGGACGGTTGATCACGGCGTCGGCGCCCGGCTCCGGCAAGGCCTTGCGATCGACCTTGTCGTTGGGGGTCAGCGGCAATGCGTCGAGTAGCACATAGGCACCGGGCACCATGTATTCCGGCAATCGTTCCAGCACATGGGCACGCAAAATCTCCAGGTTTGGCGTTTCGATCCCTGCTCGCAACGTGTACCAGGCCACCAAGCGTTCATCGCGCACCATGACCACCGCTTCGCGGATCGCCGGATGTTCGGTCAACCGCGCTTCGATTTCACCCGGTTCCAGACGCAAGCCGCGCAGCTTGATCTGGAAGTCATTGCGTCCGAGAAATTCCAGATCGCCGTCGTTGTTGTAGCGCGCCAGATCGCCGGTGCGGTACAGCCGATCACCGGCCACGAACGGGCTGTCGATGAAACGCTCGGCCTGCATCTCCGGCAGTCCGTGATAACCGCGTGCCACACCCACACCGCCAATGTGCAACTGGCCGCTGACACCCTGCGGCACCGGTTGATCGTAAGCATCGAGCACGTACAAGCGTGTGTTGCTCAGCGCCTGGCCGATCGGCACCACGCTGTGCGGCACCGGTTGATCCGGTTCAAGCGTCCAGCCGGTGCTGTCAACCGTGGTTTCGGTCGGGCCGTAAACGTTGTGCAAACGCACCCACGGCAGGCGATCGCGCACCTGACGCGCCAGCGCGGCAGTGAGTTCGCCGCCACCGTTGAGCACATCGGTGAGGCTGGTGCACTGGCTGACATCGGCCTGTTCGATGAAGTCCTGCAGCAGCGCCGGTACGAACTTGACCACCGTCACTTGCTGCTCGCGAATCGCCTGCACCACATAAGCCGAATCGCGGTTGCCATCCGGCCGCGCCAATACCAGGCGCAGGCCGGAACACAGCGGCCAGAAGATCTCCCACACCGAACTGTCGAAGCTGAACGGGGCCTTTTGCAACAGTGCGCCATGCTCGGTCGGCGCACTGATCTGCGAGCCCCAATGCACCATGTTGCAGGCGCTGCGATGCTCGATCATCACGCCTTTCGGCAGGCCGGTGGAACCGGAGGTGTAGATCATGTAGGCCAGGTTCGCGTCGCTCAGGTCCGGTACCTGCAAATCATGATCAGGCAGCTGTTGCCAATGACCTTGATCGAGGTCGATCAAGGTCATTGCAGGCGCGTCGAACAGCGAACGCGTCGCCGCTTGCACCAGCACCGCAACCGGCGCGCTGTCCTTGAGCATGTACGCCAGACGTTCCGCCGGATACCCCGGATCCAGCGGTACATACGCCCCGCCTGCCTTCAGAATACCGAGCAAACCGACCACCAGATCCAGCCCGCGCTCGACGCAAATCGCCACACGTGAATCCGGCTGCACGCCCTGTTCGCGCAAGTGATGAGCCAGTTGATTGGCCCGCGAATTGAGCTCGCGATAGGTGAGGCACCCGGCTTCGGATTGCACGGCGATGGCCTCGGGCTTAATCCGCACCTGCGCTTCAAACAAGCAGTGCAACGGCTGTTCGAGCGGGCAATCGACTTCGCTCGCGTTGAAGTCGTGCAACAGGCGCTGACGTTCGTCTTGCGCCAGCAACGGCACCTGTTCCAGCAGCGTTTGTTCATCGCTGACCAACGCCGCCAGCAAGCGCTGGAAGTAACCGACAAAACGTCGCACCGTCGACTCATCGAACAACGCCGTGGCGTAACGCAGCGAGCCGCGAACGCCGTCGGCGCTATCGCCGAGACTCAGCGACAGGTCGAACTTCACAAAGTGGCTTTCCCCCGCCACGCCTTCCAAGGTCAGGTCACCGAGCTGCAGGCTCGGGCCGTCATTGTTGTCCCAGCTCAACAGTGTCTGGAACAGCGCGCTGTGAGCCAGACTGCGCAGCGGTTTGCTGATGTCCACCACGTGCTCGAACGGCAGATCCTGATGCGCCTGCGCCGCCAGGGTTTGCGCCTTGACCCGCGCCAGCAACGCTTTGCCGCTGAGTGCGCCCGACGTATCGATGCGCAGGGCCAGGGTGTTGACGAACATGCCGATCAAGCCTTCGATTTCGGCGCGGGTACGGTTGGCCACCGGCGAGCCGATGACCACGTCGGTCTGCCCGGACAAGCGACTGAGCAACATCGTCCAGGCACTCAAGATCACCATGTACGGCGTCACCGCGCGACGTTGGCACAGCGCTTTGAGTCCGCGACTCAGAGGCGCGCCCAGCACCACATCGATATGGCTGCCGGCGAAGTCCTGTTGCGCCGGACGCGGGCGATCGGTCGGCAGCGTCAGTAACGCCGGAGCACCGGCCAGGGTTTGCTGCCAGTAATCGCTCTGCCGTTGCAGCACCTCGCCACTGAGCCAGCGGCGTTGCCACACCGCGTAATCGCTGTACTGCAACGCCAGCGCCGGCAACGGGTCTTGCTGGTCATGGCTGAAAGCTTGATACAACGCCGCCAACTCACGGGTCAGCACACCCATCGACCAGCCATCGGAGATGATGTGATGCAGCGTCAGCAACAGCACATGGTGATCGTCGGCCAGACGCACCAGACGTCCGCGAATCAGCGAATCGCAAGCAAGATTGAACGGTGCGCCGGCTTGCTCTTCGATCAGCCCACGCAAAGCATTATCGGCCTGCGGGTGCTGGCGCAAATCTTCAACTTGCAGCAACAGCGCGGCCTCGGCCGGCACGATCAGCACCTGCGCTTGATCGTCGATCTGGGTGAAGCGGCTGCGCAGGGTTTCGTGGCGCTCGACAATGCGCGCCAGTGCCCGTTGCAGCGCGTCTTCATCCAGCCGCCCGCGCAGACGCAGGCCCAGCGGAATGTTGTACGCCGTGTTGCCACCGTCCATTTGCGCCAGGAACCACAGGCGCTGTTGCGCAAACGACAACGGCAGTGCTTGCTCACGCGCTGCCGGCACAATCTCCGGCAACGTGCTGCGTGCGGCCCGGCTCAACGCCTGTGCCACGGCCGCCAGTTCCGGATTGGCGAACAGCTCGGCCAGTGTCAGCTCCACATCCAGCTGTTGGCGAACCTGCGACAGCATGCGCATCGCCAGCAACGAATGCCCGCCCAGCTCGAAGAAATTGTCATGTCGTCCGACTTGCTCGACCTGCAATAACCCGGCCCAGATGCGCGCCAGGTTTTCCTCCAGCGTCGTGACCGGCGCCACGTAGACCCGGCTGAGCATGGCGGCCTGGGTCGGTGCCGGCAGCGCCTTGCGGTCGATCTTGCCGTTGTTGTTCAGCGGCAACACTTCCAGTTGCACCCACGCCGTCGGCACCATGTACTCCGGCAAGCGCGCCGACAGTTGCGCGTGCAATTCGGTGCTGTCGAGTTGCCCGGCGTGCGCGGTGTAATAGGCGACCAGACGCGGGGTTTCCTGAGCGTCGCGGCGCGCCAGCACCACGGCTTCCCTGATCCCCGCGCAGTTGAGCAAACGGCTTTCGATCTCACCCAGTTCGATACGGAAACCACGGATTTTCACCTGATCGTCGTTGCGCCCGACGCAATCGAGTTGCCCCGGTGCCAGCCAGCGCGCGAGGTCGCCGGTGCGATACAGCAACGCGCCGGGTTTATCGCTGAATGGATCACGCAAGAATTTCTCAGCGGTCAGATCGGCTCGGTTCAGATAACCCAGTGCCACGCCCTGCCCGCCGATATACAGCTCACCGGTCACGCCTATCGGCACGGGTTGCTGATGCGCATCGAGTACATAGACCTGGGTGTTGGAAATCGGCCCACCGATCGGCACGTTCTCGGCATTTTCCGCCACCTCCCGCACTTCGAAGGTCGTGGCGTAGGTGGTGGTTTCGGTCGGGCCATAGCAATGCACGATGCGCAGATCCGGCGCCTCGGCCAACAGCGTGCGGAACGCCGCCGGATCACCGCGCTCGCCACCACAGAGCAGAATGCGCAGGCCTTTGAGCGCTTGCGGGATGAGTTGCACGTACTGGTTGAACAACGCAGTGGTGACGAACAGGATCGTCGCGCCACTGGCATTCAGTTCACGGCCAAAGGCCTGCGGATCCAGCAGGGTCTGATGATCGATGATCACCACGCGACCACCGTTGAGCAGCGGGCCCCAGATATCCATGGTGCTGGCATCGAACGCCGGGTTCGAGGCGAACACCACGCGATCCTGCGCATTGAAATCGGCGTAACCGTTATTGAGCACCAAACGGCCGATGCCACGGTGCGGCACCATCACCCCTTTCGGCGTGCCGGTGGAGCCGGAGGTGTACATGATGTACGCCAGCGACTCCGAGGACTGCACAAGATTGGGGTTATGCGTCGGTTGCCCGCTCAGGGTCAGCCTGTCCAGATCGATACGCGGCGCGGCGTAATCGATGATTTCGCCGCTCAGGGTCAGCAGCGCGGCCGCCCGACAGTCCTCGACCATGAACGCCTGACGCTCGCTCGGCGCATGGATGTCCAGCGGTACATAGGCCGCCGCGCACTTGGCAATCGCCAGTTGCGCCACCAGTAGTTCCAGCGAGCGTGGCAGCAGGATCGCCACGTGATCCCCCGGTTGCACGCCTTGGCCGATCAGGTGATGAGCGAGGCGATTGGCCTGCGCGTTCAGTTCGAAATAGCTCAGCGATTGCGCGCCATGCACCGCCGCCACAGCCTTTGGATGCGCCGCCGCTTGCTGCTGGAAAACCCCGTGCACGGTCAGGGTCTGCGGGTAATCGCGTGCGCTGGCGTTGAAGTCGACGAGCAAGCGCTGACGCTCCTCCGCCGCCAGTAACGGCACGTGTTCAAGGACTGCGTGATCATTGCCGACCATCGCTTGCAGCAGCCGTTGGAAATAGCCGACATAGCGGCGGATGGTCGATTCGTCGAACAGCGCCGTGGCGTAGTTCAGCGAGCCGCGAATCACGCCGTTGACCTCGCCCAGGGTCAGCGTCAGGTCGAACTTGGCGACCTCGTCCGCGCCGGCCACCGCTTCCAGGGTCAGCTCACCCAGCGCCAGTTGCGGGCCGCCGTGACTGTCCCAGCTCAATGTGGTCTGGAACAGCGGGCTGTGCGCCAGGCTGCGCGACGGTCGGGTGATTTCCACCACCTGTTCGAACGGCAAGTCCTGATGCGCCTGCGCCTCCAGTGTCTGCACCTTGACCCTTGCCAGCAGCGTTTCGACACTCGGCTCGCCCGAGGTATCGATGCGCAGCGCCAGGGTGTTGACGAACATGCCGATCAACCCTTCGATTTCAGCGCGGGTGCGGTTGGCCACTGGCGAACCGATCACCACATCGGCCTGCCCGGACAGACGACTCATCAGCAGTGCCCAGGCACTCGTCAGGGTCATGAACAGGGTCACGCCATGGCTCTGGCTCAGGGTTTTGAGTCCGGCGCTCAGCTGTGGGTCCAGCACCACTTCGAGGTTGCTGCCGGCATAATCCTGATGCGCCGGGCGCGGACGATCGGTGGGCAGCGTCAACAGCGCTGGAGCACCGTCGAGGGTTTGTTGCCAGTATTCGCATTGCCGTTGCAGCACTTCGCCGCTGAGCCAGCGTCGTTGCCACACCGCGTAATCACCGTATTGCAACGTCAGCGCCGGCAGCGGATCGGGCTGGCCCTGGCTGAACGCCTGATACAAGGCCATCAACTCGCGAGTCAGCACGCCCATCGACCAACCGTCGGCGACGATGTGGTGCACGGTCAGCAACAGCACTTGCTGATCGTCGGCCAGACGCAGCAACTGTCCGCGAATCAACGGGTCGTTCTGCAGATCAAACGCCGTCGAGGCTTCCTGCGTCATCAACCTCTGCAAGGTGTCCTCGGCCTGAGGCTCTTGGCGCAGATCTTCCACACGCAGCAGCACGCCGCTGTCGACCGGCGCAATCGTCACCTGCGCAGCGTCATCGCAACTAATGAAGCGGCTGCGCAGGGTTTCGTGGCGGGCCACGATGCGCGCCAGCGCCGCTTGCAGCGCATCGATGTCGAGCCGACCACGCAGGCGCAGGGCGATGGGGATGTTGTACGCCGAGTTGCCGCCCGCCATTTGCGCCAGGAACCACAGGCGTTGCTGGGCGAAGGACAAGGTGCCGTCACGCGTTACCGGGACAATCGACGGCTGAGTGCTGCGCTCGGCACCCACCAGGCACTCAGCGACCGCCGCCAGTTCGGCATTGGCGAACAGATCCGCCAACGCCAACTCCAGTCCCAACCGTTGCCGGACCTGCGCAACCATGCGCATCGCCAGCAACGAATGCCCGCCGAGTTCGAAGAAATGATCATGGCGCCCTACCCGTTCGACCTGCAGCACCTCGGCCCAGATCTGCGCCAGGATGGTTTCGGTCTCGCCCTGCGGCGCGGCGTAGTCGCGGGTGAACAACGCGGCCAGATCCGGTTTCGGCAACGCCTTGCGGTCGACTTTGCCGTTGGCCGTCAGCGGTAAGGCGTCGAGCCGGACAAAAGCGGCCGGCAGCATGTACTCCGGCAGTTGCTCCGCAAGATGCGCACGTATTTGTCCGACGCTCAGCGCCTCGGCTGGCGCCGCCTCGATGAAATACGCCACCAGTCGCGGCTGGCCGGGTTGATCTTCACGGGCCAGCAGCACGGCTTCCTGAATCCCTGGCAACTGATTGAGGCAGGTCTCGATTTCGCCGAGTTCGATGCGCACGCCACGGATTTTCACCTGATCGTCATTGCGCCCCAGGTAGTCGAGTGTGCCGTCCTCGCGCCAGCGCGCAAGGTCGCCGGTGCGGTACATCCGCGCGTTCGGCAAAGGGCTGAACGGGTCGTGCAGAAAACGCTCGGCGGTCATTTGCGGGCGGTTCAAGTAGCCACGGGCAACGCCGGCACCGCCAACGTACAGCTCGCCCATCACCCCCAGTGGCACCGGGCGCTGTTGCTCATCAAGCAGATAAACACTGGCATTGCTCAGCGGTTTGCCGATGTGTAGCACTTGCCCGGCCTCGATCAACCCGGACGTGGCAACCACCGTAGCCTCGGTCGGACCGTAGTTGTTGATCACCTTGAAGGACTGGTTGCGGTTGAACTGGCGCAGCCGGTCACCGCCGATCAACAGGGTTTTCAGAGTTGGATGCGCCTGCTCCTGGCTGAAGGCGTACTCGGCCACCGGCGTCGGCAGGAAGCTCACGTCCAGCGGCTGCGCGCGCCACCAGTCGAGCAGCGCATCGATGTCCTCGTTGCCGTCGTGGGCCGGCGCCAGATGCAGCGTCGCGCCGATGCACAACGCCGGCCAGACTTCCCAGGCCATGGCGTCGAAACCGAACCCGGCGAGGCTTGAGGTGTGGCTGCCGGCGCGCAGATCGAACGCCGCACAGTGCCAGTCGACCAGATTGCTCAGGGTGCGGTGCTCGACCATCACGCCTTTGGGCAGCCCGGTGGAACCAGAGGTATAGATCACATACGCCAAGTGTTGCGGTGTCAGCGCGGGCACTGACGGAGTATCCATTCTGGCGCTCGGCCACTGGCGCAGATCGAGGTCGATCAGCGGCACTTGCAGCTCGGGCAGGCGTGCGCGCAGTGCGCTTTGGGTCAATACCGCAACCGGTGCGCTGTCTTCCAGCAGATAGTTCAGGCGCTCCGTTGGATGCGCCGGGTCCACCGGCACATAACCGGCGCCCGCCTTGAGAATCGCCACCAGTCCGACCAGCGTATCGAGCCCGCGACGGGCAACGATGGCCACACGATCATCAGGCCGCACACCCGCTTCGATCAGATGATGCGCCAAGGCGTTGGCCTGCTGGTCGAGTTCGGCGTAACTCAGGCTCGCGCCTGCAAAAATCGCCGCCAGCGCGTGCGGTCGCTCAGCCACTTGCTGCTCGAAACGCTGGCCAATCGTCAACCCCTGAGGGTAATCGGCGTGGGTGGCATTAAAGCCGATCAACAGCTGTTCGCGCTCTGCGACCGGCAGGATCGACAAGCGTTCGAAGCCTTGATGTGGCGCCTGTTCCAGCGCTTGCACAAGGCTGTGCAAAGCACATTGCAGATAGTCACAGGTGCGCCGTGCGTCGATGCCGGCACCGGCCAATGCGCTGAAACTGAAGCCTTCGCCGAGGTCGTCGACGCTAAGGGTCAGGCGATAGTTGCTGTGTTCCTCGGCTTCCAGCAATTGCATACCGTGCCAGGCCGCTGCGGCCTCGGTAGAACTCGCTGGCGCCGCAGCCCCGTGACGATAATTGAACAAAGTGCTGAACAGCGGCGTGGTCGGCGCCATCGCGCTGCAATGCTGGATACGCGCCAGTTGCGCGTGTTCGTGCTGGAGCAATTGGCTCAGCCGTTGATGGGTGGCCAGGGCCGCGCCTTTGACGCTGTGCGCGGTCAGATCGATGCGCAGCGGCAAGGTATTGATAAACACCCCGAGCGCACGCTCGGCGCCCTCACCGCCCTGCAAACGCCCGAGCAACACCGTGCCGAACACCACGTCGTCGCGGCTCGACAACTGCCCGAGCACCTGCGCCCAGGCCAGGTGCATCAGGCTCGCGGCGCTGACACCCAGACGCCGCGCCTGCTGGCGGATGTCGCGGCTCAGACCGAGGTCGAGGGTCAACCGTGCCTGCTCAGCCAACCCTTGCTGTGCCGGGGCCTGGCCGTAAGGCAGAGTTGGCTCATCGACATCGCCGAGCATGTCGCGGAAGAAGCTTTCATGCTGCAGATCGCTCATCCCGGTCAAGGTCTGCGCCACGTAATTGCGGTATGGCACCGGCTCGGCCAGACGTTGTGGCTGGCCGCTGAGGAAGGCCTGCATTTCCTGTTGCAGCACTTCCAGCGCGACGTGGTCCATCACCAGATGATGGAACAGCAACAACGCGACAACCCGCTGATTGACCGCATCCCACGCGTGGACCAAGCGCATCAGCGGCGCCTGGTTAACGGCCATGCGGTAATGGCTGGCATCGAAGCAAGCGCGCAACTGCACCAGTGCATCGCCGCTCACGTCCTCCAGCGCAATACCTTCGCAGACCAGCGACGCCTGGCGCCAAACCACTTGCACCGGGTCTGCGAGGCCTTCCCAGAACAGCGAGGTGCGCAGAATGTCGTGGCGTTGGGTGACCTTCTGCAGAGCTTCAGTGAAGGTGTTCAGGCGCTGCTCATCGGCAAACGCAAACTGTGCCTGCAATACGTAGGGGTCGCCCTGAGCGGCCGACAGGTGATGGAACAGAATGCCCGTCTGCAACGGCGCCAAGGGGTAGATGTCCTGCACATTGGCCGTGCCGCCGGGGATGCTGGCGACGATGCGGTCAAGGGTCGCTTGATCGAGCGCTACCAGTGGCAGCAGTTCCGGCGTTATACGCGTGCAGTCAGACGAAATGCGGTTGGCCGGTACTTCGGCCTCCGGCTCACCACCCACGGCCGCCGCCAGCGCGGCCAGTGTCGGCTGGTTGAACAGCACGCGGATGTCGGCGCTCAGACCGGCACGACGCATTTTCGCCACCAGATTCACCGCCATCAGCGAGTGCCCGCCCAGTTCGAAGAAGTGGTCGTGGCGCCCGACCCGCTCGACATTGAGCAATTCGGCCCACAGTTGCGCGAGAGCGACTTCCACCTCGCCTATCGGCGCTTCATATTCACGTGTGGTCAGTGCTGTCAGATCCGGCGCCGGCAGTGCCTTGCGGTCGAGTTTGCCGTTCGGACTCAGTGGCAGCGAATCAAGATGCACCAACACTGCAGGCACCATGTAGTCCGGCAAGTGCTCCAGCAAATGGCTGCGCAGCGCTTCGATGTCCAACCGCTCTCCGGTGTAATACGCGACCAGACGCTTGTCGCCGGGCACGTCTTCGCGGGCCAGCACCACGGCTTCCTGTACGCCCTGGACCTGGGTCAGGCGCGCCTGGATTTCACCCAGTTCGATGCGCAAGCCGCGGATTTTCACCTGGTCGTCGTTGCGGCCCAGGTATTCGATATTGCCGTCGGCCAGATAGCGGGCAACGTCGCCGGTGCGGTACATACGGCCATTGGCCTGGAACGGGTCATCGAGGAAGCGTTCCGCGCTCAGCTCAGGCCGATTGAGGTAACCACGGGCCACCTGCACGCCGCCGATGTACAACTCACCGACCACGCCGTGCGGCACCGGTTGTTGTTGGCCGTCGAGGATGTACATACGGGTGTTGGCGATCGGTTTGCCAATCGGCGTGTTGTCCGGGGTTTGCTCCAGCGGCCCGGCGCAATTCCACGCGGTGACATCTACGGCGGCTTCAGTCGGGCCGTAGAGGTTGTGCAACGCGCTGCCCGGCAATTGCCGTTTGAACCGCCGCACCAGACTGCCGGGCAACGCTTCGCCGCTGCACATCACCTGACGCAGCTCCGAGCAACGCTCGGTGTCGCCATGGGCAAGGAACACGTCGAGCATCGATGGCACGAAGTGCAGCGTGGTAATCCGTTCTTGCTCGATGATGTCGCTGAGATACAGCGGGTCCTTGTGCCCACCGGGCTGCGCCATGACCAAACGTGCGCCGGTTATCAGCGGCCAGAAAAATTCCCACACCGACACGTCGAAACTGAACGGGGTTTTCTGCAAAACCGTGTCAGCCGCCGTCAGTTGATAAGCGTCCTGCATCCACAACAAGCGGTTGACCACTGCGCTGTGTTCGTTGACCACGCCTTTTGGCTGGCCGGTCGAACCGGAGGTGTAGATCACGTACGCCATGTGTTGCGGAGTCAACTCGGCGGTGGACAGAGGGTCGCTCGGCAGCGAATGCCAGTGCGGTTGATCGAGATCGATCAGCGGCACGGTGACCTCGCCGAGCAGCCCGCGAGTGGAACCTTGCACCAGTACTGCCAGCGGCGCGCTGTCCTCCAGCATGTAGGCCAGACGCTCCAGCGGATACGCCGGGTCCAGCGGCACGTAACCACCGCCAGCCTTGAGGATCGCCAGCAGGCTGATGACCATGTCCAGACCACGCTCGACGCAGATCGCCACCCGTGAATCCGGCCGCACCCCCAAGCCACGCAAGTGCTGCGCCAGTTGATTGGCCCTGGCGTTGAGTTCGGCAAAACTCAGACGTTGCGCGTCACTCTGCAACGCAATCGCCAGCGGCGTGCGCGCGACTTGCGCCTCGAACAGGCCATGAATCGTCTGGTCAAGATCGTAATCGATGTCGGTGGCATTGAACCCGGCCAGCAAACGTTGCTGTTCGTCCTGCGCCAACAGCGGTGCGTGCTCCAGAATCGTTTGCTCATTGGCGACCATCGCCTGCAACAGACGCTGGAAATAACCGACAAAACGCAGCACCGTTGCTTCGTCGAACAACGCGGTGGCGTACTCTAGCGAGCCCCGGATCACACCGTTGGACTCACCCAGGCTCAGCGACAAATCGAACTTGGCAAAGTGACTGGGCTCGGCCACGCCTTCCAGGGTCAAATCACCGAGGGCCAGTGCCGGGCCTGCCAGACCGTCCCAACTCAGCAACGTCTGGAACACCGGACTGTGCGCCAGGCTGCGCATGGGCCGGATGATTTCCACCACCTGCTCGAACGGCAGATCCTGATGCGCCTGCGCCGCCAGCGTCAGCGCCTTGACTCGGGCCAGCAGCGCTTCGACGCTGAGTTCGCCCGAGGTGTCGATGCGCATGGCCAGGGTGTTGACGAACATGCCGATCAAGCCTTCGATCTCGGCACGGTTGCGGTTGGCCACGGGCGAACCGATGACCACCTCAGCCTGACCGGACAAACGACTGAGCAGCATGGCCCAGGCGCTCATCAGCGTCATGTACAACGTCACGCCATGCCGTTGCCCCAGCGCCTTGAGGCCGGCGCTCAAGCGCTCGTCGAGCACAACGTCGACGCTACTGCCGGCATAGTCCTGCTGCGCCGGGCGCGAACGATCGGTGGGCAACAGCAACAACGCCGGCGCCCCCGCGAGGTTCTGCTGCCAGAACTCGCTCTGGCGCTGCAACACCTCACCGCTGAGCCACCGCCGCTGCCACACGGCGTAATCGGTGTATTGCAGCGGCAGCGGCGGCAGCGGATCCGGTTGACCCTGGCTGAATGCTCGATACAGCGCCATCAGTTCGCGGGTCAAAACGCCCATCGACCAACCATCGGAAATGATGTGGTGCATCGTCAGCAACAGCACGTGATGATCGTCGGCCAGCCGTACCAGCCGCCCGCGAATCAGCGCATCGTCCTGCAAATCGAACGGCCCCGAAGCTTCGCCCTGAATCAGCGCCTGCAAGGTTTCGTCGGGTTGCGGGTGCTGGCGCAGGTCTTCCACGCGCAGCAACAAGCCGCTGTCGACCGGAGCGATCAACACCTGTGCCTGATCATTGAACTGGGCGAAACGGCTGCGCAGGGTTTCATGGCGGGCAACGATCCGCGCCAATGCACGTTGCAGCGCATCGTCATCGAGACGGCCACGCAAACGCAGGGCCACGGGAATGTTGTAGGCGGTGTTGGCGCCTTCCATTTGCGCCAGAAACCACAGACGTTGCTGGGCGAACGACAGCGGCAAGGCGCCGTCACGCGGCACCGGCACAATCTCCGGTTGCGTGCAGCGCCCCGCCTCGCTCAGTACCGCAGCGACCGCCACCAGTTCGGCGTTGGCGAACAGATCAGCCAGCGCCAACTCGACACCGAGCCGTTGGCGCACTTGCGAGACCATGCGCATCGCCAACAACGAATGGCCGCCGAGTTCGAAAAAGTGATCCTGACGTCCGACCCGCTCGACCTGCAGCACATCGGCCCAGATCTGCGCCAGCGCGGTTTCCACCTCGCCTTCGGGCGCCGCGTATTCGCGAGTGAACAGCGCCGACAGCTCCGGCGCCGGCAAGGCTTTGCGGTCGACCTTGCCATTGGCGGTCAATGGCAACGCCTCGAGTTTGACGAATGCCACCGGCACCATGTATTCCGGCAAGCGGCTCAGCAGTTGCGCGCGCAACTCGCCGACCGGCAGTGCTTCAACCTGCGCCTGCTCGGTGAAATACGCCACCAGGCGCGGCTGGCCGGGTTGGTCTTCGCGGGCCAGCAGCACGGCTTCCTGAATCCCCGGTAACTGATTGAGGCAGGTTTCGATTTCCCCCAGTTCGATGCGCACACCACGAATTTTCACCTGATCGTCGTTGCGCCCCAAGTATTCCAGGGTACCGTCTTCGCGCCAGCGTGCGAGGTCACCGGTGCGGTACATCCGCGCGTTGGCCACGTCACTGAACGGATCACGCAAAAAGCGCTCGGCGGTCATTTCCGGGCGATTGAGGTAACCACGGGCGACGCCGGCACCGCCGACGTACAGCTCGCCGGCCACGCCGATCGGCACCGGGCGTTGCTGCTCATCGAGCAGGTACACCGTGGCGTTGCTCACCGGTTTACCGATGTGCAGCGCGTCACTGCTGTCGACCCGCCCCGATGTCGCGACCACCGTGGCCTCGGTCGGACCATAGTTGTTGATCACGTCGAAATGCTGGTTGCGATTGAACTGGCGCAAGCGGTCACCGCCGATCAGCAGCGTGCGCAGGGTCGGGTGTTCGAGGTTCTGGCTGAACGCGTATTCAGCCACCGGCGTCGGCAGAAAGCTGACGTCCAGCGGTTGCGCCTGCCACCACGCCAAGAGCGCGTCGATGTCTTCATTGCCATTGTGGGTCGGTGCCAAGTGCAAGGTCGCGCCTGCGCACAGCGCCGGCCAGACTTCCCAAGCCATCGCGTCAAAACCGAAACCGGCGAGGCTTGAAGTGTGGCGACCGGCGCACAGGTCGAATGCCGAGCAGTGCCAATCGACCAGATTGTTCAAGGTGTGATGCTCGACCATCACGCCTTTGGGCAGGCCGGTGGAGCCGGAGGTGTAGATCACATACGCGAGATGTGAGGCGGTCAGTCCTGACACGTGCGGGTTGAGCGTGCAGGTCAGTGGCCAGGTGCAGCGGTCGAGGTCGATCACCGGCACCTCCAGCGCCGGCAAGCGCTCACGCAGATCGGTTTGGGTGAGGACGACCACCGGCGCGCTGTCGCCGAGCAGATAGTTCAAACGCTCGGCCGGGTGGGCCGGATCGACCGGTACGTAACCGGCGCCGGCCTTGAGAATCGCGACCAGCCCGATCAGCGTATCGAGACCCCGGCGGGCGACGATGGCCACGCGGTCGTCGGGTTTTACCCCGCGCTCGATCAGATGATGCGCCAGGGCATTGGCGTGGCGGTTCAACTCGGCGTAGGTCAATTGTGCGTCGGCAAACACTGCTGCCAGCGCTTCCGGCCGCTCGACAACCCGGGCTTCAAAGCGTTGCTGAAGGGTCTGCGCCGGCGGGAAACTCATTTGCGTAGCGTTGAAGCCGACCAGCACTTGCTCAAGTTCCGCTGCCGGCAGAACCGGCAGTTGACTGACCGGTGTTTGCGGCGCCTGCTCCAGCGCCAGCAGCAGGTTTTCCAGTGCGCAGTGCATGTAGGCGCAGATACGCTGCGGGTCAATTTGCGTGCTCGCCAGCAACGTCAGACTGAACGCGTCGCCGAGGTCATCGACGCTCAGGGTCAGCGGATAGTTGGTGCGCTCCTCGGAGTGCAGGGTGGCAATGCCCTCCCACGCTGCGAGTGTTTCAGCGCTGGCCGTGCTGACGTTGTGGCTGTGGCGGTAGTTGAGCAGCGTGCTGAACAGCGGTGTCGGCGCGACCACGTTGCTGCAGCGCTGGGCCAACGCCAGCGGCGCGTATTCATGGCGCATCAGCGAGGTCAGCCGCGCATGGGTAGCGTTGACGGCGGCGCGCACATCGGCGCTGTCGACATTCACCCGCAACGGCAAGGTGTTGATGAAGATCCCCAGTGCGCGGTCAATGGCTTCGGCGCCCTGCATGCGCCCCATCAGCACCGTGCCGAACACCACCTGCTGCTTGCCGGTCAACGCTGCCAGCACCTGCGCCCAACCGAGGTGAAACAGGCTCGCGGCACTCACCCCGAGCTGGCGTGCCTGAGCACGCAAGCTCTGGCCCAGCAGCGGCTCGATCGGCTGGCTCAATTCAACAATCTCGCTGCCGTCACCCTGCACGTCTTGCAAGCCGTACGGCAACGTTGGCTCGTCGATGTCGCCGAGCATGTCGCGGAAAAACGCCTCGTGCTCGACTTCGCTGACACCCAGGCGCGCCTGCGCCACGTAATTGCGGAACGGCACCGGCCGCCCCAACAACTCACGTTGCCCGCTGAGACAGGCACGCATTTCATGCCGCACCACGTCGAGGGCCGAGTGGTCGAGGGCCATGTGATGGAACAGCAAGGTCGCGATCACTTGCTGCCCGGCTTCATCCCAGGCGTGGGCCAGACGCATGAGCGGCGCGCGGCTGACGTCGAGGCGAAAGTGTCGCGCGTCGAACCGCTCGTGCAGGTACGCCAGCACATCGCTGCCAGCGTCAGGCACCACGACTTCTTCCACGGGCAGCTCGGCACGGCGCCAGACCACTTGCACGGGTGCGTCCAGGCCTTGCCAGTGCACCGACGTGCGCAGAATGTCATGGCGATCGATCACGGTTTGCAACGCTTGCGCGAACGCCTGAAAATGCTCGCGGCTGGCGAAGGCAAATTGCGACTGCATGACATACGGATCGCCTTCACCAGCACTGACGTGGTGGTAAAGAATGCCTTCCTGCAAGGGTGCCAGCGGATAGATGTCCTGCACATTCGCCGCGCCGCCGGGCACTTGCGCCACGACGTGGTCGATGCTGGCCTGATCCAGCTCGACCAGGGTCAGCATCGACGGGGTGATCTGCGTGGCGTCGGCAGCGATGCCGTTGGCCGGGACTTCGACCTGACCGGCCTTGGTGGCCGAGTATTGCCCAGCCTTGATCAGTTCGATCAGCGCCGGTTTGTGTTCGCGCAACAACGCCAGCAATGCCGGATCGCTCAAGGCCTGCTTGTTGCCGTTCACCCGCAGCTGATCATCGGTGACCGCCAGTTGGATGTCTTTAGCCTTCAACGTGGCCAACAGTTCGAGCACATTCACAGGACGATCTCCATTCTTTCGGTAATTGCGGCGTAGCCGGCTAGGGTCGGATGTTCGAACAGCGACCTGACATCGGCTTCCATGCCTTCCTGACGCAACCGGCCGATCAGACTGACCGCCAGCAGCGAGTGACCACCCAACTCAAAGAAATGGTCGTGACGCCCTACCCGCTCGACATTGAGCAGCTCGGCCCAGAGCCGTGCGAGGGTGATTTCGACGTCGCCGAC
Source organism: Pseudomonas sp. CROZ-RG-20F-R04-15 (assembly GCF_022662375.1). Lineage (GTDB taxonomy): Bacteria > Pseudomonadota > Gammaproteobacteria > Pseudomonadales > Pseudomonadaceae > Aquipseudomonas. The sequence goes on along the minus strand of NZ_JAKNQL010000007.1, from coordinate 70,671 downwards.
CGGTGCTTCGTATTCGCGTGTTTTCAGCGCTTGCTGATCAGGCGCCGGCAACGCCTTGCGGTCGAGTTTGCCGTTGGGGCTCAGCGGCAAAGCGTCGAGATGTACGAACACCGCAGGCACCATGTAGTCCGGCAAATTTCCCAGCAGTTGGGCGCGCAGCACGTCGATTTCCAGGCGTTCACCGGTGTAATACGCGACCAGCCGCTTGTCGCCGGGCACTTCTTCACGGGCGACCACCACGGCCTCCTGCACACCTTCGATCCGGGCAAGCCGCGCCTGAATTTCGCCCAGTTCAATGCGCAGACCGCGAATTTTCACCTGATCATCGTTGCGCCCCAGATATTCGATGTTGCCATCCGCCAGATAGCGGGCGACGTCACCGGTGCGATACATCCGCCCGTTGGCCTGGAATGGATCGTCGAGGAAGCGCTCGGCATTCAGCTCAGGTCGGTTCAGATAACCGCGCGCCACCTGCACACCGGCGATGTACAACTCGCCGATCACGCCTTGCGGCACCGGTTGCTGCTGCGCATCGAGGATGTACAGGCGGGTGTTGGCGATCGGTTTGCCGATCGGCGTGTTGTCCGGGGTCTGCTCGACAGGCCCGGCGCAGTTCCACGCGGTGACATCGACGGCGGCTTCAGTCGGGCCGTAGAGGTTATGCAACTCGCAGCCCGTTAACTGAAGTTTGAAACGTCGCACCAGACTGCCCGGCAACGCTTCACCGCTGCACATCACCCGACGCACGCTGTCGCAGCGTGTGGTGTCGCTGTTGGCGAGGAACACGTCGAGCATCGACGGCACAAAGTGCAGCGTGGTGATGTTTTCGGTTTCGATCACTTCAGTGAGGTATTGCGGATCCTTGTGTCCGTCTGGCCGCGCCATGACCAGTCGCGCGCCGGTCATCAGTGGCCAGAAGAATTCCCACACCGACACGTCGAAGCTGAACGGGGTTTTCTGCAACACCGAATCGGCAGCGCTCAGGCGATAGGCGTCCTGCATCCACAGCAAGCGGTTGACCACCCCGGCATGCTCGTTGACCACGCCTTTCGGTTGGCCGGTCGAGCCCGAGGTGTAGATCACGTAAGCGCTGTGCTGAGGCGTCAGCGCCGGGATTTGCGGATTGTCGGCGGACAAGGATTGCCAAGTGCTCTGGTCGAGATCGACCATCGCTTCCGAGATGTCCCCCAACAGCGCTCGGGTCGCCCCGTGCACCAGCACCACGGCCGGCGCGCTGTCCTCGAGCATGTAGGCCAGGCGCTCTGGCGGATAAGCCGGATCGAGTGGCACATAACCAGCGCCGGCCTTGTTGATCGCCAGCAGACCGATGACCATTTCCAGGCTGCGTTCGACGCAGATCGACACCCGCGAATCCACTTGCACGCCAAGGCTGATCAAGTGCCGGGCCAAGCGATTGGCGCGTTCGTTCAGCTGCGTGTAGCTCAATGCCTGTTCGCCAGCGACGACGGCGACAGCCTGTGGCGTACGCCGCACCTGCGCCTCGAACAAGCCATGCAGCGTCTGCTGCAAATCGTAATCGACGTTGGTGTCGTTGAGGCCGAACAACAACGCCTGCCGCTCCTCCTCCTCCGGCAACACCGTCAAGCGGTTCAACGGTTGCAGGGGTGTTTGTTGCAGCGCTGCAACCAGTGCAAGCAGCGCGTTTTGCATGAACTGGCCGACGCGTGCCGCGCCGATGCGCGCCGGGGTCATCACTGTCAGTTGGAAGCCGTTGCCCAGATCATCGACGTTGAGGGTCAACGGGTAATTGGTCCGTTCCTCGCCGGCCAGCGATTCGATGCCTTGCCAGGCCTCACGCTTGGTATTTTGCTGAGCGTCACTGTCGCTATGCCGGTAATTGAGCATCGCGCTGAACAGTGGCGACGGCGCCGCGATACCGCTGCAACGCTGGGCCAGCGCCAGCGAAGCATGTTCGTGGGCCATCAGTGCACTGAGCCGCGCATGGGTCGCCTTGACCCCGGCGCGCACGGTGGTTTCGTCGACATCGACACGCAATGGCAAAGTGTTGATGAACATGCCCAAGCCGCGATCCGCGCCCGCGCCGCCCTGCATGCGCCCGAGTAACACGGTGCCAAAGACCACGCGTTCCTGACCGGACGTTGCCGCCAGCACCCGCGCCCAGGCGAGATGGAACAGGCTGGCGACGCTGACACCGAGCAAGCGCGCCTGACTGCGCAGACCCTGCGCCACCACGGCAGGCAGCGGCTGGCAGGCTTCCTCGATGTCATTACCGTCGCCATGCACATCCTGTAAGCCAAACGGTAGCGTCGGTTCGTCGATGTCGCCGAGCATCTCGCGGAAGAACACCTCGTGCTCTTGTTCGCTGACGCCGAGGCGGGTCTGCGCGACATAATTGCGGTATGGCACTGCGGCCACCGGCAGGCGCTCATCGCCCTGCAAAATCGCCTGCATTTCTGCGCTGACCACCGCCAGCGCGGTGTGGTCCATGGCGATGTGGTGGAACAACAGCATGGCAACCACGCGCTGATTGTCCGGGTCGAGGGCATACACCAGACGCATCAGTGGTGCCTGATCCAGCTCCAGACGCCAGTGCCGCGCATCGAAGCGCGCCCGCAGCTGTTCGATGGTCTCTCCCTGCGCGGGCTCCAGCGCCACGGCCTGTACCGGCAGCTCCGCACGCCGCCAGACCACTTGCACCGGCGCCGCAAGCCCTTGCCAGACGATGGAGGTGCGCAGGATGTCGTGGCGCGTCATGACCTGACGCAGCGCCACCGCGAACGCGTGGAAACGCTCGAGACTGTCGAATGCCAGACACGATTGCAGCAGGTATGGATCGCCCTGCACGGCGCTGAGGTGGTGATAAAGAATGCCTTCCTGCAGCGGCGCCAGCGGATAAATGTCCTGCACATTGGCCGCGCCACCCGGCACCGTGGCGACGATGCGTTCGATGCTGGCCTGATCCAGTTGCACCAGCGGCAGCATGTCCGGGGTGATGTGCGTGCAATCGGCCGCAATCAGGTTGTCCGGGACTGCAACCTCGCGACCACTGCCCACCGCCGCCGCCAATGCGGCCAGGGTCGGTTGGCTGAACAGCACACGCACATCCGTGCTCAGATCGACCTGACGCATGCGTTCGATCAGCGTCACCGCCAGCAATGAATGCCCGCCCAGTTCGAAGAAGTTGTCGTGGCGCCCGACCTGTTCAACGTTCAAGACGTCCGACCAGATCTGCGCCAACGCAATTTCCACCGAACCTTGTGGCGCGGCGTATTCGCGGTTCAGCCACGCCGTTTGATCCGGCTCTGGCAAAGCCTTGCGGTCGAGTTTGCCGTTGGCGGTCAGCGGCAGTGCTGGCAGGCGCACGTAAGCGGCGGGCACCAGGGCTTGCGGCAATTGCGCTTGCAGATGACGGCGCAAATCCTCGATGTCGACGTTCAGGCGTTCGGTAAACCACGCCAGCAACTGGCCGTCGCGCACCAGCACCACGCAATCCTGCACAGCCTCGTGAGCACTCAACGCCGCTTCGATTTCGCCCAATTCGATGCGCACACCGCGCAGTTTGACCTGATCATCGTTGCGTCCCAGATACTCGATTGTGCCGTCAGCCAGCCAGCGCGCGAGGTCGCCGGTGCGGTACATGCGCGCCTGCGGTTCGTCGCTGAACGGGTCGTCGAGGAAGCGCTCGGCAGTCAGTTCGGGGCGATGCAGATAGCCGCGCGCCACACCGGCGCCGCCGACATACAACTCGCCCGCGACGCCGATTGGTACCGGGCGCTGCTGGTCGTCAAGCAAGTAAATCTTCGCGTTGGCCATCGGCCGGCCAATGTGCAGCACCTGCCCGGCCTCGACCGCGCCGGAGGTGGCAACCACCGTGGCTTCGGTCGGGCCATAGTTATTGATCACCGCGAAGGTCTGCTCGCGCGGGAACTGGCGCAGTTTGTCGCCACCGATCAACAGCGTGCGCAAAGTCGGGTGGCCGAGGTCGCGACTGAACGCATATTCGGCCACCGGCGTCGGCAGGAAACTCACCTGCAACGGCTGCGCCCGCCACCATTCCAGCAATTCATCGAGGTGTTCGTTGCTCACCGTTTGCGGCGGCAGATGCAAGGTCGCGCCGGCACACAACGCCGGCCAGACTTCCCACGCCATCGCATCGAAACCGAAGCCGGCGACACTCGACGTGTGGCTGCCAGCGCGCAGATCAAAGGCCTCGCAGTGCCAGTGCACAAGGTTTTCCAGTGTTGCGTGTTCGACCATCACGCCTTTCGGCTGGCCGGTTGAGCCGGATGTGTAAATCACGTAGGCCAGATGCGCCGGGGTCAGCGCCGGCAATTGCGGATTGCTCTCGGACAAGTGCTGCCAGGTGGGATGGTCCAGATCGATCAGCGGCACGGCGCCGAGCAAATCAGCCGTCGCAGCTTGCGCCAGCACCGCCATCGGCGCGCTGTCCTGCAGCAGATAAGCAATGCGTTCCGCCGGGTACGCCGGATCGACCGGCACATAACCGGCGCCGGCCTTAAGGATCGCCAGCAACGCGACGAGCATGTCCGGGCTGCGGCGCAGGCACACGGCGATGCGGTCATCGGGCTGCACGCCGAGCCCGAGCAAGTGATGGGCCAGGCGATTGGCGCGCAGATTGAGTTGCGCGTAAGTCAGTTGCTGCGCGCCTTGAACCACCGCCAGAGCGTCCGGCTGCTGCTCGGCCCGCGCCTCGACCAAGCGCTGAATCGTCGCGCCACGCGGATAAGCCGCTGAGTGCTGATTGAAACCGACCAGCAAGTGTTCGTATTCAGCCACCGAAAGCACCGGCAAACGATTGAGCGGACGTTGCGGTGCTTCTTCCAGTGCCGTCACCAGATGTTCGAGCGCGGTGTGCATGTAACTGCAGATCCGTTGCGCACCGATCTCGGCGACTGCCAGCACATCAAGGGCAAAGCCTTCGCCCAGATCATCCACCGACAAGGTCAGCGGATAATTGCTGCGCTCCTCGCCGCCCAGCATGCGCACGCCCTGCCAGATACCCTGGTTGTCGCGCGGCTGTTGTGCGGCGGCGCTGTGTCGATAGTTGAGCAGCGCGCTGAACAGCGGTGCAGAACCGGCCATGGCAGTGCAGCGCTGGGCCAGCGCCAGCGACGCATGTTCATGTCCGAGCAGCGCCGTCAGCCGCGCATGGGTAGTTTTCACCCCGGCACGCACGCCTTCAGCGAGATCAACGCGCAACGGCAAGGTATTGATAAACACCCCGAGGGTGCGGTCGGCACCCTCACCGCCCTGCATGCGCCCCATCAACACCGTGCCGAACACCACATCGCGGCGCCCGGAGACCACGCCCAAGACCTGCGCCCAGGCCATGTGCATCAGACTCGCCGGGCTGACACCCAACTGCCGCGCCTGTTCACGCAGGCGCAAATTGAGCGCGGCATCGACCGCTTGCAGTGCTTCTTCGATGCCGCGTCCGTCGCCCTGAACATCCTGCAGACCGAAGGGCAAGGTCGGCTCATCGATATCGCCGAGCATCTCGCGGAAGAATGCCTCATGTTCCTGCGCATCGGCGCCCAAGCGCGCCTGCGCCACGTAGTTGCGGTACGGCATCGGCGGCGTCAGCGTGTCGAGTTGTTTGAACATCAGCGCGTGCATTTCCCGACCGATCACGTCCATGGCGGTGTGGTCGAGAATCGAGTGATGGAACAGCACGATGGCGACGACTTGCTGTTGCGCCGGATCTTCGGCGTAGACCATGCGGATCAGCGGAGCCTGATTGAGGTCGAGTCGGAAATGCCTCGCATCGAAACGCGCGTGCAACTGCTCAAGAATGTCGCCGTCCTGCACATCAAGCGGCACTTGCTGTACGACCATCTGCGCCTCGCGCCAGACCACTTGCTGCGGGCTCGGCAATCCTTCCCAGACCACGCTGGTGCGCAGAATGTCGTGACGGGCGATGACCTGCTGCAAATGCGTGGCGAAGGTTTGTAAACGCTCGAGGCTGTCGAAGGCCAGACGTGATTGCAGCAGATACGGATCACCCTGCTCAGCACTGAGGTGGTGATAAAGAATGCCTTCCTGCAACGGTGCCAACGGATAGATATCCTGCACATTCGCGGCGCCGCCCGGTACCGTGGCGACGATACGATCGATACTGGCCTGATCCAGTGTGGACAGGGTCAGCATATCCGGGGTGATGTACGTGCAATCGGCTGGAATCAGATTGGCCGGCACGTCGACTTCCCGGCCACTGCCCAAGGCTCGCGCTAGCGCGGCCAGGCTCGGCTGGTTGAACAGCACGCGCACATCGGCGCTTAAACCGGCTTGACGCATGCGCTCGATCAGGCTCACCGCCAACAGCGAATGGCCACCGAGTTCGAAGAAATTGTCGTGACGGCCGATCTGTTCGATGTTGAGTACGTCGGCCCAAATCTGTGCCAACGCGATCTCGACCGGGCCTTGCGGCGCTTCATATTCACGGCTGAGCCAAGCGTGCTGATCCGGTTCGGGCAAGGCCTTGCGGTCGAGTTTGCCGTGGGCGGTCAGCGGCAGGCTATCCAGGCGCACATAGGCGGCCGGCACCAGGGTGTCCGGCAGTCGCGCTTGCAGATACTGGTGCAAATCAGCAATCTCGACAGACTCGATTGCGGTGAACCACGCGACCAAGCGTCCGTCACGCACCAGCACTACGCATTCGCGGATCTTGTCGTGGGCGCTCAACGCCGCTTCGATTTCGCCGAGCTCGATGCGCACGCCGCGCAGCTTCACCTGATCATCGTTGCGCCCCAGGTATTCGATATGGCCGTCGTCCAGCCAACGCGCGAGGTCGCCGGTGCGGTACATCCGCGCGTGCGGTTCGTCGCTGAAGGGATCGTCGAGGAACTGTGCTGCGGTCAGTTCCGGTCGATTCAGATAGCCGCGTGCAACCCCGGCGCCAGCGACATACAACTCGCCCTGCACGCCAGTCGGCACTGGCTGTTGCTGGCGATCCAGCAGATAAACCCGCGCATTGGCGATCGGCCGGCCAATGTGCAAAACCCGCCCGGGTTCGATACGCCCGGACGTCGCCACCACCGTGGCTTCGGTCGGGCCGTAGTTATTGATCACGGCGAACGTCTGATCCCGTGGGAACTGACGCAACTTGTCGCCACCGATCAGCAACGTGCGCAGGGTCGGATGGCCCAGCCCGCGACTGAAGGCATATTCGGCCACTGGGGTTGGCAGAAAGCTCACCTGCAACGGCTGCGCGCGCCACCACTCGAGCAGTTCATCAAGATGTTCGTTGTTGATCGATGACGGTGGCAGGTGCACGGTCGCGCCGACGCACAACGCCGGCCAGACTTCCCAGGCCATGGCATCGAAACCGCAACCGGCAACGCTGGCGGTGTGGCTGCCTGCGTGCAGATCAAAAGCGTCGGCGTGCCAGTGCACGAGGTTTTCCAGAGTGCGGTGCTCGACCATCACGCCTTTCGGCTGCCCGGTGGAACCCGAGGTGTAGATCACGTAGGCCAGATTCGCCGGGGTCAGCCTCGACAGTGCCGGGTTGTTGTCCGGCAAGTGCTGCCAGTCGCTGGCGTCCAGATCGATCACCGGCACCCTGCCAAGCAAGTCACGCGTCGAGGCCTGCGCCAACACCGCGATCGGGTCGCTGTCCTGCAACAGGTAGGCGATGCGTTCAGCCGGGTATTCAGGATCAATCGGCACATAACCCGCGCCGGCCTTGAGAATCGCCAGCAGCGCAACGAGCATGTCCGGCCCGCGACGCAGGCACAGCGCAACACGGTCGTCGACTTGCACGCCGAGACCGATCAAGTGATGGGCGAGGCGATTGGCGCGCTGATTCAGTTCGCGGTAGCTGAGCTGTTGCTCGCCCTGCACCACCGCCAGCGCCTCGGGATGCGCCGCCACTTGTGCTTCGAAGAGACGCGGTACGGTTTGCGCGGGCGGGTATTCACGAGCGCTGATATTGAAGCCGACCAGCACGCGTTGCCGCTCGCTTGGCGACACGATCGACAGTTGCTGCAACGGCGCCGTTGGCGTGTACTCAAGTGCCGTGACCAGGCTGTGCAACGCGGTTTGCAAGAAATCGCAGACCCGCGCACCGTCCACTTGCGGCACCGCTTGCACGTTCAGGCGGAACCCGTCGCCGAGGTCGTCGACACTGACCACCAACGGATAGTTACTGCGCTCGCGGGAGCTGAGAATCTGCACGCCGTCCCACGTGACAGCGGCCGACTCCGGCGCACTGTGGCGGTAGTTGAGCAAGGTGCTGAACAGCGCCTGCGACCCGGCGACGCCACTGCAACGCTGGGCCAACGCCAACGAAGCTTGCTCATGGCCGAGCAACTGCGCCAGACGTGCATGGGTGGCACGCACGCCGCTTTCTACCGAATCTGCCCCGACACTGACGCGCAGCGGCAAGGTGTTGATGAACATACCCAACGCCCGATCAGCACCCTCTCCGCCCTGCATGCGCCCGAGCAATACCGTGCCGAACACCACGTCCTGCTGGCCGGACACCTGCGCCAACACCTGCGCCCAGGCCTGATGCACCAGACTGGCCACACTGACACCCAGGCGCCGCGCCTGCTCGCGCAGACGTTCGCCGAGGCCGGCGTCCAACTCGGAATGACTGTCGAGAATGTCGCTGCCGTCGCCGTGCACGTCTTGTAAACCGAAGGCCACGGTGGGTTCGTCGATGTCAGCGAGCATCTCGCGGAAGAACGCTTCGTGGGCCTGATCATCGGCGCCGAGCCGCGCCTGCGCGACAAATTGGCGGTACTGCACCGGCGGCGGCAGATCACTGCTGACGCCGCGCATGACGTCGTTCATTTCCGCGACCAGTACGTCCAGTGCGGTGTGATCGAGGACGATATGGTGCAGCAGAAGAATGCCGACCCAGCGCTGGTTTGGCTGATCTTCGGTATAGACAAAGCGCATCAGCGGCGCGCGATTGAGGTCCAGGCGATAGTGGCGTGGATCGAAACGCGCCTGCATCTGTTCCAGTACATCGCCGTCGAGTTCATCGGCATCGACGCGTTCCAGCGCCAGTGGCGCCTCGCGCCAGACCACTTGCACCGCCTCCTCAAGCCCTTCCCAGACGATGCCAGTGCGCAGAATGTCATGGCGCGCGATCACGCCGTTCAAGGCGCGGACGAAGGTTTTGATCTGTGCCAGACCGTCGAAGGCGAATTGCGCCTGCAACACATACGGGTCACCAGCGCTGGTTGCCAAGTGGTGATAGAGAATCCCCGCCTGCAACGGCGCCAGCCCATAGATGTCCTGCACATTGGCGACGCCGCCCGGCACAATTGCAACGACACGGTCGATCGCGGCCTGATCGAGATCGGCCAGCGGCAGCATGGCCGGGGTAATGCGCGAGCAACCCGCCTCGATCAGATTGTCCGGCACGACGATGACGCGTTCGCTGCTCAAGGTCGCCGCCAGCGCTGCCACACTTGGCTGACCGAACAGCACGCGCACATCACAATGCAAATCCTGTTGACGCATGCGCTCGATCAGCTTCACCGCCAGTAACGAATGACCACCGAGTTCGAAGAAATTGTCGTGGCGACCGACTTGCTCGACACCGAGCAAGGTCTGCCAGAGTTCGGCAATCAGGTTTTCCACGGCACCGACCGGTGCTTCGAAGCCACGATGGGCGAAGGCCTCGCTGTCCGGCGCCGGCAAGGCTTTGCGGTCGAGCTTGCCATTGGTGGTCAGCGGCAAAGTGTCCAGACGCACGAAGGCGCTCGGCACCATGTAATCAGCCAGCACCGCCAGCAGATGCTCACGTAATTGCGCCACATCCGGCGCGGCGCCGGCGTCAGCCAGCCAGTAGGCAACCAGACGCTTATCACCGGGGCTGTCTTCGCGAGCAATCACCACGGCTTCACGCACGCCTTCGCAAGTAGACAGCCGCGCCTCGATCTCACCCAGTTCAATACGGAAGCCGCGAATTTTCACCTGATCGTCGTTGCGGCCGAGGTATTCGAGGCTGCCGTCCGCCGCCCAACGCGCAAGGTCGCCGGTTTTATACAAACGCGCCTCGGCGTTTGCGCCAAACGGATCATTGATAAAACGCTCGGCCGTCAGCGCTTCGCGATTCAGATAACCGCGCGCCACCCCGGCGCCGCCGACGTACAACTCGCCGATCACGCCAACCGGAACCGGTTCGCGCTGCGCATCGAGGACATACAGTTGCAGGTCGGGAATGCGCACGCCTATCGGGCTGACGCCGACCAACTGCGCGTCGGCGGCTTGCAGCGGTCGATAGGTCACGTGCACGGTGGTTTCGGTAATGCCGTACATGTTGACCAGCCGTGTACCGGCGTTGCCGACCCGTGCATACCACGGTTTGAGCAGGCCCGGCTCCAAGGCTTCACCGCCGAAAATCACTTCCCGCAACGAGTGCTGCAACGGACTGCGGCCCTGTGCGGCGACCAATTGGCGGAAGGCGCTCGGCGTCTGGTTGAGCACGGTGACACCTGTTTCGCAAAGCAATGCATAGCAGTCGTCCGGCGCGCGGCTGACGGCTTGCGGGACCAGCAACAATTGCCCGCCGAAGGCCAGCGCGCCCCAGATTTCCCACACAGAGAAATCGAACGCGAAGGAATGGAACAGCGCCCAGGTGTCCTGCTGATTGAACTGGAACCAGTCATGAGTAGCAGAAAACAGCCGCGTCACGTTGCGATGCTCGACCATCACGCCTTTGGGCAAACCGGTGGAACCGGAGGTGTAGATGACATAGGCAAGATGCGCCGGGGTCAGCTCGGGAATTTGCGGATTGCTGTCGAGTTCGGCCTTGAGGTGAGCGCTGCCGAGGTCAATTTGCGGCACGTCGAGATCAGCCACGCGATTACGCGTTGCCGCTTGCATCAGCAGCGCTGCCGGGGCGCTGTCCTGCAAGGTGAAACTGATTCTGTCGAGCGGATAGGCCGGATCGATCGGCACGTAGCCGGCGCCAGCCTTGAGCACGCCGAGCAGGCCAATGATCATCTGTGGGCCACGCTCGACGCAGATGGCCACGCGGTCATCGGGGCGGATGTTGAGGGCCAGCAGATGATGGGCGAGCTGATTGGCGCGGCGGTTGAGCTCGCCGTAGCTGAGCGTCTGCCCCTCGAAAATCAACGCCGTGGCGTCAGGTCGAGCCTGCGCGTGGGCTTCGAATTGCTGATGGATCATCGGGGTTTCAGGGAACTGCGCCAGCGGCAAATTGACGCCGCGCAGCAGCTGTTCACGTTCGCTGGCCGGGAGGATTTGCAGCGTTTGCAGCGGCACATCGGCGCTGGTTTGCAGCGCCGCGAGCAGACTCTCCAGCGCCGTGTTCAGGTACGCGGCCATGCGCTCGGCACCCAGCGCTGCATCCGCCAGCGCGGTGATGCGCAAGTCTGCGCCGAGGTCATCGATATTTATGGTCAACGGATAGTTGGTGCGCTCGCGGGCGCCGAGCACCTGCACACCGGGGGCAATGTCGACCACGTCCGCGACTTCTTCGACGCTGCTGTGCCGGTAGTTGAGGATCGCGCTGAACAGCGGCGTCGGCACCGCGACGGCGCTGCAGCGTTGTGCCAACGCCAGCGAAGCTTGCTCATGCGCCAGCAACGCAGTCAGGCGCTGATGGGTCGCCCGTACACCCGCGCGCACGTTTTGCGCGCCGACATCAACGCGCAGCGGCAAGGTATTGATGAACATGCCCAGCGCTTGCTCGCCACCCTCGCCCGCATCCATCCGCCCCAGCAGCACAGTGCCGAACACCACCGCCGTGCGCCCGGACAATTGCCCCAACACCCGCGCCAAGGCCAGATGCGTCAGGCTCGCGACACTCACGCCGAGCTGCCGCGCCTGCTCGCGCAACTGCCGGCTCAAGCGGCTGTCGAGCATCCGCGAGGCTTCCTCGATGGCGTGGCCGTCACCCTGCACATCTTGCAAACCACACGGCAGCGTCGGCTCGTCGATATCGGCGAGCATGTCGCGGAAAAACGCTTCCTGCGCCTGCTCATTACCGGCACTGCGCGCCTTGGCCAAGTGATCGCGATACGGCACCGCCGCAGGCACTTGCGCGGTCTGCCCGAGCAGACAGGCCTGGATTTCCCGACGCAGTACATCCAGTGCGACGTGATCCATGATCATGTGATGAAACAGCAACAGCGCAACGACTCGGCCCTGGGCGGGATCCTGCGCATAGACCATGCGCAGCAGCGGCGCTTGCTGCATGTCCAGACGAAAGTGCTGCGGGTCGTGACGTTCGAGCAGTTGCGTGAGCACGTCGGCAGCGCTGTCGACGCTGACTTGCTCACACACCAGCGGCGCCTCGCGCCAGACCACTTGTACGGCTTCATCGAGGTATTCCCAGACGAACGACGTGCGCAGAATGTCGTGGCGCTTGATTACCCAGCGCAGCGCGTCGGCAAACGCGTCCAGCCGTTGCTGGCTGTCGAACACGAAGCGCGCCTGCGAAATGTAAGGGTCGCCAGCAGTAGCAGAGAGGTGGTGATAGAGCATGCCCTCCTGCAATGCGGACAGCGGATAAATGTCCTGCACATTGGCCGCGCCGCCCGGCACGGTGGCGACGATGCGGTCAAGCGTGTCCTGATTCAGCTTCACCAGCGGCAGCATGTCCGGGGTGATGCGAAAGGCCGGGCTCAGCCAGTCGCCGCCGTGTTCTGCAACCAGTTCCAGCAGTTGCGCCTTGTGCGCCGAGAGGCTGTCCCACAACGCGTCATCCAGCGCGTCGTCGCTGCCCAGAATGATCAGGTCTTCATCTTCCTGTTGAAGGCGGATCGCATGGGTGGAAATAACAGCCATCAGTTCGCTGAAATGCATGAGGTAACCTGCTGTAAATACGGAAAAAAGGAGCGCGCAGCAGCGAGTCCGTGCAGACGGCGCGCAGCCTGGAAAAACTAAAACATCGGGGCGTGGGTGTCTGACATGGGAAGCGGGGACAAGCCGCCGGCGTGAGCACCGCAAGTCCCCTGTGGGAGCGAGCCTGCTCGCGAAAGCGGTGGGTCAGTCGACATCATCATTGACTGAACCAACGCCTTCGCGAGCAGGCTCGCTCCCACAGGGTTTGTGTCCGAGAATCAGAGGCGGCGTTTGCGGTTGAGGCTCGGGATGGTGGTCTGGGCGATTTCGACGTGCCTGGCCTGTCGCGAGGTCTGTGCCGCCAGCGCCGCCAGCGTCGGCTGGCTGAACAGCGTCCGCGCGTCGACATGCAGGCCGGCCAGACGCATGCGCGCGACCAGACTGACCGCCAGCAACGAATGCCCACCCAGTTCGAAGAAGTTGTCGTCGCGCCCCACCTGCTCGACCTTGAGCACCTGCGCCCAGATCTGCGCCAAGGCAGTTTCCACGTCGCCTTCAGGTGGCGCATAAGGCCGACTGAGCAGCGCTTCCGCCCCCGGTTCCGGCAACGCCTTGCGATCGATTTTGTCGTTGGGCGTCAGGGGCAACGCCACCAGCATCACGTAGGCGCCGGGCACCATGAATTCCGGCAACTGCGCCAATACATGCGCTCGCAATGCTTCAAGCGTTGGCGCAGTCAGCTCGGCACGCAGGGTGTAATACGCCACCAACCGCTCATCGCGCACCAGCACCACCGCCTCGCGAATGGCCGGGTGTTCCAGCAGGCGCGCTTCAATCTCGCCCAGCTCAAGGCGCACCCCGCGCAGCTTGACCTGGAAGTCATTGCGACCGAGGAATTCGAGATTGCCGTCAGCGCCGTAACGCACCAGATCCCCAGTGCGATACAAGCGATCACCGGCCACAAACGGGCTGTCGATAAAGCGTTCGGCCTGCAATTGCGGCAGTCCCAAATAGCCCCGCGCCACGCCCACCCCCCCAATGTGCAAATGCCCGCTGACGCCAAACGGCACCGGTTGATCGCTGGCATCGAGCACATACAGCCGCGTGTTACTCAGCGCCTTGCCGATCGGCACCTGTGTCTGCGGCACCGGTTCACCGGGTTCCAGGGTCCAGCCGCTGCTGTCGACGGTGGTTTCGGTCGGCCCGTAGACGTTGTGCAGGCGCACCCACGGCAGGCGCTCGCGCACTTGCCGGGCCAGCGCAACGGTCAACTCACCGCCACCGTTGAGCACGTCGGTGAGGCTGGTGCACTGGCTGACATCGTCCTGTTCGATGAACTGTTGCAACAACGCCGGCACGAACTTGACCACGGTAATGTTCTGCTCGCGGATCACTTGCGTGACATACGCCGAATCGCGATTGCCGTCGGCCCGCGCCAGCACCAGACGCATGCCCGAGCACAGTGGCCAGAAGATCTCCCACACCGAACTGTCGAAACTGTACGGTGCTTTTTGCAGCAACGCCCCGTGTTCAGTCGGCGGCGACAACTGCGAGCCCCAGTGCACCATGTTGCAGGCGCTGCGGTGCTCGATCATCACGCCTTTTGGCGTGCCGGTGGAGCCGGAGGTGTAGATCATGTAGGCCAGATTCGCCGCGCCGAGATCCGGCACCTGCGGATTGTCGTAGGGATGGTCCTGCCAGACGCCGAGGTCGAGGTCGATCAGCGGCACGCCGGTTTCGCCAAGCAGATCGCGCGTCGCCTCATGCACCAGCAGCGCAACCGGTGCGCTGTCCTGCAACATGTAGTTGAGCCGTTGCAGTGGATAATCCGGATCGAGCGGCACATACGCACCACCGGCCTTGAGAATCCCCAGCAGACCGATCACCAGTTCCGGCCCGCGCTCGACGCAGATCGCCACCCGTGAATCCGGCTGTACGCCGAGCCCGCGCAGATGATGGGCCAGGCGGTTGGCCTGCTCGTTGAGCTGGCGATAGGTCAGGCGCTGCTCGGCGAATTGCACGGCGATGGCATTCGGTTTGCGCTGCACCTGTTGTTCGAACAGCGCCTGCAGTGGCTGGTCCATCGGGCAATCGACTTCAGTAGCGTTGAACTCGATCAGCAGCCGTTGCCGTTCTTCCTGCGGTAACAACGGCAGGCTGTTCAGTGGCCGCTGCGGCGTGGTCTCCAGTGCCTCGACCAAACCGCTCAACGCTGCTTGCACGTAAGCGCAAATCCGCTGCGCGCCGATGTTCGACAAGGTTCGGGTGGTCAGACGCAAGCCCGTGCCGAGATCGTCGACACTCAGGGTAAACGGGTAATTGGTGCGTTCCTCGTTGGCCAGGGTCTCGATGCCCTGCCAGGTTTGCCGGGAGTTTTTTTGCTCAGCATCATCGCTGTGTCGGTAGTTGAGCAAGGCACTGAACAGCGGCGCCGGCGCAGCGACGCCACTGCAACGCTGGGCCAGCGCCAAAGAGGCATGTTCATGGGCGAGCAAAGCGGTCAGCCGTGCATGGGTGGACTTCACCGCCGCGCGCGCGCCCTCACCGACATCGACCCGCAGCGGCAAGGTGTTGATGAACACCCCGAGCGCCCGGTCGGCACCCGCGCCGCCCTGCATGCGCCCCATCAACACCGTGCCGAATACCACACTTTGCTGGCCGGATGTCGCCGCCAACACTTGCGCCCAAGCGAGGTGGATCAGACTGGCAACACTCACGCCCGCCGAACGCGCCTGCTGCTGCATGCGCTGATAGAGATCGGATGCCAGGGTTTGCTCGGCTTCTTCGATGTTGCTGCCGTCACCCTGCACGTTCTGCAAAGTGAACGGCAAGGTCGGCTCGTCGATGTCGCCGAGCATCTGCCGAAAGAACGTTTCATGCTCCTGCTCACTGACGCCCAGTCGCGTCTGCGCCACGTAGTTGCGATATGGAACTGGCGGCGCCAGCGTCTCCGAGTGCCCGGACAGGCTGGCGTGAATTTCTTCGCGCATCGCTTCCAGTGCGATGTGATCCATCGCCAGATGGTGGAACAGCAAGATGCCGACCACTCGGTTGTGCGCCGGATCACGGGCAACCATCAGGCGCAGCAGCGGCGCCTGACTGACGTCGAGGCGATAGCGCCGCGCGTCGAAGCGCTGGTGTAATTGATCGATGATCGCGCCGTGGGCAGGATCAAGTTCAACCTCTTGCACCGGCAAAATGGCCTCGCGCCAGACCACTTGCACCGGTGACGTCAGCCCCTCCCAGACCACCGCCGTACGCAGGATGTCGTGCCGCGCCATGACCTCACGTAGCGCAGCGACGAAGGCCTCGACCCGTTCGAGGCTGTCGAATGCCAGCAGCGATTGCAGCAGGTACGGATCGCCCTGCGCGGCGGTGATGTGGTGATAGAGAATGCCCTCCTGCAACGGCGCCAACGGGTAGATGTCCTGCACATTGGCGGCACCGCCCGGCACGGTTGCGACGATACGTTCGATCATCGCCTGATCCAGTTGCACCAGTGGCAGCAGCTCAGGGGTGATGTGCGTGCAATCGGCAGGAATGCGGTTGGCCGGCACCTCGACTTCGCGGCCACTGCCCTCCGCTGCCGCCAGCGCGGCCAGTGTCGGCTGACTGAACAGCACCCGCACATCGCTGCTCATACCGATCTGACGCATGCGCTCAATCAGCCCGACCGCCAACAACGAGTGGCCGCCCAGTTCAAAGAAATGGTCGTGACGCCCTACCCGTTCGACCTGCAGGACTTCAGCCCAGATCTGCGCCAGGGCGATTTCGACGTCACCTTGTGGCGCCTCGTATTCACGACGGATCAACGCCTCCGGTCCCGGTGCTGGCAAGGCCTGGCGATCGAGCTTACCGTTGGCGGTTAGTGGCAACGTCGCCAAGCGCACGTAAGCCGCCGGCAACAGGGCGGACGGCAAGCGCGAGGTCAGGTGCGCGTGCAGTTGCAGGATATCCAGCGCCTCATGCTCGGTGAACCATGCCAACAGCTGACCGTCGCGCACCAGCACCACGGCTTCCTGAACCGCGTCATGACTGCTGAGCGCCGCTTCGATTTCGCCCAGCTCGACACGCACGCCGCGCACCTTCACCTGATCATCGTTACGACCGATGTACTCAAGGTTGCCGTCGGCGCGCCACCGGGCCAGATCGCCGGTGCGGTACATGCGCGCATCCGGCTGCACACTGAACGGGTCGTCGAGGAAGCGCTCGGCCGTCAGGTCCGGGCGATTCAGATAACCCCGGGCCACCCCCGCGCCGCCGACATACAACTCGCCCATGATGCCGATCGGCACCGGGCGCTGTTGATCATCGAGCAGGTAAGTCGTGGCATTGCTGACGGGTTTGCCGATGTGCAACGCCTGCCCCGGTGCGATCAGTCCTGAAGTGGCGACCACCGTGGCCTCGGTCGGACCATAGTTGTTGACCACCGCAAACGACTGCGCACGGTTGAACTGGCGCAGACGATCACCGCCGATCAGCAAGGTGCGCAAGGTCGGATGGTCGAGTTGTTTGCTGAAAGCGTATTCGGCAATCGGCGTTGGCAGGAAGCTCACATCCAGCGGCTGCGCACGCCACCAGTCGAGCAGCGCGTCGATGTCTTCGTTGCCTTCGCTTGCGGGCGACAAGTGCAGCGTCGCCCCGGCACACAACGCCGGCCAGACCTCCCACGCCATCGCGTCGAAACCGAAGCCGGCAAGGCTCGAGGTGTGCTGTCCGATGCCGAGGCCGAATGCCGCGCAGTGCCAGTCGACCAGATTGCCGAGTGTGCGGTGCTCGACCATCACGCCTTTGGGCAATCCGGTAGAGCCGGAGGTGTAAATCACATAAGCGAGGTTGTTCGTGGTCAACCCCGGCAGGTCAGGATCGGTCGTGTTGTCGAGCGACCATTCGCGCCGATCAAGCTCGATCACCGGCAGCGATGTTGCAGGCAAACGCTCACGCAGATCGCTTTGGCTCAACAACGCCACCGGAGCGCTGTCACTGAGCAAATAGCTCAGGCGTTCGGGCGGATGCGCCGGGTCAATCGGCACATAAGCGGCGCCAGCCTTGAGAATCGCCAGCAGCCCGACCAATGTATCGAGGCCTCTGCGGGCAACGATCGCTACCCGGTCATCAGGCCGTACGCCGAGGCCCAGCAGATGATGGGCCAGTGCATTGGCTTGCCGGTTCAGTTCGGCATAGCTCAGCGTCCGCCCCTGACAAGTCGCGACCACAGCGTCCGGTTGTTCGGTCACTCGGGATTCAAATCGCCGATGAATCAGCTGGCCCTGCGGATAACTGACTCGGGTGTCGTTCCACTGATTGAGCCGGGCAAGCTCCGCCGGGCTGTTCAAGTTGAAATCGGCGACTGCACGCTCCGGACATTCCAGACCTTGCTGCAGAATCAGCAACAAACGCTCGGTGAACGACGCGATCTCGTCAGCCGTGAAACAGGCTGGCGAATACACCAGATGCAACCAGGCTTTGTCGTTGTAGCGGTTGCTGCGCAGGTGAATGGCCAGCGGTGTCGCCTCGTGCTGGTTGGAGACCTTGACCGAGTGTCCCAACGCCTCACCGTAACGGTAGTCATGGTCGTCCTGCTCGTAGGACACCGACAGTTCGAACAGTTGCGCACGGTCTTCACGCAACAGGCCCAGTGCGCGGTTCATCTCGCTCAGCGGGTAGCGTTGATGGCGGAAATCCTGCTTCAGGCCAGCGCCAATCGCTTTGATCAACTCACCAAATGACAGTGCCCGGCCAAAGCCCATGCGCATTGCACTGACTTGGGTGAATAACCCAAGAGTGCTTTTGAAGCGGGCACCGGAACGATTGAGAATCGGCAAGCCGACCACCCACTCGTCACGTTGGGCAGTGCGACTGAAATACACATGCAACGCCGCCAGCAAGACGTGAAAGGCCGAACCACCGAATTGTCGCGCGCAGTCTTTCATGTGCTCGTGCAGCACGGCTGGAAAAGCCTCGACGTGGATGCGACTTGGCGCCGCTTCAACGTCGAGAGATTCGCGATGGCGGGCAGTCAATAAGGGTTCGGGCAAGCTGCGGTACTTGTCCAGCCAGTAGCGTTGATCTCGCTCATAGCGGGGTGACTGATGGTAGCGCGCGTCATCTTCGATAAAGCCGACATAGGAAGGTGCCGCCACACTCGGGCGCTCGCCACGGCACAACGCGCTGTAGATGTCGCCCAGCGACTTGAACAGCAGCGCGAAAGCCCAGCCATCGATAATCAAGTGGTGGGCCTGCGCTGCCAACCAGTGGCGATCGCGATCGAGGCGAATCAGCGTGAAGCGAAACAACGCTTGCCCGTGCAACACGAAGGCATGCGCCATCTGCTCTTCGACAAGCTTACGGGCCGCCGACTGCGGATCGGGGTGTCCACTGAAGTCATGCAGCGGCATAACCACCGGCAACGCCTCGGCAAACCCTTGCAACGGTAGCCCGTCGTGGCCAACGTCCGATTGCAGAACAATGCGCAAGGCATCGTTGGCTTCAACCAGATATTCAAGTGCCGATTGCAGCAATGCCGGATCCAGCGGTCCGGTCAGTTCGACATAACCGCCAATGTTATACAGCGGCGAATCTCCGCGGCTCAGTTGGTCCAGCCAGATATCCCGTTGAGCGGCAGTCAGCGCGAATGTCTCGACAGGCACGGACAGATCGTCCGCCACGTTGGCAGAAGTAGGCTGCATAAGATCCTTCTCATGTGATTTTGCCGGTATTCAAGCATCGGCCCCGACGCTGACATGACACCTGAAACCCGGACAATCACCCGGTCCGTACCTGCCTGTGAAGCTTTGCTGGCGTGGTTGTCGCAGGCACTGTCTAAAAGTTCGGAGAGGAAATACTGAAAAGCTTGTAGGAAAAAAACCACATAGCAGCGCCGCCATTTGCTCGAGCGTTGCCGATCAGAATTGACCATCGCCCGGGTTTCAGGGGCCTGAGCGTGACTGAACAGTCACTCACACCGGTACACCTGTGTTCAGCGGCGTCAGAACCCCGGCGCCAAGATTCAGAAATAGTGGCACTTTGTGTCCCTGTTTTCCCCTACAGACGTAGGACAAATCCATAGGCTTAAATCCCGCTCCAGATCATGTTCAAGGAGAAATGACTGCGTGGGCGGCTTTTACAGAGACGGCAGACGATTCAGTGATGGCTCTGAACCAGGGATGAAGGATATGAATCTGACCGGCACTATTCGCAACACCGAAAACCCGCATTTCTACTGGCAACTCGGTGAACTGATTGCCAGTACCGGCGATGATCATTTCGCCACGAACATGTTCCAGTTGGTCGACACGCTGGTGCCGGTCAACCGGGTCGATCTCAGTGAGTGGACGCTGGATGAGCGTCAGGCCAGTGTGGTCGACATCAAGCCCTTGGGCAGCGCCGGTCCGGCGCAGACGTGTGCCCCGCCCGATCCGCTGGAGAGTCCCGACGATCATCCGCTGTTGCAGAAAATGATCGAGATGAACGATTCGCTGCTGATTCAACTGAGAGCCTCGCTGCAGCCGCGCCATCCGCAACACAGCGCCCACCAATGCAATCTGGTCTCGCGCACGTCCAACCGGCGTTGCGTGATTTCGTTTTACCGACCGCATACGCAACGGGTGTTTTCCCTGCCGGAGTTGTCGTTTCTGAAAAGTCTGTCCGACACCCTGCTGCCACTGATCGAACGCCATGCGCAGATCAGCCGGCAGATCCTTGCCAGGCAACCTCGCCAACCCTTGGCCGAGCTGGATCAGGCACCGCTGGCGCAAGTGTTCGATGAGCGCTTGGCGCTCAGCGACATCGCCCTGTCGGTGCGCGAGAAAGAAGTCTGCCTGGGTTTGTTGACGGGCGGCACCGTGCCGCAAATGGCGGAAAAACTGCGGGTCAAAAACAGTTCGATCGAGACGTATCTTAAGCGCGCCACCGCCAAACTCGGGGTCAGTGGTCGCCATGGTCTGGCGAAATGGATGGCCGGGGCCTGAGCACAACGCTCTTTATATGCATGAGGCAGTTCGATGTTGACGTTGCGACTTTCCCTGCTGTCCATGGCAATGCTGATGGGCGGTTGTTCATTGATTCCCGAGTATCAGCGGCCCGTTTCACCCAGTGCCGCGCACTATCCGACAGCAACGCAAGCGGCGACGAACAGCGAGGACTGGCGCACGCTGTTCACCGACCCGGCGCTGCAACAGCTGATTGAAAGCGCCTTGATCAACAACCGCGACCTGCGTGTAGCGGCACTCAACGTCGAAGCCTTTCAGGCGCAATACCGCATTCAGCGCGCCGACCTGTTCCCGGCGGTGTCGGCCAACGCCAACGAGTTACGCCAGCGGATGCCGCCGAGCGTGACCGGAAGCAAAGCGCTGATCAACTCGACGTACTCGGCCAACCTCGGCATCAGCGCCTATGAACTGGACTTCTTCGGTCGCGTGCGCAGCCTCAGCGAGGAGGCCTTGCAGACCTGGCTGGCCACCGAACAGGCGCGGCGCAGCGCCCAATTAAGTCTGGTGGCCAACGTCGCCAATGCCTACCTGACCTGGCGCGCCGATCAGGAGCTGCTGGAACTGACCCGCGACACCCTCGCCGCCGACGAACAGAGCCTGCACCTGACCACGCGCAATCGCGAGGCCGGCAAGTCGTCGGCCCTGGAGCAGGCGCAGGCGCAGACCAGCGTCGACAGTTCACGCGCCAATCTGGCGCGTTATCAGCGGCAGGTCGCGCAGGACTTGAACAGCCTGACCCTGCTGGTCGGCGCGCCAGTGCCGGACTCTCTGCCGGCGCGTCCGCTGGCCAGCGATCTGGTGCAACAACTGCCCGCCGGGCTGCCTTCGGATCTGCTGCAACGGCGCCCGGACATTCTCCAGGCCGAGTACAAATTGAAAGCGGCCAACGCCAACATCGGTGCAGCGCGAGCGGCGTTTTTCCCCAGCGTCAGCCTGACGGCGAATGCCGGCACCTCCAGTCGTGACCTGTCCGGATTGTTCGGCGCCGGCTCGGGTGCGTGGACCTTTCAACCACAGATCAACCTGCCGATCTTCAACGCCGGCAGCCTGCGCGCGAGCCTGGATTATTCGAAATTGCAGAAAGACGTGGCCGTGGCCGAATACGAAAAATCGATCCAGACCGCGTTCCAGGAAGTCGCCGACGGCCTCGCCGCACGCAGCACGTATCAGCAGCAATTGCAGGCGCAACGCGATCTGGTTCAGGCCACGCAGACCTATTACAACCTCGCGCAGAATCGTTACAAGAACGGCGTCGACAGCAGCCTGACGTTCCTCGATGCGCAGCGTTCGCTGTTCAGTTCACAGCAAGGCCTGATCACCGATCGCCTCGCGCAACTGGTCGCCGAGGTCAATCTGTACACCGCGCTCGGCGGTGGCTGGCAGGGAGATGAACCGCGCGTGCAGTGAGACCACGTCACTTTTTCTTACACCTTTTGTCGCCCGATCCGACGCCGCACGGCGATCCGCAGCCGTCGTCTGGTCTCAGTTTGGTATCATGCGCCGCTTTTACGGTTAACCCCCCGCCAGTCCTGCCGACTGACGGGCTGCAAAAGGCGGTATTAGATGACGGCTTTGTTGACTCGCCGCAAGGTGCTTGCGGGAATGGGCGTGCTCGGGCTGGGCCTGCTCGCCGGTTGCGACACCCGTGGCCAATTGTCGTACAAGTACGGCAAGGATCTGAGTAACAAGATCATGGGACGTACCTTCAAACTGAAGAACACCGACGGCGAAACCATGACGCTGTCGAGCTTTCGCGGCATGATGCCGATGGTGTTTTTCGGCTTCACCCAGTGCCCGGCAGTCTGCCCGACCACCCTCGCCCGTGCGGCCAAAATCAAGAAGCTGATGGGCGCTGATGGCGACCGTCTGCAGGTGATTTTCATCAGCCTCGATCCCGAGCGCGACACGCCGGAAATCCTCGACGCCTACATGAAAGCCTTCGACCCGACCTTCGTTGCGCTGTACGGCACGCTTGAGGAAACCGCGGCCACGGCCAAGGAATTCGACGTGTTCTACGAGAAAGTCCCCGCCGGCGACACCTATACCATCTCGCACACTGCCACCAGTTACGTTTACGACTCCAATGGCGGCTTGCGCCTGGGGCTGTCCACCTCGCTTTCGGCAGAACAATGCACTGAAGATTTGCTTACTGTTATGGAGGTTTGCTGATGCAACCTGTTCTGAACCACATCAAACGCGCTGTCATCGGTCTGTCTCTGCTGGGCCTGGCGTTCCAGGTCTCCGCGCAGACCAAAGTCGACGACGCCTGGGTGCGTGCCACCGTGCCAACCCAGACCGCCAGCGGCGCGTTCATGACCCTCACCGCCGACAGCGACAGCAAGTTGCTCAGCGTCGCGACGCCAGAGGCCAAAGATGTGCAGATCCACGAAATGACCATGAACGGCGATGTGATGAAAATGGGCGAAGTGAAGTCGGTCGACCTGCCCGCTGGTAAAGCCGTCAAACTTGATCCGAACGGCTACCACGTGATGCTGATGAAGCTGAATGGTCAGTTGAAGGAAGGCGAAACAGTTCCGCTGACCCTGACCGTGGAAAACGCCAAGGGCGAAAAAGAGACCATCGAAGTGAAGGCACCGGTTCGTGCGCTGACCAACATGGAAGGTCACGATCACAGCAAAATGCATTGATCTGACTGAGCGCCAATAAAAAAGGGGCGGCCTGATCGATGATCAGGCCGCCCCTTTTTTTTACATTGATTGTGGCCGCTGGTGCTCATCAATCCATATAGCCGTTACAGCGAACAGCAATTTCTTTTCGTTATAAAAAACTGTCAGTTCTTACAGTGGGCATGCGGTGGGCCACTGGTTACGCTGGCCTCGCCTGCAAAATGTGCAGGGGTTTGCGGAGAGATGAAAAATGGCTTTAAAACACATCAATGACTTGCCCTTTGAATTTCAGGGTCTGGATCATCAGGCGAAAACCATTTCATTGTCGAAAACTGAAACATTCGGCGCCATAGTTACCCCTGCCGTAAAAATGAACCGCTATGAAGTGGGCGTGCACTTGCAAGACGGTCGTGCGCACACTACCGATGTCACGGACCTCAAGAAAATGGAAACTCACGGAATCGTACCAAGGTGGTGTTTGATCTCAGGCGAAGAAGTAATACTTACAATCAAATGGTGGCCTGGGCCTCATTTTACTTATGAAATTCTCACGGTAGTTGACTAACTTTCTGCCTGACAGCGGCCTGTAATATGGGCAGGCCACTGTTCTTCGGAAACGCGCCAACATGCCTTAGTACATCTGAGGCGAAGTACCGATATCGCCTCTCCATCAACTCCCCGCACCACCATGCGCCTCTTCAAAGAAATAATCCTTCCAGCTCCCCGCCTTGTTCTTCAGCACGCCCAGTTCCTGCAATTTCTCTGCGTAAATAAACGTGCGCTGTGGCACCACGGTGAAGTCGATCTCCGGATCCTTGACGATTTGCTCGACCAGGGCCAGCGGCAACTTCGACTGTTCTACGCGAATATAAGCCTGTGCAGCAGCGGGTTTGTCAGCCTTGATGATCTTCTCAGCCTCAGCCAACGCGTCGTAGAACGCCTTATAGGTTTTCGGGTTTTCGTCGTGGAATTTTTCCGTGGTGTAGAGCACGTTGAACGTTGCCTGTCCGCCGAGCACGTCGTAGGAACTCAACACTTTGTGCACGTTGGGATTCTGCAGGGCCTGGTATTGAAACGGCGGGCTGGAGAAATGCGAGTTGATTTCCGAGCCGCCGGCAATCAGCGCGGCCGTCGCATCGGGGTGCGGCAGGCTCACCGAAATATCGTCGAATTTCTTGTACTGGGCGTCGCCGAATTCCTTGGCGGTCTCGATCTGCAAGGTGCGTGACTGGAAGCCGACACCGGCGGCCGGCACAGCAATCCGATCCTTGTCGCTGAAGTCCTTGAGCGTTTTGATGTTCGGGTTGTTGGTCAACAAATAGTTGGGCATCGAACCCAGTGCGGCGATGGCTTTGACGTTCTGTTTGCCTTTGGTGCGATCCCACACGGTGAGCATCGGCGGCACGCCCGCCGAAACCACATCGAGCGAACCAGTCAGCAGCGCCTCATTCATTGCTGTAGCGCCGGAAATGCTGTTCCAGTCGACCTTGATGTCGAGGCCCTGCTCTTTACCGTGTTTTTCGATGAGGTTCTGATCGCGCACCACATCGAGAATCAGGTAACCGATGCCGAATTGCTGGGCGATGCTGATCTTGCCTTCGGCCTGAGCGCCGGTGCTGAACAACGCACTCGCGGCCAGGGAAGCGGCCAACAGAGTCAGTCCGGAACGTTTGAACGGTGTGGCCATGACAACCTCGCAGCATGGGGTGGTTTGCTGAAAGGTCTGACTTTATAGATATAAAAAACAGAAATTAAATATCTTTATCGCATAAAGATAGCACGAGGACGTCTGGCGGGCAGTAAGCGCCGGGCGCTGTCGACAAAAGGCATAACGATCAGGCTGTACAACGTCAGGTAACGTTCTCGGTCTGCTTCGCCAGTGCCGAAGCGCAGCGGTTCCGGTGTCGAAGTGGTGAGATACAGCGTGCCGAACATCCAGTCCCACACCGACAGATTGGTGGCGAAGTTCTTGTTGTGGTGACGTGGCGCATCGCTGTGGTGAATTTGGTGTTGCGCCGGGCTGTTGAGCACATGCTCGATCCTCGGGCCGAACGATAGCCAGACGTGACTGTGACGCAGATTGGCTGCCAGGCTGTTGACGAACAACACCAGCCAGGTCACGCCGAACAAGGTGTAGCGGCTGACTTCACCACCACAGGCGTACCAGACCACGCCGGCAAACGCCGCGAGGCCGACGGCCATGACCAGTCTTTCTGCCAGTGTTTCGACGATATGAATGCGGCTCGCCGTGGCCGGTACCAGTACCGGCGCGGAATGATGAACCTTGTGAAAATCCCACAGGTAGCGCGAATGAAAGGCGCGATGAATCCAGTAATGCAGGAAGTCTCTGAGCAGGAACACGCCGAAGCCGTAGAGCGAGGCGATCCATGGGTGATTGGGCACTTGCTCGCGTGCGCCCCACAGTTGCGTGAAAAACTGCAGATAGTCGCCTGAGCGCAGAATGTACGGATCAACCAAGGCCACCAGCGGCAAGACCAGCGCCACTTTCAGTATCGCCTTGATGAAGTAGTAGCGGTAATCGAGCCATGCCGAGCGATGGCCGAACACGCGCCGGCCGCCAATGTATTGCCAGAAGGTCTGCGCATCGGTCAGCTGGCGCGACTTTCTAAAGCGGAACAGTGCGTAGGCAATGCTGAACGAAGCACAAAGAAAAACCACGCCGAGGCGACCATTGAGGTCGAACAGGCCGAAAAATTGCGTGGTGACCGGGGTGATCACCCATCGCTCAAGCTGAGCAAGCAGTTGTGTGAGGACGTCCACGAAGGCCGATCTCCAACAGAAGATGCGCATTGTAAATCGCAACGTTTCGCAAATGCAGCTTTTACGGATCAAAGGCTCATTCTGCTTGCCTGGTCTGCCTACACATCAAATGTGGGAGCGAGCTTGCTCGCGAAAGCGTCGGCACAGGCAAAAGCTCTGTCGACTGAAAGATCGCCTTCGCGAGCAAGCTCGCTCCCACACTGGATCTTCGTTGCCGGATGACGGGTTAAACAGCCTGAAACAATAAATCCACCCGCAGCAATATGTCCGATTGCCCTGCCACACGAGGCCCGGTCAGGGCCGCAGACATTTCAGCACCTTCAGAGGGCACCGCGCCAGCGCATCAGCTGTGCGTTTAAAAGGGCGATCAGACAGCCTACCCTTGGTATCATCGCCCACACTTTTATGACGTTTTAATGGCTGGAAGGTCTTTTTTTGTGAGCGCTCTTTTTAACCGGTTGCGGCAGCCGTATGCCCGCCTCTTTTCGCTGATTTTTCTCGTGTTGATTGTGCCGGTGTGCCTGCGTGCAGCACTGGGCTGGTCGACACCGCTGGGCTATGTGTCGGACCTGGCCATCGGCAGCCTGCTGGTGGTTTTGCTGCATCGTCGGGTGTGGTGGCTGGCCTTGCCGGTATTGGTGTTCTGGGGCTTGCTGGCGGTGGCGACGGCTGAGCTGGTCAGCGCGGTTGGACGTTTGCCGACACCTTCCGACATTCATTACCTGATCGATCCGCAGTTCGTCGAGAACTCCACCGGCGGCGGGCTGGCGCATCCGGCATTGGGCATCACCTTGCTGCTCGCCCTGCTGCTCTGGCTGCTGACCCAATTTGCTGGCCGTGGCACGCCGCGTCCAGCCCTTCCCCGTGCGGTCTGGGGCGCGCCGCTGGCGCTGTTCGCCGCGCACTGGGGCGCGCAAAACCTGTGGCCAAGCGAAGCGGATCCGTGGCGCCAGTACAATCTGCCGCACCAGTTGCTGGCCACCGAAGTGGCCGATTTGCAGATCCGGGCCGAGGAATGGCTCGATGGCGATGTCGAAGAACCCGCGCCGGCCATGGCCGGACTCACCGACGTCGACCTCAACGGGCAGAAGCTGCTGGCCGCACCAGGTCAGGCGAGCAACGTACTGATCATCGCCCTTGAAGGCATTCCCGGTGCCTACATCCGCGCCAACCGCGAGGCCATCGGCAGCCATTATCAGGAAGACCTGATGCCCAACCTCAGCCGCTGGGCCGAGCGCGGCATGAACACCCCGGATTACGTGCTGCATACGCACCAGACCATTCGCGGTCTGTACGCGATGCTTTGCGGTGACTACGACAAACTCAACAACGGCACGCCCAAAGGCGTGGAGATGCTCACTCTCAACGAGCGCAATCAGGCCTGCCTGCCGGCGCAACTGCGGGAGCACGGCTTCAGCACACACTATCTGCAAGGTGCCGGCCTGCGTTTCATGGCCAAAGACAAGATCATGCCGCACATCGGTTTCGATGCGACTCATGGTCTCGAATGGTTCAGCAACAGCAACTATCTGGAATTCCCGTGGGGCAAGGATGACAAGGCGTTTTTCGAAGGCGCGCTGGATTATGTCGGCCAACTGAAAAAGCAGAAAAAACCGTGGATGCTGACATTGCTGACCGTCGGCACCCATCAGCCCTACTCCGCGCCCGAGGAATATCTGGAGCGCTACGAAACGCCAAAACAAGCCGCCGTCGGTTATCTCGACGACGCGCTGGAACAGTTCCTCAGCGGCCTCGAACGTCAGGGTGTTCTGAAAGACACGCTGGTGGTGATCACTTCCGACGAATCCCACGGCATCGATGGCGTGCGACTGGCCTCGTCGTGGGGTTTCAATCTGACCCTGGCGCCAGAACATGAACAACTGCCACGACTGAACAAAGGCGTGTATGGCCACGTCGATCTGAGCACCTCGATCCTCGACTATTTCGACCTGCCAGTGCCTTCCGCGCTGAGCGGTCGTTCGCTGTTTCGCGACTACGACAGCGGCCGCGAAATCATGTCGTTCACCAACGGCAAACTGCGCTATCACAACGGTCAGGGAATCTTCTCCGAGTGCGACATGCCACGCCGTTGCCGCTACTACGAAAGCGCCGGTTTCATCGCCGAAAGTGCCACGTACAAAGGCAACTACAGCGGCCACCCGGCCCGGCAAATCGCCGCGCGCGCCAACGCCCTCGACCTGTCGCTGCTGCGCACACCGCTCAATCACCGCTATCAGTTCGGCAGTACCAACGTCATCCCGCTGCAAGCGCAAATCAAGGATGACTGGGCCGACAATCTGATCGGTGCGCAGTACCTGGAAATGCCCAAAGGCTCGCACACTCGCGTGCGTCTGACGGTACGTTCAGTCGACCCGCAGCAGGCGGCGTACATTCAGCTCAAGGCCAAGGAATTCGAACAGGACGTGCAGATCGGTCTGCCTGAGGAGATGGTCGCAACCGCCGACCAGCCACTGGAAATGAACTTCAGCTTCGACAACCCGCAAGAGCGCAAAGCGTTTTCTTTCCATTTGCTGGGGTATGGGCTGGGTGCGGTTGAGGTGACGGACTTCAGTGTGATTACTGAATTGCCGGGGCAAGAGGATATTCTCGACGACGTGCCGGATGACGACACCGCGCAATCCACCTGACCAAAGTTCTATAAGGGCGAGCGCGCAGTAAAAGGTTCTGACTATCAATGTCCAATAGTCGGCCTATTAGCTGACTCTCCAAGTCGGGTCTAGCCTTACTAGTCCGAAGTCGGCACGAGCCGGCCGTAGCAGACCTGATAAGGACCCGAACATGGCAAACGAATCGAAATGCCCGTTCAACCACGCCGCCGGTGGTGGTACGACGAACCGTGACTGGTGGCCGGATCAACTCAACCTGAAAATCCTCAGTCAGCATTCGCCAAAGTCCAACCCACTGGGCAAGGATTTCGACTACGCCAAAGCCTTCAAAAGCCTCGACTTTCAAGCGCTGAAACAAGATCTCAATGCGCTGATGACCGACTCTCAGGACTGGTGGCCGGCCGACTTTGGCCACTACGGCCCCCTCTTCATCCGCATGGCCTGGCACAGCGCTGGCACTTATCGCACCGCCGATGGCCGTGGTGGCGCCGGCTCCGGGCAACAACGCTTTGCACCATTGAACAGCTGGCCGGACAACGTCAGCCTCGACAAGGCTCGGCGCCTGCTGTGGCCGATCAAACAGAAATATGGCCGCAACATTTCCTGGGCTGACCTGATCGTTCTCACCGGTAACGTTGCGCTGGAATCCATGGGGTTCAAAACCTTCGGTTTCTCCGGTGGCCGCCCCGATGTGTGGGAGCCGGACGAAGATGTTTATTGGGGCTCGGAACACGAGTGGCTGGGCGGCGACAGCCGTTATGGCAAAGACAAGTCTGCCATGCAGGAGCCCGGAGACGGCACGCTGGTCGCCGAGCCGGATTTGCATGGCAAAGAAGAAAGCCGCACCGATCAGGGCGAACGCAATCTGGAAAACCCCCTCGCTGCAGTGCAGATGGGCCTGATCTACGTGAACCCCGAAGGTCCGGAAGGCAATCCGGACCCGGTCGCTTCCGCCCACGATATCCGCGAAACCTTTGGCCGCATGGCCATGAACGATGAAGAAACCGTGGCACTGATCGCCGGCGGTCACGCCTTCGGTAAAACCCACGGCGCCGGCCCTGCCGACAATGTCGGGCCCGAGCCGGAAGCGGCCGGCCTCGAAGAACAGGGCCTCGGCTGGCGCAACGCCTTCGGCACCGGCAAGGGCGCCGACACCATCACCAGCGGCCTCGAAGTAACCTGGACCACCACACCGACGAAGTGGAGCAACAACTACCTGGAAAACCTCTTCGGCTTCGAGTGGGAGCTGAGCAAAAGCCCGGCCGGTGCACACCAGTGGATACCGAAAAACGGCGCCGGTGCCGGCACCGTTCCGCACGCCCATGACCCGAGCAAAAAACTCTCGCCGACCATGCTTACATCCGATCTGGCGCTGCGTTTCGACCCGGCTTACGAGCAGATCTCGCGGCGTTTCCTCGCCAATCCGGATCAATTGGCCGACGCCTTCGCCCGTGCCTGGTACAAACTGATCCACCGCGACATGGGCCCACTGTCCCGCTATCTCGGCCCGGAACTGCCGAGCGAAGAACTGCTGTGGCAGGATCCGATTCCCGCTGTCGCTCACCCGCTGATCGACGACGGCGACGCTACTGCGCTGAAAGGCAAAATCCTCGCGTCAGGACTTTCAGTGTCGCAACTGGTCTCGACCGCTTGGGCTGCCGCCTCGACGTTCCGCGGTTCGGACAAGCGCGGCGGCGCGAACGGCGGTCGTCTGCGTCTGGCACCGCAGAAATTCTGGCAGGCCAACCAGCCTGAGCAACTGGCCAAAGTGCTGCAAACCCTTGAGGGCATTCAGAACGAGTTCAATGGCGGCGGCGCCGGCAAGAAAGTCTCACTGGCAGACCTGATCGTGTTGGCGGGCAACGCCGGGGTCGAGCAAGCGGCGAAAAACGCCGGCCATTCGGTCACCGTGCCGTTCACGCCCGGCCGCGCGGATGCAAGCCAGGAGCAAACCGACGTAGATTCCTTTGGTTTCCTTGAGCCGATTGCCGATGGCTTCCGCAACTACAGCAAAGGCAAATACACCGTTTCGGCGGAAGCACTGCTGATCGACAAGGCGCAGCTACTGACGCTCACCGCGCCGGAAATGACTGTGCTGCTGGGTGGCTTGCGGGTGTTGAACACCAACGTCGGGCAAACCCGGCATGGTGTGTTCACCTCGCAGACTGAAGCGCTGACCAATGACTTCTTCACCAACTTGCTGGACATGGGCGTGGAGTGGAAGCCGACTTCAAGGGATGCGGATGAGTTTGAAGGACGCGACCGTAAAACCGGCAGTGTGAAGTGGACCGCGACGCGGGTGGATCTGGTGTTTGGTTCCAACGCGCAGTTGAGGGCGTTGGCCGAGGTGTATGCCAGTTCGGATGCGAAGGAGCAGTTTGTTAAGGACTTTGTTGCGGCGTGGACGAAGGTCACCAATCTGGATCGTTTCGACCTGAAGTAACTTTTAGTCAATAAAAACGCCGCATTGGTTAATGCGGCGTTTTTTTATGTGTACGGCTTGGGGTTTGTGGTGAGGCCTGGATCGTACCCCCTCACCCCAGCCCTCCCGAAACGTCGGACCGCCCCCAAGGGGGCGAAGGGGAAAGGGAGCCGATCTTCTTGCTGTTCAAAACCTGAGTTCGACTCGGCCATTCAGGTCGGCGTATAGCGCAAAGACACCTCGGTCAGTCCCCTCTCCCACTGGGAGAGGGTTAGGGTGAGGGGCCCATCAAGCCAGGCTTTTGCTCACCACCTCATACACATCACTCGACAACTGCCCCGACGCCCGAATCCGCTCCAGCTCGCCCTTCATCAAGGCCTGACGCGCATCGTCATATTTGCGCCAGCGCGTCAGCGGCGCCAGTTGACGCGAAGCGATCTGCGGGTTGAAGCCGTTCAATTCGATCACCAGATCCGCGAGGAAGCGATAACCCGAGCCATCGGCCGCGTGGAAGTTGATCAGGTTCTGCCCGGCAAACGCGCCAACCAATGCACGCACCTTGTTCGGGTTCTTGATGTTGAACGCCGGGTGCTGCATCAACGCTTTCACCCGCTCCAGCCCGCCCGGCAAGGTGCTGCCGGCCTGCACGCTGAACCACTGATCCATGACCAGCGGGTTGTCCTTGAAGTGCTCGGCGAAACTCGCCAGCGCCGCAGCCTTCTGTTCTTCGAACGGCGAATTGACCAGCACCGCCAGCGCCGTCAGGCGTTCGGTCATGTTGTCGGCCGCTTCGAATTGCTCCAGCGCCGCCGCCAGGACTTCCGGTTTGCCGCTGAGCATCAGGTACGACAGCGCAATGTTCTGCAACGCGCGACGGGCGAAATGCTCGGCTTCGGCCACATACGGGGTTTGCTTCGACAGATCACGGTTGGCCTGATAACGCAGCCACAGCGCTTCGAACAGACTTTCCGCCAGTTGCTGACGGGCGAACTCACGGGCGATATGAATCGCATCGACATCCGCCACTTCGCTGATTTCAGTGAGGTACGCCTCACCCGGCAACGAGAGCATTTCGGCGACCATCGCCTGATCCAGCGACTCATCCGACAGCACCGTGCGCAGTGCCGACACCAGACGCGGATCGAGCTTCAGTCTCTCACCCTTCTGCTGCTGGCCAATCAGTTCTTGCAGCACTTGCACCGACAGTTGCTGACCGGCATCCCAGCGGTTGAAACCGTCGCTGTCGTGCTGCATCAGGAACATCAGTTGATCGCGGTTGTACGGGAAGCTCAGTTTCACCGGTGCGGAGAAGCCGCGCAGCAGCGAGGGCAGCGGCTGTTCAGCGATATCAACGAAGGTGAAGGTCTGTTCGGCTTCCGTCACCGAGATCACGCGGGTGGTGCCTTGCGCCGCCGCTTCACCGCTCAGACGCAGAGCAATCTCGTTGCCTTGGCTGTCGAGCAGGCCGAGTTCGACCGGAATCACGAACGGCAGTTTTTCAACTTTGTCCGGGGTTTCCGGGCAGCTCTGGCGGAAGGTCAGGCTGTAGGTTTTCGCGGCGGCGTCGTACGACTCACTCACCGCCAGACGTGGCGTGCCAGCCTGGCTGTACCAGCGCTTGAACTGGGTCAGATCGACGCCATTGGCATCTTCCATCGCCTTGATGAAGTCGTCGCAGGTCACGGCTTGGCCGTCATGGCGATCGAAGTACAGATCGCTGCCTTTACGGAAGCCTTCGGCGCCGAGCAGGGTGTGGATCATGCCGACCACTTCCGAGCCCTTTTCGTACACGGTCAGGGTGTAGAAGTTGGAGATTTCGATGAAGCTGTCCGGGCGCACGGCGTGGGCCATCGGGCCGGCATCTTCGGCGAACTGGTGGGTTCGCAGGTAAGCCACGTCTTGAATGCGCTTGACCGTGGCCGAGTTCATGTCGGCGGAGAAGCCGGAATCACGGAACACCGTGAAGCCTTCCTTCAGCGACAGCTGGAACCAGTCGCGGCAGGTCACGCGGTTGCCCGACCAGTTGTGGAAGTATTCGTGGGCGACGATCGCCTCGACGCGCTGGTGGGCGGCATCGGTAGCGGTTTCGGCGCGAGCCAGTACGGCGCTGGAGTTGAAGATGTTAAGGCCTTTGTTCTCCATCGCACCCATGTTGAAGTCGTTCACGGCGACGATCATGAAGATGTCCAGATCGTACTCGCGACCGTAGACCTCTTCGTCCCAGCGCATCGACTTCTTCAGGCTGTTCATCGCGTGCTGGCACTTGTCGATGTTTTCCGGCTCGACATAAATGCGCAGCGCGACGTTGCGTTCGGTCATGGTGGTGAAGGTGTCTTCGACGCACCACAAATCACCGGCCACCAGCGCAAACAGGTACGCCGGTTTCATGAACGGGTCTTCCCAGGTTGCCCAGTGCCGGCCGTCTTCGCCCGGGCCCGAGGCGAT
This sequence comes from Pseudomonas sp. CROZ-RG-20F-R04-15, assembly GCF_022662375.1. Classification (GTDB taxonomy): domain Bacteria; phylum Pseudomonadota; class Gammaproteobacteria; order Pseudomonadales; family Pseudomonadaceae; genus Aquipseudomonas. The sequence continues at coordinate 37,010 of NZ_JAKNQL010000007.1, read as the reverse complement.
CGGGTTGCCGTTGGAGAGCAGCACCGGGTAGCTGTGCTGTTCGGCGACCACGGTGGTGGTGAACTTGCTCATCACGTCCGGGCGGTCGAGGTAATAAGTGATCTTGCGGAAACCCTCGGCCTCGCACTGGGTGCAGAACATCGTGCCGGACTTGTACAGGCCTTCCAGCGCAGTGTTGGTTTCCGGGTGGATCCTGACGCTGGTGTCGACTGTGAAGGTTTCGGCGGTCGGCTGCAGGGTCAGATGATTCTCGGACAATTGATAGTCAGCAGCGCCAAGCTCCTTATCAGCCAGCGTTACCGTCAACAATTCCAGCTGCTGGCCATCGAGCACCAGCGGCGGCAGGCCCGGGCCACGCGCCGGGTTGCGGCGCATCACCAACTGCGCGTGCACCAGGCTGTGATCCTCGAACAACTCGAAGGTCAGGTGTGTTTCGTCGATCAGGTACTCGGGCGCCTGATAGTCCTTGAGGTAAATCATCTTCGGTTGTTCGGTGCGCATGCTGGAGTCCTTATTGATGCACGGCGAGCTGATAAGCCGTGTACTTGCGAATATTGATCACGCCGGTATCGAAGATCAGGTACTGGCCCTTGATCCCCAACAACGTGCCTTCGGCAATCGGGTTCTTGTCCAGGTTGAAGCTGACGATTTTGGCCGGGTATTGCTCGACCGGGTAGCGGATTTCCAGCGGTTCGACGTCGGCAATGGTCTGAATCGCCTGCAGGCCGAATCGCTCTTGCAGGCCTTGCAGACCTTCAGCGCAACTCTCGAACAGTTGATCGCGCACTTGTGCCAGATCGACCGCCACCGCATCGCCCTTGAGCAACGCGCGCCAGTTGGTCTTGTCGGCTACCTGACTGCGGAACAAATCTTCAACGAAGCCCGATTGCTGCCGCGTCGAAACGCGCATGATCGGCAACGCCTGACATGCACCCTGATCGATCCAGCGAGTCGGCAGTTGCGTAGCACGAGTGATGCCAACCTTGATGCCCGACGAATTGGACAGGTAAACCACGTGATCGGTCATGCAGAACTGCTCGCCCCACGCGGGATCGCGACAGGTGCCGGCGTCATAGTGGCAGCGCTCCGGGCTCATGATGCACAGGTCGCACTGCGCCAGTTTGGTCATGCACGGGTAGCAATAACCCTGACTGAAACTGGTTTTGGTCTTCCGCCCGCAATGGGTGCAGTGGATCGCCCCGAGGTATTCCAGACGCACCGTGGTGCCGATCAACGGGTTGACCGGCACCTCGACGTCATCCAGACGAAACGCGTATTGCACGTTCGGCCCGTCCAGACGCGCCGACATTTTGCTGATTGCACCGCGGCCAATCTCGATCAATGGATGGCATCCGATTTGAACAGGATGTTCGGCACTTCGATCGACTTCGATGCACATTCCTGCGGACCCATGTAACCGGTGCGCTGGTCTTCAGGCAGGTTCTGGATTTCCCAGGCGATCATCGCCTGCAACGACAGCTCGCGCTGCTCGGCGGTGAGCTTGCCACCGTCGGACCACTTGCCGATTTCAACGGCCAGTTTCAGGCTCTCGTAGATGTCCGGGGTAATGTTGTTGATCATGTCGTTAAAAGAGGACATCAGGGTCTCCGTGCTCTTTATCTACTGAAAATTTCAGGCGGCCAGTTTACGGCGGTTATACAAACCACCCAACAAACCGGTGAAGCATCCGATGAGTAACCCGCCGACGTGGGCGGCGTTGGCGATTTCGCCGAAACCGATCATCGAGATCAGCCCGGACATGCACACCAGCAACCACACCAGCATCATCACCAGCACGCCGCGCGGCAGGCGATAGGCCGGGTTCGGTGCCAGCAGCTGGAAGATCCAGCAATGCCCGAGCAAACCGTAAAGTACGCCGGACAGACCGCCGAACAAGGTCGGACCGCTCCAGGCAAACTGCGCGTAGTTGGACACCAGGCTGAACAACAGCGTCAGGCCGATCAGGTTAATACTGCCCTGGCGCGACTCGATGCGCCGTCCCAGCTCCCAGTACCACATGCCGTTCATGGCCAGGTGGAGGATGCCGAAGTGGATCAGCATCGGTGTGACCAGACGCCACCACTGCCCCGCCGCCAGACTGTCGGCTAACGGTGTGAAATGGATGTACTCGCCGACCACCTGAAAATCGAGGAAGGTCAGCCAGCGCAAGGTCTGCAGGTTTTCACCGAGGTAGGTCAGCCCGCCAACGATCAGGCACAACAACAGGATGAACCCGGTGGCCTTGGCGTATTTCAGTTGCTCGGCGAAGCTCGGCCGCTTGAAGGTCGGCGCGACGGGAATGTCCATTTGCTGATCGGGATCACCCGCCGGGAAGCGTTCGTACAACGAGCGCACGTCTTCGCTGATTTCCGCCGGTGCCCACAACACTTGTTCGCCGGCCTCTTCACTGACGCGATGTGGCACTTGCATGCGTTGCAGCAATTTGACGAAGCCACTCAAGTCCACCGCCAACGGCAGACGCAATACCTCTACCGCACTCATTGCAGCACCTCCGGCCGCTCGACATCGACCCAGACAAATTTATGCGGATCCAGACGAGTTTCCTGATCCAGACGATAGGCGACCAGTTTGCCGTAGAGCACCGCGCTGTAATCCAGGCACGCGAGGTTCGGGCGGATCGGCGCCGGTTTGCCGCTGCGCCAGTAGTGGCCGACGAACAGCAACGGCTCGTCGACGCCGTAGCGCAGCAGGTTGTTTTTTTCGCTGGAGGTCAGCGGAGTCTGTGCGACCGGTTCCGGCAGTGCATCGGGCTGGAAGACGATATCGCCGTAGGTTTTCGGGTCATCTTCCCAGAACTTGGTGCGGAAGAACGAGCGCACCAGGCCGTCGCCGCTGGTCATGGTCAAACCGTGTGGCAAGCGCATGTCGGTGCCGCGCAGCAGGCGGTCGAACACGGTGCAAGCGAAACTGTCCGGCACCGCCGAGGCTTGCAGGAAGTGTTCGTCGATGCAGCCATTGGGGAACAGCGCGCGCAACGGTTCGATCAAGCCGGCATCCCAGCAAGCGTGGACGACGCGGAAGCGTCCGGCGTCGACAAACAGCGGCAACTCATAAAACCAGCGCTGGAAATCGTGCCAGTCGCCGGGATGGTCTTCAAATTGCGTCAGGGTCTCGTGCAGCAGGCGCGCATGGCGCGGCGTGTGTTCGCGGACGAACTGCTTGCCGCTGCCCGGTGGCGCCGGGGTGCTCCAGCCCAGTGCGTTGAATTCGTGGTTGCCCATGATGCACAGCGCCTGCCCCGCCTCGACCATGTCGTGGACGATGTGCAGCGCCTCGCGAATGCGCGGGCCTCGGTCGATGATGTCGCCGACAAACACGGCCATGCGCGATGGATGCCGCCAGACCCCGCCCTGCTTGTGATAACCGAGGCGGTCAAGCAAGTGTTCGAGGGTCAGGGCGCATCCGTGCACGTCACCAATCAGGTCATAACTGCGCGCGGGATCGAGCATCAGTCGCCTCCACCGCCCAGCTTGCTGCCCCAGCCGAGCTTGGTGCGGCAGACTTCGTAGTAGTTATGGTCGAGCGGATGAATCAGTCGCAGTTTCTGCGCTTTCTTGCTGACGGTGATGGTGTCGCCCGGCGCGCAGGTGAAGTGGTTCTGCCCGTCGCAGGAGACTTGCGGGTAAATCTGCATGTTTTTCGACACGACGATTTTCAGCTCACTGTTGCCATCGACCACAATTGGCCGGCTCGACAACATATGGGGGTACATCGGCACGATCACAATGGCATCGAGCTTGGGATGCATGATCGGACCGCCGGCAGACAGCGCATACGCGGTGGAACCGGTCGGCGTGGCGACGATCAGGCCGTCGGCCTTCTGGCTGCAAACGAACTGGCCGTCGATGTACAGCTCGAACTCGATCATCCGCGTCGATTTGCCGGGGTGCAGCACCACGTCGTTGAGCGCGTCGCCCTGGCCAATGGCCTCGGCATGGCGGCGCACTTCGGCTTGCAGCAGGAAGCGGTTTTCCACCAGATAGTGGCCGTCGAGCACTTTGGCGACTTCGACTTCCAGCTCGTCCGGGCGAATATCGGTGAGGAAGCCGAGGCTGCCACGGTTGATCCCCAGCACCGGAATATTGTGTTTGGCCAGCGCCCGCGCGGCGCCGAGCAGGCTGCCGTCACCGCCGACGACGATGACCATGTCGCAGACTTCACCGAGCATCTTGCGCGACGAAGTTTGCAGGCCGTGGCCCGGCAGGACTTCGGCGATGGTGTCTTCGAGGATCACATGCAGGTGACGATCGAGCAGAAACCGTTTCAGTCGGCGGACGGTATCCAGCACCTGGGAACTGCCCAGGCGACCGATGATGCCGATATTACGAAATTGCTCCATGAGACCTCTGCGGACAATCGAAAACGCGAAAAACCCGATTATGGGCGAAAGCGCCGGTTAGACAAAATCCTTTCAGCCTCAAGGGTGCGCTCGTGTTTACGGCTATGCTCGCAAGATGATCCTATTTCCCGACTTGCTCCAGTTGCCTCACCAATTACGCCATCCGGAAGTGCGCGATCTGGCGTGGGTGATCCTCGCCCCGCCGATGCTCGCCAGCACGCCGTGGCCGCAGCGCCATCCGCTGGCCGGCAGCGATTGGGTGCACGATCCCGAACGCCTGGAACACTGGTTGCGCCAGCTCGACCGCGACAGTTATGGCCTGCTGCATTGGTTATCGCAGGCACGCACGCGGCGTCTGGGCCTGTATTACGAGCGGCTGTGGCAGTTTGCCGTGGAGCATGCGCCGGGGATTGAACTGATCGCGGCCAATCTGCCGATCCGCCGCGAGGGCCACACCCTCGGTGAACTGGACATGTTGCTGCGTGATCGCGATGGCGTGCATCACCTCGAGCTGGCGATCAAGCTTTACCTCGGCCCGCAGAATGGCGATGGCCGTGATCCGGCGCAGTGGCTGGGGCCGGGTTGTCATGATCGGCTCGACCGCAAACTGGCGCATCTGGCCGAACATCAGTTACCAATCTCGGCGCGCGCGGAAAGTCGCGAAGTGCTCGCGGCGCTGGATATCGAATCGTTCAGCGCGCAACTGTGGCTCGGCGGATATCTGTTGTACCCATGGCCGGGGCAGGCTGAATCGCCGAGCGGTGCGCATCCGCAGCATTTACGCGGCAGCTGGTTGCATCAAAAGGATTGGCCGGCGTTCGTCGCGCAACGTCCGGCCGGACGCTGGCAACCCCTGCCCCGCCACGCCTGGCTGGCGCCGGCACACTACCCGGCGGATCAGACATGGACGTTGGAGCATTTACGGATGTGGCTGGAAGACCTCGAACCGTTGGCCCCGGCGCAGTTGATGGTGCGCCTGATCGAGAATGCGCAGGGGGAATGGGAAGAGGCGGAGCGGTTGTTTCTGGTGTCCGATCTTTGGCCGAATGTTCCCGGCCAGCCCTGAGTTTTTTGGCGTTTGATATGACCCCTTCGCGAGCAAGCTCGCTCCCACATTAGAATGCATTCCAAATGTGGGAGCGAGCTTGCTCGCGAATGGGCCACCTCGGTCTACAACGAAAGCCGCAAAGCCAAAGCCGCCAACGTCACCAACAACACCGGCACCGTCAGCACAATCCCCACCCTGAAGTAATACCCCCAGCCAATATGAATCCCCTTGCGCTCCAGCACATGCAGCCACAGCAAAGTGGCCAGACTGCCAATCGGCGTGATCTTCGGCCCCAGATCACTGCCAATCACGTTGGCATAGATCATCGCCTCCTTGACCACCCCACTCGCTTGGCTCGCATCGATCGACAACAAACCAATCAGCACCGTCGGCAAGTTGTTCATGATCGACGACAGCAACGCCGTCAGCACACCGGTGCCCATTGCCGCGCCCCACACACCGTGACCGGCGAAAACGTCCAGCCAGCCGGCCAGATAACCGGTCAGCCCGGCATTGCGCAGGCCATAGACCACCAGGTACATGCCCAGCGAGAAGATCACGATCTGCCACGGAGCTTCTTTCATCACCTTGCGCGTGGAAATCTTGTGACCACGGGCGGCGATGCCCAGCAACAGCGCGGCGCACACGGCGGAAATCGCACTGATCGGAATGCCCAATGGTTCCAGCGCAAAGCAACCGATCAGCAGGATCACCAACACCGCCCAACCGGCATAAAACGTCGCTTTGTCGTGGATCGCGGTCTCTGGATGTTCGAGTTGTTCGGGGTCGTAAGCCGCCGGAATGTCACGGCGGAAAAACCACAGCAGCATGCCCAGCGTCGCCGCCACACTGACGAAGTTGACCGGCACCATCACCGCTGCGTAGCGGTTGAAACCGATGTGAAAGAAGTCCGCCGAAACGATGTTGACCAGGTTCGACACCACCAGCGGCAGGCTCGCGGTATCGGCGATGAAGCCTGCGCCCATGACGAAGGCCAATGTCGCCGCCGGGGAAAAGCGTAACGCCAGCAACATCGAAATCACGATCGGCGTGAGAATCAGTGCCGCCCCGTCGTTGGCAAACAGCGCCGAAACCAGCGCGCCGAGCAGCACCATAAAAGCAAACAGCTTGCGCCCGCTGCCGCGTCCCCAGCGCGCCACATGCAGCGCGGCCCAGTTGAAAAAACCGGCTTCGTCGAGCAGCAGGCTGATGATGATCAGCGCGACAAAGGTGCCGGTGGCGTTCCAGATGATTTGCCACACCAGCGGGATATCGCTGAGATGGACGACGCCGAAAATCAGCGCCAATACGGCGCCAAGCGTCGCACTCCAGCCGACGCCGAGGCCTTTGGGTTGCCAGATGACAAGGGTGATGGTCAGCAGGAAAATCAGTGACGCAGCGAGCATCCGCAACAGCCTTCAATAATTGGGTAAAAAGAACACGACTAATGCCGAGCCGAACAGATAAACCTGTGGGAGCGAGCCTGCTCGCGAAGGCGCAGTGTCAGTCGCCAAAAATGCAACGACTGACGACGCCTTCGCGAGCAGGCTCGCTCCCACAGGGGATTTCGGTGAGGTTATTTTTTGTGTTGCTCTACGAATTGTCCGTAAGCATTGATGAAACTCTGCAGAAAAGGTTTCACCGACTCACTCAACTTGCCCGCCTCATCAAACGCTGAACCCGCGCCGCCCAGATACGCTTCCGGCTGCTGCATGCACGGCACATCGAGAAACACGAACGACTGGCGCAGATGCTGATTCGCCCCGAAACCACCGATCGCCCCCGGCGACACGCTGATCACCGCTCCCGGCTTGCGACTCCAGACGCTTTTGCCATAAGGCCGCGAGCCGACGTCAATGGCATTCTTCAGTGGCGCCGGCACCGAACGGTTGTACTCAGGCGTGACAAACAGCACCGCGTCGGAAGAACCCACTTTTTCCCGGAAAGTGCTGTAGGCTGCCGGCGGTGAATCACCGTCGATATCTTCGTTATAAAGTGGCAGATCGCCAATTTCGACAATCTCAAGTTTGAGGTTCGCCGGCGCCAGTTCCGCCAGCGCCAGAGCGACTTTGCGATTGATCGATGCTTTACGCAGGCTACCGACCACTACAGCGACGTTGTAGACATTGCTCATGGAAGACTCTCGATGGTCCGTGGGAGGAGCCAGTAGTTATAGATGATCCGGTGACGATTCCACCAGCACACAATGGGAAATTCCCGCGCGCTGATTATTTTTTTCCTGTAGGAAAACTTACAGGCCTTGATGGCGGTCTACCAAGCCGCAAATCAAGCGTTTTATCTCCAGAGGTTCTAAGCAGATGGCAGCAGTACTCGTCGGTCAGTTCCATGCAAGAGATGCGGAAGGCCGCGTTTATTCCGTGCATGAGTTCCAGGAATCCAACCCGTCGGTCGACGGTTCTACTGGCTCGGAGCCGATTTACAGACTGGCCATTGGTGATCGCATCAAAAAGATCGATGACCAGACGTTCGAACTGGTTCAGTCCGGCATCACCCTGATTCGCGAGCCTGAGCCAACCGTCGCTTCATAACCGACCGTTATGAGCAGAAGTCATATGCGCAGACTTGGGGTAGGATTCAGCCACTGACCCCACCTGCTGAACATGGACTTCACGCATGCGTTTACGTCATATCGAAGTGATTCAGGCGCTCTTGCAGACCGGTCACCTGGGCACTGCCGCCGAATGGCTGCAGTTGCCGGTGGCCGAGGTTGAGGAGCGTTTGCGCGAAGCCGAGAGTCAGTTGGGGTTCATGCTGTTCGCCAGCGTGCGCGGACGCCTGCAATCGACGCCCGAAGCGCGGGCATTGCAGATCGAAATTGCCCATGTCTATGAAGCGCTGGAGCCGGTGCAACGTCTGGCCAGCAGCCTCAAGCAATACCTCGCCCCGCCCCTGCGTATCATCGGCACCCCGCCGCTGGCGCAACAATTACTCCCGCAAAGTCTCGCCGCCCTGCGCCGACGTCTGCCCGATGCACCGTGCAGCCTGCTCAGCGCACCGACCCGCGACATTGTCCGCAGCCTGTTGTTGCGTGAAAGCGATCTGGGCTTGAGCCTGCACGACCCCGAACACCCTGACATCGATTGCCGGCCATTGGCACAAGGCAAGCTGCAACTGCTCGCACCCCACGGTTGGTTGCAACCGAAGCAGAAATACATTTCCGTGCAGGACCTGGCGGGTCAGACCATGGTCGGCCTCGAAGGCCAGGACCCGCTGAGCCCGGCGCTGGAAAACAAGCTGCAGGCACTGCGCCCGGCACCGAGCATCCAGACCCGCGTCCAAACCCATCAGATGATGCGCAGCATGGTCGAGGCCGGCGAAGGCCTGGCCATCGTCGACCCGTTCACCGCACTGGGCGCACGCTCTGCCGGGCTGGATGTCTGCCCGCTGTCGCCAGCGGTGCCGATCAGCCTGTTCGCCCTGACCTTCAAGCACGCCGCGCCGTCAGCGGCGATTCAGACGCTGCTCACCATCGTCACGGAACAAGCCGAGGCGATGCTTTCGAGCTGAGCGGGTTTTCCAGCGGGTTATCGAACAATCGGTACCAGAACAGCGCCACTTCGGCGGTGTTCGGATCAATGCCGCGATAGCGCAACTCGTCAACGCCGCCAATCACATAACCGCAGCGCTCATACAGCCGACAGGCGCCAAGGTTGTTGTTCTGGGTTTCGAGCATGATCCCCGGCAGCTTTTTCTTGCGACTCCAGAACTGCGCAACATCGAGCAATGCCTTGGCCACACCATGCCGGCGAGCCGGCGCGTGCACCGCCAGTTCATCGATATGCGCAAAGCCATTCCAGTTGGTGCTGATCACCAGATGACCGACCGGCTCATCGTCGAGATACGCCATGAAAATCGCGCTGTCCGGCGCATTGTGGAAAGCGCTGAACTCCTCGGGATCGATGCCGTAGCACTTGCGATAAGGCACGATCGGCGTGACCCGCCACTGTTCGACAGGCTGGCCAATCACGGCGGCCCCATAAGCCGCGACTTCGAAGCTGAAGTCGCTACCCCAGATATACGGCGCAAAGCCTTCATCGGCGACCCGCACCGACAACCCTGGGTATTTCGGATTCATGACCGGTTGCATACTCGGGAAAGTCCTCATTCCTTGACGCAATCGACGGTGTACTGCCGCCCATTGCCTTCGTCTTCATGTTGCAGTCCATGCACATCAGCGACAAAACCGGGGAAGCTGCTATCGAACGTGCGGGCAAATTTCAGGTAATCAATGATCGAGCGCGTCGATTCGGTGAAGCGCTCACCGGGCATGATCAACGGAATCCCCGGCGGATACGGCACCAGCATCACTGCGGCAATGCGTCCTTCGAGCTCATCGATGGGCACTGCTTCGACTTCGCCACGGACCAGATGATCGTAGGCGTGCGCTGGTTTCATGGCGATTTCCGGGAGCACGGTGTACATGCGTTTAAGGTGTTTGGCGGTGGCATTGCTGCGATAGCAGGCGTGCAACTGATCGCATAAATCGCGCAGGCCCATGCCGCGATAACGCGCGGTATCTTGCTGGGCGACGCACGGCAGGCAACTGTCGAGGCGCACATTGGCATCGTAACTGCGTTTGAATTCGAGCAACTCGGTGAGCAGCGTGCTCCATTTGCCCTTGGTGATGCCCATCGAGAACAGCACCAGGAACGAATACAGCCCGGTCTTTTCCACCACCAGCCCACGCTCCCAGAGGAACTTGCTGACCACCGCCGCCGGAATGCCCTTCTCGCTCAGCGCGCCACCGGCATTGAGTCCCGGCATCACCAGCGTGACCTTGATCGGATCGAGCAACACATAATCGTCGCTGACCTCACCAAAGCCGTGCCATTCGGCATCCGGTTGCAACAACCAGTCTTCGGTCCGCACGCGGTCGATACCCTCGACACCCGGCGGCTGCCAGATCGAGAACCACCAGTCATCAGCGGCAATGTGCTGGCGCAGATTGGCCAGCGCGCGGCGAAAGCTCAGGGCTTCATCAAAGGTTTCCTGCAACAGCGAACGACCGGCCGGGCCTTCCATCATCGCCGACGCGACGTCCAGCGAGGCGATGATGCTGTACTGCGGCGAGGTCGAGATGTGCATCATGAATGCTTCGTTGAAACGATCGCGGTCCAGTTGTCGTGCGCCGCCGTCCTGCACATGAATCATCGAGGCCTGACTGAACGCGGCGAGCAGTTTGTGCGTGGAATGGGTGGTGAACACCAGCGGACTGTCGTCACTGCGCGAGGTGGCCATGCCGTAACGCCCGGCAAAGAATTCGTGAAACGCCGCGTAGGCGTACCAGGCCTCATCGAAATGAAGCACTTCGACGCTGTTGCCGAGGCTTTGCTTGATCAGCTCGGCGTTGTAGCACAGGCCGTCGTAGGTCGAGTTGGTGACCACGGCGAGTTTGACTTTCGGTGCGCGGCCCTTGGTCAACGGGCTGGCATCGATCTTGGCCTGAATCGATTCGCGGCTGAACTCACTCAGTGGGATTGGCCCGATAATCCCCAGCTCATTGCGCTCCGGGCACAGATACAGCGGGATCGCGCCGGTCATGATGATCGCGTGCAACACCGATTTGTGGCAGTTACGATCGACCAGCACCAGATCATCGCGTCCGACCATCGAGTGCCAGACAATCTTGTTGGCGGTCGAGGTGCCATTGATCACGAAAAAGGTGTGATCGGCGCCGAAATTGCGCGCCGCGCGCTCTTCGGCTTCAGCCAGCGGCCCGGTGTGATCGAGCAGCGAACCGAGTTCCGGCACCGACACCGACAAGTCCGAACGCAAGGTATTTTCGCCAAAGAACTGGTGAAACGCCTGCCCCACCGGGCTTTTGTGATAGGCCACGCCACCGCCATGGCCGGGGGTGTGCCAGGAATAATTGGAGTCCGCCGTGTGTTGCACCAGCGCCTTGAAAAACGGCGGCAGCAAACCATCCAGATACTTGCGCGCCGCCCGCGCGACTTGCCGGGCGAGGAACGGCACAGTGTCCTCGAACAGATAGAGAATGCCGCGCAGCTGATTAAGCTCGGCCATCGCATCGGCCGGGGCATTTTCCAGAGTGACTTGCTCACCCAAGGCAAAGATCGGCAGATCCGGTGCGCGCACCCGCGCCAGACCGATCAGTTCGGCCATGTTCTGCAACAGATGCGAGTTGGTGCTGGCGTCCTCGGCGGCAATCAGCATGCACGCGAGGCCGTGATGCGTCGACGCGACCAACCGCCCTTCGGTGTAGTCGATGGCCGAAACGATATTGAAACCTTCCTGCTCCAACTCCCGGGCGATGCCACGGATACGGTCACCGGCGACCGTGTCGGCCTTGATGTCGCGATGGACGATCAACACCGGGAACTTCAAATCTTTGTACATGAGGCTCAGTGTCCTGAGGCGGCAGGTTTGAATCTGCCAATGCACTCAGGGTAGAGGGTTGCAGCGAATGTGGCGAGGGTGGCCACTTGGCTTCATGTCTGCAAAAGCAAAAGATCTTTTAAACCTGCGCGTCAGCTTCGGCGATCTGCGTCCACAACGCCGGCCCACCGGCAGACTTGGCAATAATTTCCAGCCGCACCAGATGCGCCGCCAATTCATCCTCAGTCGCGCGAATGATCCGCGCTGGCTGGCGATCCGCCGGCAGGCGACGGATTTCCGTGGCCGAGTTGTCGGCGCCATCGCCGGTGCCATTACCGTCCGATGCATTACCCGCCAGCGACAGACTGGTCTGGCCACCGGTCATGGTCAGGTAGACGTCGGCAAGAATCTCCGAGTCGAGCAAGGCGCCGTGCAGTTCACGGCCGGAGTTGTCGACGCCATAACGTTTGCACAACGCATCGAGGCTGTTGCGCTGGCCCGGGTGACGCTCCCGGGCCATCATCAGGGTGTCGAGGATCGAGCAGTGTTGCGTGATGTCAGCGCGATCCTGTTGGCCCATCAAGGCGAATTCGTTGTTGATGAAGCCAACGTCGAACGCCGCGTTGTGGATGATCAGCTGCGCGCCTTTGATGAACTCGAAGAACTCATCGGCCACTTCGTTGAAACGCGGCTTGCCGACGAGGAATTCGTTGGTGATGCCGTGAACGCCGATGGCGCCTTCATCACTTTCGCGATCGGGTTGCAGGTAAACGTGAAAATGCCGGCCCGTCAGGCGCCGACCGATCAGTTCGACACAGCCGATTTCAATGATCCGGTGACCATCGGTCACCGGCATGCCGGTGGTTTCGGTATCGAGTACAACGGATCTGGTGGCCATCAGTGTTCAGCTCTCAACGGGTCGATCTTGCAAAAAACGCGGATGTTAACACGCTCGGCGGGGTGTTTCAGTCAGACCGTGTCGCGGCCTTCGCGAGCAGGCTCGCTCCCACAGGGAACCGCATTCCAATGTGGGAGCGAGCCTGCTCGCGAAGGCCGCGACACGGTGTAACGACAAAATCAGGTCTGTTTGTAACCGCGAACCTCATCCACCCCACGGTTAGCCAACTGGTCCGCCCGCTCGTTACCGTGATGACCAATATGCCCACGCACCCATTTCCAGGTGACCTTGTGACGATTGACCTGCTCATCCAGCTCTTTCCACAGATCAGCGTTCTTCACCGGCTCTTTCGCCGCGGTTTTCCAGCCGCGTTTCTTCCAGTTGGCCATCCACTCGTTGATGCCCTTCATCACGTATTGCGAGTCGGTCACCAACAGCACTTCACACGGACGCTTCAAAGCTTCGAGGCCACGAATCGCGCCGAGCAGTTCCATGCGGTTATTGGTGGTGTTGGCTTCGCCGCCCCACAGTTCCTTCTCGACGCCTTTGCACACCAGCAAGGCGCCCCAGCCGCCCGGGCCGGGGTTGCCCTTGCAGGCACCGTCAGTGAACAGTTCTACGGTGTCGACGCTTTCAACGCTTTCGCTCATGCCACTCTATCCAGAATAAATGCCTGCCTCGCCGATCACGGATCGACGATGGCCCGGGCCGGGAAATACCCGGCCACAAATAAAAGAAGGTTTACGGTTCGATGCGCCGGCGATTGACCTTGGCCATCGGCAGCGGAATCAGCTTGCCCATCGGCTCGCGACGTTCCTGACGTAACGGCCGCAGCCCGACCACAATCTTGCGCGCGACCAATAAATAGAAGCCGCCGCCGGACAGTTGCCAGTCACCAGCCTTGCGTTCCCAGCCGGCCAGTCGGGCCTGCCACTTGGCTGACGCGAGCGGCGGACGATAGCACCCGAAGCGGCGTTTCTCCAGCGCGAAGCCCAGCAGATTGAGCCAGTCGGCGACCCGTGACGGTGAGATGCAGCGCGCCTGACGCAAGGCGTCGTGAGCAAAAACATGGCGCAAGCCCCAAGTGCTCCACGGGTTGATGCCGATGATCAGCAAATGCCCGCCGGGGCGCACGCTGCTTGCCGCTTCACGCAGCAAACCATGGGGTGACAGGCAGAAATCCAGACCGTGCTGCATCACCACCACGTCGGCGGCGTGCTCGCTCAGCGGCCAGGCCTGCTCTTCGCAGACAATCTCGACGCCGGGCAACGGCGCGCCAAGACGCACATTGCGCTGCACTTGCGGCGCTGCCGGCGGGGTCTCGGCCGATGGCCCGTAATGCACCAGATAGCCGCCAAAGAAGCGGCCCAACTCGTCTTCGAGCATGCGCCGCTCTTCATCGAGCAGAAATTGCCCGAGCGGGCCGGACAGCCATTCACGGGCTGCACCGATCAGGGCCAGCCAGTCAGGATCAGCCTGTGCGAACGCTTTATCACTCATCGCATTCTCCAAAGCGCCAGGAACTACTAAGATGCGCCAATGTTTTCCGCTTGGCGAATTCCGACGATGATACAGATCAGTGCCCTGCCCGCGTTCACCGACAACTACATCTGGTTGTTACAGGATCACCGCACCCAGCGCTGCGCGGTGGTCGATCCGGGCGACGCCGCGCCAGTGCAGGCATGGCTCGAAGCGCATCCGGGCTGGGTGTTGAGCGATATCCTGATCACCCACCACCATCATGATCACGTCGGCGGCGTCGAACGCCTGAAAGCCGCGAGCGGCGCGACCGTTTACGGCCCGGCCAGCGAAAGCATCCCGGCGCGCGATGTGGCGCTCAAGGACAACGACACAGTCAGCGTGCTCGGCTGGGACTTCGATGTCTATGCGGTGCCCGGTCACACCTTGGGACACATTGCCTATTACCACCACGGCCTGCTGTTCTGTGGCGACACCCTTTTCGCTGCCGGTTGCGGCCGCTTGTTCGAAGGCACGCCGGAGCAAATGCACCATTCGCTCGGTCGCCTCGCCGCTTTACCGGAAGATACGCTGGTCTACTGCACCCATGAATACACCTTGAGCAATCTGAAGTTTGCCGCTGCTGTCGAACCTGGCAACCCGGACATTGCCGCCCGTCTGGAAAAAGTCAGCCAGCAGCGGCAAAACGGCGTCATGACCCTGCCCTCGACCCTGGCCCTGGAAAAGCTCACCAATCCGTTTTTACGTACCACTGAAACATTAGTTAAACAAAAAGTGGACGAACGGGCAGGCGCTCAAAACCGGGCGCCGAGTGAGGTTTTTGCGGCTCTGCGGGCATGGAAAGATAAGTTCTAAGCACCCCACCGCCTGGTACAAAAATTCTGAATGGTTGACCGCGAGGGGTGCGCTTTCTAGAATCGCCCGACATTTTTGCCCGGAACTTACTTCCAGCCAATGTCGTCATCCATACGTAAGTCCGTCAATTCAGACGCATTGACCCGCCTGGCGCAAGCCATCGCGGTGGCTGTGTCCGCCACGCTGGCGGGCTGTTCCAGCCATGCTCCGCAGACTGAAGCGACCCATACGCCGAACATTGCTGCGCGAGCCAAGCAGAAGCCGATCTGGCTGACCGAAAAGCCCAGCCCACAGGTTCCTCAGGACATCTGGGAACGCATGCGCCAGGGCTTTCAGTTGCAGGAAGGCCTCGGCGTCAACCCGCGCATCGAGCAACAGCGCCTGTGGTTCGCCAGCAATCCCTCTTTCCTCGAGAACGCCGGCGAACGCGGCAGTCTCTATATTCACTACATCGTCGAACGCCTCGAAGAACGCAACATGCCGCTGGAACTGGCCCTGCTGCCAGTGATTGAGAGCGCCTACAACCCGATGGCCTATTCCCGGGCCGATGCTGTCGGGCTGTGGCAGTTCATTCCCTCCACCGGGCGTTACTTCAACCTGCGTCAGACCCGCTTCTATGATGGCCGTCGCGATATCACTGCTTCGACCACGGCAGCGATGGACTACCTGACCCGTCTGCACGACATGTTCAACGGTGACTGGCTGCTGGCGCTGGCGGCGTACAATGCCGGTGAAGGCACGGTCAGCCGCGCCATCGAGCGTAACGAAAAGCTCGGCCTGCCCACCGACTACTGGAACCTGCCGCTGCCGGCGGAAACCCAGGCCTACGTGCCGAAACTGCTGGCACTGTCGCAAGTGGTCCTGGCGCCGGAAGCCTACGGGGTCAACCTCAACCCGATCGCCAACGAACCGTACTTCCAGGTCGTCGAAATCAACCAGCGCATGGACCTGTCCAAGGTTGCGGCGGTGGCCAACATCGACGAAGACGAACTGTTCCAGCTCAACCCGGCGTTCAAGCAGCGCACCACCATCGACGGCCCTCAGCATTTGCTGGTGCCGACGTCGAAGGCGCAGTTGCTGACCGCCAGTTTGCAGACCATGCGGCCTGACGAGCTGATCAGCCCGCGTTCGCTGAAACCAGTGTTCGAAGGCGCCGATCCTTCCGAAGTGGCAAAACTCAAGCGTGCTTATCGCGTGAAGCGTGGCGATAACCTCGGTTCCATTGCCAAGGCCAACAAGGTTGAAGTCAAGGATCTGCAACGCTGGAACAAGCTGACCGGCAAGAACCTCAAGGTTGGCCAGACTTTGGTCATGCAGGACACCAGCAAACGCGCGCCGGCTGCTCGCAAGTCCGGCCGGGTCAACACGGTGGTTGCGTCCAACAGCAAGAGCAAAGGCAAGGACGACAGCGCGCAGCAGACTCAGTACAAGGTCAAACGCGGCGACACGCTGTACGTGGTGGCCAAGCGTTTCAACGTTGAGATGCAGCATCTCAAGCGCTGGAATCCGGGTGCGGGCAAGGCGTTGAAGCCTGGGCAGATGCTCACGGTTTATCAGCCGCACTGACAGAAGAGCCCCTGAGATTTCAGGGGCTTTTTTTGGTCCGGACTTTGTGGCGTGCTTTAGATCGATCCCCCTCACCCCAGCCCTCTCCCCCAAGGGGCGAGGGGGAAAGGGAGCCGATCGGGGGGCTTTTCAAAATCCGAGTTCGACTCGGTGTCGCACGTCGGCGCAACTATCCCAAACACCACAGTCAGTCCCCTCTCCCCCCGGGAGAGGGTTAGGGTGAGGGGCTCTTCGCGCAAACGATTAACCCCGCATTAACCCGCATCTTTTTCCTGCCCAGACAAGCTGTTACTGTACGGCCCACTAAGCCCAAGCCGCCTGGATCGGATCTGACTTGAAGCGTCCCCTCCTCCTGCTCCTGATCAGCCTGGCCTTGAGCTCAACCGCAAGCGCGACGATTACCGAAAGTCACGGTTATGCGCAGTTCGGCACGCTCAAGTACCCGGCCAGATTTACCCACTTCGACTGGGTCAACCCGCAAGCGCCCAAGGGCGGTACGTTGCGGGTGATGGCGTTCGGCACCTTCGATACGGTCAACCCGTACACGTTCAAGGGCACCAGCCCGGTGACCACAGCGAATTTCCTCCAGTACGGCATCAACGAGCTGAACGAGCCGTTGATGGTCGGCACCGGCCAGTATTCGCCGTCCGGCGACGAACCGGCGTCGAGTTACGGCTTGATCGCGCAATCGGTGGAGTACAGCGAAGATCGCAGCTGGGTGGTGTTCAATCTGCGCCCGGAAGCGCGTTTTCACGATGGCACGCCGATCACCGCCTACGACGTGGCGTTCTCCTATCGAACGCTGCTCAAGGACGGTCATCCGCTGTACCGCACCGCTCTGCAGGAAGTGCTGCGCGTCGACATTCTCAATAAACAGCGCATTCGCTTTGTGCTCAAGCGCTCGGGCAATCCGCTGTTGATCCTGCGCCTCGGTGAATTGCCGGTGCTGCCGCAGCACTATTGGAAAGACCGCGACTTCAAGGCCACCACCTTCGAACCGCCACTGGGTAGCGGCCCGTATCGCATCACCTCGGTGACGCCGGGTCGGCAGTTGATCTTCGAACGGGTCAAGGATTACTGGGGCAAGGATCTGGCGGTCAATCGCGGTAAGTACAACTTCGATCGCATGGAAGTCGAGTTCTACCGTGACAGCGATGTCGCCTTCGAAGCGTTCAAGGCTGGCGAGTTCGACATCTACATCGAGCATCAGGCGAAGAACTGGGCCAACGGCTACAACTTCCCTGCCGTGCGCCGGGGCGATGTGATCAAGGCGCAGATCCCGCATCAGATCCCGACCCAGACTCAGGGCCTGTTCATGAACACCCGCCGCGCTACGTTCTCGGACGTCAAGACCCGCGAAGCGCTGGGCCTGATGTTCGACTTCGAGTGGACCAACCGCGCGCTGTTCAGCGACGCCTACAAACGCACCACCAGTTACTACCCCAACAGTGAATTCACGACCTCTGGGCTGCCGGTCGGACATGAATGGCTGATGCTCAAGCCGTACAAGGAACAACTGCCGGCCAGGCTGTTTACCGAGCCGTTCACGTTGCCGCAAACCGACGGTCGCGGCATCCCCCGGAAAACCATGCGCAAGGCACTGGCGCTGCTCGCTGAGGCCGGCTGGAAGCTCAACGGCCAGCGCCTGCAAAACGCTGACGGCCAACCGCTGCGGTTTGAGCTGCTGCTGGTCAATCCGAACCTTGAGCGCCTCTACCAGCCCTACATCGAGAACCTCAACAGCATCGGCATCGACGCGCGCCTGCGTACCGTGGATCGGGCGCAGTACAAACAGCGCCTCGATCAGTTCGATTTCGACATGATCTCGATGACGCTCAACCAGACCTTAAGCCCGGGCCTTGAGCAGTGGCAGTACTTCCACTCCAGCCAGGCCGGGGTCAAGGGCAGCAAGAATTACGCGGGCATCGCCAATCCGGTGGTCGATCACCTGCTCGAACAATTGCTCGCCGCGCGCACCCGCGACGAACAGGTCGCCGCCGGCAAGGCGCTCGACCGCGTGCTGCTCTGGCAGCACTACAGCATTCCCAACTGGTACCTCAATTATCACCGTCTGGCCTACCGCAACCGGTTGGCCTTCGTCACCACGCCGCCCTACACCCTGGGCCTGAGCGCGTGGTGGCTGAAGTCTTCGGAGAAAGATCAATGAAACCGATCCGCGCCCTGCTCGTCCAGGCCAGCGGCTTGCTGTTCGCCGGGCTGGCCTGTGCCGCCCCGCAACACGCCGTGACCCTGTACAACGAGCCGCCGAAATACCCGGCCGATTTCAAGCAGTTCGATTACGTGAATCCCGACGCACCCAAGGGCGGCGTGTTTCGTCAGGCCGGATTCGGCGGCTTCGACAGCCTCAACCCGTTTATCAGCAAAGGCGTGCCGGCCGATGACGTCGGACAGATCTACGACACTCTGACCAAGCACAGCCTCGACGAGCCGTTCACCGAATACGGTCTGATCGCCGGCAAAATCGAAAAAGCCCCGGACAACAGCTGGGTGCGTTTCTACCTGCGTCCCGAAGCTCGTTTTCATGACGGCCACCCGGTGCGCGCCGACGACGTGGTGTTCAGCTTCAACACCCTGACCAAGGAAGGCTCGCCACTGTTTCGCGGCTACTACAACGATGTCGCCGAAGTCATCGCCGAAGACCCGCTCAAGGTGCTGTTCAAGTTCAAGCACACCAACAACCGCGAGTTGCCGCTGATCCTCGGCCAGTTGCCGGTGCTGCCGAAACACTGGTGGGCCGATCGCGATTTCAACAAGGGCAACCTGGAAATCCCCCTGGGCAGCGGCCCATACAAGGTCGCCGAAGTGAAGGCCGGCCGCTCGGTGCGTTACGAGCGGGTCAAGGATTACTGGGGCAAGGATCTGCCGGTCAATCGCGGTTTCTACAATTTCGACACGATGACCACCGATTACTACCGCGACAACACCGTCGCCCTTGAAGCCCTGAAAGCCGGCCAGTTCGATTACTGGCTGGAGATGGCCGCAAAAAACTGGGCCAACGCCTACAACATTCCGGCCGTCACTGAAGGCCGCTTGATCAAGGAGCAGATCGCCAACAGCAACCCGACCGGCATGCAGGGGTTCGTCTTCAACCTGCGCCGCCCGGTGTTTCAGGATGTGCGCGTGCGTCAGGCACTGGGCCTGCTGTTCGATTTCGAATGGACCAACAAACAACTGTTCAACGGCGCCTACTTCCGCACCCGCAGCTATTTCGAGAACTCGGAAATGGCCGCCACCGGCCTGCCCGATGCCGATCAACGGGCGATTCTCGAACCGTTTCGCAGCAAACTGCCGGCGCAGGTGTTCAGCGAAGCGTTCGAAAACCCCAAGACCGACGCCAGCGGCATGATCCGCACCCAGCAGCGCGAGGCCTACCAACTGCTGCAAGAGGCTGGCTGGAAGATCGTCGACGATAAAATGGTCGACGCCACCGGCAAACCGGTGGTCATCGAGTTTCTCTTGGCGCAGACCGAATTCGAACGCGTATTGCTGCCATTCAAACGCAACCTCAGCGATCTCGGCATAGATCTGGTGATCCGCCGCGTCGACGTTTCGCAGTACATCAACCGCGTCCGCTCGCGGGACTTCGACATGATGGTCGGCAGCTTCCCGCAGTCCAACTCGCCGGGCAACGAACAGCGCGAATACTGGATGAGCGCCGCTGCCGACAAGGCCAGCAGCCGCAACACCATGGGGTTGAAGGACCCGATCGTCGATCAACTGGTCGAGAACCTGATCAACGCCGACTCGCGCAAAAGCCTGGTGGCCCACGCCCGTGCACTCGATCGTGTGCTGCAATGGGGTTATTACGTGGTGCCCAACTGGCACATCAAGACCTGGCGCGTGGCGTACTGGAATCACATCGGTCACCCGAAGGTCTCACCAAAATATGACATCGGCATCAATACCTGGTGGATCAAGCCGGACGCGAAACCGGCGATAGAAGTCGAAACCAAACTGCAAACCGACCCTGTGGGCACGGAGTAATCAGATGCTGGCGTATATTTTTCGGCGACTGCTGCTGATCATCCCGACCCTGTTCGGCATCTTGCTGATCAACTTCGTGATCATTCAGGCCGCGCCCGGCGGGCCGGTGGAACAAATGATCGCCAAGCTCGAAGGCTTCGAAGGCGCCACCAGCCGCATTGCCGGCGGCGGTGCCGAAGTGTCGGTGGCCGGCTCCTCCTATCGCGGCGCGCAGGGTCTGGATCCGGCGCTGATCAAGGAAATCGAGCACATGTACGGGTTCGACAAATCGGCCCCGGAACGCCTGTGGATCATGATCAAGAACTACGCGACCCTGGATTTCGGCGACAGCTTTTTCCGCGACGCCAAGGTCATCGACCTGATCAAGGAAAAAATGCCGGTGTCGATCTCGCTGGGGCTGTGGAGCACGCTGATCATGTACCTGGTGTCGATCCCGCTGGGGATCGCCAAGGCCACGCGGCACGGCAGCCACTTCGACGTCTGGACCAGTTCGGCGATCATCGTCGGTTATGCGATCCCGGCGTTCCTCTTCGCGATCCTGCTGATCGTGGTGTTTGCCGGCGGCAGTTATCTCGACTGGTTCCCGCTCAGGGGCCTGACCTCGAACAACTTCGATGAGCTGAGTTTCGGCGGCAAGATCCTCGATTACTTCTGGCACCTGGCGCTGCCGGTGACCGCGCTGGTGATCGGCAACTTCGCGACCATGACCCTGCTGACCAAAAACAGCTTCCTCGACGAAATCAACAAACAGTATGTGGTCACCGCCAAGGCCAAAGGCCTGACGCGCCATCGTGTGCTCTACGGCCATGTGTTCCGCAACGCCATGCTGCTGGTGATTGCCGGTTTCCCCTCGGCGTTCATCGGCATCTTCTTCACCGGCTCCCTGCTGGTGGAAGTGATCTTCTCCCTCGATGGCCTCGGCCTGATGAGTTTCGAAGCGGCGATCAACCGCGATTACCCGGTGGTGTTCGGCACCCTGTTCATCTTCACCCTGCTGGGGCTGGTGGTGAAACTGATCGGCGATCTCACCTACACCCTGGTCGATCCGCGCATCGACTTCGAAAGCCGGGAGCATTGAGATGAACCTGTCCCCTCTCAACCGCCGCCGCTTCGAACTGTTCAAGGCCAACAAGCGTGGCTGGTGGTCGCTGTGGCTGTTTTTGCTGCTGTTCGGCCTGAGCCTGGGCGCCGAGCTGATCGCCAACGACAAGCCGTTGGTGGTGCATTACGACAACAACTGGTACTTCCCGGCGATCAAGCGCTACCCGGAAACCGCCTTCGGCGGTGAATTCCCGCTGGAGGCCAACTACAAGAGCCCGTACATCCGCGAACTGCTCAAGGCCAAGGATGCGTGGGTGCTTTGGGCGCCGATTCCCTACAGCTATCAGAGCATCAACTACGACCTGAAAGTCCCGGCCCCGGCGCCACCGTCGGCGGACAACCTGCTCGGCACTGACGATCAGGGCCGCGATGTGCTGGCGCGGGTGATTTACGGTTTCCGCATTTCCGTGCTGTTCGCGCTGACCTTAACCGTGTTGAGTTCGATCATCGGCGTGATTGCCGGCGCGTTGCAGGGCTTCTATGGCGGCTGGGTCGATCTGGCCGGGCAGCGTTTTCTGGAGATTTGGTCGGGCTTGCCGGTGCTGTATCTGCTGATCATTCTCGCCAGTTTCGTCCAGCCGAATTTCTGGTGGCTGCTGGGGATCATGCTGCTGTTCTCGTGGATGAGCCTGGTCGACGTGGTGCGCGCCGAGTTCCTCCGGGGGCGCAACCTTGAATACGTGCGCGCCGCCCGGGCGCTGGGCATGCAGAACGGTGCGATCATGTTCCGCCACATCCTGCCCAACGCGATGGTTTCGACCATGACCTTTATGCCGTTCATCCTCACCGGCGCCATCGGCACCCTCACCGCTTTGGACTTCCTTGGTTTCGGTTTGCCGGCCGGCAGTCCGTCGCTGGGCGAACTGGTCGCCCAGGGCAAATCCAACCTGCAAGCGCCGTGGCTGGGCATGAGTGCCTTCGCCGTGCTGGCGTTGATGTTGAGTTTGCTGGTGTTTATCGGCGAGTCCGCTCGCGATGCCTTCGACCCGAGGAAGTGAAATGAATCAGGACAATCTGATCGAAGTGCGCGACCTCGCCGTCGAATTCGGTTTCGGCGAGCGTGTGCACCGGGTCGTCGAAGGCGTGAGTTTCGACATCAAGCGTGGCGAAACCCTGGCGCTGGTCGGCGAATCCGGCTCGGGAAAATCGGTGACCGCCCACTCGATCCTGCGCCTGCTGCCGTACCCGATGGCCCGTCATCCGGCCGGCAGCATCAACTATGCCGGGCAAAACCTGCTGGGCCTCAGCGAAAAGACCATCCGCCATATTCGCGGCAACCGCATCGCGATGATCTTTCAAGAGCCGATGACCTCGCTGAACCCGTTGCACTCGATCGAGAAGCAGATCAACGAGGTGCTCGGCATCCACAAAGGCCTGACCGGCAAAGTCGCGACCAAGCGCACGCTGGAGCTGCTGGAGATGGTCGGCATCCCCGAGCCGCACAAGCGCCTCAAGGCCCTGCCCCATGAATTGTCCGGCGGTCAGCGCCAGCGGGTGATGATCGCCATGGCCCTGGCCAACGAGCCGGAACTGCTGATTGCCGACGAGCCGACCACGGCTCTGGACGTGACCGTTCAGCTGAAAATCCTCGATTTGCTCAAGGAACTGCAGGCCAGATTGGGCATGTCGCTGTTACTGATCAGTCACGATTTGAACCTGGTGCGAAGAATTGCGCATCGCGTATGTGTCATGCAGCGCGGTTGCATCGTCGAACAGGCATCGTGCGCAGAGCTGTTCCGTTCGCCACAGCATCCGTACACTCGGGAATTGCTCGGCGCGGAGCCCAGCGGAGGTCCGGCGAGCAATAAAATCGGGCCGCCGCTGCTTGAGGTCGAGGACCTGAAAGTCTGGTTCCCGATCAAGAAAGGCCTGCTCAAGCGCACGGTGGATCACGTCAAGGCAGTGGACGGCATCAATTTCAGCCTGCCGCAGGGTCAGACCCTGGGGATTGTCGGCGAAAGCGGTTCCGGCAAATCCACGCTGGGTCTGGCGATTTTGCGGCTGATTGGCAGCAAAGGCGCGATCCGCTTTGAAGGCAAACAGCTAGACTGCCTGACGCAGAACGAGGTTCGCCCGTTGCGTCGGGAGATGCAGGTGGTGTTTCAGGACCCGTTTGGCAGCCTGAGCCCGCGCATGTGTGTCAGTGACATCGTTGGCGAAGGCCTGCGGATTCACAAGATGGGCACCGCTGAGGAACAACAGGCGGCGATTATTGCGGCATTGAAGGAGGTAGGTCTGGATCCGGAAACCCGGCACCGCTACCCCCACGAATTTTCCGGTGGGCAACGGCAACGAATCGCCATTGCCCGGGCTTTGGTGCTGAAACCGGCGCTGATCCTGCTGGACGAGCCGACGTCGGCGCTCGACCGCACGGTGCAGCGGCAAGTGGTGGAGCTGTTGCGTTCACTGCAAGCCAAGTACAACCTGACGTATTTGTTTATCAGCCATGACCTGGCTGTCGTCAAAGCGCTGAGCCACCAGTTGATGGTGGTCAAGCATGGCCAAGTGGTCGAACAGGGAGACGCGCAAAGTATTTTTGCCGCCCCCCAACATCCGTATACACAGCAGTTGCTGGAAGCCGCTTTTTTGGCACCAGCCACTGCGCAATAACCTGAAAGAGGAGCAACACATGGGTTTTCTCGCCGGTAAGCGCGTACTGATCGTCGGTGTCGCCAGCAAGCTGTCCATCGCATCCGGCATCGCTGCCGCCATGCATCGCGAGGGCGCTGAGCTTGCCTTCACTTATCAGAACGACAAACTGAAAGGTCGTGTTGAAGAATTCGCTCAAGGCTGGGGTTCGAGCCCTGAGCTGTGCTTCCCGTGCGACGTGGCCAGCGATGAAGAAATCGCCAAGGTCTTCGAAGCACTGAGCAAGAAGTGGGACGGCCTGGACTGCATCGTTCACTCCGTTGGTTTCGCCCCGGGCGACCAACTGGACGGCGACTTCACCGAAGCCACCACCCGTGACGGTTTCCGCATCGCTCACGACATCAGCGCCTACAGCTTCGTGGCCCTGGCCAAAGCCGGCCGCGAAATGATGAAAGGCCGCAACGGCAGCCTGCTGACCCTGTCGTACCTGGGCGCCGAGCGCACCATGCCGAACTACAACGTGATGGGCATGGCCAAGGCTTCGCTGGAAGCTGGCGTACGTTACCTGGCCGGTTCCCTGGGCCCGGACGGCACCCGCGTCAACTGCGTATCGGCTGGCCCGATCCGTACCCTGGCAGCGTCGGGCATCAAGAACTTCCGCAAAATGCTGGCCGCCAACGAAGCGCAAACCCCGCTGCGTCGCAACGTCACCATCGACGAAGTCGGCAACGCCGGCGCCTTCCTGTGCTCCGACCTGGCGTCGGGCATCAGCGGCGAAATCATGTACGTCGACGGTGGCTTCAACACCACCGCCATGGGCAACATCGAAGAGTGATCTTCGCTTAGCCGATAAAAACCCGCCGATCCGGCGGGTTTTTTTATGCCTGAAGCAAACCGCTCCTGCACTACATATGTACCGCCCGGCCTGTTGTCCCTCGCTCGATAATCGGCGCTTGAAGCCTGTCAGCCGCCAAGGAGAGCACAGATGAGCGACACACCACCCACCCTGCCCCCGCAACAGACCCTGATTCAAAACCTTATTGCCGAACTGACCGCAGCCCCCGTGATCACGCCCGATGCCCCTGCGCGAACGCTCGAAATCCCTCGCGCATGCCTTCTGCGTGAATGGATGGAGCTTTACTGGACAGCCCTTGAACGTCCCGAGTTTCTGGACTGGGCCAGCCGCTTCCACATCGATCTGGATACCTTGCGTCTCAAGGGCGACACCCTGCTGGCGCAGACTCCGGCAAACGGCACCACTAGCCTGCGCACCTTCACGCTGGAGGATGACTCCGGCTGGTGGCAGATGGCGCCGATGTTATTGTCCATTTCCCAGCACATCGACCCCGGCAGGCTCGGCTTGCCCTACATCGGTGGTAAATCCGCCAATCCGCTGCATCGGTTTCCCCGTGAAGTAGTACTGGCGTTTTACGGTTATCCGGAGCCGCAAAACGCGATTCAGGCGAAAGTGATCGTCGCCGAATTGAAGGCTGGCGGTCTTGCTGCAATCGATCAAAACGGCACCACTACCTCTGCGGTGGTCAAGGAACGGACCGCGCAGCTGCAGGACTTCAAGGTCATCGCCGAAACCATCGATAACGTGGTGCGCAGCAGCGATCCGTTCGAGCAACGCGGCCTCGCCAACACTCCCGTGTCACTCAACTCGGCGTCCGTCCTGGCCACGCGCGGCGGTCCGCGTCTCAAGCTCGGTCAGCTGCTGGCGAGCTACGGATCGCCTCAACCGGAAAATGTCGAGGAGGCTCGGGCGCTTGCGCAACGCTTGCGACAGCACGACTGGCCGCCGCTGCCCTACGTCAGCGAATATGTACAGACCGGAATCCGGATCAAGCACTATCAGGAAGGGTTCGCCGATATCGAAGACTGTCGGCATATCGTCCGGCGTCTGGAAGGCCTGAGCTGGAACAAGACCCCCACGGCGAAAATCGATCTGGAAGAACTCAGTGAACCGATTGCCGCCTCGGACCTGGGTGAACGTATTGCAATCGGCCAACGTGATTTGCTGAAGCTGCGGTCCGATCCGGCGTTCCAGGCTATTTTGCTGCAACACAAATTGCCTGCGGACAGTCAACTGCTGTTGACCGCTACCGGTCACGTCGGTACGTCCAGCGAGCACGGCTGGGTCACGCTGACCCCGCAGGTGGAAAAACACGCAGGCCTGAAATCCCGGCGTGATCGACTCAGGGACCAGGCACGTGAAGCCGGCGGTGCTCTTCGCGTCAGCGGCCAGGTCAGCCTTGCGCAAATGCTGGGCTTCTACCAGATATCAATGCCCAAAACGGTCGAGCAGGCACTGCTTGTCGCCAAATGGGAGAAGTCAAACTTGCACATGCGCCCCGGGCACATGAATCCCTGGTATTTATTGGGTCAGCCTGGCAAACAGACCGAGCGTTTCACTGCCGAGCAACGGCGAATCATCATTGAGACCACCGCTGCGTTCATGCCCAAGGACGCGGAACCATTGATCGATTATCTGAGCGAAGGCGTCGATACCGATCTGCCGCTCGCCACCCTCAAGGCCAAAGCCGATTATCTGATCAGCCGGATTCTGATCACCGCGCGAGCCCGGTCATTGGGCCATGAATTACTCGACAAACTTGCCGCGCCTGTTCACACCAAGGCACTTCTGGCCACCAATCGCGAGCGCCTGCTCATCGCGGCGCTGATTCTCAGCCTCGACGCGACAGCGGGTGAGCATCTGGACCGTATCATCGGCCAGTCGTTGAATGACCCGTTTTTCTGGGGCGAGAGTTACGAGGAGGTGCGACGCTTTATCGATCACCAATTCGGTCTGACGCTGGTAAAAAACAAGACCCTGGCCACCCATCTTTTGTTATCCGGCCTTGCCCCGGAATTTTTGATCCGTGATATTCCCGCCAACATGCATTACATGAGTTGCGTGCGCTGGGTCAGGTTGAAACAGATCGTGCTTTATATCGAAAACCGTTTTCCCGGCGTGGCACGCCTGATGACGTACGAACAATTGTCGACGCTGAACAAAGGGCAGGTTCCGGCGGACTTCTACACGTTCCTGCGCAGTAATGCCTGCGCCTCGGCCGTGCTGGACTGGGCAGTGGTCAGAGGCTTGATCCAGCGCGAATCCGCAAGCTCGGCGACTGTCTATGACGCCGTCTCGCTGAAGCGCGCCGATATTGCCTTTCGCAACCACAATCGACAGATGCGCCTGCTTTACCGGCATGCTTTTATGGCGACATTCCCGGCGCCCGCCACGCTCGCCCTGAATGATCTGCGCAAGGTCTTGGTCGATCATGCGCATCTGGAGGACAAGGCGCTGTTTCTTCCAGCATCGAAAAATGACTGTTACTCGCTGATCGAATTGCACCTGGCGGCCAGGCTCTCCACCGATATGCAGGCCTGGCAATCGAACCATGCGCAGGTCTCGTTGACCTCAATCAGCGCATCATTTGCCAGGCTCCGCCACGTGCCGACGCTCTTTCATGCGGCGCTGGCTGCGCGCCTCAAGCAAATGAAAAACGCCCATATCGCCTTGATCAAGGAAGCCTTCTGCCGTTTGCCGCTCGCGCAACGGCTCGACATCGAAGACAACACCCTGGAGTTGCTCGCCCTGCAGGCGCTGCCCTCCTCGGCAAAAAAACTTGCGGGGCAAATAAAACCCGCTGGTGACACCGCACCGTTCGCGATCATTGCTCTGTTACGCGGGACGACCGACAGGGTCTTCGAAATTTTCACCCAACGCTCGGAGGTGGTTCTGCGGCGCGATATCGATCTCGCCCTGCTGACGCCGTCTGCTGCAAACGCGAAGGCGAAATCGCTGCCTTTCGATGCCCTGGCCTATCGCAACGGAACCTCGCCCGTCGCCAACGCCACGTGCAACGCACTCATCCGCTGCCTCGACGTTCACGGCGCACCCTTGGCGCAGCAGACACGCAGCGACGTTCCCGATACCTTTTCCTCGAAAAAGGTCGAAGCCATCGCCAGCACCGCTGTCCGGCACCTGTTCGATGCCTACGAAAACCAGGCACTGCAACAAGCCCTGATCGCACCGGCGCTCAAGGATGCCGATGGCAATAAAGAGCAATGGCTGAAGTTTTACGCGACTCTGACTCCGCCCAAATAATGCCGTGTCGTGCATCGGTGTCAGACAAGATGTGATGCCTGGTGAGATCGAGCAGGATGTCTGGCGCACCTAAGAAACCCGCCGACCTGGCGGGTTATCTGTACACGGGATCTTCAGGCTTTCGTTAGATCCATTCTGTACCCCGCCCCCGGCGCGCCCTCATGCATCGCAGTTTGTATATCCGCATACACGGCATTTGCCTCGGCCGTCGTAATCGATCGCGAGCAATCTCGCAACACCACCCGCAAAAGCACGTTCTCTTGTCCCGGCAACAACCCGAGTCGTTCGATGGCTTTCACCGGCAAATCCGAATAAGGCCAACGTCCCTTTAATTGCATTTCCTCAATCCAGCCCGAACAATCACCTGCCGCCTGCAACATCCGCTCGGTCAGAATTTCCTCACTAAGACCCGGGCTTACGGCCAATGAGATATCACGAACAATCGAAGGTAAGCGAGAGACCGCAGTCCACGGCTCCAAATCATGCATTTGCGCCTGCACGCGGGGGTTTTGATCGCGTAACAAACGAATATCCGGAATGCCTTTGTGCAACATTGTCAAACGATCCAGACCCATGCCAAGCGCTAGCCCGCCATGCCGCTGCGGGTCAATTGCCAAGCGTTCCAACAGTGATTTCGCGATGCGGCCACACTCCAGAACCTCCACCGGCGCGCCTTCATTCAACACATTCACTTCAATTCCGCCCTCCGTGTAGTGATGCGGACTCTCGCTATAGACCCAAGGCTTTCCAGGAACAGCGAATCCCAGAATATCGCTCACCAGACGCAGCAGATTTCCATGCGATGCCAGTTCCGGATCCCCCAGTACCCAAATATCCATCTGATGCGGCTCAGCACAGTGCCAGCGATCCCGGCTGTCACGTCTGAAAGTGATTCCCGGCGCGGCCAGCAAGACCATTTGTCCCGATTGACGTGCCTGAGCAGCGAGTTGAAGCGCTATGGGAATTTGACTGGTGGTTTGCGTGCGCAGAAGCGAATACTCATCGACCCACCGGGTGTGCTCACTGCCGAGTGTGATCTCGGTGGAGTCATAACCGAGCAAGCCGTAATTTTCCTCGGCGGACACGATCCTCGGCCCCACCTGTATCTGTGCTCGAGGCCAGCCGATCGTGGCAAGTCCTCGAAGCACTTCATTGAGCAATATCCGTACTGCGTGCTCGGGATGTGCCTGTTCGGTTAAATCATTCAATAGCAAAGCCTGGTGGACAGATGCATCTGTCAGGTATTTCTTCGATACGCGCACTATTCGCCCCCTGTATCCACGATTTATAAAAGCCAGATAAAAAGACCATAAATAAACCTAACTACAAACACCTGACGATCACAACAACAAATACAACCAACAGCAAACTTTCAGAACTGGACTACAGCCTCTCCCCACAGAAATAACAGAATTCCACAGAAAAGCCAGCGCAAATAAAAAATCGGTCTTAAAACACCAAAATAATTATTTAACCGACCAGACTGCTCATGTATTAATTCTTCCACTCCCGATCCCGGGAGAAACTGCAAACCAATAAGGATATAGAAATGAAATCTGAAATAAACAACGAAGAAAACCTGAAACGAATCACTTCCGGCCCTGAAAACTTTGGATGGGCACCTCTGGCCTGGGCTCATACTGAAGATTGAATAGCCCTTAAAGCGCGACAATCTATTTTGTCGCGCACTTATCAACAAGGAGCATTCGATGTCCACCTCGACCATGATTTCTACACTTTTCGACCATGAAGAGTTTTCAATTGTTGCCGACTCCGATGAATTTCTTGAAGAGTGCGCGCTTCTTGGTTTCAAGACAGCTCAACTCTCGAAACTGACTGAACTCCCCAAAAACAGTATTGTTTTTTCCTTCAGCAACGATGCAGCAAAAGCGATGTTTGAGGTCTCGAAAAATACGCCATTGCAGAGAAGTATTTTCTGTGCAACACAAGTTTTTGAGCCGTCCGTAGCTGCCGCACTCTATAGCCTGAGGCTTCTGCTCAGCAGCGATATTGAACAATGCATCAATACGCAACGATCCGTACTGCACATGTTGAATTCCCACCAGACATTTTGCTTTTCTGGCAACAACGCTGATGCTTCATTGGTCATTCATCCCCATGCACAGCCTTACGCACTACTTTCTGAAGATCTGAGTGGAAGCTTTGTCCAGTCTGTGGCGGAGCTCTTTGAAGTCCATTACGCGCATATGAAAGCAGATGAGCCATGCCCATTTACATTTAACGGCACGTTAAGGATTTCAGGGATTTTAACCGTCCTTAGAAAACCAAATCCGACATTGCCCACAGGATTAAGATCTTCGCTTGAGTGGTTGCGAAATCGAATTGCACAAGAAGGCGCTCTGTTGTCAGTAAAAGACAACGCTGTAAGCTCACTTAAAGTGCAAAATGAAGAACAGATCAAACTACTTGATCTGGCGGCAGGCAATCGAGGGCTGAAACTGACAGAGTTCGCCGTTGGCGTGAACAAGCGCATCGCTGCAGATATTAATTACGGAATCAACTCACAAATGAACGAAGGCATCAGCGGGATTCATTTAGCAATTGGCGACGGTTCATCCGGCTTTCACATCGACTTTCTGAGTCCTTTAGTGTGCGTTCGTCCCGCAGATCAGTTTCACAACGACGTTACGGTGTCGTAAAAACATCTGAGCAAGCCGTCGCGAAAGTGCGGGCTTGCCCTGATGACTGTCAAATCAACAACGCTTCAGTGCCTGCTTGTGCGCATACATCGCGCCATCGGCATCCGCCAACAGTCGATCCACGGTCTCATGGCGTTTGGCGTCGTATTCAATCTGCCCGACGCTGAAGCGGATCGCATAACCCCGGTGCAACGTGGCATTGCGCTCTTCGAGAATTTCCTTGAGCCGCGCCATGATTGCCGTGGTTTCGATGTGGCTTGAGCCGGTCAACAGTGCGACAAATTCATCGCCGCCCAAGCGCCCGACCACATCGCTTTCGCGAAAGGCGATGCGCAGCACATCGGCGAAGGTCTTCAGCGCACTGTCGCCCTCGGCATGGCCATAAAGATCGTTGATCTGCTTGAAATCATTCAGATCAAAAAACAGCAAGGTTGCCGGGCGCTCCAATCGGGCGCAGGCGTCCAGCGCATGCTGAGCCAATTGTTTGAAGCCGCGACGGTTGGACAGCAGCGTCAGTTCGTCCATGCTCGCCATCTGCACGGCCGTCAGCTCTTGCTCGGCCATTTCCGCCAGATCGCGCAACAACGCGCGCTCTTCATCGTCGAGTTCACGAGGTTTGGTGTCGATCAGGCACAGCGTGCCCATTTTATTGCCGTTGGGCACGGTCAAGGGGTAACCGGCGTAGAAGCGGATATTCGGCGCGCCAGTCACCAGCGGATTGTCATGGAAACGCACATCCTCCCTGGCGTCAGGCACCAACAGAAGTTCGTTCTGAAGTATCGCGTGGCCACAGAACGAAACATCCCTTGGAGTTTCAGTGGCATCCAGCCCCACGCAGGACTTGAACCACTGCCGATCCTTGTCGACCAGCGTCACCAGTGCAATCGGCACGTTGAACAGGCGCTTGGCCAGCCGTGTCAGTCGGTCGAACCGCTCCTCCGGGGCCGAGTCAAGCAGGTCAAGGCCGTGCAGCACTTGAAGACGTTTATCCTCATTCGCGGGTTTTCCTGGAACCAGCATTCGCACACTCCGTTGGCATCAATGCTCTTCAGCGTAGCGTTAAATCCGCGTGGGTTCCTCTCATCAGATCCCCGCCACCGGACACGGCCCGCCGGCATCGGCCCACAGCTTGAATTGCGTGACAAAAATATCGTGCGGCACTGGCACCGGCGCGCGCCCTGCCCCCGGGTTCCAGCCCCACAGCACCAGTTTGTCTTCGCTGACGTGCTTGATCAGCGCGGCAAAGTCGCGATCGCCGTTGCTCGAACGATCCTTGATCATCGCGCAGAGCTTGTCCGGCGGCAGGCCAATCCAGGCCATTTTGTGTGACGCCGGCGGCAGGCTCCAGTGCGGTGCCCCCGGTGGCGCATGCGGGCCGTAACTGGCCGGCGGATTGTTTTCCGCATGGCAGGTAGCGCAGGGCAAACCGGCCGCGCCCTTGCCGTCCATGCCGCGCACCACGTTCATCGCGTGGGGAATGCCGGCGTCGAACTGCAGCGGCGAATCCCCGGGAATATGGCAGTTCTGGCAGCGCGGACTTTGAAAGACTTTCTGCACCGTGCCGAACGCTTTCAGTGCCTCTTGATCATCAGCAAACAAGTCCGAGGCATAGCCACCCAGACCCAGCAAAACCACCGTGCCCAACAACAGATGTCGTTTCATCTCACACCCCCGACAGTTGCAACGGCAACTCGCGCAGACGTTGCCCGGTCAGGGCGAACACCGCGTTGGCCACCGCCGGCGCGGTCGGCGGCACACCGGCCTCGCCGATACCGCCGGGTTTATCGCTGCTCGGCACGATGTGCACCTCGACCACCGGCATCTCGTTGAGCCGCAGCACCTGATAATCGTGATAGTTGGACTGCACCACCGCGCCGTCCTTGACCGTCAGTTTGCTGTGCAGCGCCATGCCCAGACCGAAAGTGATGCACGACTCCATCTGCGCCGCGATGCTCTGAGGATTCACCGCGATTCCGCAGTCCACCGCACAAACCACGCGGTGCACGCGAATCTTCAGATTGTCCTGTGACACCTCGGCGACCTGCGCCACGTAACTGCCGAATGACTCGTGCACCGCCACGCCCAGCGCATGGCCGTCCGGCAGAGGAGCTTTCCAATTGGCCTTTTCCACCGCCAGATTGAGCACACCGAGATGCCGAGGATGATCCTTGAGCAAGGTTCGTCGGTATTCGACTGGATCCTTGCCCGCCGCCGTGGCCATTTCATCGATCAGCGACTCCATGACAAAACCGGTGTGACTATGGCCCACCGAGCGCAGCCACAACACATTGATGCCGGTTTGCGGCGAATGCAGATCGACCTGGTGATTGGCCAGACCTTTGACGTAAGGACTGTCGGCCACGCCTTCGACCGAGGTCGGATCGATGCCATTTTTGACCATCGTCGCCTCCATCAACGTGCCGGTCATGATCGACTGCCCGACCAGCACGTGCTGCCAACTCGACGGCAAACCATCCGCGCCCAAACCGATCTTCGCTTGATGCAGGAACATCGAACGGTAATAACCGCCACGGATATCGTCTTCGCGCGACCACACGGTTTTCACCGGCATCGCGGCGGCTTTCGCCACCTGCACTGCTTCGGCGACAAAGTCTGAGGTCGGGTTGGCCCGGCGACCAAATCCACCGCCCAAAAACTCAGTGTGGATTTCGACCTGCTCGGGTTTCAGCCCGGTGATCTTGCCGGCGACCATTTGATCCAGTGTCTGGAATTGTGTGCCGGTCCAGATCTCGCATTTTTCCGCGCTGATCTTCACCGTACAGTTGAGCGGTTCCATCGGCGCGTGGGCGAGATACGGCACGCTGTATTCGACATCGATCTTCTTCGCGGCTTTGCCGAAACTGCCCTTGGCATCGCCGGCCTGACTCGCCGATGTGCCCTGCGTCGTGGCCAGTTTGCGGAAACTCGCCAGCAATTTCTCGCTGCTCAGATCTGCATTCGGCCCCAGATCCCAATCGACCTTCAGCGCATCACGGCCCAGTTTCGCCGCCCAGTAATGCTCGGCAATCACCGCCACGCCCGTCGGCACTTGCACCACCTTGTGCACGCCCGGCACCGCCAACGCTTCAGCGCCTTCGAAGGATTTAACGCTGGCACCGAATACCGGTGGGCGCGCGACCATCGCGGTCATCAAGCCTTCAAACTGCACGTCCATGCCGAACCTGGCACGGCCAGTGATTTTCTCCGGCGTATCGAGGCGTTTGGTCGGCTTGCCAATGACTTTCCAGTCCTTGGCTTCCTTGAACGTAATCGACTTCGGATCCGGTGCCGGCAGTTGCCCGGCGGCATCCGCCAGCTCTCCGTAGGTCGCGTGTTTATCGCCAGCGATCACCACGCCCGATTCGGTGCGAATCGCCGATGGCGCCACTTCAAAGCGTTTCGCCGCCGCCTCCACCAGCATCTGCCTAGCGGTCGCGCCGGCCAGGCGATAACGGTCAAACTCCATCCACGTCGACGTCGAGCCGCCGGTAATCTGCATGCCACCAAACCCCGGCATGCCGTAATCCGCCGCCGACGCAGGCGAGTGTTCGACGCGGATCTTCGACCAGTCCGCGTCCAGCTCCTCGGCAATCAACATGGTCAGCCCGGTCCAGATGCCCTGGCCCATCTCTGAATGCCCGAGCAACACGGTGACGCTGTTGTCTGCCGCAATGCGCAAGAACGCATTCGGCGCAAACACCTTGCCTTCATTTTCCGCCGCATAGGCAAACTTGTGGCCGCTGGGGACGACAAACGCCACCATCAAGCCGCCGCCCAACACAGCACTACCCTTGAGAAAATCCCGACGCGATACAGGACTGTTCATCACCTATCTCCCACAGACTGAATCAGCCGATTTCCGATGCGCGTTTAACTGCTGCGCGGATCCGGGGATAGGTGCCGCAACGGCAAATATTGCCGGAGAGCGCCTGATCGATATCGCTGTCGGTGGGTTTGGGGATTTTCGCCAGCAGTGCCGCCGCAGACATGATCTGCCCCGACTGGCAGTAACCGCACTGCACCACGTCGAGTTCGGCCCAGGCTTGCTGCACCGGGTGCGAACCGTCGGTGGACAAGCCCTCGATGGTGAGGATTTTCTGTCCATGCGCCACGGCCGTCGCAGGGGTGATGCAAGCACGCAACGGCGCCCCGTCGACGTGCACGGTGCAGGCCCCGCACTGGGCCATGCCGCAGCCGAATTTGGTACCGGTCAGGTGCGCGACATCGCGCAGGACCCAGAGCAACGGCATGTCCGCAGGGACATCGAGCTCCTGATCCTTGCCATTGATATTCAAGGTCAGCATCGGGGAAATTCCTCAGACTCACGGTGTTCTGAAGGGGCGTCGCTGTGGCCATCGATGCCTACGCGCGCCTCGGCTTATCCCTTTCAGCAAAGCCTAATTTGCGTACGAAGCCAGACGTTGCGACCACCGGTCATGCAGATGTCGGCTTTATACCTACAGTTGATAACGGCTCGCACTGAGCCTGCACTGTAGAAAACTCGTCATGAGCGAAACCGGTCCGCGATCACCGCGCGGGTTATCCATCAGATTGGTCTGGAGTTGCGAACATGGGATTTGTCACCACAAAAGACGGCGTCGAGATTTTCTACAAAGACTGGGGCCCGAAAGACGCGCCGGTGATCCACTTCCACCACGGCTGGCCGCTCAGCTCGGACGATTGGGATGCGCAGATGCTGTTTTTTCTGGGCAAAGGCTTCCGTGTGGTTGCCCATGATCGGCGTGGGCATGGGCGTTCGAGTCAGGTCTGGGATGGCCACGATATGGATCATTACGCCGACGATACGCTGGCGGTGGTCAATCATCTGGGTCTGAAGAACGTCGTGCACGTCGGCCACTCGACCGGTGGCGGTGAGGTGATCCATTACATCGCCCGGCATGGCCAGGACAACGTCGCCAAAGGCGTGTTGATCAGTGCGGTGCCGCCATTGATGGTGCAGACCGAGAGCAATCCGGGTGGTCTGCCGAAAGCGGTGTTCGATGATTTTCAGGCGCAGTTGGCGGCGAATCGCGCGCAGTTTTATCGGGATATTCCGACGGGGCCGTTTTATGGCTACAACCGGCCGGGTGCCACGCCATCGGAAGGGATTATTGCCAACTGGTGGCGGCAAGGGATGATTGGCGGGGCGAAGGCGCATTATGACGGGATCGTCGCGTTTTCGCAGACCGATTTCACCGAGGATTTGAAGAAGGTCACGGTGCCGGTGCTGGTGATGCATGGTGAGGATGATCAGATTGTGCCGTATGCGGATTCGGGGCCGTTGTCGGCGAAGTTGCTGCCCAATGGCACGCTGAAGTCGTATCCGGGATTCCCGCACGGGATGCCGACGTCAGAGGCCGAAACGATCAACGCGGATCTGCTGGCGTTTATTCGCGGCTGAGATCATTGGCAGCCGTACACTTCCCCCCTGTGGGAGCGAGCCTGCTCGCGAATGCGATCTGTCAGTTGAACTTGAGCTGAATGACCCACCGCTTTCGCGAGCAGGCTCGCTCCCACAAGGGGGATGTGATTGGGTTTACATCCTTTATTCCTCAGTGCACCCCGTGCTTTCACGATCACGCTCGTAGTGGTGAGCTAGTGGCAGCGCCGGTAGCCAAGACTCGCGGCGAATAGTCCAGAGTTCGTAGGTGGGTTTGAACTGATTAGGCTCATCGAGCGATCCGACGTTGACCTCTACTTCATCTGCCGAACGTGTGAACACCGGTGAGCCGCAGCGCGGGCAGAAAAAGCGCCCGTTGTAGTCGCGGGTTTCGCCGGTGACCTTCAACGCATCCTCAGGAAATATGGCCGAGGTACCGAACAGCGCGCCGTGGCGTTTGCGGCAGTCGAGGCAGTGGCAGATGCCCACGCGGTAAGGCTGACCTGTCACTTCGAAACGGACATCACCGCATAGGCAACTGCCAGTCAATCGATTCATGTCACACCTCCTCTTCAGAATTTGAAATTAGCGACAG
>NZ_JAKNQL010000069.1 GCF_022662375.1 Pseudomonas sp. CROZ-RG-20F-R04-15 | reverse complement strand
TGACCTCAACGGGCAACTGCTGAAGAAAACCGAGTTCGGCGACGATGGCAGCGAACTGGTCACTGAGTATCAGCGTGATGCTGCTGGCCGGCTGCTGGTGAAACCCCTGGCCGATGGCGAAGAAATCCACTACAGCTACGACGCCCTCGGTCGCCTCGTAAACGTCGATGACGGCAATTGGCCGCTCGCCTACAAATACGACCTGCAAGACCGCCTCATCGAAGAACACCAAGGCTGGGGCACCCTGCGCTACGAATACGACAGCGTTGGTCAGCTCAAACACTGCCGCCTCCCTGACGGCAGCAAACTCGATTACCGTCATCAACCGGGCGGGCAACTGAGCAACATCGACCTCAATGGCTCACGTCTGACCTCTCACCAGTTCAGCGCCGGTCGCGAACAACAGCGTCAGCAAGGTCTGCTGCTCAGCCAATACCAGTACGACGAACAAGGCCGCCTGCAAGCCCACACTGTTGGCCAGCGAGACAAGAACCTGTTCCAGCGTCGTTATAATTACGATGCTAACGGCAACCTCGCTGGCATTGATGACAGCCGCAAAGGCAATCGCAGCTACCACTACGACCCGCTCGATCGACTCATCAGCGTGCGCGGTGCTACTCCGGAAGGCTTCGCCCATGACCCGGCGGGCAACCTGCTGGGCCAAAGCAATGAAGGCACAGCAAACCTCGCCAACGTCAAAGGCAACCGCCTGCTGATGCAGGGTGACCGCCACTACGAGTACGACGCGTACGGCAACCTGAGTCGCGAACGCCGTGGCACAGGACAGAAACTCGTCACCGAGTATCGTTACGACTGCCAGCACCGCTTGATCGGCGTTAGCCTGCCGGGTGGCAGCACTGCAACCTACAAGTACGATGCCTTCGGTCGACGTATAGAAAAAACCGTCGACGGCCACATCACCGAATTCCTGTGGCAAGGCGAACGCTTGATCGCTGAAAGCGCCGAAAACCGCTACCGCAGTTACATCTATGAACCGGGCACCTTCCGTCCGTTGGCCATGCTCGATGGCGAAGGCCCACGTAAAGCC
>NZ_JAKNQL010000068.1 GCF_022662375.1 Pseudomonas sp. CROZ-RG-20F-R04-15 | reverse complement strand
TCGGAACTTCGCCCCGGGTTCGAGTGGCGGCGCGATGACCACACAGGTGGCGTCGTCGCGGGTGCGGCTTGGGTCGTAGCCCAGCCACACGGGGCTGTTGCCGAACGGTCGATCCAGCTCCGGGTTGTAGTCCTCCCACAACGACAGATCCGAGTAGCAACGCTCCAGATCCTTGAGGCTGAATGCGCTTTGCGTGCTGTCGATGAATTTGCAGTAGAACAGCTGCTGAAATTTGTCTTCGTCGTACTCCAGCTGCAGTTGCTCCAGGTCGAACAGATCGCAGCCGCCGGCGATCGCGTCGTCCAGAGTGATCGTCTTTCGCCACTGGCCGTCCGGACACAGCGCGCCCTGCGTGTAGGCCGCTTCGCTGGGCCACACACCGCCGGCCTTCTTGCCGCGTTTGCTGTTGCGGAACTCCTCGCCCGACCAGAATGGGTACGCCTGGTGCGACACGGCGCTGGGCGTCGAGAAATAGGTTTTGCGCCATTTCTTGTGTGTGCCCATGGCGCTGGCTACGGTGCTGAGTTTTTCGAAGTCACGGATCCAGAAATATTCGTCCACGTAGACGTGGCCGTGGTACCCCTGGGCGGTGCTGCTGTTGGTGCTGAGAAAGCGCAGTTCGGCGCCGTTGCTGAGGGTGATCGGGTTACCCGTAAGCTCGATGCCGAACCACTGCTGTGCAAACTGGATGATGTAGCTGCGGAAAATCTCGGACTGCGATCGGCTGGCAGACAGAAACACCTGGTTGTCACCGCTTAGCACGGCGTCCATGAACGCTTCGCCGGCGAAGTAGTAAGTCAGACCGACCTGACGGCTTTTGAGGATGTTCCGGACGCGGCGTGTCAGCGGGTTCTGTTTCGCCTCGAACAGCTCTTTCTGGTAGCCGTACATCTTCGAGATGAATTTATCGAGGAAGTCCACTTCGGTCAGGCCGCTAACGTCGTTCTTGACCTTCTTTTCCCGCTTACCGCTACTTTCGCCTCGTTCACGACGTTGACCAGGCTGGCGTTCGCGAGGCTCGTCCGGTGCGTCCGACGGCGCTACCTGTGCAGGCTTGGCCGCAAGTTTTTTCAGCCGCTCAAGCAGGCTCGTTAGC
>NZ_JAKNQL010000067.1 GCF_022662375.1 Pseudomonas sp. CROZ-RG-20F-R04-15 | reverse complement strand
ACTGACGGGCCTACTTGAGCGGCTGAAAAAACTTGCGGCCAAGCCTGCACAGGCTGCGCCGTCGGACGCACCGGGGGAACCTCGCGAACGCCAGCCTGGTCAACGTCGTGAACGCGGCGAAGGCGGCGCCAAGAAGCGCGAAAAGAAGGCCAAGAACGACGTCGGCGGCCTGACCGAAGTGGACTTCCTCGATAAATTCATCTCGAAGATGTACGGCTACCAGAAAGAGCTGTTCGAGGCGAAACAGAACCCGCTGACACGCCGCGTCCGGAACATCCTAAAAAGCCGTCAGGTCGGTCTGACTTACTACTTCGCCGGCGAAGCGTTCATGGACGCCGTGCTGAGCGGTGACAACCAGGTGTTCCTGTCTGCCAGCCGATCGCAGTCCGAGATCTTCCGCAGCTACATCATCCAGTTCGCCAAGCAATGGTTTGATATCGAGCTGACCGGCAACCCGATCACGCTCAGCAACGGCGCCGAACTGCGCTTTCTCAGCACCAACAGCAGCACTGCCCAGGGCTATCACGGCCACGTCTACGTGGACGAATATTTCTGGATCCGCGACTTCGAAAAACTCAGCACGGTGGCCAGCGCCATGGGCACACACAAGAAGTGGCGCAAAACCTATTTCTCGACGCCCAGCGCCGTGTCGCACCAGGCGTACCCATTCTGGTCAGGTGAGGAATTCCGCAACAGCAAACGCGGCAAGAAGGCTGGCGGTGTGTGGCCGAGCGAAGCGGCCTACACACACGGCGCGCTGTGTCCGGACGGCCAGTGGCGCAAGACGATCACCCTGGACGATGCGATCGCCGGCGGCTGCGATCTGTTCGACCTGGAGCAGCTGCAGCTGGAGTACGACGAAGACAAATTTCAGCAGCTGTTCTACTGCAAGTTCATCGACAGCACCCAAAGCGCATTCAGCCTCAAGGATCTGGAACGCTGCTACTCGGACCTATCGTTGTGGGAGGACTACAACGCGGAGCTGGATCGACCGTTCGGCAACAGCCCGGTCTGGCTTGGCTACGACCCAAGCCGCACCCGCGACGACGCCACCTGTGTGGTCATCGCGCCGCCACTCGAACCCGGGGCGAAGTTCCGG
>NZ_JAKNQL010000066.1 GCF_022662375.1 Pseudomonas sp. CROZ-RG-20F-R04-15 | reverse complement strand
ATGGTGGACACATTTTAATAGACACATTGCTCATCGCGAAGGAGATGGCCTGTGTCTTGGGAAGAGGTGTCCACCGTGCAACTTCGTTCAGAATTCGTGCTTTTGGCTCGGCAAGAAGGGGCCAATGTTCGGCAGCTTTGCCGTCGATTCAATATCAGCCCAAGCACTGCCTACAAATGGCTCACCAGGTTTGAAAACCTCGGTGCGCAAGGGTTGGTCGATCAGTCTCGACGACCAAAGACGTCACCCAAACGCTGCGCTGAAGAGGTTGAGCAGCAGATTTTGACCGTGAGTCAGGAGTACGCCGCTTGGGGCGCTCGTAAGCTCAAGCGCGTGTTGGAAGACGACGGCAAAGTGATGCCCTCTGTCAGCACCGTGCATGCGGTTTTACAGCGTCATTCGCGCGTTGATCCAAAGGCTGCCGAGGTCAAACCGTTTATCCGGTTCGAGCATGAAGCGCCCAACGATCTTTGGCAGATGGACTTCAAGGGGCATATCAGTCTGGCCCAGGGGCGTTGCCATCCGTTGACGATATTGGACGATCACTCACGGTTTTCGCTGTGCATCGCGGCATGCATCAATGAGCAGCGCCAAACCGTTCAGGAGCATCTAATCCGGACCTTTCGGCACTTCGGCCTGCCTTTACGCATGACGATGGACAACGGTTCGCCATGGGGTGATCAGACAGGTGTTTATACCGCACTGGAGGTCTGGCTGATGAGCCAGGGCATCAAGGTCGGCCACTCCCGACCTTATCACCCGCAAACCCAGGGAAAGCTGGAGCGCTTCCACCGCAGCCTGAAAAGGGAAGTCCTGCAAGGCCAGCTCTTCATCGATCTGGACGATGCACAACGGGCGTTTGATATCTGGCGTGAGATTTACAACCAGAAGCGCCCGCATCAAGCACTGGGCATGCAGGTTCCTGCTACTCGCTACAGCAGTAGCCCGCGGGAATATCAGGAGCAACCGGCGGCGCCCGAGTACGATGATGGGGATGTGGTCAGGAAGGTTCAGGTGAAGGGCGAGATCTACTGGGGCAACCGTGAATACACCGTTGGAAAGGCGTTTTACGGGAGGTCAGTGGCTATCAGGGAAACGACGGAGGACGGCATCCACGATGTCTACTGGAGTAGACATCGTATCGCCCGAATCGACTTGAACTTGCAGATCGTTACGGCAGGTAAGAAGA
>NZ_JAKNQL010000065.1 GCF_022662375.1 Pseudomonas sp. CROZ-RG-20F-R04-15 | reverse complement strand
ACGAGTGATTCGCCCAAGCTCGTCGCGTTCCGGTGACGCGGCCATACGGGTTGTAGGTGAACGCGCGAGTGGCGCCGCCGGGCAGGGTTACTTGGGTCAGACGATCAACTGCATCCCATTGGTATTGGGTGATAGCACCGAATTCGTCCTGACGGGTAATTTTTCGACCGAGCGCGTCATAGCGGTATTTGCGCTGACCGCCATCTGGCAGGCGCTCTTCCAGCAACTGACCTAGGTTGTTCCAGCCGAGTTGACATCGGCTGCCGTCTGAGTGTTGAGTCTCTAACAGACGCTGTTGTCGATCATAGCTGTAAAGCGTGGTGTTGCAGTCCGAAGAAAGGGGACAAATTTATTTTCTAAAAAAAGGGCTGGTTTCTCTTGAGTGCAGCAAATGAAATTGTCCCATTTTCAGTTGAATTTTTATAATTTTTATTATTGTAACGATAAGCGGTAAATAGGCCTAAAGTTTTCGGGAATGGTGTTTTTTACGAAAGGTCTATTTTACGCCTGCGTAAAGATTAAGGTTTTTTTATTTTATTCAGGGTGTGATCTAACGCTCTTTCAAGTTCAGTCCAAGTTTTCGCGCTTTCGCTGTGTGTGGGCGACTCCCAGTTTTGATCTGAAATTAGCGAGATTCTAAAGGAGCCATTTTCGCTGAATTCTGGGTACCATCCAATATCAATTATTTGTTCGAGTGGCAGTGATGCCTGTAATAGATCTTCTTTTAAATCGTCGGTAATAAGTTTGATGTCGCTTCCAACTAATGTGGAGAGATCATCGAAAGTAATTGTTCCGCCGAGCGTTATTATTTTATCAATGTTCATCGATTATTTTTCTTCTTGGTTAGTTTTTTGAAGGCTTCTTCAGATATCGGATGTCCATGTATGGTGTTCGCACTCAATTCCACCCTCATGTACCGGGTTTCTTTTCCGTCGTTAGCACCGATAGTTTTTCCCATATCAATGACTTTCCATGGTTTTCCATTATTGACATCTTGTCCGTTTGCAAACGCGTGCCGTTCTAATGCTTCTATATCTGTGCCCGGCACATATTTCGCTGCACCTCCATTGGCAGTGGATTTTACGACAGAAGGCCAAGGAGCCTTAGGGGCCACATGTTTATTTCCATGGTTTGTCCACTGAACGTCTGGAGGAGGCGGGGATCCATCGCTAACCTTGGCTTTTTGCTCTGGAGGCTCGGCACCTTGGCCAGGAATGCATTTATCCCCACCAGGGCAAGTGTTTAGACCA
>NZ_JAKNQL010000064.1 GCF_022662375.1 Pseudomonas sp. CROZ-RG-20F-R04-15 | reverse complement strand
GGGTGGGTAAAGACCGGGTACATCCTTTACGTTTGAGACCGGGGACATGGTTTACAGGTATTAATCATGGTCAGGAGGTGCTGACCATGCCCTGGAATCAAGAGTCCCCAATGGATCAACGAGTGAAGTTAGTCAGTGACTGGCTTGGCGGTAACTACACCAAGAGCCAATTAAGCCGGCGCTATGGCGTCAGCCGTCCAACCATCGACAAATGGCTGGAACGATATGCAGCGTTGGGCGTGGATGGCTTGAAAGAGCAATCGCGCAAGCCGTTGAACTGTCCTCATCAAACGCCCGACGAAATCATTGCCACGCTGCTGACCAAGAAAAACGAGCACCCCGATCGGGGACCTAAACAGATCATTGATCGTCTACGCGTCTCCGATCCGGATATCCACTGGCCGGCCGCGAGCACCGCCGGGGAGTGGTTGAAGAAAGCTGGTTTGGTGGTGGCGCGACGGCCCTATCCCCCGCGTCCCCGTGCTCCAACACATTTGCGTCCGGTCGACGCGCCCAATCAGACTTGGTGTGCTGATTACAAAGGGCAGTTCAAAATGCAGGACGGTAATTGGTGCTATCCGCTGACCATTACCGATCAGATGAGCCGCTTTTTATTCGTCTGTCGCGCTTTGCCCAGTACGCACGGAGCGCCGACGCGGGAAGGCTTCGAGTGGGCTTTTCGAGAATATGGGCTGCCGGATGTGATCCGCACTGACAATGGCGCTCCTTTCGCATCGACAGGTCTGGCGCGACTTTCGAAGTTATCGGTTTGGTTCATCAGGCTTGGAATCCATGTCGAAACGATTACGCCTGGCCGTCCCGACCAAAATGGTCGACATGAACGGATGCATCGAACGCTAAAGGCAGCAGTGCCACCGGCGGAAAACCTGGTGCGCCAGCAGTTGGCTTTTCAGGAATTCATCCAAGACTTTAACCACCACCGACCACA
Organism: Pseudomonas sp. CROZ-RG-20F-R04-15; assembly: GCF_022662375.1. Taxonomy (GTDB): domain Bacteria; phylum Pseudomonadota; class Gammaproteobacteria; order Pseudomonadales; family Pseudomonadaceae; genus Aquipseudomonas. Next base: position 343 of record NZ_JAKNQL010000064.1, on the reverse strand, counting down.
CACCGCGCTGGGCATGAAACCGCCGGCATCTGTCTATAGCCCGTCGACACGCGCTTATCCCGGTTACTTGCCTGCGATTGAATACGGTTCCGATGTTGAAGTACGCAAGGTTCGGTCAAATGGGGAAATTAAATGGAAAGGACAGCTGATTTTTCTAGGAGAGGCTCTGATTGGAGAGGACATCGCGCTGAAGGAAGTGGCTGATGACGCTTGGGAACTGTACCTTTGCAGCCACTGTTTAGGCAGACTTGAAAGCGGCGCCAAACGCGTTTCAAGCCTGTAAAGGTGTAAACGATGTCCCCGGTCTAATTTGTAAAGGATGTACCGGTCTCTACAGTGAGGG
>NZ_JAKNQL010000063.1 GCF_022662375.1 Pseudomonas sp. CROZ-RG-20F-R04-15 | reverse complement strand
TGTAATTGTATGGACTCGCCCAAGCCGAGGCGTCTGTGCGCCACGGTGGCATTCTTATAGAAGCCAACGACAGCGAGGGCGAGGCCATGAAAAAGCATACGACGAATAATCAGTCTTTGTCAGCCGACGTGTCGGCATGCTCCACCGTTGCGGTGGATCTTGCCAAAAGGGTTTTTCAGGTGGCCGGGGAAGATGCCCTCGGCCAAGTGATATTCGAGGAGCGAATCAAGTCACGAGAAGCCTTTCAGGTGTTTCTCCGTGAGCTTCCCCCAAGCGTGACGGTGTTGGTGGAAACCGGGCCCGGTGCTCAAGCATGGGCGCGGTTGCTGCAAATGCAGGGAAATCCGGTTCGCATCCTGCCCGCTCAACTGGTCGCCAGTCACCGCAGCGGCCCGAAAAATGATCGCAACGATGCTTTGGCGATCTTGCGTGCCGGCCGCGACTGCAAAATCTCGGCGGTGCCGATCAAGAGCGCGGCCGCGATGGCGATGCAGGCGCTACACCGGGCCCGTCAGGGATATGTGCGGCGGCGCACTGCCGTCGGTAATCAGATGCGTGGTTTGCTGCTCGAACATGGAGTGGCCATGGCGCAGGGCGAAACTGCGATCAGCCAGCTCGTGCCTCGAATACTGGAGGATGCCACTCAGCCGCTGCCCGATCTGCTGCGCGAACTGATCGCCGAGCTGCTGGGCGAATGGAGCCAATTGGGCGATCGCGTCAACGTACTGACCGGCCGGCTGGAAATGGCAGCGAAAGAAGACGAGACGGCGAAGCGGCTGATGACGGTGCGCGGTGTTGGCCCGATCATCGCCACGGCGCTGATCGCCAAGCAGACCGAACCTGAACGGTTCGCCAACGCCCGGTTGTTTGCCGCCTATTTCGGGTTGGTGCCCAGCCAGCACAGCTCTGGCGAGAAGACCCGACTGGGCGGGATGAGCAAGCGTGGTGATGCGTATTTGCGCAGCCTGACGATTCAGGGCGCTCATGCTGTTTTGAGACAGATACGACCGGATTCAGAGCAGCCGGACGACAAGCGTCTCCAGCGCTGGATCAACCGACTGGGTCGCAAGGAGGCTGCGGTGCGATTGGCTAATCGCAATCTTCGGATTCTCTGGGTGCTGCTGCAAAACGATCAAACATATCGTCGCCAGCCGGGCAGCGGCCAGGAGGCGACGATGAGTCACTGATAAAAGAGTTCTGCCACCGAGGCGCTAAGCCGCTTCAACCCATGCTAAGAAACATTGACCCCAGGTCAGACCGTCGCGAATTGATGCCTGCGCTCCTACTGGCCCTTGAGGCCTTACTGTAATCGGCATATCGCGAGCTTACCCAATGTTGGCCAGAAGCCGGTTAACGCTTCCTCGAATAGGCCTTATACATAGATGCAATCGGGTAGCAGTGTTCAAAAGCGGGTTGAATGGTGGGGCGAGTCCATACATAGGAG
>NZ_JAKNQL010000062.1 GCF_022662375.1 Pseudomonas sp. CROZ-RG-20F-R04-15 | reverse complement strand
CACGAATATCTGGCCGCCAACGCCGAACATTTCCATCAGGTCCGCTATTTGCCGGGGCTGGAAATCCGCACCCGCGACAACGGCGAAGAACTGCACGTAATCAGCGTCGGCAATGTCCACTGCCTGCATTGGCGGGCAAAGAAACCCGAAAGAATCGATGTCGATCAACTGCGCTACAGCCTTGAAGATCACCTCGGCTCCTGCGTACTGGAACTGGATCAACAGGCGCAACTGGTCAGCCAGGAAGGTTATTACCCCTTCGGTGAAACCGCATGGATGGCAATTCATTCAACGCTTGAAGTGAGCTACAGGTTCATTCGCTATTCGGGCAAGGAGATGGATGTCAGCGGGCTGTATTACTACGGCGCCCGATATTACGCGCCGTGGTTGCAACGCTGGGTCAGTGCGGATCCGGCGGGGGATGTGGACGGGCTGAATCTCTATGGATTTGTAGGTAACAATCCAATCCTGTTCATCGATAATGACGGCACCCAAAAAGACACGCCGTCGAACGACAAGAAGGACATCCTGGACTACACAAAAGTCCTGGACAACCTGGGCGTTGAACTTCAAACGATCAATCGTCAATTGAACGGAATGTTCAGCTCTGCCGACATTGGCAAACGCGTTGCCACCAACACAGGCTTCAACATTGCCAAAGGAGCTTTTACTACAGGAGCAGGCGCGGCGGGCGCAGCAATCGGTAGTGTCATTCCTGTCGTCGGAACGATCGTCGTAGGGATGCTTGCTTCCAAAGCCGCCGGCGCGGCAATGGACAAGCTGGGTGAATATACGACCACCTCGACACCCGTCTTGCCCGATACCCAAAAACTGAATCCGAAAAGCATCCACAGCAATGCGACTGTTGGCTTTTTCACGCCCCTGAAATACGCAAACAAATGGGTTAAATCATTTAATCCGAAGACCTCAGCGGGCCGACAGAAACTGGCCGAAACAGCCACTGAAAAAGCCCTTTCCAAAATCGCGGGCATACCTGCCGCGAGTGAAATGATGGCAATTGGTCATTCAGGCTTAGACGCAGCGAGAGCCTTGGCTGGTATGAGGGATATCGAAATTGATGATCTCAGAACAGCGCTGGTCTTGATTACCGAGATGCTTGAACAGGATCGAAGCGACGTCAATGCGGCCTTCAGCAGTCTTGGGATCAACGAGTTTTATGACGAAGGTGTCATGGGCTCAGTCGGATTTATCGTCGATATTGCAAAGGGTAACGTTGGAACCCAGGATGCTATGTCCATCAGCCGGGAACGAATCATGAATGGCATTTCGGTGCGACTGGCAGAAGCCAGGCGAGGTATCGAACTGATTGGCAAATATAGCCAATACAACAAGCAAAAAGCGGCCTAGGGAGTGTCGATCTTTCCCGACACTTTTTACTGTGTTGTTTTGCGGCTGGATGAATGGCGAGCACCTGCTCCATGAATAGATCAATACATTTGCGCACACCCACAGTGCAGGCTAAAGACCCTCGGTCATTCACGGTCAGACAGACTGCATATCTGCGTATTACTTGGGATGGAGAGGTTGAGCGCCTGATCGCCCGCCAACGCTATAACCCCGCCGGTCAGTTGGTGGAACAATGCGATCCACGTCTGTCTGTCCTGTGTCTGACCACGGCTTATCGTCTGAACGGCGAGGCATTGAAAATCGACAGTGTCGACGCCGGCTGGCGCCTCAACTTGCCT
>NZ_JAKNQL010000060.1 GCF_022662375.1 Pseudomonas sp. CROZ-RG-20F-R04-15 | reverse complement strand
GGATCCAAATGAATCGATTGAAGGGGTTTCGGTGCCCGCGCAAGTCGAGTGGTTGAAAACGCTAAAAGATGGAGGCCCATTGAGAGTGCTATGTGCGAGCAATCTTGATGGGATTAAGGACAAGACGAAAGCAGTGTTGCTGCCGGTACGCACCTATACGGTCGGCGCAGGTCAGTATGCTGTACCGAGTTTCACCAACGCGCCCTACACCATCGCCCCGGCTGGCCGGCTCAAGAATATTGAATTGCTTCTCAGCACCAGCAGTAATACCCCCATCCCCCGGGAAAAGCTCAGCCTGACTCTCCCGGCCAACTTTATCTACGCCGATGGCGGTAGCGGCCAACGTGACTTCATCACTGGCGATGACGGCAGAGTCAGTGTCAGCGGCGTCAAAGGGGGGCTCAGCACCGGCTCTTACAGTTTGAGCGCCGCCAGTGGTAGTCAGACCGCCAGCGCAACTGTAACCGTTACGGGGCTGGGGCCGGTTGGTAGCATCCCGGTCGTGGGCACTCCGTTCCCAATCGCCATCAACCCGGACGGTACCCGCGTTTATGTCGGCAACATCAATAAAGGCCATGCGGTCTCGGTGATTGATACGGCGACGAATCAAGTCCTGACGAACATCCCGCTCGGGAAGGACCCACTCGCGATTGCATTTAACCCGGACGGTACTCGCGCTTATGTCTGCAACTTTAATGGTGGCACGGTCTCGGTGATTGATACAGCGACGAACCGAGTTCTGACGAGCATACCGATCAGCAAGCCGCACAGCATTGCCGTCAGCCCGGGTGATACGCGCGCTTATGTCAGCAATCAAAACGGTGGCACGGTCGCGGTGATTGATACGGCGACAAACCTAGTCCTGACGAACATAGAGGTCGGGTTGAATCCGTCAGGAATCGCTGTCAGCCCGGACGGTACACGCGTTTATGCCTGCACCACTTTTATCGACACGGTCTCGGTGATTGATACGGCGACGAACCGAGTACTGACAAGCATATCGGTCGGGCTGAGGCCGATTTATATTGCCGTCAACACGGACGGTACCCGCGCTTATGCTGCCAACCTTGGTAGCCGTACCGTCTCGGTGATTGATACGGCGACGAACAGAGTCCTGACGACCATACCGGTCGGGCAACAGCCGTCGTTTATTGCCGTCAGCCCGGACAGTTCCCGCGTTTATGTCAGTTGCGCTAATGATAGCGCCGTCTTCGTGATTGATACGACGACGAATCACGTACTGAAGACCCTGCCGGTTCCCGGTGTTCCAGAGGGGATTGCTTTCAGCTTGAACGGTGCCCGCGCTTATATCTGTAGCTATGATGGTGACACGGTCTCAGTAATTGAAACTGCGACTAATTGAGTCTTGGCGAACACATCGGTCAGGAATGGTCCGGTCGATATCTGGGCTAATTAAGGCCCCACCATGTTTTTTTTGCTCCTTGGCTCAATAAGCATCAGGGGGTTATCAGGGACAAACCACGCTTTCCCCAAGTCTTCTCCGACTTTTCGCTTTTTAAACCTGAGTGTTTAAAAGACACTTCCAGACACGCCTTGCAGGCTACAAATTCTTGCGCCATTGCCTACAGCTACGCCAGAATCCGCCGGCTTGTGCACCTTGGGCTCGGGTTCTAATGTGGTGCGGTCGCTGACGAATCAGCGATCGGGTTTAGCAGCTCGGCAACTTTCAAGGCACGCGAGTAGCGCCATTATGTAATGGCGGCTTTGCGTGGGGCACTTCGGTGCGCCGGGATCCTTGAGCCTGGTCTGCTAACCCGCGTACAAGCCGCCACCCTCTTCGTTTAGCAGCGAAGGTTGACGGCTCCATTTCTCAAGGAGCTTTACCATGATCAAACCAACGCCAAACCCGCCCGAAACCGACCTCGCCTCCCCCTACGAATCCCTCGATTCAAAAAAGCTCAACGACGCCGCCGAACGCGCCCTCGATCACTACCTCTGCCCACCCGGCTCCACCCCGCCCCCGCGTAAAACCCGTCGGATGTACGCCGTCACCGCCGACTTCAAAAACGAGGAACTGCTGGCGGATGCCAGCGAAACACTCGCCTCAGCCAGAACCATCGCCCATGACTTCGCCCACCTCATACCCGCGTCACAGCGCAGGACGCTGTTGGGTATCGCGCAACTGATCATGCTCGGCGAGCTGGCGGTGAATCGGGTGATGGATAATCTGGAATTGCCGCAGTAACAAGCCCTGAATAAAGCGCTATGGCTGCTGACGTCTTCGCGAGCAGGCTCGCTCCCACAGGGGATTGGTGTCGATCACAAACCGGTGTCTACACGCTGAACCTGTGGGAGCGAGCCTGCTCGCGAAAGCTGACTACCGGGCGACACATCTTCGTGCCACATCCCCCCATCAACCGTGATGGCGGGCCTCATTGCCCCATCGCTCAACCCGACCATTCGTCAGAAACCCATCGGCACCTGTCAGATCTGACAGGTGCGCTTTCCCGGCAATCGCGCTTTCATCGTTCCTGTCGCTACGACCCATGCAGGAGCACCCAAAATGTCCACCTCCACCACCGCCGATAACACCGTCCTCACGCTCTATCCACCCAAGGTGCAGGGCCAGACCAACTCCATCATCGGTGCGATGGCGGGAGTGCCAAAGGTGGCCATTGATCTGGTCAGCGATGGCGAAGGCGCCATGGTTTTGATTGATCCGCCATTGGCGGGCACCTGGGCTCGGTTGGATGTTGTCAAACTG
>NZ_JAKNQL010000006.1 GCF_022662375.1 Pseudomonas sp. CROZ-RG-20F-R04-15 | reverse complement strand
GGATTTTCCCGAGATCTATCGCGCGCTGATTGCGGCCGGGGAGGAGTCCGGCGATCTGGCGCAGGTCATGGAGCGCCTCGCGGATTACATTGAAGAACGCAACAACCTGCGCGGCAAGATTCTCACCGCGTTTATCTATCCGGGCGTGGTCGGTCTAGTGTCGATCGGTATCGTGATTTTCCTGCTCAGTTACGTGGTGCCGCAGGTGGTCAGCGCGTTTTCCCAGGCGCGGCAGGATTTGCCGGGGTTGACCTTGGCGATGCTCAACGCCAGTGATTTCATCCGCAGTTGGGGCTGGCTGTGCGCAGGGATCATGGCGGGCGCGTTTTGGAGCTGGCGCCTGTATCTGCGCAATCCGGCGGCGCGTTTGAGTTGGCATCATCGGGTGCTGAAGTTGCCGCTTTTCGGGCGTTTTATTCTCGGCCTGAACACTGCGCGTTTTGCCTCGACGCTGGCGATTCTCGGTGGCGCCGGGGTGCCGCTCTTGCGTGCGCTGGAGGCGGCGCGGCAGACCTTGTCCAACGACCGCTTGAGTTTGAGTGTCACTGAGGCCACGGCCAAGGTGCGTGAGGGTGTGAACCTGGCGGCAGCGTTGCGGGTGGAGAATGTGTTTCCGCCAGTGCTGATTCACCTGATCGCCAGCGGGGAAAAAACCGGTTCACTGCCACCGATGCTCGAGCGCGCGGCGCAGACCTTATCCCGTGATATCGAACGCCGGGCAATGGGCATGACCGCGTTGCTGGAGCCGCTGATGATTGTGGTGATGGGCGGGGTGGTGCTGGTGATTGTGATGGCGGTGTTGTTGCCGATCATTGAGATCAACCAACTGGTCCAGTAGTGGTTTGTCTGATGTCATGGTGGTGGCTGGACTGGCCCCTTCGCGAGCAAGCTCGCTCCCACAGGGGAATGCATTTCAAATGTGGGGGCGAGCTTGCTCGCGAAGGGGCCAGAGAGGGCAACAAATAATCCAATCTTTTTTCCAGGATTTCAGCATCACCCGACCCTCAAAAGACCCATCCTCGGGTTCTCCTTTCTGTCATCTGCAACCACCCTCCAACGCCTCCAGCCCGATTCCGCCAAACCCGCGAACCAGACGCTGCGCTACACCCGACAAACACCCGAGAAACTCCCTTCAGAAACAGCTCTCAGCTCCCGAGGTTTTTTCCTTTATCTGTCACCGGAACCTGCGAATTTCTCAGTGCGACTTAACCAAGGCCAACGCTAGCGAGGGCCCCGGTGAGTCCTCCCAGTGTCATGCAAGTCACCCGAAAACCTGTGTTCCCAAACCTAGTTGAAAAGGAGATTCTTCATGTTCAAGCGCACTCTGATCGCAGCTTCCCTGACCGTCGCCGCTCTGGCTTCCGCTCAAGCCATGGCCGTTACCGGTGGTGGTGCAACGCTGCCTGCCGCTCTGTACAAAGGTTCTGCCGACAGCATCCTGCCAGCCAACTTCTCCTACGCCGCTGTAGGTAGCGGCGCTGGTAAAACGGCGTTCCTGACCAACGTTGCCACTGGCTTTGGCGCCACCGGCACCGTGCACTTCGCCGGTAGCGACTCGGTACTCAGCGCTTCGGACATCAGCACCTACAACAGCGCTTTCGGTGCTTCGTACGGTCCGCTGATCCAACTGCCGTCGGTGGCCACTTCGGTTGCCATCCCTTACAAAAAATCCGGTCAGACCGCTCTGAACCTGACCAGCGCGCAACTGTGCGACGCCTTCTCGGGCACCGTGACCACTTGGGGCGGCCTGCTGGGCACTGCTGACACCACGCCGATCCGCATCGTTTATCGCAACGTTTCCAGCGGCACTTCGGAAATCCTCACCCGTCACCTGAACGCTGTGTGCCCAACCAAGTTCACTACCAACTCGACGTTCGTCAACGCCCGTCCAGCCGGTTCGACCCTGCCGTCGAACTGGGTCGGCGTCGCTGGCACTGCTGACGTGGCGCCTACCGTTGCAGCCGTTGATGGTTCGCTCGGTTATGTCGGTCCGGACGGCGTGGACGCCACCAGCAACGCTCTGGTTTCGCGCATCAACAACGTACAGCCAACCTCGGCCAACGTTGCCCTGGCACTGGCTTCGGTAACTCCACCGGCGACCGCTGCTCTGGCCGCTGACCCGACTCGCTGGTCGCCAGTGGTGGCTAACCCGGCCATCGGTTACAAACTGGCTGCCTACACCAACCTCATCGTCGGTCAGTGCTACAAGGATGCAGCCGTGGCCAACGACGTGAAGGCGTTCCTGACCACTCACTACAACACCACCACCAACGACCTGGCCGTCAAGAACCACGGTTTCGTGACTGTGCCATCGGCCTGGAAAACCAAGGTGTATGAGACCTTCGTTTCCAACGCTACCGGTTACAACCTGAACATCAACAACACCAGCGTCTGCAACACCATCGGTCGTCCTTTGTAAGGCGCCCGATTCACACCGCAACACGAATGGCAGCCCCTCGGGGTTGCCATTTTTTTTGGCTCCCGGTTTACGGGGCATTCGATAAGGAGATTGAACATGTACAGACTCATTGCAAAGGTTGCGCTGCTGTCGGCGGCGGCGCTGATGTCGGGTCACGCGTTGGCGGTGACCGGTGGCGGGGCGACGTTGCCTGCCGCGTTGTACAAGGGCTCGGCCGACAGCATTCTGCCGGCCAGCTTCAGCTACGCCGGTGTTGGCAGCGGGGCAGGTAAAACGGCATTTTTGAGCAACAACGCTGCGCCGTTCGGCACTACAGGCACTGTGCATTTCACTGCCAGCGATTCGATCCTGACGACAAGCGAAATCAGCCAATACCAGAGCGCTTTTTACGCCAGTTATGGTCCGCTGATTCAACTGCCATCTGTCAGCACCGCCATCGTCGTGTCCTATAAGAAAAGCGGTATCAGCAATCTCAACCTGACCAGCAGTCAGTTGTGCAGTGCGCTGTCGGGTGAGGCCACAACGTGGGGGCTGCTACTGGGGACTGCCGACACCACGCGGATTCGCGTGGTCTACCGGAACAATGCCAGCGGCACCTCGGAAATCCTCACTCGCCACCTCAACTCTGTTTGCTCGGTTAAGTTCTCGACCAATTCCCTGTTCACTGCGGCGCGCCAGCCGTCAGGTTCGACAGTGCCGGTAAACTGGGTCGGCGTGTCGAGCGACAGTGATGTCTTGCCTACGATCAATCAGGTCGACGGCTCGATCGGTTACTCCGGCCCTGACGGTATCCAGGTGAGCGACAACACTGTCGTTGCCCGTCTTAACGGTGTGCTGCCAACCCCGGTCAACATCGCGCTGGCACTGTCTTCGGTGACGCCACCGTCGACGTTTAACGACGCCTCTAATCCCGCCCGGTGGTCGCCCGTGGTGGCGAACCCTGCCCTTGGCTACAAAATTGCTGCCTACAGCAACTTGATCATTGGTCAGTGCTACAGGGATGCCAACGTGGCCAACCAGATCCGCAACTTTCTCACCACTTACTACAGCCAGCCTGGTAACAATGCTGCGGTACAGGCGCACAAATTCGTTGCGATACCGCTGAGCTGGAAAAACGCCGTCACCGCCAACTTCATCACCAACACCACCGGCAACAACCTCGATATCAACAACCCGGCCGTGTGCAACGGCATCGGTCGTCCTCTTTAAACGTGACTGCCGTCAAACCGATGGCAGCCCCATACAGGGCTGCCATTTTATTTGAAGGCGCAAAACGGCCGCCGCGAATACTCCCCCAACATGAAGTTTGTGTGACATCCGTTCGGTCTCGACCGCCGCCAACTGCCTATGACGTAACAGCAGGTTTTTGCACGCCTGCGGCATGTGTGGCAACCAAAGTGTGGCAACCAAAAAGGATCTCGTAGTGATGCTCGCTCGCCCATCCCGTCGTACCAACGTCCAGTCGTTCAAACGTGAAGCCGTGGAGCCGGCGCTGTGGCTGCTCAAACCACTGGCGCAGGCGGTGGCGTTGTGTCTGGTGGCGGGCAATGCGCACGCGGCAACGGCGTTCAGCTCCAACTGGTTCGCCGCCAAAGGTGCGGCGCAGCAAGCCGCTGCCGCACGGCCGAGCACTGGCAGTTTGCCGGGGATGACGCCACCCTTGGCGCAGCAGCAAAAAGCCAATCAGCAATTGCAGCGCTCGATTCAGACCTTGAACAACACCGTCGCCGCGATTGCCGCGCAGCAGGCGGCTCAGGCGGCCGGGCGCGCGGCTGCATTGGGCACGGTGCAGTTTGTCCCGGACGGTCTGGGCGAGGGCGGTCTGAAGGTCGATAACAGCCTGACCCAAGGTTGGCAGAACGCCAAGGGCCCGCAGCAAACCCAGGCCGACGGCAAGACCACGGTGAAGATCGAGCAGACCGCCGACAAGGCGATCCTCAACTGGGAAACCTTCAACGTCGGGCGCAACACCACCGTCGAGTTTGCCCAGCAGGCGAACTGGGCGGTGCTCAACCGGGTCAACGACCCGAATGCGCGGGCGAGCCAGATTCAGGGGCAGATCAAGGGCGACGGCACGGTGATGCTGATCAACCGCAACGGCATCGTCTTCAGCGGCAGCAGCCAGGTCAACGTACGCAACCTGGTGGCAGCGGCAGCGAACATTACCGATATCCAGTTCCGCGACCGAGGGCTGTATTTCGACAGCAACGGTACTCAGCCGACCTTCACCGATGCCGCCGGCAAGGTGTTGGTCGAGCGCGGTGCGAGTATCACGACTCATAAACCGGCGACGTCGACCGATGCCGGTGGTTATGCCTTGCTGCTCGGCAGCGAAGTGCAGAACGACGGCAATATCAGTACCGCCAAGGGCCAGACCGTGCTCGGCGCCGGTGACCGCTTCTACATCCGCAAAGGCGCGGGCACCGAGGGCAATGCGCTGTCGACCACGTTCGGCAACGAAGTCACGCCGGGCTTCAAGGCCGGCGATGTCAGCGGCAAGGTCAGCAACAACGGCTTGATTCAGGCCGCCACTGGCGACATCACTCTGACCGGCCACGAAGTCGTGCAGAACGGCGTATTGCTCGCCAGCACCTCAGTGGCGTCTCGCGGCACGATTCACTTGTCTAACCCCGCGAGCGACAGCGGCGGCAGTGTCACCCTGGCGCAAGGCAGTGCCACGGCGATCATGCTCGACAGCAGCGATCTGACGGCGCTCGACAGTCAGCATCAGGCCGCCCTCAGCGCGGTCACTGCGAACAACCGCATTCGTGGCGATCAGTCGCGCATCGAGATGCAGAGCGGCGGCAGCGTCGAGTTCCAGAATGGCTCCATCACTCTCGCCACCGGTGGCCAGGTGGCAGTGAGCGCGCAGCGTCGCAGTCTGGTGCGCGACGGCGCGATGATCGATGTCTCGGGTGCCCTCGGCGTCAAAGTGGCGATGGAAAACAACAACATCAAGATCAGCGTGCAAGGCAACGAGCAGCGCGACGCCTCGGTCAACCGCGACAAAGGCGCGCTCAACAGCAACGACATCTGGGTCGATGTGCGAGAGCTGGTCTACGTGCCGGCCGGCACCAACGGCTATGCCACCGATCGCTGGTACACGGCCGGCGGCTTGCTGGAAGTCGGCGGTTATCTCGGCACTCAGGCGCACAGTGTGGGTGAGTGGATGGCGCAGGGTGGTACGGTGAGTTTTGCCGGCAACGACGTAGTCACCGAAAAGGGTTCGTTGATCAATCTGTCCGGCGGCACTCTCGATGTGCAGAGCGGCGAGATCCGCCAGAGCTGGTTGCGCGGTGCGGACGGCAAGTTGTATGAAGTGTCCCGTGCGCCGGGCGATCTGCTCTACACCGGGCTGTACAAAGGTTACGAGGACAGCAGCGAACGCTGGGGCCAGACCAGCTATTTCTACAACCCGCTGATTGCCCCGCGTTCGCGTTTCGAGTCGGGTTACACCGTGGGGCGTGATGCCGGGCAACTGGTGATTGCCACGGCCAACGCCGTACTCGACGGGCAGATGCTCGGCGAGGTGTATCAGGGCGAGCGGCAGAACCAGGCGCCGAAACCAGTGCTTGATGGTTATGAACAGAGTCAGACCGCGCTGGCCCGTCGCGCGCAGTTGATTGTCGGCAGTTATGACCCGGCGTATGTGGCGGCTTCGGGTGGCGTTTTGTATGCGCTCAATCCGCTGCTGGACCAGGTGCAGATCGGCGGCGAACGACCGGTGGCCAACAATGATCAGGATCTGGCCGGCGCCGTGTCGCAGGCGCGCAAGGGCACGTTGTATCTCGATAACCAGCAGCTCAACGGTTTCCGTCTCGGCGCGCTTAAAGTGGCGGCCAGGGATCAGGTTGTCGTTGACGGCGCGCTCATCGTCGATGCCGGTGGCGATATCACCTTGTATGCCCCGGATGTGCAGGTCGGCGCCGACCTGACGGCGCGTGGCGGCAGTCTGCGACTGGGCAACGTTCTCAATCAGTTCACCGGCTCCGAGAGCAGCGACACTCGGCTCACGGCGAAAGCCGACAAGGCGACGCAAGTCCTCGTGGCTGCCGGCGTGCAACTGGATACCCGTGGAGTGTGGAGCAATCTGCGCACCGACCCGGATGATGGCGCGAGCCTGGCCTCCCTCAACGGTGGTTTGATCTCGATCCGTAGCAGTGGCGATATCGATATCGGTGCTGGCAGTCTGCTCGACGTTTCTTCCGGCGGCGCGGTACTCGCCAACGGCAAGACCCGGGGCGGCAAGGGTGGCGATCTGACGCTGGAGTCCAGCGCGATTTCCGCGCCGGGCCAATCGCATTTGCGCCTCGATGGCGATCTGCGTGGCTACGGCGTGACCGGTGGCGGCACCCTTACGGTACAGGCCAACAAGATCCTCATTGGCCAGACCGACAAGCTGCTGGCCGACACCACGCTGCAGCTGTCCGCCGATCTGTTCAAAAAAGGCTTCTCCGCATACAACCTGATTGGCCTTAGTGGTCTGGACGTGGCCGAAGGCACCGCCGTCGAGGTGACGATGCCGGTTTACCGTTTTGCCGACGCTGCGCCAGGCATGGCCAGCGGTGTCGATCCGCAAGCGGCGCTGGAGCTGTGGACGCCAACGCTGTTTCAGGAAAATCCGACCCAAGGCGTGCTGACGCAACGCGCCGGTGCCAGCCTGACGTTGCAAGGCGGCGCCAGCCTGATCAACCTGATCGACGCGGCCAACAGCACGCTGACCCTGGGCCGCGATTCGCGTATCAGCGTCGATCCGGGTCAGAGCATCAAGCTGCGCGGCGCCGGACAGATCACCGTTGACGGTGCACTCAACGCCTGGGGCGGCACGATCGATATTCGCCAGCAACAGTTCGGCTCGATCAAACCGGCCACCTCCAATCAGTTGGCCGACCCGAACGCGCATGACCGTTCGATCTGGGTCGGCGAGCATGCGGTGCTGGACGTGGCCGGGCGAGCCAACACGGCAGTCGATGCCTTGGGTCGCACCTATGGGCAGGTCGGCAAGGGCGGCAGCATCATTCTCGGCGGTGAGATCGACGCGAAACTCGCCACGGCCACCGCCGCCGATGCTTACGTGATTGTGCGGCAAGGTGCGCGGCTGGATGCCTCCGGTGCCGAGGCACTGCTGGATATCGCTGGCCAGGGACCGACGCGCGTGGCGACTGACGGCGGGCGCATTGGCATCGGCTCTTACAACGGTCTGTTTATCGAGGGTGACCTGCGTGCAGCAGCGGGCGGTGTCGGCGCGGCGGGCGGTCGTCTGGAGGTGGCGCTGGAGACGCCGTTGTACCTCGAATCGGCGGACAACAACGTTCGCGCACCTCGAGAGTTGATCATTGATCAGCGCGCGACGGAGCAGATACTTGCAGCCGGTTTGCGTCCGGGCGAGAGCGATACCGGTCTGCGTTATGGTCAGGCGCGGCTGCATGCCGACAGCCTGATGTCCGGCGGTTTCGACAACCTGAGCTTGTTGAGCAACGGCTTGTTGTCGTTCGACGGTGACGTCAATCTGCACATGAATCAAAGTCTGAGCCTGTATGCCGGTGCGCTGTCCCTTGCCGAGTCTTCCAAAGGCACCGCACGGGTCGATTTGCAGGCGCCGTACCTGCGCTTGTCCGGTGTCGGCAGCTATTACAGTGTGGTCGGCACCGTGCGCCCACGCCCGACCAACAACCCGACCGGTAAACTGTCGGACGCTCGCTTCAGCGCGACGGCGAACCTGCTGGATGTGGGCAACAGCCTGTCGTTCGGCACGCAAGGTTCGATCCTGCAACTCAAGGCGCCGGCCGCCGAATACAGTCGCCGCGCATTTGCTGACGTCAGCCTCGATAGCCGTGGTGATCTGCGCTTCCTGGCGCCAACCGATGGCGATCAGAAAAGCCGCCTGTGGACGCCGGGCGATTTGAACTTGAGTGCGGCGCAGATTTACCCCGCTACTGATGTGCAGGCTGAAGTGCGTGTCGGGTATCAGGGCGCGCAGGCGGTGGCCGAGCATACCCTGCGGATCGGCGGTCACGGCCCGGCGCCGGTGGCCGCGCCGTACTCAGCGTTTGGCCAGTTGACGTTCTCGGCCGCGCACATTGAACAGGGGGGCGTGTTGCGTGCGCCGCTGGGCAAGATTGTCCTCGGCGATGACCTGCTGACCACCACCCGCGAAGTGCGGTTGCTGCCGGGCAGTCTGACGTCGGTCAGCGGCGCCGGGCTGGTCATGCCGTACGGTGGCACCACGGACGGTATCGACTACCGCTTTGGCGGCAAATCGGTGGTGTTGAATGGCATCACCGGTGAAACATCGGGTGTGTCGATGAGCACCCAGTTCATTGATGTGCAGAGCGGTGCGGTCATCGATCTGTCCGGCGGGGGCGATTTGCGCGGCGCCGGTTTTGTTTCCGGGCGCGGTGGTTCCACGGATGCGCGGTTCAACCCGCTAGTGCGCAATGCCACCGACGGCACCTTCAGCCTGCCGGGGCTGGCCAGCAATCCCGTGTATGCCATCGTGCCGGGTAATCAAAGCGCCTACGCGCCAGTGCTGGCCGAGGCGGGCGCGGTGGATCCGCGCATTGGCCAGCAGATCACCCTCGGCGCCGGGGTTCCGGGGCTGGCAGCGGGTACTTATACGTTGTTGCCGTCGACGTTCGCGTTGCTGCCGGGCGCCTTCCGGGTCGAGGTCAATGGTCAGGCGACAGCGGGCACAACCACGGGCGCGCTGCCACTGCGTAACGGTTCATGGACCGGCAGCGGACAGTTGTCGATTGCCAACACCGGCCAGCGGGACAGTCTGGCCAAACAGGTCATTCTGACCTCGGCCGATGTACTGCGCCGTTACTCGCAATACAACGAAACCAGTCTCAGCCAATTCATCCAGAGCGATGCGGTGCGGCGCGGGGTGCCTCGAGCGTTGGCACCGCAGGACGGCAAGACGCTGGATCTGCGCCTGGTTGACGGTGGCGAGCAGGATGTCGCGTTGTTGTTCAAGGGCCAGGCGCGGTTCGACGCTGCGGCGGGCGGGCTGGTCGGAACGGCCGTGGTGCGCAGCGGCAACGCGCGCAGCAGTTTTGAAATTCTCGGCACCGGGCAGGCGCCCACCGAGGGCTTCAGCGGCATTTCGCTGTATGCCGACACGCTCAATAACCTCAACGCCGGGCGTTTGACCATCGGTGCGATGCCGACCGTCAGCTACAGCACGGCGGGCAATATCATTGGCTTCACCGGCGACACCGCCAGCATCGTCCTGCGTGACGGTGCGCAGTTGGCGGCACCGGAAGTGTTGTTGCGTACCAACTCGATCAATGGCGGCATCACCGTTGAAGCGGGCGCTGGGATCAACGCTCTGGGGCGCGGCAACGTGGCGTATGACTCGACGGTCGGGTACATCTATCAACCGGGCGCGTCCAGCGTGGTGGTGGTGTCGAACGGCTGGACCAATGTCCTGGCGCCGGAGGCGGGCGGCGGTTTCACCGGCGCCGGCAGCATTCGCATCGGCACCTGCGCCGTGGCGGTTTGCAGCAGTCCGGCGCTGTTGTATTCCAATGGCAGCATCACCGCCGCGACGGACAACCAGTTCGAACTCGGTGAAGCCGTGCGTTTCGGCACGCGTCATCTGGCTCTGGCAGTCGGCGCGGTCAACGCCGGTAGTGCCGAGGCCTTGGCCGCCGCAGGCAACCGTGTGCCGGCCGGTCTGACCTTGAACCAGAATGTGCTGGATCGTTTGCTGCGCGGTGATACGCAATTCGGCGCGCCGGCCCTGGAGACCCTGAGCCTGACCACGCGCGATGCCTTCAATCTGTACGGCAGCGTGACCCTCGATACGTTCGATGCGCAGACCGGTCAGAGCAAATTGCAGAACCTGGTGCTCGCCACCCCGGCGATCTACGGCGCGGGCGATGCCGATGATGTGGCGACGATCCGCACCGCCCAACTGATCTGGAACGGCGCCACTCAGGATCCGGGCAGTGTGATCAATGGCGGCGCCGGTACTGGTAGCGGCACGCTGGATATTCAGGCACAACGCATCGAATTGGGTTACGGCCCGATGCCACAACCCAACGGCCTCGAGCAGAACAACCGGTTGGCGCTGGGTTTTGCTAACGTCAATCTGAGCGCCAGCGAGCGCATCACCGCCAATCACCAGGGCAGCCTGGCGGTGTATCAACAGCAGGGCGCCTTCGATCCGGTCAAAGGCTATGCCTACAGCGGCGGCAATCTCACGCTGCGCACACCGTTGCTCACCGGTGAAGCGGCGTCGGTCAACCTGCTCAAGGCTGGCAACAGGCTCACGCTCAGCGGTGCCGGTGCTGCTGGCGTGGCCGATGCCCTCGGCGCGGAACTCAATCTGCAAGCCCGCGACATAGTGCTCGACAGCCGCATCGCATTGGCCAGCGGCAAGCTCACGGCCAAGGCCGAGCACGACTTGACCCTGGCCGGCGGCGCGCAACTGGACATGGCCGGACGCACCTTGCCGTTCAACGACGTGAGCAAGTACAGCTGGGGCGGCGATGTGTCGCTGTTGAGCACCGCTGGCGATATACGCCAGCTCGCTGGCTCGCGCATCGATCTGTCGGCGAAAAACAATCAGGCCGGCAACCTCAGCGCCGTTGCCTTGGCAGCGGATGCCGGCATCGTCGATCTGCAGGGCGAGATTCTCGGTGCCAGCAGCGGTTATTACGATGCCGGCGGCACGCTGGTGCCGTACAAGGCCGGTGGCGTGGACATTCGCGCGCAGCAACTGGGCGGTGAGGCGAGCGCCCAGTTCGCGGCACTCAACCAACGCTTGAACGCAGGCAAAGTGTTCGGCAGTCGCAGTCTGCAACTCAAGCAAGGTGATCTGTTGATCGGTGACGGGCTCAAGGCCGGCGAGGTCAATGTCTCGGTGGACAATGGCAGCCTGACGGTCAATGGCTTGATCGATGCCAGTGGCGAACGGGTCGGCAGCATTCGTCTGGCGGCGCAGAACGGCCTGACCCTGGCCGGCAACAGTGTGCTCGATGCCCACGGCCGCGTACTGCGGATCGACAGTTACGGCAAGATCATCGACGCGCCAAACCGGGCCATGGTCGAGTTGAATTCCGGGGCCGGGGTGTTGACCCTGGCGTCCGGTACGCGCATCGACTTGCGCCATGGCACCGATGCAGTGCCGGGCTTCCTCGCCGGGCAGAACGATCAGATGCTGCGCGGCACCCTGGAACTCAACGCGCCGCGTCTGGGCGCCGGCGACATCGCCATCGATGCCAGCGGCACGGTCAATATTCAGGGCGCGCGTTCCATCGGCCTCAATGGCACGCGCCGTTACACCGATGCGCGTGATGGTGTCGATCCGGCGGTCAGTGGCCGGCCGTATCAGGTGATCGATCAGGCGCTGTTGACCCGCATCGACGGCGACAACACCACGTTCATCGACGCCGCGCTGACAAACGCCGATCTGTTGCAACGCAAGCTGGCGGGTCTGAACAACGCGACCTACGCCGATGCCTTCCACCTGCGCCCCGGCGTGGAGATCGCCAGCAAGACAGCGGACGGCGACCTGGTGGTGGAGGGTGATATCGATCTGTCGCGCTACCGCTACGCCAGCCTCAATCGGCACACGGGCAAAGTCGATGGCGTCTACGGTTCCGGTGAATCCGCCAGCCTGGTGATCCGTGCCGGCGGCAATCTTGATATTTACGGCAGCATCAACGACGGTTTCGCGCCGCCACCGGAGACCGTCGACGACGCTGGCTGGAAACTGTTGCCAGGCGTGCAGCCATTCGGCGGCGATCTGGTTGTACCGGGGAGCGGGGTGACGCTGGCGCCGGGCACGCAATTCCCGTCGGGCGTGACCCTCAATTACGATTTGCCGATTCAGGACACGACGTTGGTCAGCGGTACGCTGTTGCCGGTTCAGGTGGAGCTGGCCGCACCGTACACCTTCAGTGCCGGCACCGTGCTCGCGGGGGCGGTGCATGACGCCTCGGGCAATCTTTTGTATGCCGCCGGAACACTGCTCGACAGTGACCTGACCGTGCCGGCCAGCAGCCGACTGGGTGCCGGGATTCGCTTGAATCGCAACACCGCGTTGAAGGCGATGAACTGGCCCAAAGGTGTGCCGTTGCCGGGCGCCTTCGATGCCGACACCGGCAGCAGCAAGAATTTGATGTTGAGCAGTTCACTGGCGCTGTTGCGCGGTTCGTTGATTCCGTCGATGACCAATGTGGTGCTCGCTGACGGCGCCGCGTTTGTCGAGTTGCGTGGATTCAATGGCACACAGCAGGGCGCCAACTGGGCACTGGCGAGCATGTTGCCGTCGGGCAGTTCGTCGTGGTCGATCCGCGCGGTGGCGGGGGCGGATCTTTCCGCCGCCGATAGTCGTGCGGTGAAACCGCTCACCACCGAGGGCAATTTGCGTCTGGCGGACACTCATTACGGTGCGAAGATCACCGAAGGCAATCCACGCGCGGTGTGGTCGGAAACCAACCAGTACGGTTTCCCCGCCTTCGAACCGGTGCCCGAGGAATACCTGATTCTCTGCGAAACCGATCCCGGTGCCTGCGCCCCGATGGCGCGCTGGACCTGGGCCCCCGGCAACCAGTTCGGCTTTCAGGATTACGCGCCGATTCCCGAGGAATACCTGACGCTGTGCGACAGTTACCCCGAGGTGTGCGTCGAGAGCAATCCGGCGAAAAGCGCCAGCATCCACAGCCAGATGTTCAGTGTCCTGCGTACCGGTACCGGCGATCTTGATTTGCTCGCTGCCGGCAATCTGAGTATGGCTTCGCCGTTTGGTGTGTACACCGCTGGCACCCAGTCGGCCGATGTCGATCCGCGCTTCAAGCAGATGCGCGGACGCTTGTCGGACAAGGATTCGGTATTGGGCAGTGCCGGTGGCGACGTGGAAAAATGGGTCAACGGTGGCACCGACAGTCTCTATCAAGCCTGGTATCCGCAGCTCGGCGGCAACCTGACGATCAATGCCGGCGGCTCTGTCTCCGGTGACACTCTTGGGCGAAAAACCGCCAATACCGGCGGTTACCGTGAACAGGTGCCTGGCGTGGCAGTGGGCAACTGGTTATGGCGTCAGGGCACCGGCAGTGATGACGTGCCGACCGCCTGGTGGATCAATTTCGGCAGCTATGCGACGCAGCCGCTGCCCGACGCCGACATGGACGCGGCGCCGTACCTGGTGGGCTTCACCGGTTTTGGCACTTTGGGCGGTGGCAACATCAGCCTGCGCGCCGGAGAAGATGCCGGCATGCTCAGGCCGATGGGGGATGCGCGGACCAACCCACGCAGCCAGGGCCTGATCGTGGCGGTGGGTAGCACCGGTCGTGTCGGCAGCGACGGTAGCCTGCAATTGACCGGTGGCGGCGACATGGACATTCGCATCGGTGGTTCGCTCAATCCGTCTCTGCAAGCGCGCGCCGGCAACAATGGGATCACGCCACCCAAGCATGATCTGCAAGGCGCGCTGATCAACCTGCGCGGCGCGGCACAGGTGAGTGGCAGTGCGGTCGGCGGCATCAATCTGCAATATGGCGCCAACAGCGTGTTGCATGATGCTCGGGAAACCCGCGCGCTGGACCCGTTTACCGCGACCACCGGCAATGCCTCCGGCGGGCTGGTGCTGATCCCCGGCGATTCGGGCATGCGCATCAACACCCGTGGCGATCTGGTCCTGGGCGGCGCGGCGGACCCGGGCCGCGTGCGTTTGCAGAACGCCACGCCGCTGTTTGACGAGGCGGGGAATGTCAGCCAGGGCGGGATTTTGAGTGGCTTCTCGCTGTGGACCGAGCACACGGCCATCGATCTGTTCTCGGCGGGTGGCAACCTCACGCCGAGTACCCAGTTGGCCGAGACGGACACCAACGGGCCCATCAAAGGGCAGAACACTTCACCGACTGACAGTCGTTTTGTTTATCCGTCGATTCTGCGCGCCGTCGCCGGTCAAGGCTCGATCTACGCAGGTTCATCGGCGGCTTACAGCGTCGGCAATACCGCTCCCGCCACCGCTTACTCGCTGCTGTTGGCGCCTTCGGCTTCAGGTCAGCTGGAGCTGTTGGCCGGTGATTCGATTTATGCCGGCGGCTATGCGATCAACCAGTCCGGGGCCAGTCCACTGGCGATTGCCACGCCGTTTGCGCCGGCATTCAACGGCTATGCCAGCAACTCGGCGCAAACCCCGTTCATCTCCAACAGCGGCAGCGATGGTGTCGCCGCAGAACCGAATCTGCGCTTCCCATTGTTCGCCTTCGGTAGCAACTCGTACTCCGGCCTCAGCGATGTCATGGGGCCGGCGCGAATCTACGCGTTGACCGGCGATCTGGTCGGCATCCGCAGTGGCGAGTCACTGCGCGCAAGCGATTCGCAGCGAACCTGGTACGAAGCAGCCGGGCCGGTGTGGATGATGGCCGGTCGCGACATCGTCGCCTCTGGCACCAACCTGGGCCAACCGACGATTTCGCCGAAAGATGGCGTCGGCACCACCAAGGACACGATTTACTCCACCGGCAACCTGTTCGTGCATAACGACCCGAGGGATGTGTCGAGAGTGTCGGCCGGGCGCGACATCCTTTACAGCAGCTTCGACGTCGCCGGTCCCGGCACGCTGGAGATCAATGCCGGGCGCAATATTCTGATGGAGGACCGTGCCAGCATCACCAGCCTTGGCTCGTTGCTGGCCGGTGATCAGCGTCCGGGGGCCAGCGTGGTCTTGCAGGCCGGCGTGGGCGCGCAGGGGCCGGATTATTCGCGGTTTATCGCGCGCTACCTGAACCCGCAGAACGTGGCGAGCGCGGACGCAGCCCTCAGCGCGCAACCGGGCAAAGTGGTCAAGAGTTACCAGGACGAATTGCAGAGCTGGCTGACCTTGGGTTACGGCTTCAGTGGCAGCGCTGAACAGGCGCAAGCGTTCTACGCCGCACTGCCGGGCACCGAACAGGCCATCTTCGCGCGGCAGGTGTATTTCGCCGAACTGCGCGCCGGTGGCCTGGAATACAACGATGTCGACGGCCCGCGCAAAGGCAGTTATCTGCGTGGTCGCAACGCCATTGCCGCGTTGTTCCCGAGCACCGATGTGGCGGGCAATCCGATCCGCTACGACGGCGACATCACGATGTACGGCGGCGCCGGGGTCAAGACGCTGTTTGGCGGCGACATCCAGATGCTCACGCCGGGCGGCGGTCAGGTGTTCGGCATCGAAGGTGCGGCGCCGCCATCGACGGCGGGGATCATCACTCAAGGTTCGGGCAACATTCAGCTCTATTCGCAGGGCAGCATTTTGCTCGGCCAGAGCCGGATCATGACCACGTTCGGCGGCTCAATCCTCGGCTGGTCGGCCGAGGGCGACATCAACGCCGGTCGTGGCTCGAAAACCACCGTGGTCTACACCCCGCCGAAACGGGTTTACGACACTTGGGGCAACGTCACCCTGTCGCCATCGGTGCCGAGCACCGGCGCCGGTATCGCCACGCTCAACCCGATCGCCGAAGTGAAACCCGGCGACATCGACCTGATCGCGCCGCTGGGCACCATCGATGCCGGCGAGGCGGGGATTCGCGTGTCGGGCAACGTCAACATCGCCGCGCTGACGGTGGTCAATGCCGCCAACATCTCGGTGCAAGGCAAGGCAACGGGTGTGCCGGTGGTGTCGGCGGTGAATACCGGGGCGATCACCTCGGCCAGTTCGGCGGCATCGTCGGCCACCCAAGCGGCGGAAGATGTCGCGCGTCAGCAGCAAGCGGCGTCGCGGCAGAATCAGGCGTCGGTGTTTACCGTGCAGGTGCTGAGCTTCGGCAACGAACAACTCGCGCCGTCGCGCGATGGCGCCAGTCGTGCGCCGGCCCCGGGTTACAACCCGAACAGCCCGGTGCAGGTGCTGGGCGCCGGGGCGCTGGATGAACAGGCGAAGCAGCAGTTGACCGAGGAGGAGCGTGGGCAACTGACGTTGTAAAAGACTCTCGTGCAGTACGTTTGGGCGGCCGGTTGGTCGCCCTTTTTTTATGTTGATGAAGTTGAAGGGTATTTTTGCCGGGCGTGAAGCACCCCCAGTATTCTGATGCGCCCATTCACTCGATAGACCAGCAGATAGTTCGGATGAATCACCATCTCACGAGTACCAGGCACTCGGCCAGGTCGGTAACCGTAAGGTATTGATGAAAGCCGTTGTGCCGCCGCACCAACCTTGTGTCTTAGCGAAATTGAAGCGTTGGTGTTGTGTTGCTCGATGTATTTGAAGATGTCAGCCAGTTGACGCGAGGACTTGCTGCTCCATTCAAGCAGCAGAGCGGCGCTTCCTGCGCATCTCTTCCAGCATCTGGTCGAGCATCGCCATAGCCTCATCATGGGGAATACCAGGACTAGGATCATCGAGTGCATCCTGTACCTCTGCACGAAACCAGCGATCGTAGCTCTCGGCCTCTTCTTCGGATTCGAAGTCAGAGTAAAACGGGGAAAGTAATATGCTCATAGTGATCTCCGTGATCAATCTCGGCAGTTTAAGGGGGACATGGCCCATTGTCGTCGTCTGGCAGACGATGTACCCCATGGACCCTTGAGGATCCATGGGATAACGGAGCCCAGTATCTGTAAGCGCACCCTTTAAATCTGCCAGACGTTTCCCCCTGTTGTCCGGTAATTTCGACCGCCGCTGTAGGCGTATTCCTCCCCTCCGTTTTTCATGTTTTCAGGCTACAAAACCGGGTGTTCTTTCCTACAAATACACTCAGAACGCATACGGAATACTCACCTTCGCCCACAGCATTTCCCCCTCCGGCCGGTTCTCCACATCAAACTCCTTGGCCCAGCGAATCTCCGCACTGGCGTACTTGAGAAAGGTGAAGTGCAGCGCCGGCCCGATTGCGAAGACCTTGCCGCGTACGCCATCATCAACGTCCTGCCCGGCAAACTGCACGGTGTGGCCGAACTGTTTGTCGTCGGTGGTCTGCTGGAGGAAGTAGCCGTTGACGCCGAGCATCAGGTCGTCGGTGACCTTGTAGCTGGCCGAATAATCGAAGTGGAAAATCTGTCCTGATTTGTAGTCGGTGTCCTTGTTCTTTTCGTTGAAACTGTAAGTGGTCTTCATCGAGACTTCGGTGTTGTCGGTCGGCAACCAGGTGAATGAGAACAGCGGTTTGTAGGTGTAGAAATTGTTGCTGGTGTTGGCCAGCCGATCGACGCTGTATTCGCCGGTGGGTACGGTGACTTCCACGGCGGCACCGAGGGTCAGGTTTTTGCCCATGTCCCACAGGATGATCGGCGCGAAGGTGGTATCGCCCATGCCTTCGCGGGTGTCGCTCAAGCCGAACACCGAGACTTCCTGCTTCAACCACGGCTGGGCGATGTAACCGGCCAGACGCCCGCCGAATATCCGCACCGGGCTCAAGTAATCGAGACGCGGAATCACCGCGGTGGATTCGATTTCGACATTCGGCACCTTGCCGCCCAGTGAGCTGATGTTGAACCTGGTCGCCTTGTAATGGTTGTAGTAGAGGTTGAACGCGACCATGTTCTCCGGAAGGCTGTCGACTTCCAGCGGCAGCATGAAGAAACCGTCGGTGCCGGTGCCGATGTTGTCGACCCCGGCTTCGGTGGCCAGGGCGGGCAACGTCAGGGGGCAACCTGCGATGAAAAGGGCGAGCGGCAAGAAGGATGTTGCACGGTTCTGGCTCATGACTGTCCTCATTATTATTGTGATTGGGACCTGGTACCGGTCGCTCGGGGCGCCGGTACGCTAGAAATAAGCGTTTGGCGTACGTTGGGGCAGGGTATTGGCGGACACCGAGGGGGGCATCTGCGGACAGTTCGCGCACCCTGTGCTAACTTCCTTCGACATAACCGGTTACAAAAATAACAATCAAGCGTGATCCGGAATGTCAGCCCCCATGAACGTAAAAGTCCAAGACCCGACCTTCGAATTGGCGCTGGTCTCGCCGTTTCTTTTGCAAACCCTCGCTGAAGTTGCGCAGAACAAGGGCATCGAGCCGCAAAGTCTGTGCCGTGGGCTGGGTTTCACCCTTGAGGATCTGCAGGATCCGGCGCAGCGGATTTCCTATCGTCAGGCCGTAGCGATGATTCAGCGCGCGCTCAAAGTGCTGCCCAATCAGGGTTTGGGATTGTGGGTCGGCGCGCAGAACGTACTCGGCACTTTGGGCCTGCTCGGGCATGTGCTGTCGCTGTGCAAGACCTTGCGGGATGCCTTTGCGCTGGGCATTCGTCATCAACACACCTCGGGCGGGATTGTGGTGTCCAGTGTCGATGTGGTCGGCGGGTGCGTGCATCTCGATGCCGAGTGCCGCTTGCCATTCGCTGATGTGCAGGTGTTCGCGGTCGAGGAGTTTTTCGCCAGTTTGCTGGTGTATGGCCGAGCGTTGGCGGGTGCCGATTTCAAGCCGATTGCCGTGCAATTCATGCATGCCGCGCCGGACTATCTCAGTGAATATCACCGATTGCTCGGCCCGGACGTGCACTTCGGTTGCCTGCACAATCGCATGTTGATCGACGTGCAGTGGCTGGACGTGAACCTGCCCAATCACCATGCCTTGGCGCTGCGTCAGGCGGTTGCATTGCTGGAGCTGGAAGCGGCGCAGGTGCATCAGAAACTTGATCTGATTCAGGCCGTGGAGCGGGCGATTGCCCGGGATTTGAGTAGTGGCAGTCACATTGAAAAGATTGCCGGCGATTTGAACATGAGCAGTCGCACGTTGCGCCGGCGTCTGACTGAACATGCGCTGACGTTCGAGGCTTTGCTGGAGCAGGTGCGGCAGGCGCGGACCCTGAGTTTGCTGGCCAATCCGGATATGCCGATCGAGCGGATTACCGAAGAGGTGGGCTACAGCGATGTGCGCAGTTTTCGTCGGGCGTTCAAGCGCTGGACGGGGCTGAGCCCTAGCGCCTGGCGTAATGACGCCAACCCTCACCCCAGCCCTCTCCCGGAGGGAGAGGGGGCCGACCGCAGTGTCTTGCGAGTTACATCGACCTGAAAGATTGTGTCGATTATGGACTTGAGAGATTGGGCCGACCGAGGTGTCTTGCGAGTTGCATCGACTTGAAAGATTTTTTTCGATTATCGATTCGGTACAGCACTTTCAAGTCGGCGTATCTCCACAGCATCCCCCAATCAGTTCCCTCTCCCCCCGGGAGAGGGCTAGGGTGAGGGGCTTTTGACTTCCATCCAAACCCCCACAAACCCTCCGGCCACAGGTAAACTCCCGCGCACTTTCCCAAGGAGTTCACATGAGTTACTACCAGCCGGGCATTCTCGCCACCCCAGTTCCTGCGCAAGCACGCCACCTGTTTTTCGCCCTTGAGTCGGTTGAAGCGCTGCCGCAAGCGATCGACAACCTGATCAATCAGGTGGACGGCACGTCGGCGGTGGTCGGTTTCGGCGACTCCCTGGTCAAGGCGCTCAACGTGCAGATCGACGGTCTGCGCAGCTTCCCGACGCTGACCGGTGTCGGTGTCGAGAACCCGTCGACCCAGCACGCACTGTGGGTCTGGCTGCACGGCGTCGACCGTGGTGAACTGCTCAACCGCTGCAACGCTCTCGAAGCCGCACTGGCCCCGGCCTTGCGTCTGGTCGAGATGCAGGAAGCCTTCCGCCACAAGGACGGCCACGACCTGACCGGCTACGAAGACGGCACCGAAAACCCCCACGACGAAGCCGCCATCGCTGCCGCCCTGCAAAGTGCCGGCACCGACGGCATGGTCGGCGGCAGCTTCGCCGCGATCCAGCAATGGCAGCACGACCTCAAGGGTTTCCACAAACTCTCGGCCGAGGATAAAGACAACATCATGGGCCGTCGCCTCAGCGACAATGAAGAGATCGACGACGCGCCAGTCTCCGCCCACGTCAAACGCACCGCGCAGGAAAGCTTCGCGCCGGAAGCGTTCGTTGTGCGCCGCTCGATGCCGTGGATCGAAGGTGATCGTGCCGGTTTGATGTTCCTCGCCTTCGGTTTCTCGCTGGATGCTTTCGAAGCACAACTGCGGCGCATGAGCGGCCTGGAAGACGGCATCACCGATGGCCTCTATCGCATCAGCCGGCCGATTACTGGCGGCTACTACTGGTGCCCGCCGCTGAAGGACGGTCACCTCGATCTGCGCGCCTTGCGCATCGGCTGAAGGAAGAGACATGGACGTGGTGCGTTGGGGCATGATCGGTTGTGGCAGCGTCGCCGAGCGCAAGAGCGGCCCGGCCTTCTACAAGGCGCCCGGTTCGGCGCTGGTGGCGGTGATGGGGCGTCGTTTCGAAGCCGTAACCGACTATGCCGCGCGCCACGGCATCGAGCGGGTTTACACCGACGTCGATGCACTGATCAACGATCCCGAGGTGGACGCGGTGTACATCGCCACGCCACCTGACAGCCACCACGCTTACAGCCTGAAGGTCGCCGCTGCCGGCAAACATTGCTGCGTGGAAAAGCCCATGGCGCTGAATGCCGGGCAGAGTCGCGAGATGCAGCAGGCATTTGCCGAGGCCGGTTTGCACCTGTTCGTTTCCTATTACCGCCGTTCGTTGCCGCGTTTTGCGCAGGTGCGGCAATGGTTGGAGGAGGGGTGCATTGGTGAGGTTCGGCATCTGAGCTGGACGCTGACCAAAGCGCCGTCGCCAGTGGATCTGGACGGACGCGACAACTGGCGCACCGATCCTGCGGTGGCCGGTGGCGGTTATTTCGCTGATCTGGCCAGTCATGGTTTTGACTTGTTCCAGTATCTGCTCGGCGACATCGTTGAAGTGGCCGGATTCACCGCGCGACAGGCGGGTTTGTACGCAGCTGAAGATGCCGTCAGCGCCAGTTGGCGATTCGCTTCAGGCGCGCTGGGCATGGGCTGCTGGAGCTTTGTTGCGGATCGGCGCGAGGATCGCGTCGAGATCATCGGCAGCCATGGGGGAATCAGTTTTTCGGTGTTTGATGAGCATCCCGTGCAGTTGCATGCCGATGAACACATCAGTCTGGAGATCCCCCATCACGAACATATTCAGTGGCATCACGTGCTGGGCATGAATGCGCATATTCGTGGCCAATCCAGACACCCCGCCGTCGCCGAACAAGCCCTCAAAACCGACTGGGTCATGGACCAGATCCTCAAACGCCACTGACCTTACCGACCACACAAACCCCCTGTGGGAGCGAGCCTGCTCGCGAAGGCGGCGTGTCAGTCACCATCATTGCTGAAAGAACCACCGCTTTCGCGAGCAGGCTCGCTCCCACATTGGGCAGTGCGTCGTCGCATCTAAGGTTATGCCCAAACAATATTTCTCAACCTCGTCATAACAACCCTAAGATCACGTCATAACTCGTTATAACAAGTGATCCCGCGATGACCGATAACGTTCTTTCCCTTAGCAGCGTTCCTCTGCACACCCAACTGCGCGACGTCCTCCGTGCGCGCATTCTCGATGGCGAATACCCACAAGACAGCCAGATGCCTTCCGAAAGCGAACTCGGTGCGCTGTTCAAAGTCAGCCGCATTACCGTGCGCCAAGCCTTGGGCGATCTGCAAAAAGAAGGCCTGATCTTCAAGATCCACGGCAAAGGCACCTTCGTCGCCAAACCGAAAACCTTTCAGAACGTCAGCAGCCTGCAAGGCCTTGCCGAGTCGATGACCGGGCGTGGCTACGAGGTGATCAACCGCCTGCGCAGCTTCAAATTCATTCCCGCCGACAAGCGCGTCGCCGAGCGTTTGCAGGTTGCCGAGGGTGAAATCGTCGCGCAGATCAAACGCGTGCGCCTGATCAACCGCGAACCGATCTCGCTGGAAATTACCTACCTGCCCCAAGCCGTCGGCGAGCGGTTGGAGAAGGCTGATCTGGTCACCCGCGACATCTTCCTGATCCTTGAAAACGACTGCGGCATCGCCCTCGGCCACGCCGATCTGGCCATCGACGCGGTGCTCGCCGACAGCGACCTGACCCAGGCGCTGAACGTCGAGGCCGGCTCGCCGATCATGCGCATCGAGCGTCTGACCCACGACGCGCAAGGCCAGCCGTTGGACTTCGAACACCTTTACTACCGTGGCGATGCGTTCCAGTACCGCCTGCGGATCGACCGGCAAAAAGGGGAGCAGGCATGACCCGCAACGTTCTTGAACAGGAATACGACATCGTCGTCATCGGCGGTGGCACCGCAGGGCCGATGGCCGCGATCAAGGCCAAGGAAAACAACCGCGACTTGCGCGTGCTGCTGGTCGACAAGGCCAACGTCAAACGCAGCGGCGCGATCAGCATGGGCATGGACGGTCTGAACAACGCGATCATCCCCGGCCACTCGACACCGGAGCAGTACACCAAGGAAATCACCATCGCCAACGACGGCATCGTCAATCAGGCCGCCGTCTATGCCTACGCGACGCACAGCTTCGAAACCATCGAACAGCTTGATCGCTGGGGCGTGAAGTTCGAGAAGGACGAAACCGGCGATTACGCGGTGAAAAAAGTCCACCACATGGGCGCCTACGTGCTGCCGATGCCTGAAGGGCACGACATCAAAAAAGTCCTCTATCGCCAGTTGAAACGTGCGCGGGTGAGCATCACCAATCGCCTCGTCTGCACGCGGTTGCTGACGGACGAGGAGGGCACCGTCAACGGTGTGATGGGTTTCGACTGCCGCACCGCTGATTTCCATGTGATCAAAGCCAAAGCGGTGATCCTCGCTTGTGGCGCGGCCGGACGCTTGGGTTTGCCATCCTCCGGCTACCTGATGGGCACCTACGAAAACCCGACCAACGCCGGCGACGGCTACGCGATGGCCTATCACGCCGGCGCCGAACTGGCCAACCTCGAGTGCTTTCAGATCAACCCGCTGATCAAGGATTACAACGGTCCGGCCTGCGCCTACGTCACCGGTCCGCTGGGTGGCTACACCGCCAACAACAAGGGTGAACGCTTCATTGAATGCGACTACTGGAGCGGGCAGATGATGTGGGAATTTCACCAGGAACTGGAGAGCGGCAATGGCCCGGTGTTTCTCAAACTCGATCACCTGGCGGAGGAAACCATCCAGAACATCGAGGAGATTCTGCACAGCAATGAACGTCCGAGTCGCGGCCAGTTCCACGCCAATCGCGGCACTGATTACCGCACGCAGATGGTCGAAATGCACATCTCCGAAATCGGCTTTTGCAGCGGCCACTCGGCGTCCGGGGTTTGGGTCAACGAGCGTGCCGAGACGTCGGTGAAAGGCTTGTACTCGGCGGGTGACATGGCCGCCGTGCCGCATAACTACATGCTCGGCGCCTTCACCTATGGCTGGTTTGCCGGGCACAACGCCGCAGACTTTGTCGCCGGTCGCGAGTTTACTGCGCTGGACGCCGAGCAGATCGAAAAGGAAAAAGCCCGGGTCTATGCGCCGCTGGATCGCGAACACGGTCTGCCGCCGGCACAGGTCGAATATAAGCTGCGGCGCTTCGTCAACGATTACCTGCAACCGCCGAAAGTCACCAAGAAGATGCAGATCGGCCTGCAACGCTTCAGCGACATCGAACGTGATCTCGAGCAGATGAAAGCGAACAACGCCCACGAACTGATGCGCGCGATGGAAACCAGCGTGATTCGCGACTGCGCTGAAATGGCCGCCCGCGCATCGTTGTTCCGTGCCGAAAGCCGCTGGGGCCTGTACCACTATCGCGTCGATCACCCGCAGCGCAACGACGGCGAGTGGTTCTGCCATTGCCATTTGAAGAAGGGCGAGGACGGCCAGATGACCAGTTTCAAGAAAGCTGTCGAGCCTTACATCATCCCGCTCGATGCCGAAGAAATGCAGGCTTATGACCGCTTGCGGGTCGGCGCTTTCGCCGCTTGATACATCAATCACCAGAGAGCCCGAACCATGGCCTATCAAGCTCAGGAAATCTTCTTCCGCTCCAACGCCCCCGTCACCGTGGACGAGGACAAATGCATCGCCGAAAAGGGCTGCACCGTGTGTGTCGACGTTTGCCCGATGGACTTGCTGGCGATCAACCCGGCGACGCAGAAGGCTTATATGGCGTTCGACGAATGCTGGTACTGCATGCCGTGCGAGAAGGATTGCCCGACGGGTGCCGTCAAAGTCGACATCCCCTATCTCCTGCGTTGAAACCCGGACCACTGTGGGAGCGAGCCTGCTCGCGAAAGCGGTGATCCAGCTAGCACATCGACACCTGACACACCGCTTTCGCGAGCAGGCTCGCTCCCACAGGGATTTGTGGCAAGCCATTAGCCATCCGGAAACCCCGGACGCTGGATTCACCGAAAACCCCTCGTTTCCCACCGCGCCCTGATCGCGGCGGAGACGAACTCAAATAAATGATTCGAGGGGAAATAACCATGTTGCGTGCAGCAATCGCCGGTCTGGTACTGGCTTCGTTTACCTTGTCGGCCTCAGCCGAAACCATCCGCATCGCCATCGGCACCCAGGACACCACCATCAACTGCGCCGCCGGCGGACTGTTGATTCGTGAGTTGGGTCTGCTCGACAAATACCTGCCCCACGACGGCGCTTACAAAGACGCCAAGTACGACGTGCAGTGGAAAAACTTCACCAGCGGCGCGCCACTGACCAACGAGATGGTCGCCGGCAAACTCGACTTCGGCGCCATGGCTGATTTTCCCGGCGCATTCAACGGCGTTGCCTTCGAAACCGCCGGCAAGCACAGCCTGTTTATCAGCGTGTTGTCGGGCAGCATCAAGGGCAGCGGCAACGGCATCGTCGTGCCGAGCGCGTCCGCTGTGCAGTCGCTGAGCGAACTCAAGGGCAAGACGATTTCTGTGCCGTTCGCCTCCACCGCCCACGGCATGTTGCTGCGCGCGGTGGCCGCGCAGGGCTGGGATCCGCTCAAGGACGTCAACATCATCGCCCAGCCGCCGGAGGTCGCCGGCTCGGCGTTGCAGGCCGGCAAGATCGACGCCCACGCCGATTTTGTGCCATTCGCCGAACTGTTCCCGAGCCGGGGTTTCGCCCGCAAGATTTATGATGGAGCTCAGGCCAACGCGCCGACGTTCCATGGTGCGCTGGTGGATCAGGCGTACGCGAAGAAGTACCCGGAGATCGTCATCGCGTACCTGCGCACCAGCATCGAGGCCAATCAACTGCTCGCCGCCGAGCCTGAGAAATACAGCGAACTGATCGCCAAAGTTACCGGCGTCGATGCCGAGGTGAATTACCTGTTCCACGGCCCGCTCGGCGTGCAGACCCGCGACCTGAGCTGGAAGCCTGAATATCGCCAGGCAGTCGGCACGGCGATCGATACGTTGAAATTGCTGAAGAAGGCTGATCGCGGGCTCGATCTGAACAGCTTCATTGACGATCAGTACATCCGTGCGGCGTTCAAGGCGTCGAACCTCGATTACACGGCGCAACTGACCAATTACGCGCAGACGCCGTTGAAGGCCACGGATGCGACGACGGGCAAGGCAATTACAGACTTCAGCCATGTCGCGGAAATCTGGGTGCGGGGTGAGGACAAGGTGCGCCAATACGCTTCAGCGGAAGAGGCGTTTACCGCGCTCGCCGCGTTGAAGCAGGCAGGCAAAAACGTCCGTGCGGTGTATGCGCAGGCCAATGACAGCGGGATCAAGTTGCTCGCCGAACAGGCGTGGTTTGCCAGTGATGGCAAGGGGCGGTTGAGTGCGTTTTTGCTTAAGGTGCAGGCCCAGCAATTTGCGTCGGCGCAGGGTGGCAAGGTTTTTGATTTCACCGATGCCACTGCCCAGGCTGTTGCTGCGCGCTGATTGAAGATCAACAGCCCCTCACCCTAGCCCTCTCCCAGAGGGAGAGGGGACTGACCGCGGTGTTTGGGCGAGGTACGCCGACTTGAAATACCGAGTTGAGCTCAGGATTTGAAAAGACTCCATCGAGCCGAACGCAGGTTTTGAAAAACACGAAGATCGGCCCCCTTTCGAGTCGAACGCAGGTTTTGAAAAGCACGCAGGTCGGCTCCCTTTCCCCCTCGCCCCCTTGGGGGAGAGGGCTGGGGTGAGGGGGTAAATCTCAGCCACAACACAGAACCAGAACTGGAAACCCGCTCCATGAAAACACCCATCCGCTGGACATCAAGAGCCACATCCTTGTTGCTCTGCCTGCTGTTCTGGCAACTCGCCGCCAGCCACCACTGGAACCTCGGCCTCGTCACCTTCGCCAACGTGCCGACCCCTATCGCGGTGATCGAAGCAGCGTTCGGCCTCGGTGACTCAGGCAAACTCCTGCAACACCTGACCGCCAGCCTCAGCCGCGTCTTCGCCGGCTACCTCGCTGCGCTAGTGATCGGCATCGCCCTCGGTCTAGCCATCGGCCGCTCGAAATGGGCCGAAGACCTGCTGCTGCCACCGCTCGAAGTCCTGCGCCCAATTCCCGCCGTGGCCTGGATTCCACTGGCGATCCTGATGTTCCCGTCCTCCGAATTGTCGATGGTCTTCATCACCTTCACCGGCGCACTGTTCCCGATCCTGCTCAACACTGTGCACGGCGTCGAAGGCGTCGATCCGCGCCTGATCGCCTCGGCGAAAAGCCTCGGGGCAGGGCGCCGCGCGATCCTGCTCGAAGTGATCCTGCCCGGAGCCGCGCCGAGCATCATCACCGGTCTGGCGATCGGCATGGGCACTTCGTGGTTCTGTCTGGTGACGGCAGAAATGATCTCCGGCCAGTTCGGCATCGGTTACTACACCTGGGAGTCCTACACCATTCAGAACTACGCCGACATCGTCGTCGGCATGCTCCTGATCGGCGTGTTGGGCATGGGCAGCAGTCTGCTGATCAAACGCCTGGGCGGGTTGTTCACGCCCTGGCATCGACCGCGAGGAAAAGCCTGATGAGCGTGATGCAAACCCCGGAAGGACGGATCGACATCCGCCAGTTGTCCATCGTCCTTGGGCAGGGAAGGGAAGCCTTCGAAGCAGTGCGCGAACTCGATTGCCAGATTGAGCCCGGCCAGTTCGTCTGCATTCTGGGTCCGTCCGGTTGCGGCAAATCGACTTTGCTCGGTGCGCTGGCCGGGCATTTGAGTGCGCACGCCGGCAGTCTGAAAGTCGATGGTGCGGCGGTGTCTGGCCCGTCACCGCAGCGCGGCATGGTGTTCCAGCATCACACGCTGTTCCCGTGGCGTACGGTGCGTGAGAACGTTGCGTTCGGCCTGAAGATGCGTGGCATCGGCAAGGTTGAGCGCCACTGCGCCGCTGACGAGATTCTCCAACTGGTCGGCCTCGAAGGTTTCGCCGAACGCTGGCCCGATCAGCTTTCCGGCGGCATGCAGCAACGCGTGGAAATCGCCCGTGTGCTGGTCAACCGTCCGCGCCTGTTATTGATGGACGAACCGTTCGGTGCGCTGGATGCGCTGACCCGTCTGAACATGCAGGAACTGTTGCTGGACATCTGGACGCGCATCCGCACCACCGTGGTCTTCGTCACCCACGACATCGACGAGGCGCTGTTCCTCGCCGACCGCCTGCTGGTGATGAGCGCACGGCCGGGGCGCATCATCGAAGACCTGCGCCTCGACTTCGCCCGACCCCGCACCAGCGAACTGGTGACCAGTCCCGAGTTTTCCCGACTCAAACGCCACTGTCTCGACCTGCTGCGCCACGACAATGACCGACCGCTGCCGCGCCTCAACCCGCTCGGCCTGCCTCCCGAAAACCCTTTGCCGCGATTTGCCCTATGACCTCTATTTTTGCTGTGACCGATAACCCTGAAATCCTCGCCCTGCAACCGCGCCTGACTGCTGAGGACGCCGGTGTGCGACGCATTGCCCTGATCGATCTGGCGGATCTGGAGGAGCCCGATGGCTTGCTCTGGCTGGTCGATCGCCTCGGTCAGGATCCGGCTGAAGACGTCCGCGCCGAAGCCGCGCGGTTGCTGGAAGCCTGGGAAGATGAGGACGTCGTGCAAGCGTTGTGCGAGGCGCTGACTGACCCGTCGCCCGCCGTGCAATCCGCCGCTGCGCAAAGTCTGAGCCTGCTCAAGACTGAAGCAGCGGGGCGGGTGATTCTGCCGTGGACTGATCACGCCGACGTCAGCGTGCGCATCGCCGCATTCCGCGCCTTGCGTGAACTGCGTTTTGCCGACGCCGCACCAGCTGCCGTCGCGGCGCTCAACGATGCTGACGCCAATGTCCGTCGCGAAGCGGTCGGCGTGCTCGGCTGGCTCAAGCAACTTGACGCACTGCCAGCCTTGGCGCGATTGGCCAGCGATGACCCGGACACCGAGGTCCGCCGCGCGGCAACCGGTGCTTTGGGCCTGGCCTCCAGCGCCGAAGTCCTCCCGGCCCTGCGCCAGGCTTTGCAGGACAACGCTTGGCAAGTGCGCGAAGAAGCCGCGACGACCCTGGGCAAGGTCGGCCACATTGACGCGGGCTCAGCGCTGGTTGAAGCCTTGAGCGACGACTACTGGCAAGTGCGCCTGCGCGCCACTCGCAGTCTTGGTCGTTTGCGGTTTGCACCGGCGCTGGACGCCTTGATCGAGACCCTCGGCCATCGCATCAGCAACCTGCGCAAAGAGGCCGCGCTGGCCTTGGGCGAACTGAATGATCGCGGCGCCGTCGCCGCATTGCAGGCCGCGCAGGACGACGGCGACCCGGAAGTGCGCAAAGCCGTGCGCATTGCCTTGAGTCAGTTGCAATGAACCCGCTGTCGGTGGCGAATTCGCAGAGCGAAGGGACGCTACGCTTGAGCTGGCCGGACGGCCGCGAACAACAGCTGAACCACGCCGAACTGCGCCGCCAGTGCCCGTGCTCGCAGTGCCGCGCGTTTCGCCTCAAAGGTCTGACGCCTCTGGTGGATGAACGCGTACGCCTGACCGAACTCAACCCGCAGGGCTATGGCGTGCAGTTGATCTTCAGTGACGGCCATCAACGCGGCATCTACCCGTGGGCCTATCTGGCAAACCTCAATTCTTGACCCACACAAATATCCAAATGTGGGAGCGAGCCTGCTCGCGAATGCGTTGGTTCATTCAGCATTGATGGCGACTGATACGCCGCCTTCGCGAGCAGGCTCGCTCCCACAGGGGGAGGTGTGTAATTCCCGGCTTATTGCGCGGCAGTCATCGAAGGCCGGCACCCATGAAAAATATCCAGCCCCGGCTGATACAGCGAGGTCTTCACCTCAAACAACCCCAGCACCGAATGAAACAGGTTGTCATGGCTCAAATCCGCCTGCCCGGTCTTGCCTTGCAGGCAGCCGCGATCAATCCCCTCACTGGCGAGCGTGCCATTGCCGAACCACATCACCATCGGCACGTGCGTCTGCGCTTCCGGCGCCAGCGCATACGGCGCCGCGTGCAGATACAAGCCGTTTTCGCCCAGCGATTCACCGTGATCGGAGACATACACCATCGAGGTGTCCAGCGAATCCTGATTGTGTTTGAGCAGCTCGATGACCTTGGCGAGGAAATGGTCGGTGTAGAGAATCGTGTTGTCGTACACGTTGACCAGTTCATCGCGGCTGCAACTGCCCAACTGGTTGGTGTGACAGATCGGTTTGAAGCGTTCCATGTCTTGCGGATAACGCTCGTAGTACTCGGGGCCATGGCTGCCGTCCGCATGCAGGACAATGATCGCGTGGCCCTTGAGACTGTCGATGTAGCTTTGCAGGTCCGCCAGCAGCGCTTCGTCGAGGCAGTTGTTGCCGTCGCAGAATGGCCCCGGCTGATTTTTTGCAATATCGCGATGCGGCACACGCAGGCAGGTGCCTTTGCAGTCGCTGTTGTTGTCGAGCCACAGCACCTGCACGCCGGCGCGCTGAAGGATGTCGAGCAGACCTTGGTAGGTTTTGCCTTTCTTGTCGCTGTAATCCTCACGCGGGAACATCGAGAACATGCACGGCACCGAGACCGCCGTCGACGTGCCGCAGGAATGCACCTGGGTGAAATTGAGGATGTCGAGTTTGCTCAGCTCGGGGTTGGTCTCGCGCTCATAGCCGTTCAGCGAGAAATGATCGGCCCGCGCGGTTTCACCGACCACGAAGATCATCAGCGATTTCTTCTCGCGACTGGCAGCCTTGGCACTCATCACCGCGTCTTCGCCGATGGCCTGCACCACGAAGTGCTTTTTGATGCCCAGGCGTTGCTTGGTGTATTTGCTGATCGCGTAGATGTAGTTGGTCGGGTTGATGAAGTGGGTGAGCTTGTCTTCTTCGCGAAAGATCGGCGCGTAGGTCGAATAGAAGGTGCCCACTGACGCGGCGATCACCAGCACACAGGCGATGATCACCAGAATCTTGTTGAGCAAGCCGCGAAAGAACGGCCGATAACTCATCGGCCAGCGCCAGATCAGCACTGCCGGCAACACGCCGAGCAACAGCACGTAAGCCAGCAGCTTGCCGTTGAACAGCGCGGTGGCTTCGGCGGGGTTGGTTTCGAAGACGTTCTGGATCATCACCGTGTCGATGGTGATGCCGTATTCATTCATGAAATACGCGGCGCACGCCGAAAGCAGGGCGACCACGGTGAGCACCGGTTTCAGTGTCCAGCGAAACGACACCAGGGTCAGCAGCAACGTGATCGCGGCCCAAAGAAACAGCCCGAACGAAGCAAAGAACGCTACTTTGTGCGCACCTTGCAGGGTGATCAGCGTACCCAGCGCCTTCCAGGTCGCCAGGTTGTACAACGCCACCAGTGCCAGGGAAAACAGCAGCACCAGTCGGGTAGGAGTGATGGACGGTAAACGCAGTCCGTTGCCCAAAGCCATGTCAAACATTCCTCTACTTGATGAAAAACCACGCGGTTGCGCGTGTAACTGTAGAAGAACATTAGTAAAAAATTCGTAAACATCCTGTAACAACTACCTGCTGGCTCACCCCAATCAAAACTGTGGGAGCGAGCCTGCTCGCGAAGGCGGAGGAACAGCCAACATCAATTTTGACTGACACACCGCCTTCGCGAGCAGGCTCGCTCCCACAGGTGGTCAGCGTTTTTCAGAAAGATTTGCTGACGCTGGCGACAACGGTGGCGGTGCAGACGTCTTTGAAGCCCCAGTTTCTCAGGCACTGGCTCTGCGACAGGTCGGTATCGATGTAGCTCAGGCCCAACACCACGCCGGCCAGATTGTGAGTGAGTTTGACTTCCCATTCTCGGTACGACGCTTCGGCGCTGCCGGACGCCGAGTACAAATGCGGATCCTTGAAATCCATATTGCCGTAACGCAATTTCAGCCCCGAGTCGTAAGGCAACTCGGTTTCATAACCGATGTAGCTGTACAGCGAACTCTGCTTGCTATCGATCCCCGGTGCATCGCTGGAGTAATACGCCGCCAGCTTCACCCCATAAACCCCGAGAATCCCGTAAACCTCGCTCTGGTTGAACTGGCTTTCCTTGGGGTAGGCGTACTTGATGTAACCCAGATCGAGGCTGACATCCTCGGTCGCCTGCCACAGCCAG
Organism: Pseudomonas sp. CROZ-RG-20F-R04-15; assembly: GCF_022662375.1. Classification (GTDB taxonomy): domain Bacteria; phylum Pseudomonadota; class Gammaproteobacteria; order Pseudomonadales; family Pseudomonadaceae; genus Aquipseudomonas. The sequence continues at coordinate 304,362 of NZ_JAKNQL010000006.1, read as the reverse complement.
CCGCCGTAGTAATCGACCTCCTGACGGGTTTTCAGGCCGCCACCGAAGTCGACGTTGGAACTCCAGGCGCCGAGGTACAGACCGCTGCTGTGAGCGAGGGTGAGGCCGGCCTGCACGGCGGGGTCGTTTTGCGTTTGCGAGATGCCGCGAGTGCGGTAATCGCTGGCGAGGGTCAGGTCTACCTCCAGTGCAAAGTCATCGTTCAAGGGGAGCGCGAAACTGCTCAAGGGCAGCACGCTCAAGAAACTCAGGGCGAACAGGGGCAAGGCTTTCATGTGAAGTCCCGGTGTTGTGATTATTTTTGGGCAGAAAGAGAACTGGGGGGGATTCGATTTCGATCCCCCGCACAGACCTTGTGGGAGCGAGCCTGCTCGCGAAAGCGGTGGTTCATTCAGTATTGATGGCGACTGATACGCCGCCTTCGCGAGCAGGCTCGCTCCCACAGGGGGGAGCAGTGTTGTTATTGGGTGGCGGTATAGACCTGACGGCCGCCGAACCAGGTTTGCAGGACCTGGGTGTCATGCAGGGCTTTGTTGTCGACGCTGAACACGTCGCGGTCGAGCACGATAAAGTCAGCCTGTTTGCCCGGCGTCAGTGAGCCGATCTGTTTTTCCAGGCCAATCGTCCGCGCCGCGTTGACCGTGTAGGCATAAAACATCGTGTCGCGGTCCAGACGCTCGTCGGCATTGAGCACGCCCAACGGGCCAACGCGGGTGATCGCCTGCGCCATGGCGTTGAACGGGTTCGGCGTCGACACTGGCCAGTCGCTGGCACCGGCAATCGTCGCGCCCTGTTTCAACAGCGAATGCGCCGGGTACTGGTAGCGGAAGGCGAGGGCGCTGACGTAGGGCTTGATCATGTCGGTGGTGTAGTCGTCGGCGCTGGCCCACAGCAGTTGCATCGAGGCGATGACGTTGAGCGGTTTGAAACGGGCGAACTCTTTCGGGTTGACCATTTGCAGGTGAGTGATCGAGTGGGTCACGCCGCTCTGCCGGTCCTTGCGCGCCTGGGCGATGCCGTTCAGTGATTCACGCACCGCGCGGTCGCCGATCGCATGGATGTGCACCAGCCAGCCGCGCTGGTCGATGGCGCTGACCAGTTCGCCGAAATGCTGCGGATCGATCAGCAGTTCGCCCTGTTTGTGCGAGTTGCTGTACGGGTCGATCATCGCCGCGCTCTGTGCCGGGAATTCAATCACGCCGTCGGCGAAGATCTTGATCCCGGGCAGGGTCAGGTTGGGAATGCCCTGAAACTGCTGGCGCACCTTGTCCAGCGTATCGAGGTCGGCGGGTACGCTTCTCGGGTTGGCCACCAGCAGCGCCGCGACGTGGACGCTCATGTCGCCGCTTTCCGACAACGCTTTATAAGCCGGCAGCACGCCGACGGTTTTCTCGGTCGGTTTGAGCGCGAACACCGCTTCGCCCGGTGCGGCGTTGGCGGCGGGGTCCATCCACGCGGTGATGCCGAGGCTGTTGTTGTAGCGCACCGCTGACTTGGCGGCGTTCAACATATCGGCGGGGCTTGGCACCGGCATTTTCGAGGCGACCCGGTCCCATCCGGCGTCGACCACAAAGCCATTCGGTTCACCGTTGGCCAGTTTGCCGATGGTGTCTTTTTCCGCGTCGGGCAGGGTTTTCAGCAGCGCGGCGTCGATACCAGCGCGTTTGAGCATGACGTTGTTGGCCCACGCGGTATGGTGGTCGCTGCCGATGAACACCACCGGCACATTGGCCCATTCGCCGCTGTTGAAGGTTTTGCCGAGTGCTTCGGCTTGCGCCCAGTAAGCCGAACTCATGCCGGCAATGCTCAGCACATCACCGTGTTTCGCTTTGCCGTCTTCGCGCCAGTCGCGCAGGCGTTTTTGCAACTCGTCGAGGCCGACGACCTCGTCTTCCATGTTCGCCGAGACCATTTCCAGTCCGCCGAAAATCGCGTGGGAATGGCTGTCGATCAGGCCGGGCATCAGCGCTTTGCCCTTGAGGTCGATCACTTGGGTGCCGGGCTCGATCAAGGCTTTGATCTGCGCATCGCTGCCGACTTTCAGCACTTTGCCGTTTTCTACGGCCAAGGCTTGCACCTTGGGTTGAGCGCGGTCGGCGGTGAAAATCTTGCCGTTGAGCAGGATCAGATCAGGGGCTGCCATGGCTTCCATCGAGGCAAAACTTACAGCGGCTACCAACAGACTCGGGATGAATCTTTTCATTGAAGATTTCCTTGTTATTGCGTCTGATGGCGAGATTAGTGGCTGGCAGCGGCTGACAGAACGCCTCCCTCACGAAAAACGTTTTTGCCTGAATGGAAAAAGCATGGACAAGTTGGGTGCATTGAAAATGTTCGTGGTCACCGCGCAGCTCGGCAGTTTCAGCCGCGCCGCCGAGCAGTTGGGCAAAACCCCGTCGGCGCTGACCAAAGCGGTCAATCACCTGGAATCGGAGCTGGGCGCACGGCTGTTCGAACGCAGTACGCGGCGGATTCTGCTCACCGAAATCGGCCGGGTGTATCTGGAAACCGCGAGGCTGGTATTGCAGCGGCTCGACGAGGCCAGCGAAGAAATCGAGCAATTGCAGCACGGCTTGCGCGGCAACCTGAAAATCACCGCACCGCTGGCGTATGGGCGGGCGTTTCTCGATGAGGTGTGTGACGGCTTTTTGCAGCAATACCCGCAGATCAGCCTGCAGGTGGACCTGTGCGATGCCTTCGTCAATCTGCTGGAAAGTGGTTATGACCTGGCATTGCGCGAAGGTCACGATGATTTGCCAGGGCTGATTGCGCGAGTGGTGGGCAGCAATCGTCTGGCCCTGTGCGGCAGCCCGGAATATCTGGCGCGCAAGGGCTTGCCGGTGAATCCGCAAACGCTTGAGCAGCATGAATGGCTGCTCTATCAGCATCCTTTGCTCAGCCGCGAATTCTGGTGGGCCGAGCGTGACGGGCAGCGCTTGAGCCTGGCGCAACCCGCAGCGCCGCGATTGCGCAGCGACAATTATGACCTGTTGCTGGCCAGTGCTTTGGCCGGACGCGGTTTGCTGCACACGCCGCTGTGGAGCGCCGCGCCGTACATTGCCGACGGGCGACTGGTGCGGGTCATGGCTGACTATGAAATCGACCCGGACACCTTTGGTCCGCACATTCTCGCGGTGTATCCGAGCCATCGACGGGCCACGGCCAAGGTTGTCGCGTTCATCGATTACATCGCCGGTTTCCTCGCCTCACGAGGCCTTGGCTAACTTTCAACGTGGGGTTGATCGTTCCCACGCTCTGCGTGGGAACGCCTCTAGGGACGCTCGCGTCCAGTGACGCGGAGCGTCACGGGCTGCATTCCCACGCGGAGCGTGGGAACGATCAAACGTGGCTTGAGCTGACTGGCGGCGCTTGTCAGGAAAATCCTACAGGAGTACAAATGTACTCCATGACGAACCTGACTCCCCGCCGTACCGCCATCCTGACGTTTATCCGCGATCGCATCGCCGAACACGGTCAGCCCCCAAGCCTCGCTGAAATCAGCGAGGCTTTTGGTTTTGCCTCGCGCAGTGTGGCGCGCAAGCACGTGCTCGCGCTCACCGAAGCCGGTTTTATCGAGGTCAATCCGCATCAGGCCCGGGGCATTCGCCTGCTCGGGCAACCGCCGCGCCCGGAACTGCTCGACATCCCCGTGCTCGGTCGCGTCGCTGCCGGTGCGCCGATTGGCGCCGATGCCGACATTCATAGCCGCTTGCTGCTCGATCCGGCGCTGTTCTCGCGCACACCCGATTACATGCTGCGGGTGCAGGGCGATTCGATGATCGAGGACGGCATTCTCGACGGCGATCTGGTCGGCGTGCGACGCAACCCCGAGGCACTCAACGGCCAGATCGTCGTGGCGCGGCTCGACGGTGAAGTCACCATCAAACGCTTCGAACGGCTCGGCGATGAAGTGCGCCTGTTGCCGCGCAACCCGGCGTACCAGCCGATTGTCGTGCGCGACGATCAGGATCTGGCCATCGAAGGGGTGTTCTGCGGTCTGGTGAGGCAAGGCTGATGGGCGCCGTCGTTGCGTTGGATACGCTGTTCAATGGCGGCCAGGTCTGGAAGGGCCGGCCTGCGCCACCCGCTGCCAGTCCGCAACCGACCGGCCATGCCGCGCTGGACGCGGCACTGCCCAGCGGTGGCTGGCCGGAAGCGGCGTTGAGCGAAATCCTTTTGGCCGGCCCCGGTGTCGGCGAACTGCAACTGGTCTGGCCAACGCTGGCGAGGTTATCGGCGGCGGGCGAGCGCATCGTGCTGGTGGCGCCGCCATTCGTGCCGTACCCGCAGGCGTGGGCGAACGCCGGGGTCGATCTGCGCCAGTTGTCGGTAATTCACGCCAGTGAGCGCGATGCCTTGTGGGCGGCCGAACAGTGTTTGCGTTCGGGCAGTTGCGGCGCGGTGCTGTGCTGGCCGCACAAGGCCGATGACCGCGCATTGCGGCGTTTGCAGGTGGCAGCGGAAACCGGCCAGACCCTGGCATTTGCCTGGCGGCCGCTGAGCGAAGCGGTCAACCCGTCACCGGCGGCGTTGCGCATCGCCATCGACGCCAAACCCGCGCAGTTGCGCGTGCTCAAGTGCCGTGGCGGATTGGCGCGCACGGCGCCGATTGCCTTTGCCGTGGGTCACTGAGGTCGCCATGCGCTGGGTCTGCATTCTGTTTCCGCAATTGGCCTTGGACGCGGTGCTGCGTCAACGTCCCGATCCCGATGAACCGTTGGTGCTGCTCAGCGGGCCGGCCCAGCGCCGGGTGCTGCAAGCGGTTAATCCTGCCGCGCGCAAACTCGGTCTGCGCGCCGGTCAGTCGATGACCGCCGCCCAGGCCATGAGCAAGGGTTTTGCCACCGCCGATTATGAAGCTGCCGAGGTCGAGCACTGGCAGCAGTTTCTCGCGGCGTGGGCTTACGGTTTCAGCGCGCAGGTGAGTGTGCATTACCCGCGCACCGTGGTGTTCGAGATCGAATCGAGCCTGGGCCTGTTCGGTTCCTGGGCGCAGTTCGAAGCACGGTTGCGCAAGGAACTGAGCGATCTGGGTTTCCGCCATCGCATCGTTGCCGCACCGAATCCGGTGGCGGCGCGGGTATTGGCCAATGCTTATGACGGGCTGGTAGTGCCGGACGGCGAGGCCTTGCAGCATCACCTCGGTCAGTTGCCCGTCGACCGCGTCGGCCTGGAGCCGGCGGTGGCCACGGCGTTGTCGCGCATGGGTCTGCGCAACCTCAGTCAGCTGCAAAGCCTGCCGCGTCAGGCACTGGCCCGGCGCTTCGAAGCGCAGATGCTCAAACACCTCGACACTTTGTTCGGTGCACGGCCATTGGCATTGGCGTTTTACCTGCCGCCGGATCGTTTCGATGTACGCATCGAACTGAATTTCGACGTGCAGTCGCATCAGGCCTTGCTGTTCCCGTTACGCCGGTTGACCGGTGATCTGTCGGCGTTCCTCTGCGGACGTGACAGCGGCGTGCAGCGTTTCGACCTGCATCTGGAACACGCCGGGCTGCCGGACAGCGTGATCAAAGTTGGTTTGCTCAGCGCCGAACGGGATCCGGCAATGCTCTTCGAACTGGCGCGCGGGCGGCTGGAGCAAGTGCAGGTCGAGGCGCCCGTGCGTGGCTTTCGTCTGCGCGCCGAGGATCTGCCGAGTTTCGTCCCGCAGTTTCAGGAGCTGTTCGACGACCGTCCGCAGCAGACCTTGCCCTGGGAGCAATTGCGCGAACGCCTGCGCGCACGCTTGGGCGATGACGCCGTGCAGGGGTTGCGCTTTCAGGCCGATCATCGTCCGGAGTGCGCGTGGCAGCATGGCGTCGACAAACAGCGCTGCGCCGGTTTGCCCAGCGTGCACCGTCCGGGCTGGCTGCTCGGTGAGCCGCAGAGCGTGGCGGAGGGTTCGGCGCGGATTCTCATGGGCCCGGAGCGTATCGAATCGGGCTGGTGGGACGGCGACGATGTGCGCCGCGATTATTACCTGATCCAGAACCGCGCCGGCCAACAGGGCTGGGCTTATCGCGCGGTGGGTGAGGGCGGTCCGTTGTGGCTGCAGGGCTGGTTTGCATGAATGGCGGTTATGCCGAACTGCACTGCCTGTCGAACTTCAGTTTTCAGCGCGGTGCCTCCAGTGCCCTTGAGTTGTTCCAGCGAGCGAAAAAATACGGCTATCAAGCGCTGGCAATCACCGATGAATGCACATTGGCCGGGATCGTCCGCGCCTGGCAAGCGGCGAAATCGGTTGAGCTGCCGCTGATCATCGGCAGTGAAGTGCGCATTGAAAACGGCCCGAAACTGCTGTTGCTGGTGGAGAACCTGGCGGGCTATCAGGCGCTGTGCGGTTTGATCACCCGTGCCCGACGGCGTACGCAGAAAGGCCAGTATCAGGTGCTGCGTGAGGACTTCGCCGAGCCGCTACCGGGGCTGCTGGTGTTGTGGGTGCCGGACTCGCTTGATCAGGTGGACGAGGGCCGTTGGCTGCGGCAGACCTTCGGCGAACGCCTGTGGCTGGCGGTGCAATTGCATCGTGGCCAGGACGATCAGCAGCGGTTGGCGGCATTGCTGAGTCTGGCCGCCGAGTTGCAGATTCCGGCCGTGGCCAGCGGCGATGTGCACATGCACGCCCGTGGCCGGCGCGCCTTGCAGGACACCATGACTGCGATCCGCCATCACGTCCCGGTGGCCGAAGCCGGGCTGCGTTTGCACCCCAATGGCGAACGGCATTTGCGCAGCGTCGAGGTATTGCGCGAGTTGTATCCGCAGGCCTTGCTCGACGAATCGGTGAGTCTGGCCCGGCGCTGCACCTTCGATCTGGGCGAGTTGCGTTATCAATACCCGAAAGAGCTGGTTCCCGATGGACACAGCGCCAGTTCCTGGCTGAGGCAACTGACCAAGGAAGGCATCGCCTGGCGCTGGGAGAAGGGCGCGCCCTTCAAGGTGCTGAGGCAGATCAATAAAGAGCTGAAGCTGATCGCCGAACTTGGCTACGAAAGTTATTTCCTCACCGTGCACGACGTGGTGCGCTTTGCCCGTGAGCAAAAAATCCTCTGTCAGGGCCGTGGTTCGGCAGCCAACTCGGCGGTGTGCTTTGCCTTGGGCATCACCGAGATCGACCCGGACCGCACCACGCTGCTGTTCGAACGCTTCATGTCCAAGGAACGCAACGAACCGCCGGATATCGACGTCGACTTCGAACACGAACGCCGTGAAGAAGTCCTGCAATACGTGTTCCGTCGCTATGGCCGCCGTCGCGCAGCACTGACCGCAGTGGTCAGCACCTACCACGCCGCCGGGGCTGTGCGTGATGTGGCCAAGGCCTTGGGGCTGCCGCCGGATCAGATCAACGCACTGGCCGATTGCTGCGGCCACTGGAGCGATGAAACCCCGCCGGTCGCGCGTCTGCTGGAAGGTGGTTTCGACCCGGAAAGCCCGGTGCTGCGCCGGGTGCTGAGCCTGACCGGGCAGTTGATCGGCTTCCCCCGACATTTGTCGCAGCACCCCGGTGGTTTCGTGATTTCCGAACAGCCGCTGGACACGCTGGTGCCGGTCGAGAACGCCGCCATGGCCGAGCGCACGATCATCCAGTGGGACAAGGACGACCTCGACGCAGTCGGCCTGCTCAAGGTGGATATCCTCGCCCTCGGCATGCTCAGCGCGATTCGCCGCTGTTTCGACCTGCTGCGCCGCCATCGCAATCAGGATCTCAGCTTGGCGACGATCCCGGCCGAAGACAAACCGACCTACGAGATGATCAGCCGCGCCGACACCATCGGTGTGTTCCAGATCGAGTCGCGGGCGCAGATGTCGATGCTGCCACGGCTGAAACCGGCGAAGTTCTATGACTTGGTGATTGAGGTGGCTATTGTCCGCCCGGGGCCGATTCAGGGCGGGATGGTCCATCCGTACTTGCGTCGCCGGAACAAGGAGGAAAAGGAAACCTACCCGTCGCCTGAGCTGGAAGTGGTGCTCAAACGCACCCTCGGCGTGCCGCTGTTTCAGGAACAGGTGATGCAGATCGCCATTGTCGCCGCCGATTACAGCCCCGGCGAGGCCGATCAATTACGCCGCTCGATGGCCGCGTGGAAACGTCATGGCGGACTTGAACCGCACAAGGAGCGACTGGCCGCCGGTATGAAGAAAAACGGCTATACGCCGGAGTTCGCCGCGCAGATTTTCGAGCAGATCAAAGGCTTCGGCAGCTACGGTTTCCCCGAATCTCATGCCGCCAGTTTTGCCTTGCTGACCTACGCCAGTTGCTGGCTCAAGTGTCATGAACCGGCGGCGTTCGCCTGTGCGCTGATCAATAGCTGGCCGATGGGCTTCTACAGCCCCGATCAGATTTTGCAGGACGCACGTCGGCATCAGTTGCAGATTCGTCCGGTCGACGTGCGTGCCAGTGATTGGGATTGCAGCCTGGAAACCACCACGGCGGCGCAACCGGCGATTCGTATGGGCCTGCGCATGATCAAGGGTTTTCGTGAAGACGATGCCCGGCGCATCGAAGCGGCGCGGGCGCGTGGGGCGTTTGCCGATGTCGCCGATCTGGGCGAGCGGGCGGCGCTCGACAGTCGCGCGCAGGCGTTGCTGGCTGATTCCGGGGCATTGCGCGGTTTGGCCGGGCATCGCCATCGGGCGCGCTGGGAAGTGGCCGGGGTGCAGAAACAGCTTGGCCTGTTTGCCGGGTTGCCAAATCAGGAGGAGCCGGAAGTGGTGCTGCCCAAACCCAGCATTGGCGAAGATCTGCACGCCGATTACGCCACGGTTGGCACCACACTGGGCCCGCACCCACTGGCGCTGTTGCGTGGCGAGTTGAAGGCGTTGCGCTGCCGCAGTTCACAGGAATTGCTTGAAGTCGAACACGGCCGGCCGGTGAGCGTCGCCGGGCTGGTGACAGGGCGCCAACGACCGGGCACCGCCAGCGGGGTGACCTTCGTCACTCTGGAAGACGAGTTCGGCAACGTCAACGTGGTGGTCTGGCGTGATCTGGCCGAGCGTCAGCGGCAAGTGCTGGTCGGTTCGCAATTGCTCAAGGTTGATGGCCGCTGGGAGCGCGAAGGCGAAGTGCGTCACCTGATCGCCGGACGCCTGAGCGACCTCAGCCCGCTGCTCAACGGCATCCGCGTGCAGAGCCGCGATTTCCATTAGCGCGCTCTGATCTGATCGTTCCCACGCTCTGCGTGGTAACGCCTCCCGTGACGCTCCGCGTCACAGCGGACGCGGAGCGTCCGTAGCTGCATTCCCACGCAGAGCGTGGGAACGATCATACGGCCAATCCAAGCCAATTCATTGGCGTCAAAAAAAGCCCTGTCGCGAATGATGGCACTTTGTCATAATGCCGCCCCTTTTCAGCTCCCGCCGCGCATTGCCGCGTCGGGACATCCCCGTTTTTCATAAGGAATATTCAGTGAGAATGATCTCCCGGATGCTGGTTTCAGGCGTCGCGATTGCTGTGCTCGGCACGATTGCCGGCACACTCGCCGGTTGCGCCACCGAAAGCTCCCGCGCGCTGCCGGTGGCCAAGGTAGAAAGCGCCACACAAGTCTGGACCGGCGTTCGCGTGCCAATGGCCGTGGGCAAGTTCGACAACCGCTCCAGCTACATGCGCGGGATCTTCTCCGACGGCGTCGACCGTCTCGGTGGTCAGGCCAAGACCATCCTCATCACCCACTTGCAGCAAACCAACCGCTTCAGCGTGCTGGATCGCGACAACATGGGCGAAATCCAGCAGGAAGCTGCGATCAAGGGCCAGGCCCAGCGTCTCAAAGGCGCCGATTACGTGGTCACCGGTGACGTCACCGAGTTCGGCCGCAAAGAAACCGGCGATCATCAACTGTTCGGCATTCTTGGCCGTGGCAAAACTCAAGTCGCCTACGCCAAGGTCAACCTGAACATCGTCAACATCAGCACCTCCGAAGTGGTCTATTCGACCCAGGGCGCCGGCGAATACGCCTTGTCCAACCGCGAAATCATCGGCTTCGGCGGCACCGCTGCCTACGACTCGACCCTCAACGGCAAAGTACTGGATCTGGCCATGCGCGAGGCGATCAATCGTCTGGTCGATGGCATGAACGCCGGTGCCTGGAAACCGGGCAACTGATCGACGCCCATTGCAAGGAGCAACACCCCATGACTCTGAATTTGTCGCGCTCGTTGATGGCGCTGACGCTGGCTGCCAGCGCCTTGCTGGCCGGTTGTGCTACCGGCCCGCAAACCCTGTACCAATGGGAAGGCTACGAACCCCAGGTCTACGAATACTTCAAAGGCGAAGAGCCGAAAGAAGCCCAGGCTGAAGCGCTGGAACGTGATCTGCAGAAAATCCGCTCCACCGGCAAAGCCGTACCGCCGGGTTACCACGCGCACCTTGGCCTGCTCTATCTGAGCATGGGCAAGGACGACCAGATGGTGCAGCAGTTCAAAACCGAGAAAACCCTGTTCCCCGAGTCCGGCACGTACATGGACTTCCTGCTCAAGAACGCCAAGAGCGGAGACGCGAAATGATCGCGCGTACCTTGAAACTGCTGGCCGCCGGTTTGGCCCTGACTGTGCTGGGCGGCTGCGTCGCGCCCAAGACCGTGGATTATTCGGCCTACAAACAGGCGCGCCCGAAAACCATTCTGGTGCTGCCGCCACTGAACACCTCGCCGGACGTGAAGGCGTCGTACAGTCTGCTGTCGCAGGTGACGTTCCCGCTGGCCGAGGCCGGTTACTACGTGCTGCCGATCGCGCTGGTTGACGAGACGTTCCGCCAGAACGGCCTGACCACCCCGGACGATATTCATCAGGCACCGCCGAGCAAGCTGAAGGAGATCTTCGGTGCGGACGCGGCGCTGTACATCACCGTGACCGAGTACGGCACGCGTTACATGGTGATCAGCAGCGAAACAGCAGTGACCGCAACGGCGAAACTGGTCGACCTGAAATCCGGCACCACGCTGTGGACCGGCTCGGCCCGGGCGTCGAGCGAAGAGGGCGGCAATAGCAATGCCGGCGGTATCGTCGGCATGCTGATCTCGGCAGCAGTGAAGCAGATCATCAACAGCTCCACCGATGCCGGCTACCCGATTGCCGGTAGGGCGAGCAATCGTCTGCTCTCGGCCGGGCATCCGGCAGGTCTGCTGTACGGCCCGCGCTCGCCGAAGTACGGCACGGACTAAGAAACGACATAAATCCCTGTGGGAGCGAGCCTGCTCGCGAAGGCGTCATACCAGTCGACACAATTGCTGACTGATCCACCGCTTTCGCGAGCAGGCTCGCTCCCACAAGGGTGATGCGTGTCTCTGTTGGGTTATTTCGGGGCTGGCCAAAACCGCTCGCCACCGCCCGGCGCTTCCGTCCACGCTTGCAACGAGCGGGTCGGCAGGTCGAAGTAGTCGCGGGTTCGCGCGTAACCATGGCCACCCATGCGCCCGATCGCGTCCAGGCCCAATTGATCGATGTACAGCGTCTTCGGATCGATCAACTCATCGCGCACGTGCGCCATCAACACCTCGCCAAAAATGATCTCCCGTGACTGACCAATGTTCAGCGCCATCATCCGCCGGCATTCCAGTGCCACCGGTGCCTCACCGATGCGCGGGCATTTCACTGTCGTACCGGGGATCGCCGTCAGCCCCGCAGCGGTCAGCTCATCGAACCCCGGCGCGAAGGGCACGGCGCAGACGTTCATCGCCTCCACCAGCGCATCGCTGACGATGTTCACTGTGAACTCCTGATTGAGCTGGATATTGCGCGTAGTGTCTTTCGGGCTCTGGTCACCGTAATTCTCGACACCCAGCGCCAGAATCGGCGGATCGGCCGACAGCGCATTGAAGAAGCTGAACGGCGCAGCATTTACCCGGCCTTCGCCATCGATAGTGGTGACCAGTGCGATGGGCCGGGGCACGACGCTGCCGATGAGGATCTTGTATTTTTCCCGTGGGCTGAGCTGGCTGAAATCAAAACTGTGCATGGCAGAAATCTCTAGGCAAGTGGATCAATCGCGCTCAATGGCGCGTCGGCGCTGTAGTCATCGGCGAACGGAATGGCCGGCTGGAACAGGGTTTTCCAGTCCGGTCGGGCAAAGGCCCGATCGCTATGGCTGCGCATCAGTTTTTCGTATTGGCGTTGGGCCTGGCGTTGCAATTGGGCGTAGTCGACGCCGCTGACCTGACCGTCGTGCATCACGCAGCGACCGTCGATGTAACTGGCGATGCAGTCGTCGCCACGCCCGGCCAGCAGCAGGTTCTTCAAAGGATCGAACAGCGGCCCCAGATGCAGGCCGCGCAGGCTGAACACGGTAATGTCGGCTTTGGCGCCGGGGGCCAGGCGGCCGAGATCATCACGGCCCAGCGCCCGGGCGCCGCCGAGCGTCGCGGCGTTGTACAGGTCGAGGCTGCTGGTCAGCGCCGGGCCGCCCTCCATCAAGCGAGCGATGTTCAAGCCGTGGCGCATGTTTTCCAGCAGATCCGCCGGCCAGGTGTCAGTGCCCAGCGCAAAGTTGATGCCCTTGGCGCGGTAGCGACCGAACGAATTCACCGCCTCACCGTCACGGGCAAACACCAATGGGCAATGCACCAGACTCGCGCCGCCGTCGATAACCCGCTGCAAATCGTCATCGCCAGTGGTGTAGATGCCGTGTGGCAGCAGACTGCGCGGCGTGAGCAACTCCAGTTGCTGCAACCAGCCCAACGGCGAAGTGCCGCGCAATTGCTCGACCATCGCCACTTCGCTGAGCGCCTGACAGCAATGCAGGCGCATCGGTGCATTGAGTTCGCGGCTCAGCGCCGAGGTGCGTTGCAGCAACGCCGGGGTGCAGGTCTGGATGCGATCGGGCAACAGCGCACCGCGAATCAAACCGCTGTGCGCGCCGTCGAAATTCTTGAAAAAACGTTCAGCGGCATCCAGTCCCGCCAGTCCTCGTTCCTCATCCCAGTGATGGGCGATTGAGCCGTCGGCGCGCCAATAACTCATGCCGCTCATGTAGCAGGGGCCGAGGTACGTTCGCAGCCCTGACTCAGCCGCCACCTCGGCGACGGCGGCAAATTCATCGTAGGTTTCCGCCCACTCGCGGTAGTACATCGAGGTGATCGGCATCGCCGTGGTGATGCCGTTGCGGATCAACTGAGTGAAGGCGTAGCGGTATTTGAAGACCTCTTCTTCCGGACTGTAAGTTTCACGCGAGCCGGCGGCCAGATACTCGGCAGACCACATGCGGCCCATGGCGCGCTCGTCGCCGTTGTCGAGGGTCAGCACCGTGGAATCGAGATCGCCCAGCGCATCCAGATCGATGAAACCTGGACCGATCAACGCATTGCCGTAATCGATCCACTGATCCACCGGCCCCGCGTAACCGCGCCCGACAAATTCGATGCGCGAGCCGGCAAACACGACTTCACCGTCGCGCCACAGCACATGCTGCCTGCCGTCGAAACCGACCACGCAAGTGGCGCGCAGGCCGATGCGTTTCACAGGCGGCTGTCCAGCAAACGACCGCCGCTAGCGATCAAGGAACCCGCGCGATAGACCTGCCGCAATGGCCGCGCAACGACGGCTTCGCCAAGGGTTTCAACCGGCATCAGCAAGAAGTCCGCACGCTGCCCGAGCGCAAATCCGTAATCCTCGATGCCCAGCGCCCGCGCACCATTGACCGTGGCCGCGTCAAACGCCGCCGCCAGCTCATCGTCCTTGCCCAGATCAAAGCGAAACGCCAACAACATTGCCCGCTCCAGCATGTCGCCATTGCCCATCGGCGACCACGCATCGCGGATGCCATCGGAACCCAGGCAGACATTCACGCCGACTTCACGCAACGGCAGAAATGGCGGCACGGCGGTGTCGGCGGGCGCCGCACTCATCAGCGAAATACCCAACGCCGCCAAGCGTTCGGCAACCGGTTTGACCAGGTTCCACGGCAACATGCCGAGGCAGTATGCGTGGCTGATCATCACCCGGTTTTGCAGGTTGAAGCGCTCGGTGTAATCAGCGATCAACGCGATCTGCCACAGGCCCAGCTCTCCTTTGTCGTGCAGGTGAATATCCACGCCACGGCCAAACTCGGCCGCCAGTTTGAAGACGAAATCCAGCTGCGCAATCGGGTCGTTGTCGATACCGCACGGGTCGAGTCCGCCGACGTTCTCCACGCCCAGCGCCATCGCCTCGCGCATCAGCTCGGCGGTGCCGGGACGGCTGATCAGCCCGGTTTGCGGGAACACCACCAGTTGCAGATCGATCAGGTCTTGGTAGCGTTCACGCAGTTGCTGCATGGCTTCAACGTGACGCAGGCCGAATTCCGGATCGATATCGACGTGGCAACGCATCGTCAGCGAGCCACGGGCGATGCAGTTTTCCAGCAGGGCACCGGCGCGTTCGGCGATGGGGGCCGTGACTTCGCGGAGGATGCGGCGTTCGTTACTGATGTAATCCTTGAGCGTCGGGCCGGCGCTGTTCGGGCGCCAGGGTTGGCCGTAGAGGGTTTTGTCGAGGTGGACATGGCTTTCGACCAGAGCGCTGGTGAGCAGTTGGTTGTGGCCGTCGATGTCGGTGCCGGCCAGCGGCGTGTTGCTGGCCGGGCGGCGCTGGGCGAATCGGCCGTTTTCGATCAGCAGGTCTTCGGCTTGGGCGCCGTAGGGGCGCACGTTGCGGAGCCAGTGTGGTTGGGTCATACAAACCTCGTAGGTCTTTGAATTTTTTCCCTCACCCTAGCCCTCTCCCGGAGGGAGAGGGGACCGAATGGGGGATATTGGAGAAGTACACCGACCTGAAAGTCCGGCTGTGAATCCAGAACTGACCGGTTTGAAAGCTCGGCTGTGACTCCATAATCGACTCGGTTTATCAGGTCGGCGTAGATCGCAAGACACCTCGGTCAGTCCCCTCTCCCCCCGGGAGAGGGCTAGGGTGAGGGCAGCGGTTCCGGATCAACCCTTGAGCTTCGACCAGATACGGTCCTGCAGCTTCCGCGCCTGCATTCCTTCTCCGGGCGCAAGGGCGAGGCGTATTTTGGGCACCGTAGGGGCGGACGTTGCGGAGCCAGTGTGGTTGGGTCATACAAACCTCGTGGGTCTTTGAATTTTTTTCCCTCACCCTAGCCCTCTCCCGGAGGGAGAGGGGACCGAATGGGGGATATTGAAGAAGTACACCGACCTGAAAGTCCGGCTGTGAATCCAAAACTGACCGGTTTGAAAGCTCGGCTGTGAATCCATAATCGACTCGGTTTATCAGGTCGGCGTAGATCGCAAGACACCTCGGTCAGTCCCCTCTCCCCCCGGGAGAGGGCTAGGGTGAGGGCAGCGGACTCAGATCAACCCTTGAGCTTCGACCAGATCCGGTCCTGCAGCTCCCGCGCCTTGTTGCTGCACTCCTTCTCCGGGCGCAAACGCGAGGCGTATTCCTCAGGCATGTTGATCGCGTCCATGACCTTCCACTTCGGATCAAGCAGCGAATCGCTCTGAATCCCGTTGGCGTAAGCAATGGCGTTGGACACGGCAGCGGCGTTCTCCGGCTTCATCATCCAGTCGATAAAGATCTTCGCGTTACCTGGATGCGGCGCGCTTTTCGGCACGGCGAAGTTGTCCTGGAACATCGCCACGCCTTCACGCGGATAGACGTACTTGATCGTGCTCTTCTGCAAGGTCGCCCGTGCCGTCGAGCCGTTCCAGTTCTGCATCATGATCACCTCGCCCGAAGCCATGCGGTCGACGGTGTTGTCGGAGCTGTACATCTTCAAAAACGGCTTCTGCTTCTGCAGCAGTTCGAGGATGCGCTTGGCGTCCTGCGGGTTTTCGCTGCACTCGTCGACGTTCAGATAATGGCTGGCGGCGTTGATCACGCTGCTCGACGTATCGAGGGCAGCGAGCTGGCCTTGCAGCTCTTTGCGCGGCTCGAAGAACTCTTTCCACGAGTCATCCAGCTTGCCGCCCGGCACCCGCGCACTGTCGTAAGAGAACCCGGTGGTGCCCCACAGATACGGCGCCGAGAACTTGCGCCCGGGGTCGAAGCTCGGATCGCGGAACGGCCCCTTCACGTATTGGAAGTTGCTCAGGCTCGGCGTGTCGATTTCCATCAGCAGATCCTGCTTGATCAGCGTCTGCATGATCGACTGCGACGGCACGATCACGTCATACGCGGCGCCGCCGGCCTGCAACTTGGCGAGCAGGGTTTCGTTGCTGTCGTAACCGTCCATGGTCACTTTGATGCCGGTTTCCTTTTCGAACCTGGCCAGCAAATCCACCGGGTAGTAATCGGTCCAGTTATAGAAAAACAGCTCTTTCGGCTCGGCGGCGTGGGCGCCAAACGCGGTGAAACAACTCAGGGCCAGACCGGACATTGCCAGACGCATGCTTTTGCTTTTCATAAACGGAGCGCTCCAGATTTATTGTTGTTTACCGCGTTGGCCCAGCCAGAAGGCCAGCACCACCAGGACAATCGAGATCACCAGCATCAGCGTCGAGATCGCGTTGATTTCCGGCGTCACCCCGGCCTTGATCGCCGAGAAGATGTACACCGGCAACGTCGTCGAACCGGGGCCGGCGACGAAGAAGGTCATGATGAAATCATCGAGGCTGACCACGAACGCCAGCACCGCACCGGACAACACCGCCGGCCACAGCAGCGGCAAGGTCACGCGGCGGAACACCTGCCACGGATTGGCGTAAAGATCGTTCGCCGCTTCCAGCAAACTCTTGTCCAGATCGTTAAGCCGCGCGCGAATCGGCAGGTAAGCGAAAGGAATGCAGAAGCCGATGTGCGCGACGATCACCGTGAGCAAACCAAGCTTGATGCCCAGCGCCATGAACAGCAGCAGGGTGGCCACCGCCGTAACGATCTCCGGCAGGATCAGCGGCAGGTTGATCCCGCCCTCGACCATTTTCTGCCCGTAGAACGGCCGGTAAGTCGCCAGCGCTGCGAGCAGTGCAATCGCGGTGGCGCAGACCGTGGCGATGGTGGCGACGATGATCGAATTCAGCGCCGCCGTCTGAATCGACGGGTTGGCCAGAATCCGCCCGTACCAGGCAAACGAAAACTCGGTCCACACTGTCGCCGAGCGGTTGGCGTTGAAGCTGTAGGCGATCAACACGAAGATCGGCAGGTACAGATAGGCGAGGATCAGCAGGCTGATTTCGCGGGTCGCCGGGAGTTTCTTCAGGTGCAGGGAAATCATGCTTTGGCCCCCCGATTGACGGTCTTCGCCGCGCGGCGGCTGTACAGCGCATAGAGCACCAGCGACACCAGCAGAATCGCCAGCAACAGGAATGACAGCGAACTGCCCAGCGGCCAGTTGCGCGCGGTGCCGAACTGTTGCTGGATCAGGTTGCCGATCATCAGCGTCTTGCCGCCGCCAAGAATCGCCGGGGTGATGAAGGCGCCGAGGCTCGGCACAAACACCAGCAACGCGCCGGCAATCACCCCGGGCATCGACAGCGGCAGAATGATCCGCCGCAACGCGTGCCAACGATTCGCCCCGAGGTCGTAAGCGGCTTCGACCAGACGCCAGTCGAGTTTTTCCAGCGTCGAATAGATCGGCAGAATCATGAACGGCAGGAAGCTGTAGACCAGACCGACACTCACCGCGAAGTCGTTGTAGAGCAGGGTGATGCCGCCGGCACTCGGCAACAGCGCGTTGAGGCTTTGCGCGACCCAACCGTGTTCGCGGAGGATGATCAGCCACGCGTAGTTGCGGATCAGCAGGTTGGTCCAGAACGGAATGGTGATGAGCAATACCATCAGGTTGCGACGGCGTGGAGTCAGGCTCGACATCCACAGCGCCACGGGAAATCCGAACAGAAAACACAGCGCGGTAGTGCCGCCGGCCTGCAGCACCGAGCGCAATAGCGCCTGGGCGTAGACCCAGTTCAGCTCCAGTTCACCGTCGAACCCTTCCTGGAAAAACAGCTGCACATAGCTTTGCAGTTGCCATGGCGCTTGCCAGTCGACGCCGCCGTAGGTGTTGCGCGGCAACAGGCTGATGTAGCCCATGATCCCCAACGGAATGGCGATCAGGGCGAGCAGGGTCAACACCACCGGGCTGAGCAACAGCGCACGGTTGAGGGCAGGGGAAGTGCTGCTGACGCTCATCTCAAGCCTCCATCAACAGGCAGGCGTGCGGCGGCAGGTGCACGGCGACGCGCTCGCCGACCGCACGGCTTTGGTTCAGGCCTTCGTTGTTTTCGCGCAGCATGACTTTGATGTCGTTGTTCAAACGGCATTGATAGAGGGTGGCGGTGCCGACGTAGAGCACCGCTTCGATCACCCCGCGCAGGTGATGCGGCTGGCTGGCGTCGACCAGTTGCGAGCGTTCCGGACGAAACGCCAATTGCACGCTGCTGCCGGTGAAGCTTTGTTGCTGACAGGGGATTTCGATCGGCATGCCGTTGGGTACGAACAGTTTTTCGTTGTGTTCGCCGTGCTTGAGCTGGCCGGGGAGGAAGTTGATGTCGCCGATGAATTGCGCGACAAAGCGGTGTTTCGGCTGTTCGTAGATATCGGTCGGCGTGCCGATCTGCAGGATCTTGCCGGCGGACATCACGGCGATACGGTCGGACAGGGTCAGCGCTTCTTCCTGATCGTGGGTGACGAAAATGAAGGTGATGCCGGCTTCTTTCTGTACGCGTTTGAGTTCGACCTGCATTTCCTTGCGCAACTTCAGATCGAGTGCCGACAGCGGTTCGTCGAGCAACAGCACTTTCGGTTTCGGCGCCAAGGCCCGGGCCAGAGCCACACGCTGTTGCTGGCCGCCGGATAACTCGGCCGGTTTGCGCCCGGCCAGGTGCTCCATTTGCACCAGCGCGAGCATCTCGTTGACGCGATCGGGGATCAACCTGCGATCAAGACCCTGCATCTCGAGGCCGAAGGCGATATTCTGCGCCACACTCATGTGCGGAAACAGCGCATAGCTCTGGAACACCGTGTTGACCCGACGCTTGAACGGCGGCAGATCGTTGACCGGTTCGCCGGCCAGACGAATCTCGCCTTCACTGACGTGTTCGAAACCGGCGATGGTCCGCAGCAAGGTGGTTTTGCCGCAACCCGAGGGGCCGAGCAGTGTGAAGAATTCGTTATCGGCGATGTTCACCGAGACATTGTCGAGGGCTGGCGCGAGGCCAGGATCATCGGAATACCGTTTGGAGACGTTGCGCACTTCAATTGCTATTGGTTGACCCATAATGGTGCAATCCTCTATTTATTGTATGCAATATCTGAATGCAATTTAGAAATACCCGGATTAATCTGCGCGTGCAACCCCCTTTTTCCATGGCTGTGCATCGCCAGGGGCTGGTTGCCCGACGCTAAAGGAGTGTTCGAATGACCGAGAAGAAACCGGAAACCACGGTCGACCGCGTCTACCAAGGGGTTTACGAGGCGATCAGCAAGCGTTCGTTACGCCCGGGCATGAAACTGGGTGAGGCCTCATTGGCCGAGTTATTCAATGTCAGCCGCACGTCGGTGCGCGCTGCATTGAAGCAATTGGAGGCCGACGGACTGGTCACTACCGAGCCCAATAAAGGTGCATCGGTGTCGCTGCCGAGCAACGAAGAGATCCGTTCGCTGTTCGAAACCCGGCGGTTGATCGAGATCGGTATCGTCGCTGAACTGTGCCGGCGCAAGGACACTGCCGCGATGCAGGATTTGCGCGAACATCTGCTGCTGGAAGATGAAGCCCATGCCGCTGGTGATCACGAACGGTTGATTCATCTGCTCGGCGAGTTCCACATCAAACTGGCGCGCAGCCTGAATAATCCGGTGTTGCTCGACTGGTTCCAGAAGCTGATTTCCCGTGCCTCGCTGTACGCCGCTGCGCTGGACGACGACAGTCATGAAGTGTGTCGCGACGACGAGCATCTGCGCCTGATCGAATACATCGAGGCGGGCAATCAGAGCGCCGCCATCGAGCTGACCTGCATGCATTTGAACGGCATCGAGAAGGCCATTCTCGACGTCGCCGCAAAGATGAAAACTGGCTACCATCCGCTCAAACACCTGATCGGGGTGTGAGTTTCGGCCGAGCGTGAAATCGGCTATACCTCAGATGAAACCATTGCGAATGAAGACGCTCGAAACAGACGGGCGTCGCGTTGCGCTGGCGCGGCAATTTATCGGGCAATCACCTAAGGACACTGAGTCAGTCGATGCAGTTTTTATCCGATAGCCATGGTTGTGACGGCTGGAAAGGCGACATGGCCGGGCGCATCTGCGCGTTCGACTGGAGCCACACCGAACTTGGCCCTCTGAACAGCTGGCCGGCCAGCCTGTGCAGCGCGGTGCAATTGATGCTGGCCTCGCCACTGCCGATGGTCATGCTCTGGGGCCGCGCCGGCTACATGATCTACAACGACGCCTATTCGATATTTGCCGGTGGTCGCCATCCCTATTTGCTGGGCGCGCCGGTGGAACTGGGCTGGCCGGAAGTCGCCGAATTCAACCGGCATGTGGTCGATACCTGTCTGGCCGGCGGCACTTTGTCTTTCCGCAATAAAGAGTTAGTGCTGTTACGCGATGGCGTCCCCGAAGACGTCTGGATGGATTTGTATTACAGCCCGGTCGCCAACGATGACGGCGTGCCCGCCGGAGTGATGGCGATGGTGGTCGAAACCACCGAATTCATGCATTCCGAACGCCTGCGCCAGGAAGCGGAAGACGCCTACCGTGCCGATAACGAAAGGGTGCGACTGGCACTGAATGCCGGCGCGTTGCTTGGCTCGTTTGTCTGGGATGTGAAGAACAACAGGCTGTCGGCGGACGAGCGCTTCGCCCGCACCTTCTCTTACCCGCCGGATCAGGACCTGAGCAATCTGGCGCAGGAGATTGCCGAGTCGCGCATTCATCCCGATGACCACGCCTGGGTGCAAGAGCGCGTCGCCCACTCGGTGCAGACTGGCGAACCGTATAACGCTGAGTATCGAGTGTTGCGCAGCGACGGCAGCTATCTTTGGGTGCTGGCCAGCGGCGGCTGCGAGTTCGACGAGCACGGCAAGCCGCTGCGCTTTCCCGGCGTTTTGATCGATATTCATGAACGCAAGATTGCCGAAGAATCCCTGCTCAAATTTACCCGCAATCTCGAACAGCGCGTGGGCGAAGAGGTTGAGGCGCGGCTGGCGGCTGAGGAGCAGTTGCGTCAGTCGCAGAAGCTCGAAGCCATTGGTGGACTGACGGGCGGCGTCGCTCACGACTTCAATAATCTGCTGCAAGTGATCGCCGGCAATCTGCATTTGCTCGCCCGCCATGAACCGAACAACGCCAATGTGCAGCGCCGGGTCAGTGCCTCGCTGGCGGCGGTCGAGCGCGGCGCCAAGCTGTCCTCGCAATTGCTTGCGTTTGCCCGCCGTCAACCGTTGTCGCCGGCGGTGTGCAACCCGCAGCAGATCTTTGAAGGCGTTGGCGAATTGCTGCAGCGGGCGTTGGGCGAAACCATTCAGATCGACGTGCAACTACCACCCGCGCCGTGGCACATCAACGTCGACCGCAATCAACTGGAAAACGCCATTCTCAATCTGGCGATCAACGCCCGCGATGCCATGAAGGGCGAGGGCACCATCGGGCTCAGCGCTGCCAACGTGCAACTCGACCGCGAGTTTTGTGCCGGTAAAGGCATCGTTCCCGGCGAGTTTGTCCGAGTCGCCGTCAGTGACAGCGGCGCTGGCATTGCGCAAGACATTCTCGAGCAAGTGTTCGAACCGTTTTTCACCACCAAGGCCGATGGCCAAGGCACCGGGCTGGGCCTGAGCATGGTGTTCGGCTTCGTCAAACAGAGCGGCGGGCATGTCGACATTGCCAGTGCCGTCGGCGAGGGCACGCAGGTGCAGTTGTACTTCCCGCGCAGCCTGCGCCCGATTCTTGATGAATCGCCCAATCTGCAACGGCAGCAGAGCGGTGGTCACGAGACGTTGCTGGTGGTCGAGGACAACGACGCGGTGCGCGCCTCGGCGGTCGAGTTGCTGCGCGAGGAAGGTTATCGCGTGTTGACCGCCGGCAATGGCGATGCGGCCATGCAGATGCTCCTCGAAGGTGCCGAAGTCGATCTGATTTTCACCGACGTGGTCATGCCGGGGCTGATCAAGAGCTCCGACCTGTTCGCCTGGGCCAAGGTGCAGACGCCGCCAGTGGCGGTGCTGTTCACCTCCGGGCATACCCGCGACATCATCTCGCGCAATCACCAGCTCAGTCCCGACACGCATTTGCTCGGCAAACCGTATAGCCCGGAGGCCATGTTGCAGATGATTCGCGTGGTGCTCGGTAGTTGAGCGTTGAACATTCTTTCACCAAGGCAAGGCAGGTCGATGACTTCCAAACGCACCTCCAAAGCGCCCGCCGGCATGGTCCGGGTGCGCGGCGCCCGTGAACATAATCTGAAAAACGTCGATGTCGACATTCCTCGCGATGCGCTGGTGGTGTTTACCGGCGTGTCCGGTTCGGGCAAATCGTCGCTGGCGTTTTCCACCTTGTATGCCGAAGCCCAGCGCCGCTATTTCGAGTCGGTGGCGCCTTACGCGCGGCGCCTGATCGATCAGGTCGGCGTGCCGGATGTCGATTCCATCGAAGGCCTGCCGCCAGCCGTGGCCCTGCAACAGCAACGCGGCACGCCGAGCACGCGCTCGTCGGTGGGCAGCGTCACCACGTTGTCGAGCCTGATCCGCATGTTGTACTCGCGCGCCGGCAGTTATCCGCCGGGGCAGCCGATGTTGTACGCCGAGGATTTCTCGCCGAATACGCCGCAAGGCGCCTGCCCGGAGTGCCATGGCCTCGGCCGTGTCTATGAAGTCACCGAAGCGCTGATGGTGCCCGATCCGAACCTGACCATTCGCCAGCGTGCCGTGGCTTCCTGGCCGTTGGCGTGGCAGGGGCAGAACCTGCGCGACATCCTCGTGACCATGGGCATCGACGTCGACATCCCGTGGAAAAAGCTGCCGAAAAAACAGCGCGACTGGATTCTCTTCACCGAAGAAACCCCGACCGTGCCGGTGTACGCCGGGCTGACCCCGGAAGAAACCCGCGTCGCCCTCAAGCGCAAGGTGGAGCCGAGTTATCAGGGCACCTTCAGCGGCGCCCGGCGCTACATCCTGCACACGTTCAGCCATTCGCAAAGTGCGCTGATGAAGAAGCGCGTTGCGCAGTTCATGCTCGGCAGCCCATGCCCGCTATGTGACGGCAAGCGCCTGAAGCGTGAAGCGTTGTCGGTGACGTTTGCCGGGTATGACATCGGTGAACTGGCGCAGATGCCGTTGCTGCAAGTGGCCGAGGTGTTGAAACCCGTGGCGGCGCACAGTTATCTGGAGCAGGCCGAGGAAACCGGCGAGACCTTGAGCCATGCGCAAACCCGCGAGGCTCGTCAGCAGCGTGTGGCCCACGGCGCCAGCGGCCATGCCAGCGCGCCGGATGTGCGCCACACGCCGAACCTGTCGCTGGAGAAACGCCTGGCGGCGCAGCGCATCGCCGAGGATTTGCTGGAACGGGTCAGCACCCTGACCGATCTGGGCCT
Source organism: Pseudomonas sp. CROZ-RG-20F-R04-15 (assembly GCF_022662375.1). Lineage (GTDB taxonomy): Bacteria > Pseudomonadota > Gammaproteobacteria > Pseudomonadales > Pseudomonadaceae > Aquipseudomonas. The sequence goes on along the minus strand of NZ_JAKNQL010000006.1, from coordinate 280,931 downwards.
CGGTTATCTGGCGCTGGAGCGCAGCACACCGACGCTGTCGTCGGGTGAGTTGCAGCGCTTGCGTTTGGCGACGCAGTTGGGCTCGCAATTGTTTGGGGTGATTTATGTGCTCGACGAGCCATCCGCCGGTTTGCATCCGGCCGATGGCGAGGCGTTGTTCGAGGCCTTGCAACGCTTGAAAGCTGACGGCAACACGCTGTTTGTGGTCGAGCATGATCTGGAAACCATGCGCCGCGCCGATTGGCTGATCGATGTCGGCCCGGCGGCGGGCGAGCAGGGTGGACAGGTGTTGTACAGCGGCCCGCCGGCAGGTCTGGCCGAGATCGAAGCGTCGCAGACGCGGGCCTATCTGTTTGCCGAATCGCAGCGTCAGACACGCGCCGCGCGCAAACCGACGGCGTGGCTGAAACTCGACGGCATTACCCGCAACAACCTGAACAATCTGAGTGCCGAATTTCCCTTGGGCTGCTTCACCTCGGTGACGGGCGTGTCCGGCTCTGGCAAGTCGAGTCTGGTCAGTCAGGCGTTGCTGGAACTGGTCGGCGCGCAGTTGGGCCGTGCCACGCAGGAAAGCGAGACGGAAGAACTCAGCTTGGAGGACGACGCCCCGCAACTCAGCAGCGGCCAGGTCACGTCGGGACTGGAGTCGATCAAGCGACTGGTGCAGGTCGATCAGAAACCGATCGGCCGCACGCCACGCTCCAATCTGGCGACCTACACCGGTTTGTTCGACAACGTGCGCAAGCTGTATGCCGCGACCGACGCTGCCCGGGCAGCGGGCTACGACGCCGGGCAGTTTTCCTTCAACGTCGCCAAGGGTCGTTGCGCCACCTGTGAGGGCGAAGGCTTTGTCAGTGTCGAGTTGTTGTTCATGCCAAGTGTCTATGCGCCGTGTCCGACCTGTCATGGCGCGCGGTACAACCCGCAAACGCTGGCGATTCTCTGGCAGGGTTTGAGCATTGCCCAGGTGTTGCAACTGACCGTGGAGGAGGCGGTGGAAGTCTTCGCCGAGCAACCGGGGATTCGCCGTTCACTGGAAGTGCTGCGCGATATCGGCCTCGGTTATCTGCGTCTGGGTCAGCCGGCCACAGAGTTGTCCGGCGGCGAAGCACAACGCATCAAACTGGCCACCGAGTTGCAGCGCAACCAGCGCGGCGCGACCTTGTATGTGCTGGATGAACCGACCACCGGACTGCACCCGCGCGATGTTGATCGGTTGCTTGAGCAACTGGATTCTCTGGTGACGGCGGGGCACACGGTGATAGTGGTCGAGCACGAAATGCGCGTGGTGGCGCAGAGTGACTGGGTGATCGACATCGGGCCGGGAGCGGGGGATCAGGGCGGCAGGATTGTCGTGGCGGGTACACCTCAGAAGGTTGCGGCGAGCAAGAAGAGCAGGACGGCGCCGTTTTTGGCCCGTGCCTTGAGCCGATAGGTGGGTTGGCAGGGCTGACGTCTTCGTCGGAACGCCGCCCGGAGCAAGCTCGCTCCCACAGGTTTTCGGGTGTGCCTGCAAGTCGGGTACACACTGTTCACTGTGGGAGCGAGCTTGCTCGCGAAGGCATTAGATCAGGCACCATCAAGGGTGCGGCGGACCTTGTCGAGCAGTTCACTGATCTGAAACGGTTTGACCAGCATGTCCATGCCGCTACCGAGAAACACCTGACGATTGATCGCCGTTTCCGCATACCCGGTCATGAACAGGATCGGCAATCCGTCACGCCAGCCCCGCGCAACATCCGCCAACTCGCGTCCACTCATGCGCGGCAGTCCGACGTCGGTCAGCAGCAGGTTGATCGATGAGTCGTTCTGCAGCCGCTCCAGCGCCGTTTCGATATCCGCCGCCTGGGTGCAGCGATAACCCGCGTCCTCCAGCACTTCGGTGACGAACATGCGCACCGACGGCATGTCCTCGACAATCAGTACATGTTCGCCAGTGCCTTGCGGATCGACCACGGGTGGGGGGATGTCGGCACCGGTCGGGTCGGTGGTGGCCGGCAACATGATCGTCACTTCGGTGCCGCGTCGCGCCACGCTGCGGATATGCGCGTCACCGCCCGATTGGCGAGCAAAACCATAGATCGTCGACAACCCCAGCCCGGTGCCCTGGCCCAGCGGTTTAGTGGTGAAAAACGGATCGAAGACTTTATCGATGACGTTGTGCTCGATCCCGGTTCCGTCGTCACGCACCGACAGTGCCACGTAAGCGCCGTCGGCCAGATTCGGGTCGCCATGGGAATAGGCGGCGTAGGTACTGACCCAGATATTGCCGCCCGTCGGCAGCGCATCGCGGGCGTTGATCACCAGATTCAATACCGCGCTTTCCAGCTGCACCGGGTCGACCAGGGCGATCGCCGGTTTGTTGGTCAGCTCAAGCTTGAGGCTGATGCGTTCACCGATGGTGCGCATCAGCAGTTCTTCCAGCGAACGCACATGATCGTTGATGTCCACCGGCCGCGTATCCAGCGGCTGCTGGCGGGCGAAGGCCAGCAAACGATGGGTGAGGGACGCCGCGCTCATCGCCGAATTCAGCGCCGCTTCGGAATAAAACTGCACTTTGTCCAGACGTTCGTCGGCAACACGCTTCTGGATCAGCTCCAGGCTGGTGATGATCCCGGTCAGCAGATTGTTGAAGTCATGGGCGATGCCGCCGGTGAGCTTGCCCAGCGCATCCATTTTCTGTACTTGCAGCAATTGCGCCTCGGCCCGCACGCGTTCGGCGGTTTCCTTGGCCAGTTGCGTGGTGGTGTCGTTCAGACGGGCCAGATGCGAACGCTCGCGATGGCGGTGTTCGGTGACGTCTTCGACAAATACCAGGCTCAGTTCAGGCGTGCGGTACGGCGAAATCTGCCACTCGGTCTCGCGAATCTCACCCTGCACGCGCATGTTCAGCGTGCCTTTCCAGCGCTCGCCATCGACCAGGCGCAAGCGCAGTTCGTTGAGGATTGCGCTCTGGTCTTCGGCGAAACATTCACGCAGGATTTGCGGGTCCTGATTGTCGAGAATCAGTTGCGTGAAGGCATGGTTGCATTCGTGCACCTTGAGGCTGGCATCGAGTACGGCAATCGGCGCGGAGACATTGACGAAAATCTCGCGGAACCGCGCTTCACTTTCACGCAGGGCATTTTCCGTGTCGCGCACCCGCAACAGCGTACGCAGGGTCGCCAGCAGCACGTCCGCGTCGACCGGGTGAATCAGGTAGGCGTCGGCGCCCGCATCGAGGCCGGTGATGATGTCACCGGTCTGGATCGACGCCGCAGATACGTGGATCACTGGCAGCAACGCCGTGCGTGTGTCCGCACGCAGGATACGCACGATGTCGAAGCCGCTCATGTCCGGCAGATTGACGTCGAGAATCAACGCATCGATCGCTTCGCTGTCGATCAGCGCCAGCCCCTCACCGCCGGTGCCGGCTTCCAGCACCTCGTAACCGTGGCGCTCCAGCCGTCGACGCAGGGCGTAGCGGGTGGCGACGTTGTCGTCGACGATCAACAGGCGGATGTCACGTTTCATCGACGTTCTCCAGAGCGATCGCCAGCGGAATGACCACGAAGAAGGTCGAGCCGACCCCCGGCGTGCTTTCCAGCCCGACTTCACCGCCGAGCAGAGCGGCGAAGCGTTTGCACAGTGACAACCCCAGACCGGTGCCGCGCAGACGTTTCTGCAGCGGCGAGTCGACCTGAGAAAAGTCCTCGAACAATGCACCATGCAGCTCGGCGGCGATACCGATTCCGGTGTCGCTGACGGCAAAACGCACCTTGTCCACGCCTTCGAGGCGCGCGGACACCCGCACTTCACCACGGGTGGTGAACTTCAGCGAATTGGAAATGAAGTTGCGCAGGATCTGCCCAAGTTTCTTGTCGTCGGTGTACAGGCGCGGCAAACCGATCGGTTCTTCGAAAATCAGGTCCACAGCGGAGGCATCGACAATCGGCCGAAACATCCCGCGCAGCGCCGAGAACAGGTCGAACATGTCGAACCATGCCGGGGAAATGGTGATGCGCCCGGCCTCGATCTTCGCGAGGTCTAGCAGGTCATCGACCATGTCGCTCAACTCGCGGGCAGCGGTGCTGACGAACGCCACCTGCTTGTGTTGTTCAGGGCTGAGCGGGCCGTCGAGTTCGTCGGCGAGCAGGCTGTTGATGCTGAGGATCGAGCCCAGTGGCGTGCGGAATTCGTGGCTCATGTATGACAGAAAGCGACTTTTCAGATCTGAGGCCTGGCGCAACTCTTCAGCTTGTTCGTCAAGTTCGGCATACAGCGCCAGCACGCCCTGATTGGTTTCGTCGAGCTCTTCGCGCAAAGCCACTGTTTCGCTCTGCAACTGCGCGATGAGCGCGGCCTGTTCGGCGTTGCTCAAAATCGGTGACTCAGCCATGGGCGGCCTCCAGGGCAACGACCAATACCGTTGCATCGTCACGCCCGCGACTGAAGTCGCGGTGCAGGACGCTGGCTATCACAGCGGGGTGGCGATGCACCAGGCCGGGGTAGTCTTGTAGATTCCAACGGGACTGCAAGCCGTCGCTGTACATGATCAATAGATGTCCGTTCACGTGAGCATAGTCAAAAGGCCGGGCTTTTCGGTATTGCACGCCGACGATACCTGGGTGCGAGGCCAGACCGCGCGATTTGTCGGCGGCGATCAGGCTGGCGCCAATATTGCCCACGCCAGCAAAGGTCAGGCTGTCGCGCCTGCCGTCGAACTGGGTAAACGCGACGGCGCCGCCACGGGTGCCGATCATGTCGCGATGCATGTCTTCCATCAGCATCACCGGGTCGGCAAACGGTGTCAGGGCGAAGGCTTGCGCCCCCGCACGACCAGCGCGTTCGGCTTCCTCGCCATGCCCGAGGCCATCGATCACCAGTGCGCTGATGCTGGCGTCTTCATACTTCAGGTGCCAGACATCGCCGCACGCCGGATCGTCGTGCAACGAATGCTGACTGACGCCGTAGCGGATATCCGGTTCGCGGTCGGTGCGAGGGTAAAGTCGTGCCAGCAAGACCGCGCCACGTGCGTCGGCATAGACGTCAAATACCTCGGTCTGCCGCGAAATTGCACCGAGGCCGATACCTTGTGTGCCACCGGTGGAAAATCCGTCGGCCATACAGGCCTCCAGATCAAAGCCCTGAGCGCGATCCACCGCGAGCATTTCGATGCCGAAACCCGCAGGCCGTGGTAATACCCGCAGATGCAGTGCGCCGTGAGTGGCATGTTTGAGCACATTGCTCGCCAGTTCAGTGGCAACCAACGCGACACGTCCGGCATCGCGCTCATCAAAGCCATGCTGTTCGGCGAGTTGCTGCGCGGTGCGCCGGGCATAACCGATCTGACTGCTGTCTTCGATTGGCAGAACCTGGGTCAACGTCCCCACGATATTCATGTCCATCGTGTGATCGTTATGCGTGTGCCTTTGCCGGGCTCGGTGTCGAGTTCGAACTCTTCAACCAGCCGTTTCGCCCCGGTCAGGCCCAGCCCCATGCCGCTGCCGGAGGTCCAGCCGTCGGTCATCGCCAGTTTGATATCGGCAATGCCCGGACCTTCATCGCGAAAGGTCAGACGCAGACCGACCTTGTGATCCTCATCGAGAATCTGCCAGTCCATGTCGCCGCCGCCCCCGTAAACCATGGTGTTGCGCGCCAGTTCGCTGACCGCCGTGACCATTTTCGTCAGGTCGATCAGGCGCATTCCGCATTCGGTGGCCAGTTTGCGTGCGGTCTGGCGCGCGAGCACAACGTCCTGCTCGATGTGGATGGGTTGAGTACCGCTGCTGCGAACAGTCATTGCAGCGCTACTCGTTCCCGGAGCAGCTTCATCCCGCGCTCGACATTCAGTGCGGTACTGACACCGGGCAACGTCATGCCAAGCTCCACCAAAGTAATCGCCACCGCCGGTTGCATGCCCACCAGTACAGTTTCGGCGTCCATGATTTTCGACAGGCCGGAAATCGTGCCGATCATTCGGCCAATAAACGAGTCGACCATGTCCAGTGCCGAAATGTCGATCAACACCCCGCGCGCCGAGGTTTTGCTGATGCGCTCGGACAAGTCGTCTTGCAGGGTGAGGGCGAGTTGGTCATGCATGTCGACCTGAATGGTCACCAGCAGAAAATCGCCCATCTGGAGAATCGGGATACGTTCCATGCTTAAACCGTCTTGACGAGGCTGACACCCAGACGGGTCAGGGCCAGCTTCAATGCGTCGGCCAGATTGGCCTTGGTCACCACGCCTTGCAGATCGAGACCGAGGTGGACGATGGTTTGCGCGATTTGCGGACGCACACCGCTGATGATGCAGTCGGCGCCCATCAGGCGGATCGCGGTCACGGTTTTCAACAGGTGCTGGGCGACCAGGGTATCGACGGTCGGCACGCCGGTGATGTCGATGATGGCGATTTCCGAGCCGGTGTCGACGATGCGTTGCAGCAGCGATTCCATCACCACTTGCGTGCGCTGCGAGTCGAGGGTGCCGATCATCGGCAGCGCGAGCACGCCGTCCCACAGCTTGACCACCGGAGTGGAGAGCTCCAGCAGTTCTTCCTGTTGACGCTTGATCACCGCTTCGCGGGATTTCTGGAAGGTGCGGATGGTGTGCATGCCAAAGGCGTCGAGCAGTTCGGAGACTTCCCAGAGTTGTTCGGCAAGCAGCGCAGGCTGGTCTTTGTAATGGCTCTGCAGCAGGTTAAACAGCGGGCCTTTGAGGGCGAAGATGAAACTGGCGGTCTGCTGCGAATCCTGGCCGAGCAGGGCGCGGCTGTGGGACAGTTTTTCGAGGAACTGACGCGTGGTTTCCCAGCCCGGCGCGGCCACATTGGTGCCGTTGTCGTTTTGCAGACCATTGATCACCAGTTGCAGGAATTCGCCGGTTTGTTGCTGTATGTCTTGGTCTTTCAGATTGCGCGTGGCACCGCTGGCTTCCAGTCCGTTGACCCATTCACTCAGCAGTTGTGTTTGCTTGTTTTTCATCGCATCGAGTGTGCTGTTCTGCAGTGCTGCCATGTGCCTGTTGCTCCGTCGCGAGTTGGGGGGCGATCGTGAAAAATGACCGCCGCGGAATGATCGACATTTGCCGTTCGAAATAGTTGTTCGTTCCTGCACGTATATTTTTGATCTGGCGCAAGGAACGCCCCGGTAACTCTAGTCGGCGTGGCCGGGTGCGGCGAAGTTTTGAACGTTGACGCGGGGCAGGCTTCGAATCTTCAAGGCCCGGCGTGTTTGCGTCGGGCTTGATTTGACGAGCGAGGTGGTCATGAACGAGCAAAAGAATCAGCAGAGTCAATCCGGCGAACCGATTAACCGCAACGATCCAGCGATTGACCCGCAGGTTCCGGGGCAACCGGCGCCGACGCAGCAGCAGGGCGAGGATGATCAGGCGCAGAGTGCCGACCCGGCGGTCGATCAGAAGAACAAGCATACGGACAACGACAATGAATTCAGTCCGGGCTTCAAACCGCAGCCGGATCGGGCGCAGCCGGGGGAGGAGACGGATGCGGATATTGATACGGATGGCGGTTGATTTTCGGCGGATACGACAAGGCCGCATCCAGTGGGTGCGGCCTTTTTTCGCTTCAGTGTGGTGGTGTGGCTGAGATCGATCCCCCTCACCCCAGCCCTCTCCCCCAGGGGCGAGGGGGAAAGGGAGCCCGATCTCGGTGCTTTTCAAAAGCTGAGCTCAACTCGAGATCTCAGGTCGGGGGCTGTTCATAACCTGAGTTCGACTCAAGACTTTCAGGTCGATGTAACCCGAACATCCACCTCGGTCGGCTCCCTCTCGATCTTTCAACGGGCGAGGGGAAAGGAAGCTGATCTGGGGTGGTTCAGAACCTGAGTTCGAAGCCGAAGTTTCAAGTCGGCGTAACTCGAACATCCAACACGGTCGGCTCCCTCTCCCTCCGGGAGAGGGCTGGGGTGAGGGCAAGCCTTTTACTTGCTCGGATGTTTAGCCTGCAATTCCTTGGCGGCGGCGAGATGTTTTTCCAGCGCCGGCAGCATTTTCTGCGCAAACGCCTTCAATTCCGGAGCGCCTTTAACCTTGTCATCCGTCACGGTATTGGCTTCTTTCTTGAACAACTCGATGGTCTCCTCGTGCGCCTTCACCTGATTGTTGGCGTAAGCGGCATCAAAGGACTCATCGCGCAGGTCGAGAATTTTTTCCTTGGCCTGTTTGACCAGGGTGGTGGTGTCCGGGACTTCGATGTCATTGGCCTTGGCGATGGTCGCCAGTTCATCGTTGGCCTTACCGTGATCGGTGATCATCATGTTGGCAAACGCCTTGATGTCCGCCGATTGGCTCTTTTCCAGGGCTAGACGACTGGTTTCGATTTCGGCAATGCCACCGGCAGCGGCGTTATCGACAAAGTTGTTGTCTGTGGCGGCGAAAGCGCTGCCCATGCCGCTGCTCAAAGCGACAGCCAAAACCAGATGACGCAGGTTGAATCCGTCCATTGATGTATCTCCACGCAGTTTTTGTTGGGGTTATCCAATGGAGGCAACGCTGCGAATAAAGGTTTTATCGCATTTGCGACAGGGCGACGAACGGCCACCGCTGGTCTGACAGGTGGTCGACAGAACGGCTCAACCAAGGCCATTCTGATAACGGGCCAGCGCATCGGTCGTGCTGGCTGCCGATCAACTGACGGAGGTGTTCCATGCCGGTGACCCATGATCTGTTACAGGATTTGAAGCTTACGAAGGAAGAGATCCAGCAAAAACGCACCGCGGATCCACATCTGGACGCACTGATCAACAAGTATTCCCAGGCGGACGCCGAGGTGGTCAAGGCCGAAACTGCCACCTCGGATGCACCCAGCGATGACGCGCTGAAAAAACTCAAAGAGAAGCGCTTGCAGGTCAAGGACAAGATCGTCGAGCAATTACAGGCACGATCCTGATGGCCCATTGATCCGCCGACCTGCGGTTGCGGATTGACTGGAACGACAGCCACGTCCGGCACCTCGAATGTACAGAGTCTTCCATCAGCGACTCTTTGCGAGGTGCCTTATGAACGATCCCAAATTCCCCAGTGAAGAGCAGGGCGCATTCGACCCGGTTCCCACGCATCCCGAACCCAACAGCCCGGCGCATACCACGGCCAATCCCGAAGAGCCGGATGAGGATTTGCCTGAAGACGAAGATCCGGACAAGTTCGACAAGTCCAGTAACTGACAGACCGCCTTCGCGAGCAGGCTCGCTCCCACAGTGGATTGTGTTGAGCAAAAATGCCGTGGTCAGCAAATAACCCTGTGGGAGCGAGCCTGCTCGCGAAGGCGTCAGTCCATGCAACACAAAAACATCAGGTTCACTTCAGGGCCGCATCCAACGGCATCCGCGCCATATGCGTGGCCTTCAACGAGCCAAAGTACAACCACGGCCCATACTCGCGCACCGTGGTAATCGGCGAATAATTGCCACTGCTCGCATCCTGCAGATTGGCAATCACCTTGCCATCCAGATCCAGGCCCAGCACAAACCCGCGTTTCTCCACCGGTTTCGGTAAAACCCTCAGCGCCCGCACGATCATCTTGCGCACGAACGGATACCCCGCCGTGCCGTCGAGCAAAGCATTGCGCGGCGCATACAACGCCACCCAGAACCGGTTGCTGCCATTGAACGCGAGGTTGTCCGGCAGCCCCGGCAAGTTGTCGATGAACAGGTCATGAGTGCCAGCTTTCGGCCCCGTCAGCCAGTAACGGCTGATGCGGTAAGCGCCGGTTTCGTTGACCAGCACATAGGCATCGTCCGGGCCGAGGGTCACGCCGTTGGCGAACTCCAGTCTGTCCAGCAGCACGCTGGTTTTACCGCTCTGAAAGTCATAACGCAGCAGGCGTCCGTCGCCGCCATGTTCGATGATCGCTTCGCCGTCATGGCCGTAACCCCAACGGCTGGAAGCATCGCTGAAGTAGGCGTAGTGCCCGGACTTGTCGATGGCCACGTCATCGGTGAAACCGAAGGCCAGACCGTTGGCCGCCGTGGTCAAAGGAATCAACTGACCCTGCGCATCAAGGGACAACAAGCCCTTGATCCCATCGGCGATCACCAGCAAGCCGTTCGGATGGCGGGCCAAACCGAGCGGGCGGCCACCGGTGTCGGCGAGTACTTTGCGTTGCTGGCCGTCGAGGCTAGTGCGGATCAGTCGGCCGTCGTGCAGCCCGGTGATCAAGAAGTCACTCTCCAGCAGCAAGGCTTCCGGCCCTTCGATGTCGCTCGGCCCGACCTGCGCTGCGGCTTTGAGTTTCTGATTCTCGGCGTAAATGCCTTCTGTCAGCGATGGCGCTGGCGGCGGCGTCCAGGCTACGGGTTCGACTTCGGTCGGCATCAACAATAAAAACCCGATGACGATAAGGATCAGCAGCAACAACAGATGTCGCAGCTTCACGCGCTGGCCCTCGCCGAGGCCAGGTACTGGGCGGCCATGTCACGCAGCGCCAGCATCGACGCGGCAGATTCGCGCTCGATGCGGCGTTTGAGCAGCAAGTGATTGGCGATGCGCATGCCCAGCCCGGCGAAGTGATAATCCAGCGTGCGCACAAATCGCGTGCCGTTACCCTCGGCGGCGCATTCATAAGTCAGCAGCAACGACAATCCATGATCACCCTGCGCCCGCGCGCACCAGCGCCGACCGGGCAAATACTCGGTGACTTCCCAGCTCAAGTGGCCTTCACGGCCGCCGGCATGAATGTCCTCTTCAAAGCGCGCGCCGGCATGCAGCGGGCCATGTGGACCGTCGATTTTCAGCGATGACGGATGCCACTCCGGCCAGCGCCCGACGCTGGCGGCATAGGCAAGTACGGCAACGGGATCGCCAGCGATATCGATGGTGTGCTGCATGCGGGTCATGGGCATTTTCGAATAACTCAAAGGGGCGGTTTCCGGCTCCCAGTACAGGGTGCCGAACAGGTAGTCCATCAGTGGCAGAACGATGTTGAAATTGCGCTCCTGCATGCGCTCGCGGCGGTGATGCAGCTCGTGCAGGCGGCGCATCTGGCGGATCCACGGCAGGCGCGTCAGCGGATTGTGCGGCGGCAGGTGTTCGCAGGCATGGAACACCTCGTAAGTCAGATAACCGAGAACCATGCAGCCACCGAACAACCCGGCGACGTTGGCGTTGGCTTGTGCGAACAACCACCACAGCGGCAGGGTAATCACCAGCGTGTGCAGCACGATCAGCCACGCCGGGAACAGAATCACCCGCCAGTCGCGAGCGCTGTCGTAGGTCATGTGGCCGGGGGTGAAGAAGCTGTGATGATCGCCCGCATGCCGGGCATAGAACATTTTCGCGAAGTTTTTTTTGTGGTGGCCGAGATGGCGGTGGACCATGTACACACCGAAATTGAAGAAGAGCAGGGTCAGCGGCACCGTCAGCCATTCCAGCAGACTGACTTGTTGCACACTGCTCCAGAACGCACCGATGGCCAGCGCGCCGAACAGCAGCACGAACGCACCGTGCAGCCACGGGTTGTACAGCGGATGAATGGCCGCGCGGTAGCGGCTGCGAAATGCCTCGGTGGTCTGCCTCACTGCATCACCTGCGGTGGTTGTTGTTATACCCGGCAGATTAGCCGATCCGGCCGTTTGTGCAGGCCGGACCTCGGTGTCACATGCGCCATGCTCCGGTGCAAAGCCGCCGCTTCAGCTCAGAGGGTTCCAGCGTTGCGACCAGTCGTCATCGCTGCGGATCACTTCGCGTAGCAGATGGAAGGCTTGCTGCAGCGTTGCCGAATCGCGGTCGCGTGAGTAGACGAGGTAGGTCGGATAGCCGAATTCCGGGGCTTTGGTCACCGCTTCGAGGGCGCCGCTTTCCAGATAGGTGCGCACCACGCGGGTGCGGAAGTAGCCGCTGCCGCCGTGTTCGAGGATGTATTGCAGGGCCAGCGGGCCGAGGTTGAAACTCAGCGCCGCTTTGGCTTTTTCCGGCAGGGCGGCGTCATGCTGGCGGCGGAAGTCCGGGCCCCAGTCGATGTAGACGTAGGGATCGGGACGGTCGGGGGCGCGCACCAGAATCAGTTTTTCCTCCAGCACTTGCTCGACCTGCAAGCCCGGCCAGTATTCCGGCTGATAGACCAGCGCGGCGTCGAGCACACCGAGTTCGAGTTGGCGCAGCAGGTTCTCGCCATCGCGGATTTCCATGCGCAGGGCATGCCCGGGAATCTTCTCGCGCAGCTCCGCCGCCCAACTGAGCATCAACGGGTTGCACAGGCTGACTTCGCCACCGATGTGCAGCACGTTGTGATAGCCCTCAGGCAGCGGCAGATCGCGGCGTGCGGCTTCCCAGGTCTGCACCAGTTGATTGGCGTAGATCACAAAGGCCTCGCCATTGGGCGTCAGTTTCGCCCCGGCGCGGTTGCGCACGAACAGCGTGCTGCCCAGCTGACTTTCGAGTTTCTGCACCCGGGCGGTGATCGCCGTTTGCGTGACGAACAGCTTCTGCGCGGCAGCGGCGAGACTGCCGTGACGGACGATTTCCAGAAAGGTGCGAGCGAGATCGATGTCCATGGGCGGGCCGGTGTTTGAGGTGTCGGGCATTGTAAAGGCAAAAGCCCCTCATCGGATCGCCGCCCGCCTAACCCTCTCCCGGAGGGAGAGGGGACTGACCGAGGTGTCTTGCGCCATACATCGACCTGAAAGATCGAGTCGATTATGGATTCAGAGCAGGCCACTCAGGTCGGTGTAAATCCCCAATATCCCCGGATCAGTTCCCTCTCCCTCGGGAGAGGGCTAGGGTGAGGGGAAAGCAGCCACCACCGACTCAACTGAACGCCCCCGCGCCCACTCCTCGATCAACCGCGCCGAGGTGTCTTGCGGCATACATCGACCTGAAAGACCGAGTCGATTATGGATTCAGAGCAGGCCACTCAGGTCGGTGTAAATCCCCAATATCCCCGGATCAGTTCCCTCTCCCTCGGGAGAGGGCTAGGGTGAGGGGAAAGCAGTCACCACCGACTGAACTGAACGCCCCCGCGCCCACTCCTCGATCAACCGCGCCGAGGTGTCTTGCGCCATACATCGACCTGAAAGATCGAGTCGATTATGGATTCAGAGCAGGCCACTCAGGTCGGTGTAAATCCCCAATATCCCCGGATCAGTTCCCTCTCCCTCTGGGAGAGGGCTAGGGTGAGGGAAAATGCATTCACCGCAAAATCAACTGGCCAACTCGGTCAAACGCCCCCGCGCCCACTCTTCAATCAACCGCGCCGGCGTGCCACACACCCTGCGCTTGTACACGAAGTTGCGGCACTTCTCGGCAAATTGACTGCGGTTGTAGAGCATGTCTTCCTGCATCTCTTGCAGTTCAGTTTCGCGGCATTGCTGGATCAACACCTGATCAACTCGCGCCTTGCGCTCGCGCACCGCCGCATAGGTCGGATCGCTCAACACCCCATTGGCCCGTTGCAGCAGCCACAGCGAAAACTCATCCGGGCAGCGCGGGCCGATTTCCTGAACCATGCCCAGTTGCCACGCCTGTACCGCGCTCACCGGCAGACAGGCCTGGGTCAATTGTTCGGCCATCGCCGGGCCGACGGCGCGGGGCAGGCTGTAGGTCCAGTATTCGGAACCATACAAACCCATGCTCTTGTAATGCGGGTTGAGCACGATATCGGCGCGGGCAAACACAATATCGGCGGCCAGCGCGAGCATCACACCGCCGGCGCCAGCATTGCCGGTGACGCCGCTGACCACCAGTTGCCGGGCCGTCAGCAGTTCTGCGCAGACGTCATCGATCGCCTGAATATTCGCCCAGGCTTCGGCGCCCGGATCCTGCGCGGCTTGAATCACGTTCAAATGCACGCCGTTGGAAAAGCTGCCGCGCCCGCCCTTGATCAGCAACACCTGCGTATCACGGGACTTGGCCCAGCGCAGCGCGGCGACCATGCGCTGGCATTGCTCGGTGCTCATGGCGCCGTTGTAGAACTCGAAGGTCAGCTCGCCGACGATGCCGGATTCGCGATAACGCAGCGGCTGATAGGCTTCGTCGCTGAACGGTTGTGTGGCAATCGACCAGTCCAGCACCGGCACGTTGACCAATTGTCCGGCCAACAGGTGCCGCGCCGGTTGTTTGAAGGTTTCTTCGCCGGGTTGCGGTTTGCGCCGCAGTGCGCCGATCCACAGGCTTTGATCACCGGCCGCGACAAGCACCGCATCGTCATGCACCGCAAGAATCTCGCCGGGCATGCCGCTGCGTGAATCGAGGTGCGCGTCGTACACGTAATACTGACCGCCGGCCAGGCTCGCCAACACGCCGGGCTGGCCGTCGGCGGCATCGATGCAGCGCTTGATGAAGCGCGCACAATCGTGCCAGCTGAAGCTGCGATCGACCTGTTTCATGTTCGGCTGCAAACGCCCACGTACTTGCGCATCGGCATAGTTCAGAGCCACTGGCTCGAAGCCTTCGATGAATTTCTCCACCACTTCGCGAATGCAGCGAATCGCCGCATCGCTGACTCGACCGTTGTACAGCTCGGATTTGCGCAGGCCCGCCGGCAGGTTGAATTCGCAGGTGGCCCACACCGGGCCGGCGTCCATTTCTTCGACGGCTTGCAACGCGGTGACGCCCCAGCTCGGTAGCTCGTTGGTAATCGCCCAGTCGAGGGCACTGGCGCCGCGATCGCCGACGATGCCGGGATGGATGATCACCACCGGGCGTTGGGTATTGCTCCACAGCGCCTGCGGTACGCGATCCTTGAGGAACGGGCAGATCACCAGATCGGCGCCGCTGTGTTCGATCTGTTCGCACACGGCCTTTTCATCGGTAAACAGTACGACGCTGGGCGAGTGCCCGGCCTCGCGCAGTTCCAGCCACGCACGTTGGGTCAGGCCATTGAACGCTGACGACAGCAGAATGATGTTGAGAGGTCGCATGCTTCTCTTCCTTGAGTGGGTTCAGCCACGGCTCTCGGTGAGCCGTCCCTGGCTTTCGATGGAGCCGCGAGATTAATCAGTGGCCGGCCACGCGCCAGTGATCGAGGTCAACGTTCTGTCAGCCAGTGTTTCTGCGGCGACGAAGCGGCTTATGCTCAATGGTTTGCTTGTGCTGATTTTTTATTACTTCAAATGTCTTCGAGGCTATTGCACAGTCGCGCCTGATCAGAGCCGGACGATCCCGGCAGAACGATGGTTTTTCGCAGCGGGTGGGACCCGTTTCAGGGAGCAAGACATGGGTGGGCACAACCCGCATTACCAGTTCATCGGGCAGATGTTCCAAAAGGACTATCGCTGGCTGTGCGCTGCCGTTGGCCGCACGCTGGGTTGCCCGCACAGTGCGCAGGACATCGCCTCGGAAACCTTTCTGCGGGTGTTGGCTTTGCCGGACCCGACGGCCATTCGCGAGCCACGCGCGCTGCTCACCACCATCGCCCGGCGACTGGTCTACGAAGGCTGGCGTCGCCAGGACCTGGAACGCGCTTATCTGGAAAGCCTGGCGCTGGCACCGGAACCGGTGCATCCGTCTCCGGAAGAGCGGGCGCTGGTGATCGAAGCGCTGCTGGCGGTCGATCGCTTGCTCAACGGGCTGTCGGCCAAGGCCAAAGCGGCGTTTCTCTACCACCAGCTCGACGGTTTGACCTACAGCGAGATTGGCGAGCGGCTCGGCGTGTCGACCAGTCGCGTGCAGCAATACATGGTCGAAGCGTTCAAGCGTTGCTATCAGGCGATGCAGGCATGAGGCCGGACGAAGCGGTGATCGACGAGGCCGCGCAATGGCTGGCGTTGTTGCAGTCGGGCGAGGCGGGCATGGCCGAGCGCGCCGCGTTCGAGGCCTGGCGGGGCGCCGATCCTCGGCATCAGCAGGTCATCGAGCAAATGGGCGGCGGCCTGAATCTGCTGCGCAACCCGAGCCTGCGCAACGTGTCGCGCAACAGTTTGCTGCACAGCCTCAATGCGCCGTCGAGTCGTCGACGCTTTATCAGCGGCAGTTTGAGTGTGCTCGGTGTTGCGCTGATGGCCGCATTGCTCGGGCGGCGTTACGGCTGGCTGCCGGAGGCGGGGGAGTTGGCGACCGGAACCGCAGAGCGGCGTGACTTCATACTCGCCGACGGCAGCGCTTTAACGCTCAATGCGCGCAGTCGAGTGGTGCCTTTGTTCGATGGTCAGCAACGCTTGCTCGCCCTGCGCAGCGGTGAGTTGTTGGTCGACGTGGCGAAAGAGCCGGCGCGGCCCTTTGTGGTCGAGACCGAGCACGGGCGCATGCGGGCGCTGGGGACGAAGTTTCTCGTGCAGCACAGCGAAGAGGCGACGCGCTTGGTGATGCTTCATTCGCAGGTCGAAGTGGTCACCACCGGCGGTGCGCGGCAAGTGGTGGAGGCTGGCGAAAGTCTGTTGTTCAACGGCGCCGGACTGCTGTCGTTGGAGCGCAGCAACGGCCAGGAAAGTGCCTGGGTGCAAGGTCGCCTGGAGGTGCGCGATCGGCCTTTGCACGAGGTCATCGACAGCCTGCGCCGCTACCGTCGCGGCATCTTGCACCTGAGCCCGGAAGTCGCCGACCTGCGCCTCAGCGGCCTCTATCCGCTCGACGACAGTGACCGCACGTTGCAACTGCTGGAGCGCTCGCTGCCGATCCGCGTCACCTGGCACAACCCGTACTGGGTGAGTATCGACACGCGGTTATAAACCCATAACTTCTTGGCCTAATCGCCGCCCTATAAAAAGCGCCGGCCCGCTGCTCATTCCCTGCAGATGCCTCCAACAGGGAAACCCTTCGATGTTCTCAATCAAACAACAATTACCTCGATTGACCCTCGCCGCTGCGTTGGCGATGGGCCTCAGCCCATTGCTGGCGATTGCTCAGGAACCGGCAGCAGCGGTGTTCAGCTTCGACATTGCCAGCGGGCCACTCGACGAAGTGCTGCTGGACATCTCGCGGCAGAGCGGCGTACCGATTTCTTTCAGCCAGCAATTGGTGCAAGGCAAACGCAGTGCGGCGGTGCGCGGCGCGTTGGGTGGTCGTCAGGCAGTGGAAAAAGCTTTGCTCGGCAGCGGCCTGCAAGTCGAGCAAAGCGCTCAGGGGCTGACGGTTCGCGCAGCCGATGTGCCGGCGAAAGTCACTGCCGTGGCGCCGGTCACCAGCGCCGATTACCGCATGGAAAAAGTCACCGTGACCGGTTCGCGCATTGCCCGCGCGCAGAGCGATGGCGCCACGCCGGTCAACGTCATCACCCACGAGGAAATGGAAGCGCGCGGCTACAAAAACGTCTACGACGCCCTCGCGACGCAAACGCAAAACACCGGCATGACCCAAGGCGAAGATTACGGCAACACCTGGCAACCGGCGGCCAGCGCACTCAACCTGCGCGGCCTCGGGCCGAACCATACGCTGGTGCTGATCAACGGCCGCCGGGTCGCCGACTACCCGACGCCGTACGACGGCAAGGTCAACTTCACCAACCTGGCGAATATTCCGTCAGCGGTCATCGAGCGTATCGAAATTCTCAGCAGCGGCGCCTCGGCGATTTACGGTTCGGACGCGATCGCCGGGGTGGTCAATATCATCCTCAAGGACAAGATCAACGGTGTCGACGTCAACCTCAAGGGCGGCACCAGCGAGCGTGGCGGCGGTGACAATCAGCGCTTGCAGATCAGCGGTGGCGGCAGTTGGGGCGACTTCGACGGCCTGTTCGGCCTGGAGCTGACCCACCGCGATCCGATCTGGGCCGATGACCGTGGTTTCATGCAAAGCGGTCCGCTGGCGGATGTCGGTTACCGCCGCGACCTGACCAATAGTCGCTATCTCGGACCGGGCTGCGGCGCCTACCAAGGCACCTTCGACAACAAGCTGTTCAACAGCGGCGGGCGCTGCCGTACCGACCAGATGTACAACGATTACTGGACCGTGCAGACCCAAAAGGAAAACTACGACGGCTATACCCGTGGCACCTGGCATTTCAGCGACAGCGGCCAGGTCTTCGCCGATTTGATGTACGGCCTCGACCACATTCAGAACAACACGCGCGGGCCGACCTTCACCTCGCCGGATTTCATCAACCAGAACAGCGGCAATCTGGAGCGCTGGTATCGCCGCTTCGGTGAGGAAGAAATTGGCGGGCGCACCAGCAACAACAGCAAGTGGCGCGATACCTCGTGGACCGGCACCCTCGGTCTCTCGGACAAGATTGCCGACACCGGTTGGAGCTACGATCTGGCGGCCAATCGCTCGGAATATCGCAGCGTCAGGACCACGCGTTATACGCCACTGTCGTCGATTCAGGATTTCTACCTTGGCCCGCAACTCGGTGTCAGCGGCGGTTACCCGGTGTTTGCTCCGGATGCCTCGCGTCTCGACCGGCCGCTGACACCGCAGGAATGGCAGCAGTTTCGCGGCAACCTGACCCAGAGCAGCAAATCGGTGTCGACCAGTTACAACGCCTCGGTCAACGGTGATCTGTTCGATCTACCGGCGGGTCCGGTGGGCTTCGCCGGGGTTTTGGAGGCGGGCAAACAGGAATACCGCGTCGACCCGGATGATGGACTTAACGACGGCACTTTTTACGGCGTGAGCCCACAGCAAAGTTCCGGGGGCTCGCGCAAACGTTACGCGGCGGGCGGCGAGTTCAGCATTCCGGTCACTGACACCGTGCTGGCGACGGCGGCGGGGCGCTGGGATCAGTACAAATTCAGCGGCCGCACCGAGCAACAGAAGACCTATAACCTCGGGCTGGAATGGCGCCCGGTGACCAGCCTGTTGCTGCGCGGCAGTTACGGCACCAGTTTCCGCGCACCGGATCTGAACTACATCTATCAATCCGACAGCAACGGCTACTATCCGGCGCAGATCGATTACTACGGTTGCAGCCAGGGCGTGGAGGGCGCGTGTGATCGTGGGCGGGTCGATTACACCCAGAGCGGCACCGCTAATCTGGAGTCCGAACGTGGCAAATCGTGGACCTACGGGTTCGTCTGGTCACCGTCGCGCAACTTCGATTTCTCCACCGATTTCTGGCGCGTCGAGATCGACGATCTGCTGACCACCGTCGATGAAAACCGCTTGCTGCAACAAGAGAACGAATGCCGCAACGGCACCCAGGACATCAACTCGGCCAATTGCCAGTCGACCCTGGCGCGCATCGATCGCAACGCCGGCAATGCCGCGGTCGATCCGAACCAGCTGAATCGCGTGCGGGTCAACGCGATCAACGCCGCCAGCGAACGGGTCAGTGGTCTGGACTTCAAGAGCAATATCCGCTGGGGCGCCGGGCAATACGGCGCGTTCAGTTCGGCACTGGGCTACACCCTGGTGTTGTCGCATTACTACAAGGAATCGGAAGAAGCGCCGACGCAAGACTTGCGTACTTCGCGCACCAATTACGACTGGCGTAGCAAGGTCAACGCCAGCCTGACCTGGGATTACCAGAAAGCCACGGCGACGCTGATGGGCATTCGTTACGGTTCAGTCACCAACGGCGCAGGAGACGGGCGCCTGTCGCCGTGGACGGTGTTCAACGCCAGTGCGCGTTACAAGCTCAATGACCGGGCGAGTGTCGGGCTGACCGTGAACAACGTGCTCAATCAGATCAAACACGATGACTCGGCGGGTTGGCCGTATTACCCGACTGGCAACTATGACCCTTACGGACGGCAGTGGTGGCTGGATGTGAGTTATCACTTCGGCGGCTGATGGCAGGAATCTCGCGCTGACGTCCTACGGAAAATGGCGGGTTTTGCGGCAAGCAGGGGATATTTCCGACGACTTTTTCAGGTTGGTCGTCGGAAGCGCGATCTATAGCATCGGACCTGACATTGAAGTCGCTGAGCGGTTTGAACGCTCAGGCTCCCAGATCAAGGATCTATTATGCGTACCCCACACATCGAACATGAAACCCCTGTTTATTCCCTGCGCAACTTCTGGATCGACGATCGCGCCAGATGCCCCATGGAGGATGTCGCGATGCCCACATCAAAAGCACCCCGGCTGACGGTGCTGAAGAAGGCCGAGGGAAAACCTGTCGATTTGCTCGTCCATGGCCGGGACCTCGGTGACGATGCCATGCTGATTGTCCGCCTTACCGACGAGGGCTTTGAGCTGAGCGACGTCGTCAACATGCTTTCAACTTCCGAAATGTACCTGCGCGAAGACATGGTCAAACGCATCACCGGCAAATCTGTCAGAACCGTGCAGCGGCTGTTGAAGGAAGGCAAACCGGTACGGCTTGACTCGCAACAGAGTGTCGTCGCCTATCAATATGCGCTGGTGCTGGAGATGGCGACTCGGGCGTTCGGGGGGCTGCCACAGGCGGAAATATGGATGCAGAAGTCCACCCCTTACCTCAACGGCTACGTGCCATTGGAATTGACCCGTCATCCACTGGGCTTCCAGATGGTCGAGCAATACTTGTGTCGGCTCCTGTACGGGGGGTATCCATGAATCCCTTGCCCTGGGAAGGGCACTGGTATGGCTGGCGCCTGGATCAGGAGGCCTACGGGGATACGTGGGACAGCGGAATGGGTCCAAAACTGAAGGGCGGTCGATGGAATGCGCCTGGCCGGCGAGTCGTCTATGCATCTGTCGACCCGTCCTCGGCCATTCTGGAGGTGGCTGCCAATAATAGTTTCGATGTACTGGACAGAGAGCCTTATGTGCTGACGTGCTTTGAAGTCATCGGCGATGCACGGGTCAAAGTCGTTCAGCCCGAAGAGGTACCGAATCCTTACTGGTTGAGTCCCGCGTGGCCGTCGCCCAATCAACAGCGGTTTGCCGACGCTTTACTGGACGAGCATCCGTTTGTCCTGATTCCCTCGGCGGCAACCCGCCACTCGTGGAATCTGCTGGTGAGCTGCGACCTCGCAGAGGGGCAGTTCAAAATGGTCTCTCAAGAACGTTTTGGCCTGGATACACGGTTGCTGAGGGAGATGGCATCAGCTTGATATCGAGGCATGGCTTTTTTTGCATAACCTCAGCACCCAACAGTCTAAAACGTCCTCTATAAATCCTTATTCGTCATCGCACATCCCTGCATAAACCAAAACGCAGGGATGGCTGTTCATGATTCAGTTTTCACCCGTCAAATCACCTTTGAGCCTGGCCTTGCTGCTGGCAATCAACACACTGCCGGCGATCGCCGCCGACAGCGCGGCAACCGAACCGACCACCCAACTGCAACGGGTCGAAGTCACGGGTACTGCAATCCGCCGGGTCGATGCGGAAACCGCAGTGCCGGTCACCATCCTGCGCGTCGAAGCGCTGCGCGAGCAGGGTGTTACTACCACAGAGGAGCTGGTCAGTCGCATTTCCGCCAACCAGTCTTCGGTTGGCTCCGGGCGCTCGGTGGGGTCGAGCAGTGGCGGCGCGTCGTATGCCGACTTGCGCGGTATCGGCGCGAACAAGACATTGGTGCTGCTCAACGGACGGCGTTTGAGCAATAACGCTACTAACGCAATCAATGGCTCCGGTGTCGACCTCAACACCATTCCGTTCGCGGCCATTGACCGTGTGGAAGTGCTGCGCGATGGCGCCTCGGCGTTGTACGGCACTGATGCGATTGGCGGGGTGATCAACTTCATTACCAAGACCAGCCTCACCGAAGGGCAGATCAGCACCAACTACGACACACCGACGCACTCCGGTGGTGGTGAAAGCCGCAACTTCAGCGGCAGTTGGGGCTTCGGTGATTTGCAGGATGATCGCTTCAACGTGTTCGGCGTGGTCAGCTACGACAAACAACAACGCCTGGCCGCCGAAGATCGCGGTTACACCTACAACTATCAGCCCAATCGCGGACTCGACTACACCTCCGGCACCGCCTCGCCGGCCAACTGGAGTCAGGGCAGTAACGCCACCAACCCTTTGGCAGGCTCCGGCTGCAACGCACCGGGTTTGCTGGCACGCAACGGAATCTGCCGGCAGAGCCTGTGGAACTACCTCGATCTGGTGCCGGAAACGGAGAAGACCTCAGCCTTCGCCAAAGCCACCGGCAAGCTGTCGGACGATCACAACGTCAGCCTCGAATACTTTTGGGCGCGCAACGAAAACCGCACGCAAATCGGTCCCGGCACCTTGATGGGCAATCAGGTCAATCCCGGCACGGCGTTCTATCCGGGTAACGGCATCACGCCGGGGCCGAACGGTTTTGCCCTCGATCCGACGCAAGCGGTCGACGTCAACTGGCGTGAAACCGCCGTTGGCGCGCGCCAGCATGAGGACGACAACACCAGTCAGCGCTTGCTCTTGAGTTTCGATGGCACGCTCGCCGGCTGGGATTACAACCTCGGCGCTTCGTACAACCAGAACAAAGTGGTCAACAGCATTGAGGACGGCTACGTCAACGATCGTGCGGTCAGCGCCGGCATTGCCAACGGTGTGATCAACCCGTTCGGCCCACAGACAGCAGCCGGTTCCGCATTGTTGGCGGCCAATGCGGTGGACGGTGATTACGCCACGGCGGTCGGGCGGGTCAAGGCCATCGACGGGCGCATCAGCCGCGAGATCGGCGACTGGTTCGGTGCCGGTCCTTCGGCATTGGCGCTGGGTGGCGAGTATCGCAAGGAAGACTTCCATCAGGATTTCGCCGCATTTGCCGGCGACGTGCAAAGCCTCGGTGTTGATCCGAACGGCAGTGTGGCCGGGGATCGCAGCGTCTCGGCCGAATACGCCGAGGTCAATGTGCCGGTGCTCGACAGCCTCGAACTGTCCGCCGCCGTACGTCATGACAAGTACAGCGACTTCGGCAGCACCACTAATCCAAAATACTCGTTCCGCTTCCAGCCATTCAAGGAGCTGGTGGTGCGCGGCGCCTACAGCGAAGGGTTCCGCGCGCCGTCGCTGTATGAGTTGTACAACCCGACGTTCAGCAGTTTCACCAACGCCAACTACAACGATCCGCGTTTGTGCGCGGGCGGTAATCCGAGCAATGGCGGCATTGCCAACCGTGATTGCGCGCAGCAGTTCAATCGTACCAGCGGCGGCAATACTGGCCTGAGCCCGGAAACCGCGCGCAACGTCACCCTTGGGTTTGTCTATCAACCGTTCGAGCGCCTGAGCGCCGGGCTGGATTTCTGGTGGATCGACATCGCCAACCAGATTGCCGAGTTCCCGGAATCGGCGGTGTTCGAGAATCCTGAGCTGTACCCGGATCGTTTGGTGCGCAAGCCGGACGGCTCCATCGATCACATCGTCACCGGTCTGGCCAACCTCGGCAAGATCAAGACCAATGGTGTCGACGTCAGCTTCGATTACCGTCTGCCAAGCACACCGTACGGCAACTTCGGCATCGGTCTGCAAGGCACTTACGTCACCCGTTATGACTATCAGCAACAACTCAAGGGCGACTACATCGACAAGCTCGGCGATTTCCGTGGCGGTGATTTTGCCTCGGCGGGTGCCGTGGCGCGCTGGCGCCACAGCCTGACCGGCAGCTGGAATTACGGCCCGTTCGGCGCGGCCCTGACCAACCGTTACACCAGCGGCTATCACGACTCTGATCGCGACACTCACGACTATGTCGGCTCTTACAACGTCTGGGATCTGGCCGGCACTTACACCTGGCGCAAGACCCTGAGCGTGACCCTCGGCGCGAAAAACCTGTTCGACCGCGAACCACCGTTCAGCAACCAGACCTACACGTTCCAGAGCGGCTACGACCCGAAATATGGCGATCCGTTCGGGCGGACGCTGTACACGCGGGTCAGTTACAAGTTTTGAGAATGATCAGTGATGGCCGGTTTTAGTCACCTATCGATCTAAAGCCTGCCCTATAAAAATCGCCGGCCTGTTGCACATCACAGGTAGGCAGAAGGTGTGTTGAATGCACTGACGCCTTCGCGAGCAAGCTCGCTCCCACAGGGACTTGAGTTCACTGAAGATCCATGTGGGAGCGAGCTTGCTCGCGAAGAGGCCGTCAGCGACACCGTGTAAAAGGATCTGCCCATGTTCTCCAGGCTCATTTTATTCAGCGCTTTCGCGCTTCTAATACCGTTCAGTTGGGCCGCCCCGCAACCGGCATTAACGGTCTACGGCGAACCCGCCAAATACGCCCCCGACTTCCAGCACCTGGCCTACGCCAACCCCGACGCGCCGAAGGGCGGCAGCCTGCGTCGCTCGTCGCTGGAAAGCGGCCCGTTCGACCACTTGATTCCCTACACCGACAAAGGCACCGGCGTGGCCGACATCGATGGCTGGCTCTACGCGCCACTGGCCTATCGCAGCAAGGACGAACCCTACAGCGTCTACGGTCTGGTGGCGCAGCAAATGGAGCTCGATCCGGACCGCCGCTGGATACGCTTCTACCTGAACCCGAAGGCGCGTTTCGACGACGGCACGCCGATCACCGCCGAAGACGTGCGCTACACCTTCAACCTGTTCACCACTCAGGGCAGCCTCAAATACCGCCAGCAGTTTCGCGATGTCGCCGAGGTCGTCGTCGAGTCGCCGACGCAGGTGCGCTTCCTCTTCAAGAACAACGACAGCCGCACTTTGCCGCTGGACCTGGCGACACTGCCAGTGCTGCCCGAGCATTGGTGGCGTACGCGGGATTTTGCCGAGGGCGGCGGTTTCGAGATTCCGCCGGGCAGCGGCCCGTACCGCATCAGCGCGGTGGATGCCGGGCGCAGCGTGAAATTCCAACGGGTACAGGACTGGTGGGCCAAGGACCTGCCGATCACGCGCGGCCTCTACAACTTCGATCAATTGAGCGTGGAGTTCTTCGCCGACACCGACGTGTCACGGCAGGTGCTCAAGGCCGGCGGCTTCGATTACAACCGCGAGTTCTCGGCCACCAGTTTCACCATCGGCTACGCGGGCGCTGCACTCGCGCAAGGCAAATTGCTCCGTGAGCACCTCGCGCCCGGTGCTGCGCAAGGTGCGCAGGGCTTTGTGTTCAACCTGCAAAAACCACTGTTTCAGGATCGTCGCGTGCGTCAGGCGATCGCCATGCTCTGGGATTTCGAATGGAGCAACCGGCAGATGATGCGCAGCATGTACCTGCGTCAGCGCAGCTACTTCTCCCACAGCGCATTGGCGGCCACTGCGTTACCGGATGCCGAAGAGCTGAAGATTCTTGAGCCGTTGCGCGGGCAGATTCCCGAGGAAGTGTTCACCACGGTGTTTGAAGCACCGAAAACCGACGGCAGTGGCAACATCCGCGCCGAACAATTGCAGGCACTGAAACTGCTTGAAGCCGCTGGCTGGAAACCTCAGGGCGATCAGTTGGTGAATGCCAGTGGCGAGCCATTGCACTTCACGTTTCTCAATGGCCAGAAAGGTTTCGAACGGCTGTTATTGCCGTTCAAACGCAACCTCGCGCAGATCGGCATCGGCTTCGATATCCGCCAGGTCGACACCGCGCAATATACCAACCGCGTGCGCAATCGCGATTACGACATGATCGTCGCCGGTTACCCGGTGAGTCAGGCGCCGGGGCGCGAGATGTTCAATTACTTCGGCTCCGACGGCGCCGCTGATCCCGGCTCGAACAATTACATGGTGCTGCGCGATCCGGCCGTCGATGCACTGCTCGAAGGGCTGGTACAGGCCGACAATCGCCAGAGCCTGCTGCGCCATGCTCATGCGCTGGATCGGGTGTTGCAGTGGGGCTATTACTGGGTGCCCAACTATTACCCGCCGGGGATTTCCACGGTGTGGTGGAACCGCTTCGGCCGACCAGCGATTGCGCCGCTGTACGACGCCGGTCTCGACACCTGGTGGGAAATCAGCCCCACCGCACTGACCAATACTCAGATGCCCAAGGAGTACAGCCATGTGGGGTTATAGCCTGCGGCGCTTGCTGTTGATCGTGCCGACGTTGCTGGCGATCCTGTTGGTCAATTTCGTTATCGTCCAAGCCGCGCCCGGTGGCCCGGTGGAGCAGGCCATTGCGCGCTTGCAGGGGATCGGCGTGGGCGCGGCGGTGGGTTCCAGCCATGTCGAAACCGTTGGCGGTGAATCCCGCGCGACCCGAGGGCTGGACCCGAAACTGCTGGCCGATATCGAGCGCCAGTATGGCTTCGACAAACCGCCCAGCGAACGTTTGTGGCTGATGCTCAAAAGCTATGCGCAACTGGATTTCGGTCAGAGTTTCTTTCGCGGTGCCAGCGTCACCGAACTGATCTGGCAGAAACTCCCGGTGACCTTGTCGCTGGGCGTGTGGGCGACACTGATCACCTATCTGGTGTCGATTCCGCTGGGCATTCGCAAAGCCGTGCACAACGGCTCGGCGTTCGATGTCTGGAGCAGCGTGGCGATCATCATCGGTTATGCGCTGCCGGGGTTTCTCTTCGCGCTGTTGCTGATCGTGGTCTTTGCCGGTGGCACCGCGCTGGACTGGTTTCCGGTGCGCGGACTGGTTTCGGACAACTTCGCCGAACTGTCGCCGTGGGCCAAGGTGGCCGACTATTTCTGGCACTTGGTGCTGCCGGTGATCGCCTTGGTCATTGGCGGTTTTGCCACGTTGACCATCCTGACCAAGAACAGCTTTCTCAACGAGATCTCGCGACTGTACGTGGTCACCGCACGCGCCAAGGGCCTGAGTGAAAAGCAGGTGTTGTACGGCCATGTGTTTCGCAATGCGATGCTGCTGGTCGTCGCCGGTTTGCCGCAAGCGTTGGTGACGGTGTTCTTCGGCGGCTCGCTGCTGATCGAAGTGATCTTCTCGCTGGATGGCCTCGGCCGCCTCAGCTACGAAGCAGCAGTCGCCCGCGATTATCCGGTGGTGTTCGGCTCGCTGTTCATCTTCACCCTGTTCGGCCTGCTGATAAAACTGCTCGGCGACCTCTGCTACACGCTGGTCGACCCGCGCATCGACTTCACCGCGAGGGCTGCCTGATGCTGACATTATCTCCAATCGGTCAGCGTCGCTGGGCGCGGTTCAAAGCGCATCGCCGTGGCTGGTGGTCGTTGTGGCTGTTTCTCGCGCTGTTCGGCCTGAGCCTCGGCGGTGAGCTGGTGGCCAATGACAAACCGCTGCTGGTGACGTATCAGGGCGACTGGTATTTCCCGGCGTTCAAGCGTTATACCGAGCAGGACTTCGGCGGCGAGCTGCCATTTCAGCCGGACTATCGCAGCGCGCAGGTGCGGCAATTGATCGAGGGCCAGGGCGGACGGCTGTGGTTTGCGCCGATTCCGTTCGCGTTCGACACGGTCAATTACGACCTGACGGAACCGGCACCGAGTCCGCCCACTGGCGACAACTGGCTGGGCACCGATGATCAGGCGCGGGACGTGCTGGCGCGGGTGATTTTCGGCACGCGTGTTTCGCTGCTGTTTGCCTTGGCGCTGACGGCGGCGAGTGCGCTGATCGGCATCGCCGCCGGCGCATTGCAGGGTTACTACGGCGGCTGGGTCGACCTGATCGGTCAACGTTTGCTGGAGGTGTGGTCGGGGCTGCCGGTGTTGTACCTGCTGATCATTCTGTCCGGGTTTGTCGAGCCGAACTTCTGGTGGTTGCTGGGGATCATGGCGCTGTTTTCCTGGTTGAGCCTGGTCGATGTGGTGCGGGCCGAGTTCCTGCGCAGTCGCGGTCTGGAGTACGTGAAAGCCGCGCGGGCGCTGGGTGTCGGCGATGCGCAGGTGATCGTTCGGCACATCCTGCCCAATGCCATGAGCGCGACGCTGACGTATCTGCCGTTCATTCTCACCGGCGCGATTGCGACCTTGTCAGCGCTGGATTTTCTCGGTTTCGGCATGCCGGCCGGCAGCGCTTCGCTGGGGGAGTTGATCGGTCAGGGCAAGAGCAATCTGCAAGCGCCGTGGCTCGGTTTGACCGCGTTCTTTGCCTTGGCGCTGATCCTTTCACTGCTGGTATTCATCGGCGAAGCCTGCCGCGATGCGTTTGATCCGAGGACTTGATATGCCTGAACATCTGATCGAAATACGCGACCTGCGCGTCGCCTTCAATGGCCAGCCTGTGGTGCATGGCATCGACCTCGATATCCGCCCCGGCGAGTGCCTGGCGCTGGTCGGCGAATCCGGCTCGGGTAAATCGGTGACGGCGCACAGTATTCTGCAATTGCTTGACCCGGCCATCACGCGGATCGACGGCAGCATCCGTTATGCCGGCGAGGAGCTGCTCGGTGTGCATGAACGCTATCTGCGGCAACTGCGCGGTCACCGCATCGCGATGATTTTTCAGGAACCGATGAGCTCGCTGAACCCTTTACACACGATTGAGCGACAACTGGGTGAAAGCCTTGCGCTGCACAAAGGTCTGGCCGGGGCGGCGGCGCGCCAACGGATTCTGCAGTTGCTCGAACTGGTCGGCATTCAACGCCCGCGCGAACGGCTCAAGGCCTATCCGCATCAGCTATCGGGCGGCCAGCGGCAACGGGTGATGATTGCCATGGCGCTGGCCTGCGAGCCGCAATTGCTGATCGCCGACGAGCCGACCACCGCGCTGGACGTGACCGTGCAACGCAAGATTCTGTTGCTGCTCAAAGAACTGCAGGAGCGGCTGGGCATGGCGTTGCTGATCATCAGTCATGACCTGAATCTGGTGCGCAATATCGCTCAGCGGGTGGCGGTGATGCGCGGCGGGGTGATTGTCGAACAGGCGTCGTGTGAACAGCTGTTCAGCGCGCCTCAGCATCCTTATAGCGTCGAGTTGCTCAATGCTGAACCGGGTGGCGAAGCGTTGTGCCGGGAGCCTGCGGAAGATTTGCTGGTGGTGCGTGACCTCAATGTGCGCTTCCGTTTGGGCGGTGGCTGGCTGCGCGCCAAGTCGTACTTGCACGCGGCCAACGGCATTGATCTGAATCTCCAGCGCGGTAAAACCTTGGGGATCGTCGGCGAATCCGGTTCCGGCAAGTCGACGCTGGGCCAGGCGATTCTGCGTTTGCTCGATGCCCAAGGCAGTATTCGCTTTCAAGGCGAGGCGCTGGAACACTTGAGCGGTAAACAGCTTCGGCCGCTGCGCAAACGTCTGCAAGTGGTGTTTCAGGATCCGTTCGGCAGCCTCAGTCCGCGCCTGTGCGTGGAGCAGATCATCGCCGAAGGTCTACAGGTGCACAGCGATTTGAATGCCGGTGAGCGCGAGAGGGCGGTGATTGATGTGTTGCGCGATGTCGGTCTCGACCCGGCTACTCGCCATCGCTATCCCCACGAGTTTTCCGGTGGCCAGCGACAACGCATCGCCATTGCCCGGGCGCTGGTGCTCAAACCGGATCTGATATTGCTCGATGAACCGACCTCGGCGCTGGATCGCACGGTGCAAAAGCAGATCGTCGCGTTGTTGCGCCGGTTGCAGGCAGAACACGGCCTGACTTACCTGTTTATCAGCCACGATCTGGCGGTGGTGCGCGCGTTGGCGCATGACTTGATTGTGATGAAGGATGGCGAGGTGGTGGAGCGGGGAGAGACGAATGCGCTGTTTCATGCGGCGCAGCATCCGTATACCCGGGAGTTGCTGCTGGCTGCAGTGCCGGGTCGTCAAAAACGAACCAGCACATTTTAAAGACTATCCAGAGACTTTGAGGGAGCGGATGTCTTCAATGTAAGGGTCGAGAAAGTTTTCAACATTCGAAGAGAGGCGTTGTTGTTGGAATAGAGATAACTCTTGGGCACGCGTCAGAATCATTTCACGAACGCTGAACAACCACTCACGCTCGCCTGTTTCCTTCGCGTTTATTGGTGTGAAGCTGTAGCGTGCTCTAAACGCTCCCAGAATGATCTGTTGCTGTTTGGGGTGAAGATCAAGAAGTGTAGAGACGAACTCTTTGCACTGGACTTGTAACAGGATTGCGGGGTGGATGTGATCAGCTTCGCGGTGGCTGGAGTAGGAAAGCCTGTAGACCAAACGTTCGACACTGCATTTCATATCCTCCAGAAGTTGAGTGGCGCTTTCTACATCCAGGTCGTTTTGTGTCAAATCACTGAGCCGTTTGAACTCGCAGAAGAAAGCTTCGGCTTCCGCAGATTTTTCGCCCTGAAACGCTAAGCGGTAGTGTCCTGTGAAAATTCCATACATCACACTCTCCAGATCTTTTGGCGTAAGTATGGGTAGCCTCTTTGTATCATAAAGATCCTGCAAATATTGTTTGCCTTGAGATAGAATTCTACTGTGGGCAACAGTTAATGATTTTTGGGATGAAAGCCAGAGTCGCAGTGCGAATGTTTCAAAGATATCTTGAGGTGAGATAAATATCCGCTCTTTATATTGCGCTTCGAACTGCGCTAGATTTTTTTTGAAACGTTCTTCTGTTAGTTCATAAGGACGTCTGAGTGCATCCAGGGCAGGCATGTCTTCTTCTCGTATGAAGTAAACACTATTAGCCAGAGAGGAGTGGATGGCATCAGTATCCAAGGTGCCCTGGATAAGCAGTTCGGAAAGCAATGTGTTAGAAAGAATTTGATCCCGTAGATCCACCGTGAGGTGCCGATTCTCCATTTCAATAAAAGCCTGTTCTTCAGGCTTACTTTGCTGGATTTTCTTCAGGAAACTCGGTGCTTGTACTGGGCGGCTCAGGATATCAACTGCACCAATCTTTTTTTGTGCGATTTCAATGGAAAAAATGACAATGATGTTTACAAGAGAAGCCATAGCTTTGGAGTTCTGCTGCTGTTGAGATGGGAGTGCAGCAAAAATTCGTTCAAAATCCCACAATGTCTGTCGTAAAATACGCAGGTTATGACACTCGGAGTGATGGAAGATGCGGATGATATCTTCTTGCATATCTGTGATGAGTTGTCGGGCGGCTTTGTGTTTTATGGTATTGATAAAGTGTTCAAGTGCTTCATGTGTTGTCGTCTGAATGGTAAGCGACTTTCCGATGACCTTTTCGCGGCTTTTTAAATATTCGTCTTTGTCTTTTTCGTTGATTTCGTCTTCGTTGGCAATAATGATGACTTTTCTGTCGCCGTGCTCAATGAATTCGTTAATATATCCCAAGAGCATCTTGCTGGGTAGGTTGCTGCGTTCAAAGTCATCAAAGATATATAGTTGTTTATGGAATTTGGAGATGAAATTCTTGAGTGATAGCGAGGTTTCAAAACGGAAGATTTTCAAGGCTGAGCGAGTTATTCCGCCAATTATCTTGGCAGTTTTGACATTGAGTCCCGGAAAAGCCGCGCATATAATTCTATCATTTATGTCTTCAATGGAATCGGTGCCGTATAGGCTGACATAAATATAACAGTGCTCAGGCTGCTTGTTAGCTTCTTTTGAAAATAGACGCCAGATCCATGATTGCATAAGCATTTTTTTGTATGCGGACAGCCAGCCCCGAAAACCTGTTGGTTCAGAGCGGAAGTTTTTTGCAATGAAATTTTGTATTAAGTGCGTTTTTCCTGTTCCCCAACTACCGTTGATCAGAACGGCATATTTTGGAGGTTGGCTCAAGCTCAGGTAATAGTCGAGGTAATCATAGGTAGAGCGATTGGTGGCGGTTATTGCAGGGTGGTCCATGTCCGATCCATTTGGCTGAGTGTCGAGTTATTTTGACAGACTATCAAACTATATAAGTTTCGCAGTTAAAGTTTACAGCTCAACCATTACGCACGATCCCGCCTGATTCATAAGCGTTTGCTCACTCATCCAAACACACGAATCCCGCCATGAGGCGGGATTCGTGGTGTATTCCGACAGGTCCCGCGATAGCGGGTCTGCTGTCTTACGAAGGGAACAGCTCGGACAGTTTCATCGACAGCATCATGTCGCCTTCAACGCGCAGCTTGCCGCCCATGAAAGCCTGCATGCCGTCGGTTTCGCCGCTGACGATACCTTTCAGGGTTTCGCTGTCCAGCACCAGCGTGCAGTTGGCGTCCGGGTTTTCACCTTCCTGGATGTCGCAAGTGCCGTCTTTGACGATCAGCGAGTACTGCTTGTCTTCGTCGGTGATGTTGAAACCGAAAACCAGATCCAGACCGGCAGCAGCGGCTGGGTTGAACTTGGCTTGCATTGCTTTTACGGCATCAGCTACGGAGGTCATGGTTCGATCCTTATGAGGTTGATTACAGCAAGGTTCACAGTTATCCGGACTCAGCGAAAAGTGATGAGTTCCGGAGCCTTCAGCAGTTGCAGGTGTGCGTGACTGTTGAAGGAAGCCAGAGCCACCTCGCGACCGCGGAACTTCAGCTGGTTTAGCGAGGTGTTGACGATTTGCCAGTTCAATTCAAAGGCCTGTCTGGCAGGCATTTGCGTAATGAGGTGGAGCAGGGCGGTGATGGTGCCGCCGGAGGTGAACACGGCGATTTTCTGGTTTTTATCGGCCAGATCAAGAATTCGGTGCAGCCCGGCCTGGACGCGTTCGACGAAACCCAGCCAGCTTTCCAGCCCCGGCGTGTCGTAAGTGCCGGCCAGCCAGCGTTCGATGATCAGGGCAAAAATACGTTGGAACTCGCCACGGTTCTGCGCGGCGTTGCGCAGGATGTCGAGCGCCTCCGGCTCGTCCGCCAGCATGTCCGGGAGCAGGGCGCGGATAACCGCGTCGGCATCGAATTCGTTGAAGGCAGAATCGGTTTCCAGGATCGGCACCGGCAGGCCTTTGGCGGTGAACTGCTCCAGCGCGCTGGTGGCCGTGTGTTGCTGACGACGCAGGTCTCCGGCGAGGCAGCGATCGAAGCTGATCCCCAGTTCAGCGAGGTGCTGACCGAGGATTTCTGCCTGACGCACACCGGTCGGCGACAGGACGTCATAGTCGTCTGCACCAAAGGAGGCCTGGCCATGTCGAATCAAGTAGATACTGCCCACGTCCGCGTCATCCCGGTACGTTGAAGGTTTGGCGAGGTTATGAGGATGGCGGGGAGCTGTCAATGAAAAAACATACGCTTGTTTGAAATGCCCGTTACAGGGGTGTTGCCAGAGGTTTCACGGCTGGCCGATGAGCCGGCGCATGGGTATGCTGGAGCCATCCCGCGTGTGTTTCACATCCACGCACTGTTCTAAGGAGTCTCTGTGGAGTTTTTCACCGAATACGCCAGCTTCCTGGCCAAGACCGTTACCCTGGTGATCGCCATTCTGGTGGTGCTCGCCAGTTTTGCCGCATTGCGCAGCAAGGGCCGGCGCAAGTCGGCCGGTCAGTTGCAGGTCAGCAAGCTCAATGATTTCTACAAGGGCCTGCGTGAGCGCCTGGAGCAGACCTTGCTCGACAAGGATCAGCTCAAGGCTTTGCGCAAGGGCGAAGCCAAGTCCGAGAAAAGCGAGAAGAAGCAGAAGAACAAGCCCGAGGCCAAACCTCGCGTGTTCGTGCTGGATTTCGACGGCGACATCAAGGCCTCGGCCACCGAAAGCCTGCGCCATGAAATCACCGCGCTGCTGACCCTCGCTACAGCCAAGGACGAAGTGGTCCTGCGGCTGGAAAGTGGCGGCGGCATGGTCCACAGCTACGGCCTGGCGTCGTCGCAGCTGGCGCGTATTCGCGAGGCCGGCGTGCCGTTGACCGTGTGCATCGACAAGGTCGCGGCCAGTGGCGGCTACATGATGGCGTGCATCGGCGAGAAGATCATCAGCGCGCCGTTCGCGATCCTCGGTTCGATCGGCGTTGTGGCGCAGTTGCCTAACGTCAATCGCTTGCTGAAGAAGCATGACATCGACTTCGAAGTGCTGACGGCTGGCGAATACAAACGCACTCTGACGGTGTTTGGCGAAAACACCGAGAAGGGCCGGGAGAAGTTCCAGGAAGACCTGGACATCACTCATCAACTGTTCAAGAACTTCGTCGCCCGCTATCGCCCGCAACTGGCGATTGACGATGTCGCCACCGGTGAAGTCTGGCTCGGCGTCGCGGCGCTGGATAAGCAATTGGTCGATGAACTGAAGACCAGCGATGAATATCTGGCAGACCGGGCGAAAAAGGCCGAGGTCTATCACCTGCACTATGCAGAACGCAAAAGCCTGCAAGAGCGCATTGGCATGGCCGCCAGCGGTTCGGTTGACCGCGTACTGCTGAGCTGGTGGAGTCGTCTGACCCAGCAGCGCTTTTGGTAAATCGAGCAGGCATAAAAAAACGCCGGTCACATGACCGGCGTTTTTTTGTCCGCGCTAAAGCTAAAAGACTTAGCGGCGACGGAACAGCGGCAGCGGTTCGTCAGTGGCGGCCTGATAGGTCACCGAGAAGTCCTTGAGACCTTCAAGGGCTTCGTACGGGTCTTTATCCGGGCGCACGGCAAAGGCATCAAAGCCACAGCGGTGCATGTAGAACAGCTGATCGCGCAGCACGTCGCCAATCGCCCGCAGTTCGCCTTTGAAACCGTAACGGTCACGCAGCAGACGGGCGTTGGAGTAGTTGCGGCCGTCGGTGAACGCGGGGAAATTCAGGGCAATCACCTGAAACTCGGCGACGTCTTCACCGATTTCCTCGGCTTCTTCGTCGGCGTCCAGCCACACACCCAGACCGCCATCGCGGGCCTTGAGCATGCGGCTGTGTTCGCGCCACAGTTGCAGTGGCACGATCAAGTCGTCGCAGTTGCTGATCTCGTCGATGTTGAAATCCTTGGGCAGCAAGTGCCAGGTTTCGTCGACGACCTCGTTGTTCTTAATGATTCGCTGCATAGACGCGTTCCTTGAAGAGGTCGATGCCAATACGCTGGTAGGTGTCGATGAAGCGCTCGTCTTCGGTACGTTGTTCAACGTACACGTCGATCAGCTTCGAGATCACGTCAGGCATGGCTTCCTGAGCGAAGGACGGGCCGAGGATCTTGCCCAGGCTCGCATCACGGCTGGCGCTGCCGCCGAGGGAGACCTGATAGAACTCTTCGCCTTTCTTGTCGACGCCGAGGATGCCGATGTGGCCGACGTGGTGGTGACCGCAGGCGTTCATGCAACCGGAAATGTTCAGGTCCAGCTCGCCGATGTCGAACAGGTAATCCAGGTCGTCGAAACGGCGCTGGATCGATTCGGCAATCGGGATCGACTTGGCGTTGGCCAGCGAGCAGAAATCGCCGCCCGGGCAGCAGATGATGTCGGTCAGCAGGCCGATGTTCGGCGTGGCGAAACCGCCTTCACGCAGTTCGCCCCACAGGGTGAACAGTTGGCTTTGCTCGACGTCGGCCAGAATGATGTTCTGTTCGTGCGAGGTGCGCAGTTGACCAAAGCTGTAGCGGTCGGCCAGATCGGCGACGGCATCGAGCTGCTTGTCGGTGATGTCGCCCGGCGCCACACCGGTCGGTTTCAGCGACAGGGTCACGGCGACATAACCCGGTTTCTTGTGCGCCAGGGTGTTGCGGCTGCGCCAGCGGGCGAAACCTGGATGCTCTTTGTCGAGATCGGCCAGTTGCGCGGTCTGGTTTTCCAGCGCCTTGTAGTCCGGATCGACGAAGTGTCTGGCCACACGCTGCAATTCGGCGTCGGTCAGTGTGGTCTGGCCACCGCGCAGGTGTTCCATTTCCGCATCGACTTTCTGTGCGAACACTTCTGGCGTGAGGGCTTTGACGAGGATCTTGATCCGCGCCTTGTATTTGTTGTCGCGACGACCGTAGCGGTTGTACACCCGCAGGATCGCGTCGAGGTAGCTCAACAGGTCCTGCCACGGCAGGAACTCGTTGATGAATGCGCCCACCACCGGCGTACGGCCGAGGCCACCGCCGACCAGTACGCGGAAGCCCAGTTCGCCAGCGGCGTTGTGCACCGGCTCCAGGCCGATGTCGTGGACTTCAATGGCGGCGCGGTCAGCGGTCGAACCGTTGACGGCAATTTTGAATTTACGCGGCAGGTAGGCGAATTCCGGGTGGAACGTAGTCCACTGACGGACGATCTCGCACCATGGGCGCGGATCGATCACTTCGTCGGCGGCAACACCGGCAAACTGGTCGGTGGTGACGTTGCGCAGGCAGTTGCCGCTGGTCTGGATCGCGTGCATCTGCACGGTGGCCAGCTCAGCGAGGATGTCCGGGATGTCTTCCACCGCCGGCCAGTTGAACTGCACGTTCTGCCGCGTACTGATGTGGGCGTAGCCCTTGTCGTAGTCGCGGGCAATCTTGGCCATCATGCGCGTCTGACGCGAAGTCAGCTGGCCGTAAGGCACCGCCACCCGCAACATCGGCGCGAAGCGCTGGATGTACAGGCCATTTTGCAGGCGCAGGGGGCGGAATTCTTCTTCGCTCAGCTCACCTGCCAGATAGCGTCGGGTCTGATCACGGAACTGCTTGACGCGGTCCTCGATGATCCGCTGATCGTACTCGTCGTATACGTACATATAAGTCCTGTTCTCAGGCTTTGGGCTACTCGGAAAACGCTGCGTTTTCGCTTGCTGAAGTCCGATGGTGCCTCTGCAATTCTGCGCGCACGGCCGCGCGCTCCCTAAGGGAGCCGGGGCAATATACCTGTTTGCAGTTATGCGCAAAAGTGATGTTTGAGTATATGGAAAGAACCAAATCGCCTAACGAGAATCGCTGTCAACTAACCCACATTTGTCGTGCGGACAATCATCGTCTTAACTGTGGTCGAGTCTTTCTGCAATCACCGATAAAACCGACAAGAGGCGATGCAATGAGCAATCCGACCAAGGCAAGAAAAAGCGACAGTAGCGTCGATGCGTGGGCCATTTTGTTCCTGATCATTCTGGTAGTAGGGACAGCGGTATTCTGGGTCAGCCATCAGTAAACGACCCATCCGGGCCCGCGCCCGACGAATTGTCGGACAAAAAACGGGATCAGGCATCATAGCCGGTGGATCGATGGCTATAATGCGCGGCCATTTTTCCCTGGGCCTGGATGCTTCATGTTCAAGTTTTTTCACCTCAGTCTTCTGTTGTTCGGCGCGCTGTTCCAGAGCGGCGCACGGGCGGAGTCTGTGCTGTTTTTGAATCCGGGCTCGACGCAGGAAGCCTTCTGGGTCAGTTATTCGCAATTCATGCAGGCGGCCGCCCAGGATCTGGGTATCGACCTGCAGATCCTCTATTCCCAGCGCCAGCCCGAACTGACTCTGGCGCAGGCACGCCTGGCGTTGCAGGGGCCGAATCGCCCCGAGTACCTGATATTCGTCAACGAACAATACGTCGCCCCGCAGATCCTGCGTCTGGCCGAGAACAGCGGCGTGAAGCTCTTCATGGTCAACGCCGTGCTGACACCTGACCAACAGGCGCTGGTCGGCGAGCGTGACGATCGCATCGGCAGTCTGGTGCCGAACGACGAGGAGGGCGGCTATTTGATGATGAAAGAGCTGATCCGCCTGCATCCGGCAGCGCCAGGCACTGAGCCGATTGAAGTGCTGGCGTTTTCCGGGCTGAAGGTCACCCCTTCGGCGCAACTGCGCGAACGCGGCATGCAACGGGCGCTGGCGGAACATCCACGGCTGCGCTTGCGGCAACTGGTTTACAGCGGCTGGACGCAAGAGCGCGCCTATGAGCAGGCGAAACAGCTGTTCGCCCGTTACCCGAAGGTTTCACTGGTATGGTCAGCCAACGATGAAATGGCTTTCGGAGCGATGCGTGCGTATACCGAGATGGGCAAAGTCCCCGGCAAAGATGCGTTGTTCAGCGCGGTCAATACCTCGCCGGCTGCCTTGCAGGCGTTGGTTGACGGGCGCCTGAGCGCACTGGTCGGTGGACACTTCACCCTGGGCGGCTGGGCGCTGGTCGAGTTGCATGACGTTGCGCAAGGCGTCGAACTGGATCGCTACGGCGGCCGCGACCGGCAGATTCCCTTGCTGCAATTGATCGACAAACGGCACGCCCGACAAATGCTGGCCATGGGCAAGTCGCCGAACTACGGCGTGAATTTCCGCAAGCTTTCGGCCAAGGGCCAGCCGGACTCCTACCGCTACCCGTTCAGCTTGCAGACGCTGATGCGCTGACCGCGTCAGACCCCGGCGAAATGCAGCACCAGTTTGACGATGGCAAACAGCGTCAACGCAAATACCGCCGTGAACAGAATGCCCAGGATGACGAAATGGCTGGGCTTGCCGTGGGTGAAGTCCCTTGCCCGGTTCTTGCCGCTCTGCACACCGAACGCCGCAGCCATCACGCTGTGCAGCATCTGCCAGAAGGTCGGTGGCTTGTTGTCGACTGGATCGTCCATAAATCCCTCTTCGAAAATCGTGCCTCACAAGCATAGTCAAAATACCTGCATGCGCCGACCGCCCGGATACATCGTTACAACTGCGTCATGGCGCGATAACTATGTACCGCAGAGGCGAACGCCCGCGATGGTCTGCTGACGCTCCATTTACAGGAGCGATGTATGTCCCCCGATTCCAGCCCCCAGCAAGTCATCGACAAACCGGCCAGACCTGTGGTCACGGACAGTCTCCACGCTGAGTATCTCGAAGCTGCGGTTCCGCAATGGCTGGTCGACGCTGCTGCGCCAAGGAAAGATGAGATCAGACAGGCCAGGCCGGTGATCCCGGCCTGGTACAGACAAGCGTCGTTGCAGCAGCGCGAGGCGTTGGACAACAGTTTCAAGGACAGCGTCATGGCCCAGTCTGCACTGGACAAAACCATGTCCCCGCTCAAGGACATCGACGCGTTTGCCCGGCCGCTACTGACGCGCGCGCTGCACGAGCGCTACAAGGTCACTGTCGATGTCGACAAGACGTTCCTCAGCCTCAGGCGTCCTTGGGCTTTGGGCATTTTCAGTGTGGAAATCGGTTCTTTCGAGGTCTTGAGCCTGACGATGCTTCAGGCTGCACTGCACAATTTCGAAGTCCGCGAATGCGTGCCCGGTGCCTTCCACGACAGTTCGGGATTTGCAGAAGAAACCGCCACGCCCGGTACGTTCGCCGCCGTGACGGTCAACCTGAGCGTCATGCAGTTTCTGCGTTTGTGCCGTGATCTGGATGTCGGCGCGAAGTACCAGACGTATCTCAAGGCGTTTTTCCACACTGCGGATCCAGACCTGGCCAAGACATTACGCACGCAGTTCATTGCCAGCCAGAAAGCCGCCATGCGCGCGGCGGCCGAGCAAGCGTTGCTGACCAAGGATATCCGGTCTGAAGATCACGCGATGATCCTCTCGGTCATCGACGGTGAAAACCATCCTGAAGTGGGCGGCAGGCAGGTCTGGTTTCATGATCTGGGCCTGATGCGGCACAAACTGACCGGCTGCGTCGCTTTTGCTATCGGTGAAAAGCGCCGGGCCCCGGAAGCCGTCATTGTCTATGTGCCCAATGATCCTGAGCATCCGCTGAAGCGCTACACCGGAACGCAATTGGAGGAGACGTTCAAGCGCCGGTTGTCCGCCCGGGATGCACAAACGGCGCAGAGTGCTGAGCCAACGCCTTACCAGCGCTTCTTCAGTCAGTTCCTGCCTTACGACCAGCGCCCTTACTATTTCAGCCAGTTCGTGCGCGAGTCGGCCGATTCACCGCCGAGTTTCATTTCCTCGTCCTGGCGCAGAATTCCGGGGGCATTCGGTTTGCTGTCGCCTTTTATCGATATCCGCGAATTGCCCCCTGAACACCCGGAAATGGAGCCGGAACCTGATCCCTATATTGGCGCCGCGCTGATTGCGCGCGATGAGCGCGATCCATGGGCTGAAAACAGCGATCTGTGGGCCTGGCTGTATGAGCAGCATCGCGACAAAGTGCTGGCCGATGCCCGTAGCCATGCGGTGCCGTCGAGTGACATCGACGCCAAGGTGCGCGATGCAAAACTTGCCGCGCTGCTGCAGGTGGGACTGCTGGTGCTCAACCTGGTGTCTATGTTCGTGCCGGTTCTGGGCGAGGTCATGCTGGCGCTCATGGCCGGGCAACTGCTGTACGAAACCTTCGAGGGCGCGCTCGAATGGAGTGAGGGCGACAAGCACGCGGCCAAGGCGCATTTGGTCGATGTGGCAGAAAACCTCGCCCTCATCGGCGTAATGAGCGCCGCCGGGGCAGGGCTCAGCAAGCTCACGGCGGTCAAGCCGGAACCGGTGATCGAGGACTTGCACCCGGTGACCTTGCCCAACGGCGAAACACGCTTGTGGAAACCCGACCTGAGCGGCTATGAGCAAGACATCATCCTGAACGACGCGACCGGGCCGGATCAGCTGGGCCGCTATCAACTCAATGGCAAAACCTACCTGCGTCAGGGCGAACAGGTCTACGAGCTGATTGTCGATCCGGGCACGGCGCAGTGGCGGATCATGCACCCCGCAGAGCCAAACGCCTACCAGCCGGTGCTGCAACACAATGGCCAGGGCGCCTGGCGCCATACGCTGGAACAACCGATGAGCTGGAACCGCCTGACGCTGTTGCGGCGCATGGGGCATGTCACCGATGGGTTGACCGATGAAACGTTGCTGACGCTGGCCGATGTCAGCGGCGTCAGCGAAAACAGCTTGCGCAAGATGCACCTGGATCACGCATCCGCGCCGCCCGAGTTGCGCGACGCCCTGCGCTTGTTCAAAGCCGATGCACAGGCCGCGCAAATGATCGAGCAATTGCGCGGTGCGGCGCCGATTGATGATCGTTATTTGCTGGCGTTACCTGAGGTCACGCAAATGCCGCGCTGGCCGTACGATCGGGTATTGGAGGTTTTCCCCGACCCCGAGCTGTCAGGCCCATCGATTCGCTATGGCAGCGAAAAAATCGTGCCCGGAGTCAGCATCAAGCCAGCGATCCAGCTCACGCGCGCGCAGGTGCTGAGTGGGCAAATGCCCGAACGGATTCTTGCGGCACTGGAAGAGAACGAGATCAACTATTTGCTTGGCAGGACAACCGCGCAGTTTCGCGTCGCGAGGCCCGAGGCGTTCGGCCGGCAACTGACGGAGCATGTCTATGCACGCCAGACTTCGATTGTTGACAGCCTGTACCGGAGCGGTGAATCGGACAGTGTTCGCCTGCGTATCTTGCGACGGGAAACCCCCGGTCTGAGCGAGGCTGCCGCGCAGGATGTGCTCGATCACGCGACGCCGGCGCAGATGGTGCGTCTGGACACGATCAAACGGGCACCGCTGAACATGCTTGAAGAGGCGCGCTGGCATGCCGGTCGTGGCCGCCAGACTCGCGCATTTGCCGGTTTGCACAGCGAAAACCTCGCGTCGGCGGATAGCCGCCGCCTCGCATTGCAGGCGATGTCACAGTTGCCGGGCTGGCCGCAGTCGTTACGTCTGGAGATTCGCGAGGGCAGTCCGGCTGGCACGCTGCTCGACAGCCTCGGTGAAACCACCGCTCCCCAGCGAAAATATCTGGTCAAGGACGGGCCGTTTTATCAGGCCTTCGACGATCAAGGGCAACCGCTCAACAGCACGCTGAGGCCGGCCGACAATTTTTACCGCGCGATCATGCGCGTGCTGCCCGATGACAATGCTGTCGCGATGGGATTGAGCGATGGCAGCCGAAGTCATGAGTTACAACGCAAGGTTATCGAGTCTGCGCTCAAACATCGCGAGCGCGTTGCGCAATGGCTGGCGCCACAGGCCAAGCGGTTCAAAGCGCCGAGCCGGGTCGGCGCCACGCTGAAGGGCTATTACGCGAGTGGGCGGGGCTCCGGCCTGCGTCCTTCGCTTTGGGTGCGAGTGATGGAACTCTATCCGGGCCCGCAACAGGCAGAGGCATTTCTCCAGCAGCAACGTGGCCTGAGCGATCAGCAAATCTACTCGGTGTTGCAGACGCGCCGACGTGAGTGGGAAGGGCTCAACGCTGCGCTTGACCAGTGGCAGGCGGGTCCGTCCGGCAGCGCGGCGGCGCAGGGCCGGTTGCAGTTTGCCCAGGCCGTCCGGGATGCCTGGCGCAATGCACCACTCGCCGCGCAGGTTCCTGACGCGGCACGCTTGTCGCTGGTGTGTGATGCGCCGTTGCCAGCATTGAACACTTCTTTTGCCCATATCCGTGAGCTGTCGGTGGCCGGCAGCGGTTTGACGGACGCTAATGCGAATGCCTTTCTGGCGCAGTTTCCCGAGGTGACCCATCTGGCGATAGGCAACCTTGAGCGTGGTCTGGATTTTCTCTCGTCCAGAACCCGGCCGCTCAGTTCTGTGCCGCCGGCGGTCGCCCGGCTGCACGGGCTTGTCAGCCTGCGCTTTTCCACCCATGCGCCCGCACTGGCGGCAGATTTTCCGGCAACACTTGGTTCGCTCACGTCGTTGGAAACACTGCATCTCGACTATGCCGGTTTCGACGCCAGAAGCCTGCATGCGCTGGATCTGACCCCTTTGCAGCAGTTGCGCACCTTGCGCATCGACGCGCCCTACGCGTTATGGCAATGGCCGGCGTACGTCGAGCGGCTTGCGCAACTGGAACGTCTGGATCTGACGCACACCGGCATACGCGCGCTGCCCGAATCCCTGTATAGCGGACAGGAGCGACTCTGGGCCGGACTGTCGCTGGACTGGGCGGCGCTGGCTCCGGCGCAGTTCATGCGTGCCTACGAATATGTCCGCAACTACAGCGGTGAGCTCGGCCATCTGGTCGATCTGAATCAGATGGTCAGCCAGTATTGCCGGGCGGAGCTGGACTTCATGGCGACCTTGCCCGATCTGCACGATCCCTTACCGGCAAGCTTCGATGCGGCATGGCCAACGCCCGAGGCGAGAATGACGGCGATTGCCCGACTCAGGGCTGAACACGACGCAATCTTTGCCCGGTTTCATGTGCCGTCGCATCCGCAGGCGATGCGCTTTACCGGGCTTCGCTGGCAATGGGCAACGGGGCGCAACGCGGGGACGTTACGCGCCCTCAAGCAAAGCTGGAATGCCGCCATCCGCCAACGTTATGGCGTGCCCGGCGACATTGCCACGTTTGAATTGCCTTTATCGCGAGTGGGGCTGGTTGAGCAGGCAGGCATGGAGCAGATCAGCGAATTGCCTCCCTTGCCCGCTGGCAGCTTTGCCCATATCCGCACGCTGCGTCTGGGACAACTGGACGTTCCCGTCGGGCAGGCGCGCGCCTTTGTCCGGGGGTTCAGTGCGACCGAAACGCTGGTCATGACGGGCAACAACTTCACTGAGTTGCCGTTCGCTGCCGCTGATCTGCCAGCGTTGACGCAACTCGACCTGTCGGCCAACAGCATCGTGGTCACCCCGGCGGTGCAGGCGCAATTCAATGGCCTGCAGCGACTCGGCAGCCTGAACCTGCAAGCCAACCCGCTGGGCCAACTGGATGTCAGTGCCTTGAGCCAGCTTCAGGCGCTGAACCTCAGAGCGACGCGGTTGCAAGCCTGGCCTGGCGGTGCCGAGCGTCTGCAACGGTTGCACTGGCTCGACTTGCGTGACAACGCGATCGCTGCGCTCTCGCCACAAGCCTTGGCTGATCCGCACGCGCTGATGAAAGTCAATCTGAGCGGCAATGCTTTCAGTCCTGCCGGTGAGGTGGCCCTGAACGCCGCGTTGCAGCGCATCGAACGCGACTTGGTGTTACCCGACGGCACACTCGCGCGTTTTGCCGAGGAGCCCGTGGCTGACAACACGTTACCGGGCCAGTCGGGCTGGTCGTTGAGGAGCCTGCTATTGGCGCTTCCCGAACAACGTATCGCAGTCCCGGGCGAAGCCGGCAAACTGCTGGAGCTGCAGCGCCTGCATCCGGGCATGACCCAGGAACGCGCCGTGCAGGTATTGCAGAACCTGCGTGAAACAGGCTTGAGCAATGGCCAAATAGACGCGCAGATCGCTCAATGGCATCAGGCTTGCGCAGGACTGACCCGGCAGTTGAACGGCTGGCTATTCACCCGGGGTGTTCCCACGGGAGCGCGCCGGGTGTCGGCGCAAAGCCGTTCCCGCGCCGCGCTGCGCATCCGCGAATCCTGGCTTGCAGGGCTCGGAGACAACCCCCATGCAGAAGGGCTGACACTCAACCTTGAGGGCTTGCAAACCGGTGATTTGCCAAGCCTGACGGTGCCGCTTGCGAGAGTCACCACGCTGGATCTGAGTGGTGTAGGTATGACCACCGCCGGTGCAAGCGGTTTTCTCCAGGCTTTTGCCAATCTCAGGACATTGAGGCTCAGTGGCAATGAGCTGATCGGTGTTCCAGAGTCGCTGCTGCACATGGCGCAGATGGAACGCCTGGAAATGCAGTATTGCGATTTGTCCAGCGCCGCCAGCGTCTA
Source organism: Pseudomonas sp. CROZ-RG-20F-R04-15 (assembly GCF_022662375.1). Lineage (GTDB taxonomy): Bacteria > Pseudomonadota > Gammaproteobacteria > Pseudomonadales > Pseudomonadaceae > Aquipseudomonas. The sequence goes on along the minus strand of NZ_JAKNQL010000006.1, from coordinate 237,129 downwards.
TCCGTTGCTCGACGGCACCCGGCTGCGCTGGCTCGACCTCAGTTATAACGATCTTGCGGCGTTCGACCCGCCCGGGTTCGGTGCTGTCGAAACGCTTGATCTGCGTTTCAATAGACTGACGGGTTGGCCAGGTGCTGTGCTGGAGGCGCCAAACCTGCGGACGTTGAACCTCAGTGGCAACGAGATCAACTACATTTCCCGATGAAATCTTCGACGGTAGTCACGCGCAACTGATTGCGGGCACGGACTTGTCGGAGAACACTGAACTGTCACTTCACGCGTTGCAGCAGCTCCGGTTCCAGAGCCGCGTCAACCACGCTCCGGAGGTGTTGGGTATTGCGCGTGAGGACATTGACGGAATGATTGACGCGCAAGTCTTTGGCGTCGATGAAAGCGGTTTTTCAGAGGCGGGCAGTGACAGCAACGGTTCTGATCAGGGCGCTGTCGGCGTTGACATACATGCCGTGGTGGAACCCGTCGAAGCAGTCATTAACCCGGCTCTGGTTATCTCGCCTGAAGCATTGAATCCCTGGCTTGCCGAGGCCCCGCCCGCGCTGGCCGCCACCAGAACAGACTTATGGACGCGGTTGGCAGAAGAGCCGAATCACGAACGTTTTTTTCAGTTGATTTATCTGTTGCGTCATACCCAGGACTTCCGCCTGGCGCGCGCCGAGCTGACCCAAAGGGTGTGGCGTGTCATGGAAGCGGCCAGTGAAAATCGCGAGCTGCGCGAGTTGATGTTCCACAACGCCGAAATGCACGGTGCGTGTCCGGATGGCCGAATCCTGACGTTCAGCGAGCTGGAGGTTCGCGCTTTTGAATACACCGCGCTGCGCGATGTTCCGCGCGACCGCCCGGACCTTCGCGGACGGGCCTTGCTCGATCTGACTCGACGGCTGTTCCGACTGGAACGGGTCGACAGACTGGCAGAAGCCGCCGGGCGCCATCAGGACCGGGCGCAAATCCGCCTGCGCTACCGGATCGGCTTGACTCGCGGCTGGCCTGACGGGCTGGAGTTGCCCGGTCAGCCAGAATACTCGCTGTACGACACGCCGATCAGCGGGCAGCGCTTGATCGACGCCCGGGCTGCGGTATTGGCGGATGAGGCATCCAGCCTGTTCCTCGACGACCTGATCTCGCGTGACTACTGGAGTCGTTACCTCAAAGACAGATACCCCGACGTATTCGACGAACTGGAACGCAACGCCACACAACGCCAGGAAGAGGTCGAGGACGCCCATCCGGACAAGCATGGCAATGAAGCGTCGCGCACCCTGTACGTCGAGGCGATGAATCGGCTGGAAATCGAATTGGCGCTGGCGCGCGCCGACAAGCTGAAGGAGCTGTCGCGCATGGAACTGCAGAAACTTTCGACGGTGGTCGTCGATGCGCCTCAACCGGCCCCGTCGTCACCGCAACCGGGGCCTTCAACTCGCCAATGATTGCCCGCGCGGACCTGGGGCAAATGCTTCCAGGTCGCTGGCGGGTTTCAGTTGTCGTAACCCAGATTCGACGCCAGCCAGCGCTCGGTCACGCTCAGTTCCTGGGCCTTGCGCGAGGTGTAGCTGGCGACCTGATCCTTGTCGATCTTGCCCACGGCAAAGTACTGCGCCTGCGGGTGGGCGAAGTACCAACCGCTGACGGCGGCCGCCGGGAACATCGCGTAGTGCTCGGTGAGGAACACGCCGCTACGGCCGGCACGCATTTCTTCGGCTTCCGGGTCGAGCAACGCGAACAGCGCGGCCTTCTCGGTGTGATCCGGGCACGCCGGATAACCCGGGGCAGGGCGGATGCCGCTGTATTGCTCTTTGATCAGCGCGTCGTTGTCGAGGGTTTCGTCCTTGGCATAACCCCAGTGCTCTTTACGCACTTGCTGGTGCAGCCATTCGGCGCAAGCTTCGGCCAAACGGTCGGCCAACGCTTTGACCATGATCGAGTTGTAGTCGTCGCCGGCGTCCTGATAGGCCTTGGCAACTTCTTCGGCGCCGATGCCGGCGGTGGTGATGAAACCACCGACGTAGTCGGTCACTTCGCTGTCTTTTGGCGCTACGAAGTCGGCCAGCGAGAAATTAGGCTTGCCGTCGGTCTTGATGATCTGCTGGCGCAGGTGATGCAGTTTGGCCATTGGCTGGCCGTCATCGCCGTACAGTTCGATGTCGTCGTCATGCACCTGATTGGCCGGCCAGAAACCGAACACCGCACGGGCGCTGATCAGCTTCTCGTCGATCAGCTTGGCGAGCATCTCTTGCGCGTCTTTGTACAACGCGGTGGCGGCTTCACCGACCACTTCGTCTTCGAGGATGCGCGGGAATTTGCCGGCCAGATCCCAAGAGATGAAGAACGGCGTCCAGTCGATGTATTCGGCCAGCACCTTGAGATCGATATTGTCCAGCACCTTACTGCCGGTAAACGTCGGTTTGACCGGCTCATAAGTCGCCCAGTCGAACTGTGGTTTCTTGGCGATGGCCGCTGCGTAGCTCAGACGTTCAGTGCGGGCGCTGCGGTTCGAAGTACGTTCGCGCACATCGACGTATTCCAGACGCGTCTTCTCGACGAAACCGGCCTTCAATTCCTTCGACAGCAACTGGGTGGCCACGCCGACCGCACGGGAGGCGTCGGTCACGTAAACCACGGCATCGTTGCTGTACTTCGGCTCGATCTTCACCGCCGTGTGCGCTTTGGAGGTGGTCGCGCCACCGATCATCAGCGGCAGGTGGAAGTCCTGACGCTGCATCTCGCGAGCGACGTGAACCATTTCATCCAGCGACGGCGTGATCAGGCCGGAGAGGCCGATGATGTCGCACTTCTGCTCTTTGGCCACCTGCAGAATCTTCTCCGCCGGAACCATCACGCCGAGGTCGACGATGTCATAGCCGTTGCAACCGAGCACCACGCCAACGATGTTCTTGCCGATGTCGTGCACGTCGCCTTTCACCGTAGCCATGAGGATCTTGCCCTTGGCTTCCGGCTTGTCGCCTTTTTCCAGTTCGATGAACGGGATCAAGTGGGCCACGGCCTGCTTCATCACACGGGCGGATTTCACCACTTGCGGGAGGAACATTTTGCCGGCGCCGAACAGGTCACCGACGATGTTCATGCCGGACATCAGCGGGCCTTCGATCACTTCGATCGGGCGGGCGAACGACTGACGCGACTCTTCGGTGTCTTCCACGATGTGCGTGGTGATGCCTTTGACCAGCGCATGCTCCAGACGCTTGTTGACCTCCCAGCTGCGCCACTCTTCGGTCTCGGCTTCCTTGACGCTGCCGTCGCCCTTGTACTTGTCGGCAATGGCGAGGAGGGCGTCGGTGCCGTTTGGCGTGCGGTTGAGTACCACGTCTTCAACGGCGTCGCGCAGTTCCTGCGGGATCTGGTCGTAGATCTCCAACTGACCGGCGTTGACGATGCCCATGGTCAGGCCTGCGCGAATTGCGTAGAGCAGGAACACTGAGTGGATCGCCTCACGCACCGGGTTGTTGCCGCGGAACGAGAACGATACGTTGGACACGCCGCCCGAGGTCAGCGCATACGGCAGTTCGTCGCGGATGTAGGCACAGGCGTTGATGAAGTCCACAGCGTAGTTGTTGTGTTCTTCGATGCCGGTGGCGACGGCGAAGATGTTCGGGTCGAAGATGATGTCTTCAGGCGGGAAGCCGACTTCGTTGACCAGAATGTCGTAAGAGCGTTTGCAGATTTCTTTCTTGCGCGCTTCGGTGTCGGCCTGGCCGGCTTCGTCGAACGCCATCACCACCACCGCCGCGCCGTAACGCTTGCACAGTTTGGCGTGATGGATGAACTGCTCGACGCCTTCTTTCATGCTGATCGAGTTGACGATGCCTTTGCCCTGAATGCACTTGAGGCCGGCTTCGATCACTTCCCACTTGGAGGAGTCGATCATGATCGGTACGCGCGAGATGTCCGGCTCACCGGCGATCAGATTGAGGAAGGTCACCATGGCCTTCTTCGAATCGAGCATCCCTTCGTCCATGTTGATGTCGATCACCTGCGCGCCGGCCTCGACCTGCTGTAGGGCGACTTCCAGCGCTTCGGTGTAGTTGTCTTCACGGATCAGCCGGGCGAACTTGGCGGAACCAGTAATGTTGGTACGTTCGCCGACGTTAACGAACAACGAGCTGCGATCGATGGTGAACGGCTCCAGACCCGACAGTCGGCAGGCTTTCGGAATGTCCGGAATCTGACGCGGCGCGTAACCGGCGACGGCTTTGGCGATGGCTTCGATGTGCCCCGGCGTGGTGCCGCAGCAACCGCCGACGATATTGAGGAAGCCGCTCTGGGCGAATTCTTCGATGACTTTGGCGGTTTCCGACGGCAGTTCGTCGTACTCGCCGAATTCGTTCGGCAGGCCGGCGTTCGGGTGCGCGGAAACGTGGGTGCTGGCCTTGTTCGACAACTCTTCCAGGTACGGACGCAATTCGCTGGCGCCGAGCGCGCAGTTGAGGCCGACCGAGATTGGCTTGGCGTGTGCCACCGAGTTCCAGAACGCTTCGGTGGTCTGGCCCGACAGGGTGCGGCCGGAGGCGTCGGTGATGGTCCCGGAAATCATGATCGGCAGTTCGATGTGCAGTTCTTCGAACACGCCCTGCACAGCGAAGATCGCTGCTTTGGCATTGAGGGTGTCGAAGATGGTTTCGATCAGGATCAGGTCGGCGCCGCCCTCGATCAGACCTTTGGTGGCCTCGGTGTAGTTTTCCACCAGCTCATCAAAGGTGACGTTGCGATAGCCCGGGTTGTTGACGTCCGGCGACAGCGAGCAGGTACGGCTGGTCGGGCCCAGCACGCCGGCGACGAAGCGTGGCTTGTCCGGGGTCTCGGCGGTCTTGGCGTCGGCGACCTTGCGCGCCAGACGTGCGCCTTCTACGTTTAACTCGTAGGCCAGTTCTTCCATGCCGTAGTCAGCCATGGAAATGCGCGTGGCGTTGAAGGTGTTGGTTTCGAGGATGTCGGCGCCGGCATCCAGGTAGGCTTTCTCGATGCCGCCGATCACATCGGGACGGGTGAGCACCAACAGGTCGTTGTTGCCCTTGACGTCACTCGGCCAGTCGGCGAAGCGTTTGCCGCGATAGTCCTGTTCTTCGAGCTTGTAGCTCTGGATCATCGTGCCCATACCGCCGTCGAGTATCAGGATGCGCTCTTTGAGAGCTTGCTTGAGAGCTTGAAGGCGGACGCTGCGATCGGACATTTGGACTACTCGGAAAGACCATTACGAAGGAGCGGGATCATAGCAAACCTGTGCGCTTTTAGAGCATGCGGGGCTTTTGCATGAATATCGCTCATGTTGGTACGAGCGTCATACTGTAGAATCGCGGCGTTTTTTTACAATCGGGATCAGCAGCATGTCTTACCGCGTCATTGGTTTTGTGTTGCTGTTTCTCAGCTGGGGCGCCGTGGCGCAAGAGCCAGCGACTGTGCCGGCCATTTCTCAGTCGATTTCGTACGTCCGCGACATCCAGCCAATCTTCACCGAGAAGTGCGTGGCCTGCCACGCCTGTTACGACTCCGCCTGCCAGCTCAATCTCGGCAGTGGCGAGGGCGCGGCCCGTGGCGCGAGCAAAATGCCGGTGTATGACGGCGAGCGCACCCAAGCGGCACCGACCACTCGGCTGTTCTACGACGCCTTTGGCAAGCGTGCCTGGCAGCAGAAAGACTTCTACTCGGTGCTCGACGCCCAGGGCAGCCAAGCGGCGTTGATGGCACGGATGCTGGAGCTGGGTCATAAAACCCCGTTGCAGCCCAACGCCAAATTGCCTGAAGAAATCGTTCTGGGTTTGAACCGCGCGAATCAGTGCGCGATGCCTATCGAGTTTGACGGCTACGCCGGCGCTCACCCGAAAGAAGGCATGCCGCTGGCCGTGACCGGCCTGACCGATCAGCAATACCAGACACTGCAGCGTTGGCTCGCCTCCGGTGCTCCGATCGACGAACAAGGCCTTGCGCCGAGCGCTAAAGAATCCCTGCAAATCGTCCAGTGGGAAAATCTGCTCAACAGCCCCGGTGCCCGCGAAAGTCTGGTTGGCCGTTGGTTGTACGAACACCTGTTTCTTGCGCACCTTTATTTCAAGGACGGCGAGCCGGGGCATTACTTCCAGTGGGTGCGTTCGCGCACACCGACTGGCCAGCCGATCGACCTGATCGCCACCCGTCGTCCCAACGATGATCCGGGCACTCAGGTGTTTTACCGCTTGTGGCCGGTGCAGGGCGTGATTGTGCATAAAACCCACATCACCTATCCGCTGAGCGCGGCGAAGATGGCGCGGGTCAGAAGCCTGTTCTACAGCGGCAACTGGCAGGTCAACGCGTTGCCCGGTTATGGCCCGCAAAGCCGCGCCAATCCGTTCGCCACGTTTGAGGCGATTCCGGCGCAGGCACGTTATCAATTCATGCTCGATAACGCCGAATACTTCGTCCGCACCTTTATTCGCGGCCCGGTGTGTCGGGGGCAAATCGCCACGGACGTGATCCGCGACAACTTCTGGGCACTGTTCCAGGCGCCGGAACACGACCTCTATGTCACCGACCCGAAATATCGTGGCCAAACTACGCCGTTGTTGGCCATGCCGGGGCAAAACGACGATGTCGGCAGCGTCCTCAGCCTGTGGCACAACTACCGTAACAAGCGAAACGAGTACGAGGCCTTGCGCCGCGACAGTTATGCCGATCAACCGGCGCCGAGCTGGTCGACGCTGTGGGCCGGCAACGACAACGCGTTGCTGAGTATTTTCCGCCACTTCGACAGCGCTTCGGTGACCAAGGGCCTGATTGGTGAAGTCCCGCAGACCATGTGGCTGTTCGACTATCCGTTGCTGGAACGCACTTATTATCAGTTGGCGGTCAATTTCGATGTGTTCGGCAACGTCTCGCATCAGGCGCAAACCCGTCTGTATTTCGACCTGATCCGCAATGGCGCCGAGCAGAACTTCCTGCGCCTGATGCCGGCCGATTCCCGTGAGGACTACCTCGACGATTGGTATCAGAGCAGCGGCCAGTTCAAGATGTGGCTCGATTATGAGGCGATTGACGACGATAAGCCGACTGCGCTGAAACTCGACGAAAAAGACCCGAAATACGACTTCGCCATGCAATTGCTCGCGCGTTACGGCGATCTCAATGCGCGGCCCGATCCGATCAACCGTTGCGACGGCGCTTATTGCTCGCGGCCGAATATCGACCCGGCGCTGCAAAATGCTGAACAGGCGTTGAGTCGCCTGACTTCGCGCCCGGCGGCCGGTTTGAAAGTGATCGACCAGTTGCCGGAAGCGACGATGCTGCGCATTGAAACCACCAGCGGTAAGCGCGAGATCTACAGCCTGTTGCGCAACCGCGCGCACAGCAACGTGGCGTTCCTGCTCGGTGAGTCGCTGCGCTACCAGCCGGGGCTCGACACCCTCACGATTTATCCGGGCGTGCTCAGCAGTTATCCGAACTTCATCTTCAACGTCCCGGCTGATCAGGTGCCGGCGTTTGTCGATGCAATGGAAAATGCCAAGGATGCCAACCGTTTCGAGAAAATCGTCGAACGGTGGGGAATCCGCCGCAGTCATCCGCAATTCTGGATGTATTTCCACGATTTGAGCCAGTACATCCACGAAACCGATCCGGTGGAAGAGGGCGTGCTCGATATGAACCGCTACGAGAATCTTTGATCATTTGAAACAGGCCGACTGTCACAGCTTCAGGTAACACACAAATCCCCTGTGGGAGCGAGCCTGCTCGCGAAGGCGCAGTGTCAGGCACCGAATACATTGAATGTGCCGTCGCTTTCGCGAGCAGGCTCGCTCCCACAGGGTGAAGTGGTGTTTTTGCAATTGTGATCGGGAGCGGCAGATGTTGATTTCAGTGCAAGCCCTGCGTGCGCTGGCCGCGTGGACGGTGGTCTGCCACCACTTCATGCAGATTTTCTTTGACTTCAAAGCACGCGGGCCGATTGGCCAGCTGTTCATCGACAAGGGTGCAGTGGGCGTCGATATCTTCTTCGTCATCAGCGGTCTGGTGATTTTCCTCTCGACCGAAAACAAACCGCTGCCGCCCGCGCGTTTTCTGTTGTACCGGCTGTTTCGCATCGTCCCGGCGTATTGGTTGTACACGCTGTTGATGGCGCTGCTGGTGGTGTTTGCCCAGCCGTTGCTGCCGGATCAGTCTGTGGACTGGAGCCATCTGCTGCTGTCGTTGCTGTTCATTCCGACTGAGAACCCCGGCGGCTACGGTATCTACCCGACGCTGAATGTCGGCTGGACGCTGAATTACGAAATGCTCTTCTATCTGCTGTTTGCCTGGGCGCTGTTGTTTCGCTTGCAGGTGCGCTTGCTGGTGGTCGCGGCGCTGTTGTTTGCCGTGTGTCAGACCTGCACCGGGTTTGGCTGGATCAGTCAGTTCTATCGCTCGGACATCGTCTACGAGTTTCTGCTGGGGATTGGCATCGGCATGCTTTATCGCCGGGGCTGGATCGGCGCCGGCCTGTGGTTGCCGCTGCTGGCGATCGGCGCGGCATTGTTGACGATCTACCACTTGGCACCGGCGCCACGGCTGCTGAACTGGGGCGTGCCGAGCGCAGTGCTGGTGATGGCGTGTATCTCACTTGAGCGTTATGTCGAGCGCAGCCGGGTGCTCAAACTGCTCGGCGATTGCTCGTATTCGGTGTATCTGATGCACGTTCTGGTGCTGTCGGCGGGTGGATTTGTCGCGCAGCGCTACGCGATCAACCCGTATTTGATGTTCGCCGTGTGTGCGCTGACGATCGGCATCGGCTCGTGGTTGAGCTACGAATGGGTGGAAAAGCGCAGTTACCATTGGCTCAAGTCGCAGGTCGACGAGAAGCCCGACGAGAATCTTTCCCGACAAAAATACTAGGACTTTGTCCGGCGCAATGATTGGCGTAAACTGCGCCCAAGCCTGCGAGGAGTTTCCATGACCGCTATTACCATTACCGACGCCGCCCACGATTACCTGGCTGATCTGCTCTCCAAGCAGAACACCCCGGGCATCGGCATCCGCGTCTTTATCACCCAGCCTGGCACCCAGTACGCCGAAACCTGCATTGCCTACTGCAAGCCGGGCGAAGAAAAACCCGAAGACACCGCGCTGGGGCTGAAAAGCTTCACCGCTTACATCGATCACTTCAGCGAAGCGTTTCTTGACGACGCTGTTGTCGACTACGCCACCGACCGCATGGGCGGCCAGCTGACCATCAAGGCGCCAAACGCCAAAGTACCGATGGTCAACGCCGACAGCCCGGTCAACGAGCGCATCAACTACTACCTGCAAACCGAAATCAACCCGGGGCTGGCCAGCCACGGCGGTCAGGTCAGCCTGATCGATGTGGTTGAAGACGGCATCGCCGTTCTGCAGTTCGGTGGCGGTTGCCAGGGCTGCGGCCAGGCGGACGTGACCTTGAAGGAAGGCATCGAGCGCACTTTGCTCGAGCGCATCCCGGAGCTGAAAGGCGTTCGCGACGTGACCGACCACACGCAGAAAGAAAACGCCTACTACTGAGTAAGGTGTTCACTGCGGACATGAAAAACGGCGCCCCGTGAGCGCCGTTTTTTTATGGATGAAATGTACTGACGCCTTCGCGAGCAGGCTCGCTCCCACATTTGATCGCATTCCAAAGGTGGGAGCGAGCCTGCTCGCGAAGGGGGCGTTATGGGCGATAGAGATGTGCATGCCCGGCGCGATACAACGATGACTCGCTGAACACCTCACTGCCCAACACGCGCCCAACCAGAATCAACGCCGTACGCCGAAACCCTTTCGCCGCAACCTTCCCGGCAATATCCGCCAGCGTCCCCACCACCCAATCCTGATCCGGCCACGTCGCCCGGTGAATCACCGCAATCGGGCAATCCGCGCCGTAATGCGGCAGCAGCTCCGCCAGAATCTTTTCCAGATGGTTGACCCCCAGATGAATCGCCATCGTCGCGCCATGCTGCGCCAGACTGCCGAGTTCTTCGCCTGCCGGCATCGCGGTTTTATCGGCATACCGCGTCAGAATCACGCTTTGCGAGACGTCCGGGAGGGTCAGTTCCGCGCCAAGCAAAGCCGCACACGCTGCCGTCGCCGTCACACCGGGAATGATCTCGAACGGAATATTCAGCTCGCGCAGATAGCGAATCTGTTCACCAATCGCGCCATACAGGCTCGGATCACCGGAATGTACCCGCGCCACATCTTCGCCGTTGGCATGCGCGGTTTTGATCAGTTCGATGATCTGTTCCAGATGCAGTTCAGCGCTGTTCACAACGGTTTTTGCCTGATGACCGTCCAGCACCGCCGCCGGTACCAGCGAGCCTGCATAAATGATCACCGGGCAACTGCGAATCAGCCGTTGGCCTTTGACAGTGATCAGTTCCGGGTCGCCGGGGCCGGCGCCGATGAAGTAGACGGTCATGGTTGAATCCTGTGAAAAGGGGCAGGGCAATCGCTTCAGATGAAGATTGCTCATGATCAATGGCGGGGATTATCGGGAATTTATGCAGCGCCGGCCAATGCGAAGGTGGCCTGAGCGTATTTTTGTCGGGAAATCAGCAGTTTTGCCGGTGCCTGAATCAGCTGTTCGGCAAGGGCCAGCGCGGCACTTTCGGCGACGCCATAGCAACCGGTGCGTTCGTAGGCGATCTCGGAACGGTGGCTGAGTCGCTCCTGATAACTGGCCAATTCTTCGCTGCTGAAATACAGCAGCGGCAGCGCCAGTTGCGCGGCGAGTTCCTGTAAGCCGGGCTCATCGCGCTTCAGGTCGATGCTGGCCAAGGCCTTGACCGTTTGCAGCTCAATTCGATGCGCCTGTAACGCTTGATCAAGTAACGCGCGCAGCGTGCTGGCCGGGCAGCCGCGCTGGCAGCCCAGGCCGACCACGAAGGTCGGCGCTGGTCGGTCATTGGTCATGCGTGGTATTGACCAGCGCTTTTGCGGCGGAACAACCAGGCGCTGATCAGGCCCAGGGCCAGCCAGAACACTACGTTGGTCAGCTGCGAAGCGATTTTGAACTGAGCTTCCAATGCCTCGGGAGCGAGCATTGAATGCACTTGCGGCTGCGGTGCGCCGATCACGTGCGGCACGGCGAGGATTGCGACGCCGAGGACTTTCATCAGCCAATGACGGCTGAACGCGATCAATGACAGACCGACTGCGGTCGACGCGGCTGTACCGATCCACCACATCTGTCGCGAGGCCAGATCGGCGGCGGCAGTCCCCGGCAGTTCCGGCGGCAGGCCCAGAGTGGGTGCCAGCACGAATGTTGCGTAACCGGCCAGCCCCCAGAGCAGGCCTTGCGAGGTTTTGGTCGGCGCGCGCAGGGTGTACAGGCCCGCGAGCATCAGGGCGAAACCCACCGCAACCACCAGATTGCCGCCAGTGGTCGAGACCACGCGCTGCCAGCCATCTTCCGGCTCCCAGGCTTCGGCATCGTGGGTGTGGCCGGCCATGGCACCTTCGGCATGTTCATGCACGGCAACCGGTTCGGCTTTTTCAAAGGTTTCGGCCTGCAGAATCAGCGGCGAGACCCAAAAGCTTTGCAGCAGGGTGAGGAGCAGGGCGGCCAGCAGACCGGTGAAACCTGCGGTTTGCGCAATACGCTTGATCATGTCGGCAGGTCTCAGTGGCACGGGAACGCGGCGCTGTGGTGGGTATCGTGGGCGGCGTTGTGCACCGCTTCGATGTGCGAGAAACCAGCGAAGTAGACCAGGCTGGCGCCGAGAATCGACGCGAAGATCGCGGCGGTCAGGCGTTGGCTCAGGGTGGTGGTGCTGGCGATTTTGTCCGTGTTGCTGCCGGTGCTGCTGATGATCGACATGGCGCTTCCCTCTGGAGTGTCAGTGGGTGAATCGAGCGCATGAAAACCCCTGCGGGTCGGGCTCGCAGAGGTTCGAACAGCGCCCGCCCACCGCGGGTTTGTTATGTTCAGCTGCGCACGAGGTGCGGGCTGTGTGTTAAGGGCCGGTCTCCGGGCTCACGAGGGGTTGGCGTCAGGCCGACCTGCAAGCGTCTCCTTCCCATGCCTTGCTGACACAGTGGTTTTGACGCTTCGCTCGCTTACCGTTGCGGGGGCAGCACCGGACTGACATGGGCTTGAGTAAAGCACATGATTCACCGGTTTCCCGTTTCACCCTGTGAAGGGCACCCGTAACAAGGTGTGTAGGAGAGCATGGGGGTGGGGTTTTGGTCAATTTTTTGGGGTGGATCCGTTGCTGCGGGTGTTGCTGATCAGGGTTCCGCCCTTACGGCGGGTCACTTTTTCCAGACGCCGAAAAAGTAACCAAAAAGGCTTACTCCTGCGTGCGGCCCGCTCGCTGGGGCTCGGGGTTCCTTCGCTGCGGGATCGATCCGGGCGCAGCGCCTACGGTTTGCTTCGCTGCACCTCCTCTCGCTGTGTTTGGCTGCGCCAAACGGTCGCTGCGCTCCCACCCCCGGATCAATCCCTCCACTCAGCCTTCCGATGTCGCCCGTGGATCAAGATCAAAAGCAGGCGAGCTGACACTCGGCCTATTGAGTGGTGAAGAGCACGGCGCGCTTGGCTTTGGTTTTTGTGGTGTTCTCGCCCCTCACCCCAGCCCTCTCCCGAGGGAGAGGGCGCCGATTTGTGGGCTTTTCACGACCTGAGTTCAACGTGGTATCGCACGTCGGCGTACCTCGCCCAAACACCTCGATCAGTCCCATCTCCCTACGGGCGGTCCGACGTTTCGGGAGGGCTAGGGTGAGCGGCTTTTGATCTGTTTCAGAATCTGAGTTCGACTCGGTATTTCAAGTCGGCGTACCTCGCCCAAACACCTCGATCAGTCCCATCTCCCTACGGGCGGTCCGACATTTCGGGAGGGCTAGGGTGAGGGGCTCTTGATCTTGATCTGGCTTTTGATCTTTAGCCCCATCGGCAGGCCGAGCGTAGGTGTTCATCCGGGGATCAGGCGCGCAGCGCCGTGCGGCGAAGCCGTACACATCGAGAGGAGGTGCAGCGAAGCAAACCGGAGGCGATGTCCCCGGATCGACACCGTAGCGAGGGAACACTGAGCCTCAGCGAAGTGCCGTACGCCGGGGCAAAGCCTTTTGGGTTACCTTTTCGGCGTTTGGAAAAGGTGACTCGCTGTAAGAGCGAAACCGCCAGCGGCAGCGCCCGAAGCAACGGATATGCCCCCAATCCAAAAAAACCCAAACATTGACCCATAAGCAAGCCATGCGTAGCCTTGCACTTTCGAGGTTCTTCGGCCCACGCCGAAGCTAAGAAGGGAACGCGGTCAATGCCGCGGCTGCCCCCGCAACTGTGAACGGTGCTGTTCGCTGCCACGCCACTGCCAGCTCAATCGATGAGCCAGCGGGAAGGCGCAGCAAACGCCAGGCCCAACGCCTGAACACCGTCAGCCAGGAGACCTGCCTCGACACAGATTCTCACTACAACCGGGCGGGGTGATCCGGTGGCGAACGCTTCCGGCGCGCACGCGCGTGGCCGGTTCTCGTCCCGTATGCCCGCCGCTTGCCAAAGGGCATACCGATGAAAACACTGGCCAAACTCCCCGTCACCATCGTCACCGGCTTCCTCGGCTCGGGCAAAACCACATTGCTGCGGCACATGCTCGACAACGCCCAGGGCCGTCGTATCGCGGTGATCGTCAACGAGTTTGGCGAGTTGGGCATCGACGGTGAAATCCTCAAGCAATGCACCATCGGCTGCACCGAAGAAGAAGCCACCGGTCGCGTTTACGAACTGGCCAACGGCTGCCTGTGCTGCACCGTTCAGGAAGAGTTCTTCCCGGTGATGCGCGAACTGGTCGCGCGTCGCGGCGATCTCGACCACATCCTCATCGAAACTTCCGGTCTGGCCCTGCCAAAACCTTTGGTGCAAGCCTTCCAGTGGCCGGAAATCCGCAGCGCCTGCACCGTTGACGCGGTAATCACCGTGGTCGACAGCCCGGCCGTGGCTGCCGGCACCTTCGCCGCATTCCCGGATCAGGTCGATGCCCAGCGCAAACTCGATCCGAACCTCGACCACGAATCGCCACTGCACGAGTTGTTCGCCGACCAACTGGCCAGCGCCGACCTCGTCATCCTCAACAAGGCTGACCAGACCAGCCCGGAAGACCTCGCTCGCGTGCGCGCCGAAGTCGCCGAAGAACTGCCGCCAGCGGTAAAAATCATCGAAGCCAGCAACGGTCGTCTGCCGCTCGACGTGCTGATCGGCCTCGGCGCCGGCTCCGAAGAACACATCGACAGCCGCCACAGCCATCACGACCATCATCACGGTGAAGGCGATGACGACCACGACGATCACGATCACGACGCCTTCGATTCGATCTCGATCGAACTGCCGCAAGCCGACGAAAGCCTGCTGCTCGACGCGCTGACGCAACTGGTGGTCAAGCACGGCATCCTGCGTGTGAAGGGCTTTGCGGCGATTCCGAACAAGCCAATGCGCCTGCTGATCCAGGGTGTGGGCACGCGTTTTGACAAGCACTTCGACCGTCAGTGGGGCGCCGAAGAAGCGCGCGTGACCCGTCTGGTATTGATCGGCCAGCAACTCGACGCCGCGCAACTCGAAGCGCAACTGCGCGCCGCGCTCAGCGTTTAAATCATGCACCTGCTCAGGACTCAGCCCGGCGGATTCGTCTCGGATGACAACATTGCCGACCTTGGCCAAACCCCTGCCGAGCTGGTGATCCTGTGCAGCGGCGACTCCAGCCTGGCGCTGCTCGCTGAAGCCGCGCAGCAGTTGCCCGAGGATTATCCGAGCCTGCGTCTGGCCAATCCGATGCAGGTGCAGAATCACGCCTCGGTCGATCTGTACGTCGATGAAGTGCTGCGCCACGCCAAGGTGATCCTGATTTCGCTGCACGGCGGCATCGCCTATTGGCGCTATGGCGTGGAGCGCTTGGTCGAGTTGGCCGAGCGCGGTGTTCAGGTGATTCTGGTGCCGGGCGATGACCGTCCCGATCCGGAGCTCAGCGACTTGAGCACCGTCAATGCCCAAGATCGCGACCGCCTCTGGCAGTTCTTGCGCCAGGGCGGACTGGGTAATGCGCTGGATTTTTTCCGCTGCCTGGCTGATCGTTGGCTCGCCCGCGATTACGCCTGGGAAGAACCGCAAACCCTGCCGCGCACGGCGATTTACCACCCGAACAAAACCACCGCCGCACTGGGCGACTGGCAAGCCGAATGGCTGCCGGAAAACCCGGTGGCGGCGGTGCTGTTTTACCGCTCGCACCTGCAAGCGGCGAACACCGCGTTTATCGATGTGTTCTGCCAGCGCTTGCAGGCGGCGGGGCTTAACCCGTTGCCCATCGCGGTGGCCAGTCTGAAAGAACCCGGCTGCCTGACGGTGGTCGAGGATTGGCTGGACGAAGTCGAGGCAGGGGTGATTCTCAACACCACCGGGTTCGCCCAATCCAGCCCTGAGGCCCCGCACTTGCGGCCGTTTCGCCGCAACATTCCGGTGATTCAGGCGATCTGCGCGCAGGACAACGAGCCCGGCTGGCGCGCCAGCGAGCAGGGCCTTGGCCCGCGTGATCTGGCGATGCACATTGCCTTGCCGGAACTCGACGGGCGCATCATCAGCCGGCCGATCAGTTTCAAGGATCTGGCGTGGCGCAGTGAGCGTAGCCAGTCCGATGTGGTCTGCTACCGCGCACAACCCGAGCGCATGGATTTTGTCGCTGAACTGGCGCGGCGCTGGATCGATCTGGCGCGGGTGCCGAATGGCGAAAAGCGCATCGCGCTGATTCTCGCCAACTACCCGACCCGCGACGGACGCATCGGCAACGGCGTCGGCCTCGACACGCCGGCAGCGGCGCTGAATATCCTGCGGGCGTTGCAGGTTGAGGGTTATCCGGTCACCGCCGAGTTGCCGAACAGCGGCACCGAGTTGATCCAGCAATTGCTCGGTGGTGTCAGCAACGATCTCGACACGATTGACCTGCGCCCGTGCCAGCAAAGTCTGGCGATGGACGCTTACCTGACGATGTTCAACGCGCTGCCCGAAGCCAATCGCGCCGCTGTGTCAGAGCGTTGGGGATCACCGCAAAACGATCCGATGTGCCGCGACGGGCGCATGATGATCGCCGGCATTCGCTTCGGCCTGACCTTCGTCGGCATTCAACCGGCGCGTGGTTATCAGGTTGACCCGAGTGCGGTCTATCACGACCCGGATCTGGTGCCGCCGCACGCGTATCTCGCGTTCTATTTCTGGCTGCGCAATACCTACGGCGCCCACGGCGTGATTCACGTCGGCAAGCACGGCAACCTTGAATGGCTGCCGGGCAAAGGCGTCGGGCTCTCGGAGAACTGCTGGCCGGATGCGTTGCTCGGGCCGCTGCCGAACATCTATCCGTTTATCGTCAACGACCCGGGCGAGGGCGCTCAGGCCAAACGTCGCACGCAAGCGGTGATCATCGACCACTTGATGCCGCCGCTGACCCGCGCCGAAACCTATGGCCCGTTGCGCAACCTGGAACTGTTGGCCGACGAGTATTACGAAGCGCAACTGCTCGATCCGCGCCGCGCCCGCGAGTTGCAGCGCGACATTCTGCAACTGGTGCGTGAGACGCAGATCGACCGTGAACTGCAACTCGATGCCGGACTGGACAGCGACGCCGATGCGGCGATCTGGCTGCCACGTCTCGATACCTATTTGTGTGATCTGAAGGAATCGCAGATTCGCGATGGCTTGCACATTTTTGGCGAGTCACCGAGCGGGCGACTGCGCATTGATACGTTGTTGGCGCTTCTGCGTATCCCACGAGGTGACGGCAAAGGCGCGCAATCGAGTCTATTGCGAGCACTCGCCAAAGCGTTCGAACTGGGTTTCGATCCACTCGATTGTGCGTTGGCCGAGCCATGGACAGGCCCGCGTCCCGCAGTACTGCAATCGCAAAGCGACGAGTCCTGGCGCACCGCCGGCGACACCCGCGAACGCCTCGAACTGTTTGCTACGCAATTGATTTCCGAATCCCTGCAAATCCCCTGTGGGAGCGAGCCTGCTCGCGAAGGCGTCGTGTCAATCGCTATAAATTTACCTGACCCACCGCTTTCGCGAGCAGGCTCGCTCCCACAGGGGCCTGCGTGGGCTGAAGTCAGTGCAATCATCGACAATCTGCGCGAAGTCGTCGCCCCACGCCTGGATGCCTGCGGCCGCGCCGAAATGCGCGGCCTGCTCGACGCCCTCAGCGGCCGCTTCGTCCCCGCCGGCCCCAGCGGCGCACCCAGCCGTGGTCGACTCGACGTGCTGCCGACCGGCCGCAACTTCTACTCGGTCGACGTGCGCAACCTGCCGACCACCACCGCGTGGCGCATCGGTTTCCAGTCAGCAACGTTGATTCTCGAACGTCATCTCCAGGACCACGGTGATCACCTGCGCCAACTCGGATTATCCGTGTGGGGCACCGCCACCATGCGCACCGGCGGCGACGACATCGCCCAGGCCATGGCGCTGATGGGCGTGCGTCCGGTGTGGGCCACTGGCAGTCAACGCGTCGACGATTTCGAGATTCTGCCGTTGAGCCTGCTCGATCGTCCGCGCGTCGATGTCACGTTGCGCGTCTCCGGATTTTTCCGCGATGCCTTCGCCAACCTGATCCGCCTGTTCGACGCAGCCGTGCAAGCAGTGGCCGCGCTGGACGAGCCGGACGATCTCAATCCGCTGGCGGCAAAAGTGCGCGCCGAGCGCGAGTCGCTGCTGCAATCGGGTCTTGATGAAGAAACGGCGCGGCGTCAGGCCGGCTGGCGGATCTTCGGCGCCAAACCCGGTGCCTACGGCGCAGGCGTGCAAGGCGCCATCGACGGTCGCTTGTGGCAGAGCCGCGAGGATCTGGCCGAGGTTTACCTGAACTGGGGCGCTTACGCCTATGGCGGTTCCGACGAAGGCACGGCCGCCCGTGAACAATTCGTCCAGCGCCTGAGTCAGGTGCAAGCGGTGCTGCAGAATCAGGACAATCGCGAGCACGACCTGCTCGATTCCAACGACTATTACCAATTCCAGGGCGGCATGCTGGCGGCTGTGGAAACCCTGCGTGGCGAAGCGGCGGCCAGTTATCACGGCGATCATAGTCAACCGGATCTGCCGAAGATTCGTACCCTTAAAGAAGAGCTGAATCGGGTGATTCGCTCGCGAGCGGCCAATCCGAAATGGATCGACGGGGTCAAGCGCCATGGCTATAAAGGCGCATTCGAACTGGCGGCGACGGTTGATAACCTGTTTGCGTTTGACGCCACTACGCAGTTGATCGACGACCACCAGTACGCGTTGTTGGCGGATGCCTATTTGCTCGATCCGGCGACGCGGGATTTTGTCCGTGAGCACAATCCGCATGCGCTGCGGGATATGACCGAGCGCATGCTGGAGGCGCAGCAGCGGGGGATGTGGCAGGAACCGGGGGCTTATAAAGAGGCGCTGGAGAATCTGTTGCTGGATATAGAGGAAGATGTTTAGCCAGTCAAAAGCTACCCTCATCCCAGCCCTCTCCCGGAGGGAGAGGGGGCCGGTTTTCGTTGGTTTTTACGCCGGAGTTCAACTCGATAATTCAGGTCGGCGTAACTCGCCAGAACAACTCGGTCAGTTCCCTTTCCCTTTGGGAGAGGGCTAGGGTGAGGGCCACCCAACTGACACCCCACAACACTCAAGCACACCAAAGACCACGACAGAGAAAACCCAAATGACCGACACCCCGCATTTCCCGCTCTCCGCCGTGGTCGGCGCCGATGACATGAAACTCGCCCTGTGCCTCACCGCCATCGACCCGAAAATCGGCGGCGTGCTGATCGAAGGTCCGCGCGGCATGGCCAAATCCACGCTGGCCCGTGGCCTGGCCGATCTGCTCGCCAGTGGTCAATTCGTCACCTTGCCGCTGGGCGCCACCGAAGAACGTCTGGTCGGCACTCTCGACCTCGACGCCGCCCTCAGCGAGGGCCGCGCGCAGTTTTCGCCGGGGGTGCTGGCCAAGGCTGACGGTGGTGTGCTCTACGTCGATGAAGTCAATCTGCTGCCGGATCACCTCGTCGATCTGCTGCTCGACGTTGCCGCCAGCGGCACCAACCTGATCGAGCGCGACGGTATTTCCCATCGACATTCGGCGAAGTTCGTGCTGATCGGCACCATGAACCCCGAAGAAGGCGAGTTGCGCCCGCAACTGCTTGACCGCTTTGGCTTGAACGTCGTCCTCAGTGGTCACACAGTGCCGACCGACCGCGGGCAGATCATCCGTCGACGTCTGGATTTCGACTGCGATCCGCAAGCGTTCTGCGCACAGTGGGAAACACAGCAACAAGCGTTGCGCGAACGTTGCGAACACGCCCGCGATGCCTTGGCCAGTATTGCGCTGGACGACGCTGCACTGGCACAGATCACCGAACGTTGTTTCGCCGCCGGCGTCGATGGTCTGCGTGCCGACCTGGTCTGGTTGCGCGCGGCGCGTGCCCACGCGGCATGGCGCGGAGCTAAGGAAATTGGCGAAGAGGATATTGACGCCGTGGCCGAGTTTGCCCTGCGTCATCGGCGTCGCGAGCAAGCGCCATCGAGTCCGCAGCAACCTGCCCAGTCGCCGGCCGAAACTCAGGCCTCGTCGAGCGAAGGGCAGGGCCAGTGGGGCGACATGCCGGCGCCCGCGCTCGCCACGGGCGCCCGTCGAGAAGTGCCGAGCTGGCCAAAAAAGCCTTAGGCATTCGCCCCCGATCCGCAGCGGGGGCGAATGCCAGACCTCGCGCGGGACGGCTGGACAACGGACGCCAAGGCAAGCGTCATGCCGCTCGTGGCGGGACGGTGAACTGGCCGGGCACGCTGCTCAACGGGCGTCCTCGGGTGCGTGGAGATCTGCTGTTTCAACTGCGTACGCGTTCGCCGCATGAGTTGTGGCTGGTGATCGTCGATGCGTCGGCCTCGACGCGGCGTCATCAGGCTTTGAGCGATGCCAAAGGCCTGCTCGCACAACTGTTCGATGACGCTTACCGCCAGCGCGCGCGGCTGGCATTGCTGACCGCCAGTGGTTCGGCGCCGCAATGGCAGGTCCAAGGGTCGAAAGCGTCCAGCGGTTTGCGTACCTGGCTGGAGGCTTTGGGGGCCGGTGGCGGTACGCCGTTACTGGCGGCACTGGTGCAGGCCGAGCAATGGCTGGCGGTGCGGCGCAAGCGCTTTCCTGCCGAGCAGCAGCGGTTGCTGGTGGTGACCGATGGGCGTTTGAAGCAATGGTCGGGACTGCCGGCGCTGGCGTGTCCGGGCTTGTTGATCGATATCGAGCGCGGGCCGATTCGGTTGGGCCGGGCGCGGGATCTGGCTGAGGCGCTGGGGTCAGACTATCGACATATCGATGAGCTGATTTCTCTCTAGGATTTTCCGGGATTGATCGGCCGTCTTCGCGAGCAGGCTCGCTCCCACCCTGGAATGCGTTCAAATGTGGGAGCGAGCCTGCTCGCGAATGCATCACCTCGGTTTTTCATTTAAACACTTCCGCATCCCTGCTCTATGCTGCACCCAGCCCAATCACAAGGAGTGAGCGATGCGCGTACTGGTCAAAAATCTCGCGGACGATTTCCGCGTCAAAGCCTACGCCGGTACCAACGGCGTGCTGCTGGCCATCGACTTGGCCGAGCCCCGCCGCAAAGGCCTGCTGGGGTTTGCCATCGAAAAGCAGCAAGGCGCCAAACCCTGGTTGTTTCTGTTCAACAGCCTGACCTTCCCTGGCAAGGCGCACACGTTTCCCCAGTTCCACGCCACCCCGAGCGATATCGCCCCATTGCAGAAATTTCGCTGGGCGGATTACGCGGTCAATCCGGGCATGACCCTTCACTATCGGGTGCACCTGGCCTACGGCACGGCCGATGCCGTGCAGTTGGGCGAGTCGCTGGAGCTGACGATCACTTCCGATGACGGTCACCCGAGCAACCAAAGCGTGATATTCAATCGCGCCGTTGCCGCCAGTCAGGCGTTCCAGCGCAAGTTTCCCGATCTCGACGCGCAGATCAGCGCCAATAAAAACATGCCGATCGAAGCCTGGCCCGATGCGGCCCGCCAGTGGCTGGAAAACGGCTTGCTCGGGCGCTTGCTGGGTTTTATCGAGCGCGCCGTCGATCAGCAATGGGCGCTGGACATTGCCATCTATGAATACCAATTGCAGGCGATTGTCGATGCGGTGAACGCGGCGTTCGCGCGGGGCGTAACAGTGCGGGTGCTGTATCACGCCCGGCCGGATGACGAAGACACCACGATCAACGAGGCGAGTCTGGCGGCGCTGCCGCTCGCGAGCAAACGCGGACGGG
The DNA here is from genome assembly GCF_022662375.1 of Pseudomonas sp. CROZ-RG-20F-R04-15. GTDB lineage: Bacteria > Pseudomonadota > Gammaproteobacteria > Pseudomonadales > Pseudomonadaceae > Aquipseudomonas. Next base: position 215,892 of record NZ_JAKNQL010000006.1, on the reverse strand, counting down.
TAACCCATAACATTTTTCACAACAAATTCATCGTTCTGAGTCGCGTCGATGGCAGCGGCGAGCATCAGCCTGCAGCGGTGCTGTGTGGCAGTACCAACTTCACCGCCAACGGGGTCTATCGTCAGGCCAACGTGGTGCATGTGCTGGACGATGAATCGATCGCCGCCAGCTATCGGCAAACGTTTGAGCAAATCTGGGCGCGCCCGGACGACGTCGGCGCAACCCGTGACTGGATCACCGAACACAATCCGATGAATCCGCAGCAACCTTTGTTCGCGGGGTTTTCACCGCGTACCGGCGGGGCCGATCTGCAGGAATTCGTGCGGATCATCAGCGCGGCAAAAAAGGACGTGCTGTTCGTTACGGCGTTTTCGCTGCCGGACGCGATTCTCAATGCTTTGCTCGGCCAGCCCCACGATGACATTCTGCGTTATGGCCTGCAGAACACCGCCAGCCGGATTACCGGATTCCACGCCGACCGCAGCGCCGAATTCGCCGCCACCGCGCTGCTCAATACCGGGCTGGAAGGCTGGCTGCGCGAGAACATGAAAGGCCAGAAAGGCAATCTGCTGGTGCATACCAAAGCGGTGGTCACTGACTTCACCACAGACTCCCCGACGATCATCAGCGGCAGCCACAACCTCAGTGCTTCGGCCAGCAATGGCAATGATGAAAACTACCTGATCATTCGTGGCGACAGCGATCTGGCGGATCGTTATGGCCTGGAATTGCTGCGGTTCTATGAACATTACCGGTTTCGTTATTTCGCGAAGAAACTGGCGTTGAAACAGGTGAGTCCGTTGGCCGTGGATGACAGTTGGACCAGTGATTACTACGTCGAGGGGGATTTGCGGCAGTTGTCGCGGTTGCGTTTTGCCGGCCGCTGATACCGTACCTACAGAGGTATTCGGTGCGGATTACAGATTTTGAAATGATTTGCCGCTGTAGGAAATGTTCCCAGTGCCTGTACGCTCCAAGGCCATTTTTCATTCAGGATCTACATGAACACCCTCTCGGAGCCTCCCAGTTACCGCTTCCCCTCGCGCCACGGCGCGGTCTTGACGCACTCGCAACATCCGGTTTTCCGACATCCGACTATTGTTGCCAACGAGGCCCCAGAGCCTTCGCGTTGCACTTTGCCGTGTCCGGCAGCCTGAATTAACCGAGAGAGATAGAGACGTTTTATGGAATGGTTAGCGGATCCCACAGCCTGGTTAGGCTTGTTGACTTTGATCGTGCTGGAACTGGTGCTGGGTATCGACAACCTGGTGTTCATCGCAATTCTTGCGGACAAACTGCCGCCGCATCAGCGTGACCGTGCACGGATTATCGGTCTGTCGCTGGCGCTGATCATGCGCCTGGGCCTGTTGGCGAGTATTTCCTGGCTGGTGACCCTCACGCAGCCGTTGTTCGAGGTATTCGACAAGAGCTTCTCCGGCCGTGACCTGATCATGCTGTTCGGTGGTGTGTTCCTGTTGTTCAAGGCGACCATGGAATTGCACGAACGCCTTGAAGGCCACGTCGGCGAACGCACCACCAACAGCGCTTATGCGATGTTCTGGCCGATCGTTGCGCAGATCGTGGTACTCGACGCGGTGTTCTCGCTGGATGCGGTGATCACCGCCGTGGGCATGGTCGATGAACTGGCGGTGATGATGATCGCCGTGATCATCTCGATTGGCTTGATGATCGTCGCCAGCAAGCCGCTGACGCGCTTCGTCAACGCGCACCCGACGGTCATCATGTTGTGTCTGGGCTTCCTGATGATGATCGGTTTTGCCCTGACGGCCGAAGGTCTGGGCTTCCACATTCCGAAAGGCTATCTGTATGCCGCCATCGGTTTCTCGATTCTGATCGAGGTGTTCAACCAGATCGCCCGGGCCCGGCGCAAGCGCTCGATGCAAGGCTTGCGACCGATCCGTGAGCGCACGGCGCACGCAGTCATGCGTTTGCTGGGCGGGCGCAAACTGGCGGCGGAAGAAGTGGGCGAGGAGATTTCCGACCTGCTCGACGACGGTGACGCGCCAAGCGCGGAGCTGTTCGACCGTCGCGAACGGGTGATGATCAGCGGCGTGCTGCAACTGGCCGAGCGCCCGATTCGCGGGCTGATGACCGTGCGTGCCGATGTCGACACGATTGATCTGGCCGATGACCGCGAGGCGATTCGGACCCGCCTGATGCATTCGTCCTACTCGCGGCTGCCGTTGATTCGTAATGGTGCGGTGGATGAGCCGTTGGGCTTCGTGCACAAGAAGGAACTGCTCAAGGAATACCTGGCCGGCACCGAGCCGAACCTGGAACATTTGGCGCGCAAGACCATCAACCTGCTCGACAGTTATTCGATCCTCAACGCACTGGAACAGATGCGCGCAGCCTCGACGCACATCGCCTTTGTAGTCAACGAATTCGGTGATTTTGTCGGTGTGTTGACCATGACCGACATCCTCGAATCGATTGCCGGTGAGCTGCCGGATGCCAGCGAAATCGAAGGCCCGGACGTGGTCGAGGAGCAGGGCGGGTTTATGGTCAGCGGTGCGCTGAACCTGGCGCGTGTACGCCAGCGCACCGGGTTTGGTGCTGAGCCGACCGAGGACTATCAGACCATGGCCGGGTTGGTGATGAGCCTGCTCGACCGCTTGCCGGTCATCGGTGATCGTCTGGAACTTGAAGGCTGGCAGATGACGGTCAAAGCCGTGGAAGAGCGGCGGGTGACCCGGGTGTTGTTGGTCCGCGCGCCAGCGTAATCCTAGAGCTCTCTACTGACTGTGCCGGCCTCTTCGCGAGCAAGCTCGCTCCCACATTGGAACGCGTTTCAAATGTGGGAGCGAGCCTGCTCGCGAATGCTTGGGTTCGGGCACCGCAGTATTCACTGATGAAAAGTGTTAAGAGGCCATGATGACGCGGCTTGATGATCTGGAGTTGATCGCGCTTTGCAAGGAGCGAGAAAACGACCCCACCATCAAGGTCTCGATAGATGACCTATGAGCTGGAGTTTTCTGATAAGGCCTGGAGAGAATGGGAGAAGCTGGGAGCTGGCCTACGAGATCAGTTCAAGAAAAAACTAGCTGAGCGGCTGTTGACGCGGGGTTTATCCCCTTGCACCGAACAAGGATCGCCACCACGCGAAGATTTGCCCCAGGATGTTTCCCGATGGCTTCTTTTCCAGTTTAAATAGCGCCAGACTGCCAAATTGCGAAGTAGCGACCCCGGTTTCTGCTTTCGTCTCAAGTTTTACGGTGGCTCCGGTTGTGCCGGGCGGCGCTTCGGTCCAGTCGGTCAACACTTGCCAGTTCGATGCGTTTTCGAGCGGCAGCGCAAGTACCTTTCCAGATGGGTGTAGCGTCAATGTCACGCACGCCGTGAAGCCTGGCTCAGTCTTCATTCTGGCAGACAGCACATATTCCTCTTCGGCTGCAGATGGGAAAATGATCTCCTGACTGACGTATCCGGGTGAAGTGATGTTGCAGTCACCCTTGTTAAACTGCACATGCTCTGGATGCGCGACTGACCAATATTCTGCGTCGCAGAACTCGCCATTTCTGATCAAATTCGTCATGTCCTATCCCTCTCTAAGACTTTTTGGTTCACGCTGTTTCGAAACCTTCAACCCGTTCAGCAATGACTCCGCAGACGCGCACGGGCAACGGTGCGCAAAGTGCGAAGTGTCTGCCGCAACCAAGACAGATCATGCGTTCGCTTGCGGGGCGCAATGGGCGCTTTGGTCTTGCCGACGTGCTCGGCGAAATCCCGTGCGAGGGTTTCTTCGGTGCCGATGCCTTTGAGTTTTTTCACCAGTCTGCCGTTCTTGTAAAACAGCACGGTGGGTGTTCCGGTGACCAGCGGATGGCGCGCTGTTTCTCTGGAATTGAGCATGTAAATATTGGCGCGATGCCGATACGGCTCGGCCGTCTGACGAAAGATCGGCCCGGCCCACTCGCAGGCGGGGCAATGTTCGTTGGCGAAATACAGGATTACCGGTCGCCAGGTTTTCAGGGCTTTGCGGTAGGTGGGGGCCAACGTGGAGAGAGGGATATTCGCACTCATGAGAATCTCCTTTTCGAGTACAGCAACACCTATAGACGGTAATCCAGTGCAAGCCATACGCCTACTGTCAGAGTTGACAGGTGTAACCCGCCTGGTTTTGTGCCATGCGCCCCGAAATGTGGCGCGAATACCCGGAGTGTGTGGCCAACGGTAGCGTGTATTAACCGCGCTCTTGGTAACGACGCGACTGTCCCTTTCTGCATCTCTTTGATTTCGAAAACATTTAGATCTTCTGCAGATTCTCATCCGATCCTGTGGCACACTTTCTGCTGTCTATTCCGTAGTAACAAACCGTGTTCCGGTATAGCGGAATAAACACAATTCTGGAGTGCTTGCCATGCATCGCCGTCCTTCGTTGTTCAATGCTTGTGTTTTTGTTCTTGCGGCTTCGTCCGCTGTCATGGGTATGGCCCAGGCAGCCGACAGCAAGCTCGACAGTGTTCTGGCCCGTGGCAAATTGATTGTCGGCACGGGCAGCACCAATGCGCCGTGGCACTTTCAGGGCGCGGACGGCAAGTTGCAGGGCTTTGATATCGACATCGCCAGAATCGTCGCCAAGGGGCTGTTCAACGACCCGAGCAAAGTCGAGTTTGTCGTGCAGTCGTCCGATGCGCGGATTCCCAATCTGCTCACCGACAAGGTCGACATGAGCTGCCAGTTCATCACCGTTACCGCCAGCCGCGCGCAGCAAGTAGCGTTCACGCTGCCGTACTACCGCGAAGGCGTCGGCCTGTTGCTGCCGAACAACAGCAAGTACAAGGAAATCGAAGACCTGCAAGCTGCTGGTGACAGCGTCACCGTGGCGGTACTGCAAAACGTCTATGCCGAAGAACTGGTGCATCAGGCACTGCCCAAAGCCAAGGTCGATCAGTACGACAGCGTCGACTTGATGTATCAGGCAGTTAACTCCGGCCGCGCCGATGCCGCCGCTACCGATCAGTCGTCGGTCAAATACCTGATGGTGCAGAACCCTGGCCGCTACCGCAGCCCAAGCTATGCGTGGAGCCCGCAAACCTACGCGTGTGCGGTTAAACGCGGCGATCAGGACTGGCTGAATTTCGTCAACACCGCGTTGCATGAAGCCATGACCGGCGTTGAGTTCCCGACCTACGCCGCCTCGTTCAAACAATGGTTTGGTGTAGATCTGCCGTCGCCTGCGATCGGTTTCCCCGTCGAATTCAAATGATCCCGTGAGAGCGGGACGATTCCCGTCGCCCCGCTCAAGGTACTGCTGACCATGAACTATCAGTTGAACTTTGCCGCCGTGTGGCGCGATTTCGACACCTTGCTGGCGGGGCTCGGTCTGGGTCTTGAACTGGCCTTGGTGTCGATCGCCATCGGCTGCGTGATCGGCCTGCTGATGGCGTTTGCCTTGCTCTCCAAGCATCGCGCCTTGCGGGTGCTGGCCTCGGTGTACGTCACGGTGGTGCGTAACACGCCGATCCTGGTGTTGATTCTGTTGATCTACTTTGCGCTGCCGAGTCTGGGGATTCGTCTGGACAAGATCCCCTCGTTCATCATTACGTTGTCCCTGTATGCCGGGGCGTACCTGACCGAAGTGTTCCGTGGCGGTTTGCTGAGCATTCCAAAAGGACAGCGTGAGGCCGGGCTGGCCATTGGTCTCGGCGAGTGGCAGGTCAAAGCTTACGTCACCGTGCCGGTGATGCTGCGCAACGTGCTGCCGGCGCTGTCGAACAACTTCATTTCGCTGTTCAAGGACACCTCGCTGGCCGCCGCGATTGCGGTGCCGGAGCTGACCTATTACGCGCGCAAGATCAACGTCGAAAGCTACCGGGTGATTGAAACCTGGCTGGTGACCACGGCGTTGTATGTCGCTGCCTGTTACCTCATTGCCATGCTGCTGCGTTACCTCGAGCAGCGTCTGGCGATCCGCCGATAGGAGGCCGCAATGTACGAATCTCCCAGTTGGTTACATGAATTGTGGATCGCGCGCGAACCGCTGTGGCAGGGCTTTCTGACCAGTGTGCAAGTGTCGGCGCTGGCGATTCTGCTCGGCACGATGCTTGGCGTCGTCGCCGGGCTGGTGCTGACGTACGGCAAGTTCTGGATGCGCGCGCCGTTTCGCTTCTACGTCGACCTGATTCGCGGCACGCCGGTGTTTGTACTGGTGCTGGCCTGCTTTTACATGGCACCGGCGCTCGGTTGGCAGATCAGCGCGTTTCAGGCCGGCGCCCTGGGCCTAACGCTGTTCTGCGGCTCGCACGTTGCCGAGATTGTGCGTGGCGCGCTGCAAGCCTTGCCGCGTGGGCAGATGGAGGCGAGCAAAGCCATCGGCCTGACGTTTTACCAATCACTCGGTTACGTGCTGTTGCCTCAGGCACTGCGGCAGATCCTGCCGACCTGGGTCAACTCGTCCACGGAAATCGTCAAGGCCTCGACCTTGCTCTCGGTGATCGGCGTCGCCGAATTGCTCCTCAGCACCCAACAGATCATCGCCCGGAACTTCATGACCCTGCAGTTCTACCTGTTCGCCGGTTTTCTGTTCTTCGTCATCAACTACGGCATCGAATTACTCGGCCGGCACATTGAAAAGCGGGTGGCCTTGCCATGACTCAAGCTCACGTTTCCCCACAAAATCAGGCGTTGCTGGACATTCGCGGCCTGCATAAACAGTACGGCGCGGTCGAAGTGCTCAAGGGTGTCGACCTGAGCATGCAGCGCGGCAACGTGGTCACGCTGATCGGCTCCAGCGGATCGGGCAAGACCACACTGCTGCGTTGCGTGAACATGCTCGAAGAGTTCCAGGGCGGGCAGATCCTGCTCGACGGCGAATCCATCGGCTATGACGAGGTCAACGGCAAGCGTGTGCGGCATGCGGAAAAAGTCATTGCCCGCCATCGCGCGATGACCGGCATGGCCTTCCAGCAATTCAACCTGTTCCCGCATTTGACCGCGTTGCAGAACGTCACTTTGGGCCTGCTCAAGGTCAAGAAGATGCACAAGGACGAAGCCGTCGTGCTCGCGGAAAAATGGCTGGAGCGCGTTGGCCTGCTGGAGCGACGCAATCACTTTCCCGGTCAGTTGTCGGGTGGTCAGCAACAGCGCGTGGCGATCGCCCGGGCGATTGCGATGAACCCGAGTCTGATGCTGTTCGATGAGGTCACCTCGGCCCTCGATCCGGAGCTGGTCGGCGAAGTACTCAACGTGATCAAGGGCCTCGCTGAAGACGGCATGACCATGTTGCTGGTGACCCACGAAATGCGATTCGCTTTCGAGGTCTCGGACAAAATCGTTTTCATGAATCAGGGGCGGATCGAAGAGCAGGGGCCTCCCAAGGATCTGTTCGAACGCCCGCAATCGCCGCGTCTGGCTGAGTTTCTGAAAAGCACGCGGTTTTAATCTTACGTTTTCAAATCAGGAGAAATACCCATGAGCATTACGCGTTACGGCACCGGCAGCACCGCCGCTGGCGGCCAGCCACGGCCATTCGCTCGCGCCGTTGAAGCGGATGGCTGGCTGCACGTGTCCGGTCAGGTACCGGCGGTGGATGGCGAGATCATTGTCGGCGGCATCGTCGAGCAGACCCACCAGACCATGAAGAACCTGATCGCGATTCTCGAAGAGGCCGGTTATGGCCTGGAAGATGTCGTGCGTGCCGGCGTGTGGCTGGACGATCCACGGGATTTCAGCAGTTTCAACAAGGTCTTCGGCGAGTACTTCAGACCTGAACATGCGCCGGCACGGGCGTGTGTGCAGGCGAGCATGATGGTTGATTGCAAGGTCGAGATAGATTGCATCGCGTACAAGAAGAAGATCTGAGTGAAGCTTTCCCCTCACCCTAGCCCTCTCCCGGAGGGAGAGGGGACTGATCTGTATCGATGCGGATTTTTGCGTATGACGCTTACATGTGCATCGATACGGTCAGGCTCCCTCTCCCTCTGGGAGAGGGCGGGGGGTGAGGGCAGCAATGTCACTGACACAACACCAAGGGCCAGTTACCATCCGGCGACTTTGAATGGAAACCACTGAAATGACCGAAGACACCATCAAACGCCGGGCTCGCGGTCTGGACCGGGCGTTCGATATCCTCGATTTCCTCAAGGAAATCGGCCAGCCGCTGCGTCCGAACGACATCGCCAACGGCATCGGCAGTCCGAAATCCACGGTCTACGAACTGGTCGCTTCGCTGCTGGAACGACGGATTCTGGAACCGGTGGGCAAGGACGGTCACGTCTATCTCGGCCGGCAGTTGTACTTTCTCGGTCAGGCGCACCTGCGCCATTTCGACCTCAGCCGCGAGGCCGATCACGCCTTGCAGGAAATCGTCAGCCAGACCCATGAAACCGCGCAGATGTGCCTGCTCAACGGGCGCAAATACACGGTGGCACTGATGAAGGAGGGCGAACGGCATTTCCGCATTTCCTCCGACATCGGTGAAAACGCGCCAATCCCGTGGACCGCATCCGGACGCCTGTTGCTCGCACACCTGAGCGATCAGCAGATCATCGACCTCATCGACGAGGACGATTACATCCTGCCCGACGGCGAGCGTTTGCCATTGGAGCGTTTTCTCGGCGAAATCCGCCAGGCCGGCATCGATGGATTTTTCTCCTTCGACAGTGTTGCCGACACCTTTACCCATTGCTTCGCTGCCCCGGTCAAAGACCCTCAAGGCGTAGCGATTTGCACCTTGTGCATCGTCGCCCCACGGGCCGATGCGAAGACCAATTACAACGACTATCGCCGGGTTCTGATCGAGAGCGCCAACAGCCTCGCCCGGCGCATCAACGAATAATCGCGGCTGCCTGCGGCCGCGTAAAAAGTGAGGAGTTCGACCATGACGACTGCCATCAATACTGCTGTGGAAAAGGGCGACGCGGCCATTGGCGCGCACCTGACGCGTGACGTCAGCCTGCCGGCGCTGGTGCTGCATCGCGAGGCGCTGGAGCACAACATTCGCTGGATGCAGAAGTTCGTCAGTGAGAGCGGTGCGCAACTTGCGCCCCACGGTAAAACCAGCATGACCCCGGCACTGTTCAAGCGACAGCTCGACGCCGGCGCGTGGGGCATCACCCTCGCCAGCGCGACCCAGACTCGTGCCGCTTACGCCCATGGCGTGCGCCGCGTGCTGATGGCCAACCAATTGGTCGGCACGCCGAACATGGCGTTGATCGCCGAGCTGCTCGCCGATCCCGCGTTCGATTTCTATTGCATGGTCGATCACCCGGACAACGTTGCCGATCTCGGTGCCTACTTCGCCTCGCGTGGCGTGAAGCTGAATGTGATGATCGAATACGGCGTGGTCGGCGGACGTTGTGGTTGCCGCAGCGAGCAGGAAGTCATCGAACTGGCCAAGGCCATCAGCGCGCAACCGGCGCTGGCCCTGACCGGTATCGAAGGCTACGAAGGGGTGATTCACGGCGATCACGCGGTCAGCGGCATTCGTGAATTTGCCGCGTCGTTGGTGCGTCTGGCCGTGCAGTTGCAGGACAGCGGTGCGTTTGCCATCGGCAAGCCGATCATCACTGCCTCGGGTTCAGCCTGGTACGACCTGATTGCCGAATCGTTCGAAGCACAGAACGCGGCCGGGCGTTTCCTCAGCGTGTTGCGTCCGGGCAGTTACGTCGCCCACGACCATGGCATCTACAAAGAAGCCCAGTGCTGCGTGCTCGACCGCCGCAGTGATTTGCTCGAAGGTTTGCGTCCGGCGCTGGAAGTCTGGGCCCACGTGCAATCGTTGCCGGAGCCGGGTTTCGCGGTGATTGCACTGGGCAAGCGTGATGTCGCGTTCGATGCCGGTTTGCCGGTGCCGTTGTTGCGTTACAAGGCCGGTGTGGTGCCAGCGGTGGGCGAAAATGTCGGTGCGTGCAAGGTCACGGCGGTGATGGATCAGCACGCGTTCATGACGGTGGCGCCGGGCGTTGAGTTGCGTGTGGGTGACATCATTTCCTTCGGCACTTCGCATCCGTGTCTGACGTTCGACAAGTGGCGTGTGGGGTTGTTGGTGGATGAGCAGTTGTCGGTGATCGAGAGCATGGAGACTTGTTTCTAAAGCTTGAGACCGAGTCGCGGCCATTCGCGAGCAAGCTCGCTCCCACAGGGGAATGCATTCCAAATTGTGGGAGCGAGCCTGCTCGCGAAGACGCCAGTCCAGACACCATCGATCAACCAGAGACAGCACAAAATGAACACCCTCAGCCCCCTGGGCCCGAACACCCCGCGCATCGCCCTGATCGGCGAGTGCATGATTGAACTGCAGCAACGCGCCGACGGCAGCCTGCAGCAAAGCTTCGGCGGTGACACCCTGAATACCGCGGTGTACCTGTCCCGCGCAATGGGCGAAAAGGCGCAGGTCGATTACGTCACCGCACTGGGCGACGACAGCTTCAGCGATGCCATGTGCCAGATCTGGACCAGTGAAGGTATCGGCCTCGATTTGGTGCAACGCCTGCCGGGTCGCTTGCCGGGCTTGTATTGCATCCAGACCGACGCCAACGGCGAACGTCGTTTCCTTTACTGGCGCAACGAAGCGGCGGTTCGCGATTGTTTCACCACCCCGGCAGCCGAACCGATTCTGGCGGCGTTGCCGGATTACGATGTGCTGTATTTCAGCGGCATTACTCTGGCGGTGCTCGGTGCGAAGGGCCGTGAGCGATTGATCGAGACCCTGATCGAAGCGCGTCAGCGCGATGCTCGGATTGTCTTCGACAACAACTACCGCCCGCGCTTGTGGGCTTCGGCGGACGAGGCGCGCGAGGCCTATCGCAGCGTATTGCCGTACGTTGATCTGGCGTTATTGACGGTGGATGACGAACAGGCGCTGTTCGGGTTTGCCGATTTCGAGGAGGTATTTGCCGCTTATGCGCAGTTTGGCACGCCGGAAGTGGTGCTCAAGCGTGGCGCTGTAGCTTGTTTGATTCGCTGTGATGGCGAGTCATTCGAGGTGCCAGCGCAGAGGGTTGAAACGGTGGTGGACACGACGGCGGCGGGGGATTCTTTCAGTGCGGCGTATCTGGCCAGCCGGTTGCTGGGAGGCAGTCCGGCGGAAGCGGCCGAGGCAGGGCATCAGTTGGCCAGTCGGGTGATTCAGGTGCCGGGTGCATTGATTCCGAAACAGGCTTGAATGGCCGCTTGCTGCGCAATCGATCGCGAGCAGGCTCGCTCCCACAGGGGAATGCATTCCAAATGTGGGAGCGAGCCTGCTCGCGAAGAGGCCCTGGAGCCAAGCACTAATCGCGGTAAAACACCTGCACCAAGTGATACCCGAACTTGCTCTTGATCGGCCCATGCACGGTACGCAGCGGCTTTTTGAAGATCACCGCATCAATCGCCCCGACCATTTGCCCAGGCCGCACTTCACCCAGGTCGCCGCCGCGTTTGCCGGACGGGCAGGTGGAAAATTTCTTCGCCAGCACATCAAACGCTTCACCCTTGGCGATGCGTTGTTTGAGCTGTTCAGCCTCTTCGGCGGTTTTCACCAGAATGTGGCGGGCTTGGGCTTTCATCGTGCGGTACCTGATAACGGGGTGACGGCGGGGCGCGGATTATGCCTCAAGTCACGGGGTTTGGCTGAGCATCATGCGGATCTTGCTGGCCAGCAGCTCAATGGCAAACGGTTTGGCGACCATGTCCATGCCGTCCTCGAGAAAGCCCTGACGCTCGGCGGCTTTCTGCGCGTAACCGGTCATGAACAGCACCTTGAGGCCCGGTCGATGCTGACGGGCGATTTCCGCCAGTTGCCGGCCATTCATGCCGGGCAGGCCGACGTCGGTGACCAGCAGATCCACGCGCAGATCGGACTCCAGCAAGGGCAGGGCGGTCTTCGCGTCTTCGGCTTCATAGGCTTGATAACCCAACTCCCTGAGCAGGTCGAGCACCAGCATGCGCACGGCCGGGTCATCTTCGACGACCATCACGGTTTCACCTGTGGCCGTCGTCGGCACTTGTTCGAGCGGCACAATCGTTGGACGCTCCGGTTCGATACCGTAGAGGCGCGGCAAGTACAGACGCACGCAAGTGCCCTGGCCGGGCAAGCTATCAAGGCTGACATGCCCGCCCGACTGCTGGGCAAAACCATAAATCATCGACAATCCCAGCCCGGTGCCCTGGCCTATGGGCTTGGTGGTGAAGAACGGATCAAAAGCCTTGGAACGCACCGAGGGCGTCATCCCGCTGCCGTTGTCGCTGACCGCCAGCATCAGGTAATCGCCGGCCTTGACCGGTTCCAGCGTGGTGATGTCACTGCCATCGAGATACACGTTGGCAGTTTCAATCACCAGCTCGCCGCCATCAGGCATCGCATCCCGGGCATTGATGACCAGGTTAAGCAGGGCGTTTTCCAATTGGCTGACGTCGGTGCTGACCGGCCATACATTCTCGGCCAGACGCAGTTCGAGTTCGATCGGATCGCCCTTGGTCCGGCGGATCAGGTCTTCCAGCGAATGCACCAGTTCATTGACGTTGAGAGTTTTGCGATCCAGCGACTGTCGCCGCGAAAATGCCAGCAGACGATGAGTCAGCGCTGCCGCTCGGTTGGCCGATGACACCGCCGCTTCGGTAAAACGACCAATCTCGTCGGCCCGGCCATTGGCAATGTAGCGCTGCATCAAATCCAGACTGCCGATGATCCCGGTGAGCATGTTGTTGAAGTCGTGGGCGATACCGCCGGTGAGCTGACCGACCGCCTCCATTTTCTGCGCGTGGCGCAAGGCATCTTCGGCGCGCTCGCGTTCGAACATCTCGTTCTGCAAGCGCTGGTTGGCCTGCGCCAGTTGTTCGGTGCGAGCGCTGACCCGTTCTTCGAGGGTTTCGTTGAGATTACGCAAGGCTTCTTCGGTCTTCTTGCGCTCGGTCTCGTCGATGACAAAGATGTAGAAACCATTCACGGCGCCGTCCGCCCCGTAACGTGGCAGGTAATTCATCAGCGCGTGGCGGCTGCTGCCATCGCGGTGCGGGGTGTAGAGACTAAATGAGCACGGTCTGCCGGCCAGAGCTTCGGCAATGTAAGGCAGGCGCAAAAAATAGGCTTCTTCACCGATGACGTCACGAATCGTGCGGCCGTAAAGCTCTTGCGGCGTGAGCCCGTACCAGTCGAGATAGGCGGCATTGTTCAGGCGAAAGCGTTCTTCGCGGTCGACATAACTGATCAAAATCGGCATGGCGTTGATGATCAGTTGCAGCTCGGTCTGGCTCTGCCGCAAGGCCTGTTCGGTATGTTTGCGCTCGGTCAGATCCAGTGCTGCCCCGAGGAAACGCGTAGGCCGGCCATGATGATCCTTGTAGCAACGTCCACGAGCGAATACCCAGCGCACCTCGCCATCCGCCTGCAACAAGCGATATTCCTCGGCGTATTCGGTGCCATGGGTGATGCAGTGTTTGATGCTGCGCGCGATCATCGCGCGGTCTTCAGGGTGCACGCCTTGCAAGTAATCGCTGATTGGCAACTGGCCAGACAGACCGGGATCGACGCCATGCAGTTGGGCGAAATGCGCATCGGCAATAAAGCGGTCTTCGCCAATATCCCAATCCCAAGTGCCGACGGCATCGGTCGCGGCGAGGGCCAGTTGCAGACGTTCCTCGGTTTCGCGTTGGGCCTTGAGGCTTTCTTCGGAGCGTCGCTGCAGTTCCAGTGCGATGCGTCGGCGTTCGTTGGTTTCGATGGCCGTCACCAGAATTCCGGCCACTTGCGCGGTTTCATCGCGAATCGGGCTATAGGTCAGATCCAGCCAGAAGTCGGATTCTTTACCGTCACGCTGCAGAGTGAACCGCCTTTCGCTGTAGGTGCGCACCTGGCCTTGTAGGACTGCTCTGTAAATGGGGTCGGTAAACTCTTGAAGTTCTGGCCAGATCTGGTGCGCAGGCTGTCCGAAAGCGTGCGGATGCTTGTGCCCGGCGAGCAGGGCGAACCCGTTGTTGTAGATCTGCGTGAGCTGCGGGCCCCACAACAACAGCATCGGCATGGGCGAGTGAATCACGATGTCCACCGCCGTACGCAGGCTCTGCGGCCAGTTGCCGGCAGCACCCAGCGGGCTACGGCTCCAGTCGGTGCGGGCGATCAGTGCCTGAGCGTCGTCGGTGTTCGGTACAGCATTCATTACTTCAGTCCTGAGCGTGGTTCGGTGAGGCGACGTCTATCATTGTTGCAGTTGATCTGCGCCAGGCGCAGGCCATTGTCTGTTCATTGAATGCTTCGCGGGTGCTTTTTGCCATGGAAATCGATGCACTGTTGTCAGTTTTGTCCAATAAAAACGGTTCCGACTTGTTCCTCTCCACGGGAGCACCGCCGAGCGCGCGTATCGACGGCGTGCTGACAGCGCTGAGCGAACAGCCCTTCAAACTGGGTGACACCGCCGCGATAGCAGCTTCCCTGATGGACGCCGAGCAGCGGCGGGAGTTCGACCGGGATCTGGAAATGAACCTGGCGATTTCGCGAACGGGCGTCGGTCGTTTTCGCGTAAACATCTTTAAACAGCGTAACGATGTATCCATCGTGATTCGTAACGTCAAACTCGATATTCCGCGCTTCGCCGATCTGAAACTGCCGGCGGTATTGCTCGATACCGTCATGCTCAAACAAGGGCTGATCCTCTTTGTCGGCGCCACCGATTCCGGTAAGTCGACCTCGCTGGCAGCATTGATCGACCACCGCAATCGCCACAGTACCGGGCACATCATCACCATCGAGGATCCGATCGAGTACATCCATCGGCACCAGCGTTCGATCATCAATCAACGTGAAGTCGGGGTCGATACGCGCAGTTTTCATGCGGCGTTGAAGAACACGTTGCGCCAGGCGCCGGATGTGGTGCTGATCGGCGAAATCCGCGATCGCGAAACCATGGAACATGCTTTGGCGTTTGCCGATACCGGGCATCTGGTGTTGTCGACGTTGCATGCTACCAACGCCAATCAAGCGCTGGATCGAATTATCAATATGTTCCCGGAAGAGCGGCGGCCGCAGTTGCTGCATACGCTGGGCAATAATTTGAAAGCGTTTATCTCGCAACGGTTAGTGCGCACTGTTGATGGGCAGCGAAGGGCGGCTGTCGAGGTGTTGTTGGGCACACCAACGATCGCCGACCTGGTTCGGCGGGGCCAGTTCGAAGAGCTGAAAGCGATGATGGACAAATCCACCGAACTGGGTATGCAGACATTTGATGCAGCACTGTTTGCATTGGTCGCCGAAGGTGCAGTCAATGCACAGGAAGCTTTGAAGAATGCAGACTCGGTTAATAATTTGAAGTTGCGGATGAAACTTGCCGGAGAGGCAAGTGGCAAAATTAATTCAACGTCAGGCGAGTGGGGCTTAATGGATTGATTTTCGATTGTTAGTTGCCTGTAAGTGTCTCTTGTGAAACAGCATCTAATATTTATGAGGTCGCATGGTCGTACCAAAGACAGTAGAACGTCATCGGGCTGAAAGTCTCAGCTGGTTAACTTGATGAGGTTCTAATGATAAGCGGGAAAGCTAAAAATAAAGTACTCCGGTCTTCGGCGGTTGCGCTTTCCGAATGGAAGTGCAGGATTGAAGCAGATGCGGTTGAGCGTCAATTGGTTCTGGCTCAGCTTGAGGAAGCGTTAACCAAGTACACTGATGATCAAAAGATCAGTTGGTACGCGCATGAAGTGGAGTTGCAGGCGGGATCGTCGTTGTACGAGATTTACAACCCGGGCCGGCTTCTGCTCAATGAATTGCTCGAGACCACCCCGGTAAACAGTGCACTTTCTCAGGAGCGGGCAACCAAACATAATGGTTTGATACGTGTTACTGCCGACGGGAAAATGGAAGTTCGTTCCGCAAGTGGTTGGATTGATCTGGTTGCGGCTGGCTACTTTCGAGAGAGCAAGGCAACGCAGCCCATATTGAAGTTGATTTCTGATGTGGCGGAAGTGGCAGGTGGTTACATATGGCCTGATAACGATATGACACTCGATCAATGGTTTCGATTTCATGACATAAAACTGCCCGAAAACAAGGCAAAAGTCCGGGAGCTGATTGCCCTTTTCAAATTTGATCCTCGAGTCGATGAACCAGGGAATTACTGGGAGCACTTCGAGAGCGATAATCAGGCATTGGTTGCGCTATCCGAAGAACAATTCGCAGCTATCCGCAATGCGACTGCCAAATTGATGCCGCAGAGAAAACTCCTGACGGCTCTCTACAATGTCACCGGTCGCTCCGCTGTCACGCATGAAAGCGCGGCCCAACTGATCAGCCAGTTTGTCAATTATTCGGTTTCTCGGAGTCTTGCCAGCGACTATTTGAAAGAACTGGGCTGGTTCGGTGGGAACGAAGGTCAGGAAGTCGCCGATGACATCCTCCGTCAATTACTGACGACGGCAATATTGCTTGATCTCGATCCGTCTGTCGGTCATGGCGTGAAGCGCAATTGCGTTGCCGGGATTGATCTGTATGCACCGAAAAATGTTGATCGTCATCCCTCGGACATACGCGAAGAAGTTGCGATTTCTTTGCGAAGCAGGCAATGGGTTGATGCGGGTTTGGAGCCGTTGGCAGTGAACTTGCTGATGGCCCGTAATGCACCAGAGTTTCTGGTCAGGGAGATTCCATCGTCGGTTCCTCTCGGCTCGATTGCGTGGATCAATTTCTGTCGCGCCGTCATTCTGGTCGAGACTGTAAAAACCGGTGCAACGCGATTCATGACCTATGCGCAGATCATGGCTTACGGTGAACTGGAGCCGGTCAGTGAGCCGCACAAACATAAACGTGATCTGGCCATGATCGACCCGATCGTCGATTGGGCACTGATCAACCGGATTGTGACCACCGATGAACTCGAGCAAGCAGAGGAAACCAGCACTCGGCGTGCGCTTGATGCATTCGAGCGACACTCGGAAACGTTTGTTCAAATCGCCAGGGCATTTTCGTCGCCCCTACCCGACAGGGTGGAGATTGCGCGTGCGGCTTTGAAAATCGCCGCGCCGGGGTGTGACAGCCTCGACGAAAAAGCACTTTCCGAGAAAGGCGGGCAGCAGGTCATGTCCATGATCGACTTGCATCAATCGGGTGATCTGGTCACCGGGCAGTGGGACAGACGTACTGTACGCCTGGTCACCAACGGCGTTCCCAGACCGGCCATCAACTACAATCCGTCCGGTGTCAGCCTGTACACGCGTTATCCGAATCTGTTGAAACTCGGGTCCTGTGACGAGGAGATGGATCGACAATTGGCTGTGCATTTTGATGATTTGAATAGCGCCATGTTGTCCACCGTAAAGCTGGCATGTGCGCAGATGCCAGAGGCGGATCTGCAAGCGTTCATGAATTCGGATATTCACTTTTTCACGGTGCGCGAGTCTGCCGTTTATTTAAAATCGCGTCGGCTTGGCGGCCCGCTGGACATCAAGACCGAACGAGAAACACAACAAAGCAGAGATGCCGCCACGGGACGATTTGGCATTGTGATGTATGCGACTTACGAGAATGCTGACATCTGCTATGAATTGTTTACCTCGCGCGCAGAAACCCGAAAAAATGACGCGTTGGCTGCCTTCATCAAGCGAGAGCGAAAACTGCAACAGCGTTCAAGAATGAGCGCTGCCGCAAATCCAACGACTCAAGTGAGTATCACAACGACTGAAAGTCTCCCGCTCGATGTAAAACGATATACCCATGCTGCTGCCGAAGACGCTTCGATTCACAGCAGTATGGCGATCATCGATTACTTCGGCATGCTGAAGAGCCCACCAACAATTTCAATGCCAAAGCAGGGTTTCTATCAAAAATTCAACGATTCCAATATCGCCCGTATCGCTGGGTTTCTAGTTGAACATCGACCCTACTTGAACAAAAAAGAACTGAGAGAGTTAGTTCGTATACCAACGCCACTCGAGCTCTCCAAAGAGGAGGGCGAGAGACTGCTGACCTATTTCATCGACTTGGTGGTGCCTTTCAAAAGATGCATCGAGGATATTGCCTCGGGTGAACACGACAAGGTGGTGGACGGGATTTACGGATGTTTGATGGATGGCATCGGTCTGATCGGTACGGTGGCTGGCGCTGGCTCCAAAGTGTTGAGCATTTCGGCCAAGGCTATTTCAACGACATCCAAAGCGGCGCGTTTTACCAGGTTGGCATTCACCTCGGCCATTTCCCTTTTCAATCCGCTGGATGGGGTGCCCTCTGGCATTCAGGCGGGCAGCAAACTGGTGCAAAAGGGTTATTTGCGTTTTAGCAAAAACAGCCATGAACTCATTGCCAAGGCAAACAGTCAGTTGCATACATTCAGTGGTCGCCGTCAATCCTATGATTTGATCAGCGCTTCGCATGCCCATTTGGGGTTGGGTAACTGGAAGCCACGTGGCGCCACGGGCAACATCGTCGCTGTTCTGGCCGCCCGCAGTGGCAACAAATGGTATGCCTTGAACCGTCGCGGCAATATGTGGGGCAATCCGTTGCAAGGTTTCGCGTATCAAGCTCCCGTACGGTTTCCGCATTCACCCAGAACACTGCCCGCAAGCTATACGCGCAATTTCATCGAAAAAAGTCTGCCCCGCGCTCGGGCCAAGATTGACAACGCCATCGATGTCATCAGCCAACATGATTTCAAGCGAGACGGCGATCTGCTGATGAAGGCATTGTTCGGTAACACCTCCAAGGTAGCTACTGATCGGCTGGTGAATTATCTGCGCTTGATTCGCTTTGATTTCGCTGGCTTTTCAATGAGCAATACAATTCTCGATGGGTTCAAAAATAACGAATCAATTGCCTCGTTCGATGTGGATAGCTACAAACGTTGGAAAAGCGCGAGTTCCAGCGAAGCATCCGGTATTGCATTTGTTGAGATCTATACCCAAAACCTGAACAAGCATTTCGTCAATCTGGGTTTCAATCATGATGTCGTGGCCGATGACCTG
Source organism: Pseudomonas sp. CROZ-RG-20F-R04-15 (assembly GCF_022662375.1). Classification (GTDB taxonomy): domain Bacteria; phylum Pseudomonadota; class Gammaproteobacteria; order Pseudomonadales; family Pseudomonadaceae; genus Aquipseudomonas. The sequence continues at coordinate 197,010 of NZ_JAKNQL010000006.1, read as the reverse complement.
ATACATGAGTTGTTCCATGGCAGCGCCCAAACAGTCGATGTTGGCTACGCCATCGATACGGAGCATACAAGCAACAGTGGACAGCGACTTGATGTAACACAACTGCTGAATCTTGCATCCGGCAACTTGCGTGTGACGGATTCGATCGCGAGTTACCATGCGGTGTCCGATGCCTTCGAGAATGCCGACTCTCTTGGCCTGGCCACTTCGTTGCTGAGCCAGATGATGTCGGACAAAGTCACCTTTGACGACAACATGGCGATTGTTCGCCGCGCGCTCGATGCCAGTGGCGGCAAGACGATTGTCGAGCCGATTGTCATTACGTTGAACAAACCCCGCTGACGCCAAGCGCTGCCACCGACATTTTCTGTCAGGGCAGCAGCGCCGAGTTCAAATGGCGAGCTCCGGCCGATCCCGAAACTGCTCCAGCGCTTCGGGATTGGCCAGCGCATCGGTGTTTTTCACCGGTCGGCCGTGCACCACTTCGCGCACGGCCAGTTCCACTACCTTGCCGCTGATGGTGCGCGGAATGTCCGTCACTGCAATGATCTTCGCCGGTACATGCCTTGGGGTGGTATTGGCGCGGATCACCTGCCGGATGCGCTGTTCCAGCGCCTCGTCCAGTGCAATCCCTTCGCGCAATCTGACAAACAGTACAACCCGCACATCGTCCTGCCACTGCTGACCGATAGCGACGCTGTCCAGCACTTCAGCGACTTTCTCGACCTGACGATATATTTCTGCCGTGCCAATGCGCACGCCGCCGGGATTGAGCACGGCGTCCGAGCGCCCGTGGATCAGCATCCCGCCATGGGGCCGTTGTTCAGCGTAATCGCCCTGTGCCCAGACGCCGGGAAACAGGCTGAAATACGACTGCCGCAATTTCGTTCCGTCCGAGTCATTCCACAGACCGATCGGCATCGCCGGGAAGTGCCGGGTGCAGACCAGTTCGCCTTTTTCGCCCACGACCGGCTGGCCGGCGTCATTCCACACTTCAACTGCCATGCCCAGGCTTTTGCCCATGTTCTCACCGCGACGCACTGGCGACAGCGGGTTGCCATTGACGAAGCACGAGACGATATCCGTGCCGCCAGACATCGAGGCCAGACACACATCAGGTTTGAAGTCGCGATAGACGAAGTCATAGCTTTGCGGCGACAGCGCCGAGCCGGTGCACAGCAGCGTTTTCAGGCTCCCCAGATCATGGCTTTCGCGGGGTTTGGCGCCGCTGCTTTCGAGGGTGGCGAGGAACTTGGGGCTGGTGCCGAACACGCTGATGCGTTCATCGTCGATCAGCTCGAGCAAACGCTGGTTGTCCGGATGAAACGGCGAACCGTCATACAGCACCACAGCGCTGCCGACCGCGAGCGCGGAGACCAGCCAGTTCCACATCATCCAGCCGCACGTCGTGTAGTAAAACAGTCGATCGCCAGGACCAAGATCGCAATGCAGGCCGTGTTCCTTGACGTGTTGCAGCAGTACGCCGCCGGTGCTGTGAATGATGCATTTGGGCACGCCAGTGGTACCGCTGGAATACAACACGTACAGCGGATGATTGAACGGCACCGGGACAAAATCCGCTTCGCCGCCTGCTTCATAGAAGTCATCCCACAACGTCACTTCGGCGCGCGTCCGGTAGGTCTCGACCTGGGCGTGCGGGTGAGCGTAAGGCACGATGATCAACTGCCTTAACGTTGGCAGTTGCTCGAGTATTCCGTTGATTTTGACGCTCTGGTCGATCGCCTTGCCGGCATAGCGATAACCCGCGCAGGTGATCAGTACCTTCGGTTCGATCTGACCGAAGCGGTCGATCACGCCGTGGGTGCCGAAGTCCGGCGAAGAGCACGACCAGATCGCGCCAAGGCTGGTGGTGGCGAGCATCGCGACCAGCGTCTGCCAGGTATTGGGCATGCATGCAGCGACGCGATCGCCGAGGCCAACTCCGGTGGCCCGCAAGCTCGCCTGAAACCCGGCGACGTGCTCGGCCAGTTCAGCCCAGGTCAATTGCTCGCGCTGGCCGTTCTCTGCCACGCTAATGACCGCCACGGCATCGTCGCGACGACGCAGCAAATGCTCGGCGAAGTTCAACGTAGCGCCGGGAAACCACTCGGCGTCCGGCATTTTCGTGCCTTCACGCAGCACGGCATCAGGCTGCGTGTGGAAGCGGATATCGAAGAAATCGACGATCGCCTGCCAGAACTCTGCGCGCTGCTCGACGCTCCATTGGTGGAGGGCCGGGTAGTCGTCGAGTTTCAGGTGATGGCGTTGATTGGCCGCACGACGGAAAGCGTCCATGCGCGACTTGGCGATACGGTTGGCATCGGGTTGCCAGAGGATGTCGGACATTGGTTGCCTCTTGTTTTATTCATGCACAAGGTCGAGCGCACACATAACACCTGTGGGAGCGAGCCAGCTCGCGAAGACGTCCGCATATTCAACGACTTCATTGGATGACCCACCGCTTTCGCGAGCAGGCTCGCTCCCACAGAGGGGGATTGCTGTGCTATTGGGCCAGCCACCCACCATCAATATTCCACGCAGCGCCACGCACCTGACTGCCAGCCTCGCTGCACAGGAACAGCACCAGTTCGCCCAGATGCTGCGGTGTCACGAACTCGAGTGACGGCTGTTTCTCGGCCAGCAGATCATGCTGCGCCTGCTGCGGATCGACACCGTTGGCCGCTCGGTCATCGATCTGCTTCTGCACCAGCGGCGTCAACACCCAGCCCGGACAAATGGCGTTGCAGGTGACGTTGCTGGTCGCGGTTTCCAGGCCGACCACTTTGGTCAAACCGATCACCCCATGCTTGGCGGCAACGTAAGCGGCTTTGCCGGTCGAGCCCACCTGACCGTGCACGGAGGCGATATTGATGATTCGTCCCCAGCCTTTGGTGCGCATCCCCGGCAGGCTCAGGCGTGTGTTGTGAAACACCGAAGACAGGTTGATGGCGATGATCGAGTCCCAGCGCTCGACCGGAAACTCCTCGACAGCGGCGACATGCTGGATGCCGGCGTTGTTGACCAGAATGTCGACACCGCCGAACTCGCGCTCGGCGTAGGCGATCATCTCGGCGATCTGCGCCGGATCACTGACATCCGCCGGGTGATGGCCAACCTTGCCACCGAACCGGGCGACTTCAGCGATGACTGTCGACGCATCGCCGAAACCGTTGAGAATCAGGTTTGCGCCGGCCTTGGCCAGGCTCAGGGCGATACCCAAGCCAATGCCGCTGGTGGAACCGGTAACCAGTGCGGTTTTGCCGGAAAGAGTGGTCATGAATACCTCACACAATGCCAGTGGCGTAGAAAGTGCCGATCACAACGAAAACCGCGAGGGTCTTGATCAGCGTAATACAGAAAATGTCTTTATAGGCTTCGCGGTGGGTCAGTCCCGTCACCGCGAGCAAGGTGATGACCGCGCCGTTGTGCGGCAGGGTGTCCATGCCGCCACTGGCCATCGCGGCAACGCGGTGCAGCACTTCCAGCGGAATGTTCGCGGCGTGGGCCGCATTGATGAACTGTTCTGACATCGCCGCCAGCGCAATGCTCATGCCGCCCGACGCCGAGCCGGTGATACCCGCCAACAGCGTCACGGTGATGGCCTCGTTGACCAGCGGATTGGGGATCTGCTTGAGCCAGTCAGCCAATACCAGAAAGCCCGGCAGCGAAGCGATCACTGCGCCGAAGCCATATTCGGATGCGGTGTTCATCGCCGCCAGCAACGCACCGCTGACCGCGCTTTTGCTGCCCTCGGCGAGCTTGCTGCGAATCGCCTGAAAACCGAACGCCAGCACCATCAGAATGCCAATCAGCAAAGCCGCTTGCACCGCCCAGATCGCCGTCAGTTTGGCGATCTCGGTGGTGACTGGCGTGGCCATGCCCGGCAGCGCGAGGCTATGGGTCTTGCCATACCACTGCGGAATCCACTGGGTAAACAGCAGGTTCATGATGCCCACTGCCAGCAACGGCGACAGCGCAATCCATGGGTTCGGCAGCTTCAGATCTTCGGCGGTTTCCGGCTCGTTGCGCAGTTCGGTGCCGTAGCCTTCACCGGCGCGTTGGGCTTTATTGCGTTGACGCTGAAGAAACAGCATACCGGCGCAGAACACGAAAATCGTACCGATCACGCCCAGCCACGGTGCCGCCCACGCGGTGGTATTGAAGAACGTGCTGGGGATGATGTTCTGGATCTGCGGCGTGCCGGGCAGGGCGTCCATGGTGAACGAGAAGGCGCCGAGGGCGATGGTCGCCGGAATCAGGCGTTTGGGAATGTCGCTCTGGCGGAACATCTCGGCGGCAAACGGGTACACCGCAAACACCACGACGAACAGCGACACGCCGCCATAAGTGAGCAGGGCGCAGACCAGCACGATCACCAGCATTGCCTGTTTGGTGCCGAGCAACCGAATCGCGGCCGCAACGATCGAGCGGGAGAAACCCGACAGTTCGATCAACTTGCCAAACACGGCACCGAGCAGGAACACAGGAAAATATAGCTTGATGAACCCGACCATTTTCTCCATGAACACCCCGGTGAACGCGGGGGCGACGGCAGAGGGGTCGGTGAGTAGCACAGCGCCGAGGGCGGCAATCGGCGCGAAGAGGATAACGCTGTAGCCGCGGTAGGCGGCGAGCATCAGCAGCGCGAGGGCCGCCAAGGCAATGATCACACTCATGGTGCGTCTCTCCAGAATTGTTATTTTTGTGGGTGGAACGGGTGTAGGAGAGGTGGTAGCGAGATCTGTGCCAGTTATATAACGCGTTGAAATATAACGATATTATCGTGCGAGTAGGGTAGGTTTCAGAGTTTTTGTCTCACTATGGAGACGGCATTGAGCCGAAAAGATCGCAACCTTCGGCAGCTCCTACAGTGCGGAGCCAATATTTCCCTGTAGGAGCTGCCGAAGGCTGCGATCTTTTGATCCTGGCGAATTTTCTAACTAATGAGATCCGCGTCTCTTTATCGAGACTCAAGCAATCCCCAGCGCCACCATTTTCTTGTACAACGTCGACCGCCCAAGCCCCAGCCGAGCAGCTGTTTGCGGTACATTGCCCGTGCATTGCGCGAGGGCAGACTGAATCAACTGCCGATCAAACCGCTCGCGTGCCTGGGCGAATGTTTCCCCTGGCGCCACCTCAGCCGATGGGGCAGAACCACGCTCGACCGGCGTCAACGTGCCAATCGCCGCAAGAATATCCTGCTCGGTCAGCATCAAGTCATCGCTGAGCAACGCCGCCCGTTCCAGCACATTGCGCAGTTCGCGAATGTTCCCCGGCCACGCGTGCTGTCCGAGCAATGCCAGCGCATCACCGTGCAGTTCATGCTGACTGCGCAGCTCTTCAAGAATGGCTTCGCTGAGCGCTGGCAGGTCATCAAGACGTTCACGCAGCGCCGGCACTTGAATCGGCAACACATTGAGGCGGTAGTACAAGTCGGCGCGGAACTCACCGCGTTTGATCGCCGCTTGCAGATCGGTCGAAGTCGCGGCAATCACCCGAACGTCACTCTGAATCACGTCGTTGGAACCGACCGGTTCGAATTCCTTTTCCTGCAGCACACGCAGCAGTTTGCTCTGCAAGGGCAGCGGCATGTCACCGATCTCGTCGAGAAACAGCGTGCCGCCCTGAGCGATCTGCAGCTTGCCGGTGCGACCCTTGCGGTCGGCGCCGGTGAACGCACCGGGTGCCGTGCCGAAAAACTCTGCTTCCAGCAGTGCCTCGGGAATCGCTGCGCTGTTGATGCTGACGAACGCTTTGTGCGCCCGTGGCGAGGCGCTGTGAATGGCCTGGGCCAGCAGTTCTTTGCCGGTGCCGGTTTCGCCGAGCAGCAACACCGGCGATTCGGCGCTGGCACTGCGTCGGGCGCGGCGTTTGACTTCAAGGCTGGCGGCACTGGTGCCGATGAAATGGGCGAAGTTGTATTTGGTTTGCCGGGCGCGCAGTAGTGAGCGGGTCGAGGCCAGTTCTTCCTGCATGCTCAAGTAGCGCTTGAGCATCGGCGACAGAGTGCGCAGTTCATCGAACAGGGCAAAACCGATCGCGCCGATCACCGTGCCGGCGTCGTCATGAATCGGCAGACGCATCACCACCAAGGGTTCTTTCGGGGTGTCCTGCATGTCCAGAAGAATGGGCCGCCCGGTGCGCACGACCTCGCGCAACAAACTGCCGGGGATCACGCTCTCACAGGGTTTGCCGATCGCACCTGCTGCCGATTCAAGACCGAAGCGCCGGGCGTAACGCTCGTTCATCCAGACGATGTTGGCATCGCGATCGACAATCACCGTGCCTTCGCTGGACTGCTCGATGATCTCGAACAGCGAACGGATCGCCAGGCTGCGAACCCGTTGGTAGTCCTTGAGGCTTTCGGTGGTGTTCATGGAGGCTGATCCTGATTGTATGTTGCCTGCGCCGGCCTTTTCGCGAGCAGGCTCGCTCCCACAGTGGACAGGGTTGTTCACAAATTTTGTAAGCGAGCTTGACCTTTGTGGGTGCGAGCCTGCTCGCGAAAGCCGTGACCCGGTTTCAGGTCGAGCACAGATTATGCCTACCCCGGATGCGCCGCCGCCAACAGCTCTTTGGTATACGGATGCTGCGGCGCGTCGAACACCTCATGACTGGCGCCACGCTCGACCACTTTGCCGTCCTTGATCACGATCATGTCGTGGGCCAGGGCGCGTACCACTGCCAGGTCATGGCTGATGAACAGATAGGTCAAGCCGTGTTTTTCCTGAAGCTGGCGGAGCAGGGCGACCACTTGTTTTTGCACCGTGCGATCCAGCGCAGACGTCGGCTCATCAAGCAGGATCAGCGCCGGTTTCAGTACCAAGGCCCGCGCGATGGCAATGCGCTGGCGCTGGCCACCGGAGAATTCGTGGGGGTAGCGATGGCGACTTTGCGGATCGAGGCCGACCTCCTTAAGCACGCGGATCACTTGTTCATCGCACTCATCAGCGCTCGATTCACAGTGCACTTCGAGGCCTTCGCTGATGATCTGCGCCACCGACATGCGCGGGCTGAGACTGCCGAACGGATCCTGAAACACCACCTGCATCTGTCGGCGCCATGGGCGCATCTGTTTTTGATTGAGGCCGTCGAGCGCTTGGCCCTGAAAGCGGATACTGCCCTCGGAGTCGAGCAGACGCAGGATCGCCTGGCCCAGCGTCGACTTGCCGGATCCGGATTCGCCAACGATGCCCAGCGTCTTGCCACGCTGGATACTCAGGCTGATGCCATCCACTGCCCGCAGGTATTGCTTGCGCTGAAACAGACCGCCACCGACGACGAACTCGACCTTCAGATCATCCACTTCCAGCACGTTTTCGCGTTCATCCCGGGGCAGTGCTTCACCTTCGGGTTCGGCGTTGAGCAGCACGCAGCTGTAAGGATGCTTTGGCTCGGTGAACAAGGTTTCGCAAGGTGCCTGTTCGACGATTTCCCCGGCCTTCATCACGCACACGCGCTGCGCAATGCTGCGCACCAGATTGAGGTCGTGGCTGATCAGCAGCAGCGACATGCCCAGGCGTTGTTGCAGGGATTTGAGCAACAGCAGGATCTTGCGCTGCACCGTCACGTCGAGCGCGGTGGTCGGCTCATCGGCGATCAACAGCTCCGGTTCGCAGGCCAGGGCCATGGCGATCATCACCCGTTGCCGTTGTCCGCCAGAGAGCTGATGGGGATAGGCCTTGAGCCGCTCCTCGGGTTTCTGGATGCCCACCAGTCCGAGCAGTTCGAGGATGCGTTGCTGCGCAGCTTTGCCGCCAAGACCCCGATGCAAAAGCAGCGTCTCGCCGATCTGCTTTTCGATGGTGTGCAGCGGATTGAGCGAGGTCATCGGTTCCTGAAAGATCATCGCAATGCGGTTGCCGCGTAATTCGCGCAAGACCTTGGGCTCGGCACCGATCAGCTCCTGCCCGCGATAGCGAATGCTGCCGGTGGTTTGTGCTTCGCTTTCGGGCAGCAATTGCAGAATCGAATGGGCGGTCACCGATTTGCCCGAGCCCGACTCGCCCACCAATGCCAGGCACTCACCGGGGCGGATGTCCAGGCACAGGTCGCGCACCACGCTCTGGCCATGGAAAGCGACGTTGAGGTTACGGATTTCAATCAGGTTGTCAGTCATGGCCACGCTTCAGGATCGAGGGTCGAACGCGTCTCGCAACGCTTCGCCGATGAACACCAATAAGGAAAGGATCAGCGCCAGGGTGAAAAACGCCGTCAACCCAAGCCAGGGTGCTTGCAGGTTCTGTTTGCCCTGACCGATCAACTCACCCAGCGAAGCACTGCCGGCAGGCATGCCGAATCCGAGAAAATCCAGCGCGGTGAGGGTGGAAATCGCTCCGGTCAGAATGAACGGCAAGTAGCTCAGCGTCGCGTTCATGGCGTTGGGCAGAATGTGCCGGAAGATCACCTTGCGGTCGCTCAAGCCCAGCGCGCGCGCGGCTTTGACGTACTCCAGATTGCGTCCGCGCAGGAACTCGGCGCGCACCACATCCACCAGCGCCAGCCATGAAAACAGCGCCATGATCCCCAGCAGCCACCAGAAGTTCGGTTCGACAAAACCGGAGAGAATGATCAGCAGGTACAGCACCGGCAGCCCCGACCAGACTTCCAGCAAACGTTGCCCGAGCAGATCGACCCAGCCGCCGTAGTAACCCTGCAACGCCCCGGCGGCGATGCCGATCAGGGCGCTGACAAAGGTCAGCATCAAGGCAAACAGAATCGACACCCGCGCGCCGAAAATCACCCGTGCCAGCACATCCCGCGACTGGTCGTCGGTGCCCAGCCAGTTGACCGACGTAGGCGGGCTCGGCGCTGGTTGGGTGAGGTCGTAGTTCGGCGTGTCGTCACTGAACGGAATCGGCGGGAACAGCAGCCAGCCACCGTCCTTGCGGATCAGGTTCTGCACATGATCGCTACGGTAATCGGCCTGAAACGGCAGCTGTCCGCCGAACTCCTGCTCAGTGTGGCGCTTGAACACCGGGAAATACCATTGGTCCTGATAGCTGACGACCAGAGGCTTGTCGTTGGCGATCAATTCGCCACCCAGCGTCACTACAAACAGGCCGATGAACAGCCACAGCGACCACCAGCCACGGCGGTTTTTCTTGAAGCGTTCGAAGCGACGACGGCCCAGAGGCGAGAGCTTGAACATCAGGCGTTCCTCGCGGCGAAATCGATACGCGGATCGACCAGCGTGTAACACAGGTCACCGACGAGTTTTATCAGCAGGCCGAAGAGGGTGAAGATGAACAGCGAACCGAACACCACCGGGTAATCCCGCGACACCGCGGCTTCGTAGCTCATGCGTCCGAGGCCGTCGAGGGAGAAGATCACCTCGATCAGCAGGGAGCCAGCGAAGAACACGCTGATGAACGCCTGCGGGATGCCGGACACCACCAGCAGCATCGCGTTGCGGAACACATGCCCGTAGAGCACGCGACGTTCGCTCAGGCCTTTGGCGCGCGCGGTGACCACGTACTGACGAGTGATTTCATTGAGAAACGAGTTTTTCGTCAGGATTGTCAGCGTGGCGAAACCACCGATCACCAGCGCCGTCACCGGCAGTACCAGATGCCAGAAGTAGTCGGCGATTTTGCCGAGAGTCGACAGTGATTCAAAGTTGTCCGAGACCAGACCGCGCACTGGAAACCAGTTCAGCGACGTGCCGCCGGCAAACACCACGATCAGGAACATCGCAAACAGAAACGCCGGCATTGCGTAGCCGATGATGATCGCTGTGCTGCTCCAGATATCGAAATGACTGCCATGGTGCACGGCCTTGCGGATCCCCAGCGGGATCGACACCAGGTAGGTGATCAGCGTCGCCCACAACCCGAGGGAAATGGTCACCGGCATTTTTTCCAGGATCAGGTCGGTGACCGTCGCGCCGCGGAAAAAGCTTTTGCCGAAATCCAGTTGCGCGTAGTTCTTCAACATCAGCCACAGGCGTTCATGGGCCGGCTTGTCGAAGCCGTACTGTTTTTCGATGTCCTTGATCAGTTGCGGATCGAGGCCGCGACTGGCGCGGGAGGTGCCGCTCATGGTTTCGCTGGCGCCGCCACCAACACTGGCGCCGCCGATCCCTTGCAGGTGGGCGATGGCCTGTTCTACCGGGCCACCGGGAGCGGCTTGAATGATCACGAAATTGACCAGCAGAATGATCACCAGCGTCGGGATGATCAGCAGCAAACGCCGCAGTATGTAACCCCACATCAGTGCGGCCCTCCGGGTCTGCCACGGGCAATTTTTTCGGCGGTCATCTGCTGATTGGTCAGTGGTGTGCTGCTGATTTCCCACCAGCTCTCGATGGCTTCGTCATTGCTGGCTTGCACTGTAGGTATACCGAAACGGTTCCACCAGACGGTCGAGGTGCCGGGTGGATAGTAGTTGGGAATCCAGTAGTAATTCCATTGCAGTACCCGATCCAGAGCATGGGCGTAATGCAGCATGTCGGACTGGGTGGAGGCGCGGATCAGGCCGTTGATCAATGTGTCCACTGCCGGATTTTTCAACACCATGTAGTTGTTCGCGCCCGGGTCGTTGGCCGACGCGGAAGCGAAGTAATTGAGCAACTCGCCGCCCGGCGAAGTGCTGACCGGGTAGCCGGTGACAATCATGTCGTAGTCACGGCTCATCAGGCGATTGACGTATTGCGAGGAGTCGATGCGGCGGATGTTCAGGTCGATGCCGATCTGTTTCAGCGTGCGTTTGTACGGCAGCAGCAGCCGGTCCATGCCGTTCTGGCTGACAAGGAAGGTGAAGGTCAGCGGCTCGCCCTGGGCATTCACCAGTTGATCGCCATCCGGTTTCCAGCCCGCTTGTTCGAGTAATTCGAGGGCTTGCAATTGTTTGTCGCGGATCAGGCCGCTGCCATCGGTTTTCGGCGCTTCAAAGACTGTGTTGAAGACTTCGTCGGGAACCTGGCCGCGCAGCGGTTCGAGGATTTTCAGCTCCTGTGCATCAGGCAATTCGCTTGCCGCCAGTTGCGTGTTGGAAAAGTAGCTCTGCTGGCGGATATACATGCCGCGCATCATCTGCCGGTTGCTCCACTCGAAGTCCCAAAGCATGGCCAGAGCCTGGCGCACACGGCGATCGGCGAATACAGGTTTTTGCAGATTGAACACAAAGCCCTGGGCCGATTGTGGCGCCTCGGTAGCCAGATGCGCTTTTTGCAGGCGTCCGTCGCTTAGTGCGGGGCTGTCGTAGCCGATCGAATAGCCCGTGGCCGAGAACTCGCGGTTGTAGTCATAGGCACCACCGCGCAGCACTTGCCGGGCGACGTCGGTATCACCGAAGTATTCGATGCTGAAATGATCGAAATTGTAGAGGCCGCGACTGACCGGCAAGTCTTTGCCCCACCAATCGGCGTTGCGTTCAAAGGTGATGCTGCGCCCCGAATCGACTTTGCCGACTCGATAGGGGCCGCTGCCCAGTGGTGGCTCATAACCGCCACCGCCGGCGAAATCGCGGCTCTTCCACCAATGCTCGGGAAATACCGGCAGGGTCGCGACGTCCAGGGGCAGGGTGCGGTTTTCATTGCTCTTGAAGTCGAAGCGCACGGTCAACGGGCCTTCCACTTCGACGCCTTTGACGTCAGCAAACTGGGTGCGATAACGCAGGCTGCCCTGGGTCATCAATAAATCGTAGGTGTAGCGTACGTCTTCGGCGGTAATCGGCTTGCCATCGGCAAAGCGTGCCTTGGGATTGATGAAGAACCGCAGCGACAGACCATCGTCCGAGCGCTCCATCTTTTGCGCGACCAGGCCATAGACGGTGTAAGGCTCGTCCAGCGAACGCTGGGCCAGTGGCGAGTAAAGCAAGCCATCGATCTGAGTGACGCCGATGCCTTTGTCTATATAAGGAAGGACATGGTCGAAGTGGCCGATCTCGATGGCCGAGCGGCGCATCGTCCCACCCTTGGGCGCTTGCAGATTGGTGTAGTCGAAATGGCTGAAACCGGCGGGGTACTTGGCAGGTTCGCCGTAAACGGTCAGCGCGTGTTGCGGTGCAGCGTTCACGCCAGCGGCGCCTGTCAGCAGGGCGAGGGCGGTGAACATCAATGTGGGGAAAACCAGTCGCATTGTCAGCCTTGGAACCGGGAAATCGATAAGCGCAAGTTGTACGCGAGAGGCGCGCCAGCCGCCAGCCGTATATGTAACTGAAACGCAACGGCCCACCAGAAGGCGGGCCGTTGGTAAACAATCAGGCTACGGATCAGTCCTGACGGCTGGTGACTTCCAGCAGGTGATAACCGAACTGAGTCTTCACCGGACCTTGCACGACGTTGATTGGCGCGCTGAAGACCACGGTGTCGAATTCCTTGACCATCTGGCCAGGACCGAACGAGCCCAGGTCGCCGCCCTGACGGCTGGACGGGCAGGTGGAGTTGGCCTTGGCGATTTCGGCGAAATCAGCGCCGCCTTCGATCTGGGCCTTGAGTTCGTTGCACTTGTCTTCGCTGGAAACCAGGATGTGGCGGGCAGTGGCTTTAGCCATGGGGAAACTCTCCAATCTATTTCAGTAAAGTGTGGAGCCTACCGGATTCAGTGGGCGAATTCTCGGCAAAGTTCCGTTCGATTGTCCGTGGCTTGGCTCAGAGATTCGCGGCGCGCAGACGTTCGGCATGTTCAACGTACAGTCCAATCGGGTCGGGCACAGCCGTGACGGTACTGGCTGTGCGGCGCAGGCTGCCCAGATGGTCCAGCGGATAGTCGGAGCGGATCACCTGTCCCAAGTGAGAGCTGAAGCGGCCGACGAAGCCATCGTTCTGCTGTGTCTCGGTCATGAAGTATTGCGATAGTGCGTGGCAAATGTTCTGGGTCGGATTGAGCGTCGACGGGCTGTTTGCCGGCAGGACGCCGCTCCACGAGTAATAGCGCACACCGTTGACCTGTTCCGGGCCGTGTCCGCCCCAGGTCCTGGGCAGTCCCTGCGGAAATTTGTCGTTGAAATCACCGACTCCTTCGGTCGTCAGTGCATTGAGCGCCGCCAGTGCGTTCTGCGGCAACGTCATGCTGCCGCTGAGCAACGAAAGAAAGTTGGCAAACAGCGTCGCCACGTTTTGTGCGACAGCCTCCGGCAGCCGCCCGGGTACCAATGCCTTGCGCAGAAAATCAGCCAGTTCCGAACCGTGGTTCGGCCCGCTGACGGAAGTCACCGAGGCGACGGCGTGTGGTGCAAGCGCAGCCGCGTATCGAGCAGCCAATGCCCCCTGACTGTGTCCGATGAGGTTGACTTTATCGGCGCCTGTGCCACGCAGCACACGATCAATCTGTGCGAGCAGTTGCTCACCCCTTGTTTCGTTTTTATGGGTAGCAGAAAGGTGTGGAACAAACACTCGGCTGCCGGTCGTTTTCAATGCGTCCTTTACATCATGGAACAGCTCGAAATGACCGATGCGCTCGAATCCGAACAGGCCGTGTACCAACAGGATGGGATAGCGAGTTGAAGCATTCCGTTGCATGTTCTTACCTTTTTCACAGAAGTTCATCGGGGAATCCGGAGGCCACTCTAAAACACTCATCTCGTTGAAGAAGTAGGAAGAGACTTCTCTTGGCTGATGAATCTGGACTAGGGGTTGTACGAATTTTCAGCTACTTATGAAATCCGAATCGGAAGTTGCAGCCATCTATCGCTAGGTTGATCGCGTTTTTGTGCAGTTTGCCTACCGAGTTCGATGCCTTTGCCGAGTGCCTGCGGCGGAGACGGCTGACATCGGAAATGTGGGGGGTAGCGTTCAATGTTGGTTGTCGACGCCGCCCACGAAACGGCGTTTTTTCCAAGGAATGGAGGCACTAATGAACACGCACGAAGTCGAGTTTTGCTACCGGATGCGCCACCACGTCAGTCCGTGTCTGGCAAGCGAACTGCTGCCAGCGGTTACCATCGATTCTCTGGAGGGGACGGTGCTTGATCCCTCGTTGCGCAAGGTCGTTGTCCGAATCGCTCCTTATGCAGGCATGGCTTGCGGCGATCAGTTGCTGTTGAGCTGGGAGGGCCTCGATATAGAGGGCTTTGCTTATCAGCATGAGATGGTCCGCCATGTCAGCGAAGCGCAGGTCGGCAAGGATGTCATTTTCGTCATCAAAAGCATGCATATCGCGGCGCTGGACGGCGGTTCGCTGGAGATCCACTGGAAGTTGCTCAGCGCAAGAGCCGAGCCTGCGTTGTCGTCGCGTGTGCAATTGTCTGTCGGAGATACACGGCCGCAGTTGCTCGCACCCATTGTCGAGGGGCTGATCGGCGGGACGCTGGATCCGGCGCGAGTGACCGAGGGCACGCTTGTCGTGCTCCAGCCTTATGCGCGAATGGCTGCGGGGGATCGGGTTACGTTGCAGTGGGGCGCAGATGCCTTGCCGACAACGTTCAGCGATAGCTTGAAGGTCGAAGCGTTTGCTGTCGCAGAGGTCCTGTCATTTTGGGTGGGCGGGGCGCATATCGCTGAACATCTTGGTGGCGAGGTGGTGGTGCGCTATCGCGTCGAGCAGGTCGATGGAATCGTTCGCGAGTCCGAGGCAGCAAGGATTCTCGTCACCCCGTTCCTGCGTGGTGAACTGGACGCTCCTGACGTACTTGAGGCTGAAGATGGCGTGTTGTTGAAAGAGGATTCGATTGATGGCGTTACCATCGTGATGGGTAATGCTCAGACGCAGGAAGGTGAGCTGGTGTACCTCAAGTGCGACGGCGATCTTTTCAATCACAGGGATGACCGCGAAATCACTCGTGAGACGGCGGGAAAGCCACTGATCTTTATCGTGCCGCACCGATTCTGGCGTGAGCACGATGGCACGACCGTGCGTGTGTCCTACACCGTTGAACGTCTGGACGATGTCAGTCAGGAGTCAGCGGTGACGCGGGTGCGGGTGGAGGTTTAGCAGTAGCGTCGCCAACCCTGCGGATTGCAATCAATCCGCAGGGCTGGCCTGGCAATCAGCCTTTGGCGTGTGCAGCAAGACGCTGGGCAGCGTCGAGGAGCAAGTGTTCGGTTGCGCTGAAACCGAGGCAGCCGTCAGTGATGGAAACCCCGTAACGCAGGGACTCGGTCAGCGGCTGGCAACCTTCGAACAGGTGAGACTCGATCATCATGCCGATCAGAGCACGATCACCTTGCAAGCGTTGCTCAAGCACTTCGTTGAATACGGCAGGCTGACGCAATGGGTCTTTGCCGCTGTTGGCGTGGCTGCAATCGACCATGATCCGGCTCGGAATTTTCAGTCGGTTCAGGTCGGCGCGGATTTGCGCCACGCTGTCGCGATCATGGTTCGGCCCTTTATGGCCCCCGCGCAATACCAGGTGGGTGTCGGGGTTGCCTGGCGTTTGAATGACGGCCGGATGCCCTTGGCTGTCAACACCGAAATGCCGGTGCGGATGGGCGGCCGAACGCATGGCGTCAACGGCAATGGCGGCGCCACCGTCGGTGCCGTTCTTGAAACCTACCGGCATGCCCAAACCACTGGCCATCTCCCGGTGGATCTGCGATTCAGTGGTGCGGGCACCAATCGCGACCCAACTCAACAGGTCATCGAAGTATCCGGCAGCCATGGGCTGCAGCAACTCGGTGGCCACTGGCAAACCGAGGCGGATCATTTCCAGCATCAGCTCGCGCGACATCGTCAGGCCGCCAGCCATGTCATCACTGCCGTCCAGATGCGGGTCGTAGGCCAGGCCTTTCCAGCCGACCGTGGTACGCGGTTTCTCGACGTAGGCGCGCATCACCAACAGCATTTCGCCGCTGACGTCTTCAGCCAGTCGAGCAAGCTTGCCGGCGTACTCAAGCGCAGATTGTGGATCGTGGATAGAGCAGGGGCCAACGATGACCAGCAGTCGCGGGTCCTGGCCATTGAGAATGGCGCGAATCGCCTGACGATGGGCGGCGACTTGCAGGTTCAAGGTATTGCTCAGAGGCAATTGCTGTTTGAGTTGCAACGAGCTGGGCAGACGCAGGGTCAATGCTTCGTTGGCAGAGTTCAAAGTGGACAGCGGCAGAGCAGAAACGGACGAGTTCATATTCGGTCTTCCTGGGCTGGCGGCGGGTGCTTCCCGCTCGCTCGGCCCTATTGGGGTGTTCGACAGTTGGCCGTATTGGCTACATGTATGTGCTTGCCACCTTTAGGTGACCGATCGGAGGCGGCAGGCTGTCCCGAGCGGAAGCTGGTAAATCGCCAAGCGCTGGAGCTGTCGTAACGGTAATAAGTGGCGTAGTTCATGTCGTGAATCCTCAAAGTGTCTGGTGTGTTGCGGAAAAAGTATGGGGCTGAAAAAACAAAACCCCCGGTCGGGAGGCCGACCGGGGGTTGAGAATTCTCTGGTAGGCGACCCGTTTTCATGGGCGCCGTTTGGGTATCAGGCGCGCCAGTGGCTAAACCAATACCCAAAATAAAAGCTGACCGGAGCGCAAACGTCATTCGCCCGGGCAGCCGCAACCGAGCGCAAGGCGCTGGCGGTACGAAGCTGTGAAAGGGCGTTGAACATGGTCTGTCTCCGGTGAATGGGCCGAGCTTACTAGAGGCCGATATGCCGCAGCAATCAGAAATTGCTATCGCACAGTCAACAAAACGCCTATTGCTAGGGGCACGCAAGAGTGGTGACACTCTGCGCTTCGATTGATTAGCAAGGATGAACCGTGTCGACATTGACCATTGCCGCAGCCCAGAGCATTTCCGTTGCCGGTGACCTTCCCGGGAACATTGCCCGGCATTGCCGCGTCCTTGAGGCAGCAGCGCAGCAGGGTGTTGAGTTGCTGGTTTTCCCTGAGTTGTCGCTGACTGGCTATGAAGGAGAAACAGCCGCAGCTTTGGCGATCGAACCGCAAGATGCCGTGCTGCAATCTCTCAGGGATTTGGCCCGAGAGCTGAGGATCACTGCCGTAGTCGGCATGCCGATTCGGCTGGAAGGCAGTGATTCGGTGTGTATTGGTGCGCTGGTTCTGGGGGCTGATGGTTCGCTCGGGGTTTACAGCAAGCAGCACTTGCACGCGGGGGAGGAATTGGTTTTTGCACCCGGTCTCGGCGGGCCGACACTGAACATCGGCGGCGAAGTGGTCGCGCTGGCAGTGTGCGCCGATTTCTCACATGCCAGCCATGCCGCGGCGGCCGCAGATCAGGGCGCAGGCTTGTACGCGGCCGGCGTATTGATCAGCGAAAAAGGTTACGCGGTCGACACAGCAATACTTCAGGGCTACGCCCGGCAACACACGATGGCTGTGTTGATGGCCAATCACGGTGGACTGACGGGTGGTTGGCAATCCGCAGGGCGCAGTGGTATCTGGTCGGAAGACGGTTCACTGATCGTCGCAGCTCCGGGGGCGGGCGACCTTCTGGTCGTGGCTCAGCGTATCGATAGTGTGTGGCAAGGACGGGTTGTTCCTGTAGCGAGCGTCCCATGACATTCCAGCTCCGAGAGGCGGGGCCGGAGGATCTGGCGTTTGCCCGCGATCTCACCTGTCAGAACATGTTGCGCTATTACATTCGCCATGACCTGTTATGGCAGGACGAAGCGTTTGACGTGGCATGGTCGGGGCGGCAGAACTGGCTGATAGTGCAGGGGGATGTGGTCGTTGGTTTTTTCAGTCTCAGCCGGGACATGCGCGCGCTGTACATTCGTGAATTGCAGATTGCTGAAGCGTTTCAGGGGCGAGGTGCGGGTTCCTGGGCGATCGATCAGGTTATCGGCATGGCCCGCAAAGAAACACGCCCGGCTTTGCGCCTGACCGTATTCGAGAATAATCCGGCAAGGCACTTGTATGAAAGAAAAGGACTACAGGTTCAGGGTGCGGACGAGTGTTTTCTGCGAATGCAGCTTGATATCAGTACACGTGTGCTCTGAAAGCCACGGCCGGCAAGCCCTCAATGATGAATTGAAACTTTTTAAATGACGCATTCTGCTAGGTCTGCGTGGCACTTTTTGCTAAGGTGTCCGGCATCCCAATATGACCATATCGCGAGGTGTCTGCTTGATTAGGGTGCTAGTGGTCGATGACCATGATCTCGTTCGTACAGGCATTACACGTATGCTGGCCGATATCGATGGCTTGCAGGTGGTTGGCCAGGCCGAATCCGGGGAAGAGTCCCTGATCAAGGCCCGAGAGTTGAAACCCGATGTGGTGCTGATGGACGTCAAGATGCCTGGCATCGGCGGCCTGGAAGCCACGCGCAAACTGTTGCGCAGCCATCCGGATATCAAGGTCGTCGCAGTTACGGTGTGTGAAGAGGATCCCTTCCCGACACGCTTGCTGCAGGCAGGCGCTGCAGGTTATCTGACCAAGGGTGCCGGATTGCCGGAAATGGTCCAGGCCATTCGCCTGGTGTTTGCCGGTCAACGCTATATCAGCCCGCAGATTGCCCAGCAATTGGCGATCAAGTCCTTCCAGCCGTCCAACGACTCTCCCTTCGATGCCTTGTCCGAGCGGGAAATTCAAATCGCCTTGATGATTGTCGGCTGTCAGAAGGTACAGATCATTTCCGACAAGTTGTGCCTGTCGCCGAAAACCGTGAACACCTATCGCTACCGTATTTTCGAGAAGCTTTCGATCAGCAGCGACGTCGAGTTGACACTGTTGGCGGTTCGTCACGGTATGGTTGATGCCAGCCTCTGATCATGACTGAAACATTCGATTCCGGCGCGTTTCTGTCGACAGTCAGCGGGCGCCCTGGTGTCTATCGCATGTTCGACAGCGATGCACGCCTGTTGTACGTGGGCAAGGCCAAGAACCTCAAAAAGCGTTTGGCCAGCTACTTTCGCAAAACCGGTCTGGCGCCTAAAACTGCTGCATTGGTCGGGCGCATTGCCCAGGTCGAAACGACCATCACCGCCAACGAAACCGAAGCGCTGTTGCTTGAACAAACCCTGATCAAGGAATGGCGGCCGCCGTACAACATTCTGTTGCGCGACGACAAATCCTACCCCTATGTGTTTCTGTCCGATGGCCAGTTTCCGCGTTTGAGCATTCATCGTGGAGCGAAAAAAGCCAAAGGCAAATATTTCGGTCCCTATCCAAGCGCTGGCGCCATCCGTGAGAGCCTGAGTCTGCTGCAAAAGACTTTCTTCGTTCGCCAGTGTGAAGACAGCTACTACAAGAACCGTACCCGGCCATGCCTGCAGTATCAGATCAAGCGCTGCAAAGCGCCGTGCGTTGGTCTGGTCGAGCCGGAGGTTTATGCCGAAGACGTGCGCCACTCGGTCATGTTCCTTGAGGGCCGCAGTCATGCGCTGACCAACGAACTGTCGACGGCGATGGAAGAGGCGGCGATCAACCTGGAGTTCGAGCGGGCTGCCGAGTTGCGTGATCAGATCGCACTGTTGCGTCGGGTCCAGGATCAACAAAGCATGGAAGGCGGCACGGGGGATATCGATGTCATCGCGGCATTCGTCAACCCGGGCGGTGCCTGCGTGCATTTGATCAGTGTGCGTGGTGGGCGCGTGCTGGGCAGCAAGAATTTCTTCCCGCAAGTCGGGATCGAAGAAGACGTGTCGGAAGTCATGGCAGCGTTTCTTGGCCAGTATTTCATCAGCAGCCCTGAGCGCGATTTGCCCAGCGAACTGATCGTCAACGTGGTGCACGAGGATTTCCCGACGCTGATCGAAGCGATCCATGAGTTGCGGGGCCGCGAATTGGCCATCAGTCATCGGGTGCGTGGCACGCGTGCGCGCTGGCAACAACTGGCCGTGACCAACGCCGAGCAGGCATTGGGCGCTCGTCTGGCCAACCGTCAACACACCGCAGCACGGTTTGAGGCGCTGGCCGAAGTACTGAACCTGGATGAGCCGCCGCAACGTCTGGAATGCTACGACATCAGTCATTCCAGCGGTGAAGCGACGGTTGCGTCCTGTGTGGTATTCGGCCCTGAAGGTGCGATCAAGTCGGACTACCGACGCTACAACATCGAAGGGGTCACGGCCGGTGACGACTATGCCGCCATGCATCAGGCCCTGACGCGACGCTTCAGCAAACTCAAGGAAGGCGAGGGCAAGTTGCCGGACATCTTGCTGGTGGACGGTGGCAAGGGCCAACTGTCGATGGCCCGGGATGTTCTCAACGAGCTGGCTGTGCCCGACCTGATCCTGCTGGGCGTTGCCAAGGGCGCGACGCGCAAGGCCGGCTTCGAAACGTTGTATCTAAATGATGCGGCGCATGAGTTCACCTTGCGTGGCGACTCGCCCGCGCTGCACCTGATTCAACAGATCCGCGATGAGGCCCATCGCTTCGCTATCACAGGACATCGCGCCCGTCGTGGCAAAACCCGCCGTACGTCAACTCTGGAAGGCGTTGCGGGTGTCGGGCCGACCCGACGTCGCGATTTGTTGAAACATTTTGGTGGATTGCAGGAGCTGTCTCGTGCAAGCATCGAAGAGATCGCCAAAGCCCCGGGGATCAGTAAAAAGCTCGCAGAGTCGATTTATGCGAACCTGCATAGCGAGTAGAATGCCCCTTCACCTCGTAGCCAGTTGTGCCGATGAATATCCCTAATCTGATTACCGTTCTACGCGTCCTGCTTATCCCGATCTTCATTTTGCTGTTTTATCTGCCTTATCAGTGGAGTTACATGGCGTCCGCTTCGGTGTTTGCCTTTGCGGCAGCGACGGACTGGCTGGATGGTTATCTGGCCCGTCGTCTGGAGCAAAGCACTCCGTTCGGAGCGTTTCTCGACCCAGTCGCTGACAAACTCATGGTCGCAGTGGCACTGGTGCTGCTGGTCCAGGAACATGGCAATCTCTGGCTCACCTTGCCAGCGGCTGTCATCATCGGTCGCGAGATTGTGGTGTCGGCCTTGCGTGAGTGGATGGCCGAACTCGGCGCCCGTGCCCACGTAGCCGTTTCGAATCTCGGCAAATGGAAAACCGCAGCGCAGATGCTCGCACTGGTGATTCTGTTGGCCAACCCGAAGGACTTCAGCTTCTGGGTCGTTCTGGGTTACGCCTTGCTGATGGTCTCTGCCGGCCTGACGTTGTGGTCGATGGTTCAATACCTTCGCGCCGCCTGGCCGCACCTGAAGACCGATGTTGAAAAGAAATAAAACTTTTTTGAATCAAGGGGTTGACGGAGCTTCTTAATTCTATAGAATGCGCATCACCAAGCGGGAATAGCTCAGTTGGTAGAGCACGACCTTGCCAAGGTCGGGGTCGCGAGTTCGAGTCTCGTTTCCCGCTCCAAGTTTAAAACGCATTTGTTGTTGAGCTACTGATAACAAATGTTTTGAGGCCGAGTAGCAAAATGGTTATGCAGTGGATTGCAAATCCACCTACGCCGGTTCGATTCCGACCTCGGCCTCCACTATAAACAAGCTCCGTAGATCCATGATTTACGGAGCTTTTTTATTTGCACTGCGCTGCAAGATTTAGTCTTGAAATACGGCCATTGCGAACTTGCTTCACCGGGAAGTGATGTATATATTTCCCGCTCTGCTGCTCAAGGTTGGATTGCTTCTTTGTAGCGGAAGACAGCAGCACCGCGCTACCGCCCGAATGGCGAAACTGGTAGACGCATGGGACTTAAAATCCCCCGCTCGTAAGGGCGTGCCGGTTCGATTCCGGCTTCGGGCACCATGAATATCAAAAGCCTGCATGAGTTTTCTCATGCAGGCTTTTTTGTGCCTGCTTTTTACTAAGTGCTAAACAAATGCCTGGCCGCTAAAACCTCGAGGCAAGCGCTGAAGACCGGCCATTGCTGTCAGCCGATCGATCCATTCTGCGCGCCAGTCTGTTGCGCTGTGCGTGGCTTTGCCTTGACGAGACATTCTGCGGGCAGCGTTACGCTGATCCTTTCGTGCCTGCTTGTAGGCATCGGTATTGCGGCAGCTGCGGCACTTCACGCGGTTGAGCTCACGGCTTGCCGCGAGTTGTTTGCCTTTGTGCCCACAGGCCAGATGCCCGTCGACGTTGAAATGGATAACCATAAACCGTCTCCTTTGCGACGTGTATGAGTTGTGACAACTCATGGACCACACCGTTCGGCACTGGGTCGCAGGCAAAAAAAACACCCGCATGCGGGCGGGTGAGAGCGATGTTGCGGTGCAAAGGAGTGATTCCACTGTTGGCGCGCAGTTGCGGTCGTTCTGTGAAAAGTGCCGTCGCCGGAAAAGAATATGGCGGGCAGACAAGCGTGCGGTGACCCATGTGTCACCGCAGGGGAGGCAAACTCTGAAGAAGCCTTGGTGCGATCGGCGTCATCTGAACCGAGGCAGTGGCCGATCGACAGGCTTGAGCGCCGACAGCGTATTGCGAATCAGCGGAGCATCCTTCTCGATGTCACTCAGCCGGTCACGAATGCGCAGAGCGGTTGGATGCCCGCCTTGATGATCGACCCAGTCGGCAATCTCTTTGCAGGCGGCCGCAAGGCGCGCTTGCCGGGCGTCGAGCAGGGTGAGGAGGGTGGTGATGGACTCTTTTTCGGACATGGAACACCTCCGTTCTATGAAACCTGAGCTGCAGCAAAAAGCCCGCGTGTTGCGAGCCTTCTGCCGTGGGGCGCTGCTCCTTCAGCTGGTTTCAGTATAGACCCGGTTCTGATCGGCATCAGCCGGACGATTCGCGGGCCGGTGATAGGGAACTGGCTGCGTTGAGGCGTTTGCATTCACGTCGTGCGTCCTCTTCCGCGTCGTAGCCATCGCCGATGAAGCCGTCAGTTCGCGTATCGCAGATGCGAAACCAGCTAAGCGCTTCGGCTGGATCATGCTGGCTGTCACCGGCGCGTCGACCGTGAATAATGATCTTGTTGCAACGCTTCACGACGAAAATGTCTTCCATGGCGTCACCGCAGCTGATTCGTGTCAGATCAACTATAGAAGCCCTCGGCAATCGTGCAAAAAATACACAGCTCAGCTCGTCGGTTGCCAGCGCCAGCCTTCGCGGAGCCAGATCAAATGATGGCTTGGGTTCAGTGCCCGCAGAAACGCCTGATCGTGGGAAACCGCGACAATTGCTCCGGGAAACGTCTGCAAGGCTTTCTCGAAAGCTTCCACGCAAGCCAGATCAAGATGATTGGTAGGCTCATCCAGCAGCAGCAATTGTGCGGGTGTCTGGCGCCACAGCGCCAACGCGAGGGCGGCTTTCAAGCGTTCGCCACCACTGAGCGAGGCGCATGGCCGCGTGGCGCGTTGTGCGTCCAGTTGTAATTGCGCGAGGTAACTGCGCAAGGTGCCTTCGCTCAGGGGTGTTTGCTGTGCCTGCAATTGATCGACAATAGAAGTGTGGTCATCCAGCAGTTTCAGCTGTTGATCGAGAAAGGCAAAAGGCACATGCGTGATGCACTCGCCACTGACTGGCGTCCATTCACCCGCCAACAATTTCAATAGCGTTGATTTGCCACAACCGTTGTGTCCGCTGACTGCGATGCGCAGCGGTCCCTGAATGGTGAGGTCAAGCCGGGTGGTGGGCGCATCGGCCGGCAACCATGGCAGGCACGCGTCGATCAGTGTGCACACTCGACGATTATCGGGAACTGCACTGCCCGGCAGATTGATCAGCACGCCGTCGTCCGGCAATACGTTTTCGTACGCCTCACGCACGCGCTCATCCAGATCGGATTTGCGTGCCTGATGGCCGACCTTTACGTGGCCCATGATGTCTCGCGCGGCCGCTTTCAGCGCAGCCCGTTCGAAGCCAGAGACGTTAGCGGTTTGTGCGTTGCGACGGCTGCTGGCTGCATGGCGCTGAATGGTGTCGTGCTCGTGTTGCAGTCGCGTACGTTCGCGCTGACGTTCGGTGCGGGCCTGATCGAGTTGCGCCTGCGCTGCTTGTTGATGTACTCGACGTTGCTCGGTGAACTCCGAAAACCTGCCGCTGAAAACTGTAGCCCCCAGCGGCGTCAGTTCGACGATTCGCTGCATCTGCTCCAGCAATTGCCGGTCATGACTGACAACGATCAGTCCGCCACGCCAGCGATCGAGCGAGCTCATCAGCCACTGTCGACCGGCAGTGTCGAGGTGATTGGTGGGTTCGTCGAGGACGAGCAATTGCGCCTGACTCAGCAGCGCACCGATCAAGGCGATTCTGGCTTGCTGGCCGCCGCTGAGATTGTCGGTCAGATCCGTCGCGGTGATATCGGTCAGCCCGGCCTCATCAAGCATTTGACGCAAGCGCTCCGCCAGATCCCAGCGTTCGTCGATAAGGTCGAAATCTTCGGCTGTTGCACGACCCTGTTTCAGTCGTTGCAGTGCGCGGATCACCGGAGCTGTTCCTGTCGCGTCAGCTACGGTTTGTCCAGGTGTGGTGACGAAGGTTTGCGCGACATAGTGCGCGGACGCTGAACGTGCCACGCTGCCGAAATCAGGCTGCAACTGCCCGGCAATCAAGCGTGCGAGCACACTTTTGCCGACGCCATTGCGCCCGACAATAGCGGTCGGTTGACCATCGAAATTCAGGTTCAGGGCTTCGAATAGCGTTACGCCATTGGCGAACTGAAAACCCAGTTGATTCAGGGAAACGAGTGCGGCTGTACGCGAGACGTGAGTCATCGGCACCTCCAAAAATGTCGTGAAAACTGACAAGCGCCGAGAGCGGCGTGTCGCGATTGCATTTTTAGAAGGCTGCGTTGTTCACTTCTGCGGTCGTCCGGAGGAGGGGAAGGTCGCTAGCCTAGATGACGCTGCGCAGCGGATCAAGGTGCGTCGGTCATTTCGCTCATTCGCTCGAGAAACATTGCCAATGCGACTTCCTCGGCCCGCAAGCCCTTGCGCACACGCGGACGCGGCAGTTCGGCAAGCGCGCCGAGCATGAATTTTTCCACCACAGCAGGGTGGATGTAGCACTTTCGGCAAACCGCCGGCGTGTTGCCCAGCTGCCTGGCGACGCCTTTGACCATCTCGACCACGTGCCGCTTGGCTTCGGTCTCGGACTCCCATTGCAACTCGCGCAATACCGCCAACGCCAAAGCGCTGCCGGCCCAGGTGCGATAGTCCTTGGCGGTGAAGTCGGCGCCGGTGAGGGTTTGCAGGTAACTGTTGACGTCGGAAGAGCTGACGGTGTGGCGCTCGCCGTTTTCATCCAGATACTGGAACAGGTTCTGCCCGGGAATTTCCAGACAACGCTTGATGATGCGCGCCAGGCGCCGGTCCTTGACGGTGATCTGATGTTCGATGCCGCTCTTGCCGCGAAACTGGAACAGGATTGCGCTGCCGTTGACCTCGACATGTCGACTGCGCAGGGTGGTCAGGCCATAGGAGCGATTGTCGCGGGCGTATTGCGTGTTGCCGACGCGAATCAGTGTGGCGTCGAGCAGGGTGATTACCGTGGCCATGACCTTGTCGCGACTGAAACCGGGCGCGGCCAGCAACGCCTCCAGTTGTTTGCGCAATTTCGGCAGCGCCAGACCGAACTCGCGCAGGCGTGAATACTTGTCGGCATCGCGCACTTCGCGCCAGCGCGGGTGATAGCGATATTGCTTGCGGCCACGGGCATCACGGCCGGTGGCCTGCAAGTGGCCGCACGGGTCGGCGCAGATCCACACATCGGTATAAGCCGGCGGCACGGCGAGCGCATTGATGCGTTTGATTTCATCTGGGTCGCTGATGCGCTCGCCAGACGGTTTGAAATAGCTGAACTTGCCGCGCAGTTTCTTGCGGGTAATACCGGGCTGGGTGTCATCGACGTAATGCAGATCGGAGGGCAGTTCGGCAATCAGCGCGGTGTCGGGCATGGCGGTTTCCTTCGGTGGCGCGGCGGTCTGTAAAACCATTGACCGCACGCCGTGGCCGTCGTGCCGAATGATTCAGGCGAGGACCGCGACCGCTTTGATCTGCGCCCACAATCGCTGGCCCGGGTGCACGCCCAATTGATCTTTGGAATACCGGGTGATGCGTGCGAGCAGCGGGGTGCCGCCCGCATCGAGACGAATCAGCACGTGGGCAGCGTTGTCGGCCGATTGCTCACTGACCACCGTGACCGGCAGTCGATTGAGAATGCTGCTGAATTCACTGTTCTGCAGGGTCAGGCTGATATCGCGCGCGTGCACTTTGCAGCGCAAGGCCTGACCCAGTGCCATCGGCGCGTGGGTGACGCGGATGCTCATCTCGGTGGCCGGTAGTTGCAGGCTCAGCAATTGATAGTCGGCGTCGTAAGCGCTGACCTGGCCTTCAATGATCACGCCGGCGTCATCGCCCATCGCCATCGGCAGGTCCAGGCGCGCGAGGGTTTCGCCGATCGGGCCGCTGGCCAGCGCTTTGCCTTCGCTGAGCAACACCAGGTGATCGGCCAGCCGCGCGACTTCGTCCTGCGCATGGCTGACGTACAGCACGGGAATGTCCAGTTCGTCATGCAGGCGCTGCAGGTAAGGCAGGATTTCACTTTTGCGCTGGCTGTCGAGGGCCGCCAGCGGTTCGTCCATCAGCAACAGTTTCGGGCTGGTCAGCAACGCTCGGGCGATACCGACACGCTGGCGTTCACCGCCCGACAAATGTTGCGGATGGCGTTCGAGCAAATGACCGATGCCCAAGAGTTCGCTGGCCTGTGCCATGTCTACCCGGCGCTGGGATTTGGCAATGCGCTTGAGGCCAAATTGCAGATTGGCCAGCACCGACAGATGCGGGAACAGGCTGGCCTCTTGAAACACATAGCCGAGCGCACGTTTGTGTGGCGGGACGAAAATGCCGTTTTCGCTGTCCTGCCAGACTTCGTCGTTGATCTGAACGAATCCTTGTTCGGCGCGCTCAAGTCCGGCGATGCAGCGCAGGCAGGTGGTTTTGCCGGAGCCCGAGTGCCCATAAAGCGCGGTCACGCCACGGCCCGGCAGGTTCAGATCGACATCGAGGCTGAAGCCCGGATAGACCCTGTTCAGACGTACATCGATCATCGATCAGCTCCAGCCTGCACGGGTCTTGCGGCTGGAATACAGCGCCAGCAACACCAGAAACGAGAACACCAACATCGCTCCGGCCAACCAGTGGGCCTGCGCGTATTCCATTGCTTCGACGTGGTCGTAGATTTGCACGGAAACCACGCGAGTCTTGTCGGGAATGTTGCCGCCGATCATCAGCACCACGCCGAACTCACCGACGGTATGCGCGAAGCCGAGGATCGCCGCGGTGATAAAACCGGGGCGGGCCAGCGGCAGAATCACGCTGAAAAAAGTGTCCCACGGATTGGCGCGCAAGGTTGCGGCCACTTCCAGTGGACGGGTGCCGATCGCCGAGAACGCGTTTTGCAACGGTTGCACCACGAACGGCATGGAATAGATCACCGAACCGATCACCAGCCCGGTGAAGCTGAAGGTCAGGGTGCCCAAGCCCAGCCATTGAGTGAATTGGCCGAGAAACCCGTGCGGGCCCATCATCAGCAACAGATAGAAACCGATCACGGTCGGTGGCAGTACGAGGGGCAGGGCGACGATCGCCCCGATCGGGCCGCGCAGCCACGAACGGGTGCGCGACAACCACAGGGCAATCGGAGTGCCGACAACCAACAGGATTGCGGTGGTCAGGGACGCCAGTTTCAGGGTCAGCCAGATCGCCGCGAAATCGGCACTCGTCAGCGACATTTAGAGCTGGTAACCGTAGGACTTGATCACCGCAGCGGCTTTCGGGCCTTTGAGGTATTCAACCAGTGCCTTGGCGGCGGCGTTGTCCTTGCCTTTGTTCAGAATGACGGCGTCCTGTTTGATCGGGTCGTGCATATCAGCTGGGACGATCCACGCCGAACCGCTGCTGACCTTGCCGTCCTTGTAGATCTGCGACAGGGCGACAAAACCCAGCTCCGCATTGCCGGTCGAGACGAACTGGTAAGCCTGAGTGATGTTCTGGCCTTCGACGATCTTGGCTTTGGTGGCCTCGGTCAGTTTGAGTTTTTCCAGCACTTGCGTGGCGGCCAGGCCGTATGGCGCTGCTTTCGGGTTGGCGATGGACAGGTGCTGGTACTCGTTCTTTTTCAGAACCTCGCCTTTCCCATCGACATAACCTTCTTTCGCTGACCACAGCGCCAGCGTGCCGATGGCGTAGGTGAAGCGCGAACCTTTGACGGTATCGCCTTCTTTTTCGAGCTTTTCCGGGGTGGTGTCGTCAGCGGAAAGGAACACTTCGAACGGCGCGCCGTTCTTGATCTGGGTGTAGAACTGGCCAGTGGCGCCGTACGCTGCGACCAGTTTGTGCCCGGTGTCTTTTTCGAAATCGGCGGCGATGGCCTGGATCGGTGCGGTGAAGTTAGCCGCAACTGCCACCTGCACTTCATCGGCCTGTACAGCGCCGACGGTGAAGACCGCGAGTAAAGAGGCCAGGCAGGTAGGGGCAAAACGTGAGGCACGAATGGTCATGTAACAGCTCCGTGGTTGGCTAGTGCAGAGCGCAGCTATTGTTGGAAGTGGACTGCGCCGATGCGAGGGGTGAATTCGCTATATAGCGAAATATATAGCGAAATGCCGCCAAACAGGAAGTGTTGCTTGAAATCAAGAGTGAGGATGCTTGAATCCTCACTCTGTATAGCGTCACTGACGAGTGAGTTTTGCCAATGCACCTTGGGCCAATTGCCGGGTTAGTTCTGCGCTACTCAAGTCCTTGCCGAGGGTGAATGCCTGTCCCGCCCAGAGGTTGGCAAACCCGGCCTCGTCGATCGCTCGTAGCGGCATTAACGCACCGCCGGCCAAGGGAAATGCTGGTGCCTTCGATGACATCGGGCCGAGGTCACGCATGACGCGGTTGAGAATACCCCGCGCTGGCCGCCCGGTGAAGATATTGGTGATCGCCGTTTCGCTTTCCTTGGCCGTGCGCAGTGCCTTGTGGTGAGCGGCGCTGACTTTCGCTTCTGGCGTGAACAGATAGGCCGTGCCGACCTGTACTGCCGAAGCGCCCAATACGAACGCCGCCGCTACGCCTCGCGCATCGGCAATGGCGCCGGCGGCAATCACCGGTACGTTCACCGCGTCGACCACTTGGGGCACCAAGGCAAACGTACCCACCTGACTGCTCAGTTCTTCACTGAGAAACATGCCCCGATGGCCGCCGGCCTCGTAGCCCATGGCGATAATCGCGTCGCAGCCGTGCTGTTCCAGCCAGATCGCTTCATCGACAGTGGTGGCCGAGGAGAGAATTTTAGCCCCGGTTGCCTTGACCCGATCGAGCAAGGATTGCTCTGGCAGACCGAAGTGAAAACTCACGACCTCAGGCCGAAATTCCTCCAGCACTGCGCAGGCTGCCGCATCGAACGGCGCTCGATTGGACACTGGTGTCGGTGCGTCGAAATCGGCGCCCAGTTCGCGGTAATACGGTTCCAGCAGATGCTTCCATTCACGCGCGCGTTGCTCATCGGCCGCCGGTGGCTGATGGCAGAAGAAGTTCACGTTGAAGGGCTTGTCGGTGTGTTGGCGAATGGTTTTCAGCTCTTCGCGCAATTGCTCGATGCTCAGCATCGCCGCCGGCATCGAACCCAGGCCGCCGGCATTGCACACGGCGATGACCATCGACGAATTCGTCGCACCGGCCATCGGGCCCTGAATGATCGGCAGCTCAATGCCGAGCAGATCAAGAATGCGGGTGTCTGGCCATTGGCTCATGAACGCTGTTCTCCGAACGGTGGAAGGCAGAGCCGGTTTTTTAACAGCAAAACCGGATTCGCAGCCAGTTCGAAATTCAGAACAACCCGTGCAGTTTTTCAGCGTCGATGAAAGCCACCGCCGCCACCGCCGCCAAACGAGTGATTCATGAATTGCGAGGAATTGTGAAAGTTGTTGGTCCGCTGGTTGCCGAAATTACGCGCAGCAGAGTCGCGGTTGAGGTTCTGCAACTGCGCATTGTTGTTGATGGGGGCGCTGCGGGTCGCGCCGCCGCCAACCATCGACTGCCAGCCGTTATCGGTCTTTTTATACACGTTGCCGTCGTGGCCTGCGTAAACGTTGTCGCCAACATGTGCAGCGCCGCCGTTGCGTCCGCGAATGCCGCCATATTGGGTGGTGTTGCCAGTGTTGGGGTTGTACACGGCGCCACGATTGGCGGTGACCTGCGTGCCAGTGCGCGCATTGCCGGCGGTGACCCGTTCGCCGGCCATTGCGCCACCGTTCGGTCCGACCGCCACGCCACCGCGTCCGGCGGCGTAATTGCCGGTGTAGACGTTATGCACGGCGCCCCGTTGACCGGCAGCCGCGACGCCGGTGCGGGAGTTGTAGGACGCGCCGACCTGACCGGCCCAGCGATTGCCGGTCCAGGCGTTGTAACCGGTGCCGTAGCGGCTGACTGTAGCCCGGTCGCCCCACTGATGATAAATGTTGCCGGTGGTGCCGGCCCAGCCACCGGGACCCCAGGCCACTGCGCCGCCGCGATAACCGTAAGCGGCGCCACCCCAGGCCAAAGGCGCCGGATACAGGTGCGGGCCCCAGGCGTACCCCCAGCCGTAGTTGCCCCACCACGGGTAGGCGCCCCAGCCCCAACCCATCGCTACTGTGCTGCCGCCCCAGCTCCAGCCAAAACCGAAACCGAAGGTCCAGCCGGTCCACGGTGTATAGCGGATGGCGACGCCGAAACCGTAAGTCACCGGCGGGCCATACCAGACGCTGCCCACCCACGGCGTGTAGGGATAGCCGGTGCCATACACCACGACGCCCGTCGCCGGATCCAGATTCGAACCCTGATACCCGGGTGTATAGCCGACCACTACCGTGTCACCGCTGGACTCGTAGACTTTGACGTAAGTGAGGTAATGCATCGGCGAACTCGGCGGGATCGAATAGATCACCGCCGGCACGGAACTGGCCACAAGCCACGGGCCGTTTACGCCAGTGGCAGTGAACCAGATACCGTTCTCCACCGCGTACCAACTGTTGTTGTCGACGCGGATGATAGGCGTGGCGCTGTTGACCACGTATTGCAGCGGCGTGGTATCGATGGCTTTGAGTTGCGGTTCGCCATCGAACTGTGGCGCGGTCATTTTTACCGCGCTTTTCTTGATGGCCGACGTCTGTGGAATGGTCGCGGCAATGGCCGCCTCTTTGGCTTGCGGCGTGCCGGCGACCGAAGCCTTGACGTTCTCTTTCGGGCTGTCGTCGGGAATGTTGGCGAAGTCCGCCGGCAGTTTGTCTGCGGGGGTAAAGGTCCACGGACCATTCATGTCACTGGCGCGAAACCAGCGCCCGGAAATCAGCACATAGCTGTTCTGGTCACCGATTTCCTTGAAGATGTGCCCGGTAGTGTTGCTGACATACAGCAAACCGGTACCCTGAATCGGCGTCCATTGCGCTGCGCCGTCAGTGACCAGCAATTCCGTGGGCGTGGTGGCGATGAAAATCTTCGGTTGCGGCGCTTTGGCCAGGCTTGGAATCTTGTCTTTCGGATCGCTTTGCCCAGTCAGCAGATCCACTTGCCGGCTCTGAATGGCGGCCTGTTTGGCTTTCTCCAGTTCGGCAAACGGCGTAACCAGACGGGTATAGGCGCCATTGACCTGGTCGGCGACCATCCAGCCATCGAAGACATGCAGATAATGTTTGCCCTGTGCATCTTTCAATAACAGCGGGCGAGTGTTGATCACTCGTTGCAGCGCCGTGCCTTCTACCGGTCGGTACGCCGCGTCGCCATCGATATAGACGAGCAGGGCGGGAACGTCGGAACTGATAATCGTCGGCGGGGTGTTTTCCAGCGGCGCGCTGTCGGCTTTCTGTTCTGCAGAGAGTACGCCGACCGCAGCTTCGAGCTGATCGAGCGAAATGGTTTTCTTGCGGTTCTCGGCGTCTTTTTGTAACGCCGCGAGCCAGGTGTCGGCTTGACTGGCATCGGCGGGGAAATCGGCTTTGATGATCTTGTACTGATCCAGCGCGACCCAGCGCGTAGCTTTGTCGACCAGGGTATGTGCGCTGAACTGCACAATTCCGTAGGTGGACTTGCCATCCGCGCCGGTAGCTTCGACAGCCGCACGAGCATTGAGCGTGTAACCGTCCCAGCTGTCGAGTTGCGGCTGATACACCGTCAGTTTCGCTTTGCCGCTGCTGATGACTTGCGGCCAGGTCGGCTCGCTCGGGGCCTCGGTGGCCGGTGCCGCCCAGGCACTGCCGAGCGCCAGCAGACACAACATCAAGATGACAAAGAACGAGCGCGGGTAAGACATTGTCAGCTCCATCGACAGGCCGGTTTCTCAAGGAATAACGGCGAAACCACAGCCGTCGAAAAAGCATAGTCGTCCGCCATGGAAATACCCTGCCGATTCACCGATTGGCGCAAAGTCGAATGTGGCAGGGTGTTGCGATGTGGTATTTCAGGGCACGACATTCCGAAACCAGTCATGCGAGGCAGTCATGTTCAACGCCATTGTGATCGACAAAGACGACAGCGGTTATCGCGCAAACCTGCAGCAGGTCAACGAAGAGCAATTGCCCGAAGGCGATGTCACCGTCGGCGTTGCTTACAGCACGCTGAATTTCAAGGATGGCCTGGCGATTACCGGCAGCAGTCCGGTGGTGCGCAAGTTTCCGATGGTGCCGGGGATCGACCTTGCGGGCCGCGTAGAAGCCAGTTCCCACCCCGACTATAAAGTCGGTGATCAGGTGCTGCTCAATGGCTGGGGTGTTGGCGAAAATCACTGGGGCGGCCTGGCGCAGAAAGCCCGGCTCAATGGCGACTGGCTGATTCCATTGCCCAACGCCTTCACGGCGGCGCAAGCCATGGCGATCGGCACGGCCGGCTATACGGCGATGCTGTGTATTCTGGCCCTCGAGCGCAATGGCGTGACGCCAGAGCAGGGCGAGGTTCTGGTCACGGGGGCCAATGGTGGCGTTGGCAGTTTCGCCATCGCTTTGCTGAGCAAGCTCGGCTACCGCGTCGTCGCATCCACTGGCCGTGTCTCCGAGCATGAGTACCTGAAGCAACTGGGCGCCAGTGAAATCATCGACCGCGCAACCTTGTCAGCGCCCGGCAAGCCACTGGCCAAAGAGCGCTGGGCAGCGGTGATCGACTCGGTGGGCAGTCACACCCTGGCCAATGCCTGCGCCAGCACTCGCTCCGAAGGCACCGTCGCCGCGTGTGGCCTGGCGCAGGGTATGGATTTCCCGGCATCGGTCGCCCCGTTCATTTTGCGTGGCGTGACCCTGGCCGGCATCAACAGCGTGACCCAACCCAAGGTGCGTCGTCTGGAGGCGTGGGATCGTCTGGCCAGGGATCTGGATTTCTCGTTGCTGGCATTGATCAGCCATGAAATCGGTCTGAGTGAGGCCATTGATGCGGCGCCGAAGCTGCTCGCCGGGCAACTTCGCGGACGGGTTGTGGTGGACGTCAATCGCTGACCGCTGCCGACGGGGTGGGACGTCCTCTCAGGACGTCGTCTCGCGTTCCAGCAACTGACGCTTGCGCTCGACGCCCCAGCGATAGCCGGAAAGATTGCCATCGCTGCGCACCACGCGGTGGCAAGGAATCGCCACTGCCAAGCGGTTGGCGCCGCACGCCTGAGCCACTGCGCGCATGGACGTCGGTGCGCCGATGCGCTGAGCGATTTCGGCGTAACTGGCGGTGTGGCCCGCCGGGATTTCCCGCAGTGCCTGCCACACGCGCTCCTGGAACGCTGTGCCGCGAACATCCAGCGGCAGATCCAGGCCAATCGCCGGTGCTTCGATAAACCCCACCACTTTGGCAATCAATTGTTCGAAGCCGGCATCGGCGCCGATCAGGTTGGCCTGGCGAAACTGATCCTGTAGATCGCACACCAGTTGATGCGGGTCATCGCCCAACAGAATCGCGCACACCCCACGCTCGCTTTGCGCCACAAGAATCGCTCCCAGCGAACACTGGCCAACGGCAAAGCGGATGTCGTTGTTTTTCCCGGCCGCACGATAATCGCCAGGTTTCATGCCCAGCAAGTGATCCGCTGATTCATAGAAACGGCTATTGGAATTGAAGCCCGCGTCGTACAGCGCTTCCGTCACCGAATTGCCGTCTGCCAGACGCTCGCGGACTTTGCGCGAGCGATGGGCCGTTGCGTAGCCCTTGGGCGTCAATCCCGTCGCGGCTTTGAAGACACGATGAAAATGAAACGGACTCAGGCCAGCGGTCTGCGCCAGTTCATTCAGTGCCGGCAGGGTCTCGGCGGATTCGATGTGGCGGCAGGCAACGGCGACGGTCGCGGCGTGCTGCGCGGCGACATCACTCTGATCCTTGCTGGCACGCTTGCTCGGCCGATAACCAGCAGCCTCGGCCTGCTCAGCCGTATCGAAAAACTCCACGTTCTGCGGTTTCGGCAAGCGTGAGAGACTGCTCGGGCGGCAGTAGATGCCGGTGGTTTTCACTGCGTAGACAAATTGCCCGTCCGCCCGTGAGTCTCGCGCAACCACGGCGGCCCAGCGTGGATCGTTTTCGGTCTTGAAGGGGGTCGAAAGCGTTTTCATGGTGGTTATCCGTTGTCCTGTTTGATTCAGGTTAACCAGCGTCGCAAGGCGC
Source organism: Pseudomonas sp. CROZ-RG-20F-R04-15 (assembly GCF_022662375.1). GTDB lineage: Bacteria > Pseudomonadota > Gammaproteobacteria > Pseudomonadales > Pseudomonadaceae > Aquipseudomonas. Next base: position 162,685 of record NZ_JAKNQL010000006.1, on the reverse strand, counting down.
AACACTCCGAGCCTTGCGGTCAAACTTTTACAGGTTATCCGGCCACGCGAAAAGTCAGATTGATCCGCTGCTCACCCAGACGTGGATGGCGGCCTTGCTTGATCGGCAGCACGCCGTGATAACGCAAGCGATCAACGCCGCCCCAGACCACCATGTCGCCATGTAACAAAGCAATGCGCTGGCTCTTGTCGCTGCGATTGAAACCGCCGAAGAGGAACATGGCCGGCAACCCGAGTGACAGCGAAACGATCGGCGCGCTGTAGGCCTTTTCGTCTTTGTCCTGATGCAATGACATCTTGGCGCCAGGGATATAGCAATTGATAAGGCAGGAATCAGCGTTGAAGTCGGCGAATCCAGCTTGCGCCGCTGCTGAGTGGGCCAGTGCCGCGAAGACTTCCGGCAGCGGCGGCCATGGCATATCACTGAGCGGATCGACGCTCGAGTAACGATAGCCGTGGCGATCAGTTATCCAGCCCAGTGCGCCGCAACTGCTGGTGCCCACCGACATGCTGAATCCACCCGGCGTGACCATGTGGCGCAAGGGCGCTGCGGCAAGAATCGCATCCAGTGCTGGCAGAATCTGCTCGACCAGCGGCAGGGCGAAACCATGCAGCACCCAGGATTGCTCGCCAATCTGCTCGGCGCGCGGGCGTTGTTCGGGTTCATGATCGGCGAACAGATCGAATGTGTTCGGTTGCATGGTCGTCATGTGGCGTCGTGGAAGATGATGCCTAGGGTATGCCTTTTTCCACTGTGCAGGCGACTGACGCCGTGGCGCATGGTCACCCGATAATCACCGCGCACGCCTTTGACCGGGCGCTGATTGACGGCAAAGATCAGCGCATCTCCTTTCTTCAGATCCAGCACGTGCGGCCGCGACTGCATGCGCGGGCGTTGCTCGGTGAGAACAAATTCTCCACCCGTGAAGTCTTGCCCGGGTTCTGACAGAAGAATCGCCACTTGCAGCGGAAAAACCGATTCACCGTATAGATCCTGGTGCAGGCAGTTGTAGTCCTGCGCGCCGTACTGCAATAGGAGAGGTGTCGGGCGGGTCTGACCGGCGGCATGGCAGCGCTGAAGAAATTCGGCGTGATCCGACGGAAAGCGCTCGGGCAGGTTCATGCGTTCGTACCAGCGATTGGCCAATGCAACGAGGTGTGGATACAGCGCGCCGCGCAGGCGTTCGACCGGTGTCGGAAGAGGGTAGCGAAAGTACTTGTACTCGCCGCGACCGAAACCGTGGCGGGCCATGATGACCTGCGAACGAAACGGTTCGGTCTGCGGATACAGCGCACTCAATTGATCACAGGTTTCGGCCTGCAGCAGCGAACGGATGATCGCGCAGCCGTCCTGATCCAGTTGCTGCTCAAGGCTTGCCCAGTCGAGCGAATCCAGCCGGGAAGGGGACATCGACATACTGACTCCTTGACTCATGGTCGAAGAACGTCAGTCTGGGCAGGGCCTTGCGGCAGAACACTCCGGCGCTTGCGGTCAAACTCCTTCGTTGCTTAAAGCGCTTTGCTGACGGCGATGTCGCTGATCTCGTCTTCCTGGCCATGAAGCTTGGCCAGTTCAACCTTGGCTTCTTCTTCAGTGCCGTTTACCAGCTGCGCGAACTCGAAGCGGCGTTCATCGTTGAGTTTGTACTTGATGACATATTTGGTCGTTTGGGCCACGGTCATGCATTCCTTTCTGGTTGAACGGCGTGTCTCAGCTGAGCTTGGTGCTGGAGCGACGGATGATCTTGATCGAGTGAGTCAGCGTCGGCTTGCGCGTCACACTGATCGGACGGCGGTTGACGGTGTCGATGGTGATGTTCCAGAAACCGGTGCTCGGCGCGGTGATACGGGCCGGGAAGGTGTCGAAGGCGCCGCCGTGATAGGTGTGACGGCCGCCATTCTTGAAGCTGCGGAAGTTGGCGTCGTTCATCAGACGGATGTTGCACATTTGCGAGCATTGAATGACGACGATGTCGTCTTCGTTGAGGTGTTCGCGCTGGTGAATGAATTTCATGGGCGCCTCCAGAAGGGCTTTTTCTACAAAATCAAAACGATAGCTTGTCGATTGGGCGCAGTTTATCAGCCCGCACGGGTTATTATCTGGCCGTCGGGCGTTGGTTTGACAATTTTGAACAGATATTCGCAATCGGATGCGGGTTAAATGCAGAAGACCCCGGAGAAAAACGGCATTTGTGCTGTCGGACGGTCTTTAACGGAGGTTTTGTATGAAGTGGGGTGTGGTGTGTCTGCCGTTGATTCTGGCTGTGGGTGGTTGTGCGAGTGTTTCCGAAATCAATGAAACGTTGCCGACCATGAGCGTGATATCCGGCAAGAAACCCCATGAATATGCCCAATGTCTGGCCGAGAAGCTGGCAGGCAGCCGTGGTGCGCTGCAAATGCAGCCGCACAAGGATGGGGTTCGGGTCATCGTGCCGGGGAAATTTTCCACTGGCGCAGCGGCGGTATTTGATATCGAAGATCGCTCGGGTGGCAGCAGCATCAAGCTGCATGAGCGCATGTCGAATGTGCCGGTTCGTCCTCATGACGTACAGAATGCCGCCAATGCGTGCATTTCCGGCTGATAGACTGACAGTCATCAGCACTGATGCCGTCGCAGTCATGCTGTGACGGCATTTTCATTTCTGGAGTCGCGATGAAGCGAGAGCAAGTGCGGGAGCGCCATGCAGAGGGCCTTATCTCTGCCACCCATGTCATCCAGAACCCGGCGAATCCGGGGGAGTGGATCGTGTTTTTCAAGAAGAGCGCCGGGCGCAGTTATTTTCTGGTGGACGATAACGATGAAGTCGAGTCGTTCGGTCGCCTCGACGATCTGATCGAAGTCGTGCGCGGACTCGGTATCAAATTCGCCGAAATTCACATGTAAGGTTTACTTGCAGACGACGACAACGCTGCGGTTCTTGTAGTTGCCGACATCGACGCCAAGGGTTTTGTCGCTTTCTTTGGGTTGAGGCGTGCCGTCTGTGCCAACGATGCGGTAACCGGTGCCTGCGCAGGACGCATCGGCTTTTTCATAGCAGCTCGCCCAGGAGTTGGCTTCGCCGGAGCAATCGATGGCCAGGCCCTGTTCGCCATTTTTCAGGTAAGTAGGCTGAGACGTGGCACAGCCGGCCAGTGCCAATACCGCAATCAGTGGCAGCAATTTTTTCATGGTCATGTTCATGGTCTTCAGCGAGGGGGACTAGACGCTGTGACAGCGCCGATGGGAAAAGGTTATAGCGTTTTGCCACTTGTTTGTACGCGGGTACAAAAAAGCCCTGCTCAAGGGCAGGGCTTGGGCGTATCGCAGATGATCAGTCCTGATCTTTGCCACGGCGTTTCGCCGATGCCGGCGTGTCCGTGAACACTGCCGCTACATCGGTCGCCATTTGTTCGCTGTCGAAAGGCCCGGCGATGTGTTCGCCATTGGTGGTGGTCAGCGTCCACTTGCCGTCTTTCTTGTCGATCACATACCCATTGATGATTTTTACCGCGGCCATCTATCTGTCTCGTTCGCTGGTTCAAAGGCGCCATGATACCGGCAAATGCTCGCATTGGGGGATGATCAGCGTATGGTGATCCGGTTTGTCGACCGCTTTGAGCTACGCTGATCTGGTTGCGCCAGGATGTCGATGGAACTATCGGCGAGAATATTTCTCTATGTTGGCATCGGTTAGCCAGTGCGGGGCATTGTAAGGTGCACGCCGCCTGATTAGACTGCGCCGAAACTCGTACACACAGCCCTTTCAAGGACTTATATGATCAAGAAATGCTTGTTCCCAGCAGCCGGTTACGGTACTCGCTTCCTGCCAGCGACTAAAGCCATGCCTAAAGAAATGCTGCCGGTGGTAAACAAGCCACTGATCCAGTACGGCGTTGAAGAAGCTCTGGATGCTGGCCTGACGGAAATCTCCATCGTCACCGGTCGTGGCAAGCGTGCTCTGGAAGACCACTTCGACATCAGTTACGAGCTGGAAAACCAGATCAAAGGCACCGACAAAGAGAAATATCTGGTCGGTATCCGCAAACTGCTCGACGAGTGCTCGTTCTCCTACACCCGTCAGACCGAAATGAAAGGTCTGGGCCACGCAATCCTGACCGGTCGCCCGCTGATCGGTGACGAACCGTTCGCCGTGGTGCTGGCGGACGACCTGTGCGTCAACCTCGAAGGCGACGGCGTACTGACCCAGATGGTCAAGCTGTACAAGCAGTTCCGCTGCTCGATCATCGCCATCCAGGAAGTCGATCCGCAGGAAACCAGCAAGTACGGCGTGATCGCCGGCGAGATGATCCGCGACGACATCTACCGCGTACACAGCATGGTCGAAAAGCCAAAACCGGAAGACGCGCCGTCGAACCTGGCAATCATCGGTCGTTACATCCTGACCCCGGACATCTTCGACCTGATCGAACAGACCGAGCCAGGCAAGGGCGGCGAAATCCAGATCACCGACGCCCTGATGAAGCAAGCCCAGAACGGCTGCGTGATGGCCTACAAGTTCAAAGGCAAGCGTTTCGACTGCGGTGGCGCTGAAGGCTACATCGAAGCGACCAACTTCTGCTTCGAGAACTTCTACAAGACTGGCAAGGCTTACTAAGAGCGTTTGATTGGCTTGTAAGAAAAACCCGCTTCGGCGGGTTTTTTCATTTTACGCCCCCATATGATTGGCAGCGCTTGCCCAATGGGTGGCTGCAGGTATGCTGATCCCCTGCCGAGGAGATAGAAATGGCCTACGATTTTGACCTTTATGTGATTGGTGCCGGTTCCGGTGGTGTGCGCGCTGCGCGTTTTGCTGCCGGTTTCGGTGCGAAAGTGGCGGTGGCGGAGAGCCGTTATCTGGGCGGGACCTGCGTCAACGTTGGCTGTGTGCCAAAAAAACTGCTGGTGTACGGCGCGCATTTCGCCGAAGACTTCGAGCAGGCGTCCGGTTTTGGCTGGAGCCTGGGCGAAGCGAATTTCGATTGGGCGACGCTGATCGCCAACAAGGATCGCGAGATCAATCGTCTCAACGGCATTTACCGCAATCTGCTGGTCAACAGCGGCGTGACCTTGCATGAAGCGCACGCGAAGATCATTGGCCCGCATGAAGTCGAAGTGAATGGCGAGCGTTTTACAGCGAAGAACATTCTGATCGCTACCGGTGGCTGGCCGCAGATTCCGGAAATTCCGGGGCACGAGCACGCGATCGGTTCCAATGAGGCGTTCTTCCTGAAAGAGCTGCCAAAGCGTGTGCTGGTGGTTGGCGGCGGTTACATCGCGGTCGAATTCGCCGGAATTTTCCACGGCCTCGGTGCGAACACCACGCTGCTGTATCGCGGTGACCTGTTCCTGCGCGGCTTCGATGGTTCGGTGCGCAAGCATTTGCAGGAAGAGCTGACCAAGCGTGGTCTGGATCTGCAATTCAACGCCGACATCGCGCGTATCGACAAGCAGGCTGATGGCAGCTTGAAAGCCACCCTGAAGGATGGTCGTGAGCTGGAGGCGGATTGCATTTTCTACGCCACTGGCCGGCGACCAATGCTCGACAATCTGGGCCTGGAAAACACCGATGTGCAGCTCACCGACAAGGGTTTCATTAAAGTCGACGAGCAATATCAGACCAGCGAGCCTTCAATTCTGGCGCTGGGCGATGTTATCGGCCGGGTGCAACTGACGCCGGTGGCTTTGGCTGAGGGTATGGCGGTGGCGCGGCGCTTGTTCAAACCTGAGCAATACCGTCCGGTGGATTACAAGATGATCCCGACGGCGGTGTTCAGCCTACCGAACATCGGCACGGTCGGTTTGACCGAAGAGGAAGCGCGCGAGGCCGGCCACGATGTGGTGATCTTCGAAAGCCGTTTTCGTCCAATGAAGTTGACCCTGACTGAGTGCCAGGAAAAGACCCTGATGAAGCTGGTGGTCGACAGCAAGACCGACAAAGTTCTCGGCTGCCACATGGTCGGCCCGGACGCTGGCGAGATCGTTCAGGGTCTGGCGATTGCGTTGAAGGCTGGCGCAACCAAGCGTGACTTCGACGACACGATCGGGGTACACCCGACGGCCGCCGAAGAATTCGTCACCATGCGTACGCCGGTCGGCGCTTAAGCGTCCTTCGGTTTGGCCGAGTCTGGCGCTGCCGCAACGGTAGCCGCCAGACGCTGGCTTTCTTCCAGGCTTGCTTGAGCCTTGTTCAATTCTTTTTCCAGTGACTGGTTGAGCAGCGTCTGCTCCTCAATGCTCTGTTTGAGTGTCTGGCTTTCCAGGGTGGCAACGCGCAAACGTTCCTGGAGGAGGGTGCGCTCACTGTCGACGCGGGTCGCTTGTTCGAGCAGTTGATCCTGACGCTGATTGCTTTGCTTGAGCTGATCCTGCATCAGGCTCAGTTCGCGTTGGGTGCCACGGTTCTCGGTAAGCAGACGCTCGTTGTCGCGGTGCAGTTGCGTGATCTCGTCCTGACGCACCAGCGCACTTTGCTGTGCCTGACGCAGCTCGGCCTGAATCTGCTGCACTTGGCTTTCGTGGCGGCTCTGTTCCTGCTCGCGCTGCTCTTTGGTGGCGTTGCGATAGTGTTCGAGCGCATCGCGAGCGTGCAGGTGCTTCTCTTCCAGTGAGCGGATCTGCTCGTCCTTGTCCTGCAAACGCAATTCAAAATCAGCCAATGCCTGATTCAGTCCGGCATTGCGGGTTTGCTCGGTTTGCAGCATCGACCGTGTGTTGCCAAGCGCTTCAGATTCACGCTCTAGCGCGGCCCCTTGAATGTCGTGATCGTGTTCGAGCTTTTCCAGTGCCTGGCGCGTTTGTTTCAGCTCCGATTCCAGTGCTTCGCGCTGCTCTTCAAACTGCTCGCGGGCCTGCTCGATGGGCTCTTGCGCTTGTTCTTTGAGGCGCTGAGCGAGGCGCGAGACAAGGGCGGTCAACTCATCATCGATCGGCTCTGCCGAAGCCTCAATCAGCTGCGCGCCGTCATCCAGTTCTTTCAGGTAACGATGGATCGTGGTTTTCGAGCCGGTGTTGCCCATTTCAATGCGTACTGCATCGATGCTTGGGTGTTCGCCACGAGCGAGGATCGCAGTGCGCGCGATCTGCACCAGGGCTTTGGTAATGCCGCCACGGGCCATGTGAACTCCTACGGTTACGTACTGTGGTACATGCCACTAAAGTACGCAGTGTACCATCCATAAAATAAAGGTAAACGTTTGATAATAAAGACACGGGATATACTGGTATTACCCAGTGTCAGACGGCAAAATGCGTTTCTGCATCCCTGTCTCAGTACGCCAGCGAGAAAACAGCCCATGAGCGATCTGGATCGCTATCTGCAAGCCGCCACCCGCGATAACACCCGCCGCAGCTATCGCGCGGCCATTGAGCATTTCGAGGTGAAGTGGGGCGGGTTCTTGCCGGCCACCGCCGATAGCGTCGCGCGGTATCTAGTGACGCACGCTGAAGAGCTGTCGATCAATACGTTGAAGCTGCGTCTATCGGCGCTGGCGCAGTGGCACAACAGCCAGGGGTTTGCCGATCCGACCAAGGCGCCGGTGGTGCGCAAAGTCTTCAAAGGCATACGTGCGTTGCACCCGGCGCAGGAGAAACAGGCCGAGCCGCTGCAATTACAGGATCTGCAGCGAGTGATTGATTGGCTCGAACATGAAGTACAAACCGCGAGAGAACTGCAGGACCGCCCGCTACTGCTCAAGGCTTACCGTGATCGCGCCTTGATTCTGCTGGGGTTCTGGCGCGGCTTCCGCAGTGATGAGTTGTGTCGCTTGCAGATCGAGCATGTGCAAGCGCAGGCCGGCAAAGGCATCACCTTGTATTTGCCGCGCAGCAAGGGCGATCGGGAAAATCTCGGGCAGACCTATCAAGCGCCAGCGCTGCTCAAGCTCTGTCCGGTGCAGGCCTATATCGACTGGATCACCGAAGCGGCGCTGGTGCGTGGCCCGGTGTTCCGCAGCATCGACCGCTGGGGCAATCTGAACGAGGAGGGGCTGCACGCCAACAGCATCATCCCGCTGTTGCGCCAGGCTTTGCAGCGCGCCGGCATTGCTGCCGAAAACTACACCAGCCATTCCCTGCGTCGAGGCTTCGCAACCTGGGCCCATCAAAGCGGCTGGGACCTGAAATCCCTGATGAGTTACGTCGGCTGGAAGGATATGAAGTCCGCCATGCGCTATGTTGAAGCCAGCCCATTCCAAGGGATGGCTCGGATTACGGATAACCCGGCTTCGTCGTAGATATCGTTTTCTTCTATTAATACAGTCAGCTAATAGCGAAAACAAATCAGCAGCATCAGGTTTGCCAATGAGCCATCCGTCGAGTGAGTGGGTAGGATTCACCCATCGAATTCATAACCACTGACGGAGAGTCATCAATGCCTATCATCAACAGCCAAGTAAAACCGTTCAAAGCTACCGCGTTCAAAAACGGCGACTTCGTTCAAGTCTCGGACGCTGACCTGAAAGGCAAGTGGTCGGTCGTGTTCTTCTACCCAGCCGACTTCACCTTCGTTTGCCCAACCGAGCTGGAAGACCTCGCTGACAACTACGCTGCTTTCCAGAAACTCGGCGTAGAGATCTACAGCGTTTCCACCGACACCCACTTTGCCCACGCTGCCTGGCACAACACTTCGCCAGCCATCGGCAAAATCGAATACACCATGATCGGCGACCCGACCCACGCCATCTCCCGCAACTTCGACGTACTGATCGAAGAAGTTGGCCTGGCTGACCGTGGCACCTTCGTGATCAACCCTGAAGGCCAGATCAAAATCGTTGAACTGAACGATGGCGGCGTTGGCCGTGACGCTTCCGAGCTGCTGCGCAAGATCAAGGCTGCTCAGTACGTCGCTGCTCACCCAGGCGAAGTTTGCCCAGCCAAGTGGAAAGAAGGCGAGGCCACTCTGGCGCCGTCCCTGGACCTGGTCGGCAAGATCTAAGTCTGTGACACGCAACTCAGGGCGGTACGCCGCACCTTCTTAAGTACGCTGCACCGCCCAAAAAAATGCCCGGGCGAGATTCGCTCGGGCTTTTTTTCGCCTCAAATAAAGGAAATCGCCCGTATGTTGGACGCCAATCTTAAAGCCCAGTTGAAATCGTACCTGGAACGGGTCACCCAGCCGATCGAGATCGTTGCCTCCCTCGACGACGGTGCGAAATCCCGTGAAATGCTGGAACTGCTGAAAGATGTTGCCAGTCTTTCGAGCCAAATTACCTTGATCGACAGCGGTGACGATGCTCGCAAGCCATCGTTCTCGATCAACCGCCCGGGCGCCGACATCAGTCTGCGTTTCGCCGGCATCCCGATGGGCCACGAATTCACTTCGCTGGTACTGGCCCTGCTGCAAGTCGGCGGCCACCCATCAAAAGCCAGTGCTGAAGTGATCGAGCAGATCCGCGCGCTGAAAGGCGAGTTCAGCTTCGAGACTTACTTCTCGCTGTCTTGCCAGAACTGCCCGGACGTGGTCCAGGCGCTGAACCTGATGGCCGTGCTTAACCCGAACATCCGTCACGTCGCTATCGACGGTGCGTTGTTCCAGGACGAAGTCAACGATCGCAAGATCATGGCCGTGCCGAGCATCTACCTCAATGGCGAAAACTTCGGCCAGGGCCGCATGGGTCTGGAGGAGATTCTCGCCAAACTCGACACCGGCGCCATCGAGCGTCAGGCCGAGAAAATCAGCGCCAAGGAAGCCTTTGATGTGCTCGTCGTCGGTGGCGGCCCGGCCGGTGCGTCGGCAGCGATTTACGCTGCACGTAAAGGCATTCGCACTGGTGTCGCCGCTGAACGCTTTGGCGGACAGGTGCTCGACACCATGGCCATCGAGAACTTCATTTCCGTGCAGGAAACCGAGGGGCCGAAACTCGCCACGGCGCTGGAAGAACACGTCAAGCAGTACGACGTCGACATCATGAACCTGCAACGTGCCGACAAATTGATCCCGGGCAAGAATGGCGAGCTGCATGAAGTCCGTTTCGCCAGCGGCGCGACCCTGAAAGCCAAAAGCGTGATTCTGGCGACCGGTGCGCGCTGGCGCGAGATGAACGTGCCGGGTGAGCAGCAATACCGCAACAAAGGCGTGGCGTACTGCCCGCACTGCGACGGTCCGCTGTTCAAAGGCAAGCGTGTCGCGGTCATCGGCGGCGGTAACTCCGGCGTAGAAGCGGCCATCGATCTGGCCGGTATCGTATCGCACGTGACGCTGCTGGAGTTCGACGTACAACTGCGCGCTGACGCCGTACTGCAACGCAAGCTGCACAGCCTGCCGAACGTCACCGTGATCACCAGTGCGCAAACCACTGAAGTCACCGGCAATGGCGAGAAGGTCAACGGCCTGCGTTACAAGGATCGCAACACTGATGAGTTGCGCACTGTCGAGCTGGAAGGGATCTTCGTGCAGATCGGTTTGCTGCCGAACACCGATTGGCTGAAGGGCACCATCGAGCTGTCGCCGCGTGGCGAGATCATTGTCGATAACCGTGGTGAAACGTCGATTCCGGGTATCTTCGCTGCCGGCGACGTGACGACCGTGCCGTACAAGCAGATCGTGATTGCGGTAGGCGAGGGCGCCAAGGCTTCGTTGAGCGCGTTCGATCACTTGATCCGCACTTCGGCTCCGGCGTAAGCGTTAAACCAGAAATGAAAAACCCGTGAGTGATCACGGGTTTTTTATTGCGTGTGAAAAGCTGCCCCTCACCCCAGCCCTCTCCCGAGGGAGAGGGAGCCGATCGAGGTGTCTGGCGCTGTCCATCGACCTGAAAGCGCCAGTCGATTATGGATTCAACGCCAATCGTTCAGGTCGGTGAACTTCCCCAATATCCCCCAATCAGTCCCCTCTCCCTTTGGGAGAGGGAGCCGATCGAGGTGTCTGGCGTTGTCCATCGACCTGAAAACGCCAGTCGATCATGGATTCAGCGCCAATCGTTCAGGTCGGTGTAACTCTCCAATATCCCCCAATCAGTCCCCTCTCCCTTTGGGCGGTCCGACGTTTCGGGAGGGTTAGGGTGAGGGGCTTTTCAGCTTTTACAGCGGCGCTGGCTGAATGATCTCTACCCAGTAACCATCCGGGTCCTTGATGAACGCCAGGCTCTTCATGCGGCCATCGGTCAGGCGCTTCTGGAAGTCGCAGCCCAGTTCTTCAAAACGTGCACACGCTGCAACGATATCCGGTACCGAAATGCAGATATGGCCAAAACCACGCGGGTCGGTGTTGCCATTGTGATAGGCGAAATCCGCGTCGTTTTCGGTGCCGTGGTTGTGGGTCAGTTCCAGAATGCCTGGAATCGACTTCATCCATTCGGTGCGAGCAGCGGCGTCGGCCGGGATCTGCGCTTTGTCGACCAGCGCGAGGAAGTACAGGCTGAACTCGGCTTCCGCGAAGTCACGCTTTTCAACCAGCGAGAAACCCAGGACGCGGGTGTAGAAGTCCAGAGATTGAGTGATGTCTTTGACACGCAACATGGTGTGGTTGAATACGAAGTTGCGGGTTGCGCTGTCCGGGGTGGCGGTGACGCCGGGGAAAGTGTTGAGTTCGTGCAGGCTCATGGGCCCTCCAATAACTATGGGCGAGTGAATGGGCGCAATGATACGCATGCCTGCCGGCATCGCCAAATGAAAGGGCAGGCTTGCCCTGCGCGTGGGCGAGGCTCAGACTTTACGGCTCAATCTGCGAGTGCGTCCGGCAATGATCCGACTGTTCAAATCCCTGTTTGTGTTTTTCGCGTGTTCTCTCGGCGCTGTCGGTGCATCAGCAAGTGAGCCGAGCATTACCTGGCCGGCCGGTTGGCAAGTCGAGGTGCTACCTGAAGCGACTGCCCAGGTCTCCCGTCAGCGTGCGGTCAAAAACGACGCTGATGGCAATCAGGTGATGGTCATGGAGTTAACAATGACGCAGGTAGAGACCGGGCATCAGGTCAACTTGCAAGGCGTGTTGCTGGAAATGCGCAAGTCGATCCAGAAGGACTTCTTCCAGGGCGGCTACCAAAGTGTCTGCAACAAAGTACATCCGGCCACGCTGGGTACGTTATCGGCGCTGGAGACCACTTGCACAATCACCGAAAACGGGCGACATGTGTTGTCGCAAACCCTGGTGGCAGCGGTCGAGGCGGACAAGGCTTATGTGCTTTCCTATGCCGGGCAGGCTGAGGTTTATAAGGCGAGCGCCGACGAGATAGTGGCGGTGAGAAACAGCTTGAAACTTTAAGCTGCTGTACTCTTCGCGGGATGGTTAGATACCCGAAGGCATTAAGCACAAAGTTTAAGACTGACCCTGATTCGCAACATTGCGCATCAAAATGTTTGGGAATCTGGCTCAGCAACGTTACAGAAAAGTCGTAACTTGTTCGATGAAAATCATTTCATTTGTTAGATATTGTCAATAAAAAAAGCCCTGCATGATGCAGGGCTTTTTTGTTGGCGCTGGATTAACCGCGCAACCAGGAATCAACGGTGGCTGCACCGTATTGTTCCTTCCACGCTTTCAGGCCGCGGTGGTTGCCGCCCTTGGTTTCGATCAGTTCACCAGTGTGTGGGTTGTGATAAACCTTGACCACGCGAGCGCGGCGGGTTTTAGGAGCTGCAGAGGTCTGCAGACCGGATTTTGCCGGGTTCGGATCGAGAATGGCGATGATGTCTTTCAGGCCTTTGCCGTAGTTTTTCATCAGCCCCTGGAGCTTTTCTTCGAATTCGATTTCTTTCTTGAGCCCGGCATCGTTCTTCAGCGATTCCAGCTGCTTGAGCTGTTCCTGAAGGGCCTTTTCAGCTGCACGAAATTCAGCGAGTCTGGACAATATCTTTACTCCAATAGTGTGTTTGGCTGATACCAACCGCAAACAAAGCTATAAGCCAAGAGCCTTGAAGCGACTCGGTGATAAATGGCTCACCTGCCAATTTTGCTCAGGTTGAAAAAATTGTAGTAGTTAATGCGCCAAGAGTAAATCCTGATGTTGTCTTCATGTAACAACAGCGGTCTTTTGTATCAATTTGGTGCGCCTGATCGGTACGCTCGTCTTAATCAGGCTTAGTTAATGGTGAGTTAATGCGCTGATGAAGTCCGCTGCCGGCATCGGTTTGCCGAACAGGTAGCCTTGCAGGAAGTTGACGTTATGCGCAGTCAGATAATCGGCTTGCGCCTGAGTTTCGACACCTTCGGCAACAATACCCAAATCAAGCTTGGCCGACAGTTCGATAATGGTGTCGAGAATGTGCCGGGACAGCGCGTCGATGCCGATCATGGCGACAAAACTCTGATCGATCTTGAGAAAGTCGACATTGAATTTGCGCAAGTAGCCAAGGCTCGAGTGCCCGGTGCCGAAGTCGTCAATCGCGATCTTCACGCCCAGTGCATGCAATTGCTCGAACAGTTGCCGAGTGATGTCGGTCGGTTCGATCAACTCACGCTCGGTCAGCTCCAGCACCAGGCTGATGCTGTCGGGTGCGAACGCGGCGAGAAACGCCCGGCAGTCTTCAACCAGTTCGAGGTCCTTGCAATGGCTCGCCGTAATGTTGATGCCGATATGAAACGGCGGGGTAAAGGTTGCTGACAGCGGCCCCAGCAGCGCCGCGGTCTGTTGCATCAGGGCGCGGGTCATCGGCACGATCAGGCCCGAATGCTCGGCGAACGGGATAAACAGATCCGGGCGCACCAGCCCTTCTTTGGGGTGAGTCCAGCGCATCAGGACTTCGGCTCCCGACCATTTTTTGCTGTCGCCGTGCACCACGGGCTGAAAGTAAGGAATGAACTCGCCGGCCTCGAGCGCGCGGAGCATTTCGTGGCTGGGTGACGTGGAGCGCTTCTGCAAGACATGACCGATGGCCCCCGACACCACGCCAAAAAAGATCAACAGACTGAACAACGGCGGATATTCATCGGCCATGTAACGCCAAGTTTCGCCCTCGGGAAAACCGGCAGAAACGCTGAACGCATAGCGGGAAGAGTCCAGGGTGTTTTGTGCGATCGGCAACGAGGGCAGGGCACCAGTGTGGACTTTGCCGTCGGCCGACAGCCAGTTATCGCCCACTTGCAGCACCAGCAACATGTGCCGGCCGATCAGACGCAACATGTTGCTCAGATGGTATCCGTCGAGTGTCGTCAGTGCGCCGCCGCGACCTTTGCTGAGCCGATAGACCAGTAGAGCGGTGTCGGGTGTGACCGGGTTGCCATTCATCAGCCACAACTTGCCCTGGTTGTAGTCGCCCGCGTTGACGGCTTCCTTGAAGTCGCCAAACAACGAGCTGCAATAGAGGTTGTCGTCCCACACCAGATTGGTCGAGCGCACGAACGGGCGGCGGGTCACCTGTTCGCGCAGGGCGAGTTTGACGTTCTCGCAGGTCTGGCCGGCCAGTGGCAGCAATTCGCGCGCCGCTTGCGCGGTGTTGTCGAGCATCAACTCGAACTGCTGCAGCGCCTCTTCGGCGGTCTGTTGTGATCCTTGTTCCAGTGTGCGGCCAGCCTGCATGTAAAGAATCGCGCTGCCCAGCAGCACCGGAAGCACACCGCTGAGCAGTGTGACGACGATGCGTGTGCTGCGTTTGCGGCGGGGTCTGACGGTCAACGGCATGGGCGCATCCTGTCGCGGTGGAATGGAACGATCGAATTCAGGCCGGATAACGGCGCGCCGCTGAAACAACTTCAGCCAGAGGGGAGGATAGATGGCAGAAGGCGCTTGCGCCGCTCATCAGTGCTTCATTCGCGTCGCCAGCTCGATAAAGGCCAAAGCGGCGGGAGACGCCTGGCGCCGATCAACAACGGCGAGCCCGACCTGACGTTGTACGGCGGGCAGTAATGGCCTCTTTACGTAGCGAGGCGTTGCCTCTTGCGGCAAAGAACCTTCGGCGACAATCGTGATGGCGTCGCCACGGCCAACCGTGTCGAGCGTGCTGAGCAACTGCGAACAGCGATAGCGAATGTTCGGTTGCAAACGCGCGGCCATGAACAGTCGTGACACCAGCTCCGCAGAACCGGCTTCGGTCAGAACGAACGGTGCGTCGCACAAATCCTTGAGGCTCAACGCCGCTCGCGCTGCCAGCGCATGGCCCAACGGGAGCAGCGCGACCATCTGGTCTTCGATCAAGGCGAAGGTGTCGAAGCGCTCCTCTGGCAGCACCACGAAACCAATATCGATCCGTCGTTCTTCCAGCCATTGCGTCACTTGTCGATCCGGCCCTTCATCGATATGCACTTCGATGCCCGGATGCGCCTCGCGATATTGCCGCAGAATGTTGGGCAGCAGTTTGATCGACGAAGTCGGGCCGAACGAGCCGATGCGCAAGGTGCCGCTTTTCATGCCCCGCGCATCAGCGGCTTCCTGGCGCAAAGTGTTGGCTAGCCCGAGCATGGCTCGGGCGCGCAGCAGCAATTGCTCACCGATGTCACTGAGCTCCACGGACGACTGATACCGGCGCAGCAGTTCGACACCCAGCTCCTGCTCCAGCGACTTCATCGCGTGGGACACCGCCGACTGCGAAATCCCCAGGCGATGGGCCGCGAGGGTGAAACCGCGCAGTTCGGCGACCAGCGAGAAGATTTCCAGTTGCGTGAGGGTCATGAGTGTTTGCTCATTTTACGATGATGTGGAATGAGGTGAATGATACGGCATTCCTCAAAAGCCTTGGTCTGGAGCCTCATGCGCAACGTCGAGCAGCTGCACACAACATCGTCCGACATCCCGGTTTATCTGACACTCGCGATGGTGACCATGGTCTGGGGTGGCACCTTTGTCGCTGGACGTTTCCTCGCCGGCAGCCTGAGCCCGGTGTTCGCCGCCAGCCTGCGTTTCCTGCTCGCCAGTGTGGCACTGCTCGGCTTTCTGTGGCTGGCGCGGATCCCTTTGGCGCGGCCGACTCCACGACAATGGCTGCAACTGGCACTGCTGGGGTTCTTCGGGATCTTCTTCTATAACCTGTGCTTTTTTTACGGCCTGCAATACATCAACGCGTCGCGGGCTTCGTTGATTGTGGCGTTGAACCCGGCGGTGATCGGTCTCGCCTCGTGGTGGTTGTTCAAAGAGCGTCTGGGAAGACTTGAAACTGCCGGTATCGCGATCTGTATTGGCGGTGCTGGCCTGGTGATCGTCAGCCGCAATCCGCAATGGCTGGCCACAACGCCGCAGGCATGGATCGGCGATCTGTTGATTCTCGGCTGTGTGCTGGGGTGGGGCGTTTATTCGTTGTTTTCCCGTGATCTGAATCGCACGTTAGGGCCGGTGCAGACCGTGACGTATTCGATCCTGATCGGCACCGTCATGTTGTGGGCTCTGGCGGCGGTACGCGGCGAACTGAGCTGGCAGGCGCTGGATAATCTGGGCGTGGCGCAATGGCTGAGCCTGCTGTACCTCGGCGTCCTGGGCTCGGCGCTGGCCTACATCGGCTATTACGACGGCATCCGTAAAATCGGCGCGACGCGCAGCGGGGTGTTTATCGCGCTTAATCCGTTGACGGCGGTCATCCTTGGCGCGCTGCTGCTGGGCGAGCAGTTGACACCGGCCATGTACCTCGGTGGCGCGCTGATCCTGAGTGGCATCTACCTGTGCAACAAACCCCTTGCACCGGGCGCAAAAAAGCGGATTTTATAGGGAGGGCAGACAAGCCTATTTACGCTGTGTAGAATCGGGTTACGCATACAATAATAATCGTCTTCTGGCAGCAGAAGCCTCGCCCGCAAGAGCCTTGGGTCGACAATGAAGATATTCGGGTTTCAACTGATCTACGGTGACTTCCTCGCCCGCAGTGTACGTGGCATCTCCTGTGCGCCACCCACCACCCTCGCATGACTGACAAATAACCCTGGTTAATTGATAAGAAATGATGAGGCGTCACCATGGCAGATTTATACGAAAACCCAATGGGCCTGATGGGCTTTGAATTCATCGAGCTCGCATCGCCGGTGCCGGGCACCCTGGAGCCGATATTCGAAATCATGGGCTTCACCAAAGTCGCCACCCACCGCTCCAAGAACGTGCACCTGTACCGTCAGGGCGCGATCAACCTGATCCTCAACAACGAACCCAACAGCGTCGCTTCGTACTTCGCTGCCGAGCACGGCCCGTCCGTTTGCGGCATGGCGTTCCGCGTCAAGGATTCGCAAAAAGCCTACAACCGCGCACTGGAACTCGGCGCCCAGCCGATTCACATCGAAACCGGCCCGATGGAACTGAACCTGCCGGCGATCAAAGGCATTGGCGGCGCGCCGCTGTACCTGATCGACCGTTTCGGCGAAGGCAGTTCGATCTATGACATCGACTTCGTGTTTATCGAAGGCGTTGATCGCAATCCGGTCGGTGCCGGCCTGAAGATCATCGACCACCTGACCCACAATGTGTATCGCGGTCGCATGGCCTACTGGGCGAACTTCTACGAGAAGCTGTTCAACTTCCGCGAGATCCGTTACTTCGACATCAAGGGCGAATACACCGGCCTGACCTCGAAAGCGATGACCGCACCGGACGGCATGATCCGCATCCCGCTCAACGAAGAATCGTCCAAAGGCGCGGGCCAGATCGAAGAGTTCCTGATGCAGTTCAACGGCGAGGGCATCCAGCACGTGGCGTTCCTCAGCGATAACCTGGTGGAGACCTGGGATCGTCTGAAGAAAATCGGCATGCGTTTCATGACTGCACCGCCGGACACCTACTACGAAATGCTCGAAGGTCGACTGCCTGACCACGGCGAGCCAGTCGATCAACTGCAATCGCGCGGCATCCTGCTGGACGGTTCGTCGGAGTCGGGTGACAAGCGTCTGCTGTTGCAGATCTTCTCGGAAACCCTGATGGGGCCGGTGTTCTTCGAATTCATCCAGCGCAAAGGCGACGATGGTTTCGGCGAAGGCAACTTCAAGGCGCTGTTCGAATCGATCGAGCGCGATCAGGTGCGACGTGGTGTGCTTGCCACCGAGTAATCCGCCATTGAAATGAAAAAATCCCGGCCTGCAGTAATGCAGAGCCGGGATTTTTTGCTTCATACAAAACCTGTGGGAGCGAGCCTGCTCGCGAATGCGGTCTCCCATTCAACATCCTGGGTGACTGAACCACCGCTTTCGCGAGCAAGCTCGCTCCCACATTTGTTTTGTGTTGCGTTCAGGGACGACGTTGGCGCGTCAGGTGCTTGAAGCCTTCAAAGACCAGAACGACAACCGCCAGCCAGATCGGAATGTACGTCAGCCATTCCCCGGACTTGATGCTCTCACCGAGCAACAACGCCACGCCGAGCAACAGCACCGGTTCAACGTAACTCAACAAGCCAAACAGGCTGAACGGCAGCAAACGGCTGGCAATGATGTACACCACCAGCGCCGACGCACTGATCAAACCCAGTAAAGGAATCAACCACATCAACCCGGGATATTGATCAAACACGCCAAAGCCTTGCTCGCCACCCTGCACGAACCACCAGGCGACCGGCAGCATCAGCGTCATATCCACCCACAATCCGCCCAGATTGTCGGTCTTCAGGTATTTGCGCAGGACGAAGTACAGCGGATAGCCGACGACCACCACCAGTGTCGCCCAGGAAAACCCGCCAACCTGGTACAGCTCGTTCAACACACCGAGGGTGGCGAAGAACACCGCCATTTTCTGCAGGTACGACAGGCTCTCGCCGTAGGCAATCCGCCCGGTCAGGACCATCGCCAGCGGCAGCAGGAAGTAGCCCAGCGACACATCAAGGCTGTAGCCGTTGAGCGGCGCCCACATGAACAGCCACAGTTGCACGCCGAGCAGGGCGGCCGAGATGATCAGGCCGGCGATTAGTTTTGGCTGTGCCGCGACCATCCGAATCAGCTCCAGCACCCGCCGCCATTCCCCGGACACCAGCATGAACACGGTCATGCACGGGACAGTCAGCAGCATCCGCCAGCCGAAAATTTCCACGCCACTCAACGGTGTGAGCAACGAGGTGTAGTAATACATGACGGCAAACAGCACCGAAGCCGAAACCGATAGAGCGATACCTTTAGACAAACTGTCCTCGCGGGTTGATGGTCAAACGGGGCGCGAAGGATACGTGGTTTTTGTGCTGAATATTGGCCGGTTGCTCAATATTCTTCACACGCATTCCTTCGTAGGAGCTGCCTCAGACTGCGATCTTCTGATCTTGCCTTTAAAAGTCGACATCACTGCGCAACCTTCAACGGATTACCGAAGCGCATGAGGTACATCTCGCCGAACTTGTAAGAGGCGTAATCGGTGATGTGACCAATATCACGATAGACCGGCAAACCGTCGACGGTGGTCATGCACGCGGCGTCTTTGCATTGCACGATTTTCGGGTCAATGACGATCAAACCGGGGTACTCGGTCTTCAGGTCATTGAACAGTTGTTCGAGCGCCGGCTCTTTCGTACCTGACCAGGGCGCCGTAGCGCAGAGGCTGCTTTGCTCGGCACTGCCCATCAAGCCGCGCAGCTTGACCTGTTGCAACAAGCAGGTGTTGATCCCCGCAGGCATGGGCAGCGTGTTTTCCAGAAAAACCGGCGTAGCACCGGATTCGACAATGATATCCAGCGCCTTGCGGATGGCGACCCCGATGCGTTGTTGCGTCAGTTCCGGGCTGCGCGGGTCATCCAGTCTGGTGACGATGTCATCGTCGAGATAAGCCTCCCAGAACTGACCCACGATTACATACTTGAAATGCCGCTTCGCAATCATGTCGTAATAGCGTTGAGTGGCGTCTTGGCATTTTTGATACAGCCCGTTCGTGTATTTATTCACGTCGTAGATATAGATCCCGGGCAAGGCGAGGCACGCCGGGTAGCCCTGTGTCAGTACTGCAAGATTGGCATCTCTGGCCAGTGTTTCGACAAAGCCCCAGTAGTGATTCGAAAACGAATCGCCCATCAGCAATATTTGTGGTGCGGCCCGCGCGGCGCCCGCTATGCAGCCCGGATCGGCGCCATCACTGACACCCAGGCATCCCTCCCGAGTGGCCGGAACAGACGCTTTCAAACCATTGAACACGTTGTTGTAGCCTTCGTTGAAGCGGTCCGGCCAGCCTTCCTGTCTGACGCTGGCCGCGTGGAGCAGCGACAGGCCGATTGCGGGCAGAATCATCAGCACGACCAGGGTTTTGGCAAAACCGAGCCTGGCCTTGCGAAAGCGCTTTTCGATCAGTACGTAGCAGAGCCAGGCCATGACGAACGTGGATACGAAGTAAACGACCGTCGCTGGCGCGGTGAGGGTGACGCCCATGTAGTTCATCACCGCCAGGATCGGCCAATGCCACAAGTACAAGGAGTACGAGAGCGTGCCTATAAACACCAAGGGTTTGAACGCCAACAGTTTCGAAGTGAAGCTCGCATCGCCAACCCCCTGAAACAGCAAGGCTGCAGTAGCGAGGCATACAGCGATGGCGTGATAACGCGGAAAGCCGGGGAGGATATTGTCCAGGGTGGCGCAGTAGAAGATCGTCGCCAGCGACAGCGCACAGATCAGCGTGGCACTCAGGCGATTGAGCCTGAACTTCTCGGTGCTGAAAATGACCGCACAGGAGCCGATCATCAATTCGAAAATTCGCGCAGTGAAGAAGTAGTAGTTTTTGTCAGGAACCGAGTAAGACAAGTACAGCGCGAGCGCCATTGCCGCCAGGGTCAAGCCGAGCACCACCGCTTTGAACAGGCTTTTCGCCAGGTAGCGATAGAGCAACCAAAGGCCCAGCGGCAGGGCCAGATACCACTGCCATTCGATGGCCAGCGACCAGGTGTGCAACAGCGGCAGGCTGGCCGCATCAGGTGTGGCGTAGCCGGTTGTGACTTTGGAAAAGTACTGATTGGAGATGATCAGTGACGTGTACTTTTCGCTTTTCAGAAAGTCGACGTAGTCATCGGGCAGGTACAGCAGTGTTGTGATTGTCAGGGTCACGACCAGCAACGCAATCACCGCTGGCTGCAAGCGCCAGATTCGCCGCGTATAAAACCCCGAGAACGTGAACGTACCGTTGTTCAGCGATTTCATGATGATCGCGGTGGTCAGATAACCCGAGATCACGAAGAAGATATCGACGCCAATAAACCCGGACGGGAAAAACGCCAGACCGCCGTGGAAAATCAACACCAGCAACACCGCGATTGCGCGTAGCCCGTCGATGTCCGCCCGGTACTCGATCGATGGTTTGCGATCACCGGCAGTCGCAGCCGGTGAAGGAGACTCGCGCTGCTGTTTATCGCCAAATATTTTAAACAGTAGCCCTCGCAAAGGCTTTCCGGCTACCTCAACGGGGCGATTGAGCATTTATTAATCCCTGACTGGTTCAGAACCAACAATCAATGCATTCCGTTTGATCGCGTTTGTTTCAATGAAAAACAGCCGAGTGTATCGGCTGTTGAAAGGACAGGGGAATCTAAGCCTGATGTGGTTTACGCCCCGACACAAAATGACTGACATCGTTGAATCCCGGGGTCGACGCGTGACCTGGCGTGACCAGCGAATCGATGAACGCCTCATCCTGCGCTGTGATCTGCACAGCCTGCGCCTTGGTATAGGCATCCCACTGTTCTTCAGTTCGCGGCCCGACAATCGCCGACGTCACCGCACTGTTGTTCAACACCCAGGCAATCGCAAACTCGACCATCCCGACCCCGCGCTGTTCGGTGTACTGCTGAATCTCTTGGGCGATACGCAGCGACTCTACGCGCCACTCGGTTTCCAGAATGCGCTTGTCCTGACGTCCGGCGCGGCTGTTGGCGTCCGGTTTCACATCGGGAGCGTACTTGCCGCTGAGTACGCCGCGGGCCAGCGGACTGTAAGGCACTACGCCAAGGCCGTAGGTTTGAGCGGCAGTGATCTGCTCGGTCTCGGCCTGGCGGTTGACGATGTTGTACAACGGCTGACTGATCACCGGGCGATCAACGCCGAGTTTGTCGGCGACGCGAATCACCTCGGCAATCCGCCAGCCGCGATAGTTGGACAGCCCCCAATAACGAATCTTGCCCTGACGAATCAGGTCGCCAATCGCCGACACGCTGACCTCCAGCGGCGTGTTGTGGTCTTCGCGGTGCAGGTAATAAATGTCGAGATAGTCGGTACCGAGCCGGGTCAGGCTGGCATCGATGCCATTGAAGATGTGTTTGCGGCTCAAACCGCTGCGATTCGGCACACCGTCCACCGGGCCGAAACCGACCTTGGTCGCCAGCACCCACTCCTGCCGATGCCGGGCAATCGCTTCACCGACGATCTCTTCGGACCGACCGTTGGTATAGACGTCGGCGGTGTCGATGAAATTGATCCCCTGATCCCGGGCCTTGTCGATGATACGCAGCGAATCCTCAGCGCTGGTCTGCTCGCCAAACATCATCGTGCCGAGGGTGAGGGTGGACACCTGCAAGCCCGAGTGACCGAGTGTGCGATAGCTCATGCCGAAATCCTTTTGTCGGTGGGAAAGGGGTAATCAAATAGCAGAAGCGAGACGTGTCGGCAAAGAGATTTGTTACTCGGACTGCGGGCCAGATTGCGTTCAGTGAGTGACCATTCGTCTTGACTGTCAGATATGACAGTAGGCAGTTGTCGGATAAATGGAGCCTGATCCTGAACGACGGGGCTAGCCCCAAATGCCCTATTCCATGAGCCAGGTCAGGAGTGTTCCATGACTAATCAACCTTGTTTTCCAGCGACATCCGATGAGTCTGTACTAGCTCTTTATCCGCCGAACCTGCCGGACAGCAACAAGTCTGTGGCCGGCGCAGACTGCGGTATTGCAAAGCAGTTTTATGACCTGACGCCAAGCGGCGCTAAGGTCATCGTTGATTCCTACCTGGGTCAAGCACCGCTGGACACTGTTCAGCTCAATTTGAACGGTGAAACTAATATTGCCAGCACCCAGACCCAATCCACTGATGATTCGGTGGTGCTCTATATACCCAAAAACAAGTTGAGGTCAGATCCCGGCTACCTCAACAAACTTACGTATACAGTCGTTCGCGGGAGCAGTAATGAAGGCACTTCGGAACCACCACTGACGATTTTGTACAACGCTATCCGGCCGGGCATGGACGACCAGATCGACGGTGATGAAGGACATTCCGAACTCGAACTCGTACTGCCTCAAGACCTGATTGACGACGGTGTTGATGCCGACAGGGCAGCGCAGGGCGTGCAGGTTTACTTCTCCTACCCTTACTGCCGGGCCTACGACAGAATATTGCTTAACTGTAATGGTCATGATGTATCGCGTGAAGTGCACCCTGACGAGGCTCCAGCCACACCCACTAGCGTGCCGACCCGGCTCGGTCTGTTACTCGATAAAGCCGACTTGGAGGCAGCAGGCGATCATCCGCAGTTCGCTTTTTCTTATACCGTGAGCGATCAGATTGGCAACGGTGCCGACTTGAATTCGCCATGGTCGGCGGCGATCCGGGTCGTGGTCGATCTCAAGGGCACACGGCTGGCAGCTCCCGATATTGCTGAGGATCCCGATGACCCAAATGATGCTCCAGACACCATTGATTTGAACAAACTGGGCAGCAAGGACCTGACCGTCCAGGTCCATGTTCTTGAGCCTGTCTGGGCAACCGGCGACACCCTCCGGATGAAATACACCGCGACACCAAATACCGGCCCCGTCGTTGAATATCCAAGAGACGAGCCTGTCGGCCGACTTCCTTTCGTGCACCGGTTGATGATTCCCAATGCCAAGGTCATTGCCGACAGTAAAGTCGCCGTCACGTATGAGCAGGTTCGTGGGGGCGTCGTTATTGCGACGTCGAAAGTTGCTCGGGCGCGGGTGATTGTAAAACCGGTCATTACGGAGGTTAAAAATTCGTCTGGAGTGGATCTGCAAAACGGCGGCACGGTTTCGGACAATAGAGTGGTGTTGTCAGGCTCTGCGCTGGCGGGGATGGTGGTGCAACTCTTTGATGGCGGGGTGTTTATTGAGGAAATTCAAACAGTAGCGAACTATAAGTGGCAGAGCAGGTTGATACCGATTGCGGTGGGATCGCACAGCTTTACCGTGAAAGAAAAAACCGGGAATCAATTCGAGTCAGATCCTTGGCAGATCGAGCGTTTGGCGCTAAGCATTGACCGGACGCAGATGAAGCTGGACGGATTCTCGGTGAAGGTGCCGCAATGGCCGAAAACCGGTGAGGATTCGATTGGTAATACGGGCGTTCGGGTTCCTTCGGGCGGGGTACCACCATATGACTATGCGTCATCGGATCCGCTGACTGCACCTGTGTCTTCAGCAGGTAAGGTGACGGGACTCAAGCAGGGGGTTGCGACGATATACGTCACGGATCGAGAGGGTGAAACAGTCAACTACCTGGCGGCTGTTACGAATGTTTACAGGCTGCAGATCAGTGACCAGACGATGGACTTTCTCGAGGCTGAAGCATGGAGGAATTCGTTGGGAGGTCGTCACATCTACGACCGTATCTTCAGAAACGATATTGTTCGCGTTTACTCACCTCCACTCCGTTCCACGAATATATGGGGTTGCGCTACCTATGGGGCATGGGGCGCATATCTGCGCCCCGACTATTCGTTCAATAGCATTAATTACCCTTATAAATGGACCGCTTGGTGCTTGCTGGAGATCTGAGCTGTAATCATTCCCACGCACTGCGTGAGAATGCCTCAACGGTCGCTCCGCGTTCGGCTCTGGCTGGGACGCAGAGCGTCCTGGGCTGCGTTCCTTTGCTGCGTGTGGGAACAACCAACCAGAAGCGTGTGATGCGACATAGTGATTTGCGTTTTTGCGGGATTTTTCCGTGATTGGCAAGGATGGATACTGCAATCAGTCAATAATTGCAGGAGAGACGCATGAGCTGGACATTCGATCATCTGGCGTTCAATACCGCTGATGGGCAGACCTTGCAGGATGGTTTCGCCCTGTTGCTCGGACTGGCACCGGGGCGGCGGCCGGCGTTTCCGTTTCCCGGGCGTTGGCTGTATCAGGATGAGCACGCGATGGTGCATGTGATCGAGCGGCCGATCCCTGATGACACTGTACGCAGCCACATCGCGTTTCGTACTGATGAGCCGGCGCAAGCGGTGTTGCAGTGGGTGCGTGACAGTGGTTTGCCCTATCAACTGGCGCAGGTGCCGGGCGAGGGGATTGCGCAGATTTTTGTGCAGATGCATTAGAAGCCCCTCACCCTAACCCTCTCCCGGAGGGAGAGGGGACTGACCGAGGTGTTTGAATGAGGTACGCCGACGTGCAATACCGAGTTGAATTCAGGTTTTGAAAAGCGTCCAAGTCGGCTCCCTTTCCCTTGCCGCCGATGGGAGAGAGGGGACTGACCGAGGTGTTTGAACAAGTCACACCAAAGTTCAATTTCAAGTCGAACTCAGACATTGGAAAGCACGCAGATCGGCTCCCTTTCCCCCTCGCCCCCCTTGGGGGAGAGGGCTGGGGTGAGGGGGAACAAATTGACAGAACAGCACAAACTCCAAGCCAGACACCCAATAAAAAACGGCCCTGAAAAAGGGCCGTTCTTCCGTGCATCAAAACCTCAAGCGCGCAACGTCCGCGTCATGCGCAGCGCCAGCAGACTCCCACCAACAATCACCCCCGCGAGCAGATACAACGCCGCGTCGGTAGACCCCGTGCTGTCCTTGACCCAACCCACCAGATACGGGCTGAGGAAACCGGCCATCTGCCCCATCGAGTTGATCAACGCAAGACCACCCGCCGCCGCACCGGCGCTCAACATGGCCGTCGGCACCGGCCAGAACATCGGCAGACCCGTCAACGCGCCCATGGTGGCAATGGTCAGACCGAGAATCGCAATCGCCGGGTTCGCCGCAAAGTTAACGGCGATCACCAGACCGATCGCGCCCATCAGCATTGGCACCACCAAATGCCAGCGGCGTTCCTTGCGCAAATCTGCCGAACGCCCGACGACCAGCATGAACACCGCCGCCAGCAGATACGGAATCGCACTCAGCCAGCCGATCACCAGGTTATCGCTGAAGCCAAGGTTCTTGATGATCGACGGCAGCCAGAAGTTGATCGCGTACACGCCGCTCTGGATGCAGAAGTAGATCAGGCCAAACGCCCAGATCGCCGGGTTCTTGAACACTGCCAGCAGCGAGTCGGAGGTGGTTTTCGGCTTGTTCGCCAGGTCTTCGGCCTGATCCGCTTCCAGCACTGCACGCTCATGCGGGCTCAGCCATTTGGCGTTGGCGAAGCTGTCGCTCAGGAGGAAATAGGCGAGGGCGCCGAGGATCACCGTCGGTATGCCTTGCAGCAGAAACATCCACTGCCAGCCGGCCAGACCGCCCTGGCCTGCCGCGAAGTGATTGAGAATCCAGCCTGAGAACGGGCTGCCGAGCAGACCGGACACCGGGATCGCCGACATGAACAACGCCATGATCCGGCCACGGCGGAAGGTCGGGAACCACTGCGAGAGGTACAGCACGACGCCCGGGAAGAACCCGGCTTCGGCCGCACCGGTAAACAGGCGCAGGGTGTAGAACCCGGTCGGGGTGGTGACGAACAACAGGCAGGTCGACAGCGTGCCCCAAGTGATCATCATCACGGCAATCCAGCGCCGTGGACCGAATCTGGTCAACGCGAGGTTGCTCGGCACGCCGCACAGCACGTAGCCGATGAAGAAGATACCGGCACCGAGGCCGTACACGGTTTCGCTGAACTTCAGCGCGTCGAGCATCTGCAGTTTGGCGAATCCAACGTTGACCCGGTCGAGGTAGTTGAACAAGTAGCAGATGAAAATGAAGGGAATCAAACGCAGGGTGATGCGTTTGTAGACGGCGTTTTTATCGTCATCGATGGTCAGGGTAGCTGCGGCGCTCTGCGACATAGCGGCTCTCTCTTTATTATGATTTTTTGCGATGCAAAGGGTAACGTTGATCGCCCCGAGAGTCTCGGTCACCTTTGGCCGGATTGTCTTTGTGCCTGAGCACAGGGTTTGCCGTCAGACCCTGTGCGGGTGAACAACCGCCAGCGCGATAAATCAAGGATTGCCGCCGTTATGTTCGAACTCGACCACGACCTCGCCCAGGACATCGTCGACCGGGCCATGGCCATTTTGCCTTACAACGTCAACGTCATGGACAGCCAGGGGCTGATCCTCGGCAGCGGCGAACCGGAGCGCATCAACACCCGCCACGAAGGCGCGCAACTGGTGCTGGCCAATGGTCGCGTGGTCGAGATCGACGCGCAAACCGCTGTGCATCTCAAAGGCGTGCAGCCGGGTATCAATCTGCCGTTGTTGCTTGATCAGCGCTTGATCGGTGTGCTCGGCATTACCGGCGAACCGGAGCAACTGCGAACGTATGCCGAACTGGTGCGCATGACCGCCGAAATGCTCGTCGGCCAGCGCAATCAGCAGGCCGAGCAGCAATGGCGGCGCCAGCGTTGTGATGACTTGCTGGCATTGCTGTTGAGCGAAGCAGGGGACTCGCCGCGTCTGGTCGATGAAGCGCAACAACTCGGACTGAAGCCGCAACTGACGCGAGTGCCGTATCTGTTTGAGCTAGGCCTTGAGCATGGGCCGGGGCAAACCGTCGAGGCGTTGAGCGCCTGGCTGATGTCGCGCTATCCCGATAGCTGGTGCGTGAGTTCGGCGAAGTCATCGCTGCTGTGGTGTCGGCCGGCGAGTCAGACCGTCGAGCACGACCGTTTGCTGGAAAAGCTCGACGGTCTTGGCTGGAAGGTGGTGCGTATTGCCGTGGGCGGGCAGGCCGATGGGCTCGCCGGGTTGCGTCGTTGTTATCGACGGGTCGGCGACTTGCTTGCCTATGGCCGGGAGGTGTTGCCGCACTCGCGTTTGCTGACGCTGAACCGCTATCGATTGCCGGTGATGTTGTGGCGCCATCGCAACGATGATGCGCTCGACGAATTGCTCAAACCGTTGCGCAAAGTGATCGCCAAGGACGGCAACGGTCAGTTGCTCGCGACCCTGCGCAGTTGGTGTGAGCACGATGGCCAGAGTCAGGCGTGCGCCGATGCGTTGGGGATTCATCGCAACAGCTTGCGTTATCGGATGGAGCGGATTGCCGAGTTGAGTGGGGTCGATCCGTTAAGGCTGGACGGGATGCTGGCGCTTTATCTGGGGGTGCAGCTGCTGCCGCAGACTGACCTGTCGGCATGAGGTGTTCTTCAGGACGCCTTCAACAAAAATCTTTTTGTGAAAATGAACAATAAACGCCCCCGCCACTTGTGCAGCGGACCGGCGTCAAGGCGCGGGCCGACTGGCAGCATGAGGGGCATTGCAAACGGAGAATTCCCATGAAGATCGTCATCGCCCCCGACTCGTTCAAGGACAGCCTGAGTGCCCAAGGTGTCGCCGAAGCCATTGCCCTTGGTTTGGCGCAAGTCTGGCCGCAGGCCACCCTGATCAAATGCCCGATGGCTGACGGTGGCGAAGGCACGGTCGAGTCGATTCTGGCCGCCTGCGAAGGCGAACTGCGCCGCACCCGTGTGCGCGGTCCGTTGGCCGCGCCGGTCGATGCCGCGTGGGGCTGGTTGCCACACAATCACACCGCAATCATCGAAATGGCCGAGGCCAGCGGCCTGCAACTGGTGCCCCCGGGGCAGCGCGACGCCTGCATCAGCAGCACCTTCGGCACCGGCGAACTGATCCGGGCCGCGCTGGATGTCGGCGCGCAACGGGTCATTCTGGCGATTGGTGGCAGTGCGACCAACGATGGCGGCGCCGGCGCAATGCAGGCATTGGGCGTGAAGTTGCTCGATGCGCAGCATCAGGCGCTGGTGCCCGGTGGTTTGGCATTGGCGCAACTGGCGCGGCTGGACCTGAGTGAACTCGATCCACGTCTGGCGCAGGTGCGTTTCGATATCGCCGCTGACGTCAACAACCCGCTGTGTGGCCCGCACGGTGCTTCGGCGATTTTCGGCCCGCAAAAAGGCGCATCACCGGCGCAGGTGCAGCAACTCGATCGGGCCTTGGGGCATTTCGCCGAGCTGTGCGCACAAGCGCTGGGCAAAGACGTTCGTGACGAGCCGGGCAGTGGCGCGGCGGGCGGTTTGGGGTTCGCGGCCAAGGCTTTTCTCGGCGCGCAATTTCAGGCCGGGGTGGAAGTGGTTGCCGAACTGGTCGGCCTCGGCGAAGCGGTTAAAGGTGCCGATCTGGTAATCACCGGGGAAGGGCGCTTCGATGCCCAGACCTTGCGCGGCAAGACGCCGTTCGGGGTGGCGCGGATTGCCAAACAGCAGGGCGTACCCGTGATTGTCATCGCCGGCACCTTGGGCGAGGGTTATCAGGAACTCTACGATCACGGCATCGATGCGGCATTCGCCGTGACCAGTGGCCCGATGACGCTGGAGCAGGCCTGTGCGGAGGCTCCGCGTTTGTTGCGCGAACGCGCTACCGACATCGCACGCGTCTGGCAGATGGCGAAACACAACGGGTGAAACAGGTCCACAGGGTGTTTCAATCTTGTAACATCCTGAAAAATAATTGCCCTTGACCCGCAATATTCCTAAAGCCTGGCCGATACAGTTAACAGGCGCGCACAAGACATCCTCAAACAGTGACGCCGGACTGAAGCCCGCCCCCCGGGCCAGTGATCACGGCATGGACGCTGGTAGCTTTCTTTCATCCGAGAGTCCAACTATGTCCTTGCGTAACCTGAATATCGCGCCCCGTGCCTTCCTCGGTTTTGCCTTTATCGCCTTGCTGGTGGTCGTGCTCGGCGTGTTCGCCGTTAACCGCATGACAACCATCCGCCAGGCGTCCATCGACATGGCGACGAATCAACTGCCCAGCGTTGGCTATCTCGGCGTCGTGACAGAAAACGTCCTGCGCCTGCGCATTCTGTCGTTCCGTATTCTGGTCAACCGTGATCCGGCAGGTTTGCAGGAAGCCCAGACGCGCATCGGCGTGCTGGTCGACAAGGTCCGCAGCGCCCAGGCCAGTTACGCCGCGCTGCCGGCTGGCGCCGATGAGACCGCACAATATCGGGCTTTCGCCGCAACGCTCGATAACTACCTGCAAGCGCAAAACCAGATGATGGAGCTGTCGCGCCAGGACAAAGTCGATGAGATGCGCACCTTGATCAACACGCGAATCAAGGACGGCACTGATCAGATGGGCGAGCAGCTCAACAAACTCATCGCGATCAATGCCGCGGACGCGAAAACCGCCTCCAATGAGGCCGGCGAACATTACGACAGCGCCATTACCGGCATCATCATCGTATCGGTGTTTGCCGCACTGGCCACGGTGTTGCTCGCTTTGCTGCTGACCCGCAGCATCGTCGCGCCGCTGAACCGCGCCGTGCAGGCCGCGCAAACCATCGCAGACGGCAACCTCACCAAAGTCATCGAAATCGACGGCAAAGACGAGCCCGCGCGCCTGCTCGAAGCGCTCGCCGCCATGCAGAGCAACCTGCGCAAAACCATCGAACAGATCGCCGGTTCCGCCACGCAACTGGGCGCCGCTGCCGAAGAACTCAGCGCGGTGACCGAAGAAGCCTCCCGTGGCTTGCAGCAGCAGAACAACGAAATCGAACAAGCCGCCACGGCCGTCAACGAAATGACCGCCGCCGTCGAGGAAGTCGCGCGCAACGCCGTGTCGACTTCCGAAGCTTCGAACCAGTCGACCCACGCCGCCCGTGAAGGCCGCGACCAAGTTGTAAAAACCGTCGACGCGATCCAGACCATGACCCACGACGTGCAGAACACCGCGCAAATGATCGAAGGCCTGGCCGCACAGGGCCGTGACATCGGCAAAGTTCTCGACGTGATCCGCGCCATCGCCGAACAGACCAACCTGCTGGCACTCAACGCGGCGATTGAAGCGGCGCGTGCCGGTGAGGCCGGACGGGGTTTCGCGGTGGTGGCGGACGAAGTGCGCGCACTGGCCCATCGCACCGCGCAGTCGACTCAGGAAATCGAAAAAATGGTCGCCGGCATTCAGAACGGCACCGGTGAAGCGGTTTCGTCGATGCAGCAAAGCAACCAGCGCACCCAATCCACCCTGGAAATGGCCCGCGCGGCCGGTGTGGCGCTGGAGCAGATCACCCAGTCGATCCATCAGATCAACGAGCGCAACCTGGTGATCGCCAGCGCTTCGGAAGAACAGGCGCAAGTTTCGCGTGAAGTCGATCGCAACCTGGTCAATATCCGCGATCTGGCCACGCAATCTGCCGCTGGAGCCAACCAGACCAGCGCCGCAACCCACGAACTGTCGCGTCTGGCCGTCGATTTGAATGCCATGGTGGCGCGTTTCGTGATTTGAGATACGGTGAAGGCTGGAGACCGCGCAATCAGGAGACGTACATGCGCTATTCAGCCTTGACCCAACGAATCGCCGGCGAGGGAGCAGCCGCCTGGCAGATTCACGACCGAGCGCTGGAGTTGCGCGCCGAGGGTGTCGATATCCTGCTGCTGAGCGTGGGCGATCCGGATTTCGATACGCCACTGCCGATCGTTCACGGCGCGATCGACAGCCTCTTGGCCGGTGACACCCATTATTCCGAAGTGCGTGGTCGTTTGGCACTGCGCAAGCTGATTGCCGAACGCCATCGGCGGCGCAGCGGACAGGCGGTCGATGCCGACCATGTGATCGTCATGCCCGGCGCGCAATGCGCGGTGTATTCGGTGGCGCAATGCTTGCTCGATCCGGGCGATGAAGTGATCGTCGCCGAACCGATGTATGTCACCTACGAAGGCGTGTTCGGCGCTTGCGGCGCGACGGTGGTGCCGGTGCCGGTGCGCCCGGAAAACGGTTTTCGCGTCGATCCGGGCGATGTCGCTACGCGCATCACACCGAAAACCCGCGCCATGCTGCTTAACAGTCCGAACAATCCGAGCGGTTCGAGCCTGTCACTGCTGATCTGGCAGGAACTGGCGGCTCTGTGCGTGCGGCATGACTTGTGGATGATCAGCGACGAGGTCTACAGCGAGCTGCTCTACGAAGGTCAGCACGTCAGTCCGGCGAGTTTGCCGGGCATGGCCGAACGCACGGCGACGATCAACAGCCTGTCGAAATCCCACGCCATGACTGGGTGGCGCATCGGCTGGATGATCGGGCCGAAATCGCTGGCCGAACATTTGGTGAATCTGTCGCTGAGCATGCTCTTCGGTCTGCCGGACTTTGTGCAGAAGGCCGCGCAGATAGCGCTGGAAACCGATTTGCCGGAAGTGACGCAGATGCGCGACGAATATCGTCTTCGCCGGGACCTGGTCTGCGAGCGTTTGAATGGTTGTCCGGGGCTGTACCCGATTCGCCCCGATGGCGGCATGTTTGTGATGGTCGATGTGCGCCAGACCGGGTTGGGCGCTCAGGCGTTTGCCGAGCAGTTGCTGGAGGGCTATGGGGTTTCGGTCCTCGCCGGTGAGGCGTTCGGGCCGAGTGCGGCGGGGCATATCAGGATTGGTTTGGTGCTGGATCGGGTGAAACTGGCGGATGCCTGTGCGCGGATTGCGCTTTGTGCGGCGCAGCTTCTGCAGATGCGCAGTGCCTGATGGTTTTGTGTTTGATCGTTCCCACGCTCCGCGTGGGAATGCCTCAAGGGACGCTCTGCGTTCCAGCTCATAGAAGGGACGCAGAGCGTCCCGGGCTGCATTCCCACGCAGAGCGTGGGAACGATCAGGTCTCAGCTCTGCCAGGCCGATGGATTCACCAGATTCGCCGGCTTCTCTCCCTTCAGCGCGGCCAACAGGTTCTCCACCGCACACCGCGCCATCGCCTCGCGCGTTTCATGCGTTGCCGAGCCCATGTGCGGCGTCGCCACCACATTATTCAGCTGCAACAACGGCGAGTCATGCTGCAACGGCTCTCGTTCGAACACATCCAGCCCCGCCGCACGAATCCGCTGATGGCGCAGTGCATCAATCATCGCCGCCTCATCTACCACCTTGCCTCGCGAAATATTGATGAAGTTGCTTTCCGGGCGCATCAGCGCAAACTGCTCGGCGCCAATCAACTTTTCAGTCTGCGCCGTCAGCGGCAAGGTCAGGCAAATGAAATCGGCCTGCTTGAGCAGATCTTCGAGGCTGCGGTATTGCGCATCGAATCGTTCCTCGACCGCCGGTTTGCGCGACTGGCTGTGATAGATCACCGGCATGCCGAAACCGAAATGCCCACGCTGGGCTAGCGCCTCGCCGATGCGGCCCATGCCGATAATTCCCAGCGTCTTGCCATGCACATCGGTGCCGAAATGCGCCGGCCCGATGTTGCGACTCCATTGACCGCTGCGCACCATGTTCGCCAGTTCGACCACACGCCGGGCAGCGGCGAGGATCAGCGCGAATCCGGTGTCGGCGGTGGTTTCGGTGAGCACGTCCGGGGTGTTGCTGAGCAGGATCTGGCGTTGGTTCAGGTAATCGATGTCGTAGTTGTCGACCCCCACCGAAACGCTGGCGATAGCTTCGAGTTGCGGCGCGAGATCGAGCAACGCCGCGTCGAGTTTCAGGCTGGCACCAAGCAAACCGTGGGCACGGGGCAGGGCATCGCGCAGTTGCATCAGACCGTCGGCGTCGAGGCTGTCGATCAGTGTCACCTCGCACTGTTCTTGCAAACGCGCCATCAGCGCGGGCGAAAGCTTCTTGTACAACACGACCTGTTTTTTCATGGCAAAAGTCTCTTCAGGAATGCGCCGGCACGGCAGGCGTGGCAACGGCTTTGGCGACGACGCGATCACTGGCGCCGGGCTTGAGAAAAATTGTCAGCACCACCGACAGCAGCAGTGCGCCGCTCATCAGCAGATACGAAGCACCGGGCGAACCGGTGGAGCTGTTCAGATAACCCACCAGGTACGAGCCGCCGAACGAACCCAGCGCGCCCATGCTGTTGATCAACGCCATCGCGCCACCGGCGACGTTGGCCGGAAGAATCTCCGGAACGATGGCAAAGAACGGACCGTACGGCGCGTACATGCACGCGCCGGCAATCACCAGCAGCGTGTACGACCACCAGAAATGTTCAGCGCCCAGTGCGTAGGAACCGTAAAATGCGATGGACGCGATCAGCAGCGGCGGCCAGACAAAGCGTTTGCGCTTCTGCAACTTGTCCGAACCCCACGACACCAACAGCATGCCAATCACCGCCGCCAGATACGGCAGCGCCGACAGCCAGCCGGCCTCGATCATGTCCATTTGCGCGCCGGCCTTGAGGATCGACGGCAGCCACAACACGAAGCCGTAGACGCCGATGCTCCAGCAGAAAAACTGCAGTGCGAGAATGATCACCTTCGGCGAACGGAAGGCCTCGGCATAGTTCTTCACCGCTTTGATGCCGACCTGTTCGGCGGCCAGTGCGCTTTCCAGATCCTGTTTCTCCTGATCACTGAGCCACTTGGCTTGAGACGGACGATCATCGGCCAGACGCCACCAGATAAACGCCCAAATCACCGCCGGCAAACCTTCAATGATGAACATCCAGCGCCAACTGAAATGCTGCACCAGATAGCCCGAAACCACCGACATCCACAGCATCGTCACCGGGTTGCCGAGGATCAGAAAGGTGTTCGCCCGCGAGCGTTCGGCACGGGTGAACCAGTGACACAGATACACCAGCATCGCCGGCATTACCGCCGCTTCAACCACACCGAGCATGAAGCGGATGACGATCAGCCAATAGGCGTTGGAGACCACGCCAGTCAGTGTGGCGAGACCGCCCCAGAGAATCAGGCTGACGAAAATCAGCTTCTTCACGCTGTGTTTTTGCGCGTAGATCGCACCCGGTACCTGGAAGAAGAAGTAACCGAGGAAGAACAGCGCGCCGAGCAGCGATGACAGGCCCGGGGTGATCATCAGGTCGGCGGCCATCCCGGAGGCGGCGGCGAAACCGTAATTGGCGCGATCGAGATACGCCAGGCTGTAGGTGATGAACACGATGGGCATGATGTACCACCAGCGGCGGGTGGCGAGGGTTGCGGTTTTCATGGGTCTTGCTCCTGAGCTTGTTGTTTTTGTCGCAGCAGGTTCAAACAACTTCTCGTTCCCACGCTCTGCGTGGGAACGCCTCTAAGGACGCTCCGCGTCCTCTGTGACGCGGAGCGTCACGGTATGCATTCCCACGCTGGAGCGTGGGAACGATCGATCAAGTTCAGCCCGGGTTGGAAGGCCCTCCATATCCCCGCGACTCTGCACCGCCCGACTGCCAATCCAGTTCGCACGCTGCACCGCCTCGGCAAAACTCTGGTGCTCGAGCAGGGCACTGATCATCCCCACCGCAAAGCCGTCACCGGCACCGACCGTGTCGACGACATGCGCCACTGGCACACCGGCGACAAATCCCGACGCCAGATGCGTTCGGTAATAAGCGCCTTCCGGGCCAAGCTTGATCGCCACGGCCTCTGCACCTTGATCGAGATAAAACGCCGCAATGTCCGCCGGATCGTCAAAACCGGTCAGCAAGCGGCCTTCACTCAGCCCCGGCAACACCCAATGGGCGAGGGCGGCGAGGCGGTTGATCTCACTGATCATTTCGCGCTCGCTGGCCCACAGGCTCGGGCGCAGATTCGGGTCGAACGACACACTGCGCCCGGCATTGCGCATGCGTGTCATCAATTCAAAGGACATCTCCCGCGCCGAGGCCGACAACGCAGGAGGAATGCCGGTAGCGTGCAGATGGCGAGCACTCAGCAAACTGGCCGTGATCGACTGCGGCGACAAATGACTGGCCGCCGAACCGCGCCGGAAATACTCGACCTGCGGGTCGCTGCCATCGTCATTGCGCGATTTGAACTGGAAACCGGTCGGGTGCTGTTGATCGACCTCGACATGGCTGCAATCCAGACCTTCCTTGATCAAGGTCTCGACCACGAAGCGCCCAAGCGAATCATTGCCAACCCGACTCAGCCAGGCGACGTTGAAACCCAGACGCGACAGCCCGATCGCAACATTGCTGTCAGCTCCGGCGATGCGCTTGTGGAAGTGCTCGACCGCCGCCAGATCACCGGTTTGTTCAGCCACCAGCATCGCCATGGTTTCGCCGAACGAAAGAATATCGATCTCAGACATGGGCAGGCTCCAGTCGGGATTGGCCGAGGCGGGCGAGGGCGGCGACATGCTCGGTGGTCAGTTGCACCAGATCTTCGCCCTGCAACGGGTATTCGGCCGCGCGCATAACGCCTTGGGCCATGTGTCGCAGCAGTTGTTCCCACAGATGCAGGTCACTGACGGCGGGCGGCACAGCAACCAGTTTGCCGTCGGCGCGACGAGCCACGGCTTTGCAGTGCACATAGCCGACATGCCGGCCGAGCAGGCGGGCGGCGCTGGTGGCGGACTGGTCCTGCCACTGCCAGTTGCCGATGTCAAAGGTCATCTTGATCGGCAGGTTGTGCTGCTCGACAGCGTTGAAGAAGCGTTGAAATGGCTCGATGCGTCCGCCATGCAAGGTCTGGTCGTTTTCCACCAGCAACTGCACCGGACTGTGTTTCAAGCGTTCAGCCAGGGCTTGCAGATCATTGGTGTCGGTGAAATAGCCCAGCGACACTTTCAGCCATTTCGAACCGAACGCTTCGGCCTGTTGCAGGGCGGTGATCAATTCGGGATTCGGTTGTGCCTGACCGGCCAGCCACAGTTCGGTGGGTGAGGAATAGATGCTTTGCAGGCCCAGCGCTTGAGTGGCCATGGCCAGTTGCGCAGGGTCTTCACGGGTCAGCAATTCTTCGCGCCACTCAATGCGATTGGCCCCGGCCGCAGCCAGAACATCAATAAAAGAAGCTTGCCCGCGTTGGCGCACAAGCTCGGCGCCGTAGCTGGACAGACTGATGGAAACGGCGGGTTTGTTCATTGTTATTGACCTCTGAAACCGGTTTCATTTTTGTTCAAAAAAATATCAGTGAGTGTTGTGTTGTTTTTGCGGGCCCCTTCGCGAGCAAGCTCGCTCCCACATTTGCAACGCGGTCACCTGTGGGAGCGAGCTTGCTCGCGAAGGCGTCAGCTCAAACACCACCAACCTCACGAGTCGACCCACGCTCAACCAGCACCGGCGCAAAATCCACCCCCCGCGCCGCCTCATCATCCCCACGCAAACGCTTGAGCAAACACTCAAACGCTCGCGCGCCTATCTCTGCCGTCGGCTGAGCCAGCGCGGTAATCCCGCTGCCCACCAACGGGTACCAATCCAGATCATCCAGGGCGATCAGCCCGACATCCTCGAACAACCGCGAGCCCATCGCCCGCAACGCCGTGGTGGCAGCAAGCGCCGCCACACCATTGGCGCAAAACAACGCTTTCGGGCCATTGCCGGGGGTATTCAAGAAGTTTTGAAGTTGTGCGCTCAGATCATCGCCGGTTTCCTGCACCGCCCCAGCCAGCGCCGAGCGCTGAGCAATCTGTGCCTGAAAACTGCTGACCCGCTCGATCCGCGAACTGGTGCCGTCATACGGTTCAGTCACCAGCACCAGATCCCGATAGCCACGTTGTTCAAGGTGGGTTATCGCCATCTCCACGGCTTGCGGGTTATTCAGCCCGACCATGTCACTGTCGAGCCCGTCGACCTTGCGATCCACCAACACCAGCGGCATCTCGCGGCGCAGCTCGTGCAACTCGTCACGGTGATGGCCCAGGGTGTTCACGATCAGCCCTTCGATGTTGTACGAGCGCAACAGCGCCAGGTGCTGGCGTTCCTGCTCGTCATCGCGGTCGGTGTTGCACACCACCAGGCTGTAACCGTGCGCACGGCAAGCGGTTTCCACCCCGTGCATCACGGCAATCGAATAAGAGTTACGGATATCGGCGACGAGCATGCCGATCAGGCGCGTGCGTCCGCGTTTCAGGCCGCGGGCCATTTGGTTGGGACGGTAGCCGAGTTCGCTGATGGCCTGCTCGATACGCAGGGCTATGGCATCGGAGAGCAGGGCACGGTCATCGCCGATGAAGCGCGAGACGCTGGCCTTGGACACGCCAGCGCGCTCGGCGACGTCGAGCATGGTGACGCGGTTGCGCTGGGCGACTGAGAAGTCGTTCATCGATGGACCTTGTTGTTATTGAACTAATGCTGAAACCGGTTTCAGTAGGGGCAAAAAATAAAAATTAGTCAAGTTTTACGTACCTTGGCCTTGAGGTAAAACCGACAAACGGTAGCGAAACCTGTCAGATATGACAGTAGACCGGTCTGAACAAGGCGAGCTTAATTATCTGACGTGAATTTGAATCTGCTTGGTCTTTCACTCTCGGAAGGAAATGGCATGGTTATTTATAAGGGGGCATCAGGAAATGCATCTGTCCCACTATCTTCGATCGCTATCTACGACTACGACGCCCCGGAAGTCGAGGGAGTTGATGTCAATGATCCTGAAGGTAATGTTCCTGAAGAACTTCTTGTTAAAGGTTTGAATGTGATAGTTGACCGGTAGCCAAACTTCCCGGATGTACCGCCGAGGGTTGACCGCCTCAAGGTTGCATGGGAATTTGACGGAGTAACCAACTGGATATACGACGAACTGATTTACCCTGTTCCGCCAGAAAAGATGTTTATAAGAATTGACCCGTCATGGCTGACTAAAAGTGGCATCGCTTATGTTCATTATGAGGTTTGGTTTGAAGATTTGAATGAAGATAAATCATTCAAGCGTAAGCTGACCATAGATGCATCTCCGGTAAATATAGCGGCGCCAAAGTTTAAAGGCGCGGACGCATGGGGATGGCTGCATTGCGCTTCTGAACCGCCGTTATGGGATGGGGTTTTTGTTTTGATTGCGCCTGATCCGGCATTTGATCTAGGCGATGTACTCGTTGTGACATGGAATGGTTATTACAGTCCGAACGGAAGTGGGACGCCAATAGCGAAAACTTATAAAGAAATACGTAAAAAAATAGAAACTCAGGAAGAACTTGCTAGTGGTGTGGAGGTTCGGGTCTGGCCTTTCGATCCTCATATTGAGCCTATGGTAAACAAGGCCTCTGCACTGGCACGGTGTTTTCTGGAGCGTAACGGCCAAGTGATCCGAAAGTCGAAAGTTGGGTTACTGAGAATTGACAGGGTCGTCGTAGGACAAGATGAACCCTGTGGCCCGCCGAAAGTTGAGGAGAATAAAATTGATGAAGATGTGGTGGTGACTGAACAATTAATTGGAGCGAAAACATGAGCAATGCATACAGTGGAAAATCCAAAGTGCGTCCATTGGGCAAACGGCCGGAAGGCGCTTTGACCGAGCCAGCACCTACTATTGACGGCATGCTGGAGGACGGCACGCTGCCAATCGAACTCATCCCGGTAGGAACTGCGCTCAAGGTACAGATTCCCTCATGGACCGGCAGACTGGATATTGATGAATATGATTTCCGAATTCTAAAAGACGCGGCTCCGACTGACCCGAAACATGACGGCACCGTTCTAGAAGATGAACCTGCCGGGCCAGCCAACGGACTGCCTGTAGACGTTGTAGTACCCAGTGGACCTTGGCTGGATGATGATCCCGCTGTACCAGGTCCTTCAACTTATTACGTCTGGGCCGTTATT
Organism: Pseudomonas sp. CROZ-RG-20F-R04-15; assembly: GCF_022662375.1. Taxonomy (GTDB): domain Bacteria; phylum Pseudomonadota; class Gammaproteobacteria; order Pseudomonadales; family Pseudomonadaceae; genus Aquipseudomonas. The sequence goes on along the minus strand of NZ_JAKNQL010000006.1, from coordinate 123,388 downwards.
TACTTGGCCGGCATTAACCCTATTGAAACGTTCCCCACAAAGTTTATAGTCGATCGTTTTGCACCGGGGCAAAACGAGACAACAAATGTAAAAGCGCGACTTAAAGTCATGACATGGCCTGCCGCGTGGGCTGGGCCCATCACTGACAAGCTTATTGCCGATCACCCGGCGGGTTTGGTCATGCAGGTGGATCGAACTTATGTTAATCCACTGAATCCACCCTATGGCGACAGTTTTGAAGTCTGGATGAGTTCGCAGTACTCCGCTGTGCCACCATTTCTACCTGTCATCAGCGGGATGTTGCCCGCGGACGGCTCAGTCACTATACCCATCGCTGAAGTGGCCAAGTTAAAAGGTGATACTGTTTATATTTGGTGCAGGCTGACCGACTTTGCGCATAATGTGAGTAATATGTCCATTCCGGCAGGGAAGTCCGTGGCGTTATTGCCACCGCCGGTGCTGGCAGATATTACAGTTCCGAAAGCGGATCCGGTGATAACAATTGAAGATGCTGCCGCAGGTGTCACGGCCGAGTTTGCAAGGGGAACCGATGTTCAGGATGATGATCTCTACGTGCTTTATTATGGTGATCTTTTAATTTATGATGATATAGCTGGTTCAGAAACTTCTTATTCAGTGCCGATACTTAAGTCTGACCTGGCCAAAAAGTATGATGATGCAGCCGGGGGCGATCAGCTAATAACAGTTACATGCGCTTTGGCACGTGGCCCGTTGCCTGTCGGAACTCCAAAAACCGTGGATGTTCTTGCTAACTTCGAATATGCAGGCCCGACGAACCCGAATCATCCAGATCCTGTCAACCCGACAATGAAGAAATTGAAAGTGTTCGGTGAATTGGATAGGGAGAACGAATTGACGCCGGAGGACTTTGAGAAAGATTGTACAATTGAAATTGAATTATGGGATGAAGTTGGCAGGCAGCCTCAAGATGGTCAGGAAGTAAAGGTTTTTGTTGGCGGTAAATTTGTTCCGCCCGCTATTTTCTTGCAGAATGGCGACGAGGGTAAGACCAAGGTGCATCCTCTCCCGTGGGATGTTATTAAAGATGTAACTCCCGGTGGTTCATTCGACGCTTATTGGACAGTGACGACAATTGGTAGTGTGAACACTCCAAGGTCAGAAGAGACAGATGTCACTTTTGGGGCAATAAAAATCGTACTCGCTGCGCCAGAGGTCAGAGGTACAAGAAACGGCAGGTTAGGCTGTCCTAGTACAAGCGGCGCTGATCACGGGATTACTGTCTTCGTAAAATCCGATCCAGTCTACTTACCTGAGGATACGGAAGTCGAGATTTTCTTTAAGGGCTATTCAGATTTTCCGGGTGTTACGCCAAATCCTGCTGCGAACCCATTTATAGTAAAACATAAAGTGCTGGATACAGAGGTTGATACTGGATTTGAAGTGCGCGTTGCTCCTTTCAATCCCGTACTTAAGTATTCCACTGCTGAACCCAATGAAAGTGTTCCTGGTACATATTCCGGTGCTGCGGAAGTCTGGTATGAGGTGGCCATAGGCGGAGCGCCATCACCAACGCCATCACTTGTAAGTTCTTATGAAGTTATTCTGATCGCATCGGGATTTATTTATTGTGATGGTAGCAAGTATGACGACGATAAACCTTAGTTGACGGGGTTTGAGTTGGGGAGGATTGGAGTCCTCCCCTTTTTTGGGATTTTTCCTATGGCATTGGTAGGTGATTTTCTCGAGCAATTGCAGACTATTCCTACATACCGCGGCGTATCTGGGGGGATATTCTCGCCCGCTATTTGAGGTCGAGCGATTACCACACGCTCTTGATTTGACTTTCCCAGGAAATTCTATGCCACGCATATTCATACATACAGTTAATTGTTTGCCTGCTTCTTGCATTGCAGTCATGGCGATGCTATCTGGAAACCAGACGCAAGCACGGCAGTTGTTACCCGGAGAAATCGTTGTAATTTCAAACCCGTCTCCGGCGGAAACATGGGCCGCCGGCAGTGCCAGTTCTTTGACTATTAACGGTGGAGTCACCCTCAGTATTTCGGCGAGCGGCGCTTCCTCTGTGGTGCTCAACGGTGTATCGACAACCGGAAGCAGCGGCCCCAGTGCCGTGCAGATTACCAATAGCACCGCTGAAATAAACGCCAGCACTATCCTTGGTAACCGAACGGGGCTGAATGTTGCTCGTGTTTCAGGTACTACCAGTGGTTCGGTAGTCAACGCAAACGACAGTGTGATCTCAGGTGTGAATGGCGGTGCTGCCGTTTCCTCTTACAGTACACTCAACTTGTCCAATACCCAGGTCTTTGGTACAGGCGCGAGCAGTTTTGGCGTGGTGTTGGCTGGGGGCAATGTCAACGCGTCTGCGAATAGCGTGATTGCAGGCGAGCAGAATGGGGTGGTTTTCAGGGCAGACCCTACGGATACGCAATCCAACACACTCACGCTGAACAAGTCCCATGTTCAAAGTACAAACGGTGCTGCCATTCTCGTCGATGTCCCGAGCGTTTCCGGTTCAACTGTGCAAATAGATGTAAAAGATGGCTCAACAATCGTGGGCGGCAATGGCGTAATCCTGGATGTCAGGGGAGGCGCAATCACAACGATGAATGTAGAGCGCAGCGCTTTGTCAGGTGACATTATCAGTGACTCAGTGAGCAACACTTCCGTCGTTCTGGGCTATCAGGCGGTACTCAACGGGCGTATGGAAAATGTCGCCAATGTCAGCATCAATGACAGTGGTCGCTGGAATGTGACGGGAGCAAGCGACGTAGGTGCGTTGCAATTGAATGGCGGGACAGTCTCCCTGCAATCAGGGCTTGGTTTTTACCAGTTGAATATCGCTAGCCTGAGCGGAAGTGAAGGTACTTTTGCATTGAAGACCGACTTCACAACCGGCCAGACTGACAGTGTCAATATTGTTGGTAATGCTTCTGGAAATCACAATCTACAGGTAGCCAGCAGCGGAGTCGATGCTCCCAGCGGGCAGCCGATTACGCTGGTTCGCACTGGGGGTGGCGATGCGCAGTTCCGCTTGAGTAATGGTTCCGTCGATCTCGGCGCATTCCGTTATCAATTGGCAAGCAGCGGCAATGAATGGTTCCTCGATCCGACAACACGCACCATCAGCCCGGGTGCGCGTTCTGTTTTGGCGTTATTCAATACGGCGATACCCGTTTGGTACGGTGACATGGCACCTGTTCACACCCGATTGGGTGAACTGCGCAGTAGTGAAAATAATGCCGGAGCGTGGGGGCGGGTGTATGGCAAAAAATACAACGTTGCCGACGGTTCCGGTGTGGGATACCAGCAAACACAACGAGGTTTCTCGCTTGGCTGGGATATTCCATTGCCTTCCTTTGCTGATGGTCAATGGTTGATAGGCATCATGGCAGGACACAGCGATTCTGACCTGGACCTTGATTACGGCACCTCGGGCGAGATCGAAAGCAACTACCTGGGGGCTTATGCGACGTGGGTGGATAGAGCCAGCGGCTATTACTTTGATGGTTTGGTGAAGTACAACCATTATCGCAACGAAGCTAAGGTTTCCTTGAGCGATGGCACACGTGCCGAAGGCAGCAACAATACCTCGGGCATCGGGTGGGAAAGTGAATTCGGGCGCCACATAATGCTCACCGAAAAATCTTTCATTGAACCATTCGCAAGGCTGTCGGCAGTTGTTATTCAGGGTGATGATTTCCGTCTGGATAATGGCATGGATGCCAAAGGGGATGCAGCGCGATCCTTACTGGGCAGCGTTGGGATGAAGGTCGGTCGTACCTTCAATGTGGAAAAAAATGTGTCCATTCAGCCTTACTTGAAGGGCAGTCTGGAACACGAGTTCGCCGAAAATAACGAAGTCAAAGTAAACGATAATGTATTCAACAATAACCTGTCGGGTAGTCGTGTTGCCTGGGGCACCGGTCTTGCAGTGTCGGTGAGTAAGTCTCTGCAGGGCCATGCAGAGTTTGACTATATAAAAGGCAGGAATTTTGAACAGCCTTATGGCTTTAGTCTCGGTTTGCGGTATCTCTGGTAACTTTTTACGAGATTCGACTTTGAAATAACGCCGGGCTCGAAATTTGCGGGCTCCGGCGTTAATGCACTACTTCCCGAGAATCAGGAAATTTTCAACTGCAATGGTAAAGGTCTCGCTGCCATCGCCTTCATAGCTGTCCATGACCGCATTAAGACTTCCACCGAAAACTTTGTTTTCTTTATCGAGTGTGAATTTTATGTCGCCTGCGACGCTTTTATGAGCGACTGGATTCTGCGGGTCAGAGTAGTCGACGTAACTAACAACTATTTTGGTCGTTGAATCGAGCGCATGCTCTCCATCAGCAGCCGCTATTGGAATATAGATGGAGACTTCCTTGTAGGTGAAGTTGACAGCTCTTTGATGAACGCGTGCCTCCCAATGCGGACCAATCTCCCCCGGAAAGTCGTTGTTAATCAACCTGAAATTATTCGCTTTGAACTGGATATTGTTAATTGTTCCTTCGAATTTGTTCTCCTGATTGTTATGAATTCGAGGCTTATGTACGCGCTGAGCTGATGTAGCCATGATTGAAGACTCCAATTTTGAGAGAAGTTATCTTGCAATACGGGGTGCCTTACTGCTGGCTACATCATGTAATCCCAGTTACCCAGACCTGTAAACTGTCAAGCTTGACAGTTTACAGGTCTGGGTAACTGTGGTAGCGGATTTAGATTGCATTAATGATGTGCATGTACTTCAAACTTTCTAGTAATAAAGGGACAATATTTGCCGGTTCAACCAAAAAGGCCCGCCGCGATGTTGATGGAAAATCCCAAAATTGCCGTATTGAACACAAACCCGATCAACGATTGCGCCAGCACGATTTTTCGAATTTCCCGCGTCGCAACACCCACATCCGACGTTTGCACAGCCACCCCAATGGTGAACGAGAAGTACAGAAAGTCCCAGTAATTTGGGGTAGTAAGTCCTTCGGAGAAACGCAATGCCGGCTCCTTGCCATCCCAGGTGTAAAACAACCTGGCGTAGTGCACGCAGAAAATCACTCCGATCAGCAGCCATGAACCGATCACCGTCAGCGCGGTAAAACCGTAATGCATGAGTTTTCGCGTGGTTTCCAGATCCTTGCTGCCCGCCAGTTCGAAAGTAATGGTCGCCAGACTAGCGAGGGCAGCGATGCACACCACGAACAGCACCAGCCCGGCATTCTCGTCTTCGACTTCTGCGATGCGTTTGACGTCCGGGGCCTTGGCGCGCACGGTCAGCCAGAACATCAGGATCAGGTAGGTCCATACACCGGCGTTCCAGCCTATGAGGATTTTACTGACGATGGAATCGGCGGGGGCCAACAGGCCAGTGGCGAGGCCGAACAGAGCTGCGGCGGACAGGCGAGGGTGGGTGCGGGCGAGGAAGCGCATGAGGACTCGATGGGCCAGGGTGGTTCAGACACCTTAGCCCAGCGATGACAGGTATGACCACAACGCTGGATGTTTGCAAAATCCCTGTGGGAGCGAGCCTGCTCGCGAAGGCGTCGGTAGATTCAACATAGATGTTGGCAGACCGGACGCTTTCGCGAGCAGGCTCGCTCTCACAGTTTGGATCAGTGGCGTTTGGTGAAGCGTCGTACGAGCTTCATGACGACAACAAAGAATACCGGCACAAAGATCACCGCCAGCGTCGCTGTAATCATCCCGCCAATCACCCCGGTGCCGATCGCTTGCTGGCTTGCCGAACTGGCGCCGGTGGCAATGGCCAGCGGCACCACGCCGAGAATGAACGCCAGCGAAGTCATCACGATCGGCCGCAGACGCAAGCGAGCTGCCTGCAACGTCGCATCAATCAGGTCGTGACCTTCGTCATACAGGCTCTTGGCGAACTCGATGATCAGGATCGCGTTCTTCGCCGACAGACCGATGATGGTAATCAGACCAACCTTGAAGAACACATCGTTGGGCATACCGCGCAACGTCACGGCCAGCACCGCGCCGAGCACGCCCAGCGGCACCACCAGCAACACCGAAGTCGGAATCGACCAGCTCTCGTACAACGCCGCCAGACACAGGAACACCACCAGCAACGACAGGCCGAGCAGGATCGGTGCCTGATTACCGGACAAGCGTTCCTGCAATGACAGACCAGTCCATTCCTGACCCAGGCCTTTCGGCCCCTGCGCCACCAGACGTTCAACTTCCGCCATGGCCTCACCGGTACTGTGCCCCGGTGACGGTTCGCCGGAAATCGCAATCGCCGGATAGCCGTTGTAACGAGTCAATTGCGCCGGGCCCTGAATCCAGTTGGCCTGCACGAATGCCGACAGCGGCACCATGTGCCCGGCGTTATTGCGCACATGCATTTTCAGCAGATCGGCCACTTGGCTGCGTTGATCACCTTCGGCCTGCACGACGACGCGCTGCATGCGCCCCTGATTGGGGAAATCGTTGATGTAACTGGAACCGACGGCAGTGGACAGCACATTGCCGATATCAGCAAAAGACACGCCCAAGGCATTCGCCTGTTTACGGTCAACGATCAATTGCACTTGCGGCGCTTCGGCCAGCGCGCTTTCGCGCACGTTCATCAGCACCGGGCTTTTCTCGGCTGCAGCGAGCAGTTCGCTGCGCGCCTGCATCAGTGTTGCGTGGCCAAGGCCACCGCGATCCTGTAAGCGGAACTCGAAACCGCTGGACGTACCGAGGCCATCCACGGGCGGTGGCAGTACCGAGAACGCCATGGCGTCCTTGATCTCGCTCAGCGCAATGTTGGCGCGATCGGCAATCGAGCTGGCGGAATCATCACTGCCGCGCTGCGACCAGTCCTTCAGCGTCGAGAACGCCAACGCTGCGTTCTGCCCGCTGCCGGAGAAGCTGAAACCGAGAATCACCACACTGTCACTGATCCCCGGCTCGCCGGCGTTATGCGCCTCAAGCTGTTCAGCCACGGCCACTGTACGATTCTTGGTCGCACCGGGCGGCAGTTGAATGTCGGTGATGGTGTAACCCTGATCTTCCACTGGCAGAAACGAGGAGGGCAGGCGCGCGAAGCACAGCCCCAGCCCGACCAGCAACACGACGTAGATCAACAGGTAACGACCGCTGCGTTTCAGCGCATAGCCGACCCAGCCTTGATAACGATCGGTCAGATGCTCGAAGCGGCGGTTGAACCAGCCGAAGAACCCGGATTTCTCGTGATGTTCGCCCTTGGCAATCGGCTTGAGCAATGTTGTGCACAATGCCGGCGTCAAGGTCAGGGCGAGGAATGCCGAGAACAGAATCGACGTGGCCATCGACAGCGAGAACTGCTGGTAAATCACCCCGACCGAGCCCTGCATGAACGCCATCGGAATAAACACGGCCACCAGCACCAGCGTGATACCGATGATCGCGCCAGTAATCTGCGTCATCGCTTTGCGCGTTGCCTCCTTGGGCGACAAGCCCTCGGTGGCCATGATCCGTTCGACGTTCTCCACCACCACGATGGCGTCATCCACCAGAATGCCGATGGCCAGCACCATGCCGAACATGGTCAGCACGTTGATCGAGAAGCCCAGCGCGAGCATGGTCGCGAACGTGCCCATCAGCGCCACTGGCACCACCAGCGTCGGGATCAGCGTGTAGCGCACGTTCTGCAGGAACAGGAACATCACCGCGAACACCAGCAGCATCGCCTCGCCCAAGGTGTAAACCACTTTGGTGATCGAGACTTTGACGAACGGTGAAGTGTCGTACGGAATCTTGTATTCCACGCCTGCCGGGAAGTAGCGCGCCAGTTCATCCATCTTCGCCCGCACCAGTGTTGCGGTGTTCAGTGCGTTGGCGCCCGGCGATAGTTGCACGCCGACAGCGGTGGACGGTTTGCCGTTTAGACGTGTGCCGAACTGGTATTCCTGACTGCCGATTTCGACCCGCGCGACGTCACCGATGCGCACGGTCGAACCGTCGCGATTGGCCTTGAGCACAATGTCGGCGAATTCTTGCGGCGTCGACAACTGACCCTTCACCAGAATGGTCGCGGTGATTTCCTGGCTGGACGGATTGGGCAGATCGCCGATGCTGCCGGCGGACACCTGGGCGTTCTGCGCGACGATGGCTTCATTGACGTCAGCCGGTGTCAGGTTGAACGCGATCAGCTTCTGCGGATCGATCCAGATGCGCATGGCCCGTTCGGCGCCATACAACTGCGCCTTGCCGACGCCTTCCAGACGCTTGATTTCGTTCATCACGTTGCGCGCCAGATAATCACTGAGCGCCACGTCATCGAGCTTGCCGTCGCTGGAGGTCAGGGTGATCAGCAAGAGGAAACCGGACGAAACTTTTTCGACCTGCAAACCTTGCTGATTCACTGCTTGCGGCAGACGCGACTCGACCACTTTCAGACGGTTTTGCACGTCGACCTGCGCCAGCTCCGGGTTGGTGCCCGGCTGGAACGTGGCTTTGATCGTGGCGCTGCCGAGGCTGCTTTGCGATTCGAAGTACAGAAGATGATCGGCGCCGTTGAGCTCTTCCTCGATCAGGCTGACCACGCTTTCATCGACGGTCTGCGCCGAGGCGCCGGGGTATACGGCGTAGATTTCGATCTGCGGCGGGGCGACGTCGGGATATTGCGCCACCGGCAACTGCGGGATGGCCAGCGCACCGGCCAACAGGATGAACAACGCAACGACCCAGGCAAACACCGGGCGGTCGATAAAGAACTGCGGCATAGAAAAGCGTCCTGCTTACTGACCAGAGGTCTGGGCAAGTGGAAGAGGGGTGTCGTCGATCTGCACGGTTTCGCCGGGACGGGCGTGTTGCAGGCCTTCGATGACGATGCGGTCGCCGGGCTTGAGGCCACCGGTGACGATCCAGCGATTGTTCTGCACCGCGCCCAGTTGCACCGGTTGCTCGGCGACGCGCATTTGCTCGTCGACGGTCAGCACTTGGGCAATGCCGGCGCTGTCACGCTGCACGGCGCGTTGCGGCACGGTGATACCGTTCTGGATGGTTGCCTGCTCCAGGCGCACGCGAATGAAACTGCCCGGCAGCAAGTCGAGATCCGGGTTGGGGAATTCGCTGCGCAGAATGATCTGGCCAGTGCCCGGGTCGACGGTGATGTCGCTGAACAGTAATTTGCCCGGCAGCGGATACAGGCTGCCGTCATCCTGAATCAGCGTGGCTTTGACCTGGTCCTGGCCGACTTCCTGCAACTGCCCGGAGCGGAATGCGCGGCGCAATTCGTTGAGTTCACGGGTCGACTGGGTGAGGTCGGCGTGAATCGGGTTGAGCTGCTGAATCAATGCCAGCGGCGTGGTTTCGTTCTGCCCGACCAGTGCGCCTTCGGTGACCAGTGCACGGCCGACACGGCCGGAAATCGGTGCAGTGACGGTGGCATAACCCAGATTCAGTTTCGCCCGTTCGACAGCAGCCTTGTTGGCCGCAACATCAGCAGCAGTCTGCCGGGCATTGGCGCGGGCGTTGTCGTAGTCCTGACCGCTGATGGCTTTGTCGTCGATCAACTGGGCATAGCGCTGCTCTTGCAGTTTCGCCTGGAACGCATTGGCTTCGGCCTTGCGCAGCGCGGCTTCGGCGCTGTCGAGGTCAGCCTTGAACGGTGCCGGGTCGATGCGGAACAGCACGTCGCCCTTTTTCACGTCGCTGCCTTCGCGGAAGGTGCGCTGCAACACCACGCCGGCCACTCGTGCGCGCACTTCGGCAATCCGTGGCGCGGCGATGCGGCCGCTGAGTTCGCTGCTGATCGTCAGGGGATGCGCCTCGATCGTCTCGATGCGCACAGTGGCCGGTGGTGCCTGATCCTCGGTTTTCGAGGACGAATCACAGGCGCTCAGTGTCAGCGCCATGGCGATCAGGCCGAGCCCGGCCAGCAGTTTGTTCGACATGTACAACCCCCAATATTGATGTCCGCATCCTACGGGCAGACGCCGAGATTAGCGGTGAAGCTTTGTAGGCGCTGTGTGAAATTGTGTAAGGGTTTTACTCAGGGATGGGCGAGGGCGTATATCCTTCAGGTCTTGAAATTTATTGCGACAGATAGATAGCTTTCGCGAGCAGGCTCGCTCCCACAAGGGATCGCATTCCAAGTGTGGGAGCGAGCCTGCTCGCGAATGGGCCTTATCAGTCGCCACAGCACTTTCTGGATCACCCCATGCCCAACATCCTCCTGGTCGAAGACGACACCGCCCTCGCCGAACTGATTTCCAGCTACCTCGAGCGCAACGGTTATTCCGTCAGCGTGATCGGCCGTGGCGACCACGTGCGTGAGCGGGCGCGGGTCAATCCGCCGGATCTGGTGATCCTCGACCTGATGCTGCCGGGTCTTGATGGCCTGCAAGTCTGCCGTTTGTTGCGCGCCGATTCAGCGACATTGCCGATCCTGATGCTCACCGCCCGCGACGACAGCCACGATCAGGTTCTGGGCCTGGAAATGGGCGCCGACGATTACGTCACCAAACCGTGCGAACCGCGCGTGCTGCTGGCGCGGGTGCGCACCTTGCTGCGCCGCAGCAGCCTCGGCGAACCACTGACCGCCAATGACCGCATCCTCATGGGCAATCTGTGCATCGACCTGTCCGAGCGCACTGTGACCTGGCGTGATCAACCGGTCGAGCTGTCCAGCGGCGAATACAACCTGCTCGTGGTCCTGGCCCGACACGCCGGCGAAGTGCTGAGCCGCGACCAGATCCTGCAGCGCCTGCGCGGTATTGAATTCAACGGCACTGACCGTTCGGTGGACGTGGCGATTTCCAAACTGCGCCGCAAGTTCGACGACCACGCCGGCGAGGCACGCAAGATCAAGACCGTGTGGGGCAAGGGCTATCTGTTCAGCCGTTCCGAGTGGGAATGCTGAGCTGATGTTTCGCATCCTGTTTCGCCTGTATCTGGTGACGATCGTCTCGTACAGCGCGGCGATTTATCTGGTACCGGATCTGGTGGTCATGGCGTTCAGGGATCGCTTCGTCACCTATAACCTCGACTATTCGCGCGGCCTGCAATCGCTGATCACCCGCCAGTTTCATGCCGTGCCGCAAGATCAGTGGCCAGCACTGGCGGCGTCGATGGACAAGGATTTCCAGCCGCTGCACATCGTCCTCGCGCGGATCGATGATGCCCAGTTCACTGCCATCGAGCAGCAGCGACTGCGCCGTGGTGAAAACGTCGTGCGCATTGGTGATTGGGGTTGGCGCACGCTGGCGGTGACGCCGCTGGATGACACCACTGCCGTGCAAATGGTCGTGCCGCCGGATCCGCTGGACGTCAATCTGCTGTACTGGAGCATCAACGTGCTGATCGGCGCGAGCCTGCTCGCCTGCCTGCTGATGTGGTTGCGCCCGCACTGGCGCGATCTGGAACGCCTCAAAGGCACCGCCGAACGCTTCGGCAAAGGCCATTTGAGCGAACGCACGAAAATCGCCCAGAGTTCCAACATCGGCAGCCTCGCCAACGTCTTCGACACCATGGCCGGCGACATCGAAAACCTGCTCAACCAACAACGTGATCTGCTCAACGCCGTGTCCCACGAACTGCGCACTCCGTTGACGCGTCTGGATTTCGGTCTGGCGCTGGCCTTGTCCGATGACTTGCCGACGGCCAGTCGTGAACGTCTGCTAGGACTGGTCGCACACATTCGCGAGCTGGATGAACTGGTGCTGGAGCTGCTTTCCTACAGCCGTTTGCAGAACCCGGCGCAGTTGCCGGAGCAGGTCGAGGTGTCGCTGGATGAGTTCATCGACAGTATTCTGGGCAGCGTCGATGAAGAACTGGAATCGCCGGAAATCGTCATCGACGTGTTGCTGCACGGTCAGCTCGAACGCTTCTCCCTCGATCCACGCCTGACCGCGCGCGCGATCCAGAACCTGCTGCGCAACGCCATGCGCTATTGCGAAAAGCGCATTCAGATTGGCGTGCAGGTCAATGCCGAAGGCTGTGAGATCTGGGTCGATGACGACGGCATCGGCATTCCCGATGACGAACGTGAGCGGATTTTCGAGCCGTTTTATCGGCTGGATCGCAGTCGGGATCGGGCTACGGGCGGGTTTGGTCTGGGGCTGGCGATCAGTCGCCGGGCACTGGAAGCGCAGGGTGGCACGTTGACGGTCGAGTCTTCGCCGTTGGGCGGCGCGCGCTTCAGATTGTGGTTACCCACTACCGTCTAGCCTGCGAAGAACTCCTACAGGGTTTTGGGGTGTACATAGATGTATGAACGTCCTTGGTCCCGGTGGGAGCGAGCCTGCTCGCGAAGGCGTCGGATCAGTCGCCAACTTCAGTGCTGGTTGTCCGCGATTCAGAGACGGCGCCGGCCTACAGCTTTCTTACACTTTCAGCAACTGCGCGCGCAGCAGTCCCGCATGCTGCTCCAACTGCGCCGCCGAATGACGGCCAATCAACATCCACGCATGCTCGCGCTCAGTCCAGTACACCACATTCATCTCATGCCGACGCTCATGGGCCAACGGCTGAGTGCCGCTGTTTGAACGCGTGACACACAGCGCCAGCGGCCCATGTTTCGCATCCAGATAGACGATTTGCGCAATGGGTACGCCGTCGTACTCAAGCATTTGTGCCCGTTTGAATTCGGCACCCGGTAGCTTCAGAGTCGCGGGTGAAAGGTTCAGGCCCAGGCGCGCATCGATCGTGCGCAGTTGCGCGCGCTGGGACGCTTCGTCGGTGGGCAGATGATCGAGCGTCTGCGGCACATACAGCGCCATGTAATCGCCGACCAGTGCGCGCCAATTGTTTGATTGCGCGGCATGCCAACCCAGGAACAAGCGGTCGGCCAGCACACCGCCCGCCACCAACGCGGCGGCGCCAGCGATAAACCAGCGGCGACTCAGCCCCGGCCTTTCTGGCGAAGGAATGGCATCCAGCCGCGCTTGCAGGCGATCCAGCGGCGCCTGTTGCGCCAGTTCGTCATAGGCTTTCCGGTACGGCAGGTTGCTGCGGCTGAGCCATTGCACGCGCAGACTGAGTAGCGGGTCTTCGGCAATGGCGCTGTCGAGTTGATGGCGATATTCCTGCTCGAGTTCTCCGTCGAGGTAGGCGACCAGTTGCTCATCCGAAGGTGTGTTCATCAACGGTCTCCTTCGGTGGATTTCGGCACCGCTTGCAGTGGCGGGTATTCGGCGAGTTTCAGCCGTGCGGTGGCCAGACGACTCATCACCGTGCCGATCGGTATTTGCAGGATATCGGCAACTTCGCGGTAGGACAGGCCTTCGACATAAGCCAGATATACGGTTTCGCGCTGGGTTTCCGGCAGCGCATCGACGCGGCGAATCACTTGCGCGGCCATGACGTGAGTCTGCGCCGCGTATTCACCATCGAACGCCAGTTGGCCATCGGCATCCACCTGGCCGGCGCCCTGACGCACGCGACGAGCGCGCACTTCGTTGAGCCAGATCGAATGCAAAATACTCAGCAACCAGCGATCCATACGCGTGCCGGCCACGTACTGAGCCGCACGTTCCAACGCTCGCACACAGGTGGCCTGCACCAGATCCTCCGCCACATGCCGATTGCGCGACAGCAGCAAACCGTAGCGCCACAGTCGCGCCAGATGCTGTCCGAGTTCTGCTCTGAATGCCTGATCGCTGACGATGATGGCTGCCCTTATGAAAATGCTCAGGTTTTCGCTGAATCGTTGATGGCTTCGGCCAGGTCCTGGTACTCCTCGCACGATGTGCCGCAAATCGACTTGATTTGCTGCAACTGCTCCTGCGCCAGATCGACGCGACCTTTGATCACATAGGCCTCGCCGAGGTATTCGCGCACTTGCGCGTACTGCGGATCAAGTTTCACCGATTGCAGGTAATAATCGATGCCTTCGTCTGTTCTTCCCAGCTTGCGCGTTGCATAACCGCGATAGTTGAGAGCCTTGGCGGTGTTCGGTTGTTTCAGCGTGTCGAGCAGCGCCAGCGCTTCTTCGTAGCGACCGGCCTTGGCGAGACGGTAGGCGTAATCGGTACGGTCGGCATCGGAAAGTGCTTTGCTGACTTGCAGCACACACTTCTGCGTTTTGCTGTCCCAGACCTGACCTTTCGGGCACTCGGGTTTCTGCACCGGCGCTTCTTCATCACCATTGGCGAAGGCCAACTGGCTGGACATCGCCGCGACCAGCAGCAACGGGGCGGCGAACATAACGGAACGGATAGTCATGGGCAAGGCTCCAGTGTGAAAGTGGCACTTCAGTTCGAAACACGCCCCGGCAACATGCGGCGCAAAGTGTTGTCGCGCAGGCCGTAGTGATGCACCAAGGCAACGACAGCATGCAGTGTCGCCAGAACAATGATGGCCCAGGCCACTTGTTCATGCAGGCCACCGAATGTCGACTTCATGCTTTTATCGAAGGCGATCAAGGTTGGGACATCGAACAGACCAAAGAAGTTGAAAGGTTCGGCCTGGGCCCAACGCAGCAGGAAACCCAGCACGATCTGACTCAAGAGCAGCGCGTACAAGGCCAGATGTGCGGTTTTCGCCAGAATGTTCATTGCACCCTGATTGGCCGCTGGCAAACGGCGCCCCTTGAACAGTCGCCAGAGCACCCGGGCAATCACAATTACCGCCAGCAAAATGCCGAAAGAAATGTGCAAAGCCTGCAACTCCTTGCGCAATGGCGTGCCTTTGGGCAGCTGTTCCCAGATTTGCGCGCAGGCGAACAGACCAATCACCAACAGGGCGGTCAGCCAGTGCAGGCTCATGGTCAGGCGATCGTAACGGACGGGCAGTTCATCGGTAGCGGGACGCATGGGTCATCCTCATGGGTAATGTTGAGTTAACACCCAAGGGTGAATTTTTATTCATTGCATTGTCAGTGACTGTTCAGGGCAGGGGTAAATTCAAGCGCTATGCTCGTCAGCGTCTGCCGTCGATCCGATGTTTTGCCGTAAGGAGCGTTGCCATGACCGACCATGTTCATCACTCAGCCGCTGCCGGCTACAAAACTGCCGCCGACACCTACGTCAAAGGGCGGCCGGATTATCCGCCGCAGGTTAGTCAGTGGCTGACCGCGACGCTGGGCCTGGATGGGCATAAAACGGTGATTGATCTGGGCGCCGGCACCGGTAAGTTCACCGGGCGTCTGGTGGCGACGGGGGCGCAAGTGATCGCGGTTGAGCCGGTGGCGCAAATGCTGGAAAAGCTCGCGGACGCCTGGCCTGAAGTGCTGGCGGTGAGCGGCACGGCGACTGACTTGCCGTTGCCGGATGCTTCGGTGGATGTGGTGATCTGCGCGCAAGCGTTTCACTGGTTCGCCAGTGCCGAGGCACTGACGGAGATTGCCCGGGTGCTCAAGCCCGGTGGCAGGTTGGGGCTGATCTGGAACCTGCGCGACACCCAGGTCAGTTGGGTGCCGAAACTGGACGCTATCGTCAATGCGCTGGAGGGTGACACGCCACGCTATTACACCGGTGCCTGGCGCACAGCGTTTCCGCACCCGGCGTTCGCGCCGCTACAGGTCGAACGGTTTCACCACGGCCATACTGGCTTGCAGGAAGACGTGATCTTCAACCGCGTGCGCTCGACCAGTTTCATCGCCGCGCTGCCGGAAGCGCAGCGGGCGAAGGTCGATGAGCAGATTCGCGGGTTGATTGCCGCTGAGCCAGAGTTGCGCGGCAGGGATGTGGTGACGGTGCCTTACGAAACCGCCGCGTTCGTTGCCGTAAAAAAGGGCTGAATGCCATGACATTCCAGTGTAGAAGTGAGCCTGCTGGGGTTTCAGGTGTTCATAGTATCTGGCTGCACTTTGCCACCGCCTTCCGGCGCTCGCGAACCCCACGCACCACCAGATACAACAACGGCCCGATCGACACGAAAACCGCCGTCAACACCAAATAAGGCATCACCGACCAGACCGATTGCCCCCGCGACCGGGCATCCTTGACCATCCACACGCCGGCCAGCGTGGCCAGCAGATACAGATCAATCACCACCTGCGCGGTATCAGGCCGCGACATCAGGCTGATGCCAA
Source organism: Pseudomonas sp. CROZ-RG-20F-R04-15 (assembly GCF_022662375.1). Classification (GTDB taxonomy): domain Bacteria; phylum Pseudomonadota; class Gammaproteobacteria; order Pseudomonadales; family Pseudomonadaceae; genus Aquipseudomonas. Next base: position 107,433 of record NZ_JAKNQL010000006.1, on the reverse strand, counting down.
AATCGATCAACGACTGTTCAGCCTGCAGCATCACCGAAACGGTGTAGCCGGTAAAAGCGAGCAAAGCCGTGAGGGGCAGGGCGATAGACATCATGCAATCCTTCCTTGGGGTGATGAGAGAGTCGCCAGACTAACGTCACCACGCAAAATTGGCCATTGACTTGCCATTAGCGCGCAGGCTAGTTTCCAGTCCATGACTTCGACTGTATCGCGCTGCCAGCCAATGATTATTACCGCCATTCCTTATTTGGCGGGCTAGCTCACGACTGCAGCACCCAACCCGCCCTAGAGGCGGGTTTTTACTTTCTGTCTTTTGGGTTTTGAAAAATGTCAGGAGACGACCATGCCACACAGCCCCGATCAGCAAACCCTGCTTGAGCACTACGTGAAAAAGATCCTCGCCGCGCCGGTGTACGACCTCGCGGTGCGCACGCCTTTGCAAGCGGCGCCGGCGCTGTCGGAGGCGCTGGGCAACCGGATTCTGCTCAAGCGTGAAGACCTGCAACCGACGTTCTCCTTCAAGATCCGTGGTGCCTACAACAAACTGGTGCAACTCAGTGACGAGCAGAAGGCGCGCGGGGTGATTACCGCCTCGGCCGGCAATCACGCGCAAGGCGTGGCGCTGGCAGCGCGCGAACTGGGGATCGCGGCGACCATCGTCATGCCAGCGACAACGCCAGAGCTGAAAGTGCTGGGTGTGCGCAGTCGCGGTGCTGAAGCGTTGCTGCACGGCGAGAGTTTCCCGTTCGCGCTGGCCCATGCGCTGCAACTGGCGGAACAGAGCGGGCGAACCTTCGTGTCTCCGTTCGATGACCCGGAGGTGATCGCCGGGCAGGGCACCGTGGCCATGGAAATCCTCCGCCAGCATCAAGGCACACTGGATGCGATTTTTATCCCGGTGGGCGGTGGCGGTCTGATCGCCGGCATCGCGGCCTACGTCAAATACCTGCGCCCGGAAGTGCGGATCATCGGCGTCGAATCCGAACACTCAGCGTGCCTGAAGGCCGCGCTGGAAGCGGATCAGCGTGTGGTGCTGCCGAATGTTGGCACCTTCGCCGATGGCGTGGCGGTCGCGCAGATCGGCGCGTTCGGCTTTGAGGTGTGCCGCTTTTGCGTCGACGAGGTAATCACCGTCAGCAACGACGATCTCTGTGCGGCGATCAAGAATATCTACGACGATACCCGCTCGATCACCGAACCTTCCGGCGCCCTGGCCGTGGCTGGGATCAAGCAGTATGTAGCGCGAACCGGGGTGCGCGAGCAGACATTCGTGGCGATCGACTCGGGCGCCAATATCAACTTCGACAGCCTGCGCCATGTCGCCGAGCGCGCCGCAGTCTGCAGCGTCTCGGCGTGAAGCGGTTTACGGCAGCAACGGGCGCAGGAAGCTGCGCTCGTAGCTGACGATGAACTTCTGCTCGACCAGGCTGGCCACCAGTGCGGTGCTTTCCGGGTCAGTCATCGCGATGTGCCGATAGCTTTCGTAATCCGCCAGTGACGGAAAACTGAACAGGCAATAAGCGATATTGCTTGCGCCCTCGGACGGCAGGAAATAACCGTGATGCGTGCCGCCCAAGCGCTCGACGATGCCGAGCCAGGCCTTGGCGTAGGCCTCGAACTCAGGCAATTGGTACGGATCAATGACATACCGGACGTGGCAGGTAATCAAGTAACACACTCCTTGTTCGGGTTATTCCTGCAGGGCTGTACCGACTTTGTCCGAGGCTGACCAGATGCGATAACGCACTTCGACGTCCGACGGCGCATACACCACGACCGGCAACTTGCTGTTGTAACGCAACATGAAACCGTCACCGACGACCGGCACGAACGCGCGTTTCTTCTGGTTGCCGGGCGGACAGGCCATCATCGTGCTCATCGGCCCGATGACCTTTTCCAGTCGATAGAACGGATAACCCCAGCCTTCAAGATTCTTCTCATCGAGAACACCGCCCAAACGCTGACGGTTGCAAGCCACTTCAAGCGTTTTGCCAGCGAGGATTTCCACCTGGAAGTTTTCTTCCTGCTCTTGCTTGGGCAAGTGAATGACCTGGCGGGTGAATCCGGCTTCAGCCTTCGGGTACGGCGCAACATCTTCAAGCTTGGCGGCGTGGGCGAGGGTGGACAGGCTGGCGATGATCAGCCCGGTGGTCGCGCAAACGCGGAAAGAACCCATGGAAGCCTCCGTGCGGGTGTAGGGTGGATAACGGGCATTCTTACCGTCATAGGCCGTGATTGCAAACCAGCGTCGAGTTGCAAATTGCAGTGCCGGCCGGGGCCATTCTTGCAATTTGCAAGCAGCCAAATACTGGCACTGCCGCCAAGTGCTTGATTTCATGAGGGTGAAAATGAACCGATGAAAGGCACGCTTTATGCGTCTTTTCAGTGCGGCGCACCGGCCTTGGGCGCCTACACTCCAATGGGCATTTCGCAGTACCACCGTTTGTCGCACCCAGGGAAACAGCGGGGACACACCCGTGCAGGGGCCGCAACGGTCAGCGTGAATACTTGATTGGCATCTCACAGTAAGGAGAGGGTTTCGCCATGTTTCTGTCTGCCTTGGAACTACGCAATATCATTGAAAGCAGTTTTCTGCCGAAACGCTGCCAGTGCACGCTGTCGCCGGACTTGTCGATGACCGTCAAGGTTTTCGGCGATCACCAGACCGATCAGGTCGATCTGCTGGTCAGCGGCATCGACGCCAGCCACCTCAATGGCTGTCGTGAAATCAATGAACTGATCGCCGGGTTGCGTTCGGATCTGAACAAGCAAGCTGTGCAACATCACTACAGCCCACGCTCCAGAGCCGTTTAACGCACCGTTTCACCCAGTTCGACCGTCACGCGCCGGGCCTGCACAAAACCAAGGCCCAGCGCGAACTCGACCAGCACCGCGAGCAAAATCCCGGGGCCGGCATGACCGTTGAGCCATTCCGCAAATCCCAGTACCGCCAAACCAAAACAACCGACGATAAACCCGTTGCTCAGCGCATTGCGCCCCAGCGACGGCGGTGCGTTGCGCACCAGATAAAACATCACCCCCAACGCCGCAAACAGCACCGCGCTGCGCCGCGCGACAAACCCGGCAGCGTCGGAATACTCGATGCTCCAGATCGCCAGCAGCCTCTCCGGGAAGACGCCCCAAGCCAACGCAAGCAAGAAACACAACGAACACGTGAAGCCCGACAACGTGCGAAACGACAACTGCATGGCGAATCCTTGCGGCAGTGAGGAGGGCTCCGAGCATAACCGCCGAAACTCCCCACGCCTACCGCAAACCCGCAAATCAGACGTTTCTGTCAGTTCTGGAAGTTGCACGCGTCAGACAATTTCCGATAGCTGATTTCCTCAGGCTTACCGGCATTGTCGATGTACTTCATGTCGGCCGTAATCACTTTGCACGTTTGTGTTGGCGGCTCGGTCAACGACACCACCTTGGCCACATGCAGCGGCATGCCGTACTCATACGGCACGGCTTTGGACGTGGCAGAGGTGTCATTGGCCTGGGCCAGCCCGGCGAACGCGGTGCAGGCGAGGGCGACGCTGAGCAATAAAGGACGAATGTTCATGAAAGGACTCCCGTGTGGCGGTTCTAGAGTTCGGCGTGATGCACCCGAACCTGCCGCACTGGGCAACAGCCAAAATGGCTGAGGGCGTGCGGTTCAGTAGAGTTTTTGACCACGGCGTTAAGGGATGGTTAACCGAGCTGAACGCCGGCTGTCAGGGAGTGCGGCGGTTTTCTTTGGAAGGTTTGGCGAATTCCTACAAAGGCTGGTGCCTTGTCTGCTTTCGGCGGCTGGAGCGGGGCGGTTATTGTCGGTTGCCGCTGCAAAATCAGTGGTTCGGGTTTGGTCACCTGAGAAAAGTTCATTGCATATGTGCCATCATTTGCACCGCTCGGATTACCTAATCCGTGGAGTGCATTGCAGTGGCGGCTGTGTGCAGGACGCCTTCGGGCGAGCTGAGTTTTGAACTGTTCTCGGTTGACCAAGCCTGTACACGGCCGCCTCCCACCGTTTGGTCACGGCTATGGCGGTTACCCTCTAATACAGTTGAGTAATCAAAATGCCAATAATTAAACCGCTTCAAAACCGCTATCTCCCCCTCAGCAGCAACGTCACCGAAACCCCGACACTGCTCATCGACACCCAGGCCAACCCGAAAGACATCCTCGAAGCCGCCGTCCAGCGCATCCGCGCCGCCGCCGACCTGCTCGAAACCCTGCATTGCCTGTGCTTCAAGCACGCCGACGTGCAAGACATTCCACACATCACCCATGCGCTGTACCTGCTGACGCAGGATGGCAATGATTTGCTGCAGGTGGCGCAGCAGCAGATGTTGAGTTGGACCGCGCCGGTTTGATGAGAAATTGAAAGGACGCAACCACGGGACGGAGTGAGAAACGACCCGTGTTTCAGCATGGCAAGGGCAGCACCGGGCGCCCGAATTCGCTCATAAACTAGAAAAGTCAGAAAAGCAGCCACAAGCACTGTCACGCAGATCAATATCTTCATGATCGGACATGGGCACCTCGCTGAATCACATATTCTTACTGCACTTCAATGCTTTCCGAAACAGCCTTGGTTGGGCTTGATTCGAAGGGGCTGAAGAGGTCAGCACTCCATCCGAGCCGAACTTTATTACCCGGATCAAAGCGCACATGCAGGTACTGATCGTTTCGGCCACGCTGGGGAAGCGAAAGCTGAACTTCATGGCGCTCTTCTACCGCGCCCTGTATTTGCTGCTGTTTGGTCATGTCCAATATCCAGGTGACTTTGACTGTGTCTCCCTCAAATTTGGCGCAGCACATTATTCCACCGCCGCCGTTGGCAAAAAGGTTCCCACCCCAAAATTCATTGACCCAGAAACTGAAAATCGGTCGTTCCATATGGTTTTCCGAAGTCACCATTGCACCTGGCGTGCGGAACAGTGCGAGGATTTTGGGGGTGGCGTAGCTAAGCAGCACAGCCAGTACAGCTAGGACTATTCGTCTTCGTCGCCATGTTTGTTTCCGGCTGGCGTCCGCAGCAATATCTATCACGCGCATAAGGTCCAAAGCAGAGAGTTGTACTTATATTCTACGGCTGGATTCTGTTTTGAGAGTGACAATGCCGATCAGCTAGGGCCCGGTCGTACTCGGTTCAGAATCAAATGGACTGATCAAGTTAGGACTCCATTTCAGCTCAACTGCGTTTCCGGGTAAAAAACGAACGTGCAGATAATCATCGCCTCGCGCTCGGTGAGGTAGAGGCACGTTTAACTCGTGATCTTCTTTCTGCACACCTTTCCTTAGCTGATCGCCAGTTCGGCCGAGAGTCCAGGCAACCCGAACCGATTTCCCTTCGATTTTCCTGCAACAAACAATCCCTCCACCGCCCATTGCAGAAAGATTGCCACCCCCAAAATCATTTACTGAAAAGAAAGAAATTGGGCGATCCGTGTAATTCGATGACGTCAGCATGGCACCAGGGGTACGTAGTAGCTCCAGAATCTTCGGGGTGGCGTAGCAAAATAGTAAAGCCACCACACTAAGAGCTATTTTTCGTCGTCGCCAGCTTTTTCTGAGGTGTGTATCTTTCAAAATATCGATCATGTAGCCTTCGGGTTCCTGGCTTGAGATCTAGAAATTTAGTATTAAATTTTAGATGATGCTTAATGATTTCTTGCTTGAATTTTTAATGTTTCAGCCATTTATCTGCCAAGTTTCTCTGGAAAGAAGGAGAGCGGTGGGTGAGTGGTTTTCCATTCCTCAGCGACAGCTTTTGAGCCTTCTATCTGTTCAGGTGTAATTTTGCTTCCAATTTCTTCGAGAGTATCTTGAACGAAATCTTGAATGGCGCCTCCACCATCCAGCTCTTTCAGAAGGCTAATCAGTGCATAACCTTTAACAAGGTCGAGGGGATAACCAACTTGGTCGGGTGCATGGGCAATGTAAGAGCCATAACTGCTAATTGCTTTTTGATCGCCCGTTTCAGCTGCTGCCTCCAGCCAATGGCGCACCCCTTCAAGATCGCCTTTCTTATACAGGATCTCAATGTATTCCATCATTGCTTTTGGGTTGCCGCCTTCAGAGGCAGCTTTCAGCCATTTGCTGATGGCCTCATCACGTTTTCCAGGCATAAGAAAAAATCCCTCACCTTGTCGATCACCGACGGCCATCCAATATTGCGCGAGCGCATAACCTGCGTTTGCAGATTTTTCCAACCAAGTACGATCGAAAGTTATTTCATACATTAAATACAAAGACTCAGGGGTGTCTGTGCCTGATGCAATTGTTTTAGCCTGAATCAACCAATCAGCGCTTGATTTTTTATTCGCGGGACAATTGGTCATTTTTCTGCAGAGGTCGTCGTTTTGGCGGCCTAGCTGAATCATGGCAAATATAGATCCATTATCCGCAGCGGTTTCGTACCATTGCTGCGCTTCAGCAGTCATGTACCGGCTTCGCTTTCGAAGTGCCTCGGCAAAGTAATACTGTGAATTCACATTTCCCGAGTCGGCCTCTTTTTTTAGTTCGCGAATCGCCAAGTCTAATTTTAGCTGGTTGTATAACACCACTCCCAGGGTTGATTCATTTGTTCGCGAATGTGCTGAGCTGTTTGCAGAAAGAGCGGCGATCAGCATTGCTAAAATAATTCTAAATGCTCGCACTGCTATTAATAACCTAGCTTGTCAGGGTAAAACGAGAGAGGCGGGTGGTTGGCCTTCCACGTTTCTGCGAGCTCTTTTGCTTTTTCTATTTGCTCTTTTGACATGTTTTTTTCTATGTCGGGTAATGTGTCATTGACGTCTCGTACTACATTGCCTCCACCATTAAGTTCCAGCAGGTTTGAAAGTAAAGCATATGATTTTATTGGGTCGAATGCGAAACCGTATTTTGAGTTTTCTTCGCCTATGTAGGATGCATATCCAAATACACCTTCTACGTAGCTCGAGTCAGCTGCTTTTTCGTTCCAGTTTCTGAACGAGGCTAAATCATTTTTTTCGATCATGATGGCGGCTAACCCCATCATTGCAAGTGGATAACCATTTTCAGCAGACGCCTTCATCCATCGTTCGATAGCTTGGTTGCGTCTCGAGGGAAGTAAAAATGAACCACTTCCTTCTTGGTACTTCGTCGCCAGACGGAACTGCGCAAATGCGAATCCGTTCTCTGCTGACTTCTCCAACCAGTCATCATTGCCTGTCATTTCATATAACAGGTACATTGATTCGCTATCTCCCTGCGTTGCGCGTTGAATTGCAAGGCTTTTAGCTTTAATTACCCAGCTGCTAGGAGAGTCTTCACCTGGTGGGCAGTTTTTCATGGTTGAACACAAGTCGTTTTCAATTCTCCCAAGGCGAATCATAGAGTAGATATTCCCCTTTTTTGCGGAGCTTTCGTATGCTTTTTTAGCTTCCGGAGTCATGTGGCGGTTATTTGTTCTTAACGCTTCGCCCAGATAGTAGAGCGCCTCATCATCTCCGCCGTCAGCGGCGGTTTTCAAAAATTCGATCGCAGAAATGGTTTTGTATTGATTGTAGAGTTCAATGCCTTGGATTTTTGCCTGAAGCTGTTCGTGCGTAAGAGCAGATGATTCGGTTGCTATTATAGTTAACAGCGTTAACGCCGCAGTCATTAGTTTTATTGGTATCTTTGCTGAACTCATGGGTGGTTGTTTCTTCTCTGCGAAAGTAAGGGGGGCGGTTAGTCTCCGATTAAAATTCGGCGGTCCGCGCCTCCCTAAAGAAATACCAAAAAATCGGAGTCAATCGCTAAGTTTTTCGGGGAAAAAAGAAACGGGTGGATGGGTGGTTTTCCACTCTTGCGCAACGATTTTTGACTGTTCAATTTGTTCTGGTGTCATTTTTTTAGCAATCTTTTCAATTTTACGGTCAACATAATCTTGCACTCCACCGCTGTCGCCGAGCTCCTTTAGCAAAGAAAAAATAGCGTAGCCTTTAACTAGGTCAAGTGGGTAGCCAACTTTGTCGGGAGTATGTGAAATGTACGCTCCATAGTTGCTCAGGGCTGCTTGCTCGCCGGTTGCTGCGGCCACTTCAAGCCAGTGCCGAGTGCTCTCCATTTCTCCTTTTACATACAGTGTTTCTAGATATTCCATCATTGCTTTTGGGTTGCCACCCTCGGAAGAGAGCAGTAGCCATCTTCTTACTGACGCATCACGTCCTCCAGGAATGAAGAAGTAACCTTCACCTTGTCTTTCACTTACAGCCATCCAATATTGCGCGAGTGGATATCCTGCATTTGCAGATTTCTCTAACCACTTATGATCCAAGGTGATTTCATACATTAAATACAGAGATTCTGGATCGCCATCATTTGCCTTCGGCAAAGTGATTTTCTTTGCTTCCACGAACCACTCAGCTTGAGTTTTTTTAGACGGTGGGCAGTTTTCCATTATTGCGCAAGGATCGTTTTTTGCTCTGCCCAACTGAATCATTGCGTATATGGAGCCATTAATCGCCGCTGTTTCATACCATTGCTGTGCTTCGGGCGTCATATATCGGTTGCGCTTTCTTAGCGCTTCGCCTAAGTAGTATTGCGACTCCACATTTCCAGATTGTGCTTCTATTTCTAATGAGGGGAAGGCTGCGTCAAATTTTAACTGATTATATAAAGCAATGCCTGCAGCAACTTCGCGCGCTGATTTTGACGCAAAAGCAGGCGTGGTACTTATTAGAAATGTTGCGACAAAGAAATACCTGAATAGCCTCACTGGCGTTAATATCCTAGCTTGTCAGGGAAGAACGAGAGAGGCGGATGGTTGGCCTTCCACGTTTTTGCGAGTTCTTTTGCTTTCCCTATCTGCTCTTTTGACAGGTTTTTTTCCACTTCTGGCAAAACATCGTTAACATTGTTTATTACGTTTCCACCACCATCAAGCTCTAGTAGATTTGATAGTAGCGCATATGACGTCACTGGGTCTGAGGTGAATCCGTATTTTGGTTCAACTTCGCCTATATAAGAAGCATAACCAAAAACCGCTGATACGTAGCCTGAATCTGCAGCTTTTTCATTCCAAGTTCTAAACGATGAAAAGTCGGCTTTTTCAAGCCTGGCAGCGGCAAATCCCATCATAGCTGGAGGATAGCCATTCTCTGCAGACGCTTTCATCCACCTTTCGATTTCATCTGATCTTCTGGAGGGCAGTAGGAATACTCCGCCACCTTCTTGATATTTAGTCGCTAAACGAAATTGCGCTAAAGCGAAAGCTTTTTCTGCAGATTTTTCTAACCATTCATCGTTCCCTGTTATTTCCCATAACAAGTACATAGACTCAGCATTTCCATGAGATGCCTGATCAGTTGCAAGCTTTTTAGCTTCATTCATCCAGCCTTCAGGCGATTGCTCAGAGGGGGAACAATTCTTCATGGTTACGCACAAGTCTTGGTCCGCTCCTCCGAGCCGGATCATAGAATAAATATTGCCTTTTTTTGCTGACTCCTCGTAAGCTATTTGTGCTTCTTGAGTCATGTATCTGTTGTTTTTTCTTATTGATTCACCTAAGTAGTAGAGTGCTTCATCATCTCCACCCTCGGCAGCAATCTTTAAAAACTCGATTGCGGATATTGCTTTGTATTGATTGTAAAGCTCAATGCCTTTTTTCTTTGCTTCTTCTTGCTGTTTTGTGAGAGTTGCGTTCGCGGTGTTGCAGAGTAAAACAAAGCAGACGCAGAAGGTAGTTGCGAATAATTTTATATTTTTCAATTTAATTTTCTCGCTGGAGCTGAGAATTTCACAGAGGGCTTTGGTATGTAGCTGTTTTCATTCATGACAATTTTACAGGAGCCATCAAACGGTTCACCTAATAGTGAAGCGTTTTTCTTGTAACGAGCCCTTGTTGTGTTTCCGAATGGCTCGGTTGCTGTAAGCACCGGTTCGCTCATGAAATTGTCCAGCACGTAACGGTTTTCACAATATTTTTGACCGAGGTCAACCGGTTCCACTCCGAACTTATTCATGCATGCGCAGGCTAGCTGAAATTGTTTTTGAGCTTCTAGTAGACTTCCTTGCTCTTTGGCGTTGGTAGTGATGTGAGTTATTATTATTTCAATGGCTGTTTGTTGTGCTAAATATGCAGTATCTCTAGTGTATTTTTTCTTACCGTCTTTTGAGGTGCTTAGGCTAGCTTGCTTCGTTGTCGCTATGGAGAATTCTTCCGGATTAGACATTAGTGTCATCAAGATCGGCCCTAACGCTGCAGGGGTGGCCTCAACAACCCATTTTTTTAACTCGTCGGGATTTTGGTACTCAATAATCGCATGAGCGATTGGGCCGCCTTTTCCTCCGCTGGTCATTGCGTCATATAAGTCCATGACTAAACTCCAACCCATAAGATAAGACATTTCCACACTAAGCCCAGCTGCTCCTAATGCGTTCAGCGCGGATGCGAACTTACCTGCTTCAGGTTCCATCCACTCTACCTTTCTGCCTTTCGCTTTGTGCAGTTCCTTGCGGTACAAGTTGATAAGGTCAACTACTGCCTCATAACCAACTTCGAATTTAAAGCTACCGTTAGCACCAGGACCCAGCACTACCGCCGCTTTCAAGTTCAAAATAAACCGCCCCTTATCCAGAGACACCTGCGCCGTTCCCTGAAAGCCCGCACCTAACGCGACTCCAACGGAGCCGCTCAGCTTGGCCATTGTCAGCCATGGATTCGCGCTTTTCGCGTCTTTAGCGCTGCCAACGCCCATCGTTGGCGCGGTGCGCAGGGCGACGAGTTCTTTGGGCGGTGCCCAGTTCATTACTCCGGTGAGTTCAATCGCGGCTTGCAAGCCTCCAAACACGTTGAAACTGGCTTTTGCGCCGTTTTCGACTTGCACTTTGGCGAAGCGTCCGCCTCGCAGTTGATCTGTGCTTTTGGTATCGGCGTAGGTGCCGGATTTCGACTGGTGCTCAAGATCGGGAGTAGGGCTGTTGTCGCCGCTGTCGGCTTTGGCTTGTTTGGCGGCGGCGTGATCGGCACGTTCTTCTTTTGCAGAGGCATCTTCACGCTGTGCGCGTTTTACCGGGCTCAGTGACGCCCCGTACTTGACGTTGCCGAAGATCGGGCTCAACTCGACGCTGCCGGCTAACAGCAGCGATGCGCCGGCGTAGCCCCATGCCTTCACACCAAAGTGGAAGGAGAAGCGGCCGAAATTCATTTTTTGCGGGCTGCCGTCCAGGAAGTAATCAAGCGTGATCTCTGGAGCACTGGCTTTGGCAGGCATGTCGACTTTCATCAACTGAACTTCGCCACGGGCCAGGTCCAGGCTTAAGCCCATCTCTCCCGATATCTGGAAGCCCTCGGCGGCAGACATTTTCGGGCCTTCGAGCTTTACTTCGCCGTGAATGTTTGGCTGTGGAGGGGTCAGGCAGCGGACCAATTGCGCCTGAGGGCTGGCATCAAAGAGTCTTACTTTGCCGCGCACACTTTTCTTGAACACCAGTTGCTGAAGGTGTTCGCCCCAGTTGGTAAGGGTCGCGTCGTCTTCCAGTTCAGTGACCTCATAGCCTTGCTTTTTCAAGTAAGCATAAAAGTCTTTGGCTTTGAACCAGCCTTTTTCATCGAAACAGTCGCCGACCTGATCGCTGAACTTTATGGCGCCCTGATCTAGAAGCCATTGGCGGAACGAGTTGATTTCACTGTTTTTATCGGAGCCTTCGGTTGCGTCCGCGGGCAAACTTTGAGCGACCTTTTTTATTGAACCGGCTGCTTTTTTTGAATCCTCTTTCAGGATCTTTTTTGCGTCTTTCAGGTTCGCCATGCTGAACCAGCCCAGGGGCGTACCCTTGGCATCCGAAAGACTGACTTCACGCAGCGGAAAGCCCGGTTTCACCATGCGGTCGACCGGTTTTGGCTGGAACTCTTCCGGGTCCCAAATCAGATAACGCGCAGGCTTGCTGTTGCTGACATTGCTTTGGGCTTTTGCTTGAAGGTCGTCTTTGGTCTTTTGCAGGCTATCCCATTTGGTACGTTCCACATCAACCAGGCCCGCCGGAGCTTGGGCGTTCTGGCCTGTTGCCTCGATCCAGCGTTTGTATTTCTCTTGAAGCTGCGCTGTAACTTCCGCCTGCTCTTTCTCGGTATCCAGATACAGTTTGAACTGCTCGATGCCGGAAGGAAGGCCGTCACTGATCAGCGCGAATTCTGGAAGTGCAATGCCGTATTCAGACGCTTTGATAATGGATTCAGTGTAAGCATGGTAATCAAGCGCATCGGCGTTTTTGTAGAGCGTCAAAACATACCCGACCAGATCGGCGGTGCAGTCATTCATGCCGCTGCAGATGTTTTCGTAACTTTTCTTCTTTTCCGCCAAGGCTTTGGCAACGTCTTCCAGCGGGACTTGCTTGAAGTCTTTGTTGCCGAGGAGTTTCTTGCGGGCTTCCAAATAGGCTTGCACCCGTGCGCGCGCCTCAATCGCCTCTTTGGAGTAGAGCGAGCCGCTTTCGTAGGTGTAGCCTTCCAGCTTCGCAGCCGCTACCGCTTCTTTTTTCAGCGCATGCCACTCAGCCCTCCGCTTGTAAAAATCGGCATAGGCTTGGTGGACGTCCTGGTCAGTAGCCAGGTCTGCCGTTAAACGGTCCATGCGCGATTGCGCGGTGTCCTCTTGTGGAGACTGCGCAGGAGCCGCTCCCGGTTTGTTTCCGTTAACTTCGTTTTGCCTCTTTTTGGCGGTGGCGGGATCGATTTCGATCTCATCTCCCATCGCTTCAAATTCTTCCATACGCGTACGCTTCGCGCCCGTGAGGAAGTTGCTCAACTTGGGCTCAAGGAAGTATTCCAGCAAACCCGATTCCTGCAGCCCGTTCAGGCGTGCATCACGTGGTTTGCTGGGGGCAATCATTTTATCCAGCGCGAACATCGATTCTTTGATAGCGGACTTTGCCCGCTCAGGGAGCAGCCAGAATTCTTGCTCTTCGGTGGCGTAAATCGCGCTGGCAAACTTTTTTGAACACGGAGGTGCGTGGGGTTTGAAGGTCTTTGAACTCTGATCAGGAGCGTCCTTGACCGGATCCAGTTCAACCAGATCCTCCGCAGAGCACTGAGTCGCGGCTTCTGGGGAGGCCTGCGCAGGGGATGGAGGCGCAGCGGGCGAGGGAGCGGCAGGCGCGGCGGCCGCTTGAGCGCTTTTTGGCACGCTCAGGTTCCATCCGACTTTGACGTTGTCTGGATTGGTGATGAAGGGGTTGAGCTGGCGAAGTTGCGCCACGGTGCTGTTGTAGCGCGAAGCGATCTGGCCCAGGGTTTCGCCGGGCATGACGGCGTGATTCGTGATTTCCATGGTGATTCCGTTCTGTTGTCGCGTCGCCCTAACGTTGGGCGACGGCGGCTGATTCCAGGAGCCGATCTACTTTGATAAACGACTCGTCCTTAGATTGCAGGATCGCCATGATCTCAGGCTGTGTCTCAAATAGCGGACCGTTCACGGCATGGCCAAGCTTGAGCAGGTGATCACCGTCATAAATATTGCTTTTGAGCAGCAGGTCGAGGTTGTCGGCGATGTCGTTCAAGCGCTCATCGTCTGGCTCTTCAAACGCTGCGTATTCCTCATCCACCCAATAAACCCATCCCAGGCGCGCTTGAACTTGCGCGGCAGCCTCAGGAAGATTGAATGCCGCTTTGTCACCAAGCCACGTCGATTCCTCGCTGGCTTTCCAGGCCAACCATGGACCCCGCTGCTGACCGAAATGGATCGGCGCAGGGCAGTAGACAGCGTTCCAGCAACCGAGCAACTGGTCGAAGGTTTTCCCCGCGGTAAAAGCCAGCGCCGCCCACAGACTCGGTTTGTGGAAGCTCAACAAGCTTTGCCCACCGGAACCGTCATTGGCTCGGAGCAACCAGCGCGCATGAGCCAATGCTTGTTCAGGATCAGGTGTTGAGATCGCAATTCCCGAAAAGCGTTCCTCACAAAGTTTTGCCGCTACGTTTGCCACTTTGCTGCCCCGAGGGGCCACCAGCCACAATGGGCCATCAGGAATCTCTGCGAAGTCAGTGCCGAAAAACAGCCCTTGGGAAACCACCGGTTCGCCTACTCGGTAGAGTTGACTCAATGCCTCTGGCTGGAGTCCCTGGTCGATGATGAAACAGAGCGACTCGCTCGCGGCCGGCAGGTCCGAGAAATTGTAGCGAGGCTCTGCCAGCAGAGCGCTCAGCGCTTTTACATGCATGTGCAATCCTTACGGCTGCAAGCGCCGTTACTCTGTTTTCCGCACAACGGTGTGATGCCTGATTCATTCAGGCGGGCGGGGAGTGGCGCTTTACCAGCCTTATCCGCATCCGCTACCTTCATCGGTCCCGGCAGCAATGGTGCCGCAGGCGTCCCGACGCCAGGCGAGCCGCCGGTATTGATCTTCACCTCGGCCCCGCTGATGGTCACGCCACCGGCATCCACCTTCACAAAACTGCCGCCTGCCTTGGCCGTGAGCTCCATTGCGCCTTCGACCACAACCTTCTGGCCGGCGTAGTAATGGATTTCTGACCCGGCTTCGACAAACTGCGCAGTCCCCACTTTCAGGTGCTGGGTGACACCGACGGTCAGGTGATCATCCGCACGCATTTCGCTAATCCGATCCAGATGCGTAATCCGGTGCTCTTCAACCTTGAACTCGCTCAGCGTGTTGGCTTCAACGGTGTCGTGCCGTTCGTTGCCGACGCGGATCTTCTGGTCGTGCTCGATGTTCTCGTCCCAATCGCGTTGGGCGTGAATATAGATTTGCTCGACGCCTTTCTTGTCCTCGATGCGGAATTCGTTGTAGCCCTTGCCGCCCGGTGAACTCAGGGTTTTGAAGGTGCTGCGGGTTTTGTTCGCCGGCAGGTCGTAGGGGACGACGTTTTCCTTGTGGTACAGGCAGCCGGTCACCAGTGGCTGATCGGGATCGCCTTCGAGGAAGGTGACGAGGACTTCCATGCCGATGCGCGGGATGGCGATGCCGCCGTACGCGGCGCCGGCCCAGCCGCTGGCGACGCGCATCCAGCAGGTGGTTTTGTCGTTGGACTGGCCGTCGCGGTCCCAGTGGAATTGCACTTTGATGCGGCCGTACTGGTCGCAGTGGATTTCTTCGCCTGCGGGGCCGGTGACGACGGCGGTCTGGCTGCCGAGGACTTTCGGTTTCGGGTGTTCAAGGGCAGGGCGATAGTGCGCGTCCCACGGGGTGGCGAGGAAGCTGTTGCGGTAGCCCTGGTGGAAATCGCTTTTGTGGTCGGTGACGTCGCTGGTGACGTTTTCGCCGAGCACTTGCGGTTGTTTACCTTCGTGGAAGACTTCCAGCAGCAGCCACAGGTCGTTCCATTCGGCGCGCGGGTGTTCGGCGAGGGTGAGGAAATGGCCGCTGGTGAGGGTCGGCTCGTCACCTTTGCCTTCGGCGAGTTTGTAGTCGCTGCGATGGCGTTCGAGGGCGCGGGTGGAGAGGAACTTGCCGCGCTCGCGGGTGGTGAAGCGGCCGGGGTAGTCGTAGTCCTCGAGGTCCGGGGCGAACTCGGTTTTCACCGCGCCTTCGGGGAGGATCTTCGGTTTTTCGAAGTCGTAATCGCGGCGGCTGACGCGGGTGGTGCGGGTTTCCAGACGCAGGTTGAAACGCTTGATCACCGGTTTGTCGGCGGCCATGCCGGAGTCTTGCTGGTAGCTCACCGGTTTCAGTTTGCGGAACACGGTCTGGTCGTCGCCAAATACCAGTTTGTGGCCGCTGCTGCTGTGCTGGAAGTGGAAGTGAATGCCTTCTTCTTCGCACAGGCGCTGGATGAAGTGCAGGTCGGATTCGTCGTACTGCACGCAGTAGTCGCGTTCCGGATATTCGGCGCCGAGCTGGAAGCTATAGGCGTCGGCAAGGATGCCGCGATCTTCAAGGACCTGAGCGATGATCTTCGGCACGGTCAGTTGCTGGAAGATCTGCTGATCGTGGTTGTGCCGCAGGTAGGCCAGTTGTGGCACCAGGCTGAGGCTGTAACGGGTCAGGGTCTTGCCGGAGTCGCCTTGCTCGATGCGATAGACCAGACCGTGGATCTTGCCTTCGCCGGTAGGGCCGAAGGTCAGGACGCCGGGCTTGTGCAGCAACTCTTCGAGTTTGAGGTCGGGGCGGGCGCTGACGAGTTCGAGGTCGAAACGGAACGGTTGGTTGAGGGCTTCGCGACCGGTGAAGCTGAGGACTTGCAGGTCGGCGTTGGCGCCTTCAAGCGTGAGGGTGATGTGGGTTGCGTTGGCGTCCAGCATGCCTTGAATTCCGTCCGTTGAATAAGCAGGGGACGGATGATGGAGGATTCAGCCGCCTCGTTCAAGGCACAAAAGCCGTAGGTCTGGCAGGTTTGCGGTATAGGGAAAACCCTTAGATGAGGTATTTCGCCCAATGAAACCGGGCGGTTTGTGCGAATCGGCGCTCACTGCCGGCAACTTTTCCCACGACCCTGAGTAGAAGAATCGTCAGTCAGATTCAGACTAAAGTCGCCTGTAGCACGTCAAAGCCATCTGCCATCATTGCCGCTCACCCCTGCGTGTTCACTTTCTCCTGGTTCAATCTGACCCGGGACGGGAGCTATTTTTCTGGCTTGTTGCGCGCTTGCGCAAACGCTGCATTGTTGGAGTTTTTCATGCGTCCCCCATTTCCCCTCATCACCCCGCGCCAGTCGTTTGGCTTCGGAGCCTTTGTGCTGTGCGCAGGTTTTACCGCACAGGTCCAGGCCAGCGGATTTCTTGAAGACACCACGGCGAAAATCGAATCGCGCACGGTGTACTTCAACCGCGATTTCCGTGATGGGCACACCACGAACGATCAGGGCGCGTCCAAGCGTGAAGAGTCGGCACAGGGTTTTATTCTCAACCTGCAATCGGGCTACACCGAAGGTACCGTGGGTTTTGGTATCGATGCGCTGGGCATGCTTGGCTTTCAACTCGATTCCAGCCCGGATCGCAGCAACAGCGGCTTGTTGCCTTCCAGCGGCAACGATCCGCGCGGCTCGAAAGGTCAGTACACGAAAATGGGCCTGACCGCCAAGGTCAAGGTTTCGGACACGGTGCTGAAGTACGGCGCGCTGCTGCCGGATCTGCCGTTGCTGAAATACAACGACGGCCGTTTGCTGCCGACCATGTTCAACGGCGCCATGCTCACCTCTAAAGAGCTGAAAGACCTGACCTTCATGGCCGCGCGTCTGGACAAGTACACCGCGCGGGATTCCACCGATTCGCAAGACATCCGCGTGCACTGCAAGAACAAGCGCTACGCCTGCAACACCACCGCCGACCATTTCGACATGTACGGCTTCGACTACAAGATCAATGATCGCCTGACCGCGCAGTATCACTACGCCGAACTGGAAGACATCTATCGTCAGCACTTCGTCGGGCTGCTGGGTAATCAACCGTTAGCTGGCGGTGTACTTAAAGCGGATCTGCGCGTGCTGAAAAGTGCCGACAGCGGCGATGCCAAGGCCGGTTCCATCGATAACCGTGCGTTGAGCGGCATGCTCTCTTACGCGCACAGCGGCCACACGTTCAGCGCCGGTTGGCAGCGCATGAATGGCGACAACTCGATGCCGTACCTCGATGGCAGCAATCCGTATCTGGTCAACTACGTGCAAGTCAACGATTTCGCTGCCGCGCAGGAACGTTCGTGGCAGTTGCGTTATGACTATGACTTCAAGGCCATTGGCATTAATGGTTTGAGTTTCCTGACCCGTTATGTGAACGGTGACCACATCAAGGTGTTGGGCAGTGATCAGGAAGGCAAGGAGTGGGAACGCGACAGCGAGTTGAAGTATGTGATTCAGACGGGCACGTTCAAGGATGTAAGTCTGCGTTTGAGGAATGCTACGTATCGCACCAATTATGAGAAGTTTGCGCGGGATGTGGATGAGACCCGGTTGATTGTGAGTTATAGCTTCTCCGTGTTGTAAGGTGTGGAGTTGTAGCGTCTGATCGATTGCTTTCGCGAGCAGGCTCGCTCCCACATGGGATCAATGCCGGACACAGCATCTGTGTTCACTGAAGATCTATTGTGGGAGCGAGCCTGCTCGCGAAGGCGTCCTTACAACCAATGCCAGAATCGGCTCCAGAACCCCCGATTCAAATCCTCTTTGCAGCCGGCATATTGCCGCGCATAAACATCCGAACGGTTCTGCACTTTACGCGCCGTTGGCATCAGCCAGGCTTTGCTCGCGTAGGTCTTGTTGCGGAATCCGCCCCAGCCTTCGTGGTAGTTGAGGTACTGGTTGTAGGCGTCGTACTTGTACACGCCATTGATCGAATAGGTCTTGTCCATGTACCAGCCGACAAAGTCGATGGCGTCGTCGAAGTCTTCGCGGTCGGCTCCGCTGCGGCCGGTGCTTTTCTGGTAATCGGCCCAGACTTCATCCTTGGCTTGCGCATAACCTGAGGCGGTCGAGACGCGGCCCCACGGGATCACCCAGAGCAAGTATTTGCGCGGGGTCTTGGCGTCGTAGCGGTAGCCGGATTCCTGATACATGATCGCGAAGGGCACCTGAATCGGCACGCCCCAGCGTTTTTGCGTGACTTGCGCCGCGTCGTACCAGTCGCTTTTTTCGCGGAAGATTTCGCAGATGTCTTCCGGCGAGCGGGGCGGCGAGGTGCCGCACCCGCTCAGTAGCGTTGCCAGTGTCAGTAGTCCAAGCGTCTGCCCGTAATTCAAAAGCGGTTATCCCGTCGTGCGCAAAAAGGCCGACAGTCTACGCGCTCAGCTCAATTGATGACGATAGGGCAGATCAGGGCCGGTCTTGCTGCAGGTCAGCGCGGCGGCTTGCACGGCGAACTTGAGCATGACATCGATCTGCTCGCGGGCGAGTTGCTGAACGCCTTCGACCGAATCCAGTCCTTGCTCGGTCAGCCAGGTGATCAGCGCGGCCTGGAAGGTGTCGCCGGCGCCGACGGTATCGGCAATCTTCACCGAGGCCGCCGGCACTGACCAACTGCCATGGTTGCGGCTGAACACAGTAGCGCCGTCGCCGCCACGGGTGAGGAAGACGATCTGGCTGCGCTGTTCGAGCCAGCCTTCGATCACGCGTTGTGGGTCCTGCTCGGGGTAGAGCAGGCTCAAGTCTTCGTCACTGACTTTGATCAGATCGGCCAATGGCACCAGCGTCGCGATGCGCTCACGCCACAGGTCGATGTTCGGCTCGGGATTGAGGCGCACGTTCGGGTCGAGGGTGATCAGGCGTTTTCCGCTCTCGCGCTGCACCAAGGTCAGCAAGGTGTCGCCGATCGGCTGTACCACCAGCGAGAACGAGCCAATGTGCAAGCCGCGCACCTCAGCGCCCAAGTCTGGCAGATGCGCCAGACTCAGTTGCCGATCGGCACAGCCTTCACCGCGAAAGCTGTAGTGCGGTGAGCCATTGGCACCGACGGCAACCATGGCCAGCGTGGTCGGTGCGGCGAAGTCCACCAGATAGTCCGGGCACACGCCTTCGTCCTGCAGCACTTGCTGCAAGCGACGGCCGAGGTAGTCGGTGGACAGCCCGCCAAACAAGGCCGAGTCCACGCCCAAACGGCGCAAACCGACAGCGACGTTGAACGGCGAGCCGCCGGCAATCGCCTTGAAATTGACTTTCGAGGCCAGACCGCTGGCATCGTCTTCACTGAAAAAATCAAACAGGGCTTCGCCACACACCAAATACATAATTGTTTGCTCTTTATAGGGTTGCGACATGCTGTTGATAGCGTTCATAGGCCTGCTGAAACGCCGCGACGTTGGCGGCAATCGGCAGGGTTTCACTGCTGGAATCGAGTTTTACGCAGCGCTGGCACAGGTCGGCGAGGGTGTCTTCGTGGCCGTTCGACCAGGATTTGCACCACGCCGCTTGAATCGCCGCGCCGAGGGCGGCGGCTTCGCTTTGTTCGGTGCAGATCACCGGGGTGTTCATGATGTCGGCGACGATCTGCCGCCACACCGCGCTTTTCGAGCCGCCGCCGATCAGGCAAATGCTGCGGCTTTGTAAACCATTGTGGCGGAGCAAATCCAGCCCGTAGCGCAAACCGAAGGTGGTGCCTTCGACGGCGGCGCGGCACAGATTGGCCTGAGTCAGGTTGTCCAGCGTCAAGCCGTGCAGGCTGCCAGTGGCATGGGGCAGGGCGGGCACCCGTTCGCCGTTGAGGAACGGCAGCATGCTCACGCCGTCGGCGCCGATGGGGGCTTGGGCGACGAGGTCGTTGAACTGCTGCAGATCGAGGTCGAACAACTCGCGAATCGCGCCGGTGGCGTTGGTCAGGTTCATGGTGCAGATCAACGGCAACCAGCCGCCGCTGGACGAGCAGAACGTCGCGACCGAGGCGTCCGGGCTGACTTTCGGCACCTCGGAATAGGCGTACACCGTGCCGGAGGAGCCGAGGCTCATGGTTATCGCGCCGGGCTGAATATTGCCGGTGCCGATGGCGCCCATCATGTTGTCGCCGCCACCGCTCGATACCAGCGCGTCGGGGTTGATGCCGAGGTGTTCGGCGATGGCCGGGAGGAGGGTGCCGACGCTTTGATGCGCATCGATCAGCTCAGGTAGCGCCGCTTGCAGGCGTCCGCTGGCGTCGATGTCGCGCAGCAGTTGCAAGTCCCATTGGCGCGTGCGCACGTTGAAATAGCCGGTGCCGGAAGCGTCGCCGTATTCGCTGCAGGCGCGGCCGGTGAGCCAGAAGTTCAGGTAGTCGTGGGGCAGCAGAATGCGTGCGATGCGCGAGAACACCACGGGGTGCTGTTCTTTGGTCCAAAGCAGTTTCGACACCGTGTAGCCCGGCGCGATGACTACGCCGAGGCGTTCCAGCGAGCCTTTTTCGCCGCCCAAATGAGTCAGCAGACGGTCATTTTCGGCGCTGGTTTCGGTGTCGCACCAGAGCTTGGCCGGGCGCAGCACTTCGCCTTGATCATCGAGCAGGACCAGGCCGTGTTGCTGGCCGGAGACGCCGATGCCGAGGATCGACTGGCCGTCGACATTCGCCGCCAGTAACGCGCGGCGGGTGGCGAGGGTAAAGGCGTCCAGCCATTGCTGGGTGTCTTGTTCGCGGCGGCCGTTGGCGCCGCTGATCATTGTGTGCGCGGCGGCGCCCTGGCCGAGGACTTGACCGCTGATGGCGTCAAGGATGATGGCTTTGGTACCTTGGGTGCCGCAGTCGATGCCCAGGAATAGTTGTTGTGTTGTCATGTGTGAACCCGTTGGGTTGCGGTGAAGATCAAGAGCTACCCCCTCACCCCAGCCCTCTCCCCCAAGGGGGCGAAGGGGAAAGGGAGCCGATCTCGGTGCTGTTCAAAACCTGAGTTCGACTGCGGTTCTCTCAATCAGGTGCTGTTCAATGCCTGAGTTCGACTCCGGACGTTCAGGTCGATGTAAGGTGCACAAACCAATCGGTCAGTTCCCTCTCCCTCTGGGCGGTCCGACGTTTCGGGAGGGCTAGGGTGAGGGGCTTTTCAATCCAGAATCCGCTGCAAAGTCCGCGTCACACCGTCCTCGCGCAAGCTGTTACAGCACCACTCAAACGCCGCGACAAACTCCGCCGAACGCGGGATCGCCGTGCCGAAAATCTCCTCAACCGCCAACAACCGCTGCGTGATTAAAGCATCATCCGCCACCAACGCCTGAAAAAAAGCCGCCCGAGGATCCGGAATCGAATAGGTATCACCATTCTCATCCACACCCTTCAAATACAACGCCCACGCCGCCACCACCAACGCCGCACGTTTAGTCTCCTGCCCATCGGCAATCAAGCGATTGATTGTCGGAATGGTGAATTTGGGAAACTTCGACGAACCGTCCGAACACACCCGCTCCAATTGATCGGCAATCGCCTGATTGGAAAACCGCGCCACCAGCGTGTTTTTGTAATCCGTCAGATCAATGCCCGGCACCGGCGCCAATTGCGGGGTCACGTCCAGATCCATATAGGCGCGCATATAACGCACGAACAGCGGGTCGTTCATGGTCTCGTGCACAAATCGGTAGCCCTTCAAAAAACCCAGATAGGTCAGCGCCAGGTGGCTGCCGTTGAGCAGTTTTATTTTCATCTCTTCATACGGCGAAACATCGTCGGTGAACTGCACGCCGACCTTTTCCCAAGCCGGGCGACCGTTGACGAATTTGTCCTCCAGCACCCACTGCACGAACGGCTCGCAGACCACCGGCCAGGCATCGTCGACGCCGTGTTTATCGGCCAGTTGCAGGCGATGCGCGGTGCTGGTCATCGGTGTGATGCGGTCGACCATGGCGTTGGGGAAACTGACGTTGGCGTCGATCCAGCTGCACAGGTTGCTATTGCGCAGCGTAGCAAATGCCAGTAGCGCCTTGCGTGTCACCGCGCCGTTGTGCGGCAGGTTATCGCAAGACATCACGGTAAACGCCGGGATACCTGCCGCCCGGCGTTTTGCCAGGGCTGCACACAAGAAACCGAACACGGTTTTCGGGTTTTCCGGGTGGGCCAGATCGTGCTGAATCTGCGGCAGGTGCGCCATGAATTCGCCGTTGCTGTCATCGATGCAATAACCGCCCTCGGTGATGGTCAGCGAGACGATGCGGATCTGCGGGTCGGCGAGTTTATCGATCAACGCCTGAGCGCCGTCCTCGGCCAGTAGCATGTCGCGAATCGCGCCAATCACGCGGACTTCGGTGTCGTCGCTGTCGCCGAGTTCGAACAGCGTGAACAGGTAATCCTGTTCCTTAAGATCATCGCGGGCGCGGCGGTCTTCGGCGCGCAGGCCGACGCCGCAAATCGCCCAGTCCAGTGCTTCACCAGTGTTCATCAAGGCATCGGTGTAATACGCCTGATGCGCGCGATGAAAGCCGCCGACGCCAATGTGAGCGATGCCCTGGCGCGTGTCGCTGAGGCTGTAGGCAGGCAGTTGCACTTCGGCGGCCAGACGATGGAGGTTCTGTTGGTTGAGTTTCATCGGGAATTCTCGAAATCAGGCCGCAGCGCGCAGTGGACGGGTCAACGCCACGCCTTGGGCATCGAATAAATGGCAGTGAGCAGCGTCGAGGTGCAGGCTCAGTTGTTCGCCGTAACGGCTGGCCAGATCACCGCGCACGCGCATGGTCAGGGCTTCGCCGGCGTTGGTGGTGACGTGGCAGAAAGTGTCGCTGCCCAGGCGTTCGCTGACGTCGGCGGTGACTTGCAGCGAGCAGTCGCCCGGTTGCGCCAGTTCCAGATGTTCCGGGCGAATGCCCAACGTCACGGCGCTGCCGACACTGAGGTTGGCGGCATTGAACGGCAGGGTGATGCGCGTGCCGGCGTCCAGCGAGACTTCGCAGCTCTGGCCGTCAACGCGGGCAATCGTGCCTTTGAGGAAACCCATTTTTGGCGTGCCAAGAAACCCGGCGACGAAGAGGTTCGCCGGGTTGTGATACAGATCCAGCGGTGAGCCGACCTGTTCGATTTTGCCGCCATTGAGCACCACGACCTTGTCGGCCATGGTCATTGCTTCGACCTGATCGTGGGTCACGTAGATCATCGTCGCTTGCAGGTCTTTGTGCAGACGCAGCAACTCCAGACGCATCTGCACCCGCAGCGCGGCATCGAGGTTGGACAGCGGTTCGTCGAAGAGGAAGATTTTCGGGTTGCGCACGATGGCGCGGCCAATCGCAACGCGCTGACGCTGGCCACCGGAGAGCTGTTTTGGCTTGCGTTCAAGCATCGGGCCGAGCTCGAGAATCCGCGCTGCCTCGCCGACTTTTTTCTCGACTTCAGCTTTCGGCACGCCGGCCAGATCGAGAGCAAACGACATGTTTTTTTTCACGGTCATGTGCGGGTACAGCGCGTAGGTCTGGAACACCATCGCCAGATCGCGCTTGGCCGGACTGACTTCGGTGATGTCGCGGCCATCCAGTTCGATGGTGCCGTCGCTGACTTCTTCCAGACCGGCGATCAGCCGCAACAGGGTGGATTTGCCGCAGCCCGACGGGCCGACGAAGACCACGAATTCCTTGTCGTTCACCTCAAGGTCGATGCCTTTGATGATGGAGAAGCCTTCGAAGCCTTTTTGCAGATTCTTGATTTTCAGGTTGGCCATGATGATGGGCCTCCGCAATTTATTATTCAGATGAACCGGATCGGCTTTTCTGTGGGAGCGAGCCTGCTCGCGAATTCGGTGTGTCATTTACCAATGATGGTGACTGACACGGCCCCTTCGCGAGCAGGCTCGCTCCCACAGGGGAAATGTGTTGGGTTTGGAACCTTCATTTCACGGCACCGAAGGAGAGGCCGCGTACCAGTTGTTTCTGGCTGATCCAGCCAAAGATCAGAATCGGCGCACAGGCCAGGGTCGACACCGCCGACAACTTGGCCCAGAACAAACCTTCAGGACTCGAGTAAGAAGCGATCAAAGCAGTCAACGGCGCGGCCTTCGACGAGGTCAGGTTCAGCGACCAGAACGCCTCGTTCCAGCACAGAATCAGTGACAGCAACACGGTCGAGGCGAGCCCGCCCTTGGCGATCGGCAGCAGCACGCGGACCATTTCCTGCCACAGCGTGGCGCCGTCGAGGCGGGCGGCTTCGAGGATGTCTTTGGGAATGTCCTTGAAGTAGGTGTAAACCATCCAGACCACGATCGGCAGATTGATCAGCGTGTAGATCACGATCAGTGCGATGCGCGTGTCGAGCAGGCCGAAACTTTTCGCCAGCAGGTAGATCGGCATCAGCACGCCCACCGGCGGCAGCATTTTGGTCGAGAGCATCCACAGCAGCGTGCCTTTGGTGCGCTGGGTTTCGTAGAACGCCATCGAGTAGGCCGCCGGCACCGCGATCAACAGGCACAGGGCCGTGGCGCTGAAGGAAATCACCACCGAGTTCCAGGCGAAGCTGAAGTAGTCGCTGCGCTCGTTGATGTGCAGGTAGTTCTCCAACGTCGGCGTGAAGATGAACTGCGGCGGCGTGGCGAACGCGTCGATTTCGGTTTTGAAACTGGTCATCACCATCCAGAAGATCGGGAAGAAAATCACGATCGCGATGGCCCAGGCCAGGGTGCCGAGCAGCAGGCTTTGTAGCCGGCGGGATTGTTGGAGAGTCATGGCAGGCCTCAGGCTTTGTCAGTCAGGTTTTTGCCGATCATCCGCACCAGAATGATCGCGGCGATGTTGGCGATGACCACGGCAATCAAGCCGCCTGCCGAAGCCATACCGACGTCGAACTGCACCAGCGCCTGGTTGTAGATCAGGTAGGCGAGGTTGGTCGAGGCGTAACCGGGGCCACCGTTGGTGGTGGTGAAAATCTCGGCGAACACCGACAGCAGGAAGATCGTCTCGATCATCACCACCACGGCAATCGGCCGTGCCAGATGCGGCAGGGTCAGGTGCCAGAAGATCGCGATCGGACCCGCACCGTCGAGGCGCGCGGCTTCTTTCTGTTCCTGGTCCAGCGACTGCATGGCCGTCATCAGGATCAGGATCGCGAACGGCAGCCACTGCCACGAAACAATGATGATGATCGACAGCAACGGGTAGTGCGCGAGCCAGTCCACCGGTTGCGCGCCGAACAGTTTCCAGATGTAGGCGAGGATCCCCGAGACCGGATGGAAGATCAGGTTTTTCCAGATCAGTGCGCCAACCGTGGGCATGATGAAGAACGGCGAAATCAGCATGACCCGCACGATGCCGCGCCCGAGAAATTCACTGGCCTCCAGCAAGGCACTGATCAACACGCCGAGGACCACGCTGATCAGCAACACGCTACCGACCAGCAACAGCGTATTGGTGGCGCCGGGCATGAAGCCTGAGTCGGTCAGAAAGTAAGTGAAGTTTTCCAGCCCGACGAACTCGTTTTCACCGGGGTAGAGCAGGTTGTAGCGGATCATCGAGAAGTAAATGGTCATGCCCAGCGGCACGATCATCCACAGCAGCAACAGGGCCACCGAAGGGCTGACCAGAAACCAGCCGGGATTGCGTACGCGAACCTTGCGCGCAGGTGGCGACAGGTCGATGTGGGCTTTGGCAGTTGAAGTATTCATGGCGATCACAACCGAGTCATACAGACCTATGGAGATCCCATGTGGGA
Organism: Pseudomonas sp. CROZ-RG-20F-R04-15; assembly: GCF_022662375.1. GTDB lineage: Bacteria > Pseudomonadota > Gammaproteobacteria > Pseudomonadales > Pseudomonadaceae > Aquipseudomonas. The sequence continues at coordinate 81,484 of NZ_JAKNQL010000006.1, read as the reverse complement.
GCGAGCCTGCTCGCGAAAGCGCTGGATCAGTGCCAGGTGTATTGGCTGGCACGACGCCTTCGCGAGCAGGCTCGCTCCCACAGAGGCAGGAGCAAGTCTTTCAGCGGTTACTTGGGATAACCGGCGCGCTTCATCTCGCGTTCAGTGGTTTGCTGCGCAGCCGCCAAGGCTTGATCCACCGTGGTCTGGCCGATCAGCGCCGCCGAGAACAGCTTGCCGACCTGGGTGCCCACCGCCTGGAACTCAGGAATGGTCACCAGTTGAATGCCGATGTACGGCACCGGTTTCAGCGTCGGTTTGCTCGGATCAGCCGCTTTCAACGATTCCAAGGTGACCTTGGCGAACGGCGCCGCGCTCATGTAGGCGTCGCTGTAGGTCGAAGCGCGGGTGCCGGGCGGAACGTTGGCGATGCCGTCAGTCTTCGCCACCAGCTCGCCGTACTCTTTGGAGGTCGCCCAGGCGCTGAACTCTTTCGCTGCGTCTTTGGCTTTGGAACTGGTCGGAATCGCCAGCGCCCATGAGTACAGCCAGGCCGAACCTTTGTCGGTAACCTGATGCGGGGCGAAGGTGAAGCCGACGTGATCGGCGACCTTGCTTTGGGTCTTGTCAGTCACGAACGAGCCGGCGACGCTGGCATCGACCCACATTGCGCATTTGCCGCTGTTGAACAGTGCGAGGTTTTCGTTGAAACCGTTGCTGGAGGCGCCCGGCGGGCCGGATTTCTTCATGGTGTCGACGTAGAAATTCAGCGCGTTTTTCCACTCAGGGCCGCTGAATTCCGGTTTCCACTGCTCATCGAACCAGCGCGCGCCATAGGCGTTGGCGACTGTAGTAATCAGTGCCATGTTCTCGCCCCAACCGGCCTTGCCGCGCAGACAGATGCCGTACTGCTCTTTGTCTTTGTTGGTGAGTTTTTCGGCGAAGCCGGCGATCTGTTCCCAGGTGGGACGCTCGGGCATGGTCAGGCCGGCATCTTTGAACAGGTCGGTGCGGTAATAAGTGATCGAGCTTTCCGCGTAGAACGGCAGGGCGTACAGCGAACCCTTGACCGACAGGCCTTCACGTACCGACGGGAACACATCGTCGAGGGCGTAACTGGCCGGCAGATCCTTCATCGGTTCGAGCCAACCCTTCGCGCCCCACAGTGCCGCTTCGTACATGCCGATGGTCAACACGTCGAACTGACCGCCCTGGGTGGCGATGTCGGTGGTCAGGCGTTGGCGCAGGACGTTTTCTTCCAGCACCACCCAGTTGAGCTTGATGTCCGGATGCTCGGTCTCGAAGGTTTTCGAGAGCTTTTGCATGCGGATCATGTCGCTGTTGTTGACGGTGGCGATGGTCAGGGTCTGGGCGCCAAGGCTGACGCTGCTGAGGGTCATGCAGGTGAGGGCAAGCAGAGCTTTTGCAGTGGGTTGCATCGTGCACTCCTTTTCTGCACCCGGTGGGTAACAGAAGGACAGTTATTGTTTTTGTGTCTTCCGACGACTGGAAGAATGTGCACTGATTACAGCCTTCAATCGCAGGGCTGACAAATCATCCCTAGCACTTTTATCGATACTTTTTTGCACTGGGCTTTGGCGTGGTGAATGCAGGGAAGGGGTTTTCAGCGGGGAAGGGTCATCGAATGTGTACAGGTTTCAGCGTGTAGCGATGCACTTTGTGGGAGCGAGCCTGCTCGCGAAAGCGGTGTGTCATTTACCAATGATGGTGACTGACACGGCCCCTTCGCGAGCAGGCTCGCTCCCACAGGGGGAGAATTGTTTTGTCAGAGGTGGTTCTGTTCAGTCAGGCGCTGCACCGCGAGCCGCCGATAATGCGACGGCGTCATGCCCTTGAGCTGCTGAAAGCGCCGATTGAAATTGGAAATATTGTTGAAGCCGGATTCGAAACACACCTCGGTTACCGGTTTGTCACCGTCAGCCAGCAGCTCGCAGGATTTGCTGATGCGCAGGCGATTGACGAACTCGATGAAATTGCGCCCGGTGGCTTGTTTGAACACCCGGCTGAAATAGGTTGGAGTCATGCCCAGGTGCTCGGCGACTTCCTCCAGCGAAATGTCCCGGGCGTAGTGGCTGAAGATGTAATCAACCGCGCGGTTGGTGCGATCGATATTGTGCTCGTCGGCCAGTTGCGGGGTGTTGGCGCCGGACAACAACTGGAAATCATCGCTGGCCGCGAGCAATTCCATCAGGATGAAAAAGTGCCCGAGGCGAGTGATGCCTTTGCTGTCGGCGATGCGTTGCATCAGCGTCATGGCCTGGCGAATGGTGCGCTTGCAGCGAAACTCGATGCCGTACTGCGCACGTTCCAGCAACGGCGCCAGAGTCTTCAGTTCGGCAAACACCTGGTGGCCACTTTCGAACAACTCGTCGGTGAAGTTGACGAGCATGTCGCGCTTCTCAACCACCTCGTCTTCCGCCACTTGGCTGATCCAGTTGTGCGGCAGGTTGGGGCCGGTCAGAAACAAGGTCTCGGGGTGAAAGTTGCCGATATAGTCGCCGATGAATACCTTGCCGGAGCTGGCGACGATCAGGTGCAGTTCGTATTCCTTGTGAAAATGCCAGCGCACCAGCGGGCACGGAAAGCCATGTTGGCGGTAGATGATGGACAACCCGTTGTGGTCATCCATCAACTCGTATGAAGGGTCGGTCACGCGCGCGGTTCGGGTCATGGCGAGCTACTTTTTTGTTATCGCCTGCCGATCATGCCTCGTTTCCCGGGGCTTGCGCCAGCTTCACTCAAACAGCCTGCTCGCGGACGGTGTTTCTGGACTTCTCGATGGCTTTTTCCAGATTGGCCATCTGGCAAAAACGCACAATGTTCGAATTTTTTATAAAGTCGAAATTGATGATGTTGCACTTTTTAGCCCAGTCGGATCTGCTCGGATCAAACCAGTAGTCGAGATCATCCAGAATCCGCTTAGGACCGCCGCCTAGCGAAAAACTGGTCGCCGACAGCGACCACGGCCGAAGTGTACTGATGGGCGTGCTCAATACTTTTGTGATGTACACCTGCAGTTCGAGCGGAGTGACAAACCTTTGGTCTATCCACTTGTGCTGAATTTTTCCAAGAATCCGCTGGTCTTCGGTTTCCCAGGTCATGGAGGCCGCCACCATGATTCTCTGCAAAGGGCTGATCGCCTTGAGCTGGCCTAGACTCAGGTGCAGATTGCGGGTAGGAATCATCCGTTCACCCAGATGCTCCAGCATCAATGCCTGAAATTCCGAATGATCGAAGGCGACCTTGTCTTCACCCAGTTCATGAAAGTCCAGAATGATGAATTCATCGATGTTTCTTTCATAGAACGCTTTTATATCACGGACCAGATCGGCAAGCGTACGGGAAGAGCGGTAACCGCCATGATGGAAACTGAACCTGGCGAGGCCTTGCGCCTTATTGTCAGACGTCAGGCGTATATCGAGCGCACGCGCGCCACGATTCAATTGTGAATAAAAGGATACATCCTGACAGGCAATCCAGTTTTTACCGGGTATCAGTGCATAACGCGCTTCCCAGTCGCAGCCAGCATTATGGGCGCCCGGCAGGGTCAGTTCGAAAAGCGACAAGTTGTCGATTTGCGGCGAATCAGCCATCCATTGATGAGGCTGGAAGTTATCAGTGTTGTTCATTTTATATATCCTGCGGTTGAAAACGAAAGTTATCGAAGTTGCGCGCGCAGGATGTTTATAACGGTTGTCGGCTGATTGGCAAAGTTAGCTTTTAATGCAAGTCGTGTAGTAGTAATTGCTTATATGTCTGGTGGTTGCTGAGGCTGCCGATTTTTAACTTCGATCCACTGCGCCATGTACTGGGTACTTTTGTGCGAGTGATGACGGAGCATGCTGCCAATGAAGTTAGTGGCCCGCAGGTTTTGTAAGTTTTGTTGGCAATAACGCAGTTTATCTATCAAGGCCAGACCGTGTACTGACTGCGGGTAGCGTTGATTCAGCAGTGTATATCCCGCCAGGCGGGCTTCCTGCCAACGAGCCTCGTCTTGGTAAAGCGCAACGGCACTGTTGGCAAACTCGATTGCGCTGCTCGTTACAGCGCCGGGCCAGTCATGGTCGCCGTACATGGCCTCTGCTCCGATCGGTGTGGTGACGCTGGGTGTCCCACACAGCATGGCGTCGACCAGTTTGCCCTTGATACCGGCCCCAAAACGCAGCGGCGCCAGGCAAACCCGCGCGGAGGACATGACCTGCAAGGCATCTTCGGCCCAATTCATGATATGGAAACCTTCGCTGGCGTTGTGCAGCGCGGTGGCTTTCGGTGGCGTATAGGCGCCGTAGATGTGCAGTTGTGCCTGCGGCAACTGTTGGCGAATCAATGGCCAGACAGTGGTTTTCATCCACAGCACGGCATCCCAGTTAGGCGCGTGGCGGAAATTGCCGATACTCAAGAAGTTCGCCCGCTCTGCAAAGTTTGCCGCTGACGGCGCAGGCGGATCGATCATCAGCGGGCACCAGTGCAGCAATTGCCGGGGCAAACCGAACTGTTCGATGAGCAATTCGATTTCCACCTCGGAGATCATCAGGTTGAGATCGCAACGATACAGCGCAGCAATTTCACGCTTGGCCAGATCGGTCGCGGCCATCAACTCGAATTCATCGCGCAGCGCCGGAGCAAATACATCACTGAAATCATTCTGGTCAGGATTGACCTTGAGGCGCGACTTGAGCCGCTGGTGACGAGCGTGGCGCAGGCTCTGCAGGTCCGAAGTTTCCAGCACACGCAGTGCCTGCGGACAGTGTTTTTCCACCCGCCAGCCGAATTGCTCTTCCATCATGAACTGATCGAACAGCACGATATCCGGCGCCAGTTCAGTGATGAATGCATCGAAACTGCTGTTGTTGAGTTCGATCGCTACTTCGCTGATACCGAGTGCGGCGAGATCTGCCTTGTGTTCGCCGGGGCCGGCCGGACTGCTGAAGGTGATGTCCCAACCTTGTTGCAGAAAGGTTTCAAGGATCTGCATGACGTGACCGCTGGCCGCTGAAGAACGCGGCTCGGGCCAGACGTAGCCGATGACCAGGACTTTGGTGGCGGCGGGTTGAATCATGGACAACATTCCTTCACGGCGAACGAGGGGAAAAAAGGGCGCAATTAAACCACAGGGGTAGGGTATGCGCCCGATTGTCAAAAATATCCCTCACTACCGAAGCTTGGCGTTATGCGTACACCGCGTTTAGAAATTCGGGTTCGCCAGATTCAGCAGGAGCGGCCCCTTCAGAAATTCCCCTGCTTCTGTACTGTCTATGGCATGCCGGAGGGTGGCAAGGTTAAACACAAAAGTGGCCGGATGGGTCCGGTACTGATCGATCAGTGAGACCGCCACTGCATAGGATTCGGCATTGATCAACGCAGGGTGATCTCGCACGAATTCCGGCCAGCTGTTGATGGTCTCCTTGAACTCTTTGAAGCCACTAGGTTCCACAAAACCGTAGTGAGGGTTGTACAGATTACCCGGGTCTGCCCGGTGAGCATTTCGAGCGAAGTCCATCAAGCCCACCGCATCATATTCTGCCGGGGTGACACCGGCCTGGACTGCTCCGTAGTAAAAATCAAGCGTGCCTGGCGCACCGTGAGACATTTCGTGGACGAGCACATCGCCCATCCGGGCATCGTCGTACTTGGCCACTTGGTACCATTCATCCAGTTTGTCAGGATAGATCGCAAGGAACTTTGTCACGCTGTCGTCCAGGTGCGTACCCGCTTCGACACTGGCTTTCCAGTTTCCATAGGTTGTGGTTTTCATCGCGGCGAGTGCATCGGCGTTACGCTGACGAAAAGACATATGGCGTGGGCCCAGCAACCCGAGATCCTTGTGCATTGCCCGCAGATTCTTGCTCACGTAGTTGATAGCTACCTTCGAATCCGTGCCAAATACGTATTTGAAAACAGACCTGATGTCGTCGTTTTCGAAATCCGATAGCAGTTGTATTGTCTTGTCCAGTTTATTCTGAGCAAGGGGCGTGGCTCTTTTCAAGTAGGCTTTCGTGTAACTCCAGGGCGTCTTTCGTTTGAATAACCTGAGGAATGAAAACTTCTCTCGCGGCTTGATGTTGTTCAGGGCCGGCCCCCAGGCCTCGCCCCGTAAGCTCAGCGCAAACCATTCATCATTGTGTCGTGTCGCCCAGACCTGAACGAGGTCTTCGGATGCTTGTGCCGGTCGCCAGTCGGCGAGGCGAATCGTGTCTGGATCAATGGTCGCGGCCAAGTGGCGTTGGTGGCTCGTGCCCGACCATTTGCGGGCATCGGACAGCACATTTTCCAGCTCGGCGGAACCTTTTTTGAGTCCCTTGCGCAACAGTTTCCCACCCTTGAACAGCAGATCCGGTACGCCGTCCAGTGGGTTGAATACATTATTCACCAAGCCCAGACCCACTTTGGCCAGTGCACTGGCTTTGGTGGCAACGGTCATGGTTTTGGCAACGATGCTGATGACCTGAGCAACCGCACCGACAACCAGCAAAATAGTCATCGCAGCTTCCAGCGCACACGCCCCCGCCCCTTGAACTTGTCGCTCCACATCGTCCGAGCTCAAGTCTTCGATACAGGATTTGAACGGCACCACGAAATTAAGAAAGGTATCCAGATCCGCTGCACGTTTTGCACGCACGGCCTCCAGGCGGGTCTGTCCCCAGCACTCTCTGACCAACTCATCATAGGTAGCGATCGGTCGGTGCTTGAGTACGAAATTCGCCAGTGAATCGAATTCGGTCGAGTAGAAACTCTGGTAATAACCCTTGATTTCTTCAGGGGGCGAAGACGCCGGCAACTGACCGATCTTATCGATAACGCCCGAACTGACTTCAATGAGACCGGGCGGTACTCCATGGGTATAACACTCGATATTCGTCGGCAGTGGATGCACTGTCGCTGGCAGCGAGTAGCCAGTCGCGTCGCTGCGTACGCTTGTACTCAGCAGGTTTTCTTTTTCAATCAGCGCGGCCAGCTGTGGATTTTCGCGACAGGTGCCGTGCAGGGTGAAAAGTTCGTAACAGGTCATCCGGCCTTCGAACTCGCAACAAAGGACTACCCCGTAGCGTCCCTTTGACTCTTGTATTTCCTTGTGGCTTTCCGTCGGTTTGCGTGAGGTGCTGCCCAGGATTGAGTAAAGGGTCGACGATAGCGGATTGGTTGACACACTGCTGGGCGTCTGCAGTTTCGCGACTGAGGGCCTGAGACTGAAAACCGTCACCTTGCCTTTCAGCAAGCGCGTTCTGTCCGCCATGGGCATTGTGCAAAACGCTTGCTTCAAGTGCGTGCCCATCGCCTTCATATGCGTGAGGTAATCGCGATTGAACTGGCGGTGAAACTCGCCGTCAGGCGCGATCAGATTGGGCAGCATGCGGGGAAACGCAGTGTAGATACTTTCTCCTTTCTTCAGGTCCCATTCCCGGTTCGCCAGATCATTGGACATGTGCAACTCCACAGGCGATAAACGCGCCTGGGGGTCATAGGGATCTGTCGATACGGGACTTTTCTTCTGATACATGACGTCCTGTTCCAGATAGCTGCAGCCTTTGGCGACCTGCTTGAGGATGTCCAGTGAAACACTTCTGCGGGTAGGCAAAGGACGGCCCAGAGTGTCGGCCGTCTCGGCAAGTGTCGCGGCGACCCGGGCGTAAGCCGTGGACGCTTTTTCAAGGGCTTCCGGGATCGATTTCGCTATGTCATCCGGGGTGATGATTTTGTTGAGCACCGCCCAGTCAATCACCGCGTCTCCAGCTGCCAGCGCGTCGAGGGTCTTGCCGAATCCGGAAACCGGGCCCGGCTTCGACAGTTGGTGCAACCGGGTATAAGTCATCGAACGCGTGGATCCCGGCGCGATGGTTTCCTGCACTGCAACAATTCGACAGAATTCGACCCATTGCGGGGTCCCCAAAGCCAGGGTTGCCGGCAAATCTTTCACCAGAAATTCCGGCGCAGCCTCTGCGAGCAACAAGTGAGCGGCCAACGCTGCATTTGTTTCGGTGATCCGGTGGTGCTGCACGAGGTGCTTTTCGAATGCTGTGTGAACGTCGGCGAAGGACAACTCAAGATGTTCGACGGCGTATAAATCGAAACCTGCAATCTGATTGCGCGGCTCCCCCTCACCAATTCGCGGATGAAGATCGAGCAGCAGGGCAGTCAGTATCATCTGCTTTAGCGATTCATCTGATTGCGGCTGATTTTCTTGTGCGCCATACCAGCCCAGATCCCGGACAAAGGCTCCGGCCCATCGAAGGGCAATGGGACTGGACACCAGTTTTTCAAGAATCTGTTCAGCTTTCGAGCGTTTGAACGGTGTCGATGGCCCGCCAAAGATGCTGTACGAAAGTTGCTCCAGGAGCGACTGACCTTTCAAGTAACTGGAAATGAGTCTACGGAATTCGTTACGTTGATCCGCAGAAAGTGTAACCGCGTTGTCGACCCCAGACCTGATCATTTCCCAATAGTTACCAAACAATGGTGCCACTGGAGGCGGTAGCTCCATGAACGTTGTCAGCCTGGAACATTCAGCGGCGGTTTGGGGAATCAGAAAGTCATGAAATTTCAGCCATTGTTCCAGCTCGATTTGTTCGGCCAGGGAAATACTGCCTCCGGCCAGCTCCGCCATTTCAACAAGTGTCAAAAAGTCATCTTTGAGGCTGGGGGCAAGTTTGAATGCGTTGACAAACTCGAGGGTTTTTCCCGAGTAACTTGCATGTATTTCACCTTTTGCCGTCACTGCAAAATATGAGTCATCAGGAAGTTTTAACGTGGCCGTGAGTTTTTTGAATGCCTCTTGCTCACGCAGCCTCTGCAGCATTTTCCGGCCAGGTTGCAACGCGCGCTCAAGCGTTGAGCCGGATTCGAGTGTAAGGGTTGCGCCTGCCAGAGAAACAGCTTGCGAAGGACTGGTTGTGTCTTGGCGCTGTTTTAATTTGTGTATGACTTCCAGGCGTTCGGCGTGATCGAGTTGAGTGTGGCGAACAGGATTCAAAAAAACTTCGTGAGTTGCCCAGTTTATGTTCGTAATGTTCATGAGAAATCCATTTGTCTGATGTGCTGGATATCCTCATTTGTTATTTTTTGCGCATCAAGTGCTGCTATGTAAGTGCATTATTCGAGTGTTAATAAAGTTGGGTGTTATACGGGGCGGAGCCGGACAGTGAGGCCCCTCCAGCATTATTTGAAGAGGCACGATGAAAGAATATTAATTATTACTGCAGTATGCCTTTTACTTTGTCGCGCAACTGATCAATTGAAAACGGCTTGCCGATGACATGCATGTCTTCAGGCACGTCAATGGATTCGGCATAACCGCTGGCAAACAGAATCGGCAGGGTGGAACGCAGTTTGCGTGCTTCGGTCGCCAGTTCGCGGCCATCCATGCCCGGCAGGCCGACGTCGGTCATCATCAGGTCAATGTGATTGCTCATATCTGCGAGGATTTTCAGCGCAGGCTCGCTACCATCAGCCTCAAGTACCGCGAAATCCAACTCCTCCAGCACATCGACGATCAGCATGCGCACGATGTCGTCGTCTTCTACGACAAGGATGATGGAGGCGGGGGTAGACATAATAAGGCTCTCAAAAGTCAGTTCAGGGTCGCCGGTCGATCAAAAGTGCCGGGCTTCTTCATCAGTAAGTGGCGCAGTGCCACAAGTTCCCCGCACGAGACAAAAAAAGCATAGCCGGAGACGGGGCCGCAAGGATAACTGTTCGGGGCCGCAAACACGCCGGCGAGTGTAGGAATTTGCGGCGAAAGGTGTGAGAAAAATGGATCCATGCCGCCGTTTTGGGGCAAACTCCCTGTTTTTCAACAGTTCGACAAGGCTGCCCCATGTCCTCTCCGTCTTCGGTTGATGAGCAACGGTTTCGTAAACTCCTGAGTCGCAACATCAGTCTGCCTTTGGGCGTCGGTGTGCTCAGTGCCGTGTTCTTCGTGTCGCTGATCACTTATCTGCTGTCGGTGATCCAGTGGGTGGAACACACCGACCGGGTGATCAATAACGCCAATGAAGCGGTGAAGCTCACCGTGGATCTGGAAACCGGCATGCGCGGCTTCCTGCTCAGCGGCGACGAACACTTCCTCGATCCATATGAAACCGCCAAGCCGCGCATCGCCGTGGCGCTTGACACCTTGCTCGAACTGACCGCCGACAACCCGGTGCAAACCGATCGACTGCGTCGTCTGCAAGCGTTGCAGACCGAATGGGCGAATTACGCGCAATCGATGATCGATCTGCAGCGTTCCAGCGGTGATTACCGGGGCGCGGTCAAGGCCGGACGCGGCAAGCGCCTGACGGACGAAATCCGCAAGCAATTCGAAGACGTTATCGAGACCGAACAGGTTTTGCGCACCACGCGCAATGAAGACGTGCGTCGCACGACGATCTGGAGCATTAGCCTCTATCTGTTGTTCATCGCTGGGATCAGTGGTTTGCTCGCCTATATCGGCCGTCGCGATCTGGTCAACCTGTCGACCAACTACGGCGCCAACCTGGCCGCACAGCAAGCCAGTGCCGAACGCCTTGAACAGCAGGCGTGGTTGCGCAATGGCCAGACCGAACTGGCCGAGCAGGTGCTGGGCCAGCTGACGCTGAACCTGTTGGGACGCAATATTCTGCAGTTCTGTGCGCAATACCTCGGCACCGCCGTGGCTGCGCTGTATGTGCGTGAAGAGCACGGCGGCCTCAAGCGTGTGGCCACCTATGGTTTCTCCCGCGAGCAGGAAGAGCAGGAGCAGTCGATCTACAGCGGCGAAGGCATCGTCGGCCAAGTGGCGCAGCAGGCGCGGTTGATTCGTCTGGATTCGGTGCCGGCCGATTACTTCAAGGTCAGTTCCGGTCTGGGTGAAGGCTTGCCGCACAGTGTGATGGTGGTGCCGACCAGTGATGACGACCGCGTCAACGGCGTGATCGAACTGGGTTTCCTGCGTCCGCTCAATGATCGTGATATCGAACTGCTGGAACTGATTGCCAGCAACATCGGCACCTCCATCGAAGCCGCACGCTACCGTCAGCGCTTGCAGGAAGTGCTGGCCGAAACCCAACAGCTCAACGAAGAGTTGCAGGTTCAGCAAGAAGAGCTGAAAACCGCCAACGAAGAGCTGGAAGAACAGTCGCGGATTCTCAAGGAGTCCCAGGCGCATCTGGAAACCCAACAGGTCGAACTGGAACAGACCAACGAGCAGCTCGCCGAACAGGCGCAAACCCTGGCCGAGCAACGCGACGCCATGGACCTGAAAAATACCGAACTCAATCAGGCCCAGGTCCAGCTCGAAGAGCGCGCCGAAGAGTTGCAGCGCTCGAGCAAGTACAAGTCCGAATTCCTCGCCAACATGTCCCACGAACTGCGCACGCCGCTGAACAGTTCGCTGATTCTGGCCAAGCTGCTGGCAGAAAACCCGCAGGACAACCTTAGCGCCGAGCAGGTCAAGTTTGCCGAGTCGATCTACTCCGCCGGCAACGATCTGCTCAACCTGATCAACGACATTCTGGATATCTCCAAGGTCGAGGCAGGCAAGCTTGAAGTGATTGCGGAAAATACCAGTGTCGCGCGTCTGGCTGAAGGTCTGCGCAATGTCTTCGAGCCTTTGGCCGCAGACAAACAGCTGACCTTCAGTGTCGATTTGCAGCCTGGCGCACCGGGCATGCTGTACACCGACCGTCAGCGTCTGGAGCAAGTGATCAAGAACCTGCTGTCCAACGCCATCAAGTTCACCGAAAAGGGCACCGTCAGCCTGACCATTGCTGGCCAGCCGGACGACCGGATTGCGTTTATCGTGCGCGATTCGGGTATCGGTATCGCCGCCGATCAGCAGGAAAGCATTTTCGAGGCCTTCCGCCAGGCCGACGGCACCACCAACCGCAAATACGGCGGCACCGGGCTGGGCCTGTCGATTTCGCGGGACCTGGCGACCTTGCTCGGTGGTTCGATCAGTGTCAGCAGCGCGCCGGGGCAGGGCAGTGTGTTCACGTTGGTGTTGCCGCAACAATTCAACGAGTCCAGCGACGTACCGTTTGCGCCGTTGACCTTTACCCCGCCAGCCACGATGGTCAGCACACCACTGGCGCCGGTGGTTTCTCCATTGGCGCCAGTGCACATTCCGCGCTTCGCCGATGACCGCGACAAGGCCCCGTTCGCCACGCGCTGCATTCTGGTGGTGGAAGATGAGCCGAACTTTGCGCACATCCTCTACGATCTGGCGCACGAACTCGGTTATCAGTGTCTGGTGGCCCACGGCGCGGACGAGGGTTATGACCTGGCGAAAGAGTTCGTCCCGGATGCGATCCTGCTCGACATGCGCCTGCCGGATCACTCTGGCCTGACCGTGTTGCAACGCCTGAAAGAACACGCCGAAACCCGGCACATTCCGGTGCATGTGATTTCCGTTGAAGATCGTGTCGAAGCGGCCATGCACATGGGCGCGATCGGCTACGCGGTCAAACCGACCACCCGCGAAGAGCTCAAGGACGTGTTCGCCCGTCTCGAAGCCAAACTGACGCAAAAGGTCAAACGCGTGCTGCTGGTTGAGGATGACGATCTGCAGCGCGAAAGCATCGCCCGACTGATCGGCGACGAAGACATCGAAATCACCGCCGTCGGCCTTGCGCAGGACGCTTTGGAGCTGTTGCGCACGACGATCTACGATTGCATGGTCATCGATCTGAAGCTGCCGGACATGCTCGGCAATGACCTGCTCAAGCGCATGTCCACCGAGGACATTTGCTCGTTTCCGCCGGTCATCGTCTACACCGGACGCAACCTGACCCGCGACGAAGAGGCCGACCTGCGCAAGTATTCGCGCTCGATCATCATCAAGGGCGCACGCTCGCCAGAGCGTTTGCTGGACGAGGTCACACTCTTTCTGCACAAAGTCGAATCGCAGTTGTCCCATGAACGGCAGAAGATGCTCAAGACCGCGCGCAGCCGCGACAAGGTCTTCGAGGGTCGCAAAGTGCTGTTGGTGGACGACGATGTGCGCAACATTTTCGCCCTCACCAGCGCGCTGGAGACCAAAGGCGCAGTCGTGGTCATTGGCCGGAACGGTCGTGAGGCGATTGAAAGACTTAACGAAGTCGAGGACATCGATCTGGTGTTGATGGACGTGATGATGCCGGAAATGGACGGTTTCGAAGCCACCATTGAAATCCGCAAGGATCCGCGCTGGCGCAAGCTGCCGATCATCGCGGTGACGGCCAAGGCCATGAAGGACGATCAGGAGCGCTGCCTGCAGGCGGGCGCCAATGATTACCTGGCCAAGCCCATTGACCTGGATCGCCTGTTCTCGCTGATTCGCGTGTGGTTACCGAAGATGGAACGCATTTAGTGGAACGCAGTACGCCAGCTGAAAGAAACAGTGAAATCGAACTGCGCTTGTTGATCGAGGCGATCTACCTCAAGTACAGCTACGATTTTCGCGATTACTCCGGTGCTTCAATCAAGCGCCGGGTGCAACACGCGTTGAGCCAGTTCGAATGCGCGACGATTTCGGCATTGCAGGAAAAGGTTCTGCACGATCCGACGGCGTTTATGCAGTTACTGCAATTGCTGACGATTCCGGTCAGCGAGATGTTCCGCGATCCGTCGCACTTCCTCGCGATCCGCCGGGAAGTGGTGCCGTTGCTGCGCACCTATCCGTCGATCAAGATCTGGATCGCCGGGTGCAGCACGGGCGAGGAGGTCTATTCGATGGCGATTCTGCTGCGCGAAGAAGGCCTGCTCGATCGCACGATCATTTATGCCACGGACATCAACCCGCGCTCGCTGGACAAGGCCAAGCAGGGGATTTTCTCGATGGAGAATGTTCGTGCCTACACGGCTAACTATCAGCAGGCCGGTGGTCAGCGATCGTTTGCCGACTACTACACTGCAGCGTACGGTTACGCGATTTTCGACAAGACCTTGTGCGAGAACGTGACCTTTGCCGACCACAGTCTGGCGACGGACAGCGTGTTCTCCGAAACCCAATTGATTTCCTGCCGCAACGTGCTGATCTACTTCAACAAAAAGCTGCAGGATCGCGCGTTCGGGCTGTTCCATGAATCGCTTTGCCATCGCGGTTTTCTGGTACTCGGCAGCAAAGAGACGCTGGATTTTTCCAGCTATGCCAACCAGTTCGAAGCGCTGGTGAAACAAGAACGGATCTACCGCAAAAAATGAACGAGGCCGTGGCTTTACCTCGCGTCGAGGCGATTGTGGTCGGTGCTTCCGCCGGTGGCGTTGAGGCGCTGTTGAGCCTGCTCGGGCCGCTGCGCCGAGGCTATGCATTGCCGATCATTGTGGTCCTGCATCTGCCTGAAGAGCGCCGCAGCCAATTGGCCGAGGTCTTCGCCCGGCGTGTAGAGATGCCGGTGCACGAGGCTGCCGATAAACAGGACATCGTTGCCGGCAACGTGTATTTCGCGACGCCGGGTTATCACCTGTCGGTGGAGCAGGATCGCAGCCTGTCGCTGAGTCTTGAGGACCGCGTGCATTATTCCCGGCCTTCGATTGACTACCTGTTTGAATCGGCCGCCGACGCCTACGGTGCATCGCTGGCCGCTGTACTGCTGACCGGCGCCAATCACGACGGCGCGCGCGGGCTGGCCGAGGTCAAACGCTGCGGCGGCCTGACCATCGTCCAGGATCCCGAAGAGGCGCAAGTCGCCACCATGCCCCTGGCTGCACTGAAGGTTCAGCAGCCGGATCATGTCCTACCCATTCACGGCATCGGCCGTCTGCTTGTCGAGCTGGAACGAATCGCATGCTGAGTAATATCCAAGCCAAACTGCTGATCGTCGACGATCTGCCGGAGAACCTGCTGGCACTCGAAGCGCTGATCAAGCGTGAAGACCGTACCGTCTACAAAGCATTGTCGGCGGATGAAGCGCTGTCGTTGCTGCTGCAGCACGAGTTCGCCATGGCCATCCTCGACGTGCAGATGCCGGGGATGAACGGCTTCGAACTCGCCGAGTTGATGCGCGGCACCGAGAAAACCAAGAACATCCCTATCATTTTCGTCAGCGCCGCTGGCCGTGAACTGAACTACGCGTTCAAGGGCTACGAAAGCGGGGCGGTGGATTTTCTGCACAAACCGCTGGATATCCATGCGGTGAAGAGCAAGGTCAATGTCTTTGTCGACCTGTACCGCCAGAGCAAGGCGATGAAGCAGCAGGTCGAAGCGCTGGAGCAGGCGCGTCGCGAACAGGAAGCGTTGTTGCAACAACTGCAAAGCACCCAGCTGGAGCTGGAGCAGGCGGTGCGTATGCGCGATGACTTCATGTCGATCGTCGCCCACGAAGTGCGCACGCCGCTCAACGGCCTGATTCTCGAAACCCAGTTGCGCAAGATGCACCTGGCTCGGGACAACGCTGCGGCATTCACCCTCGACAAGATGCACGCCATGGTCGACCGCGATGAACGGCAGATCAAAAGCCTGATCCGTCTGATCGAAGACATGCTCGACGTGTCGCGCATTCGCACTGGCAAGTTGTCGATCCGACCGAGCCGTTTCGATCTGGTGCAATTGGTCAGCAACCTGCTGCAGAACTTTGGGCCACAGATCGAGGCCGCAGAAACCGAAGTGTCGTTTACCGCGCCAGCCCCGGTGGAAGGCAACTGGGACGAATTCCGTATCGAGCAGGTGGTGACCAATTTGCTCACCAATGCCCTGCGCTATGGTGGTCGTAGCCCGATTCAGGTGCGGGTTTACCGTGAGGGCGATGAAGCACGGGTCGAGGTGCAGGACCGTGGCATCGGCATCAGCCAGGAGAATCAGAAGCGTATTTTCCAACAGTTCGAACGGGTTTCCGCCAAGACGGTAGTGGCCGGGCTCGGGCTGGGTCTGTTCATTTCCGAGCAGATCGTCGCCGCCCATGGCGGCTCCATCGTCGTCGAGAGTGAAATCAACGAAGGCGCCCAGTTTCGCGTTTGTCTGCCAATCCAGGAAAACGGCACATCCGACGCAACCTCTGATTGACCGTACGGTCGTATCAGCAGCTATTGACCGAACAAAGGCTTCCCATGAGCGTAGATGCACAAGATGTAGTACTCGTCGTCGAGGACGAACCGGTTATCTTGATGGTCCTGACGGATTATTTGTCGGGGCAGGGGTATCGCGTGTTGCAGGCCGAAAACGGCGAGCAGGCGTTCGAGATACTGGCGAGCAAGCCGCATCTGGACATGTTGATCACCGACTTCCGCTTGCCGGGCGGTATCTCCGGCGTGCAGATTGCCGAACCGGCCGT
Source organism: Pseudomonas sp. CROZ-RG-20F-R04-15 (assembly GCF_022662375.1). Taxonomy (GTDB): domain Bacteria; phylum Pseudomonadota; class Gammaproteobacteria; order Pseudomonadales; family Pseudomonadaceae; genus Aquipseudomonas. Next base: position 65,282 of record NZ_JAKNQL010000006.1, on the reverse strand, counting down.
CAAGCTGCGCCCGGACCTGAAGGTGATTTTCATCAGCGGTTATCCGCAGGAAATCCGCGAAACCGGCAGCCCGATCACGCGCAAGGCGCCGATTCTGGAAAAGCCGTTCGATCTGGATGTGCTGCAGGAAAAAATTCAGGAATTGCTCGCCTGAAACAGGACCAAACGGGTCCTGCCTGTAATTTCTGACAGTTGACGCCGTCAAGGCGCGCGCCCATAAAAGACCTCATTATCGATTGAGGTCCACGCTCATGCATCGGCATACACCTGCAATCACTGTGTACGACGCTCGCGGTGCCACCGCACGCACGGTTGTCTATTGCAGGCGGTCTGCCGAGGATGATCCGCAGCCGCGTATTACCCAGACAGTCGACGACTTCAAGCATCGGGCCAGCCATGTTCGCGACCCGCGATTGTTCGCGTTGTTGCAGGATGACCCCGCAACCCCCTCGAATCACACCACAATCGCCAGTCTGTCTGGCGGCGCTTTGCTGTCCGTCAATGTCGACGCCGGCTGGCATTTGAGCCTGCCGGCAGCGTCGGGGCAGCCATTGCAGAACTGGGATCAAAAGCTCAATCAACGCAGGACTGTGTACGATGCGTTGCTGCGTCCGGCATTCGTCTTCGAGGCTGCAAACGATCAAGGGGAATGGCGCGCCGAGTGCTTTTCCTATGCTGACGCCAATACCGAATCCGCACGGCACAACCGTTGCGGACAGCTGATAAGGCATGACGACACGGCGGGTACGCAATTCTTTAATGAGTTCAGTATCCTGGGAGCCCCGCTTGAACAAGCGTGGCGCTTTCTCAATACGCCGCAGGTGCCGGACTGGCCCCTTGATCCCCTCGAGCGCGACGCTCTGCTGGAAGCTGAAAGTGCGGTTTCCCAGACCGGCTATAACGCGTTGGGGGAGCAGACCCGCCATCTCGATGCAGCGGGCCATGAGCAATATGTGCGGCAGACGCTGGCGGGTGAACTGGCCGGAATCAGCCTGAAAATGGCCGGTGCCCGGCAACAGACCACGCTGGTTGGTGAAATTCACTACAACGCTGAAGGGCAGATCGAGCAGCAAACGGCCGGTAACCAGGTTGTCACTCGTTGCTCGTTTGATCCCGAGAGCGGACGCTTGAGCCGTTTGCTCGCCCATCTCGCTGACAAGCCTGCGCTGCAGGATCTGGCGTACACCTACGATCCCGTCGGCAATCTCATCAGTATCAATGATGGCGCTCAACCCATTCGTTACTCGCGCAATCAACGGGTTATCGCCGTCAACACTTATCGTTATGACACGCTCTACCAATTGATCGAAGCCACAGGCCAGCAACGCATCAACCTGCCGTGGGGGCCGCAGTTGCCGGAGTTCAGTTCACCACCCGATCCCGGCCAGCTGGAAAATTATCAGCAGACGTTTGACTACGACGATGGCGGCAATCTGTTTACCTTGCAGCATCATGCCGACAGTGGTCAGCGCACTGAACGCACGGCCGTGGCGACGTTGAGCAATCGCAGTTTGCCGTATACCGCCCTTGGCGAGCGGCCAGGGGAAAGCGAAATCTGCGCGGCGTACGACGCCAATGGCAACCTCAACGCGCTGCAAAAAGGTAAGGCGTTGCGATGGGGCTGCCGCGACCGCTTACATTGCGTCGATCAGGTCGTGCGCGTAGATCAGCCCAATGACAACGAGTGCTATTTCTACGATGGAGGAGGCCGGCGGCGGCGCAAAGTCCGCACGGTCTATAGCGCTCAAATGACGCGTTTGTATGAAACCCGCTATTTCCCGGGGCTGGAAATTCGCACCAGTCCCGAAGAAACCCTTCAGGTCATCAGTGTCCAGGCCGGTCGCTGCAACGTGCAGGTTCTGCACTGGGAAAAAGTCCGGCCATCGGGCATCGCCGACGATCAACACCGCTTTATCCTGACCGATCATCTAGGTTCCAGCAGTCTGGAGCTGGACATACAGGGCCTGCTGATCAGCCAGGAAAGCTACTACGCCTACGGCGGAACCGCCTGGTGGGCCGGGCGTGACAAAGTCGAAGCCAGTTACCGGACGGTGCGTTATTCGGGGCAGGAGCGGGATGCAACGGGTTTGTATTACTACGGATTTCGTTACTACCTGCCGTGGCGGCAACGATGGCTGAGTGCCGATCCGGGTGGCGTTCACGATGGGCTGAATTTGTATCGTATGGTGGGCGGGAATCCGATCGGGTTTGTGGACTTGCAGGGTCTGGCCAAAACGCGAGTGACCCCGACCCAGCGCCTTAAGGCCATTCCATCCGGAATGGGCCGGGGGATTGTGAAGGGCGCTGCGGGGTTCGCTGCCAAGCATGTTGCGAAGACCGTGATGAAGTTGGCTGCGCAGGAAGCTCTGAGAAGCGCGGCAATGGTTCTGAGCGGTGCTTCATGGGCTTACGCGTCAGCAGGCCTCGCGGGGCATTATCTTGAAGCTGCTGGCGTGAGCAGAATCTCGAAAGGTTTGGGGATGGGAGCGGCGGCATTGGGAGGCCTGTTAGCGGGGGTTGGGGTTGTTTTTCTTTCCGACCCCGTCGATGTGTTGGCCGAAGTTGCAAAAAATCTCGGCAGCGGGGCCACCGGCAGATTGATTTCCAGTGTGGGTGGTTCCATTGCCTATGACGGGAATGCGACGCCGAGATCGCAAGCGGTGAATGTCGGTGCCGACCTCGCGGTGAATTTTGGCGAGGGCATGTTGTTCAGTGTCTTGCCAAGCGCAGTCCCTCCAATCTTGAAGTCGATGTCTAACGGAGCGATGAAAAGTGGTTTGGGTGACTCTATTCGTTCTGCAGCCTCCGTCCCGGCCAGTTATCGCGAAAGCAATCCGACGTTCCCGACACTCGAAGACATGAAAACATTCGGAAAAGGCTTTCTGCACGATACCGCTATGTCTTCGGTCTACGGCGTAGGTGATGTATTGATCAACCGTGGGATAGGTACTGCTCTGGGGAATCAAGTGGTAGACCCGGTTTTACGAGCCGGCTTCGAAAATCTTCAGCTCGCCGGTCAGTTCGACGCCCTCGTCGGTGAAAGGGTTTTGTCTGGGGTGGGTCTGCATGAGGTCAACGCCGTTCCGAATGTAACGACGCCCAGAGCCGATACCGACAGAAATCTGTTTTCCGCTGCAGATAAACGAAGACGCTATAAAGAAACCAGGAATAGTGGAAACAACCAACGACTGCTGAACAGTGCTACAACGTCTGTCTGATGAGTGAGCAGTCGTTCATTGCCTGATCATCTCCCTGACCTTCGCCGTCAGCAGATCGAAGGTGAACGGTTTGGTGATCATCTGCATCCCCGAATCGAGGAAGCCGCCACGCACTGCTGCGTGCTCGGCGTAGCCGGTGATAAACAAGACTTTCAAACCTGGCCGATATTGTCGGCCGACCTCCGCCAGTTGCCGGCCGTTCATGCCCGGCAGGCCGACGTCGCTGATCAGCAGGTCGATGCGCTGCGTCGAGTTCAGAATCGGTACGGCGCTGTCGGCATCACTGGCTTCGACAAAGGCATAACCCAATTCACCGAGCACCGCGCAGACCAGCACGCGCACGGCCGGGTCGTCCTCGACGATCAGCACGGTTTCGCCGTCAAGCGCATCCGGGGCCTGTTGAACAGCGGAGTCGGGACTGGACAGTTCTTCGCCGCGAAAGCGCGGCAGGTAGAGTCTGACCGTGGTGCCTTCGTCGATTTCGCTGTCGATCGACACATGCCCTCTGGATTGCTTGCTGAACCCGTAGATCATCGACAAACCGAGGCCCGTGCCCTGGCCAATCGGTTTGGTAGTGAAGAAGGGGTCGAACGCGCGGTTGATGACACTTTGCGGCATACCGCTGCCGTTGTCGGTGACACTGAGCATCACGTAATCACCGGGTTCGAGGTTGCTGTAGGCCTCGGTGAATTCGCGCGTGAGCACCTGATTGCTGGTCTCGACCACCAGTTTACCGCCTTCGGGCATGGCGTCGCGGGCATTGATCACCAGGTTGAGCAGGGCACTTTCGAGTTGATTGGGGTCAGCCTCGGCGACCCACAGCTTCTCGTTGAGGCGCATGTCCAGTTGAATGCTTTCGTTGAGGCTGCGTTGCAGCAGTTCACCCATGGACAGCACCAGGGTATTCATCTGCACGGCTTTTGAGTCGAGCGATTGCCGGCGCGAGAACGCCAGCAGGCGGTGGGTCAGGCTCGCAGCGCGATTGGCCGAAGTCACGCCCAGATCAATCAGGCTATCGAGGTCGTCCAGACGTCCACGGGCCAGACGTCGACGCAGCAACTCGAGGCTGCCGATGATGCCGGTCAGCATGTTGTTGAAGTCGTGGGCGATACCGCCAGTGAGTTGGCCGACCGCCTCCATTTTCTGTGACTGGCGCAGCGCTTCTTCGTTATGCCGCAGTTGTGCGGTGCGCTCTTCGACCTGTTGCTCAAGGGTTTCCAGTGTCGACTGCAAACGCCGCTCGCTTTCGCTCAGATCGACCAGCCGGTCGCGCGCCTCGTATTGTCGTCGTCGGCCACGCAGTGCGGCTGACACCATACTGACCAGTGTTGCGGGATGAAACGGCCGTTCAAGAAAGCTTACGTTGCCCAGCAGATCGCTCAGCCGCGAAGAGGGGCCTTGTTCCTGACCGCCGTGATGGGTCAGCAACACAATCGGCAGATCCGACCAGGCCGGTTGCTGTTCCAGGTACAGGAACAGCGCTTCCAGTTCCGGCCCGCGCAAGGCTTCGGCTGCGACCAGCAACAGACCGGCACCCAGTTCCAGCTCCGAGCACAGCGCACCCAGAGTTGGCGTGACGACTCCCGCGTAGCCGGCCTCGTTGAGGATCTTCAGCGCAATCTGGCTGTCGCGACCCACGGGCGTCAGGATCAACACCCGTTCGGCCAGCGGCACCTGAATCGTCACAAGGACGCTTCCTGAAGCAGCGGATTACTCGCGCCGAGGTAAGTAGGGACGCCCCGCAGCACGCCCTGAAAGGCTTCCAGCGGTTCACCGATGGTCATGCCTTGCGTGGAAATGCGGTACTCACGAATGGTTGATTCGTGGCTGCCGGTGCGTTTCTTGATGATGGAAATCGCGCGGCGGACTTTGCCCAGTGCTTCGAAATAGCGCAACAGAATCACCGTGTCAGCCAGATAAGTAATGTCGACTGGCGCTTGCATGTCGCCCACCAGCCCATGTTGGGCGACCGTCATGAACGTCGCCGCGCCTTTGCGGTTGAGGTACAGCAGCAGCTCGTGCATGTGCAGGACCAGCGCGTTTTCTTCCGGCATTGCCGCCTGATAGCCATTGATGCTGTCGATGACCACGGTTTTGATTTCGCCCTCATCGACGCAACGCCGCACGCGATGGGAGAACTCGCCCGGCGACAGTTCGGCGGCGTCGACCTGCTCGATCATCAGATTGCCGGTGGCCTGCAACGCCTTGAGATCGATGCCGATGTTCTTCATGCGTTCGAACAGCAGGCCGAGTTCTTCATCGAAGATAAACAGCGCGGCTTTTTCGCCACGACCCACGGCAGCGGCGGCGAAGATCATCGAGATCAACGATTTGCCGGTGCCGGCAGGGCCGAGAATCAGCGTGCTGGAACCGGTCTCGATACCGCCGCCGAGCAGGGCGTCCAGTTCCGCGATGCCGCTGGTCAACTGCAAGCGCGCATACTCGCCGCGGTGTTCAGCCGCCACCAGCCGTGGGAACACATGCACGCCATCGCCCATGATGGTGAAGTCGTGAAAACCACCGCGATACTTCTGGCCACGGTACTTGACCACCCGCACGCGGCGCCGCTCGGCGCCATAGTTAGGGGTCAGTTCCTCCAGACGAATCACCCCGTGCGCAACGCTGTGCACAGTCTTGTCGAGGGACTCGGTGGTCAGGTCGTCAAGCAGTACGACCGTGGCGTTGTAGCGCACGAAGTAATGCTTGATCGCCAGAATCTGCCGGCGATAGCGCAACGAGCTTTGCGCGAGTAAACGGATCTCCGACAGGCTGTCGAGCACGACTCTCGTCGGTTTGAAGCGCTCCACCGCCTCGAAAATCTGCTTGGTGGCTTCGCCCAGCTCCAGGTCGGAGGAATACAGCAGGCTTTGCTGGTGTTCGGCATTGAGCAGGCTTTCCGGGGGCGTCAACTCGAAGATGTTGATGTTGTCATCCAGCGTCCAGCCGTGGGACAACGCCCCTTGCCTCAGTTCGCGCTCGGTTTCCGAGAGCGTGATGTACAACGAGCGTTCGCCGGCTTTCGCGCCGGCCAGGAGAAAATGCAAAGCGACCGTGGTTTTGCCGGTTCCGGGCTCACCCTCCAGCAAGAAAACATGACCGCGAGACAAACCACCGGCGAGGATGTCATCCAGACCCACAATGCCGGTAGCGGCTTTCGCACTGATCAACTCGTTAGAAGTAGACAAAAAATGCCCTCTCATGACTAAGGGAAGCGAGGCCGTCGACTGAATCGAACGGCCTGACTAACTTGACCCTGCGGCGTGATGGCAGTTCCGAAATTCCTTGCGGGATGTGTCGGATGAGCTGTCGAAAGTGCGTCAGAGGCCTTGTTGCAGCGCCGGATCATCCGGATTGAGCTGCTCAAGCTGCGCCAACAGAATCTGCACATTCTGCAGTTGGCCGCTTTCTTTCCAGTAATTGATCAGCAACACCCGCGCTTTGCGGTCGGCGGGGTGACGCTGGACGATTTCCTGCAACTGCTTTTGCGCCGCTTCCAGTTCTTCGGCGCTGTGCAGGGTGGTGGCGAGGTCGTAGCGATAATCCTTGTTGTCGGGCTCAAGCTCGACGGCTTTGGACAAGCCGAGCAGGGCGTATTCGCGCTGATCGTGGTGCAACAGCCAGAGACCGAGCGCGTGTTGCAGATAGGCCGAATCAGGTTGTGCCTTGAGTTGTTTGACCAGCAATTGCCGGGCGGCATCGCTTTGGCCCTGGCGGTCGAGGACATCGATCTGCATCACCAGCGCGGACAGGTTGCCAGGCTCCAGGCGCAGCGTGTTGTCGAGTGCGACCTGTGCCTCTTTGAGTTCCGCGTTGTGGATATGCAGGCGAGCCAGTTGTGCGTAGTTGGCAGCGCTTTCGGGCTGCGCCTTGAGAGTCTGTTCCCAGCCATCAATCGCTTGTTGCAGCGGTGCGAAATACAGGCCCAGCTCATCCGGCGTCAGGCCGAGCAGGGCGTTGATAGCGGCAAAACGCACGGTTTGATCTTCATCTTCGAGCATCGGCCCGAGCAACAGGCTGCGTTGTCCGCCCGGCACCAGTCCCACCACGCTTTTTATCGCCGCCAGCCGTACTTCGGGGGCTTCGTTCTGCAGGTCCGTATCGGCCAGTTTCAACGCTTGCGGGCTCGGGTAGTTGGGCAGCTCGCCGTGCAGCCACACGCGTCGTTTGACCGAGATGTCCGGGCGGCCCAACTGTTGATACAACTGACGCGCCGCGCCCGGCTCACCCGTGCGCGCGGCATTCAACGCCTCGCTGTAGCCGTGCTTGATCGCGTCGGGAATGACCGGGGCGGTGCTGCGCACGGACAACCAGGCCACGCTGATGACAAGCACAAGGCCCAGGCTGATAAGCAGGTAGCGGCGAGACTGAGGCATGCAGGTTTCCGAAACAGGCGTACTTGAGCAGAGCGGCAAGCTTCGGTCAGCTCGGCCCACGAGTCAAACCCTGTGCATGCGAATCGCCCTACACGCTGTGTCGACTCAGTTACCCGTCAGGCTTTCGATGCAGTGTCTACGCTTGCAGAAGTCGTTTCGATGAGTGTGCCCATGCAAGCCCTGTTCAATTATTTCAAGGCAGTGATCCACCCCGGTCAGGCCGTTCTGCTGTTTGCCCTGCGAACCATTGCGGCGGGGTTGCTGACCTTGTATCTGGCGTTTCTGTTCGACCTCGATCAGCCCAAGTGGTCGATCATGGCGGTGGTCATTGTCAGCCAGCCGCTGGCCGGTATGGCGCTGGCGCGCAGTTTCGGTCAGGTCATCGGCACGACCCTCGGAGCGGCGGTGGCGGTGTTGATCATGGCCATTTTCCCCCAGGCGCCGCTGCCATTCATCACCACCCTGGCCCTGTGGCTGGCGCTGTGTACGGCAGGTGGCACGTTGCTGCGCTACACCAGTTCGCAGGCGTTTGTGCTCAGTGGTTACACGGCAGTGGTGGTGGCATTGCTGGCGATTCCGGATCAGGACGGTACATTTCTGCTGGCGGTTACCCGCGTCACCGAGACCTTGCTGGCCGTGGCGTGCGTCTGTGTGGTCAGTCTGCTGACGGCTCGCCCGCAAGCCGTGGCCAAGGGATATTTCGCCAAGGTTGATCAGGTGATCAAACTCGCCGCCAGCCACGCTGCGGCGGTGCTGCGTACGGAAGAAAGCGAGGCCGAGTTCCAGCGCCGGCAAATGCAGTTGCTCGGCGAGATCAGCGCACTTGAAGGTTTGCGTCGGCACTTGTATTTCGATGCACCACGTTTGCGCAGCGCCAACAACCTGGTGCTGTTGCTCGGCAATCAGTTGATGTTGCTCACCTCGCGGCTGACGGCGTTGCGGCATCAGCGGCAACTGCTCACCGAGCGTTGGGAGGGCGATCTGCCACTGGACGTCCAGCGGCTGCGCGCCGAAGAGCTCGCGGTGCTTGATCAATTGGCGGAGCAGGGACGCTCGGTATCGGCCGATGCCCGCCATCGTTTCATCACCCTGCAGAAGCAATTCGATGACCTGGCCTATGAGGCCGAGCAGTTGACCGAGGACATGAGTGCCACGCTGCGCTCCCTGGCGTGGGCGTTGCGCTGGGAGCAGGCGAGGCTACTTCAGCAACTCGAACAGATCCTTGAGTTGAGCGATGCCATTCAGGAAGGGCGTGAAGCCAGTTGCCTCTATCGCGGTCAGGCGAGCCCGCTGCACCTGGATTTCACCCTGGCCTCGATGAATGCCATCCGTGCCTTCACTGCGTTGCTGGTGGCGGGGCTGATCTGGATCGAAACTGCGTGGGACGGCGCCCGTGGCGGGATGATTCTGGTCGGTATCCTCTGTTCGCTGATGGCGACGTTTCCGCGACCCTTGCTGGCGGCGCAGAGTTACGCACGGGGGTTGGGACTGGCGTTGCTGGTGTCGGCGCTCTATCAGTTCATGCTGGTGCCCTCGATCAGTGACTTCGAGCCGCTGGCGCTGATGATCGCGCCGTTGTTGTATGTCATCGCGGTGGGACTGGCGAGCCCTGCGACAGCCGGTATCGGTATGGGGCTGGGCTTGTCGAGCTTCCTGATGATCGGCCCGCAGAATGTCGGTACCGGGCAGAACACCGCCATTCAATGGTTCGAGTTTGCCGGCGCCTATGTCAGCGCGGCGATGCTGGCGTTGATCGTCTACGCGTGGATTTTCCCGTTCCGCCCGGCGCTGCGAATTCGCCGTTTGTACAACGAAGCACGCGAACAGGTGTATGCCTTGAGCAAGTTGCCGGCCACCGATGAACAGCAATTTGCCTTCGAAAGCCGCATGGTCGATCGCCTGACCAGCATGCTTGGCCTGCTGCCTGCGGTAAACAGCCGCGCCACGCAGCAACTGTACGAGATCAGCCTGGCCTGCGTAGCACTGGGCGTAGCGATACACCAGTTGCGACAACAGGCCCAGAACAACGCGCTGCTGACCGACACCTTCACTCAGCGCCTGTCTTCGGCGTTGCGCAAGACCGGGCGCTTTGTGGCCGGGCGGCAGGACGTTCAACTGGCACCCTTGCTGGACACACTGCAGGTATTAGGCGATGAACTGGACGGGTTGCACGTCGCCAGCCATGAGCATGTGTGGTCACTGTTCCGTATGCGCGTGGCCTTGTTGATCGTCGTGTCATTTCTGCAGCGCCACGGTGAAACCCTGCAGCGTTCTGTTCCGGAAGGAGAAGCAGCCCTTGCCCATTGATTTCGAGATCGGCGGCGTCTACATGCCGCCCATTGCCCAGGCGCTATTGTTGGCCATACCGATATTCATGGTGCTGGACTGGGGATTGCGGCGCCTGGGTGTATTGCGTCTGGTCTGGCATGAAGCGCTGTTCGAAGGCGCCTTGTATGCCTGCGTCTGTGCCACGTTGATTTTGCTGATGGGAGCCTGATGCCTTGAAAGTGTTATTCACGCGATTGATCACGCTGGCGGTGGTGTTGCTGGCGATCGTACTCGGCTGGTTTGCCTGGGAGCATTACACCCGCGCGCCGTGGACTCGCGATGCCCGGGTGAGGGCGGATGTGGTGACGCTGTCGGCGGACGTTTCCGGGCGCATTGTCCGCCTCGCGGTGCAGGACAATCAGCATGTCGACAAGGGCCAGTTGCTGATGGAGATCGACCCGGCGCGTTACCGCCTGGCGGTGGAGCACTCGCGCCGCGAGGTCGAAGTGGCCAAGGCAACGCTGGGGCAATCGCGAGCGGCCATCGTTGCCAGCGAAGCCTTGCTCAAACAGCGGCAAAGCGAAGAACGTCGGCGACGCACGCTCAAGCAGGGTTTCGCGATTTCCGGGGAAGAATGGGAAAAATCCAGTACCGATGTGGCGGTGGCTCAGGCCGACCTGTTACGCAATCAGGCAAATCTCGGTCTGGCCGAGGCTAATGTGCAACTGGCGATTGCCGCGTTGACCCAGGCCGAACTGGATTTGCAGCGCACCCGTGTCGAATCCCCGGTCAGCGGCTATGTCACTAACCTGCTGACTCGCGAAGGTGACTACGCAGTGAGTGGCGGCGCGTTGTTGGCGCTGGTTGACAGCGATTCGTTCTATATCAGTGGTTACTTCGAAGAAACCAAACTGCCACGAATCGTGGAGGGTGATCGGGTACGCGTTCAGTTGATGAGCGGGGAAACCTTCGGCGGCACCGTGCAAAGCATTGCCTTCGCCATTGCCGACCGGGAAAACGCGCCGGGCAGCCGGTTACTGGCCAACATCAATCCGAGTTACACCTGGGTGAAACTGGCGCAGCGGGTGCCAGTGCGGATCGACATCGATGGCGACTATGCCGGCAAGGATCGCTTGCGTGCAGGCACCACAGCGACCGTCACCGTGCTGGAAAACTCTCAATCTGAAGAACACCGTTAACCCTGTGGGAGCGAGCCTGCTCGCGAAAGCATTGGATCAGCCCCGATGGTCTCGCCTGCCACACCGCATTCGCGAGCAGGCTCGCTCCCACAAGACTTCATTGATCAAAAGTCAAAAAAAAGCCCCGCGACCGAATGATACGCGGGGCAAAAAATTTGGTTGGTTGCGGCCAACCAAAGGAGCTCTTTAACAATCGATTACTTGCTGGCCACTGTCTCCGGTTGCCAGCCGCCGCCAAGGGCCTTGTAAATTGCAACGATGCCGCGATACAGGTCGACTTCGGCCTGAGCCTGGCTGTCTTCGGCGTTCAGGCGTTCACGCTGGGCGTCGAGCAGCACGAGGAAGTCAGTCGTACCCTCGCGATAGCGGATTTCAGCGAGGTCGGCAGCCTTGCGGCTTGATTCGCTTTGACGGATCAGCGAGATCAGGCGCTGCTGACGTTTGCCGTAATCGCTGAAGGCGTTTTCCGACTCTTCCAGTGCCAGCAGCACTTGTTGCTCGTAAGTCGCCAGTGCGCCTTCGGCATCGGCATCGGCGCCGCGCAAACGGGCACGCACGCTGCCAAGGTCGAACGCCGCCCAGGTGATGCTCGGGCCGAGTGCCCAGGCGTTGGCCGCCGAGGAACCGATCTGCGAACCACGTCCGGCGGTCCAGCCGAGGAAGCCGCTGAGGCTGACTCGTGGGAACAGGTCGGCTTTCGCCACGCCAATGCGCGCGGTGGCCGAAGCCAGTTTGCGTTCGGCGCTGAGGATGTCCGGGCGACGTTGTAGCAGTTCCCCCGGATCACCGATTGGCAAGGCCTTGGCAATCGCCGGCAGGTCTTTCGGGCTCAGACCGACGGTCAGCTTGTCCGGACGTTCACCCAAGAGGGTAGCGATACGGTTTTTCTGCCGAACCTGTTCCGCCTGCAATTGCGGCACGCTGGCTTCGACCGAGGCCAGACGTGCGTCGGCACGCTCGACATCGAGCTGATCGCCAACGCCAGCGTCACGCAGGCTGATGGTGATCTTGCGCGACTCCTGCTGGTTGTTCAGGTTGGCCACGGCGATCTTCTCGCGCAGTTGGGCGCCACGCAGTTGACCGTAAGCGTCGACCAGTTCGGCAATCATGGTGACTTGCAGTTGGTACAGATCGGCTTCGGCCGCTTGCTGATCGGCGTCACTGGCTTCCAGATTGCGCTGGATGCGCCCGAACAGGTCAAGCTCCCAGGCCATGTCCAGACCGAGGTCATAGCGTTCGCTATTGACCCGGTTGGTGGTCTGGCCGGGGATTTGCCCCTTGGCCAGATCACTGCTGGCGCGGCTGGTGATGGTCGGCATCGCGTCGTTGTTGGCGTCGTCGCGGATCGCCCGGGCGGCTTTCCAGCGGGCGAACGCCACGCGCAGTTCACGGTTGCCTTGCAGCGACTGGGTCACCAACTGGTTGAGGGTCGGATCATCGAATTGCTGCCACCAGATGCCTTCGAATTTCGAACGGTCGAAGTTCTTTTGCCCGGCGGCGCCGTCGGTGGCAGCCGTAATGTTGGCCGCCTCCGTGGCTGGGGTCTTGTAGTCGGGGCCGACAGCGCAGGCGCTGAGAGCCAGCACCAGCAGACTCGGCAGGAAGACTTTCAGACTCATTGTTGCGCCTCCAGTTTCAGAGCTTTGGCCGCTTTGCGGGCTTCGCCGCGTTCGACAAAGTTACGGATCAGTACGTAGAACACTGGCGTCAGCAACAGACCGAAGAAGGTCACCCCGAGCATCCCGGAGAACACCGCCACACCCATGGCATGACGCATCTCGGCACCGGCACCGCTGGAGAACACCAGTGGCACCACACCCATGATGAACGCGAAGGAGGTCATCAGGATCGGCCGCAGACGCAAGCGGCAAGCTTCGAGTACCGCCGCGAGTGGGTCGAGGCCTTCTTCCTGTTTGTCCTTGGCGAATTCGACGATCAGAATCGCGTTCTTACAGGCAAGTCCCACCAGTACGATCAAACCGATCTGGGTGAAGATGTTGTTGTCACCGCCCGAGATGATCACACCGGTGATGGCCGACAGCAGGGTCATCGGTACGATCAGGATCACCGCCAGTGGCAGGCTCCAGCTTTCGTATTGAGCGGCGAGCACGAGGAACGCCAGCAGTACGCAGAGCGGGAACACGAACAGCGCAGTGTTGCCGGACAGAATCTGCTGGTAGGTCAGGTCGGTCCACTCGTAGGTCATGCCGTTCGGCAGTTCATCCTTCAGCAGTTTCTCGATGGCTTTTTCAGCCTGGCCGGAGCTGTAGCCCGGGGCAGCCGCGCCGTTGATTTCCGCGGTGATGAAGCCGTTGTAGTGCATCACGCGATCCGGACCCGAGGTGTCGCTGACCTTGATGAAGGTCGCCAGCGGGATCATTTCGCCTTTGTTGTTACGTACTTTCAGCTGACCGATCTGATCGGATTCGAGGCGGAACTGCTGCTCAGCCTGAACGTTGACCTGATAGGTGCGCCCGAAGCGGTTGAAGTCGTTGGCATACAGCGAACCCAGGTAGATCTGCAGGGTGTCGAAGATGTCGCTGACGGCTACGCCATGGGTCTTGGCTTTTTCACGGTCGATGGCGGCATCGACCTGTGGCACGTTCACGGTGTAACTGGTGAACAGGCCAGCCAGTTCCGGCACGCTGTGGCTCTTGTTGATGATGTTCATGGTTTCTTTGTACAGCTCGTCGTAGCCCAGGTTGCCCCGGTCTTCGATTTGCAGGCGGAAACCACCAATGGTGCCCAGACCTTGTACCGGCGGTGGCGGGAAGATCGCCATGTACGCCTCTTGGATATTCGCGTACTGACCGTTCAAGGCCCCGGCGATTGCACCGGCGGACATGCTCGGGTCTTTACGTTCGTCGAACGGTTTCAGCGTCACGAAGACGATGCCGGCGTTCGGGCTGTTGGTGAAGCCGTTGATCGACAGGCCCGGGAACGCTACGGCGCTTTCCACGCCTGGCTGTTTCAGTGCCAGTTCGGACATGCGCTTGATCACGTCTTCGGTGCGATCCAGGCTCGAGGCGTCCGGCAGTTGTGCGAAAGCCACCAGGTATTGCTTGTCCTGGCCGGGTACGAAACCGGTCGGCGTGCTGGAGAAACCGAAGAAGGTCAGCACCATCAGGCCTGCGTACAACAGCAGGGCGATGCCGCTGCCACGGATAACCCGGCGCACCGTGCCGACGTAACCATGGCTGGCACGATCGAAGAAACGGTTGAACGGACGGAACAACCAGCCACCGAAGATCTTGTCGAGCACTTTGGAGAAGCGGTCTTTCGGCGCGTCATGGCTTTTCAGCAATACCGCGGCCAATGCTGGCGACAGGGTCAGCGAGTTGAACGCCGAGATCACGGTCGAGATCGCGATGGTCAGTGCAAACTGTTTGTAGAACTGCCCGGTGAGGCCGGAGATGAACGCCGCCGGAATGAACACCGCACACAGCACCAGCGCCGTGGCAACGATCGGGCCGGTCACTTCACGCATGGCGCGCTTGGTGGCTTCGACCGGATTCAATCCGAGCTCGATATTGCGCTCGACGTTCTCCACCACCACGATGGCGTCGTCGACCACGATACCGATGGCCAGCACCAATCCGAACAAGGACAGCGCGTTGAGCGAGAAGCCGAACAGGTGCATCACCGCAAACGTACCGATCAACGATACCGGCACCGCCACCAACGGAATGATCGAGGCACGCCAGGTTTGCAGGAACAGGATCACCACCAGCACCACGAGAATCAGTGCTTCGAAGAGGGTGTGAACCACCGCCTCGATCGAGCCGCGCACGAAGATCGTCGGGTCATAGACGATGCTGTAATCCATGCCTTGCGGGAAGTTTTTCTTCAGCTCGTCCATCTTGCCGCGAACTTCGTTCGAGATGTCGATGGCATTGGAGCCTGGGCGCTGGAAGATCGGGATGGCCACCGCCGGTTGGTTGTCCAGCAACGAGCGCAGGGCGTATTGACTGGAGCCGAGTTCAACCCGAGCGATGTCTTTGAGACGAGTGATCTCACCATTGTCGCCTGCGCGAATGATGATGTTCTCGAACTCTTCCTCGCTGACCAGTCGGCCCTGCGTGTTGACCGACAACTGGAAGCTTTGGGCATTCGGGGCAGGGGGCGCACCCAATTGACCGGCCGCGACCTGACGGTTCTGTTCTCGAATCGCCGTGACCACATCGGTCGCGGTCAGATTGCGCGAAGCAGTCTTGTTCGGGTCGAGCCAGACACGCAGCGAATAGTCCCCCATACCGAACAACTGCACGTCACCAACACCGTTCAGACGAGCGAGCTCATCCTTGATGTTGAGGATCGCGTAGTTGGACAGGTAGAGCATGTCGTAGCGCTTGTCCGGTGAGGTCAAGTGCACAACCATGGTCAGGTCGGGCGAGGCCTTGTCGACGGTGATACCGATGCGCGTCACTTCCTCGGGAAGTTTCGGCTCGGTACGGGTCACCCGGTTTTGCACCTGCACCTGCGCGTTGTCCAGGTCAGTGCCCAGGGCGAAAGTGATGGTCAGGGTGATCTTGCCGTCAGCGGTCGACTGCGAGGACATGTACAGCATGTTCTCGACGCCGGTGATGGCTTGCTCCAGCGGAGCGGCCACGGTCTCACCGATGACTTTCGGGTTGGCGCCCGGGAAGTTGGCACGCACCACCACGGTCGGTGGCACGACTTCCGGGTATTCGCTGATCGGCAACTGGAACAGCGAGATCGCACCGGCGATCAGGATCAGCAGCGAGAGCACCGCTGCGAAGATCGGCCGTGAAATGAAGAATTGGGAAAAATTCATCGGAGTTGTCGTCCCTTAACCGCGTGGGGTCGTAGCAGCCAGCTTCACAACCGATCCCGACGCGCCTTTGGCAGGGGCGACTTTGGGCAGGTTGCTGGCTTCCAGCGCTTGACGTTGTTGAGCGAGTGCCGCGATGGTCTGTTCGCTGGCCATCGGGATCACTTCAGGGGTGACCGGTGAACCAGGACGAACCCGTTGCAGACCCTTGACGATGATCGTGTCGTCCTTGTTCAGGCCGGTACGGACGATACGCAGACCTTCGATTTTCGGACCCAGTTCGACGGCGCGATATGCGGTTTTGTTGTCCGCATCCATCACCAGTACGAACTTCTTGCCGAGGTCGGTGCCGACGGCTTCGTCGTTGATCAGCATGGCGTTGTAGGTGCCGCTGCCGACCAGTTTCAGGCGTGCGTAGAGGCCCGGGGTGTAGGTGCCGTCGCTGTTGTCGAACACCGCGCGACCACGGATGGTGCCGGTTTTCGGGTTGACCTGGTTGTCGACGAAGTTCATCTGACCGAGGTGCGGGTTGCCGTCTTCATTGGACAGGCCCATGTACACCGGAGTAGTGGCGCCGCGCTGACCGTTGCGGGCCAGTTGGGTGTATTTGAGGAACACACGCTCGTCGGCGTCGAAGTAGGCGTAAACGCGATCGGTGGAAACCACGCTGGTCAGCGGCGTAGTGTCGGCGGTCACCAGGTTACCGGCGGTGATTTCGGCACGGCTGACGCGGCCACTGATTGGCGCGGTGACGCGGGTGAAGCTCAGGTTCAGTTTGGCCAGATCCAGTTGCGCTTGCAGGGCACCGACAGCGGCGCGGGCTTCTTGTGCAGCGCTGGTGCGCGAGTCGGCCAGTTCGGCAGAGATCGCATTGCTGGCGCGCAGGCGTTCACCACGGCCGGCTTCGTTTTCACTGCGGGTGGCGTTGGCGCGGGATTGGGCTACGAGGGCTTCGAGGCGGCGCACCTCAGCCTGGAACGGACGCGGGTCGATCTGGAACAGCAGGTCGCCTTTCTTGACCAGCGCGCCTTCGGTGAAAGCCACCTCGTCGATCTGGCCGGAGACCCGTGGACGGATTTCAACGGTTTCCGGCGCTTCGAGGCGCCCGGTGAATTCGTCCCACTCGTTGACCGGTTGTTCCAGCACCTTGGCCACGCTGACTTTCGCAGCGGGCATGCTGGCGGCAGTCTCCGGAGTCTTGCCGCAGGCGCTCATCACCAGTACGGCCAACATGGCCAACGGGAAGCGCAAATGTTTGAGTGACTGTTCCATGGATGCATCCGCCAATGTATTGAAGATGGGCGGATGATGCTCGGCGGGGTGTGATGGCACGAATCGAATGAAGCAAAGGTAACTATCATTCGGAATGATATAAGACCCGAACGAGCCCTCTAGCATGCACCTTTCGTTAGGTGGCTATCAATCGGTTTGATGGGCAATTCTCTGTTGCCCGATGTGCAAAAGTCAGGAGCGAGGCTGCGCGGCAGGGATTATGCGGGGATTAAAAATGCCGAACCCGCCATGGTGGCGGGTTCGGCACTGCGGTCAGAGTTTCGGCAACTGGCCGATGCGGCCAATCATTTCCGTGACGATTTGCAGATCCAGCTGAAATTGCTCCACGGTCTTGAACTCGCCATCGGTGTGACCGGTGTACTTCACGTTCGGCATGGCCAGACCGAATTGCACACCGTTCGGCAATTCATGCACCGAGGTGGCGCCGGCTGAGGTGCCGAATTCGTGTTTCATACCGAGGTTTTCTGTTGAAACAGCCAACAGTGCCTTGACCCATTCGCCCTCAGGATTGCGGTACATCGGCTCGGCGATCGAATAGTCGAAGGCAACCGCTACGTGGCTTTTCTTGTCCCACGCCGCCAGTTTATCGGCGATTTCAGCCTTGAGCTTCTCCGGCGACTTGCCCTTCGGCACGCGCAGGTTGACCGCGAGTTTGAAGGCTTTTTCGTCCATGCCGACGTAGGTCAGCGAAGTCGTCAGTGGCCCCATGAAGGCATCCGAGAAACCGACACCCAGCTTGTTGCCCAGATAATCCAGGCCCCAGTTGTCGGCAGCGTAACGGGCCGCATCGGTGATGTGGTTGTGCTTGAGCGCGACTTTGCCATCAAGGCTATTAATAAAGACCAGCATCCGCGCAACCGGGTTAACCCCGGACTCAGGTTCGGAGGAGTGCGCAGATACGCCAGTCATCGTCAGCTTGACGTCTTTGCCGTCGACCTTGGCGCTCACCTGGAAATCGCCGCCATTGTGCTTGGCAAACTCGTCACCGGCCTTTTGCAGGCTGGCAGCCAGTTCAGCAGGTTTGTCGGTGATCAGTGTGGCGACCGACACCGAAGGAATCTGGTTGGTCGCCAGGCCACCGGTCATCGAGATGATTTCGGCACCTTTGCCTTCGCCTTTGCGCTTGGCAAAGTTGGCCATGACGGTGCCATAGCCTTTCTCGGCAATCACCACCGGGTAACCACCATCCAGCGCCAGGTTGTAGTTCGGCGTCGGATTGCGTTCGAAGTAGTAGGGGATCGCGTCGCCCGTGGTTTCTTCGGTGGTGTCGACCAGCAACTTGAAGTTGCGCACCAGCGGCAGTTTTTCTTCCTTGATGACTTTCATGGCGTAGAGCGTGACCACGATGCCGTTCTTGTCATCTTCGGTGCCGCGACCGTACATGCGATCGCCAATCAGGGTGATCTTGAACGGGTCGAGGCGGGTGCCATCCTTGAGTACCCAGTTTTCCGGCGTGACCGGCACTACGTCGGCGTGCGCGTGAATACCAACCACTTCATCGCCACTGCCATCGAGGGAAATCTCGTAGACGCGGTCGTCGATGTTGCGGAATTTCAGATTGAAGGACTCGGCGAGACTTTTGATCTTCGCGGCGATCTTGATGAATTCCGGGTTGTCATGCTGCTCGACACCGTCCTTGCGATAGGTCGGGATCTCCACCAGTTCGCGCAGGGTTTCGGTGGCGGCAGCGCTGTATTTCGCTCGCGCGTAGATACCCAGCAGACGATAGATTTCGTTCTGCTGCTCGGCGGTCAGGGTCTTGTTATCAAGGTACGCGCCAATGGCCGGGCCGATGTCGGCGGTTTTCGCCAGATCGCTCTTGCCCAGATTGCCGAGGAACAGGCGGAAATCAGTAGCTTTGTCGGCGCTGTAGGTCTTGAGGATTTCTGCGCTCTGCTGCGGGGTGATATTGGCTTGCGCGGGCGCCGTGAACACGGCAAGACCGGCCAGCATCAAGGTGGTGGCAGCCAGTTTTTTGAAAGGGACATTCATTACGAAGGGCATTCCTTTGCAGGGCAGTGAGTAAGGTGTGTCTCAAGGTTGAGACACATACACTTACAAACTAACACCGTGCCAGAGCCTTGCGGGAGTCCTGAAAGGGGATGTGTCGCACAGAAATGCAAAAGAGGCGCAGAAATGAAAAAGCCCGAGCAGGGTTCCCGGGCTTGTTTATGGGTGAGATCCATCGCCGACCAGAGTCTCGGCAAATCTTTGCGCCAAGTTCAGCAAAGGCTGGCTATCTGTCAATGCACCACGTTTCGACTTGCCCATCACTCCATCAATGGAGCCTTGGTAATACTGGCGCACCATCAGTGCGGTTTGTTGTGATGGCTCCCTAAGTGACGTTTCGGGTGAGATTGGCTCTATCATGAGCTAACGTTCATGCAAGCACTCTTCTGATAACTCGCTGGATAATGCTCTTATGAGAGACCTGCCGCCCACCGCGACCTTGCGTGCATTTGAAGTTGCCACCCGGCACTTGACCTTTACGTCGGCCGCACAAGAGCTACATGTGACTCAAAGTGCGGTCAGTCATCAGCTCAAGCATCTTGAGGCCCTTTGGGGAGTGCAGTTGTTTGAACGTGGCAAGGCGTTACGCCTCACGGCAGCGGGGGCTGCGCTGGCGCCCATCGTGCGGGAGTTTTTCATCAGCCTGGAGGCGACTTTGGGTGATTTGCGTGAGCAAAAAGACAGGGTTCGACTCAGCGTCAGCACCACCTACTCCTTCGCTCTCAAGTGGCTGCTGCCACGTTTGCCGCGACTCTCTCGTCAGCACCCCGAACTGCTGGTCTCGCTGGACACCACGGATAAAATAATCCATTTCTCTCACGGCCAGGCGGATGTTGCGATCAGGCTTGGCAAGGGCGATTACCCCGGTCTGCATTCTGAGTTCCTGTTTGGGGAGCAGGTATTTCCTGTGGCCAGCCCCGAACTGTTGCGGCGCGTCGGAACTCCGCAGAGCCCGGCAGAACTGTTGCATTTCCCGCTGCCCACGCGTGACGGCGCCGAACTGGTACCAAAATGGGAGGTATGGTTTCAAGCCGTCGGACTGGCTTATTTGCCGCTCAAGGAGAGCGTCAGATTTGGCGATACCAACATGACGGTCGAGGCAGCCTTGCTCGGCCAGGGCGTTGCATTGGTGCGCAGCGGGCATGTCGAGAATGAAATCAGCGATGGCCGTTTGGTGCGGCTGTTTGATGTGCCATTCCCATCACCGCTGGCGTACTACTTCGTCTGCCCCAAGGGCATCGAAGCGCAACCGCACATCGCCAGCTTTCGCCAATGGTTAGTCAGCGAGGCACTGAAAATCCAACGACTGGATGAGTGAGTCATGAGCATTTGTTCATGCTGCGATGAGGAGACTTTGCTTTAGTCCCGTCGCCGCATTGCCTAAAGTGGCGCATGCCTATTCATATCGTCTTCCTCGTGCTTTTCGCCGCGCTCCTGCATGCCAGCTGGAATGCGCTGTTGCGTAGCGGTGCCGATCGGTTGTGGTCGATGACGGTGATGTGCATTGCCATTGCCATCACCAGTGTCGTCGCCGCAGTGTTCATGGTGCCCCCGGCGATTGAGAGCTGGGGCTACGTGGCGCTTTCGGGGTTGCTGCATGTCGGCTACAACCTGTTTCTGGTGCGCAGTTACCGGGTCGGCGATCTGGGGCAGATCTATCCGATCTCACGTGGATCGTCGCCGGTGCTGATCACCTTGGGGGCTGCCGTGTTTGCCGGAGAACGCATCACGCCTGGCGTGTTACTTGGTATTGCGCTGGTGTCAGGCGGGATTATGTCGCTGGCTTTCAGAGGGCGCAGTCTGTCGGTTCCCAGCCTGCCTTATGCGCTGGGGACGGGCGGCTTTATCGCGGCCTACAGCGTGGTCGACGGCATCGGCGCCAGGCTCTCCGGCGCGCCGCTTGCCTACACGGTGTGGATGTGCGCCCTGTGGGGTGTGCTGATGCCGGTGGTCTACATCGGCCTACGCGACACCCGCAGTTTGTTCTCTGTCCGGGCGGGAACAGTGACCGCGCTGGTCGGCGGGCTGGTCTCTTTGCTTGCGTACGGAATGGTCATCTACGCCATGACCGAAGCGCCCCTGGGCGCGGTATCGGCATTGCGCGAAACCAGCGTGCTGTTTGCGGCGTTGATCGGCTATGTATTTCTCGGCGAGACGCTCACCGCGCGCCGGATACTGGCATGCGTAGTGATCGCCAGCGGCACCCTCATCATCGGTTGATACAGCCAACGGCTCAGGAGCTTTATTTCATGGACAACGTCTCGCAGGCACCGCTGATTCTAATCACGGGTGGAAGTCGTGGAGTGGGGGCAGCAACGGCCCGGCTGGCCGCCGCTAGAGGTTATGACGTGGCGATCAGCTACGTTGCCAACGAGTCCGCAGCGCTGGCCGTGGCTGCGGATGTACAAGCATCGGGGCGCCGGGCGTTGACGATGCGCGCGGACAGTGCGGATCCCCAACAGGTGGCCGATTTGTTCGCGGCCATTGATCGCACGTTCGGACGCATTGACGTACTGGTCAATAACGCCGGAATGCTGGCACCTCAGTCACGTCTGGAAGACCTCGGCTTCGAGCGGATGCAGCGCATCTTTGCGGTCAATGCCATTGGGCCAATACTCTGTGCCCAACAGGCGGTGAAGCGCATGTCTTACCGTCACAACGGCCCGGGCGGCGTGGTGATCAATGTCTCTTCGGCCTCGGCGCGCCTCGGCAGCCCCAACGAGTACGTCGACTATGCGGCGTCAAAGGGCGCGTTGGAGACTTTCACCATTGGCTTTGCAAAGGAGGTCGCACGGGAAGGCATACGAGTTAACTGCATTCGCCCCGGACATATCTATACCGAAATGCATGCCAGTGGCGGTGAGCCGGGGCGGGTCGATCGTGTCAAGGACTCGATCCCCATGGGGCGGGGCGGACAGCCTGAGGAGGTTGCACGCGCGATTCTATGGTTGGCGAGCGCGGAGGCTTCATTCGTTACCGGTACATTCCTCGATGTAACGGGAGGTAAATGAGTCAGTGGCGCGGATCATCGATTACCTGCGTTCGGCTTGCGACTCAATCCAGGCGTCTTGCCCGTAACGCGCTTGAATGCACGACTGAAAGCGGCCTGTGATGTGTAGCCCAAACGCTGCGCTACCTCTTCAATCGGTAGCCTTTCGAGGGTCAGCCACTGGCTTGCAAGCCGCATTCGCAGTTCGGTGACATAGCGCAGCGGGGCCATGCCAATCGTCGCCTGGAAGCGGTCCGCGAAAACCGAACGTGAGGTATTGCAGTGCTCTGCCAACTGCGCAACAGTCCAGTCGCGGCCCGGTTGTTGATGGAGCGCAAGCAGTGCACCGGCCAAGCGGGGATCGCGCAAGGCGGCGACCAGGCCAGAGGCATTGCCGCAGGCGCACTCGACCCAGCCGCGAACGACCATCGCAGCCACCACGTCGGCCAAACGCGCGAGGATACCGGCGAAGCCGACACGGGCGGCGCTGACCTCGCGTTCCATGGTGGTCAGGATAGGCACCAGCCCAGGGTAACGCTGACCGCCGGCATCAATCAGCATCAGGCCCGGCATCAGCCGACCAAGGCCATGGATACTGCCCAGTTCAAACTCCATGCAACCACTGAACAAAATAGTGCTCGGCGTGGGGTTGGCATCGGTTCCGGTATCCACCGCGCTGACGGTCTCACCCAAGGGCGCACCGTATAGATGATCGATATCCCGGACAGGCGCGCCCTGATGGGAAATCAGTTGATGGGCCGCGCCATGGGAGATGAACACGGCGTTACCAGCAGACAGCGCGTAGGTACTGCCGTCCTCCATTTGCAGCACCGCATTGCCGACGGCCATGAAGTGAAACCAGGCGTGCCCAGGTTTTTCCCCGAAGCCCAAACCGAAAGTTGGGCCCGTTTGGATGCGCCGGTATTCAACACCACGCAGGCGCATGCCGCGCAACAGTTCGTTGATGAGGTCCGAGGAAAGAGCAAACTGATCTGCAGGCATCGTTCAGGTGTTTTGGTCAAAAAGTAGAGACTATTGATCATAGATCATCCGGATTTCGGCGCCTAGACTTCGGCTCTTAATGAAGATTGGGAGATCCGTTCAATGTCTGACTTTGTATGTAACACCGTATCCGACCGCCATTGCGGCGTCGGCGCGGACGTAGAACCTGCAACCCCCGCGTGGATGGCAGTATTTTCGTTGGCGATGGGTGTGTTCGGGTTACTGACCGCTGAGTACCTTCCGGCCAGTTTGTTGACGCTGATGGCTACTGACCTGGGAGTGTCCGAAGCGCTGGCTGGCCAGGCGGTAACGGTAACTGCCGTGGTGGCGCTGTTCGCCGGTTTGTTGGTGCCAGGTCTGACCCGTGGTATCGACCGACGCTGGGTGTTGCTGGGTTTTTCGACGTTGATGGTCGCCTCCAATCTGTTGGTCGCTGTTTCCTCCAGCTTCGCGGTGCTGTTGTTGATGCGTATCTTGCTGGGCATTGCCCTTGGCGGGTTCTGGAGCATGGCGGCGGCGGTAGCGATGCGCTTGGTGCCGAGCGCTTTGTTGCCCCGGGCGTTGTCGATCATTTTCAGCGGCATCGCCATCGGCACGGTAGTGGCAGTGCCGCTGGGCAGCTATCTGGGCGGGCTGTATGGCTGGCGCAGCGCGTTCTTCGCAGCGGCGGCGGTAGGCATGGTGACCCTGGCTTTCCAGTCGTTCACTCTGCCGCGTCTTGCGCCGCGCCGGCCGGCACGCCTGCGCACTGTGCTCGAGGTGTTGCAGCGCCCAGGCATCGCCATGGGCATGTTCGGTTGTGTGCTGGTGCACAGCGGCCACTTCGCCATGTTCACCTATGTTCGCCCATTTCTTGAAGGGACTACCGGCATCGGCGCGCAAGGGCTGTCCCTGATGCTGCTGGGGTTCGGTGTGGCGAACTTCGTCGGCACACTGTTGGCCGGCCGGCTGCTGGAGCGCCACCCGCTGGCCACTCTGGTGCTGATGCCCGCGCTGGTCGGCGTTGCAGCACTGGCGTTGGTGCTGTTGCCGGCCTCGGTGCCGGGGCAGGCTGTACTTCTGGCAGTCTGGGGCATGGCATTTGGTGGTGTGCCGGTGGCGTGGTCGAACTGGGTCGCCAGCGCGGTACCTGATCAGGCGGAAAGCGCCGGAGGCATGGTAGTGGCATCTGTGCAGTCAGCCATCGCCACGGGCGCCGCCGCTGGCGGAGCAATGTTCAGTCTCGGTGGCAGCGCAGGCGTGTTTGTAGCAGCGGCCGTGCTGATGCTGCTGGCCGCGTTGCTGATTGCCCTGCGTGTCCGCGTTCCTACTGTCCATGGCGTTCGAACAATCCACTGAGTGAATAGCGCTCCATGGGGCGAAAAGGATCAAATGAACTACCTGCCCGACGCCCCCTAGAGGCTATCCGGATCGCCAAAGAACATCTGAATCCGCGACCGCAACCACCGCTCACCGGGATCGTTATCCTGCGACCCCCGCCAAGCCATATGCAACTCAAACGTGCGCGTGGGCAACGGCGGATCTTCCGCGCGAACACCGCCAGCCGCCGTCAACGCATCAGCCGTGTAATCCGGCACCGTCGCCACAATATCGGTGCCGGCCAACAACGTACTCAAGCCGTTGAACTGCGGCACGGCCAGCACCACATGCCGTTTGCGCCCGAGTTTCTCCAGCTCTTCATCAATAAAGCCACTGAGGTCGCCGGCAAATGACACCAGCGCATGCGGACGTGCGCAGTAGTCGTCCAGGCTCAACGGTCCCGGCACGGTATCGGCGCGCAGCAATTTTGGTGCGCTGCGGCGCAGGACCTTGCGTTTGGCGTTGGCCGGCAGGTCGGTGGTGTAACTGACGCCAATGGATATCTCGCCGGAGGCCAACAGGCCCGGCATCAATATGTAGTTGACGCGGCGGATCACCAACACGATGCCAGGCGATTCGGCGCGCAGGCGTTTGAGCAGCATCGGCAGCAAAGCGAATTCGACGTCGTCGGACAAACCGATCCGAAATACCGAAGTGCTGGTCGCCGGGTCGAATTCGGCCGCGCGGCTGACGGCGGTCGAAATCGAATCGAGGGCAGGCGAGAGCAGGGCGAAGATTTCCACCGCGCGGGCGGACGGTTCCATGCTACGCCCGGTGCGTACAAACAGCGGGTCATCGAACAGGCTGCGCAGGCGCGAGAGCGCCGCACTGATCGCCGGCTGACCGAGGAACAGCTTTTCTGCCGCCCGGGTCACACTGCGTTCGTGCATCAATGTTTCGAATACGATCAACAGGTTCAGGTCGACACGACGCAGGTCATTACGATTCATCTGGAGTCCTGGCAGAGTCATCAAGCTTGACGAGAGCGGCCATATGAGAACAATGGCCGGCATGAATCTTACGGGGAAAGGCTGGTACTCTGCACCGGAAAATTCAGCTTTACTGAGACGGTGGCAGCAGTTTTTCATGGATTTTGCCACTGCCGCCCCTGCTGCGGAATCAATGACAGGCATGTCGACTATTAATAGCCACTGATAGTCTTGGGTCAAAAGCCCAGATAGAGTTCATGGCATTAGAGGTTACTTTGACGAGGTTTGCGATGTCCCGCACGATCCGTTTTCACAAGTTTGGTCCGGCCGAGGTGCTCAAATGCGAAGAGCATGCGGCCGCTCAGCCAGGTCCTGGCGAAGTGCAGGTGCGTGTCGAGGCGATCGGCATCAGCTGGTACGACACCCTTTGGCGTCAGAACCTGGCCTCGTCTCAGGCGCGACTGCCTGCGGGTCTTGGTCACGAGATGGCCGGTGTAATCACCGCTGTCGGCGACGGTGTCGATGATCTGGCAGTGGGTGACAAGGTCGCCAGCTTTCCGGCCGAGAGTGCGAACGACTACCCGGTCTACGGCGAATCGATCGTGCTGCCGCGTACTGCGCTGACCCGTTATCCGGATGTGCTCAGCCCGATTGAAGCCAGTGTGCATTACACACCGCTGTTGATCGCCTACTTTGCCTACGCCGATCTGGCACGGGTCAAGCCGGGGCAGTTTGCCTTGGTCACGGACGCCAGCCATTGCGCCGGTCCTTCGTTTGTCCAGTTGGGCAAGGCGATGGGCGTGCGGGTGATCGCCGCGACCAAGGAAGCAGAGGAACGCGAGTACCTGCTGTCCCTTGGCGCTGAAAAGGTCATCGTCACCGAAGAGGAAGATCTGTTGATGCGAATCAACAAGATCACTGACAACCGCGGTGTCGACGTGGTGTTCGACGGCCTCGGCGGTCCGCAGATGTCGCTGCTGGGCGATGTGCTGGCGCCGCGTGGCAGCCTGGTGCTGTACGGCTTGCAGGGTGGCAACCAGACGCCGTTCCCGGCCTGCGCAGCGTTCCAGAAGAACATCCAGTTCTTCGTACACTGCATCGGCAACTTTACCGGCAAGCCGGAACTGGGCATCACTCAGGATCACGTCGCCTTGCAACGTGCCTTGCGTGACATCAACCAGTTGACAGCTGACCGCGTGTTGCTGCCGCTGAAGACGCGTGTATTTCCGTTCAACGAGTTCGTCGAAGCGCATCGCTACATGGACGAATGCCCGTGCCGCGAACGGGTAGCCCTGCAAGTCGAACCGGCGTAAGCCCTGTCATCAGAGTCCGTGGCCCCACGGACTCTTCTGCGTTTAGCTTCCCCTCCTGAAACACAGCGCACCGTGGCAATGGCGCCACGACCGTTCAGCAACTGAACCGGTTTTTGCTCGCGATCTGTATCTTCTAATCACAATGTAAGCCCTGATAATTGAATGATTACTTTCATCTCAAGGAATGAGCCATGTCTGTGCATTCAATTTGCCCTGCGCGATATAAAGCGGCCAAATCTGTTGGTCGCGTCTATTTCTGTTTAATTGTTGTAGGCCTATTCGGAAACCGCTTCTGTTTTTCTTGTACTCACTTGTCGTGGGACCTTGTGGGAAGTTTCCTAGGATCGCGTCCAGGAAAAAATATCCCAGCAATTACAGGGGGTTGAGGTTGTCATTCGGCGGCTGAAGGGTTTTTTTAAGCTCAAGTGTTTCAAATAACTTCAAACTTGTAAGTGTTAGCATTCGAACGTCTATTACTTATTGATGAATTGTCGCCTGACTGATATTTCAGTGCGTGCGGCAGGAAACTTTCGATACTGGGTAAATACCGATGAGCACGATCCATGATCAGGCAATGAACTATGTCTACCAGCAAGTATTGCAACGTTTGCTGAGTTTCTTTTCCCGCGCGGAGCGCACGGCGCTGCAGTTGCTGATCCAGCGACTGGCAGTGGCGGCGGGCGGCATGGAGAACATCGGTCATTTCAAGGTGCTGGTGAACCAGTCCGGGGCGCGCGACAGTTGTTACACCCTGGCCTTGCTGCGGGCCGCGCAATTGAGCATTGCCGGCCGTGCGCCGGCGACCTTTCAGCTACGGGTGGCGACCTTGCGCTGGAACGGCAACAGTGAGACGTCCCTGCAAAACCTGCACCGCAGCTACGGTGCACTGTTTCTGTATGACGACCCTCGGGTAGAGCTGGTGATGGTCGATCACCGCGAGGTGTTGCCGTTTGATCATCAGGCGCCCATTGGCGAAGCCGGTCGCGAGAGCAATCGTGTCAACCTGCTGTTGATCGGGCATCGTCGAGCCTGGAATGAACCGCTTGAACTGTGGGATGACGCGTACCTGGCCACCGCCGAGTTCTACGGTCAGGTTGCGCGCTGGAACAATGGCGTCGACGCGATGATCGGCAGCGAGTCCGCACGTCGTCAGCGGCATTTCCTCGACGGACTGGAACGCGCCACGCACAAAGCCGCGATTGCCGCGCCGCAGATGAGCACCGTCGGCTTTGAAATGCTGTTCCCGCTGCTCGACGGGCTGGGCGGCGATTGTTACCGCGAGTTTTACTCCGAAGATGAGCGGGTGACCTGGCGCCCGGAAGGTCATTTCGAGGCCTGTCGGCGCACCAGTTTTATCAATATCAACGACATGATTGTCGGCAAGCTCGAAGAACGCTGGCCTTTGCTGAGTGATTTTCTGGGTTTTCAGGCTGACGACGTGACGCTCTATCAAGGAGATGATGAGCACGTGGAACCTTTGGTGGCCGCGCATTTGCGAGGTTTGCAGGCGCAATTCATCGAGGGGCGGACCTATGAGGCCGGCGTCAGTGATTACCTGACCGGTCTCCTGATAACCATGCGGCAAAAGCAGGTCCCCGAGCCGGTTTGCGAACAATTGCTGGCGAGCTTCGGCGACCTGCAGGCGCCTGAACAACTGCGTTCGCAGGCGGCAAACGCCTTGCAGGCCAGTTTCGAGCTGAATGAAATCCAGCTGACGTGCCTTTTGTTTGCGCCTTTTATCGATGGGGGAGCGGGGCTTGAGCGCTTCTTGCGCAATTGTCATCCCGGGATGCTGGTGGCGTTGCCGGATCTGCATCGGGCAATGCAAGGGCTGCATGCTCCGGAGCAGGTACTGAAGTGGATGACGGATGTCAGCGGGCTGCCGGTCAGGATGATTGTGCGTTTGTATGCAATGGGGCCTGTGCGCATGCCTGAATCCAGCGAAGGTGCAGCGCAGAACGACAATGAGGACGATACGCTGGCTGAGCCTACTGCCGATCGATCGGCGGAAGGTTGATCGTGTGTTGCTTGTCCGCCGATGAGCCCCTGCCCATGGGCGTAGGGTCGTGAAAACGTCGAGAGAGAATGACTTCGTTTACCAGGCGGTTTATCGGTATTTGAAGTTGCTGATAGACGAGGCGGGGAGTAGCCCGCCGGTACGCTTGCCGTCGCTGCGACAATTGGCTGATCGGCTCAATGTGTCGATCTCGACCGTCCAGTACGCGTATTCGCTGCTGGAGAAGGAGGGGCGGGTCTATTCGATTGCCAAGTCCGGTTATTACGCGCAGCCACTGCACGTGATGGATTCGCCCGACAGCGGCAGTGATCTGCTCGAAACCGTTTACGTCAACGCCAGGCGACCCGGCATGTGTGTGTTGAGCAGTGATGACCCCGCCTCGCTGCAACCACTGGACAGTCCATTGCTGATGCTGGAGCGTGAACTGCTGCGCCAGTATCCGCGTCAGCCGCAAGCGCTGGTGCAACCTTGCGGAGAGCTGGAACTGCGCACGGTTTTGGCCGCGCGCTACACCTCGTCTACCGCCAATTACTGGCGCGCAGATGATGTCTATATCGGCGCCGACCTGCGCAGTGTCCTGGAAATACTGATTTCGGTGCTTGAGTTGCGTCGGGCCACCGTGCTCGTTGAGTCGCCCTGTGACTGGGTGATCTTGCGTCTGCTGGAGGCCGCTGAAGTGCGCGTTATCGAGCTGCCGCTGCTCGCCGGAGGCGTGATCGATGCGCAGCGACTGGAGTCGTTGCTGCAAAGTGAGCCGGTGCGTTTGATTCTTTTGTCAGCGGCGTTGAGCATGCCCCGGGGCACCTTGCGCCCACTGAGCAACCAGCAGGCAATCGCGCATTTGCTCGGGCACCATGGCACGTGGGTGCTGGAAAACGATTGCTACAGCGAACTTCATGAAGGCGGTGACGCCCAGCGCTTGCGCGACTGCCTGGACCCTGATCGTTTGCTGGTGTTCTCCACGTTCGAGAGATTCATCGGTGCCGAGGCGCCTTTCGGCTTTTTGCTGTCGCGTCATTGGCGCAATGAATTGCAAAGGCATTTCCTGTTGCGTGCGTTTCGCTTGTCGCCCATCCGTCAGAAGGCTATCGCCAGGCTGCTTGGCGGTGGTCGGCTGGATCAGCATCTGGCCATATTGCGGCGGATGCTCAAGGAGCGGCGCACGCACCTGATCGACCTGTTGCGCGAGCGCCTCGGTGATGCGTTGCAGATTGTCGAACCACAGGGCGGCGCAACCGTCTGGGTGCGTTCGCTGCGCCCGGTGAACATGGGGTATGTGTTTCAGCGTCTGCTCAGGCAGCAGATCGTTGTTGCACCGGGCGAGCTGTTCAGCCTGCAAGGCCTGCATGCACACCACCTGCGTTTGAGCCCGCTGACTCATGCCGATCATGACCTGGCCAGTGTGGTCGGGCTGATCGGTGACGCATTGCGGCTGGCACCCACTGACTAACGTTAAAAAACATCGGGAGAGTTCCGGATAGATCCCATCGCACTGCGGTCAAACTGCCAGTAAACTGCGCTCCATTCCTGAACCACTCTATTTCAGAGGTTTTGCATGACACTCAGTCCTTTTGCGGGCAAACCGGCACCGGCAGAATTGTTGGTCGATATCCCGCGACTGGTGACGGCTTATTACACCGGACAGCCCGACGCCTCGATTTCCACTCAGCGTGTGGCGTTCGGTACATCCGGACACCGGGGCAGCTCGTTCGACTTGAGTTTCAACGAATGGCACGTTCTGGCCATCAGCCAGGCGATCTGCCTGTACCGCGAAGCACAAGGGATTACCGGGCCGCTGTTTGTCGGCATCGACACCCACGCGCTGTCGACTCCGGCCGGTGCCAGCGCGCTGGAAGTGCTGGCGGCCAACGGTGTCACCGTGATGATCGCCGAAGGTGATGAATACACGCCGACACCGGCCATTTCCCACGCGATTCTCTGCTACAACCGTGGCCGCACCTCGGGTCTGGCGGACGGCATCGTCATCACGCCGTCGCACAACCCGCCACAAAGCGGTGGTTACAAGTACAACCCAACCAATGGTGGCCCGGCCGACACCCACATCACCAAGTGGATCGAAGCCAAGGCCAATGAACTGTTGGCCAACAAACTGGCCGGTGTGAAACGCATCAGCTACGAGCAGGCGCTCAAGGCCAGCACCACGCATCGCCACGATTACCTGAACACCTACGTTGCCGACCTGATCAACGTCATCGATTTCGACGCCATTCGCGACGCCAAACTGCGTCTGGGCGTTGATCCGTTGGGTGGAGCAGGGGTGCGCTACTGGTCGGCGATTGCCGAGCACTACCGCCTCGATCTGCAAGTGGTCAACAAGGCAGTCGACGCGACGTTCCGTTTCATGACCGTCGACTGGGATGGCCAGATTCGCATGGATCCGTCGTCCAGCCACGCGATGCAAGGCCTGATCGGCCTGAAAGAGCGATTCGACGTGGCTTTTGCCTGCGACCCGGATCACGACCGTCACGGTATTGTGACGCCGTCCGGTGGTTTGCTGGCGCCGAACAACTACCTCGCGGTGTCGATCGATTACCTGTTCCAGAACCGCCCGCAGTGGCGCGCGGATGCCGGCGTGGGTAAAACCGTGGTCAGCAGTGGTCTGATCGATCGCGTTGCCAAGCGTCTGGGTCGTCGTCTTTACGAAGTCCCGGTCGGATTCAAATGGTTCGCTGACGGCCTGTTCGATGGCTCGCTGGGTTTCGGTGGCGAAGAGAGCGCCGGCGCATCGTTCCTGCGCAAGGACGGTGGCGTGTGGAGCACCGACAAGGACGGTCTGATCCCGGCATTGCTCGCCGCCGAAATGACCGCGCGCACCGGTCGCGATCCGAGCCAGGCCTACAACGCATTGACCGATGAGCTGGGCGAACCATTCTCGGTACGCGTTGACGCCAAGGCCAACCCGGAACAGAAAGCACTGCTGAGCAAGTTGTCACCTGAACAGGTCACCTCGACCGAACTGGCCGGTGAGAAAATCCAGAGCATTCTCAGCCATGCGCCGGGCAACGATCAGGCGATCGGCGGTCTGAAAGTGATGACTGAAAACGGCTGGTTCGCTGCGCGTCCGTCGGGCACCGAAGACATCTACAAGATCTACGCCGAAAGCTTTATCGGTGACGACCACCTGAAACAATTGGTCGTCGAAGCCCAGGCACTTGTGGATGGCGCCATCTCCAGCAAGTGATGTTCGCAAGCGCATGAAAAAAGGGGCAACCATTATGGTTGCCCCTTTTTTTTGCTCGCCATTCAAGCGATCAAGCCAGATCCACCAACACAATCTCGCTGTCCTCAATGGCCGTAACGGTCAGCACGCGCTCCTGTGCCACTGCCACACCGTCTCGAGCCTGAGCGCGCAAGCCGTTGACTTCAATCACACCGGTGCTCGCTACCAGATACGCACGGCGACCTTCATCCAGATGATATTCCGCCGTTTCCCCCGCCTTGAGATTGGCCGCGACCAATCGCGCATCAGCGCGAATCCGCAGGCTCTGGTCATCACCATCCTTGCCGCTGGCCAGGGTGACAAAGCCTTCACGTTGGCCTTTCGGGAAAGGTTTGGCACCCCAAGAGGGTGGCGCGCCGGTTTCCGTCGGCAGAATCCAGATCTGGAAGATTTTGGTGTCTTTCGATTCCAGGTTGTATTCGCTGTGCGCGATGCCGGTGCCGGCACTCATCACCTGGACGTCGCCAGCTTCGGTGCGGCCCTTGTTGCCCAGGTTGTCCTGGTGAGTAATCGCACCTTCACGGACATAGGTGATGATCTCCATGTCGCGATGTGGGTGCTGCGGGAAGCCAGTGCCTGCTGCGATCACGTCATCGTTCCACACGCGCAGGTTGCCCCAGTTCATCCGTTGCGGGTCGTAGTACTCGGCGAAGGAAAAGTGGTGATGAGCATCCAGCCAGCCGTGATGGGCGCCGCCCAGCGAGCTGAAAGGTCTGAGTTCAAGCATGATCGTCTCCTCAAAAGGCTCGGCATGGGGCGTGATGGTTGCACCCGACGCGAGACCGGTGGTTTATGACGGCCATCATCTATCAGTTAATAATCGATAAAAAGCGTAAAAAGTGCGGCGTTATGATCGAAATTTCAGATAAGAAAAGGGCTCGAAAGCGTCTCATCTCACCTTCAGTTCATCGCTTAAACCAATGACCTGTAAGCATTTCGCTAGAACTGAACGGCAAATACCGCCACCATAGCCGCAACAGCCTCACACACTGGAGCCCCTCAGCGTGGCGCAAGACACTCCCGATCTTCCTCCCGAACTTCGCCCCTTGGCCGAGATGCCTTGGTTCAAACGCCTGGCAGCACGTTTCTTCGGCCATGGTTTGACCCGATTGCGCGCGCAACACCGTGCATCGTGGTTGCACGGTCAGGCCGATGGCTTCCGCAGTGGCCATACCGCGGGTGTCGAATATGGCTTTAAGGAAGGCAAGCTTGAGGGGCTGGAAGAAGGCCGGCAGGTGCTGCTGATCCGTGACAGCCGCAACACCGAGCATCGCCCGCCCAGCGTCGACAATCATCTGTTCGACGATTGGCGCCTGCCGCTGACGGCCGAGCTGAAAAAACGCATGAAAGCCGATGTCGCCCGCTTGTTGCCCGAGCACGCGCAGCCGAGCACCGCGCAATGGAAGATGATTTTCAGTGAAACACCATCAACCTCAGTGGTTGCCGGCGCTGGCGCGGGGAAGTCCACCACGCTGGTTCTGCGCATCCTGTTGCTCAACCACTATCTGGGTTTCGAGCTGGATTCGATGACCGTGGTGACCTTCACCCGCGAGTCGCGCAAGGACTTCATCAACAAACTGATCGAACTGTTCGCGCTCTGGGGCTTGGCGCTGAACCTGCGCCAGGCGCGCGAACTGGTGCGCACCTTCCACTCGCGCATTCTGCCGATGGTGCGCAGCCTGCCGGGTTTCGAGCGCTTGCAGGCGTTTGAGAACCTGAGCAACCGGCCACAAGGTGCTGACGAGGAGGTCGACAGCAATCCGTTCGACCTGCGCATCAACGATGCGCAACGCCAGCTACTCAACGCCTGCTATCACCGCTTGTTCAACGAGGATGAGCGTTTCCGTCAGTTGATTCAGCCATTGTCTCGCGCCGGTCTACAGCTCAAGGAGCTGGAACGTGATCACCCGGATGTGCAAAAGCGTGTAGCGGTGACGCAGTTGGCTGCCCAGCGTGATGAAGAACTGTGCGATGCCATTGAAGATCTGTGGTTCCGCGCCGGTGCCTGGCCGATCAAGGGTATAGAGCCGAACCGGCAGAGTTTCGATATCAACGGCGCGAAATTTCATTGCCATGGCTACATTCCGAGCCTGGATGCCTGGGTGGTACTCGGTTTCGATCCACGGGAAAATCCGCAGGTCAGCCGGCCAAACGCCAAACTCAGCGTGCGCGCAGAGTGGGCGGTGAAGCGCACCCTGTTTCAAGCTTTCTGTCGTAAGCCTTTGATTTGGCTTGATAGTTACGAGTCATCACGGCGTGTTCTGGCGACACTGGCCGGCGATGCCAGTGCCGGGCCGGGCTTCGATTACAAGGTCAAAGGCGAGTTGACATCGGCGCCGTTGCTCGACTGTTTTGTTGCAGCAGCAGGTTTCATCGAGAACCTTGGCCTGGACGTGGCTGACGCGGTCGGCCGCATGAGCTTTGCCAAAGATGACCCAGACCGGTTTTTCTTTGAGGCGCTGAGCCTGTTCTGGCGCGCCTTTGAAGATCATCTGCTGGATCAGAAACCGCCGGTCATGACCTACAACCGAATGTTCGCGCTGTTCAGCGAGCACTCACCGGAAAACCTCAAACTGTTGAGCGATGAGCTGCTCAGGCCGTTGGCGCACCTGATGATCGATGAATTTCAGGACGTTTCCCCGCAGATCGTCTCGTGGATCCGTGCCAGCCTTACGGAAATTCGCAGTCGTGGCCCGGCCATGCATGTCGGGCGCGGAGCACAGCGCTCGTCGCTGTTGTGCGTCGGTGATGACTGGCAGTCGATTTACGGTTGGCGTGGCAGTTCGCCGAGCTACTTCATGGCGTTCGACAAGGAATTCCCGTCGCCCGCCACTACGCGGGTAATGCTCAGCGACAACTACCGCAGTCATCAGCACATTATCGACGCGGCCGAGCACATCGTTCGCGCCGCTCCGGCGATCCCCGGCAAAAAGGCCAAGGCCAGCGGCGCAGTCAAGCCGTTGCAACCGGTCAATGTGCTGGAGCGCGATGATCAGGCGTTGGGCCAGCGCCTCGCCGAACATTATCGTCAGGGACATTCAATCTTGATGCTTTATCGAAAAAGCAGCGATAAGTCATTGATTGAAGAGCATATTCAGTCTGTGGTTAATGTGGATTCGAGCTTGCCGTACGAAGCGCGACGCCTGAAGCAACTGACCTACCACAGCGCCAAAGGCTTGCAGGCCGACGCGGTATTTCTGCTCGGTGACTGTCAGCACCTGACCAGTTCGCCCTACAAGAATCAGGTCTATCGCATGGCAGGACTGGGCAAGTCCGGCGACAGCGAGCCGTATGACACGGCGCAAAAGGACGAGATCCTGCGCCTGGCCTATGTCGGCATCACCCGTGCGGTCAGCCATTGCTACTGGTACGTCGAACCGCAGGAAGCGCAAGCGGTGAACATGCCCCGGGCATCGGACCGGGTGGCCAAGGGCAAGCCGTTCTTCGTTGATCACCGTATTGCCAAACAAACCGCATAAGCACAAAAAAAGCCCACATCAATGTGGGCTTTTTCGTTTTAAATCATATGGTTATGCGTAACTCCTGAGAGATTCCGGAGGTACGAATGCTTCCAGCTCGTCCTCCACAGCCTCGATGATTCGTTCGACATCCGCTGCATTCATCACCGTCGCGCACGGGATACCAGCGATGGCGATCATGGTTTCGCCACTGGCACGATCGAACAGACGGGCGATCATGCTGCCCGGCGCGTCCATCGTTGCCTCGAAACCCATCGGATGAAAATGCCAACGCATCAACTGGCATGCGTTGGGAAACGTGACTTTGCTTGACCCTTTATTCATGTGTTGCCCGCCTTCTTCATCGAGCGCTTCCGTTTGCTCATGTTAGGTGGGAAGAGCCTTCATTGGCTCAACCGGTGACTGACATTAAAAGTAGCATCCCGGTGTGAAATTCCTGTGAGATTTTTCAGTTCTTTTTGCGATTGCTTCGCATTTTTTGATGTAAGTCACGGCCTACGCAATCGTCGCCAAAAGGCCACTACGGATTAGTCATTGAAGCCTGCGGTGAACTTGGGCAAGCTCGATTCTTTTTCGCCGAGTTCCCTATGCACGCCGACGACGACGGCCCAGAACAGACCCAAGCCACGGCGGCCACGGTCATGCGCTATCACCTGAGCTGGAAGCACCGTGACCTCGACAGCGTCATGGCGCTTTACCACCCGGACATTCAGTACAACGATTTCTTTCAGAACCGCGTGCTCGGTCTCGACGAGTTACGTGAATACGTGCGTGTCAGCATGCCGCGTGAATCCGACGAACTGCTTGAGCATTGCGACCGCATTCGCGTCGACGGCCGTACGGCGTTCATTCAATACGAAGTGACGTTGCGTGGCGGCGACGGTCTGGTGTCGTTCCGCTCAAGCGAAGCGATCACGGTCAAGGACGGGTTGATCTGGCGCGTCAACGAGTACGCATCACTGGTGCGTACGCAGACCGACGGCACGAATTCGCCAAGTCAGCGCCCGGCGGTCAGTCGTCTGGGCCTGTCGCCGCGTCAATTGAGCTTCATGGCTGAAGATCTGCAGCAGTACTTCGAAAAGCAGCAGCCGTACCTCGATCCCGAACTCGACTTGCAGCGGGTAGCGAAGGAGTGCGGTTACAGCCGCAATCAGATTTCCTACCTGCTTAATCAGGTGCTCGGGCAAAGCTTCTATCGCTACGTCAATCAGGCGCGCCTGCAGCATTTGCTGCGCGCGCTGGATAGCGCCGCGCCACCGGTGCGCATCGATGAGCTGGCCTTCGCTGCTGGATTCAACTCGTTGTCGGCGTTCTATAGCTGTTTTCGTCAGCACACCGGCCAGTCACCGAAGGCTTACGTTAAACAAATTTCTTTGCGGACACGCGCGCAAGACTTCTCCTGAGCCCGCACACTAGGATCGACGCCATCGAAGCATTTCAGTGGCGGGGTCTTGCATGCCAGCGTGGCGCACTATCAGTTTGTGGATGGATCAACTCGACGAGCCGCTGACCGCGCGGCCCGCGCTTGAGCGGGATCTGGACGTCGACGTGGCGATCATCGGCGCCGGTTACACCGGGCTGTGGACCGCGTACTACCTGAAGAAACTCGCGCCGGGGCTCGACATTGCCATCGTCGAGGCGCAAACCGCCGGTTTTGGTGCTTCCGGGCGCAATGGCGGTTGGCTGATGGGCAATCTGCTCGGCGAGGATCGCTTGCTGGCCGGGCTGTCGCCAGAGCAGCGCCGCGCATCCTTCGATCTGCTGCACAGCATTCCCGATGAAGTGGAGGTCGTCCTCGAACGCGAAGGCATCGACTGCGATTACCGCAAGGGCGGCGTGCTCTATTGCGCCGCGCGCTACCCGGAGCAGGAAGCCAGCCTGCGTGAATATCTGGCCAAGCTGCACACTCAGGGCCTGACTGACAACGATTACCGCTGGCTCAGCCCGGAACAACTGGCGCAACAGATTCGCGTGGCCAAGCCGTATGGCGGGATTTACGCGCCGCACGTGGCGACCATTCACCCGGCGAAACTGGTGCGCGGTCTGGCGCGTACCGTGCAGAACATGGGCGTGAAGATCTACGAAAACAGCCCGGTCACGCATTGGCAGTCAGGCAGTTTGCGCACCGCCAAGGCCAGTGTGCGCAGCCGCTGGATCGTGCCGGCCGTCGAAGGCTATTCGGTTACCTTGCCGCCGCTGGGCCGCTATCAGCTACCGGTGCAAAGCTTGATTGTCGCCACCGAACCGTTGTCTGCGGCGACCTGGGATGAAATCGGCCTCAATCGCGGCCAGGCCTTCAGCGAATTCAGCCGCCAGGTCACCTACGGCCAGCGCAGCGCCGACAATCGTCTGATCTTCGGCGCCCGTGGCGGTTACCAGTTCGCCGGCAAACTGCGCCATGACTTCGATCTGACCCGTGATGAAGTCGAGCTGCGCCGTTACCTGTTCGGCGAACTCTTCCCGCAACTGAAAAACGTGCAGATCACCCACGCCTGGGGCGGCAATCTCGGCATGTCGCGGCACTTCAAACCACACATGCTTTGCGATCGCACCAACGGCATCGCGCTGTCCGGCGGTTATGGCGGGGAGGGCGTCGGCGCCAGCAATCTCGGCGGCCGCACCCTGGCCGATCTGATTCTTGAGCGTGACACCGAGCTGGTTCATCAGCCGTGGGTACTGCCCGACGGCGGCATTCATGCATTGCGCGCGTGGGAGCCGGAACCGTGCCGCTGGCTCGGCTACAACGCGATCATCAAA
Source organism: Pseudomonas sp. CROZ-RG-20F-R04-15 (assembly GCF_022662375.1). Taxonomy (GTDB): domain Bacteria; phylum Pseudomonadota; class Gammaproteobacteria; order Pseudomonadales; family Pseudomonadaceae; genus Aquipseudomonas. Next base: position 27,043 of record NZ_JAKNQL010000006.1, on the reverse strand, counting down.
AGCTTCGTCCACGAAGACCAGACCCTGGCCAACCCGGCAACTGCACCGTGGCGGCGCAAACTCGCCAGCCAGGTCGCGGGTTTCATGGAAGGTTTCATGCACTAAAAGCCGTTTATTTAAAAGACAGGTCAGACCATGAGCATTACCCAGTTCAAAAACACCGCAACCCTGCAACTCGACGAATCCAGCCCGGTCGCCGTGCCCCTCGGCGAACCGATCGCAATTGCCTCGACCACCAGCGTCGAACGCGACGACGGCGTCGAAACCGGCGTCTGGGAATGCACGCCCGGGCGCTGGCGCCGGCAGATCACCGCGCAGGAGTTCTGCCATTTCATTTCCGGGCGCTGCACGTTCACCCCCGACGGTGGCGGCGAAACCCTGCACATACAAGGCGGCGATGCACTGATGTTGCCAGCCAACACGCTCGGCATCTGGGATATCCAGGAAACCGTGCGCAAGAGCTACGTGCTGATTTTCTGATTGTTTGATCCTTTGATTGCCTGCCAACAAAAAAGAAAACCCACACAGGAATCGATCCATGATCCGCAAGACCCTCGCTCTGGCACCGCTGATGCTCGCTGTTTCCCTTGCTCAGGCAGCGGAAACGGTCAAGGTTTACAACTGGTCCGACTACATCGCGCCGGACACCACCAAGAATTTCGAAAAAGAGGCCGGCGTCGGCGTCACCTATGACGTCTACGACAGCAACGAAACCCTCGACGGCAAGTTGATGACCGGTAAATCCGGTTACGACGTGGTGTTCCCGTCCAACCACTTCATGGCCCGGCAGATTCAGGGCGGGGCGCTGAAGAAGCTCGACAAGAGCCAGTTGCCGAACTGGAAAAACCTCAATCCGGTGCTGCTCAAAGCGCTGCAGACCAACGACCCGAACAACGAACACGGCTTCCCTTATCTGTGGGGGAGCACCGGCATCGGCTACAACATCGCCAAAGTCAAAGCCGTGCTCGGCGACGATGCCCCGGTGGATTCCTGGGACTTGATCTTCAAGCCCGAATACATGGAAAAGCTGCAGAAGTGCGGCGTGGCGATCCTCGACAACGGCCCGGAATTGCTCCCGGCGGCGCTCAACTACCTGGGCCTGCCGCACCACAGCAAAAATCCCGAGGACTATAAAAAAGCTGAAGCGCTGCTGATGAAAGTGCGGCCATACGTCAGCTACTTCCACTCTTCGAAATACACCAGCGACCTGGCCAACGGCGATATCTGCGTGGCGGTCGGTTTCTCTGGCGACATTCTGCAAGCCGAGAATCGCGCCAAGGAAGCCAAGAACGGTGTCGACATCGGCTACAACATTCCCAAGGAAGGCGCAGCCATCTGGTTCGACATGGTCGCCATGCCCGCCGATGCGCCGGACGAGAAGGCCGGTTATGCGTTCATGAACTACCTGCTGCGCCCGGACGTGATGGCCGGCATCAGCAACTACGTGCATTACGCCAATGGCAATGAGCAGGCCGATAGCCTGATCGACCCGGCGATCAAGAACGACACCAAGGTGTACCCGAGCCCGGAGATGATGGGCAAGTTGTTTGCACTGGAGGCGATGCCGTTGAATATCGACCGGATCCGCACGCGGGTGTGGAACAAGATTCGGACTGGTAGCTAATCACTCAGGCATACACAAATCCCCTGTGGGAGCGAGCCTGCTCGCGAAGGCGTCGGGTCAGACAACATGCTGTTGGATGACCGACCGCCTTCGCGAGCAGGCTCGCTCCCACATTAGGTTTGCAGTGTTTTAGAGAGTGATATCAATACACTGGCAGCGCACTAATAAAGTGCAGCAAAGTGAGACGCGCCTAACAAAAAACAACTTACCGATATTTAATATTTAAATAGAAAATCGTCAGACAATTAGGCAAAAGCCGCGCAACTAAAACATTCTTTCATCCCCGCACGCTTTGTTTACGGCAGTTTTGCGAAACAGCCCGATTTGACCTCAAAAAAATCCTTTACGGCAGATTTCAAATTGTGTCAGGTTTCTTACGCCTTCATTGGGCGAGTGATAGGACGACCTCGCCAGAGATCGTCCTGTCGGACAAAAACTGTTCCATTGCTAAACAAGGAAGTGTGTTTATGTCGAAAGTTAAAGCGAATGCTATTGATACCGCCGAACAGGCTTTTCAGCTGTCTGCCTTCAGCTCGGCGTACAACCAGATCAATAGCTTCAGCCATCAATACGACCGTGGCGGCAACCTCACGGTCAATGGCAAACCCTCCTTCTCCGTCGACCAGGCCGCAACCCAGTTGCTGCGCGACGGCGCTGCCTACCAGGACAAGGACGGCAGCGGCAAGATCGAACTCACCTATACGTTCCTGACTTCGGCATCGTCGAGCACGATGAACAAGCACGGGATCAGCGGGTTCAGTCAGTTCAGTGCGCAACAACAAGCCCAGGCCAAGCTCGCCATGCAATCCTGGGCTGACGTGGCCAACGTGACCTTCACCGAGAAAGCCTCGGGCGGTGACGGCCACATGACCTTCGGTAACTACAGCGGTGGCCAGGATGGCGCTGCAGCGTTCGCTTATCTGCCAGGCACCGGCGCCGGTTATGACGGCACCTCGTGGTACCTGATCAACAGTGGCTACACGCAGAACAAAAACCCGGACCTGAACAACTACGGTCGTCAGACGCTGACTCACGAGATCGGCCATAGCCTGGGCCTTGCTCACCCTGGCGATTACAACGCCGGTAATGGCAACCCGACCTACAACGACGCCTCCTACGGGCAAGACACCCGCGGCTACAGCGTCATGAGCTACTGGAGCGAAAGCAACACCAATCAGAACTTCAGCAAGGGCGGTGTCGAAGCGTATTCGTCCGGCCCGCTGATGGACGATATCGCTGCCATCCAGAAGCTCTACGGTGCCAACACCACCACCCGTACCGGTGACACCACCTACGGTTTCAACTCCAACACTGGCCGCGATTTCCTCAGCGCTTCGTCGTCGAGTGACAAAGTGGTGTTCTCGGTGTGGGATGCGGGCGGCAAGGATACTCTGGACTTCTCGGGCTTCACCCAGAACCAGAAGATCAACCTCAATGACGCCTCGTTCTCCGACGTTGGCGGCCTGGTAGGTAACGTGTCCATCGCCAAAGGCGCGATCATCGAGAACGCCATTGGCGGTTCCGGCAACGATCTGCTGATCGGCAACAGTGTGGCCAACGAACTCAAGGGCGGTGCCGGCAACGACATCCTCTGGGGTGGCGGTGGTGCTGACAAACTGTGGGGCGGCGCCGGTTCGGACACCTTTGTGTTCGCAGCCAGTTCCGACTCCAAGCCGGGTGCGATCGATCAGATCCTCGATTTCGTCAGCGGCCTCGACAAAATCGACCTGACCGGCATCACCAACGGCGCAGGCCTGCACTTCGTCAGCAGCTTCACCGGTGCTGCCGGTGACGCAGTCCTGACTTCGTCGGGCGGCAACAGCCTGCTGTCGGTGGACTTCTCCGGGCACGGCGTGGCTGATTTCCAGGTCAGCACCGTTGGCCAGGCAGCGACCAGCGACATCGTGGCGTGATGTAGCAGTGGAAAGCGGCGCGTGATGCGCCGCTTTCTTTGCTTGCATCGTATTGGCAGGTAAGCAAGGCTACACGCCGGAGCGAATATTCCTATGATCTATAAAGCTTTTACCTACACGGTAGCAGCGTGGCTCTCGGCGGCGCTCATCATGATTTCAGGAGAAACCAGTATGGCAAGCAGCCTCAGACTCGAAGAACCCTCCGTATTTGCCGGGCAGTGGCAAGCGACGCTGTCCACCCGAGGTGATGATCCACAAGCGCAAAAACAGCAGGACAAACCTTCCAACACTTGCTCCCTGGAATTGAATGTAAACAAGACCTTGGGAGAGGGCGCCGACTGCCTCGGTGCTTGGCTAGAAGCAACCCCGATCGGCTGGTTTCCCGACCCTGACGGCCTGTCCATCACCGGCAAGGAAGGCTCAAGAATCCAGTTTTTCAGCCGACAACGTGACGGGCTTTATCTGACCACTTTGAAGTCGGGCCTGGTGATTACACTTGAGCGCGCAGCGCAATAGTCATGATGATCCAGTTTGCGACAAAGTTTTAATATAAAGCGCCACAAGCTGGTTATAAGAAACGCCGAACGACAACTGCACCGCTGTTATTTGCGCAAGTTGTTATGAAGTGTAAGCGGGTACTTGCAAGTCATCTTTCGCAGGTAAGCGGAACATTAATTGAAGCCTCGTCCAAGTGTGGCGAGACCAATCATTTCAGGAAGAATCAATGAAGATGGCGAAGGCCCCAGCCACCGCTCCGTTATTCAAGGCTTTGGGTGACTATAAAAGCATCCTGATCAGCGTCGGCTGCTTTACCGCGCTGATTAACGTGCTGATGCTGGTGCCCTCCATCTATATGCTCCAGGTCTATGACCGAGTGCTGTCGTCGCAGAACGAAACGACCCTGGCGATGCTGTCGCTAATGGTCGTCGGTTTCTTCGCCTTTATCGGCCTGCTCGAAGTGGTGCGCAGCTTTATCGTGATCCGCATCGGCAGCCAGTTGGAGCGCCGCTTCAACCTGCGTGTCTACCAGGCGGCATTCGAACGCAATCTGTTCAAGGGCGAGGGCAACGCCGGGCAGTCGCTGGGCGATCTGACGCACATTCGCCAATTCGTCACCGGGCCTGCGCTGTTCGCGTTTTTCGATGCGCCGTGGTTCCCGGTCTATCTGTTTGTGATTTACCTGTTCAACGTCTGGCTCGGCGTGCTCGCTACTGCGGGCGCTCTGCTGCTGATCGGCCTGGCCTGCCTCAACGAATACATGACCAAAAAGCCGCTGGGCGAAGCCGCCGGTTATTCGCAGAAATCCAGTCAGTTAGCCACCAGCCATTTGCACAACGCCGAAACCATTCAGGCGATGGGCATGCTCGGTTCCCTGCGCAAGCGCTGGTTTCAGGTGCACTCGCGTTTCCTCGGTCTGCAAAACCAGGCCAGTGATACCGGTGCAGTGATCAGCTCCCTGAGCAAAACCCTGCGCCTGTGCCTGCAATCATTGGTCTTGGGCTTGGGCGCGTTGCTGGTGATCAAGGGTGACATGACTGCCGGGATGATGATCGCCGGTTCCATCCTGATGGGCCGCGTGCTCAGCCCGATCGACCAGTTGATTGCTGTGTGGAAACAGTGGAGCGGGGCGAAGCTGGCTTACCGCCGTCTCGATGCGCTGCTGCAAGCCTTCCCGCCGAGTGACGACGCCATGGCGTTGCCGCCGCCGAAAGGCCAGATCACCTTCGAACAAGTCAGCGCCGGCCCACCGGGGCAACGCGCGGCGACCCTGCAAATGGTCAATTTCAGTCTGAATGCCGGCGAAGTGCTCGGCGTGCTCGGTGCTTCCGGCTCCGGCAAATCGACGCTGGCCCGTGTGCTGGTGGGTGTCTGGCCTACTCTTGGCGGCACTGTGCGCCTCGATGGCGCGGACATTCATCGCTGGAACCGCGACCAGCTCGGCCCGTACATCGGCTACCTGCCGCAAGACATCGAGCTGTTCAGCGGCAGCATCGCCGAGAACATCGCGCGTTTCAGCGAGGCCGATCCGCAGAAGGTCGTCGCCGCTGCGCAACAGGCTGGCGTGCACGAAATGATCCTGCGCCTGCCGCAAGGCTACGACACGCAACTGGGTGAGGACGGCAGTGGTTTGTCCGGCGGCCAGAAACAGCGTGTGGCCCTGGCGCGTTCCATGTACGGCACGCCAAGTCTGGTGGTGCTGGATGAACCGAATTCCAACCTCGACACCGTCGGCGAAGCAGCGCTGGCCAGCGCCATTGCCGCGCTGAAAGCCCAGGGCACCACGGTGGTACTGGTCACGCACCGCTCTTCGGTGCTGGCTCAGGCGGACAAGTTGCTGGTGCTCAACGACGGTCGCTTGCAGGCGTTTGGTCCAAGTCAGGACGTGCTCAAGGCACTTTCCGGGCAGCAGGAACAGCAACGGGAAAAACCTGCACCGGCACCGGGCGGGCTCAGCATGAGCCGACAGTATCAGCCCTCGACAAGGAATTCGGGTGTATGAGCAGCACAAGCATGAACACTGAAAACGAAGCGACAATGGAACACGCCTACATCACTGAACGGCCGGAACGCGATGCGAAATTCTTTGCGCGCATGGGCTGGATTCTGGCGATCGTCGGCGCCGGCAGTTTCTTCACTTGGGCCGCTCTGGCGCCGCTCGATCAAGGCATTCCGGTGCAGGGCACGGTCGTCGTGTCAGGCAAACGCAAAGCTGTACAGTCGATGAGCAGCGGTGTGGTCAGCCGGATCCTGGTGCGCGAAGGCGAAATCGTGAAGCAGGGCCAGCCGCTGTTTCGTCTCGATCAGACGCAGGTCGCCGCCGATGTGCAGTCGCTGCAAGCGCAATACCGCATGGCCTGGGCCAGCCTCGCGCGCTGGCAGGCTGAGCGAGACAACCTCAAGCAAGTAACCTTTCCGGCCGAGCTGAGCAATGATCCGGATCCGCGTCTGGCACTGGTGCTGGAAGGCCAGCGGCAACTGTTCAGCAGCCGCCGCGAGGCATACTACCGCGAGCAGGCCGGACTGCGCGCGAGCATCGAAGGCGCCACCGCACAACTGGCCGGCATGCGCCGCGCGCGTACCGACCTCAATGCCCAGGCCGATTCGCTGCAACAACAGCTGAGCAACCTGCAACCGCTGGCGGACAACGGCTACATCCCGCGCAACCGTTTGATGGAGTACCAGCGGCAGCTGTCGCAAGTGCAACAGCAACTGGCGGAAAACACCGGTGAAAGCGGCCGCGTGGAACAGGGCATCCTCGAGTCGCGGCTGAAGCTGCAACAGCACGCCGAGGAGTACCAGAAGGAAGTCCGCACGCAACTGGCCGACGCGCAGCTGAAAAGCGTGACCCTGTCGGAGCAACTGACTTCCGCCGGTTTCGACCTGCAGCACAGCGAAATCATCGCCACCGCTGACGGTGTGGCAGTCAACCTCGGCGTGCACACCGAAGGCGCTGTGGTGCGTCAGGGTGAAACCCTGCTGGAAATCGTCCCGCAAGGTACCCGACTGGAAGTGGAAGGGCACTTGCCGATCAACCTGATCGACAAGGTCGGCGCGCATTTGCCCGTGGACATCCTGTTTACCGCGTTCAACCAGAGCAAAACCCCGCGTGTACCGGGTGAAGTCAGCCTGATTTCCGCCGACCAGATGGTCGACGAGAAAACCGGCGTGCCGTACTACGTCCTGCGCAGCAGCGTCAGTGATCAGGCCATGGAAAAACTCAACGGTCTGGTGATCAAGCCCGGCATGCCGGCAGAAATGTTCGTGCGCACCGGCGAACGTTCACTCCTCAACTATCTGTTCAAACCGCTGCTCGACCGGGCCGGCTCCGCGTTGACCGAGGAATAAGGATGTTCGGCTGTATGAATAAGCTTTCCATGCTCGGCGCGGCAATGATGCTGCTCGCGAGTCACTCAGCAGTAGCGGCCATGGGGCCGTTCGAGATCTACGAACAGGCGTTGCGCAATGACCCGGTGTTCCTCGGGGCGATCAAGGAACGTGACGCCGGCCTGGAAAACCGCGCCATCGGCCGCGCCGGGCTGCTACCGCGTATCGGCTACACCTACAACAAGGGCCGCAACACGTCGAAAGCCACCTCTCTGGATGAGCGCGCGCGCAACCGTACCGATGATCGCAACTACAACAGTTACGGCTCGGCCCTGACGCTGCAACAACCGTTGCTCGACTACGAGGCCTATGCCGCGTATCGCAAAGGCGTCGCGCAGTCGCTGTTTGCCGACGAAAACTTTCGCGGCAAGAGCCAGGAGCTGTTGGTCCGCGTGCTGGATAACTACACCAAGGCGTTGTTCGCGCAGGATCAGATCGACATCGCCCAGGCGAAGAAGAAAGCGTACGAGCAGCAGTTCCAGCAGAACGAGCACATGTTCAAGCAGGGCGAGGGCACCCGCACCGATATTCTTGAGGCCGAGTCGCGCTATGAACTGGCGACCACCGAGGAGATCGAGGCGCGCAACGAACAGGATGCCGCGCTGCGGGAGTTGGGTGCGCTGGTGGGCTCGCCAGCGGTGGACATTGGTGATCTGGCGCCGCTCTCTCAAAATTTCCAGACTTTTGCGCTGATGCCGGCCAATTACGATACCTGGCACGAGATGGCGGTGAGCAACAACCCGAATCTGGCCTCGCAGCGTCAGGCCGTGGAAGTCGCGCGGTATGAAGTGGAGCGCAATCGCGCCGGGCATTTGCCGAAAGTCAGTGCTTACGCGTCGATGCGCCAGAACGAATCGGAAAGCGGTAACACCTACAACCAGCGCTACGAAACCAACACCATCGGTTTTGAAGTCAGCGTGCCGTTGTATGCCGGTGGCGGGGTGTCGGCCTCGACGCGTCAGGCCAGCCGCACTATGGAACAGGCGGAGTACGAGCTTGATGGCAAGACGCGCGAGACGCTGATCGAACTGCGTCGGCAGTTCAGTGCCTGTTTGTCCGGGGTGAGCAAATTGCGCGCTTATCAGAAGGCGCTGAGCTCGGCGGAGGCGCTGGTGGTGTCGACCAAGCAGAGCATTCTAGGTGGTGAGCGGACCAACCTCGATGCGTTGAACGCCGAACAACAACTGTTCACCACCCGCCGCGATCTGGCGCAGGCGCGGTACGACTATCTGATGGCCTGGACCAAGTTGCATTACTACGCCGGGACCTTGAACGAGCAGGATCTGGCGCGGGTGGATGAGGCTTTTGTGGTCGCTCAACAGCCCTCACCCTAACCCTCTCCCAGAGGGAGAGGGGACCGATTGGGGGATATTGCAAAAGTACACCGACTTGATCGAGCGGCACCGAATCCAAGATCGATCAGCTCCGTTTGCCTTGACGAGGATGTGCTCTACCGAATCCATAATCGACCCGGTGTTTCAGGTCGATGCATGACGCAAGACAACTCGGTCAGCTCCCTCTCCCTCTGGTAGAGGGCTGGGGTGAGGGGCAATGCTTCACCGAATCCACAATCGATCCGGTCTTTCAGGTCGATGCATGACGCAAGACTCCTCGGTCAGCTCCCTCTCCTGGGGGAGAGGGCTGGGTTGAGGGGAACAGGCAACACCGCAAAACAACCTGCATAAAACAATAAAAGTGAGTGGTGAACATGGACGTACGCATCAAGCCGATTTCGGTCGGCACCCTGCTGCTTGTCATTTCTGCAACCCAGGCTCAGGCCCAGTACCTCGAAACCGGCAAACCCAGTGACCCCGCCAGTTGGCGCAGCGCTGAGTTCCTCCGCGACTGGGGTCTGAGCCGCATGCAGGCCGAGCAAGCCTACGCCGCCGGCATCACCGGCAAAGGCGTGAAAATCGGCGCCCTCGACTCTGGTTTCGATGCCGCCCACCCGGAATTCGCCAGCGATCGCTATCACCCGGTCACGGCCAGTGGCAGCTACATCGACGGCTCATTGTTCAACGTCGATGGCACCCTCAATCCCAACAACGACTCCCACGGCACCCACGTGGTCGGCACCATGGGCGCCTCGCGCGACGGCAGCGGCATGCACGGCGTGGCGTACAACGCGCAAATCTACGTCGGCAACACCAACAAGAACGACAGTTTCCTGTTCGGCCCCAACCCCGACCCCCGCTATTTCAAAGCGGTGTATGACGCGCTCGCCGATGCCGGCGTGCGCGCGATCAACAACAGTTGGGGCAGCCAGCCACCGGACGTCAGCTATCGCACCCTGGCGGATCTGCACGCCGCTTACGCGCAGCACTGGAACAAAGGCACCTGGCTCGATGCCGCCGCCGATGTGTCCCGACGTGGTGTGATCAACGTGTTCAGCGCCGGCAACAGCGGCTATCCAAACGCCAGCGTACGTTCGGCGCTGCCGTACTTTCAGCCGGATCTGGAAGGTCACTGGCTGGCCGTGTCGGGCCTCGATCAGAGCAATCAGCAGAAGTACAACCAGTGCGGCCTCGCCAAATACTGGTGCATCACCACGCCGGGGGCGAAGATCGACAGCACCATTCCCGGTGGCGGTTACGCGATCAAGTCCGGCACCTCGATGTCGGCGCCGCATGCGACCGGTGCACTGGCACTGGTGATGGAACGCTACCCGTACATGAACAATCAGCAGGCCCTCGAAGTGCTGCTGACCACCGCCACGCAACTGGATGGCTCGGTCACCGATGCCCCGACCGAACGTGTCGGCTGGGGCGTGGCCAATCTCGACCGGGCGATGCGCGGGCCCGGGCAATTGCTCGGTGCGTTTGATGCCAGTCTGGGGGCAGGGCAGCGCGATGTCTGGAGCAATGACATCTCCGACAAGGCGCTGATTCAACGCCAAAGCGAAGACCTCGCCGAGCACACAGCCTGGCAGCAAACCCTGCAGGACAAGGGCTGGCAGAACGGCGTTGCCGCAGGCGCCAGCCAACAGGATCAGACCGACTATGCGGTCGGCACTGCTCGTGATGCAGCGGCGGCGAGCCGGCTGTATCAAGGCAGCCTGATCAAGTCCGGAGGCGGCCAATTGATCCTCAGCGGCGACAATACTTATCGCGGAGCGACGACGGTCAATGGCGGCTTGCTCACGGTCAACGGTTCGCTGACTTCCGCTGTCACGGTGAACGACAGCGGCACCCTCGGTGGTTCCGGGCGGATCGGCGCGTTGACCGCCAACAGCGGCGGCCGCGTGGCGCCGGGCAATTCCATCGGCGCCTTGAATGTCGCTGGCGATGTGAACTTCGCGCCGGGCTCGACCTACGCCGTTGAACTGTCGCCCACCAGCAGCGACCGCATCGTTGCCGGCGGCACCGCCAACATCAGTGGTGCCACCGTCAGCCTGTCGCTGGAAAACAGTCCGACGTTGCTCAGCACCACCGAGACGCAAAGCCTGCTCGGGCGCCAGTACGACATCCTGCAAGCGGCCGGCGGCATTCAGGGCCAGTTTGGCGCGGTGTTGCCGAATTACCTGTTTATCGGCGGCAGCCTCGACTACGCCGCCAACGGTATCCAGCTCAATGTCGAGCGTAATGCGACAACGTTCGGCAGCGTCGGCCAAACGCCGAATCAGCGCTCGGTGGCGGCTGCGGTCGAAGGTCTGGGCGCCGGCAACGCGGTGTATGAAAGCCTGTTGCTCTCGCCAACAGCCGCTTCGGCGCAACAAGCCTTCCAGCAGTTGAGCGGCGAAATCTACCCGGCGTTGAGTTCGATGCTGATCAACGACAGCCGCCAGTTGCGCGACGCGGTCGGCGAGCGTCTGCACGATACCAACGCGGCGCAAGGCAACGGCTGGATCAAGGCCCTTGGAGCGTGGGGCACGACCGATTCGAGCCATGACACGGCGGGCTACAACACTTCGATTGGCGGCCTGCTGGCCGGTGTCGACGGTGCACTCGACGAGCAGACCCGCATCGGTCTGGTCACCGGGTACAGCGACAGTTCGTTGAACATGGGCTCGGGCACGCATTCCTCGGCCAAAGTCGACAGCTATCACCTGGGCGCGTACGCCGGTCGTGACATCGGCGCCTGGCGCTTGAGCACTGGCGCGGCGTACAGCTGGCATCGCGCCGATGTGAAGCGCGATCTGCAGTACGGCGACGTCAGCGCCAAGCAGAAAGCCAAGGTCGACGCGGCGACCACGCAAGTGTTCGGCGAGGCGGCTTACCGCTTGCACCTGCAACCATTGGCGCTGGAGCCGTTCGCCAACCTGGCCTACGTGCATCTGGACACGGAAGGGTTGACCGAGAAGGGCGACGCGGCCGCGCTGAAAAGCTCGGGCGATCAACGTGACGCCGTGCTGAGCACCCTCGGCGTGCGGGCGATCAAGACCTTCAACCTTTCGCCGCAGCAATCACTGGACGTCAGTGGCCACCTCGGCTGGCAGCACAGCCTCAGCGATATCGATTCCGAGCAGCACTTGCGCTTTGCCAGCGGCGGCACGCCGTACGCGGTGGAGAGTTCCGCGCTGGTGCGCGATGCGGCGCTGGTTGGCGTGCAGGCCAGCCTGGCCTTGAGCAAAGACGTACGGGTGAACCTTGATTACAACGGACAACTGGCCAATCGCGAGAAGCTTCATGGCGTTGGCTTGAGCCTGAACTGGCAGTTCTAAGCAAGATAACCCGGCTTCCGATCGTTCCCACGCTCTGCGTGGGAACGCAGCCCGTGACGCTCCGCGTCACTGGACGCAGAGCGTCCCTAGAGGCATTCCCACGCGGAGCGTGGGAACGATCAGAAAGAGACGGATTTTTCGCAACATCACTAAGGAAGGTCGCTGGATGAATAACAACAATACCCCCGCGCAAACGGGAGGCCGCTTTGCCCTGAAAACCCTCACGCTCGCCGTGCTCTGCGCCATCGGCACAGCCCATGCGGCGCCCTATGTGGAGAGCGGTCGCACGGGCGATCCATCGAGTTGGCGCAGCACCGAGTTTCAGGCCGATTGGGGTCTGGGCGCGATCGGTGCCGATCACGCTTACGCCGCCGGTTACACCGGCAAAGGCGTGAAACTGGGGATCTTTGATCAGCCGGTGTATGCCGCGCACCCGGAGTTCTCCGGCAGCAATAAAGTCGTCACCCTGGTCACCAGCGGTATTCGCGAATACACCGACCCGTACATCCCGGTCAAAGCCGGCGATGCGTTCCGCTATGACGGTTCGCCCTCGGTCGGCTCCGACGGCAAACTCGGCGCCCACGGCACCCACGTCGGCGGTATCGCCGCCGGCAGTCGCGACGGCGGGCCGATGCACGGCGTGGCATTCGGGGCGCAGATCATCAGCGCCGACAACGGCGACCCGGGCCCGGAGGACGGCATCGTTCGCGGTAACGACGGTGCGGTGTACAAGGCCGGTTGGGATGCGCTGATCGCCAGCGGCGCGCGGATCATCAACAACAGTTGGGGCATCGGCATCACTGACCGTTTCGACCTCGGCGGGCGTAATCCGGCGTACCCGCACTTCACCGTCAATGACGCGCAAGTGCAGTTCAACGAGATCCGCACACTGCTCGGCACCAAGCCCGGCGGCGCTTACGATGGCGCAATTGCCGCCGCGCGCAGCGGCATCGTGACGATCTTCGCCGCTGGCAACGACTACAACCTCAATAACCCGGATGCCATCGCCGGTCTCGGCTATTTCGTTCCGGACATCGCGCCGAACTGGATCACCGTCGCTGCGTTGCAGCAGAACCCGGACCTGGCCAGCGCCAACCCGTACATCATGAGTACGTTCTCTTCGCGTTGCGGCTACACCGCGAGTTTCTGCGTCTCGGCGCCGGGCACGAAAATCTTCAGCGCGATCATTGAAGGCACCAGCGCCGACAACCTGACCACCAGCTACAAAAACTACAACGGCACTTCGATGGCCGCGCCGCACGTGGCCGGTTCCATGGCGGTGCTGATGGAGCGCTTCCCGTACATGACCGGTGATCAGGTCGCCACGGTCTTGCGTACTACCGCTACCGACCTCGGCGCGCCGGGCATCGACGCCTTGTACGGCTGGGGCATGATCAACCTGCGCAAGGGCATCGACGGCCCATCGATGTTTGTCACCGAGCAAGACATTCCGGCGGAATTCCGCATTGACGGCGCGTATGGCTCTGGCCAGTTTGTCGCGGACTTGCCGGGCATCGGCGCGATCATCGATCAGGGCAAACCGACCGAACGCGTGTGCACCGACATCACCTGCGGCCTCGACACCTGGCGCAACGACATTTCCGGTCACGGCGGTTTGACCAAGCAGGGTATCGGCACCCTGGTGCTGACCGGCAACAACACTTACAGCGGCCCGACCCTGGTCAATCAGGGACGGCTGGCCATCAACGGCTCGCTGCAATCGGCGGTGACGGTGAATGACGGCGGTATCCTCGGCGGCAATGGCCATATCGGCGCGCTGTCGGTGAAAAGCGGCGGTACGGTGGCGCCGGGTAACTCCATCGGCACCCTGAACGTGGCCGGTGACGTGACCTTCGCCCCCGGTTCGACTTACGCCGTAGAGCTGTCGCCGACCAGCAGCGATCAGATCATCGCCACCGGCAAAGCCGTGATTGAAGGCGCCACAGTGAGCATGTCGCTGGAAAACAGCCCGACGCTGCTGAGCACCAACGAAGTGCAAAGCCTGCTCGGCACCCAGTACAACATCCTGCAAGCGGCGGGCGGCATTGAAGGGCGCTTCGGTCAGGTGTTGCCGGATTACGCCTTCCTCGGCGGTACGCTGGCGTACTCGGCCACTGGCATTCAGTTGGCAGTCGGGCGTAACGATGCTTCTTTCGCCAGTGTCGGCCTGACGCCGAACCAGCGTGCGGTCGGTGCGGCGGCGGAACGTCTGGGCGCCGGCAATGCGTTGTTCGAAACCCTGTTGCTGTCGCCGAATGCGGCGTCGGCGCAGCAAGCCTTCCAGCAACTGTCCGGCGAGATTCACCCGGCCATCGGCACGATGCTGATCAACGACAGCCGTTACCTGCGTGAAGCGGTGGGCGAGCGTCTGCGCGAACGTGACCTGTTCAATGCCGGCGCACCGACCGACGACCGCAGCAACGCCTGGGTCAAGGTGCTGGGTTCGTGGGGCAAGAGCGATGGCGGGCATGACAATGCCGACTCCAACAGCTCCATCGGTGGCTTGCTCGCCGGTGTCGATGGCTTGATCGCTGAAGATACCCGTCTGGGCTTCGTTACCGGTTATAGCGACAGCTCGTTGAGCATGGGCAGCGGCACGCATTCGTCGGCGTCGGTCGACAGCTACCACTTGGGTGCGTACCTGGGGCATCAGATCGATGCGCTGCGTCTGACTGTCGGTGGCGCGTACAGCTGGCACCGTGTCGACGTCAAACGTGACCTGCAGTTTGGGGACGTCAGCGGTAGACAAAAGACCAAGCACGATGCCGCAACCACTCAAGTATTCACCGAGGCCGCTTATGATCTGGGCCTGCAACCGATGAATCTGGAGCCGTTCGCCAATCTGTCCTACGTGCATCTGAACACTGAAAGCTTCACCGAAAAAGGTGACGCGGCAGCGTTGAAGGGCGGTGAGGACAATCGCGATGTGGTGCTGTCGACCCTCGGCGTGCGCGCCAAGCGCAGCTTCGCCTTGTCGGATCAGCATCAGCTGGAACTCGGCGCGAGCCTCGGCTGGCAGCACAACCTTAGCAGTGTCGACGCTGACAGCCATCTGGCCTTCGCCAACGGCAACAGCGCGTTCACCGTGCAGAGTGTGTCGATGGATCGCGACGCCGCAGTGGTCGGTGTGCGTGCAGGTCTGGCGCTCAACCGCGATGTGCGGGTGAACCTGGATTACAACGGACTGATCGGTAACAACGAGAAAGACCACGGTGTGGGTCTGACCCTCGATTGGCAGTTCTAAGGTGTACCGGCAGTTCGTTTGAGAACTGCCGGTTTTTGAAGGAAGAGAGAGCACAACATGGGACTGTTCGATTACAAGAATGCCGATGGCAAAGCGTTGTACAGCGACGCCATCGCACTGACACTGTATGCCTACACGCCAACTGGCAAGCCGTTGCCGGCCACCGCTTGGGCGCCGGTCACGGCGACGGCGCTGGGTTATCAGGGCAAGGTCGGGCCGCAGGGCACGTTCTTTGGTGAGAAGGATGGCTTCACCAGTGCCGAGGCGGAAGTGCTCGGCAAATACGACGCTGCCGGCAAGTTGATCGGCATCGGCGTGGCCTTTCGTGGCACCGGCGGGTTGGGTTACAGCGACACCTTCGGCGACCTGAAAAACAACCTGCTGGCCGCCATCGGGCCGTCGGATTACGCGAGCAATTACGCGAAAAACGCTTTCGACAATTTGCTCAAGGCGGTCGCCGCATTCGCCATTGCCAACGGCATTGCCGCCAAGGACGTGCTGCTCAGCGGTCATAGCCTCGGCGGGCTCGGCGTCAACAGCGTCGCCGAATTGAGCGCGAGCAACTGGGGCGGCTTCTTCAAGGACGCCAACTACATCACCTTCGCCTCGCCAACCCAGAGCAGCACCGGCAACAACGTGCTGAACATCGGCTTTGAGAACGATCCGGTGTTCCGTGTACTCGACGGCACCACCTTCAGCACTGCCTCGATGGGCAAGCACGACAAGCCGCACGATTCGACCAACGACAACATCGTCAACTTCAACGACAACTACGCGTCCACGGCGCAGAACCTGGTGCCGTTCAGCATCATCAATCCGCTGAACTGGTCGGCCCACAGCTCGCTGGGTTATGCCGATGGCTTGAATCGGGTCATCGATTCGAAGTTCTACAACCTGACGCATAAAGACTCGACGATCATCGTCTCCAATCTGGAAGAAGCGTCCCGCGGCAAGACCTGGGTTGAAGATCTCGGCCGCAGCGGCGAGCCGCACACTGGCAGCACCTTCATCATCGGCACCCAGAGCAACGACTGGCTCAAGGGCGGCGCGGGCAACGACTTCCTCGAAGGCCTGGGCGGCGATGACCGTTTTCGTGATGACGGCGGCTACAACATCCTGCTCGGTGGCCAGGGGCACAACACCTTCGAACTGCAGAAACCGTTGCAGAACTTCAGCTTCGCCAACGACGGTGACGGCACGCTGTACGTGCGCGACGCTTACGGCGGCATCAGCATGACCCGCGACATCGGCGCGCTGGTGAGCAAGGAGTCGGGCTCGTGGTGGGGCAGCAAGGAAATCACCTGGGGCGTTACGGCCAAGGGTTTGACCAATGGCAGCGAACTGACCCAGTACAACCATTCGCTCAGCGGCGATGGCTACGGCAATGCGCTGCACGCCACGGCCGACGGTGACTGGCTGTTCGGCCTCGATGGCGACGACAAGCTGATCAGCGACAAGGGCCATGTGACCTTTGTCGGTGGCGCCGGCAACGACGCGATGAGCGCCGTGGGTGGCAACAACACCTTCCTGTTCAGCGGCGCGTTCGGTTTCGACGCCATCAACGGTTATCAGGGCAGCGACAAACTGGTGTTCATGGGCGTCGAAGGCGCGGGGCAGGGCTACGACTACAAGCAGCACGCGTCGCAGACCGGCAACGATACCGTGCTGAAGATTGGCGACTATGCCGTGACCCTGATCGGGGTGGGAGTGGCTAACCTGTCGGACTCCAGTTTCATGTTCGCGTAGATCCAATGTGGGAGCGAGCCTGCTCGCGAATGCGTAGTGTCAGTTGAAGTATTCGTACCTGATACACCGCCTTCGCGAGCAGGCTCGCTCCCACATTAAACAGCAACAAGTAGTACTGAAATGCTCCGGGGCGTCCCCGTGGGGCGCCCTGGCTGTGAGCTATCTCTAACAATTCCAACAAGAGAGAGGCAATAGCAATGGGTGTGTATGACTACAAGAACTTCGGCACAGCCGATTCCAAGGCGTTGTTCAGCGATGCCATGGCGATCACGCTGTATTCCTATCACAACCTCGATAACGGCTTTGCGGCCGGTTATCAGCACAACGGTTTCGGCCTCGGCCTGCCCGCCACGCTGGTCACGGCGCTGCTCGGCGGCACCGATTCGCAAGGGGTGATTCCCGGCATCCCGTGGAACCCCGACTCGGAAAAACTCGCCCTCGACGCCGTGAAAAAGGCCGGTTGGACGCCCATCACCGCCTCGCAATTGGGCTACGACGGCAAGACCGACGCCCGCGGCACCTTCTTCGGCGAGAAGGCCGGCTACACCACCGCGCAAGTGGAAATCCTCGGCAAGTACGACGCCCAAGGCCATCTCACCGAACTCGGCGTTGCCTTTCGCGGCACCAGCGGCCCGCGGGAAAATTTGATCCTCGACTCCATCGGCGATGTGATCAATGATCTGCTCGCCGCCTTCGGCCCCAAGGATTACGCGAAGAATTACGTCGGTGAAGCCTTCGGCAATCTGCTCAATGACCTGGTGGCGTTTGCCAAGGCCAACGGTCTCAGCGGCAAGGACGTTCTCGTCAGTGGCCACAGCCTCGGTGGCCTGGCGGTCAACAGCATGGCGGATTTGAGTGGCGGCAAGTGGGGCGGTTTCTTTGCCGATTCCAACTACATCGCCTACGCCTCGCCAACCCAAAGCAGCACCGACAAAGTGCTCAACGTCGGCTACGAAAACGACCCGGTGTTCCGCGCCCTCGACGGCTCTACCTTCACCGGCGCCTCCGTCGGCGTGCACGACGCGCCCAAGGCCTCGGCCACCGACAACATCGTCAGCTTCAACGATCACTACGCCTCGACCGCGTGGAATCTGCTGCCGTACTCGATCCTCAACATTCCCACCTGGATCTCGCACTTGCCAACCGCTTATGGCGACGGCATGAACCGCGTGATCGACTCAAAATTCTACGACCTGACCAGCCGCGACTCGACGATCATCGTCGCCAACCTTTCGGACCCGGCGCGGGCCAACACCTGGGTGCAGGACCTCAACCGCAATGCCGAAACCCACAAGGGCAGCACGTTCATCATCGGCAGCGACGCCAACGACCTGATCCAGGGCGGCAGCGGTAACGATTATCTGGAAGGTCGCGCCGGCAACGACACCTTCCGCGACGGCGGCGGCTACAACGTCATCCTTGGCGGGCAGGGCAGCAACACCCTCGATCTGCAAAGTGCGGTGAAGAACTTCGACTTTGCCAACGACGGCGCCGGCAATCTGTACATCCGCGATGCCAACGGCGGGATCAGCATCACCCGCGACATCGGCAGCATCGTCACCAAGGAGCCAGGGTTTCTCTGGGGCCTGTTCAAGGACGACGTGACCCACAGCGTCACGGCCAGCGGCTTGAAGGTTGGCAACAACGTCACGGCGTACGAATCCAGCGTCAAAGGCACCAATGGCGCCGACACGCTGAAGGCGCATGCCGGTGGCGACTGGTTGTTCGGGCTGGACGGCAACGATCACCTGATCGGTGGCGCGGGCAATGACGTGTTTGTCGGCGGCGCGGGTAATGACCTGATGGAATCGGGGGGCGGGGCGGATACGTTTCTGTTCAACGGCGCGTTTGGGCAGGATCGGGTCGTTGGTTTTACCTCCAACGACAAACTGGTGTTTCTCGGTGTGCAGGGTGTGTTGCCGGCGGAGGATTTCCGGGCTCATGCTGCGACTGTCGGGCAGGATACGGTGCTGACGTTTGGCAACGATTCGGTGACGTTGGTCGGGGTGTCGCTGAACAGTCTGAGTGCTGACGGTGTAGTGATCGCCTGAGGTTGATGGGGCGCCTTTAAGGGCCCCTTCGCGAGCAAGCTCGCTCCCACAGGGGATTTGTGAATGACACAGATCCAGTGTGGGAGCGAGCCTGCTCGCGAAGAACGATAACGCGGTTTCAAAAGTGACTCGATGGCCACGACCTGACTCAAACCCCTGCAAAAACAGGAATTGCGGCCTAAAGCCAGCACGTGCACACACGTTCTATAGCTAGCCGCCATTGAGTACAGGAGATTCAAACGTGAAAGGTTTCAAGGGGTATGTCGGGTTCGTTGCACTGGCGCTGTGTTCGGCCAATGTCTGCGCCGATCTGCCTCAAAGTTCGATTCTGAGCCGTTACGGCATCACCACCGACCAACTGCCGAGCCCGGCGAAAACCGAGGAGGTTGAACCGGTCGAAGAGAAGAGCCGCTTTCAGATTCAGCCTGAACAACCGTTCGTGACCCTGCGCCTGGGTGACGGTAAACAGCCGCAAACCACCGGCGATCTGAGCATCGATCGCATGGCGCAGCAGGATCTGGAACGTTGCCGGCGTTTGCAGGGTGAAGTGGTCAAGCGGGGCGGCACGTACATGCCGTGCGACGGCAGCCTGCCGGGCATGCCGACTTTCGAATAACAAAAACTTCCCTGATATGATCGTTCCCACGCTCCGCGTGGGAATGCAGCCCGGGACGCTCCGCGTCCCATCCAGAGGCGAACGCGGAGCGTCCGTTGAGGCATTCCCACGCAGAGCGTGGGAACGATCGATCGCCGTGAGTCAGTCTTCTTCGCGAACGGTCGCCACTTCGTCAGCACGGACCTTCACCTTGGCCCCGGAAATATCCTCGAACTCATAGAAGCCGTCCTTGGTTTTGGTCTTCGGCATGTCCTTGGTCAGATACTGGGTGCCGTTCTGCAGGGTGACCACTGTCGGCGTCGAGCAACCGGCCAGCGCCAGTGCGGCGGCGATGGCGAAAGGGATGCCCAGTGACTTGATTTTCATACCCACCTCTAAATCCTCATTCGATGTGATGCCGAGCATTGTCGGCCCTCTAACGCGGTTGGTGCCATCCCCGGGGGAAAAGTTCGATAGCCCGGCGAAAAAATGCCATTGATCATTTTCCGTTTGCACTGCGCAGGGCACAGCTGTTATCTGTACGCATAACCAGTACTCGCTCGCCATGGCCCTGAATTCCCTTGACTGCCAATCCCCTCGACGATCCGTTCTATTACCTTAACAACTTCCGGCAAGTGCTTGATTGGCTTGAGCTTCGCTATGCCGATGTGATGAGCGAATCGGAACACGTGTTCATCCGCGACTTCAAGGCCTTGCCCCGTGCTTCACAGGGTTTGCTGGTGCGGATGGTGATGCGCAAGGGTGTGCATTTTCGTGCCGGCAAACTCAATTACCTTGAAATCGGTGACATCGCCGAGGCCGCGCAGCCCTTGCTGGAACGTGGCTGGATCGATGAACACGCGCCGCTGACCCTCGCCGAGTTGTTCGACGTGTTGCTCAAGGCCGAGCTTGTGCAAGTCTTCGGCGCCGCCATCGAACAGCCCAAGGGGCGCAAGGATGACTGGCTGCCGCTGCTGGCCGAGCAGTTCAACGAGTTGCGCAGCCTGCGCGATTGGGCACCGCTGCTGCAAGACCGGTTATTCAGCCTGACCCTCATGGACCTGTGCGACCGCCTGCGGCTGATGTTCTTCGGCAACCTGTATCAGGACTGGTCGGAATTCGTCCTCGCCGACCTTGGCATCTTCACCTATGAAAAAGTCGAATTCTGCGCGGACTCGCGAGGCCTGCGCAGCCGTGAAGACGTCGACGCCTGTCTGTTCCTGCACCACTGCCAAATGCGCTTCGAGGCTGGCGAACCACTGGACACCATCGTCGAGCAGGTCAGTACGCTGCACTTCGACAATCCTTGGCTGCAACGTCGGCGCGGCAAAGTGCTGTTCCAGATCGGCCAGTATTGCGAGCGCATCACCGAGTTTGCCTTGGCCCTGAGCATCTACCGCGACTGCGCCTATCCCGGCGCGCGTTTGCGCATGATTCGTGTGCTGGAGCGCAGCGGCGAATACGCACTGGCGCTGGAACTCGGCACACTCGCCGGGCAGGCACCTGAAAGCGCCGCCGAGCAGCAAGGCCTGCAACGGATATTGCCAAGGGTGCGGCGCAAACTCGGCGGCCCGCCGCTCAAGCGCACAACCGCCAGACCGGTCGAGCGGCTGGATCTGCAATTGCCGCGCACCGACCCAGCCTTGTCCGTGGAGTTTTACGTGCAGGCGCATCTGCACGATGACGAGGGCCCGGTGCATTACGTGGAAAACAGCCTGATCAACTCGCTGTTCGGCCTGTTGTGCTGGCCGGCGATTTTCGCGCCGTTGCCCGGTGCGTTCTTTCACCCGTTCCAGCGTGGCCCGGTGGACCTGCTCAATGAAGACTTCCAGCAACGCCGCGCCGAGCTGTTTCAGGCCTGCCTGAGTGAACTCGATGACGAGCGCTATGCCGCGACGATTCGCCAGCGCTTCATTGACAAGTGGGGCATTCAGTCGCCATTCGTGTTTTGGGGCGCATTGAATGAAGCGCTGCTGGAGCAGGCACTGGCCTGTCTGCCCGCCGAACACCTCAAACACTGGTTCAACCGTTTGCTGCTCGACATCAAGGCCAACCGCGCCGGCATGCCCGACCTGATCCAGTTCTGGCCGCAGCACAAAACCTACCGGATGATCGAAGTCAAAGGTCCCGGCGATCGCCTGCAGGACAACCAACTGCGCTGGCTCGAGTTCTGTCACCAACACCAGATGCCGGTGGCCGTGTGTTACGTGCAATGGGCGGAGCAGAGCGCTTGAGCTACAGCATTGCCGTGCGCGCACTGTGCGAGTTCACCGCCAAAACCGGCGACCTCGACCTGCGCTTCACGCCGTCACCCACGGCGCTGGAAGGCATCGCCGGGCACCGCACCGTGGCCTCGCGGCGCAGCGACAAGTATCAAAGCGAAGTGGCGCTCGAAGGCGAGTTTCTGCAGTTGAAGGTCAAGGGCAGGGCGGACGGCTACGACCCGGCGCAAACCTGTCTGGAAGAAGTCAAAACCTACCGTGGCGACCTGAGCAAACAACCGGCCAATCACCGCCAGCTACATTGGGCGCAAGCGAAGATCTACGGCTGGTTGATGTGCCGCAAACTCGAACTGCAACAGATCAATCTGGCGCTGGTGTACTTCGATATCGTCAGCGAGAAAGAGACCTGTCTGGTCGAGGCGTTCAGCGCTGATGCGTTGAAAACCTTTTTCGAGCAGCAATGCACGTTGTTCCTGCAATGGGCCGAACAGGAAATGGCCCATCGCGAGGCGCGCAATCTGGCCGCGCAACAACTGGCGTTTCCCCATGCGGACTTTCGTCCCGGTCAGCGCCATCTGGCCGAGTCGGTGTTCAAGGCCGTCAGCACCGGGCGCTGCCTGATGGCCCAGGCACCGACCGGCATCGGCAAAACCCTCGGCACGCTGTTCCCGATGCTCAAGGCTCTGGCGCCGCAGCAACTGGACAAGGTGTTCTTCCTCACCGCCAAGACGCCGGGACGCAAACTGGCGCTGGATGCCAGTCAGGTGTTGTTCGATCAGTCGCCAGCCTTGCCCTTGCGGGTGCTGGAAATGGTCGCCCGGGACAAGGCCTGCGAACACCCGGACAAAGCCTGCCACGGCGAATCCTGTCCGCTGGCCCAAGATTTTTACGATCGTCTGCCCGCTGCCCGGGAAGCAGCCAGTCGAATCCGCCTGCTCGATCAGGCGGCCATGCGCGAGGTCGCCGCGCAGCACGCGGTGTGTCCGTATTACCTGAGTCAGGAGATGGCCCGTTGGGTGGACGTGGTGATCGCCGACTACAACTATTATTTCGACTTCAGCGCCCTGTTGTTTGGGCTTGCCCAGCTCAACCAATGGAAAGTCGCGGTGCTGGCGGACGAGGCGCATAACCTCGTCGAGCGCGGCCGGCAGATGTACAGCGCCAGTCTTGACCAGTTCACGCTGGGCAGCGTGCGCAAAACCGCTCCCGCCGCGCTGAAAAACTCCCTGCAACGCATCAACCGTGAATGGAACGCCCTGCATGCGCCGCAACTGGCCGCTTATCAGGCCTATGACAAGGCGCCGGAAAAACTCCTGCAAGCGATCTCGCTGTGTTGCGCCGCGATTGGTGATTACCTCAACGATCATCCGCAGGGACTCGACAGCGGCTTGCAGAACTTCTACTTCGACCTGCTGCAATTCGTCCGGGTCGCGGAGCTGTACGACGAGCATTACCTGTTCGACATCAGCAAGCGTGACCTGGACCGTAAAAAGCCGCTGTCGCAGTTGTGCCTGCGTAACGTGGTGCCAGCAGCGTTCATCGGTCCACGCCTGAAAGCGGCGCGCAGCAGCGTGCTGTTTTCTGCGACCCTCAGCCCGCGCCACTATTACGCTGACTTGCTCGGTACGCCGGCCGATACCGTGTGGATCGATGTCGAGTCACCGTTTTGCGCCGAGCAGTTGCAGGTGCAGATCGTCAGCCGCATCTCGACGCGCTTCAACCATCGTCAGGCGTCGCTGGAGCCGATCGTCGAATTGATCGCGCGGCAGTTCAGCGAGCGCCCGGGCAACTATCTGGCGTTTTTCAGCAGCTTCGATTACCTGCAACAAGTGGCGTCGTTACTCGCCGAGCGCTATCCGCACATCACCCTGTGGCAGCAATCGCGGGGCATGCTCGAAGGCGCGCGGCAGGCCTTTCTCGATCAGTTCACCGCACACAGCCAGGGCGTCGGCTTCGCCGTGTTGGGCGGCGCGTTCGGCGAGGGCATCGATTTGCCCGGCGCGCGATTGATCGGCGCGTTCATTGCCACGCTGGGGCTGGCGCAGCTCAACCCGGTCAACGAACAACTCAAGCAACGCATGGCGGCGATCTTCGGCGCCGGTTACGACTACACCTATTTGTACCCCGGCGTGCAGAAAGTGGTGCAGGCCGCCGGCCGGGTCATTCGTACCCGCGAGGATCGCGGCGTGGTCATGTTGATTGACGACCGCTTCGCCGAGAGCCGGATCAAACAATTGCTGCCGCGCTGGTGGGCCATCAAAAATGAGCCGGCCGCTTCCCAATTCGGCGGATTGACGCATACTTCTGCTCATGACAATGCCCGGTGAGTGTGATGAGCGAAAAAACCAAGACTGCTGCGATCGAAGAGATGCGTTTTCGTCTGCTGATCGATGCGGTGGTCGACTATGCGATCTACATGATCGATCCGGATGGCATCATCACCAGCTGGAACTCCGGGGCCAAACGCTTCAAGGGCTATGAAGAAGCGGAAATCCTCGGCGAGCATTTCTCGCGTTTTTATACCGCTGACGACCGCGCCGCCGGCCTGCCGCAACGCGCGCTCGATACCGCCATCCGTGAAGGGCGCTTCGAAGGCGAGGGCTGGCGGGTGCGCAAGGACGGCACCAACTTCTGGTCGCACGTGGTGATTGACCCGATCATCGACCCCGATGGCAAATTACTCGGTTTTGCCAAAATCACTCGCGATCTCACTGATCGTAAAATGGCCGAAGAAACCCTCAAGCGAAGCGAGCAGCAGTTTCGTTTGCTGGTGCAGGGCGTCACCGACTATGCCATCTACATGCTCAGCCCCGAGGGCCGGGTCAGCAACTGGAACCAGGGTGCGCAGCGGATCAAGGGCTATTTGCCGGAAGAAATCATCGGTCAGCACTTCTCGATCTTCTATACCCCCGAAGACCGCGAAATCGGCGAGCCTGAACGGGCGCTGGAAGTCGCCACGCGCGTAGGCCGTTTTGAAAACAAGAGCTGGCGCATGCGCAAGGACGGCACGCGGTTTCTGGCCCATGTGGTGGTCGATGCGATTCGCGGCGATACCGGCACGTTGCTCGGGTTTGCCAAGATCACCCGTGACATTACTGAGGCCCATCAAGCCCAGCAAGCGCTGGAGAAAACCCGCGAAGCGCTATTCCAGGCGCAGAAAATGCAGGCCATCGGGCAACTCAGCGGCGGCATCGCCCATGACTTCAATAATCTGCTGACGGTGATTCTTGGCAATCTGGAAATCGTGCAGAAGCGCATGGGCGACGACGCGAAAATCAGCCGCCTGCTGGAAAACGCTACCCAAGGTGCATTGCGCGGTGTGTCGCTGACCCAGCGCATGCTGGCGTTCGCCCGTCGCCAGGAACTGAAAACCGAACCCGTCGATATTCCGCAACTGGTGCAGGGCATTACCGGTTTGTTGCGCAGTTCCCTGGGGCCGGGCATCCGCGTCGAAACGCAGTTTCCCGAGGGCCTGGAGCCGGTGCTGGCGGACAGCAATCAACTGGAACTGGCTTTGCTCAACCTGGCGACCAACGCCCGTGACGCCATGCCCGACGGTGGCACGGTGATCATCAATGCTGAACCGCAGGTGGTGCTCGAACTCGGTCACGCGGATCTGCCGGCAGGACGTTATGTTTGTCTCAGCCTGATCGACAGCGGCGTGGGTATGGATGAGCAAACGCTGGCCTCGGCCAGAGACCCGTTCTTCACCACCAAAGGTCTGGGCAAAGGCACCGGGCTGGGGCTGTCGATGGTGCACGGGTACATGGAACAACTCGGTGGCCGCTTCGTCCTCAAAAGCGCAAAAGCCCAAGGCACCACGGCTGAATTGTGGATTCCGGTGGCCGTCGAGGGTTTGACCAGCAAACCGCTGTATCCGCCTGCCGAACCGATTTCGGTGCCAAGGCTCAGCGTGCTGGTGGTGGATGACGACTCGCTGGTGTTGACCAGCACCAGTCTGTTGCTCGAAGACCTTGGTCATCGCGTGATCAACGCCACATCGGGTGCTCAGGCACTAGCACTGTTCGATCAGGGTGAAGTCGTCGACCTGATGATCACCGACATGGCCATGCCGCAGATGAGTGGCGCACAACTGGCCCACGCCGTGCGGCTGCTCAAACCGGATCTGCCGATCATTCTGGCCACCGGTTACGCAGAACGTCTGGAAGGCTTTGCCGCGCAACTGCCACGGCTGCCCAAGCCGTTCACGCAGATGAATCTGGTGGCGATCATTGCGCAATCAATGAAGTGAGGCGTCGGTCAATCCGGCTGAACTTGCACGCAAACGGGGACTTCTAAACATTTTCCCCACCCCGGAGCGTGCATCTTTTGTCTCGCATACTGACTGAGCCCACCGCTGAAGAAACCCTGACCGAACATGACGCCAAGATGTTCGGCTCACCCAAGGAACGCCTGGATTTCTACCGGCGGGAGATCCAGTACGAAACCAGCATCCTCGCCAACCGCACCGACGCCTATCTGGCGGCGCAGTCGTTTCTGGTGATCGCCTTTGCGTCGTGCATGGCCAATCTCAACCCGGAGTGGGGCAAGTTGTTCACGCTGGTGGTGCCGCCGTTTCTGGCGCTGCTTGGGCTGCTCAGTTCGCTGAACGCCTGGCCGGGGATTCGCGCTGCGTATGACATCATCGATCACTGGCATTTCAAGCAGAGCCACTTGCTCCACAGCGAGCCGCTGATGGGCCTGGCGTACGACGAATCGCCGCTGTTCAGCGAGATGGAGTCGAGTCATAAGGGTTATCGCAAGTCGCTGCTGTTCTCGGTGCGCACGCCTTGGATCTTTGCGACGTTTTGGGTGTTGCTGGGGAGTTATGCGGTGTTTATTCAGGTGACCAATCCTGGAGGGTGATGGGCAGGTATAGAAAAGCCCGGCTTATTTGGCCGGGCTTTTTCATTCGCTTGGATTTTGTGTTGCCATTCAGATCGATCCCCCTCACCCCAGCCCTCTCCCCCAAGGGGGCGAGGGGGAAGGGAGCAGATTTTTGTGCTGTTCAAAATCTGCGTTCGACTCGGTATCTCAAGCCAAAGTCCGAGTTCAACTCGGAATTTCAAGTCGGCGCACCTCGACCATCCACCTCGGTCGGTT
>NZ_JAKNQL010000059.1 GCF_022662375.1 Pseudomonas sp. CROZ-RG-20F-R04-15 | reverse complement strand
GCCGAGGCGATCGTATTGGTAGGTGACCTTGACCCCGTCGGGCAGGGTTTTGACCAGCAGCCGGCCTGCAGCATCGCGTTTATACGCCGTGACCAGTTGCGAGCCGTCATCACCGAACTCGGTCTTTTCCAGCAGATGGCCGTTGAGGTCATAGGCATATGCCGTGCGCCGGCCGTCAAAACCGCTTTCCTGACGAATCAGGCCGGTCGGCGTGTAATCCAGCCGGTATTTTTCCCCGGATTCGTTTTCAATCTCGGTGAGCAATAACTGCGCATGGTCATAGCGGTACTGCACCCGCGTGCCGTCGGGGTTGATCCGCCGCGAGACCAGATGCAGATCATCGTCGTATTCGTAGCGGGTGATGCGCCCCAGTTCATCGCGCTCGGCGGTGACCTGACCGTAGGCGCCGTAGCTGTAGGCGCGGGTCGCACCGTCAGGAAGTGTCGTCTGAATCAGTCGGCCAACGGCGTCCCAATGCTGGCGGGTGACTGCCGCGTGTTCGTCGGCGGTCGTGGTCCGCCGCCCCAGCGCGTCGTAGGAAAAGCGCCGCACGCCGCCGTCGGGCAAGGTTTCTTCGGTCAGTTGGCCAAGGCTGTTCCAGACCAGTCGATGCCGGCTGCTGTCCGGGTAGCGGATCGACAGCAACTGACCCCGGGTGTTGTAGTAGTAATGGGTGACCTGCCCGTCGGGGTCGACCGCTTCGGTGACATCGCCCTCGGCATTGCGCCGGTAGATCCACACCGCCTCGCCGCGAGAACGTTTATGCAGGAAACCGTTGCGGTACTCGTAGGACGTGGGCGCCTCGTCCGGTGGAATCAGCGCAATCAGCCGTCCGACCTTGTCGTAGCGGTATTCAGTGACCGCGCCCAACGCATCCTGCTCGGCGATCAAACGCCCGGCATCGTCATAGGCCTTGAGCTGCTCGCCACCGTCCGCCGAGACTTTACGCACCAGTCGCGCACGCTCATCGTGGACGTAAACCTCTTCGGTGCCGTCGACGTAATGCACCGCGACGCTGCCGTCCTCTGACCAGACGTAGCGCGTGTTCATCTGCGAGAACGACGCCCAGTGCCGCACACAACGCGCCGCTTTCCCTGACCGTTCCCACTCCCAAAAGAAGCTCGCGCCCCCAGCCAGTTGCCGCTGCAGGATCACGTGGGCGTCGTCGTAGTCGTAACGCTCGCTGTCACCGACGGCGTTGGTCGCTTCGATCAGGTGCTGATAAGCGTCGTAGCGGTAACTGACCAGCGCTTGTTCGGTGCTCCAGACACCCTCGCGAAACACCTGGTAATCCACACCGAGCAACTGCGCCCGGTCATAGCGCAACAGCAGCGAACGCCCGGCGCCGTTGTCCAGTCGCTGCACCCGGTCAGACCGATCGCGCTGCACCGTCAGACGATTGCCATAGGCATCACTGATCGCCGTCAGCCGTCCTGCACGAAAGTGATAAAACCGCGCCGTGTCCCCGGCCAGCGCCAGGATCAGCTCTTCCGGTTCATCACCCAGAAAGATCGCCGCCCGCGACAGGCTGTTGTGAATCGCCGGTCGCTCAATACTCGGCAGCGGAAACCGTGTTCGCCGGTTTTCGTGGTCGACCCAAACAACCTCATCAGCGAAAAACTCCAGCCGATGCGCCAGCGAATGACTCCAGCCAAACCCCAACCCAACATCGATTTCGGCGGCACTAGAGCGATACAACCGGCTGAACTCAAACGGCAACACGCCATCGAGCACGGCATCGCTCAGGGTCAGCAGTTCCTCGCCGGTGACCATCGACACCGGACAACCGTTGGTGCACGTACGCGGCACACAATCAGCGCTGTCACCGTTGGGGTTTTTCGCCTGATCCGGCGAGTCGTCATGCGGCTCATGCCGCTCGATCCGGCTCGAACCGCCAGACTTGTCCCGCACAACAGGCGCCGGATTCGGCACCGTCAACACCACAGAATCGGCCTGACGAATGTTCAGCGGTATCGACGGTGTCGGTTTCAACTCAACGTCACGCACATTGAGCATCAGCGGCTTCAAAACGCTGGCATGCCGCGTCAGATCCGCCGAGGACGTCAGTTCGGCCAAACGCAACGCCGACGCCGCCAGCCATTCCCGCGCCCGCGGCGACTTGATCTTCGCCAGCACCTTGCTGCTCAAACGCAGTGGCACGCCGACGCCGCCCGACATCCCCATCAACAGAAAACTGATCAGCAGTTCGACCCGCACCTCGGCCACCACTTCGACCAAATGTTGCGGCGGCAGCATCTTCAACCAACTGGTGAACGCGGCCAGATGAATGAACAGCAGTGGCTCGTCACTGAGGATCAGCAAGCCATTGGCAATGGCGTCGCCGGAGGCATTCAACAACGCCTCAAGCTCGGCCTCGCTGAGGTATTCCAGCAATTTTTCACTGTTGGCCTGCAAGTCGGCGAGCAGGGCGAATACCTGTTTGATGTCATCCCAAACGCCATTCAGAGCTTTCTCGAACCCGCGCCAGTCGGCCTGTTGCAACTGACCGTAACGGTCAAGAAATCCGGCGCTGGAAAACTCAGTCCACGGTGGCTGAAACCCTGCCCATTCAGCGCGCAGCCAGCCTTCCAGGCCTGCAATGACACCCTCATAAGAGGCATACAGAGCGCGCACATGGTCGGTGGACACATCGGGAAAGAAGGTGATGCGATAACGCTGGCCCCGATCGCAATTGGTCACCTGCAGAATGCCGCTGGGGCCGATGGTGTAATGCAGCGCTTCGCCAAAAATCAGCTCACCGCCGACATCGGCAAGCACCGGTTCGAGCGTCACCGGTGTGTT
>NZ_JAKNQL010000058.1 GCF_022662375.1 Pseudomonas sp. CROZ-RG-20F-R04-15 | reverse complement strand
GATACGCCGGTGACCCTCGAACCGGTGCTTGCCGATGTCGGCGGCGTACTGACGTTCGGCGAAGCGCTGCATTACACCATCGGCCCCAGCGGCATTCTGCAGGTGACCAATTGCGATCGGGGCCAGCGTTATCGCATCACCTTCTTTCCCGATGTGTCCACCGACCATGTGCGTGCTCTGTATGCCTCTTATGAAGGTGTCATTGCAGGCCTGGAAGGCTGGCTGCGCGCTGAATGGGCAGGGTTTCAGCCACCGTGGACTGAGTTTTCCAGCGCCGGATTTCTTGACCGTTACGGTCAGTTGCAACAGGCCGATTGGCGCGGGTTCGAGAAAGCCCTGAACGGCGTTTGGGATGACATCAAACAAGTATTCGCCCTCCTCGCCGACTTGCAGGCCAACAGTGAAAAATTGCTGGAATACCTCAGCGAGGCCGAGCTTGAGGCGTTGTTGAATGCCTCCAGCGACGCCATTGCCAGCGGCTTGCTGATCCTCAGTGACGAACCACTGCTGTTCATTCATCTGGCCGCGTTCACCAGTTGGTTGAAGATGCTGCCGCCGCAATATCTGGCCGAAGTGGTGGCCGAGGTGCGGGTCGAACTGCTGATCAGTTTTCTGTTGATGGGGATGTCGGGCGGCGTCGGCGTGCCACTGCGCTTGAGCAGCAAAGTGCTGGCGAAGTTCAAGTCGCCCCGCGCGCGGGAATGGCTGGCGGCGTCGGCGTTGCGCTTGGCCGAACTGACGTCCTCGGCGGATTTGACGCGGCATGCCAGCGTTTTGAAGCCGCTGATGCTCAATGTGCGTGACGTGGAGTTGAAACCGACACCGTCGATACCGCTGAACATTCGTCAGGCCGATTCTGTGGTGTTGACGGTGCCGAATCCGGCGCCTGTTGTGCGGGACAAGTCTGGCGCTTCGAGCCGGATCGAGCGGCATGAGCCGCATGACGACTCGCCGGATCAGGCGAAAAACCCCAACGGTGACAGCGCCGATTGTGTGCCGCGTACGTGCACCAACGGTTGTCCGGTGTCGATGGTCACGGGTGAGGAACTGCTGACCCTGACTGATGCTGTGCTCGATGGCGTGTTGCCGTTTGAGTTCACCCGGTTGTATCGCTCAAGCGCCGCAGAGATCGATGTCGGGCTGGGGTTTGGCTGGAGTCATTCGCTGGCGCATCGGCTGGTCTTTGAGGGCGACTTTGTTGTCTGGGTTGACCATGAAAACCGTCGAACACGGTTTCCCCTGCCCAGTGTTGCACGGCCGGCGATTCACAACAGTTTGTCGCGGGCGGCGATTTTTCTGGGTGATGAGCCGGAGGAACTGATCCTGGCGCTGGCCGGGGACACGGCGCGGTTTTATCACTTTCGTGCGGGACGGCTGACGGCGATCAGTGATGCGTACGACAACCGATTGCGCGTTATTCGTGATCGGTCTGACCGGGTGCAGCGCCTGGACAACGGCGCCGGGCGTTCGCTGTTGTTGCGCTATGACCGTGCGCAGTTGCTGGGTGTGGATTATCAGGTGTTTCGCGAGGGTGTCTGGAGCACCGAACAAACGCTGGTCAGTTACCGCTACGACGCCTATCAGCACTTGATCGAAGCGACCAACGCCGTTGGTGACAGCGAGCGTTACGACTACGACGATTCTCACGTGATTCTGCAGCGGCAACTGGCGGGCGGGGCGAGTTTCTTCTGGGAGTGGGAGCGCGCGGGCAAGGCTTCTCGCTGCGTCAGGCATTGGGCGTCGTTTTCGCAGATGAACACGCGCTACGTCTGGTCAGAGGACGGCAGTGTCGCGGTGCATTACGTCGATGGCACCGAAGAAACGTACGTCCACGACGAGCGTGCGCGACTGGTGCGTAAAGTCTCGGCGGACGGTGGCGAGCAGCTCAAGGCCTATGACGATGCCGGGCGCTTGATTGCCGAGCAGGACGCGTTAGGCGCGGTCACCGAATACCGCTACGACGAGGTCGGACGGCTGATTGCGCTGATTCCACCGGACGAGGCGCCCACGTCCTACGAATACCGCAACGGTTTCCTTTTTCGGCGTTCGCGCGGTGACGCCGTGTGGATCTACCGGCGCAATGCCGAGGGCGATGTCACCGAAGCGGTCGACCCCGATGGCCAGGTCACCCATTACTACTACGACACTCGGGGTCAGTTGCTGTCGATCCGCTACCCGGACAGCAGCCGGCATCGCTTGGTGTGGAACAGCCTTGGCCAGTTGACCGAAGAGACCTTGCCCGACGGCGGCGTGCGGCGTTTTTCCTACGATGCACTGGGGCGGCGGACGACGACCGCCGACGAACACGCTGCAGTCACCCGTCAGCATTGGGACGCCGTCGGCCGACTGATTCAGACGACATTTCCTGACGGTGCGACTCGCGCCTACAGCTACGGCGCCTACGGTCAGGTCACCGCCGAGCGCGATGAACTGGGGCGCATTACTCGTTATGAATACGACGATGACCTGCACCTGGTCTCGCGGCGGATCAACCCCGACGGCACACGGGTGCAGTACCGCTACGACCATGCGCAGTTATTGCTCACCGAGATTGAAAACGAATCCGGGGAAAAATACCGGCTCGACTACACGCCGACCGGCCTGATTCGTCAGGAAAGCGGTTTTGATGGTCGCCGTACGGCATATGCCTATGACCTCAACGGCCATCTGCTGGAAAAGACCGAGTTCGGTGATGACGGCTCGCAACTGGTCACGGCGTATGAGCGCGATGCCGCAGGCCGGCTGCTGGTCAAAACCCTGCCCGACGGCATCAAGGTTTCTTATCAATACGACCGCCTCGGCCGTTTGATCGGCGTCGACGATGGCCAGAACCACCCGCTGGCCTTCGAGTACGACCGCCAGGACCGGCTGATCACCGAGCATCAGGGCTGGGGCACCCTGCGCTACCGCTACGACGCCTGCGGCCAGCTCAAGCGCTTGCGTCTGCCGGACAACAGCGTGCTCGACTACCACCACGCCAATGGCGGCGCGCTGACCGGCATCGATCTCAATGGCGCGGAACTGAGCCGCCATGTCTACCAGTCAGGTCGTGAACAACGACGCCAGCAAGGCCTGCTGCTCAGCGAATACTCTTACGACGATCAAGGACGATTACTCGCCCACGCCGTAGGCCATCAGCGCGATGCGTTGTACCGCCGCGATTATGCCTACAGCGCCAAC
>NZ_JAKNQL010000057.1 GCF_022662375.1 Pseudomonas sp. CROZ-RG-20F-R04-15 | reverse complement strand
CTGCTGATGGCGTTGAGCGCGTGCAGCAACACCACCGCACCACAGAATCAGCCGCCGTTGCTGGTCGACAGTGAACTGGGCCGGCCGCTGGCCAACACCCAGCGCAGCGGCGACGCGGTGCTCGACCGCGAGCGCGCGCAGGCTCAGGCGCGCCCCGTGCCGAAGCAATTGCACAACATCAGCAAGAGTGCGCGCAGTGGCGCGGCGGCTTCGGGCATCGCGTTGCCGAGCAATCCTTTGGGCGATCAACCGGTGACGCTGAATTTTGTCGACGCGGATATTCAAGCGGTGGTGCGGGCGTTGGCGCGCTCGACTGGGCAGCAGTTTCTCGTCGATCCTCGGGTCAAGGGCACGCTGACGCTGGTGTCGGAAGGTCAGGTGCCGGCGCGGCAGGCTTACGACATGTTGTTGGCGGCGCTGCGCATGCAGGGTTTCAGCGTGGTCGATGTTGGCGGTGTGGCGCAGGTGGTGCCGGAAGCGGATGCGAAGTTGCTCGGCGGGCCGATCTACAGCGCTGACAAACCGGCCGGCAACGGCATGCTCACGCGCACGTTTCGTTTGCAATACGAGAACGCGGTGAACCTGATTCCGGTGCTGCGCCCGATCGTTTCGCCGAACAACCCGATCAACGCCTATCCGGGCAACAACACCATCGTTATCACCGATTACGCGGAGAACCTGACCCGCGTTGCGCAGTTGATCGCGAGCATTGATTCGCCGAGCGCGATTGACACTGATGTGGTGCAGATCCAGAACGGCATCGCTGCCGATATTGCGCCGATGGTCGCGGATTTGCTCGATGCGCCGGGCAATGATCCGACGCAGAAAATCGCCGTGATTGGTGATCCGCGTTCCAACACCATCATCATTCGCGCGGGTAGTCCGGAGCGTACGGAACTGGCGCGTAATCTGATCTACAAACTCGACAACGCGCAGAGCAATCCGAGCAATCTGCACGTGGTTTATCTGCGTAACGCGCAAGCGGCGAAACTGGCGCAGGCCTTGCGCGGTTTGCTCACCGGTGAGAGCGACAGTGGCACCAGCGACAGTGCGCGTTCGGTGCTCAGTGCCATGGGCGCAAGTACCGGCGGTAGCGCTGGGCAGAACGGCCAGAGCGGCACGCAAAGCAGCGGCACTACATCGACCCCAAACAGCAGCGGCAGCACGGGCGGCAGTTACGCGCAGGGCAGCAGTGGCAGCACAACCGGCAGCGGCGGTGCGCAGAACGGCGATCAGAACGTCGCTTTCAGTGCCGGCGGCGTGACCATTCAGGCTGACGCCACCACCAACACCTTGCTGATTTCTGCGCCCGAGCCGTTGTATCGCAACCTGCGTGAAGTCATCGACTTGCTCGATCAGCGCCGCGCGCAAGTGGTGATCGAAAGCCTGATCGTCGAAGTCGGCGAGGACGATGCCAGTGAGTTCGGCGTGCAATGGCAGACCGGCAACCTCGGTGGCAACGGCGTGATCGGCGGGGCCAATCTGGGTGGTTCGGGGATCAACGTCAACGGCAAGACCAGCATCGATGTGCTGCCACAAGGTTTGAACCTGGGCTACGTCAACGGCACCGTCGATATTCCCGGCATCGGCAAGATTCTTGACTTGAAAGTGCTGGCCCGGGCGTTGAAGAGCAAGGGCGGCACCAACGTGTTGTCGACGCCGAACCTGCTCACCCTCGACAACGAAGCGGCGAGCATTTTTGTGGGTCAGACCATTCCGTTTGTCAGTGGCAGTTATGTCACGGGCGGTGGCGGCACCAGCAATAACCCGTTCCAGACCGTGACCCGTGAAGAGGTCGGTTTGAAGCTCAACGTGCGCCCGCAGATTTCCGAGGGTGGCACGGTCAAGCTCGACATCTATCAGGAAGTCAGCAGCATTGATGAGCGGGCTTCGGCCAGTGCCAATTCGGCGGGGATCGTCACCAACAAACGCGCGATCGACACCAGCATTCTGCTCGATGACGGGCAGATCATGGTCCTTGGTGGCTTGCTGCAGGACGGTTACAGCCAGAGCAATGACGCGGTGCCGTGGCTGGGCAGCCTGCCGGGCATCGGTGCGCTGTTTCGCAACGAGCGCCGGGCGATTACCAAGACCAACCTGATGGTGTTTCTGCGTCCGTACATCATCCGCGACAGCGAAGCGGGGCGCAGTATTACCCTCAATCGCTACGACTTCATGCGCCGCGCCCAGGGTGGTTTGCAGCCGGAACGCAGTTGGGCGATGCCGGATATGCAGGCGCCACAGTTGCCGACGGCGGCGCAGGGTGTGCCGGCGGTTATGCCCGCCTCAGGGCCACGCGCGACGATCAAAGCGGTGCCCATCCAATGAGTTCGCTGCCTTACGCCTGGGCCAAGGCGCAGCGGATTCTGTTGTGCGATGGCGTGCTGACCGTTTGCCCGTCAACGCCGGGCTGGTCGATCAGTGAAGCGCGGCGGCAGTTCGGCGCGACCACGATTCAGCGCGTGCGCGATGACGAACTCGATGGCTTGCTAGCCGCGGCTTACGCCGACACGGGCAGCGCGGCGGCAGTGGTCGGTGCGGCGGAAAATGAAGTCGATCTCGACCGCCTGATGCAGGACATGCCGGAAATCACCGACCTGCTCGACACTCAGGACGGCGCGCCGGTGATTCGTATGATCAACGCCTTGCTCACCCAGGCCGCGCGCGATGAAGCCAGCGACATTCATATCGAACCGTTCGAAACCCATTCCGTGGTGCGCTATCGCGTCGACGGCACGCTGCGTGACGTGGTCTCGCCGCGCAAGGCTTTGCACGGTGCGCTGGTGTCGCGGATCAAGATCATGGCGCAGCTCGACATCGCCGAAAAACGCCTGCCGCAGGACGGTCGTATCGCGTTGCGTGTGGCTGGGCGGCCAATCGATATTCGTGTTTCCACGGTGCCAACCGGACATGGCGAAAGGGTGGTGATGCGTCTGCTCGACAAACAGGCCGGGCGTCTGCATCTGGAAACCCTCGGCATGGACGCGCAGGTGCTGGCCAAACTCGACCACCTGATCCGCCAGCCCCACGGCATCGTACTGGTCACCGGGCCAACCGGCAGCGGTAAAACCACCAGCCTCTATGCGGCACTGGCCCGGCTCGATGCGAGTACCAGCAACATCCTCACTGTTGAAGACCCGGTGGAATACGACCTGCCGGGCATCAGCCAGATTCAGGTCAACGCCAAGATCGACATGACCTTCGCCTTGGCGCTGCGGGCGATCCTGCGCCAGGACCCGGACATCATCATGATCGGTGAAATCCGCGATCTGGAAACCGCACAAATCGCCGTGCAGGCTTCGT
>NZ_JAKNQL010000056.1 GCF_022662375.1 Pseudomonas sp. CROZ-RG-20F-R04-15 | reverse complement strand
TCGTTCTTTAAAAATTTGGGTATGTGATAGAAAGATAGACTGAACGTTACTTTCACTGGTAACGGATCAGGCTAAGGTAAAATTTGTGAGTTCTCTTAATTGAGAAATTCGAATTTTCGGCGAATGTCGTCTTCACAGTATAACCAGATTGCTTGGGGTTATATGGTCAAGTGAAGAAGCGCATACGGTGGATGCCTTGGCAGTCAGAGGCGATGAAAGACGTGGTAGCCTGCGAAAAGCTTCGGGGAGTCGGCAAACAGACTTTGATCCGGAGATGTCTGAATGGGGGAACCCAGCCATCATAAGATGGTTATCTTGTACTGAATACATAGGTGCAAGAGGCGAACCAGGGGAACTGAAACATCTAAGTACCCTGAGGAAAAGAAATCAACCGAGATTCCCTTAGTAGTGGCGAGCGAACGGGGACTAGCCCTTAAGTGGCTTTGAGATTAGCGGAACGCTCTGGAAAGTGCGGCCA
This sequence comes from Pseudomonas sp. CROZ-RG-20F-R04-15, assembly GCF_022662375.1. Classification (GTDB taxonomy): domain Bacteria; phylum Pseudomonadota; class Gammaproteobacteria; order Pseudomonadales; family Pseudomonadaceae; genus Aquipseudomonas. The sequence continues at coordinate 2,848 of NZ_JAKNQL010000056.1, read as the reverse complement.
TAGTGGGTGATAGCCCTGTACGCGAAAATCTCTTGGTCATGAAATCGAGTAGGACGGAGCACGAGAAACTTTGTCTGAATATGGGGGGACCATCCTCCAAGGCTAAATACTACTGACTGACCGATAGTGAACTAGTACCGTGAGGGAAAGGCGAAAAGAACCCCGGAGAGGGGAGTGAAATAGATCCTGAAACCGTATGCGTACAAGCAGTGGGAGCAGACTTTGTTCTGTGACTGCGTACCTTTTGTATAATGGGTCAGCGACTTATTTTCAGTGGCGAGCTTAACCGAATAGGGGAGGCGTAGCGAAAGCGAGTCTTAATAGGGCGTCTAGTCGCTGGGAATAGACCCGAAACCGGGCGATCTATCCATGGGCAGGTTGAAGGTTGGGTAACACTAACTGGAGGACCGAACCGACTACCGTTGAAAAGTTAGCGGATGACCTGTGGATCGGAGTGAAAGGCTAATCAAGCTCGGAGATAGCTGGTTCTCCTCGAAAGCTATTTAGGTAGCGCCTCATGTATCACTGTAGGGGGTAGAGCACTGTTTCGGCTAGGGGGTCATCCCGACTTACCAAACCGATGCAAACTCCGAATACCTACAAGTGCCGAGCATGGGAGACACACGGCGGGTGCTAACGTCCGTCGTGAAAAGGGAAACAACCCAGACCGTCAGCTAAGGTCCCAAAGTTATGGTTAAGTGGGAAACGATGTGGGAAGGCTTAGACAGCTAGGAGGTTGGCTTAGAAGCAGCCACCCTTTAAAGAAAGCGTAATAGCTCACTAGTCGAGTCGGCCTGCGCGGAAGATGTAACGGGGCTCAAACCATACACCGAAGCTACGGGTATCACCTTCGGGTGATGCGGTAGAGGAGCGTTCTGTAAGCCTGTGAAGGTGAGTTGAGAAGCTTGCTGGAGGTATCAGAAGTGCGAATGCTGACATGAGTAACGACAATGGGTGTGAAAAACACCCACGCCGAAAGACCAAGGTTTCCTGCGCAACGTTAATCGACGCAGGGTTAGTCGGTCCCTAAGGCGAGGCTGAAAAGCGTAGTCGATGGAAAACAGGTTAATATTCCTGTACTTCTGGTTATTGCGATGGAGGGACGGAGAAGGCTAGGCCAGCTTGGCGTTGGTTGTCCAAGTTTAAGGTGGTAGGCTGAGATCTTAGGTAAATCCGGGATCTTAAGGCCGAGAGCTGATGACGAGTGTTCTTTTAGAACACGAAGTGGTTGATGCCATGCTTCCAAGAAAAGCTTCTAAGCTTCAGGTAACCAGGAACCGTACCCCAAACCGACACAGGTGGTTGGGTAGAGAATACCAAGGCGCTTGAGAGAACTCGGGTGAAGGAACTAGGCAAAATGGCACCGTAACTTCGGGAGAAGGTGCGCCGGTGAGGGTGAAGGACTTGCTCCGTAAGCTCATGCCGGTCGAAGATACCAGGCCGCTGCGACTGTTTATTAAAAACACAGCACTCTGCAAACACGAAAGTGGACGTATAGGGTGTGACGCCTGCCCGGTGCCGGAAGGTTAATTGATGGGGTTAGCTAACGCGAAGCTCTTGATCGAAGCCCCGGTAAACGGCGGCCGTAACTATAACGGTCCTAAGGTAGCGAAATTCCTTGTCGGGTAAGTTCCGACCTGCACGAATGGCGTAACGATGGCGGCGCTGTCTCCACCCGAGACTCAGTGAAATTGAAATCGCTGTGAAGATGCAGTGTATCCGCGGCTAGACGGAAAGACCCCGTGAACCTTTACTATAGCTTTGCACTGGACTTTGAATTTGCTTGTGTAGGATAGGTGGGAGGCTTTGAAGCGTGGACGCCAGTTCGCGTGGAGCCATCCTTGAAATACCACCCTGGCAACTTTGAGGTTCTAACTCAGGTCCGTTATCCGGATCGAGGACAGTGTATGGTGGGTAGTTTGACTGGGGCGGTCTCCTCCTAAAGAGTAACGGAGGAGTACGAAGGTGCGCTCAGACCGGTCGGAAATCGGTCGTAGAGTATAAAGGCAAAAGCGCGCTTGACTGCGAGACAGACACGTCGAGCAGGTACGAAAGTAGGTCTTAGTGATCCGGTGGTTCTGTATGGAAGGGCCATCGCTCAACGGATAAAAGGTACTCCGGGGATAACAGGCTGATACCGCCCAAGAGTTCATATCGACGGCGGTGTTTGGCACCTCGATGTCGGCTCATCACATCCTGGGGCTGAAGCCGGTCCCAAGGGTATGGCTGTTCGCCATTTAAAGTGGTACGCGAGCTGGGTTTAGAACGTCGTGAGACAGTTCGGTCCCTATCTGCCGTGGACGTTTGAGATTTGAGAGGGGCTGCTCCTAGTACGAGAGGACCGGAGTGGACGAACCTCTGGTGTTCCGGTTGTCACGCCAGTGGCATTGCCGGGTAGCTATGTTCGGGAAAGATAACCGCTGAAAGCATCTAAGCGGGAAACTTGCCTCAAGATGAGATCTCACTGGAACCTTGAGTTCCCTGAAGGGCCGTCGAAGACTACGACGTTGATAGGTTGGGTGTGTAAGCGCTGTGAGGCGTTGAGCTAACCAATACTAATTGCCCGTGAGGCTTGACCATATAACACCCAAGCAATTTGCGAACTCGAGAGAGACCAGATTGCGGTGTGTGAAGACGAAACGAACCGAAAGTTCGATGTTCACAAACACCGAAAGCTATCACATACCCAATTTGCTGAAGCGAGGCCAACCGGTCACGACTCAGTACCCGAATTTCTTGACGACCATAGAGCGTTGGAACCACCTGATCCCATCCCGAACTCAGCAGTGAAACGATGCATCGCCGATGGTAGTGTGGGGTTTCCCCATGTGAGAGTAGGTCATCGTCA
>NZ_JAKNQL010000055.1 GCF_022662375.1 Pseudomonas sp. CROZ-RG-20F-R04-15 | reverse complement strand
GCCACTCCGGTGAGCAATGGTGCCCGCCGGGTACGTCATTTTGAGCAAGGAGAGCATCCCCATGGCAACACCAGCGTACATGTCGGTTACCGGCGAAAAACAAGGCCTGATCACTGCAGGCGCTTTCACCGCTGACTCCGTAGGCAACACCTACCAGGAAGGCCACGAAGACCAGGTTATGGTTCAGGCTTTCACCCACGACGTGATCATCCCGCGTGATCCGCAATCCGGTCAGCCAACCGGTCAGCGTGTTCACAAGCCAGTTGTGATCACCAAGGTCTACGACAAGGCTTCGCCTCTGCTGCAAGCGGCGCTGACTTCCGGCGAGCGCATGAGCGAAATCGTTATCCAGTGGTACCGTACTTCTGCTCAAGGTACTCAAGAGCACTACTACACCACCAAACTGGAAGACGCGATCATCGTCGCCATCAACAACAAAATGCACAACTGCCAGGATCCGGGCAACGCGCACTTCACCCACCTGGAAGAAGTGCAGTTCACCTACCGCAAAATCACCTGGACCCACGAAGTATCCGGTACTTCGGGTTCCGATGACTGGCGTGCTCCAGTCGTTTAATCGCGACTGATGGTTGTACCGCCCCGGCAGGCATGGCCGGTTGGGGCGGACTCACTTCTAAAGTATTTTCGACAATTGCCCTTTAACGGGCTATTGCGCGTCGCAGCACTGCGCGAGGGACAAGGGAATGTTCTCACCGGCCAACCAGCCTCATTTCAATCTGACCGTCGATGGCGTCGACAGCGATTTCCAGGTGCTGTCGTTTACCGGTCGTGAGGCACTCAACACGCCATTCGAATTCGAGCTGGAACTGGTCAGCGAAAAGGCCTCGATCAACCTCGAAAGCGTGCTGCACAAACTAGCATTTCTTCAGCTGTCGCCGAGCGGCAGCGGCATTCACGGGCTTGTCTACAGCATCGCTCAGGGCGAGGCGGGCAAGCGTTTGACGCGCTACAAGATTTCCCTGCGCCCACAACTGGCGTACCTCGCGCACCGGGTCAATCAGCGCATCTTCCAGCAGATGACCGTGCAGCAGATCATCAGCCAGGTGCTGGAAGAACACGGCATCCTCGCCAGCGATTACCACTTCCAGCTCAGCGCGATTTATCCGGAACGAATCTACTGCGTGCAGTACGATGAGTCTGACCTGGATTTCATCCAGCGCCTGTGCGAGGAGGAGGGGATTCACTACCACTTCCAGCACACGTCCAGCGGCCACAAGCTGACATTCGGCGATGACCAGACGGTGTTCCCGAAACTGGCGCCAGTGGCCTATCAGCAGGATTCAGGGCTGGTCGCCGACAAACCGGTGGTCAAGCGCTTCGGCCTGCGTCTGGCCACCCGCACCAGCCGCACCACCCGCCGCGATTATGACTTCGTCAAACCGAAGATCGAGCTGGAAAGCGATGCCAAAAGCAGCGCGCAACCGGACCTCGAAGACTACGATTACCCGGGCCGTTTCGTCGATCGCGAGCGTGGCAAACACTTGGCCAATCGCGCGCTGGAACGCCATCGCAGCGACTACCGTCTGGCCGAGGGTAATAGCGATCAGCCGATTCTGGTCAGCGGACATTTCCTCGCCCTGACCGAGCACGCCAACCCGACCTGGAACGACCTGTGGCTGCTCACCGAAATCTTCCACGAAGGCAAGCAGCCGCAGGTGCTCGAAGAGTCGGTGACCAGCGACACCACTGACAACAAAGACGATTTCCACCAGGGCTACCGCAATCGCTTCAGCGCGATTCCGTGGGACGTGCCGTACCGTCCGCCGCTCGATCACCCGAAACCGAAAGTCCTCGGCACCCAGAGCGCGGTGGTCTGCGGCCCTGAAGGTGAAGAGATCTACTGCGACCAGTACGGCCGAGTGAAGGTGCAGTTCTTCTGGGACCGCGAAGGCAAGCACGACGACATGACCAGTTGCTGGATGCGCGTCGCGTCGAGTTGGGCCGCGGAAACCTTTGGTTCGATCAACATTCCGCGGGTCGGCATGGAGGTGTTGATCACCTTCTTGGAAGGCGATCCCGATCAGCCGCTGATCACCGGTTGCCTGTACCACGGCGCGAATCTGCCGCCGTACAAGCTGCCGGATTTCAAGACCTTGGCCACGGTCAAGAGCAAGGAGTACAAGGGCAGCCGTGCCAACGAACTGCGCATCGACGACACCACCAGCGAGATCAGCATCGCGTTGCGCAGCGACCACGGCGCGAGTGCGATCAACCTCGGTTATCTGACCCATCCGCGCCCGAGCGGTGGCCAGCCGCGCGGTGAAGGTTTCGAACTAAGAACCGACCGCCACGGTGCGGTGCGTGCGGGTGCGGGTCTGTTGATCACCACCGAGCCGCGTCCGAACGAATCCAAGCACCACAAGGATCTGCCGGAAACCGCCGAGCGCCTCGCGACGGCCAGCGATCAGCAGGACGGTTTTGCGGTGCAGGCCAAAGAGTTGCAGGCCCAGGAGGCGGGCGATCAGGACGACGTCGCCAAAGCGTTGCACGCTCAGCATCAAGGCGTACTCGGCTCGGGTCCTGCGAACCTCACTGCCAACGAATTCCCCGAGTTCACCGAACCGCATCTGGTCCTCGCCAGTCCCGCCGGCATCGCCCTGACCACACCGCGCTCCAGCCACATCGCCACCGGCGAACACCTGGCCCTGAGCAGCACCGGCCACACCAGCCTGTCGATCGGCAAACGCCTGCTGGCCAGTGCCAGTCGCGGCATGCGCCTGTTTGTGCAGAGCATGGGCTGGCGGCTGGTCGCGGCCTCCGGCGACATCGATGTGCGTGCGCTGAAGGACAGCATCAACCTGCTGGCCAAACTCAACATCACCGCCAACGCCGACCGCATCACCATCACTGCGAAAACCGAACTGGTGATCCAGGGCGGCGGCAGCGCTACCACCTACAACGCCAGCGGCATCACCCACGCCACCAGTGGCCCGTACACCGCACACGCGGCGAACTTCGCCTACACCGGCGCGAAAAGTCTGGCCGGGGTATTCCCGGAACCGCCGAAACCGGGCAAGGGCAATCTGGAATTATTTAACCAGTACGCCGGGCGTCAGGGCATCAAAGAGGGCGATTACGAAGTCATCGACGCCTTGGGCAAAAGCATCAAAGGCAAGCTCGACGGCAAGGGTTTCGCCAGTGTCGCCGGCGCCGCACCCGGGCCTGCGCGCGTGCTGTTTGGCAAGGATCCGGCGGACACCTGGAGCGATGGCAGTTACATCGGCAAGCCGGAGTGGCCGTTGAACCCGCCGGGGCCTGAAGAGGTGCCGAGCCAAGTGCAGGCGATGGTCGCGCAGGTGTTGCCGAGCAAGAGTTGGGAGATGTTGGAGAAGGGCAAGGACATGGCGCAAACAGGGATGAGTGC
>NZ_JAKNQL010000054.1 GCF_022662375.1 Pseudomonas sp. CROZ-RG-20F-R04-15 | reverse complement strand
TTGCTGATGGCGTTGAGCGCGTGCAGCAACACCAGCACGCCGCAAAACCAGCCGCCGTTGTTGGTCGACAGTGAGCTGGGCCGGCCGCTGGCCAACACCCAGCGCAGCGGCGACGCGGTGCTCGACCGCGAACGTGCGCAGGCCCAAGCGCGACCGGCGCCGAAGCAATTGCACAACATCAGCAAGAGTGCGCGCAGTGGGGCGGCGGCGTCGGGCATTGCCTTGCCGAGCAATCCGTTGGGCGATCAACCGGTGACACTGAATTTTGTCGACGCCGATATTCAAGCGGTGGTGCGGGCGTTGGCGCGCTCGACTGGGCAGCAGTTTCTCGTCGATCCTCGGGTCAAGGGCACGCTGACGCTGGTGTCGGAAGGTCAGGTGCCGGCGCGGCAGGCGTACGACATGTTGTTGGCGGCGCTGCGCATGCAGGGTTTTAGCGTGGTCGATGTTGGCGGTGTGGCGCAGGTGGTGCCGGAGGCGGATGCGAAGTTGCTCGGCGGGCCGATTTACAGTGCTGATAAACCGGCGGGCAACGGCATGCTCACCCGGACGTTTCGCCTGCAATATGAGAACGCGGTGAACCTGATTCCGGTGCTGCGGCCGATCGTTTCGCCGAACAACCCGATCAACGCCTATCCGGGCAATAACACCATCGTCATCACCGACTACGCGGAGAATCTGACCCGCGTTGCGCAGTTGATCGCGAGCATTGATTCGCCGAGTGCGATCGACACCGATGTGGTGCAAATCCAGAACGGCATCGCCGCCGACATCGCGCCGATGGTCGCGGATTTGCTCGATGCGCCGGGCAATGATCCGACGCAGAAAATCGCCGTGATTGGTGATCCGCGTTCCAACACCATCATCATTCGCGCCGGCAGCCCGGAGCGTACCGAACTGGCGCGCAATCTGATTTACAAACTGGATAACGCACAGAGCAATCCGAGCAATCTGCATGTGGTTTATCTGCGTAACGCGCAAGCGGCGAAACTGGCGCAGGCACTGCGTGGTTTGCTGACTGGCGAGAGTGACAGCGGCACCAGCGACAGTGCGCGTTCGGTGCTCAGTGCCATGGGCGCAAGTACCGGCGGCAGCGCTGGGCAGAATGGCCAGAGCGGCACGCAAACCAGCGGCAGCACGTCGACCACCAACAGCAGCGGCAGCACGGGCGGCAGTTACGCGCAGGGCAGCAGTGGCAGCACAACCGGCAGCGGCGGTACGCAGAACGGCGATCAGAACGTCGCCTTCAGTGCCGGCGGCGTGACCATTCAGGCTGACACCACCACCAACACCTTGCTGATTTCCGCGCCGGAGCCGTTGTATCGCAACCTGCGCGAGGTGATCGACTTGCTCGATCAGCGCCGCGCGCAAGTTGTGATCGAAAGCCTGATTGTCGAAGTCGGCGAGGACGATGCCAGCGAGTTCGGCGTGCAATGGCAGACCGGCAACCTCGGTGGCAACGGCGTGATCGGTGGCGCGAATCTGGGCGGTTCGGGACTCAACACCAACGGCAAGACCAGTATCGACGTGTTGCCGCAGGGTTTGAATCTGGGCTACGTCAACGGCACGGTGGACATCCCCGGCATCGGCAAGATTCTCGACCTGAAAGTGTTGGCCCGGGCCTTGAAGAGCAAGGGCGGTACCAACGTGCTGTCGACGCCGAACCTGCTGACCCTCGACAACGAAGCGGCGAGTATTTTTGTTGGCCAGACCATTCCGTTTGTCAGTGGCAGTTACGTGACTGGCGGTGGCGGCACCAGCAATAACCCGTTCCAGACCGTGACCCGTGAAGAGGTCGGCCTGAAGCTCAACGTGCGCCCGCAGATTTCCGAGGGCGGCACGGTCAAGCTCGATATCTATCAGGAAGTCAGCAGCATTGATGAGCGGGCTTCGGCCAGTGCCAATTCGGCGGGGATTGTCACCAACAAACGCGCGATCGACACCAGCATCCTGCTCGATGACGGGCAGATCATGGTCCTTGGTGGCTTGCTGCAGGACGGTTACAGCCAGAGCAATGACGCGGTGCCGTGGCTGGGCAGCCTGCCGGGGATCGGTGCGCTGTTTCGCAACGAGCGGCGGGCGATTACCAAGACCAACCTGATGGTGTTTCTGCGTCCGTACATCATCCGCGACAGCGAAGCGGGGCGCAGCATCACCCTCAATCGCTATGACTTCATGCGCCGCGCGCAAGGTGGTTTGCAGCCGGAGCGCAGTTGGGCGATGCCAGACATGCAGGCGCCGCAGTTGCCGACGGCGGCGCAGGGTGTGCCGGCGGTTTTACCTGGGTCGGGCCCGCGCGCCACTATCAAAGCGGTGCCCATCCAATGACTCCGCCATCGCCCCTTGATCTGGAAAACGGACCTGTAGGAGCTGCCGAAGGCTGCGATCTTTTGATCTTGCTCTTCGACGGACCCAAACGGCCAAAGATCAAAAGATCGCAGCCTGCGGCAGCTCCTACAGGAATTGGGGAGGGCATGAGATGAGTGCATTGCCTTACGCCTGGGCCAAGGCGCAGCGGATTCTGTTGTGCGATGGCGTGCTGACCGTTTGCCCGTCAACGCCGGGCTGGTCGATCAGCGAGGCACGGCGGCAGTTTGGCGCGACCACGATTCAGCGCGTGCGCGATGACGAACTCGATGGCTTGCTAGCCGCGGCTTACGCCGACACCGGCAGCGCGGCGGCAGTGGTCGGCGCGGCAGAAAACGAAGTCGACCTCGACCGCCTGATGCAGGACATGCCGGAAATCACCGACCTGCTCGACACTCAGGACGGCGCGCCGGTGATTCGCATGATCAACGCCTTGCTCACCCAAGCGGCGCGCGATGAAGCCAGCGACATCCACATCGAACCGTTCGAAACCCATTCAGTGGTGCGCTATCGCGTCGACGGCACCCTGCGTGACGTGGTCTCGCCGCGCAAGGCGTTGCACGGTGCGCTGGTGTCGCGGATCAAGATCATGGCCCAGCTCGATATCGCCGAAAAACGCCTACCACAGGATGGACGCATTGCTTTGCGCGTGGCCGGGCGGCCGATCGATATTCGTGTCTCCACGGTGCCAACCGGACATGGCGAAAGGGTAGTGATGCGTCTGCTCGACAAACAGGCCGGGCGTCTGCATCTGGAAACCCTCGGCATGGACGCGCAGGTGCTGGCCAAACTTGATCACCTGATCCGCCAGCCCCACGGCATCGTTTTGGTCACCGGGCCAACCGGTAGCGGCAAAACCACGAGCCTCTACGCGGCACTGGCGCGGCTTGATGCGAGCACCAGTAACATTCTTACCGTGGAAGATCCGGTGGAATACGACCTGCCGGGGATCAGCCAGATTCAGGTCAACGCCAAGATCGACATGACTTTTGCCTTGGCGCTGCGGGCGATCCTGCGCCAGGACCCGGACATCATCATGATCGGTGAAATCCGCGATCTCGAAACCGCACAAATCGCCGTGCAGGCTTCGC
>NZ_JAKNQL010000053.1 GCF_022662375.1 Pseudomonas sp. CROZ-RG-20F-R04-15 | reverse complement strand
GATGCGCCTGTATTTCCTTCACCGAACAGCGGCGCAGGTAGAGGCGTTTTGCGGCTTCTTTAACTTCGGTCGGGTAGTTCATGGGCCGCAGTCTATGCGGCGAAAACCCCGTAAACGCGGGGTTAAATGCTGCGATCCGCCTATCTCCCGAAAATAGGAGAACCCCGAATTTCAACCGTTTGTTTGGCGGTAAACGGCTCCCTATCGTGGCGGCTCATTCAGCGATTGAGCGCAGTTACCACTCATGCCCCGTTCCCTTGTCTCCTACTGGAAACGTGTTGCCACCAGCGGCCCGACCATTGATGGCCGCGACATCCTTCCCCAGGAACTGCGCGACATCGCCGAGACCTACACCCCGGCCAAATACACCGCTGTGATCTGGTGTGACCACGAGCGCTGGCCTGGCTCCCACGGCACTGTGTTCGCCGTGCGACTGGTGGAAGAGGGCGACGATCTGGAGCCTGGGCAAATTGCTTTGGAAGCCCAGCTGAAGCCAAACGATCGCCTGCTGTACCTCAACGATCAAGGCCAGAAGCTATTCACCAGCATTGAAATCACCCCGAATTTCGCCGGCACCGGCAAGGCCTATTTGACCGGCTTGGCCGTGACTGACGAGCCGGCCAGCCTCGGCACTCAAGAGCTGTATTTCTCCAACCGAACCAGCCGGGCCGCTTATTACGCCGCGTCGCTGGAACTCGGCCCATTGCGCGAAACCGAGGCGCAGGGCGAGATCGGACGGCTCATGGCCATGTTCACCCGCATGTTCAAGCGTTTCGGCATTGAAGACTCGCCCACCGAAACCACTCCGCAAACCCCAACCGAGAGCAAACCCCCAATGGATGAAGCTACCGCAACGGCTTTGAAAGCCCTGCTGGCCCAGCTGCTGGTCGTCGCTGCCGGCATTCAGGCCGTGATTGAGCCTGCCGCTGAAGACGCACCAGAACCCGATCAGGCCCCGATCGATGACGTAACTGACGCGGTGAACGACATCGTCACCACTGCCGAAGAAGAGCGCGAATTCAAGCGCAACGGCGGCGGCAACAAGGCTGTGCTGGCGGCGTTGGCCGGCCTGCAGAAGCAGTTCACCGAACTGAAGAACACCCCTTCCGGTCGCCAATTGCCACGCTCCACCGGCGCCACTGACAAATCCAAAGTGCGGGTGCTCTGACATGGCTCGTTCACTGAGCGCCTACGGCGCCAAGATGTACGCCGAAATGCAGCTGGCGATCGCCGAGACCTACGGCGTCCCGCTGTCGAGCAAGATGTTTTCCGTTGAACCGTCGATCACCCAGGAGTTGAACGACGCAATCACGGCAAAAGCGGACTTCCTGCAGCGCATCAATGTCATTCCGGTGACCGAGATCAAGGGCGAGAAGGTGTTTATCGGCGTGTCTGGCCCAGTCACCGGCCGCACCAACACCAAGACCACCGACCGCGAAGCAAAAGATGCATCTGCTCTGGAAAACAGCACCTATGAGCTGTCTTCGACTGAATCCGACGTGGGCCTGCCGTACGCGAAAATCGATGCCTGGGCGAAGTTTCCGGACTTCCATCAGCGCTATTCCGCTGCAGTGCAGAAGCAGATCGCCCTGGATCGCATCATGGTCGGTTTCCACGGTGTGAAAGCGGCTGCGCAAACCGACATCGAAGCCTATCCGATGCTGCAGGACGTGAACAAAGGCTGGCTGCAGCAACTGCGCGAGCAGGCACCGCAGCAGGTGCTCAAGGAAGGCAAAGCCGCCGGCAAAGTGACCTTGGGGCTGGACGGCGACTACGCCAACCTTGACGCCCTGGTGCATGACACCAAGCAAATGGTGGACGAGCGTCTGCGCGACGGTGGCGACTTGATCGCGATCATCGGTTCCGATCTGTTGGCGGCCGATAAGGCGAAGCTGTACGCCAAGCAAGGCGACGTGCCGACCGAGAAAGAGCGCATCGAAGATGCCCAGGTGATCGCCACCTACGGCGGTTTGCCAAGCTTCAGCGTGCCTTTCTTCCCGGTCAACGCTGTGCTGGTCACCAGCTGGGACAACCTTTCGATCTACTTCCAGGACTCCAGCTGGCGCAAGCAAACCGTAGACAATCCGAAACGTTCCCGCGTCGAGGATTACAACAGCCGTAATGAAGGCTATGTGATCGAGCAGCTGGAGAAAATCGCGCTGACTGAGAACGTGGAGCTGGTGAAGTGAGCCTGGCTCTCGCCCACAAGCGCCGCACCCTGGCCCAAGGCAGTGCTGCAGTAATCGCTGCTGCCGCCGCACCGCTGGCGTATTCGCCGGCGGAGGCCTTGAGCAGTCCAGCCAACGCGAAAAAGCACCTGCTGCTGATGGAAGCCTCGCTGGATCAGGATCTGCAGCGCCTGAGCGACATCAAGGGCCTCGCTGGGCGTCAGGCACTCAAGCGCGAAAAACTGCTGCCCAAGTACCAGGACTTTATTCAGCGCTACATGGATTCGGGCCTGGTGATGCCGAACCGTGTCCTGGTGCAGGTAATGGTCTGGCTGTTCGACACCGAGCAGTTCGAAGACGGCCTGGCACTGGCGGACTTTGCGATCGGTCAGGGTCAGGAAATGCCTGAGCGCTTCAAGCGCCGCGACGTGCAGACCTTTGTCGCGGATGCCGTGATCGATTGGGCTTACGCCGAGTACAACGCGCAGCGCAGCCCGGAGCCGTACCTGTCCGATCTGTTGCCGCGTGTCGACGGTGATTGGGAGCTGACCGAACAGATCCCGAGCAAGTACCACAAGTTGATCGGCATGCGTGCCATGGAGGCCGAGCAGTGGGAAACCGCGCTCCAGCATCTGGAACGTTCCACTGAGCTGTACGCGAAAGCGGGCAATGAGACGCGCATTGCGAAGTGTCGCAAGGCGATCGCCAAACAAACACCCGCCGTGACCGGCGCCCAATAACCGACTACCCCCCCAGCGGGGAACTGTGGACGTGTGTCTGCCATTTATGGACAGCCCCACGAAAAACAGTCTCCCCGCCCTATTCGAGCGGTCAGCAATGAGCTTTTCCGGGAAACCCACCACCTTTGTGGAACAGGCGATTGAGAACGACGGCTTCTGGCCGAACCTCTCCGTGTCCGAGTTCCAGAAGGGCTACCGCCTGCCGGCGGAGTACCTGGTAGACATGCTGGTCACTGATCTGACTACCGCGATGATTGAGATCAATCGCGATTTGTCCAAACGCAAAGGCCAATGGCAGAGCGTGGGCATCACCTCCGTGGAATCTGGTGACCCTAAGGTGCTGCCTGACGCCACATTTCATGTAGCGACGTACAAGCGCGCCGTGTATTGCCGAGCCAAGGCCAGCTTGCTGACGCAGTTCGCCACAGTAAGCCGCCGTGAAAGCGCCGAAAACACCGGCAAAGAAATGCCCGAACGCGGCGAGACGTTTCTGCAGTTCAGCCAGCAGGCGGTTCGCTCGCTGCAGGGGCGCGGCCGAATCACGGCGGCAATCGTATGACCAAGCTGCAGACACTGACCGCGTATCTGTTGGAGCGCCGA
>NZ_JAKNQL010000052.1 GCF_022662375.1 Pseudomonas sp. CROZ-RG-20F-R04-15 | reverse complement strand
AGTGCGCTTGTATTTCCTTCACCGAACAGCGGCGCAGGTAGAGGCGTTTTGCGGCTTCTTTAACTTCGGTCGAGTAGTTCATGGGCCGCAGTCTATGCGGCGAAAACCCCGGAAACGCGGGGTTAAATGCTGCTATCCGCCTATCTCTCGAAAATAGGAGAACCCTGAATTTCAACCGTTTGTTTGGCGGTAAACGGCTCCCTATCGTGGCGGCTCATTCAACGATTGAGCGCAGTCACCACTCATGCCCCGTTCCCTTGTCTCCTACTGGAAACGTGTAGCCACCAGCGGCCCGACCGTCGATGGCCGCGAGATCCTTCCCCAGGAACTGCGCGACATCGCCGAGACCTACACGCCGACTTTGTACACCGCTGTTATCTGGTGTGAGCACGAACGCTGGTTCGGATCTCACGGGACGGTTTTTGCTGTGCGCCTGGTCGAGGAGGGCGACGATCTGGAACCTGGCCAAGTCGCCCTTGAAGCGCAACTGAAGCCAAACGACAAGCTGCTGCGCCTGAACGACGCCGGCGAAAAGCTGTTCACCAGCATCGAGATCAAGCCGAATTTCCGGGGCCGTGGCAAAGCCTACATGACCGGTATCGCCGTCACCGACGAACCTGCCAGCGTCGGCACGCAGGAACTCTACTTCTCCAGTCGCACCAGCCGCGATGCTTACTACGCCGCATCTCAAGAACTCGGCCCTCTACGCGAAACCGAAGCGCAGGGCGAGATTGGCCGCCTTGTCGGCATGTTCACCCGCCTATTCAAGCGTTTCGGCATTGACGACACCGCCGCCGAAACCACTCCGCAAACCCCAACCGAGAGCAAACCCCCAATGGATGAAGCTACCGCCACGGCTCTGAAAGCCCTGCTGGCCCAGCTGCTGGTCGTCGCTGCCGGCATTCAGGCCGTGATTGAGCCTGCAGCCGAAGACGCACCAGAACCCGATCAAGCCCCGATCGATGACGTCAGCGCGGCAGTCGACGAGATCGTCACCACCGCCGAAGAAGAACGCGAATTCAAGCGCAACGGCGGCAGTTCCAACAAAGCAGTGTTGGCAGCTCTGACCAGTCTGCAGCAACAGTTCACCACGCTGCAGAACACCAGCACAGGCCGTCAGTTGCCGCGCTCCACCGGCGCAGCCGACAAAAACAAAGTGCGGGTACTCTGACATGGCCCGTTCCCTGAGCGCCTACGGCGCCAAGATGTATGCAGCCATGCAACTGGCCATGGCCGAAACCTACGGCGTCGAGCTGTCCAGCAAGATGTTCAGCGTTGAGCCGTCCATCACCCAGGAACTGAACGACGCCATCACCGCCAAGTCGGACTTCCTTTCGCGCATCAACGTCATTGGCGTGAGCGAAATCAAGGGCGAGAAGGTGTTCATCGGTGTGTCCGGCCCGGTGACTGGCCGTACTAATACCAAGACCACCGATCGCGAGGCGAAAGACGCCTCCGAGCTGGACAACACCACCTACGAACTCTCGTCCACCGAGTCGGACGTGGGTCTGCCGTACGCAAAAATCGACGCCTGGGCGAAATTCCCGGACTTCCATCAACGTTACTCGGCTGCTGTGCAGAAACAGATCGCGCTGGACCGCATCATGGTCGGTTTCCACGGCCTGAAAGCCGCTGCGCAGACCGATATTGCCGCTTACCCAATGCTGCAGGACGTGAACAAAGGCTGGCTGCAACAACTGCGCGAGCAAGCCCCACAGCAGGTACTCAAGGAAGGTAAAACCGCTGGCAAAGTAATCCTGGGGCAGGGCGGTGATTACGCCAACCTGGACGCTCTGGTGCATGACACCAAGCAAATGGTGGACGAACGCCTGCGCGATGGCGGCGACCTGATCGCCATTATCGGCACCGACCTGTTAGCGGCTGACAAGGCAAAGCTGTACGCCAAGCAGGGTGATACACCAACCGAGAAAGAGCGCATCGAGGACGCTCAGGTGATCGCTACTTATGGTGGTCTGCCAAGCTTTAGCGTGCCGTTCTTCCCGGTTAACGGCGTGCTGGTCACCAGTTGGGACAACCTGTCGATCTACTTCCAGGACTCCAGCTGGCGCAAGCAAACCGTAGACAACCCGAAACGCTCCCGTGTCGAGGATTACAACAGCCGCAACGAAGGCTACGTGATCGAGCAGTTGGAAAAGATCGCGTTTACTGAAAACGTTGAGTTGGCCGCATGAGCCTGGCCCTTGCCCACAAGCGCCGTACTTTGGCACAGGGGACCGCTGCAGTAATCGCTGCAGCCGCCGCACCGCTGGCGTATTCGCCGGCGGAAGCCCTGAGCAGCCCGGCCAACGCGAAAAAGCACCTGCTGCTGATGGAAGCCTCTCTGGATCAGGATCTGCAGCGCCTGAGCGATATCAAGGGTCTCGCTGGGCGTCAGGCACTCAAGCGCGAGGAACTGCTGCCCAAGTACCAGGACTTCATTCAGCGCTACATGGACTCGGGTCTGGTGATGCCGAACCGCGTTCTGGTGCAGGTGATGGTCTGGCTGTTCGACACCGAGCAGTTCGAAGACGGTCTGGCGCTGGCGGACTTTGCGATCGGGCAGGGCCAGGAGATGCCCGAGCGGTTTAAGCGCCGCGACGTGCAAACCTTCGTTGCGGACGCAGTGATCGATTGGGCTTACGCCGAATACAACGCGCAACGCAGCCCGGAGCCGTACCTGTCTGATCTGCTGTCGCGTGTCGACGGTGAATGGGAGCTGACCGAACAGATCCCGAGCAAGTACCACAAGTTGATCGGCATGCGCGCCATGGAGGCCGAGCAGTGGGAAACCGCGCTCCAGCATCTGGAACGCTCCACCGAGCTGTATGCGAAAGCCGGCAATGAGACGCGCATTGCGAAGTGTCGCAAGGCGATCGCCAAACAAACCCCCGCCGTGACCGGCGCCCAATAACCGACTACCCCCCCCCAGCGGGGAACTGTGGACGTGTGTCTGCCATTCATGGCCAGCCCCACGAAAAACAGTCTCCCCGCCCTATTCGAGCGGCCAGCAATGAGCTTTTCCGGGAAACCCACCACCTTTGTGGAACAGGCGATTGAGAACGACGGCTTCTGGCCGAACCTCTCCGTGTCCGAGTTTCAGAAGGGCTATCGCCTGCCGGCGGAGTACCTGGTAGACATGCTGGTCACTGATTTGACTACCGCGATGATTGAGATCAATCGCGATTTGTCCAAACGCAAAGGCCAATGGCAGAGCGTGGGCATCACATCCGTGGAATCTGGGGACCCTAAGGTGCTGCCTGACTCCACATTTCACGTAGCGACGTACAAGCGCGCTGTGTATTGCCGCGCCAAGTCCAGCTTGCTGACGCAGTTCGCCACGGTGAGCCGCCGTGAAAGCGCCGAAAACACCGGCAAAGAAATGCCCGAACGCGGCGAGACGTTTCTGCAGTTCAGTCAGCAGGCGGTTCGCTCGCTACAGGGGCGCGGCCGAATCACGGCGGCGATCATATGACCAAGCTGCAGACACTGACCGCGTATCTGTTGGAGCGTCGC
>NZ_JAKNQL010000051.1 GCF_022662375.1 Pseudomonas sp. CROZ-RG-20F-R04-15 | reverse complement strand
CCCCGGAGGTAGAGGGGACTGATTGGGGGAGATTGGGGGTTTACGCCGACTTGAAATAGCGTCTTTGAATCCATGATCGCCAAGTCTTAGATCCATAATCGACTCGGTTTCTCAGGTCGATGTATAACGCAAGACACCTCGGTCGGCCCCCTCTCCCTCTGGGAGAGGGCTGGGGTGAGGGTCTGCTTTTCACAGCCCGGACTTCAACCGACTGAACGCCCGGATCAGCGCCCGATTGAACGCCTTGCCATTGTCATTCTTGCTGTACAGCGTGGCCCTGACGTCGGCCGAGGGATACGTCCCCGGATCATTGTGAATCGCTGCATCGACCAAGCCATCAGCAGCGGTAATCGCATTGGCGTAATGAATGATGTCAGTGATCGGCGCAATCACCTCCGGCGTCATCAAATAATCCATCAGCGCCAACCCCGCCTGCGGATGCGGCGCGTCCTTGGGCACGACCATGGCATCGAACCAGATCAACGTGCCCTCTTTCGGAATCCGGTAACTCAACTTGAACGGCTTCTGCGCCGCTTCCGCCTGCCCCGCCGCGATCGCCACATTGCCGTTCCACGACATCGCCACGCAAGTATTGCCGTTGGCCAGATCGCTGATGTTCAGGTCATTGTCAAAGTAGCGAATGTACGGGCGGATCTTCGCCAGTTGCTGCTCGGCGAGTTTCAAGTCATCGAGGTTCTGCCGGTTGATGTCCAGCCCCATGTACTTCATGACGGCAGCGAACACTTCGTTGGGATCGTTGAGCAGACTCACCCCGCAATCGGCGAATTTCGATACCACTGCCGGATCGAACAACATCGCCCAACTGTCCCTCGGAGCATCCGGCAAACGTTGCTTGATTGCCTCTTCCTGAAACCCCACGCCAGTGGTGCCCCAAGCGTAGATACCCGCGTAACGATTACCCGGATCGAACACCGCCATGTGCTGGCGAAACTCCTCGCCAACCCCGGCAAAGTGCGGGACTCGGGCCTTGTCCAGCGGCTGGATCGCGCCGCTTTCGATGGCCCGC
The DNA here is from genome assembly GCF_022662375.1 of Pseudomonas sp. CROZ-RG-20F-R04-15. Classification (GTDB taxonomy): domain Bacteria; phylum Pseudomonadota; class Gammaproteobacteria; order Pseudomonadales; family Pseudomonadaceae; genus Aquipseudomonas. Next base: position 2,578 of record NZ_JAKNQL010000051.1, on the reverse strand, counting down.
GACAGGTGCTGGCCGGCGGTCAGCACCAGGTCGTATCCACTGCGCCCGGTGAGCAGTTTGGTCTCGACGGTTTCCAGTGAATCAAAGTGATCGGCGACCACATGAATGCCGGTCTGCGCCTCGAAATTCTTCAGCGTATCCGGCGCCAGGTACTCGCCCCAGATATACAGATTAACCACTGGTTTCGCGCTGTCGGCAGCCTGCACACACAAGGGTGCAAGCACCAGCAATAACGCTTGAGTCAGTTGGTGCAGGCGCATGTTCAGGCTCCTTTTTTCAGGCCGGCGTATTGCGGCATGGTGATGCACGCGACGTTGCCGCCGCCAAGGAGGATTTCCCGGGAGTTTTCGATGCCGACGATTTTGTGCTGCGGGAACAGCTCGGCCAACGTCGCCAGCGCCACTTGATCGTTGCGATCACCAAACAGCGGCACGACGATCGAGCTATTACCGGCGTAGTAGTTGATGTACGACGCGCAGATTTTCGTGCCGGCCTGACGGGTGTGGGTGCCGTCCTGCTGATCGAGGCCTTCGGCTTCCTCGGCCGTCCACTCGAGCACGTCAGGTTGCGGCAGTTTGTGCACGATCAGCTCACGGCCACGGCTGTCGCGGGTGCTGCGCAGGATGTCGTAGGCCTCCTGATAAATCTCCCATTGCGGATCGTCACGGTTATCGGTCCATTGCAACACAACTTCGCCGGGACGGACGAAACAGGCGAGGTCGTCGACATGGCCGTCGGTTTCGTCGAACTTGCAGCCGCGTGGCAGCCAGATCACTTGCTCGGCGCCGAGGTAATCGGTCAGGCGTCGGGTCACTTCGTCCTTGCCCAGATGCTGGTTGCGATTGCGGTTGAGCAGGCATTGTTCGGTGGTGAGGATGCTGCCCTGACCGTCACTCTGGATGCCGCCCAGTTCGGCAATCAGCGGCGCGCGGTAGCGGTCGAAACGCTCGATCTCGAGGATCTTGCTGGCGATCTGGTCGTCCTTGTCCCACGGGTAATAGAGGCCGCCGTCGAGCCCGCCATAGGCGTTGAACTCAAAATCCACGCCGCGCACTTCACCGCTCTGATCATTGACCACAAAGCATGGGCCGCTGTCGCGGAACCAGGTGTCGTTGCAGGTCATCTCGACCACGCGCACTTGCGGCGGCAACTGCCGACGCGCCGTGGCGAATTGCGCGGCCGAGGCGCAGACAGTGACCGGTTCGCTGTGGGAGATCGCGGTGACGATCTGCACCCAGACTTTCTGCGCCGGTTTAGCGCCATTGCGCCAGACGTCGGTGCGTTCCGGCCAGCCCAGCCAGCAACCGGATTTGGCTTCGAATTCGCCGGGCAGACGGAAGCCGTCGTGTTTGGGGGTGGAGTCGAGCAAACGTGCCATGGTCAAACCTCGTCTTCGCGATGGGAATGACCACAGGCTAAGGGTGCGCGCACTACGCCCGCCAACGATGATTATTACGGAACAGTTGAATTCAACTCATCAATCGACCAGTTGATCGTTGAACCATTCGAGCATCTGCGCCACCGCCGGACGCTCCAGCCGCAGCCGTTCGCAGACCAGTGCGTATTGGCCGAGCGCGGTCATGCTCGATGCGAAGGGACGCACCAGTCGACCACTTTGCAGATCTTCCTGCGCGGTGAGGTTGTCGCCCATGGCCACGCCCTGCCCTTGCGCTGCGGCTTCCAGCGCCAGACCGGCATGGGCGAAATACAACTGACGTTGCGGGCGTTGATCGCCGGCGTGACTGGTCAACCAGGCGGTCCAGGTCTTGCCGTCCTGATCGTCGTGCAGCAGGCAGTGGCGGGGCAGATCCTTTGGGGTTTTCAATGTGCCCTGGTTGAACAGGCCGGGGCTGCATACCGGGAAGAACTGCAAGGCTGGCAATGGACGGACGAAGTACGCGCTGCTGTCCACCGGGCCGGTGCCGTAAGTGATTGCCAGGTCGATGTCTTCGCCCGGCGCACTGGCGTCGATCGGTTGTTCGTAGAGGTGCAAGGTGATGTGCGGATAGCGCGCGTAGAAATCGATGAGACGACTCATCAACCACTTCTGCGCCAGTTCGGCGGTGACGGCCAGTCTGAGCACGGCCAGTGAGGACGGATCGCGTAACTCATCGCAGGCATCGCCGATCAGTTCGAAGGCCTGTTGCAGGCTTTGCATCAGCCGGCCGGCGGCGATGGTCGGACGGATTTGTCGGCCTTCGCGGATGAACAGTGAGACGCCGAGTTGTTCTTCGAGCTGACGGATCTGATGGCTGACGGCGCTGTCGGTGACGCACAGTTCGGCGGCTGCACGGCCGAAATGCGCGTGACGGGCGGCGCACTCGAAGGTACGCAGGGCGGCCAGTGAAGGAAGTCGTCGCATGTGGGGGTGGTCCATTTTTTTGGTCATGCTGACTGGCTCGTCGATATGAGTCCAGCCCGTTACCCTCACCCCAGCCCTCTCCCAGAGGGAGAGGGAGCCGATCGAGGTGTATGGCGTCATCCATCGACCTGAAAGATCGAGTCGATTATGGATTCAGAAGAAAACTCTCACGTCGGCGTACCTCTTCAATACCCCGCGGTCAGTCCCCTCTCCCTT
>NZ_JAKNQL010000050.1 GCF_022662375.1 Pseudomonas sp. CROZ-RG-20F-R04-15 | reverse complement strand
AGAGGTAGAGGGAACTGACCGCGCTGAATGTGCAAATTGCACCGACTTGAGATACCGAGTCGAACTCAGGCCTGGAAGTACATGGAGATCTGCTCCCTTCCCCCTCGCCCCCCTGGGGGAGAGGGCTGGGGTGAGGGGGGAAAATTTCACAGACTCACGCAAAACCGAAAGCCGCCACCAACCGACATTGCCCATGCGTAAACGTCATCCAGTGATCACGTTTAAAACACACAAACCGTTACGCCATCCACCCTACAACACCTTGCACCGTTACCTACGCGTACGCCAGAATCCGCCGGCTTACACGGCTATGGTTCGGGCTATATCGTTTGCCTGTCACTGCAAAACAGTGATCGGGTTTGGTAGCCCGTCTGTAATAGCCGTGTGACAACACCCTGTGCTGTCTCTTTGTGGAGGCTCAGTTCAATGGTGGTCATGCGTGGGGCTCACTCGTGAGCGCCGGGTTCCTATTGCAGCCGGTCTACCAACCCGCGTATGGCCACCACCCACTCGTTTGGTAGCGAGAGTGATGGCTCCTTAAACTGCGATAGGAGTTTCATCCATGTTCAAAATCACGCCAAATCCACCGCCCACCGATCCAATCCCTCACGACCCCGCGCTTGACCCGCAAAAGGTCAAAGAAGCCACCGACCGCGCCCTCGACTACTACCTGAGACCCGAAGCACTGGGTGCTCCGCCAAGCTCGCCCCCGTTTCGCCCGGTCTATCTGGTCGACCCTACGCTGGATGAAGAAACCCTGTTGATCGAAGCATGTGAATCACTTTCCTACGCCCACTCCATGGCCGGTAACATTGCCAACTCTATAGGCGGCCCGGAGCGCAAACCGCTGCTGGCGCTGCAACAGGTGATCATGCTGAACGAGCTGTTGGTCAACCGATTGCTGGACAAGCTGCGCGTACCGCAGTAGTCACCCAAAGGAATGAGTGCAGGGTTATTCCTTCACTCATTCCGTGGATTGATGAGCAGAATTCATCAAGCCATCCCGATTTACCCGTCTAGTCCCCGCCGGTCACCTCGCTTACTGTTCTCCCCACGTCCAACGGGAGCCTTTCACGATGGCCACTGACACACGCAGCAGCGCTGCCCTCCCCGCACTCATGACGCTCTGCCTGAGCGTTGGAACGATGTTCAGCCTTACCACTCAAGCAGCCGAGGCACCGCAATCCATGACTACTCCGCAAACCACCGCACAAGCCCTGTCGAGTAAACAACAGACGATTCCACTGATTGCCGCGTTCATGGCGACCAGCGACATGCTCAACCTCAACTCGGCGCTCAACCAGGCACTCGACGCCGGACTGACCATCAGCGAAACCCGTGAAATTCTCGTGCAGCTCTACGCCTATGTGGGTTTCCCGCGCAGCCTCAATGCCTTGAACGAGCTGATGACGGTGGTGCAGGCACGCAAACAACGCGGCATCGAAGATGCGCCGGGACGCGAGCCGAGCCGGGCGATTCCGGTCGGGGATGAGTTGCTGGTCGCGGGCACGGCGAATCAAACCAAGATCTCCGGCGCCCCGGTCAAAGGCCCGGTGTTCGAGTTCGCCCCGGTGATCAACCGGTTCCTGCAAACCCACCTGTTCGGCGACATCTTCGAGCGCGACAACCTCGACTGGCAAAGCCGTGAACTGGCGACTGTCGGGGCGCTGGCAGCGACGCCGGGCGTGGAACCGCAACTGCGCGCGCATATGGCGGCGAGCCTGCGCGTCGGGCTCAGCGCGGCACAGTTGGGCGAGGTCACTGAGCTGCTGAAAAAGCACGGTGATGCGCAAACCGCCGAACGTGCAAATGCAGCGCTGGAAGAGGCTTTGGCGGCTTCGAAAAAATGACCGGGAAATGGACCTGATATCGATTTCTCAAAAAAATCGACGTTCGGAGCTGTGGTGGATACGCTGATCTCCAAGCCCTGGCTTGCGATCAGCGTCCATACTGTGGTTTTTCAAAAGTCGGGACACCGCCATGCCCTCGCCCGAATCCAGCCTTTTGCAGAGCTGGCACGACAACGCTGATGCCTGGATCGAGGTGATACGCAGCGGTGCTATCGAAAGCCGCCAGCAGGTGACCGATCAAGCGATTCTGCTGGCGATCATGGGCCGGCAGCCGCAGCGCGTGCTGGATCTGGGGTGTGGCGAAGGCTGGTTGTTGCGGGCGCTGGCGGATCGGGGGATTGAAGCTGTCGGTGTGGATGGCGATGCGCGGCTGGTCGAAGCGGCGCGTTTGGCGGGGGCGGCGCGGGTGCATGTCGCCAGCTATGACACGCTGGTCGATGGGACCGTCGACATCGGTCGCGACTACGATCTGGTGTGCGCCAACTTCTCGCTGCTGCATCAGGACATTATTCCGCTGCTTGCGGCGATGCATACATTGCTGGTTCGCGGCGGAGCGCTGGTCATTCAGACCTTGCATCCGTGGGCTGTGGCGGCAGGCGATTATCAGGATGGCTGGCGCGAAGAATCGTTCGCCGGGTTCAAAGGCCAGTGGCAGTCGATGCCGTGGTATTTCCGCACCTTGTCGAGCTGGCTGAATGCACTCGATATGGCCGGGTTCCAATTGGCCGGTTTGCAGGAGCCACAACACCCGCAAAGTCAGCTGCCGCAGTCATTGCTGATGGTTGCCGAGCGCCGCTGAAATTTCAGAAACACCGTTCCCCCAGGATTTTGCGTTGACTGCAGATTCTGGAAACCCTGCTGCCATTGTGGGAGCGAGCCTGCTCGCGAAAGCGGTGTGTCAGGCAACATAGACTCCGACTGTGCCGACGCCTTCGCGAGCAGGCTCGCTCCCACAGGGATCTATGCGGTTTGCGGGATCATCTGCAGACCACGGATGCGGTACTGCGCCAGCAGGCGCATGACGTAGCCGATCTTGATCAGGGTCGGGCCGAGGATGGTCAGCGAATGCATCGCCACCAGCAGCGCAATCGGCTCGGTGTCTCCGTCGTCGGGATTTTCAATGCTCGGCAATTGTCGATCTACGGCACCGGCAATCGACCAGGGACTGACTACGCTGTAAATCCTGCGTGTCTAACCTGCCGAGGATGACTGCCATGCAACGGTTTCAGAAACTCACGCCCTGCCTGTGGTTCGACGATCAAGCCGAAGCCGCTGCGAAGTTCTACTGCTCGATCTTCGATCACTCGAAAATCACCGGCCTGACCCACTACAGCAAGGTCGGCCAGGAATTTCACGGTAAGCCGGAAGGTGCGGTGATGACCGTCAGTTTCGAGCTCGATGGCCAGACCTTCACCGGGCTCAACGGTGGGCCGATGTTCAAATTCAGCGAGGCGATTTCGTTTCAGGTCAATTGTCAGAATCAGGAAGAAGTCGACCATTTCTGGGGGAAGCTGTCCGAGGGCGGCCCCATCGAAGCCCAGCAATGCGGCTGGCTCAAGGACAAGTTCGGCGTGTCGTGGCAGATCGTCCCGGTGGCGTTTATGCACATGATGCTGGATGCCGACACGAGCAAGTCACAGCGGGCGATGCAGGCCATGTTCCAGATGAAAAAACTCGACATTGCCGAACTCGAACGGGCCTTTGCCGGCCAGAGCTAATACACTGGCGCGCTGGCCTGCCGGGAATAACAACGATGAAACACGCTGCCGCCAAAAACCCTGAAAAAGCCCCGCGCTTCTGGCGCGACGCGGCGCTGCCATTCATTGAAGCCCGGGCCATCGCCGATGGCCGCGAGGTCTGCTATGCGCGGCATTCCCACGCGCACTTTTCCATTGGCGCAATCACCGCCGGGCGCAGCACGTATGTGCATGAGCAGGCGCAGTTCGAGGTCGCGGCGGGCACCGTGGTGCTGATGAACCCCGGCGATGTGCATGCGTGCAATCCGATCGATGACCAGCCTTGGTCGTATGTGATGCTGTACGTGGAAACGCCATGGCTAACGGATTTGCAGCATCAGTTGGGCTTTGCCAGTGATCTTGAATTTCGGCGTTTTTCCACTACACACCTTGATGACGCTGCGCTGTTCAACGAGCTGAACGGGCTGTATCAAACGTTGGTCGACCCGCAACAGGATGTGCTACGCAAACAGAGTGCAGCAGTAGAGTTTTTCAGTGATCTGCAACTGCTCCTCAACCCTGCCGGACCTTCGTTGCGCGAACCCAATTTCAAACTGGAACGCGCGGCTGACTTCATCCGCGAGCACTGCACCGAGGTGCTCAACCTCGACGACATCTGTGCAGCAGCAGCACAACTGTCACCCTCATACCTGATCCGCGCCTTCAAACAGCATTACGGCATGACGCCCCACGCGTTTCTGGTCAACCAGCGCATCCAGTTTGCCCGCGAGCGCCTGCGCAGCGGGCAGTTGATTGCGGATGTGGCGCTTGAGGCCGGGTTTGCCGATCAGGCGCATTTTCAGCGGGCGTTCAAACAACATCTGGCGGCCACGCCCGGCCAGTATCGCGGTTGATACGTCATCTGAAACCGAACCCTTCCCCTGTGGGAGCGAGCCTGCTCGCGAATGCGTTGGTTCAGTTGACTCATTCATCGACTGATACACCGCTTTCGCGAGCAGGCTCGCTCCCACAAGGTCAGAGTCATTGCCTGATTGGTCTCGCATTCAGATATTGACATATCGGTAAATTCCGATATCTTCGCGGCATGGAACTACTCGAAATCTTCAAAGCCCTCTCGAACCGCACACGCCTGGAAATCCTCAAAGGCTTGAAGGATCCCGAGAAACACTTTCCTCCCCAGGATGAAGGTGACGTGTACACGGTGGGCGTTTGCGTCAGCAGTATTCAGGAAGGCGTCGGGCTGTCGCAGTCGACGGTGTCCGATTATCTGGCGACGTTGCAACGCGCCGGTTTGGTCGAAGTCAGGCGCATTGGCCAGTGGACTTATTACAAACGCAACGAAGCAGCGATCAGTGCGCTGGCCGAGATCATCGGCAGCGAGCTGTAATTTTTTACCCCATGATATCGAGAATTCCCGATATCCCTTTTTACCGAAACGAGGCAATGCAATGAAAGCGATGATCCTTACATCATTTGGCGGCGCGCAATCGTTCGAACTGTGCGACGTGCCCAAACCAGTGCCACAAGCCGGAGAAGTGCTGGTGCGGGTGCACGCCACCTCCATCAACCCGCTGGATTATCAGGTGCGCCGTGGCGACTATGCCGACCTGGTGCCCCTCCCCGCCATCACCGGGCACGACGTCTCGGGCGTTGTCGAAGCCGTCGGCCTGGGGGTGACGGCGTTCGTGCCGGGTGACGAAGTCTGGTACACCCCGCAAATATTTGATGGCCCGGGCAGTTATGCCGAGTACCACGTGGCGGCGCAAAGCATTGTCGGCAAGAAGCCGCCCGCGTTGAGTCACCTCGAAGCGGCCAGCCTGAGCCTGGTGGGCGGAACCGCGTGGGAAGCATTGGTCGTGCGGGCCGCGCTCAGGGTCGGCGAAAGCATCCTGATCCACGGCGGCGCAGGCGGCGTCGGCCATGTTGCAATCCAGCTGGCCAAAGCTGTCGGCGCGAAGGTCTTCACCACCGTTCGCGAAGGCAATTTCGAGTTCGCACGGCGCATGGGTGCCGATGTGCTGATCGACTACGAAAAGGAAGATTACGTTGATGCGATTCTGCGCGAAACCGAGGGTCGTGGCGTCGATGTGGTGTTCGACACCATCGGCGGCGACACCCTGTCGCGCAGTCCCGACGCGCTCGCACAGCTTGGCCGCGTGGTGTCGATCGTCGACCTTGCCCGGCCACAAAACCTCATTCAGGCCTGGGGCAAGAACGCCAGTTATCACTTCGTGTTCACCCGGCAAAACCGCGGCAAGCTCGATGAACTGAGCGCATTGATCGCTCGCGGTCAGTTACGGCCACACGTTGGCGCCGTCTATTCGCTGGCCGACATCGGCCTCGCCCATGCCCGGCTCGAAAGTCCCAATAACGGGCTTCAAGGGAAAATCGCGATTGCCGTAGAGCCATCATCCGAACTTGCCAATCGCTGAACTCAGTCCTGAGGAGAACATCATGGTTTACGAGATCGCTCTGCTACCCGTTCACAAAGAACAAATTGAAGCGTTTCGGCGTGCGTTTACCGAGGTCGAGCCGTTGCTCAGCCGCGCCAAGGGTTACGGCGGGCACCTGCTCGCGCAAGGGATCGAAACGCCCGAGGTTTTCAATCTGATCGTGCGCTGGCAATCACTTGAGGAACACACGCCGGGTTTTGAAGCGAGTGAGGACCATAGGCTGTTCATGCTGGGGCTGGAAGATTATTTCTCGGACGAACCGAAGGTTTATCACATTGAGGGCGGCGCCTTTCAGCAGCCATTCAACTAGTCTCTGACAGTGATGCCCGATCAA
>NZ_JAKNQL010000005.1 GCF_022662375.1 Pseudomonas sp. CROZ-RG-20F-R04-15 | reverse complement strand
CACATAACTCATTGAATCTCAAGGAGTTTTCCGTTTCGACTGCGCCGGAAGTGGGGCGAATTATAGACATCCTGAATCTGCCGTCAACCGTTAATTTCGCTTTTCTTGCAAAACCTGCTTTTTAGCCAGCAAACGCGGGATACGACGCGTCACCGGCGGAATACGCAGCATCAGAAGCACTGCCCCTATAGAGGCATAGACCGCCCATTCCTCAAGATCGGCGCGCACGATCCACAGCATATGCAGCAAACCCAAGCCCAGAATCACGTACGCCAGGCGGTGCAGCTTCTTCCAACGCAGCCCCAAACGACGCTGACTGTAGCGATTGGACGTCACCGCCAATGCCAGCAGTCCAAGAAAACCCAGCGCCCCGACTATTATGTAAGGCCGCTTGCGCAGCTCCACCGCCAGCTGCGACCAATCGAACCCCAGGATAAATGCCATATAGCTACACAGGTGCAACACCACATAGGCAAAACACCAAAGCCCCAACTGCCGGCGAACCGCAATCCACCCCGCCCAACCGGTGAGTTTCTGCAGCGGCGTCATGCTCAGGGTGATCAACAACAACACCAGTGTTCCCAACCCCAGCCGATCGACCAACACTTTGCCGGGGTCCGGCCCGAGCAAATCCCCAAGTGCCTGATACAACCAGAGCATCGGCCAGATCGCCGCCGCAATGAAAACGCCTATACGCCAGAACGGAAATCGCATCAGTAGTTCTTCCGCAGATCGAGCCCTGTATATAAAGAAGCGACTTCATCTGAGTAGCCATTGAACATCTGCGTATCGCGTACGTTCGGCTTGAACAGGCTGTTCGGCAGACGCCGCTCCCGCGCCTGCGTCCAGCGTGGGTGATCAACGGTTGGATTCACATTTGCGTAAAAGCCGTACTCATCTGCCGCGATGCTTTGCCAGGTTGTTTTCGGCTGCTCACTGACCAGACTGATACGCACGATGGATTTAACACTCTTGAAGCCATACTTCCACGGCACCACCAAACGCAGCGGCGCGCCATTCTGATTCGGCAACTCGCGGCCATACATGCCTACCGCCAGAATGGCCAATGGATTCATCGCCTCATCCAGGCGCAAGCCTTCTACATAAGGCCAGTCGATCAAAGCAAACCCAGAGCGTTGCCCCGGCATGGTCTTGGGATCCTGCAAGGTCTCAAAGCGGATGTACTTGGCATTGGCGTTCGGCTCGACTTGTTTAAGCAGCGCCGAGATCGGAAAACCGATCCACGGAATAACCATCGACCACGCTTCTACACAGCGCAGGCGATAGATTCGCTCTTCCAACTGGTACGGTTTCATGAAGTCTTCCAGCGCATATCGCCCTGGCTTACCCACCTCCCCGTCTATCACCACACTCCACGGTTCGGTTTTCAGCGAGCCAGCATTCGCCGCCGGATCACCCTTGTCGGTACCGAACTCATAGAAGTTGTTGTAGTGGGTGGCATCTTTATAAGGTGTGATCGCCTCGTCCTTGACGTTGACTGCCCCCCATTTAGTAGAAGACAGCTTGTCGTTGAACCATGCAGGCGCTTTGCCAGGCTCGACATCGGCGTACCGAGCGGCATCCTCGGCATTGGCCCAGCGCGGCAGGCTACTGACGGCAAGACCGACAGCAGTGGCACCCAACAATTGGCGGCGAGAGAGATAAATGGATTCAGGCGTGACATCCGACTCGTTGCAGTCGGACGCTTTGGGGATTTTGATCAGCATGACAACTCCGCAGCTTTGGAGGACAGATGCACCCATAGACTGCGGAGTATGCGGGAAATTACATCACTCGGCTTTTTTGTGGCGACGAAGATGCAACAGGTACTGCACCGGGCCGGAAGCGGCGTAGGCGAGGAACACCAGCAGCAGAATGCGCGGTGGATCGCTGAAGACCACGGCGAACACCAGCACCACTGCAAGGATCGCCACAAACGGCACGCGTCCTTTCAAGTCCAGCTCCTTAAAGCTGTTGTACTTGATGTTGCTGACCATCAGCATGCCGGCAGCCGCGACCATCAATGCGACCAGGAACGACATCTTCGAACCCTGAATCCCGTAATCGCTGAACGCCCAGACAATCCCCGCCACTACACCGGCCGCTGCCGGGCTGGCCAGACCAATGAAATAACGTTTATCGGCCGTGCCAACCTGCGTGTTGAAACGCGCCAGACGCAACGCCGCGCCCGCTACATAGATGAAGGCGACCATCCAGCCAACCTTGCCCATGTCACCCAGCGCCCAGCCGAAGGCGAGCAACGCCGGTGCGACACCGAACGCGACCATGTCCGACAGCGAGTCGTACTCGGCGCCAAAGGCACTTTGCGTATTGGTCATGCGCGCGACACGACCGTCGAGGCCGTCGAGCACCATGGCGACGAAAATCGCGATCGCGGCGAACGCGAAATACTTGCTCGCATTCGCCGAATCACCGGCACTCAACGCAGCCTGGGCGCTCATGGAGTTGATGATGGAGTAAAACCCTGCGAACAGGTTCGCAGTGGTGAACAGGTTCGGCAGCAGATAGATACCACGATGCCGGACTTTACGACCTTCTGCGTCGTGCCCTTCTTCGATGTGTTCATCGATGGGCAGCAGGCTTTCGGCGTCAGAAGCCTTGTTCGGCTCTTCGGGACGTTCGCTCATGGACATTACCTTGCAACGGTTTGGAGAAATTTCGACAGATGTTCGAGGACGACAGTTCGGCCACAAACGCTGCAGCTTTATACCAGAACCAACGGCTCAAACGAAAAAACGCGGCCGAGGCCGCGTTTTTTCATACAAGGGACGACGACTTAGTTTTTGGCTTTGTCGACGATCTTGTTGGCACCGATCCACGGCATCATGGAGCGCAGTTGCTCGCCGATGATTTCGATACCGTGAGCGGCGTTGTTACGACGCTTGGCGGTCATCGAAGGGTAGCCGGTTGCGCCTTCGCTGATGAACATTTTGGCGTATTCGCCGTCCTGAATACGTTTCAGGGCATTGCGCATGGCCTGACGGGACTCGGCGTTGATCACTTCCGGGCCAGTCACGTACTCGCCGTATTCGGCGTTGTTGGAGATCGAGTAGTTCATGTTGGCGATACCGCCTTCGTACATGAGGTCAACGATCAGCTTCAGTTCGTGCAGGCACTCGAAGTAGGCCATTTCCGGCGCGTAGCCAGCTTCAACCAGGGTTTCGAAACCGGCTTTGACCAATTCAACGGTACCGCCGCACAGTACGGCTTGTTCGCCGAACAGGTCGGTTTCGGTCTCGTCCTTGAAAGTGGTTTCGATGATGCCGGTACGACCGCCACCAACGCCGGCAGCGTAGGACAGTGCAACGTTTTTGGCGTTGCCCGAGGCGTCCTGGTAGATCGCGATCAGGTCAGGGATACCGCCGCCTTTCACGAACTCGGAACGTACGGTGTGGCCCGGGGCTTTCGGCGCGATCATGATCACGTCGAGGTCGGCACGCGGAACAACCTGGTTGTAGTGGATCGCGAAGCCGTGGGAGAAGGCCAGGGTGGCGCCTTTCTTGATGTTCGGCTCGATTTCGTTCTTGTACAGCGAGGACTGGAACTCGTCTGGGGTCAGGATCATGACCAGGTCGGCAGCAGCGACAGCGGAAGCAACGTCAGTCACTTTCAGGCCGTGAGCCTCAGCTTTGGCAACAGTGGCCGAACCTTTACGCAGACCAACGGTAACGTCGACACCGGAATCTTTCAGGTTGCACGCTTGGGCATGGCCCTGGGAACCGTAACCGATGATGGCAACTTTCTTGCCCTGGATGATCGACAGGTCGCAGTCTTTATCGTAGAAAACTTTCATGAATTTCCCCTTTATATCCAGGCCGTTCAGGCCATTCGCTAATTTGGTTTAGATGCTGAGTACTTTGTCGCCGCGGGCAATGCCGGTCACGCCGCTACGGACGGTTTCCAGAATCGATGCGGTGCCGATGGACTGAATGAAGCTGTCGAGCTTGTCGCTGGTACCGGTCAATTGAACGGTATACACGCTGGCACTGACATCGACGATCTGTCCACGGTAAATATCGGTGGTGCGTTTGATCTCGGCGCGCTGGGCACCAGTGGCCTTGACCTTGACCAACATCAGTTCGCGCTCGATGTGAGCACTTTCCGACAGATCCACCAGCTTGACCACTTCGATCAGCTTGTTCAGGTTTTTGGTGATCTGCTCGATGACTTCATCGTGGCCAACGGTGGTCAGCGTCAGACGCGACAGGGTCGGGTCTTCGGTAGGTGCCACGGTCAGGCTTTCGATGTTGTAGTTGCGCTGCGAGAACAGGCCGACTACGCGAGACAAAGCGCCGGGTTCGTTTTCCAGAAGCAAGGAAATAATGTGCCGCATGATTAAGTACGCTCCGTCTTGCTCAGCCACATATCGCGCATGGAGCCGTCTTTGATCTGCATCGGATAGACGTGCTCGCTGGTGTCGACCGAAACGTCGATGATCACCAGACGATCCTTCATCGCGAACGCTTCTGCCATCTTCGACTTCAGATCTTTCGATTCGGTGATGCGTACGCCGACGTGGCCGTAGGCTTCAGCCAGCTTGACGAAGTCAGGCAGCGATTCCATGTAGGAGTGCGAGTGACGGCTGCCGTAGCTCATGTCCTGCCACTGACGAACCATCCCCAGAACGCCGTTGTTGAGGATGACGATTTTTACTGGCAAGCCATATTGCAGGCAGGTCGACAGTTCCTGGATGTTCATCTGGATACTGCCTTCACCGGTGACGCAGGCAACATCGTCATCCGGGAAGCTCAACTTGATGCCCATGGCCGCCGGGAAACCGAAGCCCATGGTGCCCAGACCGCCGGAGTTGATCCAGCGATTCGGCTTGTTGAACGTGTAGTACTGCGCCGCGAACATCTGGTGCTGGCCCACGTCGGAAGTGATGAAGGCTTCACCCTTGGTCACTTCGCAGAGGGTTTCGATCACGGTCTGCGGCTTGATCAGGCTGCCGTCGCCCTTTTCGTAAGGGAACAGACCGCGATCACCGCGCCATTCATCAACCTGCTTCCACCAGCTGGCCACGGACTCCTTGTTCGGGGTCTCGCCGATTTCCTTGAGGATCGCGACCATTTCGGTCAGGACGCTCTCAACCGGACCAACGATAGGCACGTCGGCCTTGATGGTCTTGGAAATCGATGCCGGGTCGATGTCGATGTGAATGATCTTGGCGTTCGGGCAGAACTTCGCCGGGCCGTTGATCACGCGATCGTCGAAACGCGCGCCGACAGCGAGGATCACGTCAGCGTGGTGCATCGCCAGGTTGGCGGTGTAGCTGCCGTGCATGCCGAGCATGCCGATGAACTGACGATCAGTGCCGGGGAAACCGCCCAGGCCCATCAAAGTGTTGGTCACGGGCAGGTTAAGCATTTTTGCCAGTTCGGTCAGCGGTGCGGAACCGTTGCCGAGAATCACGCCGCCACCGGAATAGAGCACTGGGCGCTTGGCCGCCAGAAGCATTTCTGCTGCCTTGCGGATTTGCCCGGAGTGACCGCGAACGGCCGGGCTGTAGGAACGCAGCTTGGCTTTCTTCGGGAAGATGTATTCGAACTTCTCGGCCGGGTTGGTCATGTCTTTCGGGATATCGACCACGACCGGGCCCGGACGACCGGATTGCGCCAGGTAGAAGGCCTTCTTCATGACTTCCGGGATTTCCGAAGCGTGCTTGATCATGAAGCTGTGCTTCACGATCGGCCGGGAGATACCGATCATGTCGGTTTCCTGGAACGCGTCGGTGCCGACCATGGTGCTTGGCACCTGACCGGAAATGATCACCATTGGAATCGAATCCATATAGGCCGTGGCGATACCGGTGATGGCGTTTGTGGCGCCTGGACCGGAAGTCACCAATACCACGCCGGCTTTACCGGTGGCACGGGCGTAGCCATCAGCCATATGGGTTGCCGCTTGTTCGTGACGAACCAGGATGTGATTCACTTCCGGTTCTTTGAACAGGGCATCGTAAACATGCAGGAGAGCACCACCCGGGTACCCGTAGATATATTTGACGCCTTCGTCACGCAAAAAGCGGACGAGCATCTCACCGCCAGATAAAAGCTCCACGTTGTTCACCTCTAAAACGCCAGAATACCGTCCACAAAAAAGGGGCGGGTCTTAATAGGTTTACTTCTCGGCAGAGCATGAGCGACGGTGGTCGCCGACTACGTCAGCACTGACTGAGCAAGTATTGGGATCGTCCCAAGTGTTGCGGGCCTTTCCCACCCAGCGCGAGGTAACGCGTTGCGGGTGTAACAGGTCGGCGCGGATGTGCGCCTCATGATCTACCGAGTGGGTCTGCTTCTGGCAGTCCCTCTACAGCGGACTTTGGATTCTTCTGTTTCGCCCTCTCCAAGTCAAGTCGTCTGTGTGGTTAATTGTGGGTAAGCACATGAGAACGCAAGAAAAAACCTGAAAACCGCTACTCTGTTAGTGTCAATTGCGCAATTTTGCCAAGGAATCAGCATGCGAACGCTCCTCCTTACTCTGCTGATCGGCCTCAGCCCATGGTGCATGGCCGCTCAAATCTACAAATGGGTCGATGTTCAAGGGGTCACCCATTTCGATGCGCAGCCGCCACCGGGTCAGCCGTCGACGACTTTGCAGACGCCCTCCTCGACGCCGCCGAAACCGGCGGCAATGCCGGGCAGCGGTGTATTGGGCGATCAGAAGGCGATTGATGACAAGGTGAAGAAACAGGTCGCCGACCAACAGGCACAGCTCAAGCAGTTTTGCGAGCAGGCACGGACGAACCTGGCCCAATTGCAGAACAATCCGCGCTTGAGGGAGGAAGTGGAGGGGCAATTGCGCCGGCTGGACGATGCACAGCGGCATGAGCGCATTGTCGAGGCGCAGAAACAGATAAGTGAAAACTGCCAGTAGCGACTGGCAGTTTCCAATTCAACGCGAGGCAGTGATCAGCAGGTCAAACTCTTTGAGCAGCACCTGAAGCTGACGGTCCTTGCCCTGCAGGTTGCGCTGGGCGAAGACCATTTCGGCCATTTCCTGAATACCCGAGGCATTCGGCAATGGCAGATCCTGTTCGAGGATCATCTTCATCCGTGGCAGGAAGATCCATTGCAGCCACTGCTCGAAGTCCAGTGTATCGACCGAGAATGGCTCGACACTGCTCAGCGCTTCGGCCGACGGCGAAACCTCATCCCACCAGCCCTGCGTGCGCAGCTCACGCTCGATCAGCAACAGCTGATCGGCGATTTTCGGGAAACGGGCATCCATCACAGCGAAACCTTAGCCTTCTGACGGGCCTGAGCGGCGCCGGCGGAATCGCCTTGTTTCTCACGGGACTGAGCAATGATTTCCCACAGGTTGGCTTGCAGGTCAGGGCGACCGTTGGCCATGGTCAGCGCACGACGGGCGAACTGCTCGGCTTGCGGTGCATCGCCTTGAGCCATACGCACCTGCGCCAGACGATAAAGCACTTGCGGCTCACGTGGAGCGACGCGCTGAGCACGCTCCAGGCTGGACGAAGCGCCATTGAGGTCGCCACCGGCCTGCTGCTGTTGCGCAGTGGTCAGCAAGGCAAGCACCGGACCGTCCAGTTGTTCGTCGGCCGACAGGCCGCCACCACTACTGGCGGAAGGAATCCCGCTCGGGGTCGATGGCATGCTGTAGCTGCCGGAATTGATCGGCGCGGAGTCAGCCGGCGAAGGATTGTACGGCCCTGCCGTGATACCGCCGGATGCCGGTCCCGGCACAATTGGCGAAGAGCTGATCGGTGCAGAGGTTGTTGCACCACCACCCGGTACCATCACCACCACGCCAGTATCACCTTGCGGAATCGCCTGAGTCTGGCCCTGCGCAGGACGCTTGACCGTTGTTTGACGGAAACCGCCATTGGCCGAGATGCGTTCGCTGTTGGACACCGCGGTACCGGAGTCAACCACCGGAATCGAACCACGCTGTACGGTAGAGCAGCCGCTGAGCAAAGCCACGGCGGTCACCGCTGGAATCAACCACTTGTTCACTTGAAACCCTCTTTGCTTAATTCATCCAGCCCTTGACCCAATCCATCACCGATTCGCCGGAAGCAGGCGTTTCGCCCGCACACGCGGCGCCGGGTGGCGGTTCGCTGCCGCGAATATACGGCATCTGCACCGCGCCTGGGCAGTTGGCATCGGAGCCCTGTCCGGTCCGCGAATCGACCCACGCCTGCACGACGTTGTCCGGCTGCGGCATGTCCAGCGGCAGCGGATCGGCCTTGCGCATGAAACTGGTCCAAACCTGCAGCGCACCGGTGGCACCGGTGAACGGTGTCTTGCCGTTATCGTCGCGCCCCAGCCAGACCACCGCCAGCAGATCCTGACTGAAACCAGCGAACCAGCTGTCGCGGGAATCGTTACTGGTACCGGTCTTGCCGGCCAGCGTCAGAGTCTTGGGCAGCACGTTATAAACCGAGCTGCCGGTACCTTCGCGCATCACGCGCTGCATGGCGTTCTGGATCAGATAAATGGACGCTGGATCGAAACGCTGCTCGATCTGGAACGGATAACGTTTGAGCGGCTCGCCCTCGGCGGTCAGCACGCTGCGAATCCCGCGCATTGGCGTGTTGAAACCACCGTTGGCCAGCGTCTGGTACATGGTCGCGACTTCGATCGGGGTCATGCCGCCAGCACCCAGCAACATCGAAGGGAACGCCGGGAACTCACGCGTTACGCCCAGACGACCGAGTGTTTTCAGCACATTCGGCACACCGACTTCCAGACCCAGACGCGAGGTCGACAGGTTGTAGGAATGCGCCAGGCCCTGATAGAGGAACACGGTGCCGTGCGAGCGGCGGTCATAGTTCTGCGGTTTCCACACCTGACCGTTCGCGCCTTTGACCGACAACGGGTCGTCCGACAGCCAACTGGTCAGGGTGTACTGACTCGGTTTCTCGAGCGCGGTCAGATAAACCGCCGGCTTGATCAACGAACCGATCGGCCGCACCGCATCCAGTGCGCGGTTGAACCCGGCATAACTGGCCTGACGGCTGCCGATCATTGCCTGGACTTCGCCGGTTTCCGGGTTGGTCACGACCATCGCCGCTTCCACGTCATCGGAGCCCTTGCGCCCGGCCAGACGTTTGAAAGTGTCGTTGACCGAGGCCTCGGCTTTCATCTGCAGGATCGGGTCGAAACTGGTGAAGATGCGCAGGCCTTCTTCGGTCAAGTCTTCGTCGCGGTAGTCTTCACGCAACTGACGTTTGACCAGATCGATAAAGCCCGGGAACGAGCTGTCGGCGAGCTTGCCGCGAGTGGTCACGCCCAGCGGCATTTTCTTCGCCGCTTCGACCTGCTCGGCAGTCGCCACGCCTTGCTGCTCAAGCACGTCGAGCACCAGGTTACGCCGCTCCAGCGCGCGCTCGGGATTACGACGCGGGTTGTAGTAGGACGGGCCTTTGACCATGCCGACCAGCAACGCCACCTGATGCAGTTTCAGCTCGGACAATGGCTGACCGAAGAAGAACTGGCTGGCCAGACCGAAACCGTGCACCGCACGCTGACCGTCCTGGCCGACGAAGACTTCGTTGAGGTAAGCCTCAAGGATTTCTTTCTTGTCGTAATGCAGTTCCAGCAGCATCGCCATCATTGCTTCGGTGAGCTTGCGGGTCAGGCTGCGTTCGTTGGTCAGGTAGAAGTTTTTCACCAACTGCTGGGTCAGCGTACTGCCGCCCTGGGTCATCTTGCCGCCAGAGGTGTTAACCCAGACTGCGCGGGCAATCGACTTCGGCGAGACGCCCCAGTGGCTGTAAAAATCACGGTCTTCGACAGCGACCAGAGTTTCGAGCAGATACGGCGGCACCTGATCGAGTTTGATCAGAATGCGGTCTTCGAGATTTTTCGGATAAATGCCGCCAATCATCAGCGGTTCGAGGCGCACCACGGAGAGTTTCGAACCGTTGGTCGCCGACAGCTCGGCCACGTAATCGCCAGAGAAACGCACGCGCACCGGCTGCGGTTTCTCCAGACCTTCGTAAAACTGGAAGCCACGGGTATTCAGATCGACTGTGTTGCCGCTGACGGCTGCAGCACCGGGGCCATTGCTCACGGCTTCGCGGCGATAGCCGAGGGCATCGAGTTCGGTGAGGAAATCGTCCTTGCTGAGCTTTTGTCCGACGAACAGCTCAAGCGGCCGCGCGTAAACCTTGGCCGGGATGGTCCAGCGCTTGCCGGAGAACTTCTCCTGCACCACGGCATCGAGGTAAACGGCGAAGCCGGCCAGCACCACAAGGCCGACCAGACTGAGTTTAATGGCCCAGCTCAACCACGGGCTCAGGCCCTTGGAGGGTGGTTTTTTCTTGGTACGGGGAGATCGAGTTCGAGTCATGGCGGCGGATTATACGCACTTTATTCATCCTCAACAGGAGCGCTCCGAGGTTTGCGTCAGGCTGGCGAGCGGCCATAATGGCGACCTCGAATTTCCCCCAGTCTCTGAAGGATCGCCCGTGAGCCAGTCACTGATCGCTGCCCTGCAAAACCCGGCCCTCTACCCGCACCCTGTCGAAGGGTTTCAGGTCATCGAAACCCATATCTCGTGGGTGATCCTTACCGGTCCCTTCGCTTATAAAGTGAAGAAGCCGGTGAATTTCGGCTTCCTCGACTTCACCGGCCTCGAGTCGCGCGCGCATTTCTGCGCTGAAGAGCTGCGTCTGAACCAGCGCCTGACCGATGATCTGTATCTGGAAGTGTTGCCGGTGACCGGCAGCATTGAAGCGCCGCAACTGGGTGGCGACGGCGTAGCGATCGAATACGTGCTGAAAATGCGCCAG
Source organism: Pseudomonas sp. CROZ-RG-20F-R04-15 (assembly GCF_022662375.1). Taxonomy (GTDB): domain Bacteria; phylum Pseudomonadota; class Gammaproteobacteria; order Pseudomonadales; family Pseudomonadaceae; genus Aquipseudomonas. The sequence continues at coordinate 328,336 of NZ_JAKNQL010000005.1, read as the reverse complement.
TTCCCGCAGACCGGTTTGCTCAGCACCTTGCAAGCCAATGGCGAGCTGACTACCCAGCACATCGATGAGATGGCCGAGCAGATTGCCCGTTTCCACCTCGCCGCGCCAAAAGTCCCGGCTGAACACGACGCTGGCACTCCGGACAGCGTGATGGCGCCGGTGTCGCAAAACTTCGAGCAGATCCTGCCGTTCCTCAGCGACAAAAACGATTTGCTGCAACTCGACGCATTGAAAGCCTGGGCCGAAAGCAGCTTCGAGCGTCTAAAGCCGTTGTTCGCCCAACGCAAGGTCGAAGGCTTTACCCGTGAATGCCACGGCGATATCCACCTGGGGAACGCCACGGTCATCGATGGCAAAGTGGTGATTTTCGACTGCATCGAGTTCAACGAGCCGTTCCGCTTCACTGACGTCTGGGCTGACACCGGTTTCCTCGCGATGGACCTGGAAGACCGTGGCCTGAAATCCCTGGCGCGCCGTTTCATCAGCCAGTACCTGGAGCTGACCGGCGACTATCAAGGCCTGGAAGTGCTGAACTTCTATAAAGCCTACCGCGCCCTGGTTCGCGCCAAGGTTGCACTGTTCAGCATGCCGGCGGACGCGACCCCGGTGCAGCGCGCCACCACCCTGCGCCAGTACCGCAACTACGCCAACCTGGCGGAAAGCTACAGCACCATTCCTTCGCGCTTCATGGCGATCACCCACGGCGTTTCCGCTGTCGGCAAAAGCCACGTGGCCATGCGTCTGGTCGAAGCGCTGGGCGCGATTCGTCTGCGGTCGGACGTAGAACGCAAGCGTCTGTTCGGCGAGCAAACCGTCGCCAACGACGTGCAGGCCGGCATTTACAGTGCCGACGCCAGCACCGCGACCTACGCGCGCCTGCATGAAATCGCTGAAGTGATCCTGCACGCTGGTTTCCCGGTGGTGATCGATGCCACCTACCTCAAGCGCGAGCAGCGCGACAACGCGGCGAAGATCGCCGAGGCCACCGGTACGCCATTCCTGATCCTCGACTGCAACGCGCCGCAAGCGGTGATCGAGAGCTGGCTGGCGATTCGTCAGGCGGACAAACAGGATCCGTCCGACGCCACACTGGCCGTGATCGAAGCGCAGCAGGCCAATCGTGAAGCGCTGACGCCGGAAGAAATCCTGCGCAGCAAACGCGTGCAGACCAATGAGTCCGGCACCCTGGACACCGTGGTCGCGCAGATCCGTCAGCGCCTGCCCGGCCTGTAAGAAACTATTTCGGCCGTGAAGCCCTCGCTTGCTTCACGGCCGTCAAATAGTGGCACTATACTGGCGTCATAAAACCAACGGTGATATGACATGAGCCAGCCGAAACTTCTCGACACCCCGCTGTATGCCTTGCTGCACAAAGACGACATCACAGGTTTCAACAAAGAGCGTCCACAGGATGGCCCGATCGATATGGTCGGTGGCGATTTCCGTGGTCTCGATCTGCGTGAACTGAATGCCGATGGCGTGGATTTCCGCGACGCGTACTTCCGATCCGCCGATCTTCGCGGTATCGATTTCCGCAACGCCTCGCTTGAAGGCGCAAGCCTGGCCCACGCGCAGATTTCCGGGGCGTACTTCCCGCCGGAGCTGAGCGCTGACGAGATTCTGATGTCGATGAATTTCGGTACGCGGTTGCGTTATCGCACTCGCTGATCGCCTCATTATTCTCTGACACAACGCCCGCTGGGTGGGAGCGAGCCTGCTCGCGAAGACGGAGTGTCAGTCACCCTGATCGTGAAAGTCAGAACGCTTTCGCGAGCAGGCTCGCTCCCACATTTATTTTTGTGTTTATCCCGCCTTTCTGCGTTCGCAGGCCGTTCAAGCGCCCTTTCTTAGAAGCATTTGCGTCGAATCCGACCAAACAACCACGCTTTTCCTACTGATGGCTACACTCCTGAGAAGCTCGCCCACGCACCATTCGGCCGTCGCAAGGAGGCTTGATGAATGATGAACTGCAACACCTGAAGAATCTTGGCAAGACGTCGGCGCAATGGCTGCATGCCGTGGGCATCCATAGCGCCTCCGACTTGCGTCGCCTGGGCGCGGTGGACGCCTACCGGGCTGTGCGTACCCGCGGGTTTCGCGCATCGAAGGTGTTGTTGTATGCGATCGAAGGCGCGTTGATGGATGTGCACTGGAACGACATCCCCGCCGAACGCAAGGACGCCCTGAACAAGCAGCTCGAAGCCATTTCCTCGCGCCACAAAAACTGAACGGGCATTGACCGTCATGTATTTATTGGGGGAACAATCGGCTTGGGCCGATGCACTGATCAATCGCCTGCAGAGTTTGCCTGCGCAGTGGCTGCAGGGTTTGGCGCCGTGCGGCGCGGAACTGCAGCTGGACGCGCCGGATGATTTGCTCGCGCAGTTACCCGGCGATCAATTGTTTCTGCTGACGGAAGGCGTGATCACCGGCAGCATCGCTGCCCGGCCGCTGTTTTATTGGCAGGACGGCGATTTGATCGGCCTGCAGCGTGGCGATGACTGGGGCGATTGCCGCTTGTGCAGCGACGGGCCATTGCGCCTGATGCCCTATCGACGCGTTGCGGTGTTCGAGCATTTGTATGCCGACGGCCGCCGGGCAGAGCAGTTTCTTGCGTACCTGCTGGGGCAAATGGCAATGCTCGCCCATGCCGTGGCGGAGCTGAAACCTCGCGAGTTTCGCAGCACCAATGGTTTTAAGCGGGTTGAGGCCGGGACGGTTCTGATCAACCAGGGTGACGCCGCCGATCATGTGTTCGTGATCATCGACGGGCATGCCGAAGCGTTTGTCGATGGCCACAAGGTCGGCGAAGTGCCCAAGGACGAAATATTCGGCGCGATGGCGGTATTCACGCATGAGCCGCGCAATGCCACGGTCATTGCCCGGGAGCCAAGCACTGTGATGCTGATTCCCGGTGAGCAATTCTTGAGCATGACCCGCACCAATCCGAAGATCGCACACAGCCTCATCGAGAGCATGGCGCGACGGATCGGCCAACTGAACAAGCAGGTCAGCCAATTGAGTGCAACCAAAAGCTGACGCCACGTCCTTTGTTTCCGGGCCATTACGGCCATTTCCAAGACTAAATCAAAGAAATGAGAAAACAGTTGTTGACGCGCTAATGAGAATCGCTATGATTATCACAACTGATCGCGAGATCAGTCGATATTCTGAAAAGCCCTTGGTTCGGACTCTCAGATTATCTCCTCATCAGGCTAATCACGGTTATTTGACCCGGTTTTTACCGGGTCTTTTTTTGCCTGTGGAAAAGTCATTTGCCGAACTGTTTACGCATCTGTTCGCAGTAGTCCTGTTTTGGTGTTGCAGGCGTATACCAAACGTAATCGGCCATCGCGGCGGTCACTTCGCCGCCCTGCTCTGCCAGCATCAGCACTGTCGGTGACTCAATGGCGCCCAAATCCACAACGTGAAGCGGCACGCCGACGTCCTTGCGTGCATGCCACGCGCCGGCCAACAACAGAGCCGGTTTCGGTGCAGCCAGCAAGCGTTCTGCCATCCGCCGATCACGCTGTTGCTGAACGGCGAGCATCGCCGGCATCTGTGATTCGGGCAGTAAACCGCAGTGAGACTCAGCGATCTGTTCCAGCAGCGTTTCTTTCACCGATGGCGCGTTACTGTGCGCACCGTTCAGAAGCGGAGGATGGCGATAAAAGGCCCGGATTTCGCTGTTTTCAAGATTGGCCGCCAGCAGCGGATAAGTTTGCGTTAGGGCGAAACGAATGATCGGACCATAAAGATTCCAGTCCCAGCCCTCCTGCCAGGCCAGCGTTTCAGGAAGACCGGACGGCGGCGATGCCGCCTGGCGAACGGCATCAACTTTTGGCTGCTGGTCCGGCGTCAGCATTTCCAGCAACAGACTGCCTTGCGGGCGTTGTTCGCCAAGTGCGCGCAACAGCCATAACTGCGCGACATGATGATCGGCATTATCATGCTGCTCGCCAATGATCAGCCGCTCCGGCGCAGCAAGACGCACCAACAGTTGCTGCGCCGTCAGCACCTGACCGCTACGCAGATCGCGAATCTCGCCATTGATCGGCGGTGGCGCAATCCCATGCTGACACCCCGCAAGCCACACCACCGCCAACAGCCACAAGCCACGCATGCAATCACCTCGATGATTCAATCACCGGGCGATGATCAGCGGATGCCCACGCTCCGGGTGCGGCTGCACCAAGACTTCGAGACCGAACACGGCTTTCAGCGAGTCCGGCCGCAGCACCTGCTCCGGCGTATCCAGAGCCACCGGACGCCCGCCTTCAAGCAGCAGAATGCGATCACAATAACGCGCCGCCAGATTCAGATCATGCAGGATGACCAAAACCGCTGCGCCATGATCAGCGAACTCGCGCACCGCTTGCAACGTCGTGTGTTGATGCAGTGGATCAAGCATCGACGTTGGCTCATCGAGCAGCAACGTCTGCCCGGCCTGGCCCGGCCACAATTGCGCCAGTACTCGCGCCAGATGCACACGCTGCCGTTCGCCACCGGACAGCGCCAGATAACTGCGTCCGCTCAGATGCCCGGCATCCGCTGCAGCCAAAGCCGCCGCGATGATTTCGTCATCGCGCACCCGACCGCTTTGATAAGGCAAGCGCCCCATACCGACCACTTCCTCGACGCGAAAGGCAAAATCCAGCGTCGACACTTGCGGCAACACCGCCAATCGTTGCGCACGCTGCGGGCCAGTCCAGTGACTCAATGCCTGCCCGTCGAGCGAAACCTCGCCCGCACTCGCCGCCAATTCACCGCACAAGGCGCCCAGCAAGGTACTTTTACCAGCGCCGTTCGGCCCGAGCACTCCGAGCACTTCACCTGGTTCCAGTTGCAGCGTGACATCGCTGAGCACTGCCTTGCGGCCACGCTGGATGTGCAGATTTTGCGCGCGCAACATCAGGCACGTCCTCGCAGCAGCAGATAAAGGAAGAACGGCGCACCGATAAACGCGGTGACGATACCGATCGGCAGCTCCGCCGGCGCCAGCGCCAACCGAGCGACCAGATCAGCCAACAGCAACAGGCTCGCCCCGGCCAGCACCGATGCCGGTAGCAAGACTTTGTGATCCGGGCCCGCCAGCAAGCGCACCAGATGCGGCACCACCAAACCGACGAAACCGATCATGCCCGCCGCCGCCACCGCCGCGCCGACGCCCAGCGCCGTACAAAACACCAACTCGCGTTTGAGCTTTTCGACATCGATACCCAAATGCCCGGCTTCCGATTCGCCCAGCAACAGAGCATTCAACGCCTTGGCCCGACGCGGTAGCCACAACGCCACGCCGGCGCTGATGATCAGCAGTGGCCACAACCGCGCGTAACTGGCGCCATTGAGGCTGCCGAGGTTCCAGAAGGTCAGCGTGCGCAGGGTCGCGTCATCCGCCAGATAAGTGAACAGACCTACTGCCGAACCCGCCAGCGCTGTCAGCGCAATGCCTGCCAGCAACATGGTTGCGACGTTGGTCTGACCGTTGCGTCGACCCAGTCGATAGACCAGCGCTGTTACGCCGAGCCCGCCGAGAAACGCACAGACCGACAACAGATACGGCCCGAACCACTCCGGCAAACCACCAAAAAACGAACCACCGACAATCGCAATCGCCGCCCCAAGCGCCGCGCCGCTGGAAACGCCAACCAACCCCGGATCCGCCAGCGGATTGCGAAACAATCCCTGCATTGCCACGCCCGACAAGGCTAGCACGCCACCGACCGCCAACCCGAGCAAGGTTCGCGGCAGACGAATCTGCCCGAGAATCAGCTCAGCCTGCTCCAGCCCCTCCGGCGCCAGCGGCACGCCGAGCATGCGCAACGCTGCGCGCAACGTATCGAACAGCGGCAGGCTCACCGGCCCCAGCGCCAACGACAGCCAGATCGCCAGCAGACAGAGAAGCGTCAGGCCAATGAACAAGCCACGGGGTTTGACCAATGTGGTCATTGGCCGCTCTTGGCCGGGTAGAAACCGTCAGACAGGGTTTTCAGCGCTGCCGGCAGACGCGGTCCGAGCCCACCGACCAGCAGCGTCGGATCCAGCTCCAACACACGGCCGGTTTTGGCCGCGCGACTTGAATTGAGAATCGGGTTCTCCTTGAACAGCGCCGCTTTCGCCGCGTCACCGGTCAACGCACGGTCGGCGAATACCAGCACTTCAGGATCGAGGCTGGCGAGGGATTCCACGGAAAACGGTTTGTAACCGGTATGCGTCGCCAGGTTATGCCCGCCCGCCTGTTGCAGCAGCCAGTCGGCGGCAGTGTCTTTACCGGCGATCAACGGTTTGCCACCGGCATGACCGAGCAATAGCAGCACGCCCGGCGCTTTCTGCCTGGACTGCGCGTCAGCAACCCGCACTTTCTGCGCGTCGAGTTGCTGTTGATAACTTTCCAGCAGTTGCCTGGCCTGGGTTTCAGCGCCGAGCAATTGACCGAGACGGGTAACGTTTTTCTCAACTGTCGGCAAATCGGGCTGAGCCGAGAACAATGCCACCTGCACCTTGGCCGCTTTTACTTGCGACAGTACCGGTGGCGGGCCCATTTCTTCGGTGCCGATAAGGACATCCGGGCGCAGACTGAGAATGCCCTCGGCGGAAAGGCTGCGCTGATAGCCGATGCTCGGCAGCGCCTTCAACGACTCCGGATGCTGACTGGTGGTATCAACGCCGACCAGCTTCGACTCGCCGCCCAACGCACTGACCCATTCAGACAGTGCACCGCCGGCGCTGACCCAACGTTGCGGCAAATCGGCCGCTGCAGCCTGATGGCTGACGAACAGTCCGGCACACAGCACAACAACGCGGGTACTCAGGCGCATACACAGCTTCCTTGAAAGAAGTTTTCCCGGGCATCGACAGGACAGGCCAAGTATCCTCGACATCTGCCAGCCGCCCTGCGGGCGAAGGCCGCCATTTGATAATTGTTTGCATTTAAACGTCAAGCTCGGACATATCCGGACACGAGCAGACACTAGAGGATAGCCATGAAGTTTCTCTGCGCTGGCGCCGATCTGGGCGAAGCGAAAAGCCGTGGGTTCGAGATCGACGGTAACAAGCTGTTCGCCGTACGTCGCAGCGGCCAGGTCTACATCTACCTCAATCGCTGCCCGCACCGCGGCGTCGGGCTGGAATGGCAACCCGACCAGTTTCTCGACCCGAGCAACAGCCTGATCCAGTGCGCCACCCACGGCGCACTGTTTCTGATCGAGGACGGTGAATGCGTGGCTGGACCGTGCGCGGGGCAATCACTCACCGCTATCAATTGCCGGGAAGATGCGCAAGGACTGTGGATCGATGTTTAGCCGTTAAGCAGCACATCGAGACGCCGGTCGATGACCATCTCTTCATGGTCCAGTCGCACGCCATACGCCAACACCTCAACACCGCAGGCCACTGCTTCGAGAAGCGCATCGGCATAAGCCGAATCGATTTCCTTCGCCGGCCGCACCGCTTCAATCCCGGTCAGATTGACGCAATACAACTGCACCGCGCGAATCCCGTCCCGCGCCAGATGCGCCAATTCCCGCAGATGCTTGGCGCCACGCTGGGTCACGGCATCGGGAAACGCCGCTACTACCGTTCCGTCGAAGCCCAGGGTGACGCTTTTCACTTCCACGTACGCCGGGCCGCTGGGGTATTCGAGGCGAAAATCGATACGGCTCTTTTCCTGCCCGTAGGCCACTTCGCGCTTCAACGCGGTAAAGCCGTTCAACTCAGTGATAACGCCAGCCTGCAACGCCTCTTCAACCAGACCGTTAGCCCGTGCGGTATTCACGCAAAACAAGCGGCCCTGCGGGGTTTCACCAATTTCCCAGGTTCCCGGCAATTTGCGTTTCGGGTCATTGGAGCGGCTGAACCAGACCTGCCCGCCTTCGACCTGACAATTGAGCATCGAGCCGGTGTTCGGGCAGTGAATGGTCAGCAACTCGCCGCTAACGGTTTCGATATCGGCGAGAAAACGCTTGTAACGCCGGATCAGGCGCGCCTCTTCCAGAGGAGGATAAAAGCGCATCAGCCTTGCCAGCTCTTCAAGCCACGCGCGATGCGCTCCACCGCTTCCTGTAAGCGCGGGAGGTTTTGCGTGTAGGCAAAACGCACATGGTGACTGGCCTGATAGCGACCGAAGTCCAGTCCGGGCGTGAACGCGACATGTTCGGTTTCGAGGAAATGACGGCAGAACGCGAAGGCATCGCCGCCGAACTGGCTGATATCGGCGTACAAATAGAACGCGCCCTCAGGCTCCACGGCGATGTTGAAACCCAACTCGCGCAGTGCTGGCAGCAGGAAGTCGCAACGACGGCCGAACTCCGCACGGCGCTCTTCCAGAATCGCGATAGTGTCCGGCTCGAAACACGCCAACGCCGCGTATTGGGCCATGCTCGGCGCGCTGATGTAGAGATTCTGCGCCAGCTTCTCCAGCTCGCTGACCGCTGCCTCCGGTGCCACCAGCCAGCCCAGGCGCCAACCGGTCATGCCGAAATACTTGGAAAAGCTGTTCAACACAAACGCACTGTCATCGACTTCCAGCACGCTGGCAGCATCGGTGCCGTACGTCAGGCCGTGATAGATCTCGTCCACCACCAGATGGCCGTGTCTGGCTTTGATGGCTGTGGATAAACCGGCCAGTTCATCGCGAGTCAGAATCGTGCCGGTCGGGTTGGCCGGCGAGGCGACCAGTGCACCGACGCTGTCGTGATCCCAATGACGCTCGACCAGATCCGGGGTCAGTTGGTAGCGCACGTCCGGGCCAACTGGCACCAGCTGCGCTACGCCTTCGACCAAACGCAGGAAGTGCCGGTTGCACGGGTAACCCGGGTCCGCCAGCAACCAGTGTTTGCCCGGATCGACCAGCAACGCACTGGCCAGCAACAGCGCACCGGAGCCACCCGGGGTGATCAGAATCCGTCGCGGATCGATGTTCAAACCATAACGCGATTGATAAAACCCGGAAATCGCTTCGCGCAGCTCGGGAATGCCGCGCGCGGCGGTGTAACGGGTCTTGCCTGCCGTCAGCGCCGCTTGCCCTGCACGAATGATCGGCTCGGCGGTGGTGAAGTCCGGTTCGCCGATTTCCAGATGGATCACGTCGTGACCTTCAGCCTGCAATTCATTGGCCCGCGCCAGCAGCGCCATCACATGGAACGGTTCGATCGCACGACTGCGCGCACTGTAGGACTGAGCCATTGGTTTTCCTTCGGCAGGGAAAAAGAGACGATTCTACCCATCTGCCGGAACGAGCGAGAACCCGTAGCGGTCACAGCCTCAAGAACGCTGGACTGTAACGATATGAGCGTACGCTCCAGGATTGACTAAAATCAGTGATTGAACAGGTCTTCAACACCGCCAGACACGGCTTGCCAAACATTTGCAAGCGCCACCCGCCGGGGCCTCGACATCCGGGAGTAGCGCAGGCCGAATTGATCTGGTAAGTTCGCCCGCTTGCAGCCGCAGGGCCGGCAGGTGTCGGTGATGGAGCAATCCTGCGCAATGGATTACAAGAGTAGAGGCGGTCCATTTCATGCCCACCCAAGCAAAGCAACAGCAGCAAACGACGATCAGCGGCTTCGAACCTTACGTTCCGAAGGCCGGTGAAGAGTACATGGGCGCACCGATGCGCGCGCACTTCACCAAGATCCTGAACAAGTGGAAACAGGACTTGATGCAGGAAGTCGACCGTACTGTTGATCACATGAAAGACGAAGCGGCCAACTTCCCTGACCCGGCCGACCGTGCCAGTCAGGAAGAAGAATTCGCCCTCGAGCTGCGCGCCCGCGACCGCGAGCGCAAGTTGATCAAGAAGATCGACAAGACGCTGGAGCTGATTCAGGACGAAGAATACGGCTGGTGCGAGTCCTGCGGCATCGAGATCGGCGTCAAGCGCCTCGAAGCCCGTCCGACTGCGGATCTGTGCATCGATTGCAAGACCCTGGCGGAAATAAAGGAAAAGCAGGTCGGCAAGTAATCTCGACCTGAACGAAAAACGGAGCGTGCTAACGCTCCGTTTTTGTTTCTGCCTTTTGCCTTTTGCCTTTGTGGGAGCGAGCTTGCTCGCGAAGGCGCCGGATCAGACAATTTAATGCTGAATGACACACCGCTTTCGCGAGCAAGCTCGCTCCCACAGGTGTTGTGTACACGCGCTGAAAAAGTACTATCGCATTAATGACAGCCAAGACATCCCCCGCCTACATCGGCCGCTTCGCCCCAACCCCCAGTGGCCATTTGCACTTCGGTTCGCTGGTCGCCGCCCTCGCCTCTTACCTCGACGCCCGTTCGGTCGGCGGTCGCTGGCTGGTGCGCATGGAAGATCTCGATCCGCCGCGTGAAGAGCCCGGCGCGCAAACGGCGATTCTCAAGGCACTGGAAAGCTACGGCTTCGAATGGGACGGCGAGATGGTGCGCCAGAGCGATCGGCATGAGGCTTACGCCGACGTGCTCAACAGCCTGTTCAATCACGGTCTGGCCTATGCCTGCACCTGCTCGCGCAAACAGCTCGAACCTTACGACGGCATTTATCCTGGCCTGTGCCGCAATCTCGGCCACGACCAGCAAGACGCCGCCATCCGCCTGCGCGTGCCAGAACTGGAATACCACTTCATCGACCGCGTCCAGGGCGAATACCGCCAGCATTTGGGTCGTGAAGTCGGCGATTTCGTGATCCGTCGCCGCGATGGCCTCTACGCCTACCAATTGGCCGTGGTACTCGACGATGCCTGGCAAGGCATCACCGACATCGTCCGTGGCGCCGACCTGCTCGATTCGACCCCGCGTCAGTTGTATCTGCAAGAACTGCTGGGCCTGCGCCAGCCACGCTACCTGCACTTGCCGCTGATCACCCAGCCGGACGGCAACAAGCTCGGCAAGTCCTACCGCTCGCCGCCGCTTGAAGCGGATCAAGCCACGCCATTGCTGCTGCGAGCCCTGCGCGCCTTGGGGCAAAATCCCGGCGCCGAACTGGCCCACGCCTCGCCGCTAGAGTTACTCAAGTGGGGCTGCGCGCACTGGGATGCCAGCAAGATCCCGCGCACACTGACCCTGCCCGAAGCGCAACTGCTATGACGACACTTGCAGTCGCGCGCCCATCCGTTACCATCGCCGCACGTTTTCGGGCACGCGCATAAAAAAGAGAGGCCGGGATGTACATCTATCGCTTGGTCCTGCTTTTAGTCGTGGGGATCTACCTGTTTTCCCCCGCCATCATGGATTGGTGGATCGACGCTACGGGCGCCTGGTATCGCCCCTATCTGCTCTGGCTGATCCTGATTGTCGTGACCTTCATCCTGCAGAGCCAAAAAGATGCCGATGAGCTTTAGCCTGACCCAGATGATCCTGATCAGCGCCGCGTACCTGGCGGTGCTGTTCGGCGTTGCCTGGATCAGCGAACGGGGCATGATCCCGCGCGCGATCATTCGCCACCCGTTGACCTACACCTTGTCGCTGGGGGTTTACGCCAGTGCGTGGGCGTTCTACGGCACGGTGGGGCTTGCCTATCAGTATGGTTACGGTTTTCTTTCCAGTTACCTTGGTGTGTCCGGCGCGTTCCTGCTGGCGCCGGTGCTGCTCTATCCGATCCTGAAAATCACCCGCACCTACCAACTGTCGTCATTGGCCGATCTGTTCGCGTTCCGCTTTCGCAGCACCTGGGCGGGCGCGCTGACCACGATTTTCATGCTGATCGGCGTGCTGCCCTTGCTGGCGTTGCAGATTCAGGCAGTGGCCGACTCCATCGGCATTCTCACCGGCGAACCGATCCAGAGCCGCGTGGCTTTGGCGTTCTGTGCGCTGATCATTCTGTTCACGATTTTCTTCGGTTCCCGACATATCGCCACGCGTGAAAAGCACGAAGGGCTGGTATTCGCGATTGCCTTTGAGTCGGTGATCAAACTGGTCGCCCTCGGCGGCGTTGGTCTGTATGCGCTGTACGGCGTGTTCGACGGCCCGCAACAGCTTGAGATTTGGCTGCTGCAAAACCAGACCGCCCTCGCCGCGCTGCACACGCCGTTGCAGGAAGGCCCGTGGCGCACGCTGCTGCTGGTGTTTTTCGCCTCGGCGATCGTGATGCCGCACATGTACCACATGACCTTTACCGAAAACCTCAACCCGCGCTCGCTGGTCAGCGCAAGTTGGGGTTTGCCGCTGTTCCTGCTGCTGATGAGTCTGGCAGTGCCGCTGATTCTCTGGGCCGGCCTGAAACTCGGCGCCACGACCAACCCGGAATATTTCACCCTCGGCATCGGCATCGCCGCCAACAGCAAACCGCTGGCGTTGCTCGCCTATGTCGGCGGTCTGTCAGCGGCTAGCGGTCTGATCATCGTCACCACCCTGGCGCTGTCGGGCATGGCCCTGAACCACTTGGTTTTGCCGCTCTATCAGCCGCCGGCCGAAGGCAATATCTACCGCTGGCTGAAATGGACCCGTCGGGCGCTGATCGTCGCGATCATCATGGCCGGTTTCGGTTTCTACCTGATGCTCGGCGCCGAGCAGGATCTGGCCAACCTCGGCATCGTCGCGTTTGTCGCGACCCTGCAATTCCTGCCCGGTGTGTTGTCGGTACTGTACTGGCCGACCGCCAACCGTCGCGGCTTTATTGCCGGTCTGCTGGCGGGGATTCTGGTCTGGGTGGTGACGATGCTGTTGCCGCTGGTCGGTAATCTGCAGGGCTTCTACATTCCGCTGTTGAACATGATTTATGTGCTCGACGACACCAGTTGGCACATGGCGGCCATCGCCTCGCTCGCCGCTAACGTGCTGATGTTCACCTTGATCTCGCTGTTCACCAACGCCAGCCCCGAAGAAGCCAGCGCCGCCGAAGCCTGTGCGGTGGATAACGTCCGTCGCCCGCAACGGCGCGAACTGCACGCCGCTTCGCCACAGGAGTTCGCCACACAACTGGCCAAACCGTTGGGCGCCAAGGCAGCGCAGAAAGAAGTCGAGCAAGCGCTGCGTGACCTTTATCTGCCCTTCGACGAGCGCCGTCCTTATGCCCTGCGCCGTTTGCGTGACCGCATTGAAGCCAACCTCTCCGGCCTGATGGGTCCCAGCGTGGCGCAAGACATGGTCGAAACCTTCCTGCCGTACAAGGCTGGCGGCGAAAACTATGTCACCGAAGACATTCACTTCATCGAAAGCCGCCTCGAGGATTACCACTCACGCCTCACAGGTTTAGCGGCCGAACTCGATGCCCTGCGCCGCTACCACCGCCAGACCCTGCAGGAACTGCCAATGGGCGTCTGCTCGCTGGCCAAGGATCAAGAGATCCTGATGTGGAACAAGGCCATGGAAGAACTCACCGGAATTGCCGCGCAACGCGTGGTCGGTTCGCGCTTGAGCACCATTGGCGAGCCGTGGAAAGAATTGCTGCAGGGTTTCATCAACCTGCCGGACGAGCATTTGCACAAACAGCATCTGGCCCTCGACGGTCAGACTCGCTGGCTGAACCTGCACAAAGCAGCGATCGATGAGCCGTTGGCGCCGGGTAACAGTGGTCTGGTGTTACTGGTCGAGGACTTGACCGAAACACAGATGCTCGAAGACAAACTGGTGCACTCCGAGCGCCTGGCTAGCATTGGTCGCCTCGCGGCGGGTGTCGCCCACGAAATCGGCAACCCGGTCACAGGCATCGCCTGTCTGGCGCAAAACCTGCGCGAAGAGCGCGAAGAAGACGACGAACTGACGGAAATCAGCGGGCAGATTCTCGAACAGACCAAACGCATATCGCGCATCGTCCAGTCGTTGATGAGTTTCGCCCACGCCGGCAGCCATCAGCACAGTGACGAGCCCGTCTGCCTGGCGGAAGTCGCGCAGGATGCCATCGGCCTGCTGGCGCTGAACCGACGCAATTTCGAAGTGCAGTTCTACAACCTCTGCGATCCCGATCACTGGGTCGAAGGCGACCCGCAGCGGCTCGCCCAGGTCTTGATCAATCTGCTATCCAACGCCCGCGACGCCTCGCCGCCGCACAGTGCGGTACGGGTCAAGAGCGAAGCCGGCGAACACACGGTCGACCTGATCGTCGAGGACGAAGGCAGCGGTATTCCGAAGAACATCATGGACCGATTGTTCGAACCCTTCTTCACCACCAAGGATCCTGGCGAAGGCACCGGTCTGGGCCTTGCACTGGTCTATTCCATCGTTGAAGAGCATTATGGACAAATCACCATCGACAGCCCGGCTGATGTACAAAGCCAACGCGGCACCCGTATCCGGGTGACCTTACCGCGTCATGTCGAAGCGACGTCCGCTGTGAACTGAGACCGTCGAGAGTATCGAATCAATGCCGCACATTTTGATCGTCGAAGACGAAACAATTATCCGCTCCGCCTTGCGCCGCCTGCTGGAACGTAATCAGTACCAGGTCAGCGAAGCCGGTTCAGTGCAGGAAGCACAAGAACGCTTCACCATTCCTACGTTCGATCTGATCGTCAGTGATCTGCGTTTGCCGGGCGCTCCGGGCACCGAGCTGATCAAGCTCGGCCAGGGCACACCGGTGCTGATCATGACCAGTTACGCCAGCCTGCGTTCGGCGGTCGACTCGATGAAGATGGGCGCGGTGGACTATATCGCCAAGCCTTTCGACCACGATGAAATGCTTCAGGCTGTCGCGCGGATCCTGCGTGATCGCCAATCGGCCCCGGCTGCCGGCGAAGCGGTTGCCAGCAAACCGGCCAATGGCAGCGGCAAATCCGCCGTCGACAACAGTAATGGCGAGATCGGCATCATCGGCTCCTGCCCACCGATGCAGGATCTGTACAGCAAGATCCGCAAGGTCGCGCCGACCGATTCCAATGTGTTGATCCAGGGCGAATCCGGCACCGGTAAAGAACTGGTGGCCCGCGCCCTGCACAACCTGTCGAAACGTGCCAAGGCACCGATGATTTCGGTGAACTGCGCGGCCATTCCGGAAAGCCTGATCGAGTCCGAACTGTTCGGCCACGAGAAAGGCGCGTTCACCGGCGCCAGCGCCGGACGCGCCGGTCTGGTGGAAGCGGCGGACGGCGGCACGCTGTTCCTCGACGAAATCGGTGAACTGCCACTGGAAGCCCAGGCCCGCCTGCTGCGCGTGCTGCAGGAAGGCGAAATTCGCCGGGTCGGCTCGGTGCAGTCGCAGAAAGTCGATGTGCGCCTGATTGCAGCGACTCACCGCGACTTGAAGAGCCTGGCGAAAATCGGCCAGTTCCGTGAAGACCTTTATTACCGCCTGCACGTGATAGCGTTGAAACTGCCAGCTCTGCGCGAGCGCGGCACCGACGTCAACGAAATCGCCACGGCTTTCCTCGCTCGCCAGAGCGCGCGCATCAACCGTACCGACCTGAAATTTGCTGCGGATGCCGAACAGGCCATTCGTCACTATTCCTGGCCGGGTAACGTGCGTGAACTGGAGAACGCGGTCGAGCGCGCAGTGATTCTGAGCGAAAGCCCGGAAATCTCGGCCGACCTGCTGGGCATCGACATCGAGCTGAGCGATCTGGAAGACGACGAGTTCATCGGTCTGCCGCCACAAGCTGCGGGAAGCGCCAGCAGCAGTCATGAGCCGACCGAAGACCTGTCGCTGGAAGACTACTTCCAGCACTTCGTCCTCGAGCATCAGGACCACATGACCGAGACCGAACTGGCGCGCAAACTGGGCGTCAGCCGTAAATGCCTGTGGGAGCGCCGTCAACGCTTGGGCATTCCACGGCGCAAGACCGGGGTCGCCAGCGAGAGCTGAACGTTACCTGTCGAGTGCGCGGGTAACGCTTGAAGATGTGAAAAAACTGTTACCTCAGTCCTTTCACGTAACAGAAGCCGGGGTTATCGGTAACGAAACCCCGGCTTTTTTTCGCCCCGACAAAACGGTTATATCGACCTAACCCCTTGTTTTATTGGGCTTCGCAAAAGTTGGCACGCCCCCTGCTATATGTTCAGTACAAGAACAATAACAAGCAATGCACAAGACAATAAAAATAAGACGAATCGACTCACGCACAATAAAAACAAGACGGCGAGAGGCGCAGCTAACTGATTCTTTTGGAGAGGCGTTGTATTTGGGGCTTGCCCCACGACCAGGCCGAGAACAACAAAAACTGTCCTAAGACAGAGCCTGTACTGGTTGGATCGAGAGATCACTGCAATTCAGCGACCAAAGCAATCCGTTTGCTCTTGGCTCCCGATTGGGAGGGTCACGAAGGAAACACTTCGTGGCGAGGGCACTCAACAAAAACAAGAAGCCCGAATCAATAATAAAAAGAGCACGCAACTACTTCTTGGGGAGCTTCGGCTCCCCTTGTAGTTTCTCCTCCCTTGCAAAATCCCCCATTTTTATCGCGCGCGATGCCTGTAGCCTGCGGCTTGCAGCTCAAATCGGCCGTGTCCTACACCATCCCCCGACTAAATGCTAGAATCTGCGCCCATCATGCGGTCATTCTTTGGTATGGCCGAACATTCCTTCAAACAGTGCATCCCATGCTGAAGAAGTTGTTCCAGTCATTCCGAACTCCCGTGCGTCGTACGCAACACATCCGCAGCACCCCTGAAGTGCTCAACAGCGGTCAACATTCGCTGCAGAAAACGCAATTCAGCCGCTATGCGGTGAATATCGTCGAACGCCTGCAAGGTGCCGGTTACCAGGCTTATCTGGTCGGTGGTTGCGTGCGTGACATGCTGCTGGGCATCACGCCCAAGGATTTCGACGTCGCCACCAGCGCCACACCCGAGCAAGTCCGTGCCGAATTCCGCAATGCGCGGATCATCGGCCGTCGCTTCAAACTGGTGCATATCCATTTCGGTCGCGAAATCATCGAAGTCGCGACCTTCCGCGCCAATCACCCAGTCAACGAAGACGACGAAGACAGCAATCAGTCTTCGCGTAACGAGAGCGGGCGGATTCTGCGCGACAACGTTTACGGCTCGCTGGAAGAAGACGCGCAACGCCGCGACTTCACCATCAACGCCCTGTATTACGATCCGGTCAGCGAGCGCATTCTCGATTACGCCAACGGCGTACACGACATCCGCAACCACCTGATCCGTCTGATCGGCGACCCGAAGCAGCGCTACCAGGAAGACCCGGTGCGCATGCTGCGCGCCGTGCGTTTCGCCGCCAAGCTCAACTTCGGCATCGAGAAGCACACCGTGCAGCCGATCCGCGAACTGGCGCCGATGCTGCGCGAAATCCCGTCGGCACGACTGTTCGAAGAAGTGCTCAAGCTGTTTCTCTCCGGGCACGGCGCGATCACTTTCGAAATGCTGGTCGATCTGCAACTGTTCGCCCCGCTGTTCCCGGCCAGTGCCGATGCGCTGGAACACAACCCGGAGTACACCCACACGCTGATCAGCGAAGCGCTGACCAACACCGACCTGCGCATCAAGCAGAACAAACCGGTAACCCCGGCGTTCCTGTTTGCCGCGCTGCTGTGGCCTGCCCTGCCGGCTCGCGTGTTGCGCCTGCAAGAACGTGGCATGCCGCCGATTCCGGCGATGCAGGAAGGCGCCCACGAGCTGATCGCCGAACAGTGCCAGCGCATCGCGATTCCGAAACGTTTCACCATGCCGATCCGCGAGATCTGGGACATGCAGGAACGCCTGCCACGCCGCAGCGGCAAACGCGCCGACCTGTTGCTGGACAACCCGCGTTTCCGCGCCGGTTACGACTTCCTGTTGCTGCGTGAAAGCGCTGGCGAAGAGACCGATGGTCTGGGCGAATGGTGGACGGACTATCAGGACGCCAACGACAGCGAACGTCGCGACATGATCCGCGACCTCAGCGGCAAGGGCGATGACGCCAGCGGCGCACCACGCAAACGTCGCCGTAGCGGCGGTTCCAAGCGCAAACGCGCTGGCGCGCCGAGCGCTACAGGCGAGTAAAGGCATGGAACGCATCTACATCGGCATGGGCAGCAACCTCGCAGACCCCGCCGAACAACTGCGCAGCGCCGTCGAGGCGCTGGGGCAATTGCCGCAAACCACGCTGGTCGGCGTTTCGGCCTTCTACCAAAGCGATTCCCTGTTGCCGGGCCAGCCACGTTACACCAACGCGGTGGCCGCGCTGGACAGCTCGCTCGCCCCGCTGGAATTGCTTGATGCGTTGCAAGCGATCGAGAATGATCAGGGCCGCGAACGCCTTGAGCGCTGGGGCCCGCGCACACTGGATCTGGATATTCTGCTGTTCGGTGATCGCTTGATCGACGAGCCACGCCTGAAAGTCCCGCATTACCAGATTCAGGAACGCGCGTTTGTGCTGTATCCGCTCGCCGAACTGGCCCCACAGGACCTGCGCTTGGCCGATGGCCGCAACCTCTCCGATCTGCTGGCAGCCTGCCCGTACGTCGGCCTGGAACGCCTCTCGACAGATTGATTGCAATCCCCTGTGGGAGCGAGCCTGCTCGCGAAGGCGGTGTGTCATTCAGCACCATGTTGACTGATCCGCCGCCTTCGCGAGCAGGCTCGCTCCCACATTGGTTTATTGCGCACGCTGGATTTTGTCGGACAAAAAACCGCCGAATCAGCCCCAGCGCGCCGCTGAATCGCATCAGTAACGCCGGTAACACTCCCCTCGTAACAATGCGGTAACACACGCAATTGACTTCCTGTTGGCTCATCACGACTATAGGCGTCCCGCTGCCGCCAACCCGGCACATACGGGCGCAATCCAGGCCTTATAAGCACGACAAAAGAGCGTGCGCCTGAGTAGATGACGAATCACGCGCGTTACTCGCAGTAGTTTCCAGAGCGCCTGAACGAGGATTTTTTACATGCCAGCCATCACCCTGACCACGCTCCAGAGCCTCAAGCAGAAAGGTGAAAAGATCACCATGCTGACCTGCTATGACGCGACCTTCGCCCACGCCTGCAACGAGGCCGGTGTCGAAGTGCTGCTGGTGGGCGACTCCCTCGGCATGGTCCTGCAAGGTCACGACAGCACCTTGCCGGTGACCACCGCAGAAATGGCCTACCACACCGCTTGCGTCAAACGCGGCAACACGGATGCCCTGATCCTCGCCGACCTGCCATTCATGGCCAACGCCACCCTCGAACAAACCATGAGCAACAGCGCGATGCTGATGCAGGCCGGCGCGCACATGATCAAAGTCGAAGGTCAGTTGTGGCTTGCCGAATCGATCCGTCTGCTCGCCGAGCGCGGTGTACCGGTTTGCGCGCACATGGGCCTGACCCCGCAGGCGGTGAACATTCTCGGTGGCTATAAAGTGCAGGGCCGTAACGAGAACCAGGCGCGGCAGATGCGCGCCGATGCGATCTCGCTGGAACAGGCCGGTGCGGCAATGCTGCTGCTCGAATGCGTGCCGAGCGAGCTGGCCGCCGAAATCAGTCAGGCAGTGAAGATCCCGGTCATTGGCATTGGCGCCGGTAACGCAACCGACGGTCAGGTTCTGGTACTGCACGATATGCTCGGCCTGTCGATCACTGGCCGCGTGCCGAAGTTCGTGAAGAACTTCATGCACGGTCAGGACAGCATCCAGTCCGCGCTGAAGGCTTACGTCAACGAAGTCAAAGCCACCACGTTCCCTGGCATCGAACACGGATTCTCTGCATGAACACCGTTAAAACCGTACGCGAACTGCGCGCCGCTGTCGCCCGCGCCCGCAGTGAAGGCAAGCGCATCGGCTTTGTGCCGACCATGGGCAACCTGCACAGCGGTCACGTTGCACTGATCACCAAAGCCACCCAACGCGTGGATTTCGTGGTCGCGAGCATTTTCGTCAATCCGCTGCAGTTCGGCGCCGGCGAAGACCTCGACAAATACCCGCGCACCTTGGCGGCGGATCAAGAGAAACTCCTTGAAGCCGGCTGTTCCCTGCTCTTCGCGCCGACTGTCGAGGAAATGTACCCCGATGGCATGGCCGGGCAGACCCGGGTCAGCGTGCCGCAACTGTCCGAAGGCCTGTGTGGCGCCAGCCGGCCGGGGCACTTCGAAGGTGTCGCGACCGTGGTCAGCAAGTTGTTCAACATGGTCCAGCCGGACCTGGCGATTTTCGGCCAGAAGGATTACCAGCAACTGGCGGTGATCCGCGCTCTGGTGCACGACCTGAACATGCCGATCCAGATCATCGGCGAGCCGACTGTTCGCGCCGCCGACGGCCTGGCGCTGTCATCGCGCAATGGTTTCCTCAGCGAAGAACAACGTGCGGTGGCACCGGTGGTTTATCGCTCGCTGAGCAACATTGCCGAATCGATCAAAACAGGCGAACGGGACTTCCCGGCGCTGATCAGTGCTCAGTTGCAACAGCTCGAAGCCGCGGGTCTGCGCCCGGACTATCTGGAAATCCGCCATGCGCTGACCTTGCGTCCGGCGACGGCTGAAGACCGTGATCTGGTGATTCTGGTGGCCGCGTTCCTCGGCACCACACGGTTGATCGATAACCTGCACCTGAATCTCGATACCCCGGTTTAAGCCTCACCGATAACCTGTGGGAGTGAGCTTGCTCACGAATGCAATCTGTCAGCTGACGTAAATATCGACTGACATGACGCCTTCGCGAGCAAGCTCGCTCCCACAGGTTTTTTTGTGTTTTAAAGATCCAGTTACAGCCATATTGCCGCCTTAAAAGCCTTCGGGCACACTGCCCGCCGTTCGATGCCAACCCGGGAAAAACCTCATGCACGCGATCATGCTCAAGGCCAAACTGCACCGCGCCGAAGTCACCCATGCGGTGCTCGATTACGAAGGTTCATGCGCCATTGATGGCGAGTGGCTGGACTTGTCCGGCATCCGCGAATACGAGCAGATCCAGATTTATAACGTCGACAACGGCGAGCGCTTCACCACCTACGCGATTCGTGGCGAAGAAGGCTCGCGGATGATCTCGGTCAACGGCGCCGCTGCGCACAAAGCCAAGGTCGGTGACCGCGTGATCATTTGTGCCTACGCCCATTACAGCGAAGCGGAGCTGGTCAATTTCAAGCCGCGCATGCTCTACATGGCACCGGGCAACGAGCTGAGTCACACCAGCAACGCCATCCCGGTTCAGCTCGCCTGATCGCGAAATCGCCCCAGCCCCTCTCCGTTTGTCGGCCAAATCCCTGTCGCGATGTTAAAAAAGTACAGGGATCTGGTCAGACAAAGTCAAGACAGAACGCAGCGCGAGGTTTACTGTATTCGCCCTGTGTCCAGAAATCGTGTCGACGCAGTTGATCCCATGCCCAAACATGGCGTGCCGGGTCTGTTCAGTGTTCAAAAGGCCGTTCAAGTAAAAAGGAAAACCGCAGCGATGGCGTATTACCTCACTCCTCAAGACGTTACCGCTCTGCCCGCCTGGCAAGCGTTGAAAGATCACCGCCAAGCCATGCAGGATTTCAGCATGCGCGAAGCCTTCAACGCCGATCCGCAGCGCTTCAATCAATTCACCCTCAGCAGCTGCGGACTGTTTCTCGATTATTCGAAGAATTTGATCAACGCCCAGACCCGTAACCTGCTGGTCGACCTGGCCAATGAAGTCGACCTCAAAGGCGCTATCAAAGCGCTGTTTGAAGGCGAAATCGTCAATACTTCCGAAGGCCGCCCGGCGCTGCACACCGCCCTGCGCCGCCCGGTGGGCGACAAGTTGTCGGTCAACGGCGTCAACGTGATGCCGGAAGTACACAAGGTGCTGAACCAGATCACCGATCTGGTTGGCCGCATCCACGATGGTCTGTGGCGTGGTTACACCGAGAAGCCGATCACCGACGTGGTCAATATCGGCATCGGTGGCTCGTTCCTTGGCCCCGAGCTGGTGTCCGAAGCGCTGCTGTCCTACGCGCAGAAAGGCGTGCGTTGCCATTATCTGGCGAACATCGATGGCAGCGAATTCCACGAGCTGACGCAGAAACTGCGCGCTGAGACCACGCTGTTCATCGTTTCATCGAAGTCGTTCAATACCCTCGAAACCCTGAAGAACGCTCAAGCCGCACGTGCCTGGTACCTGGCGCAGGGCGGTTCCGAAGCCGAGCTGTATCGTCACTTCATCGCCGTTTCAAGCAACAACGCGGCGGCCGTGGCGTTCGGTATCCGCGAAGAAAACATCTTCCCGATGTGGGACTGGGTTGGCGGTCGTTATTCGCTGTGGTCGGCGATAGGTTTACCGATTGCGCTGGCCATTGGCATGTCCAACTTCAAGGAACTGCTGTCCGGTGCCTACACCATGGACCAGCATTTCCAGACCGCGCCGTTCGAACAGAACATGCCGGTGCTGCTGGCCCTGCTCGGTGTGTGGTACGGCAACTTCTGGGGCGCACAAAGCCACGCGATCCTGCCGTACGACCATTACCTGCGCAACATCACCAAGCACTTGCAACAGCTGGACATGGAATCCAACGGCAAGAGCGTGCGTCAGGACGGCACGCCGGTATCGACCGATACCGGTCCGGTGATCTGGGGCGGCGTCGGCTGCAACGGTCAGCACGCCTACCACCAGTTGCTGCATCAAGGTTCGCAGCTGATTCCGGCCGACTTCATCGTGCCGATCGTCAGCTTCAACCCGGTCTCCGACCACCACCAGTGGCTGTACGCCAACTGCCTGTCGCAGAGCCAGGCGCTGATGCTCGGCAAGACCCTGCCGGAAGCCGAGCAAGAGTTGCGCGACAAAGGCATGAGCGAAGAGCAGGTGCACAAACTCGCGCCGCACAAGGTGATCCCGGGCAACCGTCCGAGCAACACCCTTGTGGTTGAACGCATCAGCCCGCGTCGTCTCGGCGCACTGGTGGCGATGTATGAGCACAAAGTGTTCGTACAGAGTGTGGTCTGGGGCATCAACGCCTTCGACCAATGGGGTGTGGAGCTGGGCAAGGAATTGGGCAAAGGCGTTTACAACCGTCTGGTCGGCAGCGATGAAACCAACGCGGATGACCCTTCCACCCAGGGCTTGATCAACTACTTCCGCGGTCGTCACCGCGGTTGATGTGAATGGGTTGCCCACAATTCCAGTGGGCAACCCATCTCCAATGTGGGAGCGAGCCTGCTCGCTCCCACAGTTGTTTTGCGCATGACTTGAACCTCTGCATCGCTCGGCGCATCTTTATCCTTGTCGCACCACAAGAATAAGGAACCGTCATGTTCGATATCAGCACGTTCCCCAAAGCCGATGCCGTCCGCCGGGCTGCTCAGTTGAGTCAGGAAGACTATCGGCGCCTGTACCGCGAATCCATTGAACACCCCAGCACCTTCTGGGCCGAACAGGCCACGCAGTTCCTCGACTGGAGCACACCGTGGCAGACCGTTCAGCGCTATGACCTGAAAACCGGCGAAGCCGCCTGGTTCACTGGGGGCAAACTGAACGTCAGCTACAACTGCATCGACCGCCACCTCGAACAACGCGGCGCGCAGACCGCCCTGCTCTGGGAAGGCGACGACCCTGCCGAATCGGCGCAAATCACTTACAAAAAACTCCATCACCATGTCTGCCGACTGGCCAACGTGCTGAAAAGCCGTGGCGTGAACAAAGGCGACCGGGTGTGCATCTACATGCCGATGATCCCCGAAGCCGCTTACGCCATGCTCGCGTGTTCGCGGATCGGCGCAATTCATTCGGTGGTTTTCGGCGGATTCTCCCCCGACTCCCTGCGTGACCGTATTCTCGATGCCGATTGCCGCACAGTCATCACCGCCGACGAAGGCGTGCGTGGCGGCAAGTTCGTGCCGCTCAAGCAGAACGTCGACAAAGCCCTGCAAAGTTGCCCGGACGTCAGCACCGTGGTCGTGGTTGAACGCAGCCAGGGCAAAGTCGATTGGGTCGAAGGCCGCGACCTCTGGTATCACCAGGCTGTACGCGATGTCAGCGACGATTGCCCACCGGAACCGATGGATGCCGAAGATCCGCTGTTCATCCTCTACACCTCAGGCAGCACCGGCAAACCCAAAGGCGTGCTGCACACCACCGGCGGCTATTTGCTGCAAGCGGCGATGACCTTCAAATACGTGCTCGACTACCGCGACGGCGAGGTGTTCTGGTGCACCGCCGACGTTGGTTGGGTCACCGGCCACAGCTACATCGTCTATGGTCCGCTGGCCAATGGCGCGACCACGTTGATGTTCGAGGGCGTGCCGAGCTACCCGAGCAGTTCACGATTCTGGCAGGTGATCGATAAACACAAGGTCAACATTTTCTATACCGCGCCGACCGCGTTGCGCGCGTTGATGCGTGAAGGTGCCGAACCGTTGAAAGAAACCTCGCGCGCCAGCCTCAGATTACTCGGCAGCGTCGGTGAGCCGATCAATCCAGAAGCGTGGGAATGGTATTTCAATGTCGTAGGAGAACAGCGCTGCCCCATCGTCGACACCTGGTGGCAGACCGAAACCGGCGGCATCATGCTCAGCCCGTTGGTCAGCGCGCAGCGGATCAAACCCGGTTGCGCCACGCAACCGATGTTCGGCGTGCTACCGGTGTTGCTCGATGAGCACGGCAAGGAAATCAAAGGCGCCGGCAGCGGCGTGCTGGCGATCAAATCCAGCTGGCCGGCGCAGATCCGCAGCGTCTATGGCGACCCGCAACGCATGGTCGACACCTATTTCAAACCCTACCCCGGCTATTACTTCACCGGTGACGGCGCACGGCGCGATGAGGATGGCGATTACTGGATCACCGGGCGCATCGACGACGTGATCAACGTCTCTGGCCATCGCATCGGCACCGCCGAAGTGGAAAGTGCTTTGGTGCTGCACGACAGCATCGCCGAGGCCGCCGTGGTCGGTTATCCGCACGACGTCAAAGGTCAGGGCATTTACGCCTTCGTCACGCCCATGAACGGTGCCGAATCCAACGACGAGTTGAAGAAAGAACTGCTGGCGCACGTCAGCAAGGAAATCGGCAGCTTTGCTAAACCGGACTTGATCCAGTGGGCGCCGGCCTTGCCGAAAACCCGCTCAGGCAAGATCATGCGGCGCATTCTGCGCAAGATTGCCTGCAACGAACTCGACAGCCTCGGCGACACCTCGACCCTGGCCGACCCGAGCGTGGTGCAGGGCCTGATCGACAAGCGCCTCAATCAGTAACGCTTCGGGCGCGGTCAACGGGCCGCGCCCGCCCTTTCTTCACTGAGTAGTCATGGAATTCATCCGCAGTCGTATCGAAAACCAACTGATGAGCCTGACCGGTCTGTCACTCGGCCTACTCGACCTGGAAAACCCCAAGGGCGATCCCGGCCTGTTCGGCCCCGACTCGGTCAGTTGGCAGGTGCATGGCGATTTCAGCAGCATGTTGATCGGCGGCATCAGCGCGTTGTTGCTGCAAGCCTTGCATCCGCTGGCGCTGGCCGGGGTTTGGGATCATTCGAATTTCCGTGAAGACATGCTCGGGCGCTTGCGGCGTACCAGTCAGTTTGTTTCCGGCACCACCTTCGGTTCACGGCGGGATGCCGACTGGCTGATCGAGAAGGTGCGTACCATTCACCTGCAAGTGGTTGGCACTGCGCCGGATGGCCAGCCCTATGCGGCAAGTGATCCAGACTTGCTGACGTGGGTGCATGTGGCCGAGGTCAGCAACTTTCTCGCGGCACATCTGCGCTATCGCAATCCGCAGTTGTCGGGGTCTGATCAGGATCGTTATTACGCGGAAATCGCCGTAATTGCCGAACGCCTGGGCGCAAGGGATGTGCCGAAATCGCGGCAGGACGTGGCTGATTATCTGCAAAGGATGCGCCCGCAGCTGCTGTGCGACGAGCGCAGTCGTGAGGTGTTGCGCCTGTTGCTCGCCGCGCCGGCACCGAGTGTTCTGGCCCGCCCGTTTGGTGATTTGATGATGAAGGCCGGTATCGATCTGCTGCCGGACTGGGCCAGCGACATGCTCGATGTCCGCCAGAGTTCACTGCAACGCCAACTGATTCGCGCCAGCGTCAGACGCAGCGCGCCGATGCTGCGCTGGGCGATGCGCAATGGTTCGGTGCAGCGGGCCAAACGCCGGATGGGTTTGCTGACTTAAAAGCTTCGCGAGCAGGCTCGCTCCCACATTTGCAATGCATGCCCATGTGGGAGCGAGCCTGCTCGCGAAGGGCGCAACTCGATTGCCCGCCAAGCTGCTAAACTCCCGCGCCCCCATTCTCTCCAGCAAGGCGCCCGCATGTCTTCCTTGAATCAGGCGCTGCGCGCCGCCCTCGATCAACGCCAGGATTTGCTGGCCGAGCTGCACCGCCAGGGCACCGATTGTTATCGGCTGTTCCACGGCAGCCAGGAAGGTGCTGGCGGTCTGACCATCGACCGCTACGGCCCGCAACTGCTGGTGCAAAGCTTTCACCAGACACTGGAGCGTGATGACCTGCTGCAACTGCACGCCATGGTCAATCAAACATTGGGCCTGGAAACGTTACTGGTTTACAACGACCGCTCCCGTGGCAATTCGCGCATTGATCGTGAAGACAGCGTCTATAAAGCCGAAGACGCCGCGCTGGCCGATCTGGTCGGTCATGAATGGGGCTTGAACTACCGCGTACGCGGGCGTCATGCCGGGCAGGATCCGCTGCTGTTCCTCGACCTGCGCAATACCCGTGGCTGGGTCAAGGATCACGCCAGAGGCAAATCCGTGCTCAATTTGTTCGCCTACACCTGCGGCGTTGGCCTCAGCGCAGCTGCCGGTGGCGCGAGTGAAGTGTGCAATCTGGATTTCGCCGAGGGTAATCTGGCAGTCGGTCGCGAAAACGGTCTGCTCAATCCACAGCTGCCGGAGATGGAATTCATCCAGTCGGATTACTTCCCGGCCATCCGCCAACTCGCCGGCCTGCCGATCAGCCAGCGTCGGGGACAAAAACTGCCGAGCTACCAGCGTCTCGATCAGCGCCAATACGATCTGGTCCTGCTCGATCCACCGGCCTGGGCCAAGAGTGCATTCGGCACCGTCGACCTGCTGCGCGATTATCAAAGCCTGCTCAAACCGGCGTTGCTGACCACCGCCGACAATGGCGTGCTGATCTGCTGCAACAACCTGGCGAAAGTCAGCATGGATGACTGGCGCGAGCAGGTGCTGCGCTGTGCCGAGAAGGCCGGGCGCCCGGTGCGCGAGTGGAGCGTAATGACCCCGGGTGCCGACTTCCCGTCCATGGACCAGCAACCGCCGCTGAAAACCCTGATCCTGCAGCTGTGATCCGCCCGCGCAGCTGACAACTATTCCCCCTGTGGGAGCGAGCCTGCTCGCGAAAGCGGTGTATGAGCCAACAAATAGAGCGACTGATATGACGCTTTCGCGAGCAGGCTCGCTCCCACTTGGAATGTGCTCCTACAGAAGAATCTGAACAATCCTGCAGCACGGCTATTACTTCGGAACCAGAATCGCGTGCCATACTCCAAGGCACTCCGATTCAGACAGATGAAGCCGCACATGACCAAAGGATTGATTCGCGCGATTGGCGCCTTGTTGACTGCTCTGGCCCTCTACAGCCTGCTGGGGTTTCTGATTTTGCCGGGCATCGCCCTGCGTGTGGCCAATCAACAACTGGCCAATTACGCGACGGTGCCGGCACATATCCAGCGTATCGAGCTCAATCCGTTCAGCCTTGAGGTCACCCTGTGGGGGCTGGTCATCGGCGAGCCGGGCAAGGAGCAGATCGGCTTCGAGCGTCTGTACGCCGACTTGCAAATCGACAGCCTGTGGACCAAAGCCCTGCATCTGGCGAACATCGAGCTGGACAAGCCGAAAAGCGAAATCCTTTTCGCCAAAGACGGCAAGCTCAACCTGCTGGGCCTGTTCAACGTGCCGGCCAGTGAGCCGACGCCAGCCGACCCGAACGCCAAACCGTTCCCGCTGCGCATCGACAATATCAAACTGGCTGGCGGCGTCGTGCACTTTGAGGACGTGCGCCCGAGCGAACCCATCGAGTTTCTCTACGATGACCTCAGCTTCGAACTGAAAAACCTCAGCACCCTGCCCGAAGACAGCGCCGACATGACCCTGGTCGCCATCGGCCCCGCCGGTGGCCGGATCGACTGGAGCGGCAATTTCAGCCTGATCCCGTTCACCTCCGAAGGCACCCTGAAAGTCACCGACGGCAAGATGAAAGCCTTCTGGCCTTACGTGCGTGATTCGGTGCCGCTGGTACTGGAAGACGGCGTGATCAGCCTCAGCAGCGAGTACAAACTCAATCTGTCGAAAGAAACCGAACTGCAGTTGAACAACGTCGCGGTGAGCATCGCGCCGTTCGCCATCAAGGCTCCGGACGGGCGGCCACTGGCGAAACTCGAACGTCTCGACGTCAGCGAAACCTCGGTGGATCTGGCCAAGCAACAAGTCGTGGTCGGCAAGATCCGCAGCAACAAACTGGAAACCTGGGCGGCGCTCGAAGCTGACGGCCAACTGGACTGGCAGAAACTGTTCGCCAGCCAACCGTCGAAACCGGCCGCCAAAGCCGCCGCAGAACCGGCCAACACGCCGGCCGCTGCCGACTCGCCGAAAGCTGAACCGACCGCGCCGAGCAAGCCTTGGCAGGTGCTGCTCAAAGACGTGCAATTGCGCAATTACACCGTGCATCTGGCCGACCGCTCCGCCAAACCGGCTGTTGCTCTGGATATCACCCCGCTGAACGTCGACCTGCAGGATTTCGACAGCCTCAACGGCTCGCCCTTCAAGCTCAAGCTCGACAGCGGTGTGGGCAAACAAGGCAAGATCATGGCCGACGGCACGGTCAATCTTGCCCCGGTCAACGCCCAGCTCAACGTGAAGACCCAGGACATCGACCTGCGTGTCGCGCAGTCCTACATCAATCCGTTCATTCGCCTGGAACTGCGCAGCGGCATGCTTGGCAGCGATCTGAAGGTCAATCTGAAGAGCACCGAACCGCTTGCGCTCAGCGTCACCGGGCGCGCGCAGATCGATCAACTGCACACCCTCGACACCCTGAAAACCCGCGACTTCCTCAAGTGGCAGCAAGTGGTGGTCGAAGGCCTGAATTATCAACACGGCGACAGCCTGTCGATCGACAAGATCAACCTGTTCCAGCCGTATGCGCGATTCATGATCAACGATGATCGCACCACCAACATCGATGATCTGCTGATTCCACAACCCGCCGACAGTGGCGCGAAAAGCACCGCAGCGAAACCGGCCAGCAACGAAAAACCGCTGGGTATTCACATCGGTGGCATCGCCATCAATGACGGCTCGGCCAACTTCGCCGACTTCAGCCTGACACCGAACTTCGCCACCGCAGTGCAACAGCTCAACGGCCAGATCGGTACCATCGACAGCCGTCAGGCCAAACCGGCCAGCGTCGACATCAAAGGCAAGGTCGATCGCTATGCGCCCGTAACCATCAAGGGCGCGGTCAATCCGTTCGACCCGATGGCCAGCCTCGACATCGCCACCAGCTTCAAACGCGTCGAGCTGACAACACTGACGCCCTACTCCGGCAAATTTGCCGGCTACCGTATCCGCAAGGGCCGGCTCAACCTTGACCTGCATTACCTGATCACCAAGGGTCAGCTCAAAGCCGAGAACAAGGTGGTGGTCGAGCAATTGCAGCTCGGCGAAAAAGTCGACAGCCCGGACGCCGTGAGCCTGCCGCTGAAACTGGCGATCGCCTTGCTCAAGGACGTCGACGGCAAGATCTCCATCGAACTGCCGGTCACCGGCGACTTGAACAATCCACAGTTCAGCGTGATGCCGATTGTCTGGCAGACCCTGCGCAACCTGATCGTCAAAGCCGCTGCCGCACCGTTCAAGATGATCGGCGGGCTGATCAATGGCGGCGGCTCGGAAGACCTCGGCACCGTGTCGTTTGCGCCGGGTTCCAGCGACTTGAGCAAGGATGCCGAAGCGGCGCTGGTCAAACTGTCCCAGGCACTGAAGGAACGTCCGGCACTGCGTCTGGAAATCGAAGGCACAGCAGCGAAGAGCAGTGACGGCCCGTTGCTCGCCGAGCAGCGTCTGGAGCGCGAATACCAATACAACTACTACAAGATGCTCCAGCGTCGTGGCGATAAAGTCCCGGCTCAGGCGTCGCTGCTGCAAGTGCCGGAGGGCGAGAAAGGCCCACTGCTAGAAGGCATCTACCGTACTCGTCTGAAAACCCAGCCACCGGCCGAATGGAAGGATCTGGGCAAGGAAGAACGTACGGCGAAGATGCGCGAAGGCGTGATTCAGTTCTGGAGTGGCAGCGATGTACTGCTGCGTCAGTTGGGTCAGGACCGTGCCAGCAGCATCAAGGATTATCTGGTCGATAAAGGTCAACTGGCAGACGACCGCGTGTACTTCATCGACGCCAATCTTGGCGAGGCCGAGAGCGACGGCCGCGTGGTCACGCAAATGCATCTGGATGCCGAGTGATGAAACTGCAGTGGCTGGCCTTGCTCGCAATGACGTTCACGGCCAGTCACGCCTCGGCGTCCGATACGCTGCGCTGCGGCAGCCAACTGATCAGCCTTGGCGACCGCTCCAGCGAAGTCCTGCAAAAGTGCGGTGAACCGGTCAGTCGTGATGTGCTCGGTTACAAACGCAGCGCCAATCGCCGCGAGGAGTTTCAGGTCGAGGAATGGACCTACGGCCCGAGCAACGGCATGTACCAATACCTGCGCTTCGAAGGCAACCGTCTGCGCCAGATCAACAGCAAACGCAGAAACTGATCCAAATCACATACCCATGTGGGAGCGAGCTTGCTCGCGAAGGCGTCTGGTCAGTCAAATCCATTGTGACTGGCATACCGCTTTCGCGAGCAAGCTCGCTCCCACAGTTGTTTTGCGGTGCCCTTCGATTCTTTCGTCCCTGAAATAGAACAGGCCCCGGCACAAGTGGCGGGGCCTGCAATGGTCACATCCGTGTGACCGTTCGCATGAACTCTAAAGTTGCGGCAGACGTATTGCTCGGCCCGTCTGTCGCGTCTTCTCCCGGTCCAGGCGAGAAGTCATGCCTTACTCGGCTTTCAGGCCGTCAGCGGAGACCGCTTTGACGCCTTTGATTTTCTTGGTGATCGCTACAGCGGTAGCTTTCTGAGACTCGGTAACGGCTACAGTCGACGACAGCGATACAACACCTTTGTTGGTTTCTACTTTGATGTCGGTGCCCGGAATGCCTTTTTCGGTGACCAGGTCGCTTTTGACTTTGGTGGTGATCCAGGTATCGGAAGTAGTTTCTTTAGCCTTGGTCATTTCACCGGCGGCCAGAGTCATTGGAGCCTGGGTAGCCTGGGTGGATTGTGCGAATGCACCGGAAGCCATGGTCAGGGTCAGCGCGGTAGCAGCAGCGGCAGTGATAGCGAACTTCTTCATACGAGTAACTCCTGTTTTTCTGGAAAGTCTGCTGGTTGTCTTGTCAGCAGGGTTACCAAGGTAGTTGCGAACGCTGTGCCAACTTTTCAGACTTGTTAATTTCCTTAAAAAACAATGACTTATTATAATCTGCGATTTTCGGATTCATGCAAAATGCATGACTTGTGCAATTTTCACATGCAAGTTGCGGCTTTTTAAAAAGTTCATAAGCTGCTGAAATTATTGATACTTTTATTTTCACCTAGTAACGAAAAATGCCCTGCGTGGCAGGGCATTCGGTCGTCACACGCTAGCAATCACGTACCGCTGGCGGTACAGCCTTTTGGCGAATAATCCGCGTTGACAGTAGTGCCACAGGTCCACACACCAGAGGTACTACCAGTAGCAGCGCCCGAACGAGTGAGCGTGATGGTTTTGCCCAGTACCGGTCCCGGAGCGTTGAGCAACGTGCAGCTGATGGTGCCCGCACCCGTCGCCGCCGTGCCTGTAACCGCCACCGTACAGTTGGAGGTGGTGGTTGTACCGCCATTTACGGTGGTTATATCCGGAGCGGTACCTTGGTTAATGGTGTCCTCGAACGGCACCTTCATCGCACTGATTTCCGCCAGCCCCGCCGTCACCTTCGACCGCGCCTGATACTTGGAATACTGCGGCAGGGCGATAGTCGCCAGAATCCCGATGATCGCCACCACGATCAACAGTTCGATCAGAGTAAAACCTTGTTGTTTTTTCATAGACACGCTCCATGCATGAGTCGAAATCTCATGATCTGCAAGGGACGCAGCATAGGCCATGCCAACGCCTCCAAGCCCCGTCCGTTGGGCGCGTCCCCTCTACAACGCCATTTCCTACAACCCGCAACCGCACTATCTGACACTTTTTGTCACCTGTACCCGCCGTGTTTGGCGCTGTCACTTGACTAGGCTATAAGTCATGAACTGCAAGCGTGCGGAATCCCCATGAATGACATCGCTCTGAGCGGTCTGGCCAAGCAATTGGTGCAGGCCGAGTTGCTGACAGAAAAAAGCGCCCAGCAAGCCTGGCAACAGGCCCAGCGCAATCGCCTGTCACTGGTCAGCTATCTGGTGCAGAACAAACTGGTCAAGAGCTGGCAAGTGGCCGAGATCGCCAGCGAGCATTTCGGCATGGCGTTCCTTGATCTCAATTGCCTCGACAAGGAAACCCAGCCCAAAGGGCTGGTCAGCGAAAAACTGGTCCGTCAGCATCACGCCCTGCCCTTGTGGCGGCGGGGCAACAAGCTGTTCGTGGGGATTTCCGATCCGAGCAATCATCAAGCGATCAACGACATTCAGTTCAGCACCGGACTGAGCACCGAAGCCATTCTGGTCGAGGACGACAAGCTCAGCGATGCCATCGAAAAGTTCTTCGACACCCACGCCAGTGGTCTGGAGGACATGGCCGATGTCGACCTCGACGGCCTCGATGTCGAATCCATCGACGACAACAAACAGGACGCCATCGCTGGCCTCGACGCTGACGATGCACCCGTGGTGCGCTTCGTCCACAAGATGCTGCTCGACGCGATCAAGAGCGGCTCTTCCGACCTGCACTTCGAACCCTACGAGAAGAACTACCGGGTACGGGTGCGCACCGACGGCATCCTGCGCGAAGTGGCCAAGCCACCGATTCAACTGGCCGGGCGCATCGCCGCACGCCTGAAAGTCATGGCCAGCCTCGACATCTCGGAACGACGCAAGCCGCAGGACGGGCGGATCAAAATGCGCCTGTCGAAGAGCAAGTCGATCGATTTTCGGGTCAACACGCTGCCGACCCTGTGGGGCGAAAAAGTGGTGATCCGGATTCTCGACCCGTCCAGCGCACAGATCGGCATCGACGCGCTCGGCTACGAGCCGGTGCAGAAAGACTTGTACATGGCCGCGCTCAAGCAGCCTCAAGGCATGATTCTGGTCACTGGCCCCACCGGCTCGGGGAAAACCGTGTCTCTGTACACCGGCCTGAATATCCTCAACACCGTCGACATCAACATTTCCACCGCCGAAGATCCGGTGGAGATCAACATGGAAGGCATCAACCAGGTCAACGTCAATCCCAAACAGGGCCTCGACTTTGCCCAGGCGCTGCGCTCGTTTCTACGGCAGGACCCGGACGTGATCATGGTCGGCGAGATCCGCGATCTGGAAACCGCCGAGATTGCGATCAAGGCGGCGCAGACCGGCCACCTGGTGCTCTCGACCCTGCACACCAATAGCGCTGCGGAAACCCTGACCCGCCTGCACAACATGGGCATTCCCGGTTTCAACATCGCCACATCGGTCAGCCTGATCATCGCTCAGCGTCTGGCGCGCAAGCTCTGCAGCCATTGCAAGAAACCCATCGAGATCCCACGCGAAACCCTGATCAAGGAAGGTTTCCCCGAGGAACGCATCGGCCATTTCACGATCTACGAGCCGGTCGGTTGCGATCAC
This sequence comes from Pseudomonas sp. CROZ-RG-20F-R04-15, assembly GCF_022662375.1. Classification (GTDB taxonomy): domain Bacteria; phylum Pseudomonadota; class Gammaproteobacteria; order Pseudomonadales; family Pseudomonadaceae; genus Aquipseudomonas. The sequence continues at coordinate 294,742 of NZ_JAKNQL010000005.1, read as the reverse complement.
TGCAACAGCGGTTACAAGGGACGCGTGGGGATTTATGAAGTGGTGAAAAACACACCGGAGTTGCAACGTTTGATCATGGCCGAAGGCAACTCGCTGGAAATCGACATTCAAATGCGCCGCGACGGCTTCGACGACCTGCGCACCTCAGGGCTGCACAAGGCCATGCAAGGCATCACCAGCCTTGAAGAAATCAATCGGGTCACCAAGGACTGAACATGGCGGTCAAGGCAGCGAAAATCAGTATCTACGCTTGGGAAGGTACGGACAGGAAAGGCAGCAAAGTCACCGGCGAGCTGAGCGGGCAGAACCCGGCGCTGATCAAGGCACAACTGCGCAAACAGGGGATCAATCCCGGCAAGGTGCGCAAAAAATCCACCTCGTTGTTGAGCTTGGGCAAACGCATCAAGGCCCAGGACATTGCCCTGTTCACCCGGCAGATGGCGACCATGATGAAGGCCGGCGTGCCGCTGTTGCAGTCGTTCGACATCATCGGCGAAGGCTTTGAAAACCCGGCCATGCGCAAGCTGGTCGACGAGGTCAAACAGGAGGTCGCGGCCGGTAACAGCTTCGCCACAGCCCTGCGCAAGAAGCCGCAGTATTTCGACGAGTTGTATTGCAACCTGGTCGATGCCGGCGAGCAGTCCGGCGCGCTCGACACCTTGCTCGAACGGGTCGCAACTTATAAGGAAAAAAGCGAACGGCTCAAGGCCAAGATCAAGAAAGCCATGACTTACCCCTCCGCCGTGGTGCTGGTCGCAGCGGTTGTGACCGGAATTCTGCTGGTTAAAGTGGTGCCGCAATTCCAGTCGGTATTCTCGGGGTTCGGTGCAGAGTTACCGGCCTTTACCCTGATGGTGATCAGCCTTTCGGAATTCATGCAGCAATGGTGGTGGGCGATTCTCGGCGCGCTGGTCGCGGCGATTTTCGGCACTCGCCATGCACTGAAAACGTCTCAGGCATTGCGCGATCGCAAAGACACCTGGCTGTTGAAACTGCCATTGGTGGGCACCCTGATGTACAAGTCCGCCGTGGCGCGATTTGCCCGAACCCTTTCCACTACTTTCGCCGCCGGTGTGCCGCTGGTGGAAGCGCTCGACTCGGTGGCCGGCGCCACAGGCAACGTTGTGTTCAAGCGCGCGGTGCTGCGCATTCGCCAGGACGTCTCCACCGGCATGCAGCTGAATTTCTCGATGCGCAGCACCGGGGTCTTCCCCAACATGGCCGTGCAGATGACGGCGATTGGCGAAGAGTCCGGCGCGCTGGACGAAATGCTCGACAAGGTCGCGGGGTTTTACGAGGAGGAAGTGGATAACATGGTCGACAATCTCACCAGCCTCATGGAGCCGTTCATCATGGTCGTGCTGGGGGTGATCGTCGGCGGGCTGGTGGTGGCCATGTACCTGCCGATTTTCCAACTCGGCTCAGCGATCTGACATGCCTATCGACGAACTGTTTGCCCTGTACCCGCTGGCCTTTGTCTTCACCGCCCTGTTGCTCGGTCTGGTGGTCGGCAGCTTCCTCAACGTGCTGATCTGGCGCCTGCCGAAAATGCTCGAACGCGACTGGCGCCAGCAGGCCCATGATGTGCTCGGTTTGCCCGGCGAAGCGCCGCAACCGACCTACAACCTGATGCTGCCGCACTCCGAATGCCCGCATTGCGCCCACCGGATCCGCCCGTGGGAAAATATTCCGCTGCTCAGCTATCTGTGCCTGCGCGGGCGTTGTTCAGCATGTACCGCGCCGATCAGCAAACGTTATCCGCTGACCGAGCTGGCCTGCGGCTTGCTCTCGGCCTTCATCGCCTGGCATCTCGGGTTTGGCTGGCCGGCGTGCCTGCTGATCGTCCTCACCTGGGGGTTGCTGGCGATGAGCCTGATCGACACCGAGCATCAACTATTGCCCGATGTGCTGGTGCTGCCGCTGCTGTGGCTGGGGTTGATCGCCAACAGCTTTGGCGTGTTCGTACCGTTGCACGATGCACTGTGGGGCGCGGTGGCCGGTTATCTGGCGCTGTGGTCAGTGTTCTGGCTGTTCAAGCTTCTGACCGGCAAGGACGGCATCGGCCACGGTGATTTCAAGCTGTTGGCGCTGCTGGGGGCATGGGGCGGCTGGCAGATTCTGCCGCTGACCATTCTGTTGTCATCACTGGTCGGCGCCATTATCGGAGTGGTTTTGCTGCGCTTGCGCGAGCAGAAAACCTCGACGCCGATCCCATTCGGCCCCTATCTGGCAATTGCCGGCTGGATTGCGTTGCTCTGGGGTGGTCAAATAACCGCCTTCTATTGGCAGTCTGTCGGTTTGAAATGAATACCCCTGTGGAAAAACCCTGGATTCTCGGCCTCACCGGCGGCATCGGCAGCGGCAAAAGCGCGGCGGCCCAGCACTTCATCGACCTGGGTATCCACGTGGTGGATGCCGATCACGCGGCGCGCTGGGTGGTTGAGCCGGGGCGTCCGGCGCTGGCAAAGATTGCCGAACATTTCGGCCCCGGCGTACTGCTGGCCGATGGCACGCTGGATCGCGCCGCCCTGCGCAAACTGATCTTTGAAGTGCCGGAGCAACGGCGCTGGCTCGAAGCACTGCTGCATCCGTTGATCGCCGAGGAAATCGCGCATCACCTGGCGCTGGCAAAATCGCCTTACTCGATTCTGGTTTCGCCGCTGTTGATCGAATCCGGGCAATACGCGATGACCCAACGCATTCTAGTCATCGACGCTCCGCAACAACTGCAGATCGAACGCACCTTGCAGCGTGACCAGACCAGTGAGCAGCAGGTTCAGGCGATTCTCAAGGCCCAGTCGAGCCGCGAAGACCGCGTGAGCCGTGCCGACGACGTGGTGGTCAATGACCGCGACCTCGCCTGGTTGCACAGCGAAGTCGAGCGTCTGCATCACTTTTACCTGACTTTATCCGGAGGCCAAGCATGAGCCAGATTCCCACCGTTGAATGCCCGACCTGCGGCGCCCCCGTGGAATTCATCCCCGAAAACAAGTTTCGGCCGTTCTGCTCTGATCGCTGCAAGCTGATCGACCTCGGCGCCTGGGCGTCGGAAGAACACAAGATTCCGGTCGCACCGGATGCCGAGGACGAACTGTTTTCCGGCGACTTCGATCCGCGTCACTGATCTCGATCAGGGCCGCATAAAACCGTAGTCCTGATCGTCGTCGAGGTTTTCCGCCAGAAAGCGCAACTCGTCGGCCAGGTCTTCGGCGTTGCGCACGGCCTTGCTCTGCTGCACCACCGCACTGAGCAAGGCGCGCAAACTCAAACCCGGGTCAAAGCCCACCTCCTGCGCCATGTCCAGACTCTGCCGGGTCTCCTGCCTTGCCCACTCGTACACACTCATGCCGCTGCTCCTGAAGGGATTTGCGCGAGCATGAAATTTCCCGCGCATGGCGGGTTTGATATGGATCAAGACTTGGGATCGTCGTCCTTCCACGGCGCCGCAAGGTAACGCGTGCGATTGAATGTCTCCAGCCATTCCGGGCAGAACACCACCAGTGCGCTGACGACCATGCCGTTGATGAACGCCTCGGGAAACAGCAGCAGCCACAGATACCCGATGAAGTCTTCCAGCCATTCCGGCATGGCGAAGAGACCGTCGTACCACAGCAGCGTCAGGCTCAGGATCAGACATAACAGCGCGGACAACGCCGCAGCGAAGAATCCGGAGCAGAAGATATAAACAAACGGATTACGTGGCTGTGCGCGCTCGACGAGGATCGCCACACATTCAGTGATCAACACCGGTAACAGGATCAGCAGCGAGCCATTGACCCCGACCGCCAGCAAATCCTGACGACCCAATAGCACCAGGCCGATCTGTGCGACCAGGCCACCGACAATTGCCAGCGGCCAATCCAGCAGCAATGTCACGGCGGTCATGCCGATAAAGTGATAGGACACGCCGGTGTCGAAATCCCTGCGCACCAGCCACAACAGAAATAGCGCGAATACCGTGCCGAACAACAGATGCTGACGCCGGCTGTCGCTGAACAACTCGACCCACGGCGCGCGCGTAATCGCCCAGAGCAGCACCGGCAGATAAATCAGCCAGCCGAGCGTCAGGCTCGCCGAGGACAACAGTTCGGCACCGATCATCATTCCCTCACTTTATCCATGGCTTTACGTCCTTTGTGGCAGTCTACACCGCCGCCCGCAACGCATCAGCTGATGCAAAGCTATCTGTTTGTCGCATTTGAACGCTAAGCTTGGGCCTATGGATGACTCAGATTATTTACGCCTGCTGACCATCGCGGCCGAGCAGGCCAACGCCTTTCTGTCCAATGCCCGCAAATGGGAGCGTGAGCGTTGGGTCTGTCAGCGCCTGCTGCAAGGCCTGAACATTCCCTACCGCGCCGACGAATTCGCGCCCGCTGGCGAACCGCCGGACGTTTTGTTTCGGGATGCCAATTTCGAAGTGTTCTTCGTTCTCGATGAGGGGCGCCGACTCAACGATGAGTGGCGTGATGAATTGCAGCGGCGGCGCAGCGCCTTTTCCCTCAGCCAACTGGTCCGCCGCGAAGCCAAGCCCAAACGAATCCCGGCTAATGAATTCCTGCTGCGACTGGCGCCGACCCTGCGCAAAAAAGCCCACAACTACAAAGAACGCGGCATGGATCTCGGCGAACTGGACATCATCGCCTTCGCCAGCCTCAAACGAGAAGTACTGGATTTGAACAGCCATTTCCCCCCGCCCACCGAATACCTGCGTCAGGGCTGGCGCTCGCTGTCGCTCGTCGGCCCGACCTTCGCCCGCGTGCTGTTCGCCCACCCGGACGCGCCGGATTTTCTGCGCAGCAACCTCGGTCGCAGCATCGTCTTCGATGTCGGGATCAGCCTGTGACGCCACTTCAGCAATTGATCGCCGATGTGCCGCAGACTGGGCGTGTACGCTGGATCGGCGTGCGCCCCGAATCCCGTGGGCCGATGATCGAACTCGATGCAGTGGAGGCGCGACTGGAAGCAGGACTGACCGGCGACCACGCCCGGCCTGGTGTGCGTAACGCGCGGCAGGTCACGCTGATCCAGTGGGAACATCTGCCGGTGATCAACGCCCTGATGGGCCGCCCCGACGATCAACCAATCAGGCCTGAAGACCTGCGGCGCAATCTTGTTATCAGCGGTATCAATTTGTTTAGCCTCAAGGGTCGGCGCTTTCGCATCGGTCAGGCAATATTCGAAACCACGGGCTGGTGCCAGCCCTGCGCACGCCTGCAGAACAACCTCGGCCCTGGCACTTTTCAAGCGGTGCGCGGGCATGGCGGAATTACCGCGCGGGTGTTACAAAGCGGGATCATTCGCCTCGAAGATAGCGTGAGCGTCGAACCGGTTCCGGACAGCGGCTATGCTGCGTTCAACCCCGGATAAAAACCGCTGTAGCTTCTGCCCATTCAGCAACGTCTACCTGACGAGGCAAATATGACCAGCCGCCTGAACCCCGAAGACCAGAAACATGTCGAAGAGTACCTGCAACTGTCCCAACACCGAGTCGAGCGCCGGCCATTCCGGCCGTGGATGCTCCTGGTGCTGGTGCTGGCAGTGACCATTGGTCTGGGCCTGTTGAGCCGATTTATCAGTTACCTGACGCTATGAGCTGCTTGGCGCTCGCTTGGGTAACCGCACCGATTTCCTTTAAAAACCTTGCGAGTTATCCCCATGTCCCATCGTATTGTTATTGTCGGCGGCGGCGCCGGCGGTCTGGAGTTGGCTACCCGTCTGGGTAAGACTCTGGGCAAACGCGGCACGGCCAGTGTGATGCTGGTCGACGCCAATCTGACGCACATCTGGAAACCACTGCTGCACGAAGTGGCCGCCGGATCGCTGAACTCCTCCGAAGACGAACTCAACTATGTTGCCCAAGCGAAATGGAACCACTTCGAGTTCCAGCTGGGGCGCATGAGCGGGCTCGATCGCGCGCAGAAGAAAATCCAGCTGGCCGCCACCTACGACGAAAACGGCGTAGAACTGGTGCCGGCACGTGAAGTGCAGTACGACTCGCTGGTGATCAGCGTCGGCAGCACCACCAACGATTTCGGTACTCAGGGCGCAGCGCAACACTGCCTGTTCCTCGACACCCGCAAACAGGCCGAGCGCTTCCACCAGCAACTGCTTAACCACTATCTGCGTGCTCACGCCGGGCAAACCGATGTGATCGAGCAGATCAGCGTGGCGATCGTCGGTGCCGGTGCGACGGGCGTTGAACTGGCGGCCGAACTGCACAACGCTGCCCATGAACTGGCGGCTTATGGTCTGGACCGGATCAAACCGGAAAACATGCACATCACCCTGATCGAAGCCGGGCCTCGAGTATTGCCAGCCCTGCCGGAACGCATCAGCGGGCCGGTACACAAGACCCTGGAAAAACTCGGGGTCAATGTGATGACCAACGCCTCGGTCAGCGAAGTGACCGCCGACAGCCTGATCACTGCCGATGGCAACGAGATCAAGGCCAGCCTGAAAGTCTGGGCAGCGGGCATTCGCGCACCGGGTTTCCTCAAGGACATCGATGGCCTGGAAACCAACCGCATCAATCAACTGCAAGTGTTGCCGACCCTGCAAACCACGCGCGATGAAAACATCTTCGCCTTCGGCGATTGCGCCGCGTGCCCGCAACCGGGTACCGACCGCAACGTGCCGCCACGGGCGCAAGCCGCGCACCAGCAGGCGTCGTTGCTGGCCAAGTCGCTGAAGCTGCGCATCGAAGGCAAGACTCTGCCGGAGTACAAGTACACCGACTACGGCTCGCTGATCTCGCTGTCGCGTTTCTCGGCTGTGGGTAACTTGATGGGTAACCTCACCGGCAGTGTGATGCTCGAAGGCTGGCTGGCGCGGATGTTTTACGTGTCGCTGTATCGCATGCACCAGATGGCGCTGTACGGGCCGTTCCGCACGGCGATGTTGATGCTGGGCAGCAAGATTGGCCGTGGCACCGAGCCGCGTCTGAAACTGCATTGATGTAAACCTGTGGGAGCGAGCCTGCTCGCGAATGCGGTGAGTCAAACGACAGAAATGTCGCCTGATACAACCCCTTCGCGAGCAGGCTCGCTCCCACATTGTTTTGTGTTGATCGAAAGATCTGTTTCTTACTGTATCCCCGCCCCGCTTTTCCCACCTTCGCTTACAAACTCCCCCGCTGCGCGACACAGTTGCGATACACCGCCACCGCTTAATGGCCACACCCGAGCAACACCTGCTCAGGCAATCGTCCTTAACGCGTGGTTGCACAGTGCAGCCCAGGAGAATGTAAATGTCCCGTACTTCGACCCTCGGTAAAAAATCCATTGGCCTGATCGGCGCCGCACTGGCGGGTGGCCTGATGCTGTCTGGTTCGGTGTTTGCCGCTCAACCACTGGCGCAGGGCTACATGGTCGCCTCGGCGGAAACCTCGGTGAAAGCGCCGGAAGGCAAATGCGGTGAAGGCAAATGTGGCGATGCTTCGATGGCCAAGACTGACAGCGATGGTGACGGCAAGGTTTCCCGCGCCGAATTCCTCAAAGTCGCGCCGAAGTCCGATTTCGACAAGATCGACACCAACCACGATGGCTTTATCGATGAGCAAGAGGCCTACAACAACGTGAAGGCCAACTTTGAAGCCAACGGCAAGAAAATGCCAAAAGGCCTGTTCGAACACCTGAAAGATCAAGACGGTGCCTGATCAGCAGAAAAAACCAAGCCGCGCTTCTCTTGGGAGAAACGCGGCTTTTTCACGTCTGCCGTTTACAACTGGAAGCGCCGCACCATGCCCTGCAAGGCGTTGGCCAGTTGCGACAACTCGTGGCTGGAGGCACTGGTCTGGTCGGCACCGGCGGCCGAACGTACCGACAAATCACGAATGTTCACCAGGTTGCGGTCCACTTCCCGGGCTACTTGCGCCTGCTCTTCGGCGGCACTGGCGATCACCAGATTGCGCTCATGGATCTGATGCACCGACGCTGTAATGGTTTGCAGCGCCTCGCCGGCACGCTCGGCCAGCGCCAGCGTGGTCGTCGCCCGCGCGGTACTGGCCTGCATCGAATCCAGCGCCAGGCTCGAACCGCTGCGCATGCCCTGAACCATCTGCTCGATCTCCTGAGTCGATTGCTGCGTGCGATAGGCCAGCGCCCGTACCTCATCGGCGACAACGGCAAACCCTCGCCCGCTCTCACCGGCCCGCGCTGCTTCGATCGCCGCGTTGAGCGCCAGTAGATTGGTCTGCTCGGCAATCGCCCGGATCACGTCCAGCACTTTGCCGATGTCCTGCGACTGGTTGGCCAGTGACTGCACCAACTCACCGGTCTGTTGCACATCGCTGGCCAGGGCGTTGATGGCCGTGGCGGTCTCGCTGACGCGCATCTGGCCCAGATGCGCCGACTCGCTGGACTGACGGGTCGCGTCAGACGTCGACACCGCATTGCGTGCGACCTCTTCCACCGCGGCCGTCATCTGGTTGACGGCGGTCGCGGCCTGTTCGATTTCGTTGCTCTGTTGTTGCAGCCCCTGTGTGCTGTCGAGCGTCACCGCATTGAGTTCATCGGCAGCCGTCGCCAGTTGCGTCGCCGAACCACTGATGCCTTGTAGCGTCTCACGCAGGTTCTGCTGCATGGTCGCCAAGGCTTTGAGCAAACGACTGACTTCATCGTTGCCATGGGTTTCGATCGGCCGGGTCAGATCACCCTGCGCCACACTTTCTGCTGCACTCACGGCGCTGCTCAGCGGCCGAACGATACTGCGCGTGAGCATCATCGCCAGTGCTACGGTGGCCAGTGCGGCCAAGGCAATGAACAAACTGACAATCGTGCGTGAATTATCGTAGTGCGCAGCGGACTTCTGGCTTTCGGCCGCGACCTGTTTGGCGAACAGATCCGCCAGGTCGTTGAGTTGCTTGCCGGAGCCATCGACCACGGTTTTCATGTCGACCAGCAGCAATCTGGTCAGCTCCTCACGCTTGCCTTGCTCAGCGAGGGTGAAAGATTGAGCGATACCGCTACGATAGGCGGCGAAAGTTTTTTTGAACTGGTCGTATAGCTGCTGGCCTTGCGGGGTGTTGACCAGTTTGTCGTAAGCGGCGATTTTCTCGCTCAGCTCCTTGTCGCGGGTGTCCATCTGGCTGCGGTAAGTCGCAATGTTGGCCGGATCCTGATCCAGCGCCATGCGCAGCGAAATGGTGCGGATGCGCAGCATGATCTCGCGAATCTCGTCGCCGCCACGAATGCTCGGCAGCCACTGATTTTCTACTGCGACCTCACTGTCGCGAATACTCGACATCTGCCCCAGCGCAAACACGCCGAGCAAGGCCACCAACACCGCGATCAGGGCGAACCCCAGGGCCGCCCGGGGAGCAATATTCAACTGACGAAGCAACATGACGAACGCCCTTATTCTTGTATTGGCCAGATTCAAGGGGCGAAGCCATGGCAGTCCCCTCGTGTTAGCGGGCTATCGGCAGGTTGTATGATGACTTGAAGGGGAAATGAGTTTTTGTCGGACAAAAAAAATCCCCGTATCTTTCGATACGAGGATTTTTAATATGGTCGGGGTAAGGGGATTCGAACTCCTGACATCCTGCTCCCAAAGCAGGCGCGCTACCGGACTGCGCTATACCCCGGTAAAAAAAAGGCGACCTTTCAAAGATCGCCTTCTTCGATCAGCGCTTTTGGCCTCTGATCTTAAGATTCGATCCCAGCGTTAACTGGTTTCAAAAATGGTGGGTCGTGTGGGATTCGAACCTACGACCAATTGGTTAAAAGCCAACTGCTCTACCAACTGAGCTAACGACCCAAAAATGGTCGGGGTAAGGGGATTCGAACTCCTGACATCCTGCTCCCAAAGCAGGCGCGCTACCGGACTGCGCTATACCCCGGCTTGAAATTGGCTCCGTGACCAGGACTCGAACCTGGGACCCAATGATTAACAGTCATTTGCTCTACCGACTGAGCTATCACGGAACTACATATTTCAATTTACAACGGTGAAACTTGTTGCTTCCAGTCACTCGTTCGCATCGCTGCGTTCGTGTGTCTGAGGCGCGCTATTCTACAACCTAGAACACCTCTGTCAACCCCCTAAATTGCTTTCAAGTTAATGATTTGCAACTTATTTCAGATTTCAACTCAGTGAGCTGAGACCGTCTTGGCGACTGACTGCGGGGCGCACTTTACAAGCCTTTTCCTTTGAGTTCAACAGCCTAACGAAAAAAAAGGCCCCACAATGTGGGGCCTGCCAATTTTCATTGGCGTTTGGACTTAGTTGAAAACGATTTCGTCGTTCTCGACCTTGCCGGTTGCCGTGTCGCCTGGCATGAAATGACCCGAGAGGATCAATTGCGCCAGCGGGTTTTCGATCCAGCGCTGGATCGCACGTTTCAAAGGACGTGCGCCATACACCGGGTCGTAACCGACAGCGATCAGCTTGTCCATCGCTTCGGGGCTGAGTTCCAGCTTCAGCTCGCGCTCGGCCAGACGACTGCGCAGACGGCCCAACTGGATCTCGGTAATGCCCGCGATCTGATCCCGCGCCAAAGGCTCGAAGATCACCACTTCGTCGACCCGGTTGATGAACTCCGGACGGAAGTGCGACGTCAGTGCATCCATCACCGCTGCGCGCTGCGCCTCACGATCACCAACCAGTTCCTGGATCTGTACCGACCCCAGATTCGAAGTCATGACGATCACGGTATTGCGGAAGTCCACCGTGCGGCCATGACTGTCGGTCAGGCGACCATCCTCGAGCACTTGCAGCAAGATGTTGAACACATCCGGGTGCGCCTTCTCGACTTCGTCCAGCAGGATCACCGAATAAGGCTTGCGACGCACTGCCTCGGTCAGGTAACCGCCCTCTTCGTAACCGACGTATCCCGGTGGCGCACCGATCAAGCGAGCCACGGAATGTTTCTCCATGAACTCGGACATGTCGATCCGCACCATCGCCTCTTCAGTGTCAAAGAGGAATTCGGCCAGCGCCTTGCACAGCTCGGTTTTACCGACACCGGTCGGGCCGAGGAACATGAACGAGCCGCTCGGACGATTCGGGTCAGACAACCCGGCACGCGAACGCCGTACTGCGTTAGCGACGGCGACCACCGCTTCTTCCTGGCCGATCACACGTTTGTGCAACAGGCTTTCCATCTTCATCAGTTTGTCGCGCTCGCCTTCGAGCATTTTCGACACCGGAATGCCGGTCCACTTCGATACGACTTCGGCGATCTCTTCTTCAGTCACCTTGCTACGCAGCAGCTGGTTTTCGCTCTTGCCGTGCTGATCGACCATTTGCAGGCTGCGCTCCAGATCCGGGATCACCCCGTACTGCAACTCGGCCATGCGATTGAGGTCGCCTTTACGGCGCGCGGCTTCCAGTTCCTGACGCGACTGCTCGATCTTCTGCTGAATCTGCGCAGAACCCTGCACCTCGGCTTTTTCCGAGTTCCAGATTTCTTCCAGATCCGAGTACTCACGCTCGTGACGGACGATTTCTTCCTGGAGTTTTTCCAGACGTTTCATCGCCGCTTCGTCGCTTTCTTTCTTCAGCGCCTGGGATTCCACCTTCAACTGAATCAGGCGACGCTCCAGACGATCGAGCACTTCCGGCTTGGAATCGATTTCCATACGGATGCGGCTGGCGGCCTCGTCGATCAGGTCGATGGCCTTGTCCGGCAACTGCCGGTCAGTGATGTAGCGATGGCTGAGCTTGGCCGCGGCAATGATCGCGCCGTCGGTGATCGCCACCTTGTGGTGAACCTCGTAACGCTCTTTGAGGCCACGCAGGATGGCGATGGTGTCTTCTTCACTCGGCTCATCCACCAATACTTTCTGGAAGCGTCGTTCGAGCGCCGCGTCCTTCTCTATATATTGGCGGTATTCGTTGAGCGTGGTCGCGCCGACGCAGTGCAACTCACCGCGAGCCAGCGCAGGCTTGAGCATGTTGCCGGCGTCCATCGAGCCTTCGCCCTTACCGGCACCCACCATAGTGTGCAGCTCATCGATGAACAGAATGATCTGCCCTTCCTGCTTCGACAGCTCGTTGAGCAGTGATTTCAGGCGCTCTTCGAACTCACCACGATACTTGGCACCGGCAATCAGCGCGCCCATATCCAGCGAGAGCAGACGCTTGCCTTTGAGGCCGTCCGGCACTTCGCCGTTGATAATGCGCTGGGCCAGACCTTCGGCAATCGCGGTTTTACCCACGCCGGGTTCGCCGATCAGCACCGGGTTGTTCTTGGTGCGGCGTTGCAGAACCTGAATGGTGCGACGGATTTCGTCATCACGGCCGATCACCGGATCGAGCTTGCCGTCTTCGGCACGCTTGGTCAGGTCGACCGTGTATTTATCCAACGCCTGCCGCGACTCTTCGTGGTTGGCGTCATTCACCGCTTCGCCGCCGCGCAGGTTGTTGATCGCGTTTTCCAAGGCTTTCTTGCTCACACCCTGGCCGAGCAGCAACTTGCCGAGCTTGCTGTTCTCGTCCATTGCGGCGAGCAACACCAGTTCGCTGGAGATGAACTGGTCGCCCTTCTGCTGAGCCAGACGGTCAGCCTGATTGAGCAGGCGCGCCAGATCCTGCGACATGTTGACGTCGCCAGTCGGGTTCTGGATTTTCGGCAATTGGTCGAGCTCTTTGGTCAGCTCTTTGCGCAAGCTGTTGACGTCGAAGCCCACCTGCATCAGCAGAGGTTTGATCGAACCACCCTGCTGTTCAAGCATGGCTTGCATCAAGTGCGCCGGCTCGATGGCCGGATGATCGTGGCCGACTGCCAACGACTGGGCGTCGGACAAGGCCAACTGTAATTTGCTGGTTAAACGGTCTATTCGCATAAGTCACCTTCCTTTTGAGCAGGCCGGACCTAAAAACCATCCTGAATAAAGAAACCTGCCAGATACCGCTATAGATGCGGTCGATTCTGGGAGATTCAAGCGTCAAAGAGTTGATGCAGATCAGAGAGTTTAGCGGGTGAGCCAAACGAGGGAGGCAAAGCGACCGGTGCGCGAGGCACGACGGTAGGAGAAGAAGCGTGGATCGGTCACGGTGCAGAAACCGCCGCCGTAAACCGCTGTGACACCGCGTTCAGCCAGACGCAGGCGCGCCAGCATATAGATGTCCGCCATGAACTTGCCGGCATTGTCGCTCGGCACGAAGGCTTGTGCCGCTTCCGGCAATTGATTGATGAAGACTTCCCGCACTTCCGGGCCGACTTCAAAGGCTTTCGGGCCAATCGCCGGGCCGAGCCAGACCAGAACGTCTCCAGCCGGAACATCAAGGCTGTCGAGAGTTGCTTCAAGCACGCCCGCCGCCAGACCGCGCCAACCGGCGTGAGCCGCAGCAACGCGGGTGCCGGCGCGATCGCAGAATAATGCCGGCAAGCAGTCCGCCGTCATCGCCGTGCAGGCAATTCCGGGGGTTGTCGTCCAACTGGCATCGGCGGTCGCGACAATGCCCGGATCAGCATGCGCCACGGCAATCCCGTGCACTTGCTGCAACCAGGCAGGCTGTATAGAGAAGTGATCGGTGAGGCGCCGGCGGTTCTCGGCCACAGCCTCAGGACGATCATCGACATGATCGCCCAGATTGAGGCTATCGAACGGCGCCTCGCTGACACCGCCCTCACGGGTGGTGACGCAGGCTTTGACGCTGGCCGGCGCAGGCCAGTCCGGCGTCAGCCAGTTCATCCGATGAATGCCTCGCGATCCTGCTTGAGCAGGGTCAGCAGCCAGACGAAATCTTCCGGCAGCGGCGATTCCCAGCTCATGCGCTCGCCGGTCGTCGGATGATCCAGCTCAAGGAAGCGCGCGTGCAGGGCCTGACGCGGGAAATGCTTGAGCGATTCAACCATCGTCGGGTTCGCCGCTGGCGGAATGCGGAAACGACCGCCGTATGCCGGGTCGCCGACCAACGGGAAGTTGATGTGCGACATGTGCACGCGAATCTGGTGAGTACGCCCGGTTTCCAGCTTCACCCGTACGTGGGTGTGCGAACGGAATCGCTCCAGCACGCGGTAGTGGCTGACGGCAGGCTTGCCGCCTTCCATCACCGCCATGCGCTGGCGCTGCTGGCCGTGACGACCGATCGGGGCATTGATCTTGCCACCAGCGGTGACCACACCGATCACGATGCACTCATAGATGCGGCTGACGCTGCGACTCTGCAGTTGCGTAACCAGCTTGGTCTGCGCCTGAATGGTCTTGGCCACCACCATCAGACCAGTGGTGTCCTTGTCCAGACGATGCACGATACCGGCGCGCGGGACATTGATGATGTCCGGCACGTGGTGCAGCAAGGCGTTGAGCAAAGTGCCATCGGCGTGACCGGCAGCCGGGTGCACCACCAGGCCCGCAGGCTTGTTGATCACCAGAATGTCGTCGTCTTCATAGACGATGTCGAGTTCGATGTCCTGGGCGATCCACTCGCCCTGGGCTTCCTGCTCGGCAGTCAGCTCAAGGATGGCACCGCCGTGCACGATGTCGCGCGGGCGGATGACCGCCCCGTCCACAGTCAGGCGACCTTCTTTGATCCAGGCGGAAAGGCGCGAGCGAGAGTGCTCAGCGAAGAGTTGGGCAGCGACTTGATCGAGGCGTTGGCCGCCCAATTCGGACGGCACCTCTGCGCGAAGTTCAATTTTATCGGACATGCTCTGACTGTGCGTCGGCACAGCTTTTGGTTTCGGCTGCGCGCTTGTGGTTAAATACGGCGTCTTTTGCCCCGAGGCTTTTCAACGGGGCGCTCATCATAACAGGACGGCCCCGCCCAAGACAGCGGCCGTCATAGGGACGCAAGCCGCCATGCAAGTGAAACACCTGCTGCTGATCGCCATCCTCGCATTGACCGCTGCTTGCTCATCGAAGGAAGTCGTAGACGAAAACCTCAGCGAAGCCGAGCTGTATCAGCAGGCTCAGACTGACCTGGACAACAACAGCTACACCAGCGCCACAGCCAAGCTGAAGGCTCTGGAGTCGCGTTATCCGTTCGGTCGCTACGCCGATCAGGCGCAGCTGGAGCTGATCTACGCCAACTATAAGAACGCCGAGCCGGAAGCTGCAAAGTCCGCCGCCGAGCGTTTCATTCGTTTGCACCCGCAGCACCCGAACGTGGATTACGCGTACTACCTGAAAGGTCTGACTTCTTTCGACCAGGACGTCGGCCTGCTGGCGCGCTTCCTGCCGCTGGACATGACCAAGCGTGACCCGGGCGCCGCGCGCGACTCGTACAACGAGTTCGCCCAGCTGACCAGCCGCTACCCGAACAGCCGCTACGCGCCGGACGCCAAGCAGCGCATGATCTACCTGCGCAACCTGCTGGCAGCCTACGAAATCCACGTGGCCGACTACTACCTGACCCGTCAGGCCTATGTAGCCGCTGCCAACCGTGGCCGTTACGTGGTGGAAAACTTCCAGGAAACCCCATCGGTCGGCGACGGCCTGGCGGTGATGACTGAAGCCTATCAGCGTCTGCACCTGGACGAACTGGCCGGCACCAGTCTGGAAACCCTGAAGCTCAACTACCCGAACCACCCGAGCCTGCAAGACGGCCAGTTCGTGCCACGGGTTGCCGAAGCAGACAACCGCTCGTTCCTGAGCAAGGCTACACTGGGCCTGATCGAGTCGCGTCCGCCGCTGCCGCCGGGCGAAACCCGCGCCAACCAGGACGTGCAGAAGCAGTTCCAGGACGCCAAAGACGCGATCCCGAACGAGCTCAAGCCTAAAGACGAAAACGGCGACGTGATCGAAGAGCCAGAGCCTGAGTCGAGCAACACCGACCGCTCGTGGTTCAGCTACATGACCTTCGGCGTGTTCGACTGATCACACCGGATGTACAGAAAAGGGAGATCTGCGGATCTCCCTTTTTTATTGCCGCGCATTAATAGGCTGTGCGCTTGTCGGGTCCTTGGCTAAACTGCCGGATCATCAGTCGAAAAGCCGCTCATCATGCTTCGTTTATTGTTCTGGATCGTCGTGATTTTCGCCGCCATCTGGCTGTGGCGTAAATTCAAGGCCCCTGCCGCGTCCTCTCAATCCAATCGCCCATCACGCGAGCAGGACGCCGCGCCGATGGTGCGTTGTGCCCATTGCGGCGTGCACCTGCCGCGCGACCGCGCGCTGAGCGTGCAACAACAGTGGTATTGCAGCCAGGCTCACCTCGAGCAAGGCCCGGGTGCCAGTGATCGCTGAGGCCACCCACGCCGACAGCAAACAGGCGCAGCGCCTGCTGCGCCTTTATCATCTCTACCGTTTAAGCGTCGGCATCACTCTGGTGCTGCTGATTTCCAGCAACATGGACAACCGCCTGCTGACGTCGGCCAACGACGAATTGCTGCGCGGCGGCAGTTGGCTGTACCTGATTCTCAACATTCTGTTGGTGGTATTCCTCGAAAACACGCGACGGCCGGCGCAACTGTTCAGCCTGGCCCTCGTCGATGTCCTGCTTTTATGCGCTTTGTTCTTCGCTGCCGGTGGCGTTGGCAGTGCGCTGGGCAACCTGCTGATTGTCTCGGTGGCGATCAGCAACACCTTGCTACGCCGGCGCATCGGCCTGTTGATCGCCGCCATCGGCGCGCTGGGCATCATCGGCTCGAGTGTCCTGCTGAGCGTCGATCATCCCCTGAGCGCCAATGAATACCTGCAAGCCGGCACGCTCGGCGCCCTGTGCTTTGCCGCCTCATTACTGGTGCAGGGCCTGATCCGGCGCCTGGAGGTCAGTGAAACACTGGCCGAGCAACGTGCCAGCGAAGTCGTCGGCCTCGAAGCATTGAACGCATTGATCTTGCAACGCATGCGTACCGGAATTCTGGTGCTCGATGAAGAACGTCGCGTGCAATTGGCCAACCACAGTGCCCAGACGTTGCTCGCGCAAACACATTTGCAGGGCCATCTGATCGACGATTACTCGCCGGCGATGGTCGACCGCCTGCAACTGTGGATGAACAACCCGACCCTGCGCCCACAAAGCCTGAAAATTCCCGGCAATGGTCTGGAGTTGCAACCGAGCTTCATCGCGCTGGAACAAAGCCCCAACCAAACCCTGGTGTTTCTCGAAGACCTCGCGCAAATCGCCCAGCAGGCTCAGCAACTGAAGCTCGCCGCGCTCGGTCGCCTGACCGCCGGCATCTCCCATGAAATCCGCAATCCACTCGGTGCCATCAGTCATGCTGCGCAGCTATTGGCTGAGTCCGAGGAACTCGACAGCGCCGACCGGCGTCTGACGCAGATCATTCAAGACCACTCCCAGCGCATGAACCGAGTCATCGAAAACGTCCTGCAACTGTCCCGCCGCCAGCAGAGCGCGCCGCAACGGCTGGATCTCAAACCGTGGCTGGAAAACTTCGTCGCCGAAAGCCGCGAACAGGCCAGCGAGCGCCAGCAGATTCATCTGCGGATCAATTCGGGAGACTTCACCACGCTGATGGACCCCAACCAGCTCACGCAAATTCTCGACAATCTGTTGCGCAATGGCTGGCGCCACAGCGCCCTGCTGCACGATCAGGCGCAAGTCTGGCTGGCCCTGTTCAGCGATCCCGACAGCCAGTTGGCGGTCCTCGAAGTGCAGGACAACGGCCCCGGTGTCCCGGCCGATGAACAGACGCATCTGTTCGAACCGTTTTTCACCACCAGCAGCCAAGGCACCGGCCTTGGGCTTTATCTGTCCCGTGAGCTGTGCGAAAGCAACCAAGCGCGCCTAGACTTTCAATCACGCCAAGGCGGCGGCTGCTTTCGCATCACCTTTGCTCACGGACGGAAACAAAGTTGAACACGAGCCCACGGCAAAAAATTCTTATCGTCGACGACGAACCGGATATCCGCGAACTCCTGGAAATCACTCTGGGACGGATGAAACTCGACACCTACAGCGCCCGCAATGTGGCTGAAGCCCAGGCACTTCTGAACCGCGAGAGCTTCGATCTGTGCCTGACCGACATGCGTCTGCCCGACGGCACGGGGCTGGAACTGGTGCAGCATATTCAGCAGCGTTATCCACAACTACCGGTAGCCATGATCACCGCGTACGGCAGTCTGGAAACGGCCATCAACGCTTTGAAGGCCGGTGCTTTCGACTTTCTGACCAAACCGGTAGACCTCACCCGCTTGCGCGAACTGGTCGGTACAGCCCTGCGTATGCCAGCCGTGGGCGGGGTTTGCACCTCGATTGATCGACGGCTGCTGGGTGATTCACAGCCGATGCGCAACCTGCGCAAGCAAATCGACAAACTCGCTCGCAGTCAGGCGCCCGTATACATCAGCGGCGAATCCGGCAGCGGTAAAGAACTGGTCGCACGACTGATCCACGAACAGGGCCCGCGCGCCAGCCAGCCGTTTGTGCCAGTGAACTGCGGGGCGATTCCCTCGGAGCTGATGGAAAGCGAGTTTTTTGGCCATCGCAAAGGCAGTTTTACCGGCGCCGTCGAGGACAAACCCGGACTGTTTCAAGCAGCCCATGGCGGCACGTTGTTTCTTGATGAGGTGGCGGACTTGCCGCTGTCGATGCAGGTAAAGCTGCTGCGGGCGATCCAGGAAAAAGCCGTGCGCAGTGTCGGCGGACAACAGGAAAGCGTGGTCGATGTGCGGATTCTTTGCGCCACGCACAAGGATCTTGATGCTGAAGTGGCTGCCGAGCGTTTCCGTCAGGACCTTTATTACCGCTTGAACGTGATCGAACTGCGCGTGCCGTCACTGCGTGAGCGCCGTGATGACATTGAAGTGCTGGCGGCGCATATGCTCAAGCGTTTGGCCAAGGACACGGGTCAACCCGTGGCGCGCTTGCATGCGCAGGCGTTGGAAGCGCTGAAGAACTATCGGTTTCCGGGAAATGTGCGGGAGCTGGAAAACGTGCTTGAGCGGGCACACACCTTGTGTGAAAACCGTACGATCGAAGCTGAAGATTTACGTTTGAGCGAGGGCAACTGCGCGGCGGAGGGCGGGATCGCCGATCTGACGCAGATCGATAATCTTGAGGATTATCTGGAGAACGTCGAGAGAAAGCTGATTCTGCAAGCGCTGGAAGAAACGCGCTGGAATCGTACGGCGGCGGCGCAGCGCTTGAGTCTTTCGTTTCGGTCGATGCGCTATCGCCTGAAAAAACTCGGCCTGGATTAAGGGCCCCTTCGCGAGCAAGCTCGCTCCCACATTGGATTTTGTGAACGACAAAGATCAACTGTGGGAGCGAGCCTGCTCGCGAAAGCGGCCTGCCAGGCATCAGAGAAATATCTGACTAAATGCGGCCTTCCGGTGCATACGGCGCCGGATCAATAATCGGCGCCCTTCCCAGCATCACATCGGCAAACAAATGGCACGACGCCGGCGCCAGCACCAGCCCATTGCGGTAATGCCCGCAGTTCAACCACAACCCGTCAAACCCCGGCACCCGGCCAATGTACGGAATGCCCTCTGGCGACCCCGGGCGCAACCCTGCCCAGTGCCCGACCACTTCGGCATCGGCCAACGCTGGCAACAATTCCACTGCCGAAGCCTTGAGACTTTCCAGCGCCACATCGGTCGGCGTCTTGTCGTAGCCTTCGTGCTCCAGCGTGCTGCCAATCAGAATGTGGCCATCGCGACGCGGGATCGCATAACGCCCCTTGGCCAAAACCATGCTCGGCAGAAAATCCGCCGCGCACTTGTAGAGAATCATCTGGCCTTTGACCGGTTCGACCGGCAGCGTCAGGTCCAGCGTCTTGAGCAAGTCACCGCTCCACGCACCGGCCGTCAGCACGACCTGATCACCTTTGATCACGCCGTTGGAGGTTTCGACGCCGACGACCTGCGCGCCCTCACGGACGAACCCGCTGACCTCGCACTGTTCGTGAATCGTCACGTTCGGCAGTGCCTGCAACGCCGCTTTCAGCGACTTCACCAGACGCGGATTGCGCACGTTGGCGACATCGGCCATGTAGATCGCCCGCGCGAACCCGCCACCGAGCACCGGCACCGCATCGTGTGCCGCCGAGATATCCACAGCCCGTAACGGGCGATTTTCTCGCTCGGCCCACGCTAGTGCCTCGGCTTCATCGTCCAGATCGAGCCAGTACAGGCCGGTGGTGTGTACTTCAGGATCAACGCCAGTGCCGGCAAACAAACGCTCGCCGAGCTGTGGATAAAAGTCCTGCGACCAGTGCGCCAGTGCGGTAACCGCCGGGCTATAGCGCCACGGGTACAACGGCGAAACGATACCGCCGCCCGCCCAGGACGATTCCTGGCCGAGGTTCGAGCGATCGAGCAGCACCACGCTGCGTACTTCGGAGGCGAGGTTGTAAGCGGTCAGCAGGCCAATCACCCCGCCACCGACAATCACCACTTGCTGTTGCCTGGTCATGTTTGTTCCAACCGTAAAAAGACAGTGAGCGCAAAAGGCACTCGAAAAGAAAGCGCCTCAGCGGCCCCAGCAATCCTTGGTGGTCAGCCCGGTGGTCGCGTTGTTCATGCTGCGGACACCGGTGTTGGTCAGGGTGAAATCCCCGCACTTGTCGGTGGCCATGGAGGTACCCGCTTTACGGGTAGCGGTCAGCAGGAAAGTCTGGTCAGCGATGGTCGGGGTGATGGTGTAGAAATCATTGCCCGTGCTGAGTCCGGTGATACCGGTGTAGACATTGTTTTTGGTGTAAAAACGCTCGAGGCTCTGCGCTTGCTCCGAAAGCAGCGACACCACTTCGGCGCGACGGCCCTTTTTCAGGTACTCGGTATAGCTCGGTGCGGCAATGGTGATGACGATCCCGATGATCGCAATCACGATCATGATTTCGATCAGGGTGAAACCTCGGTTGGATCTACGCATGCCTCAAACTCTCGCTTACTGTATTTGTCGCCACATGATACGACGGCTGCCACCGCCGCCCTTTTCCTTGATTATCGTGAGCTTTCCACTGGTGTCATTCACTCCCTTTTCCGTACCAGTTGGGGTTATAAATGACAAGCTCGGAATGCCGTCAATGAAACTCACGCCGCTGGAGATTGAGTCATTGTTGTCGACCAAACTATCGCCACCAGTATCAATCACCGCATAGTTGAGCATCTTACCGCTGAACGCCTCGAGTTCGACCAACTTGCCCGTACCAAAACTCGCACAAGGATCGGTGGTATCGACAATGGCCGTGGTGAAGACGATACGGCCAAGCACGATATTCGCTTGATTGATCACCCGTTCGCCGGTCAACACGTTGTTGTACACCAATGGCAGGTACCAGCCCTTCTCCCCCGGATATGTCGTGTCATTTTGCGTCGTGGTCAGAAACTGCCCGGAGCTGCCAGAAAATGATCCGGTAATCGCCTGCGCCTGCAAACTGCTGACAGTGATGTTTCCGGAGCCGCCATCGGCATCCCATACCGAATAGAACGCCTGCAAATCCTTGTTGGTCTTGTCGGCCGTTTCATTGAATTTGCCAGTGCCGACAAAGATCTGTTTGCCGCCCAATGCGTTATCCGCCAGCAGCGGCTGCGCGGTAATCGGCTGTGTCGCCCCGCCCGCCGTGGTGAACAGCGGTTTACCGGAAAACGCCACGCCCCAGCTGTCCGTCGATGTCGCGCTCAGATCAAATTTCCACAGGCGCCCTTTCAAATCACCGCCATAAGCGGCCTGGACGACATTTGAAGAGTTGACCTTGAGTTTTACCGAGGACAAACCGTTAGTGGTTTCCGTGCTGTCGATGACGATTTTCTTGATCAGCGAACCATCGCGCACATCCAGCACATACATCGCGGCCACACCCGAGTTGCTGCCGTAACCATTCGAGACGAACGCCGCCCAACGACCATCGGCCAAGCGTGCCACTTCCGGGCGGGCATAAGCGTAACCCAGATCATTAAATACATTGGCGGTGTTGGCCGTGGTCGGCGCGCTGACCTCCCACAACGCCTTGATCACATTGCCCGCAGAAGCATCAAACAGCTGCAGCCCGTAGAACGTTTTACCCCCGGCACCGACGCCACCAATGGCCAGGGTTTTCCAGGCCGTGCCGGACTGCGCGTCGAACACCCCGACCTGACCGTCGACGAGAAACTTGTGGCTGACACCGTTGATATAGGTCGGATCAGCAATCAGCCGTAGCGATGGCAACACACTGGATGGCATGTAGGCATAGCGTCGGGTGCCATTGGTCGAGTTGATGACGTTGACGAAACCGTCGTTGGCATTCACCACCAGGCTGGAGTTCATGTTGGCAGCTTTGGTGGTCAGATATGAGGTGTAAGTGGTATCGCCGGACAAGTCAGCAGCGGTCTTGTCCGTGGGGGCCGCCAGCACCAACGGCGAGTTGATGATGTCACCGAGCAACACACTGCGAACCTTGAGCCCGGTTTTGTTGGTGCCTTTGCTCCACTCCACCAGGTCATTGCCGGTAATACCCGTGGGCAGACTCTGGCTGAGTGTCGTCTGCTGCGCAGGGGAAAAGTTGCCGTAAGCCAGCGTTACGGCGGCGCTGCTGGTGGTGTTCCACGATTGATACGTTGGCGCGGTCGCCCCCGGCACGATGGTTGTGTCAGTCGTCCAAAGTGCGGTCGAAGTATTCACCACCCCGGCCGACGTAAAACCGAAAGACTTGATGGTGCCTCGCCAATCCTTGGGATCATAAGTGGTTTGGTAAAAACTGCTGCCACTGGTGAGCGTACCGACGCTGGCAACAGCTGCGCCGCCGGAACCGGCCTTGGAGGTGATATCACTCAAGGCCGACGACAAGGCGGCATTGAGTCCCGTGCTGTCAGTCGCTTGGTAATACTTGCCCTGCCCATAACTTGCCGCGTCCGACAGCATGTCATTGTCAGCGGTGAAGCCCACGGTGTAGGTATTCATGTTCTGCTTGGGAAAATCCACCGCGTTCCAGCTCTTGCCTGCCGTGTCAGTACCAGTTGAGCGCATATCGATATCGAACGCGAACTTGGCGATGTCGTCCAGATACAGCGTGTCGCCTTCGTTGTCACCATTGAGATTGTTGCCGTCATTGTTGACGCCGTCCCAGTTCGGCAAACGGCTGCCGCCCAATGGGTCGTTAGAAGGAAAGGTCCGGTCGAAAGTCGGCAAGCCGTCGGTTATTACCACGCCATAGTTTTTCTGGCAGCGGTACTGGATCGGACTGGTGTAGGTCGCGGGCGTGCTGTTGTAGTAAGGCGCCATACCGCGCATGTAGCGGGTGATTTCGTAATAGGTTTCCGCCAATGGCGTGTTGGCCACGGCGCTCAAGCCGTTGATGGAAGAGATCAATGCGTTGTAGTTGGTGTCGGCCTGTGCCTGGGTCACGCTGCCACTGACCGGCGACAGATCGCTGATCGAACGGGCAATGAATCCGCCATTCCCCGAGTTGTTGCTGGTGGCTGGATTGAATGTCGACAGGCCGATACGCAACGTGCGGTTGCTGCTGACCAGTGCCGTCGACACGTTGCGCGCCACGTTGATCCGGTAGTCGTTGGGAATCGCCCCGGTGGTGAAGTCTCGCGTGCCGTTGTTGATGGCCAGGCCGACGATGTAGGAAATGTAATCCCCGGAATAACGCGTATTGCCGCTGCCCACCGGATCCGGCAGTTTCAGACACAGCGGCGCCAGGCTGTTGTTATAGAACGCATAGGCGCCGCCGGAGCAACCTGATGTCGGCAGGCTCGACAGAAAGATCGTGTCGCCGGTGATCGTCGTCGAACTCAGGCACAAGCCAAGCAAAGCGTTGCATTGCCGCGCCGGCGTGCGATCAGCCGTCGGGTCGAATCCAGCCGCATAAATGATGCTGTTCATGCTCCCTGAGTCGTCGATCAGCAGCATGACGTTGGGCGGCACCGCCGCCGCACTCAACAGCGGCGAATCAGACGGCGTAAAGGCGTAGGCCGGCGACGCCAGATACAAGCTCAGCAACAGGCCGAGCAACAGCGATCCACACCGCTCAATACTTCGCATAGACACTCTCCACCACACTGCGCGAAGTGCCGGCGATACCAACGGCGGTGACCCGATACAACGTCGCCGAAGTATTACTCGGCACGTTCACTGCAGTGAGCGTGGTGCCGATATTCTGCACACCATAGAAACCATTACCGGCAGCGATCCAGGTCACACCCGAGGTTGAATTGAGCCCCGCCGCACTGACCACCGATGACTCCGCCGGCGGTGCGCATTGCGTCGTACCGCTGCACACCGCCAAGGTGTAGCTGTCGAGTTGCACCGCACTCTCCCCCACCCGCAACGCCGCCTCGGCCGTTTGAAACGACTGATTACGCAGACTCACGCTGCCGGCCATTTTTTCCTGCAGGTTGGCGCTTTGC
This sequence comes from Pseudomonas sp. CROZ-RG-20F-R04-15, assembly GCF_022662375.1. Taxonomy (GTDB): domain Bacteria; phylum Pseudomonadota; class Gammaproteobacteria; order Pseudomonadales; family Pseudomonadaceae; genus Aquipseudomonas. The sequence continues at coordinate 270,548 of NZ_JAKNQL010000005.1, read as the reverse complement.
ATCGACGACAGACCAATCAACGTCAGCAACAACAGAAACACCAGACTGACCAGCAACGCCATGCCGCGTTGCGCTTGCCGGTCATGAAAAGAAATCCGCATCACCCCGGCCCTCACTGCAGGCGGTTGCGCAAAGCGGCAACCACGTTGAAGGTTTGTGTGGCGACCCGGCTGTTGGGGTCGGTGAGCGTCAGGCTCAGGCGCACACTGCGAATGCGTGCCGGATCACTGGGGTTGGCGCTGTACGTCGAGGCTGCCACATCCGTCGCGGAACTGGCCAGACCAAACGTCACGTTGAAAGCACTGACGTTGTTCACCAACACCTGCTGAGTCGGTGTGCCGCTGCCGGTGCCCATGAGAATCTGGTTGTTGCTGAAGTTGTAGATCAGACGCCGGATCGGAAAGGCGATCTGCCCGCTCGCCGCCGCTCGTATACCCGTATACGCCGTGGCGCTGTTGCGGCAATCGGAAACCACCGTCCAGGTCGGCGTGCCACCGCCGCTGCCAATATCGGCAGTGACCAGCGTCAGTTTGAGGTTGGCATTGTCCCAACTGATCGGTGTGACCTGCGAGACGTTGAAATCGCCTGCGCTGCTCGAATCGGTGATGGTGCCAAGACAGCCGAACATCCCGACCATGCGAATTTCCTGAATCATTTTGCTCAGTACAAAACGCGCGTCTTCCTGCATCGCCGCGGCGCTGTTCTGGCTGACGTAGGTATTTTTCGCCGCAATGAAAATCTGCACGACCCCCAGCACAATGATCAAGCCCAGTGCGAGGGCAATCAGCAACTCGATCAGGCCGAACCCCCGCTGATGGCGCGTCATGGCGTCGCCACCGGATCAACAGCTGCGCGGCTGGTCAGGACAAAACTGCGTTGAGCACTGGCGGTGTTGGCTGCCCGTGCGTCGCTCCAGTTGATGGTGATGGTGTAGACCCGCTGATTGAGGGTGATGCTGCCAGTCGCGGTCGGTCCACCGAAGTTGACGATGTTGGTGGCGAAATCGTAGAGATCCTGATCGCGGGCAACACTCAGATTGCCCGACGTCGGTGGCGTGACGGTGTAGTCGGCGCCGGAGTTGGCGCGGATGCGGTCCATCATGTCGTAGGCGATAAAACTGGCCTGACTGGTCATTCGCGAGCTGTCGGTGTACTTCAGCGCATTCAGTTGCACCGCCGCCGCCCCCAGCAGGCCGACCGTCAGAATCAGCAACGCGACCAGCACCTCGATCAGCGTCATGCCCTGCTGTATGTGTTGACTCCCTGCCCTCATCCGCAAGTTCCACCCAATTGAATTCGTCCGTTCAAACACACGTTCAGCGTCCTGCTTTGCGTTCCCAGCGTGTAACTGATGGTCACCGCCGTCGACGGTGCCGCCAGACCGCCGAGGTTGTTGAAATCCAGTGCGGTCACTCCTGAGGGTAGCGTCAGAGTCGCGCCGCTGCTCATCGCGGGAACAACCCGCAACACATTGGCCGGAGTGCCAGTACTGTCATAGACCGCCAGTTCACCGGTCCATACGCTGCCGCCAGCGGTCGGGCGCAAACGCAGGGTGGTGCCACGGTCGATGGCCTCAAGCCTGGCGTAATTGATCGCCCGTTGCAGATCACCCATTTCGGTATCAGCCTTGCTGCCCTGTATTGATCGGGTGAACGCAGGCACCGCCAGAGTGATCAGGATCACGAAGATCGCGAGTGCGACGAGCAACTCGATCAGCGTGAAACCTTTTGTACGAAGATCCATCGATGCCCTCCGTTGCCGTCGGCTATACCTGCTTCTACACGCTAGAACATTCGACTGACCTGTGTCGGTTGATTTGCCCTGCCCGGCGCACGGACCGCGCCGTACATCACCCGCCACGGAGGGAGTTTTCATGCCACAACAGGGTTTCAGCCTGATTGAACTGCTTATGGGACTGGCGATTGGCGCAATTGTTCTGCTGCTGGTCAGTCCGGCGTTTGCCGCGCTAACCGAGTCGAACCATCGCCATCAGGCTGCGCAATCGCTGCTCGACGGTATTCGCAATGCTCGAACGTTAGCGATCACGCACAATCAAAGCGTGGTCATTCATGGCATCGACGGCGACTGGAGCCGGGGCTGGCGAATCATTCTGGATATCAGCGGCAAGGGGCCGGAGGACAGCAGCAATCCACTGCTGGTCGAACGCGCGAGCGATCAGCGAATTCCAATTGCCGGTAACTGGTGGGTGAGTCGCTATATAAGGTTTGGCAGCCTGGGTAAGCCGCTGATGCCCGGACGAATGTTTCAGGCAGGAAAACTACATATCTGCTCGGTAAACGAGCCGGTCAGCCAGCTCCAGATAGTGCTGGCGGCGACCGGTCGCGTGCGCCTGAGCAGCGAAAAAGCTGAGCAGGCGCTGTGTCAAAAAAACAAAAGCGTCAGATCGAACGCACGCGCAGCTCTTTAGGCATCGAGAACGTAATGTTCTCTTCACGCCCGGCCAGTTCATCGGCACCGGTGGCGCCCCAAGCCTGCAATTGCTGAATCACACCGCGCACCAATACTTCCGGTGCGGAGGCGCCGGCAGTAATGCCGATGCGCTCAACGCCATCGAACCAGCTCTTCTCCATGTCTTCTGCGCCGTCAATCAGGTAGGCCGGCGTGGCCATGCGTTCGGCCAGTTCACGCAGACGGTTTGAGTTGGAGCTGTTCGGGCTGCCGACCACCAGCACCACGTCGCACTCGTCAGCCAATTGCTTGACCGCGTCCTGACGGTTTTGCGTGGCGTAGCAAATGTCATCCTTGCGCGGACCACCAATGGCGGGGAAGCGTGTGCGCAGGGCATCGATGACGCGACTGGTGTCGTCCATCGACAGCGTGGTCTGGGTGACAAAGGCCAGTTTTTCCGGGTTACGCACCTGCAGTTCGGCCACGTCTTTTTCGTCTTCGACGAGGTAGATCGCGCCGCCATTGCTGGCGTCGTACTGACCCATGGTGCCTTCGACTTCCGGATGACCGGCGTGGCCGATCAGGATGCACTCACGACCGTCGCGGCTGTATTTCGCCACTTCGATGTGCACCTTGGTGACCAGCGGGCAGGTGGCGTCGAACACTTTCAGGCCACGACCGGCGGCTTCGGTGCGCACAGCTTGGGATACGCCGTGGGCACTGAAAATGACGATGACGTCGTCCGGCACCTGATCCAGTTCTTCGACGAAGATCGCGCCACGACTGCGCAGGTCTTCAACGACGAACTTGTTGTGCACCACTTCATGACGCACGTAGATCGGCGGCCCGAAGACTTCCAGGGCGCGGTTGACGATTTCGATCGCCCGGTCCACGCCGGCGCAGAAGCCACGGGGGTTGGCGAGTTTGATTTGCATGCTGTGCCTCGTGTCTTGCGCGCAAGAAATAGCGAAAACGGTGGAAAACATTGTGGGAGCGAGCCTGCTCGCGAAAGCGGTGTGTCAGACAACAGCTATGTTGAATGTCAGTCAGCATTCGCGAGCAGGCTCGCTCCCACATTTGACTCCATAGAGTCAGTTAGATCGCTTTAACGTTGATGATCTCGACGTCAAAGGTCAGCGTCTTGCCGGCCAGCGGGTGGTTGAAGTCGATGGTCACTTGCGCGTCGTCGAACTCTTTCACCACACCCGGCAGCTCAGTATTGGCCGCATCGTTGAAGATCACCAGCAAACCCGGTGACAACTCCATGTCGACGAACTGCGAACGCGGGATGATCTGCACGTTCTGCGGGTTCGGCTGGCCGAAAGCGTTTTCCGGCTCGACGGTCAGCGTGCGCTTGTCGCCGGCCTTGAAGCCGAACAGCGCCGCTTCGAAACCCGGCAGCAGGTTGCCATCACCGACCTTGAAAGTCGCCGGGGCTTTGTCGAACGTGCTGTCGACGGTGTCGCCGTTCTCCAGGCGCAATGCAAAGTGCAAGGTGACTTCCGTGTTCTGGCCGATGCGTTGCTCAGCCAATACCTGTTCAGTCATGAACGGCTTCTCCGGTCTTTTTACTTTTGAACATATCCAGTGCAAGCATCACCGCACCAACGGTAATGGCGCTGTCGGCGAAGTTGAACGCAGGGAAGTACCAGCGGTTCTGCCAGTGCACCAGAATGAAATCGATCACATGGCCCAGGGCGATGCGGTCATACAGATTGCCCAGCGCGCCGCCCAAAACCAGCGCCAGCGCGATGGCCAGCCAGGTTTCATTGCGGCCCAGACGCTTGAGCCAGACCACCAGCACCGCACTGACCACGATCGCGATCAGGGCGAACAGCCAGCGCTGCCAGCCGGAGCTGTCAGCCAGGAAGCTGAACGCAGCGCCAGTGTTGTAGGCCAGGGTCCAGCTGAAGTAATCAGGAATGATCACGATCTGCTGGTACATCTCAAGCTTGCCTTCGAAGTAGAACTTGCTGGCCTGGTCGATGACCAGAACCAGCAAGCTCAACCAGAGCCAGCTCAACCGTCCGAAACGGCCAACGGCATTAGGCATAGTGACGAACCTCGCCAGCGCCGCTGATGTTGTCGACGCAACGACCGCAGATTTCCGGATGTTCCGGGTTCACGCCGACGTCTTCGCGGCAGTGCCAGCAACGGGCGCACTTCGGGAAGGCCGATTTGACGATCTTCAGCTTCAGGCCGCTGACTTCAGTCACTACCGCATCGGCCGGAGCCTGTACGAACGGCGCAACACTGGCGGTCGAGGTGATCAGGACAAAGCGCAGTTCGTTGCTCAGCTTGGCCAGATCTGCGCTCAAGGCGTCTTCGGCGTACAGCGTCACTTCGGCTTGCAGGTTGCCACCGACGGCTTTCGCCGCACGCTGGATTTCCATTTCTTTGTTGACCGCTACTTTGACCGCCATCACGCGCTCCCAGTAGTCGCGGCCCAGTTCAACGTCGGCCGGCAGTTCGGTCAGACCTTCGTACCAGGTGTTGAGCATCACCGATTCGTTACGCTCGCCCGGCAGGTATTCCCACAGTTCGTCAGCGGTGAAGGCGAGGATCGGCGCGATCCAGCGCACCAGCGCTTCGGAGATGTGGAACAGCGCGGTTTGCGCCGAACGGCGGGCCTTGCTGTTGGCGCCAGTGGTGTACTGACGATCCTTGATGATGTCGAGGTAGAAACCACCCAGCTCCTGCACGCAGAAGTTGTGGATCTTCGAGTAGACGTTCCAGAAACGGTATTCGCCGTAGTGCTCTTGCAGCTCGCGTTGCAGCAGCAGGGTGCGGTCTACCGCCCAACGATCCAGCGCGAGCATTTCTTCAGCCGGCAGGATGTCGGTGGCCGGGTTGAAACCCGTCAGGTTCGAGAGCAGGAAGCGCGCGGTGTTACGGATACGACGATAGGCGTCCGCACTGCGTTGCAGAATCTGGTCGGAAACCGCCATCTCCCCCGAGTAGTCAGTCGATGCCACCCACAGACGCATGATGTCGGCGCCGAGGGTGTCGTTGACTTTCTGCGGCGCGATCACGTTGCCCAAAGACTTCGACATCTTGCGGCCGGCTTCGTCGACGGTAAAACCGTGAGTCAGCAGTTCGCGGTACGGCGCGTGGTTGTCGATGGCGCAACCGGTCAGCAGCGATGAGTGGAACCAGCCACGGTGTTGGTCGGAACCTTCCAGGTACAGGTCGGCACGCGGGCCGCTCTCGTGACCCATCGGGTGCGAACCGCGCAGGACGTGCCAGTGCGTGGTGCCCGAATCGAACCAGACGTCGAGGGTGTCGCTGATCTTGTCGTACAGCGGCGCTTCGTCGCCGAGCAGTTCTGCGGCGTCCATCTTGAACCAGGCTTCGATGCCTTCGACTTCAACGCGCTTGGCGACTTCTTCCATCAGCTCAACGGTGCGTGGGTGCAGTTCGCCGCTTTCCTTGTTGAGGAAGAACGGGATCGGCACGCCCCAGTTGCGCTGACGCGAAATGCACCAGTCAGGACGGTTGGCGATCATCGAGTGCAGACGCGCCTGGCCCCATGCTGGGACGAACTTAGTGTCTTCGATGGCTTTGAGCGAGCGCACACGCAGGGTGTCGCCGCTGGTTGGCTCTTTGTCCATGCCGATGAACCACTGCGCAGTCGCGCGATAGATCAGCGGAGTCTTGTGGCGCCAGCAGTGCATGTAGCTGTGTTCGATGACGGTGGTGTGCATCAGCGCACCGACTTCGGTCAGCTTGTCGACGATGGCCGGGTTGGCCTTCCAGATGAACTGGCCGCCGAAGTATTCCAGCGATGGCACGTACACGCCGTTGCTCTGCACTGGATTGAGGATGTCATCATTGACCATGCCGTACTTCTTGCAGGTCACGAAGTCGTCCACGCCGTAGGCCGGAGCGGAGTGAACCACACCGGTGCCCGCGCCCAGTTCGACGTAGTCAGCCAGGTACACCGGCGACAGACGGTCATAGAACGGGTGGCGGAAGTTGATCAGCTCGAGTTTTTTACCAGTCGTGGTCGCGATGACCGAACCTTCCAGGCTGTAACGAGCAAGGCAAGCTTCAACCAGCTCTTCAGCCAGCACCAGCAACTTGTCGCCGACATCAACCAGCGCGTAGTTGAATTCCGGGTGCACGTTCAGCGCCTGGTTGGCCGGGATGGTCCACGGGGTGGTGGTCCAGATCACGATCGACGCAGGCTTGCCCAGCGACGGCAGACCGAACGCGGCAGCCAGTTTGGCTTCGTCAGCGATCGGGAAGGCGACGTCGATGGTCGAGGACTTTTTGTTTTCGTACTCGACTTCCGCTTCGGCCAGGGCCGAACCGCAGTCGAAGCACCAGTTCACAGGCTTGAGGCCCTTGAACACAAAACCGCCCTTGACGATTTCAGCCAAAGCGCGGATTTCACCGGCCTCGTTCTTGAAATCCATGGTCTTGTACGGGTTGGCCCAGTCGCCCAGCACGCCGAGACGGATGAACTCGGACTTCTGCCCTTCGATCTGCTCGGTGGCGTAGGCACGGCACAGTTCGCGGGTCTTGTCCGCGCCGAGGTTCTTGCCGTGGGTCACTTCAACCTTGTGCTCGATCGGCAGGCCGTGGCAGTCCCAACCCGGGACGTACGGCGCGTCGAAACCCGACAGGGTTTTCGAGCGGATGATCATGTCCTTGAGAATCTTGTTCAGTGCGTGACCGATGTGGATCGTGCCGTTGGCATACGGAGGACCGTCGTGCAGAACGAACTTCGGACGATCCTTGCCAATCTCGCGCAACTTTCCGTACAGGCCAATACTGTCCCAGCGCTGCAGGATCTGCGGTTCGCGCTGTGGCAGGCCGGCCTTCATTGGGAAGGCGGTGTCCGGAAGGTTAAGCGTGGCTTTATAGTCGGTCATTTAAGGCTCTTCATTAGCGATGGGCGCTAGGTGCGGCTAGTGCACGGGCGGTGGCGACATCCGCATTGATCGCCGTTTTCAATGCCTCCAGAGAGGCGAAGCGCTGCTCTTCACGCAGCTTTTGGTGGAAAACCACCGTCAAACGCCGGTCATACAGATCGCCGGCAAAATCTAGAAGATGGACTTCAAGGTGGGCCTTGCCATCACCTTGCACCGTGGGCCGTACGCCGATATTGGCGACACCGGGCCAGGTCTTGCCGTCGATATCGACATCCACCAGGTACACCCCGGTGAACGGCACGCGACGACGCTTGAGTTGAATATTGGCAGTCGGCGTACCGAGTTGCCGGGCCAGCTTCTGGCCGTGCAGCACGCGACCGGCAATGCGGTACGGGCGGCCGAGCAAACGTTCGGCCAAGGCAAAATCGGCGGCGGCCAACGCGTTGCGCACTTGCGTGCTGCTGACACGAATGCCGTCCAGCTCGACGGTTTGCGCTGCTTCAACGGTAAAACCGTGAACCTGCCCGGCCTGCATCAGGAAATCGAAATCACCGAGGCGGTCGCAACCAAAGCGGAAATCATCACCAACTTCCAGATGCTGCACGCCGAGGCCATCGACGAGGATAGTGTCGACGAATTCACTGGCGCTGAGTTTGCTCAAGCGCTGGTTGAATGCCAGGCATAAAACCCGGTCAACGCCTTCAGCGGCCAGCAATTGCAGCTTGTCGCGCAACCGCGCCAGACGCGCCGGCGCGGTCTCGGGAGCAAAGAATTCCCGTGGCTGCGGCTCGAAAATCACCACGCAGCTGGGTACGCCCAACTCGAGCGCACGCTCACGCAGTCGGGCCAGGATAGCCTGGTGACCACGGTGAACACCGTCAAAGTTGCCAATAGTGGCGACGCAGCCCCGATGCTGGGGGCGCAAGTTGTGGAGGCCTCGAACCAGCTGCATAACGCGCTTCTTGCTCATAAAGTGGTCGATTATAACCACACCCGACGGCCGACGACAGGCAACACCGTAACGCAAAGTGAACGAGCCGACAAAACTGCCGGCCCGCGCCCATCCATAAAGGCTAAAACCTTAGCTCAAGGCCTTGCGATTGAAGTCGCGCAGACGAAAACCGAGCAGCAGCAACATGCCGAAATAGGACACCACGCCCGCCGCGACCAATGCGCCCAGACGCAGGAAGCGCTCAAGCATGTGCCCCTGATCCCACGCCGGCATGAAATGCATGCCGATCAGCAGCACCACGGACATCACCGCCACTGCCAACACCAGTTTGAAGCCGAACTTGGCCCAACCCGGCTGCGGCTGATACATCTGCTGCTTGCGCAGTTGATAGAACAGCAATCCGGCGTTCAGGCAGGCACCAGCACTGATTGCCAGGGCCAGACCGGCGTGAGCCAGCGGACCAATCAGAACGAGGTTGAACAGTTGAGTAACGACCAGCGTGAAGATTGCGATTTTTACTGGCGTGCGGATGTTCTGTTGCGCATAAAAGCCCGGTGCCAGCACCTTGATCACGATAATCCCTAGCAGGCCGACAGAATAAGCAATCAGCGCACGCTGGGTCATTTCGGCGTCGAAGCCACTGAACTGACCGTACTGAAACAGCGACACGGTCAGCGGCTCAGCGAGAATCCCCAACGCCAGCGAGCACGGCAGCACCAGTACAAAGCACAGGCGCAGACCCCAATCGAGAATCCGCGAATACTCGTGGCGATCCTTGCTGGCATAGGTTTTCGCCAGCGTCGGCAGCAGAATCGTGCCCAATGCCACGCCCAGCACACCCGAAGGCAGTTCCATCAGGCGGTCGGCGTAATACATCCACGACACTGAGCCTGCCACCAGAAACGAGGCGAAGATGGTGTTGATGATCAGCGAAATCTGGCTGACCGAGACGCCGAGAATCGCCGGCAGCATCTGCTTCATCACGCGCCAGACGCCGGTATCGCGCAGATTCAGGCGCGGCAGCACCAGCATGCCGATCTTTTTCAGGTGCGGCAGTTGATAGAGCAATTGCGCCAGACCACCGACGAGTACCGCCCAGCCAAGGGCCATGACCGGCGGATCGAAGTACGGCGTGAGGAACAGCGAAAACACGATCATGCTGACGTTGAGCAGAGTCGGCACGAAGGCCGGTACCGAGAAACGGTTCCAGGTATTGAGAATCGCGCCCGCCAGCGAAGACAGCGAGATGAGCAATATATAAGGGAAGGTCACCCGCAACAGATCCGAGGTGAGCTGGAATTTTTCCGGTGTATCGGTAAAGCCCGGAGCCGTGGCCCAGATCACCCAGGGCGCAGCGATCATGCCCAGCGCAGTGACGATCGCCAGTACCAGTGTCAGCAGACCCGACACATAAGCAATGAAGGTACGGGTCGCCTCTTCGCCCTGCTGGCTTTTGTATTCAGCCAGAATCGGCACGAATGCCTGCGAGAAAGCGCCCTCGGCGAAGATCCGCCGCAGCAGATTGGGCAATTTGAAGGCGATAAAGAAGGCGTCCGTCGCCATTCCGGCACCGAATGTACGGGCAATCAATGTGTCACGAACAAACCCCAAAACCCGGGAAAGCATCGTGATAGAGCTGACGGCGGCCAACGATTTGAGCAGATTCATTGAGGGAATTTGTGCCTGTCGATAAACAGCAGGCGAACAAAGCGCCTACTTGTGCGATACTCCGCGCCGCAGCAGCACAGAGCCAAAGCTCGCGAGTTTACAGGTCAAGCGCCGGAAATAAATATCCCGCCTCTTTATACCTACCACTTAGCGGAACGTTTCAAGTGCCCTTGACAAGACTTCAACTCATCGGCATGATTCGCGGCCTATTTTGTTTGCTATTTCCTAAAAAGTCTTTCGAGGAGCTCGACGGTGGCCAACTCACCTTCCGCCAAAAAACGTGCAAAACAGGCTGAGAAGCGTCGCAGCCACAACGCCAGCCTGCGTTCCATGGTTCGCACCTACATCAAGAATGTAGTTAAAGCCATCGACGCAAAAGACGCTGAAAAAGCTCAAGCTGCATACGTTCTGGCTGTGCCAGTTATCGACCGTATGGCCGATAAAGGCATCATCCACAAGAACAAGGCTGCTCGCCATAAGAGCCGCCTGAATGGCCACGTCAAAGCGCTGAAAGAAGCTGCTTAATCGACGTAGTCATTAAAAAACCGACCTTAGGGTCGGTTTTTTATTGCCTGTGATTTAACAAATCCAGCGCAAAAAAAATGTAGGAGTGAGCCTGCTCGCGATAGCGGTGTGTCAGATAGATATTTGCTGACTAACACACCGCTATCGCGAGCAGGCTCACTCCTACAGTTGGTTTTGCGGTGTTATTGCTGCACGGGCACCCATGGCAAAATCGGGATCGCGGTCACGGCATTCTGTGGACTACCCTCGATCAAGCGGTCGCTGTAGACCAGATACACCAGCGTATTGCGCTTCTTGTCGAGGAAACGCACCACCTGCATGGTCTTGAACACCAGCGAAGTGCGCTCCTTGAACACCTCATCGCCATCCTTCAGATCACCCTTGAACTTGATCGGACCAACCTGGCGACAAGCGATCGAAGCTTCGGCGCGATCCTCAGCCAGACCCAGACCACCCTTCACGCCGCCGGTCTTGGCCCGCGACAGGTAGCAGGTCACGCCTTCAACCTTCGGATCATCGAAAGCCTCGACCACTATGCGGTCGTTCGGGCCGACAAACTTGAACACCGTCGACACCTGACCGATCTCTTCGGCCGAGGCCAGCAATGGCATCGCCATCAGCAGGCCCAACAATCCTTTTGCTAAACGCATCGAGTTTTCCTTACACCAGGATCAGGTTGTCACGGTGAACCAGTTCTGGCTCCGCCATGTAACCGAGCAAACCGACAATCGCATCCGACGACTGACCGATGATTTTTTGTGCTTCCAGCGCGCTGTAGTTGGCCAGGCCACGGGCGATCTCACGACCGTCCGGCGCCACACAGACCACCATTTCGCCGCGACGGAAACTGCCCTGCACCAACTTCACACCGACGGGCAGCAGACTCTTGTTACCCTTCGACAACGCCGACACCGCGCCCTCGTCCAGCACCAAGGTGCCGCGAGTTTGCAGGTGCCCGGCCAGCCATTGCTTGCGCGCCGCAAGCATGCCGCGCTCAGGCGACAGCAATGTGCCGATGCGCTCACCCGCTTTCAGGCGATCAAGTACGCGCTCAAGACGCCCACCAACAATGATCGTGTGCGCACCGGAACGTGCCGCCAGTCGCGCCGCGCGCAGTTTGGTCTGCATGCCACCACGCCCCAACGCACCACCCGTACCGCCTGCCACCGCATCAAGACTCGGATCATCGGCGCGTGCTTCGTATATCAGCTGCGCATCAGGGTTGTTGCGCGGATCGGCGTCAAACATGCCGTCGCGATCAGTGAGAATCACCAACAGATCAGCTTCGACCAGGTTGGCCACCAGCGCCGCGAGCGTGTCGTTGTCGCCGAAACGGATTTCGTCGGTGACCACGGTGTCGTTTTCGTTGATCACCGGAATGACTTTCAGCTCGACCAATGCGCGCAAAGTGCTGCGGGCGTTGAGGTAGCGTTTGCGGTCGGACAAGTCGTCATGAGTCAGGAGAATCTGCGCAGTGTGCCGGCCATGCTCGGCGAAGCTCGATTCCCACGCCTGCACCAAGCCCATCTGACCAATTGCCGCAGCCGCCTGGAGCTCATGCATCGCACTGGGTCGTGCGGTCCAGCCCAAACGACTCATGCCAGCCGCTACCGCTCCGGAGGACACCAGCACCAACTCGACGCCTGCCTCATGCAAGGCCACCATCTGCTCAACCCAGACACTCATTGCCGCGCGATCCAGCCCTTTGCCATCCGCTGTCAGCAAAGCGCTGCCGATCTTCACGACCCAACGCTGCGCACCTGTCACCTTGCTCCGCATCATCTTCAACCTTAGCTTGAGGGCAGCGCGACCCAGCGCCGCCCATGACGTTATTTGTGACTTGCGATTTCCAGATACTAAAACGCCGCTCGATTGAGCGGCGCTTAAGTTTACTGCAACGAATCAGTCACGCACGTAAATGATTTCCGGACCGTCCTCGTCATCCACATCTTCTTCGTCCCAATCATCGTCGCCGATGTCATGGACCGACTTCACGCCGCTGCGACGCAGGGCACGCTTGTCATCCAGCGCCTGCAGTTGCGCGCGCGCTTCATCTTCGATGCGCTGATCGAGATCGGCCAGCTCTTCCTTGTACGCCGGGTCGGCAGCCAGGCGATCGGCACGATCTTCCATGTAACGCATGATGTCGTGGCACAGACGCTCGGTGCCGATCTTGGCGATGGCCGAGATCACGTAAACCGGGCCCGTCCACTCCAGACGATCAACGATTTCCTTGACGCGCTCATCGTGATCTTCTTCAAGGATCTGGTCGCACTTGTTCAGCACCAGCCAGCGATCACGCTCGGCCAGGGACGGACTGAACTTGATCAGCTCGTTGACGATCACTTCAGCAGCATCCGGCGCACTGCTGTCATCCAGCGGCGCCATGTCGACGAGGTGCAGCAGCAGACGCGTACGCGCCAAGTGCTTGAGGAAACGGATACCCAGGCCAGCACCGTCGGAAGCACCTTCGATCAGACCCGGAATGTCCGCGACGACAAAGCTCTTCCAGCGATCGACGCTGACCACACCGAGGTTCGGCACCAGCGTGGTGAACGGGTAGTCGGCAACTTTCGGCTTGGCGGCCGAGACCGAACGGATAAAGGTACTTTTACCGGCGTTCGGCAAGCCCAGCAGACCGACGTCAGCCAGTACTTTCATTTCCAGTTTCAGGTCGCGCTGCTCACCCGGCTTGCCCGGAGTGGTCTGACGCGGCGCCCGGTTGGTACTGGATTTGAAACGGGTATTACCCAGACCGTGCCAGCCGCCCTGCACTACCATCAACTTCTGGCCAGCCTTGGTCAGGTCGCCGATGACTTCCTGAGTGGCGGAGTCAATCACCGTGGTGCCGACCGGCACGCGCAGGATCAGGTCTTCGCCCTTCTTGCCGGTGCAGTCGGTGCTGCCGCCGTTGGAACCACGCTCGGCATCGAAGTGCCGGGTGTAACGGTAGTCGACCAGGGTGTTGAGGTTTTCGTCGGCCATCATGTAGATGGAACCGCCGTCACCGCCATCACCGCCGTTCGGGCCACCGTTTTCGATGAATTTTTCCCGACGGAAACTCATGGCGCCATTGCCGCCGTCACCAGCCTTTACGCGAATCGATACTTCATCAACAAACTTCATAACCAACGCCTCTCGCCATACGGACGAGCCGAAAAACAATCAAGACATAAGACTCTTGCAAAAATGAGCGCAGCGACCCCAAAACACGACCTGCATCGCACGCCGACAGCCCATACAAACAGTTTTGCAAGAGACTCACCCCACAAACGAAAAAGCCCCGTCGCGAGACAGGGCTTTTCCAGCGATCGCGCAATTAAGCTGCGACAACGCTCACGTAACGGCGGTTGAACGCGCCTTTTACTTCAAACTTGATCACGCCTTCGATTTTCGCGAAGAGGGTGTGATCCTTACCCATGCCAACGCCGTAGCCAGCGTGGAATTGGGTGCCGCGCTGACGCACGATGATGTTGCCCGGAATGATTTTCTGGCCGCCATACATCTTAACGCCAAGGCGTTTGGCTTCTGAGTCGCGACCGTTACGGGTACTACCACCAGCTTTTTTGTGTGCCATGAGTCAATTCTCCTAGTGAGGAATTAGGCTGAAATTAAGCCTGAATACCGGTGATTTTGATCTCGGTGTACCACTGGCGGTGGCCCATACGCTTCATGTGGTGCTTACGGCGACGGAACTTGATGATGCGGACTTTATCGTGACGACCTTGGGAGATCACTTCAGCCACAACGGTAGCGCCAGCAACAACTGGAGCGCCGATATTCACGTCGTCGCCATTGGCAACCAACAGAACGCGATCAAAGGTAACGGATTCGCCGGTAGCGATTTCCAGTTTTTCGATCTTCAGGTATTCACCCGGGGCGACTTTGTACTGCTTGCCGCCAGTAACGATTACTGCATAAGACATGGTATTTCTCCGATAATCCTGCTCACCCAGCTCTTTATAAGAAGAGGTATTGGCTGGCATGGCTGCATTAGGCTGGAAGGCCCGTTGCAATTGCGTAAGGCAGGTGCTGCCCAGGAAGTTCAGGGTGCGCGATTGTACGCAAGGCGCGGCAGGCTTGCAAGTAGCCGTCCATCGCGCCTTGACAGGTCTGGACGGGGGTCCTAGCATGCCGCGCAACCCTTCTGGAGCGACTCTCGCTGATGCAACCCCAAGCTTTCTACCGCGCGGTGGCGGACGATTTTAGCGCCGTCGACGGCATCATCAAGAAGCAGCTGACTTCCCGTGTACCGCTGGTATCGAAAATCGGCGATTACATTACCTCGGCCGGCGGCAAACGTCTGCGTCCTTTATTAGTGTTGCTGTGTGGCAAGGCCCTGGGTCGCGAAGGCGACGACATGCGTCTGCTGGCCGCCACCATCGAATTCCTGCACACCGCGACCCTGCTGCATGACGACGTCGTCGACATGTCCGGCATGCGCCGTGGCCGCTCGACCGCCAACGCCATGTGGGGCAACGCTCCAAGCGTGCTGGTCGGCGACTTCCTGTATTCGCGCTCGTTCGAAATGATGGTCGAACTGGGCTCGATGCCAGTGATGAAGATCCTTTCCCAGGCCACGCGCATCATCGCCGAAGGCGAAGTGCTGCAACTGTCCAAGGTTCGCGACGCCAGCACCACCGAAGAAACCTACATGGAAGTCATCCGCGGCAAGACCGCGATGCTCTTCGAAGCCTCGACCCACAGTGCGGCAGCGCTGGCCGGTGCCACCGCCGAGCAGAGCGAAGCCCTGCGTACCTTCGGCGATCACTTGGGCGTTGCCTTCCAGCTGGTCGACGACCTGCTTGACTACAAGGGCGACGCGGAAACCCTCGGCAAGAACGTCGGCGACGATCTGGCCGAAGGCAAACCGACCCTGCCGCTGATCTACACCATGCGCGAAGGCACGCCAGAACAGGCTGCACTGGTGCGTCAGGCGATCCAGAAAGGCGGGATCGAAGATCTGGAAAGCATCCGCATTGCCGTGGAAGCGTCTGGTTCGCTGGAGTACACCGCGCAACTGGCCCGTGATTACGTGGCCCGTGCGATCAAGTGCCTCGATGCGCTGCCGGCCAGCGAATACCGCGATGCGCTGGTTGAACTGAGTGAGTTTGCGGTCGCCCGTACGCACTGATACAGCCCACTGTGGGAGCGAGCCTGCTCGCGAAAGCAATCTGCCAATCGACATCAATGTTGACTGACACACCGCTTTCGCGAGCAGGCTCGCTCCCACAGTTGTTTCTGCGCTATGCCCTCCCTCGCGTAAAACCCTATACAATGTGCGACTTTTAGCGATCCACATCCCAAGGAGCCTTAGTGAGCACGCTGCCACCCTGCCCGAAATGCAATTCCGAATTCACCTACGAAGACGGTACCCAACTGGTGTGCCCGGAGTGCGCCCACGAGTGGTCCGCCAATGGCGAAGCCGAAGTGGCGTCCGATGATGCCGTGAAGAAAGATTCGGTCGGCAACGTCCTGCAGGACGGCGACACCATCACCGTGATCAAGGACCTCAAGGTCAAGGGCACCTCGCTGGTGGTCAAGGTCGGCACCAAGGTAAAGAATATCCGTCTGTGCGATGGCGACCACGACATCGACTGCAAGATCGACGGCATCGGCCCGATGAAACTCAAATCCGAGTTCGTCAGAAAGGTCTGAATCTGCTGTCATCCATCCCGCGCCAGCCGCGGGATGGAGCTTCGCCCTCCCCGTTCTGCTCCAGCAAAACCGCGAAATAGCCAAACGCCAGCCGTTTTGACCTTACGCAATCTTTACCCGGAAAAATTCACAATCTGCCAATAGGCGCTTGCTATTTAGATAATAAGAATTATTCTCATCAAACACCTTCAATGGAGATGAGAACCATGACTTATCTGATCGACGCTTGGCTGGACCGCCCACACCCTTACCTCAGAATCCTCCATCGGGAGACCGGCGAAGTCTGTGCGGTGCTTGAAGAGGAAGCCTTGCATGAACTGCAGGATCAAGGGGATCTGGACGTCAGCAGCCTCAATTCCAGCGAGCCGCTGGTGCTCAAGGAACTGGTGCGCAATCTGTTCCTGTTCTGCTACGCCCGGGCCTTGCGCCCGACCCATGAACTGCAGCACAAGATCGAAATATGAAACGCGGTAAAACTGTAGGAGTGAGCCTGCTCGCGATGACGGTGTGTCAGACAACAAATCAGTCGACTGAAAAAACGCCATCGTCGGATCGCCGCCCGGAGCAGGCTCACTCCTACATTAGCCCGCCATCGAGGCAGGCCCGGAATTACAGAACGTCCAGCAGCTCGACGTCGAATACCAGAACGCTGTGCGGCGGGATGCTGCCAACGCCTTGAGCGCCGTAAGCCAGTTCGCTCGGCACGTACAGACGCCATTTGCTGCCGGCATTCATCAGTTGCAGGGCTTCGGTCCATCCAGCGATCACGCCGCCAACCGGGAATTCTGCAGGCTGGCCGCGCTCGTAGGAGCTGTCGAACACAGTGCCGTCGATCAGCGTGCCGTGGTAGTGAGTACGCACTTGGTCTTCACGGGTCGGCTTGGCGCCTTCGCCCTGGGTCAGCACTTCGAATTGCAGACCGGAAGCCAGGGTGGTGATGCCGTCACGCTTGGCGTTTTCAGCCAGGAAGGCCAGGCCTTCGCCAGCAGCCGCTTCAGCTTTGGCAGCCGCTTCGGCTTGCATGATTTCGCGGATAACCTTGAAGCTGGCGGACATTTCTTCCTGACCCACACGGCTTTCCTTACCGGCGAACGCGTCGGTCAGTCCAGCCAGGATCGCGTCCAGGCTAACGCCCGGTGGCGGGTTGTCGCGCAGCTGGTCACCCAGCTGACGGCCGATGCCGTAGCTGACGCGGGTTTCGTCGGTGGACAGATTTACTTCGGACATGACACTGCTCCGCTGTGCGGACGGCCTCAGGACTTGCCGTGCGTGCACAGCGCGTCCCGGCGCGCCCGGAACCAAAAGGGCGAGCAGACTAGCACAGATGTTCCGGCGATGGCGCGCAACGCCTACAGGGCTGAAGGCCAGGCCAGCGGCACCTTCAGGCTTTCCTCGCCACTGGCGCCCAGACCACACATTTCATCGTGTACCGAGGTGTGTACAAGGTTGAACGGCAGCACCGGAAACGCATGCAGCAAATCCCGCGCATGCTCCACCGAGCGCAGCGTCAGCATGTTGCCCTTGGGATCTCTCAGTGGATACGCCGCGCCGTGCATCCGTGCCTCGAGCAGATAAATCCCGCCTTCCATGGAGATCAGGTTCAACTCATCAACCTTCCTGGCGATGGCAAACGCATTCAACTCTTGCAGGTTCATGAACACACCTCATGCCGTGGCGACTCAAGACCTCTACAGGGATATGCCCGCGCGCCACAAAGCACAAGCCACAAACGACACCGCCCGTCTGTTTCGCAACAGACGGGCGGTGTTTTCGCATTGATCAGCGGTGGATCAGTGCTTGGTGACCTTGTCGAGGTAACCCATGGCGAACGCCGAGACCACAAAAGTCATGTGGATGATCACGTACCACATCAAGTGCTCGGGATCGACGTTCTTGGCATCCATGAAGATGCGCAGCAAGTGGATCGAAGAAATCGCCACGATCGAAGCCGCGACTTTCATCTTCAGTGACGAAGAGTCCATGGTACCGAGCCAGCTGAGCTTTTCCTTGCCTTCATCGATGTTCAGTTCAGAGACGAAGTTCTCGTAGCCGGAAATCATCACCATCACCAACAGGCCGCCAACCAGCGCCATGTCGATCAACGACAGCAGCACCAGAATCAACTCCGATTCGGCCATCGAGAACACGTTGGGCAGGATGTGGAAAACTTCCTGGAAAAATTTCAGTGCCAGCGCCAGCAGTCCGAGGGACAGCCCGATATAGATCGGCGCCAGCAGCCAGCGCGAGGCGTACATTGCGTTTTCGATAAAGCGTTCCATTGAATCTCACACATGGGGGGCTGGAAATGGCGGCGAGTATACCAGCCCCCTGTGACAGCCAGAAACTGCCCAAAAATCCGCCACCTGCGCGTGTGGGTGATTTTTTTCTGCTAGTGTCCAAACCATTGACAGCCCAGTGACTGCAGACAGGACGTGTGGAAATGGATGTGCGATTACCGATAACGACGGCCGGAATCTGCCTTGCTCTGTTGATCAGCGGTTGCTCGCCCGGCGACGAGAAACACGCGACCAGCCTCGAAGAAAAGACCGCAAAGTTCGAACAGTCGCTGGACGCTATCACCGATCCGAAGCTCAAGGACGTCATCACCGAACTCGGCGGTTCACTGCTGTTGCTTGAACGGGCGCAGCTCAAGCTCAGCGACAATCCGCCGCGCACCGAATACGGCGAAGACGCGCTCGCCGTGCTCAAGCATTACCCCGTCCCGCAGACACTGGTCGATACCTTTATCAATGGCCTGTTCGTGCTGCACAAGGACGCCAGCTCCGATTACCTCACCGACTTGCAACCGGTGTTCCCGTTCAACCTGAATATTCCCGGCGGTTTCCTGTTTCCCCATGGCGTGGAATGGCAGTCGGTAACGTTGAGCAACAAACGCGTGATCGCTTACCAGCCGGAATGGTCGGAAACCGATCCGGGCATCCAGCTCAGCCCCTCCAGTTCCAACGTCACCAACCCCGACGACCTGACCGTGACCTACCCGTTCATTGACGGACTGGACGTGGACAAAAAGACCCTGCCGCAACCGGTCAGCCTGCAAGGCCGGATCGAAGTCATCGCCCCACGCCGCTTGTACAGCTTCGACCTGACGCAAAAGGACGTCGGCCAGACCCGCACCAACGACAACCTCAGCGTCAAACTGCTGAAGCTTGAAAAGGACTACGCCGAAGTCGAGTTCAGCAACAGCCTGCCGCTGGCCGCAGAAGTCGCCGAGGCCCAGCTCAACCCGATGATCGTGCAGGCCCGCGATAAAACCGGTCAGTATCTGGTGCGTGCCGGCTCGATCAACGAAAGTCCGGAGCAAGTGGCCTTCTACGAGAAACAACTGGCATCCCTGCAGCAACAGAAGAGCTGGAGCGATGCGTTGGAAAAGCAGCTCACGCAAGAGCAGCAGGCATTCGAGGAGAAACATCCGCGTCGTTACAACAAGGTCTATTTCAACGGCCCGATCGATACCCTCGAAGTCAGCGTGCTGGATTTCTCCTCGGCGACCGTGACGCGTAAACCGCTGGATCTGCCGATTCGCACGTTCAATCAGCACACCACGGAGAAAACCATCCAGCCGCTGGATCCGTCAGTAACGGTTTATGACGACCTGGCAGTCAACTGGCTCAAGGGCGCGAGCCTGACCGAAGAACAACTGAAGGCCGGCATTCGCATCCATCAATCCGTAGAAGAACCGAGCGCTGCCCGCATCGAGTTCTCCCATCGCCGCACGTTCAACGATGAATTGCTGGGCGATGATTTCAGTCCGGGGGTCAGCCCCGTCACGTTTTTCACCGAAAAGCGCAGTGGCAAACTCGATGAGCCGATCGAGCTGCCGCCCGAGGCGTATCAAGTCGATCCGCTGCGCGCGACGATCACTTACGACTTGAATCTGTTCCCGGAAACCCCGGCGATTGCCGTCGGCTCAATGCCGCTGTTTCTCGCCACAGTGGCCAAACAGACGTACGACGCCAAGTCCCTGCCCAAAGGCCTGGAGATCAAGAACAACCTGCTGGTGGTGGACCTGAAACTGTTTCCACCCAATGAATGGCGTTTCTTCGTCAAGGATGACAGCGGCAACTATCTCAAGCAGATTCTTTCGGTCAGCCATGATGCGAGCGCAGAAGGCCCGGCGTTGTTTGGCGTGCATTATTTTTATGGCCGCCCGAGCCACGTGGAAACCTATCAGCGAACCGACCTCGCCACCGTGCAATACGGCTTTGAGGTCAAGCTCGACAAGGCGCCAGTGGCCGGCACTGCGCACTAACTGTTGAGGCTGCGGCCACGTCCACCGTTGATCTGCCGCAGCTGGGCTTGCAGGTGCAGGCTCCAGATCTGTGGATCGTCGGCCAGTTCGTAGCCATGCAGCGTCAGGCTTTCGACAATGGTGTCGAGTATCGATTCGGCGGCGACCGGCCCATGAAACGGGCCCTGGGCCTTGATGGCGGAAGGTTGTTCGCCGGCCATGCCGGCAGCGAAGAGCAGCGTCCACATACCGTTATCGCCGGCCAACGGCTTGATGGCGCATTCGATTCGG
The DNA here is from genome assembly GCF_022662375.1 of Pseudomonas sp. CROZ-RG-20F-R04-15. Taxonomy (GTDB): domain Bacteria; phylum Pseudomonadota; class Gammaproteobacteria; order Pseudomonadales; family Pseudomonadaceae; genus Aquipseudomonas. The sequence goes on along the minus strand of NZ_JAKNQL010000005.1, from coordinate 249,920 downwards.
GTCACCAGACCCAGGCATTGACGGGTGAGACAGAGGTTGCGCGACATGGCGGCGACCCTCGGTGAAGCCGGTATTCAGCCCCCACGGGAGGACTGGCTCGATCCAGTGATACTGTCGATATCCTTGAGCTGAGAATAGAAGAAAAGTCTGCCGCGCAAGCCGAATGGAACCAGAAGGCGCCGAATGGTCATTGTGTGAATATTGGCGCCAGAGTTGTGGCGAATTTCCGATGGATTCACACCAAACAAATGTGGGAGCGAGCCTGCTCGCGAATGCGGAGTGTCAGGCAACTTATTCGTCGTCTGATACAACGCTTTCGCGAGCAGGCTCGCTCCCACAGTTTTGACCGCGTTAAGGCTTAGGCCGGTTTGGCTTCGGCCAGCGCTTCCTGGGCCAACTCCTTCTCGGCTTCCTTTAGGTCTTCTTCGCTGATCATTTCGGCGATGTCGCGCAAGCGCTCGACCACCCGTGCGTTGATGCTGCCTTCCGGGAATTCGCCATCGGCATTCGGCTCCCCGGCTGGTTCACCGACCAGCAGACTCAACGCCTCGTCGGCCTGACGCACTGCGTACACGTGGAACTGCCCGGCACGCACCGCCGCCAGCACTTTCTCATCGAGCATCAGCGTGGCGACGTTGGCCTGCGGAATGATTGCGCCCTGCTCGCCGGTCAGCCCGCGCGCTTCGCAGAGACGGAAGAAGCCTTCGATCTTCTCGTTGACCCCACCGACTGCCTGCACTTCGCCGAACTGGTTGATCGAACCGGTGATCGCAAAGCATTGCTTGAGCGGGGTTTTCGACAGCGCCGAAATCAGCGTGCACGCCTCACCCAGCGACGCACTGTCGCCATCGACGTAACCGTAGGATTGCTCCAGCGCGATGCTCGCGGAAATCGCCAGCGGGAATTCCTGGGCGTAACGGCTGCCCAGATACCCGGTGAGGATCATCACGCCTTTGGAGTGGATCGGCTGACCGAGGTTGACCTCACGCTCGATGTCGACGATGCCGCTGCCGCCCGGATACACCGTAGCGGAAATCCGCGCCGGCACACCGAACGCCGAATCGCCGACTTCGAGCACGGTCAGCCCGTTGCACTTGCCGACTGCCGCACCATCGGTGTCGATCAGAATGATCCCGGCGAGCATGTCGTCGAGAATCCGCGCCGACACACGTCCGGTGCGCGTGGCTTTGGCTTTCAGTGCACGCTCGATGTGCCCGGCATCGGTCATTTCATCGCCGGCCAGATGACGAATGAAATCCGCTTCGCTGACCAGTTGGAACAGATCACCGATGCGCGCCGACAAACGCCCTTGGTGCTCGGCCAAACGTGCGCTGTAGGTCGCCAGACGCGCCACCGCATCGGCAGTCAGCGGCGCCATGCCTTCTTCCGAAGTACGGGTTTTCAACAGCTGGGCAAATTGCTCAAGGCTCTCGTCGACCATCGGAATGTCTTCGTCGAAGTCGACCAGAACGCGGAACATCTCCTGGAAGTCCGGATCGAGGTCTTGCAGCGTGTAGTACAGCGACCGCGCACCGATGATGATGACTTTGACCTGCAACGGAATGTGCTGCGGGTTGAGGGTCACGGTGGCGAAACGACCCATCTCGCCCAGCGGCGATTCCATCTTCAGTTTGCGCGATTGCAGGGCGCGTTTCAGCGCATCCCACACGAACGGCTCGCTGAGCATTTTTTCCGCTTCAAGGATCAGGAAGCCACCGTTGGCGCGGTGCAAGGCGCCCGGACGCAACTGACGATAAGTGGTGTAAAGCGCGCCCTGATCGGTGGTGTATTCGATACGGCCGAAGAGGTTTTCGTACGTCGGGTGCGGTTCGAACACCACCGGCGCACCGCCGCTGATTGGATGGCCGACCACCAGGCTTGGCGCGTATTGCTCTTCCAGCAATTTACGCGCGACGGCGTCGGTCTTGCTGTCATCGACCAGTTGCTCGACCACGGTTTTCAGCAGATAGACCTGCATCGCTTGCAGGTAACCACAGACCGCAGCGTTCTCGGCGTACTTCTCCGACAGCGGCGACAGCAATGGCTGCAAGGCCAGGGTGATGGTTTCTTCGTTGAGCGCACGCAGTTGATTGTTCGATTCGCGCTTCCACTGCGGCAGGCTGGCGAGTTCTTCGTTCAGACGCTCTTCGAGACCGGAGATGTCCTCGTGGAAACGCTCGCGATCGGCTTCCGGCAACTGGGCGAATTCGGCTTCGTCCAGCGCTTTGCCGTCGAGCATCGGCGTGAAGGCGATATTGCTGCTGTCGCGGTACAGGGCGACGTCTTTTTCCAGGGCCAGACGCTCGATGATGTCGAGGGCCTTGTCGTAGCGCTGGTTGAAGGCGCGGTCGATGGCGCTTTTCTTTTGCTGGTAGGACGGGTGCTCGAACACCGCCGGAAACGTCGCCAGAAGGTTGTCGATCAAGCCGTTGATGTCGCCGATAAAAGCGCCGGCAGTGCCCGACGGCAACTCCAGAGCACGCGGTTCGCGCGGCTCATCGAAATTATTCACATAGACCCAGTCCGCCGGGGTCTGCAGGCGTTTGCCTTCGGCTTTCAGGTAGCGTTTGACGAACGAGAAGCGGCCGGTGCCGGGCTCGCCCATGACGAAAACGTTGTAACCGGGGCGTGGCATGGCCACACCGAACTGCAAGGCTTCGACCGCGCGTTCCTGGCCGAGCACACCGCGAAAGGGCTCCAGATCATTGGTGGTAGTGAAGCTGAACTGTTCAGCGGAAAACGGACGGGTCAGCGCTTCGGGCGCAAGACGCAAGCTGGCAGCAACAGGATCAGGCATCGGGCTTCCTTAACAATCAGGCGGGGCAGATAGCGGCATTCTGGCGCTGCCCGTGCCCCACTGGCAAGGCGCGCCATGTGACAAAGCATAGACAACCGCGCCTCTGCACAGCAGCCCCCCTGAAACCGGGGTCATTACCGAATCTTTTGTAAAAAATTACGGAACCGCAGGAACGTGCCTAAACTCCAAACTGCGCGGCTGGAACTAATACCGGCCCACTGGCTTCGTTTGGGTCTGTTTCGTACAGAGCTTGGGGGGCCAGAACCCTGTCCATTGGTATGCACACAAAGAGAAAAAAGCTATGAAACGGATTCTTCTCGGTACTCTCTTCACCGCTGTATCCATCAACGCAATGGCGCAAGCTCCAGGCGGCCCGGATTGCGGTTGGGGCAACATGCTGTTCGAAGGTCAGCGTGGCACCCCGGCGCACTTCCTCGCTTCCACCACCAACGGCACTTCCGGTAACGCCACCTTCGGGATGACGTCCGGCACCAACGGTTGCTCGACCAATGCATCGCTGACCTACGGCGGCAAATCCTGGTTTGCCATGAATGGCATGATGAACGAGCTGTCCGAAGACATGGCCAAAGGCAACGGCGAAGCGCTGACGACTTACGCCGTGGTACTGGGCGTGGCGCCGGAAGACCGTGCGCACTTCGCTGCCGTGACTCACGAGCACTTCCAGCAGATCTTCAGCAAGGCTGACGTGACCGCTGAAGACGTGCATACCAACACCATCGCTGTTCTGAAAGCCGATCCTCGTCTGGCCAAGTACGCCACACAGGCTTAAGCTCGACCCCACCCGCTTCTTTCGGGAAGCGGGTTTTATTTTTTCGGCCCGCCCTCCTTGGGTCTTTATTTCTTTCCTGTTCAAGTTGCCGACTATGCTCAAACGCCTTGCCTGGCTGGCGCTCTGTGTCTGCGCCCCGCTGTCCGCCGCGCCAACCATCGACCCTCAACGTTTGCAGCAACTGGCCAACGACCGCTTCTGGATTTCCCTCGGTCACTACGAAACCGCCAAGCTTGGCGGCTGGCGCAGCTATGTCAGCGACAAGAAATTCTTTCTCGCGCCCGATGGCAACGAACATCCCGATCATGAACTGGCGGCCACCGTGCAAGCGCTGTACGCCCCGGCCAGTCTCGGCGAGCAACATGCGCAATGTGTTTATCCGGCGCGCACTCGCTGGCTGAGAGCGCAGCTAAATCTCACCGATCTGCCGACGCCCGAGTGCGCCGAGTACAAGAAATGGTTCAAGGACGTCTCGCCGCACAGCGCGGTGATGATCTTCCCGGCGGCTTATTTGAACAGTCCGTCATCGATGTTCGGCCACACCTTGCTGCGTATCGATCAGGCCGATGTGCAGGCCGACAAGACGTCGCTGCTCAGTTACGCGATCAACTTCGGCGCCTACATCGAAGGTTCGGACAACAGCATTCTCTACGCCTGGAAAGGCTTGATGGGCGGTTATCCCGGGTTGTTCGCGCTGGTGCCGTATCAGGAGAAACTTTCCGAATACCGCAGCCTGGAAAACCGCGATCTGTGGGAATACCGACTGAATCTGACCCAGGAAGAAACCGCGCGCATGGTCGAGCATGTGTGGGAGTTGAAGCAGATTCAGTTCGACTATTTCTTCTTCGACGAAAACTGCTCGTATCGTCTGCTTGAGTTGCTGCAGGTCGCACGGCCAAGTCTGCGCCTGACCGAACAATTCCCATTGACCGCGATTCCCACCGATACCGTCAAAGCGGTGAAGGAAGCCGGGCTGGTGGAAAGTATCGAATACCGGCCATCGCGCGAGCGTGAATTGCTCAGCCGTGCCGAGCCGCTCAGTGATGAAGAACAGCAATGGGTGCTGAAAGTCAGCGCCGATCAGCAAGTGCTGCAGGATCCAGCCTTCAAAGCCCTGCCCCGCGACCGTCAGGCGCTGATCATCGACGCGGCGTATCGTCTGGAGCGCTACCGCGCCAACGGTCAGGAACGTGATCCGCAACGGGCGCAGCGCAGTTTTGAGCTGCTGCGGGCGATCAACAAGAACCCCGCACCCGAGCTGGAAATTCCGCAACCGGGCCTGCCTGAAGACGGTCACGAATCACGCACCTGGCAGGCCGGTCTCGGCACCCGTGGTGATCGTGCGTTCGGCGAATACGGCTTGCGCATGGCTTATCACGACCTGAATGACAACGCCGAAAGCTTCCCGCTCGGCGCGCAGATTGAAATCCTGCAGATGAAGCTGCGTCAGTACGAGGGCAATCACTGGCAGTTCCAGCAACTGGATCTGGCGACGATTCGTTCGCTGACACCGCGCAATGAGCTGCTGCAGCCACTGTCATGGCAAGTCACTGGCGGTCTTGAGCGGGTACCGGGCAAGCATGATGACGAGACGTTGGTCAGCCATGTGAATGGTGGTGGTGGCGGCACTTGGGCGTTGGGTGACGATGTGCTGGGCTTTGCCCTCGGTACCGTGCGCGTTGAGCACAACAATGACTTCGCCGAATTTGTTTCTCCGGCCGGCGGTTTCAATACCGGCGTGTTGTGGAAAAACCCGCTGGGCAATCTGAGCCTGGAGGCCAAGGGGGATTACTTCTTCAATGGCGAAGTGCGCCGCAGTCTGAGTCTGAACCAGCAGTGGGAATTGTCGCGCAATCTGGGTTTGCGCCTGAGTGCGCAGCGTGAGTTCAGCCACCTTGCCACGCCGGAAACGGAAGTGATGCTTGAAGTGAAGTGGTATCACTACTGATCTGAAGCCCGACAAATTCCACCCTGTGGGAGCGAGCCTGCTCGCGAAAGCGTTGGGTCAGTCAGCATCTTTGTTGAATAACCGATTGCATTCGCGAGCAGGCTCGCTCCCACATTTGGTTTTGTGGTGTTAATGGATTTTTCACGGGGCTTCGACAGCCGTGTCATGAATCCCCTTCTAGACTTTCCCCATAAGCCGGACAACCGGCGCGGGAGAGTGCGATGTGGCGGTGTGCGGGTTTGCTGGGTGTTGTGCTGTTGCTGGGCGGTTGCCAGTCCACCCATGAAGATTTGATCGCCAAGGGTTATCCACCGGCCTTCGCCGACGGCTTCGATGATGGTTGTGTCAGCGGTCGCCAGGCGGCCGGTTCGATCAGCGGCGAGTTTCGCAAGAACGTGCCGCGCTATCTCAAGGACAAGCAATACGCCGAAGGCTGGACCGACGGCTTTCGCCAATGTCAGGCGATGCTGGAAAACAAGGGCCGCGAAGAGTATCGCAACGAACACTGGGACGAACGCGAGCGCGCCTGGCAGCAACAGAAGGATCAAGACGCCGGGCGGGCCTATCGCTCGCCATAGGTCGCTTCCAGACATCCAGTGAAACCAAATGCCTGCGAGCATGGCCCAAACCTCATACGAGGAGGACATCATGAGCCGCGCATTCGTCAACGAAGACAACGCCGCCGCGCAAGCCGATCAGCCGGTCGAACGCCAGGTCAGCACGCAGCCCAATTACGTCACGCCGCAAGGGCTGGCGCAGTTGCAGGCGAAAGTCGCCGAACTGCAAACCCTGCATGCCGAACAATCGGCCAAAGGTGAGCAGGCCGACAAGCAACGCCTGGCGGACCTGGAACGGGATCTGCGTTATTTCAATCAACGCCTGAGCAGCGCACAAGTCGCGGTTGCCGCGACCTCCACCGACAAGGTGCAGATCGGCAGTCGGGTGACCTACGCCGACGAACACGACACCGAACGCCGGGTGCAACTGGTCGGCGAAGATCAGGCCGATGCCAGCAAAGGCCTGATCAATTGGGGCTCACCGCTGGGCCGCGCCCTGCTCGGTGCCCGACTCAACGACGAGGTGCTGTGGCAGCGCCCCGCCGGCGATCAGGTGATTGAAGTGATCCGCATCGAACCGGCTTAAACCACACCTTGCGCCAGCATCGCGTCGGCGACTTTGACGAAACCGGCAATGTTCGCGCCTTTGACGTAGTTGATCCGGCCGTTCTCTTCGCCGTAATGCACGCAAGCGTGATGGATCGACTGCATGATCGCGTGCAACTTGCTGTCCACCTCGCCCGCTGTCCACAGCAGGCGCATGGCGTTCTGCGACATCTCCAGACCGCTCACTGCCACGCCACCAGCGTTGGACGCTTTGCCCGGGGCAAACAGAATCCCGGCCTCGATAAAGATATCCACAGCCTCGAGCGTAGTCGGCATGTTCGCGCCCTCAGCTACGCACACGCAGCCATTGCGCAACAACGCGTGTGCGGCTTCAGCGTCGAGCTCATTCTGCGTAGCGCACGGCAGCGCGATGTCGCACGGCAGCGACCACGGCAATTGCCCGGCGCGGAATTCCAGACCGAACGCTGCCGCCAGTTCGCTGATGCGTCCGCGTTTGACGTTTTTCAATTCCAGCAACGCCAGCCACTGCTCTTCGCTCAACCCGGCCTCGCAATACAGCGTGCCCTCGGAGTCGGACAGCGAAATCACCTTGCCGCCCAGGTCCATGACTTTGCGCGCGGCGTATTGCGCAACGTTACCGGAGCCGGAAATCGCCACGCGCTTGCCTTCAACGGTCTGCTCGCGACGCTTGAGCATTTCTTCGGCGAAGTACACGCAGCCGAAACCGGTGGCTTCCGGACGAATCAGGCTGCCGCCGTAGGTCATGCCTTTGCCGGTCAAAACGCTGGTGAACTGGTTGCTCAGGCGTTTGTACTGGCCGAACAGGAAACCGATCTCGCGCGCACCGACACCGATGTCACCAGCCGGCACGTCAACGTCGGCACCAATATGGCGATACAACTCGCTCATGAACGCCTGGCAGAAGCGCATGACTTCGGCGTCGCTCTTGCCCTTCGGATCGAAGTCGGAACCGCCCTTGCCACCGCCCATGGGCAACGAGGTCAGGGAATTCTTGAAGGTCTGTTCGAAGGCGAGGAATTTCAGCACGCCCAGGTTCACCGACGGGTGAAAGCGCAAACCACCCTTGTACGGACCGATGGCGCTGTTCATCTGGATGCGGAAACCGCGATTGACCTGGACCTTGCCCTGATCGTCGACCCACGACACGCGGAACACCACCGCGCGCTCCGGCTCGCAAATGCGCTCCAGAATTCCCGAGGTCAGGTAATGCGGATTGGCTTCGAGAAACGGCCACAGACTGCGCAGGACTTCTTCGACGGCCTGGTGGAATTCGGGTTGATCCGGGTCGCGTTTTTTCAAGCGGGCAAGGAAGGATTCGACGGATTCGATCATGGCAAAAGTCTCGGCAAATTTATTGTCGTTGGAGGAGATTGGGCCGGACTGTAACAAACGAATTGCGCACTGGAACAGAGCAAAATGTCGCAGTTATGAAATTAAATGGTGCACAGGATATAAATTCGAAGGATTTTCGAGGTGATTCCGCACCTGAATGGGGAGTCTGGATTCAAGAAATGCACCAGCAGTTATAGCGCTTTCGCGAGCAGGCTCGCTCCCACAGGGGAATGCATTTCAAATGTGGGAGCGAGCCTGCTCGCGAAGGGATCGCCTCGGTCCCGCTGACAAAAACCGGGCAAAAAAAACGGAGCCCGAAGGCTCCGCTTTTTCATGTAACCAACCTGAATCAGGCCAGTTTCTTGTGACGTACCCGGTGTGGCTGGGCAGCTGCTTCGCCGAGACGCTTTTTACGATCAGCTTCGTACTCGGTGTAGTTGCCTTCGAAGAAGATCGCTTGCGAATCGTCTTCGTACGCCAGGATGTGCGTTGCCACGCGGTCAAGGAACCACCGATCGTGAGAGATCACAATGGCGGCGCCCGGGAAGTCCAGCAAGGCTTCTTCCAGGGAACGCAGGGTTTCAACGTCGAGGTCGTTGGACGGTTCGTCGAGCAGCAGGACGTTACCGCCCTCCTTCAGGGTCAGCGCCAGGTGCAGACGACCGCGTTCACCACCGGAGAGGTCCTTGACGAACTTCTGCTGATCGCCGCCCTTGAAGTTGAAGCGACCGACGTAAGTACGCGACGGGATCTCGTAGTTGCCGATGCGGATCTGGTCGGAACCGTCGGAGATCTGCTGGAACACAGTCTTGCTGCCATCGAGGTCATCGCGGCTCTGATCGACGCAGGCCAGTTGCACGGTTTCGCCGACTTCGATGCTGCCCGAATCCGGTGTTTCCTTGCCCATCAGCATGCGGAACAGGGTCGACTTACCGGCACCGTTACCACCGATCACACCAACGATGGCGCCTTTCGGCATCGAGAACGACAGGTTGTCGATCAGCACGCGATCGCCGTAGCCCTTGGTGACGTTCTTGAATTCGATGACCTTGTCGCCCAGGCGTGGACCGGCCGGGATGTAGATCTCGTTGGTTTCGCTGCGCTTCTGGAATTCCTGCGATTGCATTTCTTCGAAGCGTTGCAGACGTGCCTTGGATTTCGACTGGCGGGCCTTCGCGCCTTTGCGCACCCACTCCAGTTCTTCCTTCATGGCTTTTTCGTGGGCCGACTGCTGCTTGGATTCGGCGGCCAGACGATCGGACTTGGCTTCGAGCCAGCCCGAGTAGTTGCCTTCGTACGGAATGCCCGCGCCGCGGTCGAGTTCGAGAATCCAGCCAGCGACGTTGTCGAGGAAGTAACGGTCGTGCGTGATCGCTACCACGGTGCCCGGGAAGTCGTGCAGGAAGTGCTCCAGCCACGCAACCGAATCGGCGTCCAAGTGGTTGGTTGGTTCGTCGAGCAGCAGCATGTCCGGAGCGGACAGCAGCAGACGGCACAGGGCCACGCGACGTTTTTCGCCACCAGAGAGGAATTCGACCTTGGCGTCCCATGCAGGCAGACGCAGTGCGTCGGCGGCGACTTCCAGTTGGCGATCAAGGTTATGACCGTCGCTGGCTTGCAGGATCGCTTCGAGCTTGGCCTGTTCGGCAGCCAGTTTGTCGAAGTCGGCATCTTCTTCAGCGTAAGCCGCGTAGACCTCGTCCAGGCGAGCCTGGGCGTTCTTGATCACGCTGACCGCTTCCTCGACCACTTCACGCACGGTTTTGGTTGGGTCAAGTTGCGGCTCTTGCGGCAGATAACCGATGTTCAGTTCCGGCATCGGACGGGCCTCGCCCTCGAACTCGGTGTCGACGCCAGCCATGATTTTCAGCAGCGTGGACTTACCCGAACCGTTGAGGCCGAGTACGCCGATCTTGGCGCCGGGGAAGAAGGACAGCGAAATGTTTTTGAGAATTTCCCGCTTCGGCGGAACAACTTTGCCCAGCCGATGCATGGTGAAGACGTATTGAGCCATGGAGAACCTTGGGTCAGTGACAGATGAATGATTGCAGCGCAGGCGATGCCCGGCCAGACCATGCGCGTCGTTCACTTGATGGTTATCAATGCGTGCGCGCTGAAAAAGTCTGAGTCTAGGAGCTGGACCAGACGCTGTTAAAACGTAACGAGCGAAGGAAAGACAAGGCGAAAACAGGCGAGGACGCGGAGTTTACGGGTTGTAAATGAGCAGTCCGAGCCTGTTTTCAACGCAGTATTTCCGAGCGCAGTAGTTTTAACAGTGTCTTGGCTCCCGCGTAACCGGCAAAGCTACCTTAATGATGAAAGGCAGTCCAGCCGCGCGGGGCTGGCACTTCGCCACGACTCAAGGCATGCTAGCCGCCCTTTGGGCGTCCGGCTTATAGTGCACGTCGCGCCAGTCCAGCCAAACCGCAGGATTACAGCTTGTCCAATGTCACTCCGCCAGCTTCTGTGAGCAGCACCCCACCGGCGCCCGGCTCGTCCCTGCGCGGTACATTAAAGGGTGCGCTGGCGACGCTCGTGCTTTTGTTGCTGGCGTTGCTGTTCTGGCAACTGCTCGATCAACTGCGCGAAACCCAGAAAAACCAGCGTCAGTACACCATCGACTACACCGCCGACCTCGCCTCGCAGGTCAGCCTGAACATGGCGCTGAACGCACAAATCGCCCTCAATCTGCTACCGATCGTCGAACAACCGCAATCAGCCGACGAACAGCAGGCGCTGCTGCGCAAGCTCCAGCAGTCGCTGCCCGATCTGCGCAGCATGGCGTTGCTCAGCCCTTCCGGGCGAATCATCAGCGACAGCGCCGTCGACAGCCACGACGCCGACTACCTCACTGAACTGGTCCGCCGCAGTCACGCCCAGGCGCATTATTTCAGCAACGCCGATGACGGCTCGGTGGTGCATCTGTTGTTGCATCAGGCCAGCGGCAGCACGCGCGGCTACTGGGCATTGCGCCTGACACCGACATTCTTCGATTCGCTGACCAAACAGGGTGATATCGGTTTACGTCCGCTGTGGCTGGTGGAAAACCGCGTCAACCATCAGATCATCAGCCGCGACGAAGCGCTGCCGTCGGCCAAACCCGGCGTACTGACTCCGGACGACCTGGCCAACACCGTACTGACTGTGCCGCTGAGCAGCAGCGATTGGCAGTTGCGTGGGCTGTTTGACCGCCAACGCGTGCTCGAAGAACTGCTGCCAGCGTTTATCGGTAAATGCCTGTTGGGCCTGGCATTCTCGATGCTGCCGGTGATCGCGCTGCTGAACATGCGCCGCCGCCAACGCCAGTTACATGAGGGACGCCGACGCTATCAGGACATTTTCGAAGGCACCGGGGTTGCGCTGTGCGTGCTCGATCTGTCGGGTCTGAAGCAAGTCTTCGACAAGGCGCAGATCCAGACCAGCGACCAGCTCAAGGCCTGGCTCGACCAACCGCAGCAGCGCCAACAGTTGCTGCAGGAACTGCGCGTCACCGAGGTCAACCAGGTGGCGCTGCAACTGCTCAATGTCAATTCCTGCGAGCACGCCTGGCAATTGCTGATCGACGGCCATCCGCACCGCCATTGCGCAATCGGCAATCAAGTACTCGATGCCGTGCTGCAGCAACAAAAGCAGCTGGAACTGGAAATCAAACTGCCGGACATCAATGGCCGCGACCAGCACCTGTGGATGGTGTTGCGCCTGCCGACCGAGCAGCACGACTACAAAGCGGTGATCCTCAGCATCAACGACATCACCAGCCGCAAGCTGATCGAGTTGTCATTGCTTGAACGCGAAGGTTTCTGGTCGGACGTGGTGCGCACCGTGCCGGATCACCTGTATGTGCAGGATGTGATCAGCCAGCGGATGATTTTCAGCAACCACCACCTCGGCCAGACCCTGGGCTACAACCGCACCGAATTGCACCAGATGGGCGAGTACTTCTGGGAAATTCTCCTGCACCCGGAAGACGCCGATTACTACCACCGCTCGCGCCAGTTGCAGCGCCACGCCGGTTACAGCCAGTTGTTGCAATGCCAGTTGCGCTTCCGCCATCGCGACGGCAAATGGCGGCGTTTCGACATTCGCGAACAGGCCCTGGCGCGCGACAAGCACGATCAAGTCACGCGGATCATCGGCGTGGCCAAGGACATCACCGAACAGATCGAAGCCAGCGAATCGCTGCGTGACAGCGAACAGCGCTACCGCATGCTCGCCGAAAGCATCAGCGACGTGATCTTCTCCACCGACAGCAAGCTCTCGCTGAACTACGTCAGCCCGTCGGTGCAGGCGGTGCTGGGTTACGACGCCGAGTGGATTTTCCAGAACGGCTGGCAATCGACCATCGCCAACCCGCAGCAACTGAGCGGCATCCATACGCTGATGGACCGGGTCAGCAAGGCGCTGGACAACCCCGAACAACTGGCGATTTTGCGCCGTCAGGTACAGACGCAATTGTTCCTGTTCGACTGCCTGCGTGCCGATGGCCGCAAGATCCCGATCGAGCTGCGCCTGGTGCTGGTATGGGATGAGCACGGCGCGTTCGAAGGCGTGCTCGGTGTCGGCCGCGACATCAGCCAGCAGCGCCGCGCCGAAAAAGACCTGCGCATGGCGGCGACAGTATTCGAGCATTCCACGTCGGCGATCCTGATCACCGACCCGGCCGGTTACATCGTTCAGGCCAACGAAGCCTTCAGTCGCGTCAGTGGTTACGCCGTGGGCGAAGTGCTCGACCAGTTGCCGAACATGCTCACCGTTGACGAGCAACAGGACGCGCACTTGCGCTACGTGCTCAAACAACTGCACGAGCACAACACGTGGGAAGGCGAAGTCTGGATGAAGCGCCGTAATGGCGAGCACTACCCGGCATGGGTCGGCATCACCGCGGTGCTCGACGACGAAGGCGACCTGGCCAGTTACGTGTGTTTCTTCAGCGACATCAGCGAACGCAAGGCCAGCGAGCAGCGGATTCACCGCCTCGCCTACTACGACGCCCTGACCCACTTGCCGAACCGCACGCTGTTCCAGGATCGCCTGCACACCGCGCTGCAATCGGCCGAGCGGCAGAAGTCGTGGGTGGTGCTGATGTTCCTTGACCTCGACCGCTTCAAACCGATCAATGACTCCCTCGGCCACGCCGCCGGCGACCGCATGTTGAAAGACATGGCCACGCGTTTGCTGGCTTGCGTCGACGATGACGACACCGTGGCGCGCATGGGCGGCGACGAGTTCACGCTGCTGCTGCAACATCGCTCGAGCCGCGAACTGGCGCTGAACCGGGCGATTCATGTCGCCGAGCAGATCCTTGGCAGCCTGGTCCGACCGTTCGTGCTGGAAGGCCGCGAGTTCTTCGTCACTGCCAGTATCGGCATCGCCCTGAGTCCGCAGGACGGCAACGAACTCAGCCAGTTGATGAAGAACGCCGACACGGCGATGTACCACGCCAAGGAGCGCGGCAAGAACAACTTCCAGTTCTATCAGGCCGACATGAACGCCAGTGCGCTGGAGCGTCTGGAACTGGAAAGCGACTTGCGCCATGCCTTGGAGCAGAACGAATTCGTCCTGTATTACCAGCCGCAGTTCAGCGGCGACGGCAAACGCCTGACCGGCGCCGAAGCGCTGTTGCGCTGGCGTCATCCGCGTCGCGGACTGGTGCCGCCGGGGGATTTCATTCCGGTGCTGGAAGAACTCGGTCTGGTGGTGGACGTTGGCGACTGGGTGATCAGCGAGGCTTGCCGCCAGTTGAAGACCTGGCACCAGAACCGCGTGCGTGTACCGAAGGTCTCGGTGAACATTTCCGCGCGGCAGTTCTCCGATGGCCAGCTCGGCACGCGGATCGCCACGATCCTGCGCGAAACCGGCCTGCCGCCGGCGTGCCTGGAACTGGAACTGACCGAAAGTATCCTGATGCGCGAAGTCAGCGAAGCGATGCAGATTCTCGCCGGGCTGAAAAACCTTGGCCTGAGCATCGCGGTCGACGACTTCGGCACCGGTTACTCGTCGCTGAACTACCTCAAGCAATTCCCGATCGACGTGCTGAAAATCGACCGCACGTTTGTCGACGGTTTGCCGTCCGGCGAGCAGGACGCGCAGATTGCCCGGGCGATCATTGCCATGGCGCACAGCCTGAATCTGGCGGTGATCGCCGAAGGCGTGGAAACCCATGAACAGCTGGACTTCCTGCGTGAGCATGGTTGCGACGAGGTTCAGGGCTATCTGTTCGGGCGGCCGATGCCGGCTAGCCGGTTTGAGGCGCAGTTCAGCAATGATGCGCTGTTCATGTTCGACTGAAGATCGGCGGCGCGGCATTCGCGAGCAAGCTCGCTCCCACATGGGATTGATGTCGGTCAGAAAATCGCAGAGCACCTCGGTTACTGTGGGAGCGAGCCTGCTCGCGAAGGGGCCTTCAAAGGCACCGCACATCTGTCATGAACGCCACTTGTCTGCGACATGATGTCGTTTCATATGCCATCCAAAACCCATTGGGTTAGAATGCCCCCCTTTTCTGCCCCCGATCCTTGAGGACCGCCATGTTCAGCCGTGATTTGACTATTGCCAAGTACGACGCCGACCTTTTTGCCGCCATGGAGCAAGAAGCTCAGCGCCAGGAAGAACACATTGAGCTGATCGCTTCGGAAAACTACACCAGCCCAGCGGTGATGGAAGCTCAAGGCTCGGTCCTGACCAACAAGTACGCTGAAGGCTACCCAGGCAAGCGTTACTACGGTGGTTGCGAGTACGTCGACATCGTTGAACAACTGGCCATCGACCGCGCCAAAGAGCTGTTCGGCGCCGATTACGCCAACGTTCAGCCGCACGCCGGTTCGCAAGCCAACGCCGCCGTTTACCTGGCCCTGCTGCAAGGTGGCGACACCATTCTGGGCATGAGCCTGGCCCACGGCGGTCACCTGACCCACGGCGCCAGCGTTTCCTCCTCGGGCAAACTGTACAACGCGGTTCAATACGGCATCGACGCCAACGGCCTGATCGACTACGACGAAGTCGAGCGTCTGGCGGTTGAGCACAAGCCGAAAATGATCGTCGCCGGTTTCTCTGCCTACTCGCAGATTCTGGATTTCCCACGCTTCCGCGCCATCGCTGACAAGGTTGGTGCTTACCTGTTCGTCGACATGGCTCACGTGGCCGGTCTGGTTGCCGCTGGTGTTTACCCGAACCCGGTACCTTTCGCTGACGTCGTGACCACCACCACGCACAAGACCCTGCGCGGTCCACGTGGCGGCCTGATCCTGGCTCGCGCCAACGCCGACATCGAGAAGAAGCTGAACTCCGCGGTATTCCCGGGCGCCCAGGGTGGCCCGCTGGAGCACGTGATCGCCGCTAAAGCGATCTGCTTCAAGGAAGCGCTGCAGCCAGAGTTCAAGGCTTACCAGGAACAAGTGGTGCTGAACGCCCAGGCCATGGCCGAAGTGTTCATCGAGCGCGGTTTCGACGTCGTTTCCGGTGGCACCAAGAACCACCTGTTCCTGCTGTCGCTGATCAAGCAGGACATCTCCGGTAAAGACGCTGACGCCGCTCTGGGCAAAGCGTTCATCACCGTGAACAAGAACTCCGTGCCAAACGATCCACGCTCGCCGTTCGTCACTTCCGGCCTGCGCTTCGGTACTCCGGCTGTGACCACTCGCGGCTTCAAGCAAGCCGAGTGCAAAGAGCTGGCCGGCTGGATCTGCGACATCCTGGCTGACCTGAACAACGAAGCGGTGATCGACGCCGTTCGTGAGAAAGTCAAAGCCATCTGCAAGAAACTGCCGGTGTACGGCGCTTGATGCGACGTTAAACCCGCAGCATGAAAACCGGCCAAGTGATTGGCCGGTTTTTTTTCGTCCGGATTTTTTCAAACGCCTGAACCGCTCAAGAATGGGACTTGCCGCTCAACTGGTCAGACCGGTCATGCCAATTCGTCACTTTTCACTTGCGATCATGGAAAACCAGCGCCTAGACTGCGCCTGCACTGGACATACCGGTAAGACCACAATAATTAAGTCCTGAATCTGATGCGCCCCGCGCACGGCAGCCAGGACACCGACCAGGATTCCTCCCATGCTCAGATGGTGCTCGCGTTCAATCTTCCTCCAAGTGGTTCTCGGACTGATGCTCGGCATCGTCTGCGGGCTGACTCTTCCTGAATACTCGGCCCAGCTCAAACCGCTCGGCGACGGCTTCATCAAACTGATCAAGATGCTTATTGGCCTCATCGTGTTCTGCGTGGTGGTCAGCGGCATCAGCGGCGCGGGCGATCTGAAGAAGGTCGGGCGCATCGGCCTCAAATCGGTGATCTACTTCGAAGTGTTGACCACCATCGCGCTGGTGATCGGCCTGGTGTTCGCCTTCAGTACCGGCATTGGCAGCGGCGCGAACATCCATTTGGAGCAGCTGTCCGCCGCTAATATGGGCGACATCGCCCAGCGCGGCCAGCACATGCACACCACCACGCAGTTCCTGATGGACCTGATCCCGACATCGGTGATCGGCGCCTTCGCCGACAACAACATCCTGCAGGTGCTGCTGTTCTCGGTGCTGTTCGGCAGCGCGTTGAATCTGGTCGGTGAAGCGGCGTCCGGGATCTCCCGACTGATCAACGAACTGAGCCATGTGATCTTCCGCATCATGGGCATGATCGTGCGTCTGGCGCCGATCGGCGTGTTCGGCGCCATCGCCTTCACCACCAGCAAATACGGCCTCGATTCGCTGCAGCACCTGGGCAGTCTGGTCGGTTTGTTCTATCTGACCTGTATCGCCTTCGTCAGCGTGATTCTCGGTCTGGTGATGCGCGCCTCCGGCCTGCGTATGTGGCCGCTGCTCAAGTACCTGCGTGAAGAACTGTTGATCGTAATGGGTACGGCGTCGTCCGACGCGGTGCTGCCGCAGATCATGCGCAAACTTGAGCACCTGGGCATCGGCAGCTCGACCGTGGGTCTGGTGATTCCGACCGGCTACTCGTTCAACCTCGACGGTTTCTCGATCTACCTGACCCTGGCCATCGTCTTCATTGCCAACGCCACCGGCACGCCGCTGGCCATGACTGACCTGCTGACGATTCTGCTGGTGTCGCTGATTACCTCCAAAGGTGCTCACGGGATTCCGGGTTCGGCGCTGGTGATTCTGGCGGCAACATTGACGGCGATTCCGGCGATCCCGGTGGTCGGTCTGGTGTTGGTGCTGGCGGTGGACTGGTTCATGGGCATCGGCCGGGCGCTGACCAACCTGATCGGCAACTGCGTCGCCACTGTGGCCATCGCGCGCTGGGAAAAGGACATCGACGTACAGCGGGCGAACAAGGTGCTCAACGGTGAGCAGGGCTATAGCTTTCAGCCGAGAAAACCGGTCGCCCATGCGGCGGCCAAAGAATTCTGAATGACCGCCGTGCCTGCCCCTCCGCAGGCACGGCTCATGGAGCGAATACGTGATCACTACATCAACCGTCGTCAACTCAGTGGTAGAAAAACTGCGGGCCGCTTTGGCCCGTGGTCAGTGGCGCTCCGGCGACATGCTGCCGGGCCAGCGTGAACTGGCCGAACAACTGGGCATCAGCCGCCCGAGCCTGCGAGAAGCGGTGATCGTCCTGGAAACCCTCGGCCTCGTCCGCTCGATGCCGGGCAAAGGCGTGGTCGTGCTCGACGCGCACATCGGCGATAGCCAGAGCCACGACAGCGCGGTCGCCGGGGCCAGCCTCGAAGACGTGCTGCAACTGCGTTACACCCTTGAGCCATTCATCGTCGGCCTGGTCGCGCAATCGATCAGCAGCAAGGAAGTCGGTCAATTGCGCCTGACTTTGATGGACATGCGCGAAGCCCTTGAAGCCAGCGACAGCGAGGCCGGCGTCAACGCCTACATCGCCTTCCACGAAGAGCTGTTCACGCTGACCTCGAACCCGATTTTCCAGAGTGTCGTGCAGCAAACCAGCAATGCCCTCAAGCAGAGCGCCGAGGTGCTACGCAATTCCCCGGAACACCTCGCCGAACGCCTTGAAGAAAACGAAGCCGTAGTGCGCGCGATCCGCAGCAAGAACAGCGCCCAGGCCAGCGCCGAAATGCGTCGGCACATTCTGCGTGAAGGTCAGCGCATGGGCATTGAGCTGAATATTCCGGAAGACAACTTGAGTCGCTGATCCCTATTGGAGACAGGCCATGAACAGTTTCGCGTCACCCTCGCACGCCGGGCCGAGCGCCGCGCCCCTGCCCTTTTCCCGGCTGCGGGCGCCGGTGGAGGATCTTTATCCGCGACTGTTGGATGCGATTCTCGAACAGCGCATCAATCCCGACAGCCGCTTCACCGAAGACAGTTTGAAAGAGATGTTCTGTGTCAGCCGCGCTGATGTGCGGCGGGTGCTGACGCAGTTGTCGCTTGAGCAAGTCATTGTGTTGCGTGCCAACCATCGCCCGCGTGTGGCCGCACCTGATCGGGAGCAGACACGACAGACACTGCATGCGCGGCGGCTGGCCGAAAGCACGTTGGTGCGTCTGGCGTGTCAGCGCCCGCAAGCAGAAGACTTGAAACGCCTGCGCGGATTGATCGAGCGCGAGCGTGAGGCCGTCGAGCAGGATCGTCGCGGCGCAGCAATTCGCTTGTCCGGGGAGTTTCATTTGCACTTGGCGCAGATGGCGGGAAATACACCGTTGGCGCATTTTTTGAGCGGTCTGGTGCCGTCGACCTCATTGGCGATTGCGCGAAGTTCGTCGCAGACGCACAGCTGTTGCGCGTGGCGGGAGCATTTGGCGCTGGTTGAGGCCGTGGAGCGACGAGATGCTTCCAAGGCCGGAATGCTGATGAATCAGCATCTGGATCATCTTGAACAGACGCTGCTGGGTTCAGACCTTGAGCATTGTGCTGTCGGTTAAATCGCCTTCGCGAGCAGGCTCGCTCCCACAGGAGACCGTATTCCTTCCAGAGAAATGCGGTCCACTGTGGGAGCGAGCCTGCTCGCGAAGAGGCCATCACTGACAACCAAGATTCAGGCAGAAACCACTCTGGCAAACCCCGCCCGAATCTTCTCTTCCGGCAAATCATCAGCAATAAACACAATCACGCTTTCCCGCGCCTCACCCTCGGCCCATTCGGTGTCCCAGTCGAAACCATAAAGCTTTAACACGCCCTGAAACACCAAGCGCCGATCTTCCCCAGCAATGTTCAGCACGCCTTTGTAGCGCAGCAGTTGTTTGCCGTGTTCTTCCAGCAATTCATTCATGAATTCGCTGAGCTGATCGATATCCAGCGGTTGATCGGTACGCAGCACCAGACTGGAAATGCGATCAATCGACGGCGCCTTGCTCACCGGGCGCAGGCTCAAACCGCCGCCAAGATCAGCATTGAGGTTGAAGCCGCGCACATCCAGCAGTTCTGCCAGATCGATGTTGCCGTGATCAACCACACGGACTGGTGCCCGGCGATTGATCCGCGTCAGGCGTTCGCTCAGTGCGTTGAACGTGGCTGCGTCGACCAGATCGGTTTTGCTCACCAGCAAGCGATCGGCAAAACCAATCTGCGCCTGGGCAATGGTCTGGGTCAGGTGCACATCCGCGTGCGCCGCATCGACCAGGGTGATGATGCCGTCGAGCAGGTAACGCTCACGCAGTTCTTCGTCGATGAAAAAAGTCTGCGCCACCGGGGCCGGATCGGCCAGACCGGTGCATTCGATCACCAGACGGTCGAAGGCGATCTCGCCGCTGTCCAGTCGTTCGAGCAGCAGGTACAAGGCTTTGGTCAGATCAGTGTGAATGGTGCAGCAGACGCAGCCGTTGGCCAGAGTCATGACTTGCACCGGCTCGTCACCCAACAACTGAGTGTCGATGCCGGCGTCGCTGAATTCGTTTTCGATCACGGCGATTTTCAGGCCGTGCTCGGCTTTCAAGATATGGCGCAGCAAAGTGGTCTTGCCGGCGCCGAGGAAACCGCTGAGTACCGTTACCGGAATGGGAGAGGACAAACGCTTTCTCCTTCACAAAATGAATGAACAACACAAAAACAACTGTGGGAGCGAGCCTGCTCGCGAAAGCGGTATGCCAGTCAAATTATTCATCAACTGACACTCCGTATTCGCGAGCAGGCTCGCTCCCACAGGGATTACCTCAACCTTTGCGCTGTCAGCTCAACAGCACTTCGGCCCACCCTTGCCACCGTAACGGGCTTCCTGACGTTCGCGAAAGAACATCTCGTAGCTCATCACCGGTTTGTCCGGGTGCTTGGTTTGCATATGCTCGACGTAGGTGTCGTAGTCGGGCATGCCGACCATCAGGCGCGCGGCCTGACCGAGGTATTTACCGAGGCGACTCAGGTCATTGAACATGGTGCAATCCTCTGGTTACGCGTCCGGCAGGGCCTGGAATGGCGATTCTTTATCCGTACGCTCTTTTTTGCCCCAGGCGGCGATGCCGACCTTGAGCGCATAGAACAGGATGCTGAAGACCACGAACAGGAACAGCGCGGTAAGCGTTGCGTTGGTGTAGGCGTTGAAGATCACATGCTGCATCTGCTCGACGCTTTTTGCCGGTGCCAGCACCTGACCGTTGGCCAGCGCATCGCTGTACTTCTTGGCCAGCGACAGGAAGCCGATCGCCGGGTTGGCATCGAACAGCTTGATGAAGCCTGCAGTCGTGGTGCAGATCAGTAGCCAGGCCGCTGGCAACAGGGTGACCCAAATGTAGCGCTGACGTTTCATTTTGATCAGCACCACGGTGCCGAGCATCAGTGCGATACCGGCCAGCATCTGGTTGGAGATACCGAACAGTGGCCACAGGGTGTTGATGCCGCCCAGTGGATCGATCACGCCTTGGTAGAGCAACCAGCCCCACATCGCCACACAGCCGGCGGTGGCGATCAGGTTGGCGGTCCACGATTCAGTACGTCTCAGTGCCGGCACGAAAGAGCCGAGCAGATCCTGCAGCATGAAACGTCCGGCACGGGTACCGGCGTCGACTGCGGTCAGGATGAACAGCGCTTCGAACAGGATCGCGAAGTGGTACCAGAACGCCATGGTGTTTTCACCCGGCAGGACACTGTGCAGAATCTGCGCGATACCAACCGCCAGGGTCGGCGCACCGCCGGCACGGGCCAGAATAGTGGTTTCGCCAATGTCGTGCGCTACCGCTTGCAGCGCTTCCGGCGTAATCGCAAAGCCCCAGCTGGAAACCACTTGCGCAACCGAAGCGACATCACTGCCAACCACGGCGGCAGGGCTGTTCATGGCGAAGTACACACCTGGCTCGATCACCGAAGCGGCAACCATAGCCATGATCGCCACGAATGACTCCATCAGCATGCCGCCGTAACCGATATAACGGGCGTTGGTTTCGTTATCCAGCAGCTTCGGCGTGGTGCCCGAAGAAATCAGCGCGTGGAAGCCGGAAACCGCACCGCAGGCGATGGTGATGAACAGGAACGGGAACAGACCGCCCTTCCACACAGGGCCGGTGCCGTCGACGAACTGGGTCAGCGCCGGCATTTTCAGCTCGGGCATGGTTACCAGAATACCGATCGCCAGGGCGATGATGGTGCCGATCTTGAGGAACGTGGACAGATAGTCACGCGGCGCCAGAATCAGCCAGACCGGCAGCGATGCCGCGACGAAACCGTAACCGACCAGCATCCAGGTAATCTGCACGCCGGTGAAGGTGAACGCCTTGGCCCACACCGGATCAGCGGCAATCTGCCCGCCGAGCCAGATCGAACCGAGCAGCAGCAACACGCCGACCACGGAGATTTCGCCAATGCGGCCCGGGCGGATGTAGCGCATGTAAATGCCCATGAACATCGCGATCGGGATGGTCGCCATCACGGTGAAGATGCCCCACGGGCTCTCCGCCAGCGCCTTGACGACGATCAGCGCCAGCACCGCGAGGATGATGATCATGATCAGGAAGCAGCCGAACAGTGCAATGGTGCCGGGAATGCGGCCCATTTCTTCACGCACCATGTCACCGAGGGAACGGCCGTTGCGCCGGGTCGACATGAACAGAACCATAAAGTCCTGCACCGCGCCCGCCAGCACCACACCGGCTATCAGCCACAGCGTACCGGGCAGATAACCCATCTGCGCTGCCAATACCGGACCGACCAGAGGTCCGGCGCCCGCTATCGCTGCGAAGTGGTGACCGAAAAGAATGTGTTTGTTGGTCGGCACATAGTCCAGACCGTCGTTGTTGAGCACGGCGGGGGTGGCCCGACGCGGGTCCAGTTGCATCACATTGTTAGCGATGAACAGACTGTAGTAACGGTACGCAACCAGATAAATGGCCACGGCAGCGACCACGATCCACAAGGCGTTGATCGCCTCGCCGCGGCGCAAGGCCACTACGCCGAGGGCGCACGCTCCTACGATTGCCAGCACTAGCCAGGGTAAGTGGCGTAGCAGGCTATTATTATTTTTCATTTTATTATTCCAGCCAGGGTGGACAAGAAAGACAGCCACCCCGAGTTTAGCGCTTACGGCGCCAAAGGCCATACCCCGACGTTGGTCTAGACGCTTTAGCGATTGGCTGGCGCCCGCATTCGCGGTCTATAGTCAGCGAACCTTCATGAGGATTGCGCCATGAGCGAGCACCCAGCCAACCGTCGTCGCTTCAAACGTATTGCGTTCGATGCCAGAACCGAGCTGAGTCAGGGCGAGTACATCTGGCCGGTCAAATTGATTGATCTGTCGCTGAAAGGGTTGCTGATTGAACGGCCGGAGCCGTGGCTGGGCGATGCAGCGCAAGACTTTTTCGTCAGTATCCATCTGAGCCCGGACGTCGAAATCGAAATGGATGTGCATCTGACCCACAACGATCATGGACACTTGGGCTTTGTCTGCCGACACATCAGCCTGGAATCGATCCAGCGGTTGCGGCGGGTGATAGAGCTGAACCTGGCCGATCCGCAAGAGCTGGAACGCGAGCTGGGCGCCCTGATCGAGATCTAGCCATCAATACAAATCCCCTGTGGGAGCGAGCCTGCTCGCGAAGACGGTGTGTCATCGAGTAATGATGTCGACTGACACGGCCTCTTCGCGAGCAAGCTCGCTCCCACAGGTTAGGAGTTCACTCAAACAATGCGTCGAGGGCCTGTTCAAGGCGGGTGACGGCAATGATCTGCAAGCCCGGCGGGGATTCCTTTGGCGCATTGCCTTTGGGCACGATCGCCCGTTTGAAGCCATGCTTGGCGGCTTCCTTCAGACGTTCCTGGCCGCTCGGGACCGGACGGACTTCACCGGACAAGCCCACCTCACCGAATACCAGCAGGTCATGCGGCAACGGACGATTGCGCAAACTCGACATCACCGCCGCCATCAACGCCAGATCCGATGCCGTCTCCAGCACCTTCACCCCGCCAACCACGTTGAGAAACACGTCCTGATCGTGCGTCGGAATTCCGCCATGTCGATGCAAAACTGCGAGCAGCATCGCCAAACGGTTCTGATCCAGACCCAGCGTCACCCGTCGCGGGTTGGCCAGATGACTGTCATCGACCAGCGCCTGCACTTCCACCAGCATCGGCCGCGTGCCTTCCCACGTCGCCATGACCACACTGCCCGGAACTTCTTCCTGCGCGCGGGTGAGAAAAATCGCCGAGGGGTTCGAGACTTCTTTCAGACCCTTGTCAGTCATGCCGAACACGCCAAGCTCGTTGACCGCGCCGAAACGGTTTTTCACCGCGCGCAGCAAACGCAGACGCCCATCGGATTCGCCTTCGAAATACAGCACGGTGTCGACCATGTGCTCGAGAACGCGCGGACCGGCCAGCGCGCCTTCCTTGGTCACGTGGCCGACCAGAAAAATTGCCGTGCCGCTCTGCTTGGCATATCGCACCAGCAGCGCCGCACTCTCACGTACTTGCGATACGCCACCGGGTGCTGATTGCAGTTGCTCGGTGAAGATCGTCTGGATCGAGTCGATCACCATCACCTTGGGCTTTTCCTGGCGGGCGGTGGCAATGATGGTTTCGATGCAGGTTTCGGTCATCACCCGCAGTTGATCCTGCGGCAAACCGAGACGGCGGGCGCGCATGGCGACTTGCTGCTGGGATTCTTCGCCAGTGACGTAGAGGGCCGGCATGCTTTTGGCGAGATTGCACAGGGTCTGCAACAGGATCGTCGATTTGCCAATGCCCGGATCGCCGCCGATCAACACCACCGAGCCATCAACCAGGCCACCGCCAAGTACCCGATCCAGTTCACCGGAAGCGGTGGAGAAGCGCGGTATCTCTTCGATGCTGACTTCGGCCAGCGTCTTGATCTGCGCCTGCTGCCCGGCCCAACCGGTGCGCCCGGTCGGCGCCGTGGCGCCGCCGCTTTCGATCATGGTTTCGGTCAAGGTATTCCAGGCGCCGCATTCGCCGCACTGCCCGGCCCACTTGGGAAAGGTTGCGCCGCACTCGGTGCAGCCATACATGCGCTTGGCCTTGGCCATCAGAACCCCCGACAAAAACCGCGATGATAACGCACGGGCCGCCGATCAGCGCGGCGCAGCACTGCGGATTTCGCCGCTGGCCAGACGCGCGGCGCTATTGCCCAACGGATCTTCGGCCTCCAGATCAGCACCCTTGGCCTTCAGCGCATCGAGCAATTCCAGACGCTTGAACAGCCCGGCGTACATGGCTGCCGTCTGTCCGGCGCCGTTACGTTGATCGGGGCTGCAATCGGTGGCCATCAAGCGGCGGGCGATCTGCAACTCCCCCTTGAAAATCGCGCCCATCAGCGCCGTGTTGCCGCGCAGGTCCTGGGCACAGGCATCGGCGCCGGCGGCGAGCAAACGTTCCACTGCCGGCGCCTGACCGTGGTAGGCCGCCAGAATCAGCGCGGTGTAACCCTTGCTGTCGCGGGTGTCGAGGGAATAACCAGACTCGATGAACGTGTCGAGCATCGGCACATCACCGCGCCGGGCCGCGTCGAAATAATAGTCGCGCAGTTGAGACTTGATCGCCTCGGGACTCTGCTCGACCGGTCCCGCCCATGCCGCGAACGACAGACAACCGGCCAACAGTAAAAGACAGATTCGCATCAGCAGCCTCCTTGAACAGAACGGGGCCTGACTCAGGCCCCGTGTGCTACATCGGTATCAGTCGACCAGTTTGGCCGCCAGTGCCTTGACCCGGCTCAGGTCACCCTTGGCCACTTCCGTGACGCCGGTGCCATATTCCGCATCGGCCTTATAAAGGAAGGACAGGATGATGTGCTTGCTCTCGTCATCGGTGCTGGCCAGTGAGCCACCGAAGCTGTCGATCAGGTCCCGGCGTTCCTTTTTGCTGAACGAGCGATACAGATCGCCGGCCTGCTTGAAGTTCTGCTCACGCTGGATCTTCGCCTGCTGGGTGCTGCCCGACAGCGCCGACTGGCTGTATCGGGCGTCTTGCGTCTCCTCTCGGGGTTGCAGGCGGCTCGGCTGATAGTTCACGCCGCTGTTGCTGGCGCCGAAGTTCATCGCGCCATCCTGATTGCCATTGTTCACCGCAACTTTTGCCGCATTGATTGGCAATTGCAGCGCATTGGCACCGAGGCGATACATCTGTGTATCGGCATAAGAAAACACTCGGCCTTGCAACAAGCGATCTTCGGAAGGCTCGATACCCGGAACGATATTCGCGGGTGCCATGGCCACTTGTTCGGTTTCCTGAAACACATTCGCCGGATTACGGTTCAGCACCATTTGTCCAACTTTTCGTTCAGGAATACCTGGCCAGACCTTGGTGGCATCCAATGGATCAAAATCAAACTTGGACAAATCTTGTGGCTTCAGCACTTGAATGTACAAGTCCCATTTTGGGAAGTTGCCCTTGTTTATATTACTCACCAGATCATTGGTCATATGACTGTAGTCTTGACCTTGAACTTTGGCGACTTGCTTCGGCGTCAGATTATTAAGACCCTGCAAGCTTTTCCAGTGAAACTTGACGTAGTGAACTTCGCCCTTGGCGTTGATCAACTTGTAAGCATGTACGCCATTACCGTCCATTTCTCGATAACTGGCAGGAGTGCCCGAGTTCGAATACAACTCGGTCAACGTACGGGTGGCTTCCGGTACATGGGAGAAGAAGTCGAATCGGCGCGAATCGTCGTCGAGGTTAGTCCGTGGATCGGGTTTGAACGCATGCACCATGTCCGGAAACTTGATCGCGTCACGGATGAAAAAGGTCGGGAAATTGTTACCGACCAGGTCCCAGTTGCCGTCAGCCGTGTAGAACTTGGTGGCGAAACCTCGTGGATCGCGCAGGGTTTCCGGCGAGTGATTACCGTGCACCACCGCAGAGAAGCGTACAAACACCGGTGTGCTCTGGCCGGCAGCAAACACTTTTGCCTTGCTCAGGTCGCTGAGATCGTTGGTGACCGTGAACGTGCCATGGGCGCCAGTGCCGCGGGCGTGAACCACGCGCTCGGGAATGCGCTCGCGATCAAAGCGCTGCAGCTTCTGAATCAGTTGTACATCCTGCAGTAGCACCGGGCCGCTGGCACCGGCGGTCTGCGAGTTCTGGTTGTCGCCGACGGCGGCACCGTTATCGCGGGTCAGGGGCGCGGCGTTAACCGAAAAGGTCAACAGGCTGGCGGTGAGTACACCGAGGGTGCGGCGACGGGGAAAAACCCCCAGTCCAAGTGCGGAATTCATATCAGGATCCTCTGGTTGTTTTGGGGCGCATCCAGATGCGCCAACCCAAGGCTAGAGGCCTGCAGCGTTGAACATAAATAGAAAGAACGTAACGCCATGATTGAGAAAATTGGCTTCCTGATCAGCGAGTTACCGTATATTTCGCGCGCGATTGATGGCACTTTGCAAACTAATCGCCAATTGATGTGTCGATAAAAACGGGCATTGTAAGAAGGTGTTTCGCGCAGGACGCGTTTTGCTGATTTACACTGCGTACACCAAACTCATCTGTAACAAGGAAATAACTATGGGCGTGCTAAGTGAGTTCAAGGCCTTCGCGGTCAAAGGCAATGTGGTCGACATGGCCGTCGGTATCATCATCGGTGCCGCGTTCGGCAAGATTGTTTCGTCTTTTGTCGGCGACGTGATCATGCCGCCAATCGGCCTGTTGATCGGTGGGGTGGACTTCAGTGATTTAGCCATCACGCTCAAAGCCGCCGATGGCGCTGCGCCTGCGGTGGTGATGGCCTACGGCAAATTCCTCCAGACCATTCTGGACTTCGTGATCGTCGCTTTCGCGATTTTCATGGGCGTAAAAGCCATCAACCGCCTCAAGCGCGAAGAAGCCGTGGCCCCTACCCTGCCGCCGGTACCGACCAAGGAAGAAGAGTTGCTGGGCGAGATCCGCGACTTGCTCAAGGCCCAGAACACTCGGCCCTGAACCTTTTGCACGATAAACAAACGGCGCCCGCGAGGCGCCGTTTGTTTACCAGTAGTTTTCCACCGCCACCTGGCCGGGCCGACGGGTCAGGCTGAGGCTCATATGGCGTTTTTTCAGTAACGCGCGAGTGTAATCGATCATCTGCGGATTGCCGCACAGCATCACCCGCGAGTGCTCCGCCGATAGCTCAACGCCTGCCGCACGCTCCAGTTCACCGCTGTCGATCAGCGTGGTAATGCGCCCGTGCAGTGCACCCGGATGAGCTTCGCGCGTTACCGTCGCGATGAACTGCAATTTGTGGCCATGCTCACGGAGGTATTCACGCTGCTCAAGCCCGGCAATCAGATCCTGATAGGCCAACTCCCGCGCTTCGCGCACGCTGTACACCAGAATGATGCGCTCGAATTTTTCCCAGACTTCGAAGTCCTGCAAGATTGACAGGAATGGCGCCACACCCGTGCCCGTGGACAACAGCCAGAGATCA
The DNA here is from genome assembly GCF_022662375.1 of Pseudomonas sp. CROZ-RG-20F-R04-15. GTDB lineage: Bacteria > Pseudomonadota > Gammaproteobacteria > Pseudomonadales > Pseudomonadaceae > Aquipseudomonas. Next base: position 222,140 of record NZ_JAKNQL010000005.1, on the reverse strand, counting down.
CGCCCGTCGACGAAGCGATCAAGGGTCAGATACCCGAATGCCTGGCGCTCCACCAGTAAAGTGTCGCCAACCTGTAACCGGCTCAGCTCACTGGTGAACTCACCGCCCGGCACCACGATGGAAAAGAACTCGAGAAACTCGTCAAACGGCGACGACACCATCGAATAAGCGCGCCACACGATACTGCCATCGGCCTTGGTCACCCCGAGCCGGGCGAACTGCCCGGCGCGGAAACGAAACCCCGCGTCACGGGTGGTGCGCAAGGTAAACAGACTCGGCGTCAAGGTTTGCACATCGAGCAAGGTTTGAGGGGTGTATTTCTCGGCACTGGCAGTCATGGGGCACTCCATTGATCGGTGACTGCCAGTGTCGCGCAAATCGAGCCCGCGAAACACCGACGACTGATAATGGTATTCAACAGGCGCCTGACACTGTCAAAACCTTGCTGTCGGAAAGTCAGAATTAGAGCGACAACTTTATATGAAGGGTTAAATGTAAAGTTTATCAATGCTAAAAACTCTTTATGAATAGATCTTCAATGTTCAATACCGAAATAATTTAAAGCCAGACTTAGGAAACGTCCTACACTTCGCTGCGTGCCGGATCTTTTGGATCCATTCCGCGCCCCCCCGCAACGTCGTTGGAGTGTTCAGCAATGGAAACATGGAAGGAATCACAATTGAAACAACTGACGTTTGCCAAGGGAGTAGATGCTGCTTATCCGATTCTGCTGCGATTCGCCGAAAACCTCGGATTCAACTTTTGTGCAATTTCGGTTGTTTCACTCCATCGGGACCTGCCTCTTAACACCTTGCAAATCAATAACTACCCTAAAGAATGGAACTCACAATATGAAGAAAACCATTACAGTAAAATCGATCCACTGATAGCACACTGCAATCATTCAATGACGCCCATTGTCTGGTGCGAATCGGTATTTGCCGAGACCCAGCCGATATGGCAGGGATTACAGCAATATGGACTGCAAAATGGCTGGTCGCAGTCGTTCCATCACGAGCAGAGTGGTTTGTGCAGTATCGTAAGCCTGGCGCGACGACATTGTTCGATCAGTCCTCTGGAGCTGTATGAGCATTTCGGTTACATGTTTTATGCCGCCAGCCACTTGAGTGAAATGTTTGCCCGGTCACTGCCTGCTCATTCTCTCAAGCCCAGCCATCCGCACCTCTCACCAAGGGAGCTGGAGGTTCTGCAGTTATCCGCCGGCGGCAAAACGGCCTATGAGATCTCGAAGATCCTTAGCCTGAGCGAGCGCACGGTGAACTACCACGTGCAAAACGTGATCGAGAAGCTCAACGTCTGCAACAAGATTTCCGCAGTCATAAAAGCCGCCAAAATGCGACTCATCTAGTCGATCAGCCTTGCCTCGTTTAAAAACATTCAGGTAATAACGACGAAAAAAACGTACCATTTGTGACCCTCTTGAGTGATGACGCGAACATTCTGCGTTGCATTACACTCAGTCGGTTCCGCCGCACACTGTCAGGCTGCGGAACACCCCGTTGATTACCCCTGAGTTCCCGCCCGATGCCTTTGCTTGAAACACCCTTCGCCCAACTCGACCTGATCCGCCAGCCCGAACAGCAGAATGAACCGTTGCAAGCCTTCGACGCGGCCGACGAATACCTGCTCAACCATCTGGCGGCACAGCAACCGACGGTTGAAACACGGGTACTGGTGCTCAACGACAGCTTCGGTGCGCTGGCTGCCAGCCTGTTCGGCAAGGTCAAGGTCAGCAGCAGCGGCGACTCCTTCCTGGGGTTTCAGGGTCTGGAAAAAAACCTGCTGCGCAATGGCCAGGCGTTCGACGCCGTTCGCGGGATCCCTGCCAGCGAGCCATTGGTCGGACCGTTCGACCGGGTGCTGATTCGCGTACCGAAAACCCTCGCGTTGCTGGAAGAACAGTTGATCCGCTTGCAAGGGCAGCTCGCGCCCGATGCCGAAGTGATCGCCGCTGCCATGGTCAAACACCTGCCACGCGCCGCCGGTGATCTGCTGGAACGCTACATCGGTCCGGTGCAAGCCTCTCTGGCAGTGAAGAAAGCGCGGCTGTTGATTGCCACACCTGAAGCGAAAGCACCCGCAGTCTCGCCCTACCCTTCGCGGTATCGCCTCGACGAACCTTCGATCGAGTTGCTCAACCACGCCAACGTGTTCTGCCGCGAAGGGCTGGACATTGGCACGCGCGCCTTCCTGCCGCATCTGCCGAAAAATCTTGGCAGCGCCCGAGTCGCCGATCTGGGCTGTGGCAACGGGGTTCTGGCCATCGCGAGTGCGCTGCAAAATCCCGATGCGCATTACACGCTGGTCGACGAATCGTTTATGGCAGTGCAATCGGCTACCGAGAACTGGCACGCAGCGCTGGGTGATCGTGAAGTGATAGCGCGGGCTGGCGATGGCCTGGCCGGGCAGGAGCCGCAATCATTGGATGTGGTGCTGTGCAATCCGCCATTCCATCAGCAGCAGGTAGTTGGAGACTTCCTCGCCTGGCGCATGTTCCAGCAGGCGCGTGAAGCATTGGTAGTGGGCGGCGCGCTGTACATCGTCGGCAACCGCCATTTGGGTTACCACAGCAAACTGGCGCGGTTGTTCCGCGGTGTCGAGCAAGTGGCTGCCACGCCGAAATTCGTGATTCTCAAGGCCCGCAAGTAATCGCGAGGTAAAAAAAACCCTCCGTGAGGAGGGTTGCAAAGCCGTACCCGAAGGCGCCGGGACGGGATGATTCAGTGTGTCGTCAGGCCTGCGGCATTCATGAACATGCGCATCAGGCTGGCGGCGATAAACAGCACGCCAACACTGCCGACCCAGATCAGGGCCAACCAGCCGAGCCGCTGCCACAGCGGTTTTTTTTCTGCTTCTTCAATGTCGTGCAGGGAATGTTTTCCAGTCATTTTCTTCAAACCTCTTCAAGATTGATGGCGCCATCGCCGACGCCATCGCGAGCAGGCTCGCTCCCACAGGGTTTTGCTTAGTGATAGCCGTCTTCGTGGGTGACCTTGCCGCGGAACACGTAGTAGCTCCAGAAGGTGTAACCCAGGATGAACGGGATGATGAACAGCGTGCCCACCAGCATGAAGCCCTGACTTTGCGGCGGTGCGGCAGCGTCCCAGATCGAGATCGACGGCGGCACGATGTTCGGCCACAGGCTGATGCCCAGACCGCTGTAGCCAAGAAAGATCAGCACCAGCGTCAGCAGGAACGGCATGTAGTTGGCATTGCGTGCCACGGCGCGGATCAGCCCGTACATCGTCACCAACACCAGAATCGGCACCGGCATGAACCAGAACAGGTTAGGCATGCTGAACCAGCGCGAGGCGATTTCCGGGTGAGCCAGCGGCGTCCACAGGCTGACGACACCGATCACCGCAAGCAGCACGAAGGCCAGAGGCCGGGCCAGATTGTGCATCTGCTCTTGCAGCTTGCCTTCGGTCTTCATGATCAACCAGGTGCAGCCAAGCAAGGCGTACGCCACCACCAGTGCGGCGCCGCAGAACAGCGTGAACGGCGTCAGCCAGTCGAGTGATCCGCCGGCGAACTGCCGATTGACCACCGGCAAACCGTCGATGAATGCACCCAGCGCCACGCCCTGGAAGAACGTTGCCGCGACCGAACCACCGATGAAGGCCTTGTCCCATAGATGACGTTTGTCGTCCTTGGCCTTGAAGCGGAACTCGAACGCCACGCCACGGAAGATCAGACCGATCAACATAAAAATCAGCGGCAGATACAGCGCCGACAACACCACCGAATACGCCAGCGGGAACGCGCCGAACAGCGCCGCACCACCCAAAACCAGCCAGGTTTCGTTGCCGTCCCAGACCGGGGCGACGGTGTTCATCATCACGTCACGGTCTACTTTGCCGGGGATGAACGGGAAGAGAATCCCGATGCCCAGATCGAAGCCGTCCATGACCACGTACATCATGATGCCGAAGATGATGATCACGGCCCAGATCAGCGGAAGATCAATACCCATGGCTCAAATCTCCTTGGTCAGGCTGGGGGTGTCGTCGTGATCGGCATCGGCCGAATCGTCGGCGGCGGACAACGGACGCGCCGGTGTACGCTGTTTGCCCGGACCACCGTCCGGCGTTTCCGCGCCCTCGCTGATCTTCGGCCCTTTGCGCACCAGACGCATCATGTAGCCGAGCCCCGCACCAAACAGCGCGAAATACACCACTACAAACATGATCAGCGTGATGCTCATCTGCATGAAACTGTGGTTGGAAGACGCATCCGCCGTGCGCATCAAGCCGTAGACCACCCACGGCTGACGGCCAATTTCAGTGGTAAACCAACCGGCGAGAATCGCGATCAGGCCGGATGGCCCCATCCACAACGCCAGATACAGGAACGGCCGCGAGGTGTAGAGCGTGTTGCGTTTGCGCAGCCACAGGCTCCACAGACCGGTGAAGATCATCAGGAAACCGAGGCCGACCATGACCCGGAACGACCAGAACACGATGGTCGAATTCGGCCGGTCTTCCGGCGGAAATTCCTTGAGCGCCGGCACCTGTTTGTCCAGCGAGTGGGTCAGGATCAGGCTGCCGAGGTACGGAATCTCCACGGCGAATTTGGTCTTCTCTTCTTTCATGTCCGGCCAGCCGAACAGAATCAGCGGCGTCGCTTCGTCGCCCTTGTTTTCCCAGTGCCCCTCGATCGCGGCGATTTTCGCCGGCTGATGTTCGAGCGTATTCAGGCCATGGAAGTCGCCGATGACTGCCTGGATCGGCGCGACGATCAGTGCCATCCACATTGCCATCGACAACATGGTGCGGATCGCCGGATTGTCCTTGCCGCGCAGCAAGTGCCAGGCCGCCGATGAGCCGACGAAGAACGCCGTGGCGACAAACGCTGCCGTCGCCATGTGCATCAGGCGATAGGGGAACGAGGGGTTGAAGATGATCGCCAGCCAGTCGGTCGGAATCACCTGACCGTTGACGATTTCGAAGCCCTGTGGCGTTTGCATCCAGCTGTTGGAGGCGAGAATCCAGAAGGTCGAAATCAGCGTGCCGATCGCCACCATGACGGTGGCGAAGAAGTGCAGCCCACGCCCGACCTTGTTCCAGCCGAACAGCATCACGCCGAGGAAACCGGCTTCGAGGAAGAACGCCGTGAGCACCTCATAGGTCAGCAACGGCCCGGTGACGGCGCCGGCGAAGTCCGAGAATCGACTCCAGTTAGTGCCGAACTGGTACGCCATGACCAGCCCCGAGACCACACCCATGCCGAAGTTGACGGCAAAGATCTTCGACCAGAAATGGTAGAGGTCACGGTAAGTGTCGTTGTGGGTTTTCAGCCACAGGCCTTCAAGCACCGCAAGGTAACTCGCCAGACCGATGGTGATGGCCGGGAACAGGATGTGGAACGAGATGGTGAACGCGAATTGAATTCGGGCGAGATCTAGTGCCTCTAAACCGAACATATGGCTTCCTCTGTCAGGTAGTACCGGCTGCGGACCCGGAGGCCTGCACCCACTGCCCCCACGGATATGGAGTGCGGCGAATTCTGATTCGTTCTTTTTAAACAACCATCGCAACGCAGGGAGTCTGGCCAACTGGCCACCGGATCAATTCCTTTTGGGTCTTGATCTGGATCAAGCAACGTTGAAAGAGTAGTCCCATTTTTGCCGATGAACTGCGTGGTCGTTTGCCGCGTGACAAGTTGCCTCACAACCTCGGTAAAGCCCTGCAACACATCCCCGGAGCATCGGCAGCGAGAAAAACAGTACAGATCTCCAGGCCGACGCAAATCCCCGAACAGCAGAATCAATCTGCACCGCAAAAAATCGATGTCCTCCTAACTAAATTTTTTGTCATGGCAACTTCCTGTTACAGACTGGTGATAATCTCGCGGTTCCCCCCCGAGCCAGACCTGCCTTCAGATGCCCAGCCAAGCGCCCCTGCTGTTACGTCACCATCGTCCGTTTCTCGCTTTCTGGTTCGCGCGGATCTTCACCGCCAGCGGTTTCCAGATGCTCACCGTGGCGATCGGCTGGAACCTCTATCAACTGACCGGCAACGTCCTCGATCTGGGCCTGGTCGGGCTGGTCGAATTTGCTCCGCGCGTACTGTTCATGCTGCACACCGGGCATGTCGCCGACCGCTATGACCGGCGCAAAGTTGCGGCGATCTGTCAGTCGTTGCAGGCGTTGATCGCGCTGGCGCTGGCCATCGGCAGCGCCACCGATCATGTCACCCGCGAGATGATCTTCATCCTCGCCTTCCTGCTCGGCGCGGCGCGCTCGTTCGAGATGCCGACTACTCAGGCGTTGCTGCCGAGCATCGTGCCCAGCGCGCTGTTCCCTCGGGCAGTGGCGGCGGCACAGTCGGCGCAGCAGTCGGCGACCATCGTCGCTCCAGCGCTGGGCGGTTTGCTCTACGCATTCGGTAGCGTCTGGGTCTATGGCCCAACCGTGCTGCTTTACGTTATTGCCTGCACCTTGATGCTCAACTTGCCCGCGCGGCAGACACCGTTGAACAAAGGCAAAGCCACGCTGGATTCATTGCTGGCGGGGATTCGTTTCATTCGCAGCCGCCCGGACATTCTCGGGGCGATCTCGCTGGATCTGTTTGCGGTGTTGCTCGGCGGCGCCACGGCGTTGCTGCCGGTGTTCGCCAAGGACATTCTGCTGACCGGGCCGTGGGGCCTCGGCCTGCTGCGCTCGGCACCGGCGGTCGGCGCACTGGGGATGTCGCTGTTCCTCGCGCGGTTTGCCGTCGAGCGCAATGTCGGCCGGGTGATGTTCACAGCGGTGGGCATATTCGGCGTCGCGACCATCGCCTTTGGCCTGTCGACCTCGTTCTGGTTCTCGCTGGCAGTGCTGGTGGTACTTGGCGCGGCGGACATGATCAGCATGGTCATCCGCGCGTCTTTCGTACAACTGGAAACCCCGGACGAAATGCGCGGCCGTGTCAGCGCGGTGAACGGGCTGTTTATCGGCGCCTCAAACCAGTTGGGCGAATTCGAATCCGGCGTCACCGCCCACTGGTTCGGCACCGTGCCGGCAGTGGTGATGGGCGGGATCGGCACGCTGGTGGTGACGGGGACATGGATCAAGTTATTTCCGACGCTGGCTAACCGGGATCGGATGCATGTGCCGGTGGAGGAAGTGAAGGTCTGACAACCTCCAAAGCACAAGAAAACTGAAAATGTGCGGTACATAGTTACCGCACCGAGTGTAATGTATCGCCTTACACTCGAGCCCATGATCAAATCCTTTCAGCACAAAGGCCTTCGAGGCTTCTATGAAACAGGTTCGACTCGCGGGATTCGTGCCGACCACGCAAAACGGCTGTCGCGCATGCTGCAGTTCATGGATCGCGCTACGCTTCCCGCAGATCTGGACCTTCCGGGTTGGCGCCTGCATCGATTGAAAGGTGAACTGACGGAGTACTGGTCGCTGAGCGTTTCAGGCAACTGGCGAGTGATCTTTCGTTTTGTCGGTTCGGATATCGAACTGGTCGATTATCTGGACTACCACTGACAGGAGGCAGGCTCATGCCCATGCACAACCCGCCACACCCCGGCGAAACACTGCTGATGGATGTTTTGCCCGAGCTTGGCATCAGCGTGACCGAATTGGCCCGACACTTGGGCTTCGCACGCCCGCATCTTTCACGTGTATTACACGGACATGCGCCCATCAGCCCGGATCTGGCTGTGCGTCTTGAGCGTGCCGGCATTGGCAAGGCGCGTGTGTGGCTAGGCGTACAAACCGACTACGATCTGTGGCAAGCGGAGCATCGGGAGCAACCGGTTATCGAACTGATCGCTGTCCACGCCTGACACCTCCGCGATTACAAATCCCCCGCCACTTTCGCCCGCAAGGCCTTGCCGCCCAGTTGTTCGACCAGCGTCAAGGCAAATTCCAGCGCAGCGCTGGAGCCTTGCGCGGTGATGCAATTGCCGTCGACCACCACCGGTTGATCAACAAACGTACAGCCCGAGAGTTGATGGCTGGCGCTGGGCAGGCAGGTCATGCGCCGCTGGCGCAGCACCCCGAAGCTTTGCAGGGCGATGGCCGGGGCTTCGGCGATGGCGGCGAACAGGCGTCCGGCGCTGGATTGATCCTTGAGCAGTTGTTGCAGCGGTTGATGCGCCGCCAGGTGTTGTGCGCCGACGGCGCCGCCGGGCAGGACGATCAGGTCGAAGGTTTGCGCCAGCACATCGACCAGCATGCCGTCGGCGGTCAGGCGCGTGCCGCGAGCGCAGGTGAGCATGCGCCGGCCTTCGATGCTGGCCGCCACCACTTCGACGCCGGCCCTGCGCAACACGTCGATCAGGGTCACACTTTGCAGATCATCGATGCCCTCGGCGAGGGTAATCAGGGCTCTAAAGGTCATGGGCGCTATCCGCTGGGTGATACGTGAAGCGTAGTCAGCTTCAACCGGATCGCGCTGCAACAGCCGTTACTTGATGTAAAGCTGGGTCGACATTGTGTTGCGTGGCGCGTTGATCGAGGTGTTGCTGAAGGTGAAGGTGCCTTCCTGTTTGCCCGCCAGATCGAAGGTATAAAGAGAACCGACGGTTTTATTACCGGGAGTACATTCGGTCAGGTTACCGTTATCAAAGGCACACACCGGGGCACGGGTGCCGTTCACTTCAAAACCGTCCAGTGCGACCTGAGGCTGGCTCTTGCCGTAGCCGACTTCGAGCACGTAGACCTTGATATTCGGTCCGCTGTGATTGCATTGGGTCTGCGTCTGCCCGTCGCCGATGTCTTCAAGCCCGCAGGCAGGCGATTGCACCTTGATGACTTTCACTTGCGTCAACGGCGGTGCCGATGCCGCCCAGGCTGGCGACATCCCGGCTGTCAGCGTTGCGATTAACCCGAAAGCGTTCATCCAGCGCTTGCTCATGCGTTCCCCACCCCGAAAAATTCAGCGCGCAGTATGGCGCAGTTGGCTTCAACGCAAAACTTCGCCGACGATCGACACCAACAACCGCCATATTCCTCACGCTGCTGGTATGATGCGCGGCTTTTTCCGGCCCACCACAATTTTTCAGGCGCTTGCGACGGTCTGTGCTTTGCTGTTGAGGTCGATACATTCACGGCGCTACGCGCGCCACGGGGAGCAGACATGCTGGAAAGGCTGTTTCAACTCAAGGCACACAACACCAACGTGCGCACCGAGATTCTGGCGGGCATCACGACTTTCTTGGCCATGGCCTACATTCTGTTCGTCAACCCGAGCATTCTCGGCGAGACCGGCATGGACAAAGGTGCGGTGTTTGTCGCCACCTGTCTGGCGGCTGCCATCGGTTCGACCGTCATGGGCCTGATCGCCAACTACCCGATCGCCCTCGCCCCGGGCATGGGTCTGAACGCCTTCTTCACCTACACCGTGGTCCTGCACATGGGCCACACCTGGCAAGTGGCGCTGGGTGCGGTGTTCATTTCGGCGGTGCTGTTCTTCCTGCTGTCGATCTTCCGCATCCGTGAATGGATCATCAACAGCATCCCGTTGCCACTGCGCTCGGCGATTGCTGCCGGTATAGGCCTGTTCCTGGCACTGATCGCCCTGCACAACGCGGGCATCGTCGTCAGCAACCCGGCGACCATGGTCGGCCTCGGTGACCTGAAACAACCTGCACCGATTCTCGCTACCCTAGGTTTCGCCCTGATCGTAGCCCTCGAAGCGCTGAAAGTGCGCGGTGCGGTACTGATCGGCATTCTGGCGGTGACCATCGTTTCCATCGTGATGGGCTTCACTCCGTTCAACGGCGTGACATCGATGCCACCTTCGCTGGCCCCGACCTTCCTGCAACTGGACATCAAAGGCGCACTGGATATCGGTCTGGTCAGCGTGATCTTCGCCTTCCTGTTCGTCGACCTGTTCGACAACTCCGGCACCCTGATCGGCGTCGCCAAGCGCGCCGGCCTGATGGGCAAGGACGGCCACATGCCGAAAATGGGTCGTGCACTGATCGCCGACAGCACCGCGGCCATGGCCGGTTCGTTGCTGGGTACTTCGACCACCACCAGTTACATCGAATCCGCAGCCGGCGTCAGTGCCGGCGGCCGTACTGGCCTGACCGCCATTGTCGTCGCGATTCTGTTTCTGCTGGCGCTGTTCTTCTCGCCATTGGCAGCCAGCGTTCCGGCGTTCGCCACCGCGCCGGCACTGCTGTTCGTCGCCGTGTTGATGACTTCGGGTCTGGCGGAAATAGACTGGGACGACATCACCGTCGCCGCACCGGTCGTGGTGACCGCGCTGGCCATGCCATTCACTTACTCGATCGCCAACGGCATCGCCTTCGGTTTCATCTCCTGGACCGTGATCAAGCTGCTGTCGGGTCGTGCCCGTGAACTGAACCCGGCGCTGGTGATTCTGTCGATTCTGTTTGTGATCAAGTTGGGTTGGTTCAACGCATGACTTTCGATTCCCAGGCTTACGCCGAGCAACTTGAAGCCAAGGTCACGCGTTTGCGTGATCTGCTGGCGCCGTTCGATGCCCCCGAGCCGAGCGTGTTCGATTCGCCGCTGCAGAACTTCCGTCTGCGCGCCGAGTTTCGCCTGTGGCGCGAGGGCGGCGATCGGCATTACGCGATGTTCGCTCAAGACGACAAACGCACGCCGATCCTGATCGAAGAGTTCCCGATCGCCAGCCTGCGCATCAATCAGTTGATGCCGCAGTTGAAAGCGGCATGGCAGGCCAGTTCGGCGCTGAGCCACAAGCTGTTTCAGGTCGAGTTCCTGACCACACTGTCCGGCGATGCGATGATCACCCTGTGCTATCACCGCCCGCTGGACGAGCACTGGCACGCGGCGGCGACCAAACTGGCGGCGGATCTCGGCGTCAGCATCATCGGTCGCTCGAAAGGCAAACGCGAAGTGCTCGGGCTCGATTACGTGGTCGAGAAACTCGACGTCGGCGGTCGCACGTTCAGCTATCGCCAGCCGGAAGGCGCGTTCACCCAGCCGAACGGCACGGTGAACCAGAAGATGCTCAACTGGGCGTACGAAGCGCTGGGCGATCGCACTGACGATCTGCTGGAGCTGTATTGCGGCAACGGCAACTTCACCCTGCCGCTCGCCACCCGCGTGCGCAAAGTGCTGGCCACCGAAATCAGCAAGACCTCGGTCAACGCCGCGTTGAGCAACCTCAGCGAAAACGCTGTGGATAACGTCACCCTGGTGCGTTTGTCCGCCGAAGAACTGACCGAAGCGCTCAACGAAGTGCGCCCGTTCCGTCGCCTGCAAGGCATCGACCTGAAGAGCTACGAGTTCGGCAGCGTCTTCGTCGACCCGCCACGCGCCGGCATGGACCCGGACACCTGCGAACTGACCCGTCGTTTCGACAACATCCTGTACATCTCCTGCAACCCGGAAACCCTGGCGGCGAACATCGCCCAGTTGCACGACACGCACCGTATTACCCAGTGCGCGTTGTTTGACCAGTTCCCGTGGACGCATCACATGGAATCGGGTGTGTTGTTGACCCGGCGTTGATTGCGGGAAGCTGATACGAGAAAGCCGTCGTGATTGACGGCTTTTTTGTGCGCGCTCATTTGTTTGTGCGATCACCGAACATAAATCGGCCAGACCATTTTTGTTCAATTGACCATGGTAACCATCTAGTACATTTTATCTCCACAGGCCGAAACCTCTGGCCAAAGCCAAAAACAATAAGTGGAGTTACCCCTCATGCCCCCTATCGTTCTGGTGCTCAACGGCCCGAACCTGAACCTGCTCGGCACCCGCGAGCCGGCGACTTACGGTCACGAAACCCTGGCGGATATTTCTGCGTTGTGCGGTCGTGCGGCTGAAGAATTTGGCTTGGCCGTGGAGTTTCGCCAGACCAACCACGAAGGCGAACTGCTCGACTGGATTCACTCGGCACGTGGCCGTTGCGCCGGGATCGTGATCAACCCGGCAGCGTGGACGCACACTTCGGTGGCGATTCGCGATGCGCTGGTGGCCAGTGAATTGCCGGTGATCGAAGTGCACCTGTCGAACGTTCATGCCCGCGAGCCGTTTCGTCATCACTCGTTTGTTTCGGCGATTGCCACAGCGGTCATGGCCGGTTTTGGCAGTCATGGCTATCGCCTGGCACTGGAACATTTCAGTCAGCGGTTGAAGGGGTGAATGTCATGGCTCGCTCTAACGTAATACTCGCCGGGCTGATCGGCGCTGGTATTCAGGCCTCGCGCACGCCGGCGCTGCATGAGCACGAAGGTGATGCGCAGGGCATGCGCTATCTGTATCGATTGATCGATCTCGATCAGCTGAAAATGGACAGCACCGCCCTGCCAGACTTGCTGCTGGCGGCCGAGCGGATGAACTACACCGGGCTGAACATTACCTTTCCGTGCAAGCAGGCGATCATTCCGCTGCTCGATGAATTGTCACCGGAAGCCAAAGGCATCGGCGCGGTGAACACGGTGGTGCTGAAAGACGGCAAGCGTGTCGGCCACAACACCGATTGCCTCGGTTTCGCTGAGGGTTTTCGCCGCGGTCTGAAGGACGCTGCCCGTGAGCGTGTGGTCCAGATGGGCGCCGGTGGCGCAGGCGCGGCAGTGGCCCACGCGTTGTTGAGCGAAGGCGTACAGAAACTGAGCATTTTTGATGTCGACAGTGAGCGCGCCGAGAGTCTGGCGAACAATCTCAACCAGCACTTCGGATTTGGTCGTGCCGTGGCCGGGCGAGATCTGCCGAGCACGCTGAATCAGGCCGACGGTCTGGTCAACACCACGCCGATGGGCATGGCCAAACTGCCGGGCATGCCGGTGCCGGTCGAACTCCTGCGTAAGGATTTGTGGGTGGCGGAGATTGTGTATTTCCCGCTGGAAACCGAACTGCTGCGCAACGCCCGCGCGCTGGGTTGCCGGACCCTGGATGGCGGCAACATGGCGGTGTTTCAGGCAGTGAAGGCGTTTGAGTTGTTCAGCGGCGTGGCGCCGGATGCGCAGCGGATGCTCGCGCATTTTCAAAGCATGAATGGCTAAAAACCTGTGGGAGCGAGCCTGCTCGCGAAGGCGTACCTTCAGTCGACATATTTACTGACTGACACACCGCTATCGCGAGCAGGCTCACTCCTACAAAAGCAGCGTCAGGCTTGCAGGTAGCGCAAAACGGATTCGCAAATCATCTCGCGATGCCGCTGCTTGATGCTTTCATCCGGCAGATCGATCTGGAAGATCTCGCCAAATGTGTGCCGGTTCGATACGCGATAGAAGCAGAACGAACTGATCAGCAAATGCACATCCAGCGCATCCAGCCCCGCACGGAACACGCCCTCTTCAGCACCACGCCGCAGAATCTCGCCGAGTGAATCGAGGATAGTGTTGTTCATCGCCTTGATCGCATCGGAACGCTTCACGAACTCGGCGTTGTGGATGTTTTCGATGCTGACGATGCGCACGAAATCGACGTTGCGGTCGTGGTGATCGAAGGTGAATTCGACCAGACGCCGAATCGCCTCCACCGGCGCCAGCTCGGCCAGATGCAGACGGTTTTCGGTGCTGCGAATATCACCGTAAAGCTTCTCCAGCACCTCGACGTACAGCTGCTCCTTACTGCCGAAGTAGTAATAGATCATGCGTTTGGAGGTGTGTATGCGTTCGGCGATCGCATCGACGCGAGCGCCCGACAAACCTTGCTGGACGAACTCGACGATCGCCTCCTGCAGGATGTTCTCGCGGGTCTTTTCCGGGTTGTTCTTGCGACTCTTGCGCGGCTCTACGGCGGATACGGCAGTAGCTGCGGAAAGTTCTGTATTCATCGTCATTGCGGGCTCACGGCCATCACTGCACAGGCGGCGATTATGGGCCGCGCAGCACAGTGAAGGAAGCTGCGGGACCTGTGTTTAATCCCGCGTTTACGAATTTCCTACAACTTCGCTTGGCGCACGGCGCCACTGCGTGACTTGGCCATCGCCGCCAGACGCACCGCGACGTTCGCCGCGCCGTAGCCGGCATAGCCGTTCTTGCGCTGAATGATCTCGAAGAAGAAACGCCCTTCGAACGGTTCGGTGTAGACGTGGAACAGCTCACCGCCCTGGGCATCACGGTCGTACAAGACGTTGTAATACGCCAGTTCGCTGAGGAATTCATCGTCGAAATCGAAGCGCGCGGCAAGGTCGTCGTAATAGTTGAGCGGAATATCCAGCAGCGGCACACCCGCCTCTTTGGCGCGACTGACTTCGGCGAAGATGTCGTCACAATCGAAGGCGATGTGATGTACACCCGAACCACGATAGCTCGACAGCGCGTGGGAGATCGCAGTGTTGCGGTTCTCGGAAATATTCAGCGGCAAGCGGATCGAGCTGTCGCGGCTACGCAAGGCACGGCTCTTCACCAGACCATACGGATCGGGCAGCACCACTTCGTCGTCCGCCTCGAAATCCAGCAGGCTCTTATAGAACAACACCCAACTGTCGAGGCTGTCGGCCGGCAGCGCCATGGCCATGTGATCGATTCGCTTGAGACCGCCACGGGCCGGCGCGTCTGCCAGCAGATTGAAATCAGTGCCGTAGACATCGGCTTGTTCATCCACCAGATAGATCAAGCTGCCATCCGGAGCACGCACTGCCGCCAGTTCCAATTCGTTAGGGCCGACCAGTCCGCGATAGGGCTGACCTTTGTAAGCGACGGCGCGCGCCAAGGCACTGGCGCTGTCCTTGACCCGCACGGCGGTGGCGCACAGTGACGGGCCATGAGCCTCGAAAAAGCTGTGAGCAAACGAATACGGCTCGGAGTTGAGAATCAGGTTGATATCGCCCTGACGCAACAGGCTCACGCTCTTGGAGCGGTGCTGCCCGGCCTTGACGAACCCCAAGCGCTCCAGCCAGTTCGACAGCTTGGCGCCGAGGCTTTCATCAACGGCAAACTCAAGAAACTCGATGCCGTTGTATTCGCTGGCCTTCGGCGTTTCGAAAAGAATTTCGCGATTGGCCACAGGTTGGGCTTCCTGCTCAAGACGCTGGCGGGTTTTCTCTTCCAGATACAGCAGCGAACGCAAACCGTCGGCAGCATTGGCTCGTGGTGGCGCGGCGCGGAAGCCATCGTTGAAAATTTCCAGCGACAGCGGCCCGGTGTAACCGCTTTGAATAATCGGCGCGAGGAACCCTGGCAGATCGAATTCGCCCTGCCCCGGGAAGCAGCGGAAATGCCGGCTCCACTCCAGCACATCCATTTGCAGAATCGGTGCGTCGGCCATTTGCACGAAGAAGATCTTGTCGCCGGGAATATCGGCGATAGCACGCGGATCGCCCTTCAGCGACAAGGTATGAAAGCTGTCGAGCAATACGCCGAGGCTCGGGTGATCGGCCTGACGCACGATGTCCCAGACCTGTTGATAAGTATTCACATGACGACCCCACGCCAGCGCTTCGTAGCCAATGCGCAAGCCGCGTGCGCCGGCGCGTTCGGCCAGCAGGCGCAAGTCATCGACCAGAATCTGTTGATCACCGACGCTGTCGGCCGAAGCGTTGCTGCATACCAGTACCAGATCGGTGCCGAGTTCCTGCATCAGGTCGAACTTGCGTTCGGCGCGCTCAAGATTGCGCGCCAGGCGATCGCGGCGGCAGCCTTCGAAATCGCGGAACGGCTGGAACAGCGTGATGGCGATGCCGAGGTCGGCGCACATCTGTTTAATTTCCCGCGGACTGCCGTCGTAGTACAGGAGGTCGTTTTCGAAAATCTCCACCCCGTCGAACCCGGCGGCGGCAATGGCTTCGAGTTTTTCCGGCAGGGTGCCGCTCAAGGAAACGGTGGCAATGGAACGCTGCATTATTCAACTCCCGGACTGCGCCGCTTTTGGCTGGGATGGTTTTTGTAGTGTGGGAAATTATTGGCTGCATCACTGCGCACAGCAATTTAAAGTGTACTACCCGGTTAGTTTTGCGTGCGATTATCGAACACAATGGCGGTTTGGCGAATTGACGATTTTTCGTCCACTGCCCAACATCGGCTGCACATTGAGTCCGGCTCTGAACCGCCGGTCGCAGCGTGCACAGAAAAAAGCACACCAAATAACAAATCCAAAAACGGGTGGAACACATGATTCCTTCACAGACTTCCCGCATGGCCCCGGCCATAAGCACTGCCACGGGTGGCATCGGCGACAAGATCCGCGGCGCCATGGCTGTCGGCAAGACCCGTTGGGGCATGCTGGCGCTGGTGTTTTTCGCCACTACCCTGAACTACATTGACCGCGCCGCCCTTGGCGTCATGCAGCCGATCCTCGCCAAGGAAATGAGCTGGACGGCGATGGATTACGCCAACATCAACTTCTGGTTTCAGGTCGGCTACGCGATCGGTTTCGTCCTGCAGGGTCGCTTGATCGACCGGGTCGGCGTCAAACGCGTGTTCTTCTGCGCCGTGCTGCTCTGGAGCCTGGCCACCGGTGCTCACGGTCTCGCGACGTCGGCCGTTGGCTTTATGGTCTGCCGGTTTATCCTCGGTCTGACTGAAGCGGCGAACTACCCGGCCTGCGTGAAAACCACACGTCTGTGGTTCCCGGCCGGCGAACGTGCAGTGGCCACCGGCATCTTCAACGCCGGCACCAACGTTGGCGCGATGTTCACGCCAATGCTGCTGCCGCTGGTTCTCCACGTATGGGGCTGGCAAGCGGCGTTCCTGTGCATGTCGGCACTCGGCGGGATCTGGTTGTTGTTCTGGGGCTTGAAGTATTTCAACCCGGAAGATCACCCAAGCGTTAAACAGTCCGAACTGGACTACATCCAGCAAGAAGTCGAACCGGAACAGGCCCGCGTGCCGTTCTCGAAAATCCTCCGTATGCGCGGCACCTGGGCCTTCGCCCTCGCCTACTCGCTGACCGCGCCGGTGTTCTGGTTCTACCTGTACTGGCTGCCGCCGTTCCTCAATCAGCAATACAACCTGGGCATCAACGTCACCCAGATGGGCATTCCGCTGATCATCATCTACGTCACGGCTGACTTCGGCAGCGTCGGTGGCGGCATCTTGTCTTCGTTCCTGATCGGTCGCGGGATGAACTCGATCAAGGCGCGGCTGTTGTCGATGTTCCTGTTTGCCTGCTGCATCATCGGCGTGATCATGGCCGCTGGCTCTGCCAATCTGTGGGTTGCAGTGGCCGCGATCTCTCTGGCCATCGGTGCGCATCAGGCCTGGACCGCGAACATCTGGAGCCTGGTGATGGACTACACGCCCAAACACATGATGAGTACGGTGTTCGGTTTCGGCGGCATGTGCGCGGCGATTGGCGGGATGTTCATGACCCAGATCGTCGGCCACATCCTCACCGTCACCAACAACAACTACACCGTGTTGTTCACCCTGATTCCGGCGATGTACTTCATTGCGCTGACGTGGATGTACTTCATGGCCCCGCGCAAGATTCCGACCGTTACCGAATAACCTGGCCACTAGACTGGCCCCTTGTGGGAGCGAGCTTGCTCGCGAATGCGGACTGACAGTCGAAACAAATGTGACTGACACACCGCTTTCGCGAGCAAGCTCGCTCCCACAGTTTCTTGTGTTGTCAGCTCAGCGGCGGCTTTGCTGCCACGCTGCCGCCAGTCCGCTGCAACAGATCACTGCGATGCCGATCACCGTCAACAGACTCGGCGTGTGATTGAACAGCAACCAGCCCAACAACCCGGCAAACACGATCTGGCAATAACCGAACGGCGCCAGCAGCGCCGGAGCGGCATGACGGAATGCCTGGGTCAGAAACAAATGCGCGGTCATCCCGCAACTGCCCAGCGCCAGCATCAGCCCGGCATGCGTCAACGTCGGCACCTGCCAGAAGAACGGCACCAGTGCACTCATCACCAGCGTATTGCACAGCCCGGCGAAAAAGTTGCTGGTGGTCGGGCTGTCGACCTCGGCGAGCTTGCGGGTCAGCAGTTGATAGAAGCAGAAAAACAGCGCCGAGCAGAACGGCAGCAACACCGCCGGGGTGAACAGTTCACCGCCCGGGTGGACGATGATCAAGACGCCGATAAAGCCGCAGATCACCGCGATCCATTGACCGCGTGTCACCCGTTCTTTGAGCAACGGTACCGACAACGCCGTCACCAAAACCGGCGCAAGAAAGTTCACCGCCGTGGCTTCCGCCAGCGGGATATACAGCAGGGCTGTGGTGAAAAACAGACTGGTGCCGAGCAGGCAAAGTGCTCGGGTCAACTGCCATAAAGGCTTCTTGGTGCGCAGGACGCGCAGCCCGGACTGCGGCAGAAAAATCCCCGCCATCAGCAGCGTGTGCACCAGATAGCGCGCCCAGACCACCATCACGATCGGATAGAAACCCGAAAGGTATTTCGACAACGCGTCGTGACTGGAGAACAGGAAAGTTGCCACGACAATCAGCAAGATTCCCTTGAAGGGTTGGTTGACACCGGAGAGCGGGGTGCTGACGGTCATTGGTTATCTCTGATTGAAAAACAATACGGTGGCGAGGGCGGTTGCGCCCTCGCCACAAAAAACTGACTTACAGCCGCGCCAACAATTCCCGCGTTTTTTCGATCGCCATCCGCGCCCGCTGCAATCCGCTCACGCCCTGCTCCAGCAGTTTCACCGTGGGAATTTCCAGACTCAGTGGAATATTAGTCGGCAGTGCTTTCAGCAACCCGAGCAGATCGCTATCACCCTCGCCGGGAAACCGCCGCTCGTTGCGCGCCTGACGCAAGATCTCGGCCATGTCTGACGGTCTTGGCCCCGCGACATCACATAATTGCGCATAGCGCAGACGCGATGCGGGAACATCAGCCAGGTCCGCCATGCGTGACGCCGAACGATCAAAGTGGAACGCATCGACCAGCACCGCAGCGTTTGCCCGATCCGCGTTCCCGACAATGCGCAACGCTTGCTCCAGGTTGCGCGCATCGGTCCAGGGCATGAACTCCAGATGCGGGTGCAACCCGTAAGGCGCAGCCAGATCGCAAAGGGCGGCGAAGTTATCGGTGAGGCGTTGCTCGTCAGGATCGTTACCGGCGACCAGCAATTCAGTAGCGCCAAATTCCGCACCGACCGTAAGAAGTTTCTCGAAATCGGTGACGACGGTTTGCGGTTTCAATCGCAGGATTTCCACGTCGAGCACGCGAATGCCGGTATCGCGCAGGCGCTGCAACGTCTGACGCCGCAAATCACCTTCGGCCACCAACGGGAAGTGATATTCCTCAGGCGTCGCCGGCTCCAGGCGCAGGCCGACATGGCTGTAACCGGCGCGCGCAGCGACCTCGACCATTTGTGGCGGTGACAACTCCAGCACGGTGAGGCTGGCCAATGACAGAATTCGTTCGCTCATGTTCAAACCTCGATCAGTGCAGGGGCGCAAGCACGGCCGGTAGCGGCGGCCTCGCGTATGGCCTCGATCAGCGCCAAAGTGCGCGCAGCGTCGGCCGCACTTACCAGCGGCTCGACTTCACGCCGCGCCACACGTACAAAATGCTGTAGCTGCAGGCGTAAAGCGTCGTCACCGCTGTAGGGCTCTTCGACCATCAACAAGGGCTCATGCCAACCGGCGTCGACCTGATCAGCGGCGTAATGCCAACGCTTGAGCTGCGGAATGCTTAAGGCGCCGGCAGTCCCGGCCAACAAGTAGCACGGCTGATCGGCCTGGCGCGGATACACCGGGTTCTCGCCGGAATCCAGCTCCCAACTCCAGGGCGCGGCGACCGCATCGGATCCGCTCAACGTGCCCAATGTGCCGCCCTCGAATTGCAGCAGCACCGCCGCGTTGTCTTCGTTGGCGAAACCGCGCACGGCGTTGTCGGTAATCGCTTGTACCGAGCGCACCTCGCCGCACAGATGCCGGAGCAAATCGAGGTCGTGAATCAGATTGGTCAGCAACATCCCGGCCCCCGGTTCACGACGCCACGGGATCTCGAAATAACTGTCCGGCTTGCGCAACTGGAACAACGCGGTGACGGTGGTCAGACGCCCGAGTGCCCCGCTCTGCACCAACTCATGAGCGCGAACAATCAGTGGATTGTGGCGTCGGTGGTGGCCGACCAGTACCGGAACGCCGCTGTTTTTGACCGCCGCGACCAGCTCGCGCGCTTCGTCCAGATGCACACCGACCGGTTTTTCCAGCAACACCGGTATGCCCGCCGCCAGGCAATCGAGCGCCGTGCTGACGTGTTGATTGTTCGGATTGGCGACGATCACCGCGTCTGGCCTGATGTGCTCGAGCATCTGACGGTGATCGGCGAAATGCCTTACACCCCACTCAGCCGCCAAAGCTGCGGCTTGCGGCCCGGGATCAGCCACCGCACATAGTGTCGCTTCGCTGAGGGTCTGCAGATGCCGATAATGTTGCTGGCCCATGTTGCCGGCGCCGATCAAGGCGATTCGAAGGGGCGGATTCAAGGTGCGGTCCTTTTGTGATTGTTATCGGAATATCACTCCAGCAACAATTTAGAACCGAGTTCCAGAATCAAAAACCCGCTCAACCATAAACCGTGCGAACACCGCACAACTTTCTTTGGCAACCGAAAGCAAATGTGGGAGCGAGCCTGCTCGCGAAGGCGGTTGGTCATTAAAATCAAAAGTGACTGACACACCGCTTCGCGAGCAGGCTCGCTCCCACAGGGGACCTGGGTGAATTCGGATTAGATAAACAGTTCCGAGGCCAGGCTGGCTGCTGATAATTCTTCGGTGAATGTCAGCAACAGCGGCGCCAGTTCATGCAGACGTGCGCCCGGCATCCGCGCACTTGGCCCGGCAATACTGAGCACACCGATCACGCGACCATCCGTTGGATGCTTCACCACCCCCGCAATTGCCGAAGTGCCGACCGCCGAACTCTCCTCGACACAGGCGTATCCCTGTTCGCGAGCCAGGCGCAGCCGTTCCAGTAATTCGATATTCGAGCGCGGCGCGTTTGGCCCCACGCCCACCGGCACCTCCGCCGCCTGTCGCTCGACCATCGACAACGCCTCGGCATCGCTCATGCACGCCAGCCACGCATGCCCGGATGCGGTGTAGAACAGCGGCGCATCGCGGCCCATGTCCGGGTCATACCGCAGACCGGTACGCGCGCCCTGTGCTTTGGCAATCCAGGTCTGGCGCTCGCCTTCGATCACGCCCAGACGTACCAGCTCACCGGTTTCCTGCGCCAGTCGGTCGAGTACCGGCTGGACGATGTCGGCACCGCTGCTCGACAGATATTGAAAACCCATCGCCACCAGCTTGGTCGACAAGTGATAACGCAAGGTTTCCGCGTTCTGCCGCACGTAGCCCAAGCGGATCAGCTCGGCGAGCAAGCGATGTGTCGCGCTTTTCGGAATATCCAGTTGCTCGGCCAGGGTCTGCATCGGCAGCCCGCGCGGATCACTGGTGAGGCTTTCCAGCACGCTGAAAACCCGTTCGATTTGACTGCCGGCCATGGGGACATCCAAAGGAAATTTCGCCGATTCTAGAAGACATCGACGGCAAAGCGAAATCTGGAACTGCCTGTTCGATAACCGCCCGCTTTGTTGGATCAAGGCTTGTCGATCAAGTGCACCGCTGGTTATTTTCTGGAATCAAATTCCAAAAATACTTTGCCGCTGGAGCGTTGCTTTCATGTCTGCCGAACTCCCTGATATCGACTGCGACGTATTGGTCGTCGGTTCCGGCGCCGCCGGTTTGTCGGCCGCAGTGACTGCTGCGTGGCATGGCCTGAAAGTCATCGTCGTCGAGAAAGACCCGGTATTCGGTGGTGCCACGGCCTGGTCAGGCGGCTGGGCCTGGGTGCCGTGCAATCCGCTGGCCCGTCGCGCCGGTATCGTCGAAGACATCGAACAACCGCGCACCTATCTGCGCCATGAACTGGGCGAACACTTTGACCCGGCGATGATCGACGCCTTTCTCCAGGCGGGGCCGCGCATGGTGACGTTTTTCGAGCAGCACACCGCTTTGCAATTTGCCGACGGCAACGCCATCGCCGACATTCATGGCGACACGCCGGGCGCAGGTACCGGCGGCCGCTCGGTGATCGCAGCGCCTTATGACGGACGCAAGATCGGACGCCTGCTCAAGCGCCTTCGTACCACCATGTGCGAAACGTCCTTCATGGGCATGCCGATCATGGCGGGCGCGGATCTGTCGGCATTTCTCAACCTGACCCGGTCGCTGAAAGCCGCGTGGCACGTGACGCGACGGTTCACTCGACACCTGTTTGACCTCGCGCTACATGGCCGCGCACTGCAACTGGTCAACGGCGTGGCGCTGGTCGCGCGACTGGCGAAATCGGCGGAAGACCTCGGCGTTTTGCTGTGGGAATCGGCGCCGGTGATCGAGCTGCTGCGCAACGAAAACCGCGTTTGTGGTGCAGTGATCAACAGCAACAAAGGCCCGATCCGCATTCATGCGCAAAAAGCCGTGGTGCTTGCTGCCGGTGGTTTTGCCAATGACATCGAGCGGCGCCAAGCCTTGTTCCCGCGCACACCCACCGGCCACGAACATTGGGCGTTGCCGCCGCTGGCCGTGAATGGCGATGGCTTGCGCCTTGGCGAAAGCGTCGGCGCACGGGTCAACACCGATATGGCTTCGCCAGTTGCCTGGGCACCGGTTTCGCAAGTGCCTCATTCCGACGGCAGCACCGGTCATTTCCCACACATCATCGAGCGCGGCAAACCGGGGATAATTGGCGTTCTGCGTAACGGTCAGCGCTTCGTCAACGAAGCCAATGGTTACTACGACTACGTCAGCGCCATGGTTGCCGCCGCGCCGGAAGGCGAAGAAGTTGCCTCGTGGCTGATCTGCACCCGCGCTTTTCAACGACGTTACGGTCTTGGCATATCGAGGCCATTCCCGCTGCCCGTGTCAGCATTTATCCGCAGCAGCTATCTGAAAACCGGCAACAGCATTGAGGAATTGGCCATTGCCTGCGGCATCGACCCGGGCGGCCTGCGCCAGACTGTGGATAACTACAATCGCCATGCCCGCGACGGCGAAGACCCGTTGTTCGGGCGCGGCGCCACACCCTACAACCGCAAACAGGGTGATCCAGCGAACCTCCCCAACCCCTGCGTTGCCCCAATAGAAACAGGCCCGTTCTACGCCGTAAAAGTCCAACCGGGCTGCTTCGGTACGTTTGCCGGCCTCAAGGTCAACCCACACGCGCAAGTGCTGGACGCCCACGAACAGCCCATCGCCGGCCTCTACGCTGCGGGCGGCGACATGGCCAGCATCATGGGAGGCCACTATCCCGCGGGCGGGATCAACCTCGGCCCGGCGCTGACTTTCGGTTACATCGCCGCCCGGCACATTGCCGGCATGACTGCTTTCGAACAGGAGATCGACCATGCAGCACATCGTTAATGCCCAAGGTTTGAACATGCCGAAACTCGGCCTCGGCACCTGGCCGATGCTCGGTGACGAATGCACCCGCGCCGTCGTGCAAGCGCTGGAGCTCGGTTATCGACACATCGACACGGCGGCGGCCTACAACAACGAAGACGCCGTCGGACAAGCGCTGGCGAATACGCCGATACCCCGCGAACAGATTCATGTCACCAGCAAGGTCTGGTGGGATCAGCTGCAGCCCGACGCAATGCGCCACTCCCTGGATCGCAGCCTCACAGCCCTGCGCAGCGACTACGTCGATCTGTTCATGATCCACTGGCCGACCACCGACTGGGATCTGCCGCGTACCCTTGCCACGTTAGCCTCGTTCAAGGAGCAAGGCCTGGCCCGCAACATCGGCGTGGCGAATTTTCCGCTGCCCCTGCTGCGCAAAGTCGTCGAGGAATACGGCATCGGTCTGTCAGCAATTCAGGTCGAGTACCACGTCCTGCTCGGCCAAAACGCCCTGCTCGACTATGCCCGGCAACACGATATGGCGCTGACGGCCTACACCCCGCTGGCGCGTAACAAGGTGTCGGACATCCCGCAGATTCAACAGATCGCCGAAAAACACGGCGTACTGCCGACTCAAGTGGCGTTGAAATGGTTGCTCGATCAACCCAACGTCGCGGCCATTCCCAAGGCCAGCAGCCAAGCCAATCAATTGGCGAACCTCGCCTCGCTGAAAGTCGAACTCGACGATGAAGACCGCGCATTGATCGCCGCACTGCCAAAAGATCAACGCCAGGTCAGCCCGGATTTCGCCCCCGAGTGGGATGCGTTTGATCGCTGATTGATAGTCCAGCGATAGAAATCCTGCGCGGGATTGAATTTGCCGCGCGCCAGACCGTCAATAACAGGCCCGACCTCGTCACCACGAGGCCGGGCCTGTTTGCATATGGCCAATAGACGGACGACCGGACTGGCGCCACACTCGCACAGCAGCAACACTCATCACCACCCGATACAAACAGAGGATTCCCACATGCTATGGAAAAAAGGCCGACGCAGTGACAACGTCGTCGATGCCCGTGGTGATGATGCCGGCGGTGGCGGCGGCATGCGTTTCGGCGGTGGCAAAGGCCTGAGCCTGGGCGCGATCCTGCTGATCGTCGGCATTGGCTGGATCACCGGGCAGGATCCGCTGCAGATTCTCGGCCAGCTCGCCGGGCAATCGGGCCAGCAAGCGGCACCGACGTCGCAGACCCGTCAGGCGCCTCCGGCCAACGATGAACAGGCCGAATTCGTCCGCTCGATCCTTGGCGATACCGAAGACACCTGGGGCGCGATTTTCCAGCAGGCCGGGCGGCAATATAAAGATCCGACGCTGGTGCTGTTCAGCAATCGGGTCAACTCGGCCTGCGGTCTTGCAACCTCGGCGACCGGCCCGTTCTATTGCCCGGCCGACCAGAAGGTCTATCTGGACATGGCATTCTTCCAGGAAATGTCGCAACGCTTCAAAGCGGCCGGCGACTTCGCTCAGGCCTACGTGATCGCTCACGAAGTCGGACACCATGTGCAGACGCTGCTTGGCGTCTCGGCGAAAATTCAGACAGCTCGCCAGCAAGGTCGGCAGATGGAAGGTGACGGTGGCTTGCTGGTGCGCCAGGAATTGCAGGCCGATTGCCTCGCTGGTGTTTGGGCGTATAACGCGCAGAAGCGCTTGAACTGGCTGGAGCCGGGTGACATCGAAGAAGCCTTGAACGCGGCCAACGCCATCGGTGATGATCGCCTGCAACAACAGGGTCAGGGCCGTGTGGTGCCGGACTCGTTTACCCACGGAACGTCGGCGCAAAGGGTGCGCTGGTTTAAAACCGGATTCGCGCAGGGCCAGGTCGGCCAGTGCGACACCTTCGCGGCGAAAAACCTGTAAATGCATAAATGGCTTCTGGCGTTACTGATTGTTGGCAGCACCGCGCACGCCGCCGGTGTCGATGCGATCAGCCCCGGTCGTTTGCAACTCAAGGCCGGGGAAATGGCGGTAGGCATTGGTTCTGCGCCGGAGAAAATCGAGCGCGTGCTGATCGTCATTCATGGCCGTTTGCGCAACTCGGAAACCTATCGAAAAAGCGCCGAGAGCGCGGCCGAGCTGGCGGGGCAAACCGCGCACACCTTGGTAATTGCCCCGCAGTTTCTCAATGAAAGTGACGTTGCCCTTTATTCGTTGCCCGCCACCGTCCTGCGCTGGCAGGGCAACGAGTGGATGGGCGGCGGGTTATCCACAGGGCCGAATCCGTTGAGTTCCTATGCGGCGCTCGATGAGATTGTCGGGCGGATCAGCGATCGCAAACAGTTCCCGGACGTGAAGCAGATCGTAATCTTCGGTCATTCCGGTGGCGGCCAGGTGGTGCAGCGTTATGCCCTGCTGGCCAAGGAGCAACCGGCGCTGAAGGCCAACGGCATTCGTCTGCGCTATGTGGTGGCCAACCCTTCGTCCTATGCGTATTTCAATGAGCAGCGGCCAGTGGCGTTCGATCACGCCAAGTGCGCCGGCTTCAATCGCTGGAAGTACGGTCTGGCAGACATGCCGGTGTACGCCGGTGGGCAAACGCCGTTGCAGCTTGAGAGCAGTTACGTCAAACGTGAAGTGATTTATCTGCTGGGGCAGCAGGACATCGATGCCAATCACCCGGCGCTGGACAAGCGTTGCGAAGCCGAGGCGCAAGGCGCGTATCGCCTGGAGCGTGGGAAGTTGTACTTCGGTTATTTGCTGCGTCGGCATCCGGAAGGGGTGAATCAGCGACTGATCGAAGTGCCCGGGGTCGGGCATAACGGCGATGGAATGTTGACCTCGCCGGAGGGGCAGAAGGCGTTGTTCGAGCAGTAAGTTGTGCGGTGGATGATCTGGCCTCTTCGCGAGCAGGCTCGCTCCCACATTGGATTGATGCATTACACAAAATCTCTGTGCACCGAAGATCTAATGTGGGAGCGAGCCTGCTCGCGAAGGCGTCCCTTCTGACAACATAAATCTCAGGCCAGAAGCATCCGCCGCAACTCGACACAATCCTTCGCATGCCAATCGGTCAGTTCGGGCCACGGGTTATCTGGCAGATTCACCAACACCGTCCGCGCCCCCGCCGCTCGCCCGCAATCCAGATCAAAGCGGTAATCACCGACCATCACCATCGCGCTGACCGGCACTTCCCAGGCCTCTGCCAGTTTCAGCAAGCCACCCGGATGCGGCTTCGGCGGCGCTTCGTCGCGGCCCAGCACATCTTCCACCGCGAAGCAGTCAGCCAAACCAATGGCCTCAAGTGTCACATGCGCCAGTTCCCGCGCATTGCGGGTCAGTATGCCCAGTCGATAACCGCGTGAATGCAGATCGCGCACAAGCTCCACGGCGCCGGTGGCCGGAGTTGACCCCAGTGCCAGATCGCGCTCGTGTTCCAGCAGCCATGCATGCTTCGCCGCTGCCTCATCCGCCGGCAACGCAGCGAGATGAGTAAGAATGTCGTCCTCCGGCGGAATCGCCAGCGCCACGCGGATCGCCGCAAAATCATGCACGGCGACGGTCAGCGTGCCGTCCATGTCGAACACCCAGTGCTTCAGCTCTTTCAGGCTCATGCCCAATCCTTGCGATGACGGATCAAGCCTTCCTGCGTCACCGACGCGACCAGTTGCCCGGCGCGGTTGTACACACTGCCACGGGAGAAACCACGGGAATTGCCGGCCCACGGGCTGTCCATCGCGTAGAGCAACCAGTCATCGGCGCGCAAATCGTTGTGGAACCACAGCGCGTGATCGAGGCTGGCAACCTGCATGTCTTTCTGCCAGACCGATTTGCCATGGGGCAGCATCGAGGTGGTCAGCAGGCCAAAGTCCGAGGCGTAGGCCAGCAGGTATTTGTGCAGCGCCGGGATGTCGGCCAATGCGCCGTCGGCACGGAACCACACGTATTTGACCGGATCGGCCGGCTGCGGGTTGTACGGATCTTTTTCGGTGACCGGGCGCACTTCGATCGGTTTCGGGCACAGCAGTTTTTCACGCATGTGCTCCGGAATCAGGTGCGCGCGTTGCTGGGTCAATTCCAGCTCCGACGGCAGGTTTTCCGGACCGACCACAACGGGCATCTGGCTCTGATGCTCGAAGCCTGCTTCGTCGTACTGGAATGAAGCGCTGCAGGTGAAAATCGGGTGGCCCTTCTGGATCGCCGTGACGCGGCGGGTGCTGAAGCTGCCGCCATCGCGCACGCGATCAACCGAGTAGACCACCGGCAACTTGGCATCGCCCGGGCGCAGGAAATAGCCGTGCATCGAGTGCACATGACGCGCCTCTTCAACCGTCTGACTGGCCGCCGACAGCGACTGGCCGAGCACCTGACCGCCAAACAACTGACGGAAACCCAGGTCCTGGCTACGGCCCCGGAACAGGTTTTCTTCGATCGGTTCCAGGGTCAGCAGGTCGACTAGATCTTCCAACACTTGGCTCATTCAGACTCTCCTCACACAACGCTATAAGCCGCGCAGTCTTGGCTGCGGCGGTCGATTCAGATTCTGGCGCGGGCCAATGATATGGCGGCCATTGTAAACGTCCGTGTCGGCTTAGCCATGCAAGGTTTGCAGCCATTGCTCCCGAGTGATGCGGTACAGCACATGCCGGCGCAACGGGTGATCGACGGCCAGTTTCGGATGATCGAAATCATCGTCCGGGGCATGATGCATGCCGATCGCCTGCATGACTTTCTCTGAGGGCAGATTGGATTGCGCGGTGAAGGAGACGATTTCCTTTAGCGCCAACCGATCAAAGCCGCAGCGCAGAGCAGTCCACGCCGCTTCACTGGCGTAACCGAGGCCCCAATGCTCCTTGGCCAGACGCCAGCCAATTTCCACCGCTGGCGTGAACGGCGCATCGAAACCGACCACACCAAGCCCGGTGAAACCGATGAATTCACCGCTGTCCTTGCGCTCAAGCGCCCAAAGGCCAAAACCGTGCTCGGCAAAATGCCCGCGAATCCGACCGATCAGCGAAGCGCTTTCGAGTCGGCTCAACGGTGCCGGAAAATAGCGCATGACCTGAGGATCGGCGCACATCGCCGCAAATGCCGGCTAATCCTCGTCCTGCCACTGACGCATCACCAGCCGCGCGCTTTGCAGTTCCAGTATCGGCTCCATCGTGCCCCTCCGTTTCCATGCCGCAAGTCTACATCGCTGGTAGGATCCTTCACTCTTTCCTACATTTGCCACACGAAATCGCCATGCCATTGCCGCTGATCTACCACGAAGACTACAGCCCCGAGTTTCCGGCGGATCACCGCTTCCCGATGGACAAGTTCCGGTTGCTGCGCGATCACCTGGTCGATAGCGGTCTGACCCGCGATGTCGACCTGCTGCGCCCGGAGATATGCCCCAACGACATCCTCGCTCTCGCCCATGACCGTGCGTATATCGAACGCTACATGAGCGGCGAGTTGTCCCGCGAAGACCAGCGGCGCCTTGGCCTGCCGTGGAATGAGGCACTGGCGCGGCGTACGGTGCGCGCGGTCGGTGGTTCGATTCTGGCGGCGGAGAAAGCCTTGGAGCATGGGCTGGCCTGTCACTTGGCCGGCGGCACACATCACGCGCACTACGACTACCCGGCGGGCTTCTGCATCTTCAATGACCTGGCGATCATCAGCCATTACCTGCTGCAAAGCGGCCGCGTGAATCGCGTGCTGATCTTTGATTGCGATGTGCATCAGGGCGACGGCACCGCGCGGATCCTGCATGACACGCCAGAGGCGGTTACCGTTTCCCTGCACTGCGAGAAGAATTTTCCTGCACGCAAAGCGGAAAGCGACTGGGACATTCCGCTGCCCAAAGGCATGGGCGATGGCGATTATTTGAAAGTTGTCGATGACACGCTCAACTATCTGCTGCCGCTGTATCAACCGGATCTGGTGCTGTATGACGCCGGCGTCGACGTGCACAAGGACGATGCCCTTGGTTATCTCCAGTTGACCGACGAAGGTGTCGCCGCCCGCGATGAAAGCGTGATGCGCCATTGCCTGGGCCGCGATATTCCGGTGATGGGCGTGATCGGCGGCGGCTACAGCAAGGATCGCCACGCCCTCGCCCGCCGCCATGGCATCCTCCATCACAGCGCACAACGGGTCTGGCATTCACACGGTTGTCATTGAGCTGTGCTGCGTTACCCACAATGGCTGTGGAACTGCCTGTGGATAACCTGAGTGAAAGGGCCTGCAGCCCATACCTACTGCGGCCTACAGAACATTGGCTATTTTTCAACCAGATACTGAATCCACCCAAATCCCCCTGTGGGAGCGACGGCGACGATTCGACCTGCTCGCGAAGGCGTCGGAGCATTCAACATTTAACTGACTGACCCACCGCTTTCGCGAGCAGGCTCGCTCCCACAGGGATATCGACTGTTAGAATGCGCGCCTTATCCCGCCATACCGCAGCGCACGCCATGACCCAGAATTCCGCCTCCTCCCCTGCTCACGTCGCCATCATCGGCGGTGGCCCCGCCGGCCTGATGGCCGCCGAAGTGCTGAGCCAGGCCGGAATCCGCGTCGATCTCTACGACGGCATGCCCTCGGTGGGCCGCAAATTCCTGCTCGCCGGTGTCGGCGGCATGAACATCACCCACTCCGAAGCTTACCCGGCATTCCTCTCGCGCTACGCCGAGCGCGCGCCGCAAATCGCACCGTTGTTGCGCAGCTTCGACGCCGATGCGTTGTGCCAATGGATTCATGATCTGGGCATCGAAACATTTATCGGCAGCTCCGGCCGCGTGTTCCCCACCGACATGAAAGCCGCCCCGCTGCTGCGCGCTTGGCTCAAACGCCTGCGTGACAGCGGCGTAGTTATCCACACCCGCCACCGCTGGCTCGGTTGGGATGAACACGGCGCACTGCGCATCGACAGCCCCGAAGGTGACATTACCGTCAAGCCCGATGCCACCCTGCTCGCCCTCGGCGGTGGCAGTTGGGCTCGGCTCGGTTCCGACGGTGCGTGGATGCTGCCGCTGGAGCAACGCGGCGTAGGACTGGCGCCATTGCAGCCGAGTAATTGCGGCTTCGAGGTGCAGGCCTGGAGCGAGTTGATGGTGAGCAAATTCGCCGGCGCGCCGCTGAAAAATATCGCCATTGGTTTGAATGACGATGTACCGCGCTTGGGCGAATGCGTGATCACTGCGACGGGCATTGAAGGCAGTCTGATTTATGCGCTGTCGGCGCCGATTCGTGAGGCGATCAATCAGCATGGCGCGGCGGTTATTCACATTGATCTGTTGCCCGGCCGGCCTGTGGATAAAGTGCAGACGGCGTTGAGCAAGCCACGTGGCTCGCGGTCGATGGCCAAGCATCTGCACAGTCAGGTCGGGATTGACGGGGTTAAAGCGGCGTTGTTGCGCGAACTGACGGATGCGGCGACTTTCGCTGATCCGGCGTTGTTGGCGCGGGCGATCAAAGCACTGCCGCTGACATTGGTGAAAACGCGGCCATTGGACGAGGCGATCAGCAGCGCTGGTGGCGTGACGTTCGAGGCGATGGATGAGCGTTTGATGCTCAAGGCGTTGCCGGGGGTGTTCTGTGCGGGCGAGATGCTCGATTGGGAAGCGCCGACGGGCGGGTATTTGCTGACGGGGTGTTTCGCCAGCGGGCGGGCGGCGGGGTTAGGGATTGTGCAGTGGCTTAAGTCCGAGGCGTCTGCCTGAGCCCTCACCCCAGCCCTCTCCCAGAGGGAGAGGGGGCCGACCGAGGTGTCTGGCGCTATACATCGACCTGAATGACCGCGTCGATTATGGACTTGGTCAGCCAACCTAGGTGTCAGGCGAAAGCTTTATCGATTATGGATTCACAGCCATAGGATCAGGTCAGCGTACTTCGCGTGCATCCCCCAATCAGTCCCCTCTCCCTCCGGGAGAGGGTTAGGCGGGCGGCGTTCCGATGAGGGGCTTTTGACTTTAAGGCTTACGCTTACGCGGCCCGGTGTTAAACACCGGCACCTTGCGCACAGGCTTGACCGAAGGCTCCGGCGCCTGCGTCTCACCACTGTCGACCCACTTGCCCAGATTGCGCTTGCCGCCACCACCCGAAGCTTTCGGCTTCTTTGGTTTCTTCGGCTTCTTGATCACCTGACCGCTGGCATCGGTATCCGGCACGCGATGCTCCGGTTCGAAATCCGGCTCGTTCTGGCGTTTCAAGGTCTGACGCGTCAGCATCTCGATCGCCGATAACATGTTCACTTCATCCGCGCACACCAGCGAAATCGCCTCACCCGTCGCGCCAGCACGGCCAGTACGGCCGATCCGGTGAATGTAATCCTCAGCCACGATCGGCAAATCGAAGTTGATCACCAACGGCAAATCTTCAATATCCAGACCTCGGG
The DNA here is from genome assembly GCF_022662375.1 of Pseudomonas sp. CROZ-RG-20F-R04-15. Lineage (GTDB taxonomy): Bacteria > Pseudomonadota > Gammaproteobacteria > Pseudomonadales > Pseudomonadaceae > Aquipseudomonas. Next base: position 190,533 of record NZ_JAKNQL010000005.1, on the reverse strand, counting down.
CAGCAACGTCGGTGGCCACGAGAATCTGTACTTCACTGAGCTTGAAACGATCCAGCGCCCGCTGACGGGTCGCCTGCGGTTTGTCGCCGTGGATACCGTCGGCATTCACACCGAGGCCCTGAAGTTTTTCCACCAGAGCATCAACACCGTTGCGGGTCTTGGCGAACACCAGCACCTGCTTCCACTTGTTCTTGCGCATCAGGTGCACGAACAGTTCGGCCTTGCGCTTTTTGTCTACCGTGACGATCCACTGCTTGACCGTGTTGGCGGCGACGTTGCGCGGGCTGACTTCGACGGTCAGCGGATCGTTGAGCATCTGTCCGGCCAGCAGGCGAATGTCGTCGGAGAAGGTTGCGGAGAACAGCAGGGTCTGACGCTTTTTCGGCAGCATGCGGTAAATGTTCGCCAGTTCTTCGGAGAAGCCCAGGTCGAGCATACGATCGGCCTCATCCAGCACCAGAGTCTGCAACTGATCGAGTTTCAGCGCGTTCTGGCGGAACAGGTCGATCAGGCGACCGGGCGTGGCGACCAGCACATCGACGCCGCCGCGCAGCTTCATCATTTGTGGGTTGATGCTGACGCCGCCGTAAACCGCGTAAGTGCGCAGCGGCAGGTTTTCAGCGTACTGGCGCACAGACTCATGAACCTGCTCGGCCAGCTCGCGGGTCGGCACCAGAATCAGCGCACGCGCCGAGTTGGCGGCGACTTTCGGCCCCTCCATGGCCAGCAACTGCAGCAGCGGCAAGGCGAAACCGGCGGTTTTGCCGGTACCGGTCTGGGCCGCTGCCATCAGGTCACGACCGGCCAGCACGGCCGGAATGGCTTGCGCCTGAACCGGCGTAGGGGTCTGGTAGCCGAGCGTCTCGAGAGAGCGCAGCAAGGGTTCGATCAGGCCAAGGGTGGCGAAAGTCATGGAAGTACCGTAGGAAAAAATGACGCGGGCATGCAATGCCGCGCAGTTTACCCTAATTCGTACGCGTTTCTGTGGGAACGGCGGTCGGCGCCGCGACTGGCGGCTGTGCCGGCCGGCGCCACTGCGGCAAGCCAATCAGCACCACCGCGCTGATGATTACCAGCATCGCCAGCGCTTCTTCGATACCAATGGTCTCGCCAACAAACACGATCCCCAGCAACACGGCCACCGCTGGGTTGACGTAGGCATAGCTGGTCGCCGCCGCCGGACGCACGTGCTTGAGCAGGTACATGTAGGAATTGAAGGCGATGATCGAGCCGAAGAAGATCAGGTACGCCAGCGCCAGCCAGCCTTCAACCGGTGGCATGGCTTGCAGGTGCTCGCCACTGACAGCGCTGCCGATCAGCAACACCACACCGCCGACCAGCATTTCCACAGCGCTGGCCATGGCGCCCTGCGGCAACGGCAAATGCTTGCTCCATACCGAACCGAACGCCCAGGTCGCTGCTGCGAAAATCAGCAATGCCGCGCCCATCGGACTCGATTGCAGGTTGGAGCCCATATTGAGCATGGCGATGCCGATAATGCCCAACGCCACCCCGGCCCATTCCAGACGGGTATTGCGCGCGCCCCAGAAGTATCCACAGAGCAAAGTGAACAGCGGCACCGTCGCCACCGCCAACGCGGCAACACCGGAAGCCACGCCAGTATGCTCGGCCACGCTCACCGCGCCATTACCGAAGCTGAGCAGCAAAATGCCGATGATCCCCGCCGCTTTCCACTGCGCCCAGGTCGGCGCCGGAGCCCCGCGCCAGCGCAGAAAAGCGTACATCAACGAACCGGCAATCACGAAGCGCACACCGCCGAGCATCAGCGGCGGCCAGTACTCGACGCCAATGCGGATCACCAGATAGGTCGATCCCCAAATCACGTACAACGCAAAAAACGCGGCGATCAGCGGCAAGGGAAAACGGCGCAAGGCAGACATGGGCAGCTCGAAAGTCAGGCTCAGGGGATGGATTATTCTAGAAAGGCGCACGGCTAAAAATAAGTTACAAAAGCTGTTTATCGCACCGGTACACTTTGGAAATCACGGAGATCGACGGCTTAAACCGAGATTTCGAAAGTCTGGCATTTTCAGGAGTCCGGTCTTGGACAAATACGACCGCATGCTGCTCAGCGCTTTGTTGGAAAACGGTCGTGCGTCCTACGCCGACCTCGCACGCAAAGTGAACCTCTCCGCCCCCGCCGTCGCCGAGCGCGTGGCCAAGCTTGAGGCCGCCGGGGTAATCACCGGGTATGAAGCGAAAATCGACCTGTCGAAAATCGGCCTACCGATCCAGTGCATGATCGAATTGCGCCTGCACCAGAACGGCAGTCAGAAGGTCTACGACGAACTGGTAAAAATCCCGCAACTGACCGAATGCTTTCGAGTGACGGGCGATCCGTGCGTGATGATGAAGGCCGCGGTGGGATCGATGACGGAGCTGGAGGAGTTGATCAATCGGGTGGCGAAGTTTGGCTTCAGCAAGACCTCGATTGTGTTGTCGAGCGCCATCGAGAAGCGCGTGCCGCTCGGCCATATCGAAAGCAACGGCAAAGCCTGAGAACGATGAAGGCCCCCTGTGGGAGCGAGCCTGCTCGCGAATACGGATTTTCAATCAACATTAATGTTGTCTGATACACCGCTTTCGCGAGCAGGCTCGCTCCCACAGGGGTTCTGTGTTGGGCTTGGGATCAGCGATAGCGCTGCAAGTGTTCGCTGACTTTCGCGGCAGGGACTTTCTGCAATTTGCACAGCAGATCATGCGATAGCTCGCGTACGCCGTGCTTGTCGCGCAATTGCTCAGCCAGATGCGCCATCAGGTTGGCCGCCATCTCGGCATCTGCCATCGCCCGGTGAGCCTGCCCCGTGTGCGGCAAACGCGCAAAAGTGGTCAGCGTACCGAGCTTGTGATTTGGTGCCGCCGGCATCAGACGGCGCGCCAGCAGCAATGAGCAGGCAAAATTCTGCAACCGCGTGCGCTTGATGCGGCCCAGTTCAAAGTCCCAGAACTTCTGGTCAAACGAGGCGTTGTGCGCCACCAGCGGCGTGCAGCCGACAAACTCGTTAACCTCGTTCATCACCTGCTCGGCCGGCGGCGCGGTGCGCAGCATGGCGTTGCTGATGCCGGTCAGTTGCTCGATGAACGCGGGGACGCGCACGCCGGCGTTCATCAGGCTCTGGTAACGCTCGACGATGCGGCCGTTTTCCAGCATGACCACGGCGATTTCCGTGGCGCGACAGCTGCTGTTCGGCGAGAGGCCGGTGGTTTCAAAGTCGATGACTGCAATGCGTTCCAAACCGGGTTCAACTCCGTACAAATCAATTCTTCAGTAACAGCTCAATTCTTCAACAACAGCGCGCCTTCGATCGGCACGTAACGGCTGGCGGCGCGGATCAGCGAGTTGGCGGTCAGGCCGGGCACGCCATAGGCGACTGCCTGCACGCCGTGTTTGCTGATGATGCGTTCGAGCAGCATGTCGAAATCGCCATCACCGGAGGCCAGGACGATTTCGTCGACGTGGTCGGCGGCGTCCATGATGTCTAGGGTGATGCCGACGTCCCAGTCACCCTTGGCCGAACCATCACTGCGCTGGATGTAGGGCTTGAGTTTCACGGTGAAACCGAGGTTGCGCAGGATCTGCTGGAACTGCTGCTGTTTGCTGTCGCCACGGTCGATCGCATAGGCGTAGGCCTCGACGATCTGCCCGTCCTTGCTGATGTCCGCCCACAATGCGGCGTAGTTGAAGTGACAACCATAGGCCTGACGCACGGTGTAGTAGAGGTTCTGCACGTCGGCGAACACTGCGATTTTTTTCACCGGAGTTCCTGTGGGCGCGCAAGCGCACGAAGCGGGATCAGGCGCCTGGCCCGAAAAAGGCGCTCAGTATGCCAGCCATCAGGAGGGTTCCGCGAATAATCGGCCCGGAGCCCTCAGGGGCTCCGGACGAATGGTGAATCAGACGAAGGAATCGTCGTCATCAAAGAACGATGAGTTGTCGTCGCTGTAGTCGGTGTCGGTGAATCCGCCCTGATCATTGCCAGAGAAGCCGTTATCCGCCACACGCTGATCATCGCCCCAGCCGTTGTTGCTCTGGTCGGCGACCTGTGCCGGCTCTTCCTTGATCACTTCAACGATTTCTTCCGGCTGCTGATTGTGATGAAACAGGCTGCTGATGCCTTGCGCCAGCATCACGCCACCGGCGACACCGGCCGCAGTTTTCAAGGCGCCGCCGAGGAAACTGCTGCCTGCCGCTGGAGCGGCTTGTTGCGCGTAGTTAGGTGGGGGCGCACCGAAGTTCTGTTGCGGCGCGGGAGCACTGAAGTTCTGCTGCGGTGCCGGTTCGCGCCAGCCGCCCGTGGACGTCGGGGCGGCACTCTGGGTCGGCGCCGGACGCGGGCTGCCACCGAAAATGCTCGACAGGAAACCGCCACCGCCGCTCGGCGCCGGTGCGGCACTCTGCGCCTTGGCCGATTGCAGTTCGGCCTGCAACTGCTGGACTTGTTGCGTCAGCTGCTTGTTCTGCTCGTCGAGGCTCTTGAGCGCAGCCTCTTGCACCAGAATCGCCTGGGTCATGAAATAACCTGCCGCCGGCTGGCGGGTCAGGTGTTCCTTGATCCGCGCCTCAGCCTGGGCATCACGCGGGGCTGCCTCCGTTTCGGCCTGTTGCAGCCGGGAAAACAGTCCATCGATCAGGGTTTGCTCTTCGCTGTTCATGGCGACCTCGTAGATTGCCGGGGATAACATTGCCCTCGTCCACGTTGGCCGAGGTGCTCTCCTGTAATGGAGACGGTGACAAAACGTTTCAATGACCTTTACCGAATGTTTACGTTTGTGTCGCGCCAGTCATCATCGGTTAAAGTGAGCCACTGTTTTCCACCAGCGATACCGACTGATGAATGCCCTCGAAGTGCTGCGCGACTCTTTGTATTTTTTCAAACGCCATTTGGGCAGCATCGTGCGGTTGTGCCTGCCGCTGGTGATTTTCGAAGCGTTTCTGCAACAAGTGGTCGATCACGCCAGCGGGCCGGAAAACATCTCGGCGATCAGTATCGTCGTCGGTCTGCTGGTGTATCCGCTGTACACCGCCGCGCTGATTCTATTCCTCGATGCGCGCAGCCGTGGCGAGGCGCCGCGCAACCGTGATCTGCTGGCGATGGCCGCGACCCTGTGGCCGCGCTTCGCGTTGCTCACAGCGCTCAATACCTCGCTGATTCTGCTGGGCCTGTCGCTGTACTTCCTGCCGGGCCTGATGCTGATGGTCATGCTCGCGTTCGGCGAATACCTGCTGGTGCTGCGCGGCATGGGGCCGTTGCAGGCGATGAAGGAAAGCCTGCGCCTGACCCGTGGGCATTTCTGGCGGATCCTGCTGTGCATTCTCTGCGTGATGACACCGCTGTGGTTGCTCAAAGGCGCGACACTGGCGGTTTATCCCGAGCCGCAGAATCCGGTGATTGCGATATTGATCGACAGTGCTCACAGCTTCCTGCAACTGTTCACCAGCGTGGTGCTGTTTCGCTTGTTCATGCTGATCAGCGAATTGCCTGACAAACGCGACAGAGCCATCTGACCGCACTGCGCTTGGGCTTCGAGACGGCCGTCAGGTATGCTCGGGGCCACTTTCTGTAACGCTATAAGCCGAGCCATGACCCGTCTACTGCGCTACACCCTGTTGCTTTTCGTGCTCGCCATCGTCCTGATCGGCGGGCTGCTGTTCAGCCTGACCTGGCGTCCCGACGCCCGCGAAACCCTGCCAGTCAGTTGCACCGGAACGCCACCGACACTGGTGCCGGGCCAGGCGCTGAAAGTCATGACCTGGAACGTGCAGTTTCTCGCGGGCAAGCGCTATGTGTTCTGGAATGACCTGGCTCAGGGCGACGATGAAGCGCCGACGCTGGAAGACATGGCCTTCAGCCTTGATGAAGTGGCGCGAGTGATCCGCGACGAACAGCCCGATGTGGTGCTGTTGCAGGAACTCGATGACGGCGCCAAGGCCAGTGATTATCAGGACCAGCTCAAGCTGTTGCAGGAACGGGTCGCCGACCTGTATCCGTGCAGCGCCAGAGCGTTTGACTGGAAGGCCGAATTCGTCCCCGACCCACACATTTATGGCAGCGTCGGCCGGCAACTGGCGACCCTGAGTCGCTACCGCATCGAGCACGCCGAACGCCTGCAATTGCCGGTCGCTGCCGCCAACTTCATCAGCCGCCAGTTCCAGCCGAAAGACGCCCTGCTCGCGACCAAGCTGCCCCTGAGCGATGGCGGGCAACTGACCGTATTCAACACACATCTGGAACGCTCCAGCCAACCGGATGACACCGCGCTGGCACAAGTGAGTGCCGTGGCCAAAGTGCTCGACAAGTACGAGAGCCAAGGCCTGCCGTGGTTGATCGGTGGTGATTTCAATCTATTGCCACTCGGCCAGTACCGTCGCTTGGCTGCCGAACAACGCACGCCCTACTCCGCCGACAGCGAGCTGCATGTGCTGTGGGACAAATACCCGATGATCCCGACCAACAACGAAGCCAGCGGCATCGACCGGGCGCAATGGCTGACCCACTACCCCAACGATCCCGGCTTGAACGGCCCGGATCGCACGGTCGACTATTTGTTTTACAGCCCGAAGATCAAGCGGGTCGAAGCGATGGTGCGCCAGGACGACACCTTGCGCATTTCCGATCACTTGCCGGTGATTGCGCGCTTCCTGCTGCCGGCCGGGCAGTAGCGGAGACCGAAACAAAAGCACATACGAATCCGGGAACTAAGCTCCATGTCTTGAGCTCGACATGGACGCCTATGAAAATACTACTGGTTTGCAAGGACATCGGCGGGTATGCCCGCAAATTGGCCGACTTTTTGAAGATCGATAACGACGTGTGTTTTATCGATACGTTTTCAATGCCCGACAGGTTTGCACGCAGCCCGAAAATCATTCGTCGCTGGCTGAAACATTGGGATCGGTTGCGGTTGTTCAAGAAGACAATTCGTACATCGGGACGATTTGACGTGGCGCTCATCATCAATCCGGCACAGATCGACCCCAAACAGGTTACAGCCGGCCTGCAAGCCTCTGATCGAAAGATCGCTTACCTGTACGACAGCTTCAGTCGATGGCCGATGAGCCGTGAAGAACTTGCCGTGTATGACCAGGTGTTTTCATTCGACCCGGAAAATGCCAAGAGCCACGGCCTGAAAAAACTGCACAATTTCATTTACGACGATTACGTCGCAGACGGCGGTGCCGGTAAATACTCGGCCTGCGTGGTGATGGCGGGCAAGGACAGGGTTCCCGCCCTCGAAGCGCTGGTACGGGAATTTGATCGGCTCGGCATTACCGACTGCAAATTTCTGGTTCAGAGCAAACCGATTCCAGGTACGCATCCGGGCATCACCTTTTTCGAGAAGAGGATGTCGCTGGAGTCGGTGGGTGAGCTGGTCAAGCGCTCGCGGATCATTCTCGACATTGCCAAGCCGGGCCAGGCCGGGTTGAGCTTCCGGTTCTTCGAAGCCATGGCCTCACGCAAAAAAGTCATTACCACCAACCAGAGCGTGGTCGACTATGACTTTTACAACCCGGCGAACATTATGGTGATCGATGAGGCCAATCCGGTGATCCCGGAACGGTTCATTACTGATCCGTATGTCGATGTGCCTGAGCACATCTACCAGAAGTACACCTTGCAGGGGTGGGTCAAAACAGTCTTTTCCCGCTCATGAATGACATCTTAGGCAGCCCCACCACGAAACCCTGTGGGAGCGAGCCTGCTCGCGAAAGCGGCGTGTCAGGCAACACATACATCGACTGACACTACGCCTTCGCGAGCAGGCTCGCTCCCACAATGGCCAGACTTTATGACCGTTGGATCAATGCACTTCTTCCAGGTCGTCATGCAGCAGCCCGAAGATCTGCCGTTTCATATCGATAAACGAGCGCTCCATGACCATGTCCAGTGAACGCGGGCGTTCGATCGGCACGTCGAGAATCTGCTTGATCCGTCCCGGTTTCGCGCCCATCACATAAACCCGGTCGCCGAGCAGAATCGCTTCGTCGATGTCATGGGTGACGAACAACACGGTTTTCTTGCTGTTACCCCAGACCCGCAGCAACAACTGCTGCATCTGCAGCCGTGTCTGGCTGTCGAGGGCGCCGAACGGTTCGTCCATCAGCAGAATCTGTGGATCATTGGCCAGTGCCCGGGCAATTGCCACGCGCTGCATCATCCCGCCCGACAGCTGCTTGGCGTAGTTGTCGGCGAACCCGGCGAGACCGACTTCGTTGACGTAATAATCGACGATTTCCTTGCGCCGCGCCGCCGGCATGCCACGGCGCTTGAGACCGAACTCGACGTTCTGGCGCACCGTCAGCCACGGGAATAACGTGTAGCTCTGAAAGACCATGCCGCGATCCGCGCCAGGCCCTTGCACTTGCTGGCCGCCGACATAAATCTCGCCGGAGGTCGGCTCAGCCAGCCCCGCGGTCAGATACAACAGACTCGACTTGCCGCAGCCCGACGGCCCGACCAGCACGGCAAACTGCTGATCCGGCACCTCGAACGACACCTCCTCCAGCGCGGTAAACGTTCCGCCGTCAGGTTTCTTGTAGCGCAGGCTGACCTTGTCCACTCGCAAGCGTGACGCCGCTTGCGCCGGGGTCGCAACAGGTTCGATGAATCGATGATTGGCAGCAGTCACTGAGCCCATGCGGCAACCCTCAGGCGGAGAAAACGAAACAGCTGATCGGTGACCAGGCCAAGCAGGCCGATGATCGCGATGGCGAGGAAAATCACGTCGACCTGAAAACCACGCATGGCCTTCAGGCTCAGGTAACCCAAACCGCTGGACGCGGCGACCAGTTCAGCCACCACCAGATACGTCCAGGCCCAGCCCATGGTCACCCGTAGGGTGTCGAGCACGCCCGGCACCGAGGCCGGCGCGATCACATGCAATACCGCGTCGCGGCGATTGGAGCCCAAGGTGTAAGAGGCGTTGATCAGATCCTTGGAAATGCCTTTCGAGACGTCGGCGATCATCACCAGTTGCTGAAAGAACACGCCGAAAATAATCACCGACACGCGCTGCTCCAGACCGATTCCGATCCACAGGATGAACAGCGGCACGAATGAGGTCACTGGCAGGTAGCGAATGAAATTCACCAGCGGCTCAAGGAACGCCTGAACGATGCGGAAGCTGCCCATCAGCAGACCCAACGGCACCGCCACCAGCGACGACACAATGAAACCGACCATCACCACTTCGACACTGGCCCAGACATGCGTGCCGAGCGTGCCGTCGCGACTCAGGCGCACGGCGGCTTCAACCACTGCGCCCGGTGTCGGCAGGAACATCCCCGGCACGATGCCGCCATAAGAAAGCCCGGCCCACAGGCCGACCAACAACAACCAGGCCAGACCGCTGGCGCTCCACACCACTTGCACCGGCAAAGCGGTTTTCGGCGTGAGGCTGCGGCTCAGCCACGAATTGCGCTTGAACATGACAAACCTCCTAGAGCGGGCTGACAAAACGGTTGTCGACCAGCTCGTCGTTGCTGACGTTGTAAGGTTTGCCCTGCAATTCGCTGGCGGTTTCGTTGGCCAGTTTGATCAGCGGCGCGCTGTCGCCCGGTTTGCCCGGCGAGCCGAGAAGTTTCTCGCTCATGGCCTGATCGTAGAAACGCACGCCTTGTGCGGCGGCAGCCAGTTCCTTCGGATCGGACAGGTAACCGCCGACGCCTTTGGCCATGATTTTGTAAGCGTCTTCCGGATGATCCTTGGTGTACTGCACGGCTTTGTACAAACCGGCGACCAGCGCCTTGACGTCTTCCGGCTGCTTCTCGATCACGCCGCAATTGAGCGCGACCACATCGACGATCACCCCGGGAGTGCTGCTGCTGTCGATCAACACTTTGCCTTGCTGCTTGTCGCGGACCATCGACAGATGCGGTTCCCAGGTCACGGCGGCGGGCACGCGACCGGCGATGAACGCAGTCGCGGCATCGTCAGCGGTCATATTCTGCACGGTGATGTCGCTCATCTTCATGCCGTTCTTTTTCAGCAGGTACGAGAGCCAGAACTGTGAAGTCGAACCCTCGTTGACCGCCACGGATTTGCCCTTGAGTTCTTGCAGGCTCTTGACGTCCTTGCCGACCAGCACACCGTCGCCGCCATGGCTGTCGTCCAGCGCCGCGACGGCTTTGAAGCAGAACTGCGGGCGGTACTTGAGCACTTCATCGATGGTCGAGGCCGAGCCGGACAGTTGCCCGGAGGCTTGCGCGGCCATGTACATCGAGGCCTCTTCGACCACCGGCAATTCGACGGTCAGGCCGTTTTCCTTGAAGTAGCCCAGATCCTGAGCCAGATAGAGGGTGCCATAGCCGACCCACGTGGTGTGGCCGATGGACAGGGTGCCGGCCTGGGCGCTGGTCGCGACCGTGGCCGCCAGGGAGGTGATTGCCAGAGGATGAGTAAGACGTGAACACAAGGACTTGATCATGGAGCACTCCCGACGCTGTTGATTTAGTTTTGTCATGGGCAGTACGGTCGCCGGCCGTTGTGCAGTTGCTGCCGTTGGTCTCTCGCGGACGCTTGGGCGGACAACATTCGGCTGGCGGGCAAGATCGATGGTGGCCCATGTGCGCGGTGAGGAAAATCAGGAAATTGTTGGCTGCAAATGATGAAAAAACTGGCTAGTGCGCACTGCTAAAGGGCGGGGATTGCGGGGGTGCGCGAGGTGGGTGCAAATCAGAAAAATGTTTTGAATGGCCACCCCATTCGCGAGCAGGCTCGCTCTCACAGGGGATCTTCGGTGTGACATAGATCCAGTGTGGGAGCGAGCCTGCTCGCGAAGGGGGCGACCCGGTTTCAGCGCAACTGAAACCAGGTAGTTTTCAGCTGGGTGTATTTGTCGAATGAATGCAGCGACAGATCCCGGCCAAAACCCGATTGCCTGCCGCCGCCGAAAGGCACCGTCACATCCAGCGCATCGACCGTGTTGACCGACACCGTGCCGGCGCGCAACTGCCGCGCCACTCGATGAGCGCGATTAAGGTCATCGGTCCACAGCGACGCCGCCAGCCCGTAGACACTGTCGTTTGCTAACCGCACCGCGTCCTCTTCACTGTCGAATGGCACGACCGCCAGCACGGGCCCAAATACCTCTTCACGAAACAGCGGCATGTCGGCTGTCACACCGGTAAAAATCGTCGGCTCAATAAAATTATCCGACCCGTTGAAACGCCGCTGCTGACCACCACAGACCCGCGTCGCACCCGACTGCTCGGCATTGCGAATGAAGCGCATGATGCCCGCCGTCTGTTTGCTGTCGACAATCGCCCCGGCGCTGCTCTGCGGATCCAGCGGATCCCCCGGCAACCAACGCTCGGCCTGTGCTTTCAGGCGGTCGACAAACGCATCATGAATCGAGCGCTCCACCAGCAAGCGCGAGTTGGCCGAGCAGACTTCGCCCTGATTGAAGAAGATCCCGAACGCGGCTTTCTCCGCCGCCAGATCGAGATCCTGACAGTCGGCGAACACCAGATTGGCACTCTTGCCGCCGCACTCCAGCCAGACCTGTTTGAGGTTCGACTGTGCAGAGTACTGCATGAAATATTTGCCGACCTGAGTCGAGCCGGTGAACACCAGACAATCGACATCCGCGTGCAAACCCAACGCCTTGCCGGTCTGCTCGCCAAGCCCCGGCAACACGTTCAGCACACCCGGCGGCAGCCCTGCTTCCAGCGCCAGCTCGGCCAGACGCAACGCCGAAAACGGCGACTGCTCGGCCGGTTTGAGGATCACCGAATTACCCGCCGCCAGCGCCGGTGCGAGCTTCCACGCGGCCATGTCCAACGGGAAATTCCACGGCACCACAGCGGCCACCACACCCAGTGCTTCACGGGTGATCGTCGCCAACACATTCGGCGCGCTCGGCGCGACCTGATCGTAGAGTTTGTCGATGGCTTCGGCGTACCAACGGAAGACTCCGGCGGCGCCCGGCACGTCGATGTTGTAGGCATCCATCACCGGTTTGCCCATGTTCAGCGAGTCGAGTAGCGCCAGTTCTTCGCGATGCGTCATCAGCAGATCAGCCAGATGCAGCAGCACCTGTTTGCGCTCGGCCGGAGCACGTTGCGACCACGTACCGGCCTCAAAAACCTGTCGTGCATTGCGCACCGCCGCGTCGACATCGTCTTCACCGCACGCAGCGACGTTGGCCAGACATTGCCCGGTCGCCGGGTTGATCGCGGCAAAGGTCTGCCCCGATATCGCCGCGCAATGCTTGCCGTCGATCACGGCCTGATCGGGAAATTTCAATGCAACGGCGCGGCGCTGCCACTCTGCAAGCTCGAACACGACGGATGCTCCTGAGACGTTATTGTGCCTCGATGGTCGCTCAGGCCCGCACGGGCTAAAAATAGTAAAAATGTCTTCGCAGGCAATAAAAACACTGGGCAACGACTTTCCCCAAACCCCGCGCAGGTGGCTATGGTTGAGGGATAACAACATCGTCGCGCAACGGACGTGGCGGCGCACAAATTGCTTGGAAGTCGAGTCCGCTCGTCCTGAGGTTTGCCGTGGCCGCCTACAATTTGCGTCAGCTGAAATACTTCATCACCACCGTCGAATGCGGCAGCGTTGCCGAGGCTTCGCGCAAGCTGTACATCGCGCAGCCGGCGATCTCCACCGCGATCAAGGCGCTGGAAGACAGCTTTGCCGTGCAATTGCTGATCCGTCATCACGCTCAAGGCGTATCACTGACGCCCAGCGGGGCGCGGTTTTTCCGCAAGGCACAAGAACTGCTGCGCATGGCCAAGGAGTTCGAACAGAACGCACTGGCCGACAACGACATTGTCGCGGGACAAATCGATATCGGCTGCTTTGAAACCGTCGCGCCGCTGTACCTGCCGCAATTGATCGCCGGGTTTTCCGCGCTGTATCCGGGAGTGAAAATCCGCATCCGCGACGGCGAACAGCAAGAGCTGGTGCAAGGACTGACCTCGGGGGCTTTCGACCTGGTGATTCTTTACGAACATGAACTCGACGCGACCATTCAGACCGAACCGCTGATGCCGGCGCAACGACCTTATGCGTTGTTGCCCGCCGACCACCGTTTCGCCCAATACAAGCAAGTGTCACTGCGCGATCTGTGTCTGGACCCGATGATCCTGCTCGACGTGCAGCCGAGCCGGACTTACTTCGTCAGCCTGTTTGAAGAACTGGGGCTGACCCCGCGCATCGAGTTCAGCTCGCCGTCGATCGAGATGGTGCGCGGGATGGTCGGTCAGGGGTTTGGTTTTTCGATTCTGGTGACCAAACCTCACTCGGAATGCACCTACGATGGCAAGAAAGTCGTGTGCGTGGACATCGTCGAAGACGTCACCGGTTCAGGCTTGGTGGCCGCGTGGCTCAAGCGCGGGCAGTTGACCAAACCGGCGCAGTTGTTTGCCGATTATTGCCGCGAACACCTGACGGCCAAAGCCGCGGGCTGAAGCCCCAAGCCCGCGCAGACTTCAAGTGCGGCGCTTGACTACGCGACGGTGGCAATCCGCCGGGCTCAGCACCTTACCCGCCCTGGAACGCACAGCAATGATCTCGACTGGCTCCGCGTGATCATTGTCCAGAAGCACTGAATAGCTCTCGCCCTTGCTGAACAGATAACGCTCCCCCCACTGACGCATGCTGATCACGATGGGAAACACCGCACGCCCCATCTCGGTCAGCACGTATTCCTTGTAGGCCGAGCCGTCGGAAGCGGGCTGGATGTCGAACACACCCAGCGCGACCAGCCTCTTGAGTTTCACCGTGAGGATGTTCTTCGCCAGGCCCAGACGTTTCTGGAATTCACTGAAGCGACGCACATCATCAAACGCGTCACGGATGATCATCAACACCCAGCGATCGCCGATAGCCTCAAGCGTACGGGCCACAGGACATTCGCTTTGTGCCAGTAGCTGCTGTCTGGCCATGTTTCTCCAATTTGAGGGAAGTGCGTTGAAAAAGAGTTCTAAGGTCAGACAAAAATATTTTGAAAAACTAGTTGTAGATTAAAACCAGTTTTGCTAAAAATCAACGAATCGGTTTCGTTTAGAAACCAGTTATCCCCAAGGATGGAATGATGTCGCTGAACCCTCAAAAGCCTTCGAAGATGGACGTCGAAGCCGAAAACACGGGCGCCGGAGCCGCCGCTTGCGCGCCTTTACAGAGTCCAGGCCGCGCCGGTTTAAGTCGTTACCAGACATTTCTCTTCGCCATTACTTGCGCCATGGCCGTGGCCAACGTCTACTTCGCTCAACCGTTGCTGGAGTCGATGGCAGCCAGCCTTTCGGTCGCTCCGAGCACGATTGGTATCGTGGTCACAGCGACACAGGCTGGTTACGCAGTTGGTCTGCTGTTTATCGTGCCGCTGGGCGACTTGCTCAACCGAAAAGGCCTGATCCTCACGCAGATGTTGCTGAGTGCCGTGGCGCTGTGCGCGGTCGGGCTGGCTCAGGACTGGGGCATGCTGCTCGGCGCGATGGTGCTGGTCGGTTTGATGGCGGTTGTGGTGCAAGTGGTGGTCGCCTACACCGCGACCCTCGCCAGCCCGGATCAACGTGGTCAAGCCATCGGCACCGTGACCTGCGGTGTGGTGCTGGGCATTCTGCTCGCGCGCTTCGTTTCTGGCGCAGTAGCTGACCTCGCGGGCTGGCGCGGCGTCTACTTCGTGTCGGCGGCCTTGATGGTCGGCATGGCGCTGGTGCTGTATCGAACCATGCCGGCCTCGACCACGCCGCCCACCAAAGGCAGCTACTGGCGCCTGCTCGGCTCGGTGTTCCAGTTATATCTCAGCGAACCCACGCTGCGCGTCCGCGGCACGTTTGCTCTGCTGATCTTCGCCGCCTTCAGCGTGTTGTGGACCGCCATGGTGTTGCCACTCAGTGCGCCGCCATTGTCACTTTCACATACGCAGATCGGTCTGTTCGGTCTGGCCGGCGTGGCGGGTGCGCTGGCGGCGGCACGCGCCGGACGTCTGGCCGACCAGGGTCTGGGCAATCGCACCACCGGCATTGCCCTGGCACTGTTGACCCTGTCCTGGTTGCCGACTGCATTCGTTGAAAGCTCGTTGCTCGCCATGGTGGTCGGTGTGGTGCTGCTGGACTTCGCCGTGCAAGCAGTACACGTGACCAACCAGAGCCTGATTTTTGCCGCACGGCCTGATGCGCAAAGCCGTCTGGTGGGCGCCTATATGTGTTTCTACTCGGTGGGCAGTGGCGCCGGTGCAATTGCAGCCACTTATACCTATGCACATTGGGGCTGGGTGGCTGTTTGTATATTAGGTGCAACTTTCAGCGGCATTGCTTTGCTCTACTGGATGTACCTGACGCTGAGCTCTCGATAACCATTCCATCGTCACCAGCAAGAGTTGGCCATTAGCCGACATCGCCCAATCTGTTGACCCGCTGTTCACCCCCCACTATCAAGGCAAATCATTCATGAGACCACTGCACGTCATATTGGCTGTATTGATTACGGCAATCTGGGGCGTCAATTTCTCGGTGATCAAGCTGGGACTGACCACCGTAGATCCCTTCATCCTCGCAGGGATTCGCTTCAGTCTGTGTGCGTTACCGGCAATCTTCTTCATCCGTAAACCGAATGTGCCGTGGCGCTACATCATCGGTTACGGCCTGGTGTTCGGCATCGGTCTGTGGGGCATCGTCAACCTAGGCATCAAGGCCGGACTGTCGGCGGGGATTGCTTCGCTGGTTCTGCAATTCAGCGCCTTCTTCAGCATCCTCCTCGGCGGCTGGGTGTTCAAGGAAGCGCTGACCCGTTTTCAGGTGTTGGGCATGCTGATCGCGCTCGGCGGTTTGCTGTGCATCATCCTGATCAGCGACGGTTCGGTGAGTTTGCCCGGTGTGCTGCTGGTGCTGCTGGGCGCCGTGTCGTGGAGCATCGCCAATATCATCAACAAGAAGGCCAGTACCAAGGAGGTTTTTGCTTTCCTCGTCTGGTCCAGCGCCTTCGCGCCGATTCCGTTATTCGCCCTCGACTACGCGATTAACGGCAGCGCCGGCTACACCACGTTCGTCAGTCAGGTTGATACGACCGCTGTGCTGTCGATCCTGTTTCAGGTTTACCCCAACACGCTATTCGCCTACTGGATCTGGAACTCGTTGCTCAAGACTTATCCGGTATCGACCGTCGCGCCGCTGTCGTTGCTGGTACCCATCTTCGGCATGCTCGGTTCAGTGCTGATCTTTCACGAAAGCGTGCCGGCGAGCAAAGTCCTCGCAGTGGTCCTGATCGTGCTCGGCCTGGCCGTCGGCCTCTATGGGCAGCGTATTTTCAATGCCATACGGACTAAGTACCGCGCGGCTTCGCCCGCGCAGTAGCCTCGGCCACCAACGGATCATCCGGCCAATAGTGCTTCGGATAGCGCCCCTTCAAATCCTTCTTCACTTCGGCATAGGTGCTGCGCCAGAAGTTGGCCAGATCCTGCGTCACCTGCACCGGCCGCCGCGCCGGCGACAGCAGATGCAACTTGACCACCTGCCGCCCGCCGGCAATTCGTGGCGTATCGGCAAGCCCGAACAACTCCTGCAAGCGCACCGCGAGAATCGGTGGAAACTCGCTGTAGTCCAGACGAATCGACGACCCCGACGGCACGCTCAGATGATGTGGCGCCAGCTCATCGAGCTTTTGCGGCAATGGCCACGGCAGCAAGTTACGCACGATGCTCGACAGATCCAGATTGGCAAAATGACTGAGTCTTGAAACCTTGCCCAGATACGGCATCAGCCAGTCTTCGAGAGTGTTCAGCAACGTTGCATCGCTGACATCTGGCCACTGACTGTCATCCTGATTGTTCAATTCCAACTGCCGCAACAACGCCACCCGCGCCTGCCACTGACGCAGCTCCGGCGTCCACGGCAGCAACTCCAGACCTTTGCGCCGCACCAGATTGACCAGCGCCTGACTGCGCGCATTTTCATCAAGACCGGTCAGCGGTTCACGGCTGAGAATCAGCTCGCCAACCTTGCGCTGACGCTCGGCGCGCAGCACGCCTTCGCGTTCATCCCAATCGAGTTGATCGACATTGCGCACCTGTTCGGCGAGCACTGAATCGAACAGCGCCGGATCGAAATCCGCCGCCAGATAAATCCGCTCTTCACGCTGGCCCTGACGGCTGCCGAGGTCGGCGATGACGATCCACGGCTCTTTCATCAGGCTGTCGGCTTCGGCGAACAGCGCCGCACGACCGTTGGCCAGGCGATATTCAGCGCCACCGGCACGCCGCTGTTGCGCAACACGATCGGGATACGCCAGCGCCAGCAAAGCGCCGAGCCAGCGCGGATGATCGGGATCGCTGACCGGCTCGCTGGCCTTGCCGCGCAGATAACCGCGATATTGCCGAGCCAGTTGCTTGGCCCGCTGCACACCGCCCTGCGCACCACGGGCGGCGCGTTCTTCGCCGGAAAGCAGCACCAATCGACTGTGCAGATCCGCTCCGGCGCCACGCAGGATATCGCGTTCGCCGAGCAACGCGGCAACGTCGCACGCCATGTTCGCCAGCCCCAACGCCTGCCCGCGCAACAACAAATGGCCGATGCGCGGATGCGCCGGCAGCTCGGCCATGGCCTGACCGTGAGTGGTCAGCGCTTCGCCTTCCAGCGCGCCAAGTCGCTGCAACAAGTCCTGCGCCTGGGCATACGCCGCCGCCGGCGGAACATCGAGCCAGACCAGTTCGCCCGGCGTCACGCCCCAGCGCCCTAATTGCAGCGCGAGGCTGGCGAGATCCGCCGAGAGAATTTCCGCGCTGCCATAAGCGGCGAGTTGCTCGTGCTGATCCTGCGACCACAAGCGATAACAAACGCCCGGTTCCAGTCGCCCGGCGCGGCCCGCACGCTGAGTGGCGCTTGCCTTGGAAATCCGCTGGGTATCGAGGCGCATCATGCCGCTGCCCGGGTCGAAACGCGGCACCCGCGCCAGCCCGGCATCGATGACGACGCGCACGCCATTGATGGTCAGACTGGTTTCGGCGATGTTGGTCGCCAACACCACTTTGCGCTGGCCGGGCGGCGCCGGATCAATCGCTGCGCGCTGCGCATTGAGATCGAGTTCACCGTGCAACGGGCACAGCAACACATCGCTGCGCTCACCGATCGCATCGGCCAATTGCTGGTGGACGCGACGGATTTCCGCCTGCCCCGGCAGGAACACCAACAGGCTGCCGCTTTCATCGTGCAGTGCTTCAAGCACGGTTTGCGTGACACGCTGATCGATGTATTCGCCGGGCTGAAACGGCCGGCCCCAGCGCATCGTCACCGGATACATGCGGCCTTCGCTGCGCAGGATCGGCGCATCATTCAGCAACCCGGCCAGGCGCTCGCCTTCCAGGGTGGCCGACATCAGCAGAATCTTCAGCGGCTGTTCAGCTCGAAACAATTCGCGACCGTTCAGACTTAAGGCCAGCGCCAGATCGGCATCCAGGCTGCGTTCGTGGAATTCGTCGAAGATCAGCAGGCCCACGCCTTCCAGCGCCGGGTCGTCCTGCAAGCGCCGGGTGAGAATGCCTTCGGTGACCACTTCGATGCGTGTATTGGGGCCGACCTTGCTGTCGAGACGAATGCGATAACCGACGGTTTCACCGACCTTCTCGCCCAGTTCACTGGCCAGACGTTCTGCAGCGGCACGCGCGGCGAGACGGCGCGGTTCGAGCATCAGAATGGTCTGCCCGGCCAGCCATGCTTCATTGAGCAAGGCCAAGGGCACGCGGGTGGTTTTACCAGCGCCGGGCGGTGCTTCGAGCACCGCTTCGTGGCGTGTCGCGAGGGCTTCACGCAGGGCGGGTAAAACTTCATCGATTGGCAAAGAATTCATGCTGGCTCCCCAGGGCGTGCCCACAGTAAATTGCGAGTCGCGTTAAAGTTGTGAGTGTGCCAGGCAAGGCGCGGGACGCAGGTAAGGGTCGTTTCCTTGCCAAGTCCCGCAACGCAGCATGGCGCGCTCACAGCTTTAGCCCGTAGGGCCGAACCCCGATAGGATTCATTAGCCTTCACGCGGTGTCGATCTGGAGAAAACAACTTCAATCCTCAACGTATTTCGGTAGGGGTGAGACGAGGCCGCAATTTACTGTGGGCACGCCCTGCCAGCGGCGAGTATAACGGCGAACTGCAAGGCGTTCGTCAGGGTCTTAACTTCACAAGACGAAGCTTCGTTATCAGATGACTCAGGAGATTTCCCATGCGCTTACCTTTTCGCCTGATCGGCGGTGTACTGGTCGCCACCCTGCTCACGCAAATCACCGCGTGCGGTTCGATTTTCTATCCGGATCGTCGCGGTCAGATCGACGGCAAGATCGACCCGGCGATTGCCGTGCTCGACGCCGTGGGCCTGCTGTTCTATATCATCCCGGGGCTGATCGCGTTTGCCGTCGACTTCGCCACTGGTGCGATCTACTTCGAACCGGGCCACACCGCGCAGATCGATCCGGCCAAGCTCAAGCAAGCCATCGGCCCGGACGGTCAGGTCGATAATCACAAGTTGCAGGCTATTCTCGAAAGCGAGCTGGGCAAGGATTTCCCACTGGACGACCCACGCCTGATTCAACACAAGGGCAGCACGCAACAACTGGCCATGTTCGGCCTGCAACCCGCCGCTTAATAAGGACGTTCAATGACATCCAGCCCCGAACACGCTCGCCTGCTACGGCTGGCGACCCGCGCCTCGGTGGCGGTCGCGTGCACGCTGATCGTCGCCAAAGCCATCGCCTGGTGGCTGAGCGGTTCGGTGAGCATGCTCGCCGGCCTCACCGACTCGGCGCTGGATGGCATCACCTCGATGCTCAATTTGCTCGCGGTGCATTACGCACTGCGCCCGGCCGATGACGATCATCGTTATGGCCACGGCAAGGCGGAATCGCTGGCGGGCATGGCGCAGGCGCTGTTCATTGGCGGCAGTGCGGTGTTGATTGCGTTCCAGGCGTACGAGCGACTTCATGATCCACAACCGCTCGGGGCGCCGTGGCTGAGCATCGGCGTGATCGTATTTTCGCTGTTGCTGACGGCGGCGTTGCTGGTGTTGCAGCATCGGGTGATCAAGCAGACCGGCTCCAACGCGGTGCGCGCGGATTCGCTGCACTATCGCTCGGACATGTTGCTTAACGGCAGCATCCTGATGGCGCTGATTTTGGCCGGGTTTGGTTTTGAGCAACTGGATGCGTGGTTCGGTCTGGGCATTGCTGCGTACATTTTGTGGAGCGCGATCCAGATTGCCCGGGAAAGTTTTTCGGTGCTGATGGATGAAGAACTGCCGGCGGACGTCAGTCAGCACATGCTCGAACTGGCGTGCAGTGTGCCGGGCGTGTTGGGCGCGCATGACTTGCGCACGCGGATCTCCGGCAACCACTGGTTCGTGCAGTTGCACCTGGAATTGCCGGGGGAATTGACCCTGTCAGTGGCCCACGGCATCAGCGACCAAGCCGCCGATGCCATCCACAAAGCCTACCCGCGAGCCGAAGTGCTGGTGCACGCCGACCCGCAGGAAGTGGTGCGGCCGCTCGGGCTCAGTAACTGACCTGATAACCGCGACTGCTCAGGCAATTGCCCTGAGCCTGGCGGTACGCCTGAACCACTTCGGGCGCTGGCTGATAGGTCGCGGTGCGCGGGTCGAAACCGCTTTGCTGCACCGCGTACTGGTAGCACTGGTAACCGTCCTGCTGCACCTGCTCCGGCGACTGGCCGTTGGCCGGATACGCTTCGACGTCATAGCCCTGGGATTGCGGCTGCGGTTGTTGCTGCACGGGCGGCTCGACCACCACGTAGTCCTGCGTCGCTTCCTGATACGCGTAATAGGAACCGGCGGCGAGGAACAGCAGCGAACCACCGATCCACACTTCACGGGCGTAATCCGGCAAATACTGGATGCGGATCCCGCGCGGCGGCTGCACGACGATGTAGCGCGGGCCTTGCGGGCGATACCAGTAGCCGCCGGAGAAGAAATAATCCTGGCCACGATACGGCACGCGATAATCGCGATCCGGGAAGCGGTCGATCACATGCCCCGGCCGGTATTGCGGGCCTGGGCCCCAACCGTTGCCATGCCCGTCCGGTCGCCCAGGCCAGCGATTGTCATTGGGCCGGTTGTTGGTCTGCCAATGCTGGTTGTTGTAGCCGTTTTGCGGACGCTCGTCGCGGTAGTAGCCCTGACGCGGTTCCTGGGTCTGGCGCACGGTGTCGGGCCGAGGCTGGATCGGCAGGCTGTTGGCTGGAAGTTGCGGCGGCGGTGGCGGCTGACGCACCGGGTTGGGGTTGTACGCCGGGCGGTTCTGGTCGTGGTTTTGCCACTGGCCATTGTTGTTGTGCGGCTGGCCGTTGTGCTCGAACTGGCGGCTGTTGTCGCCACGAATGATCTCGTTGTTCTGCGGGCGCGGCTGATTCTGTTGCGGCTGATTCTGCGATGGATTGTTCTGCGGACGCGGCTGATTGTTGCCGCCATGGCCCTGATTGTTACCTTGATGATCCTGACCGTGGCCACCGCCATCCGGCCCACGATTCTGCGGCTCGTCGGCGAGCGTTTGCACACTGACACTCACACACAGCAAACCAACACTGGCCAGACGCCAGATGCGCGAATTCATGCTTTTTCTCACTGCGGGGCCTGTAAATGTAAGAGGACTTGTAGCTAAGACCGGGAATCCACACACCGGGTTCTGCAACAGGTTATCAGTCACGCAACTTATTTATTGAGCGCGACAGCATGAAATCGCAGGCAAGAAAAAAGGGAGACCCGTCGGCCTCCCTTTAGAGAACTTCGTCCTGGCTCGACGCTTTTGACGTCGGCTCACCTCACGCCGTCTTCTGGACAGTGTGCAGCTCGGGGGCCGGCACAACCCCGGTGGGGGTGGCGGCCGCGGCAGGCCGGATAGGGCGGGCCGCGTGGACTGTGTTACCGAGCAGTGATTCTGGTGATAAGAATAGGCCTGAGGCCGCGACAGAGGATTGCGAAGATTGCTGAAATAAACACCACTTGCGCAATTTTTAACCCTGGATAGATAATCCTCCGCAATAGTTACAACCAAGGACAGATTGATGAGCAAACTCGACCGTTACGACCTGAGCATTTTGGCGGAATTGCAGCGCGACGCCCGCATCTCCAACCAGGAGTTGGCCGAGCGCATCGGTCTGTCACCCTCCCCGTGCTCGCGTCGGGTCAAGCAACTGGAAGACGACGGCTACATCTCGCGGCAGGTGGCATTGCTCGATCGCAAGATGCTCGGACTGAGCCTGACGGCGTATGTGCTGATCGGCATGGACCGGCACACGCCGGAGCGTTTCGAGAATTTTGAGGCGGCGATTCGCACGTTGCCGCAGGTGTTGGAGTGCAGTCTGGTGACGGGCGTGGATGCGGATTACCAGTTGAAGGTGGTGGTGCCGGATATGGATCACTATCAGAAACTGTTGCTGGGGCACCTGACCCGGATTGAAGGGGTGACCAGTGTGCGGTCGAGTTTTGTATTGAACCAAGTGCTCAACAGCACCGAATTGCCCCTCACCCATCTGCGCAACTGATCAAAAGCTACCCTCACCCCAGCCCTCTCCCGGAGGGAGAGGGGGCCGACCGAGAGATGCTGAAGAAGTACACCGACCTGAACGTTCTGCTGTGTATCCATAATCGACTCGATCTTTCAGGTCGATGTATGACGCCAGACACCTCGGTCAGTCCCCTCTCCCTCTGGGCGGTCCGACGTTTCGGGAGGGTTAGGGTGAGGGCAAGGGCTTCGGATCAGACCCAGATCAATGCCACCCCGCACACCTTGGCGTATACTCGCCGCGCCCTTTTAGCCGCGCGCGCGTCGGAGAAACCCAATGGATCCAGCACTATTAGAAGAGTGGATGATGACCGGCCTGGTCAGCATCCTGATCATTTTCATGGGTTTCATCGTCTGGGATCTGGCGAAGAAGTCCAAGGCCGGGCGCTTTGGCTCGTTCATTCTGTTCTTCGTGCTGGGCCTGGGCGTGGCCGCGTTCATCATCAAGAGTGTGGTGATCGGCCTGATCGAATCCGGCGCTCTATAAGCGCGCCGGCACTTCCTTCCACTGGCCCTGATCAAGCCCTTCGATCGACCAGTCACCAATCTTCACCCGCACCAGCCGCAACGTCGGCAAACCCACCGCCGCGGTCATGCGGCGTACCTGACGGTTGCGCCCTTCGCGAATCACCAGTTCCAGCCATGAAGTCGGTATGGTCGCGCGAAAACGCACCGGCGGAGTGCGCGGCCACAGCTCAGGCTCATCCAGTTGCCGCGCTTCGGCGGGTAAAGTCATGCCGTCGTTGAGTTCGACGCCATCGCGCAAACGCTGCAATTGCTCGGCCGTCGGCACGCCTTCGACCTGCACCCAATAGGTCTTCGCCAGTTTGTGTTTCGGATCGGCGATGCGCGCCTGCAACTGTCCGTCGTTGGTCAGCAGCAGCAACCCTTCGCTGTCGCGATCAAGGCGTCCGGCCGGGTAAATCCCGGGCACATCGATAAAATCCTTGAGCGTCGCCCGCCCTTCGCCATCGCTGAACTGCGTCAGCACATCGAACGGTTTGTTGAACAGGATCAGTTTCGGCTCGGCCGGGGGAGCCTTGGCAACACGGCGCGGCGAAGAAGGCTGAGGCTTCGCACCAGGGCGGCGGGAAGGTGGACGCGGGGGACGGGACATAGGGAGAGAAAACATTTAGCGATCAGGGCTGCTAATGCTAGTGCCCCGACCGCCAAATGACCACGACTAACCGTTAACGGAACGGCGGTTCGTCGAAGCTGCGCAGTTTGCGCGAGTGCAGCGAGTTGAGTTCGGTGCGCAGCAGATCGACCGCTTCGATGCCGATCTTCAAGTGCTGGCTGACCGCGCGCTCGTAAAACGCGTTGGCCGAACCCGGCAGTTTGATTTCACTATGCAGCGGTTTGTCCGAAACACACAGCAACGTGCCGTACGGCACCCGCAGGCGATAACCCTGCGCGGCTATCGTGCCACTCTCCATGTCCACCGCGACGGCGCGGGACAGGTTGATCAACGGACGCTCCTGAGCCCAGCGCAGCTCCCAGTTACGGTCGTCGTAAGTCAGCACGGTGCCGGTGCGCAGGCGTTTTTTCAGATCGTCGCCCTTCTCACCAGTGATATTCGCCGCTGCCTGTTGCAACGCCATCTGCACTTCGGCCAGTGCCGGGATCGGAATGTTCGGCGGCACCACGCGGTCAAGAATGCCGTCGCGACGCATGTAAGCGTGGGCCAGCACGTAGTCGCCAATGGTCTGCGACTGACGCAGGCCGCCGCAGTGACCGATCATCAGCCAGCAATGCGGACGCAGTACGGCGAGGTGGTCGGTGATGTTCTTGGCGTTGGACGGGCCGACGCCGATGTTGACCAGCGTGACACCATGGCCATCGTTGGCGATCAGGTGATAGGCCGGCATCTGGTAACGGTGCCAGACCACACCGGCAGCGATAGCCGAGGCTTCGCCGTGATCCATGCTCTTTTCGATGATCACGTTGCCGGGCAAGACCATGCGCACGAAACGCGGATCGCTGCGCAACTGCTCCAGACCATGGACGATGAACTGGTCGACGTAGCGGTGATAGTTGGTCAGCAGAATCCATGGCTGCACATGGCGCCAGTCGCTGCCGGTGTAGTGCACCAGACGACGCAGGGAGAAATCCACGCGCGCTGCATCGAACAAGGCCAGCGGCAGCGGGTCGGTGTTTTCCCAATCGTAGAGACCGTCGGCAATGCCATCGGTGGCGGCGGACAGGTCGGTACTCGGGAACACCCGCGCCAGCACGGCAGCGGTGACGCCGGAGCCGGCGAGTTCATCGCCCTGCTCGACCACGTACGGATACGGAATGTTTTGCTGGCTGGCGCCGACTTCCACAGTCACGGTGAAGTCGTGCATCAATGGCGTCAGTTGTTCGAGCAGGTATTTGCGAAACGCCGCCGGGTGGGTGACGGTGACGCTGTAGGTCCCCGGCAGTTGTACCTTGGCGTAAGCGCGGGTGGTTTGCGGGACTTCGCCCTGGCAATGGTAGGTCAGACGCAGTTCGGGATAACGAAACAGAGCACGCTGTGCAGCGTCGGGCTCGACGCGATCCTTGAGGTAACGCTTGAGCGCCGAGTTCAGCGCACTGGTGGCCCGCTCATGCAGCTCGGCCAGACGATCCACGGCTTGTTCGGCGGTTTGAACGACAATAAACGCTTCGGTCACGATCAGCTTCCTGTGTTCTGACTTGCAGAGCTTCATCTTGCCTGCATCGCGGCGTCACGGGAACAGTGGCGTTGTGGGTGTACCCAAATCTTTAAATCAATGAAGCTCCCCTGTGGGAGCGAGCCTGCTCGCGAATGCGGTGGGTCATTTAATAAAGATGTCGACTGATACACCGCTTTCGCGAGCAGGCTCGCTCCCACAAGGGGATTTTTGCTTGATTAGAAACCTTGTGGGGTTGAGCGGGCGACGATGGCTTCGACGTCTAGCCCACGCGGCAAGGCGCCGTAAACCCGGCCGCCACCGCTCAGGCGGCTGGCGATGAAGGCATCGCTGACCGTTGAGTTTCCGGCCTCCAACAGAAGCTTGGCCTGTAAACCGAGCGCAATATCTTCGGTCAATTGCCGCGCCCGATACTGAATGTCACTCGTATCCTTGAACTGCGCCTGCAACTGCTGAATATGCGCAGCCAGACGCTTATCACCGTGGCCATCACCGAGCTCGCTGAACAACACGTCCAGCACACCCGGCTCTTTCGACAACGCCCGCAGCACATCCAGGCACTGCACATTCCCCGAGCCTTCCCACGTCGAGTTCACCGGCGCCTCGCGGTACAGACGCGGCAGGATGCTCTCTTCGACGTACCCGGCGCCGCCCATGCACTCCGCCGCTTCGTTGATCATCCCCGGCGCGCGTTTGCAGATCCAATACTTGCCCACCGCTGTCACCAGCCGCGCGAATTGCGCTTCGTGGCGATCGTCCAGATGATCCAGTGCCTTGCCCATGCGCAAGCTCAGCGCCAGTGCGGCTTCGCTTTCCAGGGCCAGATCGGCCAGGACGTTCTGCATCAAGGGCTGTTCGCTGAGCAGTTTGCCGCCGACCTTGCGGTGCGCGCAGTGATGACTGGCCTGGGTCAGCGCCTGGCGCATCAAAGCGCTGGAACCGACCATGCAATCGAACCGAGTCATGGCGACCATCTCGATAATTGTCGGCACGCCGCGCCCTTCCTCACCGACCATCCACGCCAGCGCGCCACGGAACTCCACTTCGCTGGAGGCGTTGGACTGGTTGCCGAGTTTGTTTTTCAGGCGCTGGATGTAGAACTGATTGCGCGTGTCGTCCGGGCGATGGCGTGGCAGCAGGAAACAGCTCAAACCCTTGGCGGTCTGCGCCAGCGTCAGGAATGCATCGCACATCGGCGCCGAGCAGAACCACTTGTGCCCGACCAGCTCATAAGCCTGACCCGGGCCGCTGGCGCCAACCGGATAGGCCTTGGTGGTGTTGGCACGCACGTCGGTGCCGCCCTGTTTTTCGGTCATGGCCATGCCGATGGTCACACCAGC
The DNA here is from genome assembly GCF_022662375.1 of Pseudomonas sp. CROZ-RG-20F-R04-15. Classification (GTDB taxonomy): domain Bacteria; phylum Pseudomonadota; class Gammaproteobacteria; order Pseudomonadales; family Pseudomonadaceae; genus Aquipseudomonas. The sequence goes on along the minus strand of NZ_JAKNQL010000005.1, from coordinate 164,015 downwards.
CTTGTGCGCCATGCCGACGTTGCGCGGGTCGTATTCGGTAGCGAGAACTTTCGGTAACCACTGCTCGGCCAGATTCGGCTGCAAACGCAGGGCTGGCACACTGGCGAAGGTCATGGTCAACGGGCAGCCGCTGCCCGCTTCGGCCTGGCTGTGCAGATAACTCATCGAAGCGCGGGCGACGTGGGCACCGTCCTGCGGATGGGTCCACGGCATCGACGTCAGACCGTGCTCGATCGCCGTGCGCATCAACTCATGATAGGCCGGATGAAATTCCACCAGATCGATGCGATGACCGTAGCGGTCGTGGCTGGCAAATACCGGTTTGTTCTGGTTGGCGAGGAACCCCGCTTCCATCAGCGGCCCGCCAGCAAGCGCGCCGTAAGCATCGATCCGCGACTCGGCCCAACCGGCCCCAAAGCGCCGCGACCACTCCTGCAACGGCAGGTCGATGCGGTACAGGTTGGTACCGTCCAGCGACGGCGGCTGGTTGGTGACTTCGTGGGTTTCGGCGAACTGATGCAGGTTCATGACGGGGCTCCTTTGGGCAACCAAGGAACTCAGTTAAGCACCGCACCGCGACGGGTCAAAGTGTCATACCAGCCGAATTTGCGGCGCTTTTACCCTATCAGCAGCACAGAACCCGGCGCTCCAGCGCGGACTGCAAATCTTCGAATTTCACCGGTTTGTTCAAGTAATCGACCGGCGCCCCGGTGGCGCAAAGCTCCCGGTCAGCGCTCAACGCCAACATGAACACCGGCAAATTCGTGCATCCCGGCAACGCATGAATCTGGCAGCACAACGATGCGCCATCGTGAGCGGGTAGCTGGCAATCGATCAACACGGCGTCGAAGGTTGCACGCTGCAGGCAATCCAGAGCCGCCGCGCCGTTGTCGGCGCTACGCACGCGAAAACCGAGTTTGAGCAACATGCCGCGCATCACCAGTTGGTTGACGCTGTTGTCGTCCACCAGCAACACCGTGCAGTCCTGCGGTGCGCGCACAAAATTGCGCGAAGGCGCCGGGATCGACGCTGGTTCAACCACTGGCAGTTCGAACTCGACATCCAGCTGGAAGCGACTGCCGCTTCCAGGTTCCGAGCGGTGCGTAAGCTTGCCACCGAGCAACTCGACCAACTGTCGGCAAATCGCCAGGCCGACGCCCAGACCGCCATATTCGCGGGTCATCGAACCGTCGAGCTGGAAGAAACGCTGGTACATCGTCGCTTCGCCCAGATCAGTGAAACCGATACCGGTGTCGATCACCGCAAACGACAGCGCCAGACGATTGCCCGTCGACGGCTTGCCGGTGACTCGCAGCGCCAGTCCGCCGACACGGGTGAACTTGATCGCGTTATCCAGCAGGCACTCCAGGCATTGCGCGAGTTTGGCGCTATCGCCGTGCAGACGATCCGGCAGGGTCGGCAGTACCTCGACCTTGAAGTCCAGCGACTTGCTCGACGCATTGCCGTCGAACTGCACCCGCAACGCCTCGACCACTGCGCGCAGGCTGAAACTGCCCGGCGCTGCCTTGAGCTTGCCGGCCTGCAATTCGGTGAGGGTGAGGATGCCGTTGACCATTCGCATCATGTCCCGCGCGGAGCCGGCAGCGGTCTGCTGGTACTGCTCAAGTTCCGGATCCAGCTCGACGGTTTGCATCAACTCCAGCGAACCGATAACACCGTTCATCGGCGTGCGCAGTTCGTGGGTCAGGGTCGCCAAAAACTCATCTTTGAGCTTGTTGCTGTGAGCCAGTTGCTGGTTGAGCACTTCGAGTTTCTGCCCGGCGTCGTACAGGGTCTGCGCCTGTTGCTCGCGCATGGCGTTGATGCGGTCGGCCAGCGCCAGCGACAGCAGCGCCACTTCGATGGCCGAACCGATCTGGCTGGCGTACATGGTCAGAAACACGTTCGGCAGCAGGCCCAGCACCATCAGCGTGTTGACGATGCCACCGAGCAGAAACGCCGACCAGGCGATGATGAAATAGCGTGCCACGCGCAGGCCGCGCCACCAGGCCAGAATCCCGGCGGCGAAAATCACCACGGTGAAGGTCAGCGCCAGCGTCGTCGCCAGGCGCAGGGCCAGGGCGTAACTGGTCATCAACGAAAGCCCAATGACTAACGCACTGAACGCGATCAATCCGATCAGTACACGATCAAGCCCACGGCTGTGGTTTTTGGTCTGCAGGAAACTTCGGGCGAACTGGCTGCCGAACAGGCCGGCGCAGCCAATGAAGAATGGCGTCGCAGCGTTGGCCCACCATGGGTTGTCCGGCCAGAAGTATTCGACCGCTGCACCGTTCACCGACAGTTGATAGAGGCCGAACGAGGCAATATAGAAGATGTAATAGAGGTAGCTGGTGTCGCGCACGCTGAGGTAAATGAACAGGTTGTAGACCAGCATCCCCAGCAACACGCCATAAATGATCCCGAGCACATACAGGCGCACCGGTTGGTCTTCAAGGTATGCCGTACTCGACCACAACGTCACCGGTGCCTGGATCGAGCCCTCACTGGCCAGTCGCAAATACACGGTTTGCTGTTGATCCGGTTTGAATGGCAGGTCGAACAAATAGTTGTTCTGGCGAATCTCGCGGCTGGCGAACGGCCAGGCATCACCGGTCTGGCGGACGAGGCGGTAGTCGCCACTGGCGTCAGGCATATAGAGGTCGAGATGATCGAGCGGTGGATACGCCAGTTCCAGCAGCCAGGTGCGCTGGGCGGCGGGATTGCTCGGGCGGTAATGCAGATCGATCTTCAGCCAGAACGCCGAGCGCGAGTAACCGGCATTGAGCGTGGCTTTATCGTGGGGTTTGAAATGGCCGGCGGCAGCCTGCGCACGAACATCGGCAATGCTCGCCTGACCGCTCGGGTCTTCGAACACTTGCAGCGACCGGCCCAGAGGCAGGCTCTGGGTAAATTCGTCGAATTCGACGGCGCTCGCCAGGAGGGGCAAGCAGAACAGCAACATCAGCAAATAGCGCATTGAAGCCCCAGCGTGGCTCGTCCGGTTGTGTCAGGAAGCCCCCCATTCCCTTTGAGTAGACGTAAAACCGGTATTACCTGTTATTGGTTTGGATCCAGACTAGCATAGCCGTTGATGGCCATTGAGCACCATTGAAATTTTTCCTACAAAGGCTCTAGGACGGGCGTTCCAGAGCAAAGTACCGAGCTAGAGCTGTTGAGTTGGTCAGGTTGTGACAGCCCGGTCGGATTCTCTTGCCAGGTTATCGGCCAGGCATAACGGCACTGAACCCGAAAATCAGCTTTGGTGGTAAGCTCGCGCACCATGAATATCTACAGCTCCCGCCCCGTTGTCCTCTGTCTCTCCGGCCACGACCCAAGTGGTGGCGCCGGCTTGCAGGCAGATATCGAAGCCCTGCTCGCGCAGGGTTGCCATGCGGCTCCGGCCGTCACCGCCCTGACCGTGCAAGACACCGTCAATGTCACTGACTTCCGCGTCCTCGACCGTGAGTGGGTACTGGCCCAGGCCAATGCCGTGCTCAACGACTCCGAAGTCGCTGCAGTGAAACTGGGCATGCTCGGTTCGCTGGAAATGGTCGACACCGTTGTCGAACTGCTTTCCGCGCACCCGCACTTGCCGGTGGTCTGCGACCCGGTGTTGCGCGCCGGTGGCGGCGGACGCCTGGGCAAGGACGAGGTCGGCTATGCGATGCGCGAGCGTCTGCTGCCGCTGTCGATCATTGCCACCCCCAACCTTCCTGAAGCCCGCATCCTCGCCGAACTGCCTGAAGGCACCGCCGACGAATGCGCTGAAAAACTCCTGCCGTTCGTCAAAAACCTGCTGATCACCGGCGGCCATGGCGACGAAACTGAAATCCACAACCGCGTGTACAGCCGTGACGGCCTGCGCGAAACCTTTATCTGTCAGCGCCTGCCGGGCAGCTATCACGGTTCCGGTTGCACACTGGCCAGCGCTTTGGCCGGTCGTCTGGCGCAGGGCGAACATCTCGCCAGCGCCGTGCACAGCGCACTGGATTACACCTGGCGTACCCTTCGCGATGCCGAACAACTGGGCAAAGGCCAGTTCGTTCCACGTCGCCTGCCGCTGGATTTCTGCTCGTAACGTCGTGAGGTTTGCCCGATGAAACTACGTGGCCTGTATGCCATTACCGACAGCGAGCTGCTGGCCGGCAAGTTTCTGTCTTACGTGGAGGCGGCGCTGGAAGGCGGCGTCACCCTGCTGCAATACCGCGACAAGAGCAACGATGAGGCCCGCCGTTTGCGCGAGGCCGAAGCGTTGCGCGATCTGTGCGAGCGCTACAAAACGCAACTGATCATCAACGATGACGCCGAACTGGCGGCGCGCCTCAACGTCGGCGTGCACCTCGGTCAGACCGACGGCCCGCTGTCGCCGACCCGCGCGCTGCTTGGTTCGAAAGCGATTATCGGTTCGACCTGCCACGCGCAAATCGCGCTGGCCGAACAAGCCGCCAAAGAAGGCGCGAGTTACGTCGCCTTCGGCCGCTTCTTCAATTCCAACACCAAACCCGGCGCGCCGACCTGCAGCCTCGATCTGCTCGACGAAGCCAAACGCACGCTGCACCTGCCGATCTGCGCGATTGGCGGCATCACCCTCGACAACGCCGCGCCGCTGGTGGCCCACGGGGTCGACCTGCTCGCGGTGGTCCACGGTCTGTTTGGTGCCGAGAGCACCGCCGAAGTGACCCGCCGCGCCCGCGCGTTCAATGAATTGTTCAAATCCTGAAGATTGAGAGCCCGATCATGTCTCGTTCCGAAACCCTGTTCGCCAACGCCCAGAAACACATTCCCGGTGGCGTGAACTCGCCAGTGCGCGCGTTCAAGAGCGTTGGCGGCACGCCGCTGTTCTTCAAGCACGCTGAAGGTGCTTACGTCACCGACGAGGACGACAAGCGTTATGTCGATTACGTTGGTTCGTGGGGCCCGATGATCCTCGGCCACAGCCACCCGGACGTGCTCGACGCCGTGCGCAATCAACTGCAACACGGCTTGTCGTACGGCGCGCCGACCGCGATGGAAACCGAGATGGCCGATCTGGTCTGCTCGCTGGTGCCGTCGATGGACATGGTGCGCATGGTCAGCTCCGGCACCGAAGCGACCATGAGCGCGATCCGTCTGGCCCGTGGTTACACCGGCCGCGACAGCATCATCAAGTTCGAAGGCTGCTATCACGGTCACTCCGACAGCCTGCTGGTCAAGGCCGGTTCCGGCGCACTGACCCAAGGCGTACCGAGCTCGGCCGGCGTGCCGGCGGCATTCGCCAAACACACCCTGACCCTGCCGTTCAACGACATCGACGCTGTGGAAAAGATGCTCGCTGAAGTGGGCGAAGAAGTGGCGTGCATCATCGTTGAACCGGTGGCCGGCAACATGAACTGCGTACCACCAGCACCGGGCTTCCTCGAAGGCCTGCGTTCGCTGTGCGACAAACATGGCGTGGTGCTGATTTTCGACGAGGTGATGACCGGTTTCCGCGTCGCCCTCGGCGGTGCTCAGGCGTACTACGGGGTCAATCCTGACCTGACCACCTTCGGCAAGATCATCGGCGGCGGCATGCCGGTCGGCTGCTTCGGCGGCAAGCGCGAAATCATGCAGCGCATCGCGCCGCTGGGCCCGGTGTATCAGGCTGGCACGCTGTCGGGTAACCCGTTGGCCATGGCCGCCGGCCTGACCACACTGCGTCTGATCAGCCGTCCGGGTTTCCACGCCGAGCTGACCGACTACACCACGCGCCTGCTCGACGGTCTGCAACAGCGCGCCGATGCCGCTGGCATTCCGTTCGTGACCACCCAGGCCGGCGGCATGTTCGGCCTGTACTTCAGCGGCGCCGACGACATCGTCACCTTTGAAGACGTGATGGCCAGCGACGCTGCGCTGTTCGGGCGCTTCTTCCACCTGATGCTGGAAGGTGGCGTGTATCTGGCACCGAGCGCCTTCGAAGCCGGTTTCACCTCGATCGCTCATGGCGAAACCGAGCTGAAACTGACACTGGACGCTGCCGAACGCGCCTTCGCTGCACTGAAGTAATCGCTACACCGCTGACGTTGGCTATCGCCAGCGTCAGCGTTTACCTACATCCAAGCCGTTTTTCCAACGCTCCTGCCAAAAATCTCCCATAAAGTGGGCGATATATTCCCCGCGCAGCAGAAAAACGAGTAAAGACTTTGTAAGGTTGGCCCTGCTTATTTCATAATGCGCGCTTATTGGATCCCTCGATGGGTCCGCGTGCCCTTCAGAGGTAAGTCGATTCCCATGAACCGCACCGGCCGCACCCTTGCCTTGGGCTGCCTGTTGCTCCTTCAGCCCCTGCTCGCGCATGCACAAGCAGGCGGCAACTCGTTGTTGATCCCGGCGATGGGTCGTTGCACCCTCAATACTCAGCCGCAAGACGTCACGCAGGCACTGGCCGCCTGCCAGAAAGCGGCGGACGAAGGGGATGCGCAAGCGCAATACGAGTTGGGTGAGTTCTATTACGACGGCAAGAATGCGCCGCGCGACCTCAATCAAGCCTTGAGCTATTTCGAAAAAGCCTCGTTGCAAGGCCACGCTCAGGCGCAATTCAAACTTGGCACCATGTTCTTCCACGGTGAAGGCGTGCAAGCCAACAATATTCAGGCGTACATCGTATTGAAGATGGCTGCGGTCAACGGCGCTGAAGATGCGCTGGACACCGCCGACGAAGTCTCCGAAAAGATGTCCCGCGAAGATCTCGAGACTGCCACGCAAGTGCTCGGGCAAATTTTCCGTAAATACCTGATGGAACTGCAGAGCGCCGATGGGCGTACGCCGTTCTCGCCCCTTCCCTGATTTTTGCGCCGACCTTTCCGGCCCCTTCGCGAGCAAGCTCGCTCCCACATTGGAATGCATTTCCCTGTGGGAGCGAGCCTGCTCGCGAATGAGGCGACTCGGTTTTAAGGCTTACTTCTCAGGCATCGGCACCGGAAACGGCATCACATTGCCGACCGCGCCACGGGCTTCGCTGATTTTCGGGGTGCCCAGACGTTCCACTTCGTCGATGCGCACAATCGAATGCATCGGCACAAAGCTGCGCACCACACCTTCGAACTGCGCCTTGAGCTTTTCTTCGCTCGGATCGACGACCACTTGCGTGCGCTCGCCAAAGACGAACTCTTCCACTTCCAGAAAACCCCACAGATCACTTTGATAGATCTGCTTGGCGTACATTTCGAACACCTGGCCCTGGTTGAGGAAAATCACCTTATAGATTGGAGCTTCGCGTTTGGTCATGGCGGGGGGATAACATCGGGGATAAAAATGAGGGCGCAAACTATAGCATAGCCACCGGACGCGCAGCGGTAGGAACCTGAGGGCTTGTTCCCTATAATGCCGGGTTCTTTGAATCACGTGACGACCCTACTCCATGGCCAAGAAGCTTTACATCGAAACCCACGGTTGCCAGATGAACGAGTACGACAGCTCGCGCATGGTCGATCTGCTGGGCGAACATCAGGCCCTGGAAGTCACCGCGCGTGCGGAAGACGCCGACGTGATTCTGCTCAACACCTGCTCGATCCGCGAGCGCGCCCAGGATCGCGTGTATTCGCAGCTCGGCCGCTGGCGCGAACTGAAACTGGCCAACCCGGACATGGTGATCGCCGTCGGCGGTTGCGTGGCCAGCCAGGAAGGCGCGGCGATTCGCGATCGCGCGCCGTACGTCGACGTCGTGTTCGGCCCGCAGACCCTGCACCGCCTGCCGGAAATGATCGACGCTGCGCGTATCACCAAGCTGCCGCAAGTCGACGTCTCATTCCCGGAAATCGAAAAATTCGACCATCTGCCCGAACCGCGCATCGATGGTCCGAGCGCCTATGTGTCGGTGATGGAAGGTTGCAGTAAGTACTGCACGTTCTGCGTGGTGCCTTACACCCGTGGCGAAGAAGTCAGCCGGCCGTTCGACGACGTGATCGCCGAAGTCATCCACCTCGCCGAAAACGGCGTGCGTGAAGTGACGTTGCTGGGGCAGAACGTCAATGGCTATCGCGGCACCACTCACGACGGTCGACTGGCTGATCTCGCCGATTTGATCCGCGTTGTCGCCGCCATCGACGGCATCGACCGCATCCGTTACACCACGTCGCACCCGCTGGAGTTTTCCGACAGCCTGATCCAGGCCCACGCCGACGTGCCGGAACTGGTCAAGCATCTGCACTTGCCGGTGCAATCGGGTTCCGACCGGATTCTCGCGGCGATGAAGCGCAACCACACCGCGCTGGAATACAAATCCAAGCTGCGCAAACTGCGCGCGGCGGTGCCGGGGATCTGCATCAGTTCGGACTTCATCGTCGGTTTCCCCGGCGAGACCGAGAAAGATTTCGAACAGACCATGAAGCTGATTGCCGACGTCGGTTTCGACTTCTCCTACTCCTTCGTTTACAGCCAGCGCCCGGGCACCCCGGCTGCCGATCTGGCCGACGACACCCCGGAAGAGCTGAAGAAAGAACGCTTGAACGCGCTGCAGCACCGTCTGAATCAGCAAGGCTTTGAGATCAGCCGACAAATGGTCGGCTCGATCCAGCGCATTCTGGTCACCGATTACTCGAAAAAAGACCCGGGCGAGCTGCAAGGGCGCACCGAGAATAATCGTATCGTCAACTTCCGCTGCGACAATCCAACCCTGATCGGGCAGTTCGCCGACGTACACATCGACGCGGCACAACCGCACTCGCTGCGCGGCTCGCTGATCCAGTAACACTGCATTCCCCCTGTGGGAGCGAGCCTGCTCGCGAAGGCGGCGGCACATTCAACATAGATGTGTTCGGCAAAACGCTTTCGCGAGCAGGCTCGCTCCCACAGGTACAGCGTCAGAGGCATGAAACGGGCGACCTCATATAAGAGCTTTCGCACCCACGCCTCTGGCGTTATCCTTGATTTCATCTTAATTGCCCCAGGGCGGCTAAATACGACCTTGAACGCACCCATAGAACCACATCGTTTTATCCTAGAGCCCTTTGAGGCTCGCCGCTTCGCCAATCTGTGCGGGCAATTCGACGAGCATTTGCGCTTGATCGAACAGCGCCTGACCATCGAGATCCGCAACCGCGGAAACCAGTTCGAGCTGATCGGCGATCCCAAGCACACCACGTCTGCGGAAAATCTGATTCGTCGCCTGTACCGGGAAACCAAAGGTTCAGAGCTGTCGCCAGATACGGTGCACCTGTTCCTGCAGGAATCGTCCGTCGTCGAGCTGGACAATCACGCCCCCGCCGAAGCCTCCGTCGCCCTGCGCACCAAGAAAGGCATGATTCGCCCGCGCGGCTTGAATCAGTTGCGCTACGTGAAGGAAGTTCTCGGCAACGACATCAACTTCGGCATCGGTCCGGCCGGTACCGGCAAGACCTATCTGGCCGTGGCGTGCGCCGTCGATGCCCTGGAGCGCGAGCAAATCCGCCGCATTCTGCTGGTGCGTCCGGCTGTTGAGGCGGGTGAAAAACTCGGCTTCCTGCCCGGCGACCTGTCGCAGAAGATCGACCCGTACTTGCGCCCGCTCTATGACGCGCTCTACGAGATGCTCGGCTTCGAATACGTGGCCAAGCTGATCGAACGTCAAGTGATCGAAGTTGCCCCGCTGGCCTATATGCGCGGCCGCACGCTGAACAACAGCTTCATCATTCTCGACGAAAGCCAGAACACCACCGTCGAACAGATGAAGATGTTCCTCACCCGCATCGGCTTCGGCTCTACAGCAGTCATCACCGGCGACATCACCCAGGTCGACCTGCCGAAAGGCACCAAATCGGGTCTGCACCATGTGATCGAAGTGCTCAAAGACGTGCCGGGCATCAGCTTCACGCACTTCCAGCCCAAAGACGTCGTGCGCCATCCTTTGGTCCAGCGGATCGTCGAAGCCTACGAGCGCTTCGAAAACCGTGACGAAGCGCCCAAGGACACCTCGCGAAATGCTTGAGCTAGACATGCAAATCGCGACTGACGCGAACGCGCCGAACGAGGCCGACTTCCGCCTGTGGTGCGAACTGGCCCTGCGCCAGCGCACCGCCGACTCGGAAATGACCATTCGTCTGGTCGACGAAGAAGAAGGTCGCGAGCTCAACCACACCTGGCGCCACAAGGATTACGCGACCAACGTCCTGTCATTCCCGGCTGAAGTGCCTGACGAGTTTCTCGATATCCCGCTGCTCGGCGATCTGGTGATCTGCGTGGCGGTGGTTGAGCGTGAAGCCGCCGAACAAGGCAAGGAACTAAACGCCCATTGGGCACATCTGGTCATTCACGGCTGCTTGCATCTGCTCGGTTACGACCATATAGATGATGAAGAAGCCGAAGAAATGGAAGCACTGGAACGCGAGTTGCTTGCTGAATTGGGCTATCCCGATCCGTACGCGGACGACGAAACCGAAACATCCCCTATCGTTACAACAAAGGATTCAGAGTAATCGCTATGAGCGAAGATCGATCGAGCAACGGGCAGAAGTCATGGCTGGGTAAACTGACCCAGGCTTTTGCCCACGAGCCGAAGAACCGTCAGGAGCTCCTCGAGCTGCTGCGTGATGCACATCAGAACAAACTGCTGGACAGCGAAGCGCTGGCCATCGTCGAAGGCGCCATTCAGGTGGCTGACCTGCAAGTACGCGACATCATGGTGCCGCGCTCGCAGATGATCAGCATCAAGGCGACCCAGACACCGCGTGAATTCCTCCCGGCCGTGGTCGACTCGGCCCACTCGCGCTATCCGGTCATCGGCGAAAGCCATGACGATGTGATGGGCGTGCTGCTGGCCAAGGATCTGCTGCCGCTGATCCTCAAGGAAAACGGCGACAGCTTCAACATCAAGGATCTGCTGCGCCCGGCCACGTTCGTGCCGGAGTCCAAGCGTCTGAACGTGTTGCTGCGTGAATTCCGCGCCAACCACAACCACATGGCCATCGTCATCGACGAGTACGGCGGTGTGGCCGGTCTGGTAACGATTGAAGACGTGCTGGAGCAGATCGTCGGCGACATCGAAGACGAGCACGACGTCGAAGAAGACAGTTACATCAAGCCGCTGCCCAGTGGCGACTTCCTGATCAAGGCCCTGACGCCGATCGAGAACTTCAACGAGTTCTTCGACAGCGAATTCTCCGATGACGAGTTCGACACCGTCGGCGGTCTGGTGATGAGCGCGTTCGGGCACTTGCCAAAACGCAACGAAATCACTGAAATCGGCGCCTATCGTTTCCGCATCCTGAACGCCGACAGCCGTCGGATTCATTTGCTGCGACTCACGCCAATCGCTCGGTAATACATCTAAGGACTGAAATGCGCTGGACAACCCGCCCCGGCTGGCCCGGTAACCTGCTGGCCGTGGCGGCCGGTGCAATCACCACCTTCGCTCTGGCACCTTTCAACATCTGGCCGCTGGCTTTGCTGGCGGTCGGTCTGTTCTATGCCGGTTTGCGCGAGCTGAGCCCGCGTCAGGCATTGGGCCGTGGCTGGTGCTTCGGTTTCGGCCTGTTCGGGGCCGGCACCAGCTGGATCTATTACAGCATTCACCACTTCGGCGGTGCTTCGGTGTTGCTGGCCGGGTTCCTGATGCTGCTGTTTACGGCGGCGATTGCCTGGTTCTTTGCGCTGCCGGCGTGGCTATGGGCACGCTGGTTGCGCCGTAACGAAGCGCCGGTGGCGGATGCCTTGGCGTTTGCTGCGTTATGGGTCGGCCAGGAAGCGTTTCGTGGCTGGTTCCTCACCGGTTTCCCGTGGCTGTATTCCGGTTACAGCCAGCTCGACGGTCCATTGGCCGGGCTTGCGCCGGTCGGTGGCATGTGGCTGGTATCGTTCGTACTGGCACTGACTGCAGCACTGATCTACAACGCTTCCCGCCTGCTGCAAACCGGCCGCAAAGGTTTTGTCGCTGCGGGTCTGGTGTTGCTGGTCGGCCCTTGGATTGCCGGTATCGCGCTTAAAGGCCACGCCTGGACCAGCCCGTCCGGCGCACCTCTGACGGTTGCCGCGATTCAGGGCAACGTCGCGCAAAGCATGAAATGGGATCCGGCCGAACTCAACGCCCAACTGGCGCTGTACCGCGACTTGAGTTTCCGCTCGAAACCGGTCGATCTGCTGATCTGGCCGGAAACCGCCGTGCCGGTACTCAAGGAGTCTGCCGAAGGTTACCTGAGCATGATGGGCACCTTCGCTGCCGAACGTAAATCGGCGCTGATCACTGGTGTGCCGATTCGCCAAACCGTTCGTCACGAAAAACGCTTCTTCAACGGCATCACCGTAGTGGGCGAAGGCGATGGCACCTACCTGAAGCAGAAACTGGTGCCATTCGGCGAGTACGTACCGTTGCAGGATGTGTTGCGCGGGCTGATCGCCTTCTTCGACCTGCCGATGTCGGACTTCGCCCGTGGCCCGGCGGATCAGGCACTGTTGCAGGCCAAGGGTTATCAGATTGCGCCGTTCATCTGCTACGAGGTGGTCTATCCGGAATTCGCCGCCAGCCTGTCGGCGCGCAGCGATCTGCTGCTGACGATCAGCAATGACACCTGGTTCGGCACCTCGATCGGTCCGCTGCAACATTTGCAGATGGCGCAGATGCGCGCACTGGAGGCGGGTCGCTGGATGATCCGCGCAACCAACAACGGCGTGACCGGACTGATCAACCCGTTCGGGCAGATCACCGAGCAGATTCCGCAATTTGAACAGGGCATTTTGTACGGCGAAGTGGTGCCGATGCACAACCTGACGCCTTACCTGCAATGGCGTTCGTGGCCGTTGATCATCCTGTGCTTGCTGCTGTTTGGCTGGGCGCTGATGGCGAGCCGGATGTCGAAAACCCTTTAAAGCCTCCGACAATGATCGTTCCCACGCTCCGCGTGGGAATGCCGCCGGGGACGCTCCGCGTTCCGCTTCGGATGTGGCGCAGAGCGCCACGGGATGCATTCCCACGCAGAGCGTGGGAACGATCAATCACCGCGGTAAAACAACGAATACCCCACCTGCCCCACCGCTTCATTCAGCAACTGCCCGCTCTGCCAGATCGATTTGAACTCCGGCAACCAGCCACCAAACGGTCTTGCGTTATCGGTCCCCAGAAACCCGACCGGCGCCGGCACCACTTCAAATCCCGCCTGTTGAAAACTCCACACCGAGCGCGGCATGTGCCAGGCCTGAGTGACGACAACCACGCGCTTGATCCCTTGTGGCAACAGTATGTCGGCGGTGAATTTGGCGTTTTCCCACGTGGTACGGCTTTCACCTTCCTGCCAACGCACGGTCACACCGAAGTCATCGCGCAACGAATCCGCCATCAACTTCGCCTCGGTCGGCGGCGTACCGTAATGCAGGCCACCAGTGGTCAAAATCGGCAAACCGGATGCCTTCGCCAGTCGAGCCGCATACCGCTGACGCTCAAGCCCCACGCCGGTCGGCTGATCCTCGCCCCACGCCAGATCACCACGCTCCCGCCCGGAGCCCAACACCACAATGGCATCGGCACGTTGTGCCAGCGTTGCCCACTCCTCACGGGCCAATGGCGGTTCGCGCTCCAGCGCTTTGGCGCCCCACTGCACCACCACCGGCAGGCTCATCAGCCACAATCCGCCAAAGCCAAGCGCAAAGCACACGCCAGCCAGGCGCGGCCGCGAGCGGCGCAACCACCACGCAGCCAGCAACAGCAGCAAGAGAATGCCGGGGGGTAATAAAAGTTGTTTGATGAAATAACGAAAGGGCATCGAGCATCTCCAGAGATGCCCGAAGCCTAAGAGTGTTAATAAAGCGTTACAACCAATAGGTGGGATCCTGTAGAAAAAGATCCGGTTCTTGACCTGCCATGCGCTTACTTGGCCTGCAAAGAGCGAACCTTGACGGTGTCTCTGCCGGGCGCCTTGTCCTTGAGCCAGATGACCTTGGCCGAATGTGCTGCATCGAGCTGCTTCACTGCTTGTGACAGGCATCCGTGCGATTCACGTTCACTACGATCCAGATAGGCCTTGACCAGTTTGAACTCAGCGGGGCTCAAGCCACGCAATTCCAGTTCCAGGGGGCGCTCGTCGCGCAGCCGGTCAGCGGTTTTTACAGCGTCCAGGGCCATACCCAGACGATCGATCAACCTCTCGTACAACTCGGGTTTAGTCACGTTTTTTTGCCGTTGCTCCACCATCCCTCACCTCATTGAAGATAAGACTCACTCCCCAGTTAGAGCTTAGCTTCGCTGTACAAACCGGCTGCACGCCGCGACCAACGGCCCCCGGCGCATGTGTTACGGCGCATGTAGCTGTAATCAGGGTTTCCCTAGGCCAAGCGCGGTCATGTATGCTACGGCGCTTCCTGTAATTCCACTTCCAGCTCGTCCGGGCCAATCCCGGAACCTGCGTTGAAGAGGATTAGGCCACCCCTATCCAGTACAAAAGTAGCCATGCACGAACAATATCAGCCCCGTGAAATCGAAGCCGCCGCCCAGTCGTTCTGGGACGAGCAAAAGTCCTTTGAAGTCAGTGAACAGCCAGGCAAGGAAACCTACTACTGCCTGTCGATGTTCCCTTACCCCAGCGGCAAGCTACACATGGGGCATGTGCGCAACTACACCATCGGCGACGTGATCTCCCGCTACCAGCGCATGCTCGGCAAGAACGTTCTGCAACCGATGGGTTGGGACGCCTTCGGCATGCCGGCGGAAAACGCCGCGATGAAAAACAACGTCGCGCCGGCCAAGTGGACCTACGAAAACATCGCCTACATGAAAACCCAGCTGCGCAGCCTGGGCCTGGCGGTCGACTGGTCGCGCGAAGTCACTACCTGCAAGCCGGATTACTACCGCTGGGAACAATGGCTGTTCACTCGCCTGTTCGAAAAAGGTGTGATCTACCGTAAAAACGGCACCGTGAACTGGGACCCGATCGATCAGACCGTTCTCGCTAACGAACAGGTGATCGACGGTCGCGGCTGGCGTTCCGGCGCGCTGATCGAAAAGCGCGAAATCCCGATGTACTACTTCAAGATCACCGCTTATGCGGATGAGTTGCTGGAGAGCCTCGACGAACTGACTGGCTGGCCTGAACAGGTCAAGACCATGCAACGCAACTGGATCGGCAAATCCCGCGGCATGGAAGTGCAGTTCCCGTACAACGTCGATTCCATCGGCGAAGCCGGCACCCTGAAAGTCTTCACCACCCGTCCGGACACCCTGATGGGCGCGACCTATGTCGCCGTGGCTGCCGAGCATCCACTGGCCACTCTGGCGGCAAAAAACAACACCGAGCTGCAAGCGTTCATCGCTGAATGCAAGGGCGGCAGCGTTGCCGAAGCCGACGTTGCCACGCAAGAGAAGAAAGGCCTGCCAACCGGCCTGTTCGTCGAGCACCCGCTGACCGGTGAAAAACTCCCGGTCTGGGTCGCCAACTACGTGCTGATGCACTACGGCGACGGCGCAGTCATGGCTGTACCGGCGCACGACGAGCGCGATTTCGAATTCGCTCACAAGTACAACCTGCCGGTGAAATCGGTAGTGCGTACCAGCTCTGGCGACAGCAACCCGGCCCCGTGGCAAGACGCCTATGGCGAGCACGGCACGCTGATCAACTCCGGCGAATTCGATGGCCTCGACTTCGCTGGCGCGTTCGACGCCATGGAAGTGGCCCTGATCAAGAAAGAACTGGGCGCCTCGCGTACCCAGTTCCGTCTGCGCGACTGGGGCATCAGCCGCCAGCGCTACTGGGGCTGCCCGATCCCGATCATCCACTGTGATGCTTGCGGTGACGTGCCGGTGCCGGAAGATCAACTGCCTGTGGTCCTGCCGGAAGACGTGGTGCCGGACGGCGCCGGTTCGCCGCTGGCACGCATGCCTGAATTCTACGAGTGCAGCTGCCCGAAATGCGGCCAGCCTGCCAAGCGTGAAACCGACACCATGGACACTTTCGTCGAGTCCTCGTGGTACTACGCGCGTTACGCCTCGCCGCACTTTGAAGGCGGTCTGGTGGAAAAATCCGCCGCTGACCACTGGCTGCCGGTCGATCAGTACATCGGTGGTATCGAACACGCCATTCTGCACCTGCTCTATGCACGCTTCTTCCACAAGCTGATGCGTGACGAAGGTCTGGTCAGCTCCAACGAGCCGTTCAAGAACCTGCTGACCCAAGGCATGGTGATCGCCGAAACCTACTACCGTCGCGAAGCCAATGGTGCCTACACCTGGTTCAACCCGGCGGACGTAGAACTCGAGCGCGACAGCAAAGCCAAGGTCATCAGCGCCAAACTGAAGTCCGACGGTCTGCCGGTGGAAATCGGCGGCACCGAGAAGATGGCCAAGTCGAAGAACAACGGTGTCGACCCACAGTCGATGATCGATCAGTTCGGCGCCGATACCTGCCGCCTGTTCATGATGTTCGCCTCGCCGCCAGACATGAGCGCCGAATGGTCCGACTCCGGCGTTGAAGGTTCGCACCGTTTCCTCAAGCGCGTCTGGCGTCTGGCGCAAGCCCATGTCAGTCAGGGCTTGCCGGGCAAACTGGATATCGCCGGTCTCAACGACGAGCAGAAAGCCGTTCGCCGCTCGATCCACGTGGCCATCAAGCAAGCCAGCCACGACGTCGGCCAGAACCACAAATTCAACACCGCCATCGCTCAGGTGATGACGCTGATGAACGTGCTGGAAAAAGCCGCACAAGGCACCGCACAGGATCGCGCACTGATTCACGAAGGTCTGGAAGCCGTGACTTTGCTGCTGGCGCCAATCACGCCGCACATCAGCCACGAGCTGTGGAACAAGCTGGGTCACGCCGACGCAGTCATCGACGCTGGCTGGCCGGCAGTCGACGAAAGCGCGCTGGTACAGGACAGCCTGACCCTGGTGATCCAGGTCAACGGCAAGCTGCGCGGTCAGATCGACATGCCAGCCAGCGCAACGCGTGAAGAAGTTGAAGCGGCAGCCCGTGCCAACGAAAACGTACTGCGTTTCGTCGATGGTCTGACTATTCGTAAAGTGATCGTAGTGCCCGGGAAACTGGTCAATATCGTCGCCAGCTAATTGGATCGGGCGTCAGGTTCGCCTGACGCCAAGTAAAACCTTTCGGGCCGTACAGTCGGCCCACGTGGTTTCAAGGGGAGCAACACAATGATCAAACGCAATCTGCTGGTGATGGGCCTCGCCGTTCTGTTGAGCGCCTGCGGTTTCCAGCTGCGCGGTACCGGCACCAACGAACTGTCGATCAAGGAACTCGACCTGAGCGCCCGTAACGCCTACGGCGAGACGGTCACGCAACTGCGTCAGGTGCTGGAGTCGAGCGGCGTCAAGGTTTACAGCGGTGCTCCGTACAAGCTGTACCTGGCTGACCAGCAGGAGAGCCAGCGCATCCTCAGCTACGCCGGTGCCGGTCGTACGGGCGAGTATCAGGTCAACACTGTTCTGAACTATGAGATCCGTGGCGACAAGAACCTGCAACTGCTCAGCGACAAACTTGAAGTTCAGAAAGTGTTTATCCACGACGGCAACAACCTCGTGGGCTCCGATCAGGAAGCCAACGATGCCCGTCGCGAAACCACTCGCGAACTGGTTCAGCGCATGATGCTGCGCCTGCAGCAACTGACGCCGGGCCAGCTGCAACAACTGCAGCAAGCCGCCAATGACCGCGCCAAGGCAGAAGCCGATGCGCTGCAAGCGGCGCAAAAGGCTGAAGCGGAAACCCCGCGTCAGTCGCCGCTCGAAATACCGCAGCAGTAAGACGTTCGGGGCGCTCAGGCGCCCCGTTCGGCATTTCTTATGAAGCTCGCTCCCGCCCAACTCGGCAAACACCTGCAAGGCGCTCTCGGCCCGGTCTACATCATCAGTGGCGATGACCCGCTGCTGTGCCAGGAAGCCGCCGACGCCATCCGCGGTGCTGCGCGCCAGCAAGGTTTTGACGAACGCCAGGTCTTTGCCGCCGACGCCAATTTCGATTGGGGTACGTTGTTGCAGGCCGGTGCCAGCATGTCGTTGTTCTCGGAAAAACGCCTGCTGGAACTGCGTCTGCCTTCGGGCAAGCCCGGTGACAAAGGTGCCGCGGCACTTATCGAATACTGCTCGCGCCCCGCTGAAGACACGGTGCTTCTGGTCAGCCTGCCCAAGCTCGATGGCAGTGCGCAGAAAACCAAGTGGGGCAAGGCGCTGGTTGAAGGCCAGCAAACCCAGTTCATTCAGATCTGGCCGGTGGACGCCAATCAATTGCCGAGCTGGATTCGTCAGCGTCTCTCTCAGGCCGGGCTATCGGCGACTCAGGACGCCGTCGAATTGATTGCTGCGCGTGTCGAGGGCAACCTGCTCGCTGCCGCGCAGGAAATCGAGAAGCTCAAGCTGATGGCCGAAGGTGGCCAGATCTCTGTTGAAACCGTGCAGGCCGCTGTGGCCGACAGTGCGCGTTTTGACGTGTTCGGCTTGACCGACGCCGTGCTCAACGGCGAGCCGGCCCATGCCTTGCGCATGCTGGAAGGCTTGCGTGGCGAGGGTGTCGAGCCACCGGTGATTCTCTGGGCGCTGGCGCGGGAGTTGCGTCTGCTGGCCAACATCTCGTTGCAGTACAGCCAGGGCACGCCGCTGGACAAGTGTTTCAGTCAGGCCAGACCGCCGGTCTGGGACAAGCGCAAACCGTTAATGAGCAAAGCCCTGCAACGCTACTCGGCGCAACGCTGGGCGCAGTTGTTGCTCGAAGCTCAGCGTATCGATGCGCAGATCAAAGGTCAGGCAGCCGGCTCGCCATGGATGAGCCTGAGCCGCTTGGCATTATTGATGTCTGGCCAGCGTCTGACACTCCCCGCCGAATAATCTGTTCTACCGCATAACGGCCATTCGCGAGCAAGCTCGCTCCCACATTGAAATGCATTCCAAATGTGGGAGCGAGCTTGCTCGCGAAAATGTCAGAATATTCCTACCTATCAGGGACTGGACAGACGCCCGACATCGGCAGATTATTTCCCCCGCAAAACTCACTCACTCGAGAGAATCCTCATGAGCAAAAAGCCATCGAAACATGGCCCCAACAAGGCCAAATCCATCGTCGCCCAGCCGCTGTTCCGCAGTCGTCAGGAACGACCAACCAAGGGTAAAGGCAGCTACCGCCGCGAAGCCTTCCAGTCTGACAGCTGGGAGGCTTCTTACTTTCTGGCTGCCTGAAGCGCAGTACCCCTCGGTCATGTTAAGGTCTGCACCTGATTCGTATCCCCTGGAACCGTGCATGCCCTTTAGTCTTTCCCGTCGTTGGCCTGTTCGCCAATTGATCGCTGCCTCCAGCTTCATTCTGCTTGTCGCCTGCGCGGAAAAACCCACCGCCGCCGATGCGCAACCCCTTCAAGCTGCCCCTGTCGCCACGGCCCCAGCGATTATCCCGCCGGTAGTGCCGTCCGCCGACCCTCTCGATCTGCAACCGACTCAAACCTTCGCTGAATGGCAGGCCGGTTTCCGCAAGGATGCCCTGGCCGCCGGAATTCGTGCGGATCTGTTCGATCGCGCGTTCGCCAATGTCAGCTTCGACGCCAGCGTGATTCGGGCCGACCGCAGTCAACCGGAGTTCTCCCGGCCAGTGTGGGAATACCTCGATGGCGCCCTCTCGCCGCTGCGCGTCCGAAAAGGTCAGGCGCTGATCAGTCAGTACGCCGACATCCTGCAAAGCATCGAACAGCGATATGGCGTCGACCGCCAGGCGCTGGTGTCGGTGTGGGGTATGGAAAGCAACTTCGGCCAGTTTCAGGGCAGCAAGTCGGTGATCAACTCCCTGGCCACCCTCGCCTACGAAGGCCGCCGCCCGGGCTTTGCCCACGCTCAGCTGATCGCCGCCCTGCAGATCCTGCAACAGGGCGATATCACACCGGAGAAGATGCTCGGCTCCTGGGCGGGTGCGATGGGCCAGACCCAGTTCATTCCGACTACCTACAACACCCACGCTGTGGACTTTGACGGCGATGGCCGCCGTGATATCTGGGGCAGCCCAGCGGACGCGCTGGCCTCCACCGCACATTACCTGCAAAGCTCTGGCTGGCAACGCGGCCAGCCGTGGGGCTTCGAAGTACAACTGCCGAGCAGCTTCAACTACACCCTGGCTGATGGCGCGATTCGCAAGAGCGTTGCCGAATGGCGTCAGTTGGGCGTGATTCTGCCGAACGGCGGCCAGGCACCTGCGGGCACTGATCAGCTGTCCGCCGCCCTGCTGCTTCCGGCGGGCTATCGTGGCCCGGCGTTCCTGATCCTCGACAACTTCCGGGCGATCCTCAAGTACAACAACTCGTCGTCCTATGCATTGGCGGTTAGCCTTTTATCGGAGCGTTTCAACGGCGGCGGTTTGATCAACGGCAGTTGGCCGAAAGATGACCTGCCGCTGAGCCGTACCGAGCGCATGGAATTGCAGACGCTGCTGAGTGCGCGCAATTACGACGCTGGCACCGCGGACGGGATTATCGGCGCCAATACCCGTAAGGCGATTCGCAGTGCCCAGCAGTCATTTGGCTGGCCGGCGGACGGGTATCCGACGCACAAGTTGCTGGAAAGCCTGCGTACTCAGTAGAAAGACTGTCGTATGGCGTATACCGCTTTCGCGAGCAGGCTCGCTCCCACATTGGTTCTGTGAACGCCACAGATCAAATGTGGGAGCGAGCTTGCTCGCGAAGACTGACTATCAGGCAATAAATCTTTAAGCCTTGATCACCACATCCTGCTCCAGCATCAATTCCTTCTTCCCGGCATCCAGCCGCACCAACGCGCCCATCGGCAATGTCAGGTTCGGATCACAATGCCCGCTACGCCAGCCAGACAAAACCGGAATTCGTAAAGGCTCGAAGGTCTGCTTGAGCAAGCGGTTCAGCGCTTCGATATCCACGCCTGCAATATCCCCGACCAACACCCCGCGCAACCTCGCCAGCTTGCCGGCCAGACGCATCTGGGTCAGCAACCGGTCAATACGATATAGCGGCTCGTTGACGTCTTCGATCAGCAGAATCACCCCTTCGACATCAATCTCGTATGGCGTACCCAACGTCGATGCAATCATCGCCAGATTGCCGCCAAGCAAGCGACCGTGGGCGATACCGGGTTCGACCGTGGTCAACGGATAAGCCACCGGATGGCTCAGCACACTTCCCGCCTTCAATTGCCCGCGCAGCATGGCAAAGAACGAAGTGACGGTTGGCGGCTCCTTGTCGCCCAGCAGATCAGCATTGAGTAGCGGCCCGTGGAAGGTCACGAATCCGGCATAACGGCTGATGGCCAGGTGTAGCGCGGTGATATCGCTGTAGCCGACGAATGGCTTGGCGTTGCGGCTGAGCAGGTCGTAGTCGATCCGGTCGAGCAGGCGCGGCGTGCCGTAGCCGCCACGCAGGCAAATGATCGCGTCGACCTCGGGGTCAGCGAACGCCGCGTGCAGGTCTCGCAGGCGCACATCATCACTGCCGGCCAGATAGCCATCCTTTTCATAGACACCTGGAAACACCTTCAGCCCATAGCCACGCGCGCGCATCCATTGCACCGCTTTATCGGTGTCCAGGGTTCCGGGACCCGCAGGAGCAATGACACCGATCAGCCCTTCTGAGGGCAGCGCGGGCACGGCTCTGTGCGGACAAAGTGTGTGGGTCGGTCGAACGGTCATCCTTGGATCTCCCTGTAAGTCATGCACACACAGTAGTCAGGAACGGGGGCAAACAGAAGAGGGTCGGCCACGCCGCAGGTTGCAGGAAAAATCAGCAGCGAATGTAAGACGGGCAAAAAAATGCCCGCCGGGCGTTAAAACCTCGGCGGGCATTTTTTGATTCAGCGCCGGATCAGGAACCCAGCAGCTCAGCCTTGACCAGCTTCGCCTGCTCGTCGGCATGGTACGAAGAACGTACCAACGGGCCGGAAGCGACGTTCTTGAAGCCCATCTTGTAACCTTCTTCGGCAAACCAGGCGAAGGTGTCCGGGTGCACGAAACGCTGTACCGGCAAGTGGCTGCGCGACGGTTGCAGGTACTGACCGAGGGTCAGCATGTCGATGTCGTGTTCGCGCATGCGCTTCATGACTTCAATGACTTCTTCGTCGGTCTCGCCCAGACCCAGCATCAGACCGGACTTGGTCGGAATGTGCGGCATCATCTGCTTGAAACGTTGCAGCAGGGTCAGCGACCACTGGTAATCCGAACCCGGACGCGCAGCCTTGTACAGGCGCGGCACGGTTTCCAGGTTGTGGTTGAACACATCCGGCGGCTCGGCTGCGGTGATTTCCAGCGCGACATCCATACGGCCACGGTAGTCCGGGACCAGGGTCTCGAGCTGCACGTTCGGCGACAATTTGCGGATTTCGCGGATGCAGTCGGCAAAGTGCTGGGCACCGCCGTCACGCAGGTCGTCGCGGTCAACCGAGGTGATCACCACGTACTTGAGCTTGAGGTCGGCGATGGCGATGGCCAGGCTTTCCGGCTCGTTGACGTCCAGTGGCTTTGGACGACCGTGGCCGACGTCGCAGAACGGGCAGCGACGGGTGCAGATGTCACCCATGATCATGAAAGTCGCGGTGCCGCCGGAGAAGCACTCACCGAGGTTCGGGCAGGACGCTTCTTCGCAAACGCTGTGCAGCTTGTGTTTGCGCAGCAGGCTCTTGATCCGGTCAACTTCCGGCGAAACCGGGATGCGCACACGAATCCAGTCAGGTTTCTTCGGCAGTTCGGTGGTCGGAATGATCTTTACCGGGATGCGTGCAACCTTCTCGGCGCCGCGCAGCTTGACGCCGGCTTCTACCTTGGGACGCGGGGCCGGGCGCTCGGTCACGTCGAGCGTCGGGATCATGGTTTGCACTGCATCAGTAGTCATATCAGTCGATTCCGCCCGTCAGGGTCGTCTGCTCAGCATAGTCGAGGTGTTTGACGAGCTGCGCACGCAGCCGGGCACTTACCTCGGCAAATTCAATCGATCCTGCGTGATCGCTCAGCTGGGTCATCGCCAGCCCGGCATAGCCGCAGGGATTAATCCGTCGAAACGGTTCCAGGTTCATATCCACGTTCAGGGCCAGGCCATGAAAGGAACAACCGTGGCGAATCCGCAAACCCAGAGAAGCGATTTTCGCTCCGTCGACGTACACGCCGGGAGCATCTGGCTTGGCCGCTGCGGTTACGCCGTAGCTGGCCAGCAGTTCGATCAGGCAAAGCTCCATGCGACTGACCAGATCACGCACGCCGAAACCCAGCTTGCGTACATCCAGCAACAGGTAGGCCACTAACTGGCCCGGACCATGATAAGTCACCTGGCCGCCGCGATCGACCTGCACCACCGGGATATCGCCCGGCAGCAGCAAGTGTTCGGCCTTGCCGGCCTGGCCCTGAGTGAACACCGGTGGGTGTTCGACGAGCCAGATTTCGTCGGCGGCATCGCTGCCGCGTTCGTTGGTAAAACGTTGCATGGCATGCCAGACCGGCTCGTAAGCCATCTGGCCGAGCTCACGAAAGCCCAGCGTGCCCGGCATCACAACACCATGTGCACGAAACCGGTTGCCCGCAGATCGCTGTTGATGTTGTACAGCTGATCCTGATCGGTCGCGACGATGTGCAACTGGATGGTGGTGTATTTGCCGTTGCTGCTTTGACGCTCGTCGATGCGCTCATCATTGATGGTGGCGTGCTTCAGGACGATCTCGATGATCTTGTCCTTGTTGCCAACACCCGTATCGCTGATCACCTTAATCGGATAATCAGTCTGCGGGAATTCGATCTTTGGCGCCTTTACTTCGGTATCGGTCATGGCGTAACGGCCTCTTGAGCGCAAGCCGTGATAACGCGCATGGCCCCGCACCGGATCGGGGCGGGGCCATGCAGGTCAACACAAATCAGTTGAACAAGCCGTAGAAGAATAGACGGATGCTATCCCACATGCGGCGGAAGATACCACCCTCCTCGACGCCATCCAGAGCGATCAGGTCCGCGCTGTGCACGACCTTGTCTTCCAGTTTGACTTCGACTTTACCGATCACGTCGCCCTTGGCGATTGGCGCGGTCAGTTGCGGGTTCATGGTCATGCTCGCAGCAAGCTTCTTCAGTTGGCCTTTTGGCAGGGTCATGGTCAGGTCTTCAGCCAGGCCGGCCTTGACTTGATTGGTGGTGCCTTTCCACACCGGGGCCTGAGCCAGTTCGGTGCCCTTCTGGTAGAAGGTCTGGGTTTCGAAGAAACGGAAGCCGTAAGTCAGCAGCTTCTGGGTTTCAGCAGCACGGGCCACTTCGCTGTTGGTGCCGAACACCACAGCAATCAGGCGCTGGCCATCACGTACAGCCGAGGACACCATGCAGTAGCCGGCTTCGTCGGTGTGACCGGTTTTCAGACCGTCAACGGTCTTGTCGCGCCACAGCAGCAGGTTGCGGTTAGGCTGCTTGATGCCGTTCCAGAAGAACTCTTTCTGCGAGTAGATCGCGTAGTGAGCCGGGTCTTCGTGGATGATTGCGCGGGCCAGAATCGCCATGTCGTGAGCCGACGAGTAGTGCTCAGGATTTGGCAGACCGGTCGGGTTCATGAAGTGGGTATTGGTCATGCCCAGATCGGTGACAGTCTTGTTCATCAGATCGGCGAACGCATCTTCGCTACCGGCGATGTGCTCGGACAGCGCCACGCTGGCGTCGTTGCCGGACTGGATGATGATGCCGTGCAGCAAATCGCTGACAGTCACCTGCGAGCCGACTTTGATGAACATCCGCGAACCGCCGGTGCGCCAGGCGTTTTCGCTGACGGTCACCGGATCGTTTTCACCGATCTGGCCGCGACGGATTTCCAGGGTCGCGATGTACGCGGTCATCAGCTTGGTCAGACTGGCCGGTGGCAGACGCTGGTCACCGTTGTTCTCTACCAGCACGTTACCGCTGGCGGCATCCATGAGTACGTAGGCTTTGGCGGCCAGTTGCGGTGGCGACGGCATCATCTCGGCCGCGAAGGCGGCTGGCGAGAGGAGCAGCGGGACTAGCAGACACAGGCGTTTGGCAAAGGTGGTGATGTTCATCCGTCTCTCGAAATCGCTAATGGAAACTGTCCTTGCGGACAAAATTTAATCAGATGACTTTCTAACGAGCCATCGCGTGTTCAGTTGCTCACTCCAGTCACCCTTGCCGGGCTTTTGTTCTTCGACGAGCCAACAACCTGGTTCACCCCCCAATACCGCAAGTGAACCGTCAATCAAGTTCTACGTGTTACTCGGTGACCACACTTGGCGAACCAAGGTTGGCCAGGCGCACGCTGTTCTGCACCTGGGCAATTTCACCCGGCGAACCGATCGGCCCCAGGCGTACCCGATGCAGAGTCTGCTGATTGCGCACGATCGAGCTGATGAACACCGGAGCGCTCACCATCCCGCTGAGCTTCGACCTCAGCAGCTCTGCAGCGTCCGGGTTGGCGAACGCGCCCACCTGCAGATACTGGCCAGTTGCTGTTGCAGAAGCGTTTTTTTTTGCACTCATCGGCACGGGGACGGTGTCAGAGGCGTGTTGTTGCGGTGGCGGCGTCCATTGCTCGACGGTGCCGGCCGAGGCCGTGATCACCGGAGCGCTGTTCTGCGCGACCTGCGGCTCGTTGAGCATCAATGGTGCCGGACGGCCCTTGGCGGCCCAGTATTGCTGCGGATCGATGCCTTCGACCTTGACCCGTGCGGTGCCGGTTTCGGCGTAACCGAGTTTTTTCGCGGCGGCGTAGGACAAGTCGATGATGCGATCGGAATAGAACGGCCCACGGTCGTTGACCCGCAGGATTACTGTGCGGTTGTTGTCCAGGTTGGTCACCCGAACGTAACTTGGCAGCGGTAATGTCTTGTGGGCGGCGCTCATGCCATACAGGTCATAGACCTCGCCGTTGGCAGTGTTCTGGCCATGAAACTTGGTGCCGTACCAGGACGCCGTGCCGGAAGCGACGTAGGTCTTGGATTCCTGCAGCGGGAAGTAGGTTTTGCCCAGTACGGTGTACGGGTTGGCCTTGTACGGGCCGGTGTGCAGGGTCGGCGTCGCATCGGGGATGCGCGACACGTCGACGTCCCACCACGGCGCGCCGTCTTTGTGCGCACGGTTGATGTCCAGGCCCGGTTGCGCGCGCACAGCAGTATTCGAGGTTTTCGGCGTTGGCGAACGGCTGGTCGAACAACTGGCGACCAGCACTGCCAACGCAGCGAATGCCACCAGCTTCAGGGGTTTACTGTTAGGCAATGCCTGCATTACTTGACGCCCCGTGCTTGTACCAGCTGTTCAGACAGTTGATGTACGGCCATGGCGTACATCACGCTGCGGTTATAACGCGTGATCGCGTAGAAATTCTTCAGGCCCATCCAGTATTCAGGGCCGTTGTCGCCTTCGAGGCGAAATGCAGTAACCGGCATATCATCGCGCAGCGCATCATGACTTGACCAGCCCAGCGCTCGCAACTCTCCGACCGTTTTCGTCGGCTCGATACCGGTGGTCAGGCCTTCGTCGACCTGCTCGCCACGCACATCGGCACGGCTGACCACCGGCTCACCGGCGACCCAGCCGTGACGCTTGAAATAGCTCGCTACGCTGCCGATCGCATCATCCGGGTTGTTCCAGATATTGATGTGGCCGTCACCGTCGAAATCCACCGCATAGGCGCGAAAGCTGCTCGGCATGAACTGCGGCAGGCCCATGGCCCCGGCGTAAGAGCCTTTGAGGGTCAATGGATCGACCTGTTCTTCACGGGCCAGCAGCAGGAACTCACGCAGTTCCTTGCGGAAAAATTCGGCACGGGGAGGATAGTCGAAACCGAGCGTCGACAAGGCATCGATTACCCGGTAATTGCCGGTATTACGTCCGAAAAAGGTTTCAACGCCGATGATCGACACGATGACTTGTGCCGGTACGCCGTATTCCTGTTCGGCACGGGCCAGGGTCGCCTCGTGCTGACGCCAGAAATCCACACCACGGGCGATACGCGCGTCGGTGATGAACATCGGGCGGTATTCTTTCCACTGTTTGACCCGCTCGGCAGGTCTGGAAATGGCGTCGAGAATCGCCTGTTTGCGCTGAGCCTCGCGGAACACCGCCATCAATTGCTCACCGGCGAAACCGTAGTCGCGGGTCATTTCACCGACGAACTCGGCCACCTGCGGCGAGCCTTCGTATTCGCCGGCCAGCGCTTCCTGCACGCTGCCCAGCAGGCCCATCAGGCCAACCAGCGGCGCGCATCGAGTCGCCCAGCCACGCATTACTTGCATTGAACTCTTCACCTTATTCAAACCTGTGCGATCCACTTGCGATGGGTATGGATCGACATCAAAACCCCAAACGCTGACAGCAGCGTCACCAGCGAAGTTCCTCCGTAGCTAATGAACGGCAACGGCACCCCTACAACTGGCAGCAGGCCACTGACCATACCGATGTTGACGAAAACGTAAACAAAAAACGTCATGGTCAACGAACCGGCGAGCAATTTGCCGAACAGCGTTTGCGCCTGGGCGGTGATCACCAGCCCCCGGCCAATCAGCAGCAGATAGATCAGCAACAAGGCGCAAATGCCCACCAGGCCGAACTCTTCACCGAGCACGGCAATGATGAAGTCAGTGTGGCTTTCCGGCAGGAAGTCCAGGTGCGATTGGGTGCCCAGCAGCCAGCCCTTGCCGAACACGCCGCCGGAACCGATCGCGGCTTTCGACTGAATAATGTTCCAGCCGGTGCCCAGCGGATCGCTTTCCGGGTCGAGGAAGGTCAGGATTCGCTGCTTCTGGTAGTCGTGCATGATGAAGAACCACATCGCCACCGACACCGGGATCGCCGCCGCCAATACACTGAGAATCCAGCGCCAGCGCAGCCCGCCCATGAACAGCACGAACGCGCCGCCCGCCAGAATCAGCAGCGAAGTGCCGAGATCGGGCTGACGCACGATCAGCGCGAACGGCACACCGATCAGCATCAGGCTGATGCCGACATGCTTGAGTTGCGGCGGCAGCGTACGCTTGGACAAATACCAGGCAATGGTCGCCGGCATCAGGATTTTCATGAACTCCGAGGGCTGGAAGCGGATCACCCCGGGGATATTGATCCAGCGCGTGGCGCCCATGGCGTTATGACCCATGATGTCCACCACCAACAGCAGCACCACGCCGATCACATAGCCAAGTGGCACCCAACGCGCCATGAAGCGCGGTTCGAACTGGGCGATGATGATCATCGACACCAGACCGATGCCGAACGAGGTGGCTTGCTTGGCCAGCAGATCCCAGCTCTTGCCGCTCGCCGAGTACAGCACGAACAGGCTGCCGGCAGCGAGAATCAGCAGCAGGATCAACAACGGGCCATCGATATGCAGTCTTTGCAGCAGCGTCGCGCGGCGACGCATCACATCCTCACTGGAGAGCATGCGATCAAAGTTATTCATCACGGGCCGTAGCCTCCGCACTGATTGGGCTGGCGTATTCGGCCTTCAAGCGTCCGTCCTGATCGAGCAGCCAGGCATCCATGACCTGCCGCACCACCGGCGCCGCAACACCGGAGCCGGACTCACCGTTCTCGACCATCACCGATACAACAATTTTCGGGTCATCGGCCGGGGCAAAACCGACGAACAAGGCGTGGTCGCGGTGGCGCTCCTGAACCTTGGAACGGTCGTACTTCTCACCCTGCTTGATCGCCACCACCTGAGCGGTACCCGACTTGCCGGCAATCCGGTATTGCGCGCCGATCGCTGCTTTGCGCGCAGTACCTCGCGCGCCGTGCATCACCTGCTGCATGCCGTGGTTGACCTTGGTCCAGTCGGACGGATCACGCAGGACAATGTCCGGCATCGGATTTTCGTCCACCGGCTTCACCCCTTCGAGGGATTTGGCCAGGTGCGGACGATTCCAGATGCCTTTGTTGGCGACCAGCGCCGTGGCCTGAGCCAGCTGCAGCGGGGTCGATTGCATGTAGCCCTGACCGATCCCGAGGATCAGTGTTTCACCCGGGAACCATGCTTGCTTGCGCGTCGCCCGCTTCCACTCGCGGGACGGCATCAGGCCGGGGGATTCTTCGAACATGTCCAGCGAGACCTTCTGGCCGATGCCGAACTTGTTCATATAAGCCGACAACCGATCAATGCCGAGCTTGTGGGCCAGGTCATAGAAGTAGGTGTCGTTGGAACGCATGATCGCCGTATCAAGATCGACGAAGCCGTCACCGGTGCGGTTCCAGTTACGGTATTTGTGATCGTAGTTGGGCAGCATGTAGTAGCCGGGGTCGAACACCCGGCTCGACGCTGTCACCACACCGGAATCGAGACCGGCAATCGCCACCGCCGGTTTGATCGTCGAACCCGGCGGGTACAGACCGCGCAGCACACGATTGAACAGCGGTCGATCAATGGAATCACGCAGCTCGGCATAAGCCTTGAAGCTGATGCCAGTGACGAACAGGTTCGGGTCGAAACTCGGCTGGCTGACCATGGCCAGCACTTCGCCAGTCTTCGGATCGAGCGCCACCACCGCACCGCGACGCCCGCCCAATGCTGCCTCGGCCGCTTCCTGCAATTTGATGTCCAGACTGAGGACGATGTCCTTGCCCGGAATCGGATCGGTGCGCTTGAGCACACGCAGCACGCGGCCACGGGCGTTGGTCTCGACTTCTTCGTAACCAACCTGACCGTGCAATTCCGGCTCGTAGAAACGCTCGATGCCGGTTTTGCCGATGTGATGGGTGCCGCTGTAGTTGACCGGATCGAGGCTCTTCAGCTCTTTCTCGTTGATCCGCCCCATATACCCAACCGAGTGCGCAAAATGCGCGCCCTGCGGGTAGTGACGAACCAGCTGCGCAACCACTTCAACACCAGGCAGACGGAACTGGTTCACCGCGATCCGGGCAATCTGCTCTTCGCTCAGCTCGAACAGGATCGGTACCGGCTCGAATGGCCGGCGCCCCTGACGCATGCGCTTCTCGAAGATCACCCGGTCCTCGGGCGTCAGTTCCAGCACTTCGACAATGACGTCGAGCACTTGCTGCCAGTCGCCGGAACGCTCGCGGGTCATGCTCAGGCTGAAGCTCGGACGGTTGTCCGCCACCACCACGCCATTACGGTCGAAAATCAGTCCGCGCGTCGGCGGAATCGGCTGCACGTGGACGCGGTTGTTCTCCGACAGTGTCGAGTGGTACTCGTACTGGATCACCTGCAAGTAATACAGGCGCGCAATCAGTACGCAGATCAACAGCATGACCGCAATGGCCCCGAACACGACGCGGCTACGCACCAGGCGTGCGTCCTTTTCGTGGTCCTTGATGCGGATCGGCTGAGACATGAGGGCTGGATTACTTGTGGTAAGGGTGACCGGACAGCACGGTCCAGGCACGATACAACTGTTCGCCGATCAGGATCCGCACCAGCGGGTGCGGCAACGTCAGCGGCGACAACGACCAGCGCTGATCGGCACGGGCACAGACTTCCGGCGCCAGCCCTTCCGGGCCACCGACCATGAAATTGACCGTGCGCGAATCCAGCCGCCAGCGGTCGAGTTCGACCGCCAACTGCTCGGTGCTCCAGGGTTTGCCGTGGACTTCCAGCGTGACGATCCGCTCGTTCGGCCCGACCTTGGCCAGCATGGCTTCGCCTTCCTGGCGGATGAATCGGGCCACGTCGGCATTCTTGCCACGGGTATTGAGCGGTATTTCCACCAGTTCCAGCGCCAGCTCGGACGGAAGACGCTTGGCATATTCATGCCAGCCTTCTTCCACCCACTTGGGCATGCGTGAACCGACGGCGATCAGGCGCAGTCGCACAGCAATCCCTTACAGCTGGTCTTTGTTGAGCTTGGTGAAGTGCTCGTGGGTGTTTTCCGGGCTATGGTGTTTGGCATCGGCCGCACGGCTCTGCTCGGCACCGGCCCACAGGCGTTCCAGGTCGTAGAACTGACGTGCCGAGGCAGTCATCATGTGCACGATCACCAGGTCCAGGTCGAGGAGCACCCAGTCGCTGTCGCCCTTGCCTTCTTCGCCCAGCGGCTTGGCGCCCTGCTTTTTGACTTCTTCGCGAACCTTGTCGAGCATCGCGTTGATCTGGCGGTTGGACGTACCGGTGGCGATGATCATGTAGTCCGTGATGCTCTGCTTGTCGCGAACATCGATGATCTGGATGTCTTGCGCCTTGACGTCTTCCAGAGCGGCAACAGCAAGCTTGACCAGTTCGTCGCCCTTCAGCGGCTCGTTGGTATTGGCCACTTCCGGCAGCGGCGCGCTTTTGAATGTGCCTTTGCGTTTTACTTTCGGTAGGTCTTTGTCAGTCATATAAAACTCGTTTTGCTCATATATTCGGCGGCTTGGCGATACGTGGATTCGTATCAGTGAAGCACGCCTTGCTCAGTTCGACGCACGATACAGACCGTGCGCATCGATGTAGGCCAGGACCGCGTCGGGCACCAGGAAACGTACCGACTTACCGCTGGCCAGCAGTTGACGGATCTGGGTGGCGGAAACCGCGAGCGGTGTCTGCCAGACGAATGCAATCTGTCCGCTCGGCCCTTTCAGGGCCAGCGGGTCGCTCACCGAACGCGCTGCCAGCAGGTTGCGCAAGGCATCCGGCGGTTCGCTGTCGGCGTCCGGGCGCTGTAGCACCAGGATGTGGCAATGCTGGAGCAACTCTTCCCAGCGGTGCCAAGTGGGCAGGCCGCAAAATGCGTCCCAGCCCAAAAGCAGAAAAACCTGGGTCTCGGCGGGCATTTCAGCGCGCATAGACTCCAGGGTATCAATGGTCCAGGACGGCTTGTCCCGCTGCAATTCGCGGGCGTCCACCACCAGCGGCGGCATGCCCGCCACCGCACACTCGACCATTGCCAACCGATCCTGCGCCGACACCTGCGGCGTACCGCGATGTGGCGGCCGCGCATTCGGCATCAGGCGCAACTCGTCGAGCGCCAGCGCTTCGGCGACTTCCAGGCCACCGCGCAAATGGCCGATGTGCACCGGGTCGAACGTCCCGCCCAATACGCCGATGCGTCGGGGGCGCGACTCGCTGCCGGTTTGCGGCGCTGTCAGGTCGAGGTCGGTCAAGTCAGACCGTCGCCTGGCCGCGCAACTGGCCATCACCGACCACGATGTACTTCTCGCAGGTCAGTCCTTCGAGCCCCACCGGGCCGCGGGCGTGCAGCTTATCAGTAGAAATGCCGATCTCGGCACCCAATCCGTATTCAAATCCATCGGCGAAGCACGTCGGGGTGTTGATCATCACCGACGCCGAGTCGACTTCCGCCACAAAGCGCCGAGTGTCAGCGAGGTTTTCGCTGACGATCGAGTCGGTGTGATGGGAGCCGTAATGGTTGATGTGTTCGATGGCCTGATCCAGACCGTCGACCACGCGAATCGACAGGATCGGTGCCAGATACTCAGTGTTCCAGTCGTCTTCGCTAGCGGCAACGGCGTCGATAATCGCCCGAGTGCGCTCGCAGCCACGCAGTTCAACACCTTTTTCGCGGAACTGGGCGGCCATCGACGGCAGGAAATCCTTGGCAACCGTTTGATCGACCAGCAACGTCTCCATCGCGCCGCAAATGCCATAACGATAAGTCTTGGCATTGAAGGCAATGCGCTGGGCTTTCGGCAAATCAGCGTGGGCACTGACGTAAACGTGGCAGATGCCGTCCAGATGCTTGATCACCGGCACGCGGGCATCGCGACTGATGCGTTCGATCAGGCCACGGCCACCGCGCGGCACGATCACGTCGACGTACTCGGGCATGGTGATCATCGCGCCAACGGCGGCGCGGTCGGTGGTTTCGACCACTTGCACCACAGCGGCGGGCAACTCAGCCTCGGCCAGACCACGCTGGATGCACGCGGCAATCGCCCGATTGGAATGAATCGCTTCGGAACCGCCGCGCAGGATGGTCGCGTTGCCGGACTTCAGGCACAGACTGGCGGCATCGATGGTCACGTTCGGGCGGGATTCGTAGATGATCCCGATCACGCCCAGCGGCACACGCATCTTGCCGACCTGAATCCCCGATGGACGGAAGCTCATGTCACGGATTGCACCGACCGGATCCGGCAGTGCAGCAACCTGACGCAAACCGACGATCATGCCGTCGATGCGCGCCGGGGTCAGTTCCAGACGTTCCAGCAAAGCGGGTTCCAGACCATTGGCGCGACCGGCGGCCAGATCCTGTTCATTGGCTGCGGCAAGCTCGGCACGCGCAGCGTCCAGGGCATTGGCTGCAGCCTGCAAGGCGTGGTTTTTCTGCGCGGTGCTGGCACGGCCGATGACCCGGGAGGCTTCGCGGGCGGCGCGACCCAATCGGGTCATGTAGTCAAGAACGGACTCAGTCATGGTCTGCTGGGGTCTTGGCAAAGAGGAAAGCGGCAGATTATAGCTGTCGCGTACCGGGACTAACAGCGGTGACGGGCGGATGGTCGAAATGAACGCTGATTCGCCGGCGTTCAGGCCCAATTAAGCCGGGCGTTGTTATCATCACGACCTCCTGAGCCTGGATAAACGTTACCTGCCATGTCCAACCTGACCGTTCGCCACCGCGCCGAACGCCTGCCGCTGGGGCTGCCGGACGCCTTTTTCGACCGAGATGCGCAAGTGCTGGCGCAGGATCTGCTCGGCAAAGTCATCCGCCATCGCGTCGGCGACTTGTGGCTCAGCGCGCGAATCATCGAAACCGAAGCCTATTACTGCGCCGAAAAGGGCAGCCACGCTTCGTTGGGTTACACAGAAA
The DNA here is from genome assembly GCF_022662375.1 of Pseudomonas sp. CROZ-RG-20F-R04-15. Classification (GTDB taxonomy): domain Bacteria; phylum Pseudomonadota; class Gammaproteobacteria; order Pseudomonadales; family Pseudomonadaceae; genus Aquipseudomonas. The sequence goes on along the minus strand of NZ_JAKNQL010000005.1, from coordinate 130,432 downwards.
AGCGTAAGGCTTTGTTTCTGGATGGCGGCCACATCTATATGTATTACGCCCGTGGCGGTGACTCGTTGAATTTCAGCGCGCAAGGGCCGGGCAATGCGGTATTGATCAAATCCGCTTATCCGTGGGTCGATGAAGTCAGCGGGCCAGCGAGTCTGGCGCAGATGCTGTTGAACAATCCCGATGCTCAGGGACGTGCGCGTCCTTCGCAAAAGCTCTGCGCCGGGCAAACCCTGCTGTGCAAAGCGCTGGGGCTAAAGGTGCCGGTATGGGACGCCAAACGTTTCGATCATGAAGTCCTGTTGGTAGAGGACACCGGGCCGGCGCCGGCGCACATTATCCAAACCACACGCCTGGGCATTCCCCATGGCCGCGATGAACACCTGATGTACCGCTTTGTCGACTCTGCCTACGCGCAATGGTGCACGCGGAACCCGCTACGACGCGGTCAGGTCGAAGGCCGGGATTATTTCTTGCTGTAAACACAAACCTGTTTAGGAGCTGCCGAAGGCTGCTCCTACATAGGGATCATCAATGGTTTGGAGTTTTTCTGTATGGGCCCATGGCTCGATAGCGTGACCGGGTGGCTGGCGGCCAACCCACAGTGGCTGGCTGCGGCGGTATTCATTGTTGCCTTTGTGGAATGTCTGGCGATTGCCGGTCTGATCGTGCCGGGCACCGTGCTGCTGTTTGCCGTCGCCGTTCTGGCCGGCAGCGGCGCACTGTCACTGAGCGAAACCCTGCTGCTGGGTTTTCTCGGCGGGATTCTCGGCGATGCTGTGTCGTATTTGCTCGGCCGGCATTTCCATCAGAACATTCGGCGTCTGCCAGGGCTGCGCCATCATCCGGAATGGATGGCCGGCGCCGAGTCGTATTTCCAGCGCTACGGCATTGCCAGCCTGTTGGTCGGCCGCTTCATCGGACCGCTACGGCCGATGCTGCCCATGGTCGCCGGCATGTGCGACATGCCCTTCCCGCGTTTCGCCGCGGTCAGCCTGCTGGCCGCCGCTGGCTGGAGTCTGGCCTATCTGCTGCCGGGCTGGGCCACCGGCGCGGCCTTCCGCCTGCCCTTGCCTGAAGGGTTCTGGCTGCAAGCCGGCATTGTCGCCGGCAGCATCGCCGCAATGGTTGGTCTGAGCGTGAACAGCAGCCTGCGCCGCCACCGCCGCGCAACAATCTGGATCAGCAGCATGAGCCTGCTGATTCTGATTGGCCTGTTCGTCGGCTATCCGTACCTGACCGCACTCGATCAGGGCGTGATGACACTGGTGCAGGAACATCGCCAGCCAATGCTGGATGAAATTGCGGTCACGCTGACGCTGATCGGCGAGTTCCGCAACATGCTTATGTTCAGCGCATTGCTCGTGGTCCTGCTGCTGATCTGCCGGCAATGGCGTCACGCGGTTTTTACCGGGGCTACGCTGTTGGTCACCGCACTGGCCAACACCGCAACCAAATACTTCTTCGCCCGCGTACGCCCGGAAGTCCTGACCGACCCGCTGACCACCTACAGCATGCCAAGTGGTCATGCCTCGGGGTCGTTCGCGCTGTTTCTGAGCCTCGCTGTGCTGGCCGGTCGCGGGCAACCGCCACGTATGCGCCTGACCTGGCTGCTGATCGGCTGCATACCCGCACTGGCCATCGCCCTGTCGCGGGTTTATCTCGGCGCGCACTGGCCAACCGACGTCCTCGCTGGCGCCATGCTCGCCAGTTGCGTGTGTGCGGCGAGCCTGTGGCTGAGCCAGCGTTCGACATCGCTCAATGCCATGCCCTTCAAAGTCTGGTGGCTGATCCTGCCGGCGATGCTGGCAATGTTCGCTTTCTTCGTACTGCGGCATCTTCCGCATACGCTGTTGCGTTACGCTTATTGATTGAAACTTCACAAGCGTTATTTCCTTGCGCGGCTCTTTTCGGAAAATTCCGACGAGAGCCGCGCCCTTGCCCTATTCAAACTTGCTTGCCATGAGAAAGTATTCGGACAACCAACTATCAACTTTCTTACATATAAACCCGGCATAAAATCGGGTTACATAATTGCCCGCCCAGCACCGATATAAAGCGCTCCACCGCGTGGAAAAACCATTAGATTGACTCAGCCCATTCAATAACTTTCGATCATCAAAACACTTGAACCAACGCAACTTTAACAACGGCGCGTGTTTTGGTTATCTATTGATTCGAGTCATTCATGAGTCCGAAGATACCGCGCAAACCAACATCGACCCATCGACAACCCGACCCGCAGACACCTGCGCCATCTCCAGGGGTCCCTGCGGCATGGCGACTGCCCGGTTTGGCCGACCCCGGCGGCCCGCCGCGCAACGTAGAGGTACCGGAAGCGACTGACCCGGTCCTCTCACCCGCCATTACGATCAGTGCCCTGCCCACACAAAACTCTGGGCCATCCCGCCACGATGGCGCGGTGAATCCCTACTGGTTGAAACAGGATTTTCTGCACGGCATGCAGCCGGCAGACGAAGACGGCTTTCGCTGGATTGTCGGCCGTCGATTCGTCGACGTCGAATCTGACGGCGGGCTCCAGACGACCCACGTCGGCACCGACGATTCCGGCATCTGGCGCAGCAAACTACTGACCGAGCGCTACCCCTCTGGCCCCAGGCTTTTTAAAAACCAAGGTCGCGCGACCTGGCGTCTGAGCGAGCAGATCAGCGAGATCCCGCCCGTCAGTGCTGAACGACTGACACCCGAAACATCTGCGCAGAAGCGCAGCGCAATGCCCAGCGTCGAACCTCTTGCCACCAAGCAACCGCGCCCGACGAACTCGCCCACGTACATTGATCAAGGCCGCTATCGACCCACTTGGCGTTCGCCGGATGCTCAAGGCTATTACGAGTTCATGCCGTTCCTGAGTTCGAAGCCGACCGACGTCCAGTTTGCTTTCATGGACAAATTCGGCAACGCCGTGCGGGTTGTGCCGCCGGCGTCAGGGTTTGGCGCAGAACCTGCACAACTGAAACACTGGACTGACCGCGAAATCTGGACGCTGTACGGCATCGATGGTCAGGATATCGTCAGGTTCCGCAGTGAAGCCGCTGCCAGCGGCAAGCCGCCAGACTGGGTCGCCGCCCGAGAGACCGACAACCCGCACAGTGACTTGCTGAACGACGCCCTGCGCTGGCTGCAACCGACCATGAGTAGCCAGCAAAGCGAAACCTTCCTGCAGGCCTACAACCTGTTACCCAGTCAACTGACGCGCTTGCGCCAGGAACTCAAGAACACCCTGGCAATGCCGGAATGGGCCGAGGCGCACAAGCGCTTGACCGAGGACGCCGACAATCCTCAACGCCTCGAACAATTGAGTCGCGACGCCGTCAGCGAACTCAACCTCAAGCGCGATGCGCGACACGCCTGGTATGCCCCCGAAAGCAGCCTGACCCCGGAACTACGAGAAGCGTTGCTGACGAAGCTCGGCTACCTGCGCAACAAGAATAATTGCCTGTACCGCACTGACATCCCGGCCCTGTTCCGCGGCGATGAGCGCACGCCGTTCGAGCTGGCCAATGATGGCACCCTGCTACCGCGCTACCACCACGAGCCGGGGGCGACTACACACAAACCGATAAGCGCTACGTTCAGCCTCAACGAAGGTGAGATGTATGCAAGAAGCCCTGACCCTGAGTACTTGCGCTACAACAGCCAGACCCACAAATACCCAGGGCGCGGGGCCGATGAATCCTCTTCTTCGGACAGTGACAGCAGTGATACGCAAAGCACGACATCGTCCGAATGGTCGGAACCTGCCAGTCCAATCGCCTGGGATCACGATCAGCATTACCGCAGCACCCGCATCAATCAAAAGGAAATGTTTTTGTATGTGCTCGACACCCGCCGCCTGGAGGTGGTCCCGCATGAAGAGAACATGCTGTTCAACTCCGCGGCCCGCGATACACCCCCGACATGGTTTCCCTCCGACGACTTCGAAGGGCTGATTTCAGTTACAGGCAGTGGATTGGCGGCAGAGCGCATCTGGCTGCTCAATTCCTCGCGAACCAAAGCCGCCAAAATCGACGACATCAAGGCTCAGGCCGGCGACAGCGCCGAGCGCATCGAGGCAGCTACCCATGCCGGGCACAGGAACGCCTTCGAATATGACCGCTTGATCGACCGCGTCGAGACGGCAGGTAAACCGATCATCAGACTCTCGGGCAACAGTAACGAATTCGCCTACGACATCACCTGGCCGTAAGTGCCGGCAGCTATCAGCGCAACTTGTCTTACAGAAACTCTCCGGCTCGGATGCCGGTTCATAGCGCAATTCATTAAAGGACTAATACGTGTCAACACTCATAGTACCCAGCATCGCAGCCCTTGAGGCCCGGGCCTTGGGAATGCAGCAGATCGAAGCCTCGGCCAATCCCCATGGACGCCAGCCGAGTCCTGTCGCGCGTAAAAGCATCGCCACCCAGACGGATCCGGATGCCCCCTTTATGCGCACCCTTGAATCCCTCGACAATCATTTTGGCCCGTTACGCATTGGCGAAGTCACGACCACTCGCGTCGAACTGCAGGCCTTCGGCGCGACAGTCCATGGTCAGCCCATCAGCCCGGCGAATGCCGGCATGCAAAAGGTCGATCAGGCATTTCTGGACGGTCTCAACTTCGATGCGAAAAAGGCCCACGCACGATTGAAGGCCATTGATACCGCCGACATCGACGGCCCCGGCCTGCTGTTCTTTGAAATCTCCAGCCAGCGCTCGTTCAGTGCCGGAAAACTCTTCGTCGGCACCGCCGGCCTTGAGGCGGGCAGTCTGATGGAACGCCTCAATCGTTTGTGTCACGCCGCGCAGAAGCTGGACATCCAGAAAGTCGACACATTTGAAAACTCACCAGGCTGGGTCAACCGAGGCAAAAGCTATTTGATGAGCGGCGCCGGTGTCGGCATGCAGGCCTTCGGTCTTTACAGCGGCTACCGGGCCATGCTCGATGCCATCAGGAACGGCGAGACCCGCGAAGCCTGGATCCAGGGTGGCTCGATCGCCGCCGAGCTGGGCTCGTTGATTCTGGAACAGGGTTTCAGCAAAGGCGGCCAGGCCATGCTCAACCAGAGTGGCAAGGTCTTCCGGTACTTTCCGCGGACGTCTTTCGGCAAATACCTCAGCCGTGGCGCCGGCATGTTTGCCAGCATCATCACCTTGCCGTTCGACATCAATGATGCGGTGACATCATTCAATGCCGCAGCAGCCACCAGCGGCAAAGAAGCCCAGGACCACTACGTCAGCGGCGGCCTGAGTGTCGCCGGCGCGGCCATCAGTCTGGCGCTGGGCGTGGCGGCTCTGGCCGGTTTCGGCAGCGTTGCCGGTCCTCTTGGCCTGGCCGCCGCCGGGCTGCTGATCGCCACCTCGTTGATTTACCAGGCCGCGCGCGTGGTCGATGACATCGACGACTACATCGAACTGACGTTCCACGAGCGTCTGCGCTCCGGCTGGTTCGCCTTCACCCGTCAGGAGATGGACAAGGACGTGATGGATCGCTTCAAGCTGTCCAAGGGTTATCGCGACCACAAGGAACAACTGGAGCTGTCCGCCCGCCAGATGCTCGACGGCGCGTACAAGCACTCTCTCGAACACGTCGTCAACGGTGCGTTCCGGGTAGAACTCAAACCCGTGGAAATCTGGCGCTACCAATGGGATGAAAGCGCGGGTGAACAGCCATTCAAAGTCGATAGTTATGCAGCGGTCGTGGAAGGCGACGACGTGATCGATGCCGGCAAAGGTCTGCCGGCAGACCTCGAGGGCAAGGTCTCCGGCAGTGCCGGCGATGGCAAAGGAGTGTTCTGGCGCCTCGGCGATGGCAATGACCGGGTGGTCGGGGTGGAAAACCAGCCGAATATTTTCACCTATCGAGCGGATCACAAAGCGCTGACGGGCGGCGCCAAAAGCGACGCGTTCTATCAAGAGGTCACCGAGGCGGAACTCGACCGGGCAAGCAAACCGGCGCATCTGAGCGTGCTGGATGGCGGTGCCGGTTCCGACACCCTGGCGTTCGAGGGCAGTCGTCCACGCAGCGACACGCGCAATATCGGCCATGACATCAACCTGCAAAGCGGCAAGGTCAGCCTGCGCGGCCTTGATCCCGATGTCGATGCCCTCCACGTCACCCAACTGACATCGATCGAAAACGTGTCGACGTTGCGCAAAGGCACCAGCCGCGTGACTGGCAGCGATGAAGCCAACCGTATCGCCGCGAATGGTTACGACCGGGTCAACGCTGGCGGCGGTGACGACACCATAGCCATCGGCGGTATCGATTGCCGGGTCGATGGCGGTAGCGGGATGGATCGCTATTACATTGCCGATACCTGCGCACGCACGACGATTGTCGAAGACGGCGAACACGCCAGCCTGATCGAATTTGGCTGGCCGCGAGATATCATCCAGCGCTGGGAAATCAACGACACCGCACTGGTGGTCCACTCCCTGCGCGGCAAGGATGGCAGCGACCCCGAGCACGTCCTCACGGTCGAAAATGTCTACCAACGGGTCGATGGCCAACGCCAGTTGAAAAACGACAAACTGGTGTTCAAGACTCAGGACGAATACGAATTGCTGGTGCTGCTGCCGGCGAAACCGGGCGAGGCCTCGATCGAGTCTGTCGATGTCGCCGTGAGCGTCGTCGGCAAACCGGCCCCCGCTGCGGAAATCGTCAATGGCGGTACGGTGGAGATCAATGATCTGGGGCGCAAACGGCATTATTTGTCGCGCATGGCGGGCAACGTCGAGTTCGTCGCCAAGCGTCATGTGGCGCAGACCTCGCGGACGGTTCACCTGGACTTCAAAAACGCTGAAATCAACGACGTGGTCGTCAGTTATCAGGTCGAAGCGCGCAGGGGCGTTTCTGGCAATACTCATCTGATCTACAGCGACATCGACCTGTCTCTGCATTTGCCGGAAAAAACCGTGACGTTCAAAGGGGTGATTCAGCCCATCGCCGCGGCCACCGGTTACAGCGGCAGAAACAGCCTGAAAGTGACGACACCGCTGCTTGCACAGGACGTCGTGTTGATCCTGCAGGATGAAGTGTCGTACCGCTTGCAAGTGCCGGATCTGGATTACGAAGACGATGTGCGCAATCCCGGTCCCCGCAGCAAAAGCACGCGCAGTTGCCTGAAGCGGCGTAAAGGGAATTATCTGTTTACCCGCCCTGTGCCTAGCGAAAAGCTCTTGCTGCCAGCGCAGCCCAGCAAAGTGGTAATTCCGCCAGGGCCACATACAGGCATCTACGTGCTCGACGGGCAAAGTTCGAGCTACGACATCTACCTTGCCAGCAACTCGATCGTGCGTCTGTCGACGCCGGGTGCCGCAGCCAACACCGCCGACGCTTCCATCTGGAACATTTTCACCAGTGCCCTGAAGGAAACGGTCAGGCGCGACGATATTCAACTGAACGCCAACCGCTTGCGCATCGGCAGCGCGATGATCGAGTTGCCCACTATCAACGCAGATTCACCCGTGGAGTCAGTCAGCGTCGTGACGTCTGCGGGCAATATCTATGAAGTGTCGCTGCTGTTCGAAGTCTTCCAGTTGTACGTCATCGACGCCCGCAGTTATGCCAGTGTCGAAGCACTCCTGGCAGACATCGAAGCGCATCGACAGCGCAACGAGCTGGCCGCCAACGTTCATGTCACCCACATCAGCGCCAAGGGAACAACCGGCAAGGTGGTTTACCGCTCGGCGAAAAAGCAATGGAGCGTCGACAGCGATCCGCAGAGCCAAATCAAGGCTGAGGATCTGCTGATCACGACAAACCAGAACACCTGATCGCGTCTACCCAACATCCAATGCGCGCCGATGTGGTTCTGACTGCTGCACCGGCGCTCGTTTCACTCAGCCAATGGACAGGCTGAGTCATGCTTCAAGGAGTTCATCGCATGCGCCAAAAACCGGGGCCTCGCCCCAAATCGCCGACCCCCAGTCCACCACAATCTGCAACACGGCAGCCGGCAGATAGCCCGATACTCGCCAGACCGGAAAGCGTTGCGGGTCAATCATCCGTGGATTCGCCTTCTGCCTCCAAACGACTGCGCCTGGATGAGCCGGACGCTTCGCGCCAGCAGACAGCGTCCATCGAAGTCAGTGTTCTGCCGACGACGTCTACAGAACGCGACTCTTTTTCGATGACGTCGCTGGAGGATTTTGCCCATCCGTATTTCGGCGATCTGCCAGCGCCGAATGCATCCGGGGTCAGGCACTACCTCGGCAGGGATTGGGTCGATGTTCAGCTTCCTGACGTCGAAGGCCGGCAACACGTTTGCGTTCGCTATGATGCCGAAGTCAAGGCGTACCGGGTGATCTCGTTCCGGCGTACGGCGCCTGGCCCACCGATTTATCGCACCACGCAAGACAATCTCTGGGCTCTGGATCGACACCTGACGTTCCTTAACGCCGACGATCATGCGTTTTCCTCAACGCCAAATGCGCAGGGCTACTACTCGTTTCACGCCGCTGGATCGAACAGCGACGGAGCTGTTCTCGGCTATGCCTTCAAGGATGGCGAGCAGCGCTGGATTGCAATCGATCCTGCGCGGGCAAACGCGGATGCGCCGCTTGCGCAGTGGTCGGATCAGGATATCCGGCAGCTGTATATCGTCGAAGACGCGCAGATTCCCGCGTTTCGCACAGCCGCGCAACGCTCTGGAACAGCGCCGGACTGGGCGCCACGGGCGCAGAACGTCGAGGACTACACCTTTGTCGCCGACTCGTTGAAATGGTCGCATCCACAACTGGATTCCGCTCAGCGCGCGCAGCTGCTGCGCAGCTATAACCTGAGCAAGGCGCAGTTGAGCCGTTTACGCGGTGAAGCCAGTGACGGCCGGATGCCGGAATGGGCGCAGCAGCACAAGCGCCTGACGCTCGACGCCAGCGATGAACAGCGCTTCAAACTGATCGCCGAAGAACTCGAAAACTACCTGCACGACCTGCGCAGCCAAGGCCTGGAGTTCAATCATCAATGGCCAGCGACGCGATACAGCGATGGTTTTCTAGCCGACTACGCTGCCCATCTCGGTTACCTGCGCACGCGCCACAACATGCTCTACCGCACCGACATTCCGGCGCTGTTCAGAGGTGAAACCCGTTTACCGTTCGAGCTGGCCAGGGATGGCCGGATGATGTATCGCAAAGGCAATCCCACCGGGACCACGAACAAGCGGGCCTTGAGTGCAACATTCGGGTTGCACGACGCCAGTGCCTACGCGGCGGCCGGGGGCGGTTTCTATCACGAGTTGCATTACAACACTCAGGCCAACCGCTTTCCTGGAGTGAATCCGCAGCGCTCCAAGGGGCCCGCCGGTGAGTCTTCGGACTCCGCAGAGAGTTCCGTGTCGGACGGCAAACGCACCGGCGACGAGGCCGACTCTGACACTTCGTTCGTGTTCGATGACTCGACGGGCTATGCATCCACCCGTCGCAAGCAAACCAGCACTTTTATCTACGCCATCGATACGCGTGGGCTGGAAGTCGTGCCCGGGGCGGAAAACAAGGCATTCAACCCCGGCCAAGGCAAATTTATCTTCGACGCCCTGGAGGGGCACATTTCCACACCGACACGCGGCATCAGTGCCGAACGGCTCTGGCTGGTGCGTTCTGACCTGAGCAAAGCTGCGCGGGTCAAGGACGTGCTGGAGCAGGCCGGCGGTCGTGTCGCAACAATCGAACAGGCCACCTGGGCGGGCACCGACAGCCGAGCGGCCGGCTACTTTGGCGCTAACGCCTACGATCGCCTGATCGATGAAATCGCCAGCTCGGGCGGTGTGATTCTGGATTTGCCAAAAGGCGACAAGACCTTTGCCGACGACGTCGTCTGGCCGGTCCCCGAGCATGATCGGGCCTGAGATACAGCGCCATTCATCCAGTCATGAATGGCGCGTTTTTAAACGGTAACTTGCAGCTACCCGACCACCTTGATCACGAAGATCGCCGGGATGCTATTGAACGCGTTGTGCCCCGTCGGGTTGGGGTCTACGTCCAGAAATGTGCTCATGCCACTGCTCACGCTCCGGTATAACGGCTTGCTTGAGGATTTTTTGTCATCTGTTTCGCGGCTCAATTCAAGATAAGCCGGACCGGCTTCGAAGTGGCCAAGCGAAGCTTTCGGCACGGCGAACGTATTGATTGAAAAGTCCTGCAGCGGAGCACTGGTACTGGCCAACAGATTATGCGTCTTGTCTTCGATGAATAACCGCGCACCGTCGAACACGCCCGGATGCACAAGGCTGATTGCATAATGTTCGCCCTGCGGGACGAATTTCAGCAGCAGCGGTTTGTCGTCCTCATGGTTCGCCAGCGTGATGAAACTTGCGACGCGCGAATCGGCCAGTCCGACTTCGGCATCCAGTTGCTCACCCTTGGTAATCCGCAGGTCGTGAAGCGCCTGTTGCAGGCGTTGTTGATTAAGCACCACCGGCCGGCCATCGAGATAAAGATGCGCGGTGAATGCTTTGCTGTTTATTTTTGCTATGGACATGGGGCGCCACCTGTAGACGTCCTGCCCTCGGTAACACCAACGGCAGGCAAATACTGAAAAAAGGAAAGAATCAAACGGCGGCTTCAGCCATTACGGCTTTGGCTGTCGCGGACATCCGCGGAATATCGCCTACCGGGACTTTTTCGGATTTTCGCTTACGTCGGGCAATCACCATGCGATCCGCATAATTCGATGCGGCTTCAACAACATTGTTAACGTTATGATCAGTTCCGGCATGTTTCATAATGTATTTGCCGGCAATATCGTCCCAAAACGCCCATTCATCTTCATATACAGTCATGACTTCGTCCTTGTTTTTATAAAAGTCGCCCGCGTCCTGCGGGCAACTTGAAATTAAGGCAAAGCCATAAGCGAGACAATACTGGCAAATACGAACAGTTGATTCGAAGTGCAACTACGCAAACAACTCGCCCTGCAACTCATCGAGCAGCGCCTGAATCGCATCCAGTCGCTGCTGGGGATCGTCGAGTTGCAACAGATCGATCTTGTCTTCCTCGGCGAACGGCAACAGATAGGCCAATTGATTGGCCAACGATTGCTGACCGAGCGCATCGGTGCCCATGTTCAGCGCTTCGACCATCGGATGCTCGGCCAAGGCCTTGAGCAGCGCCACCAGATCGGCGTCCTCATCCTGCAGCGGTTGCTCAGGTTCATCATCCAGCCACTCGACATCAGCCAGAATCAACTGATCGCGCTGCACCTCGGTGCGCAGCACACTGAAGCGACGGCCACCCTGCACGCGAATCCCCAACAAGCCGTTGTCCTGCTGCTGAAAATCAGTGATGCGTGCTTCGCAGCCGACCAGAGCAAATCCTTCTGGCGCGACGCCGACTTCATGGCCATCGAGAATGCACACCACGCCGAAACCGCCGCCCTGTTTCATGCAGCGGCCGATCATGTCGAGATAGCGCGCCTCGAAGATCTGCAAATCGAGGTTGCAGCCGGGAAACAGCACTGTGTTCAGCGGAAAAAGCGGCAGACTCATAGACATTTCCTTACACCACCATCGACACCGCCAACGGCAGGAACACTGCCGTGGCCACGCCCATCAGACTCATCGCCAGCGCCGCAAAAGCGCCGCACTCATCACTTTCCTGCAACGCCACCGAGGTGCCGACCGCGTGTGCGGTCATGCCCAGCGCCATGCCACGCGCCTCGGGGCTGTGCACGCCGAGGCGGGTGAGCAGCGCCGGGCCGAAGATCGCGCCGATCACCCCGGTGATCAGCACGAACACTGCCGCCAGCGCCGCGACACCACCGATCTGCTCAGCCACCAGCATGGCAATCGGCGAGGTCACCGACTTCGGCGCCATGGTCATCAGGATCATATGTTCGGCACCGAACCACCAGCCCAGCAACACACCCATGCCCGTTGCCACCACCCCGCCTATCACCAGCGTAGTAAAAATCGGCCAGAACAATTGCCGAATACGCCGCAGATTGAGATACAGCGGCACCGCCAGCGCGACGGTGGCCGGGCCGAGCAGAATGCTGAGGATCTCGGTGCTCTTGCGGTACTCGGCGTAAGTCAGCCCGCAGCCGACCAGCACACCGATCACCAACAGCATGGAGACCAGCACCGGTTGCAGAAAGATCCAGCGGGTTTTCTCGAACGCCGCCAGTACCAGTTGATAGGCACCGAGGGTGATGCCGATACCGAACAGCGGATGATGAATCACCGAAGCCCAGGCGCCCTGCCAGTCGAAAAGCATCAGGACTCCTCCGACGCAGGCGCGTGACGCTTGACCAGGCGCTGCATCAGCACCCCGGCGAAGGCCATCGACAGGATCAACGACAGCACCAGCGCGCCGACGATCGCCCAGAAATCCGCGGCAATGTCGCTCGCATAAACCATTACGCCCACCGCTGGCGGCACCAGCAGCAACGGCAGGTAGCGCAGCAGACTGCCCGCCGCGAGGTTCAGCGGCTCGCCGACTTCACCGCGAACGATCAGGAAGACGAGCAACAGCAACAGACCGATGATCGGCCCCGGCAGCACCGGCAACAGTAAATGATTGAGCGCTGTGCCAAGCAGTTGAAACAGCACCAGCAGGGTCAGGCCACGTAGCAACATCCGACATCTCCGTCTTACTTTCCACCGTGCAAGTCGCCCGCATTATAAGCACGCCTGCGCTATGGATCGGCATTCGCCAAAAGCATGGTCGGTTGACCGGAGCAAATCGCCATGATGATCTACAGTGGTTCGCAGGGAGGTCAAATCCCCCCACCTGAAAAACTATAAAACCGATGAACCCAAGGAGAGTCTCAATGCCCTATGTTCCAGTTGCAGAGCTCAAAGATTATGTCGGCAAGGAACTCGGACGTTCCGAATGGCTCACCATCGATCAGGAACGCATCAACCTGTTCGCCGAAGCCACCGGTGATTATCAGTTCATTCACGTCGACCCGGTCAAAGCCGCGCAAACGCCCTTCGGCAGCACCATTGCCCACGGTTTCCTGTCGCTCTCGCTGATCCCGAAATTGATGGAAGACATCCTCGTGCTGCCGCAAGGCGTGAAGATGGTGGTCAACTACGGCCTGGACAGCGTGCGTTTCATCCAGCCAGTCAAGGTCAACTCGAAAGTCCGGCTCAAGGTCGATCTGGGCGAAGTGACCGAGAAAAAGCCTGGCCAGTGGCTGCTCAAAGCCACCGCAACGCTGGAGATAGAAGGCTCGGACAAACCGGCCTATATCGCCGAGCCACTGTCGCTCTGCTTCGTGTAAACGTTCCGGATGCGAAGCAGCGCACGCTGTTTCGCGTCACGTCTCTATATATGCCACGCATAGCTGCGGCATACTCGGTCGCCTAATTGCCCGGATCCCGCTATGCGCTCACTTGCTCGTCTTGCACCCCTTGCCTTGACCCTGATGCTCACCGCGTGCGGCGACGGCGAATCGCTGCTGCCGCCAGATGCGCGCCTGCCTGACGGCGGGCGCTATCGCGGTGAACTGGTCGATGGCTTGCTGCAAGGTCAGGGCCGTGTCGACTACCCCAACGGCAGTTGGTATGCCGGGCAGTTCGACAAAGGTCAGTGGCATGGTCAGGGCGAATGGCACGGCAGCAATGGCGAGGTCTATCGCGGCCAGTTCCAGCTAGGACTGTTCGATGGACAGGGCAGCCTGACCACCAACGCCAGCAGTTACACCGGCAGCTTCAAGCAGGGTCGCCGCGAAGGCGAAGGCACCCTGAAAGAAAACGCCATGACCTATCGTGGCGAGTTCAAGGCCGATCAATATTCCGGGCTCGGTCGTCTGGAAATGGACGACGGCAGCTCCTATCAAGGCCAGTTCGCCCACGGCAAACCCAACGGCGAAGGCCAGCGCGGCGACGCCAGCGGCAATTCGTTCAGCGGCCATTTCGTTAACGGTCAGCTGGAAGGCAACGGCACCTTCAATAGTGCTGACGGTGACATCTACGTCGGCGGATTCAAGAACAATCAGTTGCACGGCAAGGGTCGCTACGAAAACGCCGATGGTGACGTCTGGCTCGGCCAGTTCAAGGAAGGCGCGCTGACCGGCAAGGGCGAACTGATCGGCGCCGACGGCAGCCATTACATCGGCGTATTCAGTGACTGGCGCTTCAGCGGTCAGGGTCGGTTGAATTTGTCTGACGGCAGCTTCTACATCGGCGGCTTCGACAACGACAGCTACTCCGGACGCGGCACCCTGGTGCTGACCGATGGCAGCGTCATGAGCGGCACCTGGATCAACGGCCAGCGCGTGCGCGACGCCGATGGCAAATTGCTGCCCGACACCCTCGAACTCGGTTTGCTCGCTCAGGGCCGCCTGCTTGAAGACGCCTTGGCCGCCATCCCCGCGTCGACTCCGGCGGTCGAGCTGTACACCCTGACCCTCGGCGGTGATGGCAAGCAGAGCGTGTTCCTGCGCGAATCCGACTACGTCGCCAACATGCTCAGCACGCGCTTCGGTGCTTATGGCCAGATCCGTCTGGTCAACCATCGCGACCACCTCGGCGACCGGCCGATGGCCACCCGCGAGAATTTGCGCCGCGCCGCACAAACACTGGCCGAGCGCAGCGGCCCGGAAGACTTGCTGTTCATCTACCTGACCAGCCACGGCACTGCCGAGCACGAACTGGTGCTCGACCAGCCGCGCATGGAACTGGCCGACCTGCCCGCCGACGAACTCGCCGCCGTGCTCGCGCCGCTGAAGAATCGCGACAAGATCATCGTGATTTCATCGTGCTACTCCGGCGGTTTCATCCCGGCGCTGAAAGACGAACGCACGCTGATCATGACCGCCTCGCGCGCCGACCGGGTGTCCTTCGGCTGCTCGGAAGAAGCCAACTTCACCTACTTCGGCGATGCACTGTTCGCCCAGGCTTTGAACCAGACCGATGACCTGGAGCAAGCCTTCAAACTGGCCAAGGCCACCGTCGCCGAGCGTGAACTGGCGGACAATTTCGAGGCGTCGGAGCCGCAGATCTGGGCGCCGAAAACCGTGCTGTCACACTGGCAACTGCTGCGCAAACAGCAAGCCAGAAAAGCATTGCAAAGTGCTGCGTTGAACGACGGAGCGACAAAGAGCAACTAAGCTGAACAGTATCAAGGGAGAGACACTATGTACTTGACGCCTCAGCACGTATTGCTTGCCGGAGCCACCGGTTTGACCGGTGAACATCTACTCGACCGTTTGCTCAACGAGCCAACGATTTCTCGCGTGCTCGCCCCGTCGCGTCGGCCACTGGCGGAGCATCCGCACCTGGAAAACCCGGTCGGTGATCCGCAGACGTTTCTGCCGCAGCTCAGTGGCCGCGTCGATATCGCCTATTGCTGCCTCGGCACCACGATCAAGCAGGCCGGCTCGGAAGCGGCGTTTCGCGCGGTGGATCTGGACATGGTCGTAGCGTTTGCCAAACGCGCGCGGGAGATGGGCGCGCGGCATCTGATTGTGATCAGTGCGATTGGCGCAGATCCGAAGTCGTCGGTTTTCTATAACCGGGTCAAAGGTGAAATGGAGCAGGCACTGCGTGCGCAGGATTGGCCGCAACTGACCATTTGCCGGCCTTCGCTGTTGTTGGGTGAACGGACTGAACCGCGACTGGCCGAGCAATTGGCCGGGCCGTTGTCGAAGCTGATTCCGGGCAAGTACCGTGGCATCGAGGCCTGCCAATTGGCGCGGGCGATGTGGCGGTTGGCCCTGGAAGAGCAGGATGGCGTGCGGGTGATCGAATCGGATGATTTGCGCAAGCTGGGCAAATAATCTATTGCGTCTGGAAGGAAGCTTTCGCGAGCAGGCTCGCTCCCACATTTGCACCGCGTCCCCCTGTGGGAGCGAGCCTGCTCGCGATGGAGTGCGCAGCGCTCCCCTATAATCCGCCAGTCGCCTGAAAACTCACGCCAATCACAGAGAGCAAAGACAACGGCAACAACAGCGTATCGAGCAACGCACTCGCCGGCAGGTCAACGCCCGGATAGCTCGGCGCCTCAGCCCCGAACCGATCCATCGCGCAACATCCACCATTCATCGCATACAAATCCAGCCGCGTCCCGGAGTACACCACCGGTGCGCCCGGTTTCGCTGCATCCAAAGTGCGTGCCGTGGCGCACCCTGCGAGCAACAACACCAGCCCGAGCACCAGCAGCTTACTCATCACTGCTCAGATGATGCTCACCCCAACGCGGCAGCATGTCCTGGGGAATGCCCAGCAGATTGAGAATCCGCGCCACGACGAAATCGATCAAATCATCGATGGTCTGCGGCTGATGATAGAAACCCGGCGAGGCCGGCAGAATGGTCACGCCCATGTTCGACAGCTTGAGCATGTGCTCCAGATGAATGCTCGAATACGGCGCTTCGCGCGGCACCAGAATCAATTGGCGACGCTCCTTCAACGTGACATCGGCGGCGCGTTCGATCAGGTTGTTGCAGGCGCCGGTGGCAATGGCCGACAGCGTTCCGGTAGAGCACGGCACCACGACCATCGCCGCCGGTGCGCCGGAGCCCGAAGCCACCGGCGACATCCAGTCTTCCTTGCCGTATACGCGGATCTGCCCGGCGGCGGCCCCGGTGTACTCGGTGAGAAACGCCTGCATCATCTGCGGCTTCGGCGGCAGCGTGACATCCGTCTCGGTGGCCATGACCAATTGCGCAGCCTTGGAGATCAGGAAGTGCACTTCGCGATCCTCCCGCACCAGACAATCGAGCAGGCGCAAACCGTACTGCGCGCCGGACGCGCCGGTCATAGCCAGCGTGATGCGTTCCGGGCCATTGCTCTCAAAACGAGTGTTCATTGCAGCGCCTCGGCGAGTTTGCCGTGCAGGCCGCCGAAGCCGCCGTTGCTCATGATCACTACGTGAGTGCCGGGCTGGGCCTGGCTTTTCACGCGTTCGATGATGCCTTCCAGCGAATCGCTGACAATCGACGGCACGGTGCACAACGCAGCGGTGCCGGCCAGATCCCAGCCGAGGTTGGCCGGGGCGTACCAGATAACCTGATCGGCATCGACCACGCTGTCCGGCAAACCGTCACGGTGCGCGCCGAGCTTCATCGAGTTGGAGCGTGGCTCGATGATCGCGATCAGCGGTGCGTCGCCGATGCGTTTACGCAATCCATCGAGGGTGGTGGCGATTGCTGTTGGATGGTGGGCGAAGTCGTCATAAATGGTGATGCCGCGTACTTCGGCAACTTTTTCCATGCGGCGTTTGACGTTCTTGAACGCGCTCAACCCGGCGATGCCCATCGATGGCACGACGCCAACGTGACGCGCTGCAGCCAGTGCCGCCAGAGCATTAGCGACGTTGTGCTGACCGGTCAGCTCCCATTCGACGGTGCCCTGCGACACGCCTTCGAACATCACTTCGAATGCCGAACCATCTTCGCTCAACAGTTTGACCTGCCACTGGCCGCCAGCACCGGTGGTTTGCACCGGGGTCCAGCAACCCATTTCGATCACACGTTGCAAGGCTGGCTCGGTGGTCGGATGGATAACCAGGCCTTCACTCGGGATGGTGCGCACCAAATGGTGGAATTGCCGCTCGATCGCTGGCAGATCCGGGAAGATGTCCGCGTGATCGAACTCAAGGTTATTGAGGATCGCGGTGCGTGGGCGGTAATGGACAAACTTGGAGCGCTTGTCGAAAAACGCGCTGTCGTATTCGTCGGCTTCGATCACGAAGAACGGCGTACCGCCCAAGCGTGCCGACACCGAGAAGTTCTGCGGCACACCGCCGATCAGGAAGCCCGGGCTCATGCCGGCGTGTTCCAGTACCCAGGCGAGCATGCTGCTGGTGGTGGTTTTGCCGTGCGTACCGGCCACCGCCAGCACCCAGCGCCCTTGCAGCACATGGTCCGCCAGCCACTGCGGGCCGGAAACGTACGGCAGACCTTTGTTCAGCACATATTCCACCGCCGGATTGCCGCGCGACATGGCGTTGCCGATCACCACCAGATCCGGTGCCGGATCGAGCTGCGCCGGGTCGTAACCCTGCGTCAGTTGAATGCCTTGGGCTTCAAGCTGAGTGCTCATCGGCGGATAGACGTTGGCGTCGGAGCCGGTCACATGATGGCCCAGCTCTTTGGCCAGAACCGCCATCGAGCCCATGAAAGTCCCGCAGATACCCAGAATATGAATGTGCATAGTCGACCTCGTAAAACATGGCCGCAGGTTAGCGTAGGGAGGGGGAAATCGCACTCTTTAGGTGAGGGGCGGGGCTGGTTGGGCCTGGCATTTGGCTCGACTGTAGATTGTCGCCCCTCACCCCAGCCCTCTCCCAGAGGGAGAGGGAGCCGATCTGCGTCGTTTTCAAATCCTGAGTTAGGCTCGATATTTCAGGTCGGCGTAGATCAGTAGAGCGACTCGGTCGGTCCCCTCTCCCTCTGGGAGAGGGCTAGGGTGAGGGCCTTCTAACTGACTCGCCGCTCAATCCCATGCTTACGCAGCTTTCTATAAAGGGTATTGCGGCTGACCCCAAGCTGCTCAGCCGTATGCGTCATATGCCACCGCGTCTGCTCCAAAGTTTTAAGCAGGGCAATCCGCTCTGCGTCTGCCAATGGGTGTTCGCCAGACTCGGCTGGCGGAAGGACTGGACTCCCCTGCCGAATCATCACCGGCAAATCCTCAATCCCGATCCTCCCCTCATCACACAACGCCGCCAACGTGCGCAGCACATTGCGCAACTGCCGCACATTCCCCGGCCAGTTGAACGCCAGCAACGCCTGACGCGCCGCCTCGTCGATCAGGATCGTTTCGCCACCCGCCTCTTCCGCCAACAGAAAATCCAGCAACTGCGATTTATCGCCACGTTCACGCAACGCCGGCAGCGCCACTTCCAGCCCGTTAAGCCGGTAATACAAGTCTTCGCGGAAGCTGCCATCCGCGACCCGCTCCAGCAGGTTGCGGTGGGTGGCGCTGATGATTCGCACGTTGACTGCCTCGGGCTCGCCACCGATCGGCACCACTTGCCGATCTTCCAGCACCCGCAATAACCGGGTCTGCAAGGCCAGCGGCATGTCGCCGATTTCATCGAGGAACAATGTGCCGCCATCGGCCTGCTGCAGCTTGCCCCGCATGCCGTCCTTGCGTGCGCCGGTGAAACTGCCGCCGCGATAGCCGAACAGTTCGCTCTCGATCAGGCTTTCCGGGATGGCCGCGCAGTTCAGCGCAACGAAGGCTTTGTTCGAGCGCTGGCTGGCGTGATGCACAGCCTTGGCAAAGGCTTCTTTGCCAGAGCCGGTTTCGCCGTTGATCAGCAGGGGCACATCGCGTTCGAAGACGCGCAAGGATTTACGGAAGTCTGCCTGCAACGCTTCATCACCGAGGCAGATGCCCGACAGGCGCGGAGCCTGAACCACAACTGGCGTGGGCATGATCGGTGTCGGCTTGCGCGATTCCCCACGCAGCACGGCAAACAGGTGCCGCCCGTCACGGGTGCGCAGCGGCCAACTGGCGCTGGCATGGGCACTTGCGCGGCCCAGCAATTCATCCAGCGAACAATCGAAAAACGCTTCCACGGGTTTACCCAGCAAGCCGCCGCGAATATGCCCAAGCAAATTCAGCGCGCTCTGATTGACCGCACTGATCCGCCCTTCGCCGTCAAACGCCAGCAAGCCCTCGCTGAACAGCCCGACCGATTCGGCTTGCAGATGAAAACGCAGCAACCATTGGTTATCGAAACAGCGCAGGAAGTAACAGCTCTCGATCATCTTTGCCGACAGATTGACCAGCGCCATGGTGTGGAACTGACTTTGCCGCGAGACATCGTGGCGCGCCGAAGACACGTCGAGCACCGCCAGCAGTTCGCCGTGCGGGTCGAACACCGGGCTCGCCGAACAGGTCAGGCCAGTGTGGCGGCCGCGAAAATGTTCGTCCTGATGAATGGTCAGCGCCTGACGTTCGACCAGGCAGGTGCCGATGCCGTTGGTGCCTTCGCAGGCTTCGCTCCAATCAGCGCCAAGCCACAGCCCGGCGCGTTCGAAGATCTTGCGCTCGGCTGGCGCGGTGACGCAGTTGAGGATCACCCCGCGCGCGTCGGTCAGCAGCACGGCGTGACCGGAGCCGGAAAGCTGTTGATGCAGGCTGCTCATTTCATTGCCGGCGATCTGCAACACCTGCTGCAGGCGTTCGCGGCTTTCCAGAACGCGCCCGTGTTCAAGCACGGTCGGCGCGATGGCCAGGGCTGGATCGAGATGGTAATCCTCAAGACAGCGCAGCCACGAGCGGGCAATCGACGGATCGGCACCGGGCCCGTGCAGGTGCGGTTTGCCCTGGGTAACGGTGAGAACCTGTTGGGCATGGCGACTCAAATGGTTGTCGTGCATTTCTTATTGTTCTCCCCGAGGCTCGACGGCCGAATGCTGAGGTGACGCCCAGCATCCTCCAGCCACCGACGCATTGCAATGCTGGCAAGACTGCCCGGTCACGCGCTGTGCCGAAAGCGGTACAAACTGTCACCCTCTCTGTACCGAAACCATCACAGGCGCCATCCACTCGTCCGACAAAAAACTCGCAACGCCTTGATTTACCTGCCCTGCACGGCGGTGGCCCGACCTTTGCTCTACGCTTATAGCAAGCGCACTTGCGCGTTTCTCTAATAAGTACAAAGCCAAGGAGAACATCATCATGCGTTACGCTCACCCCGGTACTGAAGGCGCCAAAGTCTCGTTCAAGAGCAAGTACGGTAACTACATCGGCGGCGAGTTCGTCGCGCCTGTCAAAGGTCAGTACTTCACCAACACCTCGCCAGTCAATGGCCAGCCAATTGCCGAATTCCCCCGCTCCACTGCCGAAGACATCGACAAGGCACTGGACGCCGCCCACGCCGCTGCCGACGCGTGGGGCGCGACCTCCGTGCAGGCGCGCTCGCTGATTCTGCTGAAAATCGCCGACCGCATCGAACAGAACCTGGAACTGCTGGCGATCACCGAAACCTGGGACAACGGCAAAGCCATCCGCGAAACCCTCAACGCCGACATCCCGCTGGCCGCCGACCATTTCCGCTACTTCGCCGGTTGCCTGCGTGCCCAGGAAGGCAGCGCTGCCGAAATCGACGGCAACACTGTGGCGTATCACATTCATGAACCGCTGGGCGTGGTCGGCCAGATCATCCCGTGGAACTTCCCGATCCTGATGGCCGCGTGGAAACTTGCGCCAGCGCTGGCTGCCGGCAACTGCGTGGTGCTCAAGCCTGCCGAACAAACGCCGCTGGGCATCACCGTGTTGCTGGAACTGATCGGCGACCTGCTGCCGCCAGGCGTACTGAACATTGTTCAGGGTTACGGCAAAGAGGCCGGCGAAGCGCTGGCGACCAGCAAGCGCATCGCCAAGATCGCCTTCACCGGCTCGACTCCGGTCGGATCGCACATCATGAAGTGCGCGGCCGAGAACATCATTCCGTCGACCGTGGAACTGGGCGGCAAATCGCCGAACATCTTCTTCGAAGACATCATGCAGGCCGAGCCGACGTTCATTGAGAAAGCCGCTGAAGGTCTGGTGCTGGCGTTCTTCAACCAGGGCGAAGTCTGCACCTGCCCTTCCCGCGCGCTGGTGCAGGAATCGATCTACGACGAATTCATGGCCGTGGTGATGAAGAAAGTTCTGCAAATCAAACGTGGCGATCCGCTGGATACCGACACCATGGTCGGCGCGCAGGCGTCCGAGCAGCAATTCGACAAGATTCTTTCTTATCTGGAAATTGCCAAGGGCGAAGGTGCCGAGCTGCTGACTGGCGGCAAGGTGGAAAAACTCGAGGGCAATCTGTCGACCGGTTATTACATCCAGCCGACCCTGCTCAAGGGCACCAACAAGATGCGTGTGTTCCAGGAAGAAATCTTTGGCCCGGTGGTGAGCATCACCACGTTCAAGGACGAAGCCGAAGCCCTGGCGATTGCCAACGACACCGAGTTCGGCCTTGGCGCCGGTCTGTGGACCCGCGACATCAACCGCGCCTACCGCATGGGCCGCGCGATCAAGGCCGGTCGCGTGTGGACCAACTGCTACCACCTGTACCCGGCGCATGCCGCGTTCGGCGGGTACAAAAAGTCCGGCGTAGGCCGTGAAACCCACAAGATGATGCTCGATCACTATCAGCAGACCAAAAACCTGCTGGTGAGCTACGACATCAATCCGTTGGGCTTCTTCTAAAAACCGGGGCGACTCTGAAATTTCTGAGTCGCCCGTTCAACCGTTTTCGCGAGCAGGCTCGCTCCCACAAGGGAGTTGTGTCGCACCACATACACAGGCCCGCCACAAATCCACTGTGGGAGCGAGCCTGCTCGCGAAGGCGTCCTTAATGACACAACACACAAGGCCTGGCCGCTCTGGCACGGCCCTTGCGTACCCGTCATTCAGGTTTTGCACTGAAACTGCCGCTGCGTGAACAGCATCCATCCACCCAACCGCGCCACCCGAAAGTCCAACAGATCAAACAATAAAAAACAGAGAGGACTTATGACTTCCACCACACAGCTCAAACCCACACTCGGCACCCTGCATCTGTGGGGCATTGCCGTCGGCCTGGTGATTTCCGGCGAATACTTCGGCTGGAGTTACGGCTGGGGCACCGCAGGCACCCTCGGATTTCTGGTCACGGCGCTGATGGTCGCGACCATGTACACCTGCTTCATCTTCAGTTTCACCGAATTGACCACCGCCATCCCCCACGCCGGCGGGCCGTTTGCCTACAGCCGTCGGGCGTTCGGCGAAAAAGGCGGATTGATCGCAGGCATCGCCACGCTGATCGAATTCGTCTTCGCGCCACCGGCGATTGCCATGGCCATCGGCGCTTACCTGAATGTGCAATATCCGGAACTTGATCCGAAGATCGCCGCCGTCGGCGCGTATTTCGTGTTCATGACCCTGAACATCCTTGGTGTCAGCATCGCCGCGACTTTCGAACTGGTGGTCACCGTGCTCGCCGTCGCTGAGCTGCTGGTGTTCATGGGCGTGGTTGCGCCGGGCTTCAGCTTCAGCAATTTCGTGCTCAATGGCTGGTCGGGCGCCAACGAATTCACCTTGAGCTCGATTCCGGGAATCTTCGCGGCGATACCGTTTGCGATCTGGTTCTTCCTCGCCATCGAAGGTGCGGCCATGGCGGCTGAAGAAGCCAAAGACCCGAAACGCACGATTCCCAAGGCCTATGTCAGCGGCATTCTGACCTTGGTATTTCTGGCGATCGGCGTAATGGTCATGGCTGGCGGCGTCGGCGACTGGCGCCAGCTGTCGAACATCAACGACCCGCTGCCACAAGCGATGAAAGCCGTGGTCGGCAACAATTCCTCGTGGATGCACATGCTGGTGTGGATCGGTCTGTTCGGGCTGGTGGCGAGTTTCCATGGGATCATTCTTGGCTACTCGCGACAGTTCTTCGCCCTCGCCCGCGCCGGCTATCTGCCTAAAGGGCTGGCCAAGCTGTCGCGCTTCCAGACGCCGCATCGGGCGATTCTGGCCGGTGGCGTGATCGGCATCGCGGCAATTTACAGCGATGGTCTGGTCAATCTGCAAGGCATGACCCTGACGGCGGCGATGATCACCATGTCGGTGTTCGGCGCGATCGTGATGTACATCATCAGCATGCTCAGCCTGTTCAAATTGCGCAAAACCGAGCCAAACCTGGAACGCACCTTCCGCGCCCCGGGCTATCCAGTGGTGCCGGCGATTGCGCTGTTTCTGGCAGTGGTGTGTCTGGTGGCAATGGCGTGGTTCAACACGCTGATCGGCTGTGTGTTCCTCGGATTCATGGCCGCCGGTTACCTGTATTTCCAGCTGACCGCCAAGCAACGCGCCGATGCGCCGGCAGACGCTATGCTCGAAGGTATCTAGTTGCACCGGCACCGGGCCTTTCGCCAGGTGCCCGCTATATAGAAGTGCATGAAGATCCAATGTGGGAGCGAGCCTGCTCGCGAAAGCGGAGTATCAGTCGACAACTGTTTTGAATGTCGGTCCGCATTCGCGAGCAGGCTCGCTCCCACAGGGAACTGAGTTATCCACAGAATCAGGAGGACACCGCCCCATGGCCGCATTCGCCCATTCCGTCGGCGCCCAGACCTATCGCTTCGACAGCCTCAAGGACGTCATGGCCAAGGCCAGCCCGGCGCGCTCCGGGGATTTCCTCGCCGGCGTCGCCGCGCTCAATGACGGCGAGCGCGTGGCTGCGCAAATGGCGCTGGCCGACATTCCGCTCACGCATTTCCTGCAGGAAGCGCTGATTCCCTACGAGTCCGATGAAGTCACCCGACTGATCATCGACACCCACGATAAACAGGCCTTCGCCGTCGTCAGCCACCTCACCGTCGGTGGTTTCCGTGACTGGCTGCTCAGCGACGCCGCCGATGAAACCAGCCTGCGCAACCTCGCCCCCGGGCTGACCCCGGAAATGGTCGCCGCTGTGTCGAAGATCATGCGCGTGCAGGATCTGGTGCTGGTGGCGCAGAAGATCCGCGTGGTGACGCAGTTTCGCGGCACCCTTGGCCTGCGCGGGCGTCTTTCGACCCGCCTGCAACCCAATCATCCGACCGACGAGCCATCCGGCATCGCCGCGAGCATTCTCGACGGCCTGCTCTACGGCAATGGCGACGCGATGATCGGCATCAACCCGGCCACCGACAGCATCGCCTCGATCTGCGCGATGCTGGATATGCTCGACGCGATCATCCAGCGCTACGACATCCCGACTCAGGCCTGCGTGCTGACCCACGTCACCACCTCCATCGAGGCGATCAACCGTGGCGTGCCGCTGGACCTGGTGTTCCAGTCGATCGCCGGTACCGAAGCGGCTAACGCCAGTTTCGGCATCAACCTGAACGTATTGCAGGAAGGTTATGACGCCGGCCTGAGCCTGAATCGCGGCACGCTCGGACAGAACCTGATGTATTTCGAAACCGGTCAGGGCAGCGCCCTGTCGGCCAACGCCCACCATGGCGTCGACCAACAGACCTGCGAGACCCGGGCCTACGCCGTGGCGCGACATTTCAAGCCGTTTCTGGTGAACACCGTCGTAGGATTTATCGGCCCGGAATACCTCTACAACGGCAAACAGATCATCCGCGCCGGCCTCGAAGATCATTTCTGCGGCAAATTGCTCGGCGTGCCGATGGGCTGCGACATCTGCTACACCAACCACGCAGAAGCCGATCAGGACGACATGGACACCCTGCTGACCTTGCTGGGTGTCGCCGGGATCAACTTCATCATGGGCATCCCCGGCTCCGACGACATCATGCTCAATTACCAGACCACGTCGTTCCACGACGCGCTCTACGCCCGCCAGACCCTGGGCCTGAAACCGGCGCCGGAGTTCGAGCAATGGCTGGCGAACATGGGCATCTTCACGCAAGCGGACGGCAAGGTTCGCTTCGGTAACAACTTGCCGCCGGCCTTCCGCCAGGCGCTGGCGCAACTGGGATGAGTCGCATGGAAAAACCGCCTGTAGACCCACAGAATCCTTGGCTGGAACTGCGTCGCCTGACCCCTGCGCGGATTGCCCTCGGCCGCACTGGCACCAGCCTGCCGACCAACGCGCAACTGGATTTCCAGTTTGCCCACGCGCAGGCGCGCGATGCCGTGCACCTGCCATTCGATCATGCCGGGCTCAGCGCGCAACTGAGTGAGCGCGGGCGCGAAAGCCTGTTGCTGCACAGCGCCGCCGTGGATCGAAACAGCTATCTGCAACGCCCGGATCTGGGCCGCAAGCTCAGCGATGAAGCGGCGCAGGCCTTGCGCGAATACGCAGCGGCGCATCCCGGCGGTGTCGATCTGGCAATTGTTGTGGCCGATGGGCTGTCGGCGCTGGCGGTGCACCGGCATACGTTACCGTTTCTCAACCGCCTGGAAGAACAGATGAGTGACGACGGCTGGTCTGTTGCACCGATCATTCTGGTGGAACAGGGGCGCGTCGCGGTCGGTGATGAAATCGGTCAACTGCTTGGCGCAAAAATGCTGGTGATGCTGATCGGCGAACGCCCGGGCCTCAGCTCGCCGGACAGCCTCGGTTTATATTTCACCTACAATCCAAAGGTCGGACTGACCGATGCCTACCGCAATTGCATCTCCAATGTACGACTCGAAGGTTTGAGCTACGGCATGGCGGCGCATCGCTTGCTCTATTTGATGCGCGAAGCCTGTCGGCGGCAGCTGTCAGGGGTCAACCTGAAGGACGAAGCACAGGTTCAGACGCTGGAATCGGACGCCGGTGTAGACATGAAAGGTAATTTCCTACTCGATCCGCCCACAACCTGAACCGTTTCCGCATTGCGTTTCTGCGTCGGTTTCAGGCAGGATCGATGCACGGCCGCACGGGTTTCCCATCGCCGTCAGAGCAGTTGAAGACAGCCACTTGAAGACGAGACCTATCATGCGGATTATTCAAGCGACCCTCGAACATCTGGATTTGTTGACCCCGTTGTTCGTCAAGTATCGCGAGTTCTACGGTTCCCTGCCTTACCCGGATTCCTCCCGCGCCTTTCTTGAAAAGCGTCTGCGTCGCAAGGAATCGGTGATCTACCTGGCCCTGGCCGATGATGACGACAAGAAGCTGATGGGTTTCTGCCAGCTCTATCCGAGCTTTTCATCGTTGTCGCTCAAACGCGTGTGGATCCTCAACGACATCTATGTCGCCGAAGATGCGCGCCGCCAACTGGTCGCCGACAACCTTATCCGTACCGCGAAGAAAATGGCCAAGGAAACCCAGGCCGTGCGCATGCGCGTGTCCACCAGCAGCAACAATGAAGTGGCACAGAAGACCTACGAATCCATCGGGTTCAAGGAAGACACCGAGTTCAAGAACTACGTGCTGCCGATCAGCGACGAGCTCTGATCGCGTAAGCACCGTGTGATGAGGGAGCCCGCTCCCTCAGGCACGCTGGCTGCATCCTGACAATTGTTCACACCCCGACATCCCTCGCTACAAAAGCAACGCGCTTTTCATCTTTCAGACCGTATAATCCCGAGCTTTCCGGCTTGTAAGAAAAACTACACCTCGCTGTAGGCTTACACCCGAATCATCCGCACAGGCCTGCCGAGTCGGGCCGCCATACAGGTGCCCCCATGGATTTCAACCCGCTCGACCTTATCCTGCATCTCGATGTGTACCTCGATTTGCTGGTGAACAACTATGGGCCATGGATCTACGCCATCCTGTTTCTGGTGATCTTCTGTGAAACCGGACTGGTGGTGATGCCGTTCCTGCCGGGTGATTCGCTGCTGTTCATTGCCGGTGCCGTTGCTGCGGGCGGCGGCATGGATCCGGTGCTGCTGGGCGGACTGCTGATGCTCGCGGCCATACTGGGCGACAGCACCAACTACGTGATCGGACGAACGGCCGGCGAGAAGCTGTTCAGCAACCCGAACTCGAAAATCTTCCGTCGCGATTATCTGCAACAGACTCACGACTTCTACGACAAGCACGGTGGCAAAACCGTGACCCTGGCGCGCTTTCTGCCGATCATCCGCACCTTTGCACCCTTCGTCGCTGGTGTAGCGAAGATGCCCTACCCGCGCTTTTTCGGTTTCAGCGTGTTCGGTACGGTGTTGTGGGTTGGGGGGCTGGTGACATTGGGCTACTTCTTCGGCAACGTGCCGTTCATCAAGAAAAACCTGTCGTTGCTGGTCGTCGGCATCATTCTGCTGTCGCTGGTACCGATGATTATCGGCGTGGTTCGCAGCCGCTTCGGCGGCACCAAAGCGCAATCGCAATAAACAGATGTGGTCGCTGAGCGCCTGGCGACGCCGGCGCATTCTGGCGAAGCACCCGATTGCCGACGACATGTGGCAACGGGTGCGCCATCACCTGAGTTTTCTCGACGGCATCAGCGCTGCTGAAGACCAGTGGCTGCGCGAAGCCTGCGTACTGTTCCTCGAAGACAAACACCTGAGCGCCCTGCCCGGCGTCGAATTGCATCAGGAACAACGCCTGTTGCTCGCCGCCCAGGCGCAGCTACCGCTGCTCAATCTCGGCGATCTGAACTGGTATCAGGGTTTTCATGAAATCGTCCTCTACCCGGACGACTTCCTCAGCCCGCAACGTCATCGCGACGCCAGCGGTGTCGAGCACGAGTGGGACGGCGAACACAGCGGCGAAGCCTGGCAACAGGGACCGATCATCCTCGCCTGGCCCGGAGTCATGGCCAGTGGTGGCTGGGAAGGTTACAACCTGGTCATTCACGAACTGGCGCATAAGCTCGACATGCTCAACGGTGACGCCAACGGTCTGCCACCGCTGCATGCCGACATGCGTGTCAGCGACTGGGCCGAAGTGATGCAAAAGGCCTACGACGACCTCAATCGCCAACTCGACCATGACCCGGACGCAGAAACCGCCATTGATCCCTACGCCGCCGAGAACCCGGCCGAGTTCTTTGCGGTCACCAGCGAGTACTTCTTCAGCGCCCCGGATCTGCTGCACGAGGCATATCCACAGGTCTATGCGCAGTTGCAGCTTTTCTACCGTCAGGACCCGTTGAGCCGGTTGCGGCAACTTCAGGCCACAGACCCGGTCTATCAGGCGCACGACTAAGCGCTGCACGACTTTCGGTACATGGCGTCGACGGCAGAATATGCCTATAATCGCCGCCACTTTTTGGTCAATCCGGCCAAGTGTTTTTGGTCAACTACGGGGGCAACGCCCAATGAGCTACAGCAAGATTCCGGCTGGCAAAGACCTGCCGAACGACATCTACGTCGCGATCGAGATCCCGGCCAACCACGCGCCGATCAAATACGAAATCGACAAAGACAGCGATTGCCTGTTCGTTGACCGTTTCATGGCCACCCCAATGTTCTACCCGGCCAACTACGGTTACATCCCGAACACCCTGGCTGACGACGGTGATCCCCTCGACGTACTGGTTGTGACCCCTTACCCGGTTGCCCCAGGTTCGGTAATCCGCGCGCGTCCAGTCGGCATCCTGAACATGACCGACGACGGCGGCGGCGATGCCAAAGTCATCGCAGTACCACACGACAAGCTGTCCCAGCTGTACGTCGATGTGAAGGAATACACCGACCTGCCGCCACTGCTGATCCAGCAGATCGAGCACTTCTTCGCGAACTACAAAGATCTCGAAAAAGGCAAATGGGTCAAGATCGAAGGCTGGGCCGGTGCAGACGCCGCCCGCGAAGCGATCACCAAGTCGGTTGCCGCCTACAAAGGCTAAGCAACTGCGCTACGCGTGATGCTTGAAGAAAACCCCGGTTGATCCGGGGTTTTTTGTGCTCGGGAAAAGCTGTCTTAAACAGAGTGTTTATTGCGGACTACAGAAAAGTTTTAGCCTGTGTAATTTCCCACAAGAGCGTCTTACATCCCGTCGCAAAATTCAGCCCGTTTTTGAACGTCCAGTTTATTCAAACCGCTCTGGCACGGCCGTAGACTCCGTGTTTATGAGAAAGAACACTAGCGGTCCAAGATTCAAGGCACTCCTGGAAGCAGCGAACATCTCCACAACGGGTTTCGCAAAGTTCTGGGGCACGGAAGCCCAAAATGTCCACAACTGGTACACCCGGGGCGTCCCGGCGTATCGCATGGAAGAAGTCTCACGCCTGCTGTCCGTCAACAGCGAATGGCTGAAAACCGGTGAGGGCATTAAAGAGCTGCCAAGCCTGACTCCGCCTGCCAGCAACGGCGACAGCTTTGATGCCCAGGACCCTCAGGGCGCCTATCGATTCATCCACCCCAACGACATCGAACTGGCGTTCTTCAAAGAAACGCCACTGTCCAACGGCTCCGACAAAACCCACGTCATCCAGGACCCGGAACTCTCCATCCGCCTGTTGCGGGCACAGGTTGATCAACTGGAAATCCGCCCCACCAACGCCATCTGCGCACACATGATCGGCAACAGCATGGCCGAACGCATCGAAGACGGCTCCGTCGTCGCCATCGACCGTGGCCTGACCCAAGTGGTGGACGGCGAAATCTACGCCATCGAACACGACGGCATGCTGCGCATCAAATACCTGCACCGCATGCCCGGCAACGGCCTGCGCCTGCGCAGCCACAACAGCGCCGAATACCCGGACGAAGTATTCCGCCCGGCGCAGATCGAGGAGCAACGGATTCATATATTGGGCTGGGTATTCTGGTGGTCGACGGTAAGCAAGCGGCGGCCGGTGGTGCCGTTTCTCTGATTTGATGCGGATTGTCGACCCTGCACAGAACCCTGTGGAAGCGAGCCTGCTCGCGAAGAGGCCCGGACAATCGGTACAAATCCCGGATTTCTGGCGTAGAAGTCGCTCTAAACCGCACTCCAGACTGGGAATCCACAGCAAAACTCAGTATCCTGCGCCCCACATTTGCGCATCGACCCGCCCCGCGCGGCTCAGACAGCGCCCGACGCGGCAGACCAACGTCTGACCAAGTCCCACAGCCGGACGCAGATCCGGATGTACGTTTTGAAGGCTGGCAAGGCTTACCAAAAATAGGCCAAGCCAGTCCCCGAGAAGCCGGCCACAAGCCGGCTTTTTAATGTCTGAAAGAAACCTAACATACCGTCAGAAACGTAAATTCGCGCTTGTCGGATGTGAAAGCTTCTTGCTACCGTAACGACAAACGTCATTACAGGTACCCCATCATGGCCTCCATCAATATTCGCATCGACGATGAGCTGAAACAGCGCTCCTTCGCCGAGCTGGAAAAGCTCGGCGTAACTCCGTCAGAGCTTCTGCGCCAGACACTTCAATACGTCGTCGAGCGGGGCAAGCTGCCCTTCAAAGCGGCATTAATCAGCGAGGAAGATGAAGCCCTCATCGCCGTAGTCACCGAACGTCTCGCCGCTCCTCAGCGAGTCAAGGTAAGTCTGGATGACCTATGACCTTGAGTTTGATCGTCGTGCGCTAAAGGAATGGAATAAGTTGGGTGACACTGTTCGCCAACATTTTAAGAAGAAGCTCGCAGAGGTTCTCGAGAATCCCCGTGTAGAAGCCAACCGACTTCGCGAGCTTCCAGTCTGCTACAAAGTGAAACTTAAAAGCGCGGGCTACCGCTTGATTTATCAAGTGCTCGATCAGGAAGTCGTGGTATTCGTTGTCGCTATCGGGAAGCGAGAGCGGGAAGCCGCCTATGAGGTCGCGCAAGATCGACTTTCGCCCCAAACCTGAACAACCTCGCCATTAACAAAAATTCTGAAATCGTGCAGCAAGATGCTAGCCAACTCATTCGCCCCCCCACTCTTTCATCTCGAATAGCCAACACTTGCCAACCTCAACTCCCACAGTGCTAAATCCCGCCTTATAACCACCCTCTGTTTTTACCCGCATCCCCGACCCCGGCCGGATTCCGGTATTGAGCCTCACGGGAATCCATGGAATGGCCCTGCATATCCCGACCCTGCTGGTCGTTTCGGTCTTCGTCTTCTTTTTGATGGGGTTGTTGACCCTGCACGCCTGGTATCGCGAAACCCGCGAGCCGCCACTGGCCTATCTCGGCAGCATGATGCTGCTGGGCGCCCTGGGCGTGGTGCTGGTCAGTTGGCGTGATCGAGGCGTCGACTTCATTCCTATTGTGTTTGGCAATGTGGTTTTACTGCTCAGCGCCGCAATGAACTGGACGGCCATGCGCACGCTGGTCGGATGCAAGCCGTCAGTGCCTGGCATTCTGGCGGGGGCGTTCGCCTGGCTGACCTTGTGCCTGATTCCCGCCTTCTACGAGTCGATGCCAAATCGGGTTCTAATTTACTCCTTGCTGGCATTCGGGTACGGCGTGCTGACCACGCTGGAGCTCTGGCGCAGCCGCCACACTCTGGAAGTCGCGTTTATGCCGGCGCTGGTGCTGACTATTTTGCACACGGTGTTCTACGCCGTTCGCAGTGCGACCGATGAAGGGTTGCCGCTGACCAAAGCCCTGATGGGCAGTGGCGAGGGCGTGCCGTTTTTCTCGTTCATGCTGTTCGAGTCGATGCTGTATGTCATCGGCATTGCCTACATCACGTTGGCGATGGTCAAGGAGCGTGCCGAGCTCAAGCTCAAAGCGGCAGCGTTCAGCGATCCGCTGACGGGGATTGGCAATCGTCGCGCTTTCATGATGAACGCCGGGCAGTTGCTTGCCGAAAGTCAGCAACACGGGGAACCGGCAGCGTTGTTGCTTTGCGATCTGGATAACTTCAAGCGTCTGAATGACACCTATGGCCATCCCGTTGGAGATCAGGCGTTGATCGCGTTCGGCCGTATCGTGGTCGAAAGCTTGCGCAAGGAAGATGTGTCCGGGCGGATCGGTGGTGAGGAGTTTGCTTGTCTGCTCAACGATTGCGATGAGCAGACTGCATTGGAGATTGCCGAGCGGATCCGTCGCTCGTTTTGCCAATTATCGATTCTCGAGCCGGGCCTGCTCAGCGTCAGCATCGGCGTTGTGACCACCCGCGAATCCGGCTATGACTTGTCACGCCTGCTCTCGGAAGCCGATCAGGCGCTGTACGGCGCTAAGGATCAGGGGCGCAATCGTGTGCAGACGTTGCGCTCGCTGTACCTCAGCCTCACGGATAACTGAACGCCTTAACCAACGTCAGCTCCCCCACCGCGCGCATCGGGATCAAAAACGTCTCCATCTTCTCGCTCGGCGTCCCTTCTTCAGTAATCACCGTCACCTGCGCCGTGGTCAGCGCCTGCACTGCCTCATCGCCGCCATCCTCATCCCCGCGATAGCCACCGCCGTAGTAATTCACATACACCAGATACTGGCCCTTGATCGGCGCCGGCATGGCGAAGATTTCCGGGCCGTAGCCGGTGGTGACGTCGACATCGAGTGCTGCGCCGTTAGGTGCGACGCGATTGCCGTACCAGATATGCGCGCCGTCGGGGGTGACGAGGTGCAGGTCGAGGTCGGTGCCGTCACTGTCCCACGCCAGCAGTACGCGCAGTTTCGCCGGGGTCGCGCCGCCGCTGGTGTTGAGGAATTGCGTGCGGTGGCGTTGCTGACCGTCGGGGCTGCGTACTTCGACGCTGTTGCTGCCGTTGGGAAAGGAGAACGGGCGATCGAAGTGGCCGCTGTCGTCGATTTTCAGCGGCATGCTCACGCCGTTTACGATCAGTCGGCCAGGCTCGTTGCTTTTGGGCGAGGCTTTGATGTCGCCGCTGATGCGGGCGGTGTTGGCCTGGCCGGCCGGGGTGTTGACCGACGAGGCCGGGTAGTTGACGGTCTGGCGGAAGCTTTCGCCCTCGCCTTCAGGTGCGCCGCTGCGCCAGCCGCCGACCGGAGTGTCGAGTTTGACGCTGTCGGCAGCGATGGCCGGCGATAGCGCGGTCAACGTGCAGAGCAGCAGCAAGACCTGTGGATAACGGAGTGTCATGGTCTATTCCAGCAAAAGGTGACGGGCGAGCCCTTCGATGTAGGTTTCATCCTGGCCGCTGGGATGTGCTTCAAAGGCCAGGTGCAGATATTCGTGGGTCAGGTCGAGGCGATCCTGCAGGGTCAGTACGCCACGCACGTAAATACGTTGGCGCTCGCGATCGACGAAGGGCCGGCCGAAGGCGAGTTTGCACACGGCGAATGTGCTGACTTCGTTGTAGCCTGTTTCGCTTTCCAGCTTCGGACGCCAGCCGCGTCGCTGTTTCTGCAGCCAGTCTTGGGCGGCGGGCAATGCTTCGCAGGATGCAACCGGGTTGTCCCAACGGCTGAGGCTGGCGCGCGGATAGGCGTGCAGCAGAATCGCGTCGTAACGCTGACCGGCATTGGCTTGCTCGACGGCTTGTTGCCAGGCGAGTTTGTCCGGGCCGGGTTGATCGGAGTGATAGGTGACGGTGCTACCAGCCAAAACCAGATCTGCCGTCCATGCGGCGATGTTGCGCGATTCAGCAGAGGCCGGGCGTGGCGCGACGCGCTGGCGGTTGCTGCTGTCGTCGATGCTCAGGCAGTCGCCGTTACGTGTAGCGTTTTGCAGCAGATACGTGCGGATCGCTACGGCCAACGCCTTCGCCGCTTCGGCGGGTTCGGGTTTGGCTTCGCGCTCAAGGACGCGGGCGACGTATTCCTCGCGATCAAGCCTTGCGACGAGTTTGTCGTTGAGCAGAAACAGTTCGCCGTCGCTGTGGATATCCAGCGCGTTGCCGTTGGCGAATTCGACGCGGTAATCGCCTTGCAACGGGCCGGAAGTCACCACCCGCTCGCCAGTCAGAACCCGCGTAACCGGATAACGCGAGAACAACCCGACTTCAACACAACGCCCCGCTTCCGCCGGCCATGCCGCTGGCAAAACGGTCGCCAACGCCTGGCCGTAATGGCGCAAGACCATCTGGCTGGTGCCACGTCCGCCCGCCCAGATCGGCGAACCATCCGCCGTCCAGCCAGCGAATCCACCCTGCCGCGAGTGCGGGTCCTGATCGCCGAGCCAGCTCCAGGTTTTCACCCGCAGGCGCCCGCCCAGTTCACCGACGACATTGCCGTCCGCCGCATTCAGCACCACATCGAGCAACACCCGCCGCGCCTGATCCTGTGCTGGCAACGAGGCCAGGACCTTCAGCAGTTCAACCACGGAAACCCGTTGAGCCGGTTGCACCGATGGCAAATCCAGCAACCACGACGGTGCTTGCCGCGCCTGCCAATAGGTTCGCCAATCAGCCGCCGAAATCCCCAATCGCGCAGGCTCGAAATACAACCCACAGGATTTCACCAGCGCCTGATCACGCTCGATCCTGCCGCCCGCCGAGCAGCAATAAACCTCTTCCTTCGACTGTCCGCGACATTCATAGGCCGCTTCCCGCGCGCCGCTGTCCACCAGCCACGCGTAGACAAACAACTTCCACAGACTGCCCAGCGGCGTATCCAGCGATGACGGCAACGGTTCACGAGCGATCAGTTGTGTCTGATTCAGCGACAACAACTCGCCCTTGTAGGCCACGCGCAGCGGCTCATCCTGCGCCGTTGCCAGCGCAGGAAACATACATATCAGCAGCCACAGCAGCGGCCGGCTCATGTCAGTTGACCGTGACCTGACCGAGGGCAGCTTTCGCTTCCTGGGCCTGATGCTGCGGCGCGTAAACTTGCTTGAAGCGCACCGGCGGCAGGTTGAACTGGCCCTTCTGCGAGAAGCGCACCAGATGGCGCAGGCGCAATTCGCCGCTCAGCGCATCGACCGGCACCGCGTACGCCAGTTGACCCGGTTCGAAGCGCGCCTTCTCCAGCGCGGTCGGCTCGGTGCCGTCCTTGCCCTGCAACTTGATGCCCCACGTCGTGCGCTCGACATCAGCGCCCGGTGGCAGCGGCACTTCGAGCATGCCGTAGCGCAGCGGTTTCGGCGCTTTGCTGGTGAGGATCACTTCGTCCAGATACAGACTGTCGCTGGACAACGGCTTGGTGCCGACCGGCTCCAGCTTGAAGGTGAACGCTTCGTCGCCCGGCACCAGTCGCGACAGGCGACGGGTGATGGTCACGGCCATCGGATCGACTGGCGGTTGCTGGGTCTGGAAACTCAACGCCGCGCGCAGTGGACGCTCTTGCGTGCCGGATACTGTCAGCACGCTCGGTACCGGAGTGGCGCCTTGCCAAGTCCAGTACATCTCACCGGTTGTACCGTAGTTTTTCTTCCAGCCTTCACCCGGCGCCAGCGCGATGGTTGGCGAAGCCTGAGTGATGCTGCGTTGCAGCCAGGTCAGCGCCAACGCACGCTCCAAGGTCGATTGTTGCGGCAGCAGACGTTGCAGCAGCGCTTCCGCACGCGCCTGATCGAACGGTTGCAGCGACAGGTTCAAGGCTTCGGCAAACGGCTGCGAACTGACCGCCAGACGCTGTTGCGCAGCAGTCACCTGACGATTGAACGTTTCCGGCAAGGCCACTTTCGACTGCGTGGCCAACGAAGCGGTCAGCACCCGCGCCGCCGCCAGACCGAGCGCCGAATCCGGATCACTCATCACCAGACTGTCTTCACCATCGTCGAGCATGGTTTCAGCATTGCCTTCGCCGGCCTTGGCCAGATCCTCCACCAAACCGCTGAGCAACGTGTTCACCGGCAAATGCATCTGCCTGGCAAACGAAAGAATCAGCGCCCGTTGCAGCAACGGCGTGTTCGGCGCCTGCTTGGCGTAAACCTCCAGCACCCGCTGCCAGTGCTCCGGCGGCAAGGTCAGCTCCAACACTTGGCTGGCATTCCAGTCGGCGTAGTAGGCGTAAGCAGTGAGGAACGCATCCGGCTCACCGTCGTAACCCCACCAGGTAAAACTTGCCGATGGCCCGGCCATTTGCACCAGACGCAGACGGCTGTTCTGCATGATCAGACGCAAGCGATCGCGGATCTGCGGATTCGACGCCAGCGACGGATAAGCGATGCTCAGCGGCAGCAAACGACTGGCCGTCTGCTCGACGCCGCCGTATGGATAGCTGAGCAGATCATCGAGTGCCGAACGGAACAGCGCTTGCGGACTGTCATCCAGACGCAGGCGAATATCCGTGGCATCTGCCGGCAGACTCAGCGCGGTATCACCGCTGGCGACATCGAGACTTTGCGTC
The DNA here is from genome assembly GCF_022662375.1 of Pseudomonas sp. CROZ-RG-20F-R04-15. Classification (GTDB taxonomy): domain Bacteria; phylum Pseudomonadota; class Gammaproteobacteria; order Pseudomonadales; family Pseudomonadaceae; genus Aquipseudomonas. The sequence continues at coordinate 94,049 of NZ_JAKNQL010000005.1, read as the reverse complement.
TGCGTCACTTGCCAGCCGTCACCCGTCGCACTCAGGCGCACGGCGAGCGAGTCGGCGGTTTTGCCGTCCTGCACCAACTCCGCCGTCCACTCGCCGGAAGCCAGGGCGAACGCCGGCAGCGGCAGGTAATTGATGCCATTGTTCAAGGTCACCGGCAGGCGTTGTTCGGCGCCAGCGTAGTGCGTCACCAGTTCAGCCTTGACCGGTTTCTCGGCCTGACTGAAGGCGAACACGCCGAGTTGCGGCTGATCGCCCTTGCGGAATTTACTCGGGCCGCTCCACTTCAGGTACAGCGGTTTTTCCGAGCGAACGAACTGCTTCTTCTGCCCGACCTGACCGTCATCGGCGATGGCACGAGCAGTGATGCGCCAGCGGGTCAAAGAGTCCGGCATTTTGAAGGTGAAACGGGTTTTGCCGTCGGCACCGGTCAACAACTCCGGTTGCCACGCAGCGGTATCAACGTCTTCCCGACGCGGTCGCTCCAGCACTTTAACTCCGCGCTCACTGCGGTTGGCTTTGCCCGGCGCGCCAGGGCTGCCCGGCAACGCGACGTCGTAACTGATGAACGACAGGCTCGCACTGGTGCGCACGTTGTTGCGGCGCGGGTGGTAGAAGAACTGGTCGATGGTTGGCGCGACTTCCGGTTGCAGCGCGTAGACCATTTCGTCGACGACGCTGACCGTCAGATGTGCCGGAACCGCTTTGCCGGCGAACTGTGTGGTCAGATCAACCGTGACCGTGTCGCCCGGCAGATACACCGCTTTATCAGTGCTGATCGCTACGTCGATTTGCGGCGCGACCACTTTGATCCCGGCGTTCTGGAAGCTGTACTGACCGCCCTTGGTGTAGAGCACGGAGAAGGTCAGGTTCGGCGCAAAGTTGTCCTTCACCGGGATGCGTGCGCGGTATTGGGTGTCGCTGAGTTTTTCCAGTTTCAACCAGTCGCCGCCCTTGGCCAGTAGCGCGGTGGCTTCGACCTTGTCGCGTTCCAGCGACAGCAACGCATCGCTGACCGGTTCCGGGAACGTGATCAGTGCCAGCGCTTCATCACCGGCCTTGTACTCAGGTTTATCGAGGACGATTTCTACAGTGCCCGGCACCGCTTTGACACCCTCGCCAGTGACCGAATGCCCGGTTGCCCCGAGGACACGCCCGTGTTGATCCTTGAGCGTCAGGTTGTAAGTGCCGGGACGATCAAACGCCAGACTGAAGCCCTTGTCCGTCGCGGCGAGTTTGCCTTCGCCGGTGCTCTGGTCTTCCAGACGCACCCAGCCATACGTGCTCGGCGTCACCGCTTTGCTTTGCTCGGTGCCGCCCTCGTTGGCGTAGCTGAACGCGACTTTGTCACCGACCGCGCTGAAGCGTTGCGGCGCGCTCAGACGGAAACTCGCCGCGCCACGGTCGATAAGGATTTCCTTGGTGGTCTTGACCCGATACGCCGCGCCATCGCTGGCGAACACGGTGAGCATGTAGCGGCTCGGTTTGTCGGCGGCCGGCAGGTCGAGGGTCGCGTTGCCCTTGCTGTCGGTGGTCAGTTCGGTGCTGGTCAGCTCCACCGGGAATTGCCCGAGGTATTGCAGTTCGTTATCGACCATCGACAGTTGCTGGGCGCGCAGGCTCAGGGTCAGCTTGGCGTTGGCCACCGGTTTGCCGTCCGGGTAGAGCAACACCAGACTGCCTTTGACCGGTTCGCCGGTGCGGTAATCCTGCTTGGCCAGATTCAGCGAGATTTCGAAGTGCGGCTTGATGTATTCCGCCACACGGAAGGCGCTGCTGTAGGCCTGATCCTTATAGTTGAACCGAATCTCGTAACCGCCCGCCACCGCGTTGTCCGGCAACTGGAAGCGGCCTTGAGTACCGGCCTTCGAATCGAGTTTCAAATCGAGGTGCTGCAACTCGGTGCCGGTGGCATCGAGCACGCTGACCGTGACATCTGCAGCGCCCGGCAACACCGAGTCCCGCGCATTCTTGAACTCGCGACCAACGATCTTCAGCGACACCCAATCACCCGGACGATACAGCGGACGGTCGGTGAAGGCATACAGTTTGGTGTCGTAGATTTCGCTGTCGTAATAGAAGTTCTCGGAGACGAATACGCCGCCCTCTTCGTCCTCGCCGATGACGAACGAACGCTCCGGGCTGACGTGTTTCAGGCGCAGCAAACCATCGGTATCGGTGGCGCCGCTGCTCATCACGCCGAGGCCGTCAGTCCACAGCACATTGACCTTCGACACCGAACTGCCTTCGTGTTTGCGTGCCGCCCAGACCAGCAATTCATCGCCGGCAATCTTGCTCACCGCAACCGTGTTGGAGACGAACACCATGGTGGTCGCGCGGTACTTGCCGATCAGCGCTTCGACCAGATACAGACCCGGTTTCAGATTGCCCAACGGGATATAAACGTTGCCCGGCGCGACGCTAACGAAATCACTGGATGATCCCGCCAGATTCACCCCTTCCGGCGGCTGAATCGGCTTGGCCTGCCACAGCGGATAACGGAACTGGCTGACCACCGGCAGGCCCGGGATCAGCGCAAATTGCGGTTGCGCATCGTACGGCGTCGGTGCGGCGATGGCGTTGCCCATCTTCAGTTCCGGCACTTCTTCGGTGACCTGTTTGCGCGATTCATAAGAGAACGCACGCTGCATCACCCGCCGGGATTTGCGGTACCAGTTGTCCCACAGATACGCGAGGGTGTTGGACAGGCCTTCGCCCTTGAACTGGCCGTCGCTGACCACCCGATGCAGGTTCTTCTGGCGCTTGAGGAAGTCCAGCGGCTTGTCGATACGGTACACGCGAATGTCGGCGCCGCCGTACGGTTCCATGCGGAAACGACGATAGTCACGACCCGGTGCTTCGAGGCGCACCATCGCCTGTTCATCGGCAGCGAAGCTGCTATCGGCCAGCAGGAAAAAGCTTTCGCCCGAGACCGGCGCGTAGTTGCTCGGCTCGACCGAATCTTCAGCGTTGACGGTGGCCAGTGGCAGCAACAGCGCCAGCAGCAATGGAATTCGGGAGCAGAGTCGCAACATGCGGGCACCGGTCATTGGGAGAGAAAGTTCAGTCGATAGACGCCGATGAAGTTGGGGTTGGCTGCGTCGGGTATCCATCGGGTGTCCTTCCATGTCATGAGTTGCTGCAGGCTTGCCGAACGCATGCCGTTGTCAGTCGGGGTGGTAGTGCCGGTGTGATAGGCGATGTAGCGGCCCATCCAGATCATCAGGTGCTGGTCGTCGCCCTGATCGAAAAACATCAAGTCACCGGGCCGCGCCTGCGACACATCGCGGCTGACCAGATGGCTGTTGAACTGAATCAGTTTGATCGCGTTGACGTACGGCCCGACCTTCCCGCCGCCCTGCTGCCATTGCTGGGCGAGCTTGCGCTGCTCATCGCTGAGCGACAGTTCCGGCGGCAGATAACGATTGGACAGGCCATTGCTGCGCAGCCATTTGTCGTCGTGGACTTTCAGCGCCTCGTTGGCGGCAAAACGCACCAGTCCGGCACAGTCCTGCTGATACCAGCGCGGACTCGGGCCTTGGCTCAGTTGCTCTTGGGCAATACGCACGAACCAGGCGCGAAACACTTGGGACTGCGCCGGATCCAGTGCCGTCGCTTCAACGGCGCGGGCGCCCGCGCTGAGTAACAGCGCGAGCAGGCCGAGGCTGCGGATCAGTGTCGTCACAGCGCTTTCCATTCCAGCGGCAACCACTGCCAGTGGCCATCAGGCTCGCTGCCTTCGGGCAAGGTCAGGGCATATTTGCCATAGCCACCGAGGGTGCGCAGTTTCGGAATCAGGTAGGTTTGCGCGGCGTTATAGAACACCGGCTCCATGTCCTGCGGCAGGCTATCGAGGGTTTCCTGCTGCATCAGTTGCGCCATCGAATCCGGACCGAAATAGATCGGCATCAGCACATCTTTGGGCAGCACGTCGGCCATCGGCGGGAAGCGTTTGTCGAGGGTGCCTAGGGCCTTGTCGACCAGTTTGTCGTCGAGGGAAAACAGCAGCGTCGAGCCGTGACGGGCGAGGCTGACTTTCATGAACGACTTGCCGGAAATCGCGTCCGGATTCTCGGCAGTCTTCGCCGCGTACGGGCCGAAATTGGAACTGACCTGACGCTCCCAGACGTGGTTCTGGCCTTCCTGCTTTTCAACTACCGGGAAGACGTTCTCGTCGACATTGGCCTCGAACGCACCGACCATCGAGCCAAACAGTTTGCCGAGGTCGCCGTCGAGCTTGCTGCTGTCCTCGTCTTTCAGGCTGGCCACCAGCAACGGCGTGTACAAACGCGAATCGGCATACCAGCACAGGCCTGCCGCGCCGGCCACGTGTTCAGTGAGGGTCTGCGCTACAGTTTCTTCGGCGCCGAGTTTAACCAACAGCGGTTTCTGCGGTTCAGCAGCCACCGGCAAGGTCACGCAGGCACTCGCACCCAACGGCATCGCTTGCCAGACCGGTTTGAAATCGAAGTCGGGCTGGTTTTCCAGCTCGTCCATGGCCAGGTAGCTGTGCCAGCCCTTGTCGTCCATATCGAAGCGCAGCCCGGCGAAGTTCGGGATGAAGCGCTGATAACCCATGGCGAGGACGCTGGAATTGACCGACAGACGCTGCTTGGTTTCCGCGGTTTTCGCCGGCAGACCGAACGCTTCGGGGAACAGTTTTTCGCCATTGAGCAACGCCGCCAGCGCCTGTGGCGAGACGTGCCCCGATTCTTCGGAGACGCCACTTTCCGGGTCGTAGTACTTGGCCGGGTTCGACAGCACCACCAGTTTGTCGCCGTGGGAGGCGAACAGCAGGGCTTTGCTGGCGTTGTAGCTCAGTTGGTACAGCGGCACGCTATCGCCGCCGACTTTGAGTTCGCCCATCTGGCTGAGTTGCGTGTCATCCAGCGCAACCTTTGCCAATGGCTCAAGCAGTTTCGCCAGCCCACCGCGATCCATCACCAGCAGGAAATCTCTCAAGCGACCATCCGCCCCGCGCCACAGTGCGACATCGGCCGGCTGATCGAAAAGCTGCTCGATCAGGCTGTCCTGCAACTTCAGATCATGCTCGTAGATGATCCGGCGCAGACTGCCGATCAAGCCGAGGCGATCAGCATGGGTCTCGTAATAGAAGACGAAATCTTCGGTGAGCGTGGCCTTGAGGAACGGCACGGTCAGCAGGTCTTTTGGCAACTGGCTCAGCGAGCGGGTTTCCAGCAACGCGTCCGGACGGCTCAGGCCGAGCTTGTCACCGGCCAACTCCGCTGGCGGTGCCTTGGGCTTGAGCAGCAGCCAGCCAAAACCACCCGCCACGCCAGCCACCAGGCACAACCCGGCCAGCAGCAAGGGCCAGCGCCGCGAAGGTTTGGCCACGGGCACGTCGGCGGCCGGAGTAACAGTGTTATCGCTCATCTTCTCGCTCATTTCCCAAAGCTCAGGATTTCATCCGTGGCGGAATGCTTACTTAATAGTTGAAAGTCTTGACCAGCAGCAGATCACCGATCGCCCGCAGGGGCACGATGAACGTTTCGCGTTTTTCGTCGACGGTGTTTTCGTTGAGCACCAGCGTGATTTGCGAGGTGATCACCTCGTTCTGGTTGCTGGTCTCCTCGAAGTTATAGCCGCCGTTGCCGAAGTTGCCCCAATAGTTGACGTAAACCAGATAGGTGCCGTGCAGCGGCGCGGTCATGGTGAACATTTCCGGGCCGGGGCCATCGACACCATCCGGGTCGAGGCCGCCGCCATTGCTCAGCGCCGGTTGTGCCCAGAACGCATGCTGACCGTCGGGCGTGACAATGTGCAGATCGAGTTCGGCTTTCGGATCGTCCCATCCCAAGACAAGACGAATCCGCGCCGGCGTGCGCAAATTGTTTGCTTCATAAAATTGCACACGCTTGAGCGACTGGCCTTCGGCGCTGATCACCTCGACGCTGTTGGAGCCGGCGCCGAACGCGTACGGCCGGGCGAAACGGCCTTGGTCGTCGGTGTACAGATTCAGGGGATTGCCATTTACGGCGAGACTGTGCGGCGGACGCATGTGTCCGATGGCCTTGAGCTGGCCCTGGATCATCGTGCGATTGCGCTGGATGCCGCGATCGATCGGCGGCGTGGGATAGGCGACTTGCGGGTTTTCCGTACGATCGAGCAAGCCGTGATAGCGCCAGCCACCGACCGGTTCGGACAGTTCAGCACTCGGCGCGGCCCGCAGCCCGGGCGCGAAGGCCAGACTGATCAGCAGCAAAATCAATGACCGCATGTAATGCCTCCTGCCATGCCTGAACGAAACCTTGCACCCGATCCTCGGTACTTCACAGCGGTAAAACTGCGTTTCGTCTGAAAGACCCGTGACTATGGGGTCGTAGAAGGCGCGAAGATTAGCCATTTGGCGGTTTTTTAACAATCGGATACATGTGCTTTTGCTGTAGGAATCAAGCCAACCCGGTGGACGGTGAGCCGAATAGGCGTCATATTCGGCTCACAAAATGAGCCGAATAGCTTTTCTATTCGGCTCACGGACTCAAGGCAGGCAACGAATGGCAACTCACTGGATCTGGCAGCAGCCCGATTGGCCCGACTTCAACTGGCAGGCAGAACGCCTGACACCGTTGTTGCGCGAGTGTGTACAGGCACAAGGTCAGTTGATGGGTATGGCCGGTTCAGTAGGAGACTCCTTGGCGGCTCAGACCGAACTGGATGCCCTTCTGCAGAATATCGTGACGTCTTCGGCCATCGAAGGTGAGCAACTGAATGTTGGCTCCGTACGGTCGTCGCTGGCGCGACGATTGGGCCTGGAGTTGATTGACGGCGATAACGTCAGCCAACGCAGTGAAGGTCTGGCGCAGCTCATGCTTGATGCCACCCGTCGATTTGCCGAACCGTTGACGCTGGAACGCTTGCTGGAATGGCACCAATGGCTGTTTCCCGATCAAGAGGCAGACCTTACTGCGCGCTCAATGCATGTGGGTGCTCTACGCGGTGACGAGCCAATGCAGGTGGTATCGGGTCGCATTGATCGTCCGACGGTTCATTTTGAGGCGCCACCTCGCAAAGGTCTTGAGCAGCAGCTCGACCAGTTTCTCCAATGGTTCGAGGCCAGCCAGCATCAGACAGCACTGGACCCTATGCTACGCGCGGGCATCGCCCATTTCTGGTTTGTCACTTTGCATCCGTTTGACGATGGCAACGGTCGCCTCACCCGCACCATCACTGATCTGGCGCTGGCACAGGGCGAAGCGCAAGCCATCCGTTTCTACGCCATGTCGGCGAGCATTCTGGATGATCGTTCCGGCTACTATCGGATTCTGGAGTCGAGCCAGAAAGCCACGCTGGATATCACCGAGTGGCTCACTTGGTTCCTGCAAACCTTGCTACGCAGTCTGCAACAAGCCATCACCCGGATTGAAAGCGTGCTGGGCAAGACGCGTTTCTGGCAGGCACACCGCGAGTCCGAACTTTCGGCGGAGCAGGTCAAAGTGCTTAACCGCCTGCTCGACGGCGGTGAGCGGGGTTTTGAGCACGGTATCAGCGCCGGGCAATATCAAGCGGTGGCGAAAGTGTCGAAGGCCACGGCGACCCGACATCTTGCGCAGTTGCTGGAGAAAGGTTGCCTGCAACGCTTGCCGGGAGGTGGCCGTAGCACGCGCTACCAGATCAATTATCCGGACAGAGCTGCGCGTTAAACCCAACCGCCACAAAGTCATTTTTGCCCTTTCAGGCCACCCCGCTCATTTGCCCATAAACCCCCTATCTGCTAGTGTCGCGCCGGTTTAACGTCAACCGGAAATCGCCGCCATGGCCCGCAAAAAAGCTGCACTGGATTTCGAACAGTCCCTCGCCGACCTGCAAACACTGGTCGAGCGTCTGGAGAACGGTGAATTGTCGCTGGAAGACTCGCTGACCGCTTTCGAGCAGGGCATCGGTCTGACCCGTGATTGCCAGGCAGCGCTGGCGCAAGCCGAGCAGAAGGTGCAAGTGCTGCTGGAGCGCGATGGCGAACTCGCCGAGGAACCCTTCGACGCGGAACAGCCAGAATGATTGCGGCGTACACGGCGACCAGCCAGACCCGGGTCAACGCCGCTCTGGAAACCCTGTTCAACGCGCCGTTGCCGGAGTTGGCGCGGCTTTACCAAGCCATGCACTACAGCGTGATGAACGGCGGCAAACGCGTGCGTCCGCTGCTGGCCTACGCCGCGTGCGAAGCGCTCGGCGGTAAAGCCGAGCAAGCCAACGGCGCCGCCTGCGCGGTCGAGCTGATCCACGCTTATTCGCTGGTGCACGACGATTTGCCGGCGATGGATGACGACGATCTGCGTCGTGGTCAGCCGACCACGCACAAGAAATTCGATGAAGCCTGCGCGATTCTTGCCGGTGACGGTTTGCAGAGCCTGGCCTTCAGCGCCCTGCTCGACCCGCGCCTGAGCGATAGCAGCAGCGACATCCGCCTGCAAATGGTCACTGCGCTGGCCCAGGCTGCGGGCCCGGCAGGCATGGTCGGCGGTCAAGCCATCGACCTCGGTTCGGTTGGCCTGAAACTCGATCAGAAAGCCCTTGAACAGATGCACCGGCACAAGACCGGCGCGCTGATCGAGGTCAGCGTCAAACTCGGTGCTCTGGCCAGCGGCCGCGCCGAGAAGGACGAACTCAAGGCCCTGCAGACTTATGCACAGGCTATCGGCCTGGCCTTTCAGGTGCAGGACGACATCCTCGACGTCGAAAGCGATACCGAAACCCTCGGTAAACGCCAGGGCGCCGACATTGCCCGTGACAAACCGACCTACCCGGCCCTGCTCGGTCTCGACGCCGCCAAGGCCTATGCCTTGGAACTGCGCGATCAGGCCCTGCACGCCCTGCGACCGTTTGACGCGGCAGCCGAGCCCTTGCGCGAGCTGGCCCGGTATATCGTCGAGCGGCGCAACTGACGGCGTATCCGCCAAAAAAGACCAACGCGTGGGCAGGGGGCGATGCATCAGGTAAACTGCCGCATCTTTTATACCTATAACGATTCGCCTGATGCCCACGACGTTTCATGAGATTCCCCGCAAGCGCCCGACCACGCCCCTGCTCGACCGCGCGAATACGCCGGACGGCCTGCGCCGGTTAGGCGAAGCCGAGCTGGAAACCCTGGCCGATGAGTTGCGCCTGGAATTGCTCTACACGGTCGGTCAGACCGGTGGGCATTTCGGTGCCGGCCTGGGCGTGATCGAGCTGACCATCGCGTTGCATTACGTCTTCGACACGCCGGACGACCGGTTGCTGTGGGACGTCGGTCATCAGGCGTACCCGCACAAGATCCTCACCGGTCGCCGCGAGCGCATGGGCACGCTGCGTCAGAAGGACGGCATTGCTGCGTTCCCGCGTCGCGCCGAGAGCGAGTACGACACTTTTGGCGTCGGCCACTCCAGTACCTCGATCAGCGCTGCGCTGGGCATGGCCATTGCCGCCCGCCTGCAGAACAGCGATCGCAAGGCGATTGCTGTGATCGGTGACGGCGCGTTGACTGCAGGCATGGCTTTCGAGGCGTTGAACCACGCGCCGGAAGTGAACGCCAACATGCTGGTGATCCTCAACGACAACGACATGTCGATCTCGCGCAATGTCGGCGGTCTGTCGAATTATCTGGCGAAGATCCTTTCCAGCCGCACTTACGCGAGCATGCGAGAGGGCAGCAAAAAAGTCCTGTCGCGCCTGCCCGGCGCGTGGGAAATCGCCCGTCGTACCGAAGAATACGCCAAAGGCATGCTGGTCCCCGGCACCCTGTTCGAAGAGCTGGGCTGGAACTACATCGGCCCGATCGACGGCCACGACCTGCCAACGCTGATCGCCACGCTGCGCAATATGCGCGATCTGAAAGGCCCGCAGTTCCTGCACATCGTCACCAAGAAAGGTAAAGGCTTCGCCCCGGCGGAAGTCGACCCGATCGGTTACCACGCCATCACCAAACTGGAACCACTGGACGCTCCGGCCGCTGCGCCGAAGAAGGCCGGCGGGCCGAAGTATTCGGCGGTGTTCGGTGAGTGGCTGTGCGATATGGCGGCTGCTGACCCGCGCCTGGTCGGGATTACCCCGGCGATGAAAGAAGGCTCGGATCTGGTCGCGTTCAGCGAACGCTTCCCGCTGCGCTACTTCGACGTGGCGATCGCCGAGCAACACGCGGTGACATTCGCCGCCGGCATGGCCTGCGAAGGCGCGAAACCGGTGGTGGCGATCTATTCGACGTTCCTGCAGCGTGGTTACGATCAGTTGGTGCATGACGTCGCGGTGCAAAACCTCGATGTGCTGTTCGCCATCGATCGTGCAGGTCTGGTCGGCGAAGACGGCCCGACTCACGCTGGCAGCTTCGATCTGTCGTACCTGCGCTGCATCCCGGGCATGGTCATCATGACCCCGAGCGATGAAAACGAACTGCGCAAAATGCTCACCACCGGCCACCTCTACAACGGCCCGGCGGCGGTGCGTTACCCGCGCGGCAATGGACCGAATGCGACCATTGAGAAAGACCTCGAGCCGATCGAAATCGGCAAGGGCATCGTCCGTCGTCAGGGCAGCAAAGTCGCCCTGCTGGTGTTTGGTGTGCAACTGACCGAAGCGCTGAAAGTCGCCGAGAAGCTGGATGCCACGGTGATCGACATGCGCTTCGTCAAACCGCTCGATGAAGCGCTGGTGCGCGAGATTGCCGGCAGCCACGAATTGCTGGTGACCCTCGAAGAGAACGCGATCATGGGTGGCGCCGGTGGCGCGGTCAGCGAATTCCTCGCGCGGGAGAACATCCTCAAGTCGATGCTGCATCTGGGCTTGCCGGATGTCTACGTCGAGCACGCGAAACCTGCGCAGATGCTGGCTGAGTGCGGGCTGGATGAGGCCGGGATCGAAGCGTCGATTCGCGAGCGTCTGGCTTTACTCGACAAATAAACGCAATACCCTTGTGGGAGCGAGCCTGCTCGCGAATGCGGACTGTCAGTCAAATCACTACTGACTGACCCAGCGCATTCGCGAGCAGGCTCGCTCCCACATTTGATTTGTGTACACCTGAAACACCAGTGGACTGTCCATGAAACTCACGCGCCTTGCCCTGCCCTTCTTCCTGCTGCCATCCGCCAACGCCCTCGCCGACAACTTCGAACGTGATCAGGCACTGAAACTGCCGGACATGTTGATCTCAGCCAACCGCCAGGTCGAAGCACGCAACGACAGCAGCGCCGCCAACACGGTGTTCACCCGCGAAGACATCGACCGCCTGCAACCGAGTGACGTGCCGGATCTGCTGCGTCGCGTGCCCGGCGTGCAAGTGGCGCAGGCCGGCGGGCGCGGCAGTTTGCCGGGGATTTACATTCGTGGCACGCAGTCGGCGCAGAGTCTGGTGTTGGTCGACGGCCAGCGCATCGGCAGCTCGACCTCCGGCGACAGCAATCTGCAGCATCTGAACATCGAGCAGATCGAACGCGTGGAAGTACTACGCGGTTCGCGTTCGGTGATTTACGGCAGTGATGCGATTGGCGGGGTAATTCAGATCTTCACCCGGCGCGGCACTGAGCAGGGTTTGCAGCCGCGGCTGCACGTCGGTTTCGGTAGCAATCAAACGTGGCAGCGCAGCCTCGGCTTGTCCGGCGGCGATGAGAAAACCCGTTTCAACCTCGGCGCCAGCCTTGATGAAACCGCCGGAATTGACCGTACTCATGAGTCGTATCCAAGCGATGGCGATCACGACGCCTACCGCAATAAATCCGTCAGTCTGAGCCTCAGCCATGCGCTGACCGATGACATCGAAGTCGGCGCCAATCTGCTGGATAACCGGGGCAAGAGCGAGTTCGACAATCCGTTCGGCCGCTTCGACATGAATACGTTCGAGTCGGTGCAACAGCAGCCCTACAGCGATTTCAACGTCAGCAGTGTCAGCAGTTACGTCGATGCTCGGGTCAATGAAACCTGGAAAACCCGGGTCGAGTTCGGCCATACCGAGAACCGCGAGAAGACCCTCGACAAGCTCAGTGACGAACGCACAGTGTTCAACACCTACCGTGATTCGCTGAACTGGCAGAACGACCTGACGCTGGACGCCCGTAACAGCCTGATCCTCGGCGGCGACTGGTACGAAGACCGGATCAACAGCAGCACCGTATTCGATGAGGACAGCCGCTGGAACCGTGCCGTTTTCATTCAGCACCGTTATCAGGCCGACAGCTTCTCTACGGAACTGGGCCTACGTCACGACGACAACCAGCAGTTCGGCGGGCAGAACACTTGGAGCGGTACGTTCACTCTGCCGCTGAATCCGGACAATGATCTGTTGCTGAGCTACAGCGAAGGCTTCCGTGCGCCGACCTTTAACGACCTGTACTACCCGGACTTCAGCAACGCGGATCTGAAACCGGAAACCTCGAAAAGCTACGAGCTGCAATGGCGCAGTCAGTTGACCGACAGCAGCCGTCTCGAGGTGTCGATTTACCGTACCGACCTGGAAGACGCGATCATCTTCGGCAGCAACTCACGCCCGGAGAACGTCGCTTCGGCGCGGATCAATGGCTTTGAAGCGGCACTGAAGCAGGAGCTGTTCGGCTGGCAGAGCAACCTGGGCGTAGCGATCATCGACCCGCGCGATCGCGATACCGGCCACACATTGGCGCGGCGCGCACGGCGGACGTTGAGCTGGGATCTCGATCGACAGTTTGATCAAGTCAGCCTCGGTGCCAGTTGGCAGGCGGTCAGCAGCAGTTATGACGATAAGGACAATACGCAGGCGCTGGGCGGCTATGCGCTGTTCGGCTTGCGCAGCAGTTGGGCACTGAATCGCGAGATCAAGCTGGATCTGAAGGTCGATAACATTTTCGACAAGAGCTACAGCCGAGCAAATTACAGCTACGACGGCAGCCAGTACGGTTATCGCGAGGAAGGTCGGGTGTGGATGTTTGGTGTCACCTGGACTCCTGAGCTTTGATCTGAGATTTGCAGTGTTTTGGCTGGCCTCTTCGCAAGCAAGCTCGCTCCCACATTTGGAATGCAATCCTCCTGTGGGAGCGAGCCTGCTCGCGAAGAAGTCACCCCGATTTCAGCGGTCAGGCGCGATCAATTGGCAGAGCTTGGCGGTGGCGCTGATCATCTGGCCGCTTGGGCGCTCAAGACCTTTGTCGGTGACCAACAGTAATTTTGCTTGCTTCACCGCTGCTACTTGCGGCCACGCCTTCCACGCATCAAGTTGCACCTGATCACCCGCCAGAATCACTTCAGGATCACGCTGCAGCACGGCTTCAATACTCACCTGCGGCGCCGGCAGAATCAGGTCGGCGAACACATTCCGCGCCCCGCAAACTTCCAGCGCATCGCTGATGATCTGCCCGCCACCGACGGTGTACAGCGGCTTGTCCCACACCTGATAAAACACCCGCAACGGCACATCGCGGCGATAACGCTGGCGAAGTTCTGCGAGTTGTTGGCGCAACGCCGCCGCCCGTGTCACCCCACGTTCGGGCCGCCCCAATTGCGCGGCAATGGCTTCAATCTGGGTAGTGAGTTGCTCGAAGGAATGCGGTTCGGCGACGAAGGTCGGGATGCCCAGACGCTTCAACTGATCACGCTGCGCCGGGCCGACACTGCCGGGCCACAGCAACAACAAGTCAGGCTTGAGGCTGAGCAGTTGTTCCATGTCGAGTTGACCATAGCGGCCAACGGACGGAACGCTGGCAATTTCAGCCGGCCGCTCACCGGCATCCAGCAGGCCGACCAACAAATCAGCCGAATCCAGCTCAACGACAATTTCAGAAAGTGACGGCGCGAGGCTGACCACCCGCAGGCTCGCCAGCACCGGAGCCGAGACGACCAGCAGCAGAAGCGCCAGCCACAGACGGCGCATCAGCCGAGCTGACGGGGGATACGGTAGAGGTAGAACAGCACCGCCGTGGACAGTGCCAACAGCATCAGCGGCACGGCTTCGAGACCGACAAACACCGCCAGTGCACCGATCCACGCCGGTAAAGCGGCGGCGAGAAACGCCGCACGACGACGTGCTGCAAGAGCAATCCATGCGGCCGGCTCATCAGGAGTATCAAGGGCTTTTTGTGTGGCGATCAGTGCATGTTTGTAACGACCGAAAAACTTCAGGCTGACAAACATCGACGCCACACCAGCAATGAAAAACGGCATCGCCAGCACCGGCAGAATTCCTTCGCCCTGACCGAACAAGGCGTTGAGCACGAACAGCGGCAGCAGCGCCAGTGCGAGGTATTTCCACCAATCGACCGACAACCGGCGCCGCACCTGACCCCGCGTCACGCGCGATCGACCTCGCCCTGATGCTCATTGCCCATCATGTGGTCGAGCTTGCTGGCCTTGGTCGCCAGATAGAGTTTGTTGTGCGGGTTGTGACCGGTGTGCAGCGGCACGCGCTCGGCGACGGTAATGCCCATGTCGGTCAAGGCTTTGACCTTGCGCGGGTTGTTGGTCATCAGACGCAGGGATTTCACGCCCAGATGCTCAAGCATCGGCAGGCACATCGCGTAATCGCGCTGGTCGGCGGCGAAGCCCAGACGTTCGTTGGCTTCAACGGTGTCGGCGCCGCCGTCCTGCAACTCGTAGGCACGGATCTTGTTCAGCAGACCGATGCCGCGACCTTCCTGACGCAGGTACAGCAACACGCCACGGCCTTCACGGGCGATGGCTTTGAGCGCGCCTTCCAGTTGCGAGCCGCAGTCGCAGCGCTGGCTGAACAAGGCATCGCCCGTCAGGCATTCGGAGTGCAAACGGCCGAGAACCGGGGCGCCGTCGGCAAATTCACCCAGGCTCAGCACGACGTGCTCGCGGCCGGTGGCTTCATCGAGAAAACCGTGCATGGTGAATTGCGCAAAAGGCGTTGGCAGCTTGGAAGCGGCGACAAAGACGACAGGCACCGGTGTGCTCCTGATCTAAAGAGTCTGAAAATTCGCAGGCCGGCATTGTAACAGCAGGTTCCTACAGACGCTTAGGCTGAATTATCGGGCATAACGATCAAAAAGTTTGATAACTACTGACTAGCATAGGTCCTTGTGGGAGCGAGCCTGCTCGCGAAGGCGTCATGTCAGTCGCCCCAATGCTGACTGAACCAGCGCTTTCGCGAGCAGGCTCGCTCCCACAAGGGTACGTGGTCAATTCGAGGTGAACGGATACGGCTGTTTCCACTTCTCGAAGATCGGCTTCAACTCGCCGCTCTTCACCAACTGCTCCATACGCTGGTCATACAGCGCCATCAGCGCCCGTGCCTGTGGCGTGTCAGCGAAGCCTAGAAAAAGCGGCAGCTCGGCCAGATGCGAATAGCGATATTGCGTTTGATCGGCCGCCGTTTTCACCACCGCTTCAATCTCGGTCAGCGCATCAATGTAGTAATCCGCCCGCCCCTGCTTGAGCATCGACAGAATGCCGGTACGACGCTCGATCTGGTTATATCGCTTGATGTTCGGCAGGTAGTTTTCGTATCGATAGCCGCGTACCCAGGCCAGTCGATACTTGCCCAGCGTCGCCTGGGTCGGCGAGGGATTGCTCGCCAGACCCAACGCATAGATGTGGTCGGAATCGAAGTTCCAGTGCGGGTACAAGACCTTTTCGGCTTCGTCACGATAGGAGCCGACCAGCGCGTCGACTTCCTTCAACTGCACCAGCCCTACCGAACGGGTGTAGGGCACCGTGCGGATATCCAGCTTTACCCCGGCCGGCTCGAACACCTTGCGCAGCACGTCCCAACCGAGGCCATGGCCGTCGGCGGCGGTGTAGTCTTCCCAGTCTTCGCTGGCCAAGTGGATGACCGCCGGCGTCGGCGCAGCTTCCTGCGCACTGGCCACCGTGCCCAGCAAAGCAAAAAACACCAGCGCCAACCAGCGTCGAGCCATCCCTAGTCCCCTCACTTGACCCTGATATCCCTTGAAATCAGGCGAAAATCCACACCAGTCCCTGCATGGCCAGCCAGGCAAATACCCCCGCCAGCACGTCATCGAGCATGATCCCGACGCCGCCATGCACATGTCGGTCGATCCAGCGAATCGGCCACGGCTTGAGAATGTCGAAGAAGCGGAACATCAGGAAACCCGCGAGCAACCAGTACCAGCCTTCCGGCACCAGCCACAGGGTAATCCACATCCCGACCATTTCGTCCCAGACGATACCTTCGTGGTCGTGTACCCGCAGATCGTCGGCGACCTTGCCGCACAGCCAAAAGCCGAACAGCATGGTGATCCCGAGCATCAGCCAGTAACCCCAGTCGGGCAACATCTGCCACAACGGGATAAAGGGTAGCGCAACTAACGAGCCCCACGTGCCCGGGGCTTTCGGCAGAGTGCCGGAACCGAAGCCGAACGCGAGGAAATGCCAGGGATTGCGCCAGACCGACGGCGGAACGAATTCGGCCGGAACCTGTTTCGGGTGATCTGTCACGGTGTCTCCTGAAAATGTTGATAGCCCCGGATTTGCGGGGTGATGTCGTGCCCTTCGCGATCCAGCAGGACCACGCCCTGACCTTCTGACACACGACCGATCACGTGGATCGGCCAGCCATCGGCCAGCAGCGCCGGCAACTCGACGGACGGTAGGGTGAAGGCCAGCACGTAATCATCGCCGCCGCTCAGCGCTGCACGCTCGGCGCCGCGCTGACCGAGAAACGCCACTAATGCATCCGACAGCGGTACGCGCTCGCGTTCAATCTCAAGCCGCACCTTCGATGCCAGCGCAATATGGCCGCAATCGGCGAGCAGACCATCAGAGATGTCCAGCGCCGACGTGGCCTTAGCACGCAGGGCCTGACCGAGGGCGAGTTGCGGTTGTGGCGACCAGTAATGATCGAGCAGCGGCTGGGCGATATCAGCCTCGGCATCACGCTGACCCAACACCAGCGGCAACGCGCCGGCGGCATTGCCCAACTCACCGCCGACACAGAGCAAGTCGCCCGGTTGCGCGCCGCTGCGGGTCAATGCCTGACCCGCCGGCACTCGACCAAACACGGTTACCGTCAGACTCAACGGCCCGCGCGTGGTATCGCCGCCGACCAGCGCAACGCCGCAGCTCTGCGCCATACGGTTCAAACCGTGGGCATAGGCTTGCAGCCAATCAGCAGTCACTGTCGGCACAGTCAGGGCAAGGGTAAAGGCAACGGGCGTGGCGCCCATGGCGGCCAGATCGCTGACCGCGACGGCCAGCGAGCGCTGACCGAGCAGAAACGGATCGCAGGGGTCGGCGAAATGCACACCGGCCACCAGCGTATCGGTAGAAATCGCCAGCTGTTCCCCGGAAGGAACAGCGAGCAAGGCGCAGTCATCGCCGATCCCCAAGGCAACGCCTCCGCCGCCCTGCGCACAAGGCGCGGCGGCGAAGAAGTTACGGATCAGCTCAAACTCGCCCATGGCTGAGACAAAGGATTCAAGCGCCGATCAGCGCTTGAACGCCTTCACTTCAGCTTCACGCAGGCGCGGGGCCAGCTTGTCGAGCACACCGTTGACGAACTTGTGACCGTCGGTGGAACCGTAGACTTTCGCCAGTTCGATCCCCTCGTTGATCACAACGCGGTACGGCACGTCGACGCGCTTGAGCAGTTCCCAGGTCGACAGGCGCAGTACGCACAGTTCAACCGGGTCGAGCTCTTCGATGGTCAGGTCCAGGCATGGCGCCAGCGCAGTGTCGATCTCGGTCAGACTGGCCGGAACACCGTGCAGGATGTCGTGGAAGTAGCTGGCATCGGCGAAGGTGAAATCGTTATCGACGCGGAACTGCGCTTCGATTTCGTTCAGCGAAGTCTTGGCCATGTGGCGCTGATACAACGCTTGCGTCGCCAACTGACGGGCAGCGCGGCGCTTTTCACTTTTCGAAGGCTTACCGGCGTCGGTTGGACGCGGCTCGCGTGGGTTGAAACGATCGCTTTCGTCGCTAATCACTTGGCCTCCAACTGCGCCAGCAGGCTGACCATTTCCAGAGCGGACAGGGCAGCTTCGGCACCTTTGTTACCGGCCTTGGTGCCGGAACGTTCGATGGCTTGCTCGATGGAATCAACGGTCAGGACGCCGAAAGCAACCGGAACACCGAACTCCATGGACACTTGGGCCAGACCCTTGGTGCACTCGCCTGCTACGTATTCGAAGTGCGGAGTACCGCCACGAATGACCGCGCCGAGGGCGATGATGGCTGCGAATTCACCTTTCTGGGCGACTTTCTGCGCAACCAGAGGGATTTCGAAGGCGCCAGGAGCGCGGATGATGGTGATGTCGCTTTCGCTCACGCCGTGGCGAACCAGGGCATCAACTGCACCGCTGACCAGGCTTTCAACCACGAAGCTGTTGAAGCGGCCCACTACCAAAGCGTAGCGGCCTTTAGGGGCGATGAAGGTACCTTCGATGGTCTTCAGGGTCATTCGTCAGTTCTCTTAAAGAGCCGGGACGCGTCTGCTACGCGTCCCTCAGTGATTTATTTGCCGCGAATTCGGGTCCGGAAACAACCGGTCATTATTCGGAGGGCACGTATTCTACAACTTCCAGATCGAAACCGGATATCGCATTAAATTTCATTGGTGCAGACATCAGGCGCATTTTGCGTACGCCGAGGTCACGCAGGATCTGCGAACCGGCACCGACAATGCTGTAAGTCGTCGGTTTTTTCGGCGCTGCCTGATCGCCGGTTTCGCGGATATGCGCCAACAACACGTCGCCGTCGAGCGGGTGACCGAGCAACAGCACCACACCGCTGCCCGCCTCGGCAACCGCAGCCATGGCGGCGCGCAGGCTCCAGCGGCCCGGCTGCTTGACCATCAACAAGTCGCGCAGCGGGTCCATGTTGTGCACGCGAACCAGTGTTGGTTCTTCAGCGCAAACAGTGCCCAGGGTCAGCGCCATGTGTACGTCGCCTTCCACCGAATCACGATAGGTCACCAGGTTGAATTGGCCCAGTTCGCTGTCCAGTGGCTGCTCGGCAATCCGCTGAACGGTACGTTCGTGGATCATCCGGTAGTGAATCAGGTCGGCAATGGTGCCGATCTTGATGTTGTGTTCGGCAGCGAATGCTTCCAGCTCAGCGCGACGGGACATGGTGCCGTCGTCGTTCATCACTTCGCAGATCACGCCACTCGGCTCGAAACCGGCCATGCGCGCGAGGTCGCAGGCAGCTTCGGTGTGGCCAGCGCGAGCGAGGGTGCCGCCGGCCTGCGCCATCAATGGGAAGATGTGGCCCGGGCTGACGATGTCTTCAGCCTTGGCGTCTTTGGCGGCAGCCGCTTGCACAGTGCGCGCACGGTCGGCGGCGGAGATACCGGTGGTCACGCCTTCAGCGGCTTCGATCGAGACGGTGAACTTGGTGCCGAAACCGGAGCCGTTGCGCGGCGCCATCAGCGGCAGCTTCAACAGTTCGCAGCGCTCACGGCTCATCGGCATGCAGATCAGGCCACGAGCGTGCTTGGCCATGAAGTTGATGTGCTCGGCCTGGCAGCATTCGGCGGCCATGATCAGGTCGCCTTCGTTCTCGCGGTCTTCGTCATCCATGAGGATGACCATCTTGCCTTGGCGGATGTCTTCAACCAGTTCTTCGATGCTATTGAGCGCCACAAGGCACCCCCCTTCTTTCGAATTTAGAGCTTCAGGATTTGAGGTAGCCGTTTTGGGCCAGAAAGCTTTCAGTGATGGTGCCGCCGGATGCCGACTCTGCGGCCTTGTCGCCCAAAAGCAGACGCTCCAGATAACGCGCCAGCAAATCGACTTCCAGATTCACCCGGCGACCTGGCTTGTAGGACGCCATGATGGTTTCGCTCAGGGTGTGCGGAATGATCGTCAGCATGAATTCGGCGCCATCGACTTCGTTCACGGTCAGGCTGGTGCCGTCGACGGTGATCGAGCCTTTATGGGCGATGTACTTGGCCAGTTCTTTCGGCGCGCGGATACGAAATTCCACAGCGCGGGCATTGTCGCTGCGCGCGACGATTTCGCCGACACCGTCGACGTGACCGCTGACCAGATGACCGCCAAGACGGGTGGTCGGGGTCAGGGCTTTTTCCAGATTGACCGGGCTGCCGCTTTTCAGATCATTCATGGCGGTGCAGTCCAGCGTTTCACGGCTGACGTCGGCTGCGAAGCCGTCGCCCGGCAGCTCAACCGCCGTCAGGCAGACGCCGTTGACCGCGATGCTGTCGCCGAGTTTGACGTCGCTCAGGTCGAGCTTGCCGGTGGCGACGTGCACGCGCACATCGCCGCCCTTTGGGGTCAATGCGCGGATACTGCCGATGGATTCGATGATGCCGGTAAACATGGGGTTCTCCTTGAGAACTAAGCCAGCGCTAACGCGATGGCCGGGAATTATACGCTCGCCGCTTGAGCAGGGATGGCAGTGACTCGCCAGTCATCGCCCACCGCGCGAATTTCAGTGATTTTCAGCTCCGGCGCATCCTTCATATAAGTCAGCGGCCAGTCCAGCAATGGGCGCGCCGTGGAGCCGAGGAACTTGCCGGCGATGAAGATCACGAACTCATCGACCAGACCCAGCTGAGCAAAAGCGCCGGCCAGACGCGGCCCGGCCTCGACCAGCACCTCGTTGACGCCACGGTTGGCCAGTTCGATCAGCAATTGTTGCAGATCGACCTGACCGTCATCACCCGGCACGATCAGGCATTCAGGGCCGTGAGCGTATTGCTCTTCGATTGCGACACAAGTGGCGACCAACGCCGGACCAGCCTTAAAGAACGGCGCATCCAACGGCACCCGCAGGCGCCCGTCGATCAGCACGCGCAGCGGCGGACGGCTCATCGCCAGCGCGGTTTGCTCGCGGTCCAGACCGAGTTCGTCAGCGCGAACAGTCAATCGCGCGCCGTCGGCCAGCACGGTGTCGGCACCGGTCAGCACCACAGCGGCTTGAGCACGCAAACGCTGAACAGCCGAACGTGCGGCCGGGCCGGTAATCCATTGGCTCTCGCCACTTTCCATCGCCGTGCGCCCGTCGAGGCTCATGGCCAACTTGACCCGCACAAACGGCAAGCCGTGTTCCATGCGCTTCAGAAAACCTTGATTGAGCTTGCGCGCCTCGGCTTCGAGTACACCACTTTCAGTGGCGATACCGGCATCGGCCAGACGCTGCAAACCACGACCGGCAACTTGCGGATTGGGATCACGCATCGCCGCGACGACTCGGCCAACACCGGCATTCACCAGCGCATCGGCGCACGGCGGCGTGCGCCCATGGTGGCTGCACGGCTCGAGGGTCACATAAGCAGTGGCGCCCCGGGCCAGCTCACCGGCGGCGCGCAACGCGTGGACTTCCGCGTGCGGTTCACCGGCGCGCTCGTGCCAGCCTTCGCCGACAATCTGCCCGTCACGCACCACCACACAGCCAACCCGAGGATTGGGGTGGGTGGTGTAGTGACCTTTGCGCGCCAGTTCCAGCGCACGCGCCATAAAGTGCGCGTCGAGGATGGCCTGCTCGGCGGCGGTGGTCATTCTTTCACCGGTTCGCGGGCGAGGCGGTCGATTTCTTCGCGAAATTCGTTGAGGTCCTGGAAGCGCTTGTACACCGAAGCGAAACGGATGTAGGCGACTTCATCAAGCTTCTGCAATTCGGCCATCACCAGTTCGCCGACCACGAGGGATTTGACCTCGCGTTCGCCAGTGGCGCGCAGCTTGTGCTTGATGTGAACCAGAGAGGATTCGAGGCGCTCGACGCTCACCGGACGTTTCTCCAGGGCGCGTTGCATACCGGCGCGGAGTTTTTCTTCGTCGAACGGTTGGCGGCTGCCGTCGGTTTTGATCAGGCGCGGCAACACCAGTTCGGCCGTCTCGAACGTCGTGAAACGCTCGCCGCAGGCCAGGCATTCACGCCGGCGGCGCACCTGTTCGCCCTCGGCGACCAGACGCGAGTCGATGACCTTGGTGTCGTTGGCACCGCAGAAGGGACAGTGCATGGTGGCTGGCAACAAAAAAAGGGAGGGCCATGGTAGCGCATCCCGGTGGCAAGACAAGCCATAGGCTTTGCGGTATACAGAACGGCATGATCGTTTGATCCATGGATTTCATTTTGCTGGAGCATCCAATGCCGTTACGTCCGCTCGTTTTGCTCAGTCTTTTCAGCCTGCTGGTGGCCTGTGGCAGCGATGCACCCAAGCCCCAGCCGCCAACACCGGGCCCGGCGCCGCAGCAAGCGCAGAAAAAAGCCAAAGAGGCTGCCGACCTTGGCCCGCTGCCAGCCTATCAACGCGAACTGAGTGGCACCCTGCAAGGCGTGCCGGCCGGTGCCGAAGTCGAACTGGCGCTGCTGGTGATCGACGAGAAGGATCGCCCACAACAATTGCTCGCCAGTTCCAGCCTGATCGGCAACAACCAGATTCTGCCATTTCGCCTGCGCTTCAACCCGGACGCCTTCCCCGCCGGTGCGCGGGTTGAGCTGCGCGGTCGCGCCAGCCAGTCCGGCCAGTTGATCCTGCATCTGCCATCGCAAACCATCACCCAACCGACCACTCAGGCGTTGGGCCAACTGCAATTTGTCAAAGCACCATGACGGCACCGCTCGACCTGCAACAGGCGTTAGGTGAATTGCTTGGCGACGCCAGACTCAAGGTCTGTGCGTTGCCGGACACCGATTTACAGCTATGGCTGATCGATGGCGACAACATGGATCGCCAATTCAGTCAGGAAGAAATTCAGCGAATTCTGCACGAGCCACCGTATTGGGGTTTCTGCTGGGCCAGTGGTCTGGCGGTTGCGCGTTATCTGGCCGAGTTTCCCGAGTGGGTGCGCGGTAAACGCGTGCTGGATTTCGGTGCGGGCTCGGGGATTGCCGGGATTGCGGCGGTCAAGGCCGGGGCGCTGGAGGTGGTGGCGTGCGATCTCGATCCGCTGGCAATTTCCGCATGCCGGGCGAATGCCGCGCTGAATGATGTGCAGATGAGTTATTCGACGGATTTCTTTGCCGAGGCTGATCGTTTCGATCTGATTCTGGTGGCGGACGTGCTGTACGACCGGGCGAATCTGCCGCTGCTCGATGCGTTCTTAAGTCGTGGGCGTGAGGCGCTGGTGGCGGATTCGCGCGTGCGGGATTTTCGCCATCCGTTGTATGAGCGGATTGAAATGCTCGAAGCGATGACCTTGCCGGATCTGGCGGAGCCTGAGGAATTTCGGCATGTCAGCCTCTACCATGCGCGGCGCTAGCTAAAAGCTTCGTCGGAACGCCGCCCGGACCAGGCTCGCTCCCACAGGGGGTTTGTGAACGACACAGATCCAATGTGGGAGCGAGCGTGCTCGCGAAGGCGTCCGTCCATGCAACACACCTCTCAAAGGCTGACCGCTTCCGGCCACACCCCGCCAAGCCGTATAGTTGCCCCATCCACGCTTTGACGAGATCCCCCATGAGTGAGCAAACGCCGTACATCTTCGACGCCACGACGGCCGATTTCGACCAGTCGGTGATCGAGGCCTCTTTCAACAAACCGGTGCTGGTGGATTTCTGGGCCGAATGGTGTGCGCCGTGCAAGGCGCTGATGCCGATGCTGCAAGGCATTGCCGAGAGCTATCAGGGCGAATTGCTGCTGGCCAAGGTCAACTGCGACATCGAGCAGGACATCGTCACCCGCTTCGGTATTCGCAGCCTGCCGACCGTGGTGCTGTTCAAGGACGGTCAACCGGTCGACGGTTTTGCCGGTGCACAACCGGAATCCGCCGTGCGCGCCCTGCTTGAGCCGCACGTGCAGATGCCACCACCGGCCGCAGCCGATCCGTTCGAGCAGGCTCAGGCGTTGTTCGATGACGGCCGTTACGCCGATGCCGAAGCCGCTTTGGTGGTGATGCTCAATGAAGACAACACCAACGCGAAAGCACTGATTCTCTATGCACGCTGCCTGACCGAGCGCGGCGAACTGGGCGAAGCGCAAACCGTGCTGGATGCGGTCAAAAGCGATGAACACAAAGCCGCGCTGGCCGGGGCCAAGGCGCAGATCAAGTTCCTCGGTCTGGCTCGCGATCTACCAGATGCCGCTGATTTGAAAGCGCGTCTGGCGAAAGATCCGCAGGACGATGAAGCGGTGTATCAACTGGCGATCCAGCAACTGGCGCGTCAGCAATACGAAGCGGCGCTTGAGGCGATGCTCAAGCTGTTCATCCGCAACCGCAGCTACGGCGAAGGCTTGCCGCACAAGACCTTGCTGCAGGTGTTCGAACTGCTGGGCAATGATCATCCACTGGTGACGGTGTACCGCCGCAAGATGTTTGCTGCGCTGTACTAAGCGCTCACTCGATCCAGCTGTAGAGCGGCGTATCCCCGCCGCTCACCACTTTCACGTCCGAACTATGGCGCAGGCGTACCAGCAAGCGCTTGCCCGCCGCCGCACTCCCGGTCAGCCCTTCAAGCTGATCAAGCAGATCCGGCCCGCTGAGCTGCCCGGCCTTGCGCAACAGATCCTTTGCCACCTGCCACAACGCATCGTCCTGATTCATCGGTTTCGCTGCCGGGGCTGATGCGACCGCCTCAGATTGAGCGCTCGGCGCCTGCCCATTCAGCGCTGAACCGAGCTTTGCCCAGTCGTTGTCATCCAGTTCCACCGTCAAGTCCACCGGCACATCGCCGACGGTTCCGCGTATCCGCAACATTCAGTTCGCTCCTGCACTTTTCTGACCTGCATGCTCCCACGGGACTTGTGCAACGCCAAGCGCACGGGCAAACTCTGCGCACTTTCGTTATAAGATTACATAACAAACTCTTCACTTTACTTCCCGGAGACCGCCATGCGTCGTCTGCTGCTCGTTTTGCCGTTTGCCCTGTTGCCGCTGGCCATCGCCCACGCGGCTGATGAGCATGACCACGATCACGATCATGAACACGGCAGCCTCGGCGCGCATGAACACGGCGTCGGTCGACTGAACGCGGCGCTGGATGGCCAGACCCTGGAGCTGGAGCTGGAAAGCCCGGCGATGAACCTCGTCGGTTTCGAACACGTCGCCACCAGCGATGCCGACAAAGCCAAAGTCGCTGCCGCCCGTGTGCAACTGGAAAAACCGCTGGCCCTGTTCAGCCTGCCGTCTGCTGCCGGTTGCAAAGTGGTCAGCCAGGAGCTGGAGAGCCCGTTGTTCGGCGACAAGCCGGATGCAGACGACCATGACGCAGATGAAGCGGACAAGGACGGTCACGAGCATCACCACGACCACAGCGAAATCCACGCGCATTATCAATTCAGCTGTGCCACGCCGGGTGCGCTGAAGACCCTGGATCTGGCGAACATTTTCAATACCTTCCCGGCGACGCAGAAAATTCAGGTACAACTGATCAGCGCCAGCGGCCAGCAAGGCACCGAAGTAACGGCCAAGGCTGCCGCGCTGAAATTCTAAGCCTCACCGAAATACCCTTGTGGGAGCGAGCTTGCTCGCGAATGCGATTCGTCAGGCGCCTTTGAATTGACTGATCTGCCGCTTTCGCGAGCAAGCTCGCTCCCACAGGGGTTATGTGTTCACCTCATGAAACTGGTGCCATGACCCAAGCACTCATCGAACTGTCCGACCTGGGCTTCAACTGGCCCGGTCACCCGCAACTGCTGGACATCCCGGCGTTTCGTCTGGAAGCCGGCGAAACCCTGTTCCTCAAGGGCCCCAGCGGCAGCGGCAAGACCACCCTGCTCGGCCTCCTCGGTGGCGTGCAGAAACCCGGTCGCGGCAGCATCCGTCTGCTCGGCCAGGAACTGACCGAACTCTCCGCCGGCGCCCGCGACACCTTTCGCGTCGATCACACCGGCTACATTTTCCAGCAGTTCAACTTGCTGCCATTCCTTTCGGTGCGCGAAAACGTTGAACTGCCGTGTCACTTTTCCAAATTGCGCGCGCAACGGGCGAAACAGCGTCACGGCAGCGTCGACCAAGCCGCTGCCACCCTCCTCGCCCACTTGGGCCTGAAGGATGAAAGCATCCTCAGCCGTCGCGCCGATTCGTTGTCGATCGGTCAACAGCAACGGGTCGCCGCCGCGCGAGCGTTGATCGGCCAACCCGAGCTGGTGATCGCCGACGAACCGACCTCGGCGCTGGATTACGACGCCCGGGAAAACTTCATCCGCCTGCTGTTCGCCGAATGCCGTGAAGCCGGTTCCAGTCTGCTGTTCGTCAGCCATGACCAGAGTCTGGCGCCGCTGTTCGACCGTCACCTGTCCCTGGCCGAGCTCAATCGCGCCGCCACGTCTGCCGAGGTCTGAGATGTATCTGTTTCGTCTGGCCATGGCCAGCCTGGCCAACCGCCGCTTTACCGCGTTGCTCACTGCCTTCGCCATCGCCCTGTCGGTGTGCCTGCTGCTCGCCGTCGAGCGTGTGCGCACCGAAGCCAAAGCCAGTTTCGCCAGCACCATCAGTGGCACCGACCTGATCGTCGGCGCGCGTTCCGGCTCGGTAAATCTGCTGCTGTACTCGGTGTTCCGCATCGGCAACGCCACCAACAACATCCGTTGGGACAGCTTCGAACACTTCGCCAGCAACCCGAAAGTGAAGTGGGCAATCCCGATGTCCCTCGGCGATTCCCATCGCGGTTACCGCGTGATGGGCACCACTGAAGCCTATTTCGAACATTACCAATACGGTCGCCAGCAACACCTGGCACTGGCCGACGGTCGCGCGTTTGCGACAGATCCGTTTGAAGTGGTGCTCGGTGCCGAAGTGGCCGACGCGCTGCACTACAAACTCGGCGACCAACTGGTGCTGGCCCACGGCGTGGCGGCGATCAGTCTGGTCAAACACGATGACAAACCGTTTACCGTGGTCGGCATTCTCAAGCGCACTGGCACTCCGGTGGACCGCACGCTGCACATCAGCCTCGGTGGCATGGAGGCGATTCACATCGACTGGCACAACGGCGTGCCGGCGCGCGGCAACGGCCGGATCACGGCGGATCAGGCGCGCAACATGGACCTGACGCCGCAAGCAATCACCGCGTTCATGCTTGGTCTCAACAGCAAGATTTCCACGTTTGCGCTGCAACGCGAGATCAACGAATTCCGTGGCGAGCCGATGCTGGCGATCCTGCCGGGCGTGGCCCTGCAAGAGTTGTGGAGCCTGATGAGCACTGCCGAAAAAGCGCTGTTCGTGGTTTCTCTGTTCGTGGTGCTGACCGGGTTGATCGGCATGCTCACGGCGATTCTCACCAGCCTCAACGAACGGCGCCGCGAGATGGCGATTCTGCGTTCGGTCGGCGCGCGGCCGTGGCATATCGCGAGCCTGTTGGTGCTGGAAGCCTTTGCTTTGGCGTTGACCGGTGTGATTGCCGGACTTGCTTTGCTGTACATCGGCATCGCCGCTGCGCAGGGCTACGTGCAGGCCAATTACGGTTTGTTCCTGCCGCTGGCGTGGCCGAGCGAGTATGAATGGACGCTGCTCGGTGGCATTCTGGCCGCCGCGCTGCTGATGGGCAGCGTGCCGGCCTGGCGCGCGTACCGCCAATCCCTGGCCGATGGCCTGTCGATCCGTTTATGAGGATGTTCACCATGCCCCGCGCTGCACTCGCGCTGCTGTTGCTGATCGCCCTGCCCGTGTGGGCAGCGGCGCCGAAAGACCTGACGTGGTCGGAGATGATTCCGCCGGACGCCGCGCCGGAAGTGCCGAACATGACCCCGCTGCATGACATGTCGAAGATGAGTGATGCGTTATCTGCCGAGGCGGCGCCAGCGGCGAAGCAGGACATGCCGGATGCGCCGGTGGTGCAATCACTCGACGGTCAGAACATTCGTTTGCCGGGCTACATCGTGCCGCTGGAAGTCAATGAAGAGGGACGCACCACCGACTTTTTGCTGGTGCCGTATTTCGGCGCCTGCATCCACGTGCCACCACCGCCATCGAACCAGATCGTGCACGTGAAAAGCGAGTTGGGCGTGAAGCTCGATGAGCTGTATCAGCCGTACTGGGTCGAGGGGCCATTGCAGGTCAAGGCATCGAGCAGCGAACTGGCGGATGCCGGGTATCAGATGGATGCCGACAAGATTTATGTGTATGAGCTGCCGGAGTAATTCCCGGTAATTTTGTGCTGTTTGCAATGCCCCCTTCGCGAGCAGGCTCGCTCCCACAGGTTTCGGTGGTGACCATAATTTTGTGGTCGACTCGATCACTGTGGGAGCGAGCTTGCTCGCGAAGGGGCCGGCAAAGGTTCCGCAAAAACCCGCCCCTTCACTGTTTCATTGAGCTGAGTCAAAAGACCGTATCAGTTGGCTTCGTACCATAGGACATCGAACATTTTTAACGTCCTTTCGGAGCCCCCATGAACAAGTCCTTGCTCAGCGCTTCGCTGTTTGCCCTCGCGCTCGCAGCCCCGCTCGCCCATGCCCACGAAGCCGGTGACATTCTCATCCGCGCCGGTGCAATCACCGTCAACCCGAAGGCCGACAGCTCCAGCGTCAAGGTCGATCAGGGTCCGTTGAGCGGCACCAATCTGGGCGGCAAGGCGACCATGAGCAGCGACACCCAACTGGGTCTGAACTTCGCCTACATGCTGACCGATCACGTCGGCCTCGAGTTGCTCGCGGCCACGCCATTCGAGCATGACGTCAAACTCAAGGGCACTGCCCTGCCAGCGGCCAACGGCAAGCTCGGCACCCTGAAACACTTGCCGCCGACTCTCAGCGTTGTGTACTACCCGCTGGATTCGAAGTCGCCGTTCCAGCCTTACGTCGGCGGTGGCATCAACTACACCTGGATCTATGACGAGCACGTCGGCAGCGAAGCCAGCGCCAACGGTTTCAGCAACTTCAAGGCGAAAAACTCCTGGGGTCTGGCCTGGCAGGTCGGTGCAGACTACATGCTGACCGACAACATCATGCTCAACGCCCAAGTGCGCTACATCGACATCGATACCCGCGCTACCGTCGAGAACAACGCCGTTGCACCGGGCACTCGCGCACGGGTGAACGTGGATGTGGATCCGTTCATCTACATGGTCGGTTTGGGCTATAAGTTCTAAGTCGAGTTACCGAACGTTCACGTGGTGGTGAATGAGGCTTGGTGGTGGGCAGACTTAGAACTGACGGCGACATTACGCAGTTGATCGGGGGATAACATTCCCTCGCCACAGGGATAGCGACATATTCCGGCCGTGAAAAAGGCGCCTGTCAAAGGGCGCCTTTTTCATGTCTGCCTGAAATTTTTTGGCGTGAGCTGGATTTCCCCCTCACCCCAGCCCTCTCCCTCAGGGAGAGGGGGAAAGGGAGCCGATTTGTGTGCTTTTCAAATTCGAGTTCGACTCGATATTTCAGGTCGATGTATCACGCACAAACACCTCGGTCAGTCCCCTCTCCCCCCGGGAGAGGGTTAGGGTGAGGGGCTCTTTTCAGGCACGCCCCAACAACCGCGCCAAACCCACGCTCATCGGCGTCTGCTGCGGCAGTTTGAAGCGCTCCAGCAATCGAGCATTGTTCGCCCGCGAATGCCGGATATCACCTGAACGTGCCGGGCCATAACTGATCGGCGGCAATTCACCGACCACTGCTTGCAGCGCTTCAAGCATCTGCTTGAGGCTCATCGACTGATTCCAGCCGACGTTCACCGCTCCGACGTCCACTTCAGGTTTTTCGATCGCCTGCACCAGCAGATCGACGAGGTCTTCGACATAGAGGAAATCGCGCGTCTGCTCACCATCACCGAACACGGTAATCGGCAAGCCTTTCTGCGCGCGTTCGCTGAAGATGCTGATCACCCCGGAATACGGCGAGGACGGATCCTGGCGCGGGCCGAAGATGTTGAAGAAGCGGAAAATCACCGGCTCCAGCGCATGCTGGCGGCGATAGAAATCGAAATAGTGTTCGCCCGCCAACTTGTCCGAGGCGTAAGGCGTCAGCGGCGCTTTGGGCGTGTCTTCATCAATCGATTCGCCCTCACCGTTGTTGCCGTACACCGCCGCACTGGAGGCATACACCACACGCTTGACCCCGGCCAGACGCATGGCTTCGCAGACGTTCAGCGTGCCGATGAAATTGCTCTGGTGAGTTTTTACCGGATCATCCACCGACGCCTGCACCGACGCCACCGCCGCCAAGTGAGCGACCGCGCTGCAGCCGTGCATGGCCTTGGCTACCAGCGCCGCATCGGCGACATCGCCAACAATCAGCTCAAGCTTAGGATTATCCAGTGGCAGATTGCTGCGTTTGCCGGTCGACAAGTCGTCGAGGATGCGCACCGAGTGCCCGGCAGCGAGCAAGGCATCGGTCAGGTGTGAGCCAATGAAACCGGCTCCGCCGGTGATTAATACAGTCCCTTTAGCCATGACGGTAGAACCTGTCCAGTAAGCCCGGGAGTGCGGCACGCCAGGCGCGCGGCTTGATCCCGAAAGTGTGCAGAATTTTCTTGCAGGCCAGCACCGCGTGTTGCGGCTCCTCGGCAGCGTCCGGCCGCGCGGCGTGGGCCTGGGCGGTCGGTGCTTCGATAGCCAGCGCATGCAGGCTGCGTGCTTCAGTCAAAATCGCTTGCCCCAACGCCAGCGGTGTCGTTGCCTCGTGGCCGGCGTAGTGATAAGTGCCCCATAGCGGCGCCGCGCAATCGAGTTGCTTGAGTACCGAAATGATCACTCGCGCGGCGTCATCGACCGGCGTCGGATTACCGCGGCGATCATCGGCCAGGAGCAATTCTTCTGGCTGCTCGGCACGCGCCAGGAAGCGACCGAGGGTGCCATCCGGGCTGTCATCGAGCAACCAGCCAAATCGTAGCAAAACGTGTTGCGGGCACGTGGCGCGCACGCTTTGCTCGATGCGCCACAACGCCTGACCGCGCAATCCGAGGGGCACCGGTTCGTCTTTTTCGCTGTACGCCGTGGCACGCGAACCATCGAACACCCGATAACTGGATGGCTGCACAAGAACGATGTTGTGGTGCTGGCATAGTTCGGCCAGACGCTCAACCGCGCGTTCCTGCCCGGCCATGCGACTTTCGCTGACGGTTTCGGCCTGGAACCAGTCGAAATAGTAGGCGAGGTTGATCAACGCATCGGGACGGGTGTCGTCGAGCAATTGGGTCAGGCTCGCGGCATCCCAGCCGTTTTCGGGCGGGCGGGGGGCGAGGAAACCGATGTCTTCCTCCGCACCGAGGCGAATCAGCGCCTGCCCAAGGGCATTTCCGCCGCCCAGTAACATAAGGCGCATTCGCATAGAGTCAGCAGGCCCAGTCTGATTGGAACGATGGCTTTAGCGACGGATCTTGTGGAACCGTCGTCGATAATTGCCGGAATCGTTGCATTTTGCGGGTTTAGTGCGCAACCGTCATCCGTAAAGTGTACATCGCAGGGATTTGTGTCATGGCCACTGGCCCCTTCGCGAGCAGGCTCGCTCCCACAAGGGATTTGTGTACGCCGCAAATCCCTTGTGGGAGCGAGCCTGCTCGCGAAGGGGTCCGGCCAGACACTGAAGATCCCAGCGGTACTTGCATCTTCCCACCCGCGCCCGCATAACTTAAATCATGAATCTGCCCATCCCCACGGACGCGGCCCTGGCAGGCTTTCACCCCGCCGTCAGCGCCTGGTTCAGCCACACATTCGCGACGGTTACCGCCGCCCAGGCCCGCGCATGGCCGTTGATCCGCCAGCGTCGTTCGACACTGATCGCCGCGCCCACCGGTTCCGGAAAAACCCTCACTGCATTTCTCGCCGTGCTCGACGACCTCGTCCACCGTGGCCTGGAAAACCCCGACGGTCTGCCCGCCGAAACCCTGGTGGTCTACGTTTCGCCGCTGAAAGCGCTGTCCAACGACATCCGCATCAACCTGCAAAACCCGCTGGCCGGAATTACCGGGCAACTGCGGCAGATGAACCTGCCCGAACTGCAAATCACCACCGCCGTGCGTACCGGTGACACCCCGCAGAAAGAACGCGCGGCCATGCGCAAATCGGCACCGCACATTCTGGTGACCACACCGGAATCGCTTTACGTGCTGCTCGGCTCCGAATCCGGACGAAAAATGCTCGGCACCACGCGCACGGTGATCATCGATGAAATCCACGCAATAGCCGCCGGCAAGCGCGGCAGCCACCTGGCGCTGAGCCTTGAACGCCTGCAAGCGTTGTGCGCCGAACCGCTGACCCGCATCGGCCTGTCCGCTACACAAAAACCGGTCGAAGCCGTGGCGCAATTTCTGGTTGGTCATGATCGTCGCTGCGAAATCATCGACATTGGCCACGCGCGTCCACGGGATCTGGGCATCGAAGTACCGCCGGTGCCGTTGTCGGCAGTCATGGCCAACGATGTCTGGGAGCTGGTCTACGACCGCCTCGCGGAACTTGCCCGCGAGCACCGCACCACGCTGATTTTCGTCAACACCCGGCGACTGGCCGAGCGCCTCAGCCGGCACCTCAGCGAACGCCTCGGCAAGCACGCGGTGGCGGCGCACCACGGCAGTCTGGCCAAGGAGTTTCGCCTCGACGCCGAACAACGCCTCAAGCGCGGTGAGCTTCAGGTGTTGATCGCCACCGCCTCGCTGGAATTGGGCATCGATATCGGCGAAGTCGATCTGGTCTGTCAGATCGCTTCACCGCGCTCCATCGCCGGATTTCTGCAAAGGGTCGGTCGCTCTGGGCACCAGGTCGGCGGCACGCCCAAAGGTCGGCTGTTCGCCATCACCCGCGACGACCTTATCGAATGCGCCGCCCTGCTCGACTGCGTGCGCCGTGGCGAACTCGATACCCTGCACATCCCCATCGCGCCGCTGGATGTGCTGGCGCAACAGATCATCGCCGAAGTCAGCTGTCAGGAATGGTCGGAGGATGCCCTGCTGGCGATGTTCCGCCAAGCCTCGCCGTATCGTGATCTCGACGAAAGACACTATCAGTCCCTGCTGAGCATGCTCGCCGAAGGCTACAACGGTCGACAGGGCATCCGCAGCGCTTATCTGCACCGCGACGCCGTCAGTCGCACCTTGCGTGGCCGGCGTGGCGCGCAACTGACTGCCGTGACCAGCGGCGGCACGATTCCCGACAACGCCGATTACAGCGTGATGCTCGAGCCGCAAGGCCTGAACATCGGCAGCGTCAACGAAGACTTTGCCGTGGAAAGCATCGCCGGCGACGTGTTCCAGCTCGGCAATACGTCGTATCGGATCCTGCGCGTGGAAACCGGCAAGGTTCGGGTCGAGGATGCCCACGGCCAACCGCCGACCATTCCGTTCTGGCTCGGTGAAGCACCGGGGCGCAGCGATGAGTTGTCGTCGGCTGTCGCACGTCTGCAAGCGCAGCTCGACGAACTGCTCGGCGCCAGCCCCGGCGACCTGCAACCGGCGCTCGACTGGCTGATCGACACCCTCGGCCTCAACCGCGCCAGCGCCGAACAACTGGTCGAATACCTCGCCCGCGCCCGGCAGACCCTCGGCGCCCTGCCCTCGCAAGACACGCTGCTGATGGAGCGCTTTTTCGACGAATCCGGTGGCACCCAACTGATCATTCACTCGCCGTTCGGCAGCCGCATCAACCGCGCCTGGGGCCTGGCCCTGCGCAAGCGATTCTGCCGCACCTTCAACTTCGAATTGCAGGCTGCCGCCAGCGAAGACGCGATCGTCCTGTCGTTGTCCACCAGCCACAGTTTTGAACTGGATGACATTTGGCGTTACCTGCACAGCAACAGCGCCGAGCACATCCTCATTCAAGCGGTGCTCGATGCGCCGCTGTTCGGCGTACGCTGGCGCTGGAATGCCGGCGTGGCGCTGGCGCTGCCGCGTTTTACCGGCGGGCGCAAAGTCGCCCCGCAGTTGCAGCGGATGAAAAGCGAGGACCTGATTGCCAGCGTGTTTCCCGATCAGATTGCCTGCCTGGAAAACCTCGCCGGTGAGCGGGAAATCCCCGAACATCCATTGATCGAGCAAACCCTCGACGACTGCCTGCACGAGGCGATGGACAGCGAAGGCTGGCTCAATCTGCTGCGGCGCATGGAGCGTGGCGAAGTGCGTCTGATCAGCCGCGATCTGCCGGCGCCCTCGCCGCTCGCGGCGGAGATTCTCAGCGCGCGGCCCTACACCTTTCTCGACGATGCACCGCTGGAAGAACGTCGCACTCAAGCAGTGATCAACCGCCGCTGGAGCGATCCACAATCGACCGATGATCTCGGCGCGCTGGACGCGGACGCCATCAACGCTGTGCGCGAAGAAGCCTGGCCGACACCGAACACTGTGGATGAAATGCACGAGGCGTTGATGAGCCTGGCGTGCATCAGCGAGGCTGAACTGCATGCGAACGCAGGTTGGCGGGATGCTCTGGCCAGCGGCGGTCGCGCCTGCCGATTGCAAATAGATCCGGAGCATTGCGTGTGGCTGGCCCGCGAACGTCTGACTTGCCTGCAAGCACTTTATCCACAGGCCCAACTTCAACCCGAATTGGAGGCGTTACCGGGATTCGCTGAAACCTGGACATTCGATGAGGCGCTGATCGAAGTGCTCCGCGCCCGTCTTGGTGCCTTCGGCCCGTTACCGATAACCGCAATTGCCGAACCTCTTGCGCTGCCGACCATTCAAGTCGCTCAAGCGCTCGCTCAACTGGAACGCGAAGGTTATGTGCTGCGCGGCCAATTCACCCCGGGATTGGCGGTAGAAGAATGGTGCGAACGGCATCTGCTCGCGCGCATTCATCGCTACACGGTCAAGCGTCTGCGCCGGGAAATCGAACCGGTGGCGTTGCAGGATTTCATGCGTTTCCTGTTCGACTGGCAGCATTTGTCGCCCGCGACTCGCGGCCAGGGCAGCGCGGTGTTGACGGCGATTGTCGGCCAGTTCGAAGGCTACGCAGCGGCGGCTTCGGCGTGGGACAGCGACATTCTCCCGACGCGCCTGAAAGACTATTCGCCGAGCTGGCTGGATGATCTGTGCCGCAACGGCAAACTGGTGTGGACGCGTCTCAGCGCCCGGCAAAAAATCAGTGGCACGGCGTTGCGCAGCACGCCGATTGTGTTGCTGCCACGCAGTCAGGTCGGATTGTGGAGTGCGTTGGCCGAACAGACACCTGTGAGCGAGCTGTCGCCGAAAACTCAAAAGGTGTTTGAAGCCTTGAGTCAGCACGGCGCGCT
This sequence comes from Pseudomonas sp. CROZ-RG-20F-R04-15, assembly GCF_022662375.1. Taxonomy (GTDB): domain Bacteria; phylum Pseudomonadota; class Gammaproteobacteria; order Pseudomonadales; family Pseudomonadaceae; genus Aquipseudomonas. The sequence continues at coordinate 59,122 of NZ_JAKNQL010000005.1, read as the reverse complement.
GTTTTTTGATGAGCTGATTCATGAAGCGCACCTGCTACGCACGGAACTGGAAATCGCCTTGCAGGAACTGGTCGGCGCCGGCCTGGTGAACGCCGACAGCTTTGCCGGATTGCGCGCGTTGATCACCCCGCCGAGCAAGCGCCAGCAGCGCAGCAGTCGGCGCGGGCGCGGCGCGTTTGTCGGCGGCATGGATGACGCCGGGCGCTGGGCGTTGTTGCGGCGTGGCGCGGCTGTGGATAACAGCGAGACGCTGGAACACGTAGCCATGACCTTGTTGCGGCGTTACGGCGTGGTGTTCTGGCGGCTGCTGGAACGCGAGGCGGATTGGCTACCGAGTTGGCGGGAATTGCTGCGCACGTTTCATCGGCTGGAAGCGCGGGGCGAAATTCGTGGCGGGCGGTTTGTCAGTGGTTTGGCGGGGGAACAGTTTGCCTTGCCCGAAGCGATACCATTATTGCGCGAAGTGCGGCGGCGGCCGCATGACGGCAGTCTGGTTGCGGTGTGCGGGGTGGATCCGCTGAATCTGGCCGGGACGTTGTTGCCGGGGGTGAAGGTGCCGGCACTGGTGAGTAATCGGTTGGTTTATCGCGATGGTTTGCCGGCGGCGGCGGAGATTGCCGGCAAGCAGCAGTTTTGGCTGGAGCTGGATCAGATTGCGATGGAGCAGGTGCGCGGCAAATTGATCCGGCATTAAGGGTGTTTGGGCTGAAGTCTTCGCGAGCAGGCTCGCTCCCACATTGTGACCGCGTTCCCCTGTGGGAGCGAGCTTGCTCGCGAAGAGGCCGGCACTGCCCCACATAATCTTGCGTTAAGTCCGCGATTCCTGCGGCAACTCGCTCGCCATTACCTCACCCTCCTGCTGCCGCTTCGGCAACAAAACCTGCTGTGGATAAGTCTGCGCGAAATGCACCACCGGGCTGTTATCCACAAGCTTTTTCAAACGCTGATTGAACGCCCGACTCACCGCATACTGCCCACCCGACACCGTTCTGAACTGCGCCGTCAGCACCACGCCGTTCAAATCCATCCTGTCCACACCAAACACGTCCAGCGGCCCTTGCAGGTTGTACTTGAGGAATGGGTCTTCGCGGATCGAATCGCCGGTCTCGCGAATCAGCTCGATGGCTCTATCCACGTCCGTGTCGTAGGTGAACTGCACTGAGAAAAACGCAAAGGCAAACTGCCGCGATTGGTTGGTCACCGCCTTAATCTGGCCGAACGGCACCGAGTGCACAAAGCCCTTTCCGTCACGCAGACGCAGGGTACGAATGGTCAGCCCTTCAACCGTGCCGGCATGCCCGGAATCAAGCACCACCCAATCACCAATCGACAGCGTGTCTTCGATGATGATGAACAGCCCGGTGATGACGTCCTGCACCAGTTGCTGCGAACCGAAACCGATGGCCAGACCGACCACGCCGGCGCCAGCCAGCAACGGCGCAACGTTGATCCCAAGGTTGGCCATGGTGGTAATCGCGCAGATCACCACGAGGATGATTTTGATCGCGTTGCGCAGCAGCGGCAGAATGGTTTTCACCCGCGTGCTCGGCTGGCGTGCGCCGCGTTTGCTGACCGGTGGTTTCAGCGCCTCCTGTATCGCCGTGTCGAGCACCACCCACAGCAGCCACGTCACCAGGAAGATCAGGCCGATGCTGCTCAGCGCGTTGCTGATTGCTCGTCCGACCGTACTGCTCTGGGCGAAATCGAGCAGCGACACGCCCCAGATCCGCCCGAGAATATCGATGAAGGCAATGGCGATGACGATCCGCAGCAACGCGTGAAGCAGACTGAGAAAACGCTCTTTGTAAGCACTGCTGCGCTGGATCGCTTCGGCTTTTCGCGACTTGAACAAGTGCTGCAGGATCGTGCTGAGGAACACCGTACCGATCAGCAGCACCGTGGTGAACAACGCGCAACGCAGGGCCTTCTGATTGTCCTCGCCGATGCCGATCAGATTGACGGCCGAGACCAGCACCATCAGCACGATCGGCCAATACCACAGCCCTGAGAAAATCCGCAGCGACTCCTGCAACGAGGGTTGTTTCAAGCGCTGGCTCAGCGAACGATTGCGGATCAGGTGCGCCACCGGGCGACGCAGGCGAATCACCAGCAGACCGAAAATGATCGAGGCGATCAGCCCGGTGAACACCGCAATGCTGCTGGTGATATTGCCGCCCAACTGCCGGGCGATCTGCGGGCTGGTCAGCGCATCACTGAGCGCCGCGAGGAAGCCGATCAGGAACAGCGGACGCGGGCAATAATCACGAATGATCCGCGCCGCCGGACGCTTATGGCCGACGTTGAACATCACCACCACGCACAGCAACATCGAGGTAGAAAAGATACCGCTGCTGGTGGCGTAGGCCAGACACAGCGCCAGCGCGCGCCCTACCGAGGCTTGCAGAAAATGGCTGACGTACAGCGTCAGCGGCAGGCAGATCAGCGCCGGCACGGTGTACGGCAGCAAATAACCGAGCAGATCCTGGCTGCGCTGGCGGGTGCGCAACCAGCGCCCTTCGCGCAGGCGCTTGGCCAACAGGCTGCCCAGCACGGTCAATAACGCGAAACTGCCGAGCCAGACTCCCGACAGCGTGAGGAAATCCCCGGTAATGCTCCAGCCCGAACGGTTCGACGGTTGATTGACCAGTTTGTCGACCTCATCGGCGGCGCGATCGGCGCGCAGGCGCCAGGCGTCGACCAGATGCTCGTTGAGGTCGAGTTTGTCCTGTACGTCGTCGATGCTCGAACTGATCGCACCGAGCAGGCCGCCCTGCACAATCGGTTCAGGTTTGGCCGCCTCTTCGGCGGCGGCCGGGACGCCCGGCAGTGCAGCGGCGTCGATTTCACTGGCGCCGAGAAACAGCAGTGCTCCCAGCACAATGGCGATCCTGAACTTGATCAAAACTCCGATCTCCCGTGACTGAACCTGTAAGGAACTGATCGATATTTGTACGGCAAGTTCAAGAGCGCCCTCACCCCAGCCCTCTCCCAGAGGGAGAGGGAGCTGACCGAGTTGAATACTAGAAGTACATCGACCTGCAAGTCCGGAGTCGAATTCAAGTTCTGGAAACCATAAAGGACCAGCTTCCTTATCCCTTGTGAGGCGAACTCAAACCCTGAGAACTCTGCAGATCAGCTCCCTTCCCCCTCGCCCCCTTGGGGGAGAGGGTTGGGGTGAGGGGGAACGCTTTTGATCTTCGCCTTGGACGTGACCGTCGGTAATACCGTCGAAACTTTCCACAACCGCCCGCAGTCATCAAAAGACACTGGCAACACGAGGACTTTCGACGGGAGGGCGGCATGGCAACGATTCACATCGGTATTTCCGGCTGGCGCTACGCACCGTGGCGCGGGGACTTCTACCCCAAGGGACTGGCGCAGAAACGCGAATTGCAGTTCGCCTCGCGAGCGGTCAACAGCATCGAAATCAATGGATCGTTCTACGCCCTGCAACGGCCCGAACGCTACGCCCAGTGGTACGCCGAAACGCCCGACGATTTCGTCTTCAGCGTCAAGGCGCCACGTTTCATTACCCACATCCGTCGCTTGCGCGAGATCGAAAAACCACTGGCGAATTTCTTCGCCTCCGGTGTGCTGGAACTCAAGGAAAAGCTCGGGCCGATCCTTTGGCAATTTCCGCCAAACTTCAAATTCGAGCCTGAGCGCTTCGAACACTTCCTCTCGTTATTGCCCCACGACACTGAAGCCGCCGCCACCCTCGCCCATCAGCACGATTCGCACCTGCACGGCCACGCGAGCATGAAAGCCTACGGCAAAAAACCGCTGCGCCATGCTGTGGAAATCCGCAACGAAAGTTTCATCGACCCAGAGTTCGTGCGCTTGTTGAAACGCCACAACACCGCGCTGGTGATCGCCGACACCGCCAACAAATGGCCGTACCGCGAAGACCTCACCAGCGACTTTGTCTATTTGCGCCTGCACGGCGCTGAAGAGCTTTACGCCAGTGGCTACACCGCGCCGGCCCTCAAGCGCTGGGCCGAGCGCATTGACGCCTGGCACCACGGCGAGCAACCCAAAGACGCGCATTTGATTGCGCCACGCCTTAAGCCACGCGTACGCAAATCCCGCGAAGTGTTCTGCTACTTCGACAACGACATCAAGGTCCGCGCGCCCTACGACGCACGCGATCTGCTGCATCGCTTCGAACTGGATAAAGACCTCGCCACCGCCCCCGGTGAACCTGTTGCCGAAGGGGTACTGCCATGAGCATTCCAGAACCGGTCGGCTTCACGGATGAAGGCTCGGTGGTCGCGCCTTCGGTTCGCACCTTCACGGTGCTGACGGTCAACACTCACAAGGGTTTTACCGCGCTCAACCGACGCTTCATCCTGCCGGAGTTGCGCGAAGCGGTGCGCAGCGTCGCGGCCGACGTGGTGTTCCTGCAGGAAGTTCATGGCACCCATGAACAGCATCCCAAGCGCTACAACAATTGGCCGACGATGCCGCAGTACGAATTCCTCGCCGACAGCCTCTGGCCGCAGTTCGCCTATGGGCGCAACGCGGTGTACCCGGAGGGCGATCACGGCAACGCACTGCTGTCGAAATTCCAGATCATCCGCCACGACAACCTCGACGTGTCGATCAGCGGCCACGAGAACCGTGGTCTGCTGCATTGCGTGCTACGCCTGCCCGGTGACGGCACCGAAGTGCATGCCATTTGCGTGCATCTGGGTCTGCGCGAAAGTCATCGCAATGCGCAACTGCAATTGCTGATGCAACGCCTGGCAGAACTGCCGGATGACGCACCGGTGATTGTTGCCGGCGACTTCAACGACTGGCGCCAGCGCGCCGATGCGCAACTCAAACCCTGTGGCCTGCGCGAAGTATTTGCCGAGCAGCAGGGCAAACCGGCGCGCAGTTTCCCGGCGCGCCTGCCGACACTGCGGCTCGACCGCATTTACGTGCGCAATCTCAAGGCCAGATTGCCGAAAGTCCTGGCAAACCGCCCCTGGTCGCACCTTTCCGACCATGTTCCGTTATCGGTGGAGATCGAACTATGAGCAGCGCACCACTGGAGAAATCCGCCGTGGAACCGATCGCCATCACCCCGCCGATACGCGAGCCCGGCCAGGTCGATGTCGAGTATCACTGGCAGGGCAACAACCGTGTCGAACTGCTGGAAAACGGTGAAGAATTTTTCCCGCGAGTCTTCGAAGCGATGCGCGCGGCGAAGAGTGAGATCCTCCTCGAGACCTTTATCGTTTTCGAAGACAAGGTCGGTGCCGAGTTGCAGGAGATTCTGATCGACGCCGCCCGGCGCGGCGTGCGCACCACCGTCAGCCTCGACGGCTTTGGTTGTGGCGAGTTGACCACCGGTTATCTCACCGCGTTGAGCGAAGCCGGGGTGCATTTGCAGATCTTCGACCCGGCGCCGAAACGCCTGGGCATTCGCACCAACTGGTTCCGCCGTTTGCACCGCAAGATCGTGGTGGTCGACGGTTTGATCGCGTTCATTGGCGGGATCAACTTTTCCGGCGATCACCTGGCCGATTTCGGTCCCGAAGCCAAGCAGGACTACTCGGTGCAAGTGCAGGGTCCGGCGGTCGCCGACATTCATCACTTCGCCCTGCTGCAAAGCGGTCGCCCCGGACGCGCACGTTTCTGGTGGCAACGCCGGCGCCAGCGTCGCGCCGAGATGGCCTTCACTGATCACGATGGTCAGGTGCGCCTGGTGTTCCGCGATAACGACCAGCACCACAGTGATATCGAAGACGTGTATTTGCAGGTACTGCGCCGCGCCAAACGCCGCGTGGTGATCGCCAACGCCTACTTCTTCCCCGGTTACCGCTTGCTGCGGGAAATCCGTAATGCGGCGCGGCGCGGGGTCGAGGTACGCCTGATTCTGCAAGGCCAGCCGGACATGCTGGTGGCCAAACTCGCGGCGCGCATGACCTACGATTATTTGCTCAAGGCCGGCGTACAGATTCACGAATATTGCCAGCGCCCGCTGCACGGCAAAGTCGCGCTGGTCGATGAGGAATGGAGCACCGTCGGTTCAAGCAATCTCGACCCGCTGAGCCTGTCGCTGAACCTTGAAGCCAACGTGCTGATCCGCGACCGCGCCTTCAATCAGCATTTGTTCGAGCGCCTCGAAGACCTCAGCCAAAACCACTGCAAAGCCATGGACGCCAGCCAGTCGCCACGTGGGCGCATCTGGCACATGACTGTGGGTTTTCTGGTGTTCCACTTTCTGCGGCATTTCCCGGCGATGGCGGGTTGGCTGCCGGCGCACAAACCTAGGCTCAAGCCGTTTCGAGGTGACCGCTCATGAGCCATTCCGAGGCGCATTCCGCCAAGCATTCGACGCCAGCAACGCACTCGAAATGGAGCCGCTGGAAGCGTCCGTTGACGCTGCTGTTTTTCCTCGCGTTGATCGTGTTGCTGACGATGTTCGCCACGCGCATCGAATGGGCCGAGGTGCTGCAAACCCTCGCCGATTTCAAAGTGCGCACCTTGATTATCGCCGCCAGCCTGACCCTGCTGAGCTTTCTGGTGTATGCCAGTTTCGACCTGATCGGCCGCACTTACATTCGTCAGGACCTGACCTGGAAACAGATTCTGCCGGTGGGGATCATCAGCTATGCGTTCAACCTCAATCTGAGTGCCTGGGTCGGCGGTATCGCCATGCGCTATCGGCTGTATTCGCGCCTTGGCGTGAGCAAAGGCAACATCGCCAAGATCCTCGGTCTGAGCCTGGCGACCAATTGGTTTGGCTACATGACCATTGCCGGCGTGGTGTTCAGCAGTGGGCTGGTGACAATGCCGCCGGGCTGGAAAATCAGCAGCGCGGCGTTGCAAGGCATTGGTGTTCTGTTACTGCTGATCAGCGCCGGCTATCTGGCGGCGTGTCAGTTCTCCAAGCGCCGTGAATGGTCAATTCGCGGGGTGGAAATCAATCTGCCGTCGCTGCGCATGGCCGTCCTGCAATTGCTGCTGGGGGCGTTGAACTGGTCGCTGATGGCGGCGGTGATTTTCACCTTGTTGCCGAGCAAACTGGATTATCCGCTGGTGCTGGGGGTGCTGTTGATCAGTGCGATCGCCGGGGTCATTACGCATATTCCGGCGGGGCTTGGGGTGTTGGAGGCAGTGTTTGTGGCATTGCTGCAACACGAGGCTTCACGTGGCAGTCTGGTTGCAGGACTGTTGGCGTATCGGGCGATTTATTTTCTGCTGCCGCTGTTGATTACGGTGGTGATGTATCTGGTGGTTGAAGCGAAGGCGAAGGCGCTGCGGATCGAGAAGAACCCTTCCTGATTTTTTGGGTGAAGTTGATGGCCTCTTCGCGAGCAAGCTCGCTCCCGTATTTGAAACGCGATCCCTGTGGGAGCGAGCTTGCTCGCGAAGGCGTCCGAAAGAACACTACAGCTCATGCAGACTGAATAATGCTCAACCGTTCACCCACGACCATCTCGGTAATCCAGTCCACCAGTATCGAGGTGTACGCCTGCTGCGACACAGGCTCGCTCAGCGCATGATCGGCGCCATCGATAATCCGGTGCGTAAGTGAATGGGTCTGCTGGCACGCTGCGCGGTAACTCATGATCGCCGCGTGGGGCACGTAGTCATCGGTTTCCGATTCCACCAGCAACACATCCCCGGTGAATTGCGAACAGGCGTGCAAGGCGCGATTGCTATCAGCGCGCACCAGCGTGCTGCGGTAATCCCGCAAATCCGCTTTATCCAGCTCACGCTTGGGTGTGTGCCATTGCTCATCGCGGTACAACGCCGGCACCCGCAGCGCCAGCCAGCGCACCGGGCGTAGCGAGGTCAGGATCGCAGCCAGATAACCGCCATAACTGGTGCCGACCACGGCGATCGCGGAAGTGTCGAGCGCCGGATGCGCCAGCAAGCGGTCATAGGCAGCGAGCAAATCACGCAGGTTATCTTCACGGGTAACGCGGGTCAGCGGGATCCCGGTGCCACCGGTGTGTCCGCGCAAGTCGAAGGTCAGACAGACACATCCGAGACCGGCGATGCCTTTGGCCCGCTCGAGATCACGTTCCTGACTGCCGCCCCAACCGTGTACGAACAACACCCCCGGGACTTTCGATTTTGGACTGAGAAATGTCCCGCTCATCTGTTCATCATCAATGTCGATTTGAATGCTTTCGCTTCTAGCCGTCATAGGATTTGACCGTTACGTATTTGAGGAGAAATTCGCTGTTCTCAGCCGGCCCGCGATAGACCTCGATGGCGTCCGCCGGCAGCGGCTGATCGATATAGGTTTCCACCGAAGACACGCGGATCGCGCGCATCCCCGGATCGTTGACGAAACTTTGCAATGCCGCAACCTCAGCACTGCTGGCACCGCCCATGCGCCAGGACTGTTCGAGCACACCGCTGCGGGTTTTGCCGTTGCTGTCCCGGCCTTGGGCGATGTCGTAGTTGCGCCGTGAGGCATAGAAGCGCGGATAGGCTTCATTGGCGGCAGCGTCGAAAACCTGCGCCTGCTCGATGGCCAGACGCACATCGTCAGGCAGATCCAGCCTCAGCAGCTCGTCGTAACCACCCTGCACCACGAGCAAGTTCGAGCCGCCGTAAACCTCTTCGCCGTGGGCATCCTTGGTCAAGTATTGATCACCGCAGTAACTCAGCACTTTATCGCCGATGAATGACTGGCCGACGCTGTGGGTGACGACATCGCTCAGGTCCTGCTCCAGCACCACGCCTGCGCTGAACAACTTCGCGGCTTCAGGTCGAGCGAGAACTTCGTCGAAGGCGTCGAGGCTTTTGATCACTTCCTGGCCGCGTCCGGCGCAGGCGTGAATCGGCTTCAGGCGAATGGGACCGCTGTACAGCAGATGCTCGGCGGCGGGCCGCGCATCCGCCAGCGCAAACACACTGAGGCCATCGAGCACGACATTGCGCACCCGCTCGGAAAACAGCGGTGACCAACCTTGCGGCGCGTGGGCCAGATGACTGCGCAGGCCATGGCTGATCGCTTTGGTGCAGATGAAATCGTGTTCGACGAAGCCGCCCCACAGATCGTCCGGGCCCTTGATGCCGAGCTCACGGGCCTGGTCGGCGCCAACGATGGTTTGCGTTGGCAACAGGTAGAGATCGCGACCCTGATGTTTCGCAGCGTCGTAACTGCCACCGAATTCAAACCCTGATATCTGCGCCAGCCAGCGGGCCAGGGCCTTGTTGGTCTGCACCTCATGCTGCGGCGCGTCAGGGCGCACCGAGTGGGCGACGACAATTTTCCTGCGGGGTGTCGGGGTCATGCGGTCCCCTTCTATCGATGACTGTAGCGATGAGCGGTGCAGAGATCAGGCCAACGGCCGCTCCACAAAAATCCTAGTCCAATCAGAAACTTGCCGGAATCGTGCTGGCACCACGCCTGTTTCAATCTGCACGACCGCGCGCCAAACCCCGGCAAATTGCACGATCTATGGCCCTGTGAAGTTCATTGTGGGAGCGAGCCTGCTCGCGAAGGCGTCGGGTCAGTCGACATCAAACTTGCTGACCAGCGCTTTCGCGAGCAGGCTCGCTCCCACATTAGGCATTCGACGTTTTCGAAAACGGGGTCACACCAAACCGCGCCCGATAATCACTCGGCGCCAGCCCGGTAATCTTCTTGAAGATCGCGCGAAACGCGCCCGGATCCTGATAGCCCACCGTCCACGCAATATGATCAATCGTGCCATTGCTGAACTCGAGCATCTCGCGCGCCTTGCCGACCCGCAGATGCTGGCAGTACTCGGTCGGTTTCAACCCGCTCGCCGCGCGAAAACGCCGTAGAAATGTGCGCTCCAACCCGGCCCGCTCCGCCATCGCCGTCAACGAAACATCCGTCGCACCGGTGCTTTGCAGCCAGTGCTGCACCTTGAGAATCGCCGCATCGCCATGCCCGAGAATAGGCGCGAAGTTACTGCCGCACTCGCTGGCGCTGTCGCTGTGCTCGATCACCAGGAATCGCGCAGTGGCGGTAGCAATGCTCGGCCCGAGCAGGCGGTCGACCAGGCGTAAACCCAGTTCCGACCAGGCCATCAATCCGGCCGTGGTGATCAGGTCGCCGTCATCGACAATCGGCGTATCAGCCTTGGTTTGATCTTCGGGTAACGCTCGGCAAAGGCCTTGGCCGAAGTCCAGTGAGTGGTGGCGCTGCGGCCGTCGAGCAAACCGCTTTCAGCCAACAGCAGCGAGCCCACACAGACGCCGCCGAGCGTCGCGCCAAGTGCATGTTGATCCCGTAGCCATTGCATCAGGCTGGCTGAGGTTTGCGCCGCCGAAAACCCGCCGATCGATGGCGGAATCAGCACCGCCAGAAAAGCGCTGTCGTCACCCGCATGACTGGCGTAAGTGCGCGTCGGCGGCTGATCACCTTCGACCTGCCAATGACTAACGCGCAGCAGCGGCAATTGCGCAGCCTGCTGCTCGGCGGCAATCCGGTTGGCCACCGCAAACAGATCAGTCAGACCATGCACCGCTGCCATCTGCGCGCCGGGATAGATCAGCACGCCCAGTTCAGCGATGGCAGCCCTTTCTGCGCCCATTGTCAGTTTTCCCCTGTCTATTGTCGGTGCGGCCAATCCACGAAATGTCGGCCAGCGCCAATACTAAAGCCACTTCCAGCCAACACATCGAGGACACACCCATGGCCAAGCAAGCGCTCATCGTAGTCGATATCCAGAACGACTACTTCCCCCAAGGCAAGTGGCCGCTGGCCGGTGCTGATGCCGCCGCCGACAACGCCGCCCGGCTGATCGCCGCGTTCCGCGATACCGGTGATTCGGTGGTGCACATTCGTCATGAGTTCACCTCGGCGGATGCGCCGTTTTTCACCCCGGGATCGGACGGCGCCAAGCTGCATCCGAAGGTGCTGAATCGCGTCGATGAACCGGTAGTGCTCAAGCATTTCGTCAACTCGTTCCGCGAAACCGAACTGCAAGCGATCCTTGATGAACAAGGCATCAAGGAATTGGTAGTCGTCGGCAGCATGAGCCACATGTGTGTTGACGGCATTACCCGTGCGGCAGCGGATCTGGGCTATACCGTCACCGTGATTCACGATGCCTGCGCCAGCCGCGATCTTGACTTCAATGGTCTTACGGTGCCGGCGGCCCACGTGCACGCTGCCTTCATGTCGGCGCTGGGATTCGCCTACGCCAGTGTGGTCTCCACCGACGAATTCCTCGCCGCCAATCGCTGAGTCACATTCTGCAAAAATAGCCGGCCCGCCCTGTTGCGGGCCTTTTTTCGTCTGTCATGAAAATCTCACGCGTGAGCCATTGATGGCACTTTGAATTGGTTGTAGTGTGGCTCACGCGTGAGATTTTCATAACCGAGCCATTGCCATGAAAAGCCGTTCCCCCACAGCGAAATCAGAGAGTCCGAAGGGAGAGCGCGCGAAACCGTCAGCGAAAAAACCGTCGAGCTTCTATATGAAGCAGATGCGCGCAGGCCTGGCCGCTGCCGGTTATGTGAAACACGAAACTTGGGTGCTTCCCGAAAACCGAAGCTTGCTCAAGCAAATGGAGCAACAGCTACGCCAACCGATTCTGGCTGGCTCTTTCATGTCGGAGAATTACATGAGCGCAGGCAACAACTGGACCATCGATAGCCTCTTCAACGCCCTCAAGGCTCTGGACGAGGTGGCTTCGCAAGAGATCACGCTGTCGCTGATCCAGAGCTCCGAACCCAGCATCAAGCTGGAAATGAACGAATTCGGCGGTCTGCCGATTCACATCGCCCTGGCCGGCCAGCAGATCATCGTCGACACCGTACTGGTAGACATCGATTCGATCTCGAACGTAGCGGCCTTCAACGACGCCGTGTTGCGCAGCCGGGAAATGTTCCCGCTGTCGTCAATCGGTATCGAGTCGATGCCCAACGGGCAGACCGTTTACAACATGTTTGGCGCCCTCAGCGCCGACTCGAGCCTGACCAACGTCGTCACCGAGGTGAAAACCCTGGTCGACAATGTGCAGCGCGCGAGTGAAGCCTTCGAACACTTCTTCAAGTAATCAACAGGGAATATCCAATGACTCAGTCCATCTGGAGCAAGTTGTTCACCGCACTGCGCGGCGGCGCCAACGAAGTCGGCGAAGCGATCGCCGACCAACAGGCCCTGCGCATCCTCGATCAGGAAATCCGCGATGCCGACAGTGCACTGTCGAACGCTCGCCGCGAACTGGTCACCATCATGGCCAAGCACAAACTGGCCGCCGACCGCGTGAGCGAGTACGACGCCAAGATCAAGGATCTGGAAGCCAAAGCCGTCTCGGCGCTGAACGCTGGCCGTGAAGACCTGGCGCTGGAAGTGGCCGAAGCGATTTCGACCCTGACCAACGAGCTGGATGTCGAGAAAAAGCAGAGCGACGAATTCGGCACTTACGCCGAAAACATGCGCAAAGACATCAGCAAAGCCGAGTCGCGTATCAAGAGCCTGCGCCAGCAAGTGGACATGGCCAAGGCCCGCGAAAGCGTGCAGAAAGCCCAGGTCAGCGCATCCATCGCCAGCGGCGGCGCCAATGGCAAACTGGAAACCGCCGTCGGTACGTTGAACCGCCTGCAAGCCAAGCAGCAGCAACGCGCGGCTGAATTGAGCGCTGCCGACGAACTGGCCGACGCTTCGACCGGCAACGACCTGGAACGCAAACTGCGCGACGCCGGCATCACGCCGAACGAAGGCAGCGCCAACGCGATTCTTGAGCGTCTGAAGCAAAAGTCCGCGCAGTAAGCAATTGCACAAAACCTGTGGGAGCGAGCTTGCTCGCGAAGACGGAGTATCAGTCGACATTTGAGTCAGCTGACATGACGCTTTCGCGAGCAGGCTAGCTCCCACATGGTTTGTGGCGTGTCGTTGATCGCTCAGCCCGCTACACTAGCCACGCTTTTTTCGCCGACGAACACTTCCACCCGCTTCAAGGAACGTACTCATGGGATGGTTTAAAGACTTGCTGGGCACCAGCAACTGGCAGACCGCTGCGCCAACACCGACCGTTGCCAGTGGCCCACTCGGCATGGCTCAGGGCAAGGCTGTCAGGTTCGATACGACGCTGGCGCTGTTGCTCGACGGTTCGACCACGGTGCGCGTGCCCTTTGATCAGGCGATCTGGAGCCACGGTTGGGTCGACCTCGGCCAGTCCAACAAACTGCACCGGTATTACATGAATGACGAGGATTTCTGGCTGCAGATCCACGTTACCGGTGACGATCAGATCGAATCGGTCACCCTGTTCAACTACCTCAGTTACGTGACGGTCAACAGTGACGCCGAACTGCAGCGCCTGGCCGGCCCCAACAGCTCGATCGGCTTGCCGACCTACACCCACGAAGGTGTCGAATACACCCGCGAGTGGGGCACCGAACAAGGCCAGACCGAACTGGTACCGATGACCGAACAAGTGGTCAATCCGGACGAGAGCTACACCATCGAACACCACTCCATGCTTTATGCGCGCGAGACCGGCCTGACCGATCGCCGCGAATTGCTGCTGTTCTCCGTCGAGCAGGACGAAGAAGGCACCGTCAGCCTGAGCACCTCGCTCGGCATCTCGCTGTACACGACAGATCTGAGCACCATTTAAAAAAGGAAGTTTTTCATGCTGGAAGTGCTGGCCGTTTCCCTGAACAAAACCGCGCTGGTCGGTTTCGTCGTCTACCTCATCGGCGCCGTACTGCTGTTCATGCTGTTCCAATTCGTCTACACGCGCATCACGCCGCACAAAGAGTTCGAGCTGATCCGCTCCGGTAACGTTGCCGCCGCCATCGCCTTGGCCGGCGCGATCATCGGCTTCGCGATTCCGGCGAGTAACGTGATTGCGTTTTCGGTCAATGTTCTCGACTTCGTACTCTGGGCAGTGATTGCCGCCGTCGTGCAACTGCTGGCCTTCCTCGCCACGGGCCTGGTGCTCAAAGGCACTTCGCAACGCATCGCCAACGGTGAAATCGCCTCTGGCATCTATGTCGCTGCGGTCGCGATCAGCGTCGGCATGCTCAATGCGGCGTGCATGACACCGTCTAACTGATCGGCAGGAAGCCTTCGATGAAACGCAGCAAATACGTTCAGTTGTCCCTCGCCGCCTCGGTGGCGATGGCCATTTCCGGCCAGGTGACAGCCGCGGATCAACCGCGCAATTTCCAGAGCCTGGAACAGTGTGTCGACGCCGAAGTGGCTGCCGATGTCTGCTCCAACGCCTACGTCGCCGCCCTGACCGAACACCGGCGCATCGCCCCGGCTTACGACGACAAGGCCAAGTGCGACGCGGACTTCGCCGCCGACTGGTGTCAGAAGAACTCCGACGGCCGTTTCGTGCCGAAACTCGGCGGCTTCAAGGTGCCTGCAAGCGGTGAACCGGCGCAGAATCTCGACGCCATCGCCGGCGCGCAAATGCCTGCGGGTGATGCGGCGGCGGTGCAGAATGTGCAAAACACTTCGCACACCTCCAGTGGCGGCGGCAACGGCTGGTTGACGGGCTGGCTGATCGGTAACGCCATGAGCAACAACGCCAATCGCACGGTTTACCGCGATCGCGAAACGCGTCAGCCGTACAACACCTCGACGCAGTACCGCAGAACCGAAACCACAACGCGCAGCCAGCCGGATTACGAGAGCAGCAAAAGCAAACCGGTCAACGTGGCGTCCTCGACCTCGCGCGGCGGCTTCGGCAGCCAGTCCAGTGCGCGTAGCGGCTGGGGTGGCTGGGGCAGCAGTTCCGGTCGTTCGAGCAGTTGACGATGAAGAAGATCTTCTGCGCCGAGCGCCCCGACTGGAAACAGACCGCCGAGAGCCTCGGCTTCATGTTTCACACCATCGACGATGAGCCGTACTGGGACGAAAGCGCGTACTACCAGTTCACGCTTGCGCAAATCGAAAACGATCTCGAGGATCCGACCACCGAACTGCACGAGATGTGCATGGACCTGGTCGACCGAGTGGTGCACAGCGAGGAACTGCTGGATCGCCTGAGCATCCCGGCGCAGTACTACGACATGATCCGCACATCCTGGCTGGAAGGTCATCCGCATCTGTACGGGCGCATGGACTTTTCCTACAGCGGCAACGGCCCGGCGAAGCTGCTGGAGCTCAACTACGACACGCCAACCAGTCTTTATGAAGCGGCGGCGTTCCAGTGGGGCTGGCTGGAACAATGCATCGAGCGTGGCTCGCTGCCGCGTCATGCCGATCAGTTCAACAGCATCGACACCAAACTGCATCAGGCCTTCGCCGAGTTACAACTGAAGCGGCCGTTCTATTTCGCCTCAATGAAAGATTCGGTCGAAGACAAGGGCACCACGGATTACCTGCGCTTGATCGCCGAGAAGGTCGGCATCGAATCGCGGCACATCGATATTGAAGACATCGGTTTGACGGCTGAAGGTCGTTTTGTCGACCTGGAAGATCGCTGGATCCCGCATCTGTTCAAGCTGCATGCCTGGGAATTTATCTTCCACGAGCCGTTCGGCGCGGCGATTGCCGAGTGCGATACGCAGTTTTTCGAGCCAGCATGGAAGGCGATTCTGTCGAACAAGGGCGCGTTGCCGTTGCTGTGGGAAATGCACAAGGGCCATCCAAATCTGCTGGCGGCGCATCTTGATCCGAATCCAGGCAATGCTGTGCCCAAAGGCTGGGTACGCAAGCCGTACTTTTCCCGCGAAGGCGCCAACATTGAGCTGCAAACGGCTGACGGTCTGATCGTCAAAGAGGACGGCCCCTACACGGATGCGCCGTTTATCCTGCAGGAATTTGCACCGCTGCCGAAATTTGGCGACAGCTACACGCTGATCGGTTCCTGGGTGATTGGCGATCAAGCGGCGGGGATTGGCGTGCGGGAAGACAACAGTCTGATCACTAAAGATTCGAGCCGTTTTCTGCCGCACCTGATCCTCGACTGACCTGCTCGGCAGATGTCTGCCCGACACTAAAAAACCGCAGCGTTTGCGCGCTGCGGTTTTTTCGTTTCTGCGCCGGGTTACGCGATATCCACCGAGCGGGCCGGTGTTTTCACGGGTGGTTTTTCCCTGACCGCTTCAGTTTCGCCGTCGCCGGCCATCCTGCGCCGGGCGATCTCTGCCCCACGGCGCCGCAATGGCGTTTCGACGAAGCGGAAATTGAGTTCGCTGCACACGACCATGATCACCAGCGAGGTCAGCAGCAGCTCCACCGTTAAGGCAGCGCCCAGCTCCACGTCTCTGCTGGCGGCAATGCGCGTCCAGATCTCGGTGCTCAGATGGTAGGCAAAGATGTGCACGACGTATAACGCGTAAGAGCGCGAACCGAGCCACTGGAAAAGACCATTGAGCAGCGCCGGGCAGTAGATGTAGCCCTTCTGATAACTGGCGAGCCAGACAATGATCAACGCCGTGATCGCGATCAGGCCGACGGCAATCGGTGCCGTGATCATCTGACCGGCGATGGCACCCATCATGTACAGCAGAAACAACGTGATGGCCAGACGCTTGAACCTGCTGCCGCCAAGCCCGACAGGCTCAATATCCTTGTACAACGAGGTGCGGGTGAACAGGCAAAGCAGAATCCCCCACATCATCGCGTCCAGGCGGAACGAGAAAAGCATCGCTGCGGGAGGGGCTGCGAAGGTATCGCGATTGAACGGAAATTGCGCCGCGATCAGCAAGAACAGAATAATCACGCGCCAGCGGGGCGACGTCACCAACAGCAGGAACAACGGAAAGATGAAGTAGAACTGCTCTTCCAGCGCCAGGCTCCAATACACGGAATTCGGCCCCAGCAGCACACCGTACTGATTCGCCAGGTTGCCGGAGAATGTCGCCACGGCAGTGAAACTGCGCAGGTTCTCGTACCAGGACTGGAACGCATTCGACTGGTTGAAAAAGATCGAGAACGCCAGCGGAATCAGCACCCATAGCCAGGCTGTCGGCAGCAGGCGGTAGGCACGCCGGATCCAGAAGGATGTTGCCGCAAGGCCAAAGCGGTTCTGCTCGCGGTTTTTATCGAAATAATCGAGATAGGCCTTGCTGACGACGAAACCAGAGATACAGAAGAACAGGTCTACGCCGGTCCAAGGCGCATACACATTGAACACCTTCAACAGGTACAGACCGAAGAACGGCAACAACTGAGGGAGATGGGCAAAAATGGTCATGAGAATGGCCACCCCCCGCAGAAACTCGATTTCCTTGTTTTTGCTACTGCTCATTGGTTTCTCTTGTTTTTGTGAATGAACGGGCGCTGATCGTCGCGCAATCTGTTCTTGAGAAGATCGGCCGGTTCTCCAGCCGCCGGCGCCGATCATGGAATGGCTTGCGATGGCGTTCAAGAGCCCTCGGCAAACTTTACCGGCATGCGCGGCAACGCGAAGATTGGTTTTATGTTTCGCCAAAACGACGAAACCCCCGCAATGCGGGGGTTTCGAGCTAAGCCAGGTGACGACTCAGGGACAAATCAGAACGGGATATCGTCATCGAAGCTGTCGAAATCCGGAGCCGGTTGCGGTGCGGCCTGCTGTGGAGCCGGGGCCGAACGCTGCTGCGGAGCCGACTGCTGCGGACGCGGAGCCTGCTGGCGTGGAGCCGGCGCGGACTGCTGGTAGTTATTGCCACCGCCCTGCTGGTCGCCCTGTTGTGGACGGCCGCCGAGCAGTTGCATGGTGCCTTGCATGTCGACCACGATTTCGGTGGTGTAACGCTTGATACCGTCTTTTTCCCACTCGCGGGTCTGCAGCTTGCCTTCGATGTAAACCTGCGAACCTTTACGCAGGTATTCGCCGGCGATTTCGGCAACCTTGCCGAACATCGAAACACGGTGCCACTCGGTCTTCTCGACCTTCTGACCGGTTTGCTTGTCGGTCCACTGTTCGCTGGTTGCCAGACTCAGGTTGGTCACGGCGTTACCGTTAGGCAGGTAGCGAACTTCGGGATCCTGGCCGCAAGTGCCGACCAATATGACTTTGTTAACCCCACGGGCCATAACGTTCTCCTAGGCTTCGCAAGCAGCCCCGGCCGGGTTGTTCACCAGGCGTTCGAGGGTGTCGCGATCCACTAATTCTTTGTCCAGTTTGATGTAAACAGCTGCTTCGTCAGCAACTATCACTGCATCGGTTACCCCTACGAGGGCCTTGAGGCGCTCGACCAGACCCGCTTCGCGGATCGCCTCGGGCGACAACGGCAAGCGCAGACTCGTCACGTAGGGAGGTTCACGCATGGTAACAGCAAAGGCCAGCCAGATGGCAGCCAGACCCGCGCATCCAAGGAACACAACCGACAGACCGCCATGCTGAAACAGCCAGCCGCCGAGTATCCCGCCGAGTGCCGAACCGAGGAACTGGCTGGTGGAATACACGCCCATGGCCGTGCCCTTCCCGCCCGCCGGTGAAACCTTGCTGATCAGCGACGGCAATGAAGCCTCCAGCAGATTGAACGCGGTGAAGAACACCACCGTACCGATCACCAGAGCCCGCAAGCTGTCACCGAACTGCCAGAAGAATAGCTCAGTCAGCATCAGCGTCAGGACGGCGCCGAGCAAAACTCGTTTCATTTTGCGTTTCTTCTCGCCATAGATGATGAACGGGATCATGGCGAAGAACGAAATCAGCAGCGCGGTGAGGTAGACCCACCAGTGCTGTTCCTTGGGCAAACCGGCTTTTTCCACCAGTGCCAGAGGCAGTGCAACGAAGCTCGACATCAACATGGCATGTAACACAAAGATGCCCAGATCGAGTCGCAGCAAGTCCGGATGCTTGAGTGTCGGCATCAACGCCTGACGCGCCACGCCGGACTCACGGTGCGTCAGCGGTCCAGTGGACTTGGGCACCATGAACATCACGATCACGATCCCCACCAATGCCATGCCACCCGTGGCCAGGAACAACCCGGACAAGCCGAACGCGCGCGTCAGCAAAGGCCCCACGACCATGGCCACGGCGAACGACAGACCAATTGTCATGCCGATCATCGCCATCGCTTTGGTGCGGTGTTGCTCGCGAGTGAGATCGGAAAGCAATGCCATGACCGCCGCTGAAATGGCGCCGGCACCTTGCAGGATCCGGCCGGCAATCACGCCCCAGATCGAATCGGCTTGCGAGGCCAGCACGCTGCCAAGGGCGAAGACGATCAGCCCGAGGTAAATCACCGGACGCCGGCCGATGCGGTCGGAAATGATCCCGAACGGAATCTGGAAAATCGCTTGGGTCAAGCCGTAGGCGCCGATTGCCAACCCGATCAGGGCCGGGGTCGCACCTGCCAGATCCATGCCGTAGGTCGCCAGTACCGGCAACACCATAAACATGCCCAGCATACGGAAGGCGAACACCAGGGCCAGACCGCTCGCCGCGCGGGTCTCGCTGCCACTCATGCGTTCGCTGTGGGGATCGTGCATGGAAAAACCTCGTGTGAACCGGCGGCGATTCTACCAGTCCCATCGGAAGACGGGGTAGATCGCGACGCTTTGACGCGTATAGATGAAACTCTCTTCATCCAGGGCAAAAAACCCTTCGTTTGATAGTGTGCATCCATCCAGTGTTTGCCCGTATACTCCTACGTTTTCGACGCCCGCCGAGCGAGGCCACTTTGGACAAGATCCTGATACGTGGGGCCCGTACCCACAACCTGAAGAACATCGACCTGACCCTGCCACGGGACAAGCTGATCGTCATCACCGGCCTGTCCGGATCCGGCAAGTCGTCCCTGGCCTTCGACACACTGTATGCCGAAGGTCAGCGCCGCTATGTCGAATCGCTGTCGGCCTATGCCCGCCAGTTCCTGTCGATGATGGAAAAGCCCGACGTCGACACCATCGAAGGCCTGTCGCCGGCAATCTCCATCGAACAGAAGTCGACCTCGCACAACCCGCGTTCCACGGTCGGCACCATCACCGAAATCTACGACTACCTGCGTTTGCTCTATGCACGCGTCGGTACGCCGCGCTGCCCGGATCATGACATTCCACTGGAGGCGCAGACCGTCAGCCAGATGGTCGATCTGGTGCTGGCTCAGCCCGAAGGCAGCAAACTGATGCTGCTGGCGCCAGTGATTCGCGAGCGTAAAGGCGAACACCTTTCGGTCTTCGAAGAGCTACGCGCGCAAGGTTTCGTTCGTGCCCGGGTCAACGGCCGCATCTGCGAGCTCGACGAGCTGCCGAAACTGGATAAACAGAAAAAGCATTCGATTGACGTGATCGTCGACCGCTTCAAAGTACGCGCCGATCTGCAGCAGCGTCTGGCCGAATCCTTCGAAACAGCGCTGAAACTGGCGGACGGCATTGCCCTGGTTGCGCCGATGGACGACGAGCCCGGCGAAGAGATGATCTTCTCCGCGCGCTTCGCCTGCCCGATCTGCGGCCACGCCATCAGCGAACTTGAGCCGAAGCTGTTTTCCTTCAACAACCCGGCCGGCGCCTGCCCGACCTGCGATGGTCTGGGGGTGAAGCAATTCTTCGACATCAAACGACTGGTCAACGGTGATCTGACGCTGGCCGAAGGCGCGATACGCGGCTGGGACCGGCGTAACGTCTATTACTTCCAGATGTTGGGCTCATTGGCCTCGCATTATGGGTTCAGCCTCGAGGTGCCATTCAACGAACTGCCCGCCGATCAGCAGAAATTCATCCTGCATGGCAGCGGCTCGCAGAACGTCGATTTCAAATACCTCAACGACCGTGGCGACATCGTCAAACGCTCGCACCCGTTCGAAGGCATCGTGCCGAACCTGGAGCGTCGCTACCGCGAGACCGAATCGGCGAGCGTGCGCGAAGAACTGGCCAAGTTCCTCAGTACTCAATCTTGTCCGGATTGCCGTGGCACTCGTCTGCGCCGTGAAGCGCGGCATGTCTGGGTTGGCGAGAAAACGCTGCCGGCAGTGACCAACCTGCCGATCGGCGATGCCTGCGAATACTTCGGCGAGCTGAAGATGACCGGCCGCCGTGGCGAGATCGCTGACAAGATCCTCAAGGAAATCCGCGAGCGTCTGCAGTTCCTCGTCAACGTCGGTCTGGACTATCTGTCGCTGGATCGCAGCGCTGACACCCTGTCCGGCGGTGAGGCACAGCGGATTCGTCTGGCCAGCCAGATCGGTGCCGGTCTTGTCGGCGTTCTGTACATCCTCGACGAACCGTCCATCGGCTTGCACCAGCGTGATAACGATCGACTGCTCGGCACACTCAAACACCTGCGCGATATCGGCAACACGGTGATTGTGGTCGAACACGATGAAGACGCGATTCGCCTGGCTGACTATGTCGTCGACATCGGCCCGGGCGCCGGTGTGCATGGCGGGCAAATCGTTGCCGAAGGTACGCCGGCTGAAGTCATGGCGCACCCGGACTCCCTGACCGGCAAATACCTGTCGGGCCGGGTGAAGATCGAAGTGCCAGCCAAACGCACCCCGCGCAACAAAAAGCTCAACCTGTCGCTCAAAGGGGCGCGCGGCAATAACCTGCGCAATGTCGATCTGGACATCCCGATTGGTCTGCTGACTTGCGTCACCGGCGTGTCCGGCTCGGGCAAGTCGACACTGATCAACAACACGCTGTTCCCGCTGAGCGCCACGGCGCTCAATGGTGCGACCACCCTGGAAGCGGCGGCGCACGACAGCATCAAAGGCCTGGAACATCTCGACAAAGTCGTCGATATCGACCAGAGCCCGATCGGTCGTACCCCGCGCTCCAACCCTGCGACGTATACCGGGCTGTTTACGCCGATCCGTGAACTGTTTGCCGGCGTACCTGAGTCACGCTCGCGCGGTTATGGCCCGGGGCGCTTCTCCTTCAACGTCAAGGGCGGTCGTTGCGAAGCGTGCCAGGGCGATGGCTTGATCAAGGTGGAAATGCACTTCCTGCCGGACATCTACGTGCCATGCGACGTGTGCAAGAGCAAGCGCTACAACCGCGAAACCCTAGAGATCAAATACAAGGGCAAGAGCATCCACGAAACCCTCGAGATGACCATCGAGGAGGCGCGGGAGTTCTTCGACGCGGTGCCGGCGCTGGCGCGCAAGCTGCAAACGTTGATGGATGTCGGCCTGTCGTACATCAAGCTTGGACAGTCGGCGACCACGTTGTCCGGCGGTGAGGCGCAGCGGGTCAAGCTGTCTCGCGAATTGTCGAAACGTGACACAGGCAAAACCCTGTACATCCTCGACGAGCCAACCACCGGTTTGCACTTCGCGGATATTCAGCAATTGCTCGATGTGCTGCATCGTCTGCGCGACCACGGCAACACCGTGGTGGTGATCGAACACAACCTCGACGTGATCAAGACGGCCGACTGGCTGGTCGATCTCGGGCCCGAGGGCGGTTCAAAAGGTGGGCAGATCATTGCCACTGGCACCCCTGAGGACGTGGCCGAGATGAAACAATCTCACACCGGTCACTACCTTAAGCCGCTACTGATCCGCGATCGGGCTTAAACGCCAGGCATGAAAAAGCCCCTGTCACTTCAACAGTGACAGGGGCTTTTTTGTAACTACGGCGATCAGGACGTGTGGGATTGCAGGTAGTTCTCGAGACCGATCAGCTTGATCAGGCCCAACTGCTTTTCCAGCCAGTAGGTGTGATCTTCTTCGGTGTCGTTGAGCTGAACCCGCAGGATCTCACGGCTGACGTAGTCCTTGTGCTGTTCGCACAGCTCAATGCCTTTGCATAGGGCAGCGCGAACCTTGTATTCGAGACGCAGATCCGCTTCGAGCATCTCCGGGACAGTACTGCCGACATCCAGATCATCCGGACGCATGCGCGGCGTACCTTCGAGCATCAGAATCCGGCGCATCAACGCATCAGCGTGACCCGCTTCTTCTTCCATTTCGTGGTTGATTCGCTCGTAGAGCTTGGTGAACCCCCAGTCCTCATACATCCGCGAATGAACGAAATATTGATCACGCGCGGCCAGTTCGCCGGTCAGCAACGTGTTGAGGTAATCGATTACGTCTGGGTGGCCTTGCATCGCCCTACATCTCCCTACTTGAAAGTCTGTAGTTTGAACCAACCTGACTGGAAGGTCACCCGCCTGATGCAATAAAAGCGAAGATATTCTGAGAAAAGCAGGCTAAATAACGCAAAAACCGCCCAAATGAGGGCGGTTCTGCTTCTCGTTTAGACTTCGTTAAGCTGTACGTTGAGCAGCTTTGCGATTGCTTCTCCATACGCCGGGTCGGCTTTGTAGAAGTGCTGCAACTGGCGGTCAACCACATCACTTGAAACGCCACCCATCGCACCGGCAATGTTGCTGACCAGCAACGTTTTCTGCTCGTCGCTCATCAAACGGAAGAGTGCACCGGCGTGACTGTAGTAATCGGTGTCTTCACGGTGATCGTAGCGATCGGCCGCGCCGCTCAGGGCCAGGGCAGGCTCAGCGTAATGCGGAGCTTGTTTCGGCGATTCGATGTAGCTGTTTGGTTCGTAGTTAGGCGCAGCACCACCATTGCTGCCAAACGCCATCGAACCGTCGCGCTGGTAAGTATTGACCGGGCTGCGTGGCGCATTCACTGGCAGTTGCTGGTGATTGGTGCCCACACGGTAGCGGTGTGCATCGGCGTACGCAAACACACGACCTTGCAGCATGCGATCAGGCGAAAGACCGACGCCTGGCACCATGTTGCTCGGACCAAACGCAGCTTGCTCCACTTCAGCGAAGTAGTTTTGCGGATTGCGGTTCAGCTCCAGTTCGCCGACTTCGATCAACGGGAACTCCTTCTGCGACCAGGTTTTGGTCACGTCGAACGGGTTCTCGTAATGCGCTGCCGCCTGGGCTTCAGTCATGATCTGAATGCACACGCGCCATTTCGGGAAGTCACCGCGTTCAATCGCCTCGAACAGATCGCGCTGGGCGTAATCCGGATCGGTGCCGGCAATACGAGCAGCATCCGCTGGTGCGAGGTTCTTGATGCCCTGCTTGGTCTTGTAGTGCCACTTCACCCAATGACGCTCGCCTTGCGCGCTGATCAGGCTGTACGTGTGGCTGCCGAAGCCATGCATGTGACGGTAGCCGTCCGGAATGCCCCGGTCGGAGAACAGAATGGTGACCTGATGCAGCGCTTCTGGCGAATGCGACCAGAAGTCCCACATCATCTGCGCGCTTTTCAGATTGCTTTGCGGCAGGCGCTTTTGGGTGTGGATGAAGTCAGGGAATTTCAGTGGATCACGGATGAAGAACACCGGCGTGTTGTTGCCAACGATGTCCCAGTTGCCTTCCTCTGTGTAGAACTTCAGCGCGAAACCGCGCGGATCTCGCTCGGTGTCAGCCGATCCGCGTTCGCCACCCACCGTAGAGAAGCGCAGGAAGGTCGGGGTTTGCTTGCCGACGGATTCAAATAGCTTGGCGCTGGTGTATTCAGTGATATCACGGGTCACGGTGAACGTGCCGTAAGCACCCGAGCCTTTCGCATGTACGCGGCGCTCAGGGATATTTTCACGGTTGAAGTGGGCAAGCTTCTCGAGCAAATGAAAATCGTCAAGCAGCAGCGGGCCACGCGGGCCGGCGGAGCGAGAATTCTGATTATCAGCGACAGGTGCGCCACTGGCGGTCGTAAGCGTTTTGATCTGGCTCATACGGTCTTCTTCCTCTGTCAGTCTTGAAACTGCCGGCTAATCGGCTTGGTGGGAAGTATTGAACATCCATGTGACAGCCACAAATTCATTAACCTGTAGACATCGATAGATAATTACTAATTATGTTTCCCAGCACATAGTGACAACAGAACGGTGTCAGAAGCTTGTACGAACAGATCATTTTCTTGCGCGCACAAAAAACCGGGCACTAGGCCCGGTTCTTTGTTTCAGACTGACGTCTTACTCGGCGGATACAGCTTCGCCAGCAGTAGCACGATCAACCAACTCGACATACGCCATAGGCGCGTTGTCGCCAGCGCGGAAACCGCACTTGAGGATGCGCAGGTAGCCACCCTCACGGGTAGCGTAACGCTTGCCCAGGTCGTTGAAGAGCTTACCAACGATAGCTTTCGAACGAGTACGGTCGAAAGCCAGACGGCGGTTAGCCAGGCTGTCTGTCTTGGCCAGAGTGATCAGCGGCTCAGCAACGCGACGCAGTTCTTTGGCTTTTGGCAGAGTAGTTTTGATCAGCTCGTGCTCGAACAGCGACACCGCCATGTTTTGGAACATGGCCTTGCGGTGCGAGCTGGTGCGGCTCAGGTGACGACCACTTTTACGATGACGCATGGTTCATTCCTTACCAAACACTACGTTCGGTGATTACGACGATCAGGCAGTCGCCTTGTCGTCCTTCTTAAGACTTGCAGGCGGCCAGTTGTCGAGGCGCATGCCGAGGGACAGACCGCGGGAGGCCAGAACGTCCTTGATTTCAGTCAAGGATTTCTTGCCCAGGTTCGGAGTCTTCAACAGCTCTACTTCGGTACGCTGAATCAGGTCGCCGATGTAGTAGATGTTTTCCGCCTTAAGGCAGTTAGCCGAACGTACAGTCAGTTCCAGATCGTCAACCGGGCGAAGCAGGATCGGATCGATCTCGTCTTCCTGCTCGACAACCACTGGCTCACTGTCACCTTTGAGGTCGACGAACGCAGCCAACTGCTGTTGCAGAATGGTTGCAGCGCGGCGGATAGCCTCTTCAGGATCCAGAGTACCGTTGGTTTCCAGATCAATAACCAGCTTGTCCAGGTTGGTACGCTGCTCGACACGGGCGTTTTCCACCACGTATGCGATACGGCGAACCGGGCTGAACGAAGAGTCAAGCTGCAAGCGACCGATGCTGCGGCTTTCGTCTTCATCGCTCTGACGCGAGTCGGCTGGTTCATAACCACGACCACGAGCTACGGTGAGCTTCATGTTCAGGGCGCCGTTAGACGCCAGGTTAGCGATTACGTGATCGGGATTAACGATCTCGACATCATGATCCAGCTGAATATCGGCAGCGGTAACCACCCCCGAACCCTTCTTCGACAAGGTCAGCGTAACTTCGTCACGACCGTGCAGCTTGATGGCCAGACCTTTAAGGTTCAACAGGATTTCAATTACGTCTTCCTGTACACCTTCGATGGCGCTGTACTCGTGGAGCACACCGTCAATCTCGGCCTCGACTACTGCGCAGCCGGGCATTGAGGACAACAGGATGCGTCGCAGCGCGTTGCCCAGGGTGTGGCCAAAACCACGCTCGAGAGGCTCGAGAGTGATCTTGGCGCGGGTTGGACTGACAACCTGCACATCAATGTGGCGGGGTGTCAGGAACTCATTTACCGAAATCTGCATGGATGCACCTATTTTCTAGCCCTTACTTGGAGTAGAGCTCGACAATCAGGCTTTCGTTGATGTCGGCGGACAGATCACTGCGAGCAGGAACGTTCTTGAAAACGCCCGACTTCTTCTCAGTGTCTACTTCTACCCATTCTACGCGGCCACGTTGGGCACACAGATCGAGAGCTTGGACAATGCGAAGTTGGTTTTTTGCTTTCTCGCGAACTGCAACCACGTCACCAGCACGAACCTGATACGACGGAACGTTTACGGTCTGACCGTTAACGCTGATCGACTTGTGCGATACCAGCTGACGGGATTCGGCACGAGTCGAACCAAAGCCCATACGGTATACAACGTTGTCCAGACGGCATTCGAGCAGTTGCAGCAGGTTTTCACCGGTTGCACCTTTCTTGCCTGCAGCTTCTTTGTAGTAGCCGCTGAATTGACGCTCGAGAACGCCGTAGATACGACGGACCTTCTGCTTTTCACGCAGTTGGGTGCCGTAATCGGACTGGCGACCGCGGCGTTGGCCGTGGATACCAGGTGCTGCTTCAATGTTGCACTTCGATTCGATCGCGCGCACGCCGCTCTTCAGGAAGAGATCGGTGCCTTCGCGACGAGCGAGTTTGCATTTTGGACCAATGTAACGAGCCATTCTTTACAATCTCCTGGATTACACGCGGCGCTTCTTCGGCGGACGGCACCCGTTGTGCGGGATTGGCGTCACGTCGGTGATGCTGGCGATCTTGTAGCCACAGCCGTTCAAAGCGCGGACTGCGGATTCACGACCTGGACCTGGACCTTTGACGTTAACGTCGAGGTTTTTCAGGCCGTATTCCAGCGCAGCTTGACCAGCACGTTCAGCAGCTACTTGAGCAGCAAACGGGGTGGACTTGCGGGAACCGCGGAAACCCGAACCACCGGAGGTAGCCCAGGAAAGAGCGTTACCTTGACGGTCGGTAATGGTCACGATGGTGTTGTTAAAAGATGCATGGATGTGGGCGATGCCATCAACCACTGTCTTTTTAACTTTTTTACGAGGACGAGCAGCAGGTTTTGCCATGATTAAATTCCTGTCGATTCGCTGGGGCGATTACTTGCGGATCGGCTTACGCGGACCTTTACGGGTACGCGCGTTGGTCTTGGTACGCTGACCGCGTACTGGAAGACCACGACGATGACGCAGACCGCGATAGCAACCGAGGTCCATCAAGCGCTTGATTTTCATGTTGATTTCGCGACGCAGGTCACCTTCAGTGGTGAACTTCGCCACTTCGCCACGCAGCTGTTCAATTTGCTCGTCGCTCAGATCTTTGATCTTTGCTGCTGGGTTTACCCCAGTCACTGCACAGATCTTCTGCGCAGTAGTGCGACCAACACCATAGATGTAGGTCAGCGAGATAACAGTATGCTTGTTATCTGGAATGTTAACGCCTGCAATACGGGCCATTCAGTGGGACTCCAATTGACAGCTACCTACGCCCCGGAAGCCAAGAAATAGGGCGCGAGATAATATCGCTGTAATAACAAATAATCAACCCGGTAGCGCACTAGCTACCGGGCTTGAAGCACAATCACACTCAGCCTTGGCGCTGTTTGTGACGCGGTTCCGCGCTGCAAATTACTCGAACAACACCTTCGCGGCGAATAATCTTGCAGTTACGGCACAGCTTTTTCACCGATGCACGAACTTTCATCACCAACTCCTCGAACCTTATGGGTACTCAGCGCAACATGCCGCTGCCGTAACCCTTCAGGTTGGCTTTCTTCATCAGGGATTCGTACTGGTGCGAAACGAGGTGCGATTGTACTTGGGACATGAAGTCCATCACAACCACGACCACGATCAGCAACGAGGTCCCGCCAAGGTAGAACGGAACGTTTGCTGCAACCACCAGGAACTGGGGCAACAGGCACACGGCCGTCATGTAAAGAGCACCGAACATGGTCAAGCGGGTCAGAACGCCATCAATATAGCGTGCAGACTGCTCACCTGGACGGATGCCCGGAATAAAGGCACCGGACTTCTTCAGGTTTTCCGCTACGTCTTTCGGATTGAACATCAACGCCGTATAGAAGAAGCAGAAGAAAATAATCCCTGCACTAAACAGCAGAATATTCAACGGCTGACCAGGAGCGATCGACTGCGAGATGTCCTGCAACCAGCCCATACCTTCAGACTGACCGAACCAGGCACCCAACGAAGCCGGGAACAGCAAAATGCTGCTCGCGAAAATAGCCGGAATAACACCGGCCATGTTCACCTTAAGCGGCAAGTGGCTTGTCTGTGCAGCAAAAACCTTGCGGCCCTGCTGACGCTTGGCGTAGTGAACAGCAATACGACGCTGACCACGCTCAATGAACACCACAAAACCGATAATCGCTACTGCCAGCAAACCGATGGCAACCAAGGCGAAGATGTTGATATCACCCTGACGCGCAGACTCGAAAGACTGCCCGATTGCTCTCGGAAGACCGGCGACGATACCCGAAAAAATCAACATCGAGATACCGTTGCCTACACCACGCTCAGTAATCTGCTCACCCAGCCACATCATGAACATCGCACCAGCCACAAACGTGGATACCGCGACGAAATGGAAGCCAAAGTCACCAGTGAACGCAACGCCCTGCCCCGCCAGACCAATGGACATGCCAATAGCCTGAACGAGAGCGAGGACGACGGTGCCGTAGCGGGTGTACTGGCTGATCTTGCGACGGCCAGCTTCACCTTCCTTCTTCAACTGCTCCAGCTGCGGGCTGACGGCGGTCATCAGTTGCATGATGATCGATGCCGAAATGTACGGCATGATCCCCAGTGCAAAGATGCTCATCCGTTCCAGCGCGCCGCCGGAGAACATGTTGAACAAGCTAAGAATGGTCCCCTCATTCTGTCGAAACAGGTCTGCGAGTCGGTCCGGGTTGATACCTGGAACCGGGATGTGTGCGCCTATTCGGTAGACGATAATCGCCAGGAACAGAAAACGCAGACGAGCCCAGAGTTCAGACATACCGCCTTTGCCGAGCGCAGAGAGAGCACCTTGCTTAGCCATTTATTCCTCGAACTTGCCGCCAGCTGCTTCGATAGCCGCACGCGCACCTTTGGTGGCGCCGATTCCCTTGCCGATAGTGACAGCGCGAGTCACTTCACCGGACAGCATGATTTTCACACGCTGTACGTTGACGTTGATCACGTTGGCATCTTTCAGGGACTGCACGGTGACGATGTCGCCTTCCACTTTAGCCAGCTCGGACAGACGCACTTCTGCGCGGTCCATGGCTTTCAGGGAAACGAAACCGAACTTCGGCAGGCGACGATGCAGCGGCTGTTGACCGCCTTCAAAGCCTGGAGCAATGGTGCCACCGGAGCGGGAGGTTTGACCTTTGTGGCCACGGCCACCAGTCTTACCCAAACCGCTACCGATACCACGGCCCGGACGATGCTTTTCGCGACGGGAACCCGGCGCTGGACTCAGATCATTGAGTTTCATCGATTAACCCTCGACACGCAGCATGTAGTAAGCCTTGTTGATCATCCCGCGATTCTCGGGAGTATCCTGGACTTCTACAGTGTGACCGATGCGACGCAGACCCAGACCCTTAACGCACAATTTGTGGTTAGGGATGCGGCCGGTCATGCTTTTGATCAGCGTTACTTTAACGGTAGCCATGATCAGAAGATCTCCTTGACGCTTTTGCCACGCTTGGCGGCAATGGATTCAGGAGACTGCATTGCTTTCAAACCTTTGAAAGTGGCGTGAACCACGTTTACCGGGTTAGTCGAGCCGTAGCACTTGGCCAGAACGTTCTGAACGCCAGCAACTTCAAGGACAGCACGCATAGCGCCGCCAGCGATGATACCGGTACCTTCAGAAGCAGGCTGCATGTACACCTTCGAAGCGCCGTGAGCGGACTTCATTGCGTACTGCAGAGTGGTGCCGTTCAGATCAACTTGGATCATGTTGCGGCGAGCAGCTTCCATTGCCTTCTGGATCGCAGCAGGCACTTCACGCGACTTGCCACGGCCGAAGCCAACACGCCCTTTACCATCACCAACCACGGTCAACGCGGTGAAAGTGAAGATACGGCCGCCTTTAACGGTTTTGGCTACGCGGTTAACTTGAACCAGCTTCTCAATGTAGCCTTCGTCGCGCTTTTGGTCGTTATTTGACATAACTTAGAACTCCAGCCCAGCTTCACGAGCAGCATCAGCCAGCGCTTTCACGCGACCGTGGTACTTGAAGCCAGAGCGGTCGAAAGCCACTTGCGAGACGCCAGCGGCCTTAGCACGCGTAGCGACCAGCTGGCCAACCTTTGTGGCCGCGTCGATGTTGCCAGTGGCACCATCACGCAGTTCTTTATCCAAAGTCGAGGCGCTTGCCAGGACCTTGTTGCCGTCGGCCGAGATGACCTGGGCGTAGATGTGCTGCGACGAGCGGAACACGCAGAGACGCACGACTTCGAGTTCGTGCATTTTCAGGCGTGCTTTGCGAGCGCGACGCAGTCGAGTAACTTTTTTGTCGGTCATTTGCTATGCCCTACTTCTTCTTGGCTTCTTTACGACGGACGACTTCGTCCGCGTAGCGCACACCTTTGCCTTTGTACGGCTCTGGTGGACGGAAGTCGCGGATCTCAGCGGCCACTTGACCTACCAGCTGCTTGTCGATGCCCTTGATCAGGATATCGGTCTGGCTAGGAGTCTCAGCGGTGATGCCTTCCGGCAGTTCGTAATCCACTGGGTGCGAGAAGCCAAGGGCCAGGTTCAGAACCGTGCCTTTTGCTTGCGCCTTGTAACCAACACCGACCAGCTGGAGCTTGCGCTCGAAGCCTTGGCTTACGCCTTGGACCATGTTGTTTACCAACGCACGCGTGGTACCTGCCATTGCGCGAGTTTGTTGATCGCCATTGCGAGCAGCGAAACGCAGCTCACCAGCTTCTTCAACGATCTCAACGGACGAATGGATGTTCAGTTCAAGAGTACCCTTGGCACCCTTCACCGAAAGCTGTTGGCCTGCGAATTTTACTTCGACACCGGCTGGCAGCTTAACGGGGTTCTTAGCGACGCGAGACATGCTTATCCCCCCTTAGAACACAGTGCAAAGAACTTCGCCGCCGACACCGGCAGCGCGCGCAGCACGATCCGTCATCACACCTTTGTTGGTGGAGACGATAGACACGCCAAGACCGCCACGAACTTTCGGCAGATCTTCAACGGACTTGTACTGACGCAGGCCTGGACGACTAACGCGCTTCACTTCTTCGATAACCGGACGGCCTTCGAAGTACTTCAGCTCGATGGACAACGACGGCTTAGCGTCGGTGGTGATCTGAAAATCCGCGATGTAACCTTCGTCCTTCAGGACTTTTGCTACAGCCACCTTCAACGTGGAAGACGGCATGCTTACGACAGACTTTTCAGCCATCTGGGCATTACGGATTCGAGTTAGCATGTCCGCTAACGGGTCCTGCATACTCATGGGCTAGACGCTCCTAATACAGAAAAATTAGCCTTGCGGCTACTACTTGTCGCCGAGAACTTCCGGGCATGAAAAACACGGGCTCAGGCGAGCCGGTCATTCTAGACACACCCCAGAAATGAATCAAGCCCCAAAAGGGGCTTGATTCAGATTCAAGGCCACCGATGGTCAGGTTCTTGCGAACCCGAACATCGAGACTTTGACAGCAATTACCAGCTGGCTTTAACCAGACCTGGTACGTCACCACGCATTGCAGCTTCACGCAACTTGTTACGGCCAAGGCCGAACTTGCGGTAAACGCCGTGCGGACGACCAGTCAGGCGGCAACGGTTACGCATGCGCGAAGCGCTTGCGTCACGTGGTTGCTTCTGCAGAGCTACGGTAGCTTCCCAACGCGCTTCTGGACTTGCGTTCAGATCGACGATGATAGCTTTCAGCGCTGCACGCTTGGTGGCGTACTTGGCAACAGTGAGCTGACGCTTCAGCTCACGGTTTTTCATGCTCTTCTTGGCCATTTTCCTACTCCAATCAGTTGCGGAACGGGAATTTGAAAGCACGCAGCAGAGCGCGGCCTTCATCATCGTTCTTGGCAGTGGTGGTCAGGGTAATGTCCAGACCGCGGAGAGCATCGATCTTGTCGTAGTCGATTTCCGGGAAAATGATCTGCTCTTTCACGCCCATGCTGTAGTTACCACGACCATCGAAGGACTTGGCATTCAGGCCGCGGAAGTCGCGAACCCGAGGCAGGGAGATCGACAGCAGACGATCCAGGAACTCATACATACGCTCACGGCGCAGAGTCACCTTGACGCCGATCGGCCATCCTTCACGGACTTTAAAGCCAGCGATGGATTTACGAGCGTAGGTCACAACGACTTTTTGGCCGGTGATCTTTTCCAGGTCAGCAACAGCATGCTCGATGACTTTTTTGTCACCAACAGCTTCGCCCAGACCCATGTTCAGGGTGATTTTTGTAACGCGTGGAACTTCCATCACGTTCGAAAGCTTAAGTTCTTCCTTAAGCTTCGGTGCGATTTCCTTCCAGTAAATCTCTTTTAGTCGTGCCATGGTCTTCTACCTAGCAGTGTTCAAGCATCAACCGCTTTTTGGGTCGACTTGAAGACACGAATTTTCTTGCCGTCTTCTACTTTGAAACCAACGCGGTCAGCCTTGTTGGTTTCGCCGTTGAAAATGGCGACGTTAGAAGCGTCCAGTGGAGCTTCTTTTTCGACGATACCGCCTTGCACGCCCGACATCGGGTTAGGCTTGGTATGACGCTTGACCAGGTTCAGACCGCTAATAACCAGACGGTTATTAGCAAGAACCTTAAGCACCTTACCGCGCTTACCTTTGTCTTTGCCGGCGATCACGATGATCTCGTCGTCACGACGAATCTTTTGCATGTCGGATCTCCTTACAGCACTTCTGGGGCGAGCGAGACGATCTTCATGAACTTCTCAGTACGAAGTTCACGGGTCACTGGCCCAAAGATACGGGTGCCGATCGGCTCTTGCTTGTTGTTCAAAAGAACAGCAGCGTTGCCATCAAAGCGGATAATGGAGCCATCAGCACGACGTACGCCGTGACGAGTGCGGACTACAACTGCAGTCATCACTTGGCCTTTTTTCACTTTACCGCGAGGAATTGCTTCCTTCACGGTAACTTTGATGATGTCACCGATACCAGCGTAACGACGATGGGAGCCACCCAGCACCTTGATGCACATAACACGGCGAGCGCCGCTGTTATCGGCCACATCGAGCATGGATTGAGTCTGAATCATATAATTTCTCCGACCCCTAGTCCTTAGACTTCCACAGCGCGTTCGAGAACATCAACCAGCGCCCAAGACTTGGTCTTGGCCATAGGACGAGTTTCACGAATAGTGACTTTGTCGCCGATGTGGCACTGGTTGGTTTCGTCGTGCGCGTGCAGCTTAGTCGAACGCTTAACGTATTTACCGTAGATCGGGTGCTTTACGCGACGCTCGATCAATACGGTGATGGTTTTGTCCATCTTGTCGCTGACAACACGGCCAGTCAGCGTACGGACAGTTTTTTCGGCTTCAGCCATGATCACTTACCTGCCTGCTGGTTGAGCACAGTCTTCACGCGAGCGATGTCACGCTTAACTTGCGAGAGCAGATGAGACTGCCCCAACTGGCCAGTTGCTTTCTGCATACGCAGATTGAACTGGTCGCGCAGCAAGCCGAGCAGTTGCTCGTTCAGCTGCTGTGCGGATTTTTCACGAAGTTCATTCGCTTTCATCACATCACCGTCCGTTTAACAAAGGCGGTGGCGAGCGGCAGCTTTGCAGCAGCCAGGGCAAAAGCCTCACGCGCCAGCTCTTCAGAAACACCCTCGATTTCATACAGGACTTTGCCTGGCTGAATCTGGGCAACCCAGTACTCCACACTACCCTTACCTTTACCCATACGAACTTCGAGGGGCTTTTTGGAAATAGGCTTGTCCGGGAATACACGGATCCAGATCTTGCCGCCACGTTTAACGTGACGGGTCAGAGCACGACGCGCTGACTCGATCTGACGAGCGGTGAGACGACCACGAGCTACAGACTTCAGCGCGAACTCGCCGAAGCTGACTTTGCTACCGCGCTGAGCCAGACCACGGTTGTGGCCTGTCATCTGCTTGCGGAACTTCGTACGCTTAGGTTGCAACATTTGGCGTACCCCTTACTTAGCAGCTTTTTTACGAGGCGCTGGTGCTTGTGGTTTCAGCTCTTCTTGGCGACCACCAATTACTTCGCCTTTGAAGATCCAAACCTTTACACCGATCACACCGTAAGTGGTGTGAGCTTCGTAGTTGGCATAGTCGATGTCGGCACGCAGGGTGTGCAATGGCACACGACCTTCGCGATACCATTCAGTACGTGCGATTTCAGCACCGCCGAGACGACCGCTCACTTGGATTTTGATGCCCTTGGCACCAATGCGCATTGCGTTCTGAACTGCACGCTTCATAGCGCGACGGAACATTACACGACGCTCCAGCTGCTGAGCTACGCTCTGCGCAACCAGCATACCGTCGAGTTCCGGCTTGCGGATCTCTTCGATATTGATGTGCACAGGCACACCCATTTGCTTGGTCAGGTCCTGACGCAGTTTCTCAACATCTTCACCTTTCTTCCCGATAACGATACCTGGACGAGCGGTGTGGATGGTGATACGTGCAGTTTGGGCCGGACGATGGATATCGATACGGCTTACGGACGCGCTTTTTAGTTTGTCTTGGAGATACTCACGCACTTTCAGATCTGCGAACAAGTAGTCCGCATAAGTCCGACCGTCTGCGTACCAGACGGAGGTGTGCTCCTT
This sequence comes from Pseudomonas sp. CROZ-RG-20F-R04-15, assembly GCF_022662375.1. Classification (GTDB taxonomy): domain Bacteria; phylum Pseudomonadota; class Gammaproteobacteria; order Pseudomonadales; family Pseudomonadaceae; genus Aquipseudomonas. The sequence goes on along the minus strand of NZ_JAKNQL010000005.1, from coordinate 24,168 downwards.
GACGATTCCCAGGCGAATGCCAATGGGATGTACTTTCTGACCCATCTCTTCGACTCCGTTACTTGTCAGCAACCTTGACAGTGATATGGCAAGACCGCTTGACGATGCGATCAGCACGGCCTTTGGCACGTGGCATGATGCGCTTCAGCGAACGCCCTTCGTTGACGAAAACGGTGCTGACCTTCAGGTCATCAACGTCTGCGCCTTCGTTATGCTCGGCGTTGGCTACGGCCGACTCCAGCACTTTCTTCATGATCTCGGCGGCTTTCTTACTGCTGAAAGCCAACAAGTTGAGCGCTTCGCCCACCTTCTTCCCGCGGATCTGGTCGGCGACCAAGCGGGCTTTCTGGGCGGAGATTCGAGCGCCCGACAACTTAGCGGCTACTTCCATTTCCTAACCCCTTAACGCTTGGCTTTCTTGTCAGCCACGTGCCCGCGATAGTTGCGGGTACCGGCGAACTCGCCCAGTTTGTGGCCGACCATGTCTTCGTTAACGAGAACTGGGACGTGCTGACGACCGTTGTGTACTGCGATGGTCAGACCGACCATTTGTGGCAGGATCATCGAACGACGCGACCAAGTCTTAATTGGTTTGCGATCGTTCTTTTCCGCCGCCACTTCGATCTTCTTCAGTAGGTGAAGATCAATAAAAGGACCTTTTTTCAGAGAACGTGGCACTGTCGTATCCCTCTATTTACTTGCGACGACGGACGATCATTTTGTCGGTACGCTTATTACCACGAGTCTTCGCGCCCTTAGTCGGGAAGCCCCATGGCGATACCGGATGACGACCACCAGAGGTACGACCTTCACCACCACCATGTGGGTGGTCAACCGGGTTCATGGCAACACCACGAACGGTTGGGCGAACGCCACGCCAGCGCTTGGCACCAGCTTTACCCAGCGAACGCAGGCTGTGCTCGGAGTTCGAGACTTCGCCCAGGGTCGCACGGCATTCAGCCAGGACTTTACGCATTTCACCGGAACGCAGACGCAGGGTAACGTAAACGCCTTCACGAGCGATCAGCTGAGCCGAAGCACCAGCGGAACGAGCGATCTGTGCGCCTTTACCTGGCTTCAGTTCGATGCCGTGTACGGTAGAACCCACTGGAATGTTGCGCAGTTGCAGAGCGTTGCCTGGCTTGATTGGAGCCAGAGCGCCTGCGATCAGCTGGTCGCCAGCACTCACGCCTTTAGGGGCGATGATGTAGCGGCGCTCGCCGTCTGCGTAGCAGAGCAGTGCGATGTGAGCAGTACGGTTTGGATCGTATTCGATACGCTCGACAGTGGCGACGATGCCATCTTTGTCGTTGCGACGGAAATCGACCATACGATAATGCTGCTTATGACCACCACCGATGTGACGCGTGGTAATACGGCCATTGTTGTTACGACCACCAGTCTTCGATTTTTTCTCGAGCAGCGGTGCGTGAGGAGCGCCTTTATGCAGCTCCTGGTTGACCACCTTGACCACAAAACGGCGGCCAGGGGAAGTCGGTTTGCATTTAACGATTGCCATGATGCACCCCTTCCTTACTCAGCACTGCTGCTGAAATCGAGATCTTGGCCTGGCTGAAGGGAGATAACTGCCTTCTTCCAGTCATTACGCTTGCCCAGACCGCGAGCAGTGCGCTTGCTCTTACCCAGAACATTCAGGGTAGTGACGCGCTCTACTTTCACGCTGAACAGGCTTTCGACGGCCTTCTTGATTTCCAGCTTGGTTGCGTCAGTAGCAACCTTGAAAACGAACTGGCCTTTCTTGTCTGCCAGAACCGTAGCCTTCTCGGAAACGTGCGGGCCAAGCAGAACTTTAAATACGCGTTCCTGGTTCATCCCAGCAGCTCCTCGAATTTCTTCACGGCCGACACGGTGATCAACACCTTGTCGTATGCGATCAGACTAACTGGATCGGAACCTTGAACGTCACGTACATCTACGTGCGGCAGGTTACGAGCAGCCAGGTACAGGTTCTGATCAACAGCGTCCGACACGATCAAAACGTCGGTCAGGCTCATGTTGTTCAGCTTGCCCAGCAGATCTTTGGTTTTCGGAGTTTCAACAGCGAAATCCTGAACCACGACCAGACGATCAGTACGCACCAGCTCAGCAAGGATGGAACGCATTGCTGCGCGATACATCTTCTTGTTCAGCTTCTGGGAGTGATCCTGTGGACGTGCTGCAAAAGTGGTACCGCCGCCACGCCAGATTGGGCTACGGATAGTACCGGCACGAGCACGGCCAGTACCTTTCTGACGCCATGGGCGCTTACCGCCACCACGAACGTCGGAACGGGTCTTTTGCTGCTTGGTACCTTGACGGCCGCCGGCCATGTAGGCCACGACTGCTTGGTGAACCAGCGTCTCGTTGAATTCGCCGCCAAATGTCAGTTCGGAAACTTCGATCGCTTGAGCGTCATTTACATTTAATTGCATGTCAGCTTCCCCTTAACCGCGAGCCTTGGCTGCTGGACGTACAACCAGGTTGCCGCCAGTAGCGCCAGGAACAGCACCCTTGACCAACAACAGATTGCGTTCAGCGTCCACGCGCACTACTTCCAGGGACTGCACGGTCACGCGCTCAGCGCCCATATGACCGGACATTTTCTTGCCCTTGAATACACGACCAGGAGTCTGGCACTGGCCGATAGAGCCTGGGACGCGGTGGGATACGGAGTTACCGTGGGTATTATCTTGCCCGCGGAAATTCCAACGCTTGATCGTACCCTGGAAGCCTTTACCCTTGGACTGACCGGTTACATCAACCAGTTGACCAGCGGCGAAGATTTCAGCGTTGATCAGATCGCCAGCCTGGTACTCGCCTTCTTCAAGACGGAATTCCATGGTAGTGCGACCAGCGGCAACGTTCGCTTTAGCGAAGTGGCCAGCCTGAGCTGCTGTTACACGCGAAGCACGACGCTCGCCGACAGTGACTTGCACTGCACGATAGCCATCGGTCTCTTCAGTTTTGAACTGGGTGACGCGATTCGGCTCGATCTCAATGACCGTGACCGGAATGGAGACACCTTCTTCGGTGAAAATACGGGTCATACCGCATTTACGACCGACTACACCAATAGTCATGTTGTAAACCTCATGAGTGTACGGGGCTTTCACCCGCTATGGCCGCCCATTTCAGAGCGTTACACGACTAAGACCGAGTCTTAGCCGAGGCTGATCTGCACTTCCACACCAGCCGCAAGATCAAGCTTCATAAGAGCATCAACGGTTTTATCCGTTGGCTGGACGATGTCCAGAACGCGCTTATGAGTGCGGATTTCGTACTGGTCGCGCGCGTCTTTGTTGACGTGCGGGGAAACCAGAACGGTGAACCGCTCTTTACGGGTAGGCAGTGGAATTGGACCACGCACTTGAGCACCAGTACGTTTCGCGGTTTCCACGATTTCCTGGGTTGATTGGTCGATCAGGCGATGGTCGAAAGCCTTCAACCTGATACGGATTTGCTGATTTTGCATTGGATTTCAGACTCCGGCTGCTATTCCCACCGAGCGCAATACGCCCGTTAAAAGGAGGCGCAATTCTATAGACGCCCCAGATAGGTGTCAACCCAATAAAAAAGCCCCCGCTGAGCGGGGGCTTTTTCAAATCATCAAGCAATCTCTACAAAAGAGAATTAAGCGATGATTTTGGCTACGACGCCAGCGCCGACGGTACGACCGCCTTCACGGATAGCGAAACGCAGACCATCTTCCATTGCGATGGTTTTGATCAGGGTAACAGTCATCTGAATGTTGTCACCTGGCATTACCATTTCAACGCCTTCTGGCAGCTCGCAGTTACCAGTCACGTCAGTAGTACGGAAGTAGAACTGTGGACGGTAGCCTTTGAAGAACGGAGTATGACGGCCGCCTTCTTCCTTGCTCAGAACGTAAACTTCTGCGGTGAAAGTGGTGTGCGGCTTAACCGAACCCGGCTTAACCAGAACCTGACCACGCTCAACGTCGTCACGCTTGGTGCCACGCAGCAGAACGCCGCAGTTCTCGCCAGCACGACCTTCGTCGAGCAGCTTGCGGAACATTTCAACACCGGTGCAAGTAGTAACGGTGGTGTCACGCAGACCAACGATTTCCAGCGGATCTTGAACGCGAACGATACCGCGCTCGATACGACCAGTCACAACAGTACCGCGACCGGAGATCGAGAATACGTCTTCGATTGGCATCAGGAACGGCTTGTCGGTCACACGAACTGGTTCTGGGATGTAGCTGTCCAGAGTCTCAACCAGTTTCTTGACGGCAGTGGTGCCCATCTCGTTGTCGTCTTTGCCTTCCAGCGCCATACGAGCCGAACCGATGATGATTGGAGTGTCATCGCCCGGGAAGTCGTAAGTCGACAGCAGGTCGCGAACTTCCATCTCAACCAGTTCCAGCAGCTCAGCGTCGTCTACCAGGTCAGCCTTGTTCAGGAAAACCACGATGTACGGAACGCCAACCTGACGGGACAGCAGGATGTGCTCACGGGTTTGTGGCATCGGACCATCAGCGGCCGAGCAAACCAGAATAGCGCCGTCCATTTGAGCAGCACCGGTGATCATGTTCTTCACATAGTCAGCGTGACCTGGGCAGTCAACGTGAGCGTAGTGACGGATCTTCGAGTTGTACTCAACGTGTGCGGTGTTGATGGTGATACCGCGAGCTTTCTCTTCCGGTGCGCTGTCGATCTTGTCGAAGTCAACGATTGCGGAACCGAAAACTTCGGAGCAAACGCGAGTCAGAGCAGCAGTCAGAGTGGTTTTACCGTGGTCAACGTGACCGATGGTGCCAACGTTGACGTGCGGAAGGGAACGATCAAATTTTTCTTTAGCCACGACAATTAACTCCTAGCCTAAAGGGGCTGAATCAGCCTTGTTTTTTGGTTACGGATTCGACGATGTGCGACGGAGCCGTATCGTATTTTTTGAATTCCATAGAGTAGCTTGCGCGACCCTGAGACATGGAACGAACGTCGGTCGCATAACCGAACATCTCACCCAGTGGAACCTCGGCACGGATAACCTTGCCGGACACTGTGTCTTCCATACCCTGGATCATGCCGCGACGACGGTTAAGGTCGCCCATCACATCACCCATATAGTCTTCAGGCGTAACAACCTCTACAGCCATGATCGGCTCAAGCAACTCACCACCGCCCTTCTGGGCCAGTTGCTTGGTCGCCATGGAGGCAGCCACTTTAAACGCCATCTCGTTGGAGTCGACGTCGTGGTAAGAACCATCGAACACGGTAGCCTTCAGGCCGATCAGCGGATAGCCGGCAACAACGCCGTTCTTCATCTGCTCTTCGATACCCTTCTGGATAGCCGGGATGTATTCCTTAGGAACCACACCACCTACAACTTCGTTCACGAATTGCAGACCTTCCTGACCTTCGTCAGCAGGAGCAAAACGAATCCAGCAGTGACCGAACTGGCCGCGACCACCGGACTGACGAACGAACTTGCCTTCGATTTCACAGTTCTTCGTGATGCGCTCACGATACGAAACCTGAGGCTTGCCGATGTTGGCTTCGACGTTGAACTCACGGCGCATCCGGTCAACCAGGATGTCCAGGTGCAGCTCGCCCATGCCGGAGATGATCGTTTGACCAGTCTCTTCATCAGTCTTAACGCGGAAAGACGGGTCTTCCTGAGCAAGCTTGCCCAGAGCGATACCCATTTTTTCCTGGTCATCCTTGGTCTTAGGCTCAACGGCAACCGAAATAACCGGCTCCGGGAAGTCCATACGAACCAGGATGATTGGCTTGTCAGCGTTGCAGAGGGTTTCACCAGTGGTGACGTCCTTCATGCCGATCAGGGCCGCGATGTCGCCAGCGCGCACTTCCTTGATCTCTTCACGGGCGTTTGCGTGCATTTGCACCATACGACCCACGCGCTCTTTCTTGCCTTTAACCGAGTTGATCACGCCGTCGCCGGAGTTCAACACGCCCGAGTAAACGCGGACGAAGGTCAAAGTACCCACGAATGGGTCGGTAGCGATCTTGAACGCCAGAGCCGAGAACGGCTCCGCATCGTCTGCATGACGCTCCAGCTCGATTTCCTCGTTATCCGGGTCAGTACCCTTGATAGCAGGAATGTCGGTCGGTGCAGGCAGGAAGTCGATAACGGCGTCGAGAACCAGGGGAACACCCTTGTTCTTGAACGAAGAACCGCAAACAGCCAGAACGATTTCGCCGGCGATAGTACGCTGACGCAAAGCGGCTTTGATCTCTGCGATCGTCAGCTCTTCGCCTTCCAGGTACTTGTTCATCAGCTCTTCGTTGGCTTCGGCGGCAGCTTCAACCATGTTGTTGCGCCACTCTTCAGCCAGCTCTTGGAGCTCAGCAGGAATGTCCTTGCGAACAGGGACCATACCTTTGTCAGAGTCATTCCAGTAGACAGCTTGCATGTTGATCAGATCGATCTGACCCTGGAAGTTGTCTTCGGAACCGATAGCCAACTGGATTGGCACCGGAGTGTGACCCAGACGCTGCTTGATCTGACCGATCACGCGCAGGAAGTTGGCGCCAGCACGGTCCATCTTGTTTACGTAAACAAGACGTGGAACGCCGTACTTGTTGGCTTGACGCCATACGGTTTCCGACTGAGGCTCAACACCCGAAGTACCGCAGAACACAACGACAGCGCCGTCGAGTACGCGCAGGGAGCGTTCAACTTCAATAGTGAAGTCAACGTGGCCCGGGGTATCGATTACGTTGAAGCGATGCTCGTCTTTGTACTGCTTCTCGGAACCTTTCCAGAAGGCGGTAATAGCAGCAGAAGTAATGGTAATACCACGCTCCTGCTCCTGAACCATCCAGTCTGTGGTCGCGGCGCCGTCATGCACCTCGCCCATTTTGTGACTTTTGCCGGTGTAAAAAAGGACGCGCTCGGTGGTGGTGGTTTTACCAGCATCCACGTGAGCGACGATACCGATGTTACGGTAGCGGCTAATCGGAGTAGTACGAGCCATAAAGCCCTCGCAAAATTAGTGAAGCTAAAATTAGAAGCGGTAGTGCGAGAAAGCTTTGTTAGCTTCAGCCATACGGTGCACGTCTTCACGCTTCTTAACAGCAGCACCTTTACCTTCAGCAGCATCCAGCAGTTCGCCAGCCAAACGCAGAGCCATAGACTTCTCGCCACGCTTACGGGCGAAGTCTACCAACCAGCGCATTGCCAGAGCGTTACGACGGGAAGGACGAACCTCGACCGGAACCTGGTAAGTAGCACCACCAACGCGGCGCGACTTCACTTCGACCAGCGGAGCGATGGCGTCGAGTGCTTTTTCGAAGAGTTCCAGGGGATCGGTGCCAGCCTTACGGGTCGCAACGGTTTCCAGGGCACCATAAACGATACGCTCGGCAACGGCTTTCTTGCCGCTTTCCATAACGTGGTTCATGAATTTGGCGAGGATCTGGCTTCCGTATTTCGGATCGTCCAGAATCTCACGCTTTGCTGCTACGCGACGTCTTGGCATGATAAGCCCTCAAGCGGTCTTCAGGTTAGCTCGGGACAGATCCAATGGATGCGTGCCCGACCTTACTCTTATCGACTCAATAAAATGAAAATCTGCAAAACGGCCGATTACTTCGGACGCTTGGTACCGTACTTCGAACGACCCTGGTTACGACCTTTAACGCCGGAAGTATCCAAGGAGCCGCGAACGGTGTGGTAACGAACACCTGGCAAGTCTTTTACACGACCGCCGCGGATCAGTACCACGCTGTGCTCTTGCAGGTTGTGACCTTCACCACCGATGTACGAGGAAACCTCGAAACCGTTGGTCAGGCGCACACGGCATACTTTACGCAGTGCCGAGTTAGGTTTTTTCGGCGTAGTGGTGTACACACGGGTGCACACGCCACGACGTTGCGGGCAGTTCTGCAGCGCAGGTACGTCGGATTTCTCGACGATACGCTTACGCGGCTGACGTACCAGCTGGTTGATAGTTGCCATCTACTAGCTCCACTGTTGTCTTGCGACGCTATTGTCTTGCAAGAAAAGCAAAATGGCAGGAACGAATTCCCGCCAAATTTAGGGGATCAAGAGTCTAAAGAGGATCTTGTCCCCAGTCAAGGCAAGGCCCCGACCTCCCCGCCCTTCGAACCTCGACAAATTGTCTCGATTCGATGAACGGAGCGATCAGGGCCTTACGCTCATTTATCGCAGAACTCAGTTACCGCTCGAGTTCAGCGCTTCGGTCAGTGCAGCTTCCACTTCACTGGCGCTTACGCGCAACGGCTTGTCTGCTTCACGACGACGCTTGCGCTCGCTGTGATATGCCAGGCCGGTACCTGCCGGGATCAGACGACCCACGACCACGTTTTCTTTCAGGCCGCGCAGGTAATCGCGCTTGCCGGTGACTGCCGCTTCGGTCAGTACGCGAGTGGTTTCCTGGAAGGAAGCCGCCGAGATGAACGATTCGGTGGACAACGACGCCTTGGTGATACCCAGCAGAACGCGAGTGTACTTGGAGACGAACTTGTCTTCGCCGCCCAGACGCTCGTTCTCTACCAGTACGTGAGTCAGTTCCATCTGGTCGCCCTTGATGAAACTGGAATCGCCGGATTCAGCGATTTCAACTTTACGCAGCATCTGACGCAGGATGGTCTCGATGTGCTTGTCGTTGATCTTCACGCCTTGCAGACGGTAAACGTCCTGGATCTCGTTCACGATGTACTTGGCCAGCGCGCTCACACCCAGCAGACGCAGGATGTCGTGCGGATCGCTTGGACCGTCGGAGATAACTTCGCCGCGATTTACCTGCTCGCCTTCGAACACGTTCAGGTGACGCCACTTCGGAATCAGCTCTTCGTACGGATCGGTACCGTCGTTCGGGGTAATAACCAGACGGCGCTTGCCTTTGGTCTCTTTACCGAACGCAATGGTGCCGCTGACTTCAGCCAGAATCGACGCTTCTTTCGGACGACGAGCTTCGAACAAGTCGGCAACACGCGGCAGACCACCGGTGATGTCGCGGGTCTTCGAAGTTTCTTGCGGAATACGAGCGATAACATCACCGATCGCGATCTTCGCACCGTCCGCCACACCGACCAGGGCGTTGGCTGGCAGGAAGTACTGAGCGATAACGTCAGTGCCTGGCAGCAACAGATCCTTGCCGTTGTCGTCGACCATTTTCACTGCTGGACGGATTTCTTTGCCCGCAGCTGGACGATCTTTCGCGTCGAGTACTTCAATGTTGGTCATACCGGTCAATTCGTCAGTCTGACGCTTGATCGTGATGCCTTCTTCCATGCCCACGTAGGTCACGGTACCTTTCATTTCGGTAACGATCGGGTGAGTGTGCGGATCCCACTTGGCCACGATTGCGCCAGCGTCGACCTTGTCACCTTCTTTAACCGAAATCACAGCACCGTACGGCAGCTTGTAACGCTCGCGCTCACGACCGAAGTCATCAGCGATGGCCAGCTCACCGGAACGGGACACAGCAACCAGGTGACCATCCACTCGCTCAACGTGCTTCAGGTTGTGCAGACGGACGGTACCGCCATTCTTCACCTGAACGCTGTCGGCTGCGGAAGTACGGCTTGCCGCACCACCGATGTGGAACGTACGCATCGTCAGCTGGGTACCCGGCTCACCGATGGACTGGGCAGCGATAACGCCGACCGCTTCACCGATGTTGACCTGGTGACCACGAGCCAGATCACGGCCGTAGCACTTGGCGCAAATGCCATAGCGGGTTTCGCAGCTGATCGGCGAACGCACGATCACTTCGTCGATGCTGTTCAGCTCGATGAACTCGACCCACTTCTCGTCTACCAGAGTGCCGGCAGGAACGATAACGTCCTCGGTACCTGGCTTGAATACGTCACGGGCAATAACACGACCCAATACGCGCTCACCCAACGGCTCTACAACGTCACCGCCTTCAATGTGCGGAGTCATCAGCAGACCGTGTTCGGTGCCGCAATCGATCTCGGTTACAACCAGATCCTGCGCCACGTCTACCAGACGACGAGTCAGGTAACCGGAGTTCGCAGTTTTCAACGCGGTATCCGCCAGACCTTTACGAGCACCGTGAGTCGAGATGAAGTACTGAAGTACGCTCAAACCTTCACGGAAGTTCGCAGTAATCGGCGTTTCAATGATGGAACCGTCCGGCTTGGCCATCAGACCACGCATACCGGCCAGCTGACGAATCTGTGCTGCGGAACCCCGCGCACCCGAGTCGGCCATCATGTACATCGAGTTGAAAGACTCTTGATCGACTTCAACGCCATGACGGTCGATAACCTTCTCTTTCGAGAGGTTGGCCATCATTGCCTTGGAAACTTCGTCGTTCGCTTTCGACCAAAGGTCGATCACTTTGTTGTACTTCTCGCCCTGGGTTACCAGGCCGGAGGCGTACTGGCTCTCGATCTCTTTCACTTCGTCGGTGGCTGCACCGATGATGCGGGCTTTCTCGTCCGGGATAACGAAGTCGTTAACACCGATGGAAACGCCGGAGATGGTCGAGTAAGCGAAACCGGTGTACATCAACTGGTCAGCGAAGATCACGGTCTCTTTCAAACCAACCACGCGGTAGCACTGGTTGATCAGCTTGGAGATCGCCTTTTTCTTCATCGGCAGGTTGACGACATCGTACGACAGACCTTTTGGCACAACCTGGAACAGCAGCGCACGGCCGACAGTGGTGTCGACGATACGGGTGCCGCTTACGCTGTTGCCGTCACGGTCGTTGACGGTTTCGTTGATACGAACTTTAACCTTGGCGTGCAGTGCGGCTTCGCCGGCACGGAACACACGGTCAACTTCCTGCAGATCCGCGAACACACGACCTTCGCCTTTGGCGTTGATCGCTTCACGAGTCATGTAGTACAGACCCAATACAACGTCCTGCGACGGAACGATGATTGGCTCACCGTTGGCTGGCGACAGAATGTTGTTGGTCGACATCATCAACGCACGCGCTTCCAACTGGGCTTCCAGTGTCAGCGGTACGTGCACGGCCATTTGGTCGCCGTCGAAGTCGGCGTTGTACGCGGCGCAGACCAGAGGGTGCAGCTGGATAGCCTTACCTTCGATCAGTACCGGTTCAAACGCCTGGATACCCAGACGGTGAAGGGTCGGTGCACGGTTGAGAAGAACCGGGTGTTCGCGAATCACTTCAGCGAGAACGTCCCAAACCTCTGGCAGTTCGCGCTCGACCATTTTCTTGGCCGCTTTGATGGTGGTCGCGAGACCACGCATTTCCAGCTTGCCGAAAATGAACGGTTTGAACAGCTCGAGAGCCATCTTCTTCGGCAGACCGCACTGGTGCAGACGCAGGGTCGGGCCTACGGTAATTACCGAACGACCGGAGTAGTCAACACGCTTACCGAGCAAGTTCTGACGGAAACGACCTTGCTTACCCTTGATCATGTCAGCCAGGGATTTCAGAGGACGCTTGTTGGAACCTGTGATAGCGCGGCCACGACGACCGTTGTCGAGCAGAGCATCGACAGCTTCCTGCAACATACGCTTTTCGTTGCGCACGATGATGTCCGGAGCGGACAGATCCAGCAGGCGCTTCAAACGGTTGTTACGGTTGATCACTCGACGATACAGATCGTTGAGGTCGGAAGTCGCGAAACGACCGCCATCCAGCGGGACCAGTGGACGCAGATCTGGCGGCAGAACCGGCAGAACGGTCAGCACCATCCACTCTGGCAGGTTGCCGGAACCCTGGAAGGCTTCCATCAACTTCAGACGCTTGGACAGCTTCTTGATCTTGGTTTCCGAGTTGGTTTGCGGAATTTCTTCACGCAGACGGCCAATCTCGTGTTCCAGGTCGATAGCGTGCAGCAGTTCACGGACAGCTTCAGCACCCATACGGGCGTCGAAGTCATCACCGAACTCTTCCAGCGCTTCGAAGTACTGCTCGTCGTTCAGCAGCTGACCTTTTTCAAGGGTGGTCATGCCTGGATCGATAACGACATAGCTCTCGAAGTAGAGAACGCGCTCGATATCACGCAGGGTCATGTCCATCAGCAAGCCGATACGCGACGGCAGCGATTTCAGGAACCAGATGTGAGCAACCGGCGAAGCCAGTTCGATGTGCGCCATGCGCTCACGACGAACCTTGGCCAGTGCAACTTCAACGCCGCACTTCTCGCAGATCACACCACGGTGCTTCAAGCGCTTGTACTTACCGCACAGGCACTCGTAATCCTTTACCGGACCAAAGATCTTGGCGCAGAACAGGCCGTCACGCTCAGGTTTGAACGTACGGTAGTTGATGGTTTCCGGCTTTTTAACTTCACCGAACGACCATGAGCGGATCATCTCAGGCGAGGCCAATCCGATACGGATGGCGTCGAACTCTTCGACTTGACCCTGGTTTTTCAGCAAATTCAGTAGGTCTTTCAAGGCCTTTCCTCCTGGCGGAGCAGAGAGCGGGCAATCCTGCCCCGCTCTCGATTCGCGTCACGTGTTATTCGGTTTCCAGATCGATATCGATGCCGAGGGAACGAATTTCCTTGATCAACACGTTGAAGGACTCGGGCATGCCCGGCTCCATACGGTGATCGCCATCCACGATGTTTTTGTACATCTTGGTACGGCCGTTCACATCGTCCGACTTCACTGTGAGCATTTCTTGCAGAGTGTAAGCAGCACCGTATGCTTCCAGTGCCCAGACCTCCATCTCCCCGAAACGCTGACCACCGAACTGCGCCTTACCACCCAGCGGCTGCTGGGTAACCAGGCTGTACGAACCGGTAGAACGCGCGTGCATCTTGTCGTCTACCAAGTGGTTCAGCTTCAGCATGTACATGTAGCCAACGGTAACTGGACGCTCGAACTTGTTGCCGGTACGGCCGTCAGTCAGCTGCATCTGGCCGCTTTCCGGCAGGTCTGCCAGTTTCAGCATGGCCTTGATTTCGCTTTCCTTGGCGCCGTCGAACACTGGAGTGGCCATTGGAACACCGCCACGCAGGTTCTTCGCCAGATCCAGGATTTCCTGATCGGAGAAGCTGTCCAGATCTTCGTTACGACCGCCGATCTGGTTGTAGATCTCGTCCAGGAAGGTACGCAGCTCAGCGACTTTACGCTGCTCTTCGACCATCCGGTTGATCTTCTCGCCCAGACCTTTGGCCGCGAGGCCCAGGTGGGTTTCAAGGATCTGACCAACGTTCATACGCGAAGGTACGCCCAGCGGGTTGAGGACGACGTCGACCGGGGTGCCATTGGCATCGTGCGGCATGTCTTCAACCGGCATGATCACGGAGACCACACCTTTGTTACCGTGACGACCGGCCATCTTGTCGCCCGGCTGGATGCGACGACGGATTGCCAGGTAAACCTTGACGATTTTCAGCACGCCTGGAGCCAGGTCATCGCCCTGCTGCAGTTTGCGCTTCTTGTCTTCGAACTTGTCGTCCAGCAGACGGCGGCGATCAACGATGTAGGCCTGAGCCTTCTCGAGCTGCTCGTTAAGAGCATCTTCAGCCATGCGCAGTTTGAACCACTGACCATGCTCAAGACCGTCGAGCACTTCGTCGGTGATGTCCTGACCTTTCTTCAGACCAGCGCCGCCTTCAGCCTTGTGGCCTACCAGAGCGGAACGCAGACGTTCGAAAGTTGCGCCTTCAACGATACGGAACTCTTCGTTCAGATCCTTGCGGATCTCGTCGAGCTGAGTCTTCTCGATCGACAGTGCACGAGCATCACGCTCGACGCCGTCACGGGTGAAGACCTGTACGTCGATGACAGTACCTTTGGTACCGGTAGGTACGCGCAGGGAGGTGTCTTTAACGTCGCTGGCTTTTTCACCGAAGATTGCACGCAGCAGTTTTTCTTCCGGAGTCAGTTGGGTCTCGCCTTTCGGAGTGACCTTACCAACCAGGATGTCGCCTGCGCCAACTTCAGCACCTACGTAAACGATACCGGCTTCGTCCAGTTTGTTCAGTGCAGCTTCACCCACGTTCGGGATGTCTGCAGTGATCTCTTCAGGCCCAAGCTTGGTGTCACGGGCCACACAGGTCAGTTCCTGGATGTGGATCGTGGTGAAACGGTCTTCCTGAACCACACGCTCGGACAGGCAGATGGAGTCTTCGAAGTTGAAGCCGTTCCATGCCATGAACGCGATGCGCATGTTCTGACCCAGTGCCAGTTCACCCATGTCGGTGGACGGGCCGTCGGCCATGATGTCGCTACGCTGAACGCGATCACCTTTGCTCACCAGCGGACGCTGGTTGATGCAGGTGTTCTGGTTCGAGCGGGTGTATTTGGTCAGGTTGTAGATGTCGACACCAGCTTCGCCGGTTTCAACTTCATCATCAGCAACACGAACCACGATACGGCTGGCATCAACAGAGTCGATCACGCCGCCACGACGAGCCACGACGCAAACGCCGGAGTCACGGGCTACGTTACGCTCCATGCCAGTACCTACCAGCGGCTTGTCAGCGCGCAGGGTTGGTACAGCCTGACGCTGCATGTTCGAACCCATCAACGCACGGTTGGCGTCATCGTGCTCGAGGAACGGAATCAGCGACGCTGCAACCGAAACTACCTGCTTCGGCGAAACGTCCATCAAGGTGACTTCTTCAGGCGCCTTGACGGTGAATTCGTTCAGGTGACGTACGGCTACCAGTTCGTCGATCAGGACTTTCTGGTCGTTCATGGTCGCCGAAGCCTGCGCGATCACGTGATCGGCTTCTTCAATAGCGGACAGGAACACGATTTCGTCGGTGACCACACCCTCTTTCACCACGCGGTACGGGCTTTCCAGGAAGCCGTACTGGTTGGTGCGAGCGTAAGCAGCCAGGGAGTTGATCAGACCGATGTTCGGACCTTCCGGCGTTTCAATCGGGCATACACGACCGTAGTGAGTCGGGTGTACGTCACGAACTTCAAAGCCTGCGCGCTCACGAGTCAGACCGCCAGGGCCGAGTGCAGAGACACGACGCTTGTGGGTGATCTCGGACAGCGGGTTGTTCTGGTCCATGAACTGCGAGAGCTGGCTGGAACCGAAGAACTCTTTCACCGCCGCAGCCACTGGCTTGGCGTTGATCAGGTCTTGCGGCATCAGGCCTTCGCTTTCAGCCATCGACAGACGCTCTTTGACCGCACGCTCAACACGTACCAGGCCAACGCGGAACTGGTTCTCGGCCATTTCGCCTACGCAGCGAACGCGACGGTTACCCAGGTGGTCGATGTCATCGACGATGCCTTTACCGTTACGGATGTCGACCAGAGTCTTCAATACCGCGACGATGTCTTCCTTGCACAGCACGCCCGAACCTTCGATCTCGGTACGACCGATACGACGGTTGAACTTCATCCGGCCGACCGCAGACAGGTCATAGCGCTCAGGGCTGAAGAACAGGTTGTTGAACAGGGTTTCGGCAGCGTCTTTGGTTGGCGGCTCGCCCGGACGCATCATGCGATAGATCTCGACCAGCGCTTCCAATTGGTTGCTGGTGGAGTCGATCTTCAGCGTGTCGGAGACGAACGGACCGCAGTCGATGTCGTTGGTGTACAGAGTTTCGATGCGAACAACACCGGCCTTGGCAATTTTTGCCAGGACTTCGGTGTTCAGCTCGGTGTTGCACTCTGCCAGGATTTCGCCGGTAGCCGGGTGCACGATGACCTTGGCGGTGGTGCGACCGAGGACGTAGTCCAGAGGCACTTCCAGGGTCTTGATGCCGGCTTTTTCGATCTGGTTGATGTGGCGCGCAGTAATACGGCGTCCCGCTTCAACAATGACCTTGCCCTTCTCGTCCTGAATGTCCAGAACCGCAATTTCACCACGCAGGCGCGAAGCAATCAGTTCCAGACTGAGGGTCTCGCCGCTCAGTTTGAAAACGTTGGTGGTGTAGAAAGCGTCCAGCACTTCTTCAGTGGTATAGCCGAGCGCACGCAGCAGTACCGATGCCGGCAGCTTGCGACGACGGTCAATACGCACGAACACGCAGTCTTTCGGGTCGAACTCGAAGTCCAGCCACGAACCGCGGTAAGGAATAATGCGCGCGGAGTACAGCAGTTTGCCGGAGCTATGCGTCTTGCCGCGGTCGTGATCGAAGAACACGCCCGGGGAACGGTGCAGCTGGGAAACGATTACACGCTCGGTACCGTTGATTACGAAGGTACCGTTCTCAGTCATCAGGGGGATTTCACCCATGTAGACTTCTTGCTCTTTGATGTCCTTGATCGCTTTGTTCGACGATTCTTTGTCGAAAATGATCAGGCGCACTTTTACCCGCAAAGGTACGGCGAAAGTTACACCGCGCAATACGCATTCTTTGACATCAAATGCCGGTTCGCCCAGGCGATAACCGACGTACTCCAGCGCAGCATTGCCGGAGTAGCTGATGATCGGGAAAACGGATTTGAAGGCCGCATGCAGGCCCACGTCGCGGAACTGATCTTTAGTCGCTCCCGCTTGCAAGAATTCACGATACGAATCCAGCTGGATGGCCAGGAGGTAAGGCACATCCATGACGTCCGGCAACTTGCTAAAGTCCTTGCGGATACGTTTTTTCTCAGTATATGAGTAAGCCATCAGCGTTCCCCAGCTTGGTCACCTGCTTGTTTGGCCCCTCCCGACGGGAGCAGCCAGAAAATCGTGCAAACCCCATGGTTTGCGCCACCGCATCGGGTGGTTACAGCGCCCTTATCAGCACCGACCCAGTCGGCTGCCAATAACGGAAAAAGGCCGGTGGCAAGAGCCACCAGCCATCAGCCTGTCGCTTGACGCTCGGGCCGGAGGTGCAAAGTCGAAAGTTACTTAACTTCGACTTCAGCGCCTGCTTCTTCCAGCTTCTTCTTCGCGTCTTCAGCAGCTTCTTTCGAAACGCCTTCAGCGATAACCTGAGGAGCGGTGTCAACCTTCTCCTTGGCTTCTTTCAGACCCAGACCGGTCAGTTCACGTACAGCCTTGATCACGTTGACTTTCTTCTCGCCAGCGCCTTTCAGGATTACGTTGAACTCGGTTTGCTCTTCAACAACAGCGGCAGCAGCAGCTGGACCAGCAGAAGCAGCGGCAGCGGATACGCCGAACTTCTCTTCCATTGCCTTGATCAGTTCAACGATTTCCAGAACCGATTTTTCGCCGATTGCGTCGATGATTTGTTCGTTAGTCAGAGACATGACTTATTTCCTGAATTGGGGGATAGCCTGGAGGCCATCGAAATAAACAAAAATACGCGAGAGAGGAAACGCTCAGCCTTAGGCTGCAGCAGCTTCTTTCTGGTCGCGAAGTGCCGCCAGAGTACGAGCCAACTTGCTGGTAGCGCCTTGAATCACGCTCATCAGCTGGGAAATTGCTTCGTCACGGGTCGGCAGGCTTGCCAGAACGTCGATCTGATTGGCTGCGAGGAACTTGCCCTCGAACGCAGCTGCCTTGATCTCGAACTTGTCCTGACCCTTGGCAAACTCTTTGAAAATACGAGCAGCAGCGCCCGGATGTTCGTTCGAGAATGCAATCAGGGTCGGGCCGGTGAACACGTCGTTGAGAACACTGTATTCAGTGTCAGCAACTGCGCGCTTGAGCAGGGTGTTACGTACAACACGTACGTAAACGCCAGCTTCACGAGCCTCTTTACGGAGTCCGGTCATTGCGCCTACTGTTACGCCACGTGCATCAACCACGACAGCGGACAGAGCGACTTTGGCAGCCTCGTTGACTTCAGCGACGATGGCCTTCTTGTCTTCGAGATTAATTGCCACGGGTTTAACTCCTGCTTGTTACCGTTTCATTCGATCGAAACCGAATGTCGTTTTGGTGTCTGATTCGGTAAGGAACCGGGAGCACCATCTGCGTAGGCTTATGGTTTAAGACTTGCGTCGCCTACGGTCTTGGATAGCCCCCGCCAGGCAGGGACCCCAATCTTTCGATTGGCGCGAACAATCGCGCCAATTTTTGTCTTACGCGTCCAGCGAGCTCTGATCGATAACCAGACCTGGGCCCATAGTGGTGCTCAGGGTAACGCGCTTGACATAGATACCTTTCGAAGAAGCTGGCTTGATACGCTTCAGATCAGCGATCAGGGCTTCAACGTTTTCCTTCAGCTTGACGGCGTCGAAGCCCATCTTGCCAACGGAGGTGTGAATGATGCCGTTTTTGTCGGTGCGATAACGAACCTGACCAGCTTTAGCGTTTTTAACCGCGGTAGCTACGTCAGGAGTTACAGTACCAACCTTAGGGTTAGGCATCAGACCACGTGGACCGAGGATCTGGCCCAGCTGACCTACAACGCGCATGGCATCCGGGGATGCGATCACTACGTCATAGTTCAGGTCGCCGCCTTTCATTTCGGCAGCCAGGTCGTCCATACCTACACGGTCAGCGCCGGCAGCCAAAGCGGCCTCAGCAGCTGGACCCTGGGTGAACACAGCAACGCGAACAGTCTTGCCAGTGCCGTGTGGCAGCACAGTAGCGCTACGAACAACCTGGTCGGATTTACGCGGGTCTACACCCAGGTTTACAGCAACGTCGAACGACTCGCTGAACTTGACAGTCGACAGCTCAGCCAGCAGAGCTGCGGCGTCTACAATGTTGTAGGCCTTGCCTGCTTCGATTTTGCCGGCGATAGCCTTTTGACGCTTGGTCAGCTTAGCCATTACACACCCTCCACGTTAAGGCCCATGCTACGAGCAGAACCGGCGATAGTACGCACGGCTGCATCCATATCAGCTGCAGTCAGATCCGCGTTTTTGGTTTTCGCGATTTCTTCCAGCTGAGCACGGGTAACGGTGCCAACCTTAACGGTGTTCGGACGAGCGGAACCGCTGGTCAGACCGGCCGCTTTCTTCAGCAGAACCGAAGCAGGGGTGGATTTTGTTTCGAAAGTGAAGCTACGGTCGCTGTAGACAGTGATGATCACTGGAGTCGGCAGACCAGCTTCCAGACCCTGAGTACGGGCGTTGAAAGCTTTGCAGAATTCCATGATGTTCACGCCGTGCTGACCCAGAGCAGGACCAACAGGTGGACTTGGGTTAGCCTGAGCGGCCTTCACTTGCAGCTTGATGTAAGCGGTAATTTTCTTGGCCATGAGGCACTCCAATTACGGGTTCGAACGCCTCGAAAGGCTCCCCGGTTACTTGCGCGTTTATCCCAGTGACGACAAAACCCCACAGCCTAGGCTGCGGGGTTGGGATGCTTGTCCAGTTAGACCTTTTCGACCTGACTGAACTCCAACTCTACCGGAGTAGAGCGACCGAAAATAAGCACAGCCACTTGGATCCGGCTCTTTTCGTAGTTAACTTCTTCAACAACGCCATTGAAATCAGCGAATGGACCGTCATTGACTCGCACCGTTTCACCTGGCTCGAAGAGAGTCTTCGGCTTCGGCTTGTCGCTACCATCAGCAACACGACGCAGAATCGCTTCTGCCTCTTTATCGGTGATCGGTGCAGGTTTATCAGCAGTACCGCCAATAAAGCCCATCACCCGAGGAGTATCCTTGACCAAGTGCCAAGTACCCTCATTCATATCCATCTGAACCAGCACGTAGCCCGGAAAGAACTTACGCTCGCTTTTGCGCTTCTGGCCATTACGCATTTCAACCACTTCTTCAGTGGGAACCAGAATCTCGCCGAAGCCATCTTCCATGCCAGCCAGCTTTACGCGCTCGATCAGCGAGCGCATCACATGCTTCTCGTAACCCGAGTAAGCATGCACAACATACCAACGCTTAGCCACGGGACACCCTTAGCCGACAATCAAGGAAACAAGCCAGCCGAGCAGGGAATCAAGCCCCCACAACAGCAACGCCATAACCAGAACAACAGCCACCACAATCAGGGTGGTCTGCGTGGTTTCTTGGCGAGTTGGCCACACGACTTTACGAATCTCGGTGCGAGCTTCCTTAACCAGTACAAAGAAAGACTTGCCCTTCGCAGTCTGTAGGCCTACAAAAGCAGCTACAGCAGCAATGACAAGCAAAGCGAGTACACGGTACAGGATCGGCGAAGCAGAGTAATACTGATTGCCAACAACGCCAACAACCACCAAAGCGACAACTACAAGCCACTTGAGCAGATCGAAGCGAGAGCCTTGAGCTTCAGCTTTAGGAGTCATCTATGAAGATCCTGTGAAAAGAAAGCCAGACACACCGAGTGAATCTGGCAGGTCAGGAGGGAATCGAACCCCCAACCTACGGTTTTGGAGACCGTCGCTCTGCCAATTGAGCTACTGACCTAAAACAAAATCAGGCCGACCATTATGCCGGCCCGAAAAATACATTACAACCAATTACTCGATGATTTTAGCTACGACGCCAGCGCCGACGGTACGACCGCCTTCACGGATAGCGAAACGCAGACCATCTTCCATCGCGATGGTTTTGATCAGGGTAACAGTCATCTGAATGTTGTCACCTGGCATTACCATTTCTACGCCTTCTGGCAGCTCGCAGTTACCAGTCACGTCAGTCGTACGGAAGTAGAACTGTGGACGGTAGCCTTTGAAGAACGGAGTGTGACGACCGCCTTCTTCCTTGCTCAGAACGTAAACTTCTGCGGTGAACTTGGTGTGCGGCTTAACCGAACCCGGCTTAACCAGAACCTGACCACGCTCAACGTCGTCACGCTTGGTGCCACGCAGCAGAACGCCGCAGTTCTCGCCAGCACGACCTTCGTCGAGCAGCTTGCGGAACATTTCAACACCGGTGCAAGTAGTAACGGTGGTGTCACGCAGACCAACGATTTCCAGCGGATCCTGAACGCGAACGATACCGCGCTCGATACGACCAGTCACAACAGTACCGCGACCAGAGATCGAGAATACGTCTTCGATTGGCATCAGGAACGGCTTGTCGGTCACACGAACTGGTTCTGGGATGTAGCTGTCCAGAGTCTCAACCAGTTTCTTGACGGCAGTGGTGCCCATCTCGTTGTCGTCTTTGCCTTCCAGCGCCATACGAGCCGAACCGATGATGATTGGAGTGTCATCGCCCGGGAAGTCGTAAGTCGACAGCAGGTCGCGAACTTCCATCTCAACCAGTTCCAGCAGCTCAGCGTCGTCTACCAGGTCAGCCTTGTTCAGGAAAACCACGATGTACGGAACGCCAACCTGACGGGACAGCAGGATGTGCTCACGGGTTTGTGGCATCGGACCATCAGCGGCCGAGCAAACCAGAATAGCGCCGTCCATTTGAGCAGCACCGGTGATCATGTTCTTCACATAGTCAGCGTGACCTGGGCAGTCAACGTGAGCGTAGTGACGAATCTTCGAGTTGTACTCAACGTGTGCGGTG
Source organism: Pseudomonas sp. CROZ-RG-20F-R04-15 (assembly GCF_022662375.1). Taxonomy (GTDB): domain Bacteria; phylum Pseudomonadota; class Gammaproteobacteria; order Pseudomonadales; family Pseudomonadaceae; genus Aquipseudomonas. The sequence continues at coordinate 2,974 of NZ_JAKNQL010000005.1, read as the reverse complement.
TTGATGGTGATACCGCGAGCTTTTTCTTCTGGAGCGCTGTCGATCTTGTCGAAGTCAACGATTGCAGAACCGAAAACCTCGGAGCAAACGCGAGTCAGAGCAGCAGTCAGAGTGGTTTTACCGTGGTCAACGTGACCAATGGTCCCAACGTTAACGTGGGGCAGGGAACGATCAAATTTTTCCTTAGCCATCGATATCACCCTCAACAGAAGAAATTAGACAAACAATATCAGCCATTAAAACAAAGGCAGATATTTTCATATCTGCCTTGTTATATGGAGCTCTTGAGCGGATTTGAACCGCTGACCTCACCCTTACCAAGGGTGTGCTCTACCAACTGAGCTACAAGAGCGAAACACTTGCACAACCTGCAAACTTGGAGCGGGTAGCGGGAATCGAACCCGCATCATCAGCTTGGAAGGCTGAGGTTCTACCACTAAACTATACCCGCGGAGCCTGCAGCTCACGCTTAAATCTGGTGGAGGGAGAAGGATTCGAACCTTCGAAGTCGTAGACGTCAGATTTACAGTCTGATCCCTTTGGCCGCTCGGGAACCCCTCCTAATCAGGCCGGCATTCTATACTATGCCAAACCTCTGTCAAGCATTTTCTCATTTAAAAACCTGAGGTTAGCTGCGTTGACACCGCCTCACTTTGAATTCCTGTTTAGGTCTTCACTGTGGAGCGGGCGCCATTCTATGCAAACTATTCAGCAGGTGCAACCCCCTCACACAGCATTATTTTATGTTTTAACTCATTGAATTCCTTGGAAAGGTTTTGCAACTGGGCATCCCCTAGCAAACGCTGGCTCTTAGGCGCAATAGACAACCAATAACCGGCCCCAGAAGGATCCTTCGACGAAGATTCCACATCGACATCCATTTCAGCCAACCGCTGCCGAAGGGCGGAAATCGATTCTTCTCGGGAAAAGCCACCAAGGAAAAGGCAGTCTTTCCGCCCAGCTCCCTCCACCTCCCGAACTTCACCCTTCGTTTCACTGAGCAAGCGAATGTCTTGCTGGGAACCTCGATACAAACTAAGAGGCGTTACGTCCTTCGCCCGTAAGGGCGCCTCCTGTTGATGCCAGACATAATAGAAACCGTTAAGAACAAGGAGCAGGAGAAACAACCAACGCATACAAACCTCAGGAAAAAGGACACGCCATAGCCAACCCCACAAACACGAGGTCGGGTACGACTCGGGCCTCGGGAGCGACATCTGCGACCAATACAGCATCACCGCCGGTTATAAAGACTGCGAAATCTTTCCCCCAGTAGGAACTCGCCATTTCCAGTTGAGTCAGCACAAAGCCCCGCAACATTAACGAACACCCACGCTCCACCGCCTCAACAGTGGTCCGCCCTGGCGCATTGCTCGACAGCGCGCGCTCAGCTGCCAGGTCGCCATAGCGAATCTTGCGGGTATGAGTACGCAACTGATTTCGCATCAATGGCATCCCCGGGCAAATAAAGCCGCCCAGATGCTCACCATCAGCAGCAATAAAATCAGCAGTTACCGCCGTACCGAAATCGAGTACCAGGCAAGCGCTGCCCGATGCGAGATGAAACCCGCCAAGCATGGCCAACCATCTATCGAGCCCTAGACGCTCGTAGTCTTCATAACCATTTTTGACACCCGACATTTCACGAGCGGACTTCGCGCAGACCACCGAAATGCCGAATTCCTGCTCGATCGCATGGATCAATGCGTCGGTTTCCTCTGCAGTCCTGACACTGACCACGCGACACTTGCCCAGCACAAGCCCGTCAAGAGATCTCAAACTGTCAAGCAACGCTAGATCAGAGTCGACAACTCCCTCAGAAAAGAGAGCGCCGGGCGCAGCCTTCAGTACTCGCCATTTAATAAAGCTGTTCCCGCAGTCGAGCTCAAGAATCATCACGCAACCTCAGACTGAGCTCACCACCACTAAAGACTTTTTCCACGCCACCCACCTTCAGGCGCAGCGCACCCTGACTATCTATTCCGAGCACCACGCCATCTACCTGACTCGAACCCGCAATCAACGATACAGGCCGATCTTGCCACAGGTGATTAGCCTCCCATTCTGCCTGGAGAACCGAGAAGCCATTCGCCTGATGACGCTGAATGTAAGCATGTAACTGCTCACTCAACTCAACCACCAAGGCATTACGATCACTGCTTTTGCCTGACTCAAGCCGGATAGAGGTCCATTGCTGGTCGACCTCATCAGCCATCTGCATATTCACATTGATGCCAATACCTAGCACCACATGGCAAACGTCTGCCGGATCTCCGACGAGCTCAAGGAGAATACCGGCGATTTTCTTGTTACCCACCAAGACATCGTTGGGCCACTTCAATCCGGCACTTGGAACACTAAAGTTTCGCAGAGCCTGCAAGACAGCCAACCCCACGACAAGACTCAAGCCCTCGAGCTGGCGCATTCCGCCATCAATACGCAGAACAAGGCTGTAATAAAGATTTTCAGCAAACGGGCTCACCCATTTGCGACCTCTTCGCCCGCGCCCGGAGACTTGCCGCTCCGCGAGCACCAAAAAGGGCGCCAAACTACCTTGGCCGATCGCGCGCAAAGCCTCAGCGTTTGTCGAATCGACCGAATCCAGAACGGTCACCGGCCAGCTTGGCGACATTGCAGATATAGTCAGAGGATCGAGCAGCATCAATGGCGCAGCCAGTTGATAGCCCCGACCCCGAACTTTATGAATGGATAAGCCAAGATCAGCCTCTAAGTGCTGAAGCTGCTTCCATACCGCACTTCGACTTATTCCCAGGGCAGCTCCCAGATCCTGACCAGAATGGAATCGTCCATCCTTCAGAAGGTTCAACAACGTCAGCATGCAGGTCTCGCCTCACAATGAGGCCCGAATAATAGCCATGCCCCGGGCCGTTGCATAGAAATCAAGCAGATACATTTCCTGCGGGCAAAACAAAACCCCAACTGCTTTCGCAATTGGGGTTTCGGAATTTAATCT
>NZ_JAKNQL010000049.1 GCF_022662375.1 Pseudomonas sp. CROZ-RG-20F-R04-15 | reverse complement strand
CGGTGATTCAGTCGGCATATTCAGTGACTGACACACAGCATTCGCGAGCAGGCTCGCTCCCACAGGATCAAGTGAACAGCAGGTAGATTGCACTCAAAGCCAATAGTCCCGCCATGCACCGATTGAACCAACGCATCCCCGCCGCATTGCTCAGATACCCGCGCAAGAACGTCCCGGCATACACCCAGCAGCCCACCGACAGATAACAGATCACCAGATACACCGCCGCAAACTGCCAGACCAGCCGCGCCTCGCCATCGGCGACAAACGCGCCCATCCCTGCGACGCAGGCCAGCCAGGCTTTCGGGTTGAGCCACTGCATCACCGCGCCGTACAGCATCGACGGCGCCCGCCCGGAATCACCGGCATTCAACTGCCCGTCATCCACGGCCAGTTTCCACGCCATGAACAGCAGAAACACGACACCGGCCAGTTGCACCACCCGGGTCATGAACGGCCAAAGCTTAAGCACCTCGTGCAGGCCCAGCCCCATTAGCACCAGCAGCAACACAAACCCTAACGTGGCCCCGGCGACATGCCGCTGACTGGCGCGAAAACCGAACTGCGCCCCGGAACTCAACGCCACAATGTTCACCGGCCCCGGCGTGATCGACGCCGCCAGCGCAAACGCCGCCATGGAAACAATCAGACTCATCGCACACCTGCTTCAAATCGAGGAACAAGGTGCACACGGTAGCGAGCACCCGGTCTTCGGTATTGAAGAAAATGCCCCTGTGATCCTGATCGTTCCCACGCTCTGCGTGGGAATGTAGCCCGGAACGCTCCGCGTCCATTCCAGAGCCGAACGCAGAGCGTCCGTTGAGGCATTCCCACGCAGAGCGTGGGAACGATCAAGGATGACCCCATTCGCGAGCGGACTCGCTTCCACAAAAAATCGATACTCAGTCCAGACGCGGCACTGTGAAGCGGAACTCGCTGCCCTGCCCCGGTTCGCTCTCGGCGAAGATCCGCCCGCCATGGGCTTCGACGATGCCCTGGGTGATGTACAAACCCAGACCCGTGCCGGTCGGGTTGCCCTCTTTCACCGTCCAGTAACGATCGAACACGTGCGGCAGATGTTCCTTGGGAATGCCTTCGCCACTGTCGCGCACGGTGAAGACGATGTCATCGCCGACCGAGGTGGCAAGTACGCCCACTCTGCCCAGACGCGGGGTGAACTTGATCGCGTTGCCGACCAGATTGGACAGCACCTGAAACAATCGCTCGGGGTCAGCATGAATGCGCAGATCAGGATCGGCGTCAAAGGAAATGCTGATGTCCTTGTCCAGCGCCAGCGGCGCGAGCAGTGCCTGCGCCTCCTCGAACATCTGTCCGACGTCGAGTTTCTGCGGGGTGATGGAGTAGCGGCCGGCGTCGATTTTCGAGGTATCGAGCAAATCTTCCAGCAACGTGTTCATGCGGCCGGCAGCCTGTTGCATGGTGTCGATCGCCGTGGAAATCCGCCGCGAAGTGTGCGGGCCGTCGGAGCTGAAAGCCTTCTGCATCATGCCGCAGAGCATGGAAATCACGGTCATCGGGTTACGCAGATCATGCGACACCACGGCCACCAGTTCATCGCGGGCGCGCACCGCTTCCTGCTCGCGACGCACTTGCCGGGCCAGATCGTTTTCCAGTGCCGAGCGGCGCAAATCATTGGCGGCGAACAGATCACCGTGGCTCCACTTGGTGGAGATCCCGGCCATCTCGACTTTCCAGATTTCGAACGAGGTACGCGGGCGCAAACGCAGGCCGGCGTCGGAGTTTTCGAGGTCCAGAGGTTTGCGTGGATCGCCGCTCCAGTTGATGTTCTCCTTGACCTCGGGCCGGAACCAGAACACGCCGTTGTCCACCGGTTTCGGCAGGGTCATGGCGAGCACACCGCTGGCCACCCGCTGATACTGGGCGGCCGGCGGGTAGACGCTGGCCAGGTTATGGCTGGCAAACACCGCTTCGCCGCGGTCCTGCAGCCACTTGTGCAAAGCGCGGATTTCTTCCGGTTCCGGGCAGTTGCCGTAACGGTGCAGTTGCTTGTCTTCGATGATCGCGATGCCGCCGGCATGGGTCAGCGCCATCAGCGTTTGCGGCTGATTGGCCAGTCCATCGAAGACATTTTGCGGCGAGTCGATCATCGCTTGATTGAGCAACGCCAACGCCTCGACTTTTTCCTCACGCTGACGGCTGATTTCCAGCGCTTCCATCGCACTGATCTGCAGCGACAGCACTTGGCCGATGGTCTGGCACGCCGCGCGCAATTCATGCGGCACATGCAACGGCTGGCGATTGCCGCAACTGATCAGGCCCCAGAGCTTGTCGCCCTTGAGCAGGGAAATGCTCATCGAGGACAGCACGCCCATGTTCTTCATGTACTGACAATGGATCGGCGACACGCTGCGCAGTGTGGCGAAACTCAGGTCCAGCGGCGTGTCGGTGTCCGGGCGCAACTTCGGCAGCAGCGGCACCGGTTGGTAGTCGGCATTGGGGATGATCCGCAGCCAGTTGGTGCGATACAGCTCGCGCGCCTGTTCGGGAATATCCGACGCCGGGAAGAACAGGCCATTGAACACTTCCATCGACGGGTCAGAGGCTTCGGCGATGACCTGACCGTGGCCTTCCTCTTCGAAACGATAGATCAGCACCCGGTCGTAACCGGTCATCGCCTGGATTTCCTTGACGCTGATGTCGTACAGCGCCTGCAACGTCGTAGCCGCTTGCAGACGCTGGAGCATGCGCCCCAGATGCGTCTGGTTGCCGGCGACGTTGCGTGGCTGGAAGTTCTCGATGTGGATTTCCAGCTCCAGAATCAGCACACCTTGATGGCGATGCAGCAAGCCCTCGAACGCGGTGCCATTGAGCCGCAAGTGCAGCGGTGGCGCGTCGGACAGTGATGGTTGCAGCAAGGCTTCGCGTACTTGTGCCGCTTCAGCATCGCCGATCAGGCGCTCGAGGGGCTGACCGATCAAACTTAGCGGCGCCCGGTCCAGCAGGGTTTCGACGTTGGCGCTGACCTGAATGATGGTCAGTTCAGGCTCGCTGAGGGTCAGCAGCAAACCGTGGGGCTGGATCGCACCGGGGAAGCGAATAGGCTCATCGGCACAGTTGGCCAGCAGTTCTTCAAAGGCTTCTTTGTCTTGCGCAGTCATGCCAGTACCTCTCGGCTTTCGAGCCAGCGCTCGAAACAGCTGAATGTGGTTTGTGCCGCTGTGACGACGGCGGTGCGTTCGTCGGCGCTGATCGGGCGATTGCCCAGATATTCGATGAAATCGCGCCAGCGGCGGCCGGTGGCGGCGCCGTAGATATCAAGAAAGGCCGCGCCGTTGTCGGCTTCCAGACCCAACCGGGCGGAGATTTCCCGGCGCAGAATCTGCCCGCCGAGCGTTGCGCCCTCGAGGACGTAGAGCACGCCAAGGCAGGCAGCGCTTGAGTCGATCACCGGCAACTGCTCACACTGCGGCAGACCTTGCAGCGCTTCGGCAGATACGCCCAGCGCGTGCAGATCAGTGCGCAAGGTTGGCGCTTTGAGTCGAGGCGGCAGATCAAAATCGGCAGGAATTGCAGCACTGCGGAGCAAGGCGCTTTCCAGCGGCAGATAGAAGCCGTAATAGGCCTGCATCAGCTGCACAAAGGCCTGTGTATCGAGGGCATCGGAGAAAAACGGAAGGCGTTTTTCCAGTGCGATGTGCAGCTCGGCAGTGCCGGCTCGCAGATCTTGCAGCACCGGTGGCACATAAACTTCACGGGCCTTTGCTTGCATGTAGATCGCTCTTGGTGGGGCCGCCTGGGGCCAGACTGGATGAGTAAAACATGGGGGCGAAATCTTACACGGCAAACGCCTTTTCTGACCGGATGGATAGTTTTTCCTGCCGAATCCATCCTTCTCTGATTCATTCAGAGTAAAGGCGTCAGCGAAAAGTTCGACCGCGTTACCCAACAGCGCCGGGCGCTGTACCGCGACAGCGCTGCGTGACTGTATGGGTCTGGGCGTGTTGGGGCTGTGATAAAAATATCGCTCTCGTTACTGGAGTACCGTCATGGATCTCGCCACTCTCACCCTGTTTCTTCCGGCCTGTTTCGCCCTGAACATGGCCCCCGGGCCGAACAACCTGCTGTCGGTCAGCAACGCCACGCGCTATGGCTTTCGCCGCGCCTGCACGGCGGGTATCGGACGGATTCTGGCGTTCGCCGGGATGATTGCGCTGGCCGGCGCGGGTCTGTCGGTGGTGTTGCAGACCTCGGAATGGCTGTTCCATGCGATCAAGATCGTCGGCGCGGCGTATCTGTTGTACCTGGCCTGGCAGTTGTGGCGGGCCAATCCCGAGACCGAGCAGCAGGTAACGGGCGCGACCGTTGGTTTCTTTGCATTGGCGCGGCAGGAGTTTCTGGTGGCGGCGGGTAACCCGAAGGCGATTCTGTTGTTCACCGCGTTTCTGCCGCAATTCGTCGACCCGGCGCGGCCGGTGCCGGCGCAGTTCGCGGTGCTGGGCGTGCTGTTTCTGCTGCTGGAGTGGATCGCCATCAGCGCCTACGCGTGGATGGGCCTGCACATGCGCCGCTGGTTCGCCGAGCCGCGCGGCAAGCGAATATTCAATCGTTGCTGCGCAGGTTTGCTGTCGGCGGCAGCTTCGGTGCTGTTGCTGGCGAAACGCGCTTAAGCCGCGGACGGGCCTTTGAGTTCGACCTGATTGCCGTCCGGGTCAAAACAGTAAAGCGACAAGCCTTTGCCCTCGGCGCCGAAGCGTGATTCGGCTTTTGCCACAGTCAGGCCGAAGGCTTGCAGATGTTCAATCAGCGCCGCTTCATCGAACGGCTCGATGCGCAGGCAGAAGTGATCGACGTTACGCCGCTCGGCCCCGGCCGCCCCGCCGCCCTTGCGGCCGAGTTCGCCCTGCAGGTCGACGAGGTCGATCATCGAAGTGCCGGCGCGCAGGTGTATCAGGCCCAGCGGTTCGTTGCGCTTGACCACTTCGGCGCCGAAGACCTGGTTGTAAAAGTCGATGCTGCGTTGCAGATCGGCGACGCGCAGGACGATGTGATCGATATGTTGGATGGAAAACGGATGCATAAGCCCGGCACCTCGAAAATCTTGTTAGAGCTACCCGTGGGCGGCGATCTTTTTGGGACGCGGAGCGTCCCGGTCTGCATTCCCACGCAGAGCGTGGGAACGATCATCGCAGCCTGCGGCAGCTCCTACACGGTAGTTCAGGGGATTTGAAAATTCACTGTCGATTTTTCGGTGGAGCCATCGACAAACTGGTTTTACTCTCAGCCCATGAACATACAAACCGCTGTCCTGCCGCCCCATGCCGAGATGGTTCGCGCCATGCTCGAACGCGACACTGCCTATGAAGGCGTGTTCTTCACGGCCGTGAAAACCACCGGAATCTTCTGCCGCCCCAGCTGTACGGCGCGCAAGCCGAAACCGGAGAACGTCGAGTTCTTCGCCCATGCCGACGAATGCCTGTCGGCCGGATATCGCGCCTGCCTGCGCTGCAAACCGCTGGACGCCGCGGCCATCGCGCCGGACTGGGTGCAGCGGTTGCTCAAAGCCGTGGAGACCGACCCGGAGCTGCGCTGGAGCGATGCACAACTGCTCGCCGAAGGTATCGAGCCGCTGAAGCTGCGGCGCTGGTTCAAGCAGCATTTCGGCATGACCTTTCACGCGTGGTTGCGCACGCGCCGGCTGGGCATGGCGCTGGGCGGGATCAAGCAAGGCACCTCGATTGATCACGCCGCGTTTGATTCGGGCTATGAATCGCTCAGCGGTTTTCGCGATGCCTTTCAGAAGTCCTTTCACATCACCCCCGGCCGCGTCGCGCAGAGTGAACCGCTGCTGTTCACCCGGCTGACAACACCGCTGGGGCCGATGATCGCCATGGCCGAGCGCCGGGGGCTGGTGTTGCTCGAGTTTCTTGATCGGCCGGCGCTGACCGGCGAAGTCGAAGAACTGCAGCAACGTTACGGCTACGCGGTCGCGCCGGGGCACAACGCGCATTTGCAGCAGATCGAGCAGCAATTACAGGCGTATTTCGCCGGCAAACTCAGCGAGTTCAGCGTGCCGCTGCACTTGCCCGGCAGCGAATTTGCCCGGCAGGTCTGGGCGGCGCTGCGGCAAATCCCCTACGGCCACACCAGTACCTACGGCGCCATCGCCGCCGGTTTGGGCAAACCTGGCGCCAGTCGCGCGGTCGGTCTGGCCAACGGGCACAATCGGCTGTCGATTGTGGTGCCCTGCCATCGGGTGATCGGCGCGGACGGCTCGCTGACCGGCTATGGTGGTGGGCAGCCGCGCAAGGCGTTTCTGCTGAGGCTGGAAAACGCCGCCGTGCAGCTCACCCAACCTTTGGCATTCTGACTAACCCCATCAACTGACAAGAAGGATTTTTGATGAACGCGCTCGCTACGCAGTTTCACCAGTTGCACCAGCAAGGCCTGTTGATTCTGACCAACGTCGCCGACGCCACCGGTGCGCGACTGGTCGAGCATCTGGGCGGTAAAGCCGTGGCCACCAGCAGTGCGGCGGTGGCCTGGGCCCACGGTTATCCGGACGGCAACGCCCTGCCCCTTGAACGGCTGGTGTCGACGGTGGAGTCGATCGCGCGGGTGATCAGCATTCCGTTGACCGTGGACGTCGAGGCCGGTTACTCCGATGACCTCGGGCGCGTGGCGGAAGTGCTGGATGCGGTGATCGCGGCGGGGGCCGTGGGGATCAATATCGAGGACGGTTCTGCCGATCCTGAATTGCTCGCGCGCAAGATCGAAGTGGCGCGACAGGTCGCCGGCAAGCGCGATATACAGCTGTTCATCAATGCGCGCACTGACGTCTATCTGAAAAGCCTGGTGCCGGCCGAGGATCGCGTCGCCGAAACCCTGCGCCGCGCGGCGCTCTATCAAGCGGCCGGCGCCGATGGCTTGTTCGCGGCGGGCGTCACGTCGGCCTATGAAATCGAGGCCATCTGCAAGGGCTCTGCGCTGCCGGTCAACGTGCTTGGCTTTGCTTGCCTGCCTTCGCCGCAAGAGCTGCAAGCGCTGGGCGTGCGCCGCTTGAGTGCGGGTTCCGGCATTGCCGAATTCCTCTATGGCGCGATGGGTGGGCTGGTGAAAAGCTTCCTCGCCAGCGGCAAACTCGACACCCATGACCTCAAGGCGTTCAGCTACGGCGATGTCAACGGTCTGCTGAAATAACATGCCTGACGCTTATCAGGCGGCCAGCGCGTTTCTGGCCGCGCTCGATCCCGATTGGCAGCGCCATGTTGCAACGGTCGGCCCGTGCCTGCATCAATCGCATCCGGCACGTGATCCGTACGAGTCGCTGGTGCGGGCGATTGCTTATCAGCAACTGCATGCCAAGGCCGGGGATGCGATTGTCGGGCGGCTGGTGGGGTTGTTTCCCGGGCAGTCGTTTCCGCGTCCCGAGCAGATTCTGGCGACTGATTTTGAGCATATGCGCGGTTGCGGGTTTTCGGCGAGCAAGATTGCGACGATTCAGGGGATTGCTCAGGCGACGCTGGATGGCGTGGTGCCGGATTACGCTACGGCGCTGGCGATGGATGATGAGGCGCTGATTGAGCGTTTGGTCAGTTTGCGCGGGGTCGGTCGCTGGACGGTGGAGATGTTGCTGATCTACAGCCTGGAGCACATGGATATTCTGCCGGCAGATGACTTTGGTGTGCGTGAGGGATATCGGCGGTTGAAGGGACTGGAGGTGCAACCGACGCGCAGGCAGATGGTTGAGATTGGATTGGCGTGGCGGCCGTATCGGACGGTGGCGGCCTGGTATTTGTGGCGGGTGCCGAAACCGTTGCCCTCACCCTAGCCCTCTCCCAGAGGTAGAGGGGACTGATTGGGGGAGATTGGGGGGTTACGCCGACTTGAAATAGCACCTCTGAATCCATGATTGCCAAGACTTCTCAATTCCATAATCGACTGCCCTCACCCTAGCCCTCC
>NZ_JAKNQL010000048.1 GCF_022662375.1 Pseudomonas sp. CROZ-RG-20F-R04-15 | reverse complement strand
CCTGTTGATGCAGGACCGCCCCGGCCCGAGCCAGATCAAGGGCAATCGCCTGCTGCTGCAGGGTGACCGTCACTATGACTACGACGCCTTCGGCAACCTGATCCGCGAACGTCGCGGTCGCGCGCAAACCCTCGTTACCGAATATCGCTACGACAGCCAGCACCGCCTGATCGGCCTGACCCGCCCCGACGGCCAAACGGCGTCCTACCGATACGACGCCTTCGGCCGACGCATCAGCAAAACCGTCGGCGACGCCACCACCGAGTTCTTCTGGCAAGGCGATCACCTCGTCGCCGAAAGCAGCGAACACGAATACCGCAGCTACGTCTACGAACCCGGCACCTTCCGCCCGCTGGCGCTGCTCGACGGCAAAGGCCCGAAAAAAGCCTGCCCGTTCTACTACCAGCTCGACCACCTCGGCACCCCGCAGGAACTCACCGACTACAGCGGCGACATCGTCTGGTCAGCGCAATACGACGCCTACGGCAAAGTCGCCGCACTGACCCTGGCTGGCGACGACTACCTGAATCAGCCGCTGCGCTTTCAGGGGCAGTACTTCGATGCGGAAAGCGGCCTGCATTACAACCGCCACCGGTATTACGACCCGCGGCTGGGGCGGTATCTGACGCCGGATCCGATCAAGTTGGCCGGTGGGCTGAATCAGTACCAATACGTGCCGAATCCAACGGGGTGGGTGGATCCGTTGGGGTTGAACTCCAATTGCCCGCCGCCGAAGAAGCCTGGGTGTGAGGTGCCGGGTGGAAGTGATGGGGCTAAGGTAGATGAGGGTGAGCCACAATTACCGGGCTTGATTCATGGCGTTGACCCACATTCAGTGAAGCGAACGCATGCAATTATGGGGAAAAAATCAACTAAACACGTCGAGAAAATAAGGGATGCAATGCGAGCAGATGGGTACGACATGAACTATCCCATAGAAGTAGCAGAACATCAGGGCACCTTCTATATTCTAGATGGACATCACCGTGCAGCAGCTGCAAAACAAACAGCAACGCCAATAACTATAAAATTGATCACAAATATCAGAGAACACAAAGGAGAACTTAATACCATCGAAGAAGTCATTGAATCAGCCAACAATGTCGGACACGACCGATTGGAGCATCATAGAAGAAGATGAAAACAGCCGATAAAAATCTTGAGGATCTAATAAATGACTTTCTTTCAAAAGTAGACTATGGCACGGAGTTACTACAAAAAAAATTCGGCACTCGGAATATTTTAAGACTTTGGCGGAGCAAGCAAATCGAACGCTGCGGTGAAATAACTGATGGAATTCAATATGAACTGCACGGCGTAGGGTGCGCCATTCATTTCCCATCAGAATCTGTGGACTTCGACTATGGATCGGAAAACAGAATCGACGGATTTGATGTGTGGCGCCTCTACATTTACGCTAGCGACAGGCCATCTAAATATAAAAAATACTGCGATAAAAAAATAGTTGAAAAGGAGTTTAAAGAATACATCTCATCAGGCCGAATAGAAAAAATGTCGCCATCAGATAACCTTTACATACGCGTCAATCATGATTTAACTGCGAAATAACAAAAAATTATCGGAGGTCTCTTCCGTCCCAAATTTTTTTACCAACGTTAACTTTCGCGAACAAACCAATCAGAATCAAGGGGCCTGAAGTACAGGCCCCGGATATTTAAATTCAGTGCGCTGCCGCGCTCGACTCTCAAGACAACTTATTGCTCATCCTCATCCTCTTCATACTCCATATCCGCCTCATCCGAATCATTCAACGGCACCGTCGCATCATCCATCAGCGACCCCGGATCCTCATTCCCCGGATCGTTGATAAACGGCAGTCCACTCGAACCTTTCTCTTCGTTGCCTTCAGTTTCGGGAGTCATGGCAAACCTCGTCATTTGGTGGAGTGTATGACGTTCGAAAAGCCCTACAGCCAATCGTTCCGATGTCAGACGAGCAAATACAAAAAACCCGGCAAAAAGCCGGGTTTCCGTCTAACCCACCATCAATGATGGCGGTTTTTATGTTTGTTCTTGTGCTTGTGACCGCCGCCCGAATGCGATCCACCATCGTCACCCAGGTTATTGCCGACCGCACCGCCGGCCGCGCCGCCCAACCCTGCGCCAATGGTCGAACCGGTCGAGCCGCCGAGGCTGTTGCCGACGACCGAGCCACCCGCCGCGCCGAGACCACCGCCAATGGCAGCTTCGGTTCGATTGCGTTTATTCGCCCCGACGGCACTGCCGGCCGCGCCGCCAACGCCTGCACCTACTGCTGCGCCAGTACTGCCACCGAGTTGTCCACCGACCACATTGCCGAGTGCGCCGCCCAGGCCGCCACCCACAGCGGCGGTGCCATCACCAGCGGCCATCGCCCCTTGTGCTACCAGCAAACCGAAAAACAGTGCAGATAATGACAAGCGCATATGAACCTCTCAGTTCCCGAAGCGGGACAGTCCGCCCAGACAAGGGCCTATGTGAGATTGGAGATGCCAACGGGAAAAACGTTCAGCCATGAAAAAGCCCGGCATCAAGCCAGGCCTTTTCCGACAAACGATAAGTCTCAGTGACGCTTATGACCTTTGGACAGGTTGCTGCCCACCGCGCCGCCAGCCGCACCGCCCAGGCCTGCACCAATTGTGGCGCCAGTCTTGCCGCCCAGGCTGTTGCCGATCACCGAACCGCCAGCAGCACCAACGCCACCGCCAATCGCCGCTTTAGTCCGGCTACCCTTGCGCGCCGCCATTGCGCTACCTGCCGCACCTGCGACGCCAGCGCCAAGTGCCGCGCCAGTGCTGCCGCCCATTTTCTGGCCGACCACATTACCCAGCGCACCACCCAGGCCACCGCCCAGCGCCGCGGTGCCATCACCGGCAGCCATTGCACCTTGAGCAACCAGAAGCCCCAGAACCAGAGCAGGCAGTGTTAAACGCATGACGAAAACCTCAAAAAATGGGATGACAAAAAGGGCCGGGATTTAATGTCGCCGCGGCGCAAAAGTCCAGTCGAAATCATAGGTCTTCGCGTACTTGGCGCCGATTGGACAGCGATTCCGGAAAAGGTTTTATGACAGGCAAAAAAAAGCCCGCTGGGGAGACGGGCTGGAGACTTGCTTTCTAACGGATGGCTTCACCCTACTGCGGTAGACGTGAAAAGTTTGTGAAAGCCCACCGCATTCATCGCCATAATGCGTAGGACATTTCCTCAATCGATCAGCCATAAAAAACCCCGTTCAATGACGCAAAGACGGGGTTATACAGAGCCAGATTATTTTCTGGCTCGCGTGCTGACCTTGGGCAGAAATTTTGCCTTCGGCCCTTTCGGTGCTGTGGATTTGATCTTGCCGGTCTGCACCGGATCCTCGCCAAAGCCTGCCTGGTACTCGGTCTGGCCGCACCGTACGCAGTTGTTGAAGGAAAATTCAGCGCCATCGTCTTCGATATACGGATCAGTCATACCATCGCCCCTTTGCCACTGGTCGACACCGGCAAAAACCCATTCGCCTGAAAAAATATCGACCTCCAAGGCTTTTGAGACTAGCCGGTCATTCCTGGACTTGTTATTCAGATCTCCTGACGCCCGACGAATGGCCTACAAAAAATCAACGCGATGAAATGCCATTGGTCCTACACCGCTAAAGAATTCCGGAGACAGGCCGTTGCCCTTTTTCATACAAATGAATCTCAAGGAGAGAACATGCAAATCAACGGATTCCCCAATATGCCTGTCGTAAAACTCACGGACGAACAGATCGCAGCCGGCAAGGCTGGCGCGGAAAAACTCAAGGAGAAGATCGCTTCCGGTGAAATCACCATCAAGTATCCGGGTCCGGATACACCGGTTCTGCAACCCGGGGTCATTTACCATCCCAGCAAGCCAGTCGAACCCAGCCCACCTTCTGATACACCCCCTCTCGTCGCCATCGATACACCACTGACCTATGACGAAAGAGGCACTGTGATCCTCAAGCCACAAGGCTGATTACACAGAAAGACTGAGCCCATTCAACCTCTGAATGGGCTCACACACCCGTCAAACAAATTCAGCGCAACTTCACCGCTGTACCCGTCGCAAACACCACAACCATCCCGCCCTTGCCGCCGGGCATGCTGATCTCGAAATCCACACCGACCACCGCATCAGCCTGCAGAGCACGCGCACGCTCCCGTATTTCTTCGGTCGCCTGAATACGCGCCTCCTTCAAAGCCCGCTCCAGCGTCTGCGAACGCCCGCCGAAAAAATCGCGCATACCGGCAAACATGTCACGGATCACATTGACGCCCTGCACCGACTCGGCACTGACGATGTCCAGGTACGCAGTGATCTGTCGGCCTTCAATGGCGTGCGTGGTGGAAATGATCATGGAATGGCGTCCCTCTACTGATAAATAAGCCGGCGATTGTAATCGCTCAACACTGATCTCAACTCGCCGCTCATAAAATCCAGACGCCAGAATGCACAAAACCCCTGACTTCTTTCGAAATCAGGGGTTTTGTGTACTGAATATGGCGGTGAAGGAGAGATTCGAAACTACCCGTTTGCGGTTTTTTGAGCATACCCCCCCGGTTTATAAGGGCTGCAGAGGAGCGAGTTTTTTAATCTCAGTCCCATGTCAGTCCCATGGGTTTTGCGCACCAGGTTGCAGAACACGGACGCGAAGGCCGTTTCGACGTTTCATGTTGACCCATGGGAAAAAGGTAATTTTGGTAATGCGGCATAAGGCAAGCTCTGGAAGCCTTGAAAATCGGGGCGTTGAGAGCAGTAAGCAAGGTAATAATTTGGTAAGTATGAGGTTAGAAAATTACCTTTCCTATGAGTAATCCCTTATAGCCCTCAAACCCAGTAAAACCGGGCACTTCAGAAATTATTACCCTAATTCTTACCTAAAATTACCTCTTGAGGTAATGAGTGAAAGCCAGGCATGACAAGGGCTGTAGCGCGTTTCTACACCTCGCTTACCAAAATTACCTTTTTCCCAGCCCACGTCTGAAAATTGGCCAAGAAGACGTCCCTTTCCGACGTTTTTCACATCATGCAAATTGGCAATGGTGGCAGGTAAATCCTTGGTTACCCTGTGCAATACCAGAAAATAACGGAGAGCCAAGCAGGCTGGGCCTTACAGCCGTTTTGCAAGCGGACTGAGCGGTGTCGGATTTCCAGCTGGTGCGACCAGTGCCGAAAACGAAAACATTCTGTACGGTAGGTTTTTCAGGGCGTCGCCCCTGCACGCCGGGCGTTTCACTCCCTTGGCCAACTCGTCGATGCTCCACAACGCAGTGCAACTACCTTTGCTCTTTTTTGCAAAACCTTGCACTGCGTGCAATCGCTACAACGCCAACAGCCCCCGCAGCAGGCTTGGCCAGAGCAGGTGTTTGCACCACTCTGGCCTTTGCATAAAAAAGGGACGCAAAGCCCGTCGGCGGGAGGGGGATAAGTGCTTTTTCAGCAGATTTTTTCTTGGCTGCAGGATTTTCCACGGGCCGATCAGCTGCGGGCATCGAATCAGAAATGCACTTCTTCACTGGTCGCGAGATGCCGTCAGTCGCTCCATTGATGTTGAGTAATACGCCTACCGATATACTGTCTGCATATACAGTGCTTCAGCAAGGTAGGCATGGCCGATGAATGTAGAATCTGCTGGAACCCTGACGACTGAAGCGCCCTCAATGGCGCAGTGGCGGATCATGCTGCGTGATGAGGTGTCGTTACTCGCAATGCCTGGTGCCCATCACAAAGCGTTGCTTCGGCAAGCGCATGCACTGCACCAGGGCCAAGTGATTGACGCTGACAAGCTTGGCGACTTGCTTGAGTTAGCGGATGCGGCGCTGGCCTACGCTGTTGAGTCGTTACTTGACCTCGACGCTGACGAATAGGAGAAGCCATGCACGTACTTGTCACCCCAATGCGTCTTCGTGGTATCGCGCTGGATCCGAAGGAGCGGCGCCGGTATCCGGCTATCCGGGGCAACGTGATGGTCAATTCTACTCAATGCCATGAATTAGGCCGTGCAGCTAACGTTGCCCGCGTTGAGGTGGGAATGCCACTTGATCCGGATCCGCTGCCGCCTTTGCTTGATGCGACTTTGGCAGGGATGGCCGTTACAGGATTCGTATTAAGCGGTATTGAGTACATCGATGGCTGCGCTTATGCGCAATCTTGGTGGTGTAGGCTGTCTTGACTTGTGTCGATAGGGAGGTGCCCCACCCTATCTCACATTGTAATAGCTATAGCGTGTTCATCTGATCGAGATTAAATGCATCCCAAAAAGGGCCATTTTGAGTAAAACCTCTGTACTCGTTCGGTAAGTTTTTCGAACTCATTATTACCGCCTGCTTTATTTCTTCTAGCGTTTTGCCTCCGAGAATAATTTGCAGCTTCGAAAAGTGTTTGCGCTGAGTCGCTCGAAGGAAGAATTCATATTCTTCGTGAAAAGCAGAATAGAAAAAAGTCTGAGGGTACCAAGGTCGAGAGCTAGAAGTGACGAAAGATGCGAGAGTAATAAGCAGCTCTGCTTCTTTCAAACTAGAGAAAGGTGTGTCTTGCCGATCTGCCTGCCGCTTTACTAGCTCTCCTGCTGTGCTCTTGTAATTGCCGCCATCAGCGGGCTTTAGTACAGCCCCTAAAGTTGAGGAGAATGTCCAGAACGAGCCGAACCCGTCGAATTTTCGTCCACGATCTCTTTCTGCTTTTGGTAGCAGAAAC
Source organism: Pseudomonas sp. CROZ-RG-20F-R04-15 (assembly GCF_022662375.1). Classification (GTDB taxonomy): domain Bacteria; phylum Pseudomonadota; class Gammaproteobacteria; order Pseudomonadales; family Pseudomonadaceae; genus Aquipseudomonas. The sequence continues at coordinate 1,466 of NZ_JAKNQL010000048.1, read as the reverse complement.
TGTGTCTCAAATATCATTTTTAGGATTACTGTTTTTTCGCTCCTCATTAAAGTGGCGATGATGTAGATGAATAACTCATAGGCAAATAAGTGGAGAGCGTCAAGCCATGCCTCGTTCCAAGGGTTGAGTTCTTCAGGCTTTGATTTTAGATCCAGAATCTTCTCGAGAACCTTGAGAATGACTTCGCCGAACGAATTCTCATCTGCGCGGTTTACCTCCAGTGAGATCCAGTCAACTAACTGGTCTCTAACATCTTTTAGGCGGGCGCAGTCACCCAAAACCCGCTCCCCCAAGGTGTCTAAATTTGGTGGCGTACGCACCCTCATAGAATCTACAAACTCATAGCAAGTCGTTAAGAAGTCTTCCCGATACGCAGGTATTCCGGGCTTATTTTGGAGCACTGCTTGTCTAAGTGAATAAAATTTTGTTGCACTTGGAGTTGCATTTTCAGACGCTTCGGCAGTTATATAACCAGGAGGCTTTCCGATAGCAGGTTTACGATGCAAAGGCTTGCCATGCAGAAGTCTAACTAGTGTTTCCCAGTTTTCATTCACCGCTTCGGGAGAGGAGAAATTTATATATATCGCCGAGCTGATGAATAGGGGGGTATACGCCTGTCCGGCTTCATCGTACTCACAAATGATAGGAATAAATTTTGTCTGGTTTACTTTCTCGTAGACCTGTTTGGAAATGATTTGGGATTCGGTTCCCACACCGGAAATTTTCGCGTCGGCCTTTTGAGAGTAAACTCTGTCACATATAACAAGTACATGAGAGATTGTCTCATCTAAAACCATGCTCTCCATAAATGCGAATTTATTGTGTCCCTCCTTCAAATCGTAAATATCAAGCACGACATCGATGCCATCTTCAAGCAAACGGTCGGCCCAAGACTTCACCAACTCTTGATGAGTTGGTGAACTCCAACTGTAGGAAATAAAAACCTTTGGTTGCATGTCTATCCCTCCCTTTAGACGAATCCACATCATAGGACAAATCTTAGGGTTTATAGGGTTATCGTGCGTTGCAGTGCTTCTAATCTCTTCGCGCTCTGGGAAAAGGTCTGGAAAATCGTGGAAGAAGCGGGAGGAGCTAACGGGGGGTGGACATGAGTGGCAATTGCCGAATTCATATCCCCAACAATCGCCAACAACTCAACCATCAGTTCAAGGGTGTTTACGGTTTCTGATCCAATCCAGCTTTTCGGTGCCTGGATCCGTTGACTTGTCCCGGCCAAGCTCTGACGCAAGCCTTCGATCCGTTCGTGCATATCGCCGCCCACCGTGGCGTTATGCTTCTGCCCAACAACCACGTTCAGATCCCGCCCGGTCGCCTGGTGCAGATCGTCCACCGCCGCCAGGCTCGCAGATCCGCCCGACATCAACTTGAGCGCGCCCAGCGCCTCGATCTTTTTCACACCACCCACCGTCTCAGTCGAATGGTCATCCACCGCCCGGGTGTGGCTT
>NZ_JAKNQL010000047.1 GCF_022662375.1 Pseudomonas sp. CROZ-RG-20F-R04-15 | reverse complement strand
GCCGTGCCACGGCACCAGTTTGCGCTGCAGGGCGCGCAGGCCCATTTCCATGGCGAAGGCGATCAGGGCGATGACCAGAATGCCCAGCACCACCACATCGGTGACGAGGAACTGCGCAGCCGACTGCACCATAAAGCCCAAGCCGCTGGTGGCGGCGATCAGTTCCGCCGCGACCAAGGTCGACCAGCCCACGCCCAGACCAATGCGCACGCCAGTGAGAATGTCCGGCAGGGCGCTCGGCAAAATCACATGACGAATCAGCTGCAAACGCGTCGCGCCCAACGACTGCGCCGCACGCAATTTCGCTGGATCAACCATACGCACACCGGTGGCGGTAGCAATCGCAATCGGCGCAAAAATCGCCAGATAAATCAGCAGCACTTTTGACAACTCACCGATGCCGCACCAGATCACGATCAGCGGCAGATACGCCAGCGGTGGGATCGGGCGGTAGAACTCGATCAGCGGATCGAGCACGCCACGGGCGATGCGATTGGCCCCAATGGCAATGCCCACCGGCACGGCGGTCAGGATCGCAAAACCGAGGCCCAGACCGATGCGGCTCAGGCTGGCGCCCAAGTGCTGCCACAACGTCGAATCCATGTAACCGGTAGTCGCCAGCAACCAGCCTTTTTGCAGCACGGCGGACGGTGGCGGCAAGAAAAGCGGCTCGATCAATCCAGTGGCTGTTACGGCCCACCAGATTGCCAACAACGCGAACAGCGTCAGCAGGCTGATCCAGCGGGTGCTGAGGCTGCGGCGTACGGGAATCGCCACCGACGGTGTCGCGGGTTTTACCGCAGCCGAGGAAACGTCGTAACTGCTCATGCGCGCTCCTGCCGTTGTGCGGCGCTACGTTGCGAGAACACCTTGCTCAGCACGTGTTCGCGGGTTTCGATAAAACGCGGATCGGATTTGATCGCACGGGCGGACTCGCCAGCGGCGTAACGCTGACCGAAATCCAGCTGCAGGCGCTCAACGATCTGCCCCGGATTCGGCGCGAGCAGAATCAGGTCAGTGGCGAGAAACACTGCTTCTTCAATGTCATGGGTAATCAGGAAAACCGGCTTGGCGGTGCGCTGCCAGACTTGCAGCAACAGCTCCTGCATCTGCTCGCGGGTAAACGCGTCGAGGGCGCCGAAGGGTTCGTCCATCAGCAATACACGCGGGTCAGCGGCGAGGGCGCGGGCGAGGCCGACGCGCTGTTTCTGGCCACCAGAAAGCTGCCAGATCCGACGGCTTTCGAAACCGGAGAGATCAACCAGCGCAAGCATCTCGCGGGCAATCTTTTCGCGTTTGTCTTTGGCGACACCGGCCAGTTCCAGACCGAATGCGACATTGGCCAACACGTCCTGCCAAGGCAGCAAAGCGTCATCCTGGAACACCACGCCACGTTCGGCGCTCGGGCCTTTGACCGGCACGCCGTCGAGGGTGATGCGCCCGGCGCTCGGCTCAACGAAGCCGGCAATCAGGTTCAACAGCGAAGTCTTGCCACTGCCGGACGGGCCGAGGGCGACCAGCAATTGCTGAGGCCCCAGGGTCAGTGAAATATCCGCCAGCACCGGTGTCGGGCTGCCCGGGTACTGTGCGCTGATGCGCTCCAGCTGTAGCAAGGCCATCGCGGTTAACTCCCGATCAGTTGGTGATGTATTTGGCGCTGACGTACGGCGCGTAGTCCGGCAGAACGGCTTCGACCTTGCCCTGCTCCTTGAGGAACGCGGCGGTGTCGGTGATGGCTTTGGTGGTCGGCGCGCCGAGGCTGACGACCTGGTCAGCCGCCAGCGGGTAGACGTTACCTTGCAGCAGCAGCGGAATATCGCTGGCCTTGGCGCCGGAGAGTTTCACCAGCTTGTCGACGTTGGACTGATCGGCGAGCCAGGCTTTCGGGTCTTTGCGGTAATCGGCGTAGGCGTCGAGGGTGACCTTGGCGAACGCGGTGACGATTTCCGGGTGCTTCTCGGCGAAGTCTTTGCGCACGATCCACGCATCGAAAGTCGGCGCGCCGAACTTGGCCAGTTCGCCGGAGGTGATCAGCACTTTGCCGTTTTCCTTGGCCACGCCCAGCGCCGGATCCCAAACGTAGGTGGCGTCGATGTCACCGCGTTTCCACGCCGCGATGATCGCTGGCGGGGCGAGGTTGAGCACGGTGACTTTCGATGGATCGATGTTCCAGTGCTTCAGCGCGGCGAGCAGGCTGTAGTGACCGGTCGACACGAATGGCACAGCGATTTTCTTGCCGACCAGATCTTGTGGGGTCTTGATCCCGGAACCGTCGCGCGCGACCAATGCTTCGGCAGCGCCGATCTGCGTCGCGATGAGGAACGTTTCGACCGGGACTTTGCGCATGATCGCTGCGGTCAGCGGGCTCGAGCCGAGATAGCCGATCTGCACGTCACCGGAAGCGATGGCGGCGATGATGTCGGCGCCGTTGTCGAACTTGCGCCAGGCGATATCGGCTTTGGTGGCTTTTTCGTAAGCGCCGTCAGCCTGGGCGACTTTCGCCGGGTCAACGGTGGTTTGGTAGGCGACGGTGAGGTCGGCGGCCTGAGCCAGAAAACTCGCGGCAGCCAGGGAGGCTAAGGCGAGCAGGCGAAGCGGGAAATTCAGTCTCATTGAACAGCTCCATATCAGGCGACCGAGTGTCGGCGTGAAAGGAGACTAAATGATCTAAGAATCGGTAAATAAATAACTTTTTCGAATGAGCTTATGAGCGGAAAAATCTAAGGAGGGGCTCAGATCGTTCCTACGCTCTGCGTGGGAATGCAGCTGGTGACGCTCCGCGTCACCTGGACGCGGAGCGTCCCTTGAGGCGTTACCACGCGGAGCGTGGGTACGATCAAGCGGGGGAGTTTGTGGGCGGTGCGGATTTATTCGTTCGACGTTAGATCTTTGCCCCCTCACCCCAGCCCTCTCCCCCAGAGGGGCGAGGGGGGAAGGGGGCCGATCTCTGTGCTTTTCAAGGCCTGAGTTCGGCTCGGTATTTCACGTCAGCGTACTTCGCATCAACAACTCGGTCAGTCCCCTCTCCCTCTGGGAGAGGGCTAGGGTGAGGGGCTCTTCAAGCGACGTTTAGTTGCTGATCGCCAAAATACTCGCCTGATACGACCCGACAAACACGTCAAAATCCCCAACCTCGTTCTGCTCCAGCTCAGCCTGCGCAGCCAGCGACGAACGCGCCAACTCCTCAAACTTCGCCTGCTCATCCGCCGCCAACGGCTCGCTACGGAAAAACTCGGCATGCGCCTGACTCTGACGCAACGAGAACTGCGCAAAGCTCTCCTTATGCTCAGCCATCGCCGCCAGCACCTGCGCGGACGGTGTCAGGGACGGATCGCTGACCTTGGCCAGTTGCACATCCAGCGCCTTGCTGTGCGCATCGCCGCCATGGCTCTGATCCAGCAGCGCTGCCAGCGGGGCGATCTGCTCCAGCAATTCGGCCGCCCAGGTCTTCATCTCCACCGATTCACCGTCGCGCTGCAATTGCAGGCCCGGACGGCGACCTTCCTTGACCACGCTAAGGAAGTTCGACGTGGCGTTGCCGCACGAGGTGTTGGTCAGCAGCGGGCTGTCGTTCAGCGCGCAGTACAGCAGGAACGCGTCGAGGAAGCGCGACTCGGTGAGGTCGATGCCCATCGGCAGGAACGGGTTGATGTCCAGACAACGCACTTCAACGTACTGAATGCCACGCGCCACCAGCGCCTGAATCGGCCGCTCGCCGGTGTAGGTCACGCGTTTCGGACGGATGTTGGAGTAGTACTCGTTTTCGATCTGCAGGATGTTGGTGTTGAGCTGCACCCACTCGCCATCCTGGTGCGTGCCGACTTCAACGTACGGCGCGTACGGCGTCGCCACCGCTTTGCGCAGGCTGTCGGTGTAGCTCGCCAGATCGTTGTAGCACGGCGTCAGACCGGCCTGAGCGTTGCTCTGGTAACCGAGGTCGCTCATGCGCAGGCTGGTGGCGTACGGCAGATACAGAGTGTTCGGATCGAGTTGTTCCAGTTGATGCGAACGACCGCGCAGGAAACCGGCGTCCAGCGCTGGTGAGGCACCGAACAGGTACATCAGTAGCCAGCTGTAACGACGGAAATTACGGATCAGCGCAATGTAGGAAAACGACTGGTAATCGCGATCGGTGCCGACAAACCCTTCGGTCTCGCGCAGCAGCGGCCAGAGCTGTTCCGGCAGGGAGAAATTGTAGTGAATCCCGGCGATGCACTGCATGGTCTTGCCATAGCGCAGGGCCAGGCCCTTGCGATAGACGTACTTGAGCTGACCGATGTTGGAGGTACCGTAATAGGCGATCGGGATGTCTTCCTCGGCCGGCAACGGGCACGGCATCGATGGACTCCACAGGTACTCGTTGCCGAGTTTGCTGTAGGCAAAACGGTGAATCTTGTCCAGGCTCGCCAGCGTATCAGCCGGATCCGGCAGGGCGGGCGTGATGAATTCCAGCAGCGACTCGGAGTAGTCGGTGGTGATCTGTTCGTTGGTCAGCGCGGAACCCAAGGCTTCGGGGTGCGGCGTTTGCGCCAGGCGACCTTCGCTGGTCACGCGCAGGCATTCACGTTCGATACCGTGCAGGCACTGCTCGAGCAGAGAGAGGTTAGCGCGCTCGCCGAGCAGAGCCAGGCGGCGGTTGAGAAGTTCGCTCAATTTGGATTCCTTCACGCGTCAGTCGCCCCAATATGGGGGTGGGCAGGACGGTCTACAAGGGTGAAGTTGAAACTGGCGTTTTCGCCTGGTTTTGTAGCGGCAGGCCATTTGCCGGTCAGTCAGGAACTGCACAATCCCTGTGGGAGCGAGCCTGCTCGCGAAGGCGGTGTGTCAGCCAACATCTGCATTGCTGATACACCCTCTTCGCGAGCAGGCTCGCTCCCACAGGATTCGTTGCGCCGAAATTAACTCAAATTGATGGCGTCTAGCTACAGGACAGCGAACGTGCCTTGTGCTTTTGCGACCAGTTTGTCGCCCTGCATCACGTCGGCTTCGACCACCAGCGTGCGGCGGCCCGGGTGGATAACCCGTGCGGTGCACATGACCTCGCCATCGGAAACGGCGCGGATATAGTTGATCTTGCACTCGATGGTCGCGCTCTGCTGATCGAAGCCGTGGGTGCTGGAACAGGCCAGCCCCATGGCGATGTCGACCAGACTGAACAGCGCGCCACCGTGCAATTTGCCGCCGCGATTGCGCAGTTCCGGTTCCAGCACCAGGGCGACTTGCGCCACCCCGGTTTCCAGGCTGTGCAGGCGGCAGCCCAACAGCTTGAAAAACGCGCTCTCGACGAGCCCGGCCGGAATCTCCATCAGCGTTTCTTCAACTGCTTGGCGTTGGCGAACAGCGAGGCCATTGCGTTGTTCACTGGCGCAGCGGTCGCGGTTTCCTTGCGTGGTGCGTTGTTCGAAGGCTGGCGTTGCGCCGAGCCCGGACGCGAGCCACGGGCCCCGTCGATCTTCTCGCCCGGGGTGTCGCCCATGCGCATCGACAGGCCGACGCGTTTGCGCGGGATGTCGACTTCCATGACCTTCACTTTCACCACGTCGCCGGCCTTCACAGCTTCACGCGGATCCTTGATGAACTTCTCCGACAGCGCCGAAATGTGCACCAGACCGTCCTGATGCACGCCGATGTCGACGAATGCGCCGAACGCGGTCACGTTGGTGACGACGCCTTCGAGGATCATCCCCAGTTGCAGGTCTTTCAGATCTTCGACGCCTTCCTGGAACTCGGCGGTCTTGAACTCCGGACGCGGGTCGCGGCCCGGTTTTTCCAGTTCCTGAATGATGTCGGTGACGGTTGGCAGACCGAAGGTCTCGTCGGTGAATTTCTTCGGATCCAGACGCTTGAGGAAGCCTGCATCACCGATCAGCGAGCGGATGTCGCGATCGGTTTCAGCGGCGATGCGCTGTACCAGCGGATAGGCTTCCGGGTGCACTGCCGACGAATCCAGCGGGTTGTCGCCGTTCATCACGCGCAAGAAACCGGCTGCCTGTTCGAAGGTTTTTTCACCCAGACGTGCGACTTTTTTCAGTGCCGCACGGGTTTTGAACGCGCCGTGCTCGTCGCGGTGAGTGACGATGTTTTGCGCCAGCGTTGCGTTGAGGCCAGAGATTCGGGCCAGCAGCGCCACCGAAGCGGTGTTTACATCAACACCGACGGCGTTCACGCAGTCCTCGACCACAGCGTCCAGACCACGCGCCAGTTTCAGCTGCGAAACGTCGTGCTGGTACTGGCCGACACCGATGGATTTCGGATCGATTTTCACCAGTTCGGCGAGTGGATCCTGCAAGCGGCGGGCGATCGATACCGCGCCCCGGATCGATACGTCGAGGTCCGGGAATTCCTTGGCCGCCAGTTCCGATGCCGAGTACACCGATGCGCCGGCCTCGGAAACCATGACCTTGGTCATTTTCATCGCTGGATATTTTTTGATCAGTTCGATCGCCAGTTTGTCGGTCTCGCGGCTGGCGGTGCCATTGCCGATGGCGATCAGGTCAACCGAGTGCTTGGCGCACAGGGCCGCCAGAATGGCAATGGTCTGATCCCACTTGTTGTGCGGCACGTGCGGGTAAACCGTGGCGTGATCGAGCAATTTGCCGGTCGAGTCGACCACGGCAACCTTGCAGCCGGTACGCAGGCCCGGGTCGAGACCCAGGGTTGCGCGCGGTCCGGCCGGCGCGGCCAGCAACAAGTCGTGCAGGTTGTGTGCGAAAACGTTGATCGCCTCGGTTTCGGCGCCGTCACGCAGCTCGCCGAGCAGGTCGGTCTCCAGGTGCGTATAGAGCTTGACCTTCCACGTCCAGCGCACCACTTCGCCGAGCCATTTGTCGGCCGGGCGATTCTGGTTCTGGATGTTGAATTGCTGGCCGATCATGCCCTCGCACGGGTGCATGGTGCCCGGCAGTTCGTCGCCGACTTTCAGCGCGGAGCTGAGGATGCCTTCGTTGCGGCCACGGAAAATTGCCAGTGCGCGGTGCGATGGCATGCTTTTCAGCGGTTCGTCGTGTTCGAAGTAATCGCGGAACTTGGCGCCTTCCTCTTCCTTGCCAGCGATGACGCGGGCACTGAGGGTCGCTTCCTGTTTCAGGTAGTTACGCAGTTTTTCCAGCAGGCTGGCGTCTTCGGCGAAGCGTTCCATGAGGATGTATTTGGCGCCTTCGAGCGCAGCCTTCACGTCGGCCACGCCTTTTTCGGCGTCAACGAAGCGCGCAGCTTCGGTTTCCGGGGCCAGGTTCGGGTCGTTGAACAAACCATCCGCGAGGTCGCCGAGGCCGGCTTCCAGGGCGATCTGGCCCTTGGTGCGGCGCTTCTGCTTGTACGGCAGGTACAAGTCTTCGAGGCGGGTCTTGGTGTCGGCGAGTTTGATGTCGCGCTCGAGGGCAGGGGTGAGTTTGCCTTGCTCTTCGATGCTGGCGAGGATGCTGATGCGCCGTTCGTCGAGTTCTCGCAGGTAGCGCAGACGCTCTTCCAGATGACGCAACTGGGTGTCATCGAGGCTGCCGGTGACTTCTTTCCGGTAACGGGCGATGAAGGGAACGGTAGAGCCTTCATCGAGTAGCGCGACGGCCGCTTCGACCTGTTGTGGGCGTACACCGAGTTCCTCGGCAATGCGGCTGTTGATGCTGTCCATAAAACCACCTGACATATTGTGAAAGCAGGCTCTCAGGCGCGCAAATAAAGGCCCGGAGTCTGGTTGAGCGGCTAGAAAATTGCCGCTGCCTGGGTCAAAAGGCAGCCCGTTGACCCGTGAAATCGAACAATTACTGCGCACGACAGGAAAAAAAGCCTGCCACCTGCGGTAACGATTCAGACGTTGCCTGGCACAAAACGCCGCGCATTATAACCAGCGTTCTGTCATTCGGGGGTGTTGCAGTCTGTAGGCATAAACCCCGGTTTTCTGGCAGTGAAGGAAAAATCTGCTAACAATGCACACGGTGCGTATAACGGCAGCTACGCCATAATGCGCGCCGAGCTAAAAGGAGCATCCAATGAGCAGCACTGCACAAACTGCTGAAGGCGAAAAAATTCTCATCGTTGACGACGATCCGGGCCTTAGCAGCCTGCTGGAACGTTTTTTCGTCAGCAAGGGCTACCGTGCCCGTACCGTACCGAACACCGAGCAGATGGATCGTCTGCTGTCGCGTGAAGTTTTCAATCTGGTCGTTCTCGACCTGATGCTGCCCGGCGAAGACGGTCTGACCGCTTGCCGCCGCCTGCGTGGCGCCAACAACCAGATTCCGATCATCATGCTCACCGCCAAAGGCGACGAGCTGAGCCGTATCAAGGGTCTGGAACTGGGCGCTGACGACTATCTGGCCAAGCCGTTCAACCCGGACGAGCTGATGGCCCGGGTCAAAGCCGTCCTGCGTCGTCAGGCTGCACCCGTACCGGGCGCACCGGGCAGCGAAGACGAAAACGTCACTTTCGGTGATTACGTGTTGTCGCTGGCCACCCGCGAACTGAAGCGCGGCGACGAAGTGCACATGCTCACCACCGGTGAGTTTGCGGTACTCAAGGCCTTGGTGATGAACGCGCGTCAGCCGCTGACCCGCGACAAACTGATGAACCTGGCCCGTGGCCGCGAGTGGGATGCCCTCGAGCGTTCCATCGATGTGCAGATTTCCCGTCTGCGCCGCATGATCGAGCCTGATCCGTCGAAACCGCGCTATATCCAGACCGTCTGGGGCGTGGGCTACGTGTTCGTACCCGATGGTGCCGCCACCAAGTGATCGGTGATT
>NZ_JAKNQL010000046.1 GCF_022662375.1 Pseudomonas sp. CROZ-RG-20F-R04-15 | reverse complement strand
ACGAGGACTTTGCGGGGGATCAATCGGGAAAGAAGTCGGGCGAGTAGGCGTTATCTGTAGGATGTTTCGCTAAATGCTCGCGAGTAGTTCATCGGCTCAAAGAACATTGCCCGTTGCTCAATGTCTGCCACGCTCGTTATGCTGCTGAACCCTTTAATCAGATCCGCGTAGCGGCGCCAACTGTGCCGCCCGGGATGTCTTTGTTAACGGATCCGATGATGAATGCACCGCTGAAGGCGTTCGGCCCGATCAAGGCCGTGATTTTCGATATGGACGGTTTGCTGCTGGACACCGAAGGCATTTATACCGAGGTCACCTCGCTGATTGCCCAGCGTTACGGGCGCACCTTCGACTGGAGCGTCAAGCAGAACATCATTGGTCGTGGGGCCAACGATCTGGCCAATTACGTGGTGCAGGCACTGGATCTGCCGATCACCGCCGAAGAATTTCTGGTGATCCGCGAACCACTGATGCGTGAGCGTTTCCCAACAGCGCAAGCGATGCCGGGTGCCGAGGAGCTGATTCGCCACCTCAAGGCGCACAATATTCCAATCGCAGTGGGCACCAGTTCGTCGCGTCAATCGTTTGGCCAGAAAACCACGCTGCACCGCGACTGGTTTGCGCTGTTCGATTTCATCGTCACGGCGGACGATCCGGAAGTCGGCGCGGCCAAACCGGCGCCCGATATCTTCCTGACCGCTGCCCGTCGTTTGGGTGTCGCGCCTGAAGATTGTCTGGTGTTCGAGGATTCGCCGTTTGGCGTGACCGCAGCGAAAGCCGCAGGCATGACCGCGATTGCGATCCCCGATGCTGCCATGGCCGATGAAAAGTATGCACACGCTGACGGGATTCTGCGCACACTGAAAGCGTTTACTCCGAGTGCTTGCGGCTTGCCGGCGCTGGAATGGGCGTAAGCTTCTGACACAAAAAAACGCCGCCCCTCTGTAACAAGAGGGGCGGCGTTTTTTGTTCAGTCGACTCAGATAAATCAGGCGCCGAAACCACCGTCGATGGTCAGGCTGGCACCGGTAATGTAACCGGCTTCCGGGCCTGCCAGATAAGCGACGAAGCTGGCGATTTCTTCGGCTTTACCGTAACGACCCACTGCCATCAGCGGGATCAGGCTTTCGGCGAAGTCACCGTGGGCCGGGTTCATGTCGGTGTCGACCGGGCCTGGCTGCACGTTGTTGACGGTGATACCGCGTGGGCCGAGGTCGCGGGCCAGGCCTTTGGTCAGGCCGACCAGTGCTGATTTGCTCATCGCATACACACCGCCGCCGGCGAAGGGCATGCGGTCGGCGTTGGTGCTGCCGATGTTGATGATGCGTGCGCCTTCGCCCATGTGCTTGGCGGCTTCCTGCGAGGCGATGAAGACGCTGCGAATGTTGATCGCTACGGTCTGGTCGAAGTCTTCGAGTTTGAAGTCTTCCAGCGGTGCGACGGCCAGCACGCCAGCGTTGTTGACCAGAATGTCGAGGCGGCCAAAGGCTTCGACTGTGGCGCTGACGGCGTGGCGAATGGCGGCGGCATCAGCGCTGTCAGCCTTGATCGCCAAGGCTTTGCCACCGTTGGCGGTGATGCTGTTCTGCAATTCTTCAGCTTTGGCGGTGGAGCTGACGTAGGTGAAGGCTACTGCAGCGCCTTCCGCGGCCAGGCGTTTGACGATGGCTGCGCCGATACCACGGGAACCGCCTTGAATCAGAGCAACTTTGCCGCTGAGGTGTTGAGTGGTCATGTTCGATCTCCAGAGTGATCAAGGCGGGAATGCCTTGGTATTGGTGCCGAGTATCGGCGTGGTATCGACAACTGTGTAGACCATGATTGCTATAGTCTGTGTAAACCAGAAGTTTATAGTGGCGATCATGGAAACCTTCAGCAGCATTGAATGCTTTGTGCGCAGTGCCGAAGTCGGCAGCTTTGCCGAGGCCGCACGACGTCTGAGCCTGACCCCGGCAGCGGTCGGCAAAAGTGTGGCCAAACTCGAAGTGCGGCTGGGCGTGCGGTTGTTCCAGCGTAGTACACGCAGCCTGACGCTGACCGAGGCCGGGCAACTTTTCCTGGATCAGGTCAGTGGCAGTCTGACGACGATTCAAAATGCCGTGGCCAATCTGTCCAGCGTCGAAGGGTTGCCGGCGGGGACGCTGAAAGTCAGCATGGGCGCAGCGTTTGGCTGCCTGCATATCGTGCCGATGCTCGGTGAGTTTCTGCGACGATATCCGGCGATCAATCCGGACTGGCATTTCGATAATCGACAGGTCGATCTGATCGGACAGGGCTTCGATGCGGCTATCGGCGGTGGCTTCGAACTGCCGCAAGGCGTGATCGCACGCAAACTGAGCCCGGCGCACCGGATACTGGTCGCGTCCACCGACTATTTACAGGCCAATCCCGAGATCATCGAGCCGGATGACCTCCGCCATCACGACGGCATTCTGATCCGTTCGCCGCAAACCGGACGCGTGCGTTCCTGGCAATTGACCGGGCGCAATCCACAGAACTGTCGACCGTTGGTGCTCAAGGCGCGAATGACCCTGAGTGATTCCGAAGCCGCTTGCAGAACGGCGGCGCAAGGCTTGGGGATTGCGCTGGTGAGCATGCCGTTTGCGGTGGGGTATCTGGAGGCGGGGACGTTGCAGCGGGTGCTGCCGGACTGGTTTGTCGATGATGGCAATATTTCGATTTACTACGCCGAGCATAAGTTGTTGCCGGGGAAGACTCGGGCGTTTGTGGATTTTTTGATTGAGCAGTTTGCTGATAGAGGGTTGGCGCGGCGGTTCAGTGCTATTTGAGCAAGGCATCAGACCGAGGTGTGGCCTTCGCGAGCAGGCTCGCTCCCACATTTGGAATGTATTTCCCCTGTGGGAGCGAGCCTGCTCGCGAATGGGTCGACTCGGTTTCCGAGGATGACCTCAGCGGGCAAAACGCCCCGGCCAACCAATAATGTTTTTCGGCCGTGGCGTCGCATAAGTCCGCACTTTAGAAGTCGACAAGCGCAACCGCACCAGCGATTCCGCAATCGTCACCGCCGCCGTCACCCCATCCACCACCGGCACTCCGGTACGTCGACGAATCTGCTCATCCAGCCCGGCCATGCCACCGCAACCCAGGCAGATCACCTCGGCTTTGTCCTGCGTCACCGCCAGTTCAGCCTGATGCACGATCGCTTCCAGCGCACGCTGCGGCTCGTGTTCCAGCTCCAGAACGGCCAGACCACTGGCCCGCACCGATGCACAACGATCCCACAGCCCGGAGAGTTTCAGCCGATCCTCAATCAATGGCACGGTGCGATCCAGCGTGGTCACCACTGAATACGCGTGGCCGAGAAACATTGCCGTACTCGCTGCCGCATCGGTGATATCCACCACTGGCACATTGAGCAATTCCTGCAAACCTTCACGGCCATGTTCGCCGTAACCGGCCTGAATCACCGCATCGAACGGCTGATCGTAAGCCATCACCCGATCCATCACCGCGATGGCCGCCAGGTAGCTTTCAAAATTTCCTTCAATCGAATCGGCGCCAAAGTACGGCGTCAAACCGACAATTTCTGTTCCGGGTGAGGCAACGGCCTGCGCCGATCGGGCGATGGCCTCAGTGATGGACTCGGTGGTGTTGACGTTGACCACGAGAATACGCATGGGGAAATCCTTATTGCGGGCAGTTCTGCGGCCCGAAATCCGGGCCGCGAGGAAGTTAATGGCAGACGTTGTCGACAGCGATCGATTCGCCGCTGACGTCGGCGTAGTGCGGCTGGCGCTTGGCGATGATCAGATAAAGCATTCCGGCGATGCCGGCACCGATCAGCCAGGAGAACGGCGAAACACTGTGGAAACCCGGTACCAGTGCCAGGACGATGGCGATCAGCGCCGCAGGAATAAACGCCGCCACCGCACGGAAATTGACGCCTCGGCTGTAGTAATAAGCGCCGTTGGGATCTTCGCTGTAGAGCTGCGGGACGTTGATCCGACCTTTGCGGATCAGCCAGTAGTCGACCATGATCACGCCGTACAACGGGCCGAGCAGGGCGCCGAGGCCGGACAGGAAATACACGATTACCAGCGGGCTGTTGTAGAGATTCCACGGCAGGATCAGCACCGCGATGGTCGCACTGATCAGCCCGGCGCGGCGGAAGGTCAGGTACTTCGGCGCCAGGTTGCTGAGGACGAACGCCGGGGCGACGAAGTTGGCCATGATGTTCACCGCCACGGTAACGATCAGGAACGCCAGGCAACCGAGCACCAGGAAGAACGTGTTGGGAATCGAGGCGATGATTTCGGTCGGGCTTTCAATGATCCGGCCATTGATCTGAAATTGCGCGCCGCAGAGCAGGACAGTAATCGCGGCGAACACCAGAATATTCACCGGCAAACCCCAGAAGTTTCCTACCTTGATGGTCTTGCGGCACGGCGAAGAACGGGCGAAATCGCAGAAGTTGAGAATCAGCGTGCCGTAGATCGCCAGCCACAAGGCGCCGCCAGCGAAGATGTTGCGCCACATCTCGCCACCGGTCAGCGGCTCGCGAGTCGACCAGGCGATGGTCGCGTTGGCCTGGAAGTACATCCACGCGGCGAGGGCGGCGACGGTCAGCAGAATCACCGGTCCGGCAAACGCTTCGTAGCGACGCACCATTTCCATGCCGTAGGCGAGGATCGCCAGTTGTACGAACCAGATCGCCACGAAGCACACCCAGCCAAGCGTTGACAGACCAAGGATCGAATCGTGGTCGTATTCGGCAAAACCGGGATGCACTGCTGTGAGCAACACGCGGAACACCACCGAGGCGAGATACGTCTGAATCCCGAACCAGGCAATGGCGATAACCGCCCGGATCAGTGCAGGAATTTGCGCGCCGTGAATGCCGAAACTGATCCGGCTGATGACAGGAAACGGCACACCGGTTTTCTGCCCCATGTAGCCGGACAGGTTCATGAAGAAATACACCAGCGCCGCGCCAATCCCCAGCGACAGCAGAATCTGCCAGCCACCCAGGCCCAAGGCATACAGCCCAATGGCGAAGGAATAGTTGGCGATGTTGTGCACGTCGTTGGTCCAGAGGGCGAAGATGCTGTACTTGCCCCAGCGCCGACCTTCGGCCTTGGTCGGCGCGAGGTCGCTGTTGTGCAGGCGAGGACTCAGTTGTAACGGTTCGCTCAGGCCGTCATCGGGTAACGGTCGGTCGAGGGCAGAGGCGGGCAGATTCAGCGCGATGTTGTTGGAGAGACTTGTACGCATTCCGGCAGGCTCCTGATGTTCAGGGCCGCGATGACTGTGCATGAGCGGTCAGGCTCGACATATCTTCGTCGCGGCAGTGAAAACATCACTGGTTACGGGGCATCTGCAGCCTGTACGGGATAGGGCGCTTCAGGCTTGCGGATCGAAAGTGTGTATGTTTTGCAGTTTTGTATACAAAACATGTATGCACTAAAGCCAGATTTGTGCCAGTTAGCGATCTATGGACAGCGTTGCTCATTTCGAAAAGTTATCGAGGCGGGCTAAGTGTTTGAAAATAAGTGGTTAAAAATTGACCGGTTGAACAGGTATTTATTTTTGGAAGGGGATTTGGAAGGACGGCGAGGGAGAGGAATTTTCAGGCGGGATGTAACTTTTCAGGGCGCGGAAACAAAAAAGTGCACACATAAATGGCACCGATGGTGACATTCGTGTGTACACATTTTTAGAATCGCTAAAGGAACTTGTGGGAGCGAGCTTGCTCGCGAATGCGGTATATCAGTGACGTAATTCAGTGACTGACACGACGCTTTCGCGAGCAAGCTCGCTCCCACAGGGAATGGCGTAACAATTCAGGAGGTTACGCCTTGCTGATGATATTGCCCGCATGCAACCCGCATTCTTTCTGCGTCGCCTCTTCCCACCACCAACGCCCCTCGCGCTCATGCTGATTCGGCAGGACAGGGCGGGTGCACGGTTCGCAGCCGATGCTGATGAAGCCGCGCTCATGCAGGCTGTTGTACGGCAGTTCGAGCATGCGGATGTAACCCCAGATCTCTTCGCTGGTCATCTGCGCCAACGGGTTGAACTTGTACAGGGTGCGCTCCGGCGTGGAGAACGCGGTGTCGATTTCCATCGCTGCCACGGCGCTGCGAGTGCCAGGGCTCTGGTCGCGGCGTTGACCAGTGGCCCAGGCTTTGATGCCGGACAGCTTGCGGCGCAACGGTTCGATCTTGCGGATGCCACAGCATTCGCCGTGGCCGTCCTTGTAGAAACTGAACAGGCCTTTTTCCTTCACGAACGGTTCGAGTTTCGTGTAGTCCGGGGACACCAGTTCGATGTCGATCTTGTAGTGCTCGCGCACTTGATCGATGAAGCGATAGGTCTCCGGGTGCAGGCGACCGGTGTCGAGGCTGAACACCTTGACGTTCTTGTTGAGCTTCCAGGCCATGTCCACCAGCACCACATCCTCGGCGCCGCTGAAAGATATCCACAGATCATCGCCGAACTCGGCAAACGCGAGTTTGAGGATATCTTGCGCGGATTTGTTGGCATAGGTCGTGGCGAGTTCCACGACATCGAACGTTGCACTCATCAGGGCGGCTTCCTACAGGTCGGTGGCGCTGGGCGCTCTATATGGCGCTGATGGTAACAAAAAGCTGCACGGCTCGGGGACGTACTGTGCGTTGCGCGTGTGGATGTGAGTCGCTAGAGTTCGGCCTCGCTCGACTCAAATAATCAATACAAACGGGAGTGTCTTGTGGAAATTGCTTGCCTGGATCTTGAAGGGGTGTTGGTGCCGGAAATCTGGATCGCCTTCGCCGAAAAAACCGGAATCGACTCCCTCAAGGCCACCACCCGGGACATTCCCGATTACGACGTGCTGATGAAGCAGCGTCTGCGCATCCTCGATGAGCACGGCTTGAAGCTGTCGGATATTCAGGAAGTGATCGCCACATTGAAGCCGCTGGACGGCGCAGTGGAGTTCGTCAATTGGCTGCGTGAGCGCTTTCAGGTGGTGATTCTGTCGGATACGTTTTATGAGTTTTCGCAGCCGCTGATGCGTCAACTGGGCTTTCCGACCTTGCTTTGCCACCGTCTGATTACTGACGAAACCGGGCGAGTGACCAGCTATCAGTTGCGTCAGAAAGATCCGAAGCGCCAGTCGGTGCTGGCCTTCAAGAGTCTGTATTACCGGGTGATTGCGGCGGGAGATTCGTATAACGATACGACGATGCTGGGCGAGGCGGATGCGGGGATTCTGTTCCATGCGCCGGATAATGTGATTCGCGAGTTTCCGCAGTTTCCGGCAGTGCACAGCTTTGCCGAGTTGAAGCAGGAATTCCTCAAGGCCTCCAACCGCGACCTCAGCCTGTAAGCCTGGCTACCTGATGATCATTCCCACGCTCTGCGTGGGAATGCCTCAACGGACGCTCCGCGTTCGGCTTTGGATGGGACGCGGAGCGTCCCGGGCTGCATTCCCACGCGGAGCGTGGGAACGATCATTCCTCAGAGGTTCTGCAGGGTTTCGAGGAGGATTCTGACTTTAGTGATCGACTCCTGATACTCAGCCTGCCAGTCCGAATCGGCAACAATCCCGCCACCGCCCCAGCAACACACCTGCCCATCCTTGACCAGCAGACTGCGAATGGCGATGGAGCTGTCCATCTCGCCGCGCACGTCCAGGTACAGCAACGAGCCGCAATACAAGCCACGCCGGGTCGGCTCCAGTTCATCGATGATCTGCATCGCGCGAATCTTCGGCGCGCCGGTGATCGAGCCGCCGGGAAAGCTGCCGGCGATCAAGTCCAGTGCATCGCGATCCTCCGCCAATTCACCGGTCACACTGCTGACCAGGTGATGCACGTTCGGATAGCTTTCCAGGCTGAACAGCTCCGGCACTCGCACCGAACCGATGCGGCAGGTGCGGCCGAGGTCGTTGCGCAGCAGGTCGACGATCATCAGGTTTTCTGCGCGATCTTTGGGGCTGGCCAGCAGTTCGGCGGCGTTCGCGGCATCTTCGACGGGCGTCAGACCACGGGGGCGGGTGCCTTTGATCGGCCGGGTTTCCACCTGACGTTTGCTGACTTTGACGAAGCGCTCGGGTGACAGGCTCAACACGGCGCCGCCGTCGGGCAGGCTCTGGAAACCGGAAAACGGTGTCGGGCAGGCTTCGCGCAATTTGCAGTAAGCCAGCCACGGGTCGCCCTGACACGACGCACGGAAGCGTTGGGCGAAGTTGACCTGATAGCAGTCGCCGGCCTGGATGTAATGCTGAATGCGTTCGAACGCCTGACGGTAATCGTCGGCCGAGAGATCGGCGGCCATCGGCTTGTTCAGTTTGAACGGGGTCAGTGCACTGGCGACTGGCTGCGTGAACAACGCAATCAGCCGCTGTTTCTCGCTATCGATCACCGACGGGTGGAAGACCAATTGACTGGTGGCCGACTGGTGATCGCTGATCAGTGCCCAGTCGTACAGGCCAAAACGTGCATCCGGCAACTGCAGATCATCGCGGGCCTGGCTCGGCAGGTTTTCCAGATGCCGGCCGAAGTCGTAGCTCAAGTAACCGATCAAACCGCCAGCGAATGGCAGCTCGAAACCCGCTGGTAAATCAGCCTCACCGAGGCGATTCAGATTGTCACGGAGACGTTGCAGGAAATGGCTGCCGCTCTCGTCCGGCAACACCGCCAGTTGTTCCAGCGGCCAGGCGCTGAGCAGGTCATAACGGCCACGGTCAGCGCTCGGGCGGCCACTGTCGAGCAGCACGGCGCCGGGCGCGTTGCGGATGGCCGCAAAATAGTTGGCGGGATTGGCGCGATAGGGCAGGGGATGTACGGAACAGGTCAACATGGGCGGGGCAGATCGGCCGTTGAGGCGGGGTGGGGATTGTAGTCCTCTCCGATGCCAGATCAAAGTCAAAAGCCTCCCCCTCACCCCAACCCTCTCCCCCAAGGGGGCGAGGGGGAAAGGGGGCCAATCTTCATGCTTTTCAAAGCCTGAGTTTGACTCGAAATTTCGGAAAGGGGGCCGATCTTCATGCTTTTCAAGATTCGGGTTCGGCTCAATATCTCAAGCTGGCGAGGGGAAAGGGGGCAGATCGGGGGCTTTTCAAGACTTGAGTTCGACCCAAAACGTGCAAGTCGGCGTACCTCGAGCATC
>NZ_JAKNQL010000045.1 GCF_022662375.1 Pseudomonas sp. CROZ-RG-20F-R04-15 | reverse complement strand
GAGGGAGAGGGGACTGATTGGGGGAGGCTTCAGAGGTTCACCGAAGTGAACGATCTCCATTGAATCCATAATCAATCTGGTCAATGCACAATTTCAGACACCTCGGTCGGCCCCTGAATCCATAATCGCCTCGATCTTTCAGGTCGATGTACAACCCCAGACACCTCGGTCGACCCCTGAATCCATAATCGCCTCGATCTTTCAGGTCGATGTACAACCCCAAACACCTCGGTCGACCCCTGAATCCATAATCGCCTCGATCTTTCAGGTCGATGTACAACCCAAGACACCTCGGTCGGCCCCCTCTCCCTTTGGGAGAGGGCTGGGCGGGCGGCGTTCCGATGAGGGTAAAAGATCTCAAATCAAAAAGAATCGCCCGGAATGCGCACATAACCTTCCATCAGCACGCGCGCACTGCGGCTCATGATGGCTTTTTTGACGACCCATTCGCCGTTCTCCAGACTGGCTTCAGCGCCAACGCGCAAGGTCCCGGACGGATGCCCAAAACGCACGGCACTACGTTCAACACCACCCGCTGCAAGGTTGACCAATGTCCCGGAAATGGCTGCCGCCGTCCCAATCGCCACCGCCGCCGTGCCCATCATCGCGTGGTGCAACTTGCCCATCGACAAGGCGCGCACCAGCAAATCGACATCGCCGGCGCCAATCGCTTTGCCACTCGACGCCACGTAATCCGCAGGCTTGGCGACAAACGCGACTTTCGGTGTGTGCTGCCGTTTCGCTGCTTCATCGAGATTGGCAATCAAGCCCATGCGCAATGCGCCGTAAGCCCGAATCGTCTCAAACATCTGCAACGCTTTCGGATCGCTGTTGATCGCGCTTTGCAGCTCAGTGCCGGTGTAACCGATGTCTTCGGCGTTGACGAAAATCGTCGGGATGCCGGCGTTGATCATGGTTGCCTTGAAGGTGCCGACACCCGGCACTTCCAGCTCATCGATCAAGTTGCCGGTGGGGAACATCGAGCCACCGCCGCCCTCCTCTTCTGCCGCCGGATCCATGAATTCGACTTGCACTTCAGCCGCCGGAAAGGTCACGCCGTCGAGTTCGAAATCACCGGTTTCCTGCACTTCGCCGTTGGTGATTGGCACGTGGGCAATAATCGTTTTGCCGATGTTGGCCTGCCACACGCGCACCACCGCGACACCGTTGTGCGGAATGCGGCTGGCGTCGACCAGACCATTGCTGATGGCGAACGAACCGACCGCTGCCGAGAGGTTGCCGCAGTTACCGCTCCAGTCGACGAATGGCTTGTCGATGGAGACCTGACCGAACAGGTAATCGACGTCGTGATCAGCCTTGATGCTTTTCGACAGGATCACGGTTTTGCTGGTGCTCGAAGTCGCGCCGCCCATGCCGTCGATTTGCTTGTCGTAGGGGTCGGGGCTGCCGATGACGCGCAGCAGTAGAGCGTCGCGAACCGGACCGGCAACCTGCGCCGCTTCGGGCAGATCCTTGAGGCTGAAGAACACGCCTTTGCTGGTGCCGCCGCGCATGTAGGTGGCGGGGATTTTGATCTGTGGTGCGTGAGCCATGAGTGCTCCTTAAGCGCGAACGCGGGCGGTATCGCCCGCGTGCACAAAACATGATTTAAACGGCAACCGCCGACTCTTCGAGGAAGTCCTGAGCGAAGCGCTGCAAAACGCCGCCGGCCTCGTAGATCGACACTTCTTCAGCAGTATCGAGACGGCAAGTGACCGGCACATCAACGCGCTCGCCGTTCTGGCGATGGATCACCAGCGTCAGATCCGCGCGCGGTTTGCGCTCGCCGATCACGTCGTAGGTTTCACTGCCGTCGATGGCCAGGGTGTGACGGTCGGTGCCCGGCTTGAATTCCAGTGGCAACACGCCCATGCCCACCAGGTTGGTGCGGTGGATGCGCTCGAAACCTTCGGCGGCAATCGCCTCGACACCGGCCAGACGCACGCCTTTCGCCGCCCAGTCGCGGGACGATCCCTGACCGTAATCGGCGCCGGCAATGATGATCAGCGGCTGCTTGCGTTCCATGTAGGTTTCGATGGCTTCCCACATGCGCATCACTTTGCCTTCCGGCTCGACACGCGCCAGCGAACCCTGTTTGACCTGGCCGTTTTCCACGACCATTTCGTTGAACAGTTTCGGGTTGGCGAACGTCGCGCGTTGTGCGGTCAAGTGGTCGCCACGGTGGGTGGCGTACGAGTTGAAGTCCTCTTCCGGCAAGCCCATTTTCGCCAGGTATTCGCCGGCGGCGCTGTCGAGCATGATCGCGTTGGATGGCGACAGGTGATCGGTGGTGATGTTGTCCGGCAGCACCGCCAGCGGGCGCATGCCTTTGAGCGGACGGGCGCCGGCCAGTGCACCTTCCCAATACGGCGGACGGCGAATGTAGGTGCTCATCTCGCGCCAGTCGTACAGCGGCG
Source organism: Pseudomonas sp. CROZ-RG-20F-R04-15 (assembly GCF_022662375.1). Lineage (GTDB taxonomy): Bacteria > Pseudomonadota > Gammaproteobacteria > Pseudomonadales > Pseudomonadaceae > Aquipseudomonas. The sequence continues at coordinate 8,381 of NZ_JAKNQL010000045.1, read as the reverse complement.
TGACTTTCGGGCCGGTGTCTTCGTGGACGGCGAACATCGGGATGTAGACCTGACGGAACTGCTCAGGCTTGACCGAAGACTTCACCACGGCGTCGATTTCTTCATCGCTCGGCCAGATGTCTTTGAGGCGGATTTCCTTGCCGTCGACCACGCCCAACACATCCTTCTCGATGTCGAAACGGATGGTCCCGGCGATGGCGTACGCGACCACCAGCGGCGGCGAAGCGAGGAACGCTTGCTTGGCATACGGGTGAATGCGGCCGTCGAAGTTGCGGTTGCCCGAAAGCACGGCGGTGGCGTACAGATCGCGGTCGATGATCTCTTGCTGGATCAGCGGATCGAGCGCGCCGGACATGCCGTTGCAGGTGGTGCAGGCGAAGGCGACGACGCCGAAACCAAGCTGTTCCAGCTCTGTGGTCAGCCCCGCTTCATCGAGGTACAGCGCCACGGTTTTCGAACCCGGCGCCAGCGAGGACTTCACCCATGGCTTGCGGGTCAGACCGAGTTTGTTGGCGTTGCGCGCCAGCAGGCCGGCAGCGATGACGTTGCGCGGGTTGCTGGTGTTGGTGCAACTGGTGATGGCGGCGATGATCACCGCGCCGTCGGGCATTTGCCCCGGCACGTCTTCCCACTGCCCGGAGATGCCTTTGGCCGCCAGATCCGAAGTCGCGACGCGGGCGTGCGGGTTGCTCGGGCCGGCCATGTTGCGCACCACCGAGGACAGATCGAAAGTCAGACCGCGCTCGTATTGCGCGCCTTTCAGGCTGTCTGCCCACAGGCCGGTGAGCTTGGCGTACTGCTCGACCAATTGCACTTGCTGGTCTTCACGGCCAGTGAGTTTCAGGTAATCGATAGTCTGCTGATCGATGTAAAACATCGCCGCCGTGGCGCCGTATTCCGGGGCCATATTGGAAATGGTCGCGCGGTCGCCGAGGGTCAGCGCCGCGGCGCCTTCGCCGAAGAACTCCAGCCACGCGCCGACGACTTTCTGTTTGCGCAGGTATTCGGTCAGCGCCAGCACCATGTCGGTGGCGGTGATGCCTGGTTGCAGCTTGCCGGTCAGTTCGACGCCGACGCTTTCCGGTAGACGCATCCACGACGCGCGACCGAGCATCACGCTCTCGGCTTCGAGGCCACCGACACCGATAGCGATCACGCCCAACGCATCGACGTGCGGGGTGTGGCTGTCGGTGCCGACGCAAGTGTCAGGGAACGCGACACCTTCACGCACCTGAATCACCGGCGACATTTTCTCCAGGTTGATCTGGTGCATGATGCCGTTGCCCGGCGGGATCACGTCGACGTTCTTGAAGGCCTTCTTCGTCCAGTTGATGAAGTGAAAACGGTCTTCGTTGCGACGGTCTTCGATGGCGCGGTTTTTCTCGAACGCTTGCTTGTCGAACCCGCCCGCTTCCACCGCCAGCGAGTGGTCGACGATCAATTGCGTCGGCACCACCGGGTTGACCTGCGCCGGATCGCCGCCCTGCAAGGCGATCGCGTCACGCAGACCGGCGAGGTCGACCAGTGCGGTCTGGCCGAGAATGTCGTGGCAGACCACGCGCGCCGGGAACCACGGGAAGTCGAGGTCGCGTTTGCGTTCGATCATTTGCTTGAGGGAATCGGTAAGCGTGGCCGGGTCGCAGCGACGCACAAGGTTTTCCGCCAGCACGCGGGAGGTGTACGGCAGGGTGTCGTAACTGCCGGGCTGGATCGCCTCGACTGCCGCGCGAGCGTCGAAATAATCCAGAGGGCTGCCGGGCAGGGTTTTGCGGAATTCTGTGTTCATCGGGTCAGGACTCGGGTCACGGTAGTTTCAAAGTGTGGGCCAGACACCGCCCTGAAATTCACACCGACCACTGTGGGAGCGAGCTTGCTCGCGAAGACGGACTGACATTCAACATCAATGTCGACTGATCTACCGCATTCGCGAGCAAGCTCGCTCCCACAGGATCTGGGTAATTTCAATGCCGATGGTTGGCACTCACCATTTCAGCGACGTTCGATTGGCACGAACTTGCGCTGTTCAACGCCGATGTACTCGGCGCTCGGACGGATGATGCGGTTGTTGGCGCGCTGTTCGAACACGTGTGCAGCCCAGCCGGTCAGGCGCGAGCAGACGAAGATCGGCGTGAACAGCTTGGTCGGAATGCCCATGAAGTGGTACGCCGAGGCATGGTAGAAATCGGCGTTGGGGAACAACTTTTTCTGCTCCCACATGGTCTTGTCGATGGCTTCCGAGACCGGAAACAACACCTTGTCACCGACCTCGTCCGCGAGTTTTTTCGACCAGCCCTTGATCACCTCGTTGCGCGGATCGCTGTCCTTATAGATCGCGTGGCCGAAGCCCATGATCTTGTCCTTGCGCTCGAGCATGCCGAGGGTGCCTTTGATCGCCTCTTCCGGCGACGAGAAACGTTCGATCATTTCCATCGCCGCTTCGTTGGCGCCGCCGTGCAACGGGCCACGCAGCGAACCGATGGCGGCTGTCACGCAGGAATACAGATCGGACAGGGTCGAGGCGCAAACACGGGCGGTGAAGGTCGAAGCGTTGAATTCGTGCTCGGCGTAAAGGATCAAGGAGACGTTCATCACTTTGACGTGCAGTTCGCTCGGCTTCTTGTCGTGCAGCAAGTGCAGGAAGTGGCCGCCTAGGGTCGGTTCGTCGCTGACACAGTTGATGCGCTTGCCGTCGTGGCTGAAGCGGTACCAGTAGCACATGATCGCCGGGAACGCGGCGAGCAGGCGGTCAGTCTTGTCGCGCTGCTCGGAGAAGTCTTTCTCCGGTTCGAGGTTGCCGAGAAACGAGCAACCGGTGCGCATCACGTCCATCGGGTGGGCGTCGGCGGGGATGCGTTCGAGCACTTCTTTCAGCGCTGGCGGCAGGTCGCGCAGCTTGCTCAGCTTGCCTTGGTATTCGTCGAGTTGCGCTTGGGTCGGCAGTTCGCCGTAGAGCAGCAGGTAGGCGACTTCTTCAAATTTCGCATCGGCTGCCAGTTCGCGCACGTCGTAGCCGCGATAGGTCAGCCCGGCACCGGCCTGGCCCACGGTGGACAGTGCGGTTTGCCCGGCAACCTGGCCACGGAGCCCGGCGCCACTGAGTACTTTTGCTTCGGCCATTGTGTTCTCCAATCTTTTTGAATTTGTAGGGAAAACTTGTGGGAGCGAGCCTGCTCCGGGCGGCGTTCCGACGAATGCGTCGTGTCAGTCACATTGATATTGCCCGGCCCGCCGCTTTCGCGAGCAGGCTCGCTCCCACAGGGGTTTAAATTCAGCCTTTCTTTTGTGCAAACAACGCATCGAGCTTCTGCTCGAACGTGTGGTAATCGATGCGATCGTAGAGCTCCATGCGAGTCTGCATGGTGTCGATGACATTCTGCTGCGTGCCGTCGCGACGGATCGCGGTGTAGACGTTTTCCGCCGCCTTGTTCATCGCGCGGAACGCCGACAGTGGATAGAGCACCAGCGACACGTCAGCGCCGGCCAGTTGCTCGGTGGTGTACAGCGGCGTCGAGCCGAATTCGGTGATATTGGCCAGGATCGGCGCCTTAACGCGGTTGGCGAACAACTTGTACATCTCCAGCTCAGTGATGGCTTCCGGGAAGATCATGTCGGCGCCAGCCTCGATGCACGCTGCAGCGCGATCAAGTGCCGACTCCAGACCTTCCACCGCCAGTGCATCGGTACGCGCCATGATCACGAAGCTGTCGTCGGTGCGGGCATCGACGGCGGCTTTGATGCGGTCGACCATTTCCTGCTGGCTGACGATCTCTTTGTTCGGACGATGGCCGCAACGCTTGGCGCCGACCTGATCCTCGATATGAATCGCCGCCGCGCCGAACTTGATCATCGACTTGACGGTGCGCGCGACGTTAAACGCCGACGAGCCGAAACCGGTGTCCACATCGACCAGCAGCGGCAAATCGCAGACATCGGTGATCCGGCGCACGTCGGTCAGCACGTCATCCATGCCGGTGATGCCCAGATCCGGCACGCCGAGCGAGCCTGCGGCCACCCCGCCACCGGACAGGTAGATCGCCTTGAAACCGGCGCGCTTGGCCAGCAGCGCATGGTTGGCGTTGATCGCGCCGACCACTTGCAATGGGTGCTCGCTGGCGACCGCATCGCGGAAACGCTGGCCTGGAGTGCTGTGCTTGGAACTCATGACTCACCTCGTTCAGTGGCTGTCTTATTGTGGGCGCCGTCCTGGTAATGACGGGCGATGTTGCGTTTCGAGGCGCCGATGTGGCGGCGCATCAACAATTCCGCGAGCTCGCCGTCACGGTCGGCGATGGCATCGAGAATCCGGTGGTGTTCGGCAAAGGCCTGGCGTGGACGGTTCGGCGTGGTGGAAAACTGGATGCGGTACATGCGCACCAATTGATAGAGCTCGCCGCAGAGCATCTGCGTGAGCGTGCGGTTGCCGCTGCCCTGGATGATCCGGTAGTGGAAGTCGAAATCGCCTTCCTGCTGGTAGTAGCCGACGCCAGCCTGAAACGCCGCGTCGCGCTCGTGGGTTTCCAGTACCCGGCGCAGTTCGTCGATTTCTTCGACACTCATGCGCTCGGCCGCCAGACGGCAGGCCATACCTTCAAGGGATTCGCGGATTTCATAGAGTTCGAGCAATTCGGCATGGCTGAGCGAGACCACCCGCGCGCCGACGTGCGGCACGCGCACCAGCAGGCGCTGACCTTCAAGACGGTGGATCGCCTCACGCAATGGCCCACGGCTGATGCCGTAAGTGCGCGCCAGCTCCGGCTCGGAGATCTTGCTGCCCGGGGCTATCTCGCCTTTGACGATGGCCGCCTGAATGCGCCGGAAGACGTTTTCCGAGAGTGTCTCGGAATCGTCGCCGCTGATGACCGGGGGATCGAGTTGATCCAGCATGATTGTCGACACCTTTAAATCCAATGCGGCAAAAACTAGCCAATTCGCCCGCATCAGTCAAAGGATAAATAGACATTGTCGACAATCGTCTAATAACCACAACCAATCTTCCATTGGTCGATAAATCCCTGTGGGAGCGAGCCTGCTCGCGAAAGCGTAGTGTCAGTCAGCATCTGCTTGAGATGACGCACCGCCTTCGTCGGAACGCCGCCCGGAGCAGGCTCGCTCCCACAGGGAATACCAAGGGTTATAGACCGGTGCCGGCGCTGGCGCCATAAAACCACCGTGCTAGAATGCCGCCCGCATTTGCTGGCCATTTGTACGGCTTGTCATAAAAAGCTGATAGGCACACGAAGGGCCTTGCGCAAGTTTTGCCAAGGACCTGAACCGAAAACGGAACGCTGCGCACCAGGATTTATGAGACTCAAGCCTTTTCCCACATTCTTTGCCCTGTTTTGCCTGCCCGGCCTCGCCGCCGCGGGGGAAAAAACCGTGTACGGCCTCAACGAATACGCTTCGCTTGACGGCATCAATCTCGAAGTCGCGGCCAAACTCGATACGGGTGCGAAAACCGCCTCGCTGAGTGCCCGCGATATCAAACGCTTTAAACGCAACGGCGAGTCCTGGGTACGTTTCTACCTGGCGATCGATGCCGCGCATTCGCACCCGATCGAACGGCCGTTGGCCCGGGTCAGCAAGATCAAGCGCCGCGCCAGCGACTACGACCCGGAAGAGGGTAAGAAGTACACCGCCCGTCCGGTGATCGAGCTGGATATCTGCATGGGCACGGCGCTTCGCAGCATCGAAGTGAACCTGACCGACCGAAGTGCGTTCCAATATCCGCTTTTGATTGGCTCCGAAGCGCTGAAACGCTTCGATGCGCTGGTCGATCCAAGCCTTAAATACGCTGCCGGCAAACCCGCCTGCACCATCGCCGCTCATACCGCCGAGTAATTTCCATGCGTTCTCTAACCTTCCACCTGAAAATCCTGATCACCATTCTGGTGCTCTTGGGCGTTTCGGTTACGGCCTATCAGATTTTCGTGCTCGGCATCCCGGTGACCGAAGATGCAACCGACGACTTGTGGAACATCGACGCCAAGGTCGAGTTCGTCGCCAGCACCAAGGATCCGGTGAAGATCCAGATGTTCGTGCCGCCATTGAGCCGCGATTACGTCAGCCTCAACGAAAGCTTTATCTCCAATAATTATGGCGTCGCCGTGAACCGCGTCGACGGCAACCGCAAAGTCACCTGGTCAGCGCGCCGGGCCAAGGGCAATCAGACTCTTTATTACCGTCTGGTGCTGACCAAGCGTTACACCGCTGAAAAATCCAAAGTCAAAGGCCCGACATTCCGCGACAGCATGGCCATCGAAGGCCCTGAGAAAATCGCCGCCGAAGCCCTGCTTGCACCGATCCGCCAACACTCGGCTGACGTCGAAACCTTTATTGGCGAGGCGATCAAACGCGTCAACAACCTTAACGATGACAACGTGAAACTGCTGCTGGCCGGCGATCCATCGACCGCGCACAAAGCCAAAATCGTCGAACTGCTGCTGTCCATCGCTCACGTGCCGGTGGAAAAAGTCCACACCATCCGCCTCGTCGCCGACCAGCCGCAAACCCCGGAACTGTGGCTGCGCAGCTTCAACGGCAACGACTGGCTGTACTTCAACCCGGAAACCGGCGAGCAAGGTCTGCCAACCGACCGCCTGCTGTGGTGGACCGGCGATGAAAACCTGATCACCGTCGACGGCGGCAAGAAAGCCAACGTGACCTTCAGCCTGAACAACAGCGAGATGAACGCGATTCGTCTGGCCAAGCTGACCGACGAGAACACCGACGCCAACTTCCTCGAATACTCGCTGTACGGCTTGCCGCTGCAGACCCAGCAGACCTTCATGATCATGGTGATGATCCCGATCGGCGTGCTGGTGATTCTGATCCTGCGCAACTTGATCGGCCTGCAGACCCTCGGCACGTTCACCCCGGTGCTGATCGCCCTCGCCTTCCGCGAGACGCAACTGGGCTTCGGCATTCTGCTGTTTACCGTGATCACGGCGCTGGGCCTGTCATTACGTTCTTATCTGGAACACCTGAAGTTGCAGATGCTGCCGCGACTGTCGGTGGTGTTGACCTTTGTCGTGGTACTGATCGCGGCCATCAGTCTGTTCAGTCATAAACTCGGTCTGGAGCGCGGTTTGTCCGTGGCGCTGTTCCCGATGGTGATTCTGACCATGACCATTGAACGCCTGTCGATCACCTGGGAAGAACGTGGCGCCAACCATGCGCTGAAAGTCGCGATCGGCACGCTGTTCGCCGCGTCCCTGGCGCACCTGATCATGACGGTGCCGGAGCTGGTTTACTTCGTGTTCACCTTCCCGGCGATCCTGCTGATTCTGGTCGGTTTCATGCTGGCGATGGGTCGCTATCGTGGCTACCGCCTGACCGAACTGGTGCGTTTCAAGGCTTTCCTGAAGAAGGCTGACGCCTGATGTTCGGTTTCTGGAAGACCTGGAAAGCGCTGGAGGCGCGGGGCATCATGGGCATCAATCGGCGTAACGCCGACTACGTGCTCAAGTACAACAAGCGCAGCCTTTACCCGATCGTCGATGACAAGATCATCACCAAGGAACGCGCGATCGAGGCTGGCATCCATGTGCCGGAACTGTATGGCGTGATCTCCACCGAGAAGGAAATCGACAAGCTCGACGAGATCATCGGCGGGCGCAACGATTTCGTGATCAAACCGGCGCAGGGCGCCGGCGGTGACGGCATCATCGTGATTGCCGACCGCTTCGAGGGCCGCTATCGCACGGTGTCGGGCAAGATCCTTGCCCATGAGGAGCTGGAGCATCACATCTCGAGCATTCTCACCGGTTTGTACTCGCTGGGCGGCCACCGTGACCGGGCGCTGATTGAATACCGGGTGACCCCGGATCAGATCTTCAAAAGCATCAGTTATGAAGGCGTGCCGGATATCCGCATCATCGTCCTGATGGGTTATCCGGTGATGGCGATGCTGCGCCTGCCAACCCGGCAGTCCGGCGGCAAGGCCAACCTGCACCAGGGCGCCATCGGTGTCGGCGTCGATCTGGCGACCGGGCTGACGTTGCGCGGCACCTGGCTGAACAACATCATCACCAAACACCCCGACACCACCAACGCGGTGGATGGCGTGCAACTGCCCTACTGGGACGGTTTCATGAAACTCGCGGCGGGCTGTTATGAGCTGTGCGGGCTGGGGTACATCGGCGTGGATATGGTGCTGGATCAGGAGAAAGGCCCGTTGATTCTTGAGTTGAATGCGCGGCCGGGGCTGAATATTCAGATTGCTAACGACTGCGGGCTGACGTTGCGCACCCATGCCGTCGAGGCGCGCCTGGAAGAGCTGAAGGCGCGTGGGGTGACGGAGACGGCTGAAGAGCGGGTGGCGTTTACTCAGGAAATGTTTGGGCATATTTCTGCGGTCGAGGGCTAAAAGCTGAAAAACTAAA
>NZ_JAKNQL010000044.1 GCF_022662375.1 Pseudomonas sp. CROZ-RG-20F-R04-15 | reverse complement strand
TTGGATCTGTGGCGTTCACAAATCCCCTGTGGGAGCGAGCCTGCTCGCGAATGGCGGCAACACAAAAATCTCGCTCAAACCCAAATCGCATCCCACAGCGGGTAGTCGCCAAGCTTCTTAACCAAACCAGCTCGCAACGGATTAGCCACGATATACCGAGCCAACTTCACCAGATCTTCTTCTCTGCGCAATGCACGATCATGAAAGCCTGATTGCCAAAGACTGGTCTGTCGACCCGTCGAGAGATTCACGGCTTTGGTACTGAGGGATTTTGTACGCTGCATCAAATCGCCGAGCGAACCGCGCTTCAATTCAATCAGCCAATGAAAATGATCTGGCATGACAACCCACGCCAACGTATTGGCAATACCCATTTCCTCTGCGACGTGAAATTCGCTGGCGACCAATCGACCCAGTGCAAAATCGCTGAAAAAAGGCTGCCTTCCCGCCGTATTGGTTGTCAGCAGGTAGATGCGGTTGTGTTCGGAGTAACGACCAATGCGCAAACGATTTGAAGCAGATAGATTCAGCATTCCTTTGCCTTTTCATGTCCTGATCATGAAAAGGCTAGTTCAGTGGATTTCGGAGCAATTGTCAGGTTCTTAGCAAGATGTGTCCTCAAGATCGTATTCGCGAGCAGGCTCGCTCCCACAGGGGACTTGGGGTATTCAAACATTTTGTGTCTGAACACAAATCCAATGTGGGAGCGAGCCTGCTCGCGAAGGCGGTTAATCAGACACTACAAAATCAAGCAGCCACCCCCGCATCCGCCCGCAACTCCAGCGCCTCCACCGCTTTGATCGCCACCTGCTCATCAATATCCGACAGATCGCCGCTGATCCCGATCGCGCCCAGCACATTCCCCGCCTGATCACGAATCAACACACCACCCGGTGCCGGCACGACGCTGCCCTGGCCCATGCTGTTCAGTGCGGCAATAAAGGCTGGGCGTTGTTGCGCGTCGAGTGCCAGCAGGCGTGAGCCTTTGCCCAAGGCGATGGCGCCCCAGGCTTTGCCAATGGCGATGTTCGGGCGCAGCAGGCTCGCGCCGTCTTCGCGTTGCAGGGTGATCAGGTGGCCGCCGGTATCGAGTACCGCGATGGTCAGCGGCGCGGCGTTGATGCCGCGCCCTGCGTTGATGGCTTCGTTGACCAGGTTGACTGCGACTTTCAAGGTTAAAGCGCTCATGGTGCCGTCCTCATTTTGTTATAGGGAAAGTCGTGGGCCTGCGGTTTTCTGCCGCAGGCCGATGCAACAAATAGAACACAATGAGTTATTTTTTTGTATACAATAATTCTCGAAAAGCGCCACATGCGACGAAAAGCCACAGTCAGACAGGCTTCCGACGAATGAAACACACGCTTGAGAAAATGGATTGACCTGCGCCGTCCGCCGTGAATACACTCTGCGCAAAGCCACTTGTATACAATTACAAAACGTAAAGAGGCACAAAACCATGAGCAAAATGAGAGCAATCGAAGCCGCCGTTCTGGTGATGCGCCGTGAAGGGGTTGATACCGCTTTTGGCATCCCGGGCGCTGCCATCAACCCGCTGTACTCCGCCTTGCAGAAAGTCGGTGGCATCGATCACGTCCTTGCTCGCCACGTGGAAGGCGCCTCGCACATGGCCGAGGGCTACACCCGCACCAAGGCCGGCAACATCGGCGTGTGCATCGGGACTTCCGGCCCTGCCGGTACCGACATGGTCACCGGGCTCTACAGCGCTTCGGCCGACTCGATTCCAATCCTCTGCATTACCGGCCAGGCACCCCGCGCCCGTATGCACAAGGAAGACTTCCAGGCTGTCGACATCACCAGCATCGTCAAGCCAGTCACCAAGTGGGCGACCACTGTTCTGGAACCGGGCCAAGTGCCTTACGCGTTCCAGAAAGCGTTCTTCGAAATGCGCTCCGGCCGTCCAGGCCCGGTGCTGATCGACCTGCCGTTCGACGTGCAGATGGCCGAAATCGAATTCGACATCGACGCCTACCAGCCGCTGCCATTGGCCAAACCGACCGCTACCCGCGTTCAGGTTGAAAAGGCTCTGGCGCTGCTTGATCAGGCTGAACGTCCACTGCTGGTGGCCGGCGGCGGCATCATCAACGCCGACGCCAGCGATCTGCTGGTTGAATTCGCTGAGCTGACCGGTATTCCGGTGATCCCGACCCTGATGGGCTGGGGCACAATTCCTGACGATCACCCGTTGATGGTCGGTATGGTCGGTCTGCAGACTTCGCACCGTTACGGCAACGCCACCATGCTGAAATCCGACGTGGTGTTGGGTATCGGTAACCGTTGGGCCAACCGCCACACCGGTTCGGTTGACGTTTACACCGAAGGTCGCAAGTTCATTCACGTCGACATCGAAGGCACGCAGATCGGCCGTGTGTTCACACCTGATCTGGGCATCGTTTCCGACGCCGCTGCAGCACTGACCGTGTTCATCGAAGTGGCGCGTGAATGGCAAGCCGCCGGCAAGCTGAAAAACCGCAGTGCCTGGCTGCAAGACTGCCAGCAGCGCAAAGCCAGCCTGCACCGCAAGACTCACTTCGACAACGTGCCGGTGAAACCACAGCGCGTTTACGAAGAAATGAACCAGGTGTTCGGCAAGGACACCTGCTACGTCAGCACCATTGGTCTGTCGCAGATTGCCGGCGCGCAGTTCCTGCACGTCTACAAGCCGCGTCACTGGATCAACTGTGGCCAGGCAGGCCCGTTGGGCTGGACCATTCCGGCTGCGCTGGGCGTGGTGAAGGCCGATCCGAGCCGTAAAGTCGTGGCCCTGTCGGGGGACTATGACTTCCAGTTCATGATCGAAGAACTGGCGGTCGGCGCTCAGTTCAAACTGCCGTACATCCACGTCGTGGTGAACAACTCGTACCTGGGTCTGATCCGTCAGGCACAGCGCGGGTTCGAAATGGACTACTGCGTGCAGCTGTCCTTCGATAACCTGAACGCGCCGGAACTCAACGGTTACGGTGTTGACCACGTCGCAGTGGCTGAAGGCCTCGGCTGTAAGGCGCTGCGTGTATTCGAACCATCGGAAATCGCCCCTGCCCTGCGCAAGGCCGAACAGATGATCGAAGAGTTCAAGGTGCCGGTGATCGTCGAGATCATTCTGGAGCGTGTGACCAACATCTCCATGGGTACCGAGATCAACGCCGTCAACGAATTCGAAGACCTGGCGCTGGTCGGCAACGATGCGCCAACGGCGATTTCGCTGCTTGATTGAACGTAACTAGCCCCCTCTCCCTCCGGGAGAGGGCTGGGGTGAGGAAAAGGTTTTGCGGTGCTCGCACAATCGGGATCAGACTCAGGATTTCCCCTCACCCTAACCCTCTCCCCCAGGAGAGGGGACTGATCGCGTTCAGTCTGACCAACCGTGTCACATCCGTTTTTCAGGAGACCACCATGCCGCGTTTCGCAGCCAACCTGTCCATGCTGTTCACCGAACAGGATTTCCTTGCCCGTTTCGACGCCGCCGCCAAGGCTGGTTTCAGCGGTGTCGAGTACCTGTTCCCGTACGACTTCAGCTCCGCTGAAATCAAAGCCAAGCTCGACGCCAACGGTCTGACCCAAGTGCTGTTCAACTTGCCGGCCGGTGACTGGGCCAAGGGCGAGCGCGGTATCGCCTGCCTGCCGGATCGGGTTGAAGAGTTCCGCGCCGGTGTCGATCTGGCGATTGCCTACGCGCAAGTGCTGGGCAACACCCAGATCAACTGCCTGGCCGGTATTCGTCCGCAAGGCGTTGACGATGCCACGATAGAAAAGACCTTCGTTGCCAACCTGAAATACGCCGCCGACAAGCTGCAGGCAGCGGGCATCAAACTGGTGATGGAAGCGATCAACACCCGCGACATCCCGGGCTTCTACCTGAACAACACGGCGCAAGCCCTGTCGATTCGTGAACAGGTCGGCAGCGCCAACCTGTTCCTGCAATACGACATCTATCACATGCAGATCATGGAAGGTGATCTGGCCCGCACCCTGCAATCGCATCTGGGCGAGATCAACCATGTGCAGCTCGCGGACAACCCGGGGCGCAACGAACCAGGCACCGGTGAAATCAACTACCGCTTCCTGTTCGAACACCTCGATCGCATCGGTTATCAGGGTTGGGTCGGCTGTGAATACAAGCCGCTGACCACCACTGAAGCAGGCCTGGGCTGGCTGAAAACCCATAACGCAATTTAAGAACACTGCAAAAACCCTGTGGGAGCGAGCCTGCTCGCGAAGAGGCCGGCACATTCAACATCAATGTCGTCTGGCGTACCGCATTCGCGAGCAGGCTCGCTCCCACATAAAAGCAGCTCCCTTTTTGCTTGAAGCAGCAATAAAAACAAGAGGATTTTCTCATGGCTAAAATCGGATTTATCGGCACCGGCATCATGGGCCACCCAATGGCTTCGAACCTGCAGAAAGCCGGTCACAGCCTGTTCCTGTCAGCGCACCACGACGCCGCCCCGGCCGACCTGGTTGCCGCCGGCGCCGTCGCCCTGGCCAACCCGCGCGAAGTCGCGCAGGAAGCGGAATTCATCATCGTCATGGTGCCGGATACCCCTCAGGTAGACGACGTACTGTTCCGCGCTGACGGCGTTGCCGCTGGCCTGAGCAAAGGCAAAATCGTTATCGACATGAGCTCGATCTCGCCGACCGCCACCAAGGCTTTCGCGGCGAAGATCAACGAGAAAGGCGCGCAATACCTCGACGCACCGGTATCCGGTGGTGAAGTCGGCGCCAAAGCCGCAACCCTGAGCATCATGATCGGTGGCGACGCCGATGCCTTCGAACGCGCGCTGCCGCTGTTCCAGGCCATGGGCAAGAACATCACCCTGGTCGGTGGCAATGGCGACGGTCAAACCGCCAAAGTCGCCAACCAGATCATCGTTGCACTGAACATTCAGGCGGTTGCTGAAGCCCTGCTGTTCGCTTCGAAAAACGGTGCTGATCCGGCCAAAGTGCGTGAAGCACTGATGGGCGGTTTCGCCTCCTCGAAGATCCTTGAAGTGCACGGCGAGCGCATGATCAAAGGCACTTTCGATCCAGGCTTCCGCATCAGCCTGCACCAGAAGGACCTGAACCTGGCCCTGCAAGGCGCCAAGGAGCTGAACATCAACCTGCCGAACACCGCCAACGCCCAGCAAGTGTTCAGCACCTGCGCAGCGATCGGTGGCAGCAACTGGGACCACTCGGCGCTGATCAAGGGTCTGGAGCACATGGCCAACTTCTCGATTCGCGATAACAAATAAAGCCTGCGCAAACCCTGTGGGAGCGAGCCTGCTCGCGAAAGCGGTTGCACATTCAACATCCATGTTGGCTGACACACCGCCTTCGCGAGCAGGCTCGCTCCCACAAGGGATCTGAGTTGCCCTTTCGAATAACAAGAATTCCGGGAGCCCGCCATGTCGGTCGATCCGCAACAACTGCTGCGCGAGCTGTTTGCCACAGCCATCGACGCGGCCCATCCGAACCAGGTCCTCGAAGCCCATCTGCCTGCCGATCGTAGCGGTCGGGTGATCGTCATCGGTGCCGGCAAAGCCGCTGCCGCGATGGCGCAAGTGGTCGAGCGCAACTGGCAGGGTGAAGTGTCTGGCCTGGTTGTGACCCGTTACGGTCACGGTGCCCCGTGCGAAAAAATCGAAGTGGTCGAAGCCGCGCATCCGGTACCGGACGCTGCCGGCCTGGCCGTGGCCAAACGCGTGCTCGAACTGGTCAGCAACCTGACTGAAGACGACCGCGTGATCTTCCTGCTCTCCGGTGGCGGCTCTGCCCTGCTGGCGTTGCCGGCCGCAGGCATCACCCTCGCCGACAAACAGTCGATCAACAAAGCCCTGCTGAAATCCGGCGCGACCATCGGCGAGATGAACTGCGTGCGCAAGCACCTCTCGGCGATCAAGGGCGGCCGCTTGGGCAAGGCCTGCTGGCCTGCGACTGTCTACACCTACGCAATTTCCGATGTACCGGGCGACCTCGCCACGGTCATCGCGTCCGGCCCGACCGTGGCTGACCCAAGCACCTCCGCCGAAGCGCTGGCGATCATCAAACGCTACGGCATCGAGATCCCGGCCTCGGTGCGTACCTGGCTGCAAAGCCCTGAGTCGGAAACCGTGAAACCCGGTGATCCGAGCCTGGCGCGCAGCCACTTTCAGTTGATCGCCCGCCCTCAGCAATCGCTGGATGCAGCGGCAGTGAAATGCCGTCAGGCCGGTTTCAGCACGCTAATCCTCGGCGACCTCGAAGGTGAGTCGCGCGAAGTGGCGAAAGTCCACGCCGGCATCGCCCGTCAGATCATCAATCACGGTCAGCCATTGGCAGCGCCGTGCGTAATTTTGTCCGGCGGCGAAACCACCGTGACCGTGCGCGGCAATGGCCGTGGCGGGCGTAACGCAGAGTTCCTCCTCAGCCTCACCGACAGCCTCAAAGGCCAGCCCGGCGTCTACGCCCTGGCCGGTGACACCGACGGCATCGACGGCTCGGAAGACAACGCCGGCGCGATCATGACCCCGGACAGCTACGCCCGCGCCGCCGCCCTTGGTTTGAGCGCCAGCGACGAGCTGGATAACAACAACGGCTACGGCTATTTCGCGGCGCTCGATGCGTTGATCGTCACCGAGCCGACGCGCACCAACGTCAACGACTTCCGCGCCATTCTGATCCTTGAGAGCTGCAAATCATGACGCCTGATAAAAAGGTCAAAATCCTCGCCACCCTCGGGCCTGCTGTCGATGGCATCGAAGACATCCGTGAACTGGTCGAGGCCGGGGTGAATATCTTCCGCCTGAACTTCAGCCACGGCGATCACGCCGACCACGCCAAGCGCTATCAGTGGATTCGCGAAGTCGAGCGTCAGCTCAACTATCCGCTGGGCATTCTGATGGATTTGCAGGGGCCGAAACTGCGCGTCGGCAAGTTCGCTGACGGCAAAGTCCAGCTGCATCGCGGTCAGGCATTCCGTCTTGATCTGGATGCCACACCCGGTGATGAACGCCGAGTGAATCTGCCGCATCCGGAGATCATTGCCGCGCTGGAAGCGGGCATGGATCTGCTGCTCGACGACGGCAAATTGCGTCTGCGCGTGGTCACCAAGTACGACGATGCGATCGATACCACCGTGCTAAACGGCGGCGAACTGTCGGACCGCAAAGGCGTCAACGTGCCGCAAGCGGTGCTCGACCTCAGCCCGCTGACCGCCAAGGATCGTCGCGATCTGAGCTTCGGTCTGGAGTTGGGCGTGGACTGGGTCGCGCTGTCGTTTGTGCAGCGTCCGCAGGACATCGTCGAAGCCCGCGCACTGATCGGCGACAAAGCCTTTCTGATGGCGAAAATCGAGAAGCCTTCGGCGGTTGAACAACTGCGTGAAATCGCCGAATTGAGCGACGCGATCATGGTGGCCCGTGGCGACCTCGGTGTTGAAGTGCCCGCCGAAAGCGTGCCGCAGATTCAGAAAAACATCATCACCACGTGCCGTGAACTGGGCAAACCGGTGGTGGTGGCAACGCAGATGCTTGAGTCGATGCGCTTCTCCCCTGCTCCGACCCGCGCAGAGGTGACCGACGTCGCCAACGCCGTGGCCGAAGGCGCCGATGCGGTGATGTTGTCGGCGGAAACTGCCTCCGGCGAATACCCGCTGGAAGCCGTGCAGATGATGAGCAAGATCATTCGCCAGGTTGAGAACGGCCCGGATTATCAGACCCAGCTCGACGTCAGCCGGCCGAAGGCTGAAGCGACCGTGTCCGATGCGATCAGCTGCGCGATCCGGCGCATCAGCAACGTGCTGCCGGTGGCGGTGCTGGTCAACTACAGCGAGTCGGGCACCTCGAGTCTGCGTGCAGCGCGGGAGCGGCCGAAAGCGCCGATCCTCAACCTGACGCCGAACCTGCAAACCGCGCGGCGTCTGAGCGTGGCGTGGGGGATTCACTCGGTGGTCAACGATCGCCTGCGTCAGGTCGACGAAGTCTGCTCAACCGCACTGGAAATCGCCCAGGCCCAAGGCATGGCCGAGCGTGGCGACACGCTGCTGATTACTGCGGGTGTGCCGTTCGGACAGCCTGGGTCGACCAACTCGCTGCGGATTGAAACATTGATTTAACCGCCCACCATGATCGTTCCCACGCGCAGCAAAGGGATGCGGCCCGGGACGCCCTGCGTCCCAAGAGCAGACGCAGAGCGTCCTTTGAGGCATTCCCACGCAGAGCGTGGGAACGATCAGTACCGAATGAACTGCCATGCCTGCCAATCATTTCAACACCCACTGCCCCGACTGGGCCGAGGCTTTGCTCAACGGTTTCAGTCAGATATTCCTCCAGCGCCATCCGCTGTGTGGCCTGCTGTGCCTGTTGGCGATCCTGCTGACGGCGCCCGTGCTGTTCGCCGGTGCACTGCTCGGTGCCGTCGCCGGTTTGCTCACCGCGCAACGGCGCAACTACGCCAAGGCTGATCGCCAAGCCGGGTTGTTCAGCTACAACGGCATCTTGCTTGGCCTGTTGCTGAGCCTGTATTTTCCGTGGTCGCCAATGCTGCCGCCGCTGATTCTCGCAGCCGGCGGACTGAGCGCGATGGCCACGCAGCAATGGCTCAAACATGTGTACCGCAGCCGCTCGATTCCGGCCTACACCTCGCCGTTCGTGGCGCTGAGCTGGATCCTGCTGTTGTTCGCCGAACCGTCGGCGCCGATGGCGCACATCGAGATGAACACGCTGAACCTGCTCGCCGCTGAACTGCGCGGTCTGGGCCAGGTGATGTTTCTGGGTCATCCACTGGCCGGCGCGTTGATCGCCATCGGTCTGTTGATCGCTGATCGCCGGGCGTTTGGCTGGGCAATGTTCGCCTCGGCGATCGGCCTCGGCTCCAGCCTGCTGCATCACGAAAGCGGCTCCGCTTTGCTCGGTCTCGGCAGCTATAACGCCGTGCTCGCCGCCCTTGCCTTCTCCGCGCAACGCCAACAACCATGGCTGCCGCTGCTCGGCATCGTGCTGGCGCTGCTGGTCACTCCGCTATTTGCTGCCGTCGGCCTCGCCACTCTGACCGCGCCGTTCATCCTCGCCGGCTGGCTGATCCGCGCCGGTATTCAGATGCTCGGCAAAACGCCGGTCGAGCGTGCGCCTTGCGCTCATGGGGAGAATCAACCTAGGCTGCGCTGATCTTCGATTCAGGCGTTATCCATGGACAGCAGCAACAGTTGGCGCGAACGGCTTTACGTGATGATTTTCCAGAGTGACACCCTCGCCGGGCGTCGCTTCGACGGCATCCTGCTGTTGATCATCCTCGCCAGTCTGGTGATCGTGATGCTCGACAGTATCGACAGCATTCACCAGAACTATGCGGACGTGCTGGCCTACATCGAGTGGGGCTTCACGATCATCTTTCTCGGCGAGTACATCCTGCGCCTGTACTGCTCGCCCAAGCCGTTGCGCTACGCCTTCAGCTTTTACGGGCTGGTGGATTTGCTGGCGATCGTGCCGGGCATCCTCGCCCTGTATTACAGCGATGCGCAGTACCTGCTGATCATTCGGATCATCCGCATGCTGCGGATTTTCCGCGTGCTCAAGCTCAGCCCGTACCTCAAGCAAGCCAACTATCTGATGTCGGCGCTGCGTGGCAGCAAACAGAAAATCGTCGTGTTTCTGGTCAGCGTCTGCACGCTGGTGACGGTGTTCGGCACTTTGATGTACGTGATCGAAGGCCCCGAGCATGGCTTCACCAGCATTCCCAAAGGCATCTATTGGGCGATCGTCACGTTGACCACCGTGGGCTTCGGCGACATCGTGCCGAAGACGCCGCTGGGCCAGGTGATTTCGTCGCTGGTGATGATCACCGGTTATTCGATCATCGCCGTGCCGACGGGGATTTTCACCGCCGAACTGGCCAACGCCATGCGCGGAGAACAGCTGCAACACGACTGCCCGGTGTGCAAGAAAAACAGCCATGAACACGGCGCCGCGTTCTGCTCGCGATGTGGCAATGCATTGTTCAAGAAACTGGAATAAGCAAAGAGCTTTTTAATCTTTAAACGACTATGCGCGCCCCGTTATAGTCAGTGGCAATTGAACATCACCCCCTGCTTCTACACCGATAAAACAAGGAATGCGCAGTGAAAAAACTCTTTGGCGCCTCACTTCTCGCCGCCGGCCTGGCCTTGGCCAACATCGCCCAGGCAGCCCCGACGCTGCTCAACGTTTCCTACGACGTGATGCGCGATTTCTACAAGGACTACAACACTGCGTTCCAGAAACACTGGCAAGCCGAGCACAACGAAAACATCACCGTGCAAATGTCCTTCGGCGGCTCGAGCAAGCAAGCGCGCTCGGTCATCGATGGCCTGCCGGCTGACGTCATCACCATGAACATGGCCACCGACATCAACGCCCTCGCCGACAACGGCAAACTGGTGCCGGAGAACTGGGTCACCCGTCTGCCGAACAACAGCGCGCCGTTCACCTCGGCCACGGTGTTCATCGTCCGCAAAGGCAATCCGAAAGCCCTGAAAGACTGGCCGGATCTGCTCAAGGATGGCGTGCAAGTGATCGTGCCAAACCCGAAAACCTCGGGTAACGGCCGCTACACCTACCTGTCGGCCTGGGGTTACGTGCTGAAGAACGGCGGCGACGAGAACAAGGCCAAGGACTTCGTCGGCAAACTGTTCAAGCAAGCGCCGGTGCTCGATACCGGTGGCCGTGCGGCGACCACCACGTTCATGACCAACCAGATCGGCGACGTGCTGGTGACTTTCGAAAACGAGGCGGAAATGATTGCCCGCGAGTTTGGTCGTGATCAGTTTGAAGTGATCTACCCGAGTGTTTCGGCTGAGGCTGAGCCGCCGGTGTCGGTGGTCGATAAAGTGGTCGACAAAAAAGGCTCGCGCGCGGCGGCAGATGAGTACCTGAAGTACCTGTGGTCGCCGGAAGGTCAGGAGATTGCTGCGGCGAATTACCTGCGTCCGCGTGATCCGGCGGTGCTGGCGAAGTACACCGATCGTTTCCCGAAAGTTGATTTCCTCTCGGTTGAGAAGACCTTTGGTGACTGGCGTACGGTGCAGAAGACTCACTTCAATGATGGTGGGGTTTTCGATCAGATTTACAGTGGGCAGTAAGGTTTAAGCAGACGTGAAAAAGGCGATCCACTGAGGTCGCCTTTTTTTGTGGCCGCTTTACCCACCCC
>NZ_JAKNQL010000043.1 GCF_022662375.1 Pseudomonas sp. CROZ-RG-20F-R04-15 | reverse complement strand
TGGAACTGCTCGCGGTTGTCCAGGGCTTCGACTTCGCGTTCGATCGCCTGATCACGGATCTTGCCATCGGTCTGGCGTAGCCAGTTGCCGTCGGCGTCGACGCGCTGCTGTGCTGCCGCGCTGTGCTGCCACACCTGATCACCTTTCGGCACCTTCGGCATGCTCAGGCCATGCGGCAATATCGATTGAATGTAGGGCTTGTTCGGCAGGCCATAAGCAAAGCAAACCACGACCCGCGTGCCTTCCTCCGGAAAGGCATAAATGCCCATTTCCTCGCCACCGGTGGGCAGCGGTAAAGGAACGCCAGTGAGCGGCGGCATGGCCGGATCTGGCTCGTCATCCGGACCGAGTACGACAATGTCGACGGCGTAGCGCGGACGGAAGTCGTCGCACAGTCCGGCATCCGCCGGCGCATCAGCAACGGCGGTAACCCGGGCAAAACGCGGCAGATGGTAACCCCCGGTGAGTTCGGGGAATTGGCGCTCTACAGCGCGGCGGATTGCGTCTTCCATCGGATAGCCATCTGGTCGTTGGCAAGCGACACCGTGGTGATGCGCTCGCCGTTATTGATTGTTGCACCTGGGCGCAACCCGGGAAGGGCCGCGACCATCGCGCTCTGGTTGCCCTGGTAGCCGTCGAACAGCTCCGTGGGAATTTGCAGCGGCGCACGTGCGCCGAAAAAACTGTCGGCCCAACTGCCAGCGAATACTTCACCGTTGCCCAGCTGGTGCCAGGTGAAGTCGGGAATGCTGAACACTCGGGCCAAACTGTCCATCGCCTGGTAACCGGCAGCGAGGCTGTAGAAAAACGGCGCCTTCACGCTGGCATAAGGCCGATCGGGGACACGAAAGCGCAGCCCGGTTTGTTCGCTGACCTCGGCCAGCACGGCGCGCAGATCCACATGACGCAGGTTCAACGGAAGCGGATTGGCCAGCACGGCGGCCAGCTCACGGCAGAACAGCACCTGTTCGACCGCGTTGGCGGCCGTGCAGCGCTCGACGTAGCCGATAAAGTGCCGTTGCAGCGTGCCCTCGTTGTAGCCGATATCCAGCGTCACCAGCCCTTTCAGGGCCGCAGGGGATTGAACTGTGAAGTTCGCCCGGCCTGGGCTGATAGCGTCCAGCCTGACGTCCTCCTTGATGAGAGCGATGGGGGCGCCGTTGATGGAAAGTATTTTGTGCAGTTTCACGTCTGCTCACTCCCAAGCCACTTATCCACACGGCCCAGCACTTTTTCAAAACCGCTCAGCGCGGGGTTGTCGTTGGTTGCGTCACCGGCACCGCCTTCGCCGACCGTACTGCCCGGGGCGCCTTGAGCGTCTACCTTGTTGCCTGCGCGCCGGCCTTCGACTTTCTCCGGGTTCGATTCGCGTTCGCTCAGCGTGAATTGCACAAGCCAGGCTTTCAGGGTGTCGGCTTCCCGCGCACTGACGCCGTCGGAGAACTCCACCTGACGCACGCCGAAGGTTTCGGCCGTGTCGTTCACGATCCGGTACAGATGCAACTGACCGCCGCCGGCGGTGGCTTCAGCCATGCGTAACAGATCCGTCAGCTGGGTTTTATCCACAAAGGGAATCATCAGCGAAACGGCCAGCGTCTTGGGCTTGAAGCCCTTGTGCGCCTTGTCGGTGTTGCTGGTCTGGCCGGACATATCGCCGCTTTCGATTCGCAGGTTGGCCGTGACTTTGAGGTTCTTGCCCTGGACTTTTTGCCCGTCGAGTAGCAGCGTCATAGGCCCACCAATTCCTGGACGAAGCTCAGCCCTTCTTTGCTGCCGACCAACAACAAGCCGGCGCACTGAATCCATTCGTGGCCCGGGGCATCGCCGGCCAGCAGTTCGCGGCGTAGTTCGCCGGCAGTGCCCGGGCCGATCAGCCGCGCGCGCACGCTGACGTCAGGGTTTCCACCAGCCAGTAGCTCTTTCAGATCAGCCAATTGCTTATCCCGTCCCTGCTGCTGGGCGCTCTTGCGCGCTGCCAGCGCTGCCAGATCGGCCAACGGCGAGCTGTCGGCGGCGTAGCCTTCCAGCACGGCTATTTGCCCCGCCATCGACTGTTTGGCGGCTTTGACCACGGTGCAACGTTCCAGCGGCAAACCTTGCCAGCGCGGCAACGGTCCAGCGCCGGGGATCTCCCACTTTTCGCTCTCCAGTTTCAGCAGGTGTTGCGCCCGGCGCTCGGTGCGCACCAGGTCAGGGATAGGAAGCAGTGCATTGAATCGCGCCAAGCTGCTGGCCAGTTGTTCCAGACGCGTGCCCAGGAACAGGATCGACAGCGCGTATTGCGGCCCGGTGGGGCGTCCGCTGTCGCTGGCGTCTTCCAGTTTTTTGGCGAGATGTTCCAGCGCGTTGGGCGCTGACAGAAAGCGCTGATAGCCCCCGCCCTGGCCAACGCCGCTTTGAAATGGAGTAACCACCAGGCACGCTGGAACCTGACCCATCTGCTCGGCCAGCGCTGCACGTCCAGACGCGATCGCACTTTGGGCGGCGTCACCGACTGGCCCCGGGTTCGTGCTGACCAGACCGCTCAGTCCAGCCAGACGCTGGGCGGTGCTGGCCAGCTCGCCGCCGGCCAGATCCTTTGCAGCAGATAGTCCGCCCATCCACTGCGTGGCCTGCTCTGGCCAGCGCATCGTCACCGGTGCCCAGGTCATGCCGGCGGCGTCCAGGTGATGGCTTTCATGGCCTTCAGATCTTTGTCCTTCTGAGCCTTCGCCACAGCTTGGCGCAGTGTTTCCGCGTGCTGTTGCGCCGCTTGCCGGAAACGCACCAGGTCAAGGCTGACCTTCTGCAGCTGGGCGATCGTATGTGGTCGGAAAGCCAACACCTGGTCGGCGTCATAGCAGGGGTAAACATCGTCCAGACCCAGCAGCACCTGGCCGTTTAAATTCACCTGGTCATCGATGGCACTGCTGTAGTGGTATGGCTCACCCAAGGCGCTGGAATTGAAGCCGCGGGCAATATAGGCCGTGCAGTCGGCGCCGATCACTTGCAGCTTCTTGTCCCGGAGCGCGGCCAGCACGGCGTCGATGTCTTCGATCCATTCGCCGTCCTTCCAGATCTGGTTCGGCCCAGGCTTTTTCATGGTGTAGCCCGACGGCACCGGTTCGAAGCCTTTAAGCGTCAGCGGCTCACCGGTGTCGGTGCTGTACACCACGACACCGCCGAAGTAATCCACCAACTGCCACGCCGTGCCATTCCACCACGCGGCTTTGTGTTCCGAGATGGCGGGCGGTGCCGTTTCCACGCAACCACCGGGAATCAGGTAAACACCCGGCTCCAGCGGCGATTCTTCAGCCTTCACGGCACCAATGAAAATGCCCAGGTGATTGGTCTGATAAACGAGTTTTTCAGTCATGCTCGATCTCAATACTTGATGCAGTAATAAAGGGCCATGTTCTTCGGCCGGGTTTCGGTACCGCCGGCGGCGGCGACAGTCACGCCGTGGGTGTGGGCACCGCCGCCACTGACGCCGACGTTGTGCGCATGCTGGCCAGCAGCGCCGATGCCGACGTTGTGTGCGTGGTTGCCCTGGTAGTCGGTGCGCATCGGCTGGTTGTCTGCGTTTTTGCCACCCGGCATCTCAAGATCAACGATGTTGCCGCCACCGGATGGGTAGCCCACGGAAATGCCCTGGCCCGATGCGGCGATCCGCCAGCCGTGGTCGTGGTTACCCTGTGCGTCCGTCCAGGCACCGTGGGTGTGATTGCCTTGCGCATCTGTCCAGGCGGTGTGCAAGTGATCACCGACAGCAGCGGCCGAGGCGGCGTGAGCGTGAGACTGCAATGCCATATCCTGAAACGAGCCGAATGCTCGGCCGGCATCCAACCCGCGCCCGTCGTCAAACGCACGGGGGAACAGACCGCGCATGTCCGGCACATTGAAGGTGGTCGTCCCATCGCCTACGCCGTAGAACGTCCCAATTCGCGCAAACAGGCCCGCAAACGCCGTGCGTGAGATCGCGGCGCCGTTACAGGCGAGCCAGCCGGCCGGCGCCGTATACATGCTGAAACCCGCGACCATTCCCGTTAAAGAATCGCCGACTTGCTTGTGCAATTTGTTCAGCGCGGCCGTCGTTGCCAGAATCTCGCTGCTGTTGGTGGCCGGATCATCGCTCTTGGCGTTGGGCAGGTTTTCGAGTTGCACGTCCTCCTTGGTCGTGCCCCGGGCGCGAAGATTCGCGTAGTCACCGTCTCGCGCCGCGAAGTGTTGAACGAGTGGCCCGGCGATTGGCTCGGGCTGGCGTTCGTCCCAAAACGCGGTCGGGGACGTGTAATGGGCGATCGGCACGCAGTAATGGCGAACGCCGGCGGCGTCGGTGTAGTCGGCCTTTTCGCCGTAGACGACTTTCCACGTCGCTGCCCGATCGTTCAACTGCCGTTCCAGGCAAACGTCGAGGATGATTTTTCCTGCAGGGATAGCGCCGGTGATTGGCAGCGCCTTCGCCAGTGAAACCCGGATACCTTCGATATAAGCCGTACCCGCACCCAATTGGAAGCCGCTTTCGCCTTTGCCGAAGGCCCATGAGTTACCGAAAAAGCAGGCGCGGCCGTACAGCTCTCGATTGCTCAGGCGTTCGCGCTCATCGATGCCGGCGAGGCGCACCGTGAAGTCATGCTGCCAGGTGCTGGCGTCGATCGTGATGCCGGTCAGTTGCATCGCACCGTCATAGGCCACCAGAAAGTTTCGGGTGACGTTGTTGCCGATCTGCTGCGGTGGGATGTTCTTGCGCTTCTGCTGCAGCGGCACGTAGGAAACGGCGAACAGAAGGCCGTCGGCATCTTCAAGGCCGATCCAGTTAAAGTCCCAATCACCAATGTCTGACCCCAACTGGGCGCTGTACACCACTTGGTTGGGGTTCACGAAGCCGGCGTTTTCCGGCGGAATGTCGTAGACGTAAACGATCTGGCCGGCCGGCGGTTTGCCGGCGGCTCGATCCACCGGGGTTTCCGGGTTGAGTTGGGGAATGTTGGCAAAGATAAATTTGCTGACGATCAGAGGTTTTTTCTGGCTTTGCTTCAGGGCAATCTGGCTTTCGCCGGCCAAAGTAATACTGGCGCTCACGGTGCGCTCCTACAGGCTGGCGACCAGCGTTTGCTGGTCGTCGTTGAAGTCGATCAGGGCGATTTGCAGCCCCACGGGGGTGATGGTCACGAAGTCATAACGGCGGCAGGTGCGGCCGTACTGTTGGATCAGCACGCGCAACAGTTCAGGGTTCAAAGACAACTGAGCGTTGCTGAACTTAAGCAGCACGACGTCCCAATCGCGGTCGGGCTGGCGCTCCTCGATCTCGACGTAACCCACGCCAAGACGCATAAAAATGCGCTTCAGGCCGGCAGTGCTGCCGGCGTCGACGGAGTTGATAAAGGCGTATTTCACCCGCAGCCGGAACAGGGATTCCGGTTCGCCTTGAAAGCGCGTCACGTCGCGTTGCCATGCCCACAGCTCAAGAATGCTCATGTGGCAGGTGTCGGGATCGATCTGCGAGTAAGGCCAGCGCAGCCAACCGCTGACGGTTTCCCACCACGCCTGAGCAGCAGCCACCAGCTTCGACAGCTCGGTGCCACCGAGCCAGAACGGCAGTTTGATTTTGATCATTGCAGGTTCACCTTTACCGACGTCAGGCGGGGGATGTTCAGACCACTGACGACGTCGACGCCGGGGGCAAACCGCAGTGAGGCGATATCGGCAAACTGCTGGTGCAGTTCCTCCGCGAGCCGACTGAAGCTGAAGCGCGACTGGGGATAAGTGAGCGTCGGTTGATAGTCGCGGGGCGTGCTTTCCCGGAAGGCTGCCCGGATGAATAGCTCGATCTCACCCTTCAGCGAGTCGATTTGCTCAGCGCTCAAATTCGGTTGCGGCCAGAGGCTCATCGCGACACCCACTGGCACTTCCGGCATGACCATGGCCAGCAGATCATCACCGTGTCCGTGGTTGCCCAAGTCGCGGATGTGCGAATTGATTTGCTCCAGGTAGGTCACCGCTGGCACACCCGCGTCGAACAGCACGTAGGCATTTGCACTGCCCGGCCCACGCGGTGCACCGTGTTCAAAGTAAACGCCGTCCGGACGAACGCCCGGGAAGGCCGAGATCATGGCGCGATACACCGCGTCGGTGTGCCACTGGTTCACCGCCGAGAACTGGTTGCGCACGCGCAAACGCAGCTGGTCGTTTGGCTCCGGATCCGCACCTGGCGAATCCAGCCAACCGTCCTTGTTCACCACCTGGACAATGCCCGGTACCGGAACTGGCAGGATGGCGTAGTAACCCGGGGCGAGGTTGAAGCCACTGCCGGATTCGATCGCCTCCACCGGTACTTCCAGCTGCAGCTGGCCCGCGATGAACGTCGCCGGCGCCGTGGTAATCAATTGGTACACGTTGCCGTTGATGGCGGCGGACTGCACCACTATGCCTTTTTCCAGCTCCAGAACGCCGTCCGGCAACGCCCTGGTAAACAGCAATTTACCGCGGGCCTTGGTCGCGCCTTTACGCTCGACGTTCACCGCCCAGGCGAGCATGTCCAGCCAGGCATCCACCGCGGTTTTCACAAAGAAGTTCGGCAGCACCGTCAGACACAGAAAATCCAACAGCCACAACACCGGTTTGGTCACCAGCGCCGTCATCACCCGCCAGAACGGCGAATAACTGCTGGTGTTGGCGACCTTGGCGCCTTGGGCTTCGACCTCCTTTTCCCACGCTGCCTTCAAGCCGGCCTCAGTGGTCGGAATGCCGGCGTCGGCAATCACCTTTTTAAAATCGACCTGGCTCACAGACTTACCTCAATCGAACCGAATTTCATGGTTTTCGCAGTGACCAGGTACACGCCTGGTTCCTGCTGGGTGATGCGTGCCGTACCAGGCACCAGGCGCTGATCGTCTTCCACCAACAGTTCCAGCTGCTGGATACAGTCGCGCTGTCGCAACCGATCGCGCTCGGCCACCAGCGTCACCAGCAGCCCGCTATCACGGATCATGTGGGCTATGTCCTGGGCGATGCAGGCGCGGTCATCGATGAGCAACGGCTGGTGTGACGGATCCAGTGCCAGGTCGTTGTTCGCGATCAACAGGTCTACGTACTCGCTCATCCGCCGACCGCCATTGCGACCATGTTTTCCACTTCCATTGGGTTCATCGGTTTGGCGGTGTGAATGTTCACGTTCTCCACATGCGTGCCCTTGTTCTGGCTGCTGTTGTTGTTCTGGATGCTGGTCAGCAAGCCGCCGGGCGGCACCGCCGAAGGGCGTGCCGGCGAAAGGCTGGGGATTGCCGCATTGATGGTTTGCTGGGCTTTCTGCGCCGCGTTGGCGGTGTCGGCGGCATTGGTCGCGGCATCGACGCCAGGCACTTCAGGCATGCCGCCGAAACGCGCTTCGATGTTTACGCCCGGGATGCTGTTTAGCAGCTCGATCACGCCGTTTACGGCCTTGGTGAAAATGCCGACGATGCTGTCCCATGCGGCCTTGGCCATGCCTGACCAACCGCCCATGGAGTTAAACCAGTCGGACAGCTTCTGGAGCTTGTCGGCGACGAACTGGAACGCGGCCGTGTTCATCAGGGCAGACGTCCATTCGTCCCAGTAGTGAACCGCCGCGACAATCACCGCCACCAGGGCGAGAACTCCGACCACGATCCACACCATCGGGTTGGCCAGCAGCGCCGCGTTAACCAGCCAGATCGCGCCCTGCCAAAGCAGCATGGCGCCTCGCACCAGGGCAAGGCCGGCGCTGAGCGTGTAGATCACGGCCATGTAAGCCAGGATCGCCAGTTTCTGCAGGACGAAGCTGGCGACCGTGCGCAGGTTGAGCAACTGCACAACCTTCCACACCGACAACAGGCCCAGCCAGGTCATCCGCGCAACGCCGACCACGACGGTCAACAAAGACATGGCGCCAATGATCGCCATGATGGTCAGTGCGGCGATGCCGATCACCCGGGTGATGTTGGGAAACAGCTGCGACCAACGCACCAGGGTCTTGCCGATGTCGACCATCTTGTTCATGAACGGCGTCAGTACCGGAATCAGCACCTGGCCAAACACCACCCGCATGACTTCGACCAGGGACGCCCACTGTTGCCACGGATCGACCATGGCCCGGGCCATCTGCTCGGCGTTCTCCAGTCCGCGTACCTTGCCCAACTGCTCGATGCCGTTACGCAGTCGATCGGTATCCTTGGCCAGCGCGCCAATCACCTGGGCGCCTTCACCGCCGAAAGCCTCCAACAACTTAGCCCCGGCCGACGCACTGGTCAGATCACCGAACTTGCCCTGCAGCTTGTCCAGAATCGCCATCATCGGCAGGACTTTGCCCTGCTGATCGGTGAACTTCATGCCGAGTTTTTCCGATGCCGCGCCGATGTTTTCGAAGAACGCCTTATAGCGCCCGCCGGCGTCGCCGCCCTCCATGGTGCTGCTCAGCGTGCCGATCACCGCCATCTGTTCGGCAAGGTCGACGCCCGATGTGGTGGCGATCGCGCCGGCCTCCTTGAAGGCGTCTTTCATCGCGGCGCCGCTGGTGCGGAACAACTGCACAGCCAGAGCCGTTTGCCCGCCGAGCTTTTCCACCCACGCGCCCTTACCCATCGCATCCGCTTGGGACTTCTGCAGGTTGTAGAGTGTGCCGACGTATTCGCCCATGGTTTCGGCGTCCGTCTTGGTGGCCTTCGCCAGTAAGTTGCTGGTGTTGGTGAACGTGGCGAGCTGGTTGCCGGCGAGTCCCTTGATAGCGCCCTCAATCAGGTAAGCCGAGGCCACAAAATCCTTGGCGTTCTCGCCATAGCTCACCGCGAATTGCAGCGACTTGGCATTGAGTGCCAACAACGCATCCTCAGCCACGCCCAACGATCGGACGTCGCCCAGGGCGCGATTGACCTCCAACGCCGGTTCCATGGACTCACGGATCCCGACCACAGCAGCGGTCACGCCGCCAAGGCCAAGCCCGATCGTCTTTATGTGTTTTTCACTCTGATCGGCAAGCTCGGAAAAGCCCATTTTCACCTTGCCCAGAGGCGCGGTGACCTTGTCCTGCAAGCTGAGAATGAAAGCCAGGCTGGCGCTACGGTCTGCCAAAGTCGTTACCCGTTCAGCGCAAGGGCGATGCCGTTAGCCACGGCGAACTCCATGCGTCTCCAGTGTTCGTCCTCCAGCCACTTGGCCGTCCCCATCGCCTCGGGCGTGGGTTCGGCACCAGGAAGCCAGCGGTTCGTCAGGGCCATCAACTGGCCCAGTCCGTTTTCGCTTAGGCGCTCAGCGTGCTCGAGCGCTTTTTTACGATCACCTCAACGTTGGGCGCGTACTCCTCGAGCAGCGCGCCGGCGATCTGCATCACCATCACCGGGTTGCCCAGCAGCGGTTTCAGCACGGTTTTTTGTTCCTGCAGCACAGTGGTCATCAACAGGTTGTTGCCCGGGGCGACCTTGTTGGTTTGGGTCAGAGCGTTGAAATACTTAGTGACGTCGGCCGGGGTCAGGTTGAAGGTGAATTCCTGTTCGCCGACTTCCAGGGTGATTTCGGTGTTGTTCTGTTGGCTCATTGGGTAGATCTCTTGTTGAGGTTGGGAAAAGTGGTGTCCTGGTGCGCTGGCGATCGCTGGCACACGCCGAGGGCGTATTGCTGCAGTCCGAGGATCATTTGCCGGCTCAGGGCGAGCTGATCTCGGAGGGTGAAATAATCCGGTCGAGCGTTTGCTGCGAGTTCGGCGCGTCCTGCATCAGCCACTCGGGCGGTCCCGGCGGCGGCGGGCACAGATCCGGCGGTGGTACAGGTGGCGCGGACATGCAGCCGGCCAGTGCCATCGCCAACAGAGCGGCGCAGGCGTTCGTTTTCAGTGCGTGCATCGGTCAATTCCTTGGTGTTTCGTTGGTCGATCGCGTCCCGCTCGGCGAGCATTTCGCCGCTGATGCGTGCCGCTTCCCGCAGGCCGCTGGCCTCCCATTTCGCGCTATCACGCTCGCGCCTGGCTTCGTCGCGCTGGCCTTGGAGCGAGTCAAAACCGATCCAGGCGACCAGGCACAACACGACCAGGAACAAGGCTTGGCGCAGCATCACAAGCCCTCCGCACACAGCCGGGATTCGGCCAGCCGGCGGTTGTGCAGGCCCGGAATAAAGCGCTTCTGGCCCTTGGCGTCAGTCACAAAGGCCCATACCGGCGTCTTGCCGTCCGGCGCCCATGCCAGAGCTTTGCAGCCCTCGGCGATGCGGCCGGCGTTGATAAGCGCGACCGCTCGACTGGCGCAGGTGCTGGTCACGCCGAAGTTGTGGCCATGACTGGTGAGTGCGTCGAACGTGGTCTGTCCCACGTTCGGGTTCGTGATGCACTCGGCCAGCTGCAGCTGCGTTTTGCGGATCACCAGCTGCTCCACCTCGGCGCACTTGGCGGGTGACCAGTAGTCGCCGACAACGACCGGGTAAGGGCTGGTAAACCGGGTGATGCCCTTGCAAACCGTGGGCAGTCCGCCGGCGAGCTTGTCCGCGTAAACGGTGTTCTGGCCGTTGCCTTCCCAGGTGCCCAGGAAGATCACCAGCGGCGTGCTGGCCAGCGCGATCGCACCGGCCATGATCCTGCCGCGCAGGCTCATGGGAACCACATCCGCAACAGTGCCGGCACCACCATCTGCAAGACGGCGCCAACCAGCGTCAGGATGGTCAGCAAGCGCCCGACCTTCGAGCCGATCACGTTGACCGCCAGGGTCAACGCCTGCTGGCCTTTGTTCAGTTCCTTGAGCTGGCCAGTCATGTTTTCGAATTGCTGCTCAAGCTTGGTCACGCGAGTCGGCACGGTTTCGTGACGACCTTCAAACTCGTTCATGCGGTGCTCGATCACGGCAAGTTGCCGCTCCAGCGTTCCCAGACGCGAAGTTTCAGTGGTCATCGGCGTTTACTCTTCTCGACGTCCGTCTGGCACGGGACGCACCGGGTTATGCCACCGTGCGCCTGGCGCGCCGGCGGGATTGGTGTGTCGCAGTCCTGGCAATGGGTCAGGCTCGGCCCGACCGGCACGGGCTTGCTCAACTGGGCCTTTATCGCCTGGTCACGTTGGCGTTGCTCCAGCTCCTGGGCACGGTCGAACCAATCCACCATTAGCGCAGCCCCTCGATCTCTGTCGCAGCCAGGTACGGGACGCCGTTGATGTGGATGAAATCCGGGCTGGTCACGTCGAACGGAACCTTGTGTTTGCTCTTCTCGCCGCCCTTCGGATCGATCGCCAGCAGGCTGGAGAGCTTCACCTTGCAGCCGAATGCTTCCACCCGCAGTTCCTCGTCTTCGCCGGCCTTGGCGAAGAACACCGCATCGAACGGTTTGAGGCCTCGAAAGCTGCCCGCCGAGCGCGCCGCGTCGATCAGCAGGTTGAAGTTGGTGGTATCCAGCTCAAATTCGCCGGCAGCGGCCACGTCACCGTCCACAGTGCCGTCTGGCACACCCCGGGTTTGGGCCACTGCCGAGTTGTCGGTGATATCCAAAGTGCAGCTTTCGACGTGCAGCGCGATATCGCCCAGGCTCACGTCAAAGTTTTTGCCGCCAATCTTCGCCATGGGGCGTTACTCCGTTTTGTCAGTGGAAAGATCCAGAGCGATGTTCGCCGTGAGGTCTTTCGGGCAGTTGAGGGGTTTGAGCTTGATGTAGGCCGCAACCTTGGTTTTGCTGAGCCATTCCAGCACCAGGTCGCCATCCTTCGGCGGCTCAATGTCACCAGGAAACACCTCGCCGGCGAACTTGACGGACTTGGCCATGGCGCGCAGCGGGGCCATCAGTTGGTTGGTGTTGACCGCCATGCTGTTGGGCGTGCTGTTCAAGCGGCGATCGGCGACACGGCGGATCAGTAGCGGGCGAATCAGGCGCGCGGCCTTGTCGGTGATGCGCAGGTACTCCACGACCTGAAAGTCGCTGCCCGGGGTGTCCAACATGTTGCAGTCGCCCCAGTACACGCCCGGGTAATCCGGATAGATCTGCGACACGGAGAGCCGCGCCCGATCCAGCTCACTGCGCACAGCGGACGGCAGCGGGATCAGCTCGCTATCAGTGGGCACTTGGCCAAGTCCCAGCAACGGGCCGGTGGCCACGCGCATTGGGCTATCAGCGATGCTTACCGCCGAGTTGGCCAAGCGACCGGCCAGCACGCCGAGGTCATTACCGTGAAGCTGCGGCACCGTTGCAACGCGTGGTGCGGCCACCCCTACTACCAATGCTTTTTGCTCGGTGAGGTATTGCGCCCAGGTCTGGTCAACGGTGATGCCGGCAGTACTTGCCAGGAAGAAAACACGACGCCCGAAGGTGTTGTTCAGCGCAACGGCAGCGTCGTGCATGGCCTTCAGTTCATCGGCCTTCACTACGGGCTTGGTAACAATCACCGCTTCTACGGAAACGCCCTGTTGCTGCGTTTTCTGCAACGCGGTGGCCCAGTCACCCTCGGGGCCGATCGGTGCCGCGATGCAGGCCCAGCGCTGACCACCGTTCTGGCGTGCCGCAGTGATTTGCGTTTTAAGGTCGCTGGCCGGAATGCCCAGCGCCGTGTCCAGGTCGCTGTCGGTATTCAGCGGGATGAACTGGCCGACGTTTTTGGCGGCGGGACCAATAAAAAGAAAGTAACGCTCAACCTCTGTCACGGCGCCCTGGCCTAGATTGAGATTGTCGACGGTGACTTGACCGAGTGCCATGCAGTGCCTCGTTAGCGGGGTGAAGTTAGGATTTGTTGCAACACCTGGTTAATCAGGAGATTGGTTTCGCGTTCGGTTTCGGCGCCGATGAACTGGCGTTTCGGCAGCGTGATTTCCCAGCTCTGCGCGCCGGTGCTTTCGCTGCGCTGGTCGTCCAGGATCCGGATCAACAGGCCGGCTTTGGCGTAGTTCACATGCTCCTGAATCCACGCCACCGACGGCCGGGTCAGTGTCTTTTTGCCGGCTTGGCGCACACGGAAGCCCAACCGGCGCAAGCGCTTGGCTTGCTTGTCGGTTGCTGCCAAACCCGGTGGGGTCTTGTTCCATCGGCGCATCTGCTGGGCGGTGCGGCGCTCACTGACGCCGTTGTGCTGCTGCGCGGCGACCCATCGGGTCAGGGCGTTTTTCCAGCCCAATTCCGCTTCATCAGCGGACACCCGAGTGACCACCATCAACTTGGCCAGGCCGGCTTCCATCTTCTTTTTGCCCTTGCTGTCGCCCCTGCGTGGGGCGAAGGGCGTGCCGTCCAGGTTCTTCTGCTCACGCACACGCTTGCGGCTCATCGTCCGCACGCGTTTGGTGACCTGGTTCAGCAAGCGGCGGCGCAATTGCGGCGGCAGACTCAGCAACGCCAGTTGTTCGCGTACGCCCAAGCGACCGCGAATGTCGAGTTCGAACGTGCTACGCCCGGCCATCGGTGGCCACCTCGCCGCGCTCTGCAATCCACAGATCAAACGGGACAAAGGCCCAGGTCTTGCCGAAGGCTTCGATCTCGCCGGCAGGGTCTTCGGCCAGATACTGCGGCTCGACAAACTCCAGCGTGATTTCTACGTCGAACAGATCGTTATCCAGAGGCTCCACAAGGAACTCCGGCGCCGGCAGTTCGTGGCGGTCACGGTTGGAGTCGTGTTTTTCCAGCCAACTACCGGCCAACGCCATCATGCGAGCCGGGTTGGCGGCGAAACGCTCCAGGACAATCACGGCGCGATAGTGCATATCGGCAAAGTGCATGCCGTCGACGTCGGGTTTCCAGATCAGCGAAAGCTTTACCTGCTCCGTCCAGCTGTCGAGTTGTTCAGGCTCGACCAG
>NZ_JAKNQL010000042.1 GCF_022662375.1 Pseudomonas sp. CROZ-RG-20F-R04-15 | reverse complement strand
CTTGATTTCAGTCGTGATCTTCAAGGTATTGCAGAGCCATCCTTTCGGTCGCGACCTTAACCGGCGGCAACAAATGCGGCGCCACCAGCATCATGATCTGATAAACCACCAACCTGACCTCACCCTCACGATCCAGAATCCGCTGATAATCCAGCGAAAACAGCAACGTCATGGTGATCTGCTCGACCAACTGCCCCAACGCCTGCGTATCACTGACCAACTGCCCCGCAGCCTTCAATCGCGCCAACAACGACGCCAGCGTGCGCTTCAGCGCATTGAGCAAATGCCGAATGCCCTTGGCCAGTTTCGGCAACCGCCCCGCCAGGTTCGACAGATCCTGAAACAGGAAGCGGTACTGCGCCAGCCGCTCCACAATCAAATGCAGAAACAGCCAGTAATCCTCCGGCGCCAACTCCACATCAGACGGCGGATCGAGCAGTGGCGCCAGTTCATTCTGGAAGCGTTCAAACAACCCAAGAATCAGCGGTTCCTTGCCGTGGAAGTGGTAGTAGAGGTTGCCCGGGCTGATCCCCATTTCGTTGGCCACCTCCATGGTGGAGACGTTCGGCTCGCCCTTATCGTTGAACAATTGCAAAGCACATTCGAGAATCCGGTCGCGGGTTTTCATCCAGTCTTCTTAGAAAAGTTCGGTTGAGCGTCAGCGCACACGCACATAAGTACCGGGCGCGGCCTCCATCGGTGGATAGTTCGGATTGCCGAGGGTAAACGTGGTTTCGTGCTGGGCACCGGAGCGCTGTTGAATCCATTCCAGCCACTGCGGCCACCAACTGCCATCAACGTGCTTGCCGTCGTAGTACCAGGCGCGTGGGTCACTGCTCATCTTGCAGTTGTCGATGTACGCGGCTTTCGGGTTGCTCGGCGGGTTGAGAATGCTCTGCACGTGGCCGCTGTTGGACAGCACGAAACGCCGTTCGCCACCGAGCAGCAGGGTCGAGCGATACACCGCATCCCACGGCGTGATGTGATCGTTCATGCCGGCGACGCTGAAGCTGTCGACGGTGACTTTCTGCAGGTCGATCGGCGTGCCGCACACTTCCAGCCCGCCCGGATGGGTCAGTGGGTTGTGCTTGAAGAAGTCCAGCAGGTCGCCGTGAAACGCCGCCGGCAGACGGGTGTTGTCGTTGTTCCAGTAGAGGATGTCGAAGGCCGGCGGCTCTTTGCCCAGCAGGTAATTGTTGACGAAGTAGCTCCAGATCAAATCGTTGGGGCGCATCCAGGCGAAGACCTTGGCCATGTCGCGACCGTCGAGCACGCCTTTCTGGTAGGAGCGACGCTTGGCGGCTTCGAGGGTTTGTTCGTCGGCGAAGAGGGTGGCCGGGGTTTCGATCTGGCTGTCGAGCAGGCTGACCAGGTAGGTCGCGCTGGAGACACGGCGCAGTTGCCGCTTGGCCTGCAAATGCCCTTGCAGCGCGGCGATGGTCAGCCCGCCGGCGCAGGCGCCCATCAGGTTGACCTCGCGGGCACCGGTGATCGCCCGGCAGATGTTCATCGCTTCTTCCACGGCTTCGACGTAGGTCGACAGGCCCCACTCGCGGTGGCGCACATCGGGATTACGCCAGCTGATCATGAAGGTCTGCAGGCCGTTTTTCAGTGCGTACTGGACGAAGCTGTTCTGCGGGCTGAGGTCGAAAATGTAGTACTTGTTGATTTGCGGCGGCACCACCAGCAGCGGCTTGGCGTACTGCTTTTCGCTCATCGGTTTGTACTGGATCAGCTCCAGCATCTCGTTGCGAAACACCACCGAGCCGGTGGTGGTGGCGACGGTCTTGCCGACCTCGAAAGCCTGTTTGGTCACCTGACGGGGCAAACCGTCGTTGTGCAGCAGATCATCGAACAAATGACTGAGGCCGCGCACCAGACTGTGCCCGCCGGAGTTGAACAGCTCCTTGACCGCCAGCGGGTTGAGCAAGGTGTTCGATGGCGCCACGGCGTCGTTGAGCAAGGTGAAGGCGAAGTGCGCGCGGGCGCGATCGTCATCGTTCATGTTGCTTTCATCGATCCAGCTTTTGACCTGTTTCTGCCAGGCCAGATACGCCTGCAGGCTGCGCCGGTAGAACGGATTGAGGCTCCACGCCGGGTCAGCGAAACGGCTGTCGTTCGGATTGGTCGGGTGCAGGGTTTCGCCGAGTAGCACGCGGCCCAGTTGGCCACCCAGTTTCAAGGCGTGCTTCGCACTGTGAATCGGGTTGCGCAGGCCATGGGCGGCGACGCTGCGCAAGGTCGAAATCAAATCCCGCCCACGCAGGCCGGTAATCGCACTTTGTGCGTTGATGAACACGGCGGGGCTGGGCACCACGCCCGTCGCTGGTTTGTCGCGCATGACTCAACACTCCTTCGTCTTCAGGCCAAAAACAAACTCACCGAACCAGAACACCATAGACGCTGTTGCGGGTTGCTGCCTGCGCGGCGTCCTGCCGCGCACTCTTTGCCAAAGGCCTGCATAAAGCCTGCCGCCGGGGTTAACCGCCGAGCGGTGTCGGATGCGGATGCATCACCGCGCGCTGACGTTCCTCCTGGAGAAACTTCATGATGATCGGCGCCACCGCTTCGGCGCGGGTGATCAGGAACAGATGACCGTCGTCGATAATGTGCAATTGGGCGTTGGGAATGCGCCAGGCGAGCATGCGCATGTTGATCAGCGGGATCAGCGGATCGTCGTCGCCGGCCAGCACCAGCGTCGGCTGATGGATCTTGTGCAGCCAGTGAATGCTGGTCCAGCCGAGGCCTGCGAACAGTTGCCAGTAATAACCGAGCTTGCCCGCCGAACGGACTTTCGCCGCGTGGCTGGCCGCCAGGGTCGGGTCTCGGCGGAACGAGCCGCCATAGATCAGCGGGGCGATACGGATCACGTGGGACGGCTGAATGTAGCGCCGCGGACTGGCCATCATCCACAGCACTTTCGGTTTGCCCGGCACCATCACGGCACCGGCAGCGGTGGCCGCCAGCACCAGTTTCTTGCAGCGCTCGGGGTAGTCGTAGGCGAACTGCTGCGCAAGTGCGCCGCCCCACGACACGCCGATGACGTTGACCTGCCCGTAGTCGAGATAATCGAGCATGCGCGACGTCAGCTTGGCCAGACCGGGAAAACGATATGGCCGGTTCGGCGTCGACGAGCCGCCGACACCGGGCACGTCGAAGGCGATCACTTCCAGATCCGGGTCCAGCGCCGCGACAAACGGAAACACCAGCTCCAGGTTGGCGCCGATGCCGTTGAAAATCAGCAAGGGCGTCAAGTGAGGCTTGCCGGGGCGCACCGCCGTGCGGAGGGTTTGACCATCCAGATCGACGGTACGGAATATGAACGGTTGCGGCATGCTTCAGGCCCTGTGGATTTCAAGTACACCCCGCCCCCTGTGGGAGCGAGCCTGCTCGCGAAGGCGTCGTGTCAGCCAACATCAATGTTGATTGCATGAGCGCTTTCGCGAGCAGGCTCGCTCCCACAATGACGGGGTGGTGTCAGTTACCGCTCATGTACATAAGTGCCCGGCGATGCTTCTCCGGCCGGATACGCCTTGTTGCCCAGTTTCAGCGGGGCCTTTTTCAGGTTGCCCGAGCGCTCGGCCTGCCACGCCTGCCAGTACAGCCACCAGGAATCGGTGTGCTTGGTCGAGTTCTCTTGCCACTCATCGGCATTGGCGGCCATTTCTTCGCCGGTCATGTAGCGCGATTTCGGGTTGCCCGGCGGGTTCAGAATGCTCTGGATATGCCCGCTGCTCGACAACACGAATTCGACCTTGCCACCGAACAACTGCGCCGACTTGTAGCAGGACTTCCACGGCGTGATGTGGTCGTTGGTGCCGGCCAGCGAGAAGATATCGGCCGTGACCTGCTTGAGGTCGATCGGCGTGCCGCACACTTCCAGTGCATTCGGGCGGATCAATGGGTTGTTTTTGAACATCTCGATCAGGTCGCCGTGAAACGCCGCCGGCAAGCGTGTGGTGTCGTTGTTCCAGAACAGGATGTCGAACACCGGCGGCTCGTTGCCGAGCAGGTAGTTGTTGACCCAGTAGTTCCAGATCAGATCGTTGGGGCGCATCCACGCGAAGACCTTGGCCATGTCTTTGCCTTCAAGCACGCCGGCCTGGTACGAGTGGCGCTTGGCGGTCTCCAGGGTCTGCTCGTCGACGAACAGGGCGACGTCGCTGTCCAGCGTCGTGTCGAGCACGCTGACCAGCAGCGTGAGGGCATTGACCTTCTTCTCGCCGATCGCCGCGTAGTGACCGAGCAGGGCGGTGCAGGTGATGCCGCCGGAGCAGGCGCCGAGCATGTTCACGTCTTTGCTGCCGGTGATCGCGGTGACCACATCGACCGCTTCTTTCAGCGCATCGATATAGGTCGACAGGCCCCACTCACGCTGGGCCTTGGTCGGGTTGCGCCAGCTGACGATGAACGTCTGCACGTTATTGCGCAGGCAGAAGCGCGCCAGACTCTTGTCCGGGCTCAAATCGAATACGTAGAACTTGTTGATCTGCGGCGGCACCACCAGCAATGGACGCTCGTGGACTTGCTCGGTGATCGGCTTGTACTGGATCAGCTCCAGCACGTCGTTGCGAAACACCACCGCGCCGTCGGTAACGCCGAGACTCTTGCCGACTTCGAACGCGCCCATGTTGACCTGACTCGGCATGCCGCCGTTGTGTACCAGATCCTTGGCCAGGTGCGAGAGGCCATCGAGCAGGCTCTTGCCGCCGGTTTCGAAGAAGCGTTTGACCGCGGCCGGGTTGGCGGCGGTGTTGGTCGGGGCCATGGCTTCGGTCATCAGGTTGATGACGAAATGGCCGCGCGCGATGTCTTTGGGGGAGAGACTGCTGTCGTCAATCCAGGCGTGGAGTTCCTTGCGCCACGCCAGGTAAGTTTGCAGATAACGTTTGTAGAGCGGGTTCTGGCTCCACGCAGGATCAGCGAAGCGACGGTCATCGCCAGCCGGTTGCAGTTCGGATTTGCCAAACAGCACGTTCTTCAGTTCGAGGCCGAAATGGGTGACGTGCCTGACGCTATGGATCGGTTGTTTGATGGCCTGTTTCAGCACCATGCGAGCAGAGGCCAGCAGATCCTTTCCGCGTAGCCCAACGACGGGATTAAGCCCCAGGGTGTTTTCCGAGGCTTGGTACTTCAGGTCATCGTTATTCTTGTTACTCATCTACGACGCTCCATTGTCCTGAGACGAGTACCCGGTTTTCTGCTGTGCAGTTCCACAGCCAATGCCAGGTACTACTGCTCGGGTGACCGTTAATTCTGCATAGCTGCTTTACAGTCGTAGAGCACTGCAGGGAACTTGCCAGCTCCATTGGTTACCCGAGTTTAATTTTTTTCGCAAGCAGCCGATCCTCGGCCACACAGCGGAGCATTCAAACAGATGAATTTAGAAAATGCCCTCTAATGAGCGCAACGCTCGGGCTAGAGCATCAGCTTGACGATCGACTCGTTCGGGTCGCGGGTTTTTCCGGCGGCTTTGAGCTCGGCCAGATAATCAGCCCAGAGTGCGTCATAACGTCGCCCCAGCTCGTAGAGGTATTCCCACGTGAACAGACCGCTGTCGTGACCGTCGTCGAAGGTCAGTTTCAGTGCGTAGTGACCGGCCGGTTCCAGCTTGCTCAGACCGACGTTGATCTTGCCAAATTGCAGGATCGGTTTGCCGTGGCCCTGGACCTCGGCGGAGGGGGAATGCACGCGCAGGAATTCGGCGGGCAGGGTGTATTCCTCGCCGGACGCGTAAGTGAGCGTCAGGGTTTTCGAGGCCTTGTGCAGTTTGATGTCGGTGGGGATCATGAGCAGGTATCCGTCTTGTGCGGAACCTTGTGGGAGCGAGCCTGCTCGCGAAAGCGTTGGTTCAGCCAACACAAAGGTTGAATGTACCGCCGTCTTCGCGAGCAGGCTCGCTCCCACAGTTCCATTACATCTGTAAGAGTGGCTTACAGGATATAACGGGACAGGTCTTCGTTCTGCGCCAATTCGCCGAGGTGGCTGTTGACGTATTCGGCGTCGATCAGAATCGGCTTCTCGTCATGGGTGCTGGCCAGATCGCCGGCGCTGAACGATACCTCTTCGAGCAGACGCTCAAGCAGTGTGTGCAGACGACGGGCACCGATGTTCTCGGTCTTCTCGTTGACCTGCCAGGCGATCTCCGCCAGACGCTTGATGCCTTCGGGCTGGAACTGGATGTTCAGGCCTTCGGTTTTCAGCAGCGCGCAGTATTGCTCGGTGAGCGAGGCGTGCGGTTCGCTGAGGATGCGCTCGAAGTCTTCCGGGCTCAGGGCTTTGAGTTCGACGCGAATCGGCAGACGGCCCTGCAGTTCAGGCACCAGATCACTCGGCTTGCTCAGGTGGAACGCGCCGGAGGCGATGAACAGGATGTGGTCAGTCTTGACCATCCCCAGCTTGGTGTTGACGGTGCAGCCTTCAATCAGCGGCAGCAGGTCGCGCTGTACGCCTTCACGGGAAACATCGGCGCCGCCGACGTTGCCGCGCTTGGCGACTTTGTCGATCTCGTCGATGAACACGATGCCGTGCTGTTCAACCGCTTCCAGCGCCTTGGCTTTCAGCTCTTCTTCGTTGACCAGACGCCCGGCTTCTTCGTCGCGCACCAGCTTCAGCGCTTCTTTGACCTTGAGCTTGCGCGCTTTCTTTTTGCCCTTGCCCATGTTGGCGAACAGCGACTGCAACTGGTTGGTCATCTCTTCCATGCCGGGCGGCGTGGCGATTTCGATGCCGGCAACTTCAGCGACTTCGATCTCGATTTCCTTGTCGTCCAGCTGACCTTCGCGCAGGCGCTTGCGGAACAGCTGACGGGTGTTGGAATCGGAGCTCGGCGCTTCTTCATTGCTGAAGCCCATGCGGGCCGGCGGCAGCAGCGCGTCGAGGATGCGATCCTCGGCAGCGTCTTCGGCGCGGTGACGCACGCGGCTCATTTCCTGCTCGCGGAGCATCTTGATCGCGGCGTCGGCCAGATCACGGATGATCGATTCGACGTCACGGCCAACGTAGCCGACTTCGGTGAACTTGGTCGCTTCGACCTTGATGAACGGCGCGTTGGCGAGTTTCGCCAGGCGACGGGCGATTTCGGTTTTACCGACACCGGTCGGGCCGATCATCAGAATGTTCTTCGGCGTCACTTCAACGCGCAGCTCTTCAGGCAGCTGCATGCGGCGCCAGCGGTTGCGCAGGGCAATCGCGACGGCGCGCTTGGCATCGTCCTGGCCGATGATGTGGCGGTTGAGTTCGTGGACGATTTCGCGGGGAGTCATGGACATAGTAGTTGACGGTCCTCAAGCACAAACAAGCCGTGGCACGGTGGCCAAGACAGGCTTATTCGGCGAGATCCTGCTCCTCAATGGTCTGAGTGTGGTTGGTGAATACACAGATGTCGCCGGCGATACCGAGCGCGGTTTCGACGATTTCGCGGGCCGACAGGTCGGTCTTTTTCAGCAGGGCGCTGGCGGCGGCCTGCGCATAGGCGCCGCCGGAACCCATGGCGATCAGGCCATCTTCGGGTTCGACCACGTCACCGTTGCCGGTGATGATCAGCGAGGCGTCTTTGTTGGCGACCGCGAGCATCGCTTCGAGGCGGCTCAGGGAGCGGTCGGTGCGCCATTCTTTGGCGAGTTCGACAGCGGCGCGCACCAGGTGGCCCTGATGTTTTTCAAGCTGGCCTTCGAAACGTTCGAAGAGGGTAAAGGCGTCGGCGGTGGCACCGGCAAAACCGGCGATGACCTGACCGTGGTACAGGCGACGAACTTTTTTCGCGTTGCCTTTCATCACGGTATTGCCGAGAGAAACCTGGCCGTCGCCGCCCATGACGACTTTGCCGTGACGGCGGACTGAAACGATGGTGGTCAAGGGAAGAGTCTCCACACAGCGGGGCGAAAGTGCCTTATGCCCATTCATATGGGGGTGCTGGAGAGGATTTCAACCGGGCAGGGTGCGGAGGGACGAACGGCGGGTGGTTGATCGGGGGGATCTAGTGCTTGATAAGGCGCCTTCGCGAGCAGGCTCGCTCCCACAGGAACAGCGCATAGCCTGTGGGAGCGAGCTTGCTCGCGAAGAACGATGACGCGGTGCTACTGACGAAATCAGCGGCTCTGGCGTTGTTGTAACAACAGGTTGCTGAAGCCGGCGCCGGCCAGTTGTTTCTGTGCGGTGGTCAGTTGTTCGCGGTTACTGAACGGGCCGACGAGTACGCGATACCAGGTTTCATCCTTCACCGTGCCGGACTCAACCGCGACCGCCTGACCGAGCAGAATGATCTGCGCGCGGACTTTGTCGGCATCGGTTTCCTTGCGGAACGAACCGGCCTGCAGGAAGAACTTGGTCACCGGCGCCGCTTTGCTCACTGGTGGCGCTGGCGGTGGAGTAATCCCGGCCAGTGCGGCCTGAGCGCGCGCGGTGTCGATCTTCGCCGCTTCTGCCGGGGTCACCGGTGTGGTCGGGATGGCCGGCACTTGTGGCGTCGGCAAGGTCTTCTCCGGCACGGCGTCCGGCGGCACGATCACTTCCGATTCCGGCAGCAAGGTGTAGAAGTCGTATTTCGGCTTCACCGGTTGCGTCGGGCTCGGCGGGGTCTTGTTGGCCTCGGCAATCTTCGACGCTTTCTGCTGTTGCGCCTGTTCGACCTTCTCACGCTTGACCGTGTCGCTGCCCTTGCCCGGCTCCAGCTTCATCAGAAACACGATGAACGCGCCGACCGTCAGGCCGATGGCCATCCACAGCCAGCCCGGGATCGGTTGCTTCGCAGGAGCTTGGTAACGGCTGGCGCCACGCTTGGGTGCAGGTTTTTTCTTGGCAGCCAACTTACATACGCTCCAGAGTTTCCAGACCCAACAGCTCCAGGCCTTGCTTGAGGGTGCGACCGGTCAGCGCGGCCAGACGCAGACGGCTCTGCATTTGGGCCGGCGTTTCGGCGGCGAGGATCGGGCAGTTCTCGTAGAAGCTGGAGAACAGACCGGCAACGTCATACAGGTAGGTGCAGAGAATGTGCGGCGTGCCTTTGTCGGACACGTTGTTCAGCACTTCGCCGAACTGCGCCAGTTTCGCCGCCAGTTCGAGTTCGTGCTCGGCTTCGAGAACGATTTGACCGTCGACTTCGCTGAAATCCTTGCCCAGCTTGCGGAACACACCGGCCACGCGGGTGTAAGCGTAAAGCAGGTACGGTGCGGTGTTGCCTTCGAAATTCAGCATCAGGTCGAAGTTGAAGCTGTAGTCGCTGGTGCGGTGCTTCGACAAATCGGCGTATTTCACCGCGCCGATGCCGACGACTTTGGCGATGTTGCGCAGCTCGTCTTCGGCCAGCTCCGGGTTTTTCTCTTTCACCAGGTTATAGGCACGTTCCTGCGCTTCGGTCAGCAGGTCGATCAGCTTCACGGTGCCGCCGTCACGGGTCTTGAACGGACGGCCATCGGCGCCGTTCATGGTGCCGAAGCCCATGTGTTCCATCTCCATCGGATGGGTCACAAAACCGGCCTTGCGCGCCACGGCGAACACTTGCTGGAAGTGCAGGGCCTGACGTTGATCGACGAAATACAGCGCGCGATCGGCTTTCAGTTTGCCGCTGCGGTAGCGCACGGCCGCCAGGTCAGTGGTGGCGTACAGGTAGCCGCCATCAGCCTTGACGATGATCACCGGCAGCGGGTCGCCGTCGGCGTTCTTGAACTCGTCGAGGAACACGCACTGCGCGCCGTTGCTCTCGACCAGCATGCCAGCGGCCTTCAGGTCGTTGACCACGTTGATCAGGTCGTCGTTATAGGCGCTTTCGCCCATCACGTCGGCCATGGTCAGTTTGACGTTGAGCAGTTCGTAGATCTTCTGGCAGTGCGACAGCGAGATGTCCTTGAACTTGGTCCACAGCGCCAGGCACTCGGCATCGCCGGCCTGCAACTTGACCACCAGGCCACGTGCGCGGTCGGCGAACTCTGCGGATTCGTCGAAGCGCTGCTTGGCGGCGCGGTAGAAGTTTTCCAGGTCAGACAGCTCGTCGCTGGTGATCGGGTTTTCCTGCAAATAGGCCATCAGCATGCCGAACTGGGTGCCCCAGTCGCCGACGTGGTTCTGACGGATCACTTCGTCGCCGAGGAATTCGAGTACGCGTGCAACACCGTCACCGATAATGGTCGAGCGCAAGTGGCCGACGTGCATCTCCTTGGCCAGGTTCGGTGCCGACAGGTCGACCACGGTGCGCTGCGCCGGGCCTGCTTTGCGTACGCCAACGTGAGCGTCGGCCAGTGCGGCGTCGAGGCGCGAAGCCAGTGCCTGAGTGTTCTGGAAGAAATTGATGAAGCCCGGGCCGGCGATTTCGGCCTTGGTGACGTTTTCGTCAGCCGGCAGCGCGGCGATGATTTTTTCCGCCAGATCGCGCGGCTTCATGCCCGCAGGCT
Organism: Pseudomonas sp. CROZ-RG-20F-R04-15; assembly: GCF_022662375.1. Classification (GTDB taxonomy): domain Bacteria; phylum Pseudomonadota; class Gammaproteobacteria; order Pseudomonadales; family Pseudomonadaceae; genus Aquipseudomonas. Next base: position 5,600 of record NZ_JAKNQL010000042.1, on the reverse strand, counting down.
TGGCCAGCATCATCGCGATGTTGCTGGCGAAGTCGCCGTGGGTCTTGTCACGGGCGTTCTCCACCTGGATCGCCGGCGTCAGGCCTTCAGGCAACACACCTTCGTTGACGAGTTGGGTGAGGGCTTGTTGGATCAGCTGGCGAATGGTGTCTTTCATGGTCTTCTCTTTCGACCGCAAGCGCGGCGGGCGCATCGATGCGCGGGTGGAAAAACTGGGCATTATCCGTTGCGAAGACGGGCTTGCCAACCTTAGCAGGCAGCTTATGGATATGTGGTGACATTAAAGGCAAAAGATCGCAGCCTGCGGCAACTCCTACAGGTAAATGCGATTAACTCTGTAGGAGCCGCCGCAGGCTGCGATCTTATGATCTTCAGTACAAATCGACCGGATCGACATCCAACGACCAGCGCACGGCCCGCCCGCTCGGCATCTGCTCCAGCACCAGCAGCCAGCTCGCCAGCAACCGGTGCAGGGGCGCCCGCGCCGTCGCCTGCAACAACAACTGTGCGCGATATCGGCCCGCTCGGCGTTCCATTGGTGCCGGCACTGGTCCAAGCAATTCAATCCCGCTCAGATTCTGTTCTGCCAACAGGCGCTCAGCCTCGCTGCACGCCTCATCGAGAAAACCTTCCGCCTGCCCCGGCTTGTGCGCTTCGGCACGCAACAGCGCCAGATGCGCAAACGGCGGCAGTCCGGCGGCCCGGCGCTCGCTCAAGGCCTGCTCGGCAAAGGCGAAATAGCCTTGTTCGGTGAGTTGCACCAATAAAGGATGGTCGGCGAGGTGGGTCTGGATAATTACCTTGCCCGGCTCCTCCGCCCGTCCGGCGCGACCTGCGACCTGCACGATCAACTGCGCCATGCGCTCGCTGGCGCGGAAGTCGCCGGAGAACAAACCGCCGTCAGCATCGAGGATCGACACCAGCGTCACTCGGGGAAAATGGTGCCCTTTCGCCAACATTTGCGTGCCGACCAGAATGCACGGCTGACCCTTCTGGATCGTCGCGAACAATTGATTCATCGCGTCCTTGCGTGACGTGCTGTCGCGGTCGACGCGCAGCACCGGATAATCGGGGAACAGAATTGCCAATCGCTCTTCGGCGCGCTCGGTGCCAGCACCCACGGGCCGCAAATCAACCTTGTTGCACTTCGGGCACTGGCGCGGCGTGCGTTCGACATAGCCGCAGTGGTGGCAGCGAAGCTCGCCGTAGCGTTGGTGCACAGTCATTCGCGCGTCACAGCGCGAGCACTCGGACATCCAGCCGCAGTCGTGGCACAGCAACGTCGGCGCGAAACCGCGACGGTTGAGGAACACCAGCACCTGTTGCCCATTGGCGAGGGTCTGGCCTATGGCTTGCTGCATCGGTCCGGAAATCCCACTGTCCAGCGGACGGCTTTTCACATCCAGACGCAGGAAGCGCGGCTGCTTGGCGCCACCGGCGCGCTCGTTCAGACGCAAGAGCCCGTAACGACCGGTGTAGGCGTTGTGCAGACTTTCCAGCGATGGCGTCGCGGAACCCAGCACGATCGGGATATTTTCCTGGCGCGCGCGCACCAGCGCCAGATCGCGCGCGTGATAGCGCAAACCTTCCTGCTGTTTATAAGAGCCGTCGTGCTCTTCATCGATAATGATCAGCCCGGGGTTCTTCATCGGCGTGAACAGCGCCGAGCGGGTGCCGATAATAATGTCGGCCTCGCCATCGCGGGCAGCGAGCCAAGCGTCGAGGCGCTCGCGGTCATTGACCGCCGAATGCAGCAGGGCGATGCGCGCGTTGAAGCGCTGCTCGAAGCGCGCCAGGGTTTGCGGGCCGAGGTTGATCTCCGGGATCAGCACCAGCGCCTGTTTGCCGGCTTCGAGGGTTTCGCGGATCAGTTGCAAATAGACTTCGGTCTTGCCGCTGCCGGTGACGCCGGCCAGCAGGAACGCGTGATAACTGTCGAAACCGGCGCGAATCGCTTCGTAGGCGGCGCGCTGTTCGGTGTTCAGCGGCAATTCCGGTTGCGCCAGCCAGTGTTCGTGGCGTGCCCCCGGTGCGTGGCGACGGATCTCTACTTGCACCAGATTTTTCGCCAGCAGCAAGTCGAGGCTGTCCTTGCTCAGCATCAGTTTGCTTAACAGTTGATGAGCGACACCATGGGGATGCTGAGCCAGTGTCGCCAAAGCTTCACGCTGGCGCGGGGCGCGGGCAATGCGCGGATCTTCAAGGCTGGCGCCGGGAGTGATCGACCAGAAGCGTTCCTGTCGAGCTTCAGCCAATTCGCCCTGCCGCAACAGTACCGGCAGCGCCCAGCTCAGGGTGTCGCCGAGGCTGTGCTGATAATACTGCGACGTCCACAGGCACAGTTTGAATAGCGCGGGTGGCAGCGGCGGTGTGGTGTCAAGCAGGGCCAGCGCCGGTTTGAGTTTCTCCACCGGCACTTCGCTGGTGTCGGTGATCTCGACTAGAACGCCGATCATCTCGCGCCGGCCGAACGGCACCCGCAGGCGCATGCCCGGCTGCAGTTGCTCGCGCAGCACGCCGGCCGGCGCCCGATAGTCGAACAGGCGGCGCAGGGGCGAAGGCAGGGCGAGGCGCAGAATGGCGTCGGGCACGCGGGGGGATCTCGATCAACAGACGATTAAAAGGACTGCGTACATAACCTGTGGGAGCGAGCCTGCTCGCGAAAGCGGTGTGTCAGGCGACGAAGATGCTGGCCGGTAGATCGTCTTCGCGAGCAGGCTCGCTCCCACAGGGGCAGTGCAATGGGCCGGGAGCCTAGCAGACGGTCGGTCTCGGTGACAGCTTGCGTGATTGAAAAGGTCTGGTAGAATCCGCGGCCTAATTACGTGCGGTATTCAACAATAGTGTTGGATGGCGGCACGCTAGCTGAGGAAGACACCATGAAAGCTGATATCCACCCGAATTACCCAGTCATCGCTGTTACCTGCAGCTGTGGCAACAAGTTCGAAACCCGTTCGACTTTCGGCAAAGCTCTGCCAATCGACGTTTGCAACGAATGCCACCCGTTCTACACCGGTAAGCAGAAGACTCTGGACACTGGCGGCCGCGTTCAGCGCTTCGCAGACCGTTTCGGTGCTTTCGGCAAGAAACCTGCTGCTGCAGAGTAAGGTTGAAGGGCCCGGTGGGCTTTTCCTCGTTGCTGAAAAAGGCGTCCCTCGCGGGCGCCTTTTTTGTGTCTGCGATTTGGCTTTCCGGCGCTCAGGCCTTTTGCCCGGCGCCTTCGGGACTGACCAGCGTCGTCGTGCAGCGTGTGGTCGATGGCGATACGCTGCGCCTGAGCGATGGTCGCAGCGTACGGATGATCGGCCTCAATACACCTGAACTGGGCAAGCAGGGCCGCAGCGACGAACCGTTTGCTGTAGCGGCACGCAAGCGCTTGCAATCCTTGGTCGATGCCAGCAGCGGCCGGGTCGGTTTGCGCCCCGGCAAGCAAGCCAAAGACCACTACGGGCGTACGCTGGCGCACATTTACAACGCCAGTGGCGCCAATCTCGAAGCGCAAATGCTTGCCGATGGCCTCGGTTTTCAGGTCGCGGTCGCGCCGAATGTCGATCTTGTCACCTGCCAGCAAGCCGCCGAACGCATTGCGCGAAAGGCCGGGCTAGGCGTTTGGAGGCAATCACCTGTACTGAAAGCGGAGCAGATCCAGCGCTCGGGTTTCGCCGTGGTCAGTGGACGTGTGAGCAAGGTTCAGCGCAATCGCGGCGGAATCTGGATCGAGTTGCAGGGCGCGCTTGTATTGCGCGTTGCACCCAATCTGGTCGGACAATTCGACAATGCCAGGTTGCGGGGACTGAAGGGCAAGCAGATCGAGGCGCGCGGCTGGATCGTTGATCGATCCCGACGCGGCGGATTGCAATCCGGACAGTCGCGTTGGCTGCTTCCGCTGACCGATCCATCGATGTTGCAATCGCCGCGCTGAAGAAAAATTGTAGACATTTTTTCTGTTGATTGTGAACAGTCAAGCCCTTGTGCGCCGTGGCTCTTGGCCCAAAGTCTTAGGGCAGGGCGCTTGACAGGGGTGACTGCTCAGTCTTGTGGGGACTTTGAGAGGCGCGTATCCTCGCTGACCAGTCTGTCCAACAGTAAAAAGCGGAATGCCAAAATGTCTGATCTGAAAACTGCCGCTCTCGAATATCATGCCAATCCTCGTCCAGGGAAGCTGAGTGTCGAGCTCACCAAGGCCACTGCTACCGCTCGCGACTTGTCGCTGGCGTACAGCCCCGGCGTAGCTGAACCAGTGCGTGAGATCGCTCGCGATCCTGAACTGGCCTACAAATACACCGGCAAGGGCAACCTGGTTGCAGTCATTTCCGATGGCACCGCGATTCTCGGCCTGGGCAACCTCGGTCCATTGGCTTCCAAGCCAGTGATGGAAGGTAAAGGCGTTCTGTTCAAGCGCTTCGCCGGCATCGACGTGTTCGACATCGAAGTCGACTCCGAAAGCCCGCAAGCCTTCATCGACACCGTAAAACGCATCTCCATCACCTTCGGTGGCATCAACCTGGAAGACATCAAGGCGCCAGAGTGCTTTGAGATCGAACGTGCTCTGATCGAGCAGTGCGACATTCCGGTATTCCACGATGACCAGCACGGTACTGCGATCGTAACTGCTGCGGGCATGATCAACGCTCTGGAAATCGCTGGCAAAACCCTGCCAGAAGCCAAGATTGTTTGCCTGGGCGCCGGCGCTGCGGCCATCTCCTGCATGAAACTGCTGGTGAGCATGGGCGCTCGCATCGAAAACATCTTCATGGTTGACCGTACCGGCGTGATCCACTCCGGCCGTGACGACCTGAACCAGTACAAAGCCGTATTCGCTCACGCCACCGACAAGCGCAGCCTGGCTGACGCACTGGCGGGCGCTGACGTGTTCGTCGGTCTGTCCGGCCCGAACCTGCTGAGCGCTGAAGGCCTGTTGTCGATGGCGGCCAACCCGATCGTGTTCGCCTGCTCGAACCCGGATCCGGAAATCTCCCCGGAGCTGGCGCACGCTACCCGTAGCGACGTGATCATGGCCACCGGCCGTTCGGACTACCCGAACCAGGTCAACAACGTACTGGGCTTCCCGTTCATCTTCCGTGGTGCCCTGGACGTTCGCGCCAAGCGCATCAACGAAGAAATGAAAGTGGCTGCGGCCAACGCCCTGCGTGAACTGGCCAAGCTGCCTGTTCCACAGGACGTGTGCGATGCCTACGGCGGTGCGCCGCTGGAATTCGGCCGTGAGTACATCATTCCGAAGCCAATGGACAAGCGCCTGATCACTCTGATCTCCGACGCTGTGGCCAAGGCCGCGATCGAGACTGGTGTGGCGACCCTGCCGTATCCGAAGAACTACCCGCTGAAAAGCGTGGATGACGTGTTCAACGGCTAAGTCGTTGTAGCGCTTCAAGCAAAAGCCCCGGCTCGTGAAAGTCGGGGCTTTTTTGTGGGTCAAAAGCAACCCTCACCCTAGCCCTCTCCCGGAGGGAGAGGGGACTGATTGGGGGATGCTGGGGAGTGACGCCGACCTGAAAGTGTTGGGTTGAATCCATAGGCGCTGATGCGCTTTCAGGTCGGCGTATCTCGCGAATTACTCACGGTCAGTCCCCTCTCCCTTA
>NZ_JAKNQL010000041.1 GCF_022662375.1 Pseudomonas sp. CROZ-RG-20F-R04-15 | reverse complement strand
AGATCCAAATGATTCGATTGAAGGGATTTCGGTACCCGCGCAAGTCGAGTGGTTGAAAACGCTAAAAGATGGAAGCCCATTGAGAGTGCTAGGTGCGAGCAATCTTGATGGGATTAAGGACAAGACGAAAGCAGTGTTGCTGCCGGTGCGCAATTATACGGTCAGCGCAGGTCCGTATACTGTACCGAGTTTCACCAACGCGCCCTACACCATCGCCCCGGCTGGCCGGCTCAAGAATATTGAGTTGCTTCTCAGTACCAGCAGTAATACCCCCGTCCCCCGGGAAAAGCTCAGCCTGACTCTCCCGGCCGACTTTACCTACGCCGATGGCGGCAGCGGCCAGCGCGAGTTCGTTACGGACGATGCCGGCAGGCTCAGCGTTAGTGGCGTCAAAGGTGGTCGCGTCTCCGGCTCTTACAGTCTGAGCGCCGCCAGTGATAATCAGACCGCCAGCGCAACTGTAACCGTTACGGGGCTGGGGCCGGTCGGTAACATCCCGGTCGTGGGCGATCCGTGGGCGATCGCCGTCAGCCCGGACGGTACCCGCGCTTATATCGGCAACCTGCATAATGAAGTCCATGCGGTCTCGGTGATTGATACGGCGACGAACCAAGTCCTGACGAACATCTCAACCGGGGGGAGAATACAGGGGATTGCCGTTAACCCGGATGGTACCCGCGCTTATGCTTGCGACTACAATAGCCAAACGGTCTTGGTGATTGATACAGCGACGAACCGAATTGTGACGAACATCACGGTCGGGAGGCCGAAAGAAATTACCGTCAGCCCGGACGGAACCTACGCTTATCTCAGCACTTCTGATAACACAGTTTCGGTGATGGATACGGCGACGTACCGAGTCATTACGGTCATCTCGGTCGTGGGCTCTTCCGGCCGGATCGCTGTCAACCCGGACGGTAGCCGCGTTTATGTTACCCACTACTCTAAGCACATGGTCTCGGTGATTGATACGGCGACAAACCGCGTCCTGACGAGCATACCGGTCGGGCAGTATCCGGATTATGTTGCAGTCAGCCCGGACGGTACCCGCGCTTATGTCTGCAACTATAATGGTGGCACGGTCGCGGTTATTGATACGGCGACGAACCGCGTCCTGACGAGCATACCGGTCAGGTATCCGGCGATTATTGCCGTCAGCCCAGACGGTACCCGCGCTTATGTCACTAATAGTAAAAACGAGGTCGTGGTGATTGATACGGCGACGAACCGCGTCCTGGCGACCATGCCGACTCCCAATTCTCCGGGGGGGCTCGCTTTCAGCTCGGACGGTACCCGCGTTTATGTCTGCAGCCATAGTAAAGACACGGTCTCGGTATTCGATACTACGGCTAATTGAGTCTTGGGAAAGATAAGGAGACGGGAAAATAAGGGACGCAGTTATTTTCCCTGCGATCAGATCCTGATGGCAATAACATGGGCAAGTGATTCCGTATCAGCATCGATCTCAGGAACATCCGGACCTGTGCGGTTGCTGCGTGGTGGGCGGTGGGTGGTAGGTGTGATGGATGGGGTTATCAGGGACAGACCACGTTCCCCCCAAGTCTTCTCCGACTTTTCGCCTTTTAAACCTGAGTGTTTAAAAGACACCTCCAGACACGCCTTCAAGGCTACACATCCTTGCGCTATTGCCTACAGCTACGCCAGAATCCGCCGGCTTGTGTACCTTGGGCTCGGGTTCTAATGTGGGTCGGTCGCTGACGAATCAGCGATCGGGTTTCGCAGCCCGGATCAATCAAGGCGCACAGCGCTCCAGTTCATTGCCATCAAAATTAATGGCAACGGTGCTTCATGGCGGCTGTGCGCGGGATACCTTCGGGTATGCCGGGTACCTTGATTCCCGGTCTGCGAACCTGCGTACAGCTGCCACCTCTCTTCGTTTCGCAGCGAACCGTGGCGGCTCCAGCAATCAAGGAGCTTTAACCATGATCAAACCAACACCCAACCCACCCGAAATCGACTCCACCTTCCCCTACGAATCCCTCGATTCAAAAAAGCTCAACGACGCCGCCGAACGCGCGCTCGATCACTATCTTTGGCCACCCGGCTCCACGCCACCGCCGCGTAAAACCCGCCGGATGTATGCCGTTACCGCCGACTTTAAAAACGAGGAACTGCTGGCCGATGCCAGCGAAACACTCGCTTCGGCCAGAACCACCGCTCATGACTTCGCCCATCTGATATCGGCGTCGCAGTGCAGGACGCTGTTGGGGATCGCGCAACCGATCATGCTTGGGGAGCTGGCGGTGAATCGGGTGATGGATAATCTGGAATTGCCGCAGTAGCGGGCCTCAATAATCGTTCCCACACGGGATCGGGGGGGCCGGAGGAAAAACTGGCGGAAGGCAGCCGGAGTCGAACCTGCCCGGGAACGGATGCCGTCCCCAACCGGGTTTGAAGCCCGGCCGCGCCACCGGGCGCGATTGCCTTCCTTTAACTCATTGTGCGCAGGCGTTAGCCAGCGCGTTGTCGGGGCGGATCTGGCGCGATTCGCCGATGCGTCGGGTCAGGCCGACGCGGTCGAAATATTCCAGATACTGAATACAGCGTTTGCGTCCCAAGCCTAGCGCATCGCGGAAGGTTGTCACCTGGATCTGCGGATTTTCCCTGGCCAGTTTGAGCAACACGTCGGCCATTCGGCGCAGTTGCCCATCACTCAAGAACAGGTCGCGTACCACTTGATGCATCAGACCGAGCCGCGCCAGTTTGCGCAGCAGCAGGCGCACGATAGCGTCGTCGTGGCCGAGCATTTTCGCGACGTCGCGTACCCACGGCGGGTCGAATTCGGCGTTTTCGAACAGCGGTTGCAGTTGTTGCCAGAGGGCTTCGTCCTCGGCATTCAGGCGTACCTGATGATTCGGCAGGTGCAGCCACGGGCCGCTCGACTGGATCGATCCGGCGATGAGCAATTCATCCAGCAAGCTGACAAACGTCGAACGTTCCAGCGCCAGACCACTGAAGCGGCGCAGGCGATCGCGGTCGGGGCCCATCTGGTCGGGCTCCTGTTCATGAAACTGTGCGAGTTGTTCCAGCAGGGTGAATTTCAGTTGCGCCCAGCGTTGCACGTTGAACAGCACCGGGCCTTGGCGGGTGTCGATCAGGCGGACGTTTTCCGCCAACGACCAGGACGCGCGCGGGCGATTGAATTGGCGCTCCAGCCGTTGCGGATCGAGGCCGCCGGCGCTGTAGTTGAGCAACACGGGCAACACCTGTTCGAACTCGTCGCCGGAGGCCAAGATGCGCAATTGCTCCAGACGTTCAGGGCTGCGACGTTGCCGCGCCGGTGCGAACGGGTCGAGAACTTGCCCACCACCCAAGGTGCGTTGCGCGCTCTGATCACGCAGGATCAGCCGATCGCCCTTCACCGCGTGCACCGGCGCGTTGATCAGCAGTTGCGCGAACATGCGCTCGCCGGGATTCAGGCGCGGGCCTTCGAGCAACGCTACCCGTGCGATGACATCCTGCGTGCCGAGGTGCAGGTGCACCGGATGAAAGTGTTCGAAGGTGCGCTCGCCGGGCAACAATTGAAAGTCGATGTCGACCCGTTGCGTCGGCGCGTGCAGCCACTCCGCCAGCAACCATTGGCCGCGATGAATCTGCGCCAGTTCAAGACGCTCGCCGCTGATATTCAAAGCCACTCGCTGCCCGGCGAAAGCCTGTTCGGCGGGTTGGTTTTGCGCGTGCAAGCCGCGAACCCGGACCGATTTGCCGGAAGGTCCGAGCAACAGTTTGTCGCCGACCGAAACAGTGCCCGACAACGACGTGCCGGTAACCACAATCCCCGCACCGGCGACGCTGAACGCGCGGTCGATGGCCAAGCGAAAACCACCTTCGCGACTGCGCTCCAATACTTCACGTTGCGTCTGCAGCAACACCTCGCGTAACCCATCAATGCCCTGCCCGCTCAGGCTCGATACGGTCAGGATCGGAGCCTCGGCAAATGGCCCCGGGGCGAGCAGATCGAGCACCTGCCGCTGCACTTCTTCCACCCTGCCCGCTTCAACGCGGTCGCATTTGCTGATCGCCACCAAGGCGCGCGGAATGCCGAGCAATTCAACAATCGCCAGATGCTCGCGGGTCTGTGGCATCACACCGTCGTCCGCCGCGACCACCAGCAACACCAGATCAATGCCCTGCGCGCCAGCGAGCATGTTGTGGGTGAATTTCTCGTGGCCGGGCACGTCGATAAACCCGGTCAGCCCCGCGCCCGGTTCCAGTTCGGCATAGAGATAGCCAAGGTCGATGGTCATGCCGCGCTCGCGTTCCTGCGGGCGGCGGTCGCCGGTTTGTCCGGTCTGGGCTTGCAGCAGCGACGTCTTGCCGTGGTCGATATGCCCCGCCGTGCCGACGATCACGGGTCGACCTGCAACTGCGGCAATTGCCCGAGCCACGCCGGTTCATCGTCGAGCTGGCGCAGATCGAGCCACAGCGCATCGTCGTCAATGCGCCCGAGCACCGGGATCGGCAACGCTCGCAACGCCGCTTCCAGATTCAGCAGGCAGCGCCCGCGCAAACGCTTGGAGACTTGCGGGCGCATGCACAACGCCGCGCTCGGCAAACGCGCGACCGGTTGGCTGCCGCTGCCGATCATGCCCAAGGCCTCGACTGCGCTAACCTGCCAAACCGACCCCAGGATTTCAGCCATCAAGGGCTGCAAGCGTGAAGCCTGGGCGAAGATGTCGGCTTGCGGTCGAGTCAACAACCGCAAGCTCGGCAGACGTTCGGCCAGCCGATCCGGATCGCGATACAACCCGAGCACCGCCTCCAGCGCCGCCAAGGTCAATTTATCGACCCGCAAGGCACGTTTCAGCGGGTTTTTCTTGATCTTCGCGATCAGCTCTTTGCGCCCAACGATCAACCCGGCCTGCGGGCCGCCGAGCAATTTGTCGCCGCTGAAGGTGACGATATCCGCGCCATCGATCAGCGCCTGCCGCACCGTCGGTTCGGCCGGCAAACCCCAACGGGTCAGATCCAAAAGGCTGCCACTGCCCAGATCTTCCAGCAGCGGCAAACCATGTCGATGGGCCAACTCGGCCAGTTCCGCCGTCGGCACCCGCGCAGTAAAACCTTCGATGCTGTAGTTGCTCGCATGCACACGCATGATCAAACCGCTGCGTGGGCTGATCGCCGCTTCGTAGTCGCGAGCATGGGTGCGATTGGTCGTGCCGACTTCGTGCAGACGCACGCCAGCGCGGGCCATGATGTCGGGGATGCGGAAGGCGCCGCCGATTTCGATCAGCTCGCCACGGGAAATGATGCCTTCCTTGCGCGCGCCCAGGCTGTTGAGCGTCAGCAGCACGGCGGCGGCATTGTTGTTGACCACGGTGACGGCTTCGGCGCCGGTCAGTTCGCGGATCAGTCCTTCGATGAGGTCATCGCGATCGCCGCGTTTGCCGCTGGCCAGATCAAATTCCAGATTGAGCGGATAACGCGCGGCCATTTGCACAGCGTCGATGGCTTCGTCCGGCAACAAGGCGCGGCCGAGGTTGGTGTGCAGCACGGTGCCGGTGAGGTTGAACACCCGGCGCACGTTGCTGCGTTGTTGCTGGGCCAAGCGCTCACCGACGCGGCCGGCGAGCACTTCGGGGCTGATTTCAACGGCGGACAATTGCCCGCTCAAAACACTGGAACGCAGCTCATCGAGCAACTGACGCAAACTCGCCAGCAACGATTCACGCCCGTGACGCTCAAGCAAAGGCACACACGCCGGGTGACGCAACAAACCATCAATGGAAGGTAACCGCAGGGACATCAGCCACTCCTGGAGACAACCGCTATCGCCCAAGAGTGTAGACGCTGCCGGTCATTCGTCTCCCGGAGCCAGCAACAGATTCGGTGCCAGGCGCTGAAAACCATCCTGAGCCAAACGCATATCGAGCAGCAAACTGCTCAGATCAGCCGACAACGCCTCCGCGTCGGCATCGTTTTCCAGATACACCAGCTTCAGATAACTGTTACAGCCCGGACAGACTTCCGCCCGCAGCGGCGCCTGATTAGCCGCGTGGCGATCATCCTCAACGCTCAAATAATCCAGCCCTTTGCTCGACTCGCAATACACGCATTTGACCCGCACCACATGCCATTCGCAGGCACACAGCGAACACACCAGATAACGCAAACCGTTGTGCTTGCCGCGATGGCGGATCACCCCGGCCATGGCAGGAGAACCACAGGCCGGGCATTGGCTGAGGCTGTCGCCGGGTTTGAGTTTCAGATCCGGCGCGCTGAGCAGCCAGTGACTCCACGCCACTTGCAGCGCCGCGCCAAGAAATGGCACCAACGCCGCCGACACCATCGAATACTGACCACTGACCAACGCCACGGCCCAAGAGCGCAATTGGCCAGTGCTGGCGGCGCGCAGCGTCTCCACCGCTTCAACAACAGCAGGCTGCCCCAAAGGCTCATAACGCTGCAGCAAAGCGTCGAGATAAGCCTGCCAGCCCTCTTCACGCACCAACGTGTCAGCCGCAAACGGCGGCAAACCATGCTGCTGACAGGCTTCAATCCGTTGCTGATCGAACGGTGCTGTCAGCGGTGGATCGTCGAAGACCTGCTGCTGCACCCGGCACAACCCGGCAATCAGCCGCAGATACTCAGCCAGCGCATGCCCCTCGGCCAGTTGCTCCAGTCGAGCGGCCCGCAACGCAAACAGATTCGAAGGCGGCAGATGCAGAAACGGCGGTGAACTCGCCGCCGCTTCGATTTCCCCAGGTTCCAGAATGGTTGGCAAAAGTCAGCCCTTTTTGGTGATCGGTCGCTCCGGCACGTCCGGTTGACGTTCATCGCGGGTGATGTCGCGATACCAGAGTTCATGGTGTTTCTTCGCCCAGGCGCGGCTGACCCAGCCATGCATCATCGCGTCGACCGAGCCCTTGATCCACAGCCCGGCGTAGATGTGAATGATGATGCTCAGCACCAGAATGAACCCGGCCAGCGCATGCAGGAGCATCGCCCAGCGAATCACGCTGATGCCGAAATACGCACTGAAATACGCGCGCCAGATCACCAGCCCGGTGAACAGCAAACCGAGCATGCACAGCAGTAAAGTCCAGAACAGCATCTTCTGCCCGGCGTTGTATTTGCCCACCGGCGGCACGCTCTCTTCATCGTTGACCAGCACCCGATCAATGCGGCGCATCCACTTCCAGTCGTTGTCGATAAAGAAGTTCGCACGCCAGAAACGAAACACCAGGCCGAGGAACAACACAAACATCGCCACCCCCATGAACGGATGCAGAATCCGCGTCCACGGCCCGCCGCCGAACAGGTTGCTCAGCCAGAACAGCGACGGATGAAACAACGCCAGCCCGGACAGCCCGGCCATGAAAAATAGGATCGCCACCAGCCAGTGATTGGTGCGCTGGTTGGCGGTGTAACGCAGGATCGTCTTGTTGCTCATGGCCGCTCCTCCCCGCGTGGATCGAAGGTGTGCACCGCCGGGTCAACGACATGCACCGAGGTGTCGGGTGGCGTTGGCTGTTCATCCTCTTCAACCCGGTTCGGGCCGATACGCACGTAGTGGAAAAACCCGGCCAACACCGCCGCGCCCATCGCCAGCAGACCCAATGGTTTGCTGATGCCTTTCCACAGGCCCACCAACGGGCTGATGGCCGGATCCTGCGGCAGATTGGCGTAGATGGTCGGCGCGTCCGCGTGGTGCAACACGTACATCACATGCGTGCCGCCAACACCGGCCGGGTCATACAGACCGGCGTTTTCGAAGCCACGGCTTTTCAGATCGACGATGCGTTCGGCGGCGTGTTCTTTCATGTCTTCCTTGGTGCCGAAGACGATGGCGCCGGTCGGGCAGGTTTTTACGCAGGCCGGTTCCAGCCCTACCGCCACGCGATCCGAGCACAAGGTGCACTTGTAGGCCTTGTGATCCTTCTGCGAAATGCGCGGAATATTGAACGGGCAACCGGTGATGCAATAACCGCAACCGATGCAGTGGTCCTGATCGAAATCGACGATGCCGTTGGCGTGCTTGATGATCGCGCCGGGGCTCGGGCATGCCGCCAGACAACCGGGCTCGGCGCAGTGCATGCAGCCGTCCTTGCGGATCAGCCATTCGAGGTTGCCGGCGTCGGTTTCGTGCTCGGTGAAACGCATCAACGTCCAGGTTTCCGCGCTCAGGTCTTGCGGGTTGTCGTAGGTGCCGTGGTTGTGGCCGACCTCGTCGCGCAGCTCGTTCCATTCCGAGCAGGCGACCTGGCAGGCTTTGCAGCCGATGCATTTGGTGGTGTCGATCAGCTTGGCGACGGCCTCCTGATTCCTCACCGACGGCGGCACGGTCGTGGTGGCCGAGCGGGCAATGATGTCTTGGCTGGCCATTTACAGTTTCTCCACGTTGACCAGGAATGACTTGGATTCCGGGGTCTGTGTATTGCCATCGCCGAGGAACGGCACCAGGGTGTTGGTCAGGTAACCGTGACGCGTCAGGCCGGTGAAGCCCCAGTGCAGCGGGATGCCGATCTGATGCACGACCTGGCCGTTGACCTGCAGCGGCCGGATCCTTTTTGTCACCACCGCCACCGCTTCGATAAAGCCGCGTTTGCAACTGACCCGCACTCGATCTCCGGCAGCAATGCCCTTGTCTTTCGCCAGCACTTCGCCGATTTCCACGAACTGCTCAGGCTGGGCAATCGCGTTCAACTTGCAGTGCTTGCTCCAGAAGTGGAAATGCTCGGTGAGCCGGTAACTGGTGCCGGCGTACGGGAAGTCCTTGGCCTCGCCGAGGGTTTCCCAGACCGAATCGAAGATCCGCGCTGCCGGGTTGCTGGTGGCTTTCTTGTTTTGCGGGTGCAGCGGGTTGATGCCGATCGGCGTTTCGAACGGCTCGTAGTGCTCGGGGAATGGCCCCTCGTTCATCTTGTCGACGGCGAAGAACCGCGCCACGCCTTCGGGGTTCATGATGAACGGGTTCATCCCGGCTTCCGGCGGTACATCGGCCTTGTAGTCCGGCACATCGGTGCCGCCCCAGGCCTTGCCGTTCCACCAGACCAGACGTTTTTTCGGATCCCACGGTTTACCCGCGACGTCTGCCGAAGCGCGGTTGTAGAGAATCCGCCGGTTGGCCGGCCAGGCCCACGCCCAGCCCAGATGCTGGTGCATGCCATACGGATCGGCATTGTCGCGGCGGGCCATCTGGTTGCCGGCCTCGGTCCAGCTGCCGGCGAAAATCCAGCAACCGGACGCGGTGCTGCCGTCATCCTTGAGCAAACCGAAGCCCGCCAGTTGCGAGCCGGCCTTGACCGCGACGCCGGTGGCATCGGTGAAATCAGCCACAGCGCTGCCGTTGATTTCCTTGGCCAGCTCTTCCGGCGAAGGTTCGTCGGGGATCTTGTACGGCCATGTCAGTTTCAGCAGCGGATCGGGGAATTTGCCGCCCTCGGCCTGATAGCGCTTGCGCAGGCGCAGGAACAGTTCGGCCATGATGCGGATGTCGGTCTGCGCTTCGCCCGGACCATCGGCGCCTTTCCAGTGCCATTGCAGCCAGCGGCTGCTGTTGACCAGCGAACCGTCCTCTTCGGCAAAACAGGTGGTCGGCAGGCGAATGACTTCGGTCTGGATCTCCGCGCTTTTCACATCGTTATACGGCCCGACGTTGTGCCAGAACTCCGAGGTCTCGGTGGCGAGCGGGTCCATGACCACCAGCCATTTCAGCTTGGCCAGTGCGCCCATCACCCGATTCTTGTCCGGCAACGCTGCAATCGGGTTGAAGCCCTGGCACATATAGCCGTTGACCTTGCCCTGGCTCATCAGGTCGAACATCTTCAGGACGTCGTAGTTGGGGATGTCGAGTTTCGGCAAATGGTCGTAGCACCAATTGTTCTCGACGGTGGCGTTGGCGCCGTACCACGACTTCATCAGACTGACGTGGAATTTGCTGTAGTTCTGCCAGTACGACAATTGCCCCGGCCGCAGCGGCACTTGCGTGCGTTTGTGGATGAAGGTGTTGTAGTCCTGCTCGCTGTCGCTGGCCAATGTCAGATATCCCGGCAGCGCATTGGAGAGCAAGCCAAGGTCGGTCAGGCCCTGAATGTTCGAGTGACCGCGCAAGGCGTTCACACCACCACCGGGCATGCCGACGTTACCCAGCAGCAGTTGCACCATCGCCGCGCTGCGAATGATCTGCGCGCCGATCGAGTGCTGGGTCCAGCCGAGAGCGTAGAGAATCGTCATGGTCTTGCCCGGGATCGAGCAGGTGGCGATTTCGTCCCAGATTTTCTGCATGGCGTCGACCGGCATGCCGCAGATCTGGCTGGCGAGGTCGATGTTGTAGCGGCTGTAATGCACCTTCATCAATTGATAGACGCAGCGCGGGTGTTGCAGCGTCGGGTCGACTTTGGCAAAGCCGTCGTCGCCCATCTCGTAGCCCCAACCGGACTTGTCGGTGTAAGTGCGCTTGGCAACGTCGTAGCCGCTGAAGATGCCGTCTTCGAAGCCATAGCCTTCTTTGACGATGAACGACACGTCGGTGTAATTGCGCACGTATTCGTGCTGGATCTTGTCCTCGGTCAGCAGGTAATTGATCAGCCCGCCCATGAAGGCGATGTCGGTGCCGGTGCGGATTGGCGCGTAGTAGTCGGCCACCGAAGCGGTCCGGGTAAAACGCGGATCGACCACGATCAGCCGCGCAGCGTTGTGCGCTTTGGCTTCGGTCACCCATTTGAAGCCGCACGGATGCGCTTCTGCAGCGTTGCCACCCATCACCAGGATCAGATTCGCGTTGGCGATATCGGTCCAGGTATTGGTCATGGCACCACGGCCGTACGTCGGGGCAAGACTTGCCACCGTCGGGCCGTGTCAGACACGCGCCTGGTTATCGAACCCCAGCATGCCGAGACTGCGAATCACCTTTTGGGTGATGTAACCGGCTTCGTTGGACGCCGCCGACGCGGCGAGGAACCCGGTGCTCAGCCAGCGATTCACCGTTTGCCCGTTGGCATTTTGCTCGATGAAGTTGGCGTCACGGTCGGCTTTCATCAGATCGGCGATGCGGTCGAGCGCTTCGTCCCAACTGATCCGCGTCCATTCGCTGCTGCCCGGTTTGCGCGTTTGCGGGTAAAGCAAACGGCCGGGGCTGTGAATGAAGTCGAGCAGGCCTGCGCCTTTCGGGCAGAGGGTGCCGCGGTTGACCGGGTGGTCGGCGTCGCCCTCGATGTGAATGATGCTTTGCGCTACGTTCTTCGCTCCATCGCCCTGGCTGTACATGATCAACCCGCAGCCGACCGAGCAATACGGGCAGGTGTTGCGGGTTTCATGGGTGTGGGCAAGCTTGAAGTGGCGCACCTGCTCGGCGAAGGCCAGCGTCGGGGCCATGCCCAACGCGCCCAGGCTCGAGCCTGCAAGGCCGATACCGGCGACCTTGAAGAACTGACGACGGCTGAGATCCATCGTGCACTCCTGATCAGGTGGAACCCGGTACTTGAGCCGGGTTTTATCTGGACAATCACGGTTGCGGCAAATGTCTGCCGGCCTTTTCACTGTAGACAATGACCATACGATCTGTGTGAAAACCGACCGTCGGCGACAATCGGTCATGCGCTGAGAAACCTGTGGGAGCGAGCCTGCTCGCGAAGAGGCCCTGTCAGTTGAGACAAATATTGACTGACACACCGCCTTCGCGAGCAGGCTCGCTCCCACAGGTTTTGTGTGCTCCCACCGGGCCATGGGCTTAGAATGCCCGGCAGGACCCATCCCGCCTTCACGAGACCGCGCATGACTTTCGATTTTGATCAGCTATTCGACCGCCACAACACCGGCAGCACCAAGTGGAGCCGCTATTCGGCCGACGTCTTGCCGATGTGGGTCGCTGACATGGATTTCGCCGCGCCGCCGGTAATCATCGAGGCTTTGCAAAAGCGCCTGCTGCATCCGCTGGTGGGCTACAGCGTGGCGCAGGACAACCTGCGCGAAGCCATCGTCGCCGACCTCTGGGCCAAGTTTGCCTGGAAGGTCAAACCGCAAGAGCTGATTTTTCTGCCAGGTGTAGAGTCCGGCTTCAACATGGCTTTGAAAGCGCTGGTACAGCCGCAGCAGAATGTCGTGGTGCAAGTGCCAAACTACCCGCCGCTGCGCCACGCGCCGGGGCATTGGGGGTTGAACAAGGTTGAGCTGGAGTTCGTCGCGCAGGCTGACGGTACTTACCTGACGCCGCTGGACGTGCTGCGTGAATCGCTGACTGGCGGCGGCGCGCTGTTGCTGAGCAACCCGCACAACCCGATCGGCAAAGTGTTTGGCCGTGAAGAGCTGCAAGCCGTGGCCGACATTTGCGTGGCGCAGGATGCGTGGATCATCTCCGACGAAATCCACGCCGAACTGTGCTTCGACGGTCGCGTGCACATTCCGACCGCTTCGTTGAACGCGGAAATCGCCCAACGCACCATCACCCTGATGTCGGCGAGCAAGGCTTACAACATCGCCGGTCTGAAGACCTCGTTCATGATCATTCAGGACGCCGCCCTGCGCGAGCGCGTCAACCACGCCCGCTGCGGCATGGTCGATAGCGTCAATCCGCTGGGCATGGAAGCCACCCGCGTGGCTTATAGCGAAGGCGCGCCGTGGCTGGCCGAGTTGAAAACCTATCTGCAGGCCAACCGCGACTGGCTGGTTGACGCCGTACGCAGCCGCTTGCCGGGCGTGACCATCAATGTGCCGCAGGGCACGTATCTGGCGTGGCTGGATTGCTCGGCGCTGGATCTGGACAACCCGCAGCAATTCTTCCTTGAGCAGGGCAAGGTTGGCCTCAGCGCCGGCCTGGACTTCGGCGATCAACACCAGCAGTTCGTGCGCCTGAACTTCGGCTGCCCGCGCGCGTTGCTGGAAGAAGGCATCGCCCGCATGGAGCGCGCGCTGACACAACGCAACACCTGAAACACCTCTAAACCCTGTGGGAGCGAGCCTGCTCGCGAAAGCGGTCTGTCATTCAATGAAGATGGCGACTGGTACACCGCATTCGCGAGCAGGCTCGCTCCCACATTGGGTTTTGCGTTTCCAAGTCAGAAAATGCAGCGCACATCCGATCGAACTCACGGCAAACACCCCGGGTCAACCACCCATACCTGCCCTGAGACCTCGGAGACCTGCGATGACCGACTATCCAAAACCGCCCTTCCCCAAACAGGCCCAAGCCGTTCCCGGTTCACAACGCAAGATGGAGCCCTATCCCGATTGCGGTGAGCAAAGCTATGTCGGTTCCGGGCGACTAGCCGGCAAGATCGCCCTGATCACCGGCGCCGACAGCGGCATTGGCCGCGCCGTGGCGATTGCCTTTGCCCGTGAAGGCGCCGACGTCGCTGTGGCCTATTTGAATGAACACGAAGATGCCAAGGAAACCGCACGCTGGGTCGAACAGGCCGGACGCCAGTGCCTGTTGCTGCCCGGCGATATCGCGCAGAAATCCCATTGCCAGGCCTTGGTCGACAAAACCGTCGAACGCTTTGGCCGCATCGACGTGCTGGTCAACAACGCCGCGTTCCAGATGACCCACGAAACCTTCGAAGAAATCCCCGACGAAGAATGGGTGATGACCTTCGACGTCAACATCACCGCGATCTTCCGGCTGTGCCAGGCGGCGATCAAACACATGCGCGCCGGGTCGTCGATCATCAATACCAGCTCGATCAATTCGGATTTGCCCAAACCGACCCTGCTCGCCTACGCCACCACCAAAGGTGCGATTGCCAACTTCACCGGCGGTCTGGCGCAGATGCTCGGGCCGAAAGAGATTCGCGTGAACTGCGTGGCACCGGGGCCGATCTGGACGCCGCTGATCGTCTCGACCATGCCCGATGAAGAAGTGCAAAACTTCGGCGGCAACACCCCGCTCGGCCGCCCCGGCCAACCGGTGGAAGTGGCGCCGATCTACGTGCTGCTGGCCTCGGACGAAGCCAGTTACATCACCGGCCAGCGCTATGGCGTGACCGGTGGCAAGCCGATGCTTTGAGTAAACGCGCTACAGGGGCGGCGTCAGCAGCGAAAGGGTTCTGCAGGGGGCCGTCATTAATCACTGAAGGCGGCAAATCATGAGTTTTACTGTGTGGGTTGCCGTGCTCGGTGCCGTGCTGCTGACGTTGGCACTGACTTCCTCGTACCTGCGATGGATGCCGGTGACGACTTCGGCAGTGTGTCTGTTGCTGGGGATCGGCATCGGCCCCAGCGGCCTCGATCTGCTGAAACTGTCGTTGGAAAACGCTTCGCTGTGGATGGAGCACCTGACGGAAGTCGCGGTGCTGTTTTCCCTGTTCGTCTGCGGTTTGAAGTTGCGTTTGCCCCTGCGCGACAAGCGTTGGCGGATTGCTTTTGGCTTGGCTGGGCCGGTGATGGTGGTGACCATCGCCGGGGTTTGTCTGCTGCTGCACTTTGGCTTGAGCTTGCCGTGGGGGCTGTCGATGTTGATTGGCGCGATTCTGGCGCCGACTGACCCGGTACTGGCGGCGCTGGTGCAGGTCAACGATGCGCGGGATGTCGACAGCGTGCGTTTCGGGCTCTCGGGCGAAGCCGGGCTGAATGACGGGATTGCCTTCCCCTTCGTGATTCTCGGCCTGTTGTTGCTGCACGGTGATGGCAGCGCCGGCGAATGGCAGGGCTGGTTCTTGCGCAGTGTGTTGTGGGCGGTGCCGGCCGGGTTACTCACCGGTTACTGGATGGGCCGTGGCATCGGGCGCGTGACGCTTTCGCTACGGATCCGCAATGACGACAGCACCCTCAGCCCCAATGATTTTCTCGCGCTGTCGCTAATTGCCCTGGCCTATGTGGTCGCCGAGGCTATTGGCGGCTATGGATTCCTTTCTGTTTTCGCGGCGGGATTGGGCCTGCGCCAGGTCGAAGTGAAATCCACCGGTGCCAGCCAGCCCCCCGCCGAGCATCTGGTGCAACCGGTGGTCGGCCATCAGAACGTCGAACCGCAACACGCGGTGCATGGCGACACCGAACGGCTGGAAAGCAGTCAGGTGGCGGCCGGGATCATGATGGGCGACATGTTGTCGTTCGGCAGTCTGGTCGAGCGCGCCATGGAAGTGTTTCTGGTGACCCTGCTCGGCGTGGTGCTGGTGACGCATTGGGATTGGCGGGCGTTGCTGGTGGGCGGCGTGCTGTTCTGCCTGATCCGCCCGGCCTGCGTCGCGCTGATGCCATGGGGCGCGCTGCTGGAGGGTCGGCAACGGCTGTTGATCGGCTGGTTTGGCATTCGCGGGATCGGCAGTCTGTTTTATCTGTTTTACGCCTTGAATCACGGGCTGACCGACACGGTGGCCACGCAATGCACCGACCTGACCTTGTCGGTGGTGGCACTGAGCATCCTGCTTCACGGGATCAGCACCCAACCGATCCTTGCTCGCTATGAACTGCACAAGAAACAGAAATCCTGATTTTTAATTCCGGGTTTTATCGACTGACTGATCGAATTTTTTTCTGTAAAAAAATGGATCCCTGCTTAATCGCCGACAGTCACAAGCATAACCCTCGCCAGATATATCCGGCGGGGCCCGGCAGGTTCGGTTCCCCTGCGGCGCTACGCCTATGAAACGGAATCCTTGAAGAATAAGGTCACGGTCATGAAAGAATGCTCGACTCCTGCGCAAATCAAGGCTTGCAGAGCACTGGCTCTGGAACGCAATCGTCAATTGTTCGATAACGCCCACACGCTCAACCGCGCGGCCAATGCGCTGCTTGACGTCAAGGATCTGGACATCGAACAGTTCGAGCGCTACCGCGCGTTGCGCAAGAAAGCCGATTCGATGTTTGAAGATGCCATCGATCATTTGTGCGTGTTGAACGAGGATTTTCCGCCGATCCCGATGTCGTCGCAGAACTCGGTGGCGTTGCGTCGAGAGCTTGAAACGGTGGAATGAGCTGAAAGCCCCCTCACCCTAGCCCTCTCCCCCTGGAGAGGGAACTGACCGAGGTGAATGGTTGAGGTACGCCGACGTGAAGTACCGAGTTGAATTCGGATTTTTACCTGCAGAGATCGGCTCCTTTTCGTGTGAATCCTGAA
>NZ_JAKNQL010000040.1 GCF_022662375.1 Pseudomonas sp. CROZ-RG-20F-R04-15 | reverse complement strand
GGTTGACTGTTCGAGATACGCCGACCTGAATATCCAGTCGAACTCAGGTTTCGAAGAGCCCCCGATTGGCTCCCTTTCCCCTCGCCCCCCTTGGGGGAGAGGGTTGGGGTGAGGGGGTTCGATTTCAAACCCACCAAAAATCTCAAATCCCGAACACAAAAAAGCCGACGCCTTCACGTCGGCTTTTTGTATTTCAGGCGCGATCAGCTCACTTCTTGTAGACGATTTCCTTCGAGCCACCTTCGCATTTGCCAACGACTTTGCCACCAGCAGCAGCGCCCTTATCAACAACCTCCAGCGAATACCCGGAAACGCCCTTGGCATCCAGCTTCGCCGCAATCTCGCTTTTCAGCTCTTCACAAGGCTTACCGGCAGCAAACGCACCACCCGCAAGGCTCAACAAACCTACTGCCAACATGAACTTCTTCATCGGTCGCACTCCCTGGTCGGATTAAAAGAGGCGGGCATCAGGTCATCCACCCGATGCAGCCACCCTGTAGCGCTTTGCCATTCCTATGGCACTCGGCCAGCGCGCAAGTTCAGAAGACTAGACCAAACTCAGCTGCTGGCAATCCTGAAGCCGACTTTCAGCGTCACTTGAAAGTGCGCTGCCTTGCCGTCCTTGATGTGGCCACGGGTATCGACCACTTCAAACCACTCAAGATGCTTGATGCTTTTGTTGGCTTCGGCCAGCGCGTTGTTGATGGCGTCTTCGATGCTGCTGGCGGACGAACCGACCAACTCGACTTTCTTGTACGTGTGATGGTCACTCATGGCGATCTCCTTGGCGTGTGGAATTGAGACTAGCAGTGAATCTGCACTGTTGATTTCGGCGGCACTGCGCAGGCGAAGTTCAGATTTTCTGCACTTTCTCAAACCGCTGAAGTCCCAACCAACACACGCCACTCATCACCAATGCAGGAGAGCCACCATGGCCAACACCTCTTTACGTAAAGCCTCGTTGCAAAGCATGGAAGCCGAGATCGAGAGTCTGCTCAAATCGTTGGAAAGCTTGAAGGACGACGCTTCGGACGAGTCGCGCAAGACCCTCAAGGCGCTGAAGAGCAATGCCGAAAGCGCGCTGAAACATTCGCGCCACCTGCTCAGCGATGCCTATGAAGAAGTCAAGGTGAAAACCCGCGAAACCGGGATCGCCACCCGTGATTACGCGCAGGAACACCCGTGGACGACTGCCGGTGTCGCAGTCGGTGCGATCGGCTTGCTCGCGGCTTACTTGCTGTTCAAGCGCGGCGAGTGATCGCTCTGGCGCAGCTCGTTTTTGAGCCATTGCGCCAGTTGCCGGGCGCGTCCATCAGCGGCGCGCTTGGGTAGCCACAACGCCAGTTGCGCCGGGGTTTCACAAAAACCCCAAGGTGCAACCAGGCGACCGGCCTTCAAATCTTCCGTCACCAGCGGCTCCGGCGCGATGGCCACGCCAAGTCCGGCGACGGCAGCTTCTAGCAAATAATACAAATGCTCGAAACCCTGTCCCAACTTCAACGCCTTGGCGTCGAGGTGGCTTTGTTGTGCCCAACTCGGCCACGCCTGTGGGCGGGAAGTGGTGTGCAGCAGCGGCTCATCGAGCAGCGCTGAGGCTGGCGCCGTTCGCAGGCGTTGATAACCACTGAACAGCGGGCTCATGACCGGACCGATGCGTTCTGCAGCCAATTCGTAAACCTGCATGTCTGCCGGCCATGGCGGCTCGGCGAACAGCAGCAAAGCATCCAGCCCCGGACGTCTTGGATCGAGATCGCCTTCACCCGCCGATAGATGCAAACGCAAATCCGGCAGATCGGCATTCAATCGCCCCAAACGCGGAATAAACCAGCGCGCCAGCAGGCTTCCAGAGCAGCCGAGTACAAACGGCGCATCCGCCGTGCTTTGCGTCAATTCAGCGCAAACACTGCGCAAGCGATCAAACGCCTCGCCGCTGGCATCGCGCAAACGCATGCCGGCATCTGTGAGTTTCAAGCCGCGACCATCCTTGACGAACAGGCTGACGCCCAGGTGTTCTTCCAGCACCTTGAGCTGACGACTGACCGCGCCATGGGTAACGTGCAGTTGCTCGGCAGCCTGACTGACGCTGTTCAGACGGGCGGTCGCTTCGAACGCACGCAATGCGTTCAGCGGAGGAAGGTCATGGCTCATGATATCTGTGAGTTTTCCTGACAGGTTGTGGCGATCTTATCGGTTTTCAGTCTGGAAGGTCAGGGGTAGAGTGGTCGTCATTGTCTTTTGACCCGAATTCACCTGGAGCAACTCATGACCCAGACTTCGAACACCTCTGATCTGCGTAACGGCCCGGACGATAACGGCCTGTTCGGCTCGTTCGGTGGCCGCTACGTGGCGGAAACCCTGATGCCGTTGATCCTTGATCTGGCCCGAGAATACGAAACGGCCAAGGAAGATCCGGCATTCAAAGAAGAATTGGCCTACTTCCAGCGCGACTACGTCGGACGTCCGAGCCCGTTGTATTTCGCTGAGCGTCTGACCGAATTCTGCGGCGGCGCGAAGATTTATCTCAAGCGCGAAGAGCTGAATCACACCGGCGCGCACAAGATCAACAACTGCATCGGCCAGATCCTGCTGGCGCGGCGCATGGGCAAAAAACGCATCATCGCCGAGACCGGCGCCGGCATGCACGGCGTGGCCACTGCCACCGTCGCCGCACGTTTCGGTCTGGACTGCGTGATCTACATGGGCACCACTGACATCGAACGTCAGCAGGCCAACGTATTCCGTATGAAGCTGCTCGGCGCTGAAGTGATTCCAGTGGTTGCCGGCACCGGCACCTTGAAAGACGCGATGAACGAAGCGCTGCGTGACTGGGTGACCAACGTCGACAGCACCTTCTACCTGATCGGCACCGTGGCCGGCCCGCACCCGTACCCGGCGATGGTTCGCGACTTCCAGGCCGTGATCGGCAAGGAAACTCGCGATCAGTTGCAGGCTCAGGAAGGTCGTTTGCCGGACAGCCTAGTGGCGTGCATCGGTGGCGGTTCCAATGCGATGGGCCTGTTCCACCCGTTCCTCGACGACAAGAGCGTTGAAATCATCGGCGTTGAAGCCGCCGGTTACGGCATCGAAACCGGCAAGCACGCGGCGAGCCTGAACGGCGGCGTTCCGGGTGTACTGCACGGCAACCGTACTTTCCTGCTGCAGGACGACGATGGCCAGATCATCGACGCCCATTCGATTTCCGCCGGCCTCGACTATCCAGGCATCGGCCCGGAACACGCGTGGTTGCATGACATCGGCCGTGTTCAGTACACCTCGGTGACTGACGACGAAGCCCTCGACGCGTTCCACAAATGCTGCCGTCTGGAAGGGATCATTCCTGCCCTGGAAAGCGCCCACGCCCTGGCTGAGGTTTTCAAACGCGCACCGAAGCTGCCGAAGGACCATCTGATGGTGGTCAACCTGTCCGGCCGTGGCGACAAAGACATGCAGACCGTCATGCATCACATGGAACAGTCCCAGCAGGAGAAACACTGATGAGCCGCCTGCAAAACCGTTTTGCCGACCTCAAAGAACAGAACCGCGCTGCGCTGGTGACCTTCGTCACCGCCGGTGATCCGGACTACGACACCTCGCTGGCGATCCTCAAGGGCTTGCCGGGTGCTGGCGCCGACGTTATCGAGCTGGGCATGCCGTTTACCGACCCGATGGCCGATGGCCCGGCGATTCAACTGGCGAATATTCGCGCGCTGGGCGCCAAGCAGAACCTGCTGAAAACCCTGCAAATGGTTCGCGAGTTTCGTGAAGGCAACAGCGACACGCCGCTGGTGTTGATGGGCTATTTCAACCCGATCCACATGTACGGTGTGTCGCGTTTCATCGCTGATGCGAAAGAGGCCGGCGTCGATGGCCTGATCGTGGTCGACATGCCGCCTGAGCATAACGCCGAGCTGTGCGACCCGGCACAGGCTGCCGGTCTGGACTTCATCCGTCTGACCACGCCGACCACTGACGACGCGCGTCTGCCGAAGGTGCTCAATGGCAGCTCCGGTTTCGTTTACTACGTGTCGGTGGCCGGTGTGACCGGTGCCGGTGCTGCAACGCTGGAGCACGTCGAAGAGGCGGTAACCCGTCTGCGTCGGCATACCGATCTGCCGATCAGCATCGGTTTTGGTATTCGCACGCCGGAGCAGGCAGCGGCCATCGCGCGTCTGGCCGACGGTGTTGTGGTGGGTTCGGCGTTGATTGATCACATTGCCAACGCTACGACGCCAGCCCAGGCCATCGACGGTGTACTGAGCCTGTGCTCGGCACTTTCCGAAGGCGTGCGTAAGGCCCGCGTCAGTTGAAGGTAAAGTTCCTGATACAGAGGAATTAGCGCCTCGCGGCACAGACTAAATGAGCAAGACCGAGGGCTTCAGAACATCGTTCTGCAGCCCTTTTTGCTGTTTGTGCCGTGAGGAAAGACCCGATGAAAATGCCGAAACGTCTGATGGCCGGACTGGGCGTGCTGTTGATCAGTGCGACACCGCTGCTGGCCAGCGCCGATCAGCGCGATGATCATGACCACGGCGGCCCGCAGCAGGGCCAGTACGACAACCATGGTAATGACCATCGCGACGATCACCGTGGCCCGCAGAACGATCACCGTGGTGGCCCGCCACCGCGCGACTTCGGCCCGGTACGCCAGACCATTCGCGATAACCATGGCTACTTCGTGCGCGGCGCACCGCCGCCTCCGGGGATTCATCTGGAGCGTGGCCGGCCGTTGCCGCACGGCTATTACGGCGAGCGTCTGGATAATCGCGCGTTAGGTCGTTTGCCGGTGTATCCGGGTTACGAATGGCGTCGGGCGGGAGGCGATATCGTGCTGATCGCGGTGGGCAGCGGGATCGTCTACGAAATTCTCGATGGCGTTTTGTATTGATCCGCAGGCAATAAAAAAGACCGCAGCCAATGGCTGCGGTCTTTTTTTCAGGGTAGCTCCAGTCCGCCGGAGGCCTTGTGCAGTTTGCGCAAATGCGCGCCAATCTGCTTCACGTTCTCCTCGCTGGCGGCAATCTCCGCAGCACGCTTGGGTTCCAGCAACTTGCGTACTTCTGCGTCCAGATCGCCGGAAAGCACTAACAGCTTTTTCTGTCGTTGACTGCTTTCGTCTTCCAGTCGCTTGAACTCGCTCGGTTGCGGCAATCCATAACCACGGCTATCGAGCAGTTCCGCCGGGCGACTGAGGAACCCGCTGTTGGCGAGAATTTCCTGCAAGGTCGCGTTGGCCTTGTCCATGCCGCCGTTTTCCAGCTCGCGAGCGCCGAGGTAACGCTGCTTGACCTCGTCCTGCGCCAGCAGCAATTGGCGGCGATAGCTGGCTTGCTCCAGCAACAGCAACGCGGCGCTGGTGCGCAAATCTGCACGCTCGAACCACTCACGGCGCTCTTCGGCAGTGAGTGAAAGCCATTCTTCAACGGTGGTCTGTTTGATCGGCAACTGCTTTTTCAATACATCAAACATCGCCTGATAGCGATCGCGGAACGAGTCGAAGCGATAGCCCAGACGCAGCGCTTCTTTCGGATCATCCAGCACACTGGTGTCCGCCAGACCACGGCCCTTCATCACTTCCAGCAAGCCGTTGGGCATGATGCTGTCGAGGCCCACGAACTGAGTGTTGTTGCTGCCGCTGCGCAACAGCTTCAAGCCCTCCACTGCACAGTTGTTGGAAAGGAAGAAGTAGTTGCCGTCGTAGCTCCAGTGCATTTCGGCGGCGTGTTCGACCACGCCTTCGATCTCGTCGCGGGACAGGTTCAGTGGCACGGAGGCGAGGCTGCGCAGTTCGGTCTTGGTGTATTCGTCGATGACCTGCGCCAGTGGCAACACGAACAGACGCGATGGGTATTTGCCGACCAGTCCGTCCCAGCTCGACAGCTGCACATCACCGACAAAGGCGCGGTAGGACAACACCAGATGCTGGTCCAGATCGAGTCGACAATCCGGGCCACGCGGGCGGCCCGGAGCGCAGATCACCAGACGCAACATGCTGTGGCCCCAACGACTGACCCAGTTCTGATTGGCCTCGGCCAGCAGGTAATCCACTGCATAGACCCGTTCCGGGTCGACTTGCCCTAACGGTTGCTTGGCAAAGTCGTTACCGGCATTGAGAAACGCGAAGGTCTTGCTGCAAGTGTCCTTGGCAGTTGGCGCCCAGCCGAAGTGTTCCTCGTAATAGCGATACAGTGCGGGGCGGCGGCAGGCGTAGCTCGGGTCGAGGAGGAAATACTCCATGTTGACCGCGACGAACTCTTTAGGACTAGAGATCTCGTACAGGTCCGGACTGCGGGCTATCTGGCGGTTGTGTTGTTCGCGCTCACCGCGACGACCGACGTATTGCTGCCAACCGGCGAGGTCGAGCAGACGCGGATCATCGCTGAGGGTGAAGCGACGGCCGTTCTGGCCGCGACACTCGTCGGGAATGCCGATCAGCCCGGCGCTGTTGAAACGTCGGGTGCAGCGCTGGATCAGTGTGCGTTCAGCATCTGGCCACAGGCGCGCACGATCATAGATATGGGTGATTTCATGCAGCACCGTGGCGAGTAGTTCCTGGCGCACGGTGCCGTGGGGACGATTGGTTTTTTCTTTGGCGGCACTGCCATCGGTCAGGCCGGCGAGCAGTTTGCGATTCAGATCGAGTTCGGAAACCAGCGTGGCCTGGCCATAGGCATTGCCGGGCATGTCATCGGTCCAGCCGACATCAATGCGCCGGTCCAGCCGCTCGATAAAACTCGGCGGCAGCTTTTGCATCGCCTCATCGATCAGCGCCTGGCTGGCCTGTTGTTGGGCGGGGCTCAGACCGTCGGTCTTGAGCCGCAATTGCAGGCCAGCGTGGGCACTGTTGCCAAGTAGCAACAACGCCCCGGCCAGCAGCCAGGCGCCGATTGACTTCACAGTGCGAGGATGGCTTCGGCGAGAACCTGATCGCTGGCGTCACGCGCTTCCGGCACACGAGTGCGCAGGGTGTTCAGCGCTGCTTCCAGATGCGCGCCGCGGATATCACCGTTGGTGGCGACGAAACTGGCAGCATCATCGTGCGCCTCGCGGATGATTTTCGAATCGCGAATCGACGTGGTGGTGTCGGAAGTGAAATCGATGGTGCGCTGGGAGGCACGAACGATGATGTTACTGGTGGCTACCAGGGTGTGCGCCTGGGCCACATCGGCCAACAAAAATAGGCCAAAGGCGGCAGCAATCAGCGGGCTACGCATGGAACGACTCCGGAGGGGCAAGGATAACGGGGGAACAGGATAACTATTGGACGAGAATTGCCTCTGCCAGTTCAAGGTCACTGACATGAAGTTTCGGCCGGGTTTTGCGCAAGTAATGCAGCGCGGATTCCAGACGAGCACCTCGCCATTCACCGTCACTGGCAACAAATGCGGCCGCGTCATCGTGGGCGGCGAGCAGCAGTTTACGGTCGAAAGGCGCAGAAGACACCATGCTGGTAGCGTAACCACTGACGACGGTGCCTTGTGTCGACGCATTGAAGGCATCAAAGGCATTGACCGGCGTCGCCCAGCAGGTGCTGAACAATACAGAGGGGATCAGTAGATTTGAAAGAAAGCGCATCGGACTCGGTAATTTTTGATGAGCCCAAAGGCTAGCGCAATGCCCGGGCCAGAGCCAGCGCCGAAACATCGGGACACGTTGCGCGTGTCCCGCAATGCCTGGAATCGCTTAGATCGTCAGGATGGCTTGAGCCAACTGCGCGTCGGTAGCTTGAAGCTGTGGCGCCTGGTGACGGATATGATCCAGCGCGCTTTCCAGTTTCACCCCACGGATCTCGCCTTCGCTGGCGACGAAGCTGGCGGCGTCGTCACGGGCAGCCAGAACGATTTTGTCGTCACGGAAGGACGAGGTGACGTCAGAAGTAGCATCGGACGAGGACTTCAGTGCACCGACAACGGCGTCGGTGGTCACGATAAAGCTGGTGGCGCTGGCGTTGGCAGCCACGGCCAACAGGGTGGCGGCACTGAGCAGACGAAGACGGGACATGGTGTAACTCCTGTGGATAAACCGTATTGAGAGGTGGCTCGGTATCTGAGGAGTCAGACGCCAGTGACACAGCATTCGCCACGTTCTGCGTGGATATTAGGCCGACGGGCGACTTTCGCACAGTGGGCAGAGTGCTAGCGCCAGAAGGGTTTATCCAGTTCATTAATGCGGTCGGCGTGGCTGAGGCCAAGATCAGCGAGATCACGATTATCGAGTTGAGAGAGCAGGCGCCGCGTTCTGGCGCGCTCCAGGCTGCCCCACAGGCCGTGAAACAAGCGCCGCAGAGCATTGGGGCGAGATGCCGGCAAGCATAAAACCTCTGAAACATCCTGTAAGTCATTCATGGCGTATTCCGTTTACCGGTGAAGGCGGAAGGTCATGTTGAGCCTGTAACAGACAAAGATGCAGATACACCTGAGTAAAATTGTACTGGTTCAGATGTTGATTATTTAAAACTGTACCTGTCGGCCATATCAGCAGGTGTACCGGGATTTTTCCGGCCCGAAAACGACAAAACCCGTCGTGGTTTCCCACGACGGGTTTTGTTTGTTCAATTCGGGTTGCTGGCGGTGGGTCTAACGACCAGAGCCAGCGACGCTACTTAGCGCCAGAACGGCTTGCTCAGCTCTTCGTAGCGTTGTGCTTCGCTGATACCGGCGTCAGCCAGCAGACGCGAATCCAGACGAGCCAGTTGATGGCGGCTGGAGATGCGGCGCTGCCACAACATCAGGTTGGCGATAACGCGCAGAGGCAGGGAAGCCTGGGTGTTTACAGCTTTGTCTTCGAAGAACAGTTCGGAACTGAGTGTACGTTCCATGGTTGACATCCTTCCGCTTGTGGCGGGATCAGGTAGTGGTTTGACTGGTGCCCATGATCCTCTCGTTTGCCAAGTCTCTCTAGATACAGTTCAACTGTATTGTGAGTGACCAGTTAACTGTTTATAGCGGGTGTATGGGTCAAAATTGAGCAAACTGTACTTGTCCGCACTTAAGTGGTGCATTTTTGCTCGATTCAATTGGAAAGGTAGGCAAACCCTGTAGGAAATGACCGGTACAGCAGTACAGTTTTTGTCAGGCGGGGCGCTTGCGAAAGTCCGCCGACGCAAACTGTGTTTGCATCAGCGGATTATCTGTGTGAATTACACCGCCAGCATGCGCCCGGTTTCTTCCAGGTTCATATGCCAGCTCAAGGCTTCGCGCAGGATGTGCGGGGTGTGGCCACCGATTGCACAGGCTGCCGTGAAGTAATCGTTCAGTGCCTGACGGAAGTCCGGGTGTACACAGTTATCAATGATGACCCGCGCACGCTCCCGTGGCGCCAGGCCGCGCAAGTCGGCCAGCCCGACTTCGGTCACCAGAATGTCAACGTCATGCTCGGTGTGGTCAACGTGACTGACCATCGGCACCACGCTGGAAATCGCACCACCCTTGGCAATCGACTTGGTCACGAACACCGCCAGATGCGCGTTGCGCGCGAAATCGCCAGAACCACCAATGCCGTTCATCATCCGCGTGCCGCAAACGTGGGTGGAGTTGACGTTGCCGTAGATGTCGAACTCCAGCGCCGTGTTAATGCCGATGATGCCCAAGCGACGGACCACTTCCGGGTGGTTGGAGATCTCTTGCGGACGCAGCACCAACTTGTCCTTGTACTTCTCCAGATTGCCGAACACGTCGCTGTTGCGCCGCTCCGACAGGGTGATCGAACTGCCCGAAGCAAAGCTCAGCTTGCCGGCATCGATCAGGTCGAAGGTCGAATCCTGCAGTACTTCGGAGTACATGGTCAGGTCTTCGAACGGCGAATCGATCAGGCCGCACATCACCGCGTTGGCAATGTTGCCGATCCCGGCCTGCAACGGGCCGAGCTTGTTGGTCATGCGCTCGGCGTCGACTTCCTGCTTGAAGAAGGTGATCAGGTGATCGGCGATGGCATTGGTGTCGACGTCCGGCGACGAGACGGTGGACGGCGAATCCGCCTGCTGGGTGATGACGATGGCGACAATCTTCTCCGGCGGGATCGGAATCGCCGTGCTGCCAATACGGTCGTCGACTTTTACCAGCGGGATCGGCGTGCGCGTCGGGCGGTACGTCGGGATATAGATGTC
Source organism: Pseudomonas sp. CROZ-RG-20F-R04-15 (assembly GCF_022662375.1). Classification (GTDB taxonomy): domain Bacteria; phylum Pseudomonadota; class Gammaproteobacteria; order Pseudomonadales; family Pseudomonadaceae; genus Aquipseudomonas. Next base: position 7,956 of record NZ_JAKNQL010000040.1, on the reverse strand, counting down.
GTGCAGGCCTTCGAGGTTGGCGTTGTGCGCCAGATTGATCTCGACGATCACCTGCTTGGCGAAAATCGCGAAGCTCGCCGAGTTGCCCACCGAGGTGGTCGGCACGATGTGGCCTTGTTCGGTGATGGCCACCGCTTCGATGACCGCGATGTCCGGCAGCTTCAATTGCTGGTTGCGCAGTTGTTCGACGGTTTCCGATAGATGCTGGTCGATGAACATCACCTGGCCGGCGTTGATCGCCTTGCGCAAGGTGCTGTCGACCTGGAACGGCATGCGTCGCGACAGTACGCCGGCTTCGGTCAGTTGCTTGTCGAGGTCGTTGCCCAGGCTGGCGCCAGTCATCAGGCTGATCTTCAGCGGCGTGACCTTGGCGCGCTCGGCCAGTGCGTGAGGGACAGCTTTGGCTTCGCCGGCGCGGGTGAAACCGCTCATGCCGACGGTCATGCCGTCCTCAATCAGAGCGGCTGCGTCGGCGGCGCTCATCACTTTGTCCAACAACGAAGGCAGGCGAATACGGTCACGGTACATGGATTATTATCTCGGGAAGCGAGTAGCAGGATGCGCAGTCTAGTGAATTTGACGGGCGCCTGTCCCGCTACCAAGGTCGCAAACGAGGCGTCTATTCAGCGGGTTTCAAGTAAAACACCGTTACTGGATCTGCAACAACGCGGCATATTGTCCGACTGTTTGCGCAAACAAAAACGCCCCGACAGGTCGGGGCGTTTGGTCTTGCAGCGGGAATTATTCGACCGCTTTGACCATGTCTTCGATGACCTTCTTCGCGTCGCCGAAAACCATCATGGTCTTGTCCAGATAGAACAGTTCGTTGTCCAGACCGGCATAGCCGCTGGCCATCGAGCGCTTGTTGACGATGATGGTCTTGGCCTTGAACGCTTCGAGAATCGGCATGCCGGCAATCGGCGACTTCGGATCGTTCTTCGCGGCCGGGTTGACCACATCGTTCGCCCCGAGCACCAGTACCACGTCGGCCTGGCCGAACTCGGAGTTGATGTCTTCCATCTCGAACACCTGGTCGTAAGGCACTTCGGCCTCGGCGAGCAGAACGTTCATGTGGCCTGGCATGCGACCGGCCACCGGGTGAATCGCGTACTTCACGGTCACGCCACGGTGTGTCAGCTTCTCGGTCAATTCCTTCAGCGCGTGCTGTGCACGTGCAACCGCCAAGCCGTAGCCCGGCACGATGATCACGGTGTCGGCGTTGGTCAGCAGGAAGGTTGCGTCGTCAGCCGAACCGGACTTCACCGGACGTGCTTCTTTTGCACCGGCCGGGCCAGCGTCTGCCGTGTTGCCGAAACCGCCGAGCAGTACATTAAAGAAGGAGCGGTTCATCGCCTTGCACATGATGTACGAGAGGATCGCACCGCTCGAACCCACCAGGGAGCCGGCAATGATCAACATCGAGTTGTTCAGCGAGAAACCGATACCCGCTGCCGCCCAGCCCGAGTAGCTGTTGAGCATCGACACCACGACCGGCATGTCGGCGCCGCCGATCGGGATGATGATCAGCACGCCCATCACGAACGCCAGTGCCAGCATCAGTGCGAACGCGGTGAGGTTGCCGGTGAACATGAAGGTCAGGCCAAGCGCCAGTGTGGCCAGGCCCAGCACTGCGTTGAGTTTGTGCTGGCCAGCGAACTGTACCGGTGCGCCCTGGAACAGACGGAACTTGTACTTGCCCGACAACTTGCCGAAGGCAATCACCGAACCGGAGAAGGTGATTGCACCGATGGCTGCGCCGAGGAACAGCTCCAGACGGTTGCCTGTCGGGATCGAGTCGCCCAGTTGTTTAACAATGCCCAGCGACTGTGGCTCAACCACCGCAGCGATGGCGATGAACACCGCTGCCAGACCGATCATGCTGTGCATGAAGGCGACCAGTTCCGGCATCTTGGTCATTTCAACGCGCTTGGCCATGATCGAACCGGCAGTGCCGCCGACCAACAGGCCAACGATCACATAACCGATACCGGCAGTCGCTAGCTCAGCGCCCAGCTTATAGATGAGGCCGACGGTGGTGAGGATCGCCAACGCCATGCCGAGCATGCCGAACAGGTTGCCGCGCCGCGAGGTGGTCGGGTGCGAAAGGCCTTTGAGAGCCTGGATAAAGCAGATCGACGCGATCAGGTAGAGCGTCGTGACGAGATTCATGCTCATTACTTCGGCGCCTCTTCTTTTACTTTCGGGGCTTTCTTCTTGAACATCTCAAGCATGCGGCGGGTGACCAGGAAGCCACCGAACACGTTGACCGCAGCCAGTGCCACCGCGAGGGTGCCCATGGTTTTGCCCAGCGGTGTGACGGTCAGTGCGGCAGCCAGCATGGCGCCGACGATCACGATCGCCGAAATGGCGTTGGTCACCGCCATCAATGGCGTGTGCAGCGCAGGTGTAACGTTCCAGACCACGTGGTAACCGACATAAATCGCCAGCACGAAGATGATCAGGTTGTAGATACCGGGGGAGATAAGCTCTTCCATCGTCTGAATCCCTGCTTAGGCGTTTTTGCGGATGACTTGGCCGTCGCGGCACATCAGGCACGCGGCGACGATGTCGTCTTCGAGGTTGACGTCGAACTGGCCTTCTTTAGTGAATACCAGCTTGAGGAAGTCCAGCAGGTTGCGCGCGTACAGTGCCGAGGCGTCTGCAGCGACTTCGCCGGCCAGATTGGTCGGGCCACAAATGGTCACGCCATTCTCGACGACGACTTGGTCTGCCACGGTCAGTGGGCAGTTGCCGCCCTGAGCCGCTGCGAGGTCGATGACCACCGAACCCGGTTTCATCTGCGCCACGGTGTCCGCGCTCAACAGCGTCGGTGCCTTGCGGCCCGGAATCAGTGCGGTGGTGATGACGATGTCAGCCTGTTTGGCGCGCTCGTGCACAGCCTGCGCCTGACGCTGCATCCAGCTTGCCGGCATTGGTCGCGCGTAACCACCAACACCGACGGCGCATTCACGCTCTTCATCAGTCTCGTAAGGTACGTCGACGAATTTGGCGCCGAGGGATTCGATCTGCTCTTTTACCGCCGGACGCACGTCAGACGCTTCGATCACCGCACCCAGACGTTTCGCCGTGGCAATCGCCTGCAACCCGGCCACGCCAGCGCCGAGAATCAGCACGCGCGCCGCTTTCACGGTGCCTGCAGCGGTCATCAGCATCGGCATAAAGCGCGGATAGTGGTGTGCGGCCAGCAACACAGCCTTATAGCCGGCAATGTTCGCCTGCGACGACAACACATCGAGACTTTGCGCGCGCGAGGTGCGCGGCGCCGCTTCGAGGGCGAACGCGGTAATGCCGCACTCGGCCATCTTCGCGATGGTTTCGTTGTTGAACGGGTTGAGCATGCCGACCAGCACCGTACCGCGCTTGATCAGCGTCAGTTCGACATCGCTTGGCGCGACCACTTTGAGAATCAGCTCGGCGCCAAACGCGTCATTGGCACTGCCAATGGTTGCGCCTGCCGCTTCATAGGCACTGTCGACCACACTGGCTTTTACGCCGGCGCCGGTTTGGACAGTGACCTTATGACCTTGGCTGATCAGCTTTTTAATGGTTTCCGGGGTTGCAGCAACCCGTGTTTCACCGGTCTGGGTTTCGAGAGGAACACCAATGTGCACGTCAAATCTCCTGCGTGATCTTATTGAGTAAACCCATGCACTACGGATGGTGCGACTGGGGCGGCCGATCAGCACGATCCCGCCAAATCAGGGCGGGGCGCGGCATTTTGCAGGCGAACTTTATGCCCTTCAAGGGATTATGACGGGTGACGGAAAATTAACTACAAGTCATGCCGTGACCGAATGTCGCAGATGGCCAGCCGAATCCCTTGCAGGCCGTGCGTTGTAAGGATTCTGGCCGAATATGGAAAAATTTCTCATCGGTGGCGTGAATAGGCACTAATGCGTCGCTGATGAAGGCTCAAAGCCACGTCGTCAGGCGCTTGTGGGACGTCTGTACGACTTTCGGATACAGTCAGTCGAATTGCGACAAATAGTTATATCTGTAGGGCTTTGATTTTCCTGACTACGGGGTTAGCTATCGCTGTAAGCCCTTATCCTTCTAGGCTGTAGCTGTTCGCCTGGGTTACCAGCCAATCACGAAATGCCTTTAATGATGCGGATTCGACCTTTCGCTCGGGAATCATCAGGTAATAGGCCTTAATGCTCGAGAGTGCCTGTGGGTTGGCAATCACCAAGCGCTTCTCGGCCAGTTCACGCTGAATCAGGAACGGTGGAATCAGCGCAATGCCCATGTCGTGCATGGCCGCTTGGGCGAGCATGGAGAATAGCTCGTAGCGCGGGCCTGTCATGTCGCGGGGGATATTCAGGTGTTGCGAGTTGAACCATTGGCGCCAGGCATAAGGGCGGGTGGTCTGCTGCAGCAACGGTAGCTCGGCGATTGCCTCGGCTGTCAGATGTGTCTTGTCACCGAGTAGGGCAGGGCTGCACACCGGCATCGGATTCTCACCCATCAGCCTGTGGGATTCGGTACCGGACCAGTCGGCATCGCCGAAATAGATCGCGGCATCGAATTCGGTATCGGCAAACAGAAAGGGACGGGTGCGGTTGGTCAGGTTGACCGTGACTTCCGGGTGCTTGAGCTGGAAATCTTTGAGCCGCGGCAGTAGCCATTGGGTGCCGAAGGTCGGTACCACCGCCAGTTCGATCACATTGGTGCCTTGCTGGCCCATCACTGAAAGTGTATCGCGCTCAACCGCATCGAGTTGTGTGGCGACTCGGCGGCTGTAGGAAAGCCCTGCCTCAGTCAGTTTCACTCCGCGTCGCGAGCGTCGGAACAATTCGACGCTGAGGAACTCCTCAAGGCTGGCGATCTGTCGGCAAATCGCGCCCTGAGTGAGGGAAAGTTCTTCAGCGGCCCGGGTAAAACTTTCGTGACGCGCGGCAGCCTCGAAGCTGATCAGGGCGGTGGTGCTGGGGATCTTCCTGCGCATGTACGTCAACCTCACTAATGCGCCGCATAAAAGGCATTTCGCGACGTTTCGGAGTGAGAAATTAGCACAACAGGATGCGAAATCCTCGTTTGCCGCGATGGCGAACCGCGCCTAGGATCAATGCCACGTTAATTCAGCCGATTTGCGAGGACACAATCATGGGCGGTAAAGCTAGCTTCAACTGGATCGATCCCCTGCTGCTGGATCAACAGCTCACCGAAGAAGAGCGCATGATCCGCGACACCGCCGAGCAGTTCGCTCAACAGAGCCTCGCACCGCGTGTTCTCGAAGCTTTCCGTCATGAGAAAACTGACCCGGCGATCTTCCGCGAGATGGGCGAAGTCGGCTTGTTGGGTGCGACCATTCCTGAGCAGTACGGTGGCAGCGGCCTCAACTATGTCAGCTATGGCCTGATTGCTCGCGAAGTGGAGCGTGTCGACTCCGGCTACCGCTCGATGATGAGCGTGCAGTCCTCCTTGGTCATGGTGCCGATCAACGAGTTCGGCACCGAAGCACAGAAACAGAAATACCTGCCGAAACTGGCCTCCGGCGAATGGATCGGCTGTTTCGGCCTGACCGAGCCTAATCACGGTTCCGACCCAGGTGCGATGATTACTCGTGCACGCAAAGTCGAGGGCGGCTACAGCCTGACTGGCGCGAAGATGTGGATCACCAACAGCCCGATAGCTGATGTGTTCGTGGTCTGGGGTAAGGACGACGCCGGCGACATCCGTGGTTTCGTGTTGGAGAAGGGCTGGAAAGGCCTGAGCGCTCCGGCGATTCACGGCAAGGTTGGCCTGCGTGCATCAATCACTGGCGAAATCGTCATGGACAACGTTTTTGTGCCGGAAGAGAACATCTTCCCGGACGTGCGCGGCCTCAAAGGTCCATTCACCTGCCTCAACTCTGCGCGCTACGGCATTTCCTGGGGCGCGTTGGGCGCTGCCGAGTTCTGCTGGCACACCGCTCGCCAGTACACACTGGATCGTCAGCAGTTTGGTCGTCCATTGGCCGCTACTCAGTTGATTCAGAAGAAACTGGCTGACATGCAGACCGAGATCACGCTGGCCCTGCAAGGTTGCCTGCGCCTTGGCCGTATGAAGGATGAAGGCACGGCGGCGGTCGAAATCACTTCGATCATGAAGCGCAACTCCTGCGGCAAGTCGCTGGACATCGCCCGTATGGCGCGCGACATGTTGGGTGGTAACGGTATCTCCGACGAGTTCGGCGTGGCGCGTCACTTGGTTAACCTGGAAGTGGTGAATACCTATGAAGGCACTCACGACGTCCACGCGCTGATCCTTGGGCGTGCGCAAACCGGTCTGCAGGCGTTCTATTAATAGGAGAGCGACCATGGGCGCGCTGTCGCATCTGCGGGTACTGGATTTATCGCGAGTATTGGCCGGGCCGTGGGCCGGGCAAATCCTCGCCGACCTTGGCGCCGAGGTGATCAAGGTCGAGCGCCCTGGTAATGGCGATGACACTCGCGCCTGGGGGCCGCCCTTCCTTAAAGACGCTTATGGCGAGAATACGTCGGAAGCGGCCTATTACCTGTCGGCCAACCGCAACAAGCAATCGGTGACCATCGACTTCACTCGCCCCGAAGGGCAGAAGCTGGTGCACGAGCTCGCGGCGAAGTCGGACATTCTCATCGAGAACTTCAAGGTCGGTGGTCTGGCGGCTTATGGGCTGGACTATGAATCGCTGAAGGCGATCAATCCGAACTTGATCTATTGCTCGATTACCGGGTTCGGCCAGACCGGCCCTTACGCCAAGCGCGCCGGTTATGACTTCATGATCCAGGGGCTGGGCGGGCTGATGAGCCTGACTGGTCGGCCTGAGGGTGATGATGGGGCTGGCCCGGTGAAGGTGGGTGTGGCGTTGACGGATATTCTAACCGGTCTGTATTCGACGGTGGCGATTCTGGCGGCGCTGGCTCACCGCGATCACGATGGCGGTGGCCAGCACATCGATATGGCGTTGCTGGATGTTCAGGTGGCTTGTCTGGCCAACCAGGCGATGAATTATCTGACTACGGGCAATGCGCCTAAGCGTCTGGGCAATGCGCATCCGAACATAGTGCCTTATCAGGACTTTCCTACGGCTGATGGCGACTTCATTCTTACCGTGGGTAACGACGGGCAGTTCCGCAAGTTTGCCGAAGTGGCGGGGCAGCCGCAGTGGGCTGACGACCCAAGGTTTGCTACTAATAAGCTGCGAGTGGCGAACCGGGCGGTGTTGATTCCGCTGATTCGCCAGGCGACGGTGTTCAAGACTACCGCTGAATGGGTTGCCGAGTTGGAGCGGGCGGGCGTGCCTTGTGGGCCGATCAATGACCTGTCGCAGGTGTTTGAGGATCCGCAGGTGAAGGCGCGTGGGCTGGCGATAGAGTTGCCGCATGCATTGGCGGGGATGGTGCCGCAGGTGGCGAGTCCTATTCGCTTGTCGCAGACGCCGGTGGAGTACCGTCGTGCGCCTCCTTTATTGGGTGAGCATACGCTGGAGGTTTTGCAGGGTGTGCTGGGCTTGGGTGCGGGGGCGGTGGCTGAATTGAAAGCGTCAGGGGTGCTTTGACATTCCCTTCTATATAGAAGGGATCGCTATACCGTGAAGTGTTTGGTTGTTTTTTAGCCAATCTGCAAGTGATTGAAAGAAAAGCGAAATTAACGGTTGACGGCAGATTCAGGATGTCTATAATTCGCCCCACTTCCGGCGCAGTCGAAACGGAAAACTCCTTGAGTTTCAATGAGTTATGTAGGTTTCGGCAGCAGGTTGCTTCAGTTCATCGAAGCGCAGAAAGAAGTTGAAAAAGAGGTGTTGACAGCAGCGTGTAACGCTGTAGAATTCGCCTCCCGCTGACGAGAGATCGGAAGCGCAAGTGGTTGAAGTTGTTGAAGAATTCTTCGAAAACTTCTGAAAATAATCACTTGACAGCAAATGAGGCTGCTGTAGAATGCGCGCCTCGGTTGAGACGAAAGATCTTAACCAAT
>NZ_JAKNQL010000004.1 GCF_022662375.1 Pseudomonas sp. CROZ-RG-20F-R04-15 | reverse complement strand
TTTGCTCGCGACAGCGAACAAATTTGCACAGTTATTTTCGAATCAGAACACTAGAATAGCCCCACCTTATTCGGAGCCAGAGCCCGTATGTCAGAGTCGGTTGACGCCCCAGGGCTGTCAGATTTACCGCTGGAAGACCTGGTGGCCTGTCACGAGTGCGACCTGCTGATGCGCAAGCCAATTCTTGCCCATGGCGAGAAAGCGCTCTGTCCTCGCTGCGGTTACGAGTTGTACGCTCACCGTCATAACGTGGTGCAGCGCAGCCTTGCCTTGGTGATTGCAGCGTTATTGTTGTACATCCCGGCAAACTTTTTGCCCATCATGCAGCTCAATATCCTCGGACAGTCTTCGCAGGATACGGTCTGGAGCGGCGTTCTCGGCCTGTTCAACACCGACATGCAGGGCGTTTCGATTGTCGTCTTCCTGTGCAGCATGGCCATACCGTTGCTCAAGTTGCTGTGCCAGTTGTTCGTTTTACTGACGATTCGTTTCAACGTCGGCCGCAGCTACGGTCTGCTGCTCTATCGCATCTACCACCACCTCAAAGACTGGGGAATGCTTGAGGTTTACCTCATGGGCGTACTGGTGGCGATCGTCAAACTGGCGGACATGGCGGCGATTACCGTAGGCCTCGGCCTGGCGTGTTTTATCGGTTTGTTGTTGGTGCAGGTTTGGCTGGAAGTGGTGATGTCACCTCACCAGATCTGGCAGGCGTTATCAGGAGAGGACGCTCATGCGGGCGATTGATGCGGGCATTCTGGTGTGTACCGAATGTCATGAGTTGAACAAACAGGAAGCGGACGCCGACGAGCAAACCTGCACCCGCTGCGGTGCGCTGGTTCACGCTCGCCGTCCGAACAGCCTCGTACGCACCTGGGCACTGCTGATCACCGCCGCGATTATCTATATCCCGGCCAATGTCTTGCCGATCATGACTGTCAGTTCTTTGGGCCAAGGTGATCCGAGCACCATCATGTCCGGCGTGATCCAGTTGGTACAGCACGGCATGATCCCGATTGCCGCTGTGGTGTTCATCGCCAGTATCCTGGTGCCGACCTTCAAACTGGTCGGCATCGCGCTGCTGCTGTTTTCAGTGCAACGACGTCAGCCGTTGTCTGCCCGTCAGCGTATCTGGATGTACCGCTTCATCGAGTTCATCGGTCGCTGGTCGATGCTCGATATTTTTGTGATCGCCATTCTCGTGGCGGTCGTCAACTTCGGCCGGCTTGCCAGTGTCGAAGCCAATCTTGGCGCCATCGCCTTCGCCAGTGTGGTGATTCTGACGATGCTCGCCGCAGTAACTTTCGATCCCCGACTGATTTGGGATAACACGGAGTCGGACGACGACCATGACTGATTTGCCCGTAGCGAAAACCCGACCGGCCTCGAACTGGTCTGCCATTTGGGTCCTGCCTCTGATCGCGCTGATCATCGGTGGCTGGCTCGGCTGGCGTGCCTATTCCGAAACCGGTATCGAAATTCAGATCCGCTTCGAGAGTGGCGAAGGCATCCAGGCCAACAAGACCGAGGTCATGTACAAAGGCATGTCGGTCGGTAAGGTCAAGGCGCTCAAGCTCGACGATGAGGGCAACTCCAAAGGCGTGATTGCCACCGTCGAGATGAATAAGGACGTTGAGCAATACCTCAAGACCAGCACGCGTTTCTGGCTGGTCAAACCAAGCGTGACCCTGGCCGGTATCACCGGTCTGGAAACCCTGGTGTCGGGTAACTACGTGGCCATCAGTCCTGGCGAAGGCGAGCCTGTGCGCAAGTTCAAGGCGCTCTCCGAGGAACCGCCGTTGTCCGACGCCAAGCCGGGTCTGCACCTGACCATCAAGGCTGATCGTCTCGGTTCACTGAGCCGAGGCAGCCCGGTGTTCTACAAGCAGATCAAGGTTGGTCAGATCAAAAGCTACGTGCTCTCGGAAGATCAAAGTACTGTCGAGCTCAAAGTCTTCATCGAACCGACCTACGCCAAACTGGTGCGCAAACACACGCGTTTCTGGAACGCCAGCGGCATCAGCATCGACGCCAACCTGTCCGGTGTGAAAGTGCGCAGCGAATCCCTGGCCAGCATCGTCGCCGGCGGTATCGCTTTCGCCACACCAGAAAACCGCAAGGACAGCCCGCCGACCGATCCGAGCCTGCCGTTCCGTCTGTATGAGGACTTCGACGCTGCCGCTGCCGGGATCCGCGTAAAGGTCAAACTCAGCGACTTCGAAGGACTGCAGGCCGGCCGCACACCGGTGATGTACAAAGGCATTCAAGTCGGCAACATGAAGGCGCTGAAAGTTGATCCTGACCTGAACAGTGCCACAGCCGAGCTCACCCTCGATCCATTGGCTGAGGACTATCTGGTCGATGGCACGCAGTTCTGGGTAGTTAAACCGTCGATTTCTCTGGCTGGGATCACCGGTCTGGAAGCCTTGGTGAAAGGTAACTACATCGCCGTACGCCCAGGCGATAAAGGTGCGGCACCGAAACGCGAATTCGAGGCCCGGCCAAAGGCGCCGCCGCTGGATCTGCGCTCACCGGGCTTGCACCTGGTGCTGTTCACCGATGTCCTCGGCTCGATCGATGTCGGCAGTCCAATTCTGTACAAACAGGTCAAGGTCGGTTCAGTGCAGAGCTATCAGTTCTCCAAGACCAAGAAGCAATTGGTCATTGGCGTGCACATCGATAAGGAATACGAAAACCTGGTCAACGCCTCGACGCGTTTCTGGAATGTCAGTGGCATCACGTTGACCGGCGGACTGACCGGTGGCATTCAAGTCAAGAGTGAGTCGCTGCAGACCCTGATGGCCGGTGGCATCGCCTTCGAGACACCGCAAGCCAAAGCGCCGCTGCAGAAACGTATTCCGCGTTTCCGCCTGTTCGCCAACCATGATGAGGCGAATCAGAAAGGCGCGGTGGTGACGATCAAAGTCGATCGCGCTGATGGTCTGCGCAGTGGCACCCCGGTGCGCTTCAAGGGCCTGGATGTCGGCAAGATCGAAAGTGTCGATCTGACTGACGATCTGCAATCGGTCATCCTCACGGCGCGCATCACTGAAGTGCCGGAGAAGATCGCCCGGGTCGGCAGTCAGTTCTGGGTGGTCAAACCAGAGCTGGGCCTGATCAAGACTGCCAATCTGGAAACCCTGGTGACCGGGCAGTACATCGAAGTGCAGCCGGCGGCGAAAAATCTCGGCCCGCAGAAGAACTTCGTTGCCCTGACCAACGCGCCGGAAGTCACCAAGCAAGAGGCGGGGCTGAGTCTGGTATTGAGCGCTGCCCGTCGTGGATCGCTGAAACCGGGTGTGCCGGTGACTTACCGTGAAATCACTGTGGGTAAAGTCACCGGTTATGAACTGGGACAGACGGCGGATCGGGTGTTGGTGCACATTCTGATCGAGCCGAAGTACGCGCCGTTGGTGCGCAGCGGTAGCCGGTTCTGGAACACCAGCGGTGTTGGTTTTGATATCGGTCTGTTCAATGGTTTGACGGTGCGCACCGAGTCGTTGGAGACGGCGATTCAGGGTGGCATCGCCTTCGCCACGCCGGATGGCGAGCGTATGGGCAACCCGGCGCGTGCGGAGCAGACGTTCCCGTTGTTCGACAAGTTTGAGGATGAGTGGCTGACGTGGGCGCCGAAGATTTCGCTCGGTAAGTAACCTGAAGTTGATGTGGCGTCTATTAAGACGCCTTCGCGAGCAAGCTCGCTCCCACATTTGAAATGCGTTCCAATGTGGGAGCGAGCCTGCTCGCGAAGAGGCCTCCAAGCTGAGCACAAACCCAAAGCCGTAAAAAAGGGCCGCGATCCAGACAGATCGCGGCCCTTTTTTTGTCCTTCAGTTAACGCTGATCAAACCGCATCCAGCTCCGGTTCATCCGCCTCAACATTCAACGTGGCCTTCACCACATCATGGCGACGGATGTACTTCCAGTCCGCCTCATCAATGTAGATCCCCGCCGGGCCGCTGCCGCCTTCCAGGTCGATCGCGACACTGGCGCAGACCTGCGGCTTCACACTCGCCAGAATCGGCACGAAGCCCAGTTGCAGGCTGGTTTCCAGCAGCGCGGCCTGGTTCTTCTCATCGATATCCGCCGCCTCGTCGAGGTAGTACGGCAGACGCACGCGACCGGCCTGATCGCGATCCATCAAGTGCAGCAACAAGTACATGTTGGTCAGCGCCTTGATAGTCATGGTCGTGCCGTTGGAAGCCGCGCCATCGATGTCGGTGTGGATCACCGGTTGACCGTTGACCTTGGTGATCTCGAACGCCAGCTCAAACAAGTCCTTGAGACCGAGCTGGTTGTGGTTTGCTGCGACCAACCGCGCCAGGTATTCCTTGGCCTCTTCGTTCTTGTTGTCCTGCTCGGCGCTTTGGCTGAGATCGAACACCGACAGGGTTTCGCCTTCTTCGTACTGACCGGCGCTGTGGATGATCTGGTCGATGTGCTTGAGCGCTTCTTTGTTCGGCGCGAGGACGATGCGGAAGCTCTGCAGGTTGGAGACCTGACGCTTGTTGATCTCGCGGTTGAACAGCGCCAGTTGATGCTCGAGGCTGTCGTAGTCGCTGCGAATGTTGCGCAACGTCCGGGCGATGTCGGTGACCGCCGCACGGCGGGCCTTGCCCAGCGTCAGCGCTTCATCGGTACGGTGCGCGTAAGCGTTGATCAGCAGCGACAGGCGGCGCTCCATGTCGTCTTCGCTGTCGAACTTGGCCACACCTTTCAGGCGCACTTGCGCGTACAGCGCTTCGATCTGGCCATCGGCGCGCAGCAGGCCTTGCCAGCTGTCTTGATAGTCGTTGAGCAGCGGCAGCAGGTTGTCCATCGAATCGTCGACCGGATCCATGAACGGCGTACCGAACGGCAGATCCGCTGGTAGCAACTGACGACGACGCAGCGCATCGTCGAGGGTGCGTTGCTTGGCTTCCATGTCAGCGATCTGGCGGCCGACCAGTTGCAGCTTGGCCGACAGTTGCTGGACGCGCTCGGTGAAGGCATCGCTGGAACGCTTGAGTTCGTCCTGCGCGCCTTCCATCTGCGCCAGTTGCTCAAGCTTGTCGCTTTCTTCGGCGCTCAGGGTCTGGGTGCGGCGGAAATCTTCCAGCGCCTTCTGCGCGTCCAGCACTTGCTGGTACAGCGCTTCGGTCTGGGTCTTGCTCGCGGCGCGGTCGGCGGCCACGGCCTGCTGGGTTTTCAGTTGCTTGAGTTCTTTTTCCAGGCGTTCTTTCTGATCGCGCAACGCGGCACGGTCAGCCAAGGCTTGCAGGGCCGGTGGCTCGATGTTCGAGATGTCGATCGACAGGCCCGGCACTTCGAAGCGCTCGCCTTTGAAGCCATCGAGAATCAGCTCGACCGATTTCACCCACGCGCCGTCGTCGTCGAGGGTAATTCCGTGTTCGCCCAGCGGCAGGCTGAACAGCGCGCTGTTGAACAGGCGCATCAGACGCTCGACGTCCTGCTGCGAGAACTCTTCGCGCAGACGGGCATAGCTGTTGTTGTCGGCGTGATCGAGTTGCAGTTTCACCGACTTCAGGCGTTTTTCCAGATCGCGCACGCGCTCTTCCAGATCTTCCGCGCTGAACTGACGCGATTGCGCCAGAGCACCGGCCAGTTCGTCGTGGGCGTCTTTGGCCGCGAGCAGTTGTTGCTCCAGCACTTTGACGTCATCGACCAAGGCGAAGCGATTCTTCAACACCGACAGCTCGCCGAGCCAGCGCTGGATGCCGGAAATTTCCCGCTCCAGACGCATCAGTTCCTGAGTGCCACCGCGCTGATCGTTTTGCAGACTGTCCTGCTCGCCACGGTAGTGGTCGGCTTGAATGGTCAGCTCTTCCTTGCGCGCACTGGCGTAGTCCGACCAGGTACCGAGCAACGAGTCGAGCAGTGGCGACAGGCGATGCAGTTTGCCGCGCAGCACGTCGCGTTGTTTCACGCCGTTGGCCAAGGCTTCAACCAACGGGCCGGCAGCGACCAGCGAGTTGTAGTCCTGTTCCATCCGGCGCACGTCGCGGAAAGCTTCTTCGCACGCGGCGATGTAATCGACGCTGCCGGAACGCAGGCTGTGTTCGAAGGCATCGAGGAACAACTGCTTCAACTTGGCGGCAGTGATTTCGCGCATGTGCAGCAGGTTGATGAACAACGCGCGGAAGGTCTTCAGGCTCTGCTCGCTGGTGGAGCGCAGCGGAATCAACGTCAGATCCAAAGGAATCGAGGTGTGACCGCCGACCAGCAAGCGACGCAATTCGTCCGGCTTGAGTTCGTAAGCCTTCAGGCCTTCTTTCTCAAGGTTGCTGAACAGCTCTTTCTGACGCAGGCAGGTGTCGTTCTTCTGGTAATGCGCCAGGTCGAGCTTGCCGGCGTAGGCGAAGAACTGGTGACCGAAACCGCCGCCCGGGCCACGACCGACCACACCAATGACGTGCGGGCCGTGCGGCAGGTTTACTTCGACGAGGATGTAGCTGGTGTCGGAAGCAAAATAGAAACGCCGCGATTGTTCGAGGCTGTACTTGCCGAAACTCATGTCCGACATGCGCGCCAGAATCGGGAACTGCAAGGCGTTGATCGACGCCGATTTACCGAGGTTGTTCGCGCCGTAAACCGACAACGGTTCTTCCAGCGGGAACAGGCCGAGGCTGTAACCGGCGGTGTTCAAAAGGGCAAAGCGGCGGATGCCGTAGCGTTCCTGGCTCATGCGTCGGACTCCTGTTCTTCGGCAATGGCGCGGGCCAGTGCGTCTTCTTCGCTTTCTTCATCGAATTCGGTGAGATCGAGCGGATCGTCGGTTTCGAGGAATTTGGCTTCCGCCGCTTCGTCGATCAGCACCGGCGCTGGCAGCGGCAATACGCTGTGCACGCTGGCTGCCAGATCGCGATCCTGCTGTACCGACAGGCACACATCGAGGAAACGGTGCATCGGCGGCAGGAAGCGGTACACGCCGTTTTCTTCGCCGGCGAAACCGAGTTGAGTCATGCGGCGCATGATCTTTTCTTCGAGCTCTTCCACGGTCTGCACTTCGGCCTGAATGAACAGGTCGCGGTATTTCTCCAGCAGCGATGGCAGCTCTTCGCGGCCGAGGCTGCCGCCATCAAGCACGGCGATCGGGTCGCGGCCCTGATCGGCCAGATGCTCGACGAGGATGAAGGTGAACAACGCCAGACGCTGGGCGGTCTTGTTCACCGCCGCAGCGGCCATGTCCGGCACAAAGTAGTAGAAACCACGGGTATCGCAGACCAGTTCAAAGCCCAGCGCCTTGAACAGCGTGCGGTACTGATCCTGGAAGTTCGACAGCTGCGCGTACAGCTCCGGGTCGCGGCGGCTGACGTGGTAACCCTTGAACAGCTCGCGGAAAATCGGTGCGAGTTGCGACAGTTCGGAAAGATCAAGATGCATTGGGGATGCTCGCAGAATTCTCGGAGGCAGAGTCGCTGGCCGAGAGCAGGGCGAAGGAGCGCAGGCTGACCTGGTGCTCGTGAGTGTGGTATTCGCGGCGTTCCAGACGCTCGCGCTTGAAGCGTTTTTCCCGCGACAGGCGCGAGAACCAGTAGAGCAATTCGTCAGTGGCACCGTCCGGTTCCTGCTCCAGCAGCCAGGTCATCAGATCCGGCATTGGCAGAGCTTCTTCGCAACGGTCGACCATCTCGCGCACAGTGCGTGGCGCGCGTGGGGCTTCGCCTTTCTGCGTCTTGTGCGCCTTGGGGAAGCGTGCCGGTTTTGGCTCGAAACGCGCCAACGCATAAACGTAGGCTTCGACCTGACTGGCGCTGCCGAGGAAGGTGCTTTGCGGGCGGGTGAACAGCGGCATCGCCGCTTGCGGCACGGCGTCGATGCCTTTGCGGCGGATCGCCGCCAGTGCAAGTGCGGCACCACGGGTCACGGCGTTGTGCCGGCGCGCTTCTTCACGCAATGGCAGCAGCAGTTCGCGGGCATGACGTAAGGTCAGTTGTGCGCTGGTCTGCATTTCGAGGATGCGTGCGTGGGTGCGCAGCAACATGTCGTCGTCAACCAGATGGCCGAGACGTTGCTGTTCGCTGAGCATTTTCAGCAGCACGGTTTCGACCTTGCGCACGCCTTGCTCGAAGGCGCCGTCGGCGTTGACCAGATCGATCATCGGCTCGACGTATTCGTCCCACGTCGCCAAGACTTCGGCGTAACGCTGACGCAGCGGAATCTGCCGGTCGCTGGTCTTCGCCCGTTCAGCGACGGCCACCAGCGCCTGTTCGTCGTTGTCGAGTTTCTTCAGCACATCACGCACACGCATGTCGAGCAGGCGCAACTGGCGGGCCAGGTCGTGGCCGTCACGGACTTCGAACGCGTCCTGGATGTAACCGGCCAGGCGCTCGAGGTGGCGCAGATAGGCTTCGATTTCCAGGCACAGGCCCAAGCGGTGTTCACGACGCAAGTAAGCGAGGAAGTCGTGAATCTGTGCGTTCAGCTCGAAACGATTCGGGCTTTTTGCCACCGGAATCAGAATATCGAGGCGAATCCACACGTCGAGCAGGCTGGTGATGTCCTGCGGCGTGCTGTCCAGTTGTTGGGCGGCCAGTTGCGTGCGCAGTTCGTTGAGGCTCAGTGTGCCTTGGTCGAAGTGCTCGCACAGTGGCTCCAGAAGTGCCCAGTGTTCAGCGAGGGCGCGCAAGACGCGCTTGGGTTCGATCATCGGAATGGCCGGCTGGTTGACGATTAAAAGCCGCGATTGTACTGCATCGCGAAGGATGCGATTCACTCTCGGGACGGGCTGTCGCATTTTCCAAGGGGCGAGCTTAGGTAAAGGCTATCGATCAACAGCAAGCGATCTTGAACGAAGGGCGGTAGAATCAGCCCACTTCAGTTATCCACAAGTGGCCGACCCTTTGCTAATCGAGTCCCGCCGCCGCGCCTATTTGAACGCCATGCAGGTGGTCAACTGGCTGCCGCGCACCGAATTGCCCTTCGCCGCGCCTTCGCGGCCCGAGCTGCTGGACATGCCCGAGCCCGAGGTAGAGACCCCGGTGGCGCCTGCGCCGCAGGTCGAAGCGCCTGCGCAGCCTGCCGTTCGTCCGGCCGAACGACCAAAGATCGACGTGCCGCGCCCTTCGTTGGCCAGCACGCGGACCAACGCCAAACCGGCGGAAGAGGCCGACGACACGCCAGTGGTCGCCAAACCGGCGCCCGTGCCACCACCACGTTTTGCTCTGCAATTGCTGCGCGCCGGGCGTTGCCTGCTGTTGGTCGAGTTACCCACAGGCGAACCGTTCCAGAGTCGCGATCCGGCGTATTTGCTGCTGAAAGACATGTTGCGTGCCGCCGGTCTGCCGGATGCTCCGCAGATCGTCGGCGAGCCTGTGCGTTGGCCGTGGCTCAATCGCGGCACCATGGATCAGGGCCCGGAAGCGGCGCGTGACTTTGTGCAGGGTTTCCTTTCCGTGCAAATGGAAGCCGCACCGTGCGCCTGCCTGTGGCTGATTGGCCTGCCGGCGGTGCGTTTTGCCGGCGAAGCGGACGCCGAAGCGTTCAATCGTGAGTTGCAGATCGAAGGTCTGGGCTCGGCCTGGGCCATTCCCGGTCTGGAATTGTTAATGGAAGAGCCACAGCGCAAGGCCGCTGTGTGGCAAGCCATGCGTCGGCTGATGGCGCGCTGGAAAGAATCGAATGAGTGACGCTGTATCGTTCCGCCCGATGACCGAGGCGGATCTGGAAACCGTGCTGAAAATCGAGTACGCCGCCTACAGCCATCCGTGGACTCGCGGAATCTTTCTCGACGGGCTGGGCAAGTACCAGATCTGGCTGATGTTTGAAGGTGAGCAACAGGTCGGGCATGGGGTGGTGCAGATCATTCTGGATGAAGCGCATCTGCTCAACATCACGGTCAAACCGGAGAATCAGGGGCGCGGGCTGGGGCTGACGTTGCTTGAGCATCTGATGTCGCGGGCGTATGCGGCTTCGGCGCGGGAATGTTTTCTGGAAGTGCGTGACAGCAATACGGGCGCGTTCAAGTTGTACGAGCGTTATGGCTTCAACGAGATTGGCCGGCGTCGGGATTATTATCCGGCGGTGGGCGGGCGTGAAGACGCGGTGGTCATGGCCTGCACCCTGGTTGACTGATCGCCTTTAAAAGCTTCGCGAGCAGGCTCGCTCCCACATTGGACTCAGGGCGTTCACCAATTTGTGCGCACCCCAAAACCCCTGTGAGAGCGAGCTTGCTCGCGAAGGCGTTCTGTCAGGCCGCGACGATTAGCGGTTGCCATCCAGCGGATCGCGCCGCGCCAGCTCCGCTTCATCCAGGCCATTGCCGCCGCCGATGTCATCCTCATCGACAATGCTCAAATCCCAATCCGCCTGATTGCCTTGACCCGCTTCCTCGGCATCCCGCGCGCCGTCTTCATGAATCAGCGTTTCCGGGCTCAGGTCATCGTCCGTCGGCTCATGATCACTGATCGAGGCCCCGGTCATACCCGCCTCACGCACCCGTTCACGCGGCATCAACTGCTCACGTTCACGTTGCGGAATCTCATCACCAATCTTCGCGCTGGGCTCGTCTTCATCAAAATCCAGCTCATGCACCGAACCCATGCGGTCTTCGTTATCATCGATGGGTTCTGGTTGCACCGCATCGTAAGGGCGTCGTGAATCATTCATGGCAATTCCTCATACTGTGGGCCTTACTTAGGTGGACTCACCGGGCACACGAGAATTCCAATGAAATCACTTGCGCTGGCGGCGTGACCCCGACGGGCGGTCGTCTGTCATACCAGCGCATCTTTCTTGAGGCCTTACAGCATGCACGACTTACAAGACCTGATTGATAACAACGAGCGTTGGGCTGACGCGATCACCAAGGAAGACCCGGATTTCTTCGCCAAACTGGCGCGCCAGCAAACCCCTGAATACCTGTGGATCGGTTGTTCCGATGCGCGTGTGCCGGCCAACGAGATCGTCGGCATGCTGCCGGGCGATCTGTTCGTCCACCGCAACGTCGCCAACGTCGTACTGCACACCGACCTCAACTGTCTGTCGGTGATCCAGTACGCGGTCGACGTACTCAAGGTCAAACACATCCTCGTCACCGGCCACTACGGCTGCGGCGGTGTGCGCGCGTCGATGCAGGACCGGCAGTTCGGCCTGATCGACGGCTGGCTGCGCTCGATCCGCGACCTGTACTACGAAAAGCGCGAAGAGCTGGCCAAGCTGCCGACCGAAGAAGAGCAGGTTGATCGGATGTGCGAACTCAACGTGATCCAGCAAGTGGCCAATGTCGCCCACACCAGCATCATCCAGAACGCCTGGCATCGCGGGCAGAGCCTGTCGATCCACGGATGCATCTACGGCATCAAGGATGGCCGCTGGAAAAGTCTGAACACCACCATCAGTGGGTTCGAGCAATTACCGCCGCAGTATCGTTTGCGTCCGGTTGGCGCGGTATAGCTCAGCTTTCAGCGCGACCCTGAATGCCGCCAGCGCTGTAGAAAGTGCTGGCCTTCGAGACTGGGTGGTTCGTCGTAACCGGTGATCCACCCACGGCAGCGTGGTGAACCGCAACCGCAGGCAAACTGGTGCAGCAGTTTGTCTTCAGTGGCGGTGTAGTCCATGGTCAGCCGTTCGCCCCGGTGGATATCTTTCAACGCCCACAACCATAACTCGCTCATGTCGAGAAACACGTTGGGGTCGCAGGCGTGTTCGATCAAACCGCAAAAGCGCGGATCGTAGATGTGGATGCCCGTCAGCAATTGTCGGGTCTGGCGACAGCGATACGGCAGTAATTGCCCGGACACCCGGCACATCCGGCGGGTGTGCAGGAACTCGCGCCGCGCGGCGACCGCCGCAGGGGCACCGTATCGATCCTGAAGGATTTCGAAATCGGCGCTGGCCGGAAACCCCAGGCGCACGGGCAGGCCGGCGAAGGGATAGATGCCTTCAGTATCGCGTGGCGGCGAGTGCGCCCTGGCGTGGATATTCATAGCAGTCCTTGTCGCAAGGCTCTTGCGACTTCCTTGGGTTGACGTCCTGTCAGCAGTGCAATTCCTGCGCTTGGATCCAATCGTGGCCTATTAGGTATAGCCGGTCTACTGTCAGATCTGACAGGCGATTTATACGCTTTCCCGCGTCAGCCTTGGCTGACACGGGAAGGCTTCAGGCGATTACAGGTGCGGGGCGGGGATTGCGGTGGCTGGCAGCGGTGCCTGCAATTGTTTCAGTTGCGCCTTGATCGGGGTGGTCGCGCACTTGGCGGTGGCCTGTTCCGGGGTCAGATTGCGGATCGAGGTGTAGAACAGCTCGCAGGTTTTGACTTTCTGCGTGACCTGCCACGTCTGTGTGCAACTGTTGAGCGTTGTTTGCGCATCGCTGCCCGGTTTGCTGCCCATTCCGGCCTGCCAGCAAGCGGCGCTCAAATCCTGACCCATGACTTTCAGACCCGCCGCATCGGCTTTGGCTTGCGCATCGTCGCCGGTGTAGCTCTTCGGGTCGGCGGCGTACCAGATGTAACTCGGGTGGTTGGAGCCCAGCACCGGCACTTTCACGCCTTCGCTCGGGCTGATGGTCGCCAGCCCCAAGACATTCACGGTTGGTCCGTATTGCTGCTTGATCCAGTTACGCACCGGCGCGCCGAACGCGACCATCGGCAGCGTCGTGCCGCTGGCAGTCTGGCTGAACTGTTTGACCAGCGTGGTCTGGTAATCCTTGAAGTAGTCATACACGCCTTCCAGATCGCTGCCGGCATTGGACGGCGCGGCAATCGGGGCGATGTCGATGATGGTTTGATAAGCGGGGGTTTGCCCGGCCGGAATGCCGTTGTCAGTCAGCAACGTCGCCCAGCGATCGGTGGTGTTCGACCGCAGATAATCCTGTGCCTGGGTCAGCGAGTAATCCGGCGGAAAGTGCAGCAACTCGACACTTTTACGGTTTTCCAGGGCCATGCCCAGCGGCAGGAACAGATACCAGCTGTAGGCCCATTTACCGTCGGCGTTGAGTTTGCTGGCGCCGGTGTAGGCCAGATCTCCTGCGTCCAGCAGCGCCGACAACGGTTTGTCGTAATCCTTAGGCACGCCGGTGATTTCGGCGTAGAGCTGGCCGTTATCGGTTTTCACCAGCACTTTGGCATCGGCATAACCATCGCGTTGCACGCTCTGGCTCAGGTAGTGGGTGACAGTCTGTTCCAGCGTCCAGTTGCGGAAGCAGATCACGTTGCAGTTGTTGGGGTAAGCGAAGAGGCGGGTAACGCGTTCGGTGCTGCCCAGTTTCAGATCGACATCGGCGTGGGCGGTCGCGCTCAGCGTGAGTGCGGCTAGAGCGAGTGCGGTCGGGTTAAATCCTGCGAGTTTGAACATGCTCAGATCCTTTTCAGCGTCGGTTCCCCCGCGTATCGGGGGCGGCTCATAGTGGATCAGCCGCGTTTGACAGAGAAGCCGTCATCGGCAGATTTTTGCGCAAACTCGCAGGGCTGGTTTTCAGGCCTGAAAATGCAGAGCGTTGGTCAGATCGCCCATGGGCTTCTGGCCCCGGGCAATCATCGCCTCGTCCCGTTGTTTGAGGCCGTCGAGGGTTTCCAACTGGAAGACGCGAGTGATCAGCCGCAGGATCGACGCCGTGTCGTAGATCGTGTGATCCACCGTGCCTTTGCGCGCAAACGGCGACACCACCAACGCTGGCACGCGTGACCCCGGGCCCCAGCGGTCCCCCTTGGGCGGTGCGACGTGATCCCACCAGCCGCCGTTTTCGTCGACCGTGACGATCACCACCATGTTTTGCCATTGCGGGCTTTCGCGCAGCACTTTCAGCGCGCGGACGATGTGCCGATCCCCGGACGCCACGTCGGCATAGCCGGCGTGCATGTTCAGGTTGCCCTGGGGTTTGTAGAAACTCACCGCCGGTAACTTGCCCGCTTCGGCATCGGCGAAGAATTTGTTGCTGCTCGACTCATCGCCCAGACCGGCATCGCGCAGGCGTTTATTGCGCTCTTGCGGGTTTTCCGGGCCTTGCTGCTTGAAGTAGTTGAACGGCTGGTGGTGATACTGAAAATTGGGAATCTTCGGAATGCCGCCGGAATCCTTGTATTGATCCAGCGTCGCCTGCCACGCGCCGGCGTACCAGGCCCAATCGATGTTCTTTTTCGACAGCTTGTCGCCGATGTGTTCGTGGGTTTGCGGCACCATGACGTTGGGCAGATCCGCTTTGGAGTACGCCGGGCGCTCCGGATCGCGAATCCACGTGGGCCAGTAGGGCGGGGCGAGGGTATTGACGCCGAAGCCATCCGGGGTCAGTGCACTTGGGCCGAACTGCGGCGGGCCGGTCATGGCGCTGGCCGGTGATGCGTCCAGCGGCTTGAGGCGCGGATCGGCTGGATTGTCACTTTGCAGCGCGGCGATCTGTGATTTGGCCACCGAGTTGGCAACGTCCGGATAGAACGGCGCGGTGGCGCTGATCAGGTACTGGTGATTGAGGAACGAGCCACCAAAAGCGCCCTGGAAGAAGTTGTCGCACAGCACGAATTCCTGCGCGACGTCCCACAGGCGCAGTGAATACCGGCTCTGGGCGTAGTGGCCCATGGTCAAGCCACCGGAGTCGGCCCAGGCGACAAAGCCGTCGTTCTTGCCGCCGTTGATCTGCATCTGGTTCTGATAAAACACATGCCACAAATCGCGGGTCACCAGACCGAATGGCAAATCTTCGGCGTTCGGGCCTTTGAGAGCGAACGGTGCGTTGGCCAGGTTTTCCTGAAACTGCGTGGCGCTGGGGTAGGTCACGCCATCGAGGGTTTGCGGGCCGATTTGCAGGACGCCGCCCCAGACGGGCGGCAGGGTTTGCAGCAGCGAGCCGTCGCGGTCACGTTGTTGATAGTCGCCGGGCTTGAGCGCTGCCAGCGGTTTTTCGACACCGGGGAAATCACCGAACAGGTTGTTGAAGCTGCGGTTCTCGGCGTAGATCACCACCACGGTTTTCACCTGATCGCGCAGGGCTTTGTCCAGCTCGGCGGGCGTCAGCGGGCGTTCGGTCGGTTTGCCCGGTTGATCAGCGGCGCTGCCGCATCCGGTCAACGTGGCACCGACGCCCAGTACCGCCACGCCGCCAAGGAAGCGGCGGCGGCTGGTATCGGTCGGGTTATCGGATTCAGGTGCGTCAGTGCTGTCTGTTTCGTCTTTCATCGGTCAGCCCGCTTGCTTAATTGTTTCAGTATGTTTCGGGCGGACGCTAGCAAGTGAATGTGACGGTTGGGTGACAGACGACACTGGCGCTGCATGCCTAGCCGGGCATGAGTTGACTGAGCGAAAAACCCAGTCTGCTGGCCGCCGTAATCGCAGTCATGACCACCAGAAACAGCAATTGCAGCGGACTGAAGTGCGCCCAATGCAACGCTGTCAGCCAAGGGCGGCGGCTGCTCAACTGCGGATCGAGCGAACCGATACGGCGTTTGTGCACCAGCCCGATCAGCAGCGTGCCGACATAAGTGATCGCCCCCAGCGGGCCAAGCATCAGCGAAAACAGCAGCACCATCACCCCTTGCGGTACTCCGTGGCGTATCACCAGCCAGCGCGTGTCAGGGTTCCATTTGCGTGGGATCAGGCTTTCGGTGAGCCACAGGTCCGGCACGATGACATGGGCCGTGAGCACCACCCACCAACTCAGTGCGAAGCGGAAAAACCATACCGGTACGCAGGCAAATATCATTGGAATGAAGATAAGGTCTGCGGAATTTCTTTTCCCAAGGCCCAGATAGATCAGGCATAGCGCCAAGGCAATGGCCGCCCACACGCGCACCCAGGTTTCGGCAGCGATGGGCCGTGGGAAGAACCGCCGCCAGTAAAAAACATCGGCATAAGGTAATCGCGCTAGCAGTTCCGGGAAGCGCCATTTGAGCTTTTCCGACAGATCGTGGCAGGCCTGCCATTCGTTCTGGCCAAAACCGTCGATGATTTTCTTCTGCTGCATCGGCTTGAGCGGATTGATCAGCAGATGCGCCGCTTGCACGTCGGCCGCCCAGGTGCGGTCGCTTTCAGCCTTGGCGCGCAGATTGTCGTAGAAGCTTTCCTGATCGCAGCGTTCGATCAACGTGTCCCAAAGCCAGACCGGTTGCGGGTGCAGGCCTTTGCTGTGATCCCAGCCGAACAGCTGGCCGATGCGGTCGAACAGCGGCACGCTCCACTCGCTGTCATTGAGCAAGTGCAGCAGGGTTTGCTGCCATTGTTCGCGGCGATCGAAAACCTGCAGCCACGGTTGGGCGCTGTAGCGTTTGAGCACGTTGAGGAATTCGCGTTCGCTCTGACTTTCGAGCAGCGCTTGCAGGGTGTTGCGATAGTCGGACATCAGGCTTTCGGCGAGCCGGTCGCGCTGATGATCATTGATCAGGACTTCTTGCCACGGCCCCAACCATCCGAGTTGCTCGACGGCCCAGTGCAGCACCGGAGCGCGCAGTTGTGGCTGTTCAAAACACAGTTGCAGCAACAGCCTTTCGAAGGCCTTGGCGCAGCCTTGCTGTTGCGCCTGACTCCAGCGCTCGTCGAGGTTGTCGGGCGATAGCCCCTCAAGCAGTTGCCGTGCGGCCTGCGCTTCAAGCGCATACGCTTCTGAGTCCGCGGCCGCGGTCACTGGCTCGACAGGCAAAACATCATCCTTCGCCGGCGCTGCAAAAGGCTCAGGAGCGGCCGGGTTGACGGGCGGAAAGTCGAGACCGGCAAAATCCCACGCCGGGTTTTGCGGCTGGCTGTGTTTGTTTGCCAGCGCAGCATCGAATGCCAGTGCGGCAAAGGTACTGGATGCCGTGGCCACGGCGACGTCGTCCTCGTCCGCAGGCTCAGCGTTTTCAAGGCGCCACCGGGCAATCGCCAGCGCCTGTTCGTAGGCTTCGCGCAGGCGCTGGAAACCTTCGGCGTCCTCATCGGGGCGGAAGGTTTTCAACAGGCGCGCATAGGCGCGTTTGATGTCGCGGGCTTCAGCGTCATCGTGCAGGTGCAGCACCGACCAGCAATCCATGGCCAGGCTCCTTATTGCCACGGGGTGCGATCAAGTTCGCTCAGGCGGCGGCTCAAGTCGGTGCGCACTTCACGGATCTGCCGCTCGTCCTGAGAGTCGAGGGCGATCTGGAATTGCTTGGCCCAATCGCCCATCAGATCACGCAGATCGCCCAGGCTCTCCTGATAGAGACGCTCCAGACGTGCAGTCAGCAGCGTGTTGACCTGCTGCTCGCGCGGATGAATTTTCAGCTGTGCCAGGTTTTGCAGGCGTTGCTGGATTTCCTCGGGGGAGAGCACGCCCGGGTTGTTCTCGATGACCAGCGAATGCTGTTGCCCGGTCAGGGGGATTTTCACCTGGGCTTCCAGCAGGCCGTTGTTGTCGTAGGTGAAACGCACATCGAGGGCAACTTCGCCGGCCTTGCGTTTCGGCACCTTGATGTCCAGTTCGCCGAGCGCCACGTTGTCTTTGACCAGACGGCTTTCGCCCTGAAAGATCCGCACGACCACGTGTTCCTGATTGTCGTGCAGCGTGTACACGGTTTTCACCCGACTGACCGGCACGATGCTGTTGCGTTCGATGATCGGCAGGTAGTGGCCGCTCTCATAGTTGCGGCCGACCTGCGTTGAAGTCTCGATACCCAGCGTGTAGGAGCAGACGTCGGTCAGCACCACTTCTTCCAGCGCGGCGGCGCGGGCCTTGAGTGCCGCCTGAATAGCCGCGCCCTGTGCCACCACCTGATCAGGATCAAGGGTGATCGACGGGAACCGGCCGAACAGCCCGGCGGCGAGTTTGCGCACCAGCGGCATGCGTGTGGTGCCACCGACCAGCAGAATTTCGTCGAGGTCGCTGACGCGGATGCGCGCATCGCGCAGTGCCCGTTCAATCGGCGCGCGCAGGCGTTCGAGCAGCGGCATGTACAGCGTCGCCAACTGTTGCTGGGTGATGGTTTGCGTCCACTGCCGCTCACCGAGTTGCAAGCGGAATTCGGCGCTGTCGTCCTGCCCCAGCGCCTTGCGCACACGCTCGGCCTCGCGACGCAGCGGCTGGATGACGCTGCTGCGCTCAGGGAAGTCTGCGGCTGAGCGGTGCTGGCTGATGAAGTGCTCAAGCAGCACAGTGTCGAAGTCTTCGCCGCCGAGGAAGTTGTCACCGGCGCTGGCGCGCACCTCCATGACCCCTTCGAACAGCTCCAGAATCGACACGTCGAACGTGCCGCCACCAAGGTCGAAAACCAGAAACGAAGTTTCCTTGTCCCGTTGGTGCAGTCCATAGGCGAGGGCGGCGGCGGTCGGTTCGTTGATCAGCTTCTCGACCTTCAGCCCGGCCAGTTCGCCGGCGATCCGCGTGGCCTTGCGCTGGGCATCGCTGAAATAGGCCGGGACGCTGATCACGGCTTCGCTGACGGTTTCGCCAAACGCGCGCTCGACGTCTTCTTTCAGACTCTTGAGCACCAGCGCGGAGAGTTCTTCCGGGCGAAACGCTTTGTCGGCCAGATAAACTTCCGTGGCGCTGCCCATGTGGCGCTTGAACAGCGATGCGGTCAGGCGCGGATGCGTGTGCAGACGCTCACGCGCCGCCTGGCCGACCAGAATCCGGCCTTGGTCATCCAGCCCGACAACGCTCGGTGTCAGGAACTGACCCAGGGCATTGGGCACCAACTCGGTGGCATCACCACGCCAGACGGCGACCAGGCTGTTGGTGGTTCCCAGGTCAATCCCTACGATCATTGCAACGAACTCCCTTTGCGCTTGGTAAACAAATGAAACATTTATGGGCGCGCAGAATATTACTGAGGGTGCGATGCGGTAAAGCAGGATGATGGCTCTGAGCCATTATTTGCGACAGACAGCCCGATACACGGCTGTTTCAGGAGCAAAGTGCAGGGCGCGGCCACATGACTGCGCCCGTTTGGGTTTACGGCATGACCGGCGGCGTATACGCCAATGTCGTCCCCAGTGCCCACAGCAACAGCAGCACCAGCGGCGTGTGCACCAGCAACTGCACGAACGAGAAGCCGATCAGATCCCGCGCCTTCAGTCCGAGTACGCCGAGCAGCGGCAGCATGTAGAACGGGTTGATCAGGTTAGGCAGCGCTTCTGCAGCGTTGTAGATCTGCACCGCCCAGCCAAGGTGATATTGCAGATCATTGGCGACCTGCATCACGTACGGCGCTTCGATAATCCACTTGCCGCCGCCCGACGGAATGAAGAAGCCCAGTATCGCCGAGTACACGCCCATCAGCAGTGCATAGGTGTCGTGGGAGGCGATGCTGACGAAGAACGTCGAGATGTGGTGCGCCAGGGTTTGCGCATCGGTGCCTTTGACCGTGGTCATCAGCGCGGCAATCGAGCCGTACAGCGGGAATTGGATCAATACGCCAGTGGTGGTCGGCACCGCACGAGCCACGGCATCGAGGAAACTGCGCGGGCGCCAGTGCAGCAACGCGCCGAGCATGATGAACAGGAAGTTGTAGGTGTTCAGCCCGGAAATCGCGGTGATCGCCGGTTTGGTCGAAAACTCGTGGAACAGCCATCCCGCCGCCAGCAGCACCAGCACGATGATCAGCAGCGGACTGTGTTCCAGCCATTCACCGGGACGCGTACGCGGTTGCAGCGGTGGCAGGTTGAAGGCCGGGTCGATGCCACAGGCCTTGGCATCGCGCGCCGAGTTCGGTCCGGGGGCGGTGGCGTAGGCGATGATGATCGAGATCACGATCAGCGCCAGCAGCATGACGCCGGACTGCCAGAGGAAAATCGTTTCGGTGAATGGAATTACCCCGGTGATCGACAGGATCGACGGCGGCAGGCTGGCGGGGTTGGCCTGTAATTGTGCAGCCGACGACGACAAACCCAGCGCCCACACCGCACCAAGGCCCAGGTAGGCAGCGGCACCGGCGGCGCGGTAATCCATTTTCAGGTCAGTGCGGCGGGCGAGGGCGCGGACCAGCAAACCGCCGAACACCAGCGACAGGCCCCAGTTGAGCAGGGACGCGACCATCGAGATCAGCGCCACCCAGGCCACGGCGGAACGGCCGTTTTTCGGGATCCGCGCCAGGCGATCTATCAGTTTTACAGCGGGTGGCGAGCTGGCGACCACGTAGCCGCCGATCACCACGAAGGCCATTTGCATGGTGAACGGAATCAGGCTCCAGAAGCCGTCACCGAAGGCCATCGCCGCATCGGTGGGTTTGGCGCCCATGGCCAGCGTGGCCAGGGCGACGATGATCACGGCCAGCGCGGCGAATACCCAGGAATCGGGAAACCAGCGTTCGGCGAAACTTGAACAGCGCAGGGCAAAGCGTGCGGAGCGGCTATCTTCGATATCAACGGCCACAGGGAGTACCTCGGATTTTTATGGTTATTGTGGTCCGCGGGAGCAGGCGCCCATCTCGACAGCGCGGAGATCCCCTGTGGGAGCGAGCCTGCTCGCGAAGAGGTCGGCACATTCAACATTGAGGTCGCCTGAACTGACGCTTTCGCGAGCAGGCTCGCTCCCTCATGAGGTTCACTGCGGTTGGCCGGGGTTGGCGTGATCCCGCTGGACAGGCAATAACAGTAATTCAACTGCCGATGCTTTGTGAGCAGGTTTTGCAAAACCGGGACTATGGTCTAACGGGTTGTCCATCCGCGCATTTGCGTAGACCATGGGCGCCTTGGTTTTTTGCCTGTTTCCGAGTTCTTTGCCATGACTGCCCAATCCCCGGCCAAACCTGCGCCGTTCAGCCGTTCCGACTACAAGACCCTCGGCCTTGCAGCCCTTGGCGGTGCGCTGGAAATCTACGATTTCATCATTTTCGTATTCTTCGCCCTGACCCTCAGCCAGTTGTTCTTCCCGCCGGAAATGCCTGAGTGGCTGCGCCTGCTGCAAAGCTTCGGGATTTTCGTCACCGGTTATCTGGCGCGGCCGCTGGGCGGGATTCTGATGGCGCATTTCGCCGACAGACTCGGGCGCAAGAAAGTCTTCAGCCTGAGCATCCTGATGATGGCGCTGCCGTGTCTGCTGATCGGGATCATGCCGACCTATGCGCAGATCGGTTATTTCGCGCCGTTGCTGTTGCTGGCGCTGCGCATTCTGCAAGGTGCGGCGGTCGGCGGTGAGGTGCCGAGCGCCTGGGTGTTCGTCGCCGAGCACGCACCGACTGGACATCGCGGGTATGCCTTGGGCTTTTTGCAGGCCGGGCTGACCTTCGGTTACTTGATCGGCGCATTGACCGCGACGTTTCTCGCGCAAGTCTTCACACCTGCTGAAATCCTCGATTACGCCTGGCGCTACCCGTTCCTGCTCGGCGGCGTGTTTGGCGTAATTGGCGTTTACCTGCGCCGCTGGCTGAGCGAAACCCCGGTGTTCATGGCCATGGAAGCGCAGCGTGAAGCGCGGGTCGAGCTGCCGCTGCGCACGGTGCTGCGCGAGCATCGATTGGCGATGTTGCCGGCGATGTTGCTGACCTGCGTATTGACCTCGGCAGTGGTGGTGTTCGTAGTGATCACCCCGACCATGATGCAGAAAACCTTTGGCATGACCGCCAGCCATACCTTCGCCCTCAGTGCATTGGGCATCGTCTTTCTCAACATCGGTTGCGTGATCGCCGGCCTGCTGGTCGACCGCATTGGCGCGTGGCGCACGGTCATGCTGTATAGCCTGCTGCTGCCGCTGGGTATCGGTGTGCTTTACGGCTGCCTGATCAGCGGTGGCGAGTGGATTGGTATCGCCTACGCCATTGCCGGTCTGGCGTGTGGTGTGGTCGGCGCGGTGCCATCGGTGATGGTCGGCCTGTTCCCGGCGCGTATTCGTGTGTCAGGCATTTCCTTCACCTACAACATCGCCTACGCCGCCTGGGCAAGCATCACACCGCTGCTGCTGATCGGTCTGATGCCGTGGAGCCCGTGGATTTGTGTGATGTTCTGCGCGGTGATGGGCATGGTCGGCATCGTCAGCGCGGCGTATTTTGGCGCGCGCATGCCCCGAGTCGGCAGCCAATCCGTGGCGCCCTGTTCCTGAAGGCGAGTTAACGGCCTCTGCGCAAACCCGCCGAGGCCGTCACGTCAACCAGTGCCACCACAGCAACGTCCCTACCAGGCCCACCACCGAGACGATGGTCTGCAGGATCGACCAGACCCAGATCGTCTGTTTCAGCTGCAAGCCAAAGTACTCGCGAACCATCCAGAAACCGGCGTCGTTGACGTGGCAGAAGAACACCGAGCCGGCGCCAATCGCCAACGCCACCAACGAACTTTGTGTTGCGACGAGGCCCGCCATCATCGGCGCCAGAATCCCCGCCGTGGTGGTCGTGGCCACCGTCGCCGAGCCTGTGGCTTGACGCAATGCCACGGCGATCAGCCAGGCCAGCAACAGGTACGGCATGTGCGCGCCTTCAGCGACTTTACTGATGGTCTGGCTGACGCCGGCATCCAGCAAGGTCTGCTTCAAACCGCCACCAGCACCGATGGTCAGCAACAGCACGGCAATCGGCGCGAGGCTTTTGCGCAGGGTGCCGCCGACGTCTTCGCGGGGCATGCCATTGGCCCAGCCGAGGCAGATCACCGCCGCCATCACTGCAATGCCCAGCGCCACCAACGGTTCGCCGAGGAACTTCAGGGTCAGAGCGACGCTGCTTTCAGGGCTCATCGCGACTTTCGCCAGAGTGCTGCCGAGCATCAGCAGCACCGGCAACAGAATGATCAGCAGCGACATGCCGAAACTCGGCTGGCGCGGCGCTTTCGGCGGCGCACTGAACAGGGCGCCGAGCTCTGCCGGCTCATCGACATGCATGCGTTTCGACAGCCAGTTGCCGTACAGCGGCCCGGCCAGAATCACCGCCGGGATGGCGATGCTGAAACCGAGCAACATGGTCAGCCCGAGATCGGCATGCAGCGCGCTGACGGCAATCAACGGCCCCGGATGCGGCGGCATCAGCGCATGCAGGGTGGTCATCCCGGCCAGTGCCGGAATCGCGATTTTCAGTAGCGGCTGACCTGAACGGCGAGCCATGACGAAGATGATCGGCACCATCATCACCAGCCCCACTTCAAAAAACAGCGGCAGGCCAATCACCATCGCCACCAGCGCCATGACCCACGGCAGTGACTTGCCTTTGCCCAGCCCGAGCAAGGTCGAGGCAATGCGGTCGGCGGCGCCGGATTCGGCCATCAGCGCACCGAGCATCGAACCCAGCGCAATGATGATCCCCGCTTCACCGAGAATCGCCCCGGCGCCTTTGCTGAACGCCTTGGCCACGTCTTCGGGCGGTAAACCGGCGCCGACACCGGCGATGAAAGTGCCAATCAGGATCGATAGAAACGGCGGAAGTTTGGTGGCACTGATCAACACGATGATCGTCGCAATGGCCAGCAGGCAGCAGAGAATCAGGCGGGTGTCATGCACCATCCAGGCAGCGGTCGATAAATCCAAAACGGGACTCCTTATCGGGCGAATACCGGCAACATGTTGTTGCAATTTATCCTGAGAATACCTGATATGGCCGGGCCAGAGCGCTGGGTTTTGTATCTGGCTTGTGGAGGGTGGAGCAGTCCGACGGCCTGTCGAGATTATTTTTGACTGACCGGTCGCAAGCGCTCTTCAGAAAAGATTTTCAAGGCCGATGGCTAGGCTGCATCCCGCTTTCTATCCTGCCCATCGGTACTTTCCCATGTTCAACAAACGCTTGAAGCAAGAGCTGGCCGCTCTTCGTGAAGAACTCTCCAGCCTTGTGCAAGTGAAGGAAAGCCTGGAAAGCGAGATGCTGGTGCTGACCCTTGAGCCCGACGGGCGCATTCAATCGGTCAACCAGAACTTCCTCACCGAGATGCTCTACAAGGGTCATGACCTGATCGGTCGTGCCATTGAAGACATCGTCCCGGCACATGTGAAGTCAGACGAGTTCCACCACCGCTTCAAAAACGCCATGAATCGCGGCGAGCATTTCGCCGGTGCCGTGCGCCTGTTGCGTGGCAATGGTGAAGAAGCGTGGCTGCGTTCGATCGTGCAACCGGTGCGTTCTTCGGATGGGCGCATCAAGCACATTTCGCTGTTTGCCAGCGACCTGACCCGCACCATTGAAGCTTCTCGTGAACATGAAAACCTGATCGGTGCGCTGGTGCGTTCCACTGCGGTGATCGAGTTCGACCTCAACGGCAATGTGCTGAACGCCAACGATCGCTTCCTCAGCGGCATGGGTTACAGCCTGGCGCAGATCAAGGGCAAACATCACCGCACGTTCTGCGCTCCGGAGGAATACAACAGCGCCGAGTACCAGAATTTCTGGCGTCGTCTGAACAATGGCGAGTTCGTCGCTGACCGCTTCAAACGTGTCGACAGCCATGGTCGTACGGTGTGGCTGGAGGCGTCCTACAACCCGGTGGTCGATGCCAACGACAAACTCTACAAAGTGGTGAAGTTCGCCACGGTGATCACCGATCAGGTCAACCGCGAGCAAGCCGTCGCCGACGCAGCCAGCATCGCCTACAGCACTTCGCAGCAAACCGACAGCACCGCGCAACGTGGCACCACCGTGGTGACTGAAGCGGTCAACGTAATGCGAGATCTGTCGCGGCACATGCAGGCCGCCGGCGAAGGCATTGAAGCGCTGAATGAGCAGTCGCAGGTGATCGGCACCATCGTCAAAACCATCAGCGGCATCGCCGAACAGACCAACCTGCTGGCGCTCAACGCTGCCATTGAGGCGGCGCGTGCCGGTGAGCAGGGCCGTGGTTTTGCGGTGGTGGCCGACGAAGTGCGGCAACTGGCCTCGCGTACCAGTCAGGCGACCGAAGAGATCGTCACCGTGGTACGGCAGAACCAGGAAATGGCGCGCAATGCGGTGGCGCTGATGACCGACGGCAAGCTTCAGGCCGAACAGGGGCTGGCGCTGGCGGCAGAGGCAGGTACGGTGATTGTCGAGATTCAGGATGGTGCGCAGAAAGTCGTGAATGCTGTCGGCCAGTTTGCCAATCAACTCTCCCACTGACCTGCACTGAGCCCATGTGGGAGCGAGCTTGCTCGCGAATGCGTCAGTTCACTCAGCAGTGCTGTTGACTGACACGCCGCTTTCGCGAGCAGGCTCGCTCCCACAGGTTTTTCCCCCGCCTTCTTTCTGTGGTCTGGCGCTACAATCGGCTCCTTTTCCCCCGGAGCAGATCCCATGAGCGATTCCCACCGCCGCCCGGTGCCCCTGAACAAAGCCTACCGTCTGCTCAACCACGGGCCGACCGTACTGGTCAGCGCCGCCCACGACGGTCAGCGCAATATCATGGCCGCCGCTTGGGCAATGCCATTGGACTTCGAACCACCGAAAGTCGCCGTCGTCCTCGATAAATCCACCTGGACCCGCCAACTTCTCGAAGCCTCGGGCACTTTCGTGCTCAACGTCCCTTGTGTCGATCAAGCCGACATCGTGCAAACCGTCGGCAATACCTCGGGTCTGGACATCACCCAAACCCAAGGACAAGACAAGTTTCAGGCTTACGGCCTGCAGACGTTTGCTGGCGAACGAGTCGAAGCGCCGCTGCTAGAAGGCTGCGTCGCTTGGCTGGAATGTCGTTTGCTGCCAGAGCCGCGCAATCACGAGCAATACGACCTGTTCCTCGCCGAAGTCATCGCCGCCCACGCCGATGAACGCGTATTCAGCGAAGGGCGCTGGCATTTCGAAGGGCATGACGGTTTGCGCACCTTGCACCATGTGGCGGGTGGGCATTTCCTGAAGATTGGTGATGCGGTGGATGGCAAGACGCTAACGGTTTGAATAATAGCTTTGCGTTGATGTTTGACCTTTGGCCCAATCAAAAAAATCCGATGCCTTCGCGGGCATCGGATTTTTTATACGTCGAAGTAATTACGCCGTCGGCTGAACGTTATCCAGCGCCTGATTCACCGCCAGCTCAGTCAGCATGACGATTTGCGCGATGCCCAGCGCGGTCTTGCGGTGTGAGGTATCAAGCATGGCGGCAAAGTTGTTGAGCATCTCGGTGACCGAGCCGAGGGTTTCGCTGGCATTGGCCAGCAACGATTCCGTGTCGTACACCGGGTTGGCGAGGTACATCGGCTCGTAGGGGCGATTGGACGCCATGAGGTGAGCAGTCGGTTTTAGGTAGTGGTCGAGGGCGCGGTCGGCCGCTTCGTGGAGTTTTTTGCTGTCGATGGAGGCGTAGGGGGAGGTTGGATCGGTGTTTGTTTCGGGGGGATTGGGTGTTGGCTTTTTCATGATGATTACCCTGTGTGACGGTTGTAGCTGGTCCATTCGATTTCCAGGCGAATGGGTGGCAGCTGTACGCAGGCTGGAAATCCGGGACAGAGTAACCCGGCAGACCCGAAGGTCTCCCGCGCACAGCCGCCATAACAGAGTGCACACCATAAGGGCGCGCAAGGATACGTTATGAATGGCGCTGGTGCGCACAACTGTCGTCGGATTTCCAGGCCCGGTCACTGAATTGGCAGCGACGTGCACAGCCTAGAGAGCGGACGTCCGACGGACAACCTGAAAACCTTGTGGGACGGTTCTGTATTTTTACGGCATTTTTAAACATTGAAACCTTGCTCGCGGGACAAACAACGCCCCTTACTCGTTGTTCGCCCCGATAAAAAAAGGCCTACCTCGCGGTAAGCCTTTTTTGTTTGCCTCCTAGCCTCAATCCCCCAAAGCTTCGCCTTCCCGCCGTGGATCCGCGCCACCCTCCAGCGACGCTTTCCCCTGCGCATCCTTGACCCGCACGATGGCCTGGGTGCCGCTGGTCATGTCGATTTCACTCACCGCATGCCCTTTGTCTTTTAGCGCCTTGATCAGCGCCGGGCTGAACTGGCCCTGTTCCAGTTCGGTCGGGCCGTTGCGGCTGCCGAAGTTGGGCAGGCTGATGGCGCTTTGCGGGTCGAGGTTCCAGTCGAGCAGGCCGACGGTGGTTTTCGCTACGTATTCGATGATTTGCGAACCACCGGGCGAGCCGACCGTGGCGACGAATTCGCCGCTGTGGCGATCGAAGATCAGTGTTGGCGCCATCGACGAGCGTGGACGTTTGCCGGGTTCGACGCGGTTGGCGACTTTCTGGCCGTTCTCTTCGGGGATGAACGAGAAGTCGGTCATCTGGTTGTTGAGCAGAAAACCCTGAACCATCAGGTGCGAACCGAACGCGGCTTCGATGGTGGTGGTCATCGACACCGCGCCGCCGAGGTCATCCACCGCGACCACTTGCGAGGTGGAGATGCGCAGCGGCGAACGGTCCGGCGCGTAGGCCACCCGCACGCCCGGCGGTGTGCCCGGTTTGGCGCTGCCCATGCTGCGTTCGCCGATCAGGCTGGCGCGGCTGGCCAGATAACCCGGGTCGACCAGGCCTTTGACCGGCACCGGCACGAAGTCGGTATCGGCGACGTATTGCGCGCGGTCGGCGTAGGCCAGACGCTCGGCCTCGGCGATCAGATGCACGGCTTGCGGATCCGGTTCAATGCCGGCCGGTTTGTCGGTCTTTACCGGTTTCAGCGGCGTCAGGGAAAGACGTGGGTCGCGGGTTTCCAGTGCCTGCAGTGTGCCGAGAATCTGCGCCACGGCGATCCCGCCCGACGACGGTGGCGGCATGCCGCAGACCTGCCAGCGCTTGTAATCGGTGCACAGCGGCGCACGTTCCTTGGCCTGATAGCGCTGCAGATCGTTCAGCGACAGGCTGCCGGGGTTGGCGTGGCCCTGAACCTTGGCGACGATTTCTGCGGCGATCGGGCCTTTGTACAACGCGTCCGCGCCTTCGGTGGCGATGCGTTTGAGCACGGCGGCCAATGCCGGGTTTTGCAGACGCGTGCCAACAGCTTTGACGCTGCCGTCGGCGTTGAGGAAGTACTTGGCCATGTCCGGCGACTGGCGGATCACCGGGTCTGCTTCCAGTAGCGAGTGCAAACGCGGGGATATCGCAAAGCCTTGCTCGGCCAGTTTGATCGCCGGTTCAAACAGCTTCGCCCAGGGCAGGCGACCGTGTTGCTTATGCGCCATTTCCAGCGCGCGCAACACGCCCGGCGTACCGACCGAACGACCGCCGATCTGCGCCTGCGGGAACGACATCGGCTGGCCGTCAGCGCGTAAGAACAGCTTTTCGGTGGCGCCGGCCGGTGCGGTTTCGCGACCGTCATACGTGCGCACCTGTTTACCGTCCCACAACACGATCATCGCGCCGCCGCCGATCCCGGACGATTGCGGCTCAACCAGGGTCAACACCGCTTGCATCGCAATCGCCGCATCAATCGCCGAACCGCCCTGACGCAGCATCTCTCGACCGGCTTCAGCGGCCAGTGGATTGGCAGCGGCGGCCATGTGTTTACTGGCGTGGCGGGTTTGCAGATCGGTGCGGAAACCGGACGCCGCTTCCGGTGCCAACGGCAAGGTCGAGGAGGGTGGGGCGTTGCACGCGGTGAGGGTCAGGGCGCTGATGATCAGCGTCAGGGCAGGCAGGCGAAAGCGGCTCAAGGGCAAGGCTGAAAACACGCGGGCTCTCCGTCCGTGGGATAAAAGTCACAGGGACTTTATCGACCGCTCGGTCGCGACGCAAACCGGTGGGCATTTTTGTCTTTCTTTTCGGGGCGAATGTTCGCTAGGGTCAACCGCAAATCCGTTGAGCTGCACTGAGCACCTGTGGGAGCGAGCTTGCTCGCGAATGCGGTGTATCAGCCAGCCTGAATATTGAATGAAGCACCGCTTCGCGAGCAGGCTCGCTCCCACAAATACAAAACCAACAAGAGGCCAAGCATGCACAGCGAATTCCCCACCGAATCCAGCTACCGCAATCAACGCGAACAGTTTCTGGCCGCCGCCAACGCCGCCGGCGCCACGCTCACCTCCTACGCACATCCACGCTGCGGGCCATTCGGCGAACCGCTGAGCACCGACGTCGCCATACTCGGCGATCCACAGGCCAAACGTCGTCTGGTAGCACTCAGCGGTACTCACGGGGTCGAGGGTTATTACGGCTCGGATTGTCAGATCGATTGGTTTAAGGCATTCGTACCGGGCTCGCTGCCCAAGGATGTCGCGGTGGTGATGGTGCACCTCATCAATCCATGGGGCACGGCGTGGTTACGCCGGGTCAACGAAGACAACATCGACCTCAACCGCAATCACCTCGATTTCACAGGACCCTTACCGGATAACCGCGCGTACGCCGCACTGCATGAAATCTACGCCTGCACCGATTTGCACGGCCCCGAGCGCCAACGCGCCGATGCCTTGCTCGATGCGCAAATCAACGAACACGGTTGGCCAGCGGTGATGTCGATTGTCGAGGGTGGTCAGCACAGCCATCCCGACGGACTGTTTTACGGTGGCCGCGCGCCGAGTTGGTCGAATCGCACTTTGCATCAAATCATCGAAACGCATCTGGCTGGCGCTGAAACGGTGATGTGTTTCGACCTGCACACCGGCGCTGGCGAGTACG
Source organism: Pseudomonas sp. CROZ-RG-20F-R04-15 (assembly GCF_022662375.1). Lineage (GTDB taxonomy): Bacteria > Pseudomonadota > Gammaproteobacteria > Pseudomonadales > Pseudomonadaceae > Aquipseudomonas. The sequence continues at coordinate 325,416 of NZ_JAKNQL010000004.1, read as the reverse complement.
GTCATCCGATGTTGCTGACCATCACCCAGGCGCCGTACCCGGCACTCGCGCAGGCCCAGGCAATTTATGGCCCATGGCTTTACACCCTGCACACCGGCGCCGACACCTTGAGCGAAACCGGCATCGCGGCGACAGCCACCGGTTACACATCGCAAGCATTGCTCAATGCTTTGCCGGGTGCGCAACTGATGCCGTTCGTGATCGAGTGCGGGACGTATCCGGGGCCGGATGTGCATCGGCATTTGCGTGATGACCAGTGGCTGCATCTGCATGGTGATCCGCTGGATGCGATAGGGCGCGAGATCAAACTGAATCTGCTCGAGCAGTTCTATCCCGCTGATCCGGATTGGCGCGCAATGGTCGGTTTGCGCACGCGGCAAATCTGGGCGAAAGGGTTGGCGGCGTTGGCTTGCTGAAAAGGCATTTCGCGCCTGTAGTACCTCGCCCCGACCTAGCGGTTGCTCCACATTTCTCCTACAAACCTTTCAGGTCGACAACTTACGCGCCTTTACCTGAGGATGGTTTCTATCGTTTTTCCAGGATGGATTTCAGATGAAAAGGATGAGTCCGTTGCCATTCAACTCTATTTTCAGTCGGCCATTGTCATGAGTATTTCCGATGAGGACCGCGATTTTCTAGTGGCGATGGGAAGTCGCATTGCGCACTTACGCACAGTGCACGAGATCACACAGACTCGGTTTGCAAGGGCTCTAGGTCTTTCCCGGCAAACCTTTCAGGGCTACGAGGAGGGCACGCGCAGCATGCCGGTCACGACGCTGGTGAAGATGGCGTTTGCGCTTCGCGTGCCTGTTGAAGACCTGCTCGGGGTTCCCTCGTACACGGAGACGCCCAGACGCAGCTTGACCTCGACGTGGTATCGACGGTTGCAGTCCATCAATGAGCTTTCGAAGGTCCAACAGAAGGTCATTGCGCAGATGCTCGACGCCCTGATCGCACAGGCAGCGACCAAAGCGAGCGACGAAGAAAAAGATGTTTTGAAGTAACAGATAACCGAGGCTTTTCTCGAGGCATAAAAAAACGGCCTACCTTTCGGTAAGCCGTTTTTAGTACTTGGTGGCTACACAGGGACTTGAACCCCGGACCCCAGCATTATGAATGCTATGCTCTAACCAACTGAGCTATGTAGCCAAGTGGCGCGCATTATTCCCCTGAAATGGAAAAGCGTCAAGCGTAAATTTAAAAATTTTTTCTACGCTTTCAACCGTTTATCAAAATCACTGCCTCAGCAGCGGCGAAGGGCAGCGTTGGAACCAGCGGCTGGCCTGCTCATACGCGTGCGCCAATTGCAGGACAGCGAAGTCGGCCTGGTGCTTGCCGATGATTTGCAGGCCCATCGGTAAACCCTGCGCATTGAATCCCGCCTGAACATTGGCGACCGGGCAGCCCGACAGCGTGCCGGGGATGACCACCTCCATCCAGCGGTGATACGTGTCCATCGCCACGCCTTCGATAGACGTTGGCCACGGCTTGGTTTTGTCGAAAGGGAACACTTGGGCGCTGGGCAGCAGCAGGTAATCGTACTTTTCGAACAGCCGGGAAATCGCCCGATACCAATCGCTGCGCACCACTGAGGCGGCGAACACTTCGCTGGCCGACAGCTTCAAGCCATTCTCCACTTCCCAGATCGCTTCCGGTTTCAGCAACACGCGTTTCTGCGGATCGGCATACGTCGCGCCCAGCGACCCCGCGACCATCCAGTGCCGCAACGTCCGCCAACTGCTCCACAGCTGCTCAGGCGCGAAATCCGGCTGAACGGACTCAACGTGGCAGCCAAGGCTCTCAAAGTCGCCGAAGGTCTTCTGACACAGCGACAGCACGCCTTGCTCCATCGGCAGATAACCATTGAAATCGCCTAACCAACCCAACCGCGTGCCTTTGAAATCACGCTCCAGCGGCGCCGCAAACGCCTCACCGGATTCAGCGATGGACAACGGCGCCCGCGCATCACCGCCAGCCTGCACCGACAACAGCAACGCCGCATCTTTCACACTGCGCGCCATTGGCCCCTCATAACCGAGCTGATCAAAAAACAGATCCGCACTGTCATCGAACGGCACACGACCCTGCGACGGACGAAACCCAAAGATGTTGTTGAACGCCGCCGGATTACGCAGCGAGCCCATCATGTCGCTGCCATCCGCGACAGGCACCAGATGCATCGCCAGCGCCGCCGCTGCACCGCCACTGCTGCCGCCGGCGGTTTTGCTCGGGTCATACGCGCAAGCGGTGGCGCCAAATAACGGGTTGTAACTTTGCGAGCCGAGACCGAATTCCGGGGTGTTGGTCTTGCCAATAATGATCGCCCCAGCAGCCTTGATCCGCTCGACCATGATGCCGTCGCGCTCAGGCACAAAGTCCTTGTACAGCGGCGACCCCAATGTGGTGCGGATGCCTTGGGTCAGTGATAGATCCTTGATCGCATGAGGCAAGCCATGCATCCAGCCACGGTACTCGCCGCGCGCCAGTTCGGCGTCGTGCTCATCGGCCTGAGCCAGCAGATGTTCCGGTGATTGCAGGCTGATCAGCGCATTGACCAACGGGTTGAAACGTTCGATATGGGCAAGGTAAGTCTGCATCACTTCCCGGCAGGACACCTGGCGCAGGCGGATGCGGTCGGCGAGCGCGTGAGCCTGCAACAGGACCAGTTCGCTGATGTTATTAGAGTTCATTGCAAGCGGCCTTTCAGACGGCTGGAAAAGCGCCCCGCCAGTGCGACGGGGCGGTAAAGATCAACGCATCAGGTTGGTCCAGAGACGGTCAGCGAGGCGGATCGCACCCTCGCCGCAGGTCTTGCTGAACACCACGTTAGTGCCCTCGGGAATGTGCAATTCCGGCGCATCCTTGAGCGCTGCGTCGAGGAACGGTTCGACGCCTTTGATCGGGCTCTGGTGCTTGAGGAAGTTCTGCGTCATCGCCGAGTTTTCCGGCTGGCTGAGGAAGGCGATGAACGCCTTGGCATTCGCCGGATTTTTGCTGCCGGTGGGGATGACCATGTTGTCGACCCAGGCCAGCACGCCTTCTTTCGGGTAGAGGTATTTCAGCGTCGGTTTCATCTCGCGGGCGCGCATCGATGAGCCACCCCAGAACATCGACATATCGATTTCACCCGAGGCGAGGTTCTCGCGAATCGAACCGGCCTTGGAGCTGTAGGTTTTTACGAACGGCTTCTGCGCCTTGAGCAGCGTCAGCACCTGCTGCATCTGTTTCGGGTCTTCGCTGCACAGCGGAATGTTCAGGTACAGGCTGGCCATGTCGACCATGTCGCTGACCGAGTCGAACATGTTGATGCGTCCCTGCAATTCGGCTGGCGGCTCATACAAAACCTTGTAGCTGTCGGCCGGGCCTTTGTAGCGCGCGGAGTCCAGCACGACGCTGGTGGTGCCCCAAATGAACGGCACCGAATACGCGCCTTCCGGGTCCCAGCTCGGTTTTTTCAGGTTATCCACAACGCTGGCGTAGTAGGGCTCCTTGACCGGGTCGAAGCGTTCGAGCAGGTTTTCCTTGATCAGGATCGGCACGAACTGGTGCGACGGAATCGCCACGTCATAACCGGCGCCACCCTGCTTCAGTTTGGCCAGCAGCGTCTCGTTGGAATCGTAGGAATCGACGGTGACTTCGATGCCGGTCTGTTTCTGGAACTTGGCAAGAATCTCCGGCGAAAAATAGCCGCTCCAGCTCACCACATTGAGTTTTTCGGCGGCCTGAACGCTGCCTGCCATCACCAGCGGCACAGTCAGGAACAACGAAGTGACGACGCTTTTTATCCACTTGCTCATGCTATTTCTCCACAGGTCGTAGAAGGTTCAGGCGTTCTTTTTGCCCAACAGGTAAGAGAGGCTGACGAACAGCACCGAGACGCCGAGGATCAGCGTCGAGACGGCGTTGACGTCGGGTGTCACGCCCATGCGCAGCAGGCCGAAAATGAAGATCGGCAGGGTCGTGGTGCCAGCCTGCGAGACCATCATCGAGATCACGAAGTTATCCAGCGAGACGATGAAGGCCAGCATCAGCCCGGAGAAAATCCCCGGCATCAGCAGCGGCAGAGTGACCTTGCGAAAGGTTCGCCACGGGCCGGCATAGAGGTCGGCCGAGGCTTGTTCCAGCGACAGGTCCATGTCGTTCAGCCGCGCGCGAATCGGCAGGTAAGCGAAGGGAATGCAGAACACCGTATGGGCGATGATCAGGTTGCCGTAACCCAGCGACAGACCGATGGTCGAGAACAGCGCCAGCGTCGCCACACCGACGACAATCTCCGGTAACACCAGCGGCAACATGATCGCGCCCATCGACAAGTGCAGGCCCTTGAACTTGGCGCCGCGCGAGGTGCCGAGGGCGGCGAGGGTGGCAATCGCGGTGGCGATCATGCTCGCGCACACCGCGATCAACAGGCTGTTGCCGGCGGCCTGGCGCAAGGCCTGATTGGCGAACGCGGCGCGATACCAATCGAGGCTGAAACCGGTCCACACCGTCGCCGATTGGTTGGCGTTGAACGAGAACACCACCAGCACCACGATCGGTGCGTAGAGGTACAGATAGAACAGAAAACTGAAGCCGCCGAAACCGGGGAAGTCCTGCACGCCCAGCCCTTTGCGTTTGAATAGCGCGAGCATTACGCACCTCCTTTGGCGATGCGCTGGCGCTCGGCGCGCAGGGCATACACGGTCAGCACCAGCATCACCGCAGCCATCAGCACCAGCGACAACGCCGCACCGAACGGCCAGTTACGCGCATCGCTGAACTGCCGGAAGATCAGGTTGCCGAGCATCATTCGCGTGCCACCGCCGAGCAGTTCCGGGGCGATCATCGCGCCCAGGCACGGTACGAAAGTGAGGATGGCACCGGCGAGAATCCCCGGTTTGGCGATCGGTAAAACCACTTTGCGCAAGGTACGTATGCGTCCTGCGTAGAGATCCTGCGCGGCTTCGAGCAGACGGATATCCATCTTTTCCAGCGTCGCGTAAATCGGCAACACCACGAACGGCGCGTAGGTGTAAACCAGCCCCAGCAGCACCGCGCCGTCGGTGTACAACAGCTGCAACGGTTCGTGGATAACGCCCATGCCCATCAGACTGTTGTTGATCACCCCGGTGTTGCGCAGCAGCAAAATCCACGCGTAGGTGCGGATCAGCAGGTTGGCCCAGAACGGCACGGTGATCAGAAAGATCAGCAAACCGCGTCGGTGCGCCGGCTGCATCGCCAGCCACACCGCCACCGGAAAACCGATCAGCAAGGTGATGATGGTGGTCAGTCCGGCAATCCCGATCGAGCGCAAAGCGATGATCAAATACGAGTCGGCAAACGCGAGGCTGTCGTCCAGTTGCCGTTCGAACAGCAGCGAGGTGTAGGCGTCGCTGCTGAAAACTTTGTTGACCCCGCCGTAGGGGTTGGCCTCCATCAGCGAATAGCCGATGACGATCAGGATCGGCACCAGCAGAAACAGGCCGATGGCGATCAGCGCCGGGCTGACCCCGAGGAAACTCTGGAAAGCCTTGCGGCGTTCCAGCGTGTTGGCAATCGGTAAGGCGTGCATGGCAATTCCTCCGGCTCAATCGTGCAGGACGCTGGCGCTTCCACGGTCGAACAACAGACCGGCCTGAGAGCCGACGGCAAAGCGCAGGCTCTGGTCGACGCAGTTGGGCGTACGCACGGTGAGACGCGAACCGTCGCTGATGCTGACCTGATATTGCAGGTCGGTGCCCAGATAGATCTGCGCTTCGATCCGGCACGGCAACGCGTTTTCGGTAGCCGCTGGTACCAGATGCAGACGCTCAGGTCGCACCGACAAGGTGACATTGGCGCCGACCTGCACATCGCTGCACGGTTGCGCTGGCAATGGATGACCCGCCGGGCCGGCGAACCACGCCTGACCGTTTTCCACGCGAGTGACGGTGGCTTCGATGAAATTGGTTTCGCCAATGAAGTCGGCGACGAAGCGATTGCGCGGCCGTTCGTAAATGTCTTCCGGCCGCCCGACCTGCTGCACTTCGCCTTCGGACAACACGGCGATGCGGTCGGACATGGTCAGCGCTTCTTCCTGGTCGTGGGTGACGAAGATGAAGGTAATGCCGGTCTTGGCCTGGATGGTTTTCAACTCTTCGCGCATCGCCTGACGCAGCTTGAGATCAAGTGCCGACAGCGGCTCGTCGAGCAAGAGCACTTTCGGATGCGGTGCCAAAGCGCGGGCGAGGGCGACACGTTGTTGCTGACCGCCAGACAGTTGCGCCGGCTTGCGATTGGCGAAGCGCTCCATCTGCACCAGCGCCAACATCTCGCGCACGCGCTCGGCGATTTGCGCCTTGGTCAGAACCTTGCCCATTGGGTGCGATTCAAGCCCGAAGGCCAGGTTCTCGGCGATGGTCATGTGCGGGAACAGTGCGTAATGCTGGAACACCGTGTTGACCGGCCGCTGGAACGGCGGGCGATCAGCGATGTTTTCGCCGTAGAGCAGGATCTCGCCTTCGGTGGGAAATTCGAAACCGGCGATCATCCGCAGCAACGTGGTCTTGCCGCAGCCGGATGGGCCGAGAAGGGTGAAGAATTCGTTGTCGCGGATGTCCAGGTCGATGCTTTTCAGCGCCACCGGACCGGTCTGCGGATCACCGTAAACCTTGCGCACTGAGCGGATCGAGACCGCCAGCGTTTGCAGCGAATGCAGGGCATTCATGCGTTACCTCCGATTCCCCCATCGCCTGCGACTCGCTCTGAAAAGGGTGGTCGGCGGGCCATGGATATTATTTTTTTGGGCAGGATCGAGATTGCGTTCGGGTGTGAAACCAGCTGTTTTTTTGTTCTGCTGTGGCTCGATTATCAGCCAGGGGTTGCGCGTCGCGACACTTCAATTTAAACATGGCAGGTGTTAGTTAATTTAACAGCCGAAGGTGCCAGGAATCATGCCCGACCACCGTTTGCCGCCGCTCAACGCGGTGCGCGCCTTTGATGCCGCTGCGCGTTTGGGCAGCTACGTCGAAGCCTCGAAAGCCCTGCACGTGACCCAGCCTGCGATTGGCCGCCATGTGAAACTGCTTGAGGACTGGTTGGGCATTCAATTGTTCGAGCGCACCTCGCGTGGAGTCAACCTGACGCCAGCGGGGGAGAAGTACCACCGCAAGATCAGCGCCGCTTTGCAGTTGATCATCGAGGCGGGCAAAGAAGCGCAGCCGAAAGATGCCGAGCGCTGGTTGCGGATCATGGTGGTGCCGGGTTTCGCCAAGCGCTGGTTGATGCCGAGGATCGAAGCGCTGCGGCATCTGCGGCCGGGATTGAAACTGGCGATCGAACCGAATTCGACCTTCACCGAAGTCGATGGCAAAAGCGCCGATCTGGGCATCGTCTACGGCCTCGACGGGCAATATGCCGACTCACGGGAAGCGCTGATTTGTCCTCGGGTTTTTCCGATCTGCACGCCGGCGTATCTGGCCAGCATCGCACCGATCAACAGCCCGGCTGATCTGGTCAGCCACGAACTGATCCACGTCGACGACGGCGAATGGTGGAATCTGTGGTTCGCCGCCCACCACCTCGATATTCATCTCAATTCCGACATGCTCTACGTCAACAACGATCACGCGCTGTCCGTGGCCGAGAGCGGGCAGGGCATCGCGCTGGCCAACGAGGTGCTGGTGCGCCATGAACTCGCCAGCGGAAAACTGGTGCGCGCGGTCGACGCTCAGGTGAAGCTTGAGAGCTATCGGGTGCTGACGCCGTCCGCCGAACTTTCGGCGGATGTGGCGTGGTTCATTCAATGGCTCAAGGCTGAACTGGAAACGGACTTCCCCGAGGCCGTGATCAACTGAGGCGAAAGCGTGCGGTGTTGTCGCTCAGCGCCTTGCTGCCTTGGCTCAGGGTATCTGCGGCAAGATTCACCGCCCGCGCGCCTTCGAGCAAACGCACGGCGGCTTGATCGACCTGTTGGATATTGCCGCTGACTTCATCGGCGGTACTCGCTTGCTCCTCAACTGCCGTGGCGATCTGCGCCAGGGTGTCGGTGACGCTCTGCACGGCGCTGGCGATTTCGCCCAGGCGTTCACCGAGACCAGTCACCGACTCGGCATCGGTTTGCGCCTGGCCGCAGGCGGCTTCCATCAAACTCACGGCTTCGTTGACCGTAGCGCGCAGGCTGTCGACGGTGCCGGCGATCTGCGCTGTGGACGACTGTGTGCGTTGCGACAGGCTGCGTACTTCGTCGGCGACCACGGCAAAACCGCGACCTTGTTCACCGGCTCGCGCAGCTTCGATAGCTGCGTTGAGCGCAAGCAGATTGGTCTGTTCGGCGACGCCGCGAATGGTGTCGACGACCAATTGAATCTGCTGGCCTTGCTCGCTGACTCGACCGAGTGCCGCTGCGGTGTCGTTCAAGCGCTGATTGAGCTGCTGAATACTCGCCGTGGTGCGCTGGCTGTCGCGGCTGCTGTCGGCCGCGATGCGCCGGGTGTGCTGAGCGCTGCCGGAGGCCTGCTCGCAACTCTGCGCCACACCTTGCGAGGTCGCGGCCAATTGCGTGGCGGCTGCGGCGATCTGGCTGATCTGCAATTGCTGCGCTTCGACTTCGCCGAGAGCGCCACTGGAGTGCTCGTTGAGGCTGCGCACGGCGTGGCTCAACTGTGAGGTCTCGTGATCGACACCGAGCATGCTCGTGCGCAGTTGCACCACGGCAACGTTGAGTGCGGTGCTGATCGCTGCCAGTTCATCGCGGCCCTCGACCGGCACTTGCAGACTGAGGTTGCCATCGCGCAGGGCTTCGGCGAGCAGGGTGATGCCGCTGGCGCTGCGGCGGATCGAGGCTTGCAGGCAGACAAACAGATACAGCGCAGCGAGCAGCAGGCAGCCGAAGATGGCTGCGACGATGATGAACTGACGGATCGCCGAGCTGTGGTAGGCATCGAGTCGTTGATCCAGCGACACCAGCGACTGCTGGCGCAGGGCGGCGAGGTCGGTCAGTAGCGCATCAAGGTTGCGTTCAAAGTCGTCCGGCTTGAGCGTGATGCTGCCGCCGAACACGCCGTCATCCAGCACCTTCAAACCGTTGTCGAGGCGTTTCAGGCTGTCGTGGTATTGGCCGGCCCAGCTCTGCTGATCTTTCGGCAGGCGTGCTTCGAGCAGCGTGGCAGTTTTGACCAGTTGCTCGCGGGCATCGCCGATACGGCTGCGCAGGTCGCGCAACTGCAAACGGCTTTGCAGGGTGAATTGGCCGGAGACTACCGAGGCCTGGCCGACCGCAGCGAGGCGGCCGACTCGTTCGATGAGGTCTGGCGCGTGTTGGGTCGAGATCTGCGTGAGCAGATAGGTTTCCAGCCACGGCGCGAGGGTCAGGCGGTTGTCCATGACGATTTGTTCGCGCAACGCTTGCAGGGCGCTGAGGGCGTTGGTGAAACGGTCGTAACCGTCCGGCCACCAACCGACGCTGCTGAGGCTTTTCGAATCCAGACCATTCAGAGCAGTTTGCAGCGCCTGATAGCGCGTGAGGGTTTCGCCTTCGGCACCTTCGTTTTTCAGCGCGTTACCCAAGTCCGTGGTGGCTTGCAGAACTGCCGGTTGCACCGCGTCGAATGCGCCCATCGCGGCGAGGGTGGCCGGTGTCGGTTGGCGATTGGTTTCGGTGGCGCGCCAACGGGCGGCGCGGTCACGTTGGGCGGCGAGCAGGTTGTCCAGCGCATCCAGCGCCAGCAACTGCCGCACGCCGGCGCGTTCGCCGGAAATCAGATTGAGCTTGTCGCGATAGTCCTGGCCGATCATCAACAGGCTGCCGGCCAACGGCAGAATGAACAGCAGAAACAACAACTGGAATTTACCTGCGAAGCCAAACCGCCCCAGCAATTTGATCCCCGGTGAAAGGAAAGCCTGCATGCCCCATGACTCCTCTGGACACCACGCACCAATGGCGTGCATCGAGGTCGTGCGACCTGGATGTTGTGCCCTGCTAAAAGGCCTCGAAAGTTCACTCTCGCCCGCTCTGTAGGCCGGCTCTGTAGCGAAACTTCCCATTGTCGGTCGCCTTTGTAAGGCGCCCGCGTTCAAGGGGAGAAGCAAGGCAAGATTCAGACCATGGCGTTGTGCAATCACTTTGCAGTCGACGGTCTGTCAGTTAGTTAGCTGGCTAAGGGGATGGCGCTGACGCACTGAAAAATGGCACATTGACGCACCTGCCTGCGTGCACTCATCTGCTGTCCGGAAATTCCCATGGCTATCAGCAACGTTCAGACCGCCGCTGCCTCGGCGCCCGCTGCTCCCCAAAGCAGTCCATTGGTGATGCGTATCATCGGCGCAGTGGCGCTGGCGCATTTGATCAACGACCTGATCCAGTCGGTTTTGCCTTCTATCTATCCGATGCTCAAGGCCAATTACGGCCTGACGTTTACTCAGGTCGGCCTGATCACCCTGACCTTTCAACTGACCGCTTCGCTGTTGCAGCCGTGGGTCGGTTATCACACCGATCGGCACCCGAAACCGTGGCTGCTGCCGGCCGGTTCGATCTGTACGCTGATTGGCATCGTGATGATGTCGATGGTCGGCAGTTTTCCTTTGATTCTGCTGGCGGCGGCGCTGATCGGTATTGGCTCCTCGACGTTCCATCCTGAAGCTTCGCGGATTGCCCGGCTGGCCTCGGGCGGACGCTTTGGCCTGGCGCAATCGACCTTCCAGGTTGGCGGCAACGCCGGTTCCGCGTTCGGTCCGTTGCTGGCGGCGGCGATCATCATTCCGTTTGGTCAGGCCAATGTGGCGTGGTTCGGTTTGTTCGCAGTGTTTGCGCTATTCGTGCTGTACCGCATCAGTCGCTGGTACGCCCATCACTTGAACCTGTTCAAGCTCAAGGCCGGTCAGGCAGCGACTCACGGGCTGTCGAAGGGCAGGGTGACCAGTGCGTTGGTGGTGCTGGGGCTGTTGGTGTTCTCCAAGTATTTCTACATGGCCAGCCTCACGAGCTATTTCACGTTCTACCTGATCGAGAAGTTCGACCTGTCGGTGGCCAGTTCGCAGTTGCACCTGTTCCTGTTCCTCGGTGCGGTGGCGGCGGGCACGTTCTTTGGCGGGCCGATCGGCGACAAGATCGGGCGTAAGGCGGTGATCTGGTTCTCGATCCTCGGCGTGGCACCGTTTACGCTACTGATGCCCCACGTTGACCTGTTCTGGACCACTGTTCTCAGTGTGGTGATCGGCTTCATTCTAGCGTCGGCGTTTTCAGCGATTGTGGTGTACGCGCAGGAACTGGTGCCGGGCAATGTCGGGATGATTGCCGGGGTGTTCTTTGGTTTGATGTTTGGTTTTGGCGGGATTGGCGCGGCGTTGCTCGGGCATCTGGCGGATGTGCACGGGATCGAGTACGTGTATTTCCTGTGCTCGTTCCTGCCGCTGTTTGGCGTGTTGGCGATTTTCCTGCCACGCACCAAAAAGGCCTGATTCACACATTTCCCATTGTAGGAGTGAGCCTGCTCGCGATAGCGGTGTGTCAGTCAGCACATCTGTAGCTGATAGAACGCTATCGCGAGCAGGCTCACTCCTACAGGGGATTGGTGGTGCGGCGGAAAATATTTCAGACACAAAAAAGCCGCGTATCAAACGCGGCTTTTTCTTGGGCGTGTCGCTTACACGTTGAAGCGGAAGTGCATCACGTCGCCGTCCTTGACGATGTAATCCTTGCCTTCCAGACGCCATTTACCGGCTTCTTTGGTACCCGCTTCGCCCTTGTACTGGATGAAGTCGTTGTAGGCGATCACTTCGGCGCGGATAAAGCCTTTCTCGAAGTCGGTGTGAATCACGCCGGCAGCTTGTGGTGCGGTGGCACCGACTTTGACGGTCCAGGCGCGGACTTCTTCGACACCGGCGGTGAAGTAGGTCTGCAGGTGCAGCATTTCGTAGCCGGCGCGGATCACGCGGTTCAGGCCAGGCTCTTCCAGGCCCAGAGCCTCGAGGAACATGTCTTTCTCTTCGCCGTCATCGAGTTCGGCAATTTCCGCCTCGATCTTGTTGCAGACCGGAACAACCATGGCGCCTTCTTCTTCGGCGATGGCACGAACCACGTCCAGGTGCGGGTTGTTCTCGAAACCGTCTTCAGCGACGTTGGCGATGTACATGACCGGTTTGGTGGTCAGCAGGTGGAAGCCCTTGATCACCGCTTTTTCGTCGGCGCTCATGTTCTTCATCAGGCTGCGCGCCGGTTTGGCTTCGGTGAAGTGCGCGATCAGTTGCTCAAGCAGAGCTTTCTGAACCACGGCGTCCTTGTCACCGCCCTTGGCGTTACGCGCGACTTTCTGCAGTTGCTTCTCGCAACTGTCGAGGTCGGCGAAGATCAGTTCCAGGTCGATGATTTCGATGTCGCGTTTCGGGTCGACGCTGTTGGAAACGTGGATCACGTTTTCGTCTTCGAAGCAGCGCACCACGTGAGCGATCGCGTCGGTTTCGCGGATGTTGGCGAGGAACTTGTTGCCCAGGCCTTCACCTTTCGAGGCGCCGGCAACGAGGCCTGCGATGTCGACGAATTCCATGGTGGTCGGCAGGATACGCTTCGGATTGACGATGGCCGCCAGAGCATCCAGACGCGGATCCGGCATCGGCACGATGCCGCTGTTCGGCTCGATGGTGCAGAAGGGGAAGTTTTCGGCCGCGATACCGGATTTGGTCAGGGCGTTGAACAGGGTGGACTTGCCGACGTTAGGCAGGCCGACGATGCCGCAATTGAATCCCATGGTGTTTCCCCTCGGAGTAGAGTCAGGCCTTCTGGCTGTGCAGGTTTTTCATCGCGCGGTTCCATTCACCGGCGAGGATATCCGGCAGCACGCCGAGGGCAAAGTCGATGCTGGCATCGAGTTTTTCCTGTTCGGCGCGTGGCGCACGACCCAGGACGAAATTTGAAACCATACTGGCGACGCCCGGGTGGCCAATGCCAAGCCGCAGGCGGTAGAACGTATTCTGATTGCCCAGTTGCGCAATGATGTCGCGCAACCCGTTGTGACCGCCATGGCCGCCGCCCTGCTTGAGCTTGGCAACGCCCGGAGGCAAGTCGAGTTCGTCATGCGCCACGAGGATTTCTTCAGGCTTGATGCGGAAGAAACCGGCGAGTGCCGCCACGGCCTGGCCGCTGCGGTTCATGTAGGTGGTGGGAATCAGCAGACGAACATCCTGACCCTGGTGCGAATAGCGCCCGGTCAGGCCGAAATATTTGCGATCGGCCACAAGGTTCACATTCTGTGCGTGGGCGATGCGCTCAACAAAAAGGGCCCCTGCGTTATGCCGGGTCTGGTCGTATTCGGCGCCTGGATTTCCCAGGCCAACGATCAGTTTGATGGCAGTCACGATAGGGGCCCTTCCTTTGAGTGGTGAGTAACATCGCCGCGATCAGGCAAAGCGGCGAAAGTGGACGAAAAATGCTCATTTACCATGGATGTAAACTCCGCGTTCTCGCCCGCTTTCTCGCTACGTTCCAGTCCGCGATGTTACTTGCTCACTCAGGCTAAACAGAGTGAATTACTCTGCTGCGCCTTCTTCGGTAGCTTCTGGAGCAACGCGTGGAGCGTGTACGTTTGCAACAGCTTTGTCGTCACCGTGAGCCAGTGCAACGAACTCAACGCCTTTAGGAGCTTTGAGGTCCGACAGGTGAATGATCGAACCGATTTCAGCGTTAGCCAGATCGACTTCGATGAACTCAGGCAGATCTTTCGGCAGGCAGGAAACTTCGATCTCGGCAACAACGTGCGAAATCTCGCCGCCTTTCTTCACTGGAGCAGCTTCGTTGATGAAGTGCACAGGAACGATAGCGGTCAGTTTCTGGCCAGCGACAACGCGTACGAAGTCAGCGTGCAGAACGTGACCCTTGGACGGGTGACGTTGCAGAGCTTTGATGATGACGTTCTGCTTGGTGCCGCCAACGTTCAGCTCGATGATGTGGCTGTAAGCCGCTTCGTTTTCGAGCAGTTTGGCAACTTCTTTGGCCAGCATGCTGATGGATTCAGGGGCTTTTTCGCCACCGTAAACAACAGCTGGAACCAGAGCGGCGAGACGACGCAGGCGGCGGCTCGCACCTTTCCCCAGGTCGGAACGCAGTTCAGCATTCAGAGTAAAATCGTTCATTGTGTATCTCCAAAATAGCCATGACCGGGTTGACGTTTGCGACCAGCGCCAAACACGGTATGGGCAAAAAAGCCCCGCCCCGGCAGGAATGCCGGGGCGGGGCGCTTTTCGTCAACGAGACATTTCGCGAAGGGCAGGGCCCTTAACGGAACATCGCGCTGATCGATTCTTCATTGCTGATGCGGCGAACCGCTTCGGCAACAACCGGTGCGATATCCAGTTGACGGATACGTGCACAGGCTTGTGCTGCAGCGGACAGCGGGATGGTGTTGGTCACCACCAGCTCGTCCAGCACGGAATTTTCGATATTCTCGATGGCCCGACCCGACAGCACAGGGTGTGTGCAGTAGGCAAAGACCTTGGCTGCGCCATGCTCTTTCAGGGCCTTTGCCGCGTGGCACAGAGTGCCGGCGGTATCGACCATGTCATCGACCAGAATGCAGGTACGCCCTTCGACATCACCGATGATATGCATCACTTCAGAGTGATTGGCTTTCTCACGGCGTTTGTCGATGATCCCGAGATCCACGCCCAGGGATTTGGCAACAGCACGTGCACGCACGACGCCACCAATGTCCGGGGAAACGATCATCAGGTTTTCGAAGCGCTGATCTTCAATGTCATCCACCAGAACCGGGGAGCCGTAGATGTTATCTACCGGAATATCGAAGAAACCCTGAATCTGGTCAGCATGCAGATCAACCGTGAGAACACGGTCGATGCCGACTACGGTAAGCATGTCAGCAACGACTTTCGCGCTGATAGCCACACGTGCGGAACGCGGACGGCGATCCTGACGGGCATAACCAAAATAAGGAATAACAGCAGTGATACGAGTAGCCGAGGAGCGGCGGAAGGCATCAGCCATCACTACCAGTTCCATCAGGTTATCGTTGGTCGGAGCGCAAGTCGGCTGAATAATGAAAACGTCTTTACCGCGAACGTTTTCATTGATCTCGGCAGTAATTTCGCCGTCGGAGAACTTACCGACAGAGATGTCACCGAGAGGGATATGCAGCTGACGTACAACACGCCGAGCCAGATCGGGGTTAGCGTTCCCCGTAAAGACCATCATCTTGGACACGCGCAGTACCTAGAGGCTGAGGGTAACCTGGATGAGTATGGAAAATGGCAGGGGCGGCTGGATTCGAACCAACGCATGGCAGGATCAAAACCTGCTGCCTTACCGCTTGGCGACGCCCCTGTATCTGTTGCATCAAGTGCCGAGCACCTGGTTCCTTTAGAGCAGACTTTGCAGCTTGCGGTGCAACATCGAAACGTTGCTGCCTTTGGCTACAAACCCTGTAAGGGTCTCTGTCAGAAGGGCCGAGACTTTATCAGCTTCAGCTTTGCTTGGGAAGCCCCCAAACACACAACTTCCAGTTCCGGTGAGTTTTGCTTCGGTAAATTTACCTAACAAATCCAATGCGTTACGTACTTCTGGATAACGCCTTGCAACCACCGGCAAGCAGTCATTTCGACTGTTTCCCTCGGGAACGGGGCGCACTTTAATGGGCGGCGTGTTACGTGTCAACAAAGGATCGGAAAAAATTTCTGCCGTACTAACAGAGACTTGCGGCACGAGCACCAGATACCAAGGTTCTTCGGGTTCCACCGGGGTCAGTTTCTCGCCCACGCCTTCGGCAAAAGCCGCATGACCACGAACGAAAACCGGCACGTCGGCCCCCAGTGACAAACCCAGTGCGGCCAGACGATCTTCGTCCCAACCCAGCTGCCACAAATGATTCAGGCCGAGCAACGTCGTCGCCGCGTTCGAGCTGCCGCCACCGATACCGCCGCCCATAGGCAACACTTTATCAATCCAGATATCGATGCCGAGCGAGCAGCCGGACTGTTGCTGGAGCATTTTCGCCGCGCGCACGATCAGATTACTGTCATGCGGCACGCCAGCGAACTCGGTGTGCAGTTGAATCACGTCGTCGTCACGCACGGCAAAGGTGATTTCATCGCCGTAATCGACAAACTGAAACAGCGTCTGCAATTCGTGATAGCCGTCTTCACGGCGACCGAGAATGTGCAGCATCAGGTTGAGCTTGGCTGGCGAAGGCAGGGTCAGGCGTGCAGCGGTCATGCGTTATTGCCCCAACTTGCGCGGTTGCCAGGTCTTGATCACCAGCGTTACGTCGAGATCAGTGCCGTGCAGCTTGATGCGTTCCGGCAACCAGTAACCGTTTTGTTCGGTGTAAGCGGTGTATTCGACTTTCCAGCCATCCTGTTCAAGGTTGGCCAGACGGCTGTTGGCATCCAGATTCAGGCGACTTTTGCTGTCCGGAGCGGGCAGGCCACGCACCCACCAGGCCAGATTCGACACTGGCAGTTTCCAGCCAAGCTGTTCTTCGAGCAGGGCTTCCGGGGACTGCGATTCATAGCGGCCCTGATTGGCGACTTCCAGCGAGACCTTGCCCGGACGCCCGGTCAGGCGTGCGGCGCCACGACCCAGCGGGCCGGACAAACGGATGTCGTAGTAATCCTGACGCTGCAGCCAGAACAGCGTGCCGCTCCCGGAATCTTTTGGTGCGCGGATGCCGATCTTGCCGTCGATCTGCCAGCCATCGAGGCCGGTCAGCTGTTGTTTGTTCGCGGCCCATTGTGCCGGGCTGCCGTGGCCCTCGACCGATTCGCGGGTACCAAAACCCGAGCAACCGGCGAGCAGGGCGATGAAGCTGAAAACAATAACGTGGCGCAAAAACATGGGTTAAAGAGTCTCGGATCCGGTCAGGCGCTTGATGGTGCTGCGCAGAATGGTGCTGTCGGGCTGATCCTTGAGGAATTTGCCCCAGATTTGTTTGGCTTCGCGCTGCTTGCCCTTGGTCCACAACACTTCACCGAGGTGCGCGGCGACTTCGTGATCAGGGAAACGCTCCAGCGCCTGACGCAGATATTTCTCGGCGTCATCCAGATTGCCCATGCGGTAATTCACCCAGCCGAGGCTGTCGAGAACCGCCGGATCTTCCGGATTGATCTGGTGCGCCTGCTCGATCAGCGCCTTGGCTTCAGCGTAGCGGGTGGTGCGGTCAGACAAGGTGTAGCCCAAAGCATTGAGTGCCATGGCGTTGTCCGGGTCGCGCTTGATGATCAGGCGCAGGTCTTTTTCCATCTGCGCCAGGTCATTGCGTTTTTCCGCGAGCATCGCCCGGGTGTACAGCAGATTCAGATCATCCGGGTACTGCTGCAAGGCTGTCTGCAAGACTTTCCAGGCCTTGTCGTCCTGTTTGTTGGCCGACAAGGTTTCCGATTCGATCAGATACAACTGAATCGCGTAGTCCGGTTGCTCGTCGCGCTGGGCAGCGAGTTTGCTTTGCGCTTCAGCGGTCTTGCCGTTGTTCATCAGGATGTCGGCCTGACGCAATTGCGCCGGCAGATAATCGTTGCCCGGGCCGACCTGGGCGTACTCGATGAGTGCGCCTTGCGGATCGTTGCGTTCTTCGGCGATACGGCCGAGGTTCAGATGCGCTGAATCGACGTGGCTTTCACGGGCGATCAGGTCTTCCAGATAACCCTTGGCCTCGTCCCAGGCCTTGGCTTCCAGGCAGACCAAGGCCAGCGAGTAGCGCAGTTCGTCATCTTCCGGATATTGCTGAACCAGGCTGGAGAACTCGGCCTTGGCGTCGTCCATCCGGTCCTGTTCGACCAGCATGCGTGCGTAAGTCAGGCGCAGGCGTTTGTCGTCCGGGTACTTCTTGATGCTTTTTTGCAGCAATGGCAGCGCTTCGTCGCCACGGTTCATCACTTGCAGCAGGCGTGCACGCAGCAGAATCGGGGCGATTTCGCCTTCTTCCGGCGGATGGTCTTCGAGCAGGCTCAGGGCGGCTTTGTTGTCGCCGTCCTGTTGCAGGAGCAGGGCCTTGCCGAAAATCAGCTGACTGTTGTTCGGATGGCGCTGCAACAAACGGTCAAAACTTTTCATCAGGCCGTTGCGGGTTTCCTGATCAGTGTCAGCCGCCGACAGCGCGAGAAAGTCGAAGTGGGTGTCGCCTTTGCCCTGCAGGACTTTCTCCATATAAACCATGGAGTCGTCATAGCGCCCGGCGCGGGCCAGTTGCACGGCGGCGGCGCGTTGCGCTTCGAGATCGTCCGGGGCGTTTTTTGCCCAGATCAGCGCGGTATCGAGGGCCGGTTGATCGGCGCCCAGATATTCGGCGATGCGGAAGGCGCGTTCGGAGACGCCCGGATCCTGGGTGTTGATGGCCTGGGTCACGTAATTGTCCAGGGCAATGTCGAAACGATTGCGCTGGCCGGCGAGTTCGGCGCTCAACAGGCTGAAAACGGTTTCCTCGCTGAACGAGCTGTAAACCTTGGGCTTTTCAGGCGCGGGCGTGGTGTCTTCAACCGACGGCGTACCGTCCGGCGACACGGGTGCCAAGGCCTGGCAGCCGCTGAGGAAGACAAAAGCGAGGAGCAACGCGGAAGATCTATTCATATAGGAAGAGGACGACTAACCTGCGGTCGGATCATCATGACACAAGCCTTCGGCCAAACATAACCGAGTCTCAATTGTGCCCATTATAGGGGCTGACGATTGGGACAATAGTCAGCGGTAGTTGTTCTGAATCTTTCGAAGTAGGACAATTGCCGGCTTCACGTCACCATCAGCGACCTTGAATGGCCTTCCTTGCACTCGGTATCAACCACAAGACTGCGTCAGTAGACGTCCGCGAGCGCGTGGCCTTTACTCCTGAACAGCTGGTGGAGGCCTTGCAGCAGCTCTGCCGACTGACCGACAGCCGCGAAGCCGCGATCCTCTCCACCTGCAATCGCAGTGAGCTTTATATAGAACAGGATCAGCTTTCTGCCGATATCGTGCTGCGCTGGCTGGCCGACTATCACCATTTAAGCCTCGATGAGCTGCGCGCGAGTGCTTATGTGCATGAAGATGATGCGGCAGTTCGTCACATGATGCGCGTCGCCTCCGGGCTCGACTCGCTGGTGCTCGGCGAACCGCAGATTCTCGGCCAGATGAAATCGGCCTACGCCGTGGCCCGCGAGGCCGGTACCATCGGCCCGTTGTTGGGGCGACTGTTTCAAGCGACATTCAATGCGGCCAAGCAGGTGCGCACCGACACGGCGATCGGGGAAAACCCGGTGTCCGTGGCGTTTGCCGCGGTCAGTCTGGCCAAACAGATTTTCAGCGATTTGCAACGCAGCCAGGCCTTGCTGATCGGCGCCGGCGAGACCATTACTTTGGTCGCGCGCCATTTGCACGAGCTGGGCGTCAAGCGCATCGTCGTTGCCAACCGCACGCTGGAGCGCGCCAGTCTGCTGGCCGAACAGTTCGGCGCCCATGCGGTGCTGCTCTCGGACATCCCTGCAGAACTGGTACGCAGCGACATCGTCATCAGTTCCACCGCCAGTCAGTTGCCAATTCTTGGCAAGGGCGCGGTGGAAAGCGCGCTGAAGCTGCGCAAGCACAAACCGATCTTCATGGTCGACATTGCCGTTCCCCGGGATATCGAGCCGGAAGTCGGCGAGTTGGACGACGTTTACCTCTACAGCGTCGATGATCTTCACGAAGTGGTTGCCGAGAACCTCAAGAGTCGTCAGGGCGCAGCCCAGGCCGCTGAAGAGATGGTCTCGGTCGGCGCCGACGATTTCATGGTGCGCCTGCGCGAGCTGGCGGCGGTCGATGTGCTCAAGGCCTACCGTCAACAGAGCGAACGCCTGCGTGATGAGGAGCTGCAAAAAGCCCTGCGCCTGCTCGCCAACGGCGGCAACGCCGAAGATGTGCTCGGGCAACTGGCCCGTGGCCTGACCAATAAACTGTTGCATGCGCCTAGCGTGCAGCTGAAAAAGCTTTCTGCCGAAGGCCGCCTCGATGCGCTGGCCATGGCCCAGGAACTCTTTGCCCTTGAGGGCTCACCGGATAGCTTTTCGGATAAAAAACCGCAATGAAAGCGTCACTGCTCAACAAGCTGGATGTCCTCCAGGACCGTTTCGAGGAACTGACCGCGCTGCTCGGCGACGGCGAAGTCATTGCCGATCAGTCCAAATTCCGTGCTTATTCCAAGGAATACGCCGAACTTGAACCGGTCGTGCAGGCCTATCAAAAGCTGCTCAGCGTACAAAGCGATCTTGAAGGCGCCCAGGCGCTGCTCAAGGACAACGACCCGGATATGCGCGAAATGGCCGTGGAAGAAGTCCGCGAAGCCAAGGAATTGCTGATCACTCTGGAAGACGATCTGCAGCGCATGTTGCTGCCCAAGGATCCGAATGACGGGCGTAACGTCTATCTCGAAATCCGCGCTGGCACCGGTGGCGACGAGGCGGCGATTTTTTCCGGCGACCTGTTCCGCATGTACTCGCGTTACGCCGAACGTCGTGGCTGGCGTGTGGAGATCCTTTCGGCAAACGAAGGCGAACACGGTGGCTATAAAGAAGTCATCGCGCGCATTGAAGGCGACAATGTTTACGGCAAGCTGAAATTCGAATCCGGCGCGCACCGCGTACAGCGTGTACCCGCCACCGAATCCCAGGGTCGTATCCACACGTCGGCCTGCACCGTGGCAGTATTGCCCGAGCCGGACGAGCGCGAAGCCATCGAGATCAACCCGGCGGATTTGCGCGTCGACACTTACCGCTCCTCCGGGGCCGGTGGTCAGCACGTCAACACCACCGACTCGGCGATCCGCATCACGCACATACCGACCGGCACCGTGGTCGAGTGTCAGGAAGAACGTTCCCAGCACAAGAACCGTGCCCGGGCGATGGCCTGGCTGGCGGCTAAACTCAACGATCAGCAAACCGCAGCGGCGGCCAACGCGATCGCCAGCGAGCGTAAATTGCTGGTCGGTTCCGGCGACCGTTCCGAGCGGATTCGCACCTACAACTATGCCCAGGGCCGGGTCACTGACCATCGCGTCAACCTGACCCTGTATTCCCTCGATGAAATTCTCGCCGGTGGCGTTGAAGCGGTGATCGAGCCGTTGCTGGCCGAATACCAGGCTGACCAGCTCGCAGCGATAGGTGAATAAATGACCATCATCGCCAGCCTGTTACGCGCCGCCGAACTGCCGGATTCGCCGACGGCGCGTCTGGACGCCGAATTGCTTCTCGCCGCTGCGCTGGGCAAGTCGCGCAGCTTTCTGCACACCTGGCCCGAGCGCATCGTGCCGAGTGAAGCGGCGCTGACGTTTGCCGAGTACCTGCAACGTCGTCGTGGCGGTGAGCCGGTGGCCTACATTCTCGGTCAGCAGGGTTTCTGGAAACTCGATCTGGAAGTCGCGCCACATACGCTGATCCCGCGCCCGGACACCGAATTGCTGGTGGAAGCAGCGCTGGAATTGCTCCCCGCGACCCCGGCGAAAGTGCTCGACCTTGGCACCGGCAGCGGTGCGATTGCCCTGGCCTTGGCCAGCGAGCGTCCGGCATGGAAAGTCACGGCGGTGGATCGTGTGCTGGAAGCTGTGGCACTCGCTGAACGCAATCGTCAGCGTCTGCATTTGAACAACGCCACGGTGCTGAGCAGCCATTGGTTCAGCGCGCTGGAAGGTCAGCGTTTCCAGTTGATCATCAGCAATCCGCCGTACATTGCCGCCGCCGATCCGCATCTGGTCGAGGGCGATGTGCGATTCGAACCGGCCAGCGCGCTGGTTGCTGGTGAGGACGGGCTCGACGATCTGCGCTTGATCGTCGATCAGGCGCCGGAGCATCTGCGGGCCGCTGGCTGGCTGATGCTCGAGCACGGCTATGATCAAGCCGAAGCCGTACGCGACTTGCTGCTGACGCGCGGTTTTGAAGAAGTCCACAGCCGCACCGATCTGGGCGGTCATCAACGCATCAGTCTGGGGCGCCTGCCGTGCTGAATGATCAGGAATTGCTGCGCTACAGCCGGCAGATTCTGCTGCAACACATCGACATCGACGGGCAACTGAAGCTCAAGGACAGTCGCGTGCTGATCGTCGGCCTCGGCGGTCTCGGGGCGCCGGTTGCCTTGTATCTGGCGGCGGCGGGTGTCGGTGAGTTGCACCTGGCGGATTTCGACACGGTCGATCTAACCAACCTGCAACGCCAGATCATCCATGACACCGACAGCGTCGGCATGAGCAAGGTCGATTCGGCGCTCAAGCGTCTGAGTGCGATCAATCCCGAGATTCAGTTGATCGCCCATCGTCAGGCGCTGGACGAGGATTCCCTCGCGGCAGCTGTGGCAGCGGTGGATCTGGTGCTCGACTGCTCCGATAATTTCTCCACCCGCGAGGCGGTCAACGCGGCGTGCGTGGCGGCGCAAAAGCCACTGGTCAGCGGCGCGGCGATTCGTCTGGAAGGGCAGTTGTCGGTGTTCGATCCGCGTCGCGCCGAGAGCCCTTGCTACCACTGTTTATACGGCCACGGCAGCGAAGCCGAACTGACCTGCAGCGAGGCCGGGGTGGTCGGGCCGCTGGTGGGCCTGGTCGGCAGCCTGCAAGCGCTTGAGGCCTTGAAGGTCCTGGTCGGGTTCGGCGAGCCGCTGGTGGGCCGTCTGCTGTTGATCGACGCACTCGGTTCGCGTTTCCGCGAGTTGCGCGTCAAGCGCGATCCGGGTTGCAGCGTCTGTGGTTCGCGCCATGCGTGAAGCGCCGATCGGCGTGTTCGACTCCGGTGTCGGCGGCCTGTCGGTGCTGGCGGAAATCCAGCGTTTGCTGCCCAATGAAACATTGCTCTATGTCGCCGATTGCGGGCACATTCCTTATGGAGAGAAAACCCCGGAATTCATCCGTCAGCGTTGCAGCGTGATGGCAGGGTTTTTCCGTGAGCAAGGCGCCAAGGCGTTGGTGCTGGCCTGCAATACGGCCACGGTTGCCGGGGTCGCCGATTTGCGCCGCGACTTTCCTGACTGGCCGATTGTCGGTATGGAGCCTGCGGTCAAACCAGCGGCAGCCGCGACCCGCAGCGGTGTCGTCGGCGTGCTCGCCACCACCGGCACTTTGCAGAGTGCCAAGTTCGCCGCGTTGCTTGATCGCTTCGCCACTGACGTGCGGGTAATCACCCAGCCATGCCCCGGCCTGGTCGAACTGATTGAAAGCGGCGATCTGCACAGCGCCGTGTTGCGCCAGTTGCTGCAAGGTTATGTCGAGCCACTGTTGGCCAGCGGTTGCGACACGATCATTTTGGGCTGCACCCACTATCCCTTTCTCAAGCCGATGCTCAGGTCGATGATCCCTGAGGACATCAGCCTGATCGATACCGGCGCAGCCGTAGCGCGGCAACTTCAGCGGCTTTTGGCGGAGCGCGATTTGCTCGCTGCCGGCCCGAACCAGGCGGTCAGATTCTGGACCAGCGCCGATCCTGCGTACTTGAAAAAAATCCTGCCGCTATTGGGCCAGAGTGCCGGTGAAGTGCAAAACTTCAGCTTGTAAAAAAATTGTGAAATAACTAAAACTTCAGCTGAACTTCTGAGCAGGCGCTAGCTTCTATAGCGAAGAGTTACCTAGAAAACCAAACGATCGTTCCGGAAAAGGAAGTTTCAACTTGAAGCGACTATTCTGCTTGGCCGCGATTGCGGCCGCACTGATGGGGCAAAGTATTACTGCGCAAGCGGCCGGTGTGGAGTTCGCGGTGGGGGCCACCAGCGACTCGACCATGACGTACCGCCTGGGCATGAATTTCGACTGGGACAAGAGCTGGCTGCAAAGTGATGTCGGTCGTCTGACCGGTTACTGGAGCGGCGCCTATACCTACTGGGAAGGTGACAAGACCTCCAGTAACAACAGCCTGTCGTTCTCGCCGGTGTTCGTTTACGAGTTTGCCGGTCAGTCGGTCAAACCCTATGTCGAGGCGGGAATTGGCGTCGCGGCGTTCTCCAATACCAAGTACGAGTCCAACAACCTCGGAGGTTCTTTCCAGTTTGAAGACCGCTTCGGTTTTGGTCTGCGTTTCAATGGCGGGCATGAAGTCGGGATTCGTGCGACGCACTATTCCAACGCCGGCCTGGCCAGCAGCAACGACGGTGTAGAAAGTTACTCGCTGCATTACACAATGCCGCTCTGACGGCTAAACGCTTGATCCCTGTGGGAGCGAGCCTGCTCGCGAAAGCTATTTCATGTTCAACGAAGATGTTGAATGAAAGAGCGCTTTCGCGAGCAGGCTCGCTCCCACATTTGTTTTTAGGGGTTCTTGGGATCAGCGGTAAGCGGTCGTGATGCCTTTGCGCTCTTCAATGCATTCCGGCGCGCCCATTTCGAACTCGCGGCAAATCAGCGGACGCTTTTCGTAAATCGTGCACATCATGCTGTCGCGATCCAGCGCCGCGCACCAGCCGTCGTCCAGCCGCAGCATCACTTCGCCGCCCCACTCATCGGTATCGATAAAGCGATCAGGCACGCCGGTGTCGGTGATTAGCATCACTTCGAGCTGGCAGCAGCACGCCGCGCAGGTCGAGCAGGTGACCGCAGGCTCGGTGATTTGCTGGTGGGGTATGGTTTTCATCGCGGCAGTGTAAGGCAGTCGCCGCTGTGCGTGTGAAAGGTCTGACAGACGCTCAGTGCGCCAGCCGTCGCGCCATCGCATGCAGCAGCGGAAACAGCAGTGCCCAGAGCAGGCCGATGCCGATCAGGGTCGGTAACTCACCGTAGGGAAATTGCACCCCGGCCAAGCGTCCGCCGGCGTAATACGACAGCGCTCCACCAACTGCGCCGAGCACACTGGCCAGCCACCACGGCCGGGCGCTCCATTGCAGACAATGGCGCAACGTGGTCGCCAGCAGCGCCCAGAGCAGCATCAGCCACAGCGGAATCAGCGGCGACTGATCCTGAAACTCGAACACGCCGACACCGCGCAACAGACTGTCCACAGCGGTGCCGACAATCACCACGCTCAAAATCAAACGACCTTCAGCCGCCCAACTGCTGATCCAGCGCAGATGGATCACCAGTACCGCCAACGCCAGCAACAACCACAAGCTGTTGCCGCCGAGTACACAGGTCAGCCAGCCGAGCTGGAACAGCACGGCATTGGCAACACGCTCAAGCATCGAAACGCCCGAGCAACGGCGCGGTCATTGCGGCCGGTTTGGCGAGCAACAATTGCGCGGTACCGATAGTGCGTTCGAGGAAGCCGCCCTCGCAGTAGCACAGGTAAAACTCCCACAGGCGCAGGAAGTAATCGTCATAACCCAACTCGCTCAAACGACCATGGGCACGGCGGAAGTTCTCGTGCCACAAGCGCAGGGTTCGCGCGTAATGCAGGCCGAAATCCTCCATGTGCAGCAGGTTCATATCGGTATCGCGGCTGACCACTTCGAGCATTTTCTGCACGCAGGGCAGGGCGCCGCCGGGGAAGATGTAGCGCTGGATGAAATCGACGCCGCGTTTGGCCTGCTCGTAGCGCTGCTCGCGGATGGTGATCGCCTGGATCAGCATCAGGCCATTGCTCTTGAGCAAGTGCGCGCACTGTTTGAAGTAGGTCGGCAGGAAACGGTGACCGACTGCTTCGATCATCTCGATCGACACCAGTTTGTCGTACTCGCCGGTAAGGTCGCGGTAGTCCTTGAGCAGCAGCGTGACCTGATCCTGCAAGCCCAGTTGCTCAATGCGCTTTGCGGTAAATGCGTACTGCTCGTGTGACAGGGTCGTGGTGGTCACGCGGCAGCCGTAATTCTGTGCGGCATACAACGCCATGCTGCCCCAACCCGTGCCGATCTCCAGCAAATGGTCGCCGGGTTTGAGCGCAAGCTTCTGGCAGATCCGCTCCAGCTTGTTCAACTGCGCCTGTTCGAGGCTGTCCTCAGGGGTGAGAAATTGCGCCGCCGAATACATCATGGTCGGGTCGAGAAACTGTTCGAACAGGTCGTTGCCCAGATCGTAGTGGGCGGCGATGTTTTTCTGCGAGCCCTTGCGCGTATTGCGATTGAGCCAGTGCAGGCCTTGCACCAACGGCCGGCTGAGACGGGCCAGACCACGCTCCATGGCATCGAGCACGTCGAGGTTGCTGACGAACACGCGCACCACCGCTGTCAGATCCGGCGAACTCCAATAGCCGTGGATAAAGGCCTCACCGGCACCAATCGAACCATTGCCGGCGACCATGCCCCAGACGGCCGGATCCGTCACATGGATTTCCCCGAGCAAGGCACTGCCCGGTGTGCCGAACATCAGCTGTTCGCCATCCTCGACCACCATCAATTGCCCTTGTTTGAGCTGAGACAATTGACGCAATACGCCGCGACGCAGCAACGACCCGGTCAAACCGTTGGTGCTGAGCCGACTGACCGACAGGCTAGAGGATTTCATGGCGGTGCTCCTTGGGAGGCACAGTGGCGGTTTGAAAGCTGCCGTCGGCAGCCTGATGAGCAAAAATCGGTGCGCGCTTGAGTAGCAGCCGCAGCGCCTGCCAATAAATCGCCAGGGCGGTTTTCGCGGTCATCCACGGAAAGCGCCGCAGGTAACGATGCACGCTGCGGCGATCAAGGTTTTCGCGTCGGAGATTGAGCGTCGCGTCGAACAATTTGTGCTCGCCCTGCCAGTCGGCCATGTGCACGCCGAGGGTTTGCGCAGCGGGGCTGAAGCTCATGCGGTATTCAAGATCGCGCGGCAAAAACGGTGAAACGTGAAAGGCTTTGGCCACGGCGAAGTGCTGATGAAAATCCTGCAGGTCGACAGGCGTGCGTGCCGGCAGCACATAGTGATAACGCTCGCGCCACGGCGTGTTGGTGACTTCGCAGACGATTGCGGCGAGTTGCCCATCCGCCTCATGGCAGTAAAAGAAACTCACCGGATTGAATGACAACCCCCAGCTGCGCGCTTGGGTCAGCAAGCAGATCGAGCCTTGCGGTTCGTGGCCGATGGCGAGGCCAACCTGCTGGCGCACAGCATCGATCAGGCGCACGCCACGGCTGGTAAAAGTCTTGAGATAGTCGGTCTCGCGAAACGAAAAAGGCGCAAAGCGACTGCGCCCGGCCAGCGGCGACAGTGCAAGCACGGCGTCCTGCTCGCTGAGGTCGAGGTAGAGCAAACCGATCCGGTAGCGGAATTCATGGCGGCGCGGCGAGAAGCGCCGATGGCCGATCCAGCCACTGTAAAGGGCGCTGTTCATAAGGTTTCCCCGAACGCGGCGGCCACGCGCAATGCGCTGACCACACCATCCTCATGAAAACCATTGGCCCAGTAGGCGCCGCAATAATGCGTGTGTTGCGCGCCATCCAGTTCGCCCCAGCGTTGCTGTGCGGCCGCTGCCGCGAGGCTGAACTGTGGGTGGGCGTAGGTGTAGCGGGCGAGCACTTTGTCGGGGCTGATGCCGGCACTCTGATTGAGGCTGACGCAGAACGTGGTGTCGCTCTGAATGCCCTGCAGAATATTCATGTCGTAGGTGACGGCGGCGTGGGTATGGCCGGTGCCGCTGAGCCGATAATTCCAGCTCGCCCAAGCCAGTTTGCGTGTCGGCAGCAAACGCGTGTCGGTGTGCAACACCACTTCATTGTCGGCGTAGGGCAGGGCGCCGAGGATCGCGCGTTCGGCATCGCTCGGCACCGCCAGCAGTTGCAACGCTTGATCGCTGTGGCAGGCGAACACTACCTGATCGAAGTGTTCGAGCCCCGCCGGGCTGTGGATAACCACGCCATGCACATCGCGATCAACCCGTGTCACCGGGCAATTGAGACGAATCCTGTCCTTGAACCCAGCTGTCAGCGGCGTGATATAGGCGCTGGAACCACCTTCGATAACTTGCCATTGCGGCCGATCGCTGACCGACAACAGCCCGTGGTTCTTGAAGAACCGCACAAAAAACTGCAGCGGGAAATTGAGCATTTCCGCCATCGGCATCGACCAGATCGCCGAGCCCATCGGCACGATGTAATGCAGGATAAAGCGTTCGCCGTAACCACCAGCCTTGAGGTAGTCGTCGAGGGTGGTGTCAGCGGCGATGCGCAGTTCGATGAGGTCGCGCTGGGCTTCTTTGTTGAAGCGCAGAATGTCGCGCAACATGCCCCAGAATCCCGGCGAAAACAGATTGCTGCGCTGGGCGAAGAGGCTGTTGAGGTTGTTGCCGTTGTATTCCAGACCGGTGTCCGGGTCGGTCACCGAGAAACTCATTTCCGTCGGCTTGAACGCCACGCCGAGCTGGCCGAGCAAGCGGATGAAGTTCGGGTAGGTCCAGTCGTTGAACACGATGAAGCCGGTGTCCACCGCATATTGGCGGCCATCGACGGTCACCGGCACCGTGTGCGTGTGGCCACCGACCCAGTCGCCCGCCTCGAACACCGTCACTTCATGGCGGCGATTGAGCAGGTAGGCGCAGGTAAGCCCGGCGATCCCGCTGCCGACGATGGCTATTTTCATGTCGGATCCGTCAGCGGAGGTGACTTGCGCACCATGCGCTTGCCGATTGCCAGTTGTACCCGCGCCGGCAGTTTCGACAGCGGCCATAGCGCGGCCATGAACAGCGCCGGAAAGGCGATTTCCAATGGCCGATCCTTGAGCTTGGCGAAAATGTGCCGTGCGGCCTTATCCACAGGCCAGCTCAAAGGCATGGGGAAATCGTTTTTGGCAGTCAGCGGTGTTTCGACAAAACCGGGGCTGACCACGGTGACTTCAATGCCTTCGTCAGCCAGGTCAATGCGCAGCGATTCGAACAGGTAGCGCAAACCGGCCTTCGAGGCGCCATAGGCTTCGGCCCGTGGCAGCGGCAGATAGGTCACCGAGCTGGCCACGCCGATCAAATGCGGCGCGGTGCCCTTACGCAACAGCGGCAGGGCGGCCTCGATGCAATAACTGCTGGCGAGCAGATTGGTGCGCACCACATGCTCGATGATCGAGGAATCGAACTGTTTGGCATCCACGTATTCGCAGGTGCCGGCGTTGAGAATCACCGAGTCCAGCGAACCCCAGTCCTGCATGATCTGCTCGCCGATTTCGCGCACCGTCTGGCTGTTGGTCAGATCCCCCGGCACCACCAGTACTTGTCCCGGATAGCGTTGCGACAAGACTTTGAGCGGCGCAACCTGACGGGAACTCACCGCCAGGTGTGCGCCGGTTTTCAGAATTTCCTCAGCCAGAGCTGCGCCGATGCCACTGCTGGCACCGGTCAGCCAATAACGCCGTGGAGGTGTACGACTCATCCCATTCTCCTTTTCAGCCAGGCGATGACCCGGCCCAATACTGGCAAATGTTCATACAGCAGCGCCCCGGCATCGAAATAATCCCGGTGGCGATAAACCTTGTCGTGCCACAGCAAGTGCGAGCAACCGCTGACGCGAATCACACGGCCGCCCGCCAGGCGCGGATGGCGATAACTCATGACCCAGCGCAAATAGCCTTCGCAGTCGCCGATCTGGTCGAAACCATGAAAGTCGAAGCGCAGTTCACTGACGTTGGCGTACAACTCGCCGAAATAGTCGCGTAGCTGCGCCAGCCCCTGAACCTCGTGCAGCGGGTCGGTGAAGTGAATGTCATCGCTGTACAGCTCGCCCAGGCTTTGCAGGTTGTCTTTGTTCAACGCTGAAAACTGCCGGGCGAAGCGGCGCAGGAATTCACTCATCGTCGCCTCCTGTAGACGTACGCGCAGGCAGGTTCTTGAAGGCTGCCAGTGCCCGTTGCCGTGAGTCGCTGAGGTTGACGATCGGCGACGGGTAATCCACCGCACCGAACAAACCACCGAGGTTGGCCGGGTTGTGCAATTCTTTTTTGTTGAGGTCGGCGAGTTCCGGCAACCAGTGCCTGATGAACAGGCCTTCGCTGTCGAATTTTTCCGACTGGCTCAGCGGATTGAAGATGCGGAAATAAGGCGCCGAGTCGGTCCCGGTCGAAGAGCTCCACTGCCAGCCACCGTTGTTCGCTGCCAGATCCCCGTCGATCAGATGACGCATGAAAAAGCGTTCGCCTTCGCGCCAGTCGATCAGCAGGTTTTTTGTCAGAAACATCGCCACGACCATGCGCAGGCGATTGTGCATCCAGCCGGTTTCCAGCAATTGGCGCATGGCGGCATCGATGATCGGCAGACCGGTGCGCGCCTCTTGCCACGCGGCGAGATCGTCCGGCGCATCACGCCAGGCCAGTGCTTCGGTTTCCGGGCGGAAAGCGCGATGCCTTGAGACCCGTGGGTAGCCGACCAGAATGTGCTTGTAGAACTCGCGCCACAGCAGCTCGTTGATCCAGGTGACCGCACCGACCTTGCCGCTTTCGAACTCGCCTTGATTGCTTTGCAGGGCGGCGTGCAGGCATTGGCGCGGCGAGATCACGCCAGCAGCGAGATACGCCGAGAGCTGGCTGGTGCCGGGTTTGGCCGGGAAGTCGCGTTCGCTCTGGTAGTAAACGATCTGCGCGTCGGTGAAGGTGTCGAGACGGCGCCGGGCTTCCTGTTCGCCGGCGGGCCACAGATCGCGCAGGGATTGGCTCGGTGTGGCGAAGCCTTTAATGGACTCGGGAATCGGGTCGCTGTCGACCTCAAGTTTCTCCTGTTTGCCGGGGGCTTTAACCAGGGCAGGCATCGAGCGGTGCAGGCGTTCGTAGCAGACCTTTCTGAACTGGCTGAATACCTTGAAGTAACTGTCGGTCTTGGTCAGCACCGTGCCTGGTTTGAACAGCAGTTGATCAAGATAGCTGTGGAAATCGATGTCCTCGGCCTTCAGCGCCGCGGCGACCGCTGCATCGCGACGATTTTCATGGACGCCATATTCTTCATTGACGTGAACCGCCGCTATCTTCAGTTGCCGGCAGAGCTTGAGCAGTTCCGCAGGGGCCTTATCCCAATGGGTTGCAGTGCGAATCAGCAACGGGATGTTGAGTTTGCCAAGGCTTGCGCTCAGCTCACGCAGGTTGCGCAGCCAGAAATCGACCTTGCAAGCTGCATCGTCATGCTCAAGCCATTGCTGCGGGCTCAACAGGTACACCGCGACCGTCGGGCCGCGCGCTGCGGCGGCCGCGAGGGCGGTGTTGTCATGTAGGCGCAAGTCGCTGCGCAGCCAGATCAATTGCATGTCGGAACTCACTGCGTCCATTAGATCAGCCCACGCTGAACGAGTACCTGGTGCGCCATCAGCGGATCTTCAGCCAGGAACAAATCAACAATCTCGGAAGTTCTTACGGACAACTCGGCGTGGTGGATGCATACCGTTGGTCCGACCAGCATTTTTGGGCAACTGACTCCGTTCAATAGTTTCGGCAACTGCGCAAGGTTCATGGCTTTGCTGGAATACAGCAGTACGCCACGGGCTTGCAGGTGTTCCACGGCCAGTGCCAATTCGCCGGCCGGCAGCGGCCAGTCCAACACTTGCACCGGGCAATCGGCACTGCTGATCAGCCACGCGCATAGCCACAGATGAGGTTCCAGTGGCAGGTCGGAATGATTGATCAACAACAGTGGGGCAGCATTTAACTGACGATTGTTATGGTAGATGCGTGCGCCGAATTTGCTGCGTAACCACGAGTAAAAAAACACCCGCTCCATCTGCGCGCCGAATTGGCCCTGCCAGCGCTGCTCCAGTTCAGCCAGCAGCGGCATCAGCAATTGCTCGCACAACGTGCGTGGCGGGTAGAGCGCCATGGCCTGATTGACGCTGTCATCGAGGCTGCGTTCACTGAGTTGCGTGACGGCGGTCAGCAACGTATGGCGCAAGCGTTGCCAGTCGTTTTCCACCGATTCGCTGAACGCCTGTGGCGTGTCGAGCAGTGGTTTGACCTGACTGACTGCCACGCCACGGTTGAGCCAGGTGAGGATGGTCAGAATTCGCTGCACATGTTCGGCCGAGTAGAGCCGGTGCCCCTTCGGCGTGCGTTGCGGGACCACTAGCCCGTAGCGGCGTTCCCATGCCCGCAGGGTGATGGCGTTGACGCCGGTCTGCCGCGCGACTTCGCGAATCGGCAGCCAGCCTTCGTCGAGGGCTTTTTTAAAATCAGCGCCAAGGTCTTCCCGGGCACTGCTATCGAGTTTGTCGTTCATTAGATGGCGTTTCGCAGACTGAGGTTTTCCGGGTGCGGTTGCAGGTAAACCTGTTGCGCGATGTACGGGTCCGGATGGAGGCGAAAGTGATGCTTGAGCAGCGTCAACGGCACCACCAAGGGCACGATGCCGAGGCGGTATTGGCTGATGACGTGGACCATTTCCTGTTTGTCTTCGGCGCTGATCACTTGTTTCAGATAACCGCTGATGTGCAGCAGCACGTTGCAGTGCGTGCCACGGGTGGCGCATTTTTTCAGCGCCGCCATCAGTTCGCTGAAATAGCGCGGGCCGAGTTCGACGGGATCGGTGTCGGCCATATTGCCGAGCAGTTTGCCCAGCGCCTTGTATTGCAGCGGGTTGTGCGCCATCAGCAAGTATTTGTAGCGCGAATGGAATTCGGTGAGCGTGCGGCGGCTCAAGCCTCGGGCGATGACTTGTTGCCATTCGCTGTAGGCGAACACGCGGGTGATGAAGTTCTCGCGCAGCACTGGATCGTTGAGGCGCCCGGCTTCTTCTACCGGCAGATCCGGATGACGGGCGCAGAACGCTTGGGCGTAGATCCCGCGCCCGCCGCCGTTCACCGGGGCGCCGTTGGCGTGGTAGACCTTGACCCGTTCCAGACCACAGGACGGCGATTGCTGCATGAAGATGTAGCCGCAGATGTCATCCAGTTCGGCGGCCATTTTCTCGCCGTATTCGGCCAGTGGCCGGGTGACGTTGATCGCCGGGTTTACCGTGCCGATGGCTTCAGGATGTTCTGGATCACCGACGAGGCGGATCGGCTCGCGGGGAATGCCCAGGCCGATTGCGACCTCCGGGCAAACCGGGACGAAATCGAAATGCTCGGTGAGGGTGCGGCTGCACAGCCGTGATTCCTTGTGCCCACCGTTGTAGCGCACCTCGGCACCGAGCAGACAGGCGCTGATGGCGATTTTTGGTTTGGCTACGCAAGGATCGGACATGGGCACCTCGAATCTATACCTGTACAGAGGTTTATCTCTGTACAACTTTCTTCAGCATAGATTCATGGGTGTACAAGTCAAATCATTTGTATAACTTTTTCGGATTGAGCGCAGTTTACTGTGGGAGCGAGCTTGCTCGCGAAAGCGGATTAACATTCAACAGATGCTTTGGCTGATTCACCGCGTTCGCGAGCAAGCTCGCTCCCACAGGGGAGGGTATTTACTTCCAGCCCTGCAGCCATTCAGCGTTGTTTTGCAGTACCTGCCAATCGAGGCGTTCGGCGCGTTTGGTCAACACCGCCTGCAATTCAACTTCCAGCACGGTGCCTTCCTCATCACGGAACAACTCAGTCACCAGAAAGTGTTTTTCACGATTCTGCGGGTGAGCTGCTGTCCATTTCGACAGCAGCAATTTTTGCGGATTGATGCGCTTCACTGCAGGTGCTCATGCAAGCGACGTGCAGCCTCCTGACCGCTCAGCCAGGCCCCTTCGACGCGGCCGGAAAGGCACCAGTCGCCGCAGGCATACAGGCCCAGATCGGCGTCGGCCAGCGTGGCCCATTCGTGCCCTGTCGCCGGACGTGCATAGAGCCAGCGGTGGGCGAGGCTGAAGGTCGGCGCGGGCATCGCGCTGTGCAGCAATTCGGCAAACGCACCGTGCAGATGCTCGATCACCGCTTCCTTGGACAGGTCGATGTGTTGCCGGCTCCACGCGCTGGTGGCATGCAGCACCCACGTGTCGAGGGTGGTGTCGCGTCCCGGTTTGCTGCGGTTGCGCGCCAGCCAGTCGAGTGGGCTGTCTTGCACGAAGCAGCCTTCGATCGGCGTATCCAGCGGCGTTTCGAAGGCGAGGGCGACGGCCCAGGTCGGGTCCATTTTCACCCCGGCGGCGGCACCGGCCAGCTTCGGCGCAGCGGCCAGCAATGCCGTCGCTTGCGGGGCTGGCGTGGCAATCACCACGTGGCTGAATGGCCCGTGGGTGAAGCCTTCGGCGTCTTGCAAATGCCAGTGCTCTTCACCGCGAAAAACCTCGGTAATCCGGCAGGCGAAATGCACTTCCAGACCGTCGAGCAAACCACGGGTGATGGCGCTCATGCGCGGCGTGCCGACCCAGCGGGTCTGCTCGTCCGGCGACAGATTCAACTGCCCGCCCTGATAGGTGTAGAGCTGCGGCGTCCACTCGGCGACCCAGCCCTGGCTTTGCCAGCGTTGCACTTCGGTGACGAAGCGGCGGTCGCGCGCGGTGAAATATTGCGCGCCCAGGTCCAGCGAGCCAGCGTCGCTGCGCTTGCTCGACATGCGCCCGCCGCTGCCGCGACTTTTATCGAACAATTGCACGGTATGCCCGGTCTCTGTCAGAGCCTGGGCGGCGGAGAGCCCGGCGATGCCGGTGCCGATGATTGCGATAGGTACAGTCATAGGGGCCTCGTTTACCTTTCTGTACAGACTACGCCGTGGATGAAACCTGTACAATTTTGTTTTTTGGTATAACTTCTAGCGTTCTCGTTCTGACAGCTTGGCCTATGGTTAAACAATAGAGCCTGCCCGATAGAAAAGATCCCTGCTTATAAAAATAGACTAGTGATCCGGGTTAAACGCCACGCGAGGAAGATGTCATGCACATATTGCTGACCGGCGGTACTGGTTTGATAGGACGTCAGCTCTGCCGGCACTGGTTGGGGCAAGGGCATCGCCTGACGGTGTGGAGCCGCAAACCGGAAAAAGTCGCGAAAATCTGTGGTGCGCAGGTGCGTGGCATTGCGCGTCTGGAAGATATTGGCGAAGAGCCTGTCGACGCGATTATCAATCTGGCCGGCGCGCCGATTGCCGATCGGCCGTGGACCCATCGGCGCAAAGCGTTGCTGTGGAGCAGCCGTATAAAGCTCACGGAAACCTTGCTGGCATGGCTTGAAACGCGATCACAGAAACCGGCGCTGCTGATTTCCGGATCGGCGATCGGCTGGTATGGCGACGGCGGTGAGCGCGAGTTGACCGAAGAATCGCCGCCAGTGATTGACGACTTCGCCAGCCAGTTATGCATTGCCTGGGAAGAAACCGCATTGCGTGCCGAGTCGCTGGGTATCCGCGTGGTGCTGGTGAGAACCGGTCTGGTGCTGTCGGCCGAGGGCGGCTTTTTGTCGCGGTTGCTGTTGCCGTTCAAACTCGGATTGGGCGGGCCTTTGGGCAATGGCCGGCAGTGGATGCCGTGGATTCATATCAACGATCAAATCGCCCTGATTGATTTTCTTCTGCACCGCGAGCAGGCCGCTGGTCCTTATAATGCCTGCGCGCCGCAACCGGTGCGCAATCGCGAATTTGCCAAGACGCTGGGCAGCGTTTTACACCGCCCGGCGTTCATGCCGATGCCGACCCTGGCACTGAAGGTCGGCCTCGGTGAGATGTCTTTGTTGTTGCTCGGCGGCCAGAAGGCCTTGCCGGCACGCTTGCTGGAAGCGGGTTTCACTTTCCAGTTCACGGATTTACGCGCGGCCCTGGACGATCTCTCCGGCCGCCTCTGAAATAGGACGTTGCATGACCGATCACGCTTTGCTTCTGGTCAACCTGGGTTCCCCGGCCTCGACTTCTGTGGCCGATGTGCGCAGTTACCTCAATCAATTCCTGATGGACCCGTACGTGATCGACCTGCCATGGCCGGTACGGCGTCTGCTGGTGTCGCTGATCCTGATCAAGCGCCCGGAGCAATCGGCCCACGCCTATGCGTCGATCTGGTGGGATGAGGGTTCGCCGCTGGTGGTGCTCAGTCGTCGTCTGCAACAGCAGATGACCGCGCAGTGGAGCCACGGCCCGGTCGAGTTGGCGATGCGCTACGGCGAACCGTCGATAGAAACCTGTTTGCTGAAACTGGTCGCGGCAGGTCACCAACGCATCACGCTGGCGCCGCTGTATCCACAGTTCGCCGACAGCACCACCACGACGGTGATTGAAGAAGCCAAGCGGGTGATCCGCGAAAAGAAACTCAACGTGCAACTGTCGGTGCTGCAACCGTTCTACGATCAGCCGGAATACCTCGACGCGCTGGTCGAAAGCGCCAGGCCGCATCTGCAACAGGATTACGATCACTTGCTGCTGAGCTTCCACGGTTTGCCTGAGCGGCACCTGACCAAACTCGATCCGACCGGCAATCATTGCTTCAAGAATGAAGACTGCTGCAAGAACGCCTCGCCTGCGGTATTGGCCACCTGTTATCGCGCGCAATGCCTGCGTACCGCAGCGTTGTTTGCTGAGCGCATGGGTCTGCCAGAGGGCAAATGGTCGGTATCGTTTCAGTCGCGTCTGGGGCGGGCGAAGTGGATCGAACCGTACACCGAAGCGCGCCTCGATGAATTGGCGAAAAGCGGCGTGAAGAAGATTCTGGTGATGTGCCCGGCGTTTGTCGCCGATTGCATCGAGACGCTGGAAGAGATTGGCGATCGCGGCAAGGAGCAGTTCCGCGAAGCAGGGGGCGAGGAGTTGGTGCTGGTGCCATGCCTGAATGACGACCGGCAATGGGCCAAGGCCTTGGCGACCCTCTGCGAACGAGCGCCGCTGGCCCTTTAAAAAGCCAAAAGCTTCGTCGGAACGCCGCCCGGAGCAGGCTCGCTCCCACATTTGAATGCATTCCAATGTGGGAGCGAGCCTGCTCGCGAAAGCTATCTTTCAGGCAGCGACGATCTAAAGGTTCAGATCAGCGGCTCATCCGCCTTCTTGTTCTTCCAGCCATCATTGCCCGGCAGAATCAGGTTCAGCGCAATCGCCACCACCGCGCACAGCGCGATGCCTTTGAGGCCGAAGTCGTCCGGGCCAGTCCCGGTGCCGACCAGCACACCGCCAATCCCGAACACCAACGTTACCGACACGATCACCAGATTGCGTGCTTCGCCCAGATCAATCTTGTGACGGATCAGGGTGTTCATCCCCACCGCCGCGATCGAACCGAACAGCAAGCACAGAATCCCGCCCATCACCGGCACCGGAATGCTTTGCAGCAGCGCGCCGAACTTGCCGATGAACGCCAGGGTGATAGCGAAGATCGCTGCCCAGGTCATGATTTTCGGGTTGTAGTTCTTGGTCAGCATCACTGCGCCCGTCACTTCGGCGTAAGTAGTGTTTGGCGGACCACCGAACATGCCGGCAGCGGTGGTGGCAATGCCGTCACCGAGCAGGGTGCGATGCAGGCCCGGCTTCTTCAGGTAATCGCGACCGGTCACGCTACCGACCGCAATCACGCCGCCGATGTGTTCAATGGCCGGGGCCAACGCCACCGGAACGATGAACAGAATCGCCTGCCAGTTGAACTCCGGTGCAGTGAAGTGCGGAATCGCAAACCAAGGCGCAGCGGCAATCTTCGCGGTGTCGACCACGCCGAAATAGAACGCCATGGCAAAACCGACCAGCACGCCGGAAATGATCGGCACCAAGCGGAAGATGCCTTTGCCGAACACCGCCACGATCAGCGTGGTCAGCAATGCCGGCATCGAGATCATCATCGCGGTCTGGTAGTGGATCAGTTCAGAACCGTCACCAGCCTTGCCCATCGCCATGTTCGCGGCAATCGGCGCCATGGCCAGACCGATGGAAATGATCACCGGACCGATCACTACCGGTGGCAGCAAACGGTCGATAAAACCGGTGCCTTTGATCTTCACGGCAAGGCCGAGGAAGGTGTAGACGAAACCGGCCGCCATCACGCCGCCCATGGTCGCAGCAAGGCCGAACTGGCCCTTGGCGAGAATGATCGGGGTGATGAAAGCGAAGCTCGACGCCAGAAACACCGGTACCTGACGCCCGGTGACGATCTGGAACAGGATCGTCCCTAAACCCGCGGTAAACAGTGCCACGTTCGGGTCCAGGCCCGTGATCAGCGGCATCAGCACCAGAGCGCCGAAAGCCACGAACAGCATCTGGGCGCCGGACAGCACCGTGCGCCAGAGCGGATCGTTGAACTCTTGCTGCATGGTTACGCGTCCTTCTGCTTGGTGCCGAAGATCTTGTCACCGGCGTCGCCAAGTCCAGGGATGATGTAACCGTGCTCGTTCAAGCGCTCATCGATGGACGCGGTGTAGATGGTTACGTCCGGGTGAGCTTTTTCTACTGCGGCGATACCTTCCGGCGCGGCAACCAGCACCATCGCGCGGATGTCCTTGCAGCCGGCTTTCTTCAGCAGATCAATGGTCGCAACCATCGAGCTGCCGGTGGCGAGCATCGGGTCGATGATCATCGCCAACCGTTCGTCGATTTCCGGAACCAGTTTTTCCAGATAGGTGTGCGCTTGCAGGGTTTCTTCGTTGCGGGCGACGCCCACAGCGGAAACCTTGGCGCCCGGGATCAGGCTCAGCACGCCTTCAAGCATGCCGATACCGGCGCGCAGAATCGGCACGACGGTGATCTTCTTGCCGGCGATTTTCTCGACCGACACAGTGCCGCACCAGCCTGCAATATCGTAGGATTCCAGCGGCAGATCTTTTGTAGCTTCATAGGTCAACAGGGCGCCGACTTCCTGAGCGAGCTCACGGAAATTCTTGGTGCTGATGTCAGCGCGGCGCATCAGGCCGAGTTTATGGCGGATCAGCGGATGGCGGATCTCAAGGATGGGCATGGAAAAACTCCGGCGGCGGGCAAAAAAACCGGCCTAGATTAATCTATCCGAGGGTGATGTCCTATAGGACATTCTGTACGTTAGTCCATAAAGGCTTGATTCGACCGGGCGGGATGCGTACCTTTGCCCGCTTTTCCAATTCCGCCACCCCCCTGGAGAGCGCCATGTCCGCTGATCTCGAGCATATCCGTCAAATCATGCGAGAGGCTGACTGCCTGTACACCGAATCTGAAGTCGAGGCCGCCATCGCCCGCGTCGGTGCACAAATCAACGAACAACTGGCTGACAGCAACCCGGTGGTGTTCTGCGTGATGAACGGCGGCCTGATCTTCTCCGGCAAACTGCTGACGCATCTGCAGTTCCCGCTGGAAGCCTCCTACCTGCACGCGACCCGTTATCGCAACGAAACCAGCGGCGGCGACCTGTTCTGGAAAGCCAAGCCGGAAGTCTCGTTCATCGACCGCGACGTGCTGATCATCGACGACATCCTCGATGAAGGTCACACCCTCGGCGCGATCATCGACTTCTGCAAACACGCCGGCGCGCGCAAAGTGCACACCGCCGTACTGATCGACAAGGATCACGACCGCAAGGCGCGTCCAGACCTGAAGGCCGATTTCGTTGGCCTGCCGTGCATTGACCGCTACATCTTCGGTTACGGCATGGACTACAAAGGCTACTGGCGCAACGCCAACGGGATCTTTGCCGTTAAAGGCATGTAAGAACCCCGCGCTATCCCCTGTGGGAGCGAGCCTGCTCGCGAAGGCGTCGTGTCAGTCAGCATCATTGAAAACTGACACACCGCTTTCGCGAGCAGGCTCGCTCTCACAGTTGTTTTGTGTGTGCTGATCCATCCGCGATACCCATGCTAGAGTGCTCGGCCCCGCCTTCCGGAGCCTGTCATGCGCCTCTTGATCCGCAGCCTCGCCGCATTTTCCTTGATCTTCTGCCTGCCTCTTTCCGCCGCGCCGATGCACAGTCAATTCCTGCCGCCGGACGATCTGACCGTGCGCGATGCCGAGCCCGAGCAGCAGCAACTCCTGCAGGTCACCGACTACTCAGTGGTGGTCGGCGCACAACGCCAGTCCAATCAGCAGCCGATCCCGGTCACCTCACCGCTGATGATTCGCCTCAAGGGCAAATCCCTGAACAAAGGCGCGACCATCGCTCAGGTGTTGGTCAATTTCGACGGCGAAAGCAAAAGCCTGAAAAAGCCGATCTAC
This sequence comes from Pseudomonas sp. CROZ-RG-20F-R04-15, assembly GCF_022662375.1. Lineage (GTDB taxonomy): Bacteria > Pseudomonadota > Gammaproteobacteria > Pseudomonadales > Pseudomonadaceae > Aquipseudomonas. Next base: position 285,685 of record NZ_JAKNQL010000004.1, on the reverse strand, counting down.
GACGACAAAAGCAAAACGTTGACGTTGTTTTATCCACAGGCCCAGTACCGCGTGATCATCGATCTGCTGCGCAATGACACCGTGTATGTGCAGTTCCTCAGTTACGCCAACGGTCATATCTGGGCCGATTTGCACACTGGGGCGGTGCGATCGCGTTGAGCCGGGCGGCCGGGCAGGGGTAAACTGCCCGCCCCGTGTCATGTCTGCGAGCTGGAGTCGGCAATGCGTAAAGATAAGAAACAAGTGATTGGTGACGAGATCGGCGATGAGCAGATCAAGCTGTTCCTCGATTTTGAGCCGGTCGACGCCACTTCGCCGTCGCTGCACAAACTGATCAAGGCTTACCGTGGCCTGCGCATCGATGACTTCGAACGCTTCTTGGGCTTCTTCGTCGAAGCCGGTTACGACGTCGATGGCAAGGACGAGCAGGGTAAGACCTTCGTTGAGCTGATCGCCGATCAGCGCAATGCCCCGGAATACATCGAGCTGATCGAAAAGTCCCGCACCTGAGACTTTTCCCAAGCATAAAAAAACGCCCCGCACTCACTGAGTACGGGGCGTTTTTTATGCGGCGTGATCAAGCGTAGCTTGGGGTCTCGCTGCTTTCTTCAACCAGTTCCAGCGCGATGTTGTTCTGCGTGTTGATCTTGCGATACAGCGCAGCATCGGTTTCCAGAACCTTTTCACGGGCCGGGAAGATTTCCGCCAGTTTGCCAGCCCACTCGCCTTTGGCCTTGGCCGGGAAGCACTTCTCGATCAGCTCAAGCATGATCGAAACGGTCACCGACGCGCCTGGCGAAGCACCGAGCAGGGCGGCGAGGGAACCGTCCTTGGCCGACACCAGTTCGGTACCGAACTGCAGGATGCCGCCCTTTTTCGGGTCTTTCTTGATGATCTGCACCCGTTGGCCGGCCACTTCCAGGCGCCAGTCTTCGGCTTTCGCCTCCGGGTAGAAACGGCGCAGGGAATCCAGGCGCTGTTCCATCGATTGCATCACTTCGCTGACCAGGTACTTGGTCAGGTCCATGTTGTTTTTCGCCACGGCCAGCATCGGCCCGATGTTGCCGGCGCGAACCGACAGCGGCAGGTCCATGAAGGAGCCGTGCTTGAGGAACTTGGTGGTGAAACCGGCGTATGGCCCGAACAGCAGGGATTTCTTGCCGTCAACAACGCGGGTGTCGAGGTGCGGCACCGACATCGGTGGCGAACCTACAGCAGCCTGGCTGTAGACCTTGGCCTGGTGCTGTTTGACCACTTCCGGGTTGTCGCAACGCAGCCACTGGCCGCTGATCGGGAAGCCGCCGAAGCCTTTGCTTTCTTCGATGCCCGAAGCCTGCAGCAACGGCAGGGCCGCGCCGCCAGCGCCGAGGAAGACGAATTTGGCGTCGACTTCACGAGTGCTGCCGCTGTTGACGTCCTTGATGCTGACGGTCCAGCCACTGCCGTTACGCTTGAGGCCGGTCACGCGCTTGCAGTATTTGACTTGAGCATCGGGAGCGCTGGTCAGGTGCTTGAGCAACTGATTGGTCAGGGCGCCAAAGTTGACGTCGGTGCCGTTCATCACGCGAGTGGCGGCGAGGACTTCGTCCGGCGCGCGGCCCGGCATCATCAGCGGCATCCACTCGGCCATCTTGGCCTTGTCTTCGGTGTACTCCATGTCGGCGAACGCGTGATGCTTGTGCAGCACGTCGAAGCGGGACTTGAGGAAGGACACACCATTGTCGCCCTGGACGAAACTCAGGTGTGGCACCGGGCTGATGAAGGATTTGCACGAGCCGAACGTGCCTTTTTTGGTCAGGTACGACCAGAACTGCTTCGACACCTCGAACTGGGTGTTGATGTGCACGGCTTTCTTGATGTCGACGGTGCCATCGGCGGCTTGCGGCGTGTAGTTCAGCTCGCACAGGCCCGCGTGACCGGTACCGGCGTTGTTCCACGGGTTGGAACTCTCCGCAGCACCGGAATCCATCAGCTCGACGACTTCCAGCTTGATCGCGGGGTCGAGCTCTTTGAGCAGTACGGCAAGGGTGGCACTCATGATGCCGGCCCCAACCAGTACTACGTCGACTGCTTCGTTATGCGCCATTTAACGCGTCTCCAAAATCTGCAGCACCAAATTGTCGGCATGGCTGCCAGGCGTTCCGGGACAGGTCAGTGATGTCCGGGCTATCCGTGGTCAGGTTCGCCATGTCCGAATCTTCGCAATTTTTCGCAACTTCGACGGATGTATGCGGCTTGGCTTTCAAGAGCTCCATGAACTCATTTCAGCACGCAGCTGGCAATTCGACTTATGGTCGAGACATCCGTTTTTGTGCAACCAAATCCGTAGCGGACAGGCTTCAGGCTCCGATATTCGAGGTATACCCGGTCCTGTGTCGTTGGGCTGTTTCAGACGCTAATGGTGCATGTTCAGACGCAAAACTTTTCATTTGCTCGCCACACTCTTGTGAAGTTGTGAAAACCCGTTTTTTTCACGCTCTTTTGAAGACGTGAACCTCAAAAAAGGGCTGTCCAGGCCTGGCACCTTGCCCGCAAAGGCAAAACAACGCGGTGGCCGAGCGTCATGACAGCTCTGCAGATTCGCGAAAAGCGGGGTTTTTGCCGGAAGAACAGGCAAGCGCGCCAACTTCACTCGATCTGTGTGGGCGGCTCTCTGTGGGCGATTTTGGGTGTCGATGCATGCGCATTGACGCTGTTGCGGGGCCCGATCAGGAGACGTCCTTATAATCGGGGGGAGATTGTATCGAAGAAATGCGGGCAGTTGCTCGTGTTTAATGACTTTTATTAGGCATCCGGTCAGATGCTCAACATCGCTTGCACCCGTGCGCGGGGCTGCGACGCTATGACGCGGGCGCTGGCGGGGAGTGGCTGGTGCAACCAGTTGAGGCGGATTTCTTCGATTTCCACCCAGCCGTCACCCATCGGTTGAAGGCTGCACTGCTTGAATGCCTGGCAATGGCCGTTGCGATCGAGCAGAGCGAAGCTGCGGTGCAGCGGGCGTGGCGCGAACAACGAGATCAGATAACGCATGATTGAGTACCTTGTGGGGACTGATTGCAAGGTTGTCAAAGCGCCGTGACGTGAACGTGTATGCCGGGTGAATAATCTGTGACAGGAACCGCTTTCCCAGGGGTTTGTCAGACATTTCAGTATTCACTGTGCGGTGCTGGTGACCCACAGTGGCCCACCGCTATACTGCCGGCCTGTTTGTGCCTGATTCTGGAGAGAAGAGCATGTTGCAACGCCTGTTGTTCGGTTTGATCACTGTGGCCGGTTTGACCCTGGCCGGCTGCGCCCACAGCCCGCAACAACTGAGCCCGGAGCCGAAGCTGACCACCCAGCTGGCACCGGTCGGCCGTGGCCAGCCAGTCGTCGTGCGTGTGGTCGACGGTCGTCCGTCGCCAACCCTCGGTACCCGTGGCGGCCTGTACCCGGAAACCAGCGCCATCACCGTGCAGCGCGAGCAGATCCTGCCGAAGCTGCAGGCTCAGGCTGAAGCCGCCGTGCGTCTGCTCGGCTTCACCCCGACCAACAATGCGCCAAACGCTCCGCAGCTGACCGTGACCCTGGCCGAGCTGAAGTATCAGTCGCCGAAAGAAGGCATGTACGTGACTGAAGCGACCATCGGCGCGACCTTCCGCTCTGATGTGCAGAACGCCAACCGTCGTTACAGCGGTCGTTACGGCGCTTCGCTGGACCAGCGTTTCGGCATGGCGCCGAACCAGGAAACCAACACCAAACTGGTCAGCGATGTGTTGAGCGATGCGTTGACGCGTCTGTTCAAGGATCCGACTGTGGGTCAGGTGCTCGCTGAGTAAGTTTTCGGCGGATGTGAAAAAGCCCGGGATCAGTGATGAGCCCGGGCTTTTTTGTGGGTGTCAGGGTTGGAATTTGTGTCGTATGGGAGATCGATCCCCCTCACCCCAGCCCTCTCCCCCAAGGGGGCGAGGGGGAAGGGAGCCGATCGGTGTTGTTCTTGAGACCTGCATTCATCTCGGACTTTCAGGTCGATGTACCTCGAATAAACAACTCGGTCAGTCCCCTCTCCCTCTGGGAGAGGGCTAGGGTGAGGGGCTCTTGACTCAGGCAGCCTGCGAGTAAAAGTCGAGGACACTGACGCCAGTCAGTAAGTCAGTCTCGGGCAAATCCGCATGCTGATGCCCGCCCAGCGCGCAATACACCAGCCAATGGCGATCCTGAACATTGAAGGCGAGGCTGCCGACGAGGCTCTGTTGTTCGTCGTAAGGGGTGATGAGGTACAGACGATCCTGGTTTTCAGCGTGAAGCATGTCGCGTTCCATGTGTGTTTCGAGGCGCGCAGGGTGGCCTATCCATATGACGAAGCCGTGACACAGGACAGCCATCGGTCGATTGTCAGGTTATTTGTCGCAAAGGCTGGGGTTGAACCGGCAGGTTTGGGTAGAATCCGCGCCGCGGTCGTCGATCTGGCGTCTGCCACACCGGTTCAGATAGAGGTCTGTGATGTCGCTGCACTTGATGACGCTGTTTACCGCCCATCCCGCCAAGTTGATCAACTTGCTGGCGTTGTTGTTGGCGTTTCCCGGCAGTTGGCTGCTGCACGCCACCCGCCGCCGTGAACAGCGCGCGATGGCCAGCATTGCCGCCCAGCGTCAGGCGCAGCCGAATGCCGAGCCGATCCTGGACTGGGCGACCTTGCGCATGAACCGGTTTTTCTATCGTTTCGGTTTTGCTTGCCTCGCTCTGGCCCTGATCGTTTCTTGGATCAGTACGCGCTTCTGAAAGCTTCAGGCATAAAAAACGGCGCCCGAAGGCGCCGTTTTTGCGTCAGCTGGAAACCGCTTATAGCGGCAACCCAGCCTTGACCCGGTACTGATTACGCACCGGCGTCGCATATTGCAGCACCAGATACGGACGATGCTCTTGCGGGCACGCGTCCAGCCGGCTCTGCCATTCTTCCTGCGCCTTGGCCAGCTCATCCGCCGGGAACACCTCGGCCGCCTTCGGCACATTCAATTGCGGATCGGCATCAGCCCACTGCGAATACGCCAGGTAATGCACCGGGAATAACCGGTAACCGCCGAGAATCTGCTTGTCCATCTCGACCGCCAATTGCTTGGTGTCCTCGAACGGCTCGGTGATCGGCGCGGCAAAGTTCACGTGCACCCGGCCCTTGTAGCCGGTGATGCCCTTGGCAATGCTCACATCATCCTCGCCCGGCGCTTTCGCGTAGGTGCCGGTGGTGGCGCGGATGTACAGCTCGCGAGCCTTGGCCTGGTCGCACGGGTCGTATTCGTAGCTGATCGACACCGGGGTGACGTTCAGCGAGCGGATGACTTCGCCGAACGGCTCGTCCTTGCGGCTCATGTGGAACATCTTGAGGATCGCCGACTCGGTGCGGTCATCGCCGTCCTTCGCCCGGCCTTCAGCCTGAGCGATCCAGATCGAGGCGCAATCGTTGCGTATCGAATGGTTGATGTACGCCGACAACAGTTGATACGCGGCCATTTTTTCGCGACGGCCGGTGATTGAACGGTGGACGATGAAGCTCTTGTTCAGACGCATCAGGTCGCTGACAAACGGCTTCTGCAGCAGATTGTCACCAATCGCAATGCGCGGCGTCGGCAGGCCGGCGTGGTACACGGCGTAGTTGACGAAGGCCGGGTCCATGACGATGTCGCGGTGGTTGGCGATGAACAGATAGGCGCTGCCGGACTTGAATTGCTCGACACCGGTGTAGGTCACGCCGTCGGTGGCGCGCTCGATGGTGTGGTCGACGTAGGACTCGACCTTGTCCTGCAACGTCGCCACTGATGTCACGTCGGCGAACTCACGACGCAGCCGATGGGCTATAAGTGGTTTGAGCATCCAGCCGAAGGCACCGGCAAAACGCGGGAAGCGGAAGTGGGTGAGGATATCTAGAAACGCCTTGTCGCCGAGCAGTCTTGCCAGTACCACAGGTACTTCGCTGTCGTCGTAAGGTCGGATGGCATCGAATTCGCCCATCATGCTCTCTTGTTGGAAACGGCTAGGGTAAGTAAAGATTTTGATCGAAAACCCGCGGGGCACGGTCTGAAAAAGTAGCCAGACAAAAATAGCCCTGCAAATAGACCGGCGATTATACGCACAAGTCACTTGGGAGACCGCGATGCTGGAAACCGCTGAATACGAATGTCCTTATTGTGGTGAAACGGTCGAGACGACAGTAGACCTGTCCGGCGGCGATCAGACCTATATCGAGGACTGTCAGGTGTGTTGTCGGCCGATCACGTTTGTCTTGCAGGTCCACGGAGAAGATTGGTTTCTGGAAGTCTTCAGCGAAAACGAGTGAGGCGCGCCCATGCAGCGAATCTACGAGCCGGAAAACCTGATGGAAGGCGAAATGCTCAAGGGCATGCTCGCCAGTGAAGGCATCGAGGCGCATCTGGTTGGCCGCGATCTGCTCGGCGGCACCGGTGAGTTGCCGATCTTCGGCCTGCTCGGGCTGTCGGTGGATAACGATCAGGCTGAATACGCCCGCGAGCTGATCACCGCGTACAATGCCGCGCTGCCGCTGCCCGGCGATGAACCGGAGAGCTTCCCCGGCACGCTGGTCTGTTAGGCTGAGCTTCGTTTTAATTCAGAGTCGTGTTGCCCCATGTGTGGACGTTATGCCCTGTTTCGCTGGAACCGCGATTTCGCGGCCCTGCCAGGTTTTCCCGCCGATCAGCAGGCGCAGTGGAACATTTCCCCCAATGATTCGGTGTTGATGCTGCGTGCCGGTGAAGATGGCCAGCGCACCTTAGCCCGCGCCCGTTGGGGCCTGACGCCGCCGTGGCTGACCGATCTGTCGAAGACGCCGGCGCATGCCCGTGCGGAAACGGTTGCCGAGCAACCGATGTTTCGTGAGGCGCTGCGCCAGCGTCGCTGCCTGCTCCCCGCCAACGGTTTTTACGAATGGCGCGGCACCCAGCGCAAGCGGCCCTACTGGCTGACGCCGGGGGAGGGCGCTTCGCTGTTTTTTGCGGCGATCTGGGAGGCGTATCCGGTGCAGGAGCAGGTCTGGTTGAGCACGGCGGTGATTACTCAACCGGCGTCGAGTCAGCGGCGGCCGTTGATTCTTGATGAGGCGGGGCAGGCGGCGTGGCTCGATCCCGAGACGCCGTTGCATGTGTTGCAGGGGTTACTGGCCAGTGAACCCGCTGCATTGCGTGAGCGGGTGTTGGCGAATCTGATCAATGATCCGAAGCTCAATGGGCCGGAGTGTTTGACCCCGGGTTAAAGCCTGTGGATCAAAAGCCCCTCACCCTAGCCCTCTCCCGGAGGGAGAGGGGTCTGATTGGGGGATATTGACGAAATACACCGACTTGAACGCTCAGCTTTGAATCCATAATCGACTGCTTATTTCAGGTCGATGTATGACGGGAGACAACTCGGTCAGTCCCCTCTCCCTCTGGGAGAGGGCTAGGGTGAGGGTGCTCTTGGCTTTTCAGACCTTGAACTGATTGATCAACCGCCGCTGCTGCTCCGCCAGCTTGGTCAGATCGGCGCTCGCCGAACTCGACTCATCCGCACCGCCCGCCACTTCATTCGCTACCTGCCCGATGTTGATCACATTGCGGTTGATGTCATCCGCCACCGCGCTTTGCTCTTCGGCCGCACTGGCAATCTGCGTGTTCATGTCGTTGATCACCGACACCGCCTGAGTAATCGTTTCCAGCGCTTGAGCCGCTTTCGCCGCGTGCTGCACGCTTTCATCGGTACGGTTCTGGCTGTCTTCCATGACCCGCACGACATCGCGTGTGCCCTGCTGCAGTTGCTGGATCATGCTCTGGATTTCTTCAGTGGCTTTCTGGGTTTTCTGCGCCAGATTGCGCACCTCGTCGGCCACCACGGCAAAGCCGCGACCTTGCTCCCCGGCGCGCGCTGCTTCAATTGCCGCGTTCAGCGCCAGCAGGTTGGTTTGCTCGGCAATCCCGCGGATCGCCGTGAGAATCGCATTGATGTTTTCGCTGTCCTTGGCCAAGGTTTGCACCACGTCTACGGCCTTGCCGATTTCCACGGCCAGTACGCCAATCGAATTGGACGTGTCACGCACGATTTGCATGCCCTGACTCGCTGCCTGATCGGCATGGCTGGCCGCTTGCGCAGCCTGCGTAGCGTTGCGCGCGACATCCTGAGCAGTGGCGGTCATTTCCTGCACCGCCGTGGCCACCTGATCGATCTCGGCCATTTGTTTCTGGATACCGATGTTGGTGCGAATCGCGATGTCGGCGGTGTGTTCCGAAGAATCGCTGACGCTCTGCACCGACGTCACCACCTGGGTGATCATCGCCTGCAACTTGGCCAGGAACGTGTTGAAGCCTTTGGCGATCGAGCCCAGTTCATCACTGCGGTCGCTGCTCAGGCGACGGGTCAGATCACCTTCACCTTGAGCGATGTCATTGAGCATCGCGACCATCTGCTTCAGCGGCCGGGCAATGCCGTGGCCAACCAGCCAGATCACCAGCAGGCCGAGGCCGGCGATGAGCAGACCAACCATGGCCATGCCGAAGGTGTCGGACTTGCGTTGCGCATCGAGGTCGGCCTGCAGTTTTTGCAGATCCGCCATTACCGCGTTCAAAGGCAATTGCAGCATCAGTGTCCAGCGTGCGTCGGTCTGGCCGATGCCGAATGGCAGGTACAGTTCGATGCGACCCTTGTCCTTGTTGACCGAGTAAGTCACTTCGCCGCGCTTGAGATTGGCCATGTTGGCAATCTGCTCGGCGTCGAGGATGTCGCTGACTTTCTCGCCGAATTTGCTGGCGTCTTTGGTGTAGGCAACGATGCGGCCGTTGCCGCCGATCAGGGCCATTTTCCCGGCGCCGCTGTAGAGCTTCTGGTTGGCAGCGAGGAGCATTTCCTGGATGAAGTTCACCGACAGGTCAGCACCGACGATGCCCTGGAAGGCGCCGTTGAGCATGATCGGTTCAATAAAGGAGGCGAGCATGACGATCTTGTCACCGACCTTGTAGGGTGCCGGATCGATCACGCAGGATTTTTTGCTCTCTTTCGAGCACAAGTAGTACTCGCTGGCGCGTACACCGGTGGACAGGGTTTTCTGGTCGTCGACGTCGACCAGTTTGTCCAGGCCGAGGGTGCCGTCATCGTTGCGGAACCACCATGGCAGGAAGCGTCCGTTGGCCGCGTCGATGCCAACCACGCTGGTGCCGACGTAGGCCGCGTCGTTGTGGTCGAGGGCGTTCTTTTCCCAGCCGATGTAAGTGCCGAGAATCTTCGGGTTCTTTTCGACGTTCTCTTTGATCAGGCTGATCAGTTGCTCGCGGCTGACAGTGAGGCGCGGCTGACCATCGGCGCCCGGTGTGCCGAGCAGGGCGTTGACCCGCACCAGCCCGCCGGCAATCAGCAGCGGCGCTTCGAGTTCACGCTGGATCTGACTGACCTGGGTTTGTGCCAGCGAAGTCAGGCGCTGCTCGATGACTTGCTCGAACTGCGCCTGGGTGCGCTGCTGCACCATCTCTTGCGTACGGGCGCCGGAAAACAGCGCATACAGCACCAGCGCAGCGACCACGCTGAGGACGATGGCGCCAGCCAGGGCGGCGACGGAAAACTGGATCGACTTGAACTTCATGGGAGCTCCGCACGCAAGAGGACGTCTGCGGTGATGTATCGGCAGGCGGCATTGGGCCATGAGTGCGAGCCAGTGCAATTGCAAGCCGATGTCGCAAATGGATCTGTGCGCGACGCAGTTGCACGGGGCTTGGCAGTCGCTGTGAATTTTTTACGACAGCTCTGGTGGGAAACGTCTGAAAGTCGCTGCAACACGTCCGTTGTATCTGGCGTCGATACAATTACCCGCCTAGGATACGCGCAGGTTTTCAGGGAGCTTTTGAATGAACAAGACATTGGTTGTAAGTGCACTGAGCGCAGCGCTGTTGCTGGCCGGTTGTCAGTCGGTCAACACCACCAGCGGCGGCGCCGTGGGTGTGGAGCGCAAGCAGTACATGTTCAGCATGCTGTCCTCGCAAGAGGTCGACCAGATGTATGCCCAGTCGTATCAGAAGACTGTCGGTGAAGCCTCCAGCAAGGGTGTGCTGGACAAGACCAGTCCTGAGGCCAAACGGGTTCAGGCAATTGCCAATCGCTTGATCGCCCAGGCGCCGAATTTCCGTCCGGATGCGGCGCAATGGCAGTGGGAAGTCAATCTGATCAAGAGCGATGAGCTCAACGCCAACTGCGGGCCTGGCGGCAAGATCATTTTCTACACCGGGCTGATCGACAGCCTGAAACTCACCGACGATGAGATCGCCGCAGTCATGGGCCATGAAATCGCCCACGCCTTGCGCGAGCACGGTCGTGAAGCGATGTCCAAGGCCTACGGGATTGAAATGGCCAAGCAGGGCGCGGGTGCATTGCTCGGTCTGGGTCAGGACAGTCTGGCGCTGGCCGATACCGTGGCCAACTACGGCATGACCCTGCCGAACAGCCGCGCCAACGAAAACGAAGCTGATCTGATTGGCCTGGAGCTGGCCGCACGCGCCGGCTACAACCCGAACGCCGCGATCACCTTGTGGAACAAAATGAGCAAGGCGTCGGAAGGTGCACCGCCGGAGTTCATGAGTACTCACCCGGCCTCGGCCAGCCGGATTGCCTCGTTGCAGGCGGCGATTCCGAAGGTTATGCCGCTGTACGAACAGGCTCCGAAATCCTGATGGTTTTGCAGCGAGGCTGATGGCCCCTTCGCGAGCAGGCTCGCTCCCACTTTGAAATGCATTCCATTGTGGGAGCGAGCCTGTCTCCGGGCGGCGTTCCGACGAAGAACGCTGACGCGGTCTATCGACTTACGCCGTCACACCCAGCCACTGCTCTGCATCGCCTTGTACACCGCAACGATCGCCAGAATCATGAACGCCGAAGCCGCGAGGCGGCGGATCAAGGTCAGCGGCAGTTTGTCCGCAGCAAAATTACCCGCCAGAACCACTGGCACGTTGGCAATCAACATGCCCGCAGTAGTACCGATAATTACCAGCCACAGTTCCGGATATTGCGCGGCGAGCATCACTGTCGCGACCTGAGTCTTGTCGCCCATTTCCGCCAGGAAGAACGCAATCAGCGTGGTCAGGAACGGCCCGAACTTGCGCGCGGTGCTGGTTTCATCGTCGTCCATTTTGTCCGGGACCAGCGTCCACAACGCCGTGGCCGTGAAGCTTGCGGCGAGGATCCAGTGCAGTGTCGCATTCGAGAAGAAACTGCCGAACCAGGCGCCTACCGCACCGGCTGCTGCGTGGTTGGCCAGGGTCGCAGCGACAATGCCGGCAATGATCGGCCAGGGTTTGCGGAAGCGAGCGGCGAGAATCAGCGCGAGCAGTTGCGTCTTGTCGCCGATTTCGGCCAAGGCAACGATTGCGGTGGGAACGAGTAACGAGTCCAGCATCAGGATTTCCTAAGGGGCGGGTCGACACGGCTATGACACGTACAGCCTTCCCGCCCCGGGTAAGGTGTGCGTGTCATAGGTCTTGTCAAACCCTGCGATCCGTCTGCTGCGGACGCTTGGGTCGCATACGCCATGATCTGAGGATCAAGTATGTTGACGTATGCCGGACGAGCTTGGCGCTCGTGGGAGACTACTCCCCTAGGACGGAGCGGATTCTGCCTAGGCAAATCCGATTGAGCAAGCCTCTTTTTTAAAAGAGGTTTCAGCCGCGCTTGGCTCGGTAAATCCGGAAACCATTGCCCTCGGCCTTGATCGCACACACGCCCAGATGTTCTTCGATCAGCGGCTGATACTTGAGGAAGCTGTTCGCCACCAAGCGCAGTTCGCCGCCGTTTTTCAGATGTTTGGCCGCTTTTCGCAGCAAGTTTTCCGTAGCGAAATAATCGGTGTGTACGCCGACATGAAACGGCGGGTTGCTCAGAATCGCGTTCAAACCCATCGGCGCAGCGTCGATCCCGTCCCCGGTCAACACTTCGGCTTCCAGACCGTTGGCAGCCAGCGTCAGACGGCTGCTGGCAGCAGCGAAAGCATCCACGTCCAGCAACGTCACTTGATTGTGCGGATAGCGACGTTTTACCGCAGCCCCCAGCACGCCAGCGCCGCAACCGAAGTCGAGCAAATGGCCGCTCGGCAATTTGTCCAGATGCTCCAGCAACAGGGCGCTGCCGCGATCCAGGCGACCGTGGCTGAACACGCCCGGCAGGCTGATGACTTTCAATGGGCCTTCAGCCAGTGGCAGTTCGTAAGTCTGTGCCAGACTTTCCAGGGATTTCGCTTCCGGGGCGTTGGCCACAGTCACTTGCCACAACTGGCAGTGGCGCGCGCTGTCGAGCTTGCGTGGCTTGCCGAACGGATTGAGCTGCTTGGATGCACCCTCGATGCCGCTGCGTTTTTCCCCGACCAGAAACACTTCACGCCCGGCCAGACGCGCAGCCACGGCGTTGAGGATGTAATCGGTCAGGTCCTTGGACTTGGGCAGAAACACCACGGCGCTGTCGAACTCGCGCTCCGGCACGTTCACGCCGAAATGGCTGCGACCTTCGAAACGTGCGTCCAGCGCGGCCTGGTCGCCGGCATGCCAGCACCAGCCGAACGCGTTGGGCAGGCGACCGAGCAAATCGTCGGCGGGCAAACCGGCCAGCAACAGCGAACCTTGAAACAACTCGGGCTGACGAAGCAGTACTTCACTGCGCGGATCCATAACTGCTCCTCAAAAAAAAGTGCCGCAGTTTATCAACTGACGACCCGCAGCGCCTTACCGCTGAAGAACGCCTGAGCGTTTTCGCGCAATTGGCCGACAATGCGCTGGCGTGCCTCGCGACTACCCCAGGCGTTGTGTGGCGTAACGATCAGGCGTGGAATGTCCGCCGCGAGCAACGGATTGCCTTGGGTCGGTGGCTCGACACTCAACACATCGGTAGCCGCGCCGCCGAGGTGGCCATTGCGCAAGGCATCGGCCAGCGCCTGTTCATCGATCAGACCGCCACGGGCGGTGTTGACCACGAACGCACCGGGCTTCATCGAGGCCAGTTCGCGGGCACCGATGAAGTGGCGCGTGTGCTCGTTGAGCGGGCAATGCAGAGTGAGGGCGTCGATTTGTGGCAGCAATTGATCCAGCGGCAGACGATCCGGGCGAGCAGGGCGCCCGGGAATCTGCCCGAGCAACACGCGCATGCCGAAGGCTTCGGCCAGCCGCGCTACCGCGCCACCGAGTTCGCCATGACCGAGCAGGCCGAGGGTTTTGCCTTCCAGCTCAACGATCGGATAGTCGAGCAGACAGAACTGTTTGGCCTGCTGCCAACGGCCTTCGCTGACGGCTTTCTGGTAATCGGCCAGGCGGGTGGCGAGGTTGAGCAGCAGCATGATCGTGTGCTGCGCCACCGACGGCGTGCCGTAACCCTGGCAGTTGCACACGGTGATGCCCTGCGCGCGGGCGGCAGCGAGGTCGACGTTGTTAGTGCCGGTGGCGGTGATCAGGATCAGTTTCAGATCGGGATTGGCGGCCATCGCGGCGGCGTCGATCAGGATCTTGTTGCTGATCGCCACGGTGGCGCCTTGCAGGCGCTCGGCAACCTGCTCGGGCAAAGTCTGGGCGAACAACTGCAAATCGCTGAAACAATCACGCAATGGACTGAGGTCCAGATCGCCGAGATCCAGCGAAGGGTGATCAAGGAATACCGCGCGGCGCGTGTTCGTCATCAACTGTACCTTTTGTGCTGTGAGCGTAGGGCGTAATCTGCCGAGCCTACCAGATGAAACAAATTGATACGCTTGGCCGAAAGGAGCCCCCATGTACTGGACCGAGTTCGTGACCGTTGCACTGATCCATCTGTTGGCCGTGGCCAGCCCCGGCCCGGACTTTGCCGTGGTGGTGCGCGAGAGCGTGACCCACGGTCGCCGCGCCGGCACCTGGACCGCACTGGGTGTGGGCACGGCAATTTTCCTCCACGTCGGTTATTCGCTGCTCGGTATCGGCCTGATCGTTTCGCAGTCGATCGTGCTGTTCAACGCCTTGAAATGGGCCGCTGCGGCTTATCTGCTGTACATCGGTTTCAAAGCCTTGCGTGCGCAACCGGCAAAAACCGTGACCGATGATCTGCACAAAGAGGCCGGCGTGCGCACCGCTCGCGGCGCGTTCACCTCGGGCTTTGTGACCAACGGTCTGAATCCGAAAGCCACGCTGTTCTTCCTGTCGCTGTTCACCGTGGTGATCAACCCGCATACGCCGCTGGCGATACAGGCCGGTTACGGGGTTTATCTGGCGGTCGCAACGGCCCTGTGGTTTTGCCTCGTCGCGATGCTGTTCAGCCAGCAACGCGTGCGCGCCGGTTTCGCCCGCATGGGCCACTGGTTCGATCGCACGATGGGCGCGGTGCTGATCGCTCTCGGCGTGAAAATCGCCTTCACCGAGATGCATTGAGAAAACACCGAGAACAACCTGTGGGAGCGAGCCTGCTCGCGAAGGCGTCTTGTCAGTCGATATCGTTAGCGGCTGATTTACCGCCTTCGCGAGCAGGCTCGCTCCCACAAGTTATTGGGGTGATTTCTAAAGGAGTGCGCTGAGCTTGCTCAGGGTATTCAAGTAGTCGCGGGGATTCTCCCCAAGCAAACGCCGAAACATCGCGCTGAACGCCCGCGCGCTGCCGTAACCCAGGTCCTGCGCCACACGCTGCACGCTGTCTCCGGCGAGCAGGCGCGGCAGGGCTTCCATCAGGCGCAATTGCTGGCGCCAGGCGTTGAAACTCATCTGCAATTGTTGCTGGAACAACCGCGCCAATGTCCGTGAGCTGGCACCGACCTGCTGAGCCCAGTCTTCCAGCGTATTGGGATGATCGGGCGTGTGCAGCAGCGCCAGACAGATGTTCTGCAGGCGCCGGTCAGTGGGCATCGGGATATGCAGCGGCAGGTTTTCCAGGCTGGCCAGTTCTTCGAGCATCAATTGCTGAATCAACGGATTGTCGGCGTGCGGCGGGCCTTGCACGGCACGCAGGATCAGCTCGCGCAACAACGGCGTCACCGCCAGCACACAGCATTGCTGCAGGGCGGCGGGCGACAGCTCGGGAGCGATGAACAGCGAGCGCATTTGCACATCGCCACTCATGAAAATCTCGTGCCCCACCTCTGGTGGAATCCATACCGCGCGGCTCGGCGGAATCACCCACGCCCCGCGTTCGGTGACCACGCGCATGATCCCGCTGACGGCATACAACAACTGCGCCTCGCGATGCAGATGCAACGGCTGGTGCGCGCCGTCCAGATAATCCCGGGGATAGGCGCTCACCGGGCCGTGTTCGAAGTGGCTGATCAACATGTCGGATTCGATGACTTGTTTGGCAGGAATGCGCTTTTTCGCCAACTTAGCATAAGCGGTACACAACAACGTAAAAGCGTGCAGCCATGAATCAATCGAGAAACGTCATCCGCTACATCAACGCCGCGCATGTGATCGATCACATGTTCATGCTGATTTTTCCCGCCGCCGTGCTCGGCATGACCGAGGCCTTTGGTCTCGACTATGCCGCGCTGATCGGCCTGTCACTGGGGGGCTTCATTGCCTTCGGTGCCTGCTCGCTACCCGCCGGTTGGCTCGGCGATCACTGGAGTCGGCGGCAGATGATGCTGGTGTTTTTCTTCGGTATTGGCGCTTCGGCGATTTTCACCGGCCTGAGCAACAGCCCGACCATGCTGGTGACCGGCCTGACCCTGATCGGCATTTTCGCAGCGATTTATCACCCGGTGGGCACGGCGATGCTGGTGGCTTATGCGCAAAACCGTGGCCGTGAAATTGGCATCAACGGCATGTGGGGCAATCTGGGCGTGGCGTTTTCGGCGCTGATCACAGGCTTGCTGGTGGCGCAGTTCGGCTGGCGCTCGGCGTTTCTGTTACCGGGCGTGGTGGCGATTGTGTTGGGCATCGGTTTCGCCTTGCAGGTGCGAGAAGAACCGATCCCGAAACGCCCGCACACGCCGCTCAAAGGCGCCGCGGGCCAGCGCATTTCGATGGTCATGGTGTTTGGCGTGCTGGCGCTGGCCACCGCCACTGGCGGCGTGGTGTTCAACGCCACCACCATGACTTATCCGAAACTGTTTCAGGAACGTTTGCATGAGCTGTTCGCTTCGCCGCAAACCCTCGGTGTGGTGGTCAGTCTGGCTTATGCGTTTGGCGCGGTGGCGCAGTTGAGCATTGGCCGAGTGTTGCACCGCTTCAGTCTGAAGTGGCCGTTCATTGTCCTGACGTTGTGCCAGGCACCGCTGCTGTTCGCGCTGGCTTATGCCGACGGCTGGACGGTAATCGCCCTCGGCGCAGCGTTCATGTTCGTGGTGTTTGGTCAGGTAACAGTGAACGATGCAATGGTTGCCAACTTCGTCGCCCCGCAATGGCAATCGCGAATCTTCGCCCTGCGTTACTGTTTATCGTTCGGTGCCAGTGCGACGGCGATTCCGCTGATTTCCTATGTCGAACCGCGCCAAGGTTTCGTAGGCCTGTATTTGATTCTTGCGGGCTTCGGCGCGTTGACCTTCCTCGCTGCGGTGGTTTTCCCACGTACGCCTTCTGAAGAGGCTGTAGGACAAACCGCCTGACAGATAACGAAAACCGGCAAATGCTGGCGCAAAGCTAGCATTTGTACGGCTTTGCAAATCATTCCTTTGGCTGATTTGGCTGGCGTATAAGGGTTCTAGAGTACCAATCTCTACGCCAACACCGTGCAGTCAGAAAAGGGATTCTTATGTTGCAGACTCGCGTCATTCCCCCGGCCGATGGGGCCTACCAGTATCCATTGCTGATCAAACGGCTGCTGATGTCCGGCGCCCGTTACGAGAAAACCCGCGAGATCATCTACCGTGACCAGTTGCGCTATAGCTACCCGACGCTGATCGAACGGGTGGCACGCCTGGCCAATGTGCTCACGGCGGCCGGTGTGAAGGCCGGTGATACGGTGGCGGTGATGGACTGGGACAGCCACCGTTATCTGGAATGCATGTTTGCGATTCCGATGATTGGCGCGGTGATCCACACGATCAACGTGCGTCTGTCGCCGGAACAGATCCTCTACACCATGAACCACGCCGAGGACCGCTTTGTGCTGGTCAACAGCGAGTTTGTTGGCCTGTACCAAGCGATCGCACCGCACCTGACCACGGTCGAGAAAACCCTGCTGCTGACCGATCTGCCGGAGAAAACTGCCGACTTGCCGAATCTGGTCGGCGAGTACGAGCAACTGCTGGCCGCCGCGAGCCCGCAGTACGACTTCCAGGACTTCGACGAAAACTCCGTCGCCACCACGTTCTACACCACCGGCACCACTGGCAACCCGAAAGGCGTGTATTTCACCCATCGGCAACTGGTGCTGCACACCATGGGCGTGTCGACGATCATGGGCTCGATTGACAGCGTGCGCCTGCTTGGCACCAACGATGTGTACATGCCGATCACGCCGATGTTCCACGTTCACGCCTGGGGTCTGCCGTACGTGGCGACCATGCTTGGCCTTAAACAGGTTTATCCGGGGCGTTACGATCCCGAGTTTCTCGTCGAGTTGTGGCGCAAGGAAAAGGTCACCTTCTCTCACTGCGTGCCGACCATCCTGCAAATGCTGCTCAACGCCAAAGGCGCGCAGAACACTGATTTCGGCGGCTGGAAAATCGTCATTGGCGGCAGCGCGCTCAATCGCACCCTGTACGAAACCGCCAAGGCGCGCGGCATTCAGCTCACCGCCGCCTACGGCATGTCGGAAACCGGGCCATTGGTTTCCTGCGCGCACCTCAACGATGAGCTGATGGCCGGCACCGAAGACGAACGCACCACTTACCGGATCAAGGCTGGCGTACCGGGGCCGCTGGTGGAAGCGGCGATCGTTGACGGCGAGGGTAAATTTCTCCCCGCCGACGGTGAGACCCAAGGCGAATTGGTGCTGCGCGCCCCGTGGCTCACCGAGGGTTATTTCAACGAGCCGCAGAAGGGCGCCGAGCTCTGGGCCGGCGGCTGGCTGCACACTGGCGACGTCGCCACACTCGACAGCATGGGCGTGATCGATATCCGCGACCGCATCAAGGACGTGATCAAGACCGGCGGCGAATGGATCTCTTCTCTGGACCTCGAGGATTTGATCAGCCGTCACGTCGCGGTACGCGAAGTAGCAGTGGTGGGCATCGCCGATCCGCAGTGGGGCGAGCGTCCGTTTGCTCTGCTGGTGATCCGCGAAGGGCACGTGATCGGGGCGCGTGAGCTCAAGGAACACCTCAAGCCGTTCGTGGAGTTGGGCCACTTGAGCAAGTGGGCGATTCCGAGTCAGATCGCCCTTGTTACCGAAATTCCCAAGACCAGCGTCGGCAAGCTCGACAAGAAGCGCATCCGCCTCGACATCACCGAATGGCAGGCCAACAACAGCACCTTCCTCTCGACACTTTAAGTGTCTGCTGGCGCGCCGAAACCGGCGCGCCAGACCCACCAAGCAAGCGCTTGGCTTGTGAAATCGAAAAATTAGGCCATCCTTGCCGTGCCGACATCTGTCGGACTGGCGAAAGGACTGTTCCAGAGTGGTTGGCAGCTGCAAATCACACTTTAGAGGGATCAAGCAGTACCACCTGCTGGCTATAGTCCGCTCAAGGATTTTTAAGAACGGGGCAAACGCACAAAACGGGGCGATGCATCTTTGGAGTGACTTCGGGCTGTCTCTGGCACCCGGTCCTTCAGGCGTTTTTAAAAGTACTCACTGCCATAACAATAATGCACATGGAGTAGCGTCGATGACCTCAGTAAACCAGTTCTGGCGCCGGGCGAAACTGCCTCTGGCGGTCAGTCTTGCCTCTTCGCTCGCCGGGCCCGCATTCGGCGTCAGTTTCAACGTCGGTGAAATCGAAGGCCAGTTCGACTCATCCCTGTCGATCGGTGCCAGTTGGTCTACTCAGAACCCGAACAAGAACCTCATCGGCGTCAACAACGGCGGCCACGGCCTGTCGCAGACGTCCGACGACGGTCACGCCAACTTCAAGAGCGGTGAAACCTTTTCGAAGATCTTCAAGGGTATCCATGACCTTGAATTGAAGTACGGCGACACCGGCGTGTTCGTCCGTGGCAAATACTGGTACGACTTCGAACTCAAGGATGAAAGCCGCGAGTTCAAGGACATCAGCGATTCGGGCCGTAAAGAAGGCGCCAAGTCTTCGGGCGCCGAGATACTCGACGCCTTCGTCTACCACAACTACTCGATTGCCGATGAGCCGGGTTCCGTGCGACTGGGCAAGCAGGTAGTGAGCTGGGGTGAAAGTACCTTCATCGGCGGCGGCATCAACTCGATCAACCCGATCGACGTCTCCGCTTTCCGTCGTCCGGGTGCCGAGATCAAGGAAGGCCTGATCCCGGTCAACATGTTCTACGTCTCGCAGAGCCTGACCGAAAACCTCTCGGCCGAAGCGTTCTATCAACTGGAATGGGACCAGACCGTTGTCGACAACTGCGGCACGTTCTTCTCGCAGCCGGATATCGTGGCCGACGGTTGCAACGACAACCTGCGCGTGCTGAACAAGCGTTCACAAATCCCGGCCATCGCCCTGGGACCATTGGCCGCCAACGGTGTCAACGTCAACGAAGAAGGCGTTCTGGTGCGCCGTGGTCCGGACCGCGATGCCCGCGACAGCGGTCAGTGGGGCGCATCCTTCAAATACATGTACGAGCCGCTCGACACCGAGTTCGGCGCCTACTTCATGAACTACCACAGCCGTGCGCCGATCTTCAGCGCCACCGGTGCGCCACAATCGGTCTACAACACGGCACGCGCGCTGCCAGGTCCTTTTGCGGCACTCGCCCCATTGCTGGTCGCGGGCAACTCGAATTACTTCATTGAATACCCTGAAGACATTCGCCTCTACGGTCTGAGCTTCTCCACCACGCTGCCTACCGGTACGGCGTGGAGTGGTGAGATCAGCTACCGTCCGAACGCACCGGTACAACTGAACTCCACCGACATCCTGTTCGCCGGTGTGCGTCCGATCGGCGGCGCACTGACCAACGCTTCGATACTGAACGGCGTGCCGGGTCAGGATCTGCACGGTTACGAGCGCAAGGAAATCACCCAGATCCAGACAACGTTCACGCACTTCTTCGATCAGGTCATGGGCGCCAGCCGTCTGACCCTCGTCGGCGAAGTCGGCGCGACCTACGTCGGCGGGCTGGAAAGCCGTTCCGACATGCGTTATGGCCGCGATCCGGTGTACGGCCCGGGTGAGTTGCCGGCCACTGGCGGTGTCAACACCTGCGCCAACATCCTCAATGCCAGCACCATCAACGGTGCAGGGGCAGGTTCGCCGCAGAACAACCGCAGCCGCAACTGCGACAACGACGGCTTCACCACGTCGATGTCGTGGGGCTACCGCGGTCGCGCCATCTGGGAATACAACGACGTCTTCGCCGGTGTGAACCTCAAGCCGAACGTGGCCTGGTCCCACGACGTCAGCGGTTACTCGCCAGGCCCTGGCGGTAACTTCGAGGAAGGTCGCAAAGCGGTCAGCCTGGGCGTCGATGCCGAATACCAGAACACCTACACCGCGAGCCTGGCTTACACCAACTTCTTCGATGGCAAGTACACCACTGTGGATGATCGCGACTTCGTTGCGCTCAGCTTCGGCGTGAACTTCTAAGCACTGCATTTCAGGACGAACGAATTTATGAAAATAACAAAGAGTCTGTTCCACGCCAGTGTTCTGGGCCTGTCGCTGCTGGCGACCGGGGTCATGGCTGCGGTGCCTGCTGCAGAAGCCGACAAACTGGGCAAGAGCCTGACGCCGATGGGCGCTGAAATGGCCGGTAACGCCGATGGTTCGATCCCGGCGTGGAAGCCGCTGCCGAAGAATGCCGGCAGCGTCGACGCGCGTGGCTTCCTGTCCAACCCTTACGCCAGCGAACAACCGCTGTTCACCATCACCGCCAAGGATGTCGACAAGTACAAGGACAAGCTGGCGCCGGGTCAATACGCGATGTTCAAGCGCTACCCGGACACCTTCAAGATGCCGGTTTACCCGTCCCATCGCGGTGCGACCGTGCCAGATGACGTGTTTGCCGCGATCAAGAAAAACGCCACCACCACCAACCTGGTGTCCGGCGGCAACGGTCTGGAGAACTTCGAAACGGCCGTGCCGTTCCCGATTCCGAAGAGCGGTGTGGAAGTCATCTGGAACCACATCACCCGCTATCGCGGTGGCAGCGTGACTCGTCTGGTGACTCAAGCCACGCCGCAACCGAACGGCTCGTACAGCCTGGTGTACTTCCAGGATCAGTTCGTGTTCCGCGACAAGATGAAGGACTACGACCCGAAAAACCCGGGCAACATCCTGTTCTACTTCAAACAGAAAGTAACCGCGCCGGCGCGTCTGGCCGGTGGTGTGCTGCTGGTGCACGAGACCCTCGACCAGGTGAAAGAGCCACGTTCGGCGTGGGTCTACAACGCCGGTCAGCGTCGTGTGCGCCGCGCGCCACAGGTGTCCTATGACGGTCCGGGGACTGCGGCGGATGGCTTGCGGACCTCCGACAACCTCGACATGTTCAACGGTGCGCCGGATCGCTACGACTGGAAGCTTGAAGGCAAGAAAGAGATGTACATCGCCTCCGACAGCTACAAGCTCGACGATCCGAAGCTGAAATACGCCGACATCATCAAGGCCGGTCACATCAACCAGGATCTGGCGCGTTACGAGCTGCGCCGCGTCTGGCATGTGGTTGCGACACTGAAGGAGGGTCAGCGCCACATCTACGCCAAACGTGACTTCTACATCGACGAAGACACCTGGCAGGCAGCGGTGATCGACCACTACGACGGTCGTGGCCAACTGTGGCGCGTTGCCGAAGCGCATGCCGAGAACTACTACGACAAACAAGTGCCGTGGTATGCCTTGGAAACCCTCTACGACCTGCAGTCCGGCCGCTACCTGGCACTGGGCATGAAGAACGAAGAGAAGCAGGCGTATGACTTCGGTTTCACTGCCACCACCAGCGACTTCACCCCAGCCGCATTGCGTCAGGATGGTGTTCGCTAACCCGGTGTAACCCGAGGCCGCATCCTCGTGAAAACGCCCCGACCGGTTCGGGGCGTTTTTTTTGCGCGGCCTGCGCGCCTTCGAACCGCTTTTGTAGGAGTTGCCGAAGGCTGCGATCTTTTGATCTTTTGTTTGGACCGTGGGTTTTGGGGGCATATCCGTTGTTGCGGTTGGGGCCTCTGGCGGTTTCGCTCTTACAGCGAGTCCCTTTTTCAAACGCCAAAAAGGAATCAAAAGGCTTGGCCCCCGGCGTACGGCACTTCGCTTAGGCTCAGTGTTCCCTCGCTACGGTGTTCATCCGGGGGCATCGCCTACGGTTTGCTTCGCTGCACCTCCTCTCGATGTATGCGGCTACGCCGCACGGCGCTGCGCGCCTGCCCCGGATGAACGCCTTCGCTCGGCCTGCCGATGGGGGCGAAAATCAAAAGCCAGATCAAAAGCAGATCAAAAGATCGCAGCCTTCGGCAGCTCCTACAGGTCGAAATGGGGGGGGAATGGCGCATTCTGGAAAGACTTTTGTAGCCATTTGTAGCAGCAACCTTCATTCCCGGTACGTTTAAGGCTAGTCTGCGGACATCTGCAACGCCGCCAACAGCAATTCGAACAAGAGCCGGCCATGACTGATCTGTCCCCACTTCCGGGTCCCGCAAGCGTTGCCGTCGCGGCACTGGACGGGCGTTTTTTTCGCCCGCCGCTGCCCGACGGCTACGTCTTGCGACCACGTCTTTGCGAGCGCCTGCAGGCCGGGCTCGGTGGACGGCTGTTGCTGGTCAGCGCCCCCGCCGGGTTCGGCAAGAGTTCGCTGGCGGTGGAGTTCTGTCAGAGTCTGCCGGCGCACTGGCAAAGCCTCTGGCTGGGGCTGAGTCCTCGTGACAGCGACCCGGGGCGGTTTCTCGAACGTTTGCTTGAAGGCCTGCAGGACTACTTTCCGCAACTGGGCAGTCGCGCACTCGGCCTGCTGAAAATGCGTCAACGTCATCAGCCGTTTGCCTTCGAAGAATGGCTCGACGGCTTGCTTGATGAGCTGGCGCTGCACCTCGATCCTGCTGCGCCGTTGCTGCTGGTGCTCGACGATTACCATCTCGCGCAAGGCCCGGTGCTTGACCGTTGCCTGCAGTTTTTCCTCAATCATCTGCCTGATGGCTTGCTGGTGATGGTCACCAGTCGCCAGCGTCCGGACTGGCATCTGGCCCGCTTGCGTCTGTCGCGGCAGTTGCTGGAGTTGCATGAAGCGGATCTGCGCCTGACCCACGACGAAGCTTTGACCTTGCTCGATCGCCACAGCAGTTCTCTGCGCGGTGAAGCCCTGGAAAACCTGATTCAGCGCAGTGAAGGTTGGGTTGCCGGTTTACGTTTCTGGTTGCTGGCGATGTCTGAAGCCGGCAGCGATGCAGCATTGCCGCAAACGTTGAACGGCGGGGAAGGGCTGATCCGCGATTATCTGCTGGAAGAAGTCATCGATTGCCTGCCGGCCGAAGTGCAGGCCTTTCTCTACGACACCGCACCTCAGGAGCGCTTTTGCAGCGAGTTGTGCGATGCCGTTCGCGAGGCCCATGACAGCGCCGAGATTTTGCGTTTCCTGTTGGCCCATCAGGTCTTTCTGGTGCCGCTGGACGAGCACGGTCACTGGTATCGCTATCACCATTTATTCTCTGATTTATTGCGCAGCCGGCCGATTGCGCAAGCGATGGTGCCGACCGCCACGCTGCACCTGCGCGCCTGTCGCTGGTTCAACGCCCAAGGCTTGCTCGACGAGGCGGTAGAACAGGCGTTACGCGCAGGCCACCTCGATGTGGCGGCAAATCTGGTGCAAAACCTTTCCGAAGAACAACTGCTGGCCGAGCAAAATGTCGGCATGCTGCTGCGCTGGAAAATGGACTTGCCCGACAGTTTGCTGATAAGCACGCCGCGCTTGATCGTGCTTTACAGCTGGGCGTTGGGCTTGGCCTGTCAGCTCGATGCCGCCGAAGAGTTGTCCAGCCACCTGAGCCGGTTCCTGCCGGCGCCTTCCGCTACCGCGCAGAAATCGATGCTGGCGCAATGGCTGGCACTGAGCGGAATCATTGCCCGTGGTCGCGGCCATCGTGAGCTGACGCTCAGATACTGCAGTGAAGCTTTGGAAAGCCTGCCGGCGAAACGTTATGGCCAACGGCTGATGTGTTTATCAACCTTGTCCAATCTGGCCATTGCCGATGGCGATCTGTGGCGCGCACGCGGTCTTAACCGAGAGTCCCTGGAGCTGGCGCAGCGTGTCGGCAATCCGTTGTTCGAAGCGCTGGCGCATTACGACCGTGCGCGGGTGTTGCAGGCTCGCGGCGAGATCCTGCGCGCCCTCGATGAAGTCCATCAGGGGCTGGAGCGTTTGCGCGGCTTGTCACCACAACGCCTGTATGCGGTGCGCGCACGACTGACGCTGTATGAGGGCTTCCTGTTGGCGATGCGCTTGCAGCCGCAGGCTGCGCGTGTGCGTTTGTTGGCCGGCATCGGCGAAGCACGCGCCTGTCGCGATATCAGCGTGTTGATCGGTCACTGCGTCATCGCGCGACTGGACGGCAGCAGCGGCGATTTCGCCAAGGCCTTTGCCGAACTCGCTGAAGCCGAACGCCTGATGCACATCTGGGACGTACCGCCGATCTACTATCTGGCGATGATCACCCTGGTCAAATGTGAGCTGTGGCTGGCGCAGGGCCGTACCGATCTTGCCGAGGCGTGGCTCGCGCGTCTTGGTCAGACTTACACAGGCGAGCGCGGCGCCGCGCCACCTGAGTTTCATCCACAGCTGCCGTTGCATGTGGAACTGCAACAAGCGCTGCTCGACATGATTCAGGGGCAACCGATGCTCGCCGAAGGGCGATTGAACGTGTTGCATGAAAACGGCCAGCAAACCGGCCGGCAGTTGCTCAGCGTGATGGCGTTGACCCAGAAGGTTTCGTTGTTGCTGGCCAGTGGTCGTGAGCCGGAAGCACGCAAGGCTTTGAGTCAGGCGCTGGAAGCTGCGGCTGGGGGAGTGTTGCAGCCATTCGATGTGTTGGTGAAAGGGCACGCTGACTGGTTGCGGGGGCAGTTGCAGAATTCGCCCGCGCTGGCAGGACAGCAACTACTTGAACACTTCCCCGCGGCAACGCTTCGTCCGGTTGTCGAGTCCGGCGTGGCTGAACAACTCAGCAGCCGCGAACTGGCGGTACTACGCCTGATCGCCCAAGGCTGTTCGAATCAGGAAATCAGCGAGCAGTTGTTCATTTCCTTGCATACGGTGAAAACCCACGCCAGCCATATAAACAGTAAGTTGGGAGTTGAGCGGCGAACGCAGGCGGTGGCGCGGGCCAAAGGACTGGGCATTCTTTGATGGAAACCTAGCGACAAAGGTTAGATAGTTGCGTTTCCAAGTCAAAGATTATCGCTTTAAGTTTGTCTGGCGAACATGCAGTTATTTTGGAAACTGCCATTCTTCGGAAGGAAATTTCCTCGTTGGCTTTAATGAGCTTTTGTATAGCTACATCGTCAACCTTCTTACTAATTGACTCCATGCTCAAACTGATCAGTGGTATTCCAGTTCCTTCTTCGTCAGTCCGGCAGGCAAGATGTTGTACGTCAAAGAGTGTTCCTAGCTCATAGAGCTTGGTTTCCGAGGTTGCTACGTAGGATACGTTTATTTCTGGAAGGTAGTTTGGAGTTAGAAGAGTTTCTGGCATTTTAAGAAGGAATATATCCCATGCGGTTGCCTTGAGATCATGTATAGCATGTTCCAATGGCATATTCGCTTGAGTGTTGACAAGTTTTCCTGCCAATCCGCTGAAATAGTACAGAGCTAAACCTGACTCCCTCGCGAGGCGAATGCCCAGTTCGTCAATCATGAATTTTTCGAACTGTTCACATTTTTTTACGACGCCTTTATTGTCGACGAATTTAATTAGTACCATCTTTAATAGGCTGGCGTAGGTGAAATCTATTAAATGTGTTGTATCTTTTTTGTTTATGCCGGAAGCGATTTGTTTTACCCAGGCATTCGCGCAGTCATCAAGGTTGTCTTCACCGTAGAGGTTGCAATAGTGAGCTATAGCATCTGGTTTTAGCTTGATTTTTCTTTCTTTAATGAAGGTGTTTTCGCACATGGCCTGTAGCTTTAATATTGAGGCTAATACCTTGGGGACATATCGATTGAAATCTTCAGATGTGGATTTTAGGTAGGCTTCTGTAACATAAAACAATGGGGAGAAGTCACACTTTGTTTCAGCTAAATGAAGTATGAAGGCTTCAGCGGTCTGATATTTTTCAGGTGATAGCGGTTCTGGGTTTTCTACGTATTCGTGTAGCAAGCTTGCGACGTGTGAGTCTAGGGTTATTGAGCACCAAAACATAAGTTCCAGTTGAGAGTTATTTGTGCAGAATTGATGGTTGAAAAGGGCGGGACGCTTTCCACAAAACTGATCGATGATATGTATTCTGTGCGAGTCATTGCCGAAAAAAAGGGACTCCTCGTAGAAAAACGACGGATAGGGCGATGCTGCAATTTCAAAAAAATGAGCGTTGGTGTCATCGGTGGATGTGAAATAGTTTTTATACTGCTGATACATGTGTTTGGCTCATGAAGGGTTATAAGGTGGTGGTGTTTAGGCAGAGAATGTGATTGAGTTGCGCGATGAGCGTTTTCGTTAACGTTGTGTCGCCATTGAGAAAATGCAATTACCTGTTCAAGCTACTATTAACAGAATGATCTCTTGCTGAGGATGCCTTGCGCAAACTTAATACGATTAGACCTTAGGAGTATCTATGGGAGATTTATTGCCCGCGCTCATCCGCGAAACCTTCCCCGTCGGCCCGCTCCAGTGCAACTGCACCATCATCGGCGATCCGATCACCAAAAAAGCTATCGTCGTCGACCCGGGCGGCAATCCTGACCTGATCATGGCCCGCCTCGATGCGCATGGCCTGAAAGTCGTCAGCATCATCCACACCCACGCGCACCTCGATCACTTCCTCGCTTCCGGGCAAATGAAGGAGAAAACCGGTGCAACCCTGCATTTGCACAAGGAGGACCAGTTCCTCTGGGACAACCTCGAAATGCAGTGCCAGATGTTCGGTGTGCCATACACTCCAGTGCCATCGCCAGACCGCTGGTTGAGCGACGATGAGGAACTGGCCTGCGGTTGCGGCGTGGCCCTGCATACGCCGGGACATACACCCGGTTCCATGAGCTTTTGGTTTTCCGAGGCTAAGCTGTTGATAGCCGGCGACACGTTGTTTCGTCGCGGCGTAGGGCGCACGGATTTGTGGGGAGGCGATCAGGCGACCATTGTGCGCTCGATCAAGCAGCGGCTGTACACGCTGGACGAGGATGCGACCGTGGTGACCGGACATGGGCCGGACACGCGTCTGGGTGACGAAATGCGCGAAAACCCGTTTGTGCGCGCCTAAATATTTTGTCACGAGTGCCCGTCGGAATTTTTGTGCATTGTCATGATCCAACGCCCGCGCAGGTCCATTTTACCCAGTGGCCGCTGCACCACAGAATGCGAAAAACCAGGAGCTCTCCATGTTCACCAAGCGTCGTTTGATTATTGTCGCTACTGCCGTGGCCTTGCTGTCCGGCTGCGCCTCGCCTAACCCGTATGACAATCAGGGCCAGGCTGACAGCGGCTCTCAAGGCATGAGCAAAACCGCCAAATACGGCGGCCTCGGTGCACTTGCCGGCGCACTGGCCGGTGCCGCCATCGGTCACGACAACCGTGGCAAAGGGGCATTGATCGGCGCCGCTGTGGTCGGTGCTTCCGCTGCCGGTTACGGTTACTACGCCGACCAGCAAGAAAAGAAACTGCGCGCGAGCATGGCCAACACTGGCGTTGAAGTGCAGCGCCAGGGCGATCAGATCAAGCTGATCATGCCTGGCAATATCACATTCGCCACCGATTCGGCGAACATCGCTTCCAGCTTCTATCAGCCGCTGAACAACCTCGCGGGCTCGCTGAAAGAATTCAGTCAGAACCAGATCGAAATCGTTGGCTACACCGACAGCACCGGCAGCCGCCAGCACAACATGGACCTGTCCCAGCGTCGTGCGCAGAGCGTGGCGACTTACCTGACCTCGCAAGGTGTCAGCGGTGCCAACCTGTCGGCTCGTGGCGCCGGCCCGGATAACCCGATTGCCAGCAACGGTGATGTGAATGGCCGGGCGCAGAATCGTCGGGTTGAAGTCAACCTGAAAGCGATTCCGGGTCAGCAGTATGGTGGTCAGCAGCAACAGCAGCCGGGTACGGTTCAGCAGTATCCGTAAGTGCTTGCCTGAATGAAGAAATGCCCGGTCCGCTGATCGGGCATTTTTTTGTGTGGTCAGCGCCGGCCCCTTCGCGAGCAGGCTCGCTCCCACAGGTATTGAAGGTGTACACAAAATTTGTGTTCCACACCTAACCCTGTGGGAGCGAGCTTGCTCGCGAAGGGGCCATAACATTCACCCACAATCATCGGACACAAAAAAGCCCCCGGACACATCGTTGTCCGGGGGCTTTTGTTTGTCAGCGAAGACTGATTACTTCTTCAACCCGTAATGCTCATCGAGCATGCCCGGCGAGTTCGGGGTCTTCGGTGCGTAGTCGCGCGGCGGCTCCTGATCGCGCGGTGGCGTCAGGCGTTCACGTGGCGCGACTGCCGCGTCAGCGTGCAGGGCAGCGATCAGGCGCTGGCGGGTCTGCTCGTCCAGGGCCAGACGATTGGCGCCCTCGGCGAGATGATCCTGCACTTCCTGATAGCTCTGGGTCAGTTTCTTGACCAGCATCGCAGTGCTGTTGAAGTGGGTGACCACCTCGTTTTGATAACTGTCGAAACGCTCCTGGATATCATCCAGTTGACGCTGCGTACGGCTCGGCGCGGCGTTCGGCGCAACGCGCGCGATCAGGAATCCAATGGCGACACCCACAACCAGGGCAACAGTCGGTAACAACCAAACTAAGAGCGAGTGTTCCACGAGTCCTTCCTCTATAAACGGCTTTGCTTTACGTTAACGGCTCGAACCTGCGCTGTATACCGCGATTCACTCGCAATAGATTGGCACAGACAATTTGCTAGACGAGTCGACCCGATTCGAGGTCACGGAGTTCCTTCCTTGCTGATGCGTGAAACCCCAGTTGTGATTGATGGCCCGGTGGGTCAACTTGAGTCTCTGTACCTGGACAACGAGCAGCCGCGCGGCATCGCGCTGATCTGCCATCCGAACCCGGTGCAGGGCGGCACCATGCTCAACAAGGTTGTCTCGACCTTGCAGCGCACCGCGCGCGACGCGGGCCTGATCACCTTGCGCTTCAACTATCGCGGCGTCGGCGCCAGCGAAGGTTCCCACGACATGGGCACCGGTGAAGTCGATGACGCCCAGGCTGCCGCCGCATGGCTGCGCGAGAAACACCCGGATCTGCCGTTGACCCTGTGCGGTTTTTCCTTCGGTGGGTTTGTTGCAGCAAGTCTCGGCGGTCGTCTCGAAGCCCAAAGCGTGCAGCTCAAGCACCTGTTCATGGTCGCGCCGGCAGTCATGCGTCTGGGCGAGCAGGATCAACTGCCGCAACATGGCGAACTCACCGTGATCCAGCCAGAAACCGACGAAGTCATCGATCCGCAGCTGGTTTACGACTGGTCTGACAAACTCCAGCGCCCCCATGAGCTGCTGAAAGTGGCAGAATGCGGACACTTTTTTCATGGCAAGCTGACCGATCTCAAGGATCTGCTCCTGCCGCGTCTCTCGAATTGATTGCAGTCTGACAAGCGATTACCCATGACGAACCGTACCCGCATCCTCACCGGCATCACTACCACCGGCACGCCGCACCTGGGCAACTACGCCGGCGCCATCCGCCCGGCGATCCTCGCCAGCCGCGACAGCAATGCCGATTCGTTCTACTTTCTGGCCGACTACCACGCCCTGATCAAATGCGATGACCCGCTGCGCATCCAGCGCTCGCGTCTGGAAATCGCCGCGACCTGGCTGGCCGGTGGCCTCGATGTCGACCGCGTGACCTTCTACCGCCAGTCCGACATCCCGGAAATCCCTGAGCTGACCTGGCTGCTGACCTGTGTCGCCGCCAAAGGCCTGCTCAACCGCGCGCACGCCTACAAGGCCTCGGTGGACAAGAACGTCGAAACCGGTGAAGACCCGGATGCCGGCATCACCATGGGGCTCTACAGCTATCCGGTGCTGATGGCGGCGGACATCCTGATGTTCAACGCGCACAAGGTGCCGGTCGGTCGTGATCAGATCCAGCACGTTGAAATGGCCCGCGATATCGGCCAGCGTTTCAACCACCTGTTCGGTCAGGGCAAAGAATTCTTCACCATGCCCGAAGCGCTGATCGAAGAAAGCGTGGCGACGTTGCCAGGCCTCGACGGTCGCAAGATGTCGAAGAGCTACGACAACACCATTCCGCTGTTCTCCAGCGCCAAAGAGATGAAGGATGCGATCTCGCGGATCGTCACCGACTCCAAAGCGCCAGGCGAAGCGAAAGACCCGGACAACTCGCACTTGTTCACCCTGTTCCAGGCCTTCGCCACGCCAGCGCAGGCTGACGAGTTCCGTAGCGAATTGTTGGGCGGTCTGGGTTGGGGCGAGGCGAAGAACCGTCTGTTCCAGTTGCTCGATAACGATCTCGGTGAAGCGCGCGACAAGTATCACCAGTTGATCGAGCGTCCGGCGGATCTGGAAGACATCCTGCAGATCGGTGCGAAAAAGGCCCGTGCCGTGGCAACGCCGTTCCTCAACGAACTGCGCGAAGCCGTCGGCCTGCGCTCCTTCGTCAATCAGGTTCAGGTTGCTGCGACGACCAAAAAGAAAGCCGCGAAAGCCGCGCGTTTCGTCAGCTTCCGTGAGGACGACGGCAGCTTCCGTTTCCGCATGTTGAACGCTGATGGCGAGCAAATGTTGCTGTCTCGTAATTTTGCTGACGGTAGAACCGCAGGAAGTTTTAGCAAGCTACTGCAGGCGGATGAGCAGGTAGAGGTACGCGTCGAAGCATTGAGCTTCAGCGTATGGATAGGTGGCATTGCAGTCGCTGACAGCCCGGCGTTCGCCGACGCTGCTGCGCGGGACGCGGCCATCGAGGCGCTGCGCGTCGCGCTGACCCCGGTTCAGGACTAATCGGCGGCACGGTCCGACCAAGGGCCGATTGCCATTCCCACGGGCCGTCGCTACAGTGACGGCCCGTTTTTGTTGCCTTGCTAACGAATTATGACGCCCCTAGAACGATACCAAGCTGATCTGAAACGCCCGGACTTCTTCCATGACGCCGCGCAGGAGACTGCTGTGCGTCATTTGCAGCGTCTGTACGACGATCTGATCGCCGCCGATCAAAACAAGCCGGGTCTGCTGAGCAAGCTGTTCGGCAAGAAGGATCAGACGCCGGTCAAGGGCCTGTACTTCTGGGGCGGCGTGGGTCGCGGCAAAACTTACCTGGTCGACACCTTCTTCGAAGCGCTGCCGTTCAAGGAAAAGACCCGCACCCACTTCCACCGCTTCATGAAGCGCGTGCACGAAGAGATGAAAACCCTCGGCGGCGAGAAAAACCCGCTGACCATCATCGCCAAGCGTTTTTCCGACGAGTCGCGAGTGATCTGCTTCGATGAATTCTTCGTTTCCGACATCACCGACGCGATGATCCTCGGCACGCTGATGGAAGAGTTGTTCAAGAACGGCGTGACCCTGGTCGCAACGTCGAACATCGTTCCGGACGGTCTGTACAAGGACGGTCTGCAACGTGCACGCTTCCTGCCGGCGATTGCGCTGATCAAGCAGAATACCGAGATCGTCAACGTCGACAGCGGCGTCGACTATCGCCTGCGTCATCTCGAACAAGCGGAGCTGTTCCACTATCCGCTCGACGAAGCCGCTCATGAAAGCCTGCGCAAGAGCTTCAAGGCGCTGACGCCGGAGTGCACGGCTGCGGTCGAAAACGATGTGCTGATCATCGAGAATCGTGAAATCCGTGCCCTGCGTACTTGCGACGACGTGGCCTGGTTCGACTTCCGTGAACTGTGCGACGGTCCGCGTAGCCAGAACGACTACATTGAACTGGGCAAGATCTTCCACGCCGTGTTGCTCAGCGGTGTCGAGCAGATGAGCGTCACCACTGACGACATCGCTCGCCGCTTCATCAACATGGTCGACGAGTTCTACGACCGCAACGTGAAGCTGATCATTTCCGCTGAAGTCGAGCTGAAAGATCTGTACACCGGCGGCCGCTTGAATTTCGAATTCCAGCGCACGCTGAGCCGTCTGCTGGAGATGCAATCGCACGAATTCCTGTCGCGGGCGCACAAGCCTTAAGCAGAATCGCGAAACAAAAAAGGGCCTGCAATTGCAGGCCCTTTTTATTTGCACTGAATATCCCCTGTGGGAGTGAGCCTGCTCGCGAAGACGGTGTGTCAGCCAACAATCTTGTTGAATGTGAAACCGAATTCGCGAGCAGGCTCGCTCCCACAGGGGTACTGCGCTGTTCTGGGAGGGTTACGCAGCCTGCTGAAACTGCTGCCGATACTGGTTCGGCGACAATTCAGTGTGCTGACGGAACAACCGCGCAAAGAAGCTCGCATCGTCGTAACCGACCTCATAACTGATGGTCTTGATGCTCTTGCGGCTGCCCGACAGCAAGCCCTTCGCCGTCTCGATACGCAGGCGTTGCAGATAGTGCAGCGGCTTGTCGCCGGTGGCGGTCTGGAAGCGTCGCATGAAGTTACGGATGCTCATGCCATGCTCGCGGGCTACGTCTTCGAAGCGGAACTTGTCGGCGAAATGCTCTTCGAGCCAGTGCTGGATCTGCAGGATGATTACGTCCTGATGCAGCTTCTGGCCGCCGAAACCGATGCGTCCCGGCGAGTAGCTGCGCTGCACTTCGTAGAGGATGTCGCGGGCCACGGCTTGTGCGACGTTGGCTCCGCAGAAGCGTTCGATCAGGTAGATGTAAAGGTCGCAGGCTGAGGTGGTGCCGCCGGCGCAATACAAGTTGTCGGCATCGGTCAGGTGCTTGTCCTGATTGAGATAGACCTTTGGAAAGCGCTCGGCGAAGGCATTGAAGAAACGCCAGTAGGTGGTCGCTTCCTTGCCGTTGAGCAGGCCAGCCTCGGCCAGCCAGAACACCCCGGTGGCTTCGCCGCACAACACGGCGCCGCGTGAGTGTTGTTCGCGCAGCCACGGCAGGACTTGTGGATAACGGCTGCACAGCGTATCGAAATCGTCCCAGAACGCCGGAAGGATAATGACATCGGCGTTTTCCAGTCCGCCGTCGACCGGCATCACGACGTCACTGAAACTGTTCACCGGTTTGCCGTCGGGGCTGACCAGGCGTGTTTCGAACGCCGGTGTCAGGCCGTGGCCCAATTGTTTGCCATAACGCAGGCTGGCCAGATGGAAGAAATCCTTGGCTTGCATGAGAGTGGAGGCGAAAACCCGGTCGATTGCCAGGATGCTGACGCGCCGCAAGGGCGTGGAGACTTGCTTGGACATAATTCAACTTTTGTTTTGTTTTTATAAGGGAAAGTGGTCACCAGACGGCTGGATCGTCTTATTTTTTGTCGGATGTGTCCAGTGTCCTGTGTCAGAGGGGAGGCTTAGTCTCTGAAGGTCATCTCCCGCCAACAACAAAGAAAGGTGCCGCATGATCCCCAGAACCTTGTTCAGCTCCGAGCACGAATTGTTTCGCGACAGCGTACGAACCTTCCTCGAAAAAGAGGCCGTGCCGTTCCATGCGCAATGGGAGAAACAAGGCTATATCGACCGCAAACTCTGGAACAAGGCAGGCGAGGCGGGGATGCTCTGCTCGCACCTGCCGGAAGAGTACGGCGGGCTGGGGGCGGACTTTCTCTACAGCGCAGTGGTGATCGAAGAGGTCGGTCGATTGGGTTTGACCGGTATTGGTTTCTCGCTGCATTCGGACATTGTCGCGCCGTACATCCTGCATTACGGCAGCGAAGCGCTTAAGCACAAATACCTGCCGAAACTGGTCTCGGGCGAGATGGTCACGGCCATTGCCATGACCGAACCGGGCGCCGGTTCCGATCTGCAAGGTGTGAAGACCACGGCGGTGCTGGACGGTGACGAGTATGTGATCAACGGTTCGAAAACCTTTATAACCAACGGCTTTCTGGCGGATCTGGTGATCGTGGTCGCCAAGACCGACCCGAAGGCCGGCGCCAAGGGCACCAGCCTGTTTCTGGTGGAGGCGAACACGCCGGGCTTCGACAAGGGCAAGCGCCTGGAGAAGGTCGGGATGAAGGCGCAGGACACCTCGGAGCTGTTCTTCCAGGATGTGCGCGTGCCCAAGGAAAACCTCTTGGGGCAGGCCGGCGCAGGGTTCGCTTATCTGATGCAGGAATTGCCACAGGAGCGTCTTACCGTGGCCATCGGCGGTCTGGCATCGGCCGAAGCCGCGCTGCAATGGACGCTTGATTACACCCGTGATCGCAAGGCCTTCGGCAAGGCGATTGCCGATTTCCAGAACACCCGTTTCAAGCTGGCAGAGATGGCCACCGAGATTCAGATCGGCCGAGTGTTCGTCGACAAATGTCTGGAACTGCATCTGCAAGGCAAACTGGATGTGCCAACCGCGGCGATGGCGAAATACTGGGGCACCGACCTGCAATGCAAGGTGCTCGACGAGTGCGTGCAGTTGCATGGCGGTTACGGCTTCATGTGGGAGTACCCGGTGGCCCGGGCGTGGGCGGATGCGCGCGTGCAGCGGATTTATGCCGGCACCAATGAAATCATGAAGGAGATCATTGCGCGCTCGCTCTGATGATCGTTCCCACGCTCTGCGTGGGAACGCCGCCGGGGACGCTCCGCGTTCCGCTTTGAAGGTGATCTGATAGGCCTCTTCGCGAGCAGGCTCGCTCCCACAGGGGATCACCGTACCTGTGGGAGCGAGCCTGCTCGCGAAGCTTTTAACGGTCGATCAAGGCGCAGGATTCGGATGATCCTTGTGAATCGCCTCAATCCCCGCCAGCACTTCATCGGAAAGCTTCAGATCGAAACTGGCAATGTTGCTGTCCAGTTGCTCAAGCGTCGTCGCCCCAATGATATTGCTGGTGACAAACGGTTGCTGAGTCACAAAAGCCAAAGCCATCTGCGCGGGATCCAGACCGTGTTCACGAGCCAGCGCCACGTATCGGCTGCATGCCGCTTCCGATTGCGCGTTGAAATAGCGGCTGAAGCGGCTGTAGAGGCTCAGGCGACCTTTCGGCGGCCGCGCACCACCCTCGTACTTGCCTGACAGGAAACCAAACGCCAGCGGCGAATAAGCGAGCAGACCGCATTGTTCGCGGATGGCGATTTCCGCCAGACCCACCTCGAAGCTGCGGTTGAGCAGGTTGTACGGGTTCTGGATCGACACCGCGCGCGGCCAGCCACGGGCTTCGGCCAGCGCCAGAAAACGCATGGTGCCCCACGGCGTTTCATTGGACAGGCCGATATGGCGGATCTTGCCGGCCTTCACTTGTTCGTCGAGTGCTTCGAGGGTGTCTTCGAGCGGGGTCAGGTTGGCTTCGATCTTGTGTTTGTAGCCCAGCTGTCCGAAAAAGTTGGTGCTGCGCTCCGGCCAGTGCAATTGATAGAGGTCGATGTAGTCGGTCTGCAGGCGCTCGAGGCTGGCATCCACTGCTGCGGTGATGTGCTGGCGGTTATGGCGCAGGTTTTTGTCGCGGATGTAGTCGATGGTGTTGCCCGGGCCGGCGATCTTGCTGGCGAGAATCCAGTCGGCACGGTCGCCGCGACTTTTGAAGTAATTGCCGATGTAGCGCTCGGTGGTGGCGTAGGTTTCGGCTTTTGGCGGCACCGGGTACATCTCGGCGGTGTCGATGAAATTGATCCCGGCCTCTTTGGCGCGTTCAATCTGCGCGAAGGCTTCAGCTTCAGTGTTTTGCTCGCCCCAGGTCATGGTGCCGAGGCAGATTGCACTCACGTTCAGGTCGGTACGGCCTAGCTGGCGATAGTCCATCGGGTGCTCCTTGGGCAAAACAATCATAAAAGCAGGTTGAAATATTTTTCGCAATCTGCATAATTGCCGACCTCTTTCTGCAGTGGAAGTGATGCGCCGCCGCCGAAGAATCTTGCCGTTGAACGGACGCGCCGACCCGAGCCCCCGAAAGCGTCTGTATCCGGCTGCCTTTGACTTGTCAAAGTACGCACTATTCAGTAAGATCCGCCGTCTAATTTACAGGGCGGCCCCTGAGGCTATAAAGAATGAAAACTTTTACTGCTAAACCGGAAACAGTAAAGCGCGACTGGTTTGTCGTCGACGCTGCTGGTCAGACCCTGGGTCGTCTGGCCACCGAAATCGCGAGCCGTCTGCGTGGCAAGCACAAGCCTGAGTACACTCCTCACGTTGACACCGGCGACTACATCGTCGTAATCAACGCTGAGCAGATTCGTGTTACCGGTGCTAAAACCACTGACAAAATGTACTACTCCCACTCCGGTTTCCCGGGCGGCATCAAGTCGATCAACTTTGAAAAGCTGATCGCCAAAGCCCCTGAGCGCGTGATCGAGACCGCGGTTAAAGGCATGCTGCCTAAAAACCCACTGGGTCGCGACATGTACCGTAAGCTGAAAGTCTATGCGGGCGCTGCACACCCACATACTGCTCAGCAGCCCCAAGAACTGAAGTTTTAACGGAATAGTACATTATGTCGGCGACTCAAAATTACGGCACTGGCCGTCGCAAGACCGCAACCGCACGCGTTTTCCTGCGTCCGGGTACTGGTAACATCTCCATCAACAACCGTTCGCTGGAAAACTTCTTCGGCCGTGAAACTGCCCGCATGGTAGTTCGCCAGCCGCTGGAGCTGACTGAGACTGTCGAGAAGTTCGACATCTACGTCACCGTGATCGGCGGTGGTGTAAGTGGTCAAGCTGGCGCAATCCGCCACGGCATCACTCGCGCTCTGATGGACTACGACGAAACCCTGCGTGGCGCTCTGCGCAAAGCTGGCTTCGTTACTCGCGACGCCCGTGAAGTTGAACGTAAGAAAGTTGGTCTGCGTAAAGCGCGTAAGCGTCCGCAGTACTCGAAGCGTTAATTCCGCTTCCACGTTCAAAAAGAACGCCCGCCTCCTCACGGAAGCGGGCGTTTTTTTATGTCTGTGATTTATCAAAGAATTGCGCTGCGACAACTTGCCACTTCCGTAGACCCCCTATACTGCAAGGCTTGAGGGTAAGAGCTCCGGGTAATTCCCTTGTCAGAATTGGGGCTTTTCATTACCATTCGGCAAAATTTTTATAAGTAACATTGATTTATTTAGTAGATGCCTGATTTAACAGGCCACAAAAGCTGATGGGAGAGGACTGAATGAGCAATGACGGCGTGAATGCAGGCCGGCGTCGCTTCTTGGTAGCAGCCACATCCGTGGTGGGTGCTGCAGGAGCGGTGGGGGCTGCGGTCCCGTTCGTGGGGTCATGGTTTCCCAGTGCCAAGGCGAAAGCCGCCGGTGCACCGGTGAAAGTGAATGTCAGCAAAATCGAGCCAGGACAGCAGATGATTGCTGAGTGGCGCGGCCAGCCGGTGTTCATTGTCCGCCGTACTACGGAAATCCTGGGGAATCTCAAGAAGATCGAGGGCCAGCTCTCCGATCCGAACTCCAAAAACTCCACGCAACCCACCTATGTCGACCCTGAAACGCGTTCGATCAAGCCGGAAATTCTGCTGCTGATCGGGATCTGCACGCACCTGGGTTGCTCACCAACCTTCCGTCCCGAAGTGGCACCTGCGGATCTCGGTAAAGACTGGGTTGGTGGCTATTTCTGCCCTTGCCACGGTTCCCACTACGATCTGGCTGGCCGCGTCTACAAGTCGCAACCTGCGCCTTTGAACCTGCCAGTCCCGCCGCATTCCTATGAGACCGATGACCTGATCATCATTGGTACTGATCCGGAGAAAGCGTGATGAGCAAGTTCATGGATTGGGTTGATGCGCGCTTTCCTGCGACCAAGATGTGGGAAGACCATCTCAGCAAGTATTACGCTCCAAAAAACTTCAACTTCTTCTATTTCTTCGGCTCCCTGGCGCTGCTGGTTCTGGTCAATCAGATCGTTACCGGTGTCTGGTTGACGATGAGCTACACCCCGTCAGCGGAAGAAGCCTTCGCTTCCGTTGAATACATCATGCGTGACGTCGAGTACGGCTCGATTCTGCGTCTGCTGCACTCGACCGGCGCTTCGGCGTTTTTCATTGTGGTTTATCTGCACATGTTCCGTGGCTTGCTCTACGGTTCTTACCAGAAGCCGCGCGAGCTGGTCTGGGTCTTCGGCATGCTGATTTACCTGGCGCTGATGGCTGAAGCGTTCATGGGTTACCTGCTGCCGTGGGGCCAGATGTCGTACTGGGGTGCCCAGGTGATCATCTCGCTGTTCGGTGCGATTCCGGTCATCGGCAACGACCTGACCCAGTGGATTCGTGGTGACTACCTGATCTCCGGGATCACCCTGAACCGCTTCTTCGCCTTGCACGTTGTTGCGCTGCCGATCGTGATTCTCGGTCTGGTGGTGCTGCACATTCTGGCGTTGCATGAAGTGGGTTCGAACAACCCTGACGGCGTCGACATCAAGAAGCACAAAGACGAAAACGGCATCCCGCTGGACGGCATTGCCTTCCACCCGTACTACACCGTGAAGGATATTGTCGGTGTCGTAGTGTTCCTGTTTATCTTCTGCTTTATCGTGTTCTTCTTCCCGGAAATGGGCGGTTATTTCCTCGAAAAACCAAACTTCGAGCAAGCCAACCCGTTCAAGACGCCAGAACACATTGCCCCGGTTTGGTACTTCACGCCGTTCTACGCAATCCTGCGTGCAATCCCGGACAAACTCATGGGCGTTATCGCTATGGGGGCGGCGATTGCGGTGCTGTTCGTGTTGCCATGGCTCGATCGCAGTCCGGTCAAATCGATGCGCTATAAAGGCTGGATGAGCAAAATCTGGCTGCTGGTGTTCTGCATTTCGTTCGTGATTCTCGGCGTTCTTGGTGTGCTTGCGCCGACGCCGGAGCGAACCTTGCTGTCGCAGGTCTGCACCTTCCTGTACTTCGCCTACTTCATTCTGATGCCGTTCTACACCAGGCTCGAGAAGACCAAACCGGTTCCGGAAAGGGTGACTGGCTGATGAAAAAGTTATTTTTTGCTCTGATTTTTGCTGCGTTGCCTGTGCTGTCTTTCGCCGCTGAACACGGTGGTCCGGAGCTGGAAAAAGTCGACATCGATGTCTCCGACAAAGCTGCCTTGCAGGACGGTGCGCGCACCTTCGCCAACTATTGCATGGGGTGCCACAGTGCCAAGTTCCAGCGTTACGAGCGCGTTGCCGATGATCTCGGTGTGCCGCACGAACTGATGCTGGAGAAGCTGGTGTTCACCGGCGCCAAGATCGGTGATCACATGACCATCGGGATGCAGCCGGCGGACGCCAAGACCTGGTTCGGCGCGGCACCACCGGATCTGACTCTGGTCGCTCGTGTGCGTGGCACTGATTGGCTCTACGGTTACCTGAAGTCGTTCTACGAAGATCCGGCACGCCCATGGGGTGTGAACAACAAGGTCTTCCCGAACGTCGGCATGCCTAACGTGCTGGTCGGCCTGCAGGGTCGTCAGGTCGTGGGCTGCAAGCAAGTGCAGATCGTCGAAGACGGCAAGAAGCAATATGATCCGCTGACCGGTACGCCTCTGACTCATGAAGCGTGTGATCAGCTGACCATCGTGCCGAAATCCGGCGCTCTGAACGAAGAGCAGTTCGATGAGAAGGTCAAGAATCTGGTAACCTTCCTGGCTTACTCGGCTAACCCGGTTAAGCTGCAACATCAGCGCATCGGTACTTATGTCTTGCTGTACCTGGCGTTCTTCTTTGTGTTCGCCTACCTGCTCAAGCGTGAATACTGGAAAGACGTGCACTGATACGCTTCAAGCATTGCTGTTAATCGCGCGCGCCCAAGGGCGCCTCCGATAGCGCAACATCTGGTCCGCCAGGTGTTGCGGGAGGCGCCCTCTGGGCGCGCGCGTTTTTCCGGTTCCGACAAATTCAACAAGCGAGGAGGATCGCCATGGGCGTGACCAATCGGTTGGCCTGTTACTCCGACCCCGCCGACCACTATTCCCACCGAGTGCGCATTGTGCTTGCAGAGAAGGGTGTCAGCGCCGAGATCATTTATGTGGAAGCTGGTCGCCAGCCGCCTAAACTGATTGAGGTAAACCCTTACGGCAGTCTGCCGACGCTGGTCGATCGTGACCTGGCGTTGTGGGAGTCGACCGTGGTGATGGAATATCTGGATGAGCGTTACCCGCATCCGCCATTGATGCCGGTTTACCCGGTGGCGCGTGCCAACAGCCGTTTGCTGATTCATCGTATTCAGCGCGACTGGTGTGGTCTGGTGGATCTGATTCTGGATCCCAAGTCCAAGGAGGCCGCGCGAGTCGTGGCGCGCAAGGAATTGCGTGAAAGCCTGACGGGCGTGTCGCCATTGTTTGCCGACAAGCCGTTTTTCCTCAGTGAGGAACAAAGTCTGGTGGATTGCTGCCTATTGCCAATACTCTGGCGTTTGCCGATTCTGGGTATTGAACTGCCGCGGCCAGCCAAGCCGCTGCTTGATTATATGGAGCGCTCGTTTGCGCGTGAGGCTTTCCAGGCGAGTCTGTCTGGTGTCGAACGCGATATGCGCTAAGGCTTAAGGAGCCGCTATGAACTCCAGTCGACCTTATCTGGTCCGCGCGCTCTACGAGTGGATTGTTGATAACGATTGCACCCCGCACATGCTGGTCAATTCCGAATACCCGGCGGTGCAGGTGCCGCAGGGTTTCGCCAGTGACGGCCAGATCGTCCTGAACATCTCGCCAAGTGCCGTGCGTCATCTGCACATGGACAACGACGTGGTGACCTTCGAGGGTCGCTTCGGTGGTGTTCCGCACAGCTTGTACGTGCCGATCAGCGCGATTCTGGGTATTTATGCCCGGGAGAACGGTCAAGGCATGGTGTTCGATCTCGAGTCACCGATGGATGACGAAGAAGAGATCGAGGCGGATGACGACTTGCCGCCACCGGACAGTGAGCCACCGCGCCCTAGCGGCCGGCCTAGTTTGAAAGTGGTGAAGTAATAAAAAAGGCGATCCGGATGGATCGCCTTTTTTGTGTGCGCGTTTCGGCTGTCAGTCGATGTATTCGAACAGCTTGACGATTTTCTGTACGCCGGAAACACCCTGAACCAGGTTGGTCGCCTGAGTGGCTTCCTGTTTGGTCAGCAGACCCAGCAGATAGACGATGCCGTTCTCGGTCACGACCTTGATGCGCGAACCGGGAATGCTGGCGTCGGTGAGCATCTGGGTTTTGATCTTGGAGGTCAGCCAGGTGTCGTTCTGGCGCGCCAGGAAGCCGGAGGGCGGTATGACTTGCAGTTCGTTGTGAACGGTTTTCACCCGCTGGACGGCTGCTGCCGCTTGTTCAGCCTTGGCTTTCAAATCTGCGCGAGGCGTTTGACCGGCCAGCAATACCACGCCGTTAAAACTGGTGACGACGATGTGCGAATCGTTGTCCAGGGCCGGGTCGGCTTTGGCCACGTTTACGCCCACTTTGGTTTCGATCAACGAGTCGTCGATCTTGCTGCCGAAGGTGCGGGTACCGCGGTCGTCATCGATCGGTGCTTCACGGCTGGCGTTCACCACCGAGGTGCAGCCGCTGATGCCGAGGCACAGGGTCAAGGCCAGAAGGCCAAGGCGATTAGGGGTCATTCTTCACTCCCGAACAGTTGGCTGTCGATCAGATCGCAAAGGCAATGGATCGCCAGCAAGTGGACTTCTTGAATACGTGCAGTGACATTGGCCGGTACGCGAATCTCGACGTCCTCGGGCAACAGCAGCGACGCCATGCCGCCGCCATCGCGTCCGGTCAAAGCTACGACAATCATTTCGCGATCATGTGCGGCCTGGATCGCTTGAATAATGTTTGCCGAGTTACCGCTGGTCGAAATCGCCAGCAAGACGTCGCCCGGCTGACCGAGCGCGCGGATCTGTTTGGAGAATATTTCGTTGTAGCTGTAGTCGTTGGCGATCGAGGTGATCGTCGAGGTGTCGGTGGTCAGGGCGATAGCCGGCAGGCTCGGGCGCTCGCGCTCGAAGCGGTTGAGCAGCTCCGAAGAGAAGTGCTGGGCATCACCGGCCGAGCCGCCATTGCCGCACGAAAGCATTTTGCCCTCGTTGAGCAGGGCGTTGACCATGATCTGGCTGGCTTGCTCGATGTGCGGTGCAAGTACGTCCATCGCCTGTTGCTTGGTGTCGATACTGGCCTGGAAAAGCTGGCGAATTCGGGATTGCATGTCCATCTGTGTGACCTTAAGTAGCGCGGCTGTCCGGCACATGAATGTGCAGCCCGCAAAGCAAAGAGCAAAATTTGTCGGTGGGATTGTCCGGGTCGCAACGCCGACGATCAACTGTCGAAAGCATTCTGCAACCAGTTCAGCTGATCCGGATGGCTGTCGATGGCCACCACGTCGAAGCGGCAAGGGGAATTGGCCCAACGCGACTCGCGCTGAAGAAAATACTGCGCAGCGAAAATCAGTTTCTGCTGCTTGCGCTCATCGATGCTAGCGAGCGCGCCACCCCATTGAGTGTTTTTTCTGTAGCGAACTTCAACGAATACTACTGTATCGCCATCAAGCATGACCAGATCAAGCTCGCCGCGTTTACAAAACCAGTTCTGCGCCAGCAAACGCAGACCTTGTTGTTGCAGATGCTCGAGCGCTTGGCGCTCGGCATCCTTGCCGCTTTGCGAGCGTGACCTGTCGGGCATTAGCGCGGGGTGTCCGGCAGGCGCTGAACCTGGCCGCTGACGAACTGCGCCCAAGGCAACTGACGCACAACGCGTTGAGTCTGGGTCATGCCGAGGCTGCCCGACTCACCGTCGATGCGGCTGTCCGGCAGAGCCTTGAGTTGACCCAGGCGCGGTGCCAGGCGGTAGGCATCGACACCCATCGCGTACAGGCGACCGAGGCTGCCGGCGGCTTGCGGCCATTGTGCAACCACTTGCTGACGCAGTGGATCGCTGTTGTCCAGCAGCCACGGCGTTTCGCAGAAGCGAATGCCGTTCATGTCGTTGTACTGGTTGACGTCGCCGCTGGCGCTGTAAACGTGCGAAGTCGCGTAAACCGGAACATCGCCTGCGTATTGGAAGTTCAGGGTCGGCTTGATCTGCTGCGCCTGTTGCGGCGTGGCGGCCAGGAAGATGAATTCGATGTCCTGACGACGCGACGGCTGCGCTGCTACGTTGGTACCGGCAGCATT
Source organism: Pseudomonas sp. CROZ-RG-20F-R04-15 (assembly GCF_022662375.1). Taxonomy (GTDB): domain Bacteria; phylum Pseudomonadota; class Gammaproteobacteria; order Pseudomonadales; family Pseudomonadaceae; genus Aquipseudomonas. The sequence continues at coordinate 242,436 of NZ_JAKNQL010000004.1, read as the reverse complement.
CTGCAGGCTCTTGGCGCGGGCTTCGCTTTGGCGCAGCTGGAACATGTCGGCAATCTGCTGGGCCAGTTGCACCGGCTGATCAACGCGTTCGGTGGCGACGATGCTGCCACCGTTAGCCTGCCAGTCCTGGCTGAATGCGCGCAGGACGCGGTCGCCCCATTCGCCTTTCGGCACCATGATCGCAGCGCGGTGCAGACCATCGGCACGGGCACGGCGCGAGACTTCGCGGGCTTCGTCTTCGGCGGCCAGACCAAACTGGAAGAGTTGCGCCGGGCCTTGATCGCCTTCGCTGTAGTTCAGCGCGAGGGTGGTGATCGGCAGTTGCGGACGGGTGCTCAGTTGTTTGACCAGTGGTTTTTCCAGCGGTCCGACGACCAGTTGCACGCCGTCAGCCTGAGCCTTGCGGTAGAACTCGTCCATCGAAGTCAGTTTCGAGCTGTCGTAGAACTCGATCGCTGGCGGCTTCTGTCCGGCCTGCTGCGCCTGATAGTGCGCAGCCATGAAGCCTTCACGCAGTGCCTTGCCAACGGCGGCCAGTGGACCGTCTTGTGGCAGCAGCAGGGCGATCTTGCTCAGCGGCTGGCTGGCCAGTTCCTTGAGTTTGGTCAGCGGCAGCGGCAGGTTGATTGCGGCCGGGTGCTTTGGATTCTGCGCGCGCCAGGTGTCGATCGCGGCTTGCTGCTGTTCCAGAGTGCCGGCAGATTTCACTGCCATGGCCAGGCCCATCCAGCCGCCGAGGTCGTCGGTGGTGTTGGGTTGCAGCTGGTCGGTCGGCAGCGAGCCGATCAGGGTCCAGATCGCTTCGTGGTTCTTGCTCGCGGCTTCGCCTTGCAGCATCGGTGCGATGAATACGCGCTCGCGAGCGGCAGCCAGTGTCTGGCCGTCGGCTTCAAGGGCGCGGGCATGCACGGTGCCGGTGCGCACTTGCTGCTCTTCAGGCATCTCGCCCAGGTGTTGCAGGCTTGGATGGCTCAGGGCAGTCAGCGCAGCTTTCGGCTGATTGCGGGTCATGGCCAGTTCGGCATTCAGCGTGCTGGCAAAAATCTGCTGGCCTGGCTTGAGTTGCTCCATCGGCACTTGTTGCAGGATCTGCGCAGACTGACCGGCATTGCCCTGGCGGTAAGCCAGATCCGCAGCGCTGAGGCGCAACAGAGCGGCTTTTTCCGGGGTTTTCGCCTGGGTCGCCTGTTCGAGCAGTTGCTCGATGCTGGCATCCGGGGTCCGTGGAAGTTCGCCAAGGCTGGAGGAAGGGGAGCTGGCGCAAGCCGCCAACAGGGCAGCGAGGCAGAGGGCAGTGAACAGCCGCAGGCAAGCGATCATGTAAGTGTTCCTGATACTCGATCAAATTAGCGTCGAATTGTACCCAAGCACTGGCCGGGGCGCGATGTTAGTGGCGTGAAACGGACAATTTAGCTGGAGTAAATGTTGCGGCGGCGCACAACTGCGTACAAAACCGGGCTCGGCTTGAACGCATCGCAAGTCTCGTGACGCGCTACAATGGCCGCTTTTACCGATCACGAGGTGTGCGCTTTGACTGCTCCAGGTTCCCTGAATTCCGCTGCTGGCTCGCTTTATGTGGTGGCGACGCCCATCGGCAACCTGGACGACATCAGCGCCCGGGCCCTGAAAATCCTTCGTGAAGTGGCACTGATCGCTGCCGAAGACACTCGCCACTCGGCGCGCCTGATGCAGCATTTCGGGATTGCCACGCCGCTGGCCGCTTGTCACGAACATAACGAAAGAGATGAAGGTAGCCGCTTTATTACCCGTTTGTTGGCGGGCGATAACGTCGCGCTGATTTCCGATGCGGGGACGCCACTGATTTCCGATCCGGGTTATCACTTGGTGCGTCAGGCCCGCGCGGCCGGGATCAACGTAGTCCCGGTGCCTGGCGCCTGTGCGCTTATCGCGGCGCTGTCGGCGGCCGGACTGCCGTCTGACCGTTTCATCTTCGAAGGTTTTCTGCCGGCCAAATCGGTCGGGCGCAAGGCGCGACTGGAAGCTGTTAAAGAAGAGCCGCGCACGCTGATCTTCTATGAAGCTCCGCATCGCATCCTTGAATGCCTGCAGGATATGGAAGAAGTGTTTGGTGGTGAGCGTCAGGCATTGCTCGCCCGTGAAATCACCAAAACCTTTGAAACGCTCAAGGGCCTGCCTTTGGCTGAGTTGCGCGCGTTCGTCGAGTCGGATAGCAATCAGCAGCGCGGCGAATGCGTCGTGCTGGTGGCCGGATGGACTGCGCCAGAGTCTGAAGATGCAGTCAGCAGCGAGGCGATGCGCATCCTCGAGCTGCTGCTCGAAGAAATGCCGCTCAAGCGCGCCGCCGCGTTGGCAGCGCAGATCACCGGCGAACGCAAAAACGTGCTGTATCAGGTCGCGCTGGAGAAACAGAAAGGCGTGTAAGCCGTCGCCCATAGCGGTCTTGAGGCTTTTAGCGCTTGTTCTTCAGGCGCTCTGCCGTTAACCTTCGCGGCGGAGAGTCGATCGGACAGTCGCTGCCCTCTATGAAAATTAGGGGGGGGAGGAAAGTCCGGGCTCCATAGGGCGAAGTGCCAGGTAATGCCTGGGAGGCGTGAGCCTACGGAAAGTGCCACAGAAAATAACCGCCTAAGCGCTCAAGCGCCGGTAAGGGTGAAAAGGTGCGGTAAGAGCGCACCGCACGTCTGGCAACAGTTCGTGGCTAGGTAAACCCCACTTGGAGCAAGACCAAATAGGGTCCCAAGGCGTGGCCCGCGCTGGGACCGGGTAGGTTGCTAAAGATGTCCAGTGATGGCCATCGTAGACGAATGACTGTTCAAGACAGAACCCGGCTTACAGATCGACTCTCCACCTTTTTCTTTCCCTGCTTGAATCAATGGCAACAGGGCTGTGTAATATCAGCAGGCCTGCTCTGAAAGTTCGGCAGCGGCAAACGCAGTAATAGCCATTTCCCACCTTGCTTCAATCATCAGCAGAAGCGCTTTTGTAATACCGAAAAAATCTTACTCTTAACAAATCACTTTAACTTTCGAGCGCAGCTATCAGTGCTGCATCAAGTTATGGGTCGAAAGTCTGCGCCAGATTGTCGTTACACCTCCTTTTAAGCTCCTAAATCTCCGTTCTGTAAGGGTTTTCCTTTAATCCGCGCCTTGACGGTGTGGTGGGCGCATTCCTATAGTGTGCGCAAGTGGCGGAAAGTGGCATGAAGTGGGTTTTTTGAGCTCAAAACGATAAAAATTGGAGAAACGCAGACGTGTTTCGCGGAGCTAACGCTATCAGTCTCGACGCAAAGGGCCGTCTCGCCATGCCGAGCCGGTACCGTGACGAGCTCGATTCGCGCAGTTCGGGCCAATTGATCGTGACCATTGATGCCGTTGATCCATGTCTGTGTGTCTATCCGCTCGACGAGTGGGAAATTATTGAAACCAAGTTGCGCGCGCTTCCTTCGCTTCGCGAAGAGAACCGTCGCCTGCAACGTTTGCTGATTGGTAATGCCGTCGACCTCGAACTCGATGGCAGTGGTCGTTTTCTGGTTCCACCGCGTCTGCGCGAATACGCCAAGCTCGATAAGCGCGCAATGCTGGTAGGCCAACTGAACAAGTTCCAATTGTGGGACGAGGATGCATGGAACGCGGTATCTGCCGCTGACCTTGCTGCTATTCAACAACCGGGCGCGATGCCTGATGAACTGCGTGATTTGATCCTGTGACTATTGATAGCGGCTTTAACCACATCACCGTACTGCTTGACGAAGCCGTCGAGGCTCTCGCCGTACGTCCTGATGGCTGCTATCTGGACGGAACGTTCGGGCGCGGCGGACACAGCCGGCTGATCCTCAGCCAGCTCGGCACGGACGGTCGGCTCATCGGATTCGACAAAGATCCTCAAGCGATTGCCACCGGGCAAACGCTAGCGGCCGAAGACGGCCGCTTTGTCGTTGTGCAGCGCAGCTTTGCCGAGCTCGGTTCGGTGGTCGCCGAACAAGGTCTGAGTGGCAAGGTCAGCGGCATTCTGCTCGACCTCGGCGTGTCTTCGCCGCAGCTCGACGACGCTGAGCGCGGCTTCAGTTTCCTCAACGACGGCCCGCTGGACATGCGCATGGATCCGTCCCGTGGCATCAGCGCTGCCGAATTCGTCAACACCGCGCCGGCTGAGGAAATCGCCCGGGTGTTCAAGGAATACGGCGAAGAACGTTTCTCCGGTCGCATGGCTCGCGCTGTCGCCGAGCGTCGCGACATCAAGCCGTTCGAGCGCACTGCCGATCTGGCCGAAGTATTGAAAGTCGCCAACCCGGCATGGGAAAAGGGCAAGAACCCGGCCACCCGTGCATTCCAGGGTTTGCGCATTCACGTCAACAACGAACTGGGCGATCTGGAAGCCGGCCTCGAAGCCGCACTGGATGCTCTGGAAATCGGCGGCCGTCTGGTGGTGATCAGCTTCCACTCGCTGGAAGACCGTATCGTCAAACTGTTCATGCGCAAACTGGTGAAAGGCGAAGCCGACAACCTGCCGCGCAACCTGCCGGTTCGCCACGTCGCGTTCGAACCGAAAATCAAAGTCCATGGCAAAGCGCAGACGGCCTCCGACGCCGAACTCAAAGCCAACCCACGTTCCCGTAGCGCCGTCATGCGCGTCGCGGAGAAGTTGCGGTGAGCAAGCTTTTCGCCAAGCCATTGCCCGGCGGCAGCTTTCTGATGCTGCTGCTGTTCATCGGCGTGCTCGTCTCGGCCATCGCCGTGTCGTACAGCGCGCACTGGAACCGGCAGTTGCTCAACACTCTTTACAACGAACTCAGCGTGCGCGACAAGGCGCAGGCCGAGTGGGGCCGCCTGATTCTCGAACAGAGCACCTGGACCGCGCACAGCCGCATCGAAGTGCTGGCCACCGAACAACTGAAAATGCACATTCCCGGCGCGGCTGACGTGAAGATGGTGGCGCCATGATGAAACTCGAAGGCGCACTGTTCCCATGGCGCTTCCGCCTGATGGTGGCGCTGCTCGGCGTGATGGTCGCGGCGATCTGCTGGCGCATCATCGACCTGCAAGTGGTTGACCGTGACTTCCTCAAAGGTCAGGGCGACGCGCGCAGTCTGCGTCACATTCCGATTCCGGCTCACCGTGGTCTGATCACCGACCGTAACGGCGAGCCTTTGGCCGTGAGTACCCCGGTGACCACACTGTGGGCCAACGCCAAGGAAATGCAGACGGCGAAAGAGAAGTGGCCGGCACTCGCTGCCGCGCTGGGGCAAGATCCGAAAGCCCTGACCGAACGCCTCGAAGCCCAGGCCAACAAAGAATTCATTTACCTGGTGCGCGGGTTGACCCCCGAGCAGGGCCAGGCTGTGCTCGACCTGAAAGTGCCGGGCGTTTATGGCATCGAAGAATTCCGCCGGTTCTACCCGGCCGGTGAAGTCACCGCACACATGGTCGGGTTTACCGACATCGATGACCACGGTCGCGAAGGTGTCGAACTCGCTTATGACGAATGGCTTGCCGGGGTGCCCGGCAAGCGGCAGGTCATCAAGGATCGGCGCGGTCGGCTGATCAAGGATGTTCAGGTCACCAAAAACGCCAAGGCCGGCAAGCCCTTGGCGTTGTCCATTGACCTGCGTTTGCAATACCTGGCCAACCGCGAACTGCGTAACGCAATCATCGAGAACGGCGCCAAGGCCGGCAGTCTGGTGATCATGGACGTCAAGACCGGCGAGATTCTGGCCATGGTCAACCAGCCGACCTACAACCCGAACAACCGTCGCAACCTGCAACCGGCGATGATGCGTAACCGCGCGATGATCGACGTGTTCGAACCGGGTTCGACCATGAAAGCCATCTCGATGAGCGCCGCGATCGAAACCGGTCGCTGGAAACCGAGCGACACCGTCGAGGTGTATCCGGGTTCCCTGCAGATCGGCAAGTACACGATCAAGGACGTTTCCAGGACTGAAGGCCCGGTGCTCGATCTGACCGGCATTCTGATCAATTCCAGTAACGTCGGCATGAGTAAGGTCGCCTTCGATATCGGCGGCGAAACGATTTTCCGCCTCGCACAGAAAGTCGGTCTCGGTCAGGACACCGGCCTCGGCTTCCCGGGCGAGCGTGTCGGCAACCTGCCGAACTATCGCGAGTGGCGCAAGGCTGAAACCGCGACGCTGTCCTATGGCTACGGTATTTCCGTGACCGCGATTCAGCTGGTTCACGCGTTCTCGGCGCTGGCCAACAATGGTCGCCTCGCACCGCTGACCCTGATCAAAACCGACAAGATGCCGCAGACCACCCAAGTGCTGCCGGAAGCCGTGGCGAAAACCATGCAAGGCATGCTGACCCAAGTGATCGAGGCGCCGCGCGGCGTATTCCGTGCGCAGGTGCCGGCGTATCACGTGGCGGGCAAATCGGGTACTGCGCGCAAGACCTCGGTGGGCACCAAGGGCTACGCCGAAAACTCTTACCGCTCACTGTTCGCCGGTTTCGGCCCGATGAGCGATCCGCGTTACGCGATTGTGGTGGTGATCGATGAGCCGTCCAAGGCCGGTTACTTCGGTGGTCTGGTATCGGCGCCGGTGTTCAGCCGCGTGATGTCCGGCACCCTGCGCCTGATGAACGTCACGCCGGACAACTTGCCGACGACGCAACAAGCCAACGCCACCCCGGTCGTTCCGCTGAAAGCCAATGGAGGGCGCGGCTGATGTCATTAAGTCTGAACAAGATATTCCCCCACGCCGGCCACGATCTGTTGATCCGTGAATTGGCGCTGGACAGCCGCAACGTGCGCGCGGGCGATCTGTTTCTCGCCGTGCCCGGCGGCAAATTCGATGGCCGTGCGCACATTGCTGACGCACTGCAACGCGGTGCTGCGGCTGTAGCTTATGAAGTCGAAGGCGCCACCGTGCTGCCGATCACTGACGTGCCGCTGATTCCGGTCAAAGGTCTGGCGGCACAGTTGTCGGATATCGCCGGGCGTTTTTACGGTGAGCCGAGCCATCACCTGAATCTGATCGGCGTGACTGGTACCAACGGTAAAACCAGCGTGACCCAATTGGTTGCGCAGGCACTGGATCTGCTCGGCCAGCATTGTGGCATCGTCGGAACCTTGGGTTCCGGCTTCTATGGCGCACTGGAAAGCGGTTTGCACACCACGCCGAATCCGATTGCCGTGCAAGCGACTTTGGGCGACCTGAAAAAGGCCGGCGCCAAAGCCGTGGCCATGGAAGTCTCGTCCCACGGTCTGGATCAGGGCCGCGTCACTGCACTGGCGTTCGATGTCGCGGTGATGACCAACCTGTCCCGCGATCACCTGGATTATCACGGCACCATGCAGGCGTACGCCGAGGCCAAGGCCAAGCTGTTCGCCTGGAATGACCTGAAGTGCCGCGTGGTCAACCTCGACGACGATTTCGGCCGGCAACTGGCCGCTGAAAAACGTGAATCGCGCTTGATTACCTACAGCCTGCTCGACAGCAGCGCCTACCTGTATTGCCGCGAAGCGCAGTTCGACGACCACGGCGTGCGCGCCACGCTGGTCACGCCGCAGGGCGAACATCATCTGCGCAGCACGCTGCTCGGCCGTTTCAACCTGAGCAACGTGCTGGCGGCGGTCGGCGCGCTGCTCGGTCTGGATTACGCGCTCGACGAAATTCTCAAAGTGCTGCCGAAACTCGAAGGCCCGGCCGGGCGCATGCAGCGTCTCGGTGGTGGTACGCAGCCGTTGGTGGTGGTCGATTACGCCCACACCCCGGACGCGCTGGAAAAAGTCCTGACCGCGCTGCGCCCGCACGTCAAAGGTCAACTGCTGTGCCTGTTCGGCTGCGGCGGCGACCGTGATCGCGGCAAGCGTCCGTTGATGGCTGAAGTAGTTGAGCGTCTTGCCGATCAGGTGCTGGTCACCGACGACAACCCGCGCACCGAAGATCCAGCGGTGATTTTCGACGACATCCGCGCCGGTTTCACGGCTGTGGATAAAGTCACTTTCGTCGCCGGCCGTGGTCAGGCGATTGCACAACTGATTGCCGGCGCGTCCGCCGATGACGTGATTGTCCTGGCCGGTAAAGGTCACGAGGACTATCAGGAAATCAACGGCGAGCGCCACGCTTTCTCCGATCTGGTCGAGGCTGATCACGCCCTGACCGCGTGGGAGGTGGCCCATGCTTAAGGCTTTGAAACTCAGCGAACTGACCAACGCGCTCGATGCCCGTTTGATCGCGGCTGATGCCAGTTTTGACGGCGTCAGCATCGACAGTCGTGCAATTCAGCCTGGCCAACTGTTCATTGCCCTGACCGGTCCGCGTTTCGACGGTCATGACTATTTGAATGACGTCGCTGCCAAAGGCGCCGTGGCTGCGCTGGTCGAGCGTGAAGTCGCCGACAGCACGCTGCCGCAACTGCTGGTCAAGGACACCCGTCAGGCCCTCGGCCAGTTGGGTGCGCTGAACCGTGCCGCCTTCACCCAGCCTGTCGTCGCGATCACTGGCTCCAGCGGCAAGACCACGGTCAAGGAAATGCTCGCGAGCATCCTGCGCACGCGCGGCCCGGTACTCGCCACCCGTGGCAATCTGAACAACGACCTCGGCGCACCGCTGACCCTGCTCGAACTGTCCCCGGAGCACACTTCGGCGGTGATCGAACTGGGTGCTTCGCGTCTCGGCGAAATTGCTTACACAGTCGGGCTGACCAAGCCGCACGTGGCGATCCTCAACAATGCCGGCACCGCGCACGTCGGTGAGTTTGGCGGGCCGGAAAAAATCGTCGAAGCCAAAGGTGAAATCATCGACGGGCTCGCGGCCGACGGTGTCGCCGTGCTCAATCTCGATGACAAGGCTTTCGGTATCTGGAAGACCCGTGCCGGCGCGCGCAAAGTGCTGACCTTCGCCCTGAGCAACACTCAGGCGGATTTCCATGCCAGCGATCTGACCACCGATGCGCGTGGTTGCCCGGCCTTCAATCTGCACACACCTGAAGGTGTCGAACGCGTTCAACTGAACCTGCTCGGCACCCACAACGTCGCCAATTCCATGGCCGCCGCCGCTGCCGCGCACGCCTTGGGCGTGTCGCTGTTCGGCATCGCCACCGGGCTTGGCGCCGTGCAACCGGTCAAGGGCCGCACTGTCGCGCAACTGGCGAAAAACGGCATGCGCGTGATTGATGACACTTACAACGCAAACCCCACCTCGATGTGCGCGGCCGTTGATATACTCGCCGGCTTTTCCGGCCGCACCGTCCTGGTGCTCGGAGATATCGGCGAGTTGGGCGATTGGGCGGAGCAGGGGCACCGCGACGTGGGCGAGTACGCCCGTGGCAAGGTTTCCGCGCTTTATGCCGTTGGGCCAAACATGGTTCACGCCGTAAACGCTTTCGGTGAACAGGCGCATCACTTCGGCACGCAAGCCGAACTGATTCAGGCCCTCGACGCCGAGCAGGACACAAACACCACCATTTTGATCAAGGGTTCGCGCAGTGCAGCGATGGAAAACATCGTTGCGGCTCTGTGCGGGTCCAGTCTGGAGAAACATTAATGCTGCTGCTGCTAGCGGAGTATCTGCAACAGTTCTACAAAGGCTTCGCGGTCTTTCAGTACCTGACCCTGCGCGGGATTCTCGGTGTACTGACCGCGCTGGTTTTGTCGCTGTGCTATGGCCCGTGGATGATCCGCACCCTGCAGAACCGTCAGATCGGTCAATCCGTTCGTAACGACGGTCCGCAATCGCACCTGTCCAAGTCGGGCACCCCGACCATGGGCGGCGCGCTGATTCTCTCTTCGATCGGCGTCAGCACCCTGCTTTGGGCTGACCTGAGCAACCGTTATGTCTGGACTGTTCTGCTGGTGACCCTGCTGTTCGGCGCCATTGGCTGGGTCGACGATTACCGCAAAGTCATCGAGAAAAACTCCCGTGGCCTGCCGAGCCGCTGGAAGTATTTCTGGCAATCGGTGTTCGGCCTCGGCGCGGCGATCTTCCTTTATATGACCGCTTCCACGCCGGTGGAAACCACGCTGATTCTGCCGATGCTCAAGGATTACAGCATTCCGCTGGGCCTCGGTTTTATCGTGCTGACTTACTTTGTGATCGTCGGTTCGAGCAACGCGGTCAACCTGACTGACGGCCTCGACGGTCTGGCGATCATGCCAACCGTGATGGTTGGTGGTGGCCTCGGCATCTTCTGCTACCTGTCGGGTAACGTGAAATTCGCTGAATATCTGTTGATTCCTTATGTGCCGGGCGCGGGCGAGCTGATTGTGTTCTGCGGTGCGCTGATCGGTGCCGGGCTGGGCTTCCTCTGGTTCAACACTTACCCAGCGCAAGTGTTCATGGGTGACGTCGGCGCACTGGCACTCGGCGCGGCACTGGGCACCATCGCGGTGATCGTCCGTCAGGAAATCGTCCTGTTCATCATGGGCGGCGTGTTCGTGATGGAAACCCTGTCAGTCGTCATTCAGGTTGCGTCCTTTAAGCTGACCGGTCGCCGTGTGTTCCGCATGGCACCGATACACCACCATTTTGAACTCAAGGGCTGGCCCGAGCCGCGCGTGATCGTCCGTTTCTGGATCATCACCGTGATTCTCGTGCTTGTCGGCCTTGCCACCCTGAAGCTGAGGTAGAACGAGTGTCTCTGATCGCTTCTGACCACTTCCGCATCGTTGTCGGCCTCGGCAAGAGCGGCATGTCCCTGGTTCGCTTCCTGGCGAACCGGGGCACGTCGTTTGCCGTGGCGGACACGCGGGAAAATCCACCGGAACTGGCCACGCTCAAGCGTGACTATCCGCACGTGGAAGTGCGTTGTGGCGAGCTGGACGTCGAATTCCTCTGCCGTGCCGACGAGCTCTACGTGAGCCCCGGCCTGGCGCTGGCGACCCCGGCCCTGCAAGCCGCTGCGGCCCGTGGCGTGAAACTGTCCGGCGACATCGAGCTGTTCGCGCGTAACGCGCAGGCGCCGATCGTGGCCATCAGCGGTTCCAACGCGAAAAGCACCGTCACCACTCTGGTCGGCGAGATGGCGGCTGCGGCCGGCAAGCGCGTCGCCGTCGGCGGCAACCTCGGCACCCCGGCGCTGGACCTGCTCAGCGACGACGTCGAGTTGTACGTGATGGAACTGTCGAGCTTCCAGCTGGAAACCACCGACCAGCTCAACGCCGAAGTGGCCACCGTGCTGAACATCAGCGAAGACCACATGGATCGCTACAGCGGTCTGCCGGCGTACCACTTGGCCAAGCACCGGATCTTCCGGGGGGCGAAGCAGTTCGTGGTCAATCGTCAGGATGCGCTGAGCCGTCCGCTGATGGGCGAGGGCCAGCCGTGCTGGACCTTCGGCCTGACCAAACCGGATTTCAAGGCCTTCGGTATTCGTGAAGAAGACGGCGAGAAATATCTGGCCTTCGAATTCCAGAACCTGCTGCCGGTACGTGAACTGAAGATTCGCGGCGCACATAACCAGTCCAACGCCCTCGCGGCACTGGCGCTGGGTCATGCCGTGGGCCTGCCGTTCGACGCCATGCTCTCGGCCTTGCGCAACTTCGCCGGTCTCGAACATCGCTGCCAGTGGGTACGTGATCTCGACGGCGTCGCTTACTACAACGATTCCAAAGCCACCAACGTTGGTGCCGCACTGGCCGCCATCGAAGGCTTGGGCGCGGACATCGACGGCAAGGTCATCCTGATCGCCGGCGGCGATGGCAAGGGTGCCGAGTTCAACGATCTGCGTGATCCTGTCGCGGCCAACTGCCGCGCCGTGATCCTGATGGGCCGCGACTCCGACAAGATCGGTGAAGCCATCGGCGATGCCGTGCCACTGATTCGCGCGACCTCGCTGGTCGACGCCGTCGCGCAATGCCGCGCCGCCGCCCAACCGGGGGATGTGGTGCTGCTGTCGCCGGCCTGCGCCAGTTTCGACATGTTCAAGAATTACGAAGACCGTGGTCACCAGTTCGTCCGCGCTGTGGAGGAATTGGCATGAGCCTGCGCAATATCATCAAACCGTATCCGTCGCCGATCATCACCGGGCGCGGCATCGACCTCGACTTCCCGATGCTCGCCGGTTGCCTGGCGTTGCTCGGTCTCGGTTTGATCATGATCGCCTCGGCGTCCACTGAAGTGGCAGCCGCGCAGTCGGGCAGTCCGCTGTACTACATGATTCGCCACCTTATTTATGTGGTGCTGGGCCTGGGCGCGTGCATCGTCACCATGATGATTCCGATCGCCACCTGGCAGCGCCTCGGCTGGCTGATGCTGATCGGCGCGTTCGGCTTGCTGGTGATGGTGATCATTCCCGGCATCGGTCGCGAAGTGAACGGTTCGATGCGCTGGATCGGGTTCAGCTTCTTCAACGTGCAGCCGTCGGAAATCGCCAAGGTGTTCGTGGTGATCTACCTCGCCGGTTATCTGGTGCGGCGTCAGAAAGAAGTACGCGAAAGCTGGATGGGCTTCTTCAAGCCGTTCATCGTGCTGCTGCCGATGGCCGGTCTGTTGCTGATGGAGCCGGACTTCGGAGCCACCGTGGTGATGATGGGCGCTGCGGCGGCCATGCTGTTCCTCGGCGGGGTCGGACTGTTCCGCTTCTCGCTGATGGTGGTGTTGGCGGTCGGGGCCGTGGTGCTGTTGATTCAGATGCAGCCATATCGAATGGCGCGTCTGACCAACTTCGCTGACCCGTGGGCTGACCAGTTCGGCGCCGGTTATCAATTGTCGCAAGCCTTGATCGCTTTCGGTCGCGGTGAGTGGCTCGGCGTCGGCCTGGGCAACAGCGTGCAGAAACAGTTCTACCTGCCGGAAGCGCACACCGACTTCGTGTTCTCGGTTCTGGCTGAAGAATTAGGCGCCGTCGGCTCGCTGTGCACCGTCGCGCTGTTCGTGTTCGTGTGTATTCGCGGCATGTACATCGGCCTGTGGGCGGAGAAAGCCAAACAGTTCTTCGCTGCTTATGTGGCCTACGGTCTGTCGTTCCTGTGGATTGGTCAATTCCTGATCAACATCGGGGTGAACGTCGGCCTGCTGCCCACCAAAGGTCTGACCTTGCCGTTCCTCAGTTACGGCGGCAGTTCGTTGGTGATCTGCTGTGCCTGTCTCGGCTTGTTGCTGAGGATCGAGTGGGAGAGTCGAACCCACCTGGGCAGTGAAGAGATGGAATTCCATGAGAGCGACTTCGCCGAGGAGCCGAATCATGGGCGCTAACGTATTGATCATGGCCGGCGGCACCGGCGGCCACGTGTTCCCGGCGCTGGCCTGTGCCCGCGAGTTTCAGGCGCGCGGTTACACCGTGCACTGGCTCGGCACACCACGCGGGATCGAAAACGAACTGGTCCCGGCCGCTGGGCTGGAACTGCACCGCATCAACGCTACCGGCCTGCGCGGCAAGGGCAAGCTGTCGCTGCTCAAGGCTCCGTTCATGCTGCTGAAATCGGTATGGCAGGCGCGGGCGATCATTCGTCGCTTGAAGCCGGTGTGCGTGGTCGGCTTCGGTGGTTATGTGACTGGCCCCGGTGGCCTCGCCGCAAAACTGGCCGGTGTGCCGGTGATCGTTCACGAGCAGAACGCCGTGGCCGGCACCGCCAATCGGTTGCTGGTGCCGTTCGCCGCCCGGGTGTGTGAAGCGTTCCCCGACACCTTTACTCTGTCGGACACCCGCCGTACCACCGGCAACCCGGTGCGCAGCGAGCTGTTCCTCGACACATCGCGACCTGCTCTGGCAGGGCGCAAAGCGCGTTTGCTGATCCTCGGCGGAAGCCTTGGCGCAGAACCGTTGAACAAATTGCTGCCTGAAGCCCTGGCCCAAGTCGCTGCCGATTTGCGCCCGGAAGTGTTTCATCAGGCCGGCAAAAACCACGATGAAGTGACTGCAGAGCGCTACCGCGCCGCCGGCGTCGATGCGCAGGTGCAGCCGTTCATCAAAGACATGGCCCAGGCCTATGGCTGGGCTGACCTGGTGGTGTGCCGCGCAGGCGCGTTGACCATCAGTGAGCTGGCTGCCGCCGGTCTGCCCTCGATGCTGGTGCCTTTGCCCCACGCGATCGACGATCACCAGACCCGCAACGCCGATTATTTGGCCCGTGAAGGCGCTGCCTTCCTGATGCCGCAAAGAACGACTGGTGCCGCGGACCTTGCCGCGCGCCTGACAGAGGTCTTGATGCAACCGCAACGACTCGAAGATATGGCCCAAGCGGCCCGCCGTCTGGCGAAACCCGATGCCACCCGTAGCGTGGTCGATACCTGTCTGGAGGTGGCCCATGGTTGAGAATCAGAAGGCCATGCCACAACCGGAAATGCGCCGCATCCGTCGCATCCACTTCGTCGGCATCGGCGGCGTGGGCATGTGCGGGATTGCTGAAGTGTTGTTGAACCTGGGCTATGAAGTCTCCGGTTCCGACCTGAAAGCTTCGCCGGTGACCGAGCGTCTGGAATCGTTCGGCGCGCATATTTTCATCGGCCACCGTGCCGAGAACGCCGCGACCGCCGATGTGCTGGTGGTGTCGAGCGCTGTGAACACCTCCAACCCGGAAGTCGCGACCGCGCTTGAACGTCGTATTCCGGTAGTGCCGCGTGCCGAAATGCTCGCCGAGCTGATGCGCTATCGCCACGGCATCGCCGTCGCCGGTACCCACGGCAAAACCACCACCACCAGCCTGATCGCTTCGGTGTTCGCTGCCGGTGGTCTGGACCCGACGTTCGTTATCGGTGGCCGTCTGAATGCTGCGGGCACCAATGCCCAGCTCGGCACCAGCCGTTACCTGATCGCCGAAGCCGATGAAAGCGATGCGAGCTTCCTGCATCTGCAACCGCTGGTGGCCGTGGTCACCAACATCGACGCCGACCACATGGCGACCTACGACGGCGACTTCAACAAACTGAAGAAAACCTTCGTCGAGTTCCTGCACAACCTGCCGTTCTACGGTTTGGCGGTGATGTGCCTGGACGATCCGGTGGTGCGCGAAATCCTCCCGCTGGTGAAGCGTCCGACCGTGACCTACGGCTTCAGCGAAGACGCTGACGTGCGCGCGATCAATGTTCGCCAGCAAGGCATGCAGACCTTCTTCACCGTGCTGCGTCCTGACCGCGAGCCGCTGGATGTTTCCGTGAACATGCCGGGCAATCACAACGTGCTCAATTCGCTGGCAACCATCTGCATCGCCACCGACGAAGGCGTCAGTGATGAAGCCATCGTTCAGGGCCTATCGGGCTTCCAGGGTGTTGGTCGGCGCTTCCAGGTCTACGGCGAACTGCCGGTGGACGGCGGCAACGTGATGCTGGTCGATGACTACGGTCACCACCCGACCGAAGTCGCGGCGGTGATCAAAGCCGTACGCGGTGGCTGGCCGGAGCGCCGTCTGGTGATGGTCTACCAGCCGCACCGCTACAGCCGCACCCGCGATCTGTACGACGACTTCGTCAATGTACTGGCCGATGCCAACGTGTTGCTGCTGATGGAAGTCTATCCGGCCGGCGAAGAGCCGATCCCCGGCGCCGACAGCCGCAAGCTGTGCAACAGCATCCGCCAGCGTGGTCAGCTCGACCCGATCTACATCGAGCGTGGCGTCGATCTGGCGCCACTGGTCAAGCCGCTGCTGCGTGCCGGCGACATCCTGCTGTGCCAGGGCGCCGGTGATATCGGCGGTCTCGCGCCGAAGCTGTTGAAAAGTGAATTGTTCGCTGGCGCCGTGGCGGCGTCGGTCGAGGGGAAGTTGAAATGACTGCTGCCTACGCCAAGCTGTTTTCCACTATCGCGCCGAAAGACTTCGGCCGCGTTGCCGTGCTCTTCGGCGGCCTGAGTGCCGAGCGTGAGGTGTCGCTGAAATCCGGTAACGCCGTGCTCGACGCGCTGCAAAGCGCTGGCGTGGACGCGTTTGGCATCGACGTTGGCGACGACATTCTGCAGCGTCTGCTCAGCGAAAAGATCGACCGCGCCTTCATCATTCTTCACGGCCGTGGCGGTGAAGACGGCTCCATGCAGGGCCTGCTCGAAGTGGCGGGTATTCCGTACACCGGCAGCGGCATTCTGGCTTCGGCACTGGCGATGGACAAACTGCGCACCAAGCAGGTCTGGCACAGCCTCGGGATTCCGACGCCGCGTCACGCCGTACTGTGCAGCGAAGCCGATTGTATTTCGGCAGCGACGGAACTGGGCTTCCCTTTGATCGTCAAACCGGCGCATGAAGGTTCAAGTATCGGGATGGCCAAAGTGAGTTCTGCGTCCGAGTTGATCGACGCATGGAAAGCGGCCAGTACCTACGATTCGCAAGTCTTGGTTGAGCAATGGATTCAAGGTCCGGAGTTCACCATCGCCACCCTGCGTGACCAGGTGTTGCCTCCTATCGCCCTGGGTACACCGCACACGTTCTACGACTACGACGCCAAGTACATCGCCAACGATACCCAGTACCGCATTCCGTGCGGGCTGGATGCCGCCAAGGAACAGGAACTCATGGATCTCACGGCCAAGGCCAGTGAGGCGCTGGGTATTGCCGGTTGGGGCAGGGCGGACGTGATGCAGGACGCCGACGGGCAGTTCTGGTTCCTGGAAGTGAACACCGCTCCGGGCATGACCGATCACAGTCTGGTGCCGATGGCCGCGCGTGCGGCCGGTCTGGATTTCCAGCAACTGGTTCTGGCCATTCTGGCCGCCAGTGTTGAAGACGCTCGAGGTTAAGACGATGCAAGGCGCTCAGCTCCGACATCAGCCTCCCGCACCCGGCCGCAAGCCGGTGCCGCGGGGTGCCAGCCGCATGGTGGCGAAAGAGCCGATGTCCGCGCGCCTGCCGAAAGCCAATTTCAGCTTTCTGAAAAGTCTGTTCTGGCCGGTGCTGTTGGTCGCGCTGGGCTTTGGTACATACGAAGGGGCAACGCGTCTGCTGCCATACGCTGACCGGCCGATCACCAAGATCGCCGTGCAGGGCGACCTGAGCTACATCAGCCAGCAAGCGGTGCAGCAGCGGATCGCGCCGTACGTGGCGTCGAGCTTCTTCACCATCGACCTGGCCGGCATGCGCACCGAGCTTGAGCAGATGCCATGGATCGCCCACGCCGAAGTACGTCGGGTGTGGCCGGACCAGGTGGTGATCCGCCTCGAAGAGCAACTGCCGGTGGCGCGTTGGGGCGACGAGTCGTTGCTGAACAACCAGGGCCAGGCATTTACGCCCAAGGAACTGGCGAACTACGAACACCTGCCACAGCTGTTCGGCCCACAACGGGCCCAGCAGCAAGTCATGCAGCAGTATCAGGTGCTGAGCCAGATGCTGCGGCCGTTGGGCTTCTCGATTGCACGCCTGGAACTGCGTGAACGCGGGAGTTGGTTCCTGACCACCGGTGCCGGCAGTTCCGGCCCCGGCATCGAGTTGCTGCTGGGACGCGGCAACCTGGTGGAAAAGATGCGCCGCTTTATCGCCATCTATGACAAGACGCTTAAAGACCAGATTACGAACATTGCGCGCATCGATCTGCGCTACGCCAACGGCCTCGCTGTTGGCTGGCGGGAACCTGTAGCGCCGACGACAGCCCAACCCGCTGTCGCAAAGAATTAAGAAGAGGCAGGACCCATGGCAAACGTGCAAAGCGGCAAAATGATCGTCGGTCTCGATATCGGCACCTCCAAAGTGGTGGCGCTGGTCGGCGAGGTTTCCGACGACGGCTCGCTGGAAATCGTCGGGATCGGTACCCATCCGTCCCGTGGCCTGAAGAAGGGCGTGGTGGTCAACATCGAGTCCACCGTGCAATCGATCCAGCGCGCGATCGAAGAAGCCCAACTGATGGCGGGCTGCCGCATTCACTCGGCGTTCGTCGGCGTGGCGGGCAATCACATCCGCAGCCTGAACTCCCACGGCATCGTCGCGATCCGCGATCGTGAAGTCAGCTCGGCCGACCTTGAGCGCGTGCTCGACGCCGCTCAGGCCGTGGCGATCCCGGCTGACCAGCGTGTGCTGCACACCCTGCCGCAGGATTACGTGATCGATAACCAGGAAGGCGTTCGCGAACCACTGGGCATGTCCGGCGTACGTCTGGAAGCCAAGGTTCACGTGGTCACCTGCGCCGTCAACGCCGCACAGAACATTGAAAAATGCGTGCGCCGCTGCGGTCTGGAAATCGACGACATCATTCTTGAGCAACTGGCTTCGGCCTACTCGGTGCTGACCGATGACGAGAAAGAGCTGGGTGTGTGCCTGGTCGACATCGGCGGCGGCACCACCGACATCGCGATCTTCACCGAAGGCGCGATCCGTCACACCGCAGTGATCCCGATTGCCGGTGATCAGGTGACCAACGACATCGCCATGGCGTTGCGCACCCCGACCCAGTACGCCGAAGAAATCAAGATCCGCTACGCCTGCGCCCTGGCCAAACTGGCCGGTGCCGGTGAAACCATCAAGGTGCCAAGCGTTGGCGACCGTCCACCGCGCGAACTGTCGCGTCAGGCCCTGGCCGAAGTGGTCGAGCCGCGTTACGACGAACTGTTCACGCTGATTCAGGCCGAGCTGCGTCGCAGCGGCTACGAAGACCTGATCCCGGCCGGCATCGTCCTGACCGGCGGTACGTCGAAGATGGAAGGCGCCACTGAACTGGCCGAGGAAATCTTCCACATGCCGGTACGCCTCGGTGTACCGCATGGCGTGAAAGGCCTGGATGACGTGGTGCGCAACCCGATTTATTCCACTGGCGTTGGCTTGTTGATGTACGGCCTGCAAAAGCAGTCCGACGGGGTTTCGTTCTCCGGCATCGGCAGCCGCGACAGCTACAGCAACGAAGAGCCACAGGCGCCGTTGCTGGACCGATTGAAGAAGTGGGTTCAAGGCAACTTCTAAAGATTTACCGCAACACCGCAACAAAAAAGCAGTAGGCGAAAAAACTAGAGAATGTAAGGAGAGGGAAAATGTTCGAACTCGTAGACAACATCCCCGCAAGCCCGGTAATCAAAGTTATCGGTGTTGGCGGTGGCGGCGGCAACGCTGTCAATCACATGGTCAAGAGCAACATCGAAGGCGTCGAGTTCATCTGCGCCAACACTGATGCTCAAGCGCTGAAAAACATCGGCGCGCGCACCATTCTGCAACTGGGTACCGGCGTGACCAAAGGTCTGGGCGCTGGCGCCAACCCTGAAGTAGGTCGTCAGGCCGCTCTCGAAGACCGTGAGCGCATTGCCGAAGTCCTGCAGGGCACCAATATGGTGTTCATCACCACTGGCATGGGCGGCGGTACCGGTACCGGTGCTGCGCCGATCATCGCCGAAGTGGCCAAGGAAATGGGCATTCTGACCGTTGCGGTAGTAACGCGTCCGTTCCCGTTCGAAGGCCGCAAGCGTATGCAGATCGCCGATGAAGGCATCCGCATGCTCTCGGAAAGCGTTGACTCGTTGATCACCATTCCCAACGAGAAGCTGCTGACCATCCTCGGTAAAGACGCCAGCCTCTTGTCGGCTTTCGCCAAGGCTGACGATGTACTGGCCGGTGCCGTTCGCGGTATCTCCGACATCATCAAGCGTCCGGGCATGATCAACGTCGACTTCGCCGACGTACGTACCGTGATGAGCGAAATGGGCATGGCGATGATGGGCACTGGCTGCGCCAGCGGTCCGAACCGTGCACGTGAAGCCACTGAAGCGGCGATCCGCAACCCGCTGCTGGAAGACGTGAACCTGCAAGGCGCACGCGGCATCCTGGTGAACATCACCGCCGGTCCTGACCTGTCCCTGGGTGAGTACTCCGACGTGGGTAGCATCATCGAAGCCTTCGCTTCCGAGCACGCCATGGTCAAGGTCGGTACCGTTATCGATCCGGACATGCGCGACGAACTGCATGTAACCGTGGTTGCCACTGGTCTGGGCGCGAAAATCGAGAAGCCTGTGAAGGTCATCGACAACACCGTTCATACCTCCATGGCTTCCGCCCAGGTACAACAACCGGCTCCGGCCCGTCAGGAAGCGCCAGCGGTCAATTACCGTGATCTGGACCGTCCGACCGTCATGCGCAACCAGGCTCAGGCCGGTGCTGCGGCTGCCGCGAAGATGAATCCGCAGGATGATCTGGACTATCTGGACATCCCGGCTTTCCTGCGTCGTCAGGCCGATTGATGGAATGTATCAGGGCTATGAAGGTGATTGGTGTTCAGCAAAGGCTCGGTCTGCTATTATCGCCAGCCTTTGTTGATACCAGTTCGCAATTTGCGCTGAAGCGGCCCAAGCCATGATTAAACAACGCACACTGAAAAATATTATCCGTGCCACAGGTGTAGGCCTGCACTCCGGTGAGAAGGTCTATCTGACCCTCAAGCCTGCGCCTGTCGACACTGGCATTGTGTTTTGTCGCGCTGACCTCGACCCTGTGGTGCAGATTCCTGCCCGCGCGGAAAACGTCGGTGAAACCACTATGTCGACGACGCTGATCAACGGCGACGTCAAAGTGGACACGGTAGAGCACTTGCTCTCGGCCATGGCTGGCCTGGGCATCGATAACGCCTACGTCGAGCTCTCCGCGTCCGAAGTCCCGATCATGGATGGCAGCGCTGGACCCTTCGTATTCCTGATTCAATCGGCAGGCCTGGAAGAACAGGACGCCGCCAAGAAATTCATCCGCATCCTGCGTGAAGTGACAGTGGAAGACGGCGACAAGCGCGCCACTTTCGTCCCTTTCGAAGGGTTCAAGGTGAGCTTCGAGATCGATTTCGATCACCCGGTTTTCCGGGACCGCACCCAAAGTGCAAGCGTGGATTTTTCCAGCACTTCGTTCGTAAAAGAAGTCAGCCGCGCCCGTACCTTTGGTTTCATGAGTGATATCGAGTACCTGCGCAAGCACAACCTCGCACTCGGCGGCAGCGTTGAAAACGCAATCGTGGTCGATGCTGATGGCGTGTTGAACGAAGACGGTCTTCGCTATGAAGACGAATTCGTGAAGCACAAGATCCTCGATGCCATTGGCGACCTGTACTTGCTGGGTAACAGCCTGATTGGTGAGTTCAAAGGCTTCAAGTCCGGTCATGCACTGAACAACCAACTGCTGCGAAAGTTGATTGAGCAGACAGATGCGTGGGAAGTGGTGACGTTCGAAGACGCCAGCACCGCACCAATCTCTTACATGCGCCCGGTTGCGGCGGTGTAAGTAAAAAACCTCTCTAGTTTTTTGAAGGCCATCCTCGGATGGCCTTTTTTTATGCCTGTGGTTTTTCTAGTGCCTGATCCGGCCTCTTCGCGAGCAAGCTCGCTCCCACAGGGGAATGCATTTCAAATGTGGGAGCGAGCTTGCTCGCGAAGGCGCCAGCGCAAACTGCGCAGAACATTCAGGAAGCCACCACGACTCGATTACGCCCTCCCTCCTTGGCCTGATACAACGCCTTGTCCGCCGCAAACAACAACTGCTCCAGCGTCATTTCACTCGCCACCGCCCACGTCGCGATACCAATGCTCACCGTCATCGGCCGCTCAGCCCCGTCGACCAACGGCAACTGCTCCACTGCCTGACGAATATGCTCGGCAATCTGCTGCGCGCCATGACCATCGGTCTCGGCGAGAATCACCGAGAACTCCTCGCCGCCATAACGCGCGACCAGATCCGCCGGTCGCCGGACATTTTCAGTGATGACACGGGCCAGCGTCTTCAGTGCCTGATCCCCGCCCTGATGGCCATGTCGATCATTGAATGCCTTGAAGTGATCGGCATCGATCATCATCACCGACATCGGTTTACCCGAGCGCTGAGCGCGGAACCACTCGTGACGCAATGCCTGATCAAGCATCCGACGATTTGCCACACCGGTCAGCGCGTCGGTGGCGGCCAATTGCGCCAGTTCGTGCTCGGCACGCTGACGTCGGCGCAACTCGCGGGCCAGCAACCAGGTCAGCCATAACAAACCCACGCACAGCACGCCGGTGGCCCCACTGATCAACATCGCGGTGCGCCGCCAGGTGCCGAACACTTCATCGCTGGACAGCGCGACCATCACTGTCAGCGGCAAATTGCCGACTCGCGAATAGGTATAGAGACGCTGTTGATGATCCATGCTCGAAGTACTGGTGAAACTGCCATTGCCATCCTTGTCGCGCAGGATCCGTATCACGTTGGGTCGGTTACCGAAGCTCTTGCCGATCGAATCACTCTGCAGATAGGGCTTCTGCGCCAACAGGACGCCGTCGTTGTCGATGATGTTCAGCGTGCTGTCCTTGCCGATGTCGAGGCTGTTGAACAGCTGATCGAAGTAGTCGAGCTTCATCGACGCCACCGCTACGCCGGCGAATTCACCGGTGTCCGAGGAAATCCGTCGGCTGAAACTGATGCGCCATTGATTGGCTTCGTCGCAATCGCAACGGGTCTTGAACGGTCGGCTGATGAACATGCCGATGTCACGGTTGAATGCGTGGGCGAGGAAGTAATCCCGGTCGGCAAAATTGCCCGGTTTCGGCTCGACCCGCGAAGAATCGGCAATGACGTTGCCGTGTTTGTCGAGCAACAGAATGTCGCCCTTGAAGCGCGCGGTGGTTGAGCGGTCGAACAGCGCCAGATGACGAATCTGCGGTGAGACAGTTTGCAGATCATCGCGTTGGGCGGCAGCGATCAGGCCTTGCAGGGTCAGGTCGTACAGCTCGACCGTGCGCAGCACATCGGCGTCGATCAGTTGCGCGATGGTGGTGGCGCTGCGGGTGGCCGATTCCCGAGCGTTGGCGTGCTCGCGGATCAGCAGGAAAGTGACGATGCCGACAATCGCGATCACGCTCAGCAAACTGCCGCAGATCAGCAGCAGCTCGGGGCGTCCGGTCTTGCCCGAAACGGGTGGGGTACGGCTCGCGATCATGATTGGGCTGTCGGTTGGGAATTCTTATAAGCGTAGTAGGCCAAACACTGCAGCCGAAGCCAGAAACCATGCCCATTGTGGGAGCGAGCCTGCTCGCGAAAGCGCTGTGTCATTCAACATAGATGTTGAATGGTAGACCGCTTTCGCGAGCAGGCTCGCTCCCACAGGGTGCATCACTGAATTCAGGACGGTGTTATGGCGCCGATCTTAGAAGACGTTGATCGGGTAGTCGATGATGACGCGGTATTCATCTGTGTCCGAATCGATCACGCCGTAACCGTTGCCGCCACGGTTGGTTGCCCATTGCAGGTGCACCGCCAGATCCTTGGCCAGACCGCTCTGCACGACGTATTTCAGATCGAGATCGCGTTCCCAGTGTTTGGCGTTGCGGCCGTCGGCGCTGTACCAGTTGGAATAGCCTTTGCTGTCGGCGTCGACCTTGGTCAGGTCTACGGTCCCGCGCGAGTAGGAGACCGACGAGGTCAGTCCCGGCATGCCGACACCGGCGAAGTCATAAGCGTATTTGAGCTTCCACGAGCGCTCGTTCGGGCCGTTGAAATCGGAGTACTGCTGCGAGTTGTCGAGGTAAACGCTGTCGCCCTGGCTGATGTAGTCGAACGGGGTGTTGCCGTTGACCCGCTGATACGCAGCAGTAACGCTGTGGCTACCGATACCCACGGTGAAATGCAGGCTGTAGGTGTTGTTGTCGATGTTGCCTAGCAGCGCATCGCCGGTGTCTTGCGTGTGATAGAAGTGCAGGCCCGGGTTGAGGCTGACCAGATCGCTCAACTGCCAGGTGTAGTCGAGGTCGTAGTAGTACTGGTTCCAGATGTCCTTGAGCTCAGAGGCGTAGAGGCTGCTGGTCAGACCTTCGACGCCGCTCCAGGCCACACCGGCCCAGTTCAGGTGCTGGCTCTCGTCGCCGTCAGCCAAGGTGCCGTAGGAAGTGCCGATACGCGTGTGACCGCTTTGGTTGTACGGCTTGGTGAAACTGGCCTGACCACCCTCGATCAGCCAGCCGTCGAAGCTGTGGTTGCTCAGACTCACACCACGGAAGGTCTGCGGCAGCATGCGCGTGTCACCGCCGGCAATTACCGGGTTGGTGAGGAACAGGTCACCGGCCTTCAACTCGGTATCGAACGCGCGCATTTTCAGCGTGCCGCCCGCCGTGGAGAACGAGCCCGGCGCTTTGCCGTTACCGTCGCTGACCGGCAGGATGCTCGAGCCGTCCGTGCCGCCACCACCATCGAGCTTCAGCCCGAGCATGGCGTGGGCATCAATGCCGAAACCGACCGTTCCTTCGGTGTAACCCGACTTGAAGATGCCTAGAAAGCCCTGGCCCCACTCGATGTTGTCGTCCGCTTTCTGCAAGCGGTTGCGATTCATGTAGTAGTTGCGGGCGTTGAGGTTGAGGCTCGAATCTTCGACGAAACCTTGTTTGGCAGGCTCGTCGGCGTGAGCGGCAGGGGCAATCGTTGCGGCAATTGCAATGAACAACGGAGAGAAGCGGACTGGGTAACGCACTTGCGATGGAGCTCCTTGGGTCAACTGGCCCCTCAATGTCCTGAGGGGCGTGATGTTTCTTGTTGTTACAGACGAACCAAACGGCTTTCAGACCACAACGAAAAAAGGCCGCTGAAAGGCAGCGGCCTGGAATGACGACGGTTGAACGGGAATAGCCAAACAACCGCGTCGAGGGAAACGTTGGCGCGGTGCGCGACTCAGCTGTCTTTCTCGGATGCTTGAGCCTGGGAAGTGGCAGCCTGCGGGGCTTGCGAGGCGTCTTGAGCCTTGGCCATCACTTCGGCCTGATACTGATCGTAGGCCTGAGCGCGAGCGACGTTGTGCGCCACGAACGACTGCGATTCTTCGGCCATCGCCATTGGCGACAGGATCAATGAGGACAAAACGAACGCGCTGACAATACCCATACTGTTGGACATCTTGAAAACCTTCTCGCTTGGCGAGTGCTGTTTGGTGCGGGCAAAGATAAGGTTGCCGGGCGTTGGGAAACAGCGTGATTTTCATAAATGACTGTTGCGCAGGAGGTAAAAGTCGAAGTTCGCGGTGTAGCCAAGAGCAACCCCCTCACCCCAACCCTCTCCCCCAAGGGGGCGAGGGGGAAGGGAGCAGATTGGGGGCTTTTCAAAGCCTGAGTTCGACTGGATATTTCAGGTCGGTGTAACTCGAGAGAACAACTCGGTCAGTCCCCTCTCCCTCCGGGAGAGGGTTAGGGTGAGGGGCTTTTCAGACCGGCAAATAAATCCCGAAGGTATTCATCCCCCGATCACTGCGCACGAACACATCGCCGCCATGCATCAGCGCAATCGCCTTGACGATCGCCAGCCCCAGCCCATGGTTATTGCCACTGTTGCTACGCGACGCATCGACCCGATAAAAGCGCTCGAACAAGCGCGGCAAATGCTCGCTGGCAATTGGCGATCCCGGATTGGCCACACCAATACTCACCTGATGCGCTTCCACCTCAATACGCACCTCGATCACCTGGCCCGGCCCGGTGTGCTGCACCGCATTGCTCAACAAATTGATCAGCGCCCGACGCAGATGCGCGACCTCGATCTGCACCAGCGCATCACCGCTCACCTGCACTTCGACCTGTGCATCTTCAAGAATGAAATCCAGATATTCCAGCGTCGTTGCCACCTCATCAGCCAGCGAAGTCGAGGTGAGTTTGGTCGCCTTGTTGCCCTGGTCGGCACTGGCGAGAAACAGCATGTCGTTGATGATCGAGCGCAGCCGTTCCAGCTCTTCCAGATTGGATTGCAGCACTTCGAAATAATGTTCGGCAGAGCGCCCACGGGTCAGCGCCACTTGCGTCTGGCCGATCAGATTGGTCAGCGGTGAACGCAATTCATGGGCGACGTCGGCGTTGAACGACTCCAGTCGCGAGTAGGCCTGCTCGACCCGTTCCAGCGTCGAGTTGAACGAGTCGACAAACTGCGCAAGCTCCGGTGGCAGCGGCGACAAACGCAAGCGCCCGGCGCGTAGTGGTGGCGCCAGTCGCTGAGCCTCGTGGGACAGTTTGATCAACGGCTTCAAACCAATCCGGGCGACCCAATACCCCAGCGCCGAAGCCATCAGCACGCCGACAATCGCCAGCCCGATCAGCGCGATCAGCAGGTTATGCTGAGTCTCGTGGAAGGTCTCGGTATCAATGCCGATCATGAAGCGCAGCGGCGGTCGCTGATCCTTGGCCGGCAACTCGGTCAGCAGCACTTTCAGCGGATAAGGATGGTCGGGCAACTGCAGGTCATGCATGCCCAACGGGCCTTGGGCAAACGCGCGAATCGCCGCATCCGGCTGACCGTATTCGTAACCCGGATCACCACTCACCACCCAGAAACGAATGCGTTTGTCTTCCTCACCGAGCAGCTTCAACTTGGCGTTGATCTTCACCCAGTGCTCCGGCGTGCCGAAGCGATTGAGCGCCGATTCGAGCACGCTGTAACGCGCCTCCAGCTCGGCTTCCGGCAGCAGCCCCAAGCCTTTATCGACCTGCTGATACAACGCGCCGCCAATCAACAGAAACACCACTAACGCCACCAGCGTGAACATTCCGCTCAGGCGCAGGGCAATCGAATTGTGAGGGTAGGTCATCATTCATTTCCTGCGCCGCGCCGAGTCTGCTGTTGTGCAGGGCAAGGCGCGAGGAGCGCGGTTTGGTCGTTCCAAATAAGCTCCGAGCAACGCAGCCCTGCACAACAGCAGGCTCGGCCCTCCGGGTTGTCGTCTGAAAGCGGGCCATGCTGCGTTACAGCCCTCGGCAAGGAAACAACCCTTACCGTCGGGCTGCGCCTTGCCTGGCCCGCTTTCAGACGGCAACGCGGCGCAGGAAATGAATGATGACCTACCCTAAACACCACGGCTCTCCAGCACATAACCCATGCCGCGAATGGTGTGCAGCAGTTTCTCGTCGAACGGTCCGTCGAGTTTGGCGCGCAAGCGTTTGATCGCGACTTCGACGACGTTGGCGTCACTGTCGAAATTGATGTCCCAGACCATCTCGGCGATGGCGGTTTTCGAAAGGATTTCACCTTGCCGACGGGCCAGTACGCTCAGCAGCGAAAACTCTTTGGCGGTCAGATCAAGCCGCGTGCCGGCGCGGGTGGCCTTGCGGCTGATCAAATCTATCCACAGGTCGGCGATGCTCACTTGCACCGGTTCATGCCCGCCGCTGCGCCGGGTCAACGCTTGCAAACGTGCGACCAGTTCAAGGAAGGAAAACGGTTTGCCGAGGTAATCGTCGGCCCCGTCGCGCAGGCCTTTGATGCGGTCTTCGACGCGCTCGCGGGCGGTGAGCATGATCACCGGGGTCTGCTTGCGCGCACGCAACGCGCGCAGCACGCCGAAGCCATCGAGGCCCGGCAACATGACGTCGAGGACGATCACCGCGTAGTCGCTTTCCAGCGCCAGATGCAGGCCCTCGACGCCGTCGCGGGCCAGATCCACGGTGTAACCCTGTTCCGTCAGACCGCGGTGCAGATAGTCCGCGGTTTTTTCCTCGTCTTCGATAATCAGAACGCGCATGACCCTGCCTCAGTCTGTGGTCGCCAACGCCGCTACGGGCGCGGGTTTGGGCCTGTGGAACAGCCGCTCAAGCCACAAGTATATGACCGGAGTGGTAAACAACGTCAGCATCTGGCTGACCAGCAAACCGCCCACCACCGCGATCCCCAGCGGCTGGCGCAACTCGGCGCCGGTGCCGTAGCCGAGCATCAGCGGCAGCGCGCCAAGCAGGGCGGCGAGGGTGGTCATGATGATCGGCCGAAAGCGCGTGATACACGCCTCGAAAATCGCATCCTGCGGCGACAGGCCTCGGTGGCGCTGCGCTTCGAGGGCGAAGTCGATCATCAGGATGCCGTTCTTCTTGACGATACCGATCAGCAATACCAGGCCGATCAGCGCCATGATCGAAAAGTCCTGGCCGCAGATCCACAGCATGATCACCGCGCCCAAGCCTGCTGCCGGCAACGTTGAAATGATCGTCAGCGGGTGCACGAAGCTTTCATAAAGCACACCCAAAATGATGTACACCGCCACCAGCGCCGCAAGAATCAGCCACGGCTGGCTGGCCAGCGAACTCTGGAACGCCTGCGCCGCGCCCTGGAAATTGCCGCTGATGGCGGTCGGCATGCCGATTTCTGCCTTGGCCTGATTGAGCAGAATCACTGCATCACCCAACGCCACGCCGGGCGCCAAGTTGAACGACAGGTTGGCGGCCGGGAACATCCCATCGTGGGCAATCGACAACGGGCCGATGGTCGGCGCATCGAATTTGGCCAGCGCCGACAGCGGCACCATCTCGCCACTCAGCGGCGAGCGCAGGTAGAAGTAGTTAAGGCTTTCGGCCTTGCCGCGCTGTTTGGTGTCCAGTTCCAGAATCACGTTGTACTGATTGACCTGGGTCTGGAATTCATTGATCTGGCGTTGGCCGAAGGCGTCGTACAGCGCCTCGTCGACATCACTCGCGGTCAGGCCGAAACGTGCGGCGGCGCTGCGGTCGATGCTGATGTGAGTGATGCTGCCGCCCAGTTGCAGGTCGTTGGAAATGTCGCGGAACGCCGGGTTGCTGCGCAGTTTTTCGGTGAGGCGTTGCGTCCATGTCGCGAGGGTTGCGCCGTCGTTACTCTTCAGCACGTATTGATACTGCGCGCGGCTTGGGCCGGAGCTGAGGTTGATGTCCTGGCCGGCGCGCAGATAGAGAACTATGCCGGGGACTTTCATCAGTTGCGGGCGGATGCGGTCAATGAACTGGCTGGCGCTGACGTCACGGTCGCCGCGTTTTTTCAGGGCGATCCAGAAGCGGCCGTTGGCGATGGTCTGGTTACTGCCGGACACACCGACCGAATGGGAGAACGCCTGCACGGCGGGGTCGGCAGCGACGATTTCGGCCATCGCCAGGTGTTTTTTCACCATGTCGCCGTAGGAAATATCCGCAGCGGCTTCGGTGGTGCCGAGGACGAACCCGGTGTCCTGCACCGGGAAGAAACCCTTGGGGATAAAGATGTAACCGCCGATGGCCATGGCCAGTGATAAACCGAACACACCAATCATCAATTTCTGATGGGCGAGGGCGCGGCGCAGGCCTCGTTCGTACCAGCCGAGCAGGCGTTCGCTGAAGCCCGGTTTGTCGTGGGCGTGGTGCACCGGTTTACGCATGAACAATGCAGCGAGAGTCGGCGCCAGGGTCAGCGACACCACCACGGAAATCATGATGGTCGAGGTCGCGGTCAGGGCGAATTCCTTGAACAGTCGCCCGACCACACCGCCCATGAACAGCAGCGGAATAAACGCCGCCACCAGCGAGAAACTGATCGAGACCACGGTGAAGCCGATCTCGCCGGCACCTTTGATGGCCGCCTCGCGCATATCATCGCCGGCCTCTAGGTGTCGGTGAATGTTCTCCACCACCACAATCGCATCGTCGACCACAAATCCCACGGCCACCACGATCGCCACCAGCGTCAGGTTGTTCAGGCTGAATCCGAGGATGTACATCAAAGCGAAACTGGCGATCAACGACACACCGAGCACCGCCGACACAATCAGGGTTGCCGACAATTGGCGCAGGAACAGTGCCATCACCGCGACCACCAACATGATCGCAATCAACAGGGTGATCTCGACTTCATGCAGCGAGGCACGAATGGTCTGGGTCCGGTCGATCAGGGTTTTTACTTGCACCGAGGCCGGCAACATCGCTTCGAGGCCGGGCAGGGCGGCTTGAATGCGGTCGACGGTTTCGACGATGTTGGCGCCGGGTTGGCGCGAGATCACCAGGTTCACCCCCGGTTGATCACCGGCCCACGCTTGCACGTAGGCATCTTCCGAACCGTTGACGACTTTGGCGACATCGCGCAGGTGAACCGGGGCGCCATCCTTGTAGGAAACGATGAGTTGGCTGTAGTCCTCGGGGTGGAACAACTGGTCGTTGGTCGACAGCGTGGAAATACTCGATTCGCCGTAGAGCGCACCTTTGGCCAGGTTGAGGCTGGTCTGCTGGATCGCCAGACGAATGTCGGCAAGGGTCAGGCCGATCGCCGCGAGTTTGTCCGCCGAGGCTTGTACGCGGATCGCCGGACGTTGCTGACCGGTGATGTTGATTTGGCCTACGCCGTCGATCTGACTGATCTGACGCGAGAGCAGGGTTTCCACCAGGTCGCTGAGTTCGGTGCCGGGCATTTGCGTCGAGCTGACGCTGAGAATCAGCACCGGGCTGTCGGCCGGGTTGACCTTCTTCCAGGTCGGTAGCGTCGGCATGTCCTTGGGCAGTTTACCGGCGGCGGTGTTGATCGCGGCTTGTACTTCTTGCGCGGCGGTGTCGATGCTTTTATCGAGGGTGAATTGCAGGGTCAGCAGACTTGAGCCCAGCGCACTGCTGGAGGTCATCTGGGTCATGCCGGGGATGGCGCTGAATTGCACCTCCAGCGGCGTGGCCACGGACGAGGCCATGGTGTCGGGGCTGGCGCCGGGCAACTGCGCGGAAACCTGAATCGTCGGAAATTCCGCTTCCGGCAGTGGGGCGATTGGCAGGCGCGGGAAGGCGATCAAACCGACCAGCACCAGCGCGATGGTCAGCAGAATCGTCGCCACCGGATGATCGATGCACCACGTGGAGACGCCTTTGTGTGCCTTCATGGTTTCGGCTCCGCTTGCACCACCTGCGCCGGTTCGGTCATGACTTGCACGGTCGAACCGGGTTTTAGTCGCGACTGGCCGTCGGTGACCAGCACATCGCCGGCCTTCACGCCTTTGATGATGTCCTCGCCGCTGCCCTGATAAACCATCTGCACCTGCACCGCTTCGACCTTGTCGCCGTTCACCCGGTAAACGAAGTGTTGGTCGAGGCCGCGTTGTACGACGGTGGGCGGTACAACCAGCGCATCTTTGTCGAGGGCTGTCTGAATTTTTACCGTGACCAGCAGGCCGGGCCAGAGCTTCTGGCTGGCGTTGTCGAATTCGGCCTTGGCGCGGATGGTGCCGGTGTTGGCGTTGATCTGGTTGTCGATCAGGGTCAGGTGACCGTCGCCGAGCAGGTTGCCGGTTTCGCCATCGGTGTCTGCGCCGATGTAGGCCTTGACCTGAGCGCGTTGCGGGTCGCTGATCAGGCCTTGCAGGGTCGGCAGCATTTGCTGCGGCAGCGAAAATTCGACGGCGATCGGATCGATCTGGGTGACGGTGAACAGGCCGGCGGTGTCGGTCATGCGCAGGAAGTTGCCTTCGTCTACTGTGCGAATACCGACGCGACCGGTGACCGGGGAGCGGATCTGTGTGTAGGAAAGTTGTACTTGTGCCGCATCAATAGAGGCTTGGTTGCCTTGGGCGGTGGCCTTCAACTGGTTGACCAAGGCTTGTTGCTGGTCGTAGGTCTGTTTCGAGATGCCGTCGTCGACGGTGAGCAGTTTGTAGCGCTTGAGGTTGACCAGGGCGACTTGCAGTTGCGCCTGGCTTTCGCCCAGTTGCGCGCGGGCCTGATCGAGGCTGGCGCGGATGGAGCGGTCGTCGATGGTGGCCAGCAGGTCGCCTGCTTTGACGAGTTGGCCTTCTTTGACGAGGATTTTGGTGAGGATGCCGTCGATCTGGGGGCGTACTACGACGCTGTGTAATGAGAGGACGGAGCCGATGCCGCTGGTGTAGCGGGGGACGTCTTTTTCGCTGACCGCTATGACTCGCACGGGGATTGCTGTGGGGGTGGCGAGTTTGGTTGGGGCGGGTTTCAGGGCGTACCACAGACCTGCGCCTGCGAGGACGATCAATAGGGTGGCGAGCAGGGTTTTGTTCTTTTGGATTCGCATGCGGGGTGGGCGCCAAGGGTATGGAGTTTGGGCAGGTTGGGTAGTTATAAACTTGTTTGGGGGTCAGGAGGGTGACGGCTAGCTGTCGGCGCTGTCAGTTTCGCTGGGTACATATCCGTTGCTGCGGGGGTTGCTGATTAGGGTTCCGCCCTTACGGCGGGTCACTTTTTCCAGACGCCGAAAAAGTAACCAAAAAGGCTTGCTCCTACGTGCGGCCCGCTCGCTGGGGCTCGGGGTTCCTTCGCTGCGGGATCGATCCGGGCGCAGCGCCTACGGTTTGCTTCGCTGCACCTCCTCTCGCTGTGTTTGGCTTCGCCAAACGGTCGCTGCGCTCCCACCCCCGGATCAATCCCTCCGCTCAGCCTTCCGACGTCGCCCGTGGATCAAGATCAAGAGCAGGCGAGCTGACACTCGGCCTATTGAGTGGTGAAGAGCGGGGCGTGGTCGGCTATGGATTTGTGGTGGATTTTCCCCTCACCCCAGCCCTCTCCCGAGGGAGAGGGGGCCGATTTGTGTGCTGTTCAAAGCCTGAGTTCAACTCGGTATTTCACGTCGGCGTACTTCGTCCAAACACCACGGTCAGTCCCCTCTCCCTCCGGGAGAGGGTGAGGGTGAGGGTTGGCTTTGGCTGTTTAAATTTGTGTCAAATAACCAGAACCTTCCCACAAGGTTTTCAGGTTGTCCGTCGGACGCGCGCTCTCTAGTCTTTGGTTGTCGCCGAAAACTCGGTGATCGGGTGTGAGAACCCGCTGAGATGTTTTAATCAAACACGAGTACGACCATAATCGCCGCCAGCTCATCTGCTGCCGGCAATTCTTTATGGCGGCTGTGTGCGGGCGAACTTCGGTTCGGCCGGGTTGCTCTCTTACCGGTTTCTCACTCCGCACATAGCTGCCACCTCTTCGTCGCGTGAGAAACGACAAGTGATGGCTTCAAATCATTTGATAAGAGAGTTTTCCAATGACTAAGCCAGTTCCAGATCCACCCATCGATCCCACCACCCCACTCGAAGACGCCCTCCGCGCCGACGACCAGATAAAAACCCGCGAAGCCATCAAGCGCGCGCTCGATTTCTACCTTTGCCCCGAACCAGTCAAACCGCGTCAGCCCAGCACAATGTTCCTCATCCACCCGGACATCGATACCGAAAGCCTGCTCGCCCACGCCTGTGAATCGCTGGCCTCAGCCAATGTCATGGCCGGTGATCTGGCTGATCAGCTCAGTCGTCCGCAGCGCAGTTCGGCGCTGGCGATCCAGCAGATCGTCATGCTCGCCGAGCTGGCGGTAAACCGGGCGCTGGATCGGGTTGATCCACAAACGTAATCCGTCTGAGCACCGCGTCATCGTTCTTCGCGAGCAGGCTCGCTCCCACAGTTTGAAACGCAGTCCACCTGTGGGAGCGAGCCTGCTCGCGAAGACGTCTGATTGGGCACCGCATCTCTAACGGCCATTTTTTTGTTAAGCAGTCCCAAAAAGGGACCGGTCAGTCCCTATTCGGGACCTATCGCCCACTACGCTTCTCAAGATCCGTCCCTGCACGCGGATAAACATTGTGTAGCCCGGGTTCTCTGGGCCGCTCAATCCGGGAGTGTCTTGAAATGAAGCTGAAAACCGCTCTGCCGTCTGTGCTTCTCTTGCTTCCACTCGCAGCCTTCGCCGCGCCTGCCAGTCAATCCGGCGAGATCCGTTTTACCGGGCAAATTGTTGACTCGGGCTGTCAGGTCGGACCGGTCGGGGCGTTTGCGTCTCGTGAGTCTCGCCAGATCGAAATCAAGCCCGGCGTGAAAGTCGATGTCGACACTGAGCGCAACGCCTGCAGTCATCAGGCGCTGCCGATTTCCATGCGCTATGAAGCGCTGAAGACCTCGACCGACAAAGGCATCGTCATCATCAGTTACCTGTAAACCGTTCGGCGTGCGCTGCAAATCTTCAGGTGCCCAACCTTGGCGCACAGGTATACTGCGCGCCTTCGCGGCTCACTGATCGGGCCCGACTTTTTGCTTTCCGGAGCTTTTATGACTTCCCCGACCCTGCCGCCGGTTGACGACGCCGTGAGCGATGTCCCGGCTGAACTGGCCGACACCAGCGATACCAAAGCCGAAATCCCGGCGTTCAAATTTCCGTTCAAGCCGGGCGAACTGGCTTCTGCCAAAGGCTCGAACCAGCCGTGGTACAAGAACGGTGCCAAGAATGGCCACACCAAGACCCCGGGCATGGCGCCGCCGGGCACCCGTCGTTCGATGGGCAAGCGCTGAGTTTTATTCCTGCCTGCGCTCAACGCGGCGATTGATACTGCCTGTGCCGGCCCTTTCGCTGGCAAGACAGCTCCCACAGGGTTCACTGTCGTACACAAATTATGTGAACGCCCGAGATACCTGTGGGAGCTAGCCTGCTAGCGATGTGGCCAGTTCGATCGCTGCAAAAACCCGATCAAGCCGCGCGCAACGAGATAAACGCATAGGTCTGCGCCGGCTCCGTCACCACCTGCGCCCCGGCTGCCAACACCTGCCCGGCAACATCCTCGCCCGACAGATGAAACACCCACTCACTCGGCGCCATCGTCAACGGCTGTGCCGTCACCTGATCAATCACCGCAGCAAACGCCTCCATGTTCGGCAAGTACGCAGTAAACCCGTCACCCTTCAACGCTGTGGTGCGAATCCCGAGCATCGCGCAAATCGCGTCCTTGATGCCGATGTCATCCCGATCCGCCTGACGCGAACGTTGAATCAACTCCACCAGTTCCAAATCCACAAGCTCGCCGCCAGCAATCAACACCGGCCCCTGTTGCCAAGACTCCGGCGGGCAGTCCTTGGCGGCAGGATTGAGCGGGATATGCGGGTTGATTTCCGCCGGATAAATGCGGCACACCAACGGCCGCCGCTCGTAGATCCGGCACAGCTTGTCCTCGTCAAGATTCCGGCAGGGGCCGACGTTGTACGCGGCGAAGGTGATTGCCACATGGGCGTCTGTCGCGCCGCTGCGAACGACCGCTGAGCGACGTTCGGCGTGTTCCCGCTGCTGCGCCGGCAAACCCAGGCCATTACCAAGAAAAGCCTCGACCAGCACGATCACCTGACCGCCATCCGCCGCCCACATACGGGCTTCGGCCAAGGTCAACGGGACATGGTGGTCGGTGCAGCATTTGCCACAGCCTACGCAGGAAAACGTCGTATTCATTGAGCGATCTGTCTTCAATCAGGGTGTGAAACGGTGGCGGAAAACCACCGCACAGAACTGGATCGAAGCAAGTTATGCGCCATTCACTTGGTTTTAACGGGCGGGCGGATCGAGTCCCACTCGGTGACGAAAGCGGTTTTCGACTGTTTGTTGTACAGACACAGTTCGGTGCCTTGCTGACCTTTCATGTGTTTTTGCGGGTATTGGCCTTGCAGCAACACGGCGGTGTAGCCGACGCGGTCATCGAATTGTGCGGGCGTGCCGACCGGTTTGGCGTTTTTCAGGCCGCTGGCTTTGGTGCAACTGGCGAGCACGGTTTTGTCGTAGGCGGCCCAGGCGTCGGGGCTGGAGGCGTGCGCCTGGGAGGCTAGGGCGGTGAGGCAGAGCAGGCTTGCGGTGAGGGTTTTCATGGTGGGCGTCCTTGGGCGTGGGTGGCCAAGGTTGGAGTGTGTCTGAGAAGGGAAGTTGCCTGCGCTGGCCTCTTCGCGAGCAGGCTCGCTCCCACCGTTTGAAATGCATTTCAGGGTGGGTGCGAGCCTGCTCGCGAAGACGCTCGATCAGTCCGGCACCCGTTCCCGGCGGACCACATACATCCCGGCACTTTCATACAAGCGCTGCGCCCGCCGGTTGTCTTCCAGCACCTTCAGATCGACAAACCCTTCGCGGCGTTGCTGAAACACCTTGAATGCATTGAACAACAACGCCCGACCCAATCCGCGGCCCTGCATGCGCGGATGCACCACCAGATTCTTGATATAGGCGCTGGTCCAGCATTGCGCCACACCGACCACGCCTTCGCCATCACGGGCAATTAAACACA
Source organism: Pseudomonas sp. CROZ-RG-20F-R04-15 (assembly GCF_022662375.1). Classification (GTDB taxonomy): domain Bacteria; phylum Pseudomonadota; class Gammaproteobacteria; order Pseudomonadales; family Pseudomonadaceae; genus Aquipseudomonas. The sequence continues at coordinate 206,897 of NZ_JAKNQL010000004.1, read as the reverse complement.
GGCTCGGATCATATTCAGGATCGGTCTCGAACTGCTGCTGCCAAGCGTCCAGTGCTGGCACCCGGCCGCCGCCTTCGCGATAGCCGAGTTGCATCAAATGATGCACGTCCGCCGCCAGTTCGACGGAGTACGTGCACAGTTCAATGTCTTGTGGCCAAGGCACATCCGGTGCGTCCTGACCGAGGTCGCGCCGCATCAAAAAACAGTACGTCTCGGCCAAGACTCAGTGTCCGTGGGCGGCGACGTGTTTGGCCGCTTCGATCAGGCAGTGGGTCAGTTCCGGCGAGGAGAACTTGGTCAGCACACCGTTCGCCCCGGCCAGACGCGCTTTTTCGCTGTTCATCGCGCTGTCGAGCGAGGTGTGCAGCAGCACGTACAAATGGGCGAAGTCCGGGGTTTCACGCAGGGTGCGGGTGAAGGCGTAACCGTCCATCTCGGACATCTCGATGTCGGAGACGATCAGGTTGATTTGCTGCGCGGTGCCTTGCAGGTCGAGCAGGCAGTCGATGGCTTCCTTGGCGCTGCGTGCGGTGTGGCATTGCAGGCCGAGGTTGCGCAGGGTGTGCACCGATTGTTGCAGCGCTACCTGGCTGTCGTCGACCACCAGAATCCGCGCGTTGCCGAGCACTTCGGCGTCTTCCATGGTCAGGTCGGTCGGGGCCATTTCGATCTGCGCCGGGGCGATGCTGTGGATAACCTTTTCGATGTCGAGCACCTGCACCAGCGTGCCGTCCACCGAGGTCACGCCGGTGATGTAGGCGCGCGAACCTCCGGAACCAAATGGCGGCGGTTTGATGTCGGTGGTCAGGCAGTGGACGATTTTGCTCACCGCCTGCACGTGCAGACCCTGCTTGGAGCGACTGACGTCGGTGACGATCAGGCAGCCACCGTTCGGGTCCTCCAGCGGACGTTCACCGATGGCGCGGCTGAGGTCGATAACCGACAGCGAGGCGCCGCGCAACGTGGCGATACCTTTCACGTGCGGGTGCGACTCCGGCAGTTTGGTCAGCGGCGGGCAGGGGATGATTTCACTGACTTTCAGCAGGTTGATCGCCATCAACTTGCCGCTGCGCAAGGTAAACAGCAGAAGCGAAAGTGAGTCTGCGCGGGCTTTTGTGGAGGACATATGAACCTTCTGTGGAAAGGTGGTGGGCGAGGGTACAAATCGCCAGAAACTATTGATGCCGGGTTATCGGCGTTAAAGGGGTGGGCTTTAGGTTAGTTGTCGGGTGGCGTTTCGATCAAAAGCCAAAGCCAAAGCCCCTCACCCCAGCCCTCTCCCGGAGGGAGAGGGGGCCGACCGAGTTGTTCGATGTTATGCATCGACCTGAGAAACCGAGTTGATTATGGATTCGGCAAAGCAGGGTCACGTCGGCGGAATTCTTGAATATCTCCCAATCAGTCCCCTCTCCCTCAGGGAGAGAGCTAGGGTGAGGGTGTGCTTTTAGCTCTTCATGCCCAGTCGTTTGGCCATGCGCCCAAGATTCGCCCGATCCAGCCCCAACTCCCGCGCCGCACTCGCCCAGTTATCCTGATTGCGCTCCAGCGCCGCACTGATCAACCGCCGCTGATATTGCTCGGTCGCACTGCGCAAATCCCCGCTGACCAGCGGCATCTCAGCCACCGCACCGGCAACCGCCTCAACCGAGTTATCCACAGCCTCGCGCGGCAGATCCAGATCCGCCGCGCTCAGGCTGAGAATCTTCGGCCGCACTTTGCAGTTGCCCAGCGCCTTCAGCGCACTGCGGCCGATCAAGTGTTCCAGCTCACGCACGTTTCCCGGCCAAGTGTAGGCGAGCAGTGCTTCCTGGGCGTCGCTGTTCAGGCGCAGGCTGTTGAGGCCCATGCGCGAGCGATTCTGTTCGAGGAAGAAGCCACTGAGCAGCAACACATCGCGGCCGCGATCACGCAGCGCCGGCACGCGCAACGGGTAGACGCTGAGGCGATGGTAGAAGTCGGCACGATAGCGACCGCTGCGCACTTCTTCCGCCAGGTCGCGGTTGGTCGCGGCAATCAGGCGCACATCGACCTGATGCTCCTTGTCCGAACCCAAACGCTGCAATTGGCCGCTCTGCAAGACACGCAGCAATTTCGCCTGCACGGTCAGCGACAACTCGCCGACCTCATCGAGAAACAGTGTGCCGCCATTGGCCAGTTCGAATTTGCCACGACGGTCGCTGGTAGCGCCGGTGAAGGCGCCGCGCACGTGGCCGAACAGTTCGCTTTCTACCAGCGTGTCAGGTAGCGCGGCGCAGTTGAGGCTGATGATCGGTTTGTCGGCGCGTGCAGAAGCGGCGTGAATGGCCTGGGCGACCAGCTCTTTGCCGACCCCGGTTTCGCCGGTGATCAACACGGTCAGATCACTGCCGCCGACCAGATTGATTTCTTCTACTAACTTCTTCAGCGCCTTGCTCTGGCCGATCATTTCGCGATTCTGCTGGCCGCTCGCCTGACGATAAACCTCGGCGCGCTGATGTTCGTCTTCTGCGCGATTGGCCAGGCGTTGAATACGTTCGGCGGCATTGACCGTGGCCGAGGCGAGGCTGGCGAAAGCTTGCAAGGCATCGAGTTCGATCGGCTCGAAACGCTCGGGATCGAGAGCATCGAGGGTTATCAGGCCCCAGAGCTTTTCATCGACGAATAAAGGACAGCCGAGGCAATCGTGAACCTCTAGATGCTCGTCGAGGCCATCGACCAGGCCGTCATAAGGATCGGGCAAGTCACTGTCGGCGGCGAACCGCGTGGGCCCGGCACCGCTGAGGAGTATTTCGAAGCGCGGATGCTCGCTGACCTTGAAGCGGCGGCCGAGGGTGTCGGTGCTCAGACCGTCCACCGCCAGCGGCACCAGCGCTTCGCCGTCGAGGCGCAGTAACGCCGCCGCATCGCAGGGCAGCAGGGCGCGCATGGCTTCGAGCAAACGTCGATAACGTTCGCCTTCCGGAAGTTCGCGGGACAGGTCGGAGACGAGGGGCAGCAGGGCAGTGAGCAGGGATTTGGCGGTCATGGTCTTGTAGTCAAAGAGACAAGATGTAGTCCGGATGACTATAAGGGTCTTTAGGTCTTTATGACTACGATATTTTTAACATATTGATTTATATAGATAAATAAGTTGGCACGGAACCTGATAACTCTAAGGTAACTTTTCAAAGAAGCTCAGGAGTCAACCTTATGCTTAGCGTCCAGGATCGTGCCATCGTCAAATCCACCGTGCCTCTGCTGGAGAGCGGCGGTGAGGCGCTGATCACTCACTTCTATCGCATGATGCTCTCTGAATACCCGGAAGTCCGGCCGCTGTTCAACCAGGCCCACCAGGCCAGCGGTGACCAGCCACGCGCTTTGGCCAACGGCGTATTGATGTACGCGCGGCACATCGATCAGCTCGACCAGTTGGGCGATCTGGTGGTGAAGATCATCAACAAGCACGTTGCCCTGCAGATCCTCCCGGAGCATTACCCGATTGTCGGCGCCTGTTTGCTGCGCGCCATCTCCGAAGTGCTCGGCGAAGAGATCGCCACGCCAGAAGTGATGAGCGCCTGGGGCGCGGCGTACGGGCAACTGGCGGATATTCTGATCGGCGCCGAAACCGCGATCTACGACCAGAAGGAACAAGCCGTCGGCGGCTGGCGCGGTGCACGTGAGTTCATCGTTGCGGCCAAAGTCGAGGAGAGCGCAGAAATCATCTCCTTCTACTTCGAGCCCGCGGACAAAGGCCCGATTCTCGCGGCCGAACCGGGTCAGTACATCGGCATGAAGCTGATCCTCGATGGCGAAGAAATCCGCCGCAACTACTCGTTGTCGGCCTTGGCGAACAACGGTCAGTACCGCATCAGCGTCAAACGCGAACCGGGTGGCCGTGCGTCCAATCACTTGCACGATCAACTGCATGTCGGCGCGAGCATTCAGCTGTTCCCGCCATCGGGTGAGTTCACCTTGACCGCGAGCGACAAGCCATTGGTGTTGATCAGCGGTGGCGTCGGCATCACGCCGACTCTGGCGATGCTTGAAGCGGCGCTGGAGACCGAGCGTCCGGTGCACTTTATCCACTGCGCGCGCAACGGCAGCGTGCATGCGTTCCGTGACTGGATTGATGAGTTGGCTGAACGTCATCCGCAGTTGAAGCGTTTTTACTGCTATGCCGAAGATGATGGTGTCAGCCCGGAGGCGGATAAGGTCGGCATGCTTGATCAGGCACTGCTTGGCGAATGGCTGCCGCAGCAGCGTGATGTCGATGCGTACTTCCTTGGGCCGAAGGGCTTCATGGGCGCGATCAAGCGGCATCTGAAAGCACTGGGTGTGCCGGAGAAGCAGAGCCGTTATGAGTTCTTCGGGCCGGCTTCAGCTCTGGAATAATCCAGAACCGGGTTGCCGTCATTCGCGAGCAGGCTCGCTCCCACAGGGGATTTGTGTTCGACGCAGATCCAATGTGGGAGCGAGCCTGCTCGCGATCGCCGTTACGCGGTCTCGATTCTTAAATTCTGTTTAAAGGTTAATCGTTTCTTAACCGCTTTATCGTTTATTCCCCCGGTGTAGACTTGCGACAACCTTCAGCCGCGAGCCGGTTGAACCATGGACATATAAAGGAAACGCGATGAGCGAGGAAACGATTCGACTGGGACGTGAGCGGCGCTTTCTGGTGCTGTTGGGCATCATCTGCCTGGCACTGATCGGCGGTGCGCTGTACATGCAGATCGTACTTGGCGAGGCGCCGTGCCCGCTGTGCATTCTGCAGCGCTATGCGTTGCTGCTGATCGCGCTGTTTGCGTTTATCGGCGCGGCCATGCGCAGCCGTCGCAGCATCACCGTATTCGAAGTACTGGTGGTGATTTGCGCGCTTGCCGGGGCGGCTGTGGCCGGGCATCACGTGTACACCCAGTTCTATCCGGCGGTGAGCTGCGGCATCGATGTGCTGCAGCCGATTGTCGATGATCTGCCGCTGGCGAAGATCTTCCCGCTGGGCTTCCAGGTCGACGGTTTCTGCTCGACGCCGTACCCGCCGATCCTCGGTCTGTCGTTGGCACAATGGGCACTGGTGGCGTTCGTGCTGGTGGTGATCCTGGTGCCGCTGCTGACCTCGCGTAACCGAAAAGCACTGCGCTGAATCAACTAATCGGCAGTCTGGCCGATACAGAAAACGCCCCGATTTGCGGATCAGCCAATCGGGGCGTTTTGCATTTTCAGAGTGTTGGTGAAAACACCGTGACGGACGGCAAGGCAGGGTGTGGCAGGTGTGCGACATGTTGTCACACACGCCGTGTCGCAGGGCGCTTCGGTGAAGCGGAATCGGCCGTTGTTACAAAAAAGGATTGGTCTGTTTCGGGGTTTTTCGGCTTTAGCACGCGAGTGCCAGAGCAGGCAGTTTTAACAAGCGCCGGCATAGGGCCAAAAGCCTTGGGTTATCGGGCTTTGCGCTGTTCAGGTGTCAGGAAAAAGCCTTCAGAGCTGTCTGAACTGACGCGGGTACACCTACAATTTTTGGTGTTTTTGTTGAGAATCGATTTCGATAACATGCGGCACTTTTGCAAAAATGGCGATGGATTGTTGCTCGAACGGATAAAAATTATTTCGGGATAAGACATGGTGTATAGGGCGCTACCTATCTACAATCGCCCGCACTGAATTCCCGGCACTGTTCAGCCTTTATTAAGGAACTGATCAGAAAGTCGGGTGTCGAGCAAGTCGAAAGGCTTTCAAGACACCCAGGTGTCGGTGCCTTCCAACTTTCCGCACCAAATGGAATTGGTCTGTAACAAGGCCTTTGACCACGAATTCGAATAAGAACTGACCGCTGTCCCAGGTTTTGTCGAGCGTCTGACGCGCGACGGGCGGCCCTTATTCAATCCAAAGAAAATGCCAACCCTTGGCAGGGTGAAGTGTTGGCGATCAAAACCCAACTGCATTGCGCAAGCTGCTTTAGAGGTCGTGAGATGAGTAAAAACAGGTACCCCAGATTACTAGGCCTAGTGCCGCTGCTCGGCACGTTGTTGCTGGGAGGCTGCAACATGACCTTGCTCAATCCAACGGGCCAGGTTGGCCTGGAACAGCGAAACCTGATCATCACCGCGACCCTGCTGATGCTGTTGGTCGTCGTGCCGGTTATCGTCATGACCTTTCTGTTCGCCTGGAAGTACCGCGCGTCGAACAAGAACGCCGTCTACACCCCGAAATGGTCGCACTCGACCAAAATCGAAGTGGCAGTCTGGACCATCCCGGTCCTGATCATCATTGCCCTGGGTTACATCACCTACATTTCGACCCACGAACTGGACCCGTATCGTCCGATTCAGTCCGACGTCAAGCCTGTGACCATCGAAGTGGTCGCGCTGGACTGGAAGTGGCTGTTCATCTACCCGGAACAAGGCATTGCCACGGTCAACAAGATCGTGTTCCCGGCGCACACGCCAATCAACTTCAAGATCACCTCTGACGCTGTGATGAACTCGTTCTTCATCCCGGGTCTGGGCGGCCAGATCTACGCGATGGCGGGCATGCAGACCAAACTGCACCTGATCGCTGACCGTAACGCTGAAATGGACGGTATCTCCGCCAACTACAGCGGCGCGGGTTTCACCGGTATGAAATTCAAGGCTATCTCCACCACTCAGGAAGATTTCGACGCCTGGGTAAGTGAAGTCAAGAAGTCACCTAAACAGCTTGATCAAGCTGAATACGCGGCCCTTGCCAAACCGAGCCAGAACAACCCAGTCGAGCTCTACTCCTCGGTCACGCCGAACCAGTTCCAGATCATCGTCGACAAGTACGAAGGTATGAAGCCGGGCAAGCCGCTGAAGCACGAGAAGAAAGAGAAAGAAGTGGCGGCCACGGAAATTGACTCGAGTTCGCATTCAGCTGCCGGGGCAGAGGAGTAAACGATGTTTGGTAAATTAAGTTGGGAAGCGATCCCGTTCCACGAACCGATTGTGATGATTACCATCTCCATGATCGCGCTCGGTGGTCTGGCGTTGTTCGCTGCAATCACCTACTTCAAGAAGTGGACGTACTTGTGGACCGAGTGGTTGACCTCGGTTGACCACAAGAAAATCGGCGTGATGTACATCATCGTCGCCATGGTCATGCTGCTGCGCGGTTTTGCCGACGCCATCATGATGCGTACCCAGTTGGCCATGGCCACCGAGGGTTCGCCTGGCTACCTGCCACCTGAACACTATGACCAGATCTTCACCGCTCACGGTGTGATCATGATCATCTTCATGGCGATGCCATTCTTCACCGGCCTGATGAACCTTGCAGTGCCGCTGCAGATCGGCGCGCGTGACGTTGCGTTCCCGTTCCTGAACTCCCTGAGCTTCTGGCTGCTGGTATCCGGCGTAGTACTGATCAACCTGTCCCTGGGCGTCGGCGAGTTCGCCAAGACCGGTTGGGTTGCCTATCCACCATTGTCGGGTCTGCAATACAGCCCTGGCGTGGGCATGGACTACTACATCTGGGCGCTACAGCTATCCGGGTTAGGTACGACGCTAACGGGGGTTAACTTCCTCGCGACCGTACTGAAAATGCGCACCCCTGGCATGAAACTGATGGACATGCCGATCTTCACCTGGACCTGCACCTGGGCAAACGTTCTGATCGTGGCTTCGTTCCCGATCCTGACCGCTACCCTGGCACTGCTGACCCTTGACCGTTACATGGATTTCCACATTTTCACCAATGAACTTGGTGGCAATCCAATGATGTACGTCAACCTGTTCTGGGCGTGGGGCCACCCTGAGGTTTACATCCTGATCCTGCCGGCATTCGGCATCTTCTCGGAAGTGATCTCGGCGTTCACCGGCAAAAAACTGTTCGGCCACCACTCGATGATCTACGCCTCGGGCGCGATCTCGGTACTGGGCTTCATGGTTTGGCTGCACCACTTCTTCACCATGGGTTCGGGTGCCAGCGTCAACGCCTTCTTCGGTCTGGCGACGATGCTGATTTCCATCCCGACGGGTGTGAAGCTATTCAACTGGCTGTTCACCATCTACCAGGGCCGTCTGCGCTTCACCAGCCAGGTTCTGTGGACTCTGGGCTTCATGGTGACCTTCGCCATCGGCGGCATGACCGGCGTACTGCTGGCCATCCCGGGTGCTGACTTCGTTCTGCACAACAGCCTGTTCGTGATCGCGCACTTCCACAACGTGATCATCGGCGGTGCGGTATTCGGTTACATCGCTGGTTTCGCGTTCTACTTCCCGAAAGCGTTCGGCTTCAAGCTGCACGAAGGCTGGGGTAAAGCAGCGTTCTGGTTCTGGATCTCGGGCTTCTTCGTCGCGTTCATGCCGCTCTATGCACTGGGCTTCATGGGCATGACCCGTCGTCTGAACGCCACCACCAACCCTGAGTGGGTACCGTACCTGTACGTTGCCATGTTCGGTGCGGTGATGATCGCTGTGGGTATCGCCTGCCAGCTGATCCAGCTCTATGTGAGCGTGCGTGACCGTAACAAGCCAGAGAACGTTTGCGATCACGGTGACCCGTGGAATGCACACACTCTGGAATGGTCGACCTCGTCGCCACCACCGTTTTACAACTTTGCCGTGCTGCCTAAGGCTGACTGCATCGACCCGTTCACTGAAGCCAAGGAAAACGGTACTGCGTACCAGCGTCCGGCCAAGTACGAGCCGATCCACATGCCGAACAACACCGCCACTGGCGTGGTGATGGGCGCACTGTTGACCGTCTTCGGTTTCGCGATGATCTGGCACATCTGGTGGTTGGCGATCGCCAGCCTGGCCGGCACCGTCATCTACTTCGTGATCCACGCTGCACGTGACGACCAGGGCTATATGGTTCCGGTTGAAACGATCGAGCGTATCGAAGCCGAGCAGCACAAGCGTCTGGTTGCGGCAGGGAAAATCCCGGCCGGTGCCACCCGTGTTGAAACCTCGTTGGAACAGGCTTAAACCATGTCGAACTTAGTGACCAATGTTGGACACGCCCATGGTGACCATGGGCACGATGACCATCACCACGACTCGGGCGAGATGACCGTATACGGTTTCTGGCTCTACCTGATGACCGACTGCATTCTGTTTGCGTCGATCTTCGCGGTGTACGCAGTACTGGTAAACAACGTAGCCGGTGGCCCAGCGGGCCACGACATCTTCGAACTGCCATACGTGCTGGGCGAAACCGCTCTGCTGTTGTTCAGTTCGATCACCTACGGCTTCGCCATGCTGGCGTTGTTCAAAGGCAAGAAGCAGCAGGTTCTGGGTTGGTTGTTCATGACCTTCCTGCTGGGCGCAGGCTTTATCGCCATGGAGATCAACGAGTTCCACCTGCTGATCTCCGAGGGCTTCGGTCCTAGCCGTTCGGGCTTCCTGTCGGCGTTCTTCACCCTGGTCGGTACCCACGGTCTGCACGTGTCCGCTGGTCTGATCTGGATGGGCATCATGATGTACCAGGTCAACAAGCACGGCCTGACGGCGACCAACAAGACCCGTCTGAGCTGCCTGAGCCTGTTCTGGCACTTCCTGGACGTGGTGTGGATCTGCGTATTCACCGTTGTTTACCTGATGGGGACTCTGTAATGGCTAATGCACACTCCCATGACAGCCATGATGCTGGCCACGGCAGCGTAAAGTCGTACGCCATTGGCTTCATCCTGTCGGTGATCCTGACCGTGATTCCTTTCGGTCTGGTGATGTACCCGAGCCTGCCGAAAGCCACCACGCTGGCAATCGTTCTGCTGTTCGCAGTGATCCAGGTGATCGTTCACCTGTATTACTTCCTGCACCTGGACCGTTCCATTGCTCAGCGTAACAACGTGATTGCATTCGTCTTCACGGCGATCGTGATCGTGCTGCTGGTTGGCCTGTCGCTGTGGATCATGTTCAGCATCCACACGTACATGATGGCGAAGTGAGGTAGACCCGATGTCGCTCAAGCACTTTATCCAAATCACCAAACCGGGGATCATTTTCGGTAACGTGCTTTCTGTGGCAGGCGGGTTCTTCCTGGCCTCGAAAGGGCATGTCGATCTGGCGGTGTTTCTGGCTGCCATGATCGGTACATCCCTGGTTGTCGCTTCCGGTTGCGTGTTCAACAACTGCATCGACCGCGACATCGACCTGAAGATGGAACGCACCAAGAACCGGGTGCTGGTGCAGGGCTTGATCTCCCTGAAACTGGCCCTGGTCTATGCGACCATCCTTGGTGTTCTCGGCGTTGCATTGTTGTACAAGGTGGCCAACCCGTTGGCCGCTCTGTTCGCGGTAATCGGCTTCATCATCTACGTCGGCTTCTACAGCCTGTACCTCAAGCGCAAGTCGGTTCACGGCACGCTGGTGGGCAGTCTGTCGGGCGCCATGCCGCCAGTGATCGGTTACGTTGCCGTAACCAACAGCTTCGACATGGCCGCGCTGACGTTGCTGGTGATGTTCAGCCTGTGGCAGATGCCGCATTCCTACGCCATCGCGATCTTCCGCTTCAACGATTACCTGGCCGCATCGATTCCGGTGTTGCCAGTGAAGCGCGGGATTCAAGTGGCCAAGAAGCACATCCTGCTCTACATCCTGGCGTTCCTCGTAGCGACCTTGATGCTGACCTTCAGCGGTTACGCCGGCATGAGCTACCTCGCCGTCGCCGCGGCCATGGGCATGTACTGGTTGTACATGGCCTGGACCGGCTACAAAGCGGTGGATGACACGGTCTGGGCACGCAAGCTGTTCGTGTTCTCGATCTTCACCATCACTGCGTTGAGCGTCATGATGTCCCTGGACTTCAAGGTGCCCGCAGAGCTGCTGCTGACGTACGCGCCGTAAGGCTCAAAGGCTTGAAGAAAAACCCCGCACATTGAGAGATGTGCGGGGTTTTTTGTTGGGTGCTATTTAAGGTTGAGCGTGTCTTTGGGAAACGACTGTCTGCTTATAGAGAGATTTCCTACCTTCAGAAAACTTTTCATTAGTTAGGATCCCAGGGGCTATTTTCTAATGGGGCAGGTTTGGATGAAAAAGCGCGATCTGTTTGCGGAGTTAATGCAGGGCGTCGCAGAGATGGCGGCTCACCGTGAAAATGTGGCGAAGGATGCCTTAGCGGCCGGTTGCTATCACTTCGTGAAACACCTAGATTTGGATCCAACTATGTCGATGGCCTGCCACAAATCGAATCTCCGGCAATCATCGGTCTTAACCTACGGTTCTTCATGCACTGATCATAAGGCTGGGCGAAATGACTGAGAGGATGACCTGCGACGAGCGTTTTATTGCCCTGGCCCAAGAGCTGAACTACGACATTTATGGTGAGAACACCGCCGGCGGCAATTACGCGCCGCTGATCCGTCATCACGATGAGTTGTACATCAGCGGTATGGTGCCGCGCACCCACGGCAAGATTCAGTACCCCGGTCGGGTTGGGCTGGAACTGAACCTCAAGGATGCGCAAGCCGCCGCGAGTATCAGTGCAATGCGTTGTCTGGCGCTGATCGTCGATGCCGTCGGTTCGCTGGACAAGATCAAGGCGTTGTTGCGGGTCACCGTGTACGTGAAGTCGACGCCGGACTTCGTTGACCTGAGTGAAGTGGCCAACGGTGCGTCGGACGTGTTCAGTCATGTGCTTGGCGATGCCGGTCGGCACACGCGCACCACGGTCGGTGTGTATCAGTTGCCGAAGAATGCGGCGATTGAAGTGGACATGATTGTGGCGTTGCATCCTTCGGCTTGAGATCGGCGGTGGCTGCCCTAACCCTCTCCCGGAGGGAGAGGGGACTGACCGGGGTGGTTGGGCGGGGATGCGTCGAAACGGAGTATCGCGTCGAACACGAATCTTGAACGGCACGCAGATCGGCTCCCTCTCCTGGGGGAGAGGGCTGGGGTGAGGGGCTACAATTCAAGCAACACCGCTAATCCCAAGCCGAGCAACAAAAAGCCCCGCCTGAATCTCAGCGCGGGGCTTTTTTGTACAGCGGCTGCGCTATTACTGCGCGGCGATGCTGTAACCATCAAACGCAGTCTGCTGTTGCAGCGCGGTGATGATGTTCTTGCGGTTCACCGCCTGCTCGGTACCAGCGTTATCGACGAATACTTCGCTTTCCAGCTCAGCTTCTTCGCCTTCACCAACGAAGGTGAAACCGAGGAACTCCAGCGCTGCACGGTCAACGTTCAGACGCGAACGTGGCGTGCGCATTGGCAGGGTCACGCTGATGCCGTCCTTGCTGATGGTGAAGATTTCGACTTCTTTCTTCTTCGCAGCCTTGCTCTTGCCGCCGCTCGGATTGCTGATCGCCTGATGGGTCTGGTTCAGCACTTTGAGGGCCAGGCCGTATACGATTTCCTGGAACGCCGGATCGTCCTTGAAGCTGGACAGAATGCGGCCGATCGAGAACTTGCTGCTGAGGTCTTCGAGAGCGGCGAGGTCGGCAGCTTCGGCATCTTTCAGCGCCTTGAGTTCGCCCATCAGCTCGTAGGCCTTGTCGTCATCGAAGCTGTCGTGAGCCTGACGGATCGCCGCGCGCAGCTCGCGGATCTGGTCGCTTTCGCGGGTCGACTGGAAAGCATCCAGGACCATCTCGCTGATGATTTTGGCTTGTGGCAGGTGTTGTGAAAGATTGATGGAGTTTTCGTATTCCGCTTTGGACGATTCGGTGACTACGGATTCAGCGGTGTTGAAATCGGACATTGAAATTTCACTACTTTTTAACTTGAGTGGAGATGAGAAAACCCGAGGGCTTTTTCAGGCCGACTAATTTAGGGGAGCGGCGCGGCGTTGTCACGGAGCAACGGGCCGGCGGTCTCAACTATTTGCCGGGGCTGTGCAAATTCATTGAACGCATCATCCACTGTTCGGCGCTTTGCTGATCTGTTGATAGCGAGAAGCGGAACGTCGCGCCGCGCCCGCTCATGTCCAGTAACTGGATATCACGCCCGTGCAATTGCAGGATACGGTGCACGATACGCAGGCCCAGTCCCCCGTCACGCCTTGCGCCACCGATATTGAACGGGCGCAGGAACAACCCTTCGCGCAACTCGGGAGCGATGCCGGGGCCAGTGTCATTGACCGTCACATCGACCAAAGCCCCGTGATGTTTCAGATCGAATTCGATTTCGCCGCCCTGAGGGGTATGTCGCAATGCGTTGTCCACCAGATTGGTCAGCACCCGCTCGATTAACCCGAGGTCGGCGCAGACCGTCGGCAGATTGGGGACGAAATGAGCCTTGAGTTCGACTTGCCGCGCTTCCGCCGTCAGTTCGAATTTCTGGAAGATGTCCTGCACCAGATCGATCAGGGAAAAGCGCTCCAGTATCGGCTGCACAAAACCATGTTCAAGACGCACCAGTTCCAGCAGCGATTGCGCCAGGCCGCCGACCTTGCGGCTTTGATCCAGAGCAATGCCCAGATAGCGTCGGCGTTCCTCGGCCGACAGCGTGGCGTCCTTCAGCTGCAGGGTTTCCAGATACCCGTGCAACGAAGCCAGCGGCGTGCGCAAATCGTGGGAAATATTCGCCACCAATTCGCGGCGCTCCTGATCCTGTCGCGTAAGCGAGCGCCATTGTTCGCCGAGGCGGTTCTGCATCTGGCGGAAGGCAGCATCAAGCACGGCGATTTCATCCGGGTCAGCGGTTTTATCCACCGCTGTCGTTATCGGCAGAGGTTGCGGCGCGCCATCGATGTCGAAGCGGCTGACGGTTTCGGTGAGTCGCCGCAATGGCCGAGTGATCAGGTTGAATGCCGTCAGACCGGCGATCAGGCACAGCAACGCGACCAGTCCAATGGATAACAATGCGGTGTTGAGCGCGGCGCTGGTGGCGCCTCGCTCGGCATAACGATCATGGGCTTCGCTCAGCAGCACCACATACAGATAACCGGCAGCTTTACCGTTGACCTGCAGCGGCGCAGCACTGAACACCTTGCGTCCATCGACACTGCGCGGGTCATCACCGAGGATCGGTAATGGCTGGTCGTCGAGCAGTTGGCGGATCGGCGCCAGATCGACCTGTTGGCGCCGCATCCTTCCTTCGGGTGCGGCGTTACCGACAATGCGCCCCTCGGTGTCGAGCAGATACACCTCGACACTCGGGTTGACCAACATCAACTGGCTGAACAGTTCGCGCACGGCACCGGGCATCAGACCGTTGCTGTCCATCAGCACCGTGTCGTGGGCGATGTGTTGCGCCAGATCCCGAGACAGCCCCTGCACCACTTCCAGTTCATGCATCTGGCTGGAACGTACTTGCAGCCATGCCGATGTGCCGCAGCACACCAACAGCAGCACGGCGAATACCACGGACAGGCGCTGCGTCAGGGTCAGTTTCATGGCTGCTCGGTACCGAATTTATAGCCGCGACCCCACACGGTGAGGATGCGAGAGGGCTGGGCCGGGTCTTTTTCGATCTTCGCCCGCAGGCGATTGATGTGGGTGTTGACCGTGTGTTCGTAACCTTCGTGGCTGTAACCCCAGACCGCGTTGAGCAGATCCATGCGCGAGAACACCTTGCCCGGTTGGCGGGCGAAGAAATACAACAGGTCGAACTCACGAGGCGTGAGGTCCAGACGCTGAGCGTCGAGGCTGACTTCGCGGGTGATCGGATCGATGCTCAACCCGTCGAGACTGAGACTGCCGGCGTCCATTTTCAGATTGCGCGCCATCGCATCGACCCGGCGCAGCAAGGCTTTGACCCGCGCCACCAGCTCGAGCATGGAGAACGGTTTGGCGAGGTAATCGTCGGCGCCCAGCTCCAGGCCAAGAATGCGGTGCAATTCACTGGAACGGGCGCTGGTAATGATGATCGGTGTGTAGCGGGCCATCGCGCGGGCGCGGCGGCAGATTTCCAGACCGTCGACCCCCGGCAACATCAGGTCGAGGATCAGTGCATCCCAGTGACCTTGCTGCAGCAGGCGCATGCCTTCGTCGCCGTCGGCGCTGTGTGTCACCTCGAATTGTTCATCCCGCAGATGCAGGCAGATCAGGTCGGCGATGTGTTGGTCATCCTCGACCACAAGGATGCGTTTGGTCTGTTCCATGGAGCTCAATCCTTCGGCGCGATAAGCGCATTGTGCGGGTTTTCCTCCGGGCGAGTTATCACGAATTCGTTAACTCCCCGTGAGGATTTGGCGATCAATCCAAGCCTAGGCTGTGTTCCATGAAGGGCATCTGGAATTTTTGGAGACGGCCATGTTTTCACGGCGACAGATTCTGTTAGCGGGCGGCGGGCTGGGGGTTGCAGCCCTGGTGGCGGGTGTATTGCCAAAATTGTCGACTGCCACGGCAGTGATCGGCGAGGCACACGCGGACGAGGCGTTCGAGGTGACACACAGCGACAGTGAATGGCACTCGATCCTGAGCGACGAGCAGTACCAGATCCTGCGTGAGGAAGGCACCGAACGGGCCTATACCAGCGCGCTCAACAACGAACATCGCACTGGCACGTTTGCCTGTGCCGGCTGTGATCTGGCGCTGTTTTCATCCGCCACCAAATTCGACAGTCGTACCGGTTGGCCGAGTTTCTGGGCGCCGCTGGAACACGCGGTGGCGACGCGTCAGGACCGTTCGTTCGGCATGTCCCGCGACGAAGTTCACTGTCGCCGTTGCGGCGGCCATCTGGGCCATGTCTTCGATGACGGTCCCAAGCCCACCGGTCTGCGCTACTGCATGAACGGCCTGGCGATGACCTTCAAAGCCGCGGCGGCTTGAGTCATGACCCGCTCGCGATCTTCACTTCAGACAGGACGAATTTATGTGGCTCTTGGTTCTCGCTTATCTCGGTGGTGTGCTGACGATCGTCAGCCCGTGCATCCTGCCGGTGCTGCCTTTTGTCTTCGCTCGCACCGGTCAGCCGTTTATCAAAAGTGGCTTGCCGCTGCTGGCGGGGATGGCGGTGACCTTTGCGCTCGTCGCCTCGTTGGCAGCGGTGGGCGGCGGTTGGGTGGTGCAAGTCAATCAGTACGGGCGCTGGCTCGCGTTGCTGTTCGTTGCTCTGTTCGGGTTGACCTTGCTGCTGCCGCGTGTGGCCGAGCGCCTGACCCGGCCGCTGGTGTCGGCCGGCAGTCGGCTGTCGGAAGCCGCCGGGCAGGACAATCGTCCGCGTCCCGGCGCTTCGTTTCTGATCGGCGTCGCCACGGGACTGTTGTGGGCACCGTGCGCCGGACCGATTTTGGGGCTGATTCTGACCGGTGCCGCGCTGCAAGGGGCAAGTATCGCCACCACGCTGTTGTTGCTCGCCTACGCGGCGGGTGCGGCCACCTCGCTGGCCGCAGCGCTGTTGCTGGGCGGTAAGGTATTTGCGCTGATGAAACGCTCGATTGGCACCGGTGAGTGGATCCGTCGGGGTCTGGGCGTAATGATGTTGGCCGGCGTCGCAGCCATTTCGCTGGGGCTCGATACCGGGGTTCTCGCACGGTTGTCGACGGCTTCCACCGGAGGCCTGGAGCAGGCACTGGTCGGCAAGCTATCGGGTAAATCTGCTAACGCCAACGGCACGATGATGGCGCAGATTCCTACTGAGGAAGGCGCTGCGAACGGCAGCATGATGGCCGCCGGCGGTGCAATGAAAATGGCCGCGAAGGCTCCGGGCACTTTACCGGTTGAAGGTCAGTTGCCGCCGCTTGAGGGGGCGGTGCAATGGCTCAATTCGCCGCCTCTGGACGCCCAGGCATTGAAGGGCAAAGTGGTGCTGGTGGATTTCTGGACTTACTCCTGCATCAACTGCTTGCGCACTTTGCCGTATGTCAAAGCCTGGGCTGAAAAGTATCGCGATCAGGGCCTGGTGGTGATCGGTGTGCACGCACCGGAGTTCGCCTTCGAACGTGATGTGAGCAATGTCATCAAAGCCATGAAGGAACTGGGTATCAACTACCCGGTCGCCATCGATAACGACTACAAGATCTGGCGTGCTTTCAACAATGAATATTGGCCAGCGCATTACTTTGCCGACGCTCAGGGACGTATTCGTTACCACCATTTTGGCGAAGGGGACTACGCCGAGTCGGAACGCGTCATACAACAGTTGCTGCGTGAGGCGGGTGCGAAAACCGTGGCGGACGGCTTGATCAATGCTGACGCCAAGGGCGTGCAACTGGCGCCGGACATGAACGAAGTGCAGTCGCCAGAAACCTATGTCGGCTACCAGCGTGCGGAACATTTCGTACCGGAAATCAGCCTCGTGCCTGACAAGGTCGCGGCCTACAACCCACCGGACAAACTGGCACTCAATGACTGGAGCCTCGGTGGTCAATGGTCGGTGGGCGCCGAGCGTGCCACGGCCAGTGCGCCGGCCAGTCGCATCGTTTATCGCTTCCATGCCCGCGACTTGCATCTGGTGCTCGGTCCGGCAGCGGACGGCAAACCCGTGCGCTTCAAGGTGATGATCGATGGCCAGGTTCCGGGCGATGCCCATGGCGTCGACGTCGCTCCTGACGGCACGGGCCATGTGACCGAACAACGCCTGTATCAGTTGGTGCGGCAAAACGACGGCGTGCAGGACCGAACCTTCACCATCGAATTTCTCGACCCGGGCGTATCGGCATACGCCTTTACCTTCGGTTGATCAGGAGTCATTGAAATGAAAATCACATGGCGTCGCGTGTTGTTGGGGGTTGCAGTGGCCGGAGTGATCGGCCAGGTTTCGGCGTTCTCCTTTGGGGGCGAGGATGCTGTGCTGATTCCGCCACCAACTCTTGATGAAGTGACCCAGGCGCACAGCGAAACTGCGGTGTTCGCCGGTGGCTGCTTCTGGGGTGTGCAGGGTGTTTTCCAGCACGTCAAAGGCGTGCAGAAAGCCGTCTCCGGATATGCCGGCGGCGCTGCCAATACGGCGGAATATGAGCGTGTCAGCGAAGGCGATACCGGCCACGCCGAGTCCGTGCAGGTCACCTTCGATCCGACTCAGGTCAGCTACGGCAGTCTGTTGCAGATCTACTTTTCGGTGGCGCACAACCCAACTGAGCTCAATCGCCAAGGCCCTGACAGCGGCACGCAATATCGTTCGGCACTGTTCCCGGTCAACGCCGATCAGTTGAAGGTCGCGCAGGCCTACATCGCCCAACTGGATGCGGCTCACGCCTACAGCAAACCCATTGTCACCAAACTTGAAAGCTTCAACGGTTTCTATCCGGCAGAGGACTATCACCAGGATTTCCTGACCGAGCACCCGAGCTATCCGTACATCGTGATCAACGACATGCCGAAAGTGGCGAATCTGAAGCAGATGTTCGCGCAGCGTTATCAGGAGAAACCGATGTTGGTGAAGGACGGGTCTTGATCAAGGCTCGTTATTTGAGCCTCGGTCGCTCCATGGCAATCACTGACGTCTCGAAACCCAGACTGGCAAAAAATGCCTCGGCGCCTTCTCGCCCGGCACGTAGCATCCAGGTGATGTCGGGGTTATCGCCCATGACATGTTTAACCAGTCTGCGGCCAATGCCTGCGCGCCGATGCTGGCCATCGACCACGACCATCGAAAGATAGCCGTTGCACAAACCATCGCTGATGCCACGGGCGAAGCCGACGACTTGGGTGCCGTGCAGGGCAATCACCGTGCGTTGAGAGTTCTTGATGAGTTGCGCGAAATGCTCGCTGGAACCGGTTCGGTGAGCCCAGCCGTTTTGGCCGAGGAACAGTCGTACCGGCTCCACTTCGTCAGGCAGCAGGTCGCGTACGGTCAGATTGCTATTCATCTACGGTTTGATTCCTTGTCGGTTGTCGCTCGGCATCATTATCTGCCCCACGTCTGCATCGCAAATTCGACGAAGCGGCGCAGCTTTGGCAACCGATAGCGATCCGGCGCATAAAGCAAATGCAGGGGACGGCTGGGCGGTTGATAGTCGGGAACGACGGTCACCAGTTTGCCGTCGCGCAAATCCTGTTCCACCAGCGCATCGGGCAGCATCACGATGCCCATGCCGGTGCGTGCGGCCTGGTGCAACCCGGCGGACGTGTTCATCAGCATCGGTCCGCTGACGTCGACGAGAATTTCCCCGTTCGGTCCACTGAGGCGCCAGCGTTTCTCCACCGACTGCCAATCGTCGCCGGCAGGGTAGGCGAACGACAGGCAGTCGTGTTGCTGCAGGTCTTCAGGGGTTTGCGGCATGCCGCGACGGGCCACGTATTGCGGGGAGGCACACACGGTCAGTGTGTAATCGATCAGCGGCCGGGCGATCAGGTTTGAC
Source organism: Pseudomonas sp. CROZ-RG-20F-R04-15 (assembly GCF_022662375.1). Classification (GTDB taxonomy): domain Bacteria; phylum Pseudomonadota; class Gammaproteobacteria; order Pseudomonadales; family Pseudomonadaceae; genus Aquipseudomonas. The sequence continues at coordinate 187,799 of NZ_JAKNQL010000004.1, read as the reverse complement.
TCCTCAAAATGCCCCAGCCGAAACGCTACGTCGAGGCCGCTTTCCAGCAAGTCTGGGCGACTGTTGGTCAGCACGACGTCCATTTTGACCTGTGGATATTGCAGGGAAAAATCGCTGAGCGCAGGTGCCAGGCGTTCTACGCCAAAGGTCAGTGGTGCGGTAATGCGTAGCAGGCCACGAGGCTCATCGAGTGCTTGTTCCGCCAGGCGTTCGGAGTCAGCCACCAGTCCCAAGACATCCAGGCACCGCTGGTAGTAAACGCTGCCGAATTCGGTAAGACGCTGCCGTCGAGTCGTGCGCTGCAACAGTTGCACACCGAGCCGCTGCTCCAGCGCGCGCAGGTGATTGCCAACCATGGTCGTCGACATGTCGCACTGCAACGCGGCCGCCGTCATGCTTCCGGCTTCGACAACTTTGACGTACACGCTCATCGACTGGAACAGGTCCATTATCAAGCCCTGCTTTTAAATGAATGAAGTTTTACCGAGTTTATCCAGTTTCGGTGGCTAACCATACTGCCAGCACACCGACCTTCACTGGAGTTTGAAGTCATGACCGCCGCCCTGATGAACACCTACCAACCGCTGGCCCTGAGTTTCACCAAAGGCCTCGGCACTCGCCTGTGGGATCAGGCCGGTCGCGAATATCTGGATGCGGTGGCCGGTGTCGCGGTGACCAATGTCGGGCACTCGCACCCGCGAATCGTTTCGGCGATCAGCGAGCAGGCGGGATTGCTGCTGCACACGTCGAATCTGTACAGCATCGACTGGCAGCAACAACTGGCGAACCGGCTGACTGAGCTTTCGGGGATGGAGCGTGCGTTCTTCAATAACTCTGGCGCCGAGGCCAACGAAACAGCGCTGAAACTGGCGCGTTTGTTCGGTTGGAGCAAGGGCATCGAACAGCCGCTGGTAGTGGTCATGGCCAACGCGTTCCACGGCCGCACACTTGGCACTTTGTCGGCCAGTGATGGCCCGGCGGTGCGCCTGGGTTTCAACGAATTGCCGGGGGATTTCCTCAAAGTGCCGTTCGGTGATCTCGCAGCGCTGGAGCAACTGCAGCAAAAGCACGGCGAGCGCATCGTGGCGATTCTGGTCGAGCCGATTCAAGGTGAAAGCGGTGTACAACTGGCGCCGCCCGGTTACCTGAAAGCGCTGCGCGAACTGTGCAATCGCCATGCGTGGTTATTGATGCTTGATGAAATCCAGACCGGCATCGGCCGCACCGGCCGCTGGTTTGCGTTCCAACATGAAGGCATCGTCCCGGACGTCATGACGTTGGCCAAAGGACTGGGCAACGGCGTGCCGATCGGCGCTTGTCTCGCGCGGGGCAGGGCAGCGGATCTGTTCACACCCGGCAGTCATGGCAGCACCTTCGGCGGCAATCCACTCGCGTGCCGGGTCGGTTGCACGGTGCTGGACATCATCGAAGAACAGGGCCTGTTGGAAAACGCCCGGATTCAGGGGGAACGGCTACTAACTCGTCTGCGTGCAGAGCTGGCGGACAATCCCAATGTGCTGGCGATTCGTGGCCAGGGCTTGATGATCGGTATCGAGCTGAAACAACCGGTGCGTGATCTGACCCTGATCGCGGCGCGGGATCATGGGCTGTTGATCAACGTCACGCGGGGCAAGACGATACGGCTGCTGCCACCGTTGACGATTGATGAGCGGGAGGTGGAGATGATTGTCAGAGGCGTGGGATGTGTCGTTCAGTCGTGACGATTTTCACTCTTCGATCAAATGTCTGACTTTGGCTTTTCCTGCGCGCATTTCGCCGATCGATTTGATCAACCGGTCGGCGTTTGCGGATGAGCTCATCAAGTAGGCTGTTTCTTCGAGTGTGCTGTTTTCGCTAAGAGGCATCATCACGACAGGCTCAGATTCTTGTCGGGATTGCGAGGTTAGGTCTCGATCCTCGCTGGATGCCAAGAACGTATGGAGGTGAGTACAGGATGACAAGGCGACACCTACTAGTGGCTGTTTCGCAGAAAGGCTTACTGCGAGCACCTTCAGTATCACTTGAGAACGCTGGAGACGTTTCTGAGAAGGTTGTAATCCTTGTCCACTGTCTCGGGCAGTGAGAAACCGCCGCGTTGTCAGTATCCGGCATTCCCGGTGTAGGAAAAAACTATGTCTAGTCCGGATAATCCGCCAGATCCGGCGCCAGCATCCGCGTCTTCGCCTTGCCATTCGAATTGTGCTGAATGATCTCCCGCGGCTGCCCCTGCTCATTGAAAAACACCTGACCGATCCCTGCCGAGTTCCACAAGCGTTCGCCTGCCTCAGCATGTTCTGGCGTATACGGCACGATGCGCATGCGGCGGCGTTTGGTGAACCAGTTCAGCGGTGAGCGTGGCGAGTAGAGCCAGCGGTTGAGGCGGTCGAACCATTCCAGCAGGGTTTTCGGAAACTCGTTTTTGATGCCGCTGCTGGTGATCTGCCAGATTCGCGGACCGGCCTTGCGGTGTCGGATAAGTACTTCGTAGACGAAGGAATAATGCACGTCGCCCGACAGAACCACGTAGTTACCCGGTGTGCGCGAGTGTCGGAAAATATTCAGGATCACCTGCGCAGCACCGCGATGGGCCATCCAGTTTTCCGCGTCGACCAGCAGCGGGTAACCGCACCAACTGAAGACCTTCTGCACGGTTTCAATCAACTTCACGCCGAAGATTGGCGCGGGAGAAACGATGATCGCTGACGGGTGATCGAGCAGCTCCTGTTGCAGTTCGCTCAGCGCCTCCCAATCGAGCAAGCCCGAGGGTTGCTTGAGCGCCATCTCACTGCGCCAGCGCCGGGTGCGCGTGTCGATGACCACCAGCGCCGGGCTGGTTGGCAGCACAAAATGCCAATGTTGAAAGCGCAGCAAGTCATCAATCAGGTCGTCCTGCACCGGGCTGTCGAGATACTGGTCATTGCCACTGGCGCTCAGCCCCAGGGTTTTTGCCAGCACATCCTTGAACGCATCGGGATTGTTGCCCCAGCCCTGACACAACATATAGGCGATCAACGCGTTGCCGATGATGCGTTTGGAGAACGGATGGCCGTAGGCCGTTTCCTCCCATTGCGCAGACAGGTTCCAGTCATCGGTGATGTCGTGATCGTCGAAAATCATCAGGCTCGGCAGATGCGCCAGCGCGCGGGCGACCTTGCTCAATCCAGCCTTGAAGGCATCGATGCGAGTCTGTTCGAGGGCGTAGCGCTTGAGGCGTTCGGGCGTCAACTCGGGTGCTTGCGGATCGATCAGCGACCAGGCCGTTGGCGACCACACCAACAGATACATCGCCATGACTTCGGCGAACGTCACCAAGTGATTGTCAGCGCTGCTGCTGGTGAAAATCGGCTTACGCGCACCACCGAAAAATCGCTCACGCAAGGTCTCGTTGCTCTCCAGTGCCGGTAACAAATCCGCACGGTGGTAGTAACTGGCCGGGTGTTCGTAGAGCTTGGCGCTGTCGCTGACCACCGCGCCTTCGAGGTGTTCGTCGAACAGTCCGAGACGCTCGATCAAGGCATGAATCGCCCGCAGCATCGGGCCAGCCACATCGTCGGCGTAGACCTGATCACCGCTCATCATCAACAGGGCGGGGCGTTGTTGCGGATCGGTTTCCGTTGCCAGCAATTGGTCGACGCAAAGCAAACCATCCGCCGCCGGATGATGCGGTTTGCGGCAAGAGCCGTGCAGCAGTTGATCGATCCGCGAGCGCAGGACGAAGTTTGGGCTGACTGCGTCGCCGTACAGCAGATGGGCCGCCCAGTCGGCGATGCCCTCAGCGTTGTCGATCAACAGGTCATAGTCGATCCGCGTATCGCAGGGCAGGGCGTTATCGAGGGAAACATCGACGAGATGAACAAACGCCTGACGACCTACGGGAATGACCGTGCATTTCTCCGCGTCGAGAGGAATGTCTCCTACACCTTGCAGGCGCAGAGTCAGCGCCAGTGGCCGCGTGCCGACAAGCCACATCACCACGCGTGTCGGCTCCAGCCGGCGCAGCAGTGGGCCGGCCAACACGGCAGGCAACAAAGAGGGATCAACGAAGTGTCGGGACATCGAAGGGCAAAGCTCAAGGCGCACAGGCCGGCGATGATAGCGCAGCCGGCGCCTTGAACCCTTAAATCAGCCTTAAGAGTCGGCTTTTTGCAGTTTCAGACTCAACAGGCGCCATTGCGCAGGTGCCGCGTCAACTCGCGGCTGCTCTTGTACCGAGCAATCGAAACGGTAGGTGACATCGTCGCCGTTCATGTTGCGCGCGGTGACGGTGTTGTTGAAGGTGTAGACCTGATCCTTGAAGCGGTGGCTGACCAGCGCTTTGCTGTCAGCAAAACGCGCCGACACGGGAAAGCGCAACGTGCTGGTCACAAACGGGCTGCACATGACATAGGCGATCATCGACTTGTCGGCCTGTGCGTCGCCGCGCAATTTCTTGTTCAGCGCTGCCAGCGCCATGCGACCGTCATAGTCGCTTTGATCCAGCACGGTCTGTAACCCGATTGATTTCGGCGCCCGGCCGGCGTAGTTCGGCAACAGCGCGGAGTCGGCGGGAGAGGGCTTATCGTCCGGCTCGATGGCAGCAAAAGCCGGCGCATCCTTCAGTTCAGCGGCGGGTGTTACTGCCTCGGCTTCAGGCAATAAAGAGCTCGGCTCGGTGACTTGGGCGTTTTCAGCCTGTACCGGTTCGTAATCATGCGACGAAGGAAACAACGACAACGTGATCGACAGCACTACCATCGCCACAATGAAACCGCCCGCTGCGCCAACGATGTTGCCGTAGAAAATATTCCAGCTGCCACGGTTCTGCACCACCCAGCGCCACATGAATCCCCAAACCGCGACAATCGCCAGAAAACGCAGAAACTCCATTTGATCCTTTCCTTAAACCTTCAAAACCCTGAAATCAACGCACGCCCACAGTGAACGCTGACGATGGGCGGCAAGATAACAAAACACACGTGTAATGCCAGTGACGATAGTGGCGTTCAGTGAAAGTTGAGCGCAAAAAATACCAGCGTCGTCACACCCGCAGCCAAACCACAGATGCCCGCGAAAAGTTGGCGAGCCAGCGGATGCTCTGGCCGAGGGCGCCTGACCAGCCACATCCAGACGCCCACCAGAACACCGAATGTGGTGATCATCTGCAACACGCTACTGGCCAGGTTCTCAGGTGCAGGAGGCACGTGCGCCGGGAAAAGGCCTGAACAGACCACCGAAAAAATCATCGCTACGATAAAGCCGCTGGCGGCACCCGCCAGGTTGGCAAGGATCAGATTCCAGGCACCACGAGTCTGCACGACCCAAGCCCAAACGGCAGCCCAGACGAAAAAGTACAACACGGCCATCAAGGTGTTTCTCCCTCTGAAAATTGACTCCATTGAGGTGCTGGCGACCTCGTTACTGGCAGTGGACGGCAAGATAGCAAAATAGTAGCGTCGCGCCACCGCTCTATCTCCGTAATGGATTACCTATGCCAGCAAGTCCCCACTCTTTGCGCCTGCTCTGCGCAATCACCCTCGCCGTGGCAATGACCCCGGCATTCGCCGCCGTGCAAGAACACCCGGAAAACAGCTGGAAGTACTACGCCGGCAATTGCCAGCGCGTTCAGGAAAAGATGGCCGACGTGCAAAGCGGTCGGACCACGGCCTATGACGTGATGTTCGCCCTGGAAAGCAACCTGCAAATCATGAATGAACACCGCTCGAACCTGATGCCCAATCACCTCGGCTCACAGGAGTTCGCGCAATGCGAAAGCATAGCGGGCCAGGCCGAGGCGATGATCGCCCAAGGCAAAGCCGAGTTCGCCGCGAAAATGCAAGGCGCTGCCGAGGAAGGCCGCATCGCCCACCAGAATTCCCCCGCCTACCAACGCGCCCGCGCCCTCGGCTACAGCGACGTCGGCGACATCTCCTTCCTGAAACTGCACGAAGACACCGACGGCGAAGCACGCTTGAAAACCATGCTGATCACCGTCGACGAAATCTGCGGCCAATACTTCCGCGCCACGCAATACGTGAAGCCGTATGTGATCTATACGGTTCGGCCTTCTGACGGCGGTTGTGGTGAGGTGAAACGCGTAGCGGTGGTTGGCGGCCGATCGGTGGAGAAGGGCGATTACATTGATGAGAAGGGCGAGTTTCAGTATCTGGGCTGGAAAAAGCTTGTTGGCGTCGATGGGTTTCCGACCGATATTCGCGTGCTGAAAGTCCGTCGTTGAAACTAAGAAATATCGGGATGTTTTCTTGAAGATTCTGCTGTAACGGCGCAGCCGATCACAGGATGTCTTTCAAATAACCTTTGAGCGCGAGGAGCGGCTGATCCAGCTGCTCCAGCGAACGCGCCTCGCTGAACTCAGCGGACAACTTGTGCAACTCCCGCCCCAGCGGCTTCTCGATACCGCCCAAAGCATCCATCGCCAGGCCCAGGCATTCATTCATCTTGAACTGAATGGTCTCGACATCCCCGCGCCGCACCAATAGTTCGAAAATGTCTTTCTGATAGTCACCCATGACCATGTCGTCCCGCAGGATCGGGCTCAGGCCTTCTTCCTCGTAAGCAAGTTTGAGGGAGAAAAGGGCGACTGTTTCCAGTGACGTTTCCATGGTGTGCCTTTAGCGACGTCCGTCAATGTGGGTGTTGATGCGCAGATGCAACCACCGATGCGGTGGACTACTTTCAGAGGGGCGTGATTATACGGAGCGGGATCAACAAGTGCAGCCCAAAGGCGAGGCCGGGCACACTGAAGCCGATCAATAACCTTCACGGGATTGAGCGGTATTTCCATCGAAGGCCGGCGAGTATTATGGTGAACCTTCACACACTCGACGTTAACTGTTGGATACGAATGGAGTGACGACCATGGAATACGACGACAAACTGATGGAAGACGCCGTGCTTGCCCTGTTGGCAGCACTCAGTTCCGATAAAGGAAATGCCTGGAAAGGGTTCGACTTCGAGATCATGAACCGATTGCATGAACAGGGTTTCATCAGTAACCCGGTGAACAGGAACAAGTCGGTCTGGTTGACGGAGGAGGGGCTGGAGCGGGGGCGGGCGATAGCGGCGCGGATGTTTGGGGGAAATGCTCAGGCTGAGCCTGCAAACCACTCCGACACCTGAGTCCGCGCAATGTCACGTGCGACCCGCGCAGTGGCGAGCGTTCAGCATTGCGCGTCCACTTTATTGCAGACGAAAAAAAAGGCCTTGCTAAGCAAGACCTTTCTTAATTTTGGTGCCCCGAGGGAGACTCGAACTCCCACTCCTTTCGAAAACGGATTTTGAATCCGCCGCGTCTACCAATTCCGCCATCAGGGCTCAATGGCGGCGAAGTATAGAGATGAGATTACCGTCGGTCAATCAGGTACATAGAGAATTTTCGATATTTCCGCTAGACTTTCCGGCCCTGCTAGACGAACCCCATCATGCGCGTTGCTGACTTTACTTTCGAGCTCCCTGATTCGCTGATCGCCCGCCACCCTTTGGCCGAGCGTCGCGGTAGTCGCCTGCTGACCCTTGACGGGCCGAGCGGCGCCCTCGCACACCGTCAATTCACTGATTTGCTTGAGCATTTGCGCCCGGGCGATTTGATGGTGTTCAACAATACCCGGGTGATTCCGGCGCGGCTGTTCGGGCAGAAAGCGTCCGGCGGCAAGCTGGAAATCCTTGTTGAGCGGGTGCTCGATACGCATCGCGTGCTGGCCCATGTGCGTTCCAGCAAGTCGCCGAAGCCGGGTTCGAAGATCCTTATCGACGGCGGTGGCGAGGCAGAAATGCTCGCGCGTCACGATGCGTTGTTCGAGCTGGGCTTCGCTGAAGAAGTGTTGCCGTTGCTCGACCGTGTCGGGCACATGCCGTTGCCTCCTTATATAGACCGCCCGGACGAAGGCTCGGATCGCGAGCGTTATCAGACCGTGTACGCCGAGCGTCTGGGCGCGGTGGCGGCGCCGACCGCCGGGCTGCATTTCGATCAGTCGCTGATGGAAGCGATTGCCGCCAAGGGCGTCGAGACCACATTCGTTACGTTGCACGTGGGCGCGGGGACATTCCAGCCGGTGCGTGTCGAGAAGCTTGAAGATCACCACATGCACACCGAGTGGCTGGAAGTCGGCCAGGATGTGGTCGACGCGGTCGCTGCGTGCCGTGCGCGCGGTGGTCGGGTGATTGCGGTCGGCACCACCAGTGTGCGTTCGCTGGAAAGTGCGGCGCGCGACGGCGTGCTCAAGCCGTTCAGCGGCGACACCGATATCTTTATCTACCCGGGCCGTCCGTTCCACGTGGTCGATGCCTTGGTGACCAATTTCCATTTGCCGGAATCCACGCTGTTGATGCTGGTTTCCGCGTTTGCCGGTTATCCCGAAACCATGGCCGCCTACAAGGCTGCCGTCGACAACGGATACCGCTTTTTCAGCTACGGTGATGCGATGTTCATCACCCGTAACCCCGCACCTACTGCCCCTAAAGAAACCGGCCCAGAGGAAACAGAATGAGTCGCGAATGTCGCATGTCCTTTGAGCTCCTTGCCACCGATGGCAAGGCCCGTCGTGGTCGTCTGACCTTCCCGCGTGGCACCGTCGAGACCCCGGCGTTCATGCCGGTGGGCACCTACGGCACGGTCAAGGGCATGTTGCCGCGTGACATCGTCGCCACTGGCGCAGAAATCATTCTCGGCAACACCTTTCACCTGTGGCTGCGCCCTGGCACCCAAGTGATCAAGGAACACGGCGACCTGCACGACTTCATGCAGTGGAAAGGCCCGATCCTCACCGACTCCGGTGGCTTCCAGGTGTTCAGCCTCGGCGCGATGCGCAAGATCAAGGAGGAGGGCGTGACCTTCGCCTCCCCGGTCGACGGCGCGAAAGTGTTCATGGGCCCGGAAGAGTCGATGCAGGTGCAGCGCGATCTTGGCTCCGACATCGTGATGATCTTCGACGAATGCACGCCATACCCGGCTGACGAAGACGTCGCCCGCGTATCGATGGAGTTGTCGTTGCGCTGGGCGCAGCGCTCGAAAAATGCCCACGGTGAAAACACCGCGGCGCTGTTCGGTATCGTGCAGGGCGGCATGCACCAGGATCTGCGCATGCGCTCGCTGGAAGGCCTCGACAAGATCGGCTTTGATGGCTTGGCCATTGGCGGTCTGTCGGTGGGCGAGCCGAAGCACGAGATGATCAAAGTATTGGATTATCTGCCGGGCATGATGCCGGCTGACAAACCTCGTTACCTTATGGGCGTTGGCAAACCGGAAGATCTGGTTGAGGGTGTGCGCCGCGGTGTGGACATGTTCGATTGCGTGATGCCAACCCGTAATGCCCGCAATGGGCATCTGTTCATTGATACAGGCGTGCTGAAGATCCGTAACGCGTTCCATCGCCATGATGAATCGCCGCTGGATCCGACCTGCGATTGCTATACCTGCCAGAACTTCTCTCGCGCTTATCTGCATCACCTGGACAAGTGCGGCGAAATGCTGGGAAGCATGCTCAATACCATCCATAACTTGCGCCATTATCAGGTGCTGATGGCTGGTTTGCGCGAGGCTATTCAACAGGGTACATTGGCCGCCTTTGTCGATGCCTTCTACGCCAAACGCGGGCTCCCCGTTCCGCCTTTGGACTGAGTTTTCTGACCCCAAGATTCAACATTTGCAACTGGAGTGCTAAATGAGCTTTTTTATCTCTAACGCCATGGCTGACGCGGCTGCACCGGCTGCTGCCGGCCCAATGGGCGGCGGTTTCGAGTGGATTTTCCTGGTCGGCTTCCTGGTCATCTTCTACCTGATGATCTGGCGTCCACAGGCCAAGCGCGCCAAAGAGCAGAAGAACCTGCTGAGCAGCCTGCAGAAAGGCGACGAAGTTGTGACCACTGGCGGCATCGCCGGCAAGATCACCAAAGTGGCCGATGACTTCGTGGTTCTGGAAGTTTCCGACACCGTGGAAATGAAGTTCCAGAAAGGCGCCATCGCCGCCACGCTGCCAAAAGGCACGCTGAAAGCGATCTAAGGGCAACAACTTCTACTCAATCGACGGGGCGCGCAAGGCGCCCCGCGTCATAACGGGCGGCGTGATGCTGAACAAATATCCTCTGTGGAAATACATTCTGATCCTGGCGGTGCTGGCGATCGGTCTGATTTATTCCGCTCCGAATCTATACCCCGATGACCCGGCCATTCAGATCAGCGGCGCCAGCACGGCCCTGCAGGTCAATCAGGCCGATCTGGATCGCGTAAGCACCGCGCTTCACGAGTCCGGTATCAACGTCAAGGCGGCCACACTGGCGGCAAACGGCAAGGGCGGTCTGATCCGTCTGTCCAAGGCTGAAGATCAGTTGCCGGCCAAAGACGTTGTGCGCAAGGCATTGGGTGATGACTACGTCGTCGCGCTGAACCTGGCACAGACCACCCCGCAATGGCTGCGCAATCTGGGCGCGCACCCGATGAAGCTGGGTCTGGACTTGTCCGGTGGTGTGCACTTCCTGTTGGAAGTGGACATGGACAAAGCCCTCGATGCACGCCTGAAAGTCTACGAAGGCGATGTCAAGAGCCTGCTGCGTAAAGAAAAACTGCGTTATCGCAGCCTGCCGCAACTGGGCGGTGCCATTCAGCTGGGCTTCAGCGATGAAGACTCCCGCGAACAGGCCCGTGCACTGATCCGCAAGAACTTCAACGATTTCGACATTGTTCCGGCCGACCTCAACGGTCAACCGGTGCTGCGTCTGGCGATGACCCCAGCCAAGCTGGCGGAAATCCGTGAATACTCCATCAAGCAGAACTTGACCACGGTACGTAACCGCGTCAACGAGCTGGGTGTTGCCGAACCGATCGTTCAGCGTCAGGGCGCCAACCGCATCGTGGTTGAGCTGCCGGGCGTGCAGGACACTGCCGAAGCCAAGCGTATTCTCGGCAAGACGGCCAACCTTGAGTTCCGTCTGGCTGCAGAGCCGGGTGCTTCGAAAGCCACTTCGGAAACCTTCGAGTTCCGTGAAGGCAAGCGTCCGCCAGCACAGATCGAGCGTGGTCTGATCATCACCGGTGACCAGGTTACCGACGCCAAGGCCGGTTTCGGCGAGCACGGCACACCTGAAGTGAACATCCGTCTGGATGGCCACGGTGGTGAGCTGATGAGTCGCGCGACCCGTTCCAACGTCGGTCGTAGCATGGCGGTGATCTTCATCGAGCAGCGTCCGGTCACCACTTACACCAAGCAAGTGGTCGATGGCGTCGAGAAAGACGTTGCGGTGCAAACGTTCAAAGAAGAGAAGAAGATCATCAGTCTGGCGACCATTCAGTCGCCGCTGGGTGCTCAGTTCCGTATCACTGGCCTGAACGGTCAGGGCGAATCGTCCGAACTGGCGCTGCTGCTGCGTGCCGGTGGTCTGGCGGCACCGATGTACTTCGCTGAAGAGCGCACAATCGGCCCGAGCCTGGGTGCTGACAACATCACCAAAGGTATCGATGCGTCGCTGTGGGGCATGCTGTTCGTGTCGCTGTTCATCATCGCCATCTACCGCTTCTTCGGCATCATCGCCACTGTCGCACTGGCAGTGAACATGGTGCTGCTGCTGGCGTTGATGTCGCTGCTGGGTGCAACGCTGACCCTGCCGGGTATCGCCGGTATCGTGCTGACCATGGGTATGGCGGTCGACGCCAACGTGCTGATCTTCTCGCGGATCCGTGAAGAGATCGCCGCCGGCATGACCGTGCAGCGTGCAATCAACGAAGGCTTCGGCCGGGCATTCACCGCGATTCTCGACGCCAACCTGACTACCTTGTTGGTCGGCGGGATTCTCTTTGCCATGGGCACCGGCCCGGTCAAAGGTTTCGCAGTGACCATGTCCCTCGGGATCTTTACCTCGATGTTCACGGCCATCATGGTGACCCGCGCAATGGTCAACCTGATCTTCGGCGGACGTGACTTCAAGAAGTTGTGGATTTAAGGGGCTGCCATGTTACGTACAATCAACTTCATGGGCGTTCGCAACTTCGCGTTCGGCGTCACAGTGTTTCTCACGTTGCTGGCTATTTTCAGCGTCGCCACCAAGGGCATGAACTGGGGCCTGGACTTCACCGGCGGTACGCTCATCGAGCTGACCTACGAGCGTCCGGCTGACGTCACCAAGGTGCGTGAAGAGCTGGTAACTTCCGGTTACCACGAAGCCATCGTGCAGAGCTTCGGTGCAACCACCGACTTGCTGGTGCGCATGCCGGGTGAAGACCCGCAACTGGGCCATCAGGTCGCGGAAGCGCTGCAGAAGCTCGGCGGCGACAACCCGGCGACGGTCAAGCGTGTCGAATTCGTTGGCCCGCAGGTCGGTGAAGAGCTGCGTGACCAGGGCGGCCTCGGCATGCTGCTGGCGCTCGGCGGTATTCTGATCTACCTGGCGTTCCGCTTTCAGTGGAAGTTCGCGGTCGGCGCCATCGTTTCGCTGATTCACGACGTGATCGTGACCATCGGTATCCTGTCGTTCTTCCAGATCACCTTCGACCTGACGGTGCTGGCGGCGGTACTGGCGATCATCGGTTACTCGCTGAACGACACCATCGTGGTATTCGACCGGGTTCGTGAGAACTTCCGCGTCCTGCGCAAGGCTTCGCTGATCGAGAACATCAACATCTCGACCACGCAGACCCTGCTGCGGACCATGGCGACGTCGATCTCCACTTTGCTGGCGATCGCGGCACTGCTGTTCTTCGGTGGCGACAACCTGTTCGGTTTCTCGATTGCGCTGTTCATCGGTGTGCTGGCGGGTACTTACTCGTCGATCTACATCGCGAACGTGGTGCTGATCTGGCTGAACTTGAGCACTGAGGATCTGATTCCTCCGGCCAGCACCGAGAAGGAAGTCGACGACCGTCCATAACGGCCATCGTTTTCCCGGCTGTCAGGCCAAGAAAGGCGCGAGTTGAACTCGCGCCTTTTTTTATGCTCCAAGGCTGGGAGAAGCGCGGGCGTGTCCCGCATGTGATGGTCAGGAGGTTCATGTGAACAAGTCGTTGCTGGTTGGTGCGGTATTGGGTGCTGTCGGTGTGACTGCCGGGGGTGCTGTTGCCACCTACAGCCTGGTTAAAAGCGGCCCTGAGTATGCGCAAGTGTTGGCCGTTGAACCGGTTAAAACACAGATCAAGACTCCACGTGAAGTGTGCAAGGACGTGACAGTGACTCGTCAGGCACCGGTAAAAGATCAGCATCAGATCGCCGGTACGGTGGTCGGTGCACTGGCAGGTGGTTTGCTGGGTAACCAGATCGGCGGCGGCACCGGCAAGAAAATTGCCACGGTAGCCGGTGCGGTCGGTGGCGGTTATGCGGGTAACAAGGTACAGGAAGGCATGCAAGAGCGTGACACCTATACCACTACGCAAACCCGCTGCAACACGGTCAATGACATCAGTGACAAGGTCGTCGGTTACGACGTGCGTTACTCGCTTGATGGCAAGGAAGGCAAGGTGCGGATGGATCGCGATCCGGGCAACCAGATTCCGGTCGACAAGGAGGGCAAGCTGATTCTGTCGCAGAATGAGCCGGGTCAGTAAAGACCGACTGTTTTAACAAGAAGCACCCTGCGGGGTGCTTTTTTTGTGCCCGCGATTTTTGGTTGCACCGACCCCCTTGTGGGAGCGAGCCTGCTCGCGAATGCGGTGTCCCAGCCGGCATCAATGTTGATTGTCAGAATGCATTCGCGAGCAGGCTCGCTCCCACATGAAGATCTTGGTGATCTGAAGATCGAATTCCAGACATAAAAAAAGCACCCCGAAGGGTGCTTTTTTCGTTTCGCGGGAAGCTTAGCGCTTCAGCGAAGCCGGCAGGTGCGGCTGGATCGCCGTCAGAACTGCCTTGAAGCATTTGGTGTTACCGGCAACGATGTGGCCTTTTTCAAGGAAGTCGTGACCGCCGGTGAAGTCGCTCACCAGGCCGCCGGCTTCTTGAATCAGCAAGGCGCCTGCAGCCATGTCCCACTCGGACAGGCCCGACTCCCAGAACGCATCGAAACGACCGGCAGCCACGTAAGCCAGGTCCAGGCTTGCCGAACCGGCGCGGCGGATGCCGGCAGTCTGGCCAACCAGAGCGCGGAACATGCCTAGGTAGTTTTCCAGGTTGTCCATTTGATCGTCACGGAACGGAAAGCCAGTACCCAGCAGGGCGCCGTCAAGGCTGGTGCGACCGCTGACGCGCAAACGACGACCGTTCAGTTGGGCGCCGCGACCACGGCTGGCGGTGAATTCTTCCTGGCGAACCGGGTCCAGAACCACTGCGTGTTCCAGGCGACCACGGTATTTGCAGGCGATGCTGACGGCGAAGTGAGGAATGCCGCGCAGGAAGTTGGTGGTGCCGTCCAGTGGGTCGATGATCCACAGGTACTCTTCGCCTTCGATGCCGGTGCCGGCGTGCAGGCCGGTCTCTTCGCCGCGGATGGAGTGGTTCGGGTAAGCCTTGCGCAGGGCATCGATGATTTTCTGTTCAGCGGCGCGATCGACCTCGGATACATAATCCTTGGCGTCTTTTTCGTCGACCTTGATGGTATCCAGGCGCTCGATGGAGCGGAAGATCAGTTCACTGGCGCTGCGGGCGGCGCGCAGCGCGATATTCAGCATGGGCTGCATGGATGTGTCACCTAAGGTTGTTAAAGAAAGCCGCGCATTCTATCAGAACTTTTCTTCAGGTGAAGGACGCTGTTCGCTTTCATAGCTTAACGGTAGGCTGTTCTGTAAGATTTGCACCCCTTTCCTGTGTCCGAGAGCGCCTCCCTTGCTGCAGAACATTCGTGTTGTCCTGGTCAATACCAGCCACCCCGGCAATATCGGCGGGGCCGCGCGCGCCATGAAAAACATGGGTCTGTCGCGACTGGTGCTGGTCGAACCGCGCCTGTTTCCGCATCACGAGGCCGATGCTCGCGCCTCCGGTGCCGGTGACATCCTTGAAAACGCGCAAGTCGTCGCCACCTTGGAAGATGCCTTGGTCGGCTGCAATCTGGTGCTTGGCACCAGCGCCCGTGACCGTCGAATCCCCTGGCCGCTGCTGGACCCTCGCGAATGCGGGACCAAAGTGGTTGAGGAGGCCGGGCAAGGCGCCGAAATTGCGCTGGTGTTTGGTCGTGAAGATTCCGGCCTGACCAATGACGAGCTGCAGCGATGTCACTTTCACGTGCACATTCCCTCCGACCCGGAGTTCAGCTCGCTGAATCTCGGCGCGGCGGTGCAGGTGTTGAGCTACGAAGTGCGCATGGCCTGGCTGGCCGCACAAGGTCAGCCGAGCAAGATCGAGAAAGAGGAAGTGGCCTCGGTGAAAAGCGCCGAGCTGGCGACCATGGATGAGCTGGAGCGCTTTTATGAGCATCTGGAACAGACGCTGGTCGCCATCGAATTCCTCGATCCGGAAAAACCACGGCACCTGATGGCGCGCCTGCGCCGGTTGTACGGACGCAGCTCGGTCAGCCGGGCGGAAATGAATATTTTGCGTGGCATCCTCACGGAAACCCAGAAAGCGGCCCGTGGTGAGCTTCTTAAGCGGAAGGACTAAATGATGTTTGAGCGTTTGCGTGAAGATATCCAGAGCGTGTTCCATCGAGACCCGGCGGCGCGTAACGCTTTTGAAGTCCTGACCTGCTACCCCGGCATGCATGCGATCTGGATTCATCGATTGGCCGGCATGCTGTGGCGCAACGAACTGAAATGGCTGGCGCGGCTGGTTTCGAATTTCGGCCGCTGGTTGACCGGGATCGAAATTCATCCGGGGGCCAAGGTTGGTCGACGTTTCTTTATCGACCACGGCATGGGCATTGTCATCGGTGAAACCGCCGAGATTGGCGATGACGTGACCATTTATCAGGGTGTAACCCTCGGCGGCACCAGTTGGAACAAAGGCAAGCGCCACCCGACGTTGGGTGACGGAGTTGTCGTGGGGGCGGGCGCCAAGGTGCTCGGCCCGTTTACGGTCGGCGCTGGTGCCAAGGTCGGTTCCAACGCCGTGGTGACTAAAGAAGTGCCGCCGGGCGCCACTGTTGTCGGTATTCCGGGGCGCATCATCGTCAAATCCGACGAAGAGCAGGACGCCAAGCGCAAGGCCATGGCCGAGAAGATCGGTTTTGATGCCTACGGCGTCAGCGAAGACATGCCCGACCCGGTGGCGCGCGCCATCGGTCAGTTGCTCGATCACCTGCAAGCGGTGGACGGGCGTCTGGAGGGGATGTGCGGCGCGCTGAAGGATCTGGGCAGTAATTACTGTGCGAAAGATCTGCCTGAGCTGCGTGAAGAAGACTTCGCCTGCGTGAAGGGTAAGGATCAGAGTCAGGCTAGCTAAACCGCGCCGCTGCCTTCGCGAGCAAGCTCGCTCCCACATTGGAATGTATTGCCCTTGTGGGGGCGGGCTTGCTCGCGAAGAACGATCACGCGGTACTGCTGGCTGCATACCGCCAGCCTTTGCTATGATGCGCGCGCTCTTTTGCGGGTAATCCTGACTAAAGTACTAGGTCTTAAAGTTGACTTAAATACTCGGGAATTGCATACTCGCCCCATTCTGAACTCCGTGGTAACTGTCCATGCGACTGACTACAAAAGGCCGATACGCCGTGACCGCCATGCTTGACCTGGCGTTGCACGCGCAGCACGGGCCGGTGTCCCTGGCCGATATCTCCGAGCGCCAAGGCATCTCCCTGTCCTACCTCGAACAACTGTTCGCCAAGCTGCGCCGCAGTAACCTGGTTTCCAGCGTTCGCGGTCCGGGTGGTGGCTACCAGTTGTCCCGCGACATGCAGGGCATCCAGGTCGCCCAGGTGATCGATGCGGTAAACGAATCGGTTGATGCCACCAAGTGCCAGGGCCAAGGCGATTGCCATTCCGGCGACACCTGCCTGACCCACCATCTGTGGTGCGATTTGAGCCTGCAGATTCACGAATTTCTAAGTGGTATCAGCTTGGCTGATCTTGTGACTCGCCGTGAGGTGCAAGAAGTAGCCCAGCGTCAGGACCAGCGCCGTTGCAACAGCAAGGCGCCACGCCTGGACAAGATTGAAGCGTCCGCCGTCGAATGACAGCCAGAGAGCTAGCGGCACGCCAGCCCTGATTTAGGAGATAGTCCATGAAATTGCCGATTTACCTTGATTACTCTGCGACCACCCCGGTTGATCCGCGTGTTGCGCAAAAAATGAGTGAATGCCTGCTGGTCGACGGAAACTTCGGTAACCCGGCGTCCCGTTCCCACGTATTCGGCTGGAAGGCTGAAGAGTCCGTCGAAAACGCCCGTCGTCAGGTGGCCGATCTGGTCAACGCCGATCCGCGCGAAATCGTCTGGACCTCGGGCGCTACCGAGTCCGACAACCTGGCTATCAAGGGTGCGGCACATTTCTACGCCTCCAAGGGCAAGCACCTGATCACCTCCAAGATTGAGCACAAGGCTGTCCTCGACACCATGCGCCAACTGGAGCGTGAAGGTTTCGAGGTCACTTACCTCGAGCCGACCGAAGACGGTCTGATCACTCCAGCGATGATTGAAGCTGCACTGCGCGAAGACACTATTCTGGTCTCCGTGATGCACGTGAACAACGAAATCGGCACCATCAACGACATCGCCGCGATCGGCGAAATGCTCCGCGCCAAGGGCATTCTGTTCCACGTCGACGCTGCTCAGTCCACTGGCAAGGTCGACATCGACCTGCAGAAGCTGAAAGTCGACATGATGTCGTTCTCCGCCCACAAGACCTACGGCCCTAAAGGCATTGGCGCGCTGTACGTCAGCCGCAAGCCGCGTGTGCGCATCGAAGCGACCATGCACGGCGGCGGTCACGAGCGCGGCATGCGTTCCGGTACTCTGGCGACCCACCAGATCGTCGGCATGGGTGAAGCGTTCCGCGTAGCCAAAGAAGACATGGCCGCCGAAAACGTCCGCATCAAAGCCTTGAGCGACCGCTTCTACAAGCAGGTCGAGCATCTGGAAGAGCTGTACGTCAACGGCAGCCTGAGCGCCCGCGTGCCGCACAACCTGAACCTGAGCTTCAACTACGTTGAAGGCGAGTCGCTGATCATGGCACTCAAGGATCTGGCGGTATCGTCCGGTTCGGCCTGCACCTCGGCGTCGCTGGAGCCTTCGTACGTACTGCGCGCCCTGGGCCGCAACGACGAACTGGCACACAGCTCGATCCGTTTCACCTTCGGCCGTTTCACCACCGAAGAAGAAATCGACTACGCCGCGCAGAAAGTCTGCGAGGCCGTTACCAAGCTGCGCGCTTTGTCGCCGCTGTGGGACATGTACAAAGACGGCGTCGATATCTCGAAAATCGAGTGGGCGGCACACTAAATATAGAAGCCGCCAGATACAGATCCTGTAGCGACGCGGCGGTTTACGCAGCGCAGTTGCAGGGTCTCAAGAGCGGCCCTGATGAGTGAGGATTGAGAATCATGGCTTACAGCGAAAAGGTCATCGACCACTACGAAAACCCGCGCAACGTCGGCAAGATGAACGCGGAAGATCCTGATGTCGGCACCGGCATGGTCGGCGCTCCGGCATGCGGCGACGTGATGCGTCTGCAAATCAAGGTCAACGAAGCAGGCATCATCGAAGATGCCAAGTTCAAGACCTACGGTTGCGGTTCGGCTATCGCCTCCAGCTCCCTCGCCACCGAGTGGATGAAGGGCAAGACCCTGGACGAAGCAGAAACCATCAAGAACACTCAGCTGGCCGAAGAACTGGCCTTGCCGCCAGTGAAGATTCACTGCTCGGTACTGGCTGAAGACGCTATCAAAGCGGCTGTTCGCGATTACAAGCAGAAGAAAGGCTTGATCTGACTTTCAGGATTTGGCGACGAGTAAGGAGTCACCGATGGCTATCAGCATGACAGAAGCGGCTGCTCGACACGTGCGGCGCTCCCTCGACGGGCGCGGCAAAGGTGAAGGGATTCGTCTGGGTGTTCGCACCACAGGCTGTTCCGGCCTTGCCTACGTGCTGGAGTTTGTCGACGAGGTGGTTGCAGAGGATCAGGTGTTCGAGAGTCACGGCGAAAAAGTGATCATCGACCCGAAAAGCCTGGCCTACCTGGACGGCACCGAGCTCGATTTCGTCAAGGAAGGGTTGAACGAAGGCTTCAAGTTCAACAACCCCAACGTACGCGGTGAATGTGGCTGCGGCGAAAGCTTCAACATCTGAGGCTTGTCGTGGGTATTCCTTGTCATTTCGCTTTATTCGAGCTGCAACCGGGTTTCCGTCTGGATCTCGAGCAGTTGGCCACGCGCTATCGTGAGTTGGCGCGCGGCGTTCATCCTGACCGCTTCGCCGACGCTTCCGAGCGTGAGCAGCGCTCGGCACTCGAGCAGTCTGCGCGGCTCAACGACGCCTATCAGACGCTCAAGAGTCCGGCCCAACGCGCGCGCTACCTGCTGGCCATCAGCGGGCATGAAGTGCCGATGGAAGTCACTGTCCATGATCCCGAGTTTCTTCTGCAGCAGATGCAATGGCGCGAAGAACTCGAAGACCTCCAGGACAGTGCCGACCTCGACGGTGTCGCGGTATTCAAGCGTCGTCTGAAAGTGGCTCAGGAAGAACTCAACGAAAGCTTCGCAGCCTGTTGGGATGATGCAGCGCAACGCGAACAGGCCGAACGCCTGATGCGGCGCATGCAGTTCCTCGACAAGCTCACCTACGAAGTGCGCCAGTTAGAAGAGCGCCTCGACGATTAACCCAGTGCTGCCCTGATTGCACGCCTGATAGACAGACAAGACCTGATTACCATGGCTCTACTGCAGATCGCCGAACCCGGCCAAAGTCCTCAACCGCACCAGCGTCGTCTGGCTGTGGGTATCGACCTGGGCACTACCAATTCGCTGGTCGCTGCGTTGCGCAGTGGTCTTTCCGAGCCGTTGGCCGACGCAAACGGGCAGGTCATCCTGCCGTCTGCTGTGCGTTACCACGCCGATCGCGTCGAAGTTGGCGAGTCGGCCAAACTGGCTGCCGCTTCCGATCCTTTGAACA
Organism: Pseudomonas sp. CROZ-RG-20F-R04-15; assembly: GCF_022662375.1. GTDB lineage: Bacteria > Pseudomonadota > Gammaproteobacteria > Pseudomonadales > Pseudomonadaceae > Aquipseudomonas. Next base: position 167,853 of record NZ_JAKNQL010000004.1, on the reverse strand, counting down.
CCGTGCTGTCGGTCAAGCGCTTGATGGGTCGTGGTCTGTCCGACGTCAAGCAATTGGGCGAGCAACTGCCATACCGCTTTGTCGGTGGCGAATCGCACATGCCGTTCATCGACACCGTGCAGGGCCCGAAAAGCCCGGTCGAAGTTTCTGCCGACATCCTTAAAGTCCTGCGTCAGCGTGCTGAAGCGACCCTGGGTGGCGAGCTGGTTGGCGCGGTAATCACCGTTCCAGCGTATTTCGATGATGCTCAGCGTCAAGCCACCAAGGATGCGGCCAAACTCGCCGGTCTGAACGTGCTGCGTTTGCTCAATGAGCCGACCGCCGCCGCCGTGGCATACGGTCTGGATCAGCACGCTGAAGGCTTGGTTGCGATTTATGACCTGGGTGGCGGTACTTTCGATATTTCCATTCTGCGTCTGACCGGCGGTGTTTTCGAAGTTCTGGCCACTGGCGGCGACAGCGCGCTGGGCGGCGATGACTTCGATCACGCGATTGCCGGCTGGATCATCGAGAGCGCCGGCCTGTCTGCCGATCTCGATCCGGGCGCACAACGCAATCTGCTGCAAACCGCTTGCGCGGCCAAAGAAGCCCTGACCGATGCGGCCAGCGTTGAAGTGGCTTACGGCGACTGGAAAGCACCGCTGACCCGTGAAGCCTTCGATGCGCTGATCGAGCCAATGGTCGCGCGCAGCCTCAAAGCCTGCCGCCGCGCCGTTCGCGATTCCGGCGTCGAGCTGGAAGATGTGCACGCCGTGGTCATGGTCGGCGGTTCGACGCGCGTGCCGCGCGTTCGCCAAGCCGTTGCCGAAGCCTTCGGTCGTCAGCCTCTGACTGAAATCGATCCGGATCAAGTGGTGGCCATCGGTGCCGCGATCCAGGCCGATACCCTGGCTGGCAACAAGCGTGATGGCGGCGAACTGCTGCTGCTCGACGTGATTCCACTGTCCCTGGGGCTGGAAACGATGGGCGGCCTGATGGAGAAGGTGATTCCGCGCAACACCACCATTCCTGTCGCTCGTGCACAAGATTTCACTACGTACAAAGACGGCCAGTCGGCCATGGCGATCCACGTGCTGCAGGGCGAGCGCGAACTGATCAGCGACTGCCGCTCGCTGGCGCGCTTCGAATTGCGCGGTATTCCGGCGATGGTCGCCGGTGCGGCGAAAATTCGCGTGACCTTCCAGGTCGATGCCGACGGTCTGCTCAGCGTTTCTGCCCGTGAACTGGGTTCGGGCGTTGAGGCGAGCATTCAGGTCAAGCCGTCCTACGGTCTGACCGACGGCGAAATCGCCAAGATGCTCAAAGATTCGTTCCAGCACGCCAATGACGACAAGGTCGCCCGCGTTCTGCGTGAGCAGCAAGTCGACGCCCAGCGCTTGATCGAAGCGGTGCAGGGCGCTCTTGAGGTGGATGGCGAGCGTTTGCTCGACGCCGAAGAGCGCATGGTCATCGACCTGCAGCTGCAGGAATTGGCCGAACTGATGAAAGGTACCGATGGTTACGCCATCGAGCAGCAGACCAAGCGTCTGTCGCAAGTGACCGATGCTTTTGCTGCCCGCCGCATGGATCTGACGGTGAAAGCCGCTCTGTCGGGGCGCAATCTGAATGAAATCGAGGATATCTGATGCCGCAGGTCATTTTTCTGCCCCACGAGAAGTTCTGCCCTGAAGGCATGGTGGTCGAGGCTGCGCCCGGCACATCGATTCTCGAACTGGCCCACGAACACCACATCGAGATGGAAAGCGCCTGCGGCGGCGTGTGTGCTTGCACCACCTGCCACTGCATCATCCGCGAGGGTTTCGACTCGATGGAAGAGGCTGACGAGCTGGAAGAAGACTTCCTCGATCGCGCCTGGGGTCTGGAAGCGCAATCGCGTCTGGCTTGCCAGGCTATCGTCGGTGAAGAAGACATCACCGTCGAAATTCCGAAATATTCGCTTAACCATGCGGCTGAAGCGCCGCACTGACTGGTAAGACTGTCATGAGCTACGGTTGGAATGATGTTCAACGTATTGCAGAAGAATTGGCCGAGGCCCATGCCGGCGTCGATCCGTACTCTGTAGGTTTTGTTCGTCTGCAGCAGATGATCCTGGATCTGCCTGAATTCGATAGTACTTCTGGCCGTGTCGGCGAGAAGGTGCTGGAAGCGGTTCAGGAGCTCTGGGCCAAAGAATTGGACTGATCGTCTCGCAGGTTAGGCAATACCCAAGAACCCGCGTATAATTCGCGGGTTTAATTTTTCGCAAATTACCGTTTCTGGAGTTACACCATGGCTGTTCAACGCACTTTCTCCATCATCAAGCCTGACGCTGTTGCAAAAAACGTCATCGGCGAAATCACCACCCGTTTCGAAAAAGCCGGCCTGCGCGTTGTAGCTTCGAAACTGAAGCAACTGTCCAAAGCTGAAGCTGAAGGCTTCTACGCTGAGCACAGCGCTCGTGGTTTCTTCGGCGACCTGGTTGCTTTCATGATCTCCGGTCCTGTTGTTGTTCAGGTTCTGGAAGGCGAAAACGCTATCGCTCTGAACCGTGAGCTGATGGGCGCTACCAACCCTAAAGAAGCTGCTGCCGGCACCATCCGCGCTGACTTCGCTGATTCCATCGACGCCAACGCTGTTCACGGTTCGGACTCCGAAGCCGCAGCTGCTCGTGAAATCTCGTACTTCTTCGCAGCTACTGAAGTAACCACTCGCTAAGCATTGGCTTAAGAGTGAAGGTGAATCCATGACTACATCGACTGTAAAAACCAACCTGCTGGGTCTGACTCAACAGGAAATGGAAAAATTCTTCGACTCAATCGGGGAGAAGCGTTTCCGTGCCGGTCAGGTAATGAAATGGATTCACCACTTTGGCGTCGATGATTTCGACGCCATGACGAACGTCAGCAAGGCCTTGCGCGACAAGCTCAAGGTTATTGCTGAAGTCCGTGGTCCGGAAGTGGTCAGCGAGGACATCTCCAGCGACGGCACCCGTAAGTGGGTGGTGCGCGTGGCGTCCGGCAGCTGCGTCGAGACCGTATACATTCCCCAGGGCAAACGCGGCACTCTGTGCGTTTCGTCCCAGGCAGGCTGTGCCCTGGATTGCAGTTTCTGCTCCACCGGCAAGCAAGGCTTCAATAGCAACCTCACCGCCGCCGAAGTCATCGGCCAGGTGTGGATTGCCAACAAATCTTTCGGCAGCGTCCCGGCAACCGTCGACCGTGCCATCACCAACGTGGTGATGATGGGCATGGGTGAGCCGCTGCTGAACTTCGACAACGTCGTCGCCGCCATGCATCTGATGATGGATGACCTCGGCTACGGGATCTCCAAGCGCCGCGTGACCCTGTCCACGTCGGGTGTGGTGCCGATGATCGATGAGCTGGCCAAGCACATCGACGTGTCCCTGGCGTTGTCGCTGCACGCACCGAATGACGCATTGCGTAACCAATTGGTGCCGATCAACAAGAAGTATCCGCTTAAGATGCTGCTCGAGTCGTGCCAGCGCTACATGTCGTCCCTGGGCGAAAAACGCGTGCTGACCATCGAGTACACCTTGCTCAAAGACATCAACGACAAGGTTGAACACGCCGTCGAGATGATCGAGCTGCTGAAGAACATTCCGTGCAAGATCAACCTGATTCCGTTCAACCCGTTCCCGCATTCCGGGTACGAGCGTCCGAGCAACAACGCGATCCGTCGTTTCCAGGATCAGTTGCATCAGGCCGGTTTCAACGTCACTGTCCGCACCACCCGTGGTGAAGACATCGACGCTGCATGTGGTCAATTGGTAGGGCAGGTGCTGGATCGCACCCGTCGCAGCGAACGTTACATCGCCGTGCGCGAGTTGAGCGCCGACAGCGATCTGGCACAGAACGCCGCGAACACTAACTAAGAGAGGATCTCTATGTCCCTGCGCTTTGCGCTGCTGTTGCTGTTGGCCAGTCTGTGTGCTGGTTGTGTCCTGTCGGGTGACTACAACCCGATGAAGACCAGCAAGGGCCGCGATGAAGCGCGGGCTGCCTACGTGCAGCTGGGGCTGGGATACTTGCAGCAAGGCATGACCGAGCGGGCCAAGGTACCGCTGAAGAAGGCGCTGGACATCGACGGTTCCGATCCTGATGCCAACGCGGCCCTCGGCTTGGTGTTTCAGTCCGAAATGGAGCCTGAGCTGGCCGACGAGCACTTCCGCAAGGCTTTGTCCTCCCGTCCCGCCGATGCGCGCATCCTCAACAACTACGGCAGTTTTCTCTACGAACAACAGCGTTATAAAGAAGCCTACGAGCGTTTTGAACAGGCCGCCGCCGATACCCTGTATCCTGAGCGTTCGCGTGTGTTCGAAAACCTCGGCATGACCGCCGCGAAGCTCGGTCAGCGTGATCTGGCGCAGCAGCAGCTGGAAAAGGCACTGCGTTTGAATCGTCAACAACCGCGCGCATTGCTGGAAATGGCTGAGTTGTCCTTCGAAGACAGGCATTATGTGCCCGCACGTGACTATTACGACCGTTTCAGCCTGCTGACCGAACAAAATGCACGTAGTCTATTGCTCGGCGTTCGGCTGGCAAAAGTGTTTGAAGATCGCGACAAGGCCGCCAGTTATGGCCTGCAATTAAAACGACTCTATCCCGGTACGCCGGAATATCAGCAATACCTGTCGGAGCAATGATGAAAGCGGCGCATCCCGAAGTTGTAGCAGCGAATCGCGTTAACCCCGGTGAGACCCTGCGCCAGGCCCGCGAAAGCAATGGCTGGTCGCTGGCCGAAGTGGCCCTCAAGCTCAACCTCACCGTGACTTCCCTGAGCAATCTTGAAGCCGGCGCTTTCGACAAGCTGCCGGGGCATACTTTCGCTCGCGGCTACATTCGCGCGTATGCCAAATTGCTCGGCATGGATCAGACCGTTCTGGTCCAGCAGTTCGACCAATCCACCGGCACCGATTCCCAGGGCAGCAATGTTCACGCCCTCGGCCGTATCGAAGAGCCGGTGCGGGTTTCCCACACCATTTTGCGTATTGTCAGCCTGCTGTTGCTGATTGCGGTCATCGGCGGCGGTTTCGTCTGGTGGCAGGATCAGACGTCGCTGCGTACCAAGGATCTGGCTTCTCTGGCGCCTGAGCACGTTGAAGTCGAAGGGGCTGACGGCACCACCCAGATTCACCCGATCGATGAGCCGGAGGATCAGGCCGTCGAGGAAAATCAGACTGACAGTTCGACTGCATTGGCATTGCCGCAGTCTGAAACGACCGCTGAATCGACCGGCGCCGAAGCGGCCTCCCCGGCAACCGCTCCAACTGCACCGGCTGCTCCGGCTGTAACGCCGACCGCCCTGGTTCATACGCCGGCCCCGGTTGTCGCCAATCCGGCCACTCCGGCGCCAGGCGTTCCTGCTACGCCAGCGCCGACCGTTACCGCTCCGGTTGTTCCTGCTGCACCGGCGCCTACCGCAGAAGCTGCCGTTCCAGTGGCTGGCGAAGGTCAGGTGCAACTGCAGTTCAGCGCCGATTGCTGGGCACAGGTTACCGATGGCCGTGGCAAAGTGATTTTCAGTGGTCTGAAACATAAAGGCGACAGCGTCAGCGTTTCCGGCAAGCCGCCGCTTAACGTGCGTCTGGGCGTTGCCCGTGCTGCACAGGTCAGCTACAACGGCCAACCGGTCGATATCGCTCCGTTCACCAGTGGCGAGACTGCTCGCCTGAAGTTGGGTCAATAAGTCATGCACGGCGAATCTCCAATCAAACGTCGCGTTTCGCGCAAGATCTGGGTCGGCAACGTACCGGTGGGCGGCGATGCGCCGATCGCGGTGCAGAGCATGACCAACAGCGACACCAATGACGTTGCCGCCACTGTTGCGCAGATCAATCGTCTGGAAGCCGCTGGCGTCGACATCGTCCGCGTTTCGGTGCCTGACATGGACGCCGCCGAGGCGTTCGGCAAGATCAAGCAACTGGTCAAGGTGCCATTGGTTGCCGACATCCACTTCGACTACAAGATCGCATTGCGCGTCGCTGAGCTGGGTGTGGACTGCCTGCGTATCAACCCGGGCAACATCGGTCGCGAAGATCGTGTTCGTGCGGTCGTTGATGCTGCGCGTGATCGCGGCATTCCGATCCGCATCGGCGTCAATGCCGGCTCGCTGGAAAAAGACCTGCAAAAGAAATATGGCGAGCCGACCCCAGCCGCGCTGGTCGAGTCTGCTTTGCGTCACGTTGAACACCTCGAACGCCTGAATTTTCAGGACTTCAAGGTCAGCGTGAAGGCCTCCGACGTGTTCATGGCCGTCGAAGCCTATCGCTTGCTGGCGAAAGAAATCGTCCAGCCGCTGCACCTGGGCATCACCGAAGCCGGTGGATTGCGTTCGGGCACAGTGAAATCCGCCGTGGGCCTAGGTATGCTGCTCGCCGAAGGGATTGGCGATACTATCCGCATCTCGCTGGCGGCCGATCCGGTCGAGGAAGTGAAGGTCGGTTACGACATTCTCAAGTCTTTGCATCTGCGTTCCCGTGGTATCAACTTCATCGCCTGCCCGAGCTGCTCGCGGCAGAACTTCGATGTAGTGAAAACCATGAACGAGCTGGAAGGGCGCCTTGAAGACCTGCTGGTGCCGCTGGATGTCGCGGTGATCGGTTGTGTGGTCAACGGCCCCGGCGAAGCCAAGGAAGCCCATATCGGCTTGACCGGCGGCACGCCAAACCTGATTTACATCGACGGCAAGCCGGCGCAGAAACTGACGAATGACAATCTGGTGGACGAGCTCGAAAGGCTGATCCGCCAGAAAGCGGCCGAAAAGGTCGAAGCTGACGCTGCGGTTATCGCGCGCGGCTGAGCCTGACTGAAGCGCCGAACGAATTTAAGGATTTAAAGTGAGCAAGTCTCTGCAAGCCATTCGTGGCATGAACGACATCCTGCCCGAACAGACCCCGCTGTGGCGTTATTTCGAGGGCACCGTTGCGCGTCTGCTGGATAACTACGGTTATAAGCAGATCCGCATGCCGATCGTCGAGTTCACCGAGCTGTTCAAGCGCTCGATCGGTGAAGTGACTGACATCGTCGAAAAAGAGATGTACACCTTCGAAGACCGCAACGGCGACTCCCTGACCCTGCGTCCGGAAGGCACTGCGGCGTGCGTGCGTGCCGTACTCGAACACGGCATCACCGGCGGTGGCCAGGTGCAGAAACTCTGGTACATCGGCCCGATGTTCCGCCACGAGCGCCCGCAGAAAGGCCGTTATCGTCAGTTCCACCAGATCGGTCTGGAAGTGTTCAACCTCGACGGTCCGGACATCGACGCCGAGCTGATCATCATGACCTGGCGCCTGTGGGGCGAGCTGGGCATCCGTGATGCGGTCAAGCTCGAACTCAACAGCCTCGGCACCAGCGAGTCCCGTGGGCGTTATCGTGAAGCGCTGGTCGAGTACCTCTCGGCGCACCACGACAAACTCGACGAAGACAGCCAGCGTCGCCTGAAAACCAACCCGCTGCGCGTGCTCGACACGAAAAATGCCGACACTCAAGCGGTGCTGGTCGATGCGCCGAAAATGGCCGACTACCTCGATGACGAGTCCCGTGCACACTTCGAAGGCTTGAAATCGCGTCTGGATGCCGTCGGCATTCCTTACGTGCTCAACCCGAAACTGGTGCGCGGCCTCGATTACTACAGCAAAACCGTTTTCGAATGGGTCACCGACAAGCTCGGCGCCCAGGGCACGGTTTGCGCGGGCGGTCGTTACGACGGTCTGGTCGAGCAGATGGGTGGCAAGCCAACCACCGGCGTCGGTTTCGCCATGGGCATCGAGCGTCTGGTGTTGATGCTCGAAACGCTGGAGCAGATCCCGGAAGAAATCTCCCGTCAGGTCGACGTCTACCTCTGCGCCTTCGGTGAAGAGGCCGAGCTGGCTGGTCTGGCTCTGGCTGAACGTGTTCGTGATCAACTTCCAAACCTGCGTCTGCAAGTCAATGCCGGCGCCGGCAGCTTCAAAAGCCAGTTCAAGAAGGCCGACAAGAGCGGTGCGCTGTACGCATTGATCCTCGGTGACGACGAAATGGCCCAGCAAGTGGTAGGTTTCAAACCCCTGCGTGGCCAGGGCGAACAACAAAGCATTGCCTGGGATGCGCTCGCCGCTCACCTGGCCACCTGCGTCGTGCAGGGTTGAAGCTGTCCAAACAGCCGATTTAGCGATTAAGGAGTATTGGGGTGTCGAGTACCGAAGACGAACAGTTGGCGGATTTGAAGGACTGGTGGACACGCAACGGCAAACCTCTGGTCACCGGCGGCCTGTTGGCGCTGGTCATCGTGTTCGGCTGGCAGGCTTATCACAAATACCAGAGCAACCAGTCGCAAGGCGCCTCGGTGCTCTATCAGCAACTGCTGGAAACCACGCTGACGCCTGACGGCAAGCCTGATGCTGCGCGCGTTGCAGATCTGGCCGGCAAGCTCAACAGCGAGTTCGGCGGTTCTGCCTACGCGCAGTACGGCAGCCTGTTCGTCGCCAAAGTGGCGGTCGACAGCGGCAAGCTGGATGACGCTGCGACCGAGCTGAAAGCCATTGTCGACAAACCGGCCAACCCGGCGCTGGGCGAAATCGCCCGTCAGCGTCTGGCGCAGGTACTCGGCGCGCAGAACAAGGCTGAAGACGGCCTGAAACTGCTCGACGGTGATGCCGACAAAGCGTTCCTGGCCACTCGCGAAGAACTCAAGGGCGACCTGCTGGTGCAGCTGGGCCGTACCGATGACGCGAACAAGGCGTATCAAAAAGCCAAGGCGGCACTGTCGGATGAAGCGGCGGTCGGTGGCCTTCAAATCAAGCTCGACGACCTGGCCAAAGGGGATGCGTGACGTGATCCGTTGGAAGCATGCAGCATTGCTGGCTCTGGCCCTTCTGGCCGCGGGTTGCAGCAGCAACAGCAAAAAAGAATTGCCACCGGCCGAACTGACCGACTTCAAAGAAGAAGTGGTTCTGCACAAGCAGTGGAGTCGTTCGATCGGTGACGGTCAGGGCGAAACCTACAACATGCTGGTGCCGGCGATCGACGGTGACACCATCTACGCCGCCGATGTGACCGGCGTGGTGATGGCCATGGATCGTGGCAATGGCGATGTGAAGTGGAAGCAGGATCTTGATTTGCCTGTCTCCGGCGCCGTTGGCGTGGGTTACGGTCTGGTTCTGATCGGCACCCTGCGCGGTGAAGTCGTTGCTCTCGACACCAGCAACGGTGAAGAGAAGTGGCGCGCTCGCGTCAACAGCGAAGTCCTCGCGCCGCCGGCCAACAATGGCGACGTGGTGGTCGTGCAGACTCAGGACGATCGTCTGATCGGTCTGGATGCATCGACCGGTACTCAGCGCTGGGTATATGACAGCACTCCGGCTGTATTGACCCTGCGTGGCACCAGTGCCCCGCTGGTCACCAACCGCCTTGCGGTGGCTGGCCTGTCGACCGGTAAAGTGGTCGCGCTGGATATTTCCAACGGCGTGCCGGTCTGGGAACAACGGATCGCGATTCCACAAGGTCGTTCGGAACTGGAGCGCGTGGTCGATATCGACGGCGGTCTGCTGCTGTCCGGTGGCACGCTGTACGTTGCCAGCTATCAGGGGCGCGTGGCGGCACTGGATCTGGAAAGCGGTCGTCAACTCTGGCAGCGCGACGCGTCGAGCTACGCCGGTATTGCTCAGGGTTTCGGCAGCGTTTACGTGAGCCTGTCCTCGGGCACGGTTGAAGGCGTCGACGAACGTTCCACCACAGCATTGTGGAGCAACGATTCGCTGGCTCGCCGTCAACTGTCGGCTCCGGAAGTGTTCTCCAGCTACGTTGCAGTGGGTGACCTGGAAGGTTATCTGCACCTGCTGAGTCAGGTTGACGGCCGTTTCGTCGGCCGTGAGCGCATCGACAGCGACGGCCTGCGTGCCCGTCCGCTGGTGGTGGGTGACACGATTTATGTGTATGGCAACAGCGGCAAACTGGAAGCCCTGACCATCAAGTAACAACTATGCTTGGGGATAACACCCCAGGCAGCTTCACTTGTGGAAGTGGACCTGTTCACTTCCACAGTGTTGCCCCGAGCACCAGCCGCTGCCTCGCAGCGGCTTTTGTATTTTCTGAAATAACGAAGTGGAGAGCCGCATGGTTCCCGTAATCGCCCTGGTGGGCCGACCGAACGTCGGCAAGTCCACCTTGTTCAACCGCCTGACCAGGACTCGCGACGCCATCGTCGGCGACTTGTCCGGTCTGACCCGTGATCGCCAGTACGGTGAGGCCAAGTGGCAAGGGCGTTCCTACATTCTGGTCGACACCGGTGGTATCTCCGGTGACGAGCACGGTATGGACGAAAAAATGGCCGAGCAGTCGCTGCTGGCCATTGAAGAAGCAGATGTTGTGCTGTTCCTGGTAGATGCCAAGGCCGGTTTTACCGCCGCCGACCAGATGATCGCCGAACACCTGCGCAAACGTAACAAGCGCTCCTACGTGGTTGCCAACAAGGTCGACAACATCGATCCGGAAATGGCCCGCGCTGAATTCGCTCCGTTGGGCATGGGGCACGCGATCCCGATCGCTGGTGCACACGGCCGTGGCATCACCCAGATGCTGGAAATCGCCCTGGGTGATTTCCCTAAAGACGAAGAAGAGCCGGAAGACGGCGAAGAAGAGATCGTTGCCGAAGGCGAGGAAGCCAAGCGCATTCCTGGCCCGAGTGAAAAAGACGGGATCAAGATCGCCATCATCGGTCGGCCGAACGTCGGCAAGTCGACCCTGGTCAACCGCATGCTCGGTGAAGACCGGGTAATCGTCTATGACCAGCCAGGTACCACGCGCGACAGTATCTACATCCCGTTCGAACGGAATGAAGAGAAGTACACGCTGATCGACACCGCCGGTGTGCGCAAGCGCGGCAAGATCCACGAAGAAGTCGAAAAATTCTCCGTGGTCAAAACCCTGCAAGCGATCAAAGATGCCAACGTGGTGATCTTCGTGATGGACGCCCGTGAAGGTGTGGTCGATCACGACCTCAACCTGCTCGGTTTTGCCATCGAGTCGGGTCGTGCGCTGGTGATCGCGATCAACAAGTGGGACGGCATGACGCCGAGCGAGCGCGACTTCGTCAAGGTCGAGCTGCAGCGTCGTCTGTTCTTCGTTGATTACGCCGACATCCACTTCATCTCGGCCCTGCACGGCACTGGCGTGGGTAACCTCTATGCTTCCGTACAGAACTCGTTCAAGTCGGCGGTCACCCGCTGGCCGACCAACCGTCTGACCCAGATTCTGGAAGACGCGGTTGGCGAACACGCGCCGCCGATGGTCAACAACCGCCGGATCAAGCTGCGCTACGCCCACTTGGGTGGCGCCAACCCGCCGATCATCGTGATCCACGGTAACCAGATCGAGAAAGTGCCGAAGTCGTATGTGCGCTATCTGGAGAACACTTACCGTCGTGTGCTGAAGCTGGTCGGTACGCCGATCCGCATCGAGTTCAAGGGCGGCGAGAACCCGTATGAAGGCAACAAAAACACCCTGACCGACCGCCAGGTCAACAGGAAGCGTCGGATGATGTCGCACAGCAAAAAAGCCGACAAAAAGCGCCGCGACAAGAAATAAGGTCGCGGGTCGCTGATCGTTCCCATGCTCCGCGTGGGAATGTATCCCGTGACGCTCTGCGTCACATAAGCGGTGGACGCAGAGCGTCCAAGGCTGCATTCCCACGCAGAGCGTGGGAACGATCAATATGAGAGAGGGGTGCCATCCGGCGCCCTTTTTTTATGGCTGTCGGATGGGCTATCCTCGGGCTCTCCCGCGCCGTCGTCAGAGCCGGGTGTTGAGCAGGGAACCCCCGATGATCACCAGTAAGCTGCCGAATGTCGGCATCACTATTTTCACGCAGATGTCTCAGCTCGCCGCGCAAACCGGCGCGATCAACCTGTCCCAGGGTTTTCCGGATTTCGACGGCCCGCAATCACTGCGCGATGCAGTCGGTCGGCACATCGCCAATGGTCATAACCAATATTCGCCAATGACCGGGTTGCCGGCGCTGCGTCAGCAGATTGCGGCGAAAATCGCTCGCAGCTATGGCGTACAAGTGAATGCCGACAGCGAAGTGACCGTGACGCCGGGTGCGACCCAGGCGATCTTCTGTGCGATTCAGGCGGTTATCCACAGCGGCGACGAAGTCATCGTGTTCGATCCGTGCTACGACAGCTATGAGCCGGCGACTGAGTTGGCGGGCGGTCGTTGCGTGCATGTGCAGTTGAAGCCGGACGATTTCTCCATCGATTTCGACCAGCTCGCCGCGGCCCTGAGTCCGCGCACGAAAATGATCGTGATCAATACCCCGCACAACCCGAGTGGCGCCTTGATCAGCCGTGCCGAGCTGGATCAACTGGCCGCGCTGATCCGCGATCGCGACATCTACCTGATCAGCGACGAAGTCTACGAACACCTGGTGTTCGACGGCGTGCCCCACGTCAGCGTGCTCGCCCATGAAGAGCTGTATCAGCGCGCGTTCGTGGTCAGCTCGTTCGGCAAGACCTATCACGTCACCGGCTGGAAGACCGGCTACGTCGTCGCGCCGCCAGCGTTGACGGCCGAACTGCGCAAAGTGCACCAGTACGTCAGTTTCTGCGGCGTTACTCCGCTGCAATATGCCCTGGCCGATTTCATGGCCGAGCACCCGGAACACGTCGAAGAGTTGCCGGGTTTCTATCAGGCCAAGCGCGACCTGTTCTGTGATCTGTTGACGCCGTCGCGCTTCACCTTCAAGCGTGTCACCGGCACCTATTTCCAACTGGTCGATTACTCACAGATCCGTCCTGACCTGAATGACGTCGAGATGGCCATGTGGATGACCCGCGAACACGGCGTGGCGAGTATTCCGGTGTCGGTGTTCTACCAGAACCCACCTGAAGGCCAGCGCCTGGTGCGCCTGTGCTTTGCCAAACGCGAGGAGACGCTGCGTGAAGCGGCGGCAAAACTATGCGTGATCTGAGTGCGTTACCCGATCTCAACCTGGCGCTGATCCAGACCAGCCTGGCCTGGCACGACCGTCAGGCCAACTTCGAGCATTTCGAGGTGTTGCTGGAGCAGGCGCGCGGCTCGGATCTGATCATCCTGCCGGAAATGTTCACCACCGGATTCTCCATGGAGTCGGAAACCCTCGCCGAAGCCGAGAATGGCCCGACCAGCAAATGGCTGCGGGCACAGGCTGCGAAGCTCAACGCGGTGATTACCGGCAGCGTGATCATCCAGGCCGCTGACGGCAGCCATCGCAATCGCCTGCTGTGGGCGCGACCGGACGGCGAAGTGTTGCACTACGACAAGCGCCATCTGTTTCGCATGGCGGGTGAGCATAACCACTACACCCCCGGCGAACGTCAGGTGCAGTTCGAACTCAAGGGCTGGCGGATTCGGCCGCTGATTTGTTACGACCTGCGTTTCCCGGTGTGGAGCCGCGATGCGCAAGACACCGATCTGTTGCTGTACACCGCCAATTGGCCAGGCGCGCGACGTCTGCACTGGAATCGCCTGTTGCCAGCGCGAGCGATCGAAAACCTTTGTTATGTGGCGGCGGTGAACCGCGTCGGCACCGATGGCAAGGGCTTTGCCTATACCGGCGACAGCCAAGTGCTGGATTTCCAGGGCGAAACCTTGCTGGCGGCGGGGGAGGCTGATGGTGTGTTCAAGGCTGTGCTGGAAGCGGCTCCGCTCGCGGCGTATCGCGAGCGCTTCCCGGCGAATCTGGACGCCGACACCTTCGAGTTCACCTGATACTCGCAGCGCCTGTAACTGATCGTTCCCACGCTCTGCGTGGGAATGCAGCCCGTGACGCTCCGCGTCACTGGACGCAGAGCGTCCCTTGAGGCATTCCCACGCAGAGCGTGGGAACGATCGCAGGCAAAAAAAGGCCCCGGAGTTCGCACGCCGGGGCCTTTTGCATTTCAGCGAAGGCTTACGCCGCTTTCGCCTCAGGCTGGCTCAGCGAGCGGTTCAGCGCGCTGAACAGAGCCTTGAAGCTGGCCGTGGTGATGTTTTCATCGATGCCCACGCCGTGCACCGCACGTTCGCCGTTCACACGCAGTTCGATGTAAGCCGCCGCTTTGGCGTTGGTACCGGCACCGATCGCGTGTTCGTTGTAGTCCATGATCTCCACCGGAACTGGCAGGCCGGCGACCAGTGCTTCCAGCGCACCGTTGCCCTTGCCGCGCCAGTGCAGATTGGTTTCGCCCTGACCCTTGCTCGCCACTTCCACTTCAACATTGCTGTTGCCGTTTTCTTCCTGCAGGCGATGACTGACCAGCGCGTACGGGGTGTTGGCTTGCAGGTATTCGCTGATCAACAGCGAGTGGATCTGCTTGGCGGTCATCTCCAGGCCCAGACGATCGGTTTCACGCTGCACGACCTGGCTGAATTCGATCTGCATGCGACGTGGCAGGCTGATGCCGTATTCCTGCTCCAGCAAGTAAGCGATACCGCCCTTGCCCGACTGGCTGTTGACGCGAATCACCGCCTCGTAGCTGCGGCCAATGTCGGCCGGGTCGATCGGCAAGTACGGTACTTCCCACAGTGCATCGGGTTTCTGCTGGGAGAAACCTTTGCGGATCGCATCCTGGTGCGAGCCGGAGAACGCGGTGTGCACCAAGTCGCCAACGTACGGGTGACGTGGGTGAACCTGAATCTGGTTGCACTCCTCGACCACTTTGCGCACGCCGTCGATGTCGGAGAAGTCCAGCTGCGGGTCAAGACCCTGGGTGTACATGTTCAGCGCGACGGTGACGAGGTCGACGTTGCCGGTACGCTCGCCGTTGCCGAAGAGGCAGCCTTCGACGCGATCGGCGCCGGCCATCAGGCCCAACTCGGTGGCCGCGACGCCAGTGCCACGGTCGTTGTGGGTGTGCAGGCTGATGATCACGCTGTCACGACGGTTGATGTTGCGACCGAACCACTCGATCTGGTCGGCGTAGATGTTCGGGGTCGCGCACTCAACGGTAGCCGGCAGGTTGAGGATCATCTTGTGCTCAGGCGTCGGGTTCCACACCTCGATCACCGCGTCACAGACTTCCTTGGCGAATTCCAGCTCAGTGGCGCTGAAGGTTTCCGGCGAGTATTCGAAGGTCCACTCAGTGTCCGGCTGCATCGCCGCGTATTTGACGAACAGCTTGGCCGCGTTGACGGCGATGGCCTTGATGCCGTCCTTGTCCTGGTTGAAGACAATGCGACGGAAAGAAGGCGAAGTGGCGTTGTACAGGTGAACGATGGCTTTCTTCGCCCCGCGCAGGGATTCGAAAGTGCGCTCGATCAAGTCTTCACGGCCCTGGGTCAGCACCTGAATGGTGGTGTCGTCCGGGATGTGGCCTTCTTCGATCAGGGTACGCACGAAGTCGAAGTCGGTTTGCGAAGCGGCCGGGAATGACGCTTCGATTTCCTTCACGCCGACTTGCACCAGGGTTTTCCAGAAGCGCAGCTTCTTCACCGCATCCATCGGCTCGATCAGCGACTGGTTGCCGTCACGCAGGTCGGAGCTGCACCAGATCGGCGCGGTGTCGATGGTTTTCGATGGCCAGGTGCGATCCGGCAGGTTGATGACGGGAAACGCGCGGTATTTCGAAGACGGATCTTTGAGCATGCTCATCGGGAAATTCCTTATTGTCTGGGCCGAAAAGAGGCGGCCTGCCGGTGGAACGAATGTTCTTGGAAAAGCGTGGGACGAGGTGCCGCGATTCAGCCTGGCAGTCGTGCACTGACGAGGCACAGGCTGCGGTGCTGGCGAAGCTGAATGAGGGTGTGAGAGGTTTTCATGCCTTCAACCCTAACCGCGAGGGGAGAGGATGGCAAGCAGTCGAAAAAAATTGAGAGGAATACTCGGAAAGCGGGTTTTTGCGGGATTTTATTGCGCTGGAGATCGCTGATCGTTGTGATATTTGCGCGAGGTTTGATTGGGGCGCAATTGAGGTTTTTAGGAATTCATGGAGTATTGCTGTGTTGTATAGGCCGCCTTCGCGAGCAAGCTCGCTCCCACATTGGATTGTGTTCACAACACAAATCCCTGTGGGAGCGAGCTTGCTCGCGAAGGGGCCATCAGCTCATCGACTGTCTTAAGGCTGAAACGCACCAATGAAAATCGCCGGATCCACCCGCGCATCATTCAGGCTGACATTCCAGTGCATGTGCGGGCCGGTCGCGCGGCCGGTCATGCCAACCTTGCCGACCACTGCGCCACGCGCCAATTGATCGCCGACCTTCACATCAATCTTCGACATATGGCAGAACATGCTGATAAAGCCCTGCCCATGGTCGACAAACACTGTGTTGCCATTAAAGAAGTAATTACCGGTGAGAATCACTTTGCCTGCCGCCGGAGTCTTGATCGGCGTGCCTGCCGGCACTGCAAAGTCGAGGCCCGCATGCGGATTGCGCTCTTCACCGTTAAAGAAGCGACGCACACCAAATTTGCTCGACAGCGGCCCGTTGACCGGTTTGTCCAGCAGCAGATTGCTCGGCGTGTTCGGGCTGAAGCTGCGGTAAGCCTTGATCTGCTCGGCCAGTTCGCCCTCGATGCGCTTGAGGTTCGACTGATCCGGATTGACCTGTTGCTTGTTCTTCAGAGTGATGCGCTGTTCCGGGTATTTCTTGTTGCCCACGGTGAACGGCAGGTTGCGCCCGCCACTGCTGATCTGCTGCGCGCCAGGCTTCACCGTCAGCGGCACACCGACAATCGCCAGCCAGTTGTTCTGCTCTTTGACCACCAGCACTGGTTTGCCTTGGTACGTGGCTTTCGGCGCCTGTGCGGCCGCGCCCAGATCAACCACCGCGACGCCGCCCGGCACCGGTTTGTTCAGCAGTCGGGTGATGTAACTGTCGGCGTGGGCATTAAAGGTCAGACACAGAAGAAACAATGGAGCGAGAAAACGCGGCATGGATCAGTCCAGTAAAGAGAGGGTGACAGGCGTCAGATGATTGTCTTCGACGCGCACTTGCAGTTCGCCTTCGCCGAGTTTGGCCTTCAGGCGCTGGCCAGTGTGGGTCTGCGCGGCGTTGCGGATCGCATGGCCGCGCTCATCGAGCAGAATGCTGTAACCACGGCCGAGCGTTGCCAACGGGCTGACCACATGCAGTGTCTGCATCTGGCTGTGCAATTGCAGGCGACGGTTTTTCAGACCTTCGCGCATGGCGCGGGGCAGGCGTTCGGCGAGGCTGTCGAGACGCTGACGCAGCATCGCCAGTTGCCGTCCCGGATGTTGCCCGGCGAGGCGGGTTTCGAGGCGGATCAAGCGTTCGCGGCGAGTATTGAGGTGACGCTCGAACGCTCGGCGCATGCGCATGTCCAGATCATCCAGACGCTGTGCCTGTTGGCGCAGACGTTCACCGGGATGGCGCAGGCGACGGGCCATGCCTTCCAGGCGCAGGCGATCACGCATCAAACGGTCGCGCATGCGCATCACCAAGCGGCGATGCAGGCTTTCGACCTGACGGATCAAATGACTGGAATCCGGGGCGAGCAATTCAGCGGCGGCGGAAGGTGTGGGGGCGCGGACGTCGGCGACAAAGTCGCTGATCGATACATCGGTTTCATGGCCGACAGCGCTGACAATCGGTGTCACACAGGCATCAACGGCGCGGGCCACGGCTTCTTCGTTGAAGCACCAGAGGTCTTCCAGCGAACCGCCGCCACGGGCGAGGATCAGTGCGTCGAAACCACGCGCATCGGCCATTTTCAGCGCGCGGACGATTTGCGCGGTGGCTTCGCGGCCCTGCACGGCTGTCGGAATCAACGTCAGTTGCACCTGCGGCGCACGGCGGCGGAACACGCTGATAATGTCGCGAATCACTGCGCCGGTTGGCGAACTGATGATGCCGATGCGCTGCGGATGCGCTGGCAGCGGTACTTTGCGTTCGGCGCTGAACAGGCCTTCGGCGTTGAGTTTCTCTTTCAGCGCATCGAAAGCCAGACGCAGCGCGCCGTCACCGGCAGGCTCAACGGTGTCGAGAATCAGTTGATAGTCGCCACGGCCTTCGAACAGCGAAACCTTGCCGCGCACCTTCACCGCCAGGCCATCCTTCAACGCCTGACGCACCCGCGCGGCGTTCTGCCGGAACAATGCGCAACGCACCTGCGCGCCGCTGTCCTTGAGGGTGAAATAGATGTGCCCGGACGCCGGACGGGCGAGGTTGGAGATTTCGCCTTCGACCCAGATGTTGCTGAACACGTCTTCAAGCAACACCCGCGCGCGGCCGTTGAGCTGGCTGACGGTCAGGACTTCACGGTCCAGGCCAAGTCTTGCAAAGGGATCTTTAATCATGGGGCGCAGTTTAAAGGCATTTGGCTGCCAATCACCATCGATCTCCTGTAGGAGTGAGCCTGCTCGCGATAGCGGAGTGTCAGTCGCAGAATAGGTTGAATGTTCAACCGCTATCGCGAGCAGGCTCACTCCTACAAGGGATTTGTAAAAGTCTGAAGGAAGTGTTGGATCAGTGGAGTGGGGTTCTTGCGATAGGCGAGGGCGACGGTGCTTTGGCAATCGGGGTCGGCCAGCGGTACAAAACGCACGCCGGGCGGGGCGATGTCCTGCATCGATTCCGGCAGCAGGGCGATGCCGAAGCCGGCTTGAATCAATTGTAACTGTGTCGTTTTGCGCGACATTACTCGCGCCGCTTGCGGGAAAAAGCCCTGACGCATGCACAGATCTGCACACAGATAACTCAAACCGCCGCGTTGCGGATGCGGGATCGAGATAAACGCTTCGTCCTTCAGTTGTGCCAGATCGACACGCTCAGCGTCGGCCAAGCGATGATTCATCGGTACCGCCAGCAGCAACCGTTCAGTAAACAGCGGCACAATCTTAATGCCTTCGCGCTGGCGCAAAATTGGCAGGCGCAGCAGGCCGATATCGAGGCGTCCTTCGGCCAATTCTTCCAGTTGCGCTTCGGAAGACAACTGGCCGATGTCCAGCGACACACCGGGTTGCTGCTGCAGATAAGCGCCGATGTCACTGAGCAAACGGCCGCTGATCGACACGGTGCTGGAGTGGCTGAGGCGCAATGTGCCAAGTTGGCCATTGCCGACTTCGGTGGCCATGGCGCTGGCCTTGCTCAGCTCGTTAAGCAGATTTCTAGCCCGTGGCAGAAACGCTTCGCCTGCTGCGGTAAGTCTGGGCTGGCGTGCGGTGCGTTCGAACAATGAGGTTTGCAGGCGTGCTTCCATGTCCTTGATCTGCCGGCTCAGCGCCGATTGCGCGATAAACAGGCGCTCGGCCGCTGCACTGAAACTTCCACATTCGGCGATTTCCACGAAGTAGCGCAATTGACGAGTCGAAAGCACGAGCAATGCCTTTTTGAGATGGATTGGTGGCTTTGAAGATATTAGTCGCAACACTCGGCGCTGGCTAAAGTCATTGCAGGCTTATTAAGGAAGCGAATCGATGAGCGTGGCGGAGTTGTTGAGTGAGTGGACATGGGGCGCCGGCGGCTGGGCGGTGATTGGACTGGGGATCGCCCTGGCCTATATCGTTTTCGGCATTGCCGGATTTGGCACGGCGCTGGTGGCCGGGCCGATTCTGATTGTGTTCATGCCGTTGTCGAAAATCGTGCCGTTACTGGTGCTGCTGGACTTTGTCGCAGCGTTCGGCAATCTGCTGCCGTCGCGGCGGGATGTGGCCAAACCGGAATTGTTACGGCTGCTGCCGTGCATGGCGGTGGGTTGCACATTGGGGGTGATTTTCCTGCTCAACCTCAAATCCGATCTGTTGCTGTTGTTGATGGGGCTGTTTATCAGCGCTTACGCGGTTTACAGCCTGTGGGTGAAAGCGCGGCCGGCGCAATTGTCGGCCGCGTGGGCCGTGCCGATGGGGACTGTCGGTGGATTGTTCGGGGCTCTGTTCGGCAGTGGCGGCTTTTTATATGCGATTTATCTCAACAGCCGCTTGCCGAAAGAGGCCGCCAGGGCCACGCAAAGTGCGCTGATCAGTTGCAGTACGGTGGTGCGTTTGAGCCTGTTTGCCATCGCCGGTGTGTATGCCGAGCTACCCTTGTTGATGTTGGCGCTGTGTCTGTTGCCGGCCATGGCGCTGGGGTTGTGGATCGGGCGGCGGTTGACCATGACGTTGTCGCGCGAGGCATTTGTACGGCTGGTAACGTGGCTGGTGCTGGCGAGCGGGATTGCGTTGATCGGGCGCTATCTCAGCACTTGACCGGATTTCGTCAGGGATTAAGCTGCCGGCCTTTAGGGCCTCTTCGCGAGCAGGCTCGCTCCCACAGAGAACTGAATTCCAATGTGGGAGCGAGCCTGCTCGCGAAGGCGTCAGAAGCCATACCGCAGGACTTTCCATGAATTCGCAAAGCATCATCGTCCCGAAAATATCCACCCTGCCGGTCCACGAACCCCGGGCCCGGGCGATCGTGCGCTGGCTGGTGCGCAAGAACATCATCAAGGAAGAGCTGAGTACCTGTGGCCGCACCGGCAACCGCATGGCTTACGCGATTGCCGATGGCGCGCGTGCCGTGGTCCTGCACCCGCAGGCTTTGCCGTTCGGTGAGCCGATCAACGGCTTGGAGATCGTCACCAAGCGCTGCATCTACACGCCGGCCAAGGGCTTTCTCGAAGAGGCCGGTTGTGCCGAGTGTCGTCGCGAGATCGGCGAAGCGCTGTTCGAAAGCCTTGAAGAATGGTTCCCAGGCCGCACCGACAACTTCACCTGCCCGGAATGCGGTCACGAAGACGACATCAACGGTTTTCTGTTTTTGCAGGAATGTGCGTTTTCCAACCTCGGTTTCATCTTCAACAACTGGCTGGAAGCGGGCTTCAAGCAAAGTTTTATCGATGAGTTCGCCGATTGGCTCGATCAACCTGTCTCTTGGGTCAAGGTGGAGCTGTAACGGCGGGGATTCCCGTACATCAGCAACATTGATATTAAGCTGAGTTTTACATTGAACAGCAGGGGGTGTCTGACTATAATGGCGCGCTTCCATTTTCCCGCTCGGGAGCCCCCGCGATGCTGCGTATCAGCCAAGAAGCTCTGACATTCGACGACATTCTCCTAGTGCCCGGTTATTCCGAGGTACTTCCTAACGAAGTCAGTCTCAAGACCCGCCTTACCCGTGGCATCGAGCTGAACATTCCTCTGGTTTCTGCCGCCATGGACACCGTTACTGAAGCCCGTCTGGCAATCGCCATGGCTCAGGAAGGTGGCATCGGCATTATCCACAAGAACATGACCATCGAGCAGCAAGCTGCCGAAGTGCGCAAGGTCAAGAAGTTCGAAGCCGGCGTCGTCAAGGATCCGATCACCATCGAGGCTGATGCCACGGTACGTGACCTGTTCGAATTGACCCGCATGCACAACATTTCCGGCGTTCCGGTTCTGCACGATGGCGACCTGGTCGGCATCGTCACTTCCCGTGACGTGCGTTTCGAAAGCCGTCTGGAAGCGACTGTCCGTGAAGTGATGACGCCCAAAGAGCGTCTGGTCACGATCAAGGAAGGCGCGAGCAAGGACGAAGCACGCGAACTGCTGCACAAGCACCGCATCGAGCGCGTGCTGATCGTTGACGACAAATTCGCCCTCAAAGGCATGATGACCGTCAACGATATCGAAAAAGCCAAAGCCTACCCGCTGGCCAGCAAGGACGATCAAGGTCGTCTGCGCGTTGGCGCTGCTGTCGGTACCGGTAAAGACACCGGTGACCGCGTAGCTGCGCTGGTCGCTGCTGGCGTTGACGTGGTGGTAGTCGACACCGCACACGGTCACTCCAAAGGCGTGATCGACCGCGTTCGCTGGGTCAAAGAGAATTTCCCTGAAGTGCAGGTGATCGGCGGCAACATCGCCACCGGCGCCGCTGCCAAGGCTCTGGCCGAAGCTGGCGCCGACGCAGTCAAGGTCGGTATCGGCCCTGGCTCGATCTGCACCACTCGTATCGTCGCCGGTGTCGGCGTCCCGCAAATCAGTGCCATCGCCAACGTTGCTGCTGCCCTTGAAGGCACTGGCGTACCGTTGATCGCCGACGGCGGCATCCGTTTCTCCGGTGACCTGTCCAAGGCCATCGTAGCCGGTGCTTCCTGCGTGATGATGGGTTCGATGTTCGCCGGTACTGAAGAAGCACCGGGCGAGATCGAACTGTTCCAGGGCCGTTCGTACAAGGCGTATCGCGGCATGGGTTCGCTGGGCGCCATGTCCCAGGCACAAGGTTCTTCCGACCGTTACTTCCAGGACTCTTCGGCAGGCGCCGAGAAACTCGTTCCGGAAGGCATCGAAGGCCGTGTGCCTTACAAAGGCACCCTGAGCGCGATCATTCACCAGTTGATGGGCGGTCTGCGTTCCTCGATGGGCTACACCGGTAGCGCCAACATCGAAGAAATGCGCACCAAGCCTGAGTTCGTGCGGATCACCGGCGCCGGCATGGCCGAATCCCACGTTCACGACGTGCAGATCACCAAAGAAGCGCCAAACTACCGCGTAGGTTGAGCCTTCAAGCAATAAAGTAAGCAACCGGGGCTGTTTGATTCAGCCCCGAGTTGTTTCTGAATCACGACTGTTTCTGAACGACTTAGACGAGACTGAATCATGGCCCTCGATATTCACGCTCACCGCATCCTGATCCTCGACTTCGGTTCGCAATACACCCAACTGATCGCCCGCCGTGTGCGCGAGATCGGTGTGTACTGCGAACTGCACCCGTTCGACATGGACGAAGATGCGATCCGCGAATTCGCTCCTAAAGGCGTCATCCTCGCCGGCGGCCCCGAGTCCGTGCACGTCGCCGACAGCCCGCGCTGCCCGCAGGCAGTGTTCGATCTGGACGTACCGGTTTTCGGTATCTGCTACGGCATGCAGACCATGGCCGAGCAACTGGGCGGCAAGGTGGAAGGTTCCGAACTGCGTGAGTTCGGTTACGCCCGCGTTGACGTAGTCGGCAAGAGCCGCCTGCTCGACGGCATCGAAGACCACATCGACGCCGACGGCCTGTTCGGCCTCGACGTCTGGATGAGCCACGGTGACAAAGTCACCAAAATGCCGGAAGACTTCCACATCCTCGCCAGCACCCCGAGCTGCCCGATCGCCGGTATGTTCAACGACGACCGTGGCTACTACGGCGTGCAGTTCCACCCGGAAGTGACCCACACCAAACAGGGCGGTCGCATTCTGTCGCGCTTCGTCCTCGACATCTGCGGCTGTGAAGCCCTGTGGACCCCGTCGAAGATCGCTGAAGACGCCATCGCCAACATCCGCGCACGAGTCGGCACCGACAACGTGCTGCTGGGCCTGTCCGGCGGCGTTGACTCCTCGGTGGTTGCCGCACTGCTGCACAAGGCCATCGGCGACCAACTGACCTGTGTCTTCGTCGACAACGGTCTGCTGCGTCTGCACGAAGGCGAGCAAGTGATGGCCATGTTCGCCGAGAACATGGGCGTCAAAGTGATCCGCGCCAACGCTGAAGAGCAGTTCCTGAACAACCTGGCCGGCGAAGCCGATCCAGAGAAGAAGCGCAAAATCATCGGTCGCACCTTCATCGACGTATTCGATGCCCAGTCGAACAAACTGGACAACATCAAGTACCTCGCTCAGGGCACCATCTACCCGGACGTAATCGAGTCGGCTGGCGCGAAAAGCGGCAAGGCCCACGTGATCAAGTCGCACCACAACGTGGGCGGCCTGCCGGAAGAGATGAACCTGAAACTGGTCGAGCCACTGCGCGAACTGTTCAAGGACGAAGTCCGTCGTCTGGGCCTGGAACTCGGCCTGCCGTACGACATGGTCTACCGTCACCCGTTCCCGGGCCCGGGCCTGGGCGTGCGTATCCTCGGTGAAGTGAAAAAGGAATACGCCGACCTGCTGCGTCGCGCTGACCACATCTTCATCGAAGAACTGCGCAAAGCCGACTGGTACCACAAGGTCAGCCAGGCATTCGTCGTGTTCCAGCCGGTGAAATCGGTTGGCGTGGTTGGCGATGGCCGTCGTTACGCCTGGGTTGTTGCCCTGCGTGCCGTAGAAACCATCGACTTCATGACCGCACGTTGGGCACACCTGCCTTACGAACTGCTGGAAACCGTATCCGGCCGCATCATCAATGAAATCGAAGGTATTTCGCGCGTCACTTACGACGTGTCGAGCAAGCCGCCGGCGACGATTGAGTGGGAGTGATCCTGCTAGTTGTTTCGTAGTGAATAAAAAAGGCGCTTAGGCGCCTTTTTTGTTGGGTGGGTTATCTGGCTAGAGCAATTAATTTCAAGCCTGACCGGGTTGCAGCGCCAGATTCACAGGCGAGCTGGCGCAGGTATCAGAGAAACTGTGATCGAATCAAATCCGTATCGAACGGCGTAACCCCTTGATCAGGCGCAAACACTGCTTGTGCCTGCTGCAGCGAAGCCACTCGCTCCCCTCGCGCTCGAACATGTAAGTCGAACAGAGTCTCCAGATCCGGCCGTGGTGTATCTATCAAAGCCCGCAGCATCAGTGATATCCCGCTGAGGTTGTTCCCGACATTATTCCACCGTGGAGATGAGGCCAGCCCCAGGTCGGCCCAAATTATGCGCCGTTCCTGCAAGTCCATTACGAATGGCAAACAAATAACTGTGTCGGATGCAATATCGATGCGGTCGAACACGGATCGCGGCTCGAATATTTCACCCGACGCCGTGTCGGCGCGGGCCATCCAGCCAGCGAAGCATTCTGGAAGATCGCAGTAAGGCTGCTCGGTGAATGAGTTGATAGACGTGACGACGTAGCGGATTCCCTTTTCGACCAGAACATCAAGGTCGAGGTCGATGAACTCCGAAGCCCCGTCGGGCGCATCGACGATGTCGCCGCTGTGGTAGCCGCCGTAACCTTTCAGGTTGTAGTACGCAACCGTTTCTCTGAACACGAAGTTTGCATCGAAAAATGCGGCGGACAAGTCGATGTCAGTACGTGCACGACCGTTCTTCCACCACAGGAACAGACGAATGAAACGTGTGTCAGGCATGGGCAATCGACTGCCTCGGACCAGCGTGCGTAGCGACTTCGATGAAGCGCGCTGCGCCAGTGGCACCCGGTATTCGCGTAATGCTGGATCGATGAAACAGCGCCCTAGTGGCGGCAGTGACGCGAAACGCTGCACGAGCGCGTTTTCGCAGATACGGGCTGCACGCGCCAACACTTCAGGTGCGAGAGGCTCTCGCCGATCCTTGATTCCATAGACTTTGGCGAACGAACCTTTCGGTGTGAAGGCCCGCAGGGGCAGGAGGCGCGGTGCACGTAACTGGGCCAGCAACTGCAGCAGGACAGGCGAGGACACTTGTGCCGCGACAGCCTCGAATGCGTCGAGTACAGCGTCTGCTTCTGTCGAGCGGCGCAGGGTCACGTCAAACCGTCGTGCGAACTCACCAGGACGGCTTTGCAGTATTGGCACAAGCGTGGCGATGTCACGCTGGGCCAACAATGTTTCCACGCGTGAATTAAATGTGGCGGGCGGTTCGTTTCGACGCGCTGCCGTGATGGCGGCCAAAGCATGTGGATATTTATCGGCGTAGTCGCCCGGATGCAGTACTTCAGCCAAACGTTTCCAGCGCTCCGCATGACGCATTACGTCTTCGGCAGCGTTGGGTATTTTATCGAGCAGGTGCAAAAACAGACGGCGCATCGAGCGCTTTATCGGTTTGAAACGTGTCGAAGCGGTTGCCAGCGACACGTCACCTCCGCTCAGGGCGACAGCCAGTCGTAGTACGTCAGTCGCTGTTTCGACATTCCGCTCCAGGAATGTGTCTACCCGTTTGTCGCCAGCGACATGCAGGATCAGTGCGCCGCCAACCTGTGCACGGATCTCCCGGAACGGGATGGTCTCGGGCAGCAGGTGGAACACATCGCTTTTGTAGTTTCGGATAAACCAGGCAACATCGGCCGCTTCCTCTTCAGAGAGCGAAGTGCGCGATGACACCAGAGGCTCGAGCAGTGACTCGAATTCTTGAACACTTCCCGGCTCAATTACGCGGGAGATGAAGTTACCTTCGAGCATCGCAGGTCGAGAGCTTTCAGTCAGTGGTATGCGCGAAAGCGTGAGGTAGTGCAAGACGGCGTTAAGGTACAGCTCCGCCTCCGAGGCCGTCAGAACCTGCTCTGGAAAGTCAGGATAAAACGGTCGGTGGTGCACATGAGCGCCAGTCTGCCGTCGAAGCACTCCGACAACATCGCGCAGCCAGTACTTGAGCTCTGCCGCTGACAACCTGCCGATTTGCTCGATCAGAGGCTCTGATAGTACGCATCGGAATGCAGCGATTTCCCGGACAACCGACGCGACTTGAGCA
The DNA here is from genome assembly GCF_022662375.1 of Pseudomonas sp. CROZ-RG-20F-R04-15. Taxonomy (GTDB): domain Bacteria; phylum Pseudomonadota; class Gammaproteobacteria; order Pseudomonadales; family Pseudomonadaceae; genus Aquipseudomonas. Next base: position 141,627 of record NZ_JAKNQL010000004.1, on the reverse strand, counting down.
CGCGTGGCACCTCCATTGCCCATCGGGACGTGAACCTTGGTACGGCGACGCAGGAACAGCTCCTGATTCATGCTTGATTTTCTCCTTTGGTCGCCGTCACGGACGAGCTGCAGCATCGTGTCTACAGCAGATGTAAAAACGCCTGCAGGAAGCAGGCGCGGTGTGGAGAGCGAAACCCCTAGGTCATAGGAGGTTTAGAAGGAAGGTGTTCCATAGCCACGGCGGCATTCTACGTAACGTTGCGCTTTTTTGTCAGGTCGCTGCATATCTCAACGGTTACAAGCTGCTTCAGCAGAACAATGGGTACTACCGGCCGGGCTCAATCAGGAATTCGGCTTTGCAGGATCAGCCCTGTCTCCACCAGCCGTTGGGACATCTCTCGCAGGCTGGCAAATCCGACGTCGTTCACGCGCTGCCAGGCGGGTCGGTGGAGGGAGAAACTGCCGTCGCTCAAGCGAGTGATCGCAGTGCGCTGAAGCATGCCTTGCTTGCTGCGATGGATCAGGGTGCAGGCGTCGCCGGTTTTCTTGAACAGATACATACCGCGCCGATGCAGCAGGTTTTCCAGCGTCACTTCATTCCAGTTCACCTCGGGTGCCTGGACTTTCAAGCGCAAGTCGGCGCGAAGCAGATCCAGATTGCCTGGTCTGGCGGCACTGCCGGGAGAGCTGCCGCGTGGTATTTCAATGCCCGGATCGACATCCACACCCAGTTCTTCATCGACTGCGACTTCATCAATACGCAGGCCGATGCCTCTCTTCAATTCACTGACGCCCGCCAGCCCTCTGAAGGTGTTGGTGTTTTGAGCATCCGTTACTACGATCCATTTTTCCGGACTGTTGAGGTAAGCATCCCCGGTCATGATGTCGTTGGTCAGGTAGGTGCCTATCATCTGCTCGTCGACGGAGGGTAGCGGTGTCTTCATTTTGTAGCTCGCCGCGCAGTCGATGGCCTGAAGCCGAACACCGTGGCTTCTGGCGACCTTGACCAGTTCAAGCGGGTTGAAACGCCCGCCCGGGTCCGTGCCTAGGCTGCTCAAGTAGGTCTGCAAATCCGCAGACATATCGCCGCTCGTGAAGTAGCGGTTCAGTTCCACTTGAGCGAAGTCACTGAGCAGGCCACGCATGTAGAGAGTTTTCGCATGGCGGGCCAGCGCCGGCATGGTTTCAATCAGAAAACGCAGAGTGGCGATGCGGTCGAGGGTTGCTCCCACCACCAGTCCGGAAGCATTTTCGAAAATACCGTCGATGAGCTCGGTCATTGGCATCAGGCGACTGATCCCGGGGATCGACGGACGCGCAGGCTGGGTAATCCACGGTAGATTCTTGAAAAAGCTTATGGCTGAGTGCTGCAGCAGTTGGCGTTTGCCGACCGCATACAGCTCGAACGGGTCCTCGATGCCAAGACCGCCAGCACCGTCGTTTTGCATTTGGGCATGGGTTTCATCCAGGTTCAGCGCCCAGCCCTTTATCGAGCGGCGCACAGTCGGATCGATATCGTAGGCGCTGCGCACAGCGCGTGGCGGTCGCGATGTCGACGGTTGCGGATCTGCCAGGGATTGCATGGGCGTCTCGGGTGTCTCGGGCGTTGCGGGCTCAAAGGTGTCGAGCTCGATATCGGGGGCGCATTGCTTGCCCATGCATTGACCGCCGCCCTTGAGTCCCAGCGTCGGCATCCGCTCCCATTCACCGGCGCCATTGAGGCGAATCGGCAAGGAGTGGACAAGCTGGTTGGGCCTTTGCGGATCAACGATTGCCCAGTCGCCAGCGCCATTCGAGTCAGCGAAATAACGCACATAGTACGGATTGTCGTTCATCAGAATGGCATAGGGCGGATCAGTCTCGAGTCGGTAAATACCCTGGTATTTACCGGACTCCTCGCCGAGTGGGGTGCCATCGAGCAATTCGTTGCACTGATAACGTTCAGGCACCGGTGGCGGTGCAGCCTCTTGCGCTGGAACCAGCACCGTTTCATCAAGGTTCGGCACGGTAATGTCGACATCGTCCGGCACCATGATCTGCGTCGGGTTTTCAGCCTCGACGGAGGAGTTCAGGAATTCGCTGTACTCGGCCATTTCAGCGGCCTCGGCCGCATCGACCTCAGCGCCCGCTTCCAGCATCGGCCCGGTGCCGATGAGCAATGGAAGGTTGAACAGCAGATTGATGCCATTCAGTACCGCACCCAGTACACCGGCCTTGCGCTCGGCCCTGGTTTTGCCGTTTTGCGCCTGATCGATATTCAGGCCCATGTTCGCGAGGGTGGCACCAATCACCGGCAGCGCCAGCGGCCAGCCGACAGTGGCCATCGGCCCAAACACCTTGAGGCCCGCACTCAGGTAGCCGATCCACAGTTTTTTGCGCAGATCGCCATTCGATGTCAGCGACAACTGGGCTTCTGCGAACATCGCCTGGCGGGTCGAGTCACGCAGCCAACTGAATGCATCATCGGTCAGCAGCAGGTTTGTGCGGTTGATCAGGTGATGGTCGGCCCGGCCCCAGGTGCCGACCAGCCGATTCATCAGGTCGGTCACGTTCTCGGTCATCTGCTGACGGTCGGCGAGTGCAAAGTGCTCCATGAAGGCCGCGCGGCGGTTCGCATCGTTCATTTGCTCAAGCACCCACCAATGCAGGTCTGCCGCCGTATCCCTGATCACGAACGCCTCGGTTTCACTGGGCAGATAGATGATCTGTCGGCCACCGGGATCGACGATGCGCAGCAGCTGCGTGGCGACATGGCCGTCAATGTCGAAGGCGTATACATCCCCCGTCGGCGTGTGACTCGCTTGCAGCATGCTCAGGGTTACTGGCCAGCTGACAGGCCCCACTACCGAGTCCAGCAGCCATTGAAAGTCACTGCCGCTGAGTTGCCCAAGGTCCCGCGCCTGCACCGCGCGGCTGAGGAAGTTGCACTTGGCCAAGGTGCGGAAATCGTCGGCGTGGCTGTTCCAGAAGTCCGTCAGAGTGGCGCTGTAATGACCACTGAAGTCGAGGCTCCAGAACGCTTTCAAGACCTCATTGCCGTGCAGGCGCACTTCATTTTTTTCGTCGAAATCATCGCCCTGTGGGCCTTCGGTATAGAAGCCGCCGTACAGATCGAGAAGATCGGCGTTGTCCTGGTCGGTGGCACGAAAACGATGAATCACCAGTTGTGTCAGCGTCGTTGATTCGTAGGGTTTTTCGCGGATGTGCTCCCACCCGGTAAACGAGCGGGTGCTGCTCTGGGCCGTTTTGAAACGATGGAAATACACCTGATCCGGATCAAGGCTCGACAAGCCTTTTGCTTCGAGCAGATCACGCGCAGCTTCACGTGCGGCATCCTGCAAGCCGGGGCAGTTTTGCACGACAGTAAAGGCGATCCGCTTGAGAGCTGCTTTGTCTGCCGGGTTCGGCAGAGGAGGTTGCTGGGCTGCGTTCATGCTTTCTCCATCCTTGAGAAAATGAGGGCCGAGCATGGCCTGTTCACTCAAGGGGAGTGCACTACATATGTACCGCACATTGTCGTTCGAAACGTGCGGGGGTCAGCGTCGTGCCACGTCGGAGAAGTAGAACTTGTCCAGGGTGTGCCGCGACTCGGTGTACTCGAACTGACGACCGTCCTGGAGGAAGGTCTGGTTGCTGACCACGATCACATGGCTCTGGCCGTCGAGGTCCAGGTGCAGTTGATCGTCCTTGCTGCGCGGTACGGCTTCGATGGTGCGCTGGGCGTAGGCAATCTGTAACTGCAGGGTCTGTTCGATGTGGGCGTAGATCGACTGCTCGGCAATGTCGAGGGACAGCCCGGGAATCACGTCGCTGACAAAGTGGTTGATGTCGAGGATGACCCGTTTGCCATCGATCCGCCGCACGCGTTTGATCCGCGTGATCAGGCTGCCGGGCTCGGCATGGATGTGTTCGAGCAGGGCGCCTTCGAGCGGGATCTGGCTCAGTTCGACCACCTCGGTGCTGACGTCGTTGCCCAGGCGCGGGTAGGTCTCCTGAAAACTGACGATGCCGCCGAGCTGAAACTCGATCGGGTTGGTCGAAAGCACGAAGGTGCCTTTGCCATGGATTTTCTGCGCAAAACCGCGTTCCTGAAGCAGTTCGATAGCCTTGCGCACCGTGCCGCGACTGGCCTGATAGCTGTCCATCAATTCGGTTTCGGAAGGCAGGCGGGCGCCGCGCTCCAGGCGCTCGGTCGTGATGCTGGCCAGCAGATCGCTATAGATCTGGTTGTATTTGCTCATGGGGAGGCTCGGTGCCGACGGTGCTCAAAGCTTCGAACCTTACGGCCAGGGTAGGGCTTTGTCCATGTGGACGATGGAAATCACCTTAAGGTCCAGTAGGAAAATTCGTCTTTGGTCTGGCGGGAATAACCATAAACAAACTCGTCTGTACGAGTTGTTGCATTAACTCGTACAGACGAGTATTTTTCGCTTCGGCGTGCTGCCAATAACAACAATCCACAGCGGAAGAACAAGCATGAGCCACGACTATCCGAACATCGCCGCGCAGTTGCTGCTCAGCCTCGGTGGCAGCGACAACCTCGAACAGGCCGCCCATTGCGTCACGCGGTTGCGACTGGCCCTGAAGGACCCGAGTCTGGTCGACAGCGCCACGCTCAATCAGATTGATCTGGTCAAAGGCTCGTTCTTCACCGGCGGCCTCTATCAGGTCGTGATCGGCCCGGGCGAAGTGGAAAAGGTCTATGCCGAATTGCGTCGGCAGACCGGTCTCGCCGCGTCGACCATCGCTGACGTCAAACAGAAGAGCGCCGAAAAGATCAACGCCATGCAGCGTCTGGTGCGGGTGTTTTCCGATGTGTTCATGCCGATCCTGCCAGCACTGATCATTGCCGGCTTGCTCATGGGCATCAACAATCTGCTCGGTGCCAAAGGCATGTTCATCGAAGGGCAGACCCTGCTCGATGCCTACCCGAAACTCGACGGGCTGTGGAGCCTGATCAATCTGATGGCCAATACCTCGTTCGTATTTCTGCCGGCGCTGGTGGGCTGGTCAGCGGCCAAACGTTTTGGCGGCAGCGAGATCCTCGGCATCGTGCTCGGTCTGATGCTGGTGCACCCGGATCTGCTCAACGCCTGGAATTACGGCAAGGCCGTGGCCGGGCTGGACGGGCAGCAACTGCCGTACTTCGACATTCTCGGTCTGTTTCAGGTGGAAAAGGTCGGTTACCAGGGGCAGATCCTGCCGATTCTGCTGGCGGCCTACGTGATGAGTGTCATCGAAAAATGGCTGCGCGCACGCGTGCCGAACGCCATTCAATTACTCGTGGTGCCGATCACCACGATCGTCGTCACCGGCGTGCTGGCGCTGGCGGTGATCGGCCCGGTGACCCGCCACATCGGCATCTTCATTACCGAAGGGCTGGTCATGCTGTTTGACCTGGCGCCGATGGTGGGCGGCGCGATTTTCGGCCTGCTGTATGCGCCGCTGGTGATCACCGGCATGCACCACATGTTTCTCGCGGTCGACCTGCAATTGATCTCGACCCAGGGCGGCACCTTCATCTGGCCGATGATCGTCATGTCCAACCTTGCCCAAGGCAGTGCAGCGTTGGCGGTGTTCTGGATGACCCGCAATGCGCGGGACAAGAGCATGGCTTCCACCTCGGCGATTTCCGCTTATTTCGGTATCACGGAACCGGCGATGTTCGGCGTCAATTTGCGCTACAAGTTTCCGTTTTACGCCGCGCTGACCGGCTCGGCACTGGGCTGCGTGTTCCTCTCGTTGAACAAGGTTCAGGCCTCGGCCATCGGCGTCGGTGGTCTGCCGGGATTCATCTCGATCATTCCGCAGTACATCCCGATGTTCGTCATCGGGATGCTGATTGCCATGCTCGTGCCGTTTGTTCTGACCTGTGCACTGAGCATGAAGATTGTCCGGCCCGGTTATCGGGTTGCCTGACATTATTGAAGGAGTTGCGCCATGCAAGACTGGCAGCGTTCGGTGATCTACCAGGTCTATCCGAAGAGTTTTCATAGCCACGCCGGCAACCCGACGGGGGATTTGCTCGGCATCGTCGCCAAGCTTGATTACCTGCACTGGCTGGGTGTCGACTGTTTGTGGATCACGCCATTTCTGCGTTCGCCACAGCGCGATAACGGCTATGACATCAGCGATTACTACGCCATCGATCCGAGCTACGGCAGCATGGCCGACTGCGAATTGCTTATCGCCGAGGCGGGCAAGCGCGGGATCAAGCTGATGCTCGACATCGTGGTCAATCACACCTCGATCGAACACGCATGGTTCCAGCAGGCGCGCAGCAGCCTCGACAATCCTTACCGTGACTTCTACATCTGGCGTGATCAGCCGAACAACTGGGAATCCAAGTTCGGCGGTTCCGCCTGGGAATATGAAGCGCAGACCGGCCAGTATTACCTGCACCTGTTCGACCACACCCAGGCCGACCTGAATTGGGACAACCCCAAGGTGCGCGATGAAGTGTTCAGGATGATGCAGTTCTGGCGAGACAAGGGCGTGGGCGGTTTTCGTCTGGACGTCATCAATCTGATCTCCAAGCCTGAAGACTTTCCCGAAGACAACAGCGATGGCCGACGCTTTTATACCGACGGGCCGAATGTCCACGCGTACTTGCAGCAGATGCACCGCGAAGTCTTCGAAGGGCACGAGCTGATCAATGTCGGCGAGATGTCCTCGACCAGCCTCGAACACTGCATTCGTTATTCCAATCCGCAGTCGAAAGAATTGTCGATGACGTTCAACTTTCATCATCTGAAAGTTGATTATCCGAACCTGCAGAAGTGGGTGCGCGCCGATTTCGATTTCCTTCAGCTCAAGGGGATTCTGTCCGACTGGCAGACCGGCATGCAGGCCGGTGGCGGCTGGAACGCGCTGTTCTGGTGTAACCATGATCAACCGCGAGTGGTTTCGCGCTTCGGCCATGACGGCGAGTACCGTGAACTGTCGGCGAAGATGCTCGGCATCGCACTGCATTTTCTGCAGGGCACGCCGTTCGTGTATCAGGGCGAAGAATTGGGCATGACCAATCCGGGGTTCGAGTCGATCGAGCATTATCGCGATGTCGAGACGCTGAACATCTTTCGCCTCAAGCGCGAAGCCGGCAGCAGCGACGCCGACAACATGGCGGCGATCATGCAGAAGTCCCGCGATAACGGTCGTACACCGATGCATTGGGACGCCGGCCCGAACGCCGGTTTCAGTAGCGTCGAACCGTGGATCGGCGTGCCGGCCAATGCCGCGCAGATCAACGTTGCAAACCAGCTCGATGACCCTGAGTCGGTGTTGCATCACTACCGCCGTCTGATCGCGTTACGTCGCCACGAGCCGTTGATCACCGAAGGGCTGTACCGACAATTGCTGCCGGAACATCCGCAAGTCTGGGCGTATGTGCGTGAAGGTGATGCCGAGCGCCTGTTGGTGGTGAACAACTTCTACGGGACACCCTGTGAAGTGGAGTTACCGGCGACGGTCATCAGTGAATCGATGAGCCAGCGAGAGTTGATCAGCAATTATCCGGACGGCCCGTTGCGCAAGCGACTTGTGATGTTGCGACCTTACGAGTCATTCGTCGTGCACCTGATCGATCCCTGACATTTAACTAAAAAAACCAGTTTTCAAAAAAACACGCAGAGCACTGCGCGGGGGCTTTTTGCGCGCCGAATTCATGCAACCAGACAATAAAAACAATGGGGTGGCTTATGAAAACAACAATAAATCGCAGCCTTGCAGTCGCAGGTTTTTGCCTGGCCTTACCGCCGAATTTACAAGCGCTGGAGTTCGGCGGTTACCTGCGTAGCGGTGTCGGTACGTCGGTCAACAGCAGCGGTCAGTCGTGCTTCCAGTTACCCGGTGCGCAAACCAAATACCGCTTGGGTAACGAATGCGAGCAGTACGGTGAACTGGAGTTGCGTCAGGATCTATACACCCTAGACGACGGTTCGGTACTGAGTGTCGATGGCATGGCCTCGCTGTATAACCGCTACGACCGCAGCCCCACATTCAAAGATGACAATGGTTCGATTCGCTTGCCGCAAGCCTACGCACAGTGGTCGGCGATGCCCGCGCTCAATGGCGGTTCGCTGTGGGCCGGGCGCCGTTATTACAAGCGCAATGACATCCACATCTCCGACTTCTATTACTGGAACCAGAGCGCCACGGGCGGCGGCGTCGAAGACGTGTTGATCGGCGATCTGAAATACAGCTACGCCTTTTCGCGCAAGGACAACCTGTACCAGAAGGACTACATCAATCGCCACGACTTCAACGTGGCGGGTTTCAAGACCAACCCGGGCGGTGAGCTGGAGTTCGGCTTGAGTTATATCGACAAACCCGACAGCCGCGATGCCCACCGGGGCTGGGCGATCACCACGCAACATGTGCAAAAGGATTTTCTCGGCGGCAAGAACAAACTGGCGCTGCAATACGGTGAGGGGCCGGGCACCGGGCTGGGGTATACCGGCAACGTCAAACTGGACGATGGCAACAAGAGTTACCGGATCGTCGAGTTTTTCGACTGGCAGGTGACCCCGCGTTTTGGCGGACAAATCGCGGCGGTGTATCAGAAAGACATTCGTCCCGACGGTGCTGACCAGAACTGGATCTCCTTGGGTGTCCGGCCTGCCTATGCGCTCAGCGAACACTTCAAACTGGTGAGCGAACTGGGTCACGATCAGGTCGAAGCGCCGGGCGGCACGCGCAAGCTGAGCAAGTTCACCTTTGCCCCGACCTGGTCGCCCAAGGGCCCGGAGTTCTGGGCGCGTCCCGAGGTGCGTTTGTATTACACGTACGCCACCTGGAACGAGGCGGCCAAACGTGCGGCCAACCAACTGGCGAAAGGTTCGGCGTTGTCCGACACCGGCGCCTTCGGTAATGCCCGCCACGGTGCGAATGTCGGATTGCAGGTCGAATACTGGTGGAAATAAGCGATGCTGATGGAGCATCGCGCTCCATCGGCACTTCAAAGCATAAAACTGCAGGTGACGTCATGGCCACACCCCAACAATTGCAACTGCTGGCGCCCTTGTCCGGTGTCCTGATGGCGCTGGACGAGGTGCCCGATCCGGTATTTTCCGGGCGCGTGATCGGTGACGGTCTGTGCATCGATCCGACCTCGTCGACCCTGTGCGCACCGCTGGCCGGGATCATCAGCAACGTGCAGGCAAGCGGCCATGCCGTGAGCATCACCGATGACCATGGCGTTCAGGTGTTGATGCATATTGGCCTCGATACGGTGAACCTCGCCGGGCAAGGCTTCACTTCTCTGGTCGAAGAGGGGCAGCGGGTTGCAGCCGGACAGGCGCTGATCGAGTTCGATGCCGATTACATTGCCCGCCATGCGCGCAGTCTGATGACCCTGATGTTGGTCGTTAGTGGTGAGCCGTTTACCTGGCTGAGCGCGCCGAGCGGACGGGTCGAAAGCGGCCAGCCGCTGCTTGAACTCGGCGCAGTGCAGGCCATCAGCCAGGCGCCAGTCACGACAGAGGGGCAGGTGGTGTTTTCGCAAACGTTGAAACTGCCCAACCCCAATGGTCTGCACGCGCGTCCGGCGGCGGTGTTCGCGCAAGCAGCAAAGGGGTTTAGCGCCAACATCTGCCTGCACAAGCAACAGGCCCAGGCCAACGCCAAATCCCTGGTGGCAATCATGGCGTTGCAGACCGCTTTGGGTGACAACGTGCAGGTCAGCGCGGTCGGCGAAGATGCAGACGCTGCAATCGATACACTGGCCCGCTTGCTGGCCGAGGGCTGTGGCGAAGCGGTGACGGCGGTAGCGCCTGCCGAAATGGTCGCCACTGAAACGCTGACACTTCTGCGTGGGGTCTGCGCTTCACCCGGTTCGGCGTTGGGCCAAGTGGTGCAGATCAGCGAACCGGTCTTCGACGTCAGCGAGTTCGGCGGCGGAGCAGACGTCGAGCGCGAGGCCTTTGCCAATGCGCTGATCGAAGCGGATCTGGCCCTGCAGCATTTACGTGACACCGCCGCGGGCGAGGCCGAAGCCGAGATCTTCAAGGCGCATCAGGAACTGCTCGAAGATCCGGGTCTGCTCGATCAGGCTCAGGCACTGATCAGCGCGGGCAAAAGTGCGGCGTTCGCCTGGCGCGCGGCCACAGACGAAACGGCGGCGATGTTTCGGCAACTGGGCAGCGCGTTACTGGCCGAACGGGCGGCGGATCTGACCGATGTCGGGCGTCGTGTGCTCAAGCTGCTGTTGGGTATTGGCGAACAGGCGCTGGAGCTGCCGCAAGGGAGCATTCTGATCGCCGATCAACTGACTCCGTCGCAAACTGCCCGGATCGATACCAGCAAGGTGTTGGGCTTTGCCACGGTCGGCGGCGGTGCGACCAGTCACGTGGCGATTCTCGCCCGCGCCTGTGGCCTGCCGTCGATCTGCGGAGTGCCAGTGCAAATGCTCGCACTGAGCAATGGCACTCAGGTTTTGCTCGATGCTGACAAAGCTGAACTTCAGGTGCGTCCCGACGCTGCGACGATCAATCAATGGCAGGCTCGCCACGCGCAGCAGCGTCAACGCCATGCGCATGAACTGGCCAATGCAACGCTCGCCGCTAGGACCCGTGACGGCCACCATGTCGAGGTGTCGGCCAACGTCGCATCCTTGCCTGAAACCGAGCAGGCCATGGCCTCGGGGAGCGCGGGCGTCGGCCTGCTGCGTTCGGAATTTCTCTATCTGGGTCGCAACCATGCACCGAGCCATGACGAACAGGTCGCCACTTACAGTGCGATCGCTCGCAGCGTCGGACCTGCCCACAATCTGGTGGTGCGCACCCTCGATGTCGGCGGCGACAAACCGCTGGCCTATGTGCCCATGGACAGCGAAACCAACCCGTTCCTTGGCGTGCGCGGCATTCGTTTGTGCCTGGAGCGCCCGCAGTTATTGCGCGAGCAGTTCCGCGCCATGCTCGGCTGCTGCGATCTGACGCGTTTGCACATCATGTTACCGATGGTCACGCAACTCTCGGAGCTGCGTCAGGCGCGGCAGATGCTCGACGAGGAAGTGCTGGCGCTGGGGCTGACTGAGCGGCCGAAGCTGGGAATCATGATCGAAGTGCCGGCCGCAGCACTGATGGCCGATCTGTTTGCGCCGCTGGTGGATTTTTTCTCGATCGGCACCAATGACCTGACGCAATACACCTTGGCCATGGATCGCGATCACCCGCGTCTGGCCAGTCAGGCGGACAGTTTTCATCCATCGGTGTTGCGTTTGATCGCCATGACCGTGAAGGCCGCGCACGCCCATGGCAAATGGGTCGGTGTGTGCGGGGCGATGGCTTCCGAGCGTCTGGCGGTGCCGCTGTTGCTGGGGTTGGGTGTGGATGAGTTGTCGGTGAGCGTGCCGATGATTGCACCGGTCAAGGCAACGGTGCGCGAGCTGGCGCTGGCGGATTGTCAGATCATCGCGCAACAGGTGCTGGGTCTGGAAAGCGCCGGACAGGTGCGCGAAGCGTTGCAGCTGTTTCACGAGGCCACCGTCGATACTTCACGGGTTCTGGAGAACTGAACATGTTCGATCAATTGCAGAAGGCATTCTGGAAGGCTCTGACCCCGGATCTGGTGGTGGATACACCCGCAGCACCGGCCGAGCCGACCGACGGGTTGAGCGCCGACATCGTCGCGGCGCTGGGCGGTGTGGATAACCTGAAGTCGCAGCAACCGCTGGCGTTGACGCGGGTGCGAGTTGTTTTGCGTGATGTGTCGAACATCGATCAACAGGCGTTGAGTGCCGCCGGTGTTGCAGGCGTCATGCCTTTGGATGGCGGTGTGGTGCATCTGATTACCGGGCTGCGACCATAGGTCTGAAGGGATGTGCGGCCTCAGGTCGCCCTTACTGTTTCTCAACCGCAGGTGTATCGTATTCGCCTTTTGCAGGCTTCAGGGCCTGTCGCTGATACGTGAGGTAGTTGAGTTCATGTCCTTTACCCGTCGCCAAATCCTCGGTGGCCTGGCCGGTCTTGTTGTCGTTGGTGTCGGAGCGGGGGGCGCGTCGCGTTATTGGCTTGGCAAAATGGCCGACGCCGAGGCCGGTCACGACTATGAACTGATCGCCGCGCCGCTGGACGTCGAACTGGTGCCGGGGCACAAGACCGAGGCCTGGGCATTCGGGCCGTCGGCGCCGGGCACCGAGTTGCGCGTGCGTCAGGGTGAATGGCTGCGGGTGCGCTTCATCAACCACCTGCCGGTGGCGACGACCATTCACTGGCACGGCATTCGTCTGCCGCTGGAAATGGACGGCGTGCCGTACGTCTCGCAACTCCCTGTGCTGCCGGGCGAGTACTTCGATTACAAGTTCCGCGTACCGGATGCCGGCAGCTACTGGTATCACCCGCACGTCAGCAGCAGCGAAGAACTCGGGCGCGGGCTGGTCGGGCCACTGATCATCGAAGAGCGCGAGCCGACCGGTTTCAAGTACGAAAAGACCCTGAGCCTGAAAAACTGGCACATCGATGACGAAGGCAATTTCGTCGAATTCAGCATTCCCCGTGAAGCTGCGCGTGGCGGTACGGCGGGGCGCTTGTCGACCATCAACGGCGTGCCCTTGCCGGTCATCGATCTACCGGCCGGGCAGATCACTCGCGTGCGTTTGCTCAACCTCGACAACACGCTGACTTACCGCATCAACATTCCCGGCGTCGAAGCGCAGATCTATGCACTGGACGGCAACCCGGTCGAGCCGCGCCCATTGGGCAAGGAATACTGGCTGGGCCCGGGCATGCGCATTTGCCTGGCAATCAAGGCGCCGGCGGCGGGCGAAGAACTGTCGCTGCGCAACGGCCCGGTGCGTCTCGGCACGCTGCGTTCAGTCGCCAACGCCGATGCCCCGACCGACTGGCCGAAAGCTCTGCCCGCCAACCCGGTGGCGGAACCAGACCTGGCCAATGCCGAGAAACTCAACTTCAATTTCGAATGGGTCGGTTCGGTGTCGGTCAACGTCGACAACGGCAAGCCGCCGAGCCTGTGGCAAATCAACGGCAAGGCCTGGGACATCACCGACAAGACCTGTGCCGACCGACCGATTGCCAGTCTGAAACTGGGGCAGAGCTACATCTTCGAACTGAAGAACATGACTCAGTACCAGCACCCGATCCACCTGCACGGCATGAGTTTCAAGGTGATCGCGTCGAACCGGCACAAGATCATTCCGTACTTCACCGACACTTATCTGCTGGGCAAGAATGAGCGCGCGCAAGTGGCGCTGGTGGCCGATAATCCGGGGGTGTGGATGTTCCACTGCCACGTGATCGACCATATGGAAACCGGCCTGATGGCCGCCATCGAGGTGAAGTGATGCGCCAGATTCGCCCTGCCGCGATCGTCGACCGCAGCCGTGATCGCGACTTCATGCGCGAAGCGCTGGACCTCGCCGCGCAAGGTGCCGCGCTGGGTGAAGTGCCGGTGGGCGCAGTGCTGGTGCAGGACGGCGAGATCATCGGGCGCGGTTTCAACTGCCCGATCAGCGCCAGTGACCCGAGCGCCCATGCGGAGATGGTCGCTATCCGCGCGGCCGCTCAAACGGTGGATAACTATCGACTGCCGGGCAGCACGCTGTATGTGACGCTGGAACCGTGCAGCATGTGCGCCGGGCTGATCGTACATTCGCGGGTGGCACGGGTGGTGTACGGCGCGCTGGAGCCGAAGGCGGGGATTGTGCAGAGCCAAGGGCAGTTTTTCACCCAGGGCTTTTTGAATCACCGGGTGTTGTATGAAGGCGGGGTGCTGGCGGAGGAATGTGGGGCGGTGCTGACCGAGTTTTTCCGCGCCCGAAGAGCCAAAAGCCCCTCACCCTAACCCTCTCCCGGAGGGAGAGGGGACTGACCGGGTTGGATGGGCGAGGTCCGCCGACCTGAGTTATCGAGTCGAACTCAAGTTTAGAAAAGCCCAACGATCAGCTCCCTCTCCCAGAGGTACAGGGGACTGACCGAGGTGATTGGCAGAAATTTGGCGACCAGGATATCGAGTTGAGCCCAGATCTTGAAAAGCCCAAAGATCGGCTCCCTCTCCTTGGGGAGAGGGCTGGGGTGAGGGGTGGGCTCACCGCGGTGGGTGGTCGGTTTACTTTTTAGCGACAATCACCGCACGCATCGGTGCAGGCAATCCTTCAATTGTTTTGCTGTGATCTTCCGGATCAAGGAAATCACTCAGCGACTGGTACTTCATCCACTCAGTCCCGCGCTGTTCTTCGACCGTTGTCGTGCTCACATCCACGCAACGAATATCGGTGAACCCGGCGCGACGCAGCCACAACTCCAGCGCCGGCACCGACGGCAGGAACCACACGTTGCGCATCTGCGCGTAGCGATCTTCCGGCACCAGCACCTGATGCTTGTCGCCTTCAACCACCAGCGTTTCCAGCACCAGTTCACCGCCCTTGACCAGGCAATCCTTCAGCGCCAGCAAATGTTCGATCGGCGAACGACGGTGATAGAACACGCCCATCGAAAACACCGTGTCGAAACCTTCCAGGTTCGGCGGCAGGTCCTCGAACGGGAACGGCAGGTGCCAGGCATTCGGCTCGGACAGATAACGCTGCACCGCCTGGAACTGGCAGAAAAACAGCCAGTTTGGATCAACGCCAATCACGCTGTTCGCGCCGGCACCGAGCATCCGCCACATGTAGTAACCGTTGCCGCAGCCGACATCGAGGATGCGTTTGCCCTTCAGATCCAGATGCGGCGCCACCCGTGACCACTTCCAGTCCGAACGCCATTCGGTGTCGACGTGCACACCAAACAGATCGAACGGACCTTTGCGCCACGGCGACAGGCCCATCAATGCGGTGTGCATCTGCGCGCGGGTTTCATCGTCGCAATCGGTGTCGAGTTTCAGGCCGTTGAGCAGGTCGACTTCGCTCGGCTGGATCTTCGGCAAAGCGTCCAGCGCACTTTGCCAGCGCTCCAGATCGCCGTGGCCTTTCTCCATTTTCTTGTCGAGTTGACGCTGCAGGGTGTTGGCCCAATCGGCCAGCGGTGTACCGGCCAGACGGCGGGCGAGGGGGGACAGATCAATCATGGCAAGGCAATCAGCGAGGCAAAGTTAAGACACTGGAACCACGGCACGACTTTCGAGAACCCGGCGGCCAGCAGGCGTTCGCGGTGTTCTTCGAGGCTGTCGGGCTTCATGACGTTTTCGATGGCGCTGCGCTTCTGGGCGATTTCCAGTTCGCTGTAGCCGTTGGCGCGCTTGAACGCGACGTGCAGATCGGTCAGCAGCGCGTGCTCTTCGGCATCGTTGAAACGCAGCTTCTCCGACAGAATCAACGCGCCGCCGGGCAGCAACGATTGGCGAATGCGCGAGAGCAGCGCGGTGCGCTGATCCGGGGCGATGAATTGCAGGGTGAAGTTCAGCGCCACCACCGAAGCAGGCAGGAAATCGAGGGCGAGGATGTCGCCTTCGATCACTTCCACCGGCAGCAATTCCTGGAACATCGAATCCTGACCGTTGAGGTATTCGCGGCAACGTTCGACCATCGCTGCCGAGTTATCCACAGCGATCACCCGGCAACCGTCGGTGCGCACATGGCGGCGCAACGCTTGAGTCACCGCGCCCAGTGAAGAACCGAGGTCGTAGAGCACGCTGTTCGGCTGGGCGAACTGCGCGGCGAGCACGCCGAGGTTTTCGACGATGGTCGGGTAACCCGGCACCGAGCGCTTGATCATGTCCGGGAACACCCGCACCACGTCTTCGTTGAAGGCGAAGTCGGGTACCTGGGCCAAGGGCTTGGCGAAAATACGATCGGGTTCTTTGCTCACGGCGGTTCCGGCGGTGTCGGTGGAAAAGGCCGGCATTTTAGCCAAAAGGGCGCGGGGATGCTTGGGTTGTCTGATAAAGCGTTTTTTTGCCGGTGATCGTTCCCACGCTCTGCTTGGAAATGCCGCCCCGGACGCTCCGCGTCCCTGCGCAAATGACGCAGAGCGTCACAGGATGCATTCCCACGCGGAGCGTGGGAACGATCAGATCCGTTTAGTCTGGGAGAAAGCGGAAGCCGCGATACCCCATTGGCCCAGCCAGTAGCTGAGGATGATGACGTACGGCGCGGCGTGGAATGGCGATACAAAGCGATCAATGCCGATCACGCTGTCCGAGAACACAAACGCCAGCGCACCACCCGCCGCCAGTAGCGCCGAGCGCTTGGGCACATCGGTGCCAAGGCGGGCGAGGGCGCGCCAGAGCATCGCACTGATCGCCGTGCCATAGACAATCACCGGTACTAGCAACGGCCCGAGTCCGCTGGTAATGAGCATCCCCAGCAACACCGCGCCAACACCGAGAGCAAGCACCAGCGGCAATATCGCCAGACGCTTGCAGTCACTCAAATAAGCCTTCAGATACGCCAGATGCGCGACCAGAAACGCGCCAAGTCCGAATACAAACAAATCCCCCGGCCAAGCGAGCAACACATCACCGAGCAACGAGAAAATCAGCCCGAGACTGATCCAGCGCCGATAGTCGCTGGGCGGCGCATCGTGGAGCCAGCCGAGTAACGCCAGCACCGGTAATGGTTTGACCAACAGACACAGTAACGCTGCATGGGTGCTGACACCGTAGAGAAACGTCACCGCGCCCATCAGCGCCAGAATCAGCCAGCCCACGATCAGTTCACCGAAATGGCGCAGTCAAAGGTTTCCACTGGCAACACTTCCGGCGCCCATGGTTGTTGCGAGGTCAGGCGCAGACGCCCGGTGCCGGGGGCGAAGGCCTGGAAGCGCCAGGTCGACAGGCCCGCAGCGCCGACGACTCCGGCATCTTCCGGATTGCTGTAGACCTCGGGGCTGAGCGCGCGCAATACGCCGCCAGCGGAATCCTGAATGGCCCAGCGATAACCAGTGGTCGGGTTGCTAGGCAGCATAATGATGAGGTTTTGCCCGTTGGTGAGCCGTACGGGGCATTCGCTTTGTTTTTCCACGGTCACGTTGTGTTTCGGTTGCGTGGCGCACGCGGCCAGCAGCGAGAGGGCGAGGGGGAGAAACAGGCGAGTGGGGGACATAAGGTCAGCGGCTCCGGGCGTTCACGACGAACGGCGAGCATAACTGAAGATGAGACAAAGTGTGACAATGCCAAGCCCTCACCCTAGCCCTCTCCCAGAGGGAGAGGGGACTGACCGAGGTGTCTTCTGTCATGCATCGACCTGAAAGACCGAGTCGATTATGGATTCAGCGACGGACTTTCAGGTCGGCGTAACTCTGCAATATCTCTCGGTCGGCTCCCTCTCCTGGGGGAGAGGGCTGGGGTGAGGGGCTACGGGCTACCGGTCAGAAAAGTACCTTCGCCACATCGGCAAATTTCTTCGCGAAATGCACGGTAATCCCTTCCTTCAAATAATCCGGAAGTTCCTCAAAATTCCCCCGATTCGGTTCCGGCAGAATCAGCTCGAAAATCTTCTGCCTTCTTGCCGCAATCACCTTCTCGCGCACGCCGCCAATCGGCAGCACGTGCCCGGTCAGCGTCAGTTCGCCGGTCATCGCCACGCCTTTTTTCGGCGGCTGATTACGCGCAAGCGAGAGCAGGGCGCTGGCCATGGTCACGCCGGCGCTCGGGCCGTCCTTCGGTGTCGCGCCTTCCGGCACATGCAAGTGGACAAAGGCTTCGTCGAAGAACTTGGCGTCACCGCCGAACTGTTTCAGGTGCGAGCTGACGTAGCTGTAGGCGATCTCCGCCGATTCCTTCATCACATCACCGAGTTGCCCGGTGAGTTTGAAGCCGCGATTGAGCGTGTGAATCCGCGTCGCTTCGATCGGCAACGTGGCGCCGCCCATGCTGGTCCAGGCCAAGCCGGTAATCACGCCGGTGCCGGACAGCACTTGCTCGTTGCGGAACACCGGGTGACCCAGTGACGCTTCGAGGTCTTTCGGCCCGAGTTTGATCACTGCTTTCGGATCGTCGATCAGCTTCATCACCGCTTTGCGCACCAGTTTGCCCATTTGCTTTTCCAGCTGGCGCACGCCGGCTTCGCGGGCATAACCGTCGATCAAGGCTTTGAGCGCGCTGTCGCTGATGCTCAGGCTGCCCTTGGACACGCCGGCCTTTTCCAGCAGTTTCGGCCACAGGTGACGCTTGGCGATGGCGACTTTTTCTTCGGTGATATAGCCCGACAGGCGAATTACTTCCATGCGGTCGAGCAACGGGCCGGGGATCGAATCGAGGGTGTTTGCGGTGCAGACGAACAGGACTTTCGACAAGTCCATGCGCAGATCCAGATAGTGGTCGAGGAATTCGACGTTCTGCTCCGGGTCGAGGGTTTCCAGCAGCGCCGAGGCCGGGTCGCCCTGGTAGCTTTGGCCCATTTTGTCGATCTCGTCGAGCATGATCACCGGGTTCATCACTTCGACATCTTTCAACGCCTGCACCAGTTTGCCCGGCTGCGCGCCGATGTAGGTGCGGCGATGACCCTTGATCTCGGCTTCGTCGCGCATACCGCCGAGGCTGAAACGGTAGAACGGCCGGCCGAGGGATTCGGCGATGGATTTGCCGACGCTGGTTTTACCCACGCCCGGCGGGCCGACCAGCAGCACGATGGAACCGCTGATTTCGCCTTTATAAGCACCGACAGCGAGGAATTCGAGGATGCGATCCTTGATGTCATCGAGGCCAGCGTGGTGTTTGTCGAGGACTTTGCGCGCGTGCTTGAGGTCGAGTTTGTCGTCGCCGTAGACGCCCCACGGCACCGAGGTCGCCCAGTCGAGGTAGTTGCGAGTCACCGCGTATTCCGGCGAGCCGGTCTCGAGGATCGACAGTTTGTTCATTTCTTCTTCGAGGCGTTTCTGCACCTGCGCCGGCAGGACTTTGCCTTCGAGGCGCTGTTCGAACTGTTCAAGGTCGGCGCTGCGGTCGTCTTTGGTCAGGCCGAGTTCCTGCTGGATGACCTTGAGTTGTTCCTTGAGGAAGAACTCGCGCTGATGCTCGCCGATCTTGCGGTTAACTTCCGCCGAGATCTCTTTTTGCAGGCGCGCGACTTCGACTTCCTTGCGCAGCATCGGCAGGACTTTTTCCATGCGCTTGAGCATCGGCACGCAATCGAGCACACCTTGCAGTTCGGGGCCGGTAGCAGAGGTCAGGGCGGCGGCGAAGTCGGTCAGCGGCGATGGATCGTTGGGGCTGAAGCGGTTGAGGTAGTTTTTCAGTTCTTCGCTGTACAGCGGGTTGAGCGGCAGCAGTTCTTTGATCGCGTTGATCAGCGCCATGCCGTATGCCTTGACCTCGTCGGTCGGCTCGGTGGGCTGGTGCGGGTATTCGACTTCGACCAGGTACGGTGGGCGGTGGTGTTTCAGCCAGGTTTTGATGCGCACGCGGCTGAGGCCTTGGGCGACGAATTGCAGTTTGCCGTTCTCGCGGCTGGCGTGGTGGACTTTGACCAGGGTGCCGTATTCGGGGAGGGCGCCGGTGTCGAAGTGGCGCGGGTCTTCCTGGGGCGTGTCCATGAAGAACAGGGCCAGGGAGTGGTGTTCGGATTTGCTGACCAGTTCGAGGGTTTCGGCCCAGGGTTCTTCGTTGACGATGACCGGCAGGACTTGGGCCGGGAAGAACGGGCGGTTGTGGATCGGGATGATGTAGACCTTGTCCGGCAGGTTCTGGCCGGGCAGGGCGAGGCCTTTGCCGCTGGAGGTGTGTTCGATGTGTTCGGCTTCGCTGTAGTCGTCGGGGTTTTCCGGGAATTCTTGCTGGTCGCTCATGGGGCACCTGCGCAATGGGGTATGGGTCTTAGATGGGGCAGGGTTTGGGTGGTTTCAATGGGAGGGGATGTTTCTGCTTGTGTGTTCAGGGTTTTGACAGGGTTCACGCTTTGGGCTTGGCGGCCTTTGGGCCGACCATGTTGGTGGGGGTTGGTGTGTATATCCGTTTTTTCGGTGATGGCGGCTTAGGGTTCCGCCCTTACGGCGGGTCACTTTTTCCAGACGCCGAAAAAGTAACCAAAAAGGCTTGCTCCTGCGTGCGGCCCGCTCGCTGGGGCTCGGGGTTCCTTCGCTGCGGGATCGATCCGGGCGCAGCGCCTACGGTTTGCTTCGCTGCACCTCCTCTCGCTGTGTTTGGCTGCGCCAAACGGTCGCTGCGCTCCCACGCCCGGATCAATCCCTCCACTCAGCCTTCCGACGTCGCCCGTGGATCAAGATCAAGATCAAAAGCAGGCGAGCTGGCACTCGGCCTATTGAGTGGTGAGGAGCACAGATCAAGAGCAGGCGAGCTGACACTCGGCCTATTGAGTGGTGAGGAGCACAGATCAAGAGCAGGCGAGCTGACACTCGGCCTATTGAGTGGTGAGGAGCACAGATCAAGAGCAGGCGAGCTGGCACTCGGCCTATTGAGTGGTGAGGAGCACAGATCAAGAGCAGGCGAGTTGGCACTCGGCCTTTTGAGTGGTTAAGAGCGCGGGGCGGCTTTTGATTTGCGTTGGGTTTGTTTCTCATCCCTGCCCTCTCGCGAGGGAGAGGGCGCCGATTTTTGGTTTTCAGAATCTGAGTTCGACTCGGTATCACAAGTCGGCGTACGTCTATCAAACAACTCGATCAGTCCCCTCTCCCTCCGGGAGAGGGTTAGGGTGAGGGGCTTTTGATTTTTTTCACGGTCTGCATTGGGGCTGACATTCAGGTTGGCACACTTTCACAACAGACCTCGGTCCCGACCAAGATCGTTACAAAGGCCACGTCAGTTCCTGCAGCAGAAAGAACCCGTTACAGGTGAGTTCACGTGTGTCATCCGTGTGGCGTGCCTTGCCGGAAAGTTTGAAATCGTTGAAGGCATATCGGTATAGGTTGGGGTTTGGTTGAGTGACCGCGATAGCTGAAGAGGACTTCATTTCATATTCATAAATCAGGATGCCCCGTTCTGTAACGACACTTTCAGAGTAGCCAGGCGGGGATGGAATCAGCAGGTCGCGAAGCGAGATGGACAGGGTTCGTTTGCTCGACAAGCCATCGTTTTCCCGGAAGGAAAAGTCGTAACCCCCTAACGGATTGAAAGACACCGATGAGGCGGTCGCCGTATAGCTGGTCAGGTCTAAATATGTACCGCCAATGGTGCCTTTCACATCAATGGTAAGTGAACCGACTGCGAAGACCGCTGGGGATGCTTTTGGATTTGTCATGGGGTGCTTCCTTGACTGACTGGGTTGGAGAAGGAAGTCTGGAAGAAACGGCATAAACCGTTAACTGTCACATCTGACAGGTTTTTATGCCTGTTCGCGATCATGCCCTATTAAGAAGCGTTATATAGGTTACGAGAGGTGACCCGCTGCGGGGTGGGCCTGGTCGCGAAGGCGGCCTGACAGCCGACCATTTCCATTTGAATGCGCTCAATTCAACCGTGGGAGCAAGCCTGCTCGCGATAGCGGAGGGTCATTCACCACAACTGCTGAATGGGCTGACGCCTTCGCGAGCAGGCTCGCTCCCACAGGGGTTAGTTGTGTGCGGGAGGTTGGGATATTTCGTGGTTATCCAGCACGCGATTCACGGCCAGTTCAGCAAGCATGATGATTTGCTGTATCGCCAGAATCGTTCGCCGTTGCGGCAGGTCGATGTAGGCGGCGATGTCGCTGGTCATGAGGCTGGCTTGTGCCAGGGATTCGCAAGCGTGGACCAGCAGGCTTTCGCTGTCCTGTTCCGGCGCGACCTGGAACATGGTGCTGGGTTTGTGGAAGCGCAGGGTTAAGGCGTTGGGTTTGAGGTAGTGGTCGAGGGCGCGTTCGGCGGCTTCGTGGAATTTCTTCGAATCGGGGGATTCGTAGGGCGAGGTGTCGTCGGTTTCTGGCGGATTGGGTGTTGGCTTTTTCATGATGAATACTCAGTTGGTGAAAGTGGAGCTGCCTTCCATTGCCGCGACGCAATCTGAGGTGGCAGCTGTACGCGGGTTCGCGGACCGATAACTGAGAAATCGGCATACCTCCAAGGACGGTATCCCGCGCACAGCCGCCATGACACAAACAACGGGCACCGAGGTGCCGTCAGGTTGGCGATTATGCATCAGTTATCGGGCCGCGACGCCCGTTCGCTGAATTTGCAGCGACCCCCCGAGCCTATCCAGCCGATTTCCGAGGCACAACCGACGCGACTTGTCGGAAAACTCCGCGCCACTTTCAACGTCTGTAGGACGAACACATTTCCCACAGATAAACACTTTTCAACCTGTGGGAGCGAGCTTGCTCGCGAAAGCGGTGTGTCAGGCACCGTAGATGTTGAATGTGCTGACGCCTTCGCGAGCAAGCTCGCTCCCACAGGGTTCTCCGGTGGATTCAAAATGAGTGTGCACAAAAAAAGGCGATGTCCCTCACGGGGCATCGCCTTTCATTTACCGCCGTTAAAGCTTATTCCGGCAGTTTGTAGGCAATGATGTAATCGCCCATTTTGGTGCCCAGCGAACCGTGACCGCCGACAACCAGCAGCACGTATTGCTTGCCGTCCTTGCCGGTGTAGGTCATCGGAGTCGCTTGACCACCCGCTGGCAGACGCGATTTCCACAGCTCTTTACCGCTGTTCACGTCATACGCGCGCAGGTACTGGTCGAGGGTGCCGCTGAGGAAGCCGACGCCGCCGGCCGTGACCATCGAACCGCCCATGCTAGGCACGCCCAAGGTGAAGCCGATCGGGATGGGCGAGCTGTCGCGGCTGGTGCCGTTTTTGCGTTTCCACACGACTTTGCCGGTGGTCAGGTCGATACCGGCAACGTAGCCCCAGGCCGGGGCCTGGCACGGTACGCCGAGTGGCGACATGAACGGGTGCATGATCACCGCGTATGGCGCGCCGGTGTTCGGTTGCACGCCCGCGGTTTCGCTTTCGCGTTTGCTGCCTGCGGCGACTTGCTCGCGTGGCACCATTTTCGACACGAAGGCCATGTAGTTCGGGCTGGTGAACAGGATCTGACGAACCGGATCGACCGAAACGCCGCCCCAGTTGAACACGCCGACGTTACCCGGGTAGATCAGGCTGCCCTGTTCCGACGGCGGGGTGTACTGGCCTTCATAACGCAGTTCCTTGAACTGGATGCGGCACAGCATCTGGTCGAACGGGCTCGCGCCCCACATGGCTTTTTCGGTCAGTTCCGGGGCCAGCAGGTTGAGGTCCGAACGGGCCTGGGTCGGTGCGGTGTGGTCGCCTTTGACGGCGCCTTGCGGTACCGGGATTTCCTTGATCGGAATGATCGGCGTGCCGTCACGACGGTCGAGGACGTACAGGCTGCCCTGCTTGGTCGGAGCGATCAGCGCAGGTTTCACGCCGTCGGCGGTTTTCATGTCGAGCAGGGTTGGCTGGCTGCCAACGTCCATGTCCCACAGGTCGTGGTGGGTGAACTGGTAGTTCCAGCGCACTTTACCGGTGGCCAGGTCCAGGGCTACGACGCCGGCGCTGAATTTCTCGGCGCCCGGGGTGCGATCTGCGCCCCACTGGTCTGGGGTCTGGTTGCCCAGTGGCAGGTACACCATGCCGAGTTTTTCGTCGACACTGGCCAGCGACCACATGTTCGCCGAGTTGCGGCTGTAGGTTTCGCCCGGTGCCAAAGGCTCGGTGGCGTCTGGCTTGTCGCTGTCCCAGTTCCACACGAGGTGACCGTCGCGCACATCGAAAGCGCGGATCACGCCCGATGGCTCGTTGGTCGATTCGTTGTCGGTAACGTGACCGCCCATGATCACCAGATCACGAGTAATCGCGGCCGGCGAGGTGGAGTAGTAGCCGCCAGCGGTGAACGGGCCGATGCCTTGGGTCAGGTCAACCACACCGTTTTTGCCGAAGCCTTCGCAGATCTTGCCGGTGTCGGCGTTCAGGGCGATCAGGCGGGCATCAGCGGTTGGCAGGTACAGACGACGCGGGCAAGCCTGGGCAACGGCTTTGCCAGCTTCGGAAATCACCGCCGAGGCTGCGTTTTCAGTTTTGGCGTAAGCGGCTTCGTCGTAGTACGACACGCCACGGCAAGTCATGTGGGCGAAGCCTTTGAAGCCGACCGGGCTCTTGATCTGTGGGTCGAAGCGCCACAGTTCTTTGCCGGTGTCCGGGTCCAGGGCCAACACTTTGCTGTGCGCGGTGCAGGCGTAGATCATGCCGTTGGCTTTCAGCGGGGTGTTTTCGTTGGTCAGCTCAACCGGGTCATCCGCCGTCGGCAGGTCGCCGGTCTGGATGCGCCAGGCTTCTTGCAGCTTGCCGACGTTGGCCGGGGTGATCTGCTTCAGCGGCGAGTAACGGTCACCGAATTCGGTGCGGCCATAGGCCTGCCAGTCGCCATCGGGCATCGCTGGTGCGGTGCTGGTGGTGTCGGCGGTGTCGCGACCCAGTTCGCCGAAGGTTTCGCCCGGGTGGGTGAACAGGCTGATCAGCGCGGTGAGGCCGGCCAGCACCACGGCCACGGTCAGGCCGCGAGTGCCCATCGGCGCCGGGCCGTCAAGCAGCAGCGGACGACGGAACCACGGCAGCAGCATCACGAAGCCGAGGACAAACCACAGGGCCAGACGTGGCACCAGTTGCCACCAGTCCAGACCGACTTCCCACAGCGCCCAAACGGTGCTGGCAAACAGAACGATGGCGTACAGGCCCAGCGCTGCGCGACGACGCATCAGCAACAGGATGCCGCTCAGCGCAATGCCGATACCGGCCAGCAGGTAGTACAGCGAGCCGCCGAGCATGCTCAGCTTGACCCCACCGGCCAACATGGCCAGGCCCATCAGTAGAAGCAGAATGCCGAGCAGGCTCGGTAGCAAACGGCCCCGACTCGAAGCACTTTCGGTGCTCATAGTGTGATTCTCCGTGACGTTTATGTAGTCCCGCGCTGTAGTCACTTTAGATGACGATTTGGCACAGGCATGGTTCAGATAAAAACTTGTCTGGCTAACGAATTTCATGTGGGAGCGAGCCTGCTCGCGAAAGCGGTGTGTCAGACGACTTCTTTGGTGAAGTTGAAATTGCTTTCGCGAGCAGGCTCGCTCCCACATTGGATCTCAGTAATTTTTTAGAACGAAGACTGGATCTTGATCCCGCCGATCAGGGCGTCGTCGACGTTGTTCACGCCACCGGGGTGGCGGATGTATTGCAGGTTCGGGCGTACGGTCAGCCAGTTGGTCACGTGCACGCCGTAATAGAGTTCTGCGCTGTATTCGGTGTCTTGTGGCGGCAGGAACGACGGATCGTCGTAGTCGTACACGGCGTTGGCGCGGTTGCTCGCTTCGGCGTTTTTGCGGAAGGCCGGGTTGACGTGCACGCGGGCGAGGGCGAAGCCGATGTCGTCCTTGGCGCGGGCATCGAATGGGCCTTTGTAGGTGATGCCGGCCTGCACGTAGTTGTCGATCGCGTTGGTTTTCTTGTCGTGCATCGTGCCGTTGGCAAACACGCTCAAGCCGCGACTGTTGTCGCTGGCAATGCTGGTGATCTGCTGCTGAATGCCCAGCCACACGCCGTGTTTGCTCGACGCGCTGCGATAAGCTTCACCGCTGAGGGCCGCCGGTTGGCCGTGGCTGTCTTTATAGACGTCGCTGGCGTTGGCGTTGCTGTAGTAATAACCGGCGCGATATTCACCCGGCAGGCCGTTGAGTTTCGGCGTCCACACCAGTTCGATCGGCAGGATCGCGCCCTGGGTGCCGCTGCCGCTGAGCTTGAAGCCGTTGCCGCGATCGAGGTTCGACGGGTTCTGCTCGTAGGCGCCGACCTGGGCGTACAGTTCCGGGGTCAGGTGATATTTGACGCGCAGCGCCCATTGGCTGACCGGCCAGTTGTACCAGATGCCGCCGACCCAGTTGCCGACCTGCGAGCCGCAGAACGCGAGGTTCTGGAAGTCGCACGGGAAGCTGTTGAAGTCTTCGCCTTCGCCGAAACGGCCGACTTTGATGTCGAGTTTCTGGTCGAAGAATTTCTGCTGATACCACATCTGCGTCAGGCGTGTGGTCTGGCCACGGCCCCAGACTTCCTGGGCCGAAGTGAAGCCGCCGACGCGCGGATCGTTGATGCGGTCGTTGCTGATGTTGTTGCCGCTGCGCTTGGTGATGGTCAGTTGAAACTCGGCGTCGTCCCAGCCAAGGATCTTTTGCAGGTCGAGGTGCGTGCCGAGGCCGAACTGATCGCTGTAGCGCGCAGTGCGGTCGTGGTCGTAGCCGCCGTGCAGATTGCTGCCCATTTCGCCGGTGTAATCGAGTTTGAAGTCGTAGCCTTTTTCCGAGAGTTCGGTGCGCGTGCCGTTCCAGTCACCGAGCATGTACGGTGATTCACTGTCGAACGCGGGCGCCGCTTGAACGCAAGTGGCGAGGCCCAGAGCGGTGCAGCCGCCAAGGGTGCGCAGGGTAGGGATAGCGCTGTCTCGGGAGAAGGAAAAATCGGGCATGGATAAGTCTTTTTTTGGTGTTTTCGGGGTGCGAGCTGAGTGCTTCAATAAGTCGCAGGCAGTGAAGCGATTCAGCAGAAGGGCGGCAGGATAATGATCTGTTACAAAAAGACAAAGGCCTTTTGTGAACATGCAGCGTTTCGGATTCGGTAACAGTGCGGCAAACGGGCGCATTGTGAGCCGGGTCGTGGCCTGCGATCTTTTCAGGTTGGCCTACATTTGAAGTCAGGCCTTCCACCCGACCAGCCCCTCGGCTAAGGTGCGCGGCTTCTGCATTTTCACTTCGCCCAAAGGCCTGGCATGAACGAACAAACCCCCGATCCACTGCACGGCGTCACCCTCGAACAGATCCTCAATGCACTGGTGAGCCATTACGAATGGTCGGGGCTGGCCGAGCGTATCGATATTCGTTGCTTCAAGAGCGATCCGAGCATCAAGTCGAGCCTGACGTTCCTGCGTAAAACCCCGTGGGCGCGGGAGAAGGTCGAGCGTCTGTACGTGAAGTTGATGCGCACCAAGCGACCGCTCTGAGATGGACGCCGTCTCGCGGCGACGCCTGATCACCTGCGCAGCCGTATTGGGCTGGGCGGGACTGGGCATTCAGCTGTACCTGATTTTCTTCGCGCGCTTGAGTGTCGGCGCCAGCCTGTTGGGCGGGCTGGTGAGCTTTTTCAGCTACTTCACGATATTGACCAATACGCTGGTGGCGACAGTGTTGACCTGCGCCGTGACCGCTCGCGAATCCGCTGCGCGGCGCTGGTTTTTGCAGCCGTGGGTGAGTAGCGCGATTGCCGTGAGCATTGCTGTGGTCGGACTGGCCTACAGCATTCTGCTGCGGCATTTGTGGCATCCCGAAGGTTGGCAATTTGTTGCCGATGAACTGCTGCACGACGTGATGCCGTTGCTGTTTCTTGGCTATTGGTGGTTGTGCGTGCCCAAGGGCACTTTGCGCCTGTGGCATCTGCCGGTGTGGCTGATTTATCCGCTGCTGTATTTCATCTACGCCTTGCTGCGCGGACATTGGCTCGGTGCGTATGCGTACCCGTTCATTGATGTCGCGGTGTTGGGTTATCCACAGGTGCTGGTCAATGCCGGGGGGATATTGCTGGGGTTTGTGGTGATCGGGCTAGCGCTGATCGGCCTCGACCGCTGGCGGTCAGTACGAAGTTAAGGTCAAGGGTGGGAGCGAGCCTGCTCGCGAAAGCGGTGTATCAGTCGACATCGTCGGGTGAATGTCAGACCGAATTCGCGAGCAGGCTCGCTCCCACAGGGATCTCATTCTTCTTCGGGAGTGCCTTCTGCGCGCCAGTAGCCGACCGCTTTGATCAGTTGTTCATCCAGCCCATGCTCATCGATCAGCACTCGGCGAATCTGCCGTGAAACCTTGGTCTCGGTCGCCACCCACGCATACAGATTGCCCTTCGGCACCTGCAATTGCTTCACCGTCGCCAGCAAATTGTCCTTGCCGCCCTCGCGCAGCACCCAGATCACGTTGACCTGCGCTGCACTCTCCAGCACTTGCTGTTCGGCGCCGTTCTCCACTTCGATCACCACCAGCGCTTTGCGATTGGCCGCCAGGCCTTCGAGGCGGCGGGCGATGGCGGGCAGGGCGGTTTCATCGCCGATCAGCAGGTAGCTGTCGAAGATGTCCGGCACGATCATCGAGCCGCGCGGGCCGCCGATGTGCAGGAATTGCCCGGGTTGGGCTTGCTCGGCCCAGGTCGACGCAGGACCGTCGCCGTGCAGGACGAAATCGATATCGAGTTCGAGTGCGTCGAGGTCATAGCGACGTGGGGTGTAGTCGCGCATTTCCGGTTTCGGGCCGTCATCCTTGCCAGCGCCGAGCACCATGGTTTCGAGGGCTGCAGCCTGTTCGGCATTCTGCGGGAACAACAGTTTGACGTGGTCGTCGGTACCGAGGCTGATGAACCCGGCCAATTCCGGCCCGCCGAGGGTGATGCGACGCATGCGCGGCGTCAGGTCGACCACACGCAACACTTCCAGCTTGCGGCGTTTGATTTCGTGCATCACGCGGTGAATGGTTTGGCTATCGACTGCAGTCATTCGCTTTTCTCCGAAACAGGTTGAACGGCGGGGCCGTCGACGATGGCTTTGGCGGTGTCGTTGAGCAGGTCACGCACGCGCAGGATTTCTGCCGGGCTCCAGCGGCCGTGGTGCATCTGCAGGGCATGGCGCAAGTTGTGCACCGCCTCGTGGATTTCCGGCGGGCGATCATGGCCGCGCAACGAGCGTTTGCTGACGTCGATGCGCATGCGCACGCCGTCGAGGGCAACGGCTTGTTCGCTCAAAGACAAACGTCCGGCCTCGGTGACGCTGTAGCGTTTTTTGCCGCCCTCGGCGTCGCCGGTGATCAATTCGCTCTCTTCGAGAAAGGTCAGGGTTGGGTAGATCACGCCCGGGCTCGGGCTGTAGGCGCCGTCGAACATGCCTTCGATCTGGCGGATCAGGTCGTAGCCGTGGCACGGCTGTTCGGCGACTAGCGCCAGCAGCAGCAATTTCAGGTCACCGGGGGCGAACACCCGTGGGCCACGGCCGCCGCGTTCACGTCCGGGGCGCTTCTCGAAGCCGTCACGGCCGTCGCCGTGTTCGCGGTGGGGGGAATGATGGTCTCTCATTTCAGGTTTCTCTCGTCGTGTTTAGATACAACTTAAGATATATCTTAAGGCGGATGCAAGACGTTTTTCCCTGAGCCTTGACCCGGCCTGACGAGCGGCAGCCGCGGACAAAGGCAAGCGATGATTTTTCAGGCGAATGTCGCGTGCAATAACCTGAAAGTTAAAGTCATCACTCTATTCCATGTAGAGTATATGTTCTAAATTGCACTAAGTTACCGCGTTGGCAGGGTGAAGTTGCTGTATGGTTTTTTAACTTTAACTGTCTGTAGGGTGGAACTTACAGTCACTGTTTCGAATGTCGTGTTTTTGTTGTTTTTTCTTGCGGGTCATGGGGTTGTTTAACTACGCGGTTGTCGGAAGTTGCCTGCTTACTTTCCAGAGTTAACAGCCGATGATGTTCCGGCATTGAAAGTTCAAGTTGGCCTGGAACAACCCGGGCAGCGATTCGGGCAGTGTTCGTCTTGAACTTTCAATGCTCATCCCCCTATCAAGAAAACAGGTACATAACGATGTTCAAGAAATTCGCAATCGCCGCTCCACTGGCTCTTCTGGCACTGGGTTCCACTGGCGCATTCGCTGCCGGTGAAGCGTCGCACTCGATCAACCTTGTCGCGCATGTGCCGACCAACGGTTTCTACGTCGTGCCGACCGATCCGGATCTGGTCAACAAAGACCAGGACATGAGCTATCAGCCAACCACCGGCAAGATGCGCGACGTCAACGGCTTCTTCGATGTGCGCAACAATAACGGCTCGGTACACGCCAGCCTGGAGAGCCTGCCAAAACTGGTCTCCGGCAGCACGTCGATCGACTTGCGCGTTCTGTTCAACAACAAGGAACTGACGCTGACCCCGCAAATGGTCGTGGGTGAAGCCGAGTCCGACGTCAACTTCCGTGCGCCGCTGAGCATCAGCGCCGTGGGCAGCAACTTCCAGCCAGGTGATTACACCGGGGCCGTGGCGATGATCTTCGACGCTGTGACGCCATAACAGCAGTCACTTGATCGATCGATCAGGCACCAGGCCCAACTTCAATGTTGACGCTTGACCGTCGGGGCAGACGCTTTGTTTGCCTCGACGGACTTCCATTGTTTGTTATCCGAGTACGCGTTCATGTTCCCGATGACACCCATCGCGGCTGCGCTTGCGCTGTTGTTTTGTGCCAGCGCAGCTGTGGCTTCCAACTCCACCGGTACCACACCACGCAGTCTGCTGGCGCAGGCCAAGGGTTTGCCGGCGGATTTCGAGGAGCATTTCTTTGATGTGCCGCTCGCGGTACGGGTCGAAGTCGATCAGCAACCACTGGGTGAAGCCATGGTGGTGCTGTCCCGTGATGATCGCATCACCCTGCTGGAATTCACCGACACCAGCGAAAACCGTTTCGGCCCCGCCGAGCGGGAAAAATGGGCGAGCTATCTGAAACCCGGCGTGCCTTTGGGCGCGTGCAGCGGTTCCTGCCCGGAGCAGTTTCTGGTCGTGCATTACAACCTGGAAAACTCGCTGGTCTCGATCGTCACCGAAAACGCTGAACGCGACGTAGCCGCCAAGCGCTACTACGAGCAGCCCGACGGCGGCAGTAGCGGCCTGATGGTGCGCAATCAGCTCAATCTCAATGGCGGTCAGGATCAAGACCTCGGCGGCCGCTTCGGCCTGGAGGCCAGCTCAAGCCTGGGCAACTGGAGTCAGACGCTCAACCTGCAAATGGCCCGTCTCGGCGGTCCGGACGACAAGCTCTACCATGCCCTCCATGAGCTGCACACCCAGCGCGAACTGCAAGGCAGTTTTTTCCGTCTGGGTTATTTCACCCCCAATTCCGAAGGACTGACGCGCCAGCCCCGCACGTTCGGCACCAGCCCTGACACCGCTGTCGGTGTGATGTATGGCAGCTCCGACAGCCTGGCCATCAACAGCCCGATGCCCAGTGTCTATCCGATCTATGTCACCGCCAACCGTCAGGGCTCGGTGGAGATCTGGCGCGACGGCCTGCTGATCAACACGCAATCGGTGCCGGCCGGGTTGCAGACCCTCGACACCCGGCCGCTGCCCGGCGGTATTTATGAAGTGGAAGTGCGGCTGATCGAAGACGGCCAGATTACGTCGACAACCCAGGAGCTGGTGTACAAACCCAACAACTGGCGCAACCTCGACGAGCGCTGGCGCTACAACGTATTCGCCGGCGAAGAACAGAAACTGCTGAGCAACTGGGACACCCAGGCCAGCGGCAGCCCGACGGCGGGCGCCTCGGTCAATTACCTGATGCATCCACGGGTGATTCTCGGGCTGTCGGCGCGGCAGATCCGCGAAAAGCTGCAGTACGGCACGTCCATCGACTGGACGCTGGCCAATCACGTCAGCCTCTACGCCAACGTCTACAAGACCGAGGACTACGGCACCGGGCTCGACCTGCAGAGCCTTTACAACTACGGCGCCGGCAGTATCGTCGTCAGCCACAACCGCAGCTGGCTCGACACCACCAATACCTACGACACGTTACCGGACGGCACTCGCGTGCGGCCACGCAATGTGTTTATCGGCCAGACCAGCAATTCGTCGCTGGCGCTCAACCATCGCATCAGCAGCAAGAGTTCGGTCAACGCGCGGGTCTCGCACAGTGAAGGCAACGTCGAAGGCATGGGTGTGGATCTGGGCTGGACCCAGCGCACGGTGGTGCTGGGCAGCGATGCCAGTTGGCGCTTGTCGCTGTTCGATCGGCCGGGCAGTTACAGCAGTGGCGATGCGCGCAATCGTGGCGTCGACCTGAGCATCAATATGGCCCTCGGCACACCCGGGCAGCAGATCAGCGGCAGCATCGGCTCGCGCACTGCTCGGGACGGCGCGCGCGACAACAACGCCTCCCTCGGTTGGCGCAAGGATCTCAAGGACCACGTGCTGCAAAGCGTTTCGGTCACTGCGCTCACCGACACCTATGGTCTGGGCATGTCCAGCCTGGCCAATTTCCGCACCGATGCGGTCAATGGCGACGCGTTCGTTCAGCGCTCCTCGTACAACGGCAATTTCACCGGTGGCCTCAACGTCGACAGCACGCTGGTAGTGGGTGGGCAGCAGATGCTCATGACCAGCCAGAGCGAAGTGCGTGGCGCCGGCATGATTGTCGATGTCGAGTCGGACATCGAGGACATCGTTCTGCGTGCCGATGATTACAGCGGTGGCGGTGCGGCGTTGAAGCCGGGGCGCAATTTCATTCCGATCACCGCGTACCAGAACAGCTCGGTGAGTTTCGATTTCGAGGGCAATACCGTCCCGGCGGCGACGATCGAGCCGGCGCGCACGCGTTATCACCTGAACAAGGGCGGCGTGGAATATCGCCAGGTCCGCGTAATGCGAACCCTGACCGTCCTCGGCCGGCTGGTCGATGCGCAGGGGCAGCCGCTGAAGGGGCACCACGTGATCAACCACGCCAGTCGCGGCGTGACCGAGGTCGACGGGTTCTTTTCGATGGAAATGAATGCCGGTTCGCCGACCCTGGAAGTGCGTCAGGGCAATCAGTTGCTGTGCCAGTTCCGCCTCGATGCCGACAGCCATCGCAACGAAAACAATGTGCTGATGATCGGTGACCTGCGCTGCACGCCGGACACGCTGGCCGATGTCACGTTCACTGAACAGAAGGCGGGTTGAGCCATGAAAATCATTACGACGGGGTGCGGGCTGGCACTGGCGCTGAGCGTGTTCCCGGCGCATGGAATGAATCAGGAGATCCGCGCGTTGTTTCAGCCCGACCCTGCGCAGCCGTCCAAGAACCTGTTCGTTAACCAGACGCCCAATAGCGGTTATTGCGTGAGCTATCCTGCGCAATGTGAGGCCAGGAACATGTTCAGCATCGAGTTGCCCGTTCCTTACCGATCAACTCGCGCGCTGATGCCCGGTGACGATGTTTCAGTGCGAGCGCCTGTGGATTGGCGGCGGCTGACGGTCACCAATCTGGATACCCAGGAAACCGAAGTCGTCGAGGTACGCATAACCGGCATCGGCTCCAGATTCGTCCTGAGCGAACCGGTGGAAACGTTGACGGGTGTGGCCGCCCCCACAGGCCATGACATCCTCTGGACGTCTGGCAGCGGTTGGCTTTATGCACCGGCGCCGTGCCTCGGTAGCGGCCTGGCAGGGTACAGTGCCACCACCTATCTGTTTTTCTGGCATACCCCTGTCGAAGCCTCGTGTACCAAGACCGCTGCCTTCCGTATCCCCTCGATGTATTTCAGCAAGCTCGATTTCGCCTATGAGCTGAAAACGCCTAATCCGCTGGGCATGAGCAGCGGTCTCTACACCGGATCGCTCTCCTACACCATGGGCCCCGGTGGCGATTTCGATTTGGGCGCTGCGTTTCAACCAGACGACAGCAACCTGACCCTCGACTTTGTCCTCGACGTACAGCACACCCTCAAGGTCGACCTGCCGCCCGGTGGCAACAACGTTGCACTGGAGCCCGAGGGCGGGTGGGCGCGCTGGATAAACAGTGGGCGCAAACCCACGCGGATCTTTCGCGATCAACCGTTCTTTATCTCGGCTTCATCGCGTTTCAAAGTGATGCTCCTTTGCAGCTCCCAAGGCGGAAATACCTGCAACCTCGGCAGCCCGAAGGGCAACACCACCGAGGTTGAGGTTTCCATGTCGTTACCACCGGGCATTACCCATTCCGGCGGCACTAACGTTACTCGGCTACCTCTGCGCTTCAACGAGTGGATCGGCCCGTTTCAGCCTGGCCTGTACGTGGATCGCAAGCCCGGAGCAATCCATTTCGAGATGACGCCGTTTGCCATCGAATTTCTCCTCAAACAGCCCGACCTCAACGACCGGCTGCGCGGCAATGTCACCGTGATCTGGGATTCGGATGTTTGAGCCTTTCAATCCGTGCCTTCTTAACCGTTCAGGAGTTTCAACGATGAACCGTGGTTTTCTGCTGGGCGTGCTCAGCGTGTTTTGTCTGACCGCTCAGGCCGGTCCGCAGATCAATGTCGGCACCGTGTACGACTATCTCGACGCCGACAAAAGTACCTACCTCAAGCGCGTATTCAATAGTGGCGATGCCACTGCGTTCGTGAAAGTCAACGTGCTGGAAATCGTCTACGGCGCCGACGGCACCTCCCAGGAAATTGCAGTCGAAAACGCCGCCGACGGCGCCTCGCGCAATGGTCTGATGGCCAGTCCCGCACGGCTGATCGTGCCGGCGCAGGGCATGCAGGGCACGCGTCTGTTGTACATGGGCGAGCGTGATCGCGAGCGTTATTTCCGCGTGCGCTTCGTACCGGTGGTGCCGGAAAAGGAAGACGAATTCGTGGTCAGCAACGAAGAGCGCGAGGACTACAAGAACTCCCTGTCGGCCGGGGTCAACGTGATGACCGGCTTCGGCACGATCTTTTTCGTGCGGCCAAAGGACGCGCGTTTCGACACCCAGGTCAATGACAGCGCCAGCCGCTACGAACTGCGCAACAACGGCAATACGGTGATCATCGTCGACGAGTTCAAAAGCTGCTCGCTGACGAAGGAGTCCGACTGCGGCGCGACCACCAAACACCATGTACTGGCCGGCAAAACCTTCGCCTTCGACAAGGAAAAGGGCCGCGAATACCGCTTCTTCCTGATCGAAGGTGCCGACAAAAAAATCGTGAAAATCGCCAGTCGTTAAGTCTGCTTCCATTGACGCATCGGGTAATCAACATGATCAAGCAATGCACCGCCGCCGCGCTGATGGTCGCTACCGGACTGACCTGCGCGCTGGCGTGGGCGGCCCGGGAAGAGCACACCTTCGAGGTGTCCCTGACCATTCCCAACCGGCCCTTTTATGTCATTCCCGCCGAGCCGGACTGGATTCACCGGCCGCAACAGCTGTTCTGGGACTATCCCAAGGCAACCCTCGGCAGCCTGCAGAAAAACTTCGATGTGCGTCACGACAGCAGCGCCATCGATGCCCGTCTGTTGTTTGATCCTTATCTGGAAAATGGCCGGCCCAGCGAAGTGATCATGTTGCGAGTAACGTTCAATGATGTCGTGCTCAGTTCACACATCGTTCCGCAACAAGTGGTCTCGAAAGAAGAGGCGGCCGGCGGCAAACGCGTGGCGCTGAAAATAGAGCCGATCGAGCCGGCTGGCGGTTATCGCTCGGGCGATTACAGCGGCAATGTGTTGCTGATGTTCAGCGCTGCCGCGCCGGCCGGGGAGCTGGAGCCATGAATCCGGGGCGGATCCAACCATGAAAAAGCTCACCTTGGCGCTGGCTCTGTTGTTGATGGCGGGCATTCCCGAGGCACAGGCCGCGAATCTGGAAATTCGTGCGTTGTTTCAGCCCGATCCTGCGCAGCCCAGCAAGAACCAGTTCGTCAACCAGACGCCCAACAGCGGTTATTGCGTGAGCTATCCGGCGCAATGCGCGGAAAGCAACATGTTCAGTATCGAAGTGCCGGTTCGTTTCACGTCATACCGCGACCTCCCCCCCGGTCACGGCGTCGCGCTGCAGGTTCCCGTCAACTGGCGACGGTTGACGGTGACCAATCGCGACACCGGGGAGACGGCGCAGGTCGAGGTCAGTATCACTGGCGTCGGCTCAACTTTTCATTTGAGCAAGACTGTGCAGGAGCTCACTGGAATCGACAACACGTTCCAGGCCCATGACCGTCTGTGGACCTCCAACGGTTGGGTGTATGCCGCGCCGCCTTGTCGCAACAGCCTGGTGAGCGGAGTCAGTGCCAAAACCTATCGGTTCTTCTGGCACACGCCGGTGGAGAACACGTGTACCAAGACCGTCGCTCTGCCGATTCCATCGATGTGGTTCGAGAAGCTCGACTTTTCCTATGCACTGAAAACCCCTGACCCGTTGGGTATGTCGAGCGGCGTATACACCGGATCGATCAGCTATTCCATGGGCCCCGGTGGAGATTTTCACATGGGTCACTGGATGCAACCGGACGACAACAACCTGACCCTGGACTTTGTCCTCGACGTGCAGCACACCCTCAAGGTCGACATTCCACCCGGTGGCAACCACATCGTGCTGGAACCTCAGGGCGGCTGGCGCAGTTGGCTAGAGAGCGGGCGCAAACCGGTGCGGCTATACCGCGATCAGGTTTTTCATATCTCCGCCTCGTCCAGGTTCAGCATGAGGCTTGAATGCGAACACAGCCTGGGCACGGGTTCTGGCTGCGCCATTCTTGATCGTGAGTCCGGTTTCGCCGGGGGCGTCGACGTCGGCGTCAGCCTGCCCAATGGCTTGAACGACGGCGCCGGGCAAGCGGTCAGCCGTTTCCCGTTGAGCCGCGAGAACAGCCCGGTGTTTCAACCGGGGTTCTATGTCGATCGCAAGCCGGGAACATTGCATTTCGAGGTCGGCAAGTCGTGGACCGA
The DNA here is from genome assembly GCF_022662375.1 of Pseudomonas sp. CROZ-RG-20F-R04-15. Classification (GTDB taxonomy): domain Bacteria; phylum Pseudomonadota; class Gammaproteobacteria; order Pseudomonadales; family Pseudomonadaceae; genus Aquipseudomonas. The sequence goes on along the minus strand of NZ_JAKNQL010000004.1, from coordinate 105,366 downwards.
TTGGCTGATCGATAACGCCAAAGGCCGGGCCTACACAGGCAAGATCACGGTGATCTGGGATTCGGAAACCGGTTAGCCAGCCCGGCCAGCCTTGACCAGGCTGGCCGGTTGAACAATGCCGCCGTCAGAGACCGGCTCTGGCCATTGCCTCGCGGGTCAGACTTCGCAACAGTTCCGTGCGTTGCGAGCTGATACCGTCATACAGTTGCTTATAAAGTTTTTCGCTCAGAGGGGCATCTTCGAACAGCTCCGGGGCGTCAGAAATACCGAGCGCATCGGCCAGCGTCTGTATCCTGCGGGAAAGCATGTGCAGGTTGGTTTGCTCATTCGGGGCGGCCCATTCAGCCTTGGCGTTTTTCAATTCTTCGAGCCGCTCCGCTTGGGGACGGAACGCAAGATCATTGCTGGCGATCTCCTGCGGATAGGTCTTTTGCAAATACTTTTCCCAGAAATTGCCGTAGTACAGTTCGAGCATGCCGTTAACCAGACCATCACCTTGTTCGCCGGCCTTGATCGTTTCGTAGGCTTTAGTGATTTTCTCGTCGGTCACGCCGGAGCGCGCCCGGTACAGCATCCCTTCGGTTTGCCAAGGCAATTGCAGGCGTTCAGCCAGCCCGGTTTCGAAGGCCATGTGCACTTCGACTTCATCCGGCGCGGGATTGCGCGGGTCGTCTTCATTCAGCTTTGCCTGGGTCTTGTATTCAAAATCCGCTTCGTCGGTCACCCGGTTCAAGCGCGCAGCGCTGCGGGCGAGGCGCACGAGTCGGTCCTCGATCATGGCCGGTGTGCTGGATTCGGCGTACGCCTTGGACACCAACACCTTCATGCCCAGCGAGTTGAACAACTGCGCACCGAAGTCGCCGCAATCTTTCGGCTCTACGACCTGCTTGAACAGCTTCTTGCGCAGTTTTGTGTCCAGCGCCGCAGCGTCGACCATTTCCCAGACGCGCTGAGTCAAGCGTCGGCGTCCCTGGTCGGAGCGGTAGTCGGCGCTTTCCCGCAGTTTGCGGATCATGGCGAAAAAACCGGCGGAATCCGGTTCTGCCATCAGGTCATGCCAGGATTCTTCACGGTACTTAGTGAACGTTACTGACGGGCTGAAAGGGCTTGATTCCCGAGGAAACAATTTCCAGTGGCTGATCTCGTTATCGGTCGCCGCTGAATAGTCCTGGACAAATGCCATGCCTACGGACTTGCGGTAGTTGCCATAGCGCACGCGGTCCTCGTTGGACAGCCGCCCCGTATCGAAACGTGCACGGCTGAGAATGTGCGCCTGAGTGGAACCGGGAGTGACTTCGGGCAAGGTGTTGATGGGCGCTTTTCGCATATCCAGCATGAAGCTGCGCGGTCGCTGTTTGTCCACTGCATTGACACTGAACAAGCCGTCCGGCCAGCTCTCGATGCGGGTATCGGCCAGACTCAACTCTGTCAGATGGTCCATGCGCCCGACATCGGGTGGCAGGGTCAACGGGTTGCCGTTCAGATTCAGCGTTTGCAGCTCTGTCAGGCCGGCGAGTTCTTGCCGGGAGGCAACTTTCAGCTGGATCTGATTATCGGCCAGATCGAGGGTCTTCAATGACCGTATCAAGCCGAGGATGGAAGGCAGTTCCTGTAACTCACACTCCCGGGCGCTTAAATGGCGAAGGTTGGGGAAACTGCTCAGCAGGGCGCTGGGATCGGATGAAATTGGCGCCTTGTCGAGTCTGAGCGCGGTGATGCGATCGAAGTATTGCTTCATTTTCGGGCGCTTGCGCAGCTCATTCCACCAGGGCTCGATGTCTTTGCCCTTGAACTCGCCGGAAAAATCCAGCGTGTAGCCATCCTCAGGATGGGCACCGGAATCTTCGGAAAATGTGCTTTGGCGCTTGAAGCATTTGATCAGCTGATCGGCGACGTCTTTGCCGCCATTGTGCAGGTAGTCCGATGACGTGCCCACGTAGTCTGTTTCGGGATCCACCTCGCGAGGGAGACTGTCGCGCCAGCTGTCCAGCTCGCTGCTCAGCTCATTGAGGTCCTGCTTCAGACGTGCAATCGCTTCATCCGGGTTGCCCCGGCGCTGCAGCGTCTCAAGCAGCGATGCCACTTCCCTTTGAGTCATTGACGGATACAGGTCGCTGATTTTTTCCTCCCGGGTCGATGCACGCAAATACCGGGGCAAGCCGCGTACCAGCGTTTCGGTTTCGATATTGATCACCGGGCGAATCGGCGGGTCGGCCAGCACACTGCGGCGTTCGGCGGGAGCGGCCGACAACTCCATCAGCCACAATTTCAGCGGGTGGCCCTGACCGCGCCGGTAACCCACGCTCGACAACGTTTCAGCCGGTACGGCATGCAGCATCGATGCATAGAAATCATCGGCGGCGTGCAGCGAACGATGGTTGGCATCGAACACTTCGTAGCGGCCGTGTTCATCTCTGACCAGTCGTCTGAGGGTGCTGGCGTCATCCGGTCCGACGCTGCAACGCAACGGCCCGTCGAGCGTGCCGTCGCGTACCTCGATGCGCAGGTTGGCAAAGGTGTCGGTGTGAATGCGCAAGGTCCCCAGCGCGAGCCGTTCGGTGTCGGCAGACAGTTGATCGTCGCGATAGAAACCTTCGTAGGCACGGCTGGCCCTGGCTTCAAAATCCAGTTCTCGTGCTTGCGTCTTGAGGCGCAGTGGCAGGCGTTTTTCGTTTACCGTGCGTTGCAGCTCGGCGGGACTGGCCTGGGCCAGCAGTTTTTCGCTGAGTGGCAGCGGCAGCTCGGGGAAGGTGTCGCGCACGACGCCCACGTCAGCCTTGGCGGATCGTTCGCTCGCTTGATAGAGACGCCGGGACACCTCCGCCTGGCGTGTGTCGACGGCATCGGCAAGCACATTGCGCAGCGCTTGCACACGCTCCGCTGCGGGTACCTCTGGCCCCAGCAGAGCGCGCATTTGCGCGTCATTCAGAAACCCCACCAGGCGCTGCGGCAAGTGCCCGGCATTGAGTTCGGCCTGGGTGATGGTCAGGGTGTCGGCCGGGCTGGCCGTCGGATTGCCGTAGCGGCGCGAATAGCCATCGAGATGGTCGTACAGCACGTTCATCGCCCGTTGACGCGGCCAGCCGGGCAGGCTGGTGACGATCGGTTCGAACCAGTCCGACTCGGCTGCGATCGGCCGGCCGGCGCGGATATTGGTACTGGCGATCCTCGCGTCATCGTAAGCCGTAAAACGCTTGAGGCCGTCGGCCAGCAATGGGGGCGGCGCGCTACTGGCGCTGTGCATGCGACGCAGGTGATCGTGCCCGGTGCCGCTGCTGATGCGGATCTGCTCCAGCTGCGCCGGCGAGAAGCGCTCGGCGCGGTGGCCGAGGCGCGGCATCAGGGCCTGGTCGTCCCAGTCTGCCGGGTTTTCTGCCTCATGCCGCCAGGCGCCGTGCTCGTTGTGTTCAATGAGCGGTTTGTAGGCATTGGCTCGCACGGGATGTTTGACCCGGTAGATTTTTATGTCGGCACGCGTCGAGGCTTTTTCCACACTGTAGAGTTTGCCCTCGAGCGGCAGGATGCGTTCGCGGCCGTGGTCGTGCAGGCCGAGCAGGTCTGGTTTCGAGGCAGCATTGAGTTGCAGGTTCTTGTGTTCGTAAGGACTGAGGTCGGGCTGCCACAGCGTCGGTTTGCCATCAGGCAAGCGCACCGGTTTCATGCCCTCGACCAGCGGCGATAACTTGACTTTGAAGGCACCGGCAATTTCCGCGCCTGCGCCAAAAGCGGCGAGCTGGATGATGTTGGTCACCACCCCGATGACATGGTCGGCGGCTTCCTGCCAAAGGCCTTCGGCCAGATCGACGATGCCTTCGATCACGTCGGTGGTCAGTTGATAAACGGTGTAGACCATCATCAGTTCGCCCAGCCCCGGCACGAATGGCGTGGCAATCAACAGGGCGACATTGAAGATGTCCGAAAGGATTTTCTTGAAGTTGTCCCACCATGCCCAGCGTGCCTTGCTGTCGGTGTCTGCGGTGGAAACGGCGATTTCCCGGGCGTCGTTGAGAATCTTGTTGAGCTTTTGCTGATAGGCATGGCGCCAGTAATCGCCCTGCAATTTCACCCGGCTGAATTGCAGGTTGGGATTGGCCACGGGATCCTTGTGCCACGGCGGGCCCTGATCGGTCGGATCCTTGCGCGGGTGATACCTGACGACGAACAGCCGTTGTTCGAGTTCAGCGAAGAAGTGCCCGCGCTGCTGGTGATCGACGAACTGGCTGAAAAACTGGCGGTAAGTCTGTTGTGTCGAGTCGCTGAAACGGTCTTCGCGCAGCTGGCGCGCCAATTCCTCCCGGAACGCTTTCAGAGAATCGTATTCCTTGAGCGGGTGATCGGGGTCGTGGGGGATGTAGACAATCAGCCGATTGATGCCACGGCTTTCCGGCTGCGCATGGGTCAACAGCAGGATCGCGTTCAGCCGGGTGCCGAGCAGTGACAGGTCATTGCAGCGCATCGAGCGGCCGTTGAGCAGCAGCGACGATTGGTTTTCCGCCAGATTCAAGACCATTTTGTAGGCGTCGTACGGGATGTCGTTCTTGATCAATGCCAGTTGTGCGGCGACGGCGAGGGCGTCTCGCTGGCTTTCGCTGACCTTGTGTTGCAACACGGCCTCGGCCACGGGCTCACCGGGCAGCAGCCAGGTTTCCAGATGCTTTTTGTACTGCGCGCCGATGTCCAGCTCGCGGCACAGCGACTGGAACTGGCTGATGGGCATGGCGCTTCTGATCGGCAGGACATCGAACAAACCGCGCTCATCGGGCTGGCTGATGTAATCCGAACCGGGCTCGACCTTTTCACTGTCGGCGAAGTTGTGCAGTGCCGCATCCAGCAGCGAGACCGTGTGGGTCACGACGCCTGCGGAAAAGTCGCCGGTGTACCACGGGCGGTCTTTGGGCAGGTACAGGCGCAAAAAAGTGCTTTTGACATCTGGCTCGATGCCGTGACGCGCCTTGATTTTTGCCTTGAGCAACGGTTCGGCGAAGGCATACAGGTCGGTTTTCGCCAGCAGATGATCCACGCGGTTCTGCGAACCCCAGGCCTTGAGATTGGCGGCGGCGAGTTTTTTTCGGTAAGCGGCGGGCGCAGCGGTGTACCAGGCCGGGTTAGTCAGTGGCGTGACTGCCAAAGCGTTGGCACGACTGAGGGTGGCGTTCTTGAAACTGTCGTCGACGGCGGCTTTGATGAATTCGTAGTGCCGTCCTTTGTCCGCGAGTTCGGCAGGCAGGGGAGCGAGAGACATGGCCAATCATCCTTGATTGTTGAGGAGTGATCAGCCTACCCACGGCAGGGCAAAACAAAAGTTCAAAGATCGGGAGGCAAACGACTTGGCGGGCGCCTAACCCGACGAAAATTCGAATCTGAAAAATACATGAGTACCACCCACCGTCGAGAAAAACCGTCACCCTGATTCAGAATGTCCCGACACGATTTGTTACCTCGCTGTAGGACGCTGCGCCTCGAGCATCGCCACGCTGGCGGTTTGCGCCGGCTTGCATTGCGAGTCGCTGCCCGGTTGCAGATACGGCGTGAGAATCGGTGCCATGCCCTTGAGCACCTGCACTGGCAGGGCCGAAGTGAACTTGAAGTTCTCCGCCGAACGCCCCGGAACGAATGCGGTGAGGGTGCCGAAATGGTGCTCGCCGATATAGAACACAAAGGTCGCCGTGCGGTTGATCGACTTCGAACTGAGGATGCGCCCGCCCGAGCCAATCGCCTCGATGCGGTTGTCGCCGGTCCCGGTTTTGCCACCCATGGCCAGCGGGCTGCCATCGGCCAGTTTGAAACTGCCGGAAACACGTTTTGCCGTACCGGCATCGACCACTTGCGACAGCGCCTCGCGCATGGCCGTGGCGACCTCGGACGGCATCACGCGTTTGCCGACATGCGGGTCGTTGACCAGTTGCGTTTCGTACGGTGTGCCAGCGGCGAAATGCAGGCTGTCGATGCGCAGGGTCGGCATGCGCACGCCGTCATTGAGGATGGTGCCGATCAGCTCGGCCAGCGCGGCGGGGCGGTCGCCGGAGCTGCCGATGGCGGTGGCCAGCGACGGCACCAGGTGGTCGAACGGGTAGCCGACTTTCTGCCAGCGCTGGTGAATCTCGAGGAACGCTTCGATTTCCAGCATGGTGCGAATACGGCTGTCGCGGGCGCCCTTGTGCTTGCTCTTGAACAGCCAGCTGTAGACTTCCTGACGTTCGAAATGACTGGCCTTGACGATCTCGCTGAACGTCGCGTCAGGGTGGTGGAGCAGGTAGCCGATCATCCACAGGTCCAGCGGGTGCACCTTGGCGATGAAGCCTTGATCGGGCAAATCGTAACTGCCGGGGCCGTAGGCATCGTAGAGGCGGATCAGGCGATCGTCGGTGAGTTTTTCGTTGAGCTTGGCGCCCTTCAGGTGTGAACGCACGAAGGTGTTGAAGTCTTCCTGACTGGCATCGGGCAACAAATAGCGATGCACGGCAGCCATGCGGATCGGTGTCGGACGCATGCTGTCGAGGAAGGTGTCGAGGCGCGCCTGGGTGTCTTTGTTTTTGTATTTTTTCCAGAACTTGAGCTGGAACGAGGTGCCTTCGCGGTCGGCGAAACTGGCCAGGTATTCCTGACGACGCGGGTCGCGATCATCTTTAAGCAGTTCGGCGCTGTTGTTGGGGCCGGAGTAGGTGGTGTAGCGCACCAGATCGCGCATCAGGCGAATGAACGGCAGGTTGATCGACTCGCGCAGAGCATCGCGCAAGGTCGGCATGCGGCCGTTGTCTTCATTGCGAAAGTTGTGGAACACATGCAAGCCGCCGCCAGTGAAAAAAGCTTCTCCGGGGCTCGCCGAGTATTTGCGATCGAGTGCGGCGCCGAGCATCTTCGACAGGTCGTGATCCTTGTTTTGAATCAGGTAATCAATGACCCACTGGCTCAGGCGATCCTGATCGGGGACTTCGACTTTCTTCAGCTCCGGCACGCTCATTGCGCCGTACTTGTCGTGCAGCTCGGCGATGATTTGCAGGTACGTGGTGAGCACGCGCATTTTCGCCGTCGAGCCAAGTTCGAGTTTGCTGCCTTCGTTGATGTCGAAGGGCTGGTCGGTGCTGTCGGTCTGCACCCGCACTCTTGAGCCGTCCGGGGTCAGTTCGAAAAGGGTAAAGCTGTAGCGCACTTGCGTGGTACTGGTCGGCGTCAGCAAGCGTTCGCCGAGCAGGCCGATTGCGGCGGCATAGGCCGGGTCGGCGAGTTTCTTCAGGTACGCGGTGGCCTGGGTCTGCAGGTCGCCCTGCAGGGTGCTGGTGGCTGACAGATCGAGGCGGTCGAGATCGTACAGCGGCCGGTTGAGCATGCTGGCCAGGCGACTGCGGGCGACGCTGATGCCCTTGTTGGTCTCGATTGGCTGAATGGTCGGCTGGGTTTGCCAGTCGCGATAACTGACCTTGCTGGTCAGGGCGGCATCGGCCAAGGCGCTGTCGATCACGCCGTTCTGCTTGAGCAGGCGCAAGTGACTGTCGGTGAGTTCGGTGAGTTCTTCGCGGCCCTTGGTCAGGTAATGCGATGGACGGCGCTGGGCGATCATCAGCGACAGCATCTCGCGCAGGGCCAGGCCTTTGGCGGCCATGGTTTTAGGATCGGTCGCCGGGCTGTTCAACTGTTCGTTGGCCTGATTGAAGTCGCTGCCGTACCAGACCCGCAACCCTTCCGCCATGCCATGCACTTCGCCATGCCCCGGCACCGCCGACAGCGGCACGCTGTTGAGGTAGTCACGCACGATGTTCTGCCGTGCCCCCAGGGTCTGTGGGCCGGGTTGATAGGCGCGCACGCTGGCGGACATCATCTGCCGCAGCTTTTCAGCGCCGGACACCGTCAGACCATCCGGCGAGTGGCGGTACTTTTCCAGCTGTGTCGCCAGCGTACTGCCGCCCGCCGACTGGCCGGGCAGATGCAGCAATTTCGCCACCTGCGACCACGCCGCCATGCCGAAGCGCGGCCAGTCTACTGCCGGGTTGGCCAACGGTTGTTTCGGGTCGAGCAGGAAACGGTTTTCGATGAACAGCAGGCTGCTGACCACCACTGGCGGGATGGCCGCAAAATCGGCGTACAGCTGTTGAGGATAGTTATATTTATACAGCGGTGCAGCCCGGCAATCGGTGATCGACAGCCCGGCCTGGATCTTCTCCGAGTACGGTACGAACAGGCCTTTGTCGGTGTAGCTGAGCAGCGCCGGCGAAAACCGCGTCTGCTCGGTCACGACGTAATTGCGTTTGAGCAAGCGCGGCAGGAATTCATCGAGGGAGCTGTAACCCAGGCGCAGATCGAACGGTCCGTTGCCGGGATAGCGAATCGCTTCGCTGGGGCCGGGTTCGAGGGTGTAGGTCAGTGACGCCGCGTACTGGCTGAGTTCCCGCGACTGAAAGCGCGAGGTGCGCATTTCCTTGGACGCGGCCAGCCCCACCACGATCGCGATAATCACCAGCAACAGCCAGAAAGCCTTCCACCCATGCCGATTGCGGCGGGGTTTTTCAGGGACAGGCGCTTCATCCACTCGTTCAGTCGGAACCACGGCTTTACTCGAATCGGTTTGCCACAAAGCGCCCATAGTCGATTGATCCATTCACGCAGATTGATCGGACTTGTCTGAAGCTTAGACGGTGGTTGGCGAGGGGCGAGGGAATTGTGAGGGGGATGAGCATCGAAGCCCTGACAAGCCTCGATCACTCGATGAGTGGCTGCAGTTCTGTCAATTTTTTACGGCGTGATCGTCAGCCAGCCATAAGATCATTCCATTCTCGAGAGGCATTCAGTTCAAGATTCGGTTACTGCCGTTGCCGCTCCAATAATCGGGTCCGGCACCGGTGGTTAAAAGTATGAGTCATTTTTATAGTTGATATCGAGTAAGAAAGTTTAAAAACATAAGTTGATAAAGTTTTATGGTTTGAGCTTTCTGGCTGTTTTTGCCTCCGCGGCGCTTGATGTTGGTAAGTTAGCGTATGAGCCAGTGCGGGGTGTTTGAAGTGTTGGCTGGTTAAGTTTTATATACAGTTGGTAAAACACTTAATTGGTAATGCTTGTCGACTGTTTCTTTGAGGATTTTGGATGTTTACTTTTTCCTTGTTTTAATCCTCAAGGAATAGTGTATGTCTGAGTCCAATGGCTCTGTGTCGAATGTTGTTTCGACGTCTGATAGTGATACAAGTAACATTGACCTCGCCAGACTTGAAGCCGAAAAGGTTTTGCCTTCCGCACTGGCTGATTTTGCCGGCGCTTTATCCTGGCAGATTCCTTTAAGTTCCGAGCAAAAGAAGCAGGTGCTGGAAGCTGTGCGGATTTATACCGAGGGTCTTGATGACTTGCCACCGACGGGGCGAGGGCTGCTGGAACTTCTGAACATGGAACAACCGCTGACTCTCGAAACTTTGCGCGATCCAGCCAGGGCGCTGGAAACCCTGATTGCCGGCACTCGCGGTCAGGCACTGGGGCTGGCGGTGCAAACTCGTTTGAAAGGTTATGCCTCGGATGTAAGCGTCAATGACTACGCACTGGCTGCTCTTCAACTGAGCATTGATTCGCAGTCGATTGAAAACCCTAAACGCAATAACGTTGCTGGTTTCGATCTGTGCAGCAAGCAACATTGGGGGAAACCGGTTACGGCAGTGTTCGATGAGCTGCGCAAACATCTGATCAAGGAACTTGTCAGCACCCCCCAAATGGCCGGATTGGGCGCGTATGTTTTGCTGGCGAACAACGCTCCTCTGTTCCTGATCAAAGATATTCCGGTCGGCGTGAAGTACGGCGGTCCGGCATGGTTCAACCTGGCGGTTGCCGCCGCGACCATCGAAGCTCAGTCGCCGGGCAAGGTGGCGAACATGACGTTTGCACAAGTCATGATCTGCGCCGAACGTGCAGCGTTGATCGACCCGGCCGCTACTCAGTACGCGCAGACCGTTACGCTGATTGATTGGGGCGTTGTTCATGGTCTGGTGGCAAGGAAAGAGGATGAAAATTACACCCAGGCAGAATTGGGTGTGCTGAAAACGCGTTTCAATGACGCATTGGCCGACCGGCTCAACACGCCAATCCTGTTGGGTAGTGTGTTCCCGAGTCGCAAGGAAATGGCCCGGGCCGGGCTGAAAAAGGAGTTTGGCGAAGATTATCCCATTGAAGAGCACGTGCTTGAGTGGGACCGATCGGTAGGGGAGAAAATAGTGGACGCGCTCTCCCCGCTGCCAAGTGCAATCCGCGGGCCGGCCGGTCTGCACACGCTGCTGGACGTCGCAATGATGGACGGGGCGTTCAAGTGGAAAACCAGCCATCCATTGGTGAAATACCGTATTCACGACATCAACGAGCTGGATCTGCGTGTACGACGGACCTTCAACCGGGAGTTTGAAGCGACGCTGAATAATCTCAAGGAAGGCGCCCGGTTAACGGTGCGACACCTGATATCCGAGTTGCCACTGGTGGACCGGGAGAACCTCGAACACGGCAAGATCGATTTCTATCAAGACAAGACCATCAAAGCAGGTCTGAGTTTTTTTGATAAGACGATTACTCCCACCAACAGCAACCTGACATTGAGAGTCGAGCGGGGTGCCTATAAGAAAGTCTCGGTGTATTACATCGATCTGGCTGCCGGCTCAATCAGCAAGGAAGATTCTGATCCAGCCACGCATGTCGATCGGGTCAGCCGAGATCTTCCGAGCGTTTCGTACGGCATGAGGCCTTTCACAGTTGCTGATGATGCAATTGCCGCGAAGTTTAAACAACAACGTTATCTGTCGTGGACTCCGTCCGTCCCCGACAGTTACTCCAGTGAGAGAACCCGCCTTATTGCCGATGCGTTTGTCGAACATCTCGATTACGACAGCGACGACATTCTCAAAGCCGCTGAAGGCCAGACCACCTGGGACAAGGAACTGGCGGTGCTGGATTCGCGCGTGCAGTTTCTGCTCAATTTGATCCCCTTCAAATCGGCCATCAGCAATTTTATCGACGGCAAATATCTGGACGGTGCAATTGACCTGTTTCTCGATGTCTTGGGGTTCGTCACCGCTGGCGTGAGTGCCGCGGCAAAGTTGGCACAATTAGGCGCCAGGACGGCATCGGCACTCAGCAAGGCGCTCAAGGCCGCGAAAATCATCGGCGCGCTGGTCATTGGCGAACTCAACCCGTTCAGCGGGCTGCACGTTCTGGCTGCAGGAGGCGCACGACTCGCAGGCAACGGAGTCAAGTTCGTTGCGAACCGCGGCCTGGAAAATCTCGTCAGGTTGCGCGGCGGGGCTGCGGGCACCTATGAGCTGTTGGACGCGGTGAGTAAACAACACGCGACTGCATTGCCAGGCCTCTGGAAGGTAGGCGAGTTGCGTATTGATGGCATAGGCGTTCTGAAAAACGATCAGTGGTACCCCTACAATCTTGCAAGCAATAGAATTTACGGCCCCCCCGGCGACTTTCAGTCCAGACAAGTGCGTATGGGCAGCCTGTTTGGAGCGGATGCAAACTACGCCGATCGCTATTCGAGTTTTCACGACAATATCAAGGCTGCCTGCACGCCGAACAATGTTTCAGCCTTCAAAGATGGCTTCAACGATGGGCTGGATATTGTCAAAGCCATCCCTGATTACAGTTCCCGCATGAGCACGCTGGAATTGTTGGAGTTGGCGACGAAACCGGGTTGGCTCCCCGAAGAAATGGGGGCTCTGACCAGGGAGATAAAAGAGAGTCTGTTTCTGGACGCAGTTATTTATCAAAAGCGACTCATTCGGGACATGCCCAAAGGTGTCAAAGTCGTGCCGTTTTCGCAGTGCAATTTTCTGGCACGGGTCGATGTGGCTTCCAATGGCAGATGCGCCGCGCTGTCATACGGCATGGCATACGCCTTTCATCATCGGCGAGAGGGTACGTTTTTCAGGAATGTCACAAAGGCTGCCGATAACCAGAGTGCTCCGCAAGCGGCACAATTTATTGCCGATCTGGAAAAGAGTCAGCAGCGTCTGGGTGCCAAATATTCATTCCATACAGGGGGCAAGCCGCAAAAAATGGATGCGCAGACCATCATCGATGAGCTCGTCGATGCTCGTGATGAAAAAATACTCATGATCGGCACTAAAAGTCATGGAATGGTCGCCGGCACAAGATTCAAAGCTGGCAAGCAAGAGTGGTTCTTTTACGACCCTAACTCTGGCGTTGCGCTATTTGACACCCAGGAAACCTTACAGGAAGGCTTGTCCAAAGCGTTAGGGGACGGGGCCTTGGCGAAGACTTTCCAGCCGTATGGAAAAAAGCGCGGCGGTGCTGATTATGCTGTCAACGAGTTCAAGCCTGACGAAGTCGAAATAAGTGACATCCGCAGCACCCTCGAGAACTTTTCATCCGCGCCCCTGAGCGTGTGATCCGGCCTGCCTTGTCAGCGCACTGCGGCGATGTTCCGGCGGCGTCAGAAGCCCCGGTAATACGTTGTCGACAGTGCTGAAAAGCCGGGCGAAGCAGAACGGATCAGGCTTTTTGTGAAATACTCGCCGCCGTTTTCAGTGGCGAGTTTTCCTACTTGTGCCAGTTGATCCCATGGGTCTTCTGGCATTCTTGCGGCAACTCCCGCTGAATCTTGTGGTTTATAGAGTGAAAAATCCTGCCCCAGGCTTTTTATACTGCACGCCCCGCTGATCTTGCAGGTTGTCCTGCAGGGCGCGTTTGCCCACGAGGCACTCGCGGTGTCACAGCAGCCAAGGCTTATCGGCCGACGCTTCGCTACTCGGTGGTCATATCCAATAACAAGACGAGGTTGTCCCCCTATGCCAACTGGCAATCACCTGCCTCACGGCGACACCGCTCAGGGCGGTCCGCTGAAACGTGAACTCGGCGAACGGCATATTCGCCTGATGGCGCTCGGTGCCTGTATCGGCGTCGGTCTGTTTCTGGGTTCGGCCAAGGCCATTGAAATGGCCGGCCCGGCGATCATGCTTTCGTACATCCTGGGTGGTCTGGCGATCCTGGTGATCATGCGCGCCCTCGGCGAGATGGCCGTACACAACCCGGTGGCCGGTTCGTTCAGCCGTTACGCACAAGACTATCTCGGCCCGCTGGCGGGCTTTCTCACGGGCTGGAACTACTGGTTCCTGTGGCTGGTGACTTGCGTCGCGGAAATCACCGCGGTAGCCGTCTACATGGGCATCTGGTTTCCCGATGTGCCGCGCTGGATCTGGGCGCTCGCGGCGCTGATCAGCATGGGCTCGATCAACCTGATCGCGGTGAAAGCCTTCGGTGAATTCGAATTCTGGTTTGCCCTGATCAAGATCGTCACCATCATCGCCATGGTCATCGGCGGCGTCGGCATCATCGCTTTCGGCTTCGGCAATGACGGCGTGGCACTGGGGATTTCCAACCTGTGGGCCCATGGCGGCTTCATGCCCAACGGCGTTACCGGCGTGCTGATGTCGCTGCAAATGGTCATGTTCGCCTACCTTGGCGTCGAGATGATCGGCCTGACCGCCGGTGAAGCGAAGAATCCGCAGAAGACCATTCCCGATGCGATCGGCTCGGTGTTCTGGCGGATTCTGCTGTTCTACGTCGGTGCACTGTTCGTGATTCTGTCGATCTACCCGTGGAACGAAATCGGCACTCAGGGCAGCCCGTTCGTGATGACCTTCGAGCGCCTGGGCATCAAGACCGCCGCCGGCATCATCAACTTCGTGGTGATCACCGCCGCGCTGTCGTCGTGCAACGGCGGCATCTTCAGCACCGGCCGCATGCTCTACAGCCTGGCGCAGAACGGTCAGGCCCCGGCCGGTTTTGCCAAGACCTCGAACAACGGCGTGCCACGTCGTGCGCTGCTGCTGTCGATTGCGGTGTTGCTCTTGGGCGTAATGCTCAACTATCTGGTGCCGGAGAAAGTCTTCGTCTGGGTCACCTCGATTGCCACCTTCGGCGCGATCTGGACCTGGGTGATGATCCTGCTGGCCCAGCTGAAATTCCGCAAAGGCCTGAGCGCCAGCGAACGTGCCGGCCTCAAGTACAAGATGTGGCTGTACCCGGTCAGCTCGTACTTTGCCCTGGCGTTTCTGGTGCTGGTGGTCGGCCTGATGGCGTACTTCCCGGACACACGTGTGGCGCTGTATGTGGGCCCGGCGTTTCTGGTGCTGCTGACGGTGTTGTTCTACGTGTTCAAGTTGCAGCCGACCGGTGAATCGCAGGGTGCGGCGCGTTCGGCCTCTTAAGTCGTAGCGGCTGAAGCAACGAAGCCCCAGTCGCGAGATTCGGGGCTTTTTTGTGGGCGCTATTGCAGCCCGACCGCCGGTCTGAAACAACGATACAAACCCGGCGCTGAGGTTCAAATCAGTATCACTTGGCGCGGCAGTGAATAGAGGCGCAGCGATGAGGATCAGCGATTTTGTCGTGCGCGAACTCGGCCGCCGCCAGGTCCTGTGGTTCTTTGTGCTGGCGAGCGGGTTATACGTTCTGCCGTTGATCCTCGCCGACTTTCGCTACATCGATGACAACTGGCGGACACTGGCCGCCGGTAATGCCTGGGCCGGTTACGGGCGGCTGTTTGCCGACTGGCTGTATCAAGCGTTGACCTTCAGCGGCGCTGCGCCGGATATCTTCCCGTTGCCGCTGTTGCTCGCCACTGTGGCGATGAGCCTGGCGCTGACACGACTGACATTTCACTACTTCCCCGAACCGACTCTGGCCTGTTGTCTGGTGCCACTGCCGCTCTGGTACAACCCGTTCCTGCTGCAGAATTTGTCCTATCAATACGACGGGCCGAACATGGCCTTGAGTCTGGTGGCGATGATCTACGCGGTCACCTTTCACGGTTCGACGCAGGTGCAGCGCTGGCTGGTTCCGGCGGCATTGATTGCCCTGGGCATCGGGCTGTACCAGATCAGCATCAACGTGTTTCTCGGCTTGTGTTGTGTGGAGTTGCTCAGGGCGGTGCATCGGCGCGTCGCGTGGATGGAGGTCTGGCACTGCCTCGGCGGCAAGTTTGCGCAACTGGGTCTGGGCTTTGCGATCTATGCGGTCACCGCGTACCCGTTCATGGCGTTTTCCCGGCAAGCGGAGCTGCTCGACCGGGCAGGGCATCCCTTCTTGCAGATCGGCATCAACATGGGGCGGGTCGTGGAAAAAACCGCGCTGCTGTTTCACGGTGGATATCTGTGGGTGTTTGCCGCTCTGGTGCTTCTTGCGCTCTGGGGACTGGCACGACTCGCATGGCCGCAGCGGCGCGCAAGCGCTGTGATCATCGGCCTGAACGCTTTCGCGGTTCTGGTACTGCTCGTGCCGGGCATCACCTTGCTGTTTCGCGACTTCAACGAGGGTGCGCGCACGCTGATGGGGTTCGGCGTCCTCTTGGTGTTTCTGTTCTATCTCGCCCGCCTGGCATTGGCGCCGCATCATCGTTTGTTGCCCTTGCTGCTGATCATCCCGCTGCTGGCGACGCTGTCGCTGTCCTTTGCCTACGGCCGCGTTATGAACCTGCAGAAAGCCTTCGCCAGCGCTGCCCTGTACAGCCTCGGTCACGACATCGGCGCTCATCGAGCACTGCGTGAAGCCAAGCGCATTTACCTGTCGATCAATTACTCCGATCGCTGGCTGGCGAGTGCCGAGGGATCGTTCAGACAGCTGCCAGTACTGCGTTATCTGCTGAATGTCGATTACTACATGCTGGCCGAGAGTCTGCCCTCGATGGGCATCACCAACGTGGTTGCCGAACGTGAGCGGCGCAACGCGACCCACGTCGGTTATCTGGGTTACCCAGCGCTGGTGGAGAGTCTGTATTACCGCATTTATCTGATTGGCGATTACGGTTTTATCGTCATGCAAGAGCCGCCGCACGGGCGGTCGTTGCAGTGGTGAAGCGCTGACCACTCGTCGCATTCAACCCTGCACCTGTAATTTCTGACAGTAGACCGCTACCCCAGCATGGCCTAGGTTGAACGTTCGCCAATGAACGGCCATGGGCAAGGAATCGCGATGAAGGGATTCTCCGCATTGACAGTGATCGGCATCGCCGATGGATTGATTCACTGGCAGATTTTTTTTGTCCTGTGCAGCGCTGTTGGTCTGACTCAGGCCGCGAGCAATTTCGCCGCGTTTTGCGTGGCAGCAGCGTTCTCGTTTTACGTGAACGTGCTCTACACCTTTGAGCGCAGCACGTCGGTGTTCGGCTATCTGCTGTTTATCGGCGTGATGGGCGGGGTGAGTTTTGGCATCGGTTCGATTGCCGATGCGCGGAGTCTGCATGGGTTGGTCACAGTGACGTCTTTCACGCTGCTCAATCTGTTGTCGGGTTACTGCTTTTTCCGGTTTGTCTTGTTGCGCGAGCGACAGGAGTAAAGCGCCAGTCCGTTGCGCAGACTGGCGCATTGGTGCGCTATGCAGCCGCTATTTCCTGAGGCTCGAAACTGTCCGCCCGCGCCATCTGCCACATCCGCGAATAGAACTCGCCATTCACTTCCCCGGTCAGCAATTCCCCCGGTTTCAGGAACACATGCAACTGCGAGAACAGTTTGATCTCGGTCGCCGACATGCGCCGCACCAAGTGCTTGGCCGACAGTTGCGACGGATGTTCAAGGCCAGCCGCTGCCAACATTTCCGCCAATGCCTTGAGCGTGTTGCGGTGGAAGTTGAACACGCGCTGGGCCTTGTCCGGCACCACCAGTGCACGCTGGCGCAAAGTGTCCTGGGTGGCGACGCCAGTCGGGCATTTGTTGGTGTGGCAGCTCTGCGACTGGATGCAGCCGATGGCGAACATGAAGCCGCGTGCGGAGTTGGCCCAGTCGGCGCCGATGGCCAGCACGCTGGCGATGTCGAAGGCGCTGACGATCTTGCCGCTGGCACCGAGTTTGATCTTGTCACGCAGGTTGAGGCCGACCAGGGTGTTGTGGACGAACAGCAGGCCTTCGCGCATCGGCACACCGATGTGATCGGTGAACTCGACCGGTGCTGCGCCGGTACCACCTTCCTTGCCGTCGACGACGATGAAGTCCGGAAGGATGCCGGTTTCCAGCATGGCTTTGGCGATGCCCATGAATTCCCACGGATGGCCGAGGCAGAACTTGAAACCCACCGGTTTTCCGCCGGACAGTTCGCGCAATTGCTGGATGAACTGCATCATTTCGATCGGCGTGGAAAACGCGCTGTGGCGTGACGGCGACACGCAGTCTTCGCCCATCATGATGCCCCGTGTTTCAGCGATTTCCCGGGTGACTTTGTGTTTGGGCAGGATGCCGCCGTGGCCGGGTTTGGCGCCCTGGCTCATCTTGATTTCGATCATCCGCACTTGCGGGTTCTGTGCCTGGGTGGCGAAGCGTTCCGGGTCGAAACGGCCGTCGCTGGTGCGGCACCCAAAATAGCCACTGCCCAGTTCCCAGGTCAGGTCGCCGCCATGTTCGCGGTGATACGGGCTGATGCTGCCTTCACCGGTGTCGTGGGCGAAGTTGCCGAGTTTGGCGCCCTGATTCAGCGCGCGAATCGCGTTGGCGCTGAGTGAACCGAAGCTCATTGCCGAGATGTTGAACACCGACGCCGAATACGGCTGGCTGCACTGCGGGCCACCAACGGTGACGCGGAAACTGCTCGGGTCGCTCAGCGGCGCCGGACGCATCGAGTGGCCGATGAATTCGAAACCGGATTGATAGACATCGATCAGCGTGCCGAACGGCTTGTCGGCGGTTTCGTTTTTCGCTCGCGAATACACCAGCGAACGCTGGGCGCGGGAGAAGGGCAGGGCATCGCTGTCGGACTCCAGCAAATACTGGCGGATCTCCGGGCGGATGCCTTCGACCAGATAACGGATGTTGCCGAGGATCGGATAGTTACGGCGTACGGCGTGCGGGCTTTGCAGCAGGTCGAACAGACCGATCAGGCTCAGCACACCGGTGACGGCGGTGATCGGCCACAGCCAGTCATGTTCGAGAAAGGGCAGGCTGGCGAGGGTGAAAATCACGCAGACGGCAAAGAAGGCGTAGCGGCTCAGGAGTGACAGGCTCATACGGTTTCCTTGGTTCGGACTCGGAATAATCAGCGCTGCAGATTTGTGTGGGAGCGAGCTTGCTCGCGAAAGCGGCGGATCAGCCAACATCAATGTTGGAGGTGATGGCCTCTTCGCGAGCAAGCTCGCTCCCACAGAAAAGCATCAGTCGCGCTGTGTCAGGCGTTTTGCGCCTGAAGAAAAATCGAAAACAGCTCGGACTGGGATTTGATCCCCAGCTTGCTGTACATGTGTTTCTTATGGACTTTCACGGTTTCTACGGAGATTTCCAGCTTACGGGCGATTTCTTTACTGGAACAACCGCTGAGCATCAAGCGCCCGACATCCAGTTCGCGGGCCGTTAGTTGCGCGCCCTTGAGTTGTTGTACCGAGGCTTCCAGTTGCACGCGCCAGTCTGCTTGTGCGGGTGCGACGGCGAGGGCCACGGTTTCGTTGATTTCATAGGGTAGCCGCTGGCGCAAAAGGCCGAGTACCCAAGGCTGGATCAGCGACAACAGGGCAATCTGCTCGTTGCTGAAACGCTGCTTGCTGCCCAGCGACAGGCACAGCGTACGATCGCCTTCGAGCTGACAATTGAACTGGATTTCGTCGGCCACGACATTCAGACGAAAGTATCGCTGGTAATACTCGGTCAGTTCGAAATGCTCCGGCGCCACCTCGGAAAGGCGATACAAACCGGTGCGCGACTGCTCGCGGCAGGCGATGTAGAACGGGTCGAGCCGATACAGGCCGCGCAGATAATCCTGAAACAACTGATCGGGACTGCCGTCTTCGCCGGGGCATTCGGCGAAGACCTGCGGGTGTTGATCGGCGCTGAACAGCAGCGCCACCCAACTATCGAACGGCACGTACTGATCGAGCAAACGCACCAGTTGCGCCCAGAAATTCGGCTTGTCGAGCGCATCGATCAGTTGCCCGACGGCGCGGTGCCAGGTGATGTCGTCAAACGAAAGTGTCATCGATCTACCCCTATCGGGTTACCCCGGCCGCGTGATTCCCTGGCCGGCTGCTTGCTGCGCATACTGGCCCACAGACAGCCACCGGGCAATCTTTCAGCGCCCGACGCTCATCACAAGGAATGCCCATGAAAGTCGAACTCGCCCAATTGGCGGGCCGTGACAATGCCACGGCGTACAACCTCGAACGCGCTTTGGCGGCGATTGCCGCGTGCGCTGCCGACACGCAACTGATCGTGTTCCCGGAAACCCATCTGATGGGCTTCCCGACTGCCGAGACCGTCGCACAAACCGCCGAACCGCTTGATGGCCCGACGGTCAGCGCGGTGCTGGCGGCGGCGCGCCAGCGCAATATCGCGGTGGTGATCGGTATGGCCGAGAACGACCACGGTCGCTTCTACAACACCACGCTGTTGATCACCCCTGAAGGCATCGCCCTGAAATACCGCAAGACGCATTTGTGGGCGTCGGATCGCGGCGTATTCGAGGCCGGCGACCGTTACGCCACGTGCGTGTGGAACGGTGTGCGCGTTGGCTTGCTGATCTGCTACGACATCGAATTTCCAGAGTCGGCCCGTGCCCTGGCGCAACTCGGTGCCGAACTGTTGATCGTGACCAACGGCAACATGGACCCGTACGCACCGACTCACCGCACCGCGATCATGGCCCGTGCCCAGGAGAATCAGGCATTTGCGCTGATGGTCAACCGCGTGGAAGCGGGGGATGACGGTTTGATGTTTGCCGGTGGCAGCGCGCTGGTCGATCCGCTGGGCTCGCTGCTGTTCGAGGCCGGGCGGGAAGAAGGGACGTTCCGCGTTGAGCTGGATTTCGACCGACTGGAGATTGCGCGCAGGGATTACCGCTATCTGGATGATCAGCGGTTGAAGTTGCCGGGGGAGGTGGTGGAGCTTGGCGATGGTGTTCGCGAGTTGTTGATTCCACGCCGTTGACCGCTGCCCTCACCCTAGCCCTCTCCCAGTGGGAGAGGGGACTGACCGTGTTGATTGTTCGAGGTACGCCGACCTGCAATACCGAGTCGCACTCAGGATTTACCCGATCGTTCCCACGCTCTGCGTGGGAATGCAGCCCGGGACGCTCCGCGTCCCAAGAGCGGACGCAGAGCGTCCATTGAGGCATTCCCACGCAGAGCGTGGGAACGATCAGCCACACCCGAAAACATTCGCCGAACCCGGCTCTGCCATAAAACCAATAATTCGGAGTAAGTCGCCCATGGCTCGTTTGCAACGCACCCTTTCATTAGGGGCGGTGGTGCTGTTCGGCATCGCCTACATGACACCGATCATCGTCCTCGGCACCTTTGGCATCCTCGCCCAGTCCACCGCCGGCATGGTCCCCGCCGCGTATCTGGCGGCACTGATCGCGATGTTCTTTACCGCGATGAGCTACGGGCGCATGGCCGCCGCATTCCCGGTCGCCGGTTCCGCCTACAGCTACGTGCGCAAGGCGATCAGCCCCAAGCTCGGTTTCATCGCCGGTTGGGCGGTGCTGCTCGATTACCTGTTTCTGCCGATGGCGATCTGGCTGATCGGTGCGGCTTATCTGGCCTCGGCATTCCCGTCGATCCCGCAATGGATCTGGGTGCTGGCGTTTATCGGCATCACCAGCGCGATCAACATCATTGGTCTGAAACTGGCCAACGGCATCAACGCCTTGCTGATGCTCGTGCAGTTTCTGGTGTTGATCGCCTTCGTCGCGCTGTGCGTGCATTACATCGGTGGCGATGCGAGTACGCCGCTGTGGTCGATCAAACCGTTTTTCAACGGCGACATGCAGATGCCGTTGATCATGAGCGGCGCAGCAATTGCCTGCTATTCGTTCCTCGGCTTCGACGCGGTCAGCACCCTGACCGAAGAAACCCGCGACCCCCGCCGCACCATTCCGCGAGCGATCATGTTGATCACCTTGATCGGCGGACTGATCTTCGTCGGCGTGTCGTACTTCGTGCAGATCGCGCACCCGTCATTGCAGTTCGACAGTGTCGACTCGGCCGCCTATGAAATTGCGCGCAACATCGGCGGTGATCTGTTTGTGTCGATCTTTCTGATCGGTTTGATTGTCGGCCAGTTCGCTTCGGGGCTGTCGGCACAGGCCAGTGGTTCGCGCCTGTTGTTTGCCATGGGCCGTGACGGTGTATTGCCGAAATCATTCTTCGGCACCTTGCACGCGCGCTTCGGCACCCCGGTCAACAGCATCCTGCTCTGCGCCGTGGTGGCGTTGCTGGCGCTGAAACTCGACGTGACGACCTCGACTTCGTTCATCAACTTCGGCGCATTTCTGGCGTTCAGCCTGGTCAACCTGTCGGTGATCTTTCATTACTGGATCGGCGGCGAGAAAAGGGGCCTGCGTGAACTGGTGCTGTTTTTGCTCTTCCCGTTCATTGGTCTGGTCGCGGATTTGTGGCTGATGGTCAGCCTCGATCATCTGGCGGTGTATCTGGGCCTGAGCTGGCTGGCAATCGGCGTGGTGTATCTGGCGGTGCTCACCGGTGGCTTTCGCCGGCAGCCGCCGGAGATGGACTTTCAGGAAGCGAGCTGAGCCTTGCGGCTTGGCACACCGTTGACCGGCATGTGATCCTTGGCGCTTTTGCGCCAAAGGACACCTTGCATGCCGACGCCTTCCCAGACCATTCGTATAGCCGCCGCGCTGGTGCTCAATCCCGCAGGCCAGACTCTGTTGGTGCGCAAGCGTGGCACGACGGCGTTCATGCAACCGGGCGGCAAGATCGAAGCGCACGAGTTGCCGGTACACGCGTTGGCCCGTGAGCTGGAGGAGGAATTGGGCTTGCAGATCGACCCGGTGCAGGCTGCATTTCTCGGGCAGTTCTCGGCGCCTGCCGCCAACGAACCGGGGTTTGTCGTTCAGGCGCAGATCTTTCAACTGACGATCGATACTGAAGTCATGCCGGCAGCGGAAATCGAAGAGGTGATCTGGGCCGATCCTGCCACTGATCCAGTCGTCGAGCTGGCGCCATTGACACGCGACCTGATCCTGCCGTTTTATCGCCAGTCATTGACGGCCATCGCCTGATCATCCACGCAAAGGACTTTGCCATGATCCCGCTGCAAGACTTGCTGATCTTCGCTGCCGCTGCCTTGTTGATGGTGCTGACACCGGGGCCGAACATGATCTATCTGATCTCGCGTTCGATCTGTCAGGGACGCAAGGCCGGGGTCACGTCGTTGCTCGGCGTGGTGGCGGGGTTCTTTGTGCATCTGTTTGCGGCGGCAGCCGGTTTGACCGCCGTGTTCCTGGCGGTGCCAATGGCTTACGAAGTATTGAAATGGGCCGGCGCGCTGTACCTGCTGTGGCTGGCCTGGCAAGCGCTGAAGCCGGGTGCGCGCTCGCCCTTCGAGGCGCAGCAATTGCCTGCCGATTCCTCGCGAAAACTGATCACCATGGGCTTTCTCACCAGCGCCCTGAATCCGAAAATCGCCGTGTTTTATCTGTCTGTTTTTCCGCAGTTCATTACCCCGGAACACGGCTCGGTGTTCAGCCAAAGCATCGTTCTCGGCCTGACCCAGATCAGCGTCAGTTTCTGCGTCAATTTGCTGATCGCGCTGTTCGCGGCGGGCATCGCGTCGTGGTTCGTGCGCAACCCGACGTGGCTGATGCTGCAGCGTTATTGCATGGGATTTGTGCTGACGGGTCTGGCCGTGCGCCTGATGCTTGAACAACGCAGGACGGCTTGAACATGTGGATCGAACGGCTGGACGCCACGCATGCCCTGGCTTACCGGGAACTGATGCTCGAAGCCTACGACCGTCATCCGCAGGCGTTCACCTCCAGCGTCCGTGAACGCGCGGTGATGCCATTGAGCTGGTGGGAAGGGCGCCTGACCAGCACACTCGATGTGGTGCTTGGCGCGTTCGAAGCAGGCACGTTGGCCGGCATCGTCGGCCTGGCTTTCGAGCCACGCGAGAAGGCCCGCCATAAGGCGACGCTGTTCGGTATGTACGTTTCGGCGGATTTTCGCCAGCACGGTCTGGGCTTCGAACTGGTGCAAGCGGCCATTGCCGAAGCGCAGATCCACCCGGCGTTAAAACTCATCCAGTTGACCGTCACGGCTGGCAATGACGCCGCACTCAAGCTTTATCAGCGCTGCGGCTTTATCCAGTTCGGCCTCGAACCGCTGGCGGTGCGGGTGGACGAAGATTATTTCGACAAGATCCACATGTGGCGCGAGATCTGATATCACCCTGATCCCTGTGGGAGCGAGCCTGCTCGCGAAAGCGATGTGTCAGTCAGCAATGTTGGCAACTGACCGATTGCATTCGCGAGCAGGCTCGCTCCCACAGAGGTCGCGCTGTACTTGAATCAGCGCACGGCGCTGACACCGTCCAGGGTCGAAAACGAGGTGTCCTTGGCCGTCAGCAGGAAATCGCGCATGTACGGTGCATCGAGCATGTCGGTGCGGATCGCCGCGTACAACGTCGCGAACAAGCCTTTTTCCCCCAGCCGTTTGCCCTTCACGTAGCCGCGCGAGCTGTATTCGTGCAGCGCCCAGTGCGGCATGCCGCAGACGCCGCGGCCGCTGGCGACCAGTTGCATCATCATCACCGTCAGTTCCGAGGTGCGCACCTGGGCCGGTTCGATGTCGGCAGGTTCGAGAAAACGCGTGAAGATGTCGAGGCGATCGCGTTCCACCGGGTAGGTGATCAGCGTTTCCGTCAGCAGGTCTTCCGGGACAATGTACGGTTTGCTGGCCAGTGCGTGCTGGTTGGCCACGGCGAGCATCGCTTCGTAGGTGAACAGCGGCACATAAGTGATGCCGGCGATTTCCAGCGGGTCGGACGTCACCACCAGATCCAGATCGCCACGGGCCAGCGCCGGCAGCGGCGCAAACGAGAAACCCGAGGCGAGGTCGAGTTCGACTTCCGGCCAGGCATCGCGGAACTGGTCGATGGTCGGCATCAGCCACTGAAAGCAGCTGTGGCATTCGATGGCCATGTGCAGACGCCCGGCGGTGCCACCGGCCAGACGACCGATATCGCGCTCGGCAGCGCGCAGCAGCGGCAGGGTTGCGTCAGCCAGTTGCAGCAGACGCAAACCGGCGCTGGTGAAACGCACCGGTTTGGTCTTGCGCACGAACAAGGCCATGCCCAGGCGTTCCTCGAGCTCCTTGAACTGGTGCGACAGCGCTGATTGCGTCAGGTGCAAGCGATCGGCGGCGTCCACCAGACTGTCGGCTTCGCGCAGGGCATGCAGGGTTTTCAGGTGACGGATTTCAAGCACTGCGGGACTCCATGAGGAAAACTTGTGATCAATGCATAGGCGTTGAGTTTGTCTCATGTTGGTCGGGCTGTCGATATTAGCCCGGCATCAGACAGCTTGGTCGAGCGCCCGGCGACTCTCCCGCTCGTTCTGAAAGGTGCGGTGCGGCTGGCAGATCTGCCAGCCGTGCCGGGTGTTTGTGTGATGTGGATTCAGAGTCCCTCGAAATGCCCCAGAACAATCGAACGCGGCCCGATATCGGAGTACGGCAGATCGGCTTTATCGGCATGGGTCAGATATCGATGCGCCGGCAGTTTCAAGTGCGCTTTCTCGAATTGCCTGAATACCGGCGCTGCGCTGGAGTAGTGGAAGTGGGCGTACCACAGCAGCCGGGCCGGTGCTGCGGTGATGTCCCAGATTTCATATTCCTGCATGTAGTCGTTTTCGCCATGGCGCTTGCCGAGCTGTTTGATCGGACGGGGTTTGCGGATTTCCACAGCGTTCTGGGCGATGAGGTCATCGAGCATGCCGTCGGTAGGCTTTGCCACGCTCATCGTACGTTGCGTGCGCAGGGTACGCCCGGCAGCGATCAAGTCGTCAGCCTTGTCACGCAATTGCACGATGATCGGGTGCTCGGCCGATACCGCCGCGATGCGATCGGCCCGAGTGTTGAGCTCTGCGGCCTGGCTGTCCATCATGTGTTGCAGATCGACGGGCAGCATGCCCCGGTCGGCGTTGCTCTCAACCGTTGCGCGGTAAGTCACTTGAGCGTCCAGACGCTGTTGTGCGTCTGTCACCAGATCGGCAAGCGCCGTTGGCGTGGTTGCCGGCGTTTCAGCATTGCCCGGGGTGAGCAGGCGAGCCTTGCCATCGGCGCCTTCTTCCCAGATTTCGACGATGCCCTCGCGAAGTCTGCGCTCATACAGGCGTCTTTGCGTCTTTGAATCCCATTTTTCAACGCCGTACAACAGATTGTCATCCGTGGTCGTGAACACCCGTTGAGCTGCCTCGCCTGAGGTTTTCGCTTTGCTCGGTGTCTTCACTTCGGCGAGGGCACGGCTGGTCATTTTCTCCAGATCGTTGAGCAACGGTTCAACCATATCCATATGGAAATGCTGTGGATAGCTGGCCGTCCAGACTTTCATTTGCAGACGAAAGCGGGTGTACAGATCGGCGCAGTTCTGCAGAATCTGACTGCGTTGTGCCGGCGTGGTGATGATTTTCGGCAGGTCATACTGCGTTTCCACCGCGCGGTACACATCGGCGCGAAGTCTGGACGCTCGTTGCAGCAGATAAAACCAGGAAACCTCTCTGTGATGGGCGTGATTCTTGACGGCTTCCAAGCGTTGGGTTGCTCGCACGTAGAGCAGATTGGCATCGCTGTACAGGGTGTTCATTTCTTCGACAAACTCGACGAGATGGGTCTTGTCGGCTTTTATACTGACCCGCGCATACCAATGGTTGGCAAGCGCTTTGACTTCCTGCTGCTGATCGAGCTTTTTCAGGTATTCGACCCGCAGCACGCGGACCTCTTCCAGCATCCTCAAACGCTCTGGCAACGCTTGGCTCGGCAAGGCGTTCAACGTCGTGCTCAACTCGTTAATGCGGTCCGTCACCGGAACAATGCTGTCGGAAACATGTGAAGCGCGCTGCCAGTATCGTTCGGTCAGTTTCATCGCGACCTCACTCTGACTGTCCTTAACGGATTGACGCTTTTTTTTCTGTGTCAGCGGCCTCAGTTCTTCCAGAACCTCATAGCGCCGGCTCTCCAGACGGATATCTTCGAGGCAGGCGGCTTCGGAGGCCGCCCGCAATGCGTGGCGGTCGGCAAGGCTGGCATCTTCGTAACTGTCGATGGCTTTCTTGCTTAGCGGGATTCTTGCGTCGGCCAGATCGGTAAGGCGTTCGGACTCATCGGTCAATTGCAGTTGACGGCGAAATGCGCGGTCGGCCCACCAGCGCGGCAAGCGTTGCCGAATGACCGGTGGCCAGTAAGGGTCAAGGACATCGGCCAGGTGTCCGGCGACATTGCCACCGCCCAGCGCACCGCCTTCGAGCGTGGTGCCGTAGACCCCAAACCAGGTGTCCCAGTGTCCGCTTTCATCCAGGGCAATCGGCTGTTTGTAGGTTTTGCGCGAGTTGCCGGACAACCGCCAACTGCGTGAATCGTTGCTGAGTTCCACCTGGTAAAGACGTCCCTGGCGTTCGATGAAATCGCCGTCGGCATGCCGGTAGATATTGCGGTAGAGACCATGAGTCGCGGGCTGTACGCTCGACAGGGAAAGCGGCTTTTCATAGTCGTAATCGGCGAAGCGTGCCAATACGTGTCTGGCCTGCCGCCGGGTTTTGCCCTGCAGGGTGGCCACATTGCCAATCAGTTGATTAAGCTGACGCGTCCGGGTCAGCGCGCGGCTGGTCCGCGACAGCGTCGAGGCGATGGCTTCACCCGGAAGCACATCCATCAGGGCGTCGATCAACGACAGCAACATCGATTCGATTTCCGCCAGACCATCGCCCACCTCGCCGCGCAAGAACGCGGCCGTCGCCTGATTGGCCGCCGTCCAGGCTTGATAAAGGGCCAGCGCAGTGCCGACGAAGGGCACCATGCCGATCGCCATCAAGATGTAGTTGAAGGCGCGCGGACCCTTCAATGCATGGCGCTCGAAGAACAACTCGTCATTGGAGCGCGAGCTGCCGCGATGGGCCTCAACCAAACGGCCCATGTGCGCGTCGAGTAGATGCGCGGCCAGGGAGGTGGTTTGTGGCCAGCGCTCACCAATTTCGATGAGGGCATCGAAGTTCTTTGCCACGGCCTGATGGATCCGCCCCACATGCGCCTTGACGTTACCGTGCAGGGTTCGGCCGGCCAGCCAAGTCACCCATTTGTCGCTCGTGCATAACCTGAACAGGCCTTTGCGCGCGGCTTCGAGGTTGTCGTAGCGGCGCAAAAACTGCTCGTCGGGGCTTTCGGGCAGATACAGCAGGGTCACCCCGCTGACCTGTTCTTCGATGAACGTCACTCCCGACAGCGTGACGGGGCCTTCACGCGGCGTGTCTTTGCCGCCCACTTTCAGGGACACTGGCAGCAGCGCGATGCGCTTGCCGTCGACATTCCACGCTTGCGCAGTGCTGGCCGCGATGGCGGTGTTCAGCGTCGCGGCCTCCTCGTTGCTGATGTGCTTGCGCCGGCGTGCGCTTTCAGCCTGGATCGTGAGCATCAGGCGCCAGGGCTCAATCAGGCTTTCCCGGCGATGCTCCTTGACGAACACTGGCTCGGTCGTAGTGCCGATGAAGGCGTCGCGGATTTTCTGCTCATAGACCTTGGGCAAGTCCAGTTCCGGCAGCGCTTTGCGCAAATAGGTCAGATTGATGCCGTTAAGCAGGCGGCTGCGATCTGTCTTGTGAGTTGCGCGGACCTCCGTTCGCAGGAAAATCAAGCGTTGCGACAGTGAGTCATTGAGCACTGATTGGACATTGTCGATGTTGAGTTGAGCGAGATCTTCGAGCGGCATTTTGCTGCGCGTCGCGCCGGGCACGATGACCGTGGTTTTTCGATGGCCGCCGGGGCCGGATTCATAATGGGGTTCCGTACGGGTCGAATCGGGCAGCTCGACTTCTACCGAAAAATCGCCCTCGAGGGAGAAATCCTTGCGCAGCCGCGCGTACAGGTGCTTGCGGGTAAAGTCGTCACGCGGCTCCAGCGCAAGGGTCATGAGCTGGTGGCTCTTGCGCATCGCCGCGATGTACGCCTCGAGGTTTTTTTTCAGCGCGCTGCGTTCACCACTGTTGAGGTTGATCAGCCAGTCCGGCAGATGCTCGGCGAGCGTGGCACTGCGATCCTGTTCCAGCACATGGGCAAACGCCAGGCTTCTGGCGGCGTGTACCGGCACCTGCAAAGCAGCACAGCTGTTTTCGCGGAGGATTTCCAGCGCGTCGGCCTGCTCGGCTTTGCCGCTGAGCGGGGTGGCTTTTGACTTGTAATCGTCGAGCAGTTCATCCAGACCGGCATGCAACGGGTCCGTGGTCATCGTGTTCAGTTGCAGGGTCAGTTCGGGCGTGTGGTCCTCAATCATGAACGCCTCGCGCTCCAGCCGCCGACGGTTGGCGAACGCCTGCAAACCGCCGCCGCTGCCTGGCCAGTAGAGCAGCAGACTGTCTGTCGAGTCGCGGTCTGCCAAGGCGCCTGGCTGCGTGATGACAAAGGCTCCCTTGAGTTTTTCGGTTTGTACGGCAGTGGTTCCACCAACCGTTTCGGTCATCGACAGGGTGAGGCTGGCCACGCTCACGTCAGCATTTGTCTGGTTGGCGCCGGCGTTGTCCAGCACGGTTGTGAGCCGTGTGTGCTGATCGGTATCGAGATGGCCCAGCGCCAATTGCAGTTTGGCGTCGGCGTACAAACCGTCTTTGTGCGCCTGATGAAGCGCGGTGAAGTCTTTGTGGCTGCTGCTCAGGTCGGATATTTGCACCTGATAAAGCAAGTCGTTCAGCGCTTTGTCGCAGGCTTGCTCAGCGGCTTCAATGGCGTTGAGTGCGTCCTGGCAGGTCTTCTTGTGTGCTCCGTCGTGGTCGTTCTCCAGCAGTGTGTCGAGCGCTTCCCGCTCGCGCTTGATGGCTGCCAGGCGTACACCCAGCGCAATCCCCGCCGACAGGCCGCCGAACAGCGGTTTTTGATCGGGTTCGACAGTGGACAGTTGATGGCTGACGGACGGCGCAGAGGCGACGATGCTCGCGGTGCCGCGCTGGCGATCCAGCTGATCGACCTGCACCAGCGATTGTGCGCCGTGCTCCATCAGCCCGGGCTTGCCTTTGTTTGTATTGCACAACGCGCTGATCTGCGCTTGTTGTCGAGTTGCGAACAGATCGCTTGAACCGCTGACGACCGGATCAAAGACCGTGGTGTATGCAAAACGCAGATGTTCACCAGACAGGCCGGTTGGCACCAGTCCCTGGCGGGACAGCCAGTTTTCCATCTCTTTGCGCGTCTTGAAAAACTGCACGGGCACGGAGCGGCTGGGCAAATAGAGCAAAGGACTGGCAGATGCCGGATCATCCACGCTGATCACCCAAGCCCCCGCGAGTTTGACTTTGCTGCCATTGCTCAACAGCAGCGCCAGCTGTTGCGTATGAATGGGCTGACCGTCCAGCAGCAGCGCTCCGCAGGCGCTGTCGAGGATTTGCTGCAGGGGTTTGAGCTGTTGCGCGGTGATCGTGCGACGGGCGAGCGCCATGTCGGCTGTGGCTTCCAGGTGTTCACGATAGAACTGCAGGCAGCGTTCTCGCCGCGACACTGCCGTATGCGGTGCTCGCGCCTCCCAGAAACTTGCCCAGCGCGTGGCGTGGAACTGCTGCGGATCAAGCGCTTTGAGCTTTTCGAGCACTTGCAGCGGTTTCAAGGCGAACAGTGGGTGATCGGCAACCAGACCGGTGACCTGGCAGCGCTGGTCGAGCGTGACGTCCAGCGTCGGCTGTTGCAGGACAAACGCACAGGCCTCGGTGAGGCTGACAAGGTGCTCGGGATGATCGGCGGTAGCGGCAAAGCGCAGCGCGGTTTTCTCACCGTCAAGTTGCAACTTTTCCTGCAACAGCTCATTGAGGCTATCGCGCAGCCCAGGGCTGGCTGCATACAGTTCACGCAAGCCGTCGCTGCTGTCCTGCCAGCGTCTGGATGCTTGCAGGGCGAGGCTGTCATCGGTGATTTTCGCCAACCGAGTGGATGTTTTCAGCGTCGGTGATGGCGCGGAGGGTAAAGCGCGGGTGCTCTGATCAGGCATGGTGGCATGACTCGCAAGGGGAGCGGCGGATCCGCTCCGGTGCGCGTCATTCAAGGCAAATTGCGCAGGACGTTGGCGGTATATAGATATTGTTTGCCACCCCCCTGCCTGACCGCTCGGCACTCTTCATCAAACTGTCATGGAACTGTGGCAGCGCGCTTGTACAAACTTCATCAGACTCGCGCTCTACTGGGGTTCTGCGTTTCGGTGTTTTTCATGGCTAAGGTTTTTTTGTCTGTCGCGGCTTTGTTGGCCGCGATTTTTTTCGGTCCGTCGACTTGGGCGGCGGCGCGCTGCGACGTGGATGTACCGACCGAGCACGTTGATCTGCAGCAGGTGAGCATTGCTTACCAGAGCATCGGTCGCGCATCGGATCCGGCGTTGTTGCTGGTCATGGGTCTGGGTGGGCAGCTGATCCACTGGCCTGACGAAGTGGTGGTTGCACTGTGTCAGCAGGGCTTTCGGGTGATTCGCTACGACAACCGCGACGTCGGCCTGTCGACCTGGCGTCAGGCGCCGGTGGAAGCCAATCTGACCTTTGAAGTGTTGCGCTACAAGCTCGGTCTGCCGGTGGCGGCGCCGTACAGCCTGACCGACATGGCCGATGATGCGTTGGGTCTGATGGACGCGTTGCACATCGAGCAATTTCACGTACTGGGCGCAAGCATGGGCGGAATGATCGCCCAGCACATGGCGGCGATGGCGCCACAGCGGGTCGAGAGTCTGACGCTGATCATGACCAGTTCCGGTGCCGAAGGTTTGCCGGCACCGAGTGCGGCGCTGGTGCAGTTACTGTCGCGACGCGGTGCGCCGAATCGTCAGGTGGCACTGGAGCAACAGGCCGATCTGCTGGCGGCACTGGGCAGCCCGGCGGTCACCGATGATCGGCAGGTCTTGCTGCATCAGGCCGCGCTGTCGTATGACCGTGCATTCAACCCGGAAGGCGTGAAGCGGCAGATCATGGCGATCCTCGCCGAACCGAGCCGTGTGGCGTTGCTCAACCAGTTGCGGGTGCCGACGCTGGTGGTGCATGGCACGGCGGATCCGTTGCTGCCGGTGATGCACGGCGTGCATCTGGCAGCGCACATTCGCGGCAGCCAGTTGAAGCTGATTCCGGGATTGGCCCATCGTTTTCAGGAGGCGTTCAAGGAGCCGTTATTGGCGGCGGTGTTGCCGTATCTGCAGGCGCATCGTGAAGACACTTCGCACTGGGCGCAGATCGAGCCGGCGGTGGGCGGGAATTTGCTGTAACCGAAAGTTGGCGGTGGTGATGGCCCCTTCGCGAGCAGGCTCGCTCCCACATTTGCAATGCGTCCCCCTGTGGGAGCGAGCTTGCTCGCGAAGGGGGCACCACAAAATCCGGCCGGGGTGTATCGTGCAAACTTTCCCGCACGATTTCCCCCCGCGAGGTGTGTGATGAGTTCTGCCTTGAAAATCGACTTTGTCAGCGACGTCTCCTGCCCGTGGTGCGTCGTTGGTTTGTATGGCTTGCTCGAAGCGTTGGAAATCCTGCGCAACGAAGTGCAGGCCGAGATCCGTTTTCAGCCGTTCGAGCTGAATCCGAAAATGGGCGTCGACGGGCAGAACATTGCCGAACATATTCAGGAGAAATACGGTTCGACGCCTGAGCAGTCGCAGAAGAACCGCGAAGCGATCCGCGCCCGGGGTGCCGAACTTGGTTTTGCTTTCCGCACCGACGGCAACAGCCGCATCTACAACACCTTCGATGCACACCGCTTGCTGCATTGGGCGGGGCTTGAAGGTCTGCAATTGCCGCTGAAAGAGGCATTGTTCAAAGCCTATTTCAGCGATGGTGGCAATCCGTCGGATCATCAGCAACTGGTGCAGATCGCTGAAAGTGTCGGGCTGGATCGCCAGCGTGCGGAGGCGGTTCTGGCGTCGGAAGAGTTTGCCAATGAGGTGCGCGAGGAGGAGCAGCTGTGGCTGCAGCGCGGGGTGAGTTCGGTGCCGACGGTGGTGTTCAACGGGCAGTATGCGGTGACGGGCGGGCAACCGGTGGAGACGTTTGTCGGGGCGATTCGACAGATCATGGCGGAGTCCAAGGGCGGTACCGTCAACTGAAGATCAAAAGCCCCTCACCCTAGCCCTCTCCCAGAGGGAGAGGGGACTGAATGGGGGATGCTGGAGTGATACGCCGACCTGAGCGTGTTTCGCTGAATCCATAATCGACTCGGTTTTTCAGGTCGATGTAACTTCAACGACACCTCGGTCGGCCCCCTCTCCCTACGGGCGGTCCGACGTTTCGGGAGGGCTGGGGTGAGGGTCAGCTGTGCAGCCGAACCCAAACAGTCACCAAAACAGTGGCAGCCATCAACCAGGCCACCGCCGCTACGGCCAGCGAAGCCTCCAACCGCAATCGATCCACCATCACATACAACGTCGCCAGATACACAAAATACGGAATGATCGACCACATCCCGAACACGATCGTGGTCTTCAGATCCTCAATCGAGCGCCCCTTGCCGACGATGTAATGCGCGATCAGCGCAAACGTCGGAAACAGCGGCACCAGCCCGGCGATGTAGTAATTTCTGGTCTTCGACAGTGCCGCGAGAATCACCACCACCGCTGCGCCCAACAGGGCTTTGAAAATCAGATCCACATCGTTCTCGCTTAATGGCTCAGGCCGTACTTTTTCACTTTGTCGAACAGCGTGGTCTTGGCCATGCCCAGCTCAAGACTGGCCTGAGTCAGGTTGCCACCGCTGCGTTGCAGGGCGTCGCCGAGCAGGTTGCGCTCGAAGGCTTCCACCGCTTCGGCAAACGCCAGGCCTTGGCCGCCTGCGCTGGTGCCGGACTTCTTGAACGCTGGCAGACCGAGGGCAAACCGTTCGGCGACATTGCGCAGTTCACGCACGTTGCCCGGCCAGTCGTGGCTCATCAGGTTCGACAGGGTCTGGTTGTCCATCTCCGGCAGTGCGCGGTCGAAGCGCAGTGCTGATTGCTGGGTGAAGTGTTCGAACAGTTGCAGGATGTCCTCGCGGCGCTCGCGCAGCGGCGGCAATTCCAGCGTCACCACGTTGAGGCGGTAGTACAAGTCGCTGCGGAACTCGCCGGCCTTGCTCGATTCGTCGAGATCGGATTTGGTCGCCGCGATCACCCGGCAATCGACCGCCACGCTCTGGTTCGAGCCGAGGCGTTCGAGAGTGCGTTCCTGCAACACGCGCAGCAGTTTGATCTGCAATGGCAGCGGCATGCTTTCCACCTCGTCGAGGAACAGCGTGCCGCCGTCGGCGTGTTCGATCTTGCCGATCCGGCGTTTACCGGCGCCGGTGAAGGCATTGGCTTCATGGCCGAAAATTTCGCTTTCGAAGAGATTCTCCGGCAGGCCGCCGCAGTTCAACGCGACGAACTGCTTGCTGTGCCGGCGGCTGAAGTCGTGCAGGCAGCGCGCGACCAGTTCTTTACCGGTGCCGGTTTCACCTTCGATCAAGACGTTGGCCGAGGTGTCGGCGACGTTGGCGATCAGTTCGCGCAGGTTCTGCATCGCTGGCGAGCGGCCGATGATCCGTCCTTCCAGGGAGTCGCGCTCGGCCAGTTGCCGGCGCAGCGACGACACTTCGCGAGCCAGACTGCGTTGCTCCAGCGCCCGTCGTGCGACATCCACCAGACGCTCCGGCGAAAACGGCTTTTCCATGAAGTCGTAAGCGCCTTTCTGCATCGCGCCGACGGCCATGGAAATGTCGCCGTGGCCGGTAATCAACACCACCGGCAGGCTGCGATCGCGTTGCTTGAGGCGGGTCAACAGTTCCAGGCCATCGATGCCCGGCAGGCGGATATCGCTGATGACGATACCGGCAAAGTTGTCGCCGACACGTTCCAGCGCTTCCTCGGCACTGCCGACGCCGACGCAGGGAATGTCTTCCAGGGTCAGTGCCTGCTGGCAGCCGAGCAGCACATGGGGGTCGTCTTCGACGATCAGCACACTAAGGTCGTGGTTCATATTGGCTCGGCAGGAGTAGGGCTTACCAACGGTAAACTGAGGACGAAGGTGGTGCCACCGCTGGCCGGGTGTTCAACACCCAGGTGTCCGCCGGTGGCGGCCGCGAGGCTGGCGGAAAGGGTCAAACCAAGGCCCAGGCCTTGTTCGCCAGGCTTGGTAGTAAAAAACGGTTCGAACAGATGCTTGCGCGCTTCGGCATCGATGCCGTGGCCGTTGTCGCGCACGCGCAGGCGATATTTGGCGTTGAACTCTTCGCCTTCCAGCCACAGCTCGGGTTGCGGTTGCGCCTGCATGGCGTCGAGGGCGTTGCCGATCAGGTTGACCAGTATCTGTTCGAGACGGGTCTGGTCGATCTGCACCTGCACATCAATGAACTGCCGGTGAATGTTGAGCGCCGAACTCTCCAGGCGTGCACCCAGCAACTGCAGTGCTGCCTCCACGGCTTTGCCGAGGCTGGCCTGGCCCTGGTTGTCACCGCGCCGGGCGAACGAACGCAGGCTGGCGGTGATCCGGCCCATGCGGTCGATCAGCTCGTTGATGGTCTTCAGGTTGGTGCTGGCCACATCCAGCTGACCGCGTTCGAGAAAGCGTACGGTGTTGCCCGACAGCGTGCGCATGGCGGCCAGCGGCTGGTTCAATTCGTGGGCGATGCTGGTCGACATCTGGCCGATGGCGGCGAGTTTGCCGGCCTGCACCAATTCATCCTGAGCGCGGCGCAACGTCTCTTCGGCCTGACGACGTTCGCGGATCTGGCTCTTCAAACGTTCGTTGCTGGCGCGCAAGTCGGTGGTGCGTTCGGTAATCCGACGCTCCAGTTGATTATTGGCTTCCTGCAAGGCTTCACGGGCAGCGAGGCGAGTAGCAATGACCTTGCGCCGCTCGTTCCAGGCAATCAACAGGAAGGCGACCAGCGCAAATGCGACCGCGACGAGAATGCCTTGATTGATCGCTTCGCGGCGCAGGTCCTGCAACGGTGTGAGCAGGGTGAAATTCCACGGTGTGTCGCTCAATTGCCGGGTTTGCGCGAGATAGCTGATGTTGTCTGCATCGGACTGCACTTCGCTGTTGGCAGGGAAGGTGAGTTTTTCCACGCCTTCCGACAATGTTTCCCGAGCCAGCGGTTGCAGTTCATTGAGCGGGAACCAGTAGTACTGCAGGCTGCGCGCGAGTCTTTCCTTGATTTCGTCGGTGAGCGGAATCACTGACTTGAGGCGTCGAGCCGGATCACTGGAAAGAATGATGATGCCGTTCTCATCGCTGACAAAGGCTTCGAGACGCGCGCGTTGCCAGCGTTCTTCCATGGCTTCCATGCGCACTTTGACCACCGCGACACCGATGATCTTGCCGTGCTCTTCGAGGCCATGGGCGAGGTAGTAACCGGGTTCGCCGTTGGTGCTGCCGATGCCGTAGAAACGCCCGGGCTCACCGCGTATGGCTTTCTGGAAATAAGCGCGAAAGGACAGGTCTTCACCGAGGTAACTGTCGACATCGCGCCAGTTGCTGGTGGCCATGACGCGGCCGGTGGTGTCCATGACGTAGATGGCCCGACTGCGGCTGCGCCGGTTCAGGCCTTCGAGGTAATCGTTGACGGTTCGCCGGTGTTCCGGGGTCGGGTCGGCCAGCAGTTGCGAGACACTCGTCTCAAGCTCCAGCAGGCTGGGCAGGTAGGTGTATTTGCTGATTTCGCTTTCGACCGCGCGGGCGTTCAGTTCGAGCTGACGCTGACCGTTTTCACTGAGGCTGCGAATGCCAAAATGCTCACTGGTCCAGAAGCCGGCGTAACCCAGCCCGATCATCAGGATGATGACCAGCGGCGGCAGAAACAGATGGCGAATCAGACGAGGCTTCACGGCAAGTGATGGCGGCGCGGCGCGATAGAGATTGGGGTCGCATTTCATCACAGTTGCCTTGGGTCAACCACCACACTTGCAGGCTCACCGCTGTCCCTGTGGGAGCGAGCTTGCTCGCGAAGAGGCCGGATCAGTCAACATCAATGTTGAATGTCAGTCCGCTTTCGCGAGCAAGCTCGCTCCCACAGGGATCAGTGTGATGGCGCAAGTACTCGGTTTTAGTGCTGCAGGATTTTCTCGAGGAAGTGCTGCGCGCGTTCGGAGCGGGCACTGATATCGCCGAAGAATTCCTCTTTCGGGCAGTCCTCGATGATCTTGCCGGCGTCCATGAAAATCACGCGGTCGGCCACTTTGCGCGCAAAGCCCATTTCGTGGGTTACGCACATCATGGTCATGCCTTCATGGGCCAGTTGCACCATCACGTCGAGCACTTCGTTGACCATCTCCGGGTCGAGCGCCGAAGTCGGTTCGTCGAACAGCATGACGATCGGGTCCATCGCCAGCGCACGGGCAATCGCCACACGCTGTTGCTGACCACCGGACAATTGCCCCGGATGCTTGTGGGCGTGAGCGGACAAACCAACGCGGTCGAGCAGTTGCAGGCCTTTCTTGGTCGCCTCTTCCTTGCTGCGGCCCAACACCTTGATCTGCGCGATGGTCAGGTTTTCGGTGATGGTCAGGTGCGGGAACAGTTCGAAATGCTGGAACACCATGCCGACGCGCGAACGCAGTTTCGGCAGGTTGGTCTTCGAATCGGCTATCGAGGTGCCGTCGACGACGATGTCGCCTTTCTGGAACGGCTCCAGCGCGTTGACGCATTTGATCAGGGTCGATTTGCCGGAACCCGACGGGCCGCAGACCACGATCACTTCGCCTTTTTTGACCTCGGTGCTGCAATCAGTCAGCACCTGGAAGTCGCCATACCACTTGTTGATGTTTTTGATAGAGATCATACGGCGAACCTTTTTTGCAGACGCTTGACCAGCAGCGAGGCGGAAAAGCTGATGATGAAGTAGACGACACCGGCGAAGATCAGGAACTCGTTGGAACGACCGATGATGTCGCCGCTGGAGCGGGCGGAGTTGAGGAAGTCCACCAGGCCCACGGTGTAGACCAGCGAGGTGTCCTGAAACAGGATGATCGACTGTTGCAGCAGCAACGGGGTCATCTTGCGGAACGCCTGGGGCAGGATGATCAGGCGCATGGTCTGGCCATAGGTCATGCCCATTGCCTGCGCTGCGGCCATCTGGCCTTTGGGGATCGACTGCACACCGGCGCGGACGATTTCGCAGAAGTACGCGGCTTCGAACATCATGAACGCCACGACGCAGGAGGTGAATGCACCGATCGGCGTGTCTTCACCGGTGATCCAGCGCAGCACGAACGGTACCGCCAGGTAGAACCAGGTGATCACCAACAGCAGCGGGATCGAACGGAAGTAGTTCACATAAGCGCCGGCCACACGGGACAGCAATTTGCTCGACGACAGGCGCATCAGCGCCAGAATCGTCCCCAGCACGATGCCGCCGACCACGCCCATGACCATCAACTGCAAGGTCATGACCATGCCGTTCCACAGGCCCGGAATGGCGGGGATGATGCCGCTGAAATCGAAGTCCATTATTTACCCCCCACGGAGATCAGGCCGGGCACCGCGACTTTCTTCTCGACCATGCGCATCAGCAACATCAGGCTCATGTTCAGGGTGAAGTAGATCAGCGTGGCCAGGGTGAACGCTTCAAACAGGTTGGCCGAGAATTCGGCGGTCTGTTTGGTTTGCGCCAGCAGTTCCATCAGGCCGATCAGGGACGCCACGGAGGAGTTCTTGAAGACGTTGAGGAATTCCGAGGTAAGCGGTGGAATGATGATCCGGTAGGCCTGGGGCAGCAGCACGTTCCAGTAGATCTGCGGCAGTTTGAAGCCCATGGCGCGAGCAGCGGATTCCTGGCCGCGTGGCAGCGCCTGGATGCCGGTACGCACTTGTTCGCAAACGCGGGCAGCGGTAAACAGACCCAGGCACACGACAACGCTCAGGTAAGCCGAGGTGGTCGGGTTGAGGTCCTGTTTGTACCAGTCCTGCAGGTTTTGCGGCAGCAGGTCGGGCACCAGAAAGTACCAGATGAACAGCTGAACCAGCAGCGGCACGTTACGGAACAGCTCGACGTAGCAGGTCGCGATGCCCGATACGATGCGGTTCGGCACCGTACGCATGACGCCCAGAATGGAGCCCAGCAGCAAGGCGATGATCCACGCCACGATGGCGATGGCGATGGTCCAGCCCAAACCGGTGACGTACCAGTCGAGATAAGTCTCGCTGCCGACGCCGGTGGACTTGAAGAATACGCCCCAGTCCCAGTTGTAATTCATTAGGGTCTCCCCTCGAGATCGATCGATGTACAAGCACCCGCTTGGGGAAGATCCTTTCCCGCCTGACGTTGAACGTCAGGCACACGCGATCGGCTCGAAAACCGCCAGGTCGAGTGTTCCACAGTACAGCCCGCAGGTAGTAACAGACGCCTGAGGGAGAGTGGCCCCCCTCAGGCAATAAGGTTAGTCAGGAATCAGATTTTTACGTCAGGCGCCGGCTTGTCGCTCGGGTTGGCGATCAGATCTTTTACCTTGTCGCTCATCGGGAAGTTCAGGTTCAGGCCTTTTGGTGGAACCGGGCTTTCGAACCACTTGCTGTAGATCTTGTTGATCTCGCCAGACTTGTACAGGGCGACGATGGCGTCATCGACAGCCTTCTTGAAGGCCGGGTCGTCTTTACGAACCATGCACGCATAGGCTTCGAAGGACTGCGGCGTACCGGTGATGATCCAGTCAGCCGGTTTCTTGGCCTTGGCTTCTTCGCCGGCGAGCAGGGCGTCGTCCATCATGAAGGCAACGGCACGGCCGCTTTCCAGCATGTTGAAGGATTCGCCGTGGTCTTTGGCGGAGATGATGTTCATGCCCATCTGCTTGTCGGCGTTCATCGCTTTGATGATGCGCTCGGACGTGGTGCCAGCGGTGGTCACGACGTTTTTGCCTTTCAGGTCGGCAAAGTCAGCGTAGGAAGGCTTGCCATCCTTGTCTTTCTTGACCAGCAGACGGGTGCCGATTTCGAAGATATTGACGGTGAAGTCGACTTGCTGAGCGCGTTCGGCGTTGTTGGTGGTGGAGCCGCACTCGATATCCGCGGTGCCGTTCTGGATCAGCGGGATACGGGTTTGCGAGGTGACCAGGTTGTACTTGACCTGCAGATCCGGCTTGTTCAGGTCTTTTTTCAGGGCTTCAACGATGGCCACTTGAATGTCGTGGGAGTAGCCCACTGGTTTGCCGGAAGCATCGGCAATGTAGGAAAACGGAATGGAGCTGTCGCGGTGAGCGAGCGTGATGGTGCCCGAATCGTTGATTTTCTTCAGGGTGCCGGTGAGTTCGGCGGCGAAAACTGGCGTGCTGATCAGAGCGGCCGCAATGGCTGCGCCCAGGATATGGGGAACGATGCGCATCAAATTTTCCTCGAATTGTTTTTTTTATGGAGCCAGTTCGTCGGCCCTTTTGTGCTTCGAATGCCTGACGGCTCCTGAAGTGTTGGCGCAACAGGCATTCGTCGAAAGAGTGTAGAGCATGAGTCGTGCCATACCAGTGAGACGTTCTTAACTTTATGATTTATAACGTTATTAAAGTTTTGTGATGGTTTTTTTTGGCGTAACTGATCCGGTTTACCGAATCGATCGGGAGGTTGCGTTCGGAAAACCGAACGATAAAAAGCCCCTCACCCTAACCCTCTCCCGGAGGGAGAGGGGACTGATCGCGGTGGATGGTCGATTTATGCCGACGTGAGATATCGAGTCGAACTCAAGTTTTGAACCCCATGAAGATCGGCTCCCTTCCCCCTCTACCCCCTGGGGGAGAGGGCTGGGGTGAGGGGGAAGGATCTAACTGACCCAATCAGGTTCAACAGAACCCACAAAACAAAAAGCCCCTGAATCTCTCAATTCAGGGGCTTCTCGTTTAAACAATGTTCACATCACGCCGCTTCGATCTTGCTACGGTTCTGCTCAACCTTACCCAGATACGCCGCAAGCTTCTCCTGCTCGGCCGGAGTGGTAAACAACCCCAGCTTGCTACGACGCCACAGAATGTCATGCGCCGTGGTCGCCCACTCTTCGCTGCACAGGTAATCGACCTCACGGGTGTAGAGCCCGCCGCCAATGTGTTCGCCCATGTCGGCGAGGGTTTCCACACCTTCGAGCATACGCCAGGTGCGGCTGCCGTAAGTGGTGGACCAGCGGCGAGCGATCTCGGTCGGTACGAAGTCGAACTTGTCGCGGATCAGCGCGCTCAAGGCCTGCGGGGTTGTCATGTTCTCGCCGCCGGGCAGTGTGGCGGTGGCGGTCCAGCTCGGGCGCATCTGGGTGAAGAACGGCAGCAACTGCGCCATCGCCGACTCGGCGAGTTTGCGGTAGGTGGTCAGCTTGCCGCCGAACACCGACAGCAGTGGCGCTTCTTCCGTGTTGCCGGACAAGGCCAGGGTGTAATCGCGGGTGACCGCCGACGGGTTGTCGGATTCGTCGTTGCACAATGGGCGTACGCCCGAGTAGCTGTGCTGGATGTCGTCGCGGCTCACCTGTTTCTTGAAGTGGGCATTCACCACTTTCAAGAGGTAATCGGTTTCGCCTTCAGTGATCGCCACTTTCGCCGGATCGCCGGTGTATTCGCGGTCGGTCGTACCGATCAGGGTGAAGTGGTTCAGATACGGAATAGTGAAAACGATGCGCTGATCTTCGTTTTGCAGAATGTGCGCGTGATCACCTTCGTACAGTTTCGGCACGATGATGTGGCTGCCCTGAATCAGACGGATGCCGTACGGCGATTCCATCTTCAGGTCGTCACGGATGAACTTGGCAACCCAGGGGCCGGCGGCGTTCACCAGCGCTTTGGCGGTAATCGAAAACAGGCTGCCGTCGGCGCGTTCCAGATTCAGGTGCCACAGGCCTTTGGCGCGACGGGCGCTGACGCAACGGGTCTGAGTGTGCACGTGGGCGCCTTTGTCACGGGCGGCCATGGCGTTGAGTACTACCAGGCGGGCATCGTCGACCCAGCAATCGGAATATTCGAAGCCTTTCTTGATTTCGCTTTTCAGCGCGCTGTCGGCGCCGAACTTGAGGCTTTTCGAGCCCGGCAGTTTTTCGCGCTTGCCGAGGTTGTCGTAGAGGAACAGGCCGGCACGAATCATCCACGCTGGACGCAGGTGCGGACGGTGCGGCAACACGAAGCGCATCGGCTTGACGATGTGCGGCGCCTTGGCCAGCAGCACTTCACGCTCGGCCAGCGCTTCACGCACCAGACGGAATTCGTAATGTTCGAGGTAGCGCAGGCCACCGTGGATCAGCTTGCTGCTGGCCGACGAGGTGTGGCTGGCCAGATCGTCCTTTTCGCAAAGGAACACCGAAAGCCCGCGACCGGCGGCATCCGCTGCGATCCCCACGCCATTGATCCCGCCGCCGATAACGGCGATGTCGTAGATCTCGGAGATTGGGGGCGTACGCAAGGTAGAGGTGGACATCGGCTGGCCTCGGGTTTTTTTGATTTTCTATATTGGAAATCGAACATGAATGTTCATTTGCGAAAATGGTAGCCCATAAAGACGCGCGCAGCCAGTCACGTTCGATTGAAAAAACTCATCGAAGATCAAAGAAAGGAAAATTTTCGAACATGGGAGGCGCTTAATGGCGCGAGAGGTGTGTTGTTTGAGTGATCGCTTTCGTCGGATCGCCGCCCGGAGCCGGCTCGCTCCCACAGTTTGAAATGCATTCCAGTGTGGGAGCGAGCCTGCTAGCCAATGAAGATAAGAAGGGTTAAACGACTTCCAGGCGAATCTTGTGCTGACTCAACAACTGCGCCAGCGCCGGCACCGGCTGCTGATCGGTCACCAGACAATCAATCAGACTGATCGGCCCCAACCGGATCATCGCGTTACGTCCGAACTTGCTCGAATCCGCCGCCAGAATCACCTGCCGCGCGTTGGCAATGATCGCCTGCGAAACCCGAACTTCCTGATAATCAAAGTCGAGCAGACTGCCGTCCTCGTCGATACCGCTAATCCCGACCAGCGCAAAATCGACCTTGAACTGATTGATGAAATCCACGCTCGCCTGACCGACAACACCGCCGTCACGACGGACATTGCCACCCGTCAGCAGCACATCGAAATCATCCTTGGCACTGAGCATCGACGCCACGTGCAGGTTATTGGTGATGATCTTCAGGTGATTGTGATTGAGCAGGGCGCGGGCAATCGATTCGGTGGTGGTGCCGATATTGATGAACAGCGAGGCGTGATCGGGGATCTGGGCGGCGATGGCTTCACCGATGCGTTGTTTTTCATCGCGCATCTGGTCGGCGCGCATTGCATAAGCGGTGTTTTCTACGCTGGAATCGTAAGCGGCGCCGCCATGGTAACGGCGCAGCAGATTGGCTTCCGCGAGCTGATTGATGTCGCGGCGAATGGTTTGCGGGGTAACAACGAACAGCGTAGCCATTTCCTCGATGCTCACATAGCCGCGTTCGCGGACCAGCTCGAGAATTTGCTGCTGACGGGGAGGCAGATTCATGGGGCTTCCTTTGGGCTGCCGTGCAAAATTTGCCCATGATGCCGCAGGAATCCGCTCCCGACCAGTTAGTTACCTGTCAGTCTCTGCAGGTTGGCTTATTCAGCGTCCTCACGCGCCCAGTCACGGGTGCGGCTGACGGCTTTTTTCCAGCCTTTATACAGTTTCTCTTTCTCCACTTCGTCCAGGCTCGGTTCGAACTCGCGCTCGATTACCGCTTTGCCGCGCAGTTCTTCCAGGCTGCCCCAGAAACCGCACGCCAGGCCGGCCAGGTACGCCGCGCCGAGTGCCGTGGTCTCGCGCATTTGCGGGCGCTCGACTTGCGTGCCGAGGATGTCGGCCTGGAACTGCATAAGGAAGTTGTTGGCCACCGCACCGCCATCCACGCGCAGGGCTTTGAGGCGTTCGCCGGAGTCCTGCTGCATGGCGTCTAGCACGTCGCGGGTCTGGTAGGCGATCGATTCCAGCGCAGCACGGATGATGTGATCGACGTGCACACCGCGCGTCAGACCGAACAGCGCGCCACGGGCATACGGGTCCCAGTACGGAGCGCCGAGACCGGTGAACGCCGGTACCAGGTACACGCCGTTGCTGTCCTTCACTTTGTTGGCGAAGTATTCGGTGTCGTGGGCGTCGTTGATGATCTTCAGCTCATCACGCAGCCATTGCACGGTCGAACCACCGTTGAACACTGCGCCTTCCAGCGCATAAGCGACTTCGCCACGCGGGCCGCAAGCGATGGTGGTGAGCATGCCGTGCTGGGATTTCACCGCTTTGTCGCCGGTGTTCATCAGCAGGAAGCAGCCGGTGCCGTAGGTGTTTTTTGCCTGACCCGGCTCGACGCACATTTGACCGAACAGGGCGGCCTGCTGGTCGCCAGCGATACCGCCGATGGCGATGCCGCTCTTGGTGCGACCGTAGATTTCCGAGGAGGCCTTCACTTCCGGGAGCATTTCGCGCGGGATGTCGAGGATCTCCAGCATCTTCGAATCCCACTCCAGCGAGTGGATGTTGAAGAGCATGGTGCGCGAGGCGTTGGTGTAGTCGGTGACGTGCACTTTGCCACCGGTGAATTTCCAGATCAGCCAGCTATCGACGGTGCCGAACAGCAGTTCGCCGTTACGCGCACGTTCACGGCTGCCTTCGACGTTATCGAGGATCCACTTCAGCTTGGTGCCGGAGAAGTACGGGTCGGTGACCAGACCGGTGTTGTCGCGGATGTACTCTTCGTGGCCGTCACGCTTGAGCTGCTGGCAGATCTCGGTGCTGCGGCGGCACTGCCAGACGATGGCGTTGTACACCGGCCGGCCGGTGGTCTTGTCCCAGACCACGGTGGTTTCACGCTGGTTGGTGATGCCGATGGCAGCGACCTGATCGTGATGCAGACCGGCCTGGGCCAGCGCTTCAACCATCACTGCGCTCTGGGTGGCGAAGATTTCCATCGGGTCGTGTTCGACCCAGCCGGCCTGTGGGTAATGCTGGGCGAATTCGCGCTGCGCGGTGCAGACCACGTTCGCATCGCGGTCGAAAATGATCGCGCGGGAGCTGGTCGTACCCTGATCGAGGGCAATGATGTAGTTCTTATTCTGAATGTCGGTCATGTCGATTGCCTTGGACGAAATAAGGGAGAGTGGGCCGTGGCGCAGGCTCTATTGGGCAGGAGCCTGCGCCGACTGTTTCAAGAAGTTCTTGGTTTGCCGTCAATGGCCGGTTCTGCATCCTTTGTAGCAGGTGTGGCGCCGGTCAGGTGACGGGCGATGAGCCCGCGATACCCGGCAGCGCCGAGGCAGGCACCGACAATCGGTGCAAAAATCGGAATCAGGAAGTACGGAATATCGCGACCGCCAGTGAAGGAAATTTCACCCCAGCCGGTAAAGAAAGTCATCAGCTTCGGACCGAAGTCACGCGCCGGGTTCATCGCGAAACCGGTCAGCGGGCCCATCGAGCTACCGATCACGGCAATCAGCAAACCGATCAGCAGCGGTGCCAGCGGGCCTT
Source organism: Pseudomonas sp. CROZ-RG-20F-R04-15 (assembly GCF_022662375.1). Lineage (GTDB taxonomy): Bacteria > Pseudomonadota > Gammaproteobacteria > Pseudomonadales > Pseudomonadaceae > Aquipseudomonas. The sequence goes on along the minus strand of NZ_JAKNQL010000004.1, from coordinate 61,032 downwards.
TCGGCAAACCGTTGTTGTCGTCGGTCAGCGACATGATCACGCCCATCAGGATCGCGGTGATGATCATCTCGACCAGGAACGCCTGAGCAGTCGACAGCACCGGATTGGGGAAGGTCGAGAACACCGAGGCCAACTCGAGGCTGGCCGCCGAGCCACGAACCATTTGGTGAGTTTGTTCGTAATCGAAGAAAAGATTGCTGTACAGCGTGTAAACCAGCAACGCACCGCAGAACGCTCCAGCGATCTGCGACAGAATATAGAACGGCAGTTTGCGCTTTTCGAAGTCAGCGAAGATCGCCAGCGCGATGCTGACCGCCGGGTTCAGGTGCGCGCCGGAAACACCGGCAGTGAGGTAGATCGCCATGCTCACGCCGACGCCCCAGATGATGCTGATTTCCCACAGGCCAAAGCTGGCGCCCGCGACTTTGAGCGCGGCGACACAGCCTGTGCCGAAAAAGATCAGAAGAGCAGTACCCAGAAACTCGGCCATGCATTGGCTCGAGAGCGTTGGTTGCTGTAAAGCAGTTGTCATTGAAAACCTCGGTTTTTGTTGTTGTCTGGCGTCTTGCCGGTAGGGCAGGGCGCGATTTTCACCAGGTAGGAATCCCCATTCCGTTCCCGGTTTACTGCTGGGTGCTGCGATGACGATAATTCTTACATTATTCAGATTCGAAAAAATATAGACAAGAAACAAACCTGTCAAAGGTCGAAAGTGAACCATCGGTCACAATAAAACTATTCGCTGCGTGAATGATCCTCTGGCATCGACGCGCGATGGTGCTTGTGGAATGTCTGCAAGCCACGGGAATCGTGGCTTGGGATAGAGCCTTTTGGGGGCTGATCGCCTAGAATCCGACGCAGCATTTTTCTGTCACTGCCGAGCCTGGAGCTGCCATGACCCCTGCGTTGGACTTGTTGAAAAAAGTTCGTGCCGAACATCGCGTGCACAGTTACGAACATGACCCCAAAGCCGCCTCCTATGGGCTGGAGGCCGCAGAGAAACTGGCACTGGAACCGGCGCAGGTGTTTAAAACCTTGCTGGCGGCCAGCGAAAAAGGTGAGTTGCTGGTGGCGGTGGTGCCGGTCGTCGGAAGTCTCGATCTCAAAGGTCTGGCGCATGCGGCGGGAGTGAAAAAAGCCGAGATGGCTGACCCGGCGGCCGCACAACGCTCCACCGGTTATCTGTTGGGAGGCATCAGTCCGTTGGGGCAGAAAAAGCGCCTGCGCACCTTCATTGATAACTCGGCTCAGGGTTTTGCGACTATTTATGTCAGTGCCGGTCGGCGAGGCCTGGAGGTCGAACTGGCACCCGCCGTGCTCGCCGAGCATACCCAGGCGAAATTTGCCGATATTGGCCGCGCGTGACCGTGATCGCTGTATGCAGAAAATTCGCCGGTTCTGTCACTGGCGCTGATCGCCGCGTGGTTGCATGCTCTGGCGACTGACTTAGGGAGAAGGTTATGCAGCTCGAGTTTCATCAGGTCGACGCGTTCAGTGATCGGCCGTTCAGTGGCAATCCGGCGATGGTCTATCGGCTGGACGCCTGGCTCGCGGATGAGCTGATGCAGAAGATCGCCGCCGAACACAATCTGGCGGAAACTGCGTTTCTGGTACGCGAGGGTCAGGCCTGGCATATCCGCTGGTTCACCCCGACCACCGAAGTGCCGTTGTGCGGGCACGCTACGCTGGCCAGTGCTTATGTGCTGTTCGAGATCTACAAGGAATCCGCCGAGCGTATCGACTTCACCTGTAAATCCGGTCCGCTGAGCGTCACGCGGGAAGGTGATCGGTTGTGGCTGGATTTCCCTTCGATCGTGCCGTCCGAGATTGGTGTAACTGTCGACGTCGAGCGGGCGCTGGGTGTCGAGGCGGTCGATGTACTCGGCTCCAACGAACTGTTCGTAGTACTGGAATCGGAGCAGGCCGTGCTCGATTGCCAGCCGGACATGGTTGCGCTGGCCAAGCTGCCGTGGCTGGGCGCGATCGTCACGGCGCGCGGCAATCAGCACGATTTCGTCTCGCGCTATTTTGCCCCGGCGATTGGCATCAATGAGGATCCGGTGACCGGGTCGACGCATTGCAGCCTGATTCCGTATTGGTCAAAACGCTTGGGCAAGTCGAGCCTGACTGCGTGCCAGCGTTCGGCGCGGGGCGGGGAGTTGTTTTGTCGGCTAGAGGGCGAGCGGGTGAAGATTGGCGGCAATGCGACGCTGGTTGCCAGCGGTACATTGTTGTTGGGCTAGTCCAAAAAAACTTGTGGGAGCGAGCCTGCTCGCGAATACGGTAGGTCAGTCAAATCATCTGTGACTGATACATTGCATTCGCGAGCAGGCTCGCTCCCACAGTTTTGATCCATGTTGGATCAGAGTGCGTTGCTGTACCGGCGGACGCCGTTTTCCGCCGCCGGGATTTGTGCGGCGGTACTGCCCGATGCCTGGAACAACACCAGATGTTCAGCGGCTACGCGAATCCCCACCTCCGCCCCCACCTGATGATCAGCATGGCTCGGGAAAATCGATTCCAGCTGCGCCCCCGTCGGCAGTTGCAGGCGATACAGCGTCGAAGCGCCCAGAAAGGTCTTGCCGACAATCCGTGCTTTCAAGCCACTGTCCGGTGCATAAACGATGTCATCCGGGCGCAGCAATACATCCACCGCCCCGCCAATCGGCCAGGTATAAGCCCGATTGCCACGCAGCTCACCCAGTTCGGTCTGCACCGATTCCGGGCTGCCGAGCTGGCCGCGAATGAAGTAACCCTGACCGATGAAGCTGGCCACGTACGGCGTTGCCGGTTCGTGGTACAGGTTATACGGCGTGTCCCACTGCTCCAGGCGACCTTCCTTGAACACGCCAACGTGGTCGCTGACGGCGAAGGCTTCTTCCTGATCGTGGGTCACGAGGATCGCGCTGGTGCCACGGGCCTTGAGAATGTCGCGCACCTCATGACTGAGCTTGCGGCGCAGTTCGCCATCGAGGTTGGAGAACGGCTCATCAAGCAGCAGCAATTGCGGTTCCGGCGCCAGGGCGCGGGCGAGGGCGACACGCTGTTGCTGGCCGCCGGACAATTCGTGCGGGAAGCGCTTGCCGAGGTTTTTCAGGTTGACCAGTTCGAGCAGCTCTTCGGTGACCCGCTCTTTGTGCGGGTGTTTGCGAATGCCGAAGGCGATGTTGTCGGCAACGCTCAGGTGCGGAAACAGCGCGTAGTCCTGGAACACCATGCCGATCCGGCGTTTCTCCGGCGCCAAGGTGAAACCGGCGCTGGAGATGGTTTCGCCGCCGAGGGTGATTTCGCCCTCGTGCACCGGTTCGAAGCCGGCGATGGCGCGCAGGGTGGTGGTCTTGCCGCAGCCGGAAGAGCCGAGCAGGCAACCGATGTCACCGGCGTTGAGGTGCAGATTGAGGTTCTGCACCACACGTTGATCTTGATAACCGCAAGCGAGGTTGCGCAGGTTCAGCAGTAATTCATGGCTCATGCGTGGTGATATGCCGGTTCAACGAGGAACTCGAGCAGGGCCTTCTGTGCGTGGAGACGGTTTTCTGCCTGATCCCAGGCGACGGAGCGCGGGTCATCAAGCAGGTCGAGACTGATTTCTTCGCCACGGTGCGCCGGCAGGCAATGCATGAACAGCACGTCCTCGGCAGCGAGGTCGAGCAGGGCACGGTTGACCTGGAACGGCGCGAACAGCTTGAGGCGCTTGGCAGTTTCCTCTTCCTGGCCCATCGAAGTCCAGACATCGGTGCTCACCAGGTGCGCGCCACGCACGGCGTCTTGCGGGTCGCGAACGATGGTCACGCGATCACCGGCCTTGGCGACGAATTCAGGGTTGGGCTCGTAGCCTTCCGGGCAAGCGATGCGCAACTGGAAGTCGAACTGCATCGCCGCTTCTATATAGCTGTTGCACATGTTGTTGCCGTCGCCGATCCAGGCCACGGTTTTGCCCTGGATCGAGCCACGGTGCTCGAGGAACGTCTGCATGTCGGCCAGCAACTGGCACGGGTGCAGATCATCGGACAGGCCGTTGATCACGGGCACGCGCGAGTTGGCGGCGAATTCGGTCAGGGTGCTGTGGGCAAAGGTACGGATCATCACCGCATCGAGCATGCTCGACATGACGATGGCACAATCGCCGATCGGCTCGCCACGGCCCAGTTGGGTGTCACGCGGCGACAGGAAGATCGCCTGACCGCCGAGCTGGATCATGCCGGCCTCGAAGGAGATGCGCGTACGGGTCGAGGACTTCTCGAAGATCATGCCCAGTACGCGGTTTTTCAGAGGCTCGAACAGTACGCCGCGGTTACGCAGGTCCTTGAGCTCAACGCCTCGACGGATCACGCTGACCAGCTCTTCGGGCGTGCAATCCATCAGGGAGAGAAAGTGCCTTGCGCTCATCATTGACTACCTTTTGCTACAAACCGCAGATGCTCAAAGCCTTGTTTAACGGAACAACGGGCGAGACCTGCGGCGTAAGCCGCACGGGGCGACGAAATAGGGGAAGGCGCGATATTGACACTAAATGTCGCGTTACGCCAATAGGCTACGGTTTTTGCGGGATTCGGAGGGCGCACCGGATTTTGCAGTCGCGCATTTGAAGCCGGGTTCAGGACAGCAGCGAGTCCCTTTGTACACTGGCCTCGCAGGGCTTGGCAATGCGCCGTGGCGGGGATGGAGCACGCTGAGTCGGTTTACGACCGTGGCGCCATGCCACCACTTGGTCGGATGCTCGAGCTGAAACATTTGCTAAAGCAAAGTGCTGGGTTATAAATAAGTTTCGAGCGACGCAGGAAGCCTCCGCATGGAATCGAAAGAAAAACTGTTAATGGAATTGCTGGGCCACACGGCTCGCTCTCTGACCCATCTCACCGCGTCGGTCACCTCAATGTCGTTCGAACTGCTGCGCAGCGAAGACGAAGTCGTCAAGAGCGCCGGCCGCCACATGATCGATCGCATGGCAACCATCAGCGCCGGGCTCGACGAACACTGGCGATTGATCGGCGAACTCACCGGCGTTCACGTCGCCCACGAGCAGATCGAAACCATCCAGGAAATCCAGCTCGCAGCACCTCCGCAGCTTCCATCGAGTTGAGCGCGGCGGTCTATCGGCTCACCTGATAGGCATCGATTCACAAGACGAACGTCGCTGGCGCCGCTTCTTCGCTCGGGCCATAGTTTTGTTCCCGCGGGCGTGATTGCCCGCCCAGAACAAGACAGAGACTGGCCATGACCAAGACTCTCCATCACCGTGCCTGCCACCTGTGTGAGGCCATTTGCGGCCTGACCATCGAGACCACCGAAACCGATGGCAATGTCGCGATCACCTCGATCAAAGGCGATGCGCTCGACACCTTCAGTCGCGGCCACATCTGCCCCAAAGCCGTGGCGCTGCAAGACATTCAGAATGACCCCGACCGTCTGCGTCAGCCGATGCGCCGCGTGGGCAGCGAATGGCTGCCGATCGAGTGGGACGAGGCTTTTGCGCTGGTGGCCGAGAAGCTGGCGGCGATTCAGGAGCGTCACGGCCAGAACGCGGTCGCGGTCTATCAAGGCAACCCAAGCGTGCATAACTACGGGCTGATGACCCACAGCAATTATTTCCTCGGTTTGCTGAAGACGCGCAATCGCTTCTCGGCGACCTCGGTCGATCAGTTGCCGCACCACCTGAGCAGTTATTTGATGTACGGCCACGGCTTGCTATTGCCGATTCCGGACATCGACCACACCGATTTCATGTTGATCCTCGGCGGCAATCCGCTGGCGTCCAACGGCAGCATCATGACCGTGCCCGATGTCGAGAAACGTTTAAAAGCTATTCAGGCTCGCGGTGGTAAGGTCGTGGTGGTCGATCCACGGCGCAGCGAAACGGCGGCGATGGCTGATCAGCATCTGTTCGTGCGCCCGGGTGGTGATGCGGCGTTGTTGTTTGGTGTGCTCAACACGTTGTTCCGTGAAGGCCTGACCCGCGACAGTCATTTGCCGGTCGATGGGCTCGACGAGGTGCGCGCTGCAGTGGCGACGTTCACGGCAGATGCGATGAGTCCGCTGTGCGCCGTTCCCGCCGAGCAGATCCGTCAGTTGGCGCGTGATTTTGCCGCCGCGCCGAGTGCGGTTTGCTATGGCCGGATGGGCGTTTCAACCCAGGCCTTTGGCACGCTGTGCCACTGGGTGGTGCAGTTGATCAACCTGGTCTCCGGCAACCTCGACCGGGTAGGTGGCGCGTTGTGCACCGAACCCGCAGTGGATCTGGTGGCATCGACCTCCGGCGGACACTTCAACAAGTGGCAGAGCCGGGTGTCCGGGCGTCCCGAGTACGGCGGCGAGTTGCCGGTTTCGGCACTGGCCGAAGAGATGCTCACCGAAGGCGAGGGTCAGATCCGAGCGCTGATCACGGTGGCCGGCAACCCGGTGCTGTCGACGCCGAACGGACGGCAACTGGAACAGGCGCTGGACGGCCTGGAATTCATGGTCAGCATCGACCTGTACATCAACGAAACCACGCGTTACGCCGATCTGATCCTGCCGTCGACGTCGGCGCTGGAGAACGATCACTACGACACCACGTTCAATCTGTTCGCGGTGCGTAATGTCACTCGCTTCAATCGCGCGATCCTTGCCAGGCCCGAGGGCGCGCTGCATGACTGGGAGATCTTTGTCGGTCTGGCCAAGGCCTTCGCCGAAACAACCGGCAAGGAGCTGAAACCGACCATGCCACCAGCGAAGATGATCGACATGGGTCTGCGCATGGGCATGTACGGAGACGCGTCAGAGCAGAAGCTCTCGTTGGCGACATTGTTCGATCATCCCCATGGCGTTGATCTGGGCGCTTTGAAAGCGAATCTGGCGCCGCGTCTGAAAACGCCAAACCAGCATGTGCAGGCCGCGCCGCCAGAGATCCTTGCCGACCTCGCACGGTTTGCCGCGTTGCAGGCGCCTGCTGCTGATGAGCTGCTGATGATCGGCCGTCGCCATGTACGCAGCAACAATTCGTGGATGCACAACTACCACCGTCTGGTGAAGGGCAAGCCACGCCATCAGTTGCTGATGCACCCTGATGATCTCGCCAGCCGTGGTCTCAACGATGGTCAGTTGGTGCGCGTCAGTTCGCGGGTGGGGCAGATCGAGGTGGAAGTGCTCGGCAGCCTCGACATGATGAGAGGCGTGGTCAGCCTGCCGCATGGTTGGGGTCATGCACGGCCAGGCGTACAGATGGCGATTGCCAGCGGTCAGCCGGGGTCGAGTGCCAATGACCTGACTGATGAATGTCAGCTCGACGAGTTGTCCGGCAATGCGGCGCTGAACGGCGTGCCGGTCACCGTGGCGGCGGCTTGAGCGTGACCGTCGGGGAGACCGAGCATGGCGCTCGGGATTCCGTTACAATGCGTCACCGTGCCGACCCGTGAGTCGGAAAGTTCAGCCGAGGTGCTCCATGGATATCATCGAAACGATTAAAGAGCAGATTGCCAACAACACCATTCTGCTTTACATGAAAGGCTCGCCGAATGCCCCGCAGTGCGGCTTCTCCGCGAAAGCTGCGCAGGCTGTAATGGCGTGTGGTGAAAAGTTTGCGTACGTGGACATCCTGCAGAACCCGGAAATCCGCGCCAACCTGCCTAAATACGCCAACTGGCCGACTTTCCCGCAACTGTGGGTTGGCGGTGAGCTGGTCGGCGGTAGCGACATCATGACCGAGATGGCTGCAGACGGTTCGCTGCAAACCACCATCAAGTCGGCTGTTGAAGCGGCAGCGGCGAACAAGTCCGAAGCCTGATCAGCCAGGTTTCATGCGACAGCTGCTTCTGCAGGAGCTGTCGAGTGAAACGAGGCTGCGATCTTTTGATTTTCAGCCAATAAAAAGCCCCGCCACTCGAAAGAGGGCGGGGCTTTTTAGTGCGTTCGAAAAGTTACTGCTAGTTGCCGGTGCAGTCTGAAAAGATCGCAGCCTGCGGCAGCTCCTACTCTTCGCCCATCTGCGATTGCAGATAGTTCTCAAGACCGACTTTATCGATCAGGCCCAGTTGGGTTTCCAGCCAGTCGATATGTTCTTCTTCGGATTCGAGAATGTCTTCAAGCAGTTCACGGCTACCGAAGTCACCGACGGTTTCGCAATGCGCGATCGCGGTCTTCAGGTCAGCGTGGCCGGTCTTCTCGATACGCAGGTCGCACTCCAGCATTTCCTTGGTGTGCTCGCCGATGTGCAGCTTGCCCAGATCCTGTACGTTCGGCAGGCCTTCGAGGAACAGGATGCGCTTGATCAGCTTGTCCGCGTGTTTCATCTCGTCGATGGATTCTTTGTACTCGTGTTTGCCGAGCTTGTTCAGACCCCAATCTTCGTACATGCGCGCATGCAGGAAGTACTGATTGATCGCGACCAGCTCATTGGCAAGGATCTTGTTGAGATGCTGGATGACTGTAATGTCGCCTTTCATGATCGGAGTCCTGCCCTGTATTCGCTGTATATACGGCAGAGTTTGAGCTTCGTACTTATAAGTGTCAAACCTAAGTTATTGAATAATATATGAAAATTAATCGGAATAAGAATGTTTGTGTTCCGCGTCTGGAACCTAAGCAATTGATTTTCAGGCATAAAAAAACCGGACATAAGTCCGGTTCTCTGAAATAGGGGGTATTACGCGGCAGTAAATTCTACCGGATAAGGGATCGCAGCCTGAGCGGTTTGCAGCTTGGTCAGGGTTTCGCGGACGACTTCCTTGGCAAGGCAGGCACATTTGCCGCATTGGCTGGCGACGCCGGTGGCCTGGCGGACTTCTTTATAGCTGCAGCAACCTTCATAGATCGCTTCGCGGATCTGTCCGTCGGTGACGCCAGTGCAGAGACAAACATACATAAGTGAGAACCGTCGCTGGTTGTGACTCAATTGCGATGGATCTTAATGTTAACGAGAATGATTGTCAAAGTGCTTTCGGAAGGCTTTTGCCGATTGACAGCGGTGACTGACGAACGGTGATTACTGGCGATTTGCCTGGCCCCGGAAATGCAGCGCCGTTCTGCGCCTGCTTTGAAAAACCGTTAAGGACAGGCCAAATTCGCAGTGTATGATGGTCGGCCCTTGCGAAGGGGGTTCGTGTCACAGGGCTGTCGCCTGAGGGTGGCAGGCTGGCGCGGACCCTGAACTTCAAGTTTTTACACCAGGAGATATCAATGAGCGTACTCGTAGGCAAACAAGCCCCTGACTTCACCGTCCCGGCCGTACTCGGCAATGGCGAGATCGTTGACAGCTTCACCCTGTCCTCGGCCATCAAAGGCAAATACGGCCTGGTGTTCTTCTACCCACTGGACTTCACCTTCGTCTGCCCGTCCGAGCTGATCGCTCTGGACAACCGCATGGCTGACTTCAAGGCACGCAACGTTGAAGTGATCGCTGTGTCGATCGACTCGCACTTCACTCACAACGCATGGCGCAACACCCCAGTGAACAATGGCGGCATCGGTCAGGTGAAATACACCATGGCTGCCGACATGAAGCACGACATCGCCAAGGCTTACGACGTTGAGTCGGAAGGTGGCGTAGCGTTCCGTGGCGCGTTCCTGATCGACGACAAAGGCGTTGTCCGTTCGCAGATCATCAACGACCTGCCGCTGGGCCGTAACATGGAAGAGCTGATCCGTCTGGTCGACGCTCTGCAATTCCACGAAGAGCACGGCGAAGTCTGCCCTGCCAACTGGAAAAAAGGCGACAAAGGCATGAACGCGTCGCCAGAAGGCGTTGCGGCTTACCTGACCGAGAACGCTGCTGCCCTGTAAGGCGTAACGTCGAGGTACAAAAAACCGGCTCATTGAGCCGGTTTTTTTATGCGCGGGATTTACCCGACGACCAACAATCAGTCGTCGAAGTCTTCCCAGCCGCCCATCTGTTTCCAGCGATTGACGATGCCGCAGAACAGCTCAGCGGTTTTTTCGGTGTCGTAACGCGCGGAGTGCGCTTCACGGCCGTCGAAATCGATGTCGGCGGCCTGGCAGGCTTTTGCCAGTACGGTTTGACCGTAGGCAAGACCGGCCAGCGTCGCGGTGTCAAAGCTGGAGAACGGGTGGAACGGGTTGCGCTTCATGTCCAGTCGCGCGACGGCGGCATTGAGGAAGCCGAGGTCGAAGCTGCTGTTGTGGCCGACCAGAATCGCGCGCTTGCAGCCGTTGGCCTTCAGCGCTTTGCGGATGCCACGGAAGATGTCGGTCAGCGCGGTTTCTTCGCTGACGGCCATGCGCAGCGGGTGATCGAGCTTGATCCCGGTGAACTCCAGCGCTGCTGCTTCGATGTTGGCGCCTTCGAAAGGCTCAACGCGAAAGAAGTAGGTGTGATCGGGGTAAACGAAACCCTTTTCATCCATGGCGATGGTGGTCGCAGCAATCTCCAGTAACGCATCGGTGGCCGAGTTGAAGCCGCCGGTTTCTACGTCGACGACAACCGGCAGGTAGCCGCGAAAGCGTGCTGCCATCGGGTGACGAGAACCGCCGCCGCTACTTTGACCGTCCAGTTCGTCGTCGAAATGGTCTTCACTCACGCGTGTTCCTCCAGCAGGCGCCAGCGCAGTTTTTCACCGGCGCGCAGCGGGATAACGGTCAGCTCGCCGAATGGCAGGCTGGTCGGGGCGGTCCATTCTTCACGAACCAGGGTGATGCGATCGGTGTTCGCTGGCAGGCCGTAGAAACGTGGGCCGTTGAGGCTGGCGAAGGCTTCGAGTTTGTCCAGCGCATTACGCTGTTCGAAGGCTTCGGCGTACATCTCGATGGCGGCGTACGCGGTGTAGCAGCCGGCGCAGCCGCAGGCGGCTTCCTTGGCGTGCTGGGCGTGCGGCGCCGAGTCGGTGCCGAGGAAGAACTTCGCGCTGCCGCTGGTAGCGGCGTCGAGCAGGGCTTCCTGATGCGTATTGCGCTTGAGGATCGGCAGGCAATAGAAATGCGGCCGAATGCCGCCAACCAACATGTGGTTGCGGTTGTAGAGCAGGTGGTGCGCAGTGATGGTCGCGCCGACGTTGGCCGAAGCCTCGTTGACGAACTGCACGGCATCGCCGGTGGTGATGTGTTCAAACACCACTTTCAGCGTCGGGAAGCGCTCGACCACACGGCGCATGTGTTCATCGATGAAGATCTTTTCGCGATCAAACACATCGACGTCGCCACGGGTGACTTCACCGTGGATCAACAGCGGCATGCCGACTTCGGCCATGGCTTCGATCGCTGGCAGAATCTTGTCGATGCTGGTCACGCCGGAATCGGAGTTGGTGGTCGCGCCGGCCGGGTACAGCTTGGCGGCGTAGACAAAACCGCTGGCCTTGGCTTCACGAATTTCTTCGGGCTGGGTGCGGTCGGTGAGGTACAGCACCATCAGCGGCTCGAAGCGACTGCCGGCCGGGCGGGCAGCGAGAATCCGCTGGCGATAGCCGTCGGCTTCAGCGGCGTTGCGCACCGGAGGTACCAGGTTGGGCATGATGATGGCGCGGCCAAAAGTGCGCGCAACATCGGCAACGGTATTGGTCAACACGGCACCATCGCGAAGATGAATGTGCCAGTCGTCGGGACGCAGCAGGGTCAGGCGGTCGGACATGAGGGGATTCCAGGCGGGTCAAACTGAGGCGAATGCTACCGGAAAAGACTCTTGCAGGCACTCGCTATCAAGTTTTGCCGGAACCTTCCGATATCCCGTAGGTATGCCGTAAACATAGTGTGAATCGGTCTTTGTGTTTCAGAAGCCAATGGAGCCTCCCGTGCGCCAGCGTTATTTAGCCTTGCTCAGTGTGTTTGCCAGCTTTCCCGCGATGGCGCTCACGTACCAGACCCGTCTGGAGAACATTGAGTGGACGGTCGCCGGGGACAAGTTCGAATGTCGTCTGACCCAGCCGATCACGGATTTCGGCTCGGGTGAGTTCGTGCGCAAGGCCGGTGAGCAGGCGATATTTCGTCTGAATGCCTACAACGCCATGCTTGGCGGCGGTTCAGCGACCTTGCTCGCGGCGGCGGCGCCTTGGCAGCCGGGCCGGGGCGACATCAATCTCGGATCCGTGAGACTCGGCAGTGGCAACGTATTGTTCAACAGTTCGCAGTCCCAGGCCGGTGGTCTGATCAGTGGCCTGCTGGACGGTCGCAGCCCGGTTGTACGTCGCGCGTCTGGCGATGGCCGTGTTTCGGAAGTGCGCTTGCTGCCGGTCAAATTCAGCAAGGCGTTTAACGACTATCAGACCTGTGTGGCGAAATTGCTGCCGCAGAATTTCGAACAGATCAAACAGTCGCAGATCGGCTTCCCCGGCGAGGGTGTTGACCTCGATGCCGCCGCCAAGGCCAAGCTGCAAGTAATGCTCGAATTCATGAAGGCCGACCCGACGGTCAATCACATCGAGCTCGACGGCCATTCTGATAACAGCGGTAATCGCCTGACCAACCGCGAACTGTCGCGGCGCCGCGCGCTGGCGGTGGTCGACTTCTTCAAGGCCAATGGTATTCAGGAATCGCAGATCACCGTGCGTTTCCACGGCGAGCAATATCCCATTGTGCCGAACACCAATGCGGCCAATCGCGCGAAGAACCGTCGGGTCAATGTAAAACTGGCACGCGTGGCGCCGGTCAGCCCCGCACCTGCGCCGCAAGCGAGCACGCCAGCCAGCACTGCAGCGACTTCCTGACCCGCCGGTCATCGTCGCGCTCTCGACAGATTCTGTCGCTTTGTCGTCTTAAGCTGTCGCGCCTCTGTAAATTATCGCGTTTGAGCGGTAGACTCCTCGGCTTTCCGTAGAACCCCGTGGAGTGATGGCATGGCGGACGTAAACAAGGTCGTTCTGGCGTATTCCGGCGGCCTGGACACTTCGGTGATCCTCAAGTGGCTGCAGGATACTTATAACTGTGAAGTGGTGACTTTCACCGCTGATCTCGGTCAAGGCGAAGAGGTCGAGCCGGCCCGCGCCAAGGCTCAGGCCATGGGCGTCAAAGAAATCTACATCGACGATCTGCGCGAAGAATTCGTGCGTGATTTCGTGTACCCGATGTTCCGCGCCAACACCGTTTACGAGGGCGAGTACCTGCTGGGTACTTCCATCGCACGTCCGCTGATCGCCAAGCGTCTGATCGAAATCGCCAACGAAACCGGCGCTGACGCCATTTCCCATGGCGCCACCGGCAAGGGCAACGACCAGGTGCGTTTCGAACTGGGTGCCTACGCCCTCAAGCCAGGCGTAAAAGTGATCGCGCCTTGGCGTGAGTGGGACTTGCTGTCCCGCGAGAAGCTGATGGATTACGCCGAGAAGCACGCTATCCCGATCGAGCGCCACGGCAAGAAGAAGTCCCCGTACTCGATGGACGCCAACCTGCTGCACATCTCCTATGAAGGCGGCGTGCTGGAAGACACCTGGACCGAGCACGAAGAAGACATGTGGAAATGGACCGTCTCCCCGGAGAACGCTCCTGACAAACCACAGTACCTGGAACTGACCTACCGCAACGGCGACATCGTTGCACTGGACGGCGTTGAAATGACTCCGGCCACCGTGCTGGCGACGCTGAACAAGATCGGTGGTGCTCACGGTATCGGCCGTCTCGACATCGTCGAAAACCGTTACGTCGGCATGAAGTCCCGTGGCTGCTACGAAACCCCGGGCGGCACCATCATGCTGCGCGCTCACCGCGCCATCGAATCGATCACCCTGGACCGCGAAGTCGCTCACCTCAAAGACGAGCTGATGCCGAAATATGCCAGCCTGATCTACACCGGTTACTGGTGGAGCCCTGAGCGTCTGATGCTGCAACAGATGATCGACGCTTCGCAGGTCAACGTGAACGGCGTTGTGCGCCTGAAGCTGTACAAAGGCAACGTGATCGTTACCGGCCGCAAGTCCGACGATTCGCTGTTCGATGCCAACATCGCGACCTTCGAAGAAGACGGCGGTGCTTACAACCAGGCTGATGCGGCGGGCTTCATCAAGCTCAACGCGCTGCGCATGCGCATTGCTGCCAACAAGGGCCGCAAGCTGTTCTAAGCGTTGCAGACTGACGTGTAATGAAAAGGGCGGCCTTGTCATCGAGACAAGGTCGCCCTTTTTGCATGATTCTTTGTCTGGATCTGATCGAGCCGTGTTTGTGGTCTTCGCGCTTGTCGCCAAGACTCATCTTTCATGTACGTGCCATCAGCGTCACTGCTTGCGAACACAGGTTATAGACGATACAGAGCGTCTTGCCCGAGCCCTTTTTTACCTGCTTGCTTTGCAGCAGTGCGTTTTTCGTCAGTAAAACATCCGACACGTGATTGGAAAGGAAGACCACCACCCGGGCAGTTTTTCTGTCGAGGGTTCGGATGTTTTCCAGAATCGTAGCTAACTCCTTGGCTTCATCGACATCCCTCGCATCAATGAGGTGCAGGTTACTGATCCATGCAGGTAACTGAATGTTGTGCTGAACAATCAGGTTCGGCTTTTTGTTGATGTCCGTCGGTGGGTCAGGTGCGTTGTGGATCTTGCATGAATCTTGCCGATCGGCAGTGTTTGACTCACTTGGCACGATACAACTTGATAATCCAAATGTACCTTGCATGCTGGGTTCCTGGGGCGAGGTGTGTCGTTTGTTCTCGCGATCGTTGTTATCGATTACTTTTAGAAAGTTTTTGTCTTTACCGAAGTCGGAGGGTGAGTAGAGGGAACGGTAGTTGAAATTTAGTGTGATAAAGAAAAGGAATAACAAATAAAACGGAAAGCTGATCAAGAACCACACGTATATTTCCCGGTCCTTATTGTCGAGAAACGGTAGCGAGATCGCGGCTGATGTTTCCGAGATGGCGGCAAATATGGCAATGACGGTCATTGGGTTGGTGATTTTGTTTTTTATTTTCAACATGCTTTGGCTCTTCTGTCTGATCTTTCTCATAGTTACTGTATTGGTAGTTGGGTTGTTGTTTGGTAGTTGTTTTCCGAGATGTTTATTTTTATAGCAAAAACAAATCGTCAGGTATAAATATCTTGTTTCAGGTGTTTATATTTTGGCTGAGGTGGCGTGTTGCTCTGCAATTGATATTGCTTGATGTTTCCAATTTGAAATCGTGTTGCTTTCATCCGCCGAATCGAAGTTGTTCAGCGCGGGCTCAGACGTTATTGGTCATCGCGGCGAGTCACGATTTCAGCGCTGCTGGAAGTGGCCTGTAACAATGTAAACAGGGAAATATTGCAGCGTCCGAAGGAGGCAATGGTGTCGGTTTTTTCTAGGGGCAGCGGTTTTTTGTAGGATTAATCCGCAATGACTGTAGGGCATGTCTTTCGATGCAAGTGCATGATTATCCTGGCATGCCATAGAGCAAGTGGCTGGGCTATTGTGCGTGTTCTAAAAATTCGAACAGCGAAACTGGACTTGCCCATGAATAAAGTGCTGATCGTGGATGATCATCCTGTCATTCGTCTTGCGGTGCGTATGCTGATGGAACGTCATGGCTACGAAGTCATCGCAGAGACTGATAACGGTGTGGATGCGTTACAACTGGCTCGAGAACAAATGCCGGATATTGTTATTCTGGATATTGGGATACCGAAGCTTGATGGTCTGGAAGTTATCGCGCGTCTGACTTCGACGGCCATGCCTATTAAAGTCCTGGTATTGACTTCACAGGCGCCCGGGCATTTTTCAATGCGCTGCATGCAGTCGGGGGCGGCCGGCTATGTTTGTAAACAGCAGGACCTGACCGAACTGCTCAGTGCGATCAAGGCGGTATTGTCAGGCTACAGTTATTTCCCCAATCAGGCTTTGCATACGGTGCGAACCAGTCTGGGCAATGCCAGTGAGGCCGACATGGTGGATCGTCTGTCCGGTCGGGAGATGATGGTGTTACAGCAGTTGGCACGGGGAAAGACCAACAAGGAAATCGCCGATGGCATGTTTTTAAGTAACAAAACCGTGAGCACTTACAAGACACGCTTGTTGTTGAAGCTTAATGCACGTTCCCTGGTTGACCTGATCGAGTTGGCGCAGCGCAATGGTCTGGTCTGAATACCTGTAGTAGCTGACAGGGTCATGGGCCGATCGAATCCAGCTAGCTGCAGAAAGTAAAAAGCCTCCGGTTCGGGAGGCTTTCAAATATCAGTCATCAAAATCGAACTCGGCCAATCGTTTTTGCAGTCGGCGCTCCTCAAGCAGGTTATCGATGGTGCGGCGCTTGCTCAGATTGGTCTTGGCGACTTCGACCACAGGTTCGGCGTCATCAGTTTCTGCAGCGATATCGTCATCTACATCCAGTTGCTCTGTGTCGCTACTCATAAGCTGACTCCCGGCTAAGAATGCCTTTGGCGCTCCTTATATCGACATTCCAGCGGCGGGTAAAAAAGATTTTTTCAATCGACTCATCAATTATTCCAATAGCCGGTCAATCGTCCGAAGTTTTGGCTTTGTATTCGCACAAGTCCTCGATCCGGCAACTGCCGCAGCGCGGCTTGCGGGCCAGACACACATAGCGGCCGTGAAGAATCAGCCAGTGATGAGAGTCGAGCAGGAATTCTTTGGGGACAAACTTCATCAGCTTTTTTTCCACCTCGACCACATTTTTGCCCGGTGCAATGCCGGTGCGATTGCTGACCCGAAAGATGTGGGTGTCGACAGCCATGGTCAGTTGCCGGAAAGCCGTGTTGAGCACTACGTTTGCGGTTTTGCGGCCCACTCCGGGCAAGGCCTCGAGTTCTTCGCGGGTTTGCGGAACCTCGCTGCCATGGCGTTCAACCAGCAAACGGCAGGTTTCAATGACGTTCCTGGCCTTGCTGTTGTAGAGGCCGATCGTCTTGATGTATTCGGATAGACCGTCGACACCCAAGGCGTGTATCGCGGCCGGAGTATTGGCAACCGGGAACAGCTTCGCCGTGGCCTTGTTGACACCGACATCGGTCGACTGCGCTGAAAGAATCACGGCGATCAACAACTCGAACGGCGAGGAGTAGGCCAGCTCGGTCTTCGGCTCCGGATTGTCTTCGTGCAGGCGGCGAAAAATCTCCAGACGTTTTGCAGCATTCATGGACGATGTGTTTCCTTGGAAATTGAGTTCGGGCGAATCAACGCCTGGCGCGCCGCAAGCAGCAGCGCCAACAAAATAAAAGCGCCGGGGATCAAGCTAATCAAATGCAGCCCTTCGCTGAATACAACAATACCTGGCCATGATTCGGCGAGTCCCCGGCCGAGGCTACCTTGACCGATGAGCTCACGCAGCCCGGCGAGCATCAGCATTAAACTGCCGAACATAACGCAAAGCTTGAAGCGCTCGGTCAGCGACTGGTACCAGAAACCATTGTGCTCCAGCACCACGCATTGCAAGGCGAACAGGCTGGTATAGAGGCCGAAAGATTGCTGCCAGGGTAGAAACCAGCGTTGCGCCATAAGCTCTGCGCAACTGGTGAAAGTCGCGGCGAGCAGCAGGCTTGCCAGCAAAACACTTGTTCCTGTGAGTCGTGAGCGTAAAGCGGACATGCACAGACCATAGAGGCTCACCACCGTAGCGAACATCAATAATGTACCCCGCGCGCCTGCCAATGACTCACTGGTGCCAAGCAGCAGGGTCAGCATCAAGGCGTTCGAAATAGCCGCCGACCGGTTCATGTGCCGCTCCCCAGCAGTGCCGCACGATGTTTATCGAAATAGCGCAGGGCATCATGGATCGCGCTGATTGCGGCGCGAGAGGTGATGGTTGCTCCGGCCATTTGGTCGAACTGTCCTCGATCCTTTTTCAGCGCCCAGCCCGCCTCTGTCGGCTCATTGCCCGACTTACCGATAAACGTCTGCAGCCAGGCATTCGGCCAGTCACCGAGATGTCCGCCGAGTGCTGGCGTTTCGGTCTGTTTGAGGATTTTGACACCCAACAATCTGCCGTTGGCATCCACAGCGATCAACAACTCGATGGCGCCCGCATAACCCTGGGCCTGACTTCGCAGCAGTATCGCTACAGTCTGGCCGCCCAGGGTCGCGCGATAACCGCCCGTCAAGGTGCTATGGCTCAAGGCAGTGTCGGCCAAGGCCAAAGGTTGTTCCAACGGTTGATTGTCGTAGGTTTGAAGCGGCAGCAGATCAAGCAGTTTGCGGGTTTCGATCAAGCGCTGCGCGGCGGCAATCTGTGGTGCGTTAATGCGTTGTACAACGTACGTCGCAGCGATGCCGATGACGGCCAGCAACACAACAGTCACCGCGCTGACCGTGCGACTCATGGGCTCACCTCTGACTGACGAGCCGCGGCAAATCGCTCCAGCGCCGGTACGCCAAGATTCATCAGCAACACCGCAAATGCCACGCCATCCGGGTATCCGCCCCAGGTGCGAATCAAATAAGTCAGCAGCCCGACGCCGACACCGAACAGCAGACGGGCGAGCGCGGTTTTCGCGCCGGACACCGGTTCAGTGATGATGAAGAACGCGCCGAGCATGGTTGCGCCGCTGAGCAGATGAAACAGCGGCGATCCATGCGAGTCCGAACCTGAACCATTCCAGCACAGCAGGCTTGCGACAAACAGGCTGGCAAGCATGCCCAGCGGAGCGTGCCAGGCAAAGACCTGGCGTTGTAGCAAAAACAACCCGCCGGCGAGAAACGCCAGATTCACCCACTCCACACCGTGTCCGCCAAACCGACCGAAGGCCGGATTGCTGGCGAACAACTCGTCCATGGTCAGGCTTTTGTTGATGCGCAGGCTGTCCAGCACAGTGGCCTGTGCCCAGGCGTCCGGTGCCCCACCTGCGCCGAACACCTGTTGAAAAGCGGCGGTCAGGTCCAGGCCGTGGGCCGGCCAATGGGTCATCGGCTGCGGGAACATCACCATGGCCAGGGCGAAGCCGAGCATTGCCGGGTTGAAGGGGTTTTTCCCGACGCCACCGTACACGTGCTTGCCGAACAGCAAGCCCGAGGCAATGGCCGTCACCGTCAGCCACCAGGGGCAGTAGGGTGGCAGGGCGGCAGCCAGCAACGTCGCGCTGACCAGCGCACTGCCGTCGCTCAGCGTCGGCTGCATGGGTTGTCGGCGCAAACGGAGCACCGCAGCCTCGACAATCAGCGCGGTGAGCAGAGACAGCAGCAGATTGATCAATACGCCCCAACCGTAAAACCAGAACAGCGCCAGCAGCCCCGGCAACGTCGCCAGCAGTACCAGCTTCATCGCCTGTTGCAGGCGATTGTCCGGCGTCTCAAGGGGCAACATGATCTTGCACCTGGCGCTCGGCGTCTTGCAGGCGGGCGCGGGCCTTGTCGAGCATTTCTGTGGGCGTGTCGGCGCGCCGTTCGAGTTTGTTGAGGTCCGCGCGGGCGTAGGCCAATTCGGTTTTCAACTGGCGAAGCTGGCTGTCGATCGGGCGTTTTTCGACGCGCACCAAGTCAGGCAATGGCTGCTCGCTGATGGTTTCGGCGGCGTGCAGGGCCTGCTCGGCGTCGCGCAGCGATTGTTCCAGCGTGGCGATCTGAGCGGGCGCCGCTTCGGCGGTTTGGGCTTTTTTCAGTTCGGCGCGGCGCATGGCCAACTGGATCTTCGCCCGTTTCAGATCGGCGTCTTTGGCGGGGGCGGGCACTATGGGCGCTGGCGTTGCGCTGCTTTCAAGTTTCGCCAGGGTCAGTTCTGCCGCTTCGAACTGCTGTTGCAACAAGATCAATTGCGACTGCTGCTCGAATGTCGGCGGATGGCCGAACGCTTTCAACGATTTGTGCAATTGTGCACGGCTCATCGCCACATCGATCTTGGCTTTCTTCAGTGCTGCATCTGCGGACGCTGCTTTCTGCGCACGCACTCGCTCCAGCGCCGCCTGCACCGGATCGGTGGCGGTCACTTCAGGTTGCGCCGCCCGTTTTGCCCGGGCCTCACGTTCAGCCTGTTTCTGTTGTTCTTCGCGTTGCAAACGCTCGTTTCGGCGCTCGAAGCGCTGACGCGCGTGATCACGTTTGGCTGCGCGTGCGCGTTGCTCGTCGAGGCTCAAGGCCAGACCGCCGACCACCGGCAATGTGCCGAGCGGCAGCGGGTGCATTTCAATGCAATCCACCGGACATGGTGCGACACACAGGTCGCAACCGGTGCATTCATCGATGATCACGGTGTGCATCAGTTTCGCTGCGCCGACAATTGCGTCGATCGGGCAGGCCTGGATGCACTTGGTGCAGCCAATGCATTCGGCTTCGCGGATATAGGCAACCTGAGGCGGCGCCGAACCGCGACTGATGTCCAGTTCCAGCACCGGCACTTTCAGCAGTTCAGCCAGCGCAGCGATGGTTTCGTCACCGCCCGGCGGGCACTTGTTGATCGGCTCGCCCTCGGCGATGCCTTGTGCATAGGGCTTGCATCCGGGATGGCCACACTTGCCGCATTGGGTCTGCGGCAGGAGGGCATCGATGCGTTGAATCAGACTCATGTTTTGATCAGTCCACTGAATCCGAGAAAAATCACTGCAATCAGTCCGGCACCGATCAGATCGATCGGCAAGCCGCGAAAGGGCAGTGGAATATCGTTGTCGGCCGTACGCTCGCGCAAATCACAGAACAGGCTCAGCACCAGCCAGAAGCCCAGCCCGGCGCCGAGACTCAGCGCAGTGGCCTGCAGCAGGCCTCGATCGTTTTGCGCGTTGATCAGCGCCAGCCCGAGTACACCGGCGTTACCCAGCAACAACGGCCATAAACCTTCGAAGGGCAGATCCGGCAACCCGCGCGCCAACATTTTCAGCAGTGGCGCGATCAGTAAAACGCTCAACGGCAGAAATACGAATAACCGCAGGGCTTCAAGGTGAAACGGCACCAGCAGCCAATGCCAGATTACGTAACCGATCACGCCAACGATCAACATCAGGCACAACGTCGCCAACCCCAGTGCATGCACTTGCCGACGACTACCCGCCAACAGCGGATCGACGCCCAGCGGCCAGTGCAACACGAAGTTGTTGAGCAGCGCAGCACTGACAAGCGTTAGCACGAGTTCGGTCATGGTTCTGTCGGCGTTACGGGCAGGTGTCTCATAAGGTTAGGCAGTATCCGCCCAGATATGAAAAATCCCACCGGCATGCGGGGCACGTCGGTGGGATCGATTTTGTTGCTGTCGCTTACTTGATGCGCTGACCCGGCTTGGCGCCGCTGTCCGGGCTCAGCAGGTAAATCTCTTCACCGCCAGGGCCGGCCGCCATCACCATGCCTTCGGAAATACCGAATTTCATTTTCCGTGGCTTGAGGTTGGCGATCATCATGGTCAGACGGCCGTCGAGTCTGGACGGATCCGGATAAGCGCTCTTGATGCCCGAGAACACGTTGCGTTGCTCGTCACCGATATCCAGTGTCAGGCGCAGCAGTTTGTCGGCACCTTCCACGTGCTCAGCCTTGACGATCAGCGCGACGCGCAGGTCGATGGCCGCAAAGGCGTCGAAGTCGATTTCCGGCGACAGCGGATCCTTGGCCAGTTCGCCATTGCCGGCCGGAGCAGCGGCACCGGTGTCGGTCTGGCTGGCGGTGAGGTCTTCTTTCGAGGCGTCGCTCATGGCTTGCACTTTTACCGGGTCGATGCGGGTCATCAACGGCTTGAATTCGTTGAGCTGATGGTTGGCCAGCAGCGTGGTGTGGTCGTTCCAGGTCAGCGGGGCAACGTTGAGGAACGCCTCGGCATCGGCGGCCAGTAGCGGCAGCACCGGTTTGAGGAAGATCACCAGTTGGCGGAACAGGTTGATGGCGGTGGCGCAGATCGCCTGGACTTCATCCTGCTTGCCTTCCTGCTTGTTCAACGACCATGGCGCCTTGTCGGCGATCCAGGCGTTGGCGCGGTCGGCGAGGGCCATGGTTTCACGCATGGCGCGGGCGAAATCGCGGGCCTCATAGGCGTCGGCAATGCTCGGCGCGGCGGCGAGGAACGCCTCGGTCAGCTCTGGCGCGGCATTGGTGTCGACCAGCAGGCCGGCGTTGCCTTTCTGAATGAAACCGGCGCATCGGCTGGCGATGTTGACCACTTTGCCGACCAGGTCGGAGTTGACCTTCTGCACGAAGTCTTCGAGGTTCAGGTCGAGGTCATCGACGCCACGGCCCAGTTTGGCCGCGTAGTAGTAGCGCAGGTACTCCGGCGACAGGTGATCCAGATACGTACGGGCCTTGATGAAGGTGCCACGCGATTTGGACATTTTCTGGCCGTTGACGGTCAGGTAGCCGTGCACGTTGATGCCGGTTGGCTTGCGGTAGCCCGCGCCTTCGAGCATCGCTGGCCAGAACAGCGCGTGGAAGTTGACGATGTCCTTGCCGATGAAGTGGTACAGCTCGGCGGTGGAGTCTTTGCCCCAGAACGCGTCGAAGTCCAGCTCCGGAGTGCGGTCGCAAAGGTTCTTGAAGCTGGCCATGTAGCCGATCGGCGCGTCCAGCCACACATAGAAATACTTGCCCGGCTCGCCCGGAATCTCGAAACCGAAGTACGGCGCATCGCGGGAGATGTCCCACTGTTGCAGGCCGGCATCCAGCCATTCGGCGATCTTGTTGGCGACGGCGTCCTGCAGGGTGCCGCTGCGGGTCCAGGTCTGCAGCATTTGCTGGAAGTCTGGCAGCTTGAAGAAGAAGTGCTGGGAATCCTTGAGCACCGGAGTGGCGCCAGAGATGGCCGACTTCGGATCCTTCAGGTCGGTCGGCGCGTAGGTCGCACCGCATTTTTCGCAGTTGTCGCCGTACTGGTCTTCAGTGCCACATTTCGGGCAGGTGCCCTTGATGAAGCGGTCGGCCAGGAACATTTTCTTTTCCGGGTCGAAATACTGGGTGATCGAACGCTGGGCGATGTGCCCGGCGTCACGCAGCTTGAGGTAGATCTGGCTCGACAGCTCACGGTTTTCTTCAGCGTGAGTGGAGTGGAAGTTGTCGAAATCAACGAGGAACTCGGCAAAGTCGGCGCTGTGTTCAGCCTGCACATTGGCGATCAGTTGTTCCGGGGTGATGCCTTCCTTTTCCGCGCGCAGCATGATCGCCGAACCGTGGGCGTCGTCGGCGCAGACATAAATGCATTGATTGCCGCGATGCTTCTGGAAGCGCACCCACATATCGGTCTGGATATATTCCAGCATATGGCCAAGGTGAATCGAACCGTTGGCGTAGGGCAGGGCGCTGGTGACGAGGATCTTGCGTGGTTCGGACATGTGGGGCTTCGCTACTTGATGAAACGGAGGTCGGCCACTATAAAGCGCCGGGCAAGATATTTCACCCCTGCAAATCGTTGCCGGGCATGCCGTCCGGAGGATAGAAGGGGTAGGATAGCCGCCATCTTTTCCCAGTCTTGTTATCGGAGTTGCCCATGAGTGCCGTCACTCGCGCAGCGGTGGAAGCCGTCCTCAGCCAATACACCGACCCTTACCTGAACCAGGACCCGGTCAGCGCCGGTTGCGTGAAGAACATCGAGATCGTCGGTGACCGCGTCAACGTGCAGCTGGAAATCGGCTACGCCGCCGGTCTGTTCAAGAGCGGCTGGGCGCAATTGCTGCAACTGGCCATCGAAAACCTCGACGGCGTGGTAATCGCCAAGGTCGAGGTCAACACGGTGATTGCCGCGCACAAGGCCCAGGCGCAGATTCCGGGGCTGGCCAACGTCAAGAACGTGGTCGCCGTGGCGTCCGGCAAGGGTGGCGTGGGCAAGTCGACCACTGCGGCCAATCTCGCCCTGGCCCTGGCCCGTGAAGGCGCCAAGGTCGGCATTCTCGACGCCGATATCTACGGCCCGAGTCAAGGCATCATGTTCGGCATCCCCGAGCGCACCCGCCCGGAGGTCAAGGATCAGAAGTGGTTCGTGCCACTCAAGGCCCATGGCGTTGAAGTCATGTCGATGGCGTTCCTGACCGACGACAACACGCCGATGGTCTGGCGCGGGCCGATGGTCTCCGGCGCGTTGCTGCAACTGGTCACGCAAACCGCGTGGGGCGATCTGGATTATCTGGTCATCGACATGCCACCGGGCACTGGCGACATTCAGTTGACCCTGGCGCAGAAAGTCCCGGTGGCCGGCGCGGTGATCGTCACTACTCCGCAGGATCTGGCATTGCTCGACGCGCGCAAAGGCGTGGAAATGTTCCGCAAGGTCAACATTCCGGTGCTGGGCGTGGTGGAAAACATGGCCGTGCACATCTGCTCGAACTGCGGGCATGCCGAGCATCTGTTCGGTGAGGGCGGTGGTGAGAAACTGGCGACCCAGTACGGTGTGGAACTGCTGGCTTCGCTGCCGCTGTCGATGTTGATCCGCGAGCAGGCCGATGGCGGCAAGCCAACGGTGATCGCCGAGCCGGACAGCCAGATTGCCATGGTCTACCAGGAACTGGCCCGCCACGTCGGCGCGCGGATTGTGTTGCAGGAAGCGGCAACGCCGGCGATGCCGAACATCACCATCAGCGACGATTGATCAATCAGCAACACCGATAACCCTGTAGGAGTGAGCTTGCTCGCGATAGCGGAATAACATTCAACAGATTTGTTGAATGAATGACCGCAATCGCGAGCAGGCTCACTCCTACATTTGTTATGTGTTGGCAGTTAGATACGCAACCCGCCATCCATCTCCAGAATCCGCCCGGTGTAATAGTCGTTTTCGAAAATATACGCCGCCGAATGGGCGATCTCTTCCGGCTTGCCCATGCGCTTGAGCGGAATTCCCGAGGTCATTTTCTCCAGCGCTTCGGGCTTCATGCCCAGGGTCATCTCGGTCTCGATGAAGCCCGGCGCGATACCCGCCACACGAATGCCATAGCGTGCCAGCTCTTTGGCCCAGGTCACGGTCGCCGCAGCAACACCGGCCTTGGCCGCGGAATAGTTGGTCTGGCCAACGTTACCGGCACGCGAGATCGACGAAATATTGATGATTGCGCCGCTGGTCTTCAGCTCGACCATTTTCGCCGCCACCTCACGGGTGCAGAGGAACACGCCGGTCAGGTTGACGTCGATCACCGCCTGCCACTGTGCCAGGCTCATCTTGGTCATTTCGCCGTCCTTGACCTTGAGCAGCAGGCCATCACGCAGGATCCCGGCATTGTTGATCAGGCCGTGGATCGCGCCGAAATCAGCGGCGACCTGGGCGACCATGTGCTCGACCTGTTCTTCATTGGCGACGTTGCACAGATAGCTGCGCGCCTCGACGCCCTTGGCCTTGCAAGCGGCCACTGCATCGTCGAGCTTTTCCTGATTGAGGTCGACGAGGGCGAGCTTCGCGCCCTTGCTGGCGAAATACTCGGCCATGGAACGGCCCAAACCCTGGCAACCGCCAGTGATAATGATTACTTTGTCGTTGAGTTGCATTCGCATGTCCCGATAGCAGGTCTGAGTTGTTTTTGTTATCAGCGCCTCTCGATCTGCACCGGCCGAGGCGGGTTTGCACATGAGAATTTCCCGATGGCGTGACGGGGACTTGAACCCGGGCGCCTGTCCGTTTTTTCGACGGATTCTATTTAAGGAGTCATAAATTGAGCGTTGAAGTGGCCAAGAATGCCCGAGAATTGCTTCTCAAGGAATACCGTGGAGTGCTGTCGACTCACTCCAAATCGATGCCCGGTTTTCCCTTTGGCTCCGTGGTGCCGTACTGCCTCGACGAGCAGGGCCGGCCGCTGATCCTGATCAGCCGCATCGCCCAGCACACCCACAACCTGCAAAAAGACCCGAAATGCTCGATGTTGGTGGGGGAGCGCGAAGCCGATGACGTGCAAGCCGTTGGTCGCCTGACTTATCTGGCCGAAGCGCAGAAGCTTGAAGATGCCGCTGCCATCGAGGCCGCTGCCGAGCGCTACTACCGTTATTTCCCGGACTCGCAGAACTACCACAAGGCCCACGATTTCGATTTCTGGGTGCTGAACCCGGTGCGTCACCGCTACATCGGCGGTTTTGGCGCGATTCACTGGGTCGATCAGTTGACCCTGGCCAACCCGTTTGCCGGCAAGGCTGAAATCAGCATGGTCGAGCACATGAACAGCGACCACGGCAAAGCCATCGCGCACTACGTCGACCTCGCCGGTCTGCCGAAAAACGTGCCGGCGCAACTGGCCGGCATCGACGCCGAAGGCCTGCATCTGCGCATCGGTCAGGCGCTTTACTGGTTGCCGTTCCCGGCACCTTGTAATACGCCGACACAAGTGCGCGAAGCCTTGGTTTCATTGGCCCATGCTGAGGTCTGGCCAAAAAATGAGGGGGTCGGCGCTTGAATTCACGAAAGGGCGACGTCATCTAAGGCTTACTGCAAGGCATTTCTTGCGTTGAGGAAACTTTGATGCGCCCTTTTCTGTTGCTCTTTCTGCTGTTTCCAGTGCTGGAGCTGTTCGTATTCGTCAAAGTGGCAGGGGCTATCGGGTTCTTCCCGGCCCTGCTGCTGGTCATTCTCGGCTCGATGTTCGGCGTGTTCGTGCTGCGCGTCGCCGGTCTGGCCACGGCACTGCGTGCCCGTGAAAGCCTGAACCGCGGCGAACTGCCCGCGCAAACCATGCTCGAAGGGCTGATGCTGGCTCTGGCCGGTGGCCTGCTGATCCTGCCGGGCTTTATCAGCGACGTGGTCGGCCTGGTCATGCTGCTGCCGTTCAGCCGTCGACTGCTGGCGAACAAAATGCGCCAGCGCGCCGAGGAACAGGCCATGCGCCAGCGTGCGTTCGCCGATGACCTGCAACCCCGTGGCGGTCCTGCACCGCGTCAGCCTCTGGGCCGCGAGGGTGATGTGATCGAAGGCGAGTTCGAACACCGCGACACCAAGTAACTGCACTGTCTGCACGGCACCTTCGGGTGCCGTGTTCATTTTCGGGCTGCTGAAGTGAAAAATTTTCTGCCCCCGCCCTTGTAATAAGCTTATGCGCCCTTATGTATCGGTCACCGCAAGGTTTCCGGTATTTGAACCGGACAGACTTCCGCGACTCGCTCGACGAGCCGCAACCGGCGCAGGCCGGATTTGTTAAACCCGCCGGGACCACACCGGCCGATGAAAACCACAATTAGGAGAGATCGACAATGAAGCTTCGTCCTCTGCATGACCGCGTCGTAATCCGTCGCAGCGAAGAAGAAAAGAAAACCGCTGGCGGTATCGTCCTGCCAGGTTCGGCTGCCGAGAAAGCCAACCACGGTGAAATCCTCGCTGTAGGTCCGGGCAAAGCACTGGAAAGCGGTGAAGTGCGTGCACTGGCCGTCAAGGTTGGCGACAAGGTTGTGTTCGGTCCTTACTCCGGCAGCAACACTGTGAAAGTCGACGGCGAAGACCTGCTGGTAATGAGCGAGAACGAAATCCTCGCGGTTATCGAAGGCTGATACCCCCCGTTCATTTTCCCGCTACTACAAAGTATTTAAGGAATATCGATCATGGCTGCTAAAGAAGTTCTGTTTGGCGATTCCGCCCGTAAAAAAATGCTCAAGGGCGTCAACGTCCTGGCTGACGCAGTAAAAGCGACCCTGGGCCCGAAAGGCCGTAACGTGATCATCGAGAAGAGCTTCGGCGCTCCGACCATCACCAAGGACGGCGTTTCCGTCGCCAAAGAAATCGAACTCGAAGACCGTTTCGAAAACATGGGCGCGCAGCTGGTCAAAGACGTTGCCTCCCGTGCCAACGATGACGCTGGTGACGGTACTACCACCGCTACCGTTCTGGCTCAGTCGATCGTCAACGAAGGCCTGAAAGCCGTCGCTGCCGGCATGAACCCGATGGACCTGAAGCGCGGCATCGACAAGGCGACCATCGCAATCGTCAAAGAGCTGAAGAACCTGTCCAAGCCATGCGCTGACACCAAGGCAATCGCTCAGGTAGGCACCATCTCCGCCAACTCCGACAACTCCATCGGCGACATCATTGCCGAAGCCATGGAAAAAGTCGGTAAAGAAGGCGTGATCACCGTTGAAGAAGGCACTGGCCTGGAAAACGAACTGTCGGTTGTTGAAGGCATGCAGTTCGACCGTGGCTACCTGTCCCCGTACTTCGTCAACAAGCCAGAGACCATGGTTGCCGAGCTGGACAGCCCGCTGATCCTGCTGGTCGACAAAAAGATCTCGAACATCCGCGAAATGCTGCCAGTGCTGGAAGCCGTTGCCAAAGCCGGCCGTCCACTGCTGATCGTTTCCGAAGACGTTGAAGGCGAAGCCCTGGCGACTCTGGTTGTGAACAACATGCGTGGCATCGTTAAAGTCGCAGCCGTCAAGGCACCAGGCTTCGGCGACCGTCGCAAGGCCATGCTGCAGGACATCGCTGTTCTGACCGGCGGTACCGTTATCTCCGAAGAGATCGGCCTGAGCCTGGAAGCCGCTACCCTGGAAAACCTGGGCAGCGCCAAGCGTGTGACCATCTCCAAGGAAAACACCATCATCGTTGACGGTGCCGGTGCAGAATCCGACATCCAGGCGCGCATCACTCAGATCCGTGCTCAGGTTGCCGAGACTTCGTCCGACTACGACCGTGAAAAACTGCAAGAGCGTCTGGCCAAGTTGTCCGGCGGCGTTGCAGTGATCAAGGTTGGCGCTGGTTCCGAAGTTGAAATGAAAGAGAAGAAAGCCCGCGTTGAAGACGCCCTGCACGCAACCCGTGCAGCCGTTGAAGAAGGCGTGGTACCTGGCGGTGGCGTTGCGCTGATCCGCGCTCTGCAAACCCTGGTTGACCTGAAAGGCGACAACGCTGATCAGGACGTCGGTATCGCCGTTCTGCGTCGCGCTGTTGAAGCGCCGCTGCGTCAGATCGCTGCCAACAGCGGCGACGAGCCAAGTGTTGTGGTTAACGAAGTCAAGAACGGTAAAGGTAACTTCGGTTACAACGCTGCGACTGGCGAATACGGCGACATGATCGAAATGGGCATCCTGGACCCAACCAAGGTGACCCGTTCGGCTCTGCAAGCAGCATCGTCGATCGGCGGTCTGATCCTGACCACCGAAGCAGCTGTAGCTGACGCGCCGAAGAAAGACGGCGGCGCTGGCGGCGGTATGCCAGACATGGGCGGCATGGGTGGCATGGGCGGCATGATGTAAGCCAGCCTTGTCCCTGTAACGCAAAACCCCGCTGGCGAAAGCCAGCGGGGTTTTTTATTGCCCGTATTTCAGCGGTACACCAATCCGCTGTGGGAGCGAGCCTGCTCGCGAAGGCGCCGGATCAGCCAACATTAATGTTGAATGACACACCGCATTCGCGAGCAGGCTCGCTCCCACAATGAGATCTATATTTCAGGCGCTGACCGGTTGTGCCTGGACCACGGCCTCGGCCTTCACCGCCGGGCGATACAGCACCCAGTAATACGACCCCAGACAAATCAGCCAGCAGAAAATCGCCGTCCACACGTTGTGCGAGAAGAAGTGCGCCCCCTGCATCATCCGGCTGATCGAAAACACCGAACCCAGTGCAAAGGCAAAGATGAAAGCCTGACGCGCCAGGCGCGGACGGCGATCACGCAGGACAAAGAACAACGCAAACAAGGTGAACCCCGTCGCCGCATGGCCACCGGGCCAGCAACGGCCGGGTTTGTTGGTCTGTGGACGATGTTCCATCAGTTTGCTGTAGGTTTCATGCCCGCCGAATTGCTCCAGGCTCCATGGGCATTGCACCGCCGTCACGGCTTTGACCGGGGTGACGAACGAGGTCGCCAGGCCCAGCGACAGCACCAGGCAGCCCAGCTCACGCTTGAATGGCTTCAGTCTGGCGATAAAAAACGAGCCGATAAAGCCCAGTACCGCAATCACCGAAAAGCCGATCACCACCTGTTTGGCACGGTCATGAAGGATGTTTTCAAGGAAAAAGCTGTGGCGGCCAATGAAGTCGCCGGCAACCGGATCGTAGAACAACTGCGCCAGCACCATGTCCAGGTCGGTCATTTCCAGCAGAATCAGGCTTATTGCCGCGATGAGGGGAATGCCCAGATACAGTCTCAGATTCAGCGGGCGAGGGGTGGGGCGTACAACACTTGATGACATGTTGGTTCCTGAATAAAAGAAACGCCCCGGAGCATCAGCCCGGGGCGCTTCGATTAACGATCGCTGACTTGCGGAGCTCCCTCCTTGGGAGCTTTCCAGCCAAGCAGCTGTTGCTTGAAGCCATAACTGGCGGTTTGGTAATAGGTGATGGCGCGGCTGATCAGCGGGTCATCGCTGGTTGCGCGGGATTCGCGGCTCTCGGTCAGCGCATCGTCATGCCGGCGCAAGCCTTGGCGCGGACTGAGGATCGCCAGATCCTTACCGTCGAACAGGCCCAGATGCTGGTAGTTGCCGACCACGACGCGCGGTGGCAGCGGGTTGTCCTGCAACAGGTTGCGACCGAAGAACGTCGATTGGTAATCCATGTTCAACAAGCCCAGCAGCGTCGGCGCCAGATCGATCTGGCTGGCCAGTTGGCCATTCTCGCGAGGCTCGACCAACTTCGGTGCATAGATGAACAGCGGAATCTGATAGTTGGCGATCGGCAAGTCTTCTTTGCCGGCGCTACCGGCCGTGTGGTCGGCAACGAAGATGAAGATCGTGTTGTCGAACCACGGTTTCTGCCGTGCCTGCTCAAGGAACTGGCCAATCGCATAGTCGGTGTATTTCACCGCGCCATCGCGACCATTACCGGATTTGATGTCGATCCGGTCGTCCGGGTAGGTGTAAGGACGGTGGTTGGAGGTGGTCATCAACTGCAATAGAAACGGCTGCTGTTTGGCATAGTCGGCATCGGCCAGCTTCAGGGTCTGCTTGTACAGATCCTCGTCGGCCATGCCCCAGGCGTTCTTGAAGTGAATTTCGGCTTCATCAACGCTGCTCTGGTCGACCACGCGATAACCGTTGCCACTGAAGAACGCGTTCATGTTGTCGAAGTAACCGCGTCCGCCGTAGACAAACACGCTGTCGTAGCCCACTGCGCTCAGCTGCTGACCGAGACTGGCGAAACCGCTTTCACGGCCGATGCGCTTGACGATCGAACGGCCCGGAGTCGGTGGAATGGCCAGGGTGATGGCTTCCAGACCACGGTCCGTGCGAGTGCCGGTAGCGTAGAAGTTATTGAAATACAGGCTCTGTTTGCGCAAGGCATCCAGATTCGGTGTCAGGTCACGTTTGTCACCATTGCTGCCCAGGTACTTGGCGCTGAGGCTTTCGATGGTCACCAGCACGATGTTCGGTTTACGCGGGGTGCCGGGGTTATCGATCATCCGGCGAATGTCTTGCGGATCCTGGCCGATGAAGCGTGCGTTAGGCTCGCTCAACTCAGCGCGAATCTGCCGGGCGACTACGTCAGGCGTGTGGCTGCTGTAGAACTGTGTGTAGTCCAGTTCATTGTTACGAAACGCAGCGAAGAACTGATAAGGGCCGTTGCTCGCCAGTTCATTCTGATAGGCGTTGCCGCCTTGGGCGCGGGGCGCATCCTGACTGAGCAACTGCAGGCTCAGGCCGGCGACCACCAGCAGCACCAGCGCATTGAGCAAACGCCCACGCAACGGCGGCAGCGGAGCGTCCAGCGCCGCATTGAACGGCTTGCGCAGAGCGAAGCTGAGAGCGACGGCCAGCAGCGCGAGGATGCTCAGCAGCGTGCCGATCGGGTACGACTCCAGCACGTTGTTCAGCACTTCGTCGGAATACACCAGGTAGTCGACAGCGATGAAGTTGAAGCGCACGCCGAATTCGTCCCAGAACAGCCACTCGGCCACCGAGACGAACAACATGGCGAACAGGCTGACGGTGAGCAGCCCTTGCAGAAACCAGCGATGACCACGGCGACGCCACAGCGCTGGCGGGCACAGCAACAGGTACAGGCCCATCGGCAGCGCCGCGTAGGCGAGGAACCCCAGGTCATACAGCAGACCGACGCCGAAGACGGAAAGCGCAACGCCACCGGCCTCATCGAGGTGAGCCAGCAGCAGGACGATTCGGGTCAGGGAAAACACCACCAGCCAGACGCCAGTGACCAACAGCAGAAGGCGCAGGGGCGCCGTCTTGAAAAAGTCCATTGTCTACATTCCTTATATCTAATGGCGCGAGAGTCTCGCGTTGTCACTGTAGTCAGGTTGTGAACCGATAGTGAAAAACTCGTTAAGGTTTGAATTTGCTTGAGAGAGTTGATTTACGAGGCTTTCAGCCCTAGCCCTGAGCTGGCGATGGCCTTAAGCTGCGCGAGCCATGACGGCCGTTACTGTGTACGGAGGAGTGCCCATGCGAATTCTATTGGTTGAAGACAACCGCGATATCCTCGCCAATCTGGCTGATTACCTGGGGCTCAAAGGCTATACCGTCGATTGCGCCCAGGACGGTCTGTCAGGCCTGCATCTGGCGGCCACCGAACATTACGACCTGATCGTCCTCGACATCATGCTGCCTGGCATCGACGGCTATACCTTGTGCAAACGCCTGCGTGAAGACGCCCGTCGCGACACGCCGGTGATCATGCTCACTGCCCGCGACCAGCTCGACGACCGCTTGCAGGGCTTCAAGTCCGGCGCCGACGATTACCTGGTCAAACCCTTTGCCTTGTCCGAACTGGCTGCGCGCGTCGAAGCGGTGATGCGGCGTACCCAGGGTGGCGGACGCCGGGCGTTGCAGGTCGGTGATCTGAGTTATGACCTCGATACACTGGAAGTGACCCGTGAAGGCAAGTTTCTCAAGCTCAACCCGGTCGGCCTCAAGCTGCTGGCAGTGTTGATGCAGAAGAGCCCGCATGTGCTGCGCCGGGAAATTCTCGAAGAGGCACTGTGGGGTGATGATTGCCCGGACAGCGACAGCTTGCGCAGCCACGTGCACCAATTGCGTCAGGTGATCGACAAACCGTTCGCCAAACCACTGCTGCACACCGTGCACGGCGTCGGTTATCGCTTGGCCGAGGGCCGCGATGGAGTTTAAGCAAAGCCTTTCCCAGCGGATCATCATTGCCTTTGCGCTGATGAGCGCGCTGGTCGCGGGGGCCTTTGCCATGGGCATCGTTGCGACCGTACACCTGGTGGAAGAGAAGCTGATTTCGGCGGGGCTGGGCGGCGATCTGCAACGCCTGCTGCTGATGGACAACGTCTCGGACTGGAGCCATCGCCCGGAGCCGGATCAGCTGTTCTATTTCAGTGGCGGGCCGGGCGATTTCGAGCTGCCGAAGGACTTGCGCCACCTCGATTCCGGCTTCCACGAGGTGTTCCGGGAGCAATTGTCGTATCACGCGATGGTTGAGATCGTCGACGGTCGGCGTTATGTGCTGTTGCAGGATCAAAGCGATTTCGAAGAGCGTGAGCGCGTGCTGTTTGCCGTGGTGCTGGTGGGCTTCGTGCTCAGTCTGGCGCTGGCGGTGTTCCTTGGCTGGGTGCTCGCGCGCAAGGTGATGGCGCCGGTGGTGCGATTGGCCCGGCAAGTGCGCCATCGCGACCAGTTGCTCGGGCTGGCACCGCCGCTGGCGCCGGATTATGCGGCCGATGAAGTCGGTGAACTGGCGGTGGCGTTCGACGCCACGTTGGGGCGTCTGCGTCAGGCGCTGACCCGTGAAAGATTGTTCACCAGTGATGTCAGCCACGAGCTGCGCACGCCGTTGATGGTGCTGGCCAGTTCCTGCGAACTGCTGATGGAAAACCCGGCCATCGATCAACGCGGACGCAATCAGGTCGAGCGTATTGCCCGCGCCAGTGAGGAAATGCGCGAACTGGTGCAAACCTTCCTGATGCTCGCGCGCTCGCAACGTGAAGATGCCGGTTCGGCGCCGCAACAGAATCTCGCCCAAGTCGCGGACAGCCTGCTGTGCGTGTGGCGTGAGCCGATCGAAAGCAAACGGCTGACCTTGCAGTTCGAACCGGGAAATCCGCCGAGCACGTGCCACAACGCGACGTTACTGACCGCGGTGATGGGCAACCTGTTGCGCAACGCTTGTCACTACACCGAGAAGGGTTTCATTCGCCTGACACTCACTGCCAACGGCTTTGTGGTGGAGGACTCCGGTGTCGGCATTCCGGAGGAAAAACGCGAAGCCATGTTCGAGCCTTTCGTGCGTGGCAACGAAAAACGCGGCGAAGGCTTGGGGTTGGGATTGTCGCTAGTTCAGCGCATCTGCGAGAACCAGGGCTGGACCGTCAGTCTCAGCACGATGGAGCCCAATGGCTGCCGCTTCGAAGTGGATCTTGGCAAAATCTGACGCGTGCAGTGGCTCGATGCTACTCCCTCCTTCCTGTCTAAATCCTGTATAACGCTGTAATAATTTGTCTATTTACCGGACATTTTTTTCACAAACGGATGACCTGACGCTGACACGCCGCTCCTTAAGGTGGTGACATCAGCAATTCAGGAGTCCAGGTGATGGCCGGCCCGATCAAACTCGATTTTTCCGAGAAGTACGACGATCAACATGCGCAGAAATACCTGCGCAAGCACAAAGAGAGTCTTGGACGTCGGCTTTCTCACTGGCGTGACGAGCAGCTGGCCCGCAAGGCGCTGTCGTTGGTCGGTGAGCCAGGGCTGGTGCTGGATCTGCCTTGTGGTGCCGGGCGGTTCTGGCCATTGCTGGGTGAAAAGACCAACCGGGTGATCATTGGCGCGGACAACTCCGAGTCGATGATCAAGACGGCCATGCAGGCGCAACCGGCCGATGTGGTGAAACGGGTACAACCCTTGCACACATCTGCGTTCGACATTGCCTTGCCTGACAACGCCGTCGACAGCATTTTCTGCATGCGTCTGCTCCACCACATCGGTGAAGCCGAGCATCGCCGGGCGATTCTGCGCGAGTTCGAGCGTGTCACCCGTGACAGTGTGATTGTTTCGCTGTGGGTTGACGGTAATTTCAAGGCCTGGAAGCGCGAGCGTGCGGAGAAAAACCGTGACAGGCGCGAGTACCAGAATCGCTTTGTGTTACCGGCCGCTACGGTGGAAAAGGAGTTCGAAGACGCAGGTTTTCGAATTCAGGAACAACTGGACTTTATTCCGCTCTACGCCATGTGGCGGGTTTACGTATTACGCAAGAGGTAACAGGATGGCAGTGCAATTTGCAGCAGAAACGGATGTCGCTCCGCAAGATCGCTTTGACTTTTACTGGAACCAGCGCGGCGAGTGGGTGGAAGAACCCAATGTTCGACGCGGTGGCGAAAGTGGTGTGCAAAGGGTCGTGGGGCGCGATGGTCAACTGCTGTATGCCAAGCGCCAGACTGGACACATTTATCGCAGTTGGTTGCACCCTTTTGGCCGTCCTACTGTTTTGCGTGAACTGGACGCGCTGACTGGCGTGAGCAAACTCGGCGTGCGCGTGCCCGAGATCGTTTTCTGCGGTGCCCAGCCGGACCCTCAACACAAGTGGCGTGCACTGCTGGTCACCAAGTCCCTGGACGGTTTTCAGGAACTGGAACATTGGCTGGCGGCTGCCGGCGGTCGCGACCAGTGTGGCGATGTGGTTTATGAGCGCGTGCTCAAGGACCTCGCCGAGAACCTGGCGCGCATGCACAAGGGCCGTTGGCAACACAGCTGCATCTACATCAAGCACGTGTTTGTGCGGGTGACGGGCGAAGGCGAGTCGGCCAAGGTCGAGGTTGCCTTGATCGATCTGGAGAAATGCCGCCAGCGTCTGACCGCCTATCGCGCCGCCTCCCATGACATGAAGCAATTGCGCCGCCATTCGTCGTTCCGCGACGCGGACTGGAAGAAACTCGTCTATTTTTATGAGACGGCGTTTGGCAGCGCTATCAAAGGTTTATAGCGATGAAACTAGAAATTGCACGAGGTTTGTTTTTGGTTGGAGCCTTGGCAGTTGCGTCATTGGCGGTGGCTGCCTGGGAGCAGCCCCGCATGCAGGTGGTTGGCGCGTCCGTAGACGACGCCCACTGCGCAGTCCCACGGGTGGCGAAAGCCGCCGTGGCGACCAAACCCGATCATGATTTGTTGCTGTTCATGTTTGGACTTTCTCAAGGCATGAGGCCGCAGAGTTGAAACGATTGAAGCCGACATAAAAGGCCTCGCAGATGCGAGGCCTTTTTTTATGCCCGGATTTTATGGATATACGCTAACCAATGTGGGAGCGAGCCTGCTCGCGATAGCGGTCTGTCAGTTAACACTTATGGTGCCTGACACACCGCCTTCGCGAGCAAGCTCGCTCCCACGGGGTTATGCAGTTGGTTTGGGATCGGGTTTGGCCAGCAAGGTGTAAACGCACGGCAGCACAAACAGCGTAAACAACGTGCCAATCGACATCCCCGTGGCAATCACCATGCCGATATCAAAACGGCTGACCGCACCGGCCCCCGTGGCCAGAATCAGCGGCACCATGCCAAACACCATCGCCGCTGTGGTCATCAACACCGGCCGCAAGCGAATCGCCGCCGCTTCCTCAACGGCTTCACGCGCCGTCAGGCCTTTGTCCTTGCGCAACTGGTTGGCGAACTCGACGATCAGAATCCCGTGTTTACTGATCAGACCGATCAGCGTCACCAGCCCGACCTGGGTGTAGATGTTCATGCTCGACCAGCCGAGAAACAACGGAATCAACGCACCGCAGATCGACAACGGCACCGTCACCAGAATCACCAGCGGATCGCGGAAGCTCTCGAACTGCGCTGCCAGCACCAGAAAGATAATCGCCAGCGCCAAGGCAAACGTCACCCACAACGCGCTGCCTTCCTGGACGAACTGGCGTGACGCGCCGCCATAGTCGAAGGCAAACCCGGCCGGTGCTTCTTCGCGGGCAATCTGCAAAACCGTGTCGATGGCTTCGCCCATGCTGACCAACGGGAAACCGGAAATCTTCGCCGCGTTGAGCTGCTGAAACTGATTGAGCTGACGCGGCCGCGCGCGGTCGCTGACCTTGATCAGCGTCGACAGTGGCAGCAATTCGCCCTGAGTGTTTTTCACGTAGTAATTGTTCAGCCAGTCCGGGTTATCGCGGTACGGCCGTTCAACCTGGGCGATCACCTTGTAGCTGCGACCTTCGATGGTGAAACGGTTGATTTCCGCCTCGCCCAGCAGGGTGGCGAGAGTACCGCCGAGGTCCTGCATCGACACGCCCATCTGCGCGGCTTTGGCGCGGTCGATATCGACCACCACTTCAGGTTTGTCGAACGCCAGATCGAGGTCGACGAAGGCGAACTTGCCCGACTCCATGGCGCGCTTCTTGATCCGGTCGGCCACTTGCAGCAGCAGTTCGTAATCGTTGGCGGTGTTGACCACGAACTCGAACGGCAAGCCTTCGCCGGTGCCGGGCAGGGAGGGCAGGTTGAAGCCGAAAATCTGCAGGCCCGCAATGGCCCCCAGTTTGCCTTGTACCTCGGGGAGGATCTGCATCTGCGTGCGGCTGCGCTCGTTCCACGGTTTCAGCAGGAACCCGCCGATACCGGCCTGCACACCGTTGTAGCCGTTGATCTGGAACGAGGAGTAGTACTCCGGGAATTCCTTGAAGATCTTGATGAACTCGTCGGTGTAGGTGCTCAGGTAATCGAGGTTGGTCGGCTGCGGCGCGTTGGCCATCATGAAAATGATGCCCTGGTCTTCGTCCGGGGCCAGTTCCGATTTGGTGAACTTGAGGAACACCGGGATCAGGCACAACACGATCACCGCGAATACCAGCACCACCGGCCGCGTGTTCAGCGTGCCGTGGAGCATGCTCTGATAGCGGCGCTTGAGGCCTTCGAAGATACGGTCGAGGCGGTGCGCCAGGCCACTGGGGTTTTCCTCGTGGCGCAGCAAGAACGCGCACATCATCGGCGACAGTGTCAGGGCGACGATCCCGGAAATCACCACCGCACCGGCGAGGGTCAGCGCAAATTCCTTGAACAGCGCTCCGGTCAGCCCGGTGAGAAAACCGATCGGCGCATATACCGCCGCCAGGGTGATGGTCATCGAGACCACCGGCATGGCGATTTCCCGCGCGCCTTCCAGCGCCGCATCAAACGGCGTCTTGCCTTCCTCGATGTGCCGATGGATGTTTTCCACCACGACAATCGCATCGTCGACCACCAGACCGATGGCCAGCACCATCGCCAGCAGCGTCAGCAGGTTCATCGAGTAGCCCATCATTTGCATGAAGAACATCACGCCGATCATCGACAGCGGGATGGTTACCACCGGGATCACCACCGAACGCAGGGCTCCGAGGAACAGGAACACCACGACAATCACGATCAGCACCGCTTCGAACAGGGTTTTCACCACTTCGTCGATGGAGGCCTGAATAAACAGTGTGGCGTCGTAGGCGATCTCGCTTTTCAGATTCGGCGGCAGTTGCGCTTCCAGCTCGGGCATCAGCTTGCGCACTTCCCTGATCACGTCCAGCGGGTTGGCGCCCGGCGTGGCCTTGATGCCGATGTATACCGAAGGCGTGCCGCCGAAGGAGCTGATCGAATCGTAGTTTTCCGCGCCCATTTCCACCCGCGCGACATCGCTGAGCAGTACGCGGCTGTCACCACTGACCTTGAGCGGAATCGCCGCGAAGGCTTCGGCCGATTTCAATTCGGTGTTGGCGTTGATGCTGGTGACTACATACTCGCCTTTCACTTCGCCGGCAGCGGAGAGGAAGTTGTATTGCCGCACGGCGTTGGTCACGTCGGCGGCGCTGAGGCCAAAACCGGCGAGCTTCACCGGGTCGAGCCACAGACGCATGGCGAACACCTGATTGCCGAGGATTTCCGCTTCGGCCATGCCCGGCAGCGTCGCCAGTTTCGGCTGGATCACCCGCGACAGGTAGTCAGTGATCTGCGGGTTGCTCAAATCCTTGCTGAAGAAGCTGATGTACATCAGCGCCGAAGCGTCGGCGGATTCCTTGCTCAACACCGGGTCTTCGGCGTCCTGCGGCAGCTTGTTTTTCACCTCGTTGGCCTTGGCCAGCAATTCGGTGAACAAACGGTCGGTATTGGAACCGATGCGCGCGTAGATCGAAATCACCGAGAAGTTCTGCCGACTGACCGAGGTCATGTAGTCGATGCCCTCGGCGCTGGCCAGACTTTGCTGCATCGGCTGGGTGATGTAGCCCTGAATGGTTTCGGCGTTGGCCCCGGGATAAGCGGTGGTCACCGTGATCAGGGCGTTTTCCATTTGCGGGTATTGGCGCAGCGGCAACTTGCTCCAGGCCTGAAAGCCGAGCAATACAATCAACAGGCTGACCACAGTGGCGAGCACCGGGCGGCGGATGAACGGATCAGTAAAAGCCATGAGGATTCCTTGATCAGTCGGCGCGAGGCGGACTGTTCTGCTCGCCGAGGGTCTTGTCGTCGCTGATGGCAATGTGGGCGCCGTTGTCCAGTTTGATCTGGCCGGCCGTCACCACTTGTTCGCCGCTCTGCACGCCCTTGTTGATCATCACCAGGCCATCGCGGCGTTCACCGGTTTCGATGAAGCGGCGTTCGGCGATCAGCACCGGTTGGCCCTTGTCATCCTTTTCGACGCTGCCGTCCTCGGCTTTCTTCTGCCCGACCACGTAGATCGAGTTGCCGTAGAGGGTGTAGGTGATCGCACTTTCCGGCACGACGATATGTTTTTGCGGATCCGGCAGCAGCACGTCGAGGCTGGCGAACATACCCGGCAGCAGCTTGCCGTCGGGGTTGGCCAGGGTGGCGCGCACGAGAATATTGCGCGTGGTGCTTTCGACGATCGGGTTGATCGCGCTGATCTTGCCGGCGAAGGATTGCTTGGGATACGCGGCGACAGTGATCTGCACCGGCTGACCGATGGCGAGTTTCGGCACCGATTGTTCGGGCAGGTAGAAGTCGGCGTAGAGGCTGCTCAAATCCTGCAACGTGGCGATTTTTGTGCCACTGGCCAGATAATCACCGACGTCGACCTGACGGATGCCGATGGTGCCGCTGAACGGCGCGAGGATGCGTTTCTTCGCCAGTGAGGCGTTGAGCTGATTGACCGTGGCGCGGTTCTTTTGCAGCACGGCGGAGAGACGGTCGTACTCGCCTTTGGAGATCGCGCGGCTGTCGACCAGTTGGCTGCCACGGCCGAAATCCAGTTGCGCCAGACCCAGATCGGCCTTGGCGGTTTCCAGCAGGGCGCTCTCGACGGCGCTGTCGAGTTGCAGCAACGGTTGCCCGGCCTTGACCTTCTGTCCGGATTCGAACTTGAGTTCGGTGACGGTGCCGGCCACTTCCAGGCTCAGCTCGACCCCTTGCAGCGCCTTGAGCGTGCCGACGGTAGGCAAACGCAACTGCCACGGCTGCTCGGTGGCATGGGCCACGGCGACGCTGATCGGCGGTTTCGGCTTGGAAAAGCCCTGGATCATCGTGTAGATCGAAAAGGCTTTGTACCCGCCCAGCACCAGGACGATCAACAAAACAACACCCAACATGATCAGCATGCGGCGACGCAGCATATTTCCAGTTCCTTGGATAAATCAGGTGAGACAGGCGGGCACATTACTCCGAGTACAGGGGGGATTCCAACTGACAGTTCTTACAGGGTGGCTGAAAAAGATCGCAGCATGCGGCAGCTCCTTCAGGAGATTGCATTCCAGAGTAGGAACTGCCGCAGGCTGCGATCTTTTAGGGCTGTTTCAGGCCATCAGGTGTAGATGGTTATCCCAGAGCCCCGCCGGTAATTCCAGCGGCTTGGCCAGCAGCTCATCCTGACGGCAATCGTAGTAACGGCAACGCCCCTGACCTGAAGTCACGACAAAACCGTCCTTCACTGCACCGACACCCGCGCAATCGGGCAACGGCGCATCGAGGCGCACTTCGCCGCTGTCCAGATCCCAGATAAAGAAGCGGTTGCCACGCGGCGCCGTCAGTGCGACCAGACGCAATTCACTGTGCACGGCAACGCTGGCGGTGTAATGCCCCATCGACTGCAACTGGTGCTCCGGCACCGGGAACGCCACGAACGGCTGCCCCGGACGCTTGATCGCCAGCAGCTCTGAACGCTCGTGCGAGGCGCCCATGAATTGCTGACCGGCGACGATGGTGCCGTCGCTGGCGATGCCCAGGTGACGCACGCTGTTCATCTGCTGGGCGAGAGTTTCCTTGCTCAGCAACGTACCGTCGCGCTGCATCAGCACCAGACTTGGCTCCATGGCGTTGAGGTTCATGTCGACGCGGCTTTCCGCTTCGGTACGAATCCCGCCATTGGCCACCACCAGTGTCTCGCCGTCAGGCATCCACGACACTTGATGCGGACCGAGGCCATGGGTGGAAATCTCGCCTGTGTGCACCAGTCGCTCGCCTGCGAACTTGTACACGCCGAGCAGGCCACGACCAGGATCGGTCGTGTCGTTCTCGGTGGCGTACAGGTATTCGCCGTCCTTGTGCACCACGGCGTGGCCGTAGAAATGCCGGTTCGGCTGCGAGGTCACCGTCTGCAGCAACTTACCGTCGCGCAGATCGATCAGGTAACTCTCGGTGCCCGGACGCCGCGCGACGAACAGTGCAATCGGCTGCGTCGGGTGGTTGATGATGTCGTGGCAACGCTGGCCGACTTCGGTGGCGAACACCCGCGTGCCATCCAGCCGATAGCCGACGGCGTAATGCTTGCCGTCGGTGTCGTCGCGCGCCGACAGCAACAGCGGGCTCTGATCCTTGCGTTTGAACAGCGTCCAGCCGTCCAGCGTCACTGCTCCCAGCAGTGCACTACCTAAAGTCAGAACCTGACGTCGCAGCATGGCAGTTGCCCTCATCAGTCACCGTCGTTGGCGTTGAAGCCCAGTTGAATGCCCAGCGCCTTGGCCAGTTCGCCTTCGTGCAGGCGATGGACGACGTTGAGGCTGTCGTAGATGTCGTTCAGTTGCTGACGACCGGCGTCGTCTTCGAGCATTTCGCCGAGCGAACGCTGGGTGCTGTCGAACAGTTTCAGCGAAGCGGCGTAGGCCGCATCGATCTTGTCGGCCAATGGCTTTTGCTCAGCCGGCAACAGACCGCGCAGGCCTTTGTTGTCGACGCCTTCCCACACGGTTTTCGCCGCCGCGAGGCTGGCTTCCAGTGCGGTCAGCGAAGACTGGCTGCGCCAGGCGTCGGCCTGGAACGGCTGTGGCACGCCCTTGCTCTGGCGGCCCATTGGCGTACCGAGTTTTTTCTTCAGGGTGTCCAGCGCGGTGACTTGCACACGCAGCAGATCGGCAATCGCTTCGTGGGAGTCGGCATAGCGCTGGTTGGGGAACTTGGTCATCTGCGCGAGCATGCCGTCGGTGTTGTTCCAGTTCTGCAGAATCTCTTCAGCCAGTTGTTTCTGACGCTCGCCGATGGCGATCAGCAGCGGGCAATACTTGGCTTTCTGCTCGGCATTGGCCACATCAGGCTTGGCGTCGAACAGAATGTATTCGTAAGCCGACAGGCCTTGTACCACCACACTGGATTTGGCCAGTGCGGCGGCATCGATCTGCGGCTGGGCTATAACCAGTTGCTCGACCTGACGGCCGACGAGGTTTTTCTTGTCCGGCCAGAACTGCACCTGCCACGAACGATTGCCCTCGGCCAGTGGACCGATCAGCAGCGGTTGCAGCTCGGCCCAGGCTTTCTGTGCGTGCAGGAAGTCGGCACGGGCGGTCTCCAGGGTTTCTTTGCCCTGACAGTAGGCGAGGGCGCTGACCGCCAGTTGCTTGTCGGCTTCGACCCAGCGGGTGTAGGTCGGCAGGATCACCGATTTGGCGATGGCTGCCGAGGTGACCGCTTGCGGATCCTGCGGTGAGCAGGCGCCGAGGGCGAGTGCGGCAAGGCTGGTGAACAGTAGCTTGGGACGGAACATGTCGGGCTCCCGATTCTTTTATCAGTGTTTAAAGTGAGTTCAAAAACGCCAGCAGCGCGGCACGCTGCTCGGCATTGAAAGACAAAACCTGTTGCTGCGCGGCTTGCGCTTCGCCGCCGTGCCAGAGCACCGCTTCGAGCAGATTGCGCGCGCGGCCATCGTGCAAAAACTGCGTGTGGCCACTGACCGCTTGCGTCAGGCCAATCCCCCACAACGGCGGCGTGCGCCAGTCGCGGCCGGAGGCCTGGAATTCCGTGCGGTGGTCGGCCAGACCGTCGCCCATGTCATGCAGCAGCAGATCGCTGTACGGACGAATAACCTGATTGGCCAGTTCAGGTTCGGCGGCGTTGGCGGCGGTGGTGTATTTCGGTGTGTGGCAGGAATCGCAGCCAGCCTGGAAAAACAGGTTCTTGCCGGCAATGACCTCTGCATCGTTAATGCCACGGCGTGCCGGCACGGCGAGGTTGCGGCTGTAGAACAGCACCAGACGCAGGATGTTATCGCTGACTTCCGGTTCGCCGTTCGGGCCATTGCCGTTCGGCGCCTGTTTGCAGGCGGTTTGGGCATCGGTGCAGTCATCAAAGGGTCTCAGGCTGGTCGTGAGGCCCATGTCTCCCGAAAACGCGTGAACATTCTGTTGATTAAGATTCGGTTGCCCGGCTTTCCAGCCAAATCGGCCCATGACGGTTTTTTGCAGCGCGTCATCCCAGACTTGATTGGGCCGGCCATGGATGCCGTTTTTCGCTTTGGCTTGCGCGGCGGCGTTGGCGAGGATGGCTTCTTCAGGGATCGCTTCGAGCAGGCCGAGGCCGATCATTGGCGGGGCAACTCGGGCTGAGAAACGCGTGTCCGGGTGCATTGGGCCATAGCCGAGTTGAGTGATCTGCAACAGCGGTTTGCGCAGTTCGACTTCGGTGCCGTCCTTGAAACGAATCGGCACCGGCGTGTAATCAACGCGCACCTTGCCTTCGGGGGCGACGCCGGGCACGGCCATGTCCTGGAACTGGCCGCCGTACACCGGCTCCGGCACCACGCCGATCTGTTCAATGACTTTGGCAAACTCCGGCGCATCGGGAATCGACAGACGCACAAGCATCGACACGGCGTTGGGCGCATTTGGCGGTGGCGGATGACCGCGACCGTCCTTGATGTGACAGCCCTGACAGGCGTTGGTGTTGAACAACGGGCCGAGGCCATCGCGTGCGGTGGTGGTTGACGGGGCGATCACCCACGGGCTGCGAAAGAAGCTGTTGCCGACACTGAAATCCACCCGTCGCGAGGGCGGCAGGTTGGCCGAGGGCAGGGAGAATGAGTTCTGATCGGTCTTGCGCACGGTCGCTGCACCGCCGGAACGTGCTTCACCAGGCTCGGCCTTGGTGAAACGCGGGGCGTCATCGCAGGCACTCAGGCCCAGGGCCAGCAACAGTGCGGACAAGCGAAGAGGCAGCGAGGGCATCAGACATCCTGCGGACGGGCAAAAATAAAGGCGCAAAGTCTAACAGGGCCGGGGTGATTGAATAAGAGGAATTATCGTTTGCTTGATGCAGCGCAAGCCTTGGCGCTCATGTAAACCCTGTGGGAGCGAGCCTGCTCGCGAAAGCGGTGTCCGGCGCGCTGAGAATGT
Source organism: Pseudomonas sp. CROZ-RG-20F-R04-15 (assembly GCF_022662375.1). GTDB lineage: Bacteria > Pseudomonadota > Gammaproteobacteria > Pseudomonadales > Pseudomonadaceae > Aquipseudomonas. Next base: position 16,925 of record NZ_JAKNQL010000004.1, on the reverse strand, counting down.
GGCGGCCGATACAGCCTTCGCGAGCGGGCTCGCTCCCACAGGGATGGGTGGTGCATTTGATATCGAGTACATCATGAGCATGGTTTTGTGTAGGGCAGGTATGAAAAAGGCGACCCGAAGGTCGCCTCTTTTAACGCAGACGCTGTTGATCAGAACTCGTGATCAGCGTTGTCCGGGTTCAGGTCGCTGATGCCCAGTTTGCCAGCAGCGGCTTCGATCGAACCGGTCTGCTTGACCAGGGAAGCGATGGCGTCGCGAACGATCTGGTTGCCAGCGGTGTTGCCGGCGGCGATCAACTGATCGTAGTGCTCACCCTTGTTGGCGTGATCGACCATGACCTGGATCTTGGCTTCGGTGGCAGCCAGATCGGCTTTCAGCGCGGTGTCGGCAGCCGGGTCGGCCTTGGCCACCAGCGACGACAGGCTGGCGCCGGTCATTTTGGTGCCGTCAACACGGGTGTACTCGCCCAGGTAAACGTTACGAATGCCTTTGGCATCGTAGAAGTGCGAGTTGTGCGTGTTGTCGCTGAAGCAATCCTGTTCGTCTTCAGGGGAGTTGGCTTCCAGGGAAACCTTCATGCGCTCGCCTGCCAGTTCGCCCAGCGACAGGCTGCCCATGCCGAAGAGCATTTTGCGCAGGCCGGTTTCGCCCGGCTCGGCTTCCAGGGTGGCGCGGTAGTTGTCAGCCACGTTCGGCTTCCAGTTACCGACCATTTCTTCCAGGTCGCTGACCAGCAGTTGGGTCACGGATTTCAGGTAGGCACGACGACGATCGTTGTGACCGCCAGTGGCGCCGGCGCCTTCCAGGTAATCGGAAGCCGGACGGTTGCCAGCGCCTGGGCCGGTGCCGTTGAGGTCCTGGCCCCACAGCAGGAATTCGATGGCGTGGTAGCCGGTGGCAACGTTGGCTTCGGAACCGCCCAGCTCGTTGAGGCTGGCGAGTTTTTCCGGGGTGATGTCTTTGACATCGACCTTGTCTTCGCCGACCTGGACTTCGGTGTTGGCGATGATGTTGGCGGTAGCGCCCGGGTTACCCAGTGCGTGCTCGTAGGATTTGTCGACGTAGTCGATCAGACCCTCGTCCAGTGGCCACGAGTTAACCTGACCTTCCCAGTCGTCGATGATGGTGTTGCCGAAGCGGAACACTTCGCTCTGCAGGTACGGAACGCGCGCGGCGACCCAGGCAGCCTTGGCGGCTTTCAGGGTGTCGGCGTTCGGCTTGGCGAGGAAAGCATCGACGGCGGTTTGCAGGGTTTTCGCGGTGGATTCGGCATCGCTGTAAACGGCGAAGACCATGTCGGCGTAGTGCGCAACCACGGCCTTGGCGGCGGCTTCGTCGACTTTACCGGCAGCAGCAGGCGCCGCCGCTGGTGCGGTGGTGCTGGCGGCTGGCGTCGGTGCGGCCGGAGCGGCGGCCTTGTCTTTGCCTTCGCCGCAACCGGCGAGGGAAATAGCGATGGCCAGCAGACTGGCGGTAGCCAGAGGCATACGAATCATGGCGAACATCCTGCTTCGGTAGTTGATTGGACAGGCGCGGGGGTGCGCAAAACTGCGACATAATGCAAATCTTTCGCATTATGTGTAAAGGGTTGTGGCTGGAAATATTTCTTATTTACGACGGTGCAGTGGCAGGGATCAAAGGATCGCCGCGTTACTGCGCTGCGCCTGCTTGAGATAGGCACTCAGCTCGCGCGCCGGCAGCGGCTTGCTGTAGTGGTAACCCTGACCCTCGTGGCAGCCTTCGGAGATGATGTAAGTTTCCTGCTCAGCCGTTTCCACGCCCTCGGCAATCACCTGCATGCCGAGGCTCTTGCCCAACTGAATGATCGCGCGAACGATGGTCGCATCGTCGTCGTCATCGAGCAGGTCCTGGACGAAGCTCTTGTCGATCTTGATCTTGTCCAGCGGCAGGCTTTTCAGATAACTCAGCGATGAATAACCGGTACCGAAGTCATCGATGGCGATCAGCGCGCCGGAACGGCGCAGGCTCAGCAAGTGCTGGGCGGCGGTGCTGATGTCTTCCATCAGGCCGGTTTCGGTCACTTCCAGCTCCAGGCTGCGCGGTGGCAGGCGATACATCTGCAGCAGGTTGTTGACCACGCGCGGCAACTCAGCGTGGTGCAGCTGCACGGTCGATAGATTCACTGCCATGCGCAGGTCGGCGAAACCCATATCGTGCCATTCGCGTAATTGCTTGCAGGCCTGATCCAGCACCCATTCGCCGATGGCGATGATCGTGCCGTTCTGCTCGGCCAACGGAATGAACAGGTCTGGCGGCACCAGACCGTGTTCCGGGTGTTGCCAGCGAATCAGCGCTTCGACACCGACCACGCGGTGATCGCGATAGCTGATCTGCGGCTGATAGACGAGGTAGAACTGATCGCGCAGTAAGGCATCGCGCAGGTCTTTTTCCAGTTCGCGACGCCGCCGCATCTCGCTGTCGACGCTGGCGATATAGAACTGATAGCGGTTGCGCGAGCGGGTCTTGGCCAGGGTCATGGTCTGCTCGGCCTTCTGCAACAGCTTCTCGGTGCTGTCGCCGTCCTCCGGGAACAGGGTGATGCCGATGGTCGCGCGCAGGCGGATTTCCTGGTGATCGAGGGCGAACGGTGCTTCCAGATCATCGAGAATGCTTTGCGCCAGTTCTGCCGCTTCATAAGGCTGTTCGATGTCAGCCTGCACCAGCGCAAACTGGTCGCCACCCAAACGGGCAAGGGCGCCGAGGCGGCCGCTGTGGGCACGCAGGCGATCGGCCAGGGCCAGCAACAATTGGTCGCCGGTCTGGTAGCTGAATTGTTCGTTGATGCCTTTGAAATCATCCAGCCCGACGCACAGTACCGCGACCCGGCGTTGCAGCTTGCCGGCGTCGACCAGAATCTTGTCCAGTTGCTGCTGCAATTGCTGGCGATTCGGCAGGCCGGTGAGGAAGTCGTATTGGGCCATACGCAGCAGACTGTTTTCGGCTTCGTGGCGCAGATGGGTGTTGCGTTCAATCGATTCGAGCAACTGGTTGGCGGTGTTGATCCAGATGCCCAGTTCGTTTTTCTCGTGGCCCTTGAGCTGCGGAATCTTGTGCTCGCTGGGGCGATCCGGGTTGATCTCGGTGAGGTGCTCGATGATCCGCGACAGCGGTTTGGTCAGCAGCCAGTGATAGACCAGATACAGCACCAGGCCCATGGCCAATGCGCGCAATACGCCGGAAATGAAAATGATCACCGAACTGACGATAAACCCTTCGCCATAAGTGGCGGTGTCGAGGGTGATGCTCAGGTCGCCGTAATATTCGCTGTACGGGCCACGCCCCACCAATTGCGTGGTGAAGGTGCGCTCCTGGCCGAGGATCAGGTCGGTCAGCCAGCGACTGTTGGAATGCTGCAACTCGCGGGATTTCTGCGCGAGCATGGCTTCGTTGGGATGGCCGATGGAGGCCTGACGCACGGCATCGTCCTGGAACAGGCCTTCGATCACCTGCATGCCCATTTCCCGATCGAGGCTGTAAACGGCCTGGGTCGAGGGGTCGCGGAACATGTCGAGAATGCGTTCGGCATCGCCAGCAACAGCCTGACGGGTTTTGTAGGCATCGAAAACAATCTGCGCGCAGCTCAAGACTACGCCGACGATCAATGCCGACAGGAGCACGACCCGGAGCAACTTCACCGACAAGCTGTTCTTGAGTTCCAGCTTCAAAGGGTTATTCCTTGTTCCGTGCGGGTAGCGTCAAGTTGCCATGAGTATTGGCAATCCCGTGTTGGCAGTCAAAGGGACAATCAGGCCCGAGATGATTTGCCCGTGGCCTTGGCCGAAATGCGGCTGTCTGGAGTATTAGCCCTATTTGTACTATGTCGGTAGTTTCGGCCCGCAACTTGAGCGGTTCGGCACAATTTTTCGCCTGATTTGATGTTAGCCCGCTGTGGCACGGCGGCAAGCGGCCTGAGGCTGCATTTTCTGTTTGATCGTTCCCACGCTCCGCGTGGGAATGCCTCGAGGGACGCTCTGCGTCCAGTGACGCGGAGCGTCACGGGCTGCATGCCCACGCGGAGCGTGGGAACGATCATCGTACGGGGTTTATCCGGGCATAAAAAAAACCCGGCAATAGCCGGGTTTTTTGACTGGCGCGCAGCTTAAGCGGTGAAGGTTTTACCTTCGAACTGCTCGGCAACGAACTTCCAGTTGACCAGGTTCCAGAACGCTTCGACATACTTCGGACGAACGTTGCGGTAGTCGATGTAGTAAGCGTGTTCCCAGACGTCGCAGGTCAGCAGCGGGGTGTCGCCGCTGGTCAGCGGGTTGCCGGCGCCGATGGTGCTGGCCAGAGCCAGGGAACCGTCAGCCTTTTTCACCAGCCAGCCCCAGCCGGAACCGAAGGTGCCGATCGAGGTTTTGCTGAACTCTTCCTTGAACTTGTCGAACGAACCGAAGGCTGCGTTGATGGCTTCAGCCAGCGCGCCGGTTGGTTGACCGCCGGCGTTTGGCGCCAGGCAGTTCCAGTAGAAAGTGTGGTTCCAGACCTGAGCGGCGTTGTTGAAGATACCGCCCGAGGAAGTCTTGACGATTTCTTCCAGGGTCTTGCCTTCGAACTCGGTGCCTGGCACCAGGTTGTTCAGGTTCACGACGTAGGTGTTGTGGTGCTTGTCGTGGTGGTATTCCAGGGTTTCCTTGGAAATGTGCGGCTGCAGGGCATCGTGTGCGTAAGGCAGCGGCGGCAATTCGAAAGCCATGATGATTCTCCTAATCAGGTCTGTTGCGGTGAGCGCAAGGCCGATCACGGGCGGCCAGAAATGCACCGGCGAGTTTTTACTCTTTGCGGCGCAGGGTTTCGATCATAGCACCGGGGTTGCGGCATAACCACGCAACAACTGTGTGGGATAGAGGTTCCAGAGCCTTTTGGAATAAATCAGGAAGCCAATATCAATTGCCCCGCGACCGTAAACATCATTAACGCCACCACCAGATCAAGGATCCGCCAGGTACTTGGCCGCGCCAGCCACGGTGCCAACCACGCTGCACCCAATGCCAGAGTGAAAAACCACAGCAGCGAAGCACTCGCCGCACCGACGACATAAGCGCCCGGCACCGATTGCTGCGCGCCCAGCGAGCCGATCAGCAACACCGTATCCAGATAAACGTGCGGGTTGAGCAGCGTCACCGCCAAAGCGCTGAGCATCACTGCACGCAGCGAACGCACGGTCTGGTTTGCGCCCTGATCCATGCTCTGTTTCGAACACGCCCGGCGCAGCGCCTGGCTGCCGTACCAGATCAGAAACGTTGCGCCGCCCCAGCGGGCAATCGCCAACAGCGTCGGGTTCTGCGCCAGAATCGTCGCCAGACCGAATACCCCGGCGGCGACCAGCAGCGCATCACAGACCACGCACAATGCCGCCACGGGCAAGTGGTGTTCACGGCGCAAGCTCTGCGCCAGGACAAACGCGTTCTGCGTGCCGATCGCCATGATCAGCCCGAACGCCACCAACAGTCCGTTCACATAACTTTGCCACATAAGATCTACTCCGCGTTGGCTGCGAGATCGCGCAGCACTTGCATGGCACGTTCAGCGTCGGCCTGACCGACAAACAAATGATCGTGGTAGTAGCCGGCGATCACGTTGCAACTGATCCCGGCCTTGCCCAATGCCGTGGCGAACGCGGCGGTGAGGCCAACGGCTTCCAGCGCCGAGTGCACGTTGAGGGTGATCCACGCGGCGACGTAGTCGAAACTGAAACCGGCCTGTTCGGCCTGCGAGCGTTCAAGAATCACCGTCAAACCTTCCTGTTCGCGGAAGCTGCCGACAATCTCCAGATCGCTCGGCAACAAGCCGTCGTGCAGGGTGCAGAACACGTATTCGCCGGCGTTGAGTTGCGGGCTCATGCTGCGCAACAAAGTCGTGAGTGAAGTTTCGCCAGCCATGCATGTGTTCCTTGAGAAAGAGTGCTTGCTGGCTATTCTCCGGGCGAAACCTGTATAAGAAAAACCAATAGTGCTGATCGCTCATTAGGAAAACTGATGTTCGACTATAAATTGCTTTCCGCTCTGGCCGCCGTGGTCGAGCAGGCCGGCTTCGAGCGCGCCGCGCAGGTGCTGGGGTTGTCGCAATCGGCGATCTCGCAGCGGATCAAACTGCTTGAAGCGCGAGTCGGCCAGCCGGTGCTGATTCGCGGCACGCCGCCATCGCCGACCGAGATTGGCCGGCGCCTGCTCAACCATGTGCAGCAGGTGCGTTTGCTTGAACGCGACCTGCAAACCCTGGTGCCCGCGCTGGACGAAGAGGGTTTGCCGGAGCGTCTGCGCATTGCGTTGAATGCCGACAGCCTCGCGACATGGTGGGCCGACGCGGTCGGCGACTTCTGTGCCGAACAACATTTGTTGCTCGATCTGATCGTCGAAGACCAGACCGTCGGCCTCAAACGTATGCGCGCTGGCGAAGTGGCCGCATGCCTTTGCGCCAGCGAACGTCCGGTGGCGGGCGCGCGCAGCGTGTTGCTCGGTGCAATGCGTTATCGCGCGCTGGCCAGCCCGGCGTTCATCAAGCGGCATTTCCCCGACGGCGTACGCGCCGAACAACTGCCGCGCACCCCAGCATTGGTGTTCGGCCCGGATGATTTCCTCCAGCATCGCTATCTCGCCTCACTGGGCGTCGACGGTGGATTCGAACATCATTTATGCCCGTCTTCGGAAGGTTTCATCCGCCTGACCGAAGCCGGGCTCGGCTGGGGGCTGGTGCCGGAACTGCAAGTGCGCGAGCAGTTGCAGCGCGGGGTGCTGCGCGAACTGTTGCCAGATAAACCGATCGACGTGCCGTTGTACTGGCATCATTGGCGCAATGGCGGTCAGTTGCTGGGGTTGCTGACCGAGCAATTGGTGCGTTCATCGGCGCAATGGCTGGTGCCGTTGGAGTGACGGCCAGCGTCAAGACACACGAATCAGGCAAAACGAAAGACATCGGAGCGTTACATGAAAATTCTGGTCACCGGCGCAAGCGGCTTCATTGGCGGACGCTTTGCGCGTTTCGCCCTGGAGCAGGGCCTGGACGTGCGGGTCAACGGTCGCCGGGCCGAAAGCGTCGAGCATCTGGTGCGCCGGGGTGCCGAGTTTGTGCCCGGCGATCTGACCGATCCCGATCTGGTCCGCGAACTGTGCTCGGACGTCGAAGCCGTGGTGCATTGCGCCGGTGCCGTCGGATTGTGGGGCCGTTATCAGGACTTCCACCAGGGCAACGTGCAGGTCACCGAGAACGTCGTCGAAGCCTGCCTCAAGCAGCGCGTCCGTCGTTTGGTGCATCTGTCGTCGCCATCGATCTACTTCGATGGCCGCGATCACTTCGGTCTGACCGAAGAGCAAGTGCCCAAGCGCTTCAAGCATCACTACGCCGCGACCAAGTATCTGGCCGAGCAAAAGGTCTTCGGTGCGCAGGAGTTCGGCCTCGAAACCATCGCCCTGCGCCCGCGCTTCGTCACTGGTGCCGGCGACATGAGCATCTTCCCGCGCCTGCTGAACATGCAGCGCAAGGGCCGTCTGGCGATCATCGGCAATGGCTTGAACAAGGTCGATTTCACCAGTGTGCACAACCTCAACGAAGCGCTGCTCAGCAGTTTGCTGGCTGCCGGTTCTGCGCTGGGCAAGGCCTACAACATCAGCAACGGCGCGCCGGTGCCGTTGTGGGATGTGGTCAATTACGTGATGCGCAAGATGGAAGTGCCACAGGTCACCAAGTACCGTTCCTATGGTCTGGCCTACAGCGTCGCGGCGCTCAACGAAGGCGCGTGCAAGCTCTGGCCTGGGCGTCCGGAGCCAACCCTGTCGCGTCTGGGCATGCAGGTAATGAAAAAAAATTTCACCCTCGACATCAGCCGTGCCCGGCATTATCTCGACTACGATCCGAAAGTCAGCCTGTGGTCGGCGCTGGATGAGTTCTGCAGTTGGTGGAAAGCTCAGGACATTCGTTGAAACGATTCGGCCGGGCGGCAATGAACCGTGTCGCTGCTCGGGGGTCAATCCCTGCGGCTGCGGCGGTTATACTTCGCAGCATTTAGCCATCACCGCGTTTCACAAAGGTTGCCTCAATGTCCATGCGTAATGATGCCCACGACGATTTCGATGATGTCCCGAGCCTGCGGGCCGACGCCTTCGACGACGATGACATTCCGACCACCGCCCGCACCTCGGTACACTCGCGCACGCCGCCGGTGGTCAAGGTCAAGGCCGCGAGCACCGGGCCATTGTGGGCCTTGGTTGGCGCACTGTTCTTTGCCTTCGCCGGCCTCGCCTGGTGGAGCTTTCAGCAGATCTCGCTGATGGAGCAGCAATTGGTCGCGACCCAGGAAAGCTTCGCGCGGATCAGCGAAGAAGCGGCCGGGCGCTTGCAGGACATTTCCGGCAAGGTCGTCGCCAGTCAATCCAACGTCACCAGTGACAGCGAAGCCCTGAAGCTGCAAATCAAACAGCTCGAAGGCAAGCTGCTCGATCAGAGCAAACAGCAGCAAGGCGTAGCGGGGCAGACCAGTGATCTGGACAAGCGCCTGGCGCAAATGACCGCGCAGACCACCGAACAACAGAACGCCAATACCCAGTTGCAGGCGCAGGTCAAAGCGTTGAGCGCGGAACTGGCGACGGTGAAAAGCACGCCGGCCGACACCAGCAAGGTCGACGCGCAGTTGAAAGCCTTCGATGCGCAATTCAAAAGCCTTGGCGCCGATATCGCTGCATTGAAGAAACAGGGCAACCCGAGTGCGGCGATCGATCGACTTGAGCAGGAAATCGTCGTGCTCAAAAGCGAACAGGACAATCGCCCGGCGGCTCCTCAGGGTGGCGGCAATACCGCTGAGTTCGATGCATTCCGTGGCCAGATGACTCGCAACATCAATACGCTGCAGGCGCAGATCCAGAACCTGCAGCAGCAAATCAATGCCCGCCCGTAAAGCCTGAGCAAGGGTGGTGAGGCTGGCCTCACCACCCAATCCGCGAAACGTTCAGAAACTTCCTGAATATCCATACATGACCCCAAGCCGTCTACGCTCTTGAAACACCAACAAGAACGAGGGATGCGCTATGGGGTTTTTGCATAAAGTGGCCTGGTTGGGCGTGATGTTACTGGCCGGTTTCGGCCAGGCCAGCGCCGCCACTGCCGCCAAGGATGACAGTCAGGCCGCCATCGCTTTGCTGGAAAAAGCCCTGGCCTATTACCACGACAATGGCGACAAGGCGTTCGCCGCGTTCAGCCGTCAGGGCGAGTTCGTCGACAAGGATCGCTATGTATTCGTGGTCGATACCAAGGGCGTGATGCTTGCCAGTGGCGGGCCTTCATCGGCGTTGATCGGTCGTGACGTCAGCGAAGTACTCGGCCCGGATTTGCAGAAGGCGTTCAAGGAGGCGTTGCGGGTGCCCGAGGGCAATGGCATTCAGCAAGCCGAGTACCGTTGGCAGAACCAGACTGACGGCAAGGTCGAGCGCAAGCATGTGTATTACCAGCGCATCGGCCAGCGGATTCTGGCGGTGGGTTACTACTTGCCGCGAGCGTCGGCCGAGCAGGCCAAAGCCTTGCTCGATAAAGCCGCTGCCGATTTAGCCAAGGACGAGAAGGGCACGCTGACCGCGATCAACTCGCTCAAGGGCGGCTACCTGCAGGATGACTTGTACGTGTTCGTCGTCGATCTGAATACCCAGCGCTATGTCGCCCATGGCACCAACCTGCGCTTGATCAATACCGACTTCGGCAAGGTCAAGGACCCGGAAGGCAAACCGGTGGGCGAGCCGATTCTGGCGCTGATCGGCAAGCAGGATGAGGGTGAGTATGAGTACCGCTGGAAAAACCCGGTGACCGGCAAGGTCGAGGACAAGCATGCCTACCTGAAGAAGGCCGGGCATTTCCTCGTTGCAGTCGGTTACTACAGCCCTTGAATGAAAGACCGCCCTCCTGTGGGAGCGAGCCTGCTCGCGAAGGCGTCGTGTCAGCCGACATCCTGGTTGAATGACACGCCGCTTTCGCGAGCAGGCTCGCTCCCACAGGGTTTTGTGGTGTTGCAGTTATTTGGCGCCGTGTTCGCGCCCGCGCAGCAGATTGTTCGGCATCGCGATCGCTGCCGCCAATCCCAGCAACGACACTGCCGCACTTACCCACAGCAAATGCCGGAACGTGACCAACAATTCCGCGCGCAAAGCATTTTGTGCATCCCCCGGCGCGGCGTTCAGACCATCCAGCAGGACGTTGCCCGAATGGCCCTCGCTCATCAGCGAACTGCTCGCCAGATGGGCAAAACTGGAATCCTGCAGCAACGCCAGCAACAACGCCGACATCAACGCCACGCCCACTGCGCCGCCGAGGGAGCGGAACAGGTTGGTGGTGCTGGTGGCCACGCCGATATCGCGTTGCTCCACAGAGTTCTGTGTACCCACCAGCGATGTCGGGAATTGCATGCCACCGGCAATCCCGCTGAGCAGCATGAACAAGCCGCTGAGCAGCGTCGCCTCTGGCGGACTGAACGCCATGCCGAGGATCGACATCGGCATCAGCATCGCGCCGGTCAGGATCTGCGGCTTGTAGCGCCCGGTGATCGACGTGCGACGACCAGCGAAATACGCACCAATCGGCAAACCCATTGCCAACGGCAGCAAGTGCAGCGCGGCGCTGTCGGCGCCGGCACCGGTGACGCTCTGGAAGCGCAACGGCATCAGCACAATCAGCGAAATCGCCTGGAAACTGGTGAAGAAAATCGTGCACCAGCACAGCAGCGCATTGCGGTTGGCGAACAGGTGCATCGGCAGCAATGGCTCACGGGCACGCCGCTCATGCCAGACAAACACCGCCAGCACGACCACCGCACAAGCGAACAAACCGAGGACTTCAGCGCTGCGCCACGCATGACCCTGGCCGACCTGAGTAATGCCCAACAGCAGCGCGGTCAGGCCGATGATCATCAACAGTGTGCCGAGGTAATCGATGATTGGTTTGCGCTGCGGAATCGGCAAGCCGCGCAGATTGCGTCGCGCCACCCAATACGCGCCAAGGCCCAGCGGCAGGTTGATCAGAAATACCCAGCGCCATGACAGGTATTCGGTCATGTATCCGCCCAAAACGGGGCCGGCGACACTGGCCACCGCATACATGCTGCTGAAGTAACCCTGATAACGCCCGCGTTCACGCGGCGGCACGATGTCGCCGATGATCGCCTGACTCACCGAGATCATTCCGCCAGCGCCGATACCCTGAAGGATCCGCGCCAGAACCAGTTGCTCCATGCTCTGCGCCATGCCGCAAAACAACGAGGCAAGGGTGAACAGGCCCATGCCGAACAGCATCAGTTTGCGCCGCCCGTACAAGTCACCGAGCTTGCCGTAGATCGGCACCGCCACGGTCATCGCTACCATGTACCCGGAAATCACCCAGGCCAGCAGGCTGACGTCCTTGAACTGAGCAGAAATGGCCGGCATCGATACAGCAACGATGGTCTGGTCGAGCGCGCCGAGAAAGATCGCCATCATCAGCGCGACCAGCACGCTGCGAATGGCCGGTTTGGGCGTTTCGGGGTGATTGAGATTGGTCACGGGCAAAACCTGCGGGCAGTGAGAGTCCCGCAGATCGTCGGGCGAGCGGGGATGCTCGCCAGTGTAAGTCGGTAGCAGGCTATTCGATAGCCTCATAAGGAAGTCCGACGTAATTTTCTGCAATGGTTTTTCGCCCTGCTTCTGAACTGACAAAATAGTCCAGTTCCGAGGCGCTGATGCGTTGGCTGAAGTCATCGTGATCGTCGAAGCGATGCAGCATCGAGGTCATCCACCAGGAAAAGCGTTCGGCTTTCCACACGCGGCGCAGGCAGATTTCCGAATACTTCTCGAGCAGATCGGTACGCCCGTCGCGGTAAACCTTCAGCAGAATATTGAACAACGTGCTGACGTCACTCGCCGCCAGATTCAAACCCTTGGCGCCGGTCGGCGGGACGATATGCGCAGCGTCGCCGACCAGAAACATCCGTCCGTACTGCATTGGCTCGACGACGAAACTGCGCAGCGGCGCGATGCTTTTTTCAATCGACGGGCCAGTGATCAGTTTCTCGGCAAGCTCCACCGGCAGACGATTTTTCAACTCATCCCAAAAGCGCTGATCGCTCCAGTCATCGACGTTTTCATCCGCCGGCACTTGCAGGTAATAGCGGGTGCGGGTGGCCGAACGCATGCTGCACAAGGCAAAGCCGCGTTCGTGGCGGGCGTAGACCAATTCGTCATGCACCGGCGGCGTGTCGGCCAGAATGCCCAGCCAGCCAAACGGATAAACCCGCTCGAACACTTTCAGACAATCGGCGGGAATCGACTGCCGAGCGACCCCGTGGAAGCCGTCGCAACCGGCGATGTAATCGCAATCGACGCGAAAGATTTCGCCGTCCTTTTCAAAGGTGACAAATGCCTCGTCGCTTTTCATGCCGTGAGGAACGACATTGCTCGCCTGGTAAATCGTTGGAGCACCGGCCTCCCGACGAGCGGCCATCAGGTCACGGGTGACTTCGGTCTGGCCATAGATCATGACGTTCTTGCCGCCGGTCAGCGCGTGCAGATCAATGTGCACCTGACGCCCGTCCAGCGCCAGATCGAAACCGCCATGCACCAGCCCTTCGGCGTCCATGCGTCGACTCACGCCAGCCTGACGCAACAGCTCTACCATGCCTTGTTCAAGCACACCGGCGCGGATGCGCCCGAGGACATAATCGGGTGTCTGACGTTCGAGGATGAGGGTGTCGATGCCGGCGTTGTGCAACAGTTGGCCGAGGAGCAATCCGGATGGACCGGCGCCGATGATGGCGACTTGGGTTTTCAGCGTTTTCATTGTTTTTATGACTCGCAAGCTTCACGCGGCCAAGACCGGTGAATGATTTTTATGGATCGAGTGCTTGCATTTTTCCCTTGCGGGTCTGTCAATTGAAGGTGAAAACTGAGCCGATACCTGTACATTCTGCCAATCGGTGCGATTATCGCCCACAACCCCGAGGCCTGGATTGAAGTGATGAACAAGCCTGAGCTGCCTTCGATTCCAGTGTTCAAGCTCTACGGTGAAAGCCTGGACTGGCCGACCCCTGACTTGCTGCACTGTGAAACCATTTCCTCCCGCAGTCGCGAACATGAGTGGGAAATCAAACCCCACCGCCATGCTGATTTGTGCCAGTTACTCTTCGTCTTCAAAGGTCAGGCAGAGCTTGAGATCGAAGGGCAACGCACGCAACTCCAGACCCCGGCGATTCAGGTGCTGCCACCGTTGTCGGTGCACGGCTTTCGTTTTTCCGAAGACGTCGAAGGGTTCATCGTTACCCTTGCCACACCGCTGATCAATCACCTGCAGGCGCAACTGGGTGAGGCGGTGCATGCCTTGGCCCAGGCGGAAAACTACCCTGCCGGCGACGACGGTGAATATCTCAACAGCCTGTTTTCGGCGTTGCAGGCCGAGTACAACGGCCACCAACCGGCGCGGGAAATGCTCATGCATTCGCTGGTCAGCGTGATCATGGTCTGGGTCAGCCGCCAGGCCATCGTGCGCCACAAAGCCAGTCAGCGCCCGCAACGTCAGCGTGAATACCTCAATGGCTTTATTCAGTTGGTGGAGGAGACTTATCGCCAGCACGTGAAAGTCGAAGACCTGGCCCATCGACTGGGCATTTCGGTATCGCACCTCAACGGCACCTGCCGTGAGCTGGCGGGACAACCGGCGTTGCAGATCATGCACGAACGCCAATTGCTCGAGGCCAAGCGCTTGCTGACCTACACCAGCATGACGATTTACGAGATGTCGGAATTGTTGGGGTTTTCCGATCCGACCAACTTCACGCGCCTGTTCCGGCGCAGGGTGGGGATATCACCAAAGGCCTTCCGCGACAGCCTCAAGGCCGAGCATTAATCCACTGACACCACAAAACCCCTGTGGGAGCGAGCCTGCTCGCGAAGGCGTCCTGTCATTCGACTCAAGTGTTGACTGACCCACCGCATTCGTCGGATCGCCGCCCGGAGCCGGCTCGCTCCCACCGGTTTGCATTCCAGCACAGGTCAGTCAGCGCAATGCGTTCAGCGTGGCATTGTGCGGAATGCACCGCTCGAAGTTGCAGCTCGCATACTCGCGCGGCAGCTGTCGCAGCTGTTCGACCCGCCAGGCAGCGGTGCCGTACAGCGCCAGGGTGGCGGCGCAGGTAATGAAAATCGCGAAGTACCTTCTTGTTTTGATGTTCATGGCGTAGACCTCTGAACGACATACCCTGCGGTATTACTTTCAGCATAGGTCAGCGGTGGGGAGTTGCCAGCGAGTGTGCTTGAGGTTGTAACTGGCCATTCAGCACATCGATAACCACTGTGGGAGCGAGCAGGCTCGCTCCCACAGTAAATCGGGTTTACAGATCAACGTCCCATTGCGGATGCTCAGGAAAGCGCTCTACCAGAAAATCCAGCATGCTGCGCAGCGCCGCCGGCATGTGTTTGCGCGAGGCGTACACCGCGTAGATGTTCATTTGTCGTGGTTCGGCATGGGGCAGCAGGCGGACCAGTTCACCGCTGTGAATGTGCCCCCCGGCCTGATACGTCGGCAGCATCGCCACCCCCGCGCCGGCCAGTGTTGCGCGCAATAACGTGCTGGCCTCGTTGGCGCTGATATTGCCCTGCACCGGTACTGAAACCGGTTCGCCATCCTCCTCGAAATGCCACAGGCTCTTGCCGAAATAGGAGTGTGTCAGGCAGTTGTGTCGGCTCAGTTCCTCGACCCGCAACGGCGCCGGTTGCTCCTGCAGATAAGCCGGTGCGGCGCAGACCACCGAACGACAAACGGTCAGGCGTCGGGCGATCAGGTTGGGGTCGAGATCGTTACTGGTGCGAATCGCCAGATCGATGCGCTCATCGACCAGATTCACCGTGCGATCGAGCATTTGCATATCGATACTCACACCGGGATAGCGCTTGACGTAGGCAGCCATCGCGTCGGCCAGTTGCGCCTGCCCGAACGAGGTGCTGACGCTGATCCGCAGCAAGCCGCGCGGCGCATCATGGGGTTCGCTGACGGCGGCTTGCATGTCGGTCGAGAGTTCGATCATTTGCCGACAGCGCGGCAGAATTTCACTGCCGGCGGCGGTCAGGCTCAATTTGCGCGTGGTGCGGTGCATCAGGCGGGCGCCGACCCAATCCTCCAGCTCCGCCAGATAACGGGAAACCACTGGCCGCGAAAGGTCCAGATGATCGGCCGCTGCCGACTGGCTGCCCAGATCCACCACGGTGACAAAGACCCGCATTGCTTGGAGACGATCCATGATTTGCCCGCTTTCAGAAACAAACTATGTTCAAGCATCGCATTTTTTGTACTGAGTCAGGCAACTAAGCTCTGTCCCATCGCCAAACACGGCATTCGGACACCGGAGCAACAGATGATCGGCTTCACCACACTCAAACGCGTTCTGCTCGCCACTGCTTCCCTGGGTTTTGCCGCGCATGCCGCTGCTGCCAACCTGACCCTCGACGTTTACAACCCGGAAACCAACGCGATTTTTCCGGTGAGCTCGGTGTTGGTCAGCGGCGAAAAAGACGCGATCCTCGTTGATGCGCAATTCGGCAAGTCCCAGGCGGAACAAGTCGTGGAAAAGATCCGCGCCAGCGGCAAGCACCTGACCACCATTTACATCAGCCATGGTGACCCGGATTACTATTTCGGCCTCGACACCCTGACCCAAGCCTTCCCCGACGCCAAGGTGCTGGCTTCGCAACCGACCGTCGATCACATCAACAAAACCGTCGCCGGCAAACTGGCCTTCTGGGGCCCGAAAATGGGCGCTGACGTTCCGGCGAAAACCATCGTGCCGGGTGTGCTCAAGGGCGACAGCCTGATGCTCGAAGGGCAGAAATTGCAGGTGGTCGGGCTTGAAGGCAAACAGCCGGATCGCAGCTTCGTTTGGATTCCGTCGCTCAAAGCCGTGGTCGGTGGCGTGGTCGTCGCCGAGAACATTCACGTCTGGATGGCCGACACCCAGACCGCGCAATCCCACGCCGACTGGCTGGAAACCCTGCACTCGATCGAAACCCTGAAGCCGAACACTGTGGTGCCGGGTCATTACCTTGGCAACAGCAGCCGTTCGCTGGCCAGCGTGAAGTTCACTGCCGACTACATTAAGGCTTTCGACGCTGAAACCGCCAAGGCCAAAGACTCCACCGCACTGATCGCCGCGATGAAAAAACGCTACCCGAAACTCGGCGAAGAAAGTTCGCTGGAGCTGAGCGCGAAAGTCGCCAAGGGCGAAATGCAGTGGTAAGCCGATTTACGAAACCGCAGCACTCTCAAGCCAACTGGAGAATGTCATGAGCAAGATCGCAATCATTGGTGCCACCGGCCGTGCCGGTAGCCAACTGCTGGAAGAAGCCCTGCGTCGTGGCCATAGCGTTACCGCTATTGCCCGCGATACCTCGAAGATCGGCGCGCGTGCCGGTGTGGTCAGCAAGAATGTCGATGTGCTGGATTCGGCGGCGTTGCAAGACGCGGTGGCCGGTCACGATGTGGTGATCACCGCCGCGCATTTCGCCACCGTGCCAGCGGCGGCGATTGTCGGGCCAGTGAAGCAGGCGGGTGTGAAGCGTCTGTTGGTGGTGGGCGGTGCCGGTTCGTTGTTGCTGCCGGACGATACGCGAGTGATCGACAGTGCGGGATTTCCCGCGGAGTACAAAGCTGAAGCCAGTGCCGGTGCGGCGTTTCTTGAGGCGTTGCGTCAGGAGCAGGATCTGGACTGGACCTTTCTGTCGCCGTCGGCGGAATTTGTTGAAGGTGAGCGCACGGGGAGTTTCCGTGTCGGCAAGGATCACTTGCTGGTGAGCGCTGAAGGGCGTAGCTGGATTACCTTTGGCGATTACGCGATTGCGCTGATCGACGAAGTGGAAACGCCGAAGCATTCGCGTCAGCGGTTTACTGTCGGGTATTGATATACCGCTTTA
>NZ_JAKNQL010000039.1 GCF_022662375.1 Pseudomonas sp. CROZ-RG-20F-R04-15 | reverse complement strand
GCAGAGAAAGTTGTGCCGGGTTGCTCAACAGCCAGTCGAGCACGGCGTCGGCCGGCGCCGCGTCGAAGGTCAACTGCCAGGCGCCCTGTGCCTCCTGTAGTTGGTAATGTCCCGCCAAGCCACTGGCCTGCAGGGTTTGCTCCAGCGACTGCGCCACGCTTTGTCCGTCCGGACGCACGCTGACTTCGCGCAGCAGCACTTCCAGCGCCTCAGTCTGCGCGCGCAGCTTTGGCGTCTCGGTTTGCCAATAGGTGATTTTCTTCAGCGGCGGCTGGATCAACGCGACCCACAGCAGCAGACCGATCAGCGCAAAGGCCATGCCGGCGACCATGCGTTTTTCACGCAGGGCCAACGGCTGCCAACGCGCCTGCAGCTGAGCGTTAAAGCGTTGCCACTTGGCGCGGTAAACCGCGAGCGAGGCCTTATTCATCTGTTTCTGCTCCGCCGCTGTCGTCGCTTTCGCTTGGGGTGGCATCAGTGGACGGCCGCAAGGTCCAGCCCTCGTCGTCAGCGGTGACACTGATACCGGCCTGGGCCAAGGTGCTTTGCCACTCTTGATCATTGCCGCCGCGACGGGCCTCACTCAGCAGACTCAGTTGCAAGACACCGTCGACAAACGCCAGCCGCTCGACACTCCCAGCCATCGACGGCATGCCGCTGCCGGCCTGCAACACCAGACGATTGAACGTCTGCGCCGGATCATCCGCCGCGCCCTTCTGCCGCGCCGCCAATTGCTGACGCGCTTGTTGCAACGGGTTGAGGATCACCGGCAACTCAGGGAAGGCCTGCTTTACCCGCAGGTTCATCTGGGCTTTCAGTTGCAGACCCTGCCCGGCCTCGCGGGCGGCATACAGATTCAAACCAATCACCCACACCGCCACGGCCAACGCTGACAGGGCGATCGCCCTGCCCCAGCCGCGATGCTCGGTTTTTTGTTGCTGGACCGCGCCATGCAGCCCCCAACCCGGAAGCGGCCCGGTCCAGCGCTGCGCATCCGCCATCGGCAGTTCAGCACCCGGCGGCGGTTGCTCACCGATCCAATGCAACGTGATGCCCGGCTCCCACACAACACCGTCGAAACCGTCATCGAACAACGGCTGCACCCGCGCCGCTTGCACACTATCGCGCAGCAACAAATGCCCGTCCTGCACGCAAGCGACGGTGCCGGGCAACACCGGCAAACAGTACGGTGCCGGGTAGAGACCGCGCAGGTTCAGCCCAGCATTTTTGAGCAACTGGCCAAAACCCAACAACTGCTGCCGAGGCGCCCAGGCGATCTGCACCTGCCCGGCATCGTCCCGCGAGCTGTGCGCAATGTGCATCTCGTTGCTGTCGCCAAGCATCAAGGCCTGCGCCGCACATTGCACCGCCGCGACAATCTTGTTGGCAGGTAACGGCGGCAAATCGAGACTCGCCAACAGGCTGTCAGCCGGGTGCAGAAAACACACCAGCGGTGGCAGTTTCGACTGCTGACTCAACTGGCTCAGACTGAGGCGTTCTTCCCGCGTGACCTGGCCCTGACAATCCAGCCAGGCGCAGTGCAATTCACTGTGCAGATCCAGTTCCGCCAAGGGCGGCAACGCCACTTTCAACTGGCTCATACGCCCACCCGCGACCAGATCACTTGCGGCAAGCGGTCCTGGCTGCGATGCAACAACGCCCCAAGACTGACCCGCCGCTGATCGCGCCGCGCCTCACCACGCAGGCGAAACCAGTCACTGGTGATGCCGACCTTGACACTGGTCAGCTCCAGTTGCGGCATGCGCAAACGGTTAACGAAATCGCCGCGATTGATAAACCAACGCCCGGCATCGCGCTCGGCAATCAGCGCATTGGCACGCTCCAGCGACAGCCCCGGCACATACGCGGCCAACACCGGTGCGGTGGCCGTGTTGCCGTTGAGCCAGGTCGTCGCGGGGATCACCGTCAGATACGGCGCCAGTTTGCCCATCACCGCCTCATTCACGCCGTCGACACTGCGCAGATCATCGATGCTGCGCAGCATCGGCAGCGTCGGATTCTGCGGTTTGTGTGAAGCGTTCGGCGAGGTCGCGCGACCACTGTCGAAACCATTTTTCGGCGCTTCAGCAATCTGCGGATTCAGCAGCCTCGGGTAGGAAGCAATCACCCGCTGACTGATGCGCTGACTCAACCCGGCGCTGACACCGATCAACTCGCACAAGCGCTGAAACGCCGCCACCTGCGCCTCATCGACCCGCTCGTTGGCCACCAGATTGCGCAGGTTGAACTTGCCCTGCTCATCCTCCAGTCGCCCCTCAAAACCCTGTGCGGAGAGACGTTGCGCCCAGGGCTGATCGAGCCGGGTCAGCGGATCGCGCTGACGTGCGTCCCACAACAATTGACGACTGATCTCCAGCCCGCCCTGCACCAGCCAACGCCCCTGCACGCGCTGCTGATCGGCCTCCAGCGCACGGGTCGACACGCTCTGGCGCGTCAACATGCCCGCCGCAATCACCGCCACCACGGCCGCAATCAACAACGCGCTGATAATCGCCATGCCCTGTTGCTTCGCCCCCTCAGGCGAGCGGCTGTTCATGGCCGGCCTTACAACTGCCAGGAACCGATATCGGCATTCACGCCGTCGCCGTCAGGCTGACCGTCGGCACCGAGGGAAAAGATGTCGATCTCGCCGTTGGCGCCGGGGTTGAGGTACTGATAAGGACGCCCCCACGGATCGTTCGGCAAGCGCTCCAGGTACGAGCGCCAATTGCTGTTCTTCGCATCCGCCGGCCGCTCCACCAACACCTTCAGGCCCTGGTTCATGCTCGGGTAAGTGCCGTGATCGAGGCGATACAACTTCAACGCCTGCATTAACCCACCAATATCCTGCTTCGCCGCCGTGGCCCGCGCCTGATCCGGCCGGTCGAGCACCTTCGGCACCACCATCGCCGCCAAAATCCCCAGAATCACCACCACCACCATGATCTCGATCAGGGTAAAACCCTGCTGCCCACGCGGCGCGCGCATCGGTTGCTGACGCGATTTGAAAGGTGCGATATCCATCTCGACATTCCCTGGCTTGATTCGATTCGACGCGCAGTGTTGCAAGAAGATATGTCAGTGATGTTGAAAATCCTCGGGTGTTTTCGTCGTCAAGCCGTCAAGCACGCGGGTTAGCGTCGAGGGCTGGGTTTTGGCTTTGGGCCATGTATGCGTGCGCGTTCGCGGGAAGACGGTTTCACGTTGATTGAAGTGCTGGTGGCGCTGGCGATTATTGCCGTGGCGATGTCGGCGGCTGTGCGCGTGGCGGGGTTGATGACGCAGAGCAGCGGGGTTTTGCGGGATCGGTCGGTGGCGATGATTGCGGCGCAGAGTCGGATGGCGGAGTTGCGGTTGGAAGGCAAGTTGCCGATGGGCATGAAAGCGCTGGATTGTGATCAGGGGCGGTTGTTGTTGCGCTGTGAACAGTTGATCAGCGCAGCCGAAAACGGCCGCTTACTCAAGATTGGCATTCAGGTATTTGACCGGAGTCAGGATGCGCCGCCGTTGGCCAGGCTTGAGACATTGTTGTCCCGAACGGAAAGCCCCTCACCCTAGCCCTCTCCCCGAGGTAGAGGGGACCGATTCGGGGATATTCCGAAGCTACACCGACCTGAACGTCTTTCATTGAATCCAAAATGGCCAAGCTCACAAAACCAAATCGAAGGCCCTTCACCGAACCATAATCGCCAAAATCTTCCAGGTCGACGTACCCCGCAAAACACCTCGGTCGGCCCCCTCTCCCTCCGGGAGAGGGCTGGGGTGAGGGCCGCTTTTAATCACGAATTCCCCAGAACAACCACCCGATCAATGACCAGGTGATCCCGACACCTAAATCACTCCGGCAATTGCAAATTATCCAACGCCCGATTCACCGCCAACTCCCTGCGCCTCGGATCCCGGAACAGCTCCGTCCCCTTGTCCCAACAGACGTAAGCGTCCAGCGAACACATCCCCTTGAAGCTGAATATGGAACCATCGCCTCCATTGAACCGAGGCCGCAGTGGTTATGCGGATTCTGTTCTCTATAATCACCGATCGGCCATGTTTAGGGTGCCTGTTATGCCAACCTCCGCTGATCAAAACTCCGCTGTCGTTTTACGCGCAGCTTCCAATAACGACCTGGAAGATCTGGTAGCCATCAGGATTGAAGCCATGCGCGAGAGCCTCGAACGGCTTGGACGATTTGACCCGGATCGTGCGCGCGAACGATTTCTTGGTGGGTTCGACGCTAACAGCACACGCCGCATAGAAGTATCAGGTGATCTGGTCGGTTTTGTCGTAATCAAAGACCAGCAGAGCGAGCTTCTGCTTGACCACTTGTATGTGATACCCAGTGCTCAAGGAGCAGGAATCGGCTCTGAAGTCCTTACTCGGATTTTCAGAGAGGCTGATGAGATCGGGCGTCCCATCAAGGTGGGTGCACTCAAGGAAAGCGCTTCAAATCGCTTTTACACTCGCCATGGCTTTGTGTTCGTCGAAAGCGGTGAATTCGATAATTATTATGTCCGGACTAGCGGTAATGCCGTTGATTTGGGCGAGTAGGCAGATCTTGATACGGTGCCTCGTCAAAGGTTGCACCGCTAGATGGGCATCTGCATTCAGAGGGGACGGATCTATTTTTCAAAAATAAATCCGTCCCTTTTTCCTCCTGTAGGAGCTGCCGAAGGCTGCGATCTTTTGATCTTGTTTTTCAGGATCAAAATCAAAAGATCGTCCGCGCGGCCCGAGCCTTCGGCTGCTCCCACACAAATATCTCAGGCAACGGAAACAGCGCATGTGTCATCGCCATCGCTGCCATCCCAGCTCCCAAAGGTTTCAGCGCCGGACACAACACCAATGACCAACACAAAACCCTGTGGGAGCGAGCCTGCTCGCGAAAGCGCCAGAATGAACACCCGATCAATCACCGGGTGATCCCGGCACCCGCATCACTCCGGCAAATGCAAATTATCCAACGCCCGATTCACCGCCAACTCCCCGAGCATGATCAACTGCGCAATCCCAGCCAGCGCATGGCGCTGCGATGCCGGCAACAGGCTGGAGACGTTCTGCGCGATGGTTTTGGCCGAAGCGAGTGTTGCACTGGCATCGACCAGCAGTTCTTCGGTTTTGTTGTCCGCCGTCACGGCGTACATCCCACGGTTTTTACGTGGGGGCGGCGTGGAACCGGGCGGACAGAGGTAATGGTCGAGCGCGCGGTCGGCGGCTTCGTGGAGTTTTTTTGAGTCGATGGCTTCGTAGGGAGACGTGCAGTTGGATTCGGGCGGGTTGGGTGTTGGTTTGATCATGGTGAAGCTCCTTGATGACTGGAGCCGCCACCGTTCGCGGTCAAACAAACAGGGTGGCAGCTGTACGCGGGTTGACCGACCGGACATCAAGGAATCCGGCACACCCGAAGGTGTCCCACGCACAGCCACCGCGACATGATTTCAGACAATGCCTGAACACGTGCAGAACGCTAGCGCGCCTTGATATTGGGCGGACGGTCAAATCCGATCACTGATTCGTCAGCGACCGCACCACAATAGAACCCGCCCCCAAGGCACACAAGCCGGCGGATTCTGGCGTAGCTGTAGGCAAAGGCGCAAGGATGTGTAGCCTGAGAGAGTATCTGGAGATGTCTTTTTAAACGTTGGTGTTTATCGCGCCTCATCGCGTCCTGCCGTCCAAAATCGATCCCATCACCTGTTGGCAAGGATTCCCCCCGCTCGCCCCGCATTGCGGCCATATCTAGCAGTCAACCAATAATTTGTAAGTAAATATTGAGCGCGCCGCCTGCCTCGGGCATGCTGCGCGCAGCACATTTACATGGACAGTAAAACTTTATGCGCCCCTCCCAGGACATGCCCATTCTTCTCGCGTACACGCTGGTCACCCCCGCATTATTTTGGCAGCCGATATCCCCCGCCCCCATATCGACTCCATTCCGGTCAAGGAAAACTGAAACTTTGAAAAGGAACAATTCATGAGTGGCAAACCCGCTGCGCGAGTTACAGATCCAACCAATTGCCCGCTTCCTGGGCATGGCACAAACCCTATTGTCAGCGGCTCGCCCAATGTGAATTTCGACGGCCTTGCCGCCGCTCGAATGACCGACAAGTCCGCCTGCGGTAGCCCAATCACGGGCGCCGTCAGCGCTACGGTTTTCATCAATGGGCTGAATGCTGCGACTAAAGACAGTACCGGTGGCCACGGCAACGTGGTTATCGGCGGATCCGGCACGGTCATCATTGGCGACACCGTCGTATCAGCGCCTTTCAGCGGACTGACGTCGATGCCCGTCCACTTCAGCGACAAGTTCAGGCTTATTGATGACGAGTCAGGGGAGCCGCTAGCTAATCTTGATTACGCCATTCAGCGAGCTGACGGCAGCATTGAGCACGGTGTCAGCGATTCAATGGGGTATACGCACGTAATTAGCTCGCACCTCGCCGAAACGATCCAACTGTTTTTGGAGGATTGAAAATGGATGTAGATAAAACTCAAGAAAACTACCGTGTACAAGACTTAATGGCCAAAAGCATAAACCTACTTATCTCCACTCTCCAAAGCAGCCACCAGCAGAGCGTCAAAGAAAATAACGGAAGTTATCCTCATGGCTGAAGTCATTAGCAAAAACGGCCGAAAAATGTCATCTGTAGCCACCAGAACGGTGACGCCTGTCAAAGACTCCAGCCCTAAAGCTGTATCCGTAGACGCAAAGCAACAAAAGAGGCGTGCCGAGAATGCGGAGTTCTTAAAGAATAAAAATGTGAAGGCCTTTCTGGATACGTTGGCACAAGTCGAGGGTGGCAATTATCACGCGAAATTCGGATATGGTTGGGCAGCCGGCTGGAAATCCGGGAAGTGGACATTCAGTGATGAGTCTACTCACCCAGGACCAGGTCATGGTGGTTCAACTACAGCTTCTGGAAGGTACCAAATCACGAAAGCCACCTGGTCTGAACTCTCCATCAAAGCAATGGGGCTATCTGACTTCAGCCCCGGAACGCAGGACTTGATTGCCGTTGAACTCCTGCGCAACGTGAGTGCCATCGAACCACTGATCGGTGGCGACTTAAAAACTGCAGTTGGAAAAGCATCAAAAAAATGGGAAGCGTTGCCTATGGGGCCGGGCTTGGCAAATCGACCAATCAATGGAAAGCCTTCCGGCCAACCTTATACTGAGTACGACGAAGTAGAAAAAATATATAGAGGCTTTGGCGGTACTGTTAAATGAAACTAAAAATATTAGCCATCAGCCTTTTGTGTTGCGTCAGTTTATTTTCTAGCGCAGCAGACGTTCCTATCAAAGAGGGAATGCCATTTTCGAAAGCCCGAAAAGCTTTGATTAAAAATGGCTGGAAACCGAATCCTTCCTACTCAGGTGAGTTCGGGGTCGAAAACGTCATCCAAAGAAAAGGCTACATTGAAATCGAGTCTTGCACGGAGGGCGTCCGTTTCTGCAGCTTCAACTACATCAAGAACGGAGATTGTTTAGGTGTAGGAACTGTCGGCGAAGAAGTCAAAGACATGAAAATTTATTCCTGGAACTTCAAATGCCCTGAAAAGGATTGAAACCAGAAATCGACAACAAAGTGATAACAAAAGGGACTGATTTATTTTATGGAAATAAATCAGTCCCTTTTTTTGGTGCCGGAGGTGGAGGCACACTTTTTGGGTTTGATGACTCAGTGTTCAGCACCGCTAAACAAAACCTGACTTAACAGCAATCCCAAAGCTGATCATGACCAACAACAGAGAAATGACGCTCCATTGCAGTACTACTAGCTTCCGTTTGAGGGGAACTGGGAAACTGGCCAAATCTTCAGAGCTCAGCTCACCCCGTTTCAAATAAAACTTAGGGAACGTCACAACTCCCGAAATGCCGCCTACAAGCAGAAGCTTTCCCCAAGGCCCGCCATGCCGAAGCGGAGCGCGAGCCGTGACGGCTGAGCAGTTCTTCAGATGCTCCAACATCAAATCCATCTTCGTATAGGCCAGGTGCAAACAGAGGCCTATCCAAAGAATCAGCCCTGCCAGATCAACGATGGCAATGGACAGAAGTACCTTATCAACGATGTTCAAACTCACTTCCCTGCCGAGTAGATTTTCTCACCAGTTCACTCGCTTTTAGTCTCCAAGCGTTCAAACGGGGCTGAGCACGCTTCTCATCCGGTTACTTCAGCACTCCTGATTTCCCCAAAGCAACCAGCACAACCATCGCAGAAAGCAGCGCTATTGCGCTCCATTGCATCAACACAAGTCTCTGCTTGAGTGACGAAGGAAAATTCTCTACGTCATCGGCGCTGAGCGTGCCGCGTCTCATATAGAAATTCGTGAACGTAACGAGACCAGAGGCACCGCCTACTAGAAGCAATCTTCCCCACGCACCTCCGTGCTTCAGCGCAGCTAACCTAGTGCCAGCAGAACTGTTTTTGAGGTGTTCAAGGATCACGTCCATCTTGATATGTGCAATGTAGAGAGCTATCCCGATCCAGATGATCATCGAGATAATTACTACGCCACACAATCCTCCGACTATCAGTTCAGCGGTATTCATTTAGTCACCTCGTAAATCACTTCGCCGAACATTTCACCGCCGGCCCCTCCAACCGCCCCGCCAGCATATGAGCCTGCCGCTACAACTACCACGCCGCAAGCGAGGGTTCCCAATCCGCCAGTAGGCACGCCAAGCCCCACACAAATTGCACCTACCACTGGAGCAGTCAGTGCTGCACCTGTCATCGCGCCACCGGCCACACCACCAATGAAGCTCCCACCCTCGGTATATTTGATCTTTTCACACGCATCCTTGTTACCTGCCGCACAGACTTCTTGAACCTTCATGTAAGACGCCCCGCCTCCTACGGCAGTACCAATCCAACCGCCGTACTTAACAACTTTGGCTGCTCTGGCGACACCTTCTGCGTGAGTGGCGTAACCGGGAATCTGCCCCGGAGCACCGGCCAGGGTCCAGTGATGCACCAAGCTTTTGCTTGAGATGCCGAGGGCTGATTTCAAACTTGGGTGATCAGGGAAACCGATGCCCTTTCTGGTTAACCCGGTGAGCTGCCTATCAAGCTTGGCAAACAGTCGTGCGCGTTCATCAAAGAACTCCGAACTACGCAAGTGACCGTCACGCTGAAAACTTTTCTGGTGCAGCGTTTCGATTTCCTTCAGCGAGGTTGTCACGTCTCCCAGGTTCTTGGCGAAGATTGATTCACCCACTCCGATTGATGTGGAGCCTTGCGAAAGAATGGACTCAATCTGGCTCTGATAACGAACCATGAAGCTCGCTTCTTCGTCGGTCATGGGCTTGAGTGCTGCGTCTACTTTCTGGGCCGCTTCCATGAGCAACGCTTCTTCACGTGTGCACTGAGGATTGTTCGGATCACTCAACACGATGAGCTGCCCAGGCTTGGCGTACCCGGTGACGTGAGGGTTGAGGCGCGTGAATTTCTCAAGCGTTGCACCATCCGGCTTATCGAACAATGCTGCTTCCAGCGCAGAGCGCGGCATGACTTGCTGAACGATGTAGAAACCGGGTTCCGCTGCTGGCTTCGCAACAGCCGGTTTCTCTGCGGGAGCCTCAGGATATTCTGCCCAGTGCTTGGCGTGCAGATCAGTCGGTTCTACGCCACGGTAGACCTGTTTTCTTGGCGGGTTAGGTAGCGCGGGCCTTGGTACGTTTCCATATTCACTCATGCATCATCCTTGTTCACTTCGGGAATCCCGACTTGAGGTTCCGACAGTCCGACGCTATCGAAAAGCCCAAGTGCTGGCTGTAGGACAAAGCCTAAAAAGCTGTGCCCAAACGGCTGATTCCTGTCATTCGCGGGGTGCGCAGGATAACTGGTGAGGGAGGATGGATGAATGGCAGCAGATGGCCATCCACGATGATTGCGGCCTGACTATTCTGCGTTTAGCTACCATTACTCCCAATAACGACAGGCACTTTCGGCCAACAGCAGACCTCCAACCTAGCTAGTTTCGTCTCGATAATGACATCACCTGACTGCTTACGATCAACTCCGGGCATTCAATGTCCGCAACGCTGCCAGTAGCAACATCTTCGACTACCCTACTCACCTGAAAGGAAATCCGAAATGTCGACCTGGATACGGTGCCTTCAGCACACAAACAATATGTTTCCAGACAAGTTATATCACTCAATAGGACAGGCTTTAAAATGGACGAAGAACGATTTGTGTTTGAAGCGCTTACCCGATTCAACTACTTCCCTAATCAAAAGCAGGGCGTTGGCGAGATTCCACCAATCTTCGATTCAAGACGATTCACACCCGAAGTAGTTCTTCGAATCGTCCAAGAGCCAGACGCATGCGATGAACGTGCAAAGGATCCAGAGAATAATAAGGCAGGGAGGCCTTCGAAGGGCTTTGATTTTGTTGAATATGCGTCCACTCGGTACAACAACGTGCCCAGACTTCTAGGAATCCCCCATCCACAGGCATACGGGCGGCTTGCGAAATGTATCTCTGAAAACTGGGAGCACATGCGGGGAGTCTGCGATAACGAAAGCAGCAAAATTAAACCACATTTCCATGTTGACAAACGGCTGGTAGTGATGAACTACGACAGCTTTCGAGAGAAAGTTCTGGAGAAAAGCCAGACATCATTCGGCAAGCGTTACCTGGTGACTACGGACGTTGCAAGCTGCTTTAACTCCGTTTATACACATGCTATTGAATGGGCTGGAATGGGTGAGGAAGAAGCCAAAAGACAGCTTGGGGTAACGGACAACAGCAATAAGCACTGGTCTAAAGAATTGGATAAGTGGCAAAGGAATACACGACGCCTTGAAACTCAGGGAATTACAATCGGACCGGCGACATCGACAGTCATAGTTGAACTTATACTTGGTGTAGTGGACGAAAGACTTCGTGAAGGAAAATATGAATTTGTCAGATATGTCGATGATTATGTATGTTACTGCGCAGACTCATCGGAGGCCGAACGCTTTTTGCAGAAGCTTGCCAGCGAACTAAAAAAGTTCAAATTTTCATTAAATTTATCGAAAACCAAAGTCGAACCATTACCTGCTGCAATACAAACGGACTGGGTAGCAAAACTCCATGCTGCACTTCCTCAAAAGACTGGCGAAGGCAAGAAATACGACACAGACGATACGATACATTTTTTAGAATATGCGATTTCACTCAACAATCAAACACCGGACGGAAGCGTATTAAAATACGCAATGCAGCAGCTAATCCACTTACTCAATGATGACTGGATCAGAGTAATCACTGACTATGTGACAAACTTGAGTTGGCACTACCCGCTATTACTGCCCTACTTGGGGATAATTTTCGAAAAACATGAGATTCAACACTCTGACTATGAGGAAAGGCTAAACCAAATTATAATCGAGAACTCCAAAAATGGGCGCTCAGACGGAATGTGCTGGCCACTACACTTCATCAGCAAGCATGCACTGACCCTCAACACTTTAGCAGAGGCGGCGGTTATTAACTCTCAAGACTGCCTATCAATGTGTATATTGATGAAAATAACCGGCTGGACAGAAAGCCTACAACGAGTATTTGAAACCTTATGCGAACTTGATGTTTATCAAAAAGATCGGCAGTGGGTGTTTCTTTATCAAGCTTTTATCAAGGGGTACATACCCAACCCTTACAAATCGCCCGTATTTGAAATCATGAAAGAAATGGAAGTTGACTTCATGCCACCAGAAGAAAATGAAAGCCTTGCTGAGTCGTATTGCACCCATCTTGAATTTGCAGGTGCGTTTGAGCCGGAACAAGTTCCATATACCTTCGAAGAATTCTTACAACGGCGTTCTGCCTAAAATTATTGATTTTTTAAGACGTGACAGAATGATATTGGTAGCTACAGGCCTTGGTGATCGTCTTCTTATGGCCTCCAGCGATCGCGTCTTACCGATCGTTTCCGGCCATAAGATGACGTCCACGCGATCACTGATCGCCAGAAAGGGCTGATAGGTAAAGCTAAATTCTTGATTACTTACTAGCAAATTTTGAATGCAAAAAAGGGGCTAATTTATTATCTGGAAATAAATCAGCCCCCCCTTTCTCCACGTCAAAAAAATTATATATTTTCTGAAAAACAGATAAGACCACTTCCCATTTTTTAACACCAAATATCAATTCTTAATAGCTGTACTTTTAAAGAGTACTATTTTGACTTATTAACCGAAGATTCAGCGTCACCTTCAGATGCGCGGGATTCGTCTCGGGCCGAAGACTCTATAATTACTTTTTTTAGTATTTGGTGCTGCAAATCCGCGAATAGTTTTCTAGCTTGTAAATCAGTTATATGGCCTTTAGCTTTTTCGCTATCAATGTGAGCGATAGCGTTCACAATGCGCGGATCTACCTCGTCACGCTGTAAATAAGGCCGAATATTCATAGCCAGAACGCCTAAACTCATCAAGTGCCAAATTTTTATTGAGCTAAAGCTAAGCAACTCAAAAGTTTTTAACCATGGTTTTAAGAGAACTATTGCACCATCCAATGCAACACCAAGAAGAACACCTAGACTGGTCCCTCTTGGATTGGCGACAAAGAGAATGTTTAACGCTCGTCTGAAAGCCTCAGTTGCCTGATCACCATTCATATCTTTACTCCCGGGGCTTCGCTGACATCCCATATCGATTCGTGAAATTCTGCTGAGGGTCTGATCCGCTTGACTCCATCCTCGTCGTTAAAATCATCGGGATCGGAATGGGTCGAGATAAATCGAACTATTTCAAGAGTTTCGAATGCGTTCATGCCGTACCAACCACGATTAATCCTGTATTCGATTAGCTTATGATCCACTTGAAGAAGAGCTAAAAGCCCGCTGCAAATAGCCATAACCCACCAGCCTGAATCTACATCTATAGTAAACTTTAAAGTAAAATCTAGCGCCATGGCCAAGAAAAGAAAAAAGAATACAAAATTTGAGCGCCGTTTCTTTTCATTCAACATTAGCCCAACGATTGTTTTAGCCTTCGCATCCTCGTTGGATTGCGCCTCAGCTCGCTCCGAATGTAGCGTATCAATAGAGTTATTTAATGATCGATTAAGAAAAGCAATGTACGCTTTAAAAAAAGCGCTACTAAAAACAGCTTGTGACAACGCAATCGTAAGTTGATAGCTTATCTTTCGCCATTCTTTAAAGGTACTAGCACGCAGCAGATCCACTATTGCTCTTTGTACCTTTTCATCTTTCAAAGCTGAGTACATAGCACTGATCGAAGGCAAAATAGTAACCATTACAACCGTTAAATACTTCAACCACTCCGACATATGCAGCGACAGTATCGCTTCCATTACATACTTCCTTCTTATAAAAAAGAGGGCACTGATCTACTTTTTGAAAACAAATCAACTCTCTTTTTTCGCCGATAATAATCCACTCTACTTCTTGATATACACTGACCAAAACATCCTTAACGCCAAACCTAAAGAGGACTGATTTATTTTCTAAGAAATAGATCAGCCCCCCTTTTCTTGCTTATCTTAACAAGATTTACAGGCGCGGAGCGTTTCTAGAGTAGTTCTGCCTAAACATCGAACCATATAGCTTTTTCGATGCAGCATCCATAATATTGACAAGTTTAGCCGGTGCATTAGCAAGTGGACGAGTTCCGCTATGCCCAAGCACCATAATACACCGCTCATCTATTCTTGGTGCATTAATCATGAGAGACCCCAGCGCCTTGGCCATTTTTTCATTATCAGTATAATTTCTTTTCAGACAACGATTCACGCTCGAGATAAGCAGATCCGCCACTTGAATTCCGTCATTCTCCTTAGAGTCCTCTAAGCTAAACTCACCCTCCAAAATGTCTCCAAAGTCCACGGGAACAATTGCATCTTTTAGGTGTGTATGATCCACACCATACATTTCCTTTGACTTAATTAGCAGCTCTGAAACATCTTCTTCGGGAGAAAACCTTCGATAAAATGCGCTGTAGTTTCGACCGGCCAGGATGGCGGCAGTCTGCTTTCTGGCGCGAACACCAACAAGCCCGACATAAAGAGATTTAAAAGTACGCTCGTACCTATTCTCTTTTTCGCCCTTCCTGTCAATCACCCACTTAAACCTACCGATTTCCTCCGGCATGAAATCGGCATAGTAGGATATTATCTTAGGGAGCATTTCACATATTATCTGAACTTGCAGAATACATTGATTGTACTCTTGGGGCTTTAGGCTCTCGATCAGTGCTACAACTTCTTCGGCATGGGGAGCCGCCTCAGGGATTTTTGAGGCATAATTACGCACACCATCGATTGTACCTTTTCTATGTTTCTCTAATCCCAAAGCCTCGACCGCGGTGCCTCTTGTTGACAGGACATGGAGAGTACACCCCGCGTCATCTAATGCCTTGAGGAATATCTGATATGGTTCAGATTGACAATCAGGGCGTTCCTGTTTGATCTCACTCCCAAGCGCAGCGCCTAGTGAGAGTTTTAGCGACCGCAGCGCGTCGCTGACAGCTTTCATTGATCTATCAGGAACAGTTACTGCTCCGACCGTACTCCAAGTTTTCTGGTCGGAACTAGCCGAAAAAATGCCAGATTCATCGATAAAAATATGCATACTCTTCCCTATGGCTAACCAAAATCAGCTTATCCATCGTGTCTACGCTTCTTCCCCCACTTTTCTTGCTTTTCTTCTCTAAGAAAAGGGGGAGTGATTTATTTCTCTATAATAAACAATCCCTTCTTTTTTGTACCAATCAAACAATCAGATATTTGTTCGCACAAAACCCTTCGCCGATTTTACTAATGACTCAAACTCCGCTGTTTTTGCATAGGCCTCATTCACAAAGGCTTTCATATACGCAATCACGTCAGGCTTGAGGCGATCATAGTGCGAACCTAGATCATCCATATGTTTGTCTTTAATCCACACTGGATAGACACTCGCAAGCTCATCGCTTGCCTTGGAGTCATTGTGCTTAATACTGTTATTTATTAGCCGAAGCTCGTCAACTGCTTTGAACCCAACCAGACTTCCGCAATCTATCTCACTCGAATCACCACGAATCAACTTGGCTTTTTTCTTTTCCCCTAACGATGGAAAGGTAACCTTAACTATCCCTCCCAAGTGCGATTCGACCAGACGATAAAGACCAACAATTGCCAAAGACTCTCCAAGGTTATGCACCTCATCAAGTTGCCAAAAATCATCACCAAGAACAGCCTGATAACTCTCCAGATCCTCCTCACATTCAAACTGTTCAACATTTAAGGATTCATAATTTTTTTTGAGCGCACTTCGACTTTCTGCTATGGAGCTACTTAGATGGAGTCGAAACTCATCTAGAACTTCTGAGCGGATATTAAGATGAATACTTCGCAACATAGCACCAAATTCAGCACTTTTCTTCGCCATGCAATCTCTCCTTTGCTTGCAATTGATTTTTTTTGTAAAAACCCATACTCTAAGAGAATGGATTTATTTTTATAGCTCGATTCATTCCCATTTCTCGATCTTTTTACCAAAAACAGAGTCAAACTCTTGACTTGCTAGCTTTGTATTATCCTTTTATCGCTCTTCACAATGATGAGGGGTACATGTTTTTCCTGATCTTTGACTAAAGCTTCACCCCTCATAATTTTCATGCAGCTGCGTAACGCGTCAAATGCAAAAAAACCACAGCCTGGGATTGTAACCAAAGCCAGCAGCATGAATTTCGGACCAAGATTAAAGGGTGCTGCAAGCAGAAGGGGGGACATTGCCAACAGGGAGGCCAAGATGTAAATAAGAAGATAAAATGACTTCCTCCAGACTCTAGAAAAACGATTCTGGTATTTTGATCTGAATTCAATCCTATGGACTTTTTTATTCAGTTCTACATACCGCCTTGAAAGCGCATAATTGCTCAGAGACTTGTTAGGATTTGAGAGCGAAATAAGATACTTAATATCGGAAACCTGAATTGAAGAGGTTCCCGCTAAGGCATAGTAGCCTCGCTCAACAGCAAGGTGATGAGGTGGTACTTCTTCGTCTAGGTCGGCGAGAAATTCTTTCGCAAATTTATACTCCTCCCTCAATTTCAACTTACTGCTGGAAGAAAGTTCATAAATAATTTTTGCTACACCGATCATCGCGCCAATAGCCATGATGATTTTTACGATCGTTCCTATTTCCATAAGGTATTTCATCCATTGAGTTACGACGGTCAAGCGATTTTCAATGGTATGACATCAAATGGCTACTATTTTTTTGCGCAGACCTCACTGATTACGGCCTAACCAACCTAGGCATCTCCACCCCCTCCCCCAACCTCTCCACCCCCAACCTCACCCTCTCCCCCCCCTGCTCAATCACCACCCCATCCCCCTCCACCGCCACCAACTTCACCCCGGGCCCAACCTTCTCCCCCTGCAAAAAACTCCTCGGCGGCCCATCGTTCAGACTCAGTATCGCCACCGCCCCCCGACTCCCCGCCATCACCCCGCTCACCTTGATATCCATCGGCGCCGTTTGATTGGAAAACCACTGCAACGCCGGGCTATCACTGCGCGCCGCCAGCAACTGCGGGGCCGCTGCCGGGGTGTGGGATTCGGCGGAGGTCAGCAGCAGCGACGACCACGTTGCTACGCCGACCAGCGCGGCGAGCAGTGCGAGGGCCTGGATCATTTGGGGTGGGGAAACGCGTGCGGTGAAGGTCATGGGTTGAATCTCCTTTTTATCCCTGCTGTCAGCCTACGCGGCAATTCTCTCCGTTTTATTTCACACGCCTTACATGTTGGCCGTGCACGATGGCGCAGGACGCAAAGGAGCGCGCGCGCGATGAACAGGCAACAGGGTTTTACGCTGATCGAGTTGATGGTGGTGCTGGTGATCATCGGCATCGCCAGTGCGGCGATCAGCCTGAGTATCAAGCCGGATCCGTTGCAGTTGCTGCGCAAGGATGCCGAGCGTGTGGCGCAGTTGCTGCAGGTGGCGCAGGCCGAGGCCCGGGCGGATGGTCGGCCGATTGTGTGGGTGAGTGATGCCAAGGGGTTCCGGTTTAGTCGGCGCAGTGACAGTGGCAAGGGGTTTGATCATTTCGCTCAGGATCCGCAGTTGCGGCCGCGTGCCTGGCAGAGTCCGAAGATGGAGGTGCGGGTGGAGCCGAAACAGAAGGTTGTGCTGAACGCTGAGTGGATTAATCCGCCGCTGCAATTGACGTTGTCGGATGGCTTGAATCGCTTGAGTGTGCTGCGTGATGGCAACGGAAGGATCAGCCTGCAATGAAGCGCCAGCAAGGGTTTACGTTGATTGAGGTGATGGTCGCGATTCTGTTGATGGCGGTGGTGAGTCTGATTGCCTGGCGGGGGCTGGACAGTGTGACGCGGGCGGACAGTCATTTGCAGGCGAGCAGTGAGCAGAGTGACGGTTTGTTGCGGGCGCTGAATCAATTGCAGCGGGATGTGGAGATGCGGGCGGGGATTGAGTTGACCGAGCCGAAGAAGGTTGGGGTGGATGATGAGCCGCCGAGCGCCCCGCCCGCGATTACTGTGCGCAGTAGCGACAGTAAGGGGTTTCGGCTGGACATCATTCGCACGGCGGCGGATCAGCCGGGGGCGTTGCAGCGGGTGCGGTGGTGGGTCAAGGGTGACACGTTGTATCGGGCGGTGGCTGAGGCGCGGAGTCGGTATCCGCTGCCGGCGCCTGGGAATGGGGTTGCTGTTTTGCAGGATGTGAGTGATGTGCAGGTGCGGGTTTGGGAGGTGGATAAGGGGTGGCGGCAGTTGAGCGGGAATCGGCGGGAGGATCCGTTGGGGTTGGAGATTCGGTTGAGTCGGGGGACGGCGCAGGGGGTGGAGAAGTATCGGCAGGTGATTGGGCCGTTGGAGTGATTTGCTGGCCATGAATCGAACGTGGGGAGCGGGTTTGAACTGGCAAATGTGGTGGGTCAGGCAATATTGTTGTTACTGATAGAGCGCTTTCGCGAGCAGGCTCGGTCCCACAATTGGATTGGGGGTAGTCAGTTGGAGGTTGGTTGGCTGTCAGGACGTCTTCGCGGGCAAGCTCGCTCCCACAGTGGGATTGGGGGTGGTCAGTTGGGGATTGGTTGGCTGGTAGGCCGTCATCGCGAGCAGGCTCGCTCCCACAGTTGGATTGGGGGGAGTCAGTTGGAGGCTGGTTGGCTGTGAAGCCGTCTTCGCGAGCAAGCTCGCTCCCACAGTGGGATTGGGTGAGGTCAGTTGGGGATTGGTTGGCTGGTAGGCCGTCATCGCGAGCAGGCTCACTCCTACAATTGGATCGGGTACATCAGCAAGAGACTGGTTGGCTGGCAGGTCGCCTTCGCGAGCAGGCTCGCTCCCACCGTTTTGATTTGCGTACACCCCAGCGGCAAAGCCGCCCCACTCAACAGGATGAGCGTTAGCTCGGCTGCAGCTTTTGATCTTGATCTTGATCCACGGGCGACGTCGGAAGGCTGAGTGGAGGGATTCATCCGGGGGTGGGAGCGCAGCGACCGTTTGGCGCAGCCAAATGCATCGAGAGGAGGTGCAGCGAAGCAAACCGTAGGCGATGCGCCCGGATGGATCCCGCAGCGAAGGAACCCCGAGCCCCAGCGAGCGGGCCGCACGCAGGAGCAAGCCTTTTTGGTTACTTTTTCGGCGTCTGGAAAAAGTGACCCGCCGTCAGGGCGGAACCCTAAGCAGCCATAACCGCAGCAACGGATATGTCCCCAATCAACCCCACTAGCTCAAAACAACGAGACCACCAGGCAGCTCGGTGCACTTAACGCCATAAGCATCACGAATCAGCAATGCAACGCCAGCAAGTTGATCAAGGCTAAAACGCGCCTGCACCCGCCGCAGCCCAAGCTCACGATTAAGCAGCAACAACATCCCCGGCCGATACCGATTGATCTCATCAATCATCTGGCTCAGCGTAGCGCCGTTAAACACCAGCACCTGCTGACGCCAATTCATCACCGCCGCCGCGTCGACACTCTGCACACTGCCAACCTGCCGCGCGTCATAGGTCACCTGCTGCCCCGGTTCAAGCCGCAGACTACGACCTTCAACATCCACGTCAACCGCGCCATCAAGACAAGTCACGCAGACTTGCTGATCAGTATTACGCAAGTTGAACCGTGCCTGACTGGCGCGCAACCACCCTCCCCCAGCCTGCATCGCCAGCGGCAACCGCGCCGTCTGCACTTCAACCTCACCACTGACCAGCTCAAAACCCTGCACACCGTCAGACACGGCACGCTGATTGATCCGCGTCTGCGTGTTCAGCTCCAGACTCACACCCTGCACCGGTTCAAAACGACGCTGCTGACCGACCTCAGTGATGTAGTCCGCACCCAGCCCTTCAAAACCACCAGGAATCGTCCCGCGCACCAGCAAAAACGCTGCCGACGCAGCAATCGCACCACCGAGAAAAGCACGTCGACCAAACCCACGCGGCGCCTGCATCTGCTCCACGGCCGGTTGCAGTTGCTGCCACAATCGCTTGGCCTCTTCGAACGCGCGGGCATGCTCGGCGCTCTGCGCGCACCATTCGCGCAGGGCGCGGGCATCGGCCACAGTGGCGCGGCCGGAGGTCAGCAGGACCAGCCAGTCGCGGGCTTCGCTGTGCAGATTATCGGCCGCCGATGGCTCGGCAGGTGTCAGTCGAAAGATGTTCAAACGCGCAGATTCTCAACGAATTGATCGGGCACTATTCAGAAGACGGTTTTCCAGCCCCGCGACCGAACCGCTGAAACACTTTTCTTTCCAGTTTCGCGGCGCAGAAGCCCAACGCGGCTTTGATTTCCTTCTCGACCATGCGCGTGGAAATGCCGAAGCGCTGCGAGATTTCCAGATGCGGCGCCTCTTCCAGACGCGCCGCGATGAAGATCTTCCGGCGCCGTGCGGGCAGCTCGTACAACGCACTGAGCAGCGACTGGATTTCCTTTTGCCCACCGACCACCCGCGCCGGATCGAGGGCTTCATCGCCGATTTGCAGCAGCTCTTCGACTTCCTCGCCGGTGAGCAGGCGCGCGTCGGCCTGGCGGCGGTCGGCGGCGATGTTCAGGGCCATGCGATAGAGGTAGGCATTGGGCCGCAGGACGTTCGGCGGCGTCTCCATGCGGTCGACCCGCAGGTAGGTTTCGTGCAGCACGTCGTTGGCCAGATCTTCCGAACCGAGACGCCTGCGCAGGCGCACCCGAAAGTCCTCGTAGGACGTCAGGAACAGTTGGACCATCGAACCTTGTCCGGTGTCTTTCATCCCCCGGAAACTCCTTCCCATTTGGTGCATTCCATGCGTTTTCCTGACGACTCCGGTAACAACAGCAACGTGACCGGCTGACGCAAGGCGCTGGGCGTCGGCCGGTCGATTTTGAGATTGCGAAAACTTTCCACCAGCGCGTTGTCGCGCCGTACATCTCCGGTCGAAGTGACCAACCGGTTGTGCTGCACCAAGCCGTCGCGGCCAACCCAGACCTGCAACACCGCGCGATAACTGCCCGGCCGGGTCAGCGGCGAGCGGCACAGGTTGCGCTCGATCGCCGCTTGCACCGCCGTCGCGTAACTGCGGTTGACCGCGACGCTTTCGGGCGTCTGTTTTTGCGGTGGCGCCGGCACGTCTTCGACCTGCGCCACTTGCAAGGTAAACGCATCGTCGCGGGCATACCGCGCCATCAAACCACTGCCGCCGAGCAATCGACGCAGGGCATCGGCGGCGGTGTATTCGCCGTCCACCGCGAGCGAGCGGCGACCGCGACTCAACTGACTGTCGACCAGCACCGCAACGCCAGTGGCGTGGCTGTACTGATCCAGCGCGTGCGCCAGATCCTGTGCCGGAATGTGCAGCGTCATGCGCAAGTCCGCCGGCACCGCGTCGGCCATGGCGTGACTCGCCGCACAGCCGAGCAGCCACCCCAGACACATCCGGCGCACAAGCCTCGTTGAACGCTGAAAACCGTCCGTGGAATTGCCTCGCTGCACGGCTGACGAATCCTTGGAAATCGTCATCCTGAGGGCTGTTTATGAATCTGGTGTGACGGGCGGTGCAAAAAAACCATCACGGGAATTGCGCAAGGCTTGCACTAGACTCAAGCCATAGCGCGGCCCCGTCGGGCCGGCCAGGAGGCGAGCATGAATACACTGTGGCGATTGAGCCTTGGCGGGCTGTTGTTGATGGCGCTGTCGAGCGCTTATGCCGAACAGCCGTTGGGCTGTGTGGAAGTGACGGTAGGCGGCTACAAGGCGCCGAATTACGATTGTCTGAGCCAGCAGATGGGTAACAACCCGGAAGGCGCGGCGGCGGCGGAGAAGAATCAAGAGGCGCTGAATGTGCCGGTGAACAAGCGGCCGCCGAATCAGGTTGGCCTCGCGACACCGGCGGCGACCAGCACGCGGATGGGCAATACCTTTGGCACCTCGGTGAAACCGCAACGCCCACCGCAATGATTTTGATCTTGATCGTTCCCACGCTCCGCGTGGGAATGCCTCAACGGACGCTCTGCGTTCGGCTCTGGATGGGACGCGGAGCGTCCAGGGCTGCATTCCCACGCGGAGCGTGGGAACGATCAATGCGTTGCTTAATCGCTTGGGGTTTGGCGAAAGCTCACCGCGAGGCGGTTCCAGCTGTTGATGGTGGTCACGGCCATGGTCAGGTCGACCAGTTCGCCTTCGCTGAATTGCTCGCGCGCCTGCTGATACACCTCATCAGGCACGCGGCTGTCCGCCAACAACGTCACCGCCTCCGCCCAGGCCAGCGCCGCACGCTCGCGCGGGTTGAAGAAGTTGCTGTCGCGCCACACCGCTATCGCATACAAACGCCGATCACTCTCCCCGGCCCTCCGCGCATCCACCGAGTGCATATCGGTGCAGAACGCGCAGCCATTGAGCTGTGAAGCACGGATGCGGATCAGTTGCAGCAGCGGCTGTTCGATACTGAGGTTGGCGGTCAGCGCCTCCATGGCAATCATCGCTTTCATCGCTTTGGGCGAAGCGTTGTAGTAATCCAGGCGCGGGGACATGGCGGTTCTCGGTAGACGGAATAATGACTGCACCGTAAACGCCGACAGCGTTGCATTACAGCCCCAATTGCACGGAAAGTCGCTACACCAATAACCATGAGCCGAGCACAAATCCC
>NZ_JAKNQL010000038.1 GCF_022662375.1 Pseudomonas sp. CROZ-RG-20F-R04-15 | reverse complement strand
TACGAATATCTGGCCGCCAACGCCGAACATTTCCATCAGGTCCGCTATTTGCCGGGGCTGGAAATCCGCACCCGCGACAACGGCGAAGAACTGCACGTAATCAGCGTCGGCAATGTCCGCTGCCTGCATTGGCGGGCAAAGAAACCCGAAAGAATCGATGTCGATCAACTGCGCTACAGCCTCGAAGATCACCTCGGCTCCTGTGTGCTGGAACTGGATCAACAGGCGCAACTGGTCAGCCAGGAAGGTTATTACCCCTTCGGTGAAACCGCATGGATGGCAATTCACTCAACGCTTGAAGTGAGCTACAGGTTCATTCGCTATTCGGGCAAGGAAATGGATGTCAGCGGGCTGTATTACTACGGCGCCCGCTATTACGCGCCGTGGCTGCAGCGCTGGGTCAGTAAGGATGCCGAGCTGGCAGATGGTCTGAACCTTTACGCGTTTGTGGGCAACAACCCGATGCGCTTCGTTGATCCCGACGGGAACACGCGAGCGGAAGGTGTGATCATGTTGTATTCACAATTCATTTCAGAACTCCATGACAATACCGGACAACTCGGAGGGCAACTGACCAACGTTTTTCACCCTGAAGACGTCGCACTTGATCTGCTGACAAATTTCGTCGGCGAAGTGGTGCTGGGGGTTGCCGGTTACGAGGGCGGAGGTGTGGGAGGTCAAGTATTTAATGCCATAGCGCCCGGATTGTCTCAGGCACAGTCTTTCGTAAGCGTTTCTGGATTAGTCGGTGGCAACATCGGTGGCGATGCCGGCGGTGCACTCGCCAATCCATATGCGAACAGTACCGGGCTGAAATTCGGCGCCCTCATCCCGCAAACCTCACAGATGTCCGTCAGCGCCATTGATAAGAAACTGGGCATCGAGGATGCCGTCAACGAAATCAAGTCCTGGAGTGACTTGAAGAGTGAACTTATCCACCCAGGGTTGAACGCGGTTCTCAATCCCTCCTTCATGATGAACAGAGTCATCGGTTCGGTGATCGGAATCATTCCCGGTGCCCTTAACATGTTTGCCCGGGCGATTGAGGTCGAAGACATCAGGAACCGGCTCGATCCAGTGAAAATAGAAAAAATCGAGAAAATGCTCAGCGATTGGAAGGCCGCGGTGGAGCAACGTTCCGCTTGGGCCGAAAACGCATTCGACGCACTCGGTACAGACGTGATTTATCCGGCCAATTTCCTGCCGAACGTCAACAATATGACCACCAAGGAAACTCTGGCTCCCATCCACCGTTCAGAATTGCGCTCAATGAACAAGGCAGTGCTAGACAACATTGCCAGGGCTCAACTCGGAATGGCCTGGTACAAGGAAATGGGCACCACCGACAACCAGTTTCTGCTGAAGCAGGCGCGTACCAACAAGAAAAAGGCCGCCTGAGATGACCGACTGCGCGGGTGAGCGGGTATGAATCAGTCAGTGCATCGGCATACGCCAACGCTGCACGTTCATGACCCCAGGGGGCTGCCCGTCAGAAACGTCGGCTATTTGTGCAAAGTGGCCAGCGCTGATGCTGAATCCCTGATCTCCCGCCAAGGGCACGATGCTGTTGGTCGTTTGACCGAGCAATGGGATCCGCGTCAGTTCAGCACCAGCCCCCAGCCCAACCTCGCTCATGTCTACAGCCTGTCGGGCCTACCGGTGAGTGTCGACAGTGTCGACGCCGGCTGGCGGCTGAGCCTGCCGGGAGAGGCCGGACAGGTCGTGGAGCGCTGGGATGCGCGCGGCAACCATTGGCGAATCCTGCACGATGAACAACTGCGAATACTCAGCGAGGCCAGCGCCGATCAGAGCAGCTTCGAAACCTTCACCTACGCCGATGCCTCGGCCGACGTCGACTTTAATCTGTGCGGACAGATGACAACGCTCAAGGACCCTGCGGGGACGCTGAACCTGCAGGGTTTTTCCTTGCTCGGCCAGGTGCTTGTACAGACCCGCTCCTTTGACGACAGCGAGGCCCATACCAGTCGCCAAACGTTCGGCCCGCTGAACCAGCGCCTGACGCACACCGACGCCGGCGGTCACCGCCAGGACTTCCTGTACAGCGTTGTCGGCCAGCTCACGCAGGTTGCTCTGCTGCGCCAGGGTGAAAACGTCGCAAAAACCATTGTCGCGAGCCTGCAATACAACGCGGCCGGACAGCGGGTCGAACAGCGTGCCGGCAATCAAGTCATCAATCGTTGGCGCTACGACCCTGCCAACGACTGGCCAATCAACGCCCAGGCCGGCGTTACCGGACAAGCTCTGCTGCAGAATCTCGAATATGCCTACGACCCTGTCGGCAATGTCCTGCGCATCGACGACCACACCTTTGAACCGGTGTTTTTCGCCAACCGGCGCATCGATGGTCATCGGGCGTTCAGCTATGACTCGCTCTATCGACTGCTCGCTGCCAGCGGTCATGAAGCCGCGACCGCCACTGACACGCCGGGGCGCCCTGCGCCGAGCGACCCGAATAATCTGCACAACTACACCCAGCATTACCAATACGACCGGGCCGGCAACCTCATCGAACTGGTGCATGGGCGCGAGACGACGGGGTATACCCGCCAGATGAAGGTCGCGCCTGCCAGCAATCATGCGCTGCGCTGGGAGGCCGGCGACCCGCCACCGGATTTCGCCGCCACCTTCGATGCTCATGGCAATCAGATCAAACTTCGCCACGGCCCGGAACTGCTGTGGAATACCCGCGACCAACTGCGTCGGGTGACCTTGCTCACGCACAACAACGATCTGCCCGATGATCACGAGAGCTACCTTTATAGCCAAGGCATGCGCGTGTCCAAACGTCATGAAACCCATAACCCCGCCGCTTCGCACTTTCATCAGGTGCGCTACCTGCCAGACCTGGAAATCCGCACCCGGGACAACGGCGAAGAACTGCACGTGATCACCCTGCCCGGCAACGTCCGCTGCCTGCATTGGCGCAGCGCACCACCGGCGCAGGTCGAGAACAACCAGATGCGCTACAGCCTCGAAGATCACTTGGGTTCGAGCACCACTGAACTCGATCAGGACGCGCACGTTATCAGTCAGGAAACCTACTATCCCTTCGGTGGCACGGCGATCTGGCTGCCCGCTTCCAGCAGCGCAGTGGATTACAAGACTGTGCGTTATTCAGGCAAGGAAATGGATGTCAGCGGACTGTATTACTACGGCGCGCGGTATTACGCACCGTGGTTGCAGCGCTGGGTGAGTGCGGACCCGGCGGGGGATGTGGATGGGCTGAATTTGTATGTGATGGTGGGGAATAATCCGCTGTTGTACATCGACCCGGATGGACGCGCGCGGGACAAATCCCCAGGATGGATAGCGATCGCTGCCGGGTTTAAATCCGAGACG
The DNA here is from genome assembly GCF_022662375.1 of Pseudomonas sp. CROZ-RG-20F-R04-15. Lineage (GTDB taxonomy): Bacteria > Pseudomonadota > Gammaproteobacteria > Pseudomonadales > Pseudomonadaceae > Aquipseudomonas. The sequence continues at coordinate 19,015 of NZ_JAKNQL010000038.1, read as the reverse complement.
AACCGGTTCGTGGAAGAATTTGGAGATGACGACAATGCAATGTCACCTGAGCAACGCAAAGCTACGACCTTCAAGCAGTTTCTGAGCAAAAAAAGTGGCATTGGCGCATTGACTAGAGGGGGCGTCCTCGGCGGGTCATTAGGAACTTCTATTGGTATAGCCGTGGGCGAAGCCGTGCCCATTGAGAATATGTCCGCCTATTTAGGGCCGGTTTTAGGCGCGTTAGGCACTTACGCAGGTGGTCACGCCTACGCTTATGTTCGATACATATTCTTCAAAAACAATGTTCTGAGTGCAGCGACTCAATTCGCGCACAAACAGGCAGTTGAGGCAAGACGACTTGCAGAGAGTGCGCAAGGCATTATTCCAGTCGACGTACTAAATAACATTGCCACTCTTGAGAAAAATGCCATGCACGAAATGACGACGGCTATGCAAGGCTGGCCAGCGGTTGACCGACTACGCTTCACCACCGGGACGCCGGCAGGTGAATCGGTGAGAGAGTTTCTCGAACGGTTCGTAGACTTTGAAAAAACCATGCTCGGCGGAACTGCTGACGTGGTCGAACCTGTGGATAATGAAAGTCAGGGAGCCAGATCCTCGATCAGTGGCTCCCTGAGCGACTTCGCATCTGCAGCCGGTGATAGCGTTCAAGCAGATAACTCCTGGTTTGCACAATTCAAAGGTCTCTTCAAAAGAGACAAGACCCCGAGCCCAACCCCAATGGAATCCTTTGCGTAACTGAAGAAATCCGAGATCACCGTACGATTACCTGCGCTCTCATGGGCCGTCATGCCTGCCCATGCTATCGTGCCCGCCCGTCCTGCCGACCCTTCGCCCAGCATGCTGCCGACTTCCCGTACTCTGCGTCTGTCGTTGTATACCCTGCTGATCATCGCCGGTGCGGCGCTGGCCGCTACGCTTGCGATCCGCCACGCCGAACGTCAGGCGCTGGAGGAAGACGCCGCCCGTGCCAACCAGCAACTGGCGTTGTACGCCAATTCCCTGCACACCCTGATCGACCGCTATCGCGCCCTGCCCGCCGTACTGGCGCTGGATCCGCAATTGCGTTCGGCGCTGGCCGGGCCGGTCGATGCCGATGAACAGGCGGCGCTGAACCTGAAGCTCGAGAAGATCAACGGCGCGGCACAATCCTCGACCCTTGAACTGCTCGATCACACCGGCCTCGCCGTGGCCGCCAGCAATTGGCGTCTGCCGAGCAGTTACGTTGGCCACAACTACGGTTTTCGCCCCTACTTCAGCCAGACCCGAACCCAGGGCACCGGGCGTTTTTACGCCGTTGGCGTGACCAGCGGAATCCCCGGCTACTTCCTCTCCAGCGCGGTACTGGGCGATAACGACGAGTTCCTCGGCGCAATGGTGGTCAAGCTGGAATTCCCCGAGCTGGAACGGGAATGGAGTCAGGGCAATGACACGCTGCTGGTCAGCGATGCGCGCGGAATCATCTTCATCGCCAACCAGCCCGGCTGGCGCTACCGCGCGCTGCATCCGTTGAGCGCCAGTGACATGGCCGAGATCAAGGCCACGCGGCAGTACGACAAACAGTCGCTGCTGCCACTGACCCATTTGTCGCTGCGCAGCTTCGATGACAACAGTGATCTGCGCCGCGTTGAAGGCCCCGAGGGCACAGCGGATTATCTGTGGGAATCGCTGCCCCTGAGCGCCGAAGGCTGGACCCTGCACCTGCTCCGCCATCCGCAAGTGGCCTTCGAAGACCTGCGCAACGCCGGCCTCGCCGCCGCCGGAGTGTGGCTGGCGCTGGTGTTTCTGCTGCTGTTTCTCAACCAGCGCTGGCGCCTGTCGAAGATTCGTCAACGCAACCGCGAAGAGCTTGAACAGCTGGTGGAAGAACGCACCCGCGATTTGCGCACTGCGCAGGACGGTCTGGTGCAATCGGCCAAACTCGCCGCGCTCGGCCAGATGTCCGCCGCACTGGCCCACGAAATCAATCAGCCGCTGACCGCGCAGCGCATGCAACTGGCGACCCTGCGCCTGCTGCTCGAACATGGCCGTGTCGACGATGCCTATAAGGCGTTGAAACCGGTGGACGAAATGCTCACGCGCATGGCCGCACTCACCGGCCACCTTAAAACCTTCGCGCGCAAAAGCCCCAGCGGCTTGCGCGAACGACTGGATCTGGCGACGGTGGTCGATCAGTCATTGCAGTTGCTCGATGCACGGCTGCGTGACGAACAGGTCAGTCTGGTGCTGCACCTGACTCGTCCGGCGTGGGTGCGCGGTGATGCGATTCGTCTCGAACAGGTGCTGATCAACCTGCTGCGCAACGCCCTCGATGCGATGCAGGGCAAAGCGTGCAAGCGTCTCGAAATCCGCCTGGAAGCCGATGAACAATTGTGGCGCCTGAGCGTCAGCGACAATGGCGGCGGCATCGCCGAAGACCATTTGGGCCAGGTCTTCGATCCGTTCTTCACCACTAAACCGGTGGGTGACGGCCTCGGCCTCGGTTTGGCGGTATCCTTCGCCATCGTGCATGAATCCGGCGGCCGTCTGAGCGCCGAAAATGGCGACAGCGGCGCGGTGTTCAGCCTGACTTTGCCGATCGATCTGGAGGCACACATCTGATGCTCAATTCGGTAATGGTGGTCGATGACGAAAGCAGCATTCGCAGCGCCGTCGAGCAGTGGCTGAGCCTGTCCGGGTTCGAAGTTCAACTGTTCAGCCGCGCCGAAGACTGCCTCGCCGCCCTGCCCGCGCACTTTGCCGGGGTGATCCTCAGCGATGTGCGCATGCCCGGCATGGGCGGGCTGGCGTTATTGGCCGAAGTGCAGAAACGCGACGCAGATCTGCCAGTGATTCTGCTCACCGGCCATGGCGATGTACCGATGGCCGTCGAGGCGATGCGCGACGGTGCTTACGACTTTCTGGAAAAACCGTTCAGCCCGGAAACCCTTCTCGGCAGTTTGCGTCGGGCGCTGGACAAACGCCGTCTGATTCTGGAGAACCGTGCGCTGCACGAGCAGGCCGACAACCGCGCGAAACTCGATGCGACCCTGCTCGGCGTCTCCCGTGGTTTGCAGACGTTGCGCCGGCAAGTGCTGGACCTCGCGGCGTTGCCGGTCAACGTATTGATTCGGGGTGAAACCGGCAGCGGCAAGGAACTGGTCGCGCGTTGCCTGCATGATTTTGGCCCACGAGCGGCCAAGCCGTTCGTGGCGCTGAACTGCGCGGCGATTCCTGAGCAACTGTTCGAAGCCGAGTTGTTCGGCCACGAGAGCGGCGCGTTTACCGGAGCCTCGGGCAAGCGCATCGGCAAACTCGAATACGCCGATGGCGGCACCCTGTTTCTCGATGAAATCGAAAGCATGCCGCTGGCGCAACAGGTGAAACTGCTGCGCGTGTTGCAGGAGCAGAAGCTTGAACGGCTGGGTTCGAACCAGAGCATTCGCGTCGATCTGCGGATTGTCGCAGCGACCAAACCGGACCTGCTCGACGAGGCACGGGCCGGACGTTTTCGCGAGGATCTGGCCTATCGCCTGAACGTCGCCGAACTGCGCTTGCCGCCGCTGCGCGATCGTCGCGAAGACATCCCGCTGCTGTTCGAAACCTTCGCCCACAATGCCGCTGAACGTCTGGGGCGTACCTTTCCCCCCTTGAGTGGCGCGCAATTGAGCCATCTGCTCAGCCACGACTGGCCGGGCAACGTGCGCGAACTGGCCAACGTTGCCGAACGCCAGGTGTTGGGTCTGGATGAACCGGCACCGGGGATCGATCCCGGGCAATCGCTGGCGGCGCAGCAGGAGGCGTTTGAAGCGCAGTGTTTGCGCGCGGCCCTGACCCGGCACAAGGGTGATGTGAAAGCGGTGCTAGAAGAACTGCAACTGCCGCGCCGCACGTTCAATGAAAAGCTGCAGCGGCATGGGTTGAGTCGGGAGATGTTTCTGGCTGAGTGAGGCTGGGTCGGGATTTTCGGTGTAGCTGAAATCCATCCCCCTCACCCCAGCCCTCTCCCCCAAGGGGGCGAGGGGGAAAGGGAGCCGATCTTTGTGCTGTTCAAAACCTGAGTTCGACTCGATATCTCCAGTCGGTGCAACTCGAACAATCCACTCGGTCAGTCCCCTCTCCCCCTGGGAGAGGGCTAGGGTGAGGGGCTTTTGACTTTCATCCCCATGAGCGGAAATCCGCTCACAAGATCAATTCCATCGGCACAAATCCGCCCACCCAATCCCGTCACCCCCTCTAAACCGGCCCTCCCCCCGTTGGCACACCTCCTGCTATAGCCCTCGCAGGCTGCGTTTCAACGCGCTCCACAAAAACAATTAAACGAAGGATCCTTCAATGGATAACTCCAACGCCCTGCCTCTTGGGTCGGCTGCCGTGCCCGCCAAAGAACGAACCACCGCCAGCCGGATCAAATCGATCTTCAGCGGCTCCGTCGGCAACATGGTCGAGTGGTACGACTGGTACGTGTATGCCGCCTTCTCCCTGTACTTCGCGAAAAGCTTCTTTCCTGCCGGTTCCACCACCGCCCAACTGATGAACACCGCCGCGATTTTCGCCGTCGGCTTTCTGATGCGCCCGATCGGTGGCTGGCTGATGGGTATGTACGCCGACAAGGTCGGACGTAAAAAAGCCCTGATGGCGTCGGTCTACCTGATGTGCTTCGGCTCGCTGCTGATCGCCCTCAGCCCGAACTACGAAACCATCGGCATCGGCGCGCCGATCCTGCTGGTGTTCGCGCGCTTGCTGCAAGGCCTGTCGGTCGGCGGCGAATACGGCACCTCGGCGACCTATCTCTCGGAGATGGCGACCAAGGAACGTCGCGGCTTCTTCTCCAGCTTCCAGTACGTGACGCTGATCTCCGGCCAGCTCATCGCGCTGGGCGTACTGATCGTCCTGCAAAACGTGCTGACCACTGAACAGCTGTACGCGTGGGGCTGGCGTATCCCGTTCGCCATCGGCGCGCTGTGTGCGGTCGTGGCGCTGTACCTGCGTCGTGGCATGGAAGAAACCGAGTCGTTCACCAAGAAAGAAAAGTCCAAGGAAAGCGCCATGCGCACCTTGATGCGCCACCCCAAAGAGCTGCTGACCGTGGTTGGCCTGACCATGGGCGGCACCCTGGCGTTCTACACCTACACCACCTACATGCAGAAATATCTGGTGAACACCGTCGGCATGAGCATCTCCGACTCGACCACCATTTCTGCCGCCACGCTGTTCCTGTTCATGTGCCTGCAACCGATCATCGGCGGCCTGTCGGACAAGATCGGCCGTCGTCCGATCCTGATCGCCTTCGGCGTGCTGGGGACGATCTTCACGGTGCCGATCCTGATGACCCTGCACACCATTCAGACCTGGTGGGGCGCGTTCTTCCTGATCATGGCGGCGCTGATCATCGTCAGCGGCTACACCTCGATCAACGCGGTGGTGAAAGCCGAACTGTTCCCGACCGAAATCCGCGCGCTGGGCGTGGGCCTGCCGTACGCGCTGACCGTGTCGATCTTCGGCGGCACCGCTGAATACATCGCACTCTGGTTCAAGAGCATCGGCATGGAAACCGGTTACTACTGGTACGTGACCGCGTGCATCGCGGTGTCGTTGCTGGTGTACATCACCATGAAAGACACCCAGAAGCATTCGCGCATCGTGACTGACTGACCGGTGTAGATTCAGTCACCATTGTGGTGATTGTTCTGGCCCCTTCGCGAGCAAGCTCGCTCCCACAGTGGTCGGTGGTGTTCACATATTCTGTGGGCACCCCATTACCCTGTGGGAGCGAGCTTGCTCGCGAATGAGGGCGACCCGGTATCAAGTCAACTCGGCAACTTGCTGTCTGCCATAGCGCTTCTGCGCATAAGACGCGCCGACAATCATCACCAGCAAAATCCCCGCCAGCACCGCCGACGAACCGATGGTGCCAAAGTCCAGCCCACCCTTCTCATGGGGCTTGGTCATCAAGTCACCCAAGGTCGCGCCGAACGGCCGGGTCAGCACGAACGCCACCCAGAACAACACCACCGTCGAAATCCTGGTGAAGTACTTCAGCAGCACGACGGCCGCGATGGTCGAGCCGATCAGCAGCGCGCCACCGGCAAAACCCAGCCCTGAATCGTCGGCCAGGTAATCGCCCAGCGCCGTGCCGAGGGTGTTGGAAAACAGAATCGCCATCCAGTAGAACATCTCGCCACGGAAGGTCTGCACCTTGCTGACGTTGAGCGAATCACCGCTCAGGCGCCACGCGGCGAAGATCGCCAGCAGAATGGCGATAAGGATCATCGAGCCCGTGGCGTAACCGAGCCCGAGGGTGCGGTCCATGAAGTCCGACATGGTCGTGCCGGCGGTGCTGGTCGACAGGATCACCAGCCAGTACAGCAATGGCTTGTAAGTCTTGGCCATCAACTGGGTGATCAGCGTCAGGACGAAGACGCTGATCAGAATCAGCGAGCTCAGCGCATAACCGACGTTGAGGGTCATCGACAGCAAATCCCCCGCGGTTTCCCCCAGGGTCGTCGCGCAGATTTTCATGACCCAGAAGGCCAGGGTGATTTGAGGCAGTTTATTCATCGCGGGGACAGCTCCAGTGTGTGACGGCCGGTTCTTGGTTTTCTGGCCACGGGCAGACTGGCGTCGCAACGGTGAAAAAGCGGTCGGCAAAGTATGAAAAATCTGTCACGCAGCGCAAAACAGCGATTAATCGCTAATTAATGCTGGCCCTGCATTGTGCAATCACCTGATCGATGACCTGCGCGACGCTCGCTCCGACGACGAAAGCGAATTCAACGCGTCGCCCTTAATATCAAGTTAATCGATTGTTTTTAGTATTATTTTGCGCTTTTTAATCAATTTAGTTGGCGTAGCATTAAACCCAAGCAAGACACATCGCCAACGAATCTGGAGTAACCGCCATGAAAACCAAACTGATCCTCGCCCTGACCCTGTCCGTGCTGGCTGCCAATACCTTCGCTGCCGACGGCTCGGATCGCACCAAATCCGCCGACTTCATCAACGGCGCCAGCGCTGCCATCGAAACCAGCCACACCGGCACTTATGCTGCTGATGGTTTTGATAAAACCAACATTGGCAAAGCGGTAGCTGCCGATGGTTTCGACAAGACCAACCTGGGTAAAACGGTCGCTGCTGACGGCTTCGACAAAACCGGCACTGCCGCTGCCATCAGCTAAGTATCAGCAGTCCTCCCACAGCCCGGCCTTGGCCGGGCTTAGTCATTTCTGGGGCATGATAATTTCCTGAGTTCACACCAAACCCTGTGGGAGCGAGCCTGCTCGCGAAGACGTCATTTCAGTCGACATCGTTGTGAATGACCCGGCGCTTTCGCGAGCAGGCTCGCTCCCACAGGGGAACTTCATCGATTGGAATATCGGTGTCTTGCTGGAAATATGTGGCGTGTACTTGCACTATTGGCCATCTGATTCAGCCTTCTCCAGGACCACCCGCCATGCCCGATGACATCCATTTCTACGAACCCGCCAACGGCCACGGTCTGCCCCACGATCCGTTCAACGCCATCGTCGGTCCGCGTCCGATCGGCTGGATTTCTTCGCAGGATGCCAACGGCCAGCTCAACCTGGCGCCGTACAGCTTTTTCAATGCCTTCAACTACATTCCGCCGATCATTGGTTTTTCCAGCGTCGGGCGCAAAGACAGCCTGAACAATATCGAGCAGACCGGCGAATTCGTCTGGAACCTCGCTACCCGCCCGCTGGCCGAGCAGATGAACCAGAGCTGCGCGATGGTCGCGCCTGAGGTCAATGAATTTGAATTGGCGGGATTGACGACGGTCGCGTCAAAAGTGATTTCGGTGCCGCGAGTGGCCGAAAGCCCGGTGTCCTTCGAGTGCAAGGTCACGCAGATCATTCAGTTGCAGCGCGCCGATGGCGAGACGGTGCCGAGCTGGCTGATCCTCGGCGAAGTGGTCGCCGTGCATATCGCCAAGTGGCTGTTGAAGGACGGCATCTACGACACCGCCGCGGCAGAACCGATTCTGCGTGGCGGCGGGCCGGCGGATTATTTCCAGCTGGGGCCTGAAGCCCTGTTCAAGATGTGGCGTCCGGGCGCCAGCAAGTAACGCGTTACCAGATCAACTCGGCGTCGTCAGTGACGCCTTTGAGGTTATCCAGCTGATTGATAGCCGCCTCGTCGGCAGCGATGGCGCCGGGGAAGACCTGATCATTCAGCAGTTTGTGAAAGCGTGGTGCGCCGCCATCGACCAGGGCCTTGACCGCGATTGCCGCGTGATAGCCCTTGTTGCCGCCCAACTCGACGGGGACGACTGCGGAAACTGCTTCGAAGTGTTCGAACTCTTTACGTGCCATGTCACACATCCCGGCTCAGACAAATTAAGCCGGACATTAAACCCTCAACCGACGAGTTTGTGTACCGGCGCCGGACATTGGCCGAGCGCTTGCGCGACCGAAACGTCCTTGAAGGTGTGGAAGTCGAGGCTGTTGACCACCAGCTCCTGCACCAGCTCGGCGAAGATTTCCATCGACGGGCTGTTGAAATAGTTGGTCATCATTTGCTGGCTGCTCCAGAACCCGGAGACCAGCCACAACTCGGGATCACACTGCGAATGCTGCAAGGCAAAGCTCAGGCAACCGGGGGCAGCGCGGGACGGATCGATCAACGCGCTGAGGCGTACACCGAGTTCCGCCGAACGCCCGGCGCGCGCTCGAACGAAGGCCATATGACTGACGGGAATCTGCTTGGACATGTTCAACCCTCCCAGGGAGTCGCGTGGCAGCCGGGGGACGGGCTGCGACAGGATCAAAGGTTAAGGGCCACGCACCCGGCGCCGTTAGTCGATTCCTGCCGCCGCGTTGCACAATCCTGCGAGACTGCATACGGGACCTGTAACAACCTGTAAAACTGCGTCACACGGTTGTCATACGGCGTATCAAGCAAGTTTTCCGCTCTGCGTCCTGCTATGGCTGGGCACGCACACAAGCCCAGGCAGAATCAGGCAAGCATTTCGCAGGATGTGTCTACCGCTGGCGCTTGCACAAACATATGCTCTGCTCCATTCCACCTCCCCTGCCGAGGATGCCGTGCATGACGTCATTCGATCGTTTTCAAGCCGAACCCACCGCTGACATGGAAAAACAGCGCGCGGAACTGGCGGCGATCATCCGCCGCAACACCACCGACGATGGCAGCTACGAGACCGCCATCGGCTCACTGTTCATGTCGCGCCACACAAAATCCCACGACTTTGCCCCGGTGCTCGCGCAACCGGCGCTGTGCATCATGGCGCAGGGACGCAAAGAGGTGCGGCTAGCGGACGAGTTCTTCAATTACGACCCGTTGAATTATCTGGTGGTATCGGTATCGATGCCGCTGAGCGGACGCGTGGTGAATGTCTCGCCGGAAGATCCGATCCTCGCCGTGCGCCTCGACATCGACCCGACAGAAATCACCGCACTGATCGCCGATGCCGGTCCCATGGGCGTGCCGACCCGGCCGACCGGGCGTGGTTTGTATGTCGAACAGATCGACAGTTCCATGCTCGATGCGGTGCTGCGTCTGGCGCGTCTGCTCGATGCGCCGAAAGACATCGCCATGCTCGCGCCGTTGATTCGCCGGGAGATTCTCTATCGCCTGCTGCGCAGCCCGCAGGGGCATCGCTTGTATGAAATCGCGATCGCCAACAGTCAGAGCCATCGCATCAGCCAGGCGATCAAATGGCTCAACGGCAACTTCGAGCAGCCGTTGCGCATTGATGATCTGGCCAAAGAAGTGAACCTCAGCGTCTCGACCTTGCATCACCGCTTCAAGGCGATGACGGCGATGAGTCCGCTGCAGTATCAGAAGCAGCTGCGCCTGCAAGAGGCGCGGCGCTTGATGCTGGCTGAAGGGCTGGAAGCATCGGCGGCGGGGTATCGCGTGGGGTATGAAAGTCCGTCGCAGTTCAGCCGTGAGTACAGCCGTTTGTTTGGTGCGCCGCCGTTGCGGGATCTGGCGCGGTTGCGGCTTTCGGTGTGACCTTTTAGAAGCCCCTCACCCTAGCCCTCTCCCGGAGGGAGAGGGGACTGATTGGGGGATATTCTGGAAGTACACCGACCTGAAAGTACTTCGCCGAATCCATAATCAACTGGATTTTTCAGGTCGATGGATAACGCCTGACACCTCGGTCGGCTCCCTCTCCCTCCGGGCGGTCCGACGTTTCGGGAGGGCTGGGGTGAGGGGCGATTCGGAATCAGACCTCGCTCTAATCCTCCAACACCCGACAAGCCTCCGCCGGCAACGTCACCGACACCGGGTGCCCGATCCCCAAGCCGATCCCCTGACACGGCGTACTCAACGCCGTAAACGTCACTCCGGAACACTCCACCGTGGTCTCGATGGTCGCGCCGATATCGCGCACAAACGTCACTTTGCCAAGCAACCGATTCCCCGCCGTCGCTTGCGGCGCGGACAGTTGCAGGTCCTCCGGGCGTATCAGCATCTTCACCTTCTGCCCGACGACAATGCTGCTGCAGATCGGCACTTGCAGCGCGTCACCACCCGGCAGGCTGACCTTGCCGTCGCCCAGTACCGTGGCCGGAAAGATGTTGCCCGAACCAATGAAGTCCGCGACAAACTCATTGGCCGGATGCCGATAGATTTCGATCGGCGTACCGATCTGCTGCACCTTGTGCTCGCCCAGCACCACGACAATATCGGCCATGGTCATCGCTTCGCGCTGGTCGTGGGTGACCATGATCGTGGTGATGTTCAGGCGTTGTTGCAGTTGGCGGATTTCCACCTGCATCGACTCGCGCAGCTTGGCGTCGAGCGCTGACAGCGGTTCGTCGAGCAGAAGGATTTTCGGGTGCGAAGCAATCGCCCGGGCAATCGCCACGCGTTGCCTTTGCCCACCGGAGAGTTTTGCCACCGGGCGATCGATCATCGCCTGCAACTGGATCAGCTCCAGCAACTCCACCACCCGTTTCTGCTGATCAGCCTTGCTGACGCCGCGCAACTTCAGCGGGTAGGCGATGTTCTCGCCGACAGTCATGTGCGGGAACAGCGCCAGCGACTGAAAGACCATGCCGAAGTTGCGCAAGTGCGCCGGGGTCTGGCCGATGTCTTCGCCGTCCAGACGAATCTCGCCACCACTCAAGGTTTCCAGCCCGGCGATCATCCGCAGCAAAGTGGTTTTGCCGCAGCCGGACGGGCCGAGAAAACACACCAGTTTGCCTTCCGGCAAATGCAGGTTGACGTCTTGTACCGCGCACGCCGAGCCGTAGAATTTCTCGACGTTTTCCAGAATCAGACCAGTCATGTTGCACCTCAAATCAAAAGGAAACGCCGCCCTCGCCCACCAGCTTCTCCAGCGCCCAGATCAGGACGAAGTCGATCAGCACGATCAGCACGGCAAACGAGAACACGGTAGGGTCGAGCGATGAGACGGTGCGGCTGTACATCCAGATCGGCACGGTCATGACGTCGATGGTGTAGAGGAAATAGGTTACGGTGAATTCGTTGAACGAGACGATGAACGCCAGCAGCATGCCCGCCAGAATCCCCGACTTCATCAACGGCACCACCACATCGACAATCGCGCGCAGCGGTGAAGCGCCAAGCATCCGCGCCGCTTCCTCGACTTCACTGCCGATGGAAAGCATCGCAGCGGTGCAGTTCTTCACCACAAACGGCAAGGCCAGAATCACGTGGGCAATCACCAGCCGCGAGGTGGTCATGTGGAACGGCAAACTGTCGAACACCAACAACAACGCCAGACCCAACACCACCATCGGAAACACCAGCGGCAGTGACATCAGTTGCAGCGCCACGGCTTTGCCACGGAACTCGCAGCGGGTCAGCGCATAAGCGGCGGGCACCGCAATCAGCGTGGCAAAAACCATGGTCAGGCACGACACCAACAGGCTGGTGGCCATCGCCTGACCGAGGCTCAACACGTCGCTGGCGTCCGGCGAAACGAAGGTGTGCCAGGCCGCTTTGTACCATTGCAGGCTGTAGCTGCTCGGCGGGAAGTCGAGATTCGACGCACCACTGAACGACATGACGATCATGGTCAGGATCGGCAACACTGCCAGCAGCAGAATGAAGCCGGAGAGGGTGCCGGCGAACTTGCCGGTTTCGCCGGGCAGCAGCGCCATGCGTTTCTTGGTCAGGGCACTCATTGCGAAGCCTCCAGCAGACGCCGACGACGGCCAGTGATGTATTCGGACAAAGTCATGATTGCGAGGGTGGTGATGATCAGCACGACGCCGGCAGCGGACGCGGCAGGCCAGTTCATCAGCGGCGCGATCTGGTCATGCACCATCACCGCGAGCATCGGCACGCGCCGGCCACCGAGCAGCAACGGCACCACAAAGCTGCTGGCGTTGTAAGCGAACACCAGCGTCGCGCCAGTGATGATCCCCGGCAAACTCATCGGCAACACCACTTGGCGGAACACCTGAAAACGGCTGGCGCCGAGGGTCGCAGCGGCCTCTTCGTAAGTGCGGGCGACACCGCGCATGGCGCTGGCGATCGGCAGCACGGCGAGCGGAAACGCGGTTTGCACCAGGCCCATCAACACGCCGTTCTGGTTGTACAGCAACATGATCGGCCGCTTGATCAGGCCCAGGCCCATCAGTGCCTGATTGAGCATGCCGGCGGGGCCGAGAATCACCAGCCAGCCATAGCTTTGCAGCAGCAGATTGACCAGCAACGGCAGCAGCACGGCGGCGAGAAAAATCCGTCGCAGGAACGGCGAGGTCAGCCGTGACATGGTGTACGCCACCGGGATCGCCAGCACCACGGCAATCACCGCGCTGATCAGCGCCAGACGCAAGGTCAGCAGCAAGGATTTCAGGTAGTACGGTTCGAGCAACTGGGCGTAACTGGCCAGACTGAAACCGCTCCACTCCGCGCCTTTGGTGCCGACGCTCATGCGCAGCACCAACAGGCTGGCGGCGATGAGCACGCCGAGAAACAGCATCGACGGCGTGAGGAAAAGCCACGCCCGCGCAGTCGGCGAAATACTGCGCGCCGGACGCGCGGCTGCGGCGCCGACCGTTTGGGTCAGGGATTGATGTTCCATAGCAATGATCTCGTCAATGGAAAACGAATCTGCCAGACACCTCTGTCTCCTGTGATAGCGAGCCTGCTCGCGAAGGCGCTGTGTCAGTCACATCAATACTGACTGTGCTGACGCATTCGCGAGCAGGCTCGCTCCCACAAGGGTTCTGTGATGTCTGGGAGGACGGCGTCAGGAAGAAAAGATTTCCGTATAGCGACGAATCCATTGGTCGTGCACGGTGGCCAGGAACGCGTTGTCGTGCATGATCGCCTTCTCGGCAATCTGCTCCGGCGTGAGGATGAACGGGCTCTTGCGCGCTTCGGCGGAGATGATCGCCTTGGCGTTGACCGGGCCGTTGAAGATGTCCTCGGCCATCTTGCCCTGCACCAGCGGGTCGAGTGAGTGGTCGATAAACGCGTAAGCCAGATCGGTATCGCCCGGACGATTCTTCGGCATCACTGACAACATCAAGTCAGTGTAAAAACCTTCCTTCATGCCGAAAGTGGCGCCGAGGCCGTAGTTCGGATCGCGAATCTGCTTGGGGAAAAATGCCGGTGCATAGAGGCCGCCCATGTCCAGCGAACCGGTGCGGAACAGCTCGGCAATCTGGTTCGGGTTCTCGCCCAGCGTCACCACGCGATCCTTGAGTTCGGCGAGTTTTTTGAAGCCCGGTTCGATGTTGTGTTCGTCACCACCGGCCAGTTTCGCGGCGATGATGATCAGGTCCATCGCTTCGGTCCAGTTCGGCGGCGGCAGGAAAATGTTCGGTGCCAGATCGGCGTCCCACAGCGCGGCGTAACTGGTTGGCGCTTCTTTTTGCGTGCGGGTGCTGTAAACCAGACTGTTGCACCACAACAGGTAACCGATGCCGTGGCCATTGGCGCCGGTGCGGTATTTTTCCGGGACGTCGACGAGGTTGGGAATGCGGTTGAGGTCGGGTTTTTCCAGCAGTCCGGCGGCGGCCAGACCTTCGGCGCCGACACCGGCCAGAGTGATGATGTCGTACTGCGGACGATCACCGCCGGCCTTGAGTTTGGCGACCATTTCCGAGGTGCTGCCGGTGCGGTCAGCGATGACCTTGGCGCCGGTCTTGGCTTCGAACGTGGCGGCAATGTTACGCAGTGCGGCGAGGCCGGTGTCATCCGACCACGTCAGCAAGCGCAGGGTCTTGCCGGCGAACCGCGTGTCGCTGGCACTCGCGCGGATGAAGGGCATGCTCAGGGCGGCCGCAGCCACCGAGGCGACGCCGACGGTTTTAATGAATTGACGCCTGTTCAGATCGTGCTCGCCCATGACGGACTCCCTTTGTTCTTTTAAGTATGAGGTTGGTCGCAACCGTTGCATCCGCGCGGCCGGATCCGCGCCAGGCCCCGATTTACAAGGGCTTGAGCGCTGCCGACGGGTTCATCCTGAGGTCGTGCAAAACACCTGACTATCGATAAAAACTCATTGAAGCCATGACGCCGACGCATGCCTCGTTGCGAGGCATGCGCTGACCTTTTTCGGGCGTTCAGAGCGCCCGGATCACGTGTTTGATTTCCTGAAATGCGGCCAGGCCCCACGGCCCCAATTCGCGGCCGATGCTGCTCTGCTTGTAACCGCCCCACGCGGTTTGCGGGAAGATCACTTGCGGCGCGTTGAGCCACACCAGCCCCGCCTGCAGGGCGTTGGCGACTCGGTCGGCCGTTTCGGCGTTACGCGTCACCACACTGGCGACGAGGCCGAACTGGCTGTCGTTGGCCAAGGCGATTGCTTCGGCTTCGCTGCTGAAGCGGCGCACGCACAGCACCGGGCCGAAAATCTCTTCGCACCACAGCGCACTGTCGAGGGGCACGTCGGTGAACACCGTTGGCTGCAAAAAATAGCCGCGTGGCAAATCCGCTGGACGATTGCCGCCGCAAAGCAGCTTCGCTCCGGCACTCAGGCCGCGATCAATGTGCCCGAGCACACGCTGGTATTGCGCCTGATTGACCAGTGCGCCCATCTCCACGTCCGGGTCGAACGGATCCGCCACGCGGATCGCTTGCGCACGCTTTTGCAAACGTTCAAGAAACTCGTCCGCCAATTCATCGGCAACCAACACGCGGCTGGTGGCAGAGCACATCTGCCCGGCGTTGAAGAAACCGCCACCGCAGGCCAGCTCTACCGCCAGCTCCAGATCGGCATCGTCCAGCACCAGCAACGAAGATTTGCCGCCCAGCTCCAGGCTCACGCCCTTCACCGTTTCGGCGGCGCGCTGCATCACCTGAACACCGACGGCGTTGCTGCCCGTGAACGAGATCTTGGCGATACGCGGATCCGCCGACAGCGGCGCGCCCACCGCCAGACCGGTGCCGCAGACGACGTTGAACACACCGTTGGGCAGACCGGCTTCGGCGATGATTGCCGCCAGTTCCAGCTCCGGCAGCGGCGTGACTTCCGACGGTTTCAACACCACGCAGCAACCGGCGGCGAGGGCCGGCGCGAGTTTCCACGCGGTGGTCACCATGGGGAAATTCCACGGCACGATCAGCCCGACCACACCGCACGGTTCGCGGCGCAGGCGTGCGCTGAAATCATCGCTGGGCAGCGGCACGTTGCTGTCCTGTTTCACGTCGAGGCCTTCGGCGAGTTCGGCGTAGTACTCGAAGGTGGCGATCACATCGTCGACGTCGATGGCTGCTTCGAACTGCGGTTTGCCGTTGTTGCTCGATTGCAGATTGATCAAATGATCGCGACCGTTACGCACGCCATTGGCGATGTTGCGCAGGATCGCGCCACGCTCGGCGCCAGTGGTTTTCGACCAGTCCTTGAATGCTGCCGTGGCAGCAGCAACCGCTTGCTCGGCCGCCTGCTCGTCACCGCCATTGACCGTGGTCAGCAGCGCCTCGGTGGCCGGGTTGATCACCCGCAGATGTTCGCGACCGGCCGACCATTGGCCGTTGATGTAGAGGCCGTCGAGTGTGGTTGGGAAACTGATCATTGGGCCACCGCCTGCATCCACTGGTTCTGGTCGATTTCGATCACCGTCGGGCCTTGGCGATCGGTGGCGGCACGCAGCGCACTGCGCAGTTGTTCCACCGAGCTGATCGCTTCGGCAGCGCAGCCGAGGGCCTTGGCCACACCGATAAAGTCCGGGGTGTAGATGTCGACGCCGACCGGCTCGATGGCGCGGTTGACCATGTACTTCTTGATCTCTTCGTAGCCCTGGTTATTCCACAGCAGGACGATCACTGGCGTGCGCGCTTCGACGGCGCTGGCCAGTTCCGGCAGGGTGAATTGCAGACCGCCGTCGCCGATCAGGCACACCACCGGTGGCCGCGTGCCTTTGTCGAGCTGTCCACCGAGCCATGCGCCAATCGCGGCTGGCAACGCATAACCGAGCGTGCCGTAACCGGTCGACGAGTTGAACCAGCGGCGCGGGCGCTCCGGATTAAAGGTGAGGTTGCCGGTGTACACCGGTTGTGTGGAATCGCCGACGAACACCGCGTCGGGCAATTCGTGCAGCACGGTTTCGAGGAAACGGGTTTGCGCCAAAGTCGGTGCATCCCAGCTCGCGGCCAGATCATCACGCAGACGCGCCGCGCGCACCTGGCCCCAATCGTTGCGGCGCTCGGCCAGCGGCTTGTGCGACAAGGCGCTGAGCAGTGCTTGGGCGGCGTTGCGCGAGTCAGCAACCAGCGCCACGTGTGGCGGATAGTTACGCACGGTCTGATCGGCGTCGATGTCGATGCGCAGCAGTTTGCCGGGAATCTCGAAGCCACCGGCGAAGGTCACGTCGTAATCGGTTTCGGCCAGTTCGGTGCCGATCGCCAACACCACATCGGCATCAGCGACCAGTGCACGAGTGGCGACCAGACTTTGCGTCGAACCGATCAGCAGCGGATGCGTCGACGGCAGCATGCCTTTGGCGTTGATGGTCAGCGCCACGGGGGCGTCGAGCAGTTCGGCCAGTTCAGTGAGCTCCGCAGCGGCGTCGATCGCACCGCCGCCGGCGAGGATCAACGGACGTTGGGCACCGGCCAGCAACGCGCTCAAACGGCTTACGGCAGCGGGCGCGGCACCGGCGCGGTCGATATTGACCGGGACACTGGCGAGCAGCTCATCGGCCTCTTCCACCAACACGTCCAGCGGAATTTCGATGTGCACCGGACGCGGACGACCGGCCTGGAACAAGGCGAATGCGCGAGCGAGCACGCCAGGCAATTCCGACGCCGACATCAGGGTGTGGGAGAACGCCGCAACGCCAGCGACCAATGCGCTCTGGTTCGGCAACTCGTGCAACTTGCCGCGCCCGCCGCCCAACTGATTGCGGCTCTGCACGCTGGAAATCACCAGCATCGGGATCGAGTCGGCGTAAGCCTGGCCCATCGCCGTGGTGATGTTGGTCATGCCCGGCCCGGTGATGATGAAGCACACACCCGGTTTGCCACTGGTGCGTGCATAACCGTCAGCCATGAAACCGGCGCCTTGCTCATGCCGTGGGGTGACGTGGTTGATGCTCGAACGGGCCAGCCCGCGATACAGCTCCACGGTGTGCACGCCGGGAATGCCGAACACCTGCTCGACCCCATAACCTTCGAGTAACTTGACCAGTACTTCGCCACACGTCGCCATGTCATTGCCCTTTTGTCAGCTAAAAACACAGATCCCTTGTGGGAGCGAGCCTGCTCGCGAAAGCGCTGGATCAGCCAACATCAATGCTGAATGTGAAACAGCCTTCGCGAGCAGGCTCGCTCCCACATGACCTGAACATGGGCTCATTGAACGGTCGGCAGGTAGCGGCAACAATCGATTAAAAGTCATACTAGCCATGTCCTCACGTCATACCTTGGATCCACATGAAACGACTGCCTCCCCTGCCCGCCCTGCATACGTTTCTGATCACCGCGCAGTGCTGCAACTTCACCCGGGCCGCCGAGCAGTTGCACATCACCCAAGGCGCAGTGAGCCGGCAGATCGCCGGACTGGAAGATCATCTGGGGTATGAATTGTTCATCCGTCTGGCTCGGGGTCTGGAGCTGACCGCCGAAGGTCGTGAGTGGCTGCCGCGAGTAGAAAAGGTCTTCGGTCTGATCACTGAAGCGACCGAGCAGATCGGCCTCAAGCGCGAAACCCTGCAACTCAAGGCGCCGAGTTGCGTGATGCGCTGGCTGGTGCCGCGTCTGCTGCAATGGCAAAAGGAACGCCCGGATGTGCCGGTCAAACTGACGACTACCCTGGCTCATGGCGTGGACTTTCAGCGCGAGCAATTCGATGCGGCGGTGATCTATGGAACGCCACCGGACAACTCATCGACCGCGCTGCATCTGTTCGATGAACAACTGACCCCGGTCTGCTCACCGGCCCTGTTGAAAGGCCAACCGGCACTGACTGACCCGGCTGATCTGCAACAGCATCTATTGCTGCATCCGACCCGCGATATCCACGACTGGACGGTGTGGCTGACAGCGGCCGAACTGCAGTTGAATAACGTCAACATGGGCCAGCATTTCGAAACGCTGGATCAGGCGATGTCGATGGCGTCGCATGGGACGGGGGTGGCGATTGGCGACTGGTCGTTGATTGGTGATGACTTGCGCGCCGGGCGGCTGGTGATGCCGTTTGAATTGAAGGTGAGGACGGGGTTGGCGTATTACGTGGTGGTGCCTGCGGGAACCGAGCCTTCGCCGCAGCTGGAGGAGTTGATGATCTGGCTGGTGGAGCAGGCGCATTTGCGGTGAGGCTATTTCCCCTCACCCTAACCCTCTCCCAGAGGGAGAGGGGACTGACCGAGTTGTTTTGTCGAGTTACAGCGACCTGAAGGTGCTGTACCGAATCCATAATCGACTCGATCACTCAGGTCAATGTACAACGCCAGACACCTCGATCGGCTCCCTCTCCCTCCGGGAGAGGGGACTGATTGGGGGATGCTCTAGAAATACGCCGACGTGAAATTACTGCGTTGAATCCATAATCGACTCGATCGCTCAGGTCGATGTACAACGCCAGACACCTCGGTCGGCTCCCTCTCCCTCCGGGAGAGGGCTG
>NZ_JAKNQL010000037.1 GCF_022662375.1 Pseudomonas sp. CROZ-RG-20F-R04-15 | reverse complement strand
AGGATTGTGGTTGGCCGATGAAGTGAGGTTCGACCTGTCATCTTCGGCAACGTAGAATGCGCGCCTTTCCCGGGCGATCGTCCCCACGATCGGTGCCCGCGCATTCATCGGAGCACTTGACCATGACCGTCACCAAAACCAGCGAGTACCTGGAAACCCTCTACGAAGGCTACGGCCAGCGTTTTCGCATGGAAAAACTGCTGCACGAAGTGCGCACCGAGCACCAGCACCTGGTGATTTTCCAGAACCCGCGCATGGGCCGGGTAATGGCGCTGGACGGCGTGATCCAGACCACCGAAGCCGACGAATTCATCTACCACGAAATGCTCACGCATGTGCCAATTCTCGCCCACGGCAGCGCCAAACGCGTGCTGATCATCGGCGGCGGTGACGGCGGCATGTTGCGCGAAGTGACCAAGCACGCCGGCGTTGAACACATCACCATGGTCGAGATCGACGGCACCGTGGTCGACATGTGCAAAGAGTTCCTGCCGAACCACTCCAGCGGCGCCTACGACGACCCGCGTTTGAACCTGGTGATCGACGACGGCATGCGTTTCGTCGCCACCACCACGGAAAAATTCGACGTGATCATCTCCGACTCCACCGACCCGATCGGCCCGGGCGAAGTGCTGTTCTCGGAGAACTTCTATCAGGCCTGCCACCGCTGCCTGAACGAGGGCGGCATCCTCGTGACTCAGAACGGCACGCCGTTCATGCAGATCGACGAAGTGAAAACCACCGCCGGTCGCCTCAACAGCCTGTTCCCGGACTGGCACTTCTATCAGGCGGCCGTGCCGACCTACATCGGCGGTTCGATGACCTTCGCTTGGGGCTCGACCAACCCGGCCTACCGCAAGCTCAGCCGTGAAACCCTGCAACAGCGCTTCATCGGCAGCGGCATCGTCACGCGCTACTACAACCCGGAAATCCACATCGGCGCCTTCGCCTTGCCGCAATACGTGCTGCAAGCGATCAACAAGCCAAGCAACGACTAAAAGAGCACTGCAACTCCCCTGTGGGAGCGAGCAGGCTCGCTCCCACATTTGCTTCCCCGTAAAGTAGATGTCGTTTTTTTCATGTTCGCGCGCTGTAATCCTTTTGAACCAACCCTCGGCGTTTAAAGTCGAGATAGGTGTAAGCCCATTTGCGGGTTTGATCGAGGAGGCACCGATGCAAAAGTGGAAAGTCACTTTCGTGGACGATCATGGTGAAATTGTCGATGAGGTGTTCGAGCGCGCGGAATGCCCCAGCGACGATGAGGCCGCTCGATTGATCAAGGCACGGCTTCTGCCCATCGCCGCCGAACTGGATCTCAACGATCTGGAAGGGCGCACCGCCGATGCGGGTGTGAAAAACCTGAAAACCCAGAACAGCATCGAAATCCGCAGCATTACTCCCGTCTGACATTCTTCTTGTCACCTTCACACCAGGCCTTGGCAGCGGCTCTAACTTGGGGCTACTCTGCAAGCGAGATCAGCGAACGGATCGCTAAGGTCTGGTCTTGTCAGCTACATGCTTGTTTCCCGCGTGCAACCACGTTGCCGTAGTACTTTGGCCAAAGGCCCGGGGCGGGAATACGGAAAGTCTATCCATCTATGCGAGGGGGACGATTCATGAGCACAGCCTATCAAGAAGACATCAGCAGCAATGTTCTGCGCCGCATGAAAGAAGGCGGTTTCGATTTTTCCCGATTCCATCCCATCGAGTTCTACGCCATTTTCCCGGACGAGGAGCGGGCGCGCAGGGCGGCAGGCAAATTTCGCGGTGAATCCATCAATGCCCAGGTCAGCGTGCGTGATGACGGTGCGTGGGCGCTGGAATTGAGCAAAGTGATGTATGCGACGTACGACGATATCGGCGACTTCGAGCAGGGTTTCTCTGCCGTGGTCGAACCGCTGGGCGGCATCATCGAAGGCTGGGGTGTGAAACAGGAGGTGCGCAACCGCCACCGTTTGAATTGATCTCTTGCAGCGACAATCGAGCAGCGGCTGACCTTCGGGTTGGCCGTTGTCGTTTCTGCTGTCCATAAACGCTGCGGCAAAACCCTGAAACAAGAATCCAGGGCAAAAAAAAGCCACCGGAGAGGGTGGCTAAAAGGGAAGACCGATAAGGAGAGGAAACCGGTCAGGGTTACAGCGGGGCGGGCTGCAAGGGCAGTCCGGATCAGTTGAGCTGGCGGCTTCGCGGTGCTGGGTCCGGTGAAGTTTTGCAGCGAATGCGCGGATTATCCGCAGGCAGCGCCGGGCAGTGAAATCAACTCTGACTATGCTGGTGATAGGCGATGCAGTGCGTCGCAATGAAGCGGGGGCAATCCGGTTGGAGCATTTGCCGCACAGGAATGGTGCGGTGGCTGCGAAGCGAATATCCAACCGATTGAAATCAAAGCGTTTATGCCGATGGCACGGGCCTTGCGAAGGCCTGTAGGTCCGGGTGACAAGGAGTACGGCATGATCCGCACCTATTTTGATGAGATGTACGATGCCGGCGGCCAGGTTCGCCCGCATTATCGGGAGTTCGCCCGATGGCTGGCCGACACGCCTGACGAACTGCTGGCCCAACGGCGACGCGAGGCTGATCTGCTGTTCCATCGCGCCGGTATTACCTTCACGCTCTATGGGGACGAGCAGGGCACCGAGCGGCTGATTCCTTTCGACACCATTCCGCGCAGCATTCCCGCCAGCGAATGGCGAATCGTCGAGCGCGGCTGTATCCAGCGGGTCAAGGCGCTGAACATGTTCCTCGCCGACCTCTATCACGAGCAGCGCATCATCAAGGCCGGGATCATTCCCGCCGAACAGGTGCTGGCCAACGAGCAATATCAGTTGGCGATGCAAGGCCTGGATCTGCACCGCGATATCTATTCGCATATTTCCGGCGTCGATCTGGTGCGCGATGGCGACGGCACCTATTACGTACTCGAAGACAACCTGCGTACACCGAGCGGCGTCAGTTACATGCTCGAAGACCGCAAGATGATGATGCGTCTGTTTCCGGAGCTGTTCGCCGCGCAACGTATCGCCCCGATCGATCACTACCCGAACCTGTTGCTCGATACCCTGAAAAGCTCAAGTCCGATCGATGACCCGAGCGTGGTGGTGCTGACGCCGGGGCGCTTCAACAGTGCGTTCTTCGAGCACGCGTTTCTCGCGCGGGAAATGGGCGTGGAACTGGTCGAGGGTGCGGATCTGTTCGTGCGTGACGACAAGGTTTTCATGCGCACCACCGACGGCCCGAAAGCGGTGGACGTGATTTACCGCCGACTCGATGACGCGTTTCTCGATCCGCTGGCGTTCAACCCGGACTCGATGCTCGGCGTGCCGGGGCTGCTGTCGTCCTATCGCTCGGGCAACGTGGTGCTGGCCAACGCCATCGGTACCGGCGTGGCGGACGACAAATCGGTGTATCCGTTTGTCACCGACATGATCCGTTTTTACCTCGACGAAGAACCGATCCTGAAAAACGTGCCGACCTGGCAATGCCGCAATCCGTCTGAACTGTCCCACGTGCTGGCCAATCTTCCCGACCTGGTGGTCAAGGAAACCCAAGGCTCCGGCGGGTACGGAATGCTGGTGGGGCCGGCGTCGACGACGGCGGAAATCGATGCGTTCCGCGAGCGGATCAAAGCCAAGCCCCACGCGTACATCGCGCAGCCGACGCTGTCGCTGTCGACCTGTCCGACCTTTGTCGAAAACGGCATCGCGCCGCGCCATATCGACTTGCGCCCGTTTGTCTTGTCCGGTCGCGAAACCCGTGTGGTGCCTGGCGGTTTGACCCGTGTGGCGCTGCGTGAAGGCTCTCTGGTGGTGAACTCATCACAGGGCGGCGGAACCAAGGACACCTGGGTGGTCGAGGATTGAAGGAAGCTTGCCATGTTAAGTAGAACTGCCTCGGATCTGTATTGGATGTCGCGTTACCTGGAGCGGGCGGAAAACCTCGCACGGATGCTCGACATCAGTTATTCGCTGTCGCTGATGCCGCAGGACGGCCGTGGTGACGGTCTGCACGAGCTGGCCATGCCGCTGCTGATCACCGGCACCCTTGACGATTATCTGGAACGTCACGGCGCACTGCATGCCGAACGCCTGCTGCACTTCTTCGCCCTTGATGCGGCCAACCCGGCGAGCATCTACAGCTGCCTCGGCGCGGCGCGAGCCAGTGCACACGCTGTGCGGGGGCGCATCACCGCAGACATGTGGGAGAACATCAACTCGACGTGGCTGGAGATTCGCGGGATCGCCGAACAGGGCCTCAGCCGCTATGGCATGAGCCGTTTCTGCGAGTGGATCAAGGAACGTTCGCACCTGTTCCGTGGTGCGTCCTACGGCACGATCATGCGCAACGATGCGTTTCGCTTTATTCGCCTCGGCACCTTTATCGAGCGCGCCGATAACACGCTGCGACTGCTCGATGCGCGTTATGAGATGGCCGGTGATCAGGCCGAAGCGGTCAGCGACGGCACGGCCCACGCCTATTATCAATGGAGTGCGTTGCTACGGGCCTTGTCGTCGTTTGAGGCCTACACCGAAATCTACCGCGATGCGCCCGGCGCCCGGCATGTCGCCGAGCTGCTGCTGTTACGTGCCGATGTGCCGCGTTCATTAAGGGCCTGCACCGAAGAGATCGACCAGATTCTCGCCCAGTTGCCCGGCGCCAATGGCCGTCCGGCACAACGTCTGGCGGCAGAAATGGATGCGCGGCTGCGCTACACCGGCATCAACGAAATTCTTGAGGAAGGCCTGCACGCCTGGCTGACCGAATTCATCCCGCTGGTGCGCCAGTTGGGTAATGCCATTCACAGTTCCTACCTGGAGGCTGCATGAGACTTTCCATTAGCCACGAGACCACCTATCACTACGAAGATCAGGTGCGGGCAAGCATCCAGTACCTGCGGCTGACACCCCACGACAGCGAGCGCCAACACGTACTGAGCTGGCAGCTCGACCTGCCGCGCCCGGTGCGCGCGCAACTCGATCCGTTCGGCAATATCCTGCATGTGCTGACCATGGATGAACCGCATGAAGCGATCATCATCGGCGCTCGCGGCCAGGTCGATATCGATGAACTGCGCGAGGCCGAACATGAGAGCCAGTCGGCGCTGCCGTTCCTGCGCTTTACCCGCTTGACCGAGGCCGATGAGGCGTTGCGTGCGTTCGCCGAGAAATCTTGCAAGCAGCGCCGCGATCGCACGGCGTTGATCGATTTGATGCACGGTTTGAATCAGCACATGACCTACACGCCGGGCTCGACGGAAGTTGATACCAGCGCCGCTGAAGCTTTCGCCGGGCGCGCCGGGGTTTGCCAGGATCACGCCCACGCGTTTCTGGCCTGCGCGCGCAGTCTGGGCGTGCCGTCGCGTTATGTGTCGGGCTATTTGTATAGCGAAGATTGCGAACATCTGGCCAGCCACGCGTGGGCGGAAGCCTGGCTGGATGACGCCTGGTACAGCTTTGACGTGACCAATGAACTGGCACGGCCGGAGCGGCATCTGAAACTGGCGGTGGGCCTCGATTACCTCGACGCCTGCCCGGTGCGTGGCATGCGCCGGGGCGGCGGGTGCGAGCAGATGCATGCGAAAGTGTCCGTCTCGCCGACGCCGGTTATCTCCGTCCAGCAACAATAAATTGCTTCACACAGACCCTGTGGGAGCGAGCCTGCTCGCGAAAGCGGTTTATCAGTCACTGATGCAGTGTCTGACACTCCGCCTTCGCGAGCAGGCTCGCTCCCACAAGGGAAATGGCGTTACGGCTTAACCTTGCGTCCAGCCATGTGCTGCAAATACCCGATCAACATCTGCAAATCTCCCTCCGGCAACACCTCTGCCGAAAACCCCGGCATCTTCGCCTGCGGCCACTGACGCAAACTCTGCGGGTCACGTATGTAGCGCTTCAAGAAATCAGCGCCGAAATACTCGGTCGGGTTATACGGAATGTTCAAGTCCGGCCCGAACTGCGCATCCCCCGCACCGTTCAAGCGGTGACACGCCAGGCAATTCTTCTGAAACAGCGCAAACCCGCGATTCACCGGGTCATCCGCCTTCAACGCGGGGTCTGGCAGCAGGGCAGGGAAGCGCTCGGCCACCGGTGCCATGCGTTTGATGCTCGCGACTTCGAACGGCCACTGCTCCGGGCTGATATTGCCGGCTTGCGGATCGGTCCACACCAGATAGAACGGCCCGGCGCTGTGCTTGCCTTCTGACAGCGCTGGCCACGGCTGAGCCGGGTCCTCAATGGCCAGCCAGGCCCGCGCGCCTGTTGTATTGAGCAGCGGCGCTGCAGCCAGCTCGGCGGCGAACCCGTCCAGTGCCACGGCTTGCAGGTGATCTTGCGGTTTGATCCCGGTCAGCAGCGCAGCCACTGGCACGGCGCGATAGGTCATGTCCTTCTTGTAGGACACATCGTTTTTGATGGTGAGTGTTTGTACCTGAGGATGCTTGAGTAATTCCTCGGTCTGCCAGGTGCGGCTGTTTGCGCCCAGTTGCAGATCCAACTGTGCGGCAGACAAGGGCATGCTCAGCAGCATGGCCCCGAATACGATGAGCGCTTTCAAATGATCGCCGTCCATGTCGTGGGAGTGCGCAAAGGGTGGCACAGCCACGCTGGCCCGGGTAGCGGGCCAGTCATGTTTTCAGTGGCGATAGATAGCACCTGCCGCTCGATTCAGCCGATTACCTTGGTCAAATTCGGCAAAATCAACAACAGCGTCGTGGCGAAAAGAATGAGCCCTGCTTGACGAATTTTCGGTTGTTTGAACATGGCTTGACCGCCTTTATTGTTATTTCCTGATGCCTGCCTGCATATCCATGACGGCAAGCGCTGCACTTCCTGTTGAAGGACGCCGGCCTCGGCAAAACCCGACGACTCTGACGTACAAGTACTACCTTAGGGCCCGCGTCACGCTTGGCTTAGATCCATTTCATATGGAGCCTTTGTGATTTGCGATTAAAAAGGCATGAGGCGTATTGCCAGCTTCTTTGCCGCCCGCTTGCTAGACAACTCGCCGACCTGAACCGGTTCACCCTGCCGCCGATGACCGTCCGTCTGAGCGTGTACGTCAAGCGTATTGAGCGCTGTGGTCATTGAACCAATGGCCGCTCGGGGCAAGAGTGGAGCCACAGGAAATCACTCACCGCACTGGTTCGAGGACGTCATGACCCAAGCTTTGATATTCGATGCGTTACGCACGCCGCGCGGCAAAGGCAAGGCCGATGGTGCCCTGCACAGCGTCAAACCGGTGAATCTGCTGGCCGGATTGCTGACCGCGCTGCAGGCGCGCACGTCGCTGGACACCAGCCAGGTCGATGACGTGGTGCTCGGCTGCGTGACGCCGATTGGCGATCAGGGCTCGGACATCGCCAAAACCGCCGTGCAAGTGGCCGATTGGGATGTCAGTGTCGCGGGCGTGCAGATCAACCGCTTCTGCGCCTCGGGGCTCGAAGCGGTGAACCTCGGCGCGATGAAAGTGCGCTCGGGTTTCGAAGATCTGGTGGTGGTCGGCGGCGTCGAATCGATGTCGCGGGTGCCGATGGGCAGCGACGGCGGCGCCTGGGCGCTGGATCCGCAGACCAATCTGCACAGTCATTTCACCCCGCAGGGCGTCGGTGCGGATCTGATCGCCACGCTCGAAGGCTTCAGCCGTCAGGACGTTGATGCCTATGCGCTGCACTCGCAGCAGAAAGCCGCACGGGCACGCGCTGATGGCTCGTTCAACAAGTCGCTGGTGCCGGTACAGGACCAGAACGGCATCGTCCTGCTTGATCACGATGAATTCATTCGTGCCGAGTCGACCCTTGAAGGCTTGGGCAAGCTCAAGCCGAGTTTCGAAATGATCGGCCAGATGGGCTTCGACGCCACGGCATTGCGGGTCTACAGCCATGTCGAGCGGATCAATCACGTGCACACGCCGGGCAATAGTTCCGGGATTGTCGATGGCGCAGCGCTGATGCTGATCGGCTCCGAAGCCAAGGGCCGCGCGCTGGGCTTGCAACCTCGGGCGCGCATTGTCGCCACAGCGGTCACCAGTACCGACCCGACCATCATGCTCACCGGTCCCGCGCCGGCCACCCGCAAGGCGTTGGCCAAGGCTGGATTGCGCGTAGAGGACATCGACCTGTTCGAGGTCAACGAAGCGTTCGCTTCGGTGGTGCTGAAGTTCATCAAGGACATGGCTGTCGACCCGGACAAGGTCAACGTCAACGGCGGCTCGATCGCCATGGGCCACCCGCTGGGGGCCACCGGTTGCGCGATCCTCGGCACCTTGCTCGATGAACTGGAAGCCCGGCGCCTGCGCTATGGCCTGGCGACGCTGTGCGTCGGCGGCGGTATGGGCATTGCCACCATCATCGAACGCCTCTGAGCCCCGAATTCAAGGAACCTTGTTATGAGCGAAGCCATTCGTTACGAAAAAGGCCAGGACGGCATCGTCGTGCTGACCATCGATATGCCGGGCCAGAGCGCCAACACCATGAACGCCGTGTACCGCGAGGCGATGGCCGCGTGCGTCGCCCGGTTGGTGGCAGATAAAGACAATATCGCCGGCGTCATCATTACTTCGGCGAAGAAAACCTTCTTTGCCGGCGGCGACCTCAATGAGCTGATCAAGGTCGGCAAGCCTGAAGCCAAAGCCTTCTATGACATGGTGCTGACCCTCAAGGGGCAATTGCGCACTCTGGAAACCCTCGGCAAACCGGTGGTCGCAGCCATCAATGGCGCGGCGCTGGGTGGCGGATGGGAAATCTGCCTCGCCTGTCATCACCGCGTGGCTTTGGATGATGCCGCGGTGCAACTCGGTCTGCCGGAAGTGACCCTCGGCCTGTTGCCGGGCGGCGGCGGGGTGGTGCGCATGGTGCGCATGCTCGGTATCGAAAAAGCGCTGCCCTATTTGCTCGAAGGCAAGAAGGTGCGTCCGCAACAGGCGTTGCAGGCGGGGTTGATTGATGAACTCGCAGCAGATCGCGATGAGTTGCTGGTCAAGGCACGGGCCTGGATTGTCGCCAATCCGACGGCGGTGCAGCGTTGGGACGTGAAGGGCTATCAGATTCCTGGCGGTACACCGTCGAACCCGAAAGTCGCGCAGATGCTGGCGATTGCGCCGTCGATTCTGCGCAGCAAGACCCAAGGGACGATGCCGGCACCGGAAAAGATTCTGTGTGCGGCGGTTGAAGGCGCTCAGGTCGATTTCGACACCGCTCACCTGATCGAAACCCGCTACTTCACCGAGCTGACCATCGGGCAAATTTCGAAAAACCTGATCGGCACGTTCTGGTTTCAGCTCAACGAGATCAATGCCGGCGGTTCGCGGCCACAAGGTTTTGCGCCTTACAAAACACAGAAGGTCGGCGTACTGGGTGCCGGAATGATGGGCGCCGGGATCGCGTTTGTCAGCGCTTCGGCGGGGATCGAAGTGGTGCTCAAGGACATCAATCTCGCGGCCGCCGAGAAGGGCAAGGCGCATTCTGCGGCGTTGCTGGACAAGAAAGTTGCCCGTGGTCAGCTGACCGCCTCACAGCGTGAGACTGTGCTGGCGCGGATCAAACCGTCCGAGAGCGATGCCGATCTGGCAGGGTGCGATCTGATCATCGAAGCGGTGTTCGAAGACCGCGAACTCAAGGCCAGGGTCTCTGCTGCAGCCCAGCGGGTGGTGGGGGCCGAGGCCGTCATTGCTTCCAATACCTCGACGCTGCCGATCACCGGTCTGGCGGCTGCGGTGCCTGATCAAAGCAAATTCATCGGTCTGCACTTCTTCAGCCCGGTAGAAAAAATGCCGCTGGTGGAAATCATCAAAGGCGCGCAAACCAGTGACGAGACCCTGGCTTGTGGCTTCGATTTCGTCCTGCAAATCAAGAAAACCCCGATTGTGGTCAACGACAGTCGCGGTTTCTTCACCTCACGTGTGTTCGGCACCTTCACCAACGAAGGCATCGCCATGCTCGGCGAAGGCGTCAGTGCGCCGATGATCGAGACCGAAGCGCGCAAGGCCGGGATGCCGGTCGGGCCTCTGGCGATCTCCGACGAAGTTTCCCTCAGCCTGATGAGCCATATCCGTCAGCAAACCGCCAAGGACCTACAGGCAGAAGGGAAACCGCTGATTGAGCACCCGGCCTTCGCCGTGATTGACTTGCTGCTCAATGAATACAAGCGCCCGGGCAAAGCGGCGGGTGGCGGCTTTTACGATTATCCGGCCGGTGAACAGAAACATTTGTGGCCCGAACTGAAGACGCGTTTCGAGCAGGTCGACGGGCAGATTTCGCCCAAGGACGTGCGTGATCGGCTGTTGTTTGTGCAAGCCATCGAAACCGTTCGCTGCGTGGAAGAGGGCGTATTGACCTCGACGGCGGATGCCAATATCGGTTCGATCTTCGGCATCGGTTTTGCACCGTGGACCGGTGGCGCCTTGCAGTTCATCAACCAGTACGGGGTGAAGGATTTCGTCGCTCGCGCGCAGTATCTGGCCGAGCAATATGGCGAGCGTTTCGCGCCGCCCGCGCTGCTGCTGGATAAAGCGGCAAAAGGTGAAATGTTCTAAGGGCTATGTTTCAGGAGCAGTGCGCATTCCGGGGCTTGCCTTGCCAGGGTGTTTCAAGGCAGGCTCTGGGGTGTTCATTATTCCCATCACGTGTCAGGTATTTTTTATGTCGCTACGCATCTGCATTCTGGAAACCGACATCCTGCGTCCGGAACTGGTCGATCAATATCAGGGTTACGGGCAGATGTTCCAGCGTCTGTTCTCGCAGCAACCGATTGCCGCCGAGTTCACCGTCTACAACGTGATGCAGGGCGAATACCCGAGCGACGACCTGAGCTTCGACGCGTACCTGGTCACCGGCAGCAAGGCCGACTCTTTCGGCTCTGACCCGTGGATCCAGACGCTCAAGGAATACCTGCTGACCCGTTACGAGCGTGGCGACAAACTGCTCGGTGTGTGCTTCGGCCATCAGTTGCTGGCGCTGCTGCTCGGTGGCAAGAGCGAGCGCGCCACGCAAGGTTGGGGTGTTGGCACCCACAATTACAAACTCGCGGCCAAGGCGCCGTGGATGAGTCCGGTGCGTGAGGAACTGACGCTGCTGATCAGTCACCAGGATCAGGTCACTGCGCTGCCGGAAAACGCTACGGTCATCGCTTCCAGCGATTTCTGCCCATTCGCGGCGTATCACATCAACGATCAGGTTTTGTGCTTCCAGGGCCACCCGGAGTTCATTCACGATTACTCGCGGGCGCTGCTGGATCTGCGTCAGGAAGCATTGGGTTCGCAGATTTACAGCAAGGGCGTGGCCAGTCTGGAGCAGGAACACCATGGCGCTACGGTGGCGGAGTGGATGATGCGTTTTGTCGCGCATAAGCCAGAAACTGTCTAAGGCCAAAAGCTTCGCGATCAGGCTCGCTCCCACATTGGATTTTCGGTGCGCCACCGAACAATGTGGGAGCGAGCCTGCTCGCGAATGTTCCAGACAACTCGGTCTGCTCTACAACCACCCAGACTTCTTGAAACTCGCCCACAAACTCACACACCCCACCGTAATAAACCCCAGCACACCGAAATAGCCGTAGTGCCAACTCAGTTCCGGCATGTTCTGGAAGTTCATCCCGTAAATCCCCGCCACCGCCGTCGGGAACGCCAGAATCGCTGCCCACGCAGCAAATTTGCGCTGCACCACGCTTTGCCGTGAGGCCTCGAGCAGCACACCAATCTCGATGGTCTGGCTGGCAATATCGGCCAGCGTGCTCAGGTCTTCCATCTGCCGTGTGACGTGGATCTGCACATCACGGAAGTACGGGCGCATGTTCTTGTCGATAAACGGGAAGCTCAGTTTCTGCAGTTCCTCGCCAATTTCCACCATCGGCGCTGCGTATCGGCGCAGGCGCACGACATCGCGGCGCAAGCCATGCAGCTTTTGAATGTCACGTTCATTCAACGCGCTACACAGTACGTTGCGCTCCAGTTCATCGATTTCGGCATGGATCGCTTCACCGACCGGCTGGTAGTTTTCGATGACAAAGTCGAGCAGTGCATAGAGTACGAAATCCTCCCCATGCTCCAGCAACAGCGGACGCGCCTCGCAGCGTTGGCGGACATGAGCGTAGGACGCCGAGTGACCGTTGCGTGCCGTGATGATGTAGCCCTTGCCCGCGAAGATGTGCGTTTCGATGAACTGCAGAATGCCGTTTTCGCGGATGGGCGAGTAGGTGACGATAAACAAAGCGTCACCAAAGGTTTCCAGCTTTGGTCGGCTGTGTTTTTCCAGGGCATCTTCTATGGCCAGTTCGTGCAGGTTGAACTGACGTTGCAGATTGGACAGCTCTTGGGCGTCGGGCTCCTCCAGACCGATCCAGACAAAATGTCCGGTTTTCGCGGCCCAGGCAGCGCCTTCGTCGAGGGTAATATTGGTGACTTTCTTGCCTGCGCTGTACACCGCAGCAGCAACAACTCGACCCATGGTGGTGATTCACTTCTTCTTGGCAGGTGGCAGGGAATGCAAGGCTTCAGCTTAGCCGTGTCGCTGCTTGAGAGTCAGTGAAATCTGCACAGTTCACCGGGCAAAAGAAAACCCGCACAGGGCGGGTTGGCTTTTCACGCGGCTTGTAGCTGTCGATCCATCGAATCGATGCACTCGCGCATCTGCTCACGGCATTGATTGATGAGCATGGGCATGTCGTCCATGGTCAGTCCGGCTGTAGGAATCGCCGGTAGCGAGCGTATGAGAATTTTCCCGCTGCGCCAGCGATTCAGGCGCATGTGCTTGACGTAGCTGCTGACGCACACCGGGACGATCGGCACGCCGGCAGCAATCGCCATCTGGAACGCACCTTTCTTGAACGGCAGCAATTCTTCGCCGAGGTTGCGTGTACCTTCCGGGAATACCCAAATCGAAGTGTCTTCGTTCTGCAGGGTGTTGGTGGTGGTCAGCATCGATTGGCGCGCCTTGTGCGCATTGCCGCGATCGATCAGCACATTGCCGGCGAGCCAGAACAACTGCCCGAACAACGGCACCCACTTCAGGCTTTTCTTGCCGATGCACACGGTACGGCGGGGCACAACGTTGCCGAACACAAACAGATCGTAGTTGGACTGATGGTTGGCGATGATCACGCAGCTGTCAGGCTTGTTCATCAAGCCGCTGACGTCCGTTTTCACCCGCAGGCGCAAAATGCACATGGCTGGCAATGCGTAGAGGCGGGCGCACAGACGGCTGTTGTCCGGATTGAACGGGCGGCAGATCCCGAGGATCACCCCGAGTACGCCTGCCAGAATAAAGTGCAGGCCCATCAATAACATACGAAACACGAACAGCATTTTCAGGCCCCACCGGGACAAAAGGTGGCGCAGTGTACGGATGTGCACTGTTTTCGGCAATTGCCGCTATAGAGTGCGGAGATAGCCGATGTTTAAGCGCATGTTTCAGAATGGCTTGTCAGACCCGTCCTAGAGCCGCCATGGCATTTTCAACCGAGCGTGCAAGAAAAAGCCCGACACGCTGGTCGGGCTTTTCTGTATTGCATGCGCCTGGGTTAGCCGAGATGCTCTTGGTCCTGGATGATCGCGTTATCCAGAGTTTCGAGCAGCGCCTTGCGCACTTTCAACTTGGTGTTTTTGTGCGCGAGCATATTGATCTTCTTCAGCTGACGCGCAGCGGCGAGGGCGGCACCTTGCAACTCCTCGGCGGAAACCACTTTGTCGAGGAAACCGGCATCCACCGCACTTTGCGGATCGAACATCTCGCCGTTGATCACCGAGCGGTGGAACGCGGAACGACGCAGACGATCACGCGCCAGCTCGATACCCGCGTGATGCATGGTCATGCCGATCTGCACTTCGTTCAGACCGATGCTGAACGGGCCGTCGACACCGATGCGGTAGTCGGCAGACAGCAGAATGAAAGCGCCTTTCGCCACAGCATGACCCGGACAAGCGACGATGACCGGGAACGGGTGAGAGAGCAAGCGACGCGCCAACGTCGAACCGGCGGTGACCAGCGCCACAGCTTCTTTAGGGCCGGCGGTCATCACCTTCAGATCGTAGCCGCCAGACAGAATCCCAGGCTGGCCGGTAATGATCACGATGGCACGATCAGTCACTGCCTGATCCAGCGCCGCGTTGAATGCCGCAATCACGTCCGGGGAAATGGCATTGACCTTGCCATTGCTCAAGGTCAGGGTCGCGATACCGTCTTCGAGGTGGTAAGAAATCAACTCACTCATGACGCTATTCCTTGTAAGAAAGATGGGCAGACGTTACCCACCGCCGCAGGCTAGGTAAAGCGCCGTGACTGACCCGCCAGTCACCGTTTCCCGGCGCAGCCAGCGTGGCGAGGCATTCTGCTTCTATATAGAAGGGTCACCTCCACCGAAGATTGGCAGGTTTGCCATGGCCCGACAGGCAGCGAAACGACTTTTTCTCTTAACCGCATGAAAATTCTGAAAAAAAGTTTGCCATCGCAAAAGCTTTCGACTACATTAGCGCGCCTCGACAGACAGAACATGTTTGAAGAGATACGGTGAAGTGTCCGAGTGGCTTAAGGAGCACGCCTGGAAAGTGTGTATACAGGAAACTGTATCGAGAGTTCGAATCTCTCCTTCACCGCCACATTCAGTAAACGCAAACCCCTGATTTTCCTAGAGAAAGTCGGGGGTTTGTGGTTTTTGGCATGCGAAAAAAGGCCATATGGGACTGAGATGGGACTGGCGCACTGTTCTGGTGCGTAAATAGACGCCACCTAATTAGCAGATGACCTTCGCCTGCCATGTGGTGGGCTAGGCTTTGTCGAACCTATATCCAAGGAAGACTTCAATGCCACACGACTCAGACTCCAACATCGTTACAGCAGATGCTCTGACATTGCTATTGCACAACCAACACGCGCTAGCGGCGGCAATCGAGGAGGTCACAAAATGGCTTTCGGAAAATGGCGCAGGAACTGTTGCAGAGAATGCACTTGTGGCCATGAAGACCTTGGACACAAATGCAAAGGGAATTACGGCTGCGATTACGCGGCTAAGGCAGTTTTAGCGACTCGCCGTGATGTCTGTAATCGGCTTATAGAAGCCAGTCGGAGCATCGAGGAAATAGGGGAGACTCAGTGGGTATGGGTATGGGCCAGCAACGAATCTGGCACATCTGTGTGTGAAAGCTAGCTCCAGATGTGCCGCGTACCTGGGTATGCATTTATCACCTACTCCAACTGTTTGATCGGCATCAAATGCCGCGCGCACCTGATTTTCAACCCCAGACAGGCGCATCTCACAGAAGACAATGATCACTCTGCAGATCAGCTGCTCTGCGTGCTCGACCTCTCAACATCATTTGTCGACTGCTGCCATCCAGACCATTGGAAAACACCTCGTAACGCTCACATATCAACAGCGGACTGGTACTCCGCAATTGCAGAAAAAACCTTTAAACGAGCTCGGTGCAAAAGCACTCTTACGTTAGTCTGCGATATTCCGAGAAGCGTAGAAATTTCATCTAGATCCAATCCAGTGCGCTCTCTTAATATCAATACGCTTCTCTGCAACTCCGGTAGCGCCTCAAGAGCAATGTTGATGCGAGCATATAGCTCGGATTCGCTCAGAAGCGCTTCAGGGCTATCGTCATGCGATAGCACGGACGGTGTGTAGGAATGATCATCTACAAATAAAACGCCCCCTCCCTCGATCCAGGAGGTACATGGAATACAATTCGACTCACTTCGCCGAGCTTTGTATCGGCACTTCGCCGCATTGGACGTAATCGCAAGCATCCAGGTTTTTAAGCTGGATCGTCTCTGAAATTTCCCTATACCTCTCACAATCGCAAGCCATGCCTCTTGCACTACTTCGTCTGCATGGTTCCGCCCCACGATTCCATAAGCTACGGCCTTCATTGCTGCTTGATGCGTGCACACCAAATCACGATATGCTTCTTGTTCCCCGCGCAATAGGCGGTCCAAAAAATGAGCGTCATCCGTGGCGTTCATGGCAGTACCTAACTGTGGTCGTATCATGATCGTAGCTGTCCTTGGCAGAGACGACGGTTCTGATCATGAAATACCTGACCGCTAATCGCTCTGCGTCGTTTGATGATCTCGAATACTCATCGCACTCAAGCCCTCAAGAGGACATACGGGTCAACCCATTCATTAGATGCACAGCGAAGAAAATTAAATGTGGAAAGAGTGATGCGCCGCTGCTTTTTCAGACGCATGCGACTGGCAGCTATTGGCCGATTGCAGACTGTCGTAAAGGGCTGCTTCCGGCCAACAGCAGTTATTTCGGGAGCGTCTATGAATCCAGGAGGTTCACGTCACTGGTAACTGTTACTTCTTCCTCTGCCACTTTAGGCTGCTTTTTTCGATGATTTTGGCAGCTGCTTTGCTAAGTCCAGCAATTGAGTCTCAGCCTTCTCCAGCGCGGTTGCTGCGCAGCTCTGCCAGAGCTTTTCCAACGGGCGCAGGTCAGATTCAATAAGCGCCTTTTGGCACCATTGATAATGATCATGCCAAGAGCCTAAAGCCGATTGCAGCGCTTTTAGAGAACTCGCCGCTTTACCCGAAAGCGGTGACAGTTTTGGAAAAGCCTCGGTCAGGTAGCGAGTCCGCTTGACCAGAATTCTCAACTCATGTCGATCAAATCCAGCGTCGTCCACAGCAGCATGCAATCGGTTGATCTGCTTTTTTAACGCTTTTTCAATTTGAGGCTGGACATGCTTCAAACCGCCGTGGATTTCAACTGAACGAAAAATAGTAGGCCACTCGTCCAATTGAATGAACAAGTTATTGAGATGAGGGCTTTTTAGTATCTTGGAATAATTAGATGCCAAGCGCGCTTTTCTGAGCTGAGCTTCGGCGAGAAAGCCCCTGCTCTCCAGTTCCTGAATCATCACTCCCAGATCGCGAGTGGGTGTAGTTATCCTTCCCACCTCTGCTGCCGCAATGTTCAGCGCCGCCACCTCGCTCATGGTGCGCATCGGCCGGAGCAAACTCCTTATACGCCTCACTGCGATCCGGAGATCGTGCAAAGCTTCGCTATCAGTCCGCGCTTCCAATCGAGCACGCGAATGATACAGCGCAACCTGCAGAGACAATATTTCAGCAACAAACTTGTCTACGAATGACATTTGGTCATCTCTTTGAAACGGTATGGTCACGAGCTTAGCAGAAGCGTGGACCGTCAATTTCTGACTGTACTCCGGAGATGCTATGTGCATCCGCGAAGGGAAAAGTCATCGACCACAAACGGTGCGGGAATGGCTGCTTTTGGCCGATAGCGTCCTTCTACGACCGGTACATTGAATTCCAGCCTATGTTCAATCAGCCCCCACACCTGACCCCGGTGTGGGGGCCTTTTTTTGGCAGCGTGGCAACCAGTCCCCCCGGCTCTGGTCTACCATTGCTTGGCTGTCTGGTTGATGCCGGCATCGACCTTTACTCGAACAGGGAACACCCGTGCATGTCTGAAGTTTATGAGGGCCTAGCCACCGTGGTGGTGATCACCCGTTATCTGGGGCAGAGTCCGATCGAGCGGACCACGCTCGAATGTCCCGTGCGCTTGAGCGATGCCGGCACTGGACGCGCCCGTATTGAACTGCAGCAGTATTTACAAGGACCCAAGGCGGCCAACCTGCTGCGGGTAATTTTGCCTGATGGGCACATGCTGCAAGGGCAATTGATCGATGGCTGTAATGAGCCCGGCGGCGGTTGGCTGCTGATCAAGATCGGGCAATTCGAGCTGACGCCTGAGCCGTCGGCAAACGTCAACGCCAATGGCTGGAAATGGGAGTGAGCATGAGCGATGCCTTAGCGGCACTGCACCTGCCGAACGCGGTGGAGGTGCAAACCCTGAAACTGCTGCACCAAATCGAGCTGGCGCACACGGCGAACGATCTGTTTCGCGCCAGTGATCGCGCCGACGGTTTTGTACTGGGCCTGGAGACGGTCAAGGTGCTGAACGCGGCCAGTATCGAAGGCTTGTATAAGACCTTCGAGGCGGCCGCCACGGCGCGGCGCCTGGAGCACGCACAGTGATCGGCGAAGGCATTCACGAAGAAGTATTGCGCGCCCTGGTCGACCAACACGCCGTGCGCGAATGCCTGGTGGCCAGGATCGACGGTGGCCCCGACTGGGGCCTGTCGATTCGCCTGGGCGGTAGCGGCGCACGCTGGGTGCCGGTGCGCTCGCGGCGTGAGTCGCTGCGCACCTGGGCCAGCCTCACCGCGGTGGGGCGTTTTGCCGACAGCGTCGGGCTGAGTGGATTCAGTGTAGAGCTGTAACCGGTGACAGCTTCAAGGCCAACTGCAGCATGCCCACCACGTCCGGTCCGTCTTCATTGATCCACGTCCCGTAGTGCTGGCGGATCATGTTGCCGTTGGTATGGCCCATCTGTTCGGCGATCCAATCGATCGAGGCCACCCCGGTGGTCAGCAACTGACTGGCGTAGGTGTGCCGGCACTGCCCGGGTCCCCGATAGCGAACGCCGGCCGCCAGCAAGTGCGCCTTGAAGAAACGATCGCGCACCACAAAATCATTGGCGTGCGGCAGGCCGCTTTTAGTGTTCAGGAACACAAAGTGCAGCTTGTGTTGCCGCACCGTCTTGTTGTCCCGCTCGACCACCTCCACAGTTTCCGCTTTGCGTTTGCGGGTCAACGCATCGATCTTCTGCAGGGCGTCCCAGGCGGGTGCCAGCAGGCGCACTCGGCGCGTCGATCGGCGGGTTTTCGTTACCCGGTAGGCGCCGCGTACCTTGGACCGGCGAAAGGTCACCGTGCCTTGCGCCAGGTCGACATCCTCCCAGGCCAGGGCGATCGTCTCCGACACCCGTGGGCCTGCCCATAACATGAACTGCACCATCAGCAGTTCATGCGTGCGGCTTGTGGGGGTGTCTAGGATCTGTTTGATTTCCGCGCGGGTGAACGGGTCCGGGGCTTCCGGATCGGGTAGGCGCACCATCAACCCTTCGGTCGGGTCGTGCGCGACCTTCATCCGCGTGCGGTACAAGCGAAACACCTGGCGCACGTTGCTGATGATGTCGCGGATGGTCTTGTTCTTCAGGGTCTTCGACAGCGTGTCCTGAATCCACACCTGCAGGTCAAGGTGATCGATCTGGTTGATCTGCACCTTGCCCCAGCGTGGCCGCACATGCACTTCGGCCTTGTTGGCGTAACCTCGGTAGCTGGAGGCCGCGACGCTGTTGGCCTTGATCTTCAACCACAGATCCAGGTAATGACCAAAGGTGTTTTCCACCAGCCTGGGCGAGTTCGGAAAGTGCCGGGCGTAATCGAAAGTGCCGGTCTGGATCTCGTATTCAATGATGTCGGCCAGGCGCTTGGCCTGGGCCACGGTAGCCGGTGTGTTGCTGCCCGGGACCGTTTCCCGGCACTTCTCCCCTTTGTATTGAAAATAGATTCTCACGGACTTGCCGCGAGCTTCGACCCCACTCATGTAAACCCCTAACGCTGTACTCGTATTTCGACAGTCTGACGATCGGAAACAAAAAGGCCCGTTTCCGGGCCAAGTATCTGCAAGCGCGTCTTCTGGTGGACGCGGCTTATGGTTTGGGCTTGTGCCGGCGCAGGTGGGCATTCAACAGCTGACGCCGCCGGCTGCAGGCCTGGTGACTGCCCTGGGCGCGCCACTTGCCACACTGGTCGCACACGCTGGTGTGATCCATGTTCCAGGGAAAGCGGCGCACCGGTGTTGCGGCAGGGTCATTGGTCATGGCGGGACGCTCCCCGAGTGGCCGGGGTGGCCAGCAGTTGGCTGATCACGGCGACATCCGTTTCGCTCAGATCGCCCAGGGTGCTGGCCATCTGGCTGAGGCTTTCCAGGCGCGTTCGGGCTTCAGGGGTTTTATGCACCAGGTAGCCGATGACGGCGGCGCCGATGATCGCGGTCGCCACCAGGTGCCGCGCCGGTGTGGTAGCCTTCGTGCCGCTGCTGCTGGGGTTCTGTGCTTGCATGGTATGGTCCTCGTAAGTGGTCGGGTGTCGAGGAGCTGCAACTCCTCGGCACTGTTTTTTAAGATCAGTCCTTTCGTGCCAGATGGATCACCAGGTCGACAAAATCCGGCTCATGCTCAACACATGATTGCCATTCCAGTACCCGCAAGATCTGTTGCCTGCTGCAGTCGTCCACGAGGATTTCGCGCTGGCCAGCGGCTGCCCGCACTTCCAGAATCTGCAGCAAACCTTCCTCGCCGTACGCACCGGCCTGAATGATCGGCGCGCTTTGTCCGGTGAATTCCAGACGGCTTTGTACCGATTGGAGCTTGTTGGTTTGGCCGTTGCCGGCATTGCCCATAAACACTTGAATCTGCATCGGTGTTGCTCTCCTTTACGCCTTGAATGTCCAGCACTTGACGGTGGTCGGCCGGGGTTGTGAAACAGGGTTGCGGTGGTTGAAGGCGGCGCGTACGGCGCTGTGCACGGCCTTGTTGCTGTCGAGGAATTTGCGCGATCGCGACTCTTTGAGCAGGTCGCGCAACGTGGCCACGTCGGCCAGCTTCTGTTTGTGTTCGGCGGCGCGCTCGCAGAATTCGTTGAGGTTGATGGCGATCACGGCCGGATCACTGCTGTGGTCGACTACAGGGTCCTCACTCAAGGATTCGAGGTAGTCGTAGACCTCCCAGAATTCGGCGACGGCCGGGTGGTCGGAACTGATCGAGGCTTGGCGCTCGATCGCCATACGAACGATTTGCCGTTGCGTGGCCGCGACTTGCGGATCACTCAATTTCAGCACCAGGCGCAGCGCGTCCAGCAGCGAGAGCAGTTGTGCGTGGTTCTTGCTGATCCGCTCTACGCGGATGTAGCCGCGCAGGTCATAACCGCAACTGCTGCAGTTACCCTGGTCGCTGACATAGGCCGTACCGCAGGCAAAACAATGCGTGTGCAAGCGACGCAGCTTGGCTTCGTGTTCGGGCATGCGCTGGCCGAACAGATCGAGCACTGCGGACTCCTTGCCCACGGCGCGCAACAGAAAGTGGCTGAGGGCGCCGCCATCCAGTGCGTTCAACTGGTCAGCGGCCGCACGGCTTTCCGGGGTGACGGTCGGGCGCACAAAGTGCAGTTTGACGATGCGCGTCATGATCGCTTCGTGAGCCACCACGGCGGCGTTCTGGCTGATGGCGATCGTTCCGCGAAAGGGCGGTTCGTACGTCTCGTTGCCTGCCGTCTTGACGCCTTTGGTGGCCAGCGTGCCGCCGCCGTAGAAGTCTTTCAGCTCGTCCCATTCGAAGGTCTTCGCGTGTGCCCGATCATCGCTGTGGCGATCGGCCTCGAGGAACACCACCGGCATGCCGGAGACTTGGCCCATCAGGCGCGAGCGACCCGCCTTGGTCGACTTCATCGGGTCGAAGCCTTCATAACCTTCGCGTCCGAGCAGTTTCCACAGCAGGTTGAGCAGGGTGGTTTTGCCGGCACCGGCTTCACCGGTGGCTTCCAGAAACGGGAAGGACTGGTAACGCGCGCGGATCTGCTCGCAGAACAGAGAGCCGAAAAAGAACACCAGCGCGACAAAGCCCTGGGCGCCGAAGCAGGTCCACAGCAACCGCACCCATTGCTCGTTGAAGTCTTTGCCGTCCCGCTGCAGCTTGATCGGGACGCCTTTCTGCAGGGTTTTCAGGCGCAGCTTGCCGAACTCGAAATAGTCTTCGCTGTTGACCTTGTAGGTGGTGCCGTCCTTGATTGCGATATCGCCATACACGTAGCAGGCGTATTCCTTGCTGTAGCCCACGTAGTCAATGGTCGACACGGTTTTGATGCCGAACAGCTGGTCCTTCATCAGCTTGTCGAGCTGCTGGCCGCTGCCCGTGAACATGGCGCCGGCGGCCATGCCGAGTAGGCGCTTTTTGAATTCACTGGCGGCGGACAGCTGGCCGCTGGTGAAAGTGTTTTTCACACTTTCGGAGTCGTGGGGGAAGTCCACGCGTAGGTAATACCAGGACTCGTCGGTGACTTCGTTGCGCTGAAAGTACAAGGCTTGCGGGTAGCAGTTGGCAAT
Source organism: Pseudomonas sp. CROZ-RG-20F-R04-15 (assembly GCF_022662375.1). Classification (GTDB taxonomy): domain Bacteria; phylum Pseudomonadota; class Gammaproteobacteria; order Pseudomonadales; family Pseudomonadaceae; genus Aquipseudomonas. Next base: position 4,983 of record NZ_JAKNQL010000037.1, on the reverse strand, counting down.
CTCCACGACGCTACCGGACTGCTGCAGCGCCTTCTCGCGCTGTTGCGCCTGGTTGAGCAGCTGGTCGTCGTGGTTCTCGCTGTCCTCGATGTCGGTCATGGCCCGGTTGAATTTCTCCATGTCCAGCTTGAACCAGTACAGACGGTTGCCAAAACCCAAGTGAAATTCCCCGCGCTTGTTCCAGTCGTACATGAGCAGGGCTTTTTCCGCTGCGCTTTCTGCCAGCAGCAGGGCGCCCTGGTGCCGGGCCTGTTTGAGGTCCGTTGCGATCTGTTCGGCGCGCTTGGTGTCGTCCTGAATAAAATTCCAGCGCTGGTGCAAGTCGTTCCAATCAGACTTGCGGCCGTCACGTTGCGGGATCTGTGCTGACTCGCAGACGAAACCGAGGGCACGGGCTTCGCGGACCCAGCGCCGGGTATAGGCGTTGGCGCTCGGTTCGTTGTCCAGCGCCCAGACCAATTTAGGCAGCTTGCCGCTTTCGCGGGTTTTGATCAGCGCCTTAAGCGAGTCCCCAGGGAACGCGTTGGACGACATGGCCGATACGGCCGCGATGTCGTTGTGCACCAGTGCGATGGCGTCAAAGATCCCTTCGACAATCCAGATTTCCTTGACCTCGAGCAGGTCGACGCAAGGGGGGCACCACCAGACGCCTCGATAGCTGTCCTTGGATTTGAAGCGCGCCTTCATCTTGCCGAAACGGTGCGGCTGATCGATCAGTCGTTCCCACCAGCCGCCTTTTTCCAGGGCGAAACGCACGGTAGCGCTGCCGGCGTTGTGGTCGGGCGAGTAGAAGCTTTCCTGCGTGAACCAGCCCTGGATCAGTTCAAATCGAAAGCCCCGGGCGTACTCCAGATAAGCCCGTGCAGTGGCGTTAGGGTGCTGGTCCGTCGCCGGCGCACGCTTGCTCCAGTCCTCAAACAGATCGTCGTACAGCTCTTTTACGTGCAGGGTATGGCCGCACTTTTCCGGGCGACCACAGATCACCATCCATGGTGTATCGAATCGGGAATACAGCTCCTTTTTCTTGCACTTGGGGCAGGTGCCACCGCGCATGTAATCGGTGCCTACGCGGTGCTTCAGTCCGAAATCGAACTGGAGGCGTTGCAACACGTCGTGGCGGAGATCTTCTTTCATGATTACTTCACTGCTTTGAGGCTGAGGGAGAGGGCGGCCATCAGGCGTTTCTGGGCGGCCATCACCGGAGTTCTTTCGAGGATCGAGCTGTGCCGTTTTTCTTGCGGGACATACCGGTATTCATCCGCGTACCAGTAGTCGTTGAGGCTCAAGCGGTACTGCTCACGCATCGCAGCCAGAAGTGCTTCGGCCTCTGCAGGTGGCAGCTGGGTGGTCAGAATTACGGCGTTTCCCATCTTGAAACCTCGATTTCGGGCGCAGCTCACCCAAACCCACGGAGTGCGGGGTAGGCGTTTGTTTGAGGGGTGGTGTTACGAGTTGGCTAAGCGAAAGCGGCCAAGGTCCGGCGCGTTGATGATTCGCTCATAGATGAGGCTGACCGGTACGGCCCACTGTCTGCCGGTGACCGGATCAACGATCACGGTGTGCGTCGACGTGCTGCTCTGGACGTTCAGGCGTTGCCGATCGCGAACGGCGACCATAGTGGTGCCTGCCAGGTGAACGATCTTTTCAGCGACCTGCGTTTGCACGTCGTAGTCTGCAACCAGGTGTTGAACAGCCCGGCTGAACAGTTGCTGATCGTCGCTCAGGTGTTCGCAGTGGTGACGCTCAAGAAACGCCAGCGCGGCGCTCTGCAGGACATCCTGGTATTCCGGTACTGCAGACAAATTGTTCATTGAGCTTTTCCTGCGCGGTAGAGAGCGATGGCAGCCAGCACTTCTGCGTGCCTTGCTGCTACGTGGAGGTTATGCGCGTCCATGATGAATTCGGCTTCTTCATCACTGATCGAACCGTCTTCAAGAGCGGCGGCAATTGCTTGATCAACACACCCTCGCTTTGCAGAAACCTGCACGGAGCGTTTGTAGAGTTCGACATTGTCGAGCGTTTCAGGATCGGCCACCGGTACGAACAGGCCCCCATACATCGAGGCGACGTAAGTGGGAAAGTGCTGAGTTCCACAGTCCTGCTCGAGCATGAAAACTTGTAAGTCGCTGAGGGGACTGCAACCAGCATTTTCGTAGGCATGGTTGTCGAATTTTTTGAGCTTCAGACCCAAGCGCGCAGCAGCGGCTTCGCGTCCGCCAGCGTAACTGCGAATGATCTCGCTCATAACTTCTTTGCGGGTGTCTAGGATTGGACTTTTCAACTTCTACTTTTCCCTGTTGGCCCATGCCATTACTGTTCGATCACACCTTGTTTGACGCCTAATAAAACGGCGGCTCGGTGTGCCTCCCCACGGCGACATTGGCTCTGTCCACTCAGCACCGCATAAACGGTGCTGGGACTCAGGTTGTGCATAGCAGCAAAATCTTTCGCTGACTGACCGCGCTTCTCCAGCGCTTCACGGGCTTTTTTGCGGGCTTGCTCGGTGATGCTTGTGTTCGGCATAGTGCAAATCTCTGCGTTTTCGTGTGATGACGAGCGCAGGATGTGGCAAAAAACTGCCAATGTAAATATGCGGGTGGAAAAATATTGACTCTTTCTGAAGAGATCGGCGCCAGGCTGCGGGAACTTCGCGCCGGTGCTGGCCTGACTCAAGATCAACTGGCTGAAAAACTTGGCGTGTCTAAACGTACCCAAGGTAACTACGAATCGGGTGCGAGTGATGCGCCTGCGTCCTACCTGAGCCTTGCTAACTCCCTGCTCGATTTTGACGTTGCGTATATCGTTCACGGATCGCGAAAGACGTTGGCGAATGAAGCACTGACGGAAGTCGAAGACTGTCTGGTGAATCAGTTCCGAAGCATTCCAGAGGATGACCAAAAGGCTATTCGCCGCATCCTTGAAGCGATGGCCGACGACGTCGCCAGGCACCGGTCTTAACTCGCAACAATCCCGCACAGTGATTGGGGTATCTCTTATTCCAATGCAGTTGCGCACCCCCCATAAAGTCCATTCAGCAATGCACTTTATGGAGTAGTTAGCATGTTGGATCGCAAGAAGAACGATCACATCAACCTCGAACACGCCGGGTCGGAAACTACCGTACTCACGGACATTGAGCGTCGACTGATCGATCTGTATCGCCGGCTGAGCCGCATTGAACAGCAACAGGTTCGTCGCGTGGCCGAGATACTGGCAATCAACCCAAAGGAGAAAGTAGAGGGCTGAACGTCATTCCTTGAATGATCCCGATCGCCGGCGCTATAGCGTTGGCGGTTTGTAGCTACGCCACCGCCTGCGATCCCAACTGCTCGAAAAGCTCCCGCTGCTTCGCTCGGGGCATTTCCCGGAAGCGATCGATCAACATCCGCTCGAATGTCTGCGATGACGGACTGAGCGTGTGCGAGAACGTCAGATTTGCCACCCATGTGTGCCCGCACTTTGCGTCGAGGCACTGGCAGTACAGTTTTACAAAGGCTCTGGTTACCTCTTCCCGCGAGGCAATCCGACCCTTGTGTCCGCAATTGCATACAACTCTCATTGTGTCCCTCCCCAGGGGCAGCTGATCGCCACCATATTGCCATATTTTGTAGTGGCTTTCTCTCCGCTTGGTTGTTCATGTAGTGGTATCCACTGCGTCTGGAATAGGTTTCCAGCTAAAGCGCCTGTCTTCTCGCAGCTTGTCATTAAGCTGGTTGAACAACTGGCAGATCGGTCGGATTTCGTTGCTTGTGTACACGCGATCGATCTTTTCGATGTCTCCGAAACCACCGGTGTTTTCCGGGATGATGCCGGCCAGTGCCGGGTTCATGCGCCAGGCGGCGATAACGTCGTTTCGGGTGATGTTCTTCACCTTCTCCAGTTCGTCTTTAGCTTGGAAGTCACCCACGGGGATGATCTGGATCGCGTTTTCTTTGCCGTTGGGGATGTTGACGAACATCGAGCGGAAGTTGCCCACGCCTTTGCTGGCACTGATCTGTGCGCGCAGCTCGTCTTCGTCCTCCTCGGTCAGATCAGGATCGTTGGTGTAGAAGATGTAACCGGCGTGCGCGCCGTTGCTGTAGTACCTACGGCGGAAGAGGGTGGCCGCCTCATTGAGCAGCAGCGCCTGCAGACCGCCCAAGTAGTCCGGGATCCCGTAGATGTTCTGTTCCACGTCGTAGTCCATGATGTGGGAGATCTCATGTTGCTCGAACTCCATTTCCTTGTTGTCTGGCAGCAGCATCACGAAACCGCCGTCGACCTTTACCCGCATGTTGATAGCCGGAAGGTGCTGCAACTCCAGCACCTGGCCGAATGCATTGGTGTCGTTGTAGAAATACGATTCGCCAAACACCATGTAGTCCAGCCCGGCGCGCCCCATTGTCTCGGTGCTGCAGCCTGCCGACGGGATGAATTCACGCAACAGCAGGTTGCGTTTGAATTTTGGAATGGCGCCGTGGTGCGCGTTGGCGCGCAGCAGCTTGGCCAGACCAGCCCGTGACACCGGAGGTTTGTAGATCTTGCCGTCGTCGCTGGGGAACACGCCCACGTACTCGCCGATGTTGCCGGACAGCACCTGTTCCGGCTCCCCGAACGTAAACGAGCGCATCGGTTGCTGCGTTGGTTGGGCTACGTGTTGCTTTCTGCGTTTGCGGTTGGCCATGGCTGGTTTGGTTACTCGTGACGTAGCGGCTACGACGCCGCTTGTTGGTGTTCAAAGGTTCGTTGGCCAGGGCGTGCATCACCGCCCAGGCAATGTCGGCATGGCCGGTGGCGTCGGTGCGCGAAGCGCTGTAGGTGATCTGGCCGCTGTTGGTGGCGCCGCGTTTGATGGTCAGGAAGGCCTGGGCGATGTCCGTCCACCCGGCGTCCCACTCGATGCGACTGCCTTGGATAGTGTCCTGGGCTTTGAGCACTAGTGCGTTTTTCGCCTCAAGGCTGTAGTGAATGGGTGTCGCCTTGGCGTAGAAGTCGCGCACCAGG
>NZ_JAKNQL010000036.1 GCF_022662375.1 Pseudomonas sp. CROZ-RG-20F-R04-15 | reverse complement strand
TAGCCCTCTCCCGGAGGGAGAGGGGACCTACCGAGTGGTATTGGCTAATTACATCGACCTGCGACTGCGCGGTGACCTTGGTTTGGCCAAGCCTGAGATCACAATGTTCGTTCAGGTCGGTGGAGCTTGCATAGGCGATGCGGTCGGCCCCCTCTCCCTTTGGGAGAGGGCTGGGCGGGCGGCGTTCCGATGAGGGTAGCTTTACCCACAATCCCTGTTGGCGGATCTGTGGATAACGTGTTCGCCCTTCTCTAGACCCCACGCCAATCAAGCCCTACAGCCCTCCGTTCAAAAAACAACCAGCCTAAGTCACGGATTTTCGGCGCTTTTTCGGCAGGATAACTTAATAAGTTGCCCCCAATCTCTGTTGGCGCTTCTGTGGATAAGATGTTCGCTATCCGCTGAAGCCCATACAAACCGTGGCTTTCAGAGAGTTGATTAATAAATGATCAATTTGTACTTTTAACCGGATGAATCTTCCGAAACCCCCGATTTTTCGCAGTCTTCAGCGCTTTTCCACAGCAGATGCAAAGTTACCCCCGAACTCTGTTGGCGCTTCTGTGGATAACGTGTTTGCCATCCGCTACAAGCCATTAAAACCGTGGCTTTCAAGGATGTGATCAAAAAACAACCAATGCGTCTTCCAGATCGCCCTTCTGGATAAGTCACGCTTTTTCTTCACAAATCAGCCAGTTATTTTCCGAGTCATCCACAGTTACCCCCATTTGCTGTGGGTGGCTATGTGGATAACTTGTTCGTCAAATCCCGTGAGCCCCGCCCGTCATAGTCCAAACGGCAATTGATCAGATTTCATACAGTTCTAAGGCGCTGCCTTGACTTCGATTCCAGCGCTGTCTTCACTGCAATGGCACAAGGACAGCCGTCACTTATCCACATCAGGTTCTGGGAGAACGCATGATGGATAGTCAGCCGCACCGCCCCCCGCCCTCGCCACGCAAGCGCACGCTACGACGCGCCGCCAATCAGCACGCTCGCCTGTAGCGCGCCCCACCCGCCAGACCGCTGTGCTGTCGCCGGACTTGATCCGGAGGCCAGGTGCCCGTTCGCCCATTGATTGCAGGCAACCGCAGAGTTGCCCCATCTGCCTGATTAGAGGATGCACCTCATGACACGGATCGCAACGCCCATCAGCGAGATCAAGGAACACTACGATGTGATTGTCATTGGTTCAGGCTACGGCGGCGGCATTGCTGCCTCGCGCCTGTCCCGTGCCGGCAAACGTGTGTGCCTGCTCGAACGCGGTCGGGAAATCCAACCCGGCGAATACCCCAACACCATGATCGCCGCCACCGAAGAACTGCAGGTGCATGACCCGGACGGCCATATCGGCTCGCGTACCGGTCTGTTCGATCTGCACGTCAACGCCCAGCAAAACGTCGTGGTCGGTTGCGGCCTCGGCGGCACGTCGCTGATCAATGCCAACGTGGCCCTTGAGCCGGAGCCAGGCGTGTTCGATGACCCACGCTGGCCGCAAGCGGTGCGTGAACACCGCGACACGTTGCTCAAGGACGGTTATGCCCGCGCCCGCGAGATGCTCAAACCCAATCCTTATCCGAGCACTGCGCCGAACCTGCCCAAGCTAGACGCCAACAAGAAGTCGGCGGATTACCTCCAGCAGGGTGCGCATTTCTACAAGCCGCCGATCAACGTGACCTTCGACAAACTGCCGAACAACCTCAACCACGTCGGTGTCGAGCAACTGCCGTGCAACCAGTGCGGCGACTGCGTGTCGGGCTGTAACAACAAGGCCAAGAACACCACGCTGATGAACTATCTGCCGGACGCCTGGAACCATGGCACGGAGATTTTCTGTCAGGCCGAGGTGCGGCATCTGGAGCGCGACGGTGATGGCTGGATCGTGCATTTCCAATATTTGGACAGTGGCCGTGAGATGTTCAGCGCGCCGACGCTGTTCGTGAAGGCTGACATCGTCGTGGTCTCCGCCGGCACCCTCGGCTCCACGGAAATTCTTCTGCGCACGCGCGACAAAGGTGTGGTGATGTCCGCCCAGCTCGGCGAGAACATGAGCGGCAACGGCGACATCCTCGGCTTCGGCCACAACTGCGAACAGGTCATCAATGGCATCGGTTTCGGCGCGCACCCGGCCAAGGAACTGCATCCGGTCGGCCCGTGCATCACCTCGGTCATCGACATGCGCACCGAAGGCGACTGGCGCAGTCGCATGGTCATCGAGGAAGGTTCGATCCCCGGCGCGCTTGGCCGGCCGATGGTGCCGAGCATGGCGGGATTCGCCGAGATGATCGGCGTGGCTAGCGACGACAGCTTCAGCGCCAAGGTGAAATACAAGGAGCGCGAAGCCGAAAGCTTCCTGCGCGGCCCGTATTACGGCGCACTGCACAACATGCAGACCTACCTGATCATGAGCCACGACAGCGGCCAGGGGCGCATGGTCCTCGACAACAAGGATCAACTGCGCATTGATTGGCCCGGCGTTGGCGAGCAGGAGAACTTCAAACTCGGCAACCAGCGTCTGCACCAGAGCACCAAAGCGTTGGGCGGGGTCTGGGTGGAGAACCCGATCTGGACCAAGCTGCTCAAGCACAGCATCGTCTCGGTGCACCCGTTGGGCGGTTGCGTGATGGGCGAAGATGCGGCGCAAGGCGTGGTCAATCACAAGGGCCAGGTTTTCAGCGGCGCCAGTGGCACCGATGTGTACGCCAACTTGTACGTGACCGATGGCGCAGTGATTCCGACGTCGCTGGCGGTCAATCCGCTGCTGACCATTTCTGCCGTGAGTGAACGCAACATGGGCCTGCTCGCTGCCGACCGTGGCTGGCAGATCGACTACACACTGCCGTCGGCGCCACGCAAACCGGTGGCGCCGCCAACCCTTGGCGTGCAGTTCACCGAAACCATGAAGGGCTATTTCTCCCGGGCCTTCACTGCGGCGCAGAGCACCGATCTGAAAGTCTACGAAGCGGCGGCCAAGCGCGGCGAGGCGGATAACTCGCCGATCGACTTCACCCTGACCATCACCGCCAACGACCTCAATCGCATGATCAAGGAGCCGGAACACGCAGCGACCATCGTTGGCACCGTCATCGCCCCAGCGCTGTCATCACAGCCGCTGACCGCCAGCAACGGCGTGTTCAACCTGTTCGAGCAGTTCGAGCAACAGGTCGATACACGGCACATGAAGTACGACATGAAACTGACCGCCGAGGACGGCTGCGACTATTTCTTCAGCGCCTTCAAAACCGTGCCGGAAGATAACGGCGTGCTGAACATCTGGCACGACACCAGCACTCTTTATGTGACCTTGTATCGCGGCCCGGACAAGACCGGCGAGGTGATCGGCTCCGGGGTGATGCACATCCATCCGACCGATTTCGCCAAGCAGATGACCACCATGAAGGTGCTCAATGCGCGCAACGAGCGTGAACGTATCGAAGGGCTGGCGCGCTTCGGCAAGTTCTTCGCCGGGATTCTCTGGGAAAGTTACGGCGGCGTGTTTGCCGGCGATATCTATTTCAACCCCGACGCGCCGCCACGGTTGAAAAGACCGCTGGATGCGCCGACGCCAGCGGTGCATTTCTTCCCTACCGAGGACGGTGTCGAGTTGCGTCTGACCCGTTATCAGGCCGGGAGCAAAGGCCCGGTGATGCTGGTGCATGGCTTGGGCGTGGGCTCGAATATCTTTTCCACCGACACCATTCAGACCAACCTGCTGGAATACCTGTGCAAGCACGATTACGACGTCTGGCTGCTGGATTTCCGTGTGAGCATTTTGCTGCCGGCGAGCAAGAAGGAATGGAACGGCGATCAGATTGCCCAGTACGACTTCAAGGCTGCCATCGCGCAGATTCAGCAGGAGACCAACGCCAAAGACGTGCAATGCGTAGTGCATTGCTATGGTGCGACGACATTTTTCATGTCACTGCTCGCCGGTTTGCAGGGCGTGCGCTCGGTGGTGTGCTCGCAGATTGCTGCGGACACCGTGGTCGCGACCGCAACGGGGTTGAAGGCCGGGTTGCACTTGCCGGGGATGCTCGATGCGATTGGCATCAAGTCGATGACCGCTTACGCCGACAGCAAGGAGAACTGGTTCAACAAACTCTACGACAAGGCCCTCAACGGCTACGCACGGATCGAGGCACAGGGTTATTGCACCAATCCGGTGTGCCATCGCATCACCTTCATGTACGCCTCGCTGTATCGCCACGACACCCTCAACGAAACCCTGCACGACAACCTGCACGAGTTGTTCGGCGAGTCGAACATCGAGACCTTCGAGCACCTGGCCCTGATCGTGCGCAAAGGGCATCTGGTGGATTTCAAAGGCAACGATGTGTACATGCCGCACTTTGACCGGCTGACCATGCCGATCTGTTTTATCAGCGGCGCCGACAACCAGTGCTACCTGCCGGAAAGCACCCTCAAGACCTACCAGCGTTTGTGCGACATGCACGGGCCGGACCGCTACAGCCGCCAAGTAGTGCCGGGTTACGGCCACATCGACTGCATGTTCGGCAAGAACGCGGTGGTCGACGTCTACCCGATCATCCTTGAACACCTGGAGAAAACTGCCCTCGGGTAACCGCCGATCGTTGATCGTTCCCACGCTCCGCGTGGGAACGCATCCCGGGACGCTCTGCGTCCCAAGAGCGGACGCAGAGCGTCCATGGCGGCATTCCCACGCGGAGCGTGGGAACGATCTGGGGAACTGATATGGACAGCTACATCCGCTGGTTTCAACGCTTCATCTGGATCGGCATTGCGATGAACATGGTGTTTGCCATCCCCGCGCTGTTCGCGCCGGGGTTGCTGACATCGGTGGTCGGGCTGCCGCCGCAACTCTCCGACCCATGGCTGGAAAACGCCGGCATGCTGCTGGTCGGCATCAGCGTGTTTTACATGCCGTCGGGTTTCAACGCACCGCGCTACGTGGTGCATTCCTGGTTGTGTGTGCTGACGCGGCTGATCGCGGTGATCTTCTGGATCTACCTGATCAACACCAGCATCCAGGGCTCGGTGTTCGTGCCGATGCTGATGGGCGATCTGAGCTTCTTTTTGATCCTCGGCATTCTGCTCTACCTCGGCACCACGCCGGAAAATCGGCCGTGGGCGTTGCTCTGCGATGGTTGGCGCGAATGGCGCGCGGCGTGGCAGCGACAATGGCAGAGCCACGCCTTCAAGATCGGCACGCTGGTGGTGGTCACGGTGCTCGGTTTCATCGGTTACGAAACCTGGTATCAGATGCTTCGCGTCGTTCCTGAGCAGGAATATGCTTCCGACGAAGACCACTACAAATACGCCGCCATCGGTCTCGGCATCGAAGCGCGCATCCCGTATTACCTGTTCGCCGTGCTGCCGCAGATGTGTCCGGAGAAAATGCCCAAACCCGGTGGCTGGGAGGTTTTCGGTTTCCTCTTTGAAAACGGCAAGGACCTGCCGATCGGCATGGCCAAGCGGCAGATCGGTTACCCGACGGTAGAGCCAAACTGCGCGCTGTGCCACACCGGCTCTTACCGCGCCAATGCCAGCGACGTCGCCGTCAATGTCCCGAGTGCACCGGCCAACACCCTGCAACTGCAAGCCTTCCAGTGGTTTGCCTACGATTGCGCCAGCGATCCGAAATTCACCACCGACGCGGTGATGGCGGCGATCAACAGCAAATTCCAGTTGGGCTTCTTCGAAAAACTCTACAACCGCTATCTGATCATGCCGATGGCCAAAAGCGCATTGCTCAAGCAGAAACAGGCCTACGCCTGGCAGAAGCTGCGTCCGCAACAGGGCCCGGGGCGCACCGACACCTTCAACCCGACGAAAATGGTGGTGTTCGGCTTCCCGGATGACTCGACCATCGGCACCGTCGATCTGCCGCAGGTGTGGAACCAGAAACCGCGGGAATCGATGTACCTGCACTGGGACGGCAATAACAACAAGATCCACGAACGCAACTACGCCGCCGCAATGGCCGTGGGCGCGACGCCGGAATCGGTATTGCCGCCCAGCTTCAACCGCGTGACCAACTGGCTGCTCGGGCACAAGGCGCCCGTGTGGCCGTGGACGCTGGATCAAGCGAAAGTCGCGCAGGGCAAGCCGATCTGGGCGGCCAACTGCGCCGCGTGTCATGACTTCGGCCGCGCCGACACGGGACAGGTCACGACCAATATCGACCAGCTCGGCACCGATCCCCATCGGCTCGACTCTTTCACCACAGGTTTGGTGGCCGCGTTCCACTCCTTCAAAAAGCCACCGTTCGATTTCGGCGCCTACCGCAAGACCCAGAGCTACAGCAACACGCCCACCGACGGTGTCTGGCTGCGTGCGCCGTACCTGCACAACGGCTCGGTGCCGACGCTGTGGGACTTGCTGCAACCAGCGGAAAAACGTCCGCAGACGTTCATCACCGGCTCGGACATCTACGACCCGGTCAACGTCGGTTTCGTCACCAGCGGCGCCCAGGCCAAAGCCTCGGCCGACTTCAAATACGACACGCGTCTGGAGGGCAACCACAACACGGGCCACCTGTACGGCACGACGCTGTCGGACGACGACAAGCGGGCGCTGATCGAATTCATGAAAACCCTGTGAACCTTACGGAGAGAGGATTACGCCATGTCACTGGTCAGTCATTGGGAACACGAGTACGACAAGGTCAAAGTGCGCATTCACGGCTTGTTCACGCGAATGGAAATGGCCTGGATGAAACTCATCAGCGAGCTGGAGCCGCAGGAGTTTCAGGCGATCATCAAGTTGCTGCAGCGCGGGCATGATCAGGCGCAGTACGTGCTGAAAAACGGCGAGTTGCCGGACGACGAACCCGCCGTGCCGTGGGAGTTGTCCCATGGCTTGTCGATCCTGCGCATCGGCAATGCCACGCCGCTGCCGCAATCGCCCGATCAACTGGCGACCCGCGTGCTGAAGGACGGCACGCTGCTGGGTTGTCGCAAGTGGGAACTGCTTGATTTGTTATGGAGCGAAGCGCTGCTGAAGTGGATCGAGAACCTGCGCCATCACGCGACGTTTGGCACTGATCCGGCCGTAGTGCAGATGGATCGCGACGTAACCCTGGCGATTGCTGGCGACTGGGGCACCGGGCCGTTCGACAGCCATGCGCCAGCGGTGTCGGTGGCCAATCAGATGCAACTGGCCCAGGCCGATTTCACCATTCACCTGGGCGATGTGTATTACGCCGGCAGCCATTCACAGGAAGACGTCGACATGGCCGGTTGGCCAATGGGCACCCATGGCTCATTCACCCTCAACTCCAACCACGAGATGTACAGCGGCGCCCACGGTTATTTCAAGGAACTGGCCAAGCGTTTTCCAGGGCAGCAGGGCACCAGCTATTTCGCCTTGATCAACGATGACTGGCTGGTGGTCGGGCTGGATTCTGCCTATGCGTCGGATGCGATGAATCTGTACATGGACGGCACCTTGAACGAGCCGCAGATCGAGTGGATGAAAGGTCTGCCGAAACGAAAAAAAATCATGGTGCTCAGCCATCATCAAGGCTTCGATATCTCCGGGCACAACAAGACCGCGCTGTATCAACCGGTGTGCGATGCGCTGGGGCGGGAACCGGATTACTGGTATTGGGGACATCTGCACAACGGCATTGTTTATGCGCAGCAGGGTGGTTTGCAGGCACGTTGCGCCGGGCACGGGGCGATTCCCTACGGCAATTCCAGTGAGCTGAACGGGCACTCGCGGGTGTTGTGGTCGGAGACGCAGGATGCCAACGACCCGGCGTATCCGCTGCGGGTGTTGAACGGGTACGCGAAGATCCGGTTGGTGGGTGAGGAGATTTTTGAGGAGTTTATTGGTGAGGATGGATCGGTGAGGTGGTCATCGTACTGACTGATCGTTCCCACGCTCCGCGTGGGAATGCAGCCCGGGACGCTCTGCGTCCCAAAGGCCGAACGCGGAGCGTCCGTTGAGGCATTCCCACGCAGAGCGTGGGAACGATCAAGCAGAAGACATCAGCCCTGAACGGGGACACCTTTGAGGTAGGGCGCAGGCTCGGCCCCAAGGTTGTTCAGCAAGCGCTCGCTGTACCAGTCGACGAAGTTGACCACGCCAAACTCATAAGTCTTCGAATAAGGCCCAGGCTGATACGCCGTCGAATTGATCCCGCGCTGGTTCTCTTCCGCCAGACGACGATCCTGATCGTTGGTCGCATCCCACACCTGACGCATACGCTCGACGTCGTAATCCACGCCTTCAACCGCATCCTTGTGCACGATCCACTTGGTGGTGACCATGGTTTCCTGCGCGCTGATCGGCCACACGGTGAAGACGATGATGTGATCGCCCATGCAGTGGTTCCACGAATGCGGCAGGTGCAGGATGCGCATCGAGCCGAGGTCCGGGTTTTTGATGCGGCCCATCAGTTTCGCGCAGCCCTGCTTGCCGTCGAGGGTCATCGACACGGTGCCTTTGAGCAGCGGCATGCGCACGATGCGGTTGCGCAGGCCGAAACTGGCATGGGCGTAGGGGATCTTTTCGGCTTCCCAGGCAGCAGCGGAGGCGGCGACGTGATCCTTGAACGCCTGATCGGCGCGCGGGTCGGTGACGTCGTCCCATTCCAGCAGGGTTTTCAGCAGTTCCGGGTGCGACGCGTTGCAGTGGTAGCACTCGCGGTTGTTTTCCAGCACCAGTTTCCAGTTGGCCTTCTCCATCAAGGTGGTGGTGATCGCCACCTTGGTGTTCTCCATGTCGTACGGTTCCATGTAGTGGTTCAGCGTAGACAGGAAGTCATCAATGGCCGGCGGGTTCTCGGCCAGGCTGATGAAGATGTAACCGCCGGCAGTCTTCACGTTCACCGGTTTCAGGCCGTACTGCTTCATGTCGAAGTCGGCGCCCATCTCGGTGCCAGCGAATAGCAGGCGACCGTCCAGCTCGTAGGTCCATTGGTGGTAATGACAGACCAGTTTGGCGACCTTGCCTTTTTCACTGGTGCACAGGCGCGAGCCACGGTGGCGGCAGACGTTGTGGAACGCATGCACCACACCCTCGGCGCCACGAATGACGATGATCGGGTTTTTGCCGATCTGCAGGGTCAGGTAGTTGCCCTTGGCCGGGATTTCGCAGGTCATGCCAGCGATCAACCACTCTTTCTGGAAGATCTCCTGCATGTCGATATCGAACAGCCGTTCATCGCTATAGAACGGCTGTGGCAGTGAAAAGGTGCGCTCGCGCTCCTGGAGCATTTGTGCGGTGGCCTTGCGTGCGGGTTCCAGCGGATCGCCCAGGCTGATTTTTGCGGTGACGTCCATCGATGTGATCCTCATGGCCATCTGCGTGGCCGGCGAATAGTGGCTGATCAGGTGTGTTGCTAACGGTTGCTACGCAAGGTGTAAAGAAGCTGTCTTGGTGTTGGGGCGAGTGTGGGCCCGGCGCAGGGCGCAACCTTATCCATGGGCGACATGGTGCAATCTGTTCCCGACGCGCAACCCCCGGTGGTTGGGGGCTGGTCGCGATAAGTATGTCAATGTCGCGGATAGGTAAACGGGCGGTTCGCGCTATACGCAGAATCGCCGACATGAGGCCGACAGTCGGCCGTGGAGAACAGCATGTCCAACAGCTTCCTGAATCCGGTCACCACCCAGACCTGGGCCAATGGCCGACACATCGTCCGTTGCGTCAAAGTCATCCAGGAAACCTGGGACGTGCGCACCTTCTGTTTCATGGCCGACCAGCCGATCCTGTTCTTCTTCAAGCCCGGGCAGTTTGTGACCCTGGAGCTGGAAATCGAAGGCCAGCCGATCATGCGCTCGTACACGATTTCCAGTTCGCCGTCGGTGCCGTACAGCTTTTCGGTGACGATCAAGCGCGTGCCGGGCGGCAAGGTTTCCAACTGGCTGCACGACACGCTTCACGAGGGGCAAGAGTTGGCGGTGCACGGGCCGGTCGGGCTGTTTAATGCAATCGACTTCCCGAGTCCGAAAGTGCTTTATCTCAGCGGCGGCGTGGGGATCACGCCGTGCATGTCGATGGCGCGCTGGTTTTACGACACCAACGCCAACGTCGACATGACCTTTATCCACAGCGCGCGCTCGCCGAAGGACATCATTTACCACCGCGAGCTGGAACACATGGCGTCGCGGATCGACAACTTCAGCCTGCACCTGATTTGCGAGAAGCATGGCTTGGGTGAGCCATGGGCCGGGTATCGCGGTTACCTGAATCACAAGATGCTTGAGCTGATGGTGCCGGACTTCCTTGAGCGCGAAGTGTTCTGCTGCGGCCCGACGCCGTACATGAATGCGGTCAAGCGGTTGCTGGAAGTGGCCGGGTACGACATGTCGCGTTATCACGAGGAATCGTTCGGTGCCACGCCGCCGGAAGCGCGTGCTGATGCGGTGGAACAGGCCGAGCAGGCTGCGGATGCGCCAGAAATCGATGCGGCGGATCTGCATCAGGTCGAATTCACCTCGTCGGGCAAGAGCATTCGTGTGGCACCGGGCGAGACGGTGCATGCGGCGGCGGCCAAGCTTGGCTTGATGATTCCGAAAGCTTGCGGGATGGGGATTTGCGGGACGTGCAAGGTGCTCAAGCTGGGGGGGGAAGTGGAGATGGAGCACAACGGCGGGATTACCGAGGACGACGAGGCTGAAGGGTTTATCTTGTCGTGCTGCAGTGTGCCTAAAGGCGACGTCCGTATCGATTTCTGAGTGGGCGATTTTTTGCGTATGGCTTGCCCCTCACCCCAGCCCTCTCCCAGAGGGAGAGGGGGCCGACCGAGGTGTCTGGCGTTCTGCATCGACCTGAACGACCTTATCGATTATGGATTCGGCAAAGCAGATTCAGGTCGGCGTATTCCTCAAGCATCCCCCAATCAGTCCCCTCTCCCTCCGGGAGAGGGCCGACCGAGGTGTCTGGCGTTCTGCATCGACCTGAACGACCTTATCGATTATGGATTCGGCAAAGCAGTTTCACGTCGGCGTAATTCTCGAATATACCCCAATCAGTCCCCTCTCCCTCTGGGAGAGGGCTAGGGTGAGGGGCTTTTCAGTCGATAAACAAATCCGGCATTAGTGCCGCGTCGCTTTCTCGATCAAAGCGATATTGACCGAACTCCGTCACACCGCTCTCCCGCAAAACCTCCTCATCAATCAACAACCGCCCAGTGATCTGCCGCTCGCTGCTATCCAGAATCACATGCGCCGCATCCGCCATGATCGAAGGTAGGCGCGCCTGCTTGAACGACTCCCGATTGCCCAACTGAAACTCAATCGCCGCCGTGGCAATCATCGTCTGCGGCCACAATGAATTGACGCTGATCCCATAACTCGCAAATTCCTCATTCATCCCCAGCGTCAACATGCTCATGCCGTACTTGGTCACGGTGTACGGGCTGAACTGCGCAAACCACTTGCTCGCCAGATTCAGCGGTGGCGACAGGTTGAGAATGTGCCCCGAGGTTTTTTTCAGATAGGGCAGGGCGGCCTGGCTGCACAGCAGCACTGCGCGGGTGTTGATCTGGTGCATCAGGTCGAAACGCTTGAGTTCGATGTGTTGCACACCCGTCAACTTGATCGCCCCGGCGTTGTTCACCAGCGCATCGATGCCGCCGAAATGCTCGTTGGCCTGCGCGAGTGCCTGACGCACGGCGTCTTCATCACGCACATCTACCCGCAACGCGAGGGCCTTGCCGCCCGCGGCTTCGACTTCGGCGGCGACGCTGTGGATGGTGCCGGGCAGTTTGGCGTGGGCTTCGGCGCTTTTCGCCGCAATGACGATATTCGCCCCGTCCCTTGCGGCGCGCAGCGCAATCTCACGGCCAATGCCACGGCTGGCGCCGGTGATGAACAGGGTTTTGCCTTGTAACGACATGCCGATGCTCCTGCTTATTGTTATGTGAGCGAAGGGCTCGACAGACAATGTAGACCAAGTCTTCAGGTGCGAACTAGGAGGGCTGAGTGGGCGAGTTTTTGTGGGAGCGAGCCTGCTCGCGAAAGCGGTGTGTCATTCAACATCTGTGTTGTTTGACACGGCCTCTTCGCGAGCAGGCTCGCTCCCACAGGGGATGGGGCTATCAGGCGGACATGACTTCGCGGATGTCGCGGGCGAGTTCGCGGACGCGTTCTTCTTCGGTGTCCCACGAGCACATGAAGCGTGCGCCGCCCTTGCCGATGAAGGTGTAGAAGCGCCAGTTCTTCGCGGTCAGCGCGGCGATGGCCGGTTCCGAGAGTTGCAGGAACACGCCGTTGGCCTGCACCGGGAACATCAGTTCGACGCCCGGAATGTCGCTGACCAGTTCGGCCAGCAATTGCGCGCAGTGGTTGGCGTGGCGGGCGTATTCCAGCCAGGCGTCGTTTTCGAGGATGCCGACCCACGGTGCCGAGAGGAAACGCATTTTCGACGCCAGTTGCCCGGCCTGTTTGCAGCGGTAATCGAAGTCTTCGGCCAGTTTGTGGTTGAAGAACAGGATCGCTTCACCCACGGCCATGCCGTTTTTCGTGCCGCCAAAACACAGCACGTCAACACCGGCCTTCCAGGTCAGATCGGCTGGCGAGCAGCCGAGGAAGGCGCAGGCGTTGGAGAAACGCGCGCCGTCCATGTGCAGGTGCAAGCCCAGTTCCTTGCAAGTGGCGCTGATGGCGCGGACTTCTTCCGGGGTGTAGACGCTGCCGACTTCGGTGGCTTGGGTCAGGGTAACCACACGCGGTTTCGGGTAGTGAATGTCCTGGCGCTTGAGCGCGACTTCGCGGATCGATTGCGGGGTGATCTTGCCGTTTTCAGTGCCGGCGATCAGCAGTTTCGAACCGTTGGAGAAGAATTCCGGGGCGCCGCATTCGTCGGTTT
Organism: Pseudomonas sp. CROZ-RG-20F-R04-15; assembly: GCF_022662375.1. GTDB lineage: Bacteria > Pseudomonadota > Gammaproteobacteria > Pseudomonadales > Pseudomonadaceae > Aquipseudomonas. Next base: position 29,199 of record NZ_JAKNQL010000036.1, on the reverse strand, counting down.
CGACGTGGGCGGTTTCCGAGCAGATCACGCTGTGGTAACTCTGGCACAGCGACGACAGGGCCAGCGAGTTGGCGGCGGTGCCGTTGAAGGCGAAGAACACTTCGCAGTCGGTTTCGAACAGTTTGCGGAAATGATCGGACGCGCGTGCGGTCCATTCATCGTCGCCATACGCGCGCTGGTGGCCGTGGTTGGCCTGTTCCATTGCAGCCCAGGCTTCAGGGCAGATTCCGGAATAGTTGTCGCTGGCGAATTGTTGGCTCTTGTCGGTCATGGCCGGCTTCCGTGGTCGAGACTCTTGTGAAGGCTCGTGGTCAATGAGGGTGCGCACTTTACCGAAGATCTTCCGGGGAGCACACGGGATGTCACGTACAGGAAATTACCAGTTTGTAGGACGATTATGCACCTGAGCAAACGCGACGGCGCGCTGGATCTGCTCAAGTGGCTGGCACTGCTGAGCATGTTGCTCGATCACCTGCGATATGTCGGGTTCTCCGCCGATTGGCTGTATGTGCCGGGGCGGCTGGCGTTTCCGTGGTTTTGTCTGGCGATGGCGGCGAATCTTTCGCGCGATGGTTCGCGGAGGATGGAATGGCGCTATCTGGGGTGGTTGTTGCTGTTCAGTGTGGTGAGTGAAATTCCCTATCGGTTGTACATTCCAGAGCCCGGTACGTTGAACGTGATGCCGACGCTGACGTTGGGCTTGCTGGTGGCGCGGGGGTGGCAGGATCCCTCGATCATGTCGCGATTGCTGGGCGTTGCTGCGCTGGTGCTGGCGATAGTTTTCCCGGAACGGCTGATGTTCGGCTTCTTCGGTGTTTTGTTGCCGCTGGCGATGCTGCTGGTGTTTCGCCGCCCGTGGTACTTCTGCTTGCTGCCGGGTTTGATTTGTCTCGCAGCGAATCAATGGCAGGTGCTGTATGACTCGGCGAGGTTCGGCAGTAGCGTCGCGATCCTTGGCATTGCCACGTGTCTGCTTGCGCCCATGCTCGGAATGTTCCTGTTGCGACATGTGCGACATCTCCAGCCAGCGCCGATGCGGCGCTGGGCGTACGCGCTCTATCCCGCACATTTCCTCCTGCTGCTCGTGGTTCGCACGGCATGCACCTGACCCCTGTGGGAGCGAGCCTGCTCGCGAAGAGGCCGGCACATCCAACATAGAAGTTGGCTGACAGACCGCTTTCGCGAGCAGGCTCGCTCCCACAGGGGATCTACGGCGTTTCGAATAAGCCATTTCCAGGCATGTCGTAAACGCACCTTTGCGTGGCGCGCGCAGGCATTTGAGCTGTCTGCGCCGGTCATACCATCGGCATCAAAGGGCACTGCCTTCATTGCCAGTGCCTTACCGAGACGAATGGCGCACAGATGCCGCTGGGAGAGACGCGATGTTCAGCAAGCAAGACCAGATCCAGGGTTACGACGATGCACTGTTGGCGGCGATGAATGCCGAGGAGCAACGTCAGGAAGATCACATCGAGCTGATCGCGTCGGAGAACTACACCAGCAAACGCGTAATGGAAGCGCAAGGCAGCGGCCTGACCAACAAATACGCCGAAGGCTATCCGGGCAAGCGCTACTACGGTGGCTGCGAGCACGTCGATAAAGTCGAAGCGCTGGCCATCGAACGCGCCAAGCAACTGTTCGGCGCCGATTACGCCAACGTCCAGCCGCACTCCGGTTCGTCCGCTAACAGCGCGGTGTACCTGGCGCTGATCCAGCCGGGCGACACCATCCTCGGCATGAGCCTGGCCCACGGTGGTCACCTGACCCACGGCGCGAAAGTGTCGTCCTCGGGCAAGCTCTACAACGCTGTGCAGTACGGCATCAACACCGACACCGGTCTGATCGATTACGACGAAGTCGAGCGTCTCGCCGTCGAGTCCAAGCCGAAAATGATCGTCGCCGGTTTCTCAGCTTACTCGAAGACCCTCGACTTCCCGCGCTTCCGTCAGATCGCTGACAAGGTCGGCGCGCTGCTGTTCGTCGACATGGCCCACGTTGCCGGTCTGGTCGCCGCCGGTCTGTACCCGAACCCGCTGCCGTACGCCGACGTGGTCACCACCACCACGCACAAAACCCTGCGCGGTCCACGTGGCGGCTTGATCCTGGCCAAGTCCAACGAAGAGATCGAGAAGAAGCTCAACGCTGCCGTTTTCCCCGGCGCTCAGGGCGGCCCGCTGATGCACGTCATCGCCGGTAAAGCCGTGTGCTTCAAGGAAGCGCTGGAGCCGGGCTTCAAGGCTTATCAGCAACAAGTGATCGACAACGCTAAGGCGATGGCCAGCGTGTTTATCAAACGTGGCTACGATGTAGTGTCCGGCGGCACCGACAACCATTTGTTCCTGGTCAGCCTGATCCGTCAGGGCCTGACCGGCAAAGACGCCGACGCCGCCCTTGGCCGTGCGCACATCACCGTCAACAAGAACGCCGTGCCGAACGACCCGCAATCGCCGTTCGTGACCTCGGGCCTGCGCATCGGCACCCCGGCGGTTACTACTCGCGGTTTCAAGGTGACCCAGTGCGAAGTGTTGGCTGGCTGGATTTGCGACATCCTCGACAACCTCGGCGATGCCGATGTCGAGGCCAATGTTGCCCAGCAAGTGTCGGCCCTGTGCGCAGACTTCCCGGTTTATCGCTGAGTGTTCTGGAGTAACTGACTATGCAACGCTATTCGGGCTTCGGCCTCTTCAAACACTCCCTCAGCCACCACGAAAACTGGCAGCGCATGTGGCGCACGCCAACGCCGAAGAAAGTCTACGACGTGGTCATCGTCGGCGGCGGCGGGCACGGTCTGGCGACTGCCTACTATCTGGCGAAAGAACACGGCATCACCAACGTCGCCGTGGTCGAGAAAGGCTGGCTGGGCGGCGGTAACACCGCGCGCAACACCACCATCGTTCGCTCCAACTACCTGTGGGACGAGTCGGCGCACCTCTACGAACACGCGATGAAATTGTGGGAAGGCCTGTCGCAGGACCTCAACTACAACGTGATGTTCTCCCAGCGTGGCGTCTACAACCTGTGCCACACCCTGCAGGACATCCGTGATTCCGAGCGTCGGGTCAGCGCCAACCGCCTCAACGGCGTCGATGGCGAACTGCTCAACGCCCAGCAAGTGGCTGACGAGATTCCGTACCTCGACTGCTCGAAAAACACCCGCTACCCAGTGTTGGGCGCGACCGTTCAACGTCGCGGCGGCGTCGCCCGTCACGATGCCGTGGCGTGGGGCTTTGCCCGTGCCGCCGACGCCCTCGGCGTGGACTTGATCCAGCAGACCGAAGTGATCGGTTTCCGCAAGGAAAACGGCGTGTGCATCGGTGTTGAAACCAATAAAGGCTTTATCGGCGCCAAGCGCGTCGGCGTGGTCACGGCCGGTAACTCCGGGCACATGGCCAAACTCGCTGGTTTCCGTCTGCCGATCGAATCCCATCCGCTGCAAGCGCTGGTGTCCGAGCCGATCAAGCCGATTATCGACAGCGTGATCATGTCCAACGCCGTACACGGTTACATCAGCCAGTCCGACAAGGGCGACCTGGTGATCGGCGCCGGTATCGACGGCTACAACGGCTACGGCCAGCGCGGTTCGTACCCGGTGATCGAACACACGATTCAAGCCATCGTCGAGATGTTCCCGGTGTTGTCGCGCGTACGCATGAACCGCCAGTGGGGCGGCATCGTCGACACCACGCCGGATGCGTGCCCGATCATTTCGAAAACCCCGGTGCCGAACATGTTCTTCAACTGCGGTTGGGGCACCGGTGGTTTCAAAGCGACTCCTGGCTCGGGCAACGTGTTTGCCGCGAGTCTGGCCAAGGGTGAAATGCACCCGTTGGCCGCACCTTTCTCCATCGACCGTTTCCACAACGGTGCGTTGATCGATGAACACGGCGCTGCTGCGGTTGCCCACTAACAGGAGAAATCCCCATGTTGCATATCTTCTGTCCTCACTGCGGCGAACTGCGCTCCGAAGAGGAATTCCACGCATCCGGTCAGGCGCACATTCCGCGCCCGCTCGATCCAGGCGCCTGCACCGACGAGGAGTGGGGCGACTACATGTTCTTCCGCGATAACCCGCGCGGACTGCACCACGAACTGTGGGATCACGTCGCCGGTTGCCGCCAGTACTTCAACGTCACCCGCGACACCGTGACCTACGAGATTCTCGAGACCTACAAGATCGGCACCAAGCCGCAATTCACCGACAAGGCTGATACGGCGAAAACAGCCACGACGGCGCTGGGAGAGAAGGTATGAGCCAGACCAATCGCCTGTCCAACGGTGGACGGATCGACCGCAACAAAGTGCTGAGCTTCACTTTCAACGGTCAGAGCTACAAAGGCTTCGAGGGTGACTCGTTGGCCGCCGCGCTGATCGCCAACGGCGTCGATATCATTGGCCGCAGCTTCAAGTACTCGCGTCCTCGCGGGATTTTCGCCGCCGGTGCCGAAGAGCCGAACGCGGTGCTGCAGATCGGCGCGACCGAAGCTACGCAGATCCCCAACGTGCGCGCCACGCAACAGGCGCTGTATCAAGGTCTGGTCGCGACCAGCACCAACGGCTGGCCGAGCGTCAACAACGACATGATGGGCATTCTCGGCAAGGTCGGCGGCAAGCTGATGCCGCCGGGTTTCTACTACAAAACCTTCATGTACCCGCAATCGTTCTGGATGACCTACGAGAAGTACATTCGCAAGGCCGCCGGTCTTGGCCGTTCGCCGACCGAAGTCGATCCGGACACCTACGACTACATGAACCAGCACTGCGACGTACTGATCGTCGGCGCTGGCCCGGCCGGTCTCGCCGCTGCCCTGGCCGCTGCGCGCAGCGGTGCCCGAGTGATTCTTGCCGATGAGCAGGAAGAGTTCGGTGGCAGCCTGCTCGACTCGCGCGAAAGCCTCGATGGCAAACCGGCGATGGACTGGGTCGCCAGCGTCATCACTGAACTGAAGAACACCCCGGACGTGCTGCTGTTGCCGCGCGCCACGGTCAACGGTTACCACGACCACAACTTCCTGACCATTCACGAACGCCTCACCGATCACCTCGGCGACCGTGCGCCCATCGGTCAGGTGCGTCAGCGTATTCACCGGGTCCGCGCCAAGCGTGTCGTGCTGGCGACCGGTGCTTGCGAGCGTCCACTGGTCTACGGCAACAACGATGTGCCGGGCAACATGCTTGCCGGTGCGGTGTCGACTTACGTGCGCCGCTACGGCGTAGCACCGGGCAAGAAGCTGGTGCTGTCGACCAACAACGATCACGCCTACCGCGTTGCTCTGGATTGGCTCGACGCCAGTCTGCAAGTAGTCGCCATTGCCGATGCCCGTAGCAATCCGCGTGGTGCATTGGTCGAAGAAGCCCGCGCCAAAGGCATCCGGATTCTCACTGGCAGCGCTGTGATTGAAGCCCGTGGCAGCAAGCGCGTCACCGCTGCTCGCGTTGCCGCGATTGATGTCAAAGCCCATTCGGTGACCAGTCCTGGCGAATGGCTCGATTGCGACGTGATCGCCAGTTCCGGTGGTTACAGCCCGGTTGTCCACTTGGCTTCGCACCTCGGTGGCAAGCCGACCTGGCGCGAAGACATCCTCGGTTTCGTACCGGGCGAAGCACCGCAGAAACGCGTGTGCGTCGGTGGTATCAACGGTGTTTACGGTCTCGGTGATTCGCTGGCTGATGGTTTTGAAGGTGGCGTGCGCGCTGCCGCTGAAGCCGGTTTCCAGACCGTCGAAGGCGTGCTGCCGAAAGCCCTGAGCCGTCACGAAGAACCGACGCTGGCGCTGTTCCAGGTGCCGCATGAAAAGAACACCGCACGGGCGCCGAAGCAATTCGTCGACCTGCAAAACGACGTGACTGCCGCCGCCATCGAACTGGCCACCCGCGAAGGTTTCGAGTCGGTCGAGCACGTCAAACGCTACACCGCGCTGGGCTTCGGCACTGATCAGGGCAAGCTCGGCAACGTCAACGGTCTGGCCATCGCGGCCCGCTCGCTGAACGTGACCATCCCGCAGATGGGCACCACGATGTTCCGTCCGAACTACACGCCGGTGACTTTCGGCGCCGTGGCCGGTCGTCACTGTGGGCACATCTTCGAGCCGGTGCGTCACACCGCACTGCATGCCTGGCATGTGAAGAACGGCGCCGAGTTTGAAGACGTCGGTCAGTGGAAACGTCCTTGGTACTTCCCGAAAAACGGCGAAGACCTGCATGCCGCGGTGAAGCGCGAATGCAAAGCCGTGCGCGACAGCGTCGGCCTGCTCGACGCCTCGACCCTCGGCAAGATCGACATTCAAGGCCCGGATGCCCGCGAGTTCCTCAACCGCGTATACACCAACGCCTGGACCAAGCTCGACGTGGGCAAGGCCCGCTACGGTTTGATGTGCAAAGAAGATGGCATGGTCTTCGACGACGGTGTCACGGCATGCCTGGCGGACAACCATTTCGTCATGACCACCACCACCGGCGGCGCGGCGCGCGTGCTGCAGTGGCTGGAGCTGTACCACCAGACCGAATGGCCGGACATGAAGGTCTACTTCACCTCCGTCACCGACCACTGGGCGACCATGACCCTGTCCGGGCCGAACAGCCGCAAGCTGCTCAGTGCTGTGACTGACATTGATTTGAGCAACGAAGCGTTCCCGTTCATGACCTGGAAAGAAGGTCTGGTCGGAGGCGTGCCGGCGCGGGTGTTCCGCATCTCGTTCACCGGTGAGCTGTCGTACGAAGTCAACGTGCAGGCCGACTATGCGATGGGCGTGCTGGAGAAAATCGTCGAGGCGGGCAAACAGTACAACCTGACCCCATACGGCACTGAAACCATGCACGTCCTGCGTGCCGAGAAGGGTTTCATCATTGTCGGTCAGGATACGGACGGCTCGATGACTCCGGACGACCTGAACATGGGCTGGTGCGTCGGTCGCACCAAACCGTTCTCGTGGATCGGTCAGCGTGGGATGAACCGTGAAGACTGCGTGAAGGATCAGCGCAAGCAACTGGTCGGTCTGAAGCCGATCGATCCGAACGTGTGGCTGCCGGAAGGTGCGCAACTGGTGTTCAACACCAAGCAGACCATTCCGATGACCATGGTCGGCCACGTGACCTCCAGCTACGCACACAACTCCCTCGGTTATTCGTTTGCCATGGGCGTGGTCAAGGGCGGTCTGAAGCGCCTCGGCGAGCGGGTGTTTGCACCGCTGGCCGATGGCAGCGTGATCGAGGCGGAGATTGTTTCTTCGGTGTTCTTCGATCCGAAGGGGGATCGCCAGAACATTTGACACTGATCGTTCCCACGCTCTGCGTGGGAATGCATCCCGGGACGCTCTGCGTCCCAAGAGCGGACGCATAGCGTCCATGGCGGCATTCCCACGCAGAGCGTGGGAACGATCAAGAATTCAGGAAGGTGCTTTATGACCACAGCCAATGTTTATCAACAACGCCCGACCACCGGGGCCCGTGCCGAGTCGTCGCTGCACCATGCCGACCTCGCCAGCCTGGTCGGCAAGGGCCGCAAGAACGCCGGCGTGATCGTGCGGGAAAAGAAACTCCTCGGCCATCTGACTATCCGTGGCGATGGCCACGATGCCGCGTTCGCCGCCGGTGTGCACAAGGGCCTGGGCATCGAACTGCCTGGCGCGCTGAGCGTCATCGTCAAAGGCGAAACCAGCCTGCAATGGATGGGCCCGGACGAGTGGCTGCTGATCGTGCCGAGCGGTGAAGAATTCGCCGCCGAACAGAAACTGCGTGAAGCGCTGGGCGATCTGCACATCGCGATCGTCAACGTCAGCGGCGGCCAGCAAGTGCTCGAGCTGAGCGGGCCGAACGTGCGTCAGGTGCTGATGAAGTCGACCAGCTATGACGTGCACCCGAACAGTTTTCCGGTGGGTAAAGCCGTCGGCACGGTGTTCGCCAAGTCGCAGCTGATGATTCGGCATACGGCGGAGGACACTTGGGAATTGTTGATCCGTCGCAGCTTTTCGGATTACTGGTGGTTGTGGTTGCAGGATGCTTCGGCTGAGTACGGGTTGAGCGTTCAGGCCTGACAAAGATCAAGAGCCACCCCCTCACCCCAGCCCTCTCCCCCAGGGGGGAGAGGGGGAAAGGGAGCCGATCTCGGGTGTTGTTGTGATCTATATTCACCCGTGATATTTCAGGTCGGCATAGCTCGAAACAACACCTCGGTCAGTCCCCTCTACCTCCGGGAGAGGGCTAGGGTGAGGGGAAAAAATCCCCCTGACACCCCGCACAAAGAACAGGAGTCACCGCACCATGAGCCGCGCCCCAGACACATGGATTCTGACCGCCGACTGCCCCAGCGTCCTCGGCACGGTGGACGCGGTCACGCGTTTTCTGTTCGAACAGGGTTGCTACGTCACTGAGCACCATTCGTTCGATGACCGCCTCTCCGGGCGCTTTTTCATTCGCGTGGAATTTCGTCAGCCCGACGGTTTCGACGAGCAATCCTTCCGCGCAGGCCTCGCCGAACGCGGTCAGGCCTTCGGCATGATCTTCGAACTGACCGCGCCGAACTACCGGCCAAAAGTGGTGATCATGGTTTCCAAGGCCGATCACTGCCTCAACGACTTGCTCTACCGCCAGCGCATTGGCCAGTTGTCGATGGACGTGGCGGCGGTAGTCTCCAATCACCCGGATCTGAAACCGCTGGCCGACTGGCACCAGATTCCCTACTACCATTTCCCCCTCGACCCCAACGACAAACCGTCGCAGGAGCGTCAGGTGTGGCAGGTGATCGAAGAGTCCGGCGCCGAACTGGTGATCCTCGCCCGCTACATGCAGGTGTTGTCACCGGAGCTGTGCCGCAAGCTCGATGGCAAGGCGATCAACATTCATCACTCGTTGTTGCCGGGCTTCAAGGGCGCCAAGCCGTATCACCAGGCCTACAACAAGGGCGTGAAACTGGTTGGCGCGACGGCGCATTACATCAATAACGATCTCGACGAAGGGCCGATCATTGCCCAAGGCGTCGAGGCGGTGGATCACAGTCATTACCCTGAGGATCTGATTGCCAAGGGGCGGGATATCGAAGGTCTGACGTTGGCGCGGGCTGTTGGGTATCACATCGAGAGACGGGTGTTTTTGAACGCCAATAGAACCGTCGTTCTTTAGATCGCTTTCGCGAGCAGGCTCGCTCCCACAGGGATTTGTGTTGAAACACAGGTCTCTGTCACACCAAAGATCAACTGTGGGAGCGAGCCTGCTCGCGAAGGGGCCATAACTGACAACGCAAAACCAACAAGCAATACCCGAGCACTCAACGCGCTGCCTGCCTGGGCAACGCGGTTCCATAAAAACAACAGCGAGGTGAAAGCATGTCTGGCAATCGTGGTGTGGTGTATCTCGGCGCTGGCAAGGTCGAAGTACAGAAAATCGACTATCCGAAAATGCAGGACCCGCGCGGTCGCAAGATCGAGCACGGGGTCATTCTCAAAGTGGTTTCCACCAACATCTGCGGCTCCGACCAGCACATGGTGCGCGGCCGTACCACGGCGCAGACCGGTCTGGTGCTGGGCCATGAGATCACCGGTGAGGTGATCGAGAAAGGCTCCGACGTCGAAAACCTGAAAATCGGCGACCTGGTCTCCGTACCGTTCAACGTCGCTTGCGGACGCTGCCGTTCCTGCAAAGAGCAACACACTGGCGTCTGCCTGACCGTCAACCCGGCCCGTGCCGGCGGCGCATACGGCTACGTCGACATGGGCGACTGGACCGGTGGCCAGGCCGAGTACGTGCTGGTGCCATACGCCGACTTCAACCTGCTGAAACTGCCGGACCGCGATAAGGCCATGGAGAAAATCCGCGACCTGACTTGCCTCTCCGACATTCTCCCGACCGGTTACCACGGCGCGGTCACTGCGGGCGTTGGTCCGGGCAGCACCGTTTACATTGCCGGCGCTGGCCCGGTCGGGCTGGCGGCTGCCGCTTCTGCGCGTCTGCTCGGTGCTGCGGTGGTGATCATCGGCGACGTCAACACCATCCGCCTGGCCCACGCCAAGGCCCAGGGTTTTGAGATCGTCGACTTGTCGAAGGACGCGCCACTGCACGAACAAATCGCCGCGCTGTTGGGCGAACCGGAGGTCGACTGCGCGGTGGACTGCGTCGGTTTCGAAGCCCGCGGTCACGGCCATGACGGTGCCAAATCGGAAGCCCCGGCCACCGTACTCAACTCGTTGATGGGCGTGGTGCGTGTTGCCGGCAAGATCGGTATCCCGGGCCTGTACGTCACCGAAGATCCGGGTGCCGTAGACGCTGCCGCAAAAATGGGCAGCCTGAGCATCCGCTTCGGTCTGGGCTGGGCCAAGTCGCACAGCTTCCACACCGGCCAGACCCCGGTGATGAAGTACAACCGCCAACTGATGCAGGCGATCATGTGGGATCGCATCAACATTGCCGAAGTGGTGGGCGTGCAGGTGATCAGCCTCGATCAGGCGCCGGAAGGTTACGGCGAGTTCGATGCGGGCGTGCCGAAGAAGTTTGTGATTGATCCGCATAAGTTGTTTAGTGCGGCATAACATTTGCGCAGTACGAGAACGGCGCCATCCAGGCGCCGTTTTTTATCGAGCCGTTTTCTATACGACCTTAACTTCTTCCGCTTGCATTCCCTTCTGTCCTTTTGCAGCAATGAAAGTAACAGTCTGACCTTCTTTCAAGCTCTTGAATCCGTCCGATTGGATGGCTTTGAAGTGGACGAAAAGATCATCGCCTCCGCCCTCAGGCGTAATAAAGCCGAAGCCTTTTTCGTCGTTAAACCATTTAACCGTGCCGGTTATTCTTGGTGGTTGTGCCATTTCTGCGCTTCCTGTTTATTTATGAAGAACTTCATTTCACACATGTTGCCGTATTGATTTTTCAGCCTGTCATTCGTCTTCGATTTGAATGTTTATCGCGTAGTTTTTTCCGTTATCACCGGGCACAAGGTCATAAGTAACCTTCTGCCCCGCTTTGATGTATTTGATGATCGGATCGTCCGGGCTGATGCAAAAGATGATCGGCGGGACATCTGATTCGAGCAGTTGATCGCGCGGACTGCATTGCTTCTCCATCACTGTATCTCCCGTTGAATGACCGTTAATTGCACCTCGCTTCTTCGAACAATTGACACACCAGCAGCCTATTCCAGCCCTGATCGCTAGACACCTGTCAGATCTGACAGGTGTCTAGTTCTTTTTGAAATATTGAGTTTCACGACAAGCAATTAATGACCTAAAAAACTGCAGCCTTTGGTTGTTTCGGGGGGGTGAGGTCCTGTGGGAAGTTCGATGCGGGCGTGCCGAAGAAGTTTGTGATTGATCCGCATAAGTTCTTTAGTGCGGCGTAGGGCTTAAGCGCAATACAAAGCGGCGACCTCAGGGTCGCCGTTTTTTGTGGGAAGGCAAGGTCAAAAGCTACCCTCATCGGAACGCCGCCCGCCCAGCCCTCTCCCAGAGGGAGAGGGGGCCGACCGAGGTGACTTGCGTCGTTCATCGACCTGAAATATCGAGTCGACTATGGATTCAACGCAAGTCTTCCACGTCGGCGTATTGCGTCAATATCCCCCGGTCAGTCCCCTCTCCCTCTGGGAGAGGGCTAGGGTGAGGGGCTTTGCTTCAAAGGGCCGCCAACGTCCCTTGATACAGCACCGGCCCAGTCGGCTGTCCGGTCGGCGAACCACCTTTAGGTTCCAGACTGACCGCCAAAGCAATCGGTTTGCCGATCAACACCTTCTGCGCTTCGCTCAACTCAACCTTGCCTTTGCCACCCGCCGGAATAACGCCGAGGGAAATCGGTTTGCCATCCGCCGGAATCGCCCACAGTTCCAGGCTGCGATCCGCATCAACCGCCGCCAATGTCAACGGCTCGACCTGCAGATAATCCGCATGTGCCTCGACCTTCAGCGCCGGTTGCGCATCGGCGGTCAGCAGGGTGGCGCGGTAGCGGGCGTCGTCGCGGTTGTACAGCGAGCCGAGGAACACCAGCACCACGATCGAACACAGTGCAGCGGTAACCCGTAGCCAGTTCCAGAACGGCCGCTTCTCGGGCACATGCAGCACTTGCGGTTCGATCCGCGCGGTAATGCCTTGCCACACTCGGTCGGGTACGGGATGTTCCGGAAGTGTTTGGGTGAGAGAGGCGAGGCTTTCCTGCCATTGCGCCACTTCAGCTCGCAACAATGCGTCGTCCAGCAGCAATTGCTCAAACCGCCGCCGCGCTGGCGCGGACATCAGGCCGATGGCGTAATCGGCAGCGAGGGCGCGGCGCAGGGCAGGGGTCTGGTAGTTCATGATTCAAGGCACCGGCGCAGACGTTCCATGCCACGGCGGATCCACGATTTCACCGTCCCCAGTGGCGTGGCGAGATGTTCGGCGAGTTCCGTGCATGACAATCCCTGAAAGTAGGCCACGGTGATCGATTGGCGCTGCATGCTTTCAAGGGTGTCCAGACAGCGGTTCAACGTCTGAGCCTCGCGGGCGCTGTTCAACTGATCATGCGCTGAAGGGCTTTCGTCCGGCAGGGCGTCCTGTTCGAGGTCGGTCAGTGGCCGGTCACGATGTTTGCGCAACTGGTCGATGGCCTGATTGCGGGTGATGTTGATCATCCAGGTCAGCGGTGCCGACAGGTGCGCTTCGTAGCGCGAGGCGTTGTTCCAGATGCGCACGAAGGCTTCCTGCAGCACTTCTTCGGCGAGATCCGCGCGGCCCATGAAGCGCAGCGCGACGCCATGCAGGCGTGGGCCGACGCTGCGATAGAGCGTTTCGAAGGCGCGACGATCACCCAGTGAACACTGGGCCAACAACTGTCGCAGCTGATCGGTGTCGGCGATGGGAATGACGACTCTCCAGGCAAAGGTCGAGCGACGAGGGCTGGGCTCGGACTGTTCACAGGCTAGTTCAGCGACAGCGGTTGTGCCATTCATCACGAGGGTGTCCGGGATTTCACGTTTTATATACGCAGGCCGGACGAAAATGGATGCGCCGCGCCGGAACATGCCGGCAGATACTCGGTCAAACCGGCAGTTTCGCTGCCCGCTCAACGGGTGGTTTTCACAGCGCAAGAGGATGTCTGAATGAAGATTTCACGCGGTATTGCCTTGGCTTCACTGATGACCCTTGCGGCCAGCCCGGTGTTCGCCGGTTTCAGCCTCGACGATGTGACCAAGGCGGCTTCGAGCATGCAGGGTGGCAACGCTGCCACCGCTGCCGCGCCGACCTCGGAAACCGCCGGTCTGCTGCAAGCCGTCACCGGTCTGGGAGTTACGCCGCAGCAAGCTGTCGGCGGCACCAGCGCCATGCTCGGCCTGGCCAAGAACCAATTGAGCAGCACCGATTATTCGCAGTTGGCCAAGGAAGTACCGGGCATCGACAAGCTGTCGGGCGGTAGCGGTAACCTGGCGGCGTTGAGCGGGTTGCTCGGTCAGTCCGGCAAGTCCGCCGGTCTGGAAAACGCCCTGGGCAACGTCAAGGACACCAATGACCTGAACAACGCTTTCGGTGCCTTGGGCATGGACAGCGGCATGGTCGGCCAGTTTGCCCCGGTGCTGCTCAAGTACTTGGGTGACCAAGGCGTCGGCGGCCCGCTGTTGCAAAGCCTGGGCAGCATCTGGGGCGCCGGCACCGGTAGCTGATTCAGCGGCGCTCGCTGCGCAGTTCGGCGATGCGCTGATCTTTCTCGTTCCAGAGCTGGTTGACCCAGCTCTGGACCTTCTCGCGAAACACCGGATCATTCTCGTAATCACCCTGCCACAGCGCCGGGTCGAGTTCGCGGGTCTTGATGTCGATGATCACGCGCGGCACGTTGCCGCTGATCAAATCCCAGAACCCCGGGATTTTCGCCTGTGGATAAACCACGGTGACGTCGAGAATCGCATCCAGCTGTTCACCCATCGCCGCCAACACAAAGGCCACGCCGCCAGCCTTGGGCTTGAGCAAGTGGTTGAACGGTGATTGCTGCTGCGCGCTTTTCGCGGCGGTGTAGCGCGTGCCTTCCAGATAATTCACCACGGTCACCGGCTGACGCTTGAACAGCTCGCAGGCCTGTCTGGTGATTTCCAGATCCTTGCCCGCCAGCTCCGGGTTCTTCGCCAGGAATGCCTTGGTGTAGCGCTTCATGAACGGGTAATCCAGCGCCCACCACGCCAGCCCCAGAAACGGCACCCAGATCAGCTCTTTCTTGAGGAAGAATTTGAAGAACGGCGTGCGTCGGTTGAGGGTCTGGATCAGCGCCGGAATGTCGACCCACGATTGGTGGTTACTGACTACCAGATACGAGGTGTCGCTGCGCAGGTCTTCACCGCCGCGAATGTCCCATTGGGTGGGAATGCACAGGCGGAAAATCAGCTTGTCGATCTCGGCCCAGGTCTCGGCGATCCACATTACCGCCGCCGACGCGTAATCGCGCCAGCGGCCTGGTGCGATCAGTTTGAGCAGGGCAAACACCAGCAACGGCCCGATCAGGATCAGGGTGTTGAGCAACAGCAGCAAGGTGACGAAACAGCCGGTGAGCAGGCGGCGCATAAGCAACTCTTTGCAAACGGATGGGCGCGCCATGATAAGCAGCTTCGCGCGACAGGCCAAATCGCTGGTGACGAATGTTTCACTTTTGGCTGGGTATGCTTGGCTCAAGCGTTGTGCTGAATGTGCTGGCCTCTTCGCGAGCAGGCTCGCTCCCACACTGGATTCAGGTGTATTGAAAATGTGCGCTCAACACAAAACCCTGTGGGAGCGAGCCTGCTCGCGAAAGCGATTTCAAGGCGAACGAATGCCTCAATGGGTGTCTAAAATCCCAATCTGCCGCCCTCAATTTCCAAGGAAGCCCCTTACGTGAAATCCCTCCTTGCACTGTTTGCCCTCGTCGCCCTGCCGGTCATGGCCGCCGAGCCGACCCTGTACGGGCGCTACGAATACATCGCACTGCCGGAAATCGGCGGTGAAGTGCTCAAGGCCAAGATGGACACCGGCGCACTTACCGCCTCGCTGTCGGCCAAGGACATCGAAACCTTCACCCGTGACGGCGACGACTGGGTGCGTTTCCGCCTCGGTACCAAGGACGCCAGCAACAAGGTCTACGAACACAAGGTCGCGCGGATCAGCAAGATCAAAAGCCGCTCGGACGAAGAGGATGAGGGCGAAAGCACCGAAGTCGCCAAACGCCCGGTGGTCGATCTGGAGCTGTGCCTGGGCAACGTCAAGCGTACCGTTGAGGTCAACCTGACCGACCGCAGCAACTTCAACTACCCGCTGTTGATCGGTGCCAAGGCCTTGCGCGAATTTGGCGCAGCGGTGAACCCGGCGCGTCGTTTTACGGCCGACAAGCCGGACTGCTGAACCAAGTGGTCTCATTGACGTAACGTCAGGCTTGGGGCACCGTTCGCGCACTCAACCACGGGCTCGGACGCCATGCCTCATATTCTGATTGTCGAAGACGAAGCGGCGATTGCCGACACGCTGATTTTTGCCTTGCAGGGCGAGGGCTTCAGCACCACGTGGCTGTGCCTCGGCGCGGCGGCGCTGGAGCATCAGCGGCAGACCCCGGCCGATCTGATCATCCTCGACATTGGCCTGCCGGACATCAGCGGTTTCGAGACCTGCAAGCAACTGCGGCGCTTCAGCGAAGTGCCGGTGCTGTTTCTCAGCGCCCGCGATGCCGAGATCGATCGTGTGGTGGGCCTGGAGATCGGCGCCGACGACTACGTGGTCAAGCCGTTCAGTCCGCGTGAAGTCGCTGCGCGGGTGAAGGCCATTCTCAAACGCATGGCGCCGCGCCCCACGATTGAAGCCACTTCAGCGCTGTTTCGGGTCGATCCTGAACGTGTGCAAATCAGTTATCGCGGCCAGAACCTGAGCCTGACCCGCCACGAATTCCGCCTGTTGCAATGCCTGCTCGAACAACCCGAACGGGTGTTCAGCCGCGAACAATTACTTGATGCGCTAGGCGTCGCCGCCGACGCCGGCTACGAGCGCAGCATCGACAGTCACATCAAAAGCGTACGCGCCAAACTGCGTCTGGTGCGCGCCGACGCCGAGCCGATCCAGACCCATCGCGGCCTCGGTTACAGCTACAGCCCGGGGCACAGCTGATGTCGCTGGGGCTGCGGATCTTTCTGGTGTATGTGCTGTTTGTCGGCCTCACCGGTTATTTTGTGCTCAACACGGTGATGGAGGAAATCCGCCCCGGCGTGCGTCAGTCCACCGAAGAAACCCTGGTCGATACCGCCAACCTGATGGCAGAAATCCTGCGCGATGATTTCAAGGCTGGCACCCTCAGTGAGAACCGCTGGCCCGAACTGCTGCGCGCGTATGGCGAGCGCCAGCCGCAAGCAACGATTTGGGGCTTGCCGAAAAATCAGGTCAACCACCGTATCTACGTCACTGACGCCAAGGGCATCGTCGTGCTCGATTCCAGTGGCGTCGCGGTCGGTCAGGATTACTCGCGCTGGAACGACGTCTACCTGACGTTGCGCGGTGAATACGGCGCACGTTCGAGCCGCAGCGATCCGGATGACGCCAGCTCGTCGGTGATGCACGTCGGCGCGCCGATCCGCGACAACGGCAAGATCATCGGTGTGGTCACCGTGGCCAAACCCAACAGCTCATTGCAGCCGTATGTCGATCGCACCGAGCGGCGCTTGCTGTTTTATGGCGCCGGATTGATCGGACTCGGTCTGCTCTTTGGCGCATTGCTGTCGTGGTGGCTGAGCCGTGCGCTGCACCGGTTGACCGGTTATGCCCAGGCGGTCAGCGAAGGCCGGCGCGTTGAGGTGCCGCATTACCGTGGCGGTGAACTGGAACAGCTCGCCACCGCTGTGGAGCAGATGCGTACGCAACTGGAAGGCAAGGCTTACGTCGAGCGCTATGTGCACACGCTGACCCATGAACTGAAAAGTCCGCTGGCGGCGATTCGTGGCGCGGCGGAGTTGCTGCAAGGCGACATGCCGCCGGTTCAGCGACTGCGCTTTGTCGG
Organism: Pseudomonas sp. CROZ-RG-20F-R04-15; assembly: GCF_022662375.1. Taxonomy (GTDB): domain Bacteria; phylum Pseudomonadota; class Gammaproteobacteria; order Pseudomonadales; family Pseudomonadaceae; genus Aquipseudomonas. The sequence continues at coordinate 12,258 of NZ_JAKNQL010000036.1, read as the reverse complement.
CAACATCGACAGCGAAAGTGTGCGGATGCAGCAGTTGATCGAACGCTTGCTCAATCTGGCCCAGGTTGAACAACGTCAAGGCTTGGAGGAGCGGGTCGCCGTGCCGTTGACGGTGTTGGTCGATGAGTTGCTGCAAGGGCAGGCGGCGCGGATTGAAGGTAAGCAGTTGCGCATCGAACAGGCTATTGCGGCGGATCTGCTGCTGATTGGCGAGCCGTTTCTGCTGCGTCAGGCGTTGGGTAACTTGTTGGAGAATGCGCTGGATTTCACCCCGGTTCAGGGGCTGCTGCGTTTCAGTGCCGAGCGGGTTGGCGAGCAGACCGAATTTCGATTGTTCAATGAAACGGCGCCGATTCCTGACTACGCCTTGCCGCGTTTGACCGAGCGTTTCTACTCATTGCCGCGTCCGGACAGTGGGCGCAAAAGCACCGGGTTGGGGCTTAACTTTGTTGAAGAAGTGGTCAAGTTGCATGGTGGGTCGATGCAGATCCGCAATGTCGAAAGCGGTGTGGAAGTGACATTGCGCCTGTCTTGATACCGAGGCGCGGCCTTCGCGAGCAGGCTCGCTCCCACAGGGGATTTGTGAACGACACAGATCCAATGTGGGAGCGAGCCTGCTCGCGAAGGGGCCAGTGAAGTCTCCACACAATCTCCATATTCCCCCCACAAACCCCCCACACCCGATCACCAGACTCTGCCCATCCAAACAGGGAGAGTCCCATGAACAAGAATCTGACCATCAAGCTCGGCGCCATCGCCGTGCTGATCCTGCTGTTGCTGATCCCGCTGCTGATGATCGACGGCGTCATCGACGATCGCCAACAGTTGCGCGACGGCGTGCTTGAAGACATTGCCCGCAGCTCCAGCTACAGCCAGCAACTGAGCGGGCCGGTGATGGTGGTGCCGTATCGCAAAGTGATTCACAACTGGAAAACCAACGACAAAACCAATCAGCGCTACGACGAACCGAGCGAAGAGCGCGGTCGTCTGTATTTCCTGCCGGAGCGTTTCGAACTCGATGGTCAGGTGCAAACCGAACTGCGTGCGCGGGGTATTTATGAGGCGCGGCTATTCCACGCCGATAACCGCATCAACGGCCATTTCTCATTGCCGGCGCAGTTGGGCATCAAGGAAGACTTCACTGATTACCAGTTCGACGCGCCGTTTCTCGCCGTCGGTATCAGCGACATTCGCGGCATCGAAAATGCGCTGAAACTGGAACTCGATGGCCAGCGTCTGGACTTCGTGCCGGGCACCCAGGTCGGCTGGCTCGGCGAGGGTGTGCGAGTGACGCTGCCGCTGCTCGACACCAGCAAAACCACGGAACTGAGCTTCGGTTTCGATTTGCGCCTGCAAGGCACCGGTTCGTTGCAGGTGCTGCCGGTGGGCAAGAGCAGCAGCGTCAGCCTCACTGCGAATTGGCCGCATCCAAGTTTCATCGGCAATTTCCTGCCGGCCAAGCGTGAGATCAACGATCAGGGTTTCAGCGCCGATTGGCAGACCACGTTTTTCTCCACCAATCTGCAAGACGCCATGAGCCGTTGCGTCAGCGGCAATGATTGCGAGGCATTCAACGGCCGCAGCTTTGGTGTGAGTTTCATCGATCCGGTAGATCAGTACCTGAAGAGTGACCGGGCGATCAAATATGCGCTGCTGTTCATCGTGCTGACGTTCGCCGGTTTCTTCCTGTTCGAAGTGCTCAAGAGTCTTGCTGTGCACCCGGTGCAATACGCGCTGGTCGGTGTGGCGCTGGCGTTCTTTTATCTGCTGTTGCTGTCGTTGTCGGAGCACATTGGTTTTGCTCTGGCGTATCTGTTGTCGGCCAGTGCTTGTGTGCTGTTGATCGGGTTTTATGTCTGCCACGTGCTGCGCAGTGTGCGTCACGGTTTGAGTTTTTCGGCGGGATTGGCGGCCCTGTACGGCCTGCTTTATGGCTTGTTGAGCGCTGAGGATTACGCGTTGCTGATGGGCTCGTTGTTGCTGTTCGGTCTGCTCGGTGTGTTTATGGTGCTGACGCGCAAACTGGATTGGTACGGGATTGGGCAGAAGCCGGGCAAGCCGTTGGAGTTTGATGTGGGGGCGATGCAATGAGCGGGTTGCGTGAAGATCAGCGGGAGGTAGAGGTTTTGGTGACACTGATTTTTGCAGCGCTGCCGCCGGAACCGAGGTGGTGCATTCGCGAGCAGGCTCGCTCCCACAGGATTTGTGCTGAAACAGAAATCTCTGCCAAACCCAAATCCAATGTGGGAGCGAGACTGCTCGCGAGGCCGGAACAGGCGCCGCCGATTTAAGGCTTGGGCATCGTGGCGATCATGGACGGTCGCTGACTCACTTCAAAAAACCAGTTGGCCAGTTGCGGGTTGGCATCACGCCAGCCCAGATCCGGGAAGCGCAGATCGAGATAACCCAGCGCACAGGCGACGCTGATCGCTGCCACATCGAAATGGCTGGTCAGCTCGGCGATGGCTTCCTTTTCCAATACAGCGAGGGCGCGGCGGATCTTGTCGCGCTGGGCTTCGAGCCATTCGTCCCAATGCTTCTCCGGTGCGCGCAGGACCAATTCATAACGCACCATCACCGACGCATCCATGATCCCGTCGGCCATCGAGGCCAGGGTCAGACGCCGCCAGCGGGCCGCGCCTTCACGCGGGATCAGCGGGTTGCCGACGTGCTGCTGGTCGAGGTAATCGAGGATGACGCGGCTGTCATGGATGACATGGCCGTCGGCCAGACGCAGGGCGGGGATCTTGCCCAACGGATTATCGGCGTTGAGCTCGGCGCTCGGGCTGACCGGACTGAGCACGCAGTCTTGCAGCGCGACGCGATCCTGCTGGCCGGTTTCATGCAGCAACACCATCACTTTGCGCACGAACGGAGAGAGCGTGTTGTGGTACAGGGTCATGCTGGGGGCGGACATTGGCAGGGTCTCGATCAGGACAGTGAGGGGGCAGCATAGCGCGTAACGCCACCTGCTCACGTCCGACGCAAAACCAATGTGGGAGCGAGCCTGCTCGCGAAGGCGTCGGTACAGTCAACATTGGTGTTGAATGTCAGAGCGCTTTCGCGAGCAGGCTCGCTCCCACAGGTTTCTTTAGCTTCGCTGCAGCAATCCCCTGATCGCCAGAACGGCCGGGACACCCAACCCAACCCAGCTCAACGCATCCCAAACCCCATCCCCCAACAACGCCGCAAACAACCCCGATGCACTGAGCAATGCAATCACGATCGGCGTGCTGAACACCTTCCAGAAATTCGACTGACGCGGCTTCATGCAGAGGTCTCCGCCGTTTCCAGCACAGGCTTCGCCGCTTTGCGCCGCACCACCCACAGATACACGCCGCTGCCGAGCACAATGATCGTCAGCACATCCAGCGTGGCCCAGAGAATTTTCATCGGCATGCCGCCGTAATCACCAAAGTGCAGCGGCTGCGACATGCCCATGGCGTCCATGTACCAAGGTCGCTCGGCCACCGCAGTGACCTGCAGCGTGGTCGCATCGATCAGCACCGGCGTCAGCAAGTGCGAGGTCAAATGCGTGCCACCCTTCATGAACACCGAGTAATGGTGTTCGCTGGAAAAGCGTGTGCCGGGGAAGGCAATAAAATCCGGCTTCATCCCCGGCGCGACTTCAGCGGCAATGTCGAGCAGGCGGGTGGCCGGCGCCAGGTGTGTCAGCGGCGGAGCATCGCGGTAAGGTTCGATCAGGGCGGTCAGCGCATCGTTGCGCCAAGCCGCGATCAACAAGTCGGCGCAGGCGCTGATCACACCGGTCACGCCGACCACCAGCGCCCAGGTCAGGGTGACTACGCCGATCAGGTTATGCAGGTCGAGCCAGCGCAAGCGGGTGGATTTATCCTGGCGCACCGTGCCGAATTTCAGGCGGCGCATGAACGGCAGATACAGCACCGTTCCGGACACGATGGCCACAACAAACAGCAGCCCCATGAGCGCCAGCAGCAACTTGCCCGGCAGCCCGGCGAACATGTCGACATGCAGGCGCAGGATAAACAGCATCAAGCCGCCGTTGGCCGACGGCGTTTCCAGTGCTTCACCGGTACGTGCATCGAGCATGAAGGTGTGCGATGAGTTCGGTTCAGTGCCGGCGGTTTTCGCCATGATCGTCAGCACGGCATTTGGCTCATCGTCATCGAAACCGAAATACTGCACGACTTCATCTGGACGATGTTTCTCGGCGGCCTCGACCAGTTGCGCCAGATTCAGGCGCGGTGTGTCGGCCGGCATCTCGCGCACTTCGGGTGCATCGCCGAGCAGATGTTCGATCTCGTGATGGAAAATCAGTGGCAGACCAGTCAGTGCCAGCATCAGCAAAAACACGGTGCAGACCAGGCTGGTCCAGGTGTGGACGAACGACCAGCGACGAATTGTTTTACTTTTCATTTCATGACCTTCAAAAACACCAAAGCCGTCCACGAGGGACGGCCTGGTCACAGGGCCTGTTTCAGCTCAGTTGCTTACCACTTGTAAGTAGCGCTGGCGACGACGCTACGCTGGTCGCCGTAGTAGCAATAGAAACCGTCACAGGTGGAAATGTAGTCCTTGTCGAACAGGTTGGTCGCGTTGAGTGCCAGCGACGCGCCTTTGAGGCTGTTGTCCAGACGGCCGAGGTCGTAATGCACAGTGGCGTCGAACACGGTGTAGGCATCCGCCTTGCCCAGCCAGGTGTTGGCCTTGTCGCCGTAGGTGTTGCCGGTGTAGCGAACGCCACCGCCTATGCCGAAGCCGTCGAGCACGCCGGCGTGCCAGGTGTAATCGGTCCACAACGACGCTTGCTGGTTCGGCATCAGTTGCAGGCGATTGCCCTTGTCGACGCCATTCTGCACTTCGGATTTGGCCAAGGTGTAGGCGGCAATGACTTTCAAGTTATCGGTCACATCGGAAACCGCTTCCAGCTCCAGGCCTTTGACTTTCACTTCGCCGGTCTGGCTGGTGATCGACACGTTGTTGACGAAGGTGTTGACGGAGACGTTCTTCTGGGTCAGCTCATACACGGCAGCGGTCAGCAGGGTTTTGCTGCCCGGTGGCTGGTACTTGATGCCCAGTTCCCACTGCTTGCCTTCGGTCGGTTTGAGCGACTCGGTGGACGAGGCGTCGGCACCGGTGGTCGGCTGGAACGACTCGGCGTACGACAGGTACGGCACGAAACCGTTGTCGAAGACATAGCTGAGCGCTGCGTTGCCGCTGAAGGCCTTGTCGCGCTGGGTGTTGGTCGCATCGCCCTTGTTGATGAATTTGGTGCTGGTGTGCACCCAGTCTTCACGGCCGCCGAGGGTCAGGCGCCACTGGTCGAGAGCCATCTGATCCTGCACGTACAGGCCGGTCTGGTAGGTCTTCTGGTTGTAGTCGTAAAACGCCGTCGAGCGCGCCGGGCGCACGATCGGCTGACCGTAGATCGGCGTGATGACGTTGGTTGGCAGGCCATCACCGAAGATCGAGGTGTAGTTGGTGTTGCTGCGCTGGTGATCCAGGCCCAGCAGCAGGGTGTGGCGGATGTCACCGGTGGCGAAGTCGGCCTGGAAGTTGTTGTCCACGGCGAACTGGCTGATGTCTTCGTCGACGCTGGTGCTGGTGCGGTTTACGTTGCCCTGATCGTCAACTTGCGCGAACGGATAGGAACCCGGCGTCAGCGACTGGAACGACAGATCCGACTTGGTGTAACGCAGGTTCTGCTTGAACTGCCAGACATCGTTCAGACGATGTTCAAAGGCATAGCCCAGCGCGTAGTAGGTGCGGTCGTAATATTCCCAGTCCGGATCACCCAGATTCTTGTGGTGGGAAATATCACCGAACGGCGATTTGATCTTGGTGCCCTGCACTGGCAGGAACTGGCTGGTGATGCCGGTATCGTCGCGGGTGAACTGGCTCAGCAGGGTGAGCTTGGTGTCGTCGTCGATGTTCCAGGTCAGGCTCGGCGCGATGTTGTAGCGCTTGTTGTCGACGTGATCGACCTGCGTGCCGCTGTCACGTACTACGCCGCTGAGGCCATAGAGAAACTGGCCGGCATCGTCGATCTTGCCGGTGCTGGCGAAGTTGATCTGACGGTGGTTGTCGCTGCCGTATTGCAACTGGATTTCGCTGCTGGCTTCGGCGCTTGGGCGACGGCTGACCATGTCGAGCAGGCCACCCGGCGGGGTCTGACCGTAAACCGAAGAGGCCGGGCCGCGCAGCAGGGCGAGGCGGTCGAGGTTCCAGGTTTCCTGTTTCGGGTTGGCGTACACACCTTTTGGCAACGGCAGGCCGTCGAGGAACTGGGTCGGCTCGAAGCCGCGTACGCGCAGCCAGTCAGCGCGGGTGTCGCTGCCGTAGCTGCTGGCGGTGATACCCGGCATGTAGCGCACGGCATCATCGAGGCTGTGCACGCCACGATCTTCCATTTGCTGACGGGTCGCCACGGAGATCGAACGCGGTGCTTCGACCAGCGCGGTGTCGGTCTTGGTGCCAGCGGCGGTGCGAGTGGCGGTGTAGCCTTCGACCGGGCCCCAGGCGCTTTCGAGGTTTTCCACACCGATGACGGAAGTTTCCGGCAGCGCCATCACACCTTCAGGCACGGTAACCAGGGTGTAGGTGCCAGTGCTGCTTTGTTCCAGTTGCAGACCGGTGCCACGCAGTGCCGCGCGCAGGGCGCCAGTTGCATCGAATTGGCCGCTTACCGGCGCGGAAGTCTTGCCCGCTGCCAGCGACGGGTTCAACGACAGCGCGAGGCCGCCCTGGCTGGCGATTTGGTTCAGCGTAGTCGCCAATGGCGCCGCCGGCAGGTTGTAGGCGCGCACGCTGGACGCTTGTTCAGCGGCGAGCAACGGACTGCTGATCAGCGGCGCGCTGAGCGCAATGGCGACAGCCAGCAGACTGGGGCGCAACAAGGTGTCTAGCGAACGGGACATACGGCGGCTCCTGAATGGAAATATTTCTCAATTGCCTGTGTGCCGGATGAAAAACAGAAAGTGATAGGGCTGGATGAAAATAATTTCTATTAGCTGGAAAACAGCCACATTTCTGCGGGCTTGATCGTTCCCACGCTCCGCGTGGGAATGCCTCAATGGACGCTCCGCGTCCGCTTTGGCAGGGACGCAGAGCGTCCCGGGCTGCATTCCCACGCAGAGCGTGGGAACGATCAGGTCAAGGGGAGGAGGGCTCGGCCTTCGCGACGGTCACCCAATACGCCGTATGCCGCTCGATCTGCACTGGCAGGGTCGGCAGCAGCGCGCTCAAGGCTTTGTCGGTGTCATGCAGCGGGAAACTGCCGGTAATCCGCAGGTCCGCCACGTCCGGCGCCACGCCCAGATGCCCGCGACGATAACGCCCCAGTTCATGCACCAGATCGCCGAGGCGCGCGTTATCCACCACCAGCATGCCGCGCGTCCAGGCATCAGCGCCGGGATTGAGCGCGACAACCGAGCCCAGCCCATCACTGCGCAGCAGCACTTGCTGGCCTTCATGGAGGATCTGCTCTTCAGGGCTGGATTGCGGGTGCGCCGCGACCGCCGACTGCAACACGCTCAGGCGCGTGCCTTCGTCTTCACGCTTGACCAGAAACCGCGTGCCCAAGGCACGCATGCTGCCTTCGCGGGTTTCAACGATGAAGGGCCGCGGATCGCCGTGACCGGTCTCGACGAGAATTTCGCCTTCCTGCAACACGATCAGTCGGCGTGTCTCATCGAAGCGCACATCCACCGCACTGTGAGTATTGAGATTCAGCACGGTGCCGTCAGCCAGGCGCACGGTGCGCTGCTCACCGGTAGCGGTGCGCTGATCGGCGAGCCAGTAATCCAGCGGCATAAACCGTTCACTGGCGAACAGCCCCAGACCCACGATCACCACGACGCTGGCCAGCCCACTGCCGAGCTTGCGCACTCGACGGCGAACACCCTCGCGCGATTGCAGCAAGGCACTGCGAGCCGGGCCCTTGGCCACGCTGAAACGCTGATCGAGCATGCCCAGTTGCTGCCAGGCGCGGGCGTGTTCTTCATTGGCCGCGTGCCATTTGGCGAACTCTTCGCGCTCCAGCGGACTGCTCGAATCGAGGGTCAGTTGCCAGGCAATCGCCGCGTCCAGCACATGCGCCGGCACCGGTCTGGAACTGGCCGGACTCATGTCGGTTCGCCGTACAGGGCGATGTAGCACTGACGAATGCCTTGCGCCAGATACTGGCGTACACGCGGCACCGAAACGCCGAGCTTGTCGGCAATCTCGGCATGGCCGAGGCCGTCGAGGCGGTTATAAAGGAAAGCGGCGCGGGCCTTGGTCGACAGTTTGCCGAGCAGGCGATCGATGGCTTTGAGGTCTTCGAGGATCATTTGCTGTTCTTCCACCGACGGTTGTTCGCCTTCGGGGATCAGCATCAGTTCGGTGAGGTAGGCCTGTTCCAGCGCAGCGCGGCGGAAGTAGTCGAACAACAAGCCTTTGGCGATCGCCACCAGAAAGGCGCGCGGCTCGCGGGGTGTCGGCATTTCGTCGCGACCGAGCAAGCGCACGAAGGTGTCCTGGCTCAAGTCCTCGGCGCGCTGCGGGCAAGCCACATTGCGCCGCAACCATGTCAGCAGCCAACCGCGATGGTCGCGATACATCGCACCGACGAGCTCACTGTGAGGGCTTGGGACTGACGACACCGGACATCACCGATTGGGAAATGTTAACTAACGCGAATTGTTCGCGATTGTGGCAGAGGTGGGAATGGTTAGCAATTGGCCACTGGTCAGGTGGGCGGCGAAGGCAAACCCTCACCCTAGCCCTCTCCCAGAGGGAGAGGGGACTGATCGGGGGATGCTTGCGAGACACGCTGACCTGAAAGTGCATTGCCGAATCCATAATCGACTCGGTCTTTCAAGTCGATGTAAGGCTTCAGACACCACGGTCGGCTCCCTCTCCCTCCGGGAGAGGGCTGGGGTGAGGGTGCTTCTAAAACGAAGGCGCCTGCTGTCTCCGCTTCCACTGACTCAACCGCTGCTGCAAGTTCAACGGACTATGAATCTGCTGCCCCCGCGCCCGGCTGAACAGAATCAACGCCAGTTCCGCCGTGGCCAGCGCATCGGCGCTCGCGTTATGCCGCTCGAACACTTCAAGCTTGAACCAGTCGATCCACTCATCCAGCCCGGCCTCACGGATCTGCGCCTGTGGACACACCAGCGGGGCGATGTCCGCGACATCGAGAAACACCTGCTGCAACTTGTGCCCCAGATGCTCCTTTAGCGCACGTCCAAGCATGTGTTGGTCGAACGGCGCATGAAACGCCAGCACCGGGCTGTCACCGATAAACTCCAATAACTCCAGCAATGCCTCGGCCGGTTCACTGCCGGCTGCAATCGCGTTCGGCCCCAAGCCGTGAATCAACACGCTGGGGCTGAGCTTCAATTCGCGACACTGCAGCGTGCGCTCGAACTGCTGGCTGAAGTCGATCGCGCCATCTTCGATCACCACCGCACCAATCGACAACACACGATCCTTGTTCAGATTCAGCCCGGTGGTTTCCAGATCCAGCACCACCCAGCGCTGTTCACGCAGCGTGCATTCGCTCAGTTCGGTTAGCGCCGGCAGCTGCGCCAGACGCTGCTGCAAATCCACCGGCACCACCGCACTCGCCGGACGCAGCCACGAAAACAGGCTCATAGCTGATACCGCAACGTCAGGCTGCTTTGCAGGCGCTGGGCCTGACGCAACGATTCACGCAGGATGCGCCGGTCGAGATGATTGAGGCTGTCCGGGTCGACGCGGTTGGAGTAGGGCTGGTTCTCCCGCGTCTGCAGTTGATGCTGCTGCATCCGCGTTTGCTGAATGAAGTGATACGCCTCTTCATACGCCGCGCCATCCAGGCGCTCGATGACTTCTTTCTCGACCAACTGACGGAAACGTTCGAGGGTGTTGTTGGCGTCGATGCCGTTGGCCAGTGCGAGCAAGCGCGCGCCATCGACGAACGGCGTCAGGCCCTGAACCTTCAGATCCAGCGTGGCTTTCTCGCCATTCTTGCGCGCCAGCACAAACTCGCGGAAACGCCCCACCGGTGGACGATTGCGCAGAGCGTTCTCGGCCATCATGCGCTGGAACAAACGGTTGTCGCCGACCTGATCGAGAATCCCCCGGCGCAATTGTTCGCAGCTTGTTTCATCGCCCCAAACCACACGCAGATCGAAATAGATGCTCGACCCGAGCAGGTTTTCCGGCGTCGCCTCACGAATAAACGCCGCAAAGCGTCGCGCCCATTCCGCCCGCGACAAACACAGCTCGGGATTGCCGGCCATGATGTTGCCCTTGCACAGGGTGAAGCCGCACAGCGCCAGACTCTGGTTGATCTGCTGCGCAATCGGCAGCAGCTTGCCGCGAATCTCCGCTGCATGCGCCGCGTCTCGCGCGTCGAACAAAATGCCGTTGTCCTGATCGGTGTGCAGCGTCTGCTCGCGGCGGCCTTCACTGCCGAAGCACAGCCAACTGAACGGCACACCGGGATCGCCCTTTTCGGCGAGGGTCAGTTCGATCACCCGGCACACGGTGTGATCGTTGAGCAGGGTAATGATGTGGGTGATCTGCGTCGACGACGCGCCATGAGCGAGCATGCGCTCGACCAGTTGGCCGATCTCGCCGCGCAGACTGACCAGTTGTTCGACACGTTGCGCGCTGCGAATCGTCCGCGCCAGATGCACCAGATCGACCCGTTGCAGTGAAAACAGATCGCGCTCGGAGACCACGCCGCACAAGCGTTGATCCTTGACCAGACAGACATGCGCGATGTGCCGCTCGGTCATGGCAATCGCCGCATCGAAGGCACTGTGATCCGGCGAAAGATAAAAGGGCGCGCGGGTCATGTGGCGTTCGATGGCTTCGCTGAAATCACCAACACCTTCCGCCACCACATGGCGTAAATCGCGCAGGGTGAAAATTCCCAGCGGCGCCTTGTGTTCATCCACGGCGACGATGCTGCCGACCTGTTGCTCGTGCATCAATTTCACCGCTTCACGCAACGGCGTATCGGGGCTGCAGGTCACCGGGTGACGCATCGCCAGTTCGCCGAGTCGGGTGTTCAGCGAGTACTGCGTGCCGAGGGTTTCCACGGCTTTCTGCTGCACTTGCTGATTGACCTGATCGAGCAGACTGCTGACCCCACGCAAGGCGAAATCGCGAAACGTGCTGGAAAGGGCGAACAGTTTGATGAACGCCAGTTTGTTCAGTTGCAGGCAGAAGGTGTCTTCGCCCGCCAGGTGCTCGGTGCGTGTGGCCCGTTCGCCAAGCAGCGCGGCCAAGGGGAAGCATTCGCCCGTGGTGATCTCGAACGTGGTCTCGGTGCCAGGTTTGGTGATGTGCTGACGTTCGCCGACCACCCGACCTTGCTTGACGATATGGAAGTGTTCGACCGGGCCGTCGGCGGGTTTGATGATGCTCTCGCCCTGAGCGTAAAAGCGCAGTTGGCATTGTTCCACCAGATAGGCGAGGTGGGCGTGTTCCATCTGATTGAAGGGCGGGAATCGCTGGAGGAATTGCAGGGTGCCCTGAATGTTCTGCAATACCGCGGTTTTCCCTGCCTGGGTGAAGGCGTCCGCTTTACTCATAACCATTACCGCAGTCTTTTTTGAATTGTTGTTGTCGGATCGTTGCGGCCATGGTCGACCCCTGCGGGCAGGGTGCCCATTGGACGTAAGTCTAGGTTTTGCCACCATTGGCGCAGTTTCGGAGATGCCCTACGCAAACAGTCGGAAATTCCCTGGTTTACCCCCTTGGAAAAAAATCCGACGAAGTGCACATTGAAGCTCTGCCCAGCGATGTCTGACCACTTGCCAAGGGATTGTTTTGAACATTTAGAGAACGCCATGTCCGACCACGATATTTTGAGCGATGCCGAGCGGGAAGCGCTCAGTGCAGTCATGCTCGAACCTGATCTGCCGCCGCAGCGTGTATTGATCGTTGACGACGACAAGGATGCTCGTGAGCTGTTGTCGGAGATTCTTGCGTTGGATGGCATTCGTTGCATGACTGCAGCCAGTGGTGAGACCGCGTTGAAGATGCTTGAAGAAAAGCCTTCGATCGGGCTGGTCATCACCGATTTGCGCATGGGCCATGTCGGTGGGCTTGAACTGATACGGCAAGTACGCGAATCGGTACGGGCGGCGATGCCGATCATCATTGTTTCCGGCGATGCCGATGTGAAGGATGCGATTGCGGCGATGCATTTGAGCGTGGTGGATTTTCTGCTCAAGCCGATTGATACGGGCAAGTTGTTGGCGCTGGTGAAACATGAGTTGGGGATTGAACCCTAAG
>NZ_JAKNQL010000035.1 GCF_022662375.1 Pseudomonas sp. CROZ-RG-20F-R04-15 | reverse complement strand
GGGTGTGTCAGACGACAATAATGTTGCCTGATGTATCGCATTCGCGAGCAGGCTCGCTCCCACAGTGTTTTGTGTCAGGTCGAAGATCGGTGATTGTTCAAATAATCACCAATTGCCTTGCACCTCTTCTATCCCTTCTCTACAATTGCGCCCCTTGCTGTGACGGCAGGCACGCATGTGCCCCGCGCCAGCAAGTCCATAAGTGTCATTCACTCCTTGTCTGACCGTTTTTGAGCGGCAGGCTACAACCCGTAAGGAGCATTCATGCGTCATTACGAAATCATCTTTCTGGTCCACCCGGATCAGAGCGAGCAAGTCGGCGGCATGGTTGAGCGTTACACCAAGCTGATCGAAGAAGACGGCGGCAAAATCCACCGTCTGGAAGATTGGGGCCGTCGTCAACTGGCCTACGCAATCAACAATGTTCACAAGGCTCACTACGTGATGCTGAACGTTGAGTGCACTGGCAAGGCCCTGGCCGAGCTGGAAGACAACTTCCGCTACAACGATGCAGTGATCCGTAACCTGGTCATCCGTCGCGACGAAGCCGTAACTGGCCAGTCCGAGATGCTCAAGGCTGAAGAAAACCGCAGTGAGCGCCGTGAGCGTCGCGACCGTCCTGAGCACGAAGGCGCTGATAGCGCTGATAGTGATGACAGCGACAACAGCGATAACGCTGACGAGTAATCCACGGACCTTATTAAGGAGCCTATCAAATGGCACGTTTCTTCCGTCGTCGTAAATTCTGCCGCTTCACCGCTGAAGACGTGAAAGAGATCGATTACAAAGATCTCAACACTCTGAAAGCCTACGTATCCGAGACCGGCAAAATCGTTCCAAGCCGCATCACCGGTACCAAAGCTCGTTATCAGCGTCAGCTGGCCACCGCTATCAAGCGCGCCCGCTTCCTGGCCCTGCTGGCCTACACCGACAGCCACGGCCGCTGAGACCGGGCAGTCGACAAGTAGCAAAGGATTGAATGCATGCGTGCCTTAGCTGAGTTCATCATGCGAGGCCGTATGCAGGCCACTCTCGTGGTGGCCGGATGTGCAACATTGCCGTTGTTGTATTGGTTGGGTGCTGCCGCGGGGAGCCTTGTGCTGCTGCGGCGCGGACTGACGGACGCCCTGGGTGTTCTGTCTCTGGGGCTGCTGCCGGCTTTGATCTGGTGGCTGTATGCCGATGACCCACGGGCACTTCTGGTGCTGCTGGGGTCTTCGGGACTTGCGCTGGTTTTGCGCGCAAGTGAGTCCTGGGTTCGCACGCTGCTGGTCAGCGTAGTGATTGGAGTGGTGTTTTCAGTGGTGCTCGGGGCTGCGTTTGCGGCCCAGATCGAGATGCTCGTGCAGGCCTTGATAAAGGTCATGCCGGCGCTTCTTGGTGAGACCTACAAGCAATTGTCGGTCGATGAGCAAGCGCGTTTCGCGTCCCTGATTGCACCAGTCCTGACCGGACTGATTGCGGCGTTGTTGCAGATCGTCAGCGTGCTGAGCCTGATTGTCGGGCGGCATTGGCAGGCGTTGTTGTACAACCCGGGTGGTTTTGGTCGCGAGTTTCGCGTCATCCGGATCCCGCTGGGACCAGCGATGTTGCTGCTGGCGTTGATGCTTCTGGGCCCGAATCTCGGTGCACAGATGGCCATGTTGACGCCGTTGTGCAGTGTACCGCTGGTGTTCGCCGGACTTGCCCTGATTCACGGGCTGGTCGGGCAGAAGCGACTGGCCGGTTTCTGGCTGGTGGGGTTGTACGTCACGCTGCTGTTGTTCATGCAGCTGATCTATCCGTTGCTCGTGGTTTTGGCCATTGTCGACAGCCTGATTGATTTTCGCGGTCGTCACGTGTCGAAAGACACCGATAACGCGAACGGTGAAGGTTAAAAGTTAGAGGATTTTCACATGCAACTGATCCTTCTGGAAAAAGTCACCAACCTGGGCAACCTGGGTGACAAAGTAAACGTTAAGGCCGGTTACGGTCGTAACTACCTGCTGCCTTATGGCAAAGCTACCGCCGCGACCCCAGCGAACATCGCTGCGTTCGAAGAGCGTCGTGCCGAGCTGGAAAAAGCTGCCGCAGACCGTAAAGCATCGGCTGAAAGCCGTGCTGCCCAACTGGCCGAGCTGGAAGTGACCATCACTGCCACCGCTGGCGACGAAGGCAAGCTGTTCGGTTCGATCGGTACTCACGACATCGCTGACGCACTGACCGCCTCCGGCGTTGAAGTTGCGAAAAGCGAAGTTCGTCTGCCGAACGGCACCATCCGCAACGTGGGTGAATTCGACGTGGCTGTGCACCTGCACGCCGAAGTTGAAGCCACCGTACGTGTTGTCGTGGTAGCAGCTTAAGCAACACTGATCGGCTGGCGGCTTGTCCGCCAGACGGTTAACATCGGGCACGATCCTGTTTACAGGTCGTGCCCTTTGTCTTTCTGAACTCCTCGTTTTTCCAAACAACACAAGTGGCCATGAACGATATCTCCGCTCCCGAGCAATACGATCTGCAAACCGCTGCCCTGAAGGTGCCGCCGCATTCCATCGAGGCCGAACAGGCTGTACTCGGTGGTCTGATGCTGGACAACAACGCCTGGGAACGCGTGCTCGATCAAGTCTCCGACGGCGATTTCTATCGACATGACCACCGTCTGATCTTCCGTGCGATCGCCAAACTGGCCGATCAGAACTCCCCTATCGATGTCGTGACCCTTGCCGAGCAATTGGACAAGGAAGGTCAGACCTCGCAGGTCGGTGGCCTCGGTTATCTTGGCGAACTGGCAAAAAACACGCCGTCCGTCGCCAACATCAAGGCCTATGCGCAGATCGTCCGCCAGCGTGCGACGTTACGCCAACTGATCGGCATCAGCACCGAGATCGCCGACAGCGCTTTCAACCCGGAAGGCCGCACCGCCGAGGAAATTCTCGACGAAGCCGAGCGGCAGATCTTCGCGATTGCCGAGGCCCGTCCGAAAACCGGTGGCCCTGTCGGTGTGAATGACTTGCTGACCAAGGCCATCGACCGCATCGACACCTTGTTCAACACCGACAACGCCATCACCGGCCTGTCTACCGGTTACACCGACCTCGACGAGAAAACCAGCGGCCTGCAACCGGCCGACCTGATAATCGTTGCCGGTCGTCCGTCGATGGGTAAAACCACCTTCGCGATGAACCTGGTGGAAAACGCCGTACTGCGCAGCGACAAGGCGGTGCTGGTGTATTCCCTCGAGATGCCAGGCGAATCGCTGGTCATGCGTATGCTCTCCTCGCTCGGCCGGATCGACCAGACCAAGGTGCGTTCCGGTCAGTTGGAGGATGACGACTGGCCGCGCCTGACCTCGGCGGTCAACCTGCTCAATGACCGCAAGCTGTTCATCGACGACACCGCCGGTATCAGCCCTTCGGAGATGCGTGCGCGTACCCGGCGTCTGGCGCGGGAACACGGTGAGATCGGTCTGATCATGATCGACTACCTGCAACTGATGCAGATTCCAGGTTCCGGCGGCGACAACCGAACCAACGAGATTTCTGAAATCTCGCGTTCCCTGAAAGCGCTGGCCAAGGAATTCAACTGCCCGGTGGTGGCGCTGTCCCAGCTTAACCGTTCCCTCGAGCAACGGCCGAACAAACGTCCAATCAACTCCGACCTCCGGGAATCCGGAGCGATCGAGCAGGATGCCGACGTGATCATGTTCGTCTACCGCGACGAGGTGTATCACCCGGAAACCGAGCACAAGGGCATCGCCGAAATCATCATCGGCAAGCAGCGTAACGGCCCGATCGGTTTTATCCGTCTGGCGTTCATCGGCAAGTACACCCGCTTCGAAAACCTCGCGCCGGGCAGCTACAACTTCGACGACGACGAATAAAGGCTGGCCGAAAATCCTCGGCCAGCACTCGCCTCATTCAGCTGGCACTTGTGCCGGCGGCTTCCTCATCAGTGCCGCTGGCCTTGTATTGCGCCAGTTCCTCGCGGCTCAGTTTTTCGATCAAGGCCGCTTCCTCGATGATCCACTCGGCCTGCATCGTTTTCGATTGCGCGTCGTAATCGGCGAACGACATTTCGTTTGCCTCGAATGACTCACCCAAGGCTGCTTGCCGGTCCTGAAACGGCTGACGCTGGGTTTCGAAGGTTTCCTGATATTTATTGGTCAGGTATTTTTGCCAGAACTCCCTCGACACCAATGCCTGAAACTCCTCAGCCGAGTTATCCCGCGCAATGACCGTCTGGTAAGCGTTTTCCAGCTGCGTGTCGGAGACTTTGACCAGGCGTGAGAAGCCCATTTTTTCCGGTTGCCCAGGCAGCTGCAGACGGTCTTTCAGGCCGTGGCGATAGTACAGCCTGATTTCGACTTCTTCTCCTACATGAGGTGGTGGCAGGATCGCGGCCTCATCGGGCGTTCTGGCAGCGACAATTGCGGCTTCGCGTTGCGCGATGTCTGCCGAGGCGACTTTGTCGACTTCGTGCAAGCGGAACAACGCCCTGGACAGCTTGAACAGTTCTGGCCCCTGAGTCTTGTCGCTGGCTCGGGCCACAGCGTTGTGCGTCATTGATATGACTTCGAGGTTGGTAAAGGTAAACGCCGCCCGATCACAGCAGGTCGCTTCGCCCGCGCGATCGAACACTTCGTTGCGCAGGCGTTCGGACTGCGGCGTGTTTTCGGTGATGCTGTCGATCAGCCTCCAGACTCGTCCCTGCAGTTCGTGGTGACCGGTGGCACTGTCCAGCAGGAGTTCAAGCGTGTCGAACAAACCGCCGGAACGCGGCTGGTCGCGCAAGGTTTGCCATTGACGCCTGCGGTTAGCCACTTGATTGTCGGAGAGTCCTGCTGTCCAGCGCTTCATCGGATCATTCCTGATCCAGCGCAAGGGCGTAGGACGTACGATGGCCGTACTGATGATGTTTCTTGCGCCTGTCAGCGGTGTTCCGGCGGCTGTCAGGCGATTGTTGTACTGGAACAGGCGGGTGTATGTCGCGTCCGACAGTGGATTGTTCGAAATATCGGTGATGTTGTTGATGCGCACGGTGTTCGCCAATTGATCATTCGGCGGCGCGATGATGGCGTCGGGAATTTCCGTGATGCGGTTGCCGTTCAGCGCGATGGTATCCAGCAGCGGCTGATGGATGAGGCCAGTGGGAAAGGTGTCGATCCCTGTGTGGGCCAGACTGACAGTCCGCATGTCGACGATCTGGCTCATGTCCGGGGCGATGCCCAGTTGCCGGTTTCCCTGCAGCTCCAGTCCACGCAAGGTAGTGCGGCTCGCGAGAACGCGGGCAGTGTCGGTGGTCAGGGTGATGTTATTGCTATCCAGGGACAACAACGTCAGCCCATTCATTTCGCCAATGGCCGGTGGCAGTTCGCGCAGTTGATTGCGCGACAGTTGCAACCAGCGTATATGGCGGAAACGCGTCAAAAAACCTTCCGGAGACGTGCTCAGGTGCATATTGACGAGTTTGAGTGAGCCGACGTGAGTGAAGTCAGCGTCTATGTCCGGCAGGCTTGGCAGCCGCAGATTGCTGAGATCGAGCTCCAGGCCGATGGGAGTACCGTCATGGGCGTGAGCTTGCGGCCCCTCTCGGCGCCAGCAACTGATGATTCTGTTGCTGGCCGTGACCCGATCAGCCCGGATCTGCGCATTGAGTGCCAGTTGATCCGCGCGAATGTAGCCGCCCCGATTGCCCCCACCAGAAAAAACCCAATCGTCGAGCTGGCGTTTCAGTACTTTGAATTCTCGTTCGAGACTGCGCACCTTGATAACGACGGTGTCCGCGTCGAGGCTCCACAGGTATTCCCTGCACTGCTTCATGTTCTTGCCTGGAAACAGCCGTTGGTAACGCCGGGCAACGGAGTTGTCGCTATCGAAGTTGGTATGAGTCAGCAGCTCGGGAGCAACTGCACTGACGCGCCGCCAAAAGTCATCGAACTTCTTCCCGTAACCGGCCGCAAAGCGGTTGCCATCGAGTTGGGTCACGGCGTTGATCCGGGCGATCGCCAGCAGTTGCTCCGCCGGAGGATCAAGAAAGGTCGGCGGTACTTCCTTCAAGCGATTGTGGCTTAGATCCAAAATGATCAGATCGGGCTTGTCCTGCAATCCGCTCGGCCACTGATCGATGCCTGTGTTATTGAGCTGCACCTGCCTCAGCCTGGACATGCCGCTGAAATCAGGCATCGAACCAAGGGCCGGATTGTCGCCCAGATTGATCGCCTCAAGCTGATTCATGGCACTGAGTATTGCCGCTCTGTCCTCTGTCATTTGCAGACGATTACCCGACAGGTCCAGGTTGACCAGGTCATGCATGGCAACGATGGGGCCGGGCAAACTTTCCAGCCTGCAGTGATTGATCACCAGCCGTTCCAGATTCGGGAAGCCGGACAGGAAAGTATCGGCGTCGCCCGACCAGGTAGCGGCATTGATTAACAGCGATTTGACATGACTGAAGTCGGCGCTGAGCGGGGGCAGTGGCGCTTTGATCTCCGGCAGCCTCAGCGTGTGCGTCGAATCCAGCCAACAGGCCTTGATGATATCTGCAATACGGCGCGCCTGTATTTTGGCCGGGGTATCAGCGCCGAACGAGTCGGTCTGGCTGCGGTTGACGTAGGTGTCGAGCTGGGATTCCAGTGAGTCCAATGCTGCGACACGGCGTGCCAGTTGCGCTTTGCCGTCGTCATTCAGGGCGAGGAGAAATGCTCGCAACTGCTGAGGATTCTTGTTCGGATAGACCCGTTGCACGCTGGCGGTTTCGGGCATGTCGCTGGGGAGTCTGAATGCATCGGCCGGGGCGTTGTTGCCCAGCTCCGGCTGTTCGGTTGTCACCCGTTGCCAAAAGTCTTCCAGTTTCGTCCAGTAGCCGGGCGGGAACGGATTGCCTTCAAGCAGGGTAACGCTATTGATACGGGCGAGCGCTTCGAACTGCTCGGCTGGCGGATTGAGGTTTGCCTCCGGCACAGCGGTCAGAAGGTTGTTGCGCAAGTCCAGGTGCGTCAGTCGGGATTGGCTGTGCAGACCTGCCGGCCATTGATCCAGTTGTGCGTTGCTCAGGTTCAACGTCTTGAGGTTCGGTATCCCGGAGAAATCAGGTGTTTTACCCAACGGGTTGCCTGACAGGTCGAGGTGCTTGAGATTGTCCAGCGAGCTCAGGTCGGCGGCTGCTCGTTCATCGAGGGCGATACGGTTCGTGCTCAGGTCCAGTCTGTGCAGACTGGGCATCTGTGCAATGGCGGTCGGCACGGTACTTAGGGTTGACCCGCTGATATGCAGACCTTCCAGACCGGAGAAGTTGCCGAGCAATGTACTGGCGGAGTCTGACCAGGCGACCGATTGCAGAGTCAGGTGCCGAACGTGGCTGAAATCCGCTTTCAGCGCCGGCAGTGGCCCGTTCCCGGCTTCGAGCCAGAGAATGTCGCCGCTCTGATGACGCCAGCAGCGCTTCAGACTTTGGGCGATCTGTTGCGCGTGGGTTGGCGAAACACCGGGGGGCGATGCGCTGACGGATTGTCGCAGCCAGGCGTCCAGCTCGATCTTGAGGGATTTGTAGGCGTTCTCGCGACGGGTCAAACCGCCGGTGACGTCATTTCCCAACGACTCGATAAAGCGGCCGAGTTCTTCATCGGTGTGGTCCGGGAACAGTTTTTTTGCCCGCGATTGCGGGCTGCGTAACCGGTTGAACGCCATAGACAGCCTGTCCCGTATTCCGGGGCCGGCAGAAGCATCTGTGCTATCGCTGCGCTTCATTCCTCCGGCCCCGGCCACGGTGGTACCCACCCAGCCTTGTATGGCGTCGAGAACAATCGGTTCCGATCGGCCCGGGCGAGTTGCGACATACACATTGGCGCTGTCGCTGGCGACGGGGTCGTCACCGCGTACGATGCGCATCACGGTGGCCAATGGCGTCGAGGCGTCCGGGTCGTGCAGAACCTGATAGGCATGGTTGTCGATCGACGCATACAGTTTGCCGTCGAAGCGATGAAGGCCATCGCTATCGGGGTCTATGTGGTTGAAAGCGAGTGGTGTGCGAAACGGTGCCAGACGGGTATCGCTCAGGGCAAAGGTGATCGGTTCGAAATCCTCCAGCCTATGCCACCGCCCACTGTCTGGATCGCGCAGCAGAGCGGGGCCGGAAGGCTTCGATTCGCTGGACAGCCTGGCGCGGAACAGACCGCTGTCGCCATCCTTGGCGACCTGCACGATCCCGACGTCGACCACGTCGACATAGGGGCGCCCTCTGTAGATCCTGAAACCTTCGGCATTTGCCGCCGGCAAGCCAACAGGTGCCATGACCCGGTATTGCTCCAGCGGCAGGTCGACAGGGCGGGCCGTTTCGGCTGATGGCGGGGAAGGGTGGACCGTGACCGTGGGCGCCGGGCTGATGGCATTGAGGTCAGCGTCGCCTGTTGGCCCGTGAGGGCGCGCCGGCAGTCCGATCGTGCTGAAACTGTCAAAGCCCGGACGCGGTGTTGGATCGGCGCGCGGCGTGGTCACGTCCGGTGCCGGTCGAATGGAGGTGTTGCCCGAAGTGGTGCTTTTGGGCGGTGACTTTATTGGCATTTCCTACTTTCCTTGTAGTGGCCAGCAACACCCGCAGGCGGGAGGTGCTGGTCTGTGCGGCTTCATTGCCTGATTGAAGGTGTCAGCGGGTCGCCGCTGTCGCGTCGCTCGCCAGAGCAAAGATCTTGCGTGCGGTCTTGCCATCGAAGGTCTGGCGCCAGATCGCGACATGCGGCAGGCCGGCCTGTTCGTCGCGGCGCTGGGACTCGATGCCGCGCTTGCTCTGTTCGAGGGTTTTCAGGTGGCTGCCCCTGATGGTGAAATTCAGCGGCTCGCTGTTGTCTTTGTCGTAGTGAAAGTGCGCTTCCCATAACGGCGCGTTGTCGGCGCGATCGCGGATCGAATAGACGTCGAGAAACGACTTGTCCCGACCTTTGCCCTGCTGTTTGCGATCAACCGTTTTGACGGCATTCAGCTCAGCGTGATCGATCAGATAATTCAGGCGCAAAATGTCCAGCACGTCCTTGTTCTTGTACATCCGCACGAGCACGCTTTGGCCATGTGCGGACAGTGTGTCTGCGGCCGTTTGCAAGCGTTCGGCCAAGCTCTGGATCTCGGCATCCTCGGCTGCGTTTTCGTGGTTTTGCAGGCGGCGTGCCTGCTCGTTGAGCGGGTCGATGGCTTTTTCCAGGTCTTCAATAATTTCCGTCGGATTGTCTTTCGCGGTTTCTTTGGCCCGTGCTACGGCAATGTGCTTTTCCACGTCAGCCAACAAACGGTTGGCCCCGGCGATCAGTTCCGGTCGCGGAGTGCTGACGATGGGTGGACGAACAGGCAGCCATTCACCCTGCCTTTTCTCGTATCGTTCAGTCGGGCCATCCGGCTGGAGCGGGTTGGAAACCTTGATGATGACACTGCCGTCTGCAGCGGTTTCCGTCTCGCCGACGAGGATTCTTGAAGTACCGTGCCGGCGAGTGCTGAACACCTTTCTGGGCGGTGCCGGGCGCGTGGTTCCGCTATCGCCCGGTTGTACTGGAAGGAAGTCGAAGTCGATGTCCTGGTCCCGGCTGGGCAGTTCGGTATTGCGGTCAAACGTAGCCAGGAGTTCGTTCAGTCGTGTCTCGATTCTGTTCTCGACGGTGTCAGTCAGCGCGAGGATTTCCCTGGCGTACTCGGCCTTGACGCTGTCCGTCGACAGCCATGCTTCAAAACGGCTTTTGTCGCGTCTGATTTGATCAAGCGTCAGCATCAACGCCAATGGTTGCGAGCCCTCCGGAATGTTGTGCAGGTCGCCGTTGAACAGATTGATGGAGGGCAGCGAGTGCATGGTCGCGTTTGGCGTGTGATCAGGTGTGCCTGCGAACAAGTGGACGTACAAGCTCAACTTGTTGAAATTGACTCGCTCGGCCGTGGGCACTTCCTGAGTGAGTTCGACGAGATCGGGCTCCGCCCCCGGGTAGGCTTTTCTGATCTGCCCCATCAGCACCTCCCGGTCTTCGAGAATCTTCAGCTTTTTGTTCAGGTTAGCGATCATTTTTTTGCAGTTGTCGCTGTTCAGCGTCGCGAAGGCCGGCGCGAGCTTCAAGTCCATGACCGTCATGAGCCGATTCAGGTAACTCACTCGATCCATGCGGAAGGTGTGCAGTTCCTTTTTGAATTCCCCGCGGGCTTTTAACCGGACCAGCCAATCCTTGTTGTCGACGAGTGACTGGATAAAGTCCGCCTGCTTTTTGATGTGCTTGAGCAGATGGACCTCAACGGCGATCAGGGCTGCGGTCTGTGCTGAACTGTCCGTGGGCAAAGCACGCGCCTCACGGTAAAGGCTGTTGTACCGCTCAGACGATTCGACGAGTTCCCTGTGCACCGCTGCGAAGGGTGCATAGTCGTGCAGCAGGGTCGCCAGGCTTGCTTGTGTCCCCGCTCCAGTCCTTTCCCCACGGCGCATGCCGCCCCGCAAACCTGAGACGACAAACGCCCAGGTGCCTTGCCCGTCGCGCGTGATGGCGCGCGATTCGCCGCTACGGCTGGCGTGATAGATATTGTCGCTGTCTGTTGCCACGGGGTCTTTGGCGTTGACGATGCGCCATACCTTCTGCACTGGCGTAGAGGCATCCGTATCGAGCATGACCTGATACGCATGGCCGTCGATCAGCGCGTAGCGTTTGCCATCGTGTCGAAACACGCCGTCGCTGTCGGGTTCGCTGGTGCTGAAATCCAGATCCGAGCGAAAGGCTCGCAGGCCGGGATCGGTCAGCGGCGCGCTGATAATGTGATCATCGGCGACATGCCAAAGTCCGCTGTCGGCGTCGCGTAGCAGCACCGGGCCGGAAGGCAGCCGCTCGCTGGCCAGTCTGGCCCGATACCGGCCCGTGTCAGCGTCCACTGCGATCAGCACAATGCCGCCATCGGCCATGTCGACATAGCGGCGACCCTTATGTGTTCTGAATCCGCTGGCGTCGACAGCAGGCAATGTGGCCGACGCCGCCATTCGGTAATGTTCGATCGGCTGCTGCACAGGTACCTGGATTTCAGCGGGAGGGGTTGCCGGTTGAATCTTGATGGCCGGGGCCGGGCTGATAGTGTCGAGGTCGGTATCCGGGGCGGTGTTGCCCGACCGCGCCGGCTGTCCGTCCCGGTTTGAGCCGACGCTGATCGTGCTGTCGGGGTGCGGCGTGCGTGTCTCTGGTGTTTGATTCGGACGCGTATGGACGTCGACCGAAACGGTGCCTCTGACGGGCGTTTTTGTAGCCATGGTTATCATCCTTGAGTGGTTGTCCCCAGGCATGGGCTCAGGGACAGATGTCGTTGGGCTTCCTGCCTTCGGACACGTTTGCTTGTTCAGTCACGCACGGTATGGGGCGTTCCTGTTTCAGGAGGCCAGTTCGAAGATTCTCTGCGCGGTCCTGCTGTCGATGTCTTCACGCCAGATCTTCACGTGCGCCCGGCCGGCCTGCTCGTCCCTGCGCTGAGACGACGTACCGAGCCGGTTTTGCTGGCGAGTCTTGAGGTGGCCGCGCTTTACCTGAAAATCCGCTAAAGGGCTGTCCTTCTGTGCGTAGTGGAAGTGCGCATACCACAGCACCGTGCCGGACTGACTGTCGTTCAGCGTGTAGACGTCGAGAAATTCCTTTTTGTTGCCCTTGCCCAGCGGTATCCGGCTCTGCGTGCGAGTGGCGCTCAAATGCCCGTGGCGGATCAGATACGCCACGCGGTCGTTGCTCAGGTAGTCGGGGTCTTTGTAGAGCCGCACACGAATGTTTTCACCCTCCTGGAGCAGACGCTGACTGTCGTGGTGCAGGCGTTGTACCAGCGCGGAAATGTCACTGGCGGCGGGATTGGGCGCTTGTCCGATTTGCCGGGCGAGATCATCCAGTTCGTCGGCCCGGCCAGTCAGAAATTCGACGATACCGCTGGCGTTGCGTTTGGCTTTCTCATCACGCCATGCGGTATGCAAATGCGCTTCCGATTGTTCCAGGTGCTGCCGCGCCTGAGCAGTCAGCGTTGACAGGTTTCTTTCTTGCCTGGCCATCTGCCGACGCCATTCGCCTTCCCGGCGTTCGTAGGTTTGCAGGACCTCTGTCGGGTCATGCGGGTTCAGCACATCGATCAAGTCTTCACCCGCCGCCGTGCGACGTGGCCGTCCGACCCGGATCTTGTAGACCCCATGGTGCTTGCTGCGGAACATCTTCCTCGATGCCGCCGCTTGCGGGCTCTGGCCCTGTGCCGGAATGAAATCGAAATCGATCGGTTGTTCGTGGGGTGGCAGCGCGGGGGTTGTGTCCTGCTCCTGATGGTAGCGATCCAGATGCTGTTCCAGCGTGTGCTCGAAATGTTCTATGGCTTCGATGATTTCACTGCGTGAGCTGGCATGTTGCGGGCCGGGGGGCAGCGGCAGATGTTCGTACGAGGCTTTGACGGCTGACGTCTGATCCAGCAAGTCACTGAGCACGGAAATGCGTGCATGCTGAGGAATTTCCTTGAGCGCACGAAAGGCAAAGGTCACCTCACCGAAACAGAATGCAAGGTATCTGGCATTGGCATTGCTGATGTCGACAGGCGCATCCGCATCGACGAACAGGCGGGTTTTGGCGTAGATCCAGAAGGCAACGTTTTCGTGCAGATCGATCGGATCATACGCCGTGCCTTTCAAATCGTCGGGTGACAGGCGCCACTTGTTCAACAGTTCATCAGCGATATCCTGACGCTTCTTGAGGATCTCCAGTTTGTTCGACAAATGGGTTGCCACGGCCGCATGGTCAGCAACCGGGCCGCCGAAAATCGGCCCGTCCAGCAACTTTCGCGAATCGCTGGCGATCATCAGCTGGTTGTAGGTCAGCATGCGGCCCTTGTGCAGCACGATGATCTTTTCCCGGTAGGCGACACGCCCCATGATCGAGACGATGCGTTCCTTTTCATCGGTGTGCAGGTCGAGGTTTTTTTCCAGTAGCGCCAGTTCCCACCGATGATGTTCTTCGAGGCGCTGCAAATGGGCGCGCTCGCCTTCGCTGCCCTTCAACGCCTGCCAGCGGTAGTGCAGCTGCTCGCCCGTGGTCATGGCCTGATTGAATTGCAGTTCCAGCGTCTGTAACTCGAACGTCAGGTCAGCCGCGCGCAGGGCATCCGCCGGATTCGCTCGTCGGCGCATGCCTGCCGTGCCGCCCACCAGCGTCCCCACCCAGCCGCGCTGCTCATCAAAGACAATCGGCTCCGATCTTCCCGCACGTGTCCCGACGTAAACGTTGGCAGGGTCGCTAGCCACGGGATCTTCGGGGCGAACGATGCGCATGACCGGCACTGCTGGCGAGGAGGCGTCAAGGTCATGCAGCGCCTGGTAGCTCTGCTCGGCGATCACTGCGTAGAGTTTGCCGCCGTAGCGATACAGACGGTCCCGGCCGACCTGGACGCCGGTAAAGTCCAGATCGGTCGCGAAATCCTGCAGGCGTGTGTCGGACAAGGGGAAAGTGATGCTTTTGCCGTCCTCCAGCGGATGCCACAGCCCGCTTTCGCGATCTCGTATCAGCAGCGGCCCGGCAGGCGTCAGCTCGCTCGCCAGCCGTGCCCGGTAGAGACCGGATGGCGCATCGGTGACGACCTGCACAATGCCGCCATCCGGCACATCCACGTAACGACGGCCCTTGAAGGTTCTGACGCCGTGCCCATCGGGCGCCGGCAGGAAGGCGGGCGCACTGATCAGATAATGTTCCAGCGAGGGTTCCCGGGCTGGGGGGCGGATGGACGGATCCGGGGGCGATGGCCTGACCCTGATCGACGGTGCCGGCCTGATTGCCTCCAGATCGGCGCCTGTCGTGAGGGTTTCCGGCATCCTTACCGTGCCTGCCGACAGGGGACTCGTCGGGTGCGGCACGTGGCTGCCCCTCGGACTGCCGGGGCGTGGATGAACATCAACGGTGGTGGTGCCTCTGATGGGCGATTTCGGTGACATTTCTTCATCCTTGAAGGGTTGTCATATCAGCTGGCGCAGGTGCCGGGCTGATGAATGTTGGGTTGAATCGATGTTTTTCTGCCTGTGACGGGTTGGCGGGCATGCGCAACACCGGTTGTAAGAGAAACCGACCATTGCCGTCGGAATTGGTCAAAATTTGTGCTATATTCCGCGCCCGCGATTTTTCACTTCAACACCGGTCGTCGACATGCAAGCAGCCAAGCCGTTATTTGACTATCCAAAATATTGGGCCGAATGTTTCGGGCCAGCGCCATTCCTGCCGATGAGCAGGGAGGAGATGGATCAGCTTGGCTGGGATTCGTGCGACATCATCATTGTTACCGGTGATGCCTACGTCGATCACCCGTCGTTCGGCATGGCGATCATTGGCCGGCTGCTGGAGTCGCAAGGCTTCCGCGTCGGGATCATCGCGCAGCCGAACTGGCAGTCCAAAGACGACTTCATGAAGCTCGGCGAGCCGAACCTGTTCTTCGGCGTTGCAGCGGGCAACATGGACTCGATGATCAACCGCTACACCGCGGACAAGAAAATCCGTTCCGACGACGCCTATACGCCAGGCGGCATGGCCGGCAAGCGTCCGGATCGCGCGAGTCTGGTTTACAGCCAGCGCTGCAAAGAAGCGTACAAGCATGTACCGATCGTCCTTGGCGGCATCGAAGCTTCCCTGCGCCGCATCGCCCACTACGACTACTGGCAGGATCGCGTGCGTAACTCGATCCTGATCGACGCCAGCGCCGACATTCTGCTCTACGGCAACGCCGAGCGCGCGATTGTCGAAGTCGCCCAGCGTCTGTCTTACGGTCACAAGATCGAAGACATCACTGACGTGCGCGGCACTGCGTTCATTCGTCGCGATACGCCGAAAGACTGGTACGAAGTCGATTCCACGCGCATCGATCGTCCGGGCAAGGTCGACAAGATCATCAACCCGTACGTGAACACCCAGGACACCCAGGCCTGCGCCATCGAGCAGGAAAAAGGCCCGGTCGAAGATCCGCAGGAAGCCAAGGTCGTACAGATCCTGGCCAGCCCGCGCATGACCCGTGACAAGACTGTGATTCGTCTGCCGTCGGTAGAAAAGGTCCGTGGCGACGCCGTTCTGTATGCTCACGCCAACCGCGTGCTGCACCTCGAAACCAACCCGGGCAACGCCCGCGCGCTGGTGCAGAAGCATGGCGAAGTCGACGTCTGGTTCAACCCGCCGCCGATTCCGATGACCACCGAAGAAATGGACTACGTGTTCGGCATGCCTTACGCCCGTGTTCCGCACCCGGCGTATGGCAAGGAGAAAATCCCGGCCTACGACATGATCCGTTTCTCGGTGAACATCATGCGTGGCTGCTTCGGCGGCTGCACCTTCTGCTCGATCACCGAGCACGAAGGCCGGATCATCCAGAACCGTTCCGAAGAGTCGATCATTCGCGAAATCGAAGAGATCCGCGACAAGGTTCCAGGCTTCACCGGCGTCATTTCCGACCTCGGCGGCCCGACCGCGAACATGTACCGCATCGCCTGCAAAACGCCGGAAATCGAATCGGCGTGCCGCAAGCCGTCCTGCGTGTTCCCGGGCATCTGCCCGAACCTGAACACCGACCACTCGTCGCTGATTCAGCTGTACCGCAGCGCCCGCGCCTTGCCGGGTGTGAAGAAAATTCTGATTGCCTCCGGCCTGCGTTACGACCTCGCAGTCGAGTCGCCGGAATACGTCAAAGAGCTGGTGACCCACCACGTCGGTGGTTACCTGAAGATCGCCCCGGAACACACCGAGGAAGGTCCGCTCAACCAGATGATGAAGCCGGGCATTGGCAGCTATGACAAGTTCAAGCGCATGTTCGAGAAGTACACCAAGGAAGCGGGCAAAGAGCAGTACCTGATTCCGTACTTCATCGCTGCGCACCCGGGCACCACCGACGAAGACATGATGAACCTCGCGCTGTGGCTCAAGGGCAACGGCTTCCGCGCCGACCAGGTGCAAGCGTTCTACCCGTCGCCGATGGCCACCGCCACCGCGATGTACCACTCGGGCAAGAACCCGCTGCGCAAGGTCACTTACAAGAGCGACGGCGTGACCATCGTCAAGAGCGAAGAACAGCGTCGTCTGCACAAGGCGTTCTTGCGTTATCACGATCCGAAGGGCTGGCCGATGTTGCGTGAAGCGTTGATCCGCATGGGCCGTGGTGATCTGATCGGTTCGGGCAAGGATCAGTTGATTCCGACTCATCAGCCGGCGACTGACAGCTACCAGAGCGCCCGTCGCAAGAACTCGACGCCAGCCGGCAGCCATAAAGTGGCGAAGGAAGGGAAAGAGAAGACCACCAAGATCCTCACCCAGCACACCGGTCTGCCGCCTCGTGCCAGTGATGGTGGTAATCCGTGGGACAAGCGTGAACAGGCCAAGGCGGCGGCGTTTGCCCGCAACCAGCAGGCGGCCAAGGAACGCAAGGACGCCGCGAAAGGCAAAGGGCCGAAGCCGACCCGCAAGCCGGTCGTACCGCGCTAAGTTGCTTTTTAGCTGAACAGAACGCCAACCTTCGGGTTGGTGTTTTGCGTTTCCGGGGATGGATTTTTGTCGTCTGCAAGATCCATCCCCCCTCACCCCAGCCCTCTCCCCCAATGGGGGCGAGGGGGAAGGGAGCAGATATCCATGCTTTTCAAACCTGAGTTCGACTCAATACTTTTAAGTCGGCGTATCTCTAACATCCACCTCGATCAGTCCCCTCTCCCCCCGGGAGAGGGCTAGGGTGAGGGGGGCTTCGCAACATTTACGTGCAATGAGCCCAAACCATTTCCCCGCATCGCCCGATTTTGGTGCTGTACTGCCCTAAGCATTCCGGGAAAGCGCCAAGGCCTGTGCATGGCATAAGTCTTGCGCGCTTTCGAATACGCTTAGGCTCGCAGGAGGCACGCCGTGTCGATTCATGTCGCATTGCATCACGTCACGCATTACCGCTACGACCGCGCTGTCGAACTCGGCCCGCAGATCGTGCGTCTGCGCCCGGCTGCCCACAGCCGCACGCGGATTCTGTCGTATGCGCTGAAAGTCTCGCCCGAGCAGCATTTCATCAACTGGCAGCAGGACCCGCAGGGCAACTATCTCGCGCGGCTGGTGTTCCCCGAAAAAACCAGTGAGTTGCGCATCGAAGTCGATCTGCTCGCCGAGATGGCGGTGTTCAATCCGTTCGACTTTTTCCTCGAACCTTATGCCGAAAAAATCCCCTTCGCCTACGCTGCCGATGAGCGCAAGGAACTGGCGCCGTACCTCGAAACCCTGCCGCTGACGCCGAAATTCAAAGCCTATCTGGACGCCATCGACCGCACGCCATTGCCTGCGGTGGATTTTCTGGTGGCGCTCAATCAGCGTCTGAGCGAAGACATCGGCTATCTGATCCGCATGGAACCGGGCGTGCAGACACCGGAACACACCCTCGAACACGCCTCGGGTTCCTGCCGGGATTCGGCGTGGTTGCTGGTGCAACTGCTGCGTAACCTCGGCCTGGCTGCACGATTCGTCTCCGGCTACCTGATTCAACTGACCGCCGATGTGAAAAGCCTCGATGGCCCGTCCGGCACCGAAGTGGATTTCACCGACCTGCACGCCTGGTGCGAGGTGTATTTGCCGGGCGCCGGCTGGATCGGTCTGGATGCGACGTCAGGGCTGTTTGCCGGCGAAGGGCATATCCCGTTGGCGTGTAGTCCCGATCCGTCCTCAGCGGCGCCGATCAGTGGCTTGGTCGAGCCTTGCGAGTGTGAGTTCAGCCACGAAATGTCGGTGGAACGGATCTGGGAGGCGCCGCGCGTCACCAAGCCCTACACCGATGAGCAGTGGCTGGCGATTCAGGCGCTGGGGCGGCAGATCGATGCCGACCTGTTGGCAGACGATGTGCGTCTGACCATGGGCGGCGAGCCGACTTTCGTGTCCATCGATGACCCGGACGGCGCCGAGTGGAACACCGCTGCGTTGGGTGACGATAAACGTCGACTGTCCGCCGAACTGTTCCAGCGCATGCGCAAGCACTACGCGCCGAAAGGCCTGGTGCATTTCGGTCAGGGCAAATGGTATCCCGGCGAGCAACTGCCGCGCTGGTCGCTCAATTGCTATTGGCGCCGCGACGGCGTGCCGATCTGGCACAACGACGCGCTGATCGCCGATGAGCAGCAGGATTACGGTGCGAATGGCGAACTGGCCGGGCGTTTTCTGGCCAGTGTCGCCGAACGCCTGAAACTGCCTGTACGCTTTGTCTTTCCGGCCTACGAAGACAATTTCTATTACCTCTGGCGCGAGGGCACATTGCCGAGCAATGTCAGCGCCGAAGATTCGCGTCTGGAAGAGCCGCTTGAGCGCGCACGCCTGCGCAAGGTCTTCAGTCAGGGCCTGAACAAGGTGATCGGCCAGGTGCTGCCGCTGGCGCGCACGGCCAAGGGCGACCAATGGCAGAGCGGACGCTGGTATCTGCGTGAGGAGCATTGCCGTCTGGTCCCGGGGGATTCGCCGCTAGGCTATCGCCTGCCACTGGGGTCGCAGCCATGGGTGAAGGCCGCCGAGTATCCGTTTATTCATCCACAGGATCCGAATCAGGATTTCCCCGCGCTGCCACACCCCGCGCAACTCAACAGCCCGGGCGAAGCGGCGACGACTGACGAGCGCGTGCCGAAAATCGACGAATCTGCCGATTGGCTGACCCGCACTGCGTTCTGCGCCGAGGCGCGTGAAGGGCGTTTGTACCTGTTCATGCCGCCGCTGGAGCGGGTCGCGGATTATCTGGAACTGGTGGCGGCCATCGAGGCCACCGCCGAAGAACTGCATTGCCCGGTGTTGCTCGAAGGCTACGAGCCGCCGAGCGATCCACGCCTGAGCAATTTCCGCATCACTCCGGATCCGGGTGTGATCGAGGTCAACGTGCAGCCATCGGCAACATGGGACGAACTGGTCGAGCGCACCGAATTTCTATATGAACAGGCGCGCCAGACGCGGCTGACCAGCGAGAAATTCATGATCGATGGTCGCCACACTGGCACCGGTGGCGGTAACCATTTTGTTCTCGGTGGCGCGACGACGGCGGACTCACCGTTTCTGCGTCGTCCCGATCTGCTGCGCAGCCTGATCAGTTACTGGCACAACCATCCGTCGTTGTCGTACTTGTTTTCCGGCTTGTTCATCGGCCCGACGTCTCAGGCGCCGCGTGTCGACGAGGCGCGCAATGACGCGCTGTACGAACTGGAAATCGCTTTTGCGCAGATGCCAGAACCGGGCGAGGAGTGCGCGCCATGGCTGGTCGATCGACTGCTGCGCAACCTGCTGATCGACGTCACCGGCAACACGCACCGCGCCGAATTCTGCATCGACAAACTCTATTCGCCGGACGGCGCCACCGGGCGTCTTGGCTTGCTGGAACTGCGCGCCTTTGAAATGCCGCCCCACGCGCGCATGAGTCTGGCGCAACAGTTGTTGCTGCGGGCACTGGTCGCACGGTTCTGGCGCGAACCTTATGCGCCGCCGAAACTGGCGCGCTGGGGCACCGAACTGCACGATCGTTTTCTGCTGCCGCACTTTATCGAGCAGGATTTCGCTGACGTCATCGTCGAACTCAACAACGCCGGTTACCCGCTGCGCGCGGAATGGTTTGCCGCGCACCAGGAGTTTCGTTTTCCCAAGGTCGGCGATTACGCCGTCAACGGCATCGAACTGGAACTGCGGCAGGCGCTGGAGCCATGGCATGTTCTGGGTGAGGAGGGCACGGCAGGCGGCACCGTGCGTTACGTCGATTCCTCGTTGGAGCGTTTGCAGGTCAAGCTCAAAGGGCTGCCGCCGCAGCGCTATCTGCTGACCTGTAATGGCGTCGCGGTACCGTTGCACCCTACCGGGCGGGTGGGCGAGTTCGTTGCCGGTGTGCGTTATCGCGCGTGGCAACCGGCCAACTGCCTGCAACCGACAATACCCGTGCACGCACCGCTGGTGTTCGACTTGCTCGATACCTGGATGGGCCGTTCGCTGGGCGGTTGTCAGTACCATGTCGCGCATCCGGGTGGGCGCAATTACGAGACGTTGCCGGTCAATGCCAACGAAGCGGAGAGCCGGCGGATGGCGCGGTTCTTCCGCGTCGGACACACGCCGGGGAAACTTCCGATACCGAACGTAGAAATCAGTGACGAGCTACCGATGACAATCGATTTGCGACGTTTCTAAGGCCTACGCGACACGCGGATTTTTCGTATATCCGCGCGTCATCTGCCTGCGTTAGTCTGACCGTTCCTTGCTGTCTGCCGAGCTTTCCATGCCTGACCTGCTAGACCGCTACCCGCTTACGGCGGGCACTTATCACGAACTGCTCGACGGCAGTGGCGCGGTGCGCCCGCATTGGCAGCGGCTGTTCGATCAGTTGCAGCGCAGCACGCCGGCACAACTGGTGCAGCGGCAGGCCTTGCTGGCGCGGCAGATTCAGGAAAACGGTGTCACGTATAACGTCTATGCCGACCCGAAAGGCGCGGATCGTCCGTGGGAGCTGGATCTGCTGCCGCATGTGATTGCCGCAGATGAATGGCAGCAATTGTCGGCGGGCATCGCGCAACGTGCGCGCCTGCTCAATGCGGTGTTGGCGGATTTGTACGGGGCGCAGCGATTGATCAGCGAAGGCCTGTTGCCGGCTGAACTGGTGTTCGGGCACAACAATTTTCTCTGGCCCTGTCAGGGCATCGTTCCCCCGGAAAACGCCTTCCTGCATCTGTACGCGGTGGATCTGGCGCGCACGCCGGATGGGCGTTGGTGGGTGACCGCCGATCGTACACAAGCGCCGTCGGGCGCCGGGTATGCCCTGGAAAACCGCACCATTGTGTCGCGCGCCTTTCCCGAGTTGTACCGGGATCTGAAGGTGCAGCATCTGGCCGGGTTTTTCCGCACGTTGCAGGAAACCCTCGCGCGACAGGCACCGTGTGACGATGACGCACCGCTGGTGGTGCTGCTCACGCCGGGGCGTTTCAACGAAAGTTATTTCGAGCATTTGTATCTGGCTCGCCAGCTCGGTTACCCGTTGGTCGAGGGCGGAGACCTGACGGTGCGCGACGCCACGGTCTATCTGAAAACCCTCAGTGGCCTGCGTCGGGTACACGCGATCATGCGCCGTCTCGACGACGACTTCTGTGATCCGCTGGAGCTGCGCACCGACTCTGCGCTCGGCGTGCCCGGGCTGCTCGAAGCGGTGCGTCAGGGCCGCGTACTGGTCGCCAACGCGCTGGGCAGTGGCGTGCTGGAGTCGCCGGGATTGCTCGGGTTTCTGCCGAAGATCAATCAATACCTGTTCGGCGAAGAACTGCTGCTGCCGTCGATTGCAACGTGGTGGTGCGGCGAGGCGCCGGTATTGGCACAAGCCCTGGAAAAACTGCCCGAACTGCTGATCAAGCCAGCCTTCCCCTCACAAAGCTTCGCGCCTGTGTTTGGCCGTGATCTGAGTGAAAAGCAGCGTCAGGCGCTTGCCGAGCGCATGCAGGCGCGCCCTTACGCCTATGTCGCGCAAGAATTGGCGCAGCTGTCGCATGCGCCCATCTGGCAGGCCGAAAACGGTCAACTGCAACCGCGTGCGATCGGCATGCGCATGTACGCGGTGGCCAGTGGCGAGGATTATCGCGTGCTGCCCGGTGGCCTGACCCGGGTGGCTGCCGATGCCGATGCCGAAGTGGTATCGATGCAGCGCGGCGGGGCGAGCAAGGATACTTGGGTGTTGGGCGATCGCCCGCCCAGTGGCGAACAGTGGAAGACTCAACGCAACGTCGGCGTCCATGATCTGGTGCGGCGCGACCCGTACCTGCCCTCGCGTGTGGTGGAAAACCTGTTCTGGTTCGGCCGTTACTGCGAACGCTGTGATGACAGTGCGCGGCTGCTGCGGATCATGCTCGCACGGTATGTCGACGGCGATGACCCGCAAGCGCTACAGGCAGCGGTCGACCTTGGTGAACGGCTGACGCTGTTGCCGGACGAGGGTGAATTGCCGGAGCGTCTGTTGGCAGCACTGCTCGGCGAGGACTGGTCGTTCAGCCTGCGCTCCAATCTGCAACGCTTGCAGTGGGCGGCCTCGCAGGTGCGCGGCAAGCTCTCTCGGGAGAACTGGCAGGCGTTAGTGGAGTTGCAGCGCGAGGCGATGGAGCTGGACACCGACGAACCCGACTTCGGCGAGCTGCTGGATTTTCTCAATCGGTTGGTGATGTCGCTGGCGGCGTTGTCCGGATTTGCGCTGGACGACATGACGCGCGACGAAGGCTGGCGCTTTCTGATGATCGGCCGGCGAATCGAACGACTGCAGTTTCTCAGTAGCAGCCTCGCGGCTTTTCTGCGCGGCGCCGGGGCGTTCGATCAAGCGGGACTGGAATGGTTGCTGGAACTGGGCAACAGCAGCATCACCTATCGCTCACGCTATCTGGCGGTGGCGCAGCTGATTCCGGTGCTCGACCTGTTGCTGCTTGATGAGCAAAACCCGCACGCGGTGTTGTTTCAATTGAAACTGGTGACCCGCACGTTGAAGCGTTTGAACGATGATTTCGGTTTGCCACGGGAAGCGGGGCTGCCACAACTGGTCGAGCGTCTGGCGCGATTCGATCTGGGCTGTCTGGAGAATCCGTTGTTCGGTGAGACCAGCGTACGAGCGGCGCTCAATGGTCTGGCGGATCTGCTGAAGGACATTGCCGACGCCAGTGGTCAGGTCTCGGATCGTCTGGCCCTGCGCCATTTCGCCCATGTCGATGATGTCAGCCAGCGCACGGTGTCCGTCTGATGAATGCTCGATACCAGATCTTCCACGACACCTGTTACCACTACGACAGCCCGGTGTCCCTGGCGCAGCAACTGGCGCACTTGTGGCCGCGTGAATGTGCCTGGCAGCGCTGTACCGAACAGCAATTGCTCATCAGCCCGGTCCCGACAGCGCGGCGCGATGAGCTGGATGTGTTCGGCAATCCGTTGACCCGACTGGCCTTTGAGCGGCCGCATGACGAATTGCAGGTCAATGCACAACTCACCGTTGAAGTGCTGGCGCGGCCGACGCTGGATTTCAATCAGTCACCCGCCTGGGAGTTGACCCGCGACGCGCTGAGCTACAGCAGTCAGCCATTGTCTGCCGAGTTGCTCGAAGCCTGCCGTTACCGGTTCCAGTCACCCTACGTGCATTTGAAACGCAGCTTTGTCGAGTTCTCGCAGAGCTGTTTCCCGGCGGGCCGCCCGTTGCTGTTGGGCGTGCAGGACTTGATGCAGAAGATCTTCAGCGAATTCACCTTCGACGCCGAGGCGACCCAGGTGGCGACACCGCTGGTGGAGGTGCTGGAGCGGCGACGCGGGGTTTGTCAGGACTTCGCGCATTTGATGCTGGCATGCGTGCGCTCGCGAGGCTTGGCGGCGCGTTATATCAGTGGATATTTGCTGACTCAGCCGCCGCCAGGGCAGCCACGCTTGATCGGCGCCGATGCGTCGCACGCCTGGGTGTCGGTGTTTTGTCCGGTGCTGGGCTGGGTGGATTTCGATCCGACCAACAATGTGCAGCCGGCGCTGGAACACATCACGCTGGCGTGGGGGCGGGACTTTTCCGATGTGTCGCCGTTACGCGGGGTGATTCTGGGCGGCGGCAATCACGA
This sequence comes from Pseudomonas sp. CROZ-RG-20F-R04-15, assembly GCF_022662375.1. Taxonomy (GTDB): domain Bacteria; phylum Pseudomonadota; class Gammaproteobacteria; order Pseudomonadales; family Pseudomonadaceae; genus Aquipseudomonas. The sequence goes on along the minus strand of NZ_JAKNQL010000035.1, from coordinate 19,336 downwards.
CCCGGAAGTGCGCGTCACGGTAATGCCGCTGGATTAACGCAGATCAAACTGTAGGAGTGAGCCTGCTCGCGAAGGCGTCAGGTCAGTCAACTTATATGTGGCTGATACACCGCTTTCGCGAGCAGGCTCGCTCCCACAGGGAATTCGGGTGTATTGGGGAATGGAAGGCTGTGAGGGCCGGCGGTGAAACCGCCAGCCCCGTCACAAATCCGCAGGGTCTGATTCGATCATCAAACCCGGTGGGGTTCATGCGTCGGGCGCCTGATCTTTCGGTGTTTCAGTTGCTTCGGTTGCATCAACATCATCTTCCGTTGCCACTTCACCCTCAGGGTTCAGTGCTGCTTCTTCAGCGGTCTGTTTCTTGCGCTGAAGCTTTTCCTCTTTCTTCTGTTCCTTTGCCAGGTCTCGTTGACGTTTGGCGAAGGAGTAATTGGGTTTGGCCATGGGCGTTCCTCTTGGTCGAAGGTGAGGTTGAGCGGCGCGTATTCTGCCCTGTATCGGTGCTCGGCAGTTAGCCGGGTTTTTGGTCGACCCACTTGGGCGTGACGGTCGGCTTCCAGTTATCCAGGGCTTCGAGCAGTGTTTGCGGCGATTCGCTCACTTGCAGCATGTCACGGTGTGGCGCGCGAACGAAGCCTTCGCCGACGATATGGTCAAGAAAAGCAGTGAGTTTGCTGTAGAAACCGTTTACTTCGAGCAGACCCAACGGTTTGCCGTGGTAGCCGAGCTGGCCCCAGGTCCAGACTTCGAACAACTCTTCCAGCGTGCCTAGGCCACCGGGCAGGGCGATAAACGCATCACTCAGCTCAGCCATGCGCGCCTTGCGCGCATGCATGCCGTCGACCACTTCCAGGCGCGTCAGGCTTTTGTGACCGATTTCCTTGTCCATCAGGCTCTGCGGAATGATGCCGATCACTTCACCGCCAGCGGCCAGCGCGGCGTCGGCGACAATGCCCATCAAGCCCACAGCACCACCGCCGTAGACCAGGGTCAGCTTACGCTCGGCGAGGGCTCCGCCAAGGGCAATGGCGGCTTCGGTGTAAGCCGGATCAGTGCCAGCATTGGCACCGCAAAATACACATACGGATTTCAGAGACATGCCTTCCTCCTAGGTCAATCCGTCACAGGGTAATGGCTGGCACGCCGTGATCCAAGGCCTAAACTTCGCGTTCAGGCGATTCAAAGGTACCGCTGGCGCCACAGGCGTAAGCGGCGAGCAAACTGCACAACAGACCGTTAAAGAACATGACAGGCACTCCGTCTCAGTAGATGCGCCGATCATAGGGCCGGCCGGGGAATCTGGCCGTTAGATTGTGTCGATGAGTGTCATAGCCTGAAAGTTGTATACAATTTTTGACTCAAGTCATAGGAACTTGCGAAGATTTCAGGCAGTCTTTCCATCATTCGTGTTTTTGTTAACCCTGCCTTGGAGATTCACCATGTTTTCCAAAGTTGTTGCGGTATCCCTGCTGGCGCTGGCCAGCAGCCAATTGATGGCTGCCGAGTGCAAAACCACCGTTGACTCCACCGATCAGATGTCCTTCAACACCAAGGAAATCGTGATCGACAAGAGCTGCAAGACCTTCACCGTCGAACTGACCCACTCCGGCAGCCTGCCGAAGAACGTGATGGGCCATAACCTGGTAATCAGCAAAGATGCTGACATGCAGCCGATCGCTACCGCAGGCCTGGCCGCTGGTATCGATAAGAACTACCTGCCGGAAGGTGACGCACGCATCATCGCTCACACCAAGATCATTGGCGCCAAGGAAACCGATTCGCTGACTTTCGACGTGGCGAAAATCGCTGACGGTGGCTACGGCTTCTTCTGCTCGTTCCCTGGCCACATCTCGATGATGAAAGGCACGATTACCGTTAAGTAAGCCGATCAACCGCGTCATCGTTCTTCGCGAGCAGGCTCGCTCCCACAGGTTCACGCCGTCAATGTGGGAGCGAGCTTGCTCGCGAAGGGGCCATCAGCATCAACTGATGTCTGGGCCAAAGAAAAGCCCGCTGAGGATCACTCCTCAGCGGGCTTTTTCATGCCATCAGCACTTACGGCGCAAACGGCATCACACGCTTGTGATGCGTCTTGTTGTAAGTCGCAACGATGATGTCGAACGCTTCCTGACGCACCGGTTCGCCGTGCAGGAACGCATCGATCTCGGCATAGGTCACGCCGTGGGACGCTTCGTCTGGTTTCCCCGGCGACAGGTCTTCCAGATCCGCCGTCGGGATTTTCTCGACCAGCGACTCCGGCGCACCAAAGCTGCGCGCAATCGCCCGAACCTGGTTTTTCACCAGGCCGCTGAGCGGCGCCAGATCGCAGGCACCGTCACCGAACTTGGTGAAGAAACCCATTACCGCTTCCGCTGCATGATCGGTACCGATCACCAAGCCGTGCGCCGCGCCAGCGATGGTGTACTGGGCGACCATGCGCATGCGTGCCTTGGTATTGCCAAGCACAAAGTCCACCGACACCGCGTGCTTGCCTTCGAATGCGGCGACTTCACTGGCCAGCGATTTCACCGCCGGGCCGATGTTGACCGTGTGACGCTCGTCCGGGGCGATGAAATCCACCGAAGCCTGGGCGTCGTGCTCGTCGAACTGGGTTTCGTACGGCAGGCGCACGGCGATGAATTTGTAGCTGTTGTCGCCGGTCTGGTCGCGCAGCTCACGCATCGCGCGCTGAGCCAACAGACCTGCGGTCAACGAGTCGACGCCGCCGCTGATGCCCAGCACCAGTGTCTTGAGCCCCGAATTGACCAGGCAATCCTGAATAAAGGTAATGCGCCGGGCGACTTCGGCCTGCAGAGCCTTGTAGTCGGCGAACGGCGGTTGCACTTTGAGCTGTTCAGCAATCTCACGCTGTACGGCTTGCATGAATTCACTCCTTGCTAGATAGACTGGAATCGGCAGGAACCTGGAACACGTGTCGCAAATAGGCGACGAAATTCGGGTCTTTGCAGTGGGACTTGCCTGGCTCGTCGGAGATCTTCGCCACCGGTTGGCCGTTGCAGGCAGTCATTTTAAGCACGATGCTCATCGGTTCGACACCCGGAATGTCGCAGGTGAGGTTGGTGCCGATGCCGAAACTGACGTTGATCCGACCGTGCAGCGCGCGGAAGATCTCCAGCGACTTGGGCAGGGTCAGGCTGTCGGAGAACACCAGAGTCTTGCTCATCGGGTCGATGCCAAGCCTGTGATAGTGCGCGATGCATTTTTCGCCCCACACCACAGGATCACCGGAGTCGTGGCGCAGGCCGTCGAAAAGCTTGGCGAAGAACAGATCGAAATCGCCGAGAAACGCATCGGTGGTGATGCAGTCGGTGAGGGCGATCCCGAGCAGACCACGGTACTCGCGGACCCAACAATCGAGTGCGGCGATCTGGCTGTCGATCAGCCGTGGACCGAGTTGCTGGTGGGCCATGATCCACTCGTGGGCCATGGTGCCCAGCGGTTTCATGTCCAGTTCGCGGGACAGGTGCACGTTGCTGGTGCCGACAAAACGTCCGGGGAAATCGTGTTTGAGCACGTTCACCACTTCAGCCTGCACGCCATACGAAAAGCGTCGACGGGTGCCGAAATCGGCAACTTGCAGTTGCGCTAACTCATCGGTCGAAGCGTTGGCGGTCAGCCAGTCGAACTTGCGATAGAGCTGTTCGCGCGCCTGTTCCAGCACGGTTTCACGGTAGCGATAGCGGTTGCGTACTTCGCTGACGATCGCCAGCAACGGCACTTCGTAGAGAATCACATGCAGCCACGGCCCGCGCAGACGGATGAACAACTCGCCGTTTTCGATACCGGTGTGCACATAGCGCAGGTTGAAGCGGAACAGCCCGAGGAAACGCAGGAAGTCCGGTTTGAGGAAGCTGATCCGCTCAAGGAAACTCAGTTGGTCGGCGCTCAGGCTCAGCTCGGCCAGACGCTCGATCTGAAAACGGATCTCGGCCAGGTAGGGCCGCAAGTCCTCGCTGTTACGGCAGCGGAACTCCCATTCGACTTCAACGTTGGGGTAGTTGTGCAGCACCGCCTGCATCATTGTCAGTTTGTAGAAGTCGGTGTCGAGCAGGTTCTGCACGATGCGATCGGCAAACACACTCTCGCTCATAACGGGGTCTCCAGGTGCGCCGCGCCGTGGCGCGGTCTCAATCAATGGCGCTAGTGGCGCATATCAGCGGTGGGGATTGCCAGTGCTTTTTTGATTTCAGGTGAAAGATCCGCTGAGGCCATACACCTTAGCCCGCAAAAATTGTTCATTTTCGGTTGTACCTCAAGTGCGGCGTGAAGCACTTGTTCAAGACAGTCCCAGCTCTTTAAATACTCGGCGAGCAGTGAGTGTCTTGGTATCAGCCTGGTTTCAACGGCTTTAATCATGGCAGCTCTTATCATTTCATTGGTTGCGATTTTAGACATGGATGAAGGTCCTTCAGGTTGTTTTAGGCGTGACATATTGTTTTAGTTTGATAGTTGGATTTGTTGGTTTGCCTTCTGCAGAGTCATTACCTGGTTTAACGACTCTGCATCTGTTCTAGCCAAGCCTAAGCAATCTGTTTGTTGATTTCCGGGGAGTCAGAGGACTCGCCAAGTTTCATTGTGCTAGAGCGGCAAGCCAGCGGTGGCCACGCCACAGGATCAAGATCCAGATCAAGAAATAATTTTGAATCGAAAATGGGTGTCTCGACTCCGGCGCGGCGTTGGTTATCATAATCACGCAAGATGCGCAGGCATATCTTGAAAAGCAACGCCATCGTGATCAGGTTGGCGAGTGCCAGTAACGTCATGGTGATATCTGCGAAAGCCAGAACAGTGGAAAGATCTTCGACCGATCCCCAGAACACTAGAGTCAACACTAGGCCACGATAGAGAATCAGCACTTTACGGGGTTCGGCAAACATGAACCGCAAACTGTTTTCTCCCAGGTAGTAGTTGTAAAGCATTGCCGTGAATACAAACAACGCAAGCACCACGCTGATAAACATTCGTCCCCATTCTCCTACAACCGCTGCCAGCGAGTTTTGTGCCAGAACGATCCCGTCATCTTCAAGGCCCAATGTGTAGAAACCGGACAGCAAAATCATTAGTGCAGTGCATGTGCAGATCACGAATGTATCGATGAAAACACTCAGTGCTTGTACGACGCCCTGTGCAACTGGATGACTGACCTTCGCTACTGACGCAACGTTAGGCGCACTACCCAGTCCTGCTTCGTTGGAAAATATCCCGCGTCTGACACCCATGATAATTGCACTGCCAATCAGACCGCCAAGCGCCTGATCCAGACCGAGTGCGCTTTTGATAATGGTCAGCAGCATTGTCGGAACTTGATCGAGCTGCAGGATCAACACGTAACCCGTCACGCCGATATAGGCGAGAACCTTGAGAGGAACCAAAAGGTCGGCAACTGCTGCTATGCGCTTTATCCCGCCGATAAGGACAACTCCCAGCATCAACGAAAGTGCCAGTCCTGACCTCATGGGGGGCAGGCCAAACGCATCCTTTAGCGAGTGAGATACTGCATGGGACTCGAGACCGTTGATTGCAAATCCGAAGGTCACCAGCATTAATACAGCCGCTATTATCCCGAGCCAGCGTTTGCCCAGACCGTGCTGGATGTACCAACACGGCCCTCCTCGATAGAGACCGTTTTCGTCGCTGCGTTTATAGAGCTGACCCAGCGTGCATTCGAAAAGGCTGCTCGACATACCCAAAAGTGCGGTCATCCACATCCAGAATACGGCGCCGGGGCCACCCATGCTGACGGCAATCCCGACCCCAACGATATTGCCGGTGCCCACGCGTCCGGCGAGACTGAGTGTGAGTGCCTGAAATGAACTCAATTGATGGCTGCCTGCGCGCCAGCTTCCGTGTAATACACCGAACATGTGAGCGAAATATCTAATCTGGACAAATCCCGATCGGACAGTGAAATAGCTTCCCAGTCCAAGAACTAAAGGTATTAATACCTTGCCCGACAAAAAATCGTTGATGACGTCTAGCATTCAAAGCTCCTTGCTATATAGAGTGCTGGCGAATTAATGGTGCCGTCAGTCCTGAAGGCTTTCAGGTGTCGTAATATCCAGCCATATTTCATTCGGCGCAATTTCGCAAGTTGCTTAAAAGTGATGCGAGTTGCTGCTATGGTTGCCTCTTCTTGATTTTTGTTGGGTTACTGTATGTTTGAGTTTCTTCCGGCGAACTTGAGGCTGCTGTGCAGTCACTACAGATCTGTCGCGGAGGTTTGTAGGAAAATTCATATTAATCGTGGGCAATTCAATAAGTATCTTTGTGGGAAAAGTGTTCCGACACCTTTTAATCTCAAACGAATCTGCGACTTCTTTGGTGTGGAGGAAGTTGAGATCGGACTTCCAATGGATCAATTCATCAACCAGATTGGCGTGAAAGCCCGTAAGAATCAAGCCTTGGGCGAGGTAACTGCGCCGCAGATAATGCATGAGCATCTTCGTCAAAAGTCTTCAGCGGAACTGAGAGCCCATATCGGTTATTACCACGAGTATTACCATGCAATGACTGACCCCGGCTCCATTCTGTGTTCGCTTGTGCATGTTCGGGGGGAGGGGGATGACGTCGTCTACGAGAGAAACGAGCGCTTACAGATTGCCGGGACGAGGGAAGATTTTGAACGGTATCAATATCTGGGTGTTGCTTATTACCTGCGGGATCGCTTGTTTTTCATCGATTATGAGTCACTTACCTCCAACGAAATCAGCCAGACCATTCTCATCCCAAGTTTTAAAAGCTGTATTACACGGCTCAATGGTTTGAAAATAGGGGTTTCAGCTGCGGATCATCGTGCTCCTGCGTGCTCTAGAGTTGTCTGGGAGTATCTCGGGCAGGAAATCAATCGCGTCGATGCCTATCGACGCGTTCGGTTGTACAAGCCTGATGATTGCGCTATCGATGACGATCTACGTGCGCGTCTGGCCCAGGCTCAGGTTGTTGAGGGCCTGTTTGTTATCGCCTGATAGGTTTTCCCTGTAGAAGCGAACAAATGCAGGGGATCAGGAATGGTCGATCTGCTCCAGCATCCATTTGACGAAATCGCGCACCTTCGGCACTTCCGCCGCGTGTTCCGGGTAGGCCAGGTAATAGGCGTCGGAACTGGGCATTGCATGCTCCCAGGGAATGACCAGTTTGCCGTCGGCCAATTCCTCTTCCACCAGAAATCGCGGTAACAACGCCACACCGCAGCCAACCTGCGCGGCGCGAATGCACATATAAAAGGTTTCGAAACGCGGCCCGTGGTAGCTGTGTTCGGTCTGGTAACCCTGACTGTCGAACCAGTCGTGCCACGCCTGCGGGCGCGAGGCATTTTGCAGCAGAACCAGATCGGTGAGTTGCGTCGGATCAGTGAATGGCGTGTCGGGCAGGCTGCCCGGCGCGCAGACTGGCACCAGCTCTTCGCCGAACAACTTCAGGCATTCAGTGCCGGGCCGTGAGCCCTGACCGAAGTAGAACGCCAGATCACTGCGCCCTTGCAGCAGATCATCCGCTTCCTGTTCGTTGCACAAATCCAGATGGATCGACGGATGGCGCAAGCGCCAGCCTTTCAGGCGCGGTACCAGCCAGCGGGCGCCGAAGGTCGAGGGCGTAGAAACACGCAGGACTTCGGTTTCGCCGCCGTAGGAACGCAGGTAGTGCGTCGACATCTCCACCTGCGAGAGGATTTTTCGTACTTCAACCAGGTACAAATCCCCGGCCGGGGTCATCTGCAAACGCCGGCGCACGCGGCGGAACAACAAGTGCTGCAACAGCTCTTCAAGCTGTGCGACCTGTTTGCTCACCGCACTCTGAGTCAGGTTCAGTTCCTCGGCAGCGCGAGTGAAACTCAAGTGCCGGGTTACGGCCTCGAAACACTGCAGGGCGGTGATCGACGGCAAGTGGCGTTTGTTCAGCATGGCTGATCCTTTTCTTGTCTTTCTATGCCCAGCATGAATAAACGGAATGATATCTCGCGTAAAGGTCGTTTGTTGACTCGCCATTGTGACGCTACAACTAAAGGCCTGCCCGGTCGCGAAAAAGCGCCCGCACACATTCAGTTTTTTGCTTGAGGAGTGACCCATGATTGCCGCATTGCTTGATCGTCTAGGTGTGAACCCGGCCCTTTATCAGAACGGCAAAGTGCCGGTGCATTCGCCGATCGACGGCAGCCGTATCGCTGCGGTCAACTGGGAAGGCCCGGCCGAAGTCGAGCAGCACATCAGTCGCGCAGATCATGCATTCGAGCTATGGCGCAAAGTACCGGCTCCGCGTCGTGGCGAACTGGTGCGTCAATTTGGTGAAGTGTTGCGTGAATACAAGGCTGATCTCGGTGAGCTGGTTTCCTGGGAAGCCGGCAAGATCACTCAGGAAGGTCTGGGTGAAGTGCAGGAGATGATCGACATCTGCGACTTCGCTGTCGGTCTGTCTCGCCAACTCTACGGTTTGACCATCGCCTCCGAACGTCCCGGCCACCACATGCGGGAAACCTGGCATCCACTGGGCGTGGTCGGCGTGATCAGCGCGTTCAACTTCCCGGTGGCGGTGTGGGCGTGGAACACCACGCTGGCGCTGGTCTGCGGTAACCCGGTGGTGTGGAAACCGTCGGAGAAAACCCCGCTGACCGCATTGGCCTGTCAGGCACTTTTCGATCGCGTGGTGAAGAATTTCAGCGATGCCCCGGCGAATCTTTGCCAGGTGATTATCGGTGGCCGTGATGCCGGTGAAGCATTGGTCGATGATCCGCGTGTCGCCCTGATCAGCGCCACTGGCAGCACGCGCATGGGCCGTGAAGTGGCACCGAAAGTCGCTGCACGTTTTGCCCGCAGCATTCTGGAGTTGGGCGGCAACAACGCGATGATCCTCGGCCCAAGCGCCGATCTCGACATGGCGGTGCGCGCTATTCTGTTCAGCGCCGTCGGTACCGCCGGCCAGCGCTGCACCACGCTGCGTCGCTTGATCGCCCATGAATCGGTCAAGGAAGAAATCGTAACTCGCCTCAAGGCTGCTTATTCGAAAGTACGCATCGGCCATCCGCTGGAAGGCAATCTGGTCGGCCCGCTGATCGACAAGCACAGTTTCGAAAACATGCAGGACGCGCTGGAGCAGGCGTTGAGCGAGGGCGGTCGGGTGTTTGGCGGCAAGCGCCAATTGGAAGATCAGTTCCCGAATGCTTACTACGTGTCGCCGGCGATTGTTGAAATGCCGGAGCAGAGCGATGTGGTGTGCAGCGAAACCTTCGCGCCGATTCTGTACGTGGTTGGGTACAGCGATTTCCAGGAAGCGCTGCGCCTGAACAACGCGGTGCCGCAAGGGTTGTCGTCGTGCATCTTCACCACTGATGTGCGCGAGGCTGAGCAGTTCATGTCGGCGGTCGGCAGTGATTGCGGCATCGCCAACGTCAACATTGGCCCGAGCGGCGCCGAAATTGGCGGTGCGTTTGGTGGCGAGAAAGAGACCGGTGGGGGGCGTGAGTCCGGCTCGGACGCATGGCGCGCATACATGCGCCGTCAGACCAACACCGTGAACTATTCGCTGGAGTTGCCGCTGGCGCAGGGCATCACCTTCGACTGACAGGTGGAGATCCCTCCTTGTGGGAGCGAGCCTGCTCGCGAATACAGTGGGTCAGTCGACATAGATGTTGGCTGATTCGCCCCTTTCGTCGGAACGCCGCCCGGAGCAAGCTCGCTCCCACAGGATCAGCACTGTGTTTGGCAGGTTTCTGTTGGAGTCTGGCAATGCCGTTACGCGAAGAATGTCTGTGGGAAACACTCACGCCGCAAAGGCCGGATAACACCGCGCTCAAGGGCGAAGTCAAAGTCGATGTCTGCGTGATCGGCGCCGGGTTCACCGGGTTGTCGGCAGCGCTGCATCTGTTGGAAAAAGGCAAAAGTGTCTGCGTGCTGGAAGCTCATCGCGCCGGTCACGGTGGTTCCGGACGTAACGTCGGGCTGGTCAACGCCGGCATGTGGATCCCGCCGGACGAGATCGAGGCCGGTTTCGGTGAAGCGGTCGGCAGTCAGCTCAACCGCATGCTCGGGGCGGCGCCGGCGCTGGTCTTCAGCCTTGTGGATAAATACAACATCGATTGCCAGTTGCGCCGCGAAGGCACACTGCACATGGCGCACAACGCCAAGGGCGAGGCGGATCTGCGCAGTCGTGAACAGCAATGGAAACGCCGTGGTGCGCCGGTTGAACTGCTCACAGGCAAGGCGTGCGAACAGGCCACCGGTACGCAAAAAATCGCCGCTGCGTTGCTCGATCGCCGCGCTGGCACGCTTAACCCGATGGCTTATGTCACCGGGCTAGCCAACGCAGTGATCGGTCTCGGCGGGCAAATGTTCGATCACTCCCCGGTCACTCGCCTTGAGCGTCAGGGCGCGAACTGGTCGGTGCAGACCGAGCAGGGTTCGGTGCTGGCCGAGCAAGTGGTGATCGCCTCCAACGCCTACACCGAAGGCGACTGGACCGAACTCAAACGCAACTTCTTCCCCGGTTATTACTATCAGGTCGCCTCGGTGCCGCTCACTGACGACGCCGCGCAGGAAATCCTCCCGGGCGGGCAGGGCTCGTGGGATACACGGCAGGTGCTGAGCAGCATCCGCCGCGACAAAGAAGGGCGGTTATTGCTGGGTAGCCTGGGCAACGGCAATCAGAAACCGACGTGGTTTCTCAAGGCCTGGGCCGATCGCGTGCAGCAGCACTATTTCCCCAATCTGAAGCCGGTCGAATGGGAGTGCACCTGGACCGGGCGCATCGCATTCACCCCCGATCACCTCATGCGCCTGTTCGAACCGGCGCCAGGACTGGTGGCCGTCACTGGCTACAACGGTCGCGGGGTCACAACCGGGACCGTAGTCGGCAAAGCCTTCGCCGACTACCTGTGTAACGGCAATCCGCAAGCGCTGCCGATTCCCTTCGCACCGATGCAGCCCCTGGCCGGCGTGGGCTTGCGCAGTTGTTTGTATGAGGCCGGATTCTCGCTGTATCACGCGGGCCAGTGCCTGCGCATCGTGATTTGAGTGTTGAAATATGTTGCCGGAAGCGGCGCTTTTCAATGCAGCGACTAGCCTGTAATGGTGCGGGTTGTAGCAGTCCCGCACCAGCAGTGTGCAGTTCGGTGACGCGGGCTGTTACAGGCTGGTTGCACGTTGTTTGGCGCCGCGGTTGCAATGATGGCGCGTGCGGGTTGCGCCTGAAAAAACAAATGGTTTCACCTTCCGCGGTTTAGACGGTTGCACGCCCAATGAAAATGGGAACGAAACAGTCGAAATAACAAGAAAGCAGCGACTTTTTGAAGAATAAAAAACCGATGGCACGGCCCTTGCTCTGAGCATTCAGTGAAGTGAAGTCGCAGTGCCAACTAAAAAAAACCTTGGAGCACCACCTCATGTCCCAGACGTTTTACAAGAAAGGCTTTCTGGCCCTCGCAGTGGCTACTGCGTTGGGCGTTTCTGCGTTTGCTCAAGCTGATGTGAAAATCGGTGTAGCGGGTCCAATGACTGGCGCCAACGCAGCATTTGGCGAGCAGTACATGAAGGGTGCACAGGCAGCGGCGGACGCGGTCAACGCGGCAGGCGGCGTCAACGGGGAAAAAATCGTACTGGTCAAGGGCGATGACGCCTGCGAACCGAAGCAGGCCGTGACGGTCGCCAAGGACCTGGTCAACCAGAAAGTCGCTGGCGTGGTCGGTCACTTCTGCTCTTCTTCCACCATTCCAGCCTCGGAAATTTATGACGAAGCCGGTGTGATCGCGATTACTCCGGGTTCCACCAACCCGCAAGTGACCGAGCGCGGCCTCAGTGCCATGTTCCGTATGTGCGGGCGTGACGACCAGCAAGGCATCGTCGCCGGCGACTACATCGTCGACGTGCTCAAAGGCAAAAAGGTTGCCGTGCTGCACGACAAGGACACCTACGGCCAGGGCCTGGCGGATGCCACCAAGGCACAGCTTGAGAAACGCGGCGTGAAGCCGGTGTTGTATGAAGGCCTGACCCGTGGCGAGAAAGACTTCAGCGCCGTGGTTACCAAGATCCGCGCTGCGGGTGCCGACGTCGTCTATTTCGGCGGCCTGCACCCGGAAGCCGGTCCACTGGTCAAACAACTGCGTACCGAAGGGCTGAAAGACGTCAAGTTCATGTCCGACGACGGCATCGTCACCGACGAACTGGTGACCACTGCTGGCGGCCCGCAATACGTCGACGGCGTGCTGATGACCTTCGGCGCCGACCCACGCCTGCTGCCGGAAAGTAAAACCGTCGTCGATGCCTTCCGCAAGGCCGGCACCGAGCCAGAAGGCTACACCCTGTACGCCTACGCTTCGGTTCAGACCCTGGCGGCCGCCTTCAACGGTGCCAAGTCCAACAGCGGCGAGAAAGCCGCCGAGTGGCTGAAAGCCAATCCGGTGAAAACCGTCATGGGTGAAAAAGCCTGGGACAAGAAGGGCGACCTGAAAGTCTCCGACTACGTGGTGTACCAGTGGGACGCGACTGGCAAATATCACCAGCTGGAAAAACAGAAGTAAGGGCTGACGCGATCAGTTGATCCCCCACCGATCCAATGTGGGAGCGAGCCTGCTCGCGAAGACGGAATGACTGCCAACACATGTGTTGAATGATCGACCGCTTTCGCGAGCAGGCTCGCTCCCACAGGGACGGTGTGGGATGGGCTGATCGTGGCTGACATTGCTCCGACGTAAATCTGTATTTTTCCTAGAAGAACCGCACATTACCGGTGTGCAGGTTCTCACTGCGTGAGATTGCGTTATGGATGGTATTTTCCTGCAGCAACTGGTCAACGGCCTGACCCTCGGGTCGGTCTATGGCCTGATCGCCATCGGCTACACAATGGTCTACGGCATCATCGGCATGATCAACTTCGCCCACGGCGAGGTTTACATGATTTCTGCTTACCTGGCGGCAATCAGTCTGGCTCTGCTGGCGTACTTCGGTATCGAATCCTTCCCGCTGCTGATGCTCGGCACTTTGATCTTCACCATCGTCGTCACGGCGGTGTATGGCTGGGTCATTGAGCGAGTCGCTTACAAACCCCTGCGCAACTCCACCCGACTGGCACCGCTGATCAGCGCCATCGGTATTTCCCTGATCCTGCAAAACTATGCCCAGATCAGCCAGGGCGCCCGCCAACAAGGTGTTCCGACGCTGCTCACCGGCGCCTGGCGCGTCGACATCGGTACCGGTTTCGTTCAGCTCACCTACACCAAGATCTTCATCTTGGTGGCCGCATTCGTCGGCATGGGTCTGCTGACTTACGTGATCAAGTACACCAAGCTCGGCCGTATGTGCCGCGCCACTCAGCAAGACCGCAAGATGGCCTCGATTCTGGGGATCAACACCGACCGCGTTATCTCTTACGTGTTCATCATCGGTGCAGCCATGGCGGCACTCGCCGGTGTGCTGATCACCATGAACTACGGCACGTTCGACTTCTATGCCGGCTTCGTCATCGGCATCAAGGCGTTCACTGCGGCGGTACTCGGCGGGATCGGTTCGCTGCCGGGCGCGATGCTGGGCGGGATCATCCTCGGTATCTCCGAGTCGCTGTTCTCCGGCCTGGTCAACTCCGACTACAAAGACGTGTTCAGCTTCTCGCTGCTCGTACTTGTTCTGGTCTTCCGGCCGCAGGGCCTGTTGGGCCGTCCTCTTGTGTCGAAGGTGTAAGCGATGTCTTCAACCACCAAAAAAAGCATTGATATCAAAAAAAGCCTGGTTGAGGCGATTCTGGCCGGCCTGATTGCCCTGATCGTTTTCGGGCCGATTGTCGGCGTCGTACTCGAGGGTTACAGCTTCAACCTTGAACCGACTCGCGTGGCGTGGCTGATCGGCATTGTCATGATTGGCCGCTTTGCTCTCAGCCTGTTCCTGCAAACGCCGAAGGGCCTGAAGATTCTCGACGGATTCGAGAGCACCGGTTCCGGTGTACACGTGCTGCCGGCCGATCACAAAACGCGCCTGCGCTGGATTATCCCGCTGCTGATTGTGCTGGCGATCATCGTGCCGTTTGTCTCCAACTCCTATCTGCTGGGCGTGGTCATCCTCGGGTTGATCTACGTGTTGCTGGGGCTGGGGTTGAACATCGTGGTCGGTCTGGCGGGTCTGCTCGACCTCGGTTACGTGGCGTTCTACGCCATCGGTGCCTACGGTCTGGCGCTGGGTTATCAGTACCTCGGTCTGGGTTTCTGGACGGTGCTGCCGCTGGCGGCGATCACGGCGGGGTTGGCCGGTTGCATCCTCGGTTTCCCGGTGTTGCGTCTGCACGGCGACTATCTGGCGATCGTGACGTTGGGTTTTGGTGAAATCATTCGCCTGATCCTCAATAACTGGTTGTCGCTGACCGGCGGCCCGAACGGCATGCCGGCGCCGCTGCCGACGTTCTTCGGTCTGGAGTTCGGCAAGCGGGCGAAGGATGGCGGGGTGCCGTTCCATGAGTTCTTCGGCATCGCCTACAACCCGGACGTGAAGTACTACTTCATCTACGCGGTGTTGTTCCTGGTGGTGTTGGCCGTGCTGTACATCAAGCATCGTCTGGTGAAGATGCCGGTCGGTCGAGCGTGGGAAGCCCTGCGCGAAGATGAAATCGCCTGCCGCTCGATGGGCCTCAACCATGTGCTGGTCAAGCTTTCGGCGTTCACCATCGGTGCGTCGACGGCGGGTCTGGCCGGGGTGTTTTTCGCCACCTATCAAGGCTTCGTCAACCCGACCTCGTTCACCTTCTTCGAATCGGCGTTGATCCTTGCCATCGTCGTCCTCGGCGGCATGGGCTCGACCATTGGCGTAGTGATCGCTGCGTTCGTACTCACCGTCGCCCCGGAGCTGCTGCGCGGCTTCGCCGAGTATCGCGTGCTGCTGTTCGGCATCCTGATGGTGTTGATGATGATCTGGCGACCACGCGGGCTGATCCGCATCAGCCGTACCGGGGTCACTCCACGCAAAGGTGCCATTCACTATGAGAGGACTGCGCCATGAGTGAAGTCGTACTCTCTGTTGAAAAACTGATGATGCATTTCGGTGGCATCAAGGCCTTGAGCGATGTCAGCCTGAAGGTCAAACGCAACTCGATCTTCGCCCTGATCGGCCCCAACGGCGCCGGCAAGACCACGGTGTTCAACTGCCTGACCGGGTTCTACAAGGCCTCGGGTGGCAAGATCGAACTCAACGTGCGCGGCCAGCAGACCAACGTCATCCAGTTGCTGGGCGAGTCGTTCAAACCGACCGACTTCGTCTCGCCGAAGTCATTCCTCAGCCGCATGTACTACAAGATGTTCGGCGGTACGCACTTGGTGAACCGTGCAGGCCTGGCCCGAACTTTTCAGAACATTCGCCTGTTCAAGGAAATGTCGGTGCTGGAAAACCTGCTGGTGGCCCAGCACATGTGGGTCAACCGCAACATGCTCGCCGGCATCCTCAATACCAAGGGCTATCGCAAGGCCGAAAGCGATGCGCTGGACTGCGCGTTCTATTGGCTCGAAGTGGTCGATCTGGTCGACTGCGCCAACCGTCTCGCCGGTGAACTCTCCTACGGCCAACAGCGTCGTCTGGAGATCGCCCGAGCCATGTGCACGCGGCCACAGATCATCTGCCTCGACGAACCGGCCGCCGGCCTCAACCCTCAGGAAACCGAAGCGCTGAGCGCGATGATCCGGCTGCTGCGCGACGAGCACGATCTGACCGTGGTACTGATCGAACACGACATGGGCATGGTTATGAGTATTTCCGACCACATCGTGGTGCTGGACCACGGCATCGTCATTGCCGAAGGCGGACCTGAAGCCATTCGCAACGACCCGAAAGTAATTGCCGCCTACCTGGGCGCCGACGAAGAGGAGCTGGTATGACGCAACCGATCCTCGAACTCAAAGACCTCGACGTGTTCTATGGCCCGATCCAGGCGCTCAAAGGTGTTTCGCTGCAGATCAATGAAGGCGAAACCGTCAGCCTGATCGGCTCCAACGGTGCCGGCAAGTCAACGCTGTTGATGTCGATCTTCGGCCAGCCACGGGCGGCGGGCGGGCAGATTCTTTATCAAGGCGTCGACATCACCCACAAGTCATCGCACTACATCGCCTCAAACGGCATTGCGCAGTCGCCGGAAGGGCGGCGGGTGTTCCCCGACATGACCGTCGAGGAAAACCTGCTGATGGGCACCATTCCGATTGGCGACAAGTACGCCAAAGAGGACATGCAGCGCATGTTCGAGCTGTTCCCACGGCTTGAAGAGCGGCGCACCCAGCGGGCTATGACCATGTCTGGCGGTGAGCAGCAGATGCTCGCCATTGCCCGGGCGTTGATGAGCCGGCCGAAGTTGCTGCTACTCGATGAGCCGAGCCTGGGCCTGGCACCCATTGTGGTGAAGCAGATTTTCGCGACCCTGCGCGAGTTGGCGAAAACCGGCATGACCATTTTTCTGGTCGAGCAGAACGCCAACCATGCGCTGAAGCTGTCGGATCGGGCGTATGTGATGGTCAACGGCGAGATTCGCCTGACGGGCACGGGTAAAGAGTTGCTGGTGAATGAGGAGGTGCGTAACGCCTATCTGGGCGGGCACTGACTTTTCCAGCGTCAAACACAGCCCCGGCGACGCAAGTCCCGGGGCTTTTTTACATCTCAAACCCTCCTCAACCCCCTGTGGGAGCGAGCCTGCTCGCGAATGCGGTGTATCAGTCACTTGATTGTCTGGATATGCCATCGCTTTCGCGAGCAGGCTCGCTCCCACAGTTGAATTGTGCAGATTCCAGAATTGTGGAAAACAAATTCCCCAAGCTGCCAAAGCGCGACATATAGACGCTGCAAATGGCTGTTTTTCCACAGTTTTGACTTGTCCCCGGTTACTGTGGAGCTGGCTGTGAATAACGTGGGTGTATCTGGCTGCAGGCCATGTATTCCGTGGCTTGCAAGTGTGTGGTTGTTTTTTGATCAGGCGTTTTTGCGGAAGCTGAAGGCGTCGTTGTCAACCTTTTTATGGGCATGCTCTCTTAGGCAATTCGATGGCAACAGGCCTGTGGATAAGTCTGTGATTAAACTCTGGAAAGACTGCGCTGAGGGCCGTAATGACTGGCCTCGCGCAATCACCTTGCTGACTTCGCCGTCGTGCAAAATGCCATCTCCCGCACATCTGCCACTTCAGGGTCAAGCAAAAAACTTTCTATTTCGCCCGCAAAGCCTTGTGTGGCGCGGCTTTGCGCATTTCCAGTTGCCCCCGGAAACTGTGGAAGGGACTGTGGATAACATGCGTGCACATGGCTACAGGCCACGGTGGCTATGGTGTCGGCGGGTTTGGTTGTTTTTTGTACAACTTGTAGCAGTTGCCCGTGAGTGCCGGGGCGGGCATGCTGCCTGCTGATTTTCTATTCCAAGGGCTGCCCCGGCGGCCGAAGCAAGGAGAACACGATGTCCAACACCCTGTTTATCACCGGCGCGACGTCCGGATTTGGTGAAGCCTGTGCCCGCCGTTTTGCCGAGGCTGGCTGGAAACTGGTGCTGACCGGCCGTCGTGAAGAGCGTCTCAATGCGTTGTGCGCCGAATTGTCGAAACAGACCGAAGTGCATGGTCTGGTGCTCGATGTGCGCGATCGCAAGGCCATGGAGGAGGCGATTGCCAATCTGCCGCCGTCGTTCGCCAAGCTTCGCGGGCTGATCAACAACGCAGGTCTGGCATTGGGCGTGGACCCGGCGCCGAAATGCGATCTGGACGATTGGGACACCATGGTCGACACCAACGTCAAAGGCCTGATGTACGCCACGCGCCTGCTGCTGCCACGCCTGATCGCCCATGGTCGTGGCGCCGGCATCGTCAACCTTGGCTCCATCGCCGGCAACTACC
This sequence comes from Pseudomonas sp. CROZ-RG-20F-R04-15, assembly GCF_022662375.1. Classification (GTDB taxonomy): domain Bacteria; phylum Pseudomonadota; class Gammaproteobacteria; order Pseudomonadales; family Pseudomonadaceae; genus Aquipseudomonas. Next base: position 1,498 of record NZ_JAKNQL010000035.1, on the reverse strand, counting down.
CGTATCCGGGCAGTCACGTGTACGGCGCGACCAAGGCGTTCGTTAAACAGTTCTCGTTGAACCTGCGTTGCGACTTGCAAGGTACGGGCGTGCGGGTCAGCAACATCGAGCCTGGATTGTGTGAAAGCGAGTTCTCGCTGGTGCGTTTTGCTGGCGATCAGGAGCGTTACAACGCGACTTACGCCGGTGCCGAGCCGATCCAGCCGCAGGACATCGCTGAGACGATTTTCTGGGTGATGAATGCGCCGGCGCACATCAACATCAACAGCCTGGAACTGATGCCGGTGAGCCAGACCTGGGCGGGTTTTGCCATTGAGCGGAACAAGGCTTAAGACCGTGTTGAAGCCATTCGCGAGCAGGCTCGCTCCCACATTTGATCGCGGTCTCGTGTGGGAGCGAGCTTGCTCGCGAAGGGGCCGTCACAGGCCATAAATCCCGTTAAGGTAAACTCCCCTCGCAACAACCGAACCGCACCCCGCGGTTTTCAAGGTTTTCGAGGAGTCAAAGTGAGTAACCGAGGTGAGCAGGCACTGCTCAAACAATCGACCATTCTGATGTTGGCGGTGGCGATTGCCGGGATCGTCACCGGTTTTGTTTCAGGTTCGCAATCCATCCTGTTCGATGGTTTTTTCTCGCTGATCGCAACGTTCATCAAAGTCCTGATGCTGATCACCGCCAAGCTGATCGCCAAAGAAAGCAACCACCGTTTCCAGTTCGGTTTCTGGCATCTGGAGCCGATGGTGCTGCTGATCGAAGGCAGCTTCCTGATGTTGATCGCGATCTACGCGTTCCTGAACGGCGTGTTCGGCATCATCAACGGTGGCCGCGATATCGAGTTGGGCCTGGTGATCATTTATGCCGCGGTGTTTACCGTGGTCGAGTTCGCCTACTTCTTCTACGTGCGTCAGCGTAACCGCAAGCTCAAATCGAGCCTGATCCAGTTCGACAACATCAGCTGGCTGGTGGATGCGATGCTGTCCGTGGGCCTGTTGATAAGTTTCCTTGCGGCGTTGCTGCTTAAGTCTCAGGGCTATGGCCAGTGGGCGGTGTATGTCGACCCGCTGATTCTGATCGTGCTGGCGCTGACCATGTTGCCGCCAGCGTTCAAGATCCTTGGGCCGGCCCTACGCGATGTGCTGGGGATTGCGCCGGACACGCTGAATGATCAGGTACGCCAGGTGATGGACGCGGCGAAAGCCGAGCACGGTTTCGACGATTACGTGTCGTACGTGCAGAAGCACGGGCGGGCGCGGTTTATCGAGATTCATGTGGTGTTGCCGGCGGATTATGCGCTGAGCCATGTCGGCCAGCTGGATGCGTTGCGCGAGGAGATTTCGGCGAAGCTGGGCAAACCGGATGCAGCGCGCTGGCTGACCATCAGCTTCACCGGCGACAAGAAGTGGGTCGCTTGAAGATCATGTAACGTCTATTCGCGAGCAGGCTCGCTCCCACATTGGAATTGCGCCGAACACACTATTTGTGAGCAGCACAAATCAAC
>NZ_JAKNQL010000034.1 GCF_022662375.1 Pseudomonas sp. CROZ-RG-20F-R04-15 | reverse complement strand
TCTGGTGCGCGACTTCTACGCCAAGGCGACACCGATTCACTACAGCCTTGAGGCGAAAAACGCCCTGGTGCTGAAAGCCCAAGACACGATCCAAGGCAGTCGCATCGAGTGGGACGCCGGCTGGACGGACATCGCGCAGGCATTCCTGACCATCAAGCGCGGTGCCACCAACAGCGGCCAGATCACCTATAGCGCCTCGCGCACCGACGCCACCGGCCACGCCGACATTGCCTGGGCGGTGATGCACGCCCTGGCCAACGAACCTTTGAACACCAACAAGCGGCGTCGCAGCCGCTACGTCACGAGTAACCAGACCAGCCATGGCCAACCGCAAACGCAGAAAGCAACACGTAGCCCAACCAACGCAGCAGCCGATGCGCTCATTTACGTTCGGGGAACCGGAACAGGTGCTGTCCGGCAATATTGGCGAGTACGTGGGGGTGTTCCCCAGCGACGACGGCAAGATCTACAAGCCGCCGGTGTCGCGGGTTGGCCTGGCCAAGCTGCTGCGCGCCAACGCGCACCACGGCGCCATTCCGAAGTTCAAACGCAACCTGCTGCTGCGTGAGTTCATACCCTCGGCGGGCTGCAGTACGGAAACGATGGGCCGCGCCGGGCTGGACTACATGGTGTTTGGCGAAGCGTATTTCTACAACGACACCAACGCGTTCGGCCAAGTGCTGGAGCTGCAGCACCTGCCCGCCATCAACATGCGGGTGAAGGTCGACGGCGGTTTCGTGATGCTGCTGCCCGACAACAAGGAAATGGAGTTCGAACAGCACGAGATTTCCCACGTCCTGGACTACGACGTGGAACAGAACATCTACGGGATACCGGACTACTTGGGCGGCCTGCAGGCGCTGCTGCTCAATGAAGCGGCCACCCTCTTCCGCCGTCGGTACTACAGCAACGGCGCGCACGCCGGCTACATCTTCTACACCAACGATCCTGACCTGACTGAAGAGGACGAAGACGAGCTGCGCGCACAGATCAGTGCCAGCAAGGGCGTGGGCAACTTCCGCTCGATGTTCGTCAACATTCCCAACGGTAAAGAGAACGCGATCCAGATCATCCCCGTGGGTGACTTCCAGGCGAAAGACGAACTGGAGAAGGTGAAGAACATCACCAGAAACGACGTTATCGCCGCCTGGCGTATGAACCCTGCACTAGCCGGCATCATTCCGGAAAACACCGGTGGTTTCGGGGACATCGAAAAGATAGATCGTGTGTACACCAGCAACGAGATCAGGCCGATCTGCCAGTTGTTCAACCAACTAAATGACACGCTTCGCGAAGACAGGCGCTTTAGCTGGAAACCTACGCCAGATGCAGTGGATACCACTACATGACGTGGACACCAGAGAGAATACCACTACATATTGTGGCAAAATGGTGGCGATCAGCTGCCCCTGGGGAGGGACACAATGAGAGTTGTATGCAATTGCGGACACAAGGGTCGGATTGCCTCGCGGGAAGAGGTAACCAGAGCCTTTGTAAAGCTGTACTGCCAGTGCCTAGACGCAAAGTGCGGGCACACATGGGTGGCAAATCTGACGTTCTCGCACACGCTCAGTCCGTCGTCGCAGACGTTCGAACGGATGCTGATCGATCGCTTGCGCGAAATGCCCAGGACGAAGCAGCGGGAGCTTTTCGAGCAATTGGGATCGCAGGCGGTGGCGTAAGGGCAAACCGCCAACGCGAAAGCGTCGGCGATCGGGATCACTCAAGGAATGAGATTCAGCCCTCTACTGGCTCCTTTGGGTTTACAGCCAGTATCTCGGCAACTCGGCGGACTTGCTGCTGCTCCACCTGGCTCAACCGTCGATAGAGATCGATCAAACGACGCTCGATATTTGTGAGTCCAGACGTATCGAACTCGGTTTTCTCGAACGCGGTGCGATCGTTCATCTTGCGATCCAACATGCTTACTACTCCATAAAGTGCATTGCTGAAATGGCTTTATGGGGCGTTGCAAACGGCATTGGAATCGGAGTCATCCCAATGGATGAAAGGCTTTGTTGCGATTTAAGACCGGTGCCGGGCGGCGTCGTCGGCCATGGCTTCGAGGATGCGGCGAATAGCCTTTTGGTCATCTTCCGGGATGCTTCGAAACTGAACAATCATTCGGTTCTCGACATCGTCCAAAGCACTTTCAGCCAGGTTTGTTCGAGTCCCGGACAGGATGTAAGGGATGTCGAAACCGAATTTCGCTGCGACCTTGCTCAGGTAGGGCGCAGGCGCATCGCTTGTCCCTGCCTCGTAATTGGCCTGTGTTCTTTTTACTACGCCAATCGCGTCTGCAAGCTCGGCTTGAGTCATACCGCAGCGCTTGCGTTCTTCCTGCAGGCGAGAACCAATATCTTCAGAAAGATGCAAAATCATTCATCCCAAATATTTACAAATGCATCAAAGTGCATCATTCTGCATTTCACACCACATGAAATTGCATGGATTTGCACTATGCCGAAGACAAGCATCAGCGAGCAAGCCCGCGACAGAGCGCGGGAAGCATTGGAGAAGCGCGGACAATCCGCGAAGGACTTTGCACTTTTACACAACCTGAGTCCCAGTACCGTTTACGCAGTGCTGAGTGGACAAAGCAAATGTCGCCGTGGGGAGGCACACCGGGCCGCAGTACTGCTCGGCGTTAAAAAAGGTGTGGTTGAACAGTAGTGCCAGCGCTCAACAGGGAAAAGTAGAAGATGAAAAGCCCGATCCTAGACACTCGCAAAGAAGTCATGAGCGAGATCATCCGCAGCTATGCCGGCGGACGCGAAGCCGCCGCTTCACGTTTGGGGCTGAAGCTCAAGAAGTTCGACAACCATGCCTACGAAAACGCCGGCTGCAGTCCTCTCAGTGACTCTCAGGTTTTCATCCTGGAGCAAGACTGCGGAACTAACCACTTCCCCAACTACGTCGCCTCAATGTACGGCGGGTTGTTCGTTCCAGTGGCTGATCCTGAAACGCTAGACAACGTCGAGCTATACGCTCGATCGCTACAGGTAGCGGCAAAACGCGGTTGCGTCGACCAGGCGATCGCCAAGGCGCTGGAGGACGGTTCAATCAGCGAAGAAGAAGCCGAACTGATTCTGGACGCTCACAACCTCCACGTTGCTGCACGGCACGCCGAAGTGCTTGCCGCAATAGCTCTTTACCGCGCAGGGAAATCCCAATGAACAATCTGCCTGCAGTACAGGAATATCAGGAAATGCTCAAAGCTGCAGCGTCGGCGTTTCTTGAACGGCACCGGTGCGAACACCTGAGCGACGATCAACAACTGATGAAACGAGCTGTGCAGCATTTGGTCGCGGACTTCGACGTACTCACTCCGACAGCTGAAAAAATGGTTCACCTGGCCTACAGCGATTTGTCTGTTGTCAGCGATCGGCAGCGACTGGATGTAATTACCAGCACACCGACACACACCGTTATCACTGACACAGGCACCGGTGAGGTTTGGGCCATTCCCGTCAGCCTGATTTATGAACGCATCCTCAACGCACCGGACAACGGGCGTTTCCGCGTCACCACTCCGTAACACCTAACCACTAAATCCCCGATCCCCCATTCCCGTGGGTTTGGGTGAGCTGCGCCCGAAATTGAGGTTTGACGATGGAAAACGCCCTGAACATCAACGCAAAGCTGCCACCGGTGCAGGCCGAAGCGCTCTTGGCCAACCTGCGCGAGCAGTACCGTCTCAGCCTCAATGACCTTTGGTATTCCGACCATTACCGCCTGATCCCCGAAGGGCTACGCCACGGGTCGATCCTCACGAACGATCCGGTGATGGCCGCTCGAAAACATCTGATCGGCGCCCTCGCCGGCGCCCTGACTCAAAGCCTCAAAACAGTGAAAAAACCATGAGAGACGATCTCCGCTCCGATGTCCTGCAGCGCCTTGAAAATGACTACGGCCTAAAACACCGTTCCGGCACCGACTACATGCGCGGTGGAGAATGCCCCAAGTGCAGGAAGAAAGAGCTGTATTCACGTCACGACAAGCCGTGGCTGGTTATCTGCGGTCGCCCTGAAAAGTGCGGCCACACCATGCACGTCAAGGAGATCTACGATGATCTTTTCGAAGACTGGAGCAAGCGAGCCCCCGCTACGGACAGTGCACCAACGGCCACAGCCCGCGCCTATCTGGAGTTCGGCCGGGGCTTCGACATCCAGTTGATTGCTGGCTGGTTCACGCAAGACACCTACTACTCTTCTCAGCACAACGCAGGCAGCGCGACAGTGCGTTTCGCGTTGGAGAAAGGCGGCTACTGGGAACGCTTGATCGACAAGCCGGCACGCTTCGGAAAGATGAAAGCGCGTTTCGCTCCGGGTGAAAGCTACCGGGGGGTGTGGTGGTGCCCGCCCTGTGTGGATCTGCTCGAAGCGAAAGAAGTGTGGATCGTGGAAGGCATCTTTGACGCCACCGCCCTGGTGCACCACGGCATTGCCGCCGTGTCCGCCATGTCATCCAACGCCTTCCCGGCTGACTCGCTGCAGGCGTTGGTCACAGCACGCCCGGGCAATCTGCCGAAGCTGGTTTGGGCGTTGGACAACGAACCAGGTGCACACGCCTACACCAAACGTTGGGTACGTATGGCCCGCGAATTGGGCTTTACCTGTGAGGCCGCGCAGATCCCTCAGCGGGACAAACGCAAGGTCGATTGGAACGACTTACACCAGCGCTGGCAGTTCCTGGACGAAGGCGAGAAGCGCGACGCCCAAATTGAAAAAGACATCACCATTGCTCGGCATCACGGCGCGCTGCTGATCGCTGAGAACGCTACCGAAAAAGCCCTGGTGATGTTCGATTGGAAGCGTAGAAGCGAATTTCATCTGGAGTTCGGCAATCGCCTGTATTGGTTCAAGCTTGATCTGGAGAAGTACAACAAGGCCATTCAAGAACTGGAGGACAGCGAGCATCACGACGATCAGCAACTGAACAACAAACAGATGCGGGCGAAAGCCATGCAGCAGTGCGGCGCGCTGCAGCGCATCGCTACCTGCAATCCGAAAGCCCTGTACTACCAGGAAAACAAGCTCACAGACGAGTCCTGGTATTACTTCCGGATCACGTTTGCACACGACGCTGCGCCGATTAAAAACACTTTCACCAGCGCTCAGATCTCTTCATCGGCCGAGTTCAAAAAGCGTCTGTTGGGCATTGCCCCCGGTGGGATGTTCACCGGTACAACGCAGCAATTGGACGCGTTCATTGAGGAACAAACCGACGCTCTCAAGACCGTTCAAACCATCGACTTCACGGGCTACACCCGCGAACACGGCGCATACGTGTACGGCGATGTGGCGGTACGCGACGGTAAAATCTTCAAACTGAACGAAGAAGACTTCTTCGACATGGATCGCTTGAGCATTAAAACGCTCAGCCAGTCAGTGACCTTGAACCTGAACACTGACCTTGAGAAGTTCGACACCGAATGGCTCGACATCATTTGGCAATGCTTCGGTGCCAAAGGGCTGGTCGCCCTCGCCTTCTGGTTCGGCTCATTGTTCGCCGAGCAGATCCGGCAGCATCAAAAGAGTTACCCCTTCATGGAAATTATCGGTGAGCCAGGCGCCGGTAAATCCACCCTGATCGAATTCCTATGGAAGTTGTGCGGACGCCTCGACTACGAAGGTTTTGACCCCACTAAAGGCACCCCAGTTGCTCGGGCACGAAACTTTGCCCAGGTCGGGAATCTGCCGGTGGTGTTGATTGAATCTGAGCGCGAAAAATCAGATGGAAGCCAAACCCGCCAATACGACTGGGACGAACTGAAGACCGCCTACAACGGCCGCAGCGTTCGCTCAACCGGTGTAAAAAACAACGGTAACGACACCCGCGAACCGCCCTTCCGTGGCGCCGTGGTCATCGGTCAGAACCACGCGGTGAACGCCTCTGAACCGATCCTGCAGCGCCTGGTGCACATCGCCATGACGAAGGACGGGCAGACCCCGCAAACCAAGCTGTTGGTTGAAAAACTTGAGCGTATGCCCGTCGACCGCGTGAGCGGGTTTCTGCTCAAGGCCACCACGTCGGAGTCCTCCGTGATGGAGACCATCCGCGCGAAGGTTCCGACCTACGAACAGGCGCTGCTGGCCCTGCCTGAAATTCGCACCGTCCGGATCGCAAAGAATCATGCCCAGCTGCACGCGCTCGTAGACGCACTGGTGCATGTCGTTCCTCTGAAAAAGCATCAGTTGGAAGCCACACACGCGGAGATCCAGAACATGGCCAAGGATCGCCAGCTGGCCATCAACGCTGATCACCCGGTCGTCGTCGAGTTTTGGGAACTGTACGAATACCTAAACAGCGCTGCCGGCGGACTCAACCACTCACGCAATGACAGTTTGATTGCGGTGAACCTCAACGACTTCGCCAAAGAAGCCGCAGAAAAACGCCAGAAAGTCCCGGACATGACCGAGCTGAAACGCCACTTGAAAACCAGCAAGTGCCCGAAGTTCGTTGAGACAAACAGAACCGTTTGCTCTGCCTGGGAGTTGGACGCTGCAGACAAACCGAAAACCGTGCGCTGCTGGATTTTCCAGAGCGCCTAAACCCGCAATTCAGGAGTGACCCAATGAAAGTAGAGACTGTAAATCTGAAGTCGGCCATTCGCTTTGGAGACTTTTACAAAGTCTTCGGGCCCGACGGTGTTGTGACCATGGCCTGGTGGCTTGGCGCATTGCACGCCGATCGCATCCGCAAAGAACAAGGGAGCTTTCCGTTTCTACAAATAACCGGCCAACCAGGTGGCGGTAAAGGCCTGCTGCTCGACTACCTGTGGAAACTCAGCGGGGACGAGCATTTCCGGGGATGCGCTCCTGATCACGCAACAAGAGCAGGCCGGTCTCGCTTTATGACCCATGCTGGCAACAAGGTCACCGCACTGGTGCCTATACATGAGGAAGCAACTGGCGACTGGCCGGACGAGTTGAAGCCGCTCTATGACTCTAACGCGGAGTTTTTAGACCACAGCCGAGGAGGCGAACTGACCAAGTTTAAGGGAGCAATATTGATCGTTGCTGACAACCCTCTGCGCTGCAGTGACGCCGTCAAAAGCAGAATGCAAACGGTGTTTCTGCATCCATTCAAACAGAACAAGAAGTTCCGATCGTTGGCACAGCTCATCGAATTGAACGCTGATCGTGCAGGTGCGTTTACCAGGGTTTTCCAGCATCACGAAGACCTGATCCTGACCGCACTACAGGGAATGGTGCCAGCACAGATGGCCAAGTATGAAAGGCAATTTCGCGAGGATTTGAATCGGCGATATGCAAAGAATTTCGCTCAGGTCGCAGCATTAATCGAAGCGCTATGCGACCTCGTTGGCCTATCCGAACGACAACGCTCTGCAGCACTGAGCAGGCTACACAGCACGGATTACCTGATGAATAACGACATACCGTTCTGAAACAAACTTTTTGTCCGGCATACGCCATGAATTGAAGGGGTGTCGAGGAGTTGCACCTCCCCGACACCAACCACTACCGAGGCAGAACCATGCAAGCACAGCACCCGAGCAGCAGCGATTCGAAGGCTAACACACAGGGCAGTAACGACGCTCAATCAGCCCGGCACCTAATGGCAATTCGGATAGTCGGCACCGCGATATTCGACTACCAGGTAACCAAGACTGACGAAGCGCGGATCCGCCTTGAGTGCCTGGCTACCTTCGCCAAGCAGCAGGGCGATATAGATGCGGCCGAAGCCGCCATTGTGGCCCATCTACTAGCCAGCAACGCGTCACCGGGGGCCAGCATATGAGCGATGGCAAAACAGTTCGCGAGCGGCCAGCGATGGCCAGTAAACGATTGGATCTGCCGAGCATCTGCGACATCTGCGGCAATGCCCGATCTACCCGTAAACATCAAAAGTGCAGCCGTATTCGCCAGCATCGAAAGACTGAGGAATGGGCCGCTGTAATGGCCGAAAAGGCTGCAATCAGAAAAGCAAAGGAACGCCGTTATGTTTAAACGCCGTGAGCAAGCAGCACCAGAATCAAACCCAGTGGTTTCTACTACGCTTTCAGCAGAACCCGCCTCTACACTGGTCTGTCATCAGGCGCGGGAATACACAGGTTCGAGGGTTGTACCGTGAGCCAAGCAACAACAGGTGTTTTGACCTTTCAAGATCTGCAGCACATCACCGGTTATCAGCGTCGATCCGATGTTGAGCGCTCGCTGATGGCCCAGGGTGTGCGCCTGTTCCGTGGCCGAACCGGCCCGTGGACAACGCTTGACCTGATAAATCACGCCGGCGGCGTCACGTCGGCCAGCGCTGAAAGGTACGACACCGACATATTATGAGGCGAGCTAGGAAGCGTAAGCACAATCCCCATATCCCTGCCCATGTCGATCAGGCCGCCCTCCCGGCGGCCGTTTACTTCGACCATCGCGACAGCGGTGTCTGGTACACCCTTCATCGGGACGAGACAGGAAAGCAGCGGCGCCAAAACGTGGCGCCCGCAGACGTGTCGCTGGCAGAACTCCATCAAATCATGGACGAGGCGTCCAACGTCGATCGAGGAACGCTGCGCTACGTGTGCGAACAGTTCCACCTGAGCGACCGATACAAAAAACTCGCTCCCAAAACCCACGACGATTACTGCTACTCCCGCGATGTACTGCTGAACATTCCCACCAAATTGGGCAAGCCGCTGGGCGATCTCGCAGTGAAGAAATTCACCGCCGCCCTGGTGCAACGCATTGTCGATCGGATCGCAGACGAGGGCACGCCCTCAAAGGCGGCGCACGCACTGCGTTATCTGCGCCGCGTTCTGCAGTGGGGACGTAATCGGGGTTTCCTTGAAGTGAACCCAGCCCAGGGCATCGAAGCGCCGATAGAACGTAAACAACGCCGGTTGCCACGGTTGAACGTTATGGACGTACTCATCGATCGCGCAACGGCGCGTGGACGTCTGGCACGTAACGAGCCTGGCGGTTGTCCCGAATACCTGGCCAGCGTGATGGAGTTGGCCTACCTTTGCCGACTACGCGGCATCGAGGTCGTGACGCTCACGGATGCGAACGAGCTGCAGGAAGGGATTCTGACCAATCGGCGCAAGGGCAGTCGGGACAACATCGTCCGATGGACGCCGCGACTGCGCACCGTTTGGGAAGGCGCGAAGGCTTTGCGCGCCAAGGTGTGGGAACGCCGTAAAACGCCTATCCCGATCGCGGCGTCAAAGCGCTTTATCATCGTGGCCAGCCACGGTGGCCCGCTTCGAAAAACAAGTCTCGACACCGCTTGGCAACGCTTTATCACTTTGGCGATCGCAGACGGAAACATCGATCCGGAAGATCGCTTCGCGCTGCACGATCTGAAACGGCGCGGCATCACTGACACGACCGGCACCAGGGCAGACAAACAGGAAGCGAGTGGCCACCGTGACGCGAAGATGATGGACGTCTACGATCACAGTGTGCCGGTGGTTTCACCTTCGGCTGACTGAGCAAACACCCACGTAACAAACGTACCGAAGCCCGCGAAACATGCGGGTTTTGGCGTGTCTGCACGTAACAAGGAATCTCGTAAGTCATTGATTCTTATGTTGAAAGCACCTTCCTTGTAATCAGTAGGTCCCGGGTTCGACTCCTGGTGCCGGCACCATACAAAACGAAGGCTCGCAGAAATGCGGGCCTTTGTTGTTTCTGGGGCATTCATATGTCTGGCAAATTCACCTTCAACGTAAATAGCGCCTCCCCTCCCCGCACACTTCCCCAGACTCGCCACACGTCCTCTTACACACTTCGAAAGCGCGGACTTTGAGCCAGCGGTTCACATTTCCATCTTTATGCTAAATTATGAAATAGCAATAATTATGGTGTACACATAAAAAGGTGTAATCGTATGAGCAGCATTTTTCAGCGTCCTGAGCTGGCTGAGTCGATGGCTAATCAGCTTCTCAATCCAGGTGTGCTCGACGAAGGTCTGCGCTCAGGCCTATTTCTGTCTGGTCTACGCCGCACAGGCAAAACGACGTTTCTGAGGAACGACCTTATTCCGGCCTTGGAAGAAGCAGGTGCCTTGGTCATCTACGTCGACTTATGGAGCGACACTCTGGCCAACCCGGCAACGCTCGTGCACAACGCCATCCGGGAAACCCTGAAAGATCTGCAAACGCCGGGCTCCTCTGCCTTGGAAACATTCAAGCGAGTCAGCAATGTTGAAATCGGCGCCGCTGGATTCAAGTTCGGCTTCAAACTAGACATCATTGGCAACGTCGACGGCCCAACACTGGCGCAAGCACTCACCGAAGTCGTAGATCAAGCCAAGACGGATCTGGTGTTGATCATTGACGAGGTGCAGCACGCCATTTCCTCAGACGACGGCAATCAGCTGCTTCTGGCACTCAAAGCCGCCCGCGATGCAATCAACCCTCGTCCGAATGCGCCGGGCTACTTTCTTTTCATCGGAACCGGTTCGCACAGGGCGCAAGTCAGCGAACTGACCGCCAAGCGCAACCACGCCTTTTCCGGCGCCACGTCAGCAGCCTACCCATTGCTGAAAGGCGATTACATTGAATTCCTGCTCAACCGCCTCTCAATAACAGTGAAGAAGGACAAACTGCCGTCCCTCGAAGCCGCTATCGAGGCGTTCAACACTTTGGGAAATCGACCTGAAGAAATGCTGAAGGCCCTACGGCAACTCTTACAGCAAGAGGGCGAGCCCGATGTGTTCCTACCGGTAATTGCCAGCACATTGCGCTCGGCAGCGGCGAGCATCGAGTTGGAAAAAGTCGAGCAACTGGGTAGCCTCGCTCAAGCCGTTTTCAACAAGATCGCCTCTACAGAAGGCGATGCTCGCGGAATTTTCTCCACTGACGCAGCGGCTGAGTATTCAAAGTCCGTCGGGCGAGAGGTGCGGGTCGAAGAGATTCAACCGGTGGTGATTGCGCTGGTTGCCGAGAACATCGTCATGCGACGCGGGCACGGGATTTACGCGATTACAGATCAGTTTGTTCAAGAGATCTGGCTGGAGGAGCGGGCTTTGATAGAAGGGAGTTAGGCGGCAAGGCATACATTACAAAAAAGCCCCTGTAGAGATGCAAGGGCTTTGTTATTTCAGATCTTAAGCAGGATGCAGATCCCGCAACGCTTCAGGATGCTGACTTGCAACACGCAACAGGGTTTGCGCTGCACCTGTCGGCTGCCGGCGACCCTGCTCCCAATCCTGCAAAGTCCGCAGACTCACACCGATCAGTTTGGCAAACGCACTTTGAGAAACGCCCACTTTGGCACGCGCTTCTGCTGCCGCAGAGAGCGGCACTTGGGTCACGCGCGCGGCCTTTCCGGCTTTCATCTGACGTACAGATTCCAGCAAGTTCTTCTGGAATTCCTCCAGTTCATCGACCATCGATGATTCCTTTCAGTTGCTTAAGGAAGGCTACAGACAAGTTGCTGGGCTTTGCCCAGATACAAGATGATCAGCAACCAAATTGAGCCTCAATATGCCTGCTTAAAACACCGAGCCGCACACGTTTTTCAGAATAGACTCTCTTAGGTTGATCGCTATGGTGGCGTTTCCCAAGGTTAAATGCGGAACCTACGCGGCTTCAACCGAAAGCGAAATCCTTCGCCCAAGTTGCTGCAGCGCACGCTCGACATTCTCGATCTTGGAGTGATGCAGGAAATCGACTAACCGATCTACCTGCGGCCGTTGCACGCCGAGACGACGCGCCAGTTCGGCTTTGCTCACACCGGACTCCAAGAGCGTATTCCAAAGCGCAACCTTCGCTGCGGTCAGCGCAGGCAGACGCAACACGACGTCACTTTTCTGTTCTCCCGCCTGCCCCGTCGGAATCAATCGACGATCATCGACGTAGATCGACAGGGCGGTCTCGATGGCATCGATAGCACTGTCGAGCGCCTGTTCGAGGGTGTCGCCAACGGCGTGCATCTCTGGAATTTCTGCGCAGGACAACCAGACACTGTCCGGCTCTTCGTGAACTTCCAACGCATATTCGAACATCACGATTCCTCTCATGGGGTACAGCTGGGCCTCAATCCTTGAGGCCCAGCTGTTTGATTATCGATTTTCTCAACCCTTCACCCATTTCCTTGGCTCCATGGTCGGGAAACACAGTTGATTTGCCGTTCAAGGAAACCTTGAAGTGGCTACCCTTGCCGTTTGGAACTCAACGCCTTGGGCTTTCAACCATCGCCGAAACTCGCTGTACTTCATGTGCATCACTCGCCGTTTCGGTAACGCGAATGTGCAACATATTTGCTACGCATGCAACATAAGTGTTGCACCACAAAAAAACACCCACAGCCACCACCTGGCCACGATTGCGCATCCGTCCTCCCCAAGCTAACGTCAAACCCGTCGCTGCCAATTCAGCGACCGGGCCTGATAACCCGGGTAAGATACAGGCGCACCAGCGCCCCAACTCACGTTTGCCGGCGCATTTTTTGTGCCTGCATTACCGTGCAATGGCGGCTGTGCGTGGGAGACCTTCGGGTCTGCCGGGTTCCTGTATCTCCGGTTTATCAGCCCGCGCATAGCTGCCACCCATTCGTCTGATAACGAATTGGCAGCTCTCATTTGATACAGGGAGTTCACAAATGAATGCCATTGATCCGTCAGCACACCGGTCACTTCACGTCCGTCCATCTCGAACGGCAGGTGAAGCGAAATGACTACCTATCAAGATCTGAAAACCCTCGGCCTCACCCACTTTTCCTTCCACTCCAATCAAGCGATGTTCCGCACCAATCGTGGTGTGCCGGTAATCGCCGCCCTTTCCCACGCCTCCCACTTGCTTCACATTTCACGACTGCTCACTGCGGACACTTCAGTCTCGCGCGATCCTGATCTTCACGCTTATGCCTCGCAGTATCTGCAGGAGTTAAGCAAGGCACTGATCGATGATGTCGTGAAAGTGATGGATGCGCCGCCGGACAAGCCGTTGATGTAAACGCCGGTGTCAGGCCCTCGCCGATGCGAGGGCTTTTGCGTTTCAGACCTGACTGATCTCAAGCACAAACGAAATCTTCTGCTGACTCGCACTCCACACATACCGCAAATGCTTGCCCTGCTTCGGAATCGATACTGCTGGAGGTCGAAACGCCGCGACGCATTCATGGCCCGGTAGGCGAACGCTGTTGTAGAGCAGTCCCCACGACTCGGTTTCGCGCAGTTGACGGGCGAATAGCTGAGACGGCCCATAAGCCTCCGGATCCGGATTGTGCAGCTCGGGGTGATCGTGACGAATGTCGTGTAACAGTTTAACCACCCGATTAACGTAAGTGCGCATGGTCAATTCAAGATCCGCTTCCTGAGTCGCCGCAAGAAATCGCTCCTGGTGATAACAGGTCTCGGCGATGGCTGCTGCCTGACTGCTCGCAGCGTAGTAAACGCCGAAGGTGCCATCGCAGAAACGACTGCGTTTGCCGATGTGGGTGAACGCAGCCATCACCGGAGTCGATCCGGGGCCAGAGAGTCGATCTTCGGGTCTCACGCGGGCGAGAACCCCGGCCTGCTCGATCAGACGATCATTGGTCAGCGCTTCAATTGCGTAGGCAACTTCCAGGTCTTCGGGATCGAGCACGTCTTCGAACAGCGCAATCGGCGGGAAGCTGCTGTTGACGATCCGATAGGCTCTCGGCCACGCCACATCAGCCATCTCTGGCGCCTTCAACCGCGCACCCCATCGAGGTAACGACGCACATCGGCGATATCGACCACGCGTCCGGCGAGCATATAATCCAGCGCCGTTTGCCCATTGAACGGCGCCGCCGTGTTCGGACTACTGACCCATGTGTACGCGCGCTCACGGCTGTTGCTGAAGATGATGCTCAACGCCTTGTGAATGCCCATCAGATAAGAGATGCGCTCAAGGGTATCGTTAGGCAGACGTATGTTCGGCAGGTGTTTGTATTTATAGAACGTGGTGTTACCGACACCGCCCAGCAATGTGCGTTGCTGCTCAGCGCTGCAGCCCCAACGCTCCATGAGGTTAAAGAAGAACTTCAGCGCGACGCGACCGGCTTCGGGGGCGTCGAGTTGTTCGCGTGAGGTGAGGGCTGGGGATGAGGTGGGCATTTAGCCGCCTCCTTGATTAGGTACCTGAATATGAGCCTAGTACAGATACGGATAAAAATTAATCTTTAATACATAAACGAATTAGAGCTTCGCCAGAAACCGTCGACAAAAACCCATCCCACGCACCAAAACCACGCACTTTTTTTGACCCCCATCACCCCCACGTCACCAAAAACCCCGATCCTGTGTCAGCCTCCAGCCATCGGCGAGGACATCAATTCGCTACTAAACCCGCGACAACTATGCTCAGGTACAGGAATATAGCCAGCATATGGCGCCTGACCGGCAGTCTCGTAAACAACAATACCCAGCCCACTTCAGAGGGCATTACCCATGGATAGCAGAACCTTACGCAACCTCATGCGCATCGTGCAGACCGGCTCGTTGTCGGCCGCAGCCGAGCATTCGTGCCTGACTGTGCAGGCGTTGGCCGCGCAGTTGAACAAGGTCGAAGAGCAGTTCGGTTTCCGCTTGTTTCGACGCTCCAACAAGGGGCTGACGCTGACGCCGCAAGGCACTGAGCTGACGCCTTATATGGACAAAGTGCTGATTGCCACGCGACAGATGGAGGAGAAAGTCGAGGCGCTGAAGGTGCCGGGCCAGCGCACGTTGAAGGTTGCGTTGAACAACACCTTGTCGCCGGATTTCAACCGGCGAATGATCGGGCGCCTGATCGAGGTGTTTCCCGATTATCAGATGGAATTCAGCTACGCCGAGTCGATGGAAAACCTCAGCAAGCTGAAGAATGAAGACTTCGACCTGGCGGTGCTGATCGGCCCGCAGCGGCCGGGTCTGCCGAGCATTGTCTTGCCAGATGTGCAGGTGCAAGTGGTCGGCGCGCATTGTGGTCAGGAGAATGATCCGCTGACCTTGCTGGGTAACAAATTTCAGGTGCGTCCTGCGGAAGATTGTCCGTATTCCCACAGCTTTTTGCGTTTTCTCGACGCCGGGCTGGGCAATCACGAGAACGGTCAGCGCATGGTCTATTCGTGCAGTGAAACGTTGACGCTGTCGTTGATCACGCAGATGGACGCGGTCGGCATGGTTTCGCGTGAAGCCGCGCAGAAGAACGGCCTGACGATTTTCCCCGGTTTCGAGGATTTCCTTGAAGTGCGCCTGGCGGTGAACAATCCGGAGTTGTCGAGCCAGGCGCTGAGCGACGTCGTTGATCTGCCGTTACATGAACGAGCCGAGCGCAATGTACGCAGCCGTCCCAACCGCCACACTGAGAAAGAGGTTTTTGCTGAAATACGCACATAACAACGTCGGAATGGCGGCATAGAATTCCGGGCGATCGAGCTGTATGTGCTGATCCTTGATCAACAAGGGAGTCAGGCTGATCGCAGCGACGATCGCCACCGGCAAGTATTCCAGCGCCCGCGCGATAAACGGCGGCCAGTGCTCGGTATTCACTTGCAGCGGCAGGGCGCGCGGCAGAAAGGTCACCGCCATCATCAGCGCGACCACCAGAATCAGGAACGTTTGGTCAGGCATACACCCACTCCGCAGCCCACAAACGTGGCGATAAACACATTAAACGGCGAGCTGCCGACCAGACTCAGCGCGCCCATGCACAGCACCGCAGCGGCGGCGGCGATGAGTTTGTTGCGCGTGTTGCACAGTGACACCAGCACGTAGAGCATCATCGCCGTCAGGGCGTAGTCGAGCTGATACTTGATCAGGTGCGCCGCGTACTGCGCGCAAACTGCGCCGAGCAAACCGCCGAGCACCCATGAGGTGTGGCAGAACAGGTTGAAGCCGATCAGGTAGCGAACGTTGACCGGCGCGCCGGTGCCGAGTTTAACGCTGTGGAAGGCGAAGGATTCGTCGGTTAAACCACCGGCGTAGCACCAGCGCTCCATGCGGCTCAAACCGAGTGCGCGCAGGGCTTTGGCCATGTACACGGACATCAACATGTGCCGCGCGTTGATCAGGAAAGTGGTCAACACGATGGTGGTCAGCGAGGCACCGCTGGAAATCAGCGCCAGCGCGGCGAATTGGGAAGCACCGGCATACACGAACAGACACATCGCCACTGGCAGCCACATCGGCAACCCCGCGTTGACGGCCATCAGCCCGAATACGAATGACACCGTGAAATAACCGGCGACGACCGGGCTGGCTTCGGCAAACGTGCGCGATGGCTGATGGGCAGCCATCAGCGGCGCATTGCCGGACGTTTCATTCATAGATCCCTCTCAAATGTCCGTTCGCCATGAGGCTCGCAAAAACCCTGGGCAGTCCAAAAACGCTTGCCCGCGAGGTTAGCATCGTCGACGAACAGAAACATCCGCAACACACCGACGCGCTTCATGTCGGAGGACGCCGCTTCAACCAGGCGTTGGCCGACGCCTTGGCTGCGATAGCGCGGGCTGACGGCCAGATGATTGATGGTGCCGCGACTGCCGAGCATGCCACCCAGCACCGCGCCGACAATTTCGCCAGCGACGTCGAAGGCCAGATAGGCCGTGGTGGTTTTCTGGATCAGCACGCCGCGCAGGCACTTGGCGTCCTGCCACTCGCAGAAGGACACTTCGTCGAACTGGCGGAAGAAGCGCTCCATGCGCTGCGCATCCTTGGCCGTGGCGCGTCGCAGCACCACCGGCGTCGAGCACTCGACGCCGTCGATTGGGGTGATCTGATTAGCGAACAATGTCGAAAGCGGTCCCGGGCCGCGAGAAGGAGATCGCCAGAATCTGCCGGTATGCCATTGCATGGGTGTGCGTGTTGCGCGCCGGAGTCACGTAATGGCGCATGTCGCGATCAAGGAAGTAGGTGGTGTCGAGAATTTCCTGGTAGGTGGTCGACGCCAGTTGATGCTCGTGGATGTCGTACAAACGACTCTCCGCGCCCTCGACATTATTGCGACCCCAGAAGTGCACACCGCTGAACGGATAGCCGTCGCAGTGAATGCCTTCGGGGGTGATTTCCAGTTGCTTGCCGGGTTTGATTTCGATGCGGATCTGATGGATCTGGCACTGCCAGATTTCATCGTGCAGCTCTTCCGGCAGTACGCTTTTGTACACTTCGAAATCGGTGTCGATCAGGCTGCGCATCACCGGTGAAGTAATTACTTCATCGGAGAAGTCCTGAAAGTGTCGTACCAGGCCGCCAACATAGGCGTTGTTCTCTTTCGACTGCACGTAGGCGCGATGCTCGAGTTGCTTCAGCTCGCGCGTCTTCGGGTTGTACTCGAAGTCGCTGTAACGACGGTAACGCATGCCGGCTTCGGCCTGACCGTAGTAACTGTCAGGCTCCATGTTTTCCCAACTTTTGGTCAGTCTGACGAAGTCGGCGAAATGACCGTAGAGATTGAAGTCACCACCCTGGACGTTGACATATTTGTCGCGCCGTAGCGATTCGCCCACTTCTCTGTTCAAAACGATCATTACCAAATTCTCCGCTGCATTGAGCGGCCTAATCTATTAGGTGGAGAATTTGCGTCCATGAGAAAGAATTTCAGGCATTTAAAGCCCTGTTTGAAACGGCGTTTGCAGCGCCTCAAAAACAACTTTTACATGACAAAAACACGGGTTTTTTCCGGTTTTCGTCGAAAAACCGTCGAAAAAAAACCCCGAACCAGTCGGGGTTTTTCTCATGTTTCTTACACTGGATAAGGCATCAGAAGATGTTGATCGGGTAATCCACGAATACGCGCAGTTCGTTACCGCTGACGTTGTACTCGCTGGATTTCTGCGAAACACGCAGGATCGAGCTACGCAGTTTCACGCTCAGGTCTTTGGCCGGGCCAGACTGCACGACGTATTTGAACTGGTTGAAGATCTCGCGCTCGGTGCCGCCTTCGCTGGTCGAGGTGGTGATGTTGTCGCCACGCACGTAAGCGAAGTTGTAGCTCAGACCCGGTACACCGAAGGCGCCGAAGTCCAGACCGTAGCCCAACTGCCAGCTGCGTTCGTCTTCAGCGTTGAAGTCCGACCAGTAGGAGTTGGCCAGGTAGATGGTGTTGCCACCGTCGCCGACACGACCCTGTTCTTTCTGATAGCCGCCGTAGGCGTAGCCCAGGTTGCTGTCGCCGGTGGAACGCTGATGCGCCACGGTGAACGAGTGCGGGCCGGTCGCGAATGTTGCAGCCAGGCTCCAGATCTTGTTGTCGCGACCGGTCACGATGCTTTCGCCCGGAACGGTGTTTTCGCGCACGTACGAGCTGTCCAGCTTGGTGCGGTAGCCGTTGAAGTCCAGGGTCAGGGACTGATCCTTGTCGATCGGGAACACATAGTTGGCGTTCACGTATTGCTTCTTCAGCACGTCTTCAACGTCGGATGCGTACAACGCGCCTTTGAAGTTTTCAGTGAACTGGTAGCTGCCGCCCAACACGTTGATCGACTTCAGACCACCACTGTCACGGCCTTCAGCACTCTTGCGCGATTCAGCGGTGAAACGACCGGCGTTCAGCTCCAGGCCTTTGATCTCTTTGGAAGTGATCAAGGTACCGGTGTAGCTTTCCGGCAGCAGGCGTGAGTTGTCGTAGTTCAGTACCGGCAGGGCCGGCATCTGGTCGCCGTAGGTCAGCGTGGTGTTCGACAGACGGAATTTGACCGCCGCGCCACCCTTGGACAGGTCGTTGGCTGGCTTATTACTGTCGCCACGCTTGAAGAAGTCGATGCCGCCGGCACCGCTGCGATCTTCGCTGCGCTCCAGGTTCAGTGCGTATAGACCGAACGCATCAACGCCGACACCGACGGTGCCTTGGGTGAAACCGGACGAGAACGTACCGATGGCCGCTTGACCCCACTCGGATTTATCTTTGTTGCCGTCTTTGTAATCACGATTGATGTAGGCATTGCGCAGCAGCACTTTGAGGCTGCTGTCTTCAACAAAACCCTTGGACTCGGCCTGGTCGTTAGCCATGGCCTGAGTGGCGCTCAACATCCCCAGTGCGATCAGACTGATTCGCTTGTTCAACATTTTGTTTTCCTTATTACGGGTTGAAACGCGCTGTGTCGAACGGCGGAAACGGCGCTTTTGCACTCTTTTATTCACCCCGAAACAAAAAGGCCCGCCCACGATAATGTGATGGCGGGCCTGCTCCTCGTTTTGAGTCATGGCGGTTGGCCACAGGCGTTGGGCCGAATCGTAGCCGCGCCCTCAACAATGTGTCAATTTCAAGAATCGTCTTTAAATAGGTAAAAATCGTCTAAGAAACGTAAATTTTGCGCTGACTCGTTGCTGGGAAATGCTTGCAGCCAGTGAATCCAGTGCGTATCACGCACAGCCGTCGATAGCACAAAGTGCAGCGGCTTTACTTGGCTCATCGAGGACGATGGCTTGTCTCAACCAATCGGCAAAAGCCTGCGGCTTGCCCAGCCAGGGACTGATGTCGACCAACTGGAATGTGCCGTCCTGCTCCAGAGCCATGGTCGGAAAACCCTGACCGCCCAATTGCGCCAGAAACCGGCGACTGGCTTTTATATGCCCGTCGCTGTCAACGGACTCCAGCGCAATGTGGAAATCTTCCTGCGCATAGCCCATCTGCATCGCCAATTCCAACAGCACGGCTGAATCGGCAATGCGTCGCCCTTCCATATAGTGCGCGGTCTGCAACCGCCCCAACATACGTAGACCGCCTCGGTTGATGGCTTCGGCCGCCATGACCGCAGCAATCGGTGGCGTCGAATCGAACACGGCCGATTCATCGCGCAGCAAACCTTCAAAATACGCCTCGCCAAAAGGCTGGCCGGTGTATTCGGCGATACGTCGATCATGGGGCATGACGTAATCGCGCAGCTGCGGGGAAACACGCTGGCGATTGGCGCCACTCATCATTCCCCCGGCATGGGCGATCACTGGCAGCACCTGTTGCGCCGCCTCAACCAGCGGCTTGGCGCCGTAGCACCAGCCGCATAACGGGTCGTAAATGTAATGAAGGATCAAAGGAAAACTCCGGCACAAAGTCAGGAAAATCGATGGCCGCAGATTAGACCTCGAACGTTTGCGGAAAAACGCCGGAATGGCTTTCAGTCTGTTTCAAGAATCGGTCGAATTGTCTGAGCAGTGAGATTGTGTCGGAGCCGACACAAATTGAAACAATCAGAAAAGGGAACTTATAAGGAATAATTAACGGAAGTAAATGCAAAGCATTACCATTCGCGCGTTCGAATTCCTCCACCCTTTCGGAAGCGCTGTTCAATGCCTGCCCCGTTCCGTCTTACTCCCGTCACCCTTGGGCTTTCTGCTTTTCTGTCCAGCGGTTTTGCCTACTCTGCGACCGAATTACCCGCCACCGCGATCAGCGCCGAAGCGCAAGCCGATGACCCTCGGGTAAAGCTCAGCAACACCGCGACTCGCACCTCTACGCCGGTGCGCTATGTGCCGCAGGCGATCGATTCGATCAAGACCTCGAACGTCGCCAACTACGGCACTAATGACATCGCCGACGCCTTGAGCGGCATGCCCAACGTCAGCAGCAGCGCCGACACCCGTTTCGACAGCCTGCGCATCCGCGGCTTCGATGCCAGCAACGACTTCTATCTGGACGGCATCCGCGACGACAGCCAGTACAAGCGCGACCTGCACAACATCGAGCGCGTCGAAGTCCTTAAAGGCCCGGCCGCCGTGTTGTATGGTCGCGGCAGTCAGGGCGGGATCGTCAACCGCGTGAGCAAAATGCCCGAGTTCGGCCGTCGCTCGACCATCGAAGCCCAGGGTGGCAGCGAAGATCTGCGCAGCCTTTACGCTGACCTCAGTACCGACCCGAGCGAAAACATCAGTCTGCGCCTGAACATGGGCAACATGGATGAAAACAGTTTCCGCGATGGCGTCAGCGGTAACCGCCAACTGTTCGCGCCATCGATGAGCTGGCAACTGACGCCGGATCTGAACTGGCTGGTGCAATACGAATACAGCCGCTACAACCGCACCCCGGATCGCGGCATCCCCGGCGTCAACGGGCGCCCGGCGGATGTCGGTCGTGACACGACCTACGGCAACGATCACGACTTCATCGACGACAAGTCGCAGTCGCTACGCTCGAAACTCACTTACGAAATCAATGACAACTGGCAACTGCGCCAGACCCTCGGCGTGTTCAAGCTCGACAGTGATTTCGACAACACCTACCTCACCGGTTACACGCCGGCGACCAACAAGGTCACGCGCCAGCACTGGCAGCAGGATCTGACCACCCGCAACGTCTATAACAACGTTGAACTGGAAGGTGGATTCGACACCTTCGGCCTTGAGCATCGCCTGTTGACCGGAATCGAGATCGGTAGCCAGCGTCGCGATCCTACGCTGTACAACGCCGCCACCGGCAGAACGCCAGGCGCACAACCGGTGCCGTCGCTCGATCTCTTCAATCCGAATCGCGATCTGCGCCACACCGGCAGCATGCAGGTTTCCAGCAGTAGCCACACCGAAGTCGAAAGCCGCGCAGTCTACGTGCAGGATCAGTTGCGTCTGAACGACCAATGGCAAGTGCTCGCCGGTCTGCGTTACGACACCTTCGATATCGAGTCGACCAACAAGCTGCGCAACATCTCCGAAGACCGTGACAGCCACAGCACCAGCCCGCGTGTGGGTCTGGTCTGGACGCCGCTGCAGAATCACTCGTTCTACGCCTCGTGGTCGAAAACGTTTTCGCCAGTGGGCGGCGGCTTGATCGGCATCACCCCAGGCGCGGCCGGCAACACCAACGACCTCAGCCCCGAACTGACCAAGCAGAAAGAAATCGGCGTGAAAAGCGACTGGTTCGATGACCGACTGAGCACCACGCTGGCGATCTACGACCTGGAACTCTACAACCGCCGCACCACCGATCCTAATGACCCGACCCTGACTGTGATGTCCGGTCTACAGCGCTCGCGCGGGATCGAGTTGACGGCCACCGGCAACATTGTCGGCAACTGGTACATGCGCGGTGGCATCGGTATGCAGGACGCGAAGATCGAGAAGGACAACAACGGCCTCGAAGGCAAACGCATCAACAACGTCGCCAAGCACAACGGCAGCCTGTTCCTGACCTGGAAACCGGAGATGGGCTGGTACGGCGAAACCGGCCTGACCCTGGTCGGCCAACGTTATGCCGATAACGCCAACACCACCGTGTTGCCGGGTTATGGCCGCTGGGATGCGCTGGTCGGTTACCGCTTCAAGGATTGGGATTTGCGCGGAGCGCTGAACAACATCACCGATCGCGAGTACTACGCGTCGGCGACCAGCCAGTATCAAATCCAGCCAGGCGCGCCGCGCAGCGTCGTGATGACCGGCACCTACAGTTTCTGATTTCACATAAATCCCTGTGGGAGCGAGCCTGCTCGCGAAAGCGTCGGGTCAGTCGACATCGTTGTTAACGGATCCATCGCATTCGCGAGCAGGCTCGCTCCCACATTGAATGGGTGTGTACAAAATAGTCGTGCATAAAAAAGCGCCGCCATCCCGGCAGCGCTTTTACCAATCCCTGTTGTTGTTCTTACCCTTCCATCACAGCCCACAACGCATCCAGTTCGGCCTCGCTGAACAGGTCAGCGGGGTAACGCTCGATCATCATCCGGCGCGGATCAGGTTGCCTGATCTGACGCGTTCCATTGGACTTCAACCAGTGCGCGACAATCTGGAGCGATTCGCCGTTAACGGCCATGGGATGCAACGTCCGCTCGCTGACTACGTTCACTTCGGCGTTCATTTCAGCGCTCTCTCCCCGTTCGTGAGCGGCTACGTTATCCAAGGTTTATGACAGAACTGTTGAAGTTCTTCCCCCTCCCTAGTGCCCTTTGTCGGATACAAGACCTATGCCAAGGTTTCTCATTTGTCGACAAGCGGATACAAAGAAGCCCGCAGTCCTGTCGGAATGCGGGCCTCAGTTGATGCATAGCGAGCTAATCACTGCCCGGCTGATTTGTTAATCAACTCAAGCTGTTACAACTCAACTCACTCTTTGTGCGGCGCGGGTTGCTGTTGGGTAAGGCAGTGAATATTGCCGCCGCCCAGTAACAGTTCGCGGCCCGGCACCAGCACCACTTCGTGCTGCGGGAACAGCTTCTGCAGAATATCTTTTGCCGGGGCGTCCATCGGATCGTCGAAGCTCGGCGCGATGATGCCGCCGTTGACGATCAGGAAGTTCACGTAGGAACCGGCCAGACGCACGGACGGATTGCGTTCCTGCGTACCATCCACCGGATCGACACCGGCGCACTCTTCTTCGGTCGCGTACAGCGGCCCCGGAATCGGCATTTTGTGCACCGTGAATGGGCGCCCCTTGGCGTCGGTGCTGCTTTGCAGGACTTTCATCGCAGCCTGGCAGCGCGGGTAGTTCGGATCCTGTGGATCGTCGGTCCACGCCAGCAGCACTTCACCCGGACGCACGTAGCAGCAGAAGTTGTCGACATGACCGTCGGTTTCGTCGTTGAACAAACCGTCCGGCAGCCAGATGATTTTATCCACAGCCAGATTGGCGCTGAGCACCGCTTCGATTTCTTCGCGGCTCAGGTGCGGGTTGCGATTGCGGTTGAGCAGACACTCTTCGGTGGTGATCAGCGTGCCTTCGCCGTCGACGTGAATCGAACCGCCCTCGAGCACAAAACCTTCGGTGCGATAACGCGGGCTGCGCTCGATCTCGAGGATCTTGCCGCCGACCTGCGAATCACGATTCCACGGCGAGTACAGACCGCCATCGAAACCGCCCCAGGCGTTGAAGTCCCAGTTCACACCGCGCACTTCGCCGTTGTTGTTGATGACGAAGGTCGGGCCACTGTCGCGTACCCAGGCGTCATCGCTGGACATCTCGACCACGCGGATATTCGGCACATCGAGGCGTGCGCGGGCGTTTTCGTATTGGCCAGCGGAGACGGCGACGGTCACCGGTTCAAAACGCGCGATGGCCTTGGCCACCGCTGCGTGGGCGGCTTGCGCCGGTTTGCCGCCAAGACGCCAGTTGTCCGGGCGCTCTGGCCAGATCATCCAGGTCTGCGTCTGTGGCGCCCACTCGGCCGGCATGTGAAAGCCGTCGGCGCGCGGGGTACTTTTCAAGGTGGTCATCGGGATCAGGACTCCAGGGAACCGTCGAGGGTTTTCAACGCGCCGTACAGGTTCGGACGGCGGTCACGGAATGAACCCCACGCGCTGCGAATGCGTTCGAGCTCGTCGAGGTTGAAAGTGTGCACAAGAATACCTTCTTCGGTTTTATTCAGCTCCTGCACTTTTTCGCCGAACTGGTTGGCGATGAACGAAGAGCCGTAGAACGTGATGTCGTAGCCGTCCTGTTCTTCGTTGCCGATGCGGTTGCTGGCGATCAGCGGCATCAAGTTTGCGCCGGCATGACCCTGTTGCACGCGTTGCCAGTGGTCGCGCGATGAAATGGTCTTGTCGTGCGGCTCACTGCCGATCGCGGTTGGGTAGAACAGAATTTCCGCACCTTGCAACGCCATGCTGCGTGCGGCTTCCGGAAACCACTGGTCCCAGCAGATGCCCACGCCGATTTTTGCGTAACGGGTGTTCCACACTTTGAAACCGGTGTCGCCCGGGTTGAAGTAGTACTTCTCGTGGTAGCCCGGGCCGTCCGGGATGTGGCTTTTACGATAAATCCCGAGGTTGCTGCCGTCGGCGTCGATGATCGCAATGCTGTTGAAGCGCGCACGGCCGGCCAGCTCGTAGAAGCTGATCGGCAGCACCACTTGCAGCTCTTTGGCGATTTTCTGGAAATGTTTGATCGCGACGTTTTCTTCCACCGTCGTCGCCAGTTGCAGGTAGTCCGGGTTCGGCTTCTGGCAGAAGTACGGCGCCTCGAACAGCTCCTGGATCAGGATGATCTGCGCGCCTTTGGCGGCGGCTTCGCGCACCAGTCGTTCAGCGATTTCGAGGTTGGCTTCAAGATTCCAGGAACAGGCCATCTGAGTGGCGGCAACGGTAACGATACGGCTCATGAATCATCTCCGGGCAAGTGCTTTGACGGCCGAGAATTCGACCGAAAAGAAAAACGCGCGCACCGGACATGAGATCACCATGCCGGAGCAATGGCGACTTTATAGCCGATAAATATCGGCTTTAGAAGCTGATTAAATGCCTTTCGTCTAAATAAATTCAATAAAAGCCGATACAAATCGAACTAACAGCCCAAGACAAAATGTGGGAGCGAGCTTGCTCGCGAATGCGGTGCATCAGTAACTGCATAGGGTGACTGACACACCGCTTTCGCGAGCAAGCTCGCTCCCACAGGGGATTGGCTTCGTTTTACAGACCCTCGCTGAGGACCTGATCGAGCATATCGACAAAGAAATCCACACTCTGACGCGACGTCACCATCGGCGGTTTGATCTTCAGAATATTCAGATCATCGCCGGTCGGCTGCATGAAAATCCCCAGTTCACGCAAGCGATCGCACAGTAACGCCGTCTCCTCGGTCGCCGCCTCCAGCGTCTCGCGATTACGAATCAGCTCAAGCCCCAGATAGAACCCGGAACCGTGCACCGCACCCACCAGCGGATGTTTATCGATCAACGCTTCGAGCCGCACCTTGAAATGGCCACCGACCACCTGCGCGTTCTCCCAGAGTTTTTCTTCTTCCATCACATCGAGCACCGCCATGCCGATCTGGCAACTGACCGGACTACCGCCCGCCGACGAGAAGAAGTAACCCTCGGCCTCCAGCGCCTCGGCAATTTCCCGTCGAGTGATGACCGCACCCAGCGGTTGACCGTTGCCCATGCCCTTGGCCATACAGATGATGTCCGGCACCACGCCCTGCTCTTCAAAGCCCCAGAAGAAATGGCCCATGCGCCCGTAGCCGACCTGCACTTCATCGGCGATGCACACCCCGCCCTGCGCGCGCACCAGCGCGTATGCCTGCTGGAGATATCCCGGCGGCAGCGAGATACCGCCGGCATTGCCATACACCGGCTCGCAGATAAACCCGGCCAATTGGCGCTTCTGTTCGGCGAGTCTTGCCAGGTGATGCTCAACGCTGCGCACGTAATCCGGCGCTGAATCGAGGCCACGGAATTCACCGCGATAAGTGTTCGGCGCTGGCACTGGATGCACCCAGTCCGGGCGGCTTTCCAAGGCTTTCGGGTTGTCGGCAATCGAGGTCGAAACCGCATCGGCACCGACGGTCCAGCCGTGATACGCCTCGAGCACGCTGATCATGTCGCGCCCGCCGCTGTAGGCCCACGCCAGACGAATCGCCAGGTCATTGGCCTCGCTGCCGCTGTTGACCAGAAACACTCGATCCATGCCCTGCGGTGCCAGCTTCAGCAAGCGCTCGGAAAATTCCGCTACCGCCGCATAGTTGAACCGCGAGTTGGTGTTGAGCAGCGACCACTGGCGCGCCGCAACGGCCGCCATGCGCGGATGACCGTGACCGAGCACCGCAACGTTGTTGAGCATGTCCAGATAGGAGCGGCCCTGCATGTCGATCAGGTGATTGCGCCAGCCGCGTTCGATGCGCGGCGGGTCGACGTAGTAGTGTTTTTGCGTACGGGCGAAACTGGCATCGCGGCGTTCGAGCAGGGTTTTCGCGTCCAGCTCAGGTTCGGCATCACAGGCCAGCCCCAACAATGCCGCCGGCGATGGGCACAGCGCCTGCCAAGCCGCTGCTTGCGCCGGGGTGCAAAACAACGGCGCATTGAGCTGCGCGCCTCGACACAACTGCACCCGCAATGGGCCGCCGACCGCGCCCAGCACCTGACCTTTGACCAGCGCCGCGCCGCTGTGCAGCGAAGGTGTCACGCCCCACAGACGAACTCTCAGCTGTGGACCATCCAGTTGCAGCACGCCGTCCGCCGCTTGATGCAGCACGCCAGCAAACGGTGCTTCCACAGTGGTGCCGTTGGGCACGCGCAATTCAACATGCAGCGGGAACGTGTCGGGCTCTGCGGCGCTATCGGGGCGAGTGCGTGACAAACGGTACTGACCGTAACGACTCGCCGCTAGCCCATGGACCGCCGCCGCTTCGGTCAGCAAACGCTGATCAATGCCCTCCTGCTCCCAATTGCCGGCCTCGAAATGCGGACTCAGAACGCCCAGATCGATCAGCGCAAATTCGCGCCCCACCAGACCCGGCAACAATGGCGCGAAACCGTCACTCTCGATCGCCGGCAGTGCATGACCGACAGCTGCGAGGATCGCTGCTTCCATCAGCGCCAAGGACACCGAAGTCGCCACCCGAAAGATTTCCCATTCATGGCTGAGGTTGTCGCGGCTGTAAGTATTCGCAGGATCGATGCTGACCTGTTGTTCGCCACTGAGCACCAGCACCGCCGCGCGCGCCACGATCAACGGCCACAGCGCTTGCAGCTCTTCGTATTGCAGCGGGTTGACCGCGTGATACGCCTGAACCGCCGGCAAGATGACAAACGGATCACCGCTCGCGTGGTGCAGCAACGCCGCACAGGTCACCGACAGATCGGTGATGCGCCAGGTGCGCACCAGATCGCCGAAGTCGATCACACCCTGCAATTGCCAGTGACGCTGGGCATCGCGCGCCCACACGGCGTTGTCATCGGTGATGTCCATATGGATCGCCTGCACCGGCAGCTTGTCCAGCAACGGCTGCAAACGGCGCTCGGCTTGCGCGGCGACGTCGGCAATCAATGCGCGTTGCTGTTGGTCTTCGATCACCGGCAGCAGATGGCTGATCAGTGCACTGGCGTGGCGCGCATCCCACTGCAAAGTGCGCTCAAGGCCAGGATGGTCGAACCCGGCCAGCGCCAGGTCCATCTCACCGCAGAGCCGGCCAAACCCGGCCACCACGTCACGCCCCAGGTGATCGAGGTGCGTGAGCGGCTGGCCTTCGATGTAATCCAGCAGCCGCACATGCACCGCTTCGCCGCCGGCCTCCAGTGACAGCAGATCCGCGCCGCTATTGGCCGCGATCACACGTGGCACCGTCACCGCCGCGTGCTCGGCCAGATACTTGAGGCCCGCATGTTGGGCTTGCAGCTCCACCAAGGCGTAATCGCCACGGCAGATTTTCAATACGAAACGCCCGCGCGGGCTGTCCACGCGATAATTCAGATCCTGCTGGCTGCCAAGCGCCTGCAATGTGCCGCTGAGCCCGTAATGCTCCGCCAGCCATTGCTGGGCCAGCTCTGCAGAAACCTGCGGGCTGGGCAAACTGGCGCGATGAATCAACGTGGCGAGCGGCATGAAACGACCCCTGAAATTTTATTAGGCGCCTATATCGCCATTGCTGGACGGGATCCGCAACCCCCAACCGCGCAAAGGTATCCGGGCTATTTGTCTTGCAGCACTCGCACCCTCCGGCACTTTGCGCAAGAATGTCGGCCATTCACACTTGCCGATGGAAATCCTCATGAATGTAATCACCACCGACCTGCCCGGTGTCCTGATCATCGAACCGAAGGTGTTTGGTGACGAGCGCGGTTTTTTCTACGAGAGCTTCAATGCCAAGTCGTTCCAGGAAGCCACCGGTCTGGACACGCAATTCGTGCAGGACAACCACTCGCGCTCGCAAAAAGGCGTGTTGCGTGGCCTGCATTACCAGTTGCAAAACACCCAGGGCAAACTGGTCCGTGTGACGGTTGGCGAAGTATTGGATGTGGCCGTGGACATTCGCCGCAGCTCGCCGCACTTCGGCAAGTCCGTAGCGGTACGTCTTTCTGCCGACAATCATCGCCAACTGTGGGTGCCGGAAGGTTTTGCCCATGGTTTCGTGGTACTGAGCGAGTTCGCCGAATTCCTCTACAAGACCACCAACTACTACGACCCATCGTCCGAGCGCAGCATTCGTTGGGATGACCCGGCTCTGGGCATCGACTGGCAGCTGGACGAAGCGCCGAAGCTGTCCGCCAAGGATCAAGCCGCAGCGTTGCTCAAGGACGCTGACGTCTTCGCTTGAGGCCGGGCATAATGCGCCTGTCCCTACAGGCGCATCCGGCTTATGAAACCAACCCTTCCCCGCAGACCTCGCTGGCGCAGCCTCGCCCTGCTGGCCCTGTGTCTGGCGCCGCTGTTGTGGCCGCTGGAGCATCTCGCCGAGCGCTATTACCGCAGCGAACTGGCCGGGCAGAACCGCCAGACCCTCGACCTGTACGTCGCCAACCTGCTGGGCACCCTGCACCGCTATGAAGTCTTGCCGCAGATCCTCGGCGACCTGCCGGCGCTGCGCGCGGTACTCGGTGCCCCGGACGACGGCGTTACCCAAGGCAATGCCAATCGCCTGCTGAAGAACATCGCCGCGCAAACCGGCGCTGAAGTCATGTACCTGATGGACACCAGCGGCCAAACGCTGGCGGCGTCGAACTGGGACAAACACGACAGTTTTGTCGGCCGCAATTTCTCGTTCCGGCCGTATTTCAGCGAAGCCATGGCCGGACGTCTCGGACGCTTCTTCGGTCTCGGCACGACGTCGGCCAAGCGCGGTTATTTCTTCGCCGCCGCCGTACGCAACGGCGAAAAAATCATCGGCGTGCTGGTGATCAAGGTCGACCTCGACCACACCGAAAGCCTGTGGGGCAAAACTCCGGAGCAACTGTTGGTGACCGACCACAACGGCGTGGTCATCCTCACCTCGCGCCCGGAATGGCGCTTCCGCTCGACCCGTGATTTGAGCGATATCGAACGCTCAGCGATCACCGCCATTCAGCCCTACCCGACCCGCGAACCGCGCCCGCTGAACCTCAGCCCCAGCGCGTGGCTGATCCAGACCCACGACATCGCCGAAACCGGCTGGAGCGTCAGCATTCTTGCCCCGCGCACGCTGATCGACCGTCCGGTGCGTACCGTGGTCGCCATCGGTGGCGCCACGTTGCTGGTGGTGATGTTGTTGCTCGGCCTGATGATGCAGCGCCGCCGGCATTATCTGGAGCGCATCGCTTTCGAGGCCAAGGCACGCCGTGAACTGGAAGGTCGCGTGGCGGAACGCACCAGCGACCTCGAGGGCCTCAATCGGCGCCTGAAGGAAGAAGTGCTGGAACGTGAGCAAGCCCAGCAAGAACTGGTGCGCGCCCAGGATGACCTGGTCCAGGCAGGCAAGCTGTCGGCGCTGGGGACCATGTCAGCGAGCATCAGCCACGAACTCAATCAGCCGCTGGCAGCGATCCGTAGCTACGCGGAAAACGCCGAGGTGTTGCTCGATCATCAGCGCACCGACGACGCCCGTGGCAACCTCAAACTTATCAGCGAACTGACCGGACGCATGGCCTCGATCATTGCTCATCTGCGCGCCTTCGCCCGGCGCGATCGCCACGCGCCGGAAAGCGTAGCCCTGCAGCCGGCGCTGGACGATGCGCTGGCCTTGCTCGCCAAACGTCGCCGCAGCATGGACGTTGAGCTGATCCGCGATCTACCGGCCGCCACCCTGTGGGTCGAAGCTGGCGAAACGCGCCTGCGCCAGGTGCTCGGCAATCTGCTCGCCAATGCCCTCGATGCGCTCACCGAGAAAGGCCCGCCGCGCAAACTGTGGCTGAGTGCCGAATCCACCGCCGAGGGCGTCAATCTGTACATTCGCGACAACGGCCCGGGGTTTTGCATGGAAGCCCTCGGCCGCGCCAGCGAGCCCTTTTACACCACCAAGACCCGCACGCAGGGCCTGGGTCTGGGGCTGGCGATCTGTGAAACGCTGATGCGCGCCTTCGGCGGTGAACTGTCGTTCGCCAACCACAAGCAAGGTGGCGCCTTGATTACCCTGCGGCTGCGCGCCGGTGCGCCCGGGGTCAGCCTGCAACCGTCCGAGGATCGAAGTGCATGACCATCGACAATCGCATTCAGGTGGTATTGATCGACGACGATCCGCACCTGCGTCAGGCCCTCGGCCAGACACTGGATCTGGCCGGCCTGAAAATTCTGCCGCTGTCCGAGGCCAAGGGGCTGGCCGCACAGCTTGAGCGTGACTGGCCGGGCGTGGTGGTCAGCGACATTCGCATGCCGGGCATGGATGGCCTGGAATTGCTCAGCGAATTGCACGCGCAAGACCCCGAGCTGCCCGTGCTGCTGATCACCGGCCACGGCGACGTGCCGCTGGCAGTGCAGGCCATGCGCGCTGGCGCTTATGACTTTCTCGAAAAACCCTTCGCCAGCGACGCGCTGCTCGACAGTGTGCGTCGCGCGCTGGCCCTGCGCCGCCTGGTACTGGACAACCGCAGCCTGCGTCTGGCCCTCAGCGACCGCAACGAATTGAGTGCACGGCTAGTCGGCCATTCAACGCCGATGCTGCGTTTGCGTGAACAGATCGGCGCGCTGGCCGCGACCAAGGCTGATGTGCTGATCCTCGGCGAGACCGGTGCCGGCAAAGAAGTCGTCGCCCGCGCACTGCACGATTTATCCAGCCGCCGTAACGGCCCGTTTGTGGCAATCAACGCCGGTGCACTGGCCGAATCCGTGGTGGAAAGCGAACTGTTCGGCCACGAACCCGGCGCGTTCACCGGCGCGCAAAAACGCCGGATCGGCAAGTTCGAATTTGCCAATGGCGGCACGCTGTTTCTCGATGAAATCGAAAGCATGAGCATGGACGTGCAGGTGAAACTGCTGCGCATGCTGCAGGAACGCGTGGTCGAACGACTGGGCGGCAACCAACTGATTCCGCTGGATATCCGCGTGATCGCCGCGACCAAGGAAGACCTGCGTCAGGCCGCCGATCAGGGCCGCTTCCGCGCCGACCTGTATTACCGCCTCAACGTCGCGCCACTGCGCATTCCGCCGCTGCGCGAACGTGGCGAAGATGCGCTGGTGCTGTTCCAGCACTACGCCGATGAAGCCAGCGCCCGCCACGGTCTGCCGCCCCACGAACTGCAACCGGCACAACGCGCCTTGCTGTTGCGCCACACCTGGCCGGGCAACGTGCGCGAACTGCAGAATGCCGCCGAACGTTTCGCCCTCGGCCTGGAACTGGCGCTGGATAACGCTGGCGCCGAAGGCAATGGCAGCACCATGGTCGAGGTCATCAATGGCGGGCTCAGCGAGCAAGTAGAAAACTTCGAGAAGTCATTGATCGCCGCTGAACTGGCGCGCTCGCATAGTTCAGTGCGCAGCCTCGCCGAAGCCTTGGGCATTCCGCGCAAGACCCTGCATGACAAGTTGCGCAAGCATGGTCTCAACTTCGGCGACAGCAGCCATGGGGACGAGAACGAATGAGCACAGACACTCGCTATCTGGAGTCGGTCCTGCATCACGACATCCCGCTGACACGGGACATGGGCCTCAAAGTGCTCGACTGGCATGAACAGCAGTTGAGTCTGCATTTGCCACTCGAGCCGAACGTCAATCACAAGAGCACCATGTTCGGTGGCAGCCTCTACTGCGGCGCGGTGCTAGCCGGGTGGGGCTGGTTGCATTTGCGTCTTAAAGAAGAAGGCATCGCCGACGGGCACATTGTGATTCAGGAAGGGCAGATCAGTTATCCGCTGCCGGTGACGGGAGATGCCACGGCGATTTGTCCGGCGCCTGATGTGGCGGTGTGGAAGAGGTTTCTGGCGATGTATCAGCGTTATGGGCGGGCGCGGTTGACGCTCGATACGCGGATCGTCAATGCGGGTAGTGTTGAGGATGCCGTGACATTTACCGGGCAGTATGTTTTGCACCGCTGAAGATCAAAAGCCCCTCACCCTAGCCCTCTCCCCGAGGGAGAGGGGACTGACCGAGGTGTCTTGCGTTATACATCGACCTGAACGATCGCAGCGATTATGGATTCAGCAAAGTTCGACCAGGTCGGCGTTGCTCTGAAATATCCTGCGGTCGGCTCCCTCTCCTGGGGGAGAGGGCTGGGGTGAGGGGGATTACGGATCAGCCCACTTAACCCCGAGCCAACTCCAACAATCTGGAACGCCACGCCGCCTTCGCCGGCAGCGCCAAAAAGAACTCATTGAGCAGCGATTCCCGCGCCGGATAACAGAACGCGTTCCCGCACAGATCCAACACCTCACCACCCGCCCCTTCGAGCACACCTTGCGCCGCCGCCGTGTCCCATTGCGAAGTCGGCGCCAGTCGCGGATAGCAATCCGCCGCGCCTTCGGCCAACAGACAAAACTTCAGCGAGCTGCCAATGTTCGCCAGTTGCAACTCGCCAAGGCTTGCACTCAGCCCAGCCAACAAACGCTCCTGTTCCGGGCTGGAGTGTCGACGACTGGCCACCACGGTAAACGCCTCTCCCGGCCCCGGCACATCACGCACCTGGATCGCAACCGGCGTGCCGCCCTTGTCGCAACGCCAAGCCCCAAGCCCGGCGCCGCCGACATAGAAGCGACCATTGGTTGGCATCGACACCACGCCAAACACCACCCGACCGTTTTCGATCAGCGCAATATTGACGGTGAATTCTTCACTGCCGCTGATGAACTCCTTGGTGCCATCCAGCGGATCCACCAACCACCAGCGCTGCCAGCCCGCGCGCACGTCCTGAGGGATGTTGGCGTCTTCTTCCGATAACACGGGAATGCTCGGATCCAGCGCCGTCAGCCCGGCCAGGATCAGGTGATGCGCGGCCAGGTCCGCCGCCGTCACTGGCGAGTCATCGGACTTGGCCGTGACTTCAACGCCAACGCGCCAGAACGGCAAGATCGCCTCGCCAGCCTGCAATGCCAGCTCAACGACCGGGGTCATCAACGGGTGGGGAAACTTCATCGACATCTCACTCATGCTGGAAAGAACCCACGCTCGGTCAACAGATCGCGGGTCAAATACAGGGCTGCCAGCGCGCGACCTTCGGAGAATTGAGGATTGAGCGCCAGCGACGACAGTTCGCGCAGGTTCACTTTATCGACGCGCATCGGCTCCGGCTCATCGCCTTCCAGACGCTCCTCATACAAATCAGTGGCCAGGACCACCTGAATCTTCTGGCTCATGTAAC
This sequence comes from Pseudomonas sp. CROZ-RG-20F-R04-15, assembly GCF_022662375.1. Classification (GTDB taxonomy): domain Bacteria; phylum Pseudomonadota; class Gammaproteobacteria; order Pseudomonadales; family Pseudomonadaceae; genus Aquipseudomonas. Next base: position 23,057 of record NZ_JAKNQL010000034.1, on the reverse strand, counting down.
CGGGCGACAGCGACAGTTCGGTCAGATGCTCCAGTTGCCGTGCGCCAAAACCGGCCTCTTCCTTGAGCTCGCGCTCGGCCGCCGCCAACACATCTTCACCGGGCTCGATCAGGCCTTTGGGCAGAGACAGTTCGTATTCATCAGTGCCGCCGCAATACTCTTCGATCAACACCGCGTGTTCGGCGTCCAGCATCGCCACGATCATTACCGCGCCGTAACCCGCACCTTTGCCGACCAGACGCTCATACGTGCGTTCCACGCCGTTGGAAAAACGCAGTTTGAGTTCTTCAACGCAAAACAGGCGACTGGTGGCGACGATCTCGCGGGCAAGTACGGTGGGTTTCTGGCGCATGCAAAGCTCCTTGGCGTGAACGCGCTACTATAACGCGGCTTTCCCGATTGTTTATGTCGGATATCTTTCTACCGTTCGAGACGTTGCCATGCCTTCATTACCATGGTCCGACATCGATACCGTTCTGCTCGACATGGACGGCACGCTGCTGGATCTGCACTTCGACAATCACTTCTGGCTGGAACACCTGCCCCAGCGTTACGCCGAACTGCACGGGGTCAGCCGCGCCATGGCCGAAATGGAATTGCAGCCGTTGTTCGAACGCCATGCCGGCCAGTTGCAGTGGTACTGCCTGGATTTCTGGAGTGCCGAGCTGAAGTTGTCGGTGCGTGAGTTGAAACAGGAAACCGCGCACCTGATTGCCCTGCGCCCGGACGCCGATACGTTTCTGGCGGCGATCAAACGCGCCGGCAAACGGGTGATCATGATCACCAATGCCCATCGCGACTCACTGTCGCTGAAGCTTGAGCGAATCGAACTGGCGCCGTATTTCGAACGGCTGATCAGCTCGCATGATTACGGTTTTCCCAAGGAGAATCCGCAGTTCTGGGATGCCTTGCAGGCGGACATCGGCTTTGATCCGGCGCGCAGTCTGTTTATCGACGATACCTTGCCGATTCTGCGCAGTGCGCGGGAATTTGGTGTGGCGCATTTGCTGGCGGTGAAAGAGCCGGACAGCCGCAAGGGACCGAAGGACACGGCTGAGTTTGCGGCGGTTGAGGATTATCGCCGTTTGATCGCAGGGCTTTGATACTGAGTTGCCCCATTCGCGAGCAGGCTCGCTCCCACATTTTGAATGCGATCCAATGTGGGGGCGAGCCTGCTTCGGGTGGCGTTCCGACGGGTTACTCAGGAATACGCAGCGTCTGCCCCGGATAGATTTTGTTCACATCCTTGAGCATCGGTTTGTTGGCATCGAAAATTTTCTGATACTTGTTGGCATCCCCGTACACGCGCAGAGAAATCGCGCTGAGAGTGTCACCCGACTTGACCACGACAAATTGTGCGGCAGTGACAACTGGCCCGCTCACGGTGATCTGATCATCCACGCTGCCAACCCCGGCAATATTGCCCACCGCCAGCAGAATCTTCTCTTTCTCTTCCTGACTCGCCACTTCACCGGTGACAGTCACTTTGTCGCCATCCACCGTCGCCTGCACATTCGGATTGCCCAGGCCAACCTTGCTGATGTGCTCCTTCAACTGCTCACTGGCATTGGCGTTGCCCGGGGTCAGCAGATCGAGCAGCTTTTCACCGGCTTCTTTTACAAAACTTAAAAGACTCATCGTGGTTCTCTCCATGGAATAAAGGTTCAGTCGTCCAAGCCTAGACCACCGCAGACAAACCCGGTTCCAAGCCGACCAATGACCCTGCCACCGCGCAAGCGGTAGAATCCCCCAACCCTGCCAGCGCCCGGAGCGAAGATGGACATCAAGCAGCTGAAATTCCTCATCGCCCTCGACGAAACCCGCCACTTCGGCCAGGCCGCCGCGCGTTGCCACATCACCCAGCCAACCCTGTCGATGCGCCTGCGCAGCCTCGAAGAAGAACTCGACCTGCCGCTGGTCAACCGTGGCCAGCGTTTCGAAGGTTTCACCGCGCCGGGCGAGCGCGTGCTGGCGTGGGCACGTTCGGTGATGGCGGCTTACGACGGGTTGCATGCAGAAGCGGCAGCCTGTCGTGGCAACCTGATCGGCACGCTGCGACTGGGCGTGGTGCCGCTGTCGAGTTTCGATCCGCTGCCGTTGATGCAACGTCTGCACAGCGCCCACCCGAACCTGCGTTTCGAAATGTCGGCGCTGAGTTCTGAACAGATCCTCGAACACCTGGCGAACAACCGTATCGACCTCGGCGTGTCCTATCTGGATCGTCTGGATAACGAACGTTTCGAATCACTGGCCTTCAACGAAACCCGCATGGGCCTTTTATACGACCAGCGAACCTTTACCTTCGGTGAAGCACCGTTGAGCTGGGAATCGCTGATCGAACTGCCGCTGGGCATGCTCACCAGCGGCATGCATTTTCGCCAGTCCATCGACCACAACTTCCACAGCCGCAGCCTGACCCCGCAACCCTTGCTGCAAACCGACGCTGTGCATCAATTGTTACAAGCAGTACACGGCGGTTTCTGCTGCGCGATCATGCCGCTCGACGGCGGCCTGGAAAAACTCACCGACCACCTGCGCCTGCAACCCATCGAAAACGCTCAGACCCTCGCGCCGCTGGGCCTGATCATGCGCCGTGGCGCCCCACGTTCAGCGCTGGCCGAGGCCTGTTTCGCGCTGTATCAGAAATCGCCAACGGCCCCTTGATCGACGGCATCTATCGATAGATCGACACTAGCGATTAGACGCGACAAGTTGCCGCGCCTAGTCTTAACGTTGATCAAACCGTCGGTGATGCCATGAACGCCAAGCGCCCAGCCTGCGCGGCGCCTGCACTTGAAACGCCCGCGCCTGCCGCCAGTCAGACCTACAGTTACAGCGATTTGCCCCGCGAGGAATCGGCCAGCACCGCGCTGGCCGAGGAAGTCGCGTTGGCGATCGCCTACAACGGCATCAGTCAGGCGGTGATGCTGGTGACGCCGACCGATCTTGAAGACTTCATCGTCGGTTTCAGCCTCGGCAGCGGCATCATCGAAGACGCTACCGATATCTACGACCTGCAACTGACAGGGGCCGGCTCAGCACAATATGCGCAAGTGACCATCGCCAATCGCGCTTTCTGGAACCTCAAGCAACAGCGCCGGCAAATGGCAGGCACCAGCGGGTGCGGCTTGTGCGGCGTGGAAGCGGTGGAGCAAGCGTTGCCCGATCTCAAGGTGCTGCCCGGCGCAGCGCTGCCACCAATCGAATGGCTGGACGGTTTGCGCCAGCGCATCGGCGCGTTTCAGCCTTTAGGTCAACACTGCGGCGCGGTGCACGCGGCAGTGTTCATGAATGGCAGCGGCGAATTACTGCTCGGGCGCGAAGACATCGGCCGGCACAACGCCCTCGACAAGCTGATCGGCGGGCTGATCCGCCAGAAGATATCCACAGCAGGCGGACTGGCGATTGTCACCAGCCGTTGCAGCCTCGAATTGATCCAGAAAGTCTTGCGTGCCGGCATCCAGACCCTGGTCAGTCTGTCCGCACCCACCGGCCTCGCCGTGCAGTGGGCCCGTCGACACAACCTCAATCTCATCCACCTGCCGCAGAAAAGTGCGCCGCGGGTGTATAGCCCCGCGATGGAGAATCAAGCGTGAGCCAACATCATCAAGCCGACCAGAAACCTGTCCCGCGCTACAAGCCTTACAAAGGCGCCGCCGGCGGCTGGGGTGCCCTGATCAGTGTGGCTCAGGCCTGGTTGACCAGCGACAACGCCCTGAAAAACCTGCGCATGATGCTCAAGACCAACCAGAACGGCGGCTTCGACTGCCCGGGGTGCGCTTGGGGTGATTCGCCGGAAAGCGGCATGGTCAAGTTCTGCGAGAACGGCGCCAAAGCAGTGAACTGGGAAGCGACCAAGCGCCGCGTGGACGCCAAGTTCTTCGCCAAGCACAGCGTCACTTCGCTGCTGGAGCAGAGCGACTACTGGCTCGAGTATCAGGGTCGTCTGACCGAGCCGATGGTCTACGACGCCGAAACCGATCGCTACAAACCGATCAGTTGGGACGACGCCTACACGCTGATCGCCAAACACCTGCAAAGCCTGCCGAGCCCGGATCTGGCCGAGTTCTACACCTCGGGTCGCGCCAGCAACGAGGCGGCGTATCTGTATCAGCTGTTCGTGCGCGCCTACGGCACCAACAACTTCCCTGACTGCTCGAACATGTGCCACGAGGCCAGCGGTGTGGCGTTGGCGCAAAGCGTTGGCGTCGGTAAAGGCACGGTGACCTTCGACGATTTCGAACACGCCGACGCGATTTTCGTCTGGGGCCAGAACCCCGGCACCAACCACCCACGGATGCTCGAACCGCTGCGTGAAGCAGTGAAGCGCGGTGCACAAGTGGTGTGCATCAACCCGTTGAAGGAACGCGGCCTGGAACGTTTCCAGCACCCGCAACACCCGATCGAAATGCTCACCAACGGTGACAAGCCGACCAACACCGCCTATTTCCGTCCGGCGCTCGGTGGCGACATGGCGCTGCTGCGCGGCATGGCCAAGTTCCTCCTGCAGTGGGAGCGTGACGCGCAGAAGGAGGGCGAACCTGCCGTGTTCGATCACGACTTCCTCAATGCCCACAGCGCCAACGTGCTCGAGTACCTGGGCGTGGTCGATGACACACCGTGGGAACAGATCGTCGAGCAATCAGGCCTGACTCTTGTCGAGATCGAACAAGCCGCGCGCATGTACGCCAAAGGCAAGAACGTGATCATGTGCTGGGCGATGGGCATCACCCAGCACCGCCATTCGGTGCCGACCATCCAGGAAATCGCCAACCTGATGCTGTTGCGCGGCAACATCGGCAAACCGGGTGCGGGTCTGTGCCCGGTGCGCGGCCACAGTAACGTGCAGGGCGACCGCACGATGGGCATCAACGAGCGTCCGCCGGCGGCGTTCCTCGATTCGCTGGAGCGTCGCTTCCAGTTCAAGGTGCCGCGCCACAACGGCCACAACGTGGTCGAGGCGATCCACGCGATGGCCGAAGGTCGCGCCAAAGTCTTCATCGGTCTGGGCGGTAACTTCGCCCAAGCCACGCCGGACAGTCCGCGCACGTTCGCAGCGCTGAGCAATTGCGACCTCACCGTGCAGATCAGCACCAAGCTCAACCGCAGCCATCTGGCTCACGGCAAGGACGCGCTGATCCTGCCGTGCCTCGGTCGTACCGACATCGACATCCAGACCGAAGGCCCGCAAGCGGTCACCGTGGAAGACTCGTTCAGCATGGTTCACGCTTCCAACGGTCAGTTGCAGCCGCTGTCGAACCAGATGCGCTCCGAGCCGTCGATTATCGCCGGTATCGCTGCCGCCACGCTGGGCAGCAAACCGGTGGACTGGAACTGGCTGGTGGCCGATTACGGGCGCATCCGCGACCTGATCGCCGACACCATTCCCAACTTCAAAGAGTTCAACGAGAAGATCAAAAACCCAGGCGGTTTCTACCTCGGCAACAGCGCTGGCGCGCGCAAGTGGAACACGCCGTCGGGCCGCGCCAACTTCCGCGCGAACATGCTGCCCAAGGATCTGGTCCACGAACGCACCCGCGCCACTGGGCAACTGCCGGATCTGATCCTGCAATCGATGCGCTCCCACGATCAGTACAACACGACGATTTATGGTCTCGATGACCGTTATCGCGGGGTCAAGGGTCAGCGTGATGTGCTGTTCGCCAACGAGGCGGACATCATTCGTCTGGGCTTCCGTCCGGGGCAGAAGGCTGACATCGTTTCGCTGTGGGATGATGGCCGCGAGCGTCGGGTTAAGGGCTTCACGCTGCTGGCATTTGATATTCCGGCCGGGCAAGCGGCGGCGTATTACCCGGAAGTGAATCCGCTGGTGCCGTTGGAAAGCACTGGGGATGGCAGCCATACGCCGACGTCGAAGTTCATTGCGATTCGACTGGAAGCGGCGAGTGAGACCGGGTTGATCATGGCCAAGTCTGCTTAACACGGCGCTTGAATCGGCCCCTTCGCGAGCAGGCTCGCTCCCACATTGGACTGCATTTCAAATGTGGGAGCGAGCCTGCTCGCGAAGGCGGTTGGACATTCAATGCATTTCTTCCCGCTCGCACTTTTCAAACGCCCACAAAAAAGGCCGCTTTTTCACAAAAGCGGCCTGTCCGAAGTAGCTAAAGACCGGCAAAAATCAGCTAAGTTCCGCTGATAAAACAGCAACTTGCAAAATTGTATACAAGTCGTGTTATTCGTCGGATTTCGATTGTCACGCTTGTTACACAGCCTCAGGATCGGCGCCGTCATCCCTTTGAGGCTCATCTATGAAGTTCTCCTCGATTCTCTTGTTGTCCCTTGGCCTGGTCAGTGGTTTGGCGTCTGCAGGCGGCACCACCGAAGCAGGTGTGGGCGGCGCATTGGGCGGGGTTCTTGGCTCGGTCGTCGGTCAGTCTTTAGGCGGCAATACAGGTTCCACCATCGGCGCAGCCCTGGGCGGCGCGGGTGGTAGTGCGGTTGGTGCCGACAAACGCAGCCGTGGCGAAGCCGCCATCGGTGGTGCGCTGGGCGCAGCCGGCGGTAACGTAGTCGGCCGCAGCATGGGCGGCACCACCGGCAGCCTGATCGGCTCCGCAGCAGGTGGTGGTGCCGGTGGCGCGCTCGGCAACTACATGGGCAACAAGAGCGATGACGACGACCGTCGTTACGACCGTCGCCATGATGATCGCCGCTACTATCGCGACGACCACCGTGGTCGCGGCCATGCCTATGGCCACCGCAAGCATCACAAGTACTATCGCCATCGTTAAGGCGAATGCTTGAATAAAAATCGCAGCCCGAGGGCTGCGATTTTTTTTTGCCTATTTCAAACCACCAGACGCTCCAGCGCCTCGCGCAACCGGGCAGGGATCGGCACTGGCTGATTACTCGCCCGATCGACGAATACATGAACGAAGCGCCCGGCCGCGCACGCTTCACTTTCGCCGACCTTGAACACCGCCAGTTCATATTGCACCGAACTGTTGCCCAACTTGCCGACCCGCAGACCGATCTCGATCAGATCCGGAAACGCGATCGAGGCGAAGTAATCACACGCCGAGCTGACCACGAATCCCACTACTTCACCGTCATGGATATCCAGACCTCCGACCTGAATCAGATAGGTGTTCACCGCCGTGTCGAAGAAGCTGTAGTAAGTGACGTTGTTGACGTGACCGTAGGCGTCGTTGTCATGCCAGCGCGTTGTGATGGGCTGGAAGTGTGGGTAGTCGGCGCGTTGTGGCATCGGGTTGGACATTGCTCAACAATCCCTGAAGTTAATGGGCGAGTCTAATTCAAAATCGCGCTGCACCCTTCGCGAGCAGGCTCGCTCCCACATTTGAAATGCGCTCTCCTGTGGGAGCGAGCCTGCTCGCGAAGGCGTCAGCACCGCCGCCAGACTTAACGATCTGCAAATCCCTTACCCTGCGCCGCCAACTCACCAATCAACCGTGCCGGTTTCCACTGATCACCCTGCCGCGTCTCCAGCGCCAGCAAGCGCTGATGAATATCCGCCAGCCCATGCTGATCGGCCCAGGCCATCGGCCCGCCCTTCTCCGCCGGGAACCCGTAGCCGTTCAGATACACCAGGTCGATATCGTGCGCGGACTCGGCAATACCTTCCTGCAAAATCTTCGCGCCCTCGTTGACCAATGCCAGCAGGCAGCGCTCCAGAATCTCCTCAGGACCGATCTCGCGACGTTGAAAGCCCAGACCTTCACTGACCTGCAATACCAGCGCATCGACCTCAGGATCGTGTTCCGCCTGACGACTGCCCGGTTCGTAATGGTAATAACCGTTGCCAGACTTCTGGCCAAACCGGCCCAGCTCGCACAAGCGGTTATCCACCTGAACCTGCGGCGCATCCTGCCCCTTCCCGGCCAGCTCGCGTGCACGCCACTCCAGATCGATGCCGACGACGTCGTACATGCGAAACGGCCCCATGGCGAAACCAAAACCTTGCAGCGCCGCGTCGATCTGCTGTGGATAAGCGCCTTCAAGCAACATCTTGCGCGCCTCCAGTACATACGGATGCAACATGCGATTGCCGATAAACCCGTGGCAATTGCCCGACACCACACTGACCTTGCCCATACGCTTGCCCAGCGCCAGCGCTGCATCCAGAACTGCCGGCGAAGTCTGCGCGCCGCGCACGATTTCCAGCAGTTTCATGATGTGCGCCGGGCTGAAGAAATGCAGGCCCAGCACCTGATTCGGACGCTTTGTCGCTGCGGCTATCGCATCGATATCCAGTGCCGACGTATTGCTCGCCAACAGTGCCTCTGGCTTGAGCAAGCCATCGAGTTCACGAAAAATCTTCTGCTTCAGCTCAAGATTTTCGTACACCGCCTCGATCACCAGATCGACATTGCGGATCGCCGCGTAATCCGCCGCCGCCCTGACCCGAGCGATACGTGCATCCGCCTCGATCTGATCAATCCGGCCTTGGCGCACGTTGTGTGCATAGGTTTCGGCGACGGTGACGAGTGCCTGCTCAAGCATCTGTGGATTGTTATCCACCCACTGCACGCTCACGCCGGCATTCGCCAGGCACATGACAATGCCACGGCCCATGGTGCCCGCACCGATCACGGCGGCCTGCTGAATATCGAAGGATGTCTGGCTCATGTTGTTCTCTTGTTGGCGATCCAAAGACTGGTCTCACCATAGTCAGCCAGCGACGGTTTTTGAAGTTTATTACCGTGATGATCGACATTCAGCGGATGGATGCAGGCGCCCTGACTCCCACAGGATTTATGTTTAATCGAGCAAATGATCGTCAGCCCATTTCCGGACTTCGGCATAGGGATACTCTTCCAATGCCGCAAACCCGGGAATCGCTCGCGCCTTGAGCTTGGTGAACAACGGCACGCTGATCCCGCACAGAAACCTTGTCAGCCGCTCCGCCGTCGGCAGAACCCCGGTGTGCTGCTCATGCTTGTGGATAAAATCGCCACACAGCGCCGCAAAGTTTTTATCCACAAGCGCTGGCAACTCCGGTGGTGGCGGCAACCGCGCAACCTGGCCGTGACACACCGAACAATGCCCACATCGCTCGGGCGCATTGTGATCACCGAAATACTCCGCCAGGCGATAACCCAGGCAGCGTTCGGTGGCGAACACTTCAAGCATCGCGTGGATACGCGCCACTTCAGCCTGCTCATGCCGGGTGAAATATTCATGCAGCTCAGTGCTCAGAACATCGCTGTCAAAGTCGCTGTTCAGCAGACTGTAGACCTCGGTCATCTGCTTGCTTTCCAGCTCGACCCAGCCCTTCTCCTGAAAATAATCCAGCGCCTTCACCACCCGATTGCGCTCGGCGGAATACTGCGAATACATCGCCTCGAAATTCACCGTTGCCCAAGTGCGCGCACGCGCCGAGGTCTGAATGATTGCGGCGACGAAATCCCTGCGCTCACCGTCGAAACGCTCAAGCAGTGCTTCGGGTTCCAGCAGGTATTTGAAACGGTATTCGGCGTAGTAGGCGTAGCGCGGCGCAATCAAACCGCGCAGCTCCAGTTGCACCAGCAATGTCTTTAACGGAAGTGAGCGAATATTGCTCTGATCCGCCAATGGCCCGAGCAGAAACTCCCACTGGCCTTCCGGCACCGAGGCTTTCAGTTCGTTGAGCACATAACGAATGCCGTCGCGCTCCGGGGTATCACCGTAAACGAAGTTTTCCAGCACATTGAGGCTGTCGCGATTGGCCAATACCAGGCAGTCCGACGGCTGCCCGTCGCGTCCGGCGCGGCCGATTTCCTGACTGTAGTTTTCGATGGATTTGGGCAGATCAAAGTGCACCACATGGCGGATGTCACTTTTGTCGATGCCCATGCCGAAAGCGATGGTCGCGACGATGCAATTGGACTGCCCGGCCATGAAGCGTTTCTGGATCGCCTCGCGTTTGTCGTGGGCTAAACCTGCGTGATACGCCTCGGCCTGAATGCCATTGCGCTCGAGGTGTTCGGCGATGTGTTCAGCGGTTTTCTGCAAGGTCACATAGACGATGCTCGGCTGTCCCGGGCGCTCGGCCATCCACTCCACCAGCCGCCGGCGCTTGTCCTGGCCACGTACCGGCTCCACCAGCAGATTGAGGTTGGGCCGATAGAAACCGGTGGTCACCACATCAGCGGCGGCGATCGCGAATTTAGCCTGCATGTCGGCGATGACTTTCGGTGTTGCCGTAGCGGTCAGCAGCAAGGTTTGCGGGATATTGAACTGACGCTGATAGTCCGGCAGCTTGAGATAATCGGGCCGGAAGTTGTGGCCCCATTCCGAGATGCAATGCGCCTCGTCCACCACCAATAGCGAGATCGGCACCTGCTGCAAAAAGTTGCGAAAACGCTCGTTCTTCAAGCGCTCCACCGAGATCATCAGAATTTTCAGTTCACCCGAACGGGCGCGGGCCATCACATCATTGGCGTCATCGCGGCTCTGCGCCGAATCGATGCTGCCCGCCGAGATACCGTGTCGCTGCAAAAAGGCCAACTGATCCTGCATCAGCGCCAGCAACGGCGAGACTACCAGCGTCAGGTGCGGCAACATCAGCGCCGGCAATTGATAACAAATCGACTTGCCGGAACCGGTGGGAAAAATCGCCGCCGCCGAGCGCCCGGCCAGCACCGCGCTGATCGCAGCTTCTTGTCCGGGTCGAAACTGTGGAAAACCAAAAACCTGTTCCAGGGTGTTGTGCATTCGCTGTCACTCCATTGACTGCTGCCATGCCAACAGCCTAGCGGGCGATCGCAGCGAGTCGAGAAAAGGTCGGGGCCAAATCGATTCGGAATGATACAGCGATTACTTGAACGTCACGGTCCTGTGGGAGCGAGCCTGCTCGCGAAGAGGCCGGTCAGAACAACGCAGAATCCTGAAGTTCAGGGACGCAAAACCGCCACCCGCAACTGCTCGTTCAGCATCTGCTCATGGATATTTTGGCTCTTGCTCGCCCACAGCGCATGGGCCGGGCTGATGTCGCCGGTGAACGCTGCCGCCAACTGACGCAAGTCAGCGACGCTGCGCACACGCGGGCAGAACGGTTGTTCATCACAGTTCTGACTGGCGTTGCGATAGGTGCTCAACAAGCCCTCCCAGAGGCCGTCGCGCACTTGGCGAATCGAATCAAGTTGCACGTGCGTCACACCGAGCCGCTGTTCAAGTCCGACCTCATCCAGTGTTTCGCTGGCCAACAGCGCTTTGGCGAACATCAACACCTCACCGCGCGAGGCCGTGTCCATGCTTGCCTGACTTATAAGGGCATCAGGCCAACCAGTGCGATCAAGAGGATCCAGCACCCACGCGTTGCCAACGTCAGAGGCCATCGCCAAACGGCAAGTGCCCAACCCCAGCCATAAAATCGCGGCCATTCGTAGCCAGTGCATACCTAATTCCCTTTAAGCGCGTGTCAGACGTCTGGAAACGCCCTACAGATTCTGGCGCGCACGATACAGCGGTTTACCTCGAATCGCCTGACAATCACGTAGGAATTATTACGCCTAAGGGTTTTGGTCTGAAAAAGCTGCGAAAACACGTAGGGCATTTCCTCAAAACACGGAAAAACCCCTACGAAGACTGTCCATTGCGGCTGTCTTGTCCCACAGAGAAACGCCCTTCTATAGTGGCCGGCGCGGCTGCAAACCCGCTGCCGGCCCGCCCCAGCGCTTTAGAACAGGACACACCTCACCATGATCAACCGCTATCGCCCACTCAAGACTTGTTACAGCGAAAACCCGGTACTGCTTATCGACAGCCACTCCAGCCAGACGGATCTGATCAATGCCGCCGATCAGCGTCTGCGTGCAGCCGGTGATTTGCTGGAAACACTTTATTGCTTATGTTTCAAACAAGCTGACGTCAAAGATATTCCCAACATCGTCAACGCACTTTATTTATTGGTGCAGGATGGTTGCGACCTGCTTGAAGTTGCCAAACAGAAACCACCGCAAACAACATACAACTAATCCACATTACAAATACGGAAACACCATCACGCTTTATTTATATATACAACTGACACTAACTTGTTCGCTCTTACAACTAAACGAGAGCAACACCATGACAGTTCTAACTATATTTTTTTGCGGCACTGGCTCCAACAAGTTCGATACCGCCCATGAAAATTTCTGGGATGGCGAACTGGTTTCCACACTGGCTGCCAACCATACCGGCCGTGAGTTTGCCGAATGGATCGTCGTCGACGGACCCGGCAGCGGCAACCTGCAAGCTGACGATCTGTTCACCAAAACCAAGGAGTACGGCCTTACCGGCACACTGTTTGGCAAAGGCTGGGAGGAAAACGTGCAGCATGCCGTCAATGTCATCAAGGGCAAATGCGACTGGCAGCGTGAGCAACTGACCGAGGCCGAATACAACCGCCTTAAAGCCGCCGGGATTCCTATTGACGATGTCAAAGTCGAAGGCTCGTGGATGTGGCGAAAGTACAACTACGGCGACCGCAGCATTACTCAACAGAAGTTACAGGAAGGGATCATCAGAACCTTCCGCAAAGATGGCATTATTCCCACCCGCGTCAATCTGGTGGGTTGGAGCCGAGGCGGCATAAGTTGCCACATGCTGGCCAATACGATGTTAAAGGACAGCCAACTTAAAAACATTCCGGTGAACATCTTTGCATTGGACCCTGTTCCGGGTATCGGAAACTTCCAGGAAAACCGGGTCAAACTCGGCGCCAACGTCAAAGAATATGTCGCTTTCTATGCCCGCGATGAACGCTCCAAGGGCTTCAGCTGTGTCATTCCGCAAACCGCCACTGGCACTAAAACCCGCGTCTACCCGATGGCCGGCCGTCACGCGACCATGGCCGGTAACGCCACCTCCGCCGGCGGCGTACCCACCAACAGCGGCGACCTGAAAACGCTGGTTGAACCTGGCCGCATCGTCCGCCACCTCGCCGAAACCTGCCTCAAGCGCTGGGGCGTACAACTGAACAAAACCCTGAATCTGAGCGAAACAGATCTGCTGCGCCTGACGGGCGCTATCGTCGCCGACGAAGCGCGCTACAAGCAGATGCACAGCATTTCCTACACCTACTTCACCGAACTGGATAAAGGTGAGCGCTATGTTTCGCTGGGCAGCAAAGGCGTGCCGTTCTCGGCGGTGAAAGGCCCGATTTACGCGCCTGCAACGGGGCTGACGACGAGTGTGCTGGATGTGGCGGCGTATCGGGTTATTGGTTGAGGCGGAGCGGCGACCGATAGGTTTTTAACCAAGAAGGAAATAGAACGATGAACAGTACGAGCGGTGAATCGGAAAAGGCTAGCGACGAGGAAACCTACGAGGCATGGTTCATCCGGCAGGTCCAAGCCAGCATTGATGATCCTCGGCCAAGCATTTCCGATGAAGTAAGCAGGAAACTGATGGCAGATAAACGCGCTCGTTTAAGACGTCTGAAGGATTGTCAGCAATGACCTATTGAATCTACGTCCTATTCCTACAAAGACAGACTCCTTGTCTTCTATCGCCGTCGTGTAGCTCGTCTCTATAGTCGTGACTGTCGCTGCCAAATCAGCGGCTCGGGCTTGGTCACCCGTATTAGATGCGCATTCACAGTCGTTGTATGCTGCTGGCGCTTTTTTGTGTCAGCACGCTTTATGGCGGCTGCGTTCGGGACGCCCTAGGGCGTGCCGGTTGTGAATGCCTCATCGGTTGACCAACCCGAACGCAGTCCGCCACCTATCGCTTGGTCACGGTGGGTACGGATTCTCATGACGCAAAAAACGAGGCAAAAATAATGAAAACATGGAATCAATTCACCACCGATCGCTACCGCCCACTCGAATCCAACCTCACCGACTCCAAGCCTCTGCTCATCGATACAGCCGCCAACCCGCAAGACATCCTCGAATGCGCCGTCCAGCGCCTGCGCGCTTCAAGCGTCCTGCTACGCACCCTTTACTGCCTCAACTTCAGACAAGCCGACGTCGAAGACATCCCCCACATCACCCACGCCCTCTATCTGCTGACGCAGGATGGCTGTGACCTGCTGCAGGTTGCGCAGCAGCGAATGCTCAATTGGAAGGCACCAGCCTGAAAACAATCTCAGGCAGATGCGCACCCAAATAACTAGCGCCTGCCTGACCAAAGAACATGGATGCTGCACACCCGGCGTCCAGCACAGGAGTTGAATTTTGCAAACTATTATTGATTGCGTACGATGGGAGCCATTGTTCAACCAAGAGCTCGCCTTCATGACCACTGAAACCATCGATCACAGTACTCTCGCGCGATTGTTTGAGAATGGTTCGATCAGTAGCGCACATATCGTCGCCAAACCCGGTGGCTGGTCAATTCAGATTCAGCAAGGAAACAAAGAATATTCACTGGCAGCACAACGCAGTGGTCAGGTGCGACTGTTCAAGCGGTTCGAAACACTGGTGACCTACCTGCAAGGAGTAGGTCTCAATCACTTCGATGTGGACGCCTCCAGCTATGATCCTCTGCAGATAAAAACCTATGCCCGCCCTGATCGCGCCGAAGCGATGAAACAAGCTCATGAAGCTGCGGCATATGAAGAATGGGTCAAGCAACAGGTACAAATCAGCATTGATGACCCAAGACCCAGCGTCAGCGATGAAGACGCTCGCAGGATATTTGCCGCCAAGCGGGATGCCCTGCGTCAGCGAGTACGTTGATGAGGTTGGTCTGGCGCCAAGAGGCGCTGGATGACCGAGAAAACATCATGGAGCGTATCGGCCAGGAAAATCCCGCTGCAGCGATTAAGCTCGATGAGCTTTTCGAATCGAAGGGAGAAAGCGTCCGCCAGCAGCCAGCTTTATACAAAAGAGGTATCGCGCAAGGCACCCGCGAAATGGTTGTCACCCCAAACTACTACATCATCTACACAATCAAAGTTGATGCTGTGGAGATGCTGCGAGTACTGCATAGCAGGCGGCAATGGCTATGAAGGCTGAAGAGAAGAAGAACGGCGTTTTGAGTTCGCGGCTACCTAAGTAGCATTATTCTGGCTGTTTAACGCGAATGCTGCGGGAATAATGGCAGTTGATCTGATAATGACACCCAACCTATCACCCACAAAAAAGCCGCCCCAAAAGGCGGCTTTTTCATTCACGACAAACCAATCTTACAACTTAGGCCCTGCAGCCTTGATCGCGTCGCTCACTTCGAACTTCTTGAAGTTCTCGATGAACAGACCGGCCAGTGCTTTCGCGGCCTCGTCGTACGCAGCCTTGTCAGCCCAGGTGTTGCGTGGGTTGAGCAGGTTGGTTTCAACGCCCGGTACGGCTAGTGGCACGTCGAGGTTGATGGTGTCGAGGTGTTCGGTGGCTGCACCGATCAGCGCGCCGCTCTGGATCGCTGCGATCACCGCGCGGGTGGTCGGGATGTTGAAGCGTTTGCCGACGCCGTAGCCGCCGCCGGTCCAGCCGGTGTTGACCAGGTAGACCTTGGAGCCGAAACCGCGGATGCGCTTGATCAGCAGCTCAGCGTACTCGCCAGCCGGACGCGGGAAGAACGGTGCGCCGAAGCAGGTGGAGAAGGTCGACTTGATGCCGCTGCCGGAACCCATTTCAGTCGAGCCCACCAAAGCGGTGTAGCCGGACAGGAAGTGGTAGGCCGCTTGTTCTTCGTTGAGGATCGACACTGGCGGCAGTACGCCGGTCAGGTCGCAGGTCAGGAAGATTACAGCGTTTGGCTCGCCACCGAGATTGTGCTCGGAACGCTTGGCAACGTGCTCCAGCGGGTACGCGGCGCGGCTGTTCTGGGTCAGGCTGACATCGGCGTAGTCGGCGTGCTTGGCGTCGTCGATGACAACGTTTTCCAGCACGGCACCGTGTTTGATGGCTTTCCAGATAACGGGCTCGTTCTTCTCGGAGAGGTCGATGCACTTGGCATAGCAACCGCCTTCGATGTTGAACACCACGCCTTCGCCCCAGCCGTGTTCGTCGTCACCGATCAGGTAACGGCTTTCATCAGCCGACAGGGTGGTTTTACCGGTGCCCGACAGACCGAAGAACAGGGTCACGTCGCCTTCTTCGCCGATGTTGGCAGCGCAGTGCATTGGCAGCACGTCAGCGGCCGGCAGCAGGAAGTTCTGCACGGAGAACATGGCTTTCTTCATCTCACCGGCGTAACGCATGCCAGCGATCAGCACTTTCTTCTGTGCGAAGTTGAGGATCACGCAACCGTCGGAGTTGGTGCCGTCACGCTCAGGCACGCACTCGAAGTTGGCCACGTTGAGCACTTGCCACTCTTCACGACCGGCCGGGTTGTACTGGGCCGGGTTGATGAACAGGCAACGACCGAACAGATTCTGCCAGGCAGTCTGGGTGGTCATTTTCACGGCCAGGTAGTGATCTTCCGCCGCGCCTACATGCACGTGGGACACAAAGTGCTCTTGCGCGTTGTTGAACGCCTCAACGCGAGCCCACAGCGCGTCGAACTTGTCGGCCGGGAACTTGCGGTTGATCGGGCCCCAGGCGATAGCGGCCTGGGTGGAAGGCTCTTCAACGATGAAACGGTCAACAGGCGAACGACCGGTGCGGTGACCGGTGCGAACAACCAGAGCGCCGGTATCGGCAAGCTCGCCCTCACCGCGATTCAAGGCTTCTTTTACCAGATCATCAACACTCAGATCGGTGTACACGGCGTTATTGGCTTGCGTCATGAGATTCCCCGTCGGCCAGTGGCCGAGTGTGCTCCAAACGTTTTGTAGTAGAAAGTCGTGCACTACTACCGCGACAAAAAGTGGGCCGGATTATGCCAGAAACGCCCAAAAAGAGTAGGGTCCTCCCGTCGTAACGGCGATATTCCGTCGTTACGCAGTGAATTTACCTGCGCTGAACCGTTTTAGTGCCGGGTATCTGACGGCGTGTCGACGCCTGCGCCAGCGAACAATTGAGCAACATCCGTGGCATCGAACAGGTAGCGCTCGTTACAGAACTGGCAATCAACCTCGATGTTGCCACCGTGTTCGACCACCAATTGCTGCGCATCTTCCAGACCGAGACTGACCAACGCATTGCCGGAGCGTTCCCGCGAGCAGCTGCAACGAAAGCGCAGTTTCTGCACATCGAACAGACGAACCTGCTCTTCATGGTAGAGGCGATGCAGGACGGTTTCGTTGTCCAGGCTGAGCAATTCATCGGCGGTCAGGGTGGTGGCCAGCGCGGTGATGTGCTGCCAGCTGGCGGCGCGATCTTCTTCGTCTTTCAGACGGTCAGCCGGCAATTGCTGCAGCAGCAGGCCACGGGCGCGACGGCCGTCGGCAAACAGCTTGAAGCGAGTGCCGACCTGTTGCGACATGACGAAATAGTTGGTGAAGCAGTCGGAGAGGGTTTCGCCGTCGAGGTCGACGATGCCCTGATAACGCTGGCCAACAGTCGGGTCGACAGTCAGGGCCAGAACGCCATTCGGCATCAGGTCAGCGAGGGTCGCGTCCGGCATGATCTGCTCGGCGTCGTAACGCGCCAGGCCACGGATGTCGCGCTCGCTGGAGCACTCGATCATCAGCATCGGGATCGGGCCTTCCGAACGTGCCTGCAGAATCAGCAAACCATCGAACTTCAGGGTGCCCACCAGCAACGAGGCCGCCGCCATCAATTCGCCGAGCAGTTGCGCGACCGGCTCAGGGTACGGGTGCTTGGCGAGGACTTCGGCATAGCTGCGCTCAAGCGCAACCAGTTCGCCGCGTGTGTCGCTGTCATCGAAGATGAAACGTTGGGTGAAATCGGTATCCGCTAGCTCGGTCATAATTTTGGGTATCTGAATGTGGTGACAAAATGGTTACAAGGCGTGAAAATTTGCGCTTCTTGGCACTCTTTTTGGTGCCGACTGCTCTGCCATGGGAGGCATTTTATGAACAATCCGGGTTTGTTCCAATCTAGGTGGAACCTCGGCCGGCTGGTTCTTTGCAACGTAGTGCCGTTGGCGCTACTGGCTTTCTGGTTATGGCCTACGGGCAACGCGCTGTGTGTGATTTTCGACGAGTGGCTGTTCCGCTCACTCAATGCACCGCTGGCCAGCAACCCGATATGGCTCCACATCTGGGCAATTGCAAGTCTGCGACCGTTCGACATCGTCGTTGGCCTGATCCTGTTGACACTGCTGATCAAGGGCGACTGGGTGTTCAGGGCGATTGATGTGCGTCGCGCATTCTTCGGTTTTTTCTCGATCCTGCTGTTGATGGTGGTGATCCGCGCGCTGTTTTCCAAGTTCGCCGACCATATGGATTGGCAGCACAGCAGCCCGTCGATGGTGCTGGAAGGCGCGGTACACATCAGCGATTACTTCCCGCATCTGGAAAAAACCTGGGAGCTGAAGGATCGCTCGAGTCAGAGTTTCCCGGGTGACCACGCTTCGGTATTGCTGATCTGGGCGCTGTTCATGGGCGTATTCAGTCGCACCGTCGGGCAGTTTGTGACGATCTGGGGCCTGGCGCTGTTGTTCATGCTGCCGCGACTGGTGGCCGGTGCGCATTGGGGTCAGGACGATTACATCGGCGGTGTGCTGCTGGCGGTGTGGGCGTTGGGCTGGGGTTACTACACGCCGTTTGCGTATCACGCCTCGAACTTCTGGTTGAAAGTGACAGCGCCGATATTCGCGCTGCTGGGCAAGTTGCCGCTGGTGTCGCGGATGAGTGTGGTGCGTAGCGCCTGATACCGAGCTGTCTTCGGCGAGGGCTGCGCCCTCGATTCGCGAGCAGGCTCGCTCCCACATTGAAATGCAATCTCCTGTGGGAGCGAGCCTGCTCGCGAAGAGGCCAACACCAACAACGCGATTATTCGTCGTTACTGCTGCCGCGAAACTTGAACAAATCCCGCCGCTGCTTTTTGCTCGGCTTGCCGTCGGTGCTCACGCCCAACGCGCCCGCCTTGCGCATCGCCGCAGCGGCTTCACGTTTGGCAATACTCACCTCGGTCTCCGCATACAACGTCTGCGCCTCGGGTGCGCCGCGCCGCACGATCGACAACGCCTCAACCTTCACCGTACGCACTTCAAACCCGGTTCGAATCTCGAACTCATCGCCAATGCGCGGCTCTTTACCAGGTTTGCAGCGCTCACCGCGACAATGCACCTTGCCGCTCTCGATCGCCGCTTTGGCCAAGGCACGGGTTTTGTAAAACCGCGCAGCCCACAACCACTTGTCGAGACGGACCTTGTCGTCCTCTTCGCTTTTTTGTGCCATTTGAATTCCTCGTTCGGCCAGTAGTCGGAACTGTACTACCGTTTCTGTCAGGCGCAAGAACTCGGCCCTCCAGATAGACTGTGAGCTTGGCCGGTTCATCGGCATGGAGTGATCGAGTGACTAAATTTCCGTCTTCATTAACCTCGAACAACACCGGTTGCCAGGGCTGTCAGCACAGTGAACCGTTGGGCTTCGATTTTGACTTTGCCTACCAACCTATCGTCGATCTGCGCAACCAATCGGTTTTCGCCCATGAAGCGCTGGTCCGTGGGGTGCGCGGTGAAGGCGCATTGACTGTGTTGAATCAGGTTACAGAAGACAACCGCTATCGTTTCGACCAGCTCTGCCGGACCCGGGCCATCGAAGGCGCGGCCAATCTAAATATGCAGACACACTTGTCGATCAACTTCATGCCCAACGCGGTCTATCGTCCAGAGCTGTGCATTCGCAGTACGCTTGAGGCAGCAAAAAAACACCGCTTCCCTATCGATCGACTGATTTTCGAAACCTTGGAAAGCGAGCACGTAGATAACTATCGCCATTTGACCAATATTCTGCGTGAATACCGCGAATTCGGCTTCAAGACCGCCATCGATGATTTCGGTGCCGGTTATTCGGGGCTCAATCTGCTGGCTGATTTCCAACCGGACCTGATCAAACTCGACATGGCGCTGATCCGCGATGTCGATCAAGACCGTGTTCGTCAGGCGATCGTCCGAGGGATTGTCACAATCTGTGCGGAGTTGGACGTTACAGTCATTGCCGAAGGCATTGAGAGCGCCGGTGAACGGGACTTCCTGGCGGACTGTGGAATATTTCTGATGCAGGGCTACTGGTTCGCCAAACCTGCATTCAAAGCGTTGGCCCAGGTTTCACCTGAGGTCTGGACGCGTTAATCGTTGGTTTTTTCTATTGAAGACATTTGACCATTTGACCGTTGTCGGTCTGCGCGAGTGGGTGGCGCTCCCGAATTTGGGAGTCGCGGGCCTGCGGGCGAAAATCGACACCGGCGCCAGCACCTCCAGCCTGCATGCCACCGACATAGAGCCGTTCGAGCGTGACGGTGAGAAGTGGGTGCGTTTCACCGCGCACCTGGGCACGGTGGTGCAGTTGCGTCACCGTCGCTGCGAAGCGCCACTGGTAACCCGCAAAACCATTAAAAGCTCCAACGGCCATGCGCAGGTGCGCTACGTGATCAGCACCACCCTGGCCCTTGGAGATCGAGTGTGGCCGGTCGAGTTCACTCTCGCCTGCCGCAAGTCCATGCGCTATCGCCTGTTACTCGGTTCCAAAGCCCTGATCGATGGCCAGTTGGTAGTCAATCCGGGCATCAAATATGTACAAGACAAGCCGGTGTTCCCGGTATCTACCTCCTCCACAGGTGTTGCATGAAGATCGCTGTGCTGTCGCGGAACCCGCGTCTGTATTCCACCCGCCGTCTGGTCGAAGCCGGAACCGAGCGCGGGCATGAAATGGTAGTGATCGACACCTTGCGCGCCTACATGAACATCGCCAGCCACAAGCCGCAGATCCACTATCGCGGCAAACCGCTGGAAGGCTTCGATGCGGTGATTCCGCGGATCGGCGCGTCGGTGACGTTTTATGGTTGCGCGGTGTTGCGCCAGTTCGAAATGATGGGGGTGTTCCCGCTAAACGAATCGGTGGCTATCGCCCGTTCACGGGACAAGCTGCGTTCGCTGCAACTGTTGTCGCGTCGCGGTATTGGTTTGCCGGTGACTGGTTTTGCGCACTCGCCGGATGACATTCCCGACCTGATCGACATGGTCAACGGCGCGCCTTTGGTGATCAAAGTGCTGGAAGGCACCCAGGGTATCGGCGTGGTGCTGTGCGAAACCGCGACCGCTGCCGAATCGGTGATTGAAGCGTTCATGGGCCTGAAGCAGAACATCATGGTTCAGGAATACATCAAGGAAGCGGGCGGCGCGGATATTCGTTGCTTTGTGGTCGGCGACAAAGTCATCGCCGCCATGAAACGTCAGGCCAAACCCGGTGAATTCCGTTCCAACCTGCATCGCGGCGGCAGCGCCAGCCTGATCAAGATCACCCCGGAAGAACGCATGACTGCATTGCGCGCCGCCAAGGTCATGGGCCTGGCTGTGGCGGGTGTTGATATCCTGCGCTCCAATCACGGGCCGCTGGTGATGGAAGTGAACTCGTCGCCGGGACTGGAAGGGATCGAGACCACCACGGGCAAGAACGTGGCGGGGATCATCATTGAGCATCTTGAGAAGAATGGCGGACCGAATATGACCCGGACCAAAGGCAAGGGCTAGAGCCAAGAGCTAGAGCTAAGAGCAAGAGCCCCTCACCCTAACCCTCTCCCAGAGGGAGAGGGGACTGATTGGGGGATGCTTAAGAGATACGCCGACCTGATCCTGCTGTGCCGAATCCATAATCGACTCAGTCTTTCAGGTCGATGTATGACGCAAGACACCTCGGTCAGCTCCCTCTCCCTCCGGGAGAGGGCTGGGGTGAGGGGCTTTTGATCTACACAGCATCCCTA
Source organism: Pseudomonas sp. CROZ-RG-20F-R04-15 (assembly GCF_022662375.1). Classification (GTDB taxonomy): domain Bacteria; phylum Pseudomonadota; class Gammaproteobacteria; order Pseudomonadales; family Pseudomonadaceae; genus Aquipseudomonas. The sequence continues at coordinate 1,392 of NZ_JAKNQL010000034.1, read as the reverse complement.
GGCAACATCAACCCCAACGGCAACCGCACCCGCGCTTCCAGCCCACCACCAGACCGGTTACGCAGTTCAACATTGCCGCCATGCATCGAAGCAATCCGCTTCACGATCGCCAAACCCAAGCCAGTACCCTTCCCGCCCCGGGCACGATCGCCCCGTGTGAAGGGGTTGAAGATCGCCTCCAGCTCCGAAGGATCGATCCCCGCGCCACGGTCCATCACACTCAGCACCACATACGGCGCACTGACGTCACCGGACACATAAGCCGCGACTTCAACGTGACCGCCGGCATGGTTCAAGGCGTTGCCGATCAGGTTGTTCAGCAAGCGTTTCATCGATACCCGACGCAGCGGAAACGGCTGGATCGGCTCCAGACGCAAACGCACCTTCTCTTCATTCTGGTTGTACGGCGCCGCGACCTCGCGCACCAGATCAGTCAGATCCACCTCTTCCACCGACTCGTCGCGACCATCACGAATAAACGCGAGGAACTGGTCGAGAATCGCGTCCATGTCTTCGATGTCGCGCACCATGTCGTCGGTCAGGTCATTGCGATCGCCCATCAATTCCAGCGACAGCCGCAGCCGCGTCAACGGTGTGCGCAAGTCATGGGACACGCCGGCCAGCATCAACTCGCGCTCGCGGCCGGCCTGCTCGACGTCTTCAGCCATCTGATTGAAGGCGCGATATACCTCGGTCATTTCGCTCGGTGTGTCGCTGATTGGCAGACGCACGCTACGACCCTGACCCAGTTGCCGGGCGGCATACACCAGACGCTTCAAGGGTTGGTTGAGCTGGCTGACGAAAATCCACGCCGATGCCGTCGACAACAAGCCGATGGCGAGGAACCAGCCAAGCACGTTCCAGATTTTCTGGCCGCGCAACGGGTGCGGATACAGCGGCACCTTCAGCCAGCCATCACCGAGGCTCGGCGCGCGGACCCACAACGCCGGCGGCGAGTGCATGCGCAAGCGCACTTCGGTGTCGGCACCGAGTTCTGCCTGCATTTGCCGTTGGTAGATTTCGCTGTACGGCCAGTGCTGCTCGCCTTCCGGCACACCGGCGCCGACCACCCGGATCAGGGTCGCGGCATCAGCAATCTTCGCGCGGTTTTCTTCATCGGCGGCCCAATAGGCACGCAGCGTCAGGGCGACGCCGTGGCTGTATTGGCGGTCCACCAGCACGTCCTCGTTCATCAACAGATAAACCAGGGTCAGTGCCTTGGAAAACAGCACGACGATAAGCACCAGCCAGAGGGTGCGGGAGAAAAAGCTTTGGGGGAACCAGACGGGGGTTTTCATCTATAACCGCTACACACTTGCAGGAGCGAGCAATGCTCGCATATTGCGGATTGCGAGTCTGCGGGCTGGCCGTTCGACCAAACCTGCAGACCCG
>NZ_JAKNQL010000033.1 GCF_022662375.1 Pseudomonas sp. CROZ-RG-20F-R04-15 | reverse complement strand
CAGGCTCACTCCTAAAAAAGCTTGAATCCCGAATTCGAAGAGAAAGACCATGAGCAGCCTGCACATCACCCCATTAAGCTCAGCCCTCGGCGCGCAGATCAGCGGCGTCGACATCAGCCAGCCATTGAGCCTGGAACACCGCGACGCGATCGAGCAAGCGTTGCTCAAATATCAGGTTTTATTCTTCCGCAATCAGCCAATCGAGCCGCCGCAACAGGCACGTTTCGCTGCGTACTTTGGTGACCTGCACATTCATCCGATCTACCCGAACGTGCCGGAACAACCGGAAGTGCTGATTCTCGACACCGCCGTCACCGACGTGCGTGACAACGCGATCTGGCACACCGACGTGACCTTCCTGCCGACCCCGGCGATGGGCGCAGTGCTCAGCGCCAAGTTGCTGCCGGAGTTCGGTGGCGACACGTTGTGGGCCAGCGGGATTGCTGCGTATGAAGCGCTGTCGGCGCCGATGAAAGGCTTGCTTGAGGGGCTGACCGCGACCCATGATTTCACTCGCTCGTTTCCGCTGGAACGCTACGGCAATACGCCGGAAGCGTTGGCGCAGTGGGAAGAGGCGCGACGCAAGAATCCACCGCTGTCACACCCGGTGATTCGTACGCATCCGGTCAGCGGGCGGCGGTCGTTGTTCGTCAATGAAGGGTTTACGTCGAAGATCAATGAGCTGTCGGAAACCGAGAGCGAGGCGATTCTGAAGTTTCTGTTCGCCCATGCGACGCGGCCGGAATTCACCATTCGCTGGCGTTGGCAGCAGGACGATATTGCGTTCTGGGACAACCGCGTGACGCAGCATTACGCGGTGGATGATTATCGGCCGGCGCGGCGGGTGATGCAGCGGGCGACGGTGTTGGGGGATGTGCCGTTTTTTCGTTGAGCCCTTTTAAAGCCAAAAGCCCCTCACCCTAACCCTCTCCCGGAGGGAGAGGGGACTGATTGGGGGATGCTTTGGAGGTACGCCGACTTGATATTGCTTTGCTGAACCCATAATCGACTCGGTATTTCAGGTCGATGTATGGCGCAAGACACCTCGGTCGGCTCCCTCTCCCTCAGGGAGAGGGCTGGGGTGAGGGTGACTTACTCCGCCGTCGAAGGCTTCTCCCAAAGATTGATCCCGCCCTCCTGGGCAAACCGGTCAATCTCCGCCAACTCTTCAGCACTGAAGCTCAAATTCTTCAACGCCCCGACGTTCTCGATAATCTGCTCCGGCCGGCTCGCACCAATCAGCGCAGAAGTCACTCTCGGATCACGCAGCGTCCACGCCAGCGCCAGTTGCGCCAGGCTCTGACCACGGCGCTTGGCGATCTCGTTCAACGCGCGCACGTGAGCAATGTTGGCGTCTGACAGGTGCGAAGCCTGCAACGAACCACCGCCCGGACGATTGACCCGCGCATCTGCCGGTACGCCGTTGAGGTACTTGTCGGTGAGCAGACCTTGCGCCAGCGGAGTGAAAGCGATCACGCCCGTACCGAGTTCATCGGTAGTATCGAGCAGGTCTTTTTCCACCCAACGATTGAGCAAGTTATACGCCGGCTGATGAATCAGCAGCGGTACTTTCCACTCTTTCAGCAATGCAGCGATCTCACGGGTTTTCACCCCGGAATACGACGAGATGCCGATGTACAACGCCTTGCCCTGCTGCACGGCGGTGGCGAGGGCACTGGCGGTTTCTTCCAGCGGGGTGTCCGGGTCGAAGCGGTGCGAATAGAAGATATCCACATAGTCGAGACCCAGGCGTTGCAGGCTCTGGTCGAGGCTGGCCAGCACGTATTTGCGCGAACCGCCGCCCTGACCGTAAGGGCCAGGCCACATGTCCCAACCGGCCTTGCTGGAGATGATCAGCTCGTCGCGATACTGCTTGAAGTCTTCGCGCAGCAAGCGGCCGAAATTAGTCTCGGCGCTGCCGTAGGGCGGGCCGTAGTTGTTGGCCAGGTCGAAGTGGTTGATGCCCAGGTCGAACGCGGTGCGCAACAAGGCGCGCTGAGTGTCGATCGGCGTGCTGTCACCGAAGTTATGCCACAGGCCCAGCGACAACGCCGGCAGCACCAGACCGCTGCGCCCGACGCGGCGGTAAGGGATGGAGTCATAGCGGTTTTCGGCAGCGGTGTAAGTCATCGAATCCTCTCTTGTCTGTCTTGAAATGGGTGTCGACTGCTTCGCGAGCAAGCTCGCTCCCATATTGGAATGCAGTCTCCTGTGGGAGCGAGCTTGCTCGCGAAGGGTGTTACACAAATCGATTGCCGGGTCGGGCCAGGCCAAGGTTCTCGCGCAACGTCCGGCCCTCATACTCCGTTCTGAACAGCCCACGCCGTTGCAGTTCCGGGACCACGCCATTGGCAAAGTCTTCAAGTCCGCCCGGCAGGTGCGGCACCAGCACGTTGAAGCCGTCCGCAGCGCCCTGTTCGAACCATTCCTGCAAGCGATCAGCGATCTGCTGCGGCGTACCGACCAGGCTGTAATGCCCGCGTCCGCCAGCAATCTTGCGCCCCAGTTCGACAAGGCTCAGGTTCTCCCGCCCCGCCAGCTCAGTGAGCAGTTTCTGACGGCTCTGCTGACCGCTTTCCGTCAGCGGCAAGTCCGGCAACGGCCCGTCCAGCGGGTACTTCGACAAATCGAAGTTGCCCAGCATACGCCCAAGCAAGGCGACGCCAACCTCGGGTTCGACTAATTGCTGAAACGTTTCACATTTTTCCCGCGCTTCGGCTTCGGTGCCGCCGACCACGACGAAAACCCCGGGCATGATTTTCAGTGCATCGGCGCTGCGACCGTACTTGGGCAAACGTGCTTTGAGGTCGGCGTAGAACGCCTGAGCGTTGGCCAGAGAGGTCTGCGCGGTGAACACCACCTCAGCGGTCTGCGCTGCCAATTCGCGCCCGGTTTCGGAAGAACCGGCCTGCACGATCACCGGTTGCCCCTGCGGTGAACGCGCGACGTTCAGCGGGCCTTTGACCCGGAAGTGGTCGCCGACGTGATCCAGCACGTGCAATTTCGCAGGGTCGTAATACGCCCCGCTGGCCTTGTCGCGAATGAAGGCATCATCCTCCCAGCTGTCCCAAAGCCCGGTCACCACCTGATGAAACTCGCGGGCTCGGCTGTAGCGTTCGGCGTGGCCGATGTGTTCGTCACGCCCGAAATTCAGCGCTTCGGCAGCATTGTCCGACGTCACCAGATTCCACCCCGCGCGCCCACCCGACAGGTGATCGAGCGAAGCGAATTTGCGCGCCACGTGATACGGCTCGTTGTAGCTGGTGGTGGCCGTGGCGATCAGGCCTATGTGTTCGGTCACTGCACTCAGTGCAGAGAGCAACGTCAACGGTTCAAAGTGATCGGAGCGCGCCATGCGACTGGCGATGTCCTGGGTCGGCGCGGCAACACTGTCAGCAACAAACAACGCATCGAACTTCGCCGCCTCGGCAATCTGCGCCAGCCGCTTGTAATGGGCGAAATCCAGTCCCGCATTGGCCGGCACCTCAGGATGACGCCACGCCGCCACGTGGTGCCCGGTGGCCATGAGGAATGCGCCGAGTTTCAACTGTCTGCTCATCTCAGAAATCCTTGCGCAGTTGCACGCCAAAATAGCGCTCGTCATCCCGGGGCACGGCGCGATAAATGTAGTTACCGCCGCTGGCAAGCAATGGCGAATAAGATTTGTCGGTGAGGTTTTTGCCCAGCAGTGCCACGCGCCAGCCATTGCTGTAATCGGCCAGCGCAACACTGGCGTTCCACAGACCGTAGGCGCCCTGCTTGGTGTCGACGTTCTGGCTGATGTCGTACTGCACTTCGCTCTGCCAGCTGTAATCGGTGCCGAGTTCGATATCAAGGCCGTTATCCAGCGGGATGCTGTAGTCGGCGCGTACGTAGCTTTTCCAGTCCGGACTGAACGGCAGCGGTTTGCCGTTGACGTTGCACGACGCCGCCGCGCCCGCCGGGCAGGCGAACTCGTCGATGCGCGCGCGGGTGTACGCCAGTGCGCCGGACAGCTTCAATTGCTGGGTCGCCTGCAAGGCGTAGTCGAGTTCGACGCCTTCGGTGCTGACGCTGCCGGCGTTGATCAGACGCGTTACGACCTGGCCGGCGACGGTGTCGAAGAAGTTCGCCTGATAGTTGTCGTACTCGCTGTGGAATACCGCGAGGTTGGTGGTCAGGCGATTGTTCCAGGACGTGGCTTTGATGCCCGCCTCCCAGGTGTTCGAGGTCTCCGGTTTCAGCGCTTCAGTATCGCGCGGCTGCATGTTGAAGAACACGTTGTAGGCCGGGCCTTTGTAGCCGCGCGAGTAGGTCAAGTAAGTGGTGACCGCATCGCTCAAGTCGTATTGCACACCGAGGCGGCCGGACCAACCGTCTTCGTCCACTGAACCGGAACTGCTGGTGGCCGGTTGAATGCCGCTGACCGTGGTCGCCGAAGTCGAGACGCGGCGGTGATCGTATTCGAGATCATCGTGGGTGTAGCGCAGGCCGGCGATGCCGCGAAAGTCGGAGGTGAAGTTCAGTGTGCTCTCGCCGAACACGGCATAACTGTCGCTGGTGGTGCTGTAATTGGCGACGCCACGGTCGCTGCGCGTGGTCGTTGTCAGCGTGCGCTGATACGTCTCGTCGTCCTTGCCGTGCATGTAGAACAGGCCACCGACGTATTCGAGGAACTCACCCTTCGGTGAAGCCAGACGCAGCTCTTGCGAGTATTGATCGAAGGCCAGATCGCCCTTGTCCGCGGTGCCCGGAAACGCTGCGGTTACCGTGCCGAGACGGTCGCCATCCTGATACTGCGTATTGTCCCAGCCACGCCATGCGGTGATCGATGTCAGCGTGTAATCGCCCAGTTGCCAGTCGAGCTGGCCGGACAAACCTTTGTTGATGTCCTCGACGTGTGAACGGGTGTCGGTGTTGATGTCACGGTTGTGGCTGCTCGCATTGACCGGGCTTAGCGCATTGGCGAAGGCCGGGGTCAGCGACTTGCTGACCACGCCGTTGGGGCCGTCGTCGTGGGACTGCATGTAGTCGGCGATCAGCGTGAAAGTGACGTCGTCATTCGGAGTGAATTCGAGTTTGCCGCGTACGCCGCGATGGTTGTAGCCGTTGACCTCCTGACCGTTGTGTTGGTTGTCGACGTTACCGTCGTAGCTGCCGAACAGGGTGCTGATCGAGCCTTTCAACGTCTCCGGAATCAGGCTGCCGCCAATGCCGAATCGGGTGCGACTTTCGTTGCCGCTGTAGTACGACTGGTCGATGTAACCGTGGGTTTCGGCGGTCGGTGCTTTGCTGGTGATGTTGAGTACACCGGCCGAGGCGTTTTTGCCGAACAGTGTGCCCTGTGGGCCGCGCAATACTTCGACGCGCTCCAGATCCAGCAAGTCGAGAGTGGATTGGCCGGGACGCGCGTAGACCACGCCGTCGATCACCGTGGCCACAGTCGGCTCGACGCCCGGCGAGGTGGAAATCGTGCCGACGCCGCGCACGAACAGCGAGGTGTCTTTGTTCGACGCGCCGGTGCGGAAGTTCAGCGACGGCACTTGCTGGACGATGCTCGCTACGCCGTTGCGGTTGTCGCGCTCCAGTTGTTCGCCATCGATGACCGAAACCGCGACCGGTACTTTTTGCAACGACTCTTCGCGGCGAGTAGCGGTGACGGTCACCGACTTCAGTGTCAGCTCTTGCTCGCTGCTATCAGCGGCGAAGGCATTGGGCAGCGGCAGCGCCGCCAATCCCGTGAATAACCAGCCTGCGGCGCGAATCGACTGCGCCAGTGTGTGTGTCGCCCCAGGAATATTGTGCATGCTCTGCCCGCTCGAAATTGGCCCTTAACCGCTGCCGTTCTGCGACGACAGCGCCTGAATCGGTGTCTTGGGCATTCGCTCGAGCGAGTAGCAGACAGCGCGCTTTGTTAGCGCTACCATCGACAGTATTGGCAAGCCGTACATAGAGCGTCCAATACTGAAAAATTACTTTTATATGCGATTTGGTTTTTAAGAAGGATCGAGCCTTGAGCGAAGAGAAACAGCGCAAACGCCGTGGCGCCGGACGTGTGACCCTGAATGCGGTGGCACGTGAGGCTGGGGTTTCGGCGATTACCGTGTCGCGCTATTTCAATCAGCCCGAGCAGGTTTCGCCCGAACGTCGCGAACGGATTGCGGCGGTGGTGGCACAGTTGGGTTACGTGCCGAATCTGGTGGCCGGTGGGCTGGCCTCGGCGCGGGGGAAAATCGTCGGCATGGTGATCCCGAACATCTCCGGGCCGATCTTCGCCAATACCATTCAAGGCTTCAGCGATACGCTTAGCCGCCATGGCTATCAGCTGTTGCTGGCGTCGAGTTACTTCAGCACTGAACAAGAAGAAAACGCCGTACGTGCGTTTCTCGGCTGGTCGCCAGCAGCGCTGGTGCTGACCAGTCACTTTCACAGTGCGGGTACGGAAAAGATGATCGCCGAGGCGGATATTCCGGTGATTGAAACCTGGGATTACCAGCCGGATCGCGAACCGATGCAGATCGGCTTTTCGCATTTTGAAGTAGGCGTGACGGCCGCCCGATATCTACTCGGAAAAGGCTACCAACGTATCGCCTTCGTGCAGAACAGTGCGCCGGGAGACCTCAGCGCACTGGAGCGCCGTGACGGCTATGCCGCGACCCTGCGCGAATCCGGTCTGAAGCCGTGGGTGTTTGCACCCGATGCCGATCGCGCACCGTTCGAAGCCGGCAAACAGGCGATGGACGCCCTGATGAACGCCTCACCGCGCCCCGATGCAATCATCTTCGCCAACGACAATCTCGCCGCCGGCGGCTTGCTCGCCGGGCAACGCGCAGGCCTGAAAATCCCCGAAGACTGCGCCGTCCTCGGCTTCGGCGATTACCCCTTCGCCGAGATGCTGCTGCCGAGCCTGAGCACGATCAAACCACCGGCACTGGAGATCGGCGTACTGGCTGCAACCCGCGTACTGGAAAGCCTTGGGGTATTGCCGAGCGACGAATTGCAGCGGCTGAATCTGCTGCAGTGCCAAGTCATCGAACGCGAAAGTACCTGATGAATATGGCAGGGGCCGGATTGTCTATGCTCTAAAGGACACAGAGGTGGCCCTTTCGCGAGCAGGCTCGCTCCCACAGGGATTTCCTGTGTACATAAATTTATGTCCAGCCGAGATCCATTGTGGGAGCGAGCCTGCTCGCGAAGGGGCTCTTCCCGACACTGCACCTCCATCAGGCAGAACGCCCCATGCACACCGCCATCATCATTTTCTTCGGCCTGGTCCTGCTCGCGCTGATGCTGTACATCGGCGAGCGTATCGGCTTCAGCCGCCAGACCATGGCCTACGGCTTCGCCGCGCTGTGGCTGGCGTTGACGGTGATTAACGGCGCGGTGGGTGTGGTGCACGCCGGTGAGCCGCTGGGGTCGGAAATAGCCATTGGCAGTGCGGTGTTCGGCGTGCCGATGGCGGCGATGGTGTTGTTCATGGTGCTGAGCGCCGAGTCGTAAAACGTCCCGGCGCCCAGCCGCCGATCAACGTACCAGATGCAGGAACTGCATATGGCGTTCGTACTGATCGAGGATGTCGTTGATGATCTGCTCTTTGGTGTAGCCGACCAGATCGTAGTCCTGACTGCCCTCGCTCAAATGCACTTCGGCGCGGTAGTAGCGACGATTGTTGAGCTGCTTCGAACCCATGCCACCCCGCGCGAACGACGGCGTGAAGTAGCCGCGCATTTGCACCTGATAGATAAACGGATGCGCATCGCCATGGCCGATTTCGAGGCTGACGCTGTCATTCGCCGGATCCGGTTGGGTGACCACGTTGAGGCCTTTCTCGACGAACACCGCCGTCACTTCTTCAATCGCCGGGCGCACCGTGGTGTCCATGAAGCGGTACACCTCGTCCCGCGACGGGAAATGCACAGCCTGACTCAAGCGCTGTCGCCAGCCGCCCGTGCCGCGCCGCGAACCGGAGACCGGGGCCAGCGAATGCAATTGCGCGATCTGTTTCTGCGACTCCAGATAGAACGCCTTGTGCAGGCCCCACATCATCAGCAGCAGAATCAGCGAGAACGGCAACGAGGTCAGCACCACCGCTGACTTCAGCGCATCGATACTGCCGGAGAACAGCAGTGCGCTGGTGATCAGCGCGGTCATCGCGCCCCAGAACACCCGCAGCCATTTCGGCCCGTCTTCGTCCGGGCTACCGCCCTTGGCCGACAGGGTCGAGAGCACCACAGTGCCGGAGTCGGCAGAGGTGACGAAGAATACGAAGCTGATAAACACCGTCACGGCGATGACGGTTTTGCTCCATGGATAGGTTTCCAGCAGCAGGTAAATGCTCATCGACGGGTTGTCGAGGGCCGACATGCCCAGCGCGCTCATGCCGTGGTTAAGTACCTGATCGATGGCGCTGTTGCCGAAGATCGACATCCACGCGAGGGTGAAACCGAGCGGAATCAACAGCACGCCGAAAACGAATTCGCGGATGGTGCGGCCACGGGAAATCCGTGCGATGAACAGGCCCACGAACGGCGACCATGCAATCCACCAGGCCCAGTAGAACACGGTCCAGCCGCCGAGCCAGTCGCTCGGTTTGTCGTAGGCGTAGAGGTCGAAACTCTTCATCGGCAAGGCGCCGAGGTAGTCGCCAAGGTTCTGGATCAAGGTATTGAGCAGATGCTGGGTTGGCCCGGCGAACAACACGAACAGCAGCAGCGCACAAGCCAGCAGCATGTTGATGTCGGACATCACCCGCACGCCTTTATCGACGCCGGAAACCGCAACGATGATCGCCGCGCCCATCATCAGCGTAATCAGGCCGACCTGAATCCACTGGGTGTGAGCGATGCCGAACAGGTAGTCGAGACCGGAGTTGAGGTGCAGCACGCCAAAGCCCATGTCGGCACCCAGACCGAACACCGTGGCGATGATGCCGAAGCCGTCCACCGCGTAACCGATCGGGCCGTTGATGCGCTTGCCGATCAGCGGATACAGCGCCGAACGCAAGGCCAGCGGCAGGTTGTGACGGTAAGCGAAATAGGCCAACGCCATGCCGACGAAGGCGAACACGCCCCAGCCATGCAGGCCCCAGTGCAAGAACAGAATCTGCATCGCCTGACGCGCCGCATCCGCCGTGCCGGCCTCGCCTTGCGGCGGCTGCAGCATGTGGGTCAGCGGTTCAGAGACGCAGAAGAAGAACAGCGTGATGCTGATCCCGGCGGCGAACAGCATGCCGGCCCAGGACAGGTAACTGAATTCGGGTTCGTCGTGGTCGGCACCGAGTTTTATCTTGCCGTAGCCAGATAAGGCGGTGACCACCACGAAGACCAGATACAGGGTCATCGCGAGCATGTAGTACCAGCCGACCGTGTTGGCCGCCCAGTTTTGCGCTTCCAGTAACCAGGCGCCGGCCTGTTCAGGCATGGCGATGACAACGAGACCAAACAGCAGAATGACCGTCGCGGCGAAGTAGAACACCGGCGGATTCATGCGCACCAGACCGCTGGCGGGGGTGGACGATGCACTCATGAAACGTGCACCTCAAGGGGTTGAAACGTGGCTGAAATGATCGGACTCAGCAAAGGCAAGCCTCCTGTTGTGAGCGGGCAGCGAACCACCGGTTTAACTTGAATGAACGTTCAAGTTAAACATGGATGGGGGGGTAAGGACTAATCGTACGGCTAGGCGGTAGTTTTCCTACGCTAGCTCAAGGAGGGGTATGACGTGGGTTTGAGGGTATTCGTTCACTGGAGAATTGGCTGAAGGCCATTATCTCGATTTGCCTGAAAACCATTCGCGAGCAAGCTCGCTCCCACATTTGAAATGCATTCCATTGTGGGAGCGAGCTTGCTCGCGAAGAGGTCAGCAGCCGCGAAGCAAATTTAGAGGCCTACTTCTGCGTCCCGTCATCATGCTGCAAATTGGCCTGAGTCAAATTGCACCCCGCCGGCACACTCCTCGTCAGCCACACATTGCCGCCAATGGTCGAGCCCTTGCCAATGGTGATCCGCCCGAGAATCGTCGCCCCGGCATAAATCACCACATCATCCTCAACAATCGGATGACGCGGATGGCCCTTCTGCAACTGCCCATCCTCATCCGCCGGGAAGCGCTTCGCCCCTAACGTTACCGCCTGATAAATCCGCACACGCTCACCAATGATCGCGGTCTCGCCGATCACCACGCCCGTGCCGTGGTCGATAAAGAAACTACGGCCGATCTGCGCACCCGGATGGATATCGATACCGGTCGCCGAATGAGCGATTTCCGCGCTGATTCGCGCCAGCAACGGCAACCCGGCGCGATACAAATGATGCGCCAGACGATGGTGAATCACCGCCAGAATCCCCGGATAGCACAGCAGCACTTCATCGACACTGCGCGCCGCCGGGTCACCGTGATAGGCCGCCAGCACATCGGTGTCGAGCAGCGTGCGAAGGCCCGGCAATGCGAGGGCGAAATCCTGCACGATCTGGATCGCGCGGGCCTCGACTTCAGTGTCGGCCTGGGCGCTGTGCCGGGCAACGTAACGCAGCTCGAGGCGGGTCTGCGCCAGCAACGCATTCAGTGCGACATCGAGGGTATGGCCGACGTAAAAGTCCTCACTCTCTTCACGCAGATCCACCGGCCCCAGACGCATCGGGAACAACGCACCACACAGCGCTTCAAGAATCTCCGCCATCGCCGCCCGCGACGGCAACTCGCGACCACCCTGCTCGCCGGATGCCCGGCCGTTCTGTGCCCGCCACTGATCCCGCGCGCTGCGCAGTTGACTGACGATGGTCTGCAATTGCCAATGGCTGGAACGCTCGCTCACGGTAAAGACTCCTCACGGGCGGCCGGACTATCTGGCCGCGTCAACGGCGCCTACTTTACGGCATGCTCACGAAGGCGAATTAAGAACCGATAGTGCTGGGCTCAGTCGATTTGGCTATAAGCGATTGGCGGTTGCCCCTGCAAAATCGCGTGCCTATAGTCCTTTCATCTTTCTCCGCCAGTACGGAATCATGATTAAACAACAGCTGGATCGCTTTAACCGTCTCGACCTGCTCGGCCATCCGACGCCGCTGGAAAAACTCGAACGCCTGTCGTCCTGGCTCGGCCGCGAGGTGTACATCAAGCGCGATGACCTGACGCCGCTGGCCATGGGCGGCAACAAGCTGCGCAAACTCGAATACCTCGCCGCCGACGCCCTCGCGCAAGGCGCCGACACACTGATCACCGCCGGTGCGCTGCAATCGAACCACGTTCGGCAAACGGCTGCGCTGGCCGCCAAACTCGGTCTCGGCTGCGTGGCGTTGCTGGAAAATCCACTCGGCACCGATGACAGCAACTACACCGGCAACGGCAATCGCCTGCTGCTGGATCTGTTCGACACCAAGGTCGAGCTGGTCGACAACCTCGACAACGCCGACGAACAACTCGCCGCCCTCGCCGTGCGTTTGCGCAGCAACGGCAAGAAGCCGTATCTGGTGCCGATCGGAGGCTCGAATGCGCTCGGTGCGCTGGGCTACGTGCGCGCCGGACTGGAACTGGCGGAGCAGATCAAGGACACCGGTCTGGATTTCGCCGCTGTGGTTTTGGCCTCTGGCAGCGCCGGCACTCACAGTGGTCTAGCTTTGGCCTTGGCTGAAGTGCTGCCGCAATTGCCGGTGATTGGCGTGACCGTCTCGCGCAGCGAAGAAGACCAGCGACCGAAGGTTCAGGGACTGGCCGAACGCACGGCGGATCTGCTCGGCGTCGAACTGCCGGCCAGTTTCAAGGTGGAGTTGTGGGATGAATATTTCGGCCCGCGTTATGGCGAACCGAATGCCGGGACATTGGCGGCGGTGAAGTTGTTGGCGAGTCAGGAAGCGGTGTTGCTCGATCCGGTTTATACCGGCAAGGCGATGGCGGGGTTGCTGGACGGGATCGGGCGTCAGCGCTTTGATGAGGGGCCGATCATTTTCTTGCACACCGGCGGCGCGCCGGCGTTGTTTGCCTATAAGGACTTTCTCTGACTGATCGTTCCCACGCTCTGCGTGGGAATGCAGCCCGGGACGCTCTGCGTCCTTTCGACGCTGGAACGCGGAGCGTCCCTTGAGGCGTTCCCACGCATAGCGTGGGAACGATCATATATACATATTAGATCTAACAAATTAGATATTAAGTATTTTCAAGTCTAACGAAGACATCCTATAGTCTCGCCGCAGGCGAATTTCGCGCAAGACGCATAAGCTGCTTTAAGGCAGGATAGCGCTGTCGTCGAAATCATAAATTCGCCAACTTTCCTTAAGCGTCTTCCATAAGAAAACACAGGGGCTCGTCATGAATTTTTCCGCACTACGTCGCAATCTGCTGGTGGGTTCGCTGGGCCTGGCGCTGAGCGCCGGTCTGATCGGCCAGGCAGTGGCCGGTGAGCAGCTGCAACAGATCAAGGACAAAGGCGTTATCAACGTCGGCCTGGAAGGCACTTACCCACCGTTCAGCTTCGTTGATGCCGACGGCAAGCTGTCCGGCTTCGAAGTTGAATTCTCTGAGGCGCTGGCCAAAGAGCTGGGTGTGAAGGTCAAGCTGCAGACGACCAAGTGGGATGGCATCCTCGCGGCGCTTGAGTCCAAGCGTCTGGATGCAGTGATCAACCAGGTGACCATTTCCGAAGAGCGCAAGAAGAAGTATGACTTCTCCGAGCCGTACACCGTTTCCGGGATTCAGGCGCTGGTGCTGACCAAGAAAGCCGCCGATCTGAACATCAAATCCGCTGCCGATCTGGGTGGCAAGAAAGTCGGCGTGGGCCTGGGCACCAACTACGAGCAGTGGGTCAAAGCCAACGTGCCGACCGCTGACGTGCGCACCTATGAAGATGATCCGACCAAATTCCAGGACCTGCGTGTCGGCCGTATCGACGCCATCCTGATCGACCGTCTGGCCGCACTGGAATACGCGCGCAAAGCCAAGGACACCACTGCCGCAGGCGAACCGTTCTCTCGTCAGGAAGCTGGCGTTACCTTGCGCAAAGGCGAGCCTGAACTGCTGGCTGCAGTGAACAAGGCTATCGAAAAGCTACGCGCCGATGGCACGCTGGCCAAGCTTTCGGAAAAATACTTCAGCGCTGACGTCACTAAATAATGGAAGCAACTTTCCAAATCGTACGGGAGGCCTTGCCCTTTTTGCTCAAGGGCATGTACTTCACTGTCATCCTCAGCCTGGGTGGCATGTTCTTCGGCTTCCTGCTCGGTTTCAGCCTGGCGTTGATGCGTCTGTCGCGCTTCAAGGTGGCGAACTGGATTGCCCGCATCTACGTGTCGTTTTTTCGCGGCACGCCGCTGCTGGTGCAACTGTTCGTGATCTATTTCGGCTTGCCACAGGTGGGGATCGAACTCGATCCGATCCCGGCCGCCATGATCGGCCTTTCGCTGAACATGGCGGCCTACATTTGTGAAATCCTGCGATCTTCGATCAGCTCGATCGAACGCGGTCAGTGGGAAGCCGCTGCGAGCATTGGCATGACCCGCGCGCAAACCCTGCGGCGGGCCATCCTGCCGCAAGCGATGCGTACGGCATTACCGGCGCTCGGCAACAGCTTCATTTCACTGGTCAAGGACACTGCACAGGCCGCCACGATCCAGGTGCCGGAGTTGTTACGTCAGGCGCAGTTGATCAGCGCACGTAACTTCGAAATTTTCACCATGTACCTTAGTGCCGCACTGCTCTACTGGATTCTGGCCTCGGTGCTCGCGCACTTCCAGAACAAGTTGGAAGAGCGGGTCAATCGGCACGACCAGGAGTCCTGACCCCATGATTGTCGTGGAAAAACTGACAAAGCAGTTCAAGGGTCAAGAGGTGCTCAAGGGCATCGATCTTGAGGTGAAAGAAGGCGAGGTTGTGGCAATCATCGGCCCTAGCGGTTCGGGGAAAACGACGTTCCTGCGCTGCCTGAATTTCCTTGAACAACCCACCAGTGGCCGGATCAAGGTCGGCGATATCGAGATCGATACCAGTCGCCCGTTGAACCAGCAGCAAGCGCTGGTGCGCAACCTGCGCCAGCACGTCGGCTTCGTGTTCCAGAACTTCAACCTGTTCCCCCATCGCACCGCGCTGGAGAACGTCATCGAAGGCCCGATCGTGGTCAAGAAGATGCCGCGCGAAGAGGCCGTTGCTCTAGGCAAAAAGCTGATGGCAAAGGTCGGGCTCGCTGGCAAGGAAGACGCTTATCCGCGTCGTCTCTCGGGTGGTCAGCAACAGCGCGTGGCGATTGCCCGGGCGCTGGCGATGGAGCCGGAAGTGATCCTGTTCGACGAGCCGACTTCGGCTCTCGACCCGGAACTGGTCGGTGAAGTGCTGGCGACCATTCGCGGCCTGGCCGAAGAGAAACGCACCATGGTGATCGTCACCCACGAAATGGGCTTTGCTCGCGATGTGGCCAACCGTGTGGTGTTTTTCGACAAAGGCATAATCGTCGAACAAGGCGAAGCCAAGGCCTTGTTTGCCAACCCGAAAGAAGAACGCACTCGACAGTTTCTCAGCAAGTTTCTGAATCACGCCTGAGCACTTCAATGCGTTATTGGTAACTTCCAAGGATGGAAGTCATCAGTTATCAAAACCCCATCCTGAAAACCTTGTTTGACGCATTACATATATATGTTCTGCAACAGATGATGCCTGCCTGAAACTCTTATCACCCGTCATGACAGCATTCGAATAAATCAGCGCAAAACCCCCATAAAAAACCCAGGTTCCGTGGTCTGTTTCGCTTTGGCGCCTAGGCATACCGCCACAACAGCGTAGGAAACTTCTGATTAATTCGTAATTCCACGATTAACTAACATCGTCTATTGACACCCCCTCCAACACACTCTTATCTAGTCGACGACCGGCACCACTTAGTTTAACAACCCCGTATTCAACTTGAATAAAAGTTAAAGTTTTATTGCCAGTTTATTCACGCCTTTTGTTCTTTCAGAAACGGACTTCGCTGCAAGGCTTCAAGGAGAGAAATCGATGACCCGTACTTCGCACACCCCCGAGCTGGCAGCGCCGATTCTCGCGCCAGCACAAAAAACCGGCATCAATCTGGCCGCCGCCGCCTATCTGCAGATCGAGGTGGCGCCCTATCCCGAAATGGATAGCGGAGACCTCATCGAGCTGTTCTGGAACAAATGCTATGTCGCCTCCAGAGTGCTGACGACCGGTGACGTCGGCACGGCAGTCAGCCTGCGGGTGCCGGAGAGTTTCATCGCCAACGGCACTGCGCGCATTCACTACCGGGTGATGCAGGTCGGTCAGGGGCCGGCGTTTTCGGCGGCGACGCGAGTGCAAGTCAAACTGGACTGCCCCGGTGGGCAACCTTCAGCGCTGAGCGCGGATGAAAACCAGCAATTGGCACCCGTGACCATCCCCGACGCAATTCGCCGCCAAGGCGTGAATCCGAACCAGATCAAACGCGGTGTGCCACTGACCATCGAGCCTTACCTGAACATGGCCGAGGACGACGCCATTACCTTGCGTTGGGGCGATGTACGCATGGATCTGGCACCGATCACCGCCGCAGATGTCGGCTTGCCGATTCAGGTCTGGGTCCCACCGTCGGTGATTGTCGAAGCGGGCGAGGATCTGCGGCTGGACGTGACGTATTGCATTCTCGATCGGGTCGGCAACAACTCACGCTGGGCGCCGCCACGCACCTTGAAGATCGGCTGCGTAAATCCGTATCTGAAAGTCCCTCTGAGGCAGGAACTCAAGGCGGCCGAATCGCGCCAGGCCTGATGCGCCTTACTGGTGACGGGGGGCGAGCCCCCTCACTTGAAACTCTTAACCAACCCGACCATCACCCCTTCTATGCATATTCCTAAAAGTTAGTTTATTTAATTTTTATACACGCTTAGGGTATATGAACCGGACCACCGGACATTCTTTCATTCGCCGCACTTTGCGGCGTTTTTCATGAGATGTGAGGTAGGTCGTATGGTCCGGAACACAATCACCCCAGTGCAGATCGCCAGGGCATTGCGTGCAGCCAAGGAGCGGCACTGATGTCCAGTCTGGCAGACGCAAACGTCCAGTCGGATCTGGACATCGCCCCGTTGTTGTTGCCCGCGCAGGTGTTGCGCAACGACGCCCAAGCCATCAAGGCCGCCCATGAGCTGGCGCAAGTCGCCCGCGTGCAGGCCGCCAAGCGCGACCGCCAGCGCAAGCTGCCGTGGTCGGAAATCGAACAGTTCACCCGCAGCGGTCTGGGCAGCATTGCCATCCCGCGCGAATACGGCGGCCCGCAGGTTTCGTTCGTCACATTGGCCGAAGTTTTCGCGATCATTTCCGCCGCCGACCCGGCGCTGGGGCAAATTCCGCAGAACCAGTTCGGCATCATCAATCTGGTGCTCGGCAGCGCCACCGAAGCGCAGAAACAACAGCTGTTCCAGAGCGTTCTGGAAGGCTGGCGCATCGGCAATGCCGGCCCGGAACGCGGCACCAAAAACACCCTGGAGTTGAAGGCGCGGATCACCGCCGATGGCGATGATTACGTGATCAACGGCCAGAAGTTCTATTCCACCGGCGCACTGTTTGCGCATTGGGTGGCAGTGAAAGCGCTGAACGATGACGGTAAGCAAGTATTGGCCTTCGTCCGTCGCGGCACGCCGGGGCTGCGCATCGTTGATGACTGGTCGGGCTTCGGTCAGCGCACCACCGCCAGCGGTACGATTTTGCTGAACAACGTGCGTGTCGAATCCAGCCTGGTTGTCGACAACTGGAAGATCAACGAGATCCCGAATACCCAAGGCGCGGTGTCGCAGCTGATTCAAGCCGCAATTGACGCCGGCATCGCCCGTGGCGCCATTGATGACGCCATCGAGTTCGTCAAAACCCGCGCACGGCCGTGGATCGACGCCAAGGTCGAGCGCGCCAGCGATGACCTCTATGTGATCGCCGACATCGGCAAACTGAAAATCGAACTGCACGCCGCCGAAGCGCTGCTGCGCAAGGCCGGGCAAGTGCTCGATCAAGTGCACGCCGCGCCGCTCACTGCCGAATCCGCTGCGCGTGCGTCGATCGCCGTCGCCGAAGCGAAAGTGTTGACCACTGAAATCTCACTGCTCGCCAGCGAAAAGCTTTTCGAACTGGCCGGCAGCCGCGCGACCCTCGCCGAATTCAATCTCGACCGCCATTGGCGCAACGCCCGCGTGCACACCCTGCACGACCCGGTGCGCTGGAAATATCACGCGGTCGGCGCCTATCGCCTGAACGGCACTTTACCGGCTCGCCATTCCTGGATCTGACGACCAGACATCTGGAGAAACCTATGACTTTTTCCCATCACGTCGCGGTCATCACCAGCGATGAGCAAGCCCTGATCGTCGCCAGCGACCTGGCCGAAGACTTCAAACGCGACAGCGCCCTGCGCGACCGTGAACGTCGCTTGCCACTGCCGGAACTCGAGGTATTTTCCCGCTCCGGTCTATGGGGCATAAGCGTGCCCAAGGAATACGGCGGCGCTGGCGTGTCCAACGTAACTTTGGCCAAAATCATTGCCCTGATCGCTCAGGCTGACGGCTCGCTCGGGCAGATTCCGCAGAACCATTTCTACGCACTGGAAGTGCTGCGGGTGAACGGCAGCCACGCGCAGAAACAACGGCTGTACGCCGAGGTTCTCGCCGGCCAGCGCTTCGGTAATGCCCTGGCGGAACTGGGCACAAAAACCGCTCACGACCGCGTCACCAGTCTCAAACGCGACGGCGAGGGCTATCGCATCAACGGCCGCAAGTTCTATGCGACCGGCGCGATTTACGCCCAGCGCATTCCAACTTCGGTGGTGGATGAAAACGGCGTGCAGCAACTGGCCTTCGTCCCGCGCGACAGCCAAGGCCTGACCGTGATCGACGACTGGAGCGGTTTCGGCCAACGCACCACCGGTAGCGGTTCAGTAGTATTCGAAGACGTCTACGTCGCCGCTGCAGACGTGCTGCCCTTCCAAAGCGCCTTCGAACGGCCAACCACTGTCGGCCCTCTGGCGCAGATCCTTCACGCCGCCATCGACACCGGTATCGCCCGCGCCGCTTACGAAGACGCGCTGCACTTCGTACGCAGCAAGACACGCCCATGGATCGATTCCGGCAACGACAAAGCCACCGAAGATCCGTTGACGCTGAAAAGCTTCGGCCACTTGAGCATTCGCCTGCACGCCACGGAGGCGTTGCTTGAACGTGCTGGCGAATTCCTCGACGCGGCGCAAGCCGAGACCAACGTCGAGACTGTCGCCGCCGCATCCATTGCCGTTGCCGAAGCACGGGCCATCAGCACCGAAATTTCCCTGGCCGCCGGCAGCACGCTGTTCGAACTGGCCGGCAGTCAAGCGACTCTGATCGAACACGGCCTCGACCGCCACTGGCGCAATGCCCGCGTACACACGCTGCATGACCCGGTGCGCTGGAAATATCACGCGGTGGGCAACTACTACCTCAACGATGAAAACCCTCCGTTGCGAGGGACGATCTGATGAGCGCCGCGAAAAAGAAGATCCTGCTCAACGCGTTCAACATGAACTGCATTGGCCACATCAACCATGGTCTGTGGACGCATCCGCGTGACACCTCGACGCGCTACAACACCATCGAATACTGGACTGAACTGGCGCAGTTGCTGGAACGCGGACTCTTCGACGGGCTGTTCATCGCCGACATCGTCGGCGTGTATGACGTCTATCAGAACTCGGTCGACGTACCGCTGAAAGAGTCGATCCAGTTGCCGGTCAACGATCCGCTGCTGCTGGTTTCAGCCATGGCTGCCGTGACCAAAAATCTCGGTTTCGGTCTGACCGCAAATCTCACTTATGAACCGCCGTATCTATTCGCCCGACGCATGTCGACGCTGGATCATTTGAGCCGTGGTCGTGTTGGCTGGAACATCGTCACCGGTTATCTCGACAGCGCCGCCAAAGCCATGGGCCTCAGTGAACAGGTGGAACATGACCGTCGCTACGACCAGGCCGACGAGTACCTGGAAGTGCTCTACAAACTCTGGGAAGGCAGTTGGGAAAACGGCGCGGTGCTCAATGACCGCCAGCAACGTATCTACGCCGACCCGGAAAAAGTGCACAAGGTCGAGCACAAGGGCGAGTTCTATCAGGTCGAGGGTTATCACCTCTGCGAGCCGTCGCCGCAGCGCACGCCAGTGCTGTTTCAGGCCGGCAGTTCCGATCGCGGCTTGCTCTTCGCCGGGCGTCACGCCGAGTGTGTGTTCATCAGCGGCCAGAACAAACCGTCGACCAAAGTTCAGGTCGACAAAGTGCGTGCCAGCGCTGTTGAAGCGGGGCGTAATCCTGAGGACATCAAGGTGTTCATGGGCCTCAACGTGATCGTCGGTGCGACCGAAGAGGCCGCATGGGCCAAGCACGCCGAGTACCTGAGCTACGCCAGCGCCGAGGCCGGCGTGGCGCATTTTTCCGCGTCGACCGGCATCGACTTTTCCCAGTACGAAATCGACGAACCGATCCAGTACGTGAAGAGCAACGCCATTCAGTCGGCCACCAAGAACCTGCAAAACAACGACTGGACCAGGCGCAAGTTGCTTGAACAGCACGCCCTTGGTGGTCGCTACATCACCGTGGTCGGTTCGGCTGAGCAAGTGGCGGATGAGCTGGAGTCGTGGATCGCCGAGTCCGGCCTGGATGGCTTCAACCTGACCCGCATTGTTACGCCGGAGAGCTATGTCGATTTCATTGACCTGGTAATTCCGGAGCTGCAGCGGCGCGGGTCGTACAAGACCGGGTACGACACCGGCAGCTTGCGCGAAAAGCTGTTTCATGGAGCGGCGCAGCTACCGGAGCAACACACCGGCTCTTCGTACCAGCATTAAAAGCTTCGCGAGCAAGCTCGCTCCCACATTTGGAATGCATTTCCCTGTGGGAGCGAGCTTGCTCGCGAAGAGGCCCGACCAGACACCACAAATTTATGCACTGACTGGAAAACTCATCATGACCAAAAAACGCCTGTCCCACCCAGTCAAAGCACTGGCCCTGGCCCTCGGCCTGTTCAGCTCGGCCATCTTCGCCGCCGACGCGCCCCTGAAAATCGGCACCACCGCCGCCTTCGCCATCCCGCTGGAAGCTGCCGTTGAAGAGGCCTCCAAACAAGGCCTGAAAGTCGAGTTGGTGGAGTTCACCGACTGGATCGCGCCAAACGTCAGCCTCGCCGCCGGCGACATCGACGTGAACTACTTCCAGCACATCCCGTTCCTCGAAAACGCCAAAGCCGCCTCGGGTTTTGATCTGGTGCCATTCGCGCCGGGGATCATCAACAACGTCGGCCTCTATTCGAAAAAATACAAAAGCTTCGACGAGCTGCCCGAAGGCGCCAGCGTCGCCATCGCCAACGACCCAATCAACAGCGGGCGCGGTCTGCAACTGCTGGCCAAGGCCGGTTTGATCACGCTGAAACCGGGCGTCGGCTACAAGGCTACCGAAGACGATATCGTCGCCAACCCGAAGAAAATCAAAATACTCCAGGTCGAAGCCGTGCAACTGGTGCGTGCTTACGACGATGCCGATCTGGTCCAGGGCTACCCGGCCTACATTCGTCTGGCGAAGACCTTCGATGCCGGTTCGGCGCTGCTGTTCGACGGCCTCGACCACAAGGAATACGTGATCCAGTTTGTTATCCAGCCGAAGAGCAAAACCGATCCGCGCCTGATCAAATTCGTCGACATCTACCAGCACTCGCCCGCCGTTCGCGCGGCACTGGATAAGGCCCACGGCAAGCTGTATCAAGCCGGTTGGGAAAGCTGAGCATGACGGCCGCGATCCAACGGCGACTGGAAATTCCAGAGCCACACAATGCTGAAAAAACCGAGCTGCACCCCGAGCTGAATCGCGCCCACGTACGCTTCATCGGTCTGGGCAAAATCTACAACGGTCGCCAAGGTCCGGTCGCGGCATTGCAGGGCATTGATCTGGCGATCCAGCGCGGCGAAGTGTTCGGCATTATCGGCCGCAGCGGCGCTGGCAAGTCATCGCTGATCCGTACGATCAATCGTCTGGAGCAACCGACTTCGGGGCGGGTGCTGATCGATCAGGTCGACATTAGCGAGTTCGATGAAGATCGTCTCGTCGCTTTGCGCCGACGCATCGGCATGATCTTCCAGCACTTCAATCTGATGTCGGCCAAGACCGTTTGGCAGAACGTTGAACTGCCGCTGAAAGTCGCTGGCGTGCCGAAAGAGCACCGCGAAAAAAAGGTTCGGGAGCTGCTCGAACTGGTTGGCCTGCAAGAGAAACACAAGGCTTATCCGGCGCAGCTTTCCGGTGGACAGAAACAGCGCGTCGGCATCGCCCGCGCGCTGGTGCATGACCCGGATATTTTGCTCTGTGACGAGGCCACTTCGGCGCTCGACCCGGAGACCACCCAGTCGATCCTCGGCCTGCTGCGCGAGATCAATAAACGCTTGGGTCTGACCATCGTTCTGATTACTCATGAGATGGCGGTGATCCGCGAAATCTGCGACCGCGTTGTCGTGCTTGAGCACGGCCGCGTCGTCGAGCAAGGCCCGGTATGGGAAGTGTTCGGCAACCCGCAACATGAGGTCAGCCAGACCTTGCTCGCGCCGCTGCAACACGCATTGCCGGAGGAATTGCAGTCCCGCTTGCACGCGCTGCCGCCATCCTCCGACGCCGCTGTGGTGCTGCGCTTGCAGTTCACCGGCAGCGCCAGTGACGAGCCAGATCTGGCGGCACTGTTCGCGGCATTGGGTGGCCGGGTGAAGTTGCTTCAGGGCGGCGTCGAACGGATTCAGGGTCACTCGTTGGGGCAACTGTTGTTGGCTGTCAGCGGCTCAGCGTTTAGCGCCGAACAATTGCGCGAGCGCGCCGCACCATGGGCGCAACGTGTGGAGGTATTGGGTTATGTGGTTTGATCGCTTGCTACAGGGGTTTATCGACACGTTCCTGATGGTCGGTGTGTCGTCGCTGATCGCGTTGCTGGTGGGGATTCCCATGGCGGTGATTCTGGTCACCAGCGACAAGGGCAGGATCTATGAAGCGCCGGTGTTGAACCGTGCCTTGGGCGCGTTCGTTAACCTGTTTCGCTCGATCCCGTTTCTGATTCTGATGGTCGCGCTGATTCCGTTCACCCGGTTGATTGTCGGTACCACCTACGGTGTCTGGGCTGCCGTCGTGCCGCTGACGATTGCGGCGACGCCGTTCTTTGCGCGGATTGCCGAAGTGAGTCTGCGCGAGGTTGATCATGGTTTGATCGAAGCCGCGCAGGCGATGGGCTGCCGGCGTTGGCACATTGTCTGGCATGTGTTGTTGCCGGAGGCGCTGCCGGGGATCGTCGGCGGGTTCACTATCACGTTGGTGACCATGATCAATTCGTCGGCGATGGCCGGGGCAATTGGCGCGGGCGGGTTGGGGGATATCGCCTATCGCTACGGCTATCAGCGCTTTGACAGCCAGATCATGCTGACGGTGATTGTGTTGCTGGTAGCGTTGGTGGCGGTGATTCAGTTGGGTGGGGATCGGTTGGCGCGAGGCCTCAACAAGCGCTGAGTTTGTTGTCCTCCTTTCGTCACGGCCCTGGCTCTGCCCTAGTCGCAATACGGATGCAATTCCAACGCTGGCTCACCCTGCGACATGCACATGAATGGAGTTTTTTTTCAAAAAGCGTTGGGTGCTTTCGTGGCTGATAACACTGTTCAGATCCTGTTGACTCTGAAAAACCAGATCGGTCATGTTTTTCCAACTTACAGCGCTGTGGGATTGCCATTCCACGTATTCGGCAGGCGATTCAAGACCCTTTTCACTTCCGTCAATAACCTGGCTTAACACTTTCCAGGTGCCCAGTTCCATTGTGTGAAAAACGGGATATAAATTTTCAAATGAAGCGAGGTTATTCATTGAAGGTTTCAGATCGAAGCTGTCAACTCCGGTCAGCGTCATGTACTCGCGCGACTGATCCGGCAAATAGAACGCGGCCGCACCGTATGACGATGCACCTCCGGCGCTAGCGAGATGTTCAGAGAGTTTCAATGCTCCGTAAACAGGCCGCATTTCTCCGCTGAATTTTGGATGATCCACCGACCCATACTCTTTTAATATCTTGGAGGGGGAATGAGCATAGTCGTACATGCCCATTTCAAATCCATCCCTGATTTCACCAAACCCTGGTTCAAATCCCCGCTGCCATAGATTTTTAACAACACTGCCTCTTAATTCATTAATACTCTCGATCGTATAATTGATGGTGAGTTTCGAATTGGCAATAACCTCCACGGCTGCCTTAAGCAATTCTTCCGCAGCGCCTGCGTTGTCTACACGCGCCAGTTTTTTCACTTTTAAGATGGCGTAGCTTTTATCCGTTTCTTTGCGGGCCATTATGTTGGGTACCAGATGCTGTTTGAAGTGAATTTTTTTAGCGGCCTCAGCTTTGCTTTCACCACTAAAAAATTCACTTAGCCCTCTTACTGTTCCTTGCTCATCAGTAAAGATCACTGGATTGTTCCCTACCATTTCGAATAAATTCAGACCGTCAAGTTCCCCCATTGGATCGGCACTGACCCACCGTTGCAACCAAGGTGCATAGTAACGATGACCGTAGTGATAAAGCCCGGTCGCATCCCTCTCCTTACCCGAATAACGGATGGTTTTATACTTCGCGACCAAGGCATTTTTACCAGCCCAGCACGCCGTACCACCAAACGGGTAATAGTGCTCCTGAGTCAAAATTCCTGCGCCATCGTCCAATTCCAGAGAGCTGGAACCAAGATGATCACTCAGGCTGTAACGCAGTTGATCGCTTTCAGCGCCATCAGGCCAATGCAGCATTCGCACCTGATTACGCCCGGCTTCGACACTGATCACATGCCGCTCTTTTCCGTTCGCTTCGCGATGCACCTCAAGACCCGGCAGATAACGCACTTCTGATTTCAGGGTTTGCCCGGATGTCTGGCTGAGGCGTGCTTTACGCAGCCGATGGCCGGGTCGATCGTAAACATAACCTTCGTCGTCATTCGGCTCGTCCTGGCGTTGCACCAGCGTCACTCGTCTCAATTGATTGCGCACATCCCAGCTCATGGCCTGTCCGCGCTGCAATTCCAACTGATTGCCAGCGAAATCAAATCCTTCCGAGATCTGCGGTTCTCCCGGCAGAGAACCATCGTCGCGCTGGGCCAGACTCCGATTGCTGTACGCAGAGGTAAACATCGAAAATCCCGGCGCACCGCTGTGATGTCGAGTGAGCAGATTGCCCGCTGCGTCGTAATCGAATGTCTGGGTGTAATTGCGCCGCTGATTGGGGTCCAATGGTGTGGGCAGCAAATCCGGTAACGCCGGACCATGGCTCGGGGAACTGACTTCCCAGCCCCTGGCTTCGATCAGTTGATAGAGGCTGTCGTAGCGATACCGACTGACGGGATCGACGCGCTGATTGCTGAAGTAAGTCACCGCCTGGGTTTTATCTTCCAGACTGACGATGTTGCCCACCGGGTCATAGGCGTAGTTCAGATCCTGCAAAGGCGTTTGCATACCGACAGCTGCCACTAATCTGAGTAGGCGGCCGTCTTCACTGTTGTACTCGGTACGGGCGATGACACCGTTACCAGCCGTCTCACTTTCGACCTTATCCTCGGCGTTGTAGCGGATTTTGCTGACCAGGTATTTCGGCTGCCGACCCTCGCTGGCCTGCAAAAGCCAAGTCGCGCAAGGTTTTCCCGCGACGTTGTAATGCAGCGTTTTTGTGTTACCCGCCGCATCGATATGACGCTGCAGTTCTCCTGTCGGGTTGAAGATTTGACGGGTGACATACATTTTTTCTTCGAGATACTCATCGCGACCGGCGGGTTCGAGTGGCCAGTCGGGGCTCTCAAGCTTGATCAGAAACCGCCGCGACTCCACCAGCATGGCGCCGCCAAGGCCATAGTCATTGAAGTGCCGGTTGCCGGCAGGGTCGTCATGGCGAATGAGTTGGCCGCACAGATTGTTGAGCGCGCATTCATCGGTGGCTTCGCCATAAGTCCAGCGCTCGACTACTTGAGACTGTCCGCCGAGCGCTTGCTCGGTAAGCGTTATCGGACGTTGGAGATCATCGTATTGGTGATGACTCTCGTTGCCCCGCGCATCCCAGCCAGAACCCATCGATCCCGCTTCACTCAAAAGACTCAACTGCCAGCCAGCGTCAACGCTCTCTGTAAGTAGCGCCTGACCACTCAATGCGTAAATTGTGGCCAGATTCGGCTTCGGCGCAGTGCCCCACAAACGCGGATCCCACGCCGCCACCTGACGCCCGGGCGCATCAAAGATCTGCCGGGTGATGCGCGATTCGATGTCGGGTTGGTCTGGATGCCGACAATAGGCAACGCTACGAATCGCCAAGGTACGCGGGTCCATGACCGACAAGGTCGGAGTGGCGGTGTCATGATGAGTATTCATGTTGACGCGAGTCCCTGGCATCAGTGAACCAAGAATGAACCTGTTTTCCTTCGCCCGATACTGTAAGAACTAACAGGTGCGACCAGCCATTTATCGCCAGCGCTCCCGCCGTCATGGCGTATATTCGGCACATCCCAATTGCCTGCGTATCCCGACCATGAAGCAGACTCCCACCGATCTCGAACAGATCACCGCCACCACCCTCGGCCACTACAACTCGGTGGCTGAAGACTTCCGTGAAGGCACCCGCGACCACGATGTCAGCCAGAATATCGATGCGCTACTGCGGCATATTCAGGGTTCAGCGCCGTTCACCATTCTGGATTTCGGCTGCGGTCCGGGGCGGGACTTGCAGACGTTTACCCGCATGGGTCACATCGCCGTCGGCCTCGACGGTTCGCAAGAGTTTGCGCGAATGGCCCGTGAGGACAGTGGCTGTGAGGTGTTGCAGCAGGACTTTCTGAAGCTCGATCTACCGGCGGAGCGCTTCGACGGGATCTTTGCCAATGCGGTGCTTTTTCATGTGCCGTTGCAGGAACTGCCACGGGTATTGCAGCAGTTGCGCGGGGCATTGAAGCCCGGCGGGGTGTTGTTCAGTTCCAATCCGCGTGGGGATAATCGTGAGGGCTGGAACGGGCCGCGTTATGGCTCGTATCACGATCTGGCAGCGTGGCAAGGGTTGTTGACGGCGGCGGGGTTTGTTGAACTGGAGCATTACTTCCGGCCGGCGGGGCTGCCGCGAGAGCAGCAGCCTTGGTTGGCCAGTGTTTGGCGTAAGGGCTGAGTAAAGTCAGGAAAAGCCCTCACCCCAGCCCTCTCCCACAGGGAGAGGGGGCCGACCGAGGTGTCTCACTTCATACATCGACCTGAGAGACCGAGTCGATTATGGATTCAGCGAAGAGATTTCAGGTCGGCGTATCTCCAAGGCATCCCCCAATCAGTCCCCTCTCCCTTTGGGAGAGGGTTAGGGTGAGGGTCGCTGTTGACTCAGTCCTTCTTCGGTTCGCGAATCTTGTACCAGGCCACATACAGCGCCGGCAGGAACAACAGCGTCAGCAACGTCGCGACCACAATCCCGCCAATCATCGCGTACGCCATCGGCCCCCAGAACACTTCGCGGGCGATCGGGATCATGCCCATGCTCGCTGCCGCCGCCGTCAACAGAATCGGTCTGCGCCGGTGTTCGGTCGCCTCCACCACCGCATCCCACGGCGCATAGCCTTTCTTCTCGAACTCATCGATCTGCGTCACCAGAATCACCGAGTTACGGATGATGATGCCGATCAGCGCGAGAATCCCCAGAATCGCCACGAAACCCATCGGCGTACCAGTCGGCACCAGCGCCAGCACCACGCCGATCAGCCCCAGCGGCGCGACACTCGCGACGAGGAACATCTTCTGCACGCTGTGCAACTGGATCATCAGGAAGGTCGCCATCAAAAACAGCATCAACGGCAGAACCTTGGCAATCGGTCCCTGGGCCTTGCCGCTTTCCTCGACCGTACCGCCGGTAGCGACTTTGTAGCCGACCGGCAGTTTTTCGGCGAACGCATCAATCGACGGCTTGAGGATTTTCACCAGATCGGTCGGCTGGATCTCGTCGCGCACCGACGCCTTGATGGTAATGGTCGGCAAGCGGTCGCGACGCCACACCAGCGGCTGCTCCAGTTCATAACGCACGGTGGCGAACGCCAGCAGCGGAATCGACGTACCGCTCGGCGTGACGATCTGCAGGTTCTGCAGAGTCTCCGGCGTGCCGCGTTCGGAATCCACCGCGCGGCCGACCACGTTGATCAGGTAGATATCGTCATCGACCTGGGTCAACGGCGAGCCACTGACGATGCTGTTCATCAGCTTCGCCACGTCTTCGGAGGACAGCCCGAGTTGGCGCGCCTTGTCCTGCGCGATATCGATGCGCAGGACTTTGCCCGGCTCGTTCCAGTCGTAAATGATCTCGCCGATGTGCGAGTTCTTGTCCAGTTCGGTAGCAAGGTCGATGGCGTGTTTGCGCACTTGATCGATGTCCTTGCCGCTGACCCGGTACTGGATCGGACGTCCCACCGGCGGGCCCATTTCCAGTGCCTGCACGTAGCTGCCGATACCGACGAACTCTTTGCGCAAGCGCTCACGCAGCCTTTCACTCAGCGCCTCGCGGGATTCGAAGCCTTTGCTGACGATCACCAGTTGCGCGTAGTACGGGTTCTGCAATTGCTGGTCGAGCGGCAGGTAGAAACGGATCGCGCCCTGACCGATGTAGGTACTCCAGCGCACGATGTCCGGGTCGCCCTTGAGGGTTTCCTCCAGTTTGTCGACGGCCTTGCGGGTTTCGTCGATCGAGGCGTTTTGCGGCAGGTTCAGGTCGACGAGAATTTCCGGGCGATCCGACGCCGGGAAAAACTGGTTCTGCACAAAGCGCATGCAAAATACCGCGAGCACGAACATCAGCACCGTGAAACCGATTGCCCACCAGCGGTTGCGCATCGCCCACAACAGTCCGCCATTGAACGCGCGGCCAATACGCCCTGGCTCAGCGGCATGGGGTTTGACGTTGGTGCTGAGAATGTGCACGCCGATCACCGGGGCGAAGAACACCGCCACCACCCACGAGACGATCATCGCCACGGCGATCACCGCAAACAGCGTGTAGGTGTACTCACCGGCGGAACTGGCGTTGAGGCCGATCGGCACGAAACCGGCGACGGTCACCAGCGTACCGGTGAGCATCGGGAACGCCGTCGAGGTGTAGGCGAACGTCGCCGCCTGCTCCTTGGTCTCGCCCATTTCCAGGCGCGTGACCATCATCTCCACGGTAATCATCGCGTCGTCGACCAACAGGCCGAGGGCGATGATCAGTGCGCCGAGAGAAATCCGCTGCATGGTGATGCCGCTGTATTCCATGAACACAAAGACCATCGCCAGCACCAACGGAATCGAGCAAGCCACCACCAGACCGGCACGCACGCCAAGGCTGATGAAGCTCACCACCAGCACGATGATCACTGCCTCGAACAGCGCGCTGGTGAAGCCGCCAACGGCCTCTTCCACCACCACCGCCTGATCGGACACCGTGTGCACGCCAACGCCGACCGGCAAGTCCGCCGTCAGTTGGTCGATACGCGCGTGCAAGGCTTTACCGAATTCCTGCACGTTGCCACCCTTCTGCATGGCAATGGCGAGACCGATGGCCGGTTTGCCATCGAAGCGGAATTCCGGGGTGGCCGGATCGACGTAACCGCGACTGATGTCGGCAATATCGGCCAGACGATAGAAGCGGTCATTGAGCTTGAGATTGACCTCGGCCAGATCCTTCTCCGAGGCGAACTGCCCCGAGGTGCGCACGGAAATCCGCTCCGGTCCGGCCTCGATCACACCGGCCGGGGTCACGGCGTTCTGTGATTGCAGGCTTTCCACCACCTGACGCTGATCGATGCCCAACGCGGCGAGTTTGCGCGTGGAGAAGTTCAGGTAGATCACTTCGTCCTGCTGGCCGACCATTTCGATCTTGCCCAGCCCCGGCACATTGCGGATCTCGGCCCGCGCCTGCTCAACGTAATCGCGTAACTGGCGCATGGTCAGGCCATCGGCAGTGAACGCATACACCGAACCGAATACATCACCGAACTCGTCGTTGAACCCCGGGCCCTGAATCCCTTGGGGAAACTGCCCGCGAATGTCGTTGATCTTCTTGCGCACCTGGTACCAGATTTCCGGGATGTCCTTGGCACTGGTGGTGTCGCGCAGGTACACGTACACCGTCGATTCGCCTGGGCGCGTGTAGCTTTTCACGTAGTCGAGGGAATCGAGTTCTTCGAGTTTTTTCTCGATGCGATCGGTGACTTGCTTGAGGGTTTCCTCTTGGGTTGCGCCCGGCCATTTGGTCTGGATCACCATGGTTTTGATGGTGAAGGACGGGTCTTCTTCGCGGCCCAGATTGAAGTACGAAAAGACGCCCATCAGCAACGCAACGAACATCAGGTACCAGACGAAAGACTGATGTTTGAGGGCCCATTCGGAGAGGTTGAAAGAGCCTTTCATTGACTGTCCTCGTCAAGTTTTACCGATTGTCCGGGTTTGAGACTGTTGACGCCGGCGCTGACCACACGCTCGCCGTTCTTCACGCCGCCCGCCAGTACGACGCTGTTGTCGGTACGGCTGATGACCGTGACATCGCGGGGGCTGACGGTTTTGTTTTGCGTGTCGATCACCCAGATCCGCGGTTTGCCATCGACCTCCTGCAATGCCGTGGCGGGCAATTCGATGCGCGGTTTGATCGCCGAACTCAGGGTGACGCTGATCGCTGTGCCGAGGCGGAAACCGTCCGGCGTGTCGGCCAGGGTCAGGCGCGCCCGTCGTGTGCGCGTAGCACTTTGTGCCTGTGGTTCGATTTCACGAATGATCGCGGTGGTGTTGATGCTCGGATCGAGCTGCGCGGCCACGGAAAACACTACATCGCTGGGGATCTGATCGACCAGGGTATCGGGCAGATCGATCACCGCTTCCTTGATGTCCGGTTGCGCCAGGGTCACCACTTGCTGACCGGCCGTGACGACCTGCCCGGCCTCGGCGTTCCACGCAGTAACCACGGCGCGGTGGTCAGAGCGCAATTCGGTGTAGCCGAGTTGGTCCTTGCTCTGATTGACCGCCGCGCGCGCCTGATCCAGCGAGGCCTGGGTGGTTTTCAGATCGGTGGTGGCAATGTCCAGTTGTGCCTGCGCACCGACGCCTCTATCGAACAGCGCCTGCTGACGCCGAGCGTTGGCTTGCGCGTTGATCAGTTGCGCCTGGACCTTGGCCAGATCGCCTTGAGCCGAGCGCAACTGGTTTTGCTGATCGGACGGGTCGAGGGTGGCGAGCAATGTGCCCTTCTCCACCTCGGCACCGACATCGACGTTACGGCTGGCAATACGGCCACCGACGCGGAAACCGGTGTTGCTCTCGTAACGCGCCTGGATGCTGCCGGCAAAACGCCCGAGATTCTCTTCACTAAGCGCTTCGACCTTGACCGACAGCACCGGACGTACCGGCTCGGGCGGCGGTTCTTTCTTGGAACACGCGGCCAGCAATACCGCCATGGATAACAACCACAAGCGCTTCATGGCTGTGCTCCCGGTTGCAGATCCTTGTAGGTGTTTGCGGCGATCTCGACTTTCATGCCGGGATGCAACAATTGCCCGCCGGCGACGATGACTTTTTCGCCCCCCTTGAGACCTTCGCTGATGATGACTTTGCCGGTCAGGTAACGGCCGACCGTGACTGTGTGCAATTGCGCCTCACCTTTGTCGTCGACCAGCCACACCGCCGGGTCACTGATATTTTTCGTCAGCGCCGACCACGGCAGTTCGACTGCCGATTTGCCGGAGCCTTTGGCCGTGGCACTGACCACCGAACCGAGCTGCATGCCCGGCGGCAGTTTGTCGAGGGTGACTTTGACTTGCACGGTGCCGGATTGCGCCGACACTGCCGGGGTGACTTCGCGCACGGTGCCGGTGGTTTTGATCTCGGGGTTGTCGAGCAGGCTGACGGTGATCTTGTTATCCGCAGGGCGTTCGGCGAGCAGCGATTCATAGACGTTGAACACCGCATCACGATCGCCATCACGGGCCAGACTGAAAATCGGCGCGGTGGCCTGCACGACCTGGCCAACTTCGGCCTGACGCTCAGTGATAACGCCCGGCGCGTCAGCGATCAGTGAGGTGTAACTGAGTTGATCCTTGGCATTGGCCAGTTGCGCCTGCGCCGCGCTCAGAGCGCTCTGGCTGCTGCGCAACGCGGCTTGAGCGGAATCGTATTCGCTCTGACTGGTGTAGCCCTTGGGCAGCAGTTTTTGCTGACGCACGAAGGCTGCCGCACTCTGCTTCACCCGGGCTTGTTCAGCGACGACCTGAGCTTGAGCCGAATCGACGTTGGTCTGCAAATCCTTGGGGTCGAGTTTGGCCAGCACCTGCTTGGCGGTGACCCGGTCACCGACATCGACCATGCGCTGGATGATCTTGCCGCCGACGCGGAACGACAATTCGGTCTGCACGCGCGCCTGCACGTCACCGGTCAATGTCACCGAAGCCGCGTAATCCGCGGGTTTGACTTCCTGTACAAAGACCCTTGGCAAGTATTCCTGCGCGGGTTTCTTGTCGCCGCAAGCGGTCAGCAAGGCCATGGCACTGAGGGCCACCACCACTTTCAATCCGGGACCCGCCATGCAGACTCCTTGGCATTTTTCGAGACTATCGGGACGATACGACTTCAGAGCTTAGAACAGGGTTCCCGGCTTGCACGTTGGTCTTATGAAGAAAAAGCCTGGCGCGCTGCTAACGGTTATCCTGTTGGCTGTCAGCCGCACCTGAAAAAGGACGTCCATGCTCAACACTCTGGCAGTGGCCAATTACCGTTCGATCAACAAACTGGTGATCCCGCTGGGCCGGCTGAACCTGATCACCGGCCCCAACGGCAGCGGCAAATCCAACCTCTACCGGGCCTTGCGCTTGCTGGCGGAAACCGCTCAGGGCGGCGTGGTCAATGCGCTGGCCCGTGAAGGCGGACTGGAGTCGACCTTCTGGGCCGGGCCGGAAACCATCAGCCGACGCATGCGCAACGGCGAAGTGCCGATCCAGTCAACGGTGCGCCAAGGTGTGAAGCGCCTGCGTCTGGGATTTGCCGGGGAGGATTTCAGTTATTCGATCAGCCTCGGCCTGCCCGATTCCAACGGGCACTTCATGCTGCCCGAACATTCGCGCCCCATTCCCTCGCGCTTCAGCCTCGACCCGCAGATCAAGCGCGAATGCATCTGGGCCGGCGCGCTTTACCGTCCCGCCAGCCTGCTTGTAGATCGTGACGGGCCGATGATCCGCGCACGCGCCGAACGCAAATGGGATGTGCTGGCGCAACACACGCCGAATTTCGATAGTTTGTTTGATCAGGTCGGCAGCCTGCGCAGCTCGCCGGAAGTGTTTCAGATGCGCGAGTTCATTCGCCGCTGGCGCTTTTATGATCACTTTCGCAGTGACGCTGACGCGCCGGTGCGCCAGCCGCAATTGGGCACGCGCACGCCGGTGCTGCATCACGACGGTCGGGATCTGGCGGCGGCGTTGCAGACCATCATCGAGATTGGTGATGGCGACGCGATGCGTGCGGCAATTACCGATGCGTTTCCGGGCGCACGCGTGCATATCGAAGCGCAGGCCGGCGGACGCTTTGCCATCGAGTTTTATCAGGAAGGCTTGTTGCGGCCGCTGTCGGCGGCGGAGTTGTCGGACGGGACGTTGCGTTATCTGTTGCTGGTCGCAGCGTTGCTGACGCCGAGACCGCCGTCGCTGATGGTACTGAACGAGCCGGAAACCAGTTTGCATCCGGATCTGTTGCCGGCGTTGGCGCGCTTGATCATTCGTGCGTCTGAGCAGTGCCAGGTGTGGGTGGTGTCGCATGCGCGGCGATTGATTTCGGCGTTGCAGGAAGATCCGGAGTGCAATTGCATTGTGCTGGAGAAAACCCTGGGGCAGACCGGGATTGTCGGGCAGAAGGTGCTGGATGAGCCGGCGTGGCATTGGCCGGATTGAGTGCTTCGGTCAAAAGCCCCTCACCCTAACCCTCTCCCAGAGGGAGAGGGGACTGACCGAGTTGGTCTTTCGAGTTACGCCGACATGAAAGTCTCAAGTTGAACTCAGGTTTTGAAAAGCCCAGAGATCGGCTCCCTCTCCTTCGGGAGAGGGCTGGGGTGAGGGGCAGGCCTCACCACCGACCTGACAGACAATCACCCCTGCCACTTGCCGCCTTCGACAATCACGCTCTCAGGCTTGGTGTCATCGCTCAGTTCCTTACGCACATATTGGTCGTACAGCTTGAGCAAATACTTCTCTTCGCCCAGCTTGGTCAACTCGGTATTCACCCAGTCGCGCAGCTCGATATTGCCCTTCTTCACCGCCGGCGCAATCGGTGCTTCAGCCCCCAGTTTGTCCTCCAGCACGCGATAGCCCGGGTTCTGCTTGGCCCAACTGAACAACACCAGATTGTCCTGTGCATAAGCATCGCCTCGACCATTGGCCAGGGCCTGCAACGACTCGGAGTTTTTCTCGAACTTCAGCAGTTTCCAGTCCGGGTGATTCTTGGTCAGCCAGATATCCGCCGTCGTACCGGTGGTGACGATAGTGGTGCGGGTCGCCAAATCATCGAGGTTTTTCACCGAGCTGCTTTGCGGTACGAGCGCCTGCACCGCAACCTTGAGATTCGGATTGGTGAATTCCACCGCTTCCTTGCGCTCCGGGGTGACGGTCATGTTGGCGAGGATCAGGTCAACCTTGTCGCTTTGCAGGAACGGGATGCGGCTCGCCGGTTCAACCGCGACGAATTCGACTTTGTTTTCATCGCCGAGCAGATCTTTGGCGAAACGGCGACCAATGTCGGTATCGAAGCCGACGTAACGCCCTGCTTCATCGACGAAACCGAAGGGCGGCTTATCGGTAAAGACGCCAACGATCAGTTTGTCGCGAGCCTTGATCTTGTCCAGATAACCGGCCGGCGCGGTGCTTTCGCTGGCGACCTTCGGCTTCGGCGGTTCTTCGGTCTTGCTGCAACCGGCAAGCAAGGCGAGGCTCAGTAGGGGCAGTAAAAAAGCGGCAGTTTTCATAACAGTTCCAGTTCCTTTGTCGGATTCGTTTTTGGCAGTGTTGCAACGAAGGAGAACTTCTCCAGAAACTGCTGCGCGCGTGCGGTTTGCGGGTTCGTAAAGAAAATCTCGGGCGGGTTCTGCTCAAGGATGCGCCCGGCATCCATGAACACGATGCGGTCGGCCACCGCGCGGGCGAAGGCCATTTCATGGGTGACGATCAGCAGGGTCATGCCTTCGCGAGCGAGGCCCTGAATGACCTGCAAAACTTCCTTGACCATCTCCGGGTCAAGAGCGGCAGTGACTTCGTCGAAGAGCATCACCCGTGGGTTCATGCACAGCGAGCGGACGATGGCGATGCGTTGCTGCTGACCGCCGGACAGCTGACGCGGGAAGGCGTCGCGCTTGTCCAGAAGTCCCACGCGTTCAAGCAGCGCTTCGGCTTGCTGCTGCGCTTCGCGGCGCTGACGTTTTTGCACCTTCAGCGGCCCAAGCAGCAGATTGTCGAGCACGCTCATGTGCGGGAACAGGTGATAACTCTGGAAGACCATGCCGATCTGCTGGCGGATGTCGCGCCAGTCGGTGGCCTTGTCCAGCAGTTCGCGGCCGACAAATTTCAGGCTGCCGCTGTGGGCCTGTTCCAGACCATTGAGGCAACGCAGCAGGGTGCTTTTGCCGCAACCGCTGGGGCCGAGGATGACGATCACTTCGCCACTCTGCACCTGCAAGTCAATACCGTTGAGCACCTGCTGCTCGCCATAGTATTTGTTGAAGCCGTGAAACTCGATCAATGCGCTCATGCTTGCGTCCAGCGCCGCTCCAGCACGCGCGAAGCGGCCGACAGCGGGTAGCAGATGAAAAAGAAAAACAGGAACAGCGCGCCGTAGATCAGCACCGATTCGTAGGTGCGCTCGATGATCTGTTGGCCGACTTTGATCACGTCGACCACACCGATCAGCACCGCCAGCGAGCTGGTCTTGATGATCCGCGTGTAGACGTTGATGGTTGGTGGCGTCATGCGTTTCAGCGCTTGCGGCAGCAGCACGTAGCCGTAAAGTTGTGCGGCGTTCAGACCGATCGACAGCCCCGCTTCACGCTGCCCGCGTGGCAACGAATGCAGAGCGCCGCGCGCCACTTCGCCCACTTCGCTGGCGCCCCACAGCGACAGCACCAGCACCGCGCACCAGAAACTCGGAATGCTCAGGCCGAAGAAAATCGGCAAGCCGAAAAACAGCAGATACAACCAGACCAGCACCGGAATCGCCCGGAACAGCTCCAGATACACCCGCAAAATCGCGTTCACCCACGTGATGTTGAGCGTGCGCAACACGCCGTAGAGCACACCACCGACGGTGCTGATGGCGATGCTCAGAAACGAGATCGACAAGGTTTGCCCAGCGCCTTTGGCCAATTGCGGCAACGACACCCAGAGCAATTCAAGACCCGAACTGGCCATGCTGGAGCCTCCTTTCCAGACGGCTGAGCAGCAGCGACAGCGGCAGAAACAACAGCACGCAGATCAGCGTCAGCACGGCGAGCATTTCGTAGGTTTTGTAATAGAGCGCGATGTAGCTCTTGGTGGTGTAGAGGATTTCCGGCACCGCCACCGCCGAGACCACGGTGGTTTCCTTGAGCAGAAAAATGAAATTGGCGAACAACGACGGCAGGCTGAGAATCCCCGCTTGCGGCAGGATCACGTAGCGCAGCAACTGGCCGTGGGACAGGCCGATCGAGCGCCCCGATTCCAGTTGCGCCTGCGGCACCGCATCGACGCCAGCACGCAGCACTTCGGTGAGGTAAGCGCCGCCGAGGAAGGTCATGGTGATGATCGCGGCGGTGAAACCGGACACCTGAATCCCCACGGCCGGCAAGGCGAAGTAGACGAAGAACAACTGGATCAGCAGCGGCGTGTTGCGAGCCAGTTCCACGTACAGGCCGACCAGTTTTTGCAGGTATGGCGTGCGGAACACCAGAATCGTCGCGTTGAGTAGCGCCACCAGCAACGAGGTGCCAATAGCGATGAAGCCGACCTGCAGCGTCACGCCCACAGCTTTGAGAAACGCCGGCAGGGTGCTGAGGATAAATGCGTAGTCGAAAGTCATGAAACGTCCTGGACGCCGCTCGGTAAGCGACGGTGGCGCAGTCCATGGACAGCGGGTGGCTGTCCGGCAGACACCGACTTTATAGGTATAAAAAAAAGAATTTAAATACCGTTAAAGCATATTGATATCACCCAAAAAACTATCCTGTGGGTTTGCCGGGAAGGAATAAGAAGGCTATTTTCCTTTGCGCTGTAGGACGGATCTTTTTTTCACGAAAGCCCTCCAAGGACGAACAGCTTTTGGCCAGACTCCCCCGGCCAAACCCATAACAAGGAAGAGAACATGGACGTAAAAGTGCCGCAGCGACTGGATCCGCAGGAAATTGTGAAATTGTTGGTGGCGTTGAGGCGGGCGTTGAAGGCCCAGGTGGCCTGAGCTCAAGATCAAAAGCACCCTCACCCCAGCCCTCTCCCAGGGGGAGAGGGAGCCGACCGAGGTGTCTTGCGTCATACATCGACCTGACAGATCTTGTCGATTATGGATTCAGCAGAGATCTTTCACGTCGGCGTACCTCTACGACATCTCCCAATCAGTCCCCTCACCAGCCCTCTCCCGGAGGGAGAGGGGGCCGACCGCAGTGTCTTTCGTCAAACATCGACCTGAAAGACCGAGTCGATTATGGATTCAGCAGAGATCTTTCACGTCGACGTACCTCTAAAGCATCCCCCGATCAGTCCCCTCTCCCTTTGGGAGAGGGCTAGGGTGAGGGGCTTTTCCAAGCCACACACAAAAACGCCGATGCCCATCACTGGCCATCGGCGTTTTCACACCTTGAAGGGGTTCACTCAAGCGTCAGATCAGAACGCCGGCAGTACCGCGCCGTTGTACTTCTTCTCGATGAACGCTTTGACTTCCGGGCTGGTCAGGGCTTTGGCCAGTTTCTGGATTGCATCGCTGTTCTTGTTGTCCTCACGGGCCACCAGGAAGTTCACGTACGGCGAGTCAGCGCCTTCAATCACCAGCGCATCTTTCTGCGGGTTCAACTTGGCTTCCAGCGCGTAGTTGGTATTGATCATGTCCAGATCAACTTCCTTCAGAACACGTGGCAGCAGGGCCGATTCCAGTTCCTTGAACTTGAAGTTGTGCGGGTTCTTGGCGATGTCTTTCGGCGTTGCCAGCGCGTTTTTCGGATCTTTCAGCTCGATCAGGCCAGCCTTCTGCAGCAGGATCAGCGCACGGCCGCTGTTGCTGCCTTCGTTGGGGATGGCGATGGTCGCGCCGTCCGGCAGTTCAGCCAGGGTCTTGTACTTGCTCGAGTAGCCGCCGAACGGTTCAACGTGCACGCCCTGCACGGTCACCAGGTACTTGGACTTGTCGTCCTTGTATTTGCCCTGGTTGAAGCTGTTCAGGTACGGCAGGGTCTGGAAGTAGTTGGCGTCCAGACGTTTCTCGCCAACCTGTACGTTCGGCTGAACGTAGTCGGTGAAGACTTTGATTTCCAGATCCACGCCTTCTTTGGCCAGGGTCGGCTTGATCAGCTCGAGGATTTCAGCGTGCGGGACCGGGGTCGCAGCGACCACCAGTTTCTCGCCGGCATTGGCCAGGGAAGCAGTCAGAGCAGCCGCCAATGCGGTAAACAACAGAACCTTTTTCATGCAGTGTCCTTATCGAAAATCACGGTCGTCATCGACGACGGCATCTAATACGTGTGCCAGTGAAGTGATATCGCTGGCGTGGGTCGGACAATACCGGGATTTTTTATTCCCGGACAATAACGTTTATTCAGCTTCATATTCCATTTTGTTCATGTTGAACGAAACGGTTACAACGCCGCACTCAAGCTCAACAGTAAATCTTTCAATGCCTTACGCTCGGCGACGCTGCCGCCGATGTTGATTTGTGCAACCAGACGTTCGATCTGAAGCTGCGGCCCAGACACCTCCGGCAGGTTCAGGTGCTCAGGCAGAATCTCTTCGCCGGTGCTCACCAGCAAGGCAAAGTGAATGACGTTTTCCAGCTCACGGGTGTTGCCCGGCCAGCTGTGTTGTTCTAGCACGTGCTGCGCCGCTTCGCTGATTAGTGGCACGGGCAAGTCGAGGCGCTGGCTATAAATGCCGAGGAAATACTCGGCCAGCGAAAGAATGTCGCCTATGCGTGCGCGCAAGGCAGGCAGTTCCAGTTGCCCTTCGCTCAAGTAGTGATAGAGGCGCTCATGAAATTTGCCGGCGTCCACCGCTTGCGCCAGATCGATGCTGGTCGCCGCGACCAGACGCACATCCACAGGGCTCGGTTGAAGCGCACCGACACGGGTGACTTCGTGATTCTCCAGCGCCGCAAGCAACTTGATCTGGATCGGCAGCGGCAAATCGCCGATTTCATCGAGGTACAAGGTGCCGCCATTGGCCGAACCGAACCAGCCCGCGCGACTACTCGCCGAGCCGCTGTAACTGCCGGCGGCATAGCCGAAGAGTTCGGCATCGGCGTAAGTTGGGCTGATCGCCCCGCAATTGACCGAGACAAATAAACCGCTGCGATCACTGGCGCGATGGATGTGCCGGGCGAGCAGTTCCTTACCGGTGCCGGTCTCGCCGCGAATCAACACTGAAATCGCACGCGGTGCCAGTTGTTCCAGCTCCTCGCGCAACTGACGCGAGCGCTGGTCGACAAACACCAGCGCTTTGGCACGAATGCTCAGGGGGCTTTTTTCAGCGTCGGGAAAGGTCAGCAATGGCTGACCGAAGGTTTCAAAACTCATGGCAGACTCCCGCCCAAAACCGCCGGCAGACGGGGGCGTTGAAAGAAATAAAAATCAGGCGCGTCGGCGGGCGTGGTGTTCCATGCGGTTTTGCAGGCGATAGAGATAAGCAAAACCCTGCTCCCAGCGCTGATGCCCGGACTTGACGTTGATGTGTCCGGCACCGGCGAGAATTCCCGCCTCGGCACCCCAGTTGCGCGCCAGTTCCAGAGCACGCGGTGCGCTGACGGCGGCGTCGTTGTCGGAGCTGACGACCTGGCTCGGAAATGGCAGCAAGTCAGTCGGAATCGGTGCGAAGTTACGCAGCGCCGGCGCGCAGGCCGGGCGCTCGACATCGGCCGGCGCAACCAGCAAGGCGCCGCGGACCTGACGCAGATATTGCAACGGCGCAGTGGCTGCCCAATGGGCAACGGTGACGCAACCCAGGCTGTGGGCGATAAGGATCACCGGCGTACTGTCGGCGGCAATCGCCTCGGCCAGTGCCGCGACCCAGTCTTCACGACGCGGCGTCAGCCAGTCGGCCTGCTCGACCCGCGCGCTGTTCGGCAGGCTGTTCTGCCAGTGGCTTTGCCAATGATCTTCTGGCGATCCTTGCCAGCCCGGCACAATCAGGTAGCGGATTGATTCGTTGCGCATGGGGAGCTCTCCTGCATCGTGTCTGTTCCTGAACGAGTATAGGGAGGGGATTTATATTCGTTAAGGAATAAGAAGCTATTTATTAAGACCTGAAACGAATATGAGATGTGTGCATGGCTGGAAATCTTTTCCCCCTCACCCCAGCCCTCTCCCCCACGGGGGCGAGGGGGGAAGGGAGCCGATCACCTGGCCTTTCAAATCCGGAGTTCGACTGGATTTTTCATGTCGGTGTAACTCGTAAGAACAACGCGATCAGTCCCCTCTCCCTCTGGGAGAGGGCTAGGGTGAGGGCTTCGCTTCTAATGCCAGAAATAAAAAAAGGGCCGCACCCTGCCAAGGAGACGGCCCCGGAAAAACGTTAAATCTGTCACCGCGCAGTAATCACCGACAACTTGGTAATCCCCGCCCGTTCAATCGAAGCCATCGCCCGCGCCACTTCGCCGTAGTTCACCCCATCATCGGCCTGCAATTGCACACGCACTTCCGGGTCCTTGGCCTTGGCCGACTTCAGGTTGAATTCCAGCAAGTCCGGCTGAATCTCATCCTTGTTGATAAACAGTTTGCCGGCACCATCAATGCTCACCACCAGCGGATCCTTCTGTTCGACCGGCGCCACCGCTTCAGTCTTCGGCAGGTTGATCGGGATCGCGTTGGTCAACAGCGGTGCGGTGACGATAAACACCACCAGCAGCACCAGCATCACATCCACCAGCGGCGTCACGTTGATCTCGCTGAGTACCTCATCACTGTCTTGCGTGGAGAAGGCCATATCAGGACGCCTCCTTCACTTTTGCCGAACTGCCGGTTGCTGCGACCTTGTGCGCGGTCGGGTGAATCAACACGCGGAACGAGCTCTTCTGCGCCAGGCTGTAAAAGTCGTGGGCGAAGTCATCGAGATCAGCCGCCGTCAGTTTCAACCGACGCAAAAAGTAGTTGTAAACCAGCACTGCTGGCACCGCGACGGCGATCCCCACACCCGTTGCAACCAGGGCTGCACCGATCGGGCCGGCGACGGTTTCCAGGCTCGCCGAACCTGCGGCGCTGATGCCTTTCAATGCTTCCATGATTCCCCATACCGTGCCGAACAAACCAATGAACGGCGACGTACTGCCAATACTGGCGACCACTGCCAAGCCTGTTTCCAGCGAACGGCGTTCGCGGACAATTTGCTGGCGCAGGGCGCGCTCCAGTCGATCCTGATGGTTGATCGCCTGGCTCAGATCATTCGCCTGTGGCGCCTCGCCCACTTGAATCGCCGCGTAACCAGCCTGTGCCACTCGGGCTGCTGCGCCGGGCTGGGTTTCACTCAACTCAGCGGCGGAATCCAGACTCGACGCCGCCCAGAAACGTTTATGAAAACGCCGATCCTGCGCCTTCAGCCGTCCGAATTGCCAAGCCTTGAGCAATGCCAGGCCCCAGGTGGCAACGGAAAAAACCACCAGCAGCCAGATCACCGCGCTTTCGATGGATTCCAGTGGAGATGCCAGTAACGTCATGATGTATTCCCTCGTGTAAACGTTTCGCGCGAATTTGGTTTCGGTTTAATGAATCTTGAAATCGATGGGCACGCTGACCCAGCCGTCCTGGGCGACATCACCCTGCTTGGCCGGAACGAAACTCCAACGTTTCACGGCATTCAGCGCCGCGTCGTCGAGCTGTTGCCGGCCACTGCTTTTTGCTATCTGGATCTCGCCCGGCTTGCCGCTGGCCAGCACATGTACGCGTAGCAACACCGTGCCTTCCCAACCGCGACGCTGAGCCAGCGACGGATATTCCGGTGCCGGGTTTTTCAGGTACGCGGCATTTGCCGAGGCCGGGGTTACCGGTGCCGGCGCCGGTGGTGCAGGTGGCGCTGGCGCTGCAACCGGGGCTGCAGGTTGTGGCGGCGCGGGCGGCTGTTCGACCGCTTTCGGCGCTGGCTTGGGTGCCTGTTTAACCACCGGCTTGGGTTTCGGAACCGGTTTTGGCGGCGGTGGTTTTACCGCCAGTTCGTCTTCCACTGGCGGTGGCGGTTCAACCACCGGCGCAGGTGGCGGCGGCTCGACAACCGGTGGCGCGGGCGGTGCCGGACGCGAAAACTCGATGGTCATCGGCGGAATTTCCGGCGGCACAATCGGCAGCACCGGCGTCGGCTTCTGGCTGATCCAGTAGATCACCGCGCCATGCACCACCAACGCGAGCACGCCGAGCAGAATGGTTTCGCGCCGACTCAGAATGCCCTTGGGCGCACGTTGCAAACGCAACTGTCCCAACGGCACACGATGCGGTCGGCCAAGATCGACCAATTCGCCACTTGGCGTCTGACGCCACAGCAATTCCTCTGCGCTGGCGGCGGTCTGGACATTGCCCATTGATTCACTCCCTGCGGTCTTTTTGCGTTCTCTACAAAAACTGCCGATCAACCGTTCGTTGAATCCCCCACGGTGGATCGTTAGGTGAATCATTGGGCTTTCCGCTTATCTCCGAAAGTAATCTTTAAAGTTGTAGATAGATCATTAAGAAATATACAAATCGATCATTTTCCGCAAAGCCGCGCCAATCAAGGGCTGCAGCCCTGCAGCCAAATGTCGATGCTTTTCAAGCATTAAAAATATTCGCTGAAGGTATGGGACGGCACCACATTCCTGCTTACAACAATCGAGTTGATTGACATGCCGTGGGCGCATTAGATGTCAGCGCATTTTAAAATCGACTCAGGAAGAGTAATGATGCAATTAACCAAACGGACAATGATGTACATGGCGCTGATACTGGCGCCCTTATCGATGGCATCGGCAGCGACGAAGGATGCGGAGCCCGCTCAGTTGGAGATCAGCAACAAAACCAGCTTCCCTCTTTATGTATTTCAAAACGAGTGGCGCAAAGTTGTGTTGCCGGGCGAACGTATTCAGGCGAAGGACTACAAGGAGTCAGCTGTGACAGTTGCTACATCGACGCCCGAGGCGGCGATCAAGTTTGTAACGCTGAGTTACGCAAAAGGCTGTAAAGCGCAAACGTGTGTATTGATTACCGGAAATTAATTAAACGCCGGTATCGCAGAAGCGATTTTCTCGATGCTGAAAAAAAACCGCCACGCTCGATAAAGGCGTGGCGGCTTTTTCATCCCTTTGTTATTGCTTGACGACATTCAACTATCGTCCACGTCAACGACTAACGAATTTGCAATAAGCACTGTTCAACCCACCCACGTCTTATCACCGTTCGTTCGAGCACTCTTTCCAATTCAACTAACGGCTGGCATTGGTTTGCTGCACACCGACAACGGGTGCAATAACCGCTGTCTCGGAGCGTGGCGTGCCCGTTGGCACCCAGTCATAACTCACAGGCAACGCCCGATACACCCAATTGCTGATCGCATCGCTGCCCGGTGCCTTGCCGAGATACGGGCTGACGTATTCCCAGACGTTTTCACCGTTGGCCGTCACCTGGAAAAAGCGCCCGTTCATACCTTCGTCGATCAGCGTGTTGCCATTGGGCAAGCGCCGCGCACTGCTGATGAATGAACTGTAGAACGCCCACCCAGGCTGCTTCGAATTCGCTGCGCTGTACTGCCAGACAATCTCGTTTTTCAGCGGGTCGATTTCCAATACTCGCGAACCGGAAATCAGCCCAAGGGTAACGTTCGGATAGCCCGCCGAACCCTGGTTGTCGAACACAAGCAGATTGCCGGCGCCAAGTAATCCGGCCGGGATGATGTGTGCATCATGCTGACCGACAAACTGATCCACCGGGCGTGGCAATTTCTGCGCAGTTTTCGGGTTGAT
This sequence comes from Pseudomonas sp. CROZ-RG-20F-R04-15, assembly GCF_022662375.1. Lineage (GTDB taxonomy): Bacteria > Pseudomonadota > Gammaproteobacteria > Pseudomonadales > Pseudomonadaceae > Aquipseudomonas. The sequence continues at coordinate 13,811 of NZ_JAKNQL010000033.1, read as the reverse complement.
CAGCGGCAGGTTCGGGCCGAGACGCCAGACCACTTTGCCGCTGTTCTTGTCGATGATCGCGATGAAGTTGGCGTTGCGTGAATCGATCAGCAGGTTGTCCGGATTGAAACGCTTGTCACCGGCATCGAACCACTTGTTCGGCCCCACCAGACTGAGGTTGTTGATGTGCAGGTAGTCCGGATTTTCACTGGCGCGCACCAGCTTCAACTGCTCGGCGGTAAAGCCGAATTCATTCAGATGCTCCGAGGCCAGCCACTGCCATTTCACCGCGCCGTCGGGGCTGACTTCATAGATGGCATCGTCGATCACCTCGGGCACTTTGAAGCCTTTGACCTTGTGCACCTTGTTCGCCAGCACCACGGTGTTGCCATTGCTCAAACGGCGCTGATCATGGTGCTGTTGCGCCGCGCCACCGGGCGCCTTGTCGCCCCATTGCCAAACGACTTTGCCGTTCCAGTCCAGCTCGCCGACGCTCTGATTACCCAGACCATTGCCGGCCGAACCGAGCTTGCCGGGATCCTTGTCACTCAGTTGCAGCAACACATGCCCACGCTCTCCGCCGACCAGTTTCGGGTCGATGATCGCTGACGGGAAACCTGCCTGTGGCCAGGTTTTCACCTCGTTGCCGTTCATGTCGATCAGGTGTGTCTGCTTGTCGGCACCGCTGAAAATCACGTACTGGTTGAACGCCTTGTTCGGGTCGTAACGAGTGACCCCCGTCGGGTAAACACTCGGCGCGGCGAAGGCGCCGGCACTGAGCACTGCGCCGGACAGCAACACCGGCAAAGCGGTTTTGATACGCAACATGATGCAGCTCCTTGAATGACGAATCAGAAGTCGTAGCGACCGGTGACGCCGAGGGTGCGCGGTGTGCCGAGCAGGCCTTCATAGCCGCCGTTGCCGCCCGTCCACAGGGTCGTGTAGTAGGTTTTGTCGAAGGCGTTTTTCAGCCACAGCGATACATCCCACTGCCCCTGGTTGAAGTCACCGCGCAGGCCGGTGGAGAAGTTGACCACGGCGTAACTCGGGATCTGGCCGTAGTCGGAATCTTCGACCGTACCGACGGCTTTCGAACGGAACGCATAGCTGGCGGTGACGTAGGGTTCGAAGCCGTTATCCAGATTCCATTTGTATTCGCCGTTGGCGTTGCCGATCCACTTCGAGGCGCCAACCACTTGATGGCCGCTGAGGTCGCAGGAGGCTGGAGCACCCGGCGCCTGGCTGACTTCCGGCGGGCACGGGGCATCTTTGTACGAGAGGTAGCTGACGTCGTTGTAGGAGCCGTTGATGTTCAGGGTCAGCCCGCGCAACGGGATCACCGTGCTTTCGAACTCGACCCCGCGCGAACGTACGGAGCCGGCGTTGGTCAGGTATTGCACGCGGTTTTCCGCGTCGTAGGCGTTGGTCTGGTAAGCGTTGACCTGGGTCCAGAAGACGTTGGCGTTGAGTTGCAGACGGTGGTCCCACAGCGTGCTTTTGAAACCGAGTTCGGCGTTGTTCGCGCGCTCGGTGCCGATCAGTAGCGAATCGGCGCCGGCCACCGGAGCGGAACCGACGGCGAGGTTGACCCCGCCGGATTTCTCGCCGTGGGACAAGGTGGCGTAGCCGAGCACATCATCGGTGATGCGATAGCTGAGGTTGAGCAGCCCGGACGGACTGGAGCTGTACTGGTTCAAATCACCAGAGTCATAAGCGCCGGCACGTCCGCGTCGCGCCGTGGCCGCAGCGCCTGTTACGGCGGCGCCACCGATTGGCGCATCGCGCGTGACCCAGGCGGATTTTTCTTCATAAGTGCCACGCACCCCGGCGGTGAAATCCAGCCGCTCGGTAAGATGCCAGGTGCCTTGGGCGAACAGCGCAAAACTGTCGGTCTTGATATGGCCGTTGCCAATGCTAGTGACATTGGCCAGCGCACCGGGCGCCGTGCCGTTCCAGATATCCGCCTGTGGCCCGTAATAGGCGAAGGATTTATTGTCCAGATCCGAGCCAAAGTAATAGGCGCCGACGACGTAATCGAAAAATTCACCCTTGGGCGAAGCCAGGCGAAATTCCTGCGAATACTGTTTGTCCTCCACCGAGACCCCGGCGTTATAGCTCGCCGGCACGTTGAGGCCGTCGTCGTTGCGCGGGGTGAAATTCCAAAAGCGATAGGAGCTGATCGAGGTCAGCGTGAAGTCACTCGGCAGCGTCCAGTTGGCCTCCACCGAGGTGCCGCCCTGATGCACAGTTACATGCTGGTCGTTGTCCAGATTGACCTTGCGGTGCGAGCCGTTTACCAATGTTGCGCCGGCTGCGTTGGCGCGCGACTGATAGAGATTGACGCCGTTGATGGTCGGCCCGGTGTTGTACAACACGCGGGTGCCCGCACTGGAATCCTCTTCGTTGTAGTCACCGATCCAGCGCAGGTTGAAATCTTCGTTGGGCTTGAACAGCAGCTGCGCGCGGAAGCCATCGCGCGAGCCGCCATTCAAATCATGGCCGTCGTATTCGTTTTTGATATCGCCGTCGCTACGGGTGCGATAGGCCGAAAAACGCCCGGCCAATTGATCATTGAGCGGCCCGGAAATGGTGCCCTTGGTCTGGAAATAGCCGTCCTCGCCCACCGAGGTTTCAATGCTGCGCTCGGGCGTGAAGGTTGGCGCGCGGGTGCTGATGTTGATCACCCCGGCGGTGGTGTTTTTGCCGAACAACGTGCCTTGCGGACCGCGCAGGACTTCGAGCTGTTCGATGTCCATCAAGTCAAACACCGCCATCCCCGGACGACCCAGGTAGACGTTGTCGATGTACAGGCCGACGCTGCCTTCCAGGCCATCACTGGCCGGGTTATTACCGAGGCCACGGATCGACACGCTGGACTGCCGCGCATGCATGTAGGCGACGTTGACGCTGGGCACCAGTTGCTGCAAATCCTGAATCCGGTAGACCCGCTGCGTCTCCAGATTCTGCCCGCTGACCACACTCATTGGCGTCGGTACATCCTGCGAACTTTCCTCGCGGCGGCGGGTGGTGACGGTCACGGTTTCCAGTTGCGAACTGTTGGCGGCAGGCTTGCCGGCCGGCACTGGCGCCGGGGTTTCTGCTTCAGCGGCGTAGCCGTGAGTCCAGCTCGCGCTCCCTGCCAGCAACAGGGCCAGAGGCAGGCGTTTGAGCCGTCGTGGTGTTAAGGGTGACGCAAGGTTCAACGGACTCATGGCGCGGCTCCTGGTCAAAAAACACACAGACATCTTCAGCGCTGCATATTCTTTTAAGTTATTTATTTATGGATTTACAAATATTTACTGCATAAGAGATTGCCTTTATAAGGAGTCGACCTAATGCATATCCAATGCATTTCCCGGATATTTTTTATGTGAAAAATGCATATCGACTTGCGTCAACTTCGTCACTTCATCGCCCTGGCTGAACAACGCAGCTTTGTGGCTGGCGCGCAGGCGGTGAACCTGTCGCAGTCGGCGTTCAGCCGCAGCATTCAGGCGCTTGAGCACAGCGTCGGCTGTCAGTTGGTTGATCGCGGGCGCAAGGAATTACCGCCGACCAAACAGGGTCAGGTGCTGCTGGAGCACGCACGGCGGCTGGTCAGTGGTGCGCAGCAAATGGCCAACGAGATCAGTCAGTTCAACGGGTTGGAGGCCGGAGAATTGCGTTTCGGTTGTGGGCCGGCGCCGGCGGCGGGTCTGATTCCTCGCGCGATTGGCAGCTTTATCGGGCGTTATCCGAGAGCGCGGGTGCAATTTCAGGTCGATGACTGGCAGAGTCTGAGCAAGCGACTGATGAGCGAGGAATTCGAATTCTTTGTCGCGGACACACGCTACTTCGAGGCGGATCCGGATTATCTGACGCACCGGTTGCGGCCGCGTAAATGGCATTTCTGCTGCCGCGCAGGACATCCGCTGGCGGCTTTCGACAAGGTCAGCGCAGAGCAATTGATGAGCTATCCACTGGCGGTGAGTATTCGTCCGCCGAACCTGCGCAAAGTCATAGTCGATCTCAGTGGGCGCCCGGATTTCACCCCGAATGTTGAATGCGAAAACAGCTCGAGTCTGCTCAGTGTGGTGCTGCGCTCGGATGCGATCGGGATTGTCGGGGCGTATTCGGATGCGTTGCATCAAGCCAAGGGTGATTTGGTGTGTTTGCGCATCGAAGGGCTGGCGGATGATCTTGAGGAGTTGTACACCCGCTATGGGATTGTCAGCCGCGCGGGGTATCGGTTGTCGCCGTTGGCGCAGGCGATGATTGAGCAGATCAAAGAGATTGATGCGGTGGATGAGGAAGTCTGTTCTCTGGAGAATTTTGCCGTCTGACATGGCGCTTTCGCGAGCAGGCTCGCTCCCACAATGGATTGTGGTGAATACAGAATGTGTGATCGCCACTAACCCTGTGGGAGCGAGCCTGCTCGCGAAGGGGCCGGTACAGGCACCGATGCATTCCCTGCATAAAGCCCATTCCCCAAATGCACTTGCCGAACACCCCCAGCGAAAGCGAAAACCCTCGCCTGTCCCACTGACCGGTGAATCCCATGCCCACCCCGCCAAACCCCGTGCGCAACGTGCTGTACATCATTTGCGATCAACTGCGCCGCGATTATCTGTCCTGCTACGGCCATCCACATCTGCATACACCCAACATCGATCGACTCGCTGCGGCCGGCGTACGTTTCAGCCGCGCCTACACCCAAGGCACGATCTGCGGCCCGTCGCGGATGTCGGCTTACACCGGGCGTTATGTGAGCAGCCATCAAGTGGCGTGGAACGCCGTGCCGTTACCGCTGGAAGAATTGACCATCGGCGATTACCTGCGCCCGCACGGCATCCGTACCGCGCTGGTCGGCAAGACCCACGCCACCGCGAATGTCGATGCCTTGCAACGTCTGGCGATCAATCCTGACAGCGAGCAAGCCGAAATCCTCAACGAAGTCGGCTTCGAACCGTACATGCGCCACGACGGCATCTACCCCGACGATCCGCTGTTCGACGACAAACGCGAATCCGCGCCCTATACCCATTACCTGCGTGAACACGGCTTCGACGGCAAAAACCCTTGGCACGACTGGGCCAACGCTGCCGAAGGCGAAAACGGTGAAATCCTCAGCGGCTGGCAAATGCGTCATGCGAATTTGCCAGCACGAATTCCCGAGCAACACTCAGAGACTGTCTACACTACAAATCGAGCCATCGACTTCATCACCGAGCAAGGCGAGAAATCGTGGTGTTTACACCTTTCCTATATCAAACCGCACTGGCCCTACATCGTACCAGCGCCGTACCACGCCTTGTACGGTACGAAATCGATTCTCGAAGCGGTCCGCGCGATGCCCTCCGAAGCCAGCAAACACCCCGTATACACTGCCTTTCGTCAACATGAGGAAAGCCTCAACTTTTCCCGCGACGCAGTACGATTGACTGTAATCCCTACGTACATGGGCCTGATCAAGCAGGTGGATGATCAACTCGGACGGCTGTTCGATTTTCTGCAGAGCAATGGTCGCTGGGATGACACGCTGATCGTGTTCACCAGCGATCACGGTGACTTTTTGGGCGATCACTGGCTCGGTGAGAAGGAGTTTTTGCTGGAGCAGGCGGTGGGGGTACCGTTGATCGTTCGAGACCCTCGGGCGGCGGCGGATGTCACTCGCGGAACGGTAGATGATCGACTGGCGGAAACCATCGACGCCCTACCGACGTTTCTTCAAGCGCTGGGATTGCCGGGGGCAGAGCATCGGCTTGAAGGGCGTTCGTTGATCCCGCTTCTGCATGGTGAAAATCCGGACTGGCGCCGCTATGCAATCAGCGAATACGACTACGCCTTTCAGGCGCCGGCGCGTGAGCGCCTGGGCCAGCCGATCGATCGTTGCCGGATGACCATGGTGCGCAGCGAGCGCTGGAAATACCTGGCGTACGACGGTTTTCGACCGCAGTTGTTTGATCTGCTGAATGATCCGCAGGAGTTGCGCGATTTGGGTGATGACCCGGAATTCGCGGGGGTGCGCGAGGAGCATGCGGGGTATTTGTTTGAATGGGTGCGGGGTTTGAAGCGGCGGACGACGATCAGTCATCAGGAGATTGATTCACGCGGGCAGCGGTTTCGCTACGGAGAGCCGGAGACCGAGAAGGTTGTGCAGATTGGGGTTTGGTAGCTTGAAGAGCCCCTCACCCTAACCCTCTCCCGGAGGGAGAGGGGACTGAATGGGGGATATTTCAGAGGTACACCGACCTGATCGTGCTTCACCGAATCCATAATCGGTAAGGTGGTTCAAGTCGATGCATAGCGCGAGACAACTCGGTCAGCTCCCTCTCCCTCCGGGAGAGGGCTGGGGTGAGGGGCTGTTGATCTTCAGTCACGACCTTTGATGGTCTGACTGCGCTGCCCGTTCGCGCCCACCGGCACTTCCCCCTTGAGCGTCACCCGACGCACCACCCGATCCTGCGTACCGTAATCATCAATCGCATAATGCTGCGTCGAACGGTTATCCCAGATCGCCACATCACCGGCCTTCCAGCGCCAGCGCACGGTGTTTTCCTGACGGATCACATGGCTCTGCAACAGCCCGAACAGATGCGCCGAATCCGCCTGTGAATACCCCTTGATACGTTTGACGAAATGCCCCAACAACAAACTCTTCTCGCCACTGATCGGGTGCACGCGCACCACCGGGTGCTCGGTCTCGTACACAGTGGAGGTGAAGACCTTGCGATAGCGCTCAAGCTTCTCCGCCGAGACGTCCGGCTTGGCGCTGGCGTAGTCGTATTCGTTGCTGTGCACGGCGACCAGTTTGTCGGCCAGTTCACGCAGCTCGGTCGGCAAGCCGTTGTACGCCGTTGCGGTGTTGGCCCACAGGGTGTCGCCACCGAAGGCCGGGGCCACCACCGAGCGCAGGATCGAGGCTTTCGGGTAGGCGTCGACGAAGGTCACGTCGGTGTGCCAGGAGTTGGCGCGCTGGCCTTCAGCGCCGTCCAGTTCCAGCAGATAACGGGTGCCCTCACGGGACGGTACGGTCGGGTGCGCCACTGGCTCGCCGAGCAGATGGGCGAAGGCTTCCTGACGCTGATCATCAAGCTGGGTCTGCTCACGGAAGAACACGACTTTGTACTGAACCAGCGCCTGCTGGATAGCTTCGACGGTGGCGGCGTCCAGCTCACCGGACAAATGCACGCCACGGATCTCGGCGCCGATACGACCGGCGACCGGATGAATCTCCAGCGCGTGGACAGCGGGTTTTACTGCGAGTGCGGCATTGCTCATGGGTAGGCCCTCATCGACTGCTTACGGTTGGACGGCAGCGAAACAACGCTCTATCTATATTCCATTTACATCTAATAGATATTCACATGCTTCGTTGACGGAATAAGAGCTTGCATTTAAAACCTCTAGCAACCCTCGTCGCAAATGCCTTCGAGCTATTTTTAGGATGCCGGAAAAGCATATGGATCTTCGCCAGTTGCGCTACTTCATCGCCCTCAACGAACACCGCAGTTTTGTCCGTGCGGCGGACGCGATGGGCATCACTCAACCGGCGTTCAGCCGCAGCATTCAGGGGCTTGAGCAAGAGTTCGGCTGCGTGCTGGTGGATCGCGGCAACAAGGATCTGCGCCCCACGCCTGAGGGCCAGGTGGTGCTGCAACATGCCCTGAGCCTGGTACAAGGCGCGGCGTTGCTCAGCGCCGAAGTGACGCAGATGACCAAGCTCGATGCCGGCGAAGTGCACTTCGGTTGCGGCCCGGCGCCAGCGGTGAAACTGGTCCCGGACGCGGTGGCGCAATTCATCAATGCGCACCCGAAAGTGCGCACCTGTTTTCAGGTGGATAACTGGGAAAAGCTCAGCCGCGCGCTGAGCCGTGAAGAGATCGAATTCTTTATTGCCGACATCCGCCATTTCGAGTCCGATCCGAACTTCCAGACCCAGGCACTGACACCCAAGCGCGGGGTGTTTTTCTGCCGGCCGGGGCATCCGTTATTGGCCAAGGAAAGCCTGTCGACCAATGACATGTTCGACTATCCGCTGGCAACCACGCTGATCCCGCCGGGGATTCGCAAATTGTTGGCGAACCTCAGTGGCCGCATCGATTTCTCCCCGACCATCGAGACCGAGCATTTTCCAGCGCTGGTGAAAGTGGTGCTGCAATCGAATGCGATTGGCGTCGGTACGGAAGAGGCGTTTATCGAGGATATTGCCAAGGGTTCGCTGGTGTTGCTGCACTGGCGCAATCTGCCGCAGAACCTGGAAAGCATGAATGCGCGTTGCGGGATCGTCAGTCGCACCGGATTTCGGCTGTCGCCGGCAGCAAGGGCGATGATCGAGACCTTGGTGGCAGTGGATAGGCAGGACGTCAGCGTCGCCGTTTAGCGCCCTTTCGCGAGCAGGCTCGCTCCCACAATTGGAATGCATTTCCCTGTGGGAGCGAGCCTGCTCGCGAAGAGGCCAGAGCAGGTGCTAAAGATTCAGAGCTTGGCCGCTGCCAACTCAGGCGCCACCCAGTCATTCACCTTGAACGGCTTGCGAATAAGCTTCTGCTGCGCCGCCAGATCAACTTTGTCCTGCAAACTGCCAAGGAACACCGGATCCAGCGTTGACGGGAACACTTCGCTCAACTTCTGATCCTGCAGATCCTGCCTCAGAATCACCGGCGGATAACTCGCCAATCCTGAGACCAATTGCACGTAAGCAGCCTTGTTGCTGTCCTGTGTCAACCACTCAACAGCCTGCTGTTGGGCCTTGAGCAGCTTGGCCACGACTTCCGGGTGCGCATCGACAAACTTGCCCGTGCCGACCAGCACCGACTGCACACTACCCGCACCGCCGAGATCTTTGGTGTTGAGCGGCAGTTCGGCCAGCCCTTTGGCCTGCAATGCGCTCAACCCGGAACTGCCCCAGGACGCATCGATCTGCTTGGCTGCCAACGCCGCGACCGCTGCGTTGAAGTCCAGATTGATGACCTTCAGATCCTTCTCACTCAAGCCCTGACTGGCCAGCGCCGCATCAAACGACAACTGCGTCGCGGTGCCCCGGAAAATCGCCACACGCTTGCCTTTGAGATCCTGCAGCGTCTTGATCCCCGACCCCGGCACCACGCCCAGATACTGCTTCACCCCACGGGCACTGGCGCTGAGCAACCGCGTATCGAGGCCATTGGACTTGCCGATGATTGCCGCGAGATCGCCCAGATACGCCAGATCAACCTGACCATTGGCGAACGCCTCGTTGATTACCGGCCCGGCGCCCTTGAAGAAACTCCACTGAATCTTGATGCCCTGCTCGGCGAAGGCCTTTTCGAAGATCTGCTGATCGCGCAACACATCGACCACACCGCCGCCGCTGTGCTGGGTGCCGGCACTCAGGTCGGGCACCGCAATCCTGATTTCCTTGAGTTCGTCGGCATGCGCGGTGAACGCCAGCAGGCCCGCCAGAGCAGGAACGGCAAACAGACTGAAAACACGTTTGAAGGGGAGGTTCATGGGTGCAGCTCCTTGATCACGACGGGCGTTGAGGAGCCGAAAGTAGGCCGAATGAATACCTTCGCTTAAATACTATAAATGCACATTTTTATAGCTTTTAACGCTAAGCAAGCATTAACGGGGCTTGCAGCGGCATATGCATTAACAGCATCGAAAATATTCTTCGAATGCATTGGATGCGTTTGGGCTGGAAGCCTTAAATGGCCTCGCTTATCTCTTAAAAGAATCCATATCGACATTGTTATAACTTTTTGTTTTTAGCTAATACCGCTAAAGATCTTGAGCCAACCCGACAACGGAGGTCACCCATGGCCCGCCAATCCTTGCTCAGTCTCCCCCTGCCCGCGCCGCCGCTGAAAAGCCGCCGCACTTGGCCAAGCCTGAACCAACGCCTGTTGCCGTGGCTGCTGCCCCTTGGCCTGTTCGCGCTGTGGTGGCTGGCCGCGCGCAACGAATGGATGAGCGAACAGATCCTGCCCGCGCCGTCACTGGTGTGGAACAGCGCTGTCGAGTTGTCGCGGGGCGAGTTATGGGGCCACTTGTGGATCAGTCTGCAGCGTTTGTTCTGGGGACTGCTCGCGGGGGTTTCTGCGGGTGCATTGCTCGGCGCAGCACTGGGATTCAGTCGTCGTCTTGAACGCTTGATCTTCCCGACCTTCGCCGGACTTTCACAAATACCGACGCTGGCGTGGATTCCCTTGTTCATGGTGTTTTTCGGCATCGGCGAAGTGCTGAAACTGGTGGTGCTGATCAAAGCCATCGTGGTTCCGGTGACCCTGCACACACTGGTCGGCGTAAGAGATGCACAACCAAAACTGCGCGAAGCTGCCGCTGTTTTACGCTTGCCGCCTCACCTGCTGATCCGTCGCCTGGTGCTCCCCGCCGCCCTCCCCGCGTTCATGGCTGGCGTACGTCTGGCGCTGGCCGCCGGATGGACTTCGTTGCTGGCCGTCGAACTGCTCGCCTCCAGCGAAGGCATCGGTTATCTGATGGTCTGGGCGCGACAGCTATTCATGCTCGACATCGTGTTCGTGTGCATCGTGGTCATCGGTTTGATCGGTGTGGCGATGGATCGCGGCATCGGTCTGCTGGACAGGAAACTGGTGCACTGGCCGCATCCGGCCACCGCCGAAATCCGTCGCGGCCCGCGTTATGAAGGCTGGCAGCGTCTGCAACCGTGGCTATTGCCGCTGGGCTTGTTGGCGCTGTGGCAATTGGCAAGTGACCAACAGTGGGTCGACGCCAATATTCTGGTCAGCCCGTTGGCCGTTTTGAGCACGGCATGGGACGGTCTGCTTGATGGCACGCTGATCAGCGGCATGGCCCTCAGCCTGGGCCGCACACTCGGTGGCCTGTTGCTCGGCGGCGGTCTCGGGTTGGCCTTGGGCCTGCTGCTGGGTCTGTCGAACATCAGCGAACGCCTGCTCGGCCCGACCCTCGCGGCCCTCCGTCAGATCGCCATCTTCGCCTGGGTGCCGCTGCTCACCGCGTGGTTCGGTCTCGGCGAATTGGCCAAGTGGGTGTTCGTCGCCCTCGCGGCCTTCTTTCCGCTGTTTATCGCCACCCAACGCAGCGTCGCCAACCTCTCGCCTCAACTCAACGAGGCCGCAAAAGTGTTGCGTCTGAGTCTCGGCCAACGCCTGCGTCGGCTGGTGCTGCCGGGCGCCGCGCCGGGAATTTTCGCAGGCCTCAGACTGAGCCTGATCTACGCCTGGCTCGGCACCATCGGCGCTGAATATTTCATGCCGTCCAACGGCGGCATCGGCAGCCAGATGATCAGCGCCCAACAGTTGCTGCGCATGGATCTGATCATGGCCGGCATGCTTCTCGTCGGTCTCACCGGCGCCCTGCTCAACCTTATTGGCCAACGCCTGGAAATTCGCGCGACCCGCTGGAGACACGCATGAACGCACCGATTGTCAGCTTTAAACACGTAGGCAAATCCTTCGACGTCGACGGTTTCGAACTGGAGGCGATTCGCGAATTCAACCTCGACATCGCCGAGGGCGAGTTCGTCGCCATCGTCGGCTCCAGCGGCTGCGGTAAATCGACGTTACTGCGGTTATTGGTGGGCCTTGATACGCAGTTTCGCGGGCAGATCACGGTGGATGGCAAAGCCGTCAGCGGCATTGGCGGCGAGCGCGGCATCGTCTTTCAGGAGCACCGTTTGTTTCCGTGGTTGACCGTCGCTGACAACATCGGCCTGGGCCTGGTCAACGAGCCGCTGAGCGCTGCGCAGAAGCAACAACGGATCAACGACTTCATCGAGCTGGTCGGCCTGCGCGACTTCACCCGCGCCTATCCGCACCAACTCTCCGGTGGCATGGCGCAACGTGTGGCGATTGCTCGCGGACTGGTCGCCAGCCCCAGAATTCTGCTGCTCGACGAGCCCTTCGGCGCGCTCGATGCACTCACCCGCCAGCAAATGCAGGACGAGCTATTGGCGATACGCGACCGCGCAAAAATCACCACCATCCTTGTCACCCATGACGTCGAAGAGGCGATCTTCCTCGCTGACCGCGTGGTGGTCATGGAGCCGCGTCCGGGGCGGATCAAGCAAGTGGTCGACATCGCTTTGCCGCACCCGCGCCAGCGCAGCAGTTTCGACTTCCATCAATTGCGTGAAGAACTGCTGCACGAACTGACCAGTGACGACCATTACCAACCGAGCGTACCGGTGCAGATCCGTGATTTGCCGCTGACGTTCATTGCCTGCTGAACAGGAGTTTTGCGATGCCGCAACGTCCCAATTTTCTGGTGATTCTGGCCGACGATCTAGGCTTCTCCGACATCGGTGCGTTCGGCGGAGAAATCGCCACGCCACACCTCGATGCCTTGGCCAACAACGGTCTGCGCCTGACCGATTTTCACACCGCACCGACCTGCTCGCCAACCCGCTCGATGCTGTTGACCGGTACCGACCACCACATCGCCGGCATCGGCACCATGGCCGAAACGCTGACCCCGGAACTCATCGGTAAACCGGGTTATGAGGGCTATCTCAACGACCGTGTGGTGGCGCTGCCGGAGCTGCTGCGCGAGGCCGGTTATCAAACGTTGATGAGCGGCAAATGGCACCTCGGCCTGAAGGCCGAACTGGCGCCGCATGCACGGGGTTTCGAGCGCTCGTTTTCGCTGCTGCCGGGCGCGGCCAACCACTACGGGTTCGAGCCGACCTACGATGAGCAAACGCCCGGCCTGCTGAAATCCACCCCGGCGCTGTACATCGAGGACGATACGTTCATCGATGAATTGCCGAAGGACTTCTATTCCTCCGATGCCTTCGGCGACAAATTGCTGCAGTACCTCAAGGAGCGTGACCAGACCCGGCCGTTCTTCGCTTATCTGCCATTCTCCGCGCCGCACTGGCCGTTGCAGGCGCCCGCCGACATCGTCGAGAAATACCGTGGCCGCTATGACGCTGGCCCGGAAGTGCTGCGCCAGGAACGCCTGGAAAAACTCAAAGCCCTCGGCCTGATCGAGCCGGACGTCGAGCCCCATCCGCTGATTCAGTTGACCCAGCAGTGGGACGCATTAAGCGACGAGCAAAAGCAGATTTCCGCGCGGGCCATGGAGGTCTACGCAGCGATGGTCGAGCGCATGGACTGGAACATTGGTCGGGTCGTCGACTATCTGCGTCAGCAAGGGCAGCTCGACAATACGTTCATCCTGTTCATGTCCGACAACGGTGCCGAAGGCGCGCTGCTCGAAGCGTTCCCCAAGTTCGGTCCGGAACTGGTGACCTATCTCAGCCAGCATTACGACAACAGCCTCGACAACATTGGCCGGGCTAACTCCTACGTCTGGTACGGGCCGAACTGGGCGCAGGTGGCAACCGCGCCATCGCGGCTGTTCAAGGCATTTACCACTGAAGGCGGGATTCGCGTGCCGGCGCTGCTGCACTATCCGCAGTTGCCGCTCAAAGGGCAGATCAGCCATGGTTTCGGCACGGTGATGGACATTACGCCGACGATTCTCGATCTGGCTGGCGTACGTCATCCGGGCAAGCTTTGGCACGGCAAACCGGTGGCGCCGTTGCGTGGCAAATCGTGGTTGGGGTTCTTGTCGGGTGAGACTGCGCAGGTGCATGACGAGCATACGGTGACAGGATGGGAATTGTTCGGGCGTCGGGCGATTCGCCAGGGGTCGTGGAAAGCGGTGTGGATTCCCGGGCCTGTCGGGCCGGCGACCTGGCAGCTGTATGATTTGAGCAGTGATCCGGGGGAGATTCATGATCTGGCGGTGAGTCGACCGGAGAAGCTCAGCGCGTTGATCGGGCATTGGCAGCAGTATGTCGAGGAGACTGGGGTGATCTTGAGTGAATCGCCGTTTCAGCCGGATTGAAGGGGAAGATCAAAAGC
>NZ_JAKNQL010000032.1 GCF_022662375.1 Pseudomonas sp. CROZ-RG-20F-R04-15 | reverse complement strand
GACGGAGTGTCAGTCAACATTGTCGGTGACTGATCTACCGCTTTCGCGAGCAGGCTCGCTCCCACAGGGGTAATGCGGTGTTCCCGGAAGCGGTGTCAGATCCGCACGTTGCCCCGCGGTCCGGCAATCGCCCAGATGATCAGGCCCAGCACTGGCAGGAGGATGATCAGCAGCACCCAGACAATTTTCATCCCGGTGGTTGCGCCGCTTTTCAACACGTTGATGATGGCCCAGATGTCGAGGGCAAGGATGATCAGGCCAATCAGACCGTTGAACGTGGAACCCATGGTGTCGCTCCAGAATAGTGGCATGCACTTTTAGGATAGACGGTCGCGCGCAGGGTTCCCTTTTATTGCACTCAGACGTGAACGGCGATCTTCAAGGCTTCCAGCGAAGGCGCGGCGCTGATGCCGACTTCGGCGCACAACTCCAGCACGCGTGGCACGTCGTTGCCGTAGACCAGCACCATTTGCAGCTCATCGTCGAGCAGCTGACTGAAGTTCATCAGCGTGTAACCGCCGTTTTCCTTGTTCATGCTGCTCATCTGCACCTGGATGCGATTGAGCGCGGTCAGCGCTTCGGTCTTGGCCAGTTGCTTGGGCTTGAGGTTGAAATCCACGCCCGGGCCAAACGAGGCGACGATCTGCGCGAACAGGTCAACGTAGGTGTCGGCCTGAAACAACACGGTTTCCGGCAGGCTGCCGACCACCACCCACTCGCCCAACGGAATCGGGAAGGTGTCGTCGTAGTTGATGTCCGGGTTGGCGGTCAGAAACGCGTCGGCATCGGCGTAGGCTTGCGCCGCTTCGTCGGCAACGTTCAGGATCTCGTCCTCGCCCATGCAGCCGGAGCTGATTTTGCTGATGAGTTCGACGAGTGCGGCTTTCATGAGGGCGGATCCTGTGGCGAAGGTGAATTTCGAGGGCGCGAAGGATAACGCATTCTCCCCTTGGCCACAGTCCATCAGAAGGGATTTCAGTCAGACAGCTTTTCCAGTTGCGCGGTGGTATCGACCGCGCCCATGGTGCGCGCCGCGTCCAACGCGGTCACGCCATTGGCGTCCTTGGCTTGAGCGTTGGCGCCTTTGCTGATCAGGTAATCAACGATTTCAACACGGTTGAACATCGCCGCCATCATCAACGCCGTACGTCCATCGAACGACGAGCCTTCGATCTCGGCCCCGGCCTCGACGAGCGCCTTGACCACCGCCAGATCACCTTTGAATGCCGCACCCGCAATCGGGCTCTGGCCGTTGCCATTGCGCATTTCCGGATCGGCTTTGTGTTTAAGCAGCACCTGCACCGCATCGACATGGCCGTAATAGCTGGCGAGCATCAGCAGCGTGTCGCCCTTGCTGTTCTTCAGGTTCACCGGCAAACCAGCGGTGACCAGGCGATCGAGCATCTCGGCATCACCGTCGCGAGCCTTGTTGAAAACCTGCTCGGTGAATTCGGCAGCTTCTTCAGGGGTCATCTGGCGGCTTTGGTCGGACATGGGGTAACTCCACTTTCGGTCAATCGGAAAGCCGACAGTTTCCCGAGCGAGACGGCGGCTGTCACCCCCTTTTTCTCAAGCCGGCTCATAGCCAGATTCAATAACGATGCTTGCCCTGATGAATTTCCGCCAGCACCTCATCGGTCACCCGAACGTAAGTCTGGGTGCCGGGCAGCCATGCGTAGATCGGATCATCGCCCGTCTGGCCCGGGTCGAAGCCTTCATTTTTCAGTCGAGTTTTCTGGTATTTGAAGGTGCCTGTGGTTTCCATTTTCACCTTCACCCGCAGAAATAACGGCACTGCATAGGCCGGCATACGTTCGCGGGCGAAGGTCAGCAACTCGGCGAAATCCAGCGTCGCGAGGGACTCCGCTGGCGTGATCGCCGCCATGCCGGCGCGGCCGTTGGTATTGCGGATCTCTACGCCATACGCCACCGCCTCAGAGATGTGCGGATGTTGCAGCAGCAGGTTTTCGACTTCAGTGGTCGAGACGTTTTCGCCCTTCCAGCGATAGGTGTCACCCAGTCGATCAACAAATTGTGCGTGGCCGAAACCGATGTTGCGCAGCAAATCGCCAGTGTTGAAAAAGCGATCACCTTTGCCAAACACGTCGTGAAGGACAACCTTGGCGGTTTTCTTCGGATCGGTGTAACCGTCCAGCGGCGCCTTCTCGTCGATTCGCGCCAGCAACAGGCCCTGCTCGCCCTTGCCGACCTTGCGCATGAAACCGTCGGAACTACGCAGCGGCTCACCGCTGTCATGGTCGTAGGCCACCAACTCCCAGGCCATCAGGGAAAAACCGATGGTGTTGTCGAAGTTGAGAATGTTGGTAAAGCCGATGTTGCCGTCGCTCGCCGCGTACAACTCACAGATGTGTTCAACCGCAAAGCGCGTTTTGAACTCGGCCCAGGCGCCGGGACGCAAGCCGTTACCAATCATCTTGCGCACGTCGTGGCGGCTGTCATCGGCGCTGGCCGGTTGATCGACCAGATAACGGCATAGCTCGCCGACGTAACCGATGGTCGTCGCGCGGTAGCGGCGCACGTCGGTCCAGAACTGGCTGGCGCTGAATTTGCGCCGTATCGCGAAGCCCGAGGCGCCATTGACCGCCGAGCCCCAGCACACGCAAAGACCGGTGGCGTGATACAGCGGCAAGGTGCAATAGACGACATCGTCGGGGCCCATGTTGAGGGCGATCATGCCGAAACTGGCGGAGCTGCGCATCCAGCGCCCGTGCTTGAACACGCCGGCCTTGGGCAGGCCGGTGGTGCCGGAGGTGTAAATGTAGAAACACGGATCGTCGAAAAACACTTGCTGACTGCTCGGCGGATTCTCGCTGGAAGCATCGGCACTGGCGCTGATCAGGTTGACGTAGCCTTCGGGTGCAATGCCCGGATGGCTACAGGTGTCCTGATCGGCGACAAACCAGGTGCGCGGCGCGGTAATCGCCACTTGGTCGCGAATCGCCGCATAAGACGAAAGCAGTTCTTCACCCACGACAATCGCCACCGGCGCCACCAGATTCACACTGTGGATCAGCGTGTCGCGAGTCTGCGAGGTATTGAGCAGCGCGCTGACCGCGCCGACCTTGGCCAGCGCCAGGATGGTCACCAGCAATTCCGGGCGGTTTTCAATAAACACCGCGACCACGTCGCCCTTGCCGATGCCCTGCCCGTTCAGATAGTGAGCGATGCGGTTGGCCCACTGGTTGACCTGCACATAGGTCAGCAGCACATCGCCCTGCAATAACGCCGGGCCCTCGGGATTGCGCAGCGTCGCTTGTTCGAATGTCCAGCCAAGGCCACAGCTTTGGGTCGGATCCGTGACGTTGGCTACCTTCATGCCTTTGACCACCCGTGGGATGGCTTTGGCAATCATCGGCAGTTTGCGGAGCATCATGCTCCAGGTAATCGTGTCGCTTGGCGCGTGACTCATGGAAGCTCCCCGTTCGACCTTGGCGTGCAGGCCGATGTTTTTATTTTTCGGGCTTTGGCTTGAAGCAACCCGCGCATTCGAATGCGGGTCGAGATCGAAAATACGTCAGCGCTTCTCGCGCTGTACACGCGGTTTTTGCAATGTTTTGTATCTACTGATGGGGGAACGGCCGCGATGATCGCCGGGCTATCAATTGGTTCCGTCAATTCGACAACGATCCCGCAAAATGCAGGATGCACGATGGCCATTCATGCAGATTGCACGACCCCTGCAAATTGCATTTCTTTTAAGCTATTGATTTATAAGCATTTTTTATTTAACAAATGCTGGCACAATCGCTGCAACCTCCTCTGCATGCTTGCCATTCAAGTGCATACGGAGCTGAAAGACATGAGCCTGATCCAAGAAAAATTTACCTCCCTGTTCTCCAACTTCGACGTCACCACTGCGCCACGTCCCGATGGCGGGATCCTGCTGACTCTGCGCAGCAGCGACGGCAAAGTGTTTAAACGCGCACTGACTTATCAACAACTGCATGCCGGCGACCAACTGTCGTGGGCGATCAGCGCGATTCGCCGTGACCTGGCCGAGCAAGCCAGTGAGCTGCCGCAAATCGCGATGCTGCAGAGCCAGCAGCGTTTTGCCCTGCCGACTTATCACTCGCTGTAACGCATAAACCGCGTTAAACAAAACAGGCCGTGGAGCTCTCGCTTCACGGCCTGTTTTTTTGTGGCTTATGGAAAATCTACTGTGGGAGCGAGCCTGCTCGCGAAGGCTGTGTGTCAGGCACTGAAAAGGTTGGCTGAACGGACGCTTTCGCGAGCAGGCTCGCTCCCACATTAGGAATGGGTGAAATTAGAAGGCTTCGGGTTCTATGCCGGTGAAGGTGTCGACGGTGATGTGGCTGCCCAGCTCGCCGCCTTCGCGGGCCAGGCCGCAGGTTTGCAGGCCTGCCGACTGAGCGGCGTCCAGCTCTTCGACGATGTCCGAGAGGAACAGAATCTCTTGCGGCTCAACACCGATGGCTTGCTGGATGTTGGTGTAAGACTGCGCCTCGCGCTTGGGCCCTGACGTCGTGTCGAAATACCCGCTGAACAACGGCGTCAGATCCCCCTCCTCCGAGCAGCCGAAAATCAATTTCTGCGCCTGAATCGAACCGGACGAGTAAACGAACAGTTGATAACCCGCAGCATGCCAGCGTCGCAGCGCTTCAACGGCATCCGGGTAGACATGCCCCTTCAACTGCCCGGCGTGATAACCCTGCGCCCAGACCATGCCTTGCAAGACCTTGAGCGGCGTGGCTTTGCGATCTTCCTCGATCCAGCTCAAGAGAATTTCAACAACCCGTTCAACATCCGCCTGCGGTGCATTGCTGTCGCGGCGCACGGCGTCGAGTTGCTCGGCAACATCGGCGCGTTCGGCGTTCTGCCGAACGAAATCCGGCAAGTGTTTGGCGGCATAAGGAAACAGCACGTCAAACACGAAACTCACCGCGCTGGTGGTGCCTTCGATGTCAGTGACAATCGCTTTGATCGACATCGAATCAGTCCTCCAGACGCGGGAAACGGCCGGCGATGTCTTCGCCGGTGAAGTTGGCAACCCAGCCTTCAGGGTTGTTGAACAGGCGGATCGCCACGAAGTGCGGGTGCTCGCCCATGTCGAACCAGTGCTTGGTGCCGGCCGGCACTGAAATCAGGTCGTTCTTCTCACAGAGCACTGCGTAAACGTAATCGTCGATGTGCAAGGTAAACAGGCCACGACCAGCAACGAAAAAGCGTACTTCGTCTTCGCCATGGCGGTGTTCTTCGAGAAACTTGGCGCGCAATTCGGCTTTTTGCGGGTGATCGCTGTTCAGGCTGATGACGTCGACAGTGATGTAACCGCGCTCGGTCATCAGTTTGTCGATCTGTTCTTTATAAGCGCTGATCACTTCTTCCTGCGTGGCGCCGGGCTGGATCTTTGCGGCGGCTTGCCAGCGGTCGAAGCGCACGCCCTGCTCGGCCAGGGTCGAGGCGATGTCTTCAAAGTGGGTCAGCACTTTGTTGGGAATGTCGGGGCTGGAAACGTGATAGACGGACAGGCTGCTCATGGGGCAATTCCTCGGTATCGGCCTTGCCGTCCGGTTCTTGCAGACCGGTCGGGCACAGCATTTCATCAGGCAAATGGGCTACTTCTGGTGAAGTCAGCCTTGGCGGTTCATGACGCTGCGGGTTTTCAACTCGCATTCAAACAGAAATTCAAAGGCCTCGATCTGCCGCAGCGCGTCATTCATCTGCGCACCCCAGGTGTAGAGACCGTGGCCGCGAATCAGATAACCGACGCAATCGGGATGGGCGTCGAGCCAAGGCTGCACCTTGGCGGCGAGGCGCGCAATGTCCTGATCGTTGTCGAAAATCGGCACGCGCACCCGTGATTCGTGGGTCGAGATGCCGCTGAAGGCTTTTTGCAGCTCGTAGTCTTCGAACTCGATAAAGTCTTCCGGGGTCAGGCGCGACAGCACCGTGGCGTTGACCGAGTGGGTGTGCAGCACTGCGCCGATCTCCGGGCGCCAGCTATATAGCTGAGTGTGCAGCAGGGTTTCGGCGGACGGCTTTTTGCCCGGTTCCAGGCTGTTGCCGGAAAGGTCGGTGGCGAGCACATCGTCCAGACCCAACTGGCCCTTGTGCTTGCCGGACACCGTCAACAGCGCTTCGCTCGGCGACAGGCGTGTTGAGTAGTTGCTGCTGGTGGCCGGCGACCAGCCGCGACCATAAAGAAAACGCCCGGCATCGACGATTTGCTGGGCGAGTTGTTCACGCGTAAGGCTCATGGCCTGTCCTCTTGCATACGTGTGGCAATGATAACGGCAGCAGCGAGCGCCGCGAGACTGGCAATACTAAAGGTCAATGTCGCGCCGAGGGCACTCCAGCTGTAACCGGAATACAACGCGCCCATGGCGCCGCCGGTGCCCGCCAGTGCGGCGTACAACGCCTGACCCTGCCCTTGCTGACGCGCACCGAAGCTACGTTGCACGAAGGCGATGGCAGCGGCGTGAAAACTCCCGAAGGTCGCCGCATGCAGAATCTGCGCGAACAGCAACACCCAAAGAAACTCGGCGAACGAACCTAGCAGCAACCAGCGCAGCGCCGCCAGCAGAAAACTTGCCATCAACACCCGGCGCAGGGAAAACCGCGCGAGAATCCGGCTCATGGCCAGGAACATCAGCACTTCGGCGACCACACCCACGGCCCAGAGCATGCCGATGGTGCCGCGTGTGTAACCGAGTCGCTCAAGGTGCAGGGTGAGAAAGGTGTAATACGGGCCGTGGCTCATTTGCATCAGCGCAACGCAGCCATAAAACGCCAACACGCCGGGGTTGCGCAGTTGCTTTAGAAAGCCCTCACCGCTCGGCCGATTGCCTTGCGGTGGTTGCGCGTTCGGCACCCACAGACTGCTGAGGACGATGCCGGCCATGATCAGCACCAGCGCCGTCGGGTAGATATCGAGGCTGAGCCATTCGAACAGCCGACCCAGCGCAACCACGGTGATGATGAAACCGATCGAACCCCACAGACGGATCTGGCTGTACCGCGAGGTCTGCCCCTGCAAATGCGCCAAGGTGATGACTTCGAACTGCGGCAGCACCGCGTGCCAGAAGAACGCGTGCAACGCCATGACCATCGCCAGCCAGGCGTAGGTCTTGCTGACGAAAATCAACGAGAAAGTCAGCAGCGTACACACCGCGCCGAAGCGCACGATTGCCAGACGTTTGCCGGTGTAATCGCCGAGCCAGCCCCAGATGTTCGGCGCCACGCAGCGCATCAGCATCGGGATGGCGACCAGTTCGCCGATCCGCGCTGGACTGAAACCGAGGTGATCGAAGTACAGCGCCAGAAACGGCGCTGTCGAACCGAGCAAGGCGAAATAGAACAGATAAAAACTGGACAGCCGCCAGTAAGGGAGCGCCGCCACGGTTATGCCGCGACGGCTTCAGAGCCTGCCATCAAAGCTGGCCCAGCACCGGGGTGCTCACGCGCACATCGGCGTTCTGCCCACGGTGACGCAGCAAGTGATCCATCAGCACGATGGCCATCATCGCTTCGGCGATCGGCGTGGCACGAATGCCGACGCAAGGGTCGTGACGGCCCTTGGTGATCACGTCCACCGGATTGCCGTGGATGTCGATCGAACGACCCGGCGTGGTGATGCTGGAAGTCGGCTTCAAGGCCAGATGGGCAACAATCGGCTGACCGGACGAGATGCCGCCGAGGATGCCGCCGGCGTTGTTGCTGAGGAAACCTTCCGGGGTCATTTCATCGCGGTGCTCGGTGCCACGTTGCGCGACCGAGGCGAAACCGGCGCCGATTTCCACGCCTTTGACCGCGTTGATGCTCATCAGCGCATGGGCCAGCTCAGCGTCGAGACGGTCGAAAATCGGCTCGCCCAGACCCGGCATCACGCCTTCGGCAACCACGGTGATCTTCGCCCCGACCGAGTCCTGATCGCGGCGCAATTGGTCCATGTAGGCTTCCAGCTCCGGGACTTTGTCCGGATCGGGGCTGAAAAAGGCATTGTCTTCCACCGAATCCCAGGTCTTGAACGGGATTTCGATCGGGCCGAGCTGGCTCATGTAGCCACGAATCACGATGCCCTGAGTGGCGAGGTACTTCTTGGCAATCGCACCCGCCGCTACGCGCATCGCGGTTTCGCGGGCCGAGCTGCGGCCGCCGCCACGGTAATCGCGCTCGCCGTATTTGTGGTGGTAGGTGTAGTCGGCGTGGGCCGGGCGGAACAGATCCTTGATCGCCGAGTAGTCCTTGGACTTCTGGTCGGTGTTGCGGATCAGCAAGCCGATCGAGCAACCGGTGGTGCGCCCTTCGAACACGCCGGAAAGGATTTCGACTTCGTCGGCTTCCTGACGCTGGGTGGTGTGGCGGCTGGTGCCCGGCTTGCGGCGATCGAGGTCGCGCTGCAAGTCTTCGAGGGAGATCTCCAGGCCCGGCGGGCAGCCGTCGACAATGGCGACCAACGCCGGACCATGGCTTTCGCCAGCGGTGGTGACAGTGAACAACTTGCCGTAGGTATTGCCGGACATGCAGGACGCTCCGTGAAATCAAACCCAAATTCGTGATGCGCGCCAGTATACGCAGGCTAACCGAGTAGTTCATCCTCGAACCTTAGTGGTGCTGGCGAGTCCAACCGGCACCTTGGCGAATGATGGCGTGATGATGCTGCGAGTTTTGATCTTGAGTCTTACCCTCTTTACGGGCTTTGCCCAAGCGACGGTCCTACAACGCCCGGTCACTTTGGATACCGGCACTGGCGAACTTTTCGGTTCGCTGCTGCTGCCAAAATCCGACAACCCGGTGCCGGTTGTCCTGATCATTTCTGGCTCGGGTCCTACGGATCGTGACGGAAACAACCCCGACGGCGGGCGCAACGACAGCCTCAAGCGGCTGGCCTGGGTGCTGGCCAAACACAACATCGCCAGCGTGCGTTACGACAAGCGCGGGGTGGCCGCGAGTCTCGCTGCGACGCCGGATGAGCGCAATTTGTCGATAGAAGCCTACGCCGCGGATGCGGTGGCATGGGGGCAGAAGCTCAAGGCCGATCCGCGTTTCGGCAAATTGATCCTGCTCGGCCACAGCGAAGGCGCGCTGATCGCCAGCCTCGCGGCGCCGAAAGTCGATGCGGCGGCGGTGATTTCTCTGTCCGGCAGCGCCCGTCCAGTCGATCAGGTGATCCGCGAGCAACTGGCCCGCAGCCTGCCGCCACCGCTGATGCTGCGCAGTAACGAACTGCTCGACAGCCTCAAGGCTGGCCACACCGACGACAATGTGCCACAGCCGTTGCAGGTGATTTTCCGTCCAAGCGTGCAGCCGTATCTGATTTCGCTGTTCCGTCAGGATCCGGCAAAAGCCTTTGCGCAACTGAAGATGCCGGCGCTGATTGTTCAGGGCAGCAATGACATGCAGGTCGGCGTTGGCGATGCGCAGGCGCTGAAAGCCGCGAAACCGGACGCCGAACTGGCGGTGATCGAAGGCATGAACCACGTCATGCGCATCGTCCACAACGATATGAAGCGGCAATTGGCTTCGTACAAGGATCCGAATTTGCCGCTGGCAGCGGAACTGGGCAGCAAGATCATCGAGTTTATTGACGGACTTCGCACCCGTTAACCGTTGTTTGCCCTCTAGTCCTGCAAAAAACGGCCGATAAGTCTTTGTCGCCAGCGCAATGGCTGGCGACAAGCAGGGCTTGGACAGGATCTCGCCGTTATGACTGATACCCCGACTTCACCCGACACCACCGCTGAAAAAGACGCACCGCCAGCGGTCGAGCTGCCGTGGGCGGATGTCCACGTCGAGCACCACAAGATGCTCCGCCTGGCCCCGCTGCAGACCGACCGCAACACCGGCGGCCGTCCCTTGCGCTTCGTCGAGTTCGGCTATGCCGAGCGCAACAGCAAAGAAAAAAGCCTGATGCGCATGGCGATCAAACTGCCGGGCCAGCGTGTGCGCAAAGAGCAGAATCAGCTGGACGTGTGGGTGGATCACACCACCAAGCGTGTGCACTTCGGCCCGGACAGCGGCCTGCAAATCGAACCGATGAACCGTGGCATTGGCCGTTATATGGCCGCACAAGGCATCAATTGGGCGAAAAAGCGTTGGCCGACCTACACCGTCGACGGCATGGACTTGAACAACAAGGACGCGCTGAACGAAGACACGCGTCTGCGTCGCGATCATTTCCTGCGTGTGCATGGTTTTGATGTGGTCTATGCCGATGCCCAGCATTTGAAGGGCAGCGTCAAGGAAGTGCAGGTTGGCGATTTGCTCGGCGACTGGAACAGCGAAAAGCTGCAGATCGTCGAAATCCTTGAAGCGGCGCAGATGCTTCAGCAGGCCGAGCAGAATCTGGCCGAGCAGGAAGTGAAGCTGAAGAAGCAGGAAGACAAGGTCAGCAAGTTCAAGCGTGAAGACGCTGGTTTGCGTTTCACCATTACCTGTCTGGTGGCGTTTGCAGTGTTTCAGGCGGGGTTGTTGATCTGGATTGCCACGCACCGCTGATGGCTGATCGTTCCCACGCTCCGCGTGGGAATGCAGCCCGGGACGCTCCGCGTCCCAACAGCGGACGCAGAGCGTCCATTGAGGCATTCCCACGCAGAGCGTGGGAACGATCGGCCGATTAGACGCGGGAGGCGAACAAGGCCTGATGATCGCGGCACTGCTCCGCTGTCAGCATGAACACGCCATGCCCGCCGCGCTCGAACTCGAGCCAGGCGAAATCGACTTCCGGGTACAGCGCGTCAACGTGCACCTGGCTGTTGCCCACTTCAACGATCAACAAGCCCTTCTCGGTCAGATGATCGGCCGCTTCAGCGAGCATGCGTCGAACCAGATTCAGACCATCATCGCCGCAGGCCAGACCCAGCTCAGGCTCATGCTGATATTCATCTGGCATGTCAGCGAAATCTTCCGCATCCACGTAAGGCGGATTCGACACGATCAGGTCGAAGCGCTGACCCGGCAAACCATCAAAACCATCGCCCTGCACGGTGTACACGCGCTCATCGACACCATGACGCTCGATGTTCTGATTGGCCACTTCCAGCGCTTCGAACGACAGATCCGCCAGCACCACTTCGGCGTTCTGGAACTCGTAGGCACAGGCGATGCCGATGCAACCGGAGCCGGTGCACAGGTCGAGGATGCGCGCAGGTTCGGTGCCGATCCACGGGGCGAAGCGGTTTTCGATCAGCTCGCCAATCGGCGAACGCGGGATCAACACGCGCTCATCGACGATAAACGACATGCCGCAGAACCACGCTTCGCCCAACAGGTAAGCGGTGGGAATGCGCTCTTCGATGCGGCGCTTGAGCAGGCGTTGCAGGTTGACCAGTTCGTCGTCTTCCAGCGCGCAATCGAGGTAGCTGTCGGCAATCTCCCACGGCAGGTGCAATGCACCGAGCACCAGCTGCCGGGCTTCGTCCCAGGCATTGTCGGTGCCATGGCCGAAAAACAGATCCTCCCCATGGAAGCGGCTGACGGCCCAACGGATATGGTCACGCAGGGTACGAAGTCGGGAAGTGATCACGGGGCAGAACTCCAGAAAAAACGACTGGCGATTCTACCAGCCAAAACGCGTGACGACGACGCAGGAAAAACATCGAGGCGACAGTAGGAGTTTTCTGTTTTTTGCACCGGCTATTGAACAGAACGTGTAACTTGACAAGGCTGCAGGCCAGTAACGACGGTGCCTACGATGGTAGCGATTCACAGAACCGCTCAGCCAGAGGACAATGTCGCAAAAGCCCCACCCCAAGGAGCCCCAGAATGTCCGTTCCAAAAACGATGTTTCAACTCAGCGGTCGCGGTTACGCAGCGGCCACACTGAGCCATGCCACCGTGGTCATCATCGATGCCCAGAAAGAGTACCTCAGTGGCCCGCTGGCCCTGAGCGGCATGGACGCGGCCGTCGCGAACATCAAACAAGTGGTTGCCGCAGCCCGTGCAGCCGGTCGGCCGATCGTGCACGTGCGTCACCTCGGCACCGTCGGTGGCCTGTTCGACCCGCAGGGCGAGCGCGGCGAATTCATCCCGGGCCTCGAGCCACAAGGTGATGAAACCATCATTGGCAAACTGCTGCCGAGCGCGTTCCATGGCACCGAGTTGCTTGATCGTCTGCAAAACCTTGGCTCGCTGGACTTGATCGTCTGTGGTTTCATGAGCCACTCCAGCGTCAGCACCACCGTGCGTGCGGCGAAGAACCTGGGTTTCCGTTGCACCCTGGTGGAAGACGCCTGCGCCACCCGCGACTTGCCGTTCAAGGGCCGCGTGCTCAGCGCCGCGGTGGTGCAGGAAGCGGAAATGGCGATCATGGCGGACAACTTTGCCACCCTCGCATTGACTCAAGACCTGATCTGATCTGCTCTGATGAGCGGCTCACGGCGCCGCTCATCCGCAAAATCCTCTCATTTGCCGCAAATGCCATAGCCTCAGGAACAACCCGGTCAACTCCCGGTCGAAGGGCCGATACCCATTGAGGAAGGTCGGAATGAAGTTATCCGATGGATTTGACGCACGCCGCTTGCGGCCCAAAGGCCAAAGCAACTGGCGTTTTCGATTCGGCGCAGCGATCGCCGCCATTCTGGCGACGTTCGGTGTGCTGCTGGCGATGGCCGGGGCGGCCAGCCTGCTCGGGCGCCCACCAGCGCTCGGTGACTTGAATGCCACGCCAATGGGCTCGGCAATCATTCTGGCGGTCGGTTTGCTGTTTCTGTATTTCGGTGTCGCCCTGTGGCGTCGCTGCCGCCGTCGCGCACGGCAATCGCGGGAACTGAACATGTCCCCGCACCTGATGAAAAAACACGACTGACTCACCGGCCTGGCTTTTTGCCGGGCCGTTTTGTTTCGACTTGGGTAAACTGGCCGCCCTTCACGGAGGCTGACATGCAAGACGACGATTTTTCCCTGTTCAAAAACGAGTTGCGCGGCGTCAAGCCGATCAAGCACGACCGCGCCGACACCGGCAAACCCAAGACTGACCGCGCACAGATTGCCAAGCTGCGTCAGTCGGCCACCGTGCGCACTGACACCGCTACCGTTGATGGTCTGTCCGATCAGTTTGTGATCGACGTCGGCCCGGAAGACGAGTTGATGTGGGCGCGTGACGGCGTGCAGGAAAGTCAGATGCGCAAACTCAAGGTCGGTCAGATCCCGTTCGAAGGCAGCCTCGACCTGCATGGCATGAGCGTCGAGAAAGCCCGCGAAACCCTCTGGGCCTTTCTCGCTGAAGCGACAAAATTCGAAATCCGCTGCGTGCGCGTCACCCACGGCAAGGCCGTGCGGCTGGACGGCAAGCGGCCGATGATCAAAAGCCACGTCAACACCTGGTTGCGCCAGCATGCACAGGTACTCGGATTCTGCTCGTGCCAGGCCAAACATGGTGGCGCCGGTGCGGTTTACGTGATGCTTAAACGCACCATGATGGAAGGTCGCGACGAATAATCCCGTTACACCGAACTTGCAGGGTTGTGTCCGCCACCGTACCCTTGCCCTTTGCGAAAATCCCCACAGGTAGTTTCATGTCCCTGGAACAGAATTACACCGCGATTCTCGGCCAATTGGGCGAGGACGTTTCCCGCGAGGGCCTGCTCGACACGCCAAAGCGTGCCGCCAAAGCCATGCAGTACCTCTGCCGCGGTTATGAACAGACGCTCGAAGAGGTCACCAACGGTGCCCTGTTCAGCTCCGACAACAGCGAAATGGTGCTGGTCAAGGACATCGAGTTGTACTCGTTGTGCGAGCACCACCTGCTGCCGTTCATCGGCAAGGCGCACGTTGCGTACATCCCGAGCGGCAAAGTGCTGGGCCTGTCGAAGGTCGCGCGGATCGTTGATATGTACGCCCGCCGCCTGCAGATTCAGGAAAATCTCAGCCGTCAGATCGCCGATGCGGTGCAACAAGTCACCGGCGCGCTGGGCGTTGCCGTGGTGATCGAGGCCAAGCACATGTGCATGATGATGCGCGGTGTCGAGAAACAGAATTCGTCGATGATCACCTCGGTGATGCTCGGTGAGTTCCGTGAAAACGCAGCGACCCGCAGCGAGTTTCTCAGCCTGATCAAGTAATTTGCAGCACGAAGAAAACCGGCATTCATCGCCGGTTTTTTTTCGTCCGTGAAAAATCGGGTAAGCTGCGCGCCTTACTCAATCTGCACCGTGAGGCTTCAACGTGTTCGTCAAAGCGCTTCGTGTCGGCCTCGGCCAACTGGTTATCTTCATCGACTTCATCACCCGTCCGGGCAAGAAAAAACGCCCCGCCGCTGCTCAGGCTCAGGTGGATGCTGCTGCAAAAGACCTGACCCTGTATCAGTTCCACGCCTGTCCGTTCTGCGTGAAAACCCGTCGTACGCTGCGCCGCCTGAATGTGCCGGTAGCGCTGAAGGATGCGAAGAACAACGAACAGGATCGGCAGACGTTGCTGGATCAGGGTGGCCGGATCAAGGTGCCTTGCCTGCGCATTGAAGAGAATGGCCAGACCACCTGGATGTACGAGTCCAAGGTGATTATTGATTATCTGGATAAGCGCTTTGCTGCTGTCTGAAGATTATTTGGTGGGTTGATTGACGCCTTCGCGAGCAGGCTCGCTCCCACCCTTTGGAATGCATTTCCACTGTGGGAGCGAGCCTGCTCGCGAAGAGGCCCTCTCAGCCACCGCAAATCCCAGACAAAAATAAACCGGCCCTTGAGCCGGTTTATTTGTTTTCAGGCCGCTTTCTCTAGCTGCGCCCGACGTACCACCGCCGCCAGTCGCTTCAACCCTTCATCCAGTCGCGCCGGATCGATGTGGCTGAAATTCAAGCGCAAATGCCCGTGATGGTTATCCGGCTCCGGAAAGAACGGCTCGCCCGGCATGAACGCCACATCATTGGCCAACGCCTCGTTAAGCAACGTTCGCGTATCCAGCGGTTGCTTCAACGTCAGCCAGAAAAACAGCCCACCCTGTGGCATGTTCCAATCCGCCAGATCAGCAAAATGCGTTTCCAGTGCCGTCTGAAACGCATCGCGCCGCTGCCGATAGAATCCACGTAACTCACTCAAGTGCTGCTGATATTTCTCAGTGCCGATCCACTGCAACGCCTGCCACTGACCGATGCGGTTGGTGTGCAGATCCGCTGATTGCTTGAGTTTGAGCAAGTGCGGAAACAGATCGGGACTGGCAATCAGGTAGCCGACACGTAAACCCGGCAGCAAGGTTTTCGACACGGTGCCGGTGTAGATCCAGCTGGATTTCTGCAGGCGTCCGGCAATCGGTTTGGCGCTGCCGCCATCGAAAGTCAGTTCACGGTAGGGCTCGTCTTCGATCAGCGTGACGCCGAATTCATCGAGCAATGCCGCAACGGCGGCGCGCTTGGCTTCGCTGTAGCGCACGGCTGACGGGTTTTGAAAGG
The DNA here is from genome assembly GCF_022662375.1 of Pseudomonas sp. CROZ-RG-20F-R04-15. Taxonomy (GTDB): domain Bacteria; phylum Pseudomonadota; class Gammaproteobacteria; order Pseudomonadales; family Pseudomonadaceae; genus Aquipseudomonas. The sequence goes on along the minus strand of NZ_JAKNQL010000032.1, from coordinate 48,391 downwards.
TCGGGATCAGATAGATGAACGCCGGACGATGCTGTTCCAGACGATTACGCAATTGCGCCAGGTTCGGGCCGTCGGACTCTTGCGGCACGGTCAGGCAATCAGCGCCGAACAGCTGGAAAATCTGAAGTGCGGCGAGATAGGTCGGCGCCTCCAGCAAAATCTCCGTGCCCTTGTCGATGTACAGCTTGGCCGCCAGATCGAGGGTTTGCTGGGAACCGCTGACCACCAGCACCTGACTCGCCTGACATTCCAGGCCAAGTGCCCTCGTCTCCGCCGCCAACGCTTCGCGCAACGCTGGTTCGCCTTCGCTCATGCCGTATTGGCCGAGCGCCAGCGGCATGTCGGCCCACTCGACTTTCGGCAACATGGCTTCGGCCGGCAAGCCGCCAGCAAACGACATCACCTCCGGACGTTGAGCAGCGGCGAGGATTTCTCGGATCAAAGAACTCTTAAGGCGCGAGACACGTTCGGAAAAAGCCATGGAAGTCACCGGTAGCGAGGCATGGGAAAAATGAGTCAAACTTGTTGACTGAAATTACGACAGCTTGAGCGAGTACGTCAACATGCTTGACCTTAAAAATCCGTCCAGTCAGCAGCAGGCGATGGAAGCATTTTTTTTCGGCTATCAGGCGTTCACCGCCAAAGCTGACGAAATGCTCGAGCGGCGCGGCCTCTCCCGAGTGCATCAGCGCATTGTGTTCTTCATCGCGCGCTATCCGAATTTGAGTGTGAAGGAATTACTGGAGTTGCTCGGGGTGAGCAAACAGGCGCTGAACATGCCGTTGCGGCAGTTGCAGGAAATGCATCTGGTCGACAGCGTGGCGTCGCAAGCTGACAAGCGTAAGCGGCTGCTGGAGCTGACAGCGGACGGCGCGAAGTTTGAACAGGCGTTGCGCCGTGAGCAGGTGAAGCTGCTGGAGCGGGTGTTTGCCGAGGCTGGGGAGGCGGCGGTGAATGGCTGGTTGGCGGTGAATCTGGCGTTGGGGAACAGTCAGACACATCTCGACTGACAGGTGCGCCCTCTTCGCGAGCAGGCTCGCTCCCACATTAAAGCGCGTTTCCCTGTGGGAGCGAGCTTGCTCGCGAAGGGGCCCGCACAAACGATATATCCCTATCGACGGAACTTTCGTAAACAAAACCAAAAACAATATTTGCTTTATTTGTACACAAAAGCATAATCCACAGCGTGCGAGTTCCTGACCGCATGGTCAACAAATTCGCAAGTGCCTCAAAGGGCCGCTGCCACCCCTCATGGGTCCGGCCCTGGAAATAACAATAAAACTCTTGAGGAGTACTCGCTGTGGAAAGCCGCAAATCCGAAGCATCGACGCTGGATCTCTCGCCACCATTACGCAGTGGCTTGCTGGAACGTCTGTTTAAACTCAGCTTGCATGGCACCACGGTGAAGACCGAGCTGATTGCCGGTCTGACAACCTTCATCACCATGGCCTACATCATCTTCGTCAACCCGAACATCATGGCCGATGCCGGGATTGACCACGGTGCAGCCTTCGTCGCCACCTGTATCGCTGCCGCACTGGGCTGCCTGTTGATGGGTCTGTACGCCAACTGGCCGGTCGGTCTGGCACCGGGCATGGGCCTCAACGCGTTCTTCACCTACACCGTAGTCGGCACCATGGGCTACAACTGGGAAACCGCACTCGGTGCAGTGTTTGTCTCCGGTGTGCTGTTCATGATCCTGACCTTCTCGCGGATTCGCGAGTGGCTGCTCAACAGCATTCCGGTCAGCCTGCGCTTTGCGATGGGTGCCGGTGTGGGCTTGTTCCTTGGCCTGATCGGTCTGAAAACCGCCGGCATCGTCGTCGATAGCCCGGCAACCCTGATCAAGCTCGGCTCCCTGCGTGAACCTGGCCCGTTGCTCGCCGCCATCTGCTTTCTGATGATTGCGATCCTCAGCTACCACAAAGTCTTCGGCGCGATCCTCATCAGCATCATTACCGTGACCCTGGCCGGTTGGGGCCTGGGCATCGTGCATTACGAAGGGATCATGTCGACTCCGCCAAGCCTTGCGCCGACCTTCATGGCGATGAATATTGCCGGCGTGTTCAACGTCAGCATGATCAGCGTGGTGCTAGCCTTCCTGTTTGTGCACATGTTTGACACCGCCGGCACCCTGATGGGCGTGGCTCAGCGCGCCAATCTGGTCAACGCTGACGGCCGTATCGAAAACCTCTCCCGCGCCATGAAAGCCGACAGTGCCTCCAGCGTTTTCGGAGCCGTAGTCGGTGTGCCTCCAGTCACAAGCTATGTAGAAAGTGCCGCCGGCGTGGCCGCTGGTGGTCGGACTGGTCTTACCGCCGTCACCGTAGGTGTGCTATTTATAGCGGCGATGTTTTTCGCACCGCTGGCCGGCATGATTCCCGCTTACGCCACCGCCGGTGCACTGATCTACGTTGCGATGCTGATGATGGGCGGCATGGCCCACATCGAATGGGACGAAGCCACTGACGCGATCCCGGCCATCGTTACCGCAATCATGATGCCGCTGACTTTCTCGGTCGCTGACGGCATCGCACTGGGCTTCATCACCTACGTGGCGTTGAAGGCCGGTACCGGCAAGTACAAGGAAATCTCCGTCAGCCTGTGGGTGCTCTGCGCGATCTTCATCGCCAAGTTCATTTTCCTGTAAGCGCGACGCGGTTCAGGTTTCCAAACAGCCTCACCCTTGCGGGTGGGGCTTTTGTGCATCTTGATAACAATAGAAAGGAGCAAAGTGATGAGTCTGGAAACCTGGCTGCTGTTCAGCGGTGCTGCATTGGTGGTGATCCTGATTCCGGGGCCACTGTCGTTGCTGATGATCAGCAACAGTCTGAATTACGGTTTGCGTCGTTCTTACCCGGCATTTCTCGGCGGCGTGACGGCTTCGATCTGCCTGCTCAGTGCATCGGCATTAGGCCTTGGCGCACTGCTGCTGGCCTCGGAGCAACTGTTCAGCGTGCTGAAAATCGTCGGCGCACTGTATCTGTTCTACCTCGCCTGGCAGAGCTGGCAACAGTCGCGTCAGCCATCAGTCGGCGCTGACGTGCCGCAAGCCGCGCCGGTGCCACGTTTCCGCGCGTTGTTCGCACGCGCCTTCGTGCTCGGTGCCAGCAATCCCAAGGACATCCTGTTCTTCGCCGCGTTTCTGCCGCAGTTCCTCAGTGCCGAGCAACCGTTCCTGCCCCAACTGCTGGTGATGATCGCCACCTGGACCCTGCTGGATCTGCTGTGCAAACTGGCCTACGGTCTGGGTGCCCACGGGGCCGCGCGTTATCTGCGCAGCGGCAAGGGACAAAGCTGGTTCAACCGGATCAGTGCCGGCTTGTTCGGAGGCGCCGGCGCCGCTTCATTACTCAGCAGTCACTGAGATACTGAATCGTTATTTCACCAATTGTTACCTGGCTGCAGCCAGCCAGACTTGAAAGATACGAGTCTGGCTGGTGTTCTCCCCGACGGATTGGCGTCGCACACTTCGGATTCCTCCGACTGTCATTGCATGTCTTGATATGCAATACACCGCAACAACCCACTTATATACATCCCTCAAAAGTCCCCCGTACTATCTCCGCCTGTTTTCAAGACAACCTGCCAGAACAAGGAAGTTCAAATGGCCACGCTTATAAGCGAAGCAGTAATACAAAGTGATGCAATCGTCATCACCGACATGAAAATCGAGCCCAACAAACATAACGATTCGACCATCGACATAAACAATGACAGCGATAAACCACTGGATGCGTCGCTGAAAAGCAAAGTCGATCAATTGAAAGTCAACGACTCGGTATTCGGCCCTATACAAATCGGCGAAATTTCGATAACCCGGGCCTCTCTGCATGCTCTCGGTGCAACTATTGACGGGCATCCGTTGAACGGCAGCAATACGTTCTTTCGCAATGCGCAACGCTCATTCATCAACTCGCTACAATTCAGCGCCAGCGATATTGCACATCACATGAAGTCCGCGAAAGGTAACGATGTTTACCTGTTGCCGAATCTGCTGTTCGACATGGCCAGTCGCCGCCCGATAACGGCTCCTGCCATGATCCGCGAAAACACCACCGTCGAAACGAATCCCGGAAACTTTCTTGGCAAAATCGAAAAACTCCTGACCTGCGCACAGAAACTTGACTTGCAGCACACCCAACTTCCTCCTAACGCCCGGCGCTGGGCCGCCGCTGCAAAGACCCATTTAACGGTCGGTTCCAGTGTCGGACTCCAGGCATTCGGAATATTCATGGGATTGCGCGGAATGGTGGCCGCGATCAAAGCCGGGGACACCAAAGAAGTTGTCATAAACGCCACAGGTACGCTCACGGAAATTGGCTCCATTGCCATTGACGTCGTCGTCAGCAAGATTGCGAACGAGATGCTGACGGCCGGAAAAACCGCTTTCAGGGATTTCACCAAAACCAGGTTTGCGCTGAGGCTGGGTCGGTCCGGCGGTTTGATCGGCGGGGCGCTGACTTTGCCGTTCGATGTGTACACCACCGTCAACTCCCTGAACGCCGCAAGCAAGGCCACCGGCAAAGAAGCCATGGATCATTACGTCAGCGCCGGGTTGAGCATCACCAGCGCGGCCATGACCGTTATCCTCGGAACGTTGGCAATGGCAGGGCTGCCTTTTGTCGGACCGGTAGGCCTTTTGTTCGGTGCGATGCTGGCAATCGGATCGCAGGTGTATAGCGCGGTGCGCATCGTCGATGACATTGATGATTACATCGAACTGACTCTGGATGAGCGTTGGCGCTCGGGCTTCCTGTCATTCTGCATGCTGGACGTCGAGCAAGGCGTCAAAGACCGCTACAACCAGGCAAGAACCTTGATCCAGCACACAGAACAGCTAAAGCGCAATGCTCGTAACTTGCTCGACGTTCAGCTCAAGGATTCCACCGAGGCCGTCGTCAATGGCTCATTTAGTGTCGAGCTCGTCCCCACGCAGGTCTGGAAGCGTAACTGGTGGACAAAAATAGACGCCTGGGAACCGGAAAACGTACCCGAGATACGAGGTGGCGATGACACCGTTGATGCTAGCGAAGGCGTTACCGAGGCTACGCCCGGTGCACATCTGGGCGTTGCCGGAGAAAACAAGAGTATTTTCTGGCTTATCGGTGACGGTAAGGACTCGATCAAAGGTGTTATAAAAAAACCGAATATCTTCCACTACGGCTCGGGAATCAAGGACCTGACAGGCGGTGAAAAAGACGATCACTTTGCGTTCGACGGTGCGGCCGATCAGATCAGGAAAAACATCGAAACATCAGCCTATTCGAAGTTGAAGGGGGGCGCTGGTAACGACACGCTTTCCCTGAATGGCTATCACGTCACGCCCAAGGGGTATGACATCGATTTGCAAGCAGGCACATTGCAGGTGCGTACTCCGGATATCGATGCAGAGGACGGCGCGACTTATAAATTCCACAGTCTTGTGGAAAGTATCGAGAACATTGAAACCATGATCGGCGCGACAAGCGTTGTGACAGGCACCCATGACCGCAACATCATCAAGTCACGCGGCCAGGACACGATCAATGCAGGGGCCGGAAACGACCAGATACAGTTGCTGCACAAAGGTGCGACCGCCTCGGGTGAAGAAGGTATCGATGCGTATTTCATCGCTCACCAGGAAGGTCGTTTCTGCATCATCGAGGATGGTAAAGAGGAAAGCACAATTGAATTCAATTGGCCGGTTGATCTGATTGAAAGTTGGGTGATCGAACAGAACTCGCTGGTCATCACTTCTGGCTTCGAGTTCTACGACGGGCCGAAAACCGTGGTGACCATCCGCGACATCTACGAAACAAGCGAAAACCAGACACGCCTGAAAAACAACAAGCTGACCTTTTTGACCAAAGACGGTTATCAGCTCAGACCTGATCTGCCTGAAACAATCGAGAGTGGTAAAAGCATCGATATCGAAGTCGATGTCATCAAACACGGACAACCTGCAAAACCGCTGATTATTTACAGCCCCGCATGCTGGACCATGCATCAACATGAAGCGCGTTATTACATCCCGCGCACTCAGCAAAGTGTCACCTTCTACTCAACCGAACGCCCCGACGTCAACACCTGCATTTACCTGGATTACGCCAGCGATGAATTAAGCAAAGTCGAAGCGCACTTTAGTGCAAGGCAGTCCGAGAAGCGTGAAGACCTGATAGCCGGTTGTGATCTGACCTACCACTTGGGTGAAAGAACCATAACGTTGAAATTCTTTGCCTGGGCGCGCGGCGGCGCTGATCCACGGAACATGATCAAGATCCTGCGGACCATGGCTGTTCGCCCCAATCATAAATATTTGCTGATCTTCAACGACGGTGTCGCTTTGAATGCGGGGCTTACACCGGAAACAGATGCCGCCCCGGCCGACGATAACTATGAAATGCACTCCTTCAGGCAGTGGACGACACCACTGAACCTGCCCTTGAAATTTCGACAGAAGCAATTCGACTATGAGTTGCCGTCGAACGAAGCGTACAAGGTGAATGCAATAAATGCCTGCGCCACCATCGAGCCCAGAGCCATTCGGACCGCCATGGAAGCGCTGGAAGGTGAAGGTGCCACTTGTCTGGTCCATCTGACTGCCAATGTAACCTTGAGACTCTCGACCCCCGGTGCGTTGGCCGACGCAGCGAAAAGACTGCCTTACTCATCGACCTGGGAGCTCGATGCGACATCGCTCGGCAAGGTCGAGGTCAAACTGGAAAACAATCAGTTATTCATCGGTTCCTGCATTGTTCATCTACCGGTTTATGAAAACGAAGACGACCTGATCGATCAGGTACGCGTCATCACCGAGAAAGGCATCGTCCATGTGGTGGATCTCTCCTTTGACCGGGTCTATCTGGATGGACTGGATGCGCGGTTCTTCAAAGAACCTGACTCGGCAGAAACCTTGCCTGAAGCGTTTACATCAATGGCCAATCAAGAAGTCAAAGTGCGCAATATTGCCTTCGCCGATCGCTCGCCCGGGGCGCTGAGTTACAGTTTTTCCGCCAATAGCTGGATCCTGCGCAGCGACAAATCCCGCGTAGAGTCTTCGCAGCTGCGGGTGCTCAATCGCTGTACCCATCAGGTTGCGCCGATCACCTTGATGAATGTTCCCCCTGCGTAACAGCCGCCCCTCAAACAAAACCTATCCCCCTCGCGCACTCCGAAGTTGAAGTCACCAGTCTTCTTCATCTCGCTCCCGGCCAAGGCTCTGCGGGATGCCGACGAGTGCGCCTGAAAAAATGCGCCGAGACGCTTGTTGCGCTCGACATCACCACTCCATGAGTAATTGAGTATGGCCAAGCCACCCAAGAAAGTTGCTGTGACAGCTGCTGCCGATACAACGGTTACAACACGACCTGAGCCATCAGGTTCTGGCGTTCACCATGGCACTCCTGTACCCGCCCGCCCGTTGCCTGGCATCGATTCGGCCCCTGGATCTACGGCATCCGGCACCTCAGTCACACGGCCGCCGGGCATTACCATCAGCGAGATGCCGGGCCTGGGCAGCGATACCTTAAGTACCGCGCGCAGTGCGATCGCCTGGCCCGAAAACCGTTTGAATGAACTGACGCCAGTCGGAGAAAACTCCGGGCTGTTCACCGGGCCGGATCAACGAACCTACGCCCAACTCGGCAACGAAGGCCGGTTCATCGTCGAACAGGATCGGCAAGGCAACTATTACGTGCCGCTGACCTTTGCACCGGGTGTTCCGGGACCTGTGGTAACGAGGTCTGAAGGCTTGCCCAACTGGCATATTCAGCGCCCCGGCTGGCAACCCCTACGGGCCCGATCCGAGACGCCAGTCACAGCACAGCACCCCGCCTACCTTTTGCCGGAGGATGCAAACACCCTGACCCGAGCGGAACTTTCATCGGAGGGGATCCGATACAACAAACTCAAACAAACCTTCGTCGATACGGCAGAAGGCACGGTCATGGTCCGTAAAAACCATCTGGGTGAATACCGATATGCCTCAGCGACCAGCAGAGACCTGCTCGATCTGGCGTTTGAGCAGATTCCCGGCACGCTGCTCTGGCGTCAGAAAGCTCAAGCTGCGCACGCCGCCGACACCCCGGCAACCGACCCGTTGCGGCCCGTCGCCGCACCGGACGAGCAAGTTCCCGGACCGGGCAAACGCCCACGCCTCGACACCTCGAAACCGCCCGAGCCATTGCCAACGGCCACACGCGACACCAGCGTCCCGACCGAACAAACCCCGTACTTCTGGTTACCGTGGGGGCATTTGAACAAGCCGCCAGTGGTGGAGTCGATCCAGCTTGGCTGGTTTCATTATCCGATCGTGCCCATTGGCTCCAACCGTACGCCCAAGGTCTATTTTGTCCAGCACCCTGACTTTGCCCCGGCCGGTTTCGATGCGTTTGAAACGATGCTGCGCACGGCACCGTCACTGCAACCTGTTGCGACCTTTCGCATCGGTAACGATCCGGGAGAAGTGCACCCCGGCAAACGCTTTTTCGAGGAGCCAATAGCGCAGTCGGTGGCCAATACCTTTCCGGATTTTTCTGCACCGACGGCATGGGCTGTTGCGAAAAAACTCTACGAACTGGCAGACAACTCCGCCGTCATTACCGGCACCGGACTGGTCAATATCCAGGCCGTCCTGCATCAGTGGAAGCAGAAGCCGTTTCCCACCGCACCGGCGTACGCCGACCCGCTCAATATGCTGGCGGTGGCACCGTCCATCGATGCCGGAGGAAAAAAGCTCATTGCGATGCCTCCCCAAATCGACAGCGAACTGCAACGGCTCACCTTCGATCCACAGCGGTTCCCCGTCGAATGGGGCCACTATAAAACCTATCCCACGGACCTCAACCTCAGACGCCTGCTCGGTGCCTTGCTGATTCGTAGCGGCTACGACGTCTTTCCCCTGACACACGAACACCGCATTCCAACACTGGTGTTCCGGCGTGCCACCCATGACCAGGTGTACTTTCTGAAATTGGGTTCGGTAGAACATGTCGGCCTGTCCCACACCCCGGGCAATGAGCTGGCAGACCCGGGTTTGCCGGCCAGGATTGGCAACGACGCGTTTCTCGCCCTGACCACCGCGACGGCACAAAACAAAGTGGTATGGCTGATCGGTGGCGTATTGAAGGTCGAATCGAATCCGGACTCGGTGTTCATCATCAGAGAGCGCTAAAACAACTCCCCCGCATTCGCCGCCCCCGCCGGCGAGTGCGCGCAGCCCGCCCCGCACGTCTCGTAACTCCCTGTAGCACTTAGCCTCGACGCAATACATATGTACCGCACGCCTTGGCGCCCTTTTGCCGAACATGACTGCTTTGAAGCATGAGTCGGACGGAGTCAGTGCTGCGCGACAACACATCGAACGCGCCTCTGGATTTTCCGGCCGACCACAGACCCGCCATTCATCGGAGCAATTCAATGGCCAAACCACCCAAGAAAATCCTTCGCACGTCTGCGCCGGAAACGCCTGCCACCTCGACAGATCCGCTGCCGAATCCACAGGGAACACCTCGCGTTGAACCAGGACAATCCGCTCCAGGCGCATTGCCCGGCCATTTGCTCTCCGACACTTCTTCGCCGCACGCTTTGCCGCAAGCCCCCGCCAACCGTCCCAGCGTTATCGTCAGTCATGCGCCCGGCCAGGAACTCCCTTCAGACGTACCCGGCACATCGGTGCGAACTGGACAGTCATCCACGTTAAACGAATCGTCTGTCCTGGCCGGACCATCCCGCAGCGAACAACCGTCGCCGCCGGTTTTTGTCCACGCCGAACTGGCCGCCGTGCTGAAGGGCCAGGCCAGCACTGAAGAAGGCTTTCGATACGACAGACGCAAAAAGGCCTATGTCGAAATGCACGGAGGTTTCGTCATGGTGAGCAATACGCCGGATGGCTGGCGACACACGAAGGCCGGCGAAGCAACGCCAAGCGGGCAAAGGGTTGAGCAAATCCCGGGAACCAGACTCTGGCGTGAAATCGACGCGTCGCGGCAACGTCCCCAATCACTGCCTGATCCGCTGGCCGCCGGCCCGTCGGAGGCGATCCCCGGCCCGATCAGGCACTCGCATCTGGACGAGCAGAGCCATATCGCAAGCGATACGAACACGCTGGTGGAAAACCTTTTCGCGCAACAGACCACGGCCCTGGATCTTTCCACAAGCCAATGGAGGAACTGGGGGGGACCCACCCGGCCCGACGCAGGTGAATCAATAGAAATAGACGGTAAACACTATCCGATCATCGCGCAAAACCTGCGAGCCGACACCGGTCTGGTCTATTTGCAACCCCCCGCCTACTCATCGGACGACTTTGACGCGTTCGAAAACATGTTGCGTCAGCAGCCTTCGCACCAGCCGAAATGGGCGCTGAAGCGCGAAGGACAATGGAAGGTTCTGGAAAATCATGCGCCGTTTGAAATGTCTGCGACGCAGTACGTTTCCGCAGCGTTCAACCATCTCTCCGAGCAGTCGGCCAGCAACCTCGCCCGAGCGGTGTTCGATCGCGTCTCGTTGCCCCAAGGCATAACCGGTCATGGTTTGTCAGTGATGGCGCTGACGTATCGCCACTGGGTCGACAGGGTGAGCAACGAGGCGCCGATGCACGGGCTCTCGGACCCGTTCGTGATGCTGCCAGTACTGGCGACACCGCCCGGCAGTCTGGCGAATGGTGGCCTGATCACTTTGCCGGCGTACAACTCCAATCTGCTGCAGCGACTGGATTTCGATCCGGTGCGGTTCCCTCAGGAGTGGACCCTGTACTCGGCAGCGCCGACAGCCGGAAGATTGCGCACATTGTTCATGGATGTCCTGCAACAAAACGGTTACACCGTGAATCCGACGACGCGTCGGCTCAGAGAAGGTGCGGTGATCTTTCATCGTCCGGGCGTTGCCGCGGTCTTCGTGCTGAAACTGCCGCCAGTCACCGGTGATCAATTACCTCGTTACACCCGTGCCGGGTCCGATCTTCATGAACCGGAGTTTCAGGCTTCGCTGACCCCGGAGCAAAGACAGCGGCTCAACAGCGAGCTGACTCATATCGAAGTCATTTACCTGGTGGGCGGTGTTCAACACATCCACCCCGACAATCCGAGCCTCTTCATTGTGAGAGAAGGCTAAGTTCCCACCGCACGCCCGAGCGGATTGTTCGCACTTTTGCGGTGAACAACCGCCGTCTGAACACCGACATCCTTCAAATAACGAGATCGCATCAATGGTCAAACCACCAAAGCGCGGGTCGGGGATTACTCTGCCCGACATCCTGCCTGTAACCACACATTCTGCTGCGGGCCGGGTCGACGGCGCTCACCCGGTTTTCGCAAATCCCCCGCGAAAGCTTGCGGGCGAATATCCAGCGCATGCAGATTCCGCACATGATCCAGACCGGCTCCCGCACCAACCGTCAGTGCAGGTCAGCGAAATACCAGCGCCCTCGCCACTGTCAGTCGAAGCCGCTCTGCGATCAATCACCTGGCCAGCCGATCAAGTACATCTGCTGCAACGTCTGGACACCGAAAGCGGACTGCTCATCAGCCCTGACGGCAAGCTGTACGCCCATATCGAGAACGCAGGACACCTGCTGGTCGAGCATCATCGCGATGGTCGCTACCAGATTCCTTTCCCGTTCGCTCCGCACCTGCCTGGCCCCTTCCTGGTCAAAGCAGAACGCCAGGCTCTCTGGACTTTCGAACAACCGGCCTGGATGACGCAGCACTCAGAGAGTGACAGGCGAAATGCGGCCGCTGACGGGCCCGCTGTCGAACAGCCAATGTACCTGGCCCCCGCTGACGCTGCCCTACTCTCTTCGCCGCTGTATACCGCCGACGGAATTCGCTACGACAAGCACCGCAAAACCTACATCGACACAGCGCAAGGCACCGTCATGGTGCGTAAAAACGTCGACGGTCAGTACGAGCAAACCTCGGCGACGACACGCAACACGTCCACGTTGCTGTTCGAACAGATTCCCGGAACCCGACTGTGGCGGCGCAAGTTTGCTGACGATCATCCTGACTCGCAGAGTTCCACCGGGGAACCGGGCATCGTCGTCACCGACATGCCAGAAGCCACGGCAGGCGCCAGCAAACGCCCCCATGCGGATGAAGGTGCAGAGACCACACATGCGCTGACCGAAAGCTTGCTGTCAGCCAATCCCGAGCCGATCAACCTGAGTTTCGGCTTGTGGCGAAACTGGGGGCGCAGTCTCCGGCCGCAGTTGGGCCAGCATATCGAAATCGACGGACAGTTTTACCGGATCGTGCCACAGCAACTGGGGCCTGACCCGCATCTGGTGTATCTGCAACATCCCTTGTTTTCACCGGCCCTGTATGACGCCTTCGAATACATGCTGCGGGATAACCCGTCGCTGCAGCCAAAATTCGCCGTTAAAAGAACCGAACACTGGACGGTACTGGACGACGTCGTTCCTTTTGAAATGCCGATCACGCAGTACATTTCCAGAACCTTCAAATACCTGTCGGATCAGTCGGTCAGTTCACTTGCCCGGGCCATGTTCAATCAAGCGAACCGCTCCGAGATCATCATCGGCCCGGGGTTGGCAATGCTCAATCAGGTGTTTCGCTTTTGGGAAAACAGGGGGCTGCGCAAGGCGCCACGTCGAGAACTGGCGGACCCATTGTTGATGTTGCGCAGCCAGCCGGAAACGGCGGATACCCTGGCGATTCCCTTCGCCCTCGGTGAAGGTTTGATGCGCCTGGACTTTGATCCGGGGCGTTTCCCCCGGCACTGGAACGACTACGCCCGCAACCCGACTGCGGCCCACCTGCGAAGACTGTTCAGCCAGCTTCTGAAAGATGACGGTTACGTCGTAACCCTAACGGAGCAGAAGCTCGATGGCGACGCGTTACTGTTTCATCGCGAGAAAATCGATCAGGTGTTTGTGCTCAAACTGCCTGTTCCCGTCAGCGGCAGACTGCAGCGATTTACCGCAGAGGGTGCCGAACTGAATGGCGCTGTATTGCAAACCCCCATCAGTGAACAAAAGCCTCTCGCCACCTACCGGCAGGAAAACCGGATCAGCTATCTGCTCGGTGGAATCCAGACCGATGCGTTGGGGCAGACAACGCTTTTCATCATCAGAGATCGCTGAGAAATCAATCGAGCCAGTCAGCGATATGCCAAAGAACCGCTTAGAGAAACTGCCATGATCAAAACGAGCAAAGCTACCGTTCGACCCGCGTCGCCAGACACCTCCACCACCAGCAGGCCCGATGTCGACACTGGCACGGGCCGCACAGGAAATCCCGGTCATCCAGGGACTTTTACTGCCGATGCGAATCCAGTCGCTGACAGTACCGTTGCCATTAACTCTGGTGGCGATATTGGTGCCGAGCCGCATGTTGTGGTGAGCTACATCACCGATCCGCTGATTACCGAAGCCAATGCCCGGCTGGCAGAGATTTCCCTGCCAGGATTGCAAACCCACTTGTTACAGCCGCACGAGTCCGTTGACGGGCTGTATGTCACGCCGCAGGGGCAGATTTACGCTCAACTGGAAGAAGGCGGGTACTACCGGGCGGAACTCAACAGCGACAGTAACTACCAGATCCCCTGGCCTGCCGCTCCGGGCGTGACGCCCCCTGTCCTGAGAAAAATCGACGGACAGTCCCTCTGGCGCCTCGAAGCTCCCTGGTATGTCGCCCGGTCCGCTGCGGGAAGTCCGGCGATGCCGCGAGTGATTACCGAACAATCGCCAACCGTGTTTTTCGTCGATCCATATCTGGCAACCTTGCTTCCCGCTGCGCATGAATCCCCTGATGGCATTCGCAAGGGGCCGCGGGGAAAAATCTACGTCGACTTTGCAGACGGAACTATCATGGTTCGCAGAGATGAAAACGGCCAATACAGACTCGCCTCGGCGACGACTATCAACGTGCCCGAAATCATTGTCGAACAGATTCCCGGGCAGTTTCAATGGCGTCGTCAGTTGCAAACCACAGCTGCGCAAGCACATCCGCAACCGGGCACTTCGCAAAGCCGCCAACCGCCGCAGGAGGCAGACCCAGGTCCAGGCAAACGTGCACGTTTGCCAGCGGACAGCGACCCGCTCGGTCCAGTCATTGCTGTGAGCAGTGCTGAGGAGTGGAAAACCTGGGGAAATACCTTGAGACCGATAGCCGGCGACGCCATCGAGATGGCCGGCCAGCACTTTTCCATTCTTGATCAACCGACGCATGCTGCGGATTCGCTGGCGTTTATCAAGCATCCGCAGTTTTCTGCCACGCGCTTCGATGCGTTCGAAAACATGCTGCTAACCAGCCCACAGTTACAACCACGCGGTGTAGTGAAGCTGGCCGACACATGGACGGGACGTAGTGCAGACACGTGGAGAATCGTCGACGGGCTGCCATTCCGCAAAAGCCTTACTCAGTACGTCAGCGATCAGTTTGCTTATCTTTCAAATCACTCCGCGAACAAGATCGCGCGGGAAATCTTCAATCGAGCCAGTCACTCCGAAGAATTGAGCGGCTCCGGTATCAACGCTTTGTTTGACACGATCAAGTACTGGGAAAATCGCCCAACGTCGATCAGCGATACGAGAACCCTGCGCCAGGACTTGGGCGATCCGTTGATGCTCCTTCCCCCGCTTCCGGTAGACGCGAACGGCTACGTACATATGCCACTGCCTTCCGCTGAGGGTTTGCAGCGAATCGACTTCAATCCGCACTCGTTATTCGAAACGCAATTTCTGACCGAAGGGCACTCCCTGCGAGATTTGTTCAAAGTTGTTTTACGCGGAAATGGCTACCAGGTTTCTCATCATTTCCGCAATAACGCGCGCGATGCACTGCTGGTGCAGCGACCGGGAATCGATACGGTGTTCATCCTGTTCACTAACAGATTCAGGGGCGACACCCTGTTAGCCGAGGACCCGACTGTCTGGCTGAAGAAAAAGGCACTGGTCAATAAAATCGAACCCCACGACAAAATAACCCTGCAAGATCATCTCGCCGCAGACAAAATCATTTATTTAGCGGGAACCAACGATCCCCATTCCCGCAAAGGAGACAATCTTGTCATCACCAGGCTTCGCTGACTTTTCCTGGACGCAACGCAAACCGGCGAAATTCACTTGAGCTGAAAGATCGCTGTCACCACTCAGCCTGAAATTCATTTACAGGTAAGTGCCCGGACGAAAAAAAGCCCGCAGTGTGAGCGGGCGAAAGACCAAAGAAGCTATATGCGCAGTCGCTTCCCGGTGGGGGCAGCTGCTTGGGGGTCAGCTGCCCCGGTACGTGGAATAGCTGTAAGGCGAAATCAGCAAAGGCACGTGGTAGTGATCCTGTTCGGCAGAGATGCCGAAGCGCAGCACAACCACGTCCAGAAATGCCGGCTCCGGCAGCTGCACGCCACGGGCGCGGTAGTAATCACCCGCGTGGAACTGAACCTGATAAACGCCGGTACGATAATCGTCACCTTGCAACAACGGTGCATCGACCCGGCCATCGCTGTTGGTTACCGCACTGGCGACCAATTCCAGTTGCGAACCTTCAACGCGGTACAGCTCGACCTTGATCGAACTGCCCGGGCAACCGTGTGCAGCGTCCAAAACGTGTGTTGTCAAACGTCCCATTGATTCTGCGCGCCTGCCTGCGTGGAGCAGTCAGACTTCGCGCCTCCCGAAGTCAGTTGAAAAGGAGACCGCACCGATTCGGAGCACGAAAAGCTGCGGCGAGCGATTGATTAAGACACTTTTCAAAAAAATTGTACACAATAAAAACGACATTTTTCACATCACCCCCGCCATTCGGGGGTTTCCTGCCGATGAGCCAGCGATACGCCTATTCATTGAACCTCCTATCCATTAGCTGACTGGTCAGGCAGGTTTCTTGCAGGCTCACGCCAATAGCAGTAAAAGATGACAGTCGGTGAAAAATGCGAAAATTCAGGCTTACAAATTGCGAATAAAGTTGTATACAATCAGCCCATCGCTGTGACGCCAGCCTGCCAGGCCGCCACACAAATCTGTCAACGAACAAGAAGGAAGACTGCAGTGAGCGCTGACTACCCACGCGACCTGATCGGTTACGGCAGTAACCCTCCTCACCCACATTGGCCGGGCAATGCTCGCATCGCCCTGTCGTTCGTACTCAATTACGAAGAAGGCGGCGAGCGCAATATTCTGCACGGCGACAAAGAATCCGAAGCCTTCCTCTCCGAGATGGTTGCCGCTCAGCCGCTGCAAGGCGCGCGCAACATGAGCATGGAATCGCTTTACGAGTATGGCAGCCGTGCCGGCGTCTGGCGGATCCTTAAACTGTTCAAGGAATTCGACATTCCGCTGACCATCTTCGCCGTTGCGATGGCAGCGCAGCGCCACCCCGATGTGATTCGCGCGATGGTCGATGCCGGCCACGAAATCTGCAGCCACGGCTACCGCTGGATCGACTATCAGTACATGGACGAAGCGCAGGAACGCGAGCACATGCTCGAAGCGATCCGCGTCCTCACCGAAATCACCGGCGAGCGCCCACTGGGCTGGTACACCGGCCGCACCGGCCCGAACACCCGCCGTCTGGTGATGGAAGAAGGTGGTTTCCTCTACGACTGCGACACCTACGACGATGACCTGCCGTACTGGGAACCGAACAACCCGACCGGCAAGCCGCACTTGGTGATCCCGTACACACTCGACACCAACGACATGCGCTTCACGCAGGTGCAGGGTTTCAACAAGGGTGACGACTTCTTCGAATACCTCAAAGACGCGTTCGACGTGCTCTACGCCGAAGGCGCTGAAGCACCGAAAATGCTCTCGATCGGTCTGCACTGCCGTTTGATCGGTCGTCCGGGTCGCATCGCTTCGCTCAAACGCTTTATCGAATACGCCAAAAGTCATGAACAGGTGTGGTTCAGCCGTCGCGTCGACATCGCGCGTCACTGGCACGAAACCCAGCCGTACCAAGGGGCCGCCCAATGAGCCGCTTTCAAACCCTGCAACCGTCGACCCTGAGCCGCGACGCCTTCGTCAAAGCTTTCGCCGACATCTATGAACATTCGCCATGGGTGGCCGAGAAGGCCTACGACCTGGGCGTGGACGCTTCGATCGACGAGATCGAAACCCTGCACCAGCGCATGAGCGACATCCTGTTGAGCGCCGATCACGCCAGTCAACTGGCACTGATCAACGCTCACCCGGACCTGGCCGGCAAAGCGGCCGTCCAGGGCCAACTGACCGAAGCCAGCACCAATGAACAGGCTGGCGCCGGTATTCACCAATGCACGGCCGAAGAGTTCCAGCGCTTCACCGAGCTGAACGACGCCTACAAAGCCAAGTTCAAGTTTCCCTTCATCATGGCGGTAAAAGGCAGCAACCGGCATCAGATCCTCGCGGCGTTCGAAACGCGCATTCACAATTCGCAAGACACCGAATTCAAATGCGCGCTGGCGGAGATCAACAAGATCGCCCTGTTCCGTTTACTGACTCTTTAGCAAGCCTGACCCGAGTACATCAAACGCGGAGAGTACCCAGGGTCTTGCAAGCATCCCCAGCCACTTATTTAAAGGCAGACAAGAAGAATGAAAGCTTACGCCGTACCTTTCGAAAAATTCGTCAACCTGGCCGATGCCCGTCTGGGCACCAAAATCATCTCGGTCACCGATGACTGGTTCGCAGACGCCAATCGTCTGTTCCAACCGACCCCGGCCGTATGGAAGGAGGGCGTGTTCGATGACAACGGCAAGTGGATGGACGGCTGGGAATCGCGCCGCAAGCGCTTCGAAGGCTTCGACAGCGCAGTGATCCGTCTGGGCGTACCGGGCTCGATCAAAGGCGTGGACATCGACACTTCATTCTTCACCGGCAACTTTCCGCCATCGGCCTCTCTGGAAGCGTGCTTCCTGGCCTCGGGCGAGCCTGATGAAAATACTCAGTGGACTGAAGTGCTGTCGGCCGTCGAGCTGCAGGGCAACAGCCACCACTACCACGAAATCAGCAACGACCAAGCGTTCAGCCACCTGCGCTTCAACATCTACCCGGACGGCGGTGTTGCACGTCTGCGCGTGTACGGTGTGCCGCATCGCGACTGGTCGGCGGTTGGCGACAACGAGCAAGTCGATCTGGCAGCAGCCCTTAACGGTGGCCGCGCCCTCGCCTGCTCCGACGAACACTTCGGCCGCATGAGCAACATTCTCAACCCGGGCCGTGGCATCAACATGGGCGACGGCTGGGAAACTGCACGTCGTCGCACGCCAGGCAATGACTGGGTCATCGTCGCGCTGGGCCATCCGGGCGAGATCGAGAAGATCGTCGTCGACACCCTGCACTTCAAAGGCAACTACCCGGACACTTGCTCGATCCAGGGCGCGTTCGTTAAGGGCGGTACTGACAGCCAGATCGAAACCCAGTCGCTGTTCTGGCGCGATCTGCTGCCAAGCCAGAAGCTGGAAATGCACGCCGAACACACCTTCGTCGAGCAGATCAAGGCGCTGGGCCCAATCACCCACATCCGCCTGAACGTGTTCCCGGATGGTGGTGTGAGTCGCCTGCGTGTTTTGGGCAAGGTCGCTAAATAACACCGCAATGATCGTTCCCACGCTCTGCGTGGGAACGCATCACTGGACGCTCTGCGTCCGTTTTGGATGTGACGCGGAGCGTCACGGGCTGCATTCCCACGCGGAGCGTGGGAACGATCACTCAACGAAAAGAAGAACAGCATGCGCACACTAACGATTGAACCGCTGAGCAAAGAAGCCTTCGCCCCTTTCGGTGACGTGATCGAAACCGACGGCAGCGATCACTTCATGATCAACAACGGTTCGACCATGCGCTTCCATAAACTGGCGACGGTCGAAACCGCTCAGCCTGAGGACAACGCGATCATCAGCATCTTCCGCGCCGACGCGCAGGACATGCCGCTGACCGTTTGCATGCTGGAACGCCATCCGCTGGGCAGCCAGGCTTTCATCCCGCTGCTCGGCAACCCCTTTCTGATCGTGGTCGCGCCCGTTGGCGATGAACCTGTATCAGGCTTGGTCCGCGCCTTCGTCACCAACGGCAGGCAGGGCATTAATTACCATCGCGGCGTTTGGCACCATCCGGTGCTAACGATCGAAAAGCGGGATGACTTCCTGGTGGTTGATCGCAGTGGCACAGGCAATAACTGCGATGAGCATTTTTTCAAAGAGGATGAGCGTTTGATCCTCGCCCCCCACCAATAAGAGAAGGTCTGATCACTCGACAACAAGAGTGACAGGCGAGAGGTAAAGACTGTGGAAGCACATCTGTTGGAATGGCTGAACCTGAGCGTGCGCTGGGTTCACATGATTACTGGCGTGGCCTGGATCGGCGCGTCGTTCTACTTCGTCTGGCTGGAGAACAACCTCAACCGCGTCAACCCGAAAACCGGCCTGGCCGGTGACCTGTGGGCGATCCACGGTGGCGGTATCTATCACCTCGAAAAATACAAACTGGCCCCGCCGGCAATGCCGGAGAACCTGCACTGGTTCAAGTGGGAAGCCTACTTCACCTGGATGTCGGGGATCGCGCTGCTGTGCGTGGTGTTCTACTCCAATCCAACGCTCTACCTGCTGGCTCCGGGCAGCACTCTGAGCGGCCCTGAAGGCGTGGCCATCGGTATCGGCTCGCTGTTTATCGGCTGGTTCATCTACTCCTTCCTGTGTGACTCGGCACTGGGCAAACGCCCTGCTTTGCTCGGTTTCATTCTGTTCGTGCTGATCATCGGCGCGGCGTATGGCTTCAGCAAAGTGTTCAGCGGTCGTGGTGCGTACCTGCACGTCGGCGCGATCATCGGCACCATCATGGTCGGCAACGTGTTCCGCATCATCATGCCGGCGCAGCGTGCACTGGTTGCGGCGATTGCCGAGAACCGTACGCCGGATCCGGCACTGCCGGCCAAAGGCTTGCTGCGTTCGCGTCACAACAACTACTTCACCCTGCCGGTGCTGTTCATCATGATCAGCAACCACTTCCCGAGCACCTATGGCAGCCAGTACAACTGGTTGATCCTGGCCGGGATCGCCGTGTTGGCGGTGTTGGTGCGTCACTATTTCAACACCCGTCACGACAGCCACAAGTTTGCCTGGACTCTGCCAGTGGCAGCGGTGGGCATGATCACTCTGGCCTACGTCACCGGCCCAACGCCGATGTCGACCGCTCCGGAAGTGGCCAAGGCACCAGCGAAAATCGAGTACCAACCGCTGCCGGAGACGGCATTGGGCGGTGGCGCGAAACCGGCTGAAGCGGCGGCACCTGCAGCACCGGCTGAACCTGCCGCAGCACCGGCGCAAGCGTCCAACGCCGGTCCTGGTTTTGACAAAGTGCACACCGTGATTCAAGAACGTTGCGCAGTTTGTCACTCGGCCAAGCCAACCAGCCCGTTGTTCAGCGCTGCACCCGCGGGTGTGATGTTCGACACCCCTGAGCAGATCCGCCAGAACGCGCCGCGCATCCAGGCGCAAGCCATCACCACGCAGATCATGCCACTGGGCAACATCACGCAGATGACCCAGCAGGAACGTGACCTGATCGGTGCATGGATTGCCCAGGGAGCACAGACCAACTAAGCAACAAAGCTTCGCGAGCAGGCTCGCTCCCACAGAGATCGCGCATTTCCTGTGGGAGCGAGCCTGCTCGCGAATCGCCGCAACGCGGTTTTACCTGATGCACAGAAACAGCTGTGAGCGACCCGGCAGCTGTTCAATCACAAGAATAAAAAGATCCGAGGTGTTGCATGTCCGAGCTGTCCAAAGCGCGCATCCCCGACGCACCCGCCATTCAGCGATTGCCCCTTTTGCAACTGATCCTGGTCGGTTTGCAACATGTTCTGCTGATGTACGGTGGTGCCATTGCGGTGCCGCTGATCATTGGACAGGCCGCTGGCCTGAGTCGTGAAGAAATTGCCTTCCTGATCAACGCCGACCTGCTGGTCGCCGGTATCGCCACCATCGTGCAATCCTTAGGGATCGGCCCGATGGGCATTCGCATGCCGGTGATGATGGGCGCCAGTTTTGCTGCGGTCGGCAGCATGGTCGCCATGGCCGGCATGCCCGGTATCGGCCTGCAAGGCATCTTCGGTGCGACGATCGCCGCCGGTTTCTTCGGCATGATCATCGCGCCGTTCATGTCCAAGGTCGTGCGCTTCTTCCCGCCTCTGGTGACCGGCACGGTCATCACCTCGATCGGTTTGTCGCTGTTCCCCGTCGCTGTAAATTGGGCTGGCGGCGGTGCAGGCGCTACGCAATTCGGTTCACCGATTTATCTGGCCATCGCCGCACTGGTGTTGGGCACCATTCTGTTGATTCACCGCTTTATGCGCGGCTTCTGGGTCAATATTTCTGTGTTGATCGGCATGTGCTTCGGCTACGTGCTGTGCGGCGCGATCGGCATGGTCGACCTCAGCGGCATGGCCAACGCGCCATGGATTCAGTTCGTCACTCCACTGCATTTCGGCATGCCGAAATTCGAACTGGCACCGATCCTGTCGATGTGTCTGGTGGTAGTGATCATCTTCGTTGAATCCACCGGCATGTTCCTCGCGCTGGGCAAGATCACCGGCCAGGAAGTCTGCCCGCGCATGCTGCGTCGCGGCTTGCTGTGTGATGCCGGCGCCTCGTTTGTGGCCGGTTTCTTCAACACCTTCACCCACTCCTCTTTCGCACAGAACATCGGTCTGGTGCAGATGACTGGCGTGCGTTGCCGCTCGGTGACCATCGTTGCCGGTGGCTTGCTGATCGTCCTGAGCCTGCTGCCGAAAGCGGCATTCCTCGTGGCGTCGATTCCACCGGCGGTACTCGGTGGTGCGGCGATTGCGATGTTCGGCATGGTCGCGGCGACCGGCATCAAGATTCTCCAGGAAGCCGACATCGGTGATCGGCGCAACCAGTTGCTGGTCGCGGTGAGCATCGGCATGGGCCTGATCCCGGTGGTGCGTCCGGAGTTCTTCGCACATCTGCCGCTATGGATGAGCCCGATTACCCACAGTGGCATCGCCATGGCCACGCTCAGCGCACTGACGTTGAACCTGCTGTTCAACATTCTCGGCGGTAAAGAGCGCGCAGCGATCAATGACTGCCACGCGCACCAGCACTAACGGAGTCACCACAAAACCCTGTGGGAGCGAGCCTGCTCCGGGCGGCGTTCCGACGAAAGCGGTGTGTCATTCAACAGTGAAGGCGACTGACACGCCCTCTTCGCGAGCAGGCTCGCTCCCACAAGGGCTAAGCAATAGCTCTGCGCCTCAAACAATAAAAACAAGAGGGAGCAACAGATGATTCGCACGCAAACCAACGTTCTGTTGAGTGGCGGCCTGCTGGCCGCGAGTCAGGCCATGGCCGGCGATCTCCTGCTGTGGCAGACCAACAGCCTCAGCTATCTGTACGGCAAGAATTTCGCAATCAACCCGTCGATCCAGCAGACGCTGACCTTCGAGCACGCCGACAAGTGGAAGTACGGCGACAACTTCCTGTTCGTCGACAAGATCTTCTACAACGGCAAAGAAGACGCGAACAAAGGCCCGCACGCCTTCTATGGCGAATTCACCCCGCGCTTCTCGTTCGGCAAGATCTTCGACCAGAAGCTCGAGTTCGGCCCGATCAAGGACGTGTTGCTGGCGATGACTTACGAGTACGGCGAAGGCGACAGCGAGGCCTACTTGATCGGCCCCGGTTTCGACCTCAAGGTGCCCGGCTTCAACTACGTCACCCTGAACATCTTCCGCCGCCAGACCGAAGGCCCGCGCCCCGGCGACGGCGTCTGGCAGATCACCCCTGGCTGGTCCTACAGCTTTCCCCTGGGCAATTCCGATGTGCTGATCGACGGCTACCTCGACTGGGTGGTCGACAACGATGAGAACTCGCGCGGCACCTACCACGCCAACCTGCACATCAATCCGCAGATCAAATATGACCTGGGCAAAGCCTTGGGCTGGAGCCACAAGCAGCTTTACGTCGGCACCGAATACAGTTATTGGAAAAACAAATATGGCGTCGAAAGCACGCACAACTTCGACACCAACCAGAACACCGCCAGCCTGCTGGTCAAGGTGCATTTCTAAGATGGCCCGCAACCGTGCCCCATACCTGTCGTCGGTGCTCTGTTGCGGGGCACTTGAGACCTGGCCGTTGAGTCAGTATTCTCCGCGGCCATCTGAATTCGGTCTAAAAAAAAGCCCGGATTTAATTCCTGACCGACGGGCCAACTTATCCCGGCCCCGGCCAGTACCGAGGCATCCCGAAAACGCGCGCAATCGACTGTTTTTCAGCAGCCGAGAGGGCGTTTTTTTGCGTTTCGAAAGCCTTGGCTCGGCTCTTGCTAACAGCAACGAAGCTGACCGATCGGATGACTTTTTGCAGCAACGAAAAAAGGCGCCACACCAGAGCGCCGATCTTAAAAAAATAAACGTGGAACACCTACTTTGGGAGCAACCGAATGAAACGTATGTGCACCAGCCTGATGCTCGCGGGATCGATGTTGGCCGGCGGCCAGGCCATGGCCGATGGCCTGCTGCAGTGGCAGAACAACAGCCTGACCTACCTCTACGGTAAAGACTTCAAGGTCAATCCTGCGATTCAGCAGACCGTCACCTTCGAGCACGCCGATGCCTGGAAGTACGGGGACAACTTCCTGTTCGTCGACAAGATCTTCTACAACGGTGCCAAAGACTTCAACGTCGGCCCGAACACCTACTACGGCGAGTTCCAGCCGCGTATCTCGCTGGGCAAGGTGCTCGACCAGAAGATCGAATTCGGCCCGATCAAGGACGTCCTGCTGGCAATGACTTACGAGTTCGGCGAGGGAGACGTCGAGTCCTACCTGATCGGTCCTGGCTTCGACCTGGCCATCCCGGGTTTCGACTACTTCCAGCTGAACTTCTACCAGCGCCACACCGAAGGCTCGCGCCCGGGTGACAACGTCTGGCAGATCACCCCGGTCTGGTCCTACACCATTCCGGTTGGCGACTCCAACGTGCTGATCGACGGTTACATGGACTGGGTGGTCGACAACGACGTCAACAACCGTGGCGAATACCACGCCAACCTTCACTTCAACCCACAGGTCAAATACGACCTGGGCAAGGCGCTGAATTTCGGCGAGAAGCAGCTGTACGTCGGTGTTGAGTACGACTACTGGAAAGACAAGTACGGGATCGACGACACCCGTGCGTTCACCACCAATCAGAACGTGACCAGCTTCCTGGTGAAGTTCCACTTCTGATCTTAAAAGCTTCGCGAGCAGGCTCGCTCCCACATTCGACCGGGTTTCAATGTGGGAGCGAGCCTGCTCGCGAAGGCCTCACTGCAGATTTCAGGCCGGGGCCACCGCCGCGGATATCCCCAAAAACCGGCAAAGTTCTTCACGCTTGGCCAATGCATCCCTGCGCCCCAGATCAATCAACTCGCTGCAATACCCCGCCTCGAACAGCAGATAACTCAACACCCCTGCCCCACTCGTCTTGGTCGCCCCCGGCCCGCGCAAAAACAAGCGCAACGCCGCCGGCAATTCCTGGCGATGCCGCGCCGCGATTTCATCGATCGGCTGACTGGGCGAGATCACCAGCACTTCCACCGGCGCCACACCCAGCTCGCGGGTCGGCGTGCCGGCGGGCATCAAGTGGCTGAACTGGTTGAGACGCTGCAGCAACTCGATATCGCTCTCGAGGCTGTCAATGAACGTGCTGTTGAGCATGTGCCCGCCAATCTGCGCCAGCGTCGGCTGTTGTCCGGTGTAGGTGCGCTCCAGCGGCTGCTGCGGATCAAACCCGCGCGGGTTGCCGCTGACGCCCACCACCAGCACCCGGCTCGCCCCCAAGTGAAGCGCCGGGCTGATCGGCGCCGATTGCCGCACCGCGCCGTCACCGAAATATTCATCACCGATTTTCACAGGCGCGAACAACAACGGAATCGCCGAACTCGCCAGCAAATGATCCACCGACAGTTGCGTCGGCACCCCGATGCGCCGATGGCGCAGCCACGAATCGATCTTGCCGCCGCCCTGATAGAACGTCACCGCTTGTCCGGATTCATAGCCGAACGCGGTCACCGCCACCGCATGCAATTGCTTGCGTGCAATGGATTCGGCGATGCCGGGCATGTGCAGTTTTTCATTGAGCAGGACGCGCAGCGGTGAACTGTTGAGCAGCGCCACCGGCAGTTGCCGGCCCATGCCCAATAAGCTGTGGCTGACAAAACGACTGGCCTGACGAATAACCCCGGGCCAGTCACTGCGCAGCACGCGATGGCTGCGAAAGCCCTGCCAGAACAAGGTGAGACGTTCGATGGCGGCACGAAAATCGGTAGCGCCACTGGCCAGGCTGACCGCGTTGATCGCCCCGGCCGAGGTGCCGACGATCACCGGAAACGGATTGTCCGCACCCAATGGCAGCAACTCGGCAATCGCCGCCAGCACTCCCACCTGATACGCCGCCCGAGCCCCGCCGCCGGAAAGAATCAAACCTGTGACCGGTTCAGCTGGGCTCATCGCAACACTCCATGGTGCTCAAAAGGATGGGTCAATCAACGGCGTTTGGCGTACAGCTTCGGCTCGCCCGGTGGCCGGCTCTTGAAGCGGCGATGCGCCCACAGGTATTGCTCGGGGCAGGCACGCAAGGCGCTCTCGACCCACTGATTGATGCGGATGCAGTCGGCTTCTTCGGTCTCGCCGGGAAAATCTTCCAGCGGCGGATGAATGACCAAGCGGTATCCACTGCCATCGGCCAGACGCTCCTGAGTGAACGGCACTACAAGTGCCTTACCCAGCCGCGCAAATTTGGTCGTCGCCGTCACCGTCGCCGCCTGAATGCCGAACAGCGGCACGAAGATGCTTTGTTTGGCGCCATAATCCTGATCCGGTGCGTACCAGATTGCCCGGCCAGAGCGCAGCAACTTGAGCATGCCGCGCACGTCGTCACGCTCCACCGCCAGCGAATCGAGGTTGTGCCGCTCACGGCCCTGGCGCTGAACGTAATCAAACAGCGGATTCTTGTGTTCGCGGTACATGCCGTCGATGGTGTGTTGCTGACCGAGCAGTGCCGCGCCGATTTCCAGCGTGGTGAAATGCGCCGCCATCAGGATCACGCCTTTGCCTTCGCGCCGGGCCTTTTGCAAATGCTCCAGGCCTTCAACGTGAGCCAGCTTGGCCAGACGCTCGCGCGACCACCACCAGCTCATGGCCATTTCAAAAAAAGCGATGCCGGTGGAGGCGAAGTTTTCCTTGAGCAGGCGTTTGCGCTCGGCGGCGGACTTTTCCGGGAAGCACAGCTCAAGATTGCGCTTGGCGATGCGCCGCCGGTCGCCGGCCACGCGATACATCAAGGCGCCCAGAACGCGACCGATGGTCAGCAAGGCCGGATACGGCAACTGCACGATCAGCCACAAAAGCCCCAGACCGCACCAGAGCGGCCAGAAGCGTGGCGATAAAAATGCTTTTCGAAAACGCGGGCGATCCATTAAAGCTTCCGTAAATACAGTGGCCGCGCATTCTACATCGTTCGACCCGGCTTGCGGCTCGCGGGCGTTCTCGTTATAAGTCTCGGCACTTTTAGTGACAAGCCGTTGTATGCCGACATGAGCCAAACCGAACCGTTAGACCAAGATCCCGTATTCCAGCTCAAGGGCAGCATGCTGGCCATTACTGTGCTGGAACTGGCCCGTAACGACCTCGAAAGCCTCGATCGGCAATTGGCCGCCAAAGTCGCCCAGGCGCCGAACTTCTTCAGCAACGCGCCACTGGTTCTGGCGCTGGACAAACTGCCGCCGAGCGAAGGTGCCGTCGATCTGCCGGGGCTGATGCGCGTCTGCCGTCAACATGGCCTGCGCACCCTGGCGATTCGCGCCAGCCGCATCGAAGACATCGCCGCCGCCATCGCCATCGATATTCCGGTGCTGCCGCCGTCGGGCGCCCGTGAACGGCCGCTGGAAACTCCAGAAGCCGAAGTCAAAAAGAAGCCGGAAAAACCGCCGGAGCCAACGGTCAAACCGACCCGCGTCATCACCACGCCAGTACGTGGTGGCCAACAGATATATGCCCAGGGTGGCGATCTGGTCGTGGTGTCTTCGGTCAGTCCGGGGGCGGAACTTCTCGCCGATGGCAACATCCATGTATACGGCCCGATGCGTGGCCGTGCGCTGGCCGGCGTGAAGGGTGATACCAAGGCACGGATTTTCTGTCAGCAATTGAGCGCTGAACTGATCTCCATCGCCGGTCATTACAAGGTTTCCGAAGATTTGCGCCGCGACCCGATGTGGGGCTCGGGCGTACAGGTCAGCCTGTCGGGCGACGTGTTGAACATCATTCGGCTTTAACGGATACTGCCGCATTTTCCAAGCATCTCTAAAACGTAGCGAAAACGGCTCAAACGAAGTAGGAAAAAGGCTCAAAGCCAAATTCCAGCCAAGGCTGTCCGACTGCAGTAGTTTTCAAGAGATGTTTTTCAGGGGCTAAAAAGTCCTTCTTCCTTAGGGGTGAAACACCTTGGCCAAGATTCTCGTGGTTACATCCGGCAAGGGTGGTGTGGGTAAGACCACCACCAGCGCCGCTATCGGTACCGGCCTCGCTCTGCGCGGCCACAAAACAGTGATCGTCGACTTCGACGTGGGCTTGCGTAACCTTGACCTGATCATGGGTTGCGAGCGCCGCGTGGTGTATGACTTCGTCAACGTGGTCAACGGCGAAGCCAACCTGCAACAGGCGCTGATCAAAGACAAGCGTCTGGAAAACCTCTACGTACTGGCCGCCAGTCAGACCCGCGACAAAGACGCGCTGACTGTCGAAGGCGTGGAAAAAGTCCTGATGGAGCTCAAGGAACAATTCGAGTTCGTCGTCTGCGACTCCCCGGCCGGCATCGAAAAAGGTGCACACCTGGCCATGTACTTCGCTGACGAAGCGATCGTCGTGACCAACCCGGAAGTGTCCTCGGTACGAGATTCGGACCGCATGCTCGGCCTGCTGGCGAGCAAATCGCGTCGCGCCGAACGTGGCGAAGACCCGATCAAGGAACACCTGCTGATCACTCGCTACCATCCAGAGCGTGTTGAAAAGGGCGAAATGCTCGGCGTTGAAGACGTCAAGGAAATCCTCTCGGTAACCCTGCTCGGCGTGATCCCGGAATCCCAGGCGGTGCTCAAGGCATCCAACCAGGGCGTACCGGTGATTCTCGACGACCAGAGCGATGCCGGTCAGGCTTACAGCGATACCGTCGACCGTTTGCTGGGCAAAGAAAAAGCCCACCGTTTCCTCGATGTCGAGAAGAAGGGATTCTTCGAGCGCCTGTTTGGAGGTAGGTAATGAACCTTTTTGACTTCTTTCGTGCCAACAAAAAGCCAAGTACCGCCTCGGTAGCGAAAGAGCGTCTACAGATCATCGTGGCGCATGAGCGCGGCCAGCGCAGCACGCCGGATTACTTGCCAGCCTTGCAGAAGGAACTGGTCGACGTGATCCGCAAGTACGTCAACATCGGCAACGACGACGTACATGTTGCACTGGAAAGCCAGGGCAGTTGCTCGATTCTGGAACTCAACATCACCCTGCCTGATCGCTGAGTCGATCCGGCAGGAACGACGGCGGTTCAGGGCCATCCCCACGCGGGAATGGCCCTGAACCGCCGTTGGCATTTGTTACGAGGCTGTTTTAATGCCGCTGTCCAACATCCGCATCATCCATCAGGACGCCGCCGTACTGGTGGTCGACAAACCAACGTTGCTGCTCTCGGTGCCCGGTCGCGCCGACGACAACAAGGATTGCCTGATTACCCGCCTGCAGGAAAACGGCTACCCGGAAGCGCGCATCGTCCATCGTCTGGACTGGGAAACCTCCGGCATCATTCTGCTCGCGCGTGACGCCGACACGCACCGCGAACTGTCGCGCCAGTTTCACGACCGCGAAACCGAAAAGGCCTACACCGCGTTGGCCTGGGGTCAGCCGGAACTGGACAGCGGCAGCATCGATTTACCGCTGCGTTACGACCCACCAACCAAACCGCGCCACGTGGTTGACCATGAATTCGGCAAACATGCGCTGACCTTCTGGCGCGTGCTGGAGCGCTGCGGCGACTGGTGCCGCGTCGAGCTGACGCCGATTACCGGCCGTTCGCACCAGTTGCGCGTGCACATGCTGTCGATCGGGCATCCGCTGCTCGGCGACGGGCTCTACGCCCACGAGCAGGCGCTGGCGGCATGGCCACGCCTGTGCCTCCACGCGAGCATGCTCAGTTTCACCCATCCGCAAACCGGCGAACGCCTGCGCTTCGAGTGCCCTGCACCGTTCTGACGGACACCACCGAAACCCTGTGGGAGCGAACCTGCTCGCGAAAGCGCTATCACATTCTGCATTGATGTTGACTGATCAATCGCTTTCGCGAGCAGGCTCGCTCCCACAGGGGCCCCGGTGCAGATTCAATTCCCCCGCCGATGCGTTAAACTCCCGCCCATTGCTGTCTGGAGTTTCTTATGCGCGAAGAGTTGAACCAAGGCCTGATCGACTTTCTCAAGGCCTCCCCTACCCCGTTCCACGCCACCGCCAGTCTGGTGCAGCGTCTGGAGGCCGCCGGTTTCGTGCGCCTCGACGAGCGCGAGCCATGGACCACCGAGCCAAACGGCCGCTATTACGTCACCCGTAACGACTCCTCGATCGTCGCGATCAAAATGGGCCGCACCTCACCCCTGCACGGCGGCATCCGTCTGGTTGGCGCGCACACCGACAGCCCGTGCCTGCGGGTCAAACCGCAGCCGGAACTGCAGCGTCAGGGCTTCTGGCAACTGGGCGTTGAAGTCTACGGCGGCGCGCTGCTGGCACCGTGGTTCGACCGTGATCTGTCGCTGGCCGGCCGCGTGACTTTCCGCCGCGACGGCAAGGTCGAAAGCCAGTTGATCGACTTCAAGGCGCCGATCGCCATCATTCCCAACCTGGCCATTCACCTCAACCGTGAAGCCAATCAGGGCTGGGCGATCAACGCACAGACCGAACTGCCGCCAATCCTCGCGCAATTTGCCGGTGACGAGCGTGTCGACTTCCGCGCAGTGCTGACCGATCAACTGGCCCGCGAACACGGCTTGAACGCCGACGTCGTGCTCGATTACGAGCTGAGTTTCTACGACACGCAAAGCGCTGCTGTGATTGGCCTGAACGGTGACTTCATCGCTGGCGCGCGCCTCGACAACCTGTTGTCGTGCTACGCCGGCCTGCAAGCCTTGCTCACCGCCGAAACCGACGAAACCTGCGTGCTGGTGTGCAACGACCACGAAGAAGTCGGCTCCTGCTCGGCCTGCGGTGCCGACGGCCCGATGCTCGAACAGACCTTGCGCCGTCTGCTGCCGGAAGGTGACGAGTTCGTCCGCACCATCCAGAAATCCCTGCTGGTCTCGGCCGACAACGCCCACGGCGTGCACCCCAACTACGCAGAAAAGCACGACGCCAACCACGGCCCGAAACTCAACGCCGGCCCGGTGATCAAGGTCAACAGCAACCAGCGCTACGCCACCAACAGCGAAACCGCCGGGTTCTTCCGCCATCTGTGCATGGCCGAAGAAGTGCCAGTGCAAAGTTTCGTGGTGCGCAGCGACATGGGCTGTGGCTCGACCATCGGCCCGATCACCGCCAGCCACCTCGGTGTGCGCACGGTCGATATCGGCCTGCCGACCTTCGCCATGCACTCGATCCGTGAGCTGTGCGGCAGCCATGACCTGGCGCATCTGGTCAAAGTGCTGAGCGCGTTCTACGCCTGCCGCGAATTGCCTTAAAAGCTAGCAGGCTCGCTACCACAGTTTGAAATGCATTCCAATGTGGGAGCGAGCCTCCTCGCGAAAGCGTCAGTCCAGGCAGCACAGATTTCATTTTGAAACCGGCTCAATTCTGATACACATCAGAACGGCTCAGCCAAAACCGACCTAGACTTACATCACTCATTTCGACAAGGCAGTCTCCATGATCACGATGTCTTCCTTCCACGCCATGCTCGTGCCGATCCTCACCGGGATGCTCCTGCTGGCCGTCGGTTTCAACTTCCGTGACAAGAACGCTGGCGTCTTCGCCATGTGGATCGGCATGCTGATGATCCTCGCTACCGTGGTCTACAAGATCCTCGCCAAACTCAACGAATAAATCCGCGCCCGGCTCGCATTGCTTTGGTGGGCCTCGTACACTCCAGCGAATCCGCCCCTTGCGAGGTTGACCGCCTAGTGTTCGCTCGTCTTTTTGCTTTGCCCAGTCTGTTCCTCGTCTGCCTGATGACGCTGCTGCCGCTGGCGCCTGCCCAGGCCGTCGGTTTGCCGGGGCTGCTCAACACCAACAAAGCCCAGCCCGAAGCCCAGGAACCGCTTGGCCAGTCCCTCGACGAAGTCATCAAGTCGCTGGAAAACGACAAGCAACGCGCGCAGTTGCTGACCGATCTCAAAAAGCTGCGCGACGCCACCAAAAAAGCCCAGGCCAGCCCCGAAGAAGGCGTGCTCGGCCTGATCGGCGGCACTCTCGCTAATTTCGAAAAACAATTCACCGGCGCCGACAGCCCGCTCAACCGCTGGGGCAACGAGTTCGACCTGGCCAAGGACGAACTGAGTGCGATGATGCTGCCGGCCAACGAATGGCTGCCAATCATCTTCGGTTTCGCCATGATTCTGATGGTCTGGAGCCTGCTCGCCGCCGCGCTGATCTGGCTCGGTCACCGCGTGCGCATGCGTTTCGGCCTGACCGAAGAGTTGCCGCAACACCCCAAGGCCCTCGACATGCTGCGCTTTGCGCTGCGTAAGCTCGGGCCGTGGCTGATCGCTTTGGTAATGACGGTCTACATGAGCTACGCGCTGCCGTCGTCACTGGGCAAAAGCCTGGCGATGGTGCTGGCCTATGCGCTGGTGGTCGGCACCTGTTTTTCGGCGATCTGCGTGATCGCGTTTTCCCTGCTCGACGGCCCGCACCGCCATCGCGCGCTGTACATCCTGCGTCATCAGGCGTTCCGGCCGCTGTGGCTGATCGGCAGCTTCGCCGCGTTCGGTGAAGCGCTGAATGATCCGCGCCTGATCGAAAGCCTGGGTGTGCATCTGGCCCACACCGCCGCGACTATCGCCAACGTTCTCGCGGCACTGTCGACCGGTCTGTTCATCCTGCGTTTCCGCCGACCGATTGCGCATCTGATCCGCAACCAGCCGCTGTCCCGACGCCTGACCCGCCGCGCCCTCAGCGACACCATCGAAATCCTTGGCACCTTCTGGTACGTGCCGGCGCTGGTGCTGGTCGGCATCTCGCTGTTCGCCACGTTCGTTTCCGCCGGCGACACCAGCACTGCCTTGCGCCAATCGCTGATCTGCACCGTATTGCTGGTGTTGTGCATGGTGATCAACGGCCTCGTGCGCCGTCATTCACTTAAACCGCAACGCGGGCCGAAACGCCACGCGCTCTACTCCGAACGCCTGAAAAGCTTCTTCTACACCCTCGCGCACCTGATGGTCTGGCTGGTCTTTATCGAGCTCGGCCTGCGCGTGTGGGGCCAGTCGCTGATCGGTTTCGCCGAGGGTGAAGGGCATGACGTCAGCGTCAAACTGTTCAGCCTGGCCGGTACGTTGATTTTTTCCTGGCTGATCTGGATCCTCGCCGACACCGCCGTGCACCACGCCCTCACGCGTTCGCGCAAAGGTCTGGCAAATGCCCGCGCACAAACGATGATGCCGCTGATCCGCAACGTGCTGTTCGTGGCGATCTTCATCATCGCGCTGATCGTCGCGCTGGCGAACATGGGCATGAACGTCACGCCACTGCTGGCCGGTGCCGGTGTGATCGGTCTGGCCATCGGTTTCGGTGCGCAGTCGCTGGTCGCGGATTTGATCACCGGCCTGTTCATCATCATCGAAGACTCGCTGGCCATCGATGATTACGTCGATGTCGGCGGCCACCTCGGCACCGTCGAAGGCCTGACCATCCGCACCGTGCGCCTGCGCGACATCGACGGCATCGTTCACACCATCCCGTTCAGCGAAATCAAAAGCATCAAGAACTACTCGCGGGAGTTCGGTTACGCGATCTTCCGCGTGGCGGTGCCGTACAACATGGAAATCGACGACGCGATCAAACTGATGCGCGAAGTCGGGCAGAAGATGCGCACCGATCCGTTGCAGCGACGCAACATCTGGTCGCCGCTGGAGATTCAGGGTGTCGAGAGTTTCGAGTCAGGCAGTGCAATTCTGCGCGCCCGGTTCAAGACCGCGCCGATCAAACAGTGGGAAGTTTCCCGAGCCTTCAACCTGTCGCTCAAACGCCATCTCGACGAAGCCGGACTCGATCTGGCAACCCCGCGCATGAGCGTGCAAGTGATCACTGCCGGTGGCGGTCAGCCGAAGGAATAGCACTCAGGCGCGCGGTTGCAGTCACAGGCAGGGAAGCCCGACAACAATAAGCAAGGAGAAACCCGATGCAACTGACGCGCATTGCCCAAGCCGTTCTACTCGGCCTTTTCGCCAGCCACGCCGGCGCCGCCACGCTGGAAAGCACCCGCACGCAAATCGCCGAACAAGCGCAAAAGCTCGAGCCCGAACTGCTCGAAACCCGCCGCGATATCCACGCCCATCCGGAACTCGGCAACACGGAAAAACGCACCGCAGAGCTGGTCGCCAAACAACTCAAAGCCATGGGCCTGGACGTCAAAACCGGCGTCGCCCGTACCGGCGTGGTTGCCGTCCTCAAAGGCACCCTGCCCGGCCCGACCGTGGCCCTGCGCGCCGACATGGACGCGCTGCCGGTCAAGGAAGTTTCCGACCTGCCGTTCGCCTCAAAAGCCAAAGGCACCTATCTCGACAAAGAAGTCGACGTCATGCACGCCTGCGGCCACGATGCGCACACCGCCATCCTGCTGAGCACGGCGAAAATTCTCACGGGCATGCGCGACACATTGCCCGGCACAGTGGTGTTCTACTTCCAGCCCGCCGAAGAAGGCCCAAGCGACTTCATCCCCGACGGCAAAAACACCTGGGGCGCGAAAATGATGATTGAGGAAGGCGTGATGAAATCACCGA
This sequence comes from Pseudomonas sp. CROZ-RG-20F-R04-15, assembly GCF_022662375.1. Classification (GTDB taxonomy): domain Bacteria; phylum Pseudomonadota; class Gammaproteobacteria; order Pseudomonadales; family Pseudomonadaceae; genus Aquipseudomonas. Next base: position 14,446 of record NZ_JAKNQL010000032.1, on the reverse strand, counting down.
AACCCGATGCGGTCTTCGGCCTGCACGTCTGGGCCGGCGTCCCCGCCGGCCAGATCGCCTACCGCCCAGGCGCCACCCTCGCCAGCTCCGACGACCTGCGCATCAAAATCCTCGGCAAACAAACCCACGCCGGCCGCCCATGGGACGGCATCGACCCGATCACCGTCGGCGCGCAAACCATCGTCGGCCTGCAAACTGTAGTCAGCCGCCGCACCGATATCTCCTCGTACCCGTCAGTGGTCAGCATCGGCACCATCAACGGCGGCACGCGCTACAACATCATTCCCGAATCCGTGGACATGACCGGCACGATCCGCTCCTACGACTACGGCATCCGCCAGAAACTGCATGCCGACGTACGCCAGACCGTGGAAAAAATCGCCGAAAGCGGCGGCGCAAAAGCAGACGTGACCATCATCGAAAAATACGACCCGACCATCAACAACCCGGCACTGACGGAAAAAATGCTGCCGACGTTGAAGTGGGCGGCCAAGGACGATGTGGTGAATGCACCGCTGGTGGGCGGCGCGGAAGACTTCTCGTTCTATGCCAAGGAAGTACCGGGATTGTTTGTCTTTCTCGGCGTAACCCCGAGGGACCAGGACATGAGCAAGGCAGCGCCGAATCACAATCCCGGGTTCTTTGTCGATGAGTCGGCGCTGGTGGTGGGCGTGAGGACATTGGCCTCGTTGGCGACTGATTATTTGTATGCGAATGCGGGGGCTGGCGAGTAGGGTTGAGGTGACTGTGGGAGCGCTTTCGCGAGCAGGCTCGCTCCCACAATTGGACCGTGTGCAGGCTGCCAGAAATTGGTCGGCTGTCAGGCCGCCATCGCTGGCAGGTCGAACCGTCGTACCGCAGCGCCCACAGTTTTAATTTGCGAACACCCCATGCGGCAAAGCCGCCCCACTCAACACAATGAGCGTTAGCTCGAGTACCGCTTTTGATCTTGATCCACGGGCGACGTCGGAAGGCTGAGTGGAGGGATTGATCCGGGGGTGAGAGCGCAGCGACCGTTTGGCGAAGCCAAACACAGCGAGAGGAGGTGCAGCGAAGCAAACCGTAGGCGTTGCGCCCGGATCGATCCCGCAGCGAAGGAACCCCGAGCCCCAGCGAGCGGGCCGCACGCAGGAGCAAGCCTTTTTGGTTACTTTTTCGGCGTCTGGAAAAAGTGACCCGCCGTAAGGGCGGAACCCTGATCAGCAGCACCCGAAGCAACGGATATACCCCCAAAACAATCAAACCACATCAACCCCGACGTGAATCGCATCATGCCGCCAAAACTCCAGATCACAATCAATCAACCGTTCATGCTGATCATAATTAACCCGAGCAATCCGCAACCCCGGGCTCCCCACCGACACCCGCAAAGCCGCCGCCGCATCCACCGACAGTGACGTAGGCACAATCTCAAACCGCACCCGCCCATAGTGCAAATCGTAATGCCGCGCATACAACTCGGTAATCGACTGATTCAAATCAAACTCAAGAATCCCCGGAAAAAACTGCGGATTCAAATAGTGCTCCACATACAACACCAACCGCCCATCAATGCGCCGCGACCGACAAATCTGAATCACACTCGACAACGCCGGCAGTTGCAACCAGGCACACACCGCCGCAGAAGCCGGCTGCAAACGCGCCGAAATCACCTCGGTCGACGGCACCCGCCCCTGCGCACTGACCATCGCGTGAAAGTGACTGCGTTGCATCAAGTTGTACGCCAGACGCGGCGGCGACACGAACCAGCCGCGCCGTTCCTCGCGATAAATCTGTCCCTGCGCCTCCAACTGCAACAACGCCTCACGCACGGTAATCCGCGTCGTGCCGAACAGCTCACTGAGCTTGCGCTCGGCCGGCAACTTGCTGCCCGCCGCCAACAAGCCGTGGTCGAGTTGCTCTTGCAACACCTGGCCAATCGCTGTCACCGCTTTTGTTGCCTCATCGCGCATCAACGTTACCTATCTGGACTAGACCAGCACTGTTTCGGGGCAAAACCGCACGGCGATCAAGCCGTTTTCTGATGTTGCAAGCCTAGGCAGTGCAGATGACCGAGAGATGACAAAACTACCGAACGGTCGTCTTCATGACTTGCAATACATCGGCCAATTCCCTGCCCTGCGGGGCTTTGAGCATGGTCTACGCTTACTTGGCAGCCGCCGATACCGGGCAAATAAACGGCCTCCCGCAGGGCTGCCGACATCAAAGTGTCATCCAGCCCGCTTAAATTGGCTCAGGTATTGCTGACCTAGACCAACACACACCGCAATCGCAGCGTTGAACACGACCAAGGAGCTTCGGAATGAAACAGCTTTTCCTGGCAACACTGTTAGGCTCGACCATTGCAATGTGCACCTCCGCCATGGCGGCCGGCACCGATCTGAAAACCCTCGAAGCCGCTGCGAAAGCGGAAGGCGCCGTCAACAGCGTCGGCATGCCCGATGACTGGGCCAACTGGAAAGGCACTTGGGAAGACCTGGCCAAAACCTACGGCCTCAAGCACATCGACACCGACATGAGCTCGGCCCAGGAAATCGCCAAGTTCGCTGCAGAAAAAGACAACGCCACCGCTGACATCGGCGACGTCGGCGCCGCTTTCGGCCCGATCGCGGTCAAGCAAGGCGTGGTGCAGCCGTACAAACCAAGCACCTGGGATCAAGTCCCGGACTGGGCCAAGGACAAGGACGGCAACTGGGCACTGGCCTACACCGGCACCATCGCCTTCATCGTCAACAAAAAGCTGCTGCACGGTTCCGAAGTACCGACCAAATGGGCTGACCTCAAGGGCGGCAAATACAAGGTATCCATCGGTGACGTGAGCACCGCTGCACAAGCCGCCAACGGTGTACTCGCGGCGGCACTGGCCAACGGTGGCGACGAGAAAAACATCAAGCCGGCGCTGCTGCTGTTCGCCGACATCGCCAAGCAAGGTCGCCTGTCGATGGCCAACCCGACCATCGCCACCATGGAAAAAGGCGAGATCGAAGTCGGTGTGGTCTGGGACTTCAACGGCCTCAGCTACAAAGCCAAGATGGCCAACCCGGATGACTACGTGGTGCTGATCCCGTCCGACGGTTCGGTGATTTCCGGTTACACCACGATCATCAACAAATACGCGAAAAACCCGAACGCCGCCAAGCTGACCCGCGAATACATCTTCAGCGACGCCGGCCAGACCAACCTCGCTCGTGGCAACGCCCGTCCGATCCGCGCCGAGCACCTGCAACTGCCGGAAGACGTGAAGGCCAAGCTGCTGCCGAACGAGCAGTACAAAAAGGTCACCCCGATCAAAGACGCCGATGCGTGGGAAAAGACTTCCAAGGCCCTGCCACAGCAGTGGAACGAAGAAGTCATCGTAGAGATGAAATAAACCGGCTGATCACTACTGCGTGATCTGTTGAAGATCCAAATGTGGGAGCGAGCCTGCTCGCGAAGGCGTCGTGTCAGTCGACATCAATGTTGAATGATCTGCCGCATTCGCGAGCAGGCTCGCTCCCACAGGGGATCTCGGCTGAATCTGAAATTTCCTGTTTCGCGGAGTTTTTGCCCCTATGAAGCACAACGTCATCCTTGTCGTGCTCGACGGCCTCAACTACGAGGTCGCGCGTCACGCCATGGGGCATCTGCAGGCTTATGTTGGCGCAGGACGCGCCGCGCTCTACCAGTTGGAGTGCGAGCTGCCGGCCCTGTCCCGACCGCTTTATGAATGCATCCTCACCGGCGTGCCGCCGATCGACAGCGGCATCGTCCACAACAACGTTTCGCGCCTGTCCAATCAGCGCAGCATTTATCACTATGCCCGCGACGCCGGTTTGAAAACCGCAGCGGCGGCGTATCACTGGGTCAGCGAGCTGTATAACCATTCGCCGTTCGTGGCGGCACGCGACCGCCACACCGACAATCTGTCGCTGCCGATCCAGCACGGGCATTTCTACTGGAGCGATCACTACCCGGATTCGCACCTGTTCGCCGACGCCGAAAACCTGCGTCTGCGCCACGATCCGAACTTCCTGCTGATCCACCCGATGAACATCGACGACGCCGGACACAAGCACGGCCTCGACTCTTCGCAATACCGCAACAGCGCGCGCTTCGCCGACATCATCCTCGCCGACTACCTGCAGAGCTGGCTCGACGCTGGTTATCAGGTATTGGTGACCGCCGACCACGGCATGAACAATGACCGCTCGCACAACGGCCTGTTGCCGGAAGAACGCCAGGTGCCGCTGTTTGTCCTCGGTGATGCGTTCAGCCTCAACGCTGATGCCGCACCGAAGCAGACGGAAATCTGCGGCACCGTCTGCGAACTGCTCGGTGCGCCCCACGACAAACCTGTGTGCCGGGAGCTGCTCAAGTGAATTCCATGACTCGCGGCAAATGGCTGGCGGCGTTGTGCCTGGTGCCCTTCGCACTGTTCTTTATCGTCTTCGAAATCGCCCCGCTGGTCTGGGTGATGATCAACAGCCTGCAATCGGAAGAGTTCGGTTGGGGCATCGAAAACTTCACCAAGATCTTCAGCTCGAAATTCTATTTACAGGCCATCCAGTACAGCCTCGAAATCAGTTTCTGGTCGAGCGTGTTCGGCATCATCATCGCCGTACTCGGCGCGTATTCGCTACGCCGGGTTGACTCGAAACTGCGCAACTTTGTGAACGCCTTCGCCAACATGACCAGCAACTTTGCCGGTGTGCCTTTGGCGTTCGCGTTCATCATCCTGCTCGGGTTCAACGGCAGCATCACCATCATGTTGAAGCAGTCGGGGATCATTCAGGACTTCAACCTGTACTCGAAAACCGGGTTGATCATTCTCTACACCTACTTCCAGATTCCCCTCGGCGTGTTGCTGCTTTATCCGGCTTTCGACGCCTTGCGTGAAGACTGGCGCGAGTCCGCCGCACTGCTCGGGGCCAATGGCTGGCAGTTCTGGCGGTACATCGGTTTGCCAGTACTGACCCCGGCGTTGCTCGGTACGTTCGTGATCCTGCTGGCCAACGCCCTCGGCGCCTACGCCACGGTTTACGCCCTGACTACCGGCAACTTCAACGTCCTGCCGATCCGTATCGCAGCAATGGTCTCCGGCGATATTTCCCTCGATCCGAATCTGGCCAGCGCTTTGGCCGTAGTGTTGGTGGCACTGATGACCATCGTCACCGTCGTGCATCAACTGCTGTTGAAGAGGAGCTACCATGTCTCGCGCTGAATCCGGCCCGGCCGGCCTCTACCACCGCGTCGTGGTTTACCTGCTGTTCGCGATCCTTTTGCTGCCGCTGGCAGGCACGCTGGTCTACTCGATCGCCAGCAGTTGGTCGGCGACCATCCTGCCCAGTGGTTTCACCTTCAAGTGGTACATCCAGCTGTGGAGCGATCCGCGTTTCCTTCATGCATTCGGCCAGTCGCTGCTGGTGTGCGTCGGTGCGCTGGTGTTGTCGGTGGTGCTGATCCTGCCGCTGCTGTTCGTCGTGCATTACCACTTCCCGAAACTCGATGCGCTGATGAACATTCTGATCCTGCTGCCTTTCGCGGTGCCGCCGGTGGTGTCGTCGGTGGGCCTGTTGCAGCTCTACGGCTCCGGGCCGATGGCGATGGTCGGCACGCCGTGGATCCTGATCGGTTGCTACTTCACCGTAGCGCTGCCGTTCATGTACCGGGCGATCACCAACAACCTGCAAGCGATCAACCTGCGTGACCTGATGGACGCGGCGCAACTGCTCGGCGCCAGCACCTTTCAGGCGGCGTTCCTGGTGGTGCTACCCAACCTGCGCAAAGGCCTGATGGTCGCGTTGCTGCTGTCGTTCTCGTTCCTCTTCGGTGAGTTCGTCTTTGCCAACATTCTGGTCGGCACACGCTACGAAACCCTGCAGGTTTACCTGAACAACATGCGCAACAGCAGCGGCCACTTCACCAGTGCGCTGGTCATTTCGTACTTCTTTTTCGTGCTGGTCCTGACCTGGATCGCCAACATCTTGAACAAGGACAAAAGCGAATGAGCTATGTCAGCGTCCAACACCTGCAGAAAAACTACGCGGGCACCACGGTGTTCAGCGACATCAACTGCGAAATCAACAAAGGCGAATTCGTCACCCTCCTCGGCCCGTCCGGTTGCGGCAAGTCGACTCTGCTGCGTTGTATCGCCGGGCTGACGCCGGTCGATGGCGGCAAGATCCTGCTCGATGGCGTCGATATCGTGCCGTTGAGTCCGCAGAAACGCGGGATCGGCATGGTGTTCCAGAGCTACGCGCTGTTTCCCAACATGACCGTCGAGCAAAACGTCGCCTTCGGTTTGCGCATGCAGAAGGTCAACGCCGAAGACAGTCATAAACGCGTTACCGAAGTGTTGAAACTGGTTGAACTGAACGACTTCGCCAGCCGCTACCCACATCAATTATCCGGCGGCCAATGTCAGCGTGTGGCCCTCGCCCGTTCGCTGGTGACCCGCCCGCGCCTGCTGCTGCTGGATGAGCCGCTGTCGGCACTCGATGCACGAATTCGTAAACACCTGCGCGAACAGATCCGCCAGATTCAGCGCGAACTCGGCCTGACGACGATCTTCGTCACACACGATCAGGAAGAAGCGCTGACCATGTCTGACCGGATTTTCCTGATGAATCAGGGAAAAATCGTACAGAGCGGCGACGCCGAAACCCTCTACACCGCGCCCGTCGATGTGTTCGCCGCCGGCTTCATCGGCAACTACAACCTGCTCGACGCCGAAGCCGCGTCGAAGCTGTTGCAACGCCCGATCAATCATCGCGTCGCCATTCGCCCGGAAGCCATCGAACTGAGCCTCAACGGCGAACTCGATGCGCAGATCCGCAGCCACAGCCTGCTCGGCAACGTCATCCGTTACAGGATCGAGGCGCGCGGCGTGGAACTGGTGGTGGATGTGCTCAACCGCTCGGCCGCCGATCTGCATCCCGATGGTCAGCGTCTGGCGCTTTCCATCGATCCGACAGCCCTGTGTGAGGTAGCCTGATGACTTTGCTGACGTTGAAGAGAGAACTGCACTGATGGCCCTGGCAATTTTTGATCTGGACGAAACGTTGATCCACGGCGACTGCGCCACCCTCTGGAGCGAGCAGATGGGGCGCCTCGGCTGGGTCGATCCCGAGTCGTTCATGCGCAGGAACAATGAGCTGATGGACGCCTACAGCCATGGCAAATTGCGCATGGAAGACTACATGGAATTCAGCCTGGAGCCGTTGATCGGACGTACCCCGGAAGAAGTCGAGCATCTGGTCGGGCCGTGGGTGGAAGACTTCATCGAACCGATCATCTTCAGCGATGCGACGAAAACCATCGCCGCCCACCGCAAGGCCGGCGACCGGATTCTGGTGATCTCGGCGTCGGGCACGCACCTGGTCAAACCGATTGCAGATCGACTGGGCATTGATGAAGTTCTCGGTATCGAACTGGAAGTCGCGCATGGCGTGTACAGCGGCCACACCGTTGGCACCCTGACCTACCGGGAAGGCAAGATCACCCGTTTGCTGGAATGGCTGGATGCTGAAGAGGAAAACCTGGAAGGCGCGAGTTTTTATTCCGACTCGCGCAATGATCTGCCGTTGTTGCTGAAAGTGGATTTCCCGCACGTCGTCAACCCGGATCCGGTGCTGCTTGAGCACGCCGAAAAATCCGGCTGGCCGATCCACCTCTGGAAATGACAAAGATTTAATCTGCAATTGCAGACAGGCTGACATCCCAAACCTGAGTTCAACTCGATGCCTCAGGTCGATGTAGCCCGGCAGAACAACCCGGTCAGTCCCCTCTCCCTTTGGGAGAGGGTTAGGGTGAGGGGCTTCTCCTGCAAGTCAGCTCAGACTTTCGTCAATCACCAATACCAATTTTCCAGAAACGGTATTACTCGCCAACTCGGCAAACGCCGCCTCGGCATCCTTCACCGAAAACACCTTGGCCAGTTGCGGACTCAACCGCCCTTCGGCAAACAGCGGCCACACCTGCTGGCCCAGATCACTCAACAAATCCGCCTTGAACTGATCATCACGGCTGCGCAACGTCGAGCCGAGCAACTGCACACGCTTGGCCAATACCTGTGCCAGGTCCAGTTTCGCCTCACGGCCGCCCATCAAACCGATCAGCACCCAACGCCCATCCAGCGCCATCAGCTTGAGATTCAACGCCGAATAATTGCCACCCACCGGATCGAGAATCACATTGAACGGCCCGAAATCACGCAGGCTCTCCAGATCATCGGTGCGCACCACCCCGCCCTGCGCGCCCAGCGCCTCGCAATACGCCAAACGCTCGGCCGAACCGACGCTGACCCAACACGGATTGCCAAACGCCTTGCACAACTGAATGGCGGCTGAACCGATTCCACTTGCGCCGGCGTGCAAGAGAACTTTCTCACCCGGTTTGAGCGCCGCAAGTTGAAACACATTCAGCCAGACTGTTGCGTAAACCTCGGGCAATGCCGCCGCCTCGATCAGCGAGACGCCTTCGGGAACCGGCAGCACGTGCCGTCCGTCGACCACCACCTCTTCGGCCATCCCGCCCCCGGCCAGCAGGGCGCAAACCCGATCGCCGACTTGCCAGGCACTGCCCGCGCCGACCTCGCTGATGACCCCGGAGCACTCAAGACCGAGCACTTGGCTGGCCCCTGGTGGCGGCGGATAGAGCCCTGCTTTCTGTAATAAATCGGCGCGATTAAGGCCAGCTGCCGCCACTCGAATGCGGACTTGTCCTACATCACACGTAGGACTCGGCTCTTCAACCCATGCCACTTGACCGTCAACGCCTTGCAATGCCTTCACAGTGCCTCCATAGTGAGTCTGGACTGAGCCCGAAGCTGTAGCGCCGGGCTTTTTGCATTATGCGACCGGCTCTCGTAGAACCGGCGACTTCAAAGACGGCCTAATATGCGTTATCAATTGTCCCCGCGTCGAATCAGCATGAAGCATTTGCTCCCCAGCACCGCCCTCGCTCTTTTCATCGGTATCGGTTTGTTGCCGGTGTCGGGCAATACATTCGCAGCCAACAGCTGGGACAAATTGCAGCCTGATCGCGATGAAGTCATCGCCAGCCTGAACGTCGTCGAGTTGCTCAAGCGTCACCACTACAGCAAGCCGCCGCTCGACGATGCGCGCTCGGTGATCATCTATGACAGCTACATCAAGCTGCTGGATCCGTCGCGCAGCTACTTCATGGCCAGCGACATCGCCGAATTCGACAAGTGGAAGACCCAGTTCGACGACTTTCTCAAAAGCGGCGACCTCAACGCCGGGTTCACCATCTACAAGCGCTATCTGGACCGCGTCAAGGCGCGTCTGGACTTCGCCCTTGTCGAGCTGAACAAAGGCGTCGACAAGATGGACTTCACCACCAAGGAGACCTTGCTGATCGATCGCAAGGACGCCCCTTGGCTCAAATCCATCGCTGAGCTCGACGACCTGTGGCGCAAACGCGTCAAGGACGAAGTGTTGCGGATGAAGATCGCCGGCAAAGAGCCGAAGCAGATCCAGGAAACCCTGACCAAGCGCTACAAGAACCAGTTGGCGCGCCTGGACCAGACCCGTCCGGAAGACATCTTCCAGGCCTACATCAACACCTTCGCCATGTCCTACGATCCGCACACCAACTATCTGTCGCCGGATAACGCGGAAAACTTCGACATCAACATGAGCCTGTCCCTCGAGGGCATCGGTGCCGTGTTGCAGAGCGACAACGACCAGGTGAAAGTCGTACGTCTGGTGCCGGCAGGCCCGGCTGACAAGACTAAACAAGTCGCCCCGGCCGACAAGATCATCGGCGTTGCCCAAGGCAACAAAGAGATGGTCGACGTGGTCGGCTGGCGTCTGGACGAAGTGGTCAAACTGATCCGTGGTCCGAAAGGCACCGTGGTGCGTCTGGAAGTAATTCCGGCGAGCAACGCGCCGAACGACCAGACCACCAAGATCGTGCCGATCACCCGTGAAGCGGTGAAGCTCGAAGACCAGGCCGTGAAGAAGTCCATCCTCAGCCTGAAACAGGACGGCAAGGACTACAAACTCGGCGTGATCGAGATCCCGGCCTTCTACCTCGACTTCAAGGCGTTCCGTGCCGGTGATCCGGACTACAAGAGCACCACCCGTGACGTCAAGAAACTGCTGACCGAACTGCAGAAAGACAAAGTCGACGGCGTGGTCATCGACTTGCGCAACAACGGTGGCGGCTCCCTGCAGGAAGCTACCGAGCTGACCAGCCTGTTCATCGACAAAGGCCCGACCGTACTTGTGCGTAACGCCGATGGTCGCGTCGACGTACTCGAAGATGAAAACCCGGGCGCGTTCTACAAAGGTCCGATGGCACTCCTGGTCAACCGCTTGTCCGCCTCGGCTTCGGAGATTTTCGCCGGCGCCATGCAGGACTACCACCGCGCGCTGATCATCGGTGGCCAGACCTTCGGTAAAGGCACCGTGCAGACCATTCAGCCGCTGAACCATGGCGAACTGAAACTGACGCTGGCCAAGTTCTACCGGGTATCCGGGCAGAGCACCCAGCATCAGGGCGTGTTGCCGGACATCGACTACCCGTCGCTGATCGACACCAAGGAAATCGGCGAGAGCGCTCTGCCGGAAGCCATGCCGTGGGACACCATCCGCGCGGCAATCAAACCGGCGGCCGATCCGTTCAAGCCATTCCTGGCCCAGCTCAAGTCCGAACATGACACGCGCACCGCCAAGGATGCCGAGTTCGTGTTCATCCGTGACAAGCTGGCCCTGGCGCAGAAACTGATGGAAGAAAAAACCGTCAGCCTCAACGAAGCCGAGCGCCGTGCCCAGCACAACGACATCGACGCCAAGCAACTGGCGATGGAAAACATCCGTCGCAAAGCCAAAGGCGAAGAGCCGCTCAAAGAGCTGAAGAAAGAAGACGACGACGCGCTCGCGGCTGCCGACCCGGACAAGGTCAAACCAGAAGACGACGCCTACCTGAGCGAAACCGGGCGTGTGCTGCTGGATTACCTGAAGCTGAGCAATCAGGTGGCCAAGAAGTAAGATGATGGCAATTTAGTGCTGACGATCCCCGGATCGTCATCAAACAGTCATCATTCTGTCGTGCAATAAAGGACTGGGAGCCACTCTCTTCATCGAGAGCGCTCCCAGTCCTTTTTTTATCGCCAGAGATTGCCATGACCACGACCGAACAGCTGAGTGCCTTGAGCTCGATCCTGACTCAAAGCGGTTTACACAGCCTGTTCCAGCCGATCATCAGCCTCTCCGAACGGCGTATTCTTGGCTATGAAGCCCTCACCCGTGGCCCGTCCAACAGCCCTCTTCACTCGCCGATCGCACTGTTCGCCGTAGCGCGTCAGGCTGGACGTTTGAGCGAACTGGAAATCGCCTGCCGGCAAAGCGCTTGCCGTCGCTTCAACGAGCAGCAACTGCCGGGCAAACTGTTTCTCAACGTCTCGCCCGAGTCGTTACTCGAAGCTGCGCACCAACCAGGGCGCACGTTGCAGTTGCTGCAGGATTTCGGCATTCCACCCAGTCAGGTCGTCATCGAGCTGACTGAACAAACACCGATCGATGATTTCCAGTTACTGCAAACGGCCTTGCATCACTATCGGGCGATGGGTTTTTCCATTGCGCTGGATGATCTCGGGGCCGGTTATTCGAGCCTGCGGTTATGGTCCGAACTGCGCCCGGACTATGTGAAGATCGACCGGCACTTCATTGACGGCATTCATCAGGATGCGCTGAAACGAGAGTTTGTCGGCTCGATCCTGCAAATCGCCAAAGCCTCGCGCGCGCAAGTCATCGCCGAAGGTATCGAACTGCCGGAAGAACTCGCGGTACTGACTGAAATGGGCGTCGATCTGGTGCAGGGTTACTTGCTCGGTCGCCCCCAGGAACACCCGCCCCGCGATGCCCGCGCCTTGATGCCCAAACACGACAGCAGCAGCGTTGCGCTGAACGACGAGGGCAGCGACCTCAGCGCCCTGCTCAACGACCAGCCGGCGGTCCATCGCGATACACCGACCGCCACTGTGCTGGAAGCCTTTCGTCGCCAGGCCAACCTCAACTCACTGGCGGTGCTAGACGAACAAGGCCAACCCTGCGGTATCGTCCACCGCCATTCCTTGTCGGATGCCCTGCTGAAACCGTTCGCCACCGACCTGTTCGCGCGCAAACCGATCAGCCGCCTGATGAACGATGATTTCCTCGCCGTGGAAATGAGTCAGTCGCTGCAACAGGTCAGCCGCCTGATCACCAGCCGCGCCCGCCAGCGCATCGAAGAGGACTTCATCATTACTCTTAACGGCGGCTACCTGGGCCTCGGCCGGGTGATCGACGTGCTCAAGCTGATCACCGAGCTAAAGATCCAGCAGGCTCGTTATGCCAACCCGCTGACTTTGTTGCCGGGTAATGTGCCGATTCAGCAATGCCTGACGCGGTTGCTGCAGCAGGGGCGCGAATCGGTCATCTGCTACGTCGACATCGACAGTTTCAAACCCTTCAACGATATCTACGGCTACGGGCGTGGTGACGAAGTGTTGCTGTGTCTGGCGCAATGCCTCAACGAGCGGGTAGACCCGACCCGTGACTTCGTTGGCCATATTGGCGGCGACGATTTCCTCCTCGTTCTCGGCCCGGAAGAGTGGCGTAAACGTCTTAATCAACTGCTTGATGACTTTCAGAGTCAGTGCCGACGTTTCTACCGGCCAGAACACCTTGAGGCGGGATGTTTTATTGCGCCGAATCGCCAAGGGGTGCGGCAGGAGTTTCCGCTGTTGTCGCTTTCCATTGGCGTGGTGCATCTACACCCCGAAGCCTGTGCGCAACTCGACGCTAGTCAGCTTGCGGAAATGGCCTCGCAGGCGAAGCATCATGCGAAGAATGTTCCGGGGTATAGCGTGCATGTGATTGATAGTCTTTCCATGTCTAACCTCCATCAATCACAGTTAATTGGGCAACGCTGATTTCTTCAACTGCACGAAACGACTAGACCATTCAAAGTCACCATTGAGTTTGATCTTCAAGGCTCGCGCGAAGCAAATCATCCTTCCACGACTCACTGGCGATCTCATATACATGTTCAAAAAAACCACGGGAGTCTATTATTTCCGTCTCGTCCCATGCGAGCACTCTCGGATCATCATAGTCACTCTCAAACTCTCCAGAAAAATCAAAACGAGTATCCTGCAAATGGCTTTCAAGGAGTTTATAAATCAAAAATCTATGACGATAGGTTAAATAATCAAATTCAGGAATAATGAATTTTTTAATTATTTCCTGTTGATCCTCATACTTATTAGGATCGTAAACCCACAATGCTTTACCAAGCGTTTCTTCCCGATCGTAAATCGATATTCCACTCAAAACATGAGAGAGCCGCGGCTTATATGGAAACTTTGTAAATGGCTGCATCAACATAACTTCACCTATCTCGGAAAACCAGTAAATGGCCGCTTAATATCTCGCTTATCAAACTTCACTTCTGCCCCATCCAAGCTATCTATATAACGAGGATTGCTTAGATCTCTTGTATTGGGCTTGTAGCCACGGCCTGCCCCTGGCAGCTTCATCCTAACAATAGGGTTTTGGTCAGCATCATATCCTGTCGGCTCAGGATTTTTTTTATGCATTCTAGATAAAGCAAAATGCAACGCTCGAAATTGCATCATCCAACTACTGAATTGAGAGCTCGGGCCCACCATCCCTCTAACGCCTTTTTTGTTGGATGCGAGCCGTCTATTGACCTCTGCTTTAAAGCCGCATCATCAATCTCTGGCCCATGTTTTTCTACTGAGTGCATTCTGTATTGTCTGTTCCAAGCTAATACCTGACGCTTCGCTTCAGCTTCATTTTGCGGCCCATCTTTGCCAACAGCCGGAACGACAGGTAACCCTTGATTTACATTAGGCTTGTTAGCCTGAATTGGTACTGAGCACTTCTGGTTCTTATTTTTTTTGGGTGGCGGGCAATTCGAGTTCAATCCCAACGGATCCACCCACCCCGTCGGATTCGGCACGTACTGGTACTGATTCAACCCACCGGCCAACTTGATCGGATCCGGCGTCAGATACCGCCCCAGCCGCGGGTCGTAATACCGGTGGCGGTTGTAATGCAGTCCGCTTTCCGCATCGAAGTACTGCCCCTGAAAGCGCAGCGGCTGGTTCAGGTAGTCGTTGCCGGCCAGGGTCAGTGCGGCGACTTTGCCGTAGGCGTCGTATTGCGCCGACCAGACGATGTCGCCGCTGTAGTCGGTGAGTTCCTGCGGGGTACCGAGGTGGTCGAGCTGGTAGTAGAACGGGCAGGCTTTTTTCGGGCCTTTGCCGTCGAGCAGCGCCAGCGGACGGAAGGTGCCGGGTTCGTAGACGTAGCTGCGGTATTCGCTTTCGCTGCTCTCGGCGACGAGGTGATCGCCTTGCCAGAAGAACTCGGTGGTGACGTCGCCGACGGTTTTGCTGATGCGTCGGCCGAAGGCGTCGTAGCGGTAACTGGCG
>NZ_JAKNQL010000031.1 GCF_022662375.1 Pseudomonas sp. CROZ-RG-20F-R04-15 | reverse complement strand
TCGTGTCAGTCAATGCAATGTTGTATGACCCACCGCATTCGCGAGCAGGCTCGCTCCCACAGGGTGAGGTGGTGAATTTACTGACCGGCAGCCTCGCCACAACGCCCGGCGGGCGCTACTCTGTCGAGGTTTTTTCCCCTCAAGTCGTGAACCGCCCAAATGCCGAAAATACAGCTCCTGATCCAGCGCATTCTCGAACTGATGAAGCGCTATCCCGGGGTCATTGCGCTTGGCGGTTTCATCTCCGGCGTCGGCAGTTTCATCATGGTCGACCGCCAGCAGGGACTGGCGAGCTGGATCACCGTGATCATGCTGCTCAGCTGGATCTGGCTGATGCTGGAAAATACCCTCACCGGCCTCTTCACCCGCGTGTTCAAACGCGAGATTCCCCAGCCGCTGCTGCGTTACGCCACGCAGATGATCCATCAGGAAAGCCTGTTTTTCGTTCTGCCGTTCTTCTTCATCACCACGACGTGGAACAGCGGCCAGTTGTTCTTCACTGGCCTGCTCAGCGTGGCGGCACTGATCTCCATCGTCGATCCGCTCTATTACAAATGGCTGGCGCCACGGCGCTGGGCGTTTCTCGCGCTGCACACCCTGACCCTGTTCGCCGCCCTGCTCACTGCGTTGCCAGTGATCATGCACCTGACCACGGCGCAGAGCTTCAAATGGGCGCTGGGCATTGCCGTGTTGTTGTCGTTCCCGAGTCTGGCGTCGATCTTCCCGATTCGCACGGTGCGCAATGCCCTGGCGATCCTGTGCATCACCGTCGGCATTGGCGGCGTCGGTTGGGCGCTGCGCTCGTGGGTGCCGCCGGCGACGCTGTGGATGACCGACGTGGCGATCAGCACGCAAATGCAAGATCGCACCCCCGGTGCCAGCCTCGATGAAGTCAGTGCTGAGCAGATCCGTAACGGCGGGCTCTACGCCTACACCGCGATCAATGCGCCGCGCGGGCTCGATGAGCGGATTTACCACGTCTGGCAGTTCAACGGCAAAGAGGTCGACCGCATCGCCCTCGATATCCACGGCGGGCGCAAGGAAGGCTACCGCGCGTGGACGCACAAGCAGAACTTCCCCGGCAATCCGGCGGGCAAGTGGCAGGTGCGGGTGCTGACCGAGGATGGCCAGGTGATCGGCGTGCTGCGCTTCGAAGTCACGGACAGCACAGCGATCAAAGAAAAGTAACCGCGTTCGTGCTATTACGTTAGTTCGCCTGATAACCGAACAAGCACGGAGCTTATGACCAGCAGCTCGATCAGCGGCAATGCCCAACTGGACACATCGATCAGCCCTGCCCGCCTGCGGGTTACCGGGGACTGGACGCTTGCCCATTACGCCGAGCTGAAGACGCTGAGCGAAAAGCTCCACGGCCAGTACGACGCCAACACGTCGATTGATCTGAATAGCCTCGGCGCCCTCGACACCGCTGGTGCGTCGCTGCTGGTCGAACTGCTCGGCTCCGAGCGTCTCGGCAAATCCGCCGAACATCCCGATTGCACGCTCTCCTCCGCCGACCGCGCGCTGCTGCAAACCGTGTATCAATCGATGACGGATTTCTGCGTGCCGATCAAGGAAGCGGAAGTCAGCGTCAGCGTGCAATTGCTGACCCGGATCGGCCGCGCCGTGGAAAAGGTCTGGCAAGACACCCTGCAAGTGCTGGGTTTCATCGGCCTGATCCTGGAAACCATCGCCCGTGGCCTGTTCCGGCCCAAGCGCTGGCGCATCACGCCGATGATCGCGCACATCGAGCAGACCGGTCTCGACGCCGCGCCGATCGTGGCGCTGCTGACCTTTCTGGTCGGCGCGGTGGTGGCGTTTCTCGGCGCGACGGTGCTGGCCAGTTTTGGCGCGACGATTTTTACAGTGGACCTGGTGGGCTTCTCGTTTTTGCGTGAGTTCGGCGTGCTGCTCACGGCGATCCTGATGGCCGGCCGCACCGCGAGTGCCTTCACCGCGCAGATCGGCTCGATGAAGGCCAACGAAGAAATCGACGCGATCCGCACCCTCGGCCTCGACCCGATGGAGTTGCTGGTGGTGCCGCGTGTGCTGGCGATGCTGGTGGCGCTGCCGATGCTGACCTTTCTCGCCATGCTCTGCGGGATCATCGGCGGCGGCGTGGTCTGCGCGGTGTCGCTGGATATTTCGCCGGCGATGTTCCTGTCACTGCTGCAATCGGACATCGGCATTCAGCATTTTCTGGTGGGCTTGGTGAAGGCGCCAGTCTTTGCTTTCCTGATTGCCGCGATTGGTTGCCTGGAAGGTTTCAAGGTCAGCGGCAGCGCTGAATCGGTCGGCGCGCACACCACGTCGGCCGTGGTGCAATCGATTTTCGTGGTGATCGTGCTCGACGCGGTGGCCGCACTGTTCTTCATGGAGATGGGCTGGTGAGTCGTCTACCCCGCGCGCCCTCGGAGGCGGTGATCGAAGTCCGTGGCCTGTGCAATCGCTTCGGCAGCCAGAGCGTGCACGAGAACCTCGATCTGGATTTGTACAAAGGCGAGATTCTTGCCGTGGTCGGCGGTTCCGGCAGCGGCAAATCGGTGCTGTTGCGCAGCATTGTCGGTTTGCGCCGGCCCAGCGAAGGGATGGTGAAAGTGTTCGGCAAGAACCTGCCGAGTCTGTCGGAGCACGAGCGTTCGATGGTTGAACGACGCTTCGGCGTCTTGTTCCAGAAAGGCGCGCTGTTCTCCTCGCTGACCGTCACCGAGAACGTCGCCCTGCCCCTCATCGAGCACGCCGGCCTCAGCCGCAACGATGCCGAGCACCTGGCGGCAGTGAAGCTGGCACTGGCCGGACTGCCGCTGTCGGCGGCGGACAAATACCCGGCATCGCTGTCCGGCGGCATGATCAAGCGTGCGGCGTTGGCCCGGGCCCTGGCGCTGGATCCGGACATCCTGTTTCTCGACGAACCGACTGCCGGCCTCGATCCGATTGGCGCGGCGCAGTTCGATCAATTGATTCTGACCCTGCGCGATGCGTTGGGTCTGAGCGTATTTCTGGTGACCCACGACCTCGACACGCTCTACACCATCACCGACCGCGTGGCCGTACTGGCGCAGAAGAAGGTGCTGGTTGCCGGCCCGATCGACGTTGTTTCGGAAACCGACGACGCGTGGATTCACGAATACTTCCACGGCCCGCGCGGCCGCTCGGCGCTGGACGCCGCCAAATTGCTCAACGAGGTCTGACATGGAAACCCGAGCCCATCATGTGTTGATCGGCCTGTTCTCAGTGATTGTCGTGGCAGGCGCCCTGCTCTTCGGCCTGTGGCTGGCCAAGTCCAGCGTCGACACCGAGTTCAAGGATTACGAGATTGTCTTCAACGAGGCGGTCACCGGTCTGTCCAAGGGCAGCCCGGTGCAGTACAGCGGGATCAAGGTCGGCGATGTGATCACCCTGCGCCTTGATCCGAAAGATCCGCGACGGGTGCTGGCGCGGATTCGCTTGGCCGGTGACACGCCAGTCAAAGAAGACACGCAGGCCAAACTGGCATTGGCCGGGATCACTGGTACATCGCTCATCCAGCTCAGCGGTGGCACGCCCGAAAGTCCGCAGCTGCGTGGCCACGACGGCAATCTGCCGACCATCGTCGCCTCGCCCTCGCCGATCTCGCGGCTGCTCAATGACAGCAACGATTTGATGTCCGGTATTACCGCGCTGCTGCAGAACGCCAACCAGATGTTCTCCGCCGAAAACGTCGAGCGCGTCAGCAAAACCCTCGCCCATCTGGAGCAGACCACCGGCACCATCAACGATCAGCGCGGTGACATCAAGCAAGCCATGCAGCAACTGGCGACGGTCGGCAAACAGGCCGGCAGCATGCTCGAACAGACCTCGCTGCTGATGCGCAACGCCAACGGCTTGATCAACGATCAGGGCAAGCAGGCTTTGGGCAGTGCCGAGCAGGCGATGAAGTCGCTGGAGCAAAGCACAACAACCATCAGCACGTTGCTGAGCAAAAACGAAAACTCCCTCGACAACGGCATGCAGGGCCTCAATGGCCTGGCCCCGGCGATCCGCGAACTGCGCGAGACGCTGACTTCGTTGCGCGCCATCTCGCAACGCCTCGAGGCCAACCCCAGCGGCTACCTGCTGGGCCGTGACAAGAACAAGGAATTCACGCCATGAAGCTGACTCGACTTGCCCTCCTCGCCGGCTTCACCTTGATCAGCTCATGTTCGATTCTGCCCCAGGCCGAGCCATCGGATGTCTATCGCCTGCCAACCGCCCAGACGCCCGCCTCGGCCAGTCCGGCGACGACTCAGCATTGGTCGCTGCGGCTGAACAAGTTGCAGGCCAGCGAAGCGTTGAACCGGCCGACGATTGCGGTGATTCCACAGGGCGATGTGATCAGCAGCTACAAAGGCTCGCGCTGGAGTGATCCGGCGCCGGTGCTGGTGCGCAATCGGCTATTGGACGGGTTTGCACGCGACGGTCGGGTGACGTTGCTGAGTACCGATGACAGTAACTTTGCTGCGGATCTGGAGTTGGGCGGGAATTTGCAGGCGTTTCAGACTGAATATCAGGGAGCACAGGCCAGCGTTGTGGTGCGGGTTGATGCGTTGCTGGTGCGTGGCTATGACCAGCGGATTCTGGCCAGCCGCCGCTTTGAAGAGCGCCAGCCTCTGAACGATGTACAGGTACCGTCGGTGGTGGCCGGGTTTGGCCAGGCCAGTGATCGCCTGACCGCGAAAGTCGTGGCCTGGGCCGTAGATCAAGGCCAGAAACTGGCCCCCCCAAAACCTTAAGCCGACACAATCACTGTGGGAGCGAGCCTGCTCGCGAAGGCGTCGTGTCAGACACATCAATGTGAATGACACACCGCTTTCGCGAGCAGGCTCGCTCCCACATTGGATTTTTGTTCAGCCGAAGAACCAGTAGCAGACGGCAATCGCGCCAACCACACCCGCAAACTCCGCCAGCAACGCACACCCCACCGCATGCCGCGCCCGCTGAATCCCCACCGCGCCGAAATACACCGCCAGTACATAGAACGTCGTTTCAGTACTGCCCTGCACCGTCGCCGCGACCAGCGCCGGGAAGCTGTCGACGCCCGAGGTCTGCATCGTCTCGATCAACATCGCCCGCGCCGCACTGCCGGAGAACGGTTTGACCATCGCCGTCGGCAGCGCATCGACAAACCGCGTGTCCCAACCGGCCCACTCGACCAGATGACGAATGCCGTCGAGCCCGAAATCCAGTGCGCCGGAGGCACGCAGTACGCCGACCGCACAGAGCATCGCCACCAGATATGGCAACAGATTCTTCGCGACATCGAAGCCTTCTTTAGCGCCTTCGACGAATGCTTCGTAAACCTTGACCTTGCGTAACGCACCGATGATCAAAAACAGCATGATCAACCCGAACAGCGTGAGATTACCGAGGATCGACGACAATCCGGCCAAAGCCGTCGCCGAGAGAGTGCCCAGCAGCGCCATGAAGCCGCCAAGGGCGAGGGCGCCCGGAATCAGATAGGCCAACACCACCGGATCCCAGATCCGCAGGCGCTGCATGAACGCCACTGAGAGGAAGCCGACAATCGTCGAGCAACTGGTGGCCAGCAGAATCGGCAGGAACACCAGCGTCGGGTCCGGCGCGCCTTGCTGGGCGCGGTACATGAAGATCGTCACCGGCAGCAGGGTCAGGGAGGAGGCGTTGAGCACCAGGAAGAGGATTTGCGCGTTACTGGCGATGGTGGCACTGGGATTGAGCTCCTGCAGCGCCTTCATGGCTTTCAGGCCGATGGGCGTGGCCGCGTTGTCGAGGCCCAGACCGTTGGCGGCGAAGTTCAGAGTGATCAGGCCAAGGGCAGGGTGACCGGCCGGGACTTCCGGCATCAGCCGCAGGAACAGCGGGCCGAGTACCTTGGCCAGCCACTCGACGATGCCGGCCTTCTCGGCGATACGCAGAAAGCCCAGCCACAGGGTGAGCGTGCCGAACAGCAGCACCATGACTTCGACCGAGAGCTTGGCCATGGCGAAAATGCTTTCCACCATCGCCGCAAAGATCCCGGCGTTGCCGCCGATCAGCCACTGCGCCAGCGCCGACACGGCTGCGACGATAAAGAAGCCAAGCCACAGGCCATTAAGCATCAGTCAAATCCCCCGAAGAATGCCGCGAATGATAGCGGGGTCACCAGAAACGACAAACCCCGGATTTCTCCGGGGTTCGTTGGCAAGCCTTGCATCAGTCACTGTGGGAGCGAGCTTGCTCGCGAAGGCGGTGTGTCAATCAACATAATTGTTGAATGTACCGGCCTCTTCGCGAGCAAGCTCGCTCCCACAGGGTTTTGCATTACGGCTTGGAGATTTCGCCTGCTGGCAGTTTTTCCTTGCTGCGCCAGTGCGGCAGGGAGTTCCAGTAGCGCTCGCCCTTGGCGTCGTCGTACATGCCTTCCCAGCGCGAGATAACCAGCACGGCCAGCGCGTTACCGATCACGTTCAGGGCGGTACGGGCCATGTCCATGACGCGGTCGACACCGGCGATGAACGCCAGGCCTTCCAGCGGAATACCAACGCTGCCTAGGGTGGCCAGCAGCACCACGAAGGACACGCCCGGTACGCCGGCGATGCCTTTGGAGGTGACCATCAGGGTCAGCACCAGCAGCAATTGCTGGCTGATCGACAGGTCGATGCCGTACAGCTGAGCGATGAAGATTGCCGCGATCGATTGATACAGGGTCGAACCATCGAGGTTGAACGAGTAGCCGGTCGGCACCACGAAGCTGCAAATGGCTTTCGGTGCGCCGTAGGCTTCCATCTTCTCGATCACGCGCGGCAGCACGGTTTCCGAGGAAGCGGTGGAGTAGGCCAGCACCAGCTCATCCTTGAAGATGCGCATCAGCTTGAACACTGAGAAACCGAACATCTTGGCGATCAGGCCCAGCACCACGAAGGCGAAGAAGGCGATGGCGAAGTAGACCAGGATCACCAGTTTGGCCAGCGGCACCAGGGATGCGAAGCCGAAGTTGGCGACGGTCACCGCGATCAGGGCGAACACGCCGATCGGCGCATAGTTCATGATCATGTGGGTGACTTTGAACATGCTTTCCGAGACGCCCTGGAACATCTTCACCAGCGGCTCGCGCAGGTCCGACTGCAGGCTCGACAGACCGAGACCGAACAGCACGGAGAAGAAGATGATCGGCAGCATTTCGCCGCGGGCCATGGCGGCGAAGATGTTCGACGGAATCAGGTTGAGGATGGTCTCGATGAACGCGTGTTCATGCTGTACTTCGGCAGCGGTCGCCTGGTACTTGGAGATGTCCACCGTGCCCAGGGTGCTCATGTCGATGCCGGCACCCGGATGGAACAGGTTGGCCAGCAGCAGGCCGACGACGATGGCGATGGTGGTGACGATTTCGAAATAGATGATCGTCTTCAGGCCGATACGCCCGAGCTTCTTGGCGTCGCCCACGCCGGCGATGCCGACGATCAGGGAAGAGATGACGATCGGGATCACGATCATCTTGATCAGACGGATAAAGATATCGCCTGCCGGTTGCAGGACGTTGCTGATCCACCAGGCTTTTTCGGCACTGAAGTGGTTGAGCAACGCACCAATTGCAATACCCAAAACCAGACCGATGAGGATCTGCCAGGCGAGGCTAATTTTTGCCTTCTTCATTATCTTTACCCTTACTTGCGTTTGACTCAGGCACATGCAGGAACTGGAACGCTCATTAGCGGAAAAGTCTGTGCATCTGCCTCCGTATAAGGTGCCCCGAAGCGCGTGATTACGGCTCTTCGGCAGGCGAAAAAAGGCGCAACTATTCCGATGCAAGGTTGCGCCGTCTAATGCCGTAAACGCCTACCCTATGCCGAATCGGCATGAGCTTTTTTAAATGAAACGGGCGTCCCAACCGGTTCGATTGTGACATTTCGGCCGGCATAAGTGCCGTGAACCGGCCATCACAGCGTAGGTTGGTTATTTTTTAAACGAGAAAATTCGACAAAAAATTTAGGAAAAAGCCTACGCAGCAAGACTAGAAGTCCTCTTGTTTAACAGGTCTCTTTGTCGATATACGGTCGCCGTGAAACACCGCGTAATGTTTTCGCGCGCAGTGTCAGCGATAAAAAAGATGAGCTGGACGCTCTGGATCAATGTTTTGCTCGATTGAAAGCTCAGCGCAAGTCCGTCGAACCGCTGTGGGTCGGCGAACCTGCGACGCAGCTTTTACCCTGACCCGGCCCTTGCGCAGGCACTCCCTGTACCCGTAGGTCACTCCGACCCTGCAACAGTCAGAACGTCCCGGCCCCTTGGTCATGCGCCGGCCTTCCTCAGGTGGGCGCAATGGAGAGCAGCAGGGCGCTGCCCTCATGTTCAAATCAGTACCACTTCGGATCTTTCTTCAGGGTTTCCATCAGCAGATCCTGCATGCCTTGATCGGGTTTGCCGAGGAAGCGATAGGTGGCATGTCGCGTAGGCGACTTGTCAGCCGGCAGTCCCTCAGGCACATCGACGAGCATGGCGTAAGCGTCTTTCTTGTCGAAACTGAACGCGACGATCAAGCGGTGGTTCAGGCATTTGTCTGCAGATTCACAGAGCGGGCCGACCAGATACTTGTCGCCATCTTCAGTCACGGCATTCATCTGTTGGTCAGGCGCGCCGGAGAGATTCATCACCCATTCCGGCAGGCGTTCTTCCTTCCTCACCACGCCTTCCCAGGTCTGTCGATACTGCGGGTCGGAACTCAACAGTTCGTTGACCCGCGTCTGGCCGTCATTGGCCGCCATCGCCATGGCACTACCGCCCAGAAGCAGGGCGGCTGCCAGTGTCTTTAAAACAGTCATCGTTAACCTCGGCCGCGACGGCCAAAGAAGAAGGAAGCGATGAACATCACCAGGAACACGACAAAGAGAATCTTGGCGATACCCGTGGCGGTGCCCGCGATACCACCGAAGCCCAGTACTGCAGCGATGATGGCAATGATCAAGAATGTAATTGCCCAGCTCAACATGGTGATTCTCCTTACTTCTCTATTTAGGGGTGTTACGTGTTCCGGCGCTGCGCGCCCGAATTCATGTGTTCTTTAGAAAACCCAACGCTCTTCACGTGGCAGTTGATCCAGTGGCTGCGCCTGGTCGACGTCCATCATGCGCATCGAGGCGCTCTCAGCCTGGCTGCTGCTGACGGCGCTGAAGTGCGTTTGCGTGCTGTGCTGGATCGAGATCAGCGGCTCAACCTGCTGGCTGTTTTCCCAGCGCAGGTATTGCTGGCAGGCGATCAGGGTGATCAACAGCGCCAATACGCCAAACAGACCTTGCTGGATATGCAGTGGCGAGATACGCACTTGGGCGGCACGTGGGCGAGTCATCCTGGGTTCCTCACTCTTATTCGGTTGGGGCAGTTCATGTTCTGCCCGGGCTGAGTAAGGTATTGCAGCCTGCATGCCAGTTTTTTATTTGAAAAATACTCAATAAAATCAATAAGTTATATCTGTCTCGAAAAGCGATGACGACGCATCCTGCACGATAGGTCATCTTGGATCGTGCGCAATGCACGATTTTTTCGTAGGAGATTTCATTCTTATGGAATTGAGAGCAGGGCGCAGATGTCAGAAATGTATGCAGGGAATGCCCTGCAAGTCGGTGATTGTTTAAAAAATCAACAAAACCAACAACTTGGCCGTAATGGCAGGAGAGAGCTACCCTCCTATGGCTGGCATCGTTCAGAATCAACCATGCAACTTGCCCGATTTTTCCGGGACTAACCCAAGACCAATCACTATGGAGCGTAGGAAAAATGGAATCTGCCACTGAGCATCAAGGCCGCATTCTGCTGGTGGACGACGAATCCGCCATCCTGCGTACTTTCCGTTATTGCCTCGAAGACGAGGGCTATACGGTGGCCACCGCCAACAGTGCGGCTCAGGCCGAAGCATTGTTGCAACGCCAGGTCTTCGACCTGTGCTTCCTTGATTTGCGTCTGGGTGAAGACAACGGTCTCGACGTACTGGCGCAAATGCGCATTCAGGCGCCGTGGATGCGCGTGGTGATCGTGACCGCGCATTCGGCCGTCGACACTGCCGTCGATGCGATCCAGGCCGGCGCTGCCGATTATCTGGTCAAGCCATGCAGCCCTGATCAACTGCGTCTGGCCACTGCCAAGCAACTGGAAGTGCGCCAACTGTCGGCGCGCCTCGAAGCGCTGGAAGGCGAAATCCGTAAGCCGAAGGACGGTCTCGATTCCCACAGCCCGGCGATGAAAGTCGTCCTGGAAACAGCTCGTCAGGTCGCCGGCACCGACGCAAACATTCTTATCCTCGGCGAGTCCGGTACCGGTAAAGGTGAGCTAGCCAGAGCGATTCATGGCTGGAGCAAACGCGAGAAGAAATCCTGCGTAACCATCAACTGCCCGTCATTGACCGCCGAACTGATGGAAAGCGAGCTGTTCGGCCACAGTCGCGGTGCGTTTACCGGCGCCAGTGAAAGCACGCTGGGCCGGGTCAATCAGGCTGACGGCGGTACGCTGTTTCTCGACGAGATCGGCGATTTTCCCCTGACATTGCAACCCAAGTTGCTGCGTTTTATTCAAGACAAGGAATACGAGCGGGTAGGGGATCCGGTCACCCGTCGCGCCGATGTACGCATTCTGGCGGCAACCAACCTCAACCTCGAAGACATGGTCCGCGACGGTCGTTTCCGTGAAGATCTGCTCTATCGCTTGAACGTCATCACCCTGCACTTGCCGCCTCTGCGCGAGCGTGCTGAGGACATTCTGACTCTGGCCGATCGCTTCCTCGCCCGCTTCGTCAAAGAGTACGCGCGCCCGGCACGGGGTTTCAGTGATGAGGCGCGTGAGGCGCTGCTCGGCTACCGCTGGCCGGGCAACATTCGCGAACTGCGCAACGTTGTCGAGCGCGCGAGCATCATCTGTCCGCAGGAACGCGTGGAAATCAGTCACCTCGGCATGGCCGAGCAACCGGCCAACAATGCGCCAAGAGTCGGTGCGGCTTTGAGTCTCGACGAATTGGAGAAAGCCCATATCGGCGCGGTGCTCGCCACCGCCGGCACGCTGGATCAAGCGGCGAAAACCCTGGGCATCGACGCCTCGACCCTGTATCGCAAGCGCAAGCAGTACAACCTGTGAGCGCCGGGCGATGAAACTGGCGATGAAGTTGCGGACCCGTTTGTTCTTGAGCATTTCCGCGCTGATCACCGTGGCCCTGCTCGGACTGCTGCTCGGGCTGGTCAGCGTGATGCAGATGGCCGGCACTCAAGAGGCATTGGTGCGCAGCAACTTCGTCACTCTCGACTTGGGCCTCAAGCTGCGACAGACGCTAGGTGATCAGTTGATCATCATGCTGGCGGAAAAACCTGACCCGGTCGCCTTCGAAGCGTCGAAACAGCATTACTTCAAATTGCTTGATGAGGGCATCGCTCAGGAGCAAGAGGGTGACCGCCGGCAATACGGATTCAGTCAGGCCAAAGCGGATTACCTCAGTTTCCTGCAGGCGTTCGATCTGTCCCGTGACCCGGCCAATTCGATGAGCAGCAGCGCAGAACTCAGAGAGCGCTTCAACACCTTGCGCAACGGTCTCATCGCCGAGCACAAACATGCGCTGGACAACATCAACGCGGTTCAACATGAGGCACGTGATCGCGCTTTGTTGATCGCCGGTCTACTGGGATTTGTCGGATTAGCGGTGCTGATCATCGGTTTCATCACCGCCCACGGGATTGCCCGGCGTTTCGGCGCGCCGATCGAGGCGCTGGCGCAGGCGGCGGACAATATCGGCCAAGGAAACTTTGAAGTGACCCTGCCGATTTCTTCGGCGATGGAAATGAATCAACTGACCAAGCGCTTTGGCCTGATGGCCGAAGCGCTGCGTGAGCATCAAGCGACCAACGTCGACGAATTGCTCGCCGGCCAGCAACGCTTGCAGGCGGTGCTCGACAGCATCGATGACGGCTTGCTGATGATCGACCGTCAGGGGCATCTGGAACACTTCAATCCGGTCGCCCAACGGCAACTGGGTTGGGACGATGATCGTCTCGGCCAAGGGCTGGGTACGGCGCTTGAGCGGCCAGAACTGGATGCGCAACTGCAACTGGTTCTGCGCGGCGGCACTCTCGAGCGGGCGCCGGAAGACCTGGCCATCGAGGTCGACGGCGAATCGCGCCTGCTGACCTACAGTCTGACGCCGGTCAGCCACACGCAAGGTCATATCCTCGGCGCAGTGATGGTCTTGCACGATGTCACCGAGCAGCGCGCCTTCGAGCGGGTGCGCAGTGAATTCGTCCTGCGCGCCTCCCATGAACTGCGCACACCGGTCACCGGCATGCACATGGCGTTCGGACTGTTCCGTGAACGGGCGAAGTTTCCAGCGGAGTCCCGCGAGGCTGATCTGCTCGACACCGTGAATGAGGAAATGCAGCGCCTGATGCAGTTGATCAATGACTTGCTCAACTTCTCGCGTTATCAGAATGGCTTGCAGAAACTCACGTTGGCGCCATGCTCCATCGAGGACTTGCTCGAGCAGGCGCAACTGCGCTTTGCCGACTCGGCGGCGGACAAGGGCATCGCCCTGAATGTCGAAGTGCAGGGGCCGTTGCCGCGTTTGCAGGCCGACCAGACGCAGCTCGATCGCGTACTCGATAACCTGATCGACAACGCTTTGCGCCATACCGCCCGCGACGGTCAGATCCGCTTGCAGGCACGCCGGCATGGCGAGCGGGTGATCATCAGCGTCGAAGACAACGGCGAGGGCATTGCCTATGGCCAGCAAGGGCGGATCTTCGAGCCGTTCGTGCAGGTCGGGCGCAAGAAGGGCGGCGCCGGACTCGGCCTGGCGCTGTGCAAGGAAATCGTCCAGCTGCATGGCGGACGCATGGGCGTTTACTCGCGGCCGGGGCAGGGCACGCAGTTCTATATGGCGCTCGCTGTTTAGGCTTCGTCGTCCATCCGGCGCCCGGCAAGACGTCGCCCGCGAGTGATCAGCTCAATGAACTGAACTGCGCTCAGGGCATGGGCGAACAGCCAGCCCTGGCCGAATTTGACGCCTTCGCTGCTGAGCAGTTGGGCCTGTGACTCCAGCTCGATGCCTTCGGCAATCACCTTAAGATCCAGTGCCTGAGCCATGTGAATGATGTGCGGGGCGACGCCGCTGCTCGCCGCATCGTGGCCGAGCGCATCAATAAAGGCTTTATCGATTTTCAGGCAGTCGACCGGCAGGGTTTGCAGGTAGGCGAGGCTGCAATAGCCGGTGCCGAAGTCGTCGATCAGCACCTGATGGCCGACATCGCGCAAGGCTTGCAGGTTTTCCCGCGCCACCACCACATCAATCAAGCCGCGTTCGGTGACCTCGAAGGCAATCTGCCGGGCGGCAACCCGGTGCAGTGTAAGCAGCCGCGCCATGACCTGGCCGATGCGCGGCACCATCACATCGCATGCTGCCAGGTTGACCGAGATATACAGCTGCGGATTGGCCCGCAGCACCGGACCGAGTTGTTCCAGCAAACGCTGGAGGACAAAGTCGGTCATCTGGCGAATTTGCCCGGTATTTTCCGCCATGGGGATGAACAGGTCCGGGCTGGTCAGTGTGCCGTCGGGGCGGCGCCAGCGCAGCAGCGCTTCGGCGCCGACGCAGTTACGGCTGTCGAGGTCGAAGATCGGCTGATAGAGCACCTGCAGCTCGCCGCGCCGGATTGCACCGTGAAGTTCGGCGTCCAGTGACTGGCGCTGGCGCACCAGTAAAAACACAAAGAATCCTACGAATGCGCCGAGCAATAGACAGGCCGGAACCACCCACCACCAGATCGCAGGGATGTGCATGCCGCTGCGCGGCGTGATCAGCACCAGTTGATATTCCGGGTTGTCAGTGGGCATGCGGTAGATCAGCCGAGTCTGAGTGACCTGTAATGACTCGCGACTTTTCGGTGGCCACTGTTCGGTTGGTGGCCAGGTCTGCGCCGTGCCGAGGACCGGGATCGCCCGGGCACCGTGGTCGAGCACCACCAAAAGGCTGCTGCCTGGGGACAGATCGACCATGTCGGTCAGGTGCCCGCGTGAAGTGGCCACGCGGAAATTGCCGCGCCCGAGCATCAGCGCCGCGCGGTTTTCATCCGGTTCGGTGGTGGTATTCAGCCAATAGCTGTAGGTCGGGCCCTTGATGTCCGGCGCGCGGACCACCGACAGGCCTTCCTGACGCGGACGATTGGAGCAGATCCGCGAGGCGTCCATATAAGCCGCTTCATAGACGAAGCGATAATTGAAGGTGACTTGCTGCAGGGTGGCGATCATTTCATCGTCACAACTGCGTAGTGGCTGGGCTTCGAGGTCGTCGAGACTTTCGCGCAACTGGCCGAACAATTGTTCGAGGCGGGCGAGGAAACGTTCGCCTTGCGCGTTCATTTCCTGACTTTCACTTTGCTCGACCTGACGCATCGCCACGAACATACCGCCGGCGATCAGCAGGATGGCACTGAGGACAGCCGCGATCATCGCCAAAAACCAGGGGCGATAAAACCAGCTACGCAGCGACTCTCGGGTAGCAACCATCATGGAATATCCGAAGAATTACCAATGAGTTATAGCTGCTGATTGCAATTTCGCCCTGACCGTCGGGCGGGCGTCATTATTTTGTCTGATTGAGCACAAGCAAGAGTGCTGCCGTTTGCGCGTCTGGCGTGCCGTCAAAGCGCGAAGGGCGGAAGTGCATCTGGAACGCGGCCAGCACGTGGCGCGTCGCGACATCCAGCTCGCCGGTCTGCGGGGTGTCGTAACCCAGGTGCGCCAGTTGCGCCTGGAACCAGCTGATGCTCGGCAGTTCGCCGCTGTTGAACAGCATTTGCTGACGCGCGACCGCCTGTTCGTTCGGCCATACGCCCAGGCCTTCAGCAGCGAGACGCTTCCAGGGAAACAACGGCCCCGGATCGAGTTTGCGCAACGGCGCGATATCGCTGTGACCGATGATGTGGCGCGGGCTGATGCCGTTGCGTTTGCTGATGTCCTTGAGCAGGACGATCAGCGATTGGATCTGCGCCTCGCTGTACGGATACCACAGGCGCCCGGTCGGTGTGTCCTTGAAGCCCGGATTGACGATTTCAATGCCGATTGAGCTTGAGTTCAGCCAGGTGCGGCCCTGCCATTGGCTTTCGCCGGCGTGCCAGGCGCGCTGGTTTTCGTCCATCAGCTTGTAGATGGTGCCGCTCTTGTCATCGCCGATCAGGTAATGGCTGCTGACCTCGCCGTGGGTCAGCAGTTGCAGCGAGCGCTCCAGCGAGGCCGAGGTGTAGTGCACGATCACGAACTGGACGCGGCTGTCGAAATTGGCCGAAGGATGGCTGGTGTCGTAACGCGGGTTGCTGGCACAACCAGCCAGAACGAGCAACGAAGCGAGGAGGGCAAAGAATTTCATGGCAGAAGGCAATACACGCAAGACAGTAATGCAACAGTGTAACGTACTGCCTTGCGTCTCGACGGTCAGCGGGCGGAATTAAACAAAATGGAACAAATTGCTCAGCCGAGCTCGACCCGATTACGTCCTGCGTTTTTCGCCCGATACAGTGCCTGATCGGCTCTTTTCAGCACCAGATCGCTGTGTTCTCCCGCACGGAATGACGCTAACCCCATGGAAATGGTGATCGTTACTCGCTCGCCCTTGAAGTGAAACGGACACGCTTCGATTGCCGCTCGCAACGTTTCCAGCAATTTCGCACCGAGCGCAGGCGGAGTCGCCGGCAGCAGCAGGACAAATTCCTCACCACCGAAACGCGCAATGAAGTCGGAACCGCGCAGGCGTTTGCGCAGCACCGTGGCGATGATCTTCAGCACCTTGTCGCCGGCCAGATGGCCGTAATTGTCGTTGATGCGTTTGAAGTGATCGAGGTCGAGCATTGCCAGGCTCAGAGTGTTGCCGTGCTGTTGCCACTGCTTGATCTCAAGTTCTAGACGTTCGCTCCAGGCCGCGCGGTTGGGCAGCCCGGTGAGCGGGTCTATCAGGGCTTTCTGCCGCTGTACTTCCAGGTGTTCGCGGAAGCCCTGGGCTTCCTGTTCCATATGCGCCACACGTTCGGACAGGCTTTTGAGCCGCGTGGCGACTTCCTGTTCGCGGGTGTCGCGCTGCTTCTGGTGCTGATCCATGGTGCCGATCAAGCCTTCGAGATGGTTCTCCAGCACTTGCTTGAGGTCATCCAGATCGGCGGCTTCCTGAACGCTGGTCTGCAAGCCGTCGACTTGCTCGCGGATCTGCGTGTCCATCGCTCGCGCCGCCGAGCTGTTGTCGGCATGCCCTTCGCTGGCGGCTTGCAGGTTGCTCTGGAACGCTTCGAGGCGTTCGTTGAGCTGTTGCAAATAGGCTTCGAATTCGTGCTGGCCGCTGTCGGTGATCGCCAGCATCAACGTCGCGAGATCATCGAGGATCGGGATCAGTTCGTACCAGTTCAAGCCGTGCTTGAGGCGCTCGCGCATGGCCTCGGCTTGCGGGCGGTGGCGCTCCGGCAGGGTCAGGTCGTCGAGGAGGCCGATCAGGGTGTCTTCGATGTGCTTGGCCACCGAGCTGTAGGAAGGCTCGGGGGAATCGGGCAGGGCGAAGAGAATGTCGTGCTCGGATTGTTCCGGGTCGATGGCTGCCAGTGCCTGCGCGATAGGTTCGGGCAGGGGCAGGCTGTCGAGGATCAGCGATGTCGGGTCGCCGGGGTGGATCAGTTCATCAGGATTGATGGCGGCAGGCGCGACTTCAGTCTGAGCGGGAACCGGGGCAAAAACAGGCTCAGGTTCGAAGCGTTCAGCCTGCGGTTCGACCGGAGGGCTGATGACCTTGTTGACGACAGTCGGTGGCACAAAGGCAACCACTTCTGCCGGTTCCGGTTCCAACTGAATCTGGGCGGCTGGCGTCGTTGTTTCGACAGGCGTAGGCGGATCGAAGGCGGGAGCTGCCGTCACAGCTTCAATCGCTGCGACTGGGGCAGGCTGCGCGGCCTCTGGCTCGGGTGCCGTTGGGGCAAGCGGTTGCAGTGGCGGCGTGGCTTGAAGCGGCGTGGGTGATTGCGTCGCTGGCGCTTCTTCGCTGTCACGACTGCCGAACAGACGCTGCAACAGTCCCGGCCGTTCCGGCTCAGCGGGGGTATCGAGCTGACTCAACGCCTTGCCCTGCAAACCGCTGAGCTCACTTAACAGCAATGGCATTTCCCGCGCCGACCCGACGCGACTATCCAGTTGTTTGGCGAATTTCTTCAGTGGCTGAGCGACTTCACGCGGCAACGGCAACGCCTGCAGTTGTGTAACCAGCGAGGTCAGCGCGGTACTGACCTGATCGATGCGGGTTTCGCGGCGCTGCTCGGAATCGAGCACGGCTTTTTCCAGGCGCGGCAACAGGGCGGCGAGGCCGGCGTCCATGTCGTCGGTGCGCACCACGTCGCGCATCTCTTTCATGCACTGATCAACGACCTTGTCGGTACCTTCAGCCGCCAAGGTGCTGCGCACCAGGCCGCGACGCAGCAAGTCGAGCCTGGCGGCCCAGCGGCGTTCGAGTTTGTCCTGCTGTTCGATGCTTTTGAGGTACTTCTCTTTCCAGCGCTGGGCGTCGTCGCTCATTCAGGGGTTCCGCGAGGGGCAGGACTCAACGCGGGCAATGCATCGGCCGTGAGCGAACCCGGCAGACGAATCTCTACCGCGACCGGCAGGTGATCGGAAATCGGTTGGGCCAGCACTTCGACCTTTTCCAGGGTCAGGGTCGGGCTGAGCAAAATATGATCAAGGCAACGCTGAGGACGCCAGCTGGGGAAAGTCGCTTCCACCTGCGGGGCCAGCAGGCCGAGATCGCGTAACGGAGAGTGTTGTAGCAGATCGCTGGCGTGGGTGTTCATGTCACCCATCAACACTTGGTGTTTATAACCACCGATCAGCTCACGAATATAGGCCAGTTGCAGGCTGCGGGTTCGCGCGCCAAGGGCCAGGTGCATCATCACCACCACCAGCGCTTCCGGGCCTTCGCCGAAACGCAGCAGAATCGCCCCGCGACCTTTCGGGCCGGGCAGCGGGTGATCTTCAATCGCCGACGGTTTCAGGCGACTGAGCACGCCATTGCTGTGCTGAGCGAGTCGGCCGAGGTTGCGATTGAGTTGTTGATACCAGTAGGGGAAGGCGCCGAGTTGCGCCAGATGTTCGACCTGATTGACGTAGCCCGAACGCAGGCTGCCGCCATCGGCTTCCTGCAGGGCGACCAGATCGAAGTCGCCGAGCAGGTCGCCGATCTTTTGCAGATTGCCTGAGCGGCCGTTGTGCGGCAGCAGGTGCTGCCAGCTGCGGGTCAGGTAATGCCGATAGCGCTCGGTGCTGATGCCGACCTGGATGTTGAAACTGAGCAAGCGCAGACGCTGGTCTGCGGGCAGGCCCGTGGACTCCAGGTGATGCTCGTTGACCTGCGGATCATGCAGGCCAACGATGCGTTCAGACTTCCAGCGGCGCATGGCGGTTGCCGCGCTTAGTTGGCAGCAGCCTTGGTTGCCGCTCGCTCTTTGGCGACCAGTTGGTCAGCCAGTTGCAGCGCTTGCTCGGCACCACCGGCAGAGCCGATGTCGAAACGGTACTTGCCGTTGACGATCATGGTTGGAACGCCAGTGATTTCGTACTTCTTGGCCAGCTCGCGAGCTTTTACGATCTGACCTTTGATGGCGAACGAGTCGAAGGTGGCGAGGAACTTGTCCTTGTCCACGCCCTGGGTGGCGAGGAAGTCAGCCATGTCGTTCTTGTCGGTCAGCTTCTTGTGTTCTTTCTGGATGGCGTTGAAGACCGCCGCGTGGACCTTGTGCTCGACGCCCATCGCTTCGAGGGTCAGGAACATCTGGCCGTGAGCGTCCCACGGGCCGCCGAACATGGCAGGAATACGCACGAAGTTGACGTCCGATGGCAGTTTTTCAACCCATGGGTTGATCACTGGCTCAAAGGCGTAGCAGTGCGGGCAGCCGTACCAGAACAGCTCGACCACTTCGATCTTGCCAGGCTCTGCAACCGGTACCGGGTTGGCCAGTTCCACGTAAGGGGCGGCTGGGGCTTCGGCGGCTTGGGCGGTAACGCCGAACAGGCTGGCAGCGACGAGAGCGGCGCTGATGA
Source organism: Pseudomonas sp. CROZ-RG-20F-R04-15 (assembly GCF_022662375.1). GTDB lineage: Bacteria > Pseudomonadota > Gammaproteobacteria > Pseudomonadales > Pseudomonadaceae > Aquipseudomonas. The sequence continues at coordinate 45,158 of NZ_JAKNQL010000031.1, read as the reverse complement.
TCAGATTACGCATGCTTTACTCCTGGACAATTTTGGTCGCCTCGCGCGACCTGTTTTCAGACAGATCCTGGCGGGCATGAGTTCTGTAGTGTAACGGCAGCGGCCACAAAAAAGGGCGGCCAAAGCCACCCTTTTTATACTTGCTGCGACGGATTAATCGAGCGTTAACATTGCAGGAGATGTCCATCCCCTGCACGGCTCGGTCCGCGGGCCTTAGTGCAGGCCTTGAATGTAGCTGGAGACCGCTGCGATGTCTTCGTCGCTCAAGCGTTTGGCGATGGTCTGCATGGTCATGGTGTCGCCGTCGTTGTTGCGGCCACCTTCTTCCTTGCGGAAATCGGTCAGCTGTTTGGCGATGTATTGAGCGTGTTGGCCGCCCAGGTGCGGGAAGCCGGCAGCGGCGTTGCCGGCGCCGTTCGGCGAGTGGCAACCGGTGCAGGCGGGCAGGCCCTTGGCCAGATTGCCGCCACGGAACAGCGCTTCACCGCGAGCGACGATCTTCGGATCGGCGGCGCCGACGCTGCCTTTCTGGCTGGCGAAGTAAGCGGCGATGTCGGCCAGATCCTGATCGCTCAGGTTGGTCAGCAGCCCGGTCATTTCCAGAACGGTGCGTTTGCCCGACTTGATGTCGTGCAACTGCTTGGTCAGGTAGCGTTCACCTTGACCGGCCAGTTTCGGAAAGTTTGGCGCCATGCTGTTGCCGTCCGGGCCATGGCAGGCTCCGCAAACGGCGGCTTTTGCCTGGCCCGCTGCGGCATCGCCGGCAGCATGGGCGAAGCCTGAGATTCCCACGGTCAACAGCAGACTCACGATCAATTTGTTCATCAGCTAATCCAACTACGGCTAAGGGTTAAGTTATGGACCGGGTTTACTCGCTCATCCAAAGGATGATGGCTTGGTAATCCTCGGCACTGCAGTCCATGCACAAACCACGCGGCGGCATCGCCTTGAAACCCTGGGTCACGTGTTGCACCAGCGTCCCCATACCTTTCGCCAACCTCGGCGTCCAAGCTTCCTGATCGCCTCTTTCGGGCGCCATGGGTAGTTGGCCGGAATGACAGGCACCACAAACACGGTTGTACACAGCTTCCGGATCCTGTGTAGCCTGTGCGCTGTAAAGCGGCATCAAGACTCCGGCAGCCAGCAGCCATTTCGTCATAAAACGACCTTTTCAGGGTTGAGAGCGTTCTGCGTTCTAATGCGCAATCAAAGTCTGTCGCTCTCGTGAACTTCATCCTTCGCTGGGACAAAGCACACACAAAATCTGCGGCATTATATACTGGCGTCACTGAAACGGAAGCGACACCGCGTTCCGCGCCCAATCCCGGCGCCGCCCACATCGGAAATCCCATGCAACTCAAGAATCCCATCCTCGGCCTGTGCCAACAGTCCACGTTCATGCTCAGTGCCGCCAAAGTCGATCAATGCCCTGACGACGAAGGCTTCGAAGTAGCGTTTGCCGGTCGTTCCAACGCCGGCAAATCCAGCGCGCTGAACACTTTGACTCACGCCAGCCTGGCGCGAACCTCGAAAACTCCGGGTCGCACACAGCTGTTGAACTTCTTCAAGCTAGACGAAGATCGCCGTCTGGTCGACCTGCCGGGCTACGGTTACGCAAAAGTACCGATCCCGCTGAAGATGCACTGGCAGCGTCACCTTGAGGCTTATCTCGGTGGCCGCGAGAGTTTGAAGGGTTTGATTCTGATGATGGACATCCGTCATCCAATGACCGACTTCGACTTGCTGATGCTCGACTGGGCTGTTGCCGCCGGCATGCCGATGCATATCCTGCTGACCAAGGCCGACAAGCTGACTTACGGCGCAGCCAAGAACACCCTGCTCAAAGTGCAGTCGGAAATTCGTAAGGGTTGGGGTGATCTGGTCACCATCCAGCTCTTCTCCGCACCAAAACGCATGGGCCTGGAAGAGGCCTACACTGTACTGGCCGGCTGGATGGAACTCGCAGACAAAGGCGCCGAGGTGGTAGCCGAGTAAGACAATTTCAAAACTGTCTGTGGTGCTGTCAGGCAAGGCAAAAGCACCGCTAAAAAGCGGAGTTTAGGGTACCTAAATGAGCATTTTTAGCGGTGCTTTTAACGCAGCATGACGGCATCACAGCCAGTTTTGGGGCAAAAAAAGCCCCGGACTTCATTGGGGAGGGAGAAGTTCCGGGGTTTAAGTTCCGAACCGCTAGGGCGGGGTTCAGATATCTGCCAACACTTAACACAACATAGGAGCATCGAAGGGCTTCACCAGCCATTCAGTATCTCTGAGTGGTGTCCTTCCAGATTAGTTCAGATTTTTTTCAAAAAGCTTTGGAATAATCCCAAGCGCTTTTCGAAATAAGCAGGTTTTACTGGCGTTGCCGCGACATCAGGTCGCGGCAAACCGTGTTCAAAAGGCTCAGTGAGCCTCATCCCAATTGTTGCCCACACCCACTTCGACCAGCAGCGGCACATCCAGTTTCGCCGCTTCGCTCATGTGCACGCGGATCTCGGCACTGACCTGTTCGACCAGATCCTCACGAACCTCCAGCACCAGTTCATCGTGCACCTGCAGGATGACTTTGGCGTCGAGTCCGGACGTCGCCAGCCAGTTATCCACCGCCACCATGGCCTTCTTGATGATGTCGGCGGCCGTGCCCTGCATCGGCGCGTTGATCGCCGTGCGCTCGGCGGCAGCGCGTTCCTGCGGCTTGTTCGAGTTGATTTCCGGCAGGTACAGGCGACGACCGAAGAACGTCTCGACATAACCCTGATCCGCCGCCTGCGCGCGGGTGCGGTCCATGTACTCGCGAACCCCCGGATAGCGGGCGAAGTAGGTGTCGATGTAAGCCTTGGCAGTCTTGGTATCGACGCCAATGTCCTTGCCGAGCTTCTGCGCCCCCATTCCGTAGATCAGACCGAAGTTGATCGCCTTGGCGCTGCGGCGCTGGTCGGAAGTCACCTCGTTGAGTTCGACTTTGAACACTTCGGCAGCGGTGGCAGTGTGCACGTCCAGATTGTTGCGGAAGGCGTTCATCAGGCCTTCGTCCTTTGACAGGTGCGCCATGATCCGCAGTTCGATTTGCGAATAGTCCGCTGCCAGCAGTTTGTAACCCTTCGGCGCAACGAACGCCTGGCGGATACGGCGACCTTCAGCGGTTCGCACCGGGATGTTCTGCAGGTTCGGATCACTCGAGGACAAGCGACCGGTCGACGCCACAGCCTGGTGATACGAGGTGTGAATACGCCCGGTACGCGGGTTGATCTGCTCCGGCAGGCGATCGGTGTAAGTGCTTTTCAGCTTGCTCATCGACCGGTGCTCCATCAGCACCTTCGGCAAGCGGTGATCGTCTTCAGCGAGCTTCGCCAACACTTCTTCAGCAGTGGACGGCTGACCCTTGGCGGTCTTCTTCAGCACCGGCAGGCCGAGTTTCTCGTAGAGAATCACGCCCAGTTGCTTCGGCGAGCCAAGGTTGAATTCTTCCCCGGCGATTTCAAAGGCTTCGCGCTCCAGCGCGACCATCTTGTCGCCCAGTTCGATGCTCTGCACGCCCAGCAGCGCCGCGTCGACGTATGCGCCTTGGCGTTCGATGCGCGCCAGTACCGGCACCAGCGGAATCTCGATGTCGGTCAAAACGCTGGCCAGACTCGGGATTGCGCTGAGTTTTTCGAACAGCGTCTGGTGCAGACGCAGGGTGATATCAGCGTCTTCAGCGGCGTACGGCCCGGCCTGTTCCAAGGCGATCTGGTCGAAGGTCAGCTGCTTGGCGCCTTTGCCGGCGATGTCCTGGAAGCTCACGGTGGTGTGATCCAGGTACTTCTGCGCGAGGCTGTCCATGTCGTGGCGGGTGGCGGTGGAGTTGAGCACGTAAGACTCAAGCATCGTGTCGAAGGCGATGCCGCGCACGGTGATGCCGTTGTTCTGGTCGCCACCGATGGCGCAGTTGGCCAGGATGTTCATGTCGAACTTGGCGTGCTGGCCGACCTTGAGTTTGCTCGGGTCTTCCAGAATCGGTTTGAGCGCGCGCAGCACGGTGTCGCGATCCAGCTGCTCCGGCACGCCGATGTAGGAGTGGGTCAGCGGGATGTACGCGGCTTCGTTGGCCTGCACGGCGAACGACAGACCGACCAGTTGCGCCTGCTGCGCGTCGATGCCGGTGGTTTCGGTGTCGAAGGCGAACAGTTTGGCGTTAATCAACTTTTCCAGCCAGACATCAAAACGTGCCTGATCGAGGATCGTCTCGTACGCCGCTTCGGTCGGAGCAGCCGGAGTTTCGATATCTGGCGCGTTGAACAGATCGCCGGCCGGCGCTGGCTCGGCAGTAGCGCTCAGTTCCAGACGCTTGGCGTCGCGATCCAGATCGTTGATCCAGCTTTTGAATTCCAGCAGGGAGTACAGCTCGTAGAGCTTGGCCGGGTCTTCCGCGCCCATCTGCAAATCATCGAGTTCAACGTCCAGCGGCACGTCGACCTTGATGGTCGCCAGTTGATAGGAGAGGAACGCCATCTCCTTGTGCTCTTCGAGCTTGGCCGGCAGGGTTTTCGCGCCGCGAATCGGCAGGGTCGGGACGATGTCGAGATTGGCGTACAGCTCGGTGAGGCCGCCGTTGACCCCGACCAGCAGGCCGGACGCGGTTTTCGGGCCGATGCCCGGAACGCCCGGAATGTTGTCGGACGAATCGCCCATCAGCGCCAGATAATCGATGATCTGCTCCGGTGCGACGCCGAATTTCTCCTTCACGCCTTCCACGTCCATCGAACTACCGGACATGGTGTTGACCAAGGTAATGTGGCCATCGACCAGTTGCGCCATGTCCTTGTCGCCGGTGGAGATCACCACCGGGCGATCCGCCGCCGCGCTGCTGCGGGCGAGAGTGCCGATGACGTCGTCGGCCTCGACGCCTTCGACGCACAGCAGCGGGAAGCCGAGGGCGATCACGCTCTGGTGCAGGGGCTCGATCTGCACGCGCATGTCGTCGGGCATGCTTGGGCGATTGGCTTTGTATTCGGCGTACATCTCGTCGCGAAATGTCCCGCCCTTGGCGTCGAATACCACAGCGAACGGGCTGTCCGGGTACTGCTTGCGCAGACTCTTGAGCATGTTCAGCACGCCTTTGACCGCACCGGTCGGCAGGCCTTTGGAGGTGGTCAGTGGTGGCAGCGCGTGAAACGCGCGGTACAGGTAAGACGAACCGTCCACCAGGACGAGGGGGGCTTGGCTCATGAGCAGGATCAACCTTTTCGGCGGGTCCGGCGCTAGAATAGCGGGACCGTTGACGACAAAGGGACAAGGTTATCATGCGTACGTTAAATCGCTTGCTGCTGGTCGGTCTGATTGCTGCCTCACCGTTGGCCGCGATGGCGGCGGATGATGCGTCGTCAAAGGAGCCGGAAGTTACCATTAACACGCACACGGAAGGCGACAAGGTCATCCAGGAATACAGTCGCAGTGGCTTCGTCTACGCGATCAAGGTCACGCCAAAGGGTGGCAAACCGTATTTCCTGGTGCGCGCCGATGGTACGGACGCGAACTACATTCGCTCCGACCAGCCGGATATGTTGATTCCGTCGTGGGAAATCTTTACCTGGAAGTAAGTTTCCCGACTTTTAATCGGCGTCGCCTGAGCGCGACGCCTGAACTGAGCAGTTTTTAACCATGTCTGTGTTCACTCCCCTGGCTCGGCCCGAGCTGGAAACCTTTCTCGCCCCTTACGGGCTTGGCCGTCTGCTTGATTTCCAGGGGATCGCCGCCGGCAGCGAAAACACCAATTTCTTTATCAGCCTGGAGCAGGGCGAGTTCGTCCTGACCCTGGTTGAGCGCGGTCCGGTGCAGGAGATGCCGTTCTTCATCGAGCTGCTCGACGTGCTGCACGAAGCCAATCTGCCCGTTCCGTACGCACTGCGCACCACCGACGGCGTAGCGCTGCGTGAGCTGAAAGGTAAACCGGCGCTGCTGCAACCGCGCTTGTCCGGCAAGCACATCAAGGTCGCCAATGCTCAGCATTGCGCGCAGGTCGGCGAGTTGCAGGCGCATCTGCATCTGGCAACCCAGGGCGAGCACATGATCAAGCGCAAGACCGATCGTGGTCTGGAATGGATGCTGGAGGAGGGCAACGAGTTGCTCTCGCACCTGAGCGATGAACCGCGCGCGTTGCTGCAAAAGGCGCTGGATGAAATCACCGAGCGCAAAGAGAAGATCCTCGCGCTGCCTCGGGCGAACATTCATGCGGATCTGTTTCGCGATAACGCGATGTTCGAAGGCACGCACCTGACCGGGCTGATCGACTTCTACAACGCCTGCTCGGGGCCGATGCTGTATGACGTGGCGATTGCCCTGAACGACTGGTGCTCCGACGACGACGGTTTGATCGATGGACCGCGAGCCCGCGCGTTTCTCGGCGCCTATGCGGCGCTGCGGCCATTTACGGCTGCTGAGGCCGATTTGTGGCCGACGATGCTGCGTGTGGCGTGTGTGCGGTTCTGGCTGTCGCGGTTGATCGCGGCGGAGCAGTTCGCCGGGCAGGACGTGTTGATTCACGATCCGCAGGAATTCGAGCAGCGCTTGGCGCAGCGGCAGCAGGTGCACACACCGTTGCCTTTCGCCCTCTGAGTTTAATTCTAGAAGCCAACACGAACCTGTGGGAGCAAGCTCGCTCCCACAGGGTTTGAGTTGTTACAACGATTCCAGGCACCCGGCCAAATCGTTACCCAACTTCTCCAGCACCTGCTCATAGCCCTGAGCCGTCGCCGGGGTGTACCCGCCCAACGCGTCCAGCTCAGCCAGTTTCACCGGCAGCCCGGCCACCAAAGTCTCGGCCAGACGCGGGCGCAACGGCGGCTCGCTGAACACACACGTCTTGCCCACTTCCTGCAATCGCTTGCGCATCGCCGCGACATGTTGGGCGCCCGGCTGCACTTCGGCTGCCACGCTGAACACGCCGGTGTGCTTCAGGCCATAAGCCTCTTCAAAGTAATCAAACGCCTCGTGAAAGACGAAGTAAGGCTTGCCTTCAACGCTGGCCAGACGCTTTCTCAAGCGCTGATCCAATGCATCCAGACGCTCATCAAACGCCTTGGCATTGCTCTGATAACGCTCGGCGTTGGCCGGATCGGCGGCGCTGAGGTCAGCGGCCATCTTGTCGGCGATCACCCGCGCATTCACCGGCGATAGCCACAAATGCGCATCCAGCGTACCCGGACGGTGATCGTGATCATGCTCGTCGCCGTCTTCGGCGTGGGAGTGGCTGTCCTCAGCGAAACGCCGCAACTTCATCCCCGGCAGATCCTGCACCGCCACGCTCGGCAGCGTACGACCGTTCAGCACTCGCGGCAGGAAACCTTCCATGTCCGGGCCGATCCAGTAGAGCAGATCCACTGATTGCACCTTCCGTACGTCGGACGGGCGCAAGGCGTAATTGTGTGGCGAGGCACCCGGCGGCAGCAGCACTTCGGGAATCGCCACACCGTCCTGCACGGCCGCTGCAATCAGCTGCAACGGTTTGATGCTGGTGAGGACTTTGACCTCGGCCTGAGCCGAACCGATCAGCAGAAAACTGGCGACAAAAGCCACAAAAACAGAAAAAAGTCGGGACACGATGACCACTCAAGGAGGCGAGAACGGGTAACATAATAACGTCTCTATCAAAACTCGTCGCCGCCCATGCCTATTACACCGATTGCCAGCCGTCCCCACGACCACTCTCATTGCGTGCACAGCGCTTTGTCCGAGGCCGATACCTTGTGCGCCCAGAAAGGCTTGCGCCTGACCGCGTTGCGCCGCCGGGTGCTGGAATTGGTGTGGCAAAGCCACAAGCCGCTGGGCGCCTACGATATTCTCGCGGTGCTGAGCGAGCAGGACGGCCGCCGCGCCGCGCCGCCGACGGTGTACCGCGCGCTGGATTTCCTGCTGGAAAACGGCCTGGTGCACCGCATCTCCTCGCTCAACGCCTTCGTTGGCTGTGTACACCCGGAGCACGCCCATCAGGGCCAGTTCCTGATCTGCCGCGATTGCCACGCCGCCATCGAACTTGAGCAAAAAGTAATCAGCGACGCGATCATCAACAGCGCCAAAGACGTCGGTTTCATCGTCGAAGCGCAGACCGTCGAAGTCGTCGGCCTGTGCTCCGGTTGCCAGGGGGCTTGATGAGCAATGCGCTGATCCGTCTGGAACAGGTCGCCGTCACGTTTGCCGGGCAGACCGTGCTGGACAACATCGAGCTGAGCGTCGAGCCGGGGCAGATCGTCACCCTGATCGGACCCAACGGCGCCGGCAAGACCACGCTGGTGCGCGCCGTGCTTGGGCTGTTGAAACCTAACAGCGGCAGTGTCTGGCGCAAGCCGAAGTTGCGTGTCGGCTATATGCCGCAAAAACTCCACGTTGATCCGACCTTGCCGTTGTCGGTGCTGCGCTTTCTGCGCCTGGTGCCGGGCGTCGATCGTCCGCGTGCGCTGGCGGCATTGAAAGAGGTCGGCGCCGAACATGTTATCGACAGCCCGGTGCAAAGCGTTTCCGGCGGTGAAATGCAGCGCGTACTGCTCGCTCGGGCGCTGCTGCGCGAGCCGGAATTGCTGGTGCTCGACGAGCCGGTGCAAGGCGTCGACGTCGCCGGCCAGGCCGAGCTGTACAGCCTGATCACGCGTCTGCGCGATCGCCATGGTTGCGGCGTATTGATGGTGTCCCACGATTTGCATCTGGTGATGAGCACCACCGACCAGGTGGTCTGCCTCAACCGTCACGTCTGCTGCTCCGGGCATCCCGAGCAGGTCAGCGGCGATCCGGCGTTTGTCGAGTTGTTCGGCAAGAACGCGCAGAGCCTGGCGGTCTATCACCACCATCACGATCACGCTCACGACCTGCACGGTTCGGTGGTCAAAGGGCCGGTTATTGGCCAACCTCACGTTCACGGAGACAACTGCAAGCATGGCTGATTTTCTGTTGTATGCCCTGCTTGCAGGTCTGGCGCTGGCGATCGTTGCAGGTCCGCTGGGTTCGTTTGTGGTCTGGCGGCGCATGGCCTATTTCGGCGACACCCTGTCCCATGCCGCGTTGCTCGGTGTGGCTTTGGGCTTTTTGCTGGATGTCAGCCCGACCGTCGCGGTCACCGTAGGCTGCCTGCTGCTGGCGGTGCTCTTGGTAACCTTACAACAGCGCCAACCGCTGGCGTCTGACACGCTGTTGGGAATTCTCGCACCGAGCACGCTCTCTCTCGGCCTGGTGGTACTAAGCTTCATGCATGAAGTGCGGATCGACCTGATGGCCTATCTGTTCGGCGACCTGCTGGCGATCAGCCCGACCGATCTGGCGTGGATCCTCGGCGGCAGCGCGGCGGTGTTGGTGTTGCTGGTGACGTTGTGGCGGCCATTGCTGGCGATTACCGTGCACGAAGAGTTGGCCAAAGTCGAAGGCCTGCCGGTCGCTGGCCTGCGTATGGCGCTGATGCTGTTGATCGCGGTGGTGATCGCGGTGGCGATGAAAATCGTCGGTGTGTTGCTGATTACTTCACTGTTGATCATCCCGGCGGCTGCGGCACAGCGTCACGCCCGCTCGCCGGAGCAGATGGCGGTAGGCGCGAGCCTGCTGGGCATGCTCGCCGTGTGTGGCGGTCTGGCGTTGTCGTGGTTCAAGGACACCCCGGCGGGGCCGTCAATCGTTGTGACGGCGGCCGCACTGTTTCTTCTGAGTTTTGTTCTGCCCCGTCGTGGGGTGTAGACTTGGCCGCTTTTTGCGCAAATAGAGAGTCGCAGGAATGAAGCCGTTCGCCTCCCGTTATCTGCTCCTTGTCGCATTTTCAGTGCTGCTGGGCGCCTGCCAAAGCACGCCGCCGGTGGCCGAAGTCCCCGATGCGCGGGCTACGGCCATCGCACAGCTGGAGCAAAGTCTGGCCAGCAGCGAACTGGCCACTGCCGAAGATCAATTGGCTGCTTTGCAGAAAGAAACTCCCAATGATCAATCCCTTGAGCAATACCAGCGGCAGCTGGCCGAAGCGTATCTGCGTCGCAGCCAGATCGTGCTGCAGAAAGGTGATGTGAATGCCGCCGCCACCGCGTTGAGCCGTGCCCGCGCATTGATGCCGAAAGCGCCGGCGCTGACCGGTGGCGTCAATGGCGCCATCACTGAAGCGCGCAAGGCTGAGCTGGAAAAGGCTGAAGCCGCATTGCTGGCCGCCGAAGCCAAGCCGAAAGCCAAGGTGATCGATCCGACTGCCGAGAGCACCACGGTTGCGTTGAATATCACCGATAGTCGCAAACTTCGTCGTCAACTGGATGCGATCGCTGCTGATGTGGTGAATTATGAGTGTGCGGTGACCATTCAGGCGCCACGGACCAATGACTATCCATGGTTGGCGACTCTGCTGACCAAGCGGGTGAAGAAACTGAACCCGGATTTTGATCTGCAGATTAAGAAGCAGATCGTGCGTACCGTGCCTGCACAAATGGTCTTGAGTCCGCGTAAACCCTAAAAGCTTCGCGAGCAAGCTCGCTCCCACATTTGATCTCGGTCTGACACAAAATCTGTGTTCACTAGAGATCCCTTGTGGGAGCGAGCTTGCTCGCGAAAGCGTCCTTTCAACCAACGAAGATCTTAAGCTGGAATGGCCTTCGACTTAGGCTCCCGCGCCCAAACCCGATGCTGCCCGATCGCCGCAAAGAATGGTTTGGTCAACGCCGGCACATCCTTGCCTTGCAGCAATCCAGCATCCGCCTCCAGTTTCAGCAGATCCTGCAATTGCTTGGCCTCCCCGTGCAACGCAATCGCCTTCAAATGCTTGTACGCCTCCAGCAGGTAATGCAACGCCACGCCATCACCGCTCAATGCCTTCACCGACGCCGCGCCACCCGGCACGAACACCGCGTCAAAAATCACCGATGGCATGCCTTCCATCGAAGCATCCACTGGCAACATTTTGCCGTCAGCGGTCTTCACCGGCGCTGAAGTTGGGCCGAGCAACTTGGCATGCGCACCCTCAGCCGCCAATGCCTTCTTCATCGCATCAATCGCCGCACCATCGACGCCGTTAGCGGCAAGAATTGCCACTTTTCGCGTTTTGATGTTTTCCGGCAAAAGATTCGCCTGGCTCAACGCCGGCGAGTGATCGAACGACACCTTGCGCACATCGACCGTGCCTTTGCTCGGCGCCGGCAACCCCAGATTGGCCGCCACACGCTTGGCCAGTTCCAGATCGATGTTGGCGAGAATCTCGTTCACCTCCCGCGCGCGGATGAACTCCCGTTCAACCTTGCCCAGCTCGAAGCTGTAAGCGGCAATGATGTGCTCCTTCTCGTGATCGCTCATGCTGTTGAAGAACAACGTAGCCTGAGAGAAGTGATCGCTGAACGACTCGCTGCGCTGACGGATCTTGTTGGCGTCGATGCGCTCCGGATAACTTTCGAAACCACCATCCTGCGCAGCCGGCGGCGTCTCTTTCGGCCAGCCGCCATCGATCGAGTTCGGCTCGTAGGACGCACGACCCTTGTCGATCACTGTGCGGTGCTGCGCGTCGCGCTGGCCGTTGTGGAACGGCGCCACCGGGCGGTTGATCGGCAGCTCGTGAAAATTCGGCCCGCCGAGTCGGCTGATCTGCGTGTCGGTGTAGGAAAACAGCCGACCTTGCAGCAGCGGATCATTGGAGAAGTCGATGCCCGGCACGATGTGGCCAGGGCAGAACGCGACCTGCTCGGTCTCGGCAAAGAAGTTGTCCGGGTTGCGGTTCAGGGTCATCTTGCCCAGCGGTGTGATCGGCACGATTTCTTCGGGGATCAGCTTGGTCGGATCGAGGATGTCGAAATCGAAGTCGTGCTCGTTCTCCTCCTCGATGATCTGTACACCGAGTTCCCACTCCGGATAGTCGCCCATCTCGATCGCTTCCCAGAGGTCGCGACGGTGGTAGTCGGTGTCTTTGCCGGCGAGCTTCTGTGCCTCATCCCACACTAGCGAGCATGTGCCTGCGGTAGGGCGCCAGTGGAATTTGACGAAGCGCGATTTGCCTTCAGCGTTGATCAACCGGAAGGTGTGCACGCCGAAGCCCTGCATACTGCGCAGGCTTTTCGGGATCGCCCGATCGGACATCGCCCAGATGACCATGTGCGCCGATTCCGGCACTAAAGACACGAAGTCCCAGAAGGTGTCGTGGGCCGAACCGCCGGTAGGGATTTCATTGTGCGGCTCAGGTTTCACCGCGTGGACGAAGTCGGGAAATTTGATCGCGTCCTGAATGAAGAACACCGGCATGTTGTTGCCAACCAGGTCGAAGTTGCCTTCATCGGTAAAGAACTTCACCGCGAAACCGCGCACGTCACGTACGGTATCGCCGGAACCACGCGGCCCCTGCACCGTGGAAAAGCGCACGAAAACCGGCGTCTTCTTGCCCGGATCCTGTAGGAAACCCGCCTTGGTCAGCGTCGAATGGTTCTCGTAAGCCTGAAAGAAACCATGCGCGCCAGTGCCGCGCGCGTGAACGATGCGCTCCGGAATCCGTTCATGGTCAAAATGCGTGATCTTCTCGCGCATGATGAAGTCTTCAAGCAGCGACGGCCCGCGCGGCCCGGCCTTCAGGGTGTTCTGGTTGTCGGCAACCTTGACCCCCTGATTGGTGCGCAGGGCCTGGCCGGTGGCATCGGAGCGGAATTTTTCCAGGCTGTCGAGTTTGGCGTTGGTGTTGGCACGATCCGCGGTATCGGTTCCAGCCATCTGGCTTTTATCGGTCGTAGGCTTCTTGCTCATCAGTCGTAAACTCCTCGGTTGACCCCGATGCTTGCCGGGGACTCTTGAGTGGTTCCCAGGCACGGCACCCAGGGTTTTCAAGTCGCTTACTTAGTGACTGATGGGCTGCTTTGGACGTTCCTTTTTTATGACCTTTGATCTTGTTATTGCCAAATCGAAGGTTAATTGCGAAATAAATGCTAAGAACCTCTATACGGACAGGCTAAAATGCGCGCCCGGCTAACCGCTGATCCTTTTCTAACGCGCCCCACAAGGTTCGCTACGTGATCGAGTTTCAAAACGTCCACAAGACTTACCGCGTCGCCGGTAAGGACATTCCCGCGCTGCACCCGACCAGTCTCTCTATCGAGAACGGGCAGGTGTTCGGCCTGATTGGCCATTCCGGCGCGGGCAAAAGTACCCTGCTGCGTCTGATCAATCGCCTGGAAGACTCCAGTGGCGGCAAGATCATCGTCGACGGCGAAGAGGTCACCGCGCTGGACGCCAACGGCCTGCGCCGTTTCCGCCAGCAAGTCGGGATGATCTTCCAGCACTTCAACCTGCTTGCCTCCAAGACCGTGGCCGACAACGTTGCGTTGCCGCTGACCCTGGCCGGCGAACTCTCGGGCAGCGACATCGACCAGCGTGTTGCCGAGTTGCTGGCGCGGGTCGGTCTGTCCGACCACGCCAGGAAGTACCCGGCGCAATTGTCCGGTGGCCAGAAGCAGCGCGTCGGCATCGCCCGTGCCCTGGCGACCAAGCCAAAGATTCTGCTGTGCGACGAGGCCACCAGTGCCCTCGACCCGCAGACCACCGCGTCGGTCCTGCAACTGCTGGCCGAGATCAACCGCGAGCTGAAACTGACCATCGTTCTGATCACCCACGAGATGGATGTGATCCGTCGCGTCTGTGATCAAGTGGCGGTGATGGACGCTGGCGTGATCGTCGAGCAAGGTTCGGTGGCCGATGTGTTCCTGCATCCAAAGCACCCGACCACCAAGCGTTTCGTCCAGGAAAGCGAGCAGATCGACGAAAGCGAGCAGCGTGATGACTTCGCTCACGTGCCGGGTCGCATCGTGCGTCTGACCTTCCAGGGCGAAGCGACCTACGCGCCGTTGCTCGGTACTGTCGCCCGGGAAACCGGCGTCGACTACAGCATCCTCGCCGGTCGCATCGACCGCATCAAAGACATTCCTTACGGGCAATTGACCCTCGCCGTCACCGGTGGCGACATGGAAGCGGCGTTCGCCCGCTTCACCGCCGCTGACGTTCACATGGAGGTATTGCGCTAATGGAAGACCTGATCAGTTTCTTCACCAATATCGACTGGTACGAAATCTGGCTGGCCACCGGCGACACCATGCTGATGCTCGGCGGGTCGCTGCTGTTCACCGTGTTGCTCGGCCTGCCGCTGGGCGTGTTGCTGTTCCTCTGCAGCCCGCGTCAGTTGCTGGAAAGCCGTGGCCTCTACGCGTTCATGTCGCTGGCGGTGAACATCCTGCGTTCGCTGCCGTTCATTATTCTGTTGATCGTGATGATCCCGTTCACCGTGTTGATCACTGGCACGTCGCTGGGCGTGGCCGGTGCGATTCCGCCATTGGTAGTCGGCGCCACGCCGTTCTTCGCGCGTCTGGTGGAAACGGCGTTGCGTGAAGTCGATCGCGGCATCATCGAAGCGACCCAGTCGATGGGTGCGACCACGCGGCAGATCATCATCAACGCCTTGCTGCCGGAAGCCCGTCCGGGCATCTTCGCGGCGATTACGGTGACGGCGATTACACTGGTGTCCTACACGGCGATGGCCGGTGTGGTTGGCGCCGGTGGTCTGGGGGATCTGGCGATCCGTTTCGGTTACCAGCGTTTCCAGACTGACGTAATGATCGTCACCGTGGTGTTGCTGCTGATTCTGGTGCAAGTGCTGCAGATGGTCGGTGATCGACTGGTCGTGCATTTCTCCCGCAAATAAGCGGTTTTGTAATCAAGAGATGAGCCGGCCATTCGCTGGCAGGCGCCAGACGGGCGCCTCATAAGGAGTTAGCTGAATGAAAAAACTGATCGCTGCTTTCGCTGCCGTTGCGGCATTCTCGGCCCACGCCGAAACCCTGACCGTGGCCGCCACTCCGGTGCCGCACGCAGAAATTCTCGAGTTCGTGAAGCCGGCACTGGCCAAAGAAGGCGTGGATCTGAAGGTCAAGGTCTTCACTGACTACATTCAGCCGAACGTACAGGTCGCGGAAAAGCGTCTGGACGCCAACTTCTTCCAGCATCAGCCGTATCTCGATGAGTTCAACAAGGCCAAGGGCACCAATCTGGTCGCTGTGACCGGGGTGCACCTGGAGCCGCTGGGCGCTTACTCGAGCAAACTGAAGAACATCAATGATCTGCCAAGCGGCGCCAATGTGGTGATTCCGAACGACGCCACCAATGGCGGCCGTGCCCTGTTGCTGCTGGCCAAGGCTGGCGTGATCACGCTGAAGGATCCGACCAACATCCTGTCGACCGTCAAAGACATCGCGACCAACCCGAAAGACCTGAAGATCCGTGAACTGGAAGCCGCGACCATCCCGCGCGTGCTGACCCAGGTTGATTTGGCGCTGATCAACACCAACTACGCGCTGGAAGCCAAGCTCGATCCGTCCAAGGATGCGCTGGTGATCGAAGGCAACGATTCGCCATACGTGAACATCCTTGTGTCCCGCCCGGACAACAAGGACAGCGACGCGATGCAGAAACTCGCTGCTGCGCTGCACAGCCCGGAAGTGAAGAAATTCATTACCGAGAAGTACAAAGGCGCGGTATTGCCGGCGTTCTGATTGGGCTGGCTGCAATGAAAAGGGGACGCCATGAGCGTCCCCTTTTTTGTGTCTGGTGTTTGGCTTTAGACCTGCTGTGAAGCTGCCCCTCACCCCAGCCCTCTCCCGGAGGGAGAGGGGGCCGACCGAGGTGTCTGGCGCTATGCATCGACCTGAAAGATCCAGTCGATTATGGATTCGGCACAGCACATCAACCTGAACGACCTTGGCGATTATGGATTCAATGCAGGACGTTCAATTCGGTGTGGCTTCCCAATATTCCCCAATCAGTCCCCTCTCCCTCCGGGAGAGGGTTAGGGTGAGGGGCTCTTGGCTTTTAAACTGTCACTTACGGTTAAGCATCACCGGCAATTGCGCCACCAGTTTGGCGTTGTTCAACGGCGCCCGAATAAACCCACGCTGCGTCCCGTCCGGCCCGATCACCGCCAGATTACCGCTATGGTCAACGGTGTAATTCGGCTTGCTCGTATCCGCCGGAATAAACGGAATACTCACCGCATTCGCGACCTTCTGCAGCTCTTCAATCGAAGTCGGCGTCAAGCCAATGAACTGCGGATCAAAATAGCCCAGATACTGCTTCAACTGCTTCGGGTTATCGCGGTTCGGGTCAACGCTGACCAGCACGATCTGCAACTTGTCCACAGCGTCCTTGGGCAGTTCACTCTTGATCTGCCGCAGCTGTGCAAGCGTAGTCGGGCAAATGTCCGGGCAGAAGGTGTAGCCGAAGAACAACAGACTCCACTTACCCTTCAACTCATTGATAGCCACCGGTTTACCGTCCTGATCGGTCATCGTCACGTCCGGCAGATTACGGCTCTGCGGCAGCAGGATGATGCCGGCGTCGATCAGCGCAGTCGGGTCGCCCTGGCCCTTGCCGCTCAGCACTTTGTTGACGGTCAGGCCGAGGATCAGCGCGATCACGGCGACGAGGATGAAGACGGTTTTCTGGGTTCGAGTCATAGGTTCAACAGTAAGTAGTGGTCTACGAGCAGGGCGATGAACAGCAGGAACAAGTACCAGATAGAGTACTTGAAGGTGTTGATCGCCGCGTGCGGCCGAGTGCCACGGTACAGCACCACGGCCCATTGCAGAAACCTTGCGCCGAGGCCGAGCGCGCAAATCAGGTAGAGCACACCGCTCATGTGGATCACGTACGGCAGCAGACTTACCGCCAGCAGCGCAAAGGTGTAGAGCAGAATGTGCACTTTGGTGTAGTGCTCGCCGTGGGTGACCGGCAGCATCGGGATGTCGGCCTTGGCGTATTCCTCTTTGCGATGAATCGCCAGCGCCCAGAAGTGCGGCGGCGTCCAGGCGAAGATGATCAGCACCAGCAGCAACGGTTCGGCGCTGACGTGGCCGGTTGCAGCCGTCCAGCCGAGCAGCGGTGGTGCGGCGCCGGCGAGGCCGCCGATGACGATGTTCTGCGGCGTCGCGCGTTTGAGGAAACCGGTGTAGATCACCGCATAACCGAGCAGCGAGGCCAAGGTCAGCCAAGCGGTCAGCGGATTGGTGAAGGTCAGCAACAAGGCCTGACCGAGCAGCGCCAGCACCAGCGCAAAGGTCAGTGCCGCCGCCGGCGAAACACGTCCTTCAGCGAGCGGCCGCTTGTGCGTGCGCGCCATCACCGCATCGATGCGCCGATCCACCACATGATTGACCGCCGCCGCGCCGCCGGCACACAGCGCAATCCCCAGATTGCCGAACACCAGCACTGTCCACGGTACCCCGGCACGAGTCGCCAGAAACATGCCGACCAGCGAGGTGATCAGCATCAGCACCACGACTTTCGGTTTGGTCAGTTCCAGATAATCACGCCAGATCGCCTGATGCGGACGTTCGCCTATCAGAATCGCCACGGCGTTTCTCCTTTTATTGTGATGGGCGCGGCCGAGTGTTTGCGCGGGCTCAGACGCCAGCGTGCGAGCACCGGTTGCTTGACCCGAACCAGACTGGTGCGCGCGTGATAGTTGACCAGCACCATCGTCAGCAACAGCGCGGCACCGCCAGCGTTATGCGCGACCGCCACCGGCAGCGGCAGATGGAACAGCACGTTGCTGATGCCGAGGGTGATTTGTGCGGCGAGGGCGACTAGCACCAGACCGGCCAACCGCGTCATGCCGACCACTTTCAGTTGCCACGCCAAACCGAGCAACACCAGGGTCACCAACAACGCGCCGATGCGATGAGTCAGGTGAATCGCCGTACGTGCATCACTGTCGAGTTGTCCGCCCAGGTAATTCGGGCCGATGTGTTGAGTCAGGTGAAATCCATTGGCGAAATCTGCCGGTGGCAGCCATTGCCCGTGGCAGGTCGGGAAGTCGATGCAGGCTACCGCCGCGTAGTTGGAACTGACCCAGCCACCGAGGGCGATCTGGCCGATCACCAGCAACAGTCCCGCCGTCGCCCAATACTGCAAACGCTTGGGCACGGTCAGCGCCGGCAACACCCCGGACAATCGCAACGTCAGCAAAAACAGCAGACTCAACGTCGCAAAACCGCCGAGCAAATGCCCGGTGACCACTTGCGGCCAGAGCTTGAGCGTCACCGTCCACATGCCGAACGCCGCTTGCGCAAACACCACCGCCAGCAGAAACAGCGGCAGCTTCAACGGCTGCCCCGGATGACGCCGGTTGACCCACGCGCGCCCGGCGAGAATCGAAATCAGCATACCGAGGGTGCCGGCAAAGTAGCGGTGGATCATCTCGTTCCAGCCCTTGTGCGCCACCACGGGCGAGTCCGGGTAATGCAGTTCGGCATGAGCCAGTTGGGCTTCGCTTTTCGGCACGCTGATAAACCCGTAGCAGCCCGGCCAGTCCGGACAGCCGAGGCCGGCGTGGGTCAGGCGCGTATAGGCGCCGAGCAGCACCACAATCAGGGCCAGCAGGGTGGCAAACAGCGCGAGGCGAAATCCAGGTTTGGCCATGACGATGCCCTTATCCGATGTTCGACAGTTTCAGCAGATGACGCAGGTCGTTGAGCAGATCCTTGCCTTTCACATTCGGCTCGTAACGCAGCACGAGGTTGCCGTGCGGGTCGATGATCCACAGTTGCGGCGTGGCTTTGTCGCCAGTCGTTTTGCTGAACGTCGTGGCGTCCAGCGGGTAGCGTTGCAGCTGTGGATATTCACGGCTCAGCTTGGCCTCGTAATCGCTGCTCAGCGGTTGCGCTGCGGCGAGGGCATGGCTGGCGCGGCCGGCGTCACGACCGAGACCGATCTGGATCTGCCGCGCCAGATACACCAGTTGCTGGCAATCCACCGCGCAATCTTTCGGCGCGGTGACCAACATCTGCCAGCGCTCTTCGTCGGCCTGCACGCCAAGGTCGGCGCGGGTCTGGCCGTTGCCGATCAGTTCGCCGTGATAACTGCGTCCGTCGGGCACCCAGAACTGCAATTTGTACATGCCGGTGGCGAGCACCATCGGGCCGATCACGCCGAGCACAATCAGCAGCAACTGAATGCGGCCACTGCGCCGGCGGGTGGCGGCAGGTTTCGCCTCAGACATGCTGGGTGGATTCATGGCCGTTCCCATGGTGTTTCTCCTTTGCGTTGTGCAAGCCCAAATAGACATAGAGGCCGAGCAGGGCGGTGGCCATGGCGAACCACTGCACGGCGTAACCGAGGTGTTTTTCCGGGCCCATGGCGATCACCGGCCAATCGGCCTCGTAGCTGGCCGGGCCGGGTTCGGCGCGTAATTCGTAGGCGAAGCCGTCACGCTCAAGGGTTTTCCACAGCTTGGCGGGTTCGACGGCGGTGATGGTTTGCGGCCAGGTGCTGCTGACCGGATCGGCGTGTAACTGGAAGGTCGCGCCGGGGGCGACGTAGACCCAGGCATCGACATTCAACGCATCCGTGGGCGTAGTGAATTGCGGTGGCACGCGGCGATCCGGCCACGGCAACCAGCCGCGATTGACCAGCAGCCATTGGCCGGTGCGTTGATCCTGAAACGGTTGCAGCAACTCGACGCCGACCTTGCCGTTACGTTGGCGGTTATCCAGCAGCAGACTGTGCGTGGCATCGAACTGGCCGTGCAGGTGCACGCGGCGATAGGCCGGATCGGTGCTATTGAGCAGCTCGCTACTGGCCATCGGCTCGGCGGCGCGGCGTTCGGCGTAGCTGGCGAGCAGTGCGGTTTTCTCGGCGCCCCGGCTCAGTTGCCAGAAGCCCAGCGCCACCAGCAGCGGCAGCAACAACGCCACCACCACGGTCGGTATCACGCCCGGACGAAAGCGCTTCATGGCTGGGCCACAAAGTCAGTCGTTGCGATCGCTATACTCAATTGCATCGCCTGTCCCCCGGAGTTCTTCCCATGCTCAAAACAGCGATCGTCCTGATGCTGATTGCCACGGTGATCAGCCTGTTCAGCGGCCTGTTTTTCCTGGTCAAGGACGACAGCAGTTCCAATCGCCTGGTCATCGCCTTGAGTGTTCGGGTGGCATTGGCCGCCGCCACCGTCGGCTTGATCGCCTGGGGCTTTTACAGCGGCCAACTGGTGTCGCATGCGCCTTGGTAGCTCTGGTCCTCAGAGCACATAAACGAAGATAAACAGGCCGATCCACACCACGTCGACGAAGTGCCAGTACCAGCTCGCCGCTTCGAAGCCGAACTGGTGCTCGTTGTCGAAATGGCCCTTCATGATCCGCATCAGCATCACAAACAAAATGATCGTGCCGATGGTCACGTGGGCGCCGTGGAACCCGGTGAGCATGAAGAACGTCGCGCCATAAATGCCCGAACCGAGGGTCAGCCCCAGCTCGTGGTAAGCGTGCATGTATTCCTCGGCCTGGAAACCGAGAAACGCGCAGCCGAGCAGTACGGTGATCGCCAGCCAGATTTTCAGTGCGCCGCGATGGCCCTTCTTCAAGGCATGGTGGGCGATGGTGATGGTCACGCTGGAGCTGACCAGCAGAATCGTGTTGATCAGCGGCAGGCCCCACGGGCTGATGACTTCTTTCGGCGGCGGGAACAGTTTCGGGTCCGGCGTATGCAGCAGCGGCCAGGTGAACTGGAAATTCGGCCAGAGCATGTGGGCGATGCCTTTGGGGCCTTCGCCACCGAGGGCCGGCCCGGAGACATGGCGCACGTAAAACAGCGCACCGAAGAAGGCGACGAAGAACATCACCTCGGAGAAGATGAACCAACTCATGCCCCAGCGGAACGAGCGATCCAGCTGCGAACTGTAGAGCCCCGCGCGGCTTTCCTTGATCACCGCCCCGAACCAGCCGAACAGCATGTAGGCGAGTAACAGGCCGCCGACGAAAAAGATGTAGGGGCCGTGGGATTCCGGGCGCGCTGCCTTCAGATCGTTGAACCAGGTGGCGAGGCCGTACACGGTGATGGCCATGCCGAAGGTCGCGATGATCGGCCATTTGCTTTGCGGCGGAACGTAATAATGCTCATGAGTTGCCATTTATTGTTCTCCTTATCGGGCACGCTCAACCGCCAGTGTTTACAGCCACTGGCGGATGTCGGGCGGTGATATCGAACAGCGTGTAGGACAGCGTCAGGTGCTTCACATCCTTGGGCATGTCGCGGTCAACAATGAAGCGCACCGGCATCTCGATCTGCTGACCGGGCTGCAGCATCTGCTGGGTAAAACAAAAGCATTCGGTCTTGTGGAAATACGCCGCCGCGTTGCTCGGCGCGATACTCGGCACGGCTTGCGCACTCATGGGTTTGTCGGTGGGATTGCGCGCGATGAAGATCATCTCGTTGACCGCGCCGGGGTTGGCAGTGAGTTCGTCATGTTTGGGGTAGAAGTCCCACGGCATGTCGACGTTGTTGGTCGACAGAAACTGCACGCGCACCTGGCGCGAGGTGTCGACCACTTGCTCACCCTCGTACTGCCCGGCGGTCTTGCCATTGATGCCGAAGGCTTTGCACATCACGTCGTAGATCGGCACCAGGGCAAAGCCGAAAACAAACATCGCCACCACCACGCCGAGCAGGCGGGTGACGAGTTTTTTCATCGAGATCGAGTCAGCCATGGTTCATGCCTCTCATCAGATCCCTTGTGGGAGCGAGCCTGCTCGCGAAGCAGACAACTCGGTGCATCAGGTGAACCGCGCCATCGTTCTTCGCGAGCAGGCTCGCTCCCACAGGGAGATCTGTGTTCATTTCACTTCCGGCGGTGTGGTGAAGGTGTGATACGGCGCCGGTGACGGCACGCTCCACTCCAGACCTTCCGCACCATCCCAAGGCTTGGCCGGTGCTGGCGGGCCGCCGCGAATGGTCTTGATCACGATGAACAGGAAGAAAATCTGCGTGGTGCCGAACATGAACGCGCCGATCGACGAGACCATGTTGAAGTCGGCGAACTGCAGGTTGTAGTCCGGAATCCGTCGCGGCATCCCCGCCAACCCCACGAAATGCATCGGGAAAAAGGTCAGGTTCATGCCGACGAACGACAGCCAGAAATGCAGCTTGCCGAGGGTTTCGTCGTACATGTGGCCGGTCCATTTCGGCAGCCAGTAGTAGGTCGAGGCGAAGATCCCGAAGATCGCCCCCGGCACCAGCACGTAGTGGAAGTGCGCGACCACAAAATAGGTGTCCTGATACTGGAAGTCCGCCGGGGCGATGGCCAGCATCAGCCCGGAGAAACCGCCGATGGAGAACAGGATCACGAACGCCACGGCAAACAGCATCGGCGTCTCGAAGGTCAGCGAGCCTTGCCACATGGTGCTGGCCCAGTTGAACACCTTCACCCCGGTCGGTACCGCGATCAGTAGCGTGGCGTACATGAAGAACAGCTCGCCCACCAGCGGAATGCCGACCACGAACATGTGGTGCGCCCAGACAATGAACGACAGGAAGGCGATGCTCGCCGTCGCGTAGACCATCGAGGTGTAGCCGAACAGCGGCTTGCGCGAGAAGGTCGGGATGATCGAGCTGACGGCGCCGAAGGCCGGCAGGATCATGATGTACACCTCGGGGTGGCCGAAGAACCAGAACACATGCTGGAACAGCACCGGGTCACCGCCACCGGCAGCACTGAAGAAGCTGGTGCCGAAGTGGATGTCCATCAGCATCATCGTCACGCACCCGGCCAGCACCGGCATTACCGCGATCAGCAGAAACGCAGTGATCAGCCAGGTCCAGACGAACAGCGGCATTTTCATCAGCGTCATGCCGGGCGCGCGCAGATTGAGGATGGTGGCGATCACGTTGATCGCGCCCATGATCGAACTGATGCCCATCAAGTGGATGGCGAAGATGAAGAAGGTCACGCTTTCCGGTGCATACGTCGTCGACAGCGGCGCATAGAACGTCCAGCCGAAGTTCGGCCCGCCACCGGGGGTGAACAGGGTCGACACGAGGATCAGGAACGCCGCCGGCAACAGCCAGAAGCTGAAGTTGTTCATCCGGGGCAAGGCCATGTCCGGCGCGCCGATCATCAACGGGATCATCCAGTTGGCGAGGCCGACGAAGGCCGGCATCACCGCACCGAAGACCATCACCAGACCGTGCATGGTGGTCATCTGGTTGAAGAACGCCGGCTCGACGATCTGCAAGCCGGGCTGGAACAGTTCGGCGCGAATCACCATCGCGAACGTACCGCCGAGCAGGAACATGGAAAACGCAAACCACAGGTACAGCGTGCCGATGTCCTTGTGGTTGGTGGTCAGCACCCAGCGCATCAGGCCTTTGGCGGGGCCGTGGGCGTGGTCGGCATGACCGTGGTCATCGATTACAGCGCTCATGGCCGGTCTCCTTTACGTGAACAGGCAAGGTGGTTCGCGGCACCGAGCCGCGAACCGTGGCGGGTAGATGCAATAGGGCGGCTCATTTGTCCCCCGCCTGTTTCATCTCCAGCACTTCTTTTGGCGTGACCATGTCGCCCTTGTTGTTGCCCCAGGCGTTACGTTCGTAAGTCACGACCGCTGCGATATCGACTTCCGACAGCTGCTTGCCGAACGCCGCCATGGCGGTACCCGGTTTACCGAAGACCACGCGATGCAGGTGATCGGCCTTGCTGCCTTTCATGATCAGTTCCGAGCCCTTGAGTGCCGGGAACATCGGCGGCAGCCCCTGACCTTCGGCCTGGTGACAGGACACGCAGGTGGTGTGATAGATCTTGTCGCCGCGCTCCTTGAGTTCATCGAGAGTCCAGTCTTTGCTGGTCAGCTCTTTGAGCTGCGCGGCCTCGGCTTTGCGCTCGGCGAGCCACTTGTCGTAGTCGGCCTTGTCCTTGACCTCGACCACGATCGGCATGAAACCGTGATCCTTGCCGCACAGTTCGGCGCACTGGCCACGGTAAATGCCGGGCTTGTCGATGCGCGTCCACGCCTCGTTGACGAACCCCGGGATCGCATCGCGTTTTACCGCGAAGGCCGGCACCCACCACGAGTGAATAACGTCGGCGGACGTGACGAGGAAGCGCACCTTGGCCCCGGTCGGCAGCACCAACGGCTTGTCGACCTCGAGCAAGTAATGCTCACCCTTGGTTTCCTTGTTGTGGATCTGTTCGGCGGGGGTGGCCAGGTTGCTGAAGAACTCGACGTCCTGGCCCAGGTATTTGTAGTGCCACTTCCACTGGTAACCGGTGATCTGGATATCGATATCCGGCTCACTGGTGTCGTACATCTTGATCAGGGTGGCGGTCGCCGGCACGGCCATCGCCACCAGAATCAGGAACGGTACGACGGTCCAGAGAATTTCGACGGTGGTGCTTTCGTGGAATTTTGCGGCGACCTGCCCGGTAGAACGGCGGTGCACCATCATCGACCAGAACATGGCGCCGAAGACGATGATCCCGATCACCACACAGATCCAGAAAATGGTCATGTGCAGGTCGAATACTGCGTGACTGATTTCAGTCGCTCCAGGCGCCATATTCACAGTCCATGCGGCGTGCGCCGGACTGAAAATCGACCACAACAGGAGGCCCATCCAGACGTGTGGATGTCGCATCATTGCGGGTTCCCCTTATCGTTCTTGTTATCCCGCCGGCTTTCGCCTGCGGCAAGGGAGCGGCTGCATCAGACTACGAACTTGAATCGCCGGGCCTTGCTGCGGGTGCAGTCGGGCGTCATCAGCTAACTCCATTCACTGGCGAGTATAGACAGCGACGGGAAATTGCAATGTGTGGACGTAAATGATCTGAAACAGCTGGCACTTGCTTTCAAGGGCACGAATGGAGAAGGATGCAGACGAGTGGTGGCAAATCGATATAACGCAGGTGCATCAAGGATGAAATAATTATGACAAATGCGTCTTAGCATTTTTCGTAAGCCAGCTAAGTTATGTCTTCCCTATTTCATTGCCTTGTTTCCTGGAGTTTTCATGAACACCGCCGCATTGCGCGAGCAGATTAAAAAAGCCCGACAACACGAAAACGAAACCGGACGGCTGACCCGTCAGCTGGAAGAACAACTGCCTCATCTACACCCGTCAATCCAATTGCCGGAGACCGATGCCAAGGCTGTATTGACGCGTTTTGTCGAAGCCTACATCGATGAAGTACCTGACCTGCTGGACGCAGCCAATGAAGTTGCCAGGGAAGCGGGAATCGAGTCACAGATCAAACCGGTGCTGAAAATTGCCGAGCAGTATTTCCTCCAGCCTCCCGTTGGTCTGGAACATCTGCTGGACGAGGCCTATCTGGCGCACCGCTTTGTCGAAGAGGTCAACGACCTGTACATCAAGCATTTCGGCCAGCCACTGATCCCCCTGGACATGACGGTCGCCAATCTGATTGCTCACCAGTTGCTCGGTGAGAAATTTGCCAACGAACTGGATGAAGTCGTCCACCACGCGGTGGACAGCATGCTCGACGATGACAGCTTTGCGCTGGAGTCGGTGGAAGCCTACCGCGAAAAACTCAGCAGCCCGGACACCGGCGCTGCGTGGAAACGCTGGCCGTGCATGGGCCGCCGACTGGGTGTGGGCCTCGAGCTCGACCAGCCTGCTGCATAACCCTCATACGCCGTAGATCCAATGTGGGAGCGAGCTTGCTCGCGAATGCAGTGTGTCATTCACCATCATGGTTGACTGATCCACCGCTTTCGCGAGCAAGCTCGCTCCCACAGGGTCTGTTGCCAGGTCGGGATTTTTAGCCGGCCGCGCCGATTCCGGTATTGGTCCGCACCCTGCCTTCAAGCCTGCGCTTCAACCCGCGCGACTCAATCAACAGCTTCGAACCCTTCGCCGCATTCGCCCGGCCCCATTCCTCCAGCAACTCCAGACACGAATGGTCGATGTAGCTCAGATTGTTCAGCGGCACATGCACCGTCGTCCCCTGCGGAATACTGCCCAGCACTTGCGTCAGCGCCGGCACCTTGAGGAATGTCGCCGCACCGACCAGACGCAACTCCATCTCACCGTCCTGCGGCAGATCGATCAGGCTGATCTTCAAACGCGAAGCCTTGAACGCCAGCTTCAACATCGTCAGACCGAAACCGATCAGCACACCGGTCAGCAGGTCGGTGAAGATGATCGCCAGCGCCGTCGCTGCGTAGGTGAACATCGGCATCCGCCCATAACGACCCAGGCCTCGAAACGCCTTGAGATCGACCAGTTTGAAACCGGTATAGACCAGCACGCCCGCCAGACTCGCCACCGGAATGCTTTGCAGCACGCTCGACAGCAACAGCACGAACGCCAGCAGCCACAGGCCATGGAAGATCGTTGAATAACGCGTGGTCGCGCCGGCCTGGACGTTGGCCGAGCTGCGCACGATCACCCCGGTCATCGGCAGCGCGCCGACCAGACCGCAGAGCATATTGCCGACCCCTTGCGCCGACAGTTCACGGTCGAAGTCCGAGCGTACGCCGCTGTGCATGCGATCCACCGCTGCGGCGGACAGCAAAGTTTCGGCGCTGGCGATAAACGCCACGGCGAAGGCGGCGATCAGCAGCGTCGGGTCGGCCAGGCTGAGCAGGTCCGCAGGCTTGAGCCAATCAATAGCTTCCGCCAGATTCGCCGGCACCTCGACGCGTTTGACCTGCAACGCCAACAGCAGACTGGCGCCTGTTGCCAGACCCACACCGAGCAATGCACCCGGAACGAAGCGCAACGAATGCGGGCGAAACTTCTCCCACAACCACATCACCGCAATCGTCGACAGACCCAACAGCCCGGCCTGCCAGCCAAACGATGGCAAGGCCTGCGCCACGGCCGCCGGGAATGCCGTGAGGTTATCCAGGCCAGAGGGCTTCGGTGACGCATCAAGCATCACATGCACCTGCGACAGCACGATCAAGACGCCAATCCCCGCCAGCATCCCGTACACCACCGCTGGCGCCGTGACCCGAAACCAGCAACCGAGCTTCAAGCGCCCGGCGACCAGTTGCAGAAAACCGGCGAGCAGCAGAATCGGCCCGAGCATCTCGATACCGTGCTGACGCACCAGTTCAAACACCAACACCGCCAGCCCCGCCGCCGGCCCGCTGACCTGTAACGGCGAACCCGCCAGCCAACCGACCACCAGACCACCGATGATCCCGGTGATCAGCCCTTTGGCCGGCGGCAACCCTGACGCGATCGCAATACCCATGCACAGCGGCAGGGCGACCAGAAACACAACCACTGAAGCGAGCAGCTCCCGTGGCAACACCGCTTTCAATTGAGCCGCACGCATGGCGATTCTCCCGAAGTTTTCTTCAGGCATGGCGAGGCCGGGTCGCTGAATCAGCGACCGGCGTCAAACCACACAGATGTTTAGGAGGATTTAGAAGCGCGCTTTAGGCGTCGCCACCGGAATCGGATGGCTGCCGTCGAGCGGCAGGAAACGTCCCTGATCCGCGTCGTAAGCTTTGATTTCGCTGGTTTCGATGTCGTAGACCCAGCCATGGATGAACAAATGACCGTTCGCCATGCGCGAGGCTACCGAAGGATGGGTACGCAAGTGCTGCAATTGGGCGATGACGTTTTCCTCGGTGAGGATCGGCATGCTTTCTTTTTCGTCGGCGCAGTTACAGTTCTCATGCACCATGGTTTTCGCGACTTCAGCGTGGCGCAGCCAGGCTTTGACCGTCGGCATTTTTTCCAGGCTGTCCGGATTGAGCACTGCACGCATGGCACCGCAATCGGAGTGGCCGCAGATGATGATGTGCTGCACGCCGAGCGCCAGTACCGCGTATTCGATTGCGGTGGAAACGCCGCCGTTCATCTGCCCGTAAGGCGGCACGACATTGCCGACGTTGCGGGTCACGAACAGATCGCCGGGCGAGCTGTGGGTAATCAGCTCGGGGACGATGCGCGAGTCAGCGCAGGTGATGAACATCGCCTTGGGCGCCTGAGCGGTGGCGAGTTTCTTGAAGAGTTCTTCCTGCTGTGGGAAGACCTCATGATGAAAATGCAAAAAGCCGTCTACGATCTGTCGCAGCGCTGCATCGGCGGATTCCGCTTCAGGGGTTTGCGCCGACGCAGCCAACGGCTGTTTATCCTTGTCACTCATGATTCATCCTCTTTGGCGGATTAGGGGAGTCATTCCCATGTATTCCGGTATGAAGCCAGTGGCTGTTTAAACATCCGGGTCATCCCGACCCGTCAGTCACTCGATGAACAAGGTAGCCGCCGAAACTTAACTCAAACTGAATCAAACGCTCTAGAACGTGTGTTCCAGGTCACAAAAAACGTGACTGGGTGATTTCGGCGGAAGGATTCCAACCCCTCAACCATAGGCCAATTGTCGCTAAATCAAAGACATCTGGCGACCCGGCGGACAGAAGGCTGTGCAATCGAGGTTATAGCCATCGCGACGATTCATGCCAAGACGCTTGATCGCTTTGGCAAAGCGTTGCGCGAGCAGATCGGCGAACACCCCTTCACCGCGCATGCGCGCGCCAAAACGGCTGTCGTAGAGCTCGCCGCCCCGGCTCTGGCGGATCAGGCTCAACACATGGGCGGCGCGTTGCGGATAGTGCGCGGCGAGCCATTCTTCAAATAGCGGCGCCACTTCCAGCGGCAGGCGCAACATCATGTAGGCCGCGCTTTGTGCTCCGGCCGCATGGGCTTCGCTGAGCAGACTCTCGATTTCGCTGTCGTTGATCATCGGAATCATCGGCGAACACAGCACGCCGACCGGAATGCCTGCTTCGCGCATTACCCGAATAGCGCGCAACCGCGCTTTGGGGGCAGCGGCGCGTGGTTCCAGAATGCGTTTGAGTTCGTCGTCCAGCGTGGTCAGGCTGATCATCACGGCTACTAACCGTTGCTGCGCCAGTTCGGTGAGCAGGTCGAGGTCGCGCAGGATCAGCGAACCTTTGGTGACGATGGTCACCGGGTGCTTATAGCGCAGCAGCACTTCGAGGGTCTGCCGGGTGATTTTGTGTTCACGCTCGATCGGCTGATACGGGTCGGTGTTGGAACCCAGATTGATCGGCGCACATTGATAGCCTTTCTTTCCGAGCTGTTCTTCCAGCACTTGGGCGGCGTTGGTCTTGGCGATCAGCTTCGTTTCGAAATCCAGCCCGGGCGACATGTCCCAATAGGCGTGGCTGGGCCGTGCATAGCAATAGATGCAGCCGTGTTCGCAGCCTCGGTAGGGGTTAATCGAGCGGTCGAAGGGCAGATCCGGAGATGTGTTGCGGGTGATGATGGTTTTTGCGGTTTCGATCATCACCTCGGTGCCTTGGGTCAGCGGCACTTCCTGATACCAGCCGTCGTCCTCGGCCACCGAACGGTTCGGCGCGAAGCGGTTGTGCGGGTTGGTCGCGGTGCCGCGACCGCGGGGTGGGAGAGGGTTGATCATTGGGCGGGCTCCTGATCTGTATATGCATACAGTACCTGAGCGCAGCCGGTGTGATCCAGTACCGTTCAGCGATGGGGCTTTTTGAATTCTAAAGTTTATATAGAGGTGCAAAGTCTAAATACAACCCGAGATACAGTTGTTCCATTGTCGCGACAAGTTATCGAATATAGTCTTGGCCACTTCCATCGGCATTTGTCCGATAACTAAATTAAAAGGATTTAATTCATGTCGTATCTCAATCAACGTGGCGTCTTTATGCAACTGATGCTGCCCAATGCATCGGAGCCCAATACCATTGTTTCGATGCAACTTGCGCGCAAGGAGCTGGGTTGGAACGCCGAGCAGGAACTGCCCACCGAGGCACTGGTCGACTCGATCTACGTGGTGGCGGTGTCCAGCGACCGTGGCAAGACCTTCACCATTCGCACCAACAAGAAAGATGTCGACGGTGATGGCGATATTGATAACGACGACAAAACGAAGTTGATTGCACTGGCCAAGGCTTATGTAAGTATCGTTAATCCGTAATTGAAAATGTAAGAGTCTCACAGCAAATAAAAATAAGTCCTGCATGACGACTCATGCAGGACTTTATTGTTTTAGAAGAAGAGACGGTAAATGACAGGTGGCCAGTAAAAGACTGGCTGGGCATACACCCTGTCAGCTCTGACAGTAGACCGGAATACTCGCCAAACCTAATCTTAAGCACGCAATCAATCTGCAGGGTTTCATCCATGGCTATCAGAATACTGCTGGAAATCGCGGATATGGATCGGGATGCAAGTCCGGAAATCGCTTTTTATCACTACAGCGAAGACGCGACCGAAATGATGGATTACGACTATTCGCTTTTTGCTTCGTCGTCGCAGGCCAATGGTCGTTATGACCTGATCTCCGAAGACGCCGTCGATGCTGACGGTGATGGCGACATCGACAAATACGACGAGAAGCTCTATCTGCAACTGGCCGATGCATTTGCGCAGTTCAAAGGCTTTCAGCCCAAGCGTTGACCGTCCGCTGGCACCGCACGAAAAGTCGAACCGTGCCAGCGGAGTGTCAATCAGGTCCGTCAGTTATGCGTGGTGACTTGCCCCAAATCATCCCCGGAAGTCGTTTGCATATCGTACTTGCGTAGATTGGCTACATCTTCAGCGTCAACCGGCGCGCCTTTGTTGCCCCAACTGCCACGAATGAAACTCACCACATCCGCCACTTCCTGATCCGACAGTCGCCAGGCGAAACCGGGCATGGTGAAGGTCGACGGTGCCGTGTGCGTGGCTGGCAACGTACCGCCCTTGAGCACGATGTGGATCAGCGATGTCGGGTCTTCCGATTGCAGCACCGGATTACCGGCCAGCGCCGGGAATACCCGGTTGTAGCCGTGGCCGTCGGTGCGGTGGCACGCCGCGCAGTTGTCGATGTACACCGCAGCGCCACGCTGACTGTCATCCCCTTTCCACAGCGCCTTGGCTGCTTTTTCATCGTACTGATGCGGTTGATCGTTCGGATCACTGGCTGGCAACGACTTGAGGTAGCGGGCAATCGCTGTCAGGTCGGCATCGGTCATGTATTGCATGCTGTGGGTGACCACGTCGCTCATGCCGCCGAACACCGCGCTGCGGTCGCTGCGCCCGGTTTTGAGGAACTGCACCAGTTGTTCCTCGTTCCAGCCGCCGAGGCCGTCCTTGTGATCGCCGCGCAGGCTTTTGGCAATCCAGCCTTCCAGCGGCGCGCTACCGGCGAGGAAGGTTGTGCCGTCAGCCGCACTCAGGGATTTTTCCTGCATGGTCAGCGCGCGCGGGGTGTGACAGGCGCCGCAGTGGCCGAGGCCTTCGACCAGATACGCGCCGCGATCGATCACCGGGTCGGTACTCGTCGCTTTGTAGTCCTCGACCTTCGGCGCAAACATCCAGCGCCAGCCCATCAGCGGCCAGCGCATGCTCAACGGCCACGGAATGTCGCTGGCCTTGTTTTCCTGCGCCACCGGTTCTACGCCATGCATGAAGTACGCGTACAGCGCCTGCATATCGGTTTCGCTGACACGCGCGTAGGACGGATACGGCATCGCCGGGTACAACGGACTACCGTTTTTAGCGACGCCATGGCGTACGGCCTGATCGAAGTCTTCGAAGCTGTATTCACCGACGCCGGTCTTGTCCGGGGTGATGTTGGTCGAGTAGATCGTGCCGATCGGGGTTTCCATCGGCAGGCCACCGGCGAACGGTTTGCCGCCCTTGGCGGTGTGGCAAGCCACGCAATCACCGGCGCGGGCGAGGTATTCGCCCTGTTTGATCAGACTTTGATCAACTTCAGCCGCATGAATCGAGGCGCTGCCGAGCAGCGCCAGAGTCGCGATAACGAGATTTTTCATGGTCATCGCTCCTTAAGCCTGAACCAGCGGGCCGGGGTTTTTCAGGTACTGCTCGCGGATCGCCTTCGCCGACCAGTAGGTCAGTGCCGCAACCAGCCCGGTCGGGTTGTAACCGAGGCCTTGCGGGAACGCCGAGGCGCCCGGAACGAAGACGTTGTGCACGTCCCAGCTCTGCAAGTAGCGGTTCAGCGCGCTCTTCTTCGGATCGGTGCCCATGATCGCGCCGCCGTTGAGGTGGGTGGTCTGGTAAGAGGCGGTGTTGAAGTGGTCGCCGACTTTCTTGCCGATCACCGCGATGGCTTTCGGGCCCATCGCCTCGGCAACCTTGCCCATTTTCTCAACCATGAAGCGGTTCATCTTGATGTCGTTTTCCTGCCAGTCGAAGGTCATTCGCAGCAGCGGCAAGCCGTAGGCATCGCGGTATACCGGGTCGAGATCGAGGTAGTTGCCTCGGTAAGACTGATGCGCGCCGTGGGCGTCCATCGACACCTGGTGGGTGTAGTAATCGGCGGTCGCGCGTTTCCACGCACTGCCCCAAGCTGGGGTGCCCGGCGGGTTCGAAGTGCCGGCAATCGGCCGGCTGCCAGCCTGGTTGACCCACATCGGCGAGCCGCCGACGAAGCCGTGTGGGCCGTGATCGAAGTTGTCGGCGTTGAAATCGTCCAGCGCCACGCCGTTGCCGCCGGCGCCGATGAAGTTGTTGGTGTGGGTGTCCTTGTCGAAGAACGCCTTGATGGTCGCCATGTTCTGGTAGGCGAAATTACGCCCGACCACGCCTTCGCCAGTGATCGGGTCGTACGGCTTGCCAATCCCGGACAGCAGCATCAGGCGCACGTTGTGCAACTGGAACGCGCCGAGGATCACCAGATCCGCCGGCTGCTCGATCTCGCGACCCTGCGCGTCGATGTAGGTCACGCCGGTGGCTTTGCTCTTGGTGCTGTCGAGGTTGATGCGCAGCACGTGGGCGTTGGCGCGCAGCTCAAAATTCGGCAGCGGCTTCAGCGCCGGCAGAATGTTCACGTTCGGCGACGCCTTGGAATACATGTAGCAGACATAGCCGCTGCAGAAACCGCAGAAGTTGCACGGGCCCATTTGTGCGCCGTAAGGGTTGGTGTACGGCCCGGAGGTGTTTGCCGAAGGCAGGTTGTAAGGCTTGTAACCGACCTCTGTAGCCGCTTTGCCGAACAGCTGTGCGGACACCGTGTTCTTCTGCGCTTCCAGTGGGAACGGGTTGGAACGATCCGGCGCGTAGGGGTTGCCACCCTTGCCCTGACCGACCAGTTGGCCTTTCACCGTCCAGGCCTGGCCCGAGGTGCCGAAGACTTTTTCAGCAAAGTCGAAGAACGGCTCCAGCTCTTCATAGCTGACGCCGAAGTCCTGGATGGTCATGTCCTTGGGGATAAAGCTTTTGCCATAGCGCTCCTCGTAGTGGCTGCGCATGCGCAACTCGATCGGGTCGACGCGGAAGTGCACACCCGACCAGTGCAGGCCGGCGCCGCCGACACCATTGCCCGGCAGGAACGCGCCCAACTGGCGGTTCGGCAGAGCAATGTCGTTGACGCTGTGACGGATGGTGACGGTTTCTTTCGAGATGTCCTGAAAGAGTTTTTTGCGCACGCTGTAGGTGAGTTCGTCGATCACCTGCGGATAGTTGCCGTCGGGGTAGGTGTCCTGCATCGGCCCGCGCTCCAGCGCCAGCACGTTGAGACCCGCTTCGGTCAATTCCTTGGCCATGATCGCGCCGGTCCAGCCGAAACCGACGATGACTGCGTCAACCTTCTTCATTACCGTAGCCATGCTTACGCCCTCTCGCCGCGAATCGAAACTGCCGGGAAGGGGTATTGCTCGTTGCGTTCCACCCAATCCATGAAATCGGCGCGGGCGCCGGGGAAGCCGATCATGGTCCAGCCGACCATGCCTTTGTTGCCGCCATGGATCGGGTCGCAGAAGAACCCTTCCTTGGTGTTTTGCAGCAGCAGGTTGAAGAAGATCTTCGCCGGAACCGCGTCAAACTGAGGTTTGCCGGCTTCGAGTTGCTTGAGCAAATCGTCTCGGGTAGCGCTGTCTTGCTCGGCAAATACTTTACCGTTGAGGGATTTTGCCCACTGGTCCGTGGCGGCGATGCCGAGGCGATAGATCTCTTTGGGCACCAGTTTGCTTTGCCAGCCCATTTCCGGAGCGGCGTCGGCGTTGAATGGGCCTTGCATGTACCACAGGGCACCGGCGGCGTACGGCGTGTTCATCTGGCGGTCGATGTATTCCGGCACACCGGCCTCGAGCGCGCCCGGGCCTTGGGCATCGTTGGGAATCAATTGCGCGACCGCAGCATTGATGAACGCCCATTCTTCGGCGGTGAAGTAGTTCGGCTGATACACGCCGACGTCAGCACGACCCGGTTGCGATGCCGGCGCAACGGGCGCGGCTTCGGGTGCCGCTTGCAGGACGCTGCTGCCCAGGCTGGTGCCAGCCAGGGTGACCACCGGAATCAGGGTCAGGGATTTGCGCAAAAACTCACGCCGCGGGTTGTCTCGATCTTCAGACATGGAGAAGCACCTCATCAGGGCATTAGGGGTGGCCGCTTCTGTGAGCGACTTGAAGATTTCTTGTCGAGACGGAACCGGTCTGACCCGGAGAAAAGGGACACGTCTGCAACATCATGTGACAAATGGTAGCAGGCTAAGGATCCAGACGAACCGATTCGGCGGAAAAAAGATTGATTTTTCGCACTGACGCGAGATGAAACAACGCCGATTCACATTTCTTTGACAAGCGGCTCACGCGGCTTTGACCGCTAAACCTCGAAGCTGCGATTCCTTTCATCGATCAATCTCGAAACGGTCGCCCCAGCATGTCCCGAGTGCGTTTTCTTTGTGTTTTGTGCCTGTCGCTTTTCGCTCTGTTGCCGCTGATGCCAGCCCAGGCTGCTGTCGGCGCCGTCACTGGCCGTCCGGCCGATTGGGCACAGCCGGTCGAAGTGCAATACAACTTGTTCCAGATGTCGCCGACCCTGTTCCGCAGCGCTTTGCCTGACGGCGGCGCGGTGCCGCTGCTGAAAAATCTCAAAGTCGCCACGGTGATCAACTTTCTCCCGGAAGCCGATAGCAGTTGGCTGTCCGAACCTGGCATCAACCAGGTGCAGTTGCCCTACCGCACCAACCATGTCGACGATGCTGATGTGCTTAAAACCCTGCGTGCGATTCAGGCTGCCGAAGCCAATGGCCCGGTGCTGATGCATTGCAAGCACGGTTCCGACCGCACCGGCCTGATGGCGGCGATGTATAGAGTGGTGATTCAGGGCTGGAGCAAAGAGGATGCCTTGAGCGAAATGACCCAAGGTGGTTTCGGCGACAGTACCCACTTCAAGGACGGTATTCGCTACATGATGCAGGTAGATGTCGACAAATTACGCACGGCGTTGGCCAATGGCGATTGCAGTACCAGTGCTTTCGCCACCTGTTCGATGAAAAGCTGGTTCAAGTCCGCCCACGTCGAGTGATCGGCGCGTCAGTCCGGTTGCGCTGCCAGAGCTGTCTGAACCGGCTGGCCGACGAAGATTTCCAGCGCGGCCACCAGTGAAATCGAATCGCCGGAGAAGAACGCTTCACGCAATTTCCGGCCGGTTTGCGCATTGAATACCCCATCGCGCTCGATGCGCTTGAACGCTTCGCTGGCCAGTACGCCTGACCATTTGTAGGCGTAGACCGAGGCTTCGTAACCGGTCACCAGATAATCGAAACTGTTGGCAAAGCGGCAATAGGCGGGGAGTTGCAGTTGCGGTATTTGTTGCAGCACCGCTTCGAAGCACTGTTGCGCATTGCGGCCATTTTCTTCGCTGCGATGCAATTCCAGATCGAGTAACGCCTCAAGCAGCAGCGTGGCGGTATCACGACTGGTGTGGGTCGCGATGGCGGCCAGCGCTGACATCAGCTGTGTGCGGCTTAGCGGCGCGCGGGTTTTGTAGTGTGCTGAAAGCCACTGAAGCAGCTCCGCTGAAAGGCTGAATTGTTCAAACAGTTGCCCGGCGAACTCACCGGTATCACGCCCCAGTTGCGAGATACCCGACAGGTTGTGGTGGGGCGAGCGGGTCAGCACCTGTTGCAGGCAATGCCCGAACTCATGGAACAGCACGCGCAGATCCTTGTGTGAAAGCAGGCAGGGATGTTCGCTGGTCGCGGCAGGGAAGTTGCAGTGGAGGATGGCGATCGGCAGGGCCGGCCGGCCCTCGGCATTGATGCGTCGGTTGCGCACGGTATTGGTCAAGGCAAAGTCGGGGGCATCCTCGCGATGAAAGGGGTCAAAGTAGATGTACCCCATCACCTGATCGTATTCGCTGACTTCCAACAGGCGTACATCCTCGTGCCAATGGCTGAGGTCTTGCTGCTCGGCGAGTTTGATAGCGAACAGATGTTCATTGAACTGGCAGAACCGGCGCAGCGTTTCATCCAGCGGAAAATACTCGCCAAGCCTTTCCAATATGCTCGCCGAGCGTTGCTGACGTAATTGCTCAGCGAAAAACTCGAAATCCCAGGCCTGCAGTTCTGCGACGCCATGCGTTGCGGCAAATGCCTGCAAAGCCTGGATGTCCTGCTCCAGTGATGCGCGAGTGTGCTCGATTTGTTGCTTCAGAAAATATTCGACCTGAGCGGGCGAGTTGGCCATGTGATTTGAAAGCCGCAAGTGGGCAAAGCTCTCGAAACCCAGCAACTCGGCTTTTTCATGGCGTAACCCGAGTAACTTTTGCAGGACCGGACCGTTGTCGTACTGAGAAGCATGCGGTCCTTGGTCCGAGGCCCGGGTGCAATAAGCGCGGAAATACTCTTCGCGCAAATCCCGGTCTCGCGCATTTTTCATGATGTATTCGTAAGTGTTGCGATCCAGCGTCAATAACCAGCCGCTTTTCCCCGCTCGACGTGCATTGAGCGCCAGCCGATCCTTGAACGCGGCTGACAAGCCGTCGAGCGTCGCCGTCTGGTCAATCTGCTTGCTCCAGGCGGCGTTGCTGCGCTCCAGATTGATTTGGAACAATTGCTCCTGAAGCTCGATGTCGAGGTTTATCGCGGTTAACCGCAGTCGCGGTCCGGCAGGCAACTCGATGCCCGACAGACGAAAACCGCGCAGGGTCTTGGCCAACGACGCTTTGCGAAAGCCATCGAAGCTGTCGGCGATCGGGCTCTGCTGCAGACGTTGATAAGTGTGATAGAGCTCCAGATTGGCAGACTTCTGCATCCGATAGCGTGCCGCAGTGATGCTGCACAGGGCGCTTTGTTCTATCCAGTCGACATCAGCACTTTTGACCGTCGAGAGCACATCGATGACGCCCATGGTTTCAGCGAGCCGTGCGTCGGCTTCGGCGATGGCAATCACCAGATCATCCCAATTGGGGTGGTCGGTCTGGGTGGCGATCACTTCGGCGATGATCCGCTGATTATCGGCCACGATGGCATCGATGGCGGGTGCCAGGTGCTCGGCCTTTATGTCGGACCAGGCCGGCAGCTGCCAGCGTTGTAGCAGGGGATTGGTAGGGGGCATCGCGTCTTCCTTGACCGTAGGTTGAAAAATTCAGCCTACGGAGAAAGCGCAAGGGCAAGGCATTAGATAGATACCACCTCGCACCGTTGATTCGGTGCGAGGTGGTCACGGCTCAATTTGGCTGGTCAGGCTTCTTTTTCAGTTTCGGGTTGGGGAAAAACTGCACGGCTTGTACAGTTTTGTCCGGCGCAGGCTTGTTGATTGCGCTGGTATTGACTCGCGTGCCCAATTCTTTCGGTACCGAAAGTCCTTGCTCGTTGAGTGTGTCGGAGTAACCGCAAGCCACACATTCACGATGCGGCACGCTGTCTTCGTTCCACATCATCAATTTGTCCGGCTCGCTGCACGCCGGGCAGACCGCCCCGGCGATAAAGCGTTTCTTGGTAATCACAGGCCCGTCACTCATGCTGCCGCGTCCTCACTCAGGCCGCTGTGGCGCAACAGTGCGTCAATCGACGGCTCACGGCCACGGAAGTCGACGAACAGCACCATCGGTGCCTGCGAACCACCGCGCGCCAGAATCGCTTCGCGGAATGCACGACCGGTTTCTGCGTTGAGCACGCCGTCTTCTTCAAACTTCGAGAAGGCATCCGCCGACAGCACTTCCGCCCACTTGTAGCTGTAGTAACCCGCCGCGTAACCGCCGGCGAAGATGTGCGCGAAGCTGTTCGGGAAGCGGTTGTAGGCCGGTGGGCGCATGACAGACACTTCGTCACGCACGCCTTCGAGCACCTGCGCAACGCTGCGGCCGTCACCGTGGGTGGCGTGCAGTTCGAAGTCGAACAGCGAGAACTCCAGCTGACGGACCATCATCAGGCCGGACTGGAAGTTTTTCGCCGCGAGCATTTTTTCCAGCAGGTCCTGCGGCAGCGGCTCGCCGCTTTCGTAATGGCCGGAAATCAACGCCAGGCCTTCCGGCTCCCAGCACCAGTTTTCCATGAACTGGCTTGGCAGCTCGACCGCATCCCACGCCACGCCGTTGATGCCGGAAACACCGGCGTGATCAACGCGGGTCAGCAGGTGATGCAGGCCATGACCGAACTCGTGGAACAGCGTGGTCACTTCATCGTGGGTCAGCAGCGCAGGCTTGCCACTGTCAGCCGGGGTGAAGTTGCACACCAGATTGGCCACCGGGCTTTGCAGCACGCCGTCGACGGTGCGGCGACGGTCACGGGCACCGTCCATCCAGGCACCGCCACGCTTGTTGGCGCGGGCATAGAGGTCGAAAAAGAAGCGACCGACGTGCTGGCCGTTTTCCTTGATTTCGAACAGGCGCACGTCCGGGTGCCAGGTGTCGAAGCCTTTCTGCTCGGCGATTTCGATGCCGTACAGACGCTGCACGATGGCGAACAGACCGCCCAGTACTTTATCGATCGGGAAGTAGGCGCGCAGGGTTTCCTGAGCAACGCTGTAGCGCTGTTCACGCAACTTCTCGCCGTAGAAACCGCTGTCCCAGCTTTGCAGATCGGCGCAGCCCTGTTCCGCGGCATAGGCGCGCAGTTGTTGCAGATCCTGCGCGGCGAACGGTTTGCTGCGCTTGGCCAGATCGCGCAGGAAGCTCAGCACCTGATCACTGGATTCGGCCATTTTGGTGGCCAGGCTCAGCTCGGAGAAACTGGCGAAGCCCAACAATTTGGCCAGCTCCTGACGCAGGTCGA
The DNA here is from genome assembly GCF_022662375.1 of Pseudomonas sp. CROZ-RG-20F-R04-15. Lineage (GTDB taxonomy): Bacteria > Pseudomonadota > Gammaproteobacteria > Pseudomonadales > Pseudomonadaceae > Aquipseudomonas. Next base: position 6,412 of record NZ_JAKNQL010000031.1, on the reverse strand, counting down.
GGATTTCTTCCATCACAGGGCCGTTGTCGTTCTGGCCGGCATTCGGGCCTTGATCCGAGGCACGGGTGCAGTAGGCGGCGTAGACTTCTTCACGCAGCGCACGGTCTTGCGCGTAGGTCATCACCGCGTAGTAGCTCGGGAATTCCAGGGTGATCAGCCAGCCATCGAAGCCTTTGGCCTGCGCGGCGGCAGCCATTTGCGCCTTGGCCGAATCGGTCAGGCCGGCGAGGGCGGCTTCGTCGCTGACGTGCTTGGTCCATGCCTGAGTGGCGTCGAGCAGTTGGTTGGAGAAGCGGCTGCCCAGCTCGGACAGTTTGCTTTGCACTTCGGCGTAGCGTTTCTGCTCGGCTTCCGGCAGGTCGATACCCGACAGACGGAAGTCACGCAGGGCGTGTTCCAGAATAGTCTTTTGCGCCACGTCGAAACCGGCGGCTTCCGGGCTGTTGGCCAGCGCTTCATAGGCCTGGAACAGCTCGCGGTTCTGGCCCATCTCGGTGGAGTAGGCGCTCAGGGCTGGCAGGCACGACTCGTAGGCTTCGCGCAATTCGGCGCTGTTGCACACGGCGTTGAGGTGACTGACCGGGCTCCACGCAGCGCCGAGGCGGTCATTGAGTTCGTCCATCGCCAGAACCAGGCCGGCCCAGGTCGGGTTCTGGACCTGGCTCTTGAGAATTTCGGCGATGGCGGCGCGGTTGTCGGCCAGGATCGTTTCGATGGCGGGCAGGACGTGTTCGGCACGGATCGTGGAGAACGGTGGCAGGTCATAGGACTGCAGCAGAGGGTTGTTCACGCTCACGGTTGGCACCTTGGCTGGGGAAACATTGCCCCATCTTAATTACAATCGGCATCATCCGCAGCTATCGGCGACAGAGAGAGAAATTATCGTGTCCGTTCGCAAGTACCAGAATCACACCCCGCGCTTGAGCAAAGGCGCGTTTGTCGACGGCTCGGCGGTGGTTATCGGCGACGTCGAAATCGGCGAAGACAGCTCCGTGTGGCCGCTGACCGTGATCCGCGGCGACATGCACCGTATCCGCATCGGTGCGCGCACCAGCGTCCAGGACGGCTGCGTGTTGCACATCACCCACGCCGGCCCGTTCAACCCGGACGGTTTCCCGCTGCTGATCGGCGATGACGTGACCATCGCCCACAAAGTCATGTTGCACGGCTGCAGCGTTGGCAGCCGCGTGTTGATCGGCATGGGCAGCATTGTCATGGACGGTGCGGTGGTCGAGGACGACGTGATCATCGGCGCCGGCAGCCTGGTGCCGCCGGGCAAGCGACTGCAAAGCGGCTTCCTCTATGTGGGTAGCCCGGTGAAACAGGTGCGAGAACTCACCGACAAGGAAAAAGCCTTCTTCACCTACAGCGCGGCGAATTACGTGAAGCTCAAGGACCTGCATCTGGCCGAAGGCTACGACACACTCTGATTCGAATTGGCGACTGCCCAGGAATTCCCATGCATTACCAAACCGTACTGTTCGACCTCGATGGCACCCTGACAGACCCACGTGAGGGCATCACCCGCTCCATTCAGTTTGCCCTCGCCAAGCTCGGCATTGATGAGCCGGACCTGACCAAACTCGAACACTTCATTGGCCCGCCGTTGTTGCAGGCGTTTATGCAGTTCTACGGCTTTGATGAGGCCAAGGCGTGGCAGGCGGTGAATTTCTACCGCGAGCGCTTCAAGGTCACTGGCCTGTATGAAAACCGCGTGTTCGACGGCGTTACGCCGTTGCTGGAAACCCTCAGCGGCCAAGGCCGCCAGCTGTACATCGCCACGTCGAAGCCGTGGGAATTTGCCCGCGAGATTGCCCGGCACTTTGATTTCGCCCGGCATTTCAAAGTGATCTACGGCAGTGAGCTGGATGGCACGCGGACCAACAAGGTTGAGCTGATTGCGCATTTGATGGCGGAAGAAGGGCTGGACCCGGCGAGTACGCTAATGATCGGCGACCGTAAGCACGACCTGATCGGTGCCCGGAGCAATGGGCTGGATGCGGCGGCGGTCGGTTATGGGTTTGGCAGTTTTGAAGAGTTGAGTGCCGAGGCGCCGGCTTATCACTTTGAAACGCTGGACGCGTTGCATCAGGCGTTTTTGCAGCTCTGATTAAATTGCCTTCGCGAGCAAGCTCGCTCCCACATTTGGAATGCATTCCCCCTGTGGGAGCGAGCTTGCTCGCGAAGGGGCCGGCTCAGCCAATGCGAAATCAGGATTTTGCCAATGCTTTCAGTGCCGCCTTACGCTCAGCCACCGGCAACCGACCCAACCGCTCAACCTCCGCATAAAACCTCAGCCAATCCCCCCCGTTGTTTTTGAACAACGCCGCAAACGCCGGCACCCACTGGTCATACAGCCCGAACGGCAGCAACCGCGCATTGTTCAGCGGCGCATTCACCCACGCGTCATAACGCTTGTCGCCAGCCCACTGGCTGTCCCTCATCAACCGATAATCCCGGCGAAACCGTTCGAACTCGGCCGCTTTGCGTTCGCGCATCTGTTCCGCCGGCAATGGCTGCGCATACAACTTCTCCAGCCGTGAGCGGGTATCGAGCACCAACTCAATAAACTGATCACGCTGCTGCAACCGTGAATCGGTATCCGCTGGCATCCCCCGAAACGCTCGCCACTGCCGCGTGCCTTGCTGCTCGACAAACGTGGCGAAGGACTCGTTGAATTCGGTGTCGTCCTTTACATAAAAGCGTTGGTGCGCCAGTTCATGAAAGATCAGCGTGGCCAGGCGCTCATCACCCCAGCCCATCATCGAATTAAGAATCGGGTCGTTGAACCAGCCCAGTGTTGAATAAGCCTCAACGCCGCCAATCGACACGTCCATGCCCTGCAGGCGCTGGATCGCCGCTTCACCGCGTGCGGCGCTCTGGTTGTAATAACCGCGATAAGCCACACACCCGGCAATCGGGAAGCAGTGGTTTTGCGGCGTCAGGGAGAACTCCGAAGTGGCGAACACATTCCACACCACGTACGGGCGATGGATGTCGGCGTAAAGCCGATAGCTCTGGTTGTCCGGCAGGTGCAAATGCTCGCTGGCAAAGGCGCGAGCCTTTTGTGACTGGGCCAGGTGCTTGCGCAGTGTCGCGTCGCGGCTCGGGTCGGCAATGACTTTTTCCACCGGCTCACGCGCGCGCAGCAATTGCAGCTGGCCGCTGGCCAACTGGCCGTAATAGCTGACGCTGGCGCAACCGTTGAGCAACAAAAACATCACAGCCGGAAACAAAACCCGAAAAACGCGATCAAGTAACCCAAGGCTTGGAAACGGCCTGCTCAAAATAAGAAATCCCCCGGAGAGTCTGCCCGCAAGACTATCCCGCCTTAAGGAGCACCGCTATGCGCATGTTGATGCTGTCAGGAGGCCTGCTGACGCTGGCCGGTTGTGCCGGATTCGGAATGCCCGATCCTGATCCCTCGCAAGCCTGGGTCGATCTCGATGCCCGGCAGCAGGACACGACGTTGCAAGCGTTGAAGGTCGATAGCAGCGTGACCGTCGACAAACGCTACTTCGAAGTGCAGCCCGGCAGCCATGAGTTGAAGGTGCGTTATCAGTTTCCGGTGGCGGCGACCAACATCGGTCCTGATGCTGAGCCGCTGTGGCGCGATTGCCAATTGAACGTGAAATTCAAGGACTTCAATGCCGGCCAGCGTTATCAGTTGCAGGCTGGCAGCATTGGTTTTCGGCCATGGGCGAAGCTCTATGACGAGCAGCGCAAAGTGGTAGGCCAGGGCACGCCGGCGGGCTGTCAGAGCAGCTGATCGGCGCTATGCTGAATATTCAGATCTGTGGATATCCATCATGCGCCAGTTGCTGTTGTTGCTCGTTGCCAGTCTTGTGGGCGGTTGTCAGACGCCGCTGCCACCGGTCGATCCGCAGATGGCCTGGGTCGATTTTTCGACGCCGACACCCGGCGGTAAAGTGCTGATGGCCGAGCGCCTCGACAAACAACGACTGAATGACGGGCGCTTCTTTCAGGTCACCCCCGGCAGTCACGAATTGCGCGTGCGGTTCGATTTCGAAGTGTTTGGTGGTGGCGGCAGCTTGATGAACGGCCCGGTAGAGCGGTTGTGTTACATGTACATCCGCTACGACCATTTCGAGGCCGGTCAGCGTTACACGCTGGAGGGCCGTTCGCTGGCTTTCACCCCGAGTGCCCGGCTGTACAACGCCAAGCGCGAAATCGTCGCCGAGGATTACGACTACGACTGCATTATCTGAGGCGACTTAGCTGTCGTTCTTCTGATAGATGATCGCTTTGGTGCCGTTTTCACATGAACCGACCACCATGGCGATGTCATGTTTTTCGGCTTCTTCCTTGGTTACGATTTCCAGTGTGTAGGACGGTACTGCTTTAGCCTGAATCTTGACTTCGATCTCTTTCTTGAGTTCTTCGCAGTCTTTGGGTGCCGCAAAAACCGAGGTGGCCAGTGCACTGCAAAGGATCGCCAAGCCAATACGTTTCATGAGTGAAGCTCCCTGAGGCAGCGCGCACGGGTGTGCGCAGAAGCTGCTGTCATTTATTCGACCACATTTTTACAGCGAGGGTTCTGACTTCGCTCACAAGTTGTGTTTTCGGTTTCAAGCTCCGGGTTGATTGTGAAATCGCCTTCGCGAGCAAGCTCGCTCCCACAATGAACGGGTCTAGCCAGAACCAATGTGGGAGCGAGCTTGCTCGCGAAGGCGTCGGCAAAGCCAACGCCTGATTCGAACCTTAAGAAATCAGTGAAGCCTCAAGCGTAATCTTCGCATTCAGCACTTTCGACACCGGGCACCCTTCCTTGGCTTTGTTGCTTAGCTCTTCGAACTGCGCTTGCGTCGCCCCGGGGATTTTCGCCTTGAGGATCAGCTTCACGGCGGTGATCGCAAAGCCGCCCTCTACCTGATCGAGCGTGACTTCAGCCTGAGTATCAATGCTGTCAGCCTTCAAGCCCGCATCGCCCAGAATCATCGAAAACGCCATGGAGAAACAGCCGGCATGCGCCGCGCCGATCAACTCTTCCGGATTGGTGCCCTTGCCGCCCTCGAAGCGCGCCTTGAAGCCGTACGGAGCTTCTTTGAGGACGCCGGTTTCGGTGGAAATCGAGCCGATACCGGTTTTCAGATCACCTGCCCAATGTGCGGATGCTTTCTTCACGATAGCCATGTCTTCCTCCTCAATCTCTGGCGCGGAAACGCCGCGTCGTCGTGGTTTTTGCTTGCAAGGCTTCTGAGGATAGACGCCAGAACAAAGTTCAGCCCGGGTTAATCGTTGACTTTTTTAGTAGGAAATTTCGACTCGGCTATTGAAACTCGGGTATATGCCCTCATTGCACAAAACACGCTTATGGATTTGGCAGGTTTTCGTTTGCAAGAAAAACCTGCCTCCTCACTCGGAGACGCAGGTTTATGAAGCAACTGTCCGACGTAAAATTTTCCACCCTCGATCTGGTGCCGGTGCGCGAGAACGGCAGCCCGGCGCAGTCGCTGCGCAATTCACTGGACCTGGCGCAGCATGTCGAGAAATTCGGCTATACGCGGTTCTGGGTGGCCGAACACCACAACATGGACGGTATCGCCAGCTCCGCGACGTCTGTATTACTCGGTTATCTGGCTGGCGGTACGTCGAGCATTCGTGTTGGCTCCGGAGGCGTAATGCTGCCCAACCATGCGCCGCTGGTGATCGCCGAGCAGTTCGGCACGCTGGAAAGCCTGTATCCGGGCCGGATCGACCTCGGCCTGGGCCGTGCGCCCGGTTCCGATCAGATGACTGCCCGCGCCTTGCGCCGCGAGCGCTCCGGCAGCGCTGACGATTTCCCCGAAGACGTTGCCGAACTGGTGCGCTACCTCGGTCCGCGTACCCCGGACCAGCGCGTGATCGCGATGCCTGGCACCGGCACCAATGTGCCGATCTGGCTGCTCGGTTCCAGTCTGTTCAGCGCGCAATTAGCCGGTGAGCGCGGTTTGCCGTATGCCTTCGCCTCGCATTTCGCTCCGCGCTTCATGCACGAGGCGATTCGCGTCTATCGCAATCACTTCAAGCCGTCGGCAGTGCTCGACAAGCCGTACGTGATGCTCGGCGTACCGCTGGTGGCGGCGGATACCGATGAACAAGCCGATTATCTGGCGACGTCGGTGTATCAGCGCATTCTGGCGTTGATGCGTGGGCAGAGCCTGGTGCAGCGTCCGCCGGTGAAAACCATGGACGGGCTGTGGCTACCGCATGAGCGTGAGGCGGTGGGGGATTTCCTGGGGCTGGCGATGGTGGGGAGTCCGCAGAAGATCCGCGCCAAGCTGGAAGTGCTGATTGAGCAGACCCAGGCGGATGAGCTGATTTTTACCAGTGACCTGTATGAGCATGCTGATCGGGTGCATTCGTACGAGTTGTTGGCGCAGGTCATGACGGGCTAAAAGGCCAAAAACCA
>NZ_JAKNQL010000030.1 GCF_022662375.1 Pseudomonas sp. CROZ-RG-20F-R04-15 | reverse complement strand
ACTTTTCAGCGTTATCCGTTTACCAAGTCGATCAGCAATCCCACTCGCCTGCCCATTCTGCTGTTTCCCCATCCGCGCCTGCGTAATCAACCCGGGAATCAACTCCCCCTCCGGCAGATTCTTCCAGAACCGCGCCGGCAAATGCCCCTGCATCACCTTCGGATTCAACCGTGCCGGGTTGAAGATGTGGCTGTAATAAGTCAACCACAGATCACCATGAGGATCATCGACATTCTGCGCCAACTGCTGCCATTCCACCGGACATTGCCGCTGATGAATCAGTTGCTCGCCATCGTAATAAACCCCATCGCGCGGCGTGGCAATCAACCAACGGTGGCGGCCCATGCGCCCGATGAAATGCTCACTGGCGCTGTGCAGAATGTCATGGGCCGGTTCATGCCAAGCCACATATTGCGGGCCAGCGCTGGATAACGGGCGCTCGATGAAACGCACAAATGCATGCAGGTGATGGGCTTCTCGATTGACTTGTTTGATCCGTCGCTGCAGTTCGCTGCCGAGTTTGTCCCCGGCCATCATCGCCGTGCGGTCGCCATGGCTGACGCGCCACAACACTTCATACAAAAGGCTCCAGCGTTGATCACCGCGATACCGCGAAGCCTGTTCCAGCGTGTCGAGCAACGCGCGCGGGATCTTTGCCACAAACGGCCCCTGCCCTTCAGGCACCGGCTCATCACTGGCAAACAGATCCGCCACGCCTTGCGAAGCCCAGCTCACCAGACTCGGGTCGACTTCATGGCTCAGCAACCAGCGCGCTTGTTGGCGCCAAGTGTCGAACAGGTCGTCGCAATCGAGATTGATCATCCCCACAGCCCCATTTGCTGGGGCATCGGACGGTCACGCAATTGCTGATAGAGCAAATGGCTGGTGACTTCGGCCTGCTGCGGATGGTAGTCGCTGGTGATGATGAACGGCTTGGCCTTGGCCAGCACACAGCGCATGCGCGCGACGTCTTCGTAACGAATGCGTCGTTGTCGGCGCAACTCCACCAGTCGTTCGGTGGTACGCAGTCCGATGCCTGGAATACGCGCAATCAGGGATGCTTCGGCACGGTTCAGATCGAGCGGGAACACCTCGCGATTCTGCAACGCCCAGGCAAGTTTCGGGTCGATGTCCAACGCCAGATTGCCCGGTCCCTTGAGCAGTTCATCGGCGCTGTAGCCGTAGCTGCGCAGGAGAAAATCGGCCTGATACAAACGGTGTTCGCGCATCAGCGGTGGTGCGGCCAGCGGTACGCTTTTCGGACTGTCGGGGATTGGGCTGAAGGCCGAGTAATAAACCCGCCGCAGACGGAAGTTGCCGTACAAGGCCTGGGCGCTGTGGAGGATGGTGCTGTCGTCGGTGTCGTCGGCGCCGACAATCAACTGCGTGCTCTGCCCGGCTGGAGCGAATTTCGCCGAGCGCGGTTCGTTCAACACGGTCTGCACGCCGGTGTAGATGGTGTTCATTGCCTGTTTGATCGACGCGATGTCCTTCTCCGGCGCCAGCACTTGCAGGCTGGCATCGGTCGGCAGTTCGATATTGACGCTCAGGCGATCGGCGTAGCGCCCTGCTTCTTCGATCAATGCCGGATCGGCTTCGGGAATGGTCTTGAGATGGATGTACCCGCGAAACTCATGCTCTTCGCGCAGCAGCTTCGCCACCCGCACCAGTTGCTCCATGGTGTAGTCCGCCGAGCGAATGATCCCCGAGCTGAGGAACAACCCGCTGACGCAGTTGCGCCGGTAGAAATCCATGGTCAGCGCGACGACTTCCTCGGGGGTGAAACGGGCACGCGGGACATCACTGGAGCGGCGGTTGACGCAGTACTGGCAATCGTAAAGACAGAAGTTGGTCAGCAAAATCTTCAACAACGACACGCAACGCCCGTCCGGCGTGTAGCTGTGGCAGATGCCCATGCCATCGGTCGAGCCCAGCCCGCTCTTGCCTTCGGAGCTGCGCTTGGGCGCGCCGCTGCTCGCGCAGGAGGCGTCGTACTTGGCGGCGTCGGCGAGGATGCTCAGCTTGTCGATGATTTGCATGGCGCGGGCTCTATACTGTTTGCATATACAGTATAGAGTCGGCAGCGGTGATACAAGGTGGCAGATGCGCCCCTCGTCGGTCAGAAGCTGAAAATCAAAAGATCGCAGCCTTCGGCAGCTCCTACATGGATTGGGTAGGGTCGAGATTTATCGGGTGTACACGATTCCCGTAGGAGCTGCCGAAGGCTGCGATCTTTTGATCTGCCCGTCTACCGGCCACTCAACGCCGAACCGCGCACCGATCTCCTTGCGCCCCAGCGCCGTCAACGCCAGCGCCCGACTGTCCAGATCCTGCGTCACCCACTTGCGCTTCAGCGCGGTCTGCAACAACGCCGCGCCCAGCGAGCCCCCTAGATGCGGCCGGCGCATGCTCCAGTCCAGGCACGGGCAAGCAAACTTGCGGCGCAGGGTGGTCAAATCCTGCACGTCGATGCCCAGTCCAACAAACAACGCTTCGCCCGTATCACTCAAGCGATACACCTGCTCGTCGGTCTGCACCAGCCAACCCGCAGCGAGCAAACGATCATGCAGCAACACCGCCAGCGTTCCGGCCATGTGGTCGTAACAGGTACGGGCGAATTGCAGGCGATCCGGGGTGTGCGGCTTGAACGTCGGCGCCGCATTCTGGCCAATCACCATCAACGCTTCCAGTGCCTGCGCCACGCGCTGATCGGCGAGGCTGTAATAGCGATGACGGCCCTGCACATGCAGGCGCACCAGGGCCAGATCCTTGAGTTTCGCCAGGTGCACACTGGCGGTCGAGGCGCTGACTTCAGCGATCGTCGCCAATTCAGTGCTGGTGCGGGCGTGGCCGTCCATCAGCGAGCAAAGGATTTTCGTCCGCGCCGGCTCGGCGATGGCGGCGGCCACCTGCGATACACCGATGTCTTGATGTTCTGCGTGCATAGTTCGCTCCCGGACGAATCATCGTTGTTGCGCAGTGGAGATAGTAGCAACACTTTCCCCGCCGACAAGGATGCAAACCATGAACCCGATCAGCGCCGCAACGCATGTCGATCCTTATCCCTACTACGCCGAACTGCGCGCAGAAGGTGGACTGACGTTTCATCCCGAGCTGAAACTGTGGGTCGCCAGCAGCGCCCACGCGGTGTGTGCGGTCTTGGCCCACGCCGATTGCCGCGTGCGTCCGGCGCAGGAGCCGGTGCCCGCAGCGATCGCCGGAAGCATAGCCGGCAAAGTCTTTGGCCAACTGATGCGCATGAATGACGGTGAGCGCCAGCGCTGTCCGCGTGCGGCGATCGAGCCTGAGCTGGCAACGCTCGACCTTGAGGCGGTTAACACGTTGGTCGCCGCACGGCTGATCACAGCGGATTCCGACGGTCTGTACAACGCCATGTTCCGTGGCCCGGTGTGCGTGGTCGCGGCGCTGCTGGGATTCGCGCCGGCGCAGGCCCGGGCAGTGAGCGAGCTGATGGCGGACTTCGTCGCCTGCCTGTCGCCGTTGAGCAATGACCTGCAACTGGCCACAGCAGATGCGGCGGCCGAGCTCCTGCGCGGCTACTTCATCGAACTGCTCGCCGAACCCGCCAGCGATTTGCTCAGCGCGATCCGGCAGCGCTTTGTCGGCGATGAGGAAATCCTGATCGCCAACCTGATTGGCCTCTGTTCGCAGACGTTCGAAGCGTGCGCCGGGCTGATCGGCAATACCCTGTTGGCGCTACGTCGGCAGCCAGCGTTGCGCGGCGAATCCATCGAAGCGCTGCTTAGCGAAGTCCAGCGCTTCGATCCGCCGGTGCAGAACACCCGGCGCTTTGTCGCTGCGTCCTGTGAGATTGCCGGTGTGCGTGTCGAGGCAGGCGATGTGATTCTGCTGCTGTTGGCCTCGGCCAATCGTGATCCGGCGCTCAACGAACGTCCGGAGGAGTTTCTTCTACAGCGCGAGAACCGCCGCAGTTTCAGTTTTGGAAGTGGCCGGCATCAGTGTCCGGGGCAAGCGTTGGCGATGAGTATTGCCGGAGCTACGGTGCGGGAAATACTCACAAAGGGCATCGATCTGAATTGCCTGAATTGGCACTACAGGCCTTCGCTCAATGGGCGCATTCCAGTGTTCAGCGACGTTGGCGCCTGACAGTCCGTCTTCGCGAGCAGGCTCGCTCCCACATTAGTTATCGGTTAATCACAACCCTGTGGGAGCGAGCCTGCTCGCGAAGAGGCCAGCCCAGTCACTGCAAATGCTGGCTCAAACCGCCCACTGCAAAATCAACCAGCTGTTAGCGCCACTGATCACCACAAACAACCCCCAAGCCAACACCCGCGTTGGCCAGCGGTTCACAAACGGCCCCATCAGCTGTTTGTCGTTGGTCATGCGGATCAACGGATACAAGGCAAACGGCAGTTGCAGGCTCAACACCACCTGACTCAGCACCAGCAACTTGCCGATCGCGTTATCGCCCATCAACCACACGCCAATAAACGCCGGAATCAACGCCAGTCCGCGAGTAATCAAGCGTCGCTGCCAGCACGGGATCCGCAGATTCAGGTAACCCTCCATGATCACCTGGCCGGCGATGGTGCCGGTGAAGGTCGAGCTCTGCCCCGACGCCAGCAGCGCGACGCCGAACAACACGCTGGCCAACGCACCACCAACCAGTGGGTCGAGCAAGTGATAGGCGTCCTGAATGTCCACCACATCCGTGTGCCCGGACTGGTGAAACGCCGCTGCCGCGAGAATCAGGATCGCCGCATTGACCAGCAACGCCAGCGCCAGTGAACCGATGGTGTCGATGCGCGCCAGTTTCACCGCGTCCTGCTTGCTTGCCAGGTCCTTGCCGATCATCCGCGTCTGCACGATCGAGGTATGCAGATAGAGGTTATGCGGCATCACCGTCGCGCCGAGAATACCGATAGCCAGGTACAACGGCGCCGCTTCGCCAATCGCCGCCAGCGACGGTTTGAAACCTTGGGCGACATCCGGCCAGTAGGGTTTGATCAGCAACAGTTCAACGAAGAAACACACGCCGATGGTTGCGACCAGCACCAACATGATCGCTTCCAGTCTGCGGAAACCGCGATTTTGCAGGGCCAGCACCAGCAAGGTGTCGAACGCGGTCAGGGCGATACCGAATGTCAGCGAACAGCCGAGCAACAAGTGAAAGGCCAACGCACAACCGAGCACTTCGGCCAGATCGGTGGCGATGATCGAGATTTCCGCGAGCACCCACTGCAGCCGCGCGGTGGGTGTGCTGTAGCGCTCGCGGGACAGTTGCGCCAGATCGCGGCCGGTGGCGATGCCCAGCCGCGAACACAGACATTGCACGACCATGCCGGCCAGACTCGCCAGCAACACCACGAACAACAGGCTGTAGCCAAAGCGTGAACCGGCCTCGATAGCGGTGGCCCAGTTGCCGGGATCCATGTAGCCGATCGACACCAGCAATCCGGGGCCGGCGAAGCGCAGCACGCGTTTGAAGAACGCGGCATTGGGATCAACCGCAACACTGCCAGCCACTTCCGGCGGGCAAAACGGCGCGGTGGCGATTTTGGGCAAGCTGAATTTCACGCACACATCCAGAAACAAGTCGGAAAGACGCAGCTTAGAGGTTTCAGCCGCAGCCTTGAAGTGCAAAAGAATCTATCGACTCACCCCCAACAACTGTTCACGCAACTCGGGACTGCGCGTGCGCGGATCGAGCCAGATATCGAAAAATGCGCGGGCAAACAGCGGATCATCGATCTCGTGCTGCAACTGCTGACCGACAAAAAACCGCGCGCCCTGCCCCGGCAGATACACGCCGGTAATCCGCGTGCCGGCCTGCACGTCGACAAACGATTGCTGCATCTGGATCTGCCAACCGGCCAATTGCGCCGGGCTGACGCGGCCATCGGCCAAGCGTTTGATTTCATCGACGCTGGCCTTGACCAGATCGTCGCGGGAAATGCTGCGGCGGTAGATCAGCTCCAGCGCAAACGGCTGACCGTCGACCAAGGGGCGTGCGGCACTCCACAATCGCGCGTTGTAGACATCGAAACCGAACACACTGAAATCGCCAGTGCCGATGATCTGCGCACCGGGCACGGCGTCCTGCCAATTGGCCCAGGTCGGCGTCAGCAACAGCGCCCACAAGCCGATGCCGCAGCATCCGCGCAACACCTTGGGTGTTCTGTTCATCGCGGTATCGACTCCGGCAAGCCCTGATAGTCAGAGCATAGCCGGGTATCGCTGCCGGCACCTTGTATACAAAAACCGCGCACATAGGCAGCAATCGACAGTCGACAATGCTAACGTGGCGAACCTTCAACGGATGGAGACTCCTGCGTGCTGATCCTCAAACTGCTGCTGATTCCCGGTTTTCTGCTGCTGATTTCCCTGGCGGGCAAACGCTGGGGGCCGAGCGTGGCCGGGTGGCTGTCGGGATTGCCGGTGGTGGTCGGGCCGATTCTGTTTTTCCTCGCCATCGAGCAAGGTCCGGGGTTTGCCGCGCAATCAGCGGTGGCGGCGTTATCGGCGATGTTCGCGATGATTGCGTTCTGCATCACCTATGCGCAGGTCGCGCAACGGGCGAACTGGCCGCTGGCGCTGACGGCGTCGCTGTCGGTGTGGGCCATCATCGCGTGGGTGTTGTCGCTGATCCCGGCGTCGCTGCCATTTTCCGCGGTGGCGGCGGCAATTGCGCTGCTGGCATCGCCATATCTGTTTCCCACGGTGCAACCGGTGCTCAACGGCCCGGCGCCGAAATCGGACAAACTGATCTGGCGAATGATCGCCGGCGCCGCGTTGACCCTAGTGGTGACGATGCTGGCCAGCACCGTCGGCGAGCGCTGGAGCGGTTTGCTCGCCGTATTCCCGGTGCTCGGCAGTGTGATGGCGGTGTTCTCGCAACAAACGCGTGGCCCGGCGTTTACCGCCGCACTGTTACGGGCGACGGCGACCGGCATGTATTCGTTTTCGGCGTTTTGTCTGGTCTCGGCGCTGACCTTGCCAACCATGGGCCTGAGCGGATTTGCCGTCGGCGTTGCCGTATCGGTGGCCATGCTCGGCGTGACCAAACGCCTGTTGGCTCGTCCGTTGGCGAAAGCGCAGGCGCAGTAACCGCTCAGACGATTCGCGCTGGAACGTCCGGCACGCTCCGTGGGATGATCGCCCGCCTCGCGCGACCATCCCACGGAGATTTACATGTCATTGTTGAGCAAAAAAGCCGTCGTCCTGCTGGTGGCGGCCCTCGCCGGTTTCGGCGCCCTTCACGCGCAAGCGGCCAAGGCAAAAGCCAGCACCGAGAAAGTCTCGATGCTCGAGGGCAAGTTCAGCTTTGTGCTGCCCAAAGGTTTCGTCGCCAACACGCTGCCGGCCAGCCCGAGCGGGGTCAAGGGCACGATGTACACCAATGAAGCGACGAAAACCGTGGTCATTACCGCCGAAAACCAGATCCCCGAAGGCCAACACGTCAAGGACAACGACGGCCAGTTTCTCGACGGCAGCGTGGCGAGTTTCATTGAAGACCAGCGCAAAGCGCTGCCGGACTTCAACAAGCTCAGCGAAAAAAGCCTGACCCAAAAAGGCACCGGCCTTGGCCTGCGTCAGGTCGACAGCACCGCGACCCAGGGCGGTGGCCAGACCCTCAACACCACGCTGATGGCCGGCTCCGGCACGAAGATGGCGCTGGTGCAGGTGATCTCCCGCGCCAGCGACAAGAAAGGTCACGATGCCCTGGTGAAAACCATCCTCAAGGATTGAGCTGCTGCAGCCAGCCGTTCAAGTCACGCAACTCGGCCGCAGTGATACTGTGGCCGACGCCGGGATAGGCGTGAAACTGCGGTTTGTAATCGAGTTTCTGTAGTTGCGCATTGGCCTCGGTACCGTCGCGGTACGGCACGCGATCATCGGCGGTGCCGTGGCCGATGAAGATGCTCAGTGGCAACGGCTGCTGTTCGGCCTTGAGTTCAGCTTTCAACACCGGCAACAAACGCCCGCTCAACGCCGCGATTCCGCCGACGGCGACGGGCGGCCGCAGCCCGACCTCGTAGGTCATCATCGCGCCCTGGCTGAAGCCGATCAGGTACACCTTGCTCGGGGTGGTGTGATATTTCTGCGCCGCTTGCGCGATAAAGTCGCGCAGCTTCTGGCCACTGACTTTCAGATCATCGGTCTCGCCGTTGTAGGCACCTTCACCTTTCTTGCGAAACCACTGGAAACGTCCTTCACCGAGCGACAGCGGTGCCTGCACCGACAGGTAGTTGTATTGCGCCGGCAACTGAAATTTCATGCCGATCAGATCGGCTTCGTTGCTGCCGTAGCCGTGCAGGAAAATCAATAGCGGACGCGCTTCGGTGTCGGCATGCACCTGCTCGATGTACTTGAGCGGCAGATCGGATTGCAGCGTGGTTTGCGCCTGCACGGCGGTGGACGCCAGCAGGGTCAAGAGAGCAAAGACCTTCAACATAGAGCCTTCCTTTCACAGAGTGTCGGGTTCGGGGGGAGCCTAACATCCTGCGGCGAGGATCAACATGTTGGGGGCTGCTGATGGCCCCTTCGCGAGCAGGCTCGCTCCCACATTGGAAATGCATTCCCCTGTGGGAGCGAGCCTGCTCGCGAAAGGGCCGGTGAATCCAGTGAAGATCCGTCAGTCGTTGGTCAATTTTCCCGTCCGAAACGCCACCCGCCCCGCCACTTTCGCCTGCCAGATCCCCGGCTCGGTATAGCGCCCGCGATCCAGCGCAAACAACACCCCGCTGGTGCCGGCGCGCACGGTGGTCACGCGATCCTGCAACGGGTCCACCACTTCAAACAGCGCATCGCCCTTCTCCACCCACTCGCCGGCATTGCGCAAGAAACTCACCACACCATGATGCGGCGCGAACAGGTATTCGGTGCCCTCGAACGGTAGGCCTTCGCAGCACTCGCTCGGCGCCGCCGGCCACTCGCCGCTGATGAAACCCTGCTCGGCAAGAAAGCCGAGGATCGCCTCGCAATTGGCCTGCGCCTGATCGACCCGGGTATCGCCCATGCTGCCCAGTTCCAGCGTGGTCGCCAGATTCGCCGCAGGAATCGCAGCGTTAGGGAACGCCCGCGCCAGACGCAGCCACGGCGTCGAGCAGGACTCATCGAACGAGCTGCCGCCGGAATCCTCACACAGCAATGCCACGCCGGCCTTGAGGCGCGCCGCCAATGATTGCCACTGTGGCCAGTGCTGCGGCAGCGCGTACAAGTGAATCGCCGCGTCGAAATCGCAATGCAGATCGAGGGTGATGTCGGCATCGCAGGCATGGCGCAGCAACAAGCGATGCAAGGCTTCCAGTTGCGAGGCCGGGGCCGGCAGCTCATCGAATACCTGGCCCATGGTTTGGCGGATCAGCGCAACGTTGGCCTCGGCGTCAGCGCCCAGACGTTCACCGATCAACGCCGCGACCGGGGCACTGAGTTCGACGAAGGCGCGGTTGAAATTCTTGCCGCTGCCCAGTTCGAAGCGGCCCATGTGCGCGCCTTGCACGTGTTGATCGAGGCCGATCGGGTTGGCCACCGGCACCAGCTCGATCACGCCCTGCAAACGGCCTTGCTGTTCCAGCGCATTGAGGCGCTGCTTGAGTTCCCACGCGGTGCGCATGCCCGGCAGTTCATCGGCGTGCAGGCTGGCCTGGATGTACACCTTGCGTGGGCCCGCGCCGTAGCGAAACACGCTGAGGGAACGTTCGCTGCCCAAGTGGCTCCAGGGCAGAACATGGTCGATGCGTTGCATGGGAAGACTCCTGCAGTCTGGTAGATCTGGATCAATGAGATCCCTGTGGGAGCGAGCTTGCTCGCGAATGCAATTTGACAGTCAATAAAGATGTTGAATGTTAAACCGTATTCGCGAGCAAGCTCGCTCCCACAGGGATCTCCATCTGTAGAAAGAAAGCATAAAAAAAGTGGCCACCGCGCAAACGGGGCCACTTTTTTCTACGGCGTATTAATGGCCGTACACATCAAAGTCGAAGTACTTGTCCTGGACTTTCTTGTACTCGCCATTGGCGCGGATTTCGGTGATGGCTTTGTTGAATTGCTCGGCCAGCGCGGTATCGCCCTTGCGCACCGCGATGCCGGCGCCGCCGCCGAAGTACTTGGCGTCTTCGTAGGTCGGGCCGACGAATTCAAAACCCTTGCCGGCGTCGGTTTTCAGGAAACCGTCACTCAGGTTGACCGAGTCGGCCAGCATCGCGTCGATACGCCCGGAAACCATGTCGAGGTTGGCTTCCTGCTGCGAGCCGTAACGCACCAGGTCGATACCGGCCGGAACCAACACTTCAGTGGCGTAACGGTCGTGGGTGCTGGCACGCAGCACGCCGACTTTCTTGCCCTTGAGCTCGGTCAGCGGGTCTTTGACACCGGAGCCTTCCTTCATCACGAAGCGCGCCGGGGTGTGGTAGTACTTGATGGTGAAATCGACGTTCTTCTTGCGATCATCGGTGATGGTCATCGACGACAGGATCGCGTCGATCTTTTTCACTTTCAGCGCCGGGATCAGGCCGTCGAATTCCTGCTCGACCCAAGTGCATTTAACCTTCATCTGCGCGCACAGCGCATCGCCGATATCGACGTCGAAACCGGTGAGCTTGCCGTCAGGGGTTTTCATCGAGAATGGCGGGTAACCGGCTTCGATACCGATGCGGATCGGCTTGGCGTCTTCGGCCACGGCGGTCAGGGACAACATCGACAGTGCCAGGGCACCGAACATCACTAGCTTCTTCATTTATAACTCCTGTGTGCGGAGGCTTTTATTGGCAGCTTTCGATTCAGCGTTCGGTCATGGCCAATTGGCTATAAAAACCGAAGTGGCCGGCAGTCTATGGCGGCGCGCACAGGGTAAATTGTGTTTAAGCGACAAATACTTATGAAAGATCGGCGCACCGATTGACCGAGGTCAACGGGTGCGCCGTCGTGGTGCAAAGGCTGTAGGACAAGCGCTTTTTTTGCTCAGGAATTGTCTTAAAAGAACGTCAGCATTCGCAGCCGATGGCGGTTTTGCCGACTTGCGCAACGCTCAGTTGAAAACCTTCATCCAGCCATCCGGTCACGCCACCGATCATCTCCTTGACCGGATACCCCAACGCCGCCAGTTTCACCGCCGCCTTATTCGCGCCGTTGCAATGCGGGCCCGCGCAATAGACCACGAACAGCGTGGTTTTCGGGTAGCTGGCCAGCTCCGCCACCGTCAGCAAACGGTTCGGAATATTGATCGCGCCCGGCACATGCCCGCGCTCATAGGCCAGTGGTCCACGGACATCGACCAGGACAAAATCGATCTCGCCAGCCTCCTGGCTACTGAAGACGTCGGAACAATCGGTTTCGAAAGTCAGACGATTGCTGAAGTGCATCAGGGCGATTGCCGACGGCGCCGCAGGGATGTCGCGAACCAGACTGACCATGGGTGTTGCTCCTTTATCTGAACGGGTGTGAACAGACTTTATCGAGCGGCCGCTTGCGGCTACAGTGGCGTACAAGACACTCACCGGGAATTTTCCGCCAAATGCCGACATCACCAGGTCTGGTCGCGATTCTGGCCTACGACGGCCTCTGCACATTCGAGTTCGGCATCGCCGTGGAGGTCTTCGGCCTGACCCGGCCGGAGTTCGATTTCCCGTGGTACAGCCACGCCATTGCCGCCGTCGATCAAGGCCCGATGCGCGCCTTGGGCGGGATTCAAGTGCTGGCCGATGGCGGTCTGGAATTGTTGGCCGAGGCGCGCACCATCATCATTCCCGGCTGGCGTGACCGTAACGCGGCGGTGCCTCCAGCATTGATCGACGCGTTGCGTCAGGCCCATGCCCGAGGCGCGCGATTACTGTCGATCTGCTCCGGTGTATTTGTGCTGGCGGCCACCGGCCTGCTCGACGGCCACGGCGCCACCACGCATTGGCGTTACACCGCGGAACTGGCGCAGCGCTTCCCGGCGATTGCTGTCGATGCCGATGTGCTTTACGTCGACTCCGGGCAGTTGATCACCTCGGCGGGCAGCGCTGCCGGGATTGACGCCTGCCTGCATCTGGTGGCGCGGGACTTCGGCACGCAAGTCGCCAACTCGGTGGCGCGGCGACTGGTGATGTCGCCGCAGCGTACTGGCGGCCAAGCCCAATTTATTCCGACCCCGGTCAGCCCTACACCGCGCAATGATCTGTCGCGGGTAATGCAGTGGGCGCGCGAGCGTTTGCATGAACCGCTGCAAGTGCGTGATCTGGCCAGTGAAGCGGCGATGAGTGAGCGCACGTTTCTGCGACGCTTTACCGAAGCCAGCGGGCAGTCGCCCAAGGCGTGGTTGCAACATGAACGCTTGGCGCGGGCGCGGGAGTTGCTGGAGAGCACGCCGCATAACACCGAGCAGATTGCCGAGCGTTGCGGTTATCGGTCGGTGGAGAGTTTTCGTGTGGCGTTTCGTGGGGTGGTGGGGGTTCCGCCGTCGGTGTATCGGGAGCGGTTTGGGCGGGAGTGAAAGTTGGCTCCTGAGGGGGGAGAAGGCTCTTTCGCGAGTAGGCATGTAAAAGAAAACTGGCATTAATTGATACATTAAGCTTCGCACCATCATTAGTTACATTTGGCGCACCGCTCACTTTGAGTGATTTATATATAGGGCTCCCACCGTTCTTGAGTAGCCATTTCGAATTAATTAAATGGCTACTCAGAAAGAGCTGACAAGATAGAACTATCCAGATCATTTTAATCGTAAATTATCCACATTCACCCAAGTCCCCCCATACCCCAGTTCAAAATAGACTAGTACAGTTCCAACTTCCAAGACACCAAAACTAATGCTAATTTTTTGCCACTCACTGGAACTCGGGAATTTCTCGTCATAAAGCATTTTGCCGCCTGCATAAAAAACAAACGTAACTATATTACCGGCCTGGTAAGTAAAACTTAATTCATACACCTTACCTCCTTCCAAATCAAAACGCTTAGCTAGCGCAATAGTATTGCGATCAAAGCCATCGGGACATCCAACAAAGTACTCCCCGTTCAAAAGAATTATTACTGATGCTCCTGAACCTGAGTTGACCGCCCAACCATTCCAGTCATAATTTGTAAAAGTAGTTAAATCGTCCAGCCCGGCTTTCACGCTATAAGACCTATCCCGGCACGCCAGTGCATCCCCCCACTCCGCCCCAGTAAACAACCCCACCCCCAAAACAACCGACACCGTCGAATCAGCCTTGCACTGTCGCAACCACTGAGCATCGGTTATATAACTTAATCCCGACTCCTGATCATGTACTGCCCCCACCAGCTGATCCTTAGTCCGCGAACCGCCACCAGCGAAAGTTTCTACATAGCTCAACCACACCGGCAGGCCCGAACGCTGAAACGGCCACGCCCCACACAACACCTTGGTGTCATCCTTGATCAACCCGATATCCAACACCTCCCCAGTCACCCCTTCAATCAACGGTTGCGGCATGTTCTTTTGTAACAACGCCCCAACGGTCAGTGGCCGCGTTTGCATCGGCGAACCTTGCCCGGCCCTGATGGATCTGTAGTTAAGGTTTAAGGTTCGTTGCAAGTTGGCGCCGGTAATGACCGCCGGTATGTTGAAATCAACAAAGGCCTGGTCGTTAACCTTTTTCGGTTCGGGCGAAGACGAACCATCGCCCGGACGACCGATTACCGTCAGTTCGATTTCGTCGTCGGGTTTCAGTTTCGAGGTGTCGAAGCGCACGGTGAAACCCTGCTGATGCTGGTTCGGGTCGAGCACATAAACGGGGGCTTCGATAACAGTAGGCGGTGGTACTTCGGCCTGCGCCTGGCCGATGCTCAGCGTCAGCTCACCGGATGTACCGAGCAGTTCGCCGTTACGCAAAATCGTGTAAGTCGCTGCAACTTTGCCGTTCAGATTGGCCGTCACATACGGTTTGGCCACAGTAAACTTCACCGGACTGCCCGCCGAATGCGACGTCAGGTCGGCGAAATCACTTGTGCTGCCATTGCTGCCTGAGCCGCGCCAGACATACGTCACGCGATCGTGCGCCAATGTGCCCAGATGCGGACAAATCAACGTGACACCGGCGGGCGGCACCTGCTCAGGATCGAGCGTGCCGTCCTGAGCTTCCTCCACCTCTGGTGCGGCAAACGTCGGCAATGTCACCCCTACTTGCAGCGACAACGGCAACGAATCGCGCACGTTCTGCAGCAGCAGATCGTCGTTGGCCACCGTGTAATGCACAGTCACCCGCAACCCGTTGAACCTGCGGATGACTGCATTACTGACGGTACGCAGGATCGGTGTGTTTTCCGGCACGTTGCCGACCGGACGCGGATCCGAGTAATACTCCGCACCGCCGCCAGGCAGCGTGGCCTCCCAGATCAGGTTGATCTGATCGCCGCTTTTGCGCCCTGCATACCAAGGGATTTCGTTGGTTGCCCAGGGCGCCTCGGGGTCCAGAAAACCGCCCGATGCCTCGATCACGTTGGGCGCCGCCAGTTGACTGATTTCCCCTTGCACATTGACGCTAGCGACCATTGAAGAGGCATCGACCTCGCCTGCTCTCGTGCGCACATACCTGACTGAGGCCGAACCCTTGGCAAGGGCTCGAACTGAAGCATTGGGAATCACGAACTCGTAGGCGAATTCGGTAAATTCGACGAGTTGCTCCGCTGGCGTAACGACGATCGGTTTGCCTTGCGCAGGCATACCGGTCCAGGTCACCGCAATCGTGTCGTTTATTTTGAAGTGTTCATCCCGCGTGTACACACTGACGATGACATCGCTGTCGCCCAGTTGCTCGAGATCAATGACGATTGTGACGGGTCTGTTGTTGACCAGAATTCTCGGCTGGGGAAGCCGCGTTCCCTTCGCATCCACCAGGACCCGAGTGATTTTCGCCCAAGGCGCGCGCTCATCCGGGTAGTTGCCAACGCGATCGATGACCTGAAAAGTCACCGCTACATCCGGGCCATCGCCAGCGCTCTCGATCACGCCCTTAGCGAAGGTGATCAGGATCGGATGATTTACCGGGTCGTCGACCTGCTCCTGAGTCACCGGATAGTAAGGTACTTCCTGACTACCCCAGCGGCACAAGATGTAATCGAAAGCAGCCATGTTTTCGTAGGGGAAAACATGCATCTGAACGCCTTTCTCAGCTATTTCCGGAGTGACCCCATGCGCCAGGTCCGGCATCAACATGTACGTGAGACCAGAATGACCTTCTTCGGGATCATTATCAAAGCCGCCGGGGCGCTGGAATTTGGCCAGCAGAATCAACGTTGGCTCGGAGTCCTGGAACGCCTGTCCCACTCGCTTTACGCGATAAAACGCATTGACCTCGCCCTCCAGAACAAAACCTTTAGCAATCCTGAATACGAGTCGCTTGTTGAGATCTTCGGCGTCGAGTTCCTTGCTCCACACCGCGACCGTCAAATTGCCCAGAAACATTTCGAACTTGTCCCCAATGCTCATCACCAGCCACGGGTCAACGATGACTTGCAAATCCCCCTCGACAGCGCGAATGGGAATACCACCGTGGTAGTGCTCCGGCGTTCGCAACTCGGTTCTGCCGGTAATATGCGGTGGGCTCAGGGCGAGTGTCTGATTGTCATCCTGCAGGCTGTTGTTCATGGCGAAGCTCCTTTGAGGTGGGCTGGCGTCGGTCAACGAGGCGCTGCGCTCATCAGAAAGGATTTCATCGTTGAGGTGTACTGACAGATCTGACAGGTAGAGGCAGTTTTCCGACAGATGGCAGTGCTGGTCAGATTGCTGAATCTCTGGTCGGGCGCCGGGTAAAACGCAGCATCATTTAGACATCAGCCACAAGGCTACAGCGCCTTGCGCCTTTGCCTACAACTACGCCAGAATCCGCCGGCTTGTGCGGCTTGGAGGTCACCGGTAACTTGGTTCGCGTCACTGAATGTTCAGTGATCGGGTTTAGTCGCTCGGTAATCTACTTAAACTGCACAACGTTCCAGACAGTAGGTATTTCGATACCTCACTCAATGGTAGCTGTGCGCAGGGCGCCTTCGGGTGCGCCGGTTTTGGTGGGTTTACCGGTCGACTAACCTGCGTACAGCTGCCACCTTTTCGTTTAGTCGCGAGGTGGTGTCGGCATCAATTAGGAAACCTACACCATGTTCAAAATAACGCCGAATCCGCCCGAAACAGATGCGGAAGTTGATCAAAATCCAACGTCCCCCTATTCCGAACCGGGCTCCAGAAAACTCCACGAAGCCGCCGAACGCGCCCTCGACCACTACCTGAAACCCACACCGCCTTCACCACCGCGCAGACCAAGCACCATGTTCCTCGTCGACCCCAACACCGGCGCCGAAGACCTTATGGCCCACGCCTGCGAATCCATGGCTTCGGCCAGCGTCATGCTCAGCGACTTCGCCGCCCTGCTCGACTCGCCCTATCGCAACACCGTGCTCGGCATCCAGCAAGTGGTCATGCTCGGCGAACTCGCGGTCAACCGCGCCCTCGACAAAATCGACCCCACCCTGAGGCAATAAACATGTCCAACAAAACCGATGCACAAGTCGTCGCGGCACTGGTGGCCATGGGCTTCAACGAACGGGACGGACGCTGGGCGCAGAACGCCTGCCTGGTGCTCTTCGAAAGCGAACGCGAATCCATCGTCGCCTCCGCCGTCACCGTCCTCCCTCAACTCGATGAACTGGAAATCGACGCCGTGCTACCCGCACTGCGGCGCGTGACCCGCCGGTTCCCCTCACTACAAAGAACCGTGGCCGACACACTGGCCGAGATGGCGCACGCAGCCTGATTGACCGCGTGATCGTTCTTCGCGAGCAGGCTCGCTCCCACAGTTGTTCGCGGTTACTCGCAGCACTTGAGTACACCGCCGACCCAATGTGGGAGCGAGCTTGCTCGCGAAAGCGTTCTTTCTGCATCGGACGCGTGAGTCACGACGCTCGAAAATCCGCGAGGATAAAGGGTGTGTGGTCACGCAAGTAAACGTCGACATCGTCCAGCGAGTGCAACGCTTCACTGGATGACTCCACGTATTCTTCATCGTCATGGCGAATGACCGTGACGAAAAAGGTGTCTGCCTGTCGGTCCAACGTCGCAGTGCGTTTGACCGGCCGCCCATCCTCCTGAGCAAAGGACATCGCACGTAAAGTTTCATGTTGCAGAGCTTCAGACACGTTTGCTTGGAGGGCTTTGCGTTTGGCGAGCAGTTCTTTCGCGACTACCCAACTGCCCACTGCAGCGGCAGCAGAAACGAAATACATGTAGTTGTAAGTCGATCCCCTGCGCGAAGCATGCCTCTCCACCAGCCAATCGGCAACTTGTGAAACCCACTGCCACACATCCATCGCATTTATTCCCAAGCGTAAAAAACGACCCGGTTTCAATCCTCCCGCGTCAGCACTTCCAACAACTCAATCTCAAACACCAGATTCGAATTCGGCGGAATCTTGCCCATCGTCCGCTCGCCATACCCCAAATGCGCCGGCACCAACAATTTGCGTTTGCCCCCCACCTGCATGCCCATCAAACCCTGATCCCACCCTTTGATCACCCGCCCGGTGCCAATCACGCACTGGAAAGGTTTGCCACGGCTGTAGGAAGAATCGAACTCGCTGCCGTCTTCCAGCCATCCGGTGTATTGGGTGGTGATCAGCGCGCCTTTGACGGCGGCTTTGCCTTCGCCGACCTGAAGATCGATTACCTGCAGTTCATCATTCATAACATTCACTCTATTGTTCAGCTGGCCGCCGTTTTCCCAGAATTGCCGGTAATTGGCAACCTGCCAGCGCAGATCAACGTGGTATCCGAACCGAGTATTGAAGCATTAACATAGCCAACCGCCATTACTCCACGGATCGACCCGCCATGCTGGCAGCGCCTGAATGACTCTGTTCTGGATCAGCCTTGCCGTCGGCGCGAGCATGCTGGCCGTCATTGCCCTGCTGCTGTGGCGCGAACGCGGGTTGCGCAGGCAGCTCGCGCAGTACCGGGATCTGCTGACGCGTGCTGCTGATGGCCAGCACATTCAGCAGGACGGCGACGTCGAGCGTTTCAAGCGCAGCCAATACTTTGCGCGCATCGGTACGTGGGACTGGGAAGTCGACACGGATCGGCTGTACTGGTCGGATGCGATTTACGGCATGTTCGGGTTCAAGATCGGCGAAATCACCCCGTCCTATGCGCTGTTCTGTTCCTGCGTCCATCCGGACGACCGAACCAAGGTGCGCGAAGGTGAACTGCGTTGCCTGGAAACCGGCGAAAACCATGATGAGGAATACCGCGTGGTGTGGCCCGACGGTACGATTCGTTGGTTACGGGAAACCGGCAACGTGGTGCACAACGACCGCGATGCGGTGGTCAAGATGATGGGCGTGGTGCGCGACATCACCGAAGAAAAAGCCTCGGCCAGCTACCTGCAACACCTCGCCCACTTCGATCCGCTGACCGGCCTGGCCAATCGTCTGGTACTGGAACAACGCTTGTCGGAAGCACTGGATCACGCACGGCAGACCGAGACCCGTGTCGCACTGGTGTTCGTCGACCTCAACGGCTTCAAAACCATCAATGATCGCTACGGCCATGCCGCCGGCGACCGGGTGCTGATCACCACGGCCACACGGTTGAAACGCATCTTGCGCGCCACCGACACCGTCGCGCGCATTGGCGGTGATGAGTTTGTGGTGATTCTGCAAGGCCTGGCGCCGAGCCTGAGTTTGCAGGACGAAGCCCGCAGCATCTGCCAGAAAATCTTCATCGAACTGTCGCCCCCGATCAGCATCGGCAACGACCAGCGCCACATCGGCACCAGCCTTGGGGTGGCGGTGTTTCCGGATCATGCGACGGCTATGGATCGCCTGCTGCACATTGCCGATCTGGCGATGTATGAGGCCAAGCGCAGTGGCAATAATCAGTATCGGTTGGGGGGTGGGCAGGTGATGAATCAGGTTCGGGTTGAGTAGCCAAATCAGTCCGCAGGCAGGCCAAACGGAACACCGTTGAAGGTATGCGTGCAGCAACGGCAATGAGGCTTCATCTCCTCGACACTCAGTTGCGGATTGACGATTTGCAGCTGCTTTTGCTCATCGACGAAGAGGCCGTTGAAGTAGGCCGACTCGCCCAGTCGCACAATGTCCTCTCGATCCTCTTCATGGATGGCAACCATCCAGAACACTGGCTCTGGCCGATCAAGGCGAGATACCGCTTCGCTGAAAATCTCATCCCAATGACCGCCGACGCGAGATAACAGAAAACGAAACAACGGCGTGTAGTCGTAGCCGTGGTGTTTGATGCCGTGCATCGACCCGCGCGTGGCATCGCTGCGGCTTTGCGCTTTGGTGTTTCGTTGATTGCGGTAGTGCCCGCCGGGGTTGTTGCGCCAGACATTGTGGGCGGTGGTGTTTTCTTTGCGATACAGCGGTTTCTTTTCCAACCTGTTGCTCCTGACTTGCCGACATCCAAAACGCCCCAAGGGTTTTACCCGAACGGCGCTCGATTGCAATCAACCGTCCATGGCTGATTATTGCCGGAGGTTTAACGCTCCACCGGTTTCATCTCGACAATCGTCCCGTTGGTGATCATCACCATGACGTACTGGTCATTGATCTGTACCCACTGCGCCTGCTCAACAGGTTTTTTCAGGCCCTTGGTTTTCCAGTCGATGGCTTTTTCACTGCGCTGATAAATATCCGGCGCACGGTCGTTAACCTTCAATTCACGGTCGCTGGTCGGCGATTGCACGGCCTGTTCATTTGAGGTTTGCGCCGCTTGAACAAGTGGGCTGATCCCGGCAATGCCGGCGACAAGAGCCAGGCTGGCGATTAGGGTTTTGCTGTTCATCGGTGAACCTCCTGAGATGTGTGCTACCTGAACTCGGACTGCCGGGTTCGGGAATCATTCCTTGTTTTTTTGCATTTGCGCTAACATGCCGCGCCCCATTCCACCGTGTGAACAAGGACATCACCGTGAACAGCACCCTCGTCATCCTTTTGGTCGTTGGCGGCCTCCTCGCCCTCTATGCCATCTTCCTTTTCAACAGCCTCGTCGCTCGACGCAATCAAATCAAAAACGCCTTCGCGCAACTCGAAGTACAACTCAAGCGCCGTTATGACCTGATACCTAATCTGGTGGCCACCGCCAAGGGTTATATGGCCCACGAGCGCGAAACGCTGGAGGCGGTGATTGCCGCGCGCAACAACGCCGTCGCCGGTCTTCAGGTCGCTCAGGCGCAGCCGGGCAATGCCCAGAGCATCGCGCAACTGGGCCAGGCCGACAGTGCGCTGAGCAATGCCATGGGCCGGCTGAATGTAACGGTCGAAGCGTACCCGGAACTCAAAGCGTCGCAAAACATGCAGCAACTGAGTGAAGAGCTGAGCAGCACCGAAAACAAAGTCAGTTTTGCCCGCCAGGCTTACAACGATGCAGTGATGACCTACAACACGCTCAAGCAAAGTTTCCCGGCAGCCCTGCTCGCCCCGCTGTTCGGCCATGGTGCCGATGCCTCGGCGTTGACGTTCGCTGATAGCGCGGCCATTCAGGAAGCACCAAAGGTTTCGTTCTGACCCCCAGCCAACGGATGGCAACATGAATTTCTTTGAACAACAGCGCCGGGCCAAGCGCCGCACCGTGTACCTCATTTTCTTGATGTTCATGGCGGTGCTCAGTCTGATCGCCGTGTCGTGTGTGCTGATGACCATTCCGGTCGAGGACGGCAGCGGTAAAGTCCTGATGGATCTGGAACTCGACCGGCAACTGGTCATGACCGTGTCAGCCGTGGTCGTCGGCATCGTGCTGCTGGGCAGTCTGTCCAAGCTCATGGAGTTGTCAGAGGGCGGCAAAGTGGTTGCGCGGCGCCTCGACGGGCGCGTGATCAACCACAGCGCGCAGACGCTGGAAGAGCAGCGATTGATGAACGTGGTGGAAGAAATGGCCATTGCCTCCGGCACCGCCGTGCCCTCGGTGTACTTGCTGCCCGATCTGGGCATCAACGCCTTCGCGGCAGGACTCACACCACAGGACGCCGTCATCGGCGTCACTCAGGGCGCGATCAATGTATTGACCCGCGAAGAGCTGCAAGGGGTGATCGCCCACGAGTTCAGTCATATCTATAACGGTGACATGCGCCTCAACACCCGATTGATTGCCATCGTCCACGGGATCATGGTTCTCGGGTTGACCGGCAGCTATATCCTGGAAGGCACCGAGCAGGTCGGTAAAACCCCACTGCAGCGCAGCAAGTTCGTCGCGATACCGATGTTGATTGGTTTTGTGCTGTTGTTTGTGGGTATCGCGGGGACGATTTTTGGCAATATGATCAAATCTGCGATCAGTCGACAGCGTGAATTCCTCGCCGATGCAACGGCGGTGCAATACACCCGCAACCCGCAAAGCATCGCCGGTGCGTTGAAGAAAATTGGCGGTTATGAACTGGGTGCACGCATCAATTCCGCGCGCGCGGAGGAATACAGCCATTTGTATTTCGGACCGGGTTACTCGAGCACCGACTCGACGGCGTCTCATCCGGATTTGAATGAGCGGATCCGTCGAGTCGATGCGCAATGGGATGGCAGCTTCATCAAAGTGGCGGCACCGCCCGCAGATGCACAACCTTCGGTCGCTCTGCCTGTGCCCGACGCATTCGGCGGCATCCCCGCTGCGGCCAAGTCGGTGCTCTACGACATGAATGCTGTCCAGACCTCCGTGGCGGCCATTGGCGCCCCGCAGCCAGAACACCTGCTGGAAGCTCGCCGCGTGCTGGATGACATTCCGCACACGCTCAAAAGCGCAGCACGCAATATTGAAGGCGCCCAGGCCGTTGTGTATGGGCTGCTGCTGTCGCGTTCAACCTCCCTGCTGGGCATACAGGTCGAGCTGCTCAGATCGGAAATCGACGCCACGGTGTTCGACTATTTGAGTCAGCTGCGGGAGCCGCTGTCGTCGCTGAGTCCCGGCCTGCGCCTGCCGCTGCTGGATCTGGCCATCCCGAGTCTGCGAGAGCTTGGCAAAAAGCCCTTTGCCAAGGTCAAGCACAACCTGAATTTGCTGATCGAAGCGGATAACGAAACAGAGTTGCTGGAGTGGACGCTGTTGCGCATCGTAGAGCGCAATGTTGAAGGCGCGACACCAGTGCAGTTCAAATTCGGACTGTTCCAGTGCGCCGAAGAACTCATGGCACTGTTAACCGCAATGGCCCGTGCCGGACAGGACAATTTATCGGTAGCGTCGCAGGCCATTCAGTTTGCCTGGCAAGGTCTTGCGTTCGAACAGCCTGAAGAAATGCGCGCCGAACTTGAAGAGCTGGTGGGGCTGGAAGCGGCGATCAAGCGCCTGCGCCATCTCATGCCAGAGGAGCGTCCGGCATTGCTCGACGCCATGACCCGCTGTGTGATGCACGATGGCGTGATCACCGTGGCTGAAGCAGAACTGTTTCGCGCTGTCGCGGACTTGCTCGACTGCCCACTGCCACCATTGCTTGCCGCACACGCCGAAATGGCTGACAGCACTCGTGACACTGCTCACCATGCAGTTGCAATGTCCTGAGTTTGCAGGTGCGACAAAACCTGTGGGAGCGAGCCTGCTCGCGAAAGGGTCGGCACATTCGACATTTTCATCGATTGAACCACCGCTTTCGCGAGCAGGCTCGCTCCCACAATGGCCTGCGGTATCGGCATAGACGGATTGATCCACTTTTCACATCAATCCATGCCAACAATGCAATTAACAGATTGTTACATCTGCGCCACCATCCGCCTCAATAAAAACCGTGCGCCGCCCTCCCGTCGCGCACGTCATAAAAGCGGTGGAGTACTTTTCTATGACAGCCTCAATCCCTCACAACGGCTCGCGGGCCGGTGCCATTTTCCGGGTGACCTCGGGCAACTTCCTCGAACAGTTCGATTTCTTTCTGTTCGGTTTCTATGCCACGCAGATCGCGGCGGTGTTTTTTCCGGCGAGCAGTGAGTTCGCTTCCCTGATGATGACCTTTGCAGTGTTCGGCGCAGGCTTTTTGATGCGTCCGCTGGGCGCCATCGTGCTCGGTGCGTACATCGATGATGTCGGTCGGCGCAAAGGTTTGATCGTCACGTTGTCGATCATGGCCAGCGGCACGATCCTGATTGTGCTGGTGCCCGGATACGAAAGCATCGGCCTGTTTGCTCCCGCACTGGTGTTGATCGGGCGCTTGCTGCAAGGCTTCTCGGCCGGTGCGGAACTGGGCGGTGTGTCGGTGTATCTCGCCGAAATCGCCACACCGGGTCGCAAAGGTTTCTTCACCGCTTGGCAGTCGGCCAGTCAGCAAGTGGCGATCATTGTTGCCGCTGCACTGGGCTACGCCTTGAACGCGTGGATGGCTCCAGATGTGATTGCCGATTGGGGCTGGCGGATTCCGTTTTTCGTCGGCTGCATGATCGTGCCGTTCATCTTTTTCCTGCGCCGTAATCTGGCGGAAACCGAAGAGTTCGCCGCTCGCAAACACCGCCCGAGCATGGGCGAAGTGTTCCGCACCCTCGGTCAGAACTGGGGCGTGGTCCTCGGCGGCATGTTGATGGTCGCGCTGACCACCACCGCGTTTTACCTGATCACCGTGTACGCGCCGACCTTCGGTAAAACCGTTCTGCACCTAAGCACGTCCGATGCGCTGCTGGTGACCTTGCTGGTCGGTGTGTCGAACTTCTTCTGGCTGCCGATTGGCGGCCTGTTGTCGGATCGTATCGGCCGTCGTCCGGTGCTGATCGCCATGTCGCTGCTGGCCCTAGCCACCACCTATCCGGCGCTGTCGTATCTGGTGCAGGCGCCGAGTTTCAGCCACATGTTGCTGTCGCTGTTGTGGCTGTCGTTTATCTACGGTTTGTACAACGGCGCGATGATTCCGGCGCTGACCGAGATCATGCCGGTGGAAGTGCGGGTTGCCGGTTTCTCCCTCGCTTACAGCCTGGCCACAGCGATTTTCGGTGGCTTCACCCCGGCGATGTCGACTTTCCTGATTCAGTACACCGGCGACAAAGCCGCACCGGGTTACTGGATGAGCATCGGTGCGCTGTGTGCCTTGTGCGCCACTCTTTATCTGTACCGCCGTGCCGGTGGTCGTCTGCAACCTGTCGCGGCCTGAGGAAAACTCGCCATGAAAAAACTGTTTACTGTCACCGCCCTGCTCGCCGGTCTCGCGTTCAACCTCGCGGCGCAGGCCGAAGAATTGAACGTGATGACCTCCGGGGGCTTCACCGCTGCCTACAAAATCCTCGGGCCGAAATTCGCCGCCGCTAGCGGCAACACGCTGACCACCAGCCTCGGCCCGTCGATGGGCAAGGCGCCGGAGGCGATCCCCAATCGTCTCGCGCGCGGTGAACACGCCGACGTGGTGATCATGGTCGGTTACGCCCTCGATGACCTGATCAAGCAAGGCAAGGTCGACCCGGCCTCGCGCGTTGAGCTGGCAGATTCGCGAATCGGCCTGGTGGTGCGTGAAGGCGCGCCGAAACCAGACATCAGCAGCGTCGACGGCCTGAAGAAAACCCTGCTCGACGCGCAGTCAGTGGCTTACTCCGACAGCGCCAGCGGCGTGTACATCGAGCAGCAGTTGTTCAAGAAACTCGGCATTGAAGATCAGTTGAAGCCGAAGGCCAAGATGATCGCGAAAATCCCGGTCGGCTCGGTGGTTGCCACTGGCGACTATCAATTGGGCTTCCAGCAGGTCAGCGAATTGTTGCCGGTGCCGGGCGTGAGTTTCGTCGCGAAAATTCCGGAGTCGGTGCAATCGGTAACGCGTTTTGCCGCCGGGATTCCGGTCGGTGCGCAGCATCCTGAAGAAGCCAAAGCCCTGCTCGCTTACCTCGCCGCACCAGCCGCGCAAGCAGACGTGCAGGCCACCGGGCTGGATTCGGTCAAGCGCTGATCGTTGGCGGCTGGACTTTCATCTCCACCACCAGCCGCTCCAGTTCCAGTGCCGCCGGGGTCAGCGTGCGACCCCGGCGCTTGATGATGCCGACACTGCGCATCACTTGCGGATCAGTCAGCGGTACCCTCGTCAGGATCGGATGATCCGGCCCGGGCAGCGCCATCTGCGGCACAGCTGCAACCCCCAATCCCGCCTCGACCAGACCAATCATGGTCGTCACATGCTTGGTTTCGCAGATGCTCTGGCGCTGCGGCACCACGGTGCTCAGGGCTTGATCGAGCAAAAAGCGGTCGCCGGAGGTCTTGTCCAGCGAGATGTAATCCTGCTGATAGAACTCATCCCACGTCACGCTGCTGCGCCCGGCCAACGGGTGATCGCGACGACAAGCGACGACGTAGCACTCCTGCACAAGCGGTTCGAACTCGACTTTGGCATCCTGCGTGCCGAGAAAACTCAAGCCGAAATCCGCCTCGCCATTGACCACCGCACTCAACACATCGTGGGCGCTGGAGTCGAGCACTTTGACTTTGATCCGTGGGAATTGCTGGTGATAGCGCGCGACCACGCGAGGCATGAAGTAGTACGCCGCCGAAGGCACGCAGGCGACGGTGACATGGCCTAAACGGGTTGATGCGACTTCGCTGATGCCCAGCAACGCGACGTCGAGATCATCGAGCAAACGCTCGACGCTGGGCATGAAACCGCGTCCGGCCTGGGTCAGGCTGACCTTGCGCGTGGTGCGTTCGAAGAGTTTCACGCCGAGGGCGTCTTCGAGCTTCTCGATGCGCCGGCTCAGCGCCGGTTGCGAGAGGCGCACGGTGTCGGCGGCCTTGCGGAAACTGCCCTGCTCGACCACGGCGCGAAAGGCTTGCAGGTCGTTGAGGTCGAAGTTGATGGCCATGGCGGGACTCGGGAGATTGATACACAGAGGTTATTAATGTAACCAATTGATGCAAATTATTACAGGTTAAAACCAGGATCCCTGTGGGAGCGAGCCTGCTCGCGAATGCGTTCTGTCAGTGACAACTATGCTGACTGACACTCCGCTTTCGCGAGCAGGCTCGCTCCCACATTGGATCTCCAGTGGCCTATAGGTCTTGGTAACCCTTATCCTTGTCACCCCCGCCGTACCGTTGTCAGGAGTAACCCCCCATGCCCCATGAAGGCAATCTGTTGCAAGCCGCTGTCGTCTTTCTATTCGCGGCCGTGCTCACCGTGCCTTTGGCCAAACGTCTGCAACTGGGCGCCGTGCTCGGTTATCTGTTTGCCGGCGTAATCATCGGCCCGTCGGTGTTGGGCCTGATCGGCAACCCACAGAGCGTGGCGCATATTTCTGAGCTGGGCGTGGTGTTGCTGCTGTTCATCATTGGTCTTGAGTTGTCGCCGCGACGTTTGTGGGTGATGCGCAAATCAGTGTTCGGCGTCGGTCTGGCGCAGGTGCTGCTGACGGCTTCGGTGATCGGCGTACTGGCGTTGTCAGTGTTTGGCCAACCGCTGAACAGCGCGATTGTGCTGGGCCTCGGTCTGGCGCTGTCCTCGACGGCATTCGGTCTGCAAAGTCTGGCCGAGCGCAAGGAACTGACCAGCCCCCATGGCCGTCTGGCGTTTGCGATTCTGCTGTTCCAGGACATCGCCGCGATCCCGTTGATTGCGCTGGTGCCGATGCTCGCCGGTGGTGCTCACGACACCAGCAGCAGCGAAAGCCTGAATCACGCGCTGCAGGTACTCGGCGGTATCGCCGTGGTCGTGGTTGGTGGGCGTTATCTGTTGCGTCCGGTGTTCCGCGTAGTGGCGAAAACCGGTTTGCCGGAAGTGTCGACGGCCACGGCGTTGTTGGTGGTGATCGGCACGGCGTGGTTGATGGATCTGGTCGGTGTGTCGATGGCGCTGGGGGCGTTTCTTGCCGGTTTACTGTTGGCGGATTCGGAATATCGCCATGAGCTGGAAGCGCAGATCGAGCCGTTCAAAGGCTTGCTGCTCGGGCTGTTTTTCATCAGCGTGGGCATGGGCGCCAACCTCAGTTTGCTGCTGAGTGCGCCGATCACCGTGCTGGGGCTGACGCTGCTGTTGATCGGGTTGAAATTGCCGCTGCTGTTTGTCGTCGGGCGCCTGGCCGGTGGCTTGAACAAGGTCAGTGCGATCCGCCTCGGTATCGTGTTGGCGGCGGGTGGTGAATTCGCCTTTGTGGTGTTCAAGATCGGTCGTGATCAGGGCCTGTTCGAACCGCGCTTGTATGACTTGCTGGTGCTGACCATCACCCTGTCGATGGCGGTGACGCCGTTGTTGCTGTTGATCTGCGCGCGGCTGGTCAGCCCGAAAGTGCAGCCGGTGGAAGTGCCGGAAAAATACCGCGAGATCGACACTGACACCCCGCGTGTGGTGATCGCCGGCATGGGCCGGATGGGCCAGATCGTCGCGCGGATTCTGCGTGCGCAGAACATCAAGTTCGTTGCGCTGGACACATCGGTGGAAACCATCGAACTGTCGCGCAGTTTTGGCGGTGTGCCAGTGTTTTATGGTGATCCGATGCGCCCGGAAATTCTTAACGCGGCCAAGGTCGGCGAGGCGGAATATTTCGTGATTGCCACGGATGATCCGGAGACCAACATCAAGACTGCCGAGGTGGTGCGCAAGCTGTATCCGCACATGAAGATCATCGCCCGGGCGCGTAACCGTCAGCATGTGCATCGGTTGGTCGATGTTGGTGCGGAGGCGATTCGTGAGACGTATTACTCAAGTCTGGAGATGAGCCGGCGTACGTTGGTGGGGCTTGGTCTGACCCAGGCCCAGGCCGATGCACGAATCAAGCGCTTCAAGCATCACGACGAACAGGTGCTGGAGGCGCAACACGCGATCTACGACGACGCGGCGAAAGTCCTGCAAACCGCGCAGGAAGCCCGAGCGGAACTGGCGCGGTTGTTTGAATCCGACCAACTCGAAGAAGAATCACGCAAATCCTGAGCCACACCCGATTGTTCCCACGCTCCGCGTGGGAATACAGCCCGGGACGCTCTGCGTTCCAATTCGCAAGCTGGAACGCGGAGCGTCCCTTGAGGCATTCCCACGCGGAGCGTGGGAACGATCATCTTGCCAAGGTCAGACCAGTTCCAGTTCCAGCACTTGCTTGACCGGCGCCACCTCAAACCGGTCCGCCAGAAACGGCGTGATGTCCAGCGGCAGCGGTTCATCGTTGACCAGTTTGTCCAGCAGCACGCCAGTAATCGCCGAGGTCAGAATCCCGGTGCGGAAATGCCCGCAGGCATTCAAATACCCTTCCACCCCACGCATCGGCCCGAGAATCGGCAACTCATCCGGCGAGCCCGGACGCAAGCCCGCCCAGGTGCGTTTCAGATTCACATCCTTGAGTTCCGGCAGGCAGCGCACCGCGCCCTGCACCAACCCGGCGATTTCCGGGTAGGTGGTGGTGACGTCGAAGCCTTTGTCTTCGGTGGTGCTGCCGATCAGGATCTCGCCGTTGTCTTTCTGCGCCACGTAGCAATCGCTGGTGGTCAGGCAGCCGTTGAGGATTTTCGGCATGCGCTCGGTGAGCAGAATCTGGCCCTTCACCGGTTTCACCGGGATGCGAATCCCCGTCGCCCATTCGCTCAAGTCCGCCGCCCAGGCACCGCCGGCGTTGATCAGCGTCTTGCAGTGGAACACGCCCGCCTCGGCCGTCTGCACACCGGTCACGCGGCTGCCGTGATGTAAGACGCCGGTGACGTTGGTGTTGACGAAGATGTCGACGCCGTTCTGCCGCGCGCCTTCCATGTAGGCGTCGGCGAGGCGGAACGGGCTCACCTGATGGTCGCAGAGAAACTCCAGCGCCCCGCGTGCTTCATGGCTGACGCTCGGTTCAGACTCGCGCAGCGCCGCCTGATCGAGCCAGCGCACCTGATCGGCCAGGTGCGGAATGCAGCCGACGATGTGCTCGGCGTAGAGCCGGTCTTCGTCGTCGTAGATGACGAATTTCAGCCCGGTCTTTTCGAACTTGAAATCCATGCCGTGGTTGTCCTTCAGCTCACGGTGCAACGCCGGGTACAGGGCGTTGGACTGCAGGGCAAAATCGAAAAACGACTCCGGCAGAATATGCGGCGTGCTGGCGTCCACCGCTACCGCCGCGCCCTGGGTTTCGCGCTTGCGGTTGGCCGACATCATGCGGAAGAAAATCACCCCGCAGCCGAGGCCGACCGACTCACCGATCGCCCACAAACCGCCGGCCGACGCACGGGTTGCGTTGCCCGGGCGTTTGGCGTCGATCAGTGCCACCTTGAGGTTTTTGCGCTTGGACAATTGATAGGCGCAGGACGCCCCGATCACGCCGCCACCGACAATGACCACGTCATAGAACTTACTCATGGGCAGCGGCCTCCGTGCCGACAGACTGGAACGCGGAAAAAGGAATCGGATCGATCGGGAAACGCGGGCGCAGCCAACCGACGTCCTTGCGGCCGGTCGCTTGACGCAGACGGTCGCTGCAGTAGCCGACGCACATCCGGCCCTGGCAATCGCCCATGCTCACGCGGGTGCGCATTTTGAGGCTGGCGATGTCTTGCACGCCCTGCTCCAGCGCCAGGTCGATGTCGGCGCGGGTCGCGTGTTCGCAACGGCAGATCACCGTGTCGGCGGCGGGCAATGCGGTCTGGCCGACGCCGCGTTCGGTGTAGCGATCGACGGCGGCGCGAAAGCGCACGATGGCTTTGAGTTTGCTCAAGTAGCGGTCGCGGCGAACCCGCGCCAATTCCTCTTCGAGCACGCCGCTTTGCAGGAGAATCGAGGTTGCGGCGATCTTGCCGGCGAGCATCGCCGCTTCGCCGCCGCGAATCCCGCCCATATCGCCGGCCAGATGCACGTGCGGTTCGTTGCTTTGCTGCCAGACATTCGCGTTGGCGCGCAGATAACCGTCGTCGCTGAAACCGTGATCCAGGCCCATCTGCTGGCTCAGTTGCGTGCGCGGAATAAAGCCGTAACCGACCGCGAGGGTCTTGGCTTCGAAGCGCTCGACGCGGCTCATGTCCGGTTCCCAGTTGGCCGAGTACGGCGCGACGCTGACGCTTTTCAGCTCGCCCTCGCCATGCGCCTCGACCACGCCCCAGCCGTAGTTTATCGGGATGCCGTGCAGTTTCAGGTAGGCGAGCATGCTCAAACCGTCGAGGAACAATTGCGGCTTGTTCAGCAGCGCCAGACTTTCCCGGGCGATCTTGCCGAACGCGCAGGCCTCATACACGCCAGCGACGCTGACGCCGGCGGCATGCAGTTGTGTCGCCACCAGCGGCAGCAACGGCCCGGTGCCGGCGATGATCACCGGCCCTTGCGGCTTGACCACGCCACTTTTGATTTGCAGTTGCAGACCACCGAGCATGATCACCCCCGGCAAGGTCCAGCCGGGAAACGGCACGCTGCGTTCATGGCAACCGGCAGCCAACAGCAACTGCGCATACCCGATCTCGTGCAGTCGCTCGTCACCATCGAGCACCACCAGCGCACGGGTGCCTTCAGCGCCGACCACACGATGGTTGAGGCGCACGTCGATCAGCCCGGACTGTTCCTGAAAATCACCGTGCAGTTTGCCTAGCGCTTCGGCGTAGCGCGGGCCGAGATAATCCAGTTGCACGCCGTCCCGCAGCGGCCCGCGATAGACCACGCCGCCAAGCCGCGAAGCTTCCTCGAGCAAGGTGCAGCGCACGCCGTGGCGTGCCAGTTCGATGGCCGCCGCCATCCCCGCCGGGCCGCCGCCGACGATCACCGGTTGCAGGCTCATACGATCACCTCCTGCGTGGTGATGCGGTTGACCTGGGTTTCGATGTGCATGCCGTCACGCACCACGGTCTGACAAGCACGGCGTTTGTGCCGTCCGTTGATTTTCACCAGACAGCACTGGCACACGCCCATGCCGCAATAGGCGCCGCTGATCTGATTGTGATCGTTGCGCGCGATCTGGCGCACGCCGAGGGACTGGATAACGCTGAGGACGGTCTCGCCGATGGCGGCGGTGACCGCTTGGCCGTTGATGTGGACGGTCATATCCGCCTGCGCCAATGGCTGGATATCGAAAGTTCTTTCTTGGCAGTGCATTGCGATGTTCATCCGTGAAAGTTCGGTTGAGGTGGTGTCAGCTCCTTGCTGCACTACAGCGTGTCGACGCGTTTATTGTTGCTGTGATTGGGGCGTCGACGCGCACTTCGTCAGCGCAACAAGGTGCGCGTGAAGCACTGTAGTTCATACCTCAGCAAAGGCCGGGATCATTTACGTTAGGCGATCTCGCCGCTCGAAATATTGATCCAGGCCAGTGAAAGCGGTTGGATTGTCCAACGATCAGTTGGAGAAGACGAACTGCCCTTTGATCTTTTTTGCACCGAAGAAACCCAGGTCAGGAAACAGCAGGTTTTTCAGCCAAGCGACGAAAAAGACCATGGCCAACGTGATCGCTACGCCAATCACCGTGCCTATCGGATCTTCGCCATAGTCCTTGAACATACGAGGCATCTGGGTGATCGAGAGAAATACATACACGGT
This sequence comes from Pseudomonas sp. CROZ-RG-20F-R04-15, assembly GCF_022662375.1. GTDB lineage: Bacteria > Pseudomonadota > Gammaproteobacteria > Pseudomonadales > Pseudomonadaceae > Aquipseudomonas. The sequence continues at coordinate 36,296 of NZ_JAKNQL010000030.1, read as the reverse complement.
GTAGGCCTGCGCCACGTTGCGGTAAAAACCCCAAGCGAACAGCAAAGGTACGACACCGGCAAACAACCCCATGCCGATGGCCCAACCGGTGCTGATCGTCAGACCGAGGAAATAACCGCCCACCAGCCCGATCAACGCCTGGATATAGGTCAGCCCGAGCAGCACCTTTATCTTGCCGGTGTGACGATCAATCAGTTCTGGATCGGGCCACGAGCCGATCAGATACGCCAGCACCTTGTCTTTGACTGCGCCACCGGACAACGCCTTGAAGGTTTCGGTTTTCGAGCGACCGGCGTCGAGCATCTCGCTCACCTGACGTTTGATTTCCTTCTTGTTCAACGTTCTCATCCTTAATCAGAGGTCTATCGAAATACAGCACAGCGCGGATTCTCGCCTTGTTGCCCGCCAGAAAGCAAAAAGCCGCTTCCACCCGAAGGTGGAAGCGGCCGAGGCATGGGCCTCAATGGAGCAATCAGTGCACGAACAGGGCGATCAGGATGATGATCGGGATCGGGACGCCGAGGAAAAACAGCAGTAGTGAGCGCATGGTCATGCTCCTTGTTTAACGGACTGGAGTGGTCGTGGTGTAGGTGTCGACTTCAACGTACTCGACCGCATCGCGGCGACGACCGCCGAAGGTGGCTGCGAGGCTGGCAAAGAACGCACCGGCCAACAGCGAGATGAACATCCACAGCGAGGTCCAGGCAGCGACTTTCGCAGCGGTGTCGGCGGCTTGTTGCGCTTTGACTTTGGCGTCGGCCAGGGCTTTCTGGGTGCGCGCATAGATTTCATCAACGCGGCGCTCGGCATCGGCCTGAGTCAGGTTGGTCCGCTGGGCGACCAGTTGCGCGAGGTAGGTACGGTCTTCGGCACTGAGCTGACCGTTGGCCAGGCTTTGCGCGAAGATCCGCGCCACGGCGCCATGCGCAGCGTCATCGCTGACGGAAGCCGGACGGTCATCGCGGAACAGGCTGTCGATGTAGTAACCGTACTGGTTGCTGTCGGTGTTCGCCGCAGCGCTACCAGCCGCTTGGGTCATCGCGCTGGCAGCACCGCCAGCAACACTGGCACCGGCCTGCACACCGCCACTGATGACGCTGCTGACCGAACCGACCACCAGCACTGCGGTAACCAATGTAGCCACACACCAGGCGAGGAAACCGTGCGCGGTGTCGCGGAAATACACTTCGTCACCATGCATGTTTGCCCACTTCACCCGCAGACGACCGGCGATGTAGCCACCCATGCCGGAAGCGATGATTTGCGTTGCCGCCAGCCAGACTATTGTGGAAATGCCCAGGCCTTTGGCGCTGACGCCCTCTCCGGCCCACGGTGAAACGGCAGAGAAACCCAAACCGAACCCGAGCAACACCAAAATCATCGACAGTGCAGCGGCAGCCGCAGCACCGGCGAAGATCGCGCCCCAGGACACGCCCGAAACGCTGCTCGACTCTTCAACGGCGGGATAAAACCCATCAGGGGATCTATTCATTGTTGTTCTGCTCCAGGCATGAAAAATGGTGTTACAACTCGTCATCAGAGGAATTGCAGTGACCGTGCCAGTCGCGAAAAATAAATAAATCATTCAGTTTCAATAAGTTAGAAAGAATGAACTTCCCAGGACCATGCAAATTGCAACAAGGGCCGAATAACAGCGGGTTTTATGCATTGGCACAAATGCCAGTTATTTGCGTTTGTAGCTCTTGTTACCGCTTGGGGTCAGGCAATACACCCCGCCGCGTGGGCCAGTGCAGAAGGAACCGGTGCCGCAGGCGCAGCCATCATCACTTTGCAGGAAGTTTTGCGGACGGGCCTGCTGGCGCTCGCCAAACATCGCTGCGCAGCTTTTCTTTGAGCCGCTGATGGAGCCGTCATTGCACAGGAACAGGTCGCCGTCGCAGCGATTGATCCCGCCCTTCTTACCGGAACACGGCGTGTTGGCGGCCCATGCCGAGGCGCTGAACAGCACCAGCAACAGACCGGTGATCGGCATCCAGCCACGGCGAATCGAAAGACGCACGGCACCACTCCTGATGGAAATTGTGGCCAGATGATATCAACGTTGCGGCAAATAAATCCCCAAGGCGCGCAAATGACAGCTACAACATGAAAGTTAATTTAAAGCGTCAGCGGAATTTCTTGGCAAAATGCTGCCATTCCGTTTGAACCGATCAGCAGGCCTGCCTATGACTCGTATCTTGACCATCGAAGACGACGCCGTGACTGCGCGGGAAATCGTCGCCGAACTGAGCAGCCACGGGCTGGAAGTCGACTGGGTCGACAATGGCCGCGAAGGCCTCGACCGCGCCGTGAGCGGCAATTACGACCTGATCACCCTCGACCGCATGCTGCCCGAGCTCGATGGTCTGGCCATCGTCACCACCCTGCGCACCATGGGCGTGGCCACACCGATTCTGATGATCAGCGCCCTCTCCGATGTCGACGAGCGTGTACGTGGCCTGCGCGCCGGCGGCGATGATTACCTGACCAAACCATTCGCCACCGATGAAATGGCCGCGCGAGTCGAAGTGTTGCTGCGCCGACAGAACAGCGGTGCGACTCAGGCGACAACCTTGCAGGTGGCCGACCTCGAACTGGATTTGATCAGCCATGAAGCACGCCGTGCCGAACAAGTGCTGACGCTGTTGCCGACCGAATACAAGCTGCTCGAATTCCTCATGCGCAACAGCGGCCAGATCCTCTCGCGGATGATGATTTTCGAAGAGGTCTGGGGCTATCACTTCGACCCCGGCACCAACCTGATCGACGTGCACATCGGCCGTCTGCGCAAGAAGATCGACGCCGTCGGCCATGTGCCGCTGATCCGCACGGTACGGGGCTCGGGTTATGTCATTGCCGAACCCGTCTGACGGCTGGCGCTCCTCCAGCAGCCGTTTGCTGGCGCTGTACAGTTCGCTGTTCGTGGCGTGGAGCGCGATCCTCATGGGGGTCATGTATTACGAGGTTTCCGGCTACCTCGACAACCTCGCCAAACATTCGCTGATGCAACGTCAGCATCTGTTTTCGCACTTTCGCGGCGAGCAACTGGAAGACGCCCTCGCCGCCAGCATGACTTTCGATATTCGCGGCATCGACGCCTATGGCTTGTTCGATGCCGACGGCGTTTACCTCGGCGGTGCCTTGCAGCAGATTCCCGAAGGCCTGCCGCTGGACGGCAAGATCCACATGCTCGCCGACTGCGCCGACTCCGATGACCCGACCCTGCCCAATGACAGCTGCGACGCGGTGGCCACGCAAACTCGCGACGGTCGCTGGCTGGTGTTGCTGCGCGACAACGGCTCGCTGTTTGCGGTGACGCGGATCATTCTGCATGCGTTGTTCTGGGGCGTGTCGTTGACGATTCTGCCGGGGATTGCTGGCTGGCATTTGCTGCGACGCCGGCCGCTGCGGCGGATTCGGGCGATTCAGGCCAGCGCCCAGGCGATTGTCGCCGGCGACCTGACCCATCGTTTGCCGCTGTCCAACCGCCGCGATGAACTGGACATGCTCGCCGCCATCGTCAACGCCATGCTCGAACGCATCGAGCGCTTGATGAATGAAGTCAAAGGCGTCTGCGACAACATCGCTCATGACTTGCGTACCCCGCTGACGCGCCTGCGCGCGCAGTTGTATCGCATGCAGCAGCAGGCCGGCGAAGGCTCGCAGGAGGCGGCGCAACTGGATCTGGTGCTGGCGGAAGCGGACACTCTGATGGCGCGGTTTCGCGGGTTGCTGCGGATTTCCGAACTGGAGGATCGCCAGCGCCGTTCAGGTTTTGTCGAGCTCGACCCGGTGCAGTTGCTGGAAGAGTTGCATGAGTTTTACCTGCCGCTGGCCGAAGAAGGCGAACTGCGTTTCGAGCTGAACATGCCGGAAACGTTGCCGGCGCTGAATGGCGATCGGGCGTTGTTGTTCGAAGCGCTGGCGAATCTGCTGAGCAACTCGATCAAGTTCACGCCGCCGGGCGGCACGGTGCTGTTGCGCGGGGTGAACGCGGGTGGACAGACGCGCATTGAAGTGCACGACTCAGGACCGGGGATTCCCGAGGCTGAACGAGAGGCGGTGTTCCAGCGTTTCTATCGCGCCGAGGGTGGGCAACCCCAAGGTGGTTTTGGTTTGGGCCTGTCGATTGTCGCGGCGATTGTCAGTTTGCATGGCTTCAGTCTTGAAGTCGGCAGCAGTGATCTGGGCGGGGCGAAACTGGTGCTCGATTGCCGGCAGAGCCTGATCGAGAATTCCTGACTTCCACCTTGAAATGCAATCAATGTGGGAGCGAGCCTGCTCGCGAAAGCGGAGTGTCATTCAACAAAGATGTTGCCTGACAGTCCCTCTTCGCGAGCAGGCTCGCTCCCACAGGTTTTTGTGGTGGATGATTAAGCTGGGTAGTTAGCGCGCAGTGCCTCGAGGCCACCCTGATAGATGCCGCTGAACAGCGCCACCACTTCTTCATCGCTCACGCCTTTGGCGTTAAAACGCCCCGACCACGTCACGCGTGCGCCCTGCCCCTGAGCTTCGACCTTGATCGTCGCCAGGTAATCAGTGGCCGGGAACGGCGCCTGTTCAATCGAATAGCTGTAGGTCTTCGCTGTGTTGTCGAACGCTTGCAGACGCTCGACCACCACAGCGCCGTCAGCGGTTTGCAAGGTGCGCACGCGGCCACCGTCGCTCAGCTCACTGTTGGGAATGAACGGCAGCCAATCGGGCAGCGTGTTGAAGCCGCCGATCAATTGCCAGACCTGATCGGCCGAGGCCGGAATATCGATGGTTGCAGATGCTGTAGGCATAGATAAATGTCTCTCTCGGGAATTCAGATCGTCAGGCTGTCGACCACGCCGCCATCGACGCGCAAGGCTGCGCCGGTGGTGGCCGAGGACAGCGGCGAAGCAATGTAGGTGACCAGGTGCGCGACCTCTTCAACATCGGCGACACGCTGGATGATCGAAGTCGGACGGGCCTTGAGCACGAAGGCGTCGGCTTCATCGCGCAGGTTGCGCCCGGATTCGGCGGCGGCATCCTTGAGCATGTCTTGCAGGCCATCGGTGAAGGTCGGCCCCGGCAGGATCGCATTGACCGTCACCCCGGTGCCAGCCAGACGTTTGGCCAGACCGTGCGACACCGCCAGATTGGCGCTTTTGGTCACGCCGTAATTGATCATGTCGGCTGGCGTGGCAACGCCGGATTCCGAAGACAGGAAAATCACTCGGCCCCAGCCTTGCTCGACCATCGCCGGCACATAATGCCGCGCCAGACGCACACCGGAAATCACGTTGACCTCATAGAAGCGAGTCCACTCGCTGTCCGGCGCTTCGAAGAAATCCACGGCGTCGAAGATGCCGAGGTTGTTCACCAGAATGTCCGCGCGCGGTTCAGCAGCGAACAGCTTCTGCGCGCCCTCCGCGGTGCCCAGATCGGCCGTCAAACCGCGCAATTGTGCACCCGGGACTTTCTCGCGAATACTCGCCAACGCCTGTTCAACTTTGCCGGTGTCGCGGCCGATCACCACCACCGTGGCGCCAGCTTCGGCCAGCGACTGGCTGATACCCAAACCGATACCAGCAGTGCTGCCGCTGACAATGGCCAGTTTTCCACTCAGATCAATCTTCATGCTTTCACCTCATCGATTGGCAATGGTGCACGTTCGGAAACCAGTTGGGCGTCGCGCATGGCCTGCCAGAAACCGGCAGGAATAACGGCTGACAATGCGGCGACGTCTTCAGCAATTCGGCCGGGTTTGCTGGCGCCGGGAATCACCGCCGCAACAGCGGGATTGGCCAGCGAGAACTGTAGCGCAGCGGCTTTGATATCGACGTTGTAAGCAGCGGCGATGCGTTTGATCTGCTCGACCTTGGCGATGACTTCAGGGCTGGCCTTCTGGTATTCGAAGTGCGAGCCACCGGCCAGGATGCCCGAGCTATAAGGACCACCGACGACGATTTCAACGTTTTGCGCCAGCGCTGCATCCATCAAGCGTTGCAACGGACGTTCGTGGTCGAGCAGTGTGTAGCGACCGGCCAATAGAAAGCCATCCGGCTGAGCTTCGCTGAGGTCGAGGGTCAGTTCACAGGGCTCGACTTTGTTCACGCCCAGGCCCCAGCCTTTGATCACGCCTTCTTCACGCAAGCGGGTCAGTACTTTGAATGCGCCGGTGCGGGCCTGATTGAAGTATTCCAGCCACTGATCACCGTAGAAGTCCTGAGCGATGTCGTGCACCCAGACGATGTCGAGGCGATCGGTTTGCAGGCGTTTGAGGCTGTCTTCAATGGAGCGCAGGGTCGCGTCGGCGCTGTAGTCATTGACGATTTTGTTCGGCCGACCGTGTTCGAAAACACCGCTTTTTTCGCCGAGATCGCGGGCAGCAGCGTCTTCGACTTCATCAAGAATCACCCGGCCGACCTTGCTGCTGAGCACATAGTCGTCGCGTTTGTATTGCTTCAACGCTTCACCGAGGCGGATCTCCGACAGGCCCGAACCGTAAAACGGTGCGGTGTCGAAGTAACGCACGCCGGCATCCCACGCGGCATGCACGGTGGCTTGCGCTTCGGCTTCCGGGATGGCGCGGAACATGTTGCCCAGTGGCGCGGTGCCGAAGCCCAGTTGGCCGGGGAGTTTGTCTTTCAAGCTCATGGGTTTTTCCTCAATAGGTTCTGGGTCTGTGTGACCGTTGAGCAGATCCTAGATTGCGACACCGAGACCGTCCAAGACATAATGCGCAGCACTTGAGTCCCTATAGGTCTGACATGATCGACATCCGCCAATTGCGCTACTTCGTTGTAGTCGCCGAGGAAGAACACGTCGGCCGCGCTGCCGAACGGCTGCATATTTCCCAGTCGCCGCTGAGCCGACAGATCGCCCAGCTCGAAGAGCGTCTGGGCCTGACCCTGTTCGAACGCAGCCAGCAACGCATTCGCCTGACCCGCGACGGCCAGACCTTCCTCGCCGAAACCCGCGCCCTGCTCACCCACGCCAATCGCCTGGAATCCCTCGGCAAGCGTCTCGGTCGCGGCGAAGAAGGTGGCTTGTGCATCGGCTATATCGAGAACGCCATGCACGCCGGCGTACTGCCCAATGCCTTGCGCGTGTTGCGCGCCGATCGGCCGAACGTGCACGTCGCGTTGTACAACCTCAGTTCCGCCGAGCAATTGGAAGGCCTGCGACAGCGTAGCCTCGATATCGCACTTGTGAGTGAGCCGCCGACCGATGACGATCCGGATCTGCTGGGCTTTCAGGTGCTGGATGATCCGATGCTGCTGGCGTTGCCGGAACATCATCCTTTAGCCAGAGCGCTTTCGTTGAGCCCGCAGGATCTGGCCGAGCAGGAATGGATCGGCGTGCAGCCGCGTCAGGATGCCAACGATGAATTTGTCAGCGCCTGCATCCGTGCGGGGTTCACCCCGGATGTACGCATGCAAGCGACCGAACCGTTTACTGCGCTGGGACTGGTGGCGTCGGGACTGGGGATTGCGATGATTCAAAAAGGCCTGAGCCATAACGCGCCGCCGGGCGTGGTGTTGCGTGAACTGCCATGGCTGACGCTGACCACGCCGTTGTGGGCGGCATGGCACCGGATCAATTTGCGGCCATTGGTGGAAACGTTCCGCAAAGTCCTGACTGACGACAAGGTATCTGCTGACTGACACGGCCCCTTCGCGAGCAAGCTCGCTCCCACAGGTTCAGATGTGAGCTCGCATTCTCTGTACGACGCAGAACCCTGTGGGAGCGAGCCTGCTCGCGAAGGGGCCGGCACATCCAAGATCAAAATTGACTGACCCAACGCCTTCGCGAGCAAGCTCGCTCCCACAGGTTCAGAAGTGATCTCGCATTCTCTATTCGACGCAGAACCCTGTGGGAGCGAGCTTGCTCGCGAAGGGGCCGGCACACCCAAAATCTAAATTGACTGACCCAACGCCTTCGCGAGCAGGCTCGCTCCCACAGGTTCAGATGTGAGCTCGCACTCTCTGTACGACGCACAACCCTGTGGGAGCGAGCCTGCTCGCGAAGGGGCCGGCACATCCAAGATCAAAATTGATTGACCCGACGCCTTCGCGAGCAAGCTCGCTCCCACAGGTTCAGATGTGAACTCGCATTCTCTGTACGACGCAGAACCCTGTGGGAGCGAGCTTGCTCGCGAAGGGGCCGGCACATCCAAGATCAAAATTGACTGACCCGACGCCTTCGCGAGCAGGCTCGCTCCCACAGGTTTTTCGGTGGATCTACACTCATGGGATCAGCATCCAGCCGTGAGTCGACCATGAAAATGTCTGCGCAAATGACCGTCGTTGCGGTACTCGCCACACTTGCCTACCTCGGGCTGGCGGTGTGGGGCATTGGCGGTGTGGCGATGTTCTTTTCTCACGGTTCACTGGTGATCGTGGCACTGGCGACGGTGGCGATGGTGATTGCTTCGCTGTTCAGCGAGGTCAACCTCAGTTCTGGCGAACGTGAAGATCGCGCCAATCGCTGGGTGATTCCGGCGTTCGGTGTGATCGGGCTGGTCAGTGGTTTTCTGCCGGCTTACTGCGACCGAGTGAACTTCTGGACGTTTGGCGGTGAAGGCGTGCGTTGGCTCGGCGCATTGCTGTTTATCGTCGGCGGCACACTGCGGTTGTGGCCGGTGTTTGTGCTGGGGCGGCGCTTCAGTGGACTGGTGGCGATCCAGCCGGGGCATCGTTTGGTGACGGATGGCATCTATCAGCACCTGCGCAACCCGAGTTATCTGGGGCTGGTGATCAATGCTGTGGGCTGGGCATTGGCATTTCGCTCGGTGGTCGGACTGATGCTGGCGGCGCTGACATTGATCCCGCTGATTGCCCGGATTCATTCGGAGGAAGCGCTGCTGCGTGCGCAGTTTGGGGCGGAGTACGAGGCTTATTGCGGGCGGAGTTGGCGTTTGGTGCCTGGGGTTTATTGACCTCCAATCCACACTGGACAAATGTGGGAGCGAGCCTGCTCGCAAAAACGGTGGGTCAGCCAAGATCAATATTGGCTATGACAATGCTTTCGCGAGCAGGCTCGCTCCCACAGGGATTGTGTTGTGTCAGTTTTTTTGCAAGTGGAGTTGGCCGTTGTTGTCGACTGCGACACGGATGTCAGCGTAACTGGCCAACGTCGCATGCGCCGTTTCCAGCGGATGCTGGTGCGTCGTGGTGATGATCATCAACCCCGCGCCAGCCGCTTCGGCAGCCTGAATGCCGACGGTGGCGTCTTCGAAGATCAGGCAATCATGCGCTTCCAGACCAAGACGTTTGGCTGCCAGAAGGTAGCCGGCCGGATCAGGTTTGCCAGCCTTCACATCTTCCGCGGTGATCATCACCGCCGGCGCGGGAATCCCCGCCGCCGCCATCCGCCGCAACGCCAGATCCCGTGGTGCCGACGTCACCATCGCCCAGCGATCGTTGGGCAGGCTGTTGAGAAACTGCGCCGCGCCGGGAATCTCGACAATGCCTTCAACGTCTGCGATTTCCGCCTCGGTGATGAACGCCGCTTGCGCCTCGGCATCCACGCCCGGCAGGTTCAGGCGATTGATCGTGTCGATGGCACGCGCGCCATGAATGGTCGGCAAAAAGGTTTCCACGTCGACGCCATGGCGCACGGCCCAGGCTGACCAGATCCGCTCGGCAGCGGCGATGGAATTGAGGACAGTGCCGTCCATGTCGAACAGAAACGCGCCGAACGCGCGGTTGAAAAGAGTGTCGTGAGCAGGCAAAAGTTCGCTTCCTCTGGCAAGGGGCCGGGCAGATGTGCCCGGCAATGTAGCACTTGTCAGTGCAGGCGCGGCGCCTTGGATTTGAACGCGCTGTCGACGCAGTCGAGCAATTGACCGATGGCCCAGGGCTTCTTGATGAACGCCACCGGGTGCTTGACCCCGGAGGTCTCCAGCGTTTCATAACCCGACATGACCATCACCGGTTTGTCCGGCCAGCGGTCGCCGACCAGATTGGCCAGGTCAGCGCCATTGAGGGTGCCGGGCATGGTGATGTCAGTCAGTAACAGCGCCACTTCCGGCGCGTGCTCCTCGAGATATTGCGAGGCCGCGTCGGCGCTGATCTGCGGCTCGACCTTGAAACCTTCCTCCTGAAGAATTTCGCAGAGAAACTCCAGAATCAACGGATCATCCTCAACCACCAGAATCAATCCGTCAGGAAGGTGCGCGCTCGCCGTCGGTGTTGGGCACATGGAACTGCACTCCCTGAATTGCATTAACGATTTAGCGGCTTGAATCCGCTGCTTAACTGGTATGAGCAGCGGGCTCTGCAGAAATTCATTTTTGATACAGGTCTTTTGCGAAACGGTATTTTTGCCCGTCGGCGGCAATCGTTCGCGGCGGCGTATTTGTGGTTAAAATGCCGGCCCTTTTGCTTGCCGATCCTGACCGATGAACCCTGAAGCCCTCGCCACCCTCCACGCCCATCTGCTGCCGGCCCTCGCGGCCGCACCGAGCGAAACCCGCCGCCTGTTCCACGGGCGCGGACGCTGCTGGCCGGGGCTGGAGCAGTTGACCGTGGACTGGCTGCAAGGCGTGGTGCTGGTGTCGCTGTTCAAGGAACCGCTGCCTGAGCAACTGGACAATCTCAAGGCGTTACTGCTGAAACTCACGGGTTCCGCCGAATGGAAACAGTCGGGCGCGCACACGCTGCTGATTCAGCATCGCTATTTGCCACAGAGCACCGCCGAATGGCTGCTGGGCGATGAGATCGACGAAATGAGCATCGTCGAGGGCGGTTTGCACTACCGCGTCGACCTCGGACGCAAACAAAACACCGGGCTGTTTCTCGACATGCGTTACGGGCGCAACTGGGTGCGCGAACAGGCCAACGGCAAACGCGTGTTGAATCTGTTTGCCTACACCTGCGGGTTTTCCGTGGCGGCCATCGAAGGTGGCGCCAGCCATGTGGTCAATCTGGACATGTCCCGCGCGGCCCTGAGCCGTGGCCGCGACAATCATCGCTTGAACGGCCATGACTTGAGCAAAGTCAGTTTTCTCGGCCACGACCTGTTCAAGTCCTGGGGCAAGGTGATCAACAGTGGCCCGTATGATCTGGTGATCATCGACCCGCCGTCGTTCCAGAAAGGCAGTTTCCTGCTGACCAAGGATTACCAGCGCGTGCTGCGCCGTCTGCCGGAATTGCTCACGGCGCAAGGCACAGTGCTGGCGTGCATGAACGATCCGGCGTTTGGTTCGGACTTTCTGATTGATGGCGTGACGCAGGAAGCGCCAAGTCTGCGTTTTGTAGAGCGGCTGGAGAATCCGCCGGAGTTTCCTGACGTAGATCCCGAAAGCGGCCTCAAGGCTTTAGTCTTCCAGCGCACCCCCTGACACCCCGAAGATTCCCTGAACAACACACATCCCCTGTGGGAGCGAGCTTGCTCGCGAAAGCGTTTTGTCAGTCGCCAATGAGGTTGACTGATCTACCGCATTCGCGAGCAAGCTCGCTCCCACAGGTTTATGTGTACGACCGATGATCTTCAGTGCGGGCGCAACACCAGCGCAAACAACTCACCATGCCCGGTGACATTGAGCTTGTGATACAGATTGCGCCGATGCACCTTGACCGTCTCCGGCGAAATCCCCATCTGCTGGGCCATCGCCTTGCTGGAGAAACCTTGCAGGATCAGCCGCGCCGTGTCGACCTCACGCACGGTCAGCCGCGCATCGAAGCGATCGAGTAACGTCGCCAGATCCCCAACCGGCGTATCAGCCACCGCGCCTTGCGGTGGCAGCAACTGCACATGCCGACGCATCGCCGCCAGCACCCAATCGCGCACGCACAGCAAGCGGCCCTGCTCGGCCATGTCGAACGGCGTCGAGCGCCCCAATGACAATCCAAGCACGCCGCCCTCGACATTAACCATGAACTGCAACTCGTCTTCGCCGACCACCGAACGGAAGTAACTCTGGTAGTACTCGCTGTGCAGAAACTGGTCCGGCGCGACCGAGGCGAGGCTGTGCAAGCCGTCGGCAATGCCAGTCGATGCGGCTTGATAAAACGGATCGAGCAGGTACATCCCGGCACTGTAACCGGCCAGCTCTTCCTGCTCGTCGGCGCGGCCCTGGCTGTCGAAGTCGATGAGCAACTGCGGCGCCTGCCCGGCTTGCATCAGCGCTACCAGTGCGTTGTCCAGCGGCACCAGCAACCGCAAGGTGTCCACCAGCGCGCGCCAGAAACCGGCCTGACCGACACCGGCAAATACCCGCGCCAGACTTTGATGCACTGGCAGTTCCTGCAGCAACGCGTCCACGCACTACCCCTTGTGAGTAACCCATGATGGGAATGGGTCAGGCCTGGCCGGCCCGATAGGCTGACCACTCTTGTTCATCACCGGCCTGCACAGGCCAGGAGTGCCGCATCATGCGTCGTCGCCGTGGCTGTATCAACCTCAGCAGTAAACTGGGCCTGCTGGCCGGGATTGGCGCCAGCTCGATCGCCCTGGCCGCTGACGCGCCGAGCGTGCACGTCTACAACTGGTACGACTATATCGGCCCGAATACCCTCCACGATTTCCAGCGCGACAGCGGTATCCAGCCGGTCTACGACACCTTCGACAGTGCCGAAGTCCTCGAAGGCAAACTGATGACCAGCCGCAGCGGCTACGACGTGGTGGTGGCAAGCAACTTCAGCCTGCCGACGCTGATCAAGGCCGGCGCCCTCGCCCCGCTGCCACGCGAGCAACTGCCGGGCTGGAAGAATCTCGACAGTGACCTGCTGGCGAAACTGGCCAACAACGATCCCGGCAATCAATACGCTGTGCCGTACCTGTGGGGCACCAACGGCATCGGCTACAACGTCGACAAGGTGCGCGCGGCGCTGGGCGACAAGGCGCCGGTGGACTCGTGGGATCTGGTGTTCAACGAAGCCAACCTCGCCAAACTCGGCCAGTGCGGTGTGGCGATGCTCGACTCGCCGTCGGAGATGCTGCCGGTCGCCCTGCATTATCTCGGCTTGCCACCGAACAGCACCGATCCCGAAGACTATAAAAAAGCCGAAGCGCTGTTGCTGAAACTGCGCCCGCACATCGCCTACTTCAACTCGTCGAAATTCATCAGCGACCTGTCCAACGGCAACATCTGCGTGGCGGTGGGCTGGTCGGGGGCGATGCTAGAAGCCAAGACCAATGCCGAGCAGGCCAACAACGGCGTGAAGATCGCCTACAGCCTGCCCAAGGAAGGCGCACCTGTGTGGTTCGACACGCTGGTGCTGCTCAAGGACGCGCCGAATCGTCCTCAGGGTCTGGCGTTTATCGACTATCTGCTGCGCCCCGAAGTGATCGCGCCGGTCAGCGATCATCTGTCGTATCCCAATGGCAATCGCGCCGCGACTGCGCTAGTGGCAGAAGCCACGCGGGACAACCCGGCGGTTTATCCCTCCGCCGCAGCGATGGCCACGCTGTACACCCTTGAACCTTTGCCGAAAGCCACGGAGCGGGTGCGCACGCGGGTGTGGAGCAAGGTCAAGAACGGCCAATAAAGCCTTTTGAACATTCCACAAAACCCTGTGGGAGCGAGCCTGCTCGCGAAAGCGGTGGGTCAGGCACTGATGTGTTGAAAGTGCCGACGCATTCGCGAGCAGGCTCGCTCCCACAGGGGTCGGCGAATAACCCAGCATTTTTTAGAGAGACAACAATCAATGAAACCTCGTGCCCGTGACCTCAACATCCGCATCGGCCAACTACCACCCGGCCCGCTCAACGCCATCACCGATGTGCCCGGCGTGCGCGTCGGCCACAGCAATGTGCGCGGCCGCAGCAGCGCCGGCCGCGACATCTGCAGCGGCGTCACGCTGATCGAACCGCGCGCTGGTTCGAGCAATCAGCAACCGTGTTTTGCCGGCGTGCATGTGCTCAATGGCAATGGCGACGCCACCGGGCTTGAATGGATTCGCGAGGCGGGGCTGCTGACCAGCCCGATTGCCTTCACCAACACCCACAGCCTCGGCGTGGTGCGCGATGCCTTGGTCGCGCTGGATCGTCAGCAGCAACCCGACGACGGTCGTCTCTACTGGAACATGCCGGTGGTGCTGGAAACCTTTGACGGTTTGCTTAACGACATCAACGGTTTTCACGTCCAGCCCGCGCATGTGGCTGAAGCCCTGAAAAACGCGGTCGACGGTTCAGTGGTGGAAGGTGCAATCGGCGGTGGCAGCGGCATGATCTGCCATGAGTTCAAGGGTGGCATCGGTACCTCGTCGCGGCGATTGAGCCGTGCTCAGGGTGGCTGGACCGTTGGCGCCATCGTGCAGGCCAACCACGGCATACGCAGCGAGTTGCGGGTCGATGGCTACCCGGTCGGGCGTTACATGGAACAGAAGGATTCGCCGTTCTTGCGCGCGTCATTGCCGCATCCTGGCATGGGTTCGATCGTCGTCTGCCTGGCCACCGACGCGCCGCTATTGCCGCATCAATGCACACGTCTGGCGCAACGCGCGAGCCTGGGTCTGGCGCGTACCGGCGGTGGCAACGAGGATCACAGCGGCGACATTTTCATCGCCTTCGCCACCGGCAACGCTCACGTGCCGCCCGCCGCCTACGAAGGCAAAGGCGCGCCGACCTGCGACGGTTTGCGCATGGTCAACAATGACCATATCAGCGAGCTGTTTCTGGCGGCGACCGAGGCGGTTGAAGAAGCGATCATCAATGCCCTGCTGGCCAGCGAAAGCACCGAAGGCAACGGGCATTGCGTGCCGGGACTGGATGCCGACACCCTGCTCGCTGCGCTCGAAAAATCAGGCTGGCCTGGATCGCGCTAACATCCGAGTTCCACTGTGGGAGCGAGCTTGCTCGCGAAGACGGAGTGTCAGTCGACTCAATACTGCCTGACACACCGCCTTCGCGAGCAAGCTCGCTCCCACAAAGAGCTATGTGAAGATTTGGCTACCGAGTTCCCTTGCAACCGCCAACTGCTCCCGTGGATCGCGCAACTCTGATTCCGGCAGCAACGTCGAACTCAGTACTGTCGCTCCGCAGTAATCGAAAATCCCGTGCTCAATCTGCGCCTTCATCGCAGCGCCATAGCCGTGGCGCTCGTAAGTGCGTGCATCCGCGCCGGCGAGGCCGACCAGATGCACGCGCAGGCGCTGCAGCAGCTTCACGTGTTTGAGATCGCCGGTGAAATCGAAGGCCCAGCCATTGCTGAACACTCGATCGATCCAGCCTTTGAGCAGCGCCGGCATCGACCACCAGTACACCGGGTAGACCAGCACCAAAGTATCGGCGCGGTCGATGCGCGCCTGCTCGGGCAGTATGTCCACGGGCGGCGTGGACTCACGGTGATGCACCGCGAAATCCGCCGCGCCGAAACGTGGCTCGAAGCCTTCGGCATAGAGATCAGCGATTTCAAAGGTATTGGCCGGATCGGCCTGAACAAGGCTTTCGGCAATCTGCGCGGCCACGCTGTGGGTCAGCGAGCGCGGGTCGTGGTGGGCAACAACAATCAGGGCGTGCATGGAAGAATCTCCGGTTGGTGATTGCACAGCAAGGCTTATATACTTGGAGTAAGTTACGAACAGTAAGCTACGGATGGTAGATAAGCATGTCAACCGGTAAAACTTCAGTACGGCAATCCTCTGTTCAACCGCGCCGCCGCCTGGCGCGCGAAGACCGCTTGCGCCAGTTGCTCGACGTCGCATGGCAAATCATCCGTGCCCAAGGCACCGAAGCCTTGACCCTCGGTTATCTGGCAGAAAAAGCCGGGGTGACCAAACCGGTGGTCTATGACCATTTCGTCACCCGTGCCGGTTTACTTGCAGCGCTGTATCGGGAATTCGATGCACGACAAACGGTGTTGATGGATGCCGCCACCGCCCGCAGCGAACCGACACTGAGCGGCCTCGCCTCAGTGATTGCCACGGCGTACGTCGATTGCGTCATGTTCCAGGGCACGGAGATTCCGGGGATCATCGCCGCGCTGGCGAGCACCCCGGAGCTGGAAAAGATAAAGCGCGAATACGAGGCGATCTTCCTTGAAAAATGCCGCAGCGATCTGGCGCCGTACGCCAGCGGCGGGCAGATCACGCCGGCCGGATTGCGCGCCATGCTCGGCGCCGCCGAAGCACTTTCGCACGCCGCTGCCAACGGTGAAATAAGCGCAAAAGAGGCCAGCGACGAGCTGTCTGCAACCATCATGGCCATGGTCGAACGCGCCGCCGTTCGGGCGACTGGCGGTACTTGAGTGGCCACTTGCACACTCCTAGGATGGAATCACGCAGTGGCTCCGCTCTTCGAGCGCTGCGTAGGCACGGGTGCTCTGAACCCCAATCAAGCCCGTGCCTTGCTTCATGCGCATCTTGAGCCTCGAGGGCTCTACTTCCTCCCCATCAAAGAGCTTTGAGGCTCTTTTTTTGTCTGCGTAAATCAGCTTTCAGTGCAGCGTGAGGCGCTGGCGGACAAATTCTTCGGTGTGACGGGTGGTCTGATCGAGGTGACGGTCGCGCTGTTTCTCGGCATCGAGCATCGCGCGTTTGCCGTTTTTCTGCAGCAGATAAGTGTGGATCTGCTGTACTTCCAGCGAGCGGTAAATCGGCGTGGTGTCGATAAACCCGCGCAAGCCATTGCTGCGGTAATGCCGGGTGCTCATCAACACTTGCGTTTCACGTTGGCCAATCACCTCAAAGCCCAACGCTTCGAAGTACGGGACTTTGCCGACCGTGCAGGCCAGTTCGGCATGGGGATAACGCCCGACCATTTCGCCGATCATTGCCCGCGCCACGCCTTGACGCCGATGCCCTTCGCGCACCGCCATGTAGGCGACGCTGCACGCTTCCCAGTCGCCCTGCACTGGCAGATACAACAAAAAGCCGATCACTTGCTCCGGATCATCCTCGTCGGTAGCAACCAGCAACTCCACGTCGATACCCTTCTCGCCATTCAACGCTTCCAGATACAGATGCACCTCATAGCCGACTGCGTACTGATAAACGTTGTACAGCAGATTGCTCGGGCCGAGACCGACCGCGCTGATGTCGGTCAGGTAGTCGACGACCAGCTGCAGAATCTGGCTGTTGACGGCCTCGTGGCATGGGGATTTGTAGTGGGTGATGCGTGGCATGACTAACTCCGACGGTAAAAAGCGTTGCCGACCGCCGCAGCGGTCGGCGAGCCGCGACATCATACCGTGACGCGCCCGCTCGACGTCTAAAGTTCCTGTTCCGAGCGCCGATGTAACGGTCTCCTACAAATGTCACCACCAGGGATCGGCCATGCACTACCCGCGCGAAGCTGCCAAGGATCACCTCTACAACCGTATCGTCATGCTGACCGTTGCTTGCTGCGTGGTTTTGCTGCTCGCTGCAATGGCGCACAAGTCGGGCATGCTTTTTGGGGCGCTGAGTTTCAACGGTGTGGAAACCCGCGGCAGCGTCACGGCACTGGAAAAGATTCCAATGAACGCCAATGGCAAGGTCATTCACTATCAATACACCGATGCCCAGGGCCAGCCCCATGAAGGGCAACACGCCGACGAACGCTACGTCGAGCATACCCAATATGAAGTCGGCGGCCCCATCACCCTGCTGGTGTCTCCGTGGATGCCGGATAAAAGCTGTATCACCAGCCAATTGCAGAGTTACCGTACGAGCTTCTACATCATGACCGGCGGTGTGTTGCTCGCACTGCTGTTTCTGCTGATCTCGGGCAGGACGTTCTGGCAAATTCAGGCAATGAAAGAACAAGACCGGTTTTATTGAGTCCAGCCTCACAGGCAAAAACCATCACGCGCGCCGGGCGTCTTGCTGCGGCGCCATGCTGACGTTCTCGCATCGCCCTCCCTGACAAAAATTTCATCCGCCTCAGACGGGATCTTTCGCAAATCAGGCATCCAATTCTGCAGTTGCGTTCACTTTTCAACGCAGGCCTTGAGGAGTTGTCATGAGCGTTTTGCGTTCCCTGTCCAAATGGCGAAAAACCCTGCTGCTGGTGCCGTTGACGCTGGCCGCGCTGAGCAGCGCCCCGGTGTTTGCGCAACCGGTGGTGATCGTCCAGCAAGCGCCACCGCCGATGCGCATGGAAGTGATGCCCGGCGCGCGTCCCGGTTATGTCTGGGATCAAGGGCATTGGCGCTGGCAAGGACGTGGTTATGTGTGGATGCCCGGACACTGGCAACCGGTAAGGTACGGCGCACGCTGGAAACCCGGGCACTGGCAGGCGCGCGGGCCAAACTGGTTCTGGGTCGAGGGGCATTGGGTGCGATGAATGCGCGACAGCCTGACCATCACTTCTCGCGAGAACACCTCCATGTCGAAGACCGTTAAAGCACTGCTGGCCGCCACGCTGGTGGCCGTTACGTTGTCCGGTTGCGTCGTCGAGCCGGCCCGTCCGCATCGGCCCCCGCCGCTGGTCGAAGTCGTTCCGGTGATGCCGGCGCCGGGTTATCACTGGGTTGCCGGGCACTATCGCTGGGGCGGCAACCAATGGCGCTGGGTGCCGGGGCACTGGCGCGCGTATTGATTGAAACCGGTGGCGTCACTGCTGTGGCGCCACCACTTTGAATTTGATGGCGATGTCCTTGGACACCACGGTATCCGCCCACTCCCCAGCGCCGAGGCCGAACTCGTCGCGCTTGAGCACCAGCTCACCGTCGAAAATACCGATGTCGTTGCCCGGTTTCAGTTCCACCGGTACCTGTACATCACGGGTGATGCCTTTTAGGGTGAGCTGGCCATCAATCAAGTAACGGTGTTCCGCAACTAGAGTGAAATGGCTCGACTCGAATACCGCCACAGGGAATTTTTCGGTGTCGAACCACGCCGGTTTCACCAGTTCGGTGTTGGCGTCCGCGCTACCGGCGTCGATGCTGGTGAGGTCGATGTGCAACGTAGTGTGGGCGTTGGCGAGGTCGTCAGTATCGAAGTCCAGTGTCGCCTCGAACTTGCCGAAGGTGCCGTACATCCGCGAACCCATCTGGTTATAGGTGAAACTGATCTGACTGGCGGTGGTGTTGACCCTCGTGTATTCGACCGCCTGCGCGGCAGAGACGACGCACAGCGAACACGCGGCAGCCAGCAGCAATCGGATCGACATGGGATTCTCCAGGCGGGGCTTGCCGTCGAGGGCCACGATTGACTTAAGCAAACATCCGACCGTTACGCCAGCGCCTACACCATTCGCTCGATCTTCTGATGCTGCCAGACCAGTTTGTAATACAAGGTCTGCAGCACCAGCATGCCCAGATACGCCACCGGAAACGCCATCCACACGCCCTGCAAACCATACTGCCCGTCCAGCCAGTACGCCGCCGGCAATTGCACGCCGACCACACAGATGATCGCGATTGCCACCGGTACCAACACCGTGCCGCTGGCGCGCATGATGCCGCCGATGATCGCCTGAAAACCGAACACCAACAGGCTCCACAGCATGATGTGCAGCAGATGCTCAGCCATCGCCCGGGTCGAATCCTCGGTCAGGAACAGCCCCAGCAACCAGTGCGATAACAGGTAGCCGAGTACGATCAAACCGCCGGTCAGGCACACGTTGATCAGCAGCCCGGTGCGCAGAATCGGCCCCATGCGCTCCAGTCGTCCGGCACCGATGGCCTGCGCACCGAGGATCGACGCGGTAATCGCAATCGACAACGCCGGGAACTGCACGTAGTTGACGATCTGCGTCACCGCGCCATACGCCGCCGTCGCTTGCGAGCCGTGCTGGTTGACCAGCGCCAGAATCACCAGCTCCGACAGCGACAGCACGATCATCTGCACGCCGGTCGGCAGGCCAATGCGCAACACCTTGCCGAGAATCGCCCCGTCGAGACGCAGCGCGGCGAAGAACTCGCGGTCTGGCGCCAGTGGATGGCCCTTGCGAATCAGGCGCCACGCCAGCCACGCCATCGCTGCCAGGTTACCGGCCAGTCCGGCGTACGCCGCACTTTGAATCCCCAACTGCGGCAAGCCGAACCAACCGCGAATCAGTGCCGGCGTCAGTGCCAGGCCGACACTGGTCGATACGATCAGCGCCAGCAACGGCGACAGCGTGTCACTGACCCCGCGCAACAGCTGCGTGAACAACACAAATACCAGCAGCGACGGCAAGATCCACATCATCACATGGGCATACGCCACCGCATCGTCGAGCACATCCGTCGGCGTGCCCAACCCCGTCAGTGCCTGGCGCGCAAACACGCTGCCCAGTACCGCGGCCACAAGACCGATCAACACGCCCAGCAACAGCGTCGCCCCGGCGATCGCCTTGACCATGTGCGGCTCATGCGCGCCCCAAGCCTGACCGATAAGCACACCGGCGCCCGCGCCGAGGCCGATCACCAGGGCGATAAAGAAGAACACGATGGGAAACATCCCCGACACCGCCGCCAGTGCCTGCGTGCCGAGCATCTGGCCGATGTAGATGCTGTTGACCGTGCCCGACATCGATTGCAGAAAGTTCGACAGCACCATCGGCGCGAGGAACAGCAGGTAGGTTTGCCAGAGTGGGCGTTGGGCGGCGACTTGCATTGAATAAAGGTCCATCTCGACGGCGGGAGGGCTAATTGAGGATAGCTTCGGTGAGTTGCTCTTGGGGCGCAATTAACATTTCAAATCGCTGTTTATCAACGCTGCCCGCATCTGTGTAATTGACGCGGATCTGTAGGTGTCGGTTCACAGCTGTGGTAAACAACTGCCCACTTTCATTTCTCTGATTGAGGCTCTGTTCATGCCGCACTTCGCCAACCTGCTGACCGGCACCCTCCTCGCCTTGCTCGCCACCACCGCTCACGCCGCCGCACCCGCCGACACCTTGAAGCCTTTACTGGAAACGCTGAACGAACGGCTGAACATCGGCGACCTCGTCGCGCTGACCAAATGGGACAGCGGCAAGCCGATTCAGGACAGCCCGCGTGAAGCGCAGGTCATCGCCAATGCCCGCACGCTGGCTGCCGAGCGCCAGCTCGATCCGGAAGACGTGGCGCAACTGATCGCGGCGCAAATGGAGGCAAACAAACTGGTGCAGTACGGGTTGCTCGCGCAATGGCAAGCGGCTGGTGCCGCGCCGGACACCGCGCGCCCCGACCTGGGTAAACAGATCCGTCCGCGTCTGGATGAGCTGCAAACCCGTCTGCTGCAGCAATACGCCGCGTTCCTGCCGTATCGCCACGACGCCAATTGCCCGGTGTGGCTGGCCAAGGCTCGCAGCGGCCTGACCCACGACGCGCTGCATGAACTGGCTCTGACGCGGGCTACCGGTGAACTGTGCGTGCGACCAACCACCCCATGAAACGGGGGCTCGGGCATGCCCAGGGCGGTTCCGATCGTCTACTCGAACGCCCCGTTGCCTGAATCACTGGTTTCACCGCAATCCCAAGAAAAAGCCCGGCCTGATCAGCCGGGCTTTTTCATGTTCACTGGTGCAGATTGCAATCATCTCGCGTGATCAGGCTTTCTTCACTTCGCAAACCCCATTGGCCCGGCTCTTCCCGGTGTACGACACCGCAGGCGAACCATCTGGATTGATGCTCAGAGAAATGGTCACACCCGCGCCTTTGGCCTCGAAATAGTTGTCATTGAACTTCTTCAACTTGCCTTCCTTGCCATTGATGTAAATCGGCCCGCCTTCATCGGCATGCACTTCGATCTTGCCCGGGCACGTGGCGTTGAGCATCGGGATGCCAGCGTGGGCGAGTCCGGTGACCAGCAATAGCGGCGCTGCCAACAGCAAAGATTTCATGGTGGTTTCCTTGAGTGAAGGTGTGTCAGGCGATAGAGAGATCACGCGTAAGTACCCTATCGACCTGTGGCCGGGTGCAGCGTTCCACGAACACCCTGGCCGTGCGCAAACTACTGTTTCAAGTGCTCGACCAGTTTGTTCACCACCAGATCAGACACAGCACTTTTACTGTTTTGATTTGCTGGCGGTCTTCAACGCTGAGGCTCTTGGTCACACAACCCGTTAACAAAACGAGGACAGAAACGGCAGCTATCTCTCACACCTTTTCAAGGTTGAACGATATTGGCTGGGGCGTGGCCTTTAACGTCAAAGCTCTGCAGATACGCCAGCAGGTTGTCGAGTTTTTCTTCGTCGCTCAGCCCCCAGAAAATCATCCGCGTACCGGGCACGACGCCTTTCGGATCCTTCAGATAAGCGATCAGCGTTTCACGATCCCAGGTCACTCCCGAGTTCTTCATCGCATCGGAATACACGTAGTTGGCCGACGTACCGGCAGGCCGACCAATGATGCCATTGAGTTGTGGGCCAAATCCCGGGCGGGCCGATTCGCCGACCTGATGACAGCCGCCGCACAAACGCGGGAAGATTTTTGCGCCGGCTTCGGGGTCGCCCGCGGCATGGGTCAACGTGCTGAGCAGGCTGGTACCGAGGATCAGGGTGAGTGACAGTGCAGCGGTGTTTTTCATCGAGGGTTCCGGGACGGTCTGCATCGGGCGGCGCAAGGGTAGCATGTTGTTTTTACAGGTAAGCGCCGATGATCTTTCTGACTTTGATCAACGCCTGATGCAGCACCTCCATGTCGACTGAACCCAGTGCCAGGCGAATCGCGTGCGGCACATATCCCGATACCGCAAACGGCTCTGCTGTGGTGACCGATATCTGTTCGTGCATCAACTCGACGACAATCTGATCGGCGCGCACATCTTCCGGCAGCGGCAGCCACAGGAAATACGACGCCGGATGGCCAATGCTCGACAGCCCTTTCAGTACTTTGGCCGCCAACGCCTGCCGTGCTTTGGCATCGTTGCGTTTCTGTTCCTCAAGCAGCGTTACCGTACCGTCGTCGAGCCAGCCGCAGGCGATGGCGGTCATGATGCCGGGGGTGTTCCAGGTCGTGGCGCGGATGATGCGTTCCAGCGCCGGCACCGTTTCTGGCGGGGCGGCAATGAAACCGACGCGCAGGCCGGTGGCGATGTTTTTCGACAGACCCGAGACGTACACCGTGCGCTCCGGCGCCAGATCGATCAGCGTACGCGGTGGGTTTTCCACCAGAAATGCGTAGGCCGCGTCTTCGATGATCGTCAGATCATGCCGACGGGCAATCGCCACCAACTGCTCGCGCTGGGCCAATGGCATCACCCAGCCCAGCGGATTATGCAATGTCGGCATGCTGTACACGGCACGCACCGAGCGACTGCGACAGAGTTTTTCCAGCGCCACGAGATCCGGCCCTTGATTGCTGAACGGGATCGCCACAACCTCTAGATGCAGCGCTTCGGCCAAGACCTTGAACCCGGAATAAGTCAGCGCGTCGGCAGCAATCACATCGCCGGGTTTGAGCAAGGCCATCAGCGTGACGGCCAGGCCTTGCTGGGCACCGTTGACGATCAGCACTTGCTCGGCCTCGACAGCCACCCCGCGCGTCAGCAAATGCCGAGCAACCGACGCACGCTCGTGGGCGCGCCCGGCATGCGGTTGATATCGCAGCAACGCTTCCAGATCGCCGGACAGCGCCAACTGGCGCAACGCAGTGCGTAACAGATCTGCCTGACCGGGCAACGACGGGTAATTGAAATTGAGGTCGATCATGCCGACCGCCACCTGTTTCTGATCGATGCCCTGCCCCGGCGCCAGCGAGGTTTCGCGGACAAACGTGCCGCGCCCGGTTTCGCCGCTGACCAGGCCCATGGCCTCCAGCTCTGCATAGACCCGCGAGGCCGTGACCAGCGCCAGCCCTTCTTGAGCGGCCAGTTGCCGGTGGGTCGGCAACCGCGTGCCCGGCGGCAAAAGACCGGAACGAATGTCCGTTGCATAGGCGTCAACGAGGGTCTTGTAGCGCGAGCGTGGCATCTCGGATGTATCCATGACAATTCTTTGATTGTGCTGATTCTCGGCTCTAGCATCACGACAATGCAACCCACTTCTGAGCGTGATCGGCAATGGAACGGACCTCGAACCTGACAAACCCGGCACTGGAGAAAACCAGCGGCTGGATCAACGGTTTTATCGGCGTAGTGATCTTCAGCGGTTCGCTGCCGGCCACGCGTCTGGCGGTGCTGGAGTTCGATCCGGTGTTTCTCACCGTGGTCCGCGCCGCCATCGCCGGGGTGTTGGCGGTGGCACTGCTGTGGCTGTTTCGCGAGCGGCGGCCGGCGCGCGATCACTGGCTGTCGCTGTTGATTGTCGCGCTGGGCGTGGTGCTCGGTTTTCCTTTGTTGACCGCACTGGCACTGCAACACGTGACGTCGGCGCATTCGATTGTGTTTGTCGGCTTGTTGCCATTGGCCACGGCGATTTTTGCCGTGCTGCGCGGCGGAGAGCGGCCGCGACCGGTGTTCTGGATCTTCTCGACTCTCGGCAGCGCGCTGGTGGTCGGCTTCGCGCTGGCACAAGGTCTGACTGCTTCGCCTACCGGCGATCTGCTGATGCTCGCGGCGATTCTGGCCTGCGGTCTCGGTTATGCCGAAGGCGCGAAGCTGTCGCGAACCCTCGGCGGCTGGCAGGTGATTTGCTGGGCACTGGTGTTGTCGTTGCCGGTGATGGCCGTTCTGAGTCTGTGGCTGGCGCCCGCCTCGTTCAACACGATCAGCCTGCCTGCGTGGTTGGGTCTGGGCTATGTGTCGCTGTTCAGCATGCTGATCGGCTTTGTGTTCTGGTATCGCGGTCTGGCTCAGGGTGGAATTGCGGCGGTCGGTCAGTTGCAATTACTGCAGCCGTTCTTCGGCCTGGCGCTGGCGGCGACGCTGCTGCATGAACACGTCAGCCCCGGCATGCTCGCCGTGACGTTGGGCGTGATCCTGTGCGTGGCCGGGGCGAAGAAATTCGCCAAATGATCCTCAGGAGCCGGCCTTCCACTCGCGAGGGCTGAGCCCGGTCTTGCGCCGAAACGCCCGGGCCAGCGCCGACGGACTTTCGTAACCGACCTCCTCGGCAATCAGCGCAATTGCTTTGCCTTCACGCAAGCGCTTTTGCGCCAGACTGACGCGCCAGCTCAGCAGATAATCGGCCGGCGTTTGCCCGACCACCCGGCGAAACTGCTCGGCGAAACTGGCGCGCGACAGGTTGGCGACAGCGGCCAGATCCGCCACGCTCCAGGTTTTTTGCGGTTGCTCGTGCATCAGGTTCAAGGCGCGCGACAGACGTGAATCGGCCAGCCCGGCGATCATCCCCGGTTGCTGTTCACGACTGCTGATCAAATGCCGCAACAGCAGAATCACCAGCAATTCGAACAGGCGATCCACTACCGCCACGCGTCCGCAATGCCCTTCGAACGCCTCTTTGAACAGCCACTCGACAGTGCTGGCCAGTTCCGGAATTTGCGTCAGTTTCAGCACCAGATAATCCGGCAGTGCCGCCGCCAGCGCATTGCCGGAACCGCCGTCAAACGTCAGCGTGGCGCAGACCACCTGAGTGTCCATGGCTTCGTCGGCAAACATGCGATGGGCGAAGGGTCTGGGGAAGAAGATCAGCGACGGTTCACTTAGGCGAATCTCGCGTTCGCTGCCCGGTTTGAGCAGCAATTCACCGGCCTGCAACAAATGAACATGGCCGACCGGTTCATTTTCATGAACCGCGACGCCGCAGAACGTGCCGCTATGAAAGGTGCCGGCAGTCACGCCGAAATGGCTGAGCAGTGTTGAAAGGCGATCCATGGACGACTCCAAGGGCATATCTGGACGATCTGCCGCATATCCTCGACGATTTGCCGCCAATGCACCACCCCGACTCAATAACATGGCCTCCATCCCCGGCGCACTACGCACCGGACTCTCGGAGCATCACCATGAGCCGCATCCACGCAATCAGCCTCGAAAACGCCGCCGACGCCAGCCGCCCAGTACTGGAAGGCGTGAAAAAGAAAATCGGTTTCCTGCCCAACGTCTTCACCACCCTCGCGAAAGCGCCGGTGGCCCTCGAAACCTACGTGCAAGCCTCGGCGATCCTCGGCAAAACCTCGCTGAGCGCCCAGGAAAAAGAAGCCGTGTACCTCGCCACCTCACAGGTCAACGGTTGCGACTATTGCCTGGCGGCCCACACCTTGTTTGCCGGCAAGGCCGGGCTCTCGGCGCAAGACATCGTCGCCGCCCGCCAAGGCGAACTCAACGCGTACGCCGCCCTCGCCCGTCAGCTGACCGAAAGCCGCGGCCATTTGAGTGACGAACAGCTCGCCGCCGCCCGCGGCGCCGGCATCGACGACGTGAAAATCATCGAAGTGATCGCACTGGTGGCCGTGCAGAGCCTGACCAACTACCTGAACAACGCGGCGCTGACCGATATCGACTTCCCGGCCATCTGAATCCGGCGACACAAAACCTGTGGGAGCTGACCTGCTCGCGATAGCGGCGTGTCATTCAAAGCATCTTTGAGTGACAAACCGCTATCGCGAGCAGGCTCGCTCCTACAGTTGGATCGGGTACATCAGCAAGAGATTGGTCGGCTGGCAGGCCGCCTTCGCGAGCAAGCTCGCTCCCACATTTTTTAATTTGCGTACACCCCAGCGGCAAAGCCGCCCCACTCAACAGGATGAGCGTTAGCTCGGCTGCAGCTCTTGATCTTGATCTTGATCCACGGGCGACATCGGAAGGCTGAGTGGAGGGATTCATCCGGGAGTGGGAGCGCAGCGACCGTTTGGCGCAGCCAAATGCATCGAGAGGAGGTGCAGCGAAGCAAACCGTAGGCGCTGCGCCCGGAGGGATCCCGGAGCGAAGGAACCCCGAGCCCCAGCGAGCGGGCCGCACGTAGGAGCAAGCCTTTTTGGTTACTTTTTTCTGGGCCGGCACTCCGGGCGTCTGGAAAAAGTGACCCGCCGTAAGGGCGGAACCCTAATCAGCAACACCCGCAGCAACGGATATGTACCCAGTCAGCCAGATAATCAGTGATGCTCCTCACCCGCCCGCTTCAGCAATTTCTTGCACCGCTCAGACAAATGAAACACCTGCAAATGCTTACCCGCCTTGGCATAGCGCTCGCGCAAAGTCTTCAACGCCGCAATCGCCGAATAATCGACAAAACTCAAATGCCGACAATCCAAAGTCACCCGAGCCGGATCATTAGCCGGATCGAACTGATTGAGAAACGGCGTAGTCGAGGCAAAAAACAACGTGCCATGCAGACGATAAAGCTTGCTGCCGTCAGCCTCCAGATGCTCATCGGCATACAACTCACGCGCCTGCTGCCAGGCAAAGTTAAGCGCGGCAATGATAATGCCGCAGAGCACGGCGGTGGCCAGATCGGTAAACACGGTGATGGTGGTCACAGCGATGATCACCAGCACATCGTTGAGCGGCACTTTGTTCACCACCCGCAACGACGCCCAGGCAAAAGTCTGCTGCGACACCACAAACATCACACCCACCAGCGCCGCCAGCGGAATACGCTCGATCAGCGGCGACAGAAACAGAATGAACAACAGAATCAACACGCCAGCGACCACACCGGACAAACGCCCGCGCCCACCGGAGCTGAGGTTGATCACGGTCTGGCCGATCATCGCGCAACCGCCCATGCCACCGAAAGCACCGGAGACCATATTCGCCGCACCGAGCGCCACGCACTCGCGATCCGGGTAGCCCCGGGTTTCGGTGATTTCATCGGTGAGGTTGAGAGTCAGCAGGGTTTCCAGCAGACCGACCAGCGCCATCAGAATCGCGTAAGGCGCGATGATGCGCAGGGTTTCAAAACTCCACGGGATGTCCGGCAAAGCGAAAGTCGGCAAGCCACCGGCAATGTGTGCCATGTCGCCGAGGGTGCGGGTCGGCAGGCCGAACAGGTAGACCAGCAGGCCGACGCCGAGGATCGCCACCAGCGCCGGTGGCACCGCGCGGGTCAGGCGCGGCAGGATGTAGACGATGGCCATCGTCAGCGCCACCAACCCGGTCATCAGGTACAACGGCGTACCGCTGAGCCAGTCTTCGCCGCTTTTGAAATGTTCCAGCTGCGCCAGCGCAATGATGATCGCCAGGCCGTTGACGAAGCCGAGCATCACCGGGTGCGGCACCATGCGCACCAGTTTGCCCAGGCGCAGCAAGCCGAACGCCATCATGATCAAGCCGCCTAACAACACCGTCGCCAGCAAATACTGCACGCCGTGCTGCACCACCAGCGCGACGATAACCACGGCCATCGAACCCGCCGCGCCGGAGACCATGCCCGGACGCCCGCCAAACAAAGCCGTCAGCGTACAAATGATAAAGGCACCGTACAGGCCCATCAGCGGATTGAGGTGCGCCACCAGCGCGAACGCAATGCATTCGGGCAACAGGGCAAACGAAGTAGTGAGTCCGGCCAGGACATCGGCGCGCAGACGGATCGGTTTCATGACTTACCTGACTGAGCGGCCGACGAGCACGGCCGCGGGTGTTCGGGGAAAAGAGGGTTGCGGATGTTACGGAATTGTTCCGGATCGGGCCAGTGACGCTGACACATGCCGACTCGGGCTTTATGCTGGCGCGCTCCCGTATTCATCGAGTCCGACATGTCTGCATTTCTGACGTCCCGCGAAGTGTGCCAGCGTTTGCGTGAAGCGGCGCTCGGTGTGCTCGCGTTTAAAGTCTGCGAAGCACCTGCCGAGACCGGGCTGGTCACAGTCGATATCGACGGCTGGCGCCTGCTGCTGGATTTTGCCGGGGGGCGATTACATCACTGTGAATACGCCCGCAGCGGCGACGGGCAAGAAGGCGCACTGGAGAGCTGGCAGCGTTACGGCAACGATCCGGTGAGTTTGCTCAGTACCTGGGAATTGGCGCAGATCGAGCACTTGCTCAGAGCGCAGACGAACGAGGTTGCTCAATGATGGCACTCTGCCCATAATTCGCGCCCTCCTCTATTCCCACGCAAGGAACTGCCGTGAAGAAGTCGCTGTTGTTGATCCCGATGCTGGCCGTGCTGCTGCAAGGCTGTGGCATGACCATGACCCGCTACGAGCCGAGTTTCGAGAACGTTCAGAAGCTCAAGCAAACCCCGCCGCTGCATGCGATCAGCAATCCTCAGGTTACGGCCGAATCCGGTGAAGGTTCGCTGGTGGTCCGCGCCAATCCGGTTCGCTCGCCGTCCGGTAGCATCCCGGCGCACATTCAGGATGCGATCACCGAAGAACTGCGCAAGGCTGGCCTGCTTGATCCGCAGGCTCAGCGTCAGTTGAAAGTGCTGGTGGTGAAGAACGAACTGTCCGCCGGCATGGGCACGGGCGACGGTAAACTGGCCGCACGTTTCACCCTGCTCAACGGCAACGATGTGGTGTACGACGCGACCAAGAATGTCAGCAGCCAGTGGAGCAGCAGCTTCTTCGGTTTCATTGCGATCCCGAACGCGGTCAACGCTTACAACCCGATGGTGCGAGACTTGCTGAAGGAACTGTACAGCGATCCACAGTTCATTCAGGCCCTGAAGTAAGGGCAAAAAAAGAGCCGCGATTGCGGCTCTTTTTTTTCGCTTCAAACCCGTGGGATACCGGTTTCGAGTGACGAGTACTTCAGGTTTTTGTTATCAACCATTTGCTTGAGCAACGCGTTGACCTGACGGGTAAAGGTGTCATTCACCGCGTCTTTAGGCGTGTTGGCCATCAGCGGGATGAACCAGATACCGATCCAGGTGCCGACCGCATCGTGGTTGCTCGCGGTGGTCAGGGCCTGACCTTGGCCATCCAAGCCTTCCAGACTCAAGGTGTACTGATCGGTGCCATACGCCGGGATCACCATCATGCTGAAGCCGCTGATGAAGGCCAGCACCATTGAGCCAGCATTCGGCGGATGGTTGTACATTTTCAGACGCAGGCTGTAGTCGCCCGGCTGCTTCTGGAACTCGTCCAGAGTGACACGGCCGAACAGACCCGAATCGGTAAGGATTTTTTGCAGTTGTGGTTTCAGTTGATCACGTGCCTGCGGCACTTCCACGGCGGAACCACTTTTCGGCTCACCCTGGTAGAAATCGAAATCGACGTAGACGTTTGGCTTGTTGGTGTAGCTGGCCATCGACGGCATGGTCACCGGCGCCACTTCGTCTTTGGTGAAACTGGCACAACCGCCCAGCGCAAGTACCAGCCCCAGCGCCAGAATTTTCCCGAATTGCATGATGTCCGTCCCTATTTGTACAAGACCAAATGATGGCATTGAGCCTTCATTGCGAAGGCCGGGCGGATTCTAGAGAGAGCGGCCTTCCAGCGAAAGCCTGAATTGGCGAAATCGGCAAAAAAACTTGCTCAGCCCTGCCGCAAGTCGAGCAGGTAGGTGTAATACCCGCTGTCACGTACGTAGCCGAGGGATTCGTACAAGCCTTGCGCCGTGAAGTTGTCCGTGGCGGTTTCCAGCACCAGGCCCTTGGCGCCGGTTGCCAGAGCGAAGTCACGCGCCGTGTTCATCAGCAGTCGGCCAACGCCGCGTCCACGGGCGTCGGGGGCGGTGAACAGGTCGCTGAGTAGCCAGGTGCGGTGGGCATCGATGGACGAGAACGTCGGATACAACTGCACGAAACCCAGCGCTGCACCGCCTTCATCCTGCGCGAGAAAAATCGCTGATTCGTTGCCGGCCATGCGCTCGGCGATGAAGGCGCGCGATTGCTCAAGGTTCGACGGCTGCTGATAAAAGCCTCGATAGGCGTCGAACAATTGCGCCACCGCCTCCAGGTGTCTGACGTCGGCCCGCAGCGCCTGAAGGGTCATGTGCTCGCTCCATTTCCACTCAATGATCGAACCATCATAGCGCTGTCTGTCGAGTGCGCTGGCTTCATCGCTATATAGTTTTGTATATTGCGAAACCGAAATCGTCAGAATCTTGCCATGCCGTCCATCTATTCCGTGCTTCCATGAGTGCCATCCGCGTACGCAACGAGCAGTTGATCCTCGCCGCCGCCAGCGAAGAGTTCGCTGCCAATGGCTTCGACGCCACCCAGACCCGCGACATCGCGGCGCGTGCCGGGGTGCCCAAGGCCAATCTGTATTACTACTTCCAGACCAAGGAAAACCTCTACAGCAAAGTGCTGCTGGGTTTTGTCGAACCGCTGCTGGAAGCCTCGGCGGCGCTGCGTGAAAGTGATGATCCGCTGACGGGTTTGCGCGCCTACGTCGCCGCGCGAATTCGCATTGCTCGCGAGCATCCGGCGATTGCCAAGGTGTTCAGTGGCGAGTTGCTGCTGGGCGGTCGACAGTTGCCCGACGAGTGCCGCGATCTGTTGCATGCCGAAGCGCGGCGCAACGTTGAATGTCTGCGCAGCTGGATCGAGCGCGGCTTGCTCGCCCCGGTGGATC
Organism: Pseudomonas sp. CROZ-RG-20F-R04-15; assembly: GCF_022662375.1. Taxonomy (GTDB): domain Bacteria; phylum Pseudomonadota; class Gammaproteobacteria; order Pseudomonadales; family Pseudomonadaceae; genus Aquipseudomonas. The sequence continues at coordinate 5,188 of NZ_JAKNQL010000030.1, read as the reverse complement.
CGGAGCATTTGATGCTGTTCATCTGGTCGGCGACGCGCACGTACACCAACATCGGCTGGCAGATGGGCCGGATCATGGAACGTGAAGTGCCGCAGGATGAGGATTATCAAATGGCGGCGCAGACGATCACGCGAATGGTGCTGGAGGGCGTGGTCGTAGCGCCGCAGGTTGGCGAGATTCGTGGGGTTTTGTTTGCGACTTGAGGAAGGACTGCTGCGCAGATCAGGGCATGAAGTCTACGGGCAGTTCCAGATGATCTTTCATGCGCTCATTCCAGTCGTGCAAGGCATCGGGTAGACGTTTTTTCCATTTCGCCACGTTGGTGTAGTAGCGCAGACGCGAGTGACCGGAATTGTCGTAGCTCACCAACAACACCCAGAAATGGCCATCGGGTGACCGCATCACGATCCCGGTGCCACCCAGACCGCGCATCCACATCTCCCAGACCTGACTGCCCGGCACATCAGTGCCAGGCTCACCCGTCATCAAGGAGCCGGACTTTTCCACCTGCGTCTGATAATCACCTTTGAGCAAAGTGTGCAGGGCCTGATTCTCCTCCGGTGTTTGCGCCAGACCCAGGCTGAGCATGTCGTAATCCAGTGTCAGCGGGTGCTGCGAGGCGACAAAACGGCCGGTGTAGTAGACACCCAATCCGGCACTGCAATACCCGCCTGCATCGCCGACCGAAATATCCAGCACACCGTTGATGGGAGTGAACACCAGGGTGCACTCATCTTCCGAGTAAACGGCTTTACCGTCCTTGAGTGTGGCGATGCCATCCAGGTCACCGGAGTTGGCACCCTCAGCCGCCGTGATGTCGATGCTGATGTGCGTGGCATCGCGGCGCTGGGTTATCACCGTTGCCGAGGTTGAAGTCCCCGGCGGTATGAGTTGCCAGGTTGCGTCCCAACTGAAGGGCTGGGCGGAGTGTTCAAGTTCGGTCAGCCGCATCAAATACTCGCGACGCAAACAGGCCGTCTGATCACCACAGGCGTTGCGAGTTTTCAGCCACTGCCGCTGGTCAGCCTTGAGGGCTTTGGCATCGGGGACACTGGCCAATGTCGAATGCCAGAGCTTGCCCAGCTTCTCGTCGAGCAGCGAAATCTGCGGATCGCCACAAATGGCTTCTTCGGTTTTGTTGTTGGCCGTGGCGCAGTCGAAACTACTGGCGTGGGTGACGGAGGCAAATGCAAAGGCCGTCAGCGCCAGGGCATGTCGCAAGGAAATAGCGAACATCGAGAGATTCCATTCTTCGGACGGCGCGCAGTATGCCAGTGCTGCCAGCGGAAATCCCTGATGTACATAGCAATCAGGATTTCGCAATCACAGTGGGAGCGAGCCTGTTCGCGAAAGCGGTGGATCAGCCACTATCAATGTCGACTGACACACAGCCTTCGCGAGCAGGCTCGCTCCCACAGGGTTTGGTGTGGGTTGTCAGAACGTGATGTCGGCGGCGGGTTTGACGTCGATGCGGCCAGTAGCGCCAGTCAGGTGCGCCAGATCCTTGTTGTGTTCGGCGATGATGTCTTCGGCGCTCATTTTGCCGTTGTCGACGGTGGAATGCGCGTCGGCCACAAGCACCACGTCGTAACCCAGTTGATGGGCCTGGCGCACGGTGGCGTTGACGCAGTAGTCGGTTTGCAGACCGCAGATGACCAGTCGCTCGAAGTCTTCGCTCGGCAACAGTTTGCGCAAATCAGTCTGGTAGAACGAATCCGGGGTGGTCTTGCGCACGCGCAAGTCACTGGCGGCGGTTGCCAGCCCCTCAGCCAGTTGCCAGCCTTCGGCGCCGTGAGCCAGTGGGCTGTCGTTTTCTTCGTGCTGAATCAGCACCACCGGCACGCCGGCCCTGCGCGCTCTGCTGCTGAGACCGTTGATTTTTTCGATGATGCCGTGGATGTCGTAGCACTGATATTCGCCCGAACAGAGGGCGCGCTGGACGTCGACGATCAGTAATGCGGTGGTCATGATGAGCCTTCCTTGATCAGTCCTTGAGACAGGGGCGGACGTGAGCCCGCCCCCTTTTTACGCCCCTCAGTAACCCAGTGACAAGCCGGTGTTGCGGCGTGGATCGTTGGCGCCGTAGAAACGGTTTTTGCCAACAGGCTTACCGCCCAGCGACGGTGCGCCGACCAGAATCGCGGCGATGTGGTTGGCGTCCTGCGGGCCGGCGAACTTGTGGCCCCAGCTCTCGAGAATTTTCTTCGTGTCCGGGCTGGCGGCGAAGTCTTCGAGGTTGGTTTCTTCTGGCATCCACTGCTGATGGAAGCGTGGCGCGTCGACCGCATCCTGCAGGCCCATGCCGTAGTCGATGACGTTGAGCATGGTCAGCAAAGTCGCGGTGATGATGCGGCTGCCGCCCGGTGTGCCGACCACCATCACTACTTTGCCGTCCTTGGTGACGATGGTCGGACTCATCGACGACAGCGGCGCCTTGCCCGGCGCAATCGCGTTGGCTTCGCCCTGCACCAGCCCGTACATGTTCGGCACGCCGACCTTGGAGGTGAAGTCGTCCATTTCATCGTTGAGGATCACCCCGGTCTTGCTCGCCATCACGCCCGCGCCGAACCAGTCGTTGAGGGTGTAGGTGACTGACACCGCGTTGCCCCACTTGTCGACGATCGAATAGTGGGTGGTGTTGCTGCCTTCATGGGGCGCTACGCCAGGCTTGAGCTCAGCCGACACGCCGGCCTTTTGCGGCTGGATGGCATCACGCAATTTGGTCGCGTAGTTCTTGTCCAGCAGGTGCTCGATCGGGTTTTTGACGAAGTCCGGATCACCGAGATAGCTGTTGCGATCGACATACGCGTGGCGCATCGCTTCGATCTGATAGTGCATGCCCTGAGCCGAATGGAAGCCCAGATCCTTCATCGGATAGCCTTCGAGGATGTTCATGATCTGGCAGATCACCACGCCGCCGGAGCTTGGCGGTGGCGCCGAAACCACGTGGTAACCCCGGTAATCGCACTCTACCGGTGCCAGTTCGCGGGTCTTGTACTTGTCGAGGTCGGCCTGGGTGATGATGCCTTTGTTGGCCTGACTGGAGGTCACGATGGCATCGGCGACCCAGCCTTTATAGAAGCCGTCCGCGCCTTTTTCGGAAATGCTCCGCAGGGTTTTGCCGAGATCCTTCTGCACCAGTTTCTGTCCGACCTGCATCGGCTCGCCGTTGTGCAGGAAGATCGAGCCGGAATCGCGCATGTCCTTCTTGAACACGTCGGTGGCGTACTCCAGCAACTCGACGTCGCCCTGCTCCAGCGCAAAGCCGTCTTCCGCCAGTTTGATCGCCGGGGCAATCATCTCCTTGCGCGGTTTGGTCCCGTATTTGCTCAGCGCCAGCTCCATGCCCGACACCGTGCCGGGTACGCCCACCGCCAAGTGGCCACGGGTGCTCAAGTCGGGAATGACGTTGCCTTCCTTGTCGAGGTACATGTTGGCCGTCGCTGCCAGCGGCGCTTTTTCACGGAAATCGAGGAAGGTCTTGCGCCCGTCCGCCAGTTGAATGGTCATGAAGCCGCCACCACCGAGGTTGCCTGCTGCGGGATACACCACCGCCAGCGCGTAACCCACGGCGACTGCCGCATCGACGGCATTGCCACCACTTTTCAGTACGTCGACACCCACATGGGTGGCCAGGTGTTGCGCGGTGACCACCATGCCGTTTTCGGCGGCAACCGGTGCGACTGACGCCGCGTGAGCCATGAGACAGCTGAGTGCCAGTGAGGTCGCTATCAGCGATTTGGCCAAAGGTTCGTACTTCATGAGTCGATCTCTTTTTTTGTTTTAGGGTCTGTGCAAAACAGAGGGGGAACGCGTCAAGAGCAACAAGCAGTATGGTCGGCTTTGCGTATTGCGCCTCCCCGTTGACGCAGTATGCTGGGCGCTGTTGCCGTTCTGATCCGGAGCCTGCCGTCATGCCTTTTACGTTCATCACCCTGCCCTCGCCCGTCGGTGAGCTGAAGCTGGTCGCGAACGGCGCACGACTGGCGGCCATCCTCTGGGAAAACGACAAACCGAACCGCGTGCGCCTCGGGCCAATGAGTGAGGCACCCGACAATCCGATCCTGATTCGAACGGCTCGACAACTTGAAGAATATTTTTCCGGAATTCGGGATCGCTTCGATCTGGAACTGGATTTCGTCGGTACGGATTTTCAGAAAAAGGTCTGGGCGGCGCTGCTGACCATTCCATTTGGCGAGACACGCACCTACAGCCAGATTGCCGAACAGATAGGCAATCCCAGCGCCGTACGGGCAGTGGGCGCTGCCAACGGACGCAACCCGATCTCCATTGTCGCGCCGTGTCATCGGGTGATCGGCGCGTCGGGGAAGCTGACCGGATTTGCCGGTGGGCTTGAGGCGAAAGAGCGCTTGCTGACCCTGGAGGGTGGCGACTGGTCGAGGGTTGGCAAAACCGGGGATCTATTCTGAATCAAACGCTGAACAGGTTATTCATCGCCGCATACTGCAACAGCATGATGGTCTTGGCGTCGCAGATCTCACCGCGCTGAAACGCCGCCAGCGCGTCATCGAATGCCCATTCCAGCACTTCCAGTTCTTCGGTCTCCTCTTCCAGACCACCACCGTCGCTGACTTTCGACGCCGCATCGTATTCAGCAATGAAAAAGTGCAGCTTTTCGGTCACCGAGCCGGGACTCATGTAAGCCTCGAATACCTTCTTCACATCGTGCACGCGATAACCGGTCTCTTCCTCGGCTTCGTCGCGGATACGCTGCTCCGGCGCCGCGCCTTCGAGTAACCCCGCCGCCACCTCGATCAGCAAACCATCATGGCCATTGACGAACACCGGCAAGCGAAACTGTCGGGTCAACACCACCGTGCGCTGTTCGCGGTTGAACAACAAAATCGCCGCACCGTTACCACGGTCGTAGACCTCACGGGTCTGACGCTGCCACTCGCCGTTGTTGCGGTGATAGTCGAAGGTGATTTTCTTCAGCAGATACCAGTCATGGGACAACACCTGAGTGTCGACGATGTTGACCCGCTCGGCTGTGTTGGACATGACGCCTGATCCTTATGTCATTGAAGGCTTCCGGGTAGGTAAAAGCCCATTTTTGTGAACGAAAAAACGAAACCGTATACCGCCCCACAAACTATGTCGAAACATCCTACAGATAACGCCTACTCGCCCGACTTCTTTCCCGATTGATCCCCCGCAAAGTCCTCGC
>NZ_JAKNQL010000003.1 GCF_022662375.1 Pseudomonas sp. CROZ-RG-20F-R04-15 | reverse complement strand
CCGGGTGATGCGGCCGAGTTCATCGCGTTCGGCGGTGACATTACCGTAGGCGTTATAGGTAAACGCACGGGTAGCACCGCCCGGCAGCGTGACCTGGGCGAGGCGATTAGCGGCGTCCCATTGATATTGGGTGATGGCGCCGGATTCTTCCTGGCGGGTGATCTGCCGACCTAGTGCGTCGTAACGATACTTGCGCTGGCCGCCATCGGGCAGGCGTTCTTCCAGCAACTGGCCGAGGTTGTTCCAGCCGAGTTGATGACGGCTGCCGTCCGGGTGGCGAATCTCCAGCAGACGCCCCTGGCCGTCGTAGCTGTATAGCGTGGCGTTGCCGTCCGGGTCGATTTGTAGGGTGATATCGCCCTGTCGGTTGCGTTGGTACTTCCAACTGGCTTTGCCGCGATGAACATCACTCACGAAGCCGTTGATGTATTCGTACGTTGTGGCTTCGTCTTCCGGCGGGATAACGGCAGTCATCAAGCCGTTGTCGTTGTAGCGGTACTCGGTGACGGCACCCAACGGATCCTTTTCCGCGATCAATTGGCCTTTGTCGTTGTAGGCCTTGAGATGCTCGGCACCGTCCGGGTCGATCTTGCTGATCAGTCGCGCCTGATCATCGTGGGTGTACACCTCTTCGCTGCCGTCGGCGTTGGTGACAGTCACGCTGCCTTTGTCATCCCAGGCGTAGTGCGCTTCCATCTGCGAGAAGTTGGCCCAGTGATGTGTGCAACGAGACAGTTTGCCTTCGTTCTCCCACTCCCAGTAGAAAGCAGCGCCGCCCGCCAGTTGCCGCTCGAGAATGACGTGCTGTTCGTTGTAGCGATAATGTTCGGCTTCACCGGCTGCGTTCTTCGCCTCGATCAGACGATGCTGGGTGTCATAGCAGTAGGTGACCAGCGTCTGCACCGTATTCCAGGCGTCTTCCAGATTGTCCGCGGGCAGGAACTGCTGATAGTCGACCGCGACAATGTGTTTGCGGTCGTAACGTAGAAGCAGGGCGCGACCGGCGCCATTGTCGAGGCGTTTGATACGACCATGGATATCGCGTGTGACGTGCAGTCGATTGCCATAGCTGTCGCTAATGGCGATCAGGGTAGCGCCTTTGCTGTTAGAGCGGAAGTGGTAGAACGATGGTCGCTTGCCGGCTTGCGCTAGAACTAGTTCCGATGGGTCGTCACCGAGAAAAATGGCGGCTTTTGAAAGGCTGTTGGTGATCGCGGGACGTTGTTCACTCGGGAGCGGGAAGGGCGTTGCGCGGTTTTCGTGGTCGGTCCAGATGACTTCATCGCCATTGATATCAATACGATGAGCCAAGGCATGGCTCCAGCCATAACCCAGCCCGCAATCAATTTCCACGGCACTGGTTCTGTAGAGACGCGTCCACTCAAACGGCAGTAGCCCGTCGAGTTGACCGTCGGTCAGCGTCAACAACTCTTCACCGGTCACCATCGAAACCGGGCACCCGTTAGTGCAAGTCTCGGCGGCAGGCTCTGCGCTTTTGTCGGCAGGTGTCTTCGCTTGCTTGGAAGCATCGTCAGCTATTTTGCCATCCGCGAGTTTCGCGTTTTTCTTTCCATCAAAACGCAACTCGGAAATTCCGTTTCTCACCTTGGCCGTCACACCCCGCGCCGCAACAGCGGTGTATTTCGCGACGTATTCCATAAAGCCATTGATGATCTTGAACAGCGACTTAACGAAACCGACCACGGCGTTGATGACAAGCTCACCGTATTTCTTCAGTCGGGCAGCGAGGTAGAGAACCCCGGTACCTTCAGCCGCAATGGTCAATACCACGCCGATGACGATGTCGATGGCGATACCGACGACCATTGCCGTGGTCATCTTCGCGATGTCGCCCGCCATCTTCATTGGCGGCAACCCTGCGAGCCAGATCACGGCGCTGCGTACCAGCAGGAACAAAGCTGCTTCATCGCTGGCCAGTAACATGGCCTTTTTCATGACGTCCGGTGTGCTTTGGGCAATATCGATTAGCTTTTGTGCGCCAGCACCGAGATCATCTTTGAATTTTCCCGGGTCTTGCAGGATGTCGAGCACCTGATTGATGCCATCCCACACACCCTTGATAGCCTCCCAGCCACCTTCAAGAATGCCGGTGCCAATCGCCATCGCGGTGCCCGAGGTGGAAAGGTTCGACCATTGTGGTTTGAAACCAGCCCACTCCTTACGCAGAAAACCTTCCAGATCTGCGGTCACGCCGCTGTAGGAGCTGAAGAGGGCGTCGATCTGCGCTGGTGTCACTTCGTTATGAACGCGGATCTCGTAGAACTTGCCGGGAATGCCGCCGGTCCACGCGGCTTTGCCCTGCGCATCGAGCGTGACCTTGCTGACCGCACCACCTTCCACGGCGACGATCTCGACTTCGATTTCGCCGATAGGAATGTCGTAAACCGACTCGAATTTACTCTCGATCAGCAACGGACCCTTGAGAGGGCACTGCGCCACGTTCGAGGTAAAGTTGCCGTCGGTCATGCTCACCGCTTTGCTGGTGTCGCCAACCTTGATCACTCGCTCCATGCCCAGCAGTGAGGGCAGGTCAGCGGCCCGACTGGCCTTGTCGGCGACCCTTGCGTACCAGGTTTTGGTTTGTTCCTGATACAGCTTCAGACTGTCCTTGAAGGTGTTCAGTTGGTTGTCAACAAAGGCAACGCGATCCATCAGCCTTGCTCCAGAATCAGGTGGTTTAACAGTGCTTCTTTAAGGTTTTTTGGAGCATCTGGCCGGCGTAGGAAACGGGCGACTTTCAACTTCAGGTTGTTCTCGGGCCAAGCGGTGTAAATGTCCGGTCGGTCTTCTTCCAGCCACTGCATCAAGTTGCTGATCAGCGTCGTCGGGTTTTCCTTGGCCAAGCCATCCAGTAACGGCTTCGGCACTTCCCACCACGGCCAATCCTTCACCTTCGGCACAACACGCGTCCCAACCTCCAGCGACTGCCCGTTAATCAGATATCGCTCAAACATCGGCATCACTTCCCCAGCCTTCTCCCCCAGCCCATGCAGAATCGGATAGATATGCCGTCCATCCCAAAACCGGAAAAACACCTCGGTCCCGTCCGGCATCTTCACCTGCGTCAGACTGCGCAGATGCTCGAACACTTCGTTCGGCTCGGAACGCGACACCGCCAGCCAGCCCCAATCGAGGGCATCGGTTTCAGCGATCCACGGCAGGAACGCGGAACTGGCTTTGAGCTCGGTGACGTAGGGCATCACTGGTTGCCAGGTGGAGTAGGGCGTGCCGCCCCAGATCGGGATGAGCTGGGCGGTGGGTTCGGTGAGATACAGGTTTTTCAGCGCGTCGGAATCACTCGCCGCACTGATGACCAGATACAAACGCTCGCCAGTCTGCAACGGCTGTTGCGCCAGCCAGTCCTTGGGCGTAATTCGATCAGATGGCACAGGCACCTGCCTTGCATTTTTCGCATTCTTCGCAGAACGGCGCGTTACGTTTGAGGGTGTTGATCTGGGCCGGGGTCAGGACCTGGCCGGCCTTGTCGGCGTCGGCCTGTTTCAGCAGGCCGGGCATCAGCGGGGCGGCGCCGGTGCCGCTGCCGGGGCTGCCGCCGGAGTTCATGTTGATCACCGGGCCGCTCATGGTCACGCCGCCGGCGTCGATCTTGATGAAGCTGCCGCCGCCGATCAGGGTCAGCTCTGCGCCTGCTTCCATTACCACCTTCATGCCGCTGCTGAGGTGGATTTCCTGGCCGGCGTCGATGAACTGGCCGGTGCCGATCTTGATGTGCTGATTGACGCCGACAGTCAGGTGGTCGTTGGCGCGCGCTTCGACTTTGCGGTCGGCGTAGACGGTGTGGTGTTCTTCGGCCTTGAACTCGCTGTAGCTGTTCTTTTCGACGGTGTCGTGGCGTTCGTTGCCGACGCGGATTTTCTGGTCGTGCTCGACGTTTTCGTCCCAGTCACGCTGGGCGTGCAGGTAGATCTGTTCCTGACCTTTTTTGTCTTCGATGCGCAGTTCGTTGTAGCCGCCACCGCCCATCGAGCTGAGGGTCTTGAAGGTGCTGCGGGTCTTGTTCGCCGGCAGTTCATACGGGACGGTGTTTTCCTTGTGGTACAGGCAGCCGCTGATCAGCGGTTGATCGGGGTCGCCTTCAAGGAAGGTGACCAGCACTTCCATGCCAATGCGCGGGATGGCGATGCCGCCGTACTGGGCGCCGGCCCAGGCGCTGGAGACGCGCAGCCAGCAGCTGGTTTTGTCGTCGGCCTGGCCTTCGCGGTCCCAGTGGAATTGCACTTTGACGCGGCCGTATTCGTCGCAATGGATCTCTTCGCCTTTCGGGCCGGTGACCACGGCGCTCTGGCTGCCGAGGATGCGCGGTTTCGGGTGGCGCAGGGGCGGGCGGTTCGGCACGTCCCACGGCGTGGCCTGAAAGCGGTTGCGGTAGCCCTGGTGGAAATCGTCTTTCAGCGCAGTGGTGTCGCTGGTTACCGACTCTTCGAGGACTTGCGGCTGTTTGCCTTCGTGGAGGACTTCGGTCAGTAACCAGAGGTCGTTCCATTTGGCTTTCGGGTGCGCGGTCAGGGCGAGGAAGTGGCCGCTGACCAGCAATGGCTGATCGCTTTTGCCTTCGGCGAGTCGGAAGTCGCTGCGATGGCGTTCGAGGGCGCGTTTGGCCAGGTGTTTGCCGCGCTCGCGGTCGATGAAGCGACCGGGGTAATCGTAGTCTTCAAGGTCGGGCAGGGCATCGCCACGGTTTTCGCTTTCGAGGGTGAGGCGCGGTTTTTCGAAGTCGTAATCGCGGCGGGTGGTGCGGCTGGTGCGGGTTTCCAGGCGCAGGTCGAAACGCTTGATCACCGGGTCGCTGGCGACCATGCCGGAGTCTTGCTGATAGGCCACAGGCTTGAGTTTCGGGAACACCGTCTGGTCATCGCCGAATACCAGTTTGTGCGCCGTCGCCGTGTGCTCGAAGTGGTAGTGAATACCTTCTTCCTCGCACAGGCGCTGGATGAAATGCAGGTCCGATTCATCGTATTGCACGCAGTAGATGCGCTCGGGATAAATCGAACCGGTCTTGAATTCGTAGGCGTTGCTTTGAATACCGTGCTCTTCGAGAACCTTGCCGATGATTTTCGGCACGCTGAGATTCTGGAAGATGCGCTGGTTGACGCGATGCGCGAGGTAAGACAATTGCGGGCGCAGGGTCACCGAGTAACGGGTCAGGCGTTTGCCGGAATCACCTTGCGCGGCGCGGTAGATCTGGCCGTGGACGCCGCTGCCGTCGGGCGACAGTTGCAGGAAGGCCGGTTTGTGCAGCAGGGTTTCGAGGTCCAGCGACGGCTGCTCACTGACCAGCTCCACCTCGAACACAAAAGGCTGGCTGATGGCTTCCCGGCCTTGCAGGGTGAATACCTGAAAGTCAGCGGAAAGACCTTCGATGGTCAGGGCAAAGTGAGTTTCATTGGCCGGCGCGAACATCCCTTGTTCCTCGTGCTGTACAGCGGCGTGAGTCGACGACCGCAAAACGGCTCAACTTACGCGAAATTCTGGAGGGCGAAAACAACATCGACCAGCAGAGCTGGCCGATGCTTGTAACGATCAGCCGTAATTAAACGACTGGAGCACGCCAGTCATCGGAACCCGAAGTACCGGATACTTCGTGGGTCCAGGTGATTTTACGGTAGGTGAACTGCACTTCTTCCAGGTGGGTGAAGTGCGAGTTGCCTGGATCCTGGCAGTTGTGCATTTTGTTGTTGATGGCGACGATGATCGCGTCTTCCAGTTTGGTGGTGTAGTAGTGCTCTTGGGTACCTTGAGCAGAAGTACGGAACCACTGGATAACGATTTCGCTCATGCGCTCGCCGGAGGTCAGAGCGGCTTGCAGCAGTGGCGAAGCCTTGTCGTAGACCTTGGTGATCACAACTGGCTTGTGAACGCGCTGACCGGTTGGCTGACCGGATTGTGGGTCACGCGGGATGATCACGTCGTGGCTGAAAGCCTGAACCATCACCTGGTCTTCGTGGCCTTCCTGGTAGGTGTTGCCTACGGAGTCAGCGGTGAAAGCGCCTGCAGTGATCAGGCCTTGTTTTTCGCCGGTAACCGACATGTACGCTGGTGTTGCCATGGGGTGCTCTCCTTGCGGAATAATTTAAGGTGCCCGGGAGGCGAAATCGCCCGGTGGGTGCCTGACTGTTATCAAGGAGCGTGCCAACAATTGTGGCGGCCATACGGGCCGGGGTGTTTGACTGATTTTTCCGGTGGACGTGAGAAATAGAGCGGCCATCCAAGGCAAAAGTGCGCAAGAAGTTGCGCAGTACTGCGCAACTTCTTGCGCACTTGGCTGCAGGCCTTGTGCGACGTGGCTCTCAGCGGTTTTATCAGGCTTTTTTGCAAAACAAGTGCGCAACTTCTTGCGCACAATGGCCACGCGCCATCATTTGGTCGAGGCGGCTGCTTCAAGATTTTCAGATCAAAAGATCGCAAGTTGTGTCAGACAATCATCAATCGAACGCTGCTGCGTCGCCGCATACAACCGCAACTCATCAATGGTCGCGCGCCCCAGCGCCTGCTCGAAGGCCTGCCGATTGGAATGCTCGCCATAATGCGCCTGCGCCGCATCGCCAAGGTTCGACTGAAAAATCCCCGCTGCGCTCACCGGCAGGAAATCTTCGTACACCAACGGTTCCGCTTTCACATAACCATCGCGCAACAAATCCTCCAGAGACGACTGCCCAAGCCCTCCAGCGGCCAGGCCTTTTTCCGTGGCGAAATAGCGAAAGTACGCCAGCTCTTGTTCGCGCATACCCTCGACACTGTCAGGAAATTCGCCAAAGTGCTGAGCCATCAGCGCGTTGTAGCGTGCGGCGTTGGCTTCGTTGGGGAAGTCACCGAGTTCATCGCGCGCGGCATTGAGCAAGCGGTCATACAGTGCCCTGCCTTTGGGCGTGAGTGCCGCGCCGCGTTGTTCGATTTCGCCGAAACGCGCGCTGTGGCTGCCACGGGTTTGGTTTTGATCAGTGAAGGCGATCGGCTCGTCCAGCGCCTTGAAACTGGTCTGGCGTAACAGGATTGGGCACTGCCGGCGCGGCGGTCCTTCGATGACGGCTTTCGGGGTGATGCCATGGGCTGGCATCTGTTCCTGCACGCTGTCGATGTCCAGTGTGCGCGGCGTCAGGTGATTGATGTGCGGGCCTTTGAATGCCACCACGTCGGCGATCAAGCGATGTTGCGCGCTCAACGTCTGATATTGCGCAGCGGTGACGGTGGCGCTGTGATGCCAGCGAAAAGTTTCCAGTGCCTGTAAGACGAATGCCTCGGCCTCGCTTTCATTCAATCCACCTGCGGTTTCAGCTTGCGCGATCAGGCGCAACGCCCCCGAGGTAAAGATCGAGCGTTTGGCCAACACGGATTCGGAAAAGGCGCGCAGCTGCGGATCTTCAATCAACTCCAGGCGCAACAACGAGGTGAACACCCGAAACGGGCTGACTTGCAGGGCCTCCTCATGCACCGCGCGAAACGCCGTGGAGTGCACCGGTACGCCCGCCGGAGTCAGGTCGTAATAACCCACCGGTTGCATGCCCATCACCGCAAACAGACGGGCGAGGGTGGCCAGTTCCGTCGCAGTACCAACGCGGATGGCGCCATGGCGCTCCATGTCCAGCCGCTGAATTTCGCCGGTGCTGTCGAGCTGCCGGGCGATGTCTGGCTGACGTGCAAGTACCTCGCGGTTGGTTTGCTCCACCAGTTGCATCAGCGCGCCATACAGCGGCACTTCTTCGCGGTACATGTCGGACATCGCTTTGGAGAAGCGTTGGCGGATCAGGTCGGGGCTGACGAACGGCTGCACGGTCATGAAAAAAATTCCTGCCACGGTCACGAAATGGATAAGGGAAAAGATCGCAGCCTTCTCGCACGCGGGCAAACGAAGAATCCTACGAACTTCATTCTGCCAACGACTGATCCACCAGTTCGATCCAGTGCATCACCCGCGTGCGCCCGGCGCTGGCCAGATGGCTCTGACAGCCGACGTTGGAGGTAACGATCAGCTCAGGGCGGCCACTCTCCAGCGCGTTGAGACGGTTGTCGCGCAATTGCCGGGCCAGCAGCGGTTGCGTCAGCGAATACGTGCCCGCCGAGCCGCAGCAGAAATGGCCGTCGGGCACGGCGGTAAGATTGAAACCCAGGCGGGTCAGCACGGCTTCCACCGCGCCGCCCAGTTTCAACGCGTGCTGTAACGTGCACGGGCAATGCACGGCAATCCGCCGTTCAGTGGCGGCGCAGATCTGCTCCAGCGGTTCCTGCGCGAGTATCTGCACCAGATCCAGCGTGCGTTCGCTGATTTCCCGGGCCTTGGCCGCATACAGCGGATCGTCTTCCAGCAAATGCCCGTAATCCTTGATGAATGCCCCGCAACCGCTGGCGGTCTGCACAATCGCTTCGGCGCCGTTGTGCAGGTGCGGCCACCAGGCATCGATGTTTTGACGCGCGCGGTCGAGCCCTTTGGCCTGGGCGTCGAGGTGATAATCCAGCGCGCCGCAACAACCGGCCTCGGCCACCGGGGTGACACTGATGCCCAAGCGATCCAGCACCCGCGCCGTGGCGTCATTGGTATTTGGCGATAACCCCGGCTGTACGCAGCCTTCAAGCAACAACACCCGCCGGGCATGACGCGGGGCAGGACGCAAACCGGAAAGAGCCAGATGCTTTGGCAGTTTGCTTTCCAGCAAGCGCGGCAACAGCGGCCGAAACGTCGTGCCCACCCGCAACAAGCCTTTGAACAATCCCGGATTCGGCGCCAATGCGCGCAGCCCCTCACGCAACAGGCGTTGCGCCGCCGGGCGCGGCACCGCGTGATCGACCACCGCACGGCCGATGTCGAGCAGGTTGTGATAGTCGACGCCCGATGGACAGGTGGTTTCGCAGTTGCGGCACGACAGGCAACGGTCCAGATGCAGTTGCGTCTGCGCCGTGGCCGGCGCGCCTTCGAGCACTTGCTTGATCAGGTAGATGCGCCCGCGCGGGCCATCGAGTTCATCGCCGAGCAATTGATAGGTCGGGCAGGTCGCGTTGCAAAAGCCGCAATGCACACAGGTGCGCAGGATCTTTTCTGCCTCGGCGGCGCGGGGTAACTGGCGCGATTGTTCGCTGAGGGTGGTTTGCATGGCTAGAACTCCGCGTACATCCGCCCGGGGTTGAACAGCCCTTGCGGATCGAGTTGCGCCTTGAGTTGCCGGTGATAGCGCAGCAGCGTCGCCGGCAGCGGCTGGAACGGCGTATCGCTGGCGCCGTGGCTGAAACAGGTAGCGTGGCCGCCCAGTTCCTGCGCGAGGATGTGGATGCGCGCCGAATCGGATTTCAGCCAGCGTTGTGCACCGGCCCAGTCGATCAACTGCTCGCCGGGCAAGTCCAGTGCCCCGAGATTATTCGGCAGTGACAGGCGCCACAGCGGTTGGCCTTCGTCGAAAAACGCCAGCCGTTGCTCATTCAGATTATGCCAAAACAGCGAATCCAACGGCTCGCCACCGAGGCGTTGATGCGCCGCCGTCACCGAGCCTTCACCGCCCTCAAGCCGCAGATACAGGCTCTGGCCATCGTGGCACGCGGCGCTGATCGGCAGCGGTTGTTGACCCCATTCGGCAAGCTTGGCCAGTGCCCGCGTGCAGTCCATGTCGAGGCGAATGCTCAGGCACTGGCGTGGTTTCGGCAGGACTTTCAGCGACACTTCGGTGAGCACGCCGAGGCAGCCGTAACTGCCGGCCATCAGCCGCGACAGGTCATAACCGGCGACATTTTTCATCACTTCGCCGCCGAAGCGCAGGTGCTGCCCAAGGCCAGTGATCACCCGCGTGCCAAGGACGAAGTCGCGCACCGAGCCCGACCACGGCCGTCGTGGCCCGGACAGACCCGTGGCGATCATGCCGCCGACGGTCGCGCCCTCGCCGAACGCCGGCGGTTCGCACGGCAGCATTTGCCCGGCAGCATCCAGCGCCGCCAGCAGCTCGGACAACGGCGTGCCGGCGCGCGCGGTGATCACCAGTTCGGTCGGTTCATAACGGACGATGCCGCAGTGGGCGCGGGTATCGAGCACTTCACCGGCTACCTCGCGGCCGAGAAACGCTTTGCTGTTGCCGCCCTGAATCTTCAGCGGCGTGGCGTTGGCCCGCGCCTCGTTGACCTGATCGAGCAGGGCGCTGGCGGCGTCGACATCGGCCATCAGAAGCGCTCCAGTTCGGGGAACGGCAATTGCCCGGCGTGAATGTGCATCGCGCCGAATTCGGCGCAGCGGTGCAGGGTCGGAATGTTCTTGCCGGGATTCAGCAGGCCTTGAGGATCGAACGCGGCTTTTACTGCGTGAAACAGACTCAACTCATCGCTGTTGAACTGCGCGCACATCTGGTTGATTTTCTCGCGGCCGACGCCGTGTTCACCGGTGATACTGCCGCCGACCTGCACGCACAGCTCAAGGATCTTGCCGCCCAAGGCTTCGGCGCGATGCAGTTCGCCGGGTTGATTGGCGTCGAACAGAATCAGCGGGTGCATGTTGCCGTCGCCGGCATGGAACACATTGGCCACGCGCAATCCGTATTCTTCGCCGAGACGGGCGATGCCTTGCAGGACACCGGGCAATTCGCGGCGCGGGATGGTGCCGTCCATGCAGTAATAGTCCGGTGACAAACGACCGATGGCCGGAAAGGCATTTTTGCGCCCGGCCCAGAAGCGCACACGCTCGGCTTCGTCGCGGGCCTGACGCACTTCGGTGGCGCCGGCGGCGGTCATGACCTCACGCACCCGTTGGCAATCGTCGTGGACATCGGCCTCGACGCCATCGAGTTCGCACAACAGAATCGCCTCGGCATCGACCGGGTAACCGGCGTGGATGAAATCTTCGGCGGCGCGAATGGCCAGGTTGTCCATCATCTCCAGTCCACCGGGAATGATCCCCGCCGCGATGATTTCGGCGACCGCATGGCCAGCCTTTTCCACCGAATCGAAACTGGCCAGCAACACTTTTGCGACTTGCGGTTTGGGCAGCAGTTTGACCGTGACTTCGGTGATGATCCCCAGCAAACCTTCGGAGCCGGTGAACAGCGCGAGCAAATCGAAACCCGCTGAATCGAGGGCGTCCGAACCGAGGGTCAGGCGTTCGCCTTCGATGGTCAGCACTTCGATTTTCAGCAGGTTGTGCACGGTCAAACCGTACTTGAGGCAATGCACACCGCCGGCGTTTTCGGCGACGTTGCCGCCAATCGAACAGGCGATTTGCGAGGACGGATCCGGCGCGTAATACAGGCCGAAGGGCGCCGCTGCCTGGGAGATCGCCAGATTGCGCACCCCCGGTTGAACTCGCGCGGTGCGCGCGGCCGGGTCGATGTGCAGGATGTTGTTGAAGCGCGCCATCACCAGCAGCAGGCCCTGTTCCAGCGGCAAGGCGCCGCCGGACAACCCTGTGCCGGCACCACGGGCAACCACCGGGACGTTTTTTTCATGGCAGAGTTTGAGCAGGGTTTGCACTTGCTCAAGTCGACGGGGCAGGGCGACCAGCATCGGCGTGGTGCGGTAGGCGGAGAGGCCGTCGCATTCGTAGGGTTTGAGTTCTTCTTCACGCCACAAGATGTCTAGATCGGGCAGCGCTTGCTGCAATGCCTTGAGGCATTCGGCCTTGTTCACCTGCGGCAACGGACCGTCGAGGCGTTCGTCATAAAGAATGTTCATCTCGACCTACCGATTTCTCGCGTGATCGTTCCCACGCAGAGCGTGGGAACGATCAGGGGCAGGGGCAGGGCAGAGTGCATTGTCATCTCTGGCTTCCCAGGAATTCGCGATACAGCCGCGCCGTATTCCCCGGCTGTTCAACCATCGGCATGTGCCCGACGTGATCCCAGACATCCACGCGCAAATTGGCGATGCCCTTGCTCCACACGGGCACGCTGCTGACGTCGATCAGCCGATCCTTGCGCCCCCAGAGCAACAGCGCCGGGCATTTTATGTCGGCCAGTTTCGGCTCCATCGGCGGGCTGGCGCGAAAATCGCGGAAGATCTCTTCCAGTTCATCGCGTTGTTGTTCGTAGCGCTGGGCGATGGCGTCCAGCACCAGGTTCGGCACCCACGGCGGCGATTCCATGGTCATCGCGTAAAACTGGCGAAACTCTTCCCGGGAATTGATCAGAAACGGGTTATGCCCGCGCGCCAGATGCCGCTCCATATCGCTAGCCTCGGGTGCGGTGACGCCCGCCGGGTCGATCAGTGCCACCGAAGCGATGCGATCCGGATAAGTCGCCGCCAGCCACGCGGCGATGTAGCCGCCCATCGAGTTGCCGATCACATGGACTTTCTCCACGCCGCAAACGTCGAGCAACTGGATCATGCGTTTGGCCTGCAACGGAATGTCGTAGCCACCGCCAGCCTTGAAGCCGGTTTCACCGTGGCCGGCGAGGTCCGGGATGATCACCCGATACTGGCGCACGAAGTGCCGGGAAAATCGCAGCCACAGGTTCTTGTCGGCGCTGTAGCCATGCAGCATCAGAATCGCGCTGGCCGCTTCATACGGCCCGCCCTGCCAGGTCGAGACGGTCATCTCGGCGATCGGCACTTCGATCTTGTGCAATTTGTACAACTTGGCCTCGATGGCCATGTTCAGGTCATACAGCCAATGACCAACCGCCGGATAACTCAACCAGCTCCAGGCCACGAAAACCGCGAGGGCGACAAACAGCAAAAGCATCGACGTCTTCCTTTTACGTGTTCAGGACAGAATGTGGTCGGCCGGTTTCAGCGTCCGGGTCAAGCGGTGATAGCTGAAACTGAAGCCGGGAAACATCGCGATCACATGACCGCTCTTGCTTTGATACCAGCTGTGGCAGCCGCCGGACTTCCAGACCGTGCGCTCCATCTCCCGATGAATCATCTCAGTGTAGGTACGTTCCGCATCACGGCGCACTTCGATGCTGCGCAAGCCTTTGGTCTGCACGGTGCGGATGCAGTCGAGGATGTAGTTCATCTGCGACTCGATGATGAACAGCGCCGAGGTGTGACCGATGCCGGTGTTGGGGCCGGTGACGATAAACAGGTTGGGAAAGTCCGGCAGACTGGTGCCCAGATACGCGCGCGGGTATTGCGCCCAGACATCTCTGAGTTGCACGGCGTTTTTTCCGCTGACCGGGTAGGAAATCACCCCGTCGGTGGCGTCGTAACCGGTCGACCAAACGATCAGATCAACATCGATGTGCTGACCGTCCTGAGTGTTGATGCCGGTTTCGTCGATGGAAGCGATGCCTTGCTCGCGGGTATGCAAGGTCACGTTGGGACGGCTCAGCGCCGGGTAATACGTGCTGGAAACCAGTACCCGTTTACAGCCGATGGTGAAGTCCGGGGTGAGTTTGCCTTGCAACACCGGGTCTGGCACTTGGCGTTTGAGAAAGCGCAGCGCGTGCTGCTGGACCATGTGAATCGCCGCTTTCGAGTATTTGAACGCGATGACCCGGGTTTCGAATTGCCAGTAAATCAGCCAGCGCAACAGCTTGTAGGCGGGTTTGCGGCCGAGCAGCCATTGCTGCAGCGGTCCGAACTGACGATCGGCGCGGGGCAGCACCCAGTGTGGCGTGCGCTGAAACACATGCAGTTGCTCGACGTGCGGCGCAATCGCCGGAATCACCTGCACCGCACTGGCGCCGCTGCCGACGATGGCCACGCGTTTACCGCGGTAGTCGTAGCTGTGATCCCAATTGTTTGTATGAAAAGTCTTGCCTTGAAAGCGATCCTGGCCGGGAAAGTGCGGGATGACCGGTTGGCTCAGCGGCCCGGTGGCATTGATCAGAAACTGCGCATGGAAGGTGCCTTTGCTGCCGGTGTACACGTTCCAGCGTTTTTCCGTGTCGTCCCATTCGACGCGCTCGACATTGGCTTGCAACTCCACGCGTTCGCGCAAACCGAACTGCTCGATGACATGCTCGGTGTAGCGCTGCAGTTCGGCCTGTCCGGCGAACATCTGCGACCAGCGGTACGGCGCGAACGACAGCGAATACAGCGGCGACGGCACGTCGACCGCCGCGCCGGGGTATGTGTTCTGGCACCAGGTGCCGCCAAGGAAGTCCCTTCGTTCCAGCAGGCGAAAATCGTCGATCCCGGCCTTCAGCAGGTTGATTGCGGCACACTGGCCGCCAAAACCGCTGCCGATGATCAACACTTGAAAGGTGTGCATGGGCCTCCTTCTTATAGTTGTTTTTCCATTTTGCTCCTTTCATGTATAGCCAAATATTTGCACTGTGTAAGGTGTTGATGGCGCTCTATTCAGCCCGCTGGCCGGTGATGGCTATTTAACGTCGCCCTGATAGACTCCCATCACATCCGTCCTGCGGTGTGCGTGATCGAGGTCCTCATGGGAAATACGGGAGGAAAGGGACTTTCATTGGCCAGGAGGCTTTATACGTCGCGAACCCTCGGGCTGTTGCTTGGGCTGCTGTGTGTTTCCGTTGCGATGTATGCGCTCGATCCGCCGCTGTGGGTCTGGGCGCTGATGCTCTTCAACGGCCTGGTCTGGCCACACCTGGCATTTCAATGGGCGCGCCGCTCCAGCGTTCCCTATCACGCCGAACACCGAAATCTGTTGATCGACGCGTTTCTTGGCGGCTTCTGGGTCGCTGCCATGCATTTCAATCCGTTGCCCACGGCGACGACCATTTCGATGATGGCGATGAACAACGTCGCTATCGGCGGTTCACGCTTTCTATTGGCAGGTTCTGCGGCGCAGTTGCTCGGGGTCGGCGTCGGGCTGGTGGTCTTTGCCCCGGCATTCGTTCCGCAGACCACGCCTGCGCAAATGTACGCCTGTTTTCCGTTACTGCTGCTGTACCCGTTGGCGCTGGGCTGGATCTGCTTTCGCCAGGCCTACACCCTCGGTCGGCATAAACGCGAACTGCTTGCCCTGAGCCGCACCGACAGCCTCACCGGGTTGCTCAATCACGGTGCCTGGAAGGATCAACTGGAGATCGCCTTTCAACGCTGCAAGCGGCAGAAGCAGGGCGCGGCGATTGCGTTGATCGACATCGATCACTTCAAGGCGATCAACGACACCTACGGCCATGTTGCCGGCGACATTGTGTTGCGGCAGTTGAGCAAGTTGCTCAAGCAGAACCTGCGGGCGACGGACATTGCCGGGCGCTATGGTGGAGATGAGTTCTGCGTGATTCTGCCGGAACTGCCGCTGTTCAACGCCGCGCAGGCCATGGAGGCGTTGCGTGAGCGTTTCGCGATTCTGGGCTATGAGCAGAACCCGGCGTTGAAAGTCAGTTTAAGCATTGGCCTGGCGGCGTACGATCCGGCGCATGCCGACGCGACGCGCTGGCTCAATGATGCCGATCAGGCGTTGTACGAGGCCAAGGCGAGCGGGCGCAACCGGGTGATCTGCAATTGTGATGACAAGCCCCGGCGGACTTTGCTGGATTCGGTCTGATCCGCTACACCACACATCCCTTGTGGGAGCGAGCCTGCTCGCGAAAGCGCTGGGTCAGCCAACATTGATATCGCCTGACACGACGCCTTCGCGAGCAGGCTCGCTCCCACAGTTTGTTCGGTGGTGGTCAGGGAGAGGTCGCATTCGGTGTAGAGCCTAGCGCCGATGTCGGGTACGGTTAAATCCCCCCGACGCGAAACAAGGATCGCTTCATGACGTTCTCATTTTCTCGCTCCCTGCTGGCCGCCAGCCTCGGCCTGTCTCTCGCATTCTCCGCTGCCCACGCCTTCGCCGAACCGCACAAACAAGTGCTCGCCGATGCCGAGCAATACCAGCCAGAAGCCCTGAAATTGCTGGAGCGGCTGGTCAATATCGACTCCGGTTCAGGTTACGAGCCGGGCCTCAAGCAAGTCAGCGACATCGCTATCGATGAGCTGAAAAAACTCGGCGCCACCATCGAACTGGTGCCGAACACGCCGGAAAAATCCAACCATGTTCTGGCCACGTTCAAAGGCACCGGCAAGGCGAAAATCCTGCTGATGGCGCACATGGACACGGTGTTCAAGGAAGGTTCGGCGGCCGAGCGGCCGTTCCACATCAAGGACGGCCGCGCCTACGGGCCGGGGGTGATGGATGACAAGGGCGGCATCGTTGCCGGGATCTACGCGCTGAAAGTCCTGAAAAACCTCGATTTCAAGGACTACGCGCAGATCACCTTCCTGCTCGATGCCAGTGAAGAAACCGGCTCGGACGTCGCCACCGACCTGATCAAGAAAACTGCCAAACAGCATGACGTGACGCTCAATCTGGAGCCGGGACGCCCGGCAGACGGTCTGGTGGTATGGCGTAAGGGCAGCGCGACGGCGCTGGTCGAGGTCAAGGGCAAAGCCGCACACGCCGGTGTCGCGCCGGAACTGGGGCGCAACGCCGCGATGGAGGCCGCGCACCAGATTCTGCAACTGGGCAAACTTGGCGATGAAGCGAAGAAAACCACCATCAACTTCACCGTGCTCAAGGCCGGCGATCGCACTAACGTGATCCCCGATCAAGCCACGGCCAAGGCTGACGTGCGTGCTGCGGTGCCGGAGGAGTTCGACCGGATCGAGAAGGACCTGGCGAGGGTGTCGCAGGACAAATTGATTCCTGAAACTGAAGTGAAGACTTCATTGCAACGCGGCTTGCCACCGATGCCGCAGACGCCCGAGTCGGATCGTCTGATGGCCATGGCTCAGGGGATTTACGGCGAGATTGGCCGCAAGTTGACGGAGGAGGGCAGTGGCGGCGCGGCGGATGCCAGTTTGTCTGCCGGGGTCGGCACGCCGACGCTGGACGGGTTCGGGATTGTTGGCGGCAATATTCACACGCCGGAGGAGTACGCCGAAGTGGCGAGCGTGGCGCCGCGGATTTATCTGTTGTCGCGGATGATTATGGAGTTGGCCAAGCCGCGGTGAAGGTGTGATCGTTCCCACGCTCCGCGTGGGAATGCCTCAACGGACGCTCCGCGTTCGGCTTTGTGTGGGACGCGGAGCGTCCCGGGCTGCGTTCCCACGCGGAGCGTGGGAACGATCACTAAGCCGCGGTGAGGTGGTTTGCGGTGTGATGAAGTCGGCGGGGTGCCAGATAAATCGGCCCCTCACCCTAACCCTCTCCCAGAGGGAGAGGGGACTGACCGTGTAGTTTGTGGTCCATGTGGCAACCGGCAGATGAAGTTGAATGCAAATTCGCATTCAGCGCGGTCTCTCACGTCGGCGTAGCTCCCAAGCATCCCCCAATCAGTTCCCTCTCCCTCTGGGAGAGGGCTAGGGTGAGGGGCTTTTGTGGGAAAAATGGAAGTCGCGAACGGCGTACAGAAAATACCGAAAAGTCCGACAGAAGCGCTCATTGCAGCCGTTGAGCGCTGCTCTTATAGTCTCGGCTCGCAGAAAACTCTGCGACGATCTTGGCCGGTCGAATACAGAACCTGACCTTTCTGGAGTGAACTCTATGACCGACCAAGTAATGCCCCGCTTCCTCCCCATCGACACCTACGACGCCGAATCCCCGGTGCTCTTCCTCAATACCCATTCAGAACTCAGCGACATGGCCGCCTGTGCGATGCACCGGTTTGTGGTTGTGCGCGATCTGGCCGACACCTTTGCCAGTCTCAACCTCAAGGGTATTTCCGATTGTGATCTGACGCGGGTGACCAGCGCGGTGCATCTGTTGATGCGCGAGGGCTGTGCGATTCTGAATGTGATTCAGGCGCGGGCGGTGCAGCGGGAAGAGGCTTACAAGACGCCGGTTTAGCGGTGTAGCGGCGGACGCCTTCGCGAGCAGGCTCGCTCCCACAGTGGATCTTGGGTGAACACAATATTCGTGTTCGACACCGATCAAATGTGGGAGCGAGCCTGCTCGCGAAAGGGCCGGTAAAGCGTGTGCATCACTCCTTGACGCTCATGTATTCCTTGGCCCAGAGAATGTATTCCTCCGGCTGGGTATAGGTGTGCGTCAACTCGGTCGCGCTCAGGTCCGAAGCCTGGGTAAAGATCTGCCGCTGCTCGCGCAGGCTGTCGTACGTCGCTTTGATCGCCGCAAAGTAAGCGCCGTGGCCATCAATGGTCACGCGTACACCGAGTTCGGCCAGTCGTTTGTCATCGCGCAACGCCGGGTTGCCGTAGGTCACCAGCATCAACGGTACGGTCAGGTGTTCGGCGATTTGTTCGAGTTGATCAAAATCCTGAATCCCGACCATGCAGATGCCGTCAGCCCCGGCCGCCTGATACTGGCGAGTGCGGCTGATGATTTCCTGGTTCGGCAGGATGCCGGCGTTGGTACGGGCGATGATCGCCATTTCCGTATCAACCCGGGCTTCCAGCGCTGCGCGGATCTTGCCGACGCCTTCGGCAACGGTGATCAGGTCGGTGGATTTGCGGCCGAATTGCGCCGGCAGCAAAGTGTCTTCGATGGTCAGGGCGGCGACGCCGGCGCGTTCCAGTTCGACGATGGTGCGCATCACGTTGAGGGCGTTGCCGTAGCCGTGGTCGGCGTCGGCGATCACCGGCAATTGGGCGACGCGGCCGATGCGGGTGGCCTGTTCGGCGAACTCACTGAGGGTGATCAGGGCAAAGTCCGGGGCGCCGAGCACTTGCAGCGAGGCCACGGAACCACCGAGGATCCCCACTTCAAAACCCAGGTCAGCGGCAATGCGCGCGGACATCGGATCGAACACCGAAGCCGTGTGATAGCAGGTGTCGGAAGCCAGCAGTTGACGGAAGTTACGGCGCAAATCTTGATGGGAAAGCCTGGTCATACGAGTTCCACCAATACAAAGGAATGGAAAGGCTTGAACAAAGGTGTCAACGCCGAAGAATGAAAAGGCTATCACGCGAATGGGTCAAGGATCATGACGAATTTGCAAGGGACAGGTTGTCGCGGACTCTTTTGCTGAAAGGATTTACCTTTTTGCGGTGGTGACCGTCAGGCCGCCACCGCCTGTTGCTGTTGATTGGGCAGCATCGCCGCGCGCACCGAATTGCCCGGTTGCAGCTGCAAGCGCTTGGCCGTGAGGCGGTCGATCACCAGGCTGCTGCCGACCCGGCGGGCGCGGGCGACGGTGATGCGGCAGTTTTCCAGACGGCGGTTGTGAATCAGCCACAACGGCGCCTGTTCATCCGGGCTGCCGAGGCTCAAGGTCAGCTCAAGACTTTCGCGCACGGTGCGGATATTGCGCACTGGCGCCTCGATCACCGGACCGCCGTCGAAAATGTCGATGTAGCCTTTGTGGGTAAACCCTTCGGCCTGGAGGATTTTCAGCGCCGGCTCGGTATTCGGGTGGGCCTGGCCGATCGCCGCCTGGGCCTGTTCGGTGAGCATGCAGGTGTACAGCGGCTGGCGCGGCATCAGTTCGGCGATGAACGATTTGTTGCCAAGGCCGGACAAGTGATCGGCATGGCTGAAGTCCATTTGAAAGAAATGCCGGCCCAGACTGTCCCAGAACGGCGAACAACCGTGTTCATCGGCACTGCCGCGCAGTTCGGCAATCATCTTCTCGCCGAACAGGTGCGGGAATTCGGCAACGAACAGCAAACGTCCCAGCGACAACAGACGGCCGTTGCTGCCGTGGCGCTGTTCGTGACCGAGAAACAACGAGCACAGCTCCGACTGGCCGGTCAGTTCATTGTTGAGGAACAGCGTCGGGATCTGCCGTTGAATGCCCAGATCCGGCGCCGAACTCACCGTCAGCCCGACTCGATAGTTGTACCAGGGCTCGCGCAGGCCGACCGCCCCGGCCAGTGCGCTGACGCCAACTACACGCATATCGTCGTCTTCGAGCACAAACAGATAGTCCGCGTCGGCGCGTTCCACCTGTTCGGCAAACGCCCGCTGCGCCCAACGGACCCGGTGGGACAGGCGATCTTCGTTGGCCGGCAGGGTGGTGAACCCCGGGCCGGCCTGTTGTACCAGCGCCAGCAAGGCAGGCAGGTCGCTGACTTTGACCGGACGGACAATCATGCTGTAACTCCTTCTGCGCGCCTGTTCGGGCACTGTCGTTGACTGCGCAACCGGGCGGGTTTCACAGGGCAATCAGCCGGATCGGGCTGCCATCGGTCACGTTCAGCGCCGCACACATCGCAGGGGTGAGGGACAACGGTTGATCGGGTTGGTAATTGAGCTCGGCAATGATGGCGCGGAAGCCGTGCAGCGCGTCATTGCTCAGCAAGAAACGGCCACGGGCATCGATCTGGGGTCGTTGCTGCACCGTTGCAGTCTGACTGAGGGCAATCGAACGGATATTGGCGGTACGCGCATACAGGGTCGGGCCGGCGTCGAACAGGTCGATGTAGCTGTTGGTTTCGAAGCCTTCACGCTCAAGGATATCGAACGCTTCCTGACCGTCCGGGTGAATACGACCGATACAGTCCTGCGCCACTTGCGGCAGCATCGGCACGTAAATCGGGTATTGCGGCATCAGTTCGGCCAGAAACGAGCGGCTTTGCAGCCCGCAAAGACGTTCAGCCTCCGCGTAGGGCAGGTCGAAGAAGTGTTTGCCCAGTGCATCCCAGAACGGCGAATGGCCTTCCTCATCGCTGTAACCGACGATCTCGGTAATCACCGCCTCGGCAAAGCGCGGTGCATGAGCGGCGATGAACAGCAGGCGCGCCCGTGACAACAACTCGGAAAACGGCGTGCGTACCAGATTGGCGTCGATGTGAAAGCCGCGCAGCAGCGTGTGATCGTTGAGGTCGTGGCACAGCGACAGCGCTGGCACGCCGTGTTCGATGTTCAACTCGCGGGAAGCGCTGGTGAAATGGCGGTTGCGCAGGCTGTAGAACGGCTCGTCGAAGCCTGCCGTAGCCAGAATCTCCGAGCAGCCGCGCAGGCGCTGACCGTCCAGATCTTCCAGCACGAAAAAGTAGTTTTCCGGGCCGTGGGATGCCGCTTCGTTGGCGAATGAAGCACACGACGCGGCGATTTTCGCGCGCAGGCGCTCGCTGTCGTCCGGCAGGGAAGTCACGCCCACCAGACTGTCGCGGGCCAATTGTTGGAGCTGGGGCAGGTCAGTCTGCTCGACTGGGCGTAAGACCAGCATGGATGTACTCCTGTATCAAAAGGTTTGGCGATGTCGCCGAACCTGACTATCACTGTCGGTGTCCACGCGATAAATCGGCGGTCGCCTGATTTGTTGTCAGACGCCGCTCTTTTTCTTGTCAGCCGTTGCTCGGATCAGGCAGCGCGGTGCCGGCGCCGAGTTTGTTGAGGAAGAACAGGTACACCAGACCCAGAGCAATCCAGATCAGGCCGAGTTTTTGCGCATCGACGCCCATGTTGTACATGATGGCCGCGACGATGATGAAACCGACCACCGGGCAGATCAGGTGACGCATGACCTGACCGGACTTCTGCCGACGCCAGTAGTAGTTGATCACTGTCAGGTGCAGCAGCATGAATCCGCTGAGCGCGCCGAAGTTGACCAGCGAGGTCAGGGTGTCGACCGAGTTGATGAACAGGTAGCAGATCACCAGCGACAGCACCGCCACCAGGTAAATACTCAGGTACGGCGTGTTGTGTTTCGGGTGCACCTTGGCCAGCACTTTCGGCAACTTGCCGTCGCGGGCCATGCCGAACAGCAGGCGCGAAACCGCGGCTTGCGAGGTGATGGCCACGGCCACGCCCCAGGCCAGTGCCGTCGCGACAGCAGTCAGGGTCGCTAGCCAACTGCCGGCGGCGATTTCGGCGATTTCATAGAACGCGGTGTCGGCCGATTTGAAACCCATGCCGGCCGCCAGATCGGTGGCGATCCAGGTTTGTGCAACGAAAATCACGCCCATGACTACCAGGGTGATCAGTGCGGCTTTGCCGACGCTCTTGCCCGGATCGCCCTTGATTTCTTCGGCGAGGGTGGAGATCGCATCGAAGCCGAGGAACGACAGCACCGCAATCGATACCGCTTGCATCAGCAGGGCGAAGTTGAAGGTTTCCGGGTGATACAGCGGCGCCAGAGTCAGCTCGCCGTTACCGCCACCGTTGTGCAGGGCATTCCAGGCGTAGAACAGGAAAATGCCCAGCACCACCAGTTGCGCCAGCAGGAAGATGATGTTCATCCGAGCGGTGAAGGTGATGCCGCGCAGGTTGACGAAGGTCGCGCTGACCAGAAACGCCAGAATGAAGCCGACTTTCGGGATGTCCGGGTACAAATGGTTGAGCGCCATTGCCGCATAAACGTAGAGCAGCGGCGGGATCAGCAGGTAATCGAGCAGCATCAGCCAGCCGGCGATAAAGCCGACGTGCTGATTGAGGCCGCGCTGCGCATAGGAATAGACCGAACCGGCAATCGGAAAAGCCTTGGCCATGCTGCCGTAACTCAGCGCGGTGAACAGCATCGCCACCATGCCGATGATGTACGCCAGCGGCACCATCCCCGGCGCCTCGGCATTGACGTAGCCGTACACCCCGAACGGGGCGATGGGGATCATGAAGATCATCCCGTACACCACCAGGTCGGTCAGCGTCAGGCTCCGTTTCAACTCTTGCTTGTAGCCGAATTCTTCAATTTCCATGAAGCGCAACTCCTTGTCAGCCAGTCGGTCGTTTTAGTTGTTATCGGTCCATCGTTTACAGCGTCAGCAGTCTTTCATTCATTACAGCAATGGCGCGAGGTATCCGGCCCAGCGCGATACGGCTTCGGGACTGCGCAGCAAGTCGTTGCGCACCTCGATCAGCACCGAGTCGAGGCCCCGGGCATCGCCGTGTACGGGCACGGTCATGTCGCCCAGTGGATCAATCTTGTACGGCTGATTGCCGGCCACTTTCAGTGGGTGTTCGCCGAGACCGTCGAGCAGGCGTTGCGCGTAGGCCTTGGCCTGACCGAACAGCACGCCGACTTCCAGCGGTCGCGGCTGGCCGTAATACACCGGGGTGAAACTGTGAATCCCTACCACACGCACCGCTTGGCCTTGTGCGACACGTTCGTCGATCAAGGTCTGCAAGCGTGCGTGGAACGGTTTGAACAGCGTTTGGCGGCGGTATTCGCGGGTGGCTTCGTCCAGCTCGCGGTTGCCCGGCACTTGATAAATCTCGCTCTGCGCCGGAATGCTGTCCGGGGCGTGGCGTGGCCGATTCAAATCGATCAGCAGGCGCGAATAGTTGGCGCTCAACAGGGTTGCGCCGAGCCTCTGCGATAACTGCTCGGCCAGTTGCAGGGCGCCAATGTCCCAGGCGATGTGTTCGCGCGCGGCGGCATCGTCCAGGCCCAGGTTGTTCAGGGCGTCGGGGATGTAGCGGCTGGCGTGTTCGCACACCAGAATCAACGGGTGCGTCGACTCTTCGCGGCTCAGGTTGTAGGCCGGTCGGGTGTACAACCCCAGCTCGGCGGATTCAGTACAGGCGTGCATAGTGCTCACACAAGTCAGCGGGCGAGAGCTGTTCCGTCAGCGCCAGTTCCTCGGTTTTCAGGGCGTAATAAGTGTCGAGCAGCGGCTTGGGCAGCCATTCGGTGAAGGTGCCACTGTTGCGCAGGCAATCCAGTGCCTGGGCCAGCGAGGCGGGCAGGGCGACGATGCCCCGGGCCTTGCGTTGCTCGTCGTTGAGTGAATCGGGAATTTCATCGGTGATCGCGTTCAGCGCCAGGCGTTGTTCGATACCCAGTCGCCCGGCGATCAGCAGCGCCGCCATGGCCAGATGCGGCGAGGCAGTGGCGTCCATGGCGCGGAATTCGAGGTTGAACTGGTTGGCCACGGATTTGCCGCCGAGGGTCACGGTCGGGCAGATGCGCAGCGCCGCCTCGCGGTTCTGTTGGCCGAGACAGGCGTAGGACGCGCTCCAGTGATGCGGCTGCAAGCGCTCGTACGACACCGGCGTCGGTGCGGTGAAGGCACAGAGTGCCGGCAAGTAATGCAGGATCCCCGCCGCCCAATGCTGGCCGAGGCTCGACAGACCATTGCTGGTGCCTGCGTCGTAGAGCATCGGCACACCGGCCAGATCGAGCAGGCTGACGTGCAGGTGCACGCCGTTGCACACCGCGTCGGCAGCGGTTTTCGGCGCAAAGCTCAAGTCCAGGCCCATTTGCCGGGCGATCTCGCGGGTGATCTCGCGCACATTGACGGCGCGATCCGCCGCCGCCACGCCGAGCGTCGGGCGGCAGGTGATTTCGTATTGGTGCTTGCCGTATTCCGGCAGAAACATTTCCGGCTCGACACCGCCGGCGCGCAAGGCGCTGAGCAGCCAGCCGCCGAATTCGGCGCCCTGACGCTGAGCCTCGAGGGAGAACGCCAGATGTTCGGCGAAACCGGCGTGCAGATTAAACTCGTGTTCGAACGCGGCGTTGACCTGCAAGCCCAGTTCATCGCGATAACGCTCGATTTCATCGCGCAGCAACGTGCGCGGGCAGGCGCCCCACGGACGGCCATCGGTTTCGCGAATATCGCCGTGGATAAAATCCAGCGCCGGCGCGTTGGCGTCCGGGCCGTTGCCGACGGTGACGCGGCTGCTCAGATCGGGAATCAACCGCAGGTCGCCATAAGCGCCCCATGGATTGGTCGAGGCGATGATGTCCTGCGGCGTCAACGCGCTGTTGGCCGGCACCCAGCCGCAACCCGCCGCTTGATAATGCTCAAGCTCATCGGTGGGGAACGAGCGGCCCCGGGTAATGCCGATCAGGTCGGTGGTGACCAGGGTGGTCATCGGCAGCGGCGTCAGGCGCGTGCTCATGGTCGCATCTCCTGCAGGCGGCTGATCACGGTGTCGGTGTCGGTGATCCAGCAGTAACCCTTGATCGCATTCAGGCAGGCGTCATGGCGTTCGGCGCTGTAGGTGGCGCAAGCGTCCTCGACCAGCGTGACCAGATAGCCGCGGTCAGCAGCGTCGCGCACGGCCATGTCGACGCATTGGTCGGTGACAATACCGGCGATGATCAAATGGCGGGTTTCGAGGTTGCGCAGCACGTAGTCGATGTTGGTCGAGTTGAAGACGCCCGATGATGTCTTCGGCAGGACGATTTCGTTTTCCACCGGGGTCAGGTCTTCAATGATCCTGGCCTGCACGCTGCCTTTGGGCAGGTGCATGTCCGAGAGTTTGTGGTCGAGCGAGCGGTCGCGACCATCGGCGGTGAGGCTTTCGATAATGGTGTGCAGCACGTTCTGCCGCGCCTCGCGAAACGCACTGAGCAAGCGACGTTGATTGGGCACCACCTGCATGTGCGCGCGGGTCAGGAAGTACTCGGCGTCAGGGCCGTTGAGGTGCGCGTCGAACTGCGGTTCGAGCCAGGCACGCTGCATATCCACCAGCAACAGCGCGGTGTGATCGGTGACAAACGGCAAGTCCCGCGGCGAGCGGTGGGGAAGGCTGAACATCCTTATTTATCCTCCAGCAGGTGGGTGTTGAAGTCGTTGCGCAGGGCATCGATGCCTTCCAGGCGATCGGCGAGGTTTTCGGTGCGCAGGGTCAGGCAGGCGATCAGTGCTTCGACCTGAGCCAGCGCCGGCACCATGGTGTCGAACGGCGAGGCCGATTCCACCGGGGCGCTGATGATCAGATCGGCCAGTTCGCGCAGCGGCGAAGCGTAGATATCGGTGAACAGCACCACGCGCGCGTTGTTGTTCTTCGCGGCACTGGCGACGCGCAGGGCCTGAGTCTGGTAGCGGCGGTAGTCAAACAGCAGCACCACGTCCTGGCGTTGCAGATCGAACAGACGATCGGGCAGTTGCGCGTTATCTTCCAGGGCAAAGCAGCCGGGCCGCAGCAGGCGCAGGTGATTGAGCAGGTAGGTGGCCATCAGACTGCTGAAGCGCCCGCCGAAGCAGTACACCTGATGCCGCGCATCCAGCAGCCAGTCGGTGAGAATGCGCACGTCTTCCGGTTGGGTCAGCGATTGGGTTTCGACCAGCAGGCGATGGCTGTCGCCCAGATAGTGGCTCCAGGCGTCGTCCTTGTGCTGATGGGCGCGGGGTTGCAACAGCGTGCGCGGCGAGCGCAGCCGGTGGTCCATGTCGCTGAGCAGGGCTTCCTGGAATTCGGCATAACCGCCGAAGCCGAGTTTTTTCACCAGTCGCACAATGGTCGGATCGCTGACGCCGGCATGTTCGGCCAGTCGCGCCATCGGCCCCAGACCGTTGCGTGGGTACTGATCAAGCAAGGCGCGAACGACTTTGCGCTCCGACGGCGTAAGATCCAGGCCGGGGTCGGTGATCAGGTCTCTGAGAGGGGGCATCCGGGCTCCTGCTGGATGAGGGTGTTGAATTCGCTTCATAATCCATTAAAACAGTATTTATGTAACTGACGTTACATGTCTAGTGAATTTTTCAGTGTGTTGAAAAGGCTTCAGAATGGAGCGAGACGCCCGTGTAACAAGGGCTACACAGAGTTCGACCAGTCTTGTAGTCCATTGCCCGCGAGCGTGTCAGAGATTGCCGTATTTCAGCCTTGGTTCGCTGTTGCCGGGATTTTCCAACAGCCCCGCAGCCCTTGGTTTACGGCACAATTGCCGATAGAACGGCGTTGCGCCGTTGATTTTCATGAAGGCCTACCGGAGCAATCCCTGTGCAGACCACTCGTTTGACATTGATTTGCCATGCGCGAACCGTCGCACAAAAATTGGCGTGTTTTCCTACGAATGAACCTGTTGAAAATAGCGTGTTGGCGCCAGGGTCTTTGGCTGACCGTTTCGATGCCTCGCGGCGCTTGAATTGCGCGCCGGAACTGCGCACGCAACAGACGGCGCAGTGGTTTGGTGCAGATGCGCAAATTGAAGAGGCGCTGCGCGATTGCGACTGGGGCCGCTGGCACGGGAAGTCGATAAAATCCCTGCAAGCCTCGGAAGACGCTGCGCTGCATGCCTGGCTGGTAGACGCCGACGCCACACCCCATGGCGGTGAGTCGGTGACGCAGTTGTGTGAGCGCGTGGCGCAGTGGCTGGCCAGTCTGCAAGGCACTTCGGGACATGTGGTGGCGGTGACGCATCCATTCGTCATCCGCGCCGCGCTGATCCACGTGATGCGCGGCATTGCGTTTCATGACATTGATGTCGAACCGTTATCGATGGTCGAACTGCGCTTCACCGGGCGCTGGCGGCTACGCTTGTCAGGCCTCGACGTTAAAGGAGCACTTTGATGAAACAACTGCTGGTGATCGGTATCGGTGCCGGTAATCCCGACTACATCACGATGCAGGCGGTGAAGGCGCTGAATCAGGTCGACGTGTTCTTCCTGATGGATAAAGGCCAGAGCAAGGACAAGCTGATCGACTTGCGTCGCGAGATCTGTGAACGCTACATCGACGACCCTGACTATCGCCTCGTCGAAGCCCACAGCCCGGAGCGTGTGCGGGGCGATGTCGACTACACGGCCAGTGTCGATGATCTGAACCGCGCCAAGCAGCAGACCTTCGAACGCCTGATCAATGACGAATTGTCTGACGGCCAGTGCGGCGGTTTTCTGGTGTGGGGCGACCCTGCGTTGTACGACAGCACCGTGCGTATCCTCCAGACGATTCTGGCCTCGGGCAGGTGTGCCTTCGAGTTTGCGGTGATCCCCGGGATCACCAGTGTTCAGGCGCTGGCGGCGCAGCACAAGGTGCCGTTGAACACGATCGGTCACTCGATCGAAATCACCACCGGGCGGCGTTTGGCGGCCGGACAGGTGAGTGATACGGACAGTCTGGTGGTGATGCTCGATGCCGAGGATTCCTATCATCAGGTCGCCGATCAGCAGACCGAGATCTACTGGGGGGCGTATCTGGGCACGCCGGACGAGATTCTGATCAGCGGCAGGCTGGCGGATGTCGCGGAGGAGATCGAGCGGGTGCGCAAGGCTGCGCGGGCGGAGCATGGGTGGATCATGGATACGTACCTGCTGCGCAAGCCATAGATTTTCGCTGACCGGGCGGGCCCCTTCGCGAGCAGGCTCGCTCCCACAGTGGAACGCATTTCAAAATGTGGGAGCGAGCCTGCTCGCGAAGGAGCCGCAACATTCAAAGCACATTTCGAACAGGCAAAAAAACACCCGGTGCAACGCAAGTCGCACCGGGTTTTTGTTGCCAGCAAGCGGCGGATGTCGTGGATCCGCCGATCACTGTTGAACTCTGGTTATGCGCGTTCCAGCGCCAGTGCCACACCCTGACCGCCGCCGATGCACAGGGTCGCCAGACCTTTTTTCGCATCACGCTTGATCATTTCATGCAGCAGGGTCACCAACACGCGGCAACCCGATGCACCGATCGGGTGACCGAGGGCGATGGCGCCGCCGTTAACGTTGACCTTGTCCAGATCCCATTGCAGATCCTTGGCCACCGCCAGCGATTGTGCGGCGAACGCTTCGTTGGCTTCGATCAGGTCAAGTTGGTTGATGTTCCAGCCGGCCTTGTCCAGGCAGCGACGGGTCGCCGATACCGGGCCGATGCCCATGATTGCCGGGTCAACGCCGGCGTTGGCGTAGGCGGCGATTTTCGCCAGAACCGGCAGGCCGAGGGCTTTGGCTTTCTCGGCGCTCATCAGGATGACCGCAGCGGCGCCGTCATTCAGCGACGAAGCGTTGCCAGCAGTGACGCTGCCGTCCTTTTTGAACGCCGGGCGCAGTTTCGCCAGGGATTCGGCGGTGGTGTCGCCACGTGGTTGCTCATCGACCTTGAACGCCACTGGATCGCCTTTGCGCTGCGGGATCAGGATCGGGGTGATCTCATCGACAAAGCGACCGGCCTCAATCGCGGCGGCGGCTTTCTGCTGCGAGGCCGCGGCGAAGGCGTCCTGTTGCTCACGGCTGATTTCGTATTTGTCGACGAGGTTCTCGGCGGTGATGCCCATGTGGTAGTCGTTGAACGCATCCCACAGACCGTCGCTGATCATCGTGTCGACGATTTGCGCGTGGCCCATGCGCAGACCGGTGCGTGCGCCCGGCATCACGTAGTTGGACAGGCTCATGTTTTCCTGACCGCCGGCGATGATCACCTCAGCGTCGCCGCAACGGATCGCCTGTGCGCCGAGGTGCAGGGCCTTGAGGCCCGAGCCGCAGACCTTGTTCAGGGTCAACGCCGGCACCGCGTGCGGCAGGCCAGCCTTGATCGCTGACTGACGCGCCGGGTTCTGGCCGGCACCGGCGGTCAACACCTGACCCATGATCACTTCATCGACCTGCGCACCGTCCAGACCGGTTTGTTCGAGCAATTGGCGGATCACCGCCGCGCCCAGATCAACGGCGGACACGCTGGCCAGCGAACCCTGGAAACTGCCGATCGCGGTACGCGTGGCGGCAACAATTACGACGTCTTGCATTTTCGAATTCCTCACTCGGCAGCGAACTGCATTTCCGGTACGTGATCCGGGACGATCAGTTTACCAGCGGTTTTGGCGACGATTTCCTCGACGCTGACGCCAGGTGCGCGTTCCTTGAGGACAAAAGCGCCATTTTCGATCTCGAGGTAGGCGAGGTCGGTCAGCACGCGCTTGATGCAGCCGGCACCGGTCAGCGGCAGACTGCATTTGGCGAGCAGCTTGGACTCACCGTCCTTCGATGCGTGGGTCATGATCACGATGATGTTGTCGGCGCCGGCCACCAGATCCATCGCGCCGCCCATGCCCTTGACCAGTTTGCCGGGGATCATCCACGAAGCGATGTTGCCTTCGACGTCGACTTCGAAGGCGCCGAGTACGGTCAGGTCGACATGACCACCGCGGATCATTGCAAAGGATTCGGCAGAGTTGAAAATCGACGCGCCAGTGCGTGCGGTAACAGTCTGCTTGCCGGCGTTGATCATGTCGGCGTCGATGGTGTCTTCCGTCGGAAAAGGGCCCATGCCAAGCAGGCCGTTTTCCGATTGCAGCATGACTTCCATGCCTTCGGGAATGTAGTTGGCGACCAGGGTCGGAATGCCGATGCCGAGGTTCACATAAAAGCCGTCCTGCATTTCGCGGGCGACGCGCTGAGCCATTTGTTCGCGGGTAAGTGCCATGTTTTTATTCTCCGTCAGCCTGAATTATTTGCGGATGGTGCGCTGTTCGATGCGTTTTTCGAACGTGCCGCAAATGACCCGATCGACGTAGATGCCCGGGGTGTGGATCTGCGAGGGGTCGAGTTCGCCGGGTTCGACGATTTCTTCGACTTCAACCACGGTGATCTTGCCGGCGGTGGCGGCCAGCGGGTTGAAGTTCTGCGCGGTGTGACGGTAGATGACGTTACCGAAGTGGTCGGCTTTCCAGCCTTTGACGATAGCGAAGTCGCCAGTGATGGACTCTTCCATCAGGTACTTGCGGCCCTTGAACTCACGCACTTCCTTGCCTTCGGCGACCGGGGTGCCGACGCCGGTGGCGGTGAAGAAGGCCGGAATACCGGCGCCGCCCGCGCGCATTTTCTCGGCGAGGGTGCCTTGCGGGGTCAGGATGACTTCGATGTCGCCTTTGAGCAGTTGCTCTTCGAACAGCTTGTTTTCGCCGACGTAGGAGGCGATGACTTTACTGATCTGGCGATCGGTGAGCAGCACGCCGAGGCCAAAACCGTCGACGCCGCAGTTGTTGGAGACGACGGTGAGGTCGCGGGTGCCTTTGCGCTTGATCTCGGCGATCAGGTTTTCCGGAATGCCGCACAGACCGAAGCCGCCGGCGATGACGGTCATACCGTCCTCAAGCCCGGCCAGGGCTTCCTCATAGGAACTCACACGCTTGTCGAAACCTGCCATATGCACCTCTTTTATTATTT
Organism: Pseudomonas sp. CROZ-RG-20F-R04-15; assembly: GCF_022662375.1. Lineage (GTDB taxonomy): Bacteria > Pseudomonadota > Gammaproteobacteria > Pseudomonadales > Pseudomonadaceae > Aquipseudomonas. Next base: position 350,117 of record NZ_JAKNQL010000003.1, on the reverse strand, counting down.
GCGGGCGGCTGGCTAGCCGAATGGTTGGAGTGTCGCGCTGGAGGATATATTTGTTAAGTTGATTTTTGAGGTCGATTGATTGATAAAGCTCAATAGTCGCGTTATGGCTTGCCGCTTAACGCTTTGATCGTTCCCACGCTCCGCGTGGAAATGCCTCTAGGGACGCTCTGCGTCCAGTGACGCGGAGCGTCACGGGCTGCATTCCCACGCAGGAGCGTGGGAACGATCATGTACCACGCCTGAGGCTTCAGTATGACCATCAAACAGATCCGCGCCTTCCTCGCCGTGGCCCAGAGCCTGAGTTTCGCCGTCGCCTGCGAGCGGCTGCACCTGTCGCAATCAGCTTTGAGCCTGACCATCAAAGCGCTGGAAGAAGGATTGGGCGGACGCCTGTTCAGCCGCAACACGCGCAATGTGGCGCTGACCGCAGAGGGCGAATCGCTGCTGCCACTGGCCCGGCGCCTGATTGCCGACTGGGACAACGCCGAAGACGAAATGCGTCAGCGCTTCAGCTTGCAGCGCGGGCGGGTAACGCTGGCGGCGATGCCGTCGTTTGCCGGCAATCTGCTGCCGCCGATCCTCAAAACGTTTCGCGCGCGCTATCCGAACGTCAACGTCACGGTCAACGATGTGATCAACGAGCAGGTGCTGGAAATGGTCCGTGACCGTCAGGTGGAACTGGGTGTGGCGTTCGAGCCGATGCAAAACACTGCCATGACGTTCACGCCGCTGTACATGGATCGCTTTGTTGCGGTGGTATCGAAGGATTCGCCGTTGGCGCAGCGCGGCGAGATCGATTGGCAGACGTTGCTGCAGGAGCCGTTCATTACCTTGCAGCGGCCATCGACGGTGCGGGTAATGCTCGAAGAGCACTTGCAGGCGCGGGGCATGAAGTTGCCGGTGGAGTTTGAAAGTCATCAATTGGCGACGGTCGGGCGCATGGTCGCCAGCGGTCTGGGGGTCAGTGCCGTACCAGCGTTGTGTGCCGGGCAGATGCAGGAGTTGGGCGCCCATTGCCTGACGTTGGATGACTCGGTGGAGCGGGCCATTGGCGTGCTGACAGAGCCGGGCAATGAACTGTCGGCGGCGGCGCAGGCATTGTTCGATATTCTCCAGGCGGAAGATCTGGGGCGACTGTGAGATCTACCCCCTCACCCCAGCCCTCTCCCCCTGGGGCGAGGGGGAGAGGGAGCCAGTCGGGGATTTCTCAAATCCTGAGTTCGACTCGAAATTTTCAGGTTGATGTATCGCGTGAGAACAACTCGGTCAGTTCCCTCTTCCTTGGTAGAGGGCGAGGGGGGAAGGGAGCTGATCGTGGGTTATTGAGATTGTGAGCTCGACTCAGTATTTTCAGGCCGCCGTATTCAGACCTGACAACTCGGTCAGTTCCCTCTCCCTTGGGAGAGGGCTAGGGTGAGGGGCTGGGCCTTAAGTCGAACCTGGATTGCAGCAACTCACCGAATCAGTTGCCGTACCAATAAAGGCAACAGCTGTTCACACGACGCTTCAATCTTCAAATCCAGCAAATCATCCGCCCGTGTCTTGCCCAGATTGATCGCAATCAACGGTTTGCCGCGATCGGCAATTACCCGGCACAAACGAAACGCCGAATACGCCATCAACGAAGACCCCACCACCAACATCCCTGCCGCATTTTCCGCCGCCGCCATCGCCCGTGCCGCCGTGGCTTGCGCGACGTTCTCGCCGAAAAACACCACGTCCGGTTTCATCCGCTCACCAAAGCAATGCGGGCAGTGCGGCACTTGAAAACGCGCCTCGAACGCCGGGTCGAGCAGGGTGTCGCCATCCGGCGCCTGCACCGCATCAACGCCAGCCAGATACGGATTTTGCAACTCCATCACTTGCTGAATCGAATCACGCTCACTGCGCTGGCCGCAGTCCAGGCACAGAACCCGATGCAAGCTGCCGTGCAACTCGATCACATCGTGACTGCCAGCCTGATCGTGCAGGGTGTCGACGTTCTGAGTGATCAAATCGCGGATCAACCCATTGCGCTGCAAATCGGCCAACGCTTCGTGAGCGGCATTCGGCTGCGCCTGACGCACCCTCGGCCAGCCGAGCATGGCGCGTGCCCAATAGCGGCGGCGTGATTCAAGGGCGGCAAGAAATTCCTGGTACATCATCGGTTGCCGGCCGCGGCGTACACCGTCGCTGTCGCGGTAATCCGGAATGCCCGATGGCGTGCTGATGCCGGCCCCGGTCAATACGATGAATTCGCCTTCAGCCATGGTCTGGAGCAGGTAGTCGAGATGCTGATGAATGGGACTGGCAAACATGCTGAACGCTCCGCAGATTCATGAAGTCGAGGCCGGTTGACCGAAACAATCCCCGGCGAGCAGCGCCACGCCGAACACCTTCAGGAAAACTCGACACCTCGCAGGTTGAAATGGTTGGCTACTCTGCTTTCGCGATTGACAAGAATCAGCCGGAAATTGCCATCATAGTTTTCCTGAAAGCTTTCGAGGCCACCCATGATTCTGGGTGTCGTACCGGTAATCGTGAGTGCGTTGATCTGGAGCGTTATCAGGCAACGGTCTGGCAACACCCTGATCTTCCCATGATTCAACTTATTGTCTTCGTTGTCCGTGTCTGAAGCGATCAACAATAATGCCTTGAGGAAGTCTTCGCGGGTGTCGTACACCTTGGTGATATGCGGGACCAATTCACCCGTTCGCAGGGGCAGGGTCCCTATGCTCACTGAGTCGTTATTGGGCCAGGAGACCATCACGCTGAGATCGTTGTAACAGAATTTCAACTGTTTATCCGTGCTTCGTTCAATTGTGATCAGGCTGCTGCTGCTTCCTCCAGGAACGGTGATTTCAAGAGATTGGCCGACGTTCAGTTCCAGCAGTTTTTTCTCGTGATGGTTGATCAGCAAGCCCACACCGGATACATCGCCCAGTGCAAGGCAACAATAGGCCAGGCCCGCCAGGCTGATGGCGTTGTCGCCGTCACTGCTCAAAGCCCTTTCAAACAGCCCAGCAGCGTCTGAATGGTCACCGAGGAATCTCAGAATTTCACCTTTCTGCGACAACGCATCCGCTGCACCTGGGTCCAGAAGCAGGGCCTGATTGATGTGATCCAAGGCATTATTACAATCGCCACTCAAAAACAGGCTTACTCCACAATTCAGATGTGCAGAGCTGTTGTCGTTATTCAGTGCCAGTGAGCGTTTGTAGAAGTCAGTGGCCTTGGGCAAGTCCTCTTTTTGCCAGAACACGCCGAGGTTGTAGAGCAGCGCAGGATCAGAGGGGTTGATGGCGTAGGCGGCTTCGAAATGATTGAGACCTTCTTTTTTGTCATCCGTGGCGCAAGCGAGTGTGGCCAGAATGAAGTGGGCGCCAAAGCTGCGTCGGTTGCAATCCAGTGCCCGGCCGGCAACTTCTCTGGCGGCGGGCATGTCGTCCAACATGTCGTGCAACATGGCGCATGCAAGAAATATCTCATCGGTTTCAATGAACTCCGACAAGGACGTGTAGATTTTCAGCGCTTCGCGCAAATCGCCTTTTTTCTGCAAAATTTCTGCATGAAGGATTTTTTCCGCAATCTTGTCCAGCAGTTGCGGCGCAGCCCCTCCCACGGAATTTAGGACTTTCTGAGCCATTGGCACTTCAAACGAAGAAAAATGGCTCTCGATAATATGGACGTCAGCGGTGAACCCGGAAATAACCGCAAGCAACTGCTTTTTGTCGAAGTAATTTCTTTCGCTGCGAGCGTTGGCGAACAGGCTAAGCAGTTTACTGATGCATTCGTCAGTATTCACGAGTTGCCGTCTGCTGTTGGCTATGCGGTGGATATTGTGCGCGATGTTTTCATACAGGCCGGCGCGAGGCACATGTTGCAATGACCAAGAGGAAGGGATGTCGGGTAAGTGGAGTTTTTTAACGACGACCGCAAAATCAGCGTCTATTTGACGTTTTCTTTCTGGCGCCTCGCCGCTGGCTTGAGCGTTTCTATATTGCGTTAAATACGCTAGGAACGTTTCCACCTCTTTTTTGATGCCGGACCCTATTAACAGCTGGTTCTCGGCAACGTGGGCTTTTATCAGCGCCGAGGACAATTCACTGTCTTTTACTTGAACATTGATGCGCTGGTGGTGGAACAAGAGGCAGAAGTCGTCCTCCGTTTCGATGCCGATGCTTTCAAATTCGTTGTCTTGCAAACTCTGCACAGCCTTGAGCAGTGCGCAGTGGTCTTGATATCTGTAGCCGTCCGAAGAAAAGGCACCGGCGGTGTTTTTTCTGGAGAAGTAATCCATGCCGACAGCCGTTCCTGTTCGAAAAGACAATATGTTCGGCGATGGGATCTGAGCGTGTCCAGTATTCCCATGACGAATCTGCACCGAATCGGGCGGTGATCGGTGCAGTTCGTTCATGGTTCCGACGCATCCGAAACACTTACTTGCGCGCCTCCAGAATCAGATTGAACGGCGTTTGCGTGGCCCGACGGAACTGCTTGAACCCAGCCTCGAAAAATACTTTACGCAAGCGCATTTCCCCGGCTTGCGCACCCAGGCCGAGGCCGACTTCCTGCGACAGCGAGTTCGGTGTGCAGATAAACGTCGAGGCTGCGTAGAACAGCCGCCCGACCGGGTTGATGTTGTCGTCCAGCGTGTCGTTGGCGAACGGTTCGACCAGCAACACCGTGCCGTCGTCCTTCAGTGAATCATAGGCGTGACGGGCGGCACCGACCGGGTCGCCCATGTCGTGCAGGCAGTCGAAATAGCAGATCAGGTCGTAGTCATTGCCCGGGTAGCTTTTCGCCGAGCCCTGAAAAAACTTCGCCCGGCTGCTGACGCCTCCTTCCTCGGCGCGCTGGGTGGCGACGGTGATCGAGGGCGCGTGATAGTCGTAGCCGACGAAGCGCGAGTTGGGAAACGCCTGGGCCATGATCACCGTCGAGGCGCCGTGACCGCAGCCGATGTCGGCGACTTTGGCGCCTTCCTCCAGTTTTGCTACCACACCGTCCAGCGCCGGTAGCCATTCGGCGATCAAGTGGCCCTTGTAGCCGGGCCGGAAGAAGCGCTCGGTGCCGCTGAACATGCACGGATGGTGATCGCCCCACGGCAGGGCGCCATTGCCGCGCATGGCTTTGACCAGTTTGTCCTTGTCATGGAAAAACGACGCCACCACGCCGAGCCCGCCGGCAACGTAGACCGGCGAGTCTTCGACGGCCAGGGCCAGCGCCTGTTCTTCCGGCAAACGGAATTGGCCGTCATGGTGCTCCATGTAACCCGATGCCGCGTGAGCGCTGAGCCATTCGCGCACCAGACGCGGGTTGCAGGTGGTTTTAGCGGCAAGGGCATCAGCACTGATCGGCTGACTGTCGGCCATCGCCCGATACAAACCGAGCTCTTCGCCGACGATGACATTGGCCAGCATCGCCGCGCCGCCCATGTCGTTGACCAGTTTGCCCATGAATTGGTTGAGCTTCGCCTCGTCCATCATGTGTGCTCCTGAAACAGGATCACGGTCCGGCGGCGTTGAAGGTCGAGGCGTGCGCCACCGGGCGGTGGTCACGGAGTTGGGCAGGGCACGGCTGACGTCCTGCGTCCCCCTCGACTGGGTAATAAAGGAGTCTAGCCCCGGTCTGGGGGGGACGCTGGATTTGTGAACACTGAAATACCTGTGGGAGCGAGCCTGCTCGCGAAGGGGCCGGCACAGTCAACGTCGTTGTCGACTGTTCAGCAGTCTTCGCAAGCAGGCTCGCTCCCACAGGTTTTTCAACGTGTATCACTGTGTATCGCGGTTGATGAGAGATACATCGAGCTGCAAATGTTTAGTCAGTTGTACACACCAGCGATACAGCCAGCGCTTCAACTGGAGAAAACCCACTGCTGAGGTACTCCCTATGCAAACGCCTGTCTCATTACTGCAACCGAGCGTCGGCCTCGGCCTGCGCCGTGGCCTGCTCAAAGACCTGCAAGCGGCTCCAACCGGTGATTTCGATTTCCTCGAAGTCGCCCCGGAAAACTGGATCGGCGTTGGTGGTGCCCACGGTGCGGCGTTGCGTGAACTGGCTGAACGCTACCCGTTGTCCTGCCACGGCTTGTCGCTGTCGCTCGGTGGCTCGGCGCCGCTGGATGTCGGGTTCCTGCAGGAAATCCGGGTGTTTCTCGATCACTACAATGTGCCGCTGTACAGCGAACACCTGAGTTACTGCAGCGATGACGGGCATCTCTATGACTTGCTGCCGTTGCCGTTCACCGAAGAAGCGGTGCACCACGTCGCCGCGCGAGTCCGTCAGGCTCAGGACATTCTCGGCCGGCGTCTGGCCGTGGAAAACGTTTCCTACTACGCCGCACCGCGTCAGGACATGGACGAGGTGAGCTTCACCAACGCCGTTTTGCGCGAGGCCGATTGCGACCTGCTGCTGGACGTCAACAATGTCTACGTCAATGCGATCAACCACGGATTTGATCCGCAAGCGTTTCTCGCCGCTATCGAGCCGGGCAGGGTGGTCGGTATGCATGTGGCTGGGCATTTCGATGAGTCCGATACGTTGAAAATCGATACTCACGGCGCCTCGGTGAAACCGGTGGTGTGGGCGCTGCTGGCCGAAGCCTATGCGCGGTTTGGCGCGCAGCCGACCTTGCTTGAACGGGATTTCAACTTTCCGGCGTTTTCCGAGCTGGTCGTCGAGTTGCAGACCATTCGCCACTTGCAAGCGGAGGGTGGCTTTCGTGGATAACCTGATGCAGCAACAACAGGCGCTGACTCGATATTTGCGTGATCCCGAACATCAGACGCCCCCGGCCAACATGAATGCGGCGCGGGTCAACGTCTATCGCGATCTGGTGTTCAACAACGTATCGCAACTGTTAAGCGGCACGTTTCCGGTGCTGATCCGCATTATCGGGGAGCAACGCTGGGGTCTGCTGGTGCGCGGCTTTTTGCGCGACTGGCGGGCGCAGACCCCGAAATTTGGAGAGATTGCCGAAACGTTTCTCGACTATCTCGCCACGCAACCGCAGGTGCTGCGAGAGGGGCAGTGGCCGGCGTTCCTGCTGGAGCTGGCGCATTACGAATGGGTCGAGATGGTCCTGCAGCAATCGGATGCCCAAGCGCTGCCGGCAACGGATCCGGCACAGTTGCTGGAGCGTCCGCTGCAGATCTCGGCACTGGCCTGGCCACTGGCGTATGTCTGGCCGGTGCATGAACTCGATCCGGATCATCAGCCAGCCACGCCACCGGCGCAACCGACGCTGTTGCTGGTGCGGCGTACGGCGGACTGGAGCGTGAAGTTTTCCGAGCTGAGTCCGCTGGCCTGGCGCTTGTTGCAGCGCATCACCGAGTTTGCACCGTTGACGGGGCGCGAGCAGTTGCAAGCCCTGGCGCAGGAGGCCGGGCAGCCTGCCAGCAATTTGTTCAAGGACAACGGCCTGATGTTGTTGCAGCAGATGCATGAGGACCAGGTGATCGGCATAGCTTGAATGGATACAAGCCATTGTAGGAGTGAGCCTGCTTGCGATTGCGTCCTTCCAGTCAACCCGCATTGAATGGAAGGACGCAATCGCGAGCAGGCTCACTCCTACAGGGTTTATGTAGCCTTCAAAGATTGAGAGGGAGTTTCAGTTCCGCACACAACCCGCCACCCTCGCGGTTGCTCAAGGTCAACGAGCCACCCAACGCCATGGCCAGTTGCTGGGCGATCGCCAACCCAAGGCCGGTGCCGCCAGTGTCGCGATTACGTGAGTTCTCCACGCGGTAGAAAGGTTGCAGCACTTGCGCCAGTTCGGCGTCGGCGATGCCCGGGCCGCGATCCATGACAGTGATCGCCAGACTGCCCTTATTGGCTTCGACCCAGACTTCGGCGGCGCCGGCGAACTTCAGCGCGTTGTCGGTCAGGTTCACCAATACCCGGCGCAAGGCATGGGGCCGAGTGTCGATGACCGTTGCACTCTTGCCGACCAGTTGCACCTGCTTGCCCATGTCCTGATAGTCGAACACCAGGCTTTCGAGGAAGGAATCCATGTTGGTGCGGCGGCTTTCTTCGGTCGAGCCATGGATGCTGCGTGCGTAGGCCACGCCTTCGCGCACCAGATGTTCCATCTCGCTGAGGTCATTCCACAGTTTGTCTTTCTCCGCCGAATCGTCCATGAACTCGGCGCGCAGTTTCATCCGCGTGATCGGCGTTTGCAGGTCATGGGAAATCGCCGCCAGCAGTTGCATGCGTTCTTTGAGGTAGGCGGCGATACGCGCCTGCATCGCGTTGAATGCACGCGCGGCGTAAACCACTTCGGTCGGGCCTTTTTCGTCGAGGCTGATCGGGTGGGCGTTGGGATCGAGGGTTTCCACGGCGTTGGCCAGACGGGTCAAAGGGCGGATCGCAATGCGCACCGCCAGCCAGGTGCAGGCGAGCATCAGCGCCAACTGGCCGAGCAAAACCACCGGCAACCACGGCGACAGCGGGGCCATCGCCGGGCGCACGTCGATGGTCACCGGGCTGCCGTCGCTCAGGCGCAAATGGCCCTGAAAGTGTTTTTTCGGTCCGGGAATATCGGTGAAGGTCAGCGGGTATTGCTCGCCGATGGCTTCGGTGATCGAGGTGACGGCGATCGGTACATCACTGGCGCCGATCGGCGTACCCGCTTCGCCTTCGCTCAACAGATAGCCGTAATTGGCCCGCGCCAGACGCGTGAGCCAGGCCGGACGCTCTTCGGCAGGCAAGCGATCGAGGATCGCAATCGAGGTCGACACGTCGGTTTGCAGATTGCCGAGCATGGTGTTTTTCGCACTCTGGTAACGCTCGTAATACTGCGCACCGAACGACAATGCCTGGGCCAGCAGCAAGCCGATCAGGAAAATCAGCGACAGGCGCGAGGCGAGGGTGCGCGGCCAGTGCAGATTGCCGGTCATGCCGGCGCCCCGAGAATCTCGACCGGCAGCGAGAACACGTAACCCTCGCTGCGCACGGTCTTGATGTAGGCCGGCTCGCGCGCATCATCGAGCAGACGCTGGCGCAAACGGCTGACCAGCAAATCGATCGAGCGGTCGAACAGGTCAGCGTCACGGCCCTGCGTGAGATTGAGCAGTTGATCGCGGCTGAGCACCCGTTGCGGGTGATCGAGAAAAACCCGCAGCAATCGATATTCGGCACCGCTGAGGGCGACCATGGTGCCGTCCTTGTCGAGCAGGTGGCGGGCCGAGGTATCCAGTTGCCAACGGCCGAAGGCGAGCAAGCGACCGGCCTCGGTGACCACCAGATTCGGCGGCAGCATCCGCGTGCGGCGCAGCACGGCGTTGATCCGCGCCAGCAGTTCGCGGGCGGCGAACGGTTTGGTCAGGTAGTCGTCGGCGCCCATTTCCAGGCCGATGATGCGATCGGTTTCATCGTTGCGCGCGGTCAGCATCAGAACCGGCGTGGCTTTGTGTTTGCCGACGCGCAATTCCCGGCACAACTGCAGGCCATCGTCGCCGGGCATCATGATGTCGAGCACGATCAGATCGACGGTGTTGGCTTCGAGAAAGCTGCGCATCTGCCGGCCATCGGCGACCACCGTGGTGCGCAGGCCGTTTTTCTTCAGGTAGTTACCCACCAGTTCACGGATCTCGCGGTCGTCATCGACGATGAGAATGTGATCGACATGTTCCATCGGGTCCGAACCTCTATCAAAGGGGAATGCCGTGCAGTCTATCGAGCCTCGTGCGGCTCGCCTGCCTGCCTTTGTATTGCAGTGTATCTGCCGTGACAACGGATACATGAGCACGCAAAAACGCGGTTTTTTCAGGGTTTTGTATCGCTGTGTATCCCTCACTGGCAGGGATACACAGCGATTGAAACGCGCCTGTTCCTGACACAGACGCGATACCTCGCGAGCCTCAAATAGGCTCCATCGAGGCACACACAGACCGCCTCGGCTCAAACCCACTGAAGCCTTGAGGAAAACGCCATGAACAACAAATCCGTAATCGCCGCCTGCCTGTTTGCCGCGCTGAACATCTGCATGTTGTCGGCCCGCGCCGAAGCCGCTCTCACCCCGCAAACCTACACCTACGGCACCCACCTGGATATCCAGAAAGTGATCTCGCTGAAACAGGACAACTCGGTGTCCTGCGGCATCGTCGAGGCGCGCATGACCTACCTCGATTCGGCCGGTCAGACCCGCGTACTCGATTACAGCAAATTTGCCGACGGTTGCAACAACGACAACTGAGTCATCAGCGGCAATCAGGCCAACTCTTTATAGAAGGATCAACACCATGAACAACGTCTCGCGCTTTTTCACCGCCGTCGCTTTCTCCCTGGCCGGTGTCGCCGCCCATGCCAACGCTGCGGTTGAACAGCATAGCTGCCACAGCGGCAGCTGCTTTCAACTGACGCCGCTGGCCAAGCAGGGCAGCGATGGCCTGATGGCTGCGGACGGCTCCAGCCGCACGCCACAGGGCCAGCTATTTGCCGAGAACGGCTCAAGTCGCACGCCGCAGAGCCAATGGCTGGAAAGCCAGAGCGTCTGAACGGCTCGTCACAATCATTGATCAAGGGTGATTCACTATGTATCTCATCGCATTTCTCGGCGGTCTGTTGACCGTGCTCAGCCCCTGCATTCTGCCGGTGGTGCCGTTTCTGTTTGCCGGTGCCCAACGCAGCCGCACCTCGACTCTGCTGACCCTCGGCGGCATGGCCCTGACCTTCGCGCTGATCTCAAGCCTCGCTGTGGTCAGTAGCGAATGGGTGATTCAGGCCAGCAACAGCAGCCGTTACGTTGCGCTGATCGTGATGAGTGTGTTCGCCCTGTCGCTGATCTCGGCGCGCATCGGTGACTGGCTGACACGTCCCTTGGTGATGCTCGGCAATCGCCTCGACCCGGACACGCGGAAAAAGGCCGGGCCGATGGGCTCGATCATGCTCGGCGTGGCCACGGGACTGCTGTGGGCACCCTGCGCCGGACCGATTCTCGGCGTGATCCTCACCGGCGCCATGCTGCAAGGCGCCAACGCGCAGACCAGTCTGTTGCTGCTGGCCTATGGCGCCGGCAGTGCGTTGTCGCTGGGCACGCTGATTTTCACCGGGCGCGGCTTGGTCAATCGCCTGAAACCGTCGATTCCGTTCACCGGCTGGTTGCGCCGTGGTGCCGGTGTTGCGGTGCTCGCGACGGCGGCGGTGATTGCCACCGGCTTCGATAAAACCTTGCTGGCGAACACGTCCTCCCAAGGCGTGGCCAGCGTCGAGAAAAGCGTGCTGGAAAACGTGCCGAAAGTGGTCGACTACTTCGTCAGCAAAGTCCGTGCGGACTCGCCGATGGAGGAGGGCAAAGGGGCGATGCCGTCACTTTCCGGCGCGGTGCAATGGCTGAACTCGCCCGAGCTGAACGCTGAAGCCCTGCGTGGCAAAGTGGTGCTGGTGGATTTCTGGACCTACGACTGCATCAACTGCCAGCACACGTTGCCGTACGTCAAAGACTGGGCGAAGAAATACGAAAAAGACGGGCTCGTGGTGATCGGCGTGCACACCCCCGAATACGGTTACGAGCGGATCATCGACAACGTCAGAGATCAGGTGGAAAAGCTCGGCATCACCTACCCGGTGGCCATCGATAACAACTATGCGATCTGGCGCAACTTCGACAATCAGTACTGGCCGGCGCATTACCTGATCGACGCCAAGGGGCAGGTGCGTTACAGCCACTTCGGCGAAGGGCGCTACGAAGCGCAGGAGCAGATGATCCAGCAGTTGCTGCAAGAGGCGAAGGCGCCTGCCGCTTGATCAACCAAACCAATGGCTCAGAGGTCGCGCACCATGAGCCATTGCTCGTTGTCCCAGGCACGAAAACGCTCCAGCACCTGCCAGCCGCGTTTGGCGTAGTAGTCCTGCTTGTTCTGTGTGTGCAGATACAGACGCGCAAACCCGCAGTCTTTCGCCTCCCGGAAAACCCCCTCAATCAAGCGTTCAGCCAGACCTTGCCCGCGTGCGTCGGGGCTGACAAACACGCAGGCCAGCCAAGGTCCGAGATCAGGGCGCAGGGCAAGGTCATCGCGTGCCAGCGCGGCGCCGCCGAGCAGGTGTTCACCGTCCATGGCGATCAGACAGGACCAGTCGCCATTGCTTTGGCCCTCGGCAAATTCACGCTGCCACTTGGCCAGCGGGTGGTCGACGTATTCGTAGGGGAATTGTTGGTGGATCCATTGAGCATAACGGTCGCTGTGGTGCATGTGGTGCGCGAGCCAATCGATTTGCAATGACATCAGTCGAGTCCGTTCCAGAAGCGAGAACGCATCAGAAACCAATAGCCGAACCTTGGCAATGCTCAAGGTGTTCCAGCCGCTTTACAGATTTCCGCCGCTCATCGGCAAACCCCCGGTTTTGCGGGGTTGACAGACGATTGGCAGGGACGCCGAGCGGTCTCGGCGCGATAGTGCAGGAGCAGGGTCACTGCCGGCCTTGCCACATAACAAGAGCGCGAGGTTGCCATGCCGAAATTCGTGATTGAACGCGAGATTCCAGGGGCCGGAAAGCTGTCGCAAGCAGAACTTCAGGCTGTGTCGCAAACGTCGTGTCAGGCGTTGCGCGAACTTGGCCCGCAGGTGCAGTGGCTGCAGAGTTACGTCACCGCTGACAAAGTCTATTGCGTGTACATCGCACCTGATGAAGAGCAGGTACGTGAACACGCCAGACTCGGTGGTTTTCCGGCCAACAGTGTGGCGCGTGTGGTGACGGTCATCGATCCGACCACGGCCGAATGATCACCGGCCCAACCTGCAGCGGAGCTCACGTTTATGAGTACCCCGATTGATCTGACTGCCTTGAAGGAACGCCAGAAAGTCGCCTGGGCCAGTGGCGACTACGCCGTGATCGGCACCACATTGCAAATCGTCGGCGAAAACCTCGCCGAAGCCTGCGACCTGCGTTGTGATGAAGAGGTGCTGGATGTCGCTGCCGGCAACGGTAATGCCACGCTGGCAGCGGCGCGACGCGGTTGTCTGGTCACCTCGACCGACTATGTCGCGGCGCTGCTGGAACGCGGCCAGGATCGTGCCCGCGCAGAGCATCTCGACGTGACGTTTCAGGTCGCTGACGCCGAGGCATTGCCGTTTGCCGATGAGAGTTACGACGCGGTGCTGTCGACCTTTGGCGTGATGTTTGCGCCGGACCAGGACAAGGCTGCCACCGAACTGGGACGGGTCTGTCGCCGTGGCGGGCGGATCGGCCTGGCCAACTGGACCCCGGAAGGTTTCGTTGGGCAGATGTTCAAGATCCTTGGCCGACATCTGCCACCGCCTGCCGGTGCCCAGCCCCCCTCGAACTGGGGCTCCGATGCCTGGCTGCACAAGCATTTCGATGACCGTGATTTTCTGCTGCGTGTGACGCGGCGCGAGTTCAATTTTCGCTATCGCTCGGCCGCGCACTTCATCGACATTTTCCGCCATTGGTACGGGCCGGTGCACAAGGCCTTCGCGGCACTCCCGCCGGAGAGCGGGCAGGCGCTGGAAAGTGATCTGGCGGATTTGCTCAATCGTTTGAACCGGGCGGGGGAGGAGTCGCTGGTGGTGCCGAGCGAGTATCTGGAGGTGGTGATTAACAAACGGTGAGGCACACAACCGATTTCAAATTTGTGGTGATCCCCTGTGGGAGCGAGCCTGCTCGCGAAGACGGAGTGTCAGACAACATCTAAGTTGAATGACACAGCGCTTTCGCGAGCAGGCTCGCTCCCACAAGGGTAAATGTAGTTGGCGCGGAATGCCTATTTCACCTGCGGCCGCTCAAACCACTCCAGCGCCGTGCGCCAGATGCAGATTCCCAGAAAATACGCCGACATCAGCAACCACAACCCCATCACCAACGGGTTGATCACCGGGTGGTTGAGCACCAGCGACAAACTGCACAGCAGCCAGATTGCCGTCACCGCAATGTTGATCGGCATGAACCGGCGCACGCGGAACGGGTGCAGGAACTTCATTCGCGTCACCGTCAGCAACGCCAGGCCGATCACGGTCAGGAAGGTGATCCACGGTCCCGGTCCGATGATGTACAAACACAGCGCGACCACATTCCACGCCGCCGGAAAGCCGACAAAGTAGTTGTCCTTGCTCTTCATATTGACGTTGCAGAAGCAGAACAGCGACGACACCAGAATCAGCGACACGGTCAGCAACAGGGTGTAGTCGGGCAACGGAATGTAGCGATAGATGAACAGCGCCGGGATGAACACGTATGTCAGGTAATCGATCACCAGATCGAGGATCGAACCGTCGAAGCTCGGCAGCACCGATTGCACGTTGACCTTGCGCGCCAGTGCGCCGTCGAGACCATCGACAATCAGCGCCACGCCCAGCCACATCAGGCAGTGGGTCGGCTGGTTTTCCAAAAGGGCGAGGGTGGCCAGAAAGGCAGTGACCACGCCAGTCGCGGTAAAACCATGGGCGCCCCATGCTTTGAGCCTGGCGATGTGTACGGTCGATATCACGGGGGCGTTCTCCAGAAAGTGAAGCAAGCCGGGTATCACCCTTGGACAATAAGGGCGCCGGCAAACCGGGTCGGGGTTGCAGCTATCGACCGGTCTGGCCGGGATAAGGTTCACCACTGATAAATCTTAGCTGGCCGGCGAAAAAAAACGCGGGCGAAATCGCCGCAGCTTCGAGTCTCAGCCAAACGGTGCTGGCGCAATGGCTGTCGGGGTCTATCGTTGCCAGACGCAGTCACTGCCCTTGCCTGAGGATGACGTCATGAACACCAGCGATTTGCTCGAACAACTGCTGCGAGGCCAGGCCTCGGCGGGACAACAATCTTCAGCCTCCGCCGGTGATGGTTTGGGCGGCCTCGGTGGCTTACTGGGTGGTCTGCTCGGAGGCGGCTCGGGCACCGCCAGCGGCGGCGGATCTGCCGGTGGACCTGGCGGCTTGGGCGGCTTGCTCGGTGGTTTGCTCGGCGGCGGTGCCGGTGGTGGTCTTGGCGGCGCATTGGGTGGGGCACTGGGCGGTGGGGGCGGCACGCAAAGTCGCTCCGGCGGCACCAACTATGCGGCGCTGGCGTCACTGGGGATGATGGCCTATCAGGCGTATCAAGCCTGGCAACGCAGTCAGGCCAGCGCGGCCCCGCAACAGGTCCCGCAAACGGCGAATCTGCTTGCCGGGCCGGAAGTCGAGGAGCACGGCCATGCTGTGTTGCGCGCGTTGATTGCGGCGGCCAAGGCTGACGGTGAGATCGACGCCCGGGAACAACAGATGATCAATGGGGAAATCAGCAAACACACCGACGACCCACAATTGCAGCAATGGTTTGATGACGAAGTCTCGAAACCGCTGGACGCCAACGAAGTCGCGCAGGCGGCCAAAGGCGATCCGGCCATGGCCGCTGAAATGTATCTGGTCAGCGTGATCCTCGTGGACGACCAGCAGGACGCCGAGCGCAGCTATCTGGATGAACTGGCCGCCGCACTGCAGATCGATCCCGACTTACAAGTGCATCTGGAACAACAGGCCAAAGGTCAGGCCTGAAGTCACGTTAAAAAAATCATTGCCACCCGCAGCTCCGCCAAGGAGCTGCTTCGCCGTCCGTCCGGGCATTTTTCACGTCGATTGAATTTTTCGCAGGCGCTGCCTCTCTGCTGCTGTAGAGGCGTGTGGAACAGCGTCCTGCCAACCGACCGAGAATTTTGCCATGACTGTCCTGACACACCTGCAGGCCGGACCTGCCCAACCGCAAGCAATGAACACCGCCGGTAACATCCGGCAGGTCTATGAAGCGTTGTTGCGTGATGATAATTCCCCGGACCTCGCTCAGGCATTTTTGCAGGAGCAACTGCAACATGCCGCGCAACTGGCCGACTCTCTGCCCGAAGATCCCACGACCTGGCACGCCTGGGTGGCCGAACACTGCGCCGATGTCGCCCGGCAATACGCCGATTACCTGCAGCAGCGCAAGGCCGGCGGGCCTCGGCAATTCTTCCGTGGCAAGGCGCAGGCACTGTATTTTCTGCAAGCGGTCGCACCGACCAAACTGGTCGATGGCGCTTGGCTCCATGGGCTGTTGCCGCGCTGGCAGGACCCGCGTTTCCAAGGCCTGCTGCGAACTTTTCTGGAAGAACTGGGCGAAGGCAATCCGGCGCAAAATCACGTGGTGATTTACCAGAAATTACTCGCCGAGCACGATTTGCAGGATGGCAGCGCCATCGACGATGAACGCTACCTGCAAGGCGCGATACAACTGGCGCTCGGTGTCTGCGGTATGGATTACTTGCCCGAAGTGATCGGCTACAACCTCGGCTATGAACAACTGCCGTTGCACCTGTTGGTCAGCAGTTACGAACTCAGTGAGCTAGGCATCGATCCCTACTACTTCACCCTGCATGTGACCATCGACAACGCCAGCACGGGCCATGCGCAAAAGGCTGTGCAGGCGGCGCTCGATCTGCTGCCCCTTGAGGCCGATCGCGGCGAGTTTTTGCGCCGGGTAGCGCTGGGCTATCGGCTCAACGACCTAGGGCAGGGCAGCCGCGCGATCATCGAAGGTTTCGACCTTGAGCGTGAGTTGCTGGCGATGCTTGAACGCAAGTGTCCGTTCGCCCAGCACATGCACTCCGATTACTGCCGCTTCGAAGGGAAGACCGTCAATCAGTGGCTCGCCGCACCGGAGCAATTGCCCGGTTTTCTTCAAGCATTGCAAGACAAAGGCTGGATCAAACGACATGAAGACCCGCAGGCCAGTCGCTTTTGGCAACTGATCGCCGGCGACGGTGCGGCGATGTTCGGCGTGTTCAATGCCTACGAAAAACAGCTGGTGCACGACTGGATTGCCGGCGACTGGACACCATCGGATAAAGCGAAACCTGTTCGGCGACACAGTCACACCGCAGCGTCCATCGAAGGGCTTGAACAGGACCCCGACGTCCATGCGCTCAACGCCGCGCTGCAAGGTCAGGATGCCATCGCGCAGATGGCAATTCTGATCCCCTGGCTCGCACCGGCCCGCCATGCACATCCGGCCGGACTGCTCGCTACCCGTCGTTTTATCGAACTCAAATCCCGTTTGCCTTAAGGAAATTGCCGATGAATCAGGAAGAACAACTCTGCCCCAACGACCTCGTGCTGCTGCAACTGGGCCGACGCTTGTTGGCAGACGGCTATCGGTTCATCACCCCGACGCCGTTGACCCATCAACGGGTCAACCAGCGTGATGAGGGGCAGATGGCCGACTCTTTGCGTGACGTCTTCGGCTGGTCGCGACCGTTCGCACCGGGATTGTTGTCGGCGGACGAACAGCGGCAGTTGCAAGACGCTCAGGTCATTGATAATTACGAAGGCCACCTGAAGAGTCGCGTGCGCTGGTCGAGCCTGGATGATTTGCTGTTCGTGCATTCGGCATTCCCCACCGAGGCGGCGGATGCGGTATTTTTTGGCCCGGACACCTATCGTTTTGCGCAACTGATCCACGCTCACCTGCAACAGAACTTCGCGCCCATCCATCGCGCGGTGGACATCGGTTGCGGGGCGGGCGTCGGGGCAATCCTGATCGGCCGTGCCCGTCGCGAGGCACACGTGCTGGCGCTGGATATCAACCCCGTAGCGCTGCGTCTGACCGCGATCAACGCCGCCTTGGCGGAGGTCGCCAACGTCGAGGTGCACGCCAGTGATCTGCTGCAGGGGGCCGACGGCGAATTTGACCTGATCGTCGCCAACCCGCCGTACATGGCCGATCCGGCAGAGCGCGCTTATCGTCACGGCGGCGGGACGCTGGGGGCGGGGCTGTCGCTGCGCATTGTCGAGCAGGCGCTGAATCGACTGGCACCCGGCGGTTCGCTGCTGCTCTACACCGGTGTGGCGATGGTCGATGGTCGCGACCCGTTTCTCGACACCGTGCTGCCGCGACTGGACGAGAAGCGCTTCGGCTGGACCTACCGCGAACTCGATCCGGATGTCTTCGGCGAAGAACTGCTCAACCCCGGTTATCAACGGGTCGACCGTATCGCCGTGGTGGCGCTGACCGTGACCCGAATTGGCTGAAGCAAGGCAGGTGCGCGATGAACAGAAACCTCGACGACTACAACCGCATGCGCGATTTTTCGGCGACTTCGGAACCGGCAGCCAACAAGCGCTCGGGTCGCAAATCCGCGAAGGATCACGCCTTGCAGTTCTGCATCCAGAAGCACGACGCGTCGCACCTGCATTACGACTTTCGCCTGGAACTCGATGGCGCACTGAAGAGCTGGGCAGTGCCGAAAGGGCCGTCGCTCGACCCCAAGGTCAAGCGGCTGGCGGTGCATGTCGAAGATCATCCGCTGGATTACGCGACGTTCGAGGGCAGCATTCCCGAAGGGCATTACGGTGCTGGCGATGTGATTGTCTGGGATCGTGGCGTATGGATTCCGCTGGAAGATCCGCACAAGGCCTACGAAAAGGGCAAGCTCAAGTTCGAACTGCAAGGCGAGAAGCTTGGCGGCATCTGGAACCTGGTGCGCACGCACATGCCGGGCAAGAAGGAGCAATGGTTTCTGATCAAACATCAGGACAACGCCGCACGGCCGCAGGATGATTACGATGTACTGCTGGCCGAGCCGGACAGTGTGCTGAGCGAACGCACGATCGTCGACAAACCCAAATTGGCCGCCGAGCAAAGCAAACCGCTGAACAAGCCAGCGGCGAAAACCCGCAAACCTGCGAGCGGCAAGCTCACCGGCGCGCACAAGGCCAAATTGCCGGCGCAGCTCAAACCAGAACTGGCCACCCTGGTCGACAGCGCGCCCGAAGGCCAGTGGAGCTACGAGATCAAGTTCGACGGCTACCGGATCATGGCGCGCATTGATCGTGATCAGGTGCAACTGTTCACGCGCAACGGTCACGACTGGACGCACAAACTGCCGCAACAGGCCGCAGCCCTGGCCGCGCTGGGATTGGAATCGGCGTGGCTTGACGGTGAAATGGTCATTGCCAATGAACAAGGCGTGCCAGACTTTCAGGCCCTGCAAAATGCGTTCGAGGCCGGGCGCAGCGGCAACATTCTCTACTACCTGTTTGATCTGCCGTATCTCAACGGCGTCGACCTGCGTGAAGTGCCGGTCGAAGAGCGTCGCGCCGCATTGGCCACGGTGCTTGGCAGCCATGAGCAGCCGTTGCTGCGCTTCTCCGAAGCCTTTGACGAAACGCCGGACGCATTGCTCAACAGCGCCTGCCAGATGCAGATGGAAGGCCTGATCGGTAAACGCCTCGGCTCGCCGTATGTGTCACGGCGCAGCAGCGACTGGATCAAGCTCAAGTGCAAGCATCGTCAGGAGTTCGTGATCGTTGGTTACACCGATCCGAAAGGTTCGCGCAGTGCGTTCGGTGCCTTGTTGCTGGGGCTGCATTATCGCGACAGTGGCGAGTTGCGCTACGCCGGCAAGGTCGGCACTGGCTTTAACGAATCGACGTTGAAAAGCATCCTCGCGCAACTCAAACCCTTGCAGGTGAAGAAAGCCGCTGTGGCCAATCCACCGAGCGGATTCGAGGTCAAAGGCGTGCACTGGCTCAAGCCAAAACTGCTGGCGGAGGTCGCGTTTGCCGAAATGACCAAGGACGGCTCGGTGCGCCACGCTGTCTTCCATGGCTTGCGCGATGACAAACCGGCCAAGGACATCACTGAGGAGCGAGCGAAACCCGTGAAGACCGCAGAGAAGAAAACCGCCGCGAAAAAAACCACGAAAAAAGCCCCAGCGAGCAAAGTCGACACCGCGCCGTCGCAACTCGGACTGGCCAACAACAAAGTGCGCATCACCCACCCGGATCGAGTCATCGACGCGGTCAGCGGCACCACCAAGATGCAACTGGCCGAGTATTACGCCAGCGTCGCCGAATGGATCCTGCCGCAGCTCAAGGATCGCCCGGTGGCACTGGTGCGCGCCCCGGACGGCATCGCCGGCGAGTTGTTCTTCCAGAAAAACGCCGAGCGCCTGGCGATCCCCGGTATCACCACGCTGGACAAAGACCTCACCGGGCAGCCAGTGATGCTGATCAACAACGCCGAAGCGCTGATCGGCGCGGTGCAGATGAGCACCGTCGAGCTGCACACCTGGAACGCCACCACGGTCGATCTGGACAAACCCGATCGCTTCGTCCTCGACCTTGACCCGGACCCGGCGCTGCCGTGGAAAAGCATGGTTGAAGCGACGGCACTGACACTGACCGTGCTCGATGAACTGGGATTGAAAGCGTTCCTTAAAACCAGCGGCGGCAAGGGCATTCATCTGGTCGTGCCGTTGACCCGCAAGCTCGGCTGGGATGAGGTCAAGGACTTTAGCCATGCCATCGTCAACCATATGGCAAAGCTGTTGCCCGACCGCTTTTCCGCAGTGTCCGGGCCCAAGAACCGCGTCGGGCGGATATTCATCGATTACCTGCGCAACGGTCTGGGCGCCACCACCATTTGTGCTTATTCGGCGCGTACCCGCGAAGGTTTACCGGTGTCGGTGCCGCTGTTTCGCGAAGAAGTTGCCGAGATCAAGGGCGGTAATCAATGGAACGTGCACAACGTGCACGAGCGCCTGGCCGAAGTTGGCGATGCGCCATGGGCCGAGATGAAGAAAACCCGCCAGAGCATCACCGCCGAGATGCGTAAACGCGTCGGGCTGAAAAAGTGATCAGGTGTCGCGCAGCAAGTCGTGGGCGTTGAGCAGTTCGAAGGCGATTTCGGGATGGTGTTCCAAGCCGCGACGAATGGCGGCGGGGATGGCCGCGCGGGTCTTGCGACACAGGCCCGGCAACTCGTCGATCTGAATGGCAATGCCACGCATCGTGCGAACTTCGTTGAAACCGGGGGAGACTTCAACGCGCAGTCCCAGTTGTTCATACATGCGTTGTTTCAGGTGTTCGAGATCGGCGAGGTCTTTGAGTTTTTCCAGCCGCGCCAGCAGGACTTTTTCTTCCTCGCGGGTCAGGCGCAGGATGCGCAAATCCGCGCCGGGTGTCTCCAGCAACGGATCGCGCCCGCAAATGCAGGCGCCGGGCGGGCAGGGTGAGCGCAGAGGCACAGAAGTCGTCATGGCCTCCATCATAGAGGCCGTCGGACAGTTTTGCCTATGTGCCTTCAGCGGCCGTCCATCGGCTGCTTCATCCGTGACAGCTACTGATTCAGGCCTTCGTAATGCACCAGAATCGCGTTGGCGAGATCTTCATCACTGGCGTTCAGGCCAGGATTGTCCTGGCGAACCTGTTGCAGCACCGATTCAAGATAAACCCCACGGATGGCCCCGCCACTGGCGACAAATGCAGACAAGTCGTCACGGGCCGGGATCACCATTTTGTGATCCTTGAAGGTCGAGTACAGCGACGCGGAGACACCTGCCGAAGTGGCGACATCACCCGCATCAACGCGGGCCAACGCCGAACCGACCGGCAGGCATAAGAGTAAAGAAGAAACGAGCACTAACTTGCGCATGACGGTGTTCCTCCACAAGCGCGAAGCAAAAAGGGAAGGACTACATAATGTGAGAGGGGCGCGGTCCGTGGGAGTTCCGTGAGGCTGGAAAGTCTGCGCTATTGCGAGTCAGACGCGGGCAACGCCATGACGGATTGCCCGGTCTTGGCCCGGTCTTGAATGTGCGATGGATCAGATCACCCCGCAAGCCATGCGGTCACCGCCACCGCCCAGCGGTTTGGGCATGTCAGCGTGGTTGTCGCCGCCGGCGTGGATCATCAGCGCATGGCCCTTGATCTCGGAGATCTTTTTCAGACGCGGCGCCAGTACCGGATAGTTGGCGATACCGTCAGCGGTCACGTAAACCGCAGGCAAGTCACCCAGATGGCCGTCGGCGTAGGGGCCGAGGTGCTTGCCGGTTTTCTGCGGATCGAAATGCCCGCCAGCGGCCAGTGCAGCACCTTTCACGCCATCCTTCATCCCGGCTTCGCAACTGCCGTTCTCATGCACGTGGAAGCCATGGATGCCGGCCGGCAGCGACTTCAGATCCGGGGTGAACAACAAGCCATACGCGGTTTCGCTGATGGTGACCGAACCGATCGCTTGGGGTGCACCGTCGGCGCTGACCAGGTTGATGGCGACTTTTTCCGTCGCCGCCTGGGCGCTGCCGATGGCCAAGGTGCCAAGCAAACCCAACCACATTGCGCGTTTCATAGGCGTCTCCTTTTGCTGCATGAGTGTTCAAAGCGACGGACTCAATAGCCTGCCGGCATTAACTGGCGGTGAAGGCGTTGGCCGTGCGCGTTGAAAAGTGAGACTTGCCGCTCATTGTGAAAGTTTTGCGGCATTTGGCCGTCATGCCGACATCTGCCGACACGCTCTGGTGCAGCAGACCTGCACAAATAGGCTTAACTGAAGGTCTGACAGGCGCTTGCGGCGCGTGGCCAAGGAGAAAACCAAGGTGTCGATCAAACTGCGTTTAGTGTTGCTGATTGTGACAAGTCTGCTGACGGCCGTGATCGTCAGTCTGGTCAGTTACGTCGGCAACCAGCGGATGGCCTCGGCGGTCAGCGACAACGCAGTCAGCATGAGCGCGCTGCGCAACCACATGGAGGCCGACATGATGCACGACGCCCTGCGCGCCGATGTCTACTCGGCGATGCTGGTCGGGCTGGGCAAAAGCACCAGCACGGCGAGCGAGGTACGTGATTCGATCAACGAGCATGCCGGGCATTTCCGTGAGGTACTCGAGGAAAACCTCAAACTGCCGATCAACCCGACATTGCGCACGGCCCTGGAACAGATCAAACCGAGCCTCGATACCTACATCAACGCGGGCGAACGGATCGTCGGGTTGGCGCTGGACAATCCTGATGCCGCGCAACAGGAACTGGGCACCTTCAACACGGTGTTTGGTCAGCTTGAAGAGCAAATGGCCGCGTTGAGCGAGTTGATCGAGTCCAATACGCGGCGGACCAGCGCTGCAACCGAATCAGCCATCCACAGCGCCAACGTTGCGCTCGGCGTGGTGTTGATCGCCAGCCTCGTGCTCCTGTTGATTCAGGGGCGCTGGGTGATTCTGAGCATCATGGGGCCGTTGAAGACCGCCAGTCGCATCGCCGAAAGCATCGCCCACGGCAACCTCAGCGAGCCGATCACCGAGCCGTCCGGCAAGGACGAAGCCAGTGTCTTGATTCGTACGCTGGCGACCATGCAGCGCGACTTGCGCAACATGATCGATGTAGTGCGGCGCAATGCTCACGGTGTCAGTGGCATGAGCGAACAACTCAGCCACGGCTGCCATCAGGTCGCCGACAGCAGTCAGCAACAAAGCGTCGCCGCCAGCACCATGGCCGCCGCCGCGAGCCAGATGACCGCGAGCATCGAGGAAATTACCCGCCATGCCGAACGTGCCCTGAGCATGGCCAATCAAGCCGAAACCCTGGCGAAAGAGGGCGGTGGCGTGATTCATCAAGTGGTCAGCGACATGGACGATATCGCGCGTTCGGCGCAACAGTCGGCACAGGTGATCCGCACACTGGATCAGGAATCCGAAGCCATTTTCAACATCATTCAGGTGATCAAGAGCATCGCCGACCAGACCAATCTGCTGGCGCTCAACGCCGCCATTGAAGCGGCCCGGGCCGGCGAGCAGGGTCGGGGTTTTGCCGTGGTCGCGGACGAAGTGCGCAGTCTCGCGGCGCGCACCAGCGCTTCCACCCAGGAAATCGCTGCGATGGTCGCGCGCATTCAGCACAGCACCCGCGAGGCAGTCAGCAGCATGGAGGCGGGTGTCGCGCAGGTCGACAAGGGCATGGCGGTGACGGCGGATGTCGAGCGGGCCATCCGCGAAATCCTCGAGGCGACGTTGAGCACGACGCAACTGGTCAACGACATCACCCGCACGATCGGCGAGCAGAGCCAGGCCAGTAACGAGATTGCCCATCAGGTGGAAATGATTGCCGGGATGTCCGAGGGCAACAGCCGGGTGATCGGGCAAACGGCGAATACGACTGATGAGTTGTCGAGCCTGGCGGGGCAGTTGGCGCAGTCGGTGGATCGGTTTCGGTTGTGACCAGGAAGATTTGTATTGCCTGGGCTGCCGCTTTCGCGAGCAGGCTCGCCCCACATTGGAATGCGTTCCCCTGTGGGAGCGAGCCTGCTCGCGAAGGCGGCAGCCCAGTCAACATCTATTCAGAGTCGGTTAACCCCGATCAGAACTTGAACGCCTGCCGCCCCACCAGCAACCACTTGCCATCCTGCTTCTGCCAGATCTGAAAGTTCTCGATCTCGGTCGGCACCACCTCGGTTCCTTTCAACGCCTGCGCGGAAAAGTGGTGGCGTACCAGCGCGGTATCGCCGGACAGGGTGATGGTCTGATTTTGCATTTCCAGGGTCTTGAACGCGCTCTTGCCGGTTTCAATGTCGGCAATGAATTCCTTCTTGTCCTGAATCTTGCCACTGGAATGGCCGTAGGTCAGGTTGGGCGCGGTGAGCGCATTCAGTTCGGCGATGTCCTTGTGCAACATTGCCTGGGTCAAATGATCGACCGCTTGGGCGACATCTTTTTCCGCCGGGGCAGCGGCGGCCATGGCGTAGCCGTTAAAGGCGCAGAGGAAACCGATGAGGAGTCGGGTTTTGGTCATGGAAGTTGTTTCCTTGTTGTTATGGGTGATGACTGCGCGACTTGTTCGTCAGTCATCGTACAACTTAGCAGGTTATCCAGAACTTAGGCACTCGTTCCACATCCTTAGTCTTCAGGGGTCATGTTCAGCCTTCGTCGGCCGATAGTGTCCTGAGCGGAAAAAGACTCTCAAGTCGGGAACAGACGCGCGGGTTTGCCCTGACGTGATATTCTTCGCGCCAACTTGGTTTGACCTTATTCAGTTTGCTTGCCTTCGGGCGGGCTGACGGAATCCCTGTCGCTCAAGTAGCTGAAGCCAATAATGATAAGAAGTCAGTTCAGAAGGGACATTAACTGAGGTCGATGCTGCATGTCGGCCTTGTGTGCCCACCCGTCAAAATTGAAGTGTGCCGGAATCTGCGACGCTAGCCTGAGCGTCATCAAAGCGGATCGCATGCAGATAACAGCGGCGGGCGGAAGGCGTTTTATCATAGGTGCAACAGATGTTTAAAAAAGTGAACACAGCCCTGCTGGGTCTGGCTTTGGCGATGGGGATGACATCCGCCAATGCTGACGAAGCAAAGAAAGTCGACGTTCTGCTGATCGGCGGCGGCATCATGAGCACCACCCTCGGTGTGTGGATCAATGAGCTGGAGCCAAGCTGGTCGATGGAAATGGTCGAGCGCCTCGACGGCGTCGCCCTCGAAAGCTCCAACGGCTGGAACAACGCCGGTACCGGTCACTCGGCACTTGCCGAGCTGAACTACACCCCGGAAGACGACAAAGGCAACGTAACGATCCCGAAAGCCGTCGAGATCAACGAAGCGTTCCAGGTCTCCCGTCAGTTCTGGGCCTGGCAGGTTCAGCAAGGCGTTCTGAAGAACCCTCGCTCGTTCATCAACACCACGCCGCACATGAGCTTTGTGTGGGGCGATGACAACATCAAGTTCCTGAAAAAGCGCTACGAAGCCCTGCAAGCGAGCCCGCTGTTTGCCGGCATGCAGTACTCCGAAGACCCGGCTGTGATCAAGAAGTGGGTCCCGCTGATGATGGAAGGGCGTGACCCGAACCAGAAAATCGCGGCCACCTGGAGCCCGCTGGGTACCGACATGAACTTCGGCGAAATCACCCGCCAGTTCGCCACGTACCTGCAGACCAAACCTAACTTCGATCTGAAACTGTCGAGCGAAGTCCAGGACATCACCAAGAATGCCGATGGCACCTGGCGCGTCAGCTACAAAAACCTGAAAGACGGCACTAAAACCGAAACCGACGCCAAGTTCGTGTTCATCGGCGCTGGCGGCGGTGCACTGCACCTGCTGCAGAAGTCGGGCATTCCTGAAGCCAAGGAATACGCTGGCTTCCCGGTTGGCGGCTCGTTCCTGGTGACCGATAACCCGGCCATCGCTGAACAGCACCTGGCCAAGGCCTACGGTAAAGCTTCGGTTGGCGCACCACCGATGTCCGTTCCGCACCTGGACACCCGTGTTCTGGACGGCAAGCGCGTCATCCTGTTTGGCCCATTCGCGACCTTCAGCACCAAGTTCCTCAAGGAAGGTTCGTACCTGGACCTGCTGACCAGCACCACCACCCACAACATCTGGCCTATGACCAAGGTCGGCATCAAGGAATACCCGCTGGTCGAGTACCTGGCTGGCCAACTGATGCTGTCGGATGAAGACCGCATGAACGCGCTGAAGGAATACTTCCCGAACGCCAAAGCTGAAGACTGGCGCCTGTGGCAAGCCGGCCAACGCGTGCAAATAATCAAGCGTGATGAAGCCGCTGGCGGCGTGCTGAAACTGGGCACCGAAATCGTTGCTGCACAAGACGGCTCCATTGCCGGCCTGCTGGGCGCATCGCCAGGCGCGTCGACCGCTGCACCGATCATGCTGAGCGTGCTGCAAAAAGTCTTCAAAGACAAAGTCGCAACGCCAGAGTGGCAATCCAAGCTGCACCAGATCGTGCCAAGCTACGGCACCCAGCTGAACAGCGATCCGGCCAAAGTGGCTGCAGAGTGGGCCTACACCGCCAAGATCCTCGAACTGCCGACACCTCCAGTGATCGGTCAGGTGGCTGCTCCGGCCGCACCTGCAGCTGAAAAAGCTGAAGCTCCGAAGGAAAACGCTGCACGTGACATGGCTCTGTAACCAGACCCCTGACACACAAAACCCACTGAACCGGCGACGGTCAGTGGGTTTTTTTATGGTAGACGGATAATCAATTCGACGGTAACTCTGGATAGGATCCTCCGACTTGACTGCACAGCAGGAGTGGGCATGTCCGGACAATGTAAATTGTAGAGTGAAAAAAGTTTTTTATATCCTCTGTTGAGGATTTGTGAAGTGCAGCGGAGTTATACGGTATTGAAGTGCAGTCTCATAAGCTTCATTAAAGTATCTTGTCAAAGGACGTCTTTCAAATGACTCATGCTCTTTAACAATGTCGGTGTGGTCTGTATCGTTGAGCTTTAAGTTGTAATGAAGCCATCCATATAGTTTTGGCGTAGTTTCTACTCGTAGAGCTAAAGTATCTTCGGAAAATTTTCGAGCCAATTTCTCATCTGTCATAACCGCAATAGTAGATAGATTGTATGACATCGCTATGCATGATAGCTCTCCGCTGCTCAATTTTTTGGGAGCTTTAAGGGCGATTGTAATCAGATCCCTAAGGTCGCAGTGTTGAATAGATATCTGGTTTTTTGATAATGCTAAATTTAAGCGCTCTTTCAGTTGGTCTTGTTCCTTGGTTGGTTGTTTTCTTGTTTTGTATAGGCATTCATAATTTACCATTGGAGTAATTATAAAGTGCACGCCAGATGAAAATGCAGCTAGACTCAGTTTTTTTGCGGATAGTATGTTCCATATGGAACAAGTGTCGACAGCTACTAATTTAGAGAAATTCCGCGGGTCAAAAGCCATGTTTGATAGTCCATCCAAATAATTTTCCAATTTCAGAAAGATCTTGATGCTCTACTCCGAGTAGTTCACACAAGCGATGGGTGCTGATCAAATTATTTTCATGTGCTTCGCAACATAGAGATACATAGTAGTCTGATAGTCCTTTTTCTAATAAATTTGTTCTTCTCTCTCGTTGTAATTTTGTTAAATTTTGAGGCGCTTCAGGGTCGACTTTTTCTGAGTTCGCCACTCTGGCGATTTTTAGCGCGTCCGCTTGTTGTGGAGTGATAATGCCTTCGTCTTTTAATGCTTTTGAGAGCGCAGAAGTACTAACTCGGAACTGTTGAGCCCAATGTACTATGGTGTTTTGGTCCCAGTGAGAAATGGATCTTAGCATTGCTGGAGGCATTAGGTAGTTTGAGGCAAAGCTGTTGGCTCGAATCTCAATAAGATCTTTTTTTGAATACTTTGTGCTGCCAATATCGTAAGTGACTCTGATCTTTTCTTTGGAGTCAAAAATAGAGTGGGCTACTTCGTGAGCTACCGAGAAGCGCTGGCGATAGATGTCTTCATTATAATTTATTAGGATGCAATGTCCCGCTATAGGATCTTGTATATATAGTCCGGAAATTTCACTGTTGCTCAGTTTTCGGCGAAAAATATGTATCCCAATTTCTCTAAAGTCAGAGTAAATATCTCGTTGTACGCTGTTGGAGGGAATCCCTAAATACTTTCTTAGCCAGCTGGCAGCATCTGCTCCGTGCTTTTTGAAGAAGTCTCCCGTCCAAATAAAGTCTGGTTTTGTTTTTTTTCTTTCTAGAATAGTCTCCAATTCATTTTCACATTGACAAAAATATAAAAATTCTTGTACGGAACGGCGATCTTGCTTGTTGAAAGTATTTCCGAAACGGCGAAATAGAATTTCCGTAAGGGAGGAAGGCGCGGGGCGCTTTTCATCAAGTAGCTGTAGAAAGTCGCATTTGTACAAAGATGCGAGTATCAAAATTTCATCACCCGTTGGTGCGGACGAACCGAGTTCTAATTCCGTCAATCGTTCGCCTGCGATGCCGCACGCATTGCTAACTTCGGAGAGGCTATACTCAAGGTTTTCTCTGCTGTTTTTTAATCGTTCGCTAATTAGTGTTAAGTCAACATTCATTTGATTTGCCTCTTTTTGTTTGGTGTGCTGGATGTAAGAGGTCTTCAGGCATGTGTGATTAATTGTCGTTTCTAGACGGCCACTCGACAATATTTTCTATGCTTGCTTTTTCCTTTTGAGAACTGATGCTTGTGCGATTTCTTTCTTGGAGATATCGCTGATTTTTTAGTACGGTTTTTGAAGTGTTTTCGATGAGAACGCTTGGTTTGTATTTTACAAGGTGTTGTTGATTTTTAATTTTTTCAGGTTTCGGAGTTGCACGGCTGGAAGGAGTTTTGCTATTTTTTATTGTACTAGAAGCTGCTGAATTGAATTGGTTGTTTGTTGTGGGTTTTGCCTTGCTAACTGAGTATTCCGCTGTGCTAATATTTTGTCCAGGTTTGCTATTGAACAGGTAGGTAGCGAAGGCTGCAGCGGCTGTAACTAATAAATAAGGGAGCAAATGACGTCGTGCATGCTTGGCGGCGCGCAGAGGAATCATAATTAAAGCTGATGTTTTCTTAATATTATTAGGGTCAATTTTTACATAGGAGGAATTGTAAAAAATCGAGGCCGAACGGGGTTCTCTGGTTTTCTCGGATGCAGATGCGGATGCGGATGCGGGTGGTGGTGGTGGTGGTGGTGGTGGTGGTGGTGGTTTAACAGACGCGCGAGCGTGCGCTCGCATCTTAAGAAACTGCTCTCTCAGGAGTTGTTTTTTTCGAGTTTCGAGTTCGGCATCATGGTTTTTTCGAAGGTCGGCGTTAGATAGCACATGATGTGCTTCATTTATTTTTTGCATAAATTCTGCGGCTTTTGAATCACCAGGGTTTTTATCCGGATGATGCTTTTGAGAAAGCGTTTTATAGGCCGCTTTTATCACTTCAGGTGGTGCACTTTCTGAAACTTTCAGAATATCGTAGTGATTGATTATGTCTTGCATTCGGCAACTGCGTCCTTGATTTGTCGATAGAGAATGATGGCACATAGCCTTCGCTCAGTCATCACAAACTAGGCTCCGACGGGGGCCTCCAGGAAAGCGCATCAAGGATGCCTTTTCAAAAAAATCTCTGCATAGGTGGGTTCAGCAGATGCATTCAATAATGCCTAGATGAGGTGGTCGAAAATTAAGTTTTGGCCTTGGCCAGATAAGCACCCAGTCGCCGTCCCATCTCCTCACCCAGCGCTTGCAATCCGCTCAACGGGCGAACCATCACCTCGAACTCGACAATCTTGCCGTGCTCATCGAAGCGAATCATGTCGATGCCTTTCAGCTCCTTCGAACCCACCTTGGCACTGAACTCCAGAATCACATTCAAGCCATCGGCAGTCGCCAGCTCACGGTGGTAGGTGAAGTCTTCAAACACCTCGAACACAGTATTGAGGATCATCGACACCACTGGCGCGCCCGGATAAGGCGTGTGCGCCATCGGCGAGCGGAACACGGCTTGCGGGTCGAGCAGGCCGGGCAGGGCGCTGAGGTTGCCGGTGCGGATCATTTCGTGCCATTTGCCCAGCGATGCGGCGACGTTGGGTTGCAGGTTCAGGTCAGTCATGTTCACTCCAGGATTTTTCTTGTTGTTGTCGCGACGGCAATGACTCTAGATCAACCACGCCGAAATTGAACCCTTGTGCCGCGATCTGAATATCGGCCCATGGCCCATGCGGATCAGATGCGCATCTGATCCGTATTTTTTCACTGGATCTGCCTCTGTTACCAGCTCAGTCATCCGCTCAAAATAGCCCCACGGTTCGGCACTCGCGGCAGTCCTTCATCCCGAAGCGCCCAGTGCACCGCAGGCTCAGCATTGAGGAGAGCAACATGAACAAGATGGCGTTTTTTCTGGGTGGTTTTCTGACACTGACCATTCTGATCGGCCTGCTCGCAACGATTTCTCCGGTCTGAGGCGACCCTTTTCCAGTGACGTCCACGGGTGTGTCGCGCAAAGCATGTTTAAATGCCGCGCCCTCACACCTGTAAATGGACTTCAGTCATGGCCGAACACCGCATTCGCGCGCTCGCACTTTGCGTTTTTCATCACAACGGCAAAATTCTGGTTAACGAATTTCGCGACCCGGTCAGCCAGCAAACCTGCTTCCGGCCCGTCGGCGGCGGTATCGAATTCGGCGAGACCAGCGCCGAAGCAATCGTGCGTGAAGTGCAGGAGGAGTTGCGGCTGTCCATGACGGACATGCGACTGCTCGGCACACTCGAAAGTCTTTTCGTTTACAACGGCAAACCGGGACACGAAATTGTCCAGGTATACGACGCGACGTTCGTCGATCAGGGCGTCTACGACAACGCACAGATCGATGGCCATGAAAGCGACGGCGCGCCCTTCACTGCACGCTGGCATGACAGCTCAAGCTTCAGCGAGCAGGCGCCTTTGGTGCCGAATGGCTTGCATGAGCTGCTGAAAAGCGCCGGATTGCTCGGATGAATTCACTCACGCTTCCCCCGACCAATACCAAAGCGTATCGCCCCAATTCGAGCCACTGAACCGAGGCATGATTTCCCCCAAATCGAAGTAACGTCGGGAGTTTGCCTGTGCAGGGCTGAACCAATAACCCGCGGCGCTACAAGGCTGACCGGCCTCTATTCGTGCTGGAGTTTTCGAATGCGCATCGTCTTGGTCGAATCGCGCGTACCAGCGCTCGGTACTGTCTTGTTCGAAGCAGTTACCGTAGGGTGAATAAGTGTGCAGTTGATCGGGTTTTGGATTACGAAGCTGTTTCAAAACACGGTTCACCGCTACGTAGGTGACGGGTAGAGGTTCATGGATAGCGCCCAGTTCGGGTAAAGCGCCGGCGCGAATGATCACTCCGCCCTGATAATCCAGCATCTCGACGTCGCCACGTCCGCTGAAGGCGTGGCGTAATCCGTCTTTGCCTCCCAGTTGCTCGGTAAATCGAGTGCCAACAATGGTGTACCAGTTGACACCTTTGATGTGATCAAGCAGTTCTCGTTTGAAGTTGTGCACCATTGAGTCAACTTCCAGACCGACATATTGCTGCGCCAGTTGAAATTCCATGGGCATGTAACGATCGAAGTCGTAGGGCAGTATGCTCGAAAGTCCGCCGTAGCCATGTTCGGCTTCAACCTGATCGCACAAGTAAACCAGCCATTCTTGAAAGCGCGCGACGCCATCGGGCTCTTTCAGGAAACTCCAGGGCAATGTCATCTTCAGGTATGAGCGTTTTTGATCGCCATGCACCTCGAACGAGTTCAGTGCGGACAGGCTGTACGCAGCAGCTTCGTTCGCGGTTGCGGCGCTGCTGATGTGCCATTCGTATTGTTCGTTCGGCCCTGACTCGCGGATTTTTTCCTGGGTTTTGCTGAATCCGGAATCTGTCAGCTTCTTGTAGCGGTCGTCGAACTGACCCTTCAGATGTTGGCCGAACTCTTCCTTGAATCGGGTGAAGCATTGCATGACATTGCGCTTGCTTTGCAGCGAGTAGCCTTCCTTGAAGTAGAGGGTTGCGATCAGCCCGAGTCGTACAACGGGGGTGTTGTCGGGTAGCTCAAATGTCAGGTTCGCAGATTGTTCACTCAGTTTGTTCAAGCTCTCCCTGATTGAGCCTTCGTCCTGAAGGACGGACTTCAACTCAAACTTCCCCCGACCAATACCAAAGCGTATCGCCCCAATTGGAGTCGTTGATCTTCGGCATGAGTTCACCCTGTTGGAAATGACGGCGGGAGTTCGCCTGAGCAGGAGTGAACCAATAGCCGGTCCGGCTGCATGCATCGCCGGCAACGATTCGGCCAACTTGTGTCACTCGTGGGCTTTGGTGATTTCTCGCATAGTCGACCAGATCTTTTGGATAAACCATATGGTCGACTTTGCTGTCGTCGATGCCATACAAAAACGCGATGGCGGCGGCCTCGATTGCCCAATAGCCAACGTAATTGCCGTCTTCTCCTTGTAAATGAGTGTCGTGCCACGGTGCTTGTTTAAAAGCGGGGTACCAGCCCTGGCAATACTTTTTCAGCAGGGCGGATGCCTCTTCGCGCGTGTCGGCGTAGATTGCTTGTATTAGCGGGGTGTATACGTCGTGATACCACTGGTCAACGTCATGACGGTTGGGCAGTACCTTCTTCAACAGGTCTTCGAATAGCGTGTCGTCCCCGGCATAACCTGCGTTGTCCAGCATTTTGACAAAGCGTATGAGCAAGTCGTTACGGTGCAGCAGAATACACAGACCGATTACTTGCACAGCTTCTTCGTACTGATCTGGCCAGTCATCGATAGCCAACGGAGAAATCTGTGGCGCTCCTTCGAAGTCGGCGAGGGTTTGCTGGCGCACTTCATATTTTTCGATCAGGTCCTCAAGTAACGGAACCAGAGACTCAACGTCCACTCCTGCGGTGTAAGTTGCCAACAATTTGTCCAAAGCCAGACTTTGGAAGTATCGGGCACGCTGGGATGCTTCTTCTTCATCGGAGTCGGATTTGAAACGATTGGTCTTGAAGAACTCGATGACTTCGTCATGTTCTTTCAGGAAGTGGTTGTACTGATGATCAGAGAAGAATTTCTGGCGTTTGCTCATTGATGTCATGCCTCAAGCTTGAGGGAGTCCCTCGCACCGTATTTTTTTGCCAAGGATTTTTTGCGCTTGTTTACAGCCGCTTTCACCTCGGTTTCGTTGTAATGAAACGCCTTGTGTGTGCGATGGGTGCTTTCTGCAAGATTCTGAAACCGCGCTTCGGCATGGTCTTTCGGGCTTGCGCTGGAATGATAAAGCGGGGAATAAAACAGATGGCGACTGTAAGAGGCCAGGACCTGTGCGGCAAGTGCGCGACCAGCCACAGCCTTGTTCAGGTTTTGGGTGATCCACTGACTGCTCATTTGAACCAGTATTTCTTTGATCTTGGCAGAGGGCGCGGGTGAGCGGCTGGATGCCTGTGGTTTGTTTTTTCCGGTTCTCATCGACGTTGAGGGCTTACTGTCACCGGCCTCAGGGGTATCTTCGATCGGTTCAAGCAGTTGGCTTGCGTCGGCGATGCGCGTTACGCCCGCTATGCCCGATTCTCCCAGTTTGGAGGCGATGCCGGGTTTTCGAGTGTTATTGGCTCTACGCATGAATTTTGGTGCATCTTCTTCGCGGCTCGCCTTCGCTTCGACAATCGCGAATTTTTCGCCGCCATTGTTCGCTGGCTTCGCGCGCCAGACCGCGTCGATACCGGTTCCATTGGCGCCGTCAGACAGTTTGTAAAGGACATGCCTGGCTTTAGGGCAGCCTCCCGAAGAGAGTTTTCCGGTTTTCGTGGCACCCGGCAGCCCTTCCAGCCATTTGCCATCTGCCCCCTTGTCATGCCCATCCCAATCCTTGCCCCAACCGAATTCGACTGCGCAGATGTAATCGGCGATATGTTCGCCGCTGACGCCCAAGCCTTCATTCAAAATGCTCGAAGGCGCCTGAACGCCGACCTTGGAGGATTCGACACGGTTGGAGTGGGTGCCGCTGGCGCCGTCCTTGCCTTGAGTGCCGACGGAGGAATCGCGGTTGGCGGGTTTTTCCGCGCGCCGCGGGTGACTGGTGCCGGACGAGGCGGCGGAGCTGTTGCGCTGCATGCCTTTCCATTTGATCAGGCGTTTTTCAACAATGCCAAGCATCGCCGGCATGTTGTCTCGGGCGGTAGCGAGGACGGTCACCACGGCGGTTTGAACCCAACCCGGCGAGCCCTTGTAAACAGAGGAACTTCTGATCGCGGAAATGATGTCGTCCATTTCTGCACGCAGTTTGCCGGCGTTGAAAATACGTGACAGGAGTTCTTCCGGACTGGTCTTGATGCCGCATTCCTGCAGAACGAACCGCAGCAGATCGAACAACACCGGGGCGAATCGTTGAGGGTTGCGGTTGACGATACGCATGCTTTTTTTCAAGCCGTCACCCGCGCCGGGTATCCAGCCGATCACTGCCAGGAGCAAGTCGAACTGGGCATCTCCTTGGCTCCGGGCGTGTCCGATTTGTACAGCAGAACGGCGGACTCGATGGTGTCGTACACGTCAATGGCCTGGCCCAGAAACGGCACCGCACCCATCGCAATGCCTTTGCCCAGTTCGATAGCCGCTTCCTGATAAGCCCCGGTGCGGTCGTCGTTGCTGCTTGCTTGTTCGCTCATGCCAGCCTCCCTGCGGCTTTTTCGACCAATGCCTGTAGATCAACGGTGGCGGGGTCGAGACCCAGTTTTCGCAGATCTTCGTCGATTTTGTCGTCAGAAGCGTCAACCACGGCCACTGCCGGACGATCATAGGGACGAGGGGCTTCACCGTAATAGACTTTGGCGGGGCCTTTTGGCACGTCTTCCAGCCGGGCGAATCCGTCGCTGTCGAGCACACCTTCGCGAGTCGAACCATCGGCGAATTCAACGCGATAAGACGCGCCGGGTACGGGTTCGAGATTGTCGTAGTGCAGGTTCAGTTCAAGCCAGGTGGGATTGGTTTTGGCCCGTTCCATCAAGTTGCCGGCCATGTCAGTCGCCGCCAGTCCGGGAATCAGCGGAGCAAGAATCCCGATCCCGGTCCCCACGCCCGGCGAGCCGCCGGTATTGATCTTCACTTCCGCGCCGCTGATGGTCACACCACCGGCGTCGACCTTCACAAAACTCCCGCCAGCCTTGGCCGTGAGTTCCATTGCGCCTTCGACCACCACTTTCTGGCCGGCGTAGTAATGGATTTCTGACCCGGCTTCGACAAACTGCGCAGTCCCCACTTTTAGGTGCTGGGTGACACCGACGGTCAGGTGATCATCCGCACGCATCTCGCTGATTCGATCCAGATGCGTAATCCGATGCTCTTCAACCTTGAATTCGCTCAGCGTGTTGGCTTCGACGGTGTCGTGCCGTTCGTTGCCGACGCGGATCTTCTGGTCGTGCTCGATGTTCTCGTCCCAGTCGCGCTGGGCGTGGATGTAGATCTGCTCTACACCTTTCTTGTCCTCGATGCGGAACTCGTTGTAGCCCTTGCCGCCCGGTGAACTCAGGGTTTTGAAGGTGCTGCGGGTCTTGTTGGCCGGCAGGTCGTAGGGGACGACGTTTTCCTTGTGGTACAGGCAACCGGTCACCAGTGGCTGATCGGGATCGCCTTCAAGGAAGGTGACGAGGACTTCCATGCCGATGCGCGGGATGGCAATGCCGCCGTACGCTGCGCCGGCCCAGCCGCTGGCGACGCGCATCCAGCAGGTGGTTTTGTCGTTGGACTGACCGTCGCGGTCCCAGTGGAATTGCACTTTGATGCGGCCGTACTGGTCGCAGTGGATTTCTTCGCCCGCCGGGCCGGTGACGACGGCGGTCTGGCTGCCGAGGACTTTTGGTTTCGGGTGTTCAAGGGCAGGGCGGTAGTGCGCGTCCCACGGGGTGGCGAGGAAGCTGTTGCGGTAGCCCTGGTGGAAATCGCTTTTGTGGTCGGTGACGTCGCTGGTGACGTTTTCGCCGAGCACTTGCGGCTGTTTGCCTTCGTGGAAGACCTCCAGCAGCAGCCACAGGTCGTTCCATTCGGCGCGCGGGTGTTCGGCCAGCGTGAGGAAATGGCCGCTGGTGAGGGTCGGTTCGTCACCTTTGCCTTCGGCGAGTTTGTAGTCGCTGCGATGACGCTCGAGCGCGCGGGTGGAAAGGAACTTGCCGCGCTCGCGGGTGGTGAAGCGGCCGGGGTAGTCGTAGTCCTCAAGGTCCGGGGCGAACTCGGTTTTGACCGCGCCTTCGGGGAGGATCTGCGGTTTTTCGAAGTCGTAGTCGCGGCGGCTGACGCGGGTGGTGCGGGTTTCCAGGCGCAGGTTGAAGCGCTTGATCACCGGTTTGTCGGCGGCCATGCCGGAGTCTTGCTGGTAGCTCACCGGTTTCAGTTTGCGGAACACGGTCTGGTCGTCGCCGAACACCAGTTTGTGGCCGCTGCTGCTGTGCTGGAAGTGGAAGTGAATGCCTTCTTCTTCGCACAGGCGCTGGATGAAATGCAGGTCGGATTCGTCGTACTGCACGCAGTAGTCGCGTTCCGGATATTCGGCGCCGAGCTGGAAGCTGTAGGCGTCGGCAAGGATGCCGCGATCTTCAAGGACCTGAGCGATGATCTTCGGCACGCTCAGTTGCTGGAAGATCTGCTGATCATGGTTGTGCCGCAGGTAGGCCAGTTGTGGCACCAGGCTGAGGCTGTAACGGGTCAGGGTCTTGCCGGAGTCGCCTTGCTCGATGCGATAGACCAGACCGTGGATCTTGCCTTCGCCGGTCGGGCCGAAAGTCAGGACGCCGGGCTTGTGCAGCAGCTCTTCGAGATTGAGGTCGGGGCGGGCGCTGACGAGTTCGAGGTCGAAACGGAACGGTTCGTTGAGGGCTTCGCGACCGGTGAAGCTGAGGACTTGCAGGTCGGCGTTGGCGCCTTCGACAGTGAAGGTAATGTGGCTAGCGTTTGCATCCAGCATGCTCGACTCCATCCATTGGAAAAGCTGTGCCGATGTTGCAACAACTGAAACAGCCGATCAAGCGTCCAAACGCGCCATAATCAGCGATCAGACTCAGCTCACGATTCAGCCACCGAGGGACGGACGAGCCATGGATTCGCTGATCAACGCCGCCGGCCGCGCGCTGTCTGCTGGTGACCCGCTAGGCGCGTTGAACTACGTCGCTCTGCGTGAGGACCCGCCAGCGCTGGCCCTGCGCGCAATTGCCATGGCTCAGCTCGGTGATCTGCCCCGCGCCAAGGCGTTGTTGCAACGGGCGATAAAGGCGTTCGGCAGCAATGAACCGCTGTCACGGGCGCGTTGTGTGGTCGCCGAGGCCGAGGTGGCGCTGGCAGCGCGGGATCTGGGCTGGCCGGTGAAGGCGCTGGAGGCGGCGCGGCAGGTCCTGCAGGAGCACGGTGACGGCGTGAACGCGGCGCACGCGCGCTATTTGCAGATTCGCCGGTTGCTGTTGATCGGCGAACTGGATGAGGCCGAAACGTTGCTGGGTGAAACTGACCCGGCGCCGTTGCCGCCGGCGCTGTGTACTGCTCATGAGTTGATCGCCGCCGGAATCGCCGTGCGTCGGGTCCAGGCACACAAGGCCAGCGCGGCGCTGGCTCGGGCGCAGGCTGCGGCGCAACAGGCCGGGATCGCCGCACTGAGCGCCGAGGTCGATCACGCCTGTCACATGCTCGCTGCGCCGGCAGCGCGGCTGATCGTTGCCGGTCAGGCGCAACGGGTGAATCTGGCGCAGGTTGAAGCTTTGTTCAACTCGTCGACACTGATCATCGATGCCTGCCGCTATAGCGTGCGCGGTGCCGGCATGACGGTGACGCTGGCCACGCGGCCGGTGCTGTTCAATCTCGCACGATTACTTGCGCAAGCCTGGCCGGACGATGTGGCGCGCGAAACGCTGTTCGCCACAGCCTTTGGTTTTCCCCTCACGGATGAATCGCACCGTGCTCGCCTGCGGGTCGAAATCGGCCGATTGCGTGCAGCGTTGGCACCGCTGGCAAACATCAGCGCGACGCCAAAGGGGTTTGCGCTGATGGCCAAGGACTTGGCACTGCTGACACTGCCGGTCGAAGACAAATACGCGGCGTTACTGGCTTTGCTCGCCGACGGCGAGGCCTGGTCGAGTTCAGCGCTGGCACTGGCGTTGGGCAACAGTCAGCGCCAGGTGCAACGCGCCTTGGAGGCTCTGGCGCGGGCGGACAAAGTGCAGGCGTTCGGTGTCGGCCGGGCGCGGCGCTGGATGACGCCACCGCTACCGGGTTTCGCGACGATCTTGTTACTCCCGGTGTCACTGGGCAATGGCTAGGCTGGACCCACACATCCACGAGGAAGTTGCCATGAAACAAGCAGATGCAGAAGTCCTTCGCGAGTACGGTCCTTTTGATGACATCAAAGGCATTCACGGCGTGACATTCGATGGCCAGCAGGTCTGGTTCGCCAGCGACGGTCAGCTCAACGCTCTGGATCCAGCCAGTGGCGAAACCGTGCGCACGATCAAGGTTGGCGCTGACGGCGGCACTGCGTTCGACGGCCAGCACCTGTACCAGATTGCCGACCGCCACATCCACAAGATCGATCCAGCCACCGGCCGCGTACTCCACACCATCCCGGCCCCGGGGAATGGTGGCGACTCAGGCATGGCCTGGGCGGATGGCTCGTTATGGGTCGGGCAGTATCGCGAGCGCAAGATTCATCAGATTGATCCGCAGACTGGCAAGATCCTGCGCACGCTGGAGTCGAACCGGTTTGTCACCGGGGTAACGTGGGCGGATGGCGCGTTGTGGCATGGCACCTGGGAGGATGATGAGAGTGAGCTGCGGCGGATCGATTCGCAGGATGGCAAGGTAATCGAGTCGCTGAAGATGCCAAAGGGTTCGGGGGTTTCGGGGCTGGAAGCCGATGGTGCCGATCGTTTCTATTGCGGTGGCGGCGACAGTGGTCGGGTGAGGGCGGTGCGTCGGCCCAAATGATGGGCGTCTGCACCGGCCTCTTCGCGAGCAGGCTCGCTCCCACAGTGATTGCGGATGAACACAAATGTTGTGAACAACTTCAAACCCTGTGGGAGCGAGCCTGCTCGCGAAAGCGCAGTGTCAGGCACCGCTGTTTCGACGACGTTCAATACCCTCCGGGCCGCCGATGTCCAGCAACCTCCTTTCCAGCAAAACATTCTCAAGTGCCTGACGCTCGACCGGCGCCATTTGGTGTTCACGTTTTTTCAGCTCCAGCAGAATCGGGCTGGACCAGGTGCGATAGGTCTGTTCGATGTTGCGACGCGACGTCATCAGTCTCTCCTTGATCAAGAGCCCGGTGTAGCTGGCAGGGGCTCAATCCGATGAGGTACTAACGTTAGTCGACAAAGCCGGAAGTCGCGAATGCGACGGCTTAATGTGGGAGCGAGCCTGCTCGCGAAAGCGTTGGATCAGTCAATGTTGCAGTGGCTGACAGTATGCCTTCGCGAGCAGGCTCGCTCCCACATTGAAGTTGAGGTGGATTGGAATCAGTCGTCGACGTCCATCAGTTGTTGGACACCTTCCCACGCTTCGGCGCGCATGCGTTCGATATCCAGCCCCGGAATCACACCGTTATCGACGACCACGCGGCCGCCGACCAGGCTGTATTTCACGGTGATCGGTTCACCCGCCACCACTGGCGCGACAGCGCTGTCGTGGAAGCCATAGAACCGTGGGTGATCGAGGCTGTAGATCACCAGGTCCGCCGCTTGCCCGACTTCGAGCGTGCCGATCGCGCCGAGGCCGAGCACCTGTGCGCCACCCGCTGTGCCCCAGTGAATGACATCTTCAGCGGTGGTCGCCGACGCGCCTTGTTCCGCCCGGTGAATCAGCCACGCGGTATTGGCTTCACCGACCATGCTGCCGGACTCGTTCGACGCTACGCCATCGACGCCCAGCGAAATTGGCACACCCGCCTCATACATTTGCGGCACCGGCGCGACGCCGCTGCCCAGTCGGGCGTTGCTCACCGGGCAATGGGAGATACCCGTTCCAGTCTGCGCAAGCATGCGGATTTCACCGGGTTGTAGATGCACGGCATGGGCGAACCAGACGTCGGGGCCGAGCCATTCGTGTTCGGCGACGAATTCCACCGGCAGGCAGTTGTATTTTTCGCGGCAGAAATTCACGTAGTTCTGCGTTTCCGACAAATGTGTGTGCAGGCGCAAACCGAGGCCGCGTGCGGTGTGGGCGAGTTCGCGCAGTAGCGTCGGCGGCAGCGAGAACGTTGGCGTGGTCGGGGCGACAACCACGCGGCGCATCGCGTCCGGGGTGTCCTGGTGGTACAGCGATTTCAGCCGTTCGATGTCGCCGACCATTTGCTCGAGGCTTTCCGGTTGCAGCGCGGTTTTCGAGAAACCCGGATGCGCGCTTGCCGACTCCAGTGCGCCGCCACGGCACAGCACGAAGCGCAGGCCGAATTCATCGGCCATGTCGAACAGCAAGTCGCCGGTCTCGGTGCTGCCGTGGGCGTGATAGAGGTAATGGTGGTCGGCGCAGGTGGTGACGCCGGACAGCAGCAATTCGACCATGCCCAGCCGCGCGGCGATCCGCGCCAGTTGCGGGGTAAAGCGGTTGAGGCGCGGGTAGGGCACGCTGGCCAACCAGCCTTGCAGGTCTTGATTCAAACCTTCGGGCACGGCTTTGAGCAGGTTCTGGAACAGGTGGTGGTGAGTGTTGATCCAGCCCGGATAGACCACGCTGTTGCGCGCGTCGATCACCCGTTCGCCGGGTTGTGGCTCAAGGTTCGCAGCCATTTCGGCAATGCGACCGTTGACCACGCGAATGTCCACGGCACCGGCCCGCGCGCGAGGCCCGCGCAGGCCGGTCATCACCGCGACCGGGTTTTTGATCAGGATGTTCTGAAGTTGAGTCATGGGGCAGCTCCAAACTAAAGGATGTGCGAGGCAGATTTGCTGGCGGTGGTTTCCGGCACGCTGACGCCATTCAGCGCGGCGTTGAGCAGCACTGACACCAGGCAAGCGATGACCACGCTGCTGTGCAGGAACGGCTGCGACCACTCGGGGAGTTGTTTGAACAAGGTGGGGGCGAGCACCGGCACCAGCGCGGCGGCGATGGTGAAACCGACGATCAGCACGTTGTAGCGATTGCGCTCGTAATCGACTTTGGCGAGGGTCTGAATGCCCGCCGCCGCGACCACGCCGAACATGGCAATGCCGGCGCCACCGAGAGCGGCGGTCGGCATCGAAGCGATGATCGCGCCGGCCTTCGGCACCAAGGCAATCGAGCACATCAGCAAGCCGCTGACCGCGACCACCCAACGGCTGCGCACGCCGGTGAGGATCACCAGGCCGACGTTTTCCATGAAGGCGATAAAGGGAAACGCGGCGAACATGCCGGCGATGGTGCTGGCCAAACCATTGGCGCGCAGACCGTTGATGACCTGTTTGTCCTCGACCGGTTTTTCAACGATGTCGCCGATGGCCACGAACAGCCCCATCGACTCGACCATCTGCACGATCATCACCACGACCATGGTCGCGATAGGTATCAGGCTGAAGGTCGGCAATCCGAAATAGAACGGGTAGGGCACGGTCAGCCACGGCGCTTCTTCGACGCTGTGAAAACTGCCCATCCCGAGACCGTAGGCCAGACCGGCACCGATCAGCATGCCAATCAACACCGCCATGTTGCGCAGCAAAGGGCTGCCATAACGGTTGACCAGCAGAATCGTCAGCAGCACCACCACCGCCACGCCAAGGAACGCCGGCGCGCCAAAGTTGCTCGCGTTGCGCCCGCCGCCGACCCATTCATAGGCAATCGGGAACAGTTGCAAACCGATCACGGTGACGATGCAACCGGTGACCACCGGCGGAAAGAATCGCCGCAATCGACCGACGAAGGGCGCCATCAGCATGGTGAACAATCCCGCCCCGATCACCGCCCCACATACTCCGGCGAACCCCACCTCGGGGTTGCTGCCGATGGCGATGACCGGGCCGACGCTGCTGAACGCCACGCCTTGCAGAATCGGCAGGCGCACGCCGAATTTCCAGAAGCCGACGGTTTGCAGAAGGGTGGCGATGCCCGAGCAGAACAGCGTGGTGCTGATCAGCACCACCGTATCGGCGTGGGACATTTTCAGGGCACTGGCGACAATCAACGGCACGGCGATGGCGCCGATGTACGAGACGGCCATGTGCTGCAGGCCGAGGGTGAGCATCTGTCTTACCGGCAGGATTCGGTCGACGGGGTGCACGGTGGATGCGGTTTTTGATGGGGATGTGGCTGACGACATGGGGAAACACCTCTGGCTGTTTTTATGCGGTAGAGAGGGGTATTCGTCTGATGCCTTTGGATCCGGAAACACTGAGATTCCTTGTGGGAGCGAGCCTGCTCGCGAAAGCGGTGTGTCAG
Organism: Pseudomonas sp. CROZ-RG-20F-R04-15; assembly: GCF_022662375.1. Classification (GTDB taxonomy): domain Bacteria; phylum Pseudomonadota; class Gammaproteobacteria; order Pseudomonadales; family Pseudomonadaceae; genus Aquipseudomonas. The sequence goes on along the minus strand of NZ_JAKNQL010000003.1, from coordinate 307,775 downwards.
TCGACATCACTGTTCAATGGCCCACCGCATTCGCGAGCAGGCTCGCTCCCACAGGTTTTGCAGCGTTTCGCTGATCGGCATCAGTCATTCGTGCTGCGAAGCCGCCATCCACCGGCTCCGATGCCTTGTTTCAGCCTGCCAGGCAGGCGGCGAAGCCCTGGTTCAACGCCGCGCGATCCAGGTCGCGGCCGATGAATACGATCTTGCTAGAGCGGGGCTCCGTACCCCACGCGGTCGAGGCGCGGAATTCGACCAGGCTGTGCACGCCTTGCAGCACGTAGCGCTGGTCTTCGTTGGCCACCGCGAGCACGCCTTTCATGCGGTACAGGTTGTCGGCCTGGGAGGAGCGCAGCTCGCTGATCCAGCGATGGAACGCCATCAGGTTGACTGCGCCGTCCACGGCGATGCCTACCGATGACACGCTTGGGTCGTGTTGGTGATCCTGCTCTTCAATAGAGTGCTCAGCGTGATGCTCATGGTCGTGGTGATCGTGCTGTTCCGCGCCGATTTCCATGAGCTTCTGCGTGCATTCAAACGCGCCGATGCCGAGAATTTTCGTCAGGTCGATTTGCGCATGGGTCGAGGTCACCAGATCCGCCGTGGCGTTCAAACCACGGATCTTGCCGCGCAGGTTTTCCACTTCTTCAGGGCTGACCAGATCGACCTTGTTGATGACGATCCGGTCGGCGCAGACAATCTGGTCCACCGCCTGATTGTCGACGCCGTCGAGTTGCAGATCCTCCAGATGCTGGGCGATGTGCTTGGCATCGACCATGGTCACGATGGCGTCGAGTTCCACTTCCTCGGCAATCGGGTCATTGATGAAAAAGCTCTGTGCCACCGGGTACGGATCGGCCAGACCGCTAGTCTCGATGAGAATGTGATCAAGGCGTACCGGGCGTGCGACCAGCTCGCGGACGATGCGCACCAGATCCTCGCGAACCTCGGCGGTGCAGCACACGCAGCCGTTGACCATCTCGTAGATTTCTTCGGTCTCGGAACTGAGGACGAGGTCGCCGTCGATACCGACTTCACCGAATTCGTTTTCGATCACGGCGATCTTGCGGCCGTGGTTTTCCTTGAGGATGTAGTTGAGCAGGGTGGTTTTACCGGCACCGAGGAAACCGGTGAGGATGGTTACAGGGATTTTGGTGTTGCGGGTTGGGGCGTTGAAGGGGGTAGTCATCTGGATCTCCTTACCTGTTTTTTTTGTCGGAGTACGGTCAACTGTGGGAGCTAGCCTGCTAGCGAATGCGGTGTGTCATTCAGCGGTGATGGCGACTGATCCACCGCTTTCGCGAGCAGGCTCGCTCCCACAGGGGTTTGGGTGTTCACGCCAGCGGGTGGCGACGCCGGCATCGAGGCCGAACAGGTCGAGCACGCGGCCGAGGCTGTGGTCGACCATTTGCGCGAGGTTTGCCGGGCGGGCGTAAAACGCGGGCACCGGCGGGGCGATGATCCCGCCCATCTCGGTGACAGCTGTCATGTTGCGCAAATGGGCGAGGGTCAGCGGGGTTTCGCGGGCCATCAGCACCAACGTGCGGCGCTCCTTGAGGGTGACGTCAGCGGCACGGCCGATCAGCCCGGATGAAGTGCCGGTGGCAATCTCCGCCAACGTCCTCATCGAACACGGCGCAACCACCATGCCGAGACAACGAAACGAACCGCTGGCGATCCCGGCAGCGACGTCATCGGCGCGATGGTAATGACTGGCCAGCGCAGTCAAGTCAGCGAGTTTGTAGTCGGTTTCGTGGGCCATGGTCAGCAGCGCGGCGCGGCTGATGATCAGGTGGCTTTCGATGTCCAGTTCGGCGAGCAATTGCAAAAGGCGTACGCCATAGATAAACCCGGACGCACCACTGATGCCGACCACCAGCCGTTGCCGGTTCACGATTCAAGCCCTTTGAGCAAACTGCGCGCGCGCTCCAGAACTTCCTGGTCGAGCTGCGCCTTGATCCCGTCAAACCCGGAACCGCGAGTCGCATCCAGGCCCATCCGCGACGTGGTACCATTGACCGAGGACGAAGGATCGAGCGGACTGCCCGGCAAGCCATCAATGGTGAAAATATCCAGGTGCGGCTGAAAGTGCGTGGCCAGCGCCCACAACACCTGGCTGTCATCGCTGATGTCGATATCGCTGTCCACCGCAATCACGGTTTTCAGGTACGGATCCCAGCCGAGCAGCGCCAGCATGATTTGCCGCGCCTCGCCATCGCGGCTCTGATCCAGCGCCACGTAGCAGTGAAAGTGCGTGCCGGAATTGGGGTAATGCACAGCGGTGACGGCAGGGAAACGCGTTTTCAGTTTTTCGCTCATCTCGGCTTCGCGCGGCAGGCGGGCGAGGGTCAGGTGTTCGGCGTAGCGGCCGCCCATGACGTCGACCAGCCAAGCGTCTTTGCGTTTTAACAGGGTGTCGACCCGCAGCACGTTGTTGGTCGAACGATCCGAGGAATAACCGCTGAATTCACCGAACGGGCCTTCCTCTGCATAGGCCGCCGGGTCGATGGCGCCTTCCAGCACAAACTCGGCATAGGCCGGGACACCGATGCCGTAGCGCGGGGTTTTCACCAGCTCCAGCGGCGCGCCGAACAGTCCGCCAGCCACAGCGCGTTCATCGCTGCCATACGGCAGACGCGCAGCAGCGGCGAGCATGAACAATGGATGCGCGCCGACCACCATCGCCACGCGCAACTCTTCGCCACGTTCGCGCGCGGTTTGCAGCATCCGCCACAGATGACCGCGTGAATGCAGGCTGGTCGCAAGCGCCTGGCGGGCGTGGCGCATCGAGCGGTGGTAGCTCATGTTGGCGATGCCGGTCAGCGGGTCTTCGGCAATGATGATTGCGTTGGTGATGTACGGCCCGCGATCACTGTCGAAATGCTTGAGCATCGGCAGTAGCGCTAGATCCAGCGCTTCGCCTTCGAAGACTTCATCAAGGACCGGGCCGCTTTCCACGTAGCGCGGTGCGATAGGCTGGTTGGCGCGGGTTTGAAAGGTTTCGTGCAACTGCGCAGGCGTTACGCCGAACAGCCGGGCGATGCGGGTGCGGGAGGCGAACAGATTGGTCGCCACCGGCACGCCGAGGTTGCCGACATTTTCGCAGATCAGCAGCGGATCTCGGCCTTGGGCGGCGAGGGCATCGACCAGGGCGGTAACGTCCTGATCGGCGGAAATCGGGTGGGTGACGGTCAGCACATCGTCCGGGTACTCACGGCGATAGGCGTCGATGAACACATGAAAATCCTGAGAATCGCCGAGCGTCGAACGGGTCATGGTGTCACCTCGTAAAAAGCAGGCACGCAGGGGGGAGAGGGCGTTCGCGCGGCCAGCCGTTGGCCTGCCGGACGAGCGAAACGCCGGGTCATCTTCGTGCCTGTAAAGTCGCTGTGTGCCTGGGTTGAACACTGATCCCCTGTAGGAGTGAGCCTGCTCGCGATAGCGGTGTATCAGTCGCTATCACCGCTAAATGACACACCGCTATCGCGAGCAGGCTCACTCCTACAGTGGGATATGTGTATGGCTACAGGTATGTGGTGGTCAGGCGAATATCGGCCTCGACCAGATCTTTCGGCGGTGGCGTCGGTTCGATCCCGCACAACCGGGCGATGTTGTTGCCCAAGTAATCCTCGAGATGATCCTCATCAATCCCCAGGCCCTGCGGTGCCGGTGAGCACAACACCTCCAGTTCCCGCAGCCACATCCCCGGTTCGTTCGGCGGCGAATCCGTGCCGAACACGATCTTGTTGCGCGGCAGTTCCTTGGCGAATTCGACGATCCGCGACTGGAAGCACCAGCCCGATTCGCAGTACACGTTTGGCGTGTCCATCGCCATCCAGAACGCTTCGAACGAGTAGTTGCCGCCGGTCTGGATACCGAAGTGACCGATGATGAAATTGACCATCGGGAACTCGCGGATGATCGGGTAGAACATCGTCGGAATGGTGTACGGGCCGTCACCGGTGTGGATCAGCACGACGATGTTGTACTTGGCGCAGACTTTCATTGCCGGGCGCAGCCAGTCGAGTGCGCGATCCGGGCGATAGCCGTGCATGTTGGCGTGCAGTTTGAGCATCTTGAAGCCGTATTCCTTGATGTGGAATTCCAGCTCCGCCGCACCGTTTTCCGGTCCCCAGCGCGGGTTGAAGTTGAAGTTGCCGATAAAGCGATCCGGGTACTTCATGCACAGTTCGGCGATGTACGACATGTAATCGCGCACGCCCTCGCGGCCCCGGCGGTTGCCGTCGCGATAGCCGGTGTTGCCCGGTGGTGGCTGGATGAAACCCATGTCGATGCGGCGCGGTTTGCCGTTGATCATGTACGGGCCGTCCATCAACTTGAGCATGCGCTCGCCGGTGAACGGTTCGCCGGTGTGGCGCCAGGCCTCGTCGACCAGGTTGGTGGGGTGCAGATGGGTGTCGATGATCATCGGTTCAGCTCCTGGCCAGTTGAGTGGTGACGGGGCGCTTGAATTGCGCCTCTGCTTCGGAAACGGAACGGGGTGGCGGGGTCGGTTCGAGGCCGATCATCCGCGCGGTGTTGTTGCCCAAATAGTCTTCGAGGGTGTCCTCGTCGAGGTTCAGGCCTTGCGGCGGTTCGTGGCAGAGCACCTCAAGCAGGCGCAGCCACATCCCCGGTTCGTTTGGTGGCGTGTCGGTGCCGAAGAGGATCTTGTGCGTCGGCAAGACCTTGGCGAACTCGACGATCCGCGATTGCAGGCACCAGCCGGATTCGCAGTAGACGTTGGGCAATTCCATCGCCCATTGCATCGGTTCGAACACGTAGACGCCGCCGGTCTGCACACCGAAGTGGGCCATGATGAAATTGACGTTGGGGAATTCCTTGATCATCGGCACCCACTCCGACGGGATGCTGTACGGCCCGTCGCCGGTATGCAGCTTGACCGGGATGCCCAGTTCGGCGCATTTCTCGAAGCACGGGCGTACCCAGTCGAGCGCACGGTCAGGTCGGTAGGCATGCATGTTTGCCTGCATCTGCACCATGCCGAAACCGTGCTCCTTGACGTAGCGCTCGATTGCCTCGACGCCGTTTTCCACACCGCAGCGCGGGTTGTAGACGAAGCAGCCGATGAAACGGTCCGGGTAGGTCTGGACCATTTTCAGGGTGTAGGCCATGTAGGCGTCGATGGATTCGCGGCCGGTCAGATCGCCGTCGGTCCAGGTGTAAATCGTGTTGCCTTGCGGCGGCTGGATGAAGGCTTTGTCAATGCGGCGAGGCTTGCCGTTGACCATGTACGGACCATCCATCATCTCCAGCAGACGCTCGCCGGTGAACGGGTCACCGTCATGCCTCCAGGCGAGGTCCACGAGATCCGTGGGATAGCAGCTGATATCGATGATCATTGCAGTCGATCTCCTGATAGCGGGGAAGGGAGCCTTGCGGCTCTCGGCATCCACGTCCCGGGCAATCGGCCGTTTCTATGCGCAGGATTCGCGCATTCCCTCGCCTGTTCGCATCCGGCCCGGGTGGGTGGTTGCTGAGGGCGAGTATTGGAAAGGGGGGTTGGGTTCGTACAATATTAATTGGGCGCGGTGGTGATATGTATTCGATATGGGCAAGTCAAAAGCGACCCTCACCCCAGCCCTCTCCCAGAGGGAGAGGGGGCCGACCGAGGTGACTTGTGCGATACATCGACCTGAAAGATCGAGTCGATTATGGATTCACGGCAGAAGGTGCACGTCGGTGGAATTCCTCAATATCCCCCAATCAGTCCTCTCAATTTCCAGGAGGGAGAGGGGGCTGACCGAGGTGTCTTGTGCGATACATCGACCTGAAAGATCGAGTCGATTATGGATTCACAGCTGATCTATCAAGTCGGTGTAACTCTTCAATATCCCCCGATCGGTCCCCTCTACCTCTGGGAGAGGGCTAGGGTGAGGGCAGGGTTCTCAAGCGTACACAGGACTAACTGCCTAACCGCATCAACCACCGGCGCCACACGCTCAGCCTGCCCATGCGGCCACACCGCGTAAAGGTTGTAATGCGCCACAATCTGCGCCTCGTTCAACGCCACCAACCGCCCACTGCGCAACGCATCAGCCGCCAGTAATCCCCGCACCAACCCCGCGCCAACACCAGCCTCAGCCGCCGCAATCAAATTCGCCGCATTATCAAAAATCACCCGCGCTGGCGGTTCAGTCGGTGTCATCCCGGCCGCATCCAGCCACGGAATCCACGAGCGCCGCGTGTACCCCAACAACGGCAACTGCAGAATCTGCGCCGGGCTCAACGGCACCTGCAATCCGTGCCGCGCCAGCAGTTCAGGCGAAGCCACTGCCAACACCCGATCGCCACAGATCTGCGTCATCTCGCAGTCATCCCAATCGCCATAACCGTAACGCAACGCCAGATCGACCCGCTCGAACGAGCTGCGATCACTGCGCGGCATCGACAGCATTGTCACCTCGTAATCCGGCAGCCCATCGAGCAATTGCGGTAGGCGCGGATTGAGCCAGCTCTGTGCCAGTTCACTGTCGACATCCAGGGTCAACCGTTGCGCCACGCTGCGGTTTTTCACCGACGAGATTGCCCGGTCAATCTGCGCCAGACCATCCGACAACACGCTGGCAAACAACTGCCCGGCATCGGTCAGATTGCTACCGCCACCTTCTCGCACGAACAGCGGCTGGCCGATGAAATCTTCCAGCGCGCGAATCTGCTGGCTGATCGCGCTGTGGGTCAGATCAAGCTTGCGCGCTGCACTGGAGAAACTGCCGCTGCGTGCGGCGTGGATAAACGCGCTCATGGACTGCACCGACGGGTATCGCTTGTACATGTTGTTAGTCCTGCTTACAGCGGTTGGCAGAAATCGTCGCTGGCCGCGTATTGCTCAGGGTTCCAATAATCGGTGACCAGGCCCGCACAAAGACGGGCCGCTCTTTTGGAGCCTGACAATGATTGCATTCACGGTTAACGGCGAACGACGCGAGCTGGATGAGGCGTCCTCCTCCATGCCCTTGTTATGGGTTTTGCGTGATCAACTGAAACTCACCGGCACCAAGTTCGGTTGCGGCATGGGCCTGTGCGGTGCCTGCACCGTGCACCTGGACGGCGTCGCGGTGCGTTCCTGCCAATTGCCGGCGGCCGCCGTCGCGGGCCACAGCATCACCACCATCGAAGGCTTGTCGCCAACGCAAAACCATCCGTTGCAACTGGCCTGGGTCGCCGAAGATGTGCCGCAATGCGGCTACTGTCAATCCGGGCAGATCATGTCCGCCGCCGCGTTGCTCAACACCGGCGCGGCGGTGACCGACGATTCGATCCGCAATGCCATGTCCGGGAATATCTGCCGCTGCGGCACTTACGGGCGCATCAACAAAGCGATCAAACGTGCGGCGAATGCGCCGAAGGAGGCCTGATGAGCCTTATCGACGATACCCGCATCGAACTGCCGCGCCGGGTTTTTCTCAAGCAGGCAGCGACGGTGGCTTCAGGCCTGGCGATTGCCCTGTATCTGCCGGGCGGCATGGCGGCCACTGACCCAAAAGCCCCGGCGCCGGCCAACGAGTTCGAACCGAATGCCTGGGTGCGGATCTTCCCCGACGGCACGGTGAAACTGGTGGTGCACAAGCACGACTCCGGCACCGGCACGCAAACCGCACTGGCCGCGTGCGTGGCGGAGGAGTTGGACGTCAACCCGATGACCGTGCAGGTCATCACCCCGGAAGATCCGTTTTTCGAGACCTACATTCATCCGGTCTGGAAGGTGTTTTCCACTGGCGGCAGCACCAGCGTTTCCCTCGAATACGAACGCTTGCGCATGGCCGGTGCCACAGCGCGGGCGCTGTTGATCACGGCAGCGGCGAAGCAGTGGAAAGTCAGTCCCGACAGTTGCACCACCGAAGACGGCCGAGTGGTTCACAGCGCCAGCAAACGCAGCCTCGGCTATGGCGAACTGGTCGGCGTCGCGGCGAATCTGCCCGCCCCGACAAACGTCACGCTGAAGGATCCCGCGCAGTTCAAATACATCGGCAAACTGCGCCACAAACGTGATGCGGCGGCCAAGGTGTGTGGGCGCTTCAAGTACAGCATCGACGTGCAATTGCCGGACATGCTGGTGGCGGTGATTCAGCGTGCGCCGGTGGTGGGAGCGAAAGTGCTCAGTGTCGATTCGGCGGCGGCTTTACAGGTGCCGGGGGTGCGCAAAGTGCTGGCGATTCCGGGACGTCCCGACGTGCTCGGCGGCAATCTGGAAGGCGTTGCAGTGCTGGCGGATACGTTCTGGGCAGCGCAGCAGGGCCGCAAAGTGCTGGAGATCAAGTGGAGCGATTCGGCGCTGGCCGGGTTCGACAGTGAACAGTTGGCCGGCGCGCAAGCCAAGGCGATCGGCGATCCGCAAGCACAAGCCGTCAAAGCCATGACCCAAGGTGATGTCGCCGGGCAATGGGCGGGCGCGGCGAAGTTGATCGAAGCCGATTACACCATGCCCTACAAAGTGCAAAACCCGCTGGAACCGATCTGCATCACCGCGCAGGTCAAGGACAAGGCAATCACCTATTGGGGCGGCGTGCAGGTGCCGTCCTCGGCGCTGGAAGCGGCGCAAACCGTGTGCGGCATCGACAAGGCTAACGTCACCATTCATGAGTTGGTATCTGGCGGCAGTTTCGGTGCGCGGGAGGCCAAATACTGGTTGTTCGAGGTCGCGTACCTGGCGCAGAAAACCGGCGTGCCGGTGAAATTGCTCAACAGCCGCGAAGATGAAATGCACGCACTGTTCAATCACCCGGCGACTCTGCATCGGGTCAAAGGTGCGCTGGATGCTCAAGGCAAACTCAGCGCGCTGCAACTGCACGCCGTATCGCCAGCCTCGCCGGAACAGTGGGAGCCGGGCTATTTCGAACGCCCGGACAAGATGGATTACAGCACCACCGAAGCGATCACGGCGTGGGACTTCGCCTACCGTCCGCCGCATCTGGAGCTGAACTGGGTCAAGCACGAAAGCAACGTGCCCAGCGGTTGGTATCGTTCGGTCAGTTTCATTCCCAACGTGTTTGCCGTGGAAAGTTTCATGGATGAGCTGGCGCATGCCGCCGGTGCAGATCCATTGGCATTCCGCTTGGCCAATATGCAGGAAAGGCCTCGCCATGTGGCGGTGCTCAAGCAAGCTGCCGAGCGCGCCGGTTGGGGTAAACCGCTGCCACCCGGCACGGCGCTGGGGATCGCGACGAATCAGGGTTACACCAGTTTTATCGCGGTGGTTGCGCGGGTGGCGACAGTCGATGGCAAGGCGAAAGTCGAGAAACTCACCTGCGTCGTCGATTGCGGTTTGGCGGTGTCGCCGGGCGGTGTTGAAGAGCAGATCTACGGCGGTTTGATGTGGGGTTTCGGCCATGCGTTGTTCGACCGGCTCGACATCAAACAGGGCAGAGTGGTGCAGAGCAATTTCCACGATTACCGCGTTACGCGCATGTCGGACATGCCGGCCACCGACATCCTCGTGCTCGACGGTGAGCCGAGCAAACCCGGTGGCGTTGGCGAGTTGGGCAGTCCGTCGGTGCCGCCGGCCATCGCCAACGCGCTGTTCGCGCTGACCGGCGTGCGCCAGCGTTCGACACCATTGAGCCTGGGATAAATCGCCATGGACTTGCGCCTGCTGCGGTACTTCATGGCACTGGCCGATGAGCTGCATTTCGGTCGCGCCGCCGAGCGCTTGCATATCTGCCAGCCACCGCTGAGCCAGCAGATTCGTTTGCTGGAGGAGGAACTGGGCACACCGCTGTTCGAGCGCAGCCATCATCGGGTCGAACTGACAGCGGCGGGGCAGATGCTCAAGGAGCAGGCACCGCTGGTGTTCGAACAGCTCGAACGGGCGCTGGACCTGACGCGGCAGACCGGGCGCGGGCAATTGGGCGAGCTGGAAATCGGCATGATCAGTTCGGTGATGGTCGGCGTGCTGCCCAAGGCCTTGCACCTGTTTCGCGAGCGCTATCCGCAGGTCAATTGGCGCTTGCACGAGATGACCCCGGCGGCACAGGTCAAGGCGTTGAAGGAGAAGCGTATCGATGCCTGCGTGTTTCGCGTCGGTTATGACGATCCGCTGTTGCGCAATGAATTGCTGATCTACGAGCCGATTCATGTGGTGATGCCGGCGGATCACCCACTGGCGCAGCGCGAGGTGCTGGCCCCGGCGGATCTGGCGCAGGAGCCGTTTGTGGCGCTGGAGTTGAAGCAGTCGCGGTTCGCCAATTTTCTCTATCAGTGCTGCATTCAGGCCGGGTTCACCCCGCAGATTCGTCAGCAGGTGATTGAGGTGCAGACCTTGCTGAGTCTGGTGCGAGCCGGTTTTGGCGTGGCGCTGTTACCGGCGTCCATTGAGCAATTGGCGCCGGCGGGGCTGGTGTTTCGGCGGTTGACGCCGGCGTTGCCGGAGGTGCCGTTGTATGCCACCTATCGCGCGGATGATGCTTCGCCAGTGCTCAAACTGTTTCTCGACACCCTGCGTGAGTTGAAAACCCCATCCCCCGGTTGATCACGTTATCCCTGTGGGAGCGAGCCTGCTCGCGAAAGCGCAGTGTCAGTCGGCATCTGCTTCGAATGACACACCGCCTTCGCGAGCAGGCTCGCTCCCACAGGGGAATGGTGATCGGGTAGAAGTAGTCGGCACGATCCGAGGGCGCTGCGGTCGTACTCTTCACATGGGCGTATCACTTGTGGAGATCCAATGAGCCAGGAAGTCCTGACCACCGAAACCAACCGCCGCCAGTTGCAGCAGATCATCGCCGGGCTGTCCGACGGGGTGATTCTGCTGGAGCTGGATCAGAGCATTCTCTGGGCCAACGAAGCCGCGATGGCCATGCACGGTGTCAGCCGGATCACCGATCTGGGCCACAATGCCGACGAATACGCCAAGAAATTCAACCTGCGCTATCGCAATAATCACTCGATCAGCGCCGAAAACTACCCGATCAGCCGGGTAGCGCGCTGTGAGAGTTTCAATGACGTGCTGATCGAAGTGTCGCCGACCGATGATCCGGAGCGCATCTGGGTGCACAGCGTGCGCAGCATGATTCTCACCGATCGCGAAGGGCAGCCCGAGTCGCTGGTGCTGATCATGAGCGACGTCACCGACTGGGCCAACGCCGAGCAGCGCTTCGAAAAGACCTTCAATGCCAACCCGGCGCCGGCGGTGATCTGCCGTCTCAGCGATCTGCGCTACATCAAGGTCAATTCGGGGTTTCTGGACATGACCGGGTACACCCGCGAACAAGTGATCGGCACCTCGGCCTATGAGATCGACATCTTTGAGCAGGCGGAGAAAAGGGATCTGGCGATTCAGCGTCTGCGCGATATCGCGACCATTCCGCAGATGCAGTCTGAATTGCGTCTGCCTGATGGCGGCAGCAAGCAAGTGATCGTGGCCGGCCAGCCGCTGACGCTCAACGATGAGGATTGCATGCTGTTTTCCTTCGTCGACATGGAACCGAGGCACAGGGCCGAGGTGGCGTTGCGTCAGAGCGAGGAGCGATTTGCCAAGGCCTTTCGCCTGACGCCGATGCCGATCCTGATTTGCAGTGCCGATGAGCAGCAGGTGATCGACGTCAATCAGGCGTTCCTCGAAACCCTGGCCTACGACAGCGAAGACGTGCTCGGCAAAACCGTGACGCAGCTGGATTTCATCGATGACAGCGGTGCGCGCACGCGCTTGCTGACCGCTCTGGCGAAAAACGGTCGGGTGGATCGGGTGGATGTGCGGGTGCGCAAGAAGGATGCGGAACTGCTCGAATGTGCGCTGTCGGCCGACACCGTGAATATTCATGACATGCCGTGTTATTTGCTGGTGTTGATGGACATCACCGAGCGCAAACGCACCGAGCTTGAGCTGGTGGCGGCGATTGAAGAGGTGATGAAGGACGCTTCCTGGTTCAGTCGCACGCTGATCGAGAAACTGGCCAATGTGAAGAAGGTCAATTCGCCGCAATTGCCCAGCGTGTCGTTCACCGATCTGACGGCGCGCGAGCGTGATGTGCTGGGGTTGATCTGCGAAGGGCTGGCGGACAAGGAGATTGCGGCGCGGCTGAAACTGGCGCCGAATACGGTGCGTAATCATGTGGCGACGGTGTATTCCAAGCTTGATGTGCACAGCCGCAGTGAGGCGATTGTCTGGGCGCGGGAGCGTGGGTTGTTTTCCGGTGGCGCGGAGGGCAAGGGGCAGCGATAGGGGTGCAAATGCACTAGTGCGCATGGTGCAATTTGGTGTGTTGATGCCGGGTGACTGTTCTTAGTCTGGTGGGGTGCGGTGCGAGCCTTTTGAGGTTTGTGGTCGCGTCCCTTCGAAGTTGTTAAAGGAACAGCCGCAATGATGAATCTTGCGCAGTTGCGCGCGCAGCTTGAGCGTAGTTTTTCGCCGCTGGCGTGTGAGTGTCTGGTGGATGGTGATCATTCGCTGACGGTGAAGCTGTATCACCCGGTGTCGGGGCAGGTGGATCTGGTGATCAGTGGGTTGAAGCTTGATGCGTTGCGTACGGCTGAGTCGGTCGAGGCGTTGGTTGAAGAGTTGCGGTATGAGCTTGAGAGCAACTCTTTGCGTTCTTCTCGGGATCCGGATTTGGTTTAGGGGTTGGGTTTGGGTTTGGGTTTGGGTGTATATCCGTTTTTAGGGTGTTGCGGATTACGGTTCCGCCCTTACGGCGGGTCACTTTTTCCAGACGCCGAAAAAGTAACCAAAAAGGCTTTGCCCTGACGTTCGGCCCTCGCTGTGGCTCGGGTTCCTTCGTTCCGGGATCGATCCGGGGGCAGCGCCTACGGTTTGCTTCGCTGCACCTCCTCTCGCTGTGTTTGGCTGCGCCAAACGGTCGCTGCGCTCCCACCCCGGATCAATCCCTCCACTCAGCCTGCCGACGGGCTTTAAGATCAAGAGCTGCAGCCGAGCTAACGCTCATCCTGTTGAGTGGTGAGAAGCGGATGCGGTTTGCTTTTGCTTTTCTGTAGGAGCGAGCCTGCTCGCGAAGGCGGCCTGACAGCCGACCAATATCTTCCAGATATACATGATCCCTGTGGGAGCGAGCTTGCTCGCGAAGGGGCCCTGTCTGGCAAAGCACATTTCAAGTTGCCAATCCTCTCGAATCCGAACGCAAAATCGACAGCCACTTTCTCCCGATCCGGCCGATTCACTGGCGCTTGCAGAGCGCTCGGCTATAAAGAATGAGTGGTCAGGTCTTCCGTGGTCGGTTCGGTTGCGGGAGTGGCTCTTCCATTTATCGCGGGTCGTCCTATGAACAATCCTGGGAAACGCGTGTTGCCGTTGGCTTTTTTTACCGTTTTGCTGGCGGGGTGTGCCAGTCCGCCGCCGCCTCCACCTGCTGCACCGCCTCCGCCACCGGAACGTACATGTCAGGTCCTCGAAAATACTGAGGTCGCCGGTGACATGTATGTCGATGGGCAGGTCACTCGACACATCACGACCACCCGTTGCGTCACGCAATAGCACCGGCGGGGCGCAAGTCCCGGGTTGAGCGGATTGTGCTGGTGGCCGACCTCGCCGGCACGGCGGTGTTTGCTGTCGAGGGTGCGATTGCGGCGATGCGCAGTCAGCTCGATCTGCTCGGGGTGATGGTGATTGCGTTCATTGTCGCCCTCGGCGGCGGGGTCACCCGTGATCTTTTGATTGGTGCGACGCCACCCAATGCCGTGGCCGATTGGCGTTACCCGGCGCTGGCGTTTGTCATGGGTGGGCTGGCGTTTGTCTTTCATGAACAAGTGTTGGGCTGGTCTGGATCGACGCTGATTGTGCTGGATGCAGCGGGCCTGGCGCTGTTTGCCGTGGCGGGTGCGCAGAAGGCGTTGAATTTCGGCATCACGCCGTTTGTGGCGATGTTGATGGGCACGATCACGGGCGTTGGCGGCGGGGTGATTCGCGACATTGTGCTGGCGCGGATTCCGGTAGTGTTGCAGGCGGATCTGTATGCCAGTTCGGCGTTTGTTGGCGCGGCGGTGTTGATCGTCGGGCGCAGGCTGGGTGTTTCGCCGGTGGCGGCGGCGCTGTTGGCCGGGGCGGCGTGTTTGATCCTGCGATTGCTTTCGGTGCATTTCGGCTGGCAACTACCGAAAGTCATTGTCTGATACACAATTCCTGTGGGAGCGAGCTTGCTCGCGAAGGGGCCATGTCAGCCAACATATTTGTTGAATGGCATACCGCATTCGCGAGCAGGCTCGCTCCCACAAGGGGTTATGCGTTAGCAGTGGGTATCAGGACAGGAACCCGCCATCCACATTCAGCGCAACGCCCGTGGTGTAGCTCGACGCATCACTGGCCAGGTACAACACTGCGCCAGCCATTTCACTCGGATCCGCCACACGCTTGAGCGGAATCTGCGTCAGTGCTTGCTTGAGGATCGCATCGTTCTTCACCAGTGCTGAAGCGAATTTGGTGTCGGTCAGGCCCGGCAGCAGGGCGTTGCAGCGGATGCCGAACTGCGCGCATTCCTTGGCAAACACCTTGGTCATGTTGATCACCGCCGCTTTGGTCACCGAGTAGATGCCCTGGAAAATCCCTGGCGAAATACCGTTGATCGATGCGACGTTGATGATGCTGCCGCCACCGTTTTCGCGCATCAGCTTGCCCGCTTCAACCGACATGAAGAAGTAGCCGCGAATGTTGACGTCGACGGTCTTCTGGAACGCGCTCAGGTCAGTATCCAGCACGTTGCAGAATTGCGGATTGGTCGCGGCGTTGTTGACCAGAATGTCGAGGCGGCCGAACTGTTCCTTGATCCCGGCGAAGACCTGGCTGATCTGCTCCATCTCACCGATGTGGCAGGCCACCGCAGTGGCTTTGCCGCCAGCGGCGATGATCGCGTCGGCGACATGCTGGCAGCCGTCGAGTTTGCGGCTCGAGACGATCACATGGGCACCTTGCTGGGCCAGCAGTTTGGCGATGGCTTCACCGATGCCGCGGCTGGCGCCGGAAACGAAAGCGATTTTGCCGTCGAGGTCGAACAACTGAGTCTTGGACATAGGGGTTCCTTGGTGTGGGCCGTCAGAGGCTCGATTTCGCGATGACTTGCAGGCTCATCTGCTCCAGCAGTTTGTTCATGTGAATGAACTGCGCGAAGCGTTTGTCCTGGGTCTGGCCGTGATAGAAGCGGTAGTAGATCTGCTGCACGATGCCGGCCAGGCGGAACAGGCCGTAGGTGTAGTAGAAGTCGAAATTGTCGATCTGGATGCCCGAGCGTTCGGCGTAGTAATCGACGAATTCGCGGCGGGTGAGCATGCCCGGCGCGTGGCTTGGCTGGCGGCGCATCAGTTGCACCGGCGCCGGGTCATCGGCCTGAATCCAATAGGCGAGGGTGTTGCCCAGGTCCATCAGCGGGTCACCGAGGGTGGTCAGTTCCCAGTCGAGCACGCCGATGATCTGCATCGGGTTGTGCGGGTCGAGGATGACGTTGTCGAAACGGTAGTCGTTGTGGACGATGCTCGACGTCGGGTGGTCGGCCGGCATTTTGTCGTTGAGCCAGGCTTTGACCTTTTCCCAGTGTGGCGCATCGGGGGTCAGGGCTTTCTCGTAACGCTCGCTCCAGCCTTTGATCTGGCGGGCGACATAGCCTTGCGGTTTGCCCAGATCGCCGAGGCCGCAGGCGTTGTAGTCAACGCGGTGCAGTTCTACGAAGCGGTCGATGAAGCTTTTGCACAACGCTTCGGTTTTTGCCGAATCGAGGCCCAGCTCCGGCGGCAGTTCCGAGCGCAGGATGATGCCGTTGACCCGTTCCATCACATAGAACTCGGCGCCGATTACCGATTCGTCGGTGCAGTGCACGTAGGCTTTCGGGCAATACGGGAAACCGTCGCGCAATTGATTGAGGATACGAAATTCACGGCCCATGTCGTGGGCGGATTTGGCCTTGTGGCCGAACGGCGGGCGGCGCAGGACGAATTCCTGTTCCGGGTATTCCAGCAGGTAGGTCAGGTTCGACGCACCGCCGGGGAACTGGCTGATCGCAGGTGTGCCGCTGAGGCCCGGAATGTGCGCCTTGAGGTACGGATCGATCAGGCTGGCATCGAGTTCTTCGCCAGAGCGGATACGGGTGGACTGGTCAGTAAGCGCCATGCTTATCCCTTCTGCTTATTTTGGAGGCCAGACATCATTGGCTAATCTAATGGGGCGCTCGGGCGGTCACAAGCGCGGGTCGGTCTTATAGGTTAGCGTGTTGCCGGATAATCACCTTTGGGAATGTGCGCGACGGGCTGCGGCAGACTAAGGTTTAGCAGGTATGCCATGGTCGCAAAGGAGCGTTGAAATGGGCTGTCCGCAAGTCTGTGCCACGGCCACGTTGCAATGCAGCTTCGGCGCCGCGCCGTCGATGCTCAATGTGTTGCCGGTTAACCGCACGCTGACCGGCGGGATGCCGGCGGCGAACATCATGGATCACATTCCGCTGGTCAATATCCTGCCGTTCGGGGTGTGCATGAGCATGGCTAATCCGATGGTCGCCGCGGCCACCGCTGCGGCGTTGGGGGTGTTGACGCCGATGCCGTGCATTCCGGCGACGGCGACGCCGTGGATCCCCGGTGGCGCGCCGACGTTATTGTTGGGCGGGATGCCGGCGATCGATGCCAACTCGACGTTGATGTGCAACTGGGCGGGGGTGATCAAGATTGTCGTGCCGGGGCAGATGCAGATGCTGATTCCCTGAACCGCTGAACCCTCACCCCAGCCCTCTCCCGGAGGGAGAGGGGGCCGACCGAGGTGTCTTGCGCTGTACATCGACCTGAACGACCGAGTCGATTATCAGCTCTGCGCATCGAACCGAGTTGATTTTGGATTCACTGCATATCTTTCACGTCGGCGAACCTCTTCAATCTCCCACAATCGGTCCCCTCTCCCTATGGGAGAGGGCTAGGGTGAGGGGCTCTTCAAGGTTCTCAGACCTGCTGCGGATCCGCCCACTGCCGATACCACCAGCGCACCCGCGAAATCGGTTTGCCATCCGCCCCCAACGGCCGCCCATCCTCGGCAAAACCTTGCTCCGGCTCCAGCAGTTGGCCATTCACATAGCGCGCCTCCAGCGCCGGTTTCCCATTGGGATGAAAGCGCTGATAACGCCCCTCTCGCACGCCATCGCGATAAAACTCCGCCTCCGCCACTTGCCCATCCGGGAAGTAATTCAACGCTTCGCCGTGCAGCAACCCGCGCCGATACGTCGCCTTGCGCTGCAGAAAACCCTCAGGCGCATAAAAACTGGCGACCCCTTGCAACTTGTCGCGCACAAACGGCATCTGCGCCGAGACCTTGCCGTTGGGGTGATAAAGCAGCGATGTACCTTGCAGTTCGCCCTGGCTGTAATTCAGGTCCGCCTGTTTGCGCCCGTCATCCTTGATGTTCAACGGCCCCTCTAGCTGACCGTCCTGCAAGCGCCCCTTGATTTGCTTGTCGTCCTGCTGCAGATCCAGCGGTGTAATCGCCATGGCTGCTCCTTGTCAGTTGACCTGCACCAGACCACCCTTGATGGTCAGCATGCCGCCGCCATCCACGGTCTGCGAGGCTGCGCCCTTGTTGGTCAGGCTGATGCCGGCGTCGTTGGTCAGGGTTGTTCCGGCCTTGTTGTCCAGAGACGTGCCGGCCTGATTGGTCAATGCGGTGCCGGCCTTGTGCGTGATCGAGGTGCTGGCGGACGTCGCCAGATCGGCGCCGCTCTTGATCGTGAAGCTGCCGCCACTTTGCAGGGTCAAGGTGCCGCTGACCTTGATCGTCAGGTTGCCATCCACCGTCAGGCTGTAATCGCCGCTGACCTTGTCGGTGTAGTTACCACCGGTGCTGTGATTCTGGTCGGCGCCAACCTTGACCGTGCGCGTGTCCTTCACATCGAGGCAGTCGCTGCCGGTCTGGATCGTCACGCTGCGTTTGCCTTTCTCCAGCGTCACGGTCTCGTCGCCGTCCTTCACCGTGCGGGTGCGGGCGTTCTGCACTGTGAGCGTTTCATCGTGACCGACGGTGGCCGTGGTGTCGTTGAGCACGTTGATATTCAGATCCTTCTGCGCCTGCAAAAACACTTCTTCCGCGTCCTTCTTGTCCTCGAAGCGCAGTTCGTTGAAACCGCCACCGCCCTTGGACGATTGGGTCTTGATCCCCGATTGCGTCTGATTGGCTGGCAAGGCATAGGGCAGGGCGTTGTCGCCGTTGTAGACGCAACCGGTCACCAGCGGCCGATCCGGATCACCGTCGATAAACGTAACGATGACCTCCTGACCGATGCGCGGAATGAACTGCATGCCGAAGCCCTTACCGCTCCACGGCAGCACCACACGCACCCAGCAGGAACTGGTTTCGTCATTCTTGCCGTCGCGATCCCAAGGGAACTGCAACTTGATCCGCCCGTACTCATCGGTCCAGATTTCCTCGCCAGATTTACCGACGACAATTGCAGTCTGCGGGTGCATGCGCGGTTTTGGCGTGAGACGTTGTGGACGGAATGGCGTGGCTTTGGGGATCGCTTCGAAGCGGTTGCGATAACCTTCGTGGCTGGCGTCATGGGTGACTCGCGTCACCACCCAATCGATGTTCAGGCTCGCATCGTCATGCTCGTCGAGGGTGAACCAGTGGCCGGGAATCAGCCAGCGGCAGTCGCTTTCACCGACAAAGCGTTTCTCCTCGCTGCGCAAGCCGTCAACCCGCTGCTTGGTCAATGTATCGCCGCGTGCCTTGGCGGTATAACCGCCCGGATGCTCGTACATCGACAGCGGCCCGGCCACCGCTTCAGCCTGCCCGTACAGTGAGGTGGTCGGTGTGGTGAACTCATAATCCGTCGCCCGATAGACCCCGGCTACCGCTTGCAGACACACCTGCCCGGAGCGGATCCCATGCAGTTCACGCTCGCCCAATCCCTGGCCCAGGTACTTGACCGTCGGCCCGTTGGGCATTTGTACGAAGGCGTCGTTGCTGTCGCCGAGCACTAGCGTGTGCTTACCGGCGTCATGGGTGAAAAACCAGAAGATGCCTTCTTCCTCCAGCAGCCGTGAGACGAAGGCGAAATCGGTCTCGCCGTACTGAACGCAGTAATCACGCGGGGTGTAACTGCCGGTCAGCGACAGCTTGAAATCGCTGAAGCCATGGGCCTTGAAAATCGTCGTGACGATGTCCGAGGTGGCGAGGTTCTGGAACACGCGGTTATTACTCGCCAGCGTCAGCCACCAGAGCCAGGGTCTTAGTACCAGTTGATAGCGCTCGGCCGTGGCGTCGGCAGGCAACTGGCGGATCTCGGCGACCAGCGCATCGAACGGGCGCAGTTGCGCGTCGTTGTGAAACGTCGTGGTGACGTGTGTGGCGACGGCGCTGGTCAAGGTCAGGGACGCACCGTCATTGAGGCCGCCGAGGGTTTGCGAACCGAGTGCATTGAGGGCTTCTTCACCGGATAGCGATTCGGGATAAAGCGCCGACAATGAAGTCGCGGAGAGGGACAGGCTGGTGTTGCTGTCGGTGGAACGCGTCACTCGCTGCCCCCGGTTTTTTCGTTCATGTAAATGAAACCTGGAGCCTGGTGATAATTGACAGCAATTTTTGATCGGTCACTGAAAGGGTTGTCATGTGCCACTGCGGATCTTTTCAATCGTGCCTCACTGAACTTCGTGGTGCCACGGGCCCAGTCGGGAGTCAGTTCGGGGGCAGTGATCTTTTTAAAATCGACAGTCGCGGCACCACCACTGTTGGGTTTTAAAACGACCCAGTTTCGATGTTTATAGCGACGGCTCAGATAGTCAGAAATGAAATGACCTTTGAGCGGAGCGAGTTTTTTTGAGTACCCCAGCAAATGGCGTGTCACGTTATTAGGCGAGCGATAGGTGTCAGTTGTCAGAACATCACCTCTTGCGCCGCCGCCATCTAACGGAAAACAATCGACCAATAGTTGCCAAAGATTAATGCCGAATTTTTTGTCGACCCAACTGTAGTAGTCCACCGATCTTGCGTAGAGTTCTGCAATAGGCGACGTGGTTTTTCCTGTCAACTCTCTGGCCAGTACCAGCCACTGCAAACTGTGGCTATGCTCACCATGATCCGTGGCAATGACGTCTTTCCAGAATATTTTGTGTCTTATCAGATAACCGATATACGGATCGGACTCGGTGAGTTTTACCGACAGTGGGACTGTATTGAAGTCAGTCTCGGCAACCAGTCCCTGCTGGAAAGTGAACTGGTACTGGTGGGCCACCAGGCTCAATGCCCGAGTGAACAGGTTCCCAGGCGGTTTCGCCTTTCCAGGTGTCACATCGGTCTGCAGGGTGAACATGCGATAGTGGCTCCACATCAATGCGGAGAGTCGACTGAGCGCGGGCTCGAACTTCTGTTTGTTCTCCAGAAAATCAAAAATCAGGTCGTAGTCAGCGCGGTCTGTTTCTGGGGTAGCGGCCGCTCTGCTGCGATCCTTTTCTGGTTTTTTTTCGGTCAGAACAAAATTCATTTCACTGGGAACCGGCATGTTGAAATCCTCTTGGGGCTATTTCCGGCTTCACCAGGTGTTAAGTGCTTTTTGTCTTTCTGGCGGTGTCCGGCCTTCAAAACATATTGGGGTTTGCGTTGCGTGCGCCATTACAAGGAGGACACAGCGGCCTGACATTGGTGATGTCATTACGCAGGACTTCGATTAAATCAAACTCCTTGGCCGCCGCCGCTATCCCCGTTGTGATGGGGAAACTCACCGTTATTTTTCGACTGATAGGGTTGTAGGTGTAATTTGCTTCGACGACTCTGCAATCGACCTGATGAGGCGCGACCAAAATTGTGCCCTCATCAAAGACCTTCCAGTTTGTGCGCAGGCCATCCCGCCCTAACGGTCCCCGACTATTTTTGTAATTCATCTGGCACGTGTTACCCACAAATACGGGCAGCATTGAGCCTAGGGTATAAAGGAAGGCGCCGTTAAGTGTGGCTTGAGGAATTCTGTGATCAATTTGAGCGCAGTCCAGCGGTAGCGCTCTGGCCCCACACTGACCTTCGCACTTGAACGCATCCCAGTTGAACTGGGATTCAAATTGACGCTGACCCACAAACGTCGCGACTGGCACTCCCAGTTTCGTCATGATTGCGCAAACGGCTTGCCAGTTGTTTCTCACCATCGTTTGAGTGTTGTCCCAATCCACTCCTCCCATTGGCCCAATAAAGAAAATTGCCGGAATCATGATGGGTCTCCTTGGTTTCTTTGCTCCGTTCGGGCAGTTGATGGAGGTGTTTTGGAGGTCACTCCAACACCCACTCCGCCAACTTCCCCGTCACCTGCGTCATCAACACATTCTCGACATCCCGCGCACCTGCCGCGCTGCACTTGGCGAGCACTGCTTTGACAATCCCTGAATCAAACTCGAATTGCTTGCCCGTTGCCGCCTTATAACGGCCACGCAGTTTTTCCAGCTTGGCCAAGACAATCCCTTCCAGCGTCGCCTCATCCAGCGGCCGATACGCGACCACGGTCATGCGCGCCAGAAACGCCGGGCGGAAGGCTTGCAGCAAGACTTTATGCAGCGCTTCGTTGAAAGCTTCGGAGCCGAGTTGCGCAACCGGTGTGTCGAGTAAAAGCTCAGCGCCGACATTGCTGGTGGCGAGCATCACGGTGTTCTTGAAATCCACCACCAACCCGGTGCCGTCCTCCATCAAGCCTTTATCGAAGACGTTGTAGAACGCTTCCAGCACATCCGGATGGGCCTTTTCGATCTCATCCAGCAACACCACCGAATACGGTTTGCGCCGCACGGCTTCGGTCAGCACGCCGCCGCTGCCATAACCGACATAACCCGGTGGTGCGCCTTTGAGTTGGCTGACGGTGTGGGCTTCCTGATATTCGGAAAGATTGATGCTGATCAGGTTGCGTTCGCCGCCGTACAACGCATCGGCCAGGGCATAAGCGGTTTCGGTTTTACCGACGCCGGTAGGGCCGACCAGCAGGAACACACCCACTGGTTTTTGCGGATCGGTCAGTCCCGCGCGGTAGGCCTGCAAGCGTTGGGCGATGGTGTTGAGTGCGGTGCTCTGGCCCATCACCCGTTGGCCCATACGCGTGCCGAGTGTGCGCACGGCGTGGGCTTCGTCGGCGAGCATTTTGCCGACGGGGATGCCGGTCCAGCCGGCAATCACGGCGGCGACGGTTTTGGTGTCGACCTGTTCGGGCACCAGTGGATCGTCCTGGCGAATCGCATCGAGGCCGGCCTCCAGTCGCAGCAGTTCGGCGGCCAGATGATCGATGCGGCTGTCGGTGGCTTCATCGGGTTTTTCGCTGTCGGCGCGTTCGCTCAAATCCAGCAGTTCACGGCGGGTATCGAGCAGTTCGCGCACGGCGACGCGCTCTTCGCTCCAGCGGGTTTCCAGTTCGCGAATCGCCTGCACGTTGGTCTTCGATTCACTTTCCAGCAGCGTGATGCGTTCACGGTGGTCCAGCCCGGTGGCCTGTTCACGGCGCAGGCGTTCGACTTCTTCTTTCAGGCTTTGCTGGCGATGACGCAGGCTCTCCAGCGGTGGCGGCACATCGTGCTGGCCGAGGGCGACCCGGGCGCACGCGGTGTCGAGCACGCTGATGGCTTTGTCCGGTAACTGGCGGCCGGAAATGTAGCGATGCGAGAGTTTTACTGCCTCATGAATAGCGGCATCGAGCACCTGCACGCCATGATGCTGTTCAAGTTTGGCGGCCACGCCGCGAAGCATTTCCACCGCCGTGATTTCGTCCGGCTCTTCTACCTGTACCAGCTGAAAGCGGCGGGCGAGGGCCGGGTCTTTCTCGAAATATTTTTTGTATTCCATCCACGTCGTGGCGGCGAGGGTACGCAGTTCACCCCGAGCCAGCGCTGGTTTCAGCAGGTTGGCCGCATCGCTGCCACCCTCGGCACCGCCAGCGCCGATCAACGTATGCGCTTCGTCGATAAACAGGATGATCGGCTTGTCGGCACTGCGCACTGCATCGATAACGCCCTTCAAGCGCTGTTCGAATTCACCTTTGACCCCGGCACCGGCCTGCAACAGACCGAGGTCGAGCACGCGCAAACTGACCTCCTGCAACGACGGCGGCACATCACCGGCGGCGATGCGCAGGGCCAGACCCTCGACCACGGCGGTTTTACCCACGCCCGGGGCACCCACCAGAATCGGATTGTTTTGTCGACGGCGCAGCAGAATGTCGATGCACTGACGGATCTCACCGTCGCGACCCACGATCGGATCAATGCGCCCGGCATGAGCGTCGGCCGTCAGATCCTGGGTGTATTGATCGAGCACCGAGTCCTGGCGCGGTGCAGGATTGGCCGATGAACCCTTGCGCGCACCGACATGCTCACGAGAGTTTTCCGTCCATTCCAGCAGATTCGCGCGCAGCGCTTCTTTGGGAATCCGCAACAACGATGAGGCGCTGTTGAGCAACAAGCTGCGGCGCTCGTCGCGATCGATCAACGCCAGCAACAGCAACCCGGAACGAATACTGTCGAGCCCCAACACACTGGCCTGGACCACCGCATCTTCGAGCAAGCCAAGGGTGTGCGACGACAGCGCCGGCGTGCGCGTACTGCCCGCCTTGAACAGGTCCAGCGCCTTGTTGATCTCAGCCGTGAGCGCATCACGTTCCAGGCCGAAACGCGGCAGCAGAAAAGCAAAGTCACCGCCCTCGATGTCGAGCAGTTCGAGCAACAGATGTTCGATCTCGACAAAGTGATGCCCGCGCTGCAAACAGCGCTGTGCGGCGCGTTCGAGGGCGCGGCGGTTGTCCGGGTTGAGGCGTCCGATCAGGCTGGCCAGTTCCATGTTCAGGTGATCTCCAGCTGACGAAGGCGGGTTTCGATGGTTTGCACGCCGAGGCTGGCCTGACGCTGCAAGCCGCCGTTCCAGCTCAGCAGAGCCGGGCTCTGGCGCGCGAGTTTCAGCGGCCCGGCCCCGCGCACCCGCAGCACCAGTCTGACGTCCAGATCCGGGCCGAAATACAACCCGGCGAGGCTGGCCAGTGCCGGGTGTGCTTCGCCATCCGGGAGAAAACGCGCCGCCTGTATCGATGGCAACGGCCCGAGGGTCAGGCGAATACCGGCGTGTTCATCCCAGACCCGCGTGCCAGCCACGGCGCTGCGGCCCAGTTGCAAGTTGCGTCCACCCGGTTTGATCACGCTGCGGCTGGCCGGCGGGATCTGCCGCCAGGCACCCTCGTAGGCGCTCAATTCGACCGGCACGGCAAACTGCTCGCGGACAATCGCGGCGAACCCCGCCAGTGAGCGACGGCCATCGGCAAACAACGCCGTGCATGCGAGCACAGCACAGTCAGGAACAGCCTGGCGCTCCTGCAAAGCCTTGGGCAGCAAACCGGTCAGTGCGCGCAATTGCGCCTGCACCGGCGAAGCCCCCGGCGTGACAAAACCCAACGCGACGCGGTGCTTGCGCATCACTTTGTAAAGCAGGCTGAGCAAGCGATGCTGGAACAGATCGAGAAACGCGGCCGGTGCATGATCCTTGGCCCGCGCCCGTTGTTGCAGCCAATCCTGATAGGCGTAGGGGAGAGGACCGTCCGGGCCGCCGAGACCGAAGATCGGCGTGTCGATCGTCAGCGGTTCGCCAGGTGCTTCGTGCAGGGCTTCGATCTGGCTGGTGGCAAACGCCGGCGTCAGTGGCCCGCGCAGTTTCAGCGCTTCGGTCTGCGGCGAGGTGCCGCTGCCAAGTGGATCGGCCTGCGGCTGCTCGCGTTCGAGCAACAGCAACGCCTGCAACCATTCGAAGGCCTGCGGCTCACGGCGCAGGCGCTGGCTCAGGGTCAGAGCGACAGGGGCATGCCGGCTTGGGGTTGCCATGCCTTGACCTCCTTGTCGGACTGCATCAGGACGGTGCGCACAAAGCGATTGGCCGTGGCGTACAGGGAAAAGAACTGCGCCAGCACCGCCGAAAACAGCACGGCGCTGCTGCCGACGAAGTGCTGTGGATCGAGCTGCAACTGTACCTCCAGACCATTGCGCCAACCGCGCCAGGCATCGGCGCCCACATGGCCGATTACCCGTTCACAGTTGAGTTGCAGCAGACCTTCGATCTGTCTCAGCGCACTGGTCTCATCGCGCAGATTGTGCAGATGCAGAATCTCTTTCAGGGCATCCAGCGCCTGCGGCCCTTCGACCAGCGACAGATGATTGAGGGTCAGTTGCGAGACCAGGCGCCAGCGCGAATCACCGTCCAGCCGCGGCAGACTTTGCGCACTTGGCGAATTGCGCAGGCGTGCCCAGGCGACCGGCCCGGGACGCTCGAAACCCAGCGGCGTGCCGGCCGGCAGGCTTTGTGCCAGATAGCGGTTGGTGCAGAGCAACTCGGCGGTAAGGCTGTAGTCGGGCAGATCGGTTTGCGGTTCAAAACGGGTGTCGACCACGCTCACCAGTAAATCACTGCCGAGCCGGTTCGGCGTCATGCCGTTGACCCGTCGCGCATGCCAGTAGCGCTGCTGGTCGCCGCCGCTGTGCTGACTGCCGTAATACGCCGGCAGACGCTGCACGCCAGCGCGAGTACTGGCGCGCATACCGCGAATGCTGTGGATCTCGACGCTGTTCTCGCGGTGGCTGTCGGCGATGAGTCGATACTCGCTGCGCGTACCATCCGGACGCAGCGGCTCGGAAGTCCGCGGGAACAGGTTGATCACCGGCGCGCAGCCGAGGGTGATGTCGCTGGCCTGCAAGTGCAGGCGGCTAGCGGGGGCACGATCGAAAACGATGTACAGATAGAGGGTCTGGCTGTCGCTGGAAACACCGCGCAACGGCAGATCGAAAAAGTGGAGTTTGTCCGGGAAGGCAAAGTATTCGGCCAGCAAGCGCATGCCCGGATGGACTCCGTCTTCATCCGGCAGCAGGGCTTCGTCATCACCGAAACCAACAATATTCGGCAAACCTTTCAGCGCCATCGGAACGCTGCCCGGCGACCCCGCCAGCACCTGCACCGCATGCGCGCCGAGCAGGTCATACAGGCAGGCATTGACCACCGGTGACGCGGCCAGATGGATGCGCAATTGTTCAATACCCAGATCTGCCCATTGGCTTTCGCCCAGGCAACGCAGGCTCAAACGCAATGCCGAGCGCGACTGCGCGACACCGGTCAATGCCTGGGCTTCATCGCTGCCCAGCAACAGCGCCTCGCTGACTTCGATCGGCCATAACCGAACGGCGGCCGAGGTGCGAAAGTGAATGCTCTCGCCTTTGCTGGTGGTGACGAATAACGGCGTGTCGCGGGGCAGGGAATAGCCGTCGTCGAGGTTGCCTTTGCTCGGGTCCGGCTCGAATTGCACGATGGCGCAGGACGGCAACGGCCGCATCGCTAATGGATAAAGTTGTTCGAGCAACGCATCGCTGAATTCGGCGTAGTCGTCATCCAGGCGCCTTTGCAGGCGTGCGGCGAGCAACGCAAAGCCTTCCAGCAAACGCTCAACGTGGGGATCGGGGCATTCGCCTGGCGACAGTTCCAGGCGTCGCGCGACTTTTGGATAGCGCTCGGCAAACTGGCTGCCGGCGTGGCGCAGCCAGGTCAGTTCGCGTTGGTAGTAGTCGAGCAGTTGCGGATCAATCGAGTCGCTCATGGCGCACCTCCAGCCCTTCGCCGCCGGGCTCGATGACAAACGCCACCGGCCAGTGCTGCTGGCCGCTGCGCAACTCGCCGAGCAAGCGTATGCTCATCCGCTGCGGCTGTTCGGGCAAGGGATTGACCTGAACTTCGCTGAGTTTCAGGCGTGGTTCGAAAGAGCTGATGGCTTCGCGGATGTCTCGCGCCAGCTTGCGCCGGTCATCGCTGCGCTGCTGTTGCAGGGCGCTCCAGTCAGCGATGCCGTAGTCGATCACACTCGCTGGCGTGGTTCGCGTGAGCGGACCTCGGCGTGTATTGAACAGGCGCCCGAGCTCGGCGTGCACCGAGTCGAGCAAGTCCTGCCGATCGAATGCGCGCGGATTCTCCGCCTCGCTGGACGCGAGGCGTTCGAACAGCGGTGCGCGCATGCCGGTGCCTGCCATGGCCAGAACGCCGGGTTAGCTGACAAGCTTGTTGGCGGCCATGTCCCAGGTCGACGCGGCGGTGCCTTCCTTGGTGCCGTCGTCTTTCTGCGCGGTGAGCTCCCATTTGATCTTGGTGAAGTTCAGCGACAGGGTTTCCACCGGTTTGCCGCCGGTGCCACCACTGACGCTGACGTTGGAAATCACCACGTTGGTCAGGGTGTAGACGATGAAGGGCATCAATTGCCCACTGCCTTCGGCGGCGTTGCGGCCGACGGTGATGATGGCTTCGGGGATCGGCTTACCGGCGCAGCAGTATTCGTTGAGAGACGGTGTCGAGGTATCGACGAACTTGGTCAGGGTGAACTCGCCGACGTGAGGTTTGCCGGAAGTGCGTTCCGAGTTACTGACGTCGTTGGTCACTTGCATCGCCACGTTGTGGCTGTAGGACATGACTTCGATCTTGTCCGCATAACCTTCGAGCAGGCTATCGCCTTTGATATCGCCGCCGAGGTCGAGAATGATTGCATCCATCGCTTGAAACTCCTGAAGAAAATCACATTAGGCAAACGGGCTGAACACGGAACCCGTGGCGAGGGGATAAATCCTCTCGCCATCAGGGTTTCTCTGGAGCTTTAAGCGGCAACCGGCGGTGGTAATGTCGCCACCAGGCGAATCGATGCGGTCAGCTCTTCCAGCTGGAAGTGCGGCCGCAGGAACACCGTCGCCCGGTAGGCGCCAGGCTTGCCGGCGACTTCGGTGACGTCCACCCGCGCCTCACGCAACGGGTACTGCGCCTTGATTTCCTGTGGGGCGTTGTCGTTGATCAGCACGTAATCGGCGATCCAGTTGTTGAGGTAGGTCTGCACGTTGTCGCGGGTCATGAAACTGCCAACCTTGTCGCGCATGATCACCTTCAGATAATGGGCGAAACGTGACGCGGCGAGCACGTACGGCAACATCGCCGAGATCCGCGCGTTGGCGTTGGCCTCGTTGGTGTTGTAGACCTTGGATTTGTTGGTGGTCTGGCCACCGAAGAACACCGCCACATCGCTGTTTTTCTTGTGGCACAAGGCGATGAAACCGAGGTCGTTAAGCTCTTTCTCGCGGCGATCGGTGATCGCTACTTCGGTCGGGCATTTCAGCGACAGATCGCCAGAGCTGGTGCGGAACGTATGCGCTGGCAAACCTTCCACCGCGCCGCCGCCTTCAGCGCCACGAATCGCCGCGCACCAACCGTACTTGGCGAACGCTTCGGTGATGCGTTGCGACAGCGCCCACGCAGCATTGCCCCACAGGTATTTGCTGTGATCGGTGCCGTTGACGTCTTCGACGTAGTTGATGCCTTCCACTGGCGAGGTGTCCGGGCCGTAGGGCAGGCGCAGAAGAAAGTGCGGCAGTACCAGAGACACGTAACGCGAATCCTCGCTCTCGCGGAACGAGCGCCATTTGATCAGCTCCTGGCTCTCGAACACTTTCGACAGATCACGCGGCACCGCCAGTTCGGTGAAGCTGTTCATGTCGAACAAGCGCGGGCTGGCGGCGGCAATGAATGGCGCGTGAGCGGCAGCGGCGACGTTCGACAGTTTTTCCAGCAGGCCAATGTCCTGCGGATGCCGGCCAAAAGTGTAGTCACCGACCAACAGGCTGAAGGGATGGCCACCGAAGGTGCCGTATTCCTCTTCGTAGATCTTCTTGAACAGTGCGCTCTGGTCAAACTCGACGGCTTTTTCCAGGTCGTTCTGCAGCTCTTTCTGTGTGACGTTGAGCAAGCGCAATTTCAGCCGGGTGCTGGTTTCGGTGTTCTGCACCAGCATGTGCAGGCCACGCCACGAAGCTTCGAGTTTTTGCAGATCGGGATGGTGCAGCACCTCGTTGAGCTGGGCGCTGATCAACTCGTCGATCTGGCTGATACGGTCGTTGATCATCGCCACGGTGTCCTTGTCGATGGCCATGCCTTCGTCGAGCACCTGGGTGGCGAATTCCGCGAGCATGTCGCGGGCGTAATCCTGCTGACTGTCATCGTGGGCCATGCGGCCGTCGAGAATGATCTGGTCGAGCAGGGAAAGTGTCTCGGTCGTACTGTCGCTGGCTTGTTTCTGAGCAGAAGCGGGCATGGCGAATTCTCCCCTCGATTAAGTGGACGATCAGGCTTGCGGTTCGGCCGGAGCCTCGGCATCAGCTGCCGGGGTAGCGGTGTCCGGGCGGGCCGATTTGATTTCCTGCAGGCCTTCGGTGTTGGCGATGACGTCGCGCAACAGCTTGTCCAGGTCATCGTTGCCGTCGAGTTTGGTCAGCAGATCACGCAGACGCTGGCGTGCCTCGAACAGGCGCCGCAGCGGCGTGACTTGCTCCACCACCTTGACCGGATCGAAGTCGTCGATGTGTTTGAAATTGAGTTCGATGTTGAGCTTGCTGTCGTCGCCGCTGAGGGTGTTGTTGACCTGCAACGTGGCGCGCGGGCTGATCGAGGCGAGCACTTCGTTGAAGTTGTCGCGGTCGATTTCGGTGAAACGCCGCTCAGTCAGTTTTGCCAATGGTTCAAGTGGCTTGCCGGAGAGGTCGGCGAGAATTCCGACCACCAGTGGCAGTTCCTTTTTCTCGATGGCGTTGCCGATTTCGACGTCATAGGTGATTTGCACTCGGGGCGGGCGCACCCGGTCGAGCTTGTGCTGAGTACTTTCTGCCATGTCGGCGGACTCCGATGCGATGAGCGGGCGCAATGCATCGGGGAGGCCCGTTCATCGCTTTCCCTTGCTGGACCGTAGGTTAGAAAGGGAGGCAGATGACCTGTCGTTCCTTTGACAAACCTTCTTGATTCGGCTGTAGGAACCGAACTACCCAAGACGCTAGAACAGGTCTATAAAAAAGCAAGCAAAAACATTTTTGGACAGGTTCGCGAAAAGGAAAATTCATTTTGCGTAGACGACTTTTTCTAACATTGCTGTTTTCGTCCCTGGCCGGTTGCTCGCTCTTCGGGCCGAAAGTGGACCTCGACAGCCTGACCCTCGACGTCGCGCCAAAAGCCAACGACGACACCCCGATTGCCGTGGACTTCATTGCGGTCGCCGATCCGGATTTGCTCAAGCAATTGTCGGGCATCAGTGCCAGCCAGTGGTTCGCCGGGCGCGAGCAGTACCAGCGCGACTATCGTCAGTTGATGAGCGTATGGGGACTGGAGCTGGTGCCGGGGCAATTCATCGACCGCCAGCCCTTCCCGTTGGGGGGCAAGAAGGCCGCTGGACTTTTGGTCTTCGCCAGCTATACCACACCCGGAGCACACCGCTTGCGCCTCGACGATCAGAGTGAGGCGTGGCTGAAATTCGACAGCCGCGAGATGAGCCTGGTCAACCCGGAACACTGAAATACCACCGCTGCCGCCGGATTGCGGCTTTGTCGAAAGGAGTCGTATGAGTCTGCTACCTGACGCGGTTTGCTGGCACGAAGGCATGCAATTGCTGCCGCAGCATTTTCAGTTGCAAGGGCTGCGAGCCGAAGCGCTCGGCGCGCATCTGGCGCAAGCGTGCAACCCGTGGTTCTGGGGTGTCAGCCACATGGAGTTCGATCCTTCGGCGCTGAGCGCTGGGGTAGTGCGGGTACTCTCGCTGCAAGGGACGATGCCTGACGGCCTGCCGGTGGATTTGCAGGCCGGGATCGGGCCGGCACTCGAACTGGATGTCAGTGCGGCGATCGATGCCGCCGACGATGCGACCGTCACCGTGTACCTGGCGATCAGCCCGATGTGGCGTGCCGGGCAGTTGCTGCCGCTCAAGGGCCGCTTGCAGTCGGTGGTGGGGGACGCGCTGCCGGATCTCACCAGTGGTGAATTCCCTGAATCGATCACCGTGTGGCGACCTAATCCACGCCTGTGCACGCAACTGAACAAAGCCGATTCGATCTGCCTGCCGCTGCTGAAAATCCGCAAGGAGGGCGGCGGCTTCCTGGCGCTGACTTACACCGCGCCAACACCGCTGCTGTTGCCGGAGTCTGCGCTGGGTCGACGCATCGCCGGCCTCTGCGCGCGGGCGCGGGAGAAGTGCCTGTTTCTCGGCGGCCGTTTGCGTCAGGCGCAACAGGCTGGCAATCAGGACGATGCGCTGGAAATCCGCCGCCAGTTGACGGCGTTGTGGGCGCGCTTGCCGGAAGTCGAAGGCGCACTGAGCAGTCGTATCGTGCATCCGCAGTCCCTGTATGTGCACCTGCTCGGGATGGCTGGCGCATGGGCGGCACTCGATCCGCTGGCTGGGGTGCCGGCGTTTGCGCCACTGGATTTTCTCGAGTTGCAGCGCGGTTTTGATGCGGTGCTGCAATGGCTGGAAACCACCCTCGAACTGATCCGTGCCGGCTACCGCAGCCTGCCGTTCGAACGCGGTGAGCACAGCTTTTCCATTCAACTGCCGGACGAGCAGCCGAGTCAGCGTCTGGTGATCGGTCTGCGCATGCCCAACGGCGCCAGCGAACAAGCGGCCATTGACTGGTTGCGCGGTGCAATCGTCGCCTCGGCACCGCACATTGCGCTGCTCAGCCGTCAGCGCATGAGTGGTTTGGCGCATCAGGTCATGAGCCGCAGCGAACAGGTGGCCTACAGCGTCGGCGAAGACACGCGACTGTTTGTAATCACCGCCGAAGGCACGTGGTTCGACGCGCAACTGCCGCTGGTCATCGCGGCACCGGCGGCGAAGCTGACCAGCAGTCCGTGGCAAGTGGTGCTGTTTATCGCCCAGAACAGCGAAAGTGCCTGATCACACAAGGAACGCCGTATGTCGCAAGGAAGTGCCGCAAACCTTGGGTTGCAGGACGCACCGTTGAGCAGCGCGTTCCGCCAGACGTGGCAGCAATGGCAACAGGACTGGGTGCAATTGCCCAAGGACAGCGAGGACGAAGCAGCGCTGGTGGACACGGTGGTCGAACTGTCCACGCAAGCGTCGCAGCGGTTGTGGCGCACCGCTTATGCGCGGGTCGGCGATTCGGCGACCGAGCAGGTCAAGGCGCTGGTCTATGCGTTCGTCGCACTGGTCGACGAAACCCTGCTGTTCACGCCATGGCCCGGGCAGTCGGCGTGGCAGGACAAACCGTTGGAGTCGCGTCTGTATTCCAGTCGTCAGGCCGGCGAACAAGTGCCGGCGGCGATTCAGACATTGCTCGATGAACAGCAACCGACCAGCCGCGATCTGGCCAACGTGTACCTGCAGTGCCTGATCCTCGGTTTTCATGGGCGTTTGCGCGGTGAACACAGTCAGGCGCAACTGGAGAAGTGGCGGCTGGCGCTGTACACCTTTGCCTGGCAGGACGAGGCCGGTTATGCCGATGTCAGTCAGCGCCTGGTGCAGCCGTCGCTGACCACGCCATTGCAACTGCCGGTGCGCACGGCGCTGCCGGACGGCTTTCGCCTGGCATTGGGGATTCTGGCGATGGTGCTGTTGCTGACCGGGCTTGGCCAGTTCCTCTGGCGTGACATTCGTTCGGAACTGGACCCGGTGCTGCAGATCATCGACTCGGTGGCGCCAGTGGAGCAAGACTCATGAGTACCCTGACGATAGTCGCGTGGGTGGTTGCGCTGCTACTGGTCGTGGTGATCATCGCTGTGGCGGTATGGTGGCTGCGCACCCAGAGTGGTGCAGCGATCCGCAGTTTCTACGCAGCCGTGCGGCAAATGGAGCAGGAGCAGGGCAGTCACGATCGCTATCAGATGCCATGGCTGCTGATGCTCGGCGACGAAACCCAGGGCACGCAACTGGTCAGTGAATGGCGTCTGCAACCGACCGACAAACCGGCGTGGTTCGGCCGCTGGTGGTCGGACCCGGAAGGCGCTGTACTTGTAGTGCCGCAGGCATTGTTTCTGCCCGACGACGGTATGCATTTGCAACGTGGTGGCTGGTGGCGTTTGCTCGGTCTGATCCTGCGGATGCGCAGCAAACGGCCGCTGGACGGGGTGGTCTGGCTGGTGCCGGTCAGTCGCCTGAGTAATCTCGAACAGGCTGCCAGCCTCGGTCTGGCTGCGCGTCGACGCTTCATCGATCTGCTGCAACGTTTTGGCCTGAGTGTGCCGGTGTACGTGATCATCACCGGACTTGAAGAGCTGCCAGGGTTTCAGGAGCTGATCAGTGCGCTGCCCGAAGAGGCCCGCGAACGTACCCTTGGCTGGTCGTCGCCTTATTCGCGCGATGCGGTATGGCAAGGGCAATGGAGCGATCAAGCGCTTGATCGCATCCATCGTGCTGTGGCGGAAGCGATCATCGAAATCGGCACCTTGTCCGGCCAGTTGAGCGCCGATCTGTACGCCTTGCCGGAGCGTCTGGAAACTTTGCGACGCGGTTTGCAGAGTGTTCTGGAACCGGTGTTTCAAGGCAATGCTCAGGGTGAAGCACCGTGTTTTCGCGGTGTCTATTTCAGCGCCAGTCAGGCCTCGGAGGATGCCAAGGATGGATTCTCCGCCGACGACAGCGGCTTGCAGCAAAGTGTGTTCGTGCGTCAGTTGTGGCGTCAGCGCCTGGTCGGCGAGCGCGGGTTGGCGCAAGGCGTGCCGCGCCTGCTGCGTTTGCGTCAGCGCTGGCAGCGGCTGACGGCCGGCGTGGCGCTGGTGATCGGGATTATCTGGGCCGTGGCAATGCTTTGGGTCTGGCACGTGTCGGTCAAGGATGCCCACGAACTGGCGCGGCAGATGCAAGGCGCGCAAAAGAGCTACGTGGCGATCAGCGATGAGGCGCAGCGAGTCGACTCGACCCGGCGTAACGTGCAGACCTTCTGGCGCGTGCTGGAGCGTGCGCCGCACTGGAACTATGTGTCTCTGGTGTTTCCGACGTCGTGGTTTTCCTCGCTGGACAATCAGCTTGAGCAGCAAGTGCTGCAATCCACCCAGCGCCACATCATGGTGCCGCTGCATGACCTGTTGGGCGCGCAACTGGCGCAGATCAAGGCGATCCGCAGCACCGATCGGCGCAGCACTATCGAAAGCGACGACCCGGCGCAGTGGCAGAACTATCTGAAGGCGAACGATCTGGTGGATCGGGCCTTGCGTCTGGAGCAGCAGAACCAGTTGTTCAATCAAGTGCAGAACAACCCGCGCGCACCGCTGGACGACCTGGTGCAACTGAGCAACAACGCGCTGTCGCTGAACCTCAATACGGGCACCTTGCCCTATGCAGCGTTCTACAATCGGCTGCTCGTGGCCGGGGAAGACGGCAGCTTGCAGGCGCTTGATCTGAGCGTCGACCGACCGCAGATCGTCAGCAACTTTTCCGGATTGATGCAGCGCTGGCTGGATCAGTATTTCCTCGCCGACAACTTTGTCAGCAAGGCCGGCTATCTCAAATTGCATCTGGATCAGTTGCACGCCGGCAGTGGCAACAGCCTGAGCGAGCTGGAAGACCTGACCGCGCTGGTCGACGATCTGCAAGCGGCGATCGCCCTGACCAACTCGACGTGGAGTCGCGGCAAGGGCCAGGAACTGGTGCCGGGTTATCGCGACTTTCTCACCAAGGTCGGCAAGAGTACGTTGCTGGGTACCCAGGTCGAGCAAGACCTCGACACACAAGCGTCACGCCTGCAGCAGAGTTTCCGCGATCAATGGATCGCCCAGATCGGTTCGCGGGACAACTTGCTGGTGCAGCAAGCCAGCGGGCAACTGGCCTTGCAGGAACAAGTGATCAAGCTGGATAACGCGATACAGGCGCTGTTCAAGCGTGAATTCGTATCTGTCGCCCTGCGCGACAGCGATGACAACGTCAACCTGCAAGGCCAGACCGTAGACGGCGATGACCTCAATGAGTCGCTGAAGTATTTTGCCGACTACAACAGCTACATCGCCGAAGAGCTGCCGCGGATTCCACCGGACTTTCGCACAGCACTGCTGAAAACCGCCGAGCGCGCCGCTGCTCAAGCGATGTGGTTGAGCCTTAAGGATCACAACGACCAGGCGCACCCTTACGCCGTGTTCAACGTGCAGGCCGAGCAAGCCATGGCCCTGCAGAAGGCTTTTGTCGAGGTGCACCGCGCGGATCTCTCTACACGCCTGCAAGCGGCGCTCAACCGCCGCGCGATGGCGCAGATTACCGCTGGTATCGAGGAAATCACCGCACAGCCACTGTTCGGTGGTCGTGCCGAAATCAGCCAGTGGGACGGTTCGAAAAACCTCGGCTTGCAATTGTTCGGCGCCAGCGATGTGCAGGATTTGAAACTGAGCCTCAAGCAGCAATTCAACACCATGCTCGGCATCACTGAGCGGCGTACGTCTTCGTTGCAGTGGTTGACGACGCAGCAAGCCAATCTCTCGGCACTGGATTACGAACGTGTAACGCAGTTCAGCGCCCTGAACGACGAACTGCGTAAATACAAGGAAGCCAACCCGGCCAGTTCGCCGGCGCAGATCGAGCAACTGGTCAGCCGCGACTTCATTGAAATGGACGTCAATTCCTGCCTGCAAATGTTGCAGACCGCCAATGTTGCCGGTGGGCGTGGCACGTTGGCGATGCGCGCGATCGAGCTGCAACAGGAAGCCATGCAGCGTTGCCAGCAACTGCAAGTACAACAGGCGGCGGCCGCGTGGAATGAGCTGGCGAACTACTTCAATCAATACCTCGCTGACCGGTTTCCCTTTGCCAACGGCGTGCAGATGCCGGATGCCGACCCGGCGCGGGTGCAGTATTTGCTGGAGCTGATCGACAAGCGTCTGCCGGTCGCTCAGGCCGGCCTGGTTGCGAACCAAACGCCGGAGCGCGTGGCCGCAGCGGATTTTCTCAATCGTTTGAAGCAGGCCAGCATCTGGCTGACGCCGCTGTTTGTACGCGACAAGAGTGGCATCCTCGGCGTCGAACTCGACGTGCGCTGGCGCACCGATCGCGATAATGAGCAGGGGGCCGATCAAGTGATTGCCTGGGGTTTGCTGGCGGGCAATCAGCAGATCAACTACCCGGTCGCGGCCGAGCAGCCGAGTTTGCGCTGGATGGTCGGTCAACCCATCCGTCTGACCCTGCGCTGGGCGCGCAACGGCAAGGAGCGCCCGGTCAACGATCCGCAGCAGCCGAATCTGGTGGTGCGCGATCTGGAGGCTGGTTGGGAGTATGGCGGGCCATGGTCGTTGCTGCGGATGATGCGCGCGCACTTTTCGGTGCAGCGGCAACCGAGCATGGATTACACCGACTTCCCGCTGACCCTGCGCCTGCCGGTGACCGCCGCGACCGACAGCGTCACCAGCGAATTCACCCGCATGTTCGTGCGTTTGTCACTGATGAGCCAAGGCTCGAAATTGCCGCTGTCGATTGCACCGTTGCCCACCCGTGCGCCGCGTTCACCGTTTCAGCTGACCGGAAGTACTGCCGCCCTTGAATCGCAGAAGGATGACCTGTGAGCCTGCCCTCGACCGCTGTGCCAGACCTGATCGATCAACTGCTCGCGCCGATCAGCACGGAGGTGCCCTGCGGCGTTGATTTGCGCTATGAGCGTGAGTTCGATCAGTTGCGCGACTTGCGCCGCGAGGATGATGCCAGCCTGCCGACCGGGGTCTGGCAGTCGACACTGAAGCGGGCGAACTGGCCGGAGGTGGAGAAGCTCACCACGGCTTTATTGCTTGAGCGCAGCAAGGACTTGATGCTCAGCGCCTGGCTCGGCGAAGCGTGGCTGCACCTGCAAGCGCTGGACGGGTTGCCCGGCAGCCTGGCGCTGATCGCCGGTTTGTGTGAACGCTTCCCCGAGCACCTGCATCCGCAAGCCGAGGAGGGCGATCAATCGTGGCGCGTGATTCCGCTGGAATGGCTGGTGCGTCGCTACAGTGAAGTGTTGCTCACTCGCGTGCCGCTGTTCGGCACGCGCAACAGCGATTTTGAAGCCTATACCCTGGAAGTCTGGCGACGTTTGCAGATTCAACAGGTGCAGGTCAACGACAGCAAGAATGCGAAAAGCTCGGCAGAAACTGCGCGCAATGAACAGAAAAAACTCAGCGACCAGATTCGCGCCACACCGCTGGCATTCTGGTTGCGCACCCAGGGCAACCTGCTGCTGAGCTTGCAACACCTGCAACGGCTCGACAGCTGGAGCGATGCTTATCTGGGTGAACAAGGCCCGGGATTGCGCCCCTTGCAGGACATCATTCAAGCGCTGCTGAAGCTGGTTCAGGAGTTTATCGCCATGCACCCACAACAACCGGCAGCGCCGGCACCCGTGGTCGACGCCCCCGTCACCCTGCCGCAGACTGAAGAGCCAGCGCCGGTTGCCCAGGCATTTCGCGAACCGGCCAATCGCGAGGAGGCGTATCGGCAATTGCTGCTGATCGCCGAATACCTGGCCCGCACCGAACCTCATAGTCCTGTGCCCTATCTGATCCGGCGCGGTGTCGAGTGGGGTAATAAACCGTTGAGCGAGTTGCTGGGTGAGTTGATCAGCGCCGACGCGGAGTCACGGCGCCTGTGGACGTTGCTCGGGGTGCTTTAGTGCACGCGCTGGTTGCTGAGTTTCGGTGGCAGCGCAATGGGCGTCAGTACCGGCTCGCCGGAGAAGAACGCCACGAGGTTTTTGCCTACCAGTTCGACCGTGCCTTGCGTTGCTTCCGGTGACAGGCCGGCGACGTGCGGTGTCAGCAGCACGTTGCTCAGGGTTTTCAGCGCATCCGGCACTTGCGGCTCGTGATCGAATACATCGAGTGCGGCACCGGCAATTCTGCGTTGTTCGAGGGCCGTGATCAGATCCGCCGTAGCGATGACGCTGGCGCGGGCAATGTTGACGATGAAGCCTTTCGGCCCGAGCGCATCGAGCACCGCGCGGGTGACCAGATGTTGGGTGCCAATGCCACCGGGCGTGGCGACAATCAGAAAGTCCGAAGCCCGGGCCAGTTCGGTCGGCGTCGAGCAGAACGCATAAGGCACATCGCTACGCACCTGGCGGCTGTGGTAGCTGATTTCCATGTCGAAGCCGAGGTTCGCGCGTTTGGCGATCGCCAGCCCGACGGCGCCCAGCCCGAGAATTCCCAGGCGTTTGCCGGCCAGCGACGGGCGCATGATCTTCGGCCATTCACCCCGTCGTACGGCGGCATCACAACGCGGGATATCCCGTACCAGTGCCAACAACATCGCCATCGCATGGTCGGCCACCGACGAGGCGTTGACCCCGGCGCCGTTGGTGACGGTAATGCCACGGTTGCTGGCGGCCTGCAGGTCGACGTGTTCGTAGCCGGCGCCGATGACGGTAATGATCTTCAGCGCGGGCAGGGCGGCGATTTCTTCCGCCGTGAGGCCCAGCGGACCACGGG
Source organism: Pseudomonas sp. CROZ-RG-20F-R04-15 (assembly GCF_022662375.1). Classification (GTDB taxonomy): domain Bacteria; phylum Pseudomonadota; class Gammaproteobacteria; order Pseudomonadales; family Pseudomonadaceae; genus Aquipseudomonas. The sequence continues at coordinate 269,623 of NZ_JAKNQL010000003.1, read as the reverse complement.
TCAGCACCGCGTCGATGCGGCTGCCCTGGGAGGCAATGGCTTGCGCCCGTTCAGCGGGTGTGGGGGCGAGAATCAGGTGGAAGCCCTGATGTTCGAGAATCGGCAAATAGTCATTGATGGTTTCAACCAGTACCAGAACGGTTGCGGGCATTGCGCGGCTCCTGTGAACGTCGGCGGGTTGGTCGCGAAAGTCGTTTCAGAGTGCTGAATCCGCAGCGACTTGGCAATCGTTGTCATTCGCGCAGTGGTGCTTTGATTCTGGACGGCTTCCGGCAAGAAGCAAGGGGTGGCAGCACACCGGTGATCCGGTGCGCTGTCGGCATCATTGGCCCGCTTGGGCTTTGGCTTGTTCAGCCATCGCGATCGGCTTGATATCGTAGGTCGGATAGAACTCGGTGCGGTAACTGCCCCAGGCGGTGTTTTCCAGCGCAAGGTTCACTTCTGCCAGACGCGAGACAGGAAAGCGCACGGTAACGACCTGGCCAATTCCCATCATGATGTTCCAGCTCACCACCTCGACTCCGGCAGGGGGAAAGGTTTTATGGAAACCTTGCTGTGCGAGCTGGGCCTTGAGTTCACTTAACGGTCGGGTTTGATCATGTTTCAGAAAAACGGTCAGCATCATCGCGTTGTCGGCAGTGGCGACGGCATTTTTTGCGGGTTGACTGGCGGCTTGTGCGTTGACCCCGGCGCAATACACCGAAGAGGCCAGCAACGTCGACATCAGCAGGGTTTTAAGTGTCTTTTGCATATTGAACTCCTTGTCTTATTGTTTGATGGCGGACCTGGTTTCTACCGTTCCGGTATACGGCTCGTGAACAACGTGAATACGTACGACCGGGTTGTTGTCGGTCATGTCGCGCGGCACTTCCCGGGAATAAGTGAATTCTCGGTCATTCAATGTTTCCAGACGCCTGACAACGGTTTTGGTCGGGCCGACATCGGGGACAAGAATGTGCTGTTGCTGATCGCCGGTGACAAAGAAGTAACCGCCACCACCCTTGTTGTACTTTGACTCGCCTGTATCGGCGTAAAAGAACTCATATCGATTGCGCTCGGGATCCCACGTCGAAATACCGACAACGCCGGGGTACTTTGCCTTGACGTCGATTTCAGGGGCGCCGTCGACATAGACCTTGGTGGTCAGCCATCGCGGTGACGAGGCCAGTTGGCGTACGTCTGCCGTTTGGGCGGCGCTGACGTGGGGGATAAACAGCGCTGCGAGTAACAGACAGATAATCGTGTTCTTGTGCATGCGATGTCCTCTTTATCAACTTTGAAAATTATTTGCTGTTGGTTGTTCGTGTCCGGGGCGTAAAAAATATAGCCGTCGTCTGGAAGGATGTTCAATAGTCAGGTAGTTGCTTGTAACAAATGGCTTGTTTTTTATTTTCAAGTAATATTTTGTGGTGGTTGTTTTGAGGTGTGCAAGTTGTAGGATTATTCTGAGTTGTCGATAAGTTATGTACTTGTTTGTAGGTGTTGTCTGTCGTTCAGTTCGCTGGTCGAGTAAACCGATTACACGGCGCTGTAGGACTAAGAATGCGGTTACAAATAGTTGATTGACGCAATCGCGGATGCTCAGATTGCGTCAATCGCGTGCGAAGGCGGCGTTGGGCTGTCAATCACCCGCTCAAGTGACGTATTGCGCAATGCCGTTACCGAATGACCAGTTCTCTTTTTTCACCTCCACCAGATTGATGAAGACGTCCTCCAGGCGCACCGCCAGTTGGCTGTGCAGGCTTTCGGCGATGGTTTTGAACAGCAACTGTTTCTTCTCTACCGAGCGCCCTTCGCTGATGGTGATCTGAATGAACACCACGCCGTCGCTGCGCTGGATTCCCAGATACTGCGGGTCGTAGACGAAGTGCTGGCTGTCGTGCTCGGTGAGGATCTGGAAGTTGTCGTGCTCCGGCACATCGATACAGCTGCGCAGGGCGCCGTAGATCTGCTCACCGATGCGTTTGGCGAAGGTGGGGTCGGGGTTTTGTTTGATGTCGACGCGAACGAGGGGCATGGGCAGAGACTCCGGGGGGGCAGGGACTCATTCACGCTAGAACATTTCAACCAGATTGAAAGCATGGGGTGATGACCTCGGTGCTGTTTTTGTATGAGGCTACCTACGAAACTCGCGGATTTTACCTACGCATTTGGCAGAGCCATCTGCTATCGGGCAGACGGTTAACGCGAAATCATGGGGCAGCAATGGGAGGTGGTCCAGGATGGAAAAGCTTCCCGAGCGTTAACTGTCAGCAGCCAAGGAAGGTTCATGCATCTTGATGACCACAAAAATGTAGAGCTCGAAAGGCTACAAACGGAAACCCAAAAGCTCGGCGCGGAGAGGCGCAAGCTTTTGGCGGAGGAAGCAAAACTGAAACTTGAGACTTTTTTGTATCCCCTTGTGGTGGGGGCTGGGGCATTAACTGCAATTGCCACCGCCGTTGGGCTTTATTTGAAGCTGTAAGAGAGCGCAGCAGGTTGCCGTTGCGCATGCGTGTTGATTCAGAGCACCAAAAATGGGAAGGGGGCAGTATGAGCACAGAGGAAAGCAGAGCCAGGATAGACCGACTGTATCAAGAGGAGTTTGAATTCAGAGAAGCCATGAAGCCCTTTCGCAAAGCCGAAAGGCGTGAAACGGTTTTGCTGTTTAGCCTTGGAATGGTGATGGGCGCGGTGGGGATCGCTTTCGTGATGGTGTTGGCTCGAACCCTCTGAATACCCTTGCATGTGCCTGTTAACGACATCATGAATACCTGTTTACGACAAATAATTTCCCGAAAACGACGCCAAACGGATCTGCTCCGCACAACCATTCCTCAGCTAAGTCTTTGCTTATGCTCATTTATCACGGAGAATCGCGCCCCTGTTTCGGCCGGAGCATGTCTGTCGGTTTTTTCCGACGCATCCTGACCGAGTGGCAAGTGACCGGAATGCGGAGATCCGACCGGATGAATGATCAGGCCAATAGCGTCGAAGAGCGCTTTGATGCAGCAGCACCCGCTGAACTTTCGAGCTGGAATCGCCAGGACACCACCTGGATGTTGGGACTGTTTGGGACGGCCATCGGCGCCGGTACCCTGTTTCTGCCGATCAACGCAGGTTTGGGTGGCTTCTGGCCGCTGGTGATCCTCGCGCTGCTGGCGTTCCCGATGACGTTCTATGCGCACCGTGGCCTGACCCGTTTCGTGCTTTCCGGTCGAGAAGGCGCTGATATCACGGAAGTGGTCGAGCAGCATTTCGGCATCAAGGCCGGCGCGCTGATCACCTTGCTGTACTTCTTCGCCATTTTCCCGATCCTGCTGATCTATAGCGTCGGTCTGACCAATACAGTCGCCAGTTTCCTCGAACATCAGTTGCACATCACGCCGCCTCCGCGCGCGCTGCTGTCGTTCGTGCTGGTCCTCGGTCTGCTGGCGGTGGTGCGGTGCGGTGAGCAGGCGATCGTCAAGGCGATGAGCCTGATGGTTTACCCGTTTATCGTCGCGTTGCTGTTCCTCGCCGTTTACCTGATTCCGCACTGGAACGGCGGCATTCTCGCCACCGCTTCGCACGTGCCGGCACCGTCTGCGTTGCTGCACACACTGTGGCTGGCAATTCCGGTGATGGTGTTCTCGTTCAACCACTCGCCGATCATTTCGGCGTTTGCGGTCGATCAGAAGCGTCGCTATGGCGAGCATGCTGAAGAGCGCAGCTCGCAGATCCTGTCCCGCGCGCACCTGCTGATGGTGGCGATGGTGCTGTTCTTCGTCTTCAGCTGCGTGCTGACCCTGACGCCGGAGCAACTGGCAGAAGCCAAGGCGCAGAACCTGTCGATCCTGTCGTACCTGGCCAACCATTTCAGCAACCCGACCATCGCCTTCGCGGCGCCGTTGATTGCGTTTGTGGCGATTTCCAAGTCCTTCCTCGGTCACTACATCGGTGCCAGCGAAGGTCTCAAAGGCCTGATCGTCAAGAGCGGCAAACGTCCGGGCGCCAAGGCGCTGGACCGCATTGTGGCGGCGTTCATGCTGGTGGTGTGCTGGATCGTGGCGACCCTGAACCCGAGCATTCTGGGTATGATCGAAACGATTGGTGGCCCGGTGATCGCGGCGATTCTGTTCCTGATGCCGATGTACGCCATTCGCAAGGTGCCAGCAATGGCGCGATATCGTGGTCAGGCGTCCAATGTGTTTGTCACCGCAGTAGGTCTGGTGGCGATTTCGGCGCTGATTTATTCGCTGACCGCGTAAGCCACAACTCCAGATACTCAGCTACAGTGGCCGCTGCATACGGTGTATGCAGTGGCTTTTTTTCGTCTGGAGACAGTGGATTGTCGAGCGCCCCGCAACCTGTTGAATCACCCAATCGCTGGCAGGATGTGCTGGCCGGCCTATCGATAGCCGGCCTCTTGCTGCCCGAAGCGGTGGCGTATTCGACCATCGCCGCTTTGGCGCCACAGGCCGGGGTTATCGCCCTGTTCGCCGGGTTACTCTGTTACGGGGTGTTCGGCACCAGTCGCTTTGCGATTGTCTCGGCCACCTCCTCTTCGGCCGCCGTGTTGGCTGCGGCAACGGCGACCCTGGCCAATGGTGACCCGCAATTGCGCTCCACGTTGGCGGTTGGCCTGGTCTTGGTCACGGGCGTGTTGTTTTTGCTGGCCGGGGCTTTTCGTCTGGGCAGTGTCACGTCCTTCATTGCCAAACCGGTTTTGCGTGGATTCGCCTTCGGTCTGGCGCTGACCATCATTCTCAAGCAGGTCGCCAGTGTGGTCGGCGTGCATCTGACCGACGCCAATCTGGTGCGCTTCGCCCCGCAACTGCTTGAGCAACTGCCGCAATGGAACTGGCCGGCCGCAGGTGTTGCTGCCGTTGCGCTGGTGCTGCTCGGGTTGTTTTCACGATTCCCTCGGCTACCCGGTGGCTTGCTGGTGGTAATGATCGGCATCGCCGCCGGGCAATGGCTGAATCTGCCAGCGCATGGTGTGAAGATGATCGGCATTATCGACCTCAGCCTGGATGTCCCCAACTTGCCGGTGCTGCCGTTCGCCGACTGGCTACGGCTGGGGGAGGTGGGGTTTGCGTTGGTGATGATTCTGTATGCGGAGTCTTACGGGTCGATCAGTTCCTATGCGCTCAAGCACGGCGACCGCGTCACCTCAAACCGTGATCTGTTGGCGCTGGGAGCGTCGAACCTGCTCTCCGGATTGTTTCATGGCATGCCCGCAGGCGCGGGGTACTCGGCGACCTCGGCAAATGAAGCCGCAGGGGCGACGTCTCGCTGGGCCGGTGGGGTAGCTGCGTTGGTGGTGTTGATCATCGTGCTGACGGTGTTGCCATGGATTGCCCTGACGCCGGAGCCGGTGCTCGCCGCGATTGTCATGCATGCGTTGGGTCGCGGTTTGAGTTTGCAGCCGCTGGGCCGCTACTTCATCTGGCGCCGGGATCGCGTGCTGGTGATCTGTGCGGTCTCGGCCGTATTGATGTTGGGCGTGCTGGACGGCTTGCTGGTTTCGGTGGCGATCAGTGTGCTGTTGATGCTCAAGCAGATGTCGGCAGCGGACATTCAAGTATTGGGACGGATTGATGGCGGACACGATTTTGTCGATGTGCAGCGTCATCCCATTGCGCAAGCGGAGCCCGGCGTACTGATCATTCGGCCGAGTGAAGCGTTGTTTTTTGCCAACGTTGAGCGAATTCTGGGGGCGGCGTTACGGCTGATCCGCCATGCAGAGGTGCCGGTGCACACGGTGATTCTGAGTCTTGAGGAGACGCCTGACCTGGATGGCACCAGTATTGAGGCGATGCAGGAGTTTTTCCTGCGGGTGCATCAGGAAGGCAAGCGATTGATTCTGGCGCGGCTCAAGCATGAAGCGCTGACGGTGTTGGACGCATTGCCTGAAGTGCAGGCCAACGGTGTGATCCTCAGCGGTTTGAGCGTCGATGGCGCCGTGCAGCAAGCCCTCAAGCTCAACCCATAACCCTATGGGGGAAATGCAGTTCTCTTGTCTGGTAAGCATCAAATGTGGGAGCGAGCCTGTTCGCGAAAGCGGTGTGTCAGTCGATGTAACTATTGGATGATGAATTTGCTTTCGCGAGCAGGCTCGCTCCCACAGTGTCTATGTGTGACGTATAAAAAAACGCCGCTCATCTCACGATGGGCGGCGTTTTTCATTGCGTTGCAGCGTTAGGCTTGAACGACCGGGATGTTGGCGTTCGCAGCAGCTTCACGGAACTCGGCAATCTGGTCGAAGGACAGGTAGCGGTAGATATCGGCCGCCATGCTGTCGATCTTGCCAGCGTATTCCATGTACTCCTCGACGGTCGGCAGGCGACCCAGGATCGAAGCCACGGACGCCAGCTCGGCCGAAGCCAGGTAGACGTTCGCGCCATCGCCCAGACGGTTCGGGAAGTTACGGGTCGACGTCGACACAACAGTCGCGTTCGGCTCTACACGTGCCTGGTTACCCATGCACAGCGAGCAGCCTGGCATTTCCATGCGCGCGCCAGCCTTGCCGTAGATGCCGTAGTAGCCTTCTTCGGTCAGTTGGTGAGCGTCCATCTTGGTCGGCGGCGACAGCCACAGACGGGTTGGCAGCTGACCCTTGACCTGATCCAGCAGTTTACCGGCAGCGCGGAAGTGACCGATGTTGGTCATGCACGAACCGATGAACACTTCGTCGATCTTCTCGCCAGCAACGCTGGACAGCAGACGGGCGTCGTCCGGATCGTTCGGCGCGCACAGTACCGGCTCGCTGATGTCGGCCAGATCGATTTCGATGACTTCGGCGTATTCGGCGTCGGCATCGGCTTCCATCAGTTCCGGGTTGGCAACCCAGGCTTCCATCGCTTGAGCACGACGTTCCAGGGTACGTGCATCGCCGTAGCCTTCGCCGATCATCCAGCGCAGCAGGGTGATGTTGGAGTTCAGGTACTCGGTGATCGATTCTTTCGACAGCTTGATGGTGCAACCGGCAGCCGAACGTTCGGCCGAGGCGTCGGACAGTTCGAACGCCTGCTCCAGGGTCAGACCTTCCAGACCTTCGATTTCCAGGATGCGGCCGGAGAAGGCGTTTTTCTTGCCTTTCTTCTCGACGGTCAGCAGACCGTTCTGGATGGCGAAGTAAGGAATGGCATGAACCAGGTCACGCAGGGTGATGCCAGGTTTCATTTTGCCTTTGAAGCGCACCAGGATCGATTCCGGCATGTCCAGCGGCATAACGCCGGTGGCAGCGGCAAACGCAACCAGACCGGAACCGGCCGGGAACGAGATGCCCATCGGGAAACGGGTGTGCGAGTCACCACCGGTACCCACGGTGTCTGGCAGCAGCATGCGGTTCAGCCACGAGTGGATGATGCCGTCGCCCGGACGCAGGGAAACGCCGCCGCGGGTCATGATGAAGTCAGGCAGGGTGTGGTGGGTGGTCACGTCGATCGGCTTTGGATACGCCGCAGTGTGGCAGAACGACTGCATTACCAGATCAGCGGAGAAGCCCAGGCACGCCAGGTCTTTCAGTTCGTCACGGGTCATTGGACCGGTGGTGTCCTGAGAACCTACGGTGGTCATCTTCGGTTCGCAGTAGGTGCCAGGACGGATGCCTTTGCCTTCTGCCAGACCGCAAGCCTTGCCGACCATTTTCTGCGCCAGGGTGTAACCCTTGGTGCTTTCGATCGGTGCATCAGGCTTCTTGAACAGATCGAACGGTGGCAGACCCAGTTCGGCGCGAGCCTTCTCGGTCAGGCCACGGCCGATGATCAGCGGGATACGGCCGCCGGCACGGACTTCGTCCAACAGAACCGGGGTTTTCATTTCGAAGGTGGTCAGGACTTCGTCGGTGCCGTGTTTGCAGACTTTGCCAGCATGCGGGTACAGGTCGATCACGTCGCCCATGTTCATGTTGGAAACGTCGAACTCGATTGGCAGGGCGCCGGCATCTTCCATGGTGTTGTAGAAGATCGGAGCGATTTTGCTGCCGAAGCAGAAACCGCCAGCGCGCTTGTTCGGCACGTAAGGAACGTCGTCGCCGAAGAACCACAGTACCGAGTTGGTGGCGGATTTACGCGACGAACCGGTACCGACCACGTCACCGACGTAGGCGATCGGGAAGCCTTGACCGCGCATTTCTTCGATCTGCTTCATCGGGCCGATGGCGCCCTGCTGATCAGGAACGATGCCGTCACGGGCCATTTTCAGCATGGCCAGGGCGTGCAGCGGGATGTCTGGACGCGACCAGGCATCAGGAGCAGGGGAGAGGTCGTCGGTGTTGGTTTCGCCGGTAACCTTGAATACGCGCAGGCTGATCTTGTCAGCCAGGGTCGGACGGTTTTTGAACCACTCGCCGTCAGCCCAGGATTGCAGCACGGCTTTAGCGTGAGCGTTGCCGTTCTTGGCTTTTTCCGCGACGTCGTGGAACGCATCGAACATCAGCAGGGTGTGCTTGAGTTGCGCGGCAGCGACTGGCGCCAGCTCGGCATCGTCCAGCAGGTCAACCAGAGTGACGATGTTGTAGCCGCCCTGCATGGTGCCGAGCAGTTCTACAGCGCGCTTTTTGTCCAGCAGCGGGGAGGAAACTTCGCCCTTGGCCAGTGCAGACAGGAAGCCGGCTTTTACATAGGCCGCTTCGTCCACGCCTGGTGGAATGCGATTGGTGATCAGGTCAACGAGAAATTCTTCTTCGCCAGCCGGAGGGTTTTTCAGCAGCTCGACCAGGCCTGCTGTTTGTTCGGCGTTAAGCGGCTGGGGAACGATACCCAGGGCTGCACGCTCTTCGATATGTTTGCGGTAGGCTTCAAGCACAGTTATTACCCTCATCAGTGGTCCCAAATGGGTGTCCGGGACGCTCATCCCGAAATTGCCGTACTCATGCTCCTCACGACGTTGTGGGTCGTTCGGCCAGAATTACCGGCAATTCCTTACAGAAGCTGCTTTCAAAGTTTTACGCCTGCAGAACGGGGAGCTGATGAGGGTTGGCGCTGGATTTTTCCCCGCTGGAAAAATCCCTCGCCAACACCGCTCTGAAGGAACGACTGTGCTCGTGACGCTTTGAAAACAGCTTCTAACGGACATTGGCGCCTTAAAAGGCTGGCTGATTCTACGGCAAAAAAAATTTAAAGGTAAGTCGGGCTCTATTGGACTTTCGTGGCAATGCGCGCGGCCGGGGCAAACGCGCGGTGCGGCTGAGACCCTGATGTTTGAGGGGTGATCAATGCCCGACAAAGGGCTAACATGCCGACCTGTTCCGCGTTTCAGTGTTTTGCCTATCTTATGCCCAATCAGACCATCAAGACCCCCTGCGTCGGCCTCTGCTCCACTGTTTACGGTGATCTGGTGTGCCGTGGCTGCAAGCGCTTCCACCACGAAGTGATCCATTGGAACGGTTACAACGAGGAGGAAAAACGTGCGGTGTGGTTGCGGCTGGAGCAATTGCTGTCACAAGTGATGGCGGCCAAGGTCGAGATTTTCGATTCGGCGCGCCTGCGCGAGCAACTCGAGCAGCGCAAGATCCGCTTCGTGCCGCATCAGTCGGAATATTGTTGGGCGTATCAGCTGATTGCCCGTGGTGCGCGGGTGATCATTAATCTGGAAGCGTACGGCATGGTGCTGCTGCCGGAGTTTCGCGAGTGGAATCTGCCGGAATTGCGCGATGCCATTGATCGGGAATTCTTCCTGCTGTCAGAAGCGCACTACCAGCGCTACATCGCTCCGGGCTTTTTGAAAGACGCCTTCGGCGCCTGAAGATCAAAAGCTTCGCGAGCAGGCTCGCTCCCACAATGGTTTTGTGAACGACATCAATCCAATGTGGGAGCGAGCCTGCTCGCGAAGGGGCTGGATCAGGCGCCGCAATCCTTAATGCTTCACCGCCAACTCCACCAGATGATCCTCAACCTCCTGCGGCTTGAGCACCAGCACATCGCTTTCCAGCTCGTCCAGCACCACTTCTGCGGTATTGCCGATCAACGCTCCTGACAAACCGGTTCGCGCCACCGTACCGATCACGGTCACCGCCGCCTGCAGCTTGTGCGCCATAAACGGGATCAGCACATCCGCCGGGCCTTCCTCGATGTGCAAATGTTCGTCATCGACATCAAATTCCGCCTGAAACGCCCGACACTGCTCGCGATAGCGCGCTTCGATGGTTTCGCTCAGCTGGAACGTCGGATCCGCCGCCGACAGCATCGGTGAAGGATGCGCCGCAATCACATGCAGATGCGCCTTGGCCAGACTGGCAATGTCATAGCCGTGATCAATGATCGTGGTGTGCAGATGCCGGTGCTCACCGTCGGCGTTGCCCACATCAACCGCCGCCAGAATCACCTTGTCCTTCCACGAACCGGCGGTTTTCACCAGCAGCACCGGGGTTGGGCAGTGGCGCAAGAGCTTCCAGTCCGCCGGAGTCAGCAGGGCTTTTTTCAGCGAACTGTCAGGGAAATGCTGTTTGATCACCAGCCCGCAACCCTCGGCCTGCTGCACATCGATGATGGTTTCGTGCAGGCTCTCGTTCCACGCCTGTTCGGTGGTCACGCTGTAACCGTCGGCCAGCAGCGCGGCTTTGAGCACGCCGAGCATGCCGGCGTGGTCGTGCTTCTTGTCGCACACCAGCAGGTGCAGATGGGCCTGGGTCACGCCAGCGATCAACTTGGCGCGCTTGAGCGCCAGGCTTTCCGAATGTTCGGGTTCGATGACCACCAGAATGCTGCGAATGGCTTGCATGAGCGGAGTCTCCAGCAAAGAAAAGGCACGGCGTTGCACAACTATAGTTGCTGCCCGATCGTGCGCGACTTGATGCATATCAACGCCAGCCGCTGGTGGTCTGCGGGCAGGCCGGTATAATCGGCGCCCTTCGCTCGAACACCTTTACCGTGAGCCCCATGATCCTTCCCGAAATCCACGAATTCCTTGGCTGCCGCACGCCCGACGCCTGGGTTCAGGCTGCACTGGCCGATCAGGAAACCCTGCTGATCGACCACAAGAACTGCGAGTTCAAAGCGGCCAGCACCGCCCTGAGCCTGATTGCCAAGTACCATTCCCACGTCGACTTGATCAACATGATGTCGCGTCTGGCCCGGGAAGAACTGGTGCACCACGAGCAGGTCATGCGCATCATGAAACGGCGCAAGATCGAACTGCGTCAGCTCCACGCCGGCCGTTATGCTTCGGGCTTGCGCAAGGTTGTACGCAGCCATGAACCGGTGAAACTGGTCGATACGCTGGTGGTTGGCGCGTTTATCGAAGCGCGCAGTTGCGAGCGGTTCGAAGCACTGGTGCCGCACCTGGACGAAGAACTCGGCAAGTTCTACTTTGGCCTGCTGAAAAGCGAAGCGCGGCATTTTCAGGGTTATCTGAAACTCGCCTACCAGTATGGGGACGCGAAGGATATTGCTCAGGTCATCGACAAGGTCCGTGCCGCCGAGCAGGAACTGATCGAGTCGCCGGACGACGAGTTCCGCTTCCACAGCGGCGTCCCGGCATAAGATTGTTAAAAACTCTTAAGAGTATGAAACATCACCGAAAACCGGCCCAGTGGCCGGTTTTTGCTGCCTGAAGCAAACGCCCCCACCGCGATTGCCGCCATAATGTCGGCCACTTCACACATGGGCGGCAGACGGGCGTTATGGATAACCTGGGTTTTGGCAAAGTCCTGCTGGTGGAAGACGATGAGCGTCTGGCAGCGCTGATCGCACACTTTCTCGAACAGCACGGCTACGAAGTACGCACCGTGCTGCGCGGCGATCTGGCCGTGGCGGCCTTTCTGGAATTCAAGCCGAAAGTGGTGGTGCTCGACCTGATGTTGCCGGGGCAGAGTGGTCTGCATGTGTGCCGCGAGATTCGCAGTGTGTCGGACACGCCGATCGTGATTCTGACCGCCAAGGAAGATGATCTGGACCACATTCTCGGCCTGGAGTCCGGCGCCGATGACTACGTGATCAAACCGATCAAGCCGCCGGTGTTGCTGGCCCGGTTGCGAGCGCTGCAACGGCGACAGGTGCCGGACAGCAATGTCGTCAGTTTTCTGGAGTTCGGCCAGTTGAGCGTCGACCGCAGTTGTCGGGAAGTGCGGCTGGCGGGCGAAATCATTGAAATGACCACCATGGAATTCGAGCTGCTGTGGTTGCTGGCCAGTGCGGCCGGCAAGGTGCTGTCACGTGACGACATCCTCAATCGCATGCGTGGAATTGCCTTCGACGGGCTCAACCGCAGCGTCGACGTGTACATCAGCAAGTTGCGCAACAAGCTCAAGGACAACCCCCGCGAGCCGATGTGTATCAAGACCGTGTGGGGCAAGGGTTATCTGTTCAATCCGTTCGCGTGGGAGCTGTAGATGCTGCGGTTATTTCTCGGGCTGTTTCTGGTCATGACGATTGGTCTGGTGCTGGCGTTGCAGACCGTCGAACGCACCTTTGATGCCTTGCTCGATTATCAGATGCAGGACTACAACCGCGAGGCTGTGCGAGGTCAAGCGTGGACATTGGCTCAGCAGTTGCGTGACCTCGACGGGCCGGCCCGGGCAAACCAGCTGGAAACGATTCGCCCGCATTATGGCTTGGGGCTGACGCTGGTCGATGCGGGTGAACTGGCCCTGAGCGACGAGGAAAAAGCCGAGCTGGCCCAAGGGTTGCTGGTGATCCGCGACAAATACACCCAGTACATTTCCGCGATAGACGATGGCCCGCAATTGCTCAGCATCCGCTTACCGGCCGAGCCGAGCCTGATGCCGTTCTACATCGCCGGCGCCTACCTGATGATTGCCGTGCTGATCGGTTTCGTCCTGTTTTTCTGGGTACGCCCGCACTGGCGTGATCTGGAGAAACTGCGCCTGGCCGCCGAGCGTTTCGGCGACAACGATCTGTCGGTGCGCATCCAGTTGTCGAAACGCTCGAACATCCGCGATCTGGCCGAGCACTTCAACCTGATGGCAGCGCGCATCGAAGGGCTGATCGCCAATCAGCGCGAACTGACCAACGCTGTCTCCCACGAGCTGCGCACGCCGATTGCGCGGCTGTCGTTTGAACTCGATCAGCTCAAGCAGCAATCGGACCCCAGCCAGAACCGCGAGCTGATTGCCGACATGTACGCCGACCTCGGCGAGTTGGAGGAAATGGTTTCGGAACTGCTGACCTATGCCAGCCTTGAGCGCGGCGCGACGGTGATCAAGCGTGAAAACATCCAGGCTGCCAATTGGCTCGACAGCGTGGTCGGCAGCGTGGCGCTGGAGGCAGAGGCGGCGGGCGTGCAGTTGTTGATTGGTGAGTGCCGGCTCGAAACGGTGCGCATCGAGCCCAGATTCATGGCGCGGGCAGTGATCAATCTGCTGCGCAATGCGATTCGGTATGCCGAGCAGCGGGTTGAAGTGACGCTGGTGCGCAGCGGTGATTATTACCAAGTGCAGGTCAACGACGACGGGCCGGGCGTGCCGGTGGACGGGCGGGAGAAGATCTTTGAGCCGTTTTCGCGGCTGGATGCCAGCCGCGATCGCCGCACCGGAGGGTTTGGCTTGGGTCTGGCGTTGGTGCGCCGGGTGTCGCAGTCCCATGGCGGGCAGGTTGAAGTGGGTGATTCGCCTTGGGGTGGGGCGTCGTTTCGGATGACCTGGGCGCATCTGGATTAATGCTGTGGCCTGTGCCGGCCCCTTCGCGAGCAAGCTCGCTCCCACATTGGATTTGTGAGCACCACAGATCACTGTGGGAGCGAGCTTGCTCGCGAAGGGGTCAGTCCAATCAGCATTTTTGCTGCTGATCCACCGCTATCGCGAGCAGGCTCACTCCAGGGGGCACGGTTCAGCGGGTCAAGCCGAGGCGCTCATGCCACTGGGCAATCGATTCTTCGGGATATTCGTCAAATTGCTGGTCCTTGGGTTTCGCCTCGATTTCGACCCAGGTTGCTTTCGAACCGAGCATCAAATGCGTGTGCTCCTGCGGCACCGGCAACGGCGTGTCGATGGCCGAAGCGAACGGGTGGATCAGCTCCGGCCACTCCGGGCTGAACAGCCACAAGCCGCTGCCGCACAGTGAACAGAAATGTCGTTCGGCCGTGCTGCGATGGGCGCGCTGATCGCCTTCGCCTTTCATCTTCGCGTAATAAATGCTGATGTGTTTGCGCCCGCGGACCTTGAGGCTGGTCGCGTCGCCGCCAAGGTTGATCGCATAACCGCCACCGCCCTGGGTCTTGCGGCAGATCGAGCAATAGCAGCGTTGATAAGGATAAGGGTGGGCGCTGGTGAGGCTGAACGTGACCTCGCCACAATGGCAGGAGCCTTCGAGATGCATGGTGCTCTCCGGTTTCTGAATGTGCGGTTTAGCCTAGAACATTCTGCGCAATGCCGGCCGGTGTGATTCGACGGGCGGGCGCAGCGTCTAGCCCCAGTGTCCCCGCAATCCCACGGGGCGAGACTTCGGAACCCGGCATGCAAGCGCTGTTGAACGAGATTCTTGACGCTGTCCGCCCTTTGATCGGGCAGGGCAAAGTGGCTGACTACATTCCCGCCCTCGGCACCGTGCCGGCCAATCAGCTGGGCATCGCCGTGTATGGCAACGACGGCGAGATGTACTGCGCCGGTGACGCCGAGACGCCGTTCTCGGTGCAGAGTATTTCCAAGGTGTTCAGCCTGGTGCAGGCGATCGATCATTCCGGCGAAGCGATCTGGGAACGCCTCGGTCACGAGCCGTCCGGGCAACCGTTCAACTCGCTGGTGCAACTGGAATTCGAGCGCGGTCGGCCGCGTAATCCGTTCATCAACGCCGGCGCGCTGGTGATCTGCGACATCAACCAGTCGCGCTTCGCCGCACCTACTTTGTCGATGCGTGATTTCGTCCGGCGCCTGTCGGGCAATCCGCAGATCATGATCGACGGCAAAGTCGCCGACTCCGAATACCAACACCGCGCGCGCAATGCGGCGATGGCGTATCTGATGCAGTCGTTCGGCAACTTTCACAACGACGTCGAAGCGGTGCTGCGCAGCTATTTCAGCCACTGCGCGTTGCGCATGAACTGCATTGATCTGGCGCGGGCGTTCTGCTTTCTGGCCAATGACGGTTTCTGCAAACACAGCGGCGAACAGATCCTGACGCGCCGACAAACCCAGCAGGTCAACTCGATCATGGCCACCAGTGGGCTGTATGACGAAGCGGGCAACTTCGCCTATCGCGTTGGCTTGCCGGGCAAGAGCGGCGTCGGCGGCGGGATTGTCGCGGTGGTGCCGGGTCAGTTCACGGTGTGCGTGTGGTCGCCGGAGTTGAATGCGGCGGGGAACTCGCTGGCGGGGATGGCGGCGCTGGAGATGCTTAGCGCGCGGATTGGCTGGTCAGTCTTCTGACCCGATCCGCCAAACACCACAAAACCCTGTGGGAGCGAGCCTGCTCGCGAAGGCGTCAGGTCAGCCAACATTGATGTATCGGATCCACCGCTTTCGCGAGCAGGCTCGCTCCCACAGGGTTAGCGGTTGCTTTGGAGGATTGTGTTCCTATACATTTTCCGGCCGCTCCCTGCATGGTGAATCCGCTTCATGTCTCTTGCGCTCGAACGTCTAGTCGCTGGCACGCCGATCCCTTTCGCTGGTAACCGCGTCACCGTGGTCAGCCCCGAACTGGCCGCGCGGTTTCAGCCCGGTGATCATCTGCTGGTGGAGCAGGTCAGTGGCGAGTTGCTGCTGGTCCCCGTGGCGGATCAGCAAGCGGCGTCGGTAGCGATCGAGCGCGCGGCAGCGGCATTCACCGCGTTGTCGGCGGTGTCCGATGAGGCGATCAGCCAGTTTTTCGACCTGTTCGCGCAACGTCTGGAAACTCCGGATTGCTGGGCGCAGATCGAATCCGCCAACCTCGCCGACATCGAGCGAGCCAAGGCGCGCGGCCGCTCCACCACGCGCCTGCTCGCCGATGAGCGCATGCGTGGCGACATGATTGCCGGCCTGCGCGCCTGGCGTGATGCGGCGGCAACGCGTGGCAAAGTCATCAGCAGCGTTGAGCATGACGGCTGGAAGGTCGAACAAGTAGTCTCGCCGCTGGGTATTGTTGCGTTTGTCTTTGAAGGTCGGCCGAACGTGTTCGCTGATGCGGCCGGTGTCTTGCGCACCGGCAACACCGCCGTACTGCGCATCGGCAGCGATGCGTTGGGTACCGCGCAAGCCATTGTCACTCACGCGTTGAACCCGGCGCTGGCCGATGCCGGTCTGCCGGCCGGTGCGGTGGCGTTGGTGGAAAGTGTTAATCATGCGGCCGGTTGGGCGATGTTCGCTGACCGACGTCTGTCGTTGGCGGTGGCGCGCGGTTCGGGTCGTGCGGTCAGTCAGTTGGGCAGTATCGCCCAGCAGGCTGGCACCGCGGTCAGCCTGCATGGCACGGGGGGCGCGTGGTTGATTGCCGATCGTGCTGCCGATGCCACACGTTTCGTCGCCGTGGTGCGCAACTCGCTGGATCGCAAAGTCTGCAATACGTTGAACGTCTGCCTGATCCATCGTGATCGCGCGGCGGAACTGGTGCCGTTGTTTCTTGAGGCTTTGCAACAGGCCGGCGCCGCGCGTGGCCAGGGTTGCAAGCTGCACATCGTTGAAGGCAGCGAACGTTGTCTGCCTGGCGAGTGGCAGAACGCAACGGTCGAGGTTTATCGCGCTGAGGGTTATCAGACTGAAGCGCTGGCTGAGCCCTTGGCGGAATCCGCATTGGGCCGCGAATGGGAATGGGAAGAAACCCCGGAAGTCAGCCTGATGATTGTCGACGATCTGAATCAGGCGATTGCGCTGTTCAACCGCTACAGCCCGCAATTTACCGTGTCGTTGATCAGTGAAGATGCCGCCGAACAAGAGCGTTTTTACAACGCGGTGAATGCGCCGTTCGTGGGCAACGGCGTTACCCGTTGGGTCGATGGGCAGTACGCGCTGAACAAGCCGGAGTTGGGGCTTTCGAACTGGGAGAGCGGGCGCCTGTTTGCGCGCAGCGCGATTCTTTCGGGGGATGGCGTGTTCACCGTTCGTAGCCGCATGACCCAAATAGACCTCACGGTAAAACGCTGATCTCGTAGCCAGTGATCGTTCCCACGCTCCAGCGTGGGAACGCAGCCCGTGACGCTCCGCGTCACTGGACGCAGAGCGTCCCTTGAGGCATTCCGACGCAGAGCGCGGGAACGATCAGTTGCTCAGGCGGCGTGCGTGCTTTGTGCATGGATCGCGCAAGTCGCCGGTTGTTCGGCCAGTGGCACAAACGTGCGGCGGTCCGAGGACAGCGCATCGATCGAGCCAGTCTCGATGTCATACACCCAGCCATGCAGATTCAGCAGGCCTTTCTCCTGAGCCAGGCGCACGCTCGGGTGGGTCTGAATGTTCGCCAGTTGCGCAATCACGTTTTCGCGCACCATCGAACTCAATTTCGCCGCGTCATTGGCATGCGGTCGTGATTCGTTAACCACTTTCGCCGACTCGGCATGTTGCAGCCAGCCGCTGACGGCGGGCAGGTGATCCATGCATTTGCACTTCGCGATTGCGGTCATCGCGCCGCAGTCCGAATGCCCGCAGATCACAATGTCGGTCACGCCGAGCACCGCCACCGCATATTCCACCGTCGCCGAAACCCCGCCCGGATGCGGGCTGTAGGACGGCACAATATTGCCGGCATTACGGATCACGAACAGCTCGCCGGGTTCTTGTTGGGTCAGCAGTTCAGGCACGACGCGGCTGTCGGAGCAGGTGATGAACAAGGTGCCCGGCTGTTGCGTGGTCGCCAGGTGTTTGAACAGTTCGGTGCGTTGCGGGAACGCTTCGTTCTGGAATTTCAGGAAGCCATCAATCAGGTTTTTCATGGTGTTGTCCTCTTAGTTCGAGCAACCGCTGCCGAATTCGCTGTATTGAAGAATGTGTTTACCGCCGTGGCTGTCCAGATACGTCATCTCCACCGGCACCACGCCACACACGTCGGCAACCGGGGTGATGCTCAGCACTTGGGCGATGTCCAATTGCATGCCGTAGCGGTAGGCGACGACCTCGTCAGCGGCGATTGCCTGGGTGCCAAAGCCGCCGAGCAGGGCCAGAATCAACAGAATTTTTTGCATGGGGCAGCCTCCAGATGTGTTGGGTGACGGGTAACCATTCGAGGTGGGTTGGCCCGCACGTTCGGTGCGGGCCGGGGCGGATCAGAACGGACGCAGGGGCAGGAACTTGCCGTCGAGGGTGACCACGGCGCGGGAGCCGCCTTCCGGGTCTTCGACTTTCTTGATGTCGAGTTTGAAGTTGATCGCACTGATGATGCCGTCGCCGAACTGCTCGTGAACCAGCGCTTTGAGCGTGGTGCCGTAGATCTGGATCATCTCGTGGAAGCGGTAGATGGTCGGGTCGGTCGGCACGCCGCTGAGGCTGCCACGCAGGGGGATGATCTGCATCGCCGCGACGTCTTCAGCGCTCAGTTCCAGCTTGTCACCGACCACTTGGGCGGCGTTTTCCGGCAGCGGGTGCTGGCCGAGCAGGGCAGCGGTGACGTACGCCAGGCTCAGGCCAGTGCCGTCGGCCAGATCCTGCCACGACAGATCTTTGCGTGCCTTGGCGTCGAGAACGCGGGTGGTCAGGGCCAGGCTGGTGTCGTTGTAGGCGTGGGACTGTTGCATGGTGTCACTCCTTTCAGGGGTTGGCTTGCTGTGTGGGATTGATCTTCTGCCGATTCATCCATAGCGTCCAAGATCGATATACAATGCTTCGCATAAGCCCTGCCTATAGATGGTGATTGCCATGTTGCTGCGACATTTGCGTTATCTGCTGGCCGTTGCCGACCACGGCGGCTTTACCCGTGCCGCCGAGGCGCTGCATGTGTCGCAACCAACCTTGTCGCAGCAGATTCGCCAACTGGAGGAAACCCTCGGAGTGAATCTGTTTGATCGCACTTCGCGCACGGTCAAGCCGACAGATGCCGGCGCGGCCTACATCGAATGCGCACGGCGGGTGTTGGTGGAGCTGGAGGCGGGCAAGCGCGCGTTGCATGACGTGAAGGATTTGTCTCGCGGGACGTTGCGTCTGGCGATGACACCGACGTTCATGGCGTATCTGGTCGGGCCGTTGGTGCGCGACTTTGCCGCGCGGTACCCGGGGATTCATTTGCAGATCTTCGAGTTGTCGATGGATGACATTGAGGCGGGGCTGGCGGATGACTCGCTGGATATTGCGATTGCGTTCACGCCGGTGCGCAGCGCCGATATCGAGTGCATTCCGGCGTTTACCGAAACGCTGGGGATCATGGTCGGGCGCGAGCATCCGCTATATGACAGTGGCTCAGTGCTGACGCCAGAAGATATTGCTGCACTGGACTTTGCCCTGTTGGCGCCGGACTTTATTACGCGGTTGTCAGTGGATGAATATTTCCGGCAACACGGGATTACGCCGCAGGTGCGGATCGAGGTGAACTCGGTGAGCACGTTGCTGGAAGTGGTGCGGCATTCGCCGCTGGCGACGATGTTGCCGCAGGCGATTGCGACGGAGGATCGGGCGTTGCGTCGGTTGCGGCTGGAGAGTGATGCACCGCAGCGTGGGGCGGCGTTGTTGCGGCGGCGCAATAATTATCACAGTGCGGCGGCGGTGGCGTTTGTGGAATTGGTGTTGGACATGGGAAGCCCCTCACCCTAACCCTCTCCCAGAGGGAGAGGGGACTGACCGAGTTGCTTGGGCGATGTACGCCGACCTGAGAAACCTGAGCCGAACTCTGGTTCTGAAAGCACCATAAATCGGCCCCCTCTCCCTCGGGAGAGGGCTGGGGTGAGGGGCTACAATTCCAGTCACGCCAAATCAATGCAAGCGAACAAAAAAAGGCCTGCTTCCTTTAAGGAAGCAGGCCTTTCAATTATTTGATGACTAACTCAGCAGAACCGATCAATCACCCGAACTTCATTGTGGTTCTGCATCGAACCCCACGCCTGTTTCAGCGTTTGCAGAACATTACCGATGAAGTCCCTGTCGGCTGCGGCTTTCTTGCCAACATAACCGTGGCCGCGGCGGTACATCTTCAGGCGGGCCAGCAGGTTCTGATGGTTGCGGTCGAACTCGTCTTCGTCAGCATGGGTCGCCAGGCAGTCGATATGCACCTGCCCCGACTTGCTGATCCACAGAATATGGCTGTCGTGGCTGTCTTTCTGCGCAGCGAACATACGAGCCAGTTCTTCGATAGTAGGTTGATTGTTCAGATTCATGATATTGCCCCTTGACCAGTCTGGTGATCTTTCAAAGTTGATTCGCTAATACAGGTAGCCCATCGGTTAGTTGATCCCTGGCACCGAAACCAGGACGTCAGCGCTCGCCCGTGTGCAGTACGGGGTCGTGCATCTGTTGCATGTAGTCGTGTTGAATAACTGCTACGCAATAGCGTCACAACGAGGAGAAGCAGCGAAAACCGGGAGGCTCCTTGACGACATTTACCGTGTCGACCACAAGCGTCTTGAGAATTTTCGCCAGCGCTTCTCGTCCTTGTACTGGACGTTCAGGCCAGGTCAGCTTCTTCAATCTGCCTTGTGGGCAGCGTGTATCCGGAAAAAACAACTCGGCGGTCAGACGAGTTTGCTCAAGCGTGTTACCGATGTTCCCGATCGGGGAACGTCTTCATCATGCAAAAGCAAAACGATGCCGTCAACGGTTTTGTAGTGATTATTTTTGCTCACTACATATTGTCGGACAAAGCTGTTTTGGAATGAGAAAGAATCCGTTCAGGCAACGGAAAAAGGCGTGCACAGGCGGTAGAACGTGCACGGATAACCGTCCACTTCACGCTGCTGCCGGGTGAAATCGCCGCCGCTCAATACAGGCATCAGTCTGGCCCAGAAGCGCTGGGCCGGCAGGTTGGCGTCGATATGGAAAATCTGCCATTGACCGGGGGTGTGGCTCAAGAGGGCAGAGACGACAAACTGCGCGACGCCTTGGCCACGGAAGCGTCGGGCGATGAAGAAGTAGCCGATGTTGTGTTCGGCGCCTGTGAGATGGGTTTCGTTATCGACGGTCACGAAACCGGCGAGTTCACCGTCGACGAGAATCAAAAATGGTTGGGTGGCCGGATGGCGCCAGTAGCCGGTTTTCGGCTGGATGGAGAAAAAACCATGCTCGGCGAGCTTCAGCGGCAGCCATTCGCTGAAGTCATACATGTAGAACTGCATGAGGTTTTCGATGACTTCCAGCTCATCGCGCTGGGCGGGGTGCAGTTCGATATTGGCCATACGCCGGGTTCCTGAAAGTGCTGAGCCTTGCAGAAACAGTAGCGGGTTTTATTTGCCCGCCGGTTTCGCCGTGCGTTTGGTGGTGCCTGCGGTTTTGCTGCGCGTCGATTTACGTTTCTTCTTCCACGGTGCTGCGGTTTTGCCGGCGGGTGGCGGGCCGCTGATGGTCAGGCTGAGGCTGGAGCAGCGGGTCACCTGTTTGCTCATCCACGCCGCTTGTTTGGTGACGAATTCTTCCAGACTCATTTCGCCGCTTTGCACCATGTCCAGCGCCTGCTCCCAGATCGCCGTGGTGCCGGGGTCGGCAATTGCGCGAGGAACCGCATCGATCAGGCTGAACGCCGCCGGTGTGGCAGCGAGGGCCTTGCCGTTTTTCACTAGATAACCACGATCCAGCAAGCCCTGGATGATCGACGCGCGGGTGGCTTCCGTGCCGATGCCGGTGGTGTCCTTGAGTTTCTGTTTCAGCAGCGGATCTTCCACCAGTCTGGCGACGTTTTTCATCGCCTTGATCAGATCGCCCTCGGTGTAGGGCTTGGGCGGCTGCGTCCACAGATCCTTGAGCTTCACCGCGGCGATGGTGCATTCAACGCCTTGGCTCAGGGCCGGCAAGGTTTGCGGCGCGGGAGCTTCGCGGCCCTTGGCCGGTGTCAGTGCCTCCGGCAGGGCGCGTTTCCAGCCCGCTTCGATGATCTGCTTGCCGACCGCGCGCAAGGCTTCACCGGCGCAATCGAAATCGGCTTGGGTGCGATCGTATTCATGGTTGGGCAGGAACTGCGCCAGATAGCGCGCGCGGATCAGCGTGTAGACCGCGCGGTGCTTGCCACTCAGGCGTTCAAGATTCTTCGCGGCGGCGGTTGGAATGATGCCGTGGTGCGCGCTGACCTTGGCGTCGTTCCATGCACGGGATTTGCGTTGCGGCTCCAGAAACCCGTTGAGCGCTTCGAGGCTCGGATCGGCCTGACGTAGCGCAGTGAGAATCCCCGGCGCCTCACTGTGCTGGCTCAGCGGCAAATAACCGCAATCACTGCGCGGGTAGGTGATGACTTTGTAGGTTTCGTAGAGTGCCTGGGCGATGTCGAGGGTTTCCTGCGCGCCGAGGCCGAGTTTCTTCGAACAGACTTCCTGCAAGGTGCCGAGATCGAAGGGCAGGGGCGCCACTTCGCGCATGCGCTCGGTTTTCAGCTTGACCACCCGGGCACTGGCAGCGCCGTTGATGGCGGCGGCCGCTTGCTGGGCCAGCGCCTGATTCAGGCAGCGCTCCTGATCATCACAGACATCCGGTGGTGCACGCCATTGCGCGGTAAACGGCGTGCCGTTGTGCAGCAGATCGACATCGATCGCCCAGAACGGCACCGGCACGAAATCGGCGATGCTGCGATCGCGATCGACCACCAAGCGGAGGGTCGGTGTCTGCACCCGGCCGACCGGCAACACGCCTTGATAACCCGATTGCCGACCGAGCAGGGTGAACAGCCGGCTCATGTTCATGCCGATCAGCCAGTCCGCTCGCGAGCGGCCCAGCGCCGAGTGATACAGGCTGAATGTCTCGGCGCCCGGTTTCAGGGCCGCCAGAGCCTTGCGGATCGAAGCTTCGTCCAGCGCCGACAGCCACAAGCGACGGATCGGCCCGCGATAACGACAATGCTCGACCAGTTCCCGGGCAATCATCTCGCCCTCACGGTCGGCGTCAGTGGCGATGATCAGCTCGCTGGCCTCGCCGAGCAGGCGCTTGACCGCTTTGTACTGGCTGGCGGTGCGCGGTTTGACGGTCATTTTCCACTTGTCCGGGATGATCGGCAGATCAGCCAGCACCCAGCGCTTGTAGCGCGCGTCATAGGCATCCGGCGGCGCGGTTTCGAGCAAATGGCCAATGCACCAGGTCACCGTGACGTCCGTTCCCAGCCAGCAGCCGTCGCCCCGACGCTTGGCGCCGAGCACGGCCGCAATATCTTTGGCCTGGGAGGGTTTTTCACAGAGGTAGAGCCGCATAACCACCATCGTCGATCAAGGTCGGAACAGGTGCACAGAATGGCCGGACTTGCCGTCAGGGGCAACTTTTATCTGTATGGATATACAGATAAAAAGCATTGCAGCAGGTGACGGGTAATACAGGGACGCAGGCAGGGCTATCGAGAAATTGATTAGCGCCCGGTTTGCGCCTGTGTCAGGTTTTTCGCCGATGCAAACATGCGAGTGACAGGACGATCTCGCCAGAAGATCGCCGTGGTCTGTCGACACTGACTACTCAGAAACAAGGAAGTCCACCATGGCTCAAGCCAAATCGAAAACCAGCAGCGCCTTCGACGAAATCAATACCTTCAGCCA
This sequence comes from Pseudomonas sp. CROZ-RG-20F-R04-15, assembly GCF_022662375.1. Lineage (GTDB taxonomy): Bacteria > Pseudomonadota > Gammaproteobacteria > Pseudomonadales > Pseudomonadaceae > Aquipseudomonas. The sequence goes on along the minus strand of NZ_JAKNQL010000003.1, from coordinate 246,154 downwards.
TCTATATGACCGTGGCGTCGGGCTGGTCAACGGCAAACCCTCATTCACTGCCGACCAGGCTGCGGATGAAATCCTGCGCAAAGGCCTGTTGTGGGGCGACAAGAACGCTGACGGCAAGATCGGCCTCAGTTACACCTTCCTGACCGAGAAACCAGCGAACTACAACGTCAAACTGGGCAACTTCAGCGAGTTCAGCGCCCAGCAAAAGGCCCAGGCCGTGCTGGCCATGCAATCCTGGGCCGATGTCGCCAACGTCACTTTCACTGAAGGCAAGGGTGGCGATGGTCACATGACCTTCGGTAACTACGACGTCAGCACCGGTGGCGCAGCGTTCGCTTATCTGCCGAGCGGCGGCAGCTATGACGGCCAGTCGTGGTACTTGATCAACGATCAATATCAGGTCAACAAGACCCCGGACACCAACAACTACGGGCGCCAGACCCTGACCCACGAGATCGGCCACACCCTCGGCCTGTCGCACCCGGGCGCGTACAACGCCGGAAACGGCAACCCGACCTACAACGATGCCAAGTACGCCGAAGATACCCGTGGCTACAGCCTGATGAGCTACTGGAGCGAAGCCAACACCGATCAGAACTTCAGCAAGGACGGCAGCGGCGCGTACGCTTCGGCGCCATTGCTGGACGATATCGTTGCGGTGCAAAAACTGTATGGCGCCAACTACGCGACCCGCGCCGATGACACCACCTACGGTTTCAACTCCAACGCCGAACGCGACTTTTACAGCGCCACCTCGGCGTCCTCCAAAGTGGTTTTCTCGGTGTGGGATGGCGGCGGTAATGACACCCTGGATTTCTCCGGCTTCAGCCAGAACCAGAAGATCAACCTCAATGAAGGTTCGTTCTCCGACGTCGGTGGCCTCGTCGGTAACGTGTCCATCGCTCACGGTGTGACCGTGGAGAACGCGGTGGGTGGTTCGGGCAATGACCTGCTGATCGGCAATGCGGCCGCCAACGATCTGTTCGGCGGTGCCGGTAATGACATCATTTACGGTGGTGGCGGTGGCGATACCTTGTGGGGCGGTGCAGGCGCAGACACCTTCGTGTTCGGTGCCGCCAGCGATTCGACCATGACCGCGCCGGACTGGATCATGGATTTCACCAGCGGCCTGGACAAGATCGACCTGTCGGGGATTGCCGGGTTTGCAACGGGTGCGGCTTCGCTGAACTTCGTCAGCGGTTTCACCGGGCATGCGGGCGATGCGATCCTGACTTACTTTGCGCAAACCAATCAGACCAGCCTGATGGTTGACCTGACGGGGCAGGGTTTGGTGGATTTTGCTGTGGGTGTGGTGGGGCAAGCGGTGGCGACTGATATCGTTGCGTGATGCCTGAAGAGCGGCCCTCACCCTAACCCTCCCGAAACGTCGGACCGCCCAGAGGTAGAGGGGACTGATTGGGGGATGCTACAGAAATACATCGACCTGATAGCGCGATGCCGAATCCATAATCGACACCGCAATTTCAGGTCGATGTAGAACGAAAGACACCCCCGTAGGCTCCCTCTCCCTCCGGGAGAGGGCTGGGGTGAGGGGCTTTTGAAGTTGATGGGCCGTTCGGCTGTAAACCCACCCTAACCAGAACCAATGCGCTATACCTGAACCGGTCTCTTCGCCGTATCCAGGAGAACCCCATGAAAACCTCCGGCCCCAGTCCCGTCATCACCCTCGAACAACTTCCCGGCTGTCTGCTGGTGAAATTCCACGGCATCCAGGTCGCCGCCTCGTCCCACGTACTGATCCTCAACGAAGCCAACTACCCGCCGGTCTATTACATCCCCCGCGAAGACATCGACGAAAAGTACTTCGCCCGCACCGATCACACCAGTTATTGCCCGTACAAGGGCGACGCCAACTACTTCAGCCTGCAAGTGCCGGGGCATGAAGGGGCGAACGCGGTGTGGACTTATGAGAAACCGAAAATCTCGGTCGGGCCGATCAAGGACTACGTGGCGTTTTATCCGGATCAGGTGAAGTTCGAGGTGATCAAGGCTGATGCTTGAGCAAAAAAACGGCGAGGGTCAAAGCCCTCGCCGATTGATGTGTCTGGTTGAGTTTCAGTTCTTGTCGAGATCGATATTCTTCGTCTCACGCAAACAGATCATCCCCACCACCAGGCTGACCCCGGTGATCAACACCGGATACCACAGCCCATAAAAGATGTCCCCGGTGTACACCACCAACGCAAACGACACCGTTGGCAGAAATCCGCCAAACCAGCCGTTGCCGATGTGATATGGCAGCGACATCGAGGTGTAGCGAATGCGCGTCGGGAACAGTTCGACCATCAGCGCTGCCAGTGGGCCGTAGCACATGGCCGAGATGATGATCAGCGCCACGATCAGGGCGACGATCATTGGCTTGTTGATCTGCTGCAGATCGGCCTGTTGCGGGTAGCCGGCGAGGGTGATCGCGCCGCGCAGGGCGGCCTCATCGAAGCCATCGAGTTTGACGTCGCCGACGCTCACTTGCACGGCGCTGCCAGCAGGCGCAGCGGCGCTGGAGTAGGGCAGGCCTTGTTTGACCAGGAAGGTTTTGACCTTGTCGCACGGGCTGTCGAATTTAGCTTTACCGACCGGATCGAACTGGAAGGTGCAGGTCGCCGGATCCGCCAGCACCGTGATTGGCGCCTGACGGCTGGCCTGATCGATCGCCGGGTTGGCGTAGTGCGCAAGGGATTTGAAGATCGGGAAGTACAGCGCCGTGGCCAGCAGCAAGCCCAGCATCAGCACCGGTTTGCGTCCGACCTTGTCCGACAGCCAGCCGAAAAAGATGAAGAACGGCGCGCCGATGACCACGCTGATGATCAGCAAGGTGTTGGCCACCGCCGGGTCCATTTTCAGGAACTGGGTGAGGAAGAACAGCACGTAGAACTGCGCCGCATAGAAGGTCACAGCTTGGCCGGCGTTGATGCTGAACAGGGCGATCAACACGACTTTGAGGTTCTCCCATTTGCCGAAGGATTCACGGATCGGCGCTTTCGAGGTTTTGCCTTCCTCTTTCATTTTCAGGTACGCCGGCGACTCGTGCAGGCTCAGGCGAATCCAGGTGGAAATGCCCAGCAGCACGATCGACAGCAGGAACGGAATGCGCCAGCCCCAGACTTCAAACTGATCGCCAGTGAAGTAGCGGCAACCGAGCACCACTAGCAGCGACAGCAGCAGGCCGAGGGTGGCAGTGGACTGAATCCAGCTGGTGTGGAAGCCGCGTTTGCCGATTGGCGCGTGCTCGGCAACGTAGGTGGCAGCGCCGCCGTATTCACCGCCGAGCGCCAGGCCCTGAAGCATGCGCAGTAGCACCAGAATGATCGGCGCGGCGATGCCGATGCTGGCGTAGGTCGGCAGCAGACCGACGCAGAACGTCGCCACGCCCATCAGAATGATCGTCGCGAGAAAGGTATATTTGCGCCCGATCATGTCCCCTAACCGACCGAATACCAACGCGCCGAACGGCCGCACGATAAAGCCTGCGGCGAAGGCCATCAGCGCAAAGATAAATGCGGTGGTGTCGTTGACTCCGGCGAAAAACTGCTTGCTGATCACCGCCGCGAGGGCGCCGTAGAGGAAGAAGTCATACCACTCGAACACCGTTCCCAGTGATGAGGCGAAGATGACTTTGCGTGTATCCGGGCTGGTCTCCGCGCTGCGCACAGCGTCCAGCGGCTGAACGTGTTCTGACATATCGGTATCCCTCACAGTGATTGTTTTTGTTGTTCCACTGGTGTTGCGTGTCCGGGTGATGCGCGATGCCTTGAATGTGCTGTTGATTCCTGTGGGAGCGAGCCTGCTCGCGAAGGCGTCGTGTCAGTCAACGTTTATGTTGAATGTGCTACCGCATTCGCGAGCAGGCTCGCTCCCACATTTGGACTGTGTACAGGTCCCGCCAGGATCAGTTGAGCAGCCTTCTCGGCAATCATCAGCGTAGGCGAACAGGTGTTGCCCGAGGTGATGCGCGGCATGATCGACGCATCGGCAATGCGCAAGCCGGGCACGCCATGGACGCGCAGCTGTGCGTCGACCACCGCCTCAGCGTCATTACCCATGCGGCAAGTACCGACCGGGTGGAAAATCGTCGTGCCGATCTTCGCCGCGGCTTCCTGCAATTGTTCTTCACTTTGCAGACTGGCGCCGGGCAGATACTCGACCGGTTTGAACGCTTGCAGGGCAGGGGCGCTGACGATACGGCGGGTCAGTCGAATCGCGTCCGCCGCCACGCGCAGGTCTTCGGGATGGCTCAAATAGTTGGGCTGAATCAACGGCGCTTCCTGTGGATCAGCCGAACGAATATCGATGCGCCCACGACTTTGCGGACGCAGATCGCACACCGAAGCGGTGAACGCCGGGAAACTGTGCAACGGCTCGCCAAAGCGCTCCAGCGACAACGGTTGCACGTGATATTCCAGATTCGCCGAAGTCTGTTCCGGCCCCGAACGCGCAAACGCGCCCAACTGACTCGGCGCCATCGACAGCGGCCCGCTACGGTCATACAGATAGCGCAGGCCCATGCCCATCTTGCCCCACACGCTGCCGGCGATCTGGTTCAGGGTTCGGGCGTTTTCCAGTTTGTAGATCAGGCGCAGTTGCAGGTGATCCTGCAGGTTGCCGCCGACGCCCGGCAGCTCATGAATCACGCCGATGCCCAAGCGTTCGAGCAGCGGCCGTGGGCCAATCCCGGAGCGTTGCAGAATGCTCGGCGAACCGACCGAGCCGGCGCACAACACGATCTCTTTACGCGCCTTGAACTGTTTGACCTGACCTTCATGACGCGCGCTGACTCTTGAGGCGCGACCGTCCTCCAGCAAGACACGATCCACCTCAACCCCGGTCAGCACCGTCAGATTCGCCCGGTCACGCACCGGTTTCAAAAACGCCTTCGCCGCGTTCCAGCGCACGCCGGATTTCTGATTGACCTGGAAGTAGCCGCAACCCTCGTTGTCGCCCTGATTGAAGTCGTCGATGCTGGCGATGCCGCTCTGTTCGGCAGCACTGCGAAAGGCATCCAGAATCGGCCACGACAGTCGTTGTTGTTCAACGCGCCATTCACCCTTGTCACCGTGAAATTCAGCATCCCCGGCAAAGTGGTTTTCGCTTTGTTTGAACAGTGGCAGCACATCGTTCCAGGCCCAGCCCGGATTGCCCTCGGCCGCCCAGCCATCGTAATCGTTGGCCTGGCCGCGCATGTAGATCATGCCGTTGATGGACGAACAACCGCCCAACACTTTGCCGCGCGGATAGCTCAAGGCGCGGCCGTTGAGGCCCGGTTGTTCTTCGGTCTTGAAGCACCAGTCGGTGCGCGGGTTACCGATGCAGAACAGGTAACCGACAGGAATGTGAATCCACGCATAGTTGTCGCGCCCGCCGGCTTCGAGCAGCAGCACGCGTTGCTGCGGATCTGCCGACAGTCGATTGGCCAGCAGGCACCCGGCAGGGCCGGCGCCGACCACGATGTAGTCGTATTCATCGAGGGAAGTCTGCATTCCCTGACCTCGCTTTTTGTTTTTATTGTCGGACACTCTAGTTGTTAGCTTTCGTCAAAAGAATGTTAGTTTTTGCGCAGCCGCTGTGCGTTTTCAAACAGCCTGCATTGACCATAGCCGACAAGGACACGCCATGTTCGACTGGAACGACCTGCGGTTTTTTCTCGAACTGCAACGCAGCGGCCGCCTGCTCACCGCCGCCCGCCGTCTCAACACCACCCACGCCACTGTCGCCCGCCATATCGAAGCCATCGAAAAAAGCCTCGGCACCGCGCTGTTCGTCCAGCATGCGCAAGGCTACGAAATGACCCCGGCGGGGGAGGCGCTGCTTAAACATGCCGAAGCGATGGAAAACGTGGCGTTGTTGGCACAGGAAGAGATCACCCAATCCACCGCGCCACTGGGCAAGATTCGTGTCGGCGTCACCGAAGGGCTGGGCATCAAGTTTCTCGCCAGTCGCATGATCGGCTTGTTCGAACGCTATCCGGGATTGGAAGTGGAACTGGTCGCGGTGCCGCGCTTTGTCAGCATCCTCAACCGTGAAGCGGAAATCAGCATTCACCTGGAGCGCCCGGCGGCGGACATGCTCGTCACGCGCAAGCTCACGGACTATCGCTTGGCGTTGTACGCCAGCCAACGCTATCTCGATAAAGCCCCGCCATTGCACAGTCGCGAAGACCTTGGGCGGCATGCGTGGATCGGTTACGTCGATGATTTGCTGTTCAGTCAGGAATTGATGTTTCTCAACAGCTTCTGTCGCAGCCCTCGGGTTGTGTTCCATAGCACCAGCGTTATCGCCCAGCAGGAGGCCGCTCGGTCAGGGTTGGGGATTGCGGTTTTACCGTGCTACATGGCGTCATCTGACCATGACCTTGTCCCATTACTGCCGGATGAAAGCATCGAACGCAGCTACTGGATCAGCACGCGGCGCGAGTTGCACAACTCGGTGCGACTGCGGGTGGTCTGGGATTATGTGGTGGGGTTGTGTGAGGCGGAGCAGGGGTTGTTGCTGGGCAGATCGCGGGCCGGCATCCGTTAATCTTTTTGGCTGTGCTGCTGTTGGCGCCGCTTTTGCTTGAGTAGCGCCAAGGCCTTTGGCAATGGAGAGCAGCAATGAGGGAATGGCTTACCGTTCGCGACATCAATGCGGACATCTTGAAGGCCATCAGAGACGGCGTCTTACGGCATGGCCGAGCCTTGTCTGAGGCTCGCGGCGGGCACGCGGAAGCCATCGCCTGTGCGCTGATGGAGGATGGAACACTGATCGGCGGCGCTACCGGCAGAACCGAATTCCGGCGCCTGTTTGTCAATTACCTGTGGATCGACGCGCAGTGGCGCGGAACCGGGCTGGGTACTCAGGTGTTGCACAAGCTTGAGGCGTTAGCGGTTGAAAGGGCGTGCGTGGATGCGTTGATCGAAACGCTGGATGACGACGTCGCCCGTTGGTACACCCGCTGCGGCTACCGATTGATCGCGCACGTGCCTGAGTACTGCGGCCCGTGGAGTCGTCATACGCTGTTGAAAACCCTTGGCGCAACCCAAGGAAATGCCGCCGATGACCAATAGCGATCTGGGCAGTACACCCAAAACCGGCATGCTTCATCACGTTGAAATCAATGTCTCATCGCTGGAAGTCTCGCTGCGTTTTTGGCAGCCGTTGCTCTTGATGCTGGGTTATACGCAGCATCAAAACTGGCCCGCCGGGCGCAGCTTTATTCTCAACGGCACCTACCTGGTGTTCGTTCAGGCAAGCGATCTGCAACAGGGCTTCAACCTCCGGGGCGTGGGCTTGAATCATCTCGCGTTTCAGGCGGGTTCACAGGCGCAAGTGGATGAAATGGCGGGTTGGCTGCGAACGTCCGGTTTTCGTCTTCTCTACGAGAGCGCCTATCCGTACGCCGGCGGCCCGGAGCACTACGCCCTCTATTGTGAGGATCCGGACAAGATCAAAGTAGAGATCGTCGCGCCGGTGGACACGCACCTGTAGTCCCGTTTGCAGGGCTGGCAGGAATGACGTTGCGTGCGGCATTGAAGACTGTGCCTTCTACAGCGCTTTGGCAAAAAGGAAATTCTTGGGGTTGATTAATATATGGATATCCGTATATTCGAATTTCCATATGTACAGAGCCCGTCCCATGATCACTCCCACCGAAGTCTTCAAGAGCCTCGCTGACGAAACCCGCGTCCGCGCCATGCTGCTCATTTCCGATCAAGGTGAACTCTGCGTTTGCGAGCTGATGTGTGCGCTCGACGACAGCCAACCGAAAATCAGCCGCCACCTCGCGCAACTGCGCAGCAATGGCTTGCTGCTCGATCGCCGTCAGGGCCAGTGGGTCTATTACCGGCTCAATCCGGAGCTGCCGGCGTGGGTGCGCGAGATTCTGCAAGTGACGTCCAAAGCCAACGCCGATTGGCTCAAGGACAATGCCGCGCGCTTACAGAACATGGATGGTCGTCCGGTTCGCGAAGCCGCCTGCTGCTGAATCTGCCAATGGAGCAAACCATGCGAGTTCTGTTCATGTGCACGGCCAACAGCTGCCGCAGCATCCTCTCTGAAGCCATGTTCAATCATCTGGCACCGCCCGGTTTTGAAGCGGTGAGTGCCGGCAGCTTTCCCAAAGGCCAGGTCTTGCCGCGCAGCCTGTCGACGCTGCAACAGGCCGGCATTGCCATCGACGGTTTGCACAGCAAGGGCAATGACGCCTTCGAAAGCAACCCGCCAGACATCGTCATCACCGTGTGTGACAAAGCCGCCGGCGAGACCTGCCCGGTGTACTTCGGCCCGGCGCTGAAATGCCACTGGGGGCTGGAAGATCCGTCCGAAGTGAAGGGCGACGAAGCCACGATTGACGCGGCCTTCCGCGCGACATTAACGCGCATCGGCCAACGCTGCCAGGCCTTCCTCGATCTGCCCTTTGAAAGCCTCAGCCGCGATGAACTGAAAACCGCGCTCGACCGAATCGGCACGCTTTAAGGAGGATTTATGTCCGAACTGCCCAACCTCGATCTCAATCTGTTCGATAACGCCAAACCGTCGCAAGCGGACGCGCACAAACCACGCATCCTGCTGCTCTACGGCTCGACCCGCGAACGCTCGTTCAGCCGTTTGCTGGTAGAGGAGGCCGCACGCCTGCTCGAACACTTCGGCGCTGAAACGCGGATCTTCAACCCGTCCGGTCTGCCACTGCCCGACGACGTCCCGGTCGACCATCCCAAAGTGCAGGAACTGCGCGAACTGGTGTTGTGGTCGGAAGGTCAGGTCTGGTGCTCACCCGAACGTCATGGCGCGATGTCCGCCGTGTTCAAGGCGCAGATCGACTGGGTCCCGCTGGAACTCGGCGCGGTGCGTCCGACCCAGGGTAAAACCCTCGCCGTGATGCAAGTCTGCGGCGGTTCGCAGTCGTTCAACGTGGTCAACCAGTTGCGCGTGTTGGGCCGCTGGATGCGCATGTTCACCATCCCCAACCAATCCTCGGTGCCGAAGGCCTATATGGAGTTCGACGAGGCCGGGCGGATGAAGCCGTCGCCGTTCTACGATCGTGTGGTGGATGTAATGGAGGAGCTGGTGAAGTTCACCGTGTTGCTGCGCGATCAACAGGCGCATCTGGTTGACCGTTATTCCGAGCGCAAGGAAAGTGCTGAGCAATTGATGGCGCGGGTGAATCAGCGTTCGATTTGAGCGCGACAAGTAATCCTTCCGGTTTTGCCGGATGGCTTTTTCAACCTGTCAGGATCAAAAGACCGGGCGAACATGGCTGTAAATCCCGGTCTATTCCCATAGCATAGCCAACGCGACATCTCTTCATTTTTGACCCAAAGGACGAATTGGTCATGAAACTTATGGAATGGACCATCCTGAAAAACCTGTACAAACTTAGCCGTAAGCGACCTAACAAGTTGCTGTTCAAACGGGGAAACGCGCGGAAACTGTGGCCCATGTGGCTGGCTGCTGCTTCAACTATTCCGCTTTGTATTTTTGCAGGCTTCGGGATCAAGTATCCGGGGTTGACGCTCTACGCCTATATCGCGCTCGCTCCTTGGGCGTTCATCCTCTACTTCACTCGGCTCAAAGCGCTGCGCACGGTTTATCCGCAGCAGTTCAGCGATCACGCCATCGACCATCAATCCTGGATGGAAAAAGAAAATATTCTTTGCTATGCATTCTTTCTGGAAACGGTTCGTGAGGAAGGCTATACGACGCAAAAGCTCCGCGAGTTATCCGCGTATTCGGATCTGACATGCAAGCCGCCAAGACCACCGCTTTCTCAGAATCTGATATTTGCTTCGCTTATCGCGTTCATGATTGCGCTGTCCACTGAGGTGATCAAAGCCACCCCGTTCTTTACCTTGGGCAAGGGATCTATCGTTTTGATACTGGGTTCTGTCGTGCTGTTCTGTGTCTGGCTCGTACTGGATGGCGTTCAAAGCACCGCCTATGAAAGAGTTCGTATAAAACGCTATCTGGATCTAGCGGCTTACGACCTCGACGACGCTGCGAAGAACATACCGTCGGTAAATCCCGACATAGATTCGTTTGATACTCGCGTGTCGTTGACCAGCAGCCAACGACTAGACTCGGAGATAGTTCGGGTACCGGTCCGCGAAACCACCTGAAGATCGCATTCCTCTGTGGGAGCGACCTGGCTCGCTCCCACAGCTTTTTGTGGTGTGTTCGAGTCATCGACGCTTCAGGTTTTGCGCCTGCCTGCCGATGAAATCTGCACGATTTCAACGGATGCCATTCATGAACAAGGTTGTTGCTGTACTGGCGCTTACTGCCCTCGTTGCAGGCTGCAAATCCCACCATCGCCCCAATCTTGCGGACGATGAATTCCCCAGCTTTCGTTGTGCGGCGTACTTCAAGCAAGCGTCGATCAGTGAGCAGCAGTTCGACGAAATCCGCTATCTCAGCACCCAGAACGCCAACTGCAAGGTGATCCTCGGTGAGATGTACGAGCAGGGACATGGCGTGCCGAAAAACATCGAGAAGGCCAAAGACATCTATGAGTCGGTGGCCCGACGTGCGCCGAATGTCTACAGCCGACTGGGCGATATGGCGGCCGCCGGTGTCGGCGGGCCGGTCGATCTGGTGGCTGCCCGGGACTTTTATGAGTGCTCTATCGCGGAACCCGGCAATACCGCAATGGAACTCAAAGTCGCCGAGTTTCTGGAAAACGGCAAAGGCGGCCCACAAGACCTTCCGGGGGCGCTGAAGCTGTATTTCAAAGCCGACTCATGGGACAACCTCCAACGCCTGCGCACCAAAGGCGTGGTGATGACGATCGAACAACAACAGCAGTACAACAAGGTCTATCTCAATAGGATGCAGTACAGCGTCAGGGCGAAGATTGAAGGTATCGAGAAAGCGCTGGCGCAAGAAAAGCTGTCGACCCCCGAGCACAAGTCGGTGCAGCTGGAACTGACTTACACCCCCGGCTCGTTGGTGCCAGTGATTGCCTTGCGGCAAAGTTGCGGTAACAGTGCCATCGACCAAAAAGTCATGCAGGGCTTTAGCGATTACCGATACCCCGGCGAACCGATCCTTTCGCCGGAGCAGAAAAACCACACGACTGTCGCCAGCGTCAGGACCGATGGGCTGACCGATAGAGAGCGACTCAGAGCGCTATCAAAAAAATAAGGGGTGCCGTGTGGCCCTAACTGATCGGCGGGCCACTTGCCGGAAGAGCGTCTCGCGTCCACTCTATGACCTGCCGACAAGGAGCGTCCGCCGACCCTCCGTCGTGACCACAGGGAGCTTGCAGCATGAGCGAAGACAACAAGGTAAAAGGCCCGGCGTCGTACTTCCCTTCCATCGAGAAAAAATACGGCCAGCCCATCGATCACTGGCTGAAGCTGCTCGCCGGCATCAGCGACAAGAAACACATGGAACTGGTGGTGTGGCTCAAGGATGAACACGGCATGGGCCACGGTCATGCCAACGCCTTGGTCGCGCATCATCTGGCGGGTAAAAAGTGAGGGCAGGGCAGCGATGAATTTCTCCCTCCGGCCAGTGACCGCCGACGACGTCAACACCCTCTGCAGCTTTCCCCAAGGCGAACAAGAGCTGTTCTTCATGTTCCCGAAAGCGAACTTCCCGCTGACGGAAGAACAGATGCACAGCGCAATCAGCCAACGCTTCGACTCCACGGCTTTTCTGGCCAACGGCGAGTTCGTTGGCTTCGCCAACTTCTACCGGGCTGAGCACGATGGCATCTGTTGCATCGGCAACGTCATCGTCGCGCTCTACGCCCGAGGCCAGGGTGTCGCGCGATACATCGTCGAAACCATGACCGCAGTGGGCTTCGAAAAATACCAGGCCAGGGAAGTGCAACTGTCCTGCTTCAACGAAAACACCGCAGGCCTGCTGCTCTACCCGAAACTTGGCTTCGTGCCGTACTCCATCGAAGAACGCCCGGCACCAAATGGTGGACGATCCGCCCTCATCAACATGACACGCCACCGACCCTAACCATCCCCCAATCCCTGTGGGAGCCGGGCTTGCCCGCGATCACGCCAGCCTGCCCGCCGCGAACCCAGAAGCCCAACACAAAACCTGTGGGAGCGAGCCTGCTCGCGAAGACGCCAGCCCACTCACCCCAAATCCCAAGCCAGACTCAATCCCCTGTAGGAGTGAGCCTGCTCGCGATAGCGCAAGCCCAGCCACCACCAATCCCAACTCAACCACAGAACCCTGTGGGAGCGAGCCTGCTCGCGAAGACGCCCACCCAGTCACCCCGTCAACCACTGACCGAAATAAACAGTAAAAACCACAACTGTTTAAACGAAGCCTCAAGTAACCACCAAAACCCTACAACGCCTTGCGCCGTTACCTACGACTAAGCCAGAATCCGCCGGCTTGTGCGTCTAGGTCGCGGGTTCTATCGTCTGTCGGTCGCTGAAAAACAGCGATCGGGTTTGGTAGCCCTGAGTTTTCGTAGATTGCATAAGCATCATGATTCGCAGTGTCTGTTCGACACGGCTTTTATGGTGGTCATGCACAGGGCGTCTTCGGGCGCGCCGGTTTTCTACGTCCCGGTCTACCAACCTGCGCATGGCCGCCACCCTCGTTTGGTAGCGAGAGTGATGGCTCCTTTTTTTGACGTAGGAGCTTCATCAATGATCAAACCAACACCCAACCCACCAGAAACCGACCCGACATCCCCCTACGAATCCCCCGATTCCAAGCGATTCCACGAAGCCGCCGAGCGCGCCCTCGACCACTACCTCAAACCCGCCAGCCAAATCATGGCCAGCACCCACCAACCCGAACGCATGTACCTCGCCAACCCGAAGTACAACAGCGAATCCCTGCTCGCCAACGCCAGCGAAACCCTCGGCTCCGCCAGCGAAATGCTCCTCAACTTCGCCGCCATGCTCGACACCCCCCACCGCAAAACCGCACTGGGCATCGCCCAAGTCGTGATGCTCGGCGAAATCGCCGTCAACCAAGCGCTGGATAACGTCGAAATCGCCAGCTAACCAACCCGATCTCGACGAGGGGAAACCCTCGTCGAACCCTGCGGTAATACCCCGGCTGGCAAACGGCCACGGCTTGCGCCCCCCAGCCTCGGCTGTCACCCTTCGGGCCGTTCTCAAGGATCAGAACCAGGAATCACGGATGAGTGGCTACGTACCCAACCCCCCGAAAAATTTTCGTTACGAAGAAGCCAAACCCGTCGATATTCACGCCCAGCGTTGGGCGGAATATGAGAAACACGGGAAAGAACCCGCGCGCGAACCTGAGAAAATCGGGATTGCGTTGAGGATTGGGGTTTTCTTTGATGGCACCGGGAATAATGCGAACAACACGGCGGCTGGATTGCTGTGTGGGGCGCAGCATCCGATTGCGCCGGCAGATATTCCGGCTAGTTGTCAGCCGTACATGAGCGATCCGGATAGCAGCTACGCCAACGACGTCAGCAACGTGAAAAAGCTGAGCGAACTGTATGAGGCACCGCGACTCGCTGAGGGAGAGGGACCACGAAAGAAAGCTTTCGGTATGGTCTACGTCGAAGGCATAGGTACCCGTTCAGGTGAAGAAGACAGTAAATTCGGCGCCGGTACAGGGCGTGGCGAAACCGGTGTTGCCGGGCGCGTCCAATCTTCTTTCGCGTCGATCGAACAGCGTATCACTGAGGTATTGGATAAAAATCCCGGTAGTGAAATTGCTTCGTTGACCTTCGACACGTTTGGCTTCAGTCGCGGTGCGGCAGCCGCCAGACATTTCGCCAATGAGATCGTGCGTGGCAAACAAGGCCCTTTAGGCGAGATTCTTCGTAGCAAATCAGATGTCCTCAGTCCGACCTTTGTCGATCAATACAACGGCGACATCAATGTGGGCTTCATTGGTTTGTTCGACACTGTGCCGTCGATTGCTGGATGGTCCAATTTGGGCAATATCAAAAGTGCAGTCGCAACAGGGATCAAACTCTACCTCGACCGACGTTACTTCACCGATGTTGTGCAGTTGGCGGCGCGGGATGAGTGCAGGGCTAACTTCGCTCTTAATCGAGTAGCGATGGATCATCCGGAAATTGTCTTGCCGGGTGTGCATTCCGATGTGGGTGGAGGTTACCTTGAGGACGCTGAAGAATGCGTGCTCATTAGCCCAATGCAAACGCTAGAAGTCGGCAACTACGTGGATGTCACCACCACATCGATCTACCAGGATGCGGTCAATGTGAGAAATCAGTGGTTAGCCAACGGCTGGCCTTCCGAAATGCTGGAAGTCGTTACACCACCTCCTTTACTGATGCCGATCAGTCCTCAGGATCGACTCAGTCCTCGAGTCAAACGAGTCTATGCCGCCGTTCAACTCAAGCGTCCGGTGAGTGGGTTACTGTCGAGAGTGAGCCTGCGCGTGATGCATCAACTCGCCAAAGCCAAAGGCGTTCGCTTCGAAGACATTCCCGAGACGCCAGGCTTCGCCGTTCCTGAAGAACTTCAGCCCATGTGCGATCGTTTTGTCTCCGGCGACTACAGCACCACGCCAGAGGAGGAGCAAATGCTCAAACTCAAGTACATTCACACGTCCGCCAACTGGAACCATCCGCTTGGCAGGAGAGATGGAAGTGGCATCAGAGCTGTTTACATAAACGCCCCCACGGAAGATGCAATCCGAGTAAAGCACCCACACGTACCTGACTGGACGCTTTGGTAATGAAGTTATTTACAGCACTGCTGTGCACACTCTTTGTGGCGGGTTGTAATGCCGACCCGCTGTCAGCAAAAAACGACCCTAAATCCCCATGGTGGGAACTCGGTTTCACCGAACCCAACTACATGAAGGTCTGGGTTGAAGACACTGCTGTGGAAGACATTAAGGGCAAGACGTTTCTGCGCACGGGTGGAGGTTCTGCATCGGGCGGGTACCCAGAAGATGGTACTGAGTCGGCCCGAGGCTGGGACGGAGTGGGCGCGTCCGCAAAAGCGGTAGTTGGCGCTGATCTCCCAAAACGAATTTTCGTTCGCTGGCAGTCCATCGTAGAGCCTCAGACCTATCGCGCATGGGTCGACATACCCGAAGAAGCCAGACAATTGATGCTGACCTCGGTCAACCAGCGCTGCGCGAAAACACCAGAGCAGCGGAGCACCTATATTTCATCGGTCTATTTGGGGTTGGCTCCTGGTGGTGTTGTACAGGTTTGGGTCAGAGACGAGTGCCACCATCCTGTCAAAGTCGCCAGAGCACAGGCGGAGATCGAACCGCTAGGGCCTAGTCAAGGCAAGAACCAAGGACGCTACGCGTATCCCATCAGCGAAAAGTCCAAGCGGTATATCGAGAAATTTGGCATCCCTTATGGGAGTTGGTAAGCCGTGAGCCAATGAAGCAACTCATTACGATGCTTTGCATCTTGCTAGTCACGGGATGCCAGGTTGCTGAACCACTATCAGCAAAAAATGACCCGAAATCCGAGTGGTGGGAGTTGGCGTTTACCGAGCCGGACTACATGAAGGTCTGGGTAGAGAACAGTTCTGTTCAAGACATTCAACGGCAGGATTTTCTACAAAACCGGCGGCGGCACCGCTGCGGGGGGAGAGCCTGAAGATGGCACGGAGTCCGCCCGAGGTTGGACAGGTGGGGTAGGCGGCAGCGGAAGGAGAGTAGTGGGAGCAGATTTACCTGTTCGCATCTGGGTCCGTTGGCAATCGATTGTCGAACAGAAAACGTGGCAGGCATGGGTAGAAATCCCAGAGGAAGCCAGGCAGTTGATGGTGGCGTCCGTCAATCAACGTTGCCCGCAGACGCCTGATCAGGAAGCGAGATTTATGGCGTCGGTTTATTTAGGGTTGGCCCCCGGTGGTGTTGTGCAGGTTTGGGTAAGAGACTCTTGCCACCACCCGGTCAAAGTCGCTCGAGCGCAGGCAGAAATTGAGCCGCTAGGGCCGAGCCAAGGTAAGAACGAAGGGCGTTACGCTTATCCGGTGAGTGAAAAGGCAAAGCGGTATATCGACAAATATGGCATTCCGTACGGAAGTTGGTAGTCGTGACACTTAACTGAATGGATCTTTTGTAATGAAAGCAAGGATTGCGCTGCTGGGCGCTTTATTTTTGTCCGGCTGCCAAATCACAGGCCCAGAAACCGGCGAAAATGACCCTAAATATCCATGGTGGGAGTTAGTGTTCGTTGAGCCGAATTACATGAAGGTCTGGGTAGAGGACAGCTCCGTCCAAGACATCAATAACAGAATTTTCTTTCGCGCTGGCAAGAGCACTGCTGCTAGCGGCGAGCCCGATATCCGCACAGAGTCTGCTCGTGGTTGGGGGAAAGTAACGGGTACCGGGAGACCTGTGACGGGCGCTGATCTTCCAAAACAGATCTTTGTCCGCTGGCAATCCATAACAGAGCAAAAAACCTATCAAGGTTTCATCGAGATTCCGGAAGAGGGCAGGCAACTGATGGTGAAGTCAACACACCAGCGTTGCCCGGAAACACCGGAGAAAACCGCTCGGTTTATGGCGTCGCTCTACGTGGGTCTCGCTCCGGGCGGCGTACTCCAGGCATGGGTTAGAGACTCATGTCGAAATCCGATTGAGGTCGCCCGTGGTCAAGGTGAGATAGAAGTTTTGGGGCCGGAACAAGGGAAGCACGGTGGTCGTTATGCCTATCCGGTAAGTGAGAAGGCTAAGCGATATGTGGAAAAGTACGGCATTCCGTATGGAAGCTGGTAGGAGGCAGGCAGAAGATATTTCTCCTACCTAGCTTCCAGTACCGTGGTTTTGAGTAACTAGTTTTGACAGCTGCCGCGTCAATGCTGGGTTCAACCGAGGTCCGCTTTCGGCCAAAGGCGGCCACTCGGGTATCTATCAAAGAACGAACGATTCAGCTAGGCTGACCAGCTGACGTAGTATTGAAATCAGGAGTGTTTATGAAAAAGGAAAAGTTCGGGATAAAAATACGGGACCGAGACGGAAAACCTGTCTTGGAAGTCGGTTCGCATATTATTCAGGAAGCTCCAGAGTTCTCTAAAAAAATAGGTGCAATCGCTGCACTATGGGCGCAAGCAGAAGTAAACTTAAACTGTCTATTTGCAGTTTTACTTGATACCACTCCTGATGACGCTAAAAAGCAGCTTAAGAAGTACAATGGTGCTGCAAAGACTACAAATGCAGCGAGAGAACTCGCAGCCGAGTACTTAGAAGCAGAGGAGCTACAATCAGTTACAGATGTATTGACTCGTCTCGACCTGTCAAGATCAAAACGAAATAGAGTGCAGCATGATGTGTGGGCTAAAAAAGGTGACACCACTCAAACACTATTTGCAATTCACTCGAACGAGTACTTTGAGTTCACAACAAAACTTTTGGCATTAACAGAGTCAACTACTCAAGATAACGAAAATTATGAGGCAATCACAAACTTAGCAGCCGGATTTTCCGAGAAAGTCTCTGTAGGATATACCATTGCAGACTTTCTCCGTATCGAAGACGAGTTAAACTTAATAAACGGCTTACTCATGAAGGCTATGTTCTTCCGCCTTTCTCAGCGATCTGAAGGGAAGTAGCTTGAATCTAGCCGGACTTGGGGGAAACGTTCTTGTTCTGGTTACTGGACGTAATAAATAATCAGCTTTCGGCCAAAAGCAGACGTCTGCGGCGCATATGTTAGATAACGGGAACTACGACTGCGGCGCGATAATCCTTTGGAAAACATCTTCAAAATAAGAGGGATAATTGTCGAGGACTAGCTCAAATTCCGCCTGATTGTCACGTATCAAATTTCGGGCCTCATAGCTCGTCTCCGCAGTATCCAAGATCGTAAAAGCCATGCGCTGTGCTATTACTCGCTCAGAAAACCCTGCCTCGTAATACGAGATAGACTCTTCGCCAGGAAGCCCGTATTTCAAGCGTTTCTGAAGAAGATCTGCATACCATCTAAATTCATCTCCAATCTCCTCTACCGCCAGAGCTAAGAACGCCTCTTTGACAGCAGCAAGGAGCAAAGCGAACTCAAAGCCGAATGTCTGCTCACAAAGGTCTACGACCAGATCAAGATCGAATGCCCTAAAATTAGCTCCATGAGGGTACTTCGCACCTATGTCATCGAGCTGTTGCTGAAGAACTGCGAAAGAATGTCCTTCGAGCCATCCAGTAGCTAATCCATCCAATGCCACATCAGGGATGGTGTCATGAAGCCTCTTCTCGGTCGAAAGCGAAACCAACAGTGGCCAAACTCTCTCAAACAGCTCGGTTGCCGACGAGACATGCTCCAGAGATTGCACATTGGCGCGAACCCAAGTATCAATTGCCAACGCGTGATCGATTCCCAGTAGGGTGCGTCCAAAGCGATGTTGAGTCGTCGTCTCCGGCACAAGCCTTTCAATCCTGCGTGCTACAGACTCGAAAATACCCGACAGCAACATCTGCTGATCTGGAGTGGCAAGTGAATAGGCCAACGTCTCACTTGAAAGGACTTTGGCATTTGCTACAAACGTCTCTGAGTCCACATCACTTCGGTAGGTCATCAGAAAGCTTTCTACGGCTTCGACAATCTTCTTTTTTCCCTCCATTTGTGCACGAAGGGAGGCGACTGAATATCCGTTTCGAATGAGCTCCTCAGAAATGTTTCCTACGGCAGCCCACAGGCCGTCCCAATTATCGACAATCTGGGTAGCGATCTCAGACGGGCTCGGTGAAGTTATGGAATTTCTGCCTGATTCGTTCGTCATCGGATCGAACAGAGAAAGCAACGTGCTTCCTGTGGGCTCCGCAGTATCTGGCTTTATCAGATTCACCGTATCCCGCCAGCGGTACGTCTGAGTGGTACGTTCATCGTACAGTCGGTGATCTGTGAAAATTACCGTGCCCTCACCATACATTCCTGCTCGGCCCGCTCGCCCCATGAGGTTATGGAAATCTCGAACTCGAATGGACTCCCGCCCAACCATTGCACTTGTGACAAGCAGATATCGGATGGGGAGATTTACCCCTTGAGCAAGAGTGGAGGTACAGACGATCAGACGGATCAAACGCTGCCTCATTGCATGTTCTATAGCGAGGCGAACTCCTTGAGGGGTGTTTCCATGATGAGCAAAAATACCTATCGCAGCTGCCTTAGTTAAGTAGGCACCTTCGCTGAAGTTCTCAATGTATAGTCGAACGAATCGACGAATTTCTTCTGGGTCACTGTACTCCAGCGGTGAAGGGAGGGAGACTCCACGGAGAAAAGTGTCCTCGACTGCATCCTTCACAATTTTTGCGGCGGACGCTTTTTTACCTGCATAGATAGCGACACCACCATTCCTCAGAAGCAATAACGCGAGGTATAACGCAATAGAGCCGCTTTCCTTGGTAGGGAAAAATCTGTCCTTTCTCTCTCCTTTTAGGCGGGGCATTTTTTCAGCAACGATCACACGAGGCACATAAAAGCTCTGTTCACTGTCCGATAGGACGTTGAACTGCAACTGCCCATCCGTGACATTTTTAGGAATACTCGCAAAAGCGACCAGACGTCTCGATTGCATTGAGTTATCAGTCACTACCTTCGACTGATCTTCCAAGAGCCAATTAGCAACGGCGGACGCATTCTGTATTACCGCCGAAATCAACACGCTTTGCGAATCTTCCGATAGCATCCGTTTGATGGAAGTCAGCAACAATTCGTACGTCACCCCGCGAGTGCCGGTATCGAATTGATGGCCTTCGTCATAAACCACCAAACCCGCATTCGAAATGATATCTGGTTCTTGCCGTAACAAGAAAAGAAGCTTCTCCGGTGTCAAAACAACGACCTGTGGCTTTGTTTCAATCTCTAACCCGAAAATATTGAGATCAATATCGGGCTGCAACGCATCACTGACCTGATTAACGCTGTAACCGTCATCCTTAAACGCTTTATCCAGATCACTCGCTATCTCTTGGCAAAGCGCCCGAAATGGCGCAATCACTAATGCCAATTTCGTTCGAGATGAAAGGAAAGCTGATCGAATTACCAGTTCTGTTGCTCGAGACTTGCCGGTGCTGGTTGGCATCTGAACAACGCCAGACTGTCCCCTGTATAGACCTGCTTCCCCAAGCATCCGCTGAGAAGGCCACATTTCCTTAATAGACAGGGCGCGAGATAGGTAGGGTCTCCATGTTTCTGATGTCAGATCGCTATATTGAGGCATCAACGTCCACGCGGAATTAGCGATCCGAGTCACTGCCACTGCACCAAGCAAATCAGACATCAACAACTCATGAGCGGTAGCCGATGAATACGCCCAATGTCGCAATACTCTAATTTCGTTGAAGACCGTGCCACCCTCCTTTCCTGTCGCGTAATGCCTTTCAAGCGCGACCAGAATAGACCTCGCACGGAGAAGTTCTAACGCCGCTCGAGATCGGACCCATGGTTTGTCCAGGGCCAGACTCACTGCCCTAGCTAAAGGGGCAGCTTCAGACTCTGGAAGCTGGCGTAACCGAGATATCTGCACTGCGGCATTACCGGGGATATTCCCTAGATAGAAACCAGCCGCAGACAGCAAACGCAAATTGAACGAAATACTCTGATTCAGCAGGGACTCATCAAAAGCCTGAAGCACCTGGGATGCAAAGATAACCTCATCGTGGGGAGTCTCGAGGGCATCTACCGATCCAACAACGCGGCTTACTGTTTCGGATGCGAAGTCCCCCAGTGTTCCGATAGCCAAAGGAAACTGCATTTCAAGATCGAGACCTTCGGGGAACTCAAGATGGTCCTCCGCGGGAATCCCGTATTCATACATTTTGCCTTTTGAAAGAGTTATAGCAGCAGCAAAACGGGCTCGATTTTCAGGCTTCATTTGCGGCCCTTTCATAAAGAGAATGTACGAACGCCATTAATGTCTTGGCGTGCACAACGACGAGCATGAGGTTGTCGACATTCTCGTGACCTGCACAATCGGTCGTCTCAGAAATATAGGCTGAGTCGTAAATGCTTGAGCAGAAAACTGCGGCAGCGCCCGTCATTCGAATGTAGGGGATTTCTAGACCTTCTTGGAAACGCTCAATACGGTCAGCACCGTCCTCATCGCCTCGGTTAATCAGGCGCCGCTTGATAGCGTTTAAGGATTCTGAAATACGATAAACATCTTTGACGGAGTCGTTCACTGCATCTTGCAGACGTGGCATAGCCTTCTTGCCGCTAAGTTGCGCCTTAGATTCAAAAGAAACCAAAACGTCTTTACGGGAAGGGTTTGAAGGACTTGCACCATGAAACTTGAACGCCAACACATCCGTGCCTTTTGGTGACTCGTTACGAACAAGCTTATCGTCATAACGCGTTCTAGGTGCCCAGAATCCAAACTGACTTTCAAGAAGGTCAGCAATGAGGATTTCCGCAAAATCTCCGGAGCGTGTCGCTGGCCCGAAATCGTGCGATTTGTCTGGAAATACCATGTGTGTTAGGTATTCAGCGCGAGACTTACCGGTGCCCCTTCGGAGTCGGTCTATCTGCGCGTCAAGGCAGTAGTGCTCGCGAAAAGCCTTCGCCCAAGCGCTGAGAATTGGAGTCGAACTAAGCTCTACTCGAAGCTCAAAAACGTCGACAGACACACCATCTGATGTTGTGACTTTATGGCCAGCTTTTTTCAACCAAGCCGCATATGGAAGCGTTGCAGACATCTAGGCTCACTTCGCTCGTTCTTGAGCAACTGTATCCATCCATAGGATGAGTATTGTGAAATTACGGTGCCACTGAAAAAATCAGGGATTTTAGGAGACTAAACTCAATCCCTGCATTTCGACAAGAACAATGAGACGGTCTCATCCGAACGGCAACTATTGGCCGAAAGCAGCCCCATTCGTAACTCTCTATCAGTCCGAGTATTGCCAGATCAACGAATCCAAATACGGCCTCATCCGGCAACAATGTCAAACGCAACAATACCCAACACCTCCCCATTCACCATTAACCTCACCCCATGCCGCCCCACAAAATGCTTCCGCGTCGTAAAATCCCTAATCACCTGCCGCCTCCCCACAACCACACTCCCAAACCCCGCCAACTCCACCGTCTTCAACTTAAAAACCTTCCCCGAAACCCCACCATTCGCCTTCACATAGTCAATCGCATAATCAATCACCAACCGCTGCACATGCGCCGCCGTCGACTTCACCACAAACGACAACGTAATCGCTTCCCCCAACCGCACCACCGCCGGTTCAACCCGCACATCCAACAACTCAACCTCAGCCTTCGCCCCGGCACCAATCACCGTCAGCGCCCGCAAATCCCCCCGCTTAATCAAACTCCGCAACGCATGCTTCGCAATCCAGCTCGTATGCTTGTTCTCCAACGACCAACCTTCAATCGTGTCCAACACCCACCCCGGATGCACCTTCGTCACATCATTCAAATGATTCGCCACGGACTTGCGCACGTACAAACTCTCATCCGCCTTCAACCGATCCAGTATCCCCGCTGCCAACTGCGGATCGGCCTGAACCGCTTCCAACCGAAACGACCAAGGCAGGCGAGGTCGGCTGCCTTCGCTGGCGAGTCGGCGAACGTGGTGGTTTTCGTCTCGGGTCCAGTCGTGCATTAGTTCCAGCGAGCGCTCCAGGTCGCTGCGCAGAAAGTGGCGGATGGCGAATTCGGAGGAGCCGAAGGTGGTGAAGTACTTCAAGGCGTCCATGGAGGTGTCGAACGCATGCCCGCCGTAACTCGCGACGTAATGCGGCAGGCACATGCTGACGAATCCGCTGTTCAGCCTTGGCGCGAGTTCACGCAATACATCGAGGGAATCTTCGTAGTCCAGCGGCAACACGGCGTGCAGGCTTTCGCTGACACGCGCCATGCGTTGCATCACTGATAATTCAGCGAGTCCATCTTGGGCGTGTTTGAGAAACGCCTTGGCCTTGAACGCCGGGTACACGGCGCTCATTTCGCGGGCGATGTGCTGCAAGCGCTCGGCGTTGAAGATTTCCTTTAACGCCGGGGCGGCGGTGTCGGTGGTGCTCATGGTCAGGTCATCGGGGTGCTGACGAACGCTTCGAGGGTTTCGGCGTAGGCGGTGTATTGGGCGATGTGGGGGTAGCGGCGGGTGTCGATCTGGTCGGGGACGACGAGGTCGGTGAAGCTCCAAGCAACCGCGAGGCTGATGCCGGCCTGGGTGAGGGTACCGTCGGTGGGCAGGCCGGTTTTTTCCAGTTCTTGCTCTAGGGCGGTGAAGGCGGCGGCGAGTTGGCCTTCGACGCGTTCGACCCACGGTTGGTATTGAATGTCGGCTGGGCGCAGGTTGCGCTCGTAGTAGAGCTGCACGGCTTTTTCGCAGGCGGCGAGACTGAGGCCGATCAGGCGCAGGGCGTGGGCGCGTTGTTTCAGGTCGGTTGGTAGCAGGCTTTTGCCGGCACTGGCTTCGAGGTAGTCGAGGATGAGGGTCGAGTCCATCAGGACCACGCCGTCATCAAGGATCAGCGTCGGGGCTTTGACCACCGGGTTGATCTGCTGGAATTGCTCGAAGTGGCGGAACACCGAGACCGACTCGTGTTCGAGGTCGATGCCCAGGCGTTTGGCGGAGATCGCCACGCGGCGCACGTAAGGGGAGTCCAGCATGCCGATCAGTTTCATGTGCAATTCCTTGGCGTGACTGCCTGCAATCGTCGATGGATGCCGAATGTAGCTGGAAAGGTTGTCGATTGACTACTGCCTCGGCGGGCGCGCAAGCCCTGTAAGCGACTGAAGCGAAATCTGTAACGCCTGCGAAACACCTGCAAAGAAAGGCTTTCAAGGGCTTGTTGGTTGCTTGTGTGGATCTATAGTCAAATTGCCAGCACCGACCAGGGATGGAACAGTTAAGCGAGCTCAGGCCCTCTGATTCAGTACTCGTTTGTATTACTCCCTTGCAGTCCATCAACCCTAGAGCGATGAGGCACTGCCGTGCGCGCAGTAAGAGTGCGCGCCGTCGGTCACATAAAAGGGTCCGAGGGGCATGTCATGAACAATTTTCATCGTTTGACGATTTGTGCGTTGTGTATTGGGTTGGTCGCTTGCAGTAGCCGCCCGGAACGCGGGGCGGTCGTGCAGCAGTGGTCGGCCAATACGGAGCAGTTGAACTTCAAACCGATATTTCCGCCGCGTGGCAACTTTGAAGTAGGCGATTTTTATGTGGTAAGAGCCGCGAAGGCCGGTAACAAAATGAAAACCGCTGATTACTACATGAGTTCGGTCTGGTTTGATCGGATGAGGCTGGATGAGGAACTGAAGAAGGCCGCGCCTTACATCACCGCGCAGAAAACTCCGGTGGACAAGTCCGGACTTGTGACGGCGACCAGTGTTCCGGACCTTTTTGTACCGAACACCAACGTGAAAATGAATGCACTGGTGGCTTTTCCCGGCTTCACCTTTGCTTCACTGGCTGAGAGTGATATCGGGCTAGGGGTCAGCAATAGCGCGATCGGCGCATTTTTTGGGGGCGCGCGCAAGTCGGGATATTCGGTGGCGTACTCGGTGCCATTGGCGGAAACATATGGGGTGCTGTATAGCGATGCCCATCTTGCGGCCGACAAATATTTAAGCAAATACACCGACGCTCAACGCAACAAGCTGACAAATGCGGTGGTTTCGCTGAAAAACGATGCGAAGGTCAACGACAAGAATGACACGACGTCTGTGCTTGTACTGGTAACCCAGGTTTATCTGGCGCGCTCGTTGGATGTGGTGGTTTCCTCGACCGAAAGCAACGGTGCGCAATTGGCTGCGGTTACACGGGCACTGACAGATCTGGATGAGCGCAAAACGGCTATTGAGAACCAGCTTCGCGCGCTAAAGCCAACTGCCAAGGGGGATGGCGCGGGAGACGGGAAGTCCGCAGTGGCCAAGGCAGGCGATACCAAGGCGGCTGCCGACAAGCCAGCGGCCGTCGTGCCGGCGACCAATCAGGCGCTTGTTAAACAGAAAGAGGCGGAACTGGCGCAGGTCAACGCCGATATCCGTAAACGGGTGGAGTCCGTAACGCCTGCGATGCCGGGTGTGACCGGTTCAGTGGTGAAGTCCTCCGCGACGAGTCTGACGTTGCGTCAAGTTTTCGATACACCGGTGGCTATCGGTTATTCGGGCATCAACATTGATATCGACACGTTAATCAACGATCGCAAAGTCGTCGAAGCGGCGAATATTGATACCTTTCCGTTGAAACAGATCATCAAGGTCAATCTCGAGTAGGTGGCAGCAAATCACAGCGTCGATCTGTTCGGGCAGGTCGTCGCTGTATTGGGTTGTCAGTCGTCAAATCCGGCTTGTTCGTGAATCTCATCAACATTCAGCTCAAGCCGATACGCCACCGCCACAAACAACGCCTGACACAAACACAACGTCGCACTCAGCGAACGAAAGGCAAGGGCGCTGCCTTCGTTGACCAGCAATACGCTGTTGGCGAGCTTCGCCAGTGGCGAGAGGTGGCTGTCGGTGAGGATCAGGGTGTTAGCCTGTTGCTGTCGGGCGAAGCGCAGACAGTGTTGGGTTTCCTTGGCGTAGGGTATGAAGCTGATGGCGATGACCAGATCGTTGGCGCGCACGCTGCGCATTTGCTCGCGATAGCTGCCGCCTAGCCCGGACACCAGATGAATTTTTTTCTGAGTGTGTTGCAAGTTGTAAACGAGGTAGTCGGCGACGGCGAAGGAGCGGCGCACGCCGACGACATAAATGTTATCGGCGTTGACGATCAGCTCGACGGCTTTTTCGAACGCGGCATCGTCGAGTTCGCGGCCCAGGCGTTCGATGCCGGAGCGGGTGGCGTCGATGCATTCGCGGGCGAGGTCGCCGGCGCTGGCTTGCTGCGACTGGTTGGCGATCATGCTGCGG
Organism: Pseudomonas sp. CROZ-RG-20F-R04-15; assembly: GCF_022662375.1. Classification (GTDB taxonomy): domain Bacteria; phylum Pseudomonadota; class Gammaproteobacteria; order Pseudomonadales; family Pseudomonadaceae; genus Aquipseudomonas. Next base: position 220,395 of record NZ_JAKNQL010000003.1, on the reverse strand, counting down.
ATGCGTTGCTGGTAGTTCTGCACCGGCGAGGCTTTGTGCGTGTAGGCGCTGCGGAACAAGGCCTGCATTTCGCTGAAGCCGCTGAAACCGAAGCGTTGCGAGAAACGAACTATGGCGGACGGGTGGACTTCGCACTCGCGGGCGATGTCGCTGATGCGGTCGACCATGATGCGGTCGCTCTGTTGGCTGATGTAGCTGGCGATGCGTTTGAGCTGGCGCGGCAGGGCGTCGTATTCGTCGGTGATCAGTTGCAGCAGGCGCTCGGCATTGATCGGGGGGCTGGCGAGTGAAACCTCGTCGGTGGCCGGCAGATCGGGGCGGGGCATAGGTCTTCCTTCAGGCTGTTTGATCTCACGATGGGCCTGATAGTAGGGGGGCTTTTGCGGTTCTGCTTTGCTGAAACGATGCAGTGCGTGGTAAAAAATTACGTCTGAGCGCTGCGTGGTTAGCCGTTTGTCTTCTATATACAGCCGCTCGACTGAATTTCTTGCTATAAACGCACTCCGATGGCCGGTGTGAACCCTGTGTCAGAGCAGTTTCCGGACGTTGTCGGACAAATTCCCTGTATTTACAGTTGCTGAGGCCTCGATCGGGCCTTAGACTGCCGCCCCTCGTAAATTGAGTGCCGGGTGGCATTTGCAATAAACGATGCCTTTTCGCCGACCGCACGCGGTTCGCCGAAACGCTCCCTAATTCGCCTTAATGCACGTTTTTTTATAGAGATATCAATGACAAAGGACAAGTTGCTGGCCATGCCGGCAGATGACTACATGAATGCCGAGCAGCACGCTTTCTTCACTGAGCTGTTGCAGAACATGAAAGTCGAAACCCACGAGCGCATTGAGCAAAATCGTATCGCCATCGAAAGCCTGGACACCCCGGCTGACCCGGCGGACGCGGCTTCGGTTGAAGAAGAGCGCACTTGGCTGGTGAACGCGATCGATCGCGACCAGCGTATGTTGCCGCAACTGGAACAAGCCCTTGAGCGCATCAAGGAAGACAGCTTTGGCTGGTGCGATGACAGCGGCGAGGCCATTGGCCTGAAACGCCTGCTGATCAGCCCGACCACCAAGTACTGCATCGAAGCTCAAGAGCGTCACGAGCAGATCGACAAGCACCAGCGTCAGGCCTGATTCTGTGAGGTGACCCCTTTCAATAGGGGCGCCTTGAAAAGATCGCAGCCTTCGGCAGCTCCCACACGGGCGTTGCTGAAGGCTGCGATCTTTGTTTTTGCTCGTCTTTAATAATCCCGAGCCGTTCCATTGACCTGCCACAGACCCCACGACTAACGGACCATGGATAATGGCGTTGTAGTGGCGTTTAATGCAGTCACAATAATGAGAACAAGCGTGGGGTGTTGATATGACGAGAGATGGATCTCTGGTTGGGGCTTTGCCTGCACCAGTGCTTTTGCCGAAAAACCGCTGGATCGCTCCGACCCTGCAAAGCATCGCCCTGATGCTGTTGCTGGCCGGCATGACTCTGGGTGAGTGGTCGCTGTACATTGGCATGCCGCTGGCGGTGCTGATTGTCTGGCTGCCACGCCTGCGTTCCCGAACTCTCCCCGATATACAACCTGCCGAGACTGGCAGCGCAATGTCTGAGCTGACCCGCGACCTTTCCTACACCACCAGTCATAACGCCTTGTCTGCGGCGGGTGTGGCGTTTTCGGTCAAGGAACTGGCGAGCAAACTCGAATCGCAACTCGATGCGGCGGCGCAAATCGTCAGCAATGCCGAGGTCATGATCGCCACAGAACATGCGACTTCGCAGCTCAGCCGTGCAGCGCTTGAGGCGGCCAGCCAGGCGCATCACAGCAGCGCGGCGGGGCGCACGGAACTGGTGGATTCGATCGCGCGCATGCATCAGCTCAGTCAGCGCGCCAATGCCAGCCGTGAATTGATCGAAGCCTTGAGTCTGCGCAGCGACGACATTCAGCGCGTGACGCTGGTCATTCAGTCGATTGCCAGTCAGACCAATCTGCTCGCGTTGAACGCGGCGATCGAAGCGGCGCGGGCTGGTGAGCATGGTCGCGGTTTTGCCGTGGTGGCGGATGAAGTTCGTGGGTTGGCGGCGCGTACGGCGTCGGCAACCGGTGAAGTCGGTGAGATGGTCGCTGACATTCAACAGCGCACGGCGCAGGTGGTTGAGCAGATTCGCGAGCTGTCCAGCGATCTGCAAACGGGCGTCGAGCAGGTCGAGCACACCGGCCAGCATCTGCAGAACATTGCGCGATTGGCAGCCGGGGTGGAAAGTCAGGTCGGTGAAATTGCCCAAGGTGCGGAAACCAATCGCGAACAACTCGACAGCCTGTTCAAGGCGATCGAGCAGATGCGCAGCGATCTGGCGATCAGCGATCAACAGACGCGCCGCCTCGCAGAAGCCGCCGTGCAAATGGAAGGGCAGGCGGAAACCATCAGCGAACGTCTGGCCGAAGTCGGGCTGGATGACTATCACCAGCGCATCTACGATCTGGCCCGCGAAGGCGCGAGCCAGATTGCTGCGCGGTTTGAGGCGGATGTCGAGCAGGGCCGGATCAGCCTCGAAGATCTGTTCGACCGCCAATACCAGCCGATCCCGAATACCCAGCCGGCGAAATTTCAAACCCGTTTTGACCGTTACACCGATCAGGTGCTGCCGGCGATTCAGGAGCCATTGTTGCCGCGTCACGAGGGGCTGGTGTTTGCCATCGCCTGCACGCAGCAGGGTTATGTGCCGACGCACAATCAGCTGTTCAGTCAGCCGTTGACGGGCGATGCGCAGCTCGACGCGGTGAACAATCGCACCAAGCGCAAGTTTGCCGACCGCACGGGTATTCGCTGCGGCAGCCATCAGCAACCGGTGTTGTTGCAGACCTACACCCGCGACACCGGTGAGCTGATGCATGACCTGTCGGTGCCGATCATGATCAAGGGCCGGCACTGGGGTGGTTTGCGCCTGGGCTATAAGCCGGAAAGTCCGCGCTGAGGGATTGTTACGCCCGATGCAATGAATCTGTGCACCGAGCTCGCTGTTTCCGCTCGAAAGAAACCATTAACCTGACCACTTAGTTAGGTTGCTAATGATTTCGGGAGGGCTGCATGCAGTGCAGAGTTGATGTCGCCGTGATGATCGGCAGTGGCGTGCCTGCCGGTTTGCGCGCAATGGGCCGCAGCGTCTGCTGGGTGGTGTTGCTTAATGGCGAGCGTCGCGGCACGGCGTTTGCCAGTCGCGACGAGGCCGAAGAATGCAAGGCTGCGTGGCTCGCGCAGTTGCACGCCGAGCCGGGTGACAGCCTTCACTGATCCGGGATTACTTGCCTCGGTGCAGGCGCACATTCAGTTCATCGACCATGACCGCTTCTTCACCGTCCGCCCGTAACCATTCCTTGAGCAATTGCGCCTGTTGCGGTGACCAGAAGTCAGCGTCGATCAGTTTGGTGTTGGCGTCCAGTGGATGCGCCTCGATGAAATCGTCGATCGCGTTATCTTCTGAATCTAGCCCCAGTTGATCGAACAGGGTTTTCAGATCGTATGCTGGCAATTCCATCGTGTACTCCTTCGGTGGGCGCCGGTCTGGCGTGGTAGGTCTCTCTTTATCTGAGGCAACCGCTCGCCAGGAGTTCGATTTTCGATTCAAGTGAGCGGGCGAGGGCGCAGGCTTCGTTGTGATCTTCACGGAAACCTCTTACGCGCCCGGTCGAGGTTTCCTTGATGTGGAAGAAGGCATTGCCGGCCGGTACGACTTGAAAGCGTGGGCAATGGTCGTTTATATCAGTGGCACGCAGGATCAGCGGCGATTCGATACGGGCGTCTGTGGTCATGGCAAAGTGAGTCCGAGTGCACATATGAAGTCCTTTTCATCAGTTGGCCGATATTTACAGGCCGTTTCGGGTAGTCGGAATGAGCATCGCTGCTCTAGAATCGCCAGTACCTGTTGACGACAGGGCTTATCTAAAGCAATTTTTCGCCAGCGATATGTCGGAAAAGTGCTTTTTTTCGTGAGAATTTTCCCTAAAGTTCGTAGTCAGACAGCTCTTGCCAGCGGTGAGGATTTTTCCTTCAAGCTTTGGCGAAATCTGGATGAGTTTCGCGAGTGACAATCCAGTAGTCTTGGGGGCCTCGCGCTGAATCGGCACTCTGCTCGATTCGGCTATTTATTTGAGTCAATTGGTAGTTGCATCGGCCTGGCTTTTTTTGCCGTGCGCGTTTTCCGTGTGCGGTTTTTTCAGATGTGGGGATGTTTCTTTGGCAGTCAGTAATCTCGATATGCATGCTTTGTTCGTGTTGGGTGATTTGCGTGCAAAGCTGGTCAAGCTGTTCCAGTCGCGTTTTGTTTACATCACCGAGCAGAACGCCGAAGGTATTTACGTGGCCGAAATCGACACCGAAAGTGCCTTGGTGGTCGATGACAAACCGGGGCTGAAGCTCAAGGTCGGCGATCATTTCAGTGCATCGGTCTTGCCCAGCCGTGAAGGTGGCAAGATGGATATCCGTTTCCGCGAAATCAAACTGACGGTCTATGGACTGGGCGATTACGCCTTTGTCGACACTGCCGACGGGCACGCGATCCTGTTCAAGGAAGGCCACAGCGTGGTGACCGTGTTTGCGGCCAACCAGCAATTGCAGGAAGGCCTGACCAAGACCCTCAAAGCCGTTACCGCCAAAGCCGCCAAGTGGCGCAAGGGCGAGTTGGTGACGTTCAAGGCCAGCGAGTGAGCCGCGCGGATTTCCATTCGCAGAATCTCGACACTGCACGCGAGGAGGCCCGGCGCTTGTTTACCGCCAAGGCCGAATTGCAGGGCGCCTGGCTGAACTGGGTGGCTGCGCAGATCTACCAGTTACGTCCCGCGGAATACGCCAGCATGGTCAGACGTGAGCTGCAAAGCTTGCAGGAAAAGTCTGATTCGTAACCTCGTCCGGGGCATGGCCCGGAAAAAGCAGGAACCTCGGCTACAGTCAGTTGACTGAGTATTCAGAGGCTTGCGGTCTTCTGTCAGGCCATCCTGCCATTGCTGTGAACAGCACGAGGTGCAATGCATGAACGGATTTCGACGGTTACTGGCCGCCAGCGTGGCCACGTTCGGTTTGCTGACATCAGCGCAATCGGTGACCGCTGCCCAGGCGCCGATCCATTTTGCCGACCTGAACTGGGAAAGCGGCAGTCTGATTACCGATGTGTTGCGGATCATCGTCGAGAAGGGCTACGGACTGCCGACCGATACGTTGCCCGGTACCACCATCACGCTGGAAACCGCGCTGGCCAACAATGACATCCAGGTCATTGGCGAAGAATGGGCCGGGCGCAGTCCGGTATGGGTCAAGGCCGAGGCCGAAGGCAAAGTTGTCAGCCTGGGCGATACGGTCAAGGGCGCTACCGAGGGCTGGTGGGTGCCGGAGTATGTGATCAAGGGTGATCCGGCCAAGGGCATCAAGCCGCTGGCGCCGGACCTGCGCAGTGTCAGTGATCTCAAGAAGTACAAGGACGTGTTCAAGGACCCGGAAGCTCCGAGCAAGGGGCGGTTCCTCAACAGCCCGATCGGCTGGACTTCGGAAGTGGTCAACAAGCAGAAGTTGACCGCTTATGGTCTGCAGGACGATTACACCAATTTCCGCAGTGGATCAGGCGCGGCGCTGGACGCCGAGATCAGTTCTTCGATTCGTCGCGGCAAACCGGTGCTGTTTTACTACTGGTCACCGACGCCGTTGCTCGGCAAGTTCAAACTGGTGCAACTGGAAGAGCCACTGTTTGATGCTGAAGCGTGGAAGACCCTGACTGACGCCGATAATCCCAATCCGAAACCGACGCGGTCGCTGGCCTCGAAGCTGTCGATTGGTGTGTCTACGCCATTTCAAAAGCAGTATCCGCAGATTGCCGAGTTCTTCAGCAAAGTGGATTTCCCGATCGAACCGTTGAACAAGGCGCTGGCGGAGATGAGCGAGAAGCACACGGCGCCACGGGAGGCGGCAGTGGCGTTCATGAAGGCGCACCCGGACGTTTGGCAGGCCTGGTTGCCGAAGGATGTGGCGGAGAAGGTTTCGGCTGATCTGAAATAGAGGCTGTAGCGGCCGGCCTCTTCGCGAGCAAGCTCGCTCCCACATTGGTTTTATGAACGACACATATCCACTGTGGGAGCGAGCTTGCTCGCGAAGCTTTTAGAACTTGGTAGCCACCGCCAATTCAAAGGTACGCGGTGATCCGAGGTAATACGCCGGCGAAACGTGTGCAAATTCGGCATACACCTCATTGGTCAGGTTACGCACGCGCCCGGTCACGGTGGTGTGCGAATCGACCTTGTAGCTGAGGAAGCTGCCAAACAATGTGTACGACGGCACGGTCATGGTGTTGGCCGTGTCTGCATATACCGATGCCACATATCGCGCATCAACCCCACCTTGCCATTGCGGCGAAAAGTCATACGTCAGCCACAGATTGCCGACCCGATCCGGCACGTTGGTCGGCGTGTTGCCTTTGCGCGACACCACCACACCGGCAGCATTCTTTTCAGTGAAATCATCGTACTGCGCATCGACCCAGGCGAAGTTGCCTTCGGCCAATAGCTTGTCGGTGATCCGCAAGGAGCTGGCGATCTCAACGCCTTTCGAGGTCTGCTGGCCGACCGCAATGCTGCTGGTCGGGTCTAGCGGGTCAGTCACGGCGAAGTCCTTTCGCTCAATGGTGTAGGCGGCAATCGTCGCCGAGCCGCGCCCGTTCAGATAATCGAATTTGCTGCCGATCTCCCATTGCTTGCCGGTCGAGACATCAAAGTCCTGCGTGCCGTTCGGTTGCTCGGCGGCGGTGCTGTATTGCACGTAGACGTTGGCCGAGGGAATGAACTGGTAGCTCAGGCCGGCTCGTCCGGTGACTGGCTCCCAACTGCGTTTTAGGTGCTTGGGATTGGCAGCTGTCACGGTGCGATGGTTGGTCACATCGAGGTCAATGTCGTCATAGCGCAGACCGGTGAGCAGCGACAGTTTGTCGGTCAACGCCAAACGGTTTTCCACAAACAATGCCTTGGTGGTGACCTCGTTGGTCTTGTCGCTGATCAGCTTGGGGTTGGTGCCGGGAATGTCGTAGAAGTGCCCCGGACGGTAGTTGTTCGGGTCAATCGTGCTCGCACCTTTGATGTTCAGCGGCGAGTTGGTGGTCTGGTTGACCTTGTATTCGAAGCCCCCCGACCACGTCGTGTCGAGACCGAACAGCGTGTTGTCGTGGCGCAGTTCGAACTGGTTGCCGTTCTGCTCGCCCTGATGACGCACTTGATACGCGGTGGAGCGGTTTACCGCGGTGTTGTCGGCGTTGTACTGGTAGGTTTCGAGGTTGCGGTAATCGCGTTGACTGTCGAGGTGATACAGCGTGTTGCGCAGAGTAGTGCTGTCGTTGATGCGGTAATCGATGATCGAGCGCACCCAGATCGTTCGCTGCTCGTAACGACCGTCCTCGACGTTGTAGTTGTTGAAGCGGTTGTGTTTATCGATCTTCAACTCGCCGGCCTTGGGATTGAGTACGGGTGTACCCCAGTACGGACTGTCTTCATGTTCGTCCTGATATTCCAGAGCCAGGGTGTGCGACAGGTCGGGCGTCAGGTCGCTGAGCAGCGAGAACGCCACGCTCCAGGCATCGCGCTCTTGGCGGTCGATGTAGCCGTTGCTGGTGTTGTGGCTGACGTCGAGGCGCGCGTAGTGCTGCACGTCGGCGCCTGGCTCGGTGAGGGCGTGGTTGAGGCCGAATGCGGTTTCGGTGGTGTCGTAGGTGCCGTAGCTGACCCGCCCTTCAACTGCTTGTTCATCACGGCTGGCCAGTTTGGTGACGTAGTTCAGCGAGCCGCCAACGGAGCCTGCGCCATTGATCAGCGATGACGGGCCGCCGACCAGTTCAACGCGGTCATAGATCCACGAATCGACGGGGCGGGCGAGACCGCCGGAAACGTTGATGCCGTTGAACATCTGGGTGATCTGGCTGCTGGTGAAACCACGGTAGGAAACGAACCCACCGAAGCCGGGCGGCGCGCTGGCGTTGACCCCGGGCAAGGTGTTGGCGGCGTCCTGGAAGTTTTGCGCGCCATGGCGCTCGATGTCGTTGCGATTGGCGATGGCCACCGAAGCCGGTGTGTCACGTACGCTCAAACCCAGGCGCGAGGCCATGCCGCTGGATTGGTCGAGGCTCAGCCCCGGTTCTGCGCCGGACTCGCCATCGATGGTGATCGGCGCCAGATCCACGGTGGATTGCGCCCAGACGTTAACGGACAGGCAGCCGCACAGGCTCGCCAGTAGAGTGAGTTGTTTCATCATTGAATCCTGAATGCTTGTCTAGGAGTCAGCGCACAGGCGAACGCCGCGCGTTGGCGCAGTGGGCTGACAAATCAAAAGGTAGAGACACTCAGGCGAGCGGAGGGGCGCGGGGGTTGGCCGAAGGCCAGGTGAAGCGGGCAGGGAGGTCGGCGCTGACAATGGGTGCCAGCGGTGGGCTGCGTTGTTCCGGCAGGATCGCCAGGGTCAGGCTGGAGTTGAACGCCGGGCCCATGCCACCGCCGACCGAGCACAGCGGGCAACCAAACGCTTTGGACAGCGTTGGCAGTGGTTCTTCGGTGGGGTTGCTGGCGAGCGGCGCTTGAGTGGCCGGGTCGACTGTACAGAACTGGCCGCCGATACCGTTCAGCTGCATGCCGACCATTTGTCCGTGACCGATGCTGCAGGCGAACACGTTGAACAGGACGCAGCAATAAAGCATCCAGGCCAGCAGTGAGCGATCGGAACGGGAGAATTTCATGGGGCGGCACTTTACCTTACCGCTGATCGGTCGTGCACTTGAAAAAAATCCGACTAGGATGGTTTGTTCAAATCCCTTTCCAAGGATTTCAACCATGACCTTTGTGTTGGCTCAATGGCTGGTGACAACGTTTGCGGTGATTGCTTTGATGCACGTGTATTGGGCGTTGGGTGGGCAATGGGCGGCGGCAGTAGTCGTGCCGCAGGTGCCGGTGCGCGGATTTGTCGCAACGGTGCGACCGGCGTTCAAGCCGTCGGGCTGGCTCACGTTGATCGTGGCGGCGGCGTTGCTGGTGATTGCGGCGTTGGTGTGCATGCGGGTTGGCTGGGGAATGCCGGCGGTGACGCACAAGGCGCTGCAATGGGTGATCAGCGCGATTGCGCTGTTGATGTTTGCCCGGGCGATTGGTGATTCGAATCTGGTCGGGTTTTTCAAGGAAGTGAAGGATTCGCGGTTTGCGCGGCTGGACACCTGGGTGTATTCGCCGTTGTGTGCGGTGTTGGGGGCAGGGTTGTTGGCAGTGGCGTGGGTTTGAAACAGATCTGAAATTTGCGATGACTTGGCTGGCCCCTTCGCGAGCAAGCTCGCTCCCACAGTGATTTTGGGTGTTCACAGATATGTGACTTCACCCCAACCCCTGTGGGAGCGAGCCTGCTCGCGAAAGGGCCAGTCCAGACACTGAAAACTCTGAACTAACTACCACTCTCAGTGCGGCGGCTACTGACCTCAGCCGGCACATCATCCCCAGCCATGCGCTTACGGAACAATGCCGCCCGCGCCAGCAGCAATGTGGTCACCGGTACGGTAATCGCCAGCAAAATCGGGATCAGCCAGGCATGTATGACCGGCCCGGATTTCAGCGCCGAAAAGCAGATGATCGACGCCAGTGCGACACACCAGGCGCCCAGCGTCGAAGCCAGTGCTGGCGGGTGCATGCGTTGGAAGTAATCTTTCATGCGCAATAGCCCGATCGCACCGATCAGCGCGAACAGGCCACTGAGCACCAGCAGGATCGCCACCGGAATCTCGATCCACAGAGACAGTTCAGCATTCATTCGATCACCTCGCCACGCAGCAGGAATTTCGCCAGGGCAAACGAGCCGACGAAGCCGAACAGCGCAATCAGCAGCGCCGCTTCGAAGTAAGTGTCACTGGAATAACGAATGCCCAGGGTCAGCATCATCAGCATGGCGACGATGTACAGGTAATCCAGCGCCAAGACCCGATCCTGCGCCGACGGCCCTTTGAACAGGCGTACCAGCGTCAGCACCATCGCCAGCGAGAACAGGAACAGCGTCAGCAGAATCGCGTTCGACAGTAATGGGCTCATTCGAAAATCTCCATCAACGGCCGCTCGTAGGTGCTCTTGAAGTGCTCGATGAATTGCGCTTCGTCATCCAGATCCCAAACGTGCAGCAACAGAATGCTGCGATCCAGCGCCAGTTCCGACCACACCGTGCCGGGCACCACCGTGCAGATCATCGCCAGGGTCGCCAGACCATGGGCGTCGCGCAGGTCCAGCGGCACTTTGACAAAGCCTGAACGCGGCGGGCGACGACCCGCATTGAGCACACCCCAGGCGACGATCAAGTTGGACATCACCACGTCACGACCGACGACCAGGAACAGCCGCAGGATCGTCACCGGCCGGCGAATGCGCGCGCGTTTCGGGCGCAATTTGCGCATCATCAGTGGTGCAGCAAATCCCAGTATCGCGCCGAGCAAAAGGTTGCCCGGGCTGATCGACAGGTTCAGGGTCAGCCACAGGGCGCACAGTGCCAGCGACAACAACGGTGCAGGCAACACACGGTTCATGGCTGCACCTCCAGCATCGCGGCTTTGGCTTCCGGACTCGGTACGGCACGGGTGCCGAGCACCGCCATGACGTATTGCTGCGGGTTGTTCAGCGCGTCGGCGGTGGCCTGGGTGTAGCGCAGCAGGGGTTCAGCCTTGAAGGTCAGGACCATGCTCAGCCCCAGCAGCAGGAAGATCGGCGCGCATTCAAGTTTGCGCAGCAGTGGTGAAGGGCGCTCTTCGGGTGTCCAGAAACGCTGAATGCCGAGGCGCGAGAATGCCATCAACGACGCCAGCCCGGAAAGGATCAGCAGCGCCAGCAACGCCCAGGCCGCGTTGGAAATCGGCGCGCCAGTACCCAGGCCCAGAGGGTTAAGCAAGGCGCCGATCAGGCTGAGCTTGCCGATAAAACCGGACAGCGGCGGCATGCCGATGATCAGCAGGGCGCAGGCGATGAAGCTCAGGCCGAGAAACGCCATGGTCCACGGGATGACCTGACCGACCACGGCTTTCTGCTCGTCATCAAGGTTGATGCCTTTCGGTGGTTGCAAGGATTCCTGCGGGCGCGGCAGCAATTCGCTTTCGTCTTCCAAGGGGATCTCGTTGGCCGAGCGCGAACGTTCGATCAACTCGGCCAGCAGGAAAAGCGCACTCAGTGCCAGCGTCGAGCTGACCACATAGAACAGCGCGGCGCCGATCAGGTTCGGCTGGGCGAACCCGATTGCCGACAACAGAATCCCTGCCGACACCAGAATGCTCAGGCTGGCCATGCGCTCCAGGCGTTGTGCTGCGAGAATTGCCAGCGCCGCGCAGGCCATGGTCGCCATGCCGCCGTAGATCAGCCAGTCGCCGCCAAAGAACGCGGACGCTCCAGCCTGGCCTGAGAACAGAAGGGTCCACAGGCGCAGCAGGGTGTAGACGCCGACCTTGGTCATTATCGCGAACATCGCCGCCACCGGTGCACTGGCCGAGGAGTAGGCCGGCACCAGCCAGAAGTTCAGCGGCCACATGCCAGCCTTGGCCAGGAACGCGACGGCGAGAATCCCCGCACCGGCGTGGAGCAAGCCACGGTCGGCTTCCGGCACCAGCGGAATCTTCAGCGCCAGATCGGCCATGTTCAGCGTACCTGTCACGCCATAGATCAGCGCGGCGCCAATCAGGAACAGCGATGAGGCAAGCAGGTTGATCGAAATGTAATGCAACCCCGATGACACCCGCGCCCGACCCGATCCATGCAACAACAAGCCATAGGACGCCGCCAGCAGCACTTCGAAGAACACGAACAGATTGAACAGGTCAGCGGTCAGGAACGCGCCATACAAGCCCATCAACTGAATCTGGAACAGTGCGTGGAAGCTCGACCCGGCGCCGTCCCAACGGGCCATGGCAAACAGCAAAGCGCTGACGCCGATGATCCCGGTCAGCACCAGCATCAGCGCCGACAGGCGATCGACTACCAGCACAATGCCGAACGGCGCCTGCCAGTTGCCCGGCAGGTAAACGCCGATCGAACCGGGCACGCCGGTGGTTTGCGTCCATTGCAGCAGCATCACCGAAATGAACAGGCCTACGAGGCTGGAGAACAGATTGATTTTCGCCTTCAGCGGTCGGTGCCGTTCGCCGAGCATCAACATGATGGCGGCGGTCAGCAGCGGCAGCAGAATCGGTGCGGCGATCAGGTGAGTCATCGCCATCATTCTTTAGGCTCCCGGCCGTCGACGTGGTCGGTGCCGGTCAGGCCGCGCGAGGCGAGCAGAACGACGAGGAACAGCGCGGTCATGGCGAAGCTGATGACGATCGCGGTGAGTACCAGTGCCTGTGGCAACGGGTCGGTGTAGTGCAGCAAGTCTTGCGTCACGCCATCCTTGATCACCGGCTCCTTGCCGATGAACAGGCTGCCCATGCTGAAGATGAACAGGTTGACGCCATACGACAGCAGACACAGGCCCATGACCACCTGGAACGTCCGTGGGCGCAGGATCAGCCAGACGCCGGACGCGGCGAGCACGCCGATGGCGATTGCGATGACTTCTTCCATCAGACGGCTCCTTTACTGGCGACGGATTTTGGCAGCGATGCAGTCTTGTGACCTCGCACCGATTGGTGGGCGAGGGCAGTGAGGATCAGCAGCGTCGAACCGACCACCACGCCATACACGCCAATGTCGAAGAACAGCGCGCTGGCGACGTGGATGTCACCCAGCAGCGGCAAGGTGAAATGCCAGGTGTGCGTGGTCAGGAACGGATAACCGGCGACCATCGCGCCCAGACCTGTAGCGGTGGCGAACAGTAATCCGGTGCCCATCCAGCGCAGCGGCCGCAGACTCATTTGCGCCTCGACCCACTGCGTACCGGCGACCATGTATTGCAGGATGAACGCCACCGACATCACCAGCCCGGCAACAAAACCGCCGCCCGGTTGGTTGTGCCCACGCATGAACAGGTAGAACGACACCACCAGCGCAATCGGCAACAGCAGGCGCACCAGCACGGCCGGCACCATCATGAAGCCGAGTGCGGTGTCGCTGGCCGAACGCGGGTTGACCAGGTCGGTGACCACGTCCGGCGCCAGCAAGCGTTGCTGGGCTGGCAACTGCAGGCTTTCTTTCGGCGGGCGGAAGCGGCGCAGCAGGGCGAATACGGTCAGGGCCACGGCGACCAGTACGGTGATTTCACCGAGGGTGTCGAAGCCACGGAAATCCACCAGCATCACGTTGACCACGTTGCTGCCGCCGCCCTCGGGCATGGCGCGGCTGAGATAGAACGAGGAAATGTCGTTCGGTGTCTGCCGCGTGAGCATGGCGTAAGACAGCAGCGCCATGCCGCCACCTACGGCAATCGACAGCAGCAAGTCGCGCAGACGACGAATCCGCGCCTTGCGCAGGCTGCTTGGCAGTGGCGAGACTTCTTCGATACGGCGTGGCAACCAGCGCAGACCGAGCAGGATCAGCACAGTGGTGACCACTTCGACTGCCAGTTGCGTCAGCGCCAGGTCGGGCGCGGAGAACCAGACGAAAGTTACGCAGGTCATCAAGCCGCAGACGCTGACCATGGTCAGGGCGGCGAGACGGTGATACTTGGCCTGCCACGCGGCGCCGAGGGCACAGGCAATCGCCAGTAGCCAAAGAGTCACGAAAACGATCGATCCGGGAATCTTCGGCCGGTCGCCCCAGCTCAGGCTGCTGTGCAGCATCGGAATCAGGCCGGCGAGTACCGCCGCCAATACCATCAGGAACAATTGCATCTGCAGACGCTTGGTGCCCAGACGCCGCTCGACGCGTCGGGCCATGCGCATCATCACCACCAGACTGCGCTCGAACAGGCGCTTGCCGTTGAAGCGGCCTACCAGCGGCGGGTATTTGAAACGGCCGAGTTTGAACTGGTTGCGCAGCAACAGGTAGACGACGATGCCGCCGGACATGGCGATCAGGCTCATGATCATCGGCGCGTTCAGGCCGTGCCAGATTGCCAGGCTGTATTCCGGCAGCGTGCCACCAACCACGGGCAACGCGGCGGCGGCGAGCAACGGGCCGACGATCTGCGCAGGGAAAATACCCACCAGCAAGCAAGTGAACACCAGCAATTCTACCGGTGCCCGCATCCAGCGCGGCGGTTCGTGCGGGGTGTGCGGCAGATCAGTGGCTGGCGGACCGAAGAACACATCGACGGTGAAACGCAGCGAGTAGGCAACGCTGAATGTACCGGCGATGGTCGCGACAATCGGCAGCGCCGCTTCAACCCACGCCGTGGCGTTGATGAACACGGTTTCGGCGAAGAACATCTCTTTCGACAGAAAGCCGTTAAGCAGCGGCACGCCTGCCATCGAGGCGCTGGCAACCATGGCCAGCGTCGCGGTGAACGGAATCAGTTTGATCAGGCCGCTGAGTTTGCGGATATCGCGGGTGCCGCTTTCATGGTCGATGATGCCTGCGGCCATGAACAGCGAGGCTTTGAACGTAGCGTGGTTGAGGATGTGAAACACCGCCGCCACGGCGGCCAGCGGACTGTTCAGGCCCAGCAACAGGGTGATCAAGCCGAGATGGCTGATGGTCGAGTAAGCGAGCAGACCTTTGAGATCATTCTGGAACATCGCGCAATACGCGCCGAGCAACAGCGTACACGCGCCGGCCCCGCTGACGATGTAGAACCATTCTTCACTGCCAGACAGCGATGGCCACAGACGCGCGAGCAGGAACACCCCGGCTTTGACCATGGTTGCCGAATGCAGATAGGCAGAAACCGGTGTCGGCGCCGCCATTGCGTGCGGCAACCAGAAGTGGAAAGGGAACTGCGCACTTTTGCTGAGTGCGCCGATAAGAATGAGGGGTAAAAGAATAGGGTAGAGGGCATGTGCGCGAATTAGATCGCCGGCGGCCAGGACCTTGTCGAGGTCATAGCTGCCGACGACATGGCCGAGAATCATCACCCCCGCCAGCAGGCATAATCCGCCGGCACCGGTGACCATCAACGCCATGTAGGCACCGCGACGGGCGTCGGCGCGATGGTGCCAATAGCCGATCAACAGGAATGAAAAGAGACTGGTCAGCTCCCAGAAAAACACCATCTGAATCAGATTGCCGGAGATCACCAGACCGAGCATGGCGCCCATGAACGCCAGGAAAAACGCGAAGAAACGCGGCACCGGATCGTCCGGCGACATGTAATAACGGGCATATAAAGAGACAAGGGTGCCGATGCCCAGCACCAGCATCGAGAACAGCCAGGCGAAACCGTCCATGCGCAGAACGAAGTTCAGACCGAGGCTGGGCAGCCACATGAACTCTTCACGAATCACACCGCCGTGGGCAATTTGCGGGTACAACATCGCGACCTGAACGGTACCGATCAAAGCGACCAGACCTGCCAGCAGGGATTCGGTATTACGCGCGTTGTGTGGCAGCACCGCTGCCAGACAGCTGCCAATGAATGGCAGAAGCAGTAGAACTATCAGGGACATAGGCTTCTAATCTGCGGAAGTTTGTGAAGCATCATACGTGCCAGCTCCCCGATCACCAAACGCCAGGATGTCTCAGAATCCTACAAAGTAGTCTGGAATTTTCTGTTTGGCATTGTTTCAGGGGCAGCGATGTTGTGGCAGATGGCCCTTTCGCGAGCAAGCTCGCTCCCACATTGGAATGTATTTCAAAATGTGGGAGCGAGCTTGCTCGCGAAAGCGTCGGGTCAGACGCTGAAGATGTTGCGGATCAACCCTGCGTTTCCCGCTCCAAGTCAGCTTCGGCTTCCGCGACCTTACCCTTGGTCTTCAACTCACTGACAATCACCGCCGCAACAATCAACCCTGCGCCCACCAGCGCAATCGCTGGCAAACGTTCCCCGGCAATTCGCCCGACAATCCCGGCCCACACCGGCTCACCGGCATAGATCAACGTCGCCCGGGTTGGCGAAACACTCTTCTGCGCCCAGTTCATCGCCACCTGAATCGCCGCACTCGCTGCGCCCAGCCCCAACGCGGTCACCAGCAGAGTCCAGGAAAAATCCGGAAGCATTTCCCCGGTCGGCACCACCAACAGGAACGACAGCACGGACGTGGTTGCCAGTTGCACGACGGTGACTCGACGCACATCGACCTGGCCGGCATAAGTGCTGATCAGAATGATCTCGGCCGCGATCGCAATGGCGCTGATCAACGTGGCTATTTCACCCGGACTGAAATTCAGCGCAGCCCCGGACGGCCCCGACAGCAACATCAGCCCGGTAAACGCCAGCATGATGCCGATGCTCGGCATCAACCCGGGGCGCCGCCCGAGCACCAGCCATTGCAGCAACGGCACGAACGGCACATACAACGCGGTGATGAACGCCGACTGACTGCTCGGGATCGTTTGCAGTCCGACGGTCTGCAGGCCGTAACCAAGCATGATCGCCACGCCGATAAACGCGCCGGCCCTGAGTTCGAACAGGGTCAGTTCGCGCAGATGCCGCCACGAGAACAGCGCCACGATACAAGCCGCCGCCGCAAAACGCAGACCGACAAAAAACATCGGCCCGCTGACCGTCATCGCATGCTGAACCAGCAGAAAGGTGCCGCCCCAGATCATGGTGATCAGCACCAGCACGCACTCGGCTTTGCTGAAACGAGAAAAACGAAGGGGAGTGGGAGAGCTGTTCTGCGACGTCATGACCTTGCGCACTATAAAAAGGAGGTCGCACAATGCGCCCAACGTTGCGCAGTATACTGCCCAACCTCACCGAGTGAGCAATATAGTGCACAAAGATTCAACGCAACGGGCGTCCGTCCTGCAACACGTCAGCCTGAATGTGCGACGTCTACGCCATGCCGCTGACATGAGCCAGACCGCGCTGGCGAAAAAGTCCGGGGTCAGCCGGCGCATGCTGGTGGCGATCGAGGCGGGCGAAAAGAACGTCAGCCTGACCACGCTTGATCGTGTTGCCGAGGCGCTTGATGTGGCGTTCAGCGATCTGATCCAGGCGCCGGATGCGCGTGATCCCAGCCGCATCAACGAGGTGGCATGGGCGGGCACGATCCCGGGGAGCAAAGCGGTGCTGCTCTCCAAAGCCACGGCCACACGCGAAGTCGAGCAGTGGGAATGGTGTCTGCAACCTGGCGAGGTCTACCCGTCGCAAGCGGATGCCGAGGGCTGGAGCGAGCAGATTTTCGTCTTTGAAGGTTGCCTGACGCTGATGCTCGGCGATCAGCCGCAGCACATCGGCACTGGGGAGTTTTTCATGTTTGCCAGTAACCAGCCGCATTCCTATCGCAACGATGGCGATGTTGCGGTGCGGTTTGTGCGTAATGTGGTGATTTGAATGAGTCAGAGCGCAGACATCCTGATTATCGGCGGCGGCCTCAGCGGCACGATGCTGGCGGTGCAGTTGTTGCGTCTACCCGTCCGGCGCAAGGTCCTGATCATTGAGCCGCGTAATGAATTGGGACGCGGCGAGGCCTACAGTGCAGTCGAGTTGGGCCACACACTCAACGGCAATGCGGCGCGCATGAGCGTCGATCCGGATAATCCTGATGATCTGACGCAATGGCTGACCGAGCACATTGCCGGCGGAGGCTGGCCGGAGTCTGCGGAGCAGAACGTACCGGTCAGCGAACTGTTCCCGCCGCGTGGTTTGTTTGGTGTCTATGTGCAGCAGCGTCTGGTTGAAGCGCGGCGGGTCGGGGCGCGTTATGGTTCGAGCGTTGAACACATTCGAGCGGAAGTCGTCGATCTGCAGGTCGATGCCGATTCGGTGCAGCTCACGCTGAGCAATGGTCAGTCATTGTCTGGATTCTGCGCAGTGCTGGCGACCGGCATGTTCCCTGCCGCACGAACTCCGCAGAAAGCTTCCAGTGGCCTCAACGCCGCCGCCCTCGATCCCTGGGATGTCGCGGCCATGCGCCAACTCGATCCGCAATCCACCGTGATGATCATCGGCTCCGGCCTGACCATGGTCGATGCCGTGGTTTCGCTGGAACAGGCCGGGCATCGCGGGCCGATCGAAGTCTTTTCCCGACATGGCTTGCTGCCCCACGTGCGCCGACAACCGCCAGTCTGGATCGACTTTCTTGGCAGCGATCACAGCCTGCGTACGCCACGACAGTTGTTGCGTGAATTGCGTCGGCAATGCCGGGCAGCCATCGCACAAGGTATCGATTGGCAGGCGCCGCTGGACACGGTGCGGGTGCACATAGCCCGGCTGTGGAGTCAGGCGACTGACGTGCAGCGTCGACAATTCGTACGGCATGTTCGGCCGTGGTGGGAGAGTCATCACCACCGTTCGCCGCCGTTGAGCGCGAAACTGGTTGAGCGATTGCACAAAGAAGGGCGATTGCGGATTCACGCGGCGTCGTTCAAAGGACTTGAGCCAAGAGAGGATGGCAGTGTGGGCATTCGTATAAGAAGGCGTGGTGAGTCTGAAACGTGCGTAGTGCAGGGCGCCGCGCTGATCAACTCCAGTGGCATCGAATACGACTGGCGCCGCGTGGCACGACCGTTGCCGCAGCAGTTGCTGGTGCGTGGTCTGGTGCAGTCGGGGCCGTTGGCATTGGGAATCGCGGCGGCAGTGGATGGCGCGGTACTGGATGCCGAGGGGCGTGCGGCTAGCCGATTGTTTGCCATGGGACCACCGTTGCGCGGGATGTGGTGGGAGAGTACGGCGGTGACGGATGTGGCGTTGCAGGCCAAGGCATTGGCGGCGCGCCTGTCGGGCCGTGGTTGAGGCAGTTCTGCTTGCAGTGCACGGCGACATGGGTTTTTCGAAGAAACGTTTTTTCAAATATTCAACTGAAGTGATGCATAGAAATTATCCTGCGGGTTTTGTTCGAAGTGCACGTGATGGAGAAAACTCTCAAGTTGACTGAAGTCCAGCTCATTGAACTGTTGCTGTGCGAGTTGGAAAAAGCCTAGCAGGTTTGCATAGCTGTCTTCCATGATTGTTAATGCTTTGGAGAATACCTCAGCGTTTCCCCAATTAATTATTATCTGTCGTTTCTGCATTTCGCTTCTATTGCGCTTGTGCAGTGGCTGATTTGCAATAATCATCAGGAACGATTTGGGGCCTCCTTCAAGATCGGGCGCAAATCCTTTTTTCGCATAATGCGGAATGTGATTGATGTCGCAATAGTCGTTAATAAAGCGATAGTAGACGGAAAGCTCAAGAAGCATTGATTTCAGAAAGTTGTAACATTGCTCTGGCAGGGGCTTAAGTTGTTGGCAGGCTTTCAGAATGAATATGAAAAAACATCCGGTATTCGCTTGAGCAACATAGCGGTACTGCTCCATGGTAGGCAAGTCCGTTCCCTCGCTGAAGAGGGTGTCGAGATGCTGGCCGATGTGCAACTCCTCCAGGCTATCGAGGCCTGCTTGAACTAATGTCATAGCTCCTGATTCACTGAGCGATTTCAACCCTTGAATGTAACCATACATGCCCGAAATCAGCGCTGTGGCCACGCCATATCTGACCCACACCGAGTCGGCTCCGCGACGAACCCGGTCTTGGTCGATGATGTCATCGTGTATCAGAGAGGCAGTGTTAAAACGCTCGACACAGTCGCAGATAATTCGGGTTTTATCGGTAGAAAGTCGGTACACACTCGCCAACGCCTGTGTCAGGTCTGTTCGGACTTTCATGCCCGCATGTTGCTCCTGATACTCGAATGCAACAAACCAGCTTTTTTTGGCAGCCGCATATTGCTGAGGGTTTGAAGGGAACATGGCAGATTACTCCCGGTGCCAATCAGAGCGGCGTTTGAATAAATGTTTGCAAGGGTGTCGCAGTCAGCGTCTCTAAAAAATAGCGTAAAAATTATTGGGTGTTTGTTTTTTTTTAGGACTTATTAATTATAGAGTTTTCGCGATTGCGTTCTATATCAGGTTGACCGTGATAGTCGATGGGCGGTAGCGGGGAGAGTTGAAGCCTTGTTTTGATGAACTAACGTTAGAGCAACTGTGTAAGTTCGCCTCTCTGCGCAGGCGAACACCTTGGTGTTCGTCTTGGCTCTCGCGGAGTACACCGTATAGCTACAAATGATTGTTCAACTGCAAGGTATCTACGGTTTCAGCGTATGTGACGATGGTCGTTCATCGAGGATGACGATATGTTTATCCCGCTCTTTTTCAGCGCGCTGCGTGATATTTCACCTGATAATCACGGAGTTGCCCCATGAGTTACTCACTGCCACCGATCTTGCAACTGATTGATGTTGCACCGAGTCCTATGGCTGACCAGGCCGAACAACAAACGCGTGCTTGGCTTGAAAGTCTGGGGCTGACAGATTCCGTCAAGGCGATACACCAGTTGGATATTTATCTACCAGGCAAATACGCTGCCTTCATGTGGCCCCATGCGAACGCGCAAACGCTGAATGTACTTTCTGATCTGACCGGGTGGTTCAGTTGTCAGGATGACTTGGCCGATGAGGATCTGAGTTGCTCTCCTGATGCGCTGGAGAGGGCGTTGCGACAAGTGCACGAAGTTGCGACCGAGCATGACGGAGGTCAGTGCGGAGGACTGCCCGGGGGATTGAGGGACATTATTCGTCGGGCGGGGGCGTCAATGCCTGATCAGTGGGTACGACGGACACTGGATCAATACAGCAGCTATTTGTATTGCTGCGTGAATGCCTCGACGCATCGCATCGGCGGAACCCAGCCTGGACTGGCCGATTATGAAAGTGTGTGGCGCAATGCCGGAGGTTTTCAGGTGTGCTTTGAGTTTACGTACTTTGCCTGTCGGATAAATCTTCCCGCAACGGTTTATTACTGTTCGCTATGGCAGGAATTGCGCAGGCTATCACTGAATCTGATGAAAGCGGTCAACGATGTGCTGTCGTTCTGCATCTTGGCTAATCCTGATGAGGACGTTTACAACCTCCTGACTCACCTTCGACATCATCATGGACTGAGTCCGGATCAGGCAGCGGCTGAAGTGAATCAGAGAATTGAGGTGTGGATGCGACAGTTTCTCGACCTGCAGGCGCGACTACCCGACGAGCTTGATCGAATGAGGTGTGAAACCGACGTACGTGAGCAAGCATTGCGATGTGCCGAGGCGTTCAGAGTGCAATGGCTCGGCAACGTCGGCTGGCATCGGTCGGTACCGCGCTATCGGGAAATACGTTTCAAGCCAAATTGAGTCGGTCGAACCGCCACGAAGACCCGAAGCAAAATCTTCGGATCTTCATGCTTGTGGATTACGCGACCACGCGATAGCACGGCACATACGCCGCGCCACCCGGCAACTTCATCCGGTGCTGGGCGACGAAGGCTTTGAGCAGCGCATCGAGCGGTTGCATGATCGCCGCATCACCACGGATCTGGTACGGCCCGTGTTCTTCGATCAGGCGAATGCCCTTGTCCTTGACGTTACCGGCGACGATGCCGGAGAACGCCCGACGCAGGTTCGCCGCCAGTTCGTGCGGTGGCTGGTCGCGGTGCAGTTTCAGGTTGGCCATGTTTTCGTGGGTCGGATCGAACGGGCGCTGGAAGCCTTCGTCGATTTTCAGCAGCCAGTTGAAGTGGAACGCATCGTTGCGCTCGCGACGGAACTGCTTCACCGCTTTCAGCCCCTGAGTCATCTGCCGTGCCACTTCGGCCGGGTCGTCGATGATGATTTCGTAATGCTGCTTGGCCGCTTCACCGAGGGTGGCGATGACGAAAGCGTCGAGTTGTTCCAGATACGGCGCGGCGTGCTTCGGCCCGGTGAGGATCACCGGGAATGGCAGCCCTGCGTTGTCCGGGTGCATGAGGATGCCGAGCAGATAAAGGAACTCTTCGGCGGTACCGGCGCCGCCCGGGAAGATGATGATGCCGTGGCCAACCCGTACGAACGCCTCCAGACGTTTTTCGATGTCAGGCAGGATCACCAGCTCGTTGACGATCGGGTTCGGCGCTTCGGCGGCGATGATGCCCGGCTCGGTCAGACCCAGATAACGACCGCCGTGAATACGCTGTTTGGCGTGGGCGATGGTCGCGCCTTTCATCGGGCCTTTCATCACGCCGGGGCCGCAACCGGTGCAGATGTCGAGGCTGCGCAGGCCCAGTTCGTGGCCGACTTTCTTGGTGTATTTGTATTCTTCGGTGTTGATCGAGTGACCGCCCCAGCACACGACGATTTTCGGCTCGACGCCCGGACGCAAAGTGCGCGCATTGCGCAGCAGGTGGAAAACGTAGTCGCTGATGCCTTGCGAGGTGCTGAGGTCGATGCGCTGGCTGTCGAGTTCGTTTTCGGTGTAGACGATGTCGCGCAAGGCGCTGAAGAGCATTTCGCGGGTGCTGGCGATCATTTCGCCGTCAACAAAAGCGTCGGCCGGAGCGTTCAGCAGCTCCAGGCGTACGCCGCGGTCCTGTTGGTGAATGCGGATTTCGAAGTCCTTGTAGGCTTCGAGGATGGTCTTGGCATTGTCGACATGGGCGCCGGTATTGAGGATAGCCAGGGCGCACTGGCGGAAGAGGGTGTAGGTACTGCCGGATCCGGCTTCGCTCAGTTGCTGGACTTCACGTTGAGAAAGGGTTTCCAGGCTGCCTTTCGGGCTGACCGAGGCGTTGATTACGTGTCGTTGGGTCATGCAATGATCCTTAAAACGATGTCATCTCAAGACTAGGCGATGGCATCCGAATAGTGTGTATCCATGAATGAAGATGGCACGATCTGCGCTATACCGCCATGTCCCCTTTGGACGCTGAAAAGATGAAGAGGAGCCCCAGCATAGCTAAATCCGTCGCAGAGGCGATAATGCGCCGGCCGGTTTTTTCAGTTAGCCCTTTTGTCGCCCAAGGAAGTCATTTGTGATGTTCGAGATTCAGCCGATGGATGCCGCTACCTTTCGCCAGCAGACCCGACGCAGCACGATCATCATCGCCGTGCTGTTCCTGGTGCTGGCAATGTTGTTTTCCAGCGTGGCGGTGGCGCTGTTCGGCGAACCTGGCGGCGATAACCTGCGCTTCAATGTCGGCGGGGTGTTTGTGGCGTTTCTGCTGACGGCTGCGCTGTTGCGCGGGCGTTTCTGGAATCAGAGCTGGATGGCGCCAGCGGTATACAGCTGGCGGCTCAAGCGCAGCCTGATGAGTATCACCAATGTGATGCATCAGGTGACGGCGGCGGTGGAGCAGAATGATCCGACGGCGATGAAGGTGCTGCGCTTCTACCATCTCGGGCTGACACAAATGCACGAACTGGACGGCAACTCCAGCGATCACGGGCAACTGTGGCGCGAAGTCGAAGCGCACAAGGAGCGGATGCAGGCGCTGGGGCTCGACATTGAGCAGACGCGTCTGGATCCGGTCTGGCTGGAAACCTTGAAGCAGACGCGGCGCTGATTACAGCGCTCGACGCAGCCTCCACGAACGGATCAAGCGACCATACACCAGCAGGTTGACCGCCAGCACTACGCTGCCGAGCGCCAGTTGAATCTGCGGGGTGAGCCCGGCCGGGTAGATGACCGGCCAGATGTAATGCTCGATGAAGCCGCCGGCGTATTCAGTCTGCCCGGCCGCATGGCGCATGAGATTTTCCCAGTAAGTCAGCGGACAGGTCAGGTGCAGTACCTCGACCATCACGCCCCAGGTGGCGGCGGGTAAATGCAACCACATCAAACGTGGCCATTTGAGCACCAGCAGCCCGCCAAACAGCACGAACAGAATAAATGACAAATGGAACAGCACCAGCCCGTCGGCTGCGATTCGGTACAGCATGTCGTCTCCCTGACGCGATTGTGAATGGCGCTATGTTACGCCGGTCAGGGGATTAATCGTCAGTACGAAAATCAGCGAATTCCGCGCGCATCCGACCGTTGTGTTTGGCCTGGTAGAGCAGTTTGTCGACGCGCTCGACAAAATGCAGTGGATCGCTTTCGGCGCTCGCCTGCGTAGTGCCCACGCCGAGGCTCAGACTCACCAGCGACGACACTGGTGATTGAGCATGAGCGATCTGCTGTTGGCGGATCAGGTGCAGGCATTTTCGGGCGACCAGACGCGCCGATTCGGCATCGGTTTCCGGCAGCAGCCAGACAAACTCTTCACCGCCGATCCGAGCGATGAAATCCCGAGGACGATTGGCCGCCAGCGCCAGGGTCTTGGCCACCTGGCGCAGGCATTCATCGCCTTTGATGTGGCCGTAATGGTCGTTGTACTGCTTGAAGTAGTCGATATCGAGGATCAGCAGCGACAGCGGCAATCCCGTGCGTTGGGCGTTGAGCCATTCGCGTTCGAGGACGGTGTCGAACATGCGCCGGTTGGCAATGCCGGTCAGACCATCCTGAAACGAATACTCTTCCAGTTGTTTCTGCAGGCGGATCAGGTGTTCTTCGGTTTTCTTGCGCTCGCTGATATCGAACATGAACCCGACCAGCGCTTCGACTTCGCCGTCCTTGCGCACCACGTGCACGACGTCACGGATCCACACGTAGTCGCCGGTGCTGGTGAGGGCGCGATAATCGGCTTCGTGGTCGACCCCGGCACGCGACTGCGACACACAAAACTCCACCACATAATCGCGATCATCCGGGTGCATGCGCTCGACCCAGTCGTTGACCCCGACCCAACTGTCCTGCTGCCAGCCGAGCAGGGTTTCGATCTGCGGGCCGATGTAGCTGAAGGTCATGGTTTTCCAGTCGATTCGCCACGGGATGGCTTGGGTCGATTCCAGCAGAGTCTTGTACACGTCGCTGTCGATGGCGGTCATGGCAGGGCATGGTCTCGTGGGGAAAATGCAGCGCCAGCATGTTGTTGGCCATCCTCGGTTGCAAGCGGCTTGCCGATGAACGGTTGCATTCGGCTGATTTCCCACAAGTGCGCAAGATTGTTCAAGCCAGAAAAGCGAATTTGCTGGCACAGTCGCCGACCGTTTTCCTGGTTGAAGAACGTTTATGTCTGACTCAGTAATGCCACGCAGTGCGTTCCTTCGTGGCGCTGTGGCGATCATGCCGTTGTCTCTGGCCACCGCGCCGTGGGGGCTGCTGGCCGGTTCCATGGCGATCGAAGCCAACCTCACGCCGCTGCAAGGTCAAGGTCTGTCGAGCATCGTGTTTGCCGGTGCCGCGCAGTTGGTAGCGATCGGCATGCTCAAGGGCGGCGCGGGGATTTTCTCGATTCTGCTGACCACGTTGCTGCTGACGTCGCAGCACTTGCTGTATGGCATGAGCATGCGCTCAGTGATTTCACCGCTGCCGGGGCGCTGGCGAATCGGTTTGGGCTTTTTGCTCACCGATGAGTTGTTTGCGCTAACCAGTCAGCATGACCGTCAGCAGTTCAATCGCTGGTATGCGTTGGGCGTCGGCCTGACGTTTTACCTCGCGTGGAATCTGTTCACCCTGGCCGGCATTGTCCTCGGCAGCAGCATTCCGGGGCTTGAGCATCTGGGACTGGACTTCTCGATTGCCGCCACGTTTATCGCTTTGATCACGCCGGTGGTGCGTAACGTGCCGACGGTGGTGTGTGTGGCGGTTTCGTTGTTCTGCTCCGTGCTGTTCAGCTATTGGCAATGGGGCTCGGCACTGGTGTTGTCCGGGCTGGCGGGAATGACCGCCGGGTTTGTCTGCAACAAGCTGTATCGGGAGCGCACATGATGGTTTGGGCCGTTATTTTTGGCATGGGTATTCTGGTTTTTCTTAACCGCTATGTGTTTCTCGAGCCTCGCTTACCGGTACGTTTAAGTAGCAACGCGCGGCAGTTTCTCGGGTTTGCGGTTCCCGGAATGCTCACCGCCATTTGCGGGCCGATTGTCTTCATGCCCGACAAACAGCTGAATCTGCAGTGGGATAACCCGTATCTGCTTAGTTCGCTGGTCGCGATCGCACTGGTGATATATACGCGCAGCACTTTGCTCAGCATGTTGCTGAGCATGGCGTTCTTCTTTCTGCTGCGCTGGTGGTTGTAAGTGGTCCGCTTGAAACTGTTCTACGCTTTAGGGATGAAGGTTTACTGATAAAAGGAGGTGCGCATGGCGACTGAGCAAAAGCATCCAGAGACGGATGAGCAAGAGACTGATGAGCCGACTGAGGAGGAAATCGAGCGGGAGAAGCACAGGGAGCAAACCTGGAAGCATGATGACGGTCGGGACCTGTCAGATCCGGATCGCAAGTTTTAATTGATTTATACGAAAAAGCCCCGCATTTACGGGGCTTTTTCGTGGTTTCAAAGATCGTCCAGCTGCGTGAAATCGGGGTGTGAAGCCCGAAATCCCAAGGTTCGATCGATCCACGCATTGAGCTCGTTGACCATTACCGGCGGGTGGCCGGGATACGCTTCGAGGGTGGTGCGCAGGGTCTGTTCGATATCGGGTACGGAACGCAGGTTTCGGGTCTTGATGTAGTGGCCGATAAAACAGTCGAGTTCAAAGCGTTCTGTCATCGACAGATAAATACACTCCAGGCCGCTGACCTGTTTGATTGCAAAATCGTCGCGCAACTTATTTCTCTGCAAGGCTTGTAGAAGTTGTGGGGGATTCCTGATTTGTTGACTCTTTGGTCAACTGGTATACCAATCGGAAATGCGGCGCGCATGCTATCCGTAGTGATTCTAAATGTATGTATGACGGTTGAAATGTCAGACAGGCGGTTAGTTCATTCGAACGTCTGTTTCATCATCGGTGTTTCGTCGTTGAAACACCCGGTGTAACGCTGTGGATTCAAAGCTTTGGCCGTTTTTTTTAGAACGTGCCGCTCCGGGAAATATTTAGCCGGCGGGTTCAATCAATTCGGCGCCCTGATTGCGCGAGTTACCGACAGCTTTGCCGACTTTGTGCCACTCGAACACTTCGCTGCCTTCACCTTCGAACAGCAACATTTGTTCGGCACGCTCGATGGGCGTCGCTGGATCGAGCCATTCGTGCACTCGATCTGCGCGCAACACCACCGGTCGGCGATCATGGATATCGAGCATGCCGCCGACGGCATCGGCGGTGATGATGACGAAACCGTCGTCATCCCGAGCCGCTGTTTCGGCTGTCGGAAATTGTCCGATGGCCGCGCAGAAAACTGGCCCGTGATCCGCGCGACGGATCAGCCACGGTTGGCGGGTTTTGTCCTCGGCGTCGACCCATTCAAACCAGTTATCGACCGGCACAATCAAACGATGGCGCCAGATCGCCCGGAAGAACGGGCCATGGGCGACCTTCTCCACCCGGGCATTGATGGGGGCGGGGCGATCCCTGGCCCAGTGCGGGCGCCAACCCCAACGCAGATTGTCGGCATGCAACTGTTGCCCTTGTTGATGCAGGACGGCCAGCGCGGTGGTCGGCGCCGCGTTGTAGCGATCAAGCGGTGCATCGCCGACGTGATTGATCAACGCGTCGGGAATGCTCAACACCGCGACAAAGTCGTGAATGCCACGGTACTGCGAGAGTCTTCCGCACATGGCTGAATCTCCGGTGGGAGATTTCAGCTTAGTCGTTGGCGTCCTGACCGGTGAACGTGTCGCGCCATTTCAACCAGCGACGTTCGAGCATGGCCAGCAAGCCGTCACTGAGTTTGCCGAGCAAGGCGAGCACGATGATCGCGGCCAGCACGATGTCCGGCCGCGAGGTTTCCCGGCCGTCGCTGAGCAGGTAACCCAGGCCCTTGGTCGCCGCGATCAACTCCGCCGCGACGAGAAACATCCACGCCAGGCTCATGCCGCTGCGTAACCCGGTGAACAGGCCGGGCAGGGCGGCCGGCAGCAAGATCCGTCGTACCAGTTGCAAGCGGCTGAAGCCGTAGATGCGGCCGACTTCCACCAGTTTGCGGTCAATATTGCGAATGGCCGCGACGACGTTGACGTACACCGGAAAAAACGCGCCGATGGCAATCAAGACGATTTTCGACGTCTCGTCGATGCCCAGCCACAACAGCAGCAGTGGCACCCAGGCCAGGCTCGGAATCGAGCGCAGGGCGGCGAACGTTGGCTCCAGATAGGCCTCGGCTTCTCGGCTCAAACCGACCCAAGCAGCAAACACCAATGCCAGACTGGCGCCAATGGCAAAACCCAGCAACACCCGAATCAGGCTGGCGCCAATATGCTTCCACAACGCGCCTTCGGCGAGGTCGGTGAGGGTCAGGGCGATCTCGCTCGGCGCTGGCATCTGGTAGGACGGCAGCCAACCGATGCGTACGATAATTTCCAGCGCGACGATGATCAGTAGCGGCAGGGCCAGGCCTTTGCAGCGGCGTTGCCATGTCGAATTCAAACTCGCAGGACGCAGGCGCGGTACGGCAAGTGGCGCGGGCAAGTCTTTGCTGTGAGTGGTCATGGTCTTGGCTCCGCTCACGACAAATCCGCGACAGGCGCGGATTTATCGTGAGACTGATCGATTACTGGTGGGTGACGGCTTGCTGCACACCGCTGTCGAGCAATTGATCGATGACTTGATCGACATTCACCCCTCGGCGCACCAATTCCTCGGAGACCAGAATCGGCGCCGCTGCCTTGGAGGCGCTGATGTCCTCACGGGTCAGTTGCGGGCTGCTCAGGTCGGTGCGTGACAGTTGCAACTTGGCCACGTCCAGCGGCAAACCGGATTCCTTGGCCAACAGGGCGGCGAATTCATCGGGGTTTTTCAATGCCCAGTCGCGCGCCTGTTCATAGGCCTTGATCACGCTGTCGATGGTCTGCGGGTGTTCCTTGGCGTACTGCTCGGTGACGCTGACCACGCCGTAACTGTTGAACGCCGGGTTGCGGTAGAGCAGGCGCGAACCGGCCTGCACCTGACTGGCGGCCATGTGCGGATCGAGTCCGGCCCAGGCGTCGACATCGCCTTTTTCCAGCGCGGTGCGGCCGTCCGGATGTTGCAGGTGAACCAGTTCGACATCGTCTTTTTTCAGTCCGGCCTGTTGCAGGCTGCGCAGGGTAAACAAGTACGGGTCGGTGCCTTTGGTGGCGGCAATCTTTTTGCCTTTGAGGTCGGCGACGGTCTGATACGGCGAATCCTTGCGCACCACCAGCGCTGTCCATTCGGCGCGGCTGTAGACGTAGACGGATTTGATCGGGCTGCCATTGGCCCGACTCAGCACGGCCGCCAGGCTGGCGCTGGAAGCGAAATCCACGCCGCCACTGTTGAGGTATTCCAGCGAACGGTTGCTGCCTTGGCTCAGTACCCAGCTGACCTTGGTTTGCGGCAAAGCCTTTTCGAGGAAGCCGAAGTGCTTGAGCACCAGACTGACCGGCGAGTAATAGGCGTAGTCGAGATGCACTTCCGCTGGCGCGGTCTCAGTCGCGTGGGCGAACGGTTGCAGACTCAGCACCACGGCGCTGGCGGCCAGCAGTGTTTTGAAATAAGCAAAGAACGATGTCATGGAGCGCTCCGGCAAAGGCACAGGTTTCTTATGTCCAAAAAAATATTTTTATCGAATGCTTCCTGCATGAATGGAATATTGCAGGCTCTGTGCCATGTGCTTGGAAGTGCCTGTTTATAAGGGTTTTACGGCAGGATGCAGGGACTCAGCTGTTGCATGGCCAACAGTGTGGTTAGCCACTGTTGCCACGCGAACAGCGGGCATCGAGAGTGATGAGCTTATGCTTTAATCGAATTTCAAAACCAAGAAATAACAGCGTTATGGTCTATGCAATTTCCCTCTGCAGGTCAGCCCATGAAGCTTTCTCGTTTCCTACGCAGTGCGCTACTCACAGCGCTGTTCACCTCGCCGCTTTCCTACGCAGCCGAGCCATTGGTCCTGCATGTGGGCGATCAGAACTACTACAACATCCGTGCTTCGGTGGAAGCGTCCGGCGTGCTGAAAGACGCGCCTTATACCGTTGACTGGAAACACTTCCAGGCCGCAGCACCCTTGGCGGAGGCCTTGCAGACTGGGTCGCTGGATCTGGGTTTTCTCGGTGATTCCGGCTTTTTGTTTCTGGCCGCCAAGCAGGCACCGGTGAAACTGATCGGCGTCTCGCGGCAGAATCCGGAGACCATCGCGTTGCTGGTGCCGAAGGATTCGCCTGTCAAAACCATCGCCGACCTGAAAGGCAAGAAAGTCGCCTACTGGCCGGGTGCCTGGAGTCAGCAGTTAACCTTGCGCGCCCTGGAGCAGAGCGGTCTGCCGGACAACTATGTCGACTTCGTCAAGCTGATGCCGATTGATGCCGCCGCCGCGTTGCCACAAGGCAGCATTGACGCCTT
This sequence comes from Pseudomonas sp. CROZ-RG-20F-R04-15, assembly GCF_022662375.1. Classification (GTDB taxonomy): domain Bacteria; phylum Pseudomonadota; class Gammaproteobacteria; order Pseudomonadales; family Pseudomonadaceae; genus Aquipseudomonas. The sequence goes on along the minus strand of NZ_JAKNQL010000003.1, from coordinate 190,291 downwards.
CCCGGTGTGGGAACCGTACATTTCCCAGCAGATCGTGTTCTCCGGCGCGCGACCAATCCTGACCGCAAAGAATCTGATGCCGGGGCTCAGCGCGATCGCGGCGTCGACACCGTCCATCGACAGCAAGCGTGCCGCCATTGCGGATTTTCTCGGTCGTTTGAAACAGGCGCGGGCCTGGGTCGATAGCCACACCGATGAGTACGCTGATCTGTGGGCCAAGAAAGCCAATCTCGACCAACAAGTGTCGCGGCACTGGTTGCGTCAGGCGCACATGACGGTCGGGCCGGTGGATCAGCAGGCTGCGACGGACCTGCAAAGCACTGCCGACTTCCTGTTCAAAGTGAAAGCGCTGCCGGCCCCGTTGGCCACGGCAGGGATTATCGACAGTTCTTTTCAGCAGGCATTGACGCACTGAGCGAGCGCCGGAACCAAACCCTGTGTACCTTATCCAACCTCCGCTCGTGTATCGGAGCGCAGGGATGGATAAGGGCGAGGGAGTTTTGCCAATCGACCACATGACGGCCGTCGCCGTGCTCAAGGCAAAACATGAACTCCGGATTCAAACTTCTCTGTGCCGCACTCATTGCTCTTGGGCTGGCTGGTTGCATCGCCGCCCCGATTGAAATGACCGCGCAAACCGAAACACGGCTGAAGACCCAGGCGCCGGTGCGCTTTCTGTTGACCTTCGACGATGGCCCCAGCGCCTCGAGTTTGTGGAATCCGTCGGCCACGGTGCTCGACAGTCTCAAGGACAATCCGCTGATGCCGAATATCAAAGCGGTGTTCTTCGTGCAGACGCGTGCGCCACGAGCGGGCAACAGTGACATTGGCCGCAGCATCATGCGTCGTGAACATGAGGAGGGGCACATTCTCGCGTTTCACACCGCGACCCATTGGCACACCAATCATCGCTTGCTCAACCCGCAAGAACTCGAAGAGTCGCTGAGCAACGGCACGGCTGATATCGCCGCCATCACCGGCGCGCCACCGACACTGTTGCGGCCACCGTTCTGGAATTACGACAAACGCACCTTCACCGCCTATCAGCAGCACGGTTTGCACGTTTTGCTGACGGACCTGAGCGCCAACGACGGCAAGATCTGGGGCTTCAATGCCAGCCCACGGCGCCGGGCCAACATGCTGCGGCAATTATCGGAAGTCCGTGAACGTATTGCCCTCGGTGAGTTGCCGACCGTAGACGGCGTCATTCCAGTGGTGGTGACCTTTCATGATCTCAACCGCTATACCGCGCGGCACACCCGCGAATACCTGCAGATTTTGCTGGATAGCGCTGCCGCCACGGGAGTGAGACTGGCGGACAAGCCTTTCTATGATGATCACGCTGAACTCGAGAAAGCCGCGCTGGCGCGTACCGTGGAAAAAAGCTCGGAAGCGGTGAGTTTGCCGGGGATGTGGAACTGGATCTGGGATCATGACGCGCACTGAGGAAGTTGTGACGCGCTTGGCATTTTTGTGTCGAGCAAGACACAAATTGCTCATCTATGCTCTACGGATTCATCGAACCATCGCCTGTGAGGCGTCCACCCATGCTTGTCATTGCCGATATTTGCCGCATCGTCGAGTCTGGCTTTCCGGCACGTAAATGTGACTGCACCCCATCAGCGCAGGGGCTCCTGCAGATCAAGGTTTATGACCCTGAAAGTGGACGGGTGGATTTATTGCTCAATGGCGTTTCCCCCGAGCATCTCGTCACCATCCGTGACATTTCCAACTTCATCGGTGAATTACGCACCGAAATGAGCGCCGGTCGTCGCGCATTCGCTGGCTAAGCCCTCATAACCGTCGCTGAAACGCTTGAACGATGCGCAGCGTCGCTTCGCTGGTGTTCAAATTGCCCACCGCGTCCAGCGGATGCCAGATGCAATCGATGATTTCGTTTTGCGGGCGCACCTGCTCAAAGTCCTGCACCGACGCTTCGTAAACATGATGCCGGGTGCTGCCGCTCTGCAGTTCCATCAGATACAAGACATCTTCGGCATCCAGGCCGGTTTCTTCCTGCAATTCGCGCACGGCAGCCTGCGCCCGGGTTTCCCCTGGCTCGACCTTGCCGCCGGGCAATGTCCAGCGGCAGCGCGGTTTGCGCACCAGGAGAATGTGGCGATCCTGTTCGCATATAACGGTTGCACGTACTTTCATCTGTTACCTGTTTTGCTGACTGTCACAAAATAGAAATAAAACTGCAATATTTGAGCCGGGCCTTGAGGCAAAGGTTTCATGGGGATTTGGAGGGCTGATGTCCGGGAAAAGTGCCGGATCCTTGACCGCCGGGCTGGCGACACCCGGTCGGCCATTCGCGTGGATGAGGGTGTAAGGTAAAAGCGTGAAGCTGGATCTGACCGTTAGCGAAAATGGAGGTGTCCATGAGCATGCCGATGTTGAACAAGATGCACATGAACGGCTATGACGTGCTTAGCGTGAACAATGGCCCATGGCGGGTTTGCACCCAGGGCGATCGGCTGGCGTCGTTTGGTAGCCGGGAGGAAGCGCTGGCCTATGCCGCCGCACTGCCCGGCTACAAAAAACGCTCGACGCGCACGCAAAGTCACAAAAGCCACTGACTGAACGGCTGCAATGAAAGAGCCCCGGCACTTGTCGGGGCTTTTGTTTGGGGGAAGGGATGCAGGTCTCAGTGGACCTTGGTTCGGCTGATGGCGCGGGCTTTCACTTCCTTGGCATACAACTGCAACCGCTCTTCATCGCTTTGCAGCACCTCGCAGGATCTCAGCACGGTTTGCGCATCCGCCTCGTTGCCGGATTTGCGCAGTTGTTCGGCGATACGTTTCAGGTCGACCGCCGACCATCGCAAGTCCGATGCGACGCTTTGCAGGTCGCGTTGAAGTTCGTGTTCGTATTCATTGAGCCGCATGATCACCTCCAGAACATTCTCGGTAGAAAAGAGTAGTCGCATTTTCAGGCGATGGACAAAGCGCATTCGTCAGTACGCCCAGCGGTTGTGAAAAGTTGTGCAGATTGCGCCAAGGGCGCAGTGCCACGATGGATGTAGAGCCGCTTACACGCTACATTCACTTTTTTCAGATCAGGAATACACCATGCGGATATGGATCGGGAGTCTGGCGTTGGTCATGTTGGCAGGTTGCTCGTTGCCGGCCTCGCTGGTGCCGGGTGAGCCGAATATCAGCAAGACCAGTACCAAGTCGCCCAAGGACTATGCTGCGTGTTTATTACCGTTGTGGCAGAAGGATGTGGCCAAGACTTCGCAGACGTCGATTTCCAACGGCTACCGTATCACCGCGCCAAGCATCATCACGGCCGATGAGATTCTCGATATCGTCAAGTACAAGGACGGCAGCCGGGTTTCGTTGTATCAGGGGCCGCCGTGGGCGAAGTCCGGTTCGTTGCGCCAATCGGTACGTGACTGCCTGTAAGCATTTCGTCAGAAGCAAAAAAGCAGAAACCGGTTAAACGGTTTCTGCTTTTTTTTTGAAGTTTTACCGGTCGCTACGTCAGTCGGAAATGTCGGTGAGAGGGATGCTGCCGACGTTGCCCTTTTTCTCCCGCCGATCCTGCATCCAGTCTTCCACTTGCTGACCGAACTCTTTCGGTGCCTTGCGTCCTACCTTCCTTGCGATGTCGAGGATGGTCTGTTGGGCGAGGGCTTCTTCCATGCGTTTTTGCGCGGTCATCATCGCCCCGTGAATCGAGCAAGTGCCGTCGACGGCCCACTCTGGTGGATTGCCGTCAAACAACGCGCAGCGTCCGCGAATGTCGCGGCACTCGAAAATATTCTTGCGCCCGTCGATGGCGTTAACGATGTCGAGCAGGCTGATTTCATCGGCCGGCCGCGCCAGGCTGAATCCGCCGCGCACGCCTTCTGAAGCCACCACCAGTTTGCCCTTGGCCAGTTTGGTAAAAATTTTTGCCAGGTATTCCAAAGGCACGCCTTGCAATTCCGCGAGGTCACGCACGCTGGCCTCACGGGTATCGCCGTTGCTGGTGACCAGAAAAGCCAGGCAATGGATGCCGTATTCGACGCCTGCACTGTAGAGAGACATAAATAAGTCCGACTTGATTTGTCGTAAATACTACCAGCCAGATCGGTCCCCGGCAATCCGCTCGGTTGAACAGAACACCATGAATATCAGCTGTATTACCTGTAAATACCAGAGATGACTGCGGCGTTGCGTTGGATTTGATATCTATAAATCCGATCAAACCTATCGGATAATCTGACTTGTTGGTTTTATATCCGACCAATAGAGTCGGCGCTATTGAGTCGGGATGACCGGCTCACGACGAATTCGATTTCACCTCTTTCAATCGCTGGGCGTTTTCTGGAGAAACACAATGAAGCAGCAGATTCTGATTGTCGGCGCCGGGTTTGGCGGCATGTGGTCGGCGTTGAGCGCTACGCGTCTGGTCGACCTGCACAATCGCAACGACGTCGAAATCAGCGTACTCGCACCGCAAGCCGAGTTGCGCGTGCGTCCACGTTTCTATGAACCCAATGCGCATCAACTGGCCGCACCGCTGCATGAACTGTTCGAAGCAGTCGGCGTTCACTTCATCAAGGGCACGGCGGAAACCATCGACGTGGCGAACAAAACCGTCGGTTACTCCGATGCTGCGGGCGGCAAGCAAGTGTTCCACTACGACAAACTCGTTCTGGCCAGCGGCAGCGGTCTGGCACAGTCGGCCACGCCAGGAGTCGCTCAATACGCCTTTGACGTTGACCAGATCGAAGCGGCGATTCGTCTGGAGGCCCATCTGAAAGCCCTGAAAGACCAGCCTGACAGCAAGTCACGCAACACGGTTGTCGTAGCTGGCGGTGGTTTCACCGGGATTGAAACGGCCACCGAGATGCCGGGGCGTCTGCGCGAGATTCTTGGTGAGCGGGCAGATATCAAGGTGATCATCGTTGATCGCGGCGCGAAGATCGGCGCGTCGATGGGCGAAGAGATCAGCCAATCGATCCTCGAAGCCAGTGAAGCGTTGGGCGTTGAATGGCGTTTGGCTGTGTCGGTACAGTCGGTGGATGCCAACGGCGTGACGCTTTCGGATGGCCAGCACATCGAAGCGAAAACCGTGGTCTGGACCACCGGTGTACGCGCCAGTTCGCTGACCGAGCAGATTCCCGCTGAACGCGACAAGCAAGGTCGCCTGCACGTCGACGCACACCTGAAAGTCATCGGTCAGGACGACATCTTCGCCACCGGCGATGTCGCCTACGCCGCCACCGACGACATCGGCAACTATGCACTGATGACCTGCCAGCACGCGATCTCGCTGGGCCGGCACGCCGGTAACAACGTCGCGGCGCAGATTCTTGGTGTCGACCCGACGCCGTACAGCCAGCCGAAATACGTCACTTGCCTCGACCTCGGCGCTTGGGGCGCGGTGTACACCGAAGGCTGGGATCGTCAGGTGAAGCTGGTCAAGCAGGAAGGCAAAACCCTGAAGACGCAGATCAACACCCAGTGGATCTACCCGCCGGCGGCTGATCGCATTAGCGCGCTGGCGGCGGCAGATCCGCTGATTCCTGTAGTCGCGTAACAAACGCCGCAGCCATCGATCCCGCTCCCTGAGCGGGATTTTTTTGCACTCGCAAAAGGGCTATGACTAAAACTCATTGCCCCATGATTTTTAATGGTTACGGCCGGCTCCAGCCCCGGTGTTAAAAAATCGCAAACACAGCTCATCAATAACAACCAGAGAGCGTTTGCAGCCATGTCCCGTTTCTTCCGCCGTCTCTCCCCACGCCTGTTATTGACCGCGCTCGCCGTCCGGCCTGCGTGAGCTATCGAACATCCCTCGTATCGCACAAGAGTAATGACTGATGAAAGAACTCGACCTGTACATCGGTGAAGGTTTCGAAGGCCCGGGCGTCAACGCCGCACACATCAATATTCTGATCGGCCCGCGCAATGGCCCGGCGGGGCAGGCGTTCGCCAACAGCCTCGCATCGCCTAGCCAGGGCCACTGCCCGTTCATGGTGATTGCGCAACCGAACATCCCGGTCAAGCCGATGACCCTGTACGTGAACAAAGCCGCGATCAGCAGCGACCTGCACGGCAACGCCACGTGGGGTGCCTCGCAAGCCGGGATCGCCAAAGCCGTGCTCGAAGCGCTGCTCGACGGCACGCTGCCGCCGGAAGCCGAAGACGAGTGGGCGATCGTCACCGCCAACTGGGTCAACCCGGCTTGCGACGACCTCGACGCGGTGTACCTGAACAACTACAACGCCTGCCGCACGGCGATCCGCGCGGCCCTGACCGGCAAGCCGGAAACTGCGCAATTGAAAGATGTCGTTGCGCACATCAGCAACCCTTTCTATACGCCAAAAGCCTGAGGTCGACGCCATGCAATACATCCGTTTGGGCAACTCCGGCCTGCAGGTTTCGCGTCTGTGCCTGGGCACGATGAACATGGGCACGCCGGACTGGAAACCGTGGATCTTCAACGAAAAACAGAGCGAGCCGATCGTCGCCCACGCCTTGGATAACGGCGTGAATTTCATCGACCTCGCCGACTTCTATTCCGCCGGTGTCGGTGAAGAAGTGGTCGGGCGCATCGTCAAGCGTCTGGCCCGCCGCGAAGACCTGGTGATCACCACCAAGGTCGGTTACGGCACCCGCAGCGGCATCAATGCCAGCGGCCATTCGCGCAAGCACATCATGGACAGCATCGACGCCTCGCTGAAGCGTCTGGACATGGATTACGTCGATGTGTTCATGCTGCATTACTTCGATGTGAACACCCCGGTCGAAGAAACCATGGGCGCGCTGAACGACATCGTGCGCTCGGGCAAGGCGCGTTACATCGGCGTGTCGACCATGCTCACCGGGCAACTGGCGAAAATCCTCATGGCCTGCGAGCGCAACGGCTGGGTCAAGCCGATCAACATGCAGCTGCAACTGAACTGCGCCTACCGCGAAGAAGAGCGCGAGATGATTCCGTTCTGCCGCGATCAGGGGATTGGCGTTTCGGTGTTCAGTCCCTTGGCGCGCGGTCTGTTGACTGGCGACGTGCAGTCGACCCGTAACCAGACCGACTTCTTCACTCAGCAGATGTACAGCGACGAAGCCTCGTTCGAAATCGCCCACTCGGTGCAGCGCGTAGCCCGTGCTCGCGGAGTGTCGAATGCGCAGATCGCCCAGGCGTGGGTGGCCAATCATCCAGGTGTTGATTGCATGCTGGTTGGCGCTGACACCACCGCGCAATTCGACAGCGCATTGGCTGCACTCGAGACCCGACTTGATGCTGATGAGCTGCATGAACTGGAGCGCAATTACACCCCATGCGATGTGATCAACGACTACACCGCCGGTAAACGCATCCTGCGCTCGGCGCGTCCGGGGCTGGAGCGTTTCACTTTGCAGGGAGCGGTGGCATGAGCGATTTGATCCGACACGGCAACTTCATTGATGGCCAGTGGGGGCAGGGCGGTGCGACCTATCCGGTGCGCAACCCGGCCAACGGCGAGCTGATCACGGAGGTGCAGAAGGCTGGCACCGAAGAAACCAACCGGGCCATCGACGCCGCCCACCGCGCACTGCCGGCGTGGCGCAAATTGACCGCGAAGGAACGCAGTCAACGCCTCAAGCGCTGGAGCGAGTTGATGCTCGCCAGCCAGAAAGATCTGGCCACGCTGCTCAGCCGCGAACAAGGCAAGCCGCTGGCCGAGGCAATGGGCGAAGTGGTTTACGCAGCGAGTTTTCTCGAGTGGTTTGGCGAAGAAGCCAAGCGTGCCTACGGTGATGTGATCCCGAGTCACAAGGTCGATGCGCGGATCATTGTGGTCAAGGAAGCCATCGGCGTGGTCGCGGCGATCACGCCGTGGAACTTCCCGTTGGCGATGGTCACCCGCAAAGTCGGCCCGGCGCTGGCGGCGGGTTGCACGATGATTCTCAAGCCTTCGGAAGAGACGCCGCTGTCGGCATTTGCCTTGGCCGTATTGGCCGAGCAAGCAGGGATTCCGGCGGGTGTATTCAACATCGTGTCCGGCGATGCCGTCGCTATCGGCGGCGCGCTGCAGGCGTCCAGTGTTGTGCGCAAACTGTCGTTCACCGGCTCAACCCGCACCGGCAAACTGCTGATGCGCCAGGCCGCCGACACCTTGAAAAAAGTCTCGCTGGAACTGGGTGGCAACGCGCCGTTCATTGTCTTCGACGATGCCGATCTGGATGCTGCGGTCAAAGGCGCGATGGCCTCGAAGTTCCGCAACACCGGGCAGACCTGCGTCTGTGTGAATCGCTTCTTTATTCAGGACGGCGTTTACGAGGCCTTCACCGGCAAGCTCGCCGAAGCGGTGGCGGCGATGCGCGTCGGCAATGCGCTGGACGGTGAAACCGAACAGGGGCCGCTGATCAACAGCGCGGCGCTGGCCAAGGTCGAAAGCCATGTCAGCGATGCTCTAGAGAAGGGTGCGACGCTGTTGTGCGGCGGCCGTCGCCACGCCTTGGGCGGTACGTTCTATGAGCCGACCATCCTTACCGAAGTCAGCGGCGACATGTTGATTGCCCAGGACGAAACGTTCGGCCCGGTGGCGGCTTGCTTCCGTTTCAAGGACGAGGCCGAAGTGCTGGCGCGGGCCAATGACACGCCATTCGGTTTGTCGGCGTACTTCTACAGCCGCGACATCGGCCGGGTCTGGCGCATGGCTGAAGGGCTGGAGGCGGGCATGGTCGGGATCAACGAAGGGATCATCTCCACCGAGGTGGCACCGTTTGGCGGGATCAAGGAATCGGGCCTCGGCCGCGAAGGTTCGAAGTACGGGCTGGATGACTATCTGGAGATCAAATATCTGTTGATGGGGGGGCTGTAACCCTCAGCGAAATCTCCTTGTGGGAGCAGGCTTGCTCCCACATACAACCAAGCAAGAGCAATCGGTTTCTCCGTCAATAACAACAATTGGAGACGAACATGTCCGCTCAACCCATAAAAATCGACGACCTGCCGATCGGCCGGTTCCACATCAAGATCGCCGGTCTGACCTTCGGCGCGCACTTCACCGACGGCTACATTCTTGGCCTGATCGGCATCGCCTTCACCTTGCTCAGCCCGCAAATGCAACTGGACGCGTTCTGGCAAGGCTTGATCGGCGCGTCGGCGTTGATCGGGCTGTTTCTCGGCAGTCTGTTTTTCGGCTGGATCTCGGACAAGGTCGGCCGGCAGAAAATCTTTCTGGTCAGTTTTGTGCTGATCACCGTGGCCTCGGTGATGCAGTTTTATGTCGAAACAGCGATGAGTCTGTTTCTTTGCCGAGTGCTGATCGGCATCGGCTTGGGCGGTGACTTCAGCGTCGGCCACGCGATGCTGGCCGAGTTCTCGCCGAAGAAACATCGCGGCGTTTTGCTGGGTTCGTTCAGCGTGATCTGGACCTTTGGTTATGTTGCCGCGACCTTCGTTGGCACGGCGATGCTCAGCCTTGGCGATGACGCCTGGCGCTGGATGCTGGCCTCGTCGGCAATCCCGGCAGCGTTGATTCTGATTGCGCGCATCGGCACGCCGGAATCGCCACGCTGGCTGGTCAATCAGGGGCGCATCGCCGAGGCGCGGGCGATCGTCAAAAAGCATCTGGGTGACAACGTTGAACTCGACGAAACCCGCTCCACGGAAACCCGATCGGGTTATGCGGTGCTGTTCAGCCGTGAATATCGCAAGCGCACGGCGTTCAACTGCCTGTTTTTCGTGTGCATCGTGATGCCGTACTTCGCCATCTATACGTTCCTGCCGTCGATCCTGCAGAAGATGGGCCTGGCCGAAGGCTTCGGCACTGAGTTGATGTTGAACATGTTGCTGATCCTCGGCGCGCTGATCGGCATCTGGTGCACGATCAAATTCACCCGACGCGGATTTCTCATCAACTCGTTCATCATTCTGGCGCTGGCGTTGTTTCTGCTGGCGGTACTGCCGGGCAGTGCGGCGTGGCTGATGGTGCTGGTGTTTGGCCTGTTCACCTTGGTGCTGTCGGCGGTGAGCAATCTGGTCGGGGTGTTTCCGGCGGAGAGCTTTCCGACTGAGGTTCGCGCCAGTGGTATCGGGCTGGCAACGGCGGTGAGTCGCTTGGGTTCGGCCTTCAGTACGTTTCTGTTGCCGGTGAGTGTGGCCGGGATCGGCTTGAGTCCTACCATGGGCATTCTCGCGGCGATTCTGGCGATTGGCGCATGGCTGTCGTGGGCGTGGGCGCCGGAGACCAAGTCGCTGACGTTGAGCCAGGCGTGCAAGGCGCAGAGCCCGGTGGAAGGGAGTTCGATTGTCGTGAGTAAAGTCGCCACGCCGATTTGATGTGCAAGGCTTGAAACCTCCCCCTCACCCCAGCCCTCTCCCCAGAGGGGCGAGGGCTGGGGTGAGGGGGCCGATCTATGTTGTATTCAGAATCTACGTTCGACTCGGTATCTCAGGTCGGCGTAGTTCGAATAATCACCTCGGTCAGTTCCCTCTCCCTCCGGGAGAGGGCTAGGGTGAGGGGCTCTTTCAGGGGTTACTCACCATACTCAGCCAGTCAGTAAACAGCTTCACCTTCGACAATCCCTGCTTGTCATTCGCCACATCCAGCCAGTAGCCATAAGGCCCGATCACTTCAATCGGAGTGATCGGCACAAGGCTGCCATTGGCCAGTTCCTTCTCGATCATCTGCCGATCAATCACCGCCAGTCCGCCACCGGCCAGCGCGGTGTGGATCACCTGATCGAGCGTGCTGAATTCCAGCCCCTGTCCCGCATCGATATCCTCGCGACCCATCGCCGCCAGCCAGTTTTCCCAGACCTTCAGACGCTTGCCGTCATGCAGGATGTGCAGCAATGGAAACTCGCGCAGATCCGGCGCTTGATCGCCATTGAACAGTTCTGGACTGGCCACGGCGATGTGCCGCTCCATCACCAGCAATTGACTGGCGCACTGGGTGGACGCCGCGAGGCCGAAACGGATGTGACAGTCGATTTCCGCGAGGCTGTCGTGGCTGGCCTGATTGGTCACGCTGAGGCTGATGTCCGGGTAGCGCTGGCAGAACGCGCGCAGGTGTGGCGACAGCCAGCGCGTCGCCCAAGTGGGCGGAGCGAGTACGCGCAGACGCTGGCGCAGGTTGGGCACGCGTACGGCTTGCAGGGCGCGTTCCATGTGGTCGAAGGCTTCGGCCAGATGCGGCTTGAGGTTGCTGCCGGCTTCGGTCAGCGACAGGCCTTGCGGGGTGCGCACGAACAGGGCGACGCCGAGGTAGTCTTCGAGCTGTTTGATCTGACGACTGACTGCGCCCTGGGTGACGTTCAGGCCGAGTGCGGCCTGGCTGAAACTGCGATGACGCGCGACTTCTTCGAACACGCGCAGGGTGTTGAGGGAGGGCAGTTGACGCATGGAGGCAGAACCCCGGATCGAGCGTTTGGCTCGGTTTGTTTTTGTAGGTTTTGTTTGTAGGGGGTATCTGACTATTGGTGAGGGTTTGATGCAAGTGGAGTTTGTGCGGGCGCCTTCGCGAGCAGGCTCGCTCCCACATTGAAATGCATACCAATGTGGGAGCGAGCCTGCTCGCGAAAGCTATCTCATCGGCGCAATCATGTCGGGATCAGAAGTAGTAACCAACGTTCACATACACCTGGTTCTCCCACTGATCCAGCCCGCCCGCACCCAGGCTCTGGGTATAGCTGCTGCCGCCAATGTACGGATCATTGCGGCCAAACAACCACTCGGCCGCGACCCACAGTTTGCTGACCGAAAACGAGCTGCCGAGGATCATCCGCTCTGATGTCTTGTAGCCGCTGGCGGATTTGTCGAAGGCGCTGTAGTTGGCGTAAAGCTTGACCCCGCTGACCTGATCGAAGAGGTATTTGCCCGCCACGTCATAGCTCAAGTCCGCGACGTACAGATTGCCGCGACTGGCGACATTGTAAGTACCGTCATACCCGCCCAATGTCACCACTTCATCACTGCCGGGATTGCGCGGTGACATCTGCTGTCGCGCCGCTTGCAGTTGCACGCCCCACGGGCCGTTCTTGCCCAGATAGTGGATGGCCACGGCGTTGCGCCGGCCATCGCTGTTGGTGTCGCGGTTCTGCAGGCTGGAAGTCAGGCCGGAGATGCCGACTTCGGACTTCCACGGGCCCAGATCAAGTGCCTTGGCGACGCGCAGCACCACGGTGTTGCGTTCCTGATTGTCGCTGCCGTCGGCCACGTAACTGTCGGCTTCGGAGACAATGCTGGAATAGCTCACGCCATTGCTGGTGCCTTTGCCTTGCCATGCCGGGCGCAGGTAGTAGCCGGCCTGGAGGTTCCAGTCGCCGCTTTGCTGGATGTACTTGGCGCCGACTTGCTGCACGTCTTCAAGACCAATGACGTTGCCGAGGGTTTCGTAAAAAGTACTGCCGAAGTACGGCTGCAAACCGAACGGCACGGTGTTCAGGCCGACTTGTACTTGCTGATCGGGATTGAACTTGTAGCCGGCCCAGGCGAACTTGGCGAACTGGATATCGCCGTAGTTTTTTGTGTACTGGTAAGGGTAGGAACGACCGTAGAAGCGGTACTGCGCCTCACCGATCCAGCTGTCGGAATTGTACTTGGCGCTGAGGAATACCGTGTCGAGGCCGAACTTCTGAATGTCGCGATCCGGGTCGAGATCCCAGCGCGCACGAATGGCGCCGCCCAGATCGAGATTGTCGGTGACCTGCACGGCCATCGCCGGGGCGGCAATGCTGCAGAACAGAGCGATGGAAGTGCTGCGCAAGCGCAAGGAAGCAGAGAAGGGCATGGAGCGGCTCTCGATTGTTTTTATTAGAGATGCCGCGCAGTTTTGCCATCCGGTGTGTGTTGAACAAACGATAAAAACGGTGAACAAACCTGCATCGAATGCATGTTACTCGCAAATTCCTGTAGGACAGTCCGGCACACTCATGGGATGCTTTGCGCCTTGTCAGTGGTTTTCGAGTGCCTTGATATGAAACGCAAAATGCCCGGCCTGAACGCGCTCAAGGCGTTCGAAGTGGCCGGCAGCACCGGCAGTTTTACCCGCGCCGCCGAGTTGCTCAATGTCACCCAGAGTGCGGTCAGTCGTCAGGTGCGGCAATTGGAGGAACAGCTCGGCGAGAGTCTGCTGGAACGCCGTCACCATCATCTGGAACTGACCGCTGCCGGCAAGATTCTCCTGCGGGCGCTGCACCAGTCGTTCGACAAGATCGAGCTGACGGTGCGCAGCATTCAGCAGAAAACCCACTCCAACCGATTGCATATCAATGCACCGCCGACCTTTACCAGTCGCTGGTTGATGCCGCGTCTGGGCCGACTGCGCGAGCAACATCCCGAGCTGGAACTGAGCATCACCACGCGCTTGCAGGACAGTCTGGCGGAAACCAGCACGCTCGATTGTGCGATTCGATTTGGCAATGGCGAATGGGACGGTCTCGACAGTTCGCTACTGGTTCAAGAGCGCCACATCGCTGTGTGCGCGCCATCGTTGTATGCCCGCGAGAGTGGCGAGCAAGGCATCGACCTCAATCGCCTGACGTTACTCCACGTTCTGGCCAGGGAAGACCAGCGCTACCTGACCTGGAATCACTGGCTCGACGCGGCGCGCATCACCGGGGTGGATACCCAGGGCGGTTATGAGTTCGATCTGCTGGACCTGGCGATTCAGGCGGCGACCGATGGCCTGGGCATCACCATTGCCGACTGGCACATGGTTGCGGCAGAACTGGCCAGCGGGCAGTTGACGCAAGTGCTGAATGTGCATGTGGAAGGGCATCAGTCGTACTGGCTGGTGACCCGGCCGGAGCAGACGGATATGCCGCAGTTGCAGGTTTTTGCTCAATGGCTGCAGGAGGAGATCTGGCTGGCGCAGCGCCAGTTAGAACCCTCGACCGCAGCTACTTGAGTCAGCCCGGATGCCCTGTGGGAGGTCATTGGGGGTAACCTGCGTTTTTCGAATGTTTAACCGCCCGATAAATCGTTTGTTCAACCCGCCATCGATGCCAAGACTGGCGGCATTGATAAAAACAAACGATGGGCGATGCACATGCGAATCGAGCGAAATTTTGTTAACGGCCAATTCATCGAGCCTGCCAGCGCGGCGCTGATCGCGGTCTACAACCCGGCTACCGAAGCGTTGCTCGGCCATGTCTCGGGTGCTACCGCCGAGGAAGCCAGCGCAGCGGTCGATGCGGCGGCAGCGGCGCAAAAGGTCTGGGGCAAACTCACCAGCATCGAGCGCGCCGAACATCTGCGGGCCTTTGCCGCAGCGTTGGAAGAGCGTGCCGAAGCCATCGGCAGCGCACTGGCCGCCGAGTCTGGCAAAAGCGTCAGCGATGCCAGCAACGAAGCCCGTTATGCCGCGCAGATCACTCGCTACCACGCCGAATGGGCGCGGCGCATCGAAGGCGAAATCATCCCCAGCGACAGCCCTGACGAAAACCTCTTTCTGCACCGCGAACCGATCGGCGTCGTTGCCTGCCTGATCCCGTTCAACTACCCGGTTTACACGTTGCTGCGCAAAATCGCCCCGGCGCTGATTGCCGGCAACACTGTGGTGGTGCGCCCCAGCAACAACACACCGACCTCGGCATTCGAAATTGCCAAAGCGGTGCAGCAATCGGGCATGCCGGCCGGTGTGATCAACATCCTGACCATGGATCACGCCACGGCAGCAACCGTCTGCACCCATAAAGCCGTGGGCCTGATTACCTTGACCGGCAGCGTCAACGCCGGGCGCATCGTCCTCGATTACTGCAAGGCCAATATCGCCAAGCCGTCGCTGGAACTGGGCGGCAAGACCCCGGCGATCATCGAAGCGGATGCCGACCTGGATGCGGCCGCGACCGCGATCGTCGCCTCGAAAACCACTCATTGCGGGCAGTTGTGCACAGCGGTCGAGCGCGTCTACGTGCAAGAAAGCGTCCACGACCGATTCCTTGCGCTGCTCAAGGCGAAAATCGCTGAAGTGAAATTCGGCGACCGCGCCACCGACGCCAGCCTGATGGGCCCATTGGTCAACGCCAGTTCGCAGCAGAACATTCACGCCATGGTCGAGCGCGCCATCGCTGCCGGCGCGACGCTCGAAAGCGGTGGTGTGTTGCCGCAAGGGCCGGGGCATTTCTATCCGCCGACGCTGCTCAGCGGTTGCCGCCAGGACATGGAAATCGTCCAGGAAGAAATCTTCGGCCCAGTGCTGCCGGTGCTCAAGTACCGCAACATCGACGACGCGCTGGCCATGGCCAACGACCATCAGTTCGGCCTGTCGTCGGTGCTCTACACCGAGAACTACCGCACCGCGCAGAAAGTCGCCAACGCCATCGAGGCCGGCGAGTTGTACGTCAATCGCACCCCGGCTGACCCGTATCAGGGCTACCACGCCGGCTGGAAACGCTCCGGCCTGGGCGGCGATGACGGCAAGCACGGCATGCTCGAATTCACCCAGACCCGACTCGTGGTCATGAAGTACTGATCCACTGCAACACGCCTCACGCTGCACCTATAAAAACAATTATCAGGGGCGCCCGGAGCACGGGTCGCCCGAGGTCACTTCAATGTCCAAGCATGCATCCTCTGCTGCCGCTGTTCAGGGTTCCGATTCGGCTGTGAAAAGCCAGAGCGACAAGGGAAGTCGCTATTTCCAATTGATGTTGCTGGTGCTCGCCGCCGGCGCGATCTATCCGATTCTCTACCTGCGTCAGGTCTATCAAACGACCATGCTCGAGGTGTTCCAGATCAACCACAGCGAGCTGGGTTATCTGTACTCGATGCTTGGCACGATCTTCCTGCTCAGTTACTTGCCGAGCGGCTGGCTGGCCGATCGCATTGCACCGCGCTTTCTGATTTTCTTCTCGCTGGTGGCCACTGGTGCCTTGGGCCTCTGGTACTCGACCGCGCCGTCGATGACCGGGTTGATGATCATCTTCGGCTGCTGGGGTTTGACCACCGGTTTGACCTTCTGGGCCTCGGTACTCAAACGCGTGAAAATGATTGCGCATCACACCGAACAGGGCCGGTTCTTCGGCATTCTCGACGGTGGTCGCGGCTTGGTCGAAGCGTTGCTGGCGACGGTTGCGCTGGGCTTGTTTGCCTTCGCCACGGAGACCCGTGGCGAGTCGACCGCCGAAGGCTTCAGACATGTGGTTTACCTGTACGCCTTCACCTGTATCGTCATCGGTTGTCTGCTGGTGCTGATCAAGGACCCGAAGTCGATGGAAGACACGCCAGCGGTGGAGAAGGGCAAGTTCAATCTGCTCGCCGACCTGACCACGCTGGTGAAAATCCCTGAGCTGTGGCTGGTCACCGCCATCGTGTTCTGCGGTTATCACATCTTCTGGGCCACCTACAGTTTCTCCGACTATCTGCAAGGCAGCGGCATGACCGCCGTCATGGCTGGCACGATTACCACGATCAAACTCTGGATGCGTCCGATCGGTGGCATTGGCGGCGGCTGGCTGGGCGACAGGTTCTCGAATATTTCGGTGCTGATCGTCGCGCTGTTGCTGGCGAGTCTGGCGATCGTCGGGCTGATCGTGTTTCCCGCGCTCAACAGCATCGGTCTGTTGATTGCCACGGTGATTTTCATCGGCCTGATGACTTATGCAATTCGTGGTCTGTACTGGGCGATTCTCGACAGTTGCAACATTCCGCTGCGCATCACCGGTCTGGCCATCGGCATCGTCTCGGTGGTCGGCTACATGCCGGATGCCTTTATTCCGCTGATCAACGGCTACCTCACCGAGCACTTTCCCGGTGCCCTCGGCTACAAGCTCTACTTCGGCTACATCGCCACTATCGGTCTGGTCGGCACCCTCGCTGCCGTGACCCTGCGTGCCCGAATCAATCGTCAATCTTCGAAAAAAGCAGGTGCCTGAGATGAAAATCATCGCCCTTGAAACCCATATCGTTGCCGTACCGCCACCGCACATCGGCGGCATGTACTGGCTGTTCGTCAAGCTCAAGACCGACTGCGGAATCGAAGGTGTTGGTGAGATCTACGCCGCGACCTTTGGCCCGAAAGCGATGCTGCCGATCATCGAAGACGTGTTCGAACGCTACCTGCTCAATCATGATCCGCACCACATCGAACGTTTCTTTCGCCAAGCCTATTCCAGCGGATTCACCCAGCGTCCCGACCTGACCATGATGGGTGTGGTCAGCGGTCTGGAGATGGCCTGCTGGGACATCATCGGCAAAGCGGCGAACAAGCCGGTGTACGAACTGCTCGGTGGCAAGGTCAACGAACGCCTGCGTTCCTACACCTACCTGTACCCGGTCAACAGCCGTGGCGAGTACGACTACGACGACCCGGATCTGGCCGCCGAGTGCGCGATCGAGAACATGAACAAAGGCTTCACCGCCGTGAAGTTCGATCCGGCCGGGCCTTACACCGCGTACTCCGGGCACCAGATTTCCCTGGAAGTGCTGGAACGCTGCGAAACCTTCTGCCGCAAGATCCGTGAAGCGGTGGGCGACAAGTGCGATCTGCTGTTCGGCACCCACGGGCAGATGGTGCCGTCGTCGGCAATCCGCCTGGCCAAGCGCCTGGAGAAATACGACCCGCTGTGGTTCGAGGAGCCGGTGCCACCGGGCCAGGAAGAAGCCATGGCGCAAGTCGCGGCGAAGACCAGCATCCCGATTGCCACCGGCGAACGCCTGACCACCAAGTACGAATTCTTCAAGCTGTTGCAGGCCGGCGGTGCGTCGATTCTGCAGATGAACGTGGCGCGCTGCGGCGGCCTGCTCGAAGCCAAGAAGATCGCCAGCATGGCCGAAGCCTACTACGCGCAAATCGCCCCGCATCTGTACAACGGACCGATTGGTGCGGCGGCGAGTTTCCAGTTGGCGACCTGCACACCGAACTTCCTGATTCAGGAAAGCATTGAGACCTGGGGCGGCTTTCACGCCGAAGTACTGACCAAACCGTTGCAGTGGGAAGACGGCTACATCATTCCGTCCAGCGAGCCGGGTCTTGGGGTCGAGCTGAACATGGACGTGGTGCGCCGGCATTCGCCGTACACCGGTGAGCGGCTGCACTTGCAGATGGCGCCGACCCCGGTGGATGTGAAAGACACCTCGCCAGCTCGCGGCTGACACGGCAGGCGCAGTTCCTGTGGGAGCGAGCCGAATTTTGTATAACGACTTACGCGGTAACCGTGCATGACATACGACTACATCATCGCTGGCGCTGGCGCCGCTGGCTGCGTGCTGGCCAACCGGCTCTCGGCCTCGGGCAAACACACCGTGCTGTTGCTGGAAGCCGGCGGCAAAGACAGCTCGCTGTGGTTCAAGATCCCGGTCGGCTTTGCCAAAATGTATTACAACCCGACCTTCAACTGGATGTATTACAGCCAGCCACAAAAGCAATTGGGCAACCGCGAAATCTACGCCCCGCGCGGCAAAGTGCAGGGCGGTTCCGGGTCGATCAACGCGATGATCTACGTGCGTGGCCAGGCTCATGACTTTGATGACTGGGCCGCCAATGGCAACGACGGCTGGGGCTTCAAGGATGTGTTGCCGTACTTCCGCAAACTGGAAAACCATCCGTTGGGTGACAGCGATTATCACGGTGGCAGCGGCCCGATCAGTATTACGCCGATGAAGGGCCAGACTCACCCGATCTGCGATGTGTTTCTTGAGGGCTGCTCGGAAATCGGCTATCCGCGCAGTGAAGATTTCAACGGGGCAAAGTTCGAAGGGGCGGGTCTCTACGACGTCAACACCAAGAACGGTCAGCGCTGCTCCAGCAGCTTCGCGCATCTGCATCCGGCACTGAAACGGCCGAACCTGACCGTCGAGCATTTCGCGCTGGTGGATCGGGTGTTGTTTGATGACGCGCAACAACGTGCGACCGGAATCTCGATTACTCAGCATGGTGTGGTGAGAACCTTCACCGCACGCAAGGAAGTGATCTTGTGTGCGGGTGCCGTCGACACGCCGAAAATTCTGCAATTGTCCGGCGTGGCGGACAGCGCGTTGCTGGCCAGGCACGGCATTCCTCTGGTCAGACACCTGCCGGCCGTGGGGCAGAACCTGCAGGATCACCTGTGCGCCAGCTATTACTACAAGGCCAATATCCCGACGCTTAACGATGAGCTGAGTTCGCTGTTCGGTCAGTTCAAACTCGGCGTGAAATACCTGCTGACGCGCAAGGGCGCCCTGGCCATGAGCGTCAATCAGGCCGGTGGTTTTTTCCGTGGCGACGCGCAGCAGAATCATCCGAACCTGCAGCTGTATTTCAACCCGCTGTCGTACCAGATTCCAAAAAACAACAAGGCCAGCCTCAAGCCCGAGCCGTATTCCGGCTTCCTGCTGTGCTTCAATCCGTGCCGGCCGACCAGTCGTGGGCATATCGAGATCGCCTCGAAAAATCCCCGGGACGCGGCGCTGATCGATCCGAACTACCTGAGCACGCAAAAGGACATCGACGAGGTCATTCAGGGTAGTCGTCTGATGCGCAAGATCATGAACGCCCCGGCGCTCAAGAGCATCACGGTAGATGAGGTTTTACCGGGGCCAGCGGTGGAAACTGACGAGCAGATGTTGCAGTACTTCCGCGATAACTGTGGCTCGATCTATCACCTCTGTGGTTCGTGCGCGATGGGCGCTGACGAGCAGACGTCGGTGGTCGACAAGCGGCTGAAGGTGCACGGTTTCGACGGGCTGCGGATTGTTGATGCGTCGATTTTTCCGAATGTGACCTCGGGCAATACTCACGCAGCGGTGTTGATGGTGGCGGAGAAGGGCGCGGATCTGATTTTGCAGGATGCGTAATGAGTGGTGACAGTTGCGCGCGAGGGTTTTCAGCGGTGTGCACTAGGCTTTTGAGGGGCGGTCGATAGTCAGATCGGCCGGTCTTTCAAGGAGCCTCGGATCATGGATGATCTGGTCAAAGAAGTTATTCCGCTGTTGCAGTACCTGATTCCCGGTTTTTTGTCGGCGTGGATTTTTTATTCGCTGACGGCTTTCAAACGACCCGATACGTTTGGGCAGATCGTGCAGGCGTTGATTTTTACGTTTGTGATTCAGGGCGCGGTTTTGGGGATTGGGGCAATTTGTCTGTGGGTGGGTTCGAAAGGCTTTTCTGTAGGGAAATGGGATGCTCGGGCGGAAGCGTTGTGGGCATTTATTGTTTCAGTATGTCTCGCCGGGCTTTTCTGTTATTTGGCTTCAAACGGGATGTTGCATGTGTGGCTACGCAAGCGACACCTGACACGCAAAAGCTCCCATCCTAGCGAGTGGTACAGCGCTTTTGAGCGACAGGATCGCCTTGTCACTTTGCAACTGAATGACGAGAGGCGATTGTTTGGCTGGCCTTTGGAGTGGCCCTCAGGTCCATCGGAAGGGCAATTTATCTTGCTAAATCCACAATGGCTTGGCGATGGTGGCGAGCTGATCACTTTTGGCGCCGAATTAATGGTGATAGATTCCTCAAAAGTTCAGTGGGTCGAATTCAATTCTGTCGAGGAGGTTGTTTCATGAGCGCAAAAGCACCCAATCCCATGCCACCTCACGTGGCGCGTCTCTTCGTGGGCCCAGACGGCAAGCCATTGGCAAAACCGCTGGTCAAAGGGCCGAGCGCGCCCCCTCCACCAAAGCGCTGATCAGCACCGTCAACCTTTCAGCCCCACCCCTCAGCCACCGCCCGGCGAATCGCTTCCAGCAACATCGCAAACGCCGGGTTGTCGTTGTTCTCCCGCCAGATCAGATGCAGCTCGCTCTGCACCCCTTCGCCCAGATCGATATCGCGAAACACCACATTTCTGAACACCACACTGGTCGCACAACGCGGCACCAGCGCCAGACCCATGCCCGCATTCACCAGTGCCAGAATCGTCAGCGACGACCCCAGCCACTGCACGTAATCCGGTGCAACCCGGGCCGAGCGCAGCATGCCGGTCAGCAGTTCGTTGAACGGCGGATAAGCGGCGTGGGAATACATCAGAAATGGCTGCTTATCCAGATCGCTTACGGCCACTTCAGCCGCGCTCGCCAATGGATGACCACTCGGCACCGCCAGTACAAACGGCTCGCGCACCAGACATTCAGTGGCATATCCCGGCTCGAGTAATGGCGCACGGGCGATGCCCAAATCGATGCGTCGCGCGCGCAGGGCTTCGTGCTGCTGGTAAGTGTTCATCTCCGACAGATCGATTTTCACCTGCGGCTGTTTCAGTCGCGCCTCGGCGATGACCTTGGGCAGAAACTCATACACCGCGCTGCCGACAAAACTGATGTTCACCGACCCGATATCACCTTCGGCAAACCGTCGGGCGGTGACCGCCGCTTGCTGCGCGCGCTCCAGCAGGTTCTGTGCTTCGATGAAAAAAGCCCGGCCGGCGGCGGTCAGCGCGACGCTGCGGGTGCTGCGGGTAAACAGTTCGACGCCCAAGTGATGCTCAAGCAACTGGATCTGCCGGCTCAGTGGCGGCTGGGTCATGTTCAGTCGCTCGGCGGCGCGGCGAAAGTTGAGTTCGGTGGCGACAGTGGTGAAGCAGCGCAGTTGAGTCAGTTCGAACATTGATCTAATCCGGGTATCAATCGAATGCCAAGTTAGATTAGACGGGATCAATGATCGCCGTCCATGATCGGTCCATCGCTTTACGCCATCCCTAAAAAAACAAGATCGGGAGTCGCCCCTTGAAAACCCTCCAGAGTCCGCTGGACGTCACGGTACTCGCCCGTGCCGCCGCCAAGGTCAAGCGCCACGTGCTGCCGCTGTTCGTGGTGATGTTCATCGTCAACTACATCGATCGGGTCAACATCGGTTTCGTGCGCAGCCACATGGAAACCGATCTGGGCATTGGCGCGGCGGCTTACGGCCTCGGCGCCGGTTTGTTCTTTGTGGGCTACGCACTGTTCGAAGTGCCGTCCAACATGCTCCTGCAACGTTACGGCGCGCGGGTCTGGCTGACGCGGATCATGTTCACCTGGGGCGCCGCCGCCATGGCCATGGCCTTTGTCAGAGGTGAAACCAGTTTCTATGTGCTGCGCTTTATTCTCGGCGCGGCCGAGGCGGGGTTCTTTCCGGGGATCATTTACTACTTCACGCAGTGGCTGCCGGCCTCCGAGCGCGGCAAGACCATGGCGGTGTTTCTCAGTGGTTCGGCGATTGCTTCGGTGATCTCCGGCCCGGTCTCCGGTGCGCTGCTGCACATCAGCGGGTTGGGCCTGCATGGCTGGCAGTGGATGTTCTTGATCGAGGGCGCGGCGTCGGTGGTGCTTTGCGGGTTTGTCTGGTTCTGGCTGCAATCGCATCCGCGTCAGGCCAAGTGGCTGAGCGAAGAAGAGCGCGAAGCGCTGGTGGCGGCGATTGCCGAGGAGCAGCGCGCTCGTGAGGCGGTGCAAGTGGCCAAACCGTCGATGTTCAAACTGTTGGCGGATCGGCAGATCGCGCTGTTCTGTTTCATCTACTTCTCCATTGCCCTGACCATTTACGGCGCGACGTTCTGGCTGCCAAGCATGATCAAGAAGATGGGCAATCTCGGTGACTTCCAGGTTGGCCTGCTCAATTCGATTCCGTGGATCATCTCGATTGTCGCCATGTACGGTTTCGCGGCGATGGCCGGCAAGTGGAAATTCCAGCAAGCCTGGGTTGCGCTGACGCTGGTGATTGCGGCGATCGGCATGTTCATGTCGACCACTGGCGGGCCGATTTTCGCCTTCGTCGCGATCTGCTTCGCCGCCATCGGTTTCAAGGCAGCGTCGGCATTGTTCTGGCCGATTCCGCAAAGCTATCTGGATGCGCGCATCGCCGCTGCGGTGATCGCGCTGATCAACTCTATCGGTAATCTCGGCGGTTTCGTCGCACCGACTGCATTTGGTTTTCTTGAACAAACCACCGGCTCTATCGAGGGCGGCCTGTATGGCTTGGCTGGCACGTCGCTGATCGCGGCAGTGGTGATCTTCTTCGCCCGCACGGCGCCTGGCGCGAAAGGCAAAAACCTCGCAAAGCCGCATGAGGTCACCGCCGTTGTCGCGACGGCCGGCCCGGCTGCGAGCCATTGAATTGATTGTTGATCTGTCAGGAGCGTTATCTTGAAAATCACCCGTGTCACCGTGACCCCGATTGCCTTCCGCGATCCGCCGCTGCTCAACGCCAGCGGCATCCACGAACCCTTTGCGCTGCGCTCGATCATCGAGATTGAAAGCGACAACGGCTACATCGGCCTCGGCGAAAGCTATGGCGATGCCCCGGCGCTGGCGATCCAGCAGCAGTTGCAGTCTCAGCTGATCGGCCTCGATCCGTTCAACCTCAACCAGTTGCGCGCGATCGTGCAGGCCACCGTTGCCGCCAATAAACCTGCGAGCCTTGCCGGTGCCGAACTGGCGCCCGGTTCTCACGCCAGCAAAGCGGTGAGCAATGCCTATTCGGCGTTCGAAGTGGCGTTTCTCGATTTGCAGGCGCATTACCTGAATGTGCCGCTGGTGGACCTGCTCGGCGGTGCTATTCGTGATGAAGTGCCGTTCAGCGCCTATCTGTTTTTC
The DNA here is from genome assembly GCF_022662375.1 of Pseudomonas sp. CROZ-RG-20F-R04-15. Classification (GTDB taxonomy): domain Bacteria; phylum Pseudomonadota; class Gammaproteobacteria; order Pseudomonadales; family Pseudomonadaceae; genus Aquipseudomonas. Next base: position 166,873 of record NZ_JAKNQL010000003.1, on the reverse strand, counting down.
AAGTACGCGCAGCATGTCGATTCGCCGTACAAACCGGACAATTGGGGCGAGGCGCTCAGCGAGCAACAAATCGTCGCGCAGGCTGCGCGGATGATCGAGGCGTACGGGTTCAAAAGCATCAAGCTCAAGGCCGGCACGTTGCCGCCGGAGCATGAAGTGGCATGCATCAAGGCCTTGAAAAAAGCCTTCCCGGGCTATCCGCTGCGCATCGATCCGAATGGCAACTGGTCGCTGGAAACGTCTATTCACATGGCTGAATTGCTCGGCGACGACCTGCAGTATTACGAAGATCCGACCCCGGGCCTCGATGGCATGGCCGAACTGCACAAACGCACCGGCCTGCCACTGGCGACCAACATGGTGGTCACCGACTTCGACGAGTTCCGTCGCAGTGTTGCGCAGAACAGCGTGCAGATTGTTCTCGCCGACCACCATTACTGGGGCGGCCTGCGCGACACGCAGACGCTGGCGAAGATGTGCGACGTGTTTGGTCTCGGCGTGTCGATGCATTCCAATTCACACCTGGGCATCAGCCTGATGGCGATGGCGCATGTGGCGGCGGCGGTGCCGAATCTGGATTACGCCTGCGACACCCATTACCCGTGGCAGGAGCCGGATGAAGAGGTGATCAAGGGCGGCAAACTGCCGATTGTTGATGGCTGCGTGAAGATCACCCGCGCGCCGGGGCTTGGCCTGGAACTGGATCATGAGCAATTGGGCAAGCTGCATGATCAGTACCTGACGTGCGGGATTCGTCAGCGTGATGATGTGCGGCAGATGCAGCGCTATAAGCCGGACTGGCAGGCGGTCAAACCGAGGTTTTGAGGTTGTCTCTGCTGGCCCCTTCGCGAGCAAGCTCTCTCCCACATTTGATCTGTGGCGTTCACAAATCCTTTGTGGGAGCGAGCTTGCTCGCGAAAAGGGGCGACTCATTCCTTCAGAGTGTATGAATCAGCCAATCGCGAAACGCTTTCAGCGACGGTAAATTTTCATTGCGCGGCGGATACACCAGGTAATAGCTGCGCCGACTGGTAATCGGCTCGCCCAGTTGTAGCAACTCGCCGCTGAGCAACTCATCCTCCACCAGAATCCTCGGTACCAAACCGACACCAATATTCGCCCGCACCGCCTGAATCAAGTGCGAGGTCATTTCAAAGCTCGGCCCGATGCGCATGCTACGGTGCGGCAAACCGTGATGGCTGAACCATTCCGCCCACGCTTGGGCATTGCTGCTGACATTGAGCAGCAGTTGCCCGGCAATCTGCTGTTCGGCGTCATTGCGCTCGGCGTCAGACAGCTGCGCACTGGCGATCACCACCAGTTCTTCAGTGTGCAAGGGCAGGGCGGTCAGCCCCGGCCATTCACCGCCCCCGACGCAGATCGCTGCGTCGATTTCGCTGGTATCGAAGTCGATTGCGCCGATACGCGAATGCAAATGCACGGTCATGCCCGGGTGCGCGGTGTAGAAATCCTTGAGGCGCGGCAGCAACCATTTCGAACCGAAGGTCGGCAGCGTCGCCAGGCGCAAGCTGTGAATGCCCGAACCAAACGCCATCGCCTGCAAGGTCGCGCTGCGAATCTGCCCCAAGGCTTCGGCGAGCTCGCGCTGATACATGCGCCCGACGTCGGTCAGCACCACTTGCCGGCCTTCGCGGCTGAACAAGCGCATGCCGAGCATTTTCTCGAGAATCTGCACCTGACGGCTGACTGCACTTTGCGTCAGCGACAGTTCGTGGGCTGCGCGGGTGTAGCTTTCGTGACGCGCGGCCGCCTCGAAAGCCAGCAATAACGACATGGATGGGGTGAGCGTGCGCGGATTCATTCGTAAAAGTCATCAATAGCGGGTCGAATTTACGGTTGTCCCAGCGTCCTCCAGCAATGAACATGGGCACCCTGAGATGGCGGAGCCTGACGCAATCATTCGTTGCGTACAACTGTTCACCGCCACACGGCCCGATTTGACCGAGATAACCTGACCGATGATTGCCCAGCTGTCCCCCGCCAAAGCCCTGACCAGCGATTACCAGCAGTTCCTCAAAGCCCTGAAGGCCAGCGGCTTTCGCGGTGAAATCAGCGCCGATTACGCCAGCCGCGTGGTGCTGGCGACCGACAACTCGATCTATCAGCGTCTGCCGCAAGCAGCGGTATTTCCGCTGGATGCCGATGACGTGGCGCGGGTGGCCCGACTGATCGCCGAACCGGCGTACCAGCAAGTGGTGATTACTCCGCGCGGCGGTGGCACCGGCACCAACGGCCAATCGCTGACGGACGGCATCGTCGTCGATCTGTCGCGGCACATGAACCGCATCCTCGAAATCAACGTCGAGCAGCGTTGGGTGCGGGTCCAGGCCGGGGTGGTCAAGGATCAGCTCAACGCCGCGCTGAAATCCGCCGGGCTGTTTTTCGCCCCGGAACTGTCGACCTCCAACCGCGCCACCGTCGGCGGCATGATCAACACCGATGCCAGCGGCCAGGGCAGTTGCACCTACGGCAAGACCCGCGACCATGTGCTCGAACTCGACATGATCCTGCGCGGCGGCGAACGTCTGCACGCTCAGCCCCTGGAAGAAAACGAGCTTGCAACGCTGTGCGCTCGCGAGGATCGCGTCGGTGAAGTCCATCGTTGCGCGCGGCAGATCATTGATGAGCAGGGCGAGCTGATCAAGGCGCGTTTTCCCGATCTCAACCGTTGCCTGACCGGTTACGACCTCGCGCACCTGCGTGAGGCGGACAATCGTTTCAACCTCAACAGTGTGTTGTGCGGCGCCGAAGGCTCGCTGGGATTTGTCGTCGAGGCGCGGCTGAATGTGCTGCCGATCCCCAAACACACGATGCTGGTGAACATCCGCTACGCCGGGTTCATGGACGCGTTGCGCGATGCGCGGGCCTTGATGGCGCTCAAGCCATTGTCGATCGAAACCGTCGACTCGAAAGTGCTGTTGCTGGCGATGCAGGACATCGTCTGGCACGGCGTCGCCGAGTATTTCCCGGAAAGCGCCGAGCGCCCGACTCTGGGTATCAATCTGGTGGAGTTCTGCGGCGACGATCCCGAGGATTTGCAGCGCCGGGTCGAAGCATTCGTCGAACACCTGAGCCGCGATCAAACCGTTGAGCGCCTGGGTCATACGCTGGCGGTCGGTCACGCGGCAGTGAACAAGGTCTACGGCATGCGCAAACGTGCGGTGGGCCTGCTCGGCAACGTCGCCGGGGAAGCGCGGCCGCAGCCGTTTGTCGAAGATACTGCGGTGCCGCCGCAACACCTGGCCGAATACATTGCCGAGTTGCGCGACCTGCTCGATAGCCACGGTTTGCAGTACGGCATGTTCGGCCACGTCGACGCGGGCGTGCTGCACGTGCGGCCGATTCTCGACATGAAAGACCCGCAGCAAGCGGCATTGGTGCGTCCGGTGTCTGATGGCGTTGCCGCGTTGACCCAACGTTATGGCGGCCTGTTGTGGGGCGAGCACGGTAAAGGTCTGCGCTCGGAATACTCACCGGCATTCTTCGGCGAGTTGTATCCGGCGCTGCAAGCGCTGAAAGCTGCATTCGACCCGTTCAACCAGTTCAACCCAGGCAAAATCGCCACGCCGGCTAACAGCGACGCGGCGCTGCTGAAAATCGATGAAGTCACTTTGCGCGGTGAACTCGATCGGCAGATCGACGAAAAAGTCTGGCAAAGCTACGGCGCGGCCATGCACTGCAACGGCAACGGCGCCTGCTACAACTTCGATCCCGATGACGCCATGTGCCCGTCGTGGAAAGCCACCCGCGAGCGTGCGCAGTCGCCCAAGGGCCGCGCCTCGTTGATTCGTGAGTGGCTGCGTTTGCAGGGCGAAGCGGGCGTTGATGTATTGTCCGATGTGATTCGCCAACCGGCATTTTTCAGCTCGTTGTGGCAACGCTGGCGTAACAGTCGCTCGGCTTCTGCAGACTTTTCCCATGAAGTCTACGACGCCATGGCCGGTTGCCTGGCGTGCAAGTCCTGCGCGGGGCAGTGTCCGGTGAAGGTCAATGTGCCGGAGTTTCGTTCGCGTTTTCTCGAGCTGTATCACAGCCGTTATCTGCGTCCGGCGCGGGATTATCTGATTGCCTCGCTGGAGTACAGCATTCCGTACATGGCGCGGATTCCGGCGCTGTACAACGGTTTGATGGGTGCTTCGTGGGTGCGCGGCCTGCTGGAAAGGGTCGGCGGCATGATCGATGTGCCGTTGCTCAGCCGCTTCGATTTTCACACTGCGATGCGTCGCTGGCAGGTGCAACCGGCAACGGTTTCGACGTTGTCGGCGCTGACCCCGGCGCAACGCGAGCGCAGTGTGGTCATCGTGCAGGACGCCTTCACGCGTTACTTCGAAGCGCCGTTGCTGGCGGATCTGGTCGAACTGATTTCACGGCTTGGCTATCAGGTGTATCTGGCGCCGTTCAGCGCCAACGGCAAGCCATTGCATGTGCAGGGCTTCCTCTCGGCGTTCAACCGCGCGGCGTTGCGCAACGCTCGGCAACTGCGTGAGTTGGCAGAGGTGGGCGTGCCGTTGGTGGGGCTCGATCCGGCGATGACCTTGGTGTATCGCCAGGAATACCTGAAAGTCCCCGGTATGCAGGATTGCCCGGAAGTGGCGCTGGTGCAGGAGTGGTTACTCAAGGTCATGCCGGAGCAGGCACCGCAGGATGCAACCGCGTCGTTCCGGTTGCTCGCGCACTGCACCGAAAAAACCAACGCCCCGGCCGCGACCCGGCAGTGGGAACAAGTGTTCGAGCGTGCTGGTTTGAAGTTGGCCACACAAGCCACCGGCTGCTGCGGCATGTCCGGGACTTACGGCCACGAGGCGCGCAATCGCCAGACGTCAGCGGTGATCTACGAGCAGTCGTGGGCTCGTCAGATAGAGGCGCCGGCAGAGCAGGGTGAAGCCTTGGCGACGGGTTATTCCTGCCGCAGTCAGGTCAAGCGCCAGTCGGATCAGGCACTGCGTCATCCGTTGCAGGTGCTGCTTGAGGTTCAACGTCGCTGAGGTCGTCGCCCGTGTTCTGGTCCCAGATCAGGCGCGGGTCGAAGCTCATCGCCGCGAGCATGGTGAACACCACGACCAGGCCGAAAAACAGAATGCCCGGTCGTGGCTCGATATCGCCCAGCGCCTGAAACTTCACCAGTGCCGCGACCAGCGCCACCACCAACACGTCGAGCATCGACCAATAGCCGATCAGCTCGACGAAACGGTACAGCTTCGAGCGCTCCTTGCGCGCCCAGGCGCTGTCGCGCTTTACCGTAATCAACAACAGCGACAGGGCGACGAACTTGATTCCCGGCACCGCGATACTGGCGATGAAAATGATCAGGGCGATGTCCCACGCACCCGCCTCCCAGAACTCCAGCACGCCGCTCATGATCGTGCTGTCGGCGCCATTGCCGAGCATCACCGTATTCATCACCGGCAGCAGATTGGCCGGCACGTAAAACGCCAGAGCGGCGAACATGTAAGCCCAGGTGCGCGTCAGCGAGTTGGTCTTGCGTCGATGCAACGGGGCGTCGCAACGCGGGCACTCATGCGGCTCGTCGCTCATGTCGCAGGCCAGCCCACAGCTGTGGCACAGGCACAGGTTGAGCTCGCTGGCGGTCGGTGGTCGCTTCATAGAATGTCCCAGAGGTCGCGGATGTCGCGGCCAGCAATCCTGATCATCATCAAACTCAGTGCCGCCAGCGCAAACAGGCCGATGCCGGGCAACACATCGAGCAGCCCGGCGAGTTTGAACACCGCCACCATAGCGCCAAGCAAACATACTTCGAGCATGCTCCACGGGCGCAGGGTTTCCAGCCAGCGCATGCACACCTTGAAACCCGGTGCGCGTTGCGATGACAGGGCGAAACTCAGTACCCAGACCAGCAGCACCAGTTGAAATGCCGGGGCAATGATGATTGCAATGGCTGCGACCATGGCGATAAAGGTAATCGGTCCCTGACTCAGCGCCAGCACCGAATCCCACAGCGTCGCGCTGTTTTTCAGGCCCTTCATGCTGATGCTCATCACCGGGTAGAAATTGGCGAACAGCCACAGCACCGCCGCCGTGAACGTCAGGGCCAGACGCTGTTCCACGGTCAAACCGTTGAAGCGCTGCAATACGCCGCCGCAACGCACGCACGAGGTTTTCTGGTGTTTGGCCAGCACGACTTTTTCGTACACGCAGTCGCAGTGCTCGCAAATGATCAGGTGTTCGGTGTTGACCATGGACAACGCTCGACAGCAGGCCGCAAAGGCGCGGCAGACCTGATCACTATAGAAGCCTGAGCCTATTGGGCAACTTGCCGGGTCGAGGTTTTTTTGAGAATCACTTTCGTTTGAACGTGGTTATTTGCTTTTTAGTGTTATAAGGTAACGCAAATTTCAGGGCGATCTTTGTAGGCGCCTGCGGTTATCCCTTCGATTGCGAAACGCTCATGACGATTGTGCTTCCTCGTTCTGCCCCTTTGACCACTGGCCGGCTGCTGTCCATTGATGCCCTCCGAGGCCTGGTCATTCTGTTCATGCTGCTGGATCACGTGCGTGAAACCTTTTTGCTGCACCGGCAGGTCAGCGACCCGATGGACATTGCCAGCACGGAACCGGCGCTGTTCTTCAGTCGCACCCTGGCGCATTTGTGCGCGCCGGTGTTTGTGTTGCTGACCGGATTGTCGGCGTGGTTGTTCGGCGAAAAGTACGCAGGCAAGGCCGACGTCAGTGCGTTTCTGTTCAAGCGTGGGCTGTTTCTGGTACTGCTGGAATTCACCCTGGTCAACTTCGCCTGGACCTTCCAGTTGCCACCGAGCGTGATTTATCTGCAAGTGATCTGGGCGATCGGCTTGAGCATGATCGCGTTGTCGTTGCTGGTCTGGCTGCCGCGCGGATTATTGCTGACATTGAGCCTGGTGATCATTGCCGGGCACAACCTGCTCGACGGCCTGCATTTCCCGGTGGAATCCGCGCTGCATGTGCCGTGGGCGATTCTGCACGATCGCGGCTGGATCGAGGTCAGCGACAGTTTGCGTTTGCGCACGTCCTATCCGTTGTTGCCGTGGATCGGCGTGATTGGCTTGGGTTATGCGCTCGGCCCGTGGTTTGCTCGCGGTGTTGAAGCCGGTGTGCGTCAACGGCGCTTGCTGATCGCGGGGAGCGCAGGGCTACTCGGCTTTGTCGCGCTGCGGCTGATCAATGGCTATGGCGAAAAACCATGGGCCGTGGGCGACACCCTGGTGCAAACCCTGATGGGTTTTTTCAACATCACCAAGTACCCGCCGTCGCTGCTGTTTATCGCGCTGACCATCAGCGCCGGGCTGTTGTTGCTGTTGGCATTCGAGCGTGTACAGGATCGTCGCTGGATTCGCGTTTTGACCGTGTTCGGTTCGGCGCCGATGTTTTTCTATCTGCTGCACCTGTACGCGTTGAAGGTGTTGTACCTGATCGGCGTGGCGCTGTTCGGGCTGAATCAGGGCAGCTATTTCGGATTCTCTTCGGTGGCGGCGATCTGGCTGGCGGCAGTCATTCTGGCGATCGGGCTGTTCCCGGCCGTGCGCTGGTTCTCGGCGTTGAAGGCCCGTCGCCGTGACATCGCCTGGCTGAAGTATTTGTAAGCAGCCGATTGTGGGAGCGAATCTTCTCGCGAAAGCGGTGGGTCAGTGGCAATTAAGCTGCCTGACTTACCGCCTTCGCGAGCAGGCTCGCTCCCACATTGGATGGGGTTGAATCAGTTGAATTGACGTGGCGCACCCCCATGTGGGAGCGAGCTTGCTCGCGAATACGGTGCGTCTGCAACCGATGTGTTGGCTGACACTACGCTTTCGCGAGCAGGCTCGCTGCCACAGGGTTTTACGGTGTCTGGATTATTTGCGATCCAGCCACACGGTCTGCGCATTGCAGAACTCACGCACGCCGAAGTGCGACAGTTCGCGGCCGAAACCGCTTTTCTTCACGCCACCAAAGGTCACACGCGGATCGCTGGCCGAGTAGCCGTTGATGAACACGCCGCCAGTCTCCAGTTCGCTGGTCAGTTGCTGGGCCAGTGCCACGTTGGCGGTGTAGATCGTCGCGGTCAGGCCGAAATCGCTGTCGTTGGCCAGGGCCACGGCATGCGCACAATCGCGGGCGGTGATGATCGAGGCCACCGGGCCGAACAGTTCCTGTTTGAACGAGGTCATGCGGTCGGTGACGTCGGCCAGCACGGTCGGCTCGTAGTAGTTGCCCGGGCCTTCGGACTTGCCGCCGCCGAGCAGCAGGGTGGCGCCTTCTTCCAGGGTGTCGCGCACTTGCTGATCGAGTTCGTCACGCAGGTCGAAACGCGCCATCGGGCCGATGTAGGTCTCTGCGGACAATGGATCGCCGACCTTCAATTTGCGCGTAGCCTCGACGAACTTGCGGGTGAATTCTTCAACCACGCCTTCTTCGATGATCAGCCGTTTGGCTGCCGCGCAGACCTGACCGGAGTTCTGGTAACGACCAACGACCGCCGCTTGCACAGCTTCGTCCAGATCGGCGTCGTTGAGCACGATAAACGGATCGGAACCGCCCAGTTCCAGCACGCATTTCTTCAATGCGGCACCGGCCTGAGCGCCGATGGCCATGCCGGCACGCACGCTGCCGGTCAGGGTCACGGCGGCAATGCGCGGGTCGGCGATGGCGGTGGACACACCTTCAGGTGTGACGTTGATCACTTCAAAAACGCCATCGGCGAAACCGGCGCGGGTGAAGGCGTCGCGCAACAGATAGGCGCTGCCCATCACGTTCGGCGCATGTTTGAGCACGTAAGTGTTGCCGGCGATCAGCGCCGGAACGGCACCGCGCAGCACTTGCCAGATCGGGAAGTTCCACGGCATCACCGCGAGAATCGGGCCGAGCGGACGGTACTCGATGCGCGCCTTGCCACCTTCAACCTGCGTCGGCTCAGCGTCGAGCATCGCCGGGCCGTGTTCGGCGTACCACTCGCAGAGCTTGGCGCATTTTTCGATTTCGCCGCGAGCCTGGGCGATTGGCTTGCCCATTTCCTGAGTGATCATGGTGGCCATGGCCTCGCTGGTTTCACGCAGCGCAGCGGCCAGCGCGGTCAGCAAGCGCGAGCGATCCTGCAGTGGCTTGCGCTTCCATTTGCCAAAACCGTAAGCGGCGCGGGTCAGCGCGGCGTCGAGGGCTTGCGCGGATTCAAACGCGTAATGACCGATCTGCTCGCCAGTGGCGGGGTTGATCGAGATGGCGTGGGTCTGGCTGGAAATCTGGCTCATGGCTTTGTCCTGCATGTTCGTCGGATGAGCCTAGAGTAGGGTGGTGTTTGTTTTCTGGAAACTGAATAATAAAGATCGTTTCTTTCACGATTGGAGAATAACTGTGGATCTGGTGCAGCTGGAAATCTTCAAAGCGGTTGCCGAGCACGGCAGCATCAGCGCCGCCGCCGCGCAGATCCATCGCGTGCCGTCGAACCTGACCACGCGGATCAAACAGCTTGAGCAGGATCTCGGCGTTGATCTGTTTATCCGCGAGAAAAGCCGTTTGCGCTTGTCCCCGGCCGGGTGGAGTTTTCTCGAGTACGCGCGGCGCATTCTCGACCTCGTGCAAGAGGCGCGCGCGACGGTGGCGGGTGAAGAACCGCAAGGCGCGTTTCCGTTGGGCTCGCTGGAAAGCACCGCGGCGGTGCGCATTCCCGAGTTGCTCGCGGCGTACAACCAATTGCATCCGAAAGTCGATCTCGACCTCTCGACGGGCCCCTCGGGGACAATGATCGATGGCGTGCTCTCCGGACGCTTGGCCGCTGCATTTGTCGACGGACCGGTGCTGCATCCGACGCTGGAAGGCGTGCCGGCGTTCGAAGAGGAAATGGTCATCATCGCGCCACTCAATCATGCCCCCGTAAAACGTGCAGCGGATGTGAATGGCGAAAATATCTACGCGTTCCGCTCCAACTGTTCCTACCGTCATCACTTCGAAAAGTGGTTCAGTACCGACGCGGCGGTGCCGGGCAAGATCTTTGAAATGGAGTCCTACCACGGCATGCTCGCCTGTGTCAGCGCCGGCGCCGGACTGGCGCTGATGCCGCGCAAAATGTTGCAGAGCATGCCGGGCAGCGCCACAGTCAGCGTTTGGCCTTTGGCGGCGGACTTTCGTTATCTGACCACCTGGCTGGTGTGGCGGCGGGGCACGGTGTCGCGCAGTCTGAGCATGTTTGTGCGCTTGCTCGAAGAGCGCGGAGTAGTGCGGGCAGAAGAGTAATTGACACGTTATGTCATGGCTGTATCTTTATCGGCGTTTCGCAATATAAAAAACTATACAGCGCAGCCATGAGGAACAAGGAAATGACCACAGCCCTGAGCGAAAAAGCAGTTCTGAGCGGCAAAGAAGCCGTCGGCGAACGGTTTGTGCTGGAAACCATGCGCCATGCCCAGCAATTGACCTGGAAGGCCGTCGACGCCATTGCTGCGGTGATCAAACCGGGCATGCTCGAGTCCGAAGCGGCGGCGCGCGGCAAGGAAATCCTCGCTGAACTGGGCATGGACCGGATCTGGCATCCGCTGCTTATCCGCTTTGGCGCTAACACGCTGAAGACTTTCAAACAGCGTTCTGACGGCGATCCGGTGTTGGGCGAAGAGGATATTTTCTTCATCGATATGGGCGTGGTCTGGCAGGGCCATGAAGGTGATGCGGGCGCGACTTACACCACCGGTTCTGATCCGGAAATGATCGCTTGCGCGGCAGCCTCGAAAGAACTGTTCGATCGGGTCGAAGCCTTCTGGCGTCAAGGTGTTTCCGGGGTGGAGCTTTATCGCTATGCCAGCGATCAGGCCGAGGCGATGGGCTGGGTGCTGAACCTGAATATCAAGGGCCATCGGGTCAGCGATTTTCCTCATGCGATTCACCGGGGCGGCGATCTGGGGGACTTCGATCAGGCGCCGCATGCTGGCGTGTGGATTCTGGAAATCCAGATCGCTCACCCGTCGCGGCCGTTTGGCGCGTTTTACGAAGACTTGCTCATCTAAGGACAGTTCATGACCACCTCGACACAACAAAACGTGCGGCTGTTTTCCTACGGCACTCTGCAGGATCGCGCCGTGCAACTGGCCAATTTCGGCCGTGAGTTGCAGGGGAGCGCAGACAGTCTGCCCGGCTACAGACAGGAAATGGTCGAGATCACCGATCCTGCCGTGTTGGCGACTAGCGGCAAAACCCATCACCCGATCGTGCAGGCCAGCGGCAACCCGGCGGACGAGATTGTCGGAACGGTTTTCCAGATCACCGTGCGGGAGTTGGCGGCGGCGGATCAATACGAAGTGGCGGACTACAAACGCGTCAGCGTGCTGCTAAAGTCTGGAGTCGATGCATGGGTTTACGTGCAGGCGTGACAACCGGGCGCAGCGCTGTAGTTGTTTTTATATAGCGTCAACTTTGATGATGCACGCCGTTTCCTAACTCTAAAGTCAAAAAAAGGACGTCCAGCATGAAAGTCAGTGCACGCAACGTATTCAAAGGCAAAGTCAGCAATGTTCAGGCCGGCGCGGTCAACGCCGAAGTGGTACTGACCCTGGCGGGCGGTGAGCAGTTGGTTGCCGTCGTGACCATGGAAAGCATCAAAAACCTCGGCATCGCTGTCGGCAAAGAAGCCGTCGCGCTGGTCAAGGCGCCATGGGTCATGCTGATGACCGAATCCAGCGACATTCGCCTGTCGGCGCGCAACTGCCTGGAAGGTAAAGTGCTGAGCGTGACCGATGGCGCGGTCAACGCCGAAGTGGTCATCGAGCTGGCCGGCGGTTCGAAGGTTTACTCGATCGTGACCCGCGATGCCGTTGCTGAACTGGGCCTGGCCAAGGGCGTCAGCGCCACGGCGGTGATCAAGGCTTCGCACATCATTCTGGGCGTTCCGGCCTGATTATTTCAGGCAAATTAAAACCGCTGATTCCGCGATTCGGGATCAGCGGTTTTTTGCGTTATGGCGTGCCGTTTCGCCCGTACAGGCGATAGCCGTCGCGTTGGCTCAGGCGGTCGTAGTAGGCGCTGACGGCAGGCAAGTGCGGATGTTCAAGCGGTGTTTCGAACCAGCGATTTACTGATAACCCGATCGGGATATCCGCCAGAGAAAACTCAGTGCCACTGACGTAAGCCCCCGTTGAATCCAGCTGTCGGTCGAGGATTTTCATGTTCTTCGACCATTGTATGATCCCGGCAGCCAATGCCGTGCTGTCCTGATGCTCCGGCGACTGACGCACCAGCGCCAGAAACGCATACGACCACGAGCGATTCAGCTCCGAAGCCTGCCAGTCAATCCACTGATCAACCCGCGCCCGCGCCATCGACTCAAGGGGATAAAGCCGCGAACCATCATAGCGCGACACCAGATACCGAATGATCGAATTGGATTCCCACAACGTGAAGTCTGCGTCCTGAATCACCGGCACCATGGCACAAGGATTGAGTGCGAGAAACTGCGCATCATTGGTCGATTTGAACCCCGAACCCCAATCTTCACGCGTGAAGGGAGTCTGCAATTCAGCGCACGTCCACAGGACTTTGCGCACGTTGATCGATGAGGCTTTACCGAGTATTCGCAGCATTGGAAATCCCTTACCCAACAGTCGTCAGACCGACACAAATACCACAGCGCAATAGATAAGGCCCGCACAGTGCGGGCCTTCATTTTCAGCGTATCAATCTCACAAACTGCTCGCCAGTTTCCCGCCCATCATCCGCCGACGATAAGACGTGTCGCGGTTAGCCAGCCAGAAATACAACGGTGAAGTCACCAGCAGCCCCACCAGCCACGACAGATCCGCACCGTTGATGTGTGCCGAGACCGGGCCGACGTACAGCGGCGTGTTCATGAACGGGATCTGCACGGCGATGCCGATCGCGTAGGCCAGCAGCGCTTGTGGGTTGTAACGGCCGTAGATACCGCCATCGACCTGGAAGATCGACTGGATGTCGTACTTGCCTTTGTGGATTGCGTAGAAGTCGATCAGGTTGATCGCTGTCCACGGCACCAACACCACCAGCAGTACCAGCACCATGTCGACGAAGTGGCCGATGAAGTCTTTCGAGGCGCCGACAGCGGCGAAGCAGCAGGTCAGCAAGACGATGATCGAGATCACCGCGCGGCTCTTGGCGGTGGGGATCCAGCGGTAGGCGAAGGTCTGCACCAGGGTGATCAGCGACAGCACCGCGCCGTACAGGTTGAGGGCGTTGTGGCTGATCACGCTGAGCAGGAACAGCACCAGCATCAGCGGGCCAATCGAGCCGGTGGCGAGTTTGACCGCGTCCATGGTGTCCATGCCCACCGGTGTTGCGAGCACGGCAACGGCACCGAAGATGAACGCCAGGCTCGAACCCAGCGCCGAACCCAGATAGGTGGTCCAGAACGTCGACGAAACTTTGACGTCGGCCGGCAGGTAACGCGAATAATCAGACACGTAGGGCGCAAACGCGATCTGCCACAACGCCGCCAGCGACACCGTGGCCAGCCAGCCTGACAGGTTGAAGCTGCCGCGAGTGAGGAAGTCATCGGTTTGAATGTGGGTGAAGATGTAGCCGAAGCCGACCACGATTCCGATCCCCAACACCCAGGTGCCGATGCGGTTGAGCACGTGGATGAAGCGGTAGCCGATGATGCCAATGATTCCCGAACCGACTGCGCCAATGACGATACCGACCGGCACGGGAACGCTGTCGACCACACCGTGCAGCGACTTGCCGGCGAGGACGATGTTGGAAGCGAAGAAACCGATGTACATGACGCCGGCGATCAACACTACCAACAGCGCGCCGAGGGAGCCGAATTGCGCACGGCTCTGGATCATCTGCGGGATGCCCATCTGCGGGCCTTGTGCCGAGTGCAGCGCCATCAGCACGCCGCCGACCAGATGGCCGACGAGAATCGCGACGATGCCCCAGAGCAGATTCAAGTGAAACAACTGCACGCCCAGCGCACCGGTGACGATGGGCAACGGTGCGATGTTGCCGCCGAACCAGAGCGTGAACAGATCCCTGACCTTTCCGTGGCGATCTTCGGGGGGCACGTATCCTATCGTGTGTTTTTCAATCAGCGGAGCGGAGGATGCTGCAGGGGTAGCCATGACGAACTCCAAGGCAAGGATGAGTACGTGGACGTACTTCGGCAAGCGCCGGCACGGGCGGCGCATTTCTTGTTGAAGTGATCATGTGCAAAGCGTCGGGATAGATAAATTAGTAAGTTTGTTGCTTCAGACCTTAAAAAAAATATGCTTCGGCTGGTGCGCGTGTCCGGTATGTTCAAACCTGATCGTGCGCCAGGGAAACAGGGCGAACACTCGCGCTCTTTTGGAGACTCATATGGCCGCCTACAACCTGCGCCAGCTCAAATATTTCGTCACCACCGCCGACTGCGGCAGCGTTGCCGAGGCCTCGCGCAAGCTCTACATCGCGCAGCCCTCGGTCTCCACCGCGATCAAACATCTGGAAGAAAGCTTCGGTGTGCAGCTGTTCATCCGCCACCACGCCCAAGGGGTTTCCCTGACGCCCAGTGGCTCGCGCTTTTATCGCAAGGCGCTGGAGCTGCTGCGGGTCGCCCATGAGTTCGAGCAGAACGCTTTGGCCGACAACGACGTGGTGGCGGGGCAGATCGATATCGGTTGTTTTGAAACCGTCGCGCCGCTGTACCTGCCGCGTCTGATCGCCGGGTTCAAGGCGCGTTGGCCGGGGGTGGAAATCCGTATTCGTGATGGCGAACAGCAGGAACTGGTGCAGGCGCTGACCGCCGGCAGCATCGACGTGGCAATGATGTTCGAGCACGATCTGGACAGCACCATCGAAACCGCACCGCTGATGCCGCCGCAACAGCCTTATGCGTTGCTGCCGGCCAGCCACCGCTTCGCGCAACAGGCGAAAGTCTCGCTGCATGATCTGGTGCTGGAACCGATGATCCTGCTCGACGTGGTGCCGAGCCGCACCTATTTCGTGAGCATCTTCGAGGAACGCGGACTGACGCCGAATATCGTCTTCAGTTCACCGTCGATTGAAATGGTGCGCGGCATGGTCGGCAACGGTTTCGGCTTTTCGATTCTGGTGACCAAACCGTTCAGCGACTACACCTACGACGGTCAGCAAGTTGTCTGCGTGCCGCTGGCGGAAAACGTCACCGGATCGGGATTGTCGGCGGCCTGGCTGCGGCGGGTGCAACTGACCAAACCGGTGCAGTTGTTTGTCGATCATTGCCGTGAAGAACTGGCCCGACTGCACCCGTGAGGGCGGTCGGGCCGGGTTCAAGCTCTGATAAACGCAAGCACGCGCTGGAGCATCTGATCGCAAGCCTGCAACTGATCGAGGCTGACAAACTCATCGGGTTTGTGGCCCTGATCCATGCTCCCGGGACCGCAGACCACCGTGGGAATCCCCACCGCATCAAACAGTCCACCTTCGGTACCAAACGCTACAGTGCCGAAATCCTTTGAGCCGCAGAAGGCTGAAATCAATTCTGCCGCCTGACTGTGCACATCAGTGGCCAGCCCCGGATACGCCGACAAGGCGCTGAAGCGGATATCACTGTGCGCACTGACCGCACGCATGCGCGGCAGCACTTCGCGCTCGGCATAGTCTTTCAATGCTTCAGCAACCAGTGCCGGATCCTGTGAGGGCAGGGCGCGGATTTCGAAATCGAAACGGCAATCGGCCGGGACGATGTTCAAGGCTTTGCCGCCGCTGATCACACCGGTCTGCACCGTGCTGTAGGGCGGATCGAAGCGCGCATCGTGATGCTCCGGCGCTTTCAGTTGTTGGCCGAGGCGCCCCAGTTCGCCGATCAGTTCGGCGGCGTATTCGATGGCATTGACCCCGAGCGGCGCGTAGGCCGAGTGGCACGGATGGCCCTGCACATCACAACGCATCGCCAGTTTGCCCTTGTGGCCGAGCACTGGTTTGAGTTCGGTCGGTTCGCCAATGATGCACAGCAACGGTTTGATCGGGCGTTGCTGCAAGACCTTGAGCAGCGAGCGCACGCCGAGGCAGCCGACTTCTTCGTCATACGACAGCGCGATGTGCACCGGCAGGCGTAACGGTGCCTGCACCAGCGCCGGCACCAAGGCCAGCACGCAGGCGATATAACCCTTCATGTCCGCCGTACCGCGCCCGAACAGTTTGCCGTCGCGTTCCGTCAGTTCGAACGGCGGCAGCGTCCACGGCTGGCCATCGACCGGCACTACATCGGTGTGCCCGGACAGCACAATGCCCGGTTGATCCACCGGGCCGATCGTGGCGAACAGGTTGGCTTTGCTGCGCTCATCGTTGTAGATCAGCGCGCACGACACGTCGAAACCTTCGAGGTAATCGCGGACGAATTCGATCAGCTGCAAGTTGGATTCACGGCTGGTGGTGTCGAAACCCACCAGCGCCTTGAGCAACTCGACGCTGTTCATCGGTCATCACCGGCCACGCCATAACCCGGTGCCTTGGCCGGATCGAGGGCGCGGTCGATGTAGTCCTGAAGCTGCGGCTCGTAGGCACCCCAGAGCTTTTGCAACTGACCGATCGGGTCTTCATCGGCCCAATCCACGCGCAGGTTGACGATTGGCCAGGTCTGCTCACCGACCACCACGACAGCGGCCGAATGCACCGGACCGGCTTCACCGCCGAGGGCTTGTGCGGCGTGCAGGGCTTTAAGCAAACGATCGGCGAGTTGACCTTCACCGTCTTCAAAGGCACTGACCATGGCTTCGATCACCGAACGCCCGGCGAGCATGTTGCCGGCGGCAACGCATTGTTCGCCGGTGACGGCATTGTGCACGCCGAGGGTCTGCGCACCGCTGAAATGCGCGGTCTGGCCGAGGTGGTTGATCGCGGTGATCTGCCGGTACTGGCTGTAGCCGTTGCGCGTGAGCACTTTGTCCAGTGCATCGTCCGGCGCCAGACCCTGCTCCATCAGCGCAAGAACTTCCGGGCCGAGGGAGGGCAGGGTGATGTTCTGGCTCGACACTGCGCCAACGCCCGGCAGCAGCCACGGACAGCGGGCGCCGACGGCGATGCTGGAGGAACTGATGGCGACACCGAACTGGCCGGTTTCGGCGCAGCGGGCTGCGATTGAAAAGGTCATCTATTGAACTCCTTGTGTGTCTGGGCGGGTCTCTTCGCGAGCAGGCTCGCTCCCACATTGAAATACATTCCCCTGTGGGAGTGAGCCTGCTCGCGAAGGCCGCGACTCGGTTTCCTGACTTACTCAGGAATCACCGCAATCACATCAATTTCCATCAGCCACTGCGGCTGCCCCAGCGCCGACACCACCAGGCCGGTGGAAATCGGGAACACACCCTTGAGCCACTTGCCGACTTCGCCATACACCGCCTCGCGATAACGCGGATCGATCAGGTAGGTGGTGGTCTTGACGATGTGGCTCATGTCGCTGCCGGCTTCTTCGAGCAGTTGCTTGACGTTGCGCATCGCTTGTTCAGCCTGCGCGCGCGGATCGCCAAGACCGATCAGATTGCCGTCGAAATCCGTACCGACCTGACCCCGGACATACACGGTGTTGCCTGCACGCACGGCCTGGCACAAGTCGTTGTCCAGTGTCTGGTTCGGGTAAGTGTCTTTGGTGTTGAACATGCGGATGCGCGTGTGGGTTGGCTTGCTCATGTGCAGCTCCTGAAGAAGGTGAGCCCCGGCGCAATCGGCGCCGGAGCGAAAGAGGGATATCAAGCGTCGACGGTATCGGCGGCTTTGCTGTGGGTACCCGAGTGCAATGCGGCTTCACGCTGCTCGGCATCGCGATAGTCCAGATACTTGCGCTGGGTGGCGATGTGATCGGCGACGTGCTTGGCGTCGTGCCATACGCCCCAGATAAACGACGAACCCCGGCGCGACTGCCACGGCAAACCGAGGAAATACACCCCCGGCTCACTCGACACGCCGCGCTGATGCACAGGCTTGCCTTTGTCATCGAACGCCGCGACTTGCAGCCACGAGTAATCCACGGCAAACCCGGTGGCCCAGATGATCGAAGTGACGCCAGCCTCGGCCAGATCCAGATCGGCCAATGGATTTTTCACGCACTCAGGGTCGGGATAGGTTTCGCGTGCTTCCGGTTCTTCCGGCAGATCCAGCCCGTTGCGCTCGATGTAGGCATCGGCGGCATCCAGCAGCGCCAGATAGTTTTCATCGCCGCGATTGAGGTTGCCGAGCAGATCCTGCTTGAAGGTCACCACGCCGTTATTGAACGACTCGGTGACGCCGACCAGGGTCATGCCGCGATGGGCCAGACCACGGAAATCGATGGTGCGCCCGCCATGGGCGCCGCTGACTGCGATGGTCACGTGCTCGCGCCCCGGCTTCATCGCCGCTTGGTCCCACTCGCCGAGCACGCCCAGCCACCAGCAGAAATCACGGTTGCGGTAAGCACGCGGAGGACGGTCGTGAGCGCCGACCGACAGGTAAACCTGTTTGCCCGAGCGCTGCAGTTCATCGGCGATCTGCACGCCTGACGAACCGGCGCCAACCACCAGCACCGCGCCCTGCGGCAGTTGCTGTGGATTGCGATAGTCAGCGGAGTGGATCTGCAACAGACGTCTGTCTTGCGGGGCAATCGCCGGGATCACCGGTTTCTGGAACGGGCCAGTCGCGGCGACGACGCGGCTGGCTTCGATCACACCTTCGGACGTCTCGACAGTGAAGCCCGGGCGACCGACATTGCGCACCACGCTTTTGACTTCAACGCCGGTACGGATCGGTGCATTGAATTTCTTTGCGTAAGCTTCGAAGTAGTCAGCTACACGTTCTTTCGGGGCGAAACCGTCGGGATCGACATCATCGAATTCCAGACCCGGGAAGCGGTCGTGCCATGCCGGGCCGTTGGCAACCAGCGAGTCCCAGCGCCCGGTGCGCCAGCGTTCGGCAATGCGACTGCGCTCCAGCACCAGATGCGGCACGCCGAGTTTGCTCAGGTGCTCGCTCATCGCCACGCCCGCTTGGCCGGCACCCACGATCAGTGTGTCTGTTTTTATTATTTCAGGGGTCATCTCTACATCCTTCCTAGCAAGGCAGTGGGATTCGGGCCGCTGTTGGCTTGTCCGTTTTGCTTGAGGTCAGACTAGGGAGAGGGGGGATATCGGTAAAATATTATTAAGCTGGGATGTGAAGATAAAATTCTGATGCAGAGGGGCGAAAGCCTTTGAATCCGGTGGGTTGAGCGCTATGAAGGGGAGTAGAGGGGGCAAAACCTGCCCCTACATTTCGCGACTGCCTTTGTGCATCGATGCATCACCGGTCAGGAGCTTTTTCGCCGTCCCGGGTTCTTCCGGCAATTGTCCGCCAAGATCCCAGATTTCAAGCATCTTTGCGTACTCGAAAGCGTGGCGCGGATCGAGCTGAATCCAGTCCTGAAATTGCTGGCGATCATCAGACGGGCAATGATCGTCGTGCAAGCGCATGCACCAATCGGCGGCTTGGGTAAGGATGTCTTCGTCCATTTCGTCAGGGGTGGAAGAGGTCATGAGCGGGTTCCTGATTAGTCGAATAACGCACCCTACGAAGCGAATTGGGAAAAAAATGTCAAAACGACGTGATGGTTTTCGAGGCGCATTTGAAGTGGACCGTCACGCACAGCCCGCGCTGGTTGCTTTCATCGGTAAAACTCAAACGAATTTCAGCGCCAGTGCGCTCGGCTATCGCCCTGACGATGGACAGACCCAGCCCGGAGCCGGATTGTTCGGTGCCCAGACTGCGATAAAACGGATCGAACACACGCTGTTGTTCTTCGGCGCTGATACCTGGTCCGGAGTCCTTGATCTGCACGACCGCAGCGTCTGCGGTGCACGTCACCGACAAATCGATCTGGCCGCCCTCAGGGGTATAGCGGATTGCATTGTCGAGCAGATTGCGGATCAGCATCGTCAGGTCCATTTCATTGATCAAGACCTGCACGTCTTCAATACTTTCTACGCCGATGTCGATGTTTTTGCGCTCGGCCAACGGCATTGAGTCTTCAAGCACTCGGCGAAACACTGCATGCACCGACATGTGCGTCTGTGGCCGCTCCACGCTCGACTGCGCTGCCGCCAATGCGAGCAATTGATCGATCAGTTGGCGGCTGCGTTCAATGCCCTGAGTCAGTGGCAGCAAGCGCTGGCGAGCCGCCGTCGGCATGTCGCTGGTCGCCAGACGCTCGGCCTGCAACGACAACGCGGTCATCGGAGAACGCAGTTCGTGCGCGGCGTCAGCGACGAAGCGGCGTTGGCTTTCCATCGACGTCGCGACGCGTCCCAGCAAGCGATTGATGGCTACCACGAAAGGGCGGATTTCGCTGGGCAGATGTTGTTCGTCAATCGGGTGCAGCGCTTGCTGGTCACGCTGGTCGATCTCATCGGAAAGGACCGCGATGGGGCGGAACAGCTTGCGCACCAGATCGCCCACGACCAATAGCAATACGGCAAACAGAATCAAAAACGGCAACAGACTACGCCACGCGCTTTCCCGCGCCTCGCGGTTACGAATGCCGGTTTCCTGAGCAACGACAATGCGCTCGCCACGGGCGGTGGTTCTGACCATCGCGCGGAAATCTTCACCGGCAATGTTCACGGTCGACAAGCCATCGGCAAGGGTGGCGGGAAAGGGCAGTGGAATGACGTTGTCGTCGTTGCCGTGCGCCAGGCGACCGTCGGCAAGGTACTGGATGATGACGCGTGATTCCTCATCGTCACCCGCCAACGGCTCGGCAGCGGGATAGCGCAGGGTCATCTGCTGGCGGTCAAACAGCATGGCCACCTGCTGCAGGTGCGCGTCCTGCATTTCGTGGGCTTCGTCGAGCGCGGAGAAAAACGCAAAGACCCCGGCCAGTACCGCAACAATCAGGATGGCAACGGACAGCGTCACCGACAATCGCAGCTGCACCGAATCGTTCAGGCGCTTTTTGAAACCATCCATCCCATTCCCCTGACGTTCTTGATCACGTGGTTACCGAGTTTTCGCCGCAGCGCATGGATCAGAAACTCCACCGCGTTGCTTTCCACTTCATTGCCCCAGCCATAGATGCGATCCTCCAGTTCGCTGCGCGACAGAATCGCCCCCGGTCGGATCAGCAAGGCTTGCAGCAGGGCAAATTCACGGGCGGAAAGTTGCACCTCGTCCGCCTCGGCGGTGCGCGCTTGTTTGGATAGCAGGTCCAGCGACACCACGCCGTTGTCCAGCACCGACTGCGCGCTGCCGCCCTTGCGCCGTAACACCGCACGCATGCGCGCGAGCAGTTCGGCCATGGCAAAAGGTTTGAGCAGGAAGTCGTCGGCGCCGCCATCCAGTCCGCGCAGGCGGTCATCAAGACCATCGCGGGCGGTAATGATCAACAGCGGCACAGGATTGTTGCGCGCGCGAATGCTGTCGAGCACATCGAGGCCGTCCTTGCCGGGCAGACCGAGGTCGAGCAGCACCATGTCGTAGGCTTGTGTATCCAGCGCCGCGAGGGCGGTGAGGCCGTTTTTCACCCAGTCGGTGGCGTAGCTCGCATCGTCCAGTGCGCTCTGTATCGCATCACCAATCATCGGGTCGTCTTCGACCAGCAATATCCGCATGTCTTGCTCCGCAAAAAAGGCGCCACGGTCGAGACCGTCGCGCCTGTATTGAAGCACCTGAGCCAGCGTTTGTCCGCCACCGGCTCAGCGCACGGTCATGATTGACCTTTCATCGAATCGAATGCCTTGACCACGTCGTCGATCGCCGCTTTGCAGTCGCTCTGCTTCGGCGAGCTGGCCCGCAGGGCGTCGAGGGCGCGGTCGATGGCTTTGTCGAGCATGTGCCAGTCGCTTGCTGCACGTGGCTTGATCCCGGCTTCGGCGGAGTCCCAGGCCGATTCCAGATCCTTGATGCGCGCCTTGGCGCCGGGCAAGTCGTTTTTATCGACGAGGGCGGCGACGTCGGCGGCGATGCTGCGGAACTCGCTCAGGTCGCCGAGCTTCGAGCCTGATTGCGTCGGCGCGCTCATTGACGTCGTGGCGGCACTGCCCGCCGGTTTGTCCGCCGGTTTGTCCGCCGGTTTCGAGCAGCCTGCGGCGATGCCCAGCAGAAAGATCGAGGTGACGATGGCAACGTGACGAATGGCATTTTGAAAGGGACGCATGATGATTCCTCGAATAGACATTGAAGGTTACTGAGTAAGGGTTTTGCGGTTGCCGACGCTGATCTGCGCTACAGCCACGAGCAGAACGATGACGGTCAGAAAAATCGCACTGGTCCAGGCCGCGCCCATACCGAGGCCGCCATAGGTTTTCGCCTGGGTCAGCAGATCGCCCAGAGAAGCGCCGAACGGGCGGGTCAGGATGTAGGCGACCCAGAAGGTCAACACCACATTGGCGCCCATACGCCAGGCGATCAGGGTGGCGGCAATCAGTGCGCCGAAAATCACTGCGCCAAGGGTGAAGCCCAGGCCCAGTGCTTCGGTGGCAAGATCACCGGCGGCGGTGCCGAGGGCGAACGTACACAGCACCGTGGTCCAGTAGAAAAGCTCCCGGCGCGGGGTGTTGATTTCACGGATCGACAGACTGTGTTCGACCCGATACCAGAGCACAAAATTGATCGCCAGCAGCACTGAAAACACCGCGGTGCTGACGTACAGACTGATATCGAGCATGTCGGTCATGATGTCGGTGATCTGCGTGCCGACGATGCTCACCAGCACCACGGTCAGCCAATAGATCCACGGCGTGTAGGTGACTTTGCGCATTTGCAGGAACAGCGCGCCGCCCAGCAGCAACGCCATGCCGAGGCTGGTCGGGCCGGCGCCGAAACCGACGTCCACGGCGAGAAAGTCCGCACCGGTTTCACCGACGGTCGTCGACAGAATCTTGATCACCCAGAAGGCCAGGGTGACCTCGGGTACTTTGTTGAGCCATCCGGCTTTCGCGGAATTCATGGGCGGGGGCCTCTCCTGAGCAGCGCTGAAGGTGCGCAGGAGAGACAGTAGCGAGGCAAACTTAGCTGAGACTGAGGGGAGCACAAAGTCCGTCAAACGGATGTTGACGGACTTTGCTGCGCTGAGTTTTCAGCGCTTGAGGAACGCCAGCAAGTCCTCGTTCAATGCCTGCGCATGCGTCACCGCAAAGCCGTGCGGCGCCCCGGCGTAAACCTTCAGCTCGGCACCTTTGATTTGTGCCGCAGCCTGTTTGCCAGTGGTTTCGAGCGGCACGATCTGGTCGCCGTCGCCATGAATGACCAGCGTCGGTACATCGATCTTGGCCATGTCCGGGCGGAAGTCGGTTTCCGAGAACGCCGTGACGCAATCCACGGTGCCTTTGAGCGAGGCCATCAGAGCGATATTCAACGTTTGCGTGAGCACGCCGTCGGAGACTTTCTGACCTTGATTGGTGCCATAGAACGGCGCGGCGAAATCGGCGATGAACTGCGCGCGATCCTGCAGCAGGCCGGCCTTGATCCCGTCGAATACCGAGCTGTCGACGCCCTGCGGGAAATCGGCTTTCTTGCCGAACAGCGGCGTCACCGCACCTAGTAGCACCAGACCGGCAACCCGCTCGCTGCCATGCCGGGCGATGTAGCGGCTGACATCGCCGCCGCCCATCGAGAAGCCCACCAGCGTCACGTCGCGCAGGTCCAGATGATTGATCAGTTGCGCGATGTCATCGGCGAAGGTGTCGTAGTCGTAACCGGTCCACGGCTGATCAGAGCGGCCGAAACCACGGCGATCGAACGCAATGGTGCGATAGCCACGGCTGCTCAGGTATTCCATCTGGTATTCCCACATGTCGGCATCCAGCGGCCAGCCATGGCTGAACAGCACGGGTTTACCGCTGCCCCAGTCCTTGTAATAGATCTCGGTGCCGTCTTGCGTGGTGAAGGTGCTCATGGAAACTCCTTGCTTCAGGGTTCGCGGTAGTGCCGGAATGGCGGCATTCACTATCAGTGCAAAGCGTTCCGGCTACTTGTATGCAGGTGCTGGTTTTGCGCAGTTCAGCCGTCGATCGGCGATAGAGTTGTATGATGCAACCCTGAGCCGCACAGCCGCCCACTGATTCGAGGGAGTACATTTACGTGAAACGCAAAAGTTTGCAGGGCAATGCCTGCCCGGTCGCCCGCACGCTGGACCTGATCGGTGACTGGTGGTCGCTGCTGATCATTCGTGATGCGCTGGATGGCATCCGGCGTTTCAATGATTTCCAGAAGAGTCTGGATATCGCGAAAAACATGCTTAGCGCCCGCCTCAAGGGGCTGGTGGAGCAGGGGATTCTGCAGGCGATGCCAGCCGCCGACGGCGGGGCCTATAAGGAATACGTGCTGACTGAGCGTGGCAAAGCCTTGCAGACCGTGATCGTCGCACTGTCGCAGTGGGGCGGAGAATTCATGTACGCGCCGGGTGAGCCGGGGTCGGTGATGGTTGATGCAAAGGATCGTCAGCCGATTCGCAAGCTGGAATTGACGGCGGCCGATGGTCGCGTGCTGGCACCGGCGGACGTTGCGACGCGACTGGGTGTTGAGCACTGACCAACAAAGGTTTGACGCCAAAATGATGGCCAACTAATATCGCGCCACTATTTTGATGCCATTCCTGGCGCCCTTCCTTAATCGAGAAAATTCGTCCGTGAACAAACGCGCATTACTGCCTCTGGCTGTGATTTTTACGCTGGCAGGCTGCCATTCCAATGTTCGGGATTCTTCTCCAAGCCTGCTGAAAGACGGTGTTCAACTGGGCCAGAACAAAGTGGCCACGGATGACCAGCACGCCAAGGTCATCATGAAAGCCTCCGGTGGCACCCATCCGGTGGAGTTTTCCATCCGGCGCGCGGATGATCCTGACCGCCGCATGGAAGTGCTTGGCACCGTCGTTGATTCAGGTCGGGGCCATGTTTTCGGCTGGATCGCCAAACTCAATGAAGTGGCCAACAGCGCCACGGTCAAGCGCTTCCCGCAAGTGGAGGCACAAGCGGATGCCGGTAAGCCCTTTGAGGTTTCGGGGTATTCGAACAGCCGGGTTACGGGAGGTATTTATACCTGCGGGCCGCTGACCACTGTTTTCACTCCCGAGCGCGGCAAGGTCTACCAGGTGGAGTTCCAGTTCAGCGGTGAGCATTGCGAACAGCATGTTTATGACGTTACTCAGCCTCGGCAGCGCACGCTCGTAAAAAGTTGAGTCGGCATGCACAGCGCACTGAATTTATCGAAAAAAAGGAAACACCCTGTGAAACGGAATCTCTCCCTGGCACTTATTATTCTGGCCGCGACATTGTCTGGCTGCGCCACTAATAAGCCGGTCGTTGACCCATCGCTGGTCGGTTCATGGAAAGGTCAGCGCGACGAAAACGGTAAATGCCAGTTCATGTCCTGGAAAAACCAGTTCAACGCCGACGGTACGTTCTCCATCACCTTTTTCCGCGACGCCAAGCAGACACAGAAGGTGCAAACCGAGCATGGCACCTGGACAGCTACCAATGGCAAGAGTGTGCTGAGAACCAATGGCGTCACTGCGCCTGATGTTTACACCTACAAGTTTACTGATGCTGACACGGTACATTACGTCAATGTGGAGAAAGGTCCTTCGGCTGATTGCCAGGAAGATTATGCTTTTGATGAGCACCGTATTCGCGGGTAAGCCACTCAGAAGCATTGCGGGGCTGCAACGGCCCCGTTTGTACATTCCTCGTTACAAACCCGACAAATGGTCGAAACGATTGTTTGACGTCAAAATGATGGCCATCTAATATCGCGCCACTATTTTGATGTCACTTTCGTCTCGAGGGATCGAACATGTCCTCACCCGCCCTCGTGGCGAGGTTGTGCGTAGCTTTGCTGTGCCTGTCTCCACTTCAGATTGCCGTCGCCGCTCCCACTCCCGGTGACACCGACCTTATCCGTGACCGCCAGAACCGCCTGCTCGAAGAGCAGCAGCGACGCCTTGAGGAACTCAAGGATCTGCCCGGCAAGGACGCCAAGCGTGCACAACCGGCAGCCCCCACCGATACCCGCTGTTTCCCGATCAAAGATATCGAGCTCAAAGGTGCCGACAGCCTCTCCGAGCGCGACAAGACCCGCCTGCTCAAACCCTATATCGGCGAATGCCTGGGCGTGCCGCAGTTAAACGAACTGCTCAAAGTCATCACCGATCACTACATCGAGAAAGGCCTGGTCACCAGCCGCGCTTATCTGCCGCAGCAGGATCTGTCCACCGGGCATCTGCAAGTGCTGGTGGTCGAAGGCAAACTGGAAGGCATGAAGGGCGCGGAAAACAGCCAGCTCTCGGCGCGCGAACTGGCCATGGCCTTTCCCGGCAACACCGGTGAACTGGTCAACCTGCGCGAGATCGAGCAGATGGTCGATCAGCTCAATCGTCTGCCATCGAATCAGGCAAAAATGGAACTGGCGCCCGGCCAGAACGTCGGCGGCAGCGAAGTGCTGGTCACCAACACGCCGCAGAAGCCATGGCGAGTCGGGCTGTCGCGCAACAACGACGGCCAGCGCAGCACCGGCGAACAGCAGTGGGGCACCACGTTTGACTGGGACAGCCCGCTCGGCCTGGCGGATCAGTTGAGCCTGCGCGGCGGTCACGATGCGATGACGGATCATCAGCACACCTCCAACAACGCCATGCTCAATTACAGCTTGCCGTGGGGCTGGTGGACCTTCAGCTACACCTACAGCCAGAGCGAATATCGCTCGCAAATCGCCGCCAACCTCTACAACTTCAAACAGACTGGCGACAGCGAAAACCATCAGTTGCGCGCCGAGCGGGTGATCCATCGCGACGCCGTCAGCAAGACCTCGCTCAGCGCGGGTCTGTCGTATCTGCGCACCAACAACTTCATCGAAGACAGCAAACTCAAACTGAGCAGCAACCGCATCAGCGAAGCGCAGTTCGGCTTCAACCACGGTCGCCGTGTCGGCAGTGCCTTCGTCAACTTTGACGCCGGCATGCAAGAGGGCATCGGTGCCTTCGATGCGCAGGGCAGTCACGATCCCGGCCCCGGCGAGCCTGATGCACGCTACCGCAAATACACCGCCACCCTGAGCTACCTGCAGCCGTTCAAGTTGTGGGGCGAGTCGTTCAGCTTCAGCAGCCTGATGACCGGCCAGCGCAGTGAAGATGTGCTGTTCAGCCCGCAGCGCACCAGCCTTGGTGGCTCGTCGTCGATTCGTGGTTACAAGGACCAGTCGCTGTCCGGTGACAGTGGCGGTTACTGGCGCAACGATCTGCGTTGGTCGCGTCCGGTGACTATCGAATGGCTGCAACCGGTGTTCTCCGAATACGGCACCAGCCTCGGTTACGACCAGGGTGTGATCCAGAACGGTCGCTACAACGGCGATCAGCACGGGCGCATGTCGAGCAACTCGCTGGACCTGTTTGCCCGTGGTCAGCACGTCGCCGCCAGCGTGACCTTTGCCCATTCCCTGGAGCGCCCGGACGCGTTGACCGAGCGTGAAGCACCGATCTATTTCCGTCTGGATTTCTTCCTCTAATAACAACTTTCCGAGAACACCGACATGGACGTTCGCCAGTTTGCCTTTCTTGCACTCCAACCTTCTGCGGCCGTAAAAGACCGTGAACGTTTTTTGGGCATGCCCAAGCGCGGGGTGGCGTTTTTGCTGGCCAATGTCATGTTCTGGCAACCGATGTGGGCGCAGGCTGACGGTATTGTCGTGGCCAACCCCAATACCTCGCTGGATCGCGCCGGCAATGGCGTGCCGATCATCAACATCGCTACGCCCAATGCCAGCGGCCTGTCGCATAACCAGTTCCACGATTACAACGTCGGTGCGCAGGGGCTGATCCTCAACAACGGCTCGACGCAGAATAATCTCACCCAGTTGGGCGGGCACATCATCGACAACCCGAACCTGAAAAACAGCGGTTCGGCGCAGGCGATTCTCAACGAAGTCATCAGCGGCAATCCGAGCCAGTTGCGCGGTTACACCGAAGTGGCGGGCCAGTCGGCGCGGGTCATTGTTGCCAACCCTTATGGCATTACCTGCAACGGGTGCGGTTTTATCAACTCGCCACGGGTAACCCTGACCACTGGCAAACCGGTGCTCGACAACGGTCGGCTGGATCGCTTTCAGGTTGATCAGGGTTCGGTGGCCATCGAGGGCGCGGGCCTCAACGCGACCAACGTCGACCGTTTCGAAATCATCACCCGCAGCGCGAAGATCAACGCCGAGATTCAGGCGCAGAACCTGACGATTGTGGCCGGGCGTAACGACGTCAACGCACAAACTCTGAATGCTACGGCCCGTGCTGATGACGGCAGCAGCAAGCCGCAACTGGCCATCGACTCCTCGGCACTCGGCGGCATGTATGCCGGCGCGATCAAACTGGTCGGTACCGAGGCCGGGGTCGGGGTGAAACTTGACGGCAAACTGATTGCCAGCGGCGGCGATATTCAGCTCGACGCCAATGGCCAGTTGAGCCTCGCAGAAACCTCGGCCACTGGCGCCGTCAACGTCAAGGCTGCCAGCCTCGATACCCAAAGCGCGATCTATGCAGGCACCGCGCTCAACGTGCAAACTCAGGGCAACCTGACCAACCGCCAGACCCTCGCGGCCCGCGACAGCATCACCCTCAGCGCCGGCGGGCAACTGACCAACGCCGGCACCATCGAAGCCGGCGTCAACGCCGACGGCAGCCGCAATGCCAGCGGCGATCTGAGCCTGACCGCTCAGCATCTGGACAACACCGGCAAGAGCTTGCTGGCCAGCCGTAATCTGACGGTCAACGCCGCCACCCTGAACAACCAGAACGGTTTGCTCAGTGCAAAAAACATCGCCCTCACCGGCGGGGCTCTGGACAACCGCAGCGGTCAGATTCTTGGCGATCTCGGGTTGAATATTGATCTGAGCGCAGCGCTGGACAACCGTGATGGCGTGCTCGGTTCCGGGTGGGCGGTAGACCTCAAAGCCGCCAGTGTCGATAACCGCGATGCGGGCTCGGTGGTCAGCGATGGTGGTCTGACTCTGCGCGTCAGTGGCTTGCTCGACAATCGCAACAGGGGCGAGATCACCGCCAAAGGCGCGACGATCCTGACCGGCCAAAGGCTGGACAACAGCGGCGGCAACTTCAGCAGTCTCATGGGCTTGGTGATTACGCTTGATGATGCGCTGACCAATGCTGGCGGCGTCATCAGCAGTGAAGGCACGCTGACCCTCAACGCCGGGCGTATCGATAACAGCACCGGCAACCTGAGCAGTGCCGGCAAGCTCACGATCACCAGCGCGGGAGTATTGCTGAATCGGGCAGGTTCGATCAGCACCGATAGCCTATTGGCCGTCAACAGTGCAAGCCTGGACAACAGTCAAAAAGGCCTGATCATCAGTAAACAAAACAGCCGGATCGATACTGGCCTGTTCAACAACAGCAATGGTCAACTCCTCGGACAACAAGGCTTGACGCTACGCATAGCGCAAGCATTGAACAACGTCAAAGGTGTGATTTCCGGCGCCACTGTGGACAGCCACAGCGCCAGTCTCGATAACCACGAAGGCCTGATCAGCAGTCGCGGCGTGTTGCAGTTGACCACCGACAAGACGTTGGATAATCAGTCGGGCACGGCGATTGCCGACGGTCAGCTCTCGCTTACGGCGGGTATTCTGGACAACCGTGGCGGCAACGTCGCCGGCAAATCGGACGTCAGCGTGCTGGCAGAGAACGCCGACAACCAGAACGGTAAGTTGATCGCCACCGGTGTGCTCAAACTCAACGCCGGTCAACTTGATAATCGTCAAAACGGTCTGTTGGGTTCAACCAAAGCCATGACCCTGACCGTGGGTGAAATGGATAACCGTGGCGGCGAAATCAGCACCAACAGCGATCTGCTGCTCACCGGTAAAAAACTCGACAACAGCGATGGCGGCAAGCTGTTCTCCGGCAAGGCGCTGAAGCTGACCATCGATGAAGTGCTCAACCGCAACAAAGGCCTGATCGATGCGGGCACGCTCTTGACTGTGCAAGCGCGCACTCTGGCCAACAACGGCGGTGAATTGCGCAGTCAGCAAACCATGCACCTGACTGCCGACGACGCCTTCGATAACACTCAGGGCAAGGTCAGCAGTGAATCGACGTTGACGGTCGACACTGCACAGATGAACAACGTCCAGGGCAGTCTTTCCAGTGCCGCCGATTTGAAACTGGTCAGCCGTGGTGGCATCGAGAACCAGGGCGGCAAGGTTGTTACTGATGGTGCACTCGTCATTGAAAGCGGCAGCCTCGACAACCGTCAGCAGGGCACGCTCAGCGGTAAAGGTGCAGTCACCGTTACCACCGGCGCATTCGATAACAGCAATGGCCTGCTCAGCAGTGCCGACACCCTGAACCTCATCGCCGCTCAGGTCACCAATACCGGTGACGGCATTATCGGTAGTCAAGGCGCTCTGACAGCTTCGGTCACAGGTCTCGATCAACAGGGCGGCAAGCTGTTCAGCAACACGCGTCTTAGCCTGGATTTGAA
Source organism: Pseudomonas sp. CROZ-RG-20F-R04-15 (assembly GCF_022662375.1). Taxonomy (GTDB): domain Bacteria; phylum Pseudomonadota; class Gammaproteobacteria; order Pseudomonadales; family Pseudomonadaceae; genus Aquipseudomonas. The sequence continues at coordinate 136,491 of NZ_JAKNQL010000003.1, read as the reverse complement.
TCACGGTCAGTTGAACAACGGCGGTTTGATCAACGCCCCCGGCGCGCTGCTGCTCAAACAACTCAACGGCGTCAACAACCAGGGCGGCACGATCTCCAGCGCGGAAGCCTTCACGCTGACCGCGCAAAGTCTGGATAACGGCAACGGCAATCTTTTGAGCAATCAGGGCCTGACTCTGCGCATTGCCGCAGCACTGGATAACGTCAAGGGCATGATCGGCGCCGCTTCCATTGATGTCCGCGCGGGAAGCGCGAACAACGGCGGTGGTGGCCTGATCAGTCGTGGCGATCTGGACATCACCGTCGACGGCCAATTGCGTAACGACGCCAGAGGGCTGATCAGCGCTGCACAAACGCTGCACATCGACAGTGCCGAGCTCAATAACCGCGACAGTGGTTTGATCAACAGCAAAGGCAACCTGACGCTGAAGGCGACCGGTCTTGACTCCAGCAACGATGGCGAAGTCTCCGCCAACGGTGACGTTGATCTGACACTGACCTCGTTGACCCAGAACGGTGGGCGACTGCTGAGTGACAAATCGCTCACCGTGGATCTGGTCAACGGCGACCTCGACAACCAGAACGGTCTGCTCACCGCCAAAGGCCCGCTGACCCTCAAGCGCCTGCGCGATCTGAGTAACCAGAACGGCGAAGTCTCCAGCAACCTCGGTTTTGACCTCATCGCCCGAACGATAAACAACAGCGCCGGTAAAATCATCAGCGGTGAAAAACTGTTGGTGCGCGGCACGGATCTGATCAACCAGAAAGGTCTGCTGTCCGGCTGGCAAGGGCTCACGGTCAGCGGCGACAGCCTCGATAACCGCGACAGCGGCACGCTATCCAGCAAGTACGCCGATGTCAGCGTTGATCTCAGCGGCAAGCTGCTCAACAGCGGCGCGGGCGCGGTGGTCGCGCAAGGCAATCTGAGCATCAACGCCGGCAGTCTCGATAACAGCGACAAGGGCAACCTCAGCAGTGGAGCAGGGCAGACCCTGACGCTGGCCGGTGCGCTTAATAACAATCAGGGCGGCCTGATTGCCAGCGGTGCGGCGCTGGATATCGTCAGCACCGCGTTCAGCAATATCGGCGGCGCTATCAATGCGCAGCAGGTCATCAATGCCACGGCTTCAAGCCTCGACAACAGCGGCGGACAGATCGCCAGCAACGATGCGATCACCCTTAACCTGAGCGGTGACCTGAACAACAACGCCGGTAAACTCGCGGCTGCCGGCCCGCTGCTGATCAAGGGCGTAACCGATCTGCACAACCAGAACGGTCAGCTCGCCAGCCAGAAAAATCTCGACCTGCGCACCGGTTCGCTGGACAACAGCAACAAGGGCACCATTGCCGCCAATGACCAGTTGCTGATCACCGCCACGGGCGCCGTCAGCAACCAGGCCGATGGCCTGATCTACAGCAAGAATGCCGATGCGCAACTGAAAGCGGCCCGCCTGCTTAACGGCAAAGGCTCGATCCAGACCGATAGCGGTCTGACCCTTGAGATCAGCGGCGACTTCGATAATCAGAGCGGCAAGGTCATCGCCCAGAACGGCGATGTGCTGATCACAGCCGCCAACATCGATAACCGTGGCGGCACGCTTTCCAGCATCAAAGGAGCCTTGGAGGCGCGCACGGTTGGCGTCCTGCGCAACGGTTTCGACCTGAACAACAACCGTCAGGGTGGCATCATTCAGGCGCAGAGCCTGACGCTGTCGGCATTGGCGGGCCTGAACAACAACGGCGGGCGCATTTCGGCGCAAGCGGCAGACAGCAGCATCACCACGGCTGCGCTGACTAACGGCAGTGGCGTGCTTTATGCGAAAAAGCTGTTGGGCGTTACCGGCGCAAGCCTCGATAACAGCGGAGGCCAGATTGCCGCCGAGCGCATCGATTTCAGCCTCAGTGGTGCGCTAAGCAATGGCGCGGGCGTCATCGAAAGCGACACACAACTGAGCGTCAAAGCGGGAACGCTCGATAACCAGAACGGGCGCCTGCGCTCGCTGGGCACCACCGGCAAAACCGAATTTCAGATTGCAAGTTTGCTCGACAACCGCAATGGCATACTGGAAACCGCTAACACGGACTTGACCTTGGCGGTCGGCAGCTTCCTCAACAGCGGCGGGCAACTCAACCACGTTGGGCGCGGCAAATTCGATATCTCCACGGCCAATGTGCTGGGCGCGGGTGGCAGCATCGTCACCGGCGGCCTGCTGGAACTAAATGCCGATAGCTGGAACAACACCAGCGCGATTCAGGCCGGTCGCCTGAACGTGAACGTGCGCGAATTCAGCCAGAGCGCCAGCGGCAAACTGCTGGCTTCGGAGTCTTTGCAGGCCCGGGGCGGCAACTGGACCAACAACGGACTCATCGCCAGTGATGGCACCCTCGACATGCAGTTGGGCGGTGTTTATGCGGGCACCGGCCGCTTGACCAGCCTGCGTGGCAGCGAACTGACCGTCGCACAGATGAACATTGGGGCAGGCGGCAGTTTCGCTGCAGGCGCGACATCGACTCTCCGTGTCGGCGGGCAATTGCTCAATTCGGGACGCATGTCCTCTAGCGAAGATCTGACCGTCAACGCCGGCAGCGTTGTCAACTACGGCAGCCTGGGTGCAGCGCAGAACCTGTCCATGAACACGTCTTCGTTGCTCAACGATCGCGGGTTGATTTTCAGCGGCAATGACATGACGCTCAGCGTCGGCAATCTCACTAACCAGAACGGTGATTTCTACGGGCTGGGTAACGTGACCATAAAGGGTTACGGTACCGCGCAAGCCAGCCAGGTGTTGAACCTGTCAGGTTCGATGGAGAGCGGCAAAACCTTCAAGATCGACGCTGCCAACTTCGCCAACCGCACGTCAGGTGACGACGGTACCCAAAACTTTGCCCTGAATCGCAAGCTGGTTTCCGGGTTTATCGCCGTTCAGTGTGGCGATTGTTCGGGCGGCACTTACGACGTCAATCTCATTGCTCGTGAAGTCTTCGAGGGTGGTCAGGACAACGACACCACGGCCTCTTCCTTGCTGACTGCCGGTGGCGATTTCGTCTTCAACGGCGGTGAGTTCCTCAACAGCAAAAGTACGCTCAGCGCTTCCGGCAACATCACCATCAATGCCAATAACCTGAGGAACGTTGGCGCGGTCAGCGGCAGCATCGAGCGCACCCGTACCTACCGTACTGGCGCAATTGATTCTGGCTCTTTCAATGTCTTCATGCCTGAGGTGATTGGCTACAACCAGCGCAATAACCCGGACTTTCCGAACGTCTATTACATCGACGGCAGCGGGAATTTTGCCCGAGGTGTCGTTTCATCGGCGAAAGGGCGAGAGCCTGGCCATGATGGCGGCACGACCTATGTCGTCGAAATCAAGGATACGGTAACCAACAAGTCCGTCTCCTCCTTGACCCTGTCCGGATATTCATGGGGAAACACCAGTCCTCAATCCCAATACGACCCCAACAACCTCGTGGAAATGCCCACCAGATTGCAGGGGTTCACGCTGACCGATGATAAAGAGCGTCCCTTGGACGGCGCGAACACTGTTGCCGGTCGCAATGCGGTTATCCAGGCAGGCGGCAAAGTCGCGATCACGGCCACTCGGACCATTGAAAACGCCGTTATCCATGAGGACTACGGCTCAACTGGCGGAACCAACAAAGTTGCCGACACCAAAGTCGGCAGCAGTGGCACCACGGTTATCCGTATCAATAGCCAGCTGCCACCAGACCTCGCGCAGCAGCAAGTCAATCCGCTGAGCTTGCCGGGCTTCTCCCTGCCCACCGGTGAAAACGGCCTGTTTCGTTTGAGCGGGCAGGGCAGCAGCACCGCGTCGTCCGGCAACGGCCCAGCGCCGACCTGGACTGTCGGCAGTGGCGCGATCAGTGCTCAGGACCATGTGGCCGTCGCGACCACTGGCGGCCCGCGCAATCTGTTTATTGACGCGCCGGCTCAGGTCTCCGACAGCACCCGCGCAGTCGATACATTCCGTCGCACGCCGAGCGTTGGCAGCGACGCCAAAGACTCGATCGACAACCGCCCGGTGACCCGCGTCACCGGCCTGCCGGACACCAAGGCACCGTCCAACGCGCACAAATACCTGATCGAAACCAACCCGGTACTCACCGACCTCAAGTCGTTCATGAGCTCCGACTACCTACTGGAAAAACTCGGCTATGACCCCGACCAGAGCGCCAAGCGCCTAGGCGATGGTCTCTACGAGCAGCGCCTGATTCAGCAAGCCGTCACTGCGCGCACCGGTCAGGCCTTCCTCGACGGCCAGACCTCTAACGAGGGCATGTTCAAGTACCTGATGAACAACGCCATCGCCAGCAAGGACGCGCTCAACCTGTCCGTCGGCGTCGGCCTCACGTCGCAGCAAGTCGCCGCGCTGACGCACGACATCGTCTGGCTCGAAGAGCACGAAGTGAATGGCGAAAAGGTGCTGGTGCCGGTGGTGTATCTGGCGCAGGCCAATGGCCGCCTGGGTCCAACCGGGGCGTTGATTGCCGGTAGTGATGTGACGTTGATTGCGGGTGAAAACCTCGATAACGTCGGTACGTTGAAGGCCACGAATAATCTGTTGGCGACGGCGGGTAAGGATCTGGTCAGCAGCGGGTTGATTGAGGCAGGTAATCGTCTGGATCTATTGGCGACCAATGACATCGTCAACAAGTCTGGAGGGATTATTACAGGTCGCGATGTCAGCCTGACCACCCTCAAAGGGGACGTGCTTAACACCCGGACGATAACGACTTCTGCCAATGCCACCCGATTTGGCATTCAGATGCATGACTATGCCGATAACGCTGCAAGAATCGAAGCCTCGAATAACCTTACTGTTAAAGCTGCTCAGGACATCAACATTCTTGGTGGTGTCATGCAAAGTGGTCGCGACATGGTGCTGAATGCCGCTCGTGACTTGAATATATCCTCGGTGCAAGTATCCAATAGTGTTTACCAGGACGCGAAGCACAACAGCAGCGATGTGACCCAATTGGGCGCTGAAATTGATGCTGGAGGCGATTTCAAAGCTGATGCCAAACGCGATATCAATGTCATTGCCAGTCAAATCGATGCCAAACGTGATGTGACGATGAAGGCAGTCGGCGATATCGTCATCACGTCGGCTGCGGATGAAGAACACTCACTGTCCAAAAACAAAAAAGTCACCCGTCAGGAAGATCATGTCAGCCAGGTCATGTCCGGGGTTTCGGCAGGTGGCGACGTCAAGCTGGACGCAGGCAATGACCTCAGCGTGATCTCCAGTCGGGTTACCGCAGGTGACGAAGCCTATTTGGCGGCAGGCGACAAACTCGAAATACTTGCATTGCAAGACTCTGACTATTCGCTCTATGACAAGAAGAAAAAGGGTAGTTTCGGCAAGCTTCAAACCAAACGTGACGAAGTGACCAAGAATACTCATATTGGCAGCGAAATCTCGGCTGGAGGTGACCTGACCCTGAAAAGTAAGGGCGACCAGCTGTATCAAGTGGCGGAACTTGAAAGTGGCAAGAACATCATTCTGGACAGCGGTGGCTCCATTACATTTGAAGGTGTGAAAGACCTGCATCAGGAAAGCCACGAGAAAACCAACAATAACGCGGCATGGGTGTCATCGAAAGGTAAGGGTAATACCGATGAAACGCTGCGTCAGACCCATATGACGGCAGGCGGGATAATCACGATCAAAGCAGTTGAAGGACTGAAGATCGATATCAAGGACGTCAACCAGCAATCCGTTAGTCAAACCATCGACACAATGGTCAAGGCTGATCCGCAACTGGCCTGGTTGAAAGATGCTGAAGCACGGGGTGACGTCGACTGGCGGCTGGTCAAAGAAATTCACGAGTCGTTCAAATACGACAATTCAGGTCTCGGTCCGGCTTCGCAAATGATCATCGCGATCGTCATGGCCGCAGTGGTTGGACCGGCGGTTCTCGGTGCCTTGAGCGGAACAGTTGGAACGGCTTGGGCAGCTGGTATTGCTGCCGTTGCTTCCGGTGCGGCAACAAATGCGTCGGTCAGCTTTATCAATAATGGTGGCAATCTTGGAGCGGTATTTGCTGACGTTACTTCCTCCGACGCTCTGCAGGGATACGTTATTTCCGGTCTCACCGCAGGGTTGACCTCTGCCTATTTGAATGACCTGACAGGCATAAAAGTCGATCCAGTTACCAACAAAGTGATATCACCGCCATTGACCACTTGGACGGGTGTGGGGCAATTCGCTGGAAGTCAAGTATTGCAGGGCGGTACGTCTGCACTGATAACCAAGGCTCTGGGTGGCGATGCAAATGTCAGCGATGTACTGAAAACTGCGTTGTTCAATACATTGGCGGCAGTCAGTTTCAATCTTGTAGGTGATCTCACCAAAGATGTCATCGATGACGGATCTGCGACAAAGGTTGTCATTCACGCAATGGTAGGAGGGCTCCTTGCCGAGGCGACCGGAGGTGATTTTGCGACGGGTGCGCTTGCCGCCGGTGCAAACGAAGCATTGATTGGTTACCTGGATAATCTGGTTAAAGGCAATCCGAATCTCCTGACGATGAGTTCTCAAATCATTGGAGTTCTGGCCGGCTCGGTTCAAGAGAATGTCACTGCAAACACATTGGCGAATGCCGCCTGGGTCACAAAGTTTGCTACGCAGTTCAACCGTCAATTACACAAGGAAGACAAGGACCTTGCTGCCCAATTGGCCGCGCGTAGTGGTGGCAAATACACGGTTGAGCAGATTGAAGCACAACTGAGATTGTCCTCTGTCAATGGCACTAATATCACGGCCGCAACAGACATAGTCGTGCCAAGCGGCGGGATCTACGATACCGGTGGCAATTGGATTGATTTGGGCAATGGCATGTATTTGCAGAACTTTGCACCTGCTGATAGAGACATTATTGCCTTTATCAAAGAAAGTACTGGTGCGTACTCATGGGCACTATCGGCCGAGACAGGATTCGGCTCTTTGAATGACAAGCATGATTGGTCGAAGACACCGAGCGGACCGGGTAAACGAGACGCTTTGACTGGCTATCCTCTGGACGAAGACGGTGGCTACAGAGTGCCGATAGCTATCGACGGAAAGCTCTATACTCCGAAATTTCAGTCGTGTGCTACTGCAGAATGCATTGCGTCCGGAGCGAACATTGATTTAAGCGATATCAATACGCTCAAATGGATCCGGGCAGCGAATGTGAAGATGGCCAGCGATGTCTCGGACCTTACCTCGCTCCTGGCGATTTTTACCCCTGCAGGTATCTCGGTGACCATGTCAAATACATCAATGGCAGCTTCACTACTTGCGGGCTATCTCAATGACGAAACAGTCACCGCTGTGACAAGTACTGTGTTAAGTATCGGATTTGAACGTTACGCGAGATCGAAAGGCGTGGATGAAATCACGGCAGGCAGAATATCAAACGCTTTGGGGCTGGCAAAAGTTTGGGATAAGTTGGCAAAGGGGGAGTTTTAATGCCCGGGCGTATGAGTTTTTTGGTGGGGCTTTTATTCAAATATCCCAACTGTGTAGGTCTGATTTTGTTGGGTGCCAGTTTTGCTAACGCGGTGCTGAGATTTGATGGAAGCTTCAAGCGTTTTTTTACAATGGTCGTTGTTCAGATTTTGTTTGGTCAGGGCGTATGGAACTACTTGTGCGGCCGTCGAATTGCCATAGGTCCCAGTAGTTTGGGGAAGAGTTCAAATCCGGAGTGGCGTGCGCTGTTGGCGTCATTTGCATTCGGCCTTTATATGATCGTGTTTTTTTTGGGGTTTTAAGCGATGTGCTTTTGAAGAGGTAAATGGGCTGTCCCCGTTTATCTCCCGGAAATTGCAGGGAACAAATGAGGACAGACCACGTTTAGAAAGCACTCCGAAAACATGGTCTGTCCCCGTTTTACCCCAGACTGCAGGGGGCGGCGGCTCTCTGACAGGTAGCGTGATAAAGGGGGAGGATTCGATCCCTCCAGTAGTAGGATCAGTTGCCGGCACAACTCTCGGTTTTCTAAGGGGGACCCGTGATCTCGAATATGTTGAAACCCATTGTGCGGGAATCCACATCATCGGTTTTGGGCAACATGGGCGGTTCTTATGGATCTGAAGCGCTTTCAGACTGGATTCAAACTGTGGTGGGTAAAAAGTGAGTCCAAAAAAAATAGGAGTGGGAACCTTTCTTCTGGCTTCCAGCCTCTGTTATCTGCTGTTTGTTGCAGTGGGTTTAGTCTCCGTGTTGTGCGGTGCGATTTTCGTTTTTCTGAAAGACGGAGTCTGGTTGTACAGTTATGAGAGCGTATGGCGTGTACTGAAAGGTGCTGGAGCCTACGCGATGGCGGCAGTGGTTTACCTGGTGATCAAAACGATCCACGGGATATGGAAAGCCAGGCAACAGAACAAGCATGGTGGTTAACCAGCTTTCTTCTCTGTGGATAAATGGGGACAGACCACGTTTAGAAAGTACTCCGAAAACGTGGTCTGTCCCCGTTCTACCCGTTCTACCCGTTCAACTCTTCAAAGGGTCCGTTGATTGAAGGAGGGCACCATGGCTGGGCTATTAGACATCGTATTTGAGAACGTCAAACAGAATGTGGTTTGCCCTTGTTGGAAACAGTTATTACCAATGCAGCCTCAGTAATCGGCGCTGAGTGTTCAGAGGTTTTTTCAGTCTGGAACGATGGGAAGCTTGAGCTTGATGCTGTCGACGCCGCACTTGATTTCAATGGCGCAGTGAGTGTACTTATCAATGTTCGAAGTCTGAAGTTTATAGATGTGAGCGTAAACTCGGCACTCATTCGAATTCTTAAGTATCAAGGTGGTTTTGATCTTGATATTAGTTTTGATGAGGATGATGACGGGTTGGCGGATGTCGATGGTGTTGGTGCTTTTTTTGCGTTCTCGAAGGAAGTGGCCAAGAAATTCGAGTTTGGTAATTGCTACTTTGGAATGGAGCCAGCCTCGGAGGAGAATACACGATTTTTCACCAATGACGTGTTGGGGCCGCTGAAGTAAAGCGAGCTGACGAGTTTTTCTTATTATCAAACGCTTCCTGGCTCGAATGGGGGCAGAGCATGTTCAGAAGCACTCCGAAAACGTGGTCTATCCCCCGTTTCACCCATTTTGCCTTTAATCTTAACGAAAGTGAAAAAGGACGTTTTAAGTGTTAAAAATTTCAATCAAGATATGTTTCGCTATTGCTTCCGTTTTTTTTATAGCCCTCGCAAACGCAAGCAACTTTAAAATATCCGAAGAAAGTGAAGCACTGTACTTCAAGGCGCTACCTTACCTGGTGAAAATTGATGAACTGACTAGCAATTTGTACGCTGCTCGTGATCAGTTACCTATTAACGAGAAATTCCCTGAACAAAAGAAACAACAATATAAGGATGAAGTGCAAGCGCTTTTAAAAGAAGGAATGCCTTTGCTCAAGCGCTCAGCTGAGGATGGCAACCCAGCTGCGCAGTATCGTCTAGTATTTATGTCGTCGATCGTTCAACTTTCCGAAGAAGAAACCTGCAACCTGCTGAGGTCCAGTTTGAGCAATGGATTTACTCCGGCGGGATTACTAATGTTTTTCGAATGCTCCGATGAGGTTAAAACGCTTGGGTTCCGCTCACTCATCGAGGCCCTTCCTAAAAATGAAACCATTTATAAAAAATACTACCCTCAACCGACAATGCTACCGACATGTAATATCTTCAGCGATAGACGATCTTTATTTACGATCGTACCGCTAGACGAAAGAAGCTTTCGCGCCAACCTTTATATGCGCTTATCGGTTCAAATGTCGACGCCAAACCTTAATGAAGAACAGCTCAGGTATCTCAACAAAGCCGCCGAGAATGGATGCGCCGAAGCAATAATGTGGCTAAACGCTAAAACCGGTAATTCGTTGGGTGGGTAATAGATGAACAGGTGTCGGCGCAGATGTTCGTTTGGTTCCCACGGCTATAAACCAAGCCTACCCCGCCGCCCGTTGGGTCGCTGAGCATGTCAAGGAGGCAGGGGGACAAATGGAGACAGCCCACGTTAAAAAATGTGTCCTGTCCCCATTTCTCCAGCCTTTATTGAGCCGAACGCAACGTTCGGCAGGCAGCCAATTGGGCTCAGGCATCGTGAAGCACGAGTCTCATCCATTAATTGACGCCAGAATTATGCCTCTCTACAATAGTGCCACTATATTGATATCACTGCTTCGTCGCGCCTAGCCTGCCTGCCGTCGACGTGACATTCGCTTATTTCCTGAACGATCGCATCCGCTGACGTCGTCTGCCTTGCCGGTCGGTTTTTGCGTGGATTTCCCCCCCGACCGTTGCCCGCCCCGAGATTCTGATATGGACGTCCTTCAACTGGCTCTTCTGGCCAGTCAGCCTTCTGCTGCCGAAAAAAACCACGAACGTTTCCTGGGCATGCCCAAGCGCGGACTGGCGTTCCTGCTGGCGAACGTCATGTTCTGGCAACCGATGTGGGCGCAGGCCGACGGCATCGTGGTGGCCAATCCGAATACCTCGCTGGATCGTGCCGGCAACGGTGTGCCGATCATCAACATCGCCACGCCCAATGCCAGCGGTCTGTCGCATAACCAGTTCCACGATTACAACGTCGGCGCGCAAGGACTGATCCTCAACAACGGCTCGACCCAGAACACGATCACGCAGTTGGGCGGGCACATCATCGACAACCCGAACCTGAAAAACAGCGGTTCGGCGCAGGCAATTCTCAACGAAGTCATCAGCGGCAATCCGAGCCAGTTGCGCGGTTACACCGAAGTGGCGGGCCAGTCGGCGCGGGTGATCGTCGCCAACCCTTATGGCATTACCTGTAATGGTTGCGGTTTCATCAACTCACCGCGTGTGACGTTGACCACCGGTAAACCGGTGCTCGACAACGGCCGACTGGATCGCTTTCAGGTTGATCAGGGTTCTGTAGCCATCGAGGGCGCGGGACTCAACGCGACCAACGTCGACCGCTTCGAAATCATCACCCGCAGCGCGAAGATCAACGCCGAGATTCAGGCGCAGAACCTGACGATTGTTGCCGGGCGCAACGACGTCAACGCACAAACCCTTAACGCCACCGCGCGCGCCGACGACGGCAGCGGCAAACCACAACTGGCGATCGACTCTTCGGCCCTCGGCGGCATGTATGCCGGCGCGATCAAACTGGTCGGCACCGAGGCCGGCGTCGGGGTGAAGCTCGACGGCAAACTGATTGCCAGCGGCGGCGATATTCAGCTCGATGCCAACGGCCAGTTGAGCCTCGCAGAAACCTCGGCCACTGGCGCCGTCAACGTCAAGGCCGTCAGCCTCGATACCCAAAGTGCGATCTATGCAGGCACCGCGCTCAATGTGCAGACTCAAGGCAACCTGACCAACCGCCAGACCCTCGCCGCCCGCGACAGCATCAGCCTCAGCGCTGGTGGTCGACTGACGAACGCCGGCACCATCGAAGCGGGCGTCAACGCCGACGGCAGCCGTAATGCCAGCGGCGATCTGAGCCTGACCGCTCAGCATCTGGACAACACCGGCAAGAGCTTGCTGGCCAGCCGCAATCTGACGGTCAACGCCGCCACCCTGAACAACCAGAACGGTACGCTCAACGCCAAAGCCATTGCCATCGGCGGTGGGGCTCTGGACAACCGCAACGGCCGGATGCTCGGCGATCTGGGCTTGAACATCGATCTCAGCGCGGCGCTGGACAACCGTGGCGGCGTGCTCGGTTCCGGTGCAATGGTCAATCTCAAAGCGGCCAGTCTCGATAACCGCGGTGCCGGTTCATTGGTCAGCGATAGCGGGCTGACGGTGCGCGTCGATGGCTTGCTCGACAACCGCGACAAAGGTGCGATCACCGCCAAAGGCGCAACAAGCGTTTCCGCCGGCACACTGTTCAACCAGGCAGGCTTGATCAGCGGCCGCAGCGCGTTGCAGCTGACTGCCGACCAGACCCTGGATAACCAGCTCGGTACGGTGATTGCCGACGGCCAACTCACGCTCACCGCCAAGTCTCTGGACAACCGCAGCGGCAACCTCGTTGGCAAGTCGGATGTCAGCGTTCAGGCGCAAAACGTCAACAACCAGAAAGGCAAGTTGATCGCCACCGGCGTGCTCAAACTCAACGCCGATCAACTCGATAACCGTCAGAATGGCCTGCTCGGTTCGACCAGCGCCATGACCCTGACGGTCGCTGAGCTGGATAATCGCGGTGGCGAAATCAGCACCAACAGCGACCTGCTGCTCACCGGCAAAAAGCTCGACAACAGCGACGGCGGCAAGGTTTTCGCCAGCAAGTCAGCGACGCTGACGGTTGATCAAGTGCTCAACCGCAACAAGGGTCTGATCGATGCGGCCACGCGGTTCACGCTGCACGCGCGCACGCTGGCCAACAACGGCGGGGAATTGCGCAGCCAGCAGGCCATGCAGTTGACCATCGACGATGCTTTCGATAACGCTCAGGGCAAAGTCAGCAGTGAAGCGACGCTGACAGTCAACGCCGCGCAGCTGATCAACAACCTGGGCATTTTCTCCAGTGCCGCCGATTTGAAGCTCGTCAGCCGTGGTGGCCTCGATAACCTCGGCGGCAAGATTGTCACCGACGGTGCGCTCGTCATTGACAGCGGCAGCCTCGACAACCGTCAGCAGGGCACGCTCAGCGGTAAAGGTGCGGTCACCGTCACCACCGGCGCATTCGATAACAGCGAGGGCTTGCTCAGCAGTGCCGACACCCTGGACCTCGTCGCCGGGCAAGTCACCAACAATGGTGCTGGCAGTATCGGCAGTCAGGGCACGCTGACGGCGTCGGTCAAAGGGCTTGATCAACAGGGCGGCAAGCTGTTCAGCAACACGCGCCTGAGCCTGGATCTGAATCATGGGCAACTGAACAACGGTGGTTCGATCAACACCCCCGGCGCGCTGCTGCTCAAGCAACTCAACGGCGTCAACAACCAGGGCGGCACGATCTCCAGCGCGGAAGCGTTCACACTGACCGCGCAATATCTTGATAACAGCGACGGCAGTCTCTTGAGTAATCAGGGGCTGACCCTGCGCATCGCGGCGGCGCTGGATAACGTCAAAGGCATGATCGGCGCGGCAGCCATCGATGCCCGCGCGGGGAATGTGAACAACAGCGGCGGCAGCTTGATCAGCCGTGGTGATCTTGAGCTGAACGTCGACGGCCAGTTGCGCAACGACGGCAAAGGCTTGATCAACAGCAAGGGCAACCTGACGCTGAGGGCGACCGGTCTTGACTCCAGCAACGATGGCGAAGTCTCCGCCAACGGTGACGTTGATCTGACACTGACCTCGTTGACCCAGAACGGTGGGCGACTGCTGAGTGACAAATCGCTCACCGTGGATCTGGTCAACGGCGACCTCGACAACCAGAACGGTCTGCTCACCGCCAAAGGCCCGCTGACCCTCAAGCGCCTGCGCGATCTGAGTAACCAGAACGGCGAAGTCTCCAGCAACCTCGGTTTTGACTTGATCGGCCGAGCGATGAATAACAGCGCCGGCAAAATCATCAGCGGTGAAAAACTGTTGGTACGCGGCACGGATTTGATCAACCAGAAAGGTCTGCTGTCCGGCTGGCAAGCGCTGGCGGTGAACGGCAACAGCCTCGACAACCGCGACGGCGGTACGCTGTCGAGCAAATACGCTGATGTCAGCGTTGATCTCAGCGGCAAGCTGCTCAACAGCGGCGCGGGCGCGGTGGTCGCGCAAGGCAATCTGAGCATCAACGCCGGCAGTCTCGATAACAGCGACAAGGGTAACCTCAGCAGTGGAGCAGGGCAGACCCTGACGCTGGCCGGTACGCTCGATAACCATCAGGGTGGCCTGATTGCCAGCGGTGCGGCGCTGGATATCGTCAGCACCGCGTTCAGCAATATCGGCGGCGCTATCAATGCGCAGCAGGTCATCAATGCCACGGCTTCAAGCCTCGACAACAGCGGCGGACAGATCGCCAGCAACGATGCGATCACCCTCAACCTGAGCGGTGAGCTGAACAACAACGCCGGTAAACTCGTGGCTGCCGGCCCGCTGCTGATCAAGGGCGTGACCGATCTGCACAACCAGAACGGTCAGCTCGCCAGCCAGAAAAATCTCGACCTGCGTACCGGCTCGCTGGACAACAGCAACAAGGGCACCATTGCCGCCAATGACCAATTGCTGATCAGCGCCACGGGCGCCATCAGCAACCAGGCCGATGGCCTGATCTACAGCAAGAATGCCGATGCGCAACTGAAAGCGGCCCGCCTGCTTAACGGCAAAGGCTCGATCCAGAGCGACAGCGGTCTGACCCTTGAGATCAGCGGCGATTTCGACAACCAGAGCGGCAAAGTCATTGCCCAGAACGGCGATGTGCTGATCACAGCGGCCAACATCGATAACCGTGGCGGCACGCTCTCGAGCATCAAAGGTGCCTTGGAGGCGCGCACGGTTGGCGTCCTGCGCAATGGTTTCGACCTGAACAACAACCGTCAGGGTGGCATCATTCAGGCGCAGAGCCTGACGCTGTCGGCATTGGCGGGGCTGAACAACAACGGCGGGCGGATCTCGGCGCAAGCGGCAGACAGCAGCATCACCACGGCTGCGCTGACTAATGACAGTGGCGTGCTTTATGCGAAAAAGCTGTTGGGCGTCACTGGCGCAAGCCTCGATAACAGCGGCGGACAGATTGCCGCCGAGCGCATCGATTTCAGCCTCAGTGGTGCGCTAAGCAATGGCGCGGGCGTCATCGAAAGCGACACACAACTGAGCGTCAAAGCGGGAATGCTCGATAACCAGAACGGACGCCTGCGCTCGCTGGGCGTCTCCGGCAAAACCGAATTTCAGATTGCAGGTTTGCTCGACAACCGCAATGGCGTACTGGAAACCGCCAACACTGACCTGACCCTGGCGGTCGGCAGCTTCCTCAACAGCGGCGGGCAGCTCAACCACGTTGGGCGCGGCAAGTTCGATATCTCGACAGCCAATGTGCTGGGCGCGGGTGGCAGCATCGTCACCGGCGGCCTGCTGGAACTCAATGCCGATAGCTGGAACAACACCAGCGCGATTCAGGCCGGTCGCCTGAACGTGAACGTGCGCGAATTCCGCCAGAGCGCCAGCGGCAAACTGCTGGCTTCGGAGTCTTTGCAGGCCCGGGGCGGCAACTGGACCAACAACGGCTTGATTGCCAGTGATGGCTCCATCGATATGCAGTTGGGCGGAACCTATGCGGGTAGCGGTCGACTGAGCAGTCAGCGCGGCACCTATCTCTCCGCTGCACAAATGAACCTCAGTGCGGGCGGCAGTTTTGCCGCTGGTGCGACATCGACCATCAGCGTCGGTGGGCAACTGCTCAACGCGGGACGCATCACCTCCAGCGAAGACCTCACCGTCAACGCCGGCAGCGTTGCCAACTACGGCAGCCTCGGGGCGGCGCAGAACCTGTTCATCAACACGCCCACATTGCTCAACGATCGCGGGCTGATTTTCAGCGGCAACAACATGACACTCGGCGTCAGCACGCTGACCAACCAGCACGGCGATTTCTACGGTCTGGGCAATGTGCTGATCGGTGGATATGGCGGCGCGGCGCGGGCTGCCGGGGTCTACAACATTTCCGGTTCGATGGAGAGCGTGAAGGATTTCACGCTGAACGCCGATGTGTTCGAGAACCGTACGGAAGGCCCGTCGGCGTCGGTCGAGCGCAAGCTGATATCGGGGTTTATCGCGGCTACGTGTGGTGACTGTGTTGGCGGCACGTTCAACAATTTCCTCGCCACGCGCGAGACGTATCAATTTGTCGACAGTGATACCAGCGCTTCCGCCGTACTTAACATCGGCAAGGATTTTGTTTTCCAGGGCGGCACGTTCCTCAACAGCAAAAGTACTGTGGCGGCGGGTGGCAACATCACCGTCACTGCTGACTCCCTGAAGAACATTGGCGCCAAAAGCGGAGTTATCGACGTTACGCGCCAGTACAACTTTGAAATGGGGACTGGCAGCACGGCAAAGTTCATGGCCGAAGTCGTGATGCCCTATAACCAGCGCAACAATCCCGATTTCCCTTCTGTGTATTACGTGATCGCGCCGCAAGGTTTGATCCGCAAAGCCACAGCCACGACAGTGGGCGGCGGCATTGTCATCACCGACGACGAAACCGGTGAAAACGTCGGCAGTCGCAAATATGGCCGGGCCATGTCTGGATTCAGCGCCGGTTTCGAAACCTCGACTCCGTCGCAGTACGACCCCGATAACCTGCTGGCGTTGCCGAGCGAACTGGCGCAGTACCAGAAAGGTTTTGCGGATGAAACGCCAAGTACCAGTGCGGGGCTGCCTGGTGCCGCGACCGGTCGCAACGCAGTCATCCAGGCCGCTGGCAACGTCTCGATCAACGCCACCAAGGAAGTGGTAAACGCCGTCATCCACGAGGATTACAGCTCAACCGGTGGCACCAATAAAGTCGCCGACACCAAGGTTGGTAACAGTGACACTGTCGTTGTCCGTATCAACAGCCAACTGCCGCCAGACCTCGCCCAGCAGCAGGTCAATCCGTTGAGTCTGCCAGGCTTCTCCTTGCCCACAGGCGAAAACGGCTTGTTCCGTTTGAGCGGGCAGGGCAGTAGCGTTGCATCGGCTGGTAACGGCCCCGCGCCGACCTGGACGGTGGGCAATGAAGCGATCAGCGCTCAGGATCATTTGGCCGTCGCCACCAATGGCGGCCCGCGCAATCTGTTTGTTGACGCCCCGGCTCAGGTTTCCGACAGCACTCGTGCGGTCGATACGTTCCATCGAACCTCGAGCACTGGTGATGACACCCGTCCGGTCACCCGCGTTACCGGCCTGCCGGACACCAAGGCACCGTCTAACCCGCACAAATACCTGATCGAAACCAACCCGGTACTCACCGACCTCAAGTCCTTCATGAGCTCCGATTACCTGCTGGCCAAACTCGGCTACAACCCCGACCAGAGCGCCAAACGCCTGGGCGACGGCCTCTATGAACAACGCCTGATCCAGCAAGCCGTGACCGCCCGCACCGGTCAGGCCTTCCTCGACGGCCAGACCTCCAACGAGGGCATGTTCAAGTACCTGATGAACAACGCCATCGCCAGCAAGGACGCGCTCAACCTGTCGGTGGGCGTCGGCCTCACGTCGCAGCAAGTCGCGGCACTGACCCACGACATCGTCTGGCTCGAAGAGCACGAAGTGAATGGCGAAAAAGTCCTGGTGCCGGTGGTGTATCTGGCGCAAGCGAATGGCCGCCTCGGCCCGACCGGGGCACTGATTGCCGGTAAGGATGTGACCCTGATCGCCGGGGAAAACCTCGATAACGTCGGTACCTTGAAAGCGACCAATAACCTGTCAGCGACGGCGGGCAAGGATCTGATCAACAGCGGTTCGGTCGAGGCGGGTAATCGGCTGGATCTGTTGGCGACCAACAACATCGTCAACAAGGCCGGCGGGATCATTGCTGGACGCGATGTCAGCCTGACCACGCGCACGGGGGATGTGATCAACGAACGGACCATCACCTCGATGGACGACCAGTACGGCACCGTCACCCGGCATCAGGATTTTGCCGATAACGCAGCGCGGATCGAAGCGGCCAACGACCTGACTGTCAAAGCGGCCAACGACATCAATATTGTCGGTGGTGTGATGCGCAGCGGTCAGGACATGGCATTGAATGCCGGGCGCGACGTTAATGTTTCGTCCGTGCAGATTAATAACAGTGTTTCGTTGGGTTCAAGGGCAAGTAGCAGCGATATCACTCAACTGGCCGCCGATATCGATGCCGGACGTGACTTCAAGGCCGAGGCCAAGCGCGACATCAATGTGATTGCCAGTGAGATCGATGCCAAGCGTGATGTGTCGATGAAGGCTGCCGAGAATCTGGTGATCAGCTCGGCGGCGGATGAAGAGCACTCTAAATCCAAAAATAAGAAAGAGAAGCGCCAGGAGGATCATGTCACTCAGGTTATGTCCGGGATTACCGCGGGTGGCGACGTCAAACTCGATGCGGGCAAAGACCTCAGTGTGATTTCCAGCCGCGTTACTGCGGGTGATGAAGCCTACCTGGTCGCGGGAGACCGTCTCGAACTCCTGGCCGCGCAAGATACGGACTACTCGCTATATGACATGAAGAAAAAAGGCAGCTTCGGCAAGCTGAAGATGCAGCACGATGAGGTGACCGACATTAAGCACGTCGGCTCCGAAATCAAGGCCGGTGGCAACCTGACGCTGTCGAGCAAAGGTGATCAGCTGTATCAGGTCGCCAAGCTGGAAAGTGGCAACAACATCACGCTGGACAGTGGCGGGGCGATTACTTTTCAGGGGGTCAAGGACCTCCATGACGAAAACCATACCAAGACCAACAACAGCGCTGGCTGGGTGTCCTCCAAAGGTCGCGGCAATACCGACGAGACCTTGCGCCAAACCCAGATGATCGCCAAGGGCAATATCGTTATCAAGGCAGTCGACGGCCTGAACATCGACATCAAGGATGTGAATCAGCAATCCGTCAGCCAGACCATCGACGCTATGGTCAAGGCGGATCCGCAGCTGGCCTGGTTGAAGGATGCCGAGGCCCGGGGGGACGTGGATTGGCAGCGGGTGAAGGAGATTCACGAGTCTTTCAAATACGAGAACTCGGGACTGGGCCCGGCGGCACAAATAGCAATCGCGATCATGATGTCTTTCGTCATGGGGCCGGCAGGGCTGGGCCTGGTCGGCGGTGGCTTCGGTGGGGCAATCGCAACAAGTCTGGCAACCACGGGCGTTACCAGCACCATTAATAACAAGGGTGATCTAGGGGCCGCGTTCAAGGAGACCTTCAGTGCCGGTAGTTTGAAAAATGCGGCTATCGCCGGGTTTACGGCGGGCATGCTCGACTATGCAGACACCAACTGGTTTGCGGCTGGTGGCAGCAAAACTGCAAATATCCTGACCAGCAGCAATATTACTGATGTCGCTATCCGCACGACGGGGCGCGCGATTATCTCCAGCGGAATTTCCACCACCATTGGTGGCGGTAGCTTTGGTGACAACTTTGGAGCGGCGTTGCTGGGTGAGGCGAGCAGTGTCGCCATGGCGACCGGGTTCAACTGGGTTGGCGACAAAACAATCAGATTTCCGGATGGCAGTGTGGAGAAAGTTGCCGCGCATGCGCTGATGGGTGGTTTGATTTCTCAAGTGATGGGAGGAGATTTCGCTACTGGTGCGGCAGCAGCAGGATTGAACGAAGCGGCAATAAATGCGCTTATTTTCATGGCTGGTGACAATCAAGAACTTCAAAAATCGCTCTCTCAACTTACCGGGTTGATTGGCGCTGCGGCTGTGAGCGGGGATCTCGCCTTAGGCTCGGAAATTGCGAAATACGCGACGGAATACAACACACAGAATCATTCCCATATAGACCAGATGCAGGGTCACAATTCTGTACAGGAGGTGGATGAGGAGTTAAGGCACACACTCAGGGAGCATATTCCACTCCAGGAGCAGGAAGCGCAGGGGGATGTAACTATTCCGATTGATCCGGGTATCAGCCCGGTAATCGCAGGCTCTATACTCGGCCTCAAGGTTCCTCCTGGTGGACCAAAGGTGCCTCCAAAGCTTGAGGCATTCACCAATCCCCCCCAAAGCCCCGTAATTCCTTTAACGTGGACAAGTAAGCCAGGAAAAACGTCAGGGAGTACTATTTATTTTCCGCCGGGTACGGATCCATCAGCACCGGGAAGTACGTATATCCGATTAATGCCTGCTGGCTCCACTCCTGTTCCAGGGTTGGAAAATGGTTATTGGATCTCGGTGAAAAATGGGCAACCGATTAACCCGGCGACAGGCGGAACCGGCACGAGAGGACATACGCATGTGCCTTTGGCACCTGATACCTTTCCGCCAAAAAGATGAGGTGGTAATAATGATTGAACAGAGAGATTTGGCTGAGTTTAAATCAGCAATTCTTACAGGCGTGATTGTCGGAATAGGATCGTTTGTTCTGATTTTTGATAATAGTGTGTCAGTGCTGATTCAGTGCCCCTTCGCCTGCGGTGATGAGGGGGCGTTGAAATATGGGCACGGCGAACATCTTCATAGTGCTGTCGTCCTTTTTGAACTATTGAATCGTCGTGTGAAAGAGGCGGGTTTAGAAAAAGGAGAAAAGTTGGTAATAACGTTTGATGATCGTAAGTTGCTTGAGATAATTCCTGAGGAAAATGGTCTTGAATCCTATGTTCTCACAACTCGACATGGAATTTGTCCCATTTCAATCAGTTAGGAGGGCTTGAGTAGAGAGCGAGTGATAAATGTACAGACCCTGGGGAATCCCCGATTTTTTCTTACAGAAAATCAAGAAGTTGGAATATTGAAGAGACCTGCATGAGTCGGCAACTTGGTTTGCACCACACAAATACAAGAAACCTAACCCATGCAGGCCATCCGATTTTTACACAGAGCGCTCGCTCAAGCACTGCCCTCTATCCATTCTCGCCGCCTGACATCACTAATGAGTTGTGTCAGTTCGTTACTGCATGGACGTCGCCTGACACTGACTGCTCTTGGGCGCTTCATGAAGGGGCGTGCTTACCCCAAGCATTCGATCAAGCGCGTGGATCGCTTGCTGGGCAATTAACGCTTGAGATCAGAGCGCCCATCGTTCTATTGGGTAATGCTTCGGGTATTGCTGAGTTCGTTGAAGCATCCTTTGATCCTGGTCGACTGGTCTCGAATTGACGCTTCAGGCACAGCCTATTTGCTAAGAGCATCGATCCCTCTTGCGGGGCGCTCATTTCCTGTTTATGAAAGCGTTCATGAGCGCGAGAGCTGCCCCAAGTACCAAAAACCGCCTACAAGGGTAAAGGGGGACAGACCCTGAGGGATCCCCACAAACTAATCCTACACCTGCGCCTGCGCCTGTTGATGTACCTCGGCTAGATAAATTGGGACAGACCACGTTTAGAAAAAATTCCGAAAACGTGGTCTGTCCCCGTTTTACCCGAATGGGGATGAATAAATGGGGCAGACCTTGAGGAATCCCCAATTTTTCTTACGGAAAATCAAGAAGTTGGAATATTGAAGAGACCTGCATGAATCGGCAACTTGGTTTGACCACACAAATACAAGAAACCGAACCCATGCAGGCCATCCGATTTTTACACAGAGCGCTCGTTCAAGCACTGCCCTCTATCCATTCTCGCCGCCTGACATCACTGATGAGTTGTGTTAGTTCGTTACTGCGGTCGTCTCCCTTTGACGCCTTAACCATCGGCCATTATCATGTGCCATCATATTGGCATCGCTCTGCCTCAGTGCGTTGAAAACGTGCCTTCGTTCGCCCTGTGCACGTCAACCTTGCCTCACAAATTCCCGTCTATCGGCATACGCCGTCGTCACAGGTGTTCAACAACGTGTCAGTCCCGAAAATTTCCGTCATCATCCCCACGTACAACGTTGAATCCTACATCGCCGAAACCCTTGATTCGCTGATTAATCAACCCGTGCCGTTGCACGAAATCATCTTGATCAACGATGGCTCGACCGACGGCACGCTTGACGTCATTACGTCAGGGTTCGACCATCGTGCGGAAGTCAAAGTCGTCACCCAGGATAATCAGGGTGTTGGTGCTGCACGGCGCAATGGTTTGGCATTGGCGAGCGGGGAGTATGTGTTCTTTTGCGACCCCGACGATGTGGTCAGCCCAGAGATGTTTTCGACGTTGGTGGAGCAGGTGCAGTCCAATGCCGCGCTTGAGTTGTTTTATTTCTCCAAGCGTTCGTACACCGAAGTCAACGGCGAGAAGCAGCTGTTGCGGCGCAACACCGCGGCCAGCCGCAATGGTTGGTTCGACGCCGGACGTGACTTGCTTGAGGATCTGATCTTGTCCGGCAAGTATCACGCTGCAACGTGGCAGTACATTTTCAAGCGCTCGGTGTGCGAGCGTTTCGCGGTTCGGTTGGAAGGGCGAGCTCATGAGGATCATGTGTTCAGCATGAACATCTATCTGCACAGCCACGCTACTTTTGCCACCTCGGCGGATTTTTACTTTCAACGGGTCAGGAGCGGTTCGCTTACGCAGAGCCATAAAGATGTCGAGTACGTGATGGGCAGTTATGCCGCGTACCGCGACACCCTGGCAGCGTTGAAGAAACACGTTAGGTCGTTCAATGCTGGACGGGACGTTGCGCTGAGTTTCATGGAACGCAATGTTGATGCACTGATCACCAAGTGCATCAAGTACGGTGTGCCGTTGCCGCAACAGATCACTTCGATGACCCGACAGGACAGCCGTGATTGCGGAGTGGTCCTGCATCCTCGCTGGACATTGCTGTTTCCGCGTATTGCTCACGGGATGCGCAAACTGCGCTTCAATCTCAAGCAAATGCGCAGGAATCGAAAAAGCCCGGTTCAGGGTTAGTTTTTGACTCATGACCAATGCAAAAAAGGGGCGAATTCAATTCGATGAATTCGCCCCTTTTTTGTGAGCCGCATGACTCCTCTTGATATTGTAGGTCCGCTGTTCTGCCGGAATACTCCCATTAAACCTGGTGTGGGGCTTCGTGAGGGGAACGTGGGTGATATGTGGGACGCAAAAAATGGGATTCGGTTGCCGGGATGTGGTCATCAGGCTAATTTTATGGATAAGACTCCCCGAACTAATCCAAGAGCTTTATGAAGTTAATATGAAGTCGGTGAGGACATTGCAGTGAATCAGTTGATCAGCGAAATTAGAACGAGGTGGGAGTGCGATGATGGAGCGCTCTCCGAGTCGTTTGTCAGCTGGAACGGAACCTCTACCAGTTTCGAAGACACAAAAAAAAATATGCTATATGCGCAAGAGCACCCAGTCGTACGATTAGAACAATATCTGGCTCTTGAAAGTGGCGTTGAAATACGCCTTCAAATCGGTGAGACGCCCTATATTCTTGAAGACAGAAGAGGGGTTTTGGTGGTTTTTAATGAGAAACCTTCAAAATTTAGTACGCCTGGATTTCCTTGGTTTTTTGACTGTCCTAATAATGCGGCGATTTACAATGCTGATGGCTCTTTGCGTTTTCGATTGCAAAGTTCCTGCGGTATAGGAAGCTATATTGGAATAGTGCACTACGCGGATACACCAGCGAACCCAAACGCGTTAGGTGTTTTGGTAGGTACATTAGGGCATGATCCGGAATGGCTCTATTTGGTTGATCCTAATAGCCCGGAATTGATACCTACAGGGAAATGGATTCGCTATTAGTTGTATAAAAAGTCGGATCTGAACGGTGTTTACTTAACAACTGCCCAATTGAGCTCAAAAAGAGCGGGATAAATGGGGGCAGACCACGCGGATATATGGGGGAAAGTCACAGGTTCAATGAAAACGTGGAACGAGCAGGCAATGATGCATTTACGTGAAATTACCCGTGCCCCCGGAAACTTTGTGCCTGTCACGACGGATAAAGGCCATACCTTCCTTGAGAAAAGGCTGGCGGATGGTCGAGGCGTAAGATTGAATGTGGACGGCACATTTAAAGGATTCATTGATTGAAGGAGGGCACCATGGCTGGGCTATTAGAAATCGTATTTGAGAACGTCAAGCAGAATGTGGTGTTGTCCTTGTTAGAAACAGTTATTACTAACGCGGCCTCCGTAGTTAGTGCTGAGTGTTCAGAGGTT
The DNA here is from genome assembly GCF_022662375.1 of Pseudomonas sp. CROZ-RG-20F-R04-15. Classification (GTDB taxonomy): domain Bacteria; phylum Pseudomonadota; class Gammaproteobacteria; order Pseudomonadales; family Pseudomonadaceae; genus Aquipseudomonas. The sequence continues at coordinate 112,869 of NZ_JAKNQL010000003.1, read as the reverse complement.
TTTTCAGTCTGGAATAATGGGAAACTTGAGCTTGATGCGGTCGACGCCGCACTTGATTTCAATGGCGTAGTGAGTGTACTTATCAATGTTCGAAGTTTGAAGTTTATAGATGTGAGCGTAAACTCGGCACTCATTCGAATTCTTAAGTATCAAGGTGGTTTTGATCTTGATATTAGTTTTGATGAGGATGATGACGGGTTGGCGGATGTCGATGGTGTTGGTGCTTTTTTTTGCGTTCTCGAAGGAAGTGGCCAAGGAATTCGAGTTTGGTAATTGCTACTTTGGAATGGAGCCAGCCTCGGATGAGAGTACACGGTTTTTCACTAATGACGTGTTGGGGCCGCTGAAGTAAAGGGAGCTGGTTAGTTTTTCTTATTATCAAACGCTTCCTGACTCGAATGGGAGCAGAGCCTGAGGGATCCCCACAAACCTACTCCAGGCTGTGCGCCTGATGATGCACCTCATCACGCAGAGTTTTCTCCAATGTTTCCCAGTCTCCGCTGCCTCCGAACTCTATGCATCTACGCCAATACTCGAGGCCCAGTCGCCACAATGAGAGCTCGCGTCTTTCTCTGAGGTCGCTGCTTTGATAGCGCCGTCCCAGATGACTTTCACTCGCCTTAAGGGAGGCCGGGATCTGGTCGATTCCGGGAGTCGTAGTGTCTTGCCGATAGCCAAAAAATAAAACGCCCCGAACACTGTCGGGGCGTTTCATGGGTCAAGCTCAATCAGCAGAATACTTACCGAAACGCCGGCACCACATGCTTGATAAACAGCTCCAACGACTTCTTCTTCTCCTCATGCGGCAAGCTGTTGTCACACCAGAAGCTGAACTCATCCACCCCCAGTTCCTGGTAGTACTTGATCCGCGGAATGATCTCTTCCGGCGTACCGATCATCGCCGTCTTGTGCAAACTCTCCAGTTCAAACTCCGGACGCCCGGCAAACTTCTCTTCCGGGCTCGGTGCGAGGAAGCCATTGACCGGTGTCTGCTTGTTGCCGAACCACGCATCGAAGGTGCGATAGAACCGAGAGATGGCTTTCGCGCCGACTTTCCAGCCGTCCGGGTCATCAGCGGTGTGCACGTGGGTGTGACGCAGCACCATCAGTTGCGGGCGTGGCACGTCGGGGTTGTTGTCCAGCGCGGTCTGGAACTTGTTCTTCAGGTCGAGGACTTCTTCGTCGCCCTTCATCAGCGGCGTGACCATTACGTTGCAGCCGTTGGCCACCGCGAAGTTGTGCGAATCCGGGTCGCGGGCGGCGATCCACATTGGCGGGTTTGGCTGCTGGATCGGTTTTGGCACGCTGGTGGAGGTGGGGAATTTCCAGATGTCGCCGTCGTGGGCGTAGTCGCCTTGCCACAGGGCGCGGACCACCGGGACCATTTCGCGCAGTGCCTGGCCACCGCTGGAGGCAGGCATGCCGCCGGCCATGCGATCGAATTCAACCTGATAGGCGCCACGGGCCAGGCCGACTTCCATGCGCCCGTTGCTGATCACGTCGAGCAACGCGCATTCACCGGCGACCCGCAGCGGGTGCCAGAACGGCGCGATGATGGTGCCGGCGCCGAGGTGAATGGTGGTGGTTTTGGCGGCGAGGTAGGCGAGCAATGGCATCGGGCTTGGCGAGATGGTGTATTCCATCGCGTGGTGTTCGCCAATCCACACGGTGCTGAAACCGCCGGCCTCGGCCATCAGGGTCAGTTCGGTGAGGTCTTCGAACAGTTGGCGGTGGCTGACGCTTTCGTCCCAGCGTTCCATGTGGATGAACAGGGAAAATTTCATGACGCTTCCTCGGATCTTTTGTTGTTGAGGCTACAAAAATCGGTGGGAGTGAGCGGTTCGCGATCGCGCTGTGTCAGTCGCTTGCTGCGTGGCCTGTAACACTGCCTTCGCGAGCAGGCTCGCTCCCACATTTGATTTGCATAGGGCTGGAGGTTTTGATCAGGCCACGACGGGCAGGGCGCCCATCTTGCCGTGGCAGTACACCAGCGGCCCGGCGATTTGCTCGGGGACGATCAGGTTCTTCACCGCGCCGACCATGATGGCGTGGTCGCCGCCTTCGTATTCGCGCCACAGCTCACATTCGATGATAGCCGTCGCGTTGGCGAGGATCGGGTTACCCAGTTCGCTCAAGGTCCATTCGATGCCTTGCGCCTTGTCCTTGCCTTTGCGGGCGAAGGCGTAGGCTTCGTTTTGCTGGCCGCCGGACAGAACGTGGATGGCAAAGCGTTTGTTCTTGATCAGCACCGGGTAGGAATCGGAACTGTAGTTGGGGCAGAACAGCACCAGCGCCGGGTCCATCGACAGCGAGCTGAACGCACTGGCGGTCAGGCCGACGATCTGCCCGTCATCGTCCAGCGTGGTGATAACGGTTACGCCGGACGGGAACGAGCCCATGACTTGTTTGTAGATGGCGGCATCGATCATTGGTCGGTCCTCGGGTGTGGTGCTGCTGTTTTTATGTGTTTGTTGGTCTGATGGTATACCAGTATTCGATCTTTGCAAGGGCTTTTAAGCTGAACCGATAAACGTGCCGCGTTCGTCGGAAACTCAGCGTTTACGGGGCTTGTGGCTGGTCTGCAAGCCGCGGTTTCAGCGACGATGGCGTATCAGATAGCACCGAAAACTACGGATCAGTCTTGTGAATTGTTTGGAATACCATAATATGGTCTGCATCTGAGGGACGGCCAGAGAGTCCCCCCGGTTTGGCTTCATACAACGATAAGAACAGACAAACTCGAGTTCATGCATATGTCCCAGATGTCCCGGCAAGATCAGTTGATCGAGAACCATACGGTCGACTACGTCCCACTCGCGGAACGCCACGGGAAGGCCCGCGACCTATTCACCCTTTGGTTCAGCACCAACATTGCGCCACTGCCCATCGTCACCGGCGCCATGGTGGTTCAGGTGTTCCATCTCGATCTGCTCTGGGGGCTGTTGGCGATTGCGCTGGGGCACATGATCGGCGGCGTGGTGATCGCACTGGCGTCGGCTCAAGGTCCGCGCATGGGCATTCCGCAGATGGTCCAGAGTCGCGGCCAGTTCGGCCGTTATGGCGCGCTGTTGATCGTGTTTTTCGCGGCGATCATCTACATCGGTTTCTTCATTTCCAACATCGTGCTGGCCGGTAAATCCATCGTCGGCATTGCGCCGTCGGTGCCGGCGCCGTTGAGCATTCTGATCGGCGCACTGGCGGCCACGGCGATCGGCGTGATCGGCTACAACTTCATTCACACGCTGAACCGCATCGGCACCTGGGTGATGGGCAGCGCGTTGCTGGCCGGGTTCATCTATATCTTTGCCCATGACTTGCCGGCAGACTTTCTCACTCGCGGCAGTTTCAACCTGTCCGGCTGGCTGGCGACGGTGTCGCTGGGGATTATCTGGCAGATCAGTTTCTCGCCGTACGTGTCCGATTACTCGCGATACTTGCCGGCGGATATCGGCATCGCCAAGCCGTTCTGGGCGACTTATCTGGGCGCGACGCTGGGGACGATTCTGTCGTTCAGCTTCGGTGCCGTTGCCGTGTTGGCGACCCCGGAAGGCACCGAAGCGATGGTCGCGGTCAAGCAATCGACCGGTTGGCTAGGGCCGATTCTGATGGTGTTGTTTCTGCTGAATATCATCAGCCATAACGCGCTGAATCTGTATGGCGCGGTGCTGTCGATCATCACCTCGATTCAGACGTTTGCCAGCCAATGGACGCCGAGCATCAAGGTGCGCGTGGTGTTGTCGAGCGTGGTGCTCGCCGGTTGCTGCGTGGTCGCACTCGGTGCGTCGGCGGACTTCATTTCCGAGTTCATCGGTTTGATTCTGGCGCTGCTGCTGGTGCTGGTGCCGTGGGCGTCAATCAACCTGATCGACTTCTACCTGATCAAACGCGGCTGCTACGACATCACCTCGATCTTCCGCGCTGATGGCGGGGTTTACGGGCGCTTTAATCTGCACGCGATCATTGCTTACTTCATTGGCATCCTCGTGCAACTGCCGTTCGCCAACACGTCGCTGTATGTCGGGCCTTACGCCAATCTAGTTGACGGCGCGGACTTGTCCTGGCTGGTCGGCCTGGTGGTCACCGTTCCTTTGTATTACTGCCTGGCGACACGCGGCCAGACTCAGCAGAGCAGGGCGGCGAGATTGGGTTACACCGACTGAGCTGATCCGTTACCCGACAATGCCCGGCCAAATGCCGGGCATTGTCGTTTACGCATCCCGACGGTCAATCAAATTGGCCACATCGATCCCCTTTTGGCCCATCCCCCACTGTGCTCCAGCTACGCTGTCAGCAAGAATCAAAACCACAACAAGACGCTCGCCCCTTTTTACCCTTGGCTACCTTTACAGCCGCTGCCGTGTACAGAACATAAAAACCATCGAACTCACGCTGCCTTTTGGGGAACAACCATGGTCACGATGAAACGCATTTTGGGTGCCACTGTGTGCGGGCTGACGCTGTTGGCCGGCGCCGTCCAGGCTGAGCAACGCGAACTGCGCGTGTACAACTGGGCGGACTACATCCTGCCGTCTGTGCCCAAGGATTTCGCTGCAAAAAGCGGCATCAAAGTGACCTGGGACACCTTCGACACCAACGAATCCCTGGAAGCCAAACTGCTGACCGGCAACTCCGGTTACGATCTGGTGGTGCCGTCGAACCAGTTCCTTGAAACGCAGATCAAGGCTGGCGTCTTTCAGAAACTCGACAAGTCGAAACTGCCGAACTGGAGCCACCAGGATCCGGAGCTGTTGAAACTGCTGGGCAAGAACGACCCGGGCAACCAGTACGGCGTGCCTTACATGGTCGGTACCGTGCTGATCGGCTTCAACCCGGCCAAGGTCAAGGCTGCACTGGGCGACAACGCGCCGGTGGACAGCTGGGATCTGGTGTTCAAACCGGAGAACATGGAAAAACTAAAATCCTGCGGCGTGGCGATGCTCGATTCGCCGACGGAAATCCTCCCCCTGGCTCTGCATTATCTGGGCCTCGACCCGAACAGCCAGAACCCTGCCGACTATGAAAAAGCCAAGGAGTTGATGCTCAAGGTTCGTCCGTACGTGACCTATTTCAACTCGGCCAAGTACATGACCGACATCGCCAACGGCGACATCTGCGTGGCCATCGGTTACTCCGGCAGCTTCTATCAGTTCGGCAACCGCGCCAAAGAAGCCGGCAATGGTGTGGTGGTCGACTGGCGCTTGCCGAAGGAAGGCGCGCCGATCTGGTTCGACACCTTCGCCATTCCGAAGAGCGCGAAAAACGTCGCCGAGGCCCACGAGTTCCTCAACACCTTGCTCGATCCGAAAGTGATCGCGCCGATCAGCGATTTCCTTGGTTACCCGAATGCGAACAAGGATTCGATGCCACTGATCAACAAGGAAATCACCGGCAACCCGAACCTGACGCCGACACCTGAAGCGCTGAAAAACCTCTACGTCGTGCAGCCATTGCCGCAGAAACTTGAGCGTGTGCGGACTCGCGTATGGACCAGTATCAAGTCCGATAAGTAATCATCACCGCAATCCAAATGTGGGAGCGAGCCTGCTCGCGAAAGCGGAGTGTCATTCAACGTCGATGTTGACTGGTCCGACGCCTTCGCGAGCAAGCTCGCTCCCACAGGTTTATGTAGGGTGTCATTCAGTGCTGCGTTCGCTTTCTCGGGTGACCACCAGGCTCAACAACACCGACCCCAGAATCACCCCACACACCACCGCCAACGACCACTCCACCGGCATGTGCAGCCACGGCATCAACACCATCTTCCCACCGATAAACACCAGCACAATCGCCAGCCCATACTTGAGCAGATGAAAACGGTCGGCCATGTCCGCCAGCAGGAAATACAGCGCACGCAGGCCCATGATCGCGAAGATATTCGAAGTGAAGACAATGAACGGGTCAGTGGTCACGGCGAAGATCGCCGGGATGCTGTCGACCGCGAACATCAAGTCACTGGCCTCGATCAGCACCAACACCAGAAACATCGGCGTGGCCCAGCGCACGCCGTTCTGCAGGACGAAAAAGCGTTCGCCATGAAAGCTGCTGGTGATGCGCATGTGACTGCGCACCCAGCGCAGCAACGGATTCTTGTCCAGGTCCGGCTGGTGCTCGGCAAACACCAGCATCTTGATCCCGGTGAAGATCAAAAACACACCGAACGCATACAGCAGCCATTCGAACTGCGACACCAGCCACACCCCGGCAAAAATCATCACCGCGCGCATCACGATCGCCCCGAGCACGCCGTACAGCAGTACGCGCCGCTGCAGCTCCGGCGGCACGGCGAAGTAGCTGAAGATCATCACGAAGACGAACATGTTATCGATCGACAGCGATTGTTCGATCAGATAACCGGTGAGGAATTCGAGGGTTTTCTCGCGGGCGATTTCCGCGCCGAACGCACCGTGCAGATACCACCAGAGCAGGGCGGCAAAACTCAGTGCCAGCAAGCACCAGGCGATGACCCAGGACAAGGCTTCGCGAACCGACACCCGATGCGCCTTGCGCCCACCGAAGACAAACAGGTCCAATGCCAGCATCGCAAGCACGAAGACGATGAAGGCGCCCCACATCCACGGTTCGCCGATATTGATATTGGTGGCTGGCATGTCACGCTCCCTGTCTATTATTTGGATTGGGGTCAGACGGGGCCATGCTAGCGACGAGTTTGCGGCAAAGAAAAATCGTTTATTTCTGCGCAACAGTTCGTTAAAAACGAAGTATCAGCCCTCGTTCACAGCTCGGGCACTTTTTACGGAGCAATGTTTTCAGCGATGAATACCGACATTCTCGAACCTCAAGCGGTGTGCAGCCCGATCACCAGCAGCGCAATATTCATCGTCGCGACGCTGAATGCCGGGCCGGAAGCCGCGCAAACCGTCAAAGACTGGTGCGCCGATGTCGCCGGGCTGGTGCGCTCGGTTGGCAAGCGCGTCCCGACCGGCAATCTGACGTGCATCTGCGGCTTTTCCTCGAATGCTTGGGATCGCCTGTTCGGTCATCCACGGCCAGCATCGCTGCACGGTTTTCGCGAATTTGGCGGGGAAGGGCGGCACGCTCCGGCAACCCCGGGCGATCTCCTGCTGCACATTCGCGCGGATCAAATGGACCTGTGTTTCGAGCTGGCCACGCAAATCATGGCGGTTCTCGGCGATGCGGTGACCGTGGTCGACGAGGTTCAGGGTTTCCGCTATTTCGACATGCGCAGCATCATCGGATTTGTCGACGGCACGGAAAACCCGGTCGGGCGCAAAGCGGTCAACTTCACTATCGTCGGTGATGAAGACCCGGATTTCAGCGGCGGTAGCTACGTGCTGGTGCAGAAGTACCTGCACAACATGACCGCGTGGAACGGCTTGAGTGTCGAAGCGCAGGAGCGGGTGATCGGTCGCACGAAACTGTCCGATATCGAACTGGATGACGCGGTCAAACCGAGCAATTCACACAGTGCGCTGACCACCATCACCAACGCAGCCGGGGAAGAAGTAAAGATCCTCCGCGACAACATGCCGTTCGGCCGGCCGGGAGCAGGGGAGTTCGGTACCTTCTTCATCGGCTACGCGCGTTCGCCCGAGCCGATGGAGCAGATGCTGGAAAACATGTTTGTCGGCATACCACCGGGCAACTACGACAAGTTGCTGGATTTCAGTACTGCGGTCACTGGCAGTTTGTATTTCGTACCGTCAGCGGACTTGCTGGAAGAACTGGCGGATCGTTGATCAGCGAAAAAACTCCCCCGGCGTCTCCCCAAACTGCTGTCGAAACGCCGCAATAAACGCCGACGTCGAGTCATACCCGCAAGCCAGCGCGACATCGGTTACCCGTTCACCTTTTTCCAGGGGCGTCAGCGCGCCGAGCAGGCGCAGGCGCTGGCGCCAGGCGCGGAAGGTCAGGCCGGTATCGCGCAGAAACAGGCGGGTGAGGGTCTTTTCGGTGACGCCGAACTTCTCGCTCCAGTGGCTCAGCGTGGTTTGCTGTTCCGGATGGTGTTCCAGGCTCTGGTAGATCTGCTTCAAGCGCGCGTCTTGCGGCAACGGCAGCATCAGGTCGATCTGCGGCGCTTCGGCCAGTTGATCGAGGATGACCTGGGCGAGGCGTCCATGCGGGCCGCTCTGGTCGTATTCCACCGGAACCTGACTGAACGCGCGGATCAGTTCCCTGAGCAGATCGCTGACGCCGAGCACATGACAGCGCTCGAGCGCCCATCCGGCGACGCTGCAATCGATGTAGAGGCTGCGCATTTCCGTGTGCGGCGAGCTGAACACCCGATGCGGCACGCCCGCCGGGATCCACACGGCGCGCTCCGGCGGCGCGACGAAGCGGCCGACGCTGGTCTGGATTTCCAGCACACCCTGAATCGCGTAGGACAACTGCACCCACGGGTGGCTGTGGCGCCGGGTCAGGGCGCGATTGGGCAGCGATTCGGTACGGCCGTAGAGTGGACGCGGCAGGCTGGGCAGCCCGGGAATGCTGCGGCGAACGCTCTTGTCATGTCCTTTAGGCGGCATCTTGTGGCTCTTCGGCGTTAGTCGGTAGTTGGCAGTCACGTTAGAGTCGTCAGCACGCACTGGCAACCCCCGGATGAACCGACCATGACTCGCCCACGTTTTTTGCCCGATAACTTCACCCTGACGCTGATCGGCGTCGTGCTGCTGGCCAGTTTCCTGCCGGCCAGCGGCCAGGTCGCCGTCGGCTTCGGCTGGCTGACCAACATTGCCATCGCGCTGCTGTTTTTCCTGCATGGCGCCAAACTGTCCCGCGAATCGATTATTGCCGGCGCCGGTCACTGGCGCCTGCATCTGCTGGTGTTCGGTTTGACGTTTGTGCTTTTCCCGTTACTGGGCCTGGCATTGAAACCGCTGCTGTCACCGCTGATCGGCGACAAGCTGTACATGGGCATGCTTTACCTGTGTGCACTGCCGGCCACGGTGCAGTCGGCGATCGCCTTCACCTCGCTGGCGCGGGGCAATATTCCGGCGGCGATCTGCAGCGCGGCGGCATCGAGCCTGTTCGGGATTTTCCTCACGCCGTTGCTGGTGACGTTGCTGCTCGATGTCCACGGTGATGGCGGTTCTACGCTGGAGGCGATCCTGAAAATCAGCGTGCAATTGCTCCTGCCATTCATTGCCGGGCAGATCGCCCGTCGCTGGATCGGCGCGTGGGTGGGGCGCAACAAGAACTGGCTGAAGTTCGTTGATCAGGGTTCGATTTTGCTGGTCGTCTACGGCGCATTCAGCGAGGCGGTCAACGAAGGCATCTGGCATCAGATTCCGGTCGTTGATCTGCTGGGATTGGTGGTGGTCTGCTGCATTCTGCTGGCGCTGGTGCTGCTGGCGTCGACGCTGCTGGGCAAGGCATTCGGCTTCAGCCAGGAAGACCGCATCACCATTCTGTTCTGCGGTTCGAAAAAGAGCCTGGCCACCGGGGTGCCGATGGCGCAGGTGTTGTTTGCCGGTAGCACGATTGGCGTGCTGATTCTGCCGCTGATGCTGTTCCATCAGATTCAGTTGATGGTCTGCGCTGTGCTCGCTCAGCGCTACGCCAAGCGCCCGGAATCGGTGCCCGAGCTGATGGCGCAAGTCGATCCGTGATCGCCGCAGATCAGACGATATCGTCGATCAGGATATGCGACAGCCCTTTGCTGCACTGCTCGATCCGCGCCTGGACCTTGTAGACGTTGCGCAGCATCTGTTCGGTGATCACTTCACTGCTTGGGCCGCTGCCCTGCGCCGTACCATCGGCAATCACCAGCACCTGATCGGCGAAGCGCAACGCCTGATTCAGGTCATGGATGGCAATGAACACAATCACTTCACGCTTGCGCGCCAGGCTGCGCATGAAGTTCAGCACTTGCACTTGTCGATGCATATCGAGGGCGCTGGTCGGTTCGTCCATCAGCAGGATTTCCGGTTCACGCACCAGGGTCTGCGCGATGGAGACCAACTGCTGCTGACCGCCGCTGAGTTCACCAAGGTTACGGAACGACAGCCCGGTGATGCCTAGCGCGGCGAGAATCTCGTCGACCAGTTTCAGCTCATCATCGTGGACCACCCAGCCCGGCGTCAGTTGCTTGCGCGCCAGCAGCACGGATTCGTACACCGTCAATCGTGCACTGGCATTCAGGCCTTGCGGCATGTAGCTGATACCGGTCGGGCCTTTTTTCGAGTCCTGCAAAATCACCTGACCGGGGCCATCGATCAGTCCGGCCATGCGCTTGAATAACGTCGATTTACCGGCCGCATTGGGCCCGACCACGGCAACCACCTGACCGCCAAAAAACGTCGCCGTCGAGACACCGCGAATTATTTCGCGCTGACCGTAGCGGGCGCCGAGATTCTCCAGTTGCAGCTTCACCATGAGTTTTTCTTCCCGCCGAGAATCAGAGAAATGAAGAACGGCACGCCGATCAGCGAGGTGACCACGCCGATGGGGAAAATGGCGCCGGGGATCAGGGTTTTGCTGACCACCGAACTGGCCGAAAGAATCAATGAGCCGGTGAGCAAAGAGGCCGGCAAAAAGAAGCGCTGGTCTTCACCGATCAGCATGCGCGCGATGTGCGGCCCGACCAGACCGATGAAACCGATGGTGCCGACGAACGCCACGGGAAACGAGGCGAGCAGGCTGACCATGATCAGCGTCTGGAAGCGCAAGCTGCGCACGTTGATGCCGAAACTGGCAGCCTTGTCGTCGCCCAGGCGCAGGGCGGTCAAGGCCCAGGCGCGTCTGGCGAAAATCGGCAGGGTGATGAGGATCACCAGGCAGATCACCCCGAGTTTCGGCCACGTGGCTTTGGTCAGGCTGCCCATGGTCCAGAACACCACGGCGGCGACGGCTTGCTCGGTGGCGAAGAACTGCACCAGCGCCAGCAGCGCATTGAAGGTGAACACCAATGCGATGCCGAGCAGCACGATGGTTTCGGCAGTGACGCCACGGCGCATGCTCAGAAAGTGAATCAACAGCGCCGAAAGCATGGCCATGATGAAGGCGTTGAGCGGCACCATGAATTGCGCCGCCAGCGGGAACAACGCCACACCGAAGGCCAGGCCCAATGCTGCGCCGAAACTGGCGGCGGCGGAAATGCCCAAGGTGAACGGACTGGCCAACGGGTTGTTGAGGATGGTCTGCATCTGCGCGCCGGCCAGCGACAACGCCGCGCCCACGGCCACGGCCATCAGCGCCACCGGCAAACGAATATCCCACATCACCACGCGCACTTGTGGCGAAGCACTCTCCGGCGAGAACAGGGCGCCGAGCACTTCGCTGAAACTGTAACTCGCCGGGCCCAGTGCCAGATCGAGCAATACGCTGCACAGCAACAGAATCACCAGCCCAGCGAGGATCAGGCGTTTACGCAGCACCAGTCGCCGGTAGGTTTCGCGCTGCACCTCGACGGTGTCGGTCAACGAACTCATGGTTTGACCTCAGGATTACGCAGGCTGACGAAGTAGCCCGGCTCATACGGAACGGGCAGGAAGCGCTCATGCAATTCGCGGAAGGAAGCGTCAGGGTCGAGATCGGCAAACAACTCCGGGTGAAACCATTTGGCCAATTGCTGAATGGCCACGAACTGGTAAGGGCTGTTGTAGAACTGATGCCAGATGGCATGAAAGGCTTGCGTCTCCTGAGCCTTGATCCCGGCGTAGGCCGGACGCCGGGTGTACCACGCGAGTTTTTTTCGCGCCTCGGTCATGTTCGCACCGGGACCGACACCGACCCAATGGCCACCGGGCGCAAAGGCTTCCCAGTTGGCCGTGGTGATCACCACGTGCGCCGGATTGGCGACGATGACCTGCTCGGGATTCAACTGGCCGAACGTGGTCGGGATGATCCGCCGGGCAATATTGTTGCCGCCGGCCATGTCGACGAACAGGCCGAAATTTTCATTGCCGAAGCTCAGGCAGCAATCGTCGGTGTAGCCGCCAATGCGCTCGATGAACACGCTCGGGCGCTGTGGATGTTGTTTCTCGATGACGTCGGTGACGCGGTGAATCTGCTGGTTGCGAAAATCAATGAAGGCCTCCGCGCGTTGTTCTTTACCGAACAGTTTGCCGAACAGGCGCATGGTCGGTTCGGTGTTCTGCATCGGGTTGTTACGAAAGTCGACGTACACCACGGGGATGCCCAACGCGTCGAGCTTCTCGATATAGCGCGCGTCTTCGGTGGCATGCTGTGCCTCGATGTTGAGGACGATCACATCCGGGCGCTGCGAGATCGCTTGCTCGATGTCGAAGGTGCCGTCTTCAAAGCCGCCGAAGGTCGGGATTTTGGCAATGCCGGGGAATTTGCGCCGGTAGGCGTTGTAGGTGTCCGGGTCGGACTGGATCAGGTCCTTGCGCCAGCCGACGATGCGTTCGATCGGGTTTTGTGTGTCCAGCGCGGCGACCAGATACAGCTGCCGGCCTTCACCGAGGATGACTCTTCTAACCGGCAGATGCACCTTGACCTTGCGCCCGAGCAGATCGGTCACTTCGGTGCGCGCCGTATCCACTTCGGTGGCGTTTGCATTGCTCGGCGCCAGCGTCAACAGGCTCAGCAGTCCTGCCAGTAACAGCGCAGCCAAGGCGAGGCTGCGTCGATCGAAAATCACCATGGTCAAAGCCTTTGCAAAGGTCAGTTCGGCCAACGGCTCACACCGCTGGCCGACTGAACGTTTCAGAAATCGACAGTCGCCGACAGTAATAAGGTGCGCGGTGAGCCTTGGGAAAACGCCCCGTAGGAGGCGACGCCCGACCAGTACTCGTGGTCGAACACGTTCTGCACGGTGGCGCGAAATGTGGTCGGTCGATCATCGATGCGTGTGCTGTAGCGGGCGCCGACGTCGTAGCGCGTCCAGTCATCGAGTTTTTGTGTGTTGGCCTGGTTCACGTACTGGCTGCCGGTGTGGATCGCGCCACCGGTCAGCGTCAGGCCCTCGACCCACGAGGTGTCCCATTCGGCCCAGAGGTTGGCCTGAACCTCGGGCACGCCGACCGGTTTGTTGCCGCGGTTGGCGGCCACGCCTGTTTTCGTCAGTTCGGCATTGAGCAAGGTCACGCCACCAAGCAGGCGAGTGCCCGGCGTGACTTCGCCGAACACGTTCAGCTCCAGCCCGCGATTGCGTTGTTCGCCCTGCACCGAGAACACTCCGGAGGCCAGTTCGCCGCTGGGTTTGGTGATCTGAAACAGGCTGATGGTGGAGGTAAACGTGCCGTAGTCGGCCTTGACCCCGAGTTCGTGCTGGCGGGAAACATAAGGGGCAAAGATCTCGCCAGCGTTGGACGCGGTGGACGGCGCGATGTCGCCCTTGCTCAAGCCTTCGAGGTAGTTGTAGTAGAACGAAACGTGATCCCAAGGCTTGATCACAGCGCCGAACAACGGTGTCGTCCGGCCGTCGTCGTAGGACGTGGTCACCACGCCGGCGGCGTTGTAGTTGTCGGATTTGATGTTCTGTTTGCGCAAGCCCAGGGTTACCTGGGCGCGGTCGTCGAGAATCGACAGCGTGTCGGCCAGCGCCACGCCAGTCAGTTCGCTCTCCGAGACTTTCGGCGTATCCGGCTTGGGGATGTAAGGTTGCGGGCGATCCACCGGGTGATAAATGTTCGACAGGATCGATGCGCCGGAAATGATCCCGCGCGACAACACATCGCGATAGCGACTGACTTGCACGGTGGTGCGGTGACTGATCGGCCCGGTATCGAAGCGCAGCCGCGCACCGGCATCAACGGTGTAACGCTCGACTTCGAACTTGTAGTAACCGGGGATCGACGAGGTGTCGCCAGCGGCATTGATAATGGTCGGCGTTTGATCGGACATCCGCGCGACATCCGATTTGCCGCCGCCGGCATGGGCGAACACCGTCAACGCATCGCTGAGGTCGTATTCGCCGCTGAGCAGCGCAGACTTGTCTCGGGTGGTCGACCAGCCCCAGTCCTGACTGACGTTGGTACGGCCGTTGGCGGCGGAAGGAATCTCCACGCCCGAGGCAATCAGGAACGGCCGCGAAGCCGCGTCGAAGCTTTCTTTCTGGTTGAGCCAGTCGAAGGTCGTGCGCAGGCGTTCGCCCTGATAGTCGAGGGAGATCGCGCCGATGTCGACGTGGCGCGATTGATCGTCGATCGCCGTGTTGCCCAACTGCGTGCTGCCGTTGAAGCGCACACCGAAGCGGCGTTCTTCGCCGAAACGCCGACTGACGTCGAGATGGCCACCGGCCTGGGAATCCATGGCGTAACTGGCGGTGAAGCGGGTCAGGTCTTCATCGAGAGAGCGCTTGGGCACCACGTTGATCACGCCGCCCACCGCGTTGTTGGGTGACATGCCATAGAGCAGGGCGCCGGGGCCTTTGACCAGTTCGATGCGTTCGGCGTATTCGGTAAAAACCCGATAGTTGGGCGCTACACCGTAAACGCCGTCGAAGGCCAGTTCACCGAGGTTGCCTTCGCCGACGGGGAAGCCACGAATGAAGAATGAATCGACGATCCCCCCGGTCTGGCCGGTGGAACGCACCGAAGAATCACGTTCAAGCACATCGCCGACGGTGACGGCTTGTTGATCCTTGATCAGCGCCGAAGTGTAAGTGCTGACGCTGAATGGCGCGTCCATCACATCGGTATTGCCAAGAATGCCCAGACGTCCTCCGTTGGCCACCTGACCACCGGCATAGACGTCTGGCAGGGCATCGCTGCGCTTGTCGGTGCCGATCACGGCGGTTTCATCCAGCGTTACCCGGCGCGGCACCAGCGTGTAGCTGCCGTCACTGCGCAAGACCATGTCCAGACCACTGCCCTCCAGCAAGCGATTGACCGCCTCTTGCGTAGAGAACTTGCCGATCAGCGCAGGACTGTTCAGGCCTTCGGTCAACGAGGGCTGGAACGACAAGGCAATACCAGCGTCCACGGCAAAACTCGACAGGGTCGCACCCAGCGGCCCGGCGGGAATGTTGTAGACGCGAACCGCGACAGCGTCCAGCTGCACAGGCACGCCAGCCAAGGCAAACGGGCAAAACACACCGATCAGGACAAGGCTTAGCAACGCACTGCGAACAACTGGTTTGAACTGACGATCCGGGCGCAGGTGGCGTGCAGCAAGCATGGATGAATGAGCCTATGAACAGGACGGAAAGGTGCTTCTCCCCATTTGCCAGTCGAGATCAGAAAAAGTATCACCGGGACGGTAAATATTTTTTCACTCAGGCCGGGGAGAGCATGACCCAGTAGCCATTCAGATGGCCGCTGACGAGGATCGGGTAGGTTTGCGCCAGCATGTTCAAGGTGCGTTGACTGTCGCTGATCGGGTAAGCGCCGGAAACGCGCAGATCGGCAAGCGCCGGATCGAGGCGCACGAAGCCACGGCGATAGCGCGTCAGTTCCTCGACGAAGTCGGCCAGGCGCATCTTGTCGGCCATCAGCATGCCTTGCGTCCAGGCACCGACATAACGGTCGGCAACGCTGAGCTGGCCAAAGGTGTGGGACGAGAAGTCGGTGCGTTGACCGGCGTTGACGATCAGCGGCGTGCTCTGTTGATTGTCCGCGAGTTCGACTTTTACCGCGTCTTCCAGCACCGCAAGGTGGGTGCGCGGTTGCAGTTCGCGCACGGTGAAACGTGTGCCCAGTGCCTGCATGCGGCCCTGACGGGTGCTGACCATAAAGGGCCGTGCCAGCGGCGAAATGTCCGGGGCGGTCTGCACCAGTATTTCGCCTTCGCGCAGGTGAATGAGGCGTTGATCAGCGTCGAACAGCACGTCGATGGCGGTGTCGGTGTTCAGGGTGATTTTCGAGCCGTCGGCCAGGGTCAGCTCGCGTTGCTGGCCAATTGCAGTGTGGTAGTCGGCTGACCATTGCTGCGACTCTGCCAGCTTCCAGCTGCCCCAACCGGCCGGCAGGATGGCCAGAATCATCGCCAGTTTGCCCATTGCCGCACGCCGTTCCGGGCTGCTTGGGCGGTCGAGTGCCGACATTGCCAATGACGGTGGCAGGCCGCCGAGTTTGGTCTGTAACAGCTGCGCACGAGCCCAGGCACGAGCCCGCTCTGGCGTGCTGGCTTTCCAGCATTCCCACTCGCCGCGCTCGCTGTCAGTGAGTTCGCCATCACTCATGCGGATCAACCAGTCGGCGGCTTCCTCCAGCGCCTGCTGATCGAGGTGTGGTTCATTGCGCCGTGCGAGCATTCACTCCACCAGCAACAGACACTGCACGAAGGCTTGCTTCATGTAGCGTTTGACGGTGATCAGCGACACACCCAGCTGTTCGGCAATGTCGTCGTATTTCAAACCGCTGATTTGCGACAGCAGAAAGGCACGTTTGACCAGCGGCGGCAGGGCATCGAGCATCGCGTCGATTTCGTGCAGGGTCTCCAGCACCATGAAACGCAATTCGGGCGAAGGTACTTCCAGCGCCGGCACATGGGCGAGGGCTTCGAGATAGGCGCGCTCCAGCGCCTTGCGCTGATACCAGTTGACCAGAATGCCCTTGGCCACGCAGCTCAGATAGGCGCGGGGCTGTTCAATGACGGTGACTTTCGAGGCGAGGATGCGCGTGAAAGTGTCCTGCGCCAGATCCGCCGCATCCATGGCGTTACCCAGTTTTTTTCTCAGCGTTGCGTACAGCCAGCCGTGATGGCCGCTGTACAGGGCTTCGATCGCGCGCAGGTGATTGGCATTATTCGCGGGAAGGGTTTCGCTCATGGCTGCAGATTTTCATGCAATTGAGAAGTATTCCCAATGCTAGTTTACAAAGCCTGTGTGACGCAAGCGCCGATTGGTGTCCAGTTCAGGCTCGCGGCAGACGGTGCAGCGCGGCGATCAGCGTGTCGATTTCCACCTCGGTGTTGTAGGCGTGCAACGAGGCACGGCTGACCTCCAGCAAGTCTCTGTGTTGCATGTCGAGCAGGGTTGAGCGGAAGGTCGATGTGCTAACGTTGATGCGCTTTTTCTGGCCGGCCAGCCATTGCTGAATGTGTGCGGCGCTGCTGTCGCGATGCGTAAACGTGACGATGCCGGACTTCTGCACCCCGAGGTCTCGCGGCGTGATACCAGCAATATCTGCCAGTTGTCGGCGCAGGTAATCAGCCAGTTGCTGAATCCGCAGCCACATCGGTTCGATGCCTTGCGCCAGCGCGTATTCCACTGCCGCACCGAGACCGAGTTTGGCGGCGACGTTGCATTCCCAGTTCTCGAAACGTCGTGCATCGGTGCGGATCTTGAATATCTCGGCGTTCTGTAAAGACGCCGCATGCAGGTCGAGAAACGCCGGTTCCAGATTCTGGCACAGAGACTTTTCGACATACAAAAATCCCATCCCCCGTGGCCCGCGCAGGTATTTGCGGCTGGTGGCGGCGAGCATGTGGCAGCCGATTTTCTGCACATCGATCGGCATCTGCCCGACACCCTGGCAAGCGTCGAGCAGAAACAGCACGCCGGCCGCGCGGGCGAGGGCACCGATCTGCTCGATGGGTTGCACCGGGCCGCCATTGGTGGCGATCACCGGCAGGGAAATCAGCGCAACGCGATCGTCGTCGAGCATGTCCTTTAAGGCCGGCAGTGAAACCTGGCCGTGCTCATCGTTGGGGATGACCCGAATCTCGATCCCCCGGCGCTGCTTCATTTGCAGATAAGGAATGTAGTTGCCGGCGTACTCGGTGGTCGACGTCAGCAGCACATCGCCGGGTTGCAGCGGTAACGAATAGAACGCCATGTCCCAGGCACGGGTCGCGTTTTCGATGATCGCGATTTCATCGGGTCGAGCGTTGAGCAAACGGCCGATAGCGGCGTAAACGTTTTCCACTTCGGCCGACTGCTGCCCGGCCGCTTCGTAGCCGCCCAGACTCGCTTCAAGCTGAATATGTCGGGTCATCGTTTCGATCACCGGCGCGGGCATCAGCGCCGCGCCGGCATTGTTGAAGTGGATCAGTTGCGCGACGGCAGGAGTGTCGGCGCGCAGTTGTTCAATGTTCAAAAGCAGACTCCTTTCATTCCCCGTCCGGGGCAGGGCTCGGCTGCATCGCCGCCGGCCAGTAGCGCAGGGCGACAATCGGGATCAGTGCGACGACGTAAGCGAGGCAAACAAACAGATAGGTGTACTGCAAGCCGTAGACCTGACTGAGCAGACCACCGGCAGAAATCCCCGCAATCGAAGCGAATTGCGCAGTGCCCTGAGCGATGCCCAGCACATGGCCTTGCTGTGAGCTGTCAGCGGTTTTCGAGATCAGCGCCATCAGCACCGGTGTGGTTGCACCCAGCAGCACGCCCCAAATGAAGTAGGCAATAACAAACACCACCGGGTTGTGAGTCACGCCCGCCACAGCGGTCAGGACGATGCAGCCGATGACCACGTAAGTCATGCGTTGCAGGGTGTCCTGCTGACCACGGTGTTCGAAATAGCGCGACCACGCCGTGGCCGACAGAATGAAGCCCAGGGCCAGTAAGCCGTAGCAGAGGCCGACCACCGAATTGCTGACCTCGAACACCGAGCTGACATACAGCGAAAACGAAGTCTGCGGCAGCATTCGCGCCAGCAACAGAATGCCCATCACACCGAGCAGCGAGAGCAATGGCGAGCCTTGCCAGAGACTGCCGGAACGAACCGGCGCAGCCTTGTCGACGACCACGGCTTTCTTCACCGGCGGCACGTCCGGCAAGGTCACGGCGGCGATCACGGTACACACCGCACACAGCGCCGAGGCGATGATGTTGATCCAGAAGAACGTCGCGTAATCGAGGATCAGACCGCCGACCACCGCACCCAGCAGCGAGCCGACATTGGTCGAGATTTGCAGAATGGCAAACAGCCGTGCCCGTCGCGACGGCGCTTCAATACTGACGCCATAAGCCTGTGCCGGCGCGATATAGCCGGCAAACGCGCCTTGCAGAAAACGCAGGATCAGAATGACCCAGATATCACTGAAGAGGGCCAGCCCCAGTTGGGTCAACGCCAAACCGGCGAGCGCGCGGATCATCATCAACTTGTGGCCGTAGCGATCGCCGATGCGGCCCCAGAAGGCACTGGTGAGAATAATGCCCAGCATCGGCCCGACGTACACGGCGATGCTGGCGAAGCTGAAAACCGACTCGGAGGCGGTCAGCCCACGCAGGTGGACAGGCCAGAACGGCCCGCTCATTTCCATCGCGCCCATCGACACCAACTGGATCGCAAATAGAAGATAAATCAGGATTCTTACTCTCGAACCCTGGATGGCACCTGCATGGGACATGAGTCAGCCTCGGTTAAACGCTAGCGAGCGGGTTGGTCAGGGTGTGCTGCAAACGATAGTTGCTGTACTGCATCATGTGCATGCGCAGCAACGAACGAGTCGGCCATGGGTCTTCGACGAACGCTTTGTGTTCGACTTCCCAGACATCAGGCGCGACACGATCACGCACGGCCTCGAAGGCAAGGTCGGTTTCCTCGCGCAGAATCTGCCACAACCGTGTGTTATTGAAGCCGTACTCTTTGGTCAGCCACAGGGCGATCTCATGCAGGTGCGTCAGGAACGCCGCGTCCAGCACAAACATGCGCACCGGCTCGATATCACCGGAGAACACCGTCGGCAGAATGCCCGGCTGTACGTGCGGTTGCAGGCTGAATCCACGGCCTTCCAGCAACGGCGCGTAAGTGCGGCCATCGCCGAAATCGCGGATCAGCAGACTACGTGCTTTGCCGTCCGGGGAGAACAGCACCATGGTGTTTTGCTGGTGCGCCTCAAGGCCGATGCCGTACATCAAGTAGATCGCCACCACCGGATGGGTGACCACTTTCGCGTACTCGCGGAACCAGTTCTCGACCTGCGCAGCATTGGCGCGCACGCCGTCGCGCTCGATCAGATCAGTGAGCAGCGGACGACCACTGCCCGGCAAACGGGTGAACAGCGATGCGACGGTAATCGGCAGGCAATCATCCTCGCGTTCGAACGCTGGAGCACTGGTGCGATAGACCACAGACAGATGCCGGCCCGGATGATCGTCCTGAGTGACGGCGTTTTTGTAGCGCACACCGATTTCTTCCGGGAAGATTTCCAGGCGTTGATCGAAGCCGTTTTCCGCCTGCAAAATCTGGCTGATCACCGTGCTGATGCGCGGCCCCATGTGAATCGACTTGGCTTGCAGGCTGCGCAGTTCGCTGGTCATCCACACGGCGATGGGCAGTTTGATCAGCGGCGCGCTTTCATCCAGCACCGGCATCATCGTGCGATACGACATGGTCGGCAGGGTTGGCAGGTCTGGACCGTCGGTGATCAGAATGCCATCGGCGATTTCCTGCGCGAAGGTTTCCAGCACGTAGGCTTGTAAATGCCAGCTGTGGATCGGCAAGGGCAACCACTGGTTTTCGTCCAGCCCCTTGCTGTTGAGCGAGGCTTTCCATTGCGTCCATTGCGTCGGGAAGTTTTCAGCGAACCAGGCGCGGTAATCAACCACGTGCGGCATGCTTTCGCTTTTCGCGTTGTCGGCACGCAACGCGGCGATGCGCAGCGGCACTTGTGCGTTGAACTCCGGTGACAGCTGCTCGACTTCCTCATCGGTGAGGCCCGGGCGCGCCTTCCACGTCGGGTAATAAGGATGACCTTCCAGCGAACCCCACTGGTCGAGCAGAATGGCGGCATCCTTGGTTTTGGCGTGCTGGCGCAGATAGTCGGTGAAGCTGCTCAGCCCATGATCCTTGGCCGCTTGCTCCAGTCGGGCGTTCCATTGCTGACGATGCTGGCGGGCGTGGGCGTCGTTGGTCAGGCTGTTTTCCATGTCGGATTTGAGCCCCGCGATACCGTCGTCGGTCGGCGCGAAGTCGAAGCTGTCGCGCAGCACATCAAGCATGTCCTGGTGGCTGGTGATGACCTGGCGTACGCCTTCATCGGTCACCAACACCACGTCACCGTCGTTGACCACGGTATCGGCCGGGCCTTTGGCGATGGCGGAAAAGGCCAGATGGGCGCGACCGCCCTTGAGCGGGTAAGTCGCCTCGTGGCCCTCGACGGAAAAGCTCAGGGCCGAACGGTCGAGGATGTTTTCCGCAAACAGGCAACGCACCAGACGGCGCATGGCGTTTTTGCGGGAGTAGGCGATCAGTGTCTTGAAGTCATCCATATCAGCGGTCTGCTCGTCGAAAATTGAATAGAGGGATCAAGCGGCGGCGCTTGTCGTGTGTGGCCATTGGCGCGGGAAATAGTCGAGTGCCGAGCCGCGCAGGCCATCCATGTAGGCCACGCTCCACTGCAGGACTTCCTCGATGTAAGGCACCTTGAGGTCAAAACGCTTGGCCATTTCCACCAGCAGCACCAGGCCGTAGGCGACGTCTTCGTTGAAGGCGCGACTCTCGCGCTCGATCACGTAACCGGCGCGGTTGTCCGCGGCCGGCACCATCGGTGCGAGGATGTCGTTGTAGGCCTGATTGGTACGCAGGATCGAGAGCATGCTGCTCTGGTCGCGGATCTGCTCGCCGTAGGCCTCGACGATTTCCTGTTTCAGGGATTTCACCGAAGACAGGTCGATGCCCAGACGCTGGCTGATCACCGCGCACAGTTGCTGGCTTTCCTGATCCATGCGTTCTAGGAAATACGCGCCGAGTTCCGGGCACTCGGTCCACCAGCACATGCGTTGCGGGAAGATCTTGCGATGCCATTGGCCGTAAGGGCCGATGAGGCCGTAGATCACCGAGCTGTGCATGATCGGGTTGCCCGGCGTCAGGGTGATCTCCAGAAAGTGGTCAAGCATCGTCACGCACGGGCCGTACAGCCGCGTGAGTGTTTTCTCCAATTGGCGGCGCGCGGTTTGCGGCTCTCGGGCATGGGTCGCGACATACAACTGGCTCTTGCCGCCGCCCATTTTGATCGAACGTCCCGGGGTCAATTCGAACGCTGTGTGCGGGACATCCTTCATGCCCCAGATCACCACATTCGGCCGGTCGGGCAGGGTTGCTTCGGCCAGCCAGTCGAAACCGCAGAAGCCGGGAATGGCGCCGATGAATACCGGTTTGCTGGTGGTCAGATGCGGTGCGATGTCCTTCAGGGTTTGCGAGCGGGCATGGGCCGGCACGGTGATGATGACGATGTCAGCATCTTCCACCGCAGCCCTGGCATCGCTGGTCACTCGATCCAGTCGGGCGCTCAGCGTCGAGCCGTCCGGCAACAAGGCCTGCATCGGCGTTTGGCGGGCGTGCTGTTCGATGACCTCCTGATTGTGGGTGTGCAGCGAAACCTGAACATCGGGCAGTTGCTTGAACAGGATGGCATTGAGATGGCCGGTCCTGCCGCCACCACAGATGGCGACTTTCAACAGATTCATCGAGAGGCGTTCCTGTGTGAGAAGTGGGTCATGCGACGCTCAGTTGCAGCGGCGCGGAAACGGCGTCCAGCCATTGGGTCTTGCCCAGCCAGGCATCCAGTTGCGGGGCGATGCTCGGGTCGATCAGGTCGCGCTCTTGCAGCCAGTTGTCGTCGAACACGGTGTGCAGGTATTTCTCGCCGCCGTCGGCGATCGGCACCACGACGTTGCCGGTCAGCACGCCTTTGTGGATCAGCTCCAGCGCCTTGAAAATCGCACCGCCAGTCGAGCCGCCGACCAGCAAGGCAAAGTTTCGCGCGATGTAGCGGGCGGTTTCGAACGCCTGCGAGTCGCTGACTTGCACGCCCAGATCGATGCAGCTGTAGTCGAGCACCAGACCCACGGTGTCGCCGGCCGGCGTGCCGGTGCCGGATTGGTAATACGGATAGCCAGGGTGACCGAAGACAATCGAACCGGCTGGTTCCACCGCGACGGTGACGGTGTCCGGGTTGTGCACTTTCAAGCCGCGAGCGATGCCGGTCATCGAACCGCCAGTGCCGACACAACCGACGTAAGCGCCGACCACGCCTTCAGCCTGCACGATGGTTTCGCGGACGAAATCACTGTAGCCGCCGGCATTGGCGGCGTTGTCGGACTGGTTCATGAACACCGCGCCGGGAATCTCGCTCGCCAGTTCGGCGGCCATCTGTTGGCGCTCGACCACTGCCACTTCATCTTCGCGATAGGTGCCTTTGACGAAACGAATGTCGGCACCGAGGGCTTTCATCACGGCGATCTTGTCTTGCGCGGCGTGGTGATCGACCACGGCGATGAAATGCAGACCGAACTCGACGGCTGCCATGGCCAGACCAATCCCGGTATTGCCCGACGATGACTCGACCACCACGCCACCGGGTTTCAATCGACCGGACTTGAGCGCCGCCAGCACCATGTTGCGCGCCATGCGATCTTTGATACTGCCGCCGGGGTTGTTCTTTTCAATCTTCAACAACAAACGGGCATCAGTATCCGGAATATCAATACCCAACATTGGCGTATTGCCAATAAGGTCAGAAACTTTAGTCAAGATCATTGCAATTGTTCCCTTTAGTAGTCAGGTGAAAACGCATAGTTACCTTCCGTACAACAGGTCGCCGTCAACCGCCGGGGCAGGGGATGGCGATGAAACTCGTTTTCCAGCAAATCCATCTGATAGCCGGCGGTATTGATGTAAATCAATAAGTCACCGGCGTGCGGTGCCGTCGCAAAGTTGATAAGGCGATGGGTGATGACGTCATCGTCCAGGCAACTATGGCCGGCGATATAAGCTTGAATCGGAGGGTGTGGCTGGTGTGTGCTGCTGACAAGTATCGGATCTATCAGGTATTCCGAGGCAAACCAGGTTTCGCAGGCGCTGAAACTGCTGCCCTCCACGAAGATGACGGTTTTGTTGTCGGCCAACTGTTTGCTGCGCGTGACGCGAAATATTGAAATGGCTGCTTGGTTAACCAGACTTCGGCCGGGCTCGAGTGCCAGTGTTATTTGCTGGGTCTTCAAGTAATTGGCAATAGACAATCCGTGAGAATGCTCGGCTTCGAGTAATAACGTCAGCCATTGTGTCGCGGTCAATTCACTGCCGTAAGGGTAATAAGAGGCTGGAACTTTGTGGTTGTAATAGTGGCTGGGGTTATTGTCGTTTTGCAGGAATCGAGCATAGGCCTGCGGTTCGACATAACGAATTGGCAAGCCGCCACCGATGTCGATCATCTGCGGATTCAGGCCCATTTCCCTGGCAGCCTCGATGAATCCGGTGACCTCACGAAAGGCTTGCGCACGAGATTCGAATCCATAGCCGCCGAGGTGGAAATGGAAACCTTCCAGGTGAAAACACTCAGGTTGCCTGGTCAGCCGTTGCAGGCAATCGAGCAGATCTTCCGCGCCCATTCCGAATCGGCTTTTCTGGCTGCTTTTCGGCCTGTAACGCAGTAAAACTCTGGCTTTCGTGGGCGCTTCCTGTGTTGCGAGCGCATCGTGCAGGTGATCGAATTCCTCCAGCGAATCGACACAAATCAATGAACCGGCACTGATCAATGCCTGATGAAAAACGGCTGTTTTAGCCGGTCCTGTGGCGCAGATTTTTGTGCCCGACACGCCTGCGCGCAGGGCGGCATGCAGCTCGTGAATGCTCGACACATCGACGCCGATCGCCGAATTTGCGGCAGCGCCGAGCATGCTCTGCGACTTGTTGGCCTTGGCGCCGTAGAAGAGCGCATGCGCTACGTTGTACTGCTTCAGTACCGTCAGCAAGGCTTGCGTGTTCATTTCAAAGGCATGGGGCCAGACCACATTCAATGGCGAACCATATTGTTCTACCAAGTCCGCAAGTGTGCTCGGGAACTTGTTGATAAACGTGGAAATAACCGGGTCGATCAGCGGCGTTAACATCTCCGGATGATGAACTTTATATGGTTGTTCAGTAGCAGGTTTATTTGCTCTAGACATAGTTAACCCCTAGCGTCGAAAAATACGTCGCCATTGATAGTTCGATCACCGATCTTTCTCGGTGTATAGAGTCTTTTTTTTGCTCGTCAGATACGAGGCTTTAAAAACTCGGGGGCGGATGCCAAATGAAATCCGCTATTGGATCCGAAGGCCTGGTCGTAATAAATGGTTCACAAAACAATTGCATGAGAACCCCTTTCCATAGGTTTGTACGAGTGTTCGAATTGGCCGCTAGTTGCTGGCCAATCCCCTGTAAAGACCCGTGTCTGATGTTCAAGTGATATCAGCGACAGGTATTTCCCGAGATAACGATAACGTGCTTTGAAGCGAGGATAGTTCCTCTTGGCGGCGTGAACAATATTGCGAACAGGAACGATTATCAAGTAAGGTTTTCAAATATTTTTGAATAAAGACCTGCTCAAGGCGAATCCATGAACGTGTATTTACACGCTCAAGGACGCGTTCGCCCCGAGATAAAAAAGTCCGTTAATTCCTTGAACAATAAGGCGTTAAGGGCTGTTGCGATAAGTCCCGGAACGGCAGGTAAAACCGCCGCTCAAGGGGCCTGAAAATTTTCAGAAACCACGACTGGTTCACGCCAAGGAGCAACGCCATGCAATCCGATCGACTCAGCCGCAAAGCGCCACTCGCGATCAGCTACCTGTTCGTGCCGGGCAATCGTCCCGAGCGATTCGCCAAAGCCTGCGAAGCAGGGCCGGACGCGATCATTCTCGATCTTGAGGATGCCGTTCATCCGGACAGCAAGGCCGCCGCCCGTGACGCCATTCGGGCGTGGCAGGAGAAAACGCCGAACGTTGCCTGTGAGCGTTACATTCGCCTCAACAGCGTCAGCAGCGCGTTGTTTGACCAGGACCTGAGCTGGCTCGGCGACACGCGTTACCCCGAGCGCTGCGACGGGATTTTCCTGCCCAAGGCCGAATGTCCCGAAGCCCTGACGCGGGTGGTCGAGGGCCTGCTGGCGTGGCAGCCGGCACTGAAGATCGTTGCGATCATCGAGACCGCCAAAGGCCTGCAGCAGGTTGAATCAATCGCCGCGATTGCGGGGCTGACGCGGCTGGCGTTCGGCTCGCTGGATTTTTCGCTGGACATCAACTGCAGCCAGACCCCGGAGGCGTTTTTGTTCGCCCGCAACCGCATCGTGCTGGCTTCGCGCACGGCGGATCTGCCGTCGCCGATCGATGGTGTGACGCCGGCCATCAGCGATTTGGCGGTGGTCGGCAAGGACTCGCATTACGCCCGTTCGCTGGGCTTCGGCGCCAAGCTGTGCATCCATCCCGGTCAACTGGCCACGGTGCAACGCGCCTTCCTGCCGGACTCACGCCAGTTGGCCTGGGCCGATCGCGTGATGCGAGCGGTGGCGACGGGCAGCCACGCGGTGCAAGTGGACGGCGAGATGGTCGACTTGCCGCTGATCGAACACGCTCAGCGACTGCTCGAGGTGGCCAGCCTGCACGCGCCGGTTGACCGCGCCGATGCCTGCTGAATCCCCGGCGAATCAGGAGATCACCATGGAACACGGTTATCAGATTGCGCTGCGGCCACTGTGCGAAGTGTTGCAATCGGAGCAGGTCGACCCGGCCAACGTGACGCTGCTGCGCGAGTCGATTGTCCGTGCCGGGCATTGGCTGGAGCCGATCATCGTCGAGCGTTCGCGTGGCATCGTCATGGACGGCAATCACCGGTTCAACGCCGCGTTGCAGCTGGGCTTGAAACGGGTGCCGTGCATCCAGCTCGATTACACCGATCCGCGAGTCTGCGTGCGGCACTGGCAAACCGGGCAGGCGTTCGAGGTGGCGCGGATTTTCACCACCATCGCTCGCGGCGAGATTTTCCCTTACAAGACCACCCGGCACGCGTTTGACCCAGCGTTGCCGCTGGTCGCGATTCCGCTGGAGCGCCTCTACGCCTGAGCCTGCTCGAGCCACGGCAAAAAAACTTTACTGCGGGTGATACTTTTTCGCAGATCGACTGGCAATAGGAGTGATTACCATTTTCCCTCGATGAAAAGGATCCTCACGTCATGCCTGTTGTCAGTCGTCCTTGCGGTGAGCGGGTGTTAGCACTCGCCGTGCGTACCGCCATGCTGAATTTCGTTTTGGTCGCAGGAAGCGCCAACGCTTGGGCCGCCAGCCCCGAGCAACCAGGCGTGACTGCCGACCCGACTTCGAACGCCGCGCCGGACGCGCTGACCCTCGACACCACCAACGTCAACGCTCGTTACAACAGCGCGACGGCGTTGCCGGAAACCCTCGCCGGTGGCCAGGTGGCGCGCGGTGCCCGGTTGGGCATGATGGGCAACAAGGACGTGATGGACACACCGTTCAGCGTCACCAGTTACACCGCCAAAACCCTCGCTGATCTGCAAACCGTGACCGTCGCCGACGCCCTGGAACGCGATCCTTCGGTGCGCTCGACCGGGCAGACTGGCGGTATCGTCGATTCGTTTTTCATCCGTGGCTTCCCGATTGGCGAAGGCAACCTTGGTGAGCTGGCATTCGACGGCGTCTACGGTGTCGCGCCGAATTATCGGGTGTTCACCGACTACGCCGAGCGCGTCGAAGTGCTCAAGGGGCCGGGCGCGCTGATGTACGGCATCTCGCCCAACAGCGGCGTCGGCGGTGTGATCAACATCGTGCCCAAGCGGCCGCTGGATGAAGACCTGACCCGATTCACCGGCACCTATGCCTCGGACTCTCAGGTCGGTGGGCATCTGGACCTGAGTCGTCGCTTCGGTTCGGAAAACCAGTTCGGCGTGCGCTTCAACGGCAATTTGCAAGGCGGCGACACGGCGATTGATGATCAGCATCGCGATCTCGGTATCGGCGCGATCGCTCTGGATTATCGCGGCGAGCGTCTGCGCTTGAACCTCGATTACCTCAGCCAGAAAGAAAGCTGGGAGGGCGCTTCGCGGCCCTTCACCATTGCGCCGGGCGTTGATGTGCCGTCTGCGCCGAACGGCCGCACCAACCACTCGCAGGACTGGGGCTGGTCGGACACCAAAGAGCAGTCAGCCTTGCTCGGTGGCGAATATGACCTGACGGATAACGTCACCGTGTTTGCTCATGCCGGTGGCGGCAAGTCCGACGTCAAGCGGCTGTCCGACCAGGTGCCGAGAATCCTCAATGACGCCGGCGATACCAGCAACATTCCCGGTTACTACAAATTCAACGTTGATCGCTCGACGGCAGACGTCGGTATGCGTGGTGTGTTTGCCACTGGCCCGATCACTCACACCACCACGGTCATGGCGACCCGGTATCAGGATGAGCTGTCACGCGGCATCAACAACGGCACGCCGATCCTGTCGAATATCTACCATCCGGTCGACAGGCCGCAGCAGTACATCAACTCGCCAAAAGTGT
Source organism: Pseudomonas sp. CROZ-RG-20F-R04-15 (assembly GCF_022662375.1). Lineage (GTDB taxonomy): Bacteria > Pseudomonadota > Gammaproteobacteria > Pseudomonadales > Pseudomonadaceae > Aquipseudomonas. The sequence goes on along the minus strand of NZ_JAKNQL010000003.1, from coordinate 84,762 downwards.
TGCGCGTTTCCGAGTCGGAGCTGTCCGGTGTGGCGCTGACCGACACGATGTCGATGCTCGATGACCGCTTCCAGTTGACCCTTGGCGTGCGTCGTCAGGACATCGAATCGCGTAACTACAACGCGGCCGGTGCGGTCAGTTCGAAATACAAGGACAACGCCACGAGCCCGCTGGTCGGCGTGGTGGTCAAGCCCTGGCAAGACATTTCCCTTTACTACAATTATGTAGAAGGCCTGAGCAAGGGCGACATCGCCCCGGGCACGGCGTCCAACGCCGGCGAAACCTTCGCCCCGTACGAGTCCAAACAGCACGAGATCGGCGTCAAGTATGAACACGGCACGTTCATGACGACGTTGGCGTTGTTCCAGATCGAGAAGCCAAGCGGCGAAGTCGGTGCCGACAACGTGTTCTCGGTGCAGGCCGAACAACGTAACCGTGGTATCGAGTTGAGCATGTTTGGCGAAGTGGCGCCGGGCACGCGGTTGATGGGCGGTGTGACGGTGCTCGACGGCGAGTTGACCGATTCGGCGACCAAGGCTAACCGTGGCAACAAACCGGTCGGCGTACCGGACGTGCAGGCCAATCTCTGGGCCGAATGGGACACGCCATGGCTTGAAGGCTTTACCCTCACCGGCGGTGCGATCTACACCGACAGCCAGTACGTCAACCAGGCCAACACTCAGGAACTGGATGCCTGGACCCGCTTCGACGCCGGCGCGCGTTATGCGACAAAAATCGAAGGCCGGCCAACGACGTTCCGCGCCACCGTGCAGAACGTGTTCGATCGTGAGTACTGGTCGGGCGTGGCGTCCTACGGGGCGTTCTCGCCGGGTTACCCGCGGACCTTGCAGCTGTCGGCCACGGTCGATTTCTGACGGGGCGGGAAGGGCGGCGCTGTCGTCACCTTCTCTATAGAAAGTCACGATCACGTTGCCTGTTCGACACGTGGTTGGCAGGCGGGAAGCAGCTGCAACCCGCCTGAACATTTCAGAAAGGGAGTATTCGCCATGTTTAACCACCCAGGCGTTGGCGCTGTAAACGCACCTTCAGCGTTTCGGACAGCGAACAACCCGTTGGCCTTTGAGTTTGATCGCAGCGCCAATGCGCATATTCGCGAACTGCTGCGCCACTTCGGACTGCGCACCAGCCTGATCCGCTTCAAAGTGATCAATGCACTGGTTGTGGCCGGCCGTGACGGACATGGGGTCGGGGTCAATGGCGTGCATGCTTTTGTCGAGTCTTCATCGCCCGAGCTGTCGTTTGTCAGCGTGCGCGAAGTGCTCAAGCGTCTGGGGGAGGAGGGGCTGATCGTGCTCGGGAGCGACAAGACCTACCGATTTTCCTCTGAGGCCATGGAATTGCTGCAGCAATACACCGATCATCCGTAGGCGCTGCCGAACGCCTACAGAGTCCCCGTATATTTCACGGCGGCCGCTGCCCGGGAGGGCACGTTCAGCGTGCGTAATAAAGAAGAGACATGAATGCGCACCGTGAACGGTGAGATATCCAGTTCGCGGGCGATTTCCTTGTTGGTCTTGCCTTGAGCGATCAAGCGCAACACATCCTGCTGACGAGGTGTGAGGGCGGCGCCGGTTTCCAGCGGCAGCAGGCCCGACGGCGCAAACTTCACCAGCACTTCACCTTGGCGAATCGCCAGAATCGCCTGGCCGATTTCATCCGGGGCGATGTTCTTGCCGATAAAACCGTCGATCCCGGCGGCCATGACTTCGCTGATCAGCGACTCATCATCAACCATCGACACCACGATCAACGTGGTGCGCGGCAGGCGCCGACGCAGGTCGGCGAGCTGGCTGACACAGGTGAGTCCGGGGAAACGCAGGTCGAGAATCAAGGTGTCTGGTTCGTCACCCAAGGGCAGCAGAGCCAGCACCGCGTCGAGGTCGCCGGCTTCGTCGATAACGGCAGCGGGCAGCAAACGCTGGACTGTGCGCAGCATCGCTTCGCGAAACAGCGGGTGATCGTCGGCTATGATAATTCGGCATGTCATGGCGTGACCCTCCCTGGGTCAGGCGTTGCTCAAGGCCTGCACATTAGCACCGGGCGCGCCTGTTGCCTGTAGATTCCTTCTGATTTTGACGAATGCCGCACAAGGACGTTTACCATGAAGTTCGAGAAAAACACCGAACTCGACCAAGCCAATCTGCGCATTATCATTGCCACTATCGCCGTGGTTTATATGCTCATACTGGGGTTTTTGCCGGGCCAGCGCTTCGATACCTATCTGCCGGTAATCACCTACATCATCGTGTTTTTGCTGGCCTCGATTGCACTGCGCCAAGCCATTGCGCGCTGGCCGGGGCATTACCCGGCGCGGCGGATTTTTGCCATGGTTCACGATTACACCGGCACCTGTTTTGGCCTGGTGGTCGGTGGCGAGGCGGCGTTGCCTCTGTATGCGGTGATTATCTGGGTCAATCTGGGTAACGGCATGCGCTATGGCTCGCGTTATCTGGCGATTGCCACGGCGCTGGCATTAGTGGCGTTGCTGTGTGTCTATCGGCTGACGCCGGTGTGGCAAGCGCAACCGTTCATGGTGTTGATGCTGATGCTCACCAGCACGGTGATCCCGTTCTATGCGCACTTGTTGCTGGAACGCACGCGCAAGGCCTCCGAAGAAGCCGTCGCAGCGAATCTGGAAAAATCGCGATTTCTCGCTCAGGCCAGTCATGATTTGCGTCAGCCGATTCATTCGATTGGTCTTTTTACTGCGTGTCTGCGTGAGTCGCGGTTGGGCGAGGAGGAGCGGCGTCTGGTCGATAACATCGACCGATCGCTGCTCAACGTCTCGCAATTGTTCCGTTCGATTCTCGACCTGTACACCCTCGATAACGGCCGGGTTCTGCCTAAATTGCAGGTGTTCAATTTAGGTCAATGGCTCGCGGAGCTGATTAACCAGAATGCCGAAGCGGCGCGTTGGGCCGGCGTGGAGTTGCGTTTGCGCCCCTGTGAATATTGGGTGCAAACCGATCCGGCGTTGCTCGCGACCATGGTGCAGAACGTGCTTTCCAACTGCTTCAAATATGGCGCGCAGCGGCCGGTGCTGATCGGCGTGCGCCGGCGCGGAGCGGGGCTGGCCATCGTGATCTGCGATCAGGGCAACGGCATTGCCGAAGAGCATCTGGCCAAGGTGTTCGAAGAGTTTTATCGGGTGCGGCAAGTGCGCGACAAAGACGTCGAAGGCGTGGGGTTGGGGTTGTCGATCGTCAAGCGATTGGGTGAATTGATCGGAGTCGGCGTTGCCTTGCGCTCGCGGCTCGGGCGGGGAACGGCGGTGACTTTGTACGGCTTGCCGATCACCGCGCCGCCGCAGGTAATGGACAATCGTGATGACGCACGTCAGGTCGGTTTGCTGACCGGGTTGAAGGTATGTCTGGTGGAGGATGATCGCAACGTATTGCTCGCGACTTCGGCGTTGCTGGAGCGTTGGGGCTGTGTGGTTCAGGCCGAGCTGAGCGGGCAGGATCTGATGACCGACTGCGACATCATCGTCGCCGACTATGACCTCGGCACCCACGCCACTGGCATCGAGTGTATTGACGATGTGCGCAAGCGCAGAGGCAGGGCGGTTCCGGCGATGATCATCACCGGGCACGACGTCGAGAAAATCCAGGCAGCCCTGCAAGACCGTGACATTGCCATTCTGTCCAAACCGGTTCGCCCGGCCGAACTGCGCGCAACCCTGCGAGCGCTGCGCGACTGCGAAACCCAAACCCTGTAGGCGCTGCGGCACGCTGCGATCTTTTGATCTTCATTTTCAGGATCAAAATCAAAAGATCGCAGCCTCGTTGCACTCGACAGCTCCTACAGGGTTAGTGCTTGTTCAGCGCTTGCACAGGTAATCCTGGGTGATGGTGGTCTGCAGGCAGTTGTATTGCCCCATGGTGCGGCAGTTGTTTTTCTCGGAGCCGGTGACCTCGGCGTTTTTGTAGCCCCAGGTCTTGCAGCGTTGCGCGGCGACGGTCAAGCCTTGTTCGGCGCTGGTCTGGCCGCTTTCGAATTGGCCCAGGTCATAGGAGACCTGAACGATACCATCGTTTTTGCTGCCGCCGGTGGCTTCCCATTGTTTGGGGGTGGCGCAGCCGGTCAGGAACAGGGCGCTGAGGGTGAGTGTTGCGATCAGGGATTTCATGGTGTTTCTTCCTTGGTGTTGTTCTGTTTTCCAGGCACAACGATCCCGCGCATTGCGAACAGGCAACGCTGGGGAACATCGGGGGTTGCGGGGGAATATAACGTCAGGGGAGAGGGCGGTCGATTAGCACAAATGTGCTAGTGCGGCGCGCAACAGACGGCTCGCCGGAGCCGCCCGTTGGGCCAAGGAAGATTATTGTGGGCTGTTGAACTGATCGGAATAACTGCCCGTCATCAACGCGGAGGCAACACGATCAGAACCGACCCCGACGCGGGAATAGGCAACCCGGTTGACGCCGGTGCGATCGGCGCCATCCGCAGCCAGTGCGCCCGCCCCGACATGGTCGGCGCCATCAGAAGCCACCGCGCCTGCACCGACATGATCAGCACCATCAGAAGCCATGGCACCCGCACCGACATGGTCGGCGCCATCAGAAGCCACGGCGCCCGCACCGACATGATCAGCACCGTCAGAAGCCACGGCACCGGCACCGACATGGTCGGCGCCATCAGAAGCCACCGCGCCTGCACCGACATGATCGGCGCCATCAGAAGCCACCGCGCCTGCACCGACATGATCAGCACCGTCAGAAGCCACGGCACCCGCACCTACATGGTCGGCGCCATCAGAAGCCACCGCGCCTGCACCGACGTGATCAGCCCCGTCAGAAGCCACCGCACCTGCACCGACATGGTCAGCGCCATCAGAAGCCACCGCCCCGGCACCCACATGATCCGACCCGTCGGACGCCAACGCCTGCGGCTGCGCCGCCCAGACATTGGGCACCACAACGGTCGCCACGACCGCCAGAAGCACGCCTGACAACAGCTTGTGTTTCATAGTTTTCTCCAAGACCCGGCAGCCACAAAGCGACAAGGCATCGCTCGTCGTATGCTCGCTGGCACTGCGACTCATTGGCCTGGGTCAGTCTGGTTGGCGAAAGGCACGGGCACACCATCAGGCGTGCGGGTGTCGACAAATAATGATCTGACCGATTGAGTATAGATCGCGATATCGAGGTGTCGCGGCGGGGGGATCGGCGGGCGTTAGGCGCTTCGCTTCCTGCCCGATTCGGGCAAAGCTCAAATTGGTCTAAAAACGCTGGGGCGCTCGGGCGAGCCTTTGCTAGGCTCAAAGATGTAGGCGAAGACGCAGACTGATGCGCAATCGGATAGCAAGGGGGCGTGGGGCGCGCTCCGAAAGGTACACGGTTAGAAAGATCTCCGCGCTGAGATCCTGCCCTTATGCCGTGTGAAGCAGCCGAGGCCGTACCTTTTCAATGTGGCCCGGTACTGTGGGAAGCCCGATAAACCTTGTAAGCCAGAGACCAGCACTGGCCGCCTGCTCGAACACCAAAGCCCGCTTCGTGCGGGCTTTGTCGTTCCTACAAGGTCAGATCGATTGCAGCGCCTGCGCCAGGTCGGCGCGCAGGTCTTCGACGTCTTCAACGCCCACCGACAGCCGCACCAGACCATCGCCGATGCCCAGTCTGGCGCGGGTATCCGCCGGAATGGTCGCGTGAGTCATGATCGCCGGGTGCTCGATCAGGCTTTCCACGCCACCGAGACTTTCCGCCAGGGCGAAGATCTTCACGTTCTCGAGAAAGCGCCGCGCGCCATCCAGATCGCTGTTCAGATCCACGGAAATCATCCCGCCGAAACCGCGCATCTGACGCTTGGCCAATTCATGCTGCGGGTGTGAGGCCAGCCCCGGGTAGTAGACGCGCTTGACCTGCGGCTGTTGTTCCAGCCACTGCGCCAGATTCAGCGCGTTGCTGCAATGACGTTCCATGCGCAGTGCCAGCGTCTTCACCCCGCGCAGGGTCAGAAACGCATCGAACGGACCGGCAATCGCACCGACCGCGTTCTGCAGAAAGCCGAGTTTTTCGGCCAGTTCTTCGTTCTGGCCAACCACGGCGATACCGCCGATCACATCGGAGTGGCCGTTCAGGTACTTGGTGGTCGAGTGCAGCACGATGTCGAAACCCAACTCCAGCGGCCGCTGGATATATGGGCTTGCGAACGTATTGTCGGCCACGCTGATGATCCCGCGGGCGCGGCAGATACGGGCGATAGCGGCGAGGTCCGACAGGCTCAGCAACGGGTTGGTCGGTGACTCGACAATCACCAGGCGTGTGTCGTCCTGCAGCGCCGCTTCGAACGCCGCCAGGTCAGTCAGATCGACGTAGCTGAAACGGTGTCCGGCACTGCGCTGACGGACCTTGTCGAACAGGCGGAACGTGCCGCCGTACAAGTCATTGCCGGAGATGACGTGCGAACCGGCATCGATCAGTTCGAGCACCGTGGAAATCGTCGCCAGCCCGGAGGCGAACGCGAACGCCTGAGTGCCGCCTTCAAGATCCGCCACACAACGCTCCAGGGCAAACCGCGTCGGGTTGTGCGAGCGGCCGTAATCGAAACCCTTGTGCACGCCGGGGCTGTCTTGCAGGTAGGTGGAGTTGGCGTAGATCGGCGGCATCAGCGCGCCAGTGGTCGGGTCCGGCGTCTGCCCGGCGTGGATCACCCGGGTCGCGAAGCCTTGGGATTTATCGTCGTGCTGACTCATGCGAGGGATCTCCGTAATTGGTTGAGCATGTCGGTGCGGGTGATCAGGCCATGGAAGCCCGATGCATCGGCAATGATGGCGACGAGGCCACGGCTGAGCACCGCTTCCAGCTCGGCAAGGCTGGCGCCGGGCGCCAGGGTTTGCAGCTTGTCGGTCATCACGCTGGACACCGATTGGCTGAAGCGCGCGGCGTCTTCGTGCACCGGCAGGAGGATGTCCGATTCGTCGATCACACCGACCAGTTGCTTGCCTTCCACCAGCACCGGCAATTGCGAGACATCGGCCAGACGCATGCGCTGGAACGCGGTGAGCAGGGTGTCGTCAGGGCCGACACTGATCACGCGGCCATCCTCGAAACGGCGGGCGATGAGGTCGCGCAGATCGCCATAGCCTTTGCGCTGCAACAGGCCTTGATCGGTCATCCACTGATCGTTGTAGACCTTCGACAGATAGCGCGTGCCGGTGTCGCAGACGAAACTCACCACGCGTTTCGGCTCGGTCTGTTCGCGGCAATAACGCAGCGCGGCAGCGAGCAGGGTGCCGGTCGACGAACCGCCGAGAATACCTTCAGCCTTGAGCAACTGGCGGGCGTGATCGAAGCTTTCTTCATCGCTGATCGAGTAGGCGTGGCGCACGCTGGAGAGGTCGGTGATCGACGGAATGAAGTCCTCGCCGATACCTTCCACCGCCCATGAACCGGGCGTTGGCAGAGAGCCGTCGCGGCTATATTGCGCCATCACCGAACCGACCGGATCGGCCAGGACCATTTCCAGATCCGGCTGCACACGCTTGAAGAAGCGACTCAGGCCTGTCAGCGTTCCCGCCGAACCGACACCGACCACGATCGCATCCAGATCATGCTCGGTCTGCGCCCAAATCTCCGGCGCAGTGCTGCATTCATGAGCAAGCGGGTTGGCCGGGTTGTTGAACTGATCGGCGAAGAATGCGCCGGGAATGTCTTTCGCCAAACGGGCGGCGACGTCCTGGTAATACTCGGGATGGCCCTTGCCGACGTCGGAGCGGGTGATGTGCACTTCGGCGCCCATGGCCTTCAAGTGCAGGACTTTCTCGGTGGACATTTTGTCTGGCACCACCAGCACCACGCGATAACCCTTGGCGCGGCCAACCAGTGCCAAGCCCAGGCCGGTGTTGCCGGCGGTGGCTTCGACGATGGTGCCACCGGGTTGCAGACGACCATCACGCTCGGCGGCGTCGATCATGGCCAGACCGATGCGGTCCTTGATCGAACCGCCGGGGTTCTGCGATTCGAGTTTGAGAAACAGTGTGCACGGCCCGGTATCGAAGCGGGTGACTTGAACCAGCGGAGTGTTGCCTATCAGCCCAAGGACGGCAGGGCGTGATTCCTTTGACATTTCTTCACCTCTTAATGGTGTTGATCGCGTTCCAATCGCGGGGAAAAGACTCGCGTGCAACATAGGCTCAGACATCGGCTGTCGCAACCTTTAGTCGGTCGCCAATACAGCCATTTCGATCTAACGATAGATCGAAATCAGAGACCTGCCGGGGCGAGTTCGGGGGCGTTTACACAGAGGCGTCATCGAATTTTCAAAGGGCGTCTTCATAGCGACGAACAGCTTGAATTGCCGAGAAACTTCCTGCTGCAAAAAACGTTCAGCTGTCGCGCGCTGTCTTGGCTCGGCAGTGTTTCCAGGTGTCAGGTTCTTATTATTTGATCATGAGGGAAACTCGTGTTGATCGAGATTAAATTGAGTTTGTCTCACTAGCGACCGATGCCGACAATGGCCGCCATCAACAAGACATTGGAGTTGTTTGTTATGGCACTGGCCCATTCCCTTGGATTTCCGCGCATCGGTCGCGACCGCGAACTGAAGAAAGCGCAAGAGGCGTTCTGGAAAGGAGAACTGAACGAGGCCGGCCTGCGCGAAGTGGGTCGCGAGTTGCGCAAGGCTCACTGGGATTTGCAGAAAAACGCCGGCATCGAACTGCTGCCGGTCGGCGATTTCGCCTGGTACGACCAGGTCCTGACGCATTCGCTGATGTTCGGTGTGATTCCTGAACGCTTCCGTCCGCACGACGGCAAAGCCAATCTGCAGACCCTGTTCGGCATGGCTCGTGGCGTCAGCGACAGTTGCTGCGGCGGTGCACACGCCCAGGAAATGACCAAGTGGTTCGATACCAATTATCACTATCTGGTCCCGGAATTCAGCGCGGATCAGCAGTTTCAGTTGGGCTGGGAGCAGTTGTTCGAGGAAGTCGAAGAAGCCCGTGCACTGGGCCACAACGTCAAACCGGTGATCATCGGCCCGCTGACTTATCTGTGGCTGGGCAAGGCCAAAGGCGCCGAGTTCGACAAGCTCGAATTGCTTGATCGCCTGCTGCCGCTGTACGGCCAGATTTTCTCGCGCCTCGCCGCGCAGGGTGTCGAGTGGGTACAGATCGACGAGCCGATTCTGGTGCTGGATCTGCCGCAGGAATGGAAGAACGCTTTCGAGCGTGCCTACAACCAGATCCAGCGTGATCCGCTGAAAAAACTGCTGGCCACGTACTTCGGTGGCCTGGAAGAAAACCTCGGTCTGGCGGCCAACCTGCCGGTCGACGGTTTACACATTGATCTGGTGCGCGCACCGGAACAGTACCCGACCATTCTCGATCGTCTGCCGGCTTATAAAGTGTTGTCCCTGGGTGTGGTCAACGGCCGTAACGTCTGGCGCTGCGATCTGGAAAGTGCCTTGGCGACGTTGCAGCATGCCCATGAGCGTCTGGGTGAGCGGCTGTGGGTCGCGCCGTCCTGCTCGCTGCTGCACAGCCCGGTGGATCTGGGCCGTGAAGACAAACTCGATGCCGAGTTGAAAAGCTGGCTGGCCTTTGCCGTTCAGAAGTGTGAAGAAGTGGCTGTTCTGGCGCATGCCGTCAATGAGCCTGAGGCGCCGAAAGTGTTGCGCGCACTGACTGAAAGCCGTTCGGTGCAGGCGGCCCGCGCGGCCTCGCCGCGCATTCACAAACCGGCCGTTCAGGCGCGTGTTGCCGCGATTACGGCCAAGGACAGTCAGCGTCAGTCGCTGTTCGCCCAGCGCATCGCCAAGCAGCGCGCCGGACTCGATCTGCCATTGTTCCCGACCACGACGATCGGTTCGTTCCCGCAAACCGCTTCGATCCGTCTCGCGCGTCAGTCGTTCAAGCAAGGCAAGTTGAGCGCAGCTGAATATACCGAAGCGATGCACAGCGAAATCCGCCACGCGGTGGAAATCCAGGAGCGTCTGGGCCTCGATGTGCTGGTGCACGGTGAAGCCGAGCGCAACGACATGGTCGAATATTTCGCCGAGCAACTGGACGGCTATGTGTTCAGCCGTTTCGGCTGGGTACAAAGTTACGGTTCGCGCTGCGTCAAACCGGCAGTGATTTTCGGCGACCTCAGCCGTCCGCAAGCCATGACCGTGGAGTGGATCCGCTATGCCCAAGGCCTGACCGACAAGGTCATGAAAGGCATGCTGACTGGCCCGGTGACCATGCTGATGTGGTCGTTCCCCCGTGAAGACGTCAGTCGTGAAGTGCAGGCGCGGCAATTGGCGCTGGCGATCCGCGATGAAGTGGTGGATCTGGAAGCCGCCGGCATCAAGATCGTGCAGATCGACGAAGCGGCGTTCCGTGAGGGGCTGCCGTTGCGTCAGGCGCAGTGGCAGCATTATCTGGACTGGGCGACGGAAGTGTTCCGCCTGTGCGCCTCCGGTGTGCGCGACGAAACGCAGATCCACACGCACATGTGCTACAGCGAGTTCAACGATGTGATCGAGTCGATTGCGGCGATGGATGCCGACGTGATCACCATCGAGACTTCGCGTTCGGACATGGAATTGCTGGACGCCTTCGAAGCCTTCGCTTACCCGAACGAAATCGGCCCGGGCGTCTACGACATCCACTCGCCACGCATCCCGGATGCTTCGGAAATGGCTAATCTGCTGCGCAAGGCTGCCAAGCGGATTCCGGCCGAGCGGCTGTGGGTCAACCCGGATTGCGGTTTGAAAACCCGTGGCTGGCCGGAAACAGAAGCGGCGCTGGTGCACATGGTCACCGCTGCCCGGCAACTGCGTAAAGAGCTGGCCTGACACTCTGGCTGCATGAAACACAACACCTGTGGGAGCGAGCCTGCTCGCGAAAGCGGCCTTTCAGTCAACATCAATGTTGGATGATCTGCCGCCTTCGTCGGATCGCCGCCCGGAGCAAGCTCGCTCCCACAGGGTTTTGGGCAAGTCATGAAATTCTGGATGGCCTCACGGGACCTGTTATTGCTAATGTGACCAGCCGCATCCTAGGTGTTTGCCGCTACGTGAATCATCAATACATCATTCAGGCCGTGTCAGACGCCGACATTCCTGAAGTTCTTGATTTTGTTCTAAAGGCCCGCGCCGAACTTTTCCCCAAGCTCAGCGCGACCGGCATGCCCGACGATCTGGCGCGCTTTGCCGAGGTTTATCTGCGTGGGGCAGGGCGCTTTCTGATTGCTCGCCATGAAGGGCAGATCGTTGCCTCCATCGGCTATCTCGCCTATGACCGGCGCTTCCGGCACTTGCTCTATCCGGACCTTAAGGTGGTGGAAATCGTCCGTCTGTTTGTCCTGCCATCGCAGCGCCGCTCAGGTCTGGCCGGTTCGCTATATCGATCAATCAAGGATCTGGCACTCGCCAACGAAGTAGAGGTGATCTACCTGCACACCCATCCGTTTTTACCGGGCGCCATCGCGTTCTGGCAGCGACAGGGTTTCGAGATTGTCGACGTCGACGCTGACCCGGTGTGGCAGACCACACACATGCACAGCCTCATGAGTGAAATCGAAGAATCTGCGCCCCATCGAACGGGTCCGTCAGATAGTGCGCCCTGACGCCGAAGGTCTCCTGTAACCGCTGCGGTGTCAGCACCGCCAACGGTTCGCCCAACGCTACCAGCCGCCCGCGCTCCAGCACTGCCAGGCGATCACACTTCAGCGCCTGATTGAGATCATGCAAAGCGATCAGCGTGGTCACCGGCAACGCCTGCACGACGTTGAGAATGGTCAGTTGATGCTGAATGTCGAGGTGATTGGCCGGCTCATCCAACAGTAGAATTTGCGGGCGCTGCGCCAATGCCCGGGCAATGTGTACCCGTTGCCGCTCGCCGCCGGACAGGCTGCGCCACAGACGCGTGCGCAGGTGCATTGCGTCAACGTCGGTCAGCGCCTGCTGAACAATCGCGTCGTCGGCCGCCGACCACGGTTGCAGCGCCGACAGCCAAGGCGTGCGCCCCAGTGCCACCGCATCGAACACGCGAATGCCGTCGTCGGTATCGGCCTGTTGTTCGACCACCGCAAGCTTTTGCGCAATGCTGCGCCGGGCCATTTTGCCGAGGCGCTGCCCTTCAAGCAGCACCTCGCCAGCGCTCGGTTCGCGCAATCCGGCCAGCAATTTCAACAGGGTAGATTTACCCGAACCATTCGGCCCGACGATGCCCAGTGTTTCGCCGCGCTGCACCTCAAGGCTGACACCGTTGAGCAACTCGGCGCCGCGCACCTTGAAGGTCAACCCGGAGCAACTCAGAACACTGTTCATCGCGCTGATCTCCGACCCACCAGAATCAGGGCAAACACTGGCGCGCCGACCAGTGCGGTAATCACTCCGACCGGAATCACCTGACCCTTGATCAGCGTCCGCGACAGCACATCAGCGGCAATCAGAAACACCGCGCCGCCCAATGCACTGGCCGGTAGCAACCGCGCGTGACCGGTGCCGAGCAACAGCCGCGCCGCGTGGGGGATCACCAGACCGACAAAACCGATCGAGCCGACAATCGACACCATCACTGCCGTCACCAGCGCCGCGCAGCCAATCAGCAGAATCTGTACGCGGCGCACCGGAATACCGAGGGATGCCGCCGAGTCCGCACCAAAGGTAAACGCATCCAGCGCGCGCCGATGCCACAGACACACGACCAACCCGAACACGGCCACCGGCACCGCCAGCCATACCGACGGCCAGCGCACGCCGCCAAGATTGCCCAGCAGCCAGAACATGATTCCGCGTGCCTGCTCGGAGCTGGCCGAGCGGGTAATCAGAAACGCCGTGAGCGCGTTGAACAACTGCGAGCCGGCGATCCCGGCGAGAATGATTTGCCCGGTACCGCTCGCCGAGCCGCTGACCCGCGCCAACAGAATCACCAGCACAAACGCTGTCACTGCGCCGGCGAAGGCACCGACGGATAACGAGATCATTCCGGCGCCCACCCCGAGCAACGCCACCATCACCGCCCCGGTCGAAGCGCCGGCAGAAATCCCCAGCAGATACGGATCGGCTAACGGGTTGCGCAGCAACGACTGCAGAATCACCCCGCACGTCGCCAGACCGGCACCGCACGCGGCCGCGACCAGTGCGCGGGTCAGGCGGTAGTTCCAGACGATGCCTTCATCGATAGGATCCAGCGCGTACCCGGCGCCCCACAATTTGTTCGCCAGCACTTGCACGACCACGCCCGGTTCAATCGAGGTTTCACCGATGGCCACGCCAGCAACCACGGCAATCAACAGCGTCGCCAGGGCCAGCAACGTACGGATCAGGCTGGCACTCATTGCGACAGGTCATAGCCGTTGATGGCCGTGGCCAGTTGCTCGATGCCATCGAACATGCGCAGGCTCGCCTGCATGGCCATGGCATCAAGAATGATGATGCGGTTGTGTTTCACCGCGTCCATGTTGCGCGTCACCGGGTCGCTGCGCAGGAAGGCGAGTTTCTTTTCATAGTCGTCAGCGGGGAAGCGTCGGCGATCCATGCGCGCGATGACGAGGAAAGTCGGGTTGGCCTTGGCGATGGTTTCCCAGCCGACCGTTGGCCACTCTTCATCGGACTCGACCACGTTGCGCACGCCGAGGGTGCTGAGCATGAAGTCGGGAATGCCTTTGTGCCCGGCCACGAATGGCTCGATGTCCATTTGCGCGCTGGAGAACCACACCAGTGCGCTGGCGTCCTTCAGCTTTTTGCCTTGGGCGGTGGCAATCGAATGGGCGAGGCTGGCCTTGAGTTGGTCGTTGAGCTGCTGGCCACGCTCCTGCACATCGAAGATCTGCGCCAGTTGGCTTACGCTCTTGTAAATCGTGTCGATGCGAAACGGCGCCAGTCGCGTACCGTCGGCGCCGACCAGGTTGTCCTTGGCTTCGCAATCGGAAGGCAGCAGGTAGGTCGGAATCTTCAGCTCATGAAACTGCTCGCGGGTGCCGACCGCACCTTGCGGGCCGACCATCCATTCCAGCTCCACGGCGACCAGTTCCGGGCGCTTGCCGATCACCGATTCGAAACTCGGCTCGTTATCGGCCAGGCGCTGGATCTTGTCGTTCTGTGCCTTGTACTTGTCCAGCACATTGTTGAACCACAGCGAGGTGCCGACGACTGTGTCGCTCAGGCCCATGGCATAGAGCATTTCCGTGCCGGCCTGGCCGATGGTCACGGTGCGCGTCGGGGCGTGCTGGAAGGTCAGGCTGCTGCCGCAGTTTTCCACCGTCAGTGGATAGACAGTCGGTGCCGCCTGCGCCATGGCGCCAAGGCTCAGGCCGGTGATCAGGGTGGCGATGCGGGGCAGCAGCATGGGGCAGTCTCCAGGGGAACCGTACGGGGAGCGGGAGAGTACGGTCTGGAAACACACCATCGAACGCGGTCAGGAAAACAGCGCAAGGCCGGGCATCAAGCGTTGATGCGCACGGCACGATGTCCTTCCCGGACACCCCGCCGGTTAGTAGTCACTGTGCCGGCAGGTCTCCTGACTGATGCGTCATCGCCTGGCTCCGGCCTTCCCGGGTTTTACCCAGTGGCAGTCGTGGAGCAGGCTCGGCACCTACAGTTGCGGGGGCAGTTCCGATCAGTGCTGAGCAAGCACCTCGGATTCCCTATTAGTCCCGTTCGGGAACCGACGGCGGCATGGTAGTCGATCGAGCCGCTGAAAGGGAGACGAATCTGCCTTGGCGAGGATTAGTGCTGGCTCATCAAACCGTGCAACACGCCTAAACGCAGGCCCGGTTCGGAGGGCAGCATTTGTGCGATGCCGAACACTTTGAAGGCGGCCAGCATCAACACCAGACCGCCGGGCAGAATGCTCTGGCGATGAGGTTGCAGCCCGGCCAGTTTCAGTTGCTGGACGTTGTTCACCTTCAGCAGAAGCAACGACAGGCGCAGGAGCCCGCCGTAGGTGATGCCGTCCTGGCCGAAGTCGTTGAGACGATTGGCCTTGAGCACTTTGGCGAGCATGCGCGCGGTGCCGGAAGAGCCTATGGTTTGCTGCCAGCCTTGAGCGCGATAGCGCCGGGCAACCTTTTCAAACTGCAGGATGGCGAAACGTTCGGCTTCCTGTAACGCAGCGGCGGACAGGTCGCCGCCGCGAAAGAAGCGTGTGCTCAAGGTGCCGCTGCCGATGGCGATGCTTTCGGTGAGCAACGGCTGCGCGCCCTGGCCGAGGATCAGCTCGGTGGAACCGCCGCCGATGTCGACCACCAGGCGCAGGTCTTCAGCGCTCGGCAAGGCATGAGTCACGCCGGCGTAGACCAGCCGCGCCTCTTCATGGCCGCAAATGACGTCAATGGGAAAGCCCAGATGCCGTTCGGCACTGGCGAGAAACAGCTGCGCATTGTCCGCCTCACGCACCGCGCTGGTGGCCACCGCGCGCACCCGGCCGGCCTCGAAACCGCGCAGTTTCTTGCCGAACCGCGCCAACGCCTGCCAGCCGCGATCCAGTGCCAGTGCATCCAGCGCACCACCGTCAAAGCCCTCGGCGAGGCGCACCGGTTCGCGCAGGGTTTTCACTTCCTGAATCTGCAAGCCCTTTCGACTGCGCACTGACTGGCCGATCATCAGGCGAAAGGCATTCGAACCCAGGTCGATGGCGGCAAACAGCGAGGCGTCGTCTTTCATGGGAATCCTTGCAAAGCACCCGTCGGGAGGCGCGAGACGGTTTGCGAGGATTCTGCCGTGATCTTGATGACATCCTGATGACGGGGCAGTGGCGGTTCAATGAATGTGTGGCTGTCATGACACTGTCATTATCCGGCGTCTATGCTGAGGCCAATACATCGCGTGTTCTTAAAGTTTTTGCTGCCAGTTTTGGCAGCTTTTTTTTGCCCGCGATTTGGCCCCTGATCGTTCCCACGCTCTGCATGGGAACGATCAGCGCGGAGGGGGGGACGATCAATCAGCAGGACTGCGGGGTTTCGCCGCGCGCCAGACGCGCATTGATGTCTTCGATCACTTCGGGCAACTCGGCGATGGTGTCGATCAGGTAGTGCGGGCGCGAGGGGGCGAACATCTTGCCGATCCGCGCACGCTCTTCCGCCAGCCGATCCGACGGCAACGCCTTGTATTGCTCATAGGTCAGGCCCAGTGCATTGCCGGAGCAGGTCAACGCCACCGTCCACATGCCGGCGGCGCGCCCTTCGAGAATCCCCGGCCAAGTGTCATCAACCTTGACGCACGCCGCCACGTCATCGATGCCCAAAGCAATCACGTTAGCCAGCGCCTGCGCCGGATGCGGCCGGCCATTCGGCACTTCATCGGTGGCGACGACATGGTCGGCGATGTAGCCATTTACCCGCGCCAATTCGACAACCTTGGCCATCACCACCGCCGGATAACCGGAGCACGAACCGATTTTCAAACCCTTGTTGCGCAACGCCGCAATCGCCTCGAGCGCGCCCGGGATCAACGCCGAATGCAGGGCGATTTTCTCGATCTGCAACGGCATGAAGCGCTCGTAGATTGCCGTGACATCGTCGTCACTCGGCAAGCGATCAAACGCTGCACGATAGCGTTCAGCGATCTGCGGCAGGTTGCACAGCGTGCGAATGTGATCCCACTTGCCCATGCCCATCGGGCCGCGCGCTTCTTCCAGCGACACCGCGACGCCGAACTCGGCAAAGGCTTCGACAAAGATCTGCGTCGGCGCAAACGAGCCGAAATCGACAACGGTGCCGGCCCAGTCAAGGATCGCGGCTTGCAGATGAGTCGGTTGCTTGTATTGCATTGTCAATCTCCGTTTTCGGGTAAGCGTGGGCCGTCCCTCGGCAATGAGGTAGGCGGTTTCAAGGTTCGATTTTGCTGATCAGCTCAGCGGTGGATTCGAATCAAACAGTTCGGCAATCACCGGTCGGTTCCTGCGGATGCCAAGGCAGCACAGGTGGTATTCGATAAAGAACGGGTGGTCGACAAAGGTGATCGGCGTGGTGCCCGGGGTTTCGGCGTACTCGACGGCCGAGACAAACCCGATACCGATGCCTTTGACGATCGCGTGCACGATGGCTTCGCGGCTGTTGAGTTGCATGACGCGGTTGAGGTCGATGTCGAGGCGCTTGCAGCTTTCTTCCACCAGTTGCCGGGTGCGCGCACTTTGCTCGCGCATTACCCATTTCTCGCGGCTGATTTCGCTGATGTGAACCTGCGCCTGACTGGCCCACGGATGGTCATCGCGCACCACGGCGATGATCGGATAACGGTGATACAGCCGCGTATGGAAGCGCTCATCGAATTCCGACAAGGCCAGAATCGCCACGTCGATATCGAAGTTGAACAGCCGCGCCAGAGTGTCCTTTTCCGAGGAAAACGAAGTTTCCAGTTCGATATCCGGGTGGCGCTGCATCAGCTCATAGGTCAGGTTCATGGCAATCGGCGGCGACACCGCGCCGAGGCGCAACATGCCGTTTTTACGTTGTTTGAAACTCTGCAGCAGTTGCACCGCTTCATCTTCCTGGCCGAACAGACCTTGAGTGATTGCGTAGAGCTTGTGCCCGGCAGCGCTCATCTCGATGTAGCGGCCGCGACGATGGAACAGCTCCACCGAGAAGGTTTTCTCCAGCGCATTGACCTGCTCACTGACGGTCGGCTGGCCGACGCTGAGGTACTCCGCCGCGAGGGTGAAGCTGCCGGTTTTCGCCACCGCATGAAACGAACGCAACCACTTGTGATACTGATACATGCAAGCCCCGTCAGCGTCGAATGAACAATGCCACTGCTGCGCTGCACAGGCAGGCGCTGGTGACCACTATGAAGATGAGAGACGTGTTTGCCGTGGTGTCAAGCAAACGACCGATCATTGGCTCGGCCAGGCCGGCGAACAGGTAGGACGAGAAGTTCATGATCCCGGTCGCGGTGCCGGCACGTTTGGCGCCAACCAGATCAGGACACAGCGCCCAGAAACTCGAGGCCGGGCCGTAGACGAAGAAGCCGCAAAGGAACAGCGCCACCAGGCCGATCACGCTGTGCGGCGGCAGGCTCCACATCCACAGACTGGTCGCCGCCCCCAGCACCATATAGAGCATGATCGCCAGGTAACGCTTGGAGCCGAACAGCTTGTCCGACACCCAGCCGTTGCTCAGTGCACCGACCGCCATGCCGACGGGGAGGGCGACGGTGATCCATTTCGGATCGACCATGCTGTCGCCGCTTTTCCAGTTGGCGCCGAGAAAGTGCACCGGCACCCAGACGATCAAGCCGTAGCGCGCCGCGTTCTGGAAGCCCAGTGACAGCGCAGCGATCAGCAGCCGGGGATTCCTCAGCACGGCTTTATAGCGTTGTGCCGAGGACTCGACTTCGCCATGGGCGGCTTCTTGATGTTTGTCGTCAGCGTTGGCCACACCAGTATCGCCCACCGGTTCGAAGCCCAGATCCTGCGGCCGTTCGCGGGCGACCAGATAGAAAATGATCCCGCCGGCGAGCATCAGCAGCACCGGCAAGCGGAAGATCCAGCGCCATTCCAGTTGCAGCACTTCAAGCACGACGATGGAGGTGACGTACGACAGAATCGACGCGCAACCGGCGGCGAAGGTGTAAAAACCATAGACCTTGCCGCGCTCACCCGCTGCCCACCAATTGGCAATCAGCCGACCGCCCGGCGCCCAGCCCAAGGCCTGAAAGTAACCGTTGACGCCCCACGGCAGAATCAGGCTGGTGAAACCACCGGCAAAACTGGTCACCCAGTTGGCGCCGCAGGACAACACCGCACCCAGCGTCATGATCCGCCGGCCACCGAATTTGTCGGCGAGGTTGCCGTTGATCGCCTGACCAATCGCGTAGGCCCAGAGCATCGCCGCAGAAGCCCAACCGAGGGTTTCCTTGCTCAAACCGAACTCGGCCTGAATCCCCGGAATGGCAAAACCGAAGGTCTGCCGGCCGGTGTAGAAAAACAGGTAACAGAACATCGCCGCCAGCAGCATGCGCCACTGCGCGACCCGGAACGAGGTAGAACGTACGGCGAGACCAGGCATGGTTTGGGCACGATTCATGATCTTTTCCTTATTGTTGTGGAGTCCCGCCGTTTGTCGTCGGCGGGTGCACTCTTTTTCGGTGCGACAGGAAATCACCGCAGCGTTGTACGCCGCCGGCTGTGCGTGTGTCGTTGAGTTTTCGGGCGACGTCAGGCGGCTTGCGAACCGATGAAGTTCTTGCCGCGCGCGCCCTGCATCGCGAGCTGGATGATGTCTTCGGCATCCTTGGCCGAGACGCCGTAATCGGCGAACTCGGTTTTCACCCCGAGGCTGTGGAGGAACTCGCGCAACTGCTGTTGTGCGCTGAGCAGATCTTCGCCGAATACCCGTTGCAGGATGCGGTCACGCGTTGCGTCATGACCCCAGGCCAAGCCGAGCACCAACGGCAAGGTGAAGGAGCAGGCGATGCCGTGGGGCAAGCCATGGCGCAAGGTCATTTCATAGGAAATCGAGTGTGCCAGCGCGGTTTTGGTGTTGGAAAACGCCAGCCCGGCCTTGAGTGCGGCGAGTGCCATGCGCGTGCGCAACTCTTGGCTCGACAGATCTTTTTGCAGATGCGGCA
The DNA here is from genome assembly GCF_022662375.1 of Pseudomonas sp. CROZ-RG-20F-R04-15. Lineage (GTDB taxonomy): Bacteria > Pseudomonadota > Gammaproteobacteria > Pseudomonadales > Pseudomonadaceae > Aquipseudomonas. The sequence goes on along the minus strand of NZ_JAKNQL010000003.1, from coordinate 65,244 downwards.
GGCATTCGAGAATGTCTTCAATCGCAGAAATGGCGAAAGTGTCGGAGACCGGGTTGGCGTTGACGTTCCAGATCGCTTCCAGCGCGTGGGACAGCGCGTCGAGCCCGGTGGAGACGGTGACGCTGGCCGGCACGGTGAGCATCAGTTGCGGGTCGATGATCGCCACGCGCGGCCAGGTGCAATCCAGATGCAGCGAGTATTTCTTCTGGCTGGCGCTGTCCCAGATCGTCGCCCACGGCGTGACTTCGCTGCCGGTGCCGGCGGTGGTCGGCGCGGCGATCAGCTGTTTGCAACGGGCCGGGGTGAACGGTTTGCCGCTCGCCAGCAGGCTCAACAGCTCATCGAAATGGCCGGATTCGGTGCCGACGATCAATGCTTTGGCGGTGTCGATGGCGCTGCCGCCACCGACCGCGAGCACCACGTCGCAAGCAGCGGCGTGCTGCCAGAAATGCTCGTAGGTGTTGCGCAGATGGGCGACGTCGGGGTTGGGCTGAACGTCTTCGAACACGTAGACCAGGCGCTCACCGAGCAAGGCTTGCAGGCGATCGACCAGCCCCAGCCCGCGGGCCTCAGGGAAGGTGACGAGGGCCACGGTTTGCTGTTCGGTAATGGCAGCGAGGTCTTGCAGGCTGCCCCAGCCGAAACGAGTATCGACGGGGTTCTGGAAGCGGGCAGTCATGGTGGATCCTTCTTGTTGTTGTCGTGTGGCGCCATACTCAGCGCCCGTCGGCAACGGCTCAAATCGATAATTCGCAGGTTTGAATCGGCTCAGCCGATAGCAGGCCGACATCAGTGCGTCGAACCGCTCTGGATCGCCGCGCGCAGGCGACTGGAGATGGTGTCAGCGACAATCACCATGAAGGTAATGACGATGATGCAGGTCGCGGTTTCCGGGTATTTGAACAGTTTCAGGCTGCTCACCAGTTCGAAACCCAAGCCGCCGGCGCCGACCATGCCGAGCACCGTGGCCGAGCGCAGATTGACTTCGAAGCGGTACAGAATCACGGCGATCCACGCGGTGATGACCTGCGGCAAAACACCAAACACGATCACCTGCAACGGTCGCGCACCGGTCGCTTGCAGCGCTTCAATCGGGCCCTGGTCGATCTCTTCGATGCTCTCGGCGAAGAACTTGCCGAGCATGCCCAGCCCATGCAGCGCCAGCGCTAATACGCCGGGGAACGGCCCGAGGCCGACCGCCGAGACGAAGATCAGCGCGAGGATCAGTTCGTTGATGCTGCGGGTGAAATTCAGCGCCTGACGGGTGATGTGAAACACCCAGCGATTGCGGCTCAGATTGCGCGCGGCGAGAAACGACAGTGGAATCGTCAGCAACACGCCGAGCAGGGTGCCCCAAATGGCGATCTGCAAAGTCTCCACCGCTGGCGCGACCAGACGCGGAAGAATGCTCAGGTCCGGTGGGAAGGTGCGTGAAAGGAAATCACCGATCTGCGGCAATCCTGCTGCCAGTTCTCCGAGACTGAGTTGAGCACCTTGCGCGCTCCAGTTCAGTGTCCACAGCACAATCAGGACGACGGCGCCCGTAGTCAGCCAACTGCGCGGGCCACGAGGGCGATCGCCGACCCACTGATAGTTTTGCGATTGCATGTTCAAGCCCTCGAGGCAGCGCGATAGGTCAGAGTGGGCGTCGGGATGTCGGCGGAGGAGTCCGCCAATTGCCCCGGATAGATTCGCGCCAGATCGGCTTCAGTCATGCTTGACGCTTTGCCATCGAACACCAGATTGCCGTGCGCGAGGCCGACCACGCGGTCGCCGAATTCGCGGGCGTATTCGACCTGATGCAGATTGCACAGCACGGTGATGCCCAGTTCGCGGGTGGCGTCGCGCAAGTACTGCAACACCAGGCGCGCGGTTTTCGGGTCGAGGCTGGCGATCGGTTCATCGGCCAGAATCACCTGCGGCCGCTGCGCCAAGGCGCGGGCAATGCCGACGCGCTGCTTCTGCCCGCCAGACAATGAATCGGTGCGCTCACCGGCCTTGTGCGCCAGTTCGACGCGCTCGAGGCATTGCATCGCCAGCGCCACATCGTCGCGCCGGAACAGCTGCAGAATCGAGGCGAGAGTGCCGACGGAGCCTAGGCGGCCAGTCAGCACATTCTTCAACACACTCAGGCGCGGCACGACGTTGTGGTGCTGAAAAATCATCGCCACTTCACGGCGCAGAGCGCTGGTGTCGGGGCAGGCGAGGGCGTCGATACCGGCGACGTTCAGCGTGCCGCTGTCGGCCTGCGCCAAACGATTGATACAACGCAGCAAGGTCGATTTGCCAGCGCCGGACTGACCGAGCACCACGACGAATTCGCCCGCAGCGACTTCAAGGTCGATGCCGCGCAACACCGGGTTGCTGCCGTAGTGTTTGGTCAGTTGGCGGATGCTGATCATTTCATGCTCCGCAAATCGAGATCGAGCACCTTGGCGGTTTCGCGCACCACGTCATACGACGCGTCGGTGGTCGGCTGGAAGCCATTGAGCACGCCCTGATCGCCCCACGGTACGTCCTTGATCGAAGCCAGCGCGTCGGCGATTTTTTTCTTCAGTTCCGGATCGAGCGCCTTGCGCCAGACCATCGGCGACTCAGGGATCGGCTTGGAACTCCAGACGATTTCGAAGTCATCCTGCTTGACCACACCTTTGGCCACGGCGCTGGCGAAGATGCGGTCAGCCACGGCCGCCGCGTCGACTTTCTTGTTCTCGACCGCGAGGATGCTGGCGTCGTGGGAGCCGGAGAAAATCACCCGTTTGAACAGGCTGTCCGGAGCAAAACCGGCTTGCTCAAGGCCAGCCTTGGGAAACAGATGCCCGGACGCCGAACTCGGGTCGACGAACGCGAACGTATGGCCCTTGAGGTCGGCCAGCGAATGAATGCCGCTGTCCTTGCGCGCCAGAATCACGCTTTTGTACGCGCTCTGACCGGTCTTCTTGGTCACCGCCACGGAGAACGCTTCAACGTCCGCCACCGAGGTCGCCAGCACATACGAGAACGGCCCGAGGTAGGCGACGTCGAGTTTGCCCGAGCGCAGCGCTTCGATGATGCCGTTGTAGTCGGTGGCCACGAACGGCACCACCGGCATGCCGATCTTGGCCTGCAGATCGTCGAGCACCTGTTTGCTCGATTCGATCATCGCCTGGGAATCTTCCGAGGGAATCAGGCCGATGGTCAGTTTGTCCTTGGCCCAGACCTGGCTGGCGCCGAGGGCAAGTGCGGTGAGGCTGACGACACGCAGAAACTGTTTGATTGTTTTCATGGCATTCCACGGTGTGGTTGGGAGTTGCCACAGGCTAGGTCTGTCACGTGACAGTCATTCAATCAATTCAATATGCGAAACCGCAGCTAACTATTGATGGAGTCTATGGATGTCGAGCGCTAAATTGCGGGCCTTTCTCGCCGTCGCCCGTCACGGCAGTTTCAGTGCCGGGGCGCGGGCGTCAGGCTTGAGCCAGCCGACGCTGACCACGCAAGTTCAAGCCCTGGAACGTCAACACAATGTTGAGCTGTTCCATCGCCGTGGGCGGCGCATTGAATTGTCGGATGTCGGCCGGCAATTGCTGCCCATCGCTCAGCGCATCGCCTTGCTGGAGCTGGAAGCGCACAACCTGCTGCGCGACTCCGGGCGGCTCGACAGCGGCCAGCTCAAGGTCGGTGCGGTGGGGCCGTTTCATGTGATCGAAATGGTCGACAGCTATTTGCAACAGCATCCGAATATTGACGTGTCGATACGCGTGGGCAACTCGGCGCAAGTGCTGTCGGATCTGGAAAACTACGTCACCGACATTGCGGTGCTGGCCGGGCGTCAGGATGATCCGGCGTTGTGTGCGGTGCGTTATGCGCGGCACGCGATCATTCTGTTTGCGCACCATGAGCATCCACTGGCCCATCGTGGCAGCGTGCGACTGGAGGAATTGGAAGGGCAGCGTTTGTTGCAACGCGAACCCGGTTCAACTACCCGATTGGTGTTGGAGCAGGCATTGAATGCGGCGCAGGTGAAACCGCGCATCGCCATGGAAATCGGCAGCCGTGAGGCGTTGCGGGAAGCGGTGGTGCGAGGGCTCGGGTTGGGCGTGGTGTCGGAAGCTGAGTTCATTGCCGACCCGAACATCCGCACGATCAGAATCGAGGGCGAAGAGCTGTTTACCGAGACCTATCTGTACTGTCTGGCCGAGCGGCGTTCCAGTCGGCTCATCTCATCGTTTTTCGACGCGGCGCTGAGTTGATTTGCAATTTTGCGTGAGGCTTGGCTAATATACGATCCATATACACATCGTATCGGATTCATATATGGGCATCGTAAAGATTTCAGAGGACATGCACGAGAACCTGCGGATCTCCAGCAACGCCCTCAGCCGCTCGATCAACGCGCAGGCCGAGCACTGGATGCGCATCGGCATGCTCGCCGAACTGCACCCCAACCTCGACCACAGCGCCATTTGCCGCTTGCTGATCCGCGCCGAACAGAACGGTGGGCTGGATCTGCATCAACTGACTCAGGAAGCCGTCAGCGCATGAGAAACCAGATCAAGATCAACACCCCGGCCGACATCGCCCAATCGTGCGCTGCCGGCAAACTCGCCGCCGAGGTGCTGGCGATGCTGGTGCCGCATGTGAAGGCGGGCGTCACCACCGATCAGCTCGATCAACTGTGTAACGACTACATCGTCAACGTGCAGAAAGCGGTGCCGGCCAACGTCGGTTATCACGGCTTCCCGAAAACCGTCTGCGCCTCGGTCAATGACGTCGTGTGCCACGGCATTCCGTCGGGCACGCCGTTGAAGGATGGCGACATCGTCAACCTCGACATCGCGGTGATCAAGGACGGCTGGTTCGGTGATACCAGCCGCATGTACGTGGTCGGCGAGGCGACGCCTGAGGCGCAGCATCTGATCAAGACCACTTATGACGCCATGTGCGCGGGTATTAGTGTGGTGAAACCGGGCGCCACGCTGGGCGATATCGGCCATGCGATCCAGAGCCTGGCGGAGAAGGAAGGCTTCAGCGTCGTGCGCGAGTACTGCGGGCATGGCATCGGCAAGGTCTATCACGATGAGCCGCAGATTCTGCATTACGGCTTTCCCGATCAAGGGATGAAGCTCAAGGCCGGGATGATTTTTACCGTTGAACCGATGCTCAATGCCGGCAAGCGTCATGTGAAAAACATGCCGGATGGCTGGACCGTGCTGACCAAGGATGGCTCGTTGTCGGCGCAGTGGGAGCATATGGTGGCGGTGACGGAGACGGGGTTTGAAATTCTCACCGCCTGGCCGGATGAGATTGAAGGCTACCGACCCATTACTTGATACCGCGTCGTCTGTTTCCCTCACCCTAACCCTCTCCCAGAGGGAGAGGGGACTGACCGAGGTGGTCTTTCGAGGTACGCCGACTTGGGATACCGAGTCGAATTCGGGTTTCGAACAGCACGGAGATCGGCTCCCTTTCCCCCTCGCCCCCTGGGGGAGAGGGCTGGGGTGAGGGGGTAAATCTCACAGACAACACGCTATCAGTGGGCACCCGCAGCCTTGTTCAGGTCGCTTTCAGTCCACTCCGTGTAGACGCAGGCGTCAGCAGTCGCCCAGCGCACTTGCACCGGATCGCCAGCCTTGAGCGGCATGCCAGCAGCCGACAACGCTTTCACCGTCATTGATGTGCCGCCCGAAGTGACCACGCTGCACGTCTGGCTCTCACCGAGAAACAGCACTTCCACAACCTTCGCCGCAACCTCATTCCAACCCGACGGCAACGGCTCGCTGATCGCCTGCGCCACGCTCAACGCCAGTGCCTTTTCCGGCCGCACCATCAGCAACACATCCTGATCGGTGTGCAAACCAGCGGTCAGGCGAATCGACAATGACTGTCCTTCAAACGAAGCCGCCGCATTGCCCTGGGCCTTGAGCTTGAGGAAGTTCGAATTGCCCAGAAACGACGCCACAAATGCATTCGGCGGATTCTGATAAAGGTCATAACCGCTGCCCAATCCCACAATCTTGCCGTGACTGAAAATCGCGATGCGCTGCGACAAGCGCATGGCTTCTTCCTGGTCGTGGGTCACGTAAACGATGGTGATGCCCAGACGACGATGTAGTTGGCGCAGTTCATCCTGCAAATCCTCGCGCAGCTTTTTATCCAGCGCACCGAGCGGTTCGTCCATCAGCAAAATGCGCGGCTCGTAGACCAAGGCACGGGCGATGGCGACGCGTTGTTGCTGGCCGCCAGACAGTTGCGAAGGGCGGCGATGCGCGAACTGCTCGAGCTGCACCAGTTTCAACATCGCATCGACGCGCTTGTCGCGCTCGGCCGCAGCCAGTTTGCGGATCGCCAAAGGAAACGCGATGTTGTCGCGCACCGACAGATGCGGGAACAGCGAGTAGCGCTGGAACACCATGCCGATGTCACGCTTGTGCGGCGGCACATTGACCAGCGATTGACCGTTGACGAGGATCTCGCCACTGCTCGGCGTTTCAAACCCGGCGAGCATCGACAGCGTGGTGCTTTTGCCCGAGCCGCTGGAGCCGAGGAAGGTCAGGAACTCGCCGTCCTTGATGTCCAGCGAGATGTTGTCGACGGCGGCAAAGTCGCCGTAGTGCTTGTTCAGGTTGCGCAGGCTGACCAGCGGTTTGTCGTTCTGCTGGGAGGCGTCTTTGATCACGGCACTCATGTCGTACTCCTGGCGCTCAGGCGCTGATTTCGTTGCGCCGGCGCAGCGCGGCGGCGATGACCATGACCAACACCGACAAGCCGATCAGCAGCGTCGAAGCGACGGCGATCACTGGCGTAAGGTCCTGGCGCAGGGTGGTCCACATTTTCACGGGAAGGGTTTGCAGGGTCGGGCTGGCCATCATCACGCTGAGCACTACTTCGTCCCACGAAACCAGGAAGGCGAAGAGGGCGCCGGCGACCATGCCCGGACGGATCGCCGGGAAGGTCACCTTGAACACCGCTTGCAGGCGTGAAGCACCGCAGATCACCGCGGCGTCTTCAATCGACTGATCGAACAGCTTCAACGAGTTGATGATCGAGATGATGGTAAACGGCAGCGCGACAATCACATGGCTGACCACGAAGGCGAACATCGTCCCGGTGTAGCCGAGCTTGAGGAACAGCGCGTACACCGCCACGGCGATGATCACCAGCGGCACGATCATCGGCAGGGTGAACAGGCCGTAGAGCATTTCCCTACCAGGAAAACGTCCGCGCACCAGCGCAAATGCAGTCGGCAAACCGAGGGCCACGGCGCAGATCGTGGTCAGCACGGCAACCTTGAGACTGGCCGCTGCGGCGTTCATCCAGTCGGGGTTGGAGAAAAACTGGCCGTACCATTTCAGCGTCCAGCCCGGTGGCGGAAACACCAGCCACTGCGAGGAGCCGAACGACAGCAGCACGATAAAGACGATCGGCAACAGCAGGAACAGACCGATCAGCCCGGTGGTGGCATACAAGCCGAAACGCATGCGCCGGCTCATCGCATTGGGGGTCAGGAGCATGTCGGCTTACCTCGCGTTACTGGCGCCAACCGGGGATTCCGGCTGAAGCTTCAGGTAGAAGTAGAACAGCACCAAAGTGATCGCGATCAGCAACGCGGCGCCGGCACTGGCCAGGCCCCAGTTGAGGAACGATTGCACCTGCTGAATGATGAACTCCGGCAGCATCATGTTCTGCGCGCCGCCGAGCAGCGCCGGGGTCACGTAGTAACCGAGCGACATCACGAACACCATCAAGCCACCGGAGGCCAGACCCGGCCGGCACAGCGGCAGGAACACCCGGAAGAAGTTGGTCCACGGACTGGCGCCGCAAATCGAGCCGGCCTGCAGAATCATCGGATCGATGGCCTGCATCGTCGCCTGCAACGGCAGCACGATGAACGGGATCATGATGTAGCTCATGCCGATCACCACGCCGGTGAGGTTGTGCACCATCTCCAGCGGCTGATCGATGATGCCCATTGCCATCAACGCCTTGTTGATCACGCCGGACGCTTGCAGCAACACCAGCCACGAATAGGTGCGCGCGAGCAGGCTGGTCCACATCGACAGCAGCACGATGTTGAGAATCCAGCGACCCCAGCCGCGCGGCACCAGAGTGATCGCCCAAGCCAGCGGAAAGCCCAGCAGCAGGCTGAACAGCGTCACCAGCCCGGCCACCGAAAAGGTGTTGAGCAGCACGCGGGCATAGGCCGAATTGGCGAACAACTGTTCATAGTTGCCAAGGCCCGGCGTCGGTTCGAGCACGCCGCGCAGCAGCAGGCCAATCAACGGCGCGAGAAAGAACAGGCCGATGAACAGCAGCGCCGGGGCAAGGTTGCCGGCGCCGCGCCAGCGTTGTCTGAGGGACGGGGCTTGCTGCATCGCAACCGCCTGTGTTCCGTGGGCCGAACCGGCAGCGCAGCTAGCGCTCCCGGTGGCAGTGGAGGGACGGGACGCGGTGGCCGCCATTTTCATTTGACCAGCCATTCGTTCCACCGTGTCGCGATGGCCTGGCCGTTTTTGGCCCAGTACGCGAAATCAAGAGTGATCTGATCCTTAGCGTAGGCAGTCGGCAGGTTGGGGGCCAGCGTCGAATCCAGACGCTCCAAACTGTCGAGGTTGACCGGGGCGTAGGCGGTCAGATTGGAGAAGTCGGCCTGGCCTTTGGCGCCACTGGCATTGGCGAGAAACTTCATCGCCGCGTCCTTGTTTTTCGAGCCCTTCGGAATCACCAGAATGTCGGCCATGACCAGGTTCTGTTTCCAGCTCACGCCGACCGGTGCACCGTCTTCTTGCAGGGCGTGAATGCGACCGTTCCAGAACTGGCCCATGCTCGCTTCACCGGACGCCAGCAGTTGCTGCGACTGCGCGCCGCCGCCCCACCAGACGATGTCTTTCTTGATGGTGTCGAGTTTCTTGAAGGCGCGATCCAGATCCAGCGGGTAGAGCTTGTCAGCCGCTACGCCGTCGGCCAGCAGCGCCAGTTCGAGCACGCCAGGGCTTGGCCATTTGTACAGGGCGCGTTTGCCGGGGTAGGTTTTGGTGTCGAACAGCGCGCTCCAGTCCTGCGGCTTGCTGGCGCCGAGTTTGCCCTCGTTGTAGCCGAGGACGAAGGAGAAGAAGAACGAGCCGACGCCGTAATCGCTGACGAAACGCGGGTCGATCTTGTCGCGCTGGATCACTTTGAAATCGAGGGGTTCGAGCAGGCCTTCAGCGGCGGCGCGCAGAGCGAAGTCGGCTTCGACATCGACCACGTCCCACTGCACGTTGCCGCTCTCGACCATGGCTTTGAGTTTGCCGTAGTCGGTCGGCCCGTCCTGCACGACGGTGATGCCGCTGGCCTTGCTGAACGGATCGGCCCAGGCCTGTTTCTGCGCATCCTGGGTGCTTCCGCCCCAGCTGACGAAGTTCACGCTTTCGGCAGCCATTGCAGCCTGGCCGGTGACGCTGAGCAGTCCCGCAAAAAAGATCGCGGTTGCAGCTTTGTTCAACACCATTTTTACGCCCTCATTGTTGTGTTTTTGAGCGGGCTTGCGTTGTTGCCCGCCTGTCGGGAGCAGTAGCTGGACGTTCGTAGGAGTGTCCGGTCTATGGAATATCATATTATGGTATTCCAAACTTTGTGCAAGCACTTTGCCTTACCGGTTATCTGGCGAATCTGGTTTTTTGAAATGTTTGGTTTGAGAGATGTGAAGAAATTTTAGATCCAGCCCCTCACCCCAGCCCTCTCCCAATAGGAGAGGGGGAAAGGGAGCAGATCTTTGTGCTGTTCAAAATCTGAGTTCGACTCGGTATCTCAGGTCGGCGTATAGCGACTAAACACCTCGGTCAGCTCCCTCTCCCTCCGGGAGAGGGCTGGGGTGAGGGCAGCTTTATTCAGTGAACGGAATACTTTCGACCACCTCCAGGTCATACCCGGTCAGGCCAGCGTATTTCAGAGGAGGGCCCAGGTGCCGCAGCTTGCCAACCCCCAGATTCTGCAAAATCTGCGCCCCAGTCCCCACTTCCGAATAAATCCGCGATTGCGAACGGCTGAACTGCCGAGGCGGCTGAGTCAATTGCGGCACGCGCTCCAGCAACGCCTGCGACGATTCATGATTGGCCAGCACCACCACAACCCCATGCCCCTCAGCAGCGACCCGTTGCAACGCCGCCCACAGCGTCCAGTTCGTCGGCCCGCTATATTCCGCGCCAACCAGATCCCGCAGCGGATCGATCACATGCACGCGCACCAGCGTCGGTTCTTCACGGCGTAAATCGCCCATGACCATCGCCATGTGCACGCCGCCCTCGATGCGGTCCTCAAAGGTGATCAGGCGAAAGGTGCCATGCACCGTCGGCAATTCACGTTCGCCAATCCGTTCGATGGTGTGCTCGGTGCTCAGCCGATAGTGAATCAGGTCGGCGATGGTGCCGATCTTGATCCCGTGCTTGCGCGCAAACACTTCCAGATCCGGGCGACGGGCCATGGTGCCGTCGTCGTTCATCACCTCGACAATCACCGAGGCCGCTGTGAACCCGGCCAGACGCGCCAGATCGCAACCCGCTTCGGTATGCCCGGCGCGGGTCAGCACGCCACCTTCCTTGGCCCGCAGCGGAAAGATATGGCCCGGTTGCACCAGGTCTTCCGCGCGGGCGTTCGGGGCGACGGCAGCGGCAACGGTGCAGGCGCGATCCGCCGCCGAAATGCCGGTTGTCACGCCAACCGCCGCTTCGATCGACACGGTAAACGCGGTGCTGAACACGCTGCCATTGGCCGGGACCATTTGCTCCAGGCCCAAACGCTGGCAGTGGTCGTCGGTGAGCGTTAGGCAAATCAGCCCGCGCGCTTCGCGGGCCATGAAGCTGATCGCCTCAGGCGTGCAACGGTCGGCGGCCAGCAACAGGTCGCCTTCATTTTCGCGGTCTTCGTCATCGACCAGCAAAACCATTTTGCCGAGACGATAATCTTCGATGATTTCTTCGATGCTGTTGAAGGCCATGCTGGACTCTCAGGGTTCGTTGGAAATATATTGGTATACCATAATACAAAATCAACAAAGAGGTCACTATGAAGGCGTACTGGATTGCTCATGTGGATATAGCCGATACCGATCACTACAGCCAATACACCCAGCGCGCACCGGCGGCGTTTGCCGAATTCGGTGCGAAGTTTCTGGCCAGAGGCGGGCGCAGCGAGGCGATGGAAGGGCGCCAGACGCCGCAGCGCAGCGTGGTGATCGAGTTCGAGAGTTACGAAAAAGCCGTGGCGTGCTACCACTCGGCGGCGTATCAGGAAGCGAAAAGTTATCGCGAAGAATGGGCGAGGGCGGAAATCATCATCGTTGAAGGCATCGCCCCAATTTAAGCAACACCACGTCCCCCTGTGGGAGCGAGCCTGCTCGCGAAGGCGTCGATACAAATGTTGAATGAACGACCGCTTTCGCGAGCAGGCTCGCTCCCACAGGGGGATAGGTGGTGATCAGCGGATAAAGTGAATCTTGCCGCTATCGTCATTGCCCATATAAATCCCGTACACCCCAGCCTGGCGCTCTTCGATATAGCGCTCGAGAATCTGCCGGATCGCCGGGTAATAGATCTGTTCCCACGGGATCTCTTCCGGCGCGAAGAATTTGTAATCCATGGTCTCCGGCCCGTACTGCCCGGTGATCTCCAGCGCGATCGCACGGAAGATGATGTACACCTCGCTGATCTTCGGCACGCTGAAAATCGAGTACGGCGAGACGATTTCCGCGCGCACGCCGCTTTCTTCCCAGACTTCGCGGACCGCCGCTTGCTCGGTGGTTTCGCCGCTTTCCATGAAGCCGGCCGGCAGCGTCCAGGTGCCCGGGCGCGGTGGGATCGCCCGTTGGCACAGCAGGTATTTGCCGTCCTGCTCGATGATGCAGCCGGCAATGATCTTCGGATTGACGTAGTGGATGTAGCCGCAGCCGCGACACATCAGGCGCTCGTGCGTATCGCCCGCCGGTATCTGCTGACCGAGGTCAGGGCCACCGCATTTCGGGCAATAGCTCGGGCTGAACATATCAGTTACCTATACGGGGTTCTTTCAAGGCGATCGGCAGGGTGATTGGCGGGGTAGCACCAGTCTCTTCCTGCTTGCGCTTGAGGTAATCGAGGGCCACGGCAGCAGCGGCGCGAACGTGGTCGACACAGGCCTGATGCGCCGCCAGCGGATCGCCGCTTTTGATCGCCTCGACCATTTTTTCCATTTCGTGGTTACTCGCGCCGCGACGGTTTTCCTGCGACACCGAGGTCGCGCGCAGGTAGCTGATGCGTGCCTGCAACTGACGCAACTGAGTCGCCGCGACATGGTTGCCCGAGCCTTCGAGCAGCACGTCGTAGAAGCCCTGCACCGAGTCGATCACCTGTTGCAGTTCGCCGTCCTTGAGCGCCTTGCGGTTGTCGTCGAGGGCTTTTTCCAGGGCTTTGATGTCCTTGGCCTTGGCGCGCAGGGTGAACAGCTGCACGATCAAACCTTCCAGCACGCAACGCAATTCGTAGATATCGACGGCGTCGGCCAAGGTGATGATGGCGACACGCGGACCTTTGGCATCGGCGAACTCGACCAGGCCTTCGGATTCGAGGTGACGCAGGGCTTCACGCACAGAGGTGCGGCTGACACCCAGGCGATCGCACAGATCGCGTTCGACCAGACGATCCCCTGGCATGAGCTGGAAATTCATGATCGCGCTACGCAGTTTATCCAGCACGATTTCGCGCAGGGTAACGGGGTTGCGATTGACCTTGAAGCTGTCGTCGAGTGGCTGGCGTTTCATGGGGTCCGCTCTTTCGGTTGGCTGTCCATGCCAGACGGGCATCTAAACAGCCGAGGGGTTGACTGAGGCTTCGGCGTCGGCTTCGGCAAACGCTTCACGGGCCAGCCGGAAACTGTCCACGGCTGCCGGAACGCCGCAATAAATGCCGACCTGAAGCAGAATTTCGCGTATTTGCTCACGACTCAGGCCGTTACGCAAGGCGCCGCGCACATGCAGCTTGAGTTCGTGCGGGCGGTTAAGCGCCGAGATCATCGCCAGGTTGATCATGCTGCGCTCCTTGAGCGACAAACCCTCGCGGCCCCAGACATGACCCCAGCAGTATTCGGTGACCATTTCCTGGAGTGGGCGGGTGAAGTCGTCGGCGTTCTCTATCGAACGTTGCACGTAGGCTTCGCCCAATACTTGAGTGCGGATCTTCAGGCCTTTTTCGTACTTTTCGTTACTCATGAATCCTCCTCACACCACTATCCCCTGTGGGAGCGAGCCTGCTCGCGAAGGCGTCGTGTCAGTCGATGCAAATGTTGAATGATCGACCGCTTTCGCGAGCAGGCTCGCTCCCACATGGGATCTGGGTGGCAATCAGGCCAGGGTCGGCAGGGGCCCGAGCTTGCCCTTGTGGTAAATCATCGGCGTCACCGGTTGCGCGGGCAGGATCAGATTCTTCACCGCGCCAACAATGATCGCGTGATCACCACCGTCGTATTCACGCCACAACTCGCACTCGATAATCGCCGTGGCCTTGGCCAGAATCGGATTTCCGAGTTCGCTCAGATGCCACTCGATGTCCTTGGCCTTGTCCTTGCCTTTACCGGCAAACGCATAGGCCTCGGCGGTCTGGTCAGCCGACAGCAAATGGATCGCAAACTTCTTGCTGTCACGCAACACCGGATACGTGTCGGAAGCATAGTTGGGACAGAACAACACCAGCGCCGGGTCAATCGACAACGCGCTGAAGGCGCTGGCGGTAATGCCGACGATGCCGCCATCCGGGTCGAGGGTGGTGACCACCGTGACGCCGGACGGGAACGAGCTCATGACGTCTTTGTAAATGCCGGGTTCGATCATTTCGCAGGACTCCTAGCGCATCACAAACGGATCAGGCATTGGCGCCTGAGAAAGGTTGATCCACACCGTTTTCAGTTCGGTGTAGGCCAGCACCGAATCGATGCCGCTTTCGCGTCCATAGCCACTGTTCTTGAAGCCGCCGATCGGCGCCATTGCCGACACCGCGCGGTAAGTGTTGACCCAGATGATCCCCGAGCGCACATCACGAGCGAGGCGATGAGCCCGGCCCAAATCACGCGTCCAGATGCCAGCGGCAAGGCCGAACTGCGAGTCGTTGGCGATCGCCAGCGCTTCGGCTTCATCTTTGAAACGGATCACCGACGCCACCGGGCCAAAGACTTCTTCCTGCATGATCTTCATCGAATTGCGGTCGCATTCGAACAGCGTCGGCTCGTAGAACCAGCCGTCGCCGAGATCGGTCGGACGCTTGCCGCCAGTGCGCAAACGCGCGCCTTCGGCGATGGCATCAGCCACCAGACCTTCGACCACCGCCAGTTGCTGCGCGGTGGCCATCGGGCCCATCTCGCTGTTGTCTTCCTGCGGGTTGCCGATGCGGATGCGCTGGGCGCGTTCGACCAGGCGATTGACGAATTCATCGTAGATTTCGTCCTGCACCAGCAGGCGCGAACCGGATACGCAGCTCTGCCCGGACGCCGCGTAGATCCCGGCAATCGCGCCGTTGATCGCGCTGTCCAGATCGGCATCGGCGAAAATGATATTCGGTGACTTGCCGCCCAGTTCCAGCGACAGCTTGGCGAAGTTCTCGGCGCTGCTGCGCACCACATGCCGTGCCGTCGCCGCGCCGCCGGTGAAGGCGATTTTGCGGATCAGCGGATGGCGGGTGAGGGCGGCGCCGGTGCTTGGACCGTAACCGGTGACGACGTTGACCACGCCCGGCGGAATCCCGGCTTCGAGGGCCAGACGCGCTAGCTCAAGAATGGTCGCCGAGGCGTGCTCGGACGGTTTGATCACAATCGTGTTACCGGCGGCGAGGGCCGGCGCCAGTTTGATTGCGGTCAGGTACAGCGGGCTGTTCCACGGAATGATCGCGGCAACCACGCCCATCGCTTCATGCACGGTGTAGGCAAACAGGTCGGGCTTATCCAGCGGCAGCGTGCCGCCTTCAAGTTTGTCGGCCAAACCGGCGGTGTAGTGGAAGAACTCCGGCAGATAGCTGACCTGGCCACGGGTTTCGCGGATCAGCTTGCCGTTGTCGCGGCTTTCCAGCTGCGCCAGTTGTTCTTTATTTTCGGCGATCAAGTCGCCGAGACGGCGCAGCAATTTGCCGCGCGCGGTGGCAGTCAGGCCACGCCATGCCGGGCTGTCGAAAGCAATCTGTGCCGATTGCACGGCACGTTCGACGTCCGCTTCATCCGCGTCAGGCAGTTCGGCCCAGGCTTGTGCCGTGGCCGGGTTAAGGCTTTCGAAGGTTTTGCCGGAGAGGGCGTCGACCCATTCTCCGCCGATGCACATCTGGAAGCGTGCGAGTGTCATGCAACGATCCCCTTTATATGGTTTTGTCGGGAGTGTGCGAATTGGAGAAATTCCAGCAGCGTCTGATTGACCAGACGCGGCGACTCTACCGGCATCATATGCCGTTGCTCGGGCAGCACGGCAACCTTCGCACCGGGGATGCGTCGGGCCAGTTGCTCGGCCATTTCCGGGGTCGAACCCGGGTCGAGTTCGCCAGTGGCGATCAGCGTCGGCGCCTGAATGCTGCCCAGGTCGTCGGCGCGGTACATGTCTTGGGTGGCGAACAATTCGTAGGTGGTCAGGTAACCCTGAGGATCATTATTGGCGAGGGTCTGGCGCAATGCGGCGATCTGCGCCGGGTTGGCCGCCTGATATTCACGGCTGAACCAGCGTGAAAGCGCCGCTTCGGCATTGGCGTCGGGGCCATGTTCGGCCGCTTGCGCGGTTCGGGCGATGACGCCGGCACGCTGTTCTTCGCTGCGATTGAACACACTGTTCAACACCACCAGGCTTTGCAGGCGCTGCGGGTAATGCAGGGCAAAGGCCCGCGCGACCAGACCGCCCATGGAGAAACCGATCACCGCTGCCTGCGGCAGATTCAGGTGATCGAGCAGCTCCAGCAACTGATCGGCGTAACCGAGCAGGTTGGTGCCGCTGGCCGGTCGCGGGCTGGCGCCATGGCCGAGCATGTCGTAGGCGATCACTTGATATTGGCTGGACAGGCCGACAATCTGGCCGCCCCACATTTCTTTATTGAGGCCCACGCCGTGGATCAAAACCACGGGCTGGCCTTGGCCGGTCGCCAGGTAACTGGTGCCAGCCGGGGTGAGTTCAGCGGTGAGCCGAATCATGGAGCGCTCCTGCAATGCCTTTTTATTGTGATTACTGGGCTTTTTCGGCGGCCAGTTCTTCCAGATCGATGTAGCGGTTACCGATGCGCGGGTGCAGGCGGCCACCGTCGGCGCAACCCAGCACGACGACGATTTCGTCGGCACGCGGTGCGTCTTCGATCTGCATTTCCAGAGTGATGTAGTGCGAACGCTGACCTTCGTCGTCCTTGTGCATCATCGGGATCTGGATCGATGTGCCCGGGCCGCCGCGTTTGTTGGTGAAGCTCAGGTAGCTCTTGGCGTTGACCGCTTCGCGGTAGTGGTTGCCGAAGCGCAGGGTGTGGATCACGGCGGAGGCGTGTTCGATCTCGCCATCGGCACCGACCACGGCGGCTTTGCCGTAAGCCTCGATTTTTTCCGCACCGCCGATGATGCCGACCAGGCGCTCGACCATCAGTGTACCGAGGTCTGAGCAGTTGGCGCGGATCTGCGGCTTGAGGTCTTCGACGAAACCGTTGCCCACCCAAGGGTTTTTCATCACCACGGCCAGGCCGACCATGGTCACTGGCTTGTCAGTGGCCTTGCCGCCTTCAATGAAGGTTTCTTCGACATAGCTGACGATCTTGCGAATTTCGAAACTCATGAGCTGCTCCGTTGGGGGATTGAGAGTGTCTGTGCGTCTGATGGTATACCATAATACCGATCGTGCAAGTCCCCCTCGCAAGAATTGCGTCATACATCCGGCGAATGGCGCTGCATTCACTGACAACCACAAATTCCAAGACCACCTCTAACCCCTGTGGGAGCGAGCCTGCTCGCGAAAGCGGTGGGTCAGCCAATAAATAGAGTGACTGTTACCTCGCATTCGCGAGCAAGCTCGCTCCCACAGGGGAATTTCTTCGTAACAGAAGGCCGCTTTCGGTTAACAAAAGATAACGTGGCGCCGATTGTCAGACGTTTCTAAAGCCCGATAGGATGAGCCAGCTTCCGAAGTGGCTCTGGATTGCGGGTTTCAGGACTATGCTCCTGAGCAGCCATCAACGGAGCACACTTGCGGCGCCCTTGAAGGCCAGATGGCCTAACAATAATAAATAGGGGAAGGTCTATGAGTCGTTGCCGCCCGCCGGCGTTACGCAACACCGCGTTGCTGGCCACAGCACTCTCTCTGCTGGGCTTTGCCACGTTATCGGCACCGGTGATGGCCGCCGAGCCGCCTGCCGACGTGGTCTATGCCACCGAATCCGCCAAAGCCGCGAAAAGCCTTATTCTCGATGTTGTCCACGCCGGCAAACGGTTGGTGGCGGTCGGGGATCGCGGGCACATTCTCTATTCCGATGACCAGGGCAAAACCTGGACCCAGGCCAAGGTGCCGAGCCGGCAACTGCTGACCGCTGTGTACTTTGTCGACGACCAGCACGGCTGGGCGGTCGGGCACGACGCGCAAATCCTCGCCAGCACAGACGGCGGTCTGACCTGGAGCAAACAATTCGAAGACCTCAAACGTGAATCGCCGCTGCTCGATGTCTGGTTCAAGGACGTCAACAGCGGCCTCGCCGTGGGCGCTTACGGTGCACTGCTGGAAACCACCGATGGCGGTAAAAACTGGCAAGACGTCAGCGACCGCCTCGACAACGAAGACCAGTTCCACCTCAACGCCATCGCGGCGGTGAAGGACGCCGGGCTGTTTATCGTCGGCGAGTCGGGCAGCATGTTTCGCTCCGCCGACTGGGGCCAGACCTGGGAAAAACTCGAAGGCCCGTACGAAGGCTCGCTGTTCGGCGTGATCGGCACCGCGCAACCGCAAACTCTGCTGGCCTACGGCTTGCGCGGCAACCTTTATCGCTCCACGGATTTCGGCAGCACCTGGGAACAGGTCGAGCTGAAAGCAGCGCGCGGATCGCTGGAATTCGGCTTGTCCGGCGCGACCCTGCTCGAAGATGGCTCGATCGTGATCGTCGGCAACGGCGGTTCGGTGATCAGCAGCAGCGACAATGGCGAAACCTTCAGTGTGTTCAACCGTCCAGACCGCATCTCGCTGTCATCGGTCACCGCTGCCGGCGACGGCAACCTGATTCTGAGTGGGCAGGGTGGCGTTCACACCACGCTGCCAAACGGTGCCGAGATCAATAACAAGAAGGCGGGGCTATGACTTCCTTGATCACTCCTCAGCAGGACAAGGCGACGTTTCTTGAGCGCCTGATTTTCAACAACCGCCCGGCAGTGATCCTGATCTGTCTGGTGGTGAGCATTTTCCTGTTCTGGCAGGCGACGCTGATCCGGCCGTCGACCAGTTTCGAAAAAATGATCCCGCTCAAGCATCCGTTCATCGAGAAGATGATGGAGCACCGCAACGATCTGGCGAACCTGGGCAACACCGTGCGCATTTCGGTGGAAGCCAAGGACGGCGACATCTTCTCCAAGGAGTACATGGAGACCCTGCGGCAGATCAACGACGAGGTGTTCTACATCTCCGGCGTTGATCGCTCCGGCCTGAAGTCGCTGTGGAGCCCGAGCGTACGCTGGACCGAAGTGACCGAAGAGGGTTTTGCCGGCGGTGAAGTGATCCCGCAGAGCTACAACGGCTCGCAGGACAGCCTCGATCTGCTGCGCAACAACGTACTCAAGTCCGGTCAGGTCGGGCGTCTGGTGGCCAACGACTTCAAGTCGAGCATCGTCGATATCCCGCTGCTGGAGTCCTACCCGGACCCGGAAGACCAGGGCAAGTTGCTGGCGCTGGACTATCGCAAGTTCTCCCATGAACTCGAAGACAAGATCCGCAACAAGTTCGAAGCGCAGAACCCCAACGTCAAGATCCACATCGTCGGTTTCGCCAAGAAAGTCGGCGATTTGATCGATGGTCTGGTGATGGTCGTGCTGTTCTTCGGCATCGCCTTCGTCATTACCCTGATTTTGCTGTTGTGGTTCACCAACTGCGTACGCAGCACCATCGCTGTATTGAGTACGACGCTGGTGGCGGTGGTCTGGCAACTCGGCTTGATGCACTTCTTCGGTTTCGGGCTCGATCCGTATTCGATGCTGGTGCCGTTCCTGATCTTCGCCATCGGTATCTCCCACGGCGTGCAGAAGATCAACGGTATCGCCCTGCAATCCAGCGAGGCCGACAACGCGCTGACCGCCGCGCGGCGTACGTTTCGGCAACTGTTCCTGCCGGGGATGATCGCGATTCTCGCGGATGCGGTGGGTTTCATCACCCTGCTGATCATCGACATCGGAGTGATCCGTGAACTGGCCATCGGCGCGTCGATCGGCGTGGCGGTGATCGTGTTCACCAACCTGATTTTGCTGCCGGTCGCCATCTCCTATGTCGGCATCAGTAAACGCGCGATTGCCAGGAGCAAGAAGGACGCCAACCGCGAACATCCGTTCTGGCGCCTGCTGTCGAACTTCGCCAACCCGAAAGTCGCCCGCGTCTCGGTGGTGCTGGCGCTGATCGCCTTCGGTGGCGGTCTCTGGTACAGCCAGAACCTGAAAATCGGTGACCTTGACCAAGGCGCGCCGGAACTGCGTCCGGATTCGCGCTACAACAAGGACAACAACTTCATCATCAACAACTACTCGACCAGTTCCGACGTGCTGGTGGTGATGGTCAAGACCAAGGCTGAAGGCTGCTCGCGCTACGAAGCGATGGCACCGATCGACGAGTTGATGTGGAAGATGCAGAACACCGAGGGCGTGCAGTCGGCGATCTCGCTGGTGACCGTGTCCAAGCAGATGATCAAGGGCATGAACGAGGGCAACCTGAAATGGGAAACCCTGTCGCGCAACCCGGACGTGCTGAACAACTCGATTGCCCGCGCCGACGGTCTGTACAACAACAGTTGCTCGCTGGCGCCGGTGCTGGTGTTCCTCAACGATCACAAGGCCGAAACCCTCGATCGTGCAGTGCACGCGGTGCAGGAATTCGCCAAGGACAACAACAAGGACGGTCTGGAATTCATCCTCGCCGCCGGTAACGCCGGGATCGAAGCGGCCACCAACGAAGTCATCAAACAGGCTGAGCTGACCATCCTGATTCTGGTGTACATCTGCGTGGCGGTGATGTGCATGATCACCTTCCGTTCGTGGGCGGCGACCTTGTGCATCGTCCTGCCGCTGGTACTGACCTCGGTACTCGGCAACGCGCTGATGGCGTTCATGGGCATCGGCGTGAAGGTGGCGACCTTGCCGGTGGTGGCGCTGGGTGTGGGGATTGGTGTCGACTACGGCATCTACATCTACAGCCGTCTGGAGAGTTTCCTGCGGGCCGGGCTGCCGTTGCAGGAAGCTTATTACCAGACGCTGAAATCCACCGGTAAAGCGGTGCTGTTTACCGGTCTGTGCCTGGCGATTGGCGTGTGCACGTGGATCTTCTCGGCGATCAAGTTCCAGGCCGACATGGGTTTGATGCTGACCTTCATGCTGCTATGGAACATGTTCGGCGCGCTGTGGCTGTTGCCGGCACTGGCGAAGTTCCTGATCAAGCCAGAGAAACTGGCGGGGCAGAAGGGCAATTCGCTGTTTGCGCATTGATCTGAAGGGCTGAAACGAAAAAGCCGCACCTTGAGGGTTGCGGCTTTTTTTGTGTTTTAAGATCAAGAGCCCCTCACCCTAACCCTCTCCCGGAGGGAGAGGGGACTGACTGGGGGAGATTGGCGATTTACACCGACGTGAACGATTTGCTGTGAATCCATAATCGACTCGGTTTTTCAGGTCGACGTATGACGAAGCACAACTCGGTCGGTCCCCTCTACCTCTGGAGGGAGAGGGGACTGACTGGGGGAGATTGGCGATTTACACCGACGTGAACGATTTGCTGTGAATCCATAATCGACTCGGTTTTTCAGGTCGATGTATGACGAAGCACAACTCGGTCGGTCCCCTCTACCTCTGGGCGGTCCGACGTTTCGGGAGGGCTAGGGTGAGGGCAGAAGATCTCAAACGTTAAGAGAGTTCAGCGCCGAGCACAACGCTGAGCGCACTACGCGCATCATCCAGCTGCACCAACGTCGCATGCCGAGCACCCAGCGCATCGCGATTTTCGATCGCCGTCAAAATCGCCTTATGCCTCGGCAACGCCAATTCATGCAGATTCGGCCGCTGATTCGAATGCTTCAACGCCTCGGCAATCGCCACCGACAACATATTGCACAGGTTCGCCAGCAAATCATTGTGCGTCGCATCGGCAATCCGGCTATGGAAGTCCAGATCCGGCTGCAACAACGCTTCCGGCGTCGGCGCCGCTTCCATGCGCTGGTACGCCTCACCAATCGCGGCAATATCCGCCTCGGTCGCATGCTGAGCGGCGAGGGCGGCGGCGGCCGGCTCGATGATGCTGCGCACACTGGTCAGCACATTGAAGAATTCATTCTGCGGGCTGCTTTGCATCAGCCAGTGCAGCACGTCGGGGTCGAGCATGTGCCATTCGCGGCGGGCTTTGACAACGGTACCGACGCGTGGTCTGGAATACACCAACCCCTTGGCCACCAACACCCGCGTGGCTTCGCGCAATACCGGCCGACTGACCGCGTATTCCTCGCAGAGCAAGGCTTCGGCGGGCAGTTTGTCGTCGGGCAAAAAGCGTCCGGAGACGATCTGCATGCCCAGTTCCTGGACGATGCGCGAGTGCATGCTTTTACGGTCGGAAGGTTTGCGGTAATCCATGGGGAGCGGGGCAATCCTGAGCGATGGAGATGCCGCGCATCATAGCAGGCACGGCACAATCTTGAGGCAGGCAATGATCGTTCCCACGCTCTGCGTGGGAATGCAGCCCGGGACGCTCTGCGTCCCATTTCAGAGCTGGCACGCGGAGCGTCCCTAGAGGCATTCCCACGCAGAGCGTAGGAACGATCAGTGGAGAAGGTTAATGGGAGTGGCGCGGCACATCAGCCCCTCGGCAACCAACGAGGAAGTCAAAGTCACAGCCCTGATCCGCCTGCAGCACATGGTCGATGTACAACTGGCGATAGCCGCCCACCAACAACTGCTGCGGTGGCTGCAGATCGGCCATGCGCGCCGCGAGTTCGGCGTCCGGAATATCCAGGTGCAAACGCCCGGTGGCGCAATCCAGTTCGATCCAGTCGCCTTCCTGCACCGTCGCCAAAGGCCCGCCGGCCGCCGCTTCCGGCGCCACGTGCAAGACCACCGTGCCGTACGCCGTGCCGCTCATTCGCGCATCGGAGATGCGCACCATGTCGGTCACGCCTTGCGCCAGCAACTTGGCCGGCAAGCCCATGTTGCCGACTTCAGCCATGCCCGGATAACCCTTCGGCCCGCAGTTCTTCATCACCAGAATCGAATCCTTGTCGACATCCAGCTCCGGATCGTTGATCCGCGCCTTGTACATGTCGAAGTTCTCGAACACCACCGCACGGCCGCGATGCTGCATCAGTTCCGGGGTCGCGGCGGACGGCTTGAGCACGGCACCGAGCGGCGCCAGATTGCCGCGCAACACGCAGATGCCACCGTCGGCGCGGATCGGATTGTCGAGGGTACGGATCACTTCGTCCTCGCCATAGATCGGTGCGTCCTTGGTGTTCTCGCCGATGGACTTGCTGTTGACGGTCAGTGCATTCGGATGAGGAATCAGATTGGCTTCACCGAGACGACGCAGCACCGCTGGCAAACCACCGGCGTAATAGAACTCTTCCATCAGGAAACGTCCGGACGGTTGCAGATCGACAATGGTCGGCATGCCGCGACCGATGCGCGTCCAGTCGTCCAGATCCAGTTCGACGCCGATGCGCCCGGCGATGGCTTTCAAGTGAATCACCGCGTTGGTCGAACCACCGATGGCGGCGTTCACGCGGATAGCGTTTTCGAAGGCTTCTTTGGTCAGAATCTTCGATAGCTTCAAATCTTCGCGCACCATCTCCACCGCACGCATGCCGGACATGTGCGCCAGCACATAACGCCGCGCATCTACCGCCGGAATCGCCGCGTTGTGCGGCAGCGAAGTGCCGAGTGCTTCAGCCATGCAGGCCATGGTCGATGCGGTGCCCATGGTGTTGCAGGTGCCCGCCGAACGCGACATACCACCCTCGGCCGCGAGGAAATCGTCGATGGTGATGGTGCCAGCCTTGACCTGCTCGCTGAGCTGCCAGACCACCGTGCCCGAGCCGATGTCCTTGCCCTTGTGCTTGCCGTTGAGCATCGGCCCGCCGGTGACGACGATGGCCGGTACATCGCAACTGGCCGCGCCCATCAGCAGCGCCGGGGTGGTTTTGTCGCAACCGGTCAGCAGCACCACGCCGTCGATCGGGTTGCCGCGAATCGCTTCTTCAACGTCCATGCTCGCCAGGTTGCGGGTGAGCATGGCGGTCGGGCGCAGGTTCGATTCGCCGTTGGAGAACACCGGGAATTCCACTGGAAAGCCACCGGCCTCGATCACCCCACGTTTGACGTGCTCCGCGATCTGGCGGAAGTGCGCGTTGCACGGGGTCAGTTCCGACCAGGTGTTACAGATGCCGATGATCGGCTTACCGTGAAACTGGTGGTCGGCGATGCCCTGATTCTTCATCCAGCTGCGGTACATGAAGCCGTTCTTGTCGGCCGTGCCAAACCATTGGGCGGAGCGCAGGGTGGGTTTCTTATCAGACATGATCGATTCTCTTATTGTATGACTATAGTGTTCCAGCTACGGCTTAATCTAAGCGCAAAATCCTAGGTTTGGAAGTGTTGTTGGTGAATTAGTAATACTATATAGTCGTTTTCGACGGAGGGATGGCCCTGACGGTTTTCCGTGAGAGGCGTCCCCCGAGGTTCTATAAAAACAACAATCGGAGACCGATCTCATGAGCCAGGAACTGCGGCTGATACGGCGCATCACGCTGAAACTGATTCCTTTCCTGATCCTGCTGTACCTGATCGCCTATGTGGATCGCTCCGCTGTCGGCTTCGCCAAGCTGCACATGGGCGCCGACATTGGCATTGGCGATGCGGCTTACGGCCTCGGCGCCGGGCTGTTCTTCATTGGTTACTTCCTCCTCGAAATTCCCAGCAACCTGATGCTCGAACGTTTCGGCGCACGACGCTGGTTCGCGCGAATCATGATCACCTGGGGCGCGATCACCATCGGCATGGCCTTCGTTCAGGGCCCGCACAGTTTCTACGTGATGCGCTTTCTGCTCGGCGCGGCCGAGGCGGGGTTCTTCCCCGGCGTTCTCTACTACATCACCCAGTGGTTCCCGGTGCGCCATCGCGGCAAGATCCTCGGGCTGTTCATTCTTTCCCAGCCGATCGCGATGATGATCACGGGTCCTGTGTCCGGCGGTTTGCTCGGCATGGACGGCGTCCTTGGCCTGCATGGCTGGCAGTGGCTGTTCATTGTCATCGGCACCCCGGCGATCCTGCTCACCTGGCCGGTCTTGCGCTGGTTGCCGGACGGTCCGCAGCAAGTGAAATGGATGGATCAGGCCGAGAAAGACTGGCTGACCGGCGAGCTGAAAAAGGATCTGCAGGAATACGGCCAGACACGCCACGGCAACCCGCTGCATGCGCTGAAAGACAAACGCGTGTTGCTGCTGGCGCTGTTTTATCTGCCGGTGACGTTGAGCATTTATGGCTTGGGTTTGTGGCTGCCGACGCTGATCAAACAGTTTGGTGGCAGCGATCTGGTCACCGGTTTCGTCTCGTCGGTGCCGTACATTTTCGGGATCATCGGTTTGCTGATCGTGCCGCGCAGTTCTGACCGTTTGAATGATCGTTACGGGCACCTCGCCGTGCTTTATGTGCTGGGCGCAATTGGCTTGTTCATGAGCGCTTGGCTGTCGTTGCCGGTGGCGCAACTGGCGGCGCTGTGTCTGGTGGCGTTTGCGCTGTTTTCCTGCACAGCGGTGTTCTGGACCTTGCCGGGGCGGTTCTTTGCTGGCGCGAGCGCGGCGGCGGGGATTGCGCTGATTAATTCGGTGGGGAATCTGGGCGGGTACATCGGGCCGTTTGTGATCGGGGCGTTGAAGGAATACACCGGCAATCTGGCGTCAGGGCTGTACTTCCTCTCGGGGGTGATGGTGTTTGGCTTGATTCTGACCGGCATCGTCTACCGTGTGCTGGAACGCAAACACGTGCTGCCGGTTGACCAATTTGCCGCCAGCGCCCGAGGCGCCACCCGAACCTGACTGACCACCACTGACCCATGTGGGAGCGAGCCTGCTCGCGAAGAGGCCGGTACATTCAACATTTGAGGTGACTGACACACCGCTTTCGCGAGCAGGCTCGCTCCCACAGTGGGTCGGCGGTGTTTTTGAGGGAATAGGAGAAAATCATGCATCTGGTTCAATTCGAATTAAGCAACCGCGAACGCCGCGTCGGCGTGGTCGACAACGGTCTGGTGCGCGAAGTCCAGGACGCCCGCACTGTGCGCGATCTGGCGCTCGCCGCCATCGAAGCCGGCAACACCCTCGAGCAGCAAGTGCAAACCCTCGGCCTCGGCATCAGCCACGACTACGCCGAGTTGCTGTCGCAACTGCGCATCCTGCCGCCCCTTGACCATCCGGACCCGGCGCACATGTTGATCAGCGGCACCGGCCTGACCCACCTGGGCAGCGCCTCGGCGCGGGACAAAATGCACCAGCAGGCCGGCGACGAAGCGACGATGACCGACACCATGCGCATCTTCAAATGGGGCGTGGAGGGCGGCAAACCGGCGGCGGGGCAGGCCGGTGTGCAGCCGGAATGGTTCTACAAGGGCAACGGCAGCATTGTCGTGCGTCCGGGCCAACCGTTCCCGGTGCCGCCGTTTGCGGAGGATGCCGGTGAGGAACCGGAGATGGCCGGCCTCTACATCATCGGCAACGACGGCAAGCCCTATCGCCTGGGCTTCGCAGTCGGCAACGAGTTCTCCGACCACGTCATGGAACGCAAGAATTACCTGTACCTGGCGCACTCGAAATTGCGCAGTTGCAGTTATGGTCCGGAACTTCGCACCGGTGAACTGCCTCAACATCTGGCAGGCACCAGTCGCATCCTGCGTGAAGGCGAAGTGCTTTGGCAGAACGAGTTTCTCAGCGGCGAGGCGAACATGTGCCATAGCCTCGCCAACCTCGAATACCACCACTTCAAGTACAGCCAGTTCCTCCGTCCGGGCGACGTACACATTCACTTCTTCGGCACCGCGACCCTGTCGTTCGCCGATGGCATTCGCACGCAGCCGGGCGACGTTTTCGAGATCAGCCAGGCCGAATTTGGCGCGCCGCTGGTCAATGGCATCGTTCCGGTTCCAGCCGCTTTTGCGCCGGACAGCATCGGCACCCTTTAAGGAGATCCCATGACTCAGATTCTCGGTCACAACTACATTGGCGGTCAGCGCAGCGCCGCTGGCTCCGTCAAACTGCAATCCGTCGACGCCACGACGGGCGAACAGCTGCCGCACGATTTCATCCAGGCCACGGCTGAAGAAGTCGACGCCGCCGCTAAAGCCGCCGCTGCCGCGTTTCCTGCTTATCGCAGCCTCAGCGCCGAACGCCGCGCGCAGTTTCTCGATGCGATCGCCGATGAACTGGATGCGCTCGGTGATGATTTCGTCGCCGTGGTCTGCCGCGAAACGGCGTTGCCGGCCGGACGCATTCAAGGTGAGCGCGGGCGTACCAGCGGCCAGATGCGCCTGTTCGCCAAAGTGCTGCGCCGTGGCGATTTCTACGGTGCGCGGATTGATCTGCCACTGCCGGATCGTCAGCCTTTGCCACGTCCGGATCTGCGCCAATACCGCATTGGTCTTGGCCCGGTGGCGGTGTTCGGCGCCAGCAACTTTCCGTTGGCATTTTCCACCGCTGGCGGCGACACCGCTTCGGCGCTGGCTGCCGGTTGCCCGGTGGTGTTCAAGGCCCACAGTGGTCACATGGCCACGGCTGAACTGGTCGCTGATGCACTGATCCGCGCCGCTGAAAAAACCGCCATGCCGGCGGGCGTGTTCAATATGATCTACGGCGGTGGCGTCGGTGAGTGGCTGGTCAAGCATCCGGCGATTCAGGCCGTGGGTTTCACCGGTTCGCTCAAGGGCGGTCGGGCACTGTGCGACATGGCAGCTGCGCGGCCGCAACCGATCCCGGTGTTTGCCGAGATGTCGAGCATCAACCCGGTGATCATCCTGCCGCAGGCACTTGCCGAGCGTTCGGAAACCGTCGCCCGCGACCTGACCGCTTCGGTGGTCCAAGGCTGCGGTCAGTTCTGTACCAATCCGGGGCTGGTGATCGGTATTCGCTCTCCGCAGTTCAGCGCGTTCGTGCAGCAAGTCGCCGGTTTGATCGGCGATCAACCGGCACAAACCATGCTCAACGCCGGCACCCTCGGCAGCTACGGCAAAGGCTTGCAGAAACTGTTGGCGCATTCCGGCATTGAGCATCTGGCCGGTAATCCGCAGCAGGGCAATCAGGCGCAGCCGCAATTGTTCAAGGCTGATGCCAGCCTGTTGATCAATGGCGATGAAGTGCTGCAGGAAGAAGTGTTCGGCCCGACCACGGTGATTGTCGAAGTGGCGGACAAAGCACAACTCAGCGCTGCGCTGCATGGTCTGCACGGGCAACTCACCGCGACGATCATTGGCGAGCTGGCGGACTTCGAGCGTTTCCCTGAATTGACGCCACTTCTTGAACAGAAGGTCGGGCGGATCCTGCTCAACGGCTATCCGACCGGTGTCGAAGTGTGTGATTCGATGGTGCACGGCGGCCCATACCCGGCAACGTCTGATGCTCGTGGCACCTCAGTCGGTACGCTGGCCATCGACCGTTTCCTGCGCCCGGTGTGCTTCCAGAACTACCCGGATAGCTTGCTGCCGGAGCCACTGAAAAACGCCAACCCGCTGCGCATCCAGCGCCTCGTCGACGGCAAACCCTCACGCGACGCGTTGTAACTGACAGCCAATATCCCTTGTGGGAGCGAGCTTGCTCGCGAATGCATTCTTTCAGTCAATTATTCATTGCCTGACACAGCGCTTTCGCGAGCAAGCTCGCTCCCACAGGGTGAGTGCCAAGGCCTCAGGTTAACAATGAGCTATCATTGCCGGTTTCCCCCCTGAAAGACTTTACTGCCATGACTGCCCAAACCCTTCTCGACGTCCTCGAACACTGCGATATGGTCGAAATCGACGGCTTGCACGCCTTCGAATTTGCCCTCGACGAAGACGACAACCTGCACATCGAATGCATCGATGGCCGATTGGCCAAGCATTGGGAGTTCACGCCGGCGCAGGTTGCAGCAGCAACGTTTGATGACTCCCTGCAGAGCTGGCTGATCGTCGGCTATTTCAATGAAACCAAAGCGATCGGCGAACACCGCCTGGTTTGTCATGGTGATGTAGTCAGCAGCAGCGACGATGAGGATGACACTGATGAACATGCGTAAATTCTGGCCGCTGCTGATGGCTGGCAGCGTCGGCGCCATGGGCCTGTCCACGGCATCGGCAGAAAGCTTCCAGTTGCTGGTCGGCTCCTACACCGCCAACACCAGCCAGGGCCTCTATCGAATGAACTTCGACAGCGCCACTGGCCAGATCGCCGCCAAACCGCTGCAAGTGGTCAAGAGCGAAAACCCGTCGTGGCTGACCCTGTCCAAAGACCAGCATCGTCTGTTTGTGGTCAATGAAAACGGCCCGGGCCAGAAAGACCCGGTCGGCCGCGTCAGCAGCTATTCGATCAATCCGAAAACCCACGCCTTGACTCTGATCAATCAGGTCCAGAGCCTGGGCAACGAACCGACCCATTCGAGCCTCAGCGGTGACGCCAGCCACTTGTTCGTCAGCAACTATTCGGTGGTGGAAGATCCGGGTGGAACGCTGGCGGTATTGCCGGTCGCTGCAGACGGCAAGCTCAAACCTGTCGTGCAGATGAGCGCGCACCCGGCGAGCCGGGTCAATCCGGAGCGTCAGGTCTCCAACCACGTGCACTCGACGGTTTCCTCGCCGGACGGACGCTATGTGTTCTCCAATGACTTGGGCGCGGACAAGGTGTTCATTTACCATTTCGACCCGAAAGCCAACCCGGAGCTGCCGTTGACCCCAGCGAAAACCGCTTCGGTCGCCATGCCCGCTGGCAGCGGCCCGCGCCATCTGCTGTTCAGCGCTGATGGCAAACACGCCTGGCTGACCATGGAAATGAGCGCGCAGGTCGCGGTGTTCGACTATAACGACGGCGTGCTGACCCAGACGCAGCTGGTCGATCTGGCTGCCGGCCAGCCGACTTCGGACAAGGCCGGTGCGGCGCTACACGCCTCGGCGGATGGCAAGTTCCTCTACGTCAGCAACCGTGGCACTGCCAATCAGTTGGTGGTGTTTGCGATTGATCCGGCGAGCGGCCAGCTCAAAGAGCTGCAAAAACGCTCGGTGGAAGGTGATCACCCACGCGAGTTCAGCCTCGACCCAAGTGGCAAATTCCTGCTGATTGCCAACCAGAAGAGCAACGAAATTGTCGTCGTCGAGCGCGATGGCAAGACCGGTCTGCTCGGCAAAACCGTGCAAAAACTGCCGATGGATGCGCCGAGCGATCTGAAATTTCTGCTCGGCAAGTAATCGCTCGCGCCAAGATTGTAGACACAGCAAAACGGGCATCAACTGATGGGTTGATGCCCGTTTTTATTGCACGTGAAATACCGCAGAAGCTGACTACTAATCGAATAACTTCAAATCAATGCCCTCTGTCGCCAAGGCACGTTGCACCGCAGGTCGCTCGATCACCGATTGCACGAGGCGATGCCAGGCGGGAAACGACTTATTCATATCCAGATCAATCCACTTACCCCAGATCCAGAAAACCAACAACACCGGGTGGACAACGTTATATCCACGTAATACCGATGGGCCCTGTGCCTCGACAATGTGCTGCTCGATAAACCTGTAGTTATCCATGACATTGCGCCGGCCCTTTTCGACAATGGCGGGGAATAGATTTTCATCGTCAACAAACCGCTGTGGTCGCCAGACCTGACCATAAGAAAGACTGTGCACTGTTCCGGATAACCAGTTCAGCCATTCGAGGCAACGGCCCAACTCCCCAGGCGTGCCGGGAATAAAACGCCCGGTTTTTTCTTCAAGCGCAAGATAGGCAAGGATGGCGGGTAACTCCGTCAACACCCCGGCTTCTTCCCCAATCGGACTGTCCAGACAAAGCAGGGCAGGGACTCGTCCCTTCGGATTAATGCTCAGGTACTCGGGTGTTTGGGTACCAATGCCCTTCAGGGCCGAGCGCAATTCAAGTTTGAACGGCTGTGCCAATTCTTCAAGAAGGATATGGGCGGCCAGTGAACAGGCGCCCGGCGAGTAATAAAGAAGGTACATACAGGCCTCGGGTAAACGTCGTTGTTTTTAATGGAAATCCCTATCGCGGCCGAGTCTATCACTGTTCCAGAGGTGCGGGTAAGGCGCCGCGATAGTTGCAGAAAACGTTGAAGGCACGAACAAGAATTTTATGCACCTGTAGTTTCCTACAGTGTACATAAAGTTGAAATAACGACTAAATGGCTGCGCTTTCCGGAGATCTTGGCAATTGCCGGATTTTCCAGGTTGGCGTGATTCGAAGATGAACGACGAAGGAACGTCCAGATGCCATACGTAGTTGGGAAAGAGTGTCTCTCGTGCAAATCTACAGTCTGTGTAGATGTCTGTCCTGTCGACGCATTTCGCGATGCCGACTACCAACTGGTCATTTGTCCGGATACCTGCATCGAATGCGGTGTATGTGAGCCTGAGTGTCCTGTCGACGCAATAATCAATCCCGAAGAGTACTCGGGTGAAAACCAAGACGTGATAACCCTGAATTCAGAGTTGTCGAAAACGTCGCCGGTGATTTTTAAATCAGTCACTGCACAGTAACTACGGAAAACAACTTATAAGGATGTTCAAAATGAAGGTGGAAGGGTTGAACCTGCTTGAATGGTTTGTTGCGATGGAACGCAACCCTGATGAATGGAACTTCGTTAACGAAGATTTCGATATTCGCAGGAACGTTAATCAGTTGGCTCGATTGCTGGTGCACGACGCCTATGTCAATAAAAACCAGGATGCGCTCGCCACGTTGCATGAGTGCCTGGCGATCATTTATCGAAACGAGTTCGAGTGCACCCGTATTGAACAAGTCAATGCGGACCGTCGACCGATTGTCAGCGACGTTCAGTCGGTGCTGGAGGGCGCCATGCTCCAGTATGAAATGCAAGGTCTGTCGGATGCCGACGTCAGCGGTTTTCCGGCCAATGGCAAGGAATATGTCAAATGGCTGAAAAAACTGGTGTCAAAGAGCCCATCGAGTGTGCATCCGTTTTACACGCACTTTCTCAGTGAGGAAGCAACAGCGACGGACGTTAAGTACTACTTGATTCAAGAGACCAATCTTGATCCGAAGTTCGACGATATTCTGGCGTTTATGCAGATCGGTTTGCCGGTTGGGCAAAAGCTCGAACTGGCGAAGAATTACTTCGATGAAATGGGTAATGGCGTCGAGGCCGACGTACATTCCAGAATGTTTGCACAGACACTGAGGGCTGCGGGTGTGGACGATTCCGATATGTCCAGCGCGATGCTGCTGCAATCGATCGTTTCCGGCAACGTCAGTTCCTGCCTCGCATTGTCTCGTCGGCATTACTTCAAAGCGGTTGGCTATTTCGGTGTGACTGAATATCTGGCACCACGCCGATTCAAGCATGTGATCAAGGCTTGGGAGCGAAACAACATGCCCGCGCACGGGATTGAATATCACAAGCTCCATGTCTACATCGACACGGAACATGCCAATGGCTGGTTTAACAATGTGGTTGTGCCGTTGGTGGATCACGACCCGCGTATCGGTCGCGAAATCGCCATTGGCGCACTTATTCGCATCAACTCTTCCGCGCGCTATCTGGACGAACTGAGTGTTCGTCTGGGCAGCAACGCAACGACACCGGCTTAAGGAGTGAGTCGATGCCTTTCAATCAGGATGGCTTCAGTATTGTCGATCTTGGGGTAATACCCGCCGATGTAATCGACAGTTTTTCACGCTTGGCACTCGATCAATACATGGGGGGTGGCAACCGCTACCGGCGCTTTTCCCAGTACAAGATGATTTCCAGCGCCACGGGCTGGAACTTTGAATTGCTGGCCCATCGTCCGTACATGACGTTTTCCAAATACAACCCTGTTGCAGGCGGAATCCAGCGGTTTTATGCCCGTTGCAACGCCGGGTCGGAATCTACAAAGTTATGAGTTTCATAATGTTCGTTCCAGCGGGGGTCGTAGTTGTTTTTCGAAAATGATCTTGGAGCGGTGATGGGAAGGGCGTATCTGAAGTGATAGTTGATGTAGTCGAAGCCTAAAAGGCGTGATTTTTTTTTAGTACTTCAAAAGCCAGTTCAATGTTCCTGTTTTTTACAGCATCCATTAGCTCAAAGTTACACTCGCACATTCAAACGTCCTGTTATTCTGGCCAGAAAAAAGCGCCGGAATTATACTGATATAATTTTGTCGGTATAAAGATGTTTTATGTCGCATTTATGAATTTATTTTCATGAATATAGATTTACGCACCATATTGGTGCATTCGTGGAATTTTCACGGTTCCCGTCTCGTGATCCCAGGCGTGCGCGGTGCGTTATCAATCCCGTTGATAACTGCTACTGCTACAAAGCATTTCAAGCGAGCAACCCTGAGCGTTAAGTTTGCTTCACGGCCCACCCGGGCAAGCAAGCCAACCGAACACGAGGAATACCGCCATGAACTTCAATCTCTTCTCTGTCATCGCCGCTTCCGCCATCTCTGCCGCCGTGGTACTGCCAGCCGGCGCCAACGTTGAAATCACCAGCAAAAAATCCCACACCCAGAGCTACACCCAGAAATACCTGCAACAGAGCGCCAACTTCTACGCCGCCCTGGATCACAAAGCCCAACACTGAAAGTCTGCACACAACGACCTTGCAGGCGCTGCCGAAGGCTGCAGTCTTGATCTTGCCCTTGGGATCGTTCCCACGCTCCGCGTGGGAACGCAGCCCGTGACGCTCCGTGTCACTGGACGCAGAGCGTCCCAAGAGGCATTCCCACGCTGAGCATGGGAACGATCAGATCGCAGCCTTCGACAGCGCCTACACGTGTGTTTTTCGCAAACCGATAGGTTTCTTCAAACGCGCAAATAGACTGGCTAAATAATCAACGAAGCTGATGTTTACTATGGAAAACCCTGAGTGGTTGCCACGGCTTTTTTGATCGATTCTGTGGGCATCGAAACATGCCCACGGGAGAACACCATGGCCAGCGCAATCATTCATTCAGCCAAACGCGGCGCCTACCTGGCCATTGGTCTTTACCTGGCCGTGGTGCTGGTCGTCAGCATTGCCTCGCAAATGGAACACAGCTTCGACGCACCGATTCAAGTCGCCCATCCCGGCATCCAGTTCGAAGTCCGCTCACAAAGCGTGATGGTCGACCGGGCTGAACTCGCGGGAGTCGGCGGAGCATGAAAGGCTACAGACTCTGGGTAGTCGCCGGTTTGGCGTTTTTCACCAACGGCGCTTCATTATTGGGTATCGGCCAAGGCTCGGTGGGAGCGTTGGCCCGGGCCATAGAGGCCAATCACAGCATCGCGCACAACATCGAACGGGCGAATACGCTGGGGTTGATGGCCGGCAATCCACCGGTGAAAGTCTCGGCCGATTTTCTCGGCCCGTTCGAAGTGGATTGCATGGCACTCGGCATGTGCAATGCGCTGGCTTGACCCTGAGTTACTTGATCGTTCCCACGCTCCGCGTGGGAATGCAGCCCCGGACGCTCCGCGTCCGATTGGAACGCAGAGCGTTCCTTGAGGCATTCCCACGCAGAGCGTGGGAACGATTATCAAGCGGGGGGATAAGGTTTACTTCTTCATGATGGTGGTGAAGAGCTCGGATTCGAGGAAGCGCTGCAACCAGGCTTGTAAGCGAACATAAGGCGTCTGCGCAAACCACTCGCGATCCACATGGGCAAACTGCCGAACGAAGGGCAGCAGGGCGATATCCGCTAGGCTCGGATGATCGGCCAGAAGATAATCGCGATCGTTGAGCAGCACTTCCAGCCGCTGCAAATACACCGCGCCTTCAGCCCGATAAACCTCCATCGGCTGCTCGGGATAACGCTCGGCATACTTGTAGCGATTCAACTGCACCTTGAACCCCTGATCATTCGCCTCGATCAATTCAGCAATCCGCGAGTCGCCAGCAAGCAACCAACCCTGCGGATCATTCTGCGCCAACGCCCAGCGCATGATCTCCAGACTCTCATCAATCACCCGCCCACCCGCATCCAGCACCGGCACCGTGCCCTTGGGCGAGATTGCCAGCATCTCGGCCGGTTTGGCCTTGAGGCTGACTTCAACGATCTCTACCGGTACGCCCGAATAACGCAACGCCATCCGCGCCCGCATTGCGTAAGGGCAGCGGCGGAAGGAATACAGCGTGTTCATTTCACCTCCAGCGTGCTCAAACCGTTGCCTTGGCGCTGCACCTGAATCTGCACCGGAATCCGTTCGTGCATTTCCTGCACGTGGGAAATCACCGCGACCTTGCGGCCCTGCGCCTGCAAACCATCGAGTGCATCCATCGCCAGTTGCAGCGACTCCGGATCGAGGCTGCCGAAGCCTTCGTCGATAAACAGCGATTCGATTTTCAGCGTACTCGACGCCATCGATGCCAGGCCCAGCGCCAGGGCCAGCGACACCAGGAACGTCTCGCCACCAGACAACGAATGCACCGAGCGCAGTTCGTCACCCATTTCCGTGTCCATCACCAGCAGACCAAGCATGCTGCCGCCGCGCTTGAGGCGATAGCGTTTGACCAGTTGGCGCAGTTGCACGTTGGCGTGATGCACCAACAAGTCGAGGTTGTAGGCCTGAGCGATCTTGCGGAAAGTGTCTCCGGTGGCCGAGCCGATCAAGGCACTCAGTCGCGCCCAGCGTTGATACTCGGCGTAGGCCTCGGCGATCTGCTGCGCCAGCGCCTGATTGGCGTTTTGCCGGCGCTGATCTTCGACCTGTTCGGCGCGCAATTCGGCGCACTGCTGTTCGCTGACGGTGAACTGGTTCTGCACATCTGTGAGGGCGCTGGCCAGTTGTTCGGCATCAAGATTGCCGTTGTGCTGCGCCTGATGATCGAGCAGACGCTGGTCACGCTCCTGCAACAAAACCTTGGCCTGTTCGATGGCTTTTTCATTGAGCTGCAAGCGCTGGCGCAATTGCGCGACTTGCTCATCATCGACTCGCAGCAGGTCTTCGAGGCCGCCGTCATCCAGCTCCGGATGACGAGCGCGCCAGTCGGCAATCTTGCTCGCCAGATCCTTTTCCTCGCTGTCCAGCGCCTGCAAACGCTGTTGCTGCGCCTTGAGTTCAGCGGCGATCTGCACAATCTGCGTGCGTACGTTTTGCAGATCCTGAGCCGTGCCGGTTTCCGCCGCGCGCGCTTGTTCCACAGCCTGTTCCAGTTGCTGCTGCCAGTGCTCGGCGCTGCGGTGGTCGCCAAGCAATTGCGCAAGTTTCTGCTGGCAGAGTTGCTGCTGTTCGGCCAACGCATTGAACTGTTGCTCAGCCGTTTGCGCTTGCTGGAGGCGGGTCTGCTGTCGGTCCTGCTCTTTCTCCAGCGTTTGCTGACGCTGTTGCTGCTCGGTCAGTTCTTCCTTCTGCTGCTCGAGTTGCGCCAGACGCTCGGCGATCTGTCGGTCGAGTTGCATGAAGGTCGCCGCCGGCTCGCGACGCAAGGCCTCAAGGGTCTCGGCCGGCAGCACATTGCCGAACGCCGTGAGTTCTTCGTCGAGGCGCTGACGGTCGCTGCTCAATTCGCGTTGCTGATTATTGAGGTTCTGCGCGGCCTGCTGATGTGCGGTTTCGGCCTGACGCAATTGCTGGGTCAGACGCGCGGCATCCTGTTGCAGGGTGAGCAGGGCGCTCTGGCGTTGCTCGTCCTGAGTAATGCTCTGGTTCAGTTGCTCGTTTTGCCGCGCGAGCCAGCCATCGCGCTTGTCGGTGTCCTGATTGAACAACTGCGCGGACAGCGGATGCGCGTCGAGGCTGGGCGCCAACGCTTGCTGTTGGGTGGCCAACTGTTCCTGCTGTTGCAGCAGTTCTTTCTGCTGAGCAATGACGCCACCGACTTCGGCACGCAGCTCGATGAGCTTTTCCTTGAGCTGATCGACCACCTGCTGAGCATTGGCCTGCTCGCTTTCATCATGCCGACCGAGGCTTTGCAGCAGCGCTTCGGGCTGATGATACGGATGCTCGTTGCTGCCACAGACCGGGCACGGCTGATCGTCCTGCAACTGCGCGCGCAATTCTTCGACACTGGCACTGCGCGCCAGCCGCTGGCGTTCAAGCAGCTCGCGGGTGACGTTTAGGGTTTGTTCGGCGATGGTCAGTTCGGCTTTGCTTTTCACCCCGTCCTGGGTCAGGCGCTCGCGTTCCTGCTGGGCGTTGAGTTGACGCTGTTGCAACTCGGCGTTGCGTTTGTCCAGATCCTGTTGCGTGGCCCACAGGCGCGACAGATCCTCGAACAGCCGCAGTTGTTTACGGTTGTCCTGCAGCAGCGTGCCAAGGATGCCGATCTGCTCGGCGACCGCATCCGGTTCGGCGCCAGCTTCTTTGAACAGCACTTCTAGTTGCTGCTTCTGCGTGGTCAGTTCTGCGGCGCTGCGCGTGGCATTTTCTTCGAGGCTCGCCAGCTCGGTCTGGCCCTTGTTCAAGCGATTGCCGATCAGCATCAACTGTTGCAGGCGATCGCGATAGGCATTCCACGCGTCGCTCAACGGCGCCAGATGAGCGCTTTGTTCCAGTTCGGCGGCGATGCGCTGCAGGCGCTCGCCGACCTGGGTCTGTTTTTCCAGCAAGGCTTGAATGGCGTTCTGGCCCTCGGTACAAGCCTGCTGCGCATTGGCTTTGGCTTCAGCGCACGCGGTGACTTCTTTGGCCAGGCGGGCGAGGGTGCTTTGTTCTTCGAAGGCCTGACGCAATAGCGGCGCGTTTTCCGACTGGCGCTGCTGCGCTTCGCTCAGGGCGACTTTTGCCGCTTCGAGATTCTGTTCCAGTTGCGTCTGACGCTCGGTCAGCTCGCTGTGTTGCTGCGTGTGCGCAGCAATCTGTGCAGCCAACGGCGCCAACAGCGCATCGAGTTCGGTTTTACGCGCGAACTGGTGCCGCTGCGGGCCGAGCTGCTCCAGTCGCGTCAGTTTCACCCGTTCGCCGGCCAGACTTTCCGATTGCTGTTGAGCGCTGTGCAGTTGCTCGGTGGCGGCTTGCTGCGCGTCCTGCAATACACGCAAATCCTTGAGCCAGCCGTGCTGTTGCTCAAGCTGTTTGAGCTGCGCCTGTTGCAGTTTCAGCTGTTGTTGCGCAGCGTTGAAGCGCTCGTCCAGTTCGGCTCGGGCTTCGGGCGCCAGCGGCGTGACGCCAGTCGCTTGATCCTGCAACAGCTTGTGCGCCTCGCGGGCT
The DNA here is from genome assembly GCF_022662375.1 of Pseudomonas sp. CROZ-RG-20F-R04-15. Lineage (GTDB taxonomy): Bacteria > Pseudomonadota > Gammaproteobacteria > Pseudomonadales > Pseudomonadaceae > Aquipseudomonas. The sequence continues at coordinate 27,733 of NZ_JAKNQL010000003.1, read as the reverse complement.
TCTTTGGTCTTGTCGAAGGCGCGGCGGCCGAGGCGGGTGTACAGCGCGGTGTCGGTGAGTTTTTCCAGCAGTTCGCTGCGGTCGTTGTCGTCCGCTTTGAGGAATGCGCTGAACTCGCTCTGCGCCAGCAACACGGCGCGGGTGAACTGTTCGAAGTTCAGGCCGAGTGCGGCTTCCAGCTGAGTTTTGTATTCGCCTTTCTGGCTGGCGAGCAGTTGATCCTGATCGATATCGCGCAGGCTCTGACGGCTGGCTTGCAGCTTGCCGCCGGCCTTCTCGCGTGCGCGGTTGGCTTCCCAGCGTGCCCGATAGCGACGGCCATCGACACCGACGAAATCCACTTCGGCATAACCTTCGCCGGTGCCGCGTCGCAGCAGGGTGCGCGGGTCGCCGGTGGCGATTTCGCCGTCAGCGTCCGGGACTTTGGCGTCACGCCCGGTGTTGTTCAGGCGCGGCACCGCGCCAAACAACGCCAGGCACAATGCATCGAGCAGGGTGCTTTTACCGGCGCCGGTCGGGCCGGTGATTGCAAACAGACCAGCGCTGGCCAAAGGCTCAGCGGTGAAATCGATCTCGAACGGGCCGGCCAGCGAGGCGAGGTTCTTCAAGCGAATGGCGAGAATCTTCATGGCTGCTCGCCCTCCAGTTGCACGTCTTGCAAAAGTTCGCCGAAGTCCTGCAACGTCTGCTCATCGACCTCACTGCCGTAGTTGTCGAGCCAGGCGCGGCTGAACAGTTCCTGCGGAGTGAGCTGGTCGAGTTCGATCAGTGCTGTGCCGTCTTCGACCCCGTCAGCGCCACGGTTGCCGGCGTATTCAGCAGCGATACGCACCAAGCGCACGGCTTTGCCTTGCAGGGCGCTTTCGACTTGATGGCGCAGATCCGGCTGCGGCTCGTCGAGGGTTACGCGCACTTCGAGCCACGGCTGACGCTGGGTTTCGGCGAGCAGATCGATATTCGGCAGATCGGCCAGTTGCAGCAGGATCTCCGCCAGCGGTGCCGGGCCGATGCGTTGCAGATTGACCGAGCGCGGGACCAGTTTCGGCTCGACGCTGACCAGGGTTTCGCCATCTAGGCTGATATCGAGAATCTGGTGCTGATAACCAATCTCCGAGAACGACAACGGAATCGGCGAGCCGCTATAACGAATGCGCTCCTCACCATTGACCTTCTGCGGCTTGTGCAAATGCCCGAGGGCGACATAGCTGATGCTCGGCCCGAACAGACTGGCGGGCAGGGCTTCGGCGTTGCCGATGATCAGGCTGCGTTCGGAGTCTTCCGACACCGAACCGCCAGCCATGTGCGCGTGGCTGATGGCGATCAGCGCCTGACCGGGTTGGCGCTTGGCGTTGGCCGCTTCGATCAGCCATTCATGCACCTGACCGATGCCGCGCAGATAGTTGTCGCCCAGATGCGCGCCAGTCACTTCCGCCGGGCGCAGGAACGGCAGCGCCAGGCACCACGCGGCAATTTCGCCTTGGGCATTTGGCAGTGGCAACAGCAAGCGTTCGGCATCCAGTTGCCCGTCATCCAGCCATAGCACCCGCCCCAGCGCATGCGTGCGCAAACGGCGCATCAGCGGCGCGGGCAATTCGATCCGTGAACCGGAATCGTGGTTGCCAGCGATCATCACGATGGTCAGCAACGGCTGCTGTTCGTGGGCGCTGACGATGAAATCGTAGAGGCGTTCCTGGGCTTTGACCGGCGGATTGACCGTGTCGAAGATGTCCCCGGCTATCAGCAGCACATCCGGCTGCGCCAGTTGCAGTTGGCGCAGCAGCCATTCGAGGAAGCACGCATGCTCGAAATCGCGCTCCTGGCCGTGCAGGTTTTGCCCAAGGTGCCAGTCGGAGGTGTGAAACAGACGCAAGGTGGACTCCGCAACATTTAAAGAGGTGATGGCCGCAGGTGAAATGAGGGCGGCGAAAGAGGGGAGAGTTTACAGATTATTGCGGTGCGAGGGCTTGTCCGGACCGGACGTAGCCGGGCATTTCGACGAATCCCTTCATTGACGACCCAACGCCGGTTACCTACCATTGAGCCACTATATTGATATCATTTTGAAGTCGAACAATCCGTCGGGCTTCTACCTCCGCGCCACGATAGCTCACACAGCGATATAGAGTTTGGAGCAAGTGCAATGAAACGGGTCAATTCGATACCTTCTGTTACTGACACCCAAGCGTATTGTTACTGGAAAAAACAATGGTCTAGCCAAGAAGATCTGGATGTTCATTCGTACATCTTTGATCAATGCAGGCCCGACCATGTATTGATGTTTTCCACTATGCTCTTCCCTGACTTTGTGGTAGCCGAGGGTGGTGTTTTTTTAGGACGAAATTTTTCAGACGAAGTGTTCGACACGTGTTTTGCCCTTGCCTCCGGTGATCTTTCAAAGACTGAGCAGTTATTGAATGTTGTGAGGATCTATGACGTTTTTGGTCAGGGTGCCCGTGATGTTTCGGATGATGTTTTTCTTCAATTGTGCAATGTGATTGGTTTTTCGTGGCGCATGGTGCTGAAAGAGAAGTTTCCAGAGAAGATCTTCTGTGTAGAGGTGTCGAACTCAGAGCAGAACTATGGCCCGGATATTACTTTCTACCAGGTTGGGCCACTGAGTTTGGGAGCCGGAACATGAGACGTCAGGACTTGGAGCAAGAGGCGGATTTTTATGGGACTTCGAGAAAACTCTCGTCTTTGGATGAGTGGCATCTATCCGTGCGCTATACACCCGTGCAGCACCTGGTGCTTGGCGGAGTGGCGTGATGCTTGAGGGAAGTGTGTGAAACTTAACAGTGAAATGGAGCAAATGCTCGTTCGTGCGGGACGTGCTTCTCTGGACGGCGAGTTGGCGGATATCGCAAGGTCCGGTTTCGTGGAACGGGATGGCTGTGTTTTTCTGGCGAGTCTGGAGAGCTTCCAGAAGCACGTAAGCCTGAAGAGTTTCCTAGATAAAACGGGATATGAATGTTTCGTAAACTCGATCCATGCCGATGATTTTGTAAACGCTGATTTTTTGGCATGCGCGTGCTCCTATCTGTCTTTAGTGTTTGAGACGTGGAACAAGTCATGTATGCCGGGAGTTCTGCAGGGAGTCATTTCGGGTGACGAATTCGATGCGACGGTGAAGTTTCATCTGCTGCGCCCAGGGGAAACCTGGCTGAGCGATGACCTTGAGGGGTATGAGGACGCAGTGCTTACCGTTGAATCGAATGACAAGGGGTTTCTTGAGGCATACGGAGTATGAACATCTAACGGGGGTAAATGGGACAGACCACGTTTAAATAAACGTGGTCTGTCTGCGGTTCTGCTCCGAATTTTTGTCTAGCTTTCGTGTCAGTCAGCAAGAAACCAACTGATCAAAAGCGCTGAGAAAGGCCTGCAGCGCTCGCAATAAAAAGGAAGCTTGTGTTGACCAATAGATACGCAGTTGTTGTGGAATCAGGATCTGACTTGCCTGACAGAGAGATTCTGGTCAGTCGGGCATGGGGCGACGTTCCCGTCTCCTACATCCAGGATCAAGAGGCTTTTAACGACTGCAGTTTCCTCGATTTAAAAGTCAATAAATGGGAACTCAACAGGGAATGGAGCGCTAAGCAGAACAGCGAACTCTTGATAAGAATTGAAAAGCTTAAAGGGACAGCGCTCGATGACTTTCTGCATAGAGACGGCTCTCTTTGGCCTGTCGATTTGGCAGAAAAAACGCTCATGATTATTGAGTTGGACTAGGGCAGGAGTGCGCTGGACCATTGTCTGTTGCTGCGTTTGGTGTCGGTTTTTATGGGGCAGTTCAAGGTCTACAGATGGTCTGACGGTATCGTAGAGGTGAGTGAAGAAATTGCCGCTTCGTTACCCGCTCAACAGGCTGTTCTAGAGCGATTGATCAGATGTGAACAGGCTGCCAGCGGCGAGTAACGTGAAGAATTTGGTTAAAGAGGGAATATGAATGGCTCTGATAAAACTCCGCCTTCCCCCAGCCCCGAGGGATAAAGAGTGATCACTGAAGATATAAAGATTGTCCAGGAAATTTTCCAATTGGTCGAAGCAGGCATCGTCCATGGCTATGACGCGTTCCGATATGGTGTGGAGCTCGGAGAGGGCTACATAGAAACGGAATTGGCCGTCGAGAAAGACGGGGTTGAGGACTGGAATGTCGAAACCGACATAAACGATGCGAAAATTCTTCGTTTGGTCGACCAGTTGCAAGCAAGCGCTATCAACCGTGGCGAACCCTGGAAGTCTTTCGTTCTCTCCTACCGCGAAGGCGAACAAGTGAAAACGAAATTTAACTACTGATTTGATAATGCGCGTGGTCTGTCCCGGTCTAATTGCGGGCGGAAACTGCTGGAGAATGGAAATGCGGGTTGAAAGCTTGTTCAATCAGGCCCGAAGCATGGTTAAAGGGCTTTATTTTCACGCGATGGATGAGCTCGGGTTTCGTCCGGAGCAAGCTTTTGCCTATGCTCAGGATGAGCTGGAGCGCCTGATGCGCAAAGACGCACCAGGTCCGAATGCAATCCTGCAGACGGCCATTTATATGGAAGGTAACCGACGAGGCCTGAAGTTGTCGAAAGACAGCCCTTACGCGATTGATATGTTGGATATTTTGATCGATACGTACAATCAGTGCAGTGTTGAGAGTCTTGTTGAGGCTGGGGTCGATGACGAGGAACTGAGAGCCATTCAGTTGGGCATGGACACAGTGCGCAAGGTGTTTCTTTCTTAAGAGAAACGGCGAGTACGACAACGATGTTTATCAAGTTTGATAAGTTTATAGAGATGTTCGCTGGTGAGGAGTATCCAAAGGACTATTGGTCTGACGTCGCCATAATCAGCGCCTCCGAAATGTTGGTTGGCTTTTCTGAGGGTGATTGGCTGGATCTCTTCGCAGTTGTAGACAGTAAAAGCGATTTTTGGGCGTTGCGTCTCTGTGAGACGCTGGGAGATTCCCCGGATGAAAGAGCACTGCTCGTATTGTTGAAGATGAGCTCACGCAATGGCAGCGTGATTTACGCTGCACTGGAATCCATCAGATCTTTGATCAGTCTTGGCCTCGATGTGTCGGCGTATGCGGATCAGATCAATGCTGCGACTGAACGTGCGCAGCATGTGACGGGTAAAGTGGGTTTGCTTCCGGCTTTCCTATAGGTCTGAAAGGCGCAGATGAGGTTGTGTTAGTCCAACTGCCATAAAAAAGTAGATCCTCAGCGTACGAACTGAGGAGTAGTCGTAAATTCCAAGGCATTTATGGAACTGAAATTTTATCAAACCGCCGGCGGTACCTACCCCGAACGACAGTTGTTTCACGCGATCGGTGAAGTGAATTCTGATCAGGAAGACGCTGAACGATATCAGCTTTATGTGTGCAGCGTTCTTGATGCCATCGCACAAGTTCCGGAGGATTGTGATCGTCTGCTGGCAGCTATTTCATCTGTAGAGGCGGGCGTGCAAGCTTCAATCACTGATGGGGGAAACGATGTCCTGTTGAATATGAGTGATGAGGGAGTACAGGTCGATATTCTGGTCAACGATGACTGGACTGGACTGGGCAGCCGCAAAGCTGGTTTACGTTGCAGGAGTGGAGGAAAGTTCTGGAGCAATGGAAGTGGCTTCTCGAATTGCCGGATGGTTCTGACGAGGTCGTGATACTGAAATTGCCATAGGTCATCACTGAAACGGAAGAAAGGGGCTGAGATTAGAATCGATAAGGATTTGATGAGCAGTCGGTACGCTGTTGTGTTAGGTCGAGGAAGCTATAAATAGGACAGACCACGTTTAAGTAAACGTGGTCTGTCCCCGATTCTGCCCTCAGAAGGCACCATTCGACTCCCATGGGCAACCGGTATTCTTTGATGGAAAAAAATACATCACGCCTAATGTGGATGGACATAACGTAACGGGCGGATGGAAAGTATTTGATAAAAAGGGCAGGCGTGTCGGTACGTACGATAAAGATTTGAATTGGGTGAAGGATTAAATAATGAGCTTTGAAATATTACTGGAAAAAGAGCCTTTCGAGCACTTTGGTACCCAGGCTTTACGTGGATTGATACGACTGGGTGAGGAAGAGGAAAGCTTCTTTGCTCCGATCTCTTTCTGGGACAGGCAGGAATACTTGAATAGCTGGTACTCATCGCTTTGTCTCGGTCTCGAAAGAAGACAGCATTCAGTATTAGTCACTTCAATGCTTGATCCAGAGTCCGCAAATTTCCTGATGGTCTGGGTTTTGTATTTTGTTGGAGAGTCTGTTCACATTCAGAATAGTGTCGTTTTTCTTGACGACGTTGTTCCTGGGTTTAATGTGGACGATGTCAATACTTACGTCGGTGTGCGCGAGGTCGCTAACGAAGATGGCGACAGGATTTCCGAATGGGTCGTGCCTCTGTCGGAATTGCTCGGATTCAAGGAAAAGTTGAAGATGGAAGTAGAGTCTTCAAAGACGAAGAACGACTGAGCTTGGGAAAAAAGGACAGATCCCGTTTAAATAAACGTGGTCTTTCTCGAGGCATCAAAGGTCTTTAATTTGTGACAGTTGAAAATGAAGAAGGCCATCTCCTGACTGTGATTGCTGAAATTGGCGTATTGGAGTGGCAAAAGTATCAACAGCGTTTTCCAAAAGTAAGGGTTGGGAATGAAATGCAGCGGGAGGATCATTCTGCGCTGCCACCCTTCATCGCTTTCAGATTTGAGTGTATTAGCAAGGTTGATATCGACAAGTTGAAGGCCGCCGTGGAAGGGTACAAGGGGGCTTTATCATGGTCGCTTATTAGCCGGTCACGCGAAGGGCTACCCGGGATTAATTGGATGATTGCACCGTCAAGGTTGTGGGAGGTGGGAGAATTTGCTTTGCAAGTAAACATGACGGCAGCGGTCTATTTGTCCATTCATGAACCTTTACTTGGTCCAGTGGCATACGAGGATTTAATTGGACTGACGGAACATGTCCGTTCTGTGTTGGATCACTGAGGATAACGGGACAGACCTCTTTTAAAAAACGTGGACTGTCCCTGAGGGATCTTTCGTGGGTGTGACTCCAAAATCGCCATAAGGCAAAACTTGAACAGAAAAAGGACGCTTCAGTAGTCATGCCAAAGTTTGCTTGTGTATGCGGTCACGTCATTAACCTGTCTCAAGGGACGTCCGAGTGTGAAATGTCTCTGGTCCCTGAAACTAAGATCGATGAAATTGGCTATGCGCTATCAAATCGCTGGCTGTCTGAAGACGAATTTTACGAAGCGATAGACCAAGGGGCTGTTACGGTTTATCGATGCCAGCAGTGCGGGCGGCTGCACGTGGACCAAGGTGGTGGACAGTTTTCTTCCTATATAAAGGAAGTGAATTAGTTGCTTGGGATTGGGCGATTGAAGTTGACAGGATGTCGAGGCCAACTGTGTCGAGCTTTTCCGCGCACACTTAGAAGAGAGGATGATTGGAACAATAAATTTCCGGAGGTGAGAGAGTGATTGCTGAAGATTTTGAACTTGTGGCAGCCATTTTTCAGCTGGTTGAGGCCGGAATTGTTCACGGTTATGACGCCTTTCGATACCGCGTTGAATGGGGGGGGAACTATATGGAGGCAGACCTCGCCGTTGAAAAAAATGGCTCAGAAATCTGGGGCGCTGAAACTGATTTCAATCATTCGAAAATCTATGCGCTTGTAGAAAAATTACACGAGCATGCAGTCGCTCGCGGTGAGCCCTGGAAGGCATTTGTTCTCTCCTATCGCGAAGGCGAACAAGTGAAAACGAAATTCGACTATTGATTCCGATTGTCTTCAGCCTTTTTTCCCTAAAGCAAAATCGAAAGATCGCAGCCTTCGGCAGCGTCTACACATACCCTCTGTAGGACCTGCCGAAGGCTGCGATCTTTTGCTTTTACTTCGGATAAAGCGGCGGCAACCCGCTATCACCCACCGGATCCTGCACCCGTTCCGCCGCTGGAATCGTGCGGATCGCCCGCCACAAATCCTCACCCTGCCAATGCTGCCCCGTCTCGCTGTACAGCGCCCCATTCAACCCATCCAGCGCATCCGACAACGGCACAAACCGCGCCGCCATATCCGCCAATGTCTCCGGCTGTTGCCGCGCCCACGCATCCAGTGCCTGCCGTGTTGCTTGCGGGTCATTCGCTTGGCTCGCCCGCTTGATGTCATCCATCAAGGTGCGCGGGCTCGGACCGGTTTGGGCGGCGCGATGCACTGCCGGTTGCCAGCGTGCGCGCCACCACAGGCCGAAGCCGAGCAGGGTGGTGCAAGCGAGGATCAGGGTGCTGAGTTTCCACCACCACAACACATCATTATCGACGATGCTCGGCTGCAGGTTGCCGGTTGGGGTATCGACTTGCAGGCTTGGGTTGTTGGCTACTTGCAGGGTGCGTGCGGGCAGGCTGCTGTGTTCCAGATGGTCTTCGAAGGTGTTCCACCAGACCACGTCCACGGTCGGCAATTCGATGGCGCCGCTGCGACTTGGCACCAGCGCTTCGCGTTCTTCGCGGCTGCCGACAATGCCGCGGTCGGTGCTCTGGTTGCTCAGTACCGGTTGATCGGGGTAGCGGCGCAGGCCGTTGGCCTCGGTGGCGGGTAGCGCTGGCAGTTGCGAGCTGGCCAGGCCTTCGACTTTCAGGGTGAGGCTGCGCGTCATCGAGTCGCCGACCTGGATATGTTCCGGTTCCGGGTTCCAGCTTTCGCTGAGGCTCAGGCTGCGCGCGGGCAGCCATGGCGCGTCGACCGGGTAGGTCAGCGGTTTGGGTTTGACGGTCAGAGGGATTTCGGCGGAACTGACGCGCATCAGTTTGCCCGGTTTCGGCCCCTGCGCATTGGCATCCTGTGACGGCTGCGTATCGACCAGTGTCGCGCTGAAGGTCTGCGGCGCAATGGTCAGCAAACCGCTGTGCTGCGGGTAGATCGCGTAGCGCATTTCGATGACGCCATGGCGCACGCCGTTGAGGTCTTTTTCGTAGGTGCGCGTGTCGCCGAGTTGTTCGATGCGCGCATCGGCGATTTGCAGGGGCGTCAGGCTGCTGTCGTCGTACAGCGACACCGAATGGTAGATGCGCAGGGTCAGAATCGCTTGCGCCTGCACGTAGACGCTGGACTGATCGAGGCTGGCTTCGATGAACACCGGATCAAGGCTGTTCTTGTTCTCGCGGGTATCGCTTTCGACCACTTGTACGGTGATCGGCTGGCTCTGCGCGTCGCCCAGTTGCAGCGGCGGGATCACCACGCTGCCGTTCTCTTTCGGCAGCAGGGTGATGATCCAGCGCGTGGTCGCGCGGTTGTCGCCGTTGAGGGTGTTGAGCTGGTTGACCTGGCGCGTGCCGCGTACTTCGAACAACGCTTCCAGCGCGGTCAGGTCAGGTTTGCCGAACTGGGTGACGTCGCTGGTTTCGAGGGTGAGTTCGACCGTCTCGCCGGAGTTCAGGCGACTGCGATCCACACTGGCGGTCAGCTCGGCCGCCTGGGCGGTGGCCGTGCAGAGCAGCAGGGGCAGCAAGAGAGCGGTGAAGCGGGTCATCGAGTGTTTTCCTGATCCTGATGTTGTTGCTGTTCGTACCAGAATTTTCGTCGCAGCAGTTCGCCCGGGTCATCCCGGATCTTGCCCAGCCATTGTTCCAGTGCCTGGCGTTGCTCGCCTTCGAGGTTGTCCTCGCTCGGGCGCAGCGTCGGCACGGTGTCCGTTTGTTCTTCCTCGTCGCTGCCCGGCACTTCGTTGGGGCCTGGCTGCGGCGGCGTGGTCGGGGGCGGTTCGCTGGCCGGTTCGACAGGCTGCGACGGGCTCTGGGTTTCACTGTTCACGGCGGGCGGCGGCGTGGTCGCAGGCGCTGGTTCGTCGCCCGGCAGACTTTGCTGCTCGCTCGGTTGGGTGTCCGGTTCGGCGGGCGGCGGCGTATTTTTCTGCTTGAGCAGATTTTCCACCAGCGTCTTGTTGGTCTGCGCCGGACGTAAATCCGGTTGCTGTTCCAGCGCCTGCTCATAGGCATCGATCGCCGCTTCCAGCTCACCGCTTTTCGCCAGCGCGTTGCCACGATTGTAGTGGGCGCGGGCATCGCTGCCTTCGGCGAAACGCTGAGCGGCGCCACTGTAGTCGCCGGCCTCGTACAACGCCACCCCTTGCCACTGGTGATCTTCGAAATGTTGCGCCGCCTCGGCCGGGCGCTTCTGTTTGAGCAGGTGCAGACCCTGTTGATCGGGGCGCAGCCACAAATCCTCAAAGTCAAAAGCGTAGCTGGGCTGCGGCAGGCAGAACAGCAACGGCAGGCAGAACAACCAGCCGCGCCGCCCGGCGCACGCCGCGAGCAGCAACAGTGGCAACAGCAGCCAGTAACCCTGATCGGCCCAGGTGTCGAGGCGCACGGTCTGGCCATCGTCGCGCAAGCTGCGCGGACCGTTGAGCAGACCGAGCGCGCCGAGATCCGCTTCGTCGAGGCGGGCAGGGTGGTATTCACCGCCGACGCTGTTGAGGAATGCGCTCAGGCCCGGACTGTCGAGTTGCGGCACGCGAATCGCGCCCTGTTCGTCCTTGAGGAAACTGCCGTCCTCCTGAGCAATCGGCGCACCTTCGGCGGTGCCGACGCCGAGCATCAACAGTTGCGTCGATTGCCCACTCAGCGCGCGGCGAATGCCTTGGCGTTCCTGTTCATCAAGCGACGAGCCGATCAACAGAATCCGCCCCTGACCGAGCGCGCCTTGTTTGAGCAAGGCCAGCGCTTTGCTCACCGCGAGATCGGCACGGTGGCCGCTTTCCGGCATCAACGACGGTTTGAGCGCATCGAGCAGATTGCGACTGGTCGCCAGGTCATCCGACAGCGGCACCAGCGTGTGCGCGCTGCCGGCATAGACGACGATGGCGGTCTGCGCATCGCTGCGCGCCTGCAGCAGATCGAACAGCTTGCGCCGCGCCTGTTCCAGGCGCGTCGGTGGCGAATCGGTGGCGAGCATTTCCGGGGTCAGTTCCAGCACCACGACCAATGGATCGGCGGGCTTCTGGCTGGTCTGTTCGACGCGCTCCCAACTCGGCCCGAGCAGCGCCAGAATGGTCAGCAACCATGCCACGCCGAGGGCGACCCACGGCAGTTTGCTGTCGCGACCATTGCCGCCACTGAGCAGCGTGGCATGAAACGCCGGTGGCAAAATCATCTGCCAGCGCCCGGCGCGTTTCTGCCGGTGCCAGAGTTGCCAGATCAGCCAGCCCAGCAGCGGCAGCAACAGCAGCCACCACGGACGGAACCAGTGCGGCCAGAGCGCGATCATCGGCGCCTCCGCAAACGCAGGCGCTTGAGGCGCTCGCGCCAGTCAGGCAGCGGACTTTGCAGGTACAGCTCCTTGGTAAACAGGCGTTGCAACGGGTTGTCCGGCCACAATTCACGGCTGACCAGTAACAGACTCAACCACAGCGCCAACGCCAAAGGCCAGTGATACAAGGCCTGTGCCGGGCGCGCCTGGGTCGGTTGCTGGGTGACGGGTTCGAGCTGGTCGAGGGTGTCTTTGATCGCTTGCAACTCTTTGCCATCGTGGGCGCGGAAATACTGGCCACCGGTGGCTTCGGCGATGGCTTTGAGCGCTGGCTCGTCGAGGTCCAGGCTCGGATTGACGCCAAGCAGGCCGGTTGAACCGCTGTCTTCCGGGTTGGCGCCAATGCCGATCGGGTAGATTTTCACGCCCTCTCTGGCGGCCAGTTTTGCTGCGGTCAGTGGATCGATTTCGCCACCGTTGTTGGCACCGTCAGTGACTAGAATCAGTACACGACTTTGCGCCGGACGCAGGCGCAGGCGTTTCAGGCCCAGACCGATGGCGTCACCGATGGCGGTGTTTTTGCCGGCGATACCGATGCGCGCTTCGTCGAGCCAGACGCGCACGGTGCGGCGATCAAAAGTCAGCGGCGCTTGCAGATAGGCCTGACTGCCAAACAGGATCAGGCCGACACGATCACCCTCGCGGCTTTCGAGGAAGTCGCCGAGCAGATGCTGAACCAGCGACAGGCGACTGACTTCTTCGTCCTGCCACTGCATGTCGGGGAAGTCCATCGAACCGGAGACATCCACCGCTACCAGCAGATCGCGACCACTGGCGGCAATCGGCAACGGCTCGCCAAGCCATTGCGGACGGGCGGCGGCGGTCAGCAGCAACAGCCACAGCAGCATGAACGGCGCCTGTTGACGCCACGCCGGCAGATTGGCGCGAGCGCGACGGCGGGCGAGACCCTCAAGGTCGGCGAGGAAACTGACTTTCAGCGCTGGCTCGCCGCTGTCGGCCACTGGCAGCACCAGACGCATCAGCCACGGCAGCGGCACCAGCGCGAAGATCCACGGCCAGGCGAACTCAAACATGTTTGCGAATCCATGTATCGACCGCTTGGGTCAGGCCGGCGATGGCTTTGTCATCGAGTTTGCATTCCGGTTTATAGGCGCCTTCGACCAGAACCATCCAACGGGTGAGGCCCGCCGCCGGGCAACGGTTGTCGAGAAAGGCCAGCCATTTACGGCCGTTGAGGGTGTGGCTCTGGCTGTAGGGATAGTGGTTGCGGCACAGGCGCTTGAGCAGGCCGTTGAGTTGTTGCAGCCACGCCCCGGCCGGGGCGCCGTCGTAGGGTTTGGGCATTTGCGCCAGTTCGGCAAGGGCGGCGATGCGCACCGGGTCGAGTGGCTGTTCGGCGCGAACGATCGGGCGTTTCTTCATCGGAATGAAACGGCGCAGGCGCCACGCAGCGAACCCCAGCGCCGGCAGCAAAAGAAGCAGCAGCCACCAGCCCGGCGCCGGCGGCCAGAAGGCAATCGGTGGGGGCGAGATCAGCGGTTGCAGTTGTTCGAGGCCGTTCATCGACTTTTACCCGGACGCTGCGGATTGAGGAATTCGCGCATCTGCTCGACCATTTCACTTTGCGTACTCAGCGGCATCAGCAATACCCGCAGTTTTTGCGCGAGCAATTCCCAGCGGGCGATGCGTGCTTCGGCCTGGGCGCGATAGGTCTGGCGCAGCTCGAAATTCAACGTGTCGAGTTCCAGTTGCGCGCCGCGTTGGGCGAATCGCAAAAGTCCGGCGGCGGGTAGGGCGTGATCCAGCGGATCGGACAGCGGCAACATCAGCAGATCGCAGTGGCGCGAGAGCAGGCTCAGTTGCTGCTCGGCACTGTCGGACAACGCGCGCTCGTCGCAGATGACAATCACCAGACTGCCCGGGCGCAACACTTCACGGGCACGGCGCAACGCCACGCCGAACGCATCGCGATCCGGCTCACGCTCGCTGTGCAGCGACTGATTGACCTTGACCAAGCGGTTGAGCAGTTGCAGCAGGCTCTGTTTGCTGCGCCGTGGCTTGATTTCGTAATGCTCGTTGTCACCGAAGACCAGTCCGCCAACGCGATCGTTATGGCCGAGCGCGGCCCAGCCGATCAGAGCCGCCACTTGCGCCGCGAGTACCGATTTGAACATCAGCCCGGAACCGAAAAACAGCCGCGTGCTTTGCTCGACCATAATGAAAATTGGCCGTTCGCGCTCTTCGTGGAACAGCTTGGTGTGCGGCTCTTGCGTGCGCGCGGTCACGCGCCAGTCGATGGTGCGCACGTCGTCGCCGGCCTGATAGACCCGCACCTGATCGAAGTCGACGCCGCGACCACGGAATTTCGAGTGATGCAGGCCGATCAGCGGGCTGCGCTGACTCGGCGTGGAAAACAGTTGCACTTCACGCACGCGGTGGCGCATCTCGATCAGCTCGGCGAGGCTGACGCGAATACCGGGTTCGGAAGGCTGGGGGGCGTTCATGGGGGTCAAGCGACGGCTACGACGTCGAGAATCCGCTGCACCACCCGATCCTGATCGATGCCGGCGGCTTCGGCTTCAAACGACAAAATGATGCGGTGACGCAACACATCGAACAGCACCGCTTGAATGTCTTCCGGGCTGACGAAGTCGCGCCCGGCCAGCCACGCGTGGGCGCGGGCACAGCGGTCGAGAGCAATCGAACCACGCGGGCTGGCGCCGTAGGCGATCCACTCGGCCATTTCCGGATCGAACTTGGCCGGGTTGCGCGTGGCCATGACCAGTTGCACGAGGTATTCCTCCACGGCGTCGGCCATGTACAGGCCGAGGATTTCCTTGCGCGCGGCGAAGATCGCCTGCTGGCTGACGCGGCGTTCAGGCTTGGTTTCACCGTTCAACGCTTCGCCACGGGCCTGCTGCAGGATGCGGCGCTCGACGGCGGCATCCGGGAAACCGATTTTCACGTGCATGAGGAAACGGTCGAGCTGCGCTTCCGGCAGCGGATAGGTGCCTTCCTGCTCGATCGGGTTTTGCGTGGCCATTACCAGAAACAGCGGCGACAGCTCATACGTGCTGCGACCGACACTGACCTGACGCTCGGCCATGGCCTCGAGCAGCGCCGATTGCACCTTGGCCGGGGCGCGGTTGATTTCGTCCGCCAGTACCAGGTTGTGGAAGATCGGCCCTTGCTGGAACACGAAACTGCCGGTTTCCGGGCGATAGATCTCGGTGCCGGTGATGTCGGCCGGCAGCAGGTCCGGGGTGAACTGAATGCGATGGAACTGGGCTTCGATGCCCTCGGCGAGTTCTTTGATCGCTTTGGTCTTGGCCAGACCCGGCGCGCCCTCGACCAGCATGTGGCCGTCGGCGAGCAGGGCGATGAGCAAACGCTCGATGAGTTTTTCCTGGCCGAGAATCTGCGTTGAAAGAAAGGTTCGCAGCGCCAGCAGCGCTTCACGATGTTCCATCGGTGACTGTTCCTGGAAAGGGGTGGCCACAGGCGTTCGGATAACGCCGGGGCTGGGGGCGTTACTTTAATCCATCGCGGGGGGTGGCGACTAACGGCATTTTGCGCAAAGTGCGGGAAATGACTGGGGGAATTGTTGGAATTTTGTAGTGCCGAGGAAGGGCGGTGTTCTTTCGGGCCTCTTCGCGAGCAGGCTCGCTCCCACATTCGAGCGGCGTACATCCGTCAATGTGGGAGCGAGCCTGCTCGCGAAGGGGCCAGCCCAGGCGCAATCAAACTTCGTTAATGAAGGTACCCGTCCCATCAAGAATATTCGTCAAGGTTTCGACAACCTCATCCAGATCCACCATGTCCGGATTAAAGCTGATCTCCAGCACATCATCCCCATTCAACGCATCAGCATCCGCCGCTGCAATCTCGATCTTCAGCAGCGTCGAGGTCAGGGTGACTTTCACACCGTCGAGGGTCGAAGGCTCGCCATCCAGGGTGATCTCCAGCTCATCCTCATCCGGATAGCGGCTCATCAGGAACATGTCGCCCTTGTCGCTATGGCAGCAGAGCATGGCCATGTTGTCTTCTTCGTCATCGCACGGGTTGACGATGAGTAGGGCGGTGGTCATTTGCATGGGCAGTTCCTGGTTGGGCGGGCGCGTCTTCTGACGGTGCGCAAAAAAGCCGATTTTGCCAGCCTGAGGAAAATTCTGCTGCACATCGTTGAGCCCGGGCGTGCTCTTAAGGATGTTTCATCTAAACAGGTACGAAACATCCGACGGCCTCGTAGGGTTTTTGAAAAGCCGATAGATGGCGTGAGTTAGACGTGTTTTCGCTTGTTTTGGCGGCTTTTTGCCGTCAGATTTTACTGCTCAAGCGCAAGGGAGTGCGATGGACAACATGAAAAAAAGGATCTCTTTTGATGAAGCAGTATTTCGAATGGGCGCAAGAAATCCGGCATCTGTCCGAGGAACAGGTTGAAGCGCTTTACCAGCGCTATCTCAACGGCGAGAAAACCGCAGACTTGATCGCCGAATACAAGCTCGCGGACACGGTACGCAGTGTACTGAAAGTGCTGCCGCCGATTGTCAGTGCCGACCTGAGATGCCCGTATTGCGATTTGCCGATGTGGATGCGCCGGCCCGCCCGCGGGACGCCGGTTTCCCTGCGCAGCACTTACAAGTGTGTGAAGTGCGAGCATCAATATTTCACCGTCGGTACTGGCTCGCGACGCACCGTGTGTGGTTGTGACGCCTGTTCGCGATTGCGCAAGCAGCAACTCGCCGATCAAGCCGAGCGTGACCGCAGTGATTTAGCCATGCGTTACGGCACGCCAACCCCACCGGTGGCCTTTGCCAGTCTTGGATTTCAGCAAAAACTGGCCTTGCTCGCGTTGCTGGATGACGGCGGCCATGGCGCAGGCGAATGCATTGCCGCGCTTGATGCTGAACTCAGAGGGGAAAAGCTCACGTCCACTGACACTTTCAGTGAAGAGTTGCTGAAAGGTCTGCACGAGGCGGGCGCCTTGCAGGTAGATACGGCATCGGACATTCGCGCGTTCAATCGGGCGGACGATTTCAGCATCAGCGCTTATCCGGCGGTGTACTGGCAGGCCAACGTCGCGCTGGTCGACGGCGTGCGCTGCACGCGCGATACGCTCTATCTGGCGCTGTACGAAGAGCTGTCCGGGCCTGTGCTGCCAGGGTGGAAGCGTGAGTTGTACGCAATGATCTTCAGGCTTGCGCGGGAGGAATCGATTCAATACGTGCACCTATTAGCCAATCAGGTCGGTATGGCGTTCACCGCCGAAGCCCGCGCCGACTCGGTGATCGGCACGTTGCTGCAGAATTTCTCGGTCAGCCAGATCTATTACTTCGCCAAAGTGGCGGTGAAAAGTGCCGCGCACTTCTATGCCACCGGCAACTCCAAGGGCCGCACCCACGCCTCCAACACGATTCCGCGCAACATGCAGAGCACCGCGCAACTCGCCTTGGCGGAGAACTGGCGCAAGGACAGCTACCGCGATTCGCGCGTGCCGCAGCCGGCCATGACCCGTCTGCTTTACGACGTCGTGCTCAAGGACAGTGGTGCCGGTTTTTCCAAGTCGCCGGGGCTGTTCTGGCGAGACGATTTTGTGCCTCGGTTCCTCACGGGCTAGCCGGTCGCCGCGCTGCAATTCGACCATCCGCAGCTGTTCTGCCGCGAGTGCGACTCCAGCAACATCGACGCCAGCATGGATAAATTGACCCTGCAGATGCAGTGCTACGACTGCGGCACCGTGAGCAAATTTCGCGCTTACGAAGAGTTGCCCGACTGATCCGCGTCAACCGCGGGCGCTGAACCCGATGCCACGCTCAAGGTCGATAAAACGGCCTTGGGCGTTTTCGTTTCTGGATATGTAAGGGCAAAAGGTCTGCATCTGGGACGAATGTCCCGTAAATACGGGCATGCAACCCGGCGTTTTGCGCCACGAGTGCTAGTGTTTATCGTTGCCAAACCCTCGGTTTACGTGCCAATGACCGAATATGTCGCAGCACCGCAAGCAGACACATTGTCGCACCCTTTAAGCTGCGCAACGGATGAGCACCCGTAAAGGCATTGTCGGTGACGCTGACAGTCGTTTTTGCAGATGCTCATTCTATGGAAGGTGAATGTGACCTGAGTGTCCCGTCCAGCTTCACCCACCTGTCCCCCTGTTTCCTCTGCCCGAGAATCAGGAACAGGGCGACACAGGCCCCGAAAGGGGTGTTGCACGCGACGCTTTCCATCAATAACAAGCTTAAGCGGAGTACCACAGATGGCGTTCTTCACCGCAGCCAGCAAAGCCGACTTCCAGCACCAACTGCAAGCGGCACTGGCGCAGCACATCAGTGAACAGGCACTGCCACAAGTGGCGCTGTTCGCTGAACAATTCTTCGGCATCATTTCTCTGGACGAGCTGACTCAACGTCGCCTCTCCGACCTCGCTGGCTGTACTCTCTCTGCGTGGCGCCTGCTTGAGCGCTTCGATCACGCGCAACCGCAAGTGCGCGTCTACAACCCTGATTACGAGCGTCATGGCTGGCAGTCGACCCACACCGCGGTCGAAGTCCTGCACCATGACCTGCCATTTCTGGTCGACTCGGTCCGCACCGAACTGAACCGTCGCGGCTACAGCATCCACACCCTGCAAACCACCGTGCTCAGCGTGCGTCGTGGCAGCAAGGGCGAGTTGCTGGAAATCCTGCCGAAAGGCACCCAGGGCGACGACATTCTGCAAGAGTCGTTGATGTACCTGGAAATCGACCGCTGCGCCAACGCGGCCGAACTGAATGTGCTGAGCAAAGAGCTGGAACAGGTTCTCGGTGAAGTCCGCGTTGCGGTCGCCGATTTCGAACCGATGAAAGCCAAGGTGCAGGAAATCCTCACCAAACTCGACAACAGCGCGTTTGCCGTTGATGCCGACGAAAAGAACGAAATCAAAAGCTTCCTGGAATGGCTGGTGGGCAACCACTTCACCTTCCTCGGCTACGAAGAATTCGTGGTCACCGATCAGGCCGATGGCGGCCACATCGAGTACGACCAGAGTTCCTTCCTCGGCCTGACCAAACTGCTGCGCACTGGCCTGACCTACGACGACCTGCGCATCGAAGACTACGCGGTGAACTACCTGCGCGAACCGACCCTGCTGTCGTTCGCCAAGGCTGCGCATCCGAGCCGTGTGCACCGTCCGGCTTACCCGGATTACGTGTCGATCCGTGAAATCGACGCCGACGGCAAAGTCATCAAGGAACACCGCTTCATGGGCCTGTACACCTCGTCGGTGTATGGCGAGAGTGTGCGGGTTATCCCGTTCATTCGTCGCAAGGTCGCCGAAATCGAACACCGCTCCGGCTTCCAGTCCAAGGCTCACCTGGGCAAGGAACTGGCGCAGGTGCTGGAAGTGCTGCCGCGTGATGACCTGTTCCAGACCCCGGTCGACGAACTGTTCACCACCGTGATGTCGATCGTGCAGATCCAGGAACGCAACAAGATCCGCGTGTTCCTGCGCAAAGACCCCTACGGTCGTTTCTGCTACTGCCTGGCCTACGTGCCGCGCGACATTTATTCCACCGAAGTTCGTCAGAAGATCCAGCAAGTGCTGATGGAGCGCCTGAAGGCTTCCGATTGCGAATTCTGGACGTTCTTCTCCGAGTCGGTTCTGGCGCGCGTGCAGTTGATCCTGCGTGTCGACCCGAAAAACCGTCTCGACATCGACCCGGTGCTGCTGGAAAAAGAAGTCGTACAAGCCTGCCGCAGCTGGCAGGACGACTACGCCGCACTGACCGTCGAGAGCTTCGGCGAAGCCCACGGCACCAACGTGCTGGCCGACTTCCCGAAAGGCTTCCCGGCCGGCTACCGCGAGCGTTTCGCCGCGCATTCGGCCGTGGTCGACATGCAGCACCTGCTGAGCCTCAACGAAAAAAATCCGCTGGTGATGAGCTTCTATCAGCCGCTCGGTCAGGTTTCCGGCCAACGCGAGCTGCATTGCAAGCTGTACCACGCCGACACGCCGCTGGCGCTATCCGACGTCTTGCCGATTCTGGAAAACCTCGGCCTGCGCGTACTGGGTGAGTTCCCGTACCGTCTGCGTCACACCAATGGCCGCGAGTTCTGGATTCACGACTTCGCGTTCACTGCCGCTGAAGGCCTCGACCTCGACATCCAGCAACTCAACGACACACTGCAAGACGCCTTCGTCCACATCGTTCGCGGCGACGCTGAAAACGATGCGTTCAACCGTCTGGTACTGACCGCCGGCCTGCCATGGCGCGACGTGGCGTTGCTGCGTGCTTACGCGCGTTACCTGAAGCAGATTCGTCTGGGCTTCGATCTGGGTTACATCGCCAGCACCCTGAACAACCACACCGACATCGCTCGCGAGCTGACCCGGTTGTTCAAGACCCGCTTCTATCTGGCGCGCAAACTCAGCGACGACGATCTGGAGGACAAGCAACTGCGTCTGGAACAAGCGATTCTGACCGCACTGGACGACGTCCAGGTGCTCAACGAAGACCGCATCCTGCGTCGTTACCTCGACCTGATCAAAGCGACCCTGCGTACCAACTTCTATCAGACTGATGCGAACGGCCAGAACAAGTCGTACTTCAGCTTCAAGTTCAATCCGCACGCGATCCCTGAACTGCCGAAGCCGGTGCCGAAGTTCGAAATCTTCGTTTACTCGCCACGTGTTGAAGGCGTGCACCTGCGCTTCGGTAACGTTGCCCGTGGTGGCCTGCGCTGGTCCGACCGTGAAGAAGACTTCCGTACCGAAGTCCTCGGCCTGGTAAAAGCCCAGCAAGTGAAGAACTCGGTCATCGTGCCAGTGGGTGCGAAGGGCGGCTTCCTGCCGCGTCGCCTGCCACTGGGCGGCAGCCGTGACGAGATCGCGGCCGAGGGCATCGCCTGCTACCGCATCTTCATTTCCGGCCTGTTGGACATCACCGACAACCTGAAAGACGGCGCGCTGGTGCCGCCATTGAACGTGGTTCGCCACGACGATGACGACCCGTACCTGGTAGTAGCAGCGGACAAGGGCACTGCAACCTTCTCCGACATCGCCAACGGCATCGCCATCGACTACGGCTTCTGGCTGGGTGACGCGTTTGCGTCCGGTGGTTCGGCCGGTTACGACCACAAGAAAATGGGCATTACCGCCAAAGGCGCGTGGGTTGGCGTACAACGTCACTTCCGTGAGCGCGGCATCAATGTTCAGGAAGACAGCATCACTGTGGTCGGCGTCGGCGACATGGCCGGTGACGTGTTCGGTAACGGCCTGTTGATGTCCGACAAGCTGCAACTGGTCGCGGCCTTCAACCACATGCACATCTTCATCGACCCGAACCCGAATCCGGCCACCAGCTTCGTCGAGCGTCACCGCATGTTCGACCTGCCGCGTTCGGCCTGGACCGACTACGACACCAGCATCATGTCCGAAGGTGGCGGTATCTTCTCGCGCAGCGCGAAGAGCATCGCGATCTCCCCGCAGATGCAGGAACGCTTCGACATCAAGGCTGACAAACTGACCCCGACCGAACTGCTGAACGCCTTGCTCAAGGCACCGGTGGATCTGCTCTGGAACGGCGGTATCGGTACTTACGTCAAGGCCAGCACCGAAAGCCACGCCGATGTCGGCGACAAGGCCAACGATGCACTGCGCGTGAACGGCAACGAGCTACGCTGCAAAGTCGTGGGCGAGGGCGGTAACCTCGGCATGACCCAACTGGGTCGTGTGGAATTCGGTCTGAATGGCGGCGGCTCCAACACCGACTTCATCGACAACGCCGGTGGCGTCGACTGCTCCGACCACGAAGTGAACATCAAGATCCTGCTGAACGAAGTGGTTCAGGCCGGTGACATGACCGACAAGCAACGCAACCAGTTGCTGGCGAGCATGACCGACGAAGTCGGCAATCTGGTGCTGGGCAACAACTACAAGCAGACTCAGGCGCTGTCGCTGGCGGCGCGTCGTGCCTACGAACGCATCGCTGAGTACAAGCGTCTGATGGGCGATCTGGAAGGCCGTGGCAAGCTGGATCGTGCCATCGAGTTCCTGCCGACCGAAGAGCAACTGGCCGAGCGTATTGCCGAAGGCCACGGGCTGACTCGTCCTGAGCTGTCGGTACTGATCTCGTACAGCAAGATCGACCTCAAAGAGCAGCTGTTGGGCTCCTTGGTGCCGGACGACGACTACCTGACCCGCGACATGGAAACGGCGTTCCCGCCGTCTCTGGTCAGCAAGTTCTCCGAAGCCATGCGTCGTCACCGCCTGAAGCGCGAGATCGTCAGCACCCAGATCGCCAACGATCTGGTCAACCACATGGGCATCACCTTCGTTCAACGACTCAAAGAGTCGACCGGCATGAGCCCGGCGAACGTCGCTGGCGCTTACGTGATCGTGCGCGACATTTTCCACCTCCCGCACTGGTTCCGTCAGATCGAAGCGCTGGACTACCAGGTCAGCGCTGACGTCCAGCTGGAACTGATGGACGAGCTGATGCGTCTGGGCCGTCGCGCTACGCGCTGGTTCCTGCGTGCTCGCCGCAACGAGCAGAACGCTGCCCGTGACGTCGCGCATTTCGGTCCGCACCTGAAAGAGCTGGGTCTGAAGCTCGACGAACTGCTGAGCGGCGAAATCCGCGAAAACTGGCAGGCGCGTTATCAGGCGTACGTCGAAGCCGGTGTGCCGGAATTGCTGGCGCGTATGGTTGCGGGCACCTCGCACCTGTACACCTTGCTGCCGATCATCGAAGCGTCCGACGTGACCGGGCAGAACCCTGCCGAAGTGGCCAAGGCTTACTTCGCCGTGGGCAGTGCGCTGGACATCACCTGGTACCTGCAACAGATCAGCGCGCTGCCGGTTGAAAACAACTGGCAAGCCCTGGCCCGTGAAGCGTTCCGTGATGACGTCGACTGGCAGCAACGTGCAATCACCATCTCCGTCCTGCAACAGGGCGACGGCACTCAAGACGTGGAAGCACGTCTGGCGCTGTGGATGGAACAGCACGAAAGCATGATCTCGCGCTGGCGCGCCATGCTGGTGGAAATCCGTGCTGCGAGCGGCACGGACTACGCCATGTATGCAGTGGCCAACCGTGAACTGCTGGACCTGGCGTTGAGCGGGCAAGCGGTCGTGCCTGCTGTAGCTGCGAATGCCGAGCTTGAACTGGCGTAAGTAGTGGTTGAATGAGAAAGCCCCGCTCTCGGATGAGGCGGGGCTTTTTCTTTGTTCTTATTTACACCAGTTCCGAACAACGAAAGGCGAAACCGCGTACGCCATCGGCATGAGGCAAGGAAGTGCCAGCCCCGATAATCTGATCGTTTTGGGTGGCTATGGATACGCCTAAATCGAGAACATCAGTTAGATTAATGGACAAAAAACCTTTATCTGCGAAATTGGTGTCTTGAGCACCGTCCAGGTCGAACTTGGCAATAATCGTTTTTGAGTCTTCCTCTCCTAAGGTGTCGGCGATAACCATTATGTGCTTGCCCTGTCGCAGGGTGCCTTGATGCCATTGAATACCCATCGGCGCTCGTGGATATGCGGTAATCAATGGCTTACCTTGATTAAAGGAAGAGACCAATGCGCCTTTGTTGTCGATACAAAACAATAGGCCACTTTGAATGGTGTGTGACGACGTGCTACCAATACCCAGGATATTACCGTCAAGTAATTCTATAAGTTGACTTGTATCGCCACGATGCTGATCAGTTTCAATCACAACAAAGCCTTTGTTTCCGAACTCTTTAACGATCTCACCCTGTGCATTGTAGCGAGCAATCATCGGCATCATTTTGCCGTTCACGGTAGTGCTTCCACCAACGGCAAATGATCCGTCCTGGAGCCTTATCAGTGAGGTGGTCGTTGTGTAATTAGCAAGATACTGGACAGCGACGTAACCTTTTTCATGAAAATTCATGTCCAGTGAACCGTTCTTTTCCAGCCTGATTAATAAACCGATATTGTCGCTGAAGCTATATAGATGATTGCTGATAATCATCAGCTTGCCGTCTGGCAATTCAATGGAGTGTCCACCTTCGCGGGACGTCGATGCGTCTTTATTGGCGATCTCTTCTTTGGACAATCGGTAGGCGGGTGTCGAGATGGGATCAACGATCAGTACCCCATCGTTTCCAAATGCCTTGACGGGGAATCCCTTATCGTCAAAGAGAGCCAAACCACGCAGCGGTGGGGTCGAAGGATCGTACTCGAACCAACCTTCAAGCAGTATTGTCTTGTCTTTGAGTACGCGAACACCTCTGCCCGTCGATAGATCGCCGACTGCGAACTCGCCGATGACACTTCCTTGATCTCCGAAATCGGGATCTTGTCGACCATCAGTCTTCAGGCGCACGATTGAGAAACGTTTTCCAGCTCTGCCTGCGATCAACAGTTTGTCGTCCGGCGCGACGGTGATGCCCCACACAAATCCATTGGTGTCATCCGGATATTTTAACCAACTCACACCTGAATCATCAGATCCGAAAGTTGGGTCAAGAGCTTCCACGTTGGCGCTATTGATAATGTTAGACATTGCCTGCTCCTCAACCTGTGGTTTCTGCATACGCTGATAACCGACCTACGATCTCGAGATCAATACAGTCATCTTATTGGAGGCCAATTTGGAGAGACGGTCTACTGTCAGGGTTGACAGTAGACAGATGAGCATATGTGTGAAGTTCGAGGGCGCGGTATCTCGCCTTTGCTGCAAATGCCGAATTTTACTTGGCTTGTGCAGTGGTTGAATGAGAAAGCCCCGGTGTCGTGAGATGCCGGGGCTTTTTTATGTCTGAAGGATTTATGTTGTTTGGTCCGGCCCCTTCGCGAGCAGGCTCGCTCCCACAGGGGAATTGCATTTCAAATGTGGGAGCGAGCCTGCTCGCGAAAGGGCCCTTACATTCAATACAACTTCTGATCTTGTTTACTATCGAGCATCGACACTTTGTCCGCAGGACTGGCGACTAAATTGTTGAGCGACTGGTCAAACTTCTGCAGCGCCCTAACTTGCACATCCTGCTGTTGATTAATGTCGGCAACTATCTCTTCCGAACGTTTGAAGTCCGCCCACACTGGCGTCAGTTCCCGCGCCTCCGAACCTTTCGCCGTACCGATGTAGTTCAACTGAGCATCATAAAAGTCGGCACTGACATCGGCCTTGATATCGGAACTGCGCGAGGTGATCAATTGGCTGTGGGTGTCGACGATCGCCACCACATCGGGCTTGGCCGCACGCAGGCTTTGCATGTCCGGATACACCGTCACCGAGCCGAACTGGCGTTGCAGCGAGGCGTTGACCCATTCCACGGCCATGTCCGGTTTCGAGCTGGCGACGTAGGCGTCATGGATCGGCTGGACCAGCAGGCTCTGGCCGAAACCGGTGCCGGCGTTGGCCTGATAGTCACGCAGGTATTCGCGGTTGGTCTGCGTGCTTGGGCTATAGACCACGCCGAGCGACACGCCGGGACCACTTTTCACTTGGGCGGCACTGCTGCGGCCGACCGGTTGGGTGAAGAGTGTGTCGAGGGACGAAACCGCTTTCGGCGCGGTGGGGACGGAACAGGCGGACAAGGCTAAAACCGATATCGCCAACGTACTGGCAAACGCAAGTTTCATGGTGTTTCTCCCGTGAAACAACATCAGTCGGAAAGTTCGAGTTGTCGTCGTCGACGACCGTTAATTCAGACTAAACCCGCGAGGCTGTAAGCAAGCTGACAATTTGCTGTCTGGTTTGCCGTTGAATAGTTTTATTTGCTGTAAACCGAGGCGGTTAATTGCGCCCGGAAATAAAAAGGCGCAAATCATCGATTTGCGCCTTTTTATTTATGGCTGATTAAACATCCATCAGTTTTTCAGCGGGATCAACACTTGCTCATCCGGGGCCAGCACCATGAACACCAGCAACTTGGCGGGTTTGCTTTTGCTGGCATTTTTCGACACCAGATGTTCCGAGCCGGCGGGTTCGTACCAGAACTGGCCCTTCTTGTAGGTAATCGCCTGTTCGCCTTTCACTTGGGAAATCACTTCGCCTTCCAGCACGTAGGCCATCGCCGTGCCGTCGTGTTTGTGGGCGATCGAGGACTGACCGGGTTTGTAGTCGACTTCGATCATCATGGCTTTTTTGCCGGGGGCGTTTTTCAGCATCTGGTCTTGGAGGACGGTGACTTTTTCCGAGGGATCGTGAGCGAAGGCGGCCGAGGTGCAAAGGCTCAGGGCGAGGGCGGCGGCGAAGAAGGGCAGGGCTTTCATGGCGGGTTACCTGTGATGACGAGGGGTGCAATTACAGTAGTCCGCGAGGCTAAGCATTCAAACGGCCAATATTCGGGAAGATCAGGTGACCAATCGGCGGTGTTTCAGAAAGGTTATCGGTGTGGCGGAATGCGCTTTCGCGAGCAGGCTCGCTCCCACAGGGTTCAGCGTCGTTCGATAATTAATGTACGACACAAAAACCTGTGGGAGCGAGCTTGCTCGCGAAGGGGCCAGATCAGACGATGGGGAAGCTGTTGAAGTCGACGCTATTGGCCAACCGGCTATCGATCAGGTCGATAAACCCCTGCGCCTCGGGCCGGTTGAAATGCGCCTGCATCGCCGCTTCCGACTGCCAGCGGGCACTGACCGTCCAGCGGTGGCTGTCCTCGGGGCAGCGGTCGACCAGATAGGAATCGCAGCCCGGCGTTTCGCGCAGGGTTTCGACGATCTTCTGCAGTTGCCTGCCCAATTCATCCGAGCGGCCGGCCGCAGCCTGCACCTGGACCGTATTGATCACTTCGTTGGACATTGCTCACACTCCTGAATCAGGCCGGACGAATCCTGCTCATTGAGGGATAACGCCTGTGCAGAATAGGCCTGCACCCCCTGAACACCAATAACCAATCGGCGGTTAAATCTTTAGGCCAATCATTCAGGCAACTTGTTGCAGGATGTCGCGCAGGCGATCCAAAGCGATATCGATGTCGAGGGTTTCGATGGCGCCAAAGCCGAAGTACAGGCCGTTTTTCGCCGGTTGCTGATAATAGAAGCCGTTGATCGAGTACAAACCGACTTCGACTTTTTTCGCCAGTTCGATCACCAGCGGCAGGTCGATCGGCACTTTGCAGAACACCGCCATATGAAACCCGGCGCTGGCCGGCACCGCCTCAAGCCATGGCGCCAGATCGGTGGCCATGCGCGCGAGAATCCGCTCGCGGCGCTGCGCATAAATCGCATGACAGCGGCGGATATGCTTGAGCAGGCAACCCTCGGCGATGAACTTCGCCAGCGCCCATTGCGGCAGAGTCGAGGCGTGCAAATCGGTGAGCTGCTTGGCGCGGATCACCGCTTCGAGAATCGCCGGCGGCAGAATCGCATAACCCAGGCGCAACTCCGGCAGCAGGGTTTTCGAGAAGGTGCCGACGTAAGCGACGATGCCGCGCTGGTCGAGGTTGAACAGCGAATCGGTCGGCCGGCCTTCATAGCGAAACTCGCTGTCATAGTCGTCCTCGATGATGATCGCGCCCAGCTCATGAGCGCGAGCGAGCAAGGCTTCGCGGCGCGCCTGACTCATCGGCATGCCCAGCGGAAACTGGTGCGACGGCGTGACATAGATAAGGCGCGTGCCATCGGGAATGTGCTCGACCTGAATGCCCTCGGCATCCACCGGAATCCCGACCACCTCGGCGCCATGGGTGCCGAACAACAGGCGTGCCGGCGGATAACCGGGATCTTCCATCGCCACCAGACTGCCGGGGCGAATCAGCACGCGAGTGATCAGGTCCAGCGCCTGTTGCGCGCCGTTGCACACGACGATGTCTTCGTCCTGGCAATTGATCCCGCGGGAAAACGCGATGTGCCGGGCAATCGCATTGCGCAGCGCCGGCAGGCCTTCGGCGACACTGTAGAAACCCTTGGACTGGCCCATCTGGCGCATTGCATGGGCGACGCAGCGGCGCCAGTCATCCTGCGGAAACTGGCCCTTGCTCGTCGCGCCACCGATGAAGTCATAACGCAGCGAGCCTTCCAGCGTCGGGTGACGCAGAAACACCGGCAGATTGCGCCAGCTCTCGATCACCTCGGCACTGGCCAGCTCGGTGTGGCTTTGCTTGCGCTGGACCTGCGCCGGGCGCGCATTCACGTACGTGCCTTTGCCGATTACCCCGGTGAGGAAGTTTTCGTAGGTCAGTTGCGCGTAGGTGTCGGAAATGGTCTTGCGCGAGATGCCCAGTTGCTCGGCGAGCAGACGGCTGGGCGGCAACTGCGTGCCAGCGGCCAGACGCCCGGACTCAATGGCGCCGCGCAGTTGCTGATACAACTGACCGGCAAGATCCTTGCGGCCGTTGATCACGACGTGAAGTTCCATACCGACGAGGCTCCCGAGACTATTTGGCGTGCCTGCCAGATTACCGCTGTTGCGGGATCGGCAATAGTTGCGCACCCCAAAAACCCGAAATTGGCCCCCAATTCCCTGTAGGAGTGAGCCTGCTCGCGATCACGATGGCACATCCGACAACAATGTTGCCTGACACACCGCT
>NZ_JAKNQL010000029.1 GCF_022662375.1 Pseudomonas sp. CROZ-RG-20F-R04-15 | reverse complement strand
GCCCTTTATCTTCAGGCAATAAAAAGCCCCGCACTTCTCACGAAGGCGGGGCTTTCCAATGCCGCGGGATCAGAACAAATCGATCGGCGCCTGCTCATCCGCCGGCAGCGGGCTACCTGGCGCAGTGCCATTGCCCAGCTCATTCACCGACGGCGGCGTGTCTTCGGACTTGAACAGCTCGAAGTACGCGCCCGGTGTACTTGGCGTCGCCGCACGGCCACTGACCGGATCCACGCGCAGGCTCAGCAAGCCTTCCGGCTCAGGCTGCACGTGCGGCGGCTTGTCCTTCAGCGCAGCCGACATGTAGTTCATCCAGATCGGCAGCGCCACGGTGCCGCCAAACTCGCGACGGCCAAGGCTTTCCGGCTGGTCGAAACCGGTCCAGACCGTGGTCACGTAATCGGCGTTGTAACCGGAGAACCAGGCATCTTTCGATTCGTTGGTGGTACCGGTTTTACCGGCGATATCGCTGCGGCCCATGGCCAGTGCGCGACGGCCGGTGCCGAGTTTGATCACGTCCTGCAACATGCTGTTGAGGATGTAGGTGGTGCGGCCATCAACGATCCGCTCAGCCACGGCGGGTGCTTGTGGCACTGCCGCATTGCCCGATGCCTCACCTGGCACTGGCGCAGCGTTCACGGTGAACGAGTCGCTGTGTGGTGCCGCGATACCGTCCGTCGCCGAACCACCCTGAGGCACGGTTGGCGGGTTGGCAACGAACAGCGTGTCGCCGTTGCGGCTTTCGATCTTGTCGATGATGTACGGGGTGATCTTGTAGCCGCCGTTGGCGAACGTGCTCCAGCCGGTGGCGATCTCCATTGGCGTCAGCGTTGCAGTACCCAGCGCCAGCGACAGGTTCGGCGGCAGATCCTGCTTGTTGAAGCCGAAGCGGGTGATGTAGTCGATGGTCTTGCCTACGCCCATTGCTTGCAGCAAGCGGATCGATACGAGGTTGCGCGACTTGTACAGCGCCTCACGCAAGCGGATCGGGCCGAGGAACGTATTGGTGTCGTTCTTCGGGCGCCAGACCTTGTCCAGGTATTCGTCGACAAACACGATCGGCGCGTCGTTGACCAGCGTGGCCGCGGTGTAGCCGCTATCCAGCGCAGCGCTGTAGACGAACGGCTTGAAGCTCGAACCCGGCTGACGCTTGGCCTGCATCGCGCGGTTGTAGTTGCTCTGTTCGAAGGCGAAACCGCCGACCAGCGAGCGAATCGCGCCGTTCTGCGGATCCAGCGACACCAGCGCGCCTTGTGCCTGCGGGATCTGGCTGAATTTCAGTGAATTGTCTTTCTGACGCTGCACACGAACCAGATCGCCAACCTGCGCAACATCCGACGGCTGACGCGGAGTGGCGCCCATGCTGTTGGTGTTGAGGAACGGTCGCGCCCATTTCATGGTGTCCCAGGCAACGTGTTCTTCACCGGTGCGGGTCAGCACTTGCAGGCCGTTCTTGTCGACCTGGGTGACGATGGCCGGCTCAAGGCTGCTGATGGTGCGTTGTTTCGTCAGTTCGCTGGCCCAGGCTTCGCGAGTCTTGCCCGGCAGGCGCGACTCGGGGCCACGGTAGCCGTGGCGCTGGTCGTAGGTCATCAAACCTTCGTGCAGCGCGGTGTTGGCCATTTCCTGCAGATTGCTCGGCACCGTGGTGGTGACGCGGAAACCTTCGGTGTAGGCGTCGCTGCCATAACGGCCGACCATTTCGGCACGGGCCATTTCGGCGATGTACGGCGCGTTCACTTCCGGGGTTGGCACGTGATAGCTGGCGTTCAGCGGTTCGTTGATCGCGGCGGTGTAATCCGCTTCGGTGATCTTGCCGAGCTTGTACATGCGCCCGAGGATCCAGTCGCGACGTTCTTTACTGCGCGCCGGGTTGGCCAGCGGGTTGAAGCGCGACGGGGCTTTCGGCAGGCCGGCGATCATCGCCATCTGCGCGAGGCTGACGTCACGGATCGACTTGCCGTAATACACCTGCGCCGCAGCCTCGATGCCGTAGGCACGGTTGCCCAGATAGATCTTGTTCACGTACAGCTCAAGGATCTCGTCCTTGGTCAGCTGCCGCTCGATCTGCAGGGCCAGAAGAATTTCGGTGGTTTTGCGCGAGAAGCTGCGCTCGCTGGTCAGGAAGAAGTTCTTCGCCACCTGCATGGTGATGGTGCTGCCGCCAGACTGAATGTGTCCGCTTTTGACCAATTGTGTCGCGGCGCGCATCAGGCTGCTCGGGTCGACACCGTAGTGGTTGGCGAAATTGTCGTCTTCAGCACTTAGTAACGCATTAATGAAATTGGGGGGAATGTCGGCGAAACGGATCGGAGTCCGGCGCATTTCGCCAAATTCTGCGATCAACTTGTTGTCGCTGGAGTAGACCCGCAACGGAATCTGCAACTGAATGCTTCGCAGAGCCTCCACAGACGGCAAACCCGGACTAAGGTAAAGAAACGCGCCGCTGAGACCTAAAAGCAGTCCGCAGAAAACGGCGACGATGGACCAACCGAAAAATTTCAGCAGACGAATCAAGGCGTTTGGACATCCAGGGCAAAGAATGAATTTGGCGACGGGGTTCCGGCTACACACAGAACCGTCCGCGCTTGCAGTAAAAAGCGGAAAAAAACGCTGGGCATTATAAGCACTTTTCTGCTGGGGGCGTCATTTGCGCTTCTGTCAAGACGGGGTGAAGGAACGCAATGCGTATTACAGAGTCCGTAACTCACGGAAAGTCATAGGGAATTGGTAGTGCTGGGACTCTTCAATAAAAAGACCAATACGTTACTGGGGATCGACATCAGCTCCACCTCGGTGAAGCTGCTGGAACTGAGCCGTCAGGGTGATCGCTACCGGGTTGAGGCGTACGCGGTCGAGCCATTGCCGGCCAACGCCGTGGTCGAGAAAAACATCGCCGAACTCGAAGGCGTTGGCCAGGCCCTTAGTCGGGTGCTGGTCAAGGCGCGCACCGGGCTCAAGGGGGTGGCAGTTGCAGTGGCCGGTTCTGCGGTGATTACCAAAATCATCGAAATGGACGCCGGACTTTCCGACGACGAACTGGAAAACCAGCTCAAGATCGAAGCTGATCAATACATCCCTTATCCGCTGGACGAAGTCGCCATCGATTTCGAAGTCCAGGGCGTTTCGCCGCGTAACCCAGAACGGGTCAACGTGCTGCTGGCCGCCTGTCGCAAGGAAAACGTCGAAGTCCGTGAAGCGGCGCTCGCGCTCGCCGGGCTGACCGCGCGGGTCGTCGATGTCGAAGCCTATGCGCTGGAACGCTCTTTCGGGCTGCTCGCCACGCAACTGGCCGCCTCGCAGGAGCGCCTGACGGTTGCGGTGGTCGACATCGGCGCGACCATGACTACCCTCAGCGTTCTGCACAACGGCAAGATCATCTACACCCGCGAGCAATTGTTCGGTGGTCGGCAACTGACTGAGGAAATCCAGCGTCGTTATGGCCTGACCATCGAGCAGGCGGGGCTGGCGAAGAAACAGGGCGGTTTGCCCGATGATTACATCAGCGAGGTCTTGCAGCCGTTTCGTGACGCGCTGGTACAACAGGTGTCGCGCTCGTTGCAGTTCTTCTTCGCCTCGGGGCAATACAACGCGGTTGACCACATTCTGCTGGCCGGTGGCACGGCGTCAGTGCCCGGGCTGGATCGACTGATCGAGCAGCGCCTGAACACGCCGACGCAGGTGGCCAATCCGTTTGCCAATATGGCCTTGAGCAGCAAGGTCAATGCCGGAGCGCTCGCTAGCGATGCGCCGGCCCTGATGATCGCCTGCGGGCTCGCGCTCAGGAGTTTCGACTGATGGCGCGGATCAACCTCCTGCCCTGGCGTGAAGAGCGCCGCGAAGAACGCCGCAAACGCTTTCTGCTGGCCTTGATCGGTGTCGTCGTCGGCTCGGTCGGTGCGGTGCTGATTGCCGATCAGATCATCAGTGCGGCGATTGAGCGACAAGTGGCGCGCAACGACTACATCGGCAAGCAGATCGCCGTGGTCGACGAGCGGATCAAACAGATCAGCGATCTCAAGGCGCATCGCCAGCAACTGGTCGAACGCATGCGCATCATCCAGGACTTGCAGGGCAATCGGCAGATCAGCGGGCGGATCTTCGATCAACTGGCGCGTACGCTGCCGGACGGGGTGTATTTCACTGACGTGAAAATGGCCGGCAAGACCCTGTCGATCAGTGGTGCCGCTGAGTCGAACAACCGGGTCTCCGAGTTGATGCGCAATCTGGACGCCTCCGACTGGTTCGACGCGCCGAGCCTCAATGAGGTGAAAGCGACGACGGCGGGCCAGGTGGATCAGGCCAACACGTTTGAGCTGACCGTACGGCAGACCCAGCCGCACACCGTGGAGGACGAGCAATGAAGCCGTCCGAATGGCTGGAAAGTCTGCGCGAGATTGATTTCAACGACCTCGATACCAGCAACATCGGCTCGTGGCCGGCGGCAGTCAAAGCCATCGCCGGGGCGCTGTTGATGGTGCTGGTGTTGGCGCTTGGCTATAACTTTTTCATCAGTGATCTGGAAAACCAGCTGGAGGCCAAGCGCGAAGAGGAGGCTACGCTCAAGGAACAATTTGCCAGCAAGGCGCGTCTTTCCGCCAACCTTGAGCTGTACACCCAGCAAATGAAAGAAATGGAAAACACCTTCGGCGTGTTGCTGCGGCAATTGCCCAGTGACACCGAAGTGCCGGGCTTGCTGGAAGACATCACTCGCACGGGGCTGGGCAGCGGCCTGGAGTTTGAAGAGATCAAACTGCTGCCGGAAGTCACTCAGCAGTTTTACATTGAACTGCCGATCCAGATCACCGTCACCGGTGCTTACCACGACCTTGCCACGTTCGTCAGTGGCGTGGCCGGGCTACCGCGCATCGTCACCCTGCATGATTTCGAACTCGCTCCCGCCGATAAAGAGGGCGGGCCGAAGCTGCGCATGAGCATCCTTGCCAAGACCTACCGCTATAACGACAAGGGGCTGCAGAAATGACCCCGATTCGTTACATCGCGTTGTCGATGACGCTGCTCGCGCTGAACGGTTGTGGTAGCAGCGATGACTTCAGCGATCTCGACGCTTACATGAACGAAGTGCGCCTGCGCCCGGCGGGCAAGATTGAACCCACCCCGACATTCCGGTCTTACCCCACATTCACGTACAGCGCTGCCAATCTGCGCAGTCCGTTCTCGCGCCAGGTGCGCGTCGATCTGGCCGGACAGAAACATGGCTCGCGCAATGTCAAACCCGACCCCAACCGGGTCAAGCAATACCTCGAAGGTTTCAACATCGAGCAGTTCGAGATGGTCGGCACGATCTCCAATGTTTCCGGCTCCTTTGCGCTATTGCGCGGGGCGGGCGGGGTGCATCGGCTGAAAGTCGGCGATTACCTGGGACGCAATGACGGCCGCATCATCGCCATCAGCGCCACCCAGGTCGATGTCGTCGAAATCGTCCCCGACGGCGAAGGCGCCTGGCTGGAGCGTCCGCGCACCATTCCTTTGAAAGAGCACTCATAGTGGAAGTCGAACAATGAACAGGATTTTCTCCACCCTCGGTTTTTCGCTATGGATAGCGCTGATGTCGCCGATGGTACTCGCGGCCAATCTGAAGACGCTGGATGTGGCGGCGTTGCCGGGTGATCGCGTCGAGCTGAAGCTGTCGTTCGACGGCCCGCCGCCACAGCCCAAGGGCTACACCACCGAATCGCCGGCGCGGATCGCCCTGGATTTGCCCGGTGTTGCCAGCCAGTTGGCCAGCAAGAACCTTGATCTGGGCAGCGGCAATGCACGCACCGCCACGGTAGTCGAAGCCAAGGATCGCACGCGGCTGATCGTCAGTCTGACGCAACTGGCGCCTTACAACACGCGGGTCGAGGGCAACAATCTGTTTGTGGTGGTCGGGCAGGGCGCGCCAGCGGCGGCGCCGAGAGCTGCAGCCGTTGCACCACGCACTGCGGTAGCGGCTACGGCACCGGCCAAGGCCTTTGTGCCGAAAAACCGGGCCATTCGCGGCGTGGATTTCCAGCGGGGTACGGCAGGTGAGGGCAATGTGGTCATCGACCTCTCCGACCCGACCATCGCTCCGGATATCCAGGAGCATGACGGCAAGATCATCCTCAGCTTTGCCCGCACACAACTGCCGGAAAAGCTGCGGGTACGTCTCGACGTCAAGGATTTCGCCACCCCGGTGCAGTTCGTCAACGCGGCTGTGAGCGGTGATCGCACGGTCATCAGCGTCGAACCCAGCGGGACTTACGAGTACTCCACCTTTCAGACCGACAACAAGCTGACAGTCAGCATCCGTCCGATGACAGTGGATGACCTGCAAAAGCGTAACGCTGACCGTCAGGCGTACGTTGGCGAAAAGCTCTCGCTGAATTTCCAGGACATCGATGTGCGTTCAGTGCTGCAACTGATCGCCGACTTCACCAACCTCAACCTTGTCGCCAGCGACACGGTGCAAGGTGGTATCACCTTGCGCCTGCAGAACGTGCCGTGGGATCAGGCGCTGGATCTGGTGTTGAAAACCAAGGGCCTGGATAAACGCAAGATCGGCAATGTGCTGCTGGTTGCTCCGGCCGATGAAATCGCTGCCCGCGAGCGCCAGGAGCTGGAGTCGCAGAAGCAGATTGCCGAACTGGCACCACTGCGTCGCGAACTGTTGCAGGTGAACTACGCCAAGGCAGCGGACATCGCCAAGCTGTTCCAGTCGGTCACCAGTGCCGAGGCTAAAATCGACGAGCGTGGCTCGATCACCGTCGATGAGCGGACCAATAACATCATTGCCTACCAGACTCAGGATCGTCTCGACGAACTGCGGCGGATCGTGGCACAGCTGGATATCCCGGTGCGTCAGGTAATGATCGAGGCGCGGATCGTCGAGGCTAACGTCGATTATGACAAGAGTCTGGGCGTGCGCTGGGGCGGTTCGATCCAGAACAAGGGCAACTGGAACGCCTCCGGGGTCAACGGTTCGTCGAGCACCATTGGTACTCCTGGCAGCACCAGTACCAACTCGCCGTTCGTCGACATGGGCACCGTCAACAATACTTCAGGGATCGGCATCGCGTTCATCACCGACAATGTCTTGCTCGATCTTGAGCTGACAGCCATGGAGAAAACCGGCAACGGTGAAATCGTTTCGCAGCCCAAGGTCGTCACCTCCGACAAGGAAACCGCGAAAATCCTCAAAGGCACCGAGATTCCCTATCAGGAAGCCAGCTCCAGCGGCGCGACGTCGGTGTCGTTCAAGGAGGCCTCGCTGTCGCTGGAAGTGACCCCGCAGATCACTCCCGATAACCGCATCATCATGGAGGTCAAGGTCACCAAGGATGAACCGGATTACCTGAACAAAGTGCAGGATGTACCGCCGATCAAGAAAAACGAGGTCAATGCCAAGGTGCTGGTCAACGACGGCGAAACCATCGTGATTGGCGGTGTTTTCTCAAATACTCAAAGCAAGGTCGTAGATAAGGTGCCATTTCTTGGCGATGTGCCGTATCTTGGCCGCCTTTTCCGGCGTGATGTGGTTTCGGAGAAAAAATCCGAGCTGCTGGTATTTCTCACACCACGTATCATGAATAACCAGGCGATTGCTGTGAGTCGTTGATTCTGTGCGAAATTTGATTCTTGTAGGACCGATGGGCGCTGGCAAAAGCACCATCGGCCGGTTGCTGGCCAAAGAGCTGCGCCTGCCGTTCAAAGATTCCGACAAGGAAATTGAACTGCGCACGGGCGCCAATATCCCGTGGATCTTCGACAAGGAAGGCGAACCCGGCTTTCGTGACCGTGAGCAGGCGATGATCGCCGAGCTGTGCGCGTTCGATGGCGTGGTGTTGGCGACCGGCGGTGGTGCAGTCATGCGCGATGCCAATCGCAAGGCCCTGCATGAGGGTGGGCGAGTGGTGTATCTGCACGCCTCCGTTGAGCAGCAGGTCGGACGCACATCGCGCGACCGCAATCGACCGTTGCTGCGCACGGCCAATCCGGAAAAAACCCTGCGCGACCTGCTGGCGATTCGTGATCCGCTTTATCGGGAAATCGCCGATCTAGTGGTAGAAACCGACGAACGGCCGCCCCGCATGGTCGTACTCGACATTCTCGATCGTCTGGCGCAGTTACCTCCCCGTTAAAGCATCGCTCGAAATGCGCTATCCTCGGCGTCCTGTCACAGCCCGTCGAGGTTGTGGCGGATGGCGTGCGAGCGGCGTCATACCCGCTACAGGCCGCAGATAAACAATAATTCAGGGCAGGACGCCTGCTTCCATCTTCACTGTGGGGACACATGCAGACACTCAAGGTCGATCTAGGCGAGCGCAGCTACCCGATTCATATTGGCGAAGGTTTGTTGGATCAGCCTGAGTTGCTGGCGCCGCACATCCACGGGCGGCAGGTGGCAATCATCTCCAACGAGACCGTTGCGCCGCTCTATCTCGAACGTCTGACCCGCAGCCTCGCGCAGTTCTCGGTAATCTCCGTGGTGCTGCCGGACGGCGAAGCCTTCAAGAATTGGGAAACCCTGCAACTGATCTTCGACGGTCTGCTGACCGCCCGTCACGACCGCCGTACCACTGTGATCGCCTTGGGCGGCGGTGTGATCGGCGACATGGCCGGTTTCGCCGCTGCCTGTTACCAGCGCGGCGTCGACTTCATCCAGATCCCGACGACGTTGCTGTCCCAGGTCGATTCGTCGGTGGGCGGCAAAACCGGTATCAACCATCCGCTGGGCAAGAACATGGTCGGCGCGTTCTACCAGCCGAACGTGGTGCTGATCGATACGGCGTCCCTGAAAACCCTGCCAGAGCGCGAACTGTCTGCCGGTCTGGCAGAAGTCATCAAGTACGGGCTGATCTGCGACGAGCCATTCCTGACCTGGCTCGAAGAAAACGTCGATGCCCTGCGCGCGCTGGACCAGAAAGCCCTGACTTACGCGATCGAGCGCTCTTGCGCGGCCAAGGCTGCGGTCGTTGGCGCCGATGAGAAAGAAACCGGCGTACGCGCCACGCTCAACCTTGGCCACACCTTCGGCCACGCCATCGAGACCCACATGGGCTATGGTGTCTGGTTGCACGGGGAAGCGGTCGCGGCTGGCACGGTGATGGCGCTGGAAATGTCTGCCCGTCTGGGCTGGATCAGTGACGCGGAGCGTGATCGCGGCATTCGGCTGTTCCAGCGTGCCGGTCTGCCGGTGGTGCCGCCGACTGAAATGAGCGAAGCCGATTTTCTTCAACACATGGCAATCGACAAAAAAGTGATCGACGGTCGTCTGCGCCTGGTGCTGCTGCGCCGGATGGGCGAAGCGGTAGTGACCGACGATTATCCGAAAGAGGTTCTACAGGCCACGCTGGGAGCGGATTACCGCGCCCTGGCTCAGCTTAAAGGTTAATAAGATTCCGATGACTAGTTTGCATGCCGACGAGGCGTTCCTCGGCCATTTCCAGTTAAGTCACGACCCGTTCGCGCCGCGCGTGCCGGGCTTCAAATTCTTTCCGGCCCAGCGCAAACCGGTGCTGGGTCAACTGCATCATCTGGCGCGTTACAGCCAGTTGCTACTGGTGGTCACTGGCCCACAGGGCAGCGGCAAGACGTTGTTGCGTCAGGCGCTGGTCGCCAGCACCAACAAGCAGTCGGTGCAGAGCGTGGTGGTTTCCGCCCGTGGTGCCGGTGATGCCGCTGGCGTGCTGCGCCAGGTGGCGCAGGCGCTGAACGTCGCTCAGGCCGAAGTTGGCGCGATTCTCGATCAAGTGGTGCAACTCGCATTGACCGGTCAGGAAGTCTATCTGCTGGTGGATGACGCCGAGCAGCTCGACGAATCCGCCCTCGAAGCGCTGATGGCGCTGGGCGCCGGCGCACCGGAAGGTCGCCCGCACGTGTTCCTGTTCGGCGAGTCGTCGCTGATCGCGCAGCTTGAGGCCTTGCACCTTGAGGAAGAGCGCTTTCATGTCATCGAATTGCAGCCGTACACCGAAGAAGAGACCCGCGAATATCTCGACCAGCGGCTTGAAGGCGCAGGCCGGGGCGTCGAACTTTTCACCGCAGATCAGATCTCTGATATTCACGAAAGCGCCGAGGGTTGGCCGGGCAACATCAACCAGGTCGCTCGCGATGCTCTGATCGAAGTCATGA
Organism: Pseudomonas sp. CROZ-RG-20F-R04-15; assembly: GCF_022662375.1. Taxonomy (GTDB): domain Bacteria; phylum Pseudomonadota; class Gammaproteobacteria; order Pseudomonadales; family Pseudomonadaceae; genus Aquipseudomonas. The sequence continues at coordinate 58,261 of NZ_JAKNQL010000029.1, read as the reverse complement.
TTGCCAGCCGCTCTGCGGTCAAGCGTCCAAGTATGGGGTTCAACATGCCGAAGAAACACGTATTGGCGATTTCCGCCGTCGTTGTGGTCGCGGTCGCTGCCGCCTGGCTGATGCCGGGTCGCAACAAGGCGCCGACCACCGGTGCACCGGCCAATGAGCAGGCACAGTTGCCATTGGGCCAGGGCGCAGCCAATGGCGGCGCGCCGAACGTCGAGTTCGCCGGTAATACACAGCCGATGCCGTTGCCGCTGGTCGGCAACTCGCAACCGGTGATGCGCGGTCCGTTGGCCGAAGCGGCCGGTGGCATTACCGAAGGCGACGATGGTGTGCCGCTGGAAGGTTCCAGCAATACCCCGCCGACCGTTACCACTTCCGCACCGCCTGCGGGCGTTCCGGCCGGTCCAGCGCCGACACCGGTTCCGTTGCCTGCCGCCAAGCCGACGCCAGCGCCGACGCAAGTCGCCACCGCCAAGCCTGCTCCGGCAGCACCAGCAGCGAAACCGGCTCCAGCGCCGGCCAAGCCAGTCGCTGCGGCCAAAACGGCCGAGAAGCCGGTGACCGTTGCCAAAGCCGCCGGTGGCAGCTGGTACGCCGGTCAGCCGACCGGCAACTACGTGGTGCAGATCCTCGGCACCAGCTCCGAGGCAGCCGCGCAAAGCTTCGTCAAGGAGCAGGGTGGCGAGTACCGTTATTTCAAGAAAGTCCTCAACGGCAAACCGCTTTACGTGATCACCTACGGCAACTTTGCCAATCGTGATGCGGCCGTTTCTGCCATCAAGGCCTTGCCAGCGAAGGTTCAGGCTGGTAAACCTTGGCCTCGCACTGTCGCCAGCGTCCAACAGGAACTGGCAACAACTCGCTGAAGATTCGGCGGCCTTACCCAGGCCGCCTCTCCAAGCACCTCAAAATTTCTACGAGTGCGCGCTTCCTTCCAGGTCGCGTGCCTTGTGGTGTCTGCGTCATAGTAGTCTTTGAGTCGTTGCGGTCAAAATTAAAAAAGTTTTGACTAGCACAGCAGATCGCTTTAAACCTTTCACAAATGCGACATGAATTTGCGACATTTCGTCGTCAAATTTGTGAGCCTCTGTGTCGCTGTGTACAATGACCACCCTTTTGCCCCCGCCAAGCCGGCGTACGTTCGGCGCGGAATGCAAGTGGTTGAATTGAAAAGAAATTTGCCTCGAAAAGAGGCAGCCTGGTGAGAAAGTGTCTATGAAAGCAGGTCTGTACCAACCAGATGAATTCAAGGATAACTGCGGTTTCGGCCTGATAGCCCATATGCAGGGCGAGCCCAGTCATACCCTTTTGCAAACGGCCATTGAGGCCCTGACCTGCATGACCCACCGCGGTGGGATTAATGCCGACGGCAAGACCGGTGACGGTTGCGGTCTGCTGATTCAAAAGCCTGATGCGTTTCTGCGTGCCATTGCCCAGGAAACCTTCAGCGTCGAACTGCCCAAGCAATATGCGGTGGGCATGGTCTTCTTCAACCAGGATCCGGCCAAGGCCGAAGCCGCTCGCGAGAACATGAACCGCGAGATCCTTGCTGAAGGCCTGCAGTTGATCGGCTGGCGCAAAGTGCCAATCGACACCAGCGTCCTCGGCCGCCTGGCCCTTGAGCGCCTGCCACAGATCGAGCAGGTGTACATCGGCGGCGAAGGCCTGAGCGATCAGGACATGGCGGTGAAGCTGTTCAGTGCGCGTCGTCGTTCGTCGGTGGCCAACGCCGTCGACTCCGACCACTACATCTGCAGCTTTTCGCACAAGACCATCATCTATAAAGGCCTGATGATGCCGGCCGATCTGGCCGCGTTTTATCCAGACCTGAGTGACGAGCGCCTGCAAACCGCGATCTGCGTGTTCCACCAGCGCTTCTCCACCAACACCCTGCCGAAATGGCCGCTGGCGCAGCCATTCCGCTTCCTCGCCCACAACGGCGAGATCAACACCATCACCGGTAACCGTAACTGGGCGCAGGCCCGTCGGACCAAGTTCAGCAACGATCTGATGGATCTGGAAGAACTCGGCCCGCTGGTCAACCGTGTCGGTTCCGACTCCTCGAGCATGGACAACATGCTCGAACTGATGGTCACCGGTGGCATCGACCTGTTCCGTGGCGTGCGGATGATCATTCCGCCGGCGTGGCAGAACGTCGAAACCATGGACCCGGATCTGCGTGCGTTCTACGAGTACAACTCGATGCACATGGAACCGTGGGACGGCCCGGCCGGCGTGGTAATGACCGACGGTCGTTACGCGGTGTGCCTGCTCGATCGTAACGGTCTGCGCCCGGCGCGCTGGGTCACCACCACCAACGGTTTCATCACCCTCGCTTCGGAAATCGGCGTGTGGGATTACAAGCCGGAAGACGTGATTGCCAAGGGCCGCGTCGGCCCGGGCCAGATCTTCGCCGTGGACACCGAAACCGGGCAGATCCTCGACACCGATGCGATCGACAACCGCCTGAAGTCCCGTCATCCGTACAAGCAATGGCTGCGCAAGAATGCCCTGCGCATTCAGGCGACCATGGAAGACAACGACCACGGTTCGGCGTTTTACGACGTCGATCAGCTCAAGCAATACATGAAGATGTATCAGGTCACGTTCGAAGAGCGCGATCAGGTCCTGCGTCCGCTCGGCGAGCAAGGTTACGAAGCCGTGGGTTCGATGGGCGACGACACGCCGATGGCCGTGCTGTCGCAGCGCGTGCGTACGCCGTACGACTACTTCCGTCAGCAGTTCGCGCAGGTCACCAACCCGCCGATCGACCCGCTGCGTGAAGCGATCGTGATGTCGCTGGAAATCTGCCTCGGTGCCGAGCGCAACATTTTCCAGGAGTCGCCGGAACACGCCTCGCGCGTGATCCTCAGCTCGCCAGTGATTTCGCCGGCCAAGTGGCGCTCGTTGATGAACCTCGACCGCCCGGGTTTCGAGCGGCAGATCATCGACCTCAACTACGACGAAAGCGTCGGCCTCGAAGCGGCGATCCGCAACGTTGCCGATCAGGCTGAAGAAGCCGTGCGCGCCGGGCGTACCCAGATCGTCCTGAGCGACCGTCATATCGCCCCGGGCAAGCTGCCGATCCACGCCTCGCTGGCGACCGGTGCGGTGCACCACCGCCTGACCGAAAAAGGCCTGCGTTGCGATTCCAACATCCTCGTTGAAACCGCGACCGCCCGTGACCCGCATCACTTCGCGGTGCTGATCGGTTTCGGCGCCTCGGCGGTTTATCCGTTCCTCGCGTACGAAGTGCTGGGCGACCTGATCCGTACCGGTGAAGTGCTGGGCGACCTCTATGAGGTGTTCAAGAACTACCGCAAAGGCATCACCAAAGGCCTGCTTAAGATTCTGTCGAAGATGGGCATTTCGACCATCGCCTCGTACCGTGGTGCGCAGCTGTTCGAGGCCATTGGCCTGTCCGAAGAAGTGTGCGACCTGAGCTTCCGTGGCGTGCCGAGCCGCATCAAGGGTGCGCGTTTCGTCGACATCGAAGCCGAGCAGAAAGCACTGGCTACCGAAGCCTGGAGCCCGCGCAAGCCGATCCAGCAGGGCGGTCTGCTGAAGTTCGTCCACGGTGGCGAATATCACGCCTACAACCCGGACGTGGTCAACACTCTGCAAGCCGCTGTGCAGCAGGGCGACTACGCCAAGTTCAAGGAATACACCTCGCTGGTGGACAACCGTCCGGTGTCGATGATCCGCGACCTGTTCAAGGTCAAGACCCTCGACAAACCGCTGGACATCAGTGAAATCGAACCACTGGAATCGGTGCTCAAGCGCTTCGACTCCGCCGGTATCTCGCTGGGCGCCTTGTCGCCGGAAGCTCACGAAGCCCTGGCCGAAGCCATGAACCGCCTCGGCGCGCGTTCCAACTCCGGTGAAGGTGGTGAAGATCCGGCGCGTTACGGCACCATCAAGAGCTCGAAAATCAAGCAGGTCGCGACTGGCCGTTTCGGCGTAACCCCGGAATACCTGGTCAACGCCGAAGTGCTGCAGATCAAGGTCGCCCAAGGCGCCAAGCCGGGCGAGGGCGGGCAACTGCCGGGCGGTAAGGTCAACGGGCTGATCGCCAAGCTGCGTTACGCAGTGCCGGGCGTAACCCTGATTTCGCCGCCGCCGCACCACGACATCTACTCGATCGAAGACTTGTCGCAGTTGATTTTCGACCTCAAGCAGGTCAACCCGAAAGCACTGGTTTCGGTCAAATTGGTAGCCGAAGCAGGCGTCGGCACCATCGCCGCCGGTGTGGCCAAGGCCTACGCGGACTTGATCACCATCTCCGGCTACGACGGCGGCACCGGTGCTTCGCCGCTGACCTCGATCAAGTACGCCGGCGCACCGTGGGAACTCGGCCTCGCCGAAACCCACCAGACCCTGCGCGGCAACGACCTGCGCGGCAAAGTCCGGGTGCAGACCGACGGCGGCCTGAAAACCGGCCTCGACGTGATCAAGGCTGCAATCCTCGGCGCCGAAAGCTTCGGCTTCGGTACTGCGCCAATGATCGCGCTGGGCTGCAAATACCTGCGTATCTGCCACCTGAACAACTGCGCCACCGGCGTTGCGACGCAGAACGAGAAGCTGCGCAAGGATCACTACATCGGTACCGTCGACATGGTGGTGAATTTCTTCACCTACGTCGCCGAAGAAACCCGTGAGTGGCTGGCCAAACTCGGCGTGCGCTCCCTCGAAGAGCTGATCGGTCGCACCGATCTGCTGGAAATCCTCGAAGGCCAGACCGCCAAGCAAAACCACCTCGATCTGACGCCGCTGTTGGGCAGCGATCACATTCCGGCGGACAAGCCACAGTTCTGCGGCGTTGAGCGCAACCCTCCGTTCGACCAAGGCCTGCTGGCCGAGAAAATGGTCGAGATGGCCTCGTCGGCGATCAACGACATGAGCGGCGCCGAGTTCGACCTGGACATCTGCAACTGCGACCGTTCGATCGGCGCGCGGATCTCCGGCGAAATCGCGCGCAAGCACGGCAACCAGGGGATGGCGAAAGCGCCGATCACCTTCCGCTTCAAAGGCACTGCCGGCCAGAGCTTCGGCGTGTGGAACGCCGGCGGTCTGAACATGTACCTCGAAGGCGACGCCAACGACTACGTCGGCAAAGGCATGACCGGTGGCAAGCTGACCATCGTGCCGCCGAAGGGCAGCGTTTACAAAACTCAGGACAGCGCCATCATCGGCAACACCTGCCTGTATGGCGCCACGGGCGGCAAGCTGTTCGCCGCCGGCACCGCAGGCGAGCGTTTCGCCGTGCGCAACTCCGGTGCCCACACGGTTGTGGAAGGCACTGGCGATCACTGCTGTGAGTACATGACCGGTGGTTTTGTCTGCGTTCTGGGCAAGACCGGTTACAACTTCGGCTCTGGCATGACCGGTGGTTTCGCCTACGTGCTCGATCAGGACAACACCTTCGTTGACCGGGTCAACCACGAACTGGTGGAAATCCAGCGGATCAGCGGCGAGGCGATGGAAGCCTATCGCAGCCACCTGCAAAACGTGCTGAACGAGTACGTCGCGGAAACCGACAGCGAGTGGGGTCGTGAACTCGCCGAAAACCTCGATGACTACCTGCGCCGTTTCTGGCTGGTCAAGCCCAAGGCTGCCAACCTGAAGTCGTTGCTTTCCAGCACTCGTGCCAACCCGCAGTGATATGCGCCTGAAGAGTTTGATGAGGTTTTAACAATGGCTGAACGTCTGAATAACGACTTCCAGTTCATCGATGTCGGGCGCAAAGATCCGAAGAAGAAACTGTTGCGTCAACGCAAGAAAGAGTTCGTCGAAATCTACGAACCGTTCAAACCCCAGCAGTCGGCCGACCAGGCCCACCGCTGCCTGGGTTGCGGCAACCCGTATTGCGAATGGAAGTGCCCGGTGCACAACTTCATTCCCAACTGGCTCAAATTGGTGGCCGAGGGCAACATCCTCCAGGCCGCCGAGCTGTCGCACCAGACCAACACCCTGCCGGAAGTCTGCGGCCGGGTCTGTCCGCAGGATCGTCTGTGCGAAGGTGCCTGCACCCTTAACGACGGCTTCGGCGCGGTGACCATCGGTTCGGTCGAGAAGTACATCACCGACACCGCGTTCGCCATGGGCTGGCGCCCGGACATGTCCAAGGTCAAACCGACCGGCAAACGTGTCGCGATCATCGGTGCGGGCCCGGCGGGGCTGGGCTGTGCCGACGTGCTGGTACGCGGCGGCGTGACCCCGGTGGTGTTCGACAAGAACCCCGAAATCGGTGGCTTGCTGACCTTCGGCATCCCCGAGTTCAAGCTTGAGAAGACCGTGCTGAGCAATCGTCGCGAAGTCTTCACCGGCATGGGCATCGAGTTCCGTCTGAATACCGAAGTCGGCAAAGACGTGACCATGGAACAACTGCTCGCCGAATACGATGCAGTATTCATGGGCATGGGCACCTACACCTACATGAAGGGCGGTTTTGCCGGTGAGGATCTGCCGGGCGTGTATGACGCGCTGGACTTCCTGATCGCCAACGTCAACCGCAACCTGGGCTTTGAAAAGTCGCCGGAAGATTTCGTCGACATGAAAGGCAAGAAGGTTGTGGTGCTCGGCGGTGGCGACACGGCGATGGACTGCAACCGCACGTCGATCCGTCAGGGTGCCAAATCGGTGACCTGCGCTTATCGTCGTGACGAAGCAAACATGCCCGGCTCGCGCAAAGAGGTGAAGAACGCCAAGGAAGAAGGGGTGAAATTCCTCTACAACCGTCAGCCAATCGCCATCGTCGGTGAAGACAAGGTCGAAGGCGTCAAAGTGGTCGAGACCCGTCTCGGCGAGCCGGACGCCCGTGGCCGTCGCAGCCCTGAGCCGATCCCGGGCTCCGAAGAGATCATCCCGGCTGATGCCGTGGTCATCGCGTTCGGTTTCCGCCCGAGCCCGGCGCCGTGGTTCGAGCAGTTCGAAATCCAGACTGACAGCCAGGGCCGCGTCGTTGCTCCTGAGCAAGGTCAGTACAAGCACCAGACCAGCAACCCGAAAATCTTCGCCGGTGGCGACATGGTGCGCGGTTCCGACCTGGTGGTGACGGCGATCTTCGAAGGGCGCAATGCTGCCGAAGGGATCCTCGATTACCTGGGCGTCTGATTACATTTCAAGCTGAAATGCGATCAAAAATGTGGGAGCGAGCCTGCTCGCGAAAGCAGTCTGTCAGCCAACTTGAATGTTGGATGTGCCGGCCTCTTCGCGAGCAGGCTCGCTCCCACAGTTGTTTTTCAGGGTTGCTGATTACCCATTCCAGCGCAATAAATTGACCCGATAGACAAAAGGCTGACCTGCATCCGTGCCTTTTGCGTCGCGCTCTGAGAAAATGCCCGCACTTTTTTTCCGGATGCCGACATGACTGCCCTGAAGAACGACCGTTTCCTCCGCGCCCTGCTCAAGCAACCCGTAGACGTCACCCCGGTGTGGATGATGCGTCAGGCCGGCCGCTACCTGCCGGAGTACCGCGCCAGCCGCGCCCAGGCCGGTGATTTCATGAGCCTGTGCATGAATCCGGAATTCGCCTGCGAAGTCACCATGCAACCGCTCGACCGCTATCCACAACTGGACGCGGCGATCCTGTTTTCCGACATCCTCACCATTCCCGATGCCATGGGCCAAGGCTTGTACTTCGAGACCGGTGAAGGCCCGCGTTTCAAGAAAGTCGTCAGCACCCTCGCCGATATCGAAGCCCTGCCGATCCCGGATCCGCACAAAGACCTCGGCTACGTGATGGACGCGGTCAGCACCATCCGTCGCGAGCTGAACGGTCGTGTGCCGCTGATCGGTTTCTCCGGCAGCCCGTGGACCCTGGCGACCTACATGGTTGAAGGCGGTTCGTCGAAAGACTTCCGCAAGACCAAAGCCATGCTCTACGACAACCCGCAAGCCATGCACCTGCTGCTGGATAAACTGGCGCAGTCGGTGATCTCGTACCTCAACGGCCAGATCATGGCCGGCGCGCAAGCCGTGCAGATTTTTGATACCTGGGGCGGCAACCTGTCGGCGGCGGCTTATCAGGAGTTCTCGCTGGCCTACATGAAGAAAATCGTCAGCGGCCTGATCCGCGAACACGACGGTCGCAAAGTGCCGGTGATTCTCTTCACCAAAAACGGCGGCCTATGGCTGGAAAGCATCGCCGAGGCTGGTGCCGACGCACTGGGCCTGGACTGGACCTGCGACATCGGCAACGCCCGCGCCCGTGTTGGCGACAAGGTTGCCCTGCAAGGCAACATGGACCCGACCGTGCTCTACGCCAAACCGGAAGCGATCCGCACTGAAGTCGGGCGCATTCTGGCCAGCTACGGCAAGGGCAGCGGCCACGTGTTCAACCTTGGCCATGGCATCACGCCTGAGGTTGATCCGGAGCACGCCGGTGCGTTCCTGAGCGCGGTGCATGAGCTATCGGCGCAGTATCACGAGTGATCGTGCTTCAATAAAAAACGCCCGGCATATGCCGGGCGTTTTTGTTTGCACAATCCAACGTCGTACGAGGATCAAATGTGGGAGCGAGCCTGCTCGCGAAAGCGGTGGATCAGCCACAGTTGTATGAACTGACACAACGCCTTCGCGAGCAGGCTCGCTCCCAGATTGGGTTTTGTATCAGGCCTTAACACCTTGCAACGGCGGCAGTTTTGCCAGCTTCAACGCCACCAGCAGTGCGATCAGCAACAGCGAACCGATGAACAGGCCAATCCCGTTCCAGCCACCCAGATGCCAGAACACCCCACCCGCCGTCCCGGCAATGCTCGACCCGGCGTAATAGCTGAACAGATACAGCGACGACGCCTGCCCCTTGGCCTTGGTCGCACGGCGGCCGATCCAGCTGCTCGCCACCGAATGCGCGCCAAAGAAGCCAAAGGTGAAAATCAGCATCCCGACGATCACTAGCAGCAGCGGCGTAAACATCGTCAAGGCAAGACCGGCAAACATCAGCGCAATGGTCGCCCACAGTACCTTGCGTCGCCCCAGTTTATCGGCGAGCGATCCGATCTTCGCCGAGCTGTAGATCCCTGACAGATACACCACCGACAACAATCCAACGAACACCTGATCGAGGTTGTACGGCGCCGCCAGCAAGCGATAGCCGATGTAGTTGAACAGCGTGACGAACGCGCCCATCAGCACGAACGCCTCCAGAAACAGCAGCGGCAGCCCAGCATCACGAAAGTGCATGGTGAAACCGTCGAGCAAACTGCGTGGGTGCATTGAGCGCGAACGGAAGTTGCGCGACTCCGGAAGGATTTTCCAGAACACCGCTGCGGCAATCATCGCCAAACCACCGATCACCAACATCGCCGTGTGCCAGCTGACGAAGTCGATCAGCACACCGGTGATCAAGCGCCCGCTCATCCCGCCAATCGCGTTGCCGCCAATGTACAAACCCATCGCCAGACCAATGTGTTGCGGATGAATTTCTTCACTCAGATAGGTCATTGCCACCGCTGCCAGCCCGCTCAACGACAGCCCGATCAGCGCACGCATGATCAGCACACCTTCCCAACTCGGCATCATTGCACTGGCCATGGTGCAAAGCGCTGCCGCGAACAGCGCGGTCACCATCACCGGTTTGCGCCCGACCCGATCGGAAATCGGCCCGGTGATCAGCAGGCCGATGGCGAGCATGCCGGTGGCCACCGAAAGAATCAGGCTGCTTTGCGCCGCATTGATTCCGTACTCGTGGGACAACAGCGGCATCATTGGCTGCACGCAATACAGCAGGGCAAACGTCGCGAAACCGCCGCTGAACAGCGCCAGCACCGTGCGCATGAACATCGGCGTACCTTTTTCGATGTAGATCTCTTGCAGCTCGGCGACGACATCGTCCGCCGCAGCGGGCGGGACTTCATGGGCTAGGGGCGCGACAGCAGTTTTCACTTCAGACCTCGGAGGGCACGGCCAGGCAGGCAATGAAAAAATCATATAGCTGGCTAATGTTTCTATCCAATATATTGTTCGACCTGTTTGATAGCTTTAACGACCTAATGGGGTTTTCATGGAATTGCGTCATCTGCGCTACTTCATCGCCGTCGCCGAAGAACTGCACTTCGGCCGCGCCGCACAAGTGCTGGGCATCTCGCAGCCGCCGCTGAGCCAGCAGATTCAGGCGCTGGAGCAAGAGGTTGGCGCGCGGCTGTTCGAACGGACCAATCGTCGGGTCGAGCTGAGTGAGGCCGGGCGATTGTTTCTCGAAGAGGCGCGATTGGTGCTGGCGCAGGTTGATAAAGCGGCGGATGTGGCCCGGCGTGCGCAACTCGGGGAGTTGGGGGAATTGAAGATTGGTTTCACCTCGTCGGCGCCGTTCAACTCGACCATTCCCCAGGCGATCTTTGCCTTTCGCCAGCGTTTTCCGGCGGTGCACCTCAACCTTCGTGAGATGAGCAGCACGCAAGTCGCCGAGGGCCTGGTGGATGAATCAATCGAGGTCGGGATCATGCGCCCGCTGGGGTTGCCGGATTCGCTCAGCGTGGTCGAGTTGATGCGCGAGCCGCTGGTCGCCGTGCTCGGTTCCAAGCATCCACTGGCGCAGGGGTCGGAGGAGGGCTTGTTCCTCTCGGCGCTGGCGCTGGAGCCGTTCGTGTTCTTTCCGCGCAGTTACGGCAGCGGGCTGTATGCGCAATTGCTGAGTCTGGCGCGCGATGCCGGGTTCAGCCCGCACTTCGCCCAAGAGGCGGGGGAGGCGATGACCATCATCGGTCTGGTCGCAGCGGGGTTGGGGGTTTCGGTACTGCCGGCGTCCTATCAGCGGATGCGCATCGATGGCGTGGTCTACCGACCGTTGCTCGATCCGGAAGCGGTGTCTGCGGTGTGGCTGGTGCAGCGCAAGGATCAAAAGTCGCCGATGGCCAAGGCGTTCGTAGATTTACTCACGCGCAAAGTCGAACCTTCAAAGGCGTGATTGCTGCGCAATCAAATCGCGAGCAGGCACCACCCAATTCAGGGCAACCGCACCAAATCTCCCTTCAACGCCACCCGCGTGACAAAAACCCCTGCCCGGCATTCATATGTATTCAAATCCTTGCGCACATGCTGGTCGTAGTAACTGACGATATTGACCACTGCATTCGCCCCGACCCGCTTGGCATCGGCCTGCAACTTGATCAGATTCGACTGCAGTACCCACTCGCAAGAATCGTGATCACTCTTGTTGAATCCGTTGGTCTTCAAATCACTGATCACCCCGCTGCGCAGCAACTGCTGAGTCCCCTGCGGCCCATTACCGAGCAGATAGAACTTCACACTGCCATCCAGCCGTCCGGCGCGAATCGCGTCCGACAGCACGGTTTCGAAGGGCATGTACATCAGATTGGTGGCGTGGCTGGCGCTGGGCAGTAGCGCGAAAAGTGCGACGGCGATCAGGGCTTTCACTTGCATGGTCATCTCCTTGACGTAGCGATGAACATTCGCTGATTCAAAGAGTGTAGACACCGTACATCTGCTACAGAGAAAACAGTGTGGAGTATGTGTAGCTCAAAGGCTACACTTCGGCCATGACTGAGATTCTTCGAAGTTCCACATTTTCCAGCTGGATTTTAAAGTTGGCTGATAGTCGCGCCAGGATGCGTATTTAGGTGCGAATTGATCGTATGGCTGACGGAAATTTTGGCGATGTCAAAGCTATCGGTGAAGGGCTCAGCGAAGTCAGAATTGACTATGGCCCCCGGATATCGAGTCTATTTCATGCAACAAGGTCGGCAAGTGGTCATCCTCCTTTGCGGCGGAGACAAGAGCGGCCAACCCCGAGATATCAAGCAAGCCAGGCTCATCGCGGAGTCCTGGCAGGAGCAAAACCCATGACCGAAAAATTCACTCGTTGGGACTCAGCCGAGTACCTCAAGACAGAAGAGGACATGGCTAACTATCTGGACGCCTGCATGGAGGAGGCTGGAGATGACCCGGCTTTTATCGCCAAGGCACTTGGCACCATAGCGAGAGCGCGAGGCATGACTCAGGTCGCACGTGATGCAGGGTTGTCCCGAGAGAGCCTCTACCGCGCACTATCAGGTGAAGGAAACCCCGAGTTCGGAACAATCCTGAAAGTGGTGAAGGCGTTAGGATTGAAGTTACACGCCAGTACTTGATCCGGGCTGAATGACAAAGGGCGCCGAATGGCGCCCTTTGTCGTTTCTACAATCCCATCAATCCACGTGCGCCAGATCCCCGCGCAACGCCACGCTCGACACTACCAGCCCGGCACGGCACTGGAATTTCTCGGTGTCCTTGTACAGCTCACGCTGGTCGACGCTGGCGATGTTGATCACCGCATTGGCGTCGGCTTTTTTCGCCGCGTTCTGCAGGGTCGCCAGAGCCGATTGCAGGGCCCAGAAGCAGGCGTCTTCGTCGGACTTGTTCGAGCCGTTGGTTTTGCGGCTGCTGCTCACGGTGTCGAGTTTGCGCACCTGTTTCGGCAAGGTTTCGCCGGCCAGGTAGAACTTCACGCTGCCGTCGAGCAGGCCGGCGTCGGTGGCGCGTTTGACGCCTTCACGGAAGCTCAGGTAAGTCGGCTCGTCAGCGCCTTGTTTGATGATGCCGAGGTTGTTGACGGCTTCGATGTCCGGGTTGATCGACAGCTCTTTGAGTACGTTGTCGCGCAGGCGGTTGACCCAGCGGTTGTAGTTGCCGTGGATCTTGCCGTCCTTGGCGTCGAGGCCGTAGCTGCTGCGGTAGTCGATTTCGAACGAGGTCGGGGTGAACGGAATATCGATTTCGGCGTGATGGCGACCGCGCACGGTGATCGCCGCTTTGATCATGCCCGGACGCACCGATTGCACCACCCATTGACGGTCATTGAGCGCGGTGACGATCGCGCGGCTCATCTGTGGCTGGGTGAAGCCTAGGTTCGGCGAGAACTCTTCCTTGGCGTTGTAAACCGGTTTGCTGGTGCAACCGCCGAGCACAAAAGCCAGTGCCAACAGAGCGGCGATGCGGTGAAACTGAGTCATTCCCTTCACTCCAAACGTGTAGCGGTCAGTGCCAGCGGCGGAAAATCAACGAGGTGTTGACGCCACCAAAAGCGAAATTGTTGTTCATCACGTAGTCGTGATGCATCTGGCGGAATTCACCGCGCAGGTAATCGAGTTTGCCGCAGTGCGGATCGACCTCGTCGAGGTTGAACGTGTGCACGTACTGATCGCGGTTCATCATTTCGATGCTGAACCACGACTCCAGCGCGCCGCAGGCGCCGAGGGTGTGGCCGAGGAAGCTCTTCTGCGAACTGATCGGCATGCGTTCGCCAAACAAACTGCTGGTTGCCAGTGTTTCGGCAATGTCGCCCTGTTCTGTAGCGGTGCCGTGGCCATTTACATAACCGATGGCATCCGGTGTCAGGCCGGCGTCTTCCAGCGCCAGCTCCATGGCTCGGCGCATGGTCACTTGTTCCGGGCGTGTGGTGTGCTGGCCGTCGGCGTTGCTGCCGAAACCGACAATCTCGGCGTGGATGTGCGCACCGCGCGCGAGGGCGTGGTCCAGCTCTTCGAGGACGAGCATGCCGCCACCTTCACCGATCACCAGGCCGTCACGATCCTTGTCGTACGGGCGCGGGCTGGTCTGCGGCGCATCGTTTTTCAGGCTGGTGGCATAGAGCGCGTCGAAGACCATGGCTTCGGTCGGGCACAGCTCTTCGGCGCCGCCGGCGAGCATCAGGGGCAGGCGGCCGAACTTGATCGCCTCGTAGGCGTAACCGATGCCCTGGCTGCCGCTGGTGCAGGCACTGGACGTCGGGATCAGTCGCCCGGTCAGGCCAAAGAAGATGCTGATATTGGCGGCGGTGGTGTGCGGCATCATTCGCACGTAGGAGTTGGCGTTGAGGCCTTCGGCCACCGAGTTGAGCAGCATGTTGCCGAACGCTTTGATCTCGTCGGTGCTGCCGGTGGACGAGCCGCAGGCCACGCCCATGCGCCCGTCCTTGATCGAAGGATCGCCGAGCAGTCCGGCGTCGGCGAGTGCCTGTTCCGCCGCGCCCACCGCGAGACGCGACACCCGGCCCATGCTGCGCAGTTGCTTGCGGGTCCAGTGCGCGGGCACTGCAAAGTCATCGATTGGCCCGGCCAGACGCGTGTTGAGTTCGCTGAAACGATCCCACTCGTCCATCCGGCGAATGCCGCTGCGATTGGCCGCGAAGTTGCCGGCGATGGTCTGCCAGTCGCTGCCCAGCGAAGTGATGCCGGCCATGCCGGTGACGACGACGCGCTTCATCAGCACAGGCCTCCGTTGACCGCCAGGACCTGGCGGGTGATGTACGAGGCTTCCGCCGACATCAGGAAATTCACCGCACTGGCGACCTCTTCCGGGGTGCCCATGCGTTGCGCGGGGATCATTTTCATCAATTCTTCCACCGGCACGTTTTCGTCGAGCATCGCCGTGTCGATCAGCCCCGGCGCGACGCAGTTAACCGTGATTTTGCGCTTGCCCAGCTCGATCGCCAACGCCTTTGCCGCGCCAATCACCCCGGCCTTGGAGGCGCTGTAGTTGACTTGGCCACGGTTGCCGATCAGCCCCGACACCGAGGTGATGCAGACAATGCGACCAGCGGCACGGCGGCGGATCATCGGCATCATCACCGGGTGCAGAACGTTGTAGAAGCCGTCGAGGTTGGTGCGCAGCACCACGTCCCAATCGTCGTCGCTCAGCGCCGGAAAGGCACCGTCACGGGTCAGCCCGGCGTTCAACACTACGCCGTAATAGGCGCCATGGATTTCGACGTCGGTTTCCAGAATGGTTTTGCAGGTTTCGCGGTCGGCGACGTCGAATTGCAGGATCCGCGCCTTGCGGCCCAGCGCTTCGACTTCAGCCTGAACGGCTTGTGCTTCGGCCATGCCGCTGCGGCAATGCAGGACGATATCGTGCCCGGCCTGCGCCAGACGCAAAGCAATGGCGCGGCCGATGCCACGGCTGGAGCCGGTGACCAGTACGGATTCAGTCATCGTTCGACTCCTGTGTCTGTTGCAGATATTGGGATGGCTGGGGTGGGCGGAACACGTTCAGCCGCGCGCTGGCATGGATGCCGGCGCCGTGGACATGACATTCGAAGACGCCCATGCCGTTGTCGTCTTCCAGCGAGCGCAGACCATGAATGGTCAGATCATTACCGGCGGGAAAGGCTTCGACGTTGCATTCGAACTTGCGCGTGCCGAGCAGGAACCCCAACTCCACCGGATTGCCTTTGAGTCGCGCGTGGCAACCGGCAAACGCGGCGACGCTCTGCGCCATCAGTTCGACGCCGACCCATGCCGGCAGGCTGCCGTCGGGCAGGCTGAACAGGCCATCTGGCTTGACAGTAAGGCGGGTGAAAATCTGCTCCTCGTCAAAGCTGAGGATGCTGTCGATCAGAATCATGTCGCCGGCATGGGGCAGCAGTTCGGCGAGCGGCCAGTCAGTCATG
This sequence comes from Pseudomonas sp. CROZ-RG-20F-R04-15, assembly GCF_022662375.1. Taxonomy (GTDB): domain Bacteria; phylum Pseudomonadota; class Gammaproteobacteria; order Pseudomonadales; family Pseudomonadaceae; genus Aquipseudomonas. The sequence goes on along the minus strand of NZ_JAKNQL010000029.1, from coordinate 42,876 downwards.
GGGCGTCTCCGATAATCAGGCTGACGTTGTTGCCGCCGAAGGCAAACGAGTTGCTCATCAGGTAGCGGGGTGCAATGGACGTCAGGCGCTCGCTTGCGGTCACCCATTTGAGTGGCGGCAGCGCGGGATCGGCCTGACCGTCCCAGACATGTGGCGGCAAGGCGTGGTCGGGATTGTCGGCGCTCAGGCTCAACCAGCAGAACGCTGCTTCCAGTGCGCCGGCTGCGCCGAGGGTATGGCCGGTCATCGGTTTGGTCGATGAGCAGGCGACGCCCTCGGGAAACAGTTCGGCGACCGCCAGACTTTCCATGGCGTCGTTGTGCTGGGTGGCGGTGCCGTGCAGGTTCAGGTAGTTGATCTGCGCTGCTTGCAGATGTGCGCGGCTCAAGGCTTTTTGCATCGCTTGCAGAGCGCCGCGCCCGGTCGGTTCAGGGGCGGAAATGTGATGCGCGTCGGAACTGGCGCCGGCGCCAAGCAGTGCAATCGCCGGCCCGTTGCCTTGTTGTTTGCTCATCACGAACAGCACCGCCGCTTCGCCGATATTGATACCACTGCGGTTGGCCGAGAACGGATTGCAGCGCTCATCGGACATGGCTTCCAGTGACGAAAAACCGTTGAGGGTTAACTTGCACAGGCTGTCGACGCCGCCACACAGCACCGCGTCGCACAGACCCAGATCGAGTAGACGCTGAGCACTCATCAAGGCACGGGCGCTGGAAGTGCAAGCGGTGGAAATCACGTAGGCCGGGCCGCTCAGTTGTAGCCAGTCGGCGAGGAAATTCGCCGGCGCGCCGAGTTCCTGCTGACGGTAATCGTATTCAGCCGGAAACTGTTGCTCGCGGATGTAGTGCGCCAGACCACGACTGGCCTCGTCGATACCCGAAGTGCTGGTGCCGAGCACCACACCAATGCGCTCGCGGCCGTAAGTCTGGATCGCTTGATCGATGTCATCGCGAATCTGCAGTGCCGCTTCCAGCAACAGCTGATTATTGCGGCTGCGCTGATCGGCGAGTTCTGGCGGGATCGGCGCCAGTTCGCCCTGCACGGCAGCGACGGGTAACACACGCTCGGGCACCCAGCCGGACTCATGGCGCATGCCCGAGCAGTCGCCAGCGAATAAATTGCGCGCGATTTGTTGCTTGTCGCGACCCAGCGCACAGATCACGCCGAGGGCATTCAGGTAGGCGGTCATGGCGTCGGTTCACCCAGCGGTGAAACCCGATAGTGCGGGCCTTGGGGCAGGTTCAATTGAAAGCTCAACGGTTGTGAATAGTGAATATCCCAGCGCGCAGGCAGCGAGCGTTGCTGACCTTGTTGTTGCGCGGCGGGGTAATTGCGCAGCAGCTCACCGGACGGGGTCAGGGCGAACAACAGTGCGGCGAACAATTCCCGGGCTTCCGGGTTCGGTGGCAGCAGACCATCGGCTTGCCAGTGGCCGTCGATCAGTTGCTGACGGGCTTGGGGAATACCCAGCGGATCCATCATCGACCAACGGATGCCCGGGCCTTCGTGCTGGATCACCAGCAGCCAGTCCTGGCGTTGTTCGGCTTGCTGGCGTTCGATGTGGAGTTGCAGCGGCAGGGACAGCGATGGATTTCCCGCCGGCAACGGCGCCTGACTGGCGCAGGCACTCAACAGAAGCATCACGCCGACCACAAAAAGTCGCCACACCGCAGACACTGTGGGAGCGAGCCTGCTCGCGAAGACGCCAGCACATTCAACAAAGAGGCTGGCTGGCCCACCGCTTTCGCGAGCAGGCTCGCTCCCACAGGTCATGTGTCGCATCAACGATCACCTTCAAGCGGTTTACGCGCGACAACGTTCACCAACGTCTCCTCGCGCTCACCAAACGGTTTCGGCTTGCGCACCCCAAACCGCTCCAGCAACCCAAAATCCTTCGACCGGCTCCACCACAGATACGGGTAGGAAACATTCTGCTCGCCAAACTCAAACCCCTGTCCGCGAATCATCTGCAGGTACTGTGCCGCACTCTTCTGCACATGCATCGGATGGCGGAACAGCCAGCGAATCACCCAGGTATCAATGTAAGCCTCGGTGGACTCGGCGAACAGCAGATAGCCGCCCGGTTTCAGCACCCGATAAAACTCGGCCAGCGCCTTTTCCTGCTCGACCAGATGATGAAAAGTCTGGTGACAGAACAGCAGATCAACGCTGGCGTCCGCCACATTGAGCGTCGCGCAATCACTGCCGATCAGCTCCACGTCGAGGCCCAGACGCGCCGCTTCTGCCCCGCTCAATTCAAGGCTGTGCGGGTCGGCGTCAACGCCGATCAACCGCTGTGGCGCAAAGGTCTGGCGCAGATGGCCGAACGACTTGCCCTGACCGCAACCGGCGTCCAGCAGCACCGGGTTTTCCGGCAGAGCGTCAGTGAACAGTCCGTGCAGGTCATTGATCGCCACGCGCAATACATGGTGCTGCCAGGTGTGGCTGCGCAGGAACCAGAAACCGAAACGGGTTTCCTCGACGTAGCTGTCGCTCAAGTAGTTCATGTGGCGTCCTTTGCACAGAGTTCGGAAATCATCTTCAAGCGACGGCGCGCTTCGCTGACGAACGGGTTGCGTTCGTCCCAGGCGTAACCGGCAAGGATCGAGCAGATCATCCGGCGAATTTCCGCCTGGCTGTCTTCATAGAAAATCACGTCCTGAAAGGTGCCGGCGTACCAGCCCTCGACGTAGCAGCGAAAGGTGTCGACGCCGCGCTTGAGCGGTTCAGCGAATTCGCTTTGCCAGTCGACGGTTTCGCCCTGCAACTGACGGTGCAGCACGGCGGCGGCCATGCTCGCCGAACGCATGGCGATGGTCACGCCGGAGGAGAACACTGGGTCAAGAAATTCCGCCGCGTTGCCGAGCAGCGCGAAGCCTGGGCCGTGCAGGGTTTTCACATTAGCGGCGTAACCGCCGAGGGTGCGCGCCGGCGTGTCCCATACAGCGTTGTTCAACACGCCGGCAAGGCTTGGGGTTTCGGCGATGAAGCTGCGCAGGCAGGCTTCCAGATCGCTGTCGCGACCCTTGAAGTGCTCCTCGGCCGCGACCACCCCCACCGAACAGCGACCGTTGCTGAACGGGATGGTCCAGAACCAGATATCGCGATGTTCCGGATGGGTGGTGACGAGGATCTTTTCGCGGTCGAACGCCGGGTTGTCGATGTGATCTTCGACGTGGGTGAACACTGCCTGACGCACCGGGAAATTCGATGGCGCTTCCAGGTCCAGCAAGCGTGACAGCACGCGGCCGTAGCCGCTGGCATCAAGGACGAAATCGGCTTCGACGCGATACTCGCTGCCATCCTCGCGGCGCACATCCAACTGCGGTTTTGTCCGGGCGAAATCGACGCTGACGATGGCATCGCCGTAGCGGATTTCCGCGCCTTGCAGCGCCGCTTGATCGGCCAGCAGTTTGTCGAAATCGGCGCGTTGCACCTGGAACGTGGTCGGTTTGCCGCCGGTAAAGGTGTCAGCGAAATCGAAGGCACTGTAACGCTCACCCCAGGCGAATGCGGCGCCGGTCTTGCGCTGGAACCCGGCGGCGTTGACGGCGTCGAGCATGCCGGCCTCTTCGACGAAATCCAGGCAATGGCTGAGCAGGCTTTCGCCGATCGAAAAGCGTGGAAAGTGTTGGCGCTCGATTACCAGCACATCGTGGCCCTTGCGCTTGAGTAGCGCGGCGGCGATGGCGCCGGACGGGCCGGCGCCGATGATCACGACCTGACGGGATTCCATTTCAACGATTGGCACGCGAGCTCCGGGGCAAAGGATGTTGCAGATTCAAAGGTGCGCGATGCAGGCCGATCAGGGCCGGTAGCAGCGTCGCGATCAGGCCCATCAGCATCAGCGCGAAGTACAGCGCCGGGGTGATGAGTTGTTGTTGCAAGAGCAGATTGAGAAAGACGATTTCGCTCAGGCCACGAATGTTCAGCAGCACACTTTCGCGCCAGCGGCTGGCGCCTTCGAACGAGGCGCCGGCCCAGCCGAGGCCGAGCCAGTTGCCGAGCAGTTTACTGGCAATCGGCAACAGCAGCAGCGCCGCCCATTGCAGCGCGCCGAGGCTGGCGAGGGCGCTGTGCACGTCGATCTGCACAATGCCGAACGTGAGGATCAGCGGAATCGCCAGCCACGTCTGCAAACGGCTCATCCAGCGCGCTGGCAGCGGCAGCACCAGCGGCACTTTCAGCGCGGCCATGCACAGCAGATAACCGATGCCGAAGATCAGCGCGTTGAGTTTGTAATGCTCGGCCATTACCAGCAGCGCAAAGAAACCGAGGCTGTAGGTTAGCGGGCGGCGCACACGCAACAGATTTAATAGCAACGGCACACAGGCGAGAACCAGCGGCAGCAGCAGACTGCTCAGATGCAGACTGCCCTGGGCGAGGCCGAATAACGTCCAGCAGGTCAGGTCAATGAGGATCGCGGTCTGCACCAGGCGGCGCGTGGCGGCCGGCGGATAATCGATGTGACGCAGATACAGGTACAGCACCGGGATCGCGGTAATCGCGAACACCAGACCGATGGCCAGCGAGTTGAGCCACGGTTGCGCCGGCAGTAGCCAATACGCGGCGGCAAGGCCACAGGCGAACGGTACGACAAAACTCGGCACGGCGATTTTTACACTCTGGCGATCGAGTTTCAGATCGATCACGTCACTGAGAATGTGCCCGAGCAGCAGGGCAAAACTCAGGCTGTAGAGGTTTTTCAGCCAGTCTGGCGCAATCAATTGCGCGCCGCTGAGCTGCCAGCCCGGCTCGATCCAGAAATACATCAGCAGCGGCAAGCCGAAGCTCGCCAGCAACAACTGGCTGACAATCGGGATCAGGCCAAAGTGGCGGCCGACGCGGGTGGCCACGGCAAACAGCGCCAGCGCCATGAGCCAGAAGGCGACGACCATCACGCTGCCGGGTCCGCGACTGTGGCGGCATGCTCGTGGCGCCCGGCCCACGGTGCGAGGATGAAGCTGAACGCCAGACCGAGGCTCACCGACAGGCCGAAGTTGCTCACCGCCGGTGTACTTGAAACCGCCAGCAACCCAAACGACAACCACGTCGTCACAGCCGCGAGCAAGGTGCCGAGCAGGCTCACCGCCGCACCGCCAACCTGTTCACGCATAAGAATCGCGTAATCGACGCTGATCGCCGTGACCAGCAGCAGGCCGAACAGACTGAACAGCGTCAGCGGTTGACCGAGCCAGCCGAGACTGGCGAGGCTGCACAGCGCGGCGAGCAACGGCAGGGCGACGATGCGCAGCGCACCGCCGAGACCAAATGGCAACATCAGCACCAGCACGATCAACGCGCAGGAAGCGAGTTTCAGTTCAGCGGCGCTGATCTGCGTCGCGGCGAAAACCTCGTTCAATTCACCGAGGCGATCGACCAGCATTACCCCCGGCAAGTCCAGTGCTTGCACGCGCAACAGCGCCGGGTTGTTCAAGCCTTGCAGACTGGTCATTGCCGCCACGCCGTCTTCGGTGGCGCCGAGCCAGAGCGTGCGATACGGCTCGCCGAGCGGGCCGGCCAATGCCGCGTCGATGTCTTCGGCGGGCACGGTCTGCAACTGTTGCAGCTCGGTTTGCAACGCGGCGAGCGGCACGCCGAGGTCGAGCAGTGGCTGCCAGTACTGCGGCAGTTTGTTCAGCGCCTCGCGCACTTGCTCTTGCTGGTTCGGTGGGCTGACCAGTTGATCGAGGGCCAGATAGCCTTGCAGCTTGTCGAGATTGACCAGTTGCTCCAGGCGCTCGCTCAGCGCGGCTTGACGCTCAAGCAATTGCTGCTGATTGTCGGCGCGCACGAGGAAAAACTGGCTGGTCGGCTGATAGCCGGTGATGCGCGCGATGGTCTGCGCTTCGTCGGTCAGCTGTTGCGGTGCGCCGACCCATTGGCGGATGTCATTCTTGCTTTGCAGTTGCACCAGACCGCCCACGCAGAAGGCAATCAGCAGCGCCAGCAACACCGGTGTGCGCACGCGTTCGAGGAGTTTTTCGCGCAGATTGACCAGGCGCTGGGCCAGATGCAACGGCCATTGCGCAGGCCGCAGTTCGACGTTGTTCAGTAGCGCCGGCAGCAGGCAGACGGCCGACAAATACGCACCGAGCAATCCAGCGGCAGAGAACACGGCGATTTGCGTCAGCGCCGGGAACGGCGTCCACGCCAGTGCCAGATAACCGATGGCGCTGGTGATCAGGCTCAGGGTCAGCCCGGACAGCGTCAAACGCAACGCCGGCCAACTGCGCCAAGGTTTCAGGCTCCAGCTCTTCGACAGATAATGCAGCGGATAATCCACCGCCACGCCGATCAGGCTGGAGCCGAGCACCAGCGTCATCACATGCATGTGGCCGAACAACGCCACGCACGCCACCGCACCGAACAACATGCCAACCAGCACCGGCACGAACGCCAGCAACACGCGCCAGCGGCGAAACGCCAGTAACAGCAGCAACAGGATGCCGACCGTGGCACCGCCGCCAACCCAGGTCATTTCGCGAGTCGCTTGCTGCTGACCGTTGGCCGCGTACAGCAAACCGCTGGCAGCCAGCAGTTGCACGTCGGATTTCGCCGCCTGCTCGCGGCTGGCTCCCAGCAGTGCCGCGACTTGCAGCGGCAAGTTCATGTCGAAGGCATTGCCGGTGGTGCGCGCCCGCAGCAGCACCCAGCTCATGCCGTCGGCATCGGCAATCAGCGCGCCGCTGCCGATGTCCAGTTGCACCGAACCGTGCTGCGGCTGGCTGTTCTGAATGCGCCCGGTCAGGCCCAGCCAGTCATCCTGGCTCGGCACCAGACTGAAACCGCTGAACGGGTCGAACAGGGCCTGCACGCGTTGTTGAATGAATGCGTCGGGGTGTTCGATCAGCAGTTGTCGATCATCCGCCGAGAGCATCGCCAATCGCCCTTGCAGCAGTTGCGTGCGCAGCGCTGGCAGATCTGCCTGCAAGTTCCATTGCACTTTTTCGAACAGGCCACTGGCCTGCCATTGCGCGCCCAACGTCTGCGCCATGGCCACGGCTTGCTGGCGATCGGCGTGGCCGACCAGCACCAGCATTTCGCGATTGAGCGGCTCCTGCATGCGCTGTTCGGCGCGTAGTTCAAGGGCGTCCGGGTGGGTGCCCGGCACCAGCTCCATCAGGTTCGCCGACAGCGGCGCACCGTCGCGCCACTGCCAGCCGGCCAGCGCGACGACGGCCAGCAGGAGGATCAGAAATAGCCAGGGCAGCCTGCGTTCACTCGGCAAAGTCATGTTGCTCCGCGTCGCTCAACGGTTGCCCGGCGCTGCTGTTCTGCATGCGCAGCACGGTGCTGTCGCCCTGGGTTTCCAGCAGTTCGATGGTTTGCACCAGCGTGCCGCCGTCGATATTGATCTGCGTGAACACTTGCTTGAGCAGCAGCGAGCGCGGGGTCAGGGTGAGTTTCCACTGCTGCGCGTCGCCGCTCAGGGCCAGTTCGAAATCCCGTTGCAGGCCACTGCTGTCACCTTGCAAAACGGCAAGGAACAAGCGGTTCTGCTCCGCCCCGGCACTCTTGTTTGGCAGCAATTGCCAGCCGTTATCGTCGCGGCGGGCGATGCCCTTGGCGGTGATGCGGTAGTCCTGCTGCAGCGGGGTTTTCAGCAACCAGAGCAGGCCGTGGTTTTTCGCCAGGACGAAATTGCCCTTGCTGAGCAGCGGCTGCGGCAGGGCGCGCAGGTGTTTTTCCTGGACGAACTGACCGTGGATCACGTCCGGTTTCGCCAGTTGTGCGCTGAGCTGTTGCAGGTCGAAGGCGTTGGCCAGCGCTGACAGCGTCAGCAGCGCCAATACGCTCAGGCTTTTAAGCAAAACATTCATCGCAGCATCCTTTCCACGGCATCGGTAAAGACCTTCGGCGAAGCCAGTTGCATCTCACGGCTGCTGACTTCAACGGCGACCTGCACCGAGCTGGCGCGGGTCAGGCGTTCACCGCTGTGCAGGTCGGTGATCAGGTAATTGATCTTCAGACGGTTTTCCCACTCGACCAGACTGGCACGCACATTCAGGCGCTGACCGAACACCGCGCCGCGCACATAGCGCAGTTGCAGGTCGATGATCGGCCAGGCGAAACCGGACTCGACCATGTGCGTGTAGTTGTGGCCGATCTTGTCCAGCAGCGCGCAACGCGCCACTTCGAGGTATTTGACGTAATGGCCGTGCCAAACCACGTGCATGGTGTCGACGTCGAAGAACGGCACGAGGATCTCGGTGTCGGCGTGAAGCACTCCGGCGCTACGCATGCAGCCTCCAGTGTTGCGCGGCGATGCGTTGCAGGCACAGGCGCAATTCGCCTTCCAGTGCGCGGTCTTCGATGACCGGCGGGAAGTCCTTGGCGAGTTCTGCGTGCATCGCCGCCAGCGACGGCGGCAGTGGTCGCGCATCTTCGGCCTGACCGCGCAGCCACACGCCTTGATTGGCAGCGAGCAGGGTGGCGGCGGCGACTTGTTCGGTCAGCTCCAGCACGCGGATCGCATCGCGAGCGGCGATGGTGCCCATGCTGACCTTGTCCTGGTTGTGGCACTCGGTGGAGCGCGAGAACACGCTGGCCGGCATGGTGTTTTTCAGCGCTTCGGCGGTCCAGGCACTGGTGCCGATCTGCACGGCTTTGAAGCCATGATTGATCATGGCGCGATCCGCCGGGGCGCCAGACAAGTTGCTCGGCAGACCGTGGTTGTAGCGCTCGTCGACCAGCAGCGCCAGTTGCCGATCCAGCAGGTCAGCAACATTGGCCACGAGGTTTTTCAGGCTGTCCATGGCGAACGCGATGTGCCCGCCGTAGAAGTGCCCGCCGTGCAGCACGCGCTCGGCTTCGGCGTCGATGATCGGGTTGTCGTTGGCGCTGTTCAGTTCGATTTCGATGAACGAACGCAGCCAGTTCAGGCTGTCGGCCAACACGCCAAGCACATGCGGGGCGCAACGCAGCGAATAGCGATCCTGCAAGCGATGCAGCGGCGCGGTTGGCGCGTCGATCGCCAGATCCTTGCGCAGCCACGCGGCGACCTGCATTTGCCCCGGATGCGGTTTGGCGGCGAACAGGCGTTCGTCAAAGTGCTCCGGGTTGCCTTGCAGCGCCACCACGTTGAGCGCGGTGATGCGTGTGGCCAGTTGCAGCAGGTAGTCAGCGCGAGCGAACGCGAGGCAGGCGAGACCGGTCATCACCGCCGTGCCGTTCATCAGCGCCAGCGCTTCTTTCGGGCGCAGCACCAACGGTGTCCAGCCGAGTTCGCGATGCACGTCGGCAGACTGGCGACGTTCGCCACGGAACATCACTTCGCGCTCGCCGGACAGCGTTGCGGCTACGTAAGACAGCGGCGTCAGATCGCCGCTGGCGCCGACCGAACCTTCCTCTGGAATCAGCGGCAGGATGTCGTATTCGAGAAACGCGTGCAGACGTTCGAGCAATTCCACGCGCACCCCGGACACGCCGTGGCACAACGACTGCAAACGCGCTGCCAGCACCGCGCGAGTGGCTTGCGCGTCGAGCAGTTTGCCGAGGCCGCAACCGTGGAAGGTGTAGAGGTGACGCGGCAACGCTTCGACGTGATGCAGCGGCACCGCGACCACGCAGGAATCGCCGTAACCGGTGGTGACGCCGTAGATCACGCCTTCCTTGTCCAGCAGCGAATCGAGGAACCTTGCGCCCTTGGCGATGCGCTCGCGATAGTCGGCGTCGCTCTGCAACTGCACGGGCGCCTGACGGTTGGCCAGGGCCAGCACGTCTTCGATGCGCAAAGGGCGTTCGCCGAAGGTTACCGGCTCATGGGTTGGCGTCGTCATCGGTCTTCCAGAAAGGGTAAAAGTTGAACCATTGTTGCGGCGCTTCGAGGCAATAGTGACTCAGGCGCTGCGCATAGCGGGTGGCCCACTGATGAATGACCTGCTCGCGCTCGCTGCGCTTCCACACCACGGCGTCGGCGAAGGGTTCGAGGGTCAGGCGATAGTGGCCGTCCGGTTGCTTGAGGCACATCAGCAGATTGACCGGGCATTTGAGCAAACCGGCGAGCAACCACGGGCCTTGCGGGAACGGCGCCGGGTGGCCGAGAAAGTCTACGGTGACACTGCGCCCGCCGTGCAGCGGCACGCGGTCACCGGCAATCGCCAGCCACTCGCCGCGCTCCAGGCGTTCGTGCAGTTGCAGCATGATCACCGGGTCGAGTTCGCTGACCTGAATCAGGCGCAGATTGGTCGCCCCGGCTTCACCGAGCAGGCGATTGAATTGCTCGGCGTGTTTGGTGTGCACGAGCACGTTCATGGTGACCTTTTCACCGATCTCCGCCAGCGCACGGCAGACTTCGAGATTGCCCAGGTGCGCGCCGACCAGCAGTTGCCCGCGACTGCTACGCAACTGATTGCGCAGCAGCGCCGGGTCGATGATTTCGATCTGCTCGATGCGGATCTTGCCGTTCCATACATCGAGCTTGTCGAGCATGGAGTCGGCGAAGGCCATGAACTGGCCAAACACCCGCCAAAGAGTCGGGCGCAAATCGGCGCGCTGGCTCCACTCGGCCAGGCGCTGTTGGTATTGCCAGGCACTGCGCCGTGCGGCGCGGCCGAACAGGAAAAAGTACAGGACGATGCCGTACAACAACGGGCTGAGCAGGCGTCGGCCAAGGACCTTGGCGGCGAATGCGGTGAATTTCATCAGCAGGAAACTGCCGCGTTCTTCGCGGTCGGCCCAGTGCTTCTTGTCGGTCTCGCTGTTCATGTTCGCCACCGCCGCCAGAGGATCAGCGGGAAGCGCAGCAACATGCCAAGAAACAGCCGCGTGTGCATGCTGGAAATCAGTGCGTTGTCGTGGAACAGACGGAAGTGCGACACACCGTCCAGCGGGTAGTGCACGCTGGTTTGCAGCCAGCGCATCGGCTGATTGCGCCACGACAGGCGTACGAGGATGTCTGAGTCGAAATCCATGCGTTTGCCGACTTTCGCCGAATCGATCACCGCCAGCGTCGGGGCCAGCGGATAGACGCGAAACCCGCACATCGAATCGCGGATCTGCAGCGACAGCGTGTTGATCCAGACCATCACGTGGGTCAGGTAGCGCGCGTACAAACGGCCTTTCGGCACACTCTCGTCGAACAGCGGATAACCGCAGATCATCGCCTCGGGATGGGCGCGGGACTCGGCGACAAAACGCGCCACGTCGTGCAAGTCGTGCTGACCGTCGGCATCGACCTGCAGCGCATGGCTGAAACCCAACAGCGAGGCTTCGCGCAGGCCGGTCATCACCGCGCCGCCCTTGCCCTGATTGGCGGTGAGGCGCACCAGATGCACGTTGTCGCGCTCGGCCAGCGCGTCGAGGATCCTGGCACAGGATGGCGTGCTGGCGTCGTCCACCAGAATGCACGGCAGGCCTTGCGCGAGCAGGGCGTCGACCACAGTACCGATCGCGGTTTCGTGGTTATACACCGGGATCACGGCACAAGGATTATGCATACCGGTAACTCCTGTGGGAGCGAGCCTGCTCGCGATTGAGTGCGCAGCACTCACCAAGGTCAATCATGCTCTACACCCAGAAGAATCCGCCCACTGGAACAGGTCGCCGTGTCATTGCGATAAGCGAAATACAACTTGCTGCGCTCCGGATCAAAGCGCAGATGCAGCTGGATTTCATCCCCCGGGCGCACCAATTGCTGGAACTTGAGCACCTCCATCCCGGCAAACGGGCCACTCAGATTCAGCAACTGCCGCCCAAGATTGAGCGCCCATTCCACCTGCACCACGCCCGGCAATACTGGCGCTTTGGGAAAGTGCCCACTGAAATAGGCCAGATCCGGTGGCACGCTCAGTTGCAGACTCCATTCACCCTCGGTCTCGACCTGCGACAGCACTTGCGGCGCTTTCGGGCGCGGGGCAATCAGCAACGCTTCGACCTCGGCCTGCGGCAGTTTCCCCTGACTGTTCAACGGCAATTGGCGCAGCAGCCGCCAGCGCCGGGGCAGCGCCAGCGCTTCACAGTGCTGGCGCAAATGCTGGCGCAGGGTTTCGGTCAGGCTGCGGCGGCCGTGTTCACGCAAGGCAAACAGCCCCGAGTCGCTGAGTACCAGCAGAGCACCCAGAGAGGCGCGATTTTCCTGGACCACGCCCAGGCGCGCTTCGGCAACCCATTCGTGGCTAACCAAGGCTTGTTCGAGCATGGGCAGAGAGATGCGTTTTTCTTCGAGTTTGACGATCCGGTCCAGCCGTCCGAGCAGTTCGAAGCGTCCATCGGCAGCGATACGCGCGGCGTCAGCGGTGTGCTCGATGTGCCCGACAGGCAGATAAGGTGAGGCGATCAGCAGGGCGCCGTCGCTGTCCTGGCTCAGCTCGACATCGGCGAACGGTTGCCACAGTTGGTCGCCCTGACGCCAGGCAATGCCGCCGGTTTCCGAGCTGCCGAGGATTTCCGTCGGCCATTGCTGCAAGCGTTGCTGCAGGCTCTGCGCGGCTTCAAGCGGCAACGCGCCGCCGGAGGAAAACACCCGGCGCACGGCACTGAGGGCCGGCCAGTCGAGGTTGTCACCCATACGCTTGAGCAACGCCGGGCTGGCAACCCAGGCGAAGGCCGGATATTCGCGGCTGGCGCGCTGCAAGTCTTCGGGAAACGCCAGTTGTTTGCGCACAAACGGGCGCCCGGCGCACAAAGGCCACAGCACGCGAAACAGCAAGCCGTAGATATGCTGGGTGGCAACGCTGCCGATGATGCAGGCCGCGCCGAGGTCCGCGCCCCACAACTGCTCCAGCGCTTCGACTTCGTTGGCCAGTTGGCGCAGGGATTTGTCGATGCGCTTTGGCTCGCCGCTGGAGCCGGATGTGCACAGGCTCAGACGGCACTGGTCGAGATCCAGTTCGGCGCCGGGCAGTGGCGGTTGCCGAACGTCGTTCAGTTGCGTGTCATCGGCTTGATCCGTCAGCCACAGATCGACTTCAGTGGACCAGCGCTGGCGGGTTTGTGGCTGCAGATCCGACGGCAATAGAACGCTGACGCCAGCGCGCCATGCGCCCAGCAAAGCGATGGCCAGTTCGGCGGCATCTTCCAGATGCACAGCCAGGCGCTTAACGCCCTGCGCTTGCAGACCGGCGGCAACGCTCAGCGCCTGTTCGCACAGTTGCGCGTGATCGAGTACCGGTGCGTGGCTGATTGCCCGCGCCGGCGCAGCCTTGAGCAACAGCTGCTCAAGTTTTATCCAGTTCATGTACGGCCTCTCACCCGTTGTCGTATCAGCCATTCAATGGCAAACATCAGGCCGATCAATCCATAGGAGATCAGGCCGGTGTACAACATCCACCAATTCAGCGGCGCCCACAGGGTCAGCAGGGCGGCGCACAAACCGTTGCAGAAGAAAAACACGCTCCAGGCCACCGTGACCTTGCGCGTATAGCGGATCGCGATGTCCGGTAGTTCTGGCTCACGCAAGCGTGCCAGGCGCTCGACCATCGGCGGACCATATTTCAGGCTCAGGCTGAACAGCACCAGCATGAAGCCGCTGATCAGCACCGGATACCAGCGCAGCAACAGCGGGCTGTCGAACAGCGCCAGCAACAGGCAAAAGGCGATCGCCACACAGGCCATCCACAGACTGCCGGGCTTGCGTTCGCCGGTCAGCGCTCGCGCCAGCCACAGGCTGCCCAGCAGCAGGCCGAACTGCCACGGAGCAAAGTGCTCCATGCCGAAATACACTGCAAAGGGGTACAGCAGACCGGCCAGCAGCAGCCCGAGGCCGATCAATCGGCTCATGCGGCCGGTTGAACCAGACGGTAGACCGCCTCGACGACGTCGCCGACAGTGCGCACCGATTTGAATTCTTCGGCGGCGATTTTCTTGCCGGTCTGACGCTTGATGTGATCGATCAGGTCGACCGCGTCGATGCTGTCGATTTCCAGATCCTGATACAGATTGGAGTCCAGGCTCACACGGGCCGGATCCAGTTCGAACAGCTCGACCAAGGCATCGCGCAGGGTGTTGAAAATATCGTCACGAGTTTGCATGGTCCGGTCTCAAGCTGCCTGTTTTGCCGTGACGAACGCCGCAAGGCTGGCCACGTTGGTGAAATGGTTACGGGTGTCTTTGGCGTCGGCGTCGATCTTGATGCCGTATTTCTTCTGGATGGCCAGGCCCAGTTCCAGCGCGTCGACGGAATCCAGGCCGAGGCCTTCGCCGAACAGCGTCTGCTCGTCGCCGATGTCGTCGGCGCTGATGTCTTCGAGCCCGAGGGCATCGATGATCAGCAGTTTGATGTCTCGCACCAGGCTAGGGGTGTTCAGATCGCTCATCTTCGGCGAGCTCCTTAATGAAGTAGTTGTGCAAATAATCGTTGAGCTTGCGCGAGGCCTGCGGTGCGGGCCCCTGCGCGGCGAAGGCTTGTGGGTCTATATCGGCCCCGACGCGAAAACTGAAGTGCACCCGGCGGCTGGGAATCCGATACCAGGGTTCGGCTTTGGTCAATGTGGTCGGGCTGACCTTGATGATCACCGGCGTGAGGATTTTCGCACCGCGCAAGGCAATTGCCGCAGCCCCCCGATGAAAGGCCGGCGCCTGGCCCGGCTGGGTGCGGGTGCCCTCGGGGAAAATGATCAATGTCTGGCCGTTTTGCAGGGACTGCGCGGCGGCATCGAGCATGTCCATGCTGCCGTCGTTGCTGATGTATTCGGTGCTGCGCAGCGGGCCACGGGTGAAGGGGTTTTCCCACAGGCTTTTCTTCACTACGCAATTGGCCTGGCGTACCAGACCGATGAGGAACACCACGTCGATCAGCGACGGGTGGTTGGCGATGATCATCTGCCCCGGTCGGCCCAGGCGTTCGGCGCCCTGGATGTCGTAGGTCAGCACGCCGGTACGAGCCATGAACCGCACGAAAAACCAGAACAGCCAGCTGACGGTCTGCCGCGCGCGATGGCGATGCGCAAGGGCGTCACCGGGCAGGCAGCCCAGCAGCGGGAACACCAGCACGCGCAGGCACAACCCGCCAAGCCCGAACAGGGCGAAGCTTGCGGCGGTGGCCAGCAGGCGCCAGTAGTAGGCGTCGCGGTTTTTCTCGGTCACGGATTGCGTTGCCAGGTCCATACACGATTTTTCCAGGCATGTTGGCAATGGGGTTGCTGGCCGAGCAGGGTTCGCAGCAGATTGAGCGCGTGGGGCCAGTGCGCTTTTGACCGTGTTTCTGTGGTGCTGTTCAGGGTCAGCCGCCAGTCGGTACCGGGGGTGAGCAAAAGACCCAGCGCATACGGAAACGGCACGTCGTCGATCCACGCGGAATAAGCTTCGGGCGGTTGTTCTTCGGTGATCACCAGCAGCACCGCCGGGGCGCCTTCATTGAGCAGGGCAGCGGCTTCGAGCATGCCGTGTTCGAGGCCGTCGCCGGCAGCGGCGAGGGCAGTCATTTCGCTGGTCTCGCCGCGCATGATCGACCACAGGCCGATGATCGCGTTGTGCACCGAGAGGCTGAACTGGGTCGGCGACAGCGGCTGCTCGCTGGCCAGATCACTGAGAATCTCGTAAGTACGTGGGGTTTCGCCGTGTCGCGAGACAAACACCAGCGGCAGATTCTCGCGCCCGTCGGCCAAGGGCCAGCCAACGCTGAACGCCATGCGCGCCAGTCGACTGAGACGGCGGCGCTGCATGGCCGGCAAAAACGACACATCGGGCGCGGCATCACTGCTCTGGAGTACGACCGGTTGTCGGCTCCATGCCTGCCAGGCGTCCACGCTGTCGAGGCCAGGGGCCCACGCGCGCCATTGGGCGATGTTGAAGTTGATCACGGACATTCATCCCGCCCCTGCGGGCTTTCGTTGACGCGTTTAGTGGCCAGACCCGCAGCAGGCTTGGCGTGGCGCTGGGCGCCGAGTGGCGCGCATTATCCCGGTGCGACGAGTGTGTAGCAAATGCTGGTTACATTTTGCGCAACGAAATGTACCGAGTGGTTCGCAAGAAAACTGTCATTTGGCCATTATCCAGATCGGCAGCGGCTTGTCTGTCGGGTTTCTCGCCGATCGACGGCGGTTATCACACTATCTGTCCGCAGATATTTGCACCTGACTCTGTAGTCCATGTCCATGAAGGTAGCGAAGCGAGGTCGCGCGCATCTACACTCGGTCATTCTTTGATACACGGAGGTTTGGTCATGCGGCGCGTGGTGTTCAATCAGAAAGGTGGCGTAGGCAAATCCAGCATTGCCTGCAATCTGGCAGCGGTCAGTGCCAGCGAGGGGTATCGCACGCTGTTGGTGGATCTCGATGCTCAGGCTAATTCCACTCAATATCTGACGGGGCTCACCGGCAACGACATCCCGATGGGTATTGCCGACTTCTTCAAGCAGACACTGTCCTCGGGGCCGTTCTCGAAGAAGAATCAGGCGGACATTTACGAAACCCCGTTCGACAACCTTCACATCATTACGGCCACCGCCGAACTGGCCGACTTGCAGCCCAAGCTTGAGGCCAAGCACAAGATCAACAAGCTGCGTAAGTTGCTGGATGAACTGTCCGAAGATTACGACCGGATCTACCTTGATACGCCACCGGCGCTGAATTTCTATGCGGTTTCGGCGCTGATTGCCGCTGATCGTGTGCTGATTCCCTTCGATTGCGACAGCTTCTCCCGTCAGGCTCTGTACGGCCTGATCGCGGAAATCGAAGAATTGAAGGACGACCACAACGAAGGTCTGGAAGTCGAAGGCATCGTGGTCAATCAGTTTCAGGCCCGGGCGAGCCTGCCACAGCAGATTCTTGATGAGTTGATTGCTGAAGGTTTGCCGGTACTGCCGGTGTACCTGAGCAGTTCAGTGCGCATGCGCGAATCGCACCAGGCCAGCATGCCGCTGATCCACCTCGACCCGCGACACAAGCTGACCCAGCAGTTCGTCGAACTGCATAACTTGCTCGAAGATCACTGATCTCCCGGATTGCATCCACCTACCTGTGGGAGCGAGCCTGCTCGCGAAGAGGCCGGTACATTCAACATCTGAATTGACTGACCGGACGCCTTCGCGAGCAGGCTCGCTCCCACATTGGATCCTCTGGTGTGTCAGATACCTTGGCTACGCAGCCACGCCATCAACTGCGGCAACGGAAACGCGCCACTCTGCCGCGCCACCTCTTTGCCGTTCTTGAACAGAATCAAACTCGGAATCGAACGAATCCCCAACTGCGCCGACAACTGCTGATTCGCCTCGCTATCAAGCTTGGCCAAGCGGCATCTCCCCGCCAACTGCGCCGCCGCCTGCTCGAACACCGGAGCAAACGACTTGCACGGCCCACACCACTGCGCCCAGACATCCACCAGCAACGGCAGATCTCCTTTGATCTGGCTGACGTAATCACCTTGCTTGAGTTCGAACGGTTTGCTCAACAGCACGGCGGATTTGCAGCGTCCGCACTTGGGCTGGTCGGCGAGGCGCTCGGCGGGGATGCGGTTCAGGCCGTTGCAGGAGGGGCAGGGGATGAGGAGTGGTTCGGACATGATGGGTTCTCAGGCAGGAAGTCTATGAGACTGATCTGGAGGCAAAGTCGCGATTATCAAGGAATTGATCTGTAGGTCATTACCTTCCTCAGTTGAGGAAAGGGCCTACGCACGTCTGCGCGGAGGCTGACTATCTGTATTTTATCTAATCGGTCATCTTGTGCAGACGTGAGCGAAATACCATTCCTATGACCGCCAAGACAGTTAAACGCCTTCCACTCTCGGAGTTTTTGAAGGGCTCTGAATATCTAAAAACCTTAAATGCCCGGACGAGTTGTTCGCTCACTGGGGAGTCTGTTGGCTTTGAAAGTGTTTGCTTTGGTTCCGGTGCGGACCAAAGTCCGGGTATCTTTCCTCGCTCGCTGCATCGGCCAGAAAACGAAGACGACTACGATGCCTTGGTATTGGCAGTCGACGAACTGCTGGAAATTACCGGCGATGATGAGTCGCACCCGTTGATGAGCTTGGTCGACATCATCGGTGACTGGATCGAAGAATGGGATCACACCAATCACCCCATGGCTCAGGCAAGTGGCGAAGAGGTTCTCGGTTACATGATGCGTGAGCACGGCCTGACCCAGAGCGATTTACCAGGTGTTGGTACTCAATCGGTTGTCTCGGAGATTTTGAGCGGCAAGCGCAAGCTCAACTTGCGCCAAATTCGCTGGTTGGCCGAACGTTTCAATGTGCCGATCGACGTGTTTACCTGACCTTACTCAGGAAGAACAACTGATCTCCAAATGCTTGCCCCACTCCGGCGGCCGCTCGGCATAACCGTCCATCCCCGGCTGCTCTTCAAACGGTTTGCTCAGCACCGCGTGCAGCCGGCGTACTTCTGAGTAATCCCCTTGCTCAGCCGCATCGATGGCTTTTTGCGCTAGGTAATTGCGCAGGATGTATAGCGGATTGACCGCATGCATCCGCGCTTGGCGCTGCGTTTGATCAGCATCGCCATCGCGGGCAACCCGGGCGACATAGCGTTCGCCCCAGGCGTCGAAACCCTTGATGTCGACGAAGTCGTCGCGCAAATGGGCGATGGCCTGTTCGGCGCATTCTTCACCGAGTCGGCGGAAGAACAGCGTGTAATCGACGCCGCTGTTCTGCATCAGTTGCAACAGGTCTTCCAGCAGCTTCTGGTCATCGTCCTCGGCCGTGGTGAAACCGAGGCGGCGGCGCATCAGGTCGAGGTAGTGCGCCTGAAACAGCGGCAGGTATAAGCCGAGGGTTTCGCGCAGGGCTTCAACGCTGATGAACGGCGTCAACGCTTGAGCCAATGCACTGAGGTTCCACTGGCCGACCGGCACCTGATTGCTGAACGAGTAGCGCCCTTGATCATCGGAGTGGTTGCAGATGAAGTTGGCGTCGAAATCGTCGAGAAAAGCGAACGGGCCGAAGTCGAAGGTGATTCCGAGGATCGACATGTTGTCGGTGTTCATCACGCCGTGGCAGAAGCCGTAGGCCTGCCACTTGGCGATCAGTTCGGCGTTGCGTTCGACGATTTCGCGGAACATCGCCAGATACGGTTCCGGCTGTTCCAGACATTCGGGAAAGTGCATCGCCAATACGTGTTCGCCGAGCTGCTTTTGCTGCTCGGGACGCTTGGTGTAATAGAAGTATTCGAAGTGGCCGAAGCGGATGTGGCTCGGCGCCAGGCGTAACACCATCGCCGCACGTTCCTGTTTTTCACGCCAGACCGGGGTGTCGGAACCGATCACGCACGCCGCGCGCGATGAAGGGATGTTCAGCGCGTAGAGCGCCTCGGAAGCAAGAAACTCACGGATCGACGAACGGAGTACCGCACGGCCGTCACCCATGCGCGAAAACGGCGTTTGCCCGGCGCCCTTGAGGTGCAGGTCCCAATGCTCGCCGGCTGCGTTGTACACCTCGCCCAGCAGCAGCCCGCGACCATCGCCGAGTTGCGGCGTGTAACCGCCGAACTGATGCCCGGAATAGACCATCGCCCGCGGCTCGGCATCGGCCCACAGCTTGTGGCCGCCAAACAGTTCGGCAAATTCGTTGGTTTCGGCGGTCGCCGGGTCGAGATCCAGTAAGGCCAGCGCCGCCGGGCTGGCGACGACCAGACGCGGATTGTCGATCGGCTCGGGCAGCACGTGGGCGGAGAACGCATCGCCCAGGCGGGCGAAGCGATTGTCGAAGGTCAGTTCGTCGAGGGCTTTCAAGGGCCGGCTCCAGCAGAATGTCCGAGCATTCTGCTGGGAATAGACCGGTTAGTCGAGTTTGGCCGGCGGCGGCTCTTGCAGCGGTTTCTGATCGTCGGCGACCGGCACGATGGTTTTCGTTTCCGGTTCGATCGGCACCATCTTGTATTCCTGGCCCTGGAGGTTCTTCAGGTAAACCTCCATCTGGCGGAACGAGATGTTGATGTGCTGCTTCTTGAACTCGCGGTTGATGAAGCGGTTGACCTCATCGAGCACGGGGTTACGGTCACCGAGGTCGCGCACGTGCATGCGCAACTCGTGGTCGAGGGTGCTTTCGCCGAAGTTGAGGAAGTACACGTGTGGCTCAGGCTCTTTGAGCACGCGCGGGTTTTCCCGGGCAGCCTTGAGCAGCAGTTCCTTGACCAGATCCAGATCCGAACCGTAGTCGACGCCGAGTTTCAGCGTGACGCGGGTGATGGTGTCGGTCAGCGACCAGTTGATCAATTGCCCGGTGATGAAGGTCTTGTTCGGGACAATTATGTCCTTGCGGTCGAAGTCGGTGATGGTCGTGGCGCGGATGCGGATCTTGCTCACCGTGCCCGACAGGTTGCCGATGGTGATGGTGTCACCGATCCGCACCGGGCGTTCGAAGAGGATCATGATGCCGGAGATGAAGTTCGCAAAAATCTCCTGCATACCGAAACCGAGGCCGACCGACAGCGCCGCCACTAGCCATTGCAACTTGTCCCAGCTGACACCGAGGGTCGACAGGGTCGAGACGAAACCGACGCCGGCGATCACGTACGACAGCAACGTCGTGGTTGCGTAGGCACTGCCCTGGGCGAGATTGAGTTTGGACAGCACGAATACTTCGAGCAGGCCCGGCAAGTTGCGCGCGAGGGCGAAGGTGATGCCGATGATGATCAGCGCGCCGAGCATGTCGCCGATGCTGATCGGCACCATGCTCATGTTGGCGCCGGTGCCGCTGGTGTATTCGTAGAGGGTGATGTTGTCGAGGTACGAGAACACCGAAATCAGGTCCGACCAGACCCAGTACAGCGCGGCGATGAAACCGCCGAGCAAAGCCAGACGAATCAGGCGCAGGGACTGTTCGTTGACCTTTTCGATGTCCAGGGTCGGCTCTTCGATCACCGCTTCACCGTCGCCGGCCTCTTTCGCCGCCTGCCGTTTGGCCAGGGCGCGCTGGTAGGCCAGACGCCGCGCGGCAACACTCAGACCACGGACGAAAGTCGCTTCGATCACCAGCCAGAACATCAGCAGATAAAGCGTGTTGATCAGGCGGTCGCTGAGTTTCAGTGCGGTGTAGTAGTAGCCGAAGCACACGGCGACAAACAGCGCGATCGGCAGCAACGTGAACATCACGCCGACGGCTTTGCGGAACAGCGAGGTGTTCTCGTGGGCCGGGCTGCTGATCAGCAGGCGGCTGAGCAGCCACGCCATCAAGGCGTAGCAGGTCAGCACCACCGGCATGCCGAGCACGTCGTCGGCCAATGCTGCCGGTTGCAGTTCGGCCACGGCGACAATAGTCACCAGCGCCATGACCACCAGACCCAGACGACGGATCCAGCCCTGGAGGAATTCGACCTGCGGCTTCTCCCAGCGGAAATGCAGTTCCGCCACGCCACCCGGCGCCAGAATCCGGTAAGCGGTGTAGAACACCAGCCACGCCTGACCCATTTGCAGCAGCGCCGCGCCCATGTTGGCGTTCTGCCCGCGAGCGTCGATCTGCAATGCCAGACCGCACAAGGCCAGGCCCAACGCGACCGGCATCGCGAGCAGAATATTGATCAGAATCGCCTGCGGCGTGTGCCACTGGCTGTCACGCTTGAAGTGACCGATGTCCTGGTGAACCTTGTTCAGCCTGCCGTACAGACTCTTGCGCCGCCATAACAGCGCGCCGATCAACAGCGCCAGCGGGAGAAACAGCAACGGACGCTGGATCAGGCC
This sequence comes from Pseudomonas sp. CROZ-RG-20F-R04-15, assembly GCF_022662375.1. Lineage (GTDB taxonomy): Bacteria > Pseudomonadota > Gammaproteobacteria > Pseudomonadales > Pseudomonadaceae > Aquipseudomonas. The sequence continues at coordinate 21,304 of NZ_JAKNQL010000029.1, read as the reverse complement.
GTCGGTCAGCTCACTTAGGCTGGAGGCCCACGGCAGGGTGTCGACCTGACGCTTCAGGCGCTCCGGCACATTGCGCATCCATTCCAGGTCCAGCGGCTTGTTGCTGGGGATCCAGAACATCTGCTCATCGAGGGTCGCGCGCAGGCTTTGCGCGGTGCTCAGCAATTGTTTCTGGTTGAGTTGCAGGGTGATCGACTCGTTGAGCATGGCGCTCAGTTCGCGGTTCAACCGCTCCAGCAGATCGGCGCGGGTGTTGGCCAGATCCAGCAGGTTTTTGCGTAACTGCGGGGTGACCTGCTCCGGCGGCTGCGTGGCCAGCAGGTTGTCGACATAGGCGGCCGGATTACTCAGTTGCTCACGCTGCTGGCTGACGTCGAATTGCCACAGGCGAATGTCGGCGATCTGATCCGCCAGATCGCGGTCGACCTTAAGGCGCGGCAGGGCTTGTTTCTGTTTATAGAGAATCTTCGACAGCAGCAGGCTGCCCTTGAGCACGCTGATCTGCTCGTCCAGCGCGGAATCGCTTTGGGTCAGGCTGTCGAGTTGTTGTTTGGTCTGCAGGTTCTGCTGGGTGACTTCATTGAGGCGGTCAGTGCTTTTCAGCAGGTAGTCGGAGAGCTTGAGGTTCGCCGTACTTTCGATGGCCAGCAGACTGCTGCTCCCGGCCTTCTGCGCTTCGATCGATTGCTGGGTCACGGTTTCCTGTGACTGCGCCAGACGCTTCTGGTTGATCAGGGTTTGCAGTTCCTGGATCTCGCGGTCGAGGCGATCGGACTTCTCCGAGAGCAGGTCATGCTGAGCGTTGCCCAGATCCTGCAACTGGCTGTTGCCGGCCAGCTCCTGACGACGCAGCGGGATCAGCGCATTCAGCGCCGCCAGTTCGGCGTTCAACTGGTCGCGCTGCTCGGCGGTGACGGTTTTACCCGCGTCCTTGCCGGACTTGAGGATGTTGTTGATCTGCTGGATGCGCGTCTGGCTGGCGGAAATCTCTGCCTGAGCACGCTCCGGGCGGGTCTGCGCGGTGATGATCAGGCTGTTGGCGTCGGCGAGGGCTTTTTGCAGGTCACTTTGCTGAGTCGAGCGATCGGTGAGGATCTGCTCCAACTGCTGGATCGACTCTTTGGGGAAGCGCTGGGCCACCGGCACCACGGCCGTAGCCTTGAGGCGGGTCAGTTCGCGGGTGCTTTCAATGGTCTGCTTGGGCGCCGTCGCCAGTTGCTGCTTGAGATCGATCAGCTTCTGCTCGTAATCACGCTGATTGTTCAGCTGATTGAGCGTGTTCTGCAGGACGGTCTGCAGGGTCTTTTTGTCAGCATCCGGCAGTTTGCTGTCGGCCAGTTTGTCGAGGCTGGCCTGCACGGCGTCGCTGGACGGTGGTTCGGCGGCGTACAGCGGGCCGACAGTAAGACTCAGGCCCAGCAGGGCCGCGGCAAAAAAGGAGCGCAGGGTAGGCATAGAGACCGGTCAAGCAAGTGAGAGTGGACGCAGTTTAGAGGAAGAGCCCGGGGCCCGGGCGACTTCCTTCGGGGAATCTGACGCCCACTTTGCCGATCTTGTTCCCGTCCATGACCGCAACCGTCCAGTGGGTGTTGTTCCACTCCACCTGGTCACCGACGATCGGTGCGCCGCCGACTTTGTGCGCGATGAAGGCGCCCAGGGTCATGTCTGGATCGATGCCCTCGGCCGGCAACCCGTAGAGTGCCGCAACCGCTTTAAGCTGGGCGTCTCCTTCGAGCACGAAGTCGCCGAAGAAGCGCAGATCGAGACCGCGTTGCGGCGCCTGGCTGAACAGTTTTCCGAGGGCGCCGAGGTTGTGCTCATGGCCGATAACGCACAGCAAATCATCGACTTCCAGCACCGTACTACCCGACGGATGGAGCAGTTGCTGGCCACGAAACAGGGCCGCGATACGTGTGCCTTCGGGCATTTTCAGCTCGCGCAGGGGCGAACCGATGCACCATTTCTCCGCGCCGAGCTTGTAAACGAACAATTCCCACTCGCTGGTGACGTGGACTTCCAGCGCCGCGCGAGAAATCGGCGCAGGCTCCGGCGGTACGGTCACCTTCAACAGCTTGGCCACCCACGGCAGGCTCGTGCCCTGCACCAGCAGCGACACCAGCACGATGAAGAACGCGAGATTGAAGTACAGCTGCGCATTCGGCAGCCCGGCCATCAGCGGGAACACCGCGAGAATGATCGGTACCGCGCCGCGCAGGCCTACCCAGGAAATAAAGGCTTTCTCGCGGCCATGGAAGGCCTTGAACGGCAGCAGGCCGACCATCACCGACAGCGGCCGCGCAAACAGAATCATCCACAGTGCCAGACCGAGAGCGGGCAGGGCGATCGGCAGCAAATCATGTGGCGTTACCAGCAGACCCAGCACAAGGAACATGCCGATCTGCGCCAGCCATGCCATGCCGTCGAGCATGTGCAAAATGCCGTGACGGCTGCGCACCGGACGGTTACCAATCACCAGACCGCACAGATAAACCGCGAGGAAACCGCTGCCGTGCAAGGCGTTGGTCAAGGCGAATACCACCAGACCGCCGGCAATCACCAGAATCGGATACAGCCCGGCAGCGAGGTTTATGCGATTGACCAGTTGCAGCATCAGCCAGCCACCGCCGAGACCGATCACGCCACCGATGCCGAACTCGCGGATCAGGTGCGTCAACAGGCTCCAGTGCAGGCCGGTCTGGCCGCTGGCGAGCATGTCGATCAGAGTGACAGTGAGAAACACCGCCATCGGGTCGTTGCTGCCGGATTCGATTTCCAGACTGGCGGTGACCCGTTCGTTCAGGCCTTTGCCGCCGAGCAGCGAGAACACCGCCGCGGCGTCGGTCGAACCAACGATGGCGCCGATCAACAGGCCTTGAATCAGATTAAGGTCGAACAGCCAGGCCGCGGCCATGCCGGTCAGCCCGGTGGTGATCAATACACCAACCGTGGCCAGCGACAGTGCCGGCCATAACGCCACGCGGAAACTCGACACCCGCGTGCGCAAGCCGCCGTCGAGGAGGATCACCGCCAGCGCGAGGTTGCCGACCAGATAGGCCGTCGGGTAGTTATCGAAAATGATCCCGCCGCCATCGACCCCGGCGGCCATGCCGACCGCAAGAATAATGACCAGAATCGGGATGCCGAGACGGGAGGAGAGTGAGCTGACGAGAATGCTTGCGCCTACCAGCAACGCGCCGATCAAGAACAGGCTGTTGATGGTCGTCGCATTCAAAGGCAGTACTCCAGAAGCGTAAAGACGGGCACAAACTGACCATGCAGTCTGCGTGCCAGCGATTCTAACCTGTTGAAATGTGATGCTGTCAAAAAGGTTTTTACGCTGGCGTGTTCGGGATTTTGGTTCGGCTGAAGATTGCAGCCCTCACCCTAGCCCTCTCCCGGAGGGAGAGGGGACTGATCGAGGTGTTTGTGCGAAGTACGCCGACCTGAAATTCCGAGTCGAACTCAGACTTTGAAAAGCATGAAGATCTGCTCCCTTCCCCCTCGCCCCTTGGGGGAGAGGGCTGGGGTGAGGGGGTAGCCTTTGATCTTAAAGGCTAAACCGCCCAACCATGTTGTTCAGGTCCAGCGCCAGACGCGACAGCTCATTGCTCGCCGCACTCGTCTGATTCGCCCCGGTCGCCGATTGCACCGACAGGTCGCGGATGTTCACCAGGTTGCGATCCACTTCCCGCGCCACTTGCGCCTGTTCTTCGGCGGCGCTGGCGATCACCAGGTTGCGCTCGTTGATTTCGACGATGGCGGTGTTGATGGTGTCCAGCGACATGCCGGCACCACGGGCGATGTTCAGCGTCGATTCGGCGCGCTCGGTGCTGTTGCGCATCGAATCCACGGCGTGTTCGGTACCGCTCTGAATGCTGCCGATCATCCGCTCGATTTCGCTGGTCGACTGCTGAGTACGATGCGCCAGGGCACGTACTTCGTCTGCCACCACGGCAAAACCACGCCCGGCTTCACCGGCACGCGCCGCTTCAATTGCTGCGTTCAGGGCCAGCAGGTTGGTTTGATCAGCCAGGCCACGAATCACGTCCAGCACCTTGCCGATATCACGGGATTCATTGGCCAGATCGCCGATCAACGACGCAGTGCTCTGCACATCGGCGCTCATGCGTTCGATGGCGCTGACGGTCTCCTGCACCAGATCACGACCATCACCTGCCGAGGTGGTGGCGTTCTTCGAGGCTTCCGAAGTGCTCACGGCGTTGCGCGCGACTTCCTCCACTGCGCTGGTCATCTCGTTGACGGCGGTGGCGGCCTGTTCGATTTCGTTGTTCTGCTGAGTCAGGCCGCGCGCGCTTTCGTCGGTGACACTGTTCAGTTCTTCGGCGGCCGAAGCCAGTTGAGTGGCCGAACCGGAAATGCGCTGCAGGGTGTCACGCAGTTTCGATTGCATCTTGGCCATGGCTGCCAGCAGGCGCCCGGCTTCGTCGCTGCCATCGACGTGAATCGGCTGAGTCAGATTGCCTTCAGCGATGGTTTCCGCAGCGTCCAATGCTTTCGAAATCGGTTTGGTGATGCTGGTGGTCAGCAGCCAGGCGAACAGGAACGTCAGGCCAGTGGCGATCACCAACAGCGTCACGACCAGGTCGAATGCCGAAGAATACTGATCGGCCGCTTGCTGATTGGTCTCACTGATCTGCTCGCCATTGATTTGCATCAGACGGTTGAGCACGGTATTCACCGCTTCGGAGTTGTTCAGCAACTCGGTGTTGAGCAAGGTGCGCAGCTCATCCACCTGATTGTTGCGCGACAGGCTCTTCATGCGGTCTTCGATCTGGCGGTACTGACCGAGCAGTTGCACGTACTGGTCGTACGCTGCACGTTCCGCAGGGCTGCCGATCAGTGGCTCGTAGGCCGATTGAGCCGCGCGAATCTGCTGATTACGCATGTCCAGCAACTCAACGGTTTTCTGTTGCACGTCCGGTTCGCGGTTGACCAGCAAGCGGTACGACAGCACGCGCAGGCGCAGGGTCAGCTGGGTGAACTCGTCGAGGTTTTTGATGCTCGGCACGCTGCTGGAGGAAATGTCCTCGGCGGCGCCGCGGATTTTGCTCATCTGGTTCAGGGCGAACACGCCGAGAATCAGCATCAGGCCGCCGATCAGGGCGAAGCCGGTAAACGCCCGTGGGGCGATATTCATATTGCGAAGGGACATGGGCGGATACCAAGAGAGGGCCGCTTCCATGCGGGCTGAGACTGCGATATGGATGACTTATCGGTCATACGACTAAAGTCTTGAGGCGGTGTGCGTATTTGTCGCATAAGGGCTTGGGCGACGAAGTGCAGGAACCAGATCGGCAGATCACAGTCTTTAAAACTCGCAGGAACGGTCCGCCACCAGGAAAATCAAGGCCTTGCGCCGGTTTAACCCTGGCATCCGTGGTGACTTTTCTTTATCGTACGCGCCCTTTGAAAAACGCTTGGAAGATCAAAATGTTGGAAGCATCCCTCAGCCAATTGGAACAGCTCGTCAGCGACCTGGTGCAACAGAACCAGAGCCTTGCGCAAACCAACCAGACCCTGTCCACGGAACTGGCCCAGGCCAAGGATGAAAACGAAAGCCTGCAACTGAACCTGATGGAGCAGGAAGAAAAACACGGCGCCACCGCTGCCCGCATTCAAGCCTTGGTTGATCGCGTCAACGCAGGTCCTGTCAGCGCATGAACCACCACACAGCAGGGGTAAAAGTCGTCTCCATTCTCGGGGAGGACTATTCGATCAAGGCACCGGCCGGGGAAGAACAGACCCTGCTGGACGCGGCCCTGATGCTCAAGGCTGCGCTGGATGACACCAAGCGCAAATACCCGACACTGATCGGTGACCGCTTGCTGGTGCTGGCGGCGATGAATCTGTGCTCGCAGCAGATCGAAATGAAGAAGCAGCACCAGGAAGAACTCGACCGTTACCAAGAGCAAGTCAGCGCCACGGTCGACACGATTGCCAAGACCATTAACCAGGGTTGATGGAGCTGCGCACAACCAAAGAATAGATTGTCGACTGGGTTGTATACAATCGGCACGGCTGTTGCATTGTTTCGGCCACTTATTCTTTGGGGGTGCTCCATGCAGTTGTGGCGACGCAGTATTCAATGGCAGCTGATTCTCAGCATGGGCACCGCCCTGCTGGTCAGTATCCTGATCGTGGTTGGCATTTATACCCTGGTGGTCAACCGCCTCGCCCAGAGCTATCTGGTCGAACAAGCACTGCCGTCGAGCATTGAAGCGACGCGCAACGATATCGAACGGATCCTCGTGCAACCGCTGACGGCGGCCAAGGACATTGCCAGCAACACCATGGTCCGCGACTGGCTCGCTACTGGCGAAGACAGCAGCAAGACGGCGGGCTTCGCGCAGTATCTGGAAGGCATCCGTGCCGAACATAAAGCTTTCACGGCGTTGATCATCGGCACCGAATCCAATCACTACATCACCGAAAAAGGCCTGGATCGCACCCTCAGTCGCGCCAAACCGGCCGATGCCTGGTTCTACTCATTCCTCGACAGCAATCAGCCGCGCACCCTCAATATCGACAACGACGGGGCCACCGGAGAATTGGCGCTGTTCATTGATTTGAAGGTCGAGCAGGCCGGCAAAGTGGTCGGCGTGGCCGGGCTCGGTTTGAGCATGAAAGAGTTGTCGGAGCTGATCCACAACTTCAGTTTTGGCGAGCGCGGCAAGGTCTATCTCGTGCGTTCCGACGGTTTGATCCAGGTGCATCCCGAGGCGCAATTCAGTGGTAAACGCACGCTAACGGAGCAGATTGGCGCCTCCGCTGCTCAAGCCGTCATGGGTCAAAAAAATGCTGTGAGCAGCAGCTTCCAAAGAGATGGCGAAGACTTTCTCGCCTTCAGTCTGCCTTTGCGCGATCTGGGCTGGACGCTAGTGGCCGAAGTGCCGCAATCACAGATCTACGCCGAAGCCCGTAAAGCGATGTGGATGAGCGGCGGTATCGGTCTGGCGGTGGCACTGGTGTGCCTCGCGTTGGTGGTGTGGCTGGCGCAAGGTCTGGTGCGGCCGATTCGCCAAGTAACAGCCGCGCTGGTAGCAATCGGTAGCGGTGGTGGAGATTTGACCCACCGGTTAGATTCCAGCCGTGCCGATGAACTGGGCGACCTCGCTCGCGGCTTCAATCGTTTCCTCGACAGCCAGCGCGGGATGATCGGCGAAGTACTGACCACCAGCGAGCGCCTGCGTACGGCCGTGGGGCAGGTGGCGAAGGTAGTGGAAAACACCGCTGAGCGCTCTGGCCGTCAGCAGGAAATGACTGACATGGTTGCCACTGCCGTTCACGAGATGGGCCTGACCGTGCAAGAAATTGCGCAGAACGCCGGTAATGCGGCGCTGGCCTCGCAAACCGCGCGGGATGAGGCGATGCAGGCGCGGGAAGTGGTCGGCGGCTCGATCAAGCATATTGAAAGCATGTCCGATGAGATTGGTGTGGCGGCGGGTGCGGTCGGCGAGCTGGCGCATCAGGTGGCTTCGATCGATTCTGTATTGGCGGTGATTCGTGGTGTGTCCGAGCAGACCAATCTGTTGGCGCTCAATGCCGCCATCGAGGCGGCCCGAGCCGGGGATATGGGGCGTGGCTTTGCGGTTGTTGCTGATGAAGTGCGTACTTTGGCGCGCAGGACGCAGGCCTCCACCGACGAAATCCAGCAGATGATCGGCAGCCTCAAGCAAGGCGCGGAAAACGCTGTGTCGTCGATGCGCACCGGTCAGGCCGCAACCGGCACCGGGGTTGAGTCGAGCCAGCGCACCGGGGCGTCGTTGACGGCGATAACCGGCCAGGTCGAGCGCATCAGTGACATGAACCATCAGGTGGCGACGGCGACGGAAGAGCAGTCGGCGGTGACGGAAGAGATCAACCGCAATGTGCAGGGGATTTCTGATTTGGCGCGGGCGACGGCGGGGGAGGTTCGGGCCTGTCGTGAAGACTGCCAGATGCTGCAGAAACTGGCGGATGATCTGGCGCGGCAGATGGGTGGGTTCCGATTGAATTGATAACGTTGGCTTTTTCAGTTCGACGCGCCGGTTGAGGCGCGTCGGGCGAATTACTACTCAGCTTTGATCAGGCGGAGTTCTCTACCGTAAAAGTCGACTCCGCCAAAGGTAAGCAAGTAGTAAACCTGTTTCTCCTTGACCAGCCACTCGGCTGACTCATCAACGTAAAGATCGTCTGACGCCAATGTTCTGAACATGTCGTCGTTGTTGAAAGCCTTGGAATTGGTATAGGTCTTGTAAGGGGTCACAATTTCATTGCTGTAAAGATCGTTGGCTAACTTGGTGTAGATTTTTTTGCTGATGCGCTCTTGGCTGCCCTCATCTTTCACGTTGTCATTGACTCTGGCCGCCATGAAAAACTGATATTCGTTGAGCATGACATAGGGGTCGATTAACGATTCTGAGGTGTCATTAAGCAATGGAGTGCCGTACACCGTAGCATTCCATTGATTGTCTTGCATGTGGGTAAAGTCCTTGTAGGTGACACGATGTGTCGATAAATAGTGATCGCCCACAGAAGTCACTTCAAACATTGCCGTTGCGGTAGTTTTAGTATCAAGTTCGTTATCGCCTGGAGTCATTACGATACTGATCCGGGTCTTTTCATCCGACAATCGTTGATGATTTTTGCTGATGACAGTGGATACGGTTGAATCCTTGTTCGTCCAGACCGTACCGTTGCGCAGGGACGTGGCTGAGGTGGAAGCGAGAATGCAGTAGTCCTCGGTCACAACCCCCGAAAGCTTGATGAATCGTTCTTCGATTGTTTTGCTGCTCATGATGTCTGACTCGCTCGGAGTGGAAGGTGTACTTCAAATCCATACTTGCCGGGCAAACTGCATGTCAGGCGAGAACAGCCTATCGCCAGCTCCTGATTTGCACACCTGTAAAACCTGACAGGTGTGCAAATGTTTTAAGTGTGAGTGGGTAACTCAACGGCTCGATCAGAACCACGCATCCTGCATCGCCAGACACGTATCATCCCGCGCCTCCAGCAACGCCAGTTCATGGTGGCAACCCGGCACTTCCCACGTCAGGAAATACCGCGCGGCCTGCAACTTGCCTTTATAGAAGTCAGCATCCGCCGCGTTACCCTTGGCCAACCCTTCCTCGGCACGAATCGCCTGCTCCAGCCAGCGCCAGCCAATCACCGTGTGGCCGAAGACCTTCAGGTACAACGCCGAATTCGCCAGGCTGGTGTTGACCTTGCCCTGTGCCAGATCGGTCAGCAGGCCGATGGTCACCGTTTGCAGGCGCGCCACCAGTTTCTCTAAAGGCTCACGCAGTGCGGTCAGCGATTCGTACGCTGTCGCGCGTTCAGCGGTGGTGGCGATCAACCGGATCAGTTGTTTCAACCCGGCACCACCGTTCTGCGCCAATTTGCGCCCGAGCAAGTCCAGCGATTGAATGCCGTGGGTGCCTTCGTGAATCGGATTCAAGCGGTTATCGCGGTAGTACTGCTCCACCGGGTACTCGCGGGTGTAGCCATGGCCGCCGAGAATCTGGATCGCCAGTTCGTTGGCCTTCAGGCAGAACTCCGACGGCCAGGATTTGACGATCGGCGTCAGCAGATCCAGCAACTCATGCGCCTGTTTACGTTCGACTTCGGTCGCAAGCGTCGTGGTGTCATCGAACAAACGCGCCGCGTACAAGCCGAGATCAAATGCGCCTTCAACGTAGGATTTCTGCGTCAACAGCATGCGTCTGACGTCCGCGTGCTGAATGATCGCCACTGGTGCCGTAGTCGGATCCTTGCTGTCCGGCACGCGCCCCTGCGGCCGCTCGCGGCCGTACTCCAGCGAATACAAGTAGCCGGCATAACCGAGCATCACTGCGCCCATGCCGACGCCGATCCGCGCTTCGTTCATCATCTGGAACATGTAACTCAGACCGCGATGCGGCTCGCCTACCAGATAGCCGACACACTCACCGTTATCGCCGAAGTTCAGCGCCGTGGAGGTGGTGCCGCGCCAGCCCATCTTGTGGAACAGCCCGGCCAGCAGCACGTCATTGCGTGGGCCGAGGCTGCCGTCATCGTTGACCAGAAACTTCGGCACGATAAACAGCGAAATGCCTTTTACGCCCGCCGGTGCGTCCGGCAGTTTGGCCAGGACCATGTGCACGATGTTTTCCGAGAGCGGGTGATCGCCGCCGGAAATGAAGATCTTGTTGCCCTTCAGGCGATAAGTGCCGTCGGACGCGGGCTCGGCGCGCGTACGAATATCCGACAGCGACGAACCGGCGTGCGGCTCGGTCAGCGCCATGGTGCCGAAGAAGCGGCCGTCGATCATCGGTTGCAGGAAGCGTTGTTTCTGCTCGTCCGTGCCAAAGCTCTCAATCAGATTCGCCGCGCCCATGGTCAGGAACGGGTAGGACGTCGAAGCCGCGTTGGCTGACTGGAAATGCGCGAAGCAGGCTTGCGACAGCAATGTAGGCAATTGCATGCCGCCAGCGTCGAAACTTCTCGCAGCGTTGAGGAACCCAGCCTCGAGGAAGGCATCCACCGCCGGCTTCACTTCCGGAATCAGAATCGCCTGACCGTCTTCATAGCGCGGCTCGTTCTCGTCGCCCTTGCGGTTGTGCGGTGCGAAGTATTTCTCGGCAATGTTGCGCGCGGTGCCGATGGCGGCGTCGAAGGTCTCGCGATTGTGCTCGGCAAAGCGCTCACGCCGGGTCAGGCCCTCGGCATCAAGGACTTCGTACAGCTCGAAAGCCAGATTGCGGGAACTGAGCAGCGTCTCGGACATGGCGGCTTACCTGAAATTGGGTTGGGCCGAGTCTAGGCGTGCTGATAAAGGCTGAACAGGATGATTGATAAGCGTGATGTTGGAGCCGCGCAACAACTTTGCAAACACCACAAACCACTGTGGGAGCGAGCTTGCTCGCGAAGAGGTCGGCACATTCAACAGATGAGTTGACTGGCAAACCGCTTTCGCGAGCAAGCTCGCTCCCACAGGGACTGTTGCTATGCCGGGCACCTATGCAGGTGCCCGGTTTATCGGTATTAGCCGATGGTCATCAAGCTCGCATTACCACCCGCCGCCGCAGTGTTAACGCTCAGCGCGCGCTCGATCACCAGACGCTCCAGGGCAATGTTGGTCTCGCCCTGGGACAAGCCCTGAACCCCAACAATCGCGCCGGCACGCTTGGCAATCTGCTGGCAAACGCCGCGCAACTGGTCGGAATGGCCGTGATGCAGAACCGCATCAAACACCACCTCGTCTTTATTCCAGTCGGCAACCAGCTTGATCCGCGCCTGAATGTCCTTCGGCAGGCGTGCGAACAAGGCCTTGCTGATGTCGGACTCCGGCCATACCGCCGAACCGCCTACGGCCAATACCGCAGCCAGTTGCGTCAGCAGATCACCTTCAACCTCGGCCAGGCACAGCACGTGCTCGCGCGGCAGAATCGCATAGCTGTTTTTCTCGCCGGTCGGGCCGGCCAGCATGCGGGTGATGCCGCTCTGCGATTGCGCAGCGTACTGCATGCACAGGGTGCTCAGGTCGGCGTACTTGTTGCTTTCAGCCCAGGCTTTCAGCGCGTTCAGTGGTTTGCTCATGACATCGCGCAGACGAACATCCGGGGCCACGGCAGCATCACCGCGAGCGAAGGATTGTTCGATGGCGTCAGTAGGACGGGTCGCCAGCAAACGGTACAGATACAACGGACCACCGGCTTTCGGGCCAGTGCCCGACAGGCCTTCGCCGCCGAACGGCTGTACGCCAACCACGGCACCCACGATGTTGCGGTTAACGTAGACGTTACCGGCGTTGACGTTGTCGATCACCTTGGCGATGGTCTCGTCGATCCGCGTGTGCACACCCAGCGTCAGGCCATAACCGGAAGCGTTGATCTGAGCGATCAGTTGATCGATCTCTTTACGCTTGTAGCGCACCACGTGCAGCACCGGGCCGAAGATCTCGCGTTGCAGCTCGTCGAAGCTTTCCAGCTCGATCAGGGTCGGCATGACGAAGGTGCCGCGTTTGACTTCTTCCGTGTCGGCAATCGCCACCTGGTACACGTTGCGACCTTTGTCGCGCATGCCCTGGATATGCTTGTCGATGCCAGCCTTGGCTTCGGCGTCGATCACCGGGCCGATGTCCACGGACAGGCGCTCCGGGTTGCCGAGACGGCTTTCCGCCATGGCACCTTTGAGCATTTCGATGACGCGATCGGCGGAATCTTCCTGCAGGCACAGTACGCGCAGTGCCGAGCAACGCTGACCGGCGCTGTCGAAGGCCGACGAAACTACGTCGATCACGACTTGTTCGGTCAGAGCCGAGGAGTCGACGATCATCGCGTTCTGGCCACCGGTTTCGGCGATCAGTGGAATCGGACGACCTTGGTTGTCGAGACGACCGGCAATGTTGCGTTGCAACAGGCGCGCAACTTCGGTGGAACCGGTGAACATCACGCCTTTGACGCGCTCATCGCCGACCAGACCGGCGCCGACGGTTTCACCGCGACCCGGCAGCAGTTGCAGCACGCCTTGCGGAATCCCGGCTTCGAGCAGCAAGCGCACGGCCTGAGCGGCAACCAGCGGAGTCTGCTCAGCCGGTTTGGCCAGTACCGGGTTACCGGCAGCCAATGCCGCAGCGACTTGGCCGCTGAAGATCGCCAGCGGGAAATTCCATGGGCTGATGCATACAACTGGGCCCAATGGACGATGGGCGTCGTTGCTGAAATCGTTGCGCGCCTGCACTGCGTAGTAACGCAGGAAGTCGACCGCTTCGCGGACTTCGGCGATGGCGTTGGCGTAGGTCTTGCCGGCTTCACGAGCCAACAGGCCCATCAGTGGCTGAATCTCGCCTTCCATCAAGTCAGCGGCACGTTCCAGAATCGCCGCACGTTCGGCCGGCGGGGTGGCCTGCCAGATCGGTGCGGCGTTCAGTGCGCACTGGATAGCGTTGTCGACGTCTTCGACAGTAGCTTCCTGAACATGACCGACCACATCGCGGTGATCCGACGGGTTCAGCACTGGCGCAGGGGTTTCGTTGCTCGAAGCGCAACCGAGCATCGGCGCGGCTTTCCAGTCGGTGTGCGCAGTGGCGAGCAAGGCGCAGGACAGCGAAGCCAGACGATGTTCGTTGGCCATGTCGATGCCGCTGGAGTTGGCACGTTCTGCACCGTACAGGTCACGCGGCAACGGAATACGCGGGTGCGGCAGGCCGAAACCACCTTCCACGGTCGCCATCTGCTCGATCTGCGCCACCGGATCGGCTACCAGTTCCTGAATCGAAATCGACTGGTCGGCGATGCGGTTGACGAACGAGGTGTTCGCCCCGTTTTCCAGCAAGCGACGTACGAGGTACGCCAGCAGCGTTTCGTGAGTGCCGACCGGAGCGTACACGCGGCACGGACGGTTCAGCTTGCCTTCGGAAACTTTGCCTACAACCTGTTCGTAGAGCGGTTCACCCATGCCGTGCAGGCACTGGAATTCGTACTGGCCCGGGTAATAGTTCTGACCGGCGATGTGATAAATGGCCGACAGGGTGTGGGCGTTGTGCGTGGCGAACTGCGGGTAGATGACTTCCGGCACCGACAGCAGTTTGCGTGCGCAAGCGATGTAGGAAACGTCGGTGTACACCTTGCGGGTGTAGACCGGATAGCCTTCCAGGCCTTCGACCTGGGCGCGCTTGATTTCGCTGTCCCAGTACGCGCCTTTTACCAGACGGATCATCAAGCGATGACGGCTGCGACGGGCCAGATCGATCACGTAGTCGATCACGTACGGGCAACGCTTCTGGTAAGCCTGGATGACGAAACCGATGCCGTTCCAGCCAGTCAGTTGCGGCTCGAAACACAGGCGCTCGAGCAGATCCAGCGACAGTTCGAGACGGTCGGCTTCTTCGGCGTCGATGTTCAGGCCGATGTCGTATTGCTTGGCCAGCAGGGTAAGCGACAGCAGGCGCGGGTACAGCTCGTCCATCACACGCTCGTACTGTGCACGGCTGTAACGCGGGTGCAGTGCCGACAGCTTGATCGAGATGCCCGGGCCTTCATAAATCCCACGACCGTGGGAGGCTTTGCCGATCGAGTGGATCGCTTGTTCGTACGATGCCAGGTATTTCTGCGCGTCGTGTTCGGTCAGCGCCGCTTCACCGAGCATGTCGTAGGAATAACGGAAGCCCTTGGCTTCGAACTTGCTCGCGTTGGCCAAGGCTTCGGCGATGGTTTCGCCGGTGACGAACTGCTCACCCATCAGACGCATGGCCATGTCGACGCCCTTGCGGATCATCGGCTCGCCGCTCTTGCCGATGATGCGGCTCAGCGACGAAGTCAGGCCGGCTTCGTTGTGGGTGGACACAAGCTTGCCGGTCAGCAGCAAGCCCCAGGTTGCGGCGTTGACGAACAGCGAAGGGCTGTTGCCCAAATGCGGATGCCAGTTGCCGGTGCTGATCTTGTCGCGGATCAGTGCGTCGCGAGTGCCCTTGTCCGGGATGCGCAGCAGCGCTTCGGCCAGGCACATCAGCGCTACGCCTTCCTGGGAAGACAGGGAAAATTCCTGCAGCAGACCCTGAACAATGCCTGCACGACCGCCGGCACTTTTCTGGTTACGCAGTTTTTCCGCGATGGAAGCGGCGAGTTTGTTGGTGGCTTCCGCCATGGCGACCGGCAGGCGAGCCTGCTCGATCAGCATCGGCACGACTTCCGGCTCAGGGCGACGGTAAGCGGCAGTGATCGAAGCGCGCAGAACGGATTGCGGGAGGATGCTTTCGGCGAATTCGAGGAAGCATTGGTGGGCGTGATCGGTGTGCACTTCGCCCGCCTCATCGGCGTCCTTGGCGGTCAAACCGTTCAGCTCGGTCAGGGTTGCACCACCCTCGAGTTTTTCCAGGTAATTGAAAATTGCCTGCTTGATCAGCCAGTGCGGCGTGCGATCAATCGAGGTTGCGGCGGCCTTCAGGCGTTCGCGGGTCGGGTCATCGAGTTTGACCCCAAGGGTGGTGGTAGCCATATTTTTATCCTCATGGTTGCCACAGTTGCGTGGCATCAGCTGGCGGCAAGATTAGCCGTGCGCCGAAAGAGGTGCAACCGGGTGCAACCCTTTTTTTGTAGGAATAACAGGCAGCTCGTCAGGAATTATTTTCTGGTACGAAAGTGCTGCTCCTGCTTGGTGCTTTTGCTTCTAGCAAAGGGTCGTGACTGCCACAAAAGGGAGCAAAAACGGAGTGATTGTCGATAAATCCGACTAGGTGCAACTAATTCTCACGAAACTGGTTGCACCTTATTTGATTTGTTGCATAGCATTCGCGCCCTAGGTGCAACCGGGAATAACCCGGTGTACCGGCTGATGGCTTTCCTGGGGAAACATCAGTCCTGAATGCGCGGGATCCCGGATCGTCTGCCAAACGTCGTCGTTTGCGTGCGGTTCACCACCGCCGCTACATAAAAACAAAGCCAGGGCGTAACTCAATGAGCGTAAGCAATCCAACCCTGATCACGTTCGTGATCTACATCGCAGCAATGGTGCTGATCGGCTTGATGGCCTATCGCTCCACCAACAACCTTTCTGACTATATTCTCGGTGGTCGCAGCCTCGGCAGCGTCGTCACCGCGCTGTCTGCCGGTGCCTCCGACATGAGCGGCTGGTTGTTGATGGGCCTGCCGGGCGCCATCTACATGTCCGGTCTGTCCGAAAGCTGGATCGCCATCGGTCTGATCATCGGTGCCTACCTGAACTGGCTGTTCGTTGCCGGCCGTCTGCGCGTGCAGACCGAGCACAACGGCGACGCCCTGACCCTGCCGGACTACTTCGCCAGCCGTTTTGAAGACAAAAGCGGTCTGCTGCGGATCATCTCGGCGATCGTGATTCTGGTGTTCTTCACCATCTACTGCGCTTCCGGCATTGTCGCCGGTGCCCGTCTGTTCGAAAGCACCTTCGGCATGTCCTACGAGACCGCGCTGTGGGCCGGTGCTGCGGCGACAATTGCCTACACCTTTATCGGTGGTTTCCTGGCCGTGAGCTGGACCGACACCGTACAAGCCACGCTGATGATTTTCGCGCTGATCCTTACGCCGATCATCGTGCTGCTGGCCACCGGCGGCGTCGACACCACGTTCCTGGCGATCGAAGCACAAGATCCAAGCAACTTCGACATGCTTAAAGGCACTACCTTCATCGGCATCATCTCGCTGATGGGCTGGGGCCTGGGCTACTTCGGTCAGCCGCACATCCTCGCGCGTTTCATGGCTGCGGATTCGGTGAAATCGATCGCCAAGGCGCGTCGCATTTCCATGACCTGGATGATCCTGTGCCTGGGCGGCACCGTGGCGGTGGGCTTCTTCGGTATTGCCTACTTCTCGGCGCACCCGGAACTGGCCGGCCCTGTCACCGAGAACCACGAGCGCGTGTTCATCGAACTGGCCAAGATCCTCTTCAACCCTTGGATTGCCGGTGTACTGCTGTCGGCCATTCTGGCTGCGGTGATGAGCACCCTGAGCTGCCAGTTGCTGGTGTGCTCGAGCGCCCTGACCGAAGACTTCTACAAAACCTTCCTGCGTAAATCCGCTTCCCAGGTTGAACTGGTGTGGGTCGGCCGCGCGATGGTGCTGCTGGTTGCCCTGATCGCGATCGGTCTGGCCGCCAACCCGGAAAACCGCGTACTTGGCCTGGTGTCCTACGCCTGGGCCGGTTTCGGTGCCGCGTTCGGTCCGGTTGTGCTGATCTCGGTGGTCTGGAAAGGCATGACCCGCGACGGCGCACTGGCCGGTATCCTGGTCGGCGCGATCACCGTGGTGGTCTGGAAGCATTTCGAACTGCTGGGTCTGTACGAAATCATCCCGGGCTTTATCTTCGCCAGCCTGGCTATCCTGGTCGTCAGCAAGCTCGGCACGCCGACTGCTGGCATGGTGCAGCGCTTCGAAGCGGCGGAAAAAGATTTCCACCTGAACAAGTAATGCCCTGAGCTTCGGCTCACCCGAAAACGGCCCGTTTCCTACAGGAGACGGGCCGTTTTTTTGTGCCCATGATTTCTCGAATCCTGTGGAGATCCAATGTGGGAGCGAGCCTGCTCGCGAATGCGGTGTGTCAGGCGATGTTGATGTCGACTGACACTACGTCTTCGCGAGCAGGCTCGCTCCCACAGGGTTCGGCGGTTGTTTTGGAGATTTGTCTGTAGTTGAAGGCGCCGCTTTTTGCAGGGGCTTTCAGCAATGAAAGTAGGGCAAATCTGATTTTTCCGTCACCCACTCATCACCCCTTGCCCCTCATGCAGAATCGCCCGCCCTTCATTTTGCAGAGAGACATCGGATGTTCGCGCCTGCCAATCAACCGCGTTTCACGTTGACCCTCGAAGGCGCCCAGCATGACCTCAAGGTCCTTGAGTTCACGGGCAAGGAAGCCATCAGCCAACCCTTTCGTTTCGAGTTGGAACTGGTCAGTGAGCGACCGGATCTGGACCTCGAAAGCCTGCTGCACTGTCAGGCGTTTCTGCGCTTTGATGCGGACGGTTCCGGCGTTCACGGTCAGATTTATCAGGTCGGGCAGGGCGATTCCGGGAAACGTCTGACGCGCTATCACCTGAGTCTCGTCCCGCGTCTGACGTATCTGGGGCACCGCATCAATCAGCGGATTTTCCAGCATCAGAGCGTGCCGCAAATTATTGCGCAGGTGCTTAAGGATCACGCGATCCTTCGTGATGCGTTCGAGTTTCGGTTAGGCAGCGAATACCCGGTTCGTGAGTATTGCGTGCAGTACGCCGAAAGCGATCTGGCGTTCATCCAGCGCCTGTGTGCCGAAGTCGGTATTCATTACCACTTTCAACACAACCCCGACGCGCACGTATTGGTGTTCGGTGATGATCAGACGGTGTTTCCCAAACTGGCCACGCCGACCCTTTATCTGCCGGGCAGTGGCATGTCTGCCGGCACCCCGGCGGTTCAGCGTTTCAACGTTCGTGTGGAAACCCGCACCAGCGTGGTTACCCGGCGCGACTACAACTTTGAAAAACCCCGCCTGCACCTGCAAAGTCGTGTCGACGGTGAGCAGCGCCCGGTGCTGGAGGACTATCACTTCCCTGGCCAATTCAATGATCGGGACACCGGTAAGCATCTCGCTCAGCGGGCACTTGAGCGGCATGTCGCCGATTACCGTCAGTCCGAGGGCATCAGCGACGAATCCGCACTGGTTTGCGGACATTTCCTGCAACTGAGCGAGCATCCGCGTCACGACTGGAATGACCTGTGGCTGCTGACCGCCGTTGAACACCATGGCCGCCAGCCGCAAGTGCTGGAGGAATCCGTGACCAGCGATGGCGAAGCTTTCCAGGGTTACCGTAATACCTTTCTCGCGACGCCGTGGGACGTGTTCTTCCGCCCGGCGCTGGGGCCGGAGAAGCCGCGCATGCTCGGCTATCAACCGGCGGTTGTAACCGGGCCGAAAGATACGGAAATCCACTGCGACGAGTATGGCCGGGTCAAGGTGCAACTGGCCTGGGATCGCGACGGTGAATTGAATGAGCATTCCAGTTGCTGGCTGCGCGTTGCCAGCGGTTGGGCCCATGACCGTTACGGCAGTGTGTTGATTCCGCGAGTCGGCATGGAGGTGCTGGTCGGTTTCATCGATGCCGACGCCGACAAACCTTTGGTCGTGGGCTGCCTGCCCAACGCCGCGACGCCGATTCCGCTGGATCTGCCGGCGGACAAGACTCGTAGCATTTTCCGCAGTCAGAGCAGCCCCGGCGGTGGCGGCTACAACGAACTGCGCATCGAGGACAAGAAAGGCGCTGAGGAAATCTATCTGCGCGCCCAGCGCAACTGGACGCAGCATGTGTTGAACGATCAACAGGTGCAGGTTGATAACCAGCGCAGCATCGTCGTCACCGGCACCGCGCGGCATGAGTTGAAGGCTGATGAACAGCGCATCACCCACGGCCAGCGCCAGACCGAAGTGAAGCAGGACGATCATCTGAGCGTGACCGGCGACCGTCATGTTCGCGTGAGTAATCAGGCGATCAGCGCCAGTGGGCAATTCCACGTCAGCGCCGGGCAGCAAGTGGTCATCGACGGCGGCGCGAGTGCGACGATTCAGGCTGGCGGGCAATGGATCAACATCGGCCCCGGCGGCATTTTCAGCAGTGTGCCGATTGTTGTAGGTGGTGCGCCGATGGCAGCGATGAGTGCCGCGCCGGTTGTACCGGGATTGCCGGAGAAACTCGTCGCCGCGCCGGCTGCCATGCTCAGCGCCGCACAAATCATGAGTTTCAAGGGGGATGCGCCATTCTGCGAAGAGTGCGAGCGTTGCAAGGACGGTCTCTGTGCAGCCTGATTTTCTTGTGCCTGCCGATTGGTTGGCGCGCGAACCTTTGAAAGCATCCGAGCAATTGTTCGCAGTGTTCAGCAATGCCAGTGCGGCGAAACCGCTTGAGGCCTGGCCAGACATGGCGAGTCCGATCTGGGCCGGGACGATCTATGCCGAGTGGGAGGCGGTGATGCCTTACGTGGGAATTGTCGCCGCCGACAGTGAGTTTTTGCATTGGGTCGCCACTACCGAGTCGCGGGATTGGGGTTGGCTGGCGGTATCGTCGGCAAGCCTTGAAGAGGTGGTGGCGCACTTTCGCAGTCTGACGCAGGTGTTGATGCCGGACGGCAAAACGGTGTTTTTTCGATTCTGGGACGGACGGTTTCTGTTGCCGATTTTGCAGGCTGGTGAGGTGGGCGCGGCGCAGCTGTTTCCTCTGATCGGGCGTTGTTTGATTAATGGTCAGGCGCTGGAAATTGGTGGCAGGGCGCAGGTTTCGGGGCGGGTATTTCCGTGGTGGAAGGTGCCGGAATCGGTGCTGGCGCAGCAGGGCAATGACGTTCGAACAGCCAATGCGTTGCAGTGGTTGAGCGAAGAATATCCGACCCTTTTCGAGGCGTTTTCCGAGGTGGTTTTGCGTTGCAAGGTGAGGCGGTTTTTTCAGGTTTCAGTGTCGGAAGAATCGTCGCAATCGGCGTTGCTGGCGTTTTTGCTGGCAGAGTCGGAGTGAGTTTTCGGGGCGAAGGTTTCGGACGATTCCTTCGAGATGCGGCGGTTTTCATGAACTGGTGGGCGATGGGTTGCAGGGATAGTCTTTTCGTTGTCACTGCGAGAGCGGTGACAGGGTGTAGGAGCCCTCTACCTATGGTGTATCAGCGCTGTTGTTTGAATTGCGGCACGTAACTTGTGTGAGCAATGTCGTCAGCGGCGGCTGTGTGCGGGACACGCTTCGGCGTGGCCGAATTCCATGGGTCGGTTTCCTACTCCCGTGCACGGCTGCCACCCAATCCCGTAGGAAGGAATGCGGCAGTTCACTTTTACACTCTATGGAAGATAGAAATGACGACAATACGAACGGCTCCACCCTACGAAAAAATCATCCCCCATCCCGACAACCGCTTCATGGCGCTGACCGGTAATTGCAGCGACATGCCGACCCTGTTCATCGACACCCACGTGCCCCTCGACATCCTTATGGACGCCGCCAACCATCGCCTGCGCGCCGTGATCCAGGTGCTGGAAAACATGTGCATGCGCGGCTCGGTCGAATGCGACTCCGTCATCCTCAGCGACTTCGCCCAGCTCTGCGTGATCCCCTTGCGCGACGGCTGTGATGTGCTGGATGTCATTGGCAGGCGCCTGCGCAGCATGCCTGCCTGAAAAAGATCAAAAGACCGTCCGAACGCGGCCCGAGCCTTCGGCAGCTCCTACTCGAGATTGGTGTTCACCCTGTTGGAGCTGCCGAAGGCAGCGATCTTTTGACGTTGGTCGATATAAACGCGTCAGTCGGAAATGTACGCGTCCTGAGTGTTGATAAAGCTGTTGAAGGCCTCGGAGTTGTAGACCTTCAGGCACGCAAGGAACACTACTTTTTCATTCGAGTATTTGCTGTTGGAAGGTGTCCGCTCGTAAGCCGTTAATACGTAGTTTCGGGTTTCTTTATAAGGATCGTGCAGCACCTTCAGCGTGTCTTCATTTTGCAGAATGGTATGCATGCCTTTGCCCATGAACGAATAGGCATTGGCGGATAGTGCGATGTCTTTTTCCAGCGCGGAGCGCTCGTTGAATGGCTTCAGAATGCAGTGGCTCAGGCCGTAATTCTTTAGTGTCTGGCGTGCCTGTTCAATGTGGGTTTCGTCGGCAAAGGCGAGGTATGGGCTAAGCAGGCTGAATAAGCAGATGATCAGATATCGCATGAGTTTTTGACTTCCTGTCGCTTATGTTTTGCCAGTGTAATGCCATAAAAGCAAAGCCCCTCACCCTAACCCTCTCCCAGAGGGAGAGGGGACTGGCCGAGTTGTCTGGGGGATGTGCGCCGACTTGC
>NZ_JAKNQL010000028.1 GCF_022662375.1 Pseudomonas sp. CROZ-RG-20F-R04-15 | reverse complement strand
AAGCGCCTGTTAGTAGCGGTAAGCGTGCGGCTTGAACGGGCCTTCGACGGTGACGCCGATGTAGTCAGCCTGTTGCTTGGTCAGTTGCGTGACCACGCCGCCGAAGCCGCGAACCATTTCCAGGGCCACTTCTTCGTCGAGTTTCTTCGGCAGTACTTCAACGGTCAGGCGCTCGGCTTTCTGGGCTGGCGACAGGTCGGCGTACTTCTGGCCGAACAGGAATATCTGCGCCAGAACCTGGTTGGCGAACGAACCGTCCATGATGCGGCTTGGGTGGCCAGTGGCGTTGCCCAGGTTAACCAGACGGCCTTCGGCCAGCAGGATCAGGTAGTCATCGTTCTGCGCGTCGAAAGCGCCAGCGCCGGTACGGTGGATCTTGTGTACTTGCGGCTTGACTTCTTCCCATGCCCAGTTCTTGCGCATGAAAGCGGTGTCGATTTCGTTGTCGAAGTGACCGATGTTGCAGACAACAGCACGCTTCTTCAGAGCTTTGAGCATGTTCGCGTCGCAAACATTGACGTTACCGGTGGTGGTCACGATCAGGTCGATCTTGCCCAGCAGCGCTTTGTCGATGCTCGCTTCGGAACCGTCGTTGATACCGTCGATGAACGGCGAAACCAGTTCGAAACCGTCCATGCACGCTTGCATGGCGCAGATCGGGTCAACTTCGGAGACTTTAACGATCATGCCTTCCTGACGCAGGGACTGAGCCGAACCCTTGCCCACGTCACCGTAACCGATGACCAGCGCTTGCTTGCCGGACAGCAGGTGGTCAGTACCACGCTTGATCGCATCGTTCAGGCTGTGACGGCAGCCGTACTTGTTGTCGTTCTTGGACTTGGTCACCGAGTCGTTGACGTTGATGGCCGGGATTTTCAGCTCGCCCTTGGCCAGCATGTCCAGCAGACGGTGTACGCCGGTGGTGGTTTCTTCGGTCACGCCGTGAACGCGATCCAGTACTTGTGGGTACTTGTCGTGCAGCAGCTGAGTCAGGTCGCCGCCGTCGTCGAGGATCATGTTGGCGTCCCATGGCGCGCCATCCTTCAGGATTGTTTGTTCCAGGCACCACTCGTACTCTTCTTCAGTTTCGCCTTTCCAGGCGAAAACCGGGATACCGGCAGCAGCGATAGCGGCAGCAGCCTGATCCTGAGTGGAGAAAATGTTGCACGACGACCAGCGTACTTCGGCACCCAGGGCAACCAGGGTTTCGATCAGCACGGCAGTCTGAATGGTCATGTGGATGCAGCCGAGGATCTTGGCGCCTTTCAACGGCTGTTCGCCGGAGTACTTGCGACGCAGACCCATCAGGGCCGGCATTTCCGATTCGGCGATGATGGTTTCGCGACGGCCCCAGGCAGCCAGGGACATGTCGGCAACTTTGTAATCGTTAAAATCTGCAGGCGTGATAACAGCGCTCATGAAGAGCCTCCATTCGTAATGTATGCGAATGGGCGCCGTTGTGCGTTTAGTGTCCAGCCTGAGGCCGGTCAACGCCCCATCCGAGCCTGACAGGTTGAACCTGCTGCAGCGCCCCTCGGACAGGTGGCGGGAAAACGGTATCAATTGAAGATGACCGTTTTGAAACGGGGGCGATTATAGCCGTCTAGACTGATCTTCCAAAGGGTTTCTGTCGGCCAGATGAAGATCGTTAATGACGACCATAGTCGAAGCCGCATGGAGCCTGACCGCTCAGTCTGCCAAGATACCGTCCATCGTTCGGCAAGACACTCAGGAGTGAAGATGAATTTCCACACCCGCAAATGGGTAAAACCCGAAGACCTCAACCCCAACGGCACCCTGTTCGGCGGCAGCCTGCTGCGCTGGATCGACGAAGAAGCGGCGATTTACGCCATCGTGCAGTTGGGTAACCAGCGCGTGGTGACCAAGTACATTTCCGAAATCAACTTCGTCAGCGCCTCGCGCCAGGGCGACATCATCGAACTGGGCATCACCGCCACCGAGTTCGGTCGCACCTCGATCACCCTGACCTGCGAAGTGCGCAACAAGATCACTCGCAAGAGCATTTTGACGGTTGAGAAGATGGTGTTTGTGAATCTGGGCGAAGACGGCCTGCCGGCACCGCATGGCCGCACTGAAATCAAATATGTGAAAGACCAGTTCCAGGAAGATGAGTTAGTCACCAAATAACATCGGCGGTGCTTTCTTCGCGAGCAGGCTCGCTCCCACAAGGATCACGCTGTAACTGTGGGAGCGAGCTTGCTCGCGAAAGCGGTTGTCCTGTCACCGAAGATTGATCTGGCCACTGAACAGCCATGAACCGCCGGGGTCGTAGCTAAACACCACCCCCCACGGTTCCCTCGCCATGACCACTCCCACCGACGGCAAGACCCCCGATCTCTCGGCCAAAGAACAGCACGAAGTCGAGAAAAGCCAGCCGCCCCGCGCGGCCGTCCTGCATGAAATCATCCGCTCTCAAGGCGATCAGGAACTGGAGCGCAGCATCGCCGCGCTCTGGTGGTCGGCACTCGCGGCTGGGTTGACCATGGGCCTGTCGCTGATGGGCATGGGTCTGCTCAACTCGCGCCTGCCCGACGGTGACGAATTCAAGGTGATCGCCAGTTTCGGCTACTGCGCCGGTTTCCTTGCGGTGATCCTCGCACGCCAGCAACTGTTCACCGAAAACACCCTGACGGCCGTGCTGCCGGTGATGACCCAACCGACCATCCGCAATTTCGGCCGCCTGATCCGGCTGTGGACCGTGGTGCTGTTCGGCAATCTCTGCGGCACGATTCTGGTCGCGTACGTGATGCTCGAGTTGCCGATCTTCGACGCCAAGACTGACCATGCCTTCCTCGAGATCGGCCGCAAGGTCATGGAAAACCACGCCAGCCAGATGTTCGCCAAGGGCATCGTTTCCGGCTGGATGATCGCCACCATGGTCTGGATGATCCCGTCCATGGAGAGCGCGAAGATGTGGATCATCATCCTCATCACCTATTTCATGGCGCTCGGCGATTTCACTCACATTGTGGTGGGTTCGGCGGAAGTGTCGTATCTGGTGTTCGCCGGTGAATTGCCGTGGAGTGATTTCTGGATGGTCTTCGCCGGCCCCACGCTGGCGGGGAATATCATTGGCGGTAGTTTCATCTTTGCGCTGATCAGCCACGCGCAGATTCGCAGTGAAAGCGGGAAGCCGAAATCCAGCGGCCCTGATGAGGATCAAGGCGAGTCGAAAAAGGATTCAGAACGTTGAGGCGTGGCCGTTGAAAGTGCCGCGCACAATGCGCTGATCATGTTTGGCCGATCGGTCTGGGCCGGGCTGATCAGCGCAATCTCGCGGTCATAGCGATCATTGCCAATCTGGCTCACTGCGCATTGATGGCCCCATTGCTCAAAACCGGACCAATAGGGCACGAGGCTCACGCCCATGCCGCCCGTCACCAGCATGGCAATGGTTTCCAGTGCATCCAGATCGACCAGCGGCATCGGCTTCAATCCTTGATCTGCCAGATACTGCTCGGCGTAGCGGCCGCCCCAGGCGTCCGGGTCGTAGCGAATGTAGGGCTGGCTCATGAGTTGCTCGGGGATGCTGCGCGGGGAATTTTCTTTCGACAGAAACACCAGCGGTTCCTTGCGCAGGAACACCGCTTGCAGGGCTTTGGGCAATTCGAACGGCGGAGCGACGAGGATCGCAGCGTCCACTTCGCCAGACAGAAGTGCCTGATACAGCGATCGCGATGTTCCCGGCACGATCACTGGCGTCAAACCCGGTGCCGACACGGTCAGCGCGCGCAATGCTCCCGGCATCAGCCCGGTCAGAACCGTGGAAATTGCGCCGATTCGTAACTGCCCGGTCAGACCTGCGCCGTCAGCGTCTCCCGCCAATAATGCAACTTCACGAACGATGCGTCTGGCTCTGGGCAGCAAACCGAGGCACGCCTGGCTCGGTTTGGCGGCATGCCCGACGCGGGATAACAACTCAAAGCCGAGCTGCCGTTCGAGCGCGAGAATGCGCTGACTGATCGCAGCAGCCGTCAATCCTTCAAGGCGCGCAGCATGGGCGATCGAGCCGCATTCGACGACGGTGATCAGGCTCTTTAAATATCGCGTGTCCATAAGAAATGCTTTCGATAGCAGTAAGAATTACAGGCTATCTCTTTTGATCGAAACCGCACAGTCTTCAACCATCCCGCTGTTTCCATCGTCCGGTGATCGTCAGGAGTTCTTTATGCAGTCGATTTTTCATCTCGCTATGCACGTCCGCGACTTGCAGGTTTCCCGTGATTTCTATGGAGGTTTGCTGGGGTGTAAAGAAGGTCGCAGTACCGACACGTGGGTCGATTTCGATTTTTTCGGCCATCAATTGTCGTTGCACTTGGGCGAACCCTTTGCGGTCAGCAACACCGGTAAAGTCGGCGAGCATGACGTGCCGATGCCCCATCTCGGGGTGATCCTCGAGATGTCGGACTGGCTTGCGTTAAAGGAGCGCTTGATCGAAGGCGAAGTGCAATTTGTGCTTCGTCCACACATTCGTTTTCCCGGAGAGCCCGGTGAGCAAGCCACGATGTTTTTTCTGGATCCTGCCGGAAATCCGATTGAGATAAAGGGCTTCACTGACTTACAGGGTGTTTATGCACAATTTTGATCAGGCTGATGCCACCGCCATTGCTCAGCGGGTTCGGTCGCAGGCCGTGAGCCCCGAGACCGTCGCCGAGCATTTCCTTGACTGTGTCGACGCGCATGAACAGGACATAAAAGCGTTTGTTTCGTTCGACCCGGACGCAGTTCGCAGCCAGGCCCGGCATCTGAAAAACAGCGGCGCAAAAGGCTTGCTGGCGGGTGTGCCCGTGGGCGTCAAAGACATCTATGACAGTGCGGATCATCCCACTCGTTTTTACTCGCCGATCTATGCGGACAACCGTCCTTCGCGTGACGCCCATGTCGTCACGCTTCTGCGCCAGGCCGGGGCGGTGATCATGGGCAAAACCCACACCACCGAATTCGCTTACATGCACACCGGGCCAACCCGCAATCCGCATGATCTCGACAGAACTCCGGGAAGCTCCAGTGCCGGCTCGGCAGCGGGGATGGCGGCCGGTTTTTTTCCGCTCGCATTGGGCACGCAGACCGCCGGGTCATTGATCAAGCCGGCCTCTTACTGCGGTCTGTATGCGTTCAAACCCTCGTACGGGCTGGTTTCACTGGAAGGGGTAAAGCCACTGGCGCCGAGTTTCGACACGGTGGGGTGGTATGGCCGCTCGGTGCGCGATCTGGAGCTGATGGCGCAAGTCTTGATCCCCGGTCTCCCGCCGCGTGCTCACGAACAGAGCGTTTGCACGTTTGGCTTTTGTCGTACGGCGCGTTGGGATCAGGTCGATGAAGAAGTGGCCGTAGCGCTGGAAGCTGCTGTTGAAGATTTGCGCTCGGCGGGTCATCAAGTGAGCGAGGTGGTGCTGCCTGAGGCGTTTGCGTCGGTATTCGATGATCATCTGTTGATCAACGATTGCGAGGGCGCCCGATCACTGGCCAAAGAGCTGCAAGCGCACCCTGACCAACTCAGTGAGGAATTACTGGCCATGATCGAGCGCGCCCGTCTGACGACGTGGGCGCAAGAGTCAGCGGCGAAGAAGCGCTTGGCAACGTTAGCCGCTGTGCTGGAGCCGATATTCCAACCGTTTGACGCCGTGCTGGGTGCGAGCTGCGGCATCGTCGCGCCGTTGGGCCTTGGGGCGACCGGGCCTTCGGATTTCAGCAAGTTCTGGATGGCGTTTGGCTTGCCGCAAATCAACCTTCCTCTCGTCCGCAATACCGGGGCGTTGCCCATTGGCCTGCAAATGATTGGCGCGTTCAGAGCCGACAGCGATCTGTTACACGCTGCCGGGCAGGTTGAGGCAGTGCTTGGCACTGCCCGCCAGACTGCGCCGCAGTGATGCGTCAGTGCGCAGATTCAGTCGCAGCTTTCGGCTCATGGCGCGTTGCATGCTTGACCAGTTTGCCGATGGTCAGGCCCTGCAACAGGATCGATGACAGCACCACGATGTAGGTGATGCTCAGCAGCAGGTCACGCTCCTGGCCCAGCGGCAGGGCCAGCGCCAGTGCCACCGAAACACCGCCGCGCAAACCACCCCAGGTCAGAATGCGGATGGTGCCGGCAGGCACTGTGCGCCAGCGCCGTAGCAGCAGAATCGCCGGGGCCACGGTGAGCAGACGCGATAACAGAATCGCCACCGCCAACACACCGGCCGCGGCCATGTGCAGCCAGTTGAACGGCAGCAGCAACAGCTCCATACCGATCAGCGCGAACAGCAGCGCGTTAAGCATGTCGTCGAGCAACTCCCAGAAACCGTCGAGATATCGACGAGTCATCTCATTCATCGCCAGATTGCGCCCGACGTTACCGATGATCAGACCAGCAACCACCATCGCAATCGGCGCTGACACATGAATCTCGGTGGCCATCGCCGAACCGCCAATGACCAGCGCCAGGGTCAGCATCACGGTAATCTGGTGCTGCTCGATGCTCTTGATCATCCGATAGACCAGGTAACCGATCAGCCCGCCAAACAGCACACCGCCAATCGCTTCGTGAACGAACAGCATGGCCGTGGCGCTGACGGTCGGAGTTTCGCCGAGCTGGGCGATACCGAGCAAAACGGTGAACACCACAACCGCCGTGCCGTCGTTGAACAGCGACTCGCCGACGATGGTGGTTTTTAGCGGTTTTGAAGCGTTGGCGGTACGCAAAACGCCGAGCACCGCAATCGGGTCGGTCGGCGAAATCAAAGCGCCGAACAGCAAGCAATACAAGAAACTCACATGCCAGCCGAACAGGGCAAAAATGTAATAGGCGAGGCTGCCGATCACCGTGGTGGCAATCAACACACCGAAAGTTGCCAACAGGCCGATGGGCCAGCGATAGCTGCGCAGGTCGTTGAGGTTGACGTGCAGGGCGCCGGCGAACAGCAGGAACGACAGCATCCAGTTCATCAGCAGATCGCCGAAGTCGATCTGGCCGATCAGTTGCTGTACGCGTTCTTCGAGGCCGGGGTAGCCGAGTACGCTCAGACCTTGCAGCAGCAGGGAAAACATCAACGCGGTAACCATCACGCCGATGGTCGGCGGCAGGCCGATGAAGCGGAAGTTGACGAAGGTGAGGAGGGTGGTGAGGCAGATGAAAGCGGCGACAAGTTCAAGCATCCGGGGTCCTTTGGATGAGGGGTGAGTGGAGCGCGCCCGATGCTTGGGCGCAGGGGTTTGATGGGCTGAGAGCGACAGAGGGCACAAGCTTCCCTCACCCCAGCCCTCTCCCGGAGGGAGAGGGAGCCGACCTTATTGTCTTGTGGCATGCATCGACCTGAATAACCGAGTCGATTATGGATTCGGCAATGCGCGTTCAGGTCGGCGTACTTCTGAAGCATCCCCCGATCAGCCCCCTCTCCCTCTGGGAGAGGGGGCAAACCGAGGTGTCTGGCGTCAGACATCGACCTGGAAGACCTTATCGCTTATGGATTCAGCAAAGCGGGTTCACGTCGGCGTATCTCTCAAATATCCCCCCATTCAGTCCCCTCTCCCTCTGGGAGAGGGCTAGGGTGAGGGCTCTGTCTGGCACAACACGATTAGCCGGACACATTGACCGCAGCCGCTTCGCGACGTTGCAGATAGATAAAGAAAAGCGCCGTCAGCACCGTCAACACACCGACCATCGCACCCGTCCACGGCAAGTCCGCCAGATCCGCACCACTGGCCACCACCAGCCCGCCGATCCACGCACCCGCCGCGTTACCGAGATTGAAGGCACTCTGGTTCAGCGTCGAGCCCAGATTCGGCGCTTCATGCGCCTGATCAATGATCAACAACTGCAAAATCGGGCACAGGGCAAAAGCGAAAATTCCCCACAGCACCAGCGTGATCGCTGCCGGCACCACCGAACGGCTGGTCTGGCTGAACGCCGCCAGAATCACCACCACCGCCAGGGCCACACCCACCAGCGAAGGCAACAAACGGCTATCAGCCAGACGCCCGCCGAGCATGCTGCCGCCGGTCAGACCGACGCCGAACAACAGCAACATCACGCTCACGCCGTGAGGGCTGACGCCAGTGATGTCCTGCAGGATCGGTGCGATGTAGGTGAACACGCTGAACAGACTGGTCGAAGCCAGCACACTCATGCCCAGCGCCAGCAACACGTTGATCTTGCCCAGTACCTTGAATTCGCTGGCGAGGTTGGCCTTGTCCATCGGGATGTGTTTTGGCAGCCACAACCACTGCGCGAGGGCTGCGATCACACCGATCACCGACACCGCCCAAAAGGTCGAACGCCAGCCGGCATACTGACCCAGCGCAGTACCCAGCGGCACGCCGAGGACGTTGGCCAAAGTCAGGCCGGTGAACATCATCGCAATCGCCTGGGCGCGTTTGTTCGGTGCGACCAGTCCGGCCGCGACCACCGAACCGATGCCGAAAAACGCGCCATGGCACAGTGCGGTGACCACTCGCGCGGCCATCAGCGTTGCGTAGTTGGGGGCGAGGGCGCAAAGAATGTTGCCGAGGATGAACATCAGCGTCATGCCCAACAGTGTCGCTTTGCGTGGCATGTTGGCGGTGCCGATCGCCAGAATCGGCGCACCGAACACCACGCCCAGCGCGTAACCGGTGATCAACAGACCAGCCTCGGGAATGCTCACGGCAAGGTCGCGGGCAACATCGGGCAGCAGGCCCATGATGACGAATTCGGTGGTGCCGATGCCGAATGCGGCAACAGCGAGGGCAAGCAAGGCGAGTGGCATGCGCAAGGTCTCTGTCGGTAGTCTTGACGCTGTGATCAGGCATACGCAGGCCGACGACCGCTTTCGAAAAGAGACGGTGCAGGCAAGAGTTATTGGTATTTTTCTGTGCGCAACTGAGTGCGGCGTGGTCGCTTGCAGTATAAACAGCTGCTGACACATCGCGAATCAATAATCTGACTAATTGGTTCGCTAACAACAATAAGGAGTTGAACGTGCTGGCGACGGCTTTGGTATTGATGGCGGCGCTGTTGCATGCGACGTGGAATACGTTAATCAAGTTCAGCGCCGAGCGGCTGCTGGTGGTGGCGTGCATGGACACTGTGGCGCTGCTGGTCGTTGCCATCGCGTTTCCATTCGTGAGCTTGCCACCCATGGCAATCTGGCCGTGGATTCTGGCGTCGGCAGCGTTTGAACTGCTCTATCGCTATCTGTTGATTCAAGCGTATCGGGTCGGCGATCTGGGCCTGGTGTATCCACTGATGCGCGGATTGTCGCCGCTAGTGGTGCTCGCACTGACTTTGATCTTCGCCGGTGAAGTGCTCACCACACAGCAGATCTTCGGCATCATGCTGATTCCGTTCGGCATGGCCTGTCTGCTTTGGCAGGGCGGCGGCGGTAAACACTTGCCGTGGTCGATGTTGCCAGTGGTGGCGCTCATCGGTCTGTGCATCGGCTGCTACACCTACATCGATGGCCAGGCGCTGCGGCGCTGGTCGCATCCGCTCGATTATCTGGTCTGGGTCACGCTGCTCAGTGCCTGGCCGTTTCCGCTGTTGGCGTGGGTCGCCAAGCGTCCGGCGTTCATGCAGTTCTGGCGTGAGCAATGGAAGCTGGGGTTGGCGGTGGGCTTCTGCGTATTGGCCAGCTACGCTCTGGTGCTATGGGCGATGCAGTTGGGCTCGATTGCGGAAGCGGCGGCATTGCGTGAAATCAGCGTGATTCTGGTGGTGCTGTTCGGCATGCGCTACCTCAAAGAACCTTTTGGCCGGCCACGGCTCTTAGCCTGTGGGCTGGTGCTGATCGGCATGCTGGTGATGAAGTTCTGACCGCTCGCGAATTCTAAAACCCGAAAAAAGGACGGCGTTATGACGGTGGCTCTGTGGTGTGTGTTGATCGCGATTTTCTTGCCGTATATCTGCACAGGGGTGGCCAAGGCTGTGGGCGGCTACCGACTGAGTGACAACCATGATCCGCGTGACTTTCTCGAAAGCCTCAACGGTGTGGCAAGGCGTGCGCATGCGGCGCAGATGAACAGCTTTGAAGTGACGCCGGCGTTTGCTGCGGCGGTGATCGTCGCGCATTTGGTGGGGACGGCGCAGCTGGTGACGGTGAATGTGCTGGCGGTGATGTTTATCACCAGTCGCCTGCTATACATCATCTGCTATCTGGCGGACTGGGCGATCCTGCGGTCGCTGGTGTGGTTTGTGGGGATGGGGTTGATTGCTTCGTTCTTCTTTGTATCTGTCTGATGATCGGGTGATGCTGCTGGCCCCTTCGCGAGCAGGCTCGCTCCCACAGTTGGAATGCATATCCATGTGGGAGCGAGCCTGCTCGCGAAAGCTGTTGGTCAGGCATCGAAGAACTTAGGATTTATCCTTGGGTGTGTCCGCCACCTGCGGCACTTGCGGCAGCGCCGCGCCTTTTGGCCAGAGCATCCAGATCTGCCCTTGCTGTTTCATGTCGCCGGCCAGTTGCCCGGCTATATCGCCCGTGCCCCAGAACAGATCCGCACGCACCTCGCCGGCAATCGCGCCGCCGGTATCTTGCGCCGCCACCGGACGCACCAGTGCCGTGCCATCCGGGCGAGTGGTCGACAGCCACAACAGACTACCCAACGGAATCACCTTGCGATCCACCGCCGCGCTATAGCCGGCAGTCAGCGGCACGTTCAGCGAGCCGCGCGGGCCTTCGTTGCTGTCGGGGTTGCGGGTGAAGAACACATAACTCGGGTTGCTGCCCAGCAGTTCCGGGATGCGCGCCGGGTTGGCCTTGGCCCAGTTGCTGATCGCGCTCATGGTCACGTCTTCTTTTTTCAGCTCACCTTGTTCGACCAGCCAACGGCCAATCGGGCGATACGGATGGCCGTTCTGATCGGCGTAAGCAATGCGCAGCTGTTTGCCGTCCTCGGTCTGAATCCGCCCGGAACCCTGGATCTGCAGAAATTGCAGGTTCATCGGGTCGGTCAGATAAGCCACCACTGGGGCTTTAACGCCCTTCGATTCGATAGTTGCGGCATCGTCGTACGGTTTGAGTACCCGACCTTCAAGGCGACCGCGCAGGCGTTTGCCTTTGAGTTCGGGATAAATGCTGTCCAGCGAGACGATGATCATGTCTTCCGGCACGCCATACACGGGCACATTGGCTGCGTCGGTGGGCGTCAGGCTGCCGGGGTAGACCGGTTCGTAGTAGCCGGTGATCAAGCCGTTGGGGTTGTCGTTTTCCGCGCGCAGGCCGTAGACGTCGAGATTTTGTTTGAGAAAGGCGCGAATCTCGCCAGCACTTTGCGGCACGTTGGCTGCAGCGGCGCAGGTGTTGCCCCAGACTGCATCAGCCTTGAGCCGGGTGCAGGCGCTGCGCCACGAACCGAAGCCGGCGACCAGATCACTGTCGGACACCGCCGGCAGTGCTTCCCAGGTAGCGCTGGAATAGGTGGCCAGCGCGTGGGTTTTTGGCTTGGCGCTGTCACCACCGGTGCAGCCGGCGAGAATTGCCAACAGTGGAAGGGTTGCGATCAGCGGGTGACGCCAGGCCTTGAAACGGCTGTTCATGGAGTGATTCCTGTGTCGGCTGCCCGCGTGCTCCATGCGCTCGGACAACCCGTATTTTTAATAGGGCTATTGGTGTTTGACGGTGACGCGAGGATACTGGCCGCCGAATTCCGTGACCTGAAGCCACCATGACTCTTAAAAGCATTTCTGTTGTATTGCTGGCCTGTCTGACCTTGTCCGCCTGTGGCGGTGTCGATCCGAATTCTCCGCTGGGCCAGCGCAAGGCCATTTTCAAACAGATGCTCAAGACCGGTGAGGATCTGGGTGGCATGTTGCGTGGGCGCATTCCGTTCGACGGGGCGAAATTCGCCGAGGGTGCGGTCAAGCTCGATGCGTTGTCGCACGAGCCGTGGAAGCATTTTCCGCAAGTTCGTGAAGAAGATCACACCAGTGCCAAGGACGATGTCTGGAAGCAGCAGGCCCGTTTTCAGGAAATGGCCCGCAACCTTGAAGCGGCCACCGGTGAATTGGTGATCGCCAGTCAGGTTCAGCCGTACAAGGCCAGCAATCTCGGGCCGGCGGTGCAGAAGGTTGAAGATGCCTGCAGCGCTTGCCATAAACAGTTTCGCGATCATTGATTTCTATTGTTTGAGCTGACGAAGAGGCCATCAAACTCACTGCATCAATGCTTACTTATCGATTTCGTCCAGCGCGTCCTGCAGTTCTTTGCGCGACTCGGCCAGTTTGTCTTTGCGCTTGTTGATCTTCTCCGGGTCGCCTTTTTTCATCGCCTTGTCGAGATCAGCCTGACGCTTGCCCACTTCGTGCTTGGCTTCAAGCACCTTGTTTTCACGCTCCTTCTTCAGGCCGGCGTCGGTGCAGTTTTTCGTCACTTCGTCCAGAGCCGTTTGCAGGCCTGCCTGCTGATCGGCATTGCCGCGCGACTTGGCCTGTTCGATCTGGTTCATGATGCCCTGCTTTTTCGCAGCGCAACCGGTCAGGCCCGGAGCGTCTTCGTCGGCCATGACGGGGGCGGCCATTACGCCGCAAAGGGTGAGCATGGCGAGCGGTGCAAGAAATTTCATAAAAGCTCCATGTGCAAAGGCAATCGGGTCGGTCAGGCACTGCGCTGTTGGAGCGCCTTGGCGGCCGATGGGTTCCCGGCGCGCCGGGATTGCGTAGTCAAAAACCGTCGATTCCGGCGGCATGTAAGGTTTCGCTCAAGGCCAGTACCTGCGGATCGCGAAAGAATGCGCTCAATTGCGCTGCGCGTCCCGGGCCGATACCGGCTTCGGCCTGCCATTGTTCGGTGTCGCGTTGTGCCAGCGCCTGCCACGAGTCAGGCAGTTGGGCCTGACCGGTTGGCGGTAAGCCCAAGGCTTTGAGCCACTGGGCGAAAGGCCGTCGGCGGGCGTTGTGAAAACTGTGCATCAGGCGTTCGCTGCTGCGCTCGCCGAAGCCGGCAATGTTAGCAAGCTCTGGCGCGTCGAGGGTCAACCAATCCAGCAGGTTGTTCACACGGCGTGTTTCGAGAAGTTTCTCCCAGGTTCCGCGACCGACATGTTGCATTGCCAGGCCGTTTTTGCCGCTGAGCCAGGTCAGGCGCGCGAGAAACTGGCTTTCGCAGCCGGGGGTGGGTTGCCAGCAGCTCAAGCTGTGGAAGTGGTCGGCGTTGGGGATGTTGAGGTTTGTGCGTTCGGCGGCGCGCAGCACCACGCTGTCGAGCTGTGGAATGGTCAGGCCGGCGAGGCTGATTGCCACTTGGTCGCCGGGGCGGATATCCAGGTCTTGCCAGCGTTTGAAGGAACTGGCGCTGACCCGTTTGATTTCCCGGTCATCGAGCATGACGGGTTTGAGTTCGAGTACTGGCGTGATACGCCCGGTGCGCCCGATCTTGAAGGTGACCTTGCGCACTTCGGCCAGCGCTTGAGCAAAAGGATACTTCCACGCAACTGCCCAATACGGAGCGCGAGCCTGCCAGCGCTCGGCGGGCGGTCGTTGGCTCTGGCGCAATACCACGCCGTCAGTGGCAAAGGGCAGGGGGGAGCGATACCAGTGATCGCGCCATTTCTGTGCGGCAGCAACGTCGGCGACAGGATGACTGTACGGTTCAATCGTGGCGAAACCCAGCGTCGCCAACGTGCCGACCCGCTCGGGCAATTGCGCTGGGCCTTGTGGCCAGTCCCAGACAAACAGTCCGATACCGGAGGCTTGCGCGGCATCCAGGGTTTTGCGTCCCATCAGGCCCGCGACGGTGGAGCGAGCGTTAACGCTGCCGGATCGAACTTGCACGTGCTCGTTCAAGCGCCAGTAGAGTTCGCCCTGCACCAGCATATCCAGCGGTTGTGTCAGGCGTTGAGGAATGGCACCGATCTTCTGCGCTGATGGCGTCCAGTCTTGCCCACGAACCCCGTCACCGCGACTGATGACCTGATGCAGAACGCCTGCGCGATAAATCAGCGTCACCGCGACACCGTCGACTTTGGGTTGTACCCAGACATCCTTGCGATCACGTAGCCACGTTTCCACGGCCTCGGCTTTATGCAGTTTATCGAGGCCGGTATGGGCGATGGAGTGGGCGATCGAGCCTGAAACTGTGCGCAAAGGATCGGGGGGCGAGGGGAGTTTGAAGCACTCTCGCCATTCGTTCAGGCGTGCGCGCGATTGATCATAGAGCTCATCGGCAATCAGTGAACGACCTTCGCGGTGATAGGCGTCGTCCCATTGGCCTATCTGTTTTTGCAGGGCGGCGATTTCGCTTTTTGCTTGAGTGGCTGGCCATTGCGGGCAATCGGCGTAGGCGTTGAGAGTCGTACAGGCGACGAGGAAAACAGACAGCAGGCGCAGCGTGGCAAGCATCGTGAGCGTCCTTGCTCAGGGGGAATGCTTGAAGGTTAGAAGACGATTGGGAACTCGGTAGGTGGGGTGTTTTGCGGGGTGTGTCTGGGCGGGAAGTGGTGTCGGTCCGGCCGGCCCCTTCGCGAGCAGGCTCGCTCCCACAGGGTTCGGGTGAGAATTCAAATTTGTATTTCAGGCATGAAAAAGCCCCGCACGGCGCGAACCGTGCGGGGCTATTTGTGCAGCCGGGAAGGTCTTACAGACCAGCAGCAGAACGCAGGGCGTCGGCGCGGTCGGTTTTTTCCCAGGTGAACGTGGTGAAGGTGTCTTCGCCAACGGTCTTGGTCTCTGGAGTGCGACCGAAGTGGCCGTACGCTGCAGTTTCCTGGTACATCGGGTGCAGCAGATCGAGCATGGTGGTGATTGCGTATGGACGCAGGTCGAACACTTCACGGACCAGCTTGACGATCTTGTCATCGCTGATCTTGCCGGTGCCGAAGGTGTTCAGCGAGATCGACGTAGGCTGAGCCACACCAATCGCGTAGGAAACCTGAATCTCGCAACGCTCGGCCAGGCCGGCCGCGACGATGTTCTTGGCAACATAACGGCCAGCGTAGGCAGCCGAACGGTCAACCTTCGATGGATCCTTACCGGAGAACGCGCCGCCGCCGTGACGGGCCATGCCGCCGTAGCTGTCGACGATGATCTTGCGACCGGTCAGACCGCAGTCACCTACCGGGCCGCCAATGATGAACTGGCCGGTCGGGTTGATGTGGAACTGGGTGTCTTTGCTCAGCAATTCGGCAGGCAGCACGTGCTTGACGATCAGCTCCATCACGCCTTCGCGCAGGTCTTTGTACGACACTTCAGGGTTGTGCTGGGTCGACAGAACAACCGCGTCGATACCAACAACTTTGCCGCCTTCGTAACGGCAAGTCACTTGCGACTTGGCGTCCGGACGCAGCCAAGGCAGCAGGCCCGATTTACGGGCTTCGGCCTGGCGCTGTACCAACTGGTGCGAGAAGGTGATCGGCGCTGGCATCAAAACGTCGGTTTCGTTGCTGGCGTAGCCGAACATCAGGCCCTGGTCGCCGGCGCCCTGATCTTCAGGCTTGGCACGGTCAACACCCTGGTTGATGTCCGGGGACTGCTTGCCGATGATGTTCATCACGCCGCAGGTCGCGCCGTCGAAGCCGACTTCGGAGCTGGTGTAGCCGATGTCGCAAATCACGTCACGAACGATCTGCTCCAGGTCGACCCAGGCGCTGGTGGTCACTTCACCGGCAACGATGGCCACGCCGGTCTTGACCAGGGTTTCCACAGCCACGCGTGCGTGTTTGTCCTGGGCAATAATGGCGTCCAGCACCGCATCGGAAATCTGGTCGGCGATTTTGTCCGGATGTCCTTCGGACACGGACTCGGAGGTGAAGAGGGAGTATTCGCTCATCTCGATGTTTTCCTGAATTTACCGATGGTGAGTGTCGCCAGCCGGTCGCTGAAAATGGCGGACCTGGATCTGGAAACCATTACGTAAGCCTACATAGAGGCTTTCCCCGGGAACGAGTCCCGCAGCGGTGGCCCAACGGGCCAAATCGTCCTGTTCAAACCCCAACCACAGATCACCGCAGGCCTCCCTGGCCCAACTCTGGTTGTGGCTACATAACTCTGTCACGAGCAGACTACCGCCCGGTTGCAGCAGGTCGGCCATGTGCTTGAGCGCATCGGCCGGCGCGGCGAAATGGTGCAACACCATATTCAACACCACGCAATCGGCCTGAAGGCTTGTGCCGTTCAATGCATCGGCCAATTGCAGGCTGACGTTAGCCAGCTGTTCACGCTCACATACCTGACGTGCCAGTTCGAGCATCGCCGGGCTGTTGTCCAGCGCGGTTACAGTGCCGAAGCGCCGCGCCAGTTCCGGCAGAAAAGCGCCATCGCCGGGGCCGACTTCAATGGCCGTGGCTGCACCATTGAAGTTCAGCTTGTCGAGCAGGGCCAGCACGCTGTCACGGTACTGCGGCAGGCCTGCGATCAAGTCTTGCTGGGCACGGAATTTCTCCGCCACCCGGGCGAAAAAGTCCTGGCTGGCGGCGGCACGTTGGCCGTGAACCTGCTCGATGCGCGCTTGCACGTCGTCAGGCAGTGCCAGGTTGTCGACTTCTTCTAACAATGCCGCATGCAGCTTGCCGCCAAGCAGTTCGGTGTGGGGCAGGGCGCGGCGATAGAAAATCGCGTTGCCTTCACGGCGGGTCGCCACCAGGTCGGCTTGTGCCAGTACCTTCAGGTGATGACTCATGCCGGACTGGCCAATGCCGAAAATCTGCGCCAGCTCCAATACGCCGAACGAGTCGTTGGCCAGCGCGCGCAAGACATTCAGCCGCAACGGATCACCGCCGGCCTTGCACAGGGCCGCCAGCTCGTCGCAATCGTCATGGCGAATGGAAGGCACGCGTAAGTTCATAGGGCTGGCAGTCTAGAGAGGGGGGCAAATCCCCGCAAGGGCAATATCAAAAAGTTTTGATATTGCTCGATAAATGGCACTTCTCACGAGGCGGTTAACTCTACAAACGACTAGCGGAAAGGTTTCACCAACAGAAAGCGCCGCTATCCATTGGAAAAACGCCCCCGGATGACTATCTGTCATTGCCCCGAGGCGCTCCGGTGAGGGAAAATGCCCTCCTTTTTTCCGTTTCGACTTACCAGAACCCAGGAGATCAGCGATGCCTAGCCGTCGTGAGCGTGCCAACGCCATTCGTGCCCTCAGCATGGATGCCGTGCAAAAAGCCAACAGCGGCCATCCCGGTGCACCAATGGGTATGGCAGATATTGCCGAAGTGCTATGGCGCGACTACCTCAAGCACAACCCGAGCAATCCATCGTTCGCCGACCGTGACCGCTTCGTGCTGTCCAACGGCCATGGCTCGATGTTGATCTACTCGCTGCTGCACCTGACCGGTTACGACCTGTCGATCGAAGACCTCAAGCAGTTCCGTCAACTGCACAGCCGCACCCCGGGTCACCCTGAATTCGGTTACACCCCGGGCGTTGAAACCACCACCGGCCCACTGGGTCAGGGTCTGGCCAACGCTGTGGGCTTCGCCCTGGCTGAAAAAGTCCTGGCGGCGCAGTTCAACCGTCCGAACCACAACATCGTCGACCACCACACCTATGTGTTCCTGGGTGATGGCTGCATGATGGAAGGCATTTCCCACGAAGTCGCTTCGCTGGCCGGTACGCTGGGTCTGGGCAAGCTGATCGCTTTCTATGATGACAACGGTATCTCCATCGATGGCGAAGTCGAAGGCTGGTTCACCGATGACACGCCGAAGCGTTTCGAAGCCTACAACTGGCAAGTGATCCGCAACGTTGACGGTCACGACCCGGAAGAGATCAAGACCGCTATCGAAACCGCGCGCAAGAGCCCGCTGCCGACGCTGATTTGCTGCAAGACCACCATCGGTTTCGGTTCGCCGAACAAGCAAGGCAAAGAAGACTGCCACGGCGCCCCACTGGGTGACGCGGAAATCGCTCTGACCCGCAAGGCGCTGAACTGGAACTACGGCCCGTTCGAAATCCCGGCCGACATCTATGCCGAGTGGGACGCCAAGGAAAAAGGTCGCGCCGCTGAAGCCGAGTGGGATCAGCGTTTCGCTGCCTACTCCGCTGCGTTCCCGACCGAAGCCAACGAACTGGTACGTCGCCTGAGCGGCGAACTGCCGGCCGACTTCTCGGAAAAAGCTTCGGCTTACATCGCTGAAGTCGCGGCCAAAGGCGAAACCATCGCCAGCCGTAAAGCCAGCCAGAACACCCTGAACGCGTTTGGCCCACTGCTGCCGGAACTGCTCGGCGGTTCAGCTGACCTCGCCGGCTCCAACCTGACCCTGTGGAAAGGTTGCAAAGGCGTCAGCGCTGAAGATGCCAGCGGCAACTACATGTACTACGGCGTGCGCGAATTCGGCATGACCGCGATCATGAACGGCGTGACCCTGCACGGCGGCCTGGTGCCTTACGGCGCGACTTTCCTGATGTTCATGGAATACGCCCGTAACGCCGTACGCATGTCGGCACTGATGAAGAAGCAAGTCATCCACGTCTACACCCACGACTCCATCGGTCTGGGCGAAGACGGCCCGACGCACCAGCCGATCGAGCAACTGACCAGCCTGCGTACCACGCCAAACCTCGACACCTGGCGTCCAGCCGATGCCGTTGAATCGGCCGTGGCCTGGAAAAACGCTCTGGAGCGTAAGGACGGCCCTTCGGCACTGATCTTCTCGCGTCAGAACCTGCAACACCAGGAACGCGATGCTGGCCAGATTGCCGACATCAGCCGTGGCGGTTACGTGCTGAAGGACTGCGCAGGCGAGCCTGAGCTGATCCTGATTTCGACCGGTTCGGAAGTGGGTCTGGCAGTTCAGGCGTACGACAAGCTGACCGAGCAGGGCCGCAAGGTTCGCGTGGTTTCCATGCCGTGCACCAGCGTGTTCGATGCTCAGGACGCTGGCTACAAGCAAGCCGTGCTGCCGTTGCAGGTCAGCGCGCGTATCGCCATCGAAGCGGCTCACGCTGACTTCTGGTTCAAGTACGTGGGTCTGGAAGGTCGCGTGATCGGCATGACCACCTACGGCGAATCGGCTCCGGCTTCGGCACTGTTCGAAGAGTTCGGCTTCACCCTGGAAAACATCCTGGGTCAGGCGGAAGAGCTGCTGGAAGACTGATCCAGAAAGGATGTCGTCTGAGCTGACGCCTTCGCGAGCAGGCTCGCTCCCACACTGGAATGCATTTCCCTGTGGGAGCGAGCCTGCTCGCGAAAGCGTTGGTTCGGGCAACATCACACTGCCTGATTCACCACGGTAATCGAGAACCCCATGCCTCAACCGCGTCCCTACAAAGTTGCACTCAACGGCTACGGCCGGATTGGTCGTTGCGTCTTGCGTGCGTTGTTTGAGCGAGGCGAAAAAGCCGGGTTTGAAATTGTCGCGATCAACGATCTGGCCGACATGGCCAGCATCGAATACCTG
The DNA here is from genome assembly GCF_022662375.1 of Pseudomonas sp. CROZ-RG-20F-R04-15. Classification (GTDB taxonomy): domain Bacteria; phylum Pseudomonadota; class Gammaproteobacteria; order Pseudomonadales; family Pseudomonadaceae; genus Aquipseudomonas. Next base: position 56,991 of record NZ_JAKNQL010000028.1, on the reverse strand, counting down.
ACACGCTTCGACTCCACCCACGGCCGTTTTCCCGGCGAAGTGCGAGTAGAAGGCGATTGTCTGCATATCAATGGCAACTGCGTGAAGGTCCTGCGCAGTGCCACTCCCGAAGGCATCGATTGGGCGTCGCTGGGCGTCGATCTGGTGCTTGAGTGTTCCGGTGCCTATAACACCCGTGAAGACGGTCAGCGCTTTCTCGATGCTGGCGCGCCACGCGTGTTGTTCTCGCAGCCAATGGCCAGCGAGGCGGATGTCGATGCCACAATCGTTTACGGCGTCAATCAGGATTGCCTGACTGGCGACGAACTGCTGGTGTCCAACGCCTCCTGCACCACCAACTGCGGCGTGCCGTTGTTGCGCCTGCTCGACAAGGCGATCGGCCTCGATTACGTGTCGATCACCACGATTCACTCGGCGATGAACGATCAGCCAGTGATCGACGCCTATCACCACGAAGACCTGCGCCGCACCCGTTCGGCGTTCCAGTCGGTGATCCCGGTGTCCACCGGTCTGGCGCGCGGTATCGAGCGCTTGCTGCCGGAACTTGCCGGGCGAATTCAGGCCAAAGCCGTACGCGTGCCGACGGTCAACGTGTCCTGCCTCGACATCACGATGCAGACCGCCACCGCGACCGACGCCAACGAGGTCAACCGGATCCTGCGCGAGGCCGCCACCAGCGGCCCGCTCAAAGGCCTGCTGGCTTACACCGAGTTGCCGCACGCCAGCTGTGATTTCAACCATGACCCACATTCGGCCATCGTCGATGCCAGTCAGACCCGTGTTTCCGGCCCCAAACTGGTGAACATCCTGGCCTGGTTCGACAACGAATGGGGTTTTGCCAACCGAATGCTGGACGTTGCAGAACACTATCTGCAAACAGCAACTTCAAAAAAACCGTAGGAAGTGCGACCCATGACCGTGTTGAAGATGTCCGACCTCGATCTGCAAGGTAAGCGCGTATTGATCCGCGAAGACCTCAACGTCCCAGTCAAGGACGGTGTTGTCACCAGCGATGCGCGTATCCTGGCTTCGCTGCCGACCATCAAGCTGGCCCTGGAAAAAGGCGCGGCCGTGATGGTCTGCTCGCACCTTGGCCGTCCGACCGAAGGCGAGTTCTCCGCCGAGAACAGCCTCAAGCCTGTCGCTGACTACCTGAGCAAAGCGCTAGGTCGTGAAGTGCCGCTGGTGGCTGATTACCTCGGTGGTGTTGACGTCAAGGCCGGCGACATCGTGCTGTTCGAAAACGTGCGCTTCAACAAGGGCGAGAAAAAGAACGCTGACGAACTGGCCCAGCAATACGCCGCCCTGTGCGACGTGTTCGTGATGGACGCGTTCGGCACCGCTCACCGTGCTGAAGGTTCGACCCACGGCGTGGCCAAGTTCGCCAAAATCGCTGCCGCAGGTCCACTGCTGGCCGCTGAACTGGATGCACTGGGCAAAGCCCTTGGCGCACCGGCTCAGCCAATGGCTGCCATTGTTGCCGGCTCCAAGGTGTCGACCAAACTCGACGTGCTGAACAGCCTGAGCCAGATCTGCAACCAATTGATCGTCGGCGGCGGCATCGCCAACACCTTCCTCGCGGCCGCCGGTCACCCGGTTGGCAAATCCCTTTACGAGCCAGATTTGCTCGATACCGCACGCGCCATCGCTGCCAAAGTCAGCGTGCCGCTGCCGGTCGACGTGGTGGTTGCCAAAGAATTCGCCGAAACCGCCGAAGCCACCGTCAAACTGATCGCTGACGTCGCTGCCGACGACATGATTCTGGACATCGGCCCGCAAACCGCAGCCAACTTCGCTGAACTGCTGAAATCGTCGAAAACCATTCTGTGGAACGGTCCGGTCGGCGTGTTCGAATTCGACCAGTTCGGTAACGGCACCAAAGTGCTGGCTCAGGCCATCGCTGAAAGCTCGGCGTTCTCCATCGCTGGCGGTGGCGACACCCTGGCCGCGATCGATAAATATGGCGTGGCTGAGCAAATCTCCTACATTTCCACCGGTGGTGGCGCGTTCCTCGAATTCGTCGAGGGCAAAGTGCTGCCAGCCGTTGAAGTCCTGGAAAGCCGGGCCAAGGCCTGAGGCCGCCCGTTTGGCCAGGCAAAGGAGTGTTTACATGGTCAAGTCGTTAGCACTGTTGTTGCTGACCGGTACGCTGGCGGCCTGCGGGAGTAACCCGAAGGCCGAAGCCACGCCGGCGCCGAGCGAGTCGCAGAAGGGCTGCTATCAGGCCGACTGGCAGGCCGAAACCAACCCGGTGCTGAACAAGCGCTCGGGCCCGGACGGTCTGGACAAATACGAGACGCAAACCCCGGCCAAGGAACATGGTTGTCCTTGACGGGTCTGACTCTTTAACTCAGGGCTGGCGGCGTGCGCCGTCAGTCGAGGAACACGGATGAAAGGCTTGATCGCCATTGCGGCGTTGGCATTGTTGGGCGGTTGCGCGCAGTTGAACCTGTTTCAGTCCTCCGCCCCGGCGGATAACTGGACGACCTGGACCTGCGACAGCCAGGCCAAAGTGCTGTGGCGCTACGCCGACGCCGGCCAGAAGGAAGTCGACGTCCGACTGGGTGGCGGTGATCAGGTCTATCGCCTGAAAGAAGAGCCAGGCGCCTCGGGCACGCTGTACAGCGACGGCATGCTGGCGTTTCACGTCAAGGGTGAGGAAGGCCTGGTGTACTGGGTCGCCACCAATGACCTGATCGGGCGCGGCTGCAAAGCGCAGTAACTGACACACCACAGTTCTAATGTGGGAGCGAGCCTGCTCGCGAAAGCGGTTCAACAGGCACTGCATCAGCGACTGCAAGATTGCTTTCGCGAGCAGGCTCGCTCCCACAGGGCAGGATTTTGCTTTATCGAATCACCAGACCGGGCCTCAACCCCCGATCTGCAATCACTTGAATAGCCGCCGCCGCTCCGGCAGGCTGGCACGATTAACGACCCTCAACCGGGAGAGACACACACAATGGCACTTATCAGCATGCGCCAGATGTTGGACCACGCAGCCGAATTCGGCTACGGCGTTCCAGCCTTCAACGTCAACAACCTTGAGCAGATGCGCGCCATCATGGAAGCCGCTGACAAGACTGACTCCCCGGTGATCGTTCAGGCCTCGGCCGGCGCTCGCAAATACGCCGGCGCGCCATTCCTGCGTCACCTGATCCTGGCCGCGATCGAAGAATTCCCGCACATCCCGGTGTGCATGCACCAGGACCACGGCACCAGCCCTGACGTCTGCCAGCGTTCGATTCAACTGGGCTTCAGCTCGGTGATGATGGACGGCTCGCTGGGCGAAGACGGCAAGACCCCGACCGACTACGACTACAACGTCCGCGTTACCCAACAAACCGTAGCCATGGCGCACGCCTGCGGCGTCTCGGTAGAAGGCGAGCTGGGCTGCCTGGGTTCGCTGGAAACCGGCATGGCCGGTGAAGAAGACGGCATCGGCGCCGAAGGCGTTCTGGATCACAGCCAAATGCTGACCGACCCGGAAGAAGCCGCTGACTTCGTCAAACGCACCCAGGTCGATGCCCTGGCCATCGCCATCGGCACCAGCCACGGCGCCTACAAGTTCACCAAGCCACCTACCGGTGACGTGCTGGCGATCGACCGCATCAAGGAAATCCACAAGCGCATCCCGAACACCCACCTGGTGATGCACGGTTCGTCCTCGGTGCCACAAGAGTGGCTGGCGATCATCAACCAGTACGGCGGCGACATCAAAGAAACCTACGGCGTACCGGTTGAAGAAATCGTCGAAGGCATCAAGCACGGCGTGCGCAAGGTCAACATCGACACCGACCTGCGCCTGGCCTCCACCGGCGCAATGCGTCGCCTGATGGCCACCAACCCGAGCGAATTCGACCCGCGTAAATTCTTCGGCGCCACCGTGACCGCAATGCGTGACGTGTGTATCGCTCGTTATGAAGCGTTTGGTACTGCCGGTAATGCTTCGAAGATCAAACCGATTTCGCTGGAAGCGATGTACCAGCGTTATCTGAAGGGTGAGTTGAACGCCAAGGTTAACTAAGCCTGAGTGTTGAACTGCTTTAAAAGAAACCCGCCGTGAGGCGGGTTTTTTGTGGGTGAAATGTTTGGTAGTGATACTTGAAAATCCGCACTTGAAATGTCACCTATAGTGAACTTTAATAATTCTTATCAGCTTAAAGTCCGGTATAGGTGACATTTTGATCCTGAATAATCCTGCGATTTTCGCCGAACGCATTCGTCAGCTGCGAAAAGCCAAGGGCTATAGCCAGCTAATGCTTGCGCACAAGGCCAAATGCAGTCGCAAGACCATCATCGATCTTGAGGCCGGTGAAAACGTCGCTTTTTATACGGTATTCCGGGTGATTGCCGCGTTGGGCATGGCGCTTGAAATTGTCGACAACCGAATCGATCTCAAGTCACTTGCCGATCTGGTAGAGCATGATGAGTAAGGTCAAACGACTCAACGTCATGACGCCGCAAGGCTGCGCGGGTGAGCTGTCCAAAGGTTCGCAGTTCTCGTTTGCCTACCAGACGGCAGAAGCGTCTCGGGAAGTCTCGTTGGTCATGCCCTATGACCCGACGCCCGCGGTGAGCAATGTGCTGCACCCGATCTTCGATATGAATGTGCCGGAGGGTTTTCTGGCCGATCAGATCAAGCGCCGAATGGCCAAGCATATGCAGGTCGATGAAATGCGCTTGCTCTCGGTCATTGGCGGCAATCAGATTGGTCGCCTCACCTATGAAAATATGGCTGAGCCGTCTACCGCTGTGCGCGCACAGGTCGGTCTGCAAGACATTCTGTCTGCCGACGCCTCTCAGGGTGTTTTCAACTTTCTGGTTGAAACCTACTTTGAGTCGGGTATTTCCGGAGTGCAGCCCAAGGTACTGGTGCCTGACCTGGACAAACTCGCCGGTAGCCGAAAAACCATGCTCAGCTCCGACCTTATCGTCAAATCAGGAGCCGAGGAGTATGAGCACTTGGCCCAGAACGAGTTTTTGTGTCTGGAAGCGGCACGGCTGGCAGGTTTGGAAACGCCACCGTTCTGGCTTTCCGAGAGCGGCGAGCTGTTCGTCATGGAGCGGTTTGACCTGACGTCGTCCGGCCGGTTCGGCTTCGAAGACATGGCGGTACTGTTGGGTCTGAACAAAGATCCTCACGACAATTACAAGTATTCGCAGAGCTATGAAACCCTCGCGGCTGTGATCCGCCAGGTATGTCGCCATGCCGATCCGATACGGGAGCTGGAGCGATACTTTTCCTCTGTCTGCCTTTCGGTGATGGTGCGCAATGGCGATGCACATTTGAAGAACTTCGGCGTGATATACACGCAGCCCGCGGCTCCAGAAACCGTGCAGTTGGCCCCGATTTACGATGTTACGACCACCACGGTCTATGAAAACTACAATCCGAAGTCCGGGCGGTCACTGGTTGACCGTACCCTGGCAATCAAAATGAATAAAACCAAAGACTACCCGGATCGCCAGCAACTGATCGATTTCGGCCGCAAACACTGCTCGGTGGATAGGCCGGCATTGATCATTGAGCGGATAGCTGAGGCAATGAGTCAGGCACTGGCTGCTCATAGGTCCCGAGTGGATGCTGAATTGTTTGTGGGGATGCAAAGTGAATGGGATGCCGGACGTACAGTTGCCTTGAATGACTCGGTTGGGGCGGGATTGAAGCGTAAGCCTGTATTGGATGCGAGGAAGAAACGCTCGAAGTGAGTTTGCCAGGATCGGGTGCTCATCAGGTGGCGGCGTTCTATATTTCAGTTTTATTGGAGGGGAGTCGAACATTTGGCTTCAGCTCGGGCTGGTTTTTTAACTGCATAAATAAAAAGCCGCCTGAAAGGCGGTTTTTTATAGTTGGTTAAAGCAGATAGTATAGGTTTCTAAAGTTTTTAAACTATTCAACCTTGAACTTATATACGTCTGACCATTTTGTGTTGTCAGCGAGCCCATTTACCAAGGCTGTTGCAACAACATCTTGTGAGCCTTTATTTGGGAAACTAATTAAAAATCCAAAATTTCCGTTTCCGTTAGAATCTCCTTCTCCTAACTGAGTCGCGCCGTGTGGAGATAGTGTGACGTAGATCCTGCGGTTAGGAACGGATGTTCCGGTAATGAAAAAGGCATTTACGTCTTTTCGGATGGCTGTGATACGTGTTTCATTAGCCATGTTTATTACTCCTTGTAATGTTTGTGGGAGCTTGCCCGATTTCTGAATGAGGCAAGTTCAGCCAATTGTATTTCTGTGCTTACCCTTGGCTTGAGGGGATTTTAATCGGTTATCTTATAAGGTGAACCTGTAATAACTGACAGGTTTTAATGTTCATTGGCGATAAATTTGTTCTGGGTTATTACTTTTATGCTGAATTCAGGTGGCGCGTTGAAGGGGCATCTTGTTGTTTTAAATCGTTCTGATAAATAACCCGCCAAGAGGCGGGTTTTTTATGGGTGTGATCAGACAAATATTTCCGCTACTTCTTCAAGCGTGGGCATCACTGCTGGAATGACGGTGAGCTCGCAATCCAGAGCGGCAATAACACGTGCATAGGCGTTCATGCTCACGGAAAGGTAGCCTTTCTCTATAGCGATGACTTTCTCTCGCGTCACTCTCGCGAGGTCGGCGAGTTGCGCTTGCGTTAGTCCGCGCGCCCTACGCTTTATGCGTAATTGGGCGGCGAGGCGGCTCATTAATAGAACGTGATCCATGTACTGTCTCTTTAACTTTCAAAGTTAAATGTGGCGTAAACGCTACATTTGATCGTTATGAGTCCGCCCGCCCGCGCCGCGCCTACTTGATCTTCCAGACCCTTTTTCAAGCTGCTTGCGCCGCCTTCTCCACAGTGGCACTTCACAAGGCACAGCTAACTGAATGGCACCTGTAAAGGAAGTTTGGAAGATTTTTCGACGAAAGTCCTTTATCAGTGACTACTCCTTCAGTTCAACGTGATCCAGTGCCTGATTCACCGCCAGTTCTCCAAGCATGACGACTTGCGCAATGCCCAGCGCGGTCTTGCGGTGGGAGGTGTCGAGCATGGCGGCGAAGTTGTTGAGCATTTCGCTGGCTGAACCCAGGGTCTCGCTGGCGTTGGCCAGCAGGGATTCGGTGTTGTACTTCGGGTTGGCGAGGTACATGGGTTCGGGTTTATGCATACTTGCCATGATGAAGGCGGACGGTTTGAGGTAATGGTCGAGGGCGCGCTCGGCGGCGTCGTTGAGTTTTTTTGAGTCGAGGGATTCGTAGGGGGATGCGGGATCTGTTTCTGGCGGGTGTGGCGTTGATTTAATCATTAGCTGAAAACTCCTGATGGAGCCGCTTCGTCTTCTCTACTAAAAGAAGGGTGGCAGCTGTGCGCAGGTTAGTAGACCGGGGAGTATTCAGCATTGACCGGCGCGCCGAAGCGCCCTGCACACAGCCACCATCAAGTCGGACAGCAATGACCGACGGATGCGCTTTGCACATAACTGAAAAACACCACGGGCTACTAAACCCGATCACTGGAAATCAGTGACGCGAATCAAGTTACCGATGGCCCGCCAGGCGCACAAGCCGGCGGATTCTGGCGTAGTGGTAGGCAACGGCGCAAGCTGTTGTAGGCATCCGGACGTAACTGCTGACAGATCTAAACAGCGCTGTTTAAAGGCTGGATTTAAAACAGGTCAACCGAGCATCCAGCGCTTCAACTGAACGAATAATCCACCGTAAAGCGGTGCCTCCGCACTTGAATGAGCGCAGTGTTTTGACTGGGGAGGAGGCTTCTCTTTCAAGTGATAACCGGTCAGGGCATGGCGCCCGCCTCCCGTGGCATGAGCGCGGATGGCGCTGAGTGTCGGGTAACCTCTCAAAAAGTCCATTTCTCCTTGCCAGCTGTCTTTTGCATCGGCGATGTCGGTCATGAACCAAACGTCGGTGTAGGTACTGTCTCGGTGGTAATAAGACCCGGCAATCGGGTAGCTCTGAGCGTTATCTTTCAGCGTGCCCCATAACTGACCGTTGTTTGCGTTTGCATGGGTAATGTCTATGCAAAAGCTGTTGTCGTCGTTGCAGAAGTTTCCGAGTGGACCAGGCATGGGCGGCTTCTTGGCGGATTGATGTGTCAACAACGTTATCGGGGTTGGTTAACAGGGCCAACTGTCAGGTCTGACAGGTTTTTATATCTTTTTTGGATTTCTGTACGTTTTTTAATTCCGTTTTGAATGTAACGGAAATGGTTGTTGTGCCTAAAAGAGGACAGATCTATTTAATCTATCCTTCCCCTCGGTATTTTTATTAGCGTCCGCACCACTTCGCAATCCAACCAGTTGTTCTTGGCCGGATTCGCTCATTGAGTTGTTAAGAAGTCTTTGGGTATTCTTTTTAAGTATAAGAACCTGTCAGATGTTACAGGTGTGGAAAATTTTTTAGCCATTTATTGTAAGGGCACATTTATCTATCAGGACGGTAAAAATGCAAAAGGACAAAAGAGTTACCAGTGTTGGTGTTGGCGACGTTCAGATGTTTCTGGCGACTCCCGATGGGGAAAGCTTTACTGTCTCAATTCGTGGGCGAGAGTTTTTGGAACACAATGGAGAGTATTTTAGATTTAAATTTTTTCAGTATTTAGGCAAAAATGAGTTTTATATTGGTTCCGGAATCGACAAAAAACTTCCACTTAACGTGCCGCACAGTCTAGGTAACCCCGGCACAGCTGCCCACGTGCAGCTGGAGTTGGACGGGATTGATAACTCAAGGAGTGCCAAGGGCTTTGTTTGTTTGGAGCGAGGCGGAGATTATCCGAAGGGTGTGATCTATTGTTCCGAAGAAAAAGCATTTTCTTTGATTGCGATGTTTGATTTTAAAAATAGTTAATTTCATCTTTGCTGCGATATCAATGTCATGCGGCAGACTTGAGAAAGTCTGCCGATTTTGATTTTAAGTCATCGATCATTGATGCTCAGTTAAGTGCCCTGTTATTTGTCATGATCAATATCAAGCTTGCTGAAGGTCACTTGCCCACCCTCACTCGTATACCCGGTGTTGTCCTGCACATAAACCCCCGCCTTGAAGTACAACGGCTTGTTTCGCCACGTCGCACTGATCTGTGAATCCCACTGATAACCCGCCGCACTCACACCCAACGCACCGCCGGGGCTCAGGTGTATGAGGTAGTTGAATTCGCGATCCAGTTTGATCCCGGTCGCCAGGGTGATAACGCGACTCTCATCCTCGTCCGGGTGCATGCGCACCTTGATCACCAGGTTGCCGGTCTCGGTTTTGGTTTTGTATTGATATTCAAGTTTGACCATCGGCTTCTGGCTTTCATAAGCATGAATCTGGCCGATGACGATCTTGCCGGAGCTCGGTACTTTGTTCACCGTCACGGTCGCGCGCAGTGAATTGTCGGCGTCCGGGTAATACCAGTTGCGCAGCGTGCCGTTGCTGTAGGTCTCCCGCAGTTCGGTGCGCGGGTAGATGGCGTTTTCGGTTTTTGACCCGGTAACCGGTGACCAGAAGAACAAGGTGCCGGTGTCGGAATGGAAGTACTGATCTTTGAAGCCGTTCACCAGTTTGGAGGTTTCGACGGTGTATGGCGGGCTGCCAACGGGAACGCTGAGGTTCCAGGTTGCGAGATCGATCATGTCGGTTCTTCCACTCAAGATTCACTGCACGTACGTGCCAGAAGCTCTAGCCCGCACGTTTTGGGGCGGCCTTTATAAGCGTAGAGGGATTTTTTGTTAATGCCCGTTTGGCAGATGATTGACGTCAACATCCTGTCGAAATGCCATCTCTGCCGGTTTCCGGGGGCTTCAGCGCTGACCGTTAGTCGGCAAATTCACGCTTTGGTTAAATGATGGCCTGATGACAGCTTCTGCTTTCCTGGATCCAGTACTAGAGTGAAGGCTCAGTATGTGTGCGGTTTTTACCGGAAACCGACCGAAAGTCCCGACAAGAGAAGCAGCATGGAATGCGCGCAACCCCCGCCAGGTGAAGGCAGCTCTGTCCTTTTGATCGTCGATGATTACCCTGAAAATCTGATCAGCATGCGCGCGTTGCTGCAGCGCCAGGATTGGCACGTCCTCACCGCAGCCTCCGGTTTCGAAGCGCTCAATATTCTGCTCTCCCACGACGTCGATCTGGTGCTGCTGGATGTGCAGATGCCGGGCATGGACGGCTTTGAAGTGGCGCGCCTGATGCGCGGCAGTCAGCGCACGCGCCTGACGCCGATAATCTTTCTGACCGCCAACGAACAATCCCAGGACGCCGTGATCAAGGGTTACGCCAGTGGTGCGGTGGATTACCTGTTCAAGCCGTTCGACCCACAGATCCTCAAGCCCAAAGTGCAGGCGTTGCTTGAACACCAGCGTAATCGCCGCGCGTTGCAGCGCCTGAGTCATGACCTGGAAGTGGCGCGCGCCTTCAATGCCTCGGTGCTGGATAACGCTGCCGAGGGGATATTGGTGGTGGGCGAGGACGGTTTGATCCGCTTTGCCAATCCGGCGATTTCGCGGTTACTGAATGCGCCGGTGAAGGAGCTGGAAGGTCAAGAGTTTCTCGATTATCTGCAGAAGCCGCACATTCCGCTGTGGGCCGATTCCGAGTTTTATGCCGGCTACAAACGTGGCGAAACGCTAAGGCTGCACGATGCCTTGCTGCGCACCGCGCCCGGCCAGCAGGTGCCGGTGGCCCTGTCCTGCGCGGCGTTGCCTACCGAACAACATGCGATGGTGGTGACCGTGCTGGACATGTCGGTGGTGCGTCACTTGCATCAGCAACTGGAATTTCAAGCGGTCACCGATCCGTTGACCGGTTTGCTCAACCGTCGTGGCTTCTACCAGACCGTGGAAAATCTGCTGCTGCGCGGTGAGCGCAGCGATAGCAGTTGGGTCTTGCTGTATCTGGATCTTGATGGCTTCAAACGGGTAAACGATTCACTCGGTCACGACGTCGGCGATCGGGTGTTGCGCTGGGTCTCCGAGCAATTGAAAGCCTGTCTGCGGCCATTCGACATTCTGGCGCGCATGGGCGGCGATGAATTCACTGCGCTGCTGGATCTGGAGTTTCCCGAGCAAGCGGCGAAGATTGCCGAAAAACTCATTGAGCGGGTGTCGATCTGTCAGCAGATCGAAGGGCTGGACATCGCGTTGGGCGCCAGTATCGGCATCGCCACTTATCCGGACTGCGGTTCGAACCTTGACGGATTGCTGCGCGCCTCCGACATCGCCATGTATGAAGCCAAGCGCGCTGGCCGCCAACAATACCGTTTCTACGATCACGAAATGAATGGCCGTGCGCGCTCGCGGCTGATGCTCGAAGAAAGCGTGCGCAGCGCCATTGAGAACCGTGATTTCAATCTGGTCTATCAGCCGCAAGTGGCCATCGACACGGGGCAGATTCGTGGTTTCGAAGCCTTGCTGCGTTGGCAGCACCCGAGCGTCGGCGATGTGCCGCCGGGATTGTTTTTGCCATTGCTGGAGGAGGCGCGGCTGATCAGTCGCCTCGGCAGCTGGATCTATCATCGCGGCGCCGGCCAGCGCAAAGCCTGGGAGACCTTGTTTGCCGAAGATCTGGTGCTTGGCGTGAGTTTGAGCAACACCCAGTTCAGTCTGCCGAATCTGGTCACCGAGTTGCGTCAGGTGATGGAGCGACATGCCTTGCAGCCTCGGCAGCTGGAGGTCGAAGTCACTGAAGAGGCGTTGATGCAAAACCCCGACGAGACCCGCAAGCAGTTGCGCTTGCTGCGCAATCTCGGCGTGCGCGTGGCGCTGGACGATTTTGGCTCCGGGCCGTGTTCGCTGGCGCATCTGCGCGATCTGGAGCTGGATACGCTCAAGCTTGATCGCCATCTCATTGCGCGATTGCCTGGCTCGAAACGCGACGCCTCACTGGTCAGCACGGTGATCAGTCTGTGCAAACAATACGGTTTGCTGGTGATCGCTGAAGGGGTGGAAACCATCGAGCAATACCAGTGGCTGCAAGCTCACGGCTGCGAGTACGTGCAAGGCTTCCTCGTGGCGCGGCCATTGGTTGCCGAAGACGCCGCAAGTTTTGCCGCACCGTTTGACTGGAGCGCGCTGCCCGGTTGAATTCGCTACACTGGCGCACCTTTTTCGAACCGTGTCGCTCGTCCATGACTGTGTTGAAGTACCTCCAGGCCTATCCCGCGCAATTGCAGGATCAGGTGCGCCAACTGATCGCCGAAGGGCGGCTGGGTGAATACCTGAATCAACGCTATTCAGGGCGGCACGACGTGCAGAGCGACAAGGCCTTGTACAGCTACGCGCTGGACTTGAAGCAGGAATATTTGCGCAACGCCCCGGCCATCGACAAGGTGCTGTTCGACAACCGCCTCGACCTGACGCACCGCGCCCTCGGTCTGCACACCACGGTGTCGCGAGTGCAGGGCGGCAAGCTCAAGGCCAAGAAAGAGATTCGTATCGCCTCGTTGTTCAAGGAGGCCGCGCCGGACTTTCTGAAAATGATCGTCGTGCATGAACTGGCGCACTTCAAGGAATCTGATCACAACAAGGCGTTCTATAAATTGTGCGAGCACATGCTGCCGGGGTATCACCAGGTCGAGTTTGATCTGCGTGTGTACCTGACGTGGCGGGATATGCAGGCTTAGCAGTACGCAACCGGGAAGGTGTGGATGGACGTCAGCAAGACCAAAAGCAGTTTCTACCGCCGCTTGTATGTGGCGTACCTGATCGACAGCGGTCTGGCGCCGAGTGTGCCGACGCTGACCGAAGTGACCGGCATGCCCCGGCGCACGGCGCAGGACACGATTGCGGCGTTGGCGGATCTGGATATCGTCTGTGAATTCGAGCAGGAAGAGGGCGCACGTAATCATGCCGGGCGCTATCGGATTCGCGAGTGGGGGGCGATTGATCGCGGGTGGATCGAGCGTAATTTGCGACAGATCAAGGCAGTGCTTGAGTATCCCTGAAAAGAGCCCCTCACCCTAGCCCTCTCCCGGAGGGAGAGGGGACTGATTGGGGGATATTGGAGAGATACGCCGACCTGAACGTGTTGCATTGAATCCATAATCGACTTGGTTTTTCAGGTCGATGTCTGCCGCAAGACAACTCGTTCAGTCCCCTCTCCCCCTGGGAGAGGGCTAGGGTGAGTGCTGTTCAGGCGCGACGCATCCCAATGTGTGGAATGTCATCCTCCAGATACTCTTCACCCGCCACAACAAACCCGTACCGACCGTAATACCCCTGCAAATGCGCCTGCGCCGACAAATAGATCGGCACCTGCGGCCAATGCTTCTCGGCCTGTTTCAACGCCTGCTCCATCATTTCGTGCCCCAGCCCTTTGCCGCGTCCCTGTGGTGCGGTAATTACCCGGCCGATCACCACGTCTCCGCCCTGAGATTCCGGATCCAGCAGGCGCAGGTACGCCATCAGCTGATCATCTTCCCAACCCATCAGGTGATAGGTATCGCCTTCCAGATCCTGACCGTCGAGGTCCGGATAAGCGCATTTCTGTTCGACGACGAACACGTCCGAGCGCAGCTTCAACAGCGCGTATAGCTGTTCCTTGCCCAGATCACTGTGATGTTTGCAGACCCACTCGATTGTCATGTGCCGATTCCTTGAACGTGTCACCGGATACTAAGCGCCTGAGACAAAGATGTCTTTATGGCGTAAGAGTCTGTGACAAAGGTCAAAATGCCATCATTCCTTTCTCGCAGCCTCGGCGACTTTGTGTAATCTGCTGGAGAGTCCTGTGCACTGGCTGCAATGAGCTAATGTTAGGGCCTGGGTTTTGCCGGTAAGGGGCCTTGGGGTTTTGACTGAAAACATGCTGGGCAACTTGCCCGCTAAGGATTTTCAAGCATGCCGCGTTTGCATCGAGCCTTTGCTTTGATCGGATTGCTCTTGCTGGCTCAGACCGCCGCAGCGGAGAAGCTGCGGCTGGTGTTTGATATCTGGCCACCCTTTACCGACGACACCCTGGTCAACGGCGGACTGGCCACCGACATCGTCAGCACCGCGCTGGCCCGTGCCGGTTATGCCAGCGGCTACGAGCAGGTGCCTTGGGCGCGGGCGCTGCTTGGCGTGGGCGAGGGCCGCTACGACGTGTTGGTCAACGCCTGGTACAACGACGAGCGGACCAAGCTGGGCCAGTTTTCTGGTGAGTATTTACTCAACCGCATTCGCTTTCTCAAGCGCAAAGACACGCCACTCGACTACAGCAATCTGCAACAACTGCACACCTATCCGATTGCGGTGGTGCGTGGCTACGCCTATTCGGCGCCGTTCGATGCCGACACGGCGTTGCAGAAAGTCCCTGTGCATAACTTCGCCATGGCCGTGCGCATGCTCGCGGCGGATCGGGTCAAGCTGACGCTGGAGGATGAGTATGTGGCGAAGTATTACCTGGCGCGGGAATCCGCCAGGGTGCGCAACTCGGTGGAGTTTTTGCCCAAGCCGTTGAGTGAGAACAGCCTGCACATTCTGGTCAGCCTGAAGAATCCGCAGCATGAGCAGATTGTCGCGGGTTTTGATAAGGCGATTGCGGCGATGAAGGCGGATGGGAGTTATGACAAGTTGCTTCGTCAGCATGGCATGTGAGGGCTGGTCCAGAATTTTGTGTTTGGCTGATGGCCTCTTCGCGAGCAGGCTCGCTCCCACATGGGTTCTGTGTCGTGCACACTTTCACTGTGGGAGCGAGCCTGCTCGCGAAGGCGTCCTGTCAGCCAGCACTAACCTCACTGGTGTCTTTGATCAGGTGTGCCGCCAAGGTACGCAACGGCCCCAACTGCCGGCAAATCAACGCCAGTTGCGTCTGCACCAACCGCTGCCCCTCATCAATCTCGTCAGGCATCTGCTCCAGCTCATTGGCCAGCGCTTCTTCTTCGTCACTCTGAATCGCCACTGGCTGCTTGTTCGCCAGCCCTTGGGCGATTTCGTCGATGCTCGTTGCCAGTTTCACCCCGGCGCCATCAATCAACTGCTCACGCACATCCGCCGGCAACTGGGTCTCACGATGCGCGCCCAGCCCTGAGAGATAACTCAACAGCGTGTGCGACAACACCAGAAAGCGGAATCCGACATCCGCTTCCTTGCGGAAATGCCCCGGCTCCATGAGCATGTTCGCCAGCGTCGTCGACAGTGCCGCATCGGCGTTGTGTGCGTTGCGCCGGGCGAGGCGATAAGCGAGGTCATCGCTTTTGCCAGCGGCGTATTGCTGCATGATCTGGCGCAGGTAGATGCTGTTGCAGGTCAGGGTGTTGGCCAGCACTTTGTTCAGCCGTCGGCCCTGCCAGTCCGGCAGGAACAGGAACACCGTCAGGCCGGCAATCAGGCTGCCCAGCAGCGTATCGAACAGGCGTGGCAGGAACAGTCCGTAACCGTCACCGACCTGGTTGAAGCAGAACAGCACCATGATGGTGATCGCGGCTGTCGCCAGGGTGTAGCGGGTGGTGCGGTTGGTGAAGAACACCACGCCGGCGGCGATGGCGAAGCACGACTGCACCAAGGGACTCGGGAACAGATCGAACAGCGCCCACGCCACGGTCAGGCCGATGGCGGTGCCGAAGATCCGCTGACCGAGTTTGCGCCGGGTCGCGCCGTAGTTCGGCTGGCAGACGAACAGGGTGGTGAGGATGATCCAGTAACCCTGCGACGGGTGAATCAAATGCACCATGCCGTAGCCGATACTCAGCGCCAATGGCAGGCGCAGGGCGTGACGGAACAACAACGACGTTGGCGTCAGTTGCGTGCGCAAACGAATCCAGACGTCCTTGAGGTTGCGCGGCGAGCGGTCGAGCAGGCTGCTGTCGGTCGCATCGGCCAAGGCGTCGGGATTACTCGCGTCGCTGAGCAAACGGTCGAGGGTGCCGAGGTTGGCCGCCAGTGCGCGCAGCGAACGCAGCAGTCCGCGCCACGCCGGATTGCTCTGAATTCGCAGGTGTTCGAGGGAGGCGTCGAGGTCGCTCAGCGCTTCGGCGAAACTGGCGTCGTAGATGAATGGCTGACGCATCTGGATCGATTCGGCCAGTGCGCGGCAGGCTTTGCCTTGCTGGCGCAACAGGCGTTGGCAGCGGAACAGCACGTCACTGTGGAAGAACGCTTCGGCCAGTGCGTTGTACGGATAGTGCGAAGAACTCGCGCGTTCGTGGATGTCTTGAGCGAGGAAGTACAGCTTCAGGTAACGGCTGACTTTCGAACCGGGGCGGCCGTTGCCGACGCGGTGCAGGATGATTTCCTTGGCACTGTTCAGCGCCGCCACCACGCGACCGTTTTGCTGGGCCAGTTCCAGCCGCCGGGCTTCGACGTCCATCTGCCGGATCGGCTCGAACAGCGAGGATTTCAGCTTCAGGTAAAAACCCAGTTCGCGGAACAACCGCGCCAGACTTTGCTGCACCGGCTGGTTGGAAAACAGCGCCTGCCACAACACCGAGAGCAAGCCGTACCACGCCGCACCGGCGACCAGCAGCATCGGCTCATGCCAGAAATCGGTGACCGCACCGCCGCGCTGATCGACGCCGATCATCGTGTATACGGACAGAATCAGCGTCGCCGAAGCAATCGCGCCATAACGCTCGCCGAGCGCACCGAGCATGGTCAGGCCGAAACTGGCCAGCGCCAGGGCAATGGCAAAGACGATGGGGTAGGGGAAGAGCAGTTCCACCGACAGCGCGGCGATGCTGAAACACACCAGTGTCACCGCGAGGGCGTTGAGGCGGCCCTGCCAACTGTCGTCGGTTTCGGCCAGGGCGCTGGCGATAATCCCCAGGAACAACGGGATCAGCAGGCCCATTTCATCCTGATACCAACACAGCGCCATGCTGCCGGTCAGGGCGATGAACACCCGCACGCTGTAGCTGAATTTATCCAGCGCCCACAGGCGCCGCAAAGACTGACGAAACGAGGTCGAGGACATGAAGTGCGAAGGCCTTCCGAGGCGATGCCGCTAAATTGAGCCAGTAATGACGCCGACGCAATGGCGCCGATCACATCTGACAGCAAAAAGTGTTCCTTTTACTTACACCACAAACCACTGTGGGAGCGAGCCTGCTCGCGAAAGCGGAGTGTCATTCAACATATATGTCGACTGATATACCGCATTCGCGAGCAGGCTCGCTCCCACAGGGTTTTGTATTGGGGCTCGTATCAAACGTACTGCGCGGCAGCGTAACCGGAGGCCCACGCCCACTGGAAGTTGAACCCGCCCAGATGCCCGGTGACATCGAGCACTTCACCGATGAAATACAGACCAGGGCTTTTCAGCGATTCCATGGTTTTCGACGACACTTCGCGGGTGTCGACGCCACCGAGGGTCACTTCGGCCGTGCGATAACCCTCAGTCCCCGCCGGCACGACTTTCCAGCTGCCGAGCTTCTCGGCGATTTCCGCCAGCTCAGCGTGGGTGTACTGCTTCATCGGCTTGGAGACAAACCAGTTGTCCGCCAGCAGATTGGCCATCTTCTTGGTGAAGATTTCACCCAGCAGGGTTTTCAATTCACTGTTCGGGCGCTCGGCCACTTGCTGTTGCAGCCAGCTCGCCGCGTCATGGTCCGGCAGCAGATTGATTTCCACCGTGTCGCCGGATTCCCAGAACGAGGAAATCTGCAAAATCGCCGGACCACTGAGGCCACGGTGCGTGAACAGAATGTTCTCGCGAAAGCTCTGGTCGTTGCAGCTGACCAGGCAATCCACCGAAGTCCCGGACAGCTCGGTGCACAGTTCCTTGAGCTGATCGGTGATGGTGAATGGCACCAGCCCGGCGCGGGTCGGCAGCAATTCATGGCCGAACTGCTTGGCCACCTGGTAACCGAAACCGGTGGCGCCCAGCGTCGGGATCGACAGACCGCCGGTGGCGATTACCAGCGACTGGCACTGGACCTGACCGAGGGTGGTGTCGAGCAGGTAACCGCTTTCGACCTTCTCGATCGTTTGAATCGACGTGTCCAGATGCAGCTCGACGCCGGCCTGATCGCACTCGGTGAGGAGCATTTCAAGGATGTCGCTGGATTTGTTATCGCAGAACAACTGGCCGAGTTTCTTCTCGTGGTAC
This sequence comes from Pseudomonas sp. CROZ-RG-20F-R04-15, assembly GCF_022662375.1. Lineage (GTDB taxonomy): Bacteria > Pseudomonadota > Gammaproteobacteria > Pseudomonadales > Pseudomonadaceae > Aquipseudomonas. The sequence continues at coordinate 38,996 of NZ_JAKNQL010000028.1, read as the reverse complement.
GGCACGGCGTGTTTGCCGACCATGCCGATGAAATCCCACTGGGTGTAGCGCGCCAGTGCGGATTTGCAGAAATGCGGGTTCTGCGAGAGGAAATTGCTCGGTTCGGTGTAAATGTTGGTGAAATTGCAGCGGCCACCGCCCGACATCAGGATTTTCTTGCCGGCCTTGTTCGCGTGGTCGAGCAGCAACACCTGACGCCCACGCCCGGCGGCGGTCAGTGCACACATCAACCCAGCGGCGCCAGCGCCAATGATCACGACTTCGGTAGAGCGCAAAACGGTGTCCTCATGGTGGGTCGCTACAAACAAACTGTGGGAGCGAGCCTGCTCGCGAAAGCGGTGTGTCATTCAACATTGATGTTGGCTGACAGATTGCCTTCGCGAGCAGGCTCGCTCCCACAGGGGATCTTCGTTAAATGGAAGATCGTTTACAAAATACGTACGCGCAGCGAACGGCCTTTGATCTTGCCGTCGTTCAGACGCTGCAAGGCCTGCATGGCCACGGTGCGGTCCACGGCTACATAAGCCTGGAAGTCGAAAATCGCGATCTTGCCAACCTGCGCACCGGGAATCCCGGCATCGCCGGTCAATGCACCCAGAATGTCGCCCGGGCGAACCTTGTCTTTACGGCCAGCGCCGATGCACAGGGTGGTCATCGGCGGCTGCAGTGGGGCGAGGCCCTGGGATTTGAGGTTATCGACCTGATCCCAGTTCAGCGGTGATTTCTGCAGTTGTTCGATGGCTTGCGCGCGGTGCGCTTCGCCCGGAGCAACCAGGCTGATCGCGATGCCTTTCTCGCCAGCACGACCGGTACGGCCAACGCGGTGAATGTGGATTTCCGAATCGCGGGCCAGTTCGACGTTGATCACCATGTCCAGCGCATCAATGTCCAGACCACGGGCGGCGACGTCGGTGGCAACCAGTACCGACGTACTGCGGTTGGCGAACATGGCCAGCACCTGATCGCGGTCACGCTGTTCCAGATCGCCGTGCAGGCCGACGGCGGAAATGCCTTTGGCGGTCAGGTGATCAACGGTTTCCTGAACCTGCTGTTTGGTGAAGCAGAACGCCACGCATGAAGCCGGGCGGAAGTGGTGCAAGACTTTGGTCACCACGCTCATGCGATCTTCCGGAGAAATCTCGTAGAAACGCTGCTCGATCTGCGTGTCATCGTGGAACGCTTCGGCTTTCACCGTTTGCGGATCACGCATGAATTTCGACGCCAGTTGCTTGATGCCCACCGGGTAAGTCGCGGAGAACAGCAGGGTCTGACGACGCTCCGGGGTCTTGACGATGATGTCTTCGATGGCGTCGTAGAAACCCATGTCGAGCATGCGATCGGCTTCGTCGAGGATCAGCGTGTTCAGGCCATCAAGCACCAGCGAACCCTTGCGCAGGTGCTGCTGGATGCGGCCCGGGGTACCGACGATGATGTGCGCGCCGTGTTCCAGCGAAGCGATCTGCGGGCCGAACGACACGCCGCCGCACAGGGTCAGGACTTTGATGTTGTCTTCGGCACGGGCCAGACGACGGATTTCCTTGGCAACCTGGTCGGCCAGCTCGCGCGTCGGGCAGATCACCAACGCCTGGCAACCGAAGTAACGCGGGTTGATCGGGTTCAGCAGGCCGATGCCGAACGCGGCGGTCTTGCCGCTGCCGGTCTTGGCCTGGGCGATCAGGTCCATCCCCTTGAGGATCACCGGCAAGCTCTGCGCCTGGATCGGCGTCATCTGGGCATAACCGAGGGATTCGAGGTTAGCCAGCATGGCGGCGGACAGCGGCAGAGTATTAAAAGCGGTGGCGATGGTGGTCACGGGACTGGCCTGCAAAACAAAATGTCGCGCAGTGTAGCAGCCCCGTGCCACTTTCTTCGAAAGTTCTGGACGAACAGTGGTTAATGTTCGATGTGTTCTTCCGGGCGTTTCGCGCGGCGGCCGTCTTCTTTCGACAGTTGCGAGAAGATCGTCGCAGCGAGCATGGCCATGATGCCGACGGTGACGAAGGTCAACTGGAACGCGCCGAGTACGGTTTCCACGCCATCGTTACCGATCTCTGCGGTAAACCCGCCAAGCAACGCACCGGCGCAGGCAACGCCAAGACTCAACGACAACTGCGCGACCACCGAGAGCAAGCTGTTGCCGCTGCTGGCGCTAGCATCATCGAGGTCGATCAGCGTCACGGTGTTCATCGCCGTAAATTGCAGCGAGTTGATCGCGCCGAGAATCGCCAGCAGACACAACAGCAGCCAATACGGCGTCTGCTCGCTGACCAGCCCCATGCTCGCCAGCATGATCCCCAGTGCCAGCGTGTTGCCGGTCAGCACGATGCGATAACCGAGACGTTCGATCAGCGGCCGTGCCACCCACTTGGCGACCATCGCCGCCGCAGCCAGCGGCAGCATGCTCATCCCCGCTTGCGACGGCGAATAACCCAGCGCCACTTGCAACAGCAACGGCACCAGAAACGGCAGCGCACCGCTGCCCAAACGCGCGAACAGATTGCCGAGAATACCGACGGCAAAGGTTCGGGTCTTGAACAGCGATGGCGCGAACAGCGGATTTTCGATGTGCCCCGCGCGCAACCAGTACGCCGCCAGACAGGCCATGCCGCCGAACAGCAGCAACATCACCCGCAGGTGCGGCAGGTGCAACTCGCCGAGGCCTTCCATGGCGATGGTGATCAGAATCATCGCCGCGCCGAACAGCAGGAAACCCAGGCTATCGAAGCGTGTGCGCTCGGTGCCGCGCAGGTCGGGAATGAATTTCCACACGGCGTAGCACCCGATGACACCGACCGGGAGGTTGATCAGGAAGATCCAGTGCCACGTCAGGTATTCGACCATCCAGCCGCCCATGGTCGGCCCGATCAGCGGGCCGAGCAGGCCGGGGATGGTGATGAAGCCCATGATCCGCACCAGTTCGGATCGTGGATAAGCGCGCAGCACCACCAGTCGCCCGACCGGCAACATCAACGCACCACCCAGACCCTGGATGACCCGGGCGCCAATCAGCATGCTCAGGCTGCTCGACAGCGCACAGAGTAGCGAGCCGAAACTGAACAGCAGAATTGCGCCGAAGAAGATTTTCTTGGTGCCGAAGCGGTCAGCGATCCAGCCTGAGGCGGGGATCAACAACGCCACGGTGAGCATGTAGGCGATGATCACGCCCTGCATACGCAAGGGATCTTCGGCCAGATCGCGAGCCATGGCTGGCAGCGCGGTGTTGAGGATGGTCCCGTCGAGGGACTGCATGAAGAAAGCGATAGCGACGACCCACGGCAACCAGCGGGCGGTGATGGCGTCGAGAGGCGGGCGGTTGGGCATGGAACCTCTTGTCGTTGGAGTTAATGCATGATCGTTCCCACGCTCTGCGTGGGAATGCCTCAACGGACGCTCCGCGTCCGCTTTTGGCAGGGACGCGGAGCGCCCGGGCTGTATTCCCACGCCGAGCGTGGGAACGATCGCCGTCAGAGGGTCAGGGTCAAACGGCTGACCAGTGCTCCCGGCAGCAACGCCGACGAGGTATTGCGCTGGCTGTAGGTACTCGCCGACAGCAACAACTCACGTTCGGCGGTCAACGCTTCCAGCTGCGAACCGAGCAGGCTGTAAGCGCTGTCGTCAAAGCGCATGGTGCTGACCGGCGCCTGGATTTCGCCGTTCTCGACCCAGAAAGTCGCGAAGCGGGTCATGCCAGTCATGCGCGCCGCTGGTTGATCCGAGTAGTTCAGGTACCACAGGTTGCTGATATACAGCCCGGTGCCCAACTGCTTGAGGATCTCTGCTTGCGACAGATCACCGGCGGCCATGTTCAACGCACTCGGCATTTCCCCGCCGCCGGCGCCGTTGGCGGTCAAGCCGTATTCGGCGGCACTGCGCGAGCCGACCAGTTGATCACCAGCCTTGCCTTCGACGATCAGCCGCAGATCGCTGCGCGGATAACCTTCGCCGGAAAACGCCGGGCTCAACGATTCGCTGACTTTCTCATCCAGCGACACCAGCGGACTGAACGCCTGATCGCCGACATACAGCTTCTGTAACGGGCTGCTCTTGCTGGCAATCGACTGCGCCGAGAAACCGCCCCAGCTCAGCATGCCCATGATTTCTTCCAGCGCCGCTGGCGCCAGATACGCGCGATACTGCCCCGGCGCCAGGGTGCGCAGCGGGCGACCGAGAAACTCCAGTTGCTCACGCGCCTGAGCAAAGCGCTTGGCAAAACCTTCGCTGCTCCAGTCATGCCCGGCGTAGCTGGCTTTCACCGCTTCGCCGTTTTCGTGAAACAGGCTGAAATCGAAGTTGAAGCTGTTGGCCTGATGCCAGCCGAACGCCCCCGAAGAACTGGCGAAACCACGGCTGATCGGCCCGGCGGCATAGAATCCCACCAAGTCGAGACCTTCAGCAGCGGCGCAGATTTCATCGACAACCTGTTCGGTATCCGGCAGCGGATGCTCCTGCACGTTCTGGCTTTGCCAGCCGGTGTGATTGAGCAGCAAGTACGGATCCTGCGGCAACAGCGGCAAGGTTTCGCGCAGTTGTTGCAGGCCTTCGGCGAGGCGCTGCAGATCGCCTTCCTGGTCGCCGGACAGGGTGACTTGCAGGTCGGCATGACGCCCGTCGTTGATCAGTTTCAGAACGATGTTGGCCTGCTGCACTTGCCCGGCCTGACGCACCTTGGCGTGGTTGAAACGCACGAAGGCCGAGGATTCGGCGGCGTAGCTGAGGGTGAACTGCTCCGGCTCGCGCACGCTGTCGCGCAGCCAATTGACCATGACCTTGAAGGCGTCGGACTGACTCTTCGAAATGCTCATCAGGCGTCTCCCCCAAACACATCAACATTGCTGAATACGCAGGCCGGCGAAGCGTGGCCGACGCGGATCACCTGGTTCGGTTCACCCTTGCCGCAGTTCGGCGTGCCCAGCACCTTGACGGTGTTGGCGTCGCCGACGGCGCGCAGGCTTTTCCAGAAGTGCGCGGAAATTGCCCGGTAGTTCGGATTTTTCACCGCACCTTTGAGTTCACCGTTTTCGATCAACTGGCCCCATTCGCAGCCGAACTGGAATTTATTGCGCGCATCGTCGATCGACCATGAGCGGTTGGTGCTCATCAGGATGCCGTTCTCGATACCTTCGATCAGTTTGTTTAAAGGCTGATCGCCCGGTTCAATATTGAGGTTGGCCATGCGGTCGATCGGCGGCCGGTTCCAGCCACAGGCGCGGCTGTTGGCGACGCCTTCCATCCCGGCACGATATTGCGACAGCGCCCCGCCCAGTGGACGCAACAACAGGCCATCGCGGATCAGAAATTGTTTGCTGGCCTTGGTACCGTCGTCATCGTGGCCATAGCTGGCGAGTTCTTCGGGAATGCCCGGATCGAACGTTACGTTGAGCAGTTTCGAGCCGTATTGCAGGCTGCCGAAGTCGCTGGCTTTGACGAAACTGGTGCCGGCGTAATTGCGTTCATCACCGAGGATGCGGTCGAGTTCCAGCGGATGGCCGATCGATTCGTGGATCTGCAGCATCATTTGATCGGGCATCAGCAGCAGGTCGCGCGGGCCTTGCGGGGTGTTCGGTGCGAGCAGCAGTTGCAATGCCTGGTCGGCGACTTGCGGGCCGGCACCGATCAGGCCGCAGCGGCTGATCACGTCAGCACCGCCCTGTTGGCCGAAGTTCTCGCGGCCGAGGCTGCGGGTCTGGCTGTCGTTGCCGTCGTAGGCGGTGACGTCGAGACCTGGATAGACGAAGCGCTGGGCCTGGCGCAATTCGGCCCCGGCGCTGCTCAGGTAGATCTGTTCGACGTGGGTGATGCCGATGCTCACTTGCCAGTTCACCAGGCGCTCATCCTTTGGCACCGAGGCGGATTCCGCTCCGAGCAGCTCGAAGCATTCGCTCAGGGACGGGAAGGCTTGTTCGAGATTGGGTGAAAAGTAATCAGCGCGATCGCTGGACACTGGCTGATCACGCAGGTCGAGCAAGGCGTGCGGCTTGAGTCGGCGGGCTTGCAGTTCGGCGCGTTCAAGCGCGGCTTGCAGGCCTTGTTGCGACAGGTCGTTGGTCGCGGCATAGGCCTCAACACCATTGACGCGCACGGTGAGCATCGCGCCTTCGTCGCGGCTCAGGCTCGGCGGCTCGGCGACGTTTTTACGTACCGACAGGTATTGGCCGGACTCGCGTACGTACCGCAGGGAAAAAAACTCGGCGCCCGTGCGCAAGGCAGCGAAGCGCTGCTTGAGCTGGGGGTGGAAATCGAACATTCGGGAACCTCCTTGTCAGGGGGAAGCGGTAGAGCTACGGCGAGGAAGGGGGTGAAACGGTTGCGCGAGGTCTAGAGTAGGCCTGCGTGGGGGTAGGATCAAGTGAAGAGGGGGTGTAGGGGGATTTACTGTGCGAGGCAGGAGATCGTTCCCACGCTCTGCGTGGGAACGCCGCCATGGACGCTCTGCGTCCGCTGTGTGACGCGGAGCGTCACCGGATGCATTCCCACGCGGAGCGTGGGAACGATCACTTCCGGCTACTGAGCAACCGGGGTGATATCACGCATCGGCTTGCCCTTCACCGGCGCATCGCCCGCAACGTAGTACGGCGCGGTGCTACGCGGCAGCGGCTGACGGCCACGGATCTTGTCGGCGATTTTCTCGGCGATCATGATCGTCGGCGCGTTCAGGTTGCCGGTGGTGATGATCGGCATGATCGAGGCATCGACCACGCGCAGGCTCTGCATGCCGTGCACGCGACCTTCGCCATCCACCACAGCCATTTCGTCGGTGCCCATCTTGCACGAGCAGGACGGGTGGAACGCGGTTTCGGCGTGCTCGCGGATGAACTTGTCCAGCTGCTCATCGGTTTGCACTTCGATGCCCGGGCTGATTTCGCGACCACGGAAAGCGTCCAGCGCCGGCTGTTGCATGATTTCACGGGTCAGGCGGATGCCGTCGCGGAATTCCTGCCAGTCCTGCTCGGTGGCCATGTAGTTGAACAGGATGCTCGGGTGCTGGCGCGGGTCTTTCGACTTGGCCTGGATGCGACCACGGCTTGGCGAGCGCATGGAACCCATGTGCGCCTGGAAACCGTGCTCTTTCACACCGTTGCTGCCGTTGTAGTTAATCGCCACCGGCAGGAAGTGGTACTGGATGTTCGGCCATTCGAATTCCGGACGCGAACGGATGAAACCGCCGGCTTCGAACTGATTGCTGGCGCCGATGCCGGTGCCGTTGAACAGCCACTCGGCACCAATGGCCGGCTGGTTGTACCAGAGCAGCGACGGGTACAGCGAAACTGGTTGGGTGCAGGCGTATTGCAGGTACAGCTCAAGGTGATCCTGCAGGTTTTCACCGACGCCCGGCAGGTCGTGGACGACCGGGATGTCGAGCGACTTCAGCAGTTTGGCAGGGCCGACACCGGAGCGCTGCAGAATCTGCGGCGAAGCGATGGCGCCGGAGCACAGCAGCACTTCTTTGCGCGCTTTGACTTCAACGCGCTCTTCAGCGTCGCCGACCAGGTAACGCACGCCAACGGCACGCTTGCCTTCGAACAGGATCTTGTCGGTCAGGGCGTGGGTGACGATGGTCAGGGTCGAGCGCTTCTTGGCGACGTCGAGATAACCACGGGCGGTGGAAGCACGACGGCCGTTCGGCGTTACCGTGCGGTCCATCGGGCCGAAGCCTTCCTGCTGGTAACCGTTGAGGTCTTCGGTGCGCGGGTAACCGGCTTGTACGCCAGCTTCAACCATGGCGTGGAACAGCGGGTTGTTGCCCGCCTTCGGCGTGGTCACGCTGACCGGGCCTTCGCCGCCGTGGTAGTCGTTCGGGCCGATGTCGCGGGTTTCGGCTTTGCGGAAGTACGGCAGGCAGTCGAGGTACGACCAGTTTTCCAGGCCCGGCAGTTTCGCCCAGCCGTCGTAGTCCATCGCGTTACCGCGGATGTAGCACATGCCGTTGATCAGCGACGAACCGCCGAGGCCTTTGCCACGACCGCATTCCATCCGGCGACCGTCCATGTGTGGCTCGGCGTCGGTTTCGTAAGCCCAGTTGTAGCGACGACCTTGCAGCGGGAATGCCAGTGCAGCCGGCATTTGCGTGCGGAAGTCGAAACGGTAGTCCGGGCCGCCTGCTTCGAGCAGCAGAACGGTGACGCCGGCGTCTTCAGTCAGACGGGTCGCCAGGGTGTTACCGGCCGAGCCGGCACCGATGATGATGTAATCGAATTCTTGGGACATTGAATGCACCCTCTTTAGATGTGGTCAGGTCGGGCCTGACGAGTGCTTTGCACTCGATTCGCAAGTAGGCTCGCTCCCACATTGGAATGGGATCTCCTGTGGGAGCGAGCTTGCTCGCGAAGACGGCCTCACGAGCAATACAAGACTCGGGTCTTAGAACACCGAGACGTAATCGCCCAGCTCGACCTGTACCGATTTGATGCGGGTGAAGTTGTTCAGCGAGCTGATGCCGTTTTCACGGCCAACACCCGACTGCTTGTAACCGCCGACCGGCATTTTTGCGTCGGACTCGCCCCAGGCGTTGATCCAGCAGATACCGGCTTCCAGTTGATGAATCACGCGGTGGGCGCGGTTCAGGTCTTTGGTGACGATACCGGCGGCCAGGCCGAAGTCGGTGTCGTTGGCGCGGCGGATCACTTCTTCTTCGGTTTCGTAGGAGAGGATCGCCATCACTGGGCCAAAGATTTCTTCACGAACGATGGTCATGTCGTCGGTGCAGTCGGTGAACACGGTCGGCGCGACGAATGCGCCTTTGGCGAATTCGCCGTCGGTCAGACGCTCGCCGCCGCACAGGACACGGGCGCCTTGTTCTTTGCCTTTGGCGATGTAGCCGAGCACGCTTTCCATGTGCGCGAAGCTGACCAGCGGGCCGAAGTTGGTGTTTTCGTCTTCCGGGTTGCCAACGCGGATGCGCGCAACGCGTTCAACGATCTTGGCTTCGAAAGCGGCTTTCAGGTGCGCCGGAACGAACACGCGAGTGCCGTTGGTGCAGACCTGACCGGAGCTGTAGAAGTTGGCCATCATCGCGGTGTCGGCAGCGCGATCGAGGTCGGCGTCGTCGCAGATGATCAGCGGGGATTTGCCGCCCAGTTCCATGGTCACGTCTTTCAGCGACGAAGCCGAAGCGCTGGCCATGACTTTCTTGCCAGTGTCGGTGCCGCCGGTGAAGGAGATTTTTTCGATGCGCGGGTGCTCGGTCAGCCAAGTGCCGACTTCACGGCCGCTGCCGGTCAGTACGTTGAACACGCCATTTGGAACGCCGGCTTCGGTGTAGATCTCGGCCAGTTTCAGGGTGGTCAGCGAGGTCACTTCGCTTGGCTTGAAGATCATCGCGTTACCGGCAGCCAAGGCTGGCGCGGATTTCCACAGGGCGATCTGGATCGGGTAGTTCCACGCGCCGATACCGGCGACCACGCCCAGCGGCTCGCGACGGGTGTAGACGAAAGAAGTGTCACGCAGCGGGATCTGCTCGCCTTCGATGGCGGGTACCAGGCCTGCGTAGTATTCCAGTACGTCAGCGCCGGTAACGATGTCGACGTACTTGGTTTCGGAGAAGGATTTACCGGTGTCCAGGGTTTCCAGCGCGGCCAGTTCATCGTTGCGCTCGCGCAGGATGTCGACGGCGCGACGCAGGATGCGCGAACGCTCCATGGCGGTCATCGCGGCCCAGATTTTCTGGCCCTTTTCAGCGCTGACCACGGCGCGCTCGACGTCTTCCTTGGTCGCACGTTGCACCAGTGCGAGGACTTCACCGTTAGCCGGGTTGATGGCTTCGAAGGTGGCATCGCTGCCGGCGTCGGAGTACGCGCCATCGATGTAAAGTTTTTGCAGTTCGAAACGGGCCATAGTGTCCTCGCAAGTGCATTGGTGGTTGGCGTTGACCACCGCGGTGAGGCTGCGGTGGCGTTCAGGGGCCGAGCGTTTTCTGTGTGCTCTAGCTCACCTTCTTGGCCAATTGGAAATCCATGTATTCGTAAGCGATCTGTTGCGCCTGCGCCGTGTCGAAAGCGTCTCCCGACAAAGCGCCGCGCAACCACAAGCCGTCGATCAACGCTGCCAGGCCACGCGCGGCGGTGCGCGCATCTTCGAGCGGCAACACACGGCGGAACTCGCAGCACAGGTTGGAATACAGACGGTGATCGTTGATCCGCTGCAACCTGTGCAAAGACGGCTGGTGCATGCTGGTGGCCCAGAAGGCCAGCCAGGTTTTCATTGCCGGGCCATTGACCTGGCTGGCGTCGAAGTTGCCTTCGATGATCACCTGCAGATGCGCCCGTGGGCTGTCATCTGCCAGCGCCTGACGGCGCGCGGTGACGCTCTCGCTGAGGGCTGTCATCAGATACCGCATCGTGGCGGCAATCAGGCCGTTCTTGTCCTGAAAGTAATGACTGATGATGCCATTCGAGACACCGGCCAAACGGGCGATCAGCGCAATGCTGGCGTCCCCCATTCCGACCTGATCGACCGCCTGCAATGTGGCTTCGATCAGTTGTTGGCGGCGGATGGGTTGCATACCGACCTTGGGCATCTTGCACATCTCCTTAGGCCTTCCGAGCGGCGAATCACGCCTATCGGATTGACGGCCAGTCTATTTTGTTTTGATTGAACGTTCAATCAACAAAGAATAAGATCTGCGACAAATCGTCGCTGCCTACAGATTTTTCCTACGTGTAAGTGGCGATAAAACCGACATCCGAAACAGCTCGAAACCTGCGTGGGGCATGGCGCGGTTCGCGATTCGATGGACGTGTTGAAAGGGCAAGACGCTCAGGGCCAGGTTTCGGATGAACGTCCGTCCACCTTCGGCCACGAAAGCGATTCGCAGCGCCATTTCAGCAGGTTCGGGCATTTTTCGGGGTGTCTTTATATCACCCGCCGGTCGGCTGCCAACTAACCGATTGGTCGGGTTCCGTGTTGCCTTGTGTTCTTCTCTCGCACTGCCTGGAGCATTTGTGCCATGAGTTCTGCCTCGCTAATAAAGACCCCGCCCGAGAAGGTGACGGTCAACGGTTGGGTGTTTTACACCTCTACCGCGCTGATTCTGTTGTTGACCGCCATTCTGATTATCGCCCCGCAAGAGGCCGGCAGATTGTTGGGTATCGCTCAGGCCTGGTTGTCGCGCAGCTTCGGCTGGTACTACATGGTGGTGATCGCCGCCTACCTGGTGTTTGTGGTGGGCCTGGCGTTTTCCTCGTACGGCAAACTCAAACTGGGCAGCAAGGATGACACCCCGGATTTCAGTTACGGCGCCTGGGCGGGGATGCTGTTCTCGTCGGGTATCGGTATTTCGCTGCTGTACTTCGGCGCGTCCGAGCCACTGGATCACTATTTCAATCCGCCGGAAGGCGCATCGGCCAGCAACCTGGCCGCGCGTCAGGCAGTACAGCTGACGTTCCTGCATTGGGGCCTGCACGGCTGGGCGATCTACGCACTGGTCGGTCTGGCCGTGGCGTACTTTGCCTACCGTCATAATCAGCCGCTGGCGCTGCGTTCGGCGCTGTATCCGCTGGTGGGTGAGCGTTGGGTCAAGGGCGCGGCCGGTCACGCGGTGGACGGCTTCGGCATGTTCGTGACGCTGCTGGGTCTGGTGACGAACCTGGGGATCGGTTCGCTGCAAGTGTCGTCGGGCCTGGAAAACCTGTTCGGCATGGGACACAGCAACACCAACCTGTTGATCGTGATCATCGTGATGAGCACCGTGGCGACCATCGCTGCCGTGTCCGGCGTGGAAAACGGCATCCGTCGTCTGTCCAACCTGAACATCGTGTTGTTCAGTGGTCTGTTGATTTTCGTGCTGTTGTTTGGCCCGACGTTGCACCTGCTCAACGGCTTCGTGCAGAACATCGGTGATTACCTCAATGGCATCGTGCTGAAAACCTTCGACCTTTATGTGTACGAAGGCGACAACGCCAAGTCCGAGCGCTGGATGGGCCTGTGGACTCTGTTCTATTGGGCGTGGTGGATTTCCTGGGCCCCGTTCGTAGGCATGTTCATCGCGCGTATTTCCCGTGGTCGTACCGTGCGTGAACTGGTCGCCGGCGTGCTGTTGATTCCGCTGGGCTTTACCCTGGCTTGGCTGTCGATCTTCGGTAACTCGGCACTGGACCTGGTGATGAACCATGGCGCGGTGGAGCTCGGCAAGACGGCGCTGGAACAGCCGTCGATGGCGATCTATCAATTGCTCGAGCACTACCCGGCGTCGAAAGTCGTCATCGGCGTGTCGATCTTTGTCGGCTTCGTGCTGTTTCTGACCCCGGCCGACTCCGGCGCGGTGATGATGGCGAATCTGTCCTGCAAGGGCGGTAACGTCGACGAAGATGCGCCGCACTGGCTGCGGATCTTCTGGTCGGTGGTGATCACCCTGGTGACCATCGGTCTGTTGTTTGCCGGTAACTTCGAAGCCATGCAAACCATGGTGGTGCTGGCCGGTCTGCCGTTCTCGGTGGTGCTGGTGTTCTTCATGTTCGGCCTGCACAAGGCGATGCGCCAGGACGTGCAAATCGAACAGGAGCAAGCGCAACTGGCTGAACGCGGTCGTCGCGGTTTCAGCGAGCGTCTGACGCAACTGGATCTGCAACCGAGCCAATCGGTAGTGCAGCGCTTTATGGACAAGCAGGTCAGCCCGGCGCTGGAAGATGCCACCGCGCAGATGCGTGCGCAGGGTCTGGAAGTGCAGACGCTGTTGGGTAAATCCAAGCGTTGCATGGGCGTGCGCGTCGAGATGGAAGAGGGCAACCCTTTCGTTTACGAAGTGAGCCTTGACGGCTATCTGGCGACCCCGACCGAATCGGCCCAGTCCGATGAAGCGCGCCAGCGTTACTACCGCGCCGAGGTGTATCTGCACAACGGCAGCCAGGATTACGACCTGATGGGCTTCACGCAGGATCAGATCACGCGGGATGTGCTCGATCAGTTTGAAAGCCATCGGCAGCTCCTTGGCCGGGTGTATAGCTAAAGTCAAAAGCCCCCTCACCCCAGCCCTCTCCCCAAGGGAGAGGGGGAAAGGGAGCAGATCGGGGGCTTTTCAAGACCTGAGTTCGACTCGATATTTCAATGCCAGTCAAAAGCTCCCTCACCCCAACCCTCTCCCGGAGGGAGAGGGAGCTGACCGGGGTGTCTGGCGTTGTACATCGACCTGAAAGATCGAGTCGATTATGGATTCGGTGAAGCAAGATCAGGTCGGTGTAGATCTGCAGCATCCCCCGGTCAGTCCCCTCTCCCTCTGGGAGAGGGCTAGGGTGAGGGGCTTATCCCTGACCCAACAAAAAAGGGATCGCTCACTGCGATCCCTTTTTTTATCCCGCTTTAACCGAGGTTCTTGCCCAGCAACGCGTGATACAGCTCACTGTCGCCCAGGATCCCCACCACATGATTGTCATCGTGCAGCACCAGCTTGTTGCCGGTCTGATAACGAATCTGCAGCGCATCACGCATACCGATGTTCGAATCCACCAGCGTCGGTTTGCGTTCCAGGCCTTCCACCGCTTGCCCCGGTGCCCAGTTCTGCAGGTTCAGCACCGAACCATTCTGCCGCGCGCCTTTGATGGTGTTGCCTTCGGCCAGGTCCAGCCACGAATCGCCGCCCGGATCGAGGCATACCGAGCCGTTGATGCGTTTGCACTTGTCCAGCGTGCGCATCAGGCTGCGACCGCAGAGCACATTGAGCGGGTTGGTGTGCGCCACGAAAGTGCGCACATAGTCGTCCGCCGGGTTCAGCACGATCTCTTCCGGCACGCTGTACTGGATGATCCGGCCGTCCTTCATGATCGCGATGCGGCTGCCCAGTTTGAGCGCCTCATCAAGGTCGTGACTCACAAACACGATGGTCTTGTTCAGCTTGCGTTGCAGCTCCAGCAGTTCATCCTGCAGACCCTGACGGATCAGCGGGTCGAGGGCCGAGAACGGTTCGTCCATCAATAGTATGTCGGCGTCCATCGCCAGCGCCCGCGCCAGACCGACACGCTGCTGCATGCCGCCGGAGAGTTCATCAGGCTTCTTGTTGCGCCATTGGGTCAGGCCGACCAGTTCGAGTTTCTCGTCGACGAGCTTCTTGCGTTCCTTCTCCGGGCGACCCTGCATTTCCAGACCGAAACTGATGTTCTCGCGCACCGTCAGCCACGGCATCAGGGCGAATTTCTGAAAGACCATGGCGATGCGTTTGGTGCGCATCATTTTCAGCTCGGCCGGGGTGCAGGAAGCGATGTCGATCTGGCGGTTTTCATGCTCGACGAACAGCTTGCCGCGACTCACGGTGTTGAGGCCGTTGATGCAGCGCAGCAGGCTCGACTTGCCGGAGCCGGACAGGCCCATCAGCACGCAGATCTCGCCTTTGTTGATGTCCAGCGTGGCTTTTTCCACGCCGACAATCTGTCCGGTCTTCTTCAGGATCTCGTTGCGGGTCATGCCCTGATCCAGCAGCTTGAGCGCCTCGCGCGGATCTTTGGAGAAGATTACGTCGACGTCTTCGAAGCGAATTATGCTCATGCGTCACCCCCTACTTTAGCGTCGGGTTGTTTGCAGATACGGTCGAGCATGATCGCCAGCAGTACGATCGCCAGGCCCGCTTCGAAGCCCAGGGCGATATCAGCAGTGTTCAGTGCGTTGACCACCGGTTTGCCGAGTCCGTCGGCGCCCACCAGTGCCGCGATCACCACCATCGACAATGACAGCATGATGCACTGGGTGATGCCGGCCGCGATGCTCGGCATGGCGTGAGGCAGTTCGATCCGTGAGAGCAATTGGCGACGCGAGCAGCCGAAGGCCTTGCCGGCGTCCATCAGTTCTTGCGGGACATCGCGGATGCCCAGGTAGGTCAGGCGGATCGGCGCAGCGATGGCGAACACCACCGTGGAGATCAGGCCCGGCACCACACCCAGCCCGAAGAGGGTCAGGGTAGGAATGAGGTAAACGAAGGTCGGTACGGTCTGCATCAGATCGAGTACCGGACGCATTAACGTGTAGAACATCGGTTTGTGCGCGGCGACGATGCCCAACGGCACGCCGATGACCACGCAGACCAGGGTCGCGAACATGACCTGGGCGAGGGTTTCCATGGTTTCCTGCCAGTACCCCAGATTGAGGATCAGCAGGAAGGAGGCGATGACGAAAACGGTCAATCCCCATTTGCGCTGGATGAAATGCGCGAGCAGGGCGATGAGGCCGATCAAGACAAAAGGGTTGAACCAGGTGAGCGCAAACGTCACGCCGTGGATCATCGTTTCCAGGGTCACGGCGATTGCGTCGAAAGTGCTGGCGCCGTGTTGCGTCAACCATTCAACGAAGCCCGCGATGTACTGGCCCAGAGGTATTTTCTGATCAATCAGCATGGTAGTGAACGTCCGCATGCAAGGAAATAAACAGCCCGGGCGGGCGAGCCCACCCGGCATAAGCGATTACTGAAGCTTGGCTTTCACGGCCTCCAGGCCAGGTTTACCGTCAATGGTGGTCACGCCAGCGAGCCAGGTATCGAGCACTTGTGGATTCTTTTTCAGCCAGGCCTTGGCGGCCGCATCAGGCTTCATTTTGTCGTCGAGGATGTTGCCCATCAGTTCGCTTTCCATGTCGACGTTGAACTCCAGGTTCTTCAGCAACTGACCGACGTTGCTGCATTCCTCGGAGTAACCCTTGCGGGTGTTGGTCGCCACGGTCGCCGCACCGAAGTCGGGGCCGAAGAAATCATCGCCACCGGTCAGGTATTGAATCTTGAAGCGCTTGTTCATCGGGTGCGGCGCCCAGCCGAGGAAGACCACGGCGGTGTCGCGTTTCTGCGCGCGGTCGACCTGCGAGAGCATGCCCGCTTCCGATGATTCGACGACTTTGAAACCGGCGGTCTTCAGGCCGAAGGCGTCCTTGTCGATCATGCTCTGGATCAGACGGTTGCCGTCGTTGCCAGGCTCGATGCCGTAGATCTTGCCGTCGAGTTCTTTCTTGAATTTGGCGATGTCGGCGAAGTCATGCAGACCTTTGTCATACAGGGCTTGCGGCACGGCGAGGGTGTACTTGGCGCCCTTAAGGTTGGTGCGCACGGTTTCCACGGTGCCGGCATCGCGATAGGCCTTGATGTCGTTTTCCATGGTCGGCATCCAGTTGCCGAGGAACACGTCCATGTTCTTGCCGTCGGCCAGCGACTTGTAGGTCACGGGCACGGAGATCATGGTGGTCTTGGTCTTGTAGCCGAGGGCGTTGAGGACAACGGAGGTGGTGGCGGTGGTGGCGGTGATGTCGGTCCAGCCGACATCGGAGAAGTTAACGGTACTGCATTGCGCCGGTTCTGCAGCTTGCGCCAGTAACGGCAGACTCAGCATGGCGGCCAACAACAACGACGGGGAACCTTTCATGGATGGACTCCTTGGTGTTTTTTTTGGCAGTGTTCCGACTGTGGACCACCGCACTTATAGGTTGCGGTTGGATGGCGTTCTGGAGACAGCTCTGTCACGGCGCCTTGCAATCGAGTCATACCGATCATGTACCAGTGAAAATCTGACGCCTACAGGGGGGGTCGTATCCAGTACAGGGATGGTCGCATCCAGTGTCAGTGACGTCGTTTACAGCTTTTTTCTGCCCCGAATGGCCATCTGAACCGCACAAAAACGGCGAAAAACCGGGACGAAAACGGCGCGGCGCTGGTGGACATGAGTGCGTCGGTGTCAGACGCCGTGCGCTCCGGCAAAAGCCTGATGATGCGGGCATTCCGGCGGATCGCAGCTTGAGCGTAGCAGCTCCGCCAGCGGGCGCTTTTGCGTTCCGGACCGGCATCCTCAGGAGCTCTGCAGCAATGGCTATCAGCGTTTTCGACCTGTTCAAAATCGGCATCGGCCCTTCCAGTTCCCACACCGTCGGGCCGATGCGCGCGGCGGCGTTGTTCGTCGAGTCGTTAAGGGGCAAGCATCAACTGGAACAGGTGCGGCGGATCGAAGTGCAGCTGTACGGTTCGCTGTCGGCCACCGGTATCGGTCACGGCAGCGACAACGCGGTGATCATGGGCTTGATGGGCGAGTGGCCAGACGCAATCGACCCGGCGCAGATCGGTCCGCGCATTCAGGCTCTGCGTGAAACTCACACCCTTTTATTGGATGGTCGTCTGGCGGTGCCGTTCGTCTGGGCGCGGGACATGCGCCTGATCGACGAGAACCTGCCGTTCCATCCCAATGCCATGACGATTGTTGCCGAGGGCGATCACGGTGAACTGCATCGCGACACCTACTATTCAGTGGGTGGCGGTTTTGTCGTCGATCAAGCGCAGGCGTCCAGTGGCGTGGTCGATCTGGATCGCACTGAATTGCCTTATGACTTTTCCAGCGCGGTTGAATTGCTGGAGCTGTGCAAGCGGAACAATCTGCGCGTCGCTGAATTGATGATGGCCAACGAAAAGGTCTGGCGCAGTGAAGAAGAAATCCGTGCCGGCCTGATGAAACTGTGGCGGGCGATGCAGGATTGCGTCGAGCAGGGCCTCAAGCACGAAGGCATCCTGCCAGGCGGTTTGAATGTGCGGCGACGTGCGGCGAAGTTGCACCGCAGTCTTCAGGAACTGGGCAAGCCCAATGTGATCGGCTCGACGCTCAGCGCGATGGAGTGGGTCAACCTGTTTGCGCTGGCGGTTAATGAAGAGAATGCGGCCGGCGGGCGCATGGTCACGGCGCCGACCAATGGCGCGGCGGGGATTATTCCGGCAGTGCTGCACTACTTTATGAAGTTCAGCGAAGCGGTGACGGACGCCAACGTGGTCGACTACTTCCTCGGTGCAGCGGCGGTGGGGATTTTGTGCAAGAAGAATGCTTCGATCTCTGGCGCTGAAGTCGGCTGTCAGGGTGAGGTCGGTTCAGCGTGCGCGATGGCGGCGGCGGGGCTGACGGAGATTCTCGGCGCTACGCCGGAGCAGTTGTGCAACGCGGCGGAGATTGGCCTGGAACATAACCTCGGGCTGACCTGCGATCCGGTCGGTGGCCTGGTGCAAGTGCCGTGCATCGAGCGCAATGCGATTGCGGCGGTGAAAGCGATCAACGCGGCACAGATGGCGTTGCGCGGCGATGGTCAGCACTTTATCTCGCTGGATCGGGTGATCCGCACCATGCGCGACACCGGTGCCGACATGCATGACAAATATAAAGAGACCTCGCGTGGTGGATTGGCGGTCAGCGCGGTTGAGTGCTGAATCAGCAATACCGAGTTGAATTCTTCGCGAGCAGGCTCGCTCCCACAGTAGATCTCCAGTGAACACAAAATGTGTGAACGCCAGGTTCCAATGTGGGAGCGAGCCTGCTCGCGAAGGGGCAGACCAGTCAAAACTGCTCACCAAGTGAACACAGACAATAAATCACGCCACCTTTTAGCGCGTCGCAAACAGATAAGAGTCTTTCCCACCTGTTACATACGATCCGCGCCCCTACCGTCCGTCACCCGTGCTTGCGGTGACACTCGCCGCAAACTGCGCGCAGGCCAGTTCCCACAAGTGCTACCGATTTGCTCACACACCTCGGGGCAGGGCTTTATCAGCCGCTGATGGCACTTCGAAATACCTTTCGTCGGACCGCTCGTATAGACACGTCGCGACGTCGTTTTCAGGAGTTATTGAACGGCCATCCAATTTTAGGCATGGCAATTGCTCTGTCATAACAAAGCCCGTCTCCCACGCGAGAACGCTGGCAATAACAAGAGCCTCCGCCTGAGGCCATCACCCGCTTTGTGTGAGGAGATACCGCGATGACGTCGTTCAACTCCGGGGCCCAACCCCAGAACCGTGCGCCTCAATCCATCGGCTTTCTGCTGCTGGACAATTTCACGCTGATTTCTCTGGCATCCGCAGTAGAACCCCTGCGCATGGCCAACCAATTGTCCGGTCGCGAGCTGTATCGCTGGAGCACCCTCACCGTCGATGGCGGCCAGGTGTGGGCCAGTGACGGTCTGCAAATCACTCCAGACGCCTCCATGCACAAAGCCCCGCCACTGGACACCGTGATTGTCTGCGGCGGCATCGGTATTCAACGCACCGTGACCCGTGAACACGTTTCCTGGCTGCAAAGCCAGGCGCGCCAGTCCAAGCGCCTCGGCGCCGTGTGCACCGGTAGTTGGGCATTGGCCTGCGCTGGCCTGCTCGACGGTTTCGATTGCAGCGTGCACTGGGAATGTCTGGCGGCGATGCAGGAAGCCTTCCCGCGCGTGGCCATGAGTACACGTTTGTTCACCCTCGACCGTAACCGTTTCACCAGCTCCGGTGGCACCGCGCCGCTGGACATGATGCTGCACCTGATCAGCCGCGATCACGGCCGTGAACTGTCTGCCGCGATCTCGGAAATGTTCGTCTACGAACGCATTCGCAACGAACAGGACCACCAGCGCGTGCCGCTCAAGCACATGCTCGGCACCAACCAGCCGAAACTGCAGGAAATCGTCGCGCTGATGGAAGCCAACCTCGAAGAGCCGATCGACCTTGATGAGTTGGCGGTTTACGTCGCCGTGTCGCGTCGACAGCTGGAGCGGCTGTTCCAGAAATACCTGCACTGCTCGCCGTCGCGTTATTACTTGAAGCTGCGTCTGATCCGCGCCCGGCAACTGCTCAAGCAGACGCCGATGTCGATCATCGAAGTGGCGTCGGTGTGTGGATTCGTTTCCACGCCGCACTTCTCCAAGTGCTACCGCGAATACTTCGGCATTCCGCCGCGTGACGAGCGCGTAGGTTCCAACACCACCCAGCAAGTGGCGATGTTGCCACTGCCGCAGGCAATCGTGATGTCGCCGCTGTCGGGGCCGATGTCGGCGTTGAGTCAGGCGCGCAACGAGTCGACGTTTGCCAGCGTAAGGCTCTGATAAAGATCGTTCCCACGCTCTGCGTGGGAACGCAGCCTGGGACGCTCTGCGTCCCAAAAGGCCGAACGCGGAGCGTCCGTTGAGGCATTCCCACGCAGAGCGTGGGAACGATCATTGACGCAGACCCTGTGGGAGCGAGCCTGCTCGCGAATGGATTTATCAGGCGCTATGGCTTTGCTGGTAGTCCGCCAATGCCGGCAGTAATTGTTTGTCGATCGCCTGCCGCACCGCCGGCTGGATACTGGCGCCGCTGGTGTACATGTCCTTGACCATCTTGCGCAGTTCAAATGCGCGAACATTATCCAGCCCGCGCACCGCGCATTCGCAAGCCTGCTCGGCCGTTGAACCGCTCGGCACTTGAAAACCCAACGCCTTGAGCTGGCCCAACAAATCTTCCTGATCGATCAAATCGGCATACATCATGACGCGCATCCTTCTTCGGTAACGGAGGTCGTGGCTCGATTCTGGTAGCCCCGCCGGGGCACGGCAAGGGCGTTTTGTCTGCGTGGCTGCGACGACTATGAACAGGTCGTTTTCGGCTAACTCGCCGTTCCAGGGAGTGGGCACACTGAACTCAGCTTGCAACACGAAGGTTTGGTCACCCTCGCACGGCAGCTCCTCAACAGTAGCTTGAGCCCCGATCCAGTCACGGCTGGTATCGGGGCTTTTTTTGCCTGTGAGCCAGAGAATGGTGTGTTGCTGCTGATGCCTTCGCGAGCAGGCTCGCTCCCACAGGTGAACGCGTTCATTCAGGGGAATGCGATTAGATGTGGGAGCGAGCCTGCTCGCGAAGAACGATGACGCGGTCTAACGCTGTAGCACCAGAATCCGCGACAACAACTCATCCCGGTCGATATAGCAGCCTTGGAAGTGCCGCGCTCCGGTGGCCGGGTCGAATGCATTGCGCGCATGCAGCGTGCGGCGATTATCAAAGCACCACAGCTCACCGGGATTGAGCCGTTGCATCAGCCGAAACCGTGGCTCGCGCGTCATCGCGATAAACCGTCGATACGCCCGATATAACAACGGCATCTGCTCCACCGACGTATCAAATGCCCCACGCAAAAAGTTCGCCATGCGAGTTTCCGCCACACGCCCCAACGCATCCAAAGCAATGATCGGCGCCAGGCAGCGATAGTCGCTATGGCGATCCTTGTTGCGAAACTCCACGGGGATTTCGCACAGCGCCTTGAAGGCCTCGGGATCTTCCTGACGCAACGCATCGGCAATCGCAAAACCATCGACAAAAATGCTCTCGCCACCCTCTGCATCATTTACCAGGCAATGCAGAAATTGCAGCCCCGGTTGCAGCTCGCGAGTCGGCAGGTCGGTATGCAACGGCAAATTGAAAGCGGTGTAGGCATTGCTGTCGGCATCGGCCTTGGACTGCACGTTGAACAGCACGCCGAAGTTGCTTTCACGAATGAAGGAAATTCGTTGCGCGATGAGCTTCAGCGAACCGGGTTCAGTGGGTACGCCGCGCACTTGCGTCAGGCCGATGTCGCGCACGGCGAGCAGCCATTGCAGTAACGCGGCGTTGTCGTTCATCAGTGCCGCGTATTCGAACACCGGGAGTTGCAGATCGCTACGCCAAAGAAAGGGCTTGGGCTTGGCGGCCAGACGTTCGGCGCGGGATTCATCATCGTAGGCATGCGCGCGCAACCAGCCCGGATCGAAACGGCTGAGGTGGCCGTCCTGCCAGTCGACGCGCAGACAGCCATCGGTATCGATGTGCGCGGCTGTCGGTTTCAGATCCTCAGCGGCATCGACAATCTCGAATACCTGTTCACGGGTGACGTTGTAGACGCACTGCTGACACGGGCAGTTATCCCGCAACCAGACAGCGTGAAACGGGCTGACACGACCGTCAGCCCATTCAATGGCAACGCGATCCGCCAGGCTCTGCACGCCACTTAGCGCGCTGATCAACGGATAAGTACGGAAGTCGGCAACAGCGGCAGCGGTGTTCATGGCGGCTCCTTGCGATCGATGGATTTACCTTGCAGGTGGCAGCGCGATAACGCGGCCGATACAAGCGGGGGCGGGCAGGTCTTTCTGCTCGGCGACGATGGATTGCAGGCGGCTCAAGGTGTCTGCGCTGAACGGCGCCGAGCGCGGGCCGGCGAGGTCGACATGCAGGAGCATTTGTTCGTTGCCGGCCAGTTCCTGCTCATCACCGACCTTGTACAGGCTGTGATAGAGGTGCAGGCGTTTGCTGTCGTGGCCGATGATTTGCGTGCGCACTTCGACCTCGCTGTCGAGCTTCACTTCGTGCAGGTAGTTGAGGTGCAGCTCGAGGGTGAACAGCGAGTGGCCGCTGTCTTCGCGGTTGTTGCTGTCCATGCCGAGACGGTCCATCAGGGCGTCGGTTGCGTAGCTGAAAATCAGCAGGTAGAAGGCGTCGCGCAGGTGGCCGTTGTAGTCGACCCAGTCTGGGATGATTCTGGTTTGGTAGGTGGTCAGGTGTGACATGGTTTGGGTTCCGGCAGTGGGCGGGTCGTTAAGATCAAGAGCAACCCCCTCACCCCAGCCCTCTCCCCCAGGGGGAGAGGGGGAAAGGGAGCAGATCGGGGGCCTTTCAAAACTTGAGTTCGGCTCGGTGGTGCAAGTCGGCGTAACTCGAACAATCAACTCGGTCAGTCCCCTCTACCTCAGGGGGGAGAGGGGGAAAGGGGGAAAGGGAGCAGATCGGGGGCCTTTCAACACTTGAGTTCGGCTCGATAGATCAAGTCGGTGTAACTCGCATGAGCACCGCGGTCAGTCCCCTCTACCCCTGGGAGAGGGCTAGGGTGAGGGCTGCAATGTCACGGCAGACATATCACTCGCTGAACGCCATCCCATGCTTCTCCTTGGTGGTCTTCACCGCTTCAAGCACCGCCAACAAGCAATCATCACGATAGCGCTCCAGCGCCGAAATACTGTGACGGCCGAGCTGATCACTGGTGCCATCGACCACATCATCAATCAACTTTTCAGTCAGTTCCGGTGCCGGAAGATACGTCCACGGCAACTGCAACGCCGGGCCGAATTGCGACATGAAGTGGCGCATGCCCGCATCACCCCCAGCCAGCGTGTAAGTCAGGAACGTCCCCATGAACGACCAGCGCAGACCAGCGCCAAAACGGATCGCATCGTCGATCTCGCCAGTGGTCGCCACGCCGTCATTGACCAGGTGCAGCGCCTCACGCCACAGCGCTTCGAGCAAACGGTCGGCGATGAAGCCGGGCACTTCCTTGCGCACGTGCAACGGGCGCATGCCGAGAGATTCGTAGACTTTCATTGCCGCTTGCACGGCCTCGGGCGCGGTGTTTTTGCCACCGACAACTTCCACCAGCGGCAACAGATAAACCGGGTTGAACGGGTGGCCGACCACGCAACGCTCCGGGTGCGTCGAGCTCTCGTAAAACTCGCTCGGCAACAAGCCGGAAGTGCTTGAGCCGATCAACGCATTGGGCTTGGCCGCTGCACTGATTTTGCTGTGTAGATCGAGCTTCAACTCGAGACGTTCCGGGGCGCTTTCCTGAATAAAATCGGCATCGCGCACGCACTCCTCGATGGTCGCGACAAAGCGCAGACGATCCTGCGAAGCGCCCGGCGCCAGACCGTTTTTCTCCAGCGCGCCCCAGGCATTGGCCACGCGTTTGCGCAGCGCCGCTTCCGCGCCGGGGGCCGGGTCCCAGGCCACCACGTCGAGGCCATGGGCGAGGGCGCGGGCGACCCAACCGCTGCCGATGACACCGCTGCCCAGTGCGGCGAAGGTTTTGATTTCGGTGATAAAGCTCATTGGATTTTTCCTGAATTCGGCTCGAAAAAAATTGTGGGAGCGAGCCTGCTCGCGAATGCGGTGGCTCTGCTGCTGAAGATGCTTCGGATGTACCGGCCTCTTCGCGAGCAGGCTCGCTCCCACAGGGGGAAATGAGCGGTCGTTTAACCGCGCTGGGTCAGGCCCATTTTCTTGCGGCCCTCAGCCGGGGTCAGCACCCGGGCGCCGAGGCGGCTGAGGATCTCGGTGGCGCGTTCGACCAGTTGGCCGTTGGTCGCCAGCACACCTTTGTCCAGCCACAGGTTGTCTTCCAGCCCGACCCGCACGTTGCCGCCGAGCAACACCGCTTGCGCCGCCATCGGCATCTGCATCCGGCCAATGCCGAACCCGGCCCACACCGCATCTGCCGGCAAGTTATCGACCATGGCTTTCATGGTGGTGGTATCGGCCGGTGCGCCCCACGGAATGCCCAGGCACAACTGGAACAGCGGGTTATCGAGCAAGCCTTCCTTGATCATCTGCTTGGCGAACCACAGGTGACCGGTGTCGAAAATCTCCAGCTCGGCCTTCACGCCCAGCTCGGTGATGCGCTTGGCGCCGGCCCGCAATTGCGCCGGGGTGGAGACGTAAATGGTGTCGCCATCGCCGAAGTTGAGGGTGCCGCAATCGAGAGTGCAGATTTCCGGCAGCAGTTCTTCAACGTGAGCCAGACGAGTCAGCGGGCCGACCAGATCGGTGTTCGGGCCGAACTCCATCGGGTTCTCGCCGGCACCGATCTCCAGGTCGCCGCCCATACCGGCGGTGAGGTTGACGATGATGTCGACGTCGGCCTCGCGGATGCGCTCCATCACTTCGCGGTACAGCGCCACGTCGCGGCTGAACTTGCCGGTTTGCGGATCGCGTACATGGCAGTGCACAACCGTGGCGCCTGCTTTGGCCGCTTCAACAGCCGCTGCGGCGATTTGTTTCGGGGTAACCGGCACGTGCGGGCTCTTGGCGGTCGTGTCGCCAGCACCGGTGAGTGCGCAGGTGATGATGACGTCGTGGTTCATGGTGCGGTTTCCTTCAGGCGTGATGGGTCTGTCCGCAGCCCTTTTCGGGGCTGCGAAGCTTCGTCCGGTTCCCTCTCCCCTTGGGAGAGGGCTAGGGTGAGGGTGGGGGTTATTTGCTGGTCAGCTGCAGGTTTTCAGCGGCCGGTTTGCCATCGAACGTGGTCACACCGTCGAGCCAGCGCTGCTTGTCTTCGGGATGATCCTTGAGCCATTGCCTGGCCGATTCGAAGGCGTCCTTGTGATCGAGCAGCGGCTGCATCATCCGGCTCTCGTCTTCGGCGGTGAACGTCAGGTTGGTCAGCAGACGGCCAACGTTCGGGCACTGCTCGGCGTATTTCGGCGCAGTGACGGTCCACACCGTGGCCATGCCTTCGTTCGGGCCGAGGGCGTCGTCGCTGCCGGTCAGATACGTCATCTTCACATTGACGTTCATCGGGTGCGGCGCCCAGCCGAAGAACACCACGGCCTCTTTGCGGCGCACGGCGCGGTCGACGGCGGCGAGCATGCCGGCCTCGCTGGACTCGACCAACTGGAATTTGCCGAGACCAAACTGGTTCTTGGCGATCATTGCCTTGATCTGCGTGTTGGCGCCCGAGCCAGGCTCGATGCCGTAAATCTTGCCGCCTAGCTCTTTTTCAAACTTGGCGATGTCGGCGAAGGTCTTCAGGCCCTTGTCGGCCAGATAAGTCGGCACCGCGAGGGTCGCGCGAGCGTCTTTCAGGCTCGGTGCTTCGAGAACCTTGACCTGATTGGCGTCGACGAACGGCGTGATGGTCTGGGTCATCAGCGGGTTCCAGTAACCGAGGAACAGGTCCAGGCGCTGATCGCGGATCCCGGCGAAGATGATTTGCTGGGAGGCGCTGGTTTGTTTGGTGTTGTAGCCGAGGCCGTCGAGCAGGACCTGGGTCATGGCACTGGTGGCGATCACGTCGGTCCAGTTGACCACGCCCATGCGCACGTTCTGGCACGATGCCGGGTCGGCCGCCATGACGCTGGCGCTCAAGAAAGCGGTACCGCTGAGTGCAAGAACACAGCTGCTGATCAGTCGTTTCATGTCGGGTTCCTCGGCAGGTCGTTATTGTGAGTTCCGGCATCTGTCGTGCCGGTGATGCAAAGTTACGCAGCTATACGCCCATGAAAGCGCACTGCGGCGACTGGCATTTGCACTGTAGCGACCTGTGCGCTTGAACGCCGACGACAATCGGCGTATCAACGAGCCACGCTCCTCTCCCTCTCGTTACCCGCGAATCGAGTGCGCCATGTCCCAGGATTTCTACTTTTTGCTGATGCCGGGCTTCTCCGCCATCGGCTTTATTTCCGCGATCGAACCGCTGCGCGTGGCCAACCGCTTTCGTGGCGAGTTGTACCGCTGGCATGTGCTCAGCGCGGATGGCGGGGCGGTGCTGGCGAGCAACGGCATGTCGGTCAACGCCGATGCGGCACTGGAGCCGCTGAAGAAAGGTGCGACGTTGTTGGTAGTAGCCGGGTTTGAACCACTGAAGTTCGCCACGCCAACCCTTGAGCATTGGTTGCGGCGGCTGGACAACGAAGGCGTGACCCTCGGCGCCATCGACACCGGCAGCTTTGTCCTTGCCGAGGCGGGCCTGCTCGATGGCCATCGCCTGACCCTGCACTGGGAAGCCATCGACGCGTTCAAGGAATCTTATCCACAGCTCAGCGTGACCCAGGAGCTGTTCGAGATCGACCGCCGGCGCATTACCTCGGCCGGCGGCACCGCTTCCATCGATTTAATGCTCGATCTGATCGCTCAGGCCCACGGTCCGCAACTGGCGATTCAGGTCAGCGAGCAATTTGTGCTGGGGCGCATTCGTCCGCGCAAAGACCACCAGCGCATGGAGGTCGCCACGCGTTACGGCATCAACAACAAGAAACTGGTGCAGGTGATCGGCGAGATGGAGCAGCACAGCGAACCGCCGCTGACCACGCTGCAATTGGCGGAATCGATCAAGGTGACGCGGCGGCAATTGGAGCGCTTGTTTCGGCTGCACCTGAACGACACACCGAGCAATTTCTATCTGCGGCTAAGGCTGGAAAAGGCCCGACAGCTGCTGCGTCAGACCGACATGAGCGTGCTCGAAGTCAGCATCGCCTGCGGCTTTGAATCACCGTCCTACTTCACCCGCAGCTACCGCGCCCGCTTCGCCCGCTGCCCTCGCGAAGACCGCCGAAGCGTTGGGGGGCGGCAGGATGTTGATGTCTCGCCTCCCCAATACACGCCGATTGCTTAGTGAGTACCGCCAGATCTGAACTGAAGAGCTAGGGCGGCCAGGCTGTCAGCGTTTTTGGTCGTGATAGCGATTTGTGCGGCCAACGCCTGTTCGTCCGGAGAATGAAAGCTGTTCATTGCTCGTTGAGTTAGTTTTGCTACAGCGGCGCGATTCTTTTCTTTCATTTTTGAAACGTCGGGGCCGTTTTTGGCGATCAATGACGATTTCTGCAGGGCCTTTTCCATATTTGCGTCGATCATCTCTTTTGTATCGTCAGGGGACGAATCGGCAAACAAATACCAGAAGTCTTTTGTGCCGGCATGGACATGACTGAGTTCGTGGAAAAGGGTGGCGGCGTTGCGGGGTGGCGATTGTTGGCGGCCCTTGAGATTCAGGTAGATTGTTTCCGAACCTTGGGATTTGAATTTTTTCCGTACTGCTCTTTGACCCGGCTTTAGAGGGTGGTTTGAGGTAAAGACAAAACGATCTGCTTTTCCTTGATCATTCACTGCCCCATGAAGAACTTTTTTTAGTTGTTTGCTGGCTTTGTGTGCGGCGGTTTTGAGGTGTTCTTCATCCAGGTTGTTGCCGTAAATGTGCCGCAACTTTGCCTGAGTTTCAGATGTCAGGTTTTTCCCGGATAAAGCAGATATGGCATTTTTTGTGAAATCGAGCATCGTTGAGTAGTTACTCTCGAACTCCCTTCGCTCGTTTTCAGGCAGATCTTTTGCTCGTCGGTAAAGAATCACATGTCCTGCTTCGGCGTTTGTCCTTTCGTATTCATTGATTGGCTCAACCGGCGAAAGGCCTTGGTCATCCTTGAACCGCAACGGGTTGTTTTGCACCATCCGGTAGCGATTCACGCCGTCAATATCGCCAGCCGGATCCGGATTGATCCACCGCAGTAGCCAGGGTGCGTAATAACGAAGCCCGTAGTAATAAAGCCCCGTGGCATCCTGTTCTTTGCCCGAGTACCGGACGGTCTTGTATTGAGCTTCAGTGTCACTTCGGGCGATCCACCAGGCTGTGCCTCCGAACGCGTAGTAACCCTCTTGGCTAATCACCGCCGCCGCCTCATCCAACTCAAGCGTGCAAGACCCGAGGTGATCGCCAAGGCTGTAGCGGAGCTGATCGCTGGCGATGCCAGCAGGTGGCTTTTCTTTCCAGTGCAGCGCGCGCGCGTTGCAATCTCCAGCGTCCGTCGTCATGACATGGCGCACTTCCACGTCACCCCTGATATGGATCTCCAGCCCCGGCAGATAACGCACTTCACGCGTAGCGGTTGAGGATTTCGTCTTGCGACGTAGAACCTTGCGTAGACGCTGGCCGAGACTGTCGTAACGGTATGACTCATCATCGTCAGGCTCATCTTCTCTGCGGACGTGGACAACCTCGCTAAGTTGGTTGCGACAGTCCCAGTGCAGAACACGCGTCCCCGAGGACAAGGTGAGTAAATTGCCGTTGTTGTCGAAGCTGTTGATGAAGTCCGGTTCTCCCGCGTCCGGTTTGGGCAGACTTCTGTTGCTTGCAGGAGTTGTCACCATTTCACGGGTGTGGCCTCGAAGCCCCTCATGGATCAGGGTCGTTAAGTTTCCCGCCCGATCGTAGGAAAATTTCTGTTTGTAAGTGCTTGACGATTTCGCGCTAATGGCGGGAGCCTGGTGTATGCCGGGTACCAGATTATCGGGAACACATTCACGACCGCAGGCTTCTACCAATTGAGACAGGGAGTCATAGCGATATTGGCTAGTGGCGTCCGTGCGCTGACTTCTGAAGTAGCGGGTTATCGCTACCAAATCCTGGATCTGGCTGATATTGCCGACAGGGTCGTAGCGGTAAACAAGGTTCTGTAAGACATGACCGGTGCGCGCGGACATGAGCTGGATTAACCGATCGCTTTCAGCGTCATATCGACGAGTTGTAACCACCCCGTTTCCTGAGGTCTCAGTCTCGATCTGGCCATTGGCGTTATAACCTCGATGGCTGATCAGCACCGCGTCGGGACACGATGGTCGCCGGAGTTTGATTTGGGCAAACCGGCCTGCAATGTCATAGGTAAAAAGGTATTGGTTCGCGCGCGCATCCGATTGAATCAGCAGATCGCCTAGCGTGTTAAATGTCCATCGAGTGACGGCAACATCGCTTTCGAGTTTTTTGTCGCGATCCGGTAGTTCTTCGGGCCAGTGGGTAACTGACAAGTCGCTTGAGAACTGTCGAGACTCACTGATCTTCGTGCCTACGAGGTTGTAATCATTGAAATGGACACAGCCAGCAGTGTCATCGTGGCGAACCAGTCGGCCACACTGGTTATTCAGCGCATAACCAGTGTCGCTGTTGGCGTAAGTCAGCCGTTCCGTAGTAACGGCCGGCTGGTCGATAGGGTGTTCTGCAATGGCAGTCGGACGCAGTTGGCCGTCGTAGTCAATACGACGCTGGTGGCGTCGACCATTCCATTCGAATCGAGGTTCGCTGACGGCGCCCGGCATTGTCGCTTTCCAGCCAGCGTCGACACTGTCGTTCAGCAGTTGCACACCGGAAAGAGAGTGCTGCGTTGTCAGATTGGGAGCGCCCCGCTTCATCCATTGACGCGGGTCCCAGACCGCAGCCAAGTGCCCGTTCGGACCATATACCTGACGGGTAATACGCGGCTCCGGCGTTTCAGCGGGATCGGCGCGGTAATAGGCCACGTTGCGAATCGTCAGACCGCGTGAATCCTGCACGATCAGGCTCGGAGTCGCGTGATGAATATTACCGTGTGGGGATGCGGCCATTTGACCAATCCGCGGTGCTGGAAAGTGTCAACGTAGCGCTATTTCACCAGGTTGACCACTGTCAGAAATTACAGGTGCTGCAATCTCCTTACTTCTTGAGCAACGCTGAGCAGGCAGCTTTATAAGCCTCATGCTGATACTTGTTCAACGTCCCCGGAAGCTCGAAATTATGCTTTTTCGCCTGCGCATTGATCGTCTGCGGCGACAACAACGTCACCTCACAGCCATCCAGCAACTGCAAAATCCCTTCAATCTTGAACGTCGTCGGTCCACCGGCAAACTCACCCTTCTTGCTGCGCTTCTTGATCGCAATCCGGTTAACTGAATTCTCGCGCACAAACGACGCGACCTGCGCCGCGAACACTTTCACGTTGGCCGCCTCGTCATCGTCTTCGAGGGCGATCTTCTTGGTGGCAAGGGGAACGTGGCTCAGGTTCGAACCGTCGAGAGCGGCCACGGCGATAATCGCTTCGCTGCCTTTGATTTCGATGCCGCAGATGTTCATGGGGAATTCCTTGAAGTGAAGAGGGCAGCTTACAGCTCTAGCTGATTGGCGGTGATGCCGAACGCCGACGCAATTTTCTCACGCGTAGCCTTGCGAGGTTTGGCAACTGTTTCCTGTTGAGCAAACGCCGGTTGCGAAATGCCCATGCGTTTGGCGACTTCTTCCTGAGTCAGGTTTAGGTATTCGCGCCAGGCACGGATCGGTGTCGCTCCGTCGACCATCCGACTGACCACTTCATGGGGAATCAGATCGGGCTGCATTTTCTGCGCGACGTATTGCGCATAGGGAAAGACCACGAAGGCCGGTTTGCCCTCGGCGTCGTTGATGATCTGGATATCTGTGGATAACTTCATCTTCGGAGAAATATAAGTCTTTTATAAGATTTCGGAATTTTGCTTATATTTCTCCCAAATACCAATCAGCAAGCTTGACGGCATGTTGCGAGAAGTCAGGATCACTCCTGCCCAATCGACTCCAAAAACTCCGACCGTTCATCACTCATCCGCGCCACGCAATCATTTTGCGCAATGGTAAACGCCTTGCTCCCCGCCGTCGCCGGGAACGCCTCTACCGCGCAATCCGCGTCCCGCGTCTTCAACCACTGCTGCTGAGCCGTCTTGATTTTGGCAGTGATGTCCGCCAATTGCGTCGGGTTCTTGCCATACGCGGTCTGCATGCGTTCGGTCAGGCTGGCGTAGTTGTCCTTGAGCAGGTCTTCAGCGGTGCTGCGGCTGTAGGTCGAGCATTCCAGGGTCTGGACGTCGTTTTCGACGGCGTCGCAGGGGTTGTTGTCGGACTCTTCAGCGGCATGTACGCCGGTCGCAATCAGTGCCAAAGCCAGGAAGATCGATTTCATCGTTGTCGCCGCTCTAATCCAGTGGTGTATCCAAGATGCCGGAGATTCTGGCTCAAGCTTGCGGGCTTGAACAGGTAGCTGATCGGAGCGTCCGGCGACCCTTTGTCGCGGATTGACGCTTTCGGCAATTCCCCTGTCGTTTTTGCACCCGGTCGCCCCGGCACCGAGGCATATGCTGGCCCCAAAGCGCCGGCAGACGATTCGGCGCATGAATCGCCAATAAGGGGACGCCTGATGAGCCCAGCCGAATTACACGCCGACAGCATCGTTATCGACGGTCTGATCATTGCCAAATGGAACCGCGAGCTGTTCGAAGACATGCGCAAGGGCGGTCTGACGGCGGCCAACTGCACTGTGTCGGTGTGGGAAGGCTTTCAGGCGACCGTGAACAACATCGCTGCCAGCCAGAAGCTGATCCGCGAAAACAGCGACCTGGTGATGCCGGTGCGCACCACCGCCGAAATCCGTCGCGCCAAGGAACAAGGCAAGACCGGCATCCTCTTCGGCTTCCAGAATGCTCACGCCTTTGAAGACCAGATCGGCTATGTCGAGGTGTTCAAACAGCTCGGCGTCGGCATCGTGCAGATGTGCTACAACACTCAGAATCTGGTCGGCACCGGTTGCTACGAACGTGATGGCGGCCTGTCGGGTTTCGGTCGCGAGATCGTCGCCGAGATGAACCGCGTTGGCGTCATGTGCGACCTGTCCCACGTCGGTTCCAAGACTTCCGAAGAAGTCATCCTCGAATCGAAAAAACCGGTGTGCTACTCCCACTGCCTGCCGTCGGGCCTGAAAGAACACCCGCGCAACAAGTCCGATGAAGAGCTGAAGTTCATCGCCGACCACGGCGGTTTTGTCGGTGTGACCATGTTCGCGCCGTTCCTCGCCAAGGGCATCGATTCGACCATCGACGACTACGCCGAAGCGATCGAATACACCATGAACATCGTCGGCGAAGACGCCATCGGTATCGGCACCGACTTCACCCAGGGGCACGGTCAGGACTTCTTCGAATACCTGACCCACGACAAGGGCTACGCCCGCCGTCTGACCAGCTTCGGCAAGATCATCAACCCGCTGGGCATCCGCACCGTCGGCGAGTTCCCGAACCTGACCGAAACCCTGCTCAA
Organism: Pseudomonas sp. CROZ-RG-20F-R04-15; assembly: GCF_022662375.1. Classification (GTDB taxonomy): domain Bacteria; phylum Pseudomonadota; class Gammaproteobacteria; order Pseudomonadales; family Pseudomonadaceae; genus Aquipseudomonas. Next base: position 6,903 of record NZ_JAKNQL010000028.1, on the reverse strand, counting down.
ACGCGGCCACTCCGAGCGCGTCGTGCGCAAGATCATGGGCGAGAACTGGGTCAACGTCTTGAAAGACGTCTGGGGCGAGTAACGCTTTCTCAAGACCGCCGCCGATCTGCTCCCTCTCCCTCTGGGAGAGGGCTGGGGTGAGGGCCGCGGCCAACACTGAATCTAAAATTTTCTGGAGTTAAGTTTCCATGGCCAAGATCGCCCCGCAATTGCCAATCGAAGTCGACAGCGAGACCGGTGTCTGGACCTCCGACGCCCTGCCAATGCTCTACGTGCCGCGTCACTTCTTCGTGAATAACCACATGGGCATTGAAGAGGTTTTGGGCGCTGACGCCTATGCCGAGATCCTCTACAAGGCCGGCTACAAATCCGCCTGGCACTGGTGTGAAAAAGAAGCTGAATGCCACGGCCTGGAAGGGGTCGCGGTGTTCGAGCACTACATGAAGCGCCTGTCGCAACGCGGCTGGGGCCTGTTCAAGATCCAGGACATCGACCTCGACAAAGGCACCGCCAGCGTCAAGCTCGAACACTCGGCGTTCGTCTACGTCTACGGCAAGGTCGGACGCAAGGTCGACTACATGTTCACCGGCTGGTTTGCCGGTGCCATGGATCAGATTCTTGAGGCGCGCGGCAGCAAGATTCGCACGGTTGCCGAGCAAGTTTACGGTGGCTCCGAAGAAGGCCACGACGACGGCCTGTTCACCGTCAAGCCGTTGTAAGTCGAGGAACCCGCCATGGCTTTCGAAGCAATGTTCCAGCCGATCCAGATCGGCAAACTGACCATCCGCAACCGCGTGCTCAGCACCGCGCACGCCGAGGTCTACGCGACTGACGGTGGCATGACCACCGACCGCTACGTCAAGTATTACGAAGAGAAAGCCAAGGGCGGCATCGGCCTGGCGATCTGTGGCGGTTCCTCCGTGGTCGCCATCGACAGCCCGCAGGAATGGTGGAGCTCGGTGAACCTGTCGACCGACCGGATCATTCCGCACTTCCAGAATCTGGCCGACGCCATGCACAAGCATGGCGCCAAGATCATGATCCAGATTACCCACATGGGCCGGCGCTCGCGCTGGGACGGCTTCAACTGGCCGACCCTGATGTCGCCGTCGGGTATCCGTGAACCGGTGCACCGTGCCACCTGCAAAACCATCGAGCCGGAAGAAATCTGGCGGGTGATCGGCAACTACGCCCAGGCTGCGCGCCGGGCCAAGGCCGGTGGTCTCGACGGCGTTGAACTGTCGGCGGTGCACCAGCACATGATCGACCAGTTCTGGAGCCCGCGCGTCAACAAACGTACCGACGAATGGGGCGGCACCTTCGAAGGCCGGATGAAGTTCGGTCTGGAAGTGCTGAAAGCCGTGCGCGCCGAGGTCGGTGACGACTTCTGCGTGGGCATGCGTCTGTGCGGTGACGAGTTCCACCCGGACGGCTTGTCCCACGAGGACATGAAGCAGATCGCCAAGTATTACGACGACACCGGCATGCTCGATTTCATCGGCGTGGTCGGCTCGGGTTGTGACACTCACAACACCCTGGCCAACGTGATTCCGAACATGAGTTATCCACCGGAGCCGTTCCTGCATCTGGCTGCCGGGATCAAGGAAGTGGTCAAGGTGCCGGTGCTGCACGCCCAGAACATCAAGGACCCGAACCAGGCCACACGGATTCTTGAGGGCGGTTACGTCGACATGGTCGGCATGACCCGCGCGCACATCGCCGACCCGCACCTGATCGCCAAGATCAAAATGGGCCAGATCGACCAGATCAAGCAGTGCGTTGGCGCCAACTATTGCATCGACCGCCAGTATCAAGGCCTCGACGTGTTGTGCATCCAGAACGCCGCGACGTCCCGTGAATACATGGGCGTGCCGCACATCATCGAGAAATCCACCGGGCCGAAACGCAAAGTGGTCATCGTCGGTGCCGGCCCTGCCGGGATGGAAGCGGCCCGCGTTGCCGCCGAACGTGGCCACGACGTGACCCTGTTCGAGAAGAAAGAATTCATCGGCGGGCAGATCACCACCGCCTCGAAAGCGCCGCAGCGCGACCAGATTGCCGGTATTACTCGCTGGTTCCAGCTGGAACTGGCGCGGCTGAAAGTCGATCTGCGTCTGGGCACGGCGGCCGATGCCGACACCATCATGGACTTGCGTCCGGATGTAGTGGTGCTGGCGGTCGGCGGGCATCCGTACCTGGAACAGAACGAGCACTGGGGCGCCGCCGAAGGGCTGGTGGTCAGCAGCTGGGACGTACTCGACGGCAAGGTCGCGCCGGGCAAGAACGTGCTGGTCTACGACACCATTTGCGAGTTCACCGGGATGTCGGTTGCCGACTTCCTCGCCGACAAGGGCAGCCAGGTCGAGATCGTCACTGACGATATCAAGCCGGGCGTGGCCATCGGCGGTACGTCGTTCCCGACCTACTACCGCAGCATGTACCCGAAAGAAGTGATCATGACCGGCGACATGATGCTGGAAAAGGTCTACCGCGAAGGCGACAAACTGGTCGCGGTACTGGAGAACGAATACACCGGCGCCAAAGAGGAACGGGTGGTCGATCAAGTGGTGGTGGAAAACGGCGTGCGGCCGGATGAGGAAATCTACTACGCGCTCAAAGAGGGTTCGCGCAACAAGGGCCAGATCGACGTCGAAGCGTTGTTCGCGATCCAGCCGCAACCTTCGCTGAGCGAAGCGGGCGACGGCTACTTGCTGTTCCGCATCGGCGACTGCGTGGCGCAGCGCAATACCCACGCCGCGATCTATGACGCCCTGCGGCTCTGCAAAGACTTCTAAAGGCTTGCACACAACCCTGTGGGAGCGAGCCTGCTCGCGAATGCAATCTGTCAGTGAAAGATGAGCTGACTGATTCACCGCTTTCGCGAGCAGGCTCGCTCCCACAGTAAAGCGGATCGTGTTTCTCCAGGTTGTACTGGTGGGAGCTTCACCATGTTGAACACCCTTCTTCCAATCCTGTTGTTCGCAGCTATCGGCCTTGGTGTCCTCGGCGCGTTGCGGCGGGTAGCGATGTGGCGCCGGGGCCGGGCCTCGAAGGTCGACCTGATCGGCGGCCTGTTGGCCATGCCCAAGCGCTACATGGTCGATTTGCACCACGTGGTCGCGCGGGACAAATACATCGCCAACACCCACGTGGCCACGGCCGGCGGTGCGGTGGCGTCGATTGTGCTGGCGCTGCTGGTGCACGGTTTCGGCCTGCATAACCGCATTCTTGGTTATGCCTTGCTGCTGATGACGGCGGTGATGTTCGTCGGTGCGATCTTCGTTTACCTGCGTCGGCGCAACCCGCCGGCGCGGCTGTCGAAAGGCCCGTGGATGCGCCTGCCGAAAAGCCTGCTGGCGTTCTCGGCGTCGTTCTTCCTGCTGACCTTGCCGGTGGCCGGGATTCTGCCGGAGAACTTTGGCGGTTGGGTGCTCGCGGTCATCCTCGGAATTGGCGTGCTGTGGGGCGTGTCGGAACTGTTCTTCGGCATGACCTGGGGCGGGCCGATGAAGCACGCCTTCGCCGGTGCCTTGCACCTGGCCTGGCACCGTCGCGCCGAGCGTTTTGGCGGCGGCCGCTCCACCGGTTTGAAACCGCTCGATTTGAACGATCCGAGCGCGCCACTGGGTGTGGAAAAACCCAAGGATTTCACCTGGAACCAGTTGCTCGGTTTTGACGCCTGCGTGCAGTGCGGCAAGTGCGAAGCGGCGTGCCCGGCTTTTGCCGCCGGCCAGCCGCTGAACCCGAAAAAACTGATTCAGGACATGGTCGTCGGCCTCGCTGGCGGCACCGATGCGAAGTTCGCCGGCAGCCCGTATCCCGGCAAACCCATTGGCGAACACAGCGGCAATCCGCATCAACCGATCGTCAACGGTCTGGTCGACGCCGAAACCCTGTGGTCGTGCACCACCTGCCGCGCCTGCGTCGAGGAATGCCCGATGATGATCGAGCACGTCGACGCCATCGTCGACATGCGCCGTCACCTCACTCTGGAAAAAGGCGCAACCCCGAACAAGGGCGCTGAAGTCCTCGAAAACCTCATCGCCACCGACAACCCCGGCGGTTTCGCCCCGGGCGGTCGGATGAATTGGGCAGCGGACTTGAACCTCAATCTGCTCAGCGAGAAGAAGTCCACCGACGTGCTGTTCTGGGTCGGCGACGGTGCCTTCGACATGCGTAACCAACGCACCCTGCGCGCCTTCGTCAAAGTGTTGAAAGCAGCGAAAATCGACTTCGCCGTGCTCGGTCTCGAAGAGCGTGACAGCGGTGACGTCGCACGGCGTCTTGGCGATGAAGCGACCTTCCAGTTGCTCGCCAAACGCAACATCCAGACCCTGGCCAAATACAGCTTCAACCGCATCGTCACCTGCGATCCGCACAGCTTCCATGTGCTGAAAAACGAGTACGGCGCCTTCGACGGTAACTACCTGGTGCAGCACCACAGCACCTACATGGCGGAAATCATCCAGGCCGGCGCGCTGAACCTTGGTCAGCACAAAGGCAACAGCGTGACTTATCACGATCCGTGCTACCTCGGCCGCTACAACGGCGAGTACGAAGCGCCGCGCGAAGTGCTGCGTGCCCTCGGTATCGAAGTCAAAGAGATGCAACGTTCCGGCTTCCGCTCGCGCTGCTGCGGCGGCGGTGGCGGCGCGCCGATCACTGACATTCCGGGTAAACAGCGGATTCCCGACATGCGCATGGAAGACATCCGCGAAACCGGCGCCGAACTGGTGGCGGTGGGTTGTCCACAGTGCACGGCGATGCTCGAAGGCGTGGTCGAACCGCGTCCGCTGATCAAGGACATCGCCGAACTGGTGGCCGACGCGTTGCTCGAAGACGCCGCGCCGAGCAAGCCTGCGACCCCGGCCAAACGTGAACCTGCGGAGGCCCACTGATGAGCGACCTTATCCGCCGCGACCCGCGCGCCGAATGGATTGCGCGTAACCGTTTGCACCCGCTGCACGCGGCCATGCAACCGGCGCAACACAGCTGGATGGGCCCCAACGGCGTCATTCGCAAGAATCTGCACGGGATCGGTTTTATCGGCCCCAACGGCATCAAAAGGATCGATCGCAGCGGCGCGCAACAGGGCGGGGCGGTCAAACGTTCGGCTACTGTGGAAGTGCAATTGCCGCTGCATCAGGTTCCGGCTCCGGCGTTCTACATCAGCGTGGTGCCGGACATGGTTGGCGGTCGCTTGAGCAGCCACGACCGTGATCTGCTCGGCCTCGCCCATCAACTCGCCGGTACTGACGGCGCGGTGTTGGCGGTGGTCTTTGGCGAGCACAAGGAAAGCGCTTTCGCCACCGCCGGCGTTGATCGCTTGCTGGTAGTCGAAGGCGAACAGTTCAGCGGTTATGCACCGGAGCAACGTGTGCAAGGTTTGCGGGCTGTGGATAACCAGTTCAACCCGCGTCATTGGCTGCTGCCGGACAGCCGCAGCGGTGGCGGCGAACTCGGCCGACGTTTTGCTGCAGCACTCGGCGAACGCCCGGCGACGCGAGTCTGGCAGGTCAAGGATCAGGAATGCATCGGCCGCGCTGGCGCCGGTCTTCAAGACCTCGCCCGACCGGTTGCACGGTTGATTTTGGCGGCGGCCGAATGCGCCGAGCCGGTCAGCGAAACTCGCCACGAAGCGTTGTCGGTGGAGTTATCCACAAGCGTCGCGCGCAGCCTGTCGCGGATCGAAGATCTCGGCGCAGTGGCGGTCGACCCGGCAGCGATTCCGATGGCCGAAGCCGAATTCATTTTCTCCGGCGGCAATGGGGTCAAAGACTGGGCACTGTTCCACGAAGCGGCGGCGGCACTCGGCGCTACCGAAGGCGCTTCGCGGGTCGCCGTGGACGATGGCTTTATGGCCCGTGATCGCCAGGTCGGCGCGTCCGGCACCTGGGTCACCGCGCGGGTCTATGTGGCTGTGGGTATCTCTGGCGCGATTCAGCACCTGCAAGGTATTGGTGCCTGCGACAAGGTCGTGGCAATCAACCTTGATCCGGGTTGCGACATGATCAAGCGTGCCGATTTGTCGGTGATCGGCGAGAGCGCAGAGATTCTGCAGGCGTTGATCGAAGCAGTCGCGGCTTACCGCAACGAAGCCAAGCGCGATGCGGCTTAAGGAAACGCTATGAACACGAAAGTAATCAGTCTGGTTTCAATCGGCGCTCACCCGACTTCCGGGCGGCCACGCCGTGCTGATCAGGACGCGCGCGCCGTGGAACTGGGTCTGCAACTGGCTGGGGATAACCTGCAAGTTTTGCATGCCGGCGACGTTGCGGAACCGGCGTTGCGCGCCTATCTGGGCATGGGTCTTGAGCAGATGCATGTGCTGGAGCAACCGGCTGGCGCCGATGCGTTGCCGGCGCTGACCGCGTATCTGCGCGATGCCGGTGCGCAAGTGGTGCTGACCGGGAGCCAGGCGGAAACCGGCGAAGGGTCGGGAATGCTGCCGTTCTTGTTGGCGGAGGGTCTGGGCTGGCCGTTGGTGGTGGGGCTGGCGCAGGTGGAGTCGATCAACGACGGCTCGGCGCTGGTGCTGCAGGCGTTGCCGCGTGGTCAGCGTCGGCGCTTGAAGGTGAAGCTGCCGTTTCTGGCGACTGTGGATAATGCTGCGCCGAAGCCTCGGCAGAGTGCTTATGGGCCGGCGCGGCGGGGTGTTTTGCAGGCTGAAGATGTCGAGGTGGTGGACGATGAGTTGCTCGCGGTTGCCACTTTGCAAGCGGCCAAGCCACGGCCGAAACGCTTGAAGGTGATCAAGGCCAAAAGCGGGGCGGACCGGATGAAAGCCGCGACGGCCAAGGCCAGTGGCGGCGGGGGGCAGGTGCTCAAGGGCGTTACCCCTCAGGCCGGTGCTGAAGCGATCCTCAAGTTGCTGATTGAAGAAGGTGTGGTTCGCTGAAGAGC
>NZ_JAKNQL010000027.1 GCF_022662375.1 Pseudomonas sp. CROZ-RG-20F-R04-15 | reverse complement strand
TCTGGGCGAGGTACGCCGACTTGAAATACCGGGTCGAACTCAGATTCTGAAACAGATCAAAAGCCCCTCACCCTAGCCCTCCCGAAACGTCGGACCGCCCGTAGGGAGAGGGGACTGACCGTGGTGTTTGGGGGAGGTGCACCGACGTGAAGTACCGAGTTGAACACACATTTTGAAAAGCCCAAAAATCGGCTCCCTCTCCCTCGGGAGAGGGCTGGGGTGAGGGGCAAATCCACCACAAAACAAAAGCCGAACACCCGCGCTCTTCACCACTCAATAGGCCGAGTGTCAGCTCGCCTGCTCTTGATCTTGATCCACGGGCGACATCGGAAGGCTGAGTGGAGGGATTGATCCGGGGGTGGGAGCGCAGCGACCGTTTGGCGAAGCCAAACACAGCGAGAGGAGGTGCAGCGAAGCAAACCGTAGGCGCTGCGCCCGGATCGATCCCGGAGCGAAGGAACCCCGAGCCTCAGCGAGCGGGCCGAACGTAGGAGCAAGCCTTTTTGGTTACTTTTTCGGCGTCTGGAAAAAGTGACCCGCCGTAAGGGCGGAACCCTGAGCGGCCGTTACCGCAGCAACGGATATGCACTCAGATCGAAAAATGTGTCGCGTTCAAGATCTACCCCCTCACCCCAGCCCTCTCCCCCAGGGGGCGAGGGGGAAAGGGAGCCGTTCTTTATGCGGTTCAGAATCTCGGTTAACCCTTGAGAAACTCGGTTACTTTCTGCGCAGCGCTAGCCAAATGCTGTTCATGGGTAAACCCGGAAACCTTTAATGGCTTGAGGTCATGATCGCCGGCCGCTAACCACGCCACCTCAATACTAGGCGACAAAGTGTAAGCCTCTACAGCTTCACGATTCCCCAACGCATCCCGCTCCCCCTGCACAATCAACGTCCGAGTCTGCAAAGAAGCCAAATGCTCAACCCGAGGCTTATCCGGCTTCCCCACCGCATAAAACGGATAGCCCAAACACACCAACGCATCGGCACCCAACTCGTCAGCCAAAAGACTCGCCATCCGCCCACCCATCGACTTCCCGCCCACGGCCAAAACCCCAGTGACATGACGCCGCACCTCGGCATACACCTCACGCCAACATTCCTGCAATTTCCCCGCAGGATTCGGCGGCCGCTTCACCCCATCCACCCGCCGCTGCGCCATATACGCAAACTCAAACCGCAACACATTCACCCCAAGCCCGGCAAGGCGCCCAGCCATGTCGTTCATCCACTCGCTATCCATCGGCGCCCCCGCACCGTGGGCGAGGATCAGCGTCGCAAAAGCCTCGCCCGACACGGCGTCCCAAAGCCATCCATGATCGAGCACGCACTGCGCCCATTGATCCCCGTCAATACTGGCCTTGTGCTGTTTGTCCATGCTTGCCTCGCTTTTAGTCTGCCTATAACTCCAGACGAAGGATTCGCCGCGTGTTTTGCGCGCGCTCACTTCGGCTGAACCGTGGATGGGGAACCATGAACACTTCTATCAGTACCGCCTACAACTACAAGGTGGTCCGCCAATTCGCCATTATGACGGTGGTGTGGGGCATCGTCGGCATGGGCCTCGGGGTTTTTCTCGCGGCCCAATTGGTCTGGCCCGAACTCAACTTCAATTTGCCCTGGACCAGTTTCGGCCGTCTGCGCCCGCTGCACACCAACGCGGTGATCTTCGCGTTCGGCGGCTGTGCGCTGTTCGCCAGTTCGTTCTACTCGGTGCAACGCACCTGCCAGACCCAATTGTTTGCGCCAAAAATCGCCGCGTTCTGCTTCTGGGGCTGGCAACTGGTGATCCTGTTGGCGGCGATCAGCCTGCCACTGGGTTACACCAGTTCCAAGGAATACGCCGAGCTGGAATGGCCGATCGACATCCTGATCACCATCGTCTGGGTCGCCTACGCCATCGTGTTCTTCGGCACGATCATGCAGCGCAAGACCAAGCACATCTATGTGGGCAACTGGTTCTTCGGCGCGTTCATCATCACCGTGGCGATTCTGCACATCGTCAACAACCTTGAGTTGCCGGTGAGTTTCACCAAGTCGTACTCGGTGTACGCCGGTGCAACCGACGCGATGGTGCAATGGTGGTACGGCCACAACGCCGTAGGCTTTTTCCTCACCGCCGGTTTCCTCGGGATGATGTACTACTTCGTGCCGAAACAGGCCGAGCGTCCGGTGTACTCGTATCGCCTGTCGATCGTGCACTTCTGGGCCTTGATCACCCTGTACATCTGGGCCGGCCCGCACCACTTGCACTACACCGCGCTGCCGGACTGGGCGCAGTCGCTGGGCATGGTGATGTCGCTGATTCTGCTGGCACCGAGCTGGGGCGGCATGATCAACGGCATGATGACCCTCTCGGGCGCCTGGCATAAGTTGCGCAGCGACCCGATTCTGCGCTTCCTTGTGGTCTCGCTGGCGTTCTACGGCATGTCGACCTTCGAAGGTCCGATGATGGCGATCAAGACCGTCAACGCCCTCTCCCACTACACCGACTGGACCATTGGCCACGTACACGCCGGCGCCCTCGGTTGGGTGGCGATGATTTCCATCGGCGCGTTGTACCACATGATCCCGAAAATCTTCGGCAAGGCGCAGATGCACAGCGTCGGCCTGATCAACGCGCACTTCTGGCTCGCGACCATCGGCACCGTGCTCTACATCGCCTCGATGTGGGTCAACGGCATCGCCCAGGGCCTGATGTGGCGCGCAGTGAACGAGGACGGCACGCTGACCTACTCCTTCGTCGAAACCCTGGTGGCCAGCCACCCAGGCTTCGTCGTGCGGCTGATTGGTGGGGCGATCTTCCTCAGCGGCATGTTCCTGATGGCTTACAACACCTGGCGCACCGTGCGGGCCTCGCAGCCTGCTGACGTCGTTGCTGCCGCGCAGATGGCCTGAGGAGTCCACCATGAAACACGAAACGATTGAAAAGAACGTCGGCCTGTTGATGTTGCTCATGGTGTTTGCCGTGAGCATCGGCGGCCTGACCCAGATCGTCCCGCTGTTCTTCCAGGACGTCACCAACAAACCGGTGGAAGGCATGAAGCCCTACACCGCGCTGCAACTGGAAGGCCGTGACATCTATATCCGCGAAGGCTGCGTCGGTTGCCATTCGCAGATGATCCGGCCGTTCCGCGCCGAAACCGAACGTTACGGGCACTACTCGGTAGCGGGCGAAAGCGTCTGGGATCACCCGTTCCTCTGGGGCTCGAAGCGTACCGGTCCGGATCTGGCCCGGGTCGGCGCGCGCTACTCGGATGACTGGCACCGCGCGCACTTGTACAACCCGCGCAACGTCGTACCGGAATCGAAAATGCCGGCCTACCCATGGCTGGTCACGCAAGCGGTCGACAGCAGCCACACCGAAACCAAGCTCAAGACCATGCGCACCCTCGGCGTGCCGTACACCGACGACGACATCAGCGGCGCGGTGGCCAGCCTCAAGGGCAAGACCGAAATGGACGCCCTCGTCGCCTACCTGCAAGTGCTCGGCACTGCGATCAAGAGCAAGAGGTGAGCACGATGATCATTGAAATGAGTGCAGGCCTGATTCGTGGCCTCGGCACGGTCGTGGTGTTCGTCGCCTTCGTTGGTTTGACGCTTTGGGTGTTCAACCGCAAGCGCACCCCGGAGTTTGCCGAAGCACGTCTGCTGCCGTTCGCCGACGAGCCGCAAGCCGAAACAACCCAAGCAAATGAGACAAGGAGTACCCGGCCATGACCACCTTCTGGAGTACGTGGATCTGCGTACTGACCATCGGCAGCCTGATCGGCCTGACGTGGCTGCTGATCGGCACCCGCCGGGGCGAAACCAAGGGCAGCGTCGACCAGACCATGGGCCACAGCTTCGACGGCATCGAGGAGTACGACAACCCGCTACCGCAGTGGTGGTTCATGCTGTTCGCCGGCACGCTGGTGTTTTCCGTGGGCTATCTGATCCTGTATCCGGGACTGGGTAACTGGAAAGGCATCCTGCCGGGTTACGAGGATGGCTGGACCGGCGTGCACGAGTGGGAAAAGGAAATGAACAAGGCCGATGCCAAATTCGGGCCGATCTTCGCCAAATTCGCCGCCATGCCGCTGGAAGAAGTGGCGAAGGATCCGCAGGCGCTGAAAATGGGTGGCCGACTGTTCGCCTCCAACTGCTCGGTGTGCCACGGCTCGGACGCCAAAGGCGCGTTCGGTTTCCCTAACCTCGCCGACAGCGACTGGCGCTGGGGCGGCGACGCCGAGACCATCAAGACCACCATCATGGGTGGCCGCATGGCGGCGATGCCAGCCTGGGGCGAAGTGCTCGGCGAGGCCGGGGTGAAAAACGTGGCCGCTTATGTGCGTCATGAACTGGCCGGTCTGCCATTGCCCGCCGACAGCAAGGCTGACCTGCAAGCCGGACAGCAGGCGTTCAGCACCACGTGCGTAGCCTGTCATGGGGCAACCGGCCACGGCACTGAAGCCATGGGTGCGCCGAATCTGACGCACCCGGCCGGGTTTATCTATGGCACCAGTCTGACTCAGCTTGAGCAAACCATTCGCCACGGTCGTCAGGGCCATATGCCAGCGCAGAACGAGCTGTTGGGCAACGATAAAGTGCAATTGCTAGCCGCTTATGTGTACAGCCTGTCACATGGATTGAATACAGAAAAACTGATTACTGAAGACAAAAAGAAATAAACATTGCGTACAACTCTGCCGCACCATTCTCGGTGCGGCAGCATCCCGCCCCTTTGCGACGCATTGTCGCACCCCTTCACGCCCTCTCCTTTCGGTTCCTCTGATTCGGGTCTACGCTTGCTCGATGCGGACTGGCTTGTGCCGGTTCCAGGTCAACGCTGACTGCTGTGTTCCGCGAACCGGCTGACTGATGTGGCCGCAAACGCCGGTAGATACCGGCTGTCGTGCCATTTACCGTCCGTCACCCGAACCGAGCGTTTGAACACACCCCGTTACAAGCGACCTGAACCCCTCGCTTTTTTCGTCCGCTGCGACATTTTGTCCGAGGCCGATTTTGTCCTTACGCGGCGCATGGAAAGGCCGCAGAATCAGCGTTGGAAAGCATTGACCCAGGTCATGGCGCGTTGCAATGACCCCCTGCTCTCTGCATACTTGCGGCCGATTTTAATCCTAATAAAACACCCAAACCGTGGAACCTTAGAATGAGCACAGCAATCAGTCCGACTGCTTATAACTATAAGGTAGTCCGCCAGTTCGCCATCATGACGGTGGTCTGGGGGATCCTTGGCATGGGGCTCGGTGTCTTCATCGCCTCGCAACTGGTCTGGCCGGAATTGAACTTCGGTCTGCCGTGGACGAGCTTTGGACGCCTGCGCCCGTTGCACACAAACCTGGTGATTTTCGCCTTCGGTGGTTGTGCACTGTTTGCCACTTCCTACTATGTCGTGCAGCGAACCTGCCAGACGCGACTGATTTCCGACAGCCTCGCGGCCTTCACCTTCTGGGGCTGGCAAGCGGTGATCGTCGGCGCGATCATTACCTTGCCGCTGGGTTACACCACCACCAAGGAATACGCGGAACTGGAATGGCCACTCGCCATTTTGCTGGCCATTGTCTGGGTCACCTACGGTCTGGTGTTCTTCGGCACCATCACCAAGCGCAAAACCAAGCACATCTACGTGGGTAACTGGTTCTACGGCGCGTTCATCGTCGTCACCGCGATGCTGCACATCGTCAACCACGCCTCGCTGCCGGTGAGCTTCTTCAAGTCCTACTCTGCCTACGCCGGCGCGACCGACGCGATGATCCAGTGGTGGTACGGCCACAACGCGGTGGGCTTCTTCCTGACCACCGGTTTCCTCGGCATGATGTACTACTTCGTGCCGAAACAGGCCGAACGTCCGATCTACTCCTATCGTCTGTCGATCGTGCACTTCTGGGCCCTGATCACCCTGTACATCTGGGCCGGCCCGCACCACTTGCACTACACCGCACTGCCGGACTGGGCACAATCCCTGGGCATGGCAATGTCGATCATTCTGCTGGCGCCAAGCTGGGGCGGCATGATCAACGGCATGATGACCCTCTCGGGCGCCTGGCATAAGCTGCGCACCGACCCGATCCTGCGCTTCCTCGTGGTCTCCCTGGCGTTCTACGGCATGTCGACCTTCGAAGGGCCGATGATGGCGATCAAGACCGTCAACTCGCTCTCGCACTACACCGACTGGACCATCGGCCACGTACACGCCGGCGCTCTCGGCTGGGTAGCGATGATCTCGATCGGCGCGATCTACCACATGATCCCGAAACTGTTCGGCCGTGCGCAGATGCACAGCGTCGGTCTGATCAACGCGCACTTCTGGCTCGCGACGATTGGCACCGTGCTGTACATCGCTTCGATGTGGGTCAACGGCATCACTCAGGGCCTGATGTGGCGGGCAATCAACGACGACGGCACCCTCACCTACTCGTTCGTTGAAGCGCTGCAGGCCAGCCACCCGGGCTACATCGTTCGTGCCTTGGGCGGTGCTTTCTTCGCCAGCGGCATGTTCCTGATGGCTTACAACGTCTGGCGCACCGTGCGCGCCTCGAACCCGGCCGAAGCCGAAGCCGCTGCCCAGATCGCTGTCGTTGGAGCTCACTGATGAAGCATGAAGCTGTCGAGAAGAATATTGGCCTGCTGGCCTTCTTCATGGTCATCGCCGTCAGCGTTGGCGGCCTGACCCAAATCGTTCCGCTGTTTTTCCAGGACGTCACCAACAAGCCGGTCGAAGGCATGAAGCCGCGCACCGCCCTTGAACTGGAAGGCCGCGACGTTTACATCGCCAACGGTTGTGTCGGCTGCCACTCGCAGATGATCCGTCCGTTCCGCGCCGAAACCGAACGCTACGGCCACTACTCGGTCGCCGGTGAAAGTGTCTGGGATCACCCGTTCCTGTGGGGTTCCAAACGTACCGGTCCGGATCTGGCTCGCGTCGGTGGTCGTTACTCCGATGACTGGCAACGTGCGCACTTGTACAACCCGCGCAACGTGGTGCCTGAGTCGAAAATGCCGGCCTACCCGTTCCTCGTGGAAAACAAGCTCGACGGCAAAGACACCGCCAAGAAAATGGAAGTGTTGCGCACGCTCGGCGTCCCTTACACCGACGAAGACATCGCCGGGGCCAAGGATGCCGTGAAGGGCAAAACCGAAATGGACGCGCTGGTGGCCTATCTGCAAGGCCTGGGCACCATCATCAAAAGCAAACGGTGAATTAGATGGATATCGGGATGATTCGTGGCCTGGGCACCGTTGTCGTGATGGTGGCCTTCATCGGTCTGGCGTTGTGGGTGTTCAGCCCCAAGCGCAAGTCGGAGTTTGAAGACGCGACCTTGTTGCCTTTTGCGGATGATCCCGAAGCCATCAAGCACGTCGAGCAAGCTTCTAGGAGTAACAAAGAATGACTACATTCTGGAGTCTGTACGTCACAGTCCTCAGTCTCGGTACGATCTTCGCCCTGACCTGGCTGCTGCTGTCGACCCGCAAGGGCCAGCGCAGCGAACAGACGGACGAGACGGTCGGGCACTCCTTCGACGGGATCGAGGAGTACGACAACCCACTGCCGAAATGGTGGTTCATGCTGTTTGTCGGCACGATCATTTTTGCCCTGGGTTACCTGGTGCTGTACCCGGGTCTGGGCAACTGGAAAGGCCTGCTGCCAGGCTACAACTACCTCGATAACGATAAGCAGACCGCGTTCGCCAACGGCCAGACCGGCTGGACCGGCGTGCACGAATGGGAAAAGGAAATGGCCCGTTCGGACGCCAGGTTCGGTCCGATCTTCGCCAAGTTCGCCGCGATGCCAATCGAAGAAGTCGCCAAGGATCCGCAAGCACTGAAAATGGGTGGCCGTCTGTTTGCCTCCAACTGCTCGGTGTGCCACGGCTCCGACGCCAAGGGTGCCTACGGCTTCCCGAACCTGACCGACGCCGACTGGCGCTGGGGCGGCGAGCCGGAAACCATCAAGACCACCATCATGGGCGGTCGCCACGCGGTGATGCCGGCCTGGGCTGAAGTGATCGGTGAGCAAGGCGTTGCCGACGTCGCGGCATTCGTCGTGACCAAACTCGATGGTCGCAAACTGCCGGAAGACACCAAGGCTGACCCGGAAAACGGCGGCAAACTGTTCGCCGCCAACTGCGTGGCGTGCCACGGTCCGGAAGGCAAAGGCACCCCCGCCATGGGCGCACCGAACCTGACCCACCCGGGCGCGTTCATCTACGGTTCGAGCTTCGCGCAACTGCAGCAGACCATCCGTTACGGCCGTCAGGGCCAGATGCCTGCGCAGGAACAACTGCAAGGCAACGACAAGGTGCACCTGCTGGCGGCTTACGTTTACAGCCTGTCCCACGGTGAAAAAGCACCGCAAGCGAACGCCGAATAAGGCCAAAGCTTGAAACAAAAAAGGCCCCGCCAATGAGATTTGGCGGGGCCTTTTTTCATGTTCACATTCATGACTTGAAACGTTTGCCCAATAGACTTGAGCAGTCGTGCCCTATAGGTTTTAGCCACCCCGATGAGCAGCATCGGGTCAACCTTCAAGGATGAAGCCAGCATGTCAAAAAATGACGAAAGCACCCTGCCAGATCAACCTCCGCTTTGCCCTGACAATGACACGAGGCCGCTACCGGCGCCTGTGCAACCCGCAAGTTCAACCCCGCAAGACACCTTGAGCAGCCCGGACAACGGCGGCGGCCTCGACGGCCTCGGCGGCGGCAGATTGCCCTGACAGGGGCAGCAAAACCCACCGAATGTTCGTCCATCTCTTAGCGCCGCCACCTTCGGGTGGAGGCGCATTTGCCGGTGCCGTTATGACAGTGACAAACCGATCGTCCGCAACCCGCCTTTCCGATTGCGGCACAAAGCCCAAGGTAGTAACGTTTCTACATCATATTCTCTGGAGGCCGAGCATGATGGCCATCACTACCATTTCCAGCCGCGAATTCAACCAGGACACCAGTGCCGCCAAGAAAGCCACGCATCAGGGCCCGGTCATCATTACCGACCGTGGCAAGCCTGCCCATGTACTGCTGAGCATTGAGCAATACCAGAAATTGACCGGTAGCCAGACCAGTATCGTCGATCTGCTGGTCATGCCGAATGCACCTGACATCGAATTCGAACCTGAGCGCGCCGTCATCAGCCCTCGCAGCGTGGACCTGTCTTGATGTTCCTGCTTGATACAAATGTGGTCTCCGAACTGCGCAAACCCCAGGCCGACAGGCAGGTGGTGGCGTGGGCAAACAGCGTCGCTGCGGGTAGCTTGTATTTGTCGGCCATCACTGTGCTGGAACTGGAAACCGGTATTCTGCGTATTGAGCGCCGCGACCCGCCCCAGGGCGGGATGCTGCGTAACTGGCTCGAGCGTCACGTCAAACCAGCATTCGAAGGAAGAATCCTGTCAGTCGATAGCGCCGTCGCTACCCGATGCACACAGTTGCATGTGCCTGATCGCAGCAACGAATGCGACGCCTTGATCGCCGCCACAGCGCTTGTGCATGGGCTGACGCTGGTCACCCGTAACGTTGCGGACTTTCAGCCAAGCGGCGTTCAAATAATCAACCCATGGGTCGCTGCCAATAATTGACCGCCAAGTGCCCCGCCAGATCATTGGCAGGGCCTTTCTTATGGACGTCTGGCAAAGATTGACTGCACCTCGACGGTATCGATCAGCGTTCGATTGCGCCATTGGTTGTTCTTCACCAGATAGATCTCCAGCTGCTTGCGGTCTTCGGTAAAGCTGGTGATCAGATACGTTTGCTGAGACGTACTGCCACTCAGATACATCGGCACACTCCCCTCCCAATAGCCATCACCGCCGTCTCTATGCAGATGGCCGGCGAAGATTGCCGTCACTTGATATTTGTTGACGATGTCGTGGAAGCGCTTTTTTTGCGCCTGATTGCCCTTATGGTTAAAGGGTTTATGCATATTGATGATGATGGCGTAACCTTGTGCCCGAGCAACGCGCAGATCAGTTTCCAGCCAGTCCAGTGCATCGTTGATTTCAAACGTCGTCGGGTTCAGTGGATGTGAGATTCGGGCGGTGTAAGTTGGCTCGTTATTGAGCTGCACCATATGAACTTCACCAATGGTTTTTGAGTAAGCGAGGCTGCCAGAATAGGTCTTGGTCAGAAATCCACTGGTGACTTTCAGATCAAAGTTATCTACCTTGCCCTCGTGATGTTCCTTGAACTCGACGATGCTTCCCGCCGCACAACTATTGCTAAAACAATCATCGACATTGTTTTCATAATCGTGATTACCCAAGCCGTACAAGTAATCACCCTTGAAGTGCTTGTTCAGCATGACCCGCATAAACGAGCGCTGCCAGCCATGACCAAAAGCGGTTATGTCGCCGTTGATCATCAAGGGCACCTGAGCTTGCGAGCCATGCTGATTTCTGAAATCGGCAATGCTCGCCAATTGTGACTCAACCAGCCACTTGGAGCGAACCTCAAATTCGGAAGCGGATTCGAAGTCGCCGCTATCCGTCTTGTCTGTCCATGGGTATTGAGTGTCCGAGGCAAAAACCATGTGCTTCGGTGTTCCTGTCATAGCCTGAGCGGAAGTGACCGAAGCCAATAAACAAACGCTCAGCATAAAGTTTGCAAACTTATTGAAAGTCATACTTTAAATTCCATTTAAATTAATCAACTGCACGCGAATAACTTTCCGCGAAAACGCAACTTATTCGAAAAGGCGGAAAACTTCAAAGCAATAACCAAGCGCAATCAATTAGATATATTTCAGACACAGAAGAACTTACAGCGACATCCCAGGCAAAAAGCAATACTTGAATTTTCGGTTTAAAAAGTGATACATCGACTGCTGTAATTGAAAACCAGACGATGACCGCGTCCGTGTGCGCCCCCTCAAGTCGACGGATTTGTTGTGAGGCTTGAGGTGGCAACAGCGTCGAACTGATCCCCCAGGACTACAATGGATAAGCCGCCACGCCAAAACGGTCCATACTCAACAAGTCAATTGACCTGCATCAGGCTTTGCTGCATTCGCTACACCATTCAGGTTTTTTACCCAACGCGACCAAAGGTCGCACCCTTGAGCCAGAGCGACCGGCGTATCATTGCGCCACTGCAACAGCCCTTTTTGACCTTGGTTGGCACGTATCGACCGAGGCATTTTTCCACTGCCGTGGGATGCAATGATGAGCAACCAGATTCCGGTACACGACGTCACACCACCGAGCAAAAACGCGAACAACAGCGTCGACCTTTACGCCTCTCGAGAAAAAATCTACACCCGTGCCTTCACCGGCCTGTTCCGTAATCTGCGGATGATGGGCGGTGCTGCCTTGTTCCTGCTGTATTTCGGTACGGTGTGGCTGAACTGGGGCGGCCATCAGGCTGTGTGGTGGAACCTGCCGGAGCGCAAGTTCTTCATCTTCGGCGCGACCTTCTGGCCACAGGATTTCATTCTGCTCTCGGGCCTGTTGATCATTGCCGCGTTCGGCCTGTTCTTCATCACCGTCTATGCCGGCCGTGTCTGGTGCGGCTACACCTGCCCGCAAAGCGTGTGGACGTGGATTTTCATGTGGTGCGAGAAAGTCACTGAAGGTGACCGCAACCAGCGCATAAAGCTCGACAAGGCGCCGATGAGCGCCAACAAATTCCTGCGCAAAGCCGCCAAACATTCGCTGTGGCTGCTGATCGGTTTTGTCACCGGCATGACTTTTGTCGGTTATTTTTCACCGATCCGCGAACTGGTTTTCGAATTCTTCACCGGCCAGGCTGATGGCTGGTCGTATTTCTGGGTCGGTTTCTTCACCCTCGCCACCTACGGCAACGCCGGTTGGTTGCGCGAGCAAGTGTGCATCTACATGTGTCCGTATGCGCGTTTCCAGAGCGTGATGTTCGACAAGGACACGCTGATCGTTTCCTACGATCCGCGTCGCGGTGAAAGCCGTGGCCCGCGCAAGAAAGGCGTCGACTACAAGGCTCAGGGACTCGGTGACTGCATCGATTGCACCATGTGCGTGCAGGTCTGCCCGACCGGCATCGATATCCGGGACGGCCTGCAGATCGAGTGCATCGGCTGCGCGGCTTGCATCGACGCCTGCGACAGCATCATGGACAGGATGGATTACCCGCGCGGTCTGATCAGTTACACCACCGAGCACAACCTGTCGGGACAGAAAACCCATAAACTGCGGCCACGCCTGATCGGTTATGCGGTGGTGTTACTGGCGATGATCAGCCTGCTGGTCACCGCGTTCGTCATGCGTTCGCTGGTCGGTTTCGATGTCAGCAAGGACCGTGTGCTGTACCGCGAAAACGCTGAAGGCCGGATCGAAAACGTTTACAGCCTGAAGATCATGAACAAGGACCAGCGCGATCACACCTATGTGCTGGAAGCCGCCGGGTTGCCGGATCTGCGCCTGCAAGGCAAGCGCGAGATCAAGGTCGCGGCCGGCGACATCGTCAGCATGCCGGTCGAGTTGTCGAGCGCACCGGAACAACTGCCATCGAGCACCAACGAGGTGAAATTCATCCTCAAGGATGCCGATGACGACAGCGTCCACGTTGAAGCCAAGAGCCGATTCATCGGCCCACAAATCCGTTGAGAGAACTGAACATGCCCGCAGCAAACGCCGCAAGCCCTTGGTACAAGCACCTTTGGCCATGGATCATCATCGGGATTCTGGCCTGTTCGGTGACCCTGACCCTGTCGATGGTGACCATCGCGGTGAACAACCCGGACAACCTGGTCAACGACAACTACTACGAGGCGGGCAAAGGCATCAACCGTTCGCTGGACCGTGAGCTGCTGGCGCAGAACCTGAAGATGCGCGCGGCTGTGCATCTGGATGACGTGACCGGTGAAGTCGATTTGCGCTTGAGCGGTGACAGTCAGCCGAAGACCCTGGAACTGAACCTGATCTCGCCAACGCAACCGGAGAAAGATCGCAAGATTGTGCTGACCCGCAGCGAGACTGAAACGGGGCGCTACATCGGTCAATTGGGTGACAAGGTCGAAGGTCGCCGTTTCGTCGAATTGCTCGGCAGTCAGGATGACCATGTGTGGCGCATGTTCGAAGAAGAGCTGGTCAGCCATGACAAGGATCTGCTGCTGGGTGACGAGCCGCTGCAAGGTGCGGAAGACCTGAAGAAGTGAACCAGGCTCAGAAGCCCCTCACCCTAACCCTCTCCCAGAGGGAGAGGGGACTGATCTCGAGCGTTCGCACGTTTTGTGTATGACAGTGAAGGTCCAGGCTCACACCGATCGGCTCCCTCTCCCTCCGGGAGAGGGCTGGGGTGAGGGCAAGCGGACAACCCCAATGCAAGGGCTTACCCCCTCAACGATGCCATGACCAGCCCAATCCCCTGCTACCACTGCGCCCTGCCCGTCCCGTCCGGCAGCCGCTTCACCGCCGTCGTGCTCGGGGAGTCCCGCGAGTTCTGCTGTCCGGGCTGCCAGGCCGTGGCCGAAGCCATCGTCGCCGGCGGCCTGGAAAGCTACTACCAACATCGCAGCGAAGCTTCAGCCAATCCGCAAGCGCTGCCGGTGCAACTGACCGACGAACTGGCCCTGTACGACCGCGCCGATGTCCAGCAACCCTTCGTCCGTCACGAAGGCGAACTGGCCGAAACCACGCTGTTGATGGAAGGCATCAGTTGCGCCGCCTGTGGCTGGCTGATCGAGAAACACCTGCGCACCTTGCCCGCCGTGGCCGAGGCGCGGCTGAACCTGTCCAACCATCGCTTGCACGTGAGCTGGGCCGATGCGCAACTGCCGCTGAGCCAGATCCTCGCCGAACTGCGCCACATCGGTTACGCCGCCCATCCGTATCAGGCGGATCGCGCCAGCGAACAACTGGCCAGCGAAAACCGCCTGGCCCTGCGCCAGCTCGGCGTCGCCGGCCTGCTGTGGTTCCAGGCAATGATGGCGACCATGGCCACCTGGCCGGAATTCAATATCGACCTCAGCCCCGAGCTGCACACGATCCTGCGCTGGGTCGCGCTGTTTCTGACTACGCCGATCGTGTTCTACAGCTGCGCGCCGTTCTTCAAAGGGGCGATGCGCGATCTGCGCACGCGCCACCTGACCATGGATGTCTCGGTATCACTGGCGATCGGCAGCGCTTACATCGCCGGAATCTGGACCTCGATCACCGGGGTCGGTGAGTTGTATTTCGATGCGGTCGGCATGTTTGCGCTGTTCCTGCTCGCCGGGCGTTATCTGGAGCGCCGTGCCCGCGAACGCACCGCCGCCGCCACGGCCCAGTTAGTGAATCTGTTGCCCGCTTCATGTCTGCGTCTGGACAACAACGGCCAGAGCGAGCGCATCCTGCTCAGCGAATTGCGCCTGGGCGACAAGATTCTGGTGCAAGCCGGATCGATCCTCCCGGCCGACGGCAAAATCATCGACGGCCAGTCGAGCATCGATGAATCGCTGCTCACCGGCGAGTACCTGCCGCAACCGCGCACGCGGGGCGATACGGTCACCGCCGGTACGCTCAACGTCGAAGGCGCATTGACCGTGGAAGTTCAGGCGCTGGGACAAGACACACGCCTGTCGGCCATCGTCCGTCTGCTCGATCGTGCCCAAGCGGAAAAACCTCGCCTGGCGGAAATCGCCGACCGCGCTGCGCAATGGTTCCTCCTGCTGTCGCTGATCGCCGCAGCGGCCATCGGCCTGTTGTGGTGGGAACTGGATTCGTCGCGCGCGTTCTGGATTGTCCTCGCCATGCTCGTGGCGACCTGCCCGTGCGCGCTGTCGCTGGCGACGCCGACCGCGCTGACGGCGGCCACCGGCACCCTGCACAAACTCGGTCTGCTGCTGACCCGTGGTCATGTGCTGGAAGGTTTGAATCAGATCGACACAGTGATCTTCGACAAAACCGGAACCCTCACCGAAGGTCGGCTGGTGCTGCGCTCGATTCGTCCACTCGGCGCACTCGACAGCGAACAATGCCTGAGCCTCGCCGCTGCGCTGGAAAACCGTTCGGAACACCCGATTGCCCGCGCCTTCGGCCGTGCGCCGCTGGCCGCTGAAGAAGTCCACAGCACACCGGGGCTTGGCCTCGAAGGACTGGTCGACGGACAGCGGCTGCGCATTGGCCAAGCAGAATTCGTCTGCGCCCTCAGCGGCGCTGCTGTGCCTGCCATGCCCGATGAGGCCGGCCAATGGCTGCTGCTCGCGGACGAAAACGGCGCGCTGGCGTGGTTCGTCCTCGACGACCGCTTGCGTGACGACGCCCCCGCCCTGCTCGCCGCCTGCAAGGCACGCGGCTGGCGCACATTGCTGTTGTCCGGCGACAGCTCACCAATGGTCGCCAGCGTTGCCGCCGAACTGGGCATCGATGAGGCCCGTGGCGGCTTGCGCCCGGACGACAAGCTGCAAGTCTTGCAACAGCTGCACAAGGAAGGCCGCAAGGTGCTGATGCTCGGCGACGGCGTCAATGACGTGCCGGTACTGGCGGCGGCTGACATCAGCGTGGCCATGGGCTCGGCCACTGATCTGGCGAAAACCAGCGCCGATGCGGTGCTGCTGTCCAATCGCCTCGACGCCTTGGTGCAGGCTTTTACGCTGGCACGGCGCACGCGGCGGATCATCATCGAGAACCTGCTGTGGGCGGCGCTGTACAATGGCCTCATGTTGCCGTTCGCCGCCCTCGGCTGGATCACTCCGGTGTGGGCCGCCGTCGGCATGTCGATCAGTTCGTTGACCGTGGTGCTCAATGCTTTGCGCCTGACTCGCCTGCCGAGTCCGCCGCCCGCCAGCACCCGCTCGCAAACCCGCCCGCTGCCGGCCTGAGCCGCGCGGGCCTGGAGTACAGATGCCAGCTCTCTACGTGATGATCCCGGCCGCCCTGCTGATCGTGGCCATCGCCGTTTACATCTTCTTCTGGGCGGTGGACAGCGGTCAGTACGACGACCTCGACGGCCCGGCGCACAGCATCCTGTTCGATGATCAGGATCCGAATCACACGGCGGCCGTCGACGAAGCCAACACCAGCAAACCGGACGACAAGGCCCCACCCCATGCTTGAACTGGCGCCCTTGCTGGTCTCGGCATTGATCCTCGGCCTGCTCGGCGGCGGGCATTGCCTGGGCATGTGCGGCGGTTTGATGGGCGCGCTGACCCTGGCGATTCCCAAGGAGCAACGCAGTCGACGCTTTCGCTTGTTGCTGGCGTATAACCTTGGACGGATCCTCAGTTATGCCACCGCCGGATTGCTGATTGGCCTTGCAGGCTGGGCGGTGGCGAACAGTCCAGCCGCATTGTTCATGCGCGTGCTGGCCGGGTTGCTGCTGATTGCCATGGGTTTGTATCTGGCCGGGTGGTGGAGCGGGCTGACGCGCATTGAAAGTTTGGGTCGCGGCCTGTGGCGCTACATTCAGCCGGTGGCCAATCGCTTGTTGCCGGTGTCGAGTTTGCCTCGCGCATTACTGCTCGGTGCGTTGTGGGGCTGGCTGCCGTGCGGGCTGGTTTACAGCACGTTGCTGTGGTCGGCGAGTCAGGGCAATGCGCTGGACAGTGCTTTGTTGATGCTTGCGTTTGGGCTGGGGACTTGGCCGGTTTTGCTGGCGACGGGGCTTGCGGCAGAACGCGTCACCGCCATTTTGCGTAAACGCAGCGTGCGCATGGCCGGTGGGTTGCTGGTGATCCTGTTTGGCATCTGGACATTGCCGGGGCCGCATCAGCATTGGTTGATGGGGCATTAGATCGGCGGCGCGGCCTTCGCGAGCAAGCTCGCTCCCACAGGGGATTTGTGTTGCACCACCGATCCAATGTGGGAGCGAGCTTGCTCGCGAAGAGGCCTGCATGATCAACACACCTCCTCCCCCGTTGATGCAAATCAACAGCCCAATCGCCGCCCCCCGATAGACTCGCTCACACTGCCAGCCTATCCGGGGGAATGCCCGCATGCTCGACGCCATTCGTTGGGACTCTGATCTGATCCGCCGCTACGACCTGGCGGGGCCGCGCTACACCTCTTATCCGACCGCCGTGCAATTTCACGGTCAGGTCGGCACCTTCGACCTGTTCCATGCCCTGCGCGACAGCCGCAAGGCCCTGCGCCCGTTGTCGTTGTATGTGCATGTGCCGTTCTGCGCGAACATTTGCTACTACTGCGCCTGCAACAAGGTCATCACCAAGGATCGCGGCCGCGCGCTGCCGTACTTGCAGCGGCTGGAGCAGGAAATCCAGCTGATCGCCTGTCATCTCGACCCGGCCCAGAAAGTCGAGCAACTGCACTTTGGCGGCGGCACGCCGACCTTTCTCAGCCACGACGAACTGCGGCAGTTGATGGCGCACCTGCGCAAGCATTTCAATCTGCTGGATGACGACTCCGGCGATTACGGTATCGAGATCGACCCGCGCGAAGCCGACTGGTCGACCATGGGCCTGCTCCGCGAACTCGGTTTCAATCGGGTCAGCATCGGCCTGCAAGACCTCGACCCGGCGGTGCAGCGCGCGGTCAATCGCTTGCAAAGTCTGGAAGAAACCCGCGCGGTGATCGATGCCGCGCGCACCCTGCAATTTCGCTCGATCAATATCGATCTGATCTACGGCTTGCCCAAGCAAACCCCGGAAAACTTCGCCCGCACCGTTGAAGAAGTCATCAGCCTGCAACCGGACCGGCTCTCGGTGTTCAACTATGCGCACCTGCCAGAACGCTTCATGCCGCAGCGGCGGATCAATGGCAATGAGTTACCGGCGCCCGCGCAGAAACTGGAAATGCTCGAACGCACCATCGAACAGCTCACCGCCGCTGGCTATCGCTATATCGGCATGGATCACTTCGCCCTGCCCGATGATGAATTGGCGATTGCTCAGGAAGAACAAACCCTGCAACGCAACTTCCAGGGTTACACCACTCACGGCCATTGCGATCTGATTGGTCTGGGGGTTTCCGCGATCAGCCAGATCGGCGATCTGTACTGCCAGAACAGCAGCGATCTCAACGAATACCAGAACACCCTGGCCGCCGCGCAACTGGCGACCAGCCGGGGCCTGGTGTGCAACGCCGATGATCGCTTGCGCCGCGCGGTGATCCAGCAACTGATCTGCAATTTCAGCCTGGAGTTCGCCGAGATCGAGCAACAGTTCAACATCGATTTTCAGGGCTATTTCGGCGCGCTTTGGCCGCAGCTGCAAGGCATGGCCAACGATGGCCTGATCGAACTCGATCGCGAGCGGATCGAAGTATTGCCGGCGGGACGTCTGCTGGTGCGCTCGGTGTGCATGGTGTTCGATGCGTACCTGGAACAGCAGAACCGCCAGCGTTTTTCGCGGGTGATCTAGTTTTTCATCAGCAGCGAACCGACTTTCATATTCTGATCCGCCGTCAGACCCGATTGCCCGACCACTTTGGACAGAGCCAGATTGGCCGTGATCAAACCTGTATTCAACGCGGCGATGGCGCCGCGCAGTGCAGCGGTCTTGATGATCTTTTCTTCGTTGGAAAGGCGCTTGTCGGCCATGACCGCTTCGATGAGCGCCTTTTTCTCGGCAATCTGTTTTTGCAGCTTGCGGATCATCTTCAGCAATTGCTGGATGTTTTCCGGCAACCCGCTGTCGTCGATGTCGCTGTTTTCACCACCGACACCGGCGGACTTTTCGATCGATGCACCGGACAGCGACACTTTGACGCCCTCGACCAAGGTCGGGGTTGCCTCTTCGGTCAAGCCTGGGTCGCGTGCATTGCCGGTCGAGATTTTAAACGTCTCCGGCAATGCGGCAACGTCGCTGCTACCGGGGCTCAGCGTGCCAATCGAGGCCATCGATTCGTTCCTTGTATGCGTTCTGATACCTGTTTATCGGCTGCTGGCGCTGCGGCTTTATGGCTGTGGGACAAAGTCGCCACGGACTGGCCTGAATGTCCTCCTGTGGGTTACCCTTACGGCTTATGTGTGTTTTCCCACAAGGATTTAAGAAATGTCCGAGCCAGTCAAACTGCGCGCTCACAACCAGGCCCATTGCAAGGATTGCAGCCTGGCCCCTCTCTGCCTGCCACTTTCTCTGAATCTGGAAGACATGGATGCGCTGGACGAAATCGTTAAACGCGGCCGCCCGCTGAAAAAAGGCGAGTTCCTGTTCCGCCAGGGCGACACGTTCGATTCCGTTTATGCAGTACGCTCCGGCGCCCTGAAAACCTTCAGCCTGAGCGACAGCGGCGAAGAACAACTGACCGGCTTCCACCTGCCGAGCGAACTGGTCGGTCTGTCCGGCATGGACACCGAGAAACACCCGGTGTCGGCGCAGGCGCTGGAAACCACCTCGGTCTGCGAAATCCCTTTTGAACGCCTCGACGAACTGGCCCTGCAACTGCCGCAATTGCGCCGCCAGTTGATGCGCGTGATGAGCCGTGAAATCCGCGATGACCAGCAAATGATGCTGTTGCTGTCGAAGAAAACCGCCGACGAGCGCATCGCCACGTTCCTGGTCAACCTGTCCGCACGCTTCCGCGCTCGCGGCTTCTCGGCCAACCAGTTCCGTCTGGCAATGTCGCGTAACGAAATCGGCAACTACCTCGGTCTGGCCGTGGAAACCGTGTCTCGGGTGTTCACGCGCTTTCAGCAAAACGAGCTGATCGCCGCCGAGGGCAAGGAGATTCACATCCTCGACCCGATCCAGCTCTGCGCGCTGGCCGGTGGCTCACTCGAAGGTTAATGTCGATCCGCGGTTGAGCGAAGCGTTTCAGCCGCGGGTATACTGCGCCGTTTGCAGCCCTGCCAGGACACCTCGACGATGGTCTTCGACTCCTTCGACATCAAATCGCTTATCCGCCCAGTGATCGACTTCCCGAAACCGGGCGTGATCTTTCGCGACATCACCCCGCTGTTTCAATCGCCCAAAGCCCTGCGTCTGGTGATGGACAGCTTCGCCCACCGTTACGTCGAAGCCGACTTCACCCACATCGGCGCGATGGATGCGCGCGGTTTTCTGATCGGCTCGGTACTGGCCTATCAGTTGAACAAGCCACTGGTGCTGTTCCGCAAGCAGGGCAAGCTGCCGGCGGACGTGCTGGCCGAAGGTTACGCGACCGAGTACGGCGAAGCGTTCCTCGAAGTGCACGCCGACAGCCTGTGTGAAGGCGACTCGGTGGTGATGTTCGATGATCTGATCGCCACGGGCGGCACGCTGATCGCAGCAGCCAACCTGATTCGCCGCATGGGCGCGCGGGTGCATGAGGCAGCGGCGATTATTGACTTGCCTGAGTTGAACGGGTCGCAGCGGCTTGAAGACATGGGCATCCCGACGTTCTGCCTGACGCAGTTTGCCCTGACTGATAAATAAATAGCGCCTGTCAGACCGCTTTCGCGAGCAGGCTCGCTCCCACATTTGGAATGCATTCTCCTGTGGGAGCGAGCCTGCTCGCGAAGGGGCCGGCAGCCTCAACGCAAAATCTAAAGCCCCATCTGCTTGCTGATGATCTCGTTCATCACCTCTCGCGTCCCGCCGCCAATCGAAAGAATGCGGTTATCCCGATACAGCCGTTCCACCAGACTCTCGCGCATGTAACCGAGCCCGCCAAGAATCTGCACCGCCTCGGTGGTAATCCGGTCCGAAGTATCCGTAGCAAAATTCTTCGCCATCGAAATCTCCTTGATCACGCTCTGTCCCGCCGCCATCTTCGCTGCTTGTCTGTAAGTGAATTCCCGCGAGACCTCCAGCGCCGTGGCCATCTCGGCGAGGCGATGCTTGATCACCTGAAACTTGCCGATCGGTTTGCCAAACGCTTCACGCTCGCGCGCCCATTTCAGGCTTTGTTCCAGCGCAAGCTGTGAGGTCATGTTGGCCATCAACGCCAACGCCAGCCGTTCGCTCTGAAAATTGCCCATGATGCAGGCGAAGCCCATGTTTTCGGCACCGATCAGATTGCCCACAGGCACGCGGCAATCGTCGAAGAACAATTCAGCGGTGTCCGACGCCCACCAACCCATTTTCTTCAACTGCCGACCGACGGTGAAGCCCGGCGTGCCCTTCTCGATCAACAACAGGCTGATGCCGCCGAAACCCGGCGCACCGGTGCGCACCGCGACGGTGTAGTAATCGGCGCGCACGCCACTGGTGATAAAGGTTTTGCTGCCGCTGACGCGATAGAAATCGCCGTCACGCACGGCGCGGGTTTGCAGGTTGGCGACGTCGGAGCCGCCGCCCGGCTCGGTGACGGCCAATGCGCTGATCTTTTCGCCGCCAAGCACTTGTGGCACGACGCGGTCACGAACTTCGGGACGCGCCCATTTGACGATCGGTGGCAAGCCGATATCCAGCGAGCCGAGCCCCGCTACCAGCCCGCCAGAGCCACAGCGCATCAACTCCTCGCTGGCGGCGACCTTGGCGAACAGATCGCCTTCATGACTACCACCGAGCGCTTCGGGATAGCCAATGCCGAGGATGCCCGCCGCGCCCGCCTTCAGGTACAGCTCACGGGGGAAGCTTTCGGCTTCTTCCCACTGATCGATGTCCGGCAGGATCTCGCGTTCGACGAAGCGTCTGACGCTGTCGCGGACCAATTGGTGGCTGGGGTCGAAGTATTCCTGAAAGGCCGGCATGGGCGAGCTCCACGGAAGGGTTCGCCGAACTTAACCGAGCGCTTGCTTGGTTTACAACAAGATTGTGTGAATCAGATTGACCGAGGTGCGCCATTCGCGAGCAAGCTCGCTCCCACAGAGGATTTGTAAACGACACAAAACCAATGTGGGAGCGAGCCTGCTCGCGAGGGCGTCAAATCAAACAACGCCTAACTTAGAGGGAAATCGGTTTACGCCCGGCAAACGAATGCGCCAGCGTGCCGCCATCAACCAACTCCAGCTCACCACCCAACGGCACGCCGTGGGCAATCCGCGAAGCGATCAGGCCTTTGTTGCTCAGCAACTGCGCGATGTAATGCGCTGTGGCCTCACCTTCCACCGTCGGGTTGGTCGCGAGAATGACTTCGGCAAACGTCCCTGCCTCTTCGATCCGCGTCATCAACTGCGGAATACCGATCGCTTCAGGCCCCAGACCATCGAGCGGCGACAAATGCCCCTTGAGCACGAAGTAGCGCCCACGGAAACCGGTCTGCTCGACCGCATACACATCCATCGGCCCTTCCACCACGCACAGCAGCGTGTCGTCACGGCGGGTATCGGCGCATTGCGGGCACAGATCGTCTTCGGTCAGCGTGCGGCACTGGCGACAATGCCCGACGCCCTCCATGGCCTGGCTCAGGGCCTGGGCCAGACGCAAGCCGCCGCTGCGGTCACGCTCGAGCATCTGCAACGCCATGCGCTGGGCGGTTTTCTGACCCACGCCCGGCAAGGTGCGCAGCGCGTCGATCAGTTGGCGAATCAAAGGGCTGAAGCTCATGGGTAAAAAGTCCGACAAAACAACGAGACGCGGTTTATACCCGCGCCTCTGGCCAGCGTCAAATACTCAGTCCTGCGCGACCTTCACCACCAGTTTGCCGAAGTTGCGCCCCTCCAGCAGACCGATAAACGCCTCGGGCGCCTGCTCCAGGCCATCGACCACGTCCTCGCGGAACTTCACCTTGCCGTCGCGCACCCACGGCACCATGTGGCTGATGAATTCCGGCTGGCGATCGCCGTAGTCGTCGAACACGATAAAGCCCTGAATCCGCACGCGCTTGGTCAGCAGTGTGCGCTGCAACAGCGGCAGACGATCCGGGCCTTTCGGCGCTTCAGCAGCGTTGTAACCGGCGATCAGCCCGCACAGCGGAATGCGCGCCTTGGCGTTAAGCAGCGGTACTACCGCGTCGAACACATGGCCACCGACGTTTTCGTAATAGATGTCGATGCCGTCGGGGCAAGCCTTGGCCAGTTGCTCGGCGAAATCGGCAGCCTTGTGATCGATGCAGGCGTCAAAGCCCAGTTCCTCGACCACGTATTTGCACTTTTCGGCACCACCGGCCACACCGACCGTACGCAGGCCTTTGATCTTCGCCACTTGGCCGACCACAGAACCCACGGCACCGGATGCAGCGGCAACAACGAGTGTTTCGCCTTCTTTCGGCTGACCAATGTCCATCAGGCCCATGTACGCAGTCATGCCCGGCATGCCCAGCACGCCCAGCGCCATCGACGGACTTGGCAGCCCGGACGGGATCGGGATGATGTTGCGCCCGTCGCTGATGCTGTGGCTCTGCCAACCAGTGGCCCCGACCACCAGATCGCCTTTATGGAATTTCGGATGACGCGAATCCTCGATACGGCTGACAGCACCACCGGTCATCACTTCGCCGATTTGTACCGGGGCGGCGTAGGAAGGAGCGTCGCTCATGCGTCCGCGCATGTAGGGATCGAGGGACAGGTAGAGAGTTTTCAACAACACCTCGCCATCCGCAAGATCCGGCAGCGCTTCGCGTTCGAGGCGGAAGTTTTCCGGGGTCGGCGCGCCGACCGGGCGCGAGGCGAGAACGAAACGTTGGTTGAGCGTGAGAGGGTCGGACATGTCAGCGTCTCCTGTGAATGATGAATTCAGCGGGTATAGGGAGCAGACCGTTGTGGCTTTTGCGCGTTCGATGTTTATTCAGTTGGCCGGGATTGATCGTTCCCATGCTCCGCGTGGGAATGCCGCAACGGACGCTCCGCGTTCGGCTCTGGACTTGGAACGCGGAGCGTCCCGGGCTGCATTCCCACGCAGAGCGTGGGAACGATCGGCCAGAAACAAAAATGCCAGGCGCAATGCCTGGCATTTTGTGTAGCTCATCTGTCGCCGATTGGCGAATCAGAATGGCAGTTTCATACCGGCTGGCAGGTTCATGCCGGCGGTCATGTTGCCCATTTTGTCCTGGCTGTTTTTTTCGATCTTACGGACAGCGTCGTTGACGGCGGAGGCGATGACCGCTTCCAGCATTTCTTTGTCATCTTCGCTCATGCCCTCAACCAGGCTCGGGTCGATGCTGACGCTTTTGACGTCGTGACGACCGGTCATCACCACGGTGACCATATCGCCGCCGGCCTTACCGGTGACTTCGGCGTTGGCCAGTTCTTCCTGCATCTTGGCCATTTTTTCCTGCATCTGCTGTGCCTGCTTCATCAGGCCGGCCATGCCACCTTTCATCATGGGAATCACCTCAAAAGTACTTGGATCAAAACAGCGCCCGGCCAATGAAGCCGAGCGCCTTCAGTTATTAGCCCTGAGTGACCAGAGCCTCGACAGGTTCAATAGTATCGTGTCGCACCACCGCGCCGAACTGCTGAACCATCTGCTGGATGAACGGATCGCCGTGGATCGACTCCTCCGCCTCGCGCTGACGATTGGCACGACGGCGGGACGCGGCCTGGGCCGGGGTTTCCTGCTCGGGCTTGATCAGTTCAATGGTCAGGCTCAGCGTGCGACCGTGGAACTGATTCAACGCATCATTCAGACGACGTTGCTGCGTGGCGTTGAACAATGCGCTGTGCGCAGGATCGAGGTGCATCAGCCAATGGTCGCCATCCACCGCGATCAGCGTGCAGTTGGCGGCGATGCTGCCGGTCATGCCGGAAATCGGCAGTTTCGGGAACAGTTCCAGCCATTGCAACGCCAGACCTGTTGCCGGTGCCGCAGCCGGTTCTGGCTCGGGTTCCGGGGCAGGTTCGGCGGCGTGTTCGATGGCCAGTTCGTCGAGGTAGCTGTACGCCGAATCCATGTCCGGCTCGATGTAGTCCTCGTCCAGCGGTGGCTCGTCGTCCATGTCCGCGCCCGGTGTGGCAGCATCGACCTCGGCGACCGACGGCTCGGGGATCGGCGCGGCAGCCCACTCAGGCGCCTCCGGGACGACGCTGTCCGGGGTCGGCAACGGCATCGGCGGCAACTCGGGTTGCTCGGCGGTGGTTTCCAGCACCGGCTCGACGGCAGGTTGCTGCGCGGGTTCGGGCTCAGGCTCCGCCTCGGGCTCCACCGGGTCATTCCACGGCAGATCGACGACGGCTTCGGCGACGACAGGCGCAGGTTCAGGTTCTGGCGCGGCAACGGGCGCAACCGGCGCAGGCGCGGGAGCCGGCGCGGGTGTAGCGACGGGCGCCGGCGCTGGAACGGGAGCCGGCGCAACAGCCGCAGCGACTACCGGCGCAGGCTTGGGCGCGGCAGCCACGGAGTTTGCGGAATCAACTGTGGCCTGGCTGATCCCCACTGGCTTTAGCGGTTGCCTCGGGGCGTCCGCGGTATCGGCGGGCCGGAAGGCCAGCATCCGCAGCAGGACCATCTCGAAGCCACCACGCGGGTCCGGCGCCAGCGGCAAATCGCGGCGGCCGATCAGGCCCATCTGGTAGTAGAACTGCACGTCTTCGGCCGGCAAGGCCTGCGCCAGTGCCAACACGCGATCGCGGTCGCCGTGCCCGTTGTCGACGCCTTCCGGCAACGCCTGAGCGATGGCCACGCGGTGCAGCACGTTGAGAATTTCCGAGAGCACGCCGTTCCAGTCCGGGCCTTGCTCGGCCAGATGACGCACGCCCTCGAGCAACGCCTTGGCGTCGCCTTCGATCAGCGAATGCAGGACGTCGTAGACCTGACCGTGATCCAGCGTGCCGAGCATCGCCCGCACGTCAGTGGCCAGAACCTTGCCTTCACCGAAGGCAATCGCCTGATCGGTCAGGCTCATGGCGTCACGCATCGAGCCGTCAGCGGCGCGACCGAGCAGCCACAGTGCATCGTCTTCGAACGGCACGTTTTCGGCAGTGAGAACGTGGGTCAAATGCTCGACCACACGCTCGGGCGTCATGTTCTTCAGCGAGAACTGCAGACAGCGCGACAAAATCGTTGCCGGAAGTTTCTGCGGGTCAGTGGTCGCGAGGATGAACTTGACGTAAGGAGGCGGCTCTTCGAGGGTTTTCAGCAGCGCATTGAAGGAATGGCTGGAAAGCATGTGCACTTCGTCGATCAGGTAGACCTTGAAGCGCCCACGGCTCGGGGCGTACTGCACGTTGTCGAGCAATTCGCGGGTGTCTTCGACCTTGGTGCGGCTCGCGGCGTCGATCTCGATCAGGTCGACGAAACGACCTTCGTCGATTTCCCGACATACCGAGCATTCGCCGCACGGGCTGGAAGTGATACCTGTCTCACAGTTCAGGCATTTGGCAATGATCCGCGCAATCGTGGTTTTACCCACCCCGCGCGTACCGGTGAACAGGTACGCGTGGTGCAGCCGCTGGCTGTCCAAGGCATTGATCAGAGCTTTGAGCACATGGGTCTGGCCGACCATTTCGCGGAACGAGCGCGGACGCCATTTACGTGCAAGAACCTGATAACTCATCGAAAACCGTCGCAGCGAAGGAAGCAGAAGCGGCTAATGCTAGCGGAGCAAGGGCAAAATTGCATCCGGTGTCCTCGTCTAATATGGCTAAGCTGCATCAGCAGAGGCTTTTATCGGCTCGGGATCGGGAATTACCGGAGCGTTTATGCGTTGGGCCTTGGGGGCGTTGCTGGGAATCAGCCTGAATGTGACGGCAGCGGAAACCCCGTTGCGCTTCGCCATGCCCGACAGCTGGGCGATGCCGATGGTGCAATTCGAACGCGGCCGCCCTACCCAAGGCATTCTCTACGACCTGATGCTCAGCCTGGCCACACAGGTCGGCGTACCGGCCGAGTTTCACGTGCTGCCCCGCGCCCGCGTGCAGACCGCGATGGAACATGGAGAGATCGACGTGCGCTGCTATGCCGCACAGTCGTGGCTGCCGAATCAGTCGGGGGATTACATCTGGAGTCTGCCGCTGTTGTTTCAGCGTGATCTGTTGATCAGCCGCAAGGGTCAACCGGCCAGCGCCAACCCCGCGCTTCTGCCCCGCCAATCCATCGGCACCGTGCTGGGCTATACCTACCCTACCCTGCAACCGCTGTTCGACGCTGATCGGCTGCAACGCGAAGATGCGCGAAATCAGGAGCAGGTATTGGAGAAGCTGTTGGCCGGGCGTTATCGCTATGCGGTGAGCAATCAGTGGACGCTGGACTGGTTCAATCAGCGTCTGATGCCTGAAAAGCAGTTGCAAGGTGTCGCGGTGTTGCAGGAGCAGAAAGTCGGCTGCTATGTGAGGAATGATCCGAAAGTGCCGGTGCAGCGGATATTGCGCACGTTGCTGCGGATGAAAATGTCGGGGGAGATTGATGAGATTATCCGGTTATATACCGGCAGCTCTGAAGCCACCCCATAACCCCTGTGGGAGCGAGCCTGCTCGCGAAAGCGGTGTCTCAGTCGTCTCATCTCTGGCAGGTCTGACGCCTTCGCGAGCAGGCTCGCTCCCACAGTTGACTCAGGGCGCTGGCCAAATCGCAGACACAAAAAAACCGCAGTGGGCGAAACCCATGCAGTTCTGGTTGAAGCGTTCGATTGTTCGTTAAGGTGGTAACCCCACCAGCCACACCCCGGCACACAATGTTCCCGCTGTGGCTGCTGCCTTCCGGCTCTGACCAGGTTCACGGGTAATCGTTGCGGGGGGACCGATGGGGTCACCATAACGACGCTTGCCTGTCGGCGAGCCGCGCCATTGTACCTATCTGAGACGAAGTTACAACCGTTGGTTTCAGATTAAAAACATGAACAAGGTCAAAGACATAAAGATCGCAGCCTGCAGCAGCGCCTACAGGGCCAGTACCTCGTCCGCCCTGCCGCCCGCCTGCTGGATCACCAGATGAATGAAGTGCAGCTTGGCAATCGCCGGCGCCGGCAGTACGAACGGGTAGAAATCCGGCTGGCCCATGCTCCGTGACAATTCGTTGAGCATGCCCGCCAGTTCGATCCACGCGTTGACGAACGACAGAAACGCCTCGCCACCGGGATGCTCCGGGTCGTACAGCGTGCTGGTCGGAAACGGCTGGTAGTCGAAATCCATTTCCCGTGCGCTCATGCCAAACCCCAGCGCCGTGTCCACGGCGTCCATCATGTGCAGGTAATGCGCCCAGGTTTCCGCCCAGTCCTCCCACGGGTGCATGGTTGCGTAGGCACTGACGTATTGCTGTGG
Source organism: Pseudomonas sp. CROZ-RG-20F-R04-15 (assembly GCF_022662375.1). Taxonomy (GTDB): domain Bacteria; phylum Pseudomonadota; class Gammaproteobacteria; order Pseudomonadales; family Pseudomonadaceae; genus Aquipseudomonas. The sequence continues at coordinate 52,290 of NZ_JAKNQL010000027.1, read as the reverse complement.
CCAGTCCTGCGGTGCGCCTTGTTGATAGTGACGATCAAGCGCCTCGGCGTAACTGGCGCGTTCGTCGCCGAACAGGCTGCGGAATGAACCGAGCCATGGGCCGTTGGCGATCAGGCGATCCCAATAATAGTGGCCGACCTCATGACGAAAATGCCCGAGCAACGTGCGATAGGGTTCATGCATCGCCGCTCTCACCTGCTCGCGGTGGGCGTCGTCGGCTTCTTTGATGTCGAGAGTGATCAGGCCGTTGGCGTGGCCGGTCATTGGCGCATTGCCTTCGAGGTCGACACCGATGAAATCGAACGCCAGACCGGTGTCTTCATCCACGGTTTTCGGAATCACCGGCAAGCCGAGAGTAATCAGTTGAGCGACGAGACGCCGCTTGGCGATTTCGACTTTGCGCCAGCGTTCAGGGTTGTTCGGGACGGACAGGTCGGGGATGGTGCGATTGAGGCTGCAAGCGACGCACAGGCTGTCGTGATCGTTGGCCGGCAGCAGCCAGTTGCACGCGGCAGCGGTGTCGAGGTTGGCGCAACGGCGGAACAGTCCGGCGTCGGGATCGGCATCCAGCGTCCAGGTGCCCTCGTACGGCCCCGGCTGTAGCGAAGTCAGGCGACTTTCTTCTGGTTGATAACCGAGCAACGCGTTGCAAGCCAGGCACTGACTGTTGCGAAAGAACAGCGACTGGCCGCAGCGGCACGGCCAGACTTTGCTGTTGCGTGAGGATTCGGCCATGAACGGCGCGATGATGCGGGAACTCAGCTGCTCGAAAAAACGGTGCATGGCGATCTCTCCCTGGGGCTTGCCAAGACTAGATCATTCCTGCGGGTTGATCGTTCCAACGCTCTGCGTGGGAATGCATCCAGTGACGCTCTGCGTCACAGCGGACGCGGAGCGTCCGGAACGGCATTCCCACGCGGGAGCGTGGGAACGATCAAACGTTCAGGCCATGGGTTTTGAGGAAGGCGATAAAGGTTTCTTCGTCCATCACTTTTACACCCAGCTCATTGGCTTTGGTCAGCTTGGAACCGGCGCCGGGGCCTGCGACCACACAATGAGTCTTCGCCGACACCGAACCAGCGACCTTGGCGCCGAGGCTTTCCAGATGCTCCTTGGCGACATCACGGCTCATCAACTCAACCTTGCCGGTCAGCACCCAAGTCTCGCCGGACAGCGGCAAACCTTCGACGACTTTCTTCTCGCTCTGCCAGTGCATGCCGAAATCACGCAATTGTTTTTCGGACTCTTCAGCTAATTGACGATGCTCAGGAGCAGCAAAAAACTCGCGCACCGAATTCGCCTGTTTCTCCGGCAAGGCCTGACGCATGTCCAGCCAGTCAGCATTCATCACCGCTTCAAGCGAGCCAAATTTATCCGCCAGTTTCTGCGCGCCACCGGGGCCGACCGAAGGAATGTGCAGCTTGTCGAGGAAGCCACCCAGCGTGGTGCTGGCGGCAAACTCGGCGCCCAACTCGCCCTGATCCTGAATCTGCAAACCATGGCCGAGCAACTCGGTAATCACCTGCTGGTTATGCGCATCTTCAAAGAAGCTGTGAATCTCGTGCGCCACTTCCAGCCCCACGTCCGGCAGGTAGGTCAGCACTTGCGGTAGCGCCTGCTGCACGCGCTCCAGCGAACCGAGCGAACGCGCCAGCACCTTGGCGGTCTCTTCGCCGACATCGGGAATACCCAGCGCATAAATGAAGCGCGCCAGCCCAGGCTTCTTGCTGTCTTCGATCGCCGCCAGCAACTTGTTGCTGGACACCTCGGCAAAGCCTTCCAGATCGACGACGTCGTCAAACTTCAGCGCATACAGATCGGCCGGCGAACTGACCAGACCTTCGTCAACCAGTTGCTCGACGCTCTTGTCGCCCAGGCCCTCGATGTCCATCGCCCGACGCGAGACGAAGTGAATAATCGCTTGCTTCAGTTGCGCGCCACAGGCCAGACGGCCGACGCAGCGATACACCGCGCCTTCGCTGACGGTTTCCTTGCCTTTGCTGCGCTTGATCAGTTGCGTGCGCTCGACGTGCGAACCGCACACCGGGCAGCTCTCGGGAATCTGCACCGCGCGCGCGTTTTCCGGACGGCGATCCATGACCACTTGCACCACTTGCGGAATCACATCACCGGCACGACGGATGATCACGGTATCGCCGATCATCAGGCCCAGACGCGCGACTTCGTCCATGTTGTGCAGCGTGGCGTTGGCCACGGTGACGCCGGCCACCTTGACCGGTTTCAGACGCGCCACAGGCGTCACGGCGCCAGTGCGGCCAACCTGGAATTCCACGTCGAGCAACTCGGTGAGTTCTTCCATCGCCGGGAATTTGTGCGCAATCGCCCAACGCGGCTCACGAGCACGGAAGCCCAGTTCACGCTGATCGGCAATGCTGTTGACCTTGAACACCACTCCGTCGATTTCATACGTCAGCGCGTTACGGCGCGCGCCGATATCGCGGTAGTAATCCAGACACTCATCGATGCCTTTGGCCAATTTCAATTCATGGCTGATCGGCATGCCCCACTTCTGCAACTGCTTGAGGTTGCCGATGTGGGTGTCGGAAATATCGTGGGAAACCTGACCGATGCCGTAGCAGCAGAATTCCAGCGGACGGTTGGCGGTGATCTTCGAATCGAGCTGGCGCAAGCTGCCGGCAGCAGCGTTGCGCGGGTTGGCGAAGGTCTTGCCACCGACTTCCAGTTGCGAGGCGTTGAGGCGTTCGAAACCGGCCTTGGACATGAACACTTCACCGCGCACCTCCAGCGTCGCCGGCCAACCTTCGCCGTGCAGCTTCAGCGGAATATTGCGCACGGTGCGCACGTTAACGCTGATGTCTTCACCGGTGGTGCCATCGCCGCGTGTGGCGCCACGCACCAGCACGCCGTCCTGATAGAGCAGGCTGACCGCCAGGCCATCGAGTTTCGGCTCGCAGCTGTATTCCACCGCCGCACTGCCGCCGAACAGATCGCCGACCGGTAGATCCAGACCTTCGGTGACGCGGCGATCGAACTCGCGCATGTCGCTTTCTTCGAAGGCGTTGCCGAGGCTGAGCATCGGCACTTCGTGACGGACCTGAGTGAACGCGGTCAACGCCACGCTGCCGACGCGCTGGGTCGGCGAGTCGCTGGTGATCAGCTCCGGGTTGGCCGCTTCCAGCGCCTTGAGCTCATGGAACAACCGGTCGTACTCGGCGTCCGGAATGCTCGGCTCGTCGAGAACGTGATAACGGTAGTTGTGCTGATCAAGTTCAGCGCGTAGCTCGAGAATGCGGTTTTTGGCGGCGATCATGGGTGTTCTCTCATAAAGCAAAAGAGCAGCCGAGGCTGCTCAATCGATATTGCCGATTGCCTTTCTATGACGAGGCAATCTTTTCAATCAGCGCTTCTGGGTCAGGGCGCGACGTTCGAATTCAACGATGCGCTGACGGTAGTGCTCGATGGTCTGCGCGGTCAGAACGCTGCGCTGGTCATCTTTCAGTTCGCCATTCAATTCCTGCGACAGCTTGCGTGCTGCGGCGACCATCACGTCGAAGGCCTGCTTCGGATGACGCGGGCCTGGCAGGCCGAGGAAGAAGCTCACCGCCGGGGTGCTGAAATGGTCGATGTCGTCCAGATCGAAGATGCCCGGCTTGACCGCATTGGCCATGGAGAACAGCACTTCACCGTTGCCGGCCATGCTTTCGTGACGGTGGAAAATATCCATCTCGCCAAAACGCAGACCGCTTTCCAGAATGTTCTGCAACAGTGCCGGGCCTTTGAAGCCGGCAGCGTCGCGGCAGATCACGCTGATCACCAGGACTTCTTCAGCTTGCGGCTGGTCTTTGTCGACCACCGCCGGCGAAGGCTTGGTGTCTTCGGCGAAATCGCCGTCACGGCTGCTGAAGCTCGGGCCACCGTCCAGATCCAGGTCGAGGTTCAGGTCGCCCTGAGCCGGGCCATTGCCGCCACGCTTGCCACGTTTCGAGCCGGATTCGCGAGGCTCGCGTGCTTCGCGGGCCGGCATGCTCACCGACGGCAGATCGTGTTCATCCAGTTGCGGTTCCTGATGCGTATCCAGTACACGGGCCGGGCCCAACAGCTCAGCGCTGGTGTCCTCGTCCGGCAGGTTGGACAGACTTCGGTCAAGACGGAATTTCAGTTTTCCCTTGCCGCCGCGCATACGGCGCCAGCCATCGAAAAGAATACCGGCTATCACAATGATGCCGATGACGATCAGCCACTCGCGCAGACCGATTTCCATGTAATCCCGTGCCTCTATAAAAAATGCTGAAAAATAAGGGGTTTACATTGTGCAAACCGCTTTAAAACGTGGCGCCAACTCTATGTTCTGACAGGCGTTTTGCCCACGTATACGAAAAATTGACATTAAACTAGCACGACCAAAGACAACTTTACACCGTCTGTCTCATTGGCTTGCACGAATATGTCGATTGGCCAGCAAGTCGAACGCGGTAAAAAAGTCCTACAGCCCTCAATTACCTTTCCGACACCACGCTGGCTCAGGCGTCCACCATCGCCATCGCCTCCTCGACATCCACGGCTACCAGTCGCGAACAACCCGGCTCATGCATCGTTACGCCCATCAACTGCTCGGCCATTTCCATGGCGATCTTGTTGTGGGTGATATAGATGAACTGCACGGTCTGCGACATCTCTTTGACCAAGCGTGCGTAGCGTCCAACGTTAGCGTCATCCAGTGGCGCGTCAACCTCATCGAGCATGCAGAACGGCGCCGGGTTCAATTTGAAGATGGCAAAAACCAGTGCCAGTGCGGTCAGGGCTTTTTCCCCGCCGGAGAGCAAATGGATGGTGCTGTTCTTCTTCCCTGGCGGCTGCGCCATGATCGTTACCCCTGTATCGAGTAGATCTTCGCCCGTCAGTTCCAAATACGCGCGCCCGCCGCCGAAAACTTTTGGAAAAAGTGCCTGTAAACCACCGTTGATCTGATCAAAGGTATCTTTGAAACGGTTACGGGTTTCCTTGTCGATCTTGCGGATTACGTTTTCAAGCGTTTCCAGTGCCTCGACCAGATCGGCGTCCTGGGCATCCAGATAACGTTTACGCTCGGATTGTTGCGTGTATTCGTCGATGGCCGCGAGGTTGATCGCGCCCAGGCGCTGAATCCGCGCGTTGATGCGTTCGAGTTCTTCTTCGGCTTCGCGTTCACTGGCTTGCGCCGTCAATGTCGCGAGCACGCCATTAAGATCGTAGCCATCTTCGAGCAGCTGATCCTGCAAGGCCTTGCGGCGCACGGTCAGGGCTTGCCATTCCATACGCTGCTGTTCGAGCTGGCCGCGAATCAGCTGCGATTGCTGCTCGGCCTGAGTGCGGCGCTTTTCTGCGTCGCGCAATTCGCGGTCGGCGTCTTCGAGGGCGATCTGCGCAGTCTTGAGTTCTTCGTCGACGGTCATGCGCTTGTCGAGCAGCTCTTCGAGTTTCAGGCGCAGTTCTTCCAGCGGTGCCTCGCCCTCCTCCAGATTCAGACTCAACTGTTCGCGCTTTTCAGTGAGGCGCTCGGCCTGCATTTCCAGACGCTCCAGCGCCTGACGCGTGGAATCGTGCTGCGCGCGCAACGAGCCGAGGCGCACGGCCAATTGATGGGCGTGATCCTTGTGCTGCCGCGCTTCCTGACGCACGCGATCAAGGCGTTCGCGCAGACTGTCGCGCTGGGCCAGCAGCAACTCGCGCTGCTCGGTGTCCAGCGCCATGGCGTCCAGCGCGTCCTGCAGTTGCATGCGCGCTTCGCCGACTTGTTCGTGCTCAAGCTCACGTTGTTCGCCGAGTTCGACCAGCTCTTCATCGAGGCGCTTGCGACGCAAGGTCAGCTGTTCGGCCTTGGCTTTACCGGCGGATAGCTGTGCTTTCAATTCGCCCTGCTGGCGCGCTTCGTCTTGCAGCAAACGACGCAGATGTTCCCGACCGTTTTCCTGCTGACGCTGTTGCGCGCGCAAGGTTTGCAGACGGGTTTCCATGGCCTCGACCGTGGCTTCTTTCTCTTCGCGTTCCAGGTGCAGGTCTTCGATTTCCTGGCCACGAGCGAGCATGCCGCTTTCCGCTTCGCTGGCCCGACGCACGCGTAAAAAGTGTCGACCGACCCAGTAACCGTCGCGACTGATCAGGCTCTCGCCGGCGCTCAACTGCCCGCGCAAGGCCAAGGCCTGCTCAAGGCTGTCGACCGGTTTGACCTGACCGAGCCACGGCGACAGATCGATCTGCGCGTCGACTTTATCCAGCAAGCTGCCGGCGACGCGCACGCCATCGCTGGCCGGGCTGAGCAGGCGCAAATCGCCTTGGGTGAAACCGGATAAATCGAAACCGCTGAAATCGTCGACCAGCACCGCTTGCAGATCGGCGCCGAGCACGGTTTCCACCGCCAGTTCCCAACCGGCCTCGACCTTCAGGCCTTCGGCCAGACGTGGGCGCTCGGCGAGGTTGTGCTCTTTCAGCCATTCGGCGGTGCCGGTGCCTGGATCCAGCGCGGCTTGCTGCAAGGCTTCAAGAGACGCGAGACGACCGTTGAGGCGCTGCAAATCACCCTGCGCCTGTTGCTGCGCGGTCAGCGCTTGCTGCAACTCCTGACGCAGTTGTTCGAGTTTTTCGACTTGGGCTTCTTCGCTGGTCTGCAAATCTTCGAGGGTCGCTTCGGACTCGGCGAGCTGCTCGTTGAGCTCCATGATCGCCGCGTCTTCCGGATCAGCCGAGAGCAACGCGCGCTCTTCGCCGAGGCGTTTCTGCCGGTCAGCGAGGCGCTCCATGCTGGTTTCCAGCTGCTGGATGCGCGACTGCTGCACTTCGGCCTGACGGCGCGGTTCGGCGGCGGTCAGGTTGAAGGCGTCCCACTGTTCTTGCCAGCCGTGCATGACGGATTCGGAATCTTCCAACGCAGCGGCGGCTTCTTCGGCAGCGGCGCTGGTGACCTCCTGCTCGGGCACGAGCATGTCCAGCTCTTCGCCGAGGGTCAGCAGCAACGTACGGTCGTGGCCCAGGTGCGATTCGGTTTCGAGGCGGGCGCGCTCGGCTTCTTTCAAGTCGTCCTGCAACTGCCGCAGACGTTGCTGGCCATGCTGGATACTTTGCTCGACCCGGGCGATGTCGCCGCCGACCGAATAGAAGCGCCCCTGCACCAGATTGAAGCGTTCGGACAGGTCATGGTGACCGTCGCGCAGGCGTTCGATGGCCGCGTCAGCATTTCGCTGCTCGGCGACCAGTGCTTCGAAACTGACTTCCTGAGTACCGATGATCGACTCGCGCTGGCCGACCTGATCATTCAGATCCTGCCAGCGCAGGGCCGACAGTTGCGCCTTGAGCTGACGTTCTTCGGCTTTGAATTCCTGATATTTCTTCGCCGCTTCGGCCTGGCGGTGCAGGCGTTCGAGTTGGCGTTCAAGCTCATCGCGCAGGTCAGTCAGACGCGCGAGGTTTTCGTGGGTGCGGCGGATACGATTTTCGGTCTCGCGCCGGCGCTCTTTATATTTCGAGATGCCAGCGGCTTCTTCGATGAAGTTACGCAGGTCTTCCGGCTTGGATTCGATCAGCTTGGAGATCATCCCCTGCTCGATGATCGAATAGCTGCGCGGGCCGAGACCGGTGCCGAGGAAGATATCGGTGATGTCGCGGCGACGGCATTTGGTGCCGTTGAGGTAATACGTGGTCTGGCTGTCGCGGGTGACTTTGCGGCGAATCGAGATCTCGGCGTAGGCCGCGTACTCGCCCAGCAGCGTGCCGTCGGAGTTGTCGAAGACCAGCTCGATGCTGGCCTGACTCACCGGTTTGCGGCTGGTCGAGCCGTTGAAGATGACGTCTGTCATCGACTCGCCACGGAGGTTCTTCGCCGAACTTTCGCCCATCACCCAGCGTACGGCGTCGATGATGTTCGACTTGCCGCAACCGTTCGGCCCGACGACCGCCGCCATGTTACTGGGGAAGTTCACCGTGGTCGGGTCGACGAAGGATTTGAATCCCGCCAGTTTGATGCACTTGAGCCGCACGCTTAGGCAACCGTCAGGGCAGAAACCACCAGATCGCAGCTGCGCTGGGCGTAAGCCGTCAGCACGATGCGGATCTGCGGCAAATCACGGGCGAGCACGGCGGCCAGCAAGCGTTCGAACAGTTCGAGGAACTCGCTCATTGAGGCCTTGCGCTGTTCGAGGGCGAGGAAGTACGCACGGCTCATCGCCGGTTGCAGGTTCTCGACGGTTTCTTGCAGGTAAGGATTGTTGGCGAACGGATAAGCGGCGCGCATCACCGCAAAGCTGTCGTCGACAAAGCTGCGGATGTCCTGACGCTCGTAGCTGGCGGTCAAGCGCTGCTGGATCTGCACGAACGGCGCCATGTCCGACTGCACTTGCCAGCCGTTGGCCACCGAGTTGCCGAGCAGGATGTACAGCTCGCTCATCAGCGTGCACAGGCTCTGCACCTTGTGCGGTGTCAACTCGGTGACGTGCGCGCCACGGCGCGGCAGGATCGCGATCAGGTGACGGCGTTCGAGGATCAGCAAGGCTTCGCGGACCGAGCCGCGGCTGACATTGAGGGCCAGCGTGACCTTCTGTTCCTGGATGCGCTCTCCCGGCTTCATTTCGCCACGAATGATGCGTTCGGCGAGGTGGTGAGCGATTTGCTCGGCGAGGCTGTCCGGCGCCTTGAACGTCATGGTTGTCCTTCAAACTCTATCGATCTGCACAAGCGGCGCAGTGTAGCGCAAATGCACGCTCATGGCGGAGTGCCCACTCAGCGGTTTTTGGCACGATTCCCGCAGTTTTCTTTAGAAAACCAAACAAAAAACCAGGCTGACCGATGAGGGTCAATACTGAATAGACACGTTGTTGATCGACGAAATGGATTTTCCTGACCTTTAAGTCAGAAAACCATTGACCGAAAAGTCAGACCTGCTAAATTCGGCTCAAGTCGGTTAACAACAATAATGAGTCTGCGAGGCCTTCCGTGATCCAGTTTTTACTTAACCAGGAACTCCGTAGCGAGCACGCCCTGGACCCGAATCTGACTGTGCTCAATTACCTGCGTGAACACGTCGGTAAATCCGGCACCAAAGAAGGTTGCGCCAGCGGTGACTGCGGCGCCTGCACCGTGGTGGTCGGCGAGTTGCAAACGGATGACGCTGGCCGCGAACACATTCGCTATCGCAGCCTCAACTCGTGCCTGACCTTTGTTTCGTCGCTGCACGGCAAACAACTGATCAGCGTCGAAGACCTCAAGCACAAAGGCGAACTGCACAGCGTGCAAAAAGCCATGGTCGAGTGCCACGGCTCGCAATGCGGTTTCTGCACCCCCGGTTTCGTCATGTCGCTGTTCGCCCTGCAAAAGAACAGCGATGCACCGGATCACGCCAAGGCCCACGAAGCGCTGGCCGGCAACCTCTGCCGCTGCACCGGCTACCGCCCTATTCTCGCGGCGGCCGAACAATCCTGCTGCGGCAAGCAGCCGGATCAGTTCGATGCCCGCGAAGCGGACACCATCGCCCGCCTCAAAGCCATCGCGCCGACCGATATCGGCGAACTCAACAGCGGCGACAAACGCTGCCTGGTGCCGCTGACTGTTGCTGATCTGGCCGATCTCTACGATGCGTATCCACAAGCGCGTCTGCTCGCTGGCGGCACCGATCTGGCGCTGGAAGTCACGCAATTCCACCGCACCCTGCCGGTGATGATCTACGTCGGCAACGTCGCGGAAATGAAGCGCATCGACACCTTCGAAGACCGCATCGAAATCGGCGCCGCCACCGCCCTCTCCGACTGCTATGAAGCGCTGAACGCCGAGTACCCGGACTTCGGCGAACTGCTGCACCGCTTCGCCTCGTTGCAAATCCGCAATCAGGGCACCCTCGGCGGCAATATCGGCAACGCCTCGCCGATCGGTGACTCGCCACCGCTGCTGATCGCCCTCGGCGCGCAAGTCGTGCTGTGCAAAGGCGAAACCCGCCGCACCCTGAACCTCGACGATTACTTCATCGATTACAAAGTCACCGCCCGTCAGGAAAGTGAATTCATCGAGAAGATCATCGTGCCGCGCGCCACGGCAGAACAGCTGTTCCGTGCCTACAAAGTCTCCAAGCGTCTGGACGACGACATCTCCGCCGTCTGCGCCGCCTTCAACCTGCGCGTCGAAAACGGCGTGATCACCGATGCGCGCATGGCTTTCGGTGGCATGGCCGCGATCCCGAAACGCGCCGCCCATTGCGAAGCCGCACTGATCGGTGCGCCGTTCAACAACACCGTGGTCGAACGCGCCTGCGTTGCCCTGGCGGAAGATTTCACCCCGCTCTCGGACTTCCGCGCCAGCAAGGAATATCGCCTGCTCAGCGCGCAGAACCTGCTGCGCAAATACTTCATCGAACTGCAAACACCGCACATCGAGACTCGGGTGACCGCTTATGTCTAACCATCACGGCGTAGAGAAAACTCAAGCTGAACTGGCTGAATTGTTCGCCCAGGACCTGACCTCCGGTGTCGGCCGCAGCGTCAAGCACGACAGCGCCGCCAAGCATGTGTCCGGTGAAGCGCAGTACATCGATGACCGCCTGGAATTTCCGAATCAGTTGCACCTGTATGCACGCATGTCGGACCGCGCCCACGCGAAAATCATCAGCATCGACACTTCACCGTGCTACGCCTTCGAAGGCGTGCGCATCGCCATCACCCACGAAGACGTGCCGGGGCTGAAGGACATCGGCCCGTTGATGCCGGGCGACCCGCTGCTGGCCATCGATGACGTGCAGTTCGTCGGTCAACCGGTGCTCGCCGTCGCCGCGAAAGATCTGGAAACCGCGCGCAAAGCGGCAATGGCGGCGATCATCGAATACGAAGACCTCGAACCCGTGCTCGACGTGGTCGAAGCCCTGCGCAAACGCCATTTCGTGCTCGACAGCCACACTCACCAGCGCGGCGATTCGGTTTCCGCACTCGCGACGGCTGAACACCGCATTCAAGGCACGCTGCACATCGGCGGCCAGGAACATTTCTATCTGGAGACGCAAATCTCCTCGGTGATGCCCACCGAAGACGGCGGCATGATCGTCTACTGCTCGACGCAGAACCCGACCGAAGTGCAAAAACTGGTCGCCGAAGTACTCGACGTGTCGATGAACAAAATCGTCGTCGACATGCGTCGCATGGGCGGTGGTTTCGGTGGCAAGGAAACTCAAGCCGCGAGCCCGGCGTGCCTGTGCGCGGTGGTCGCGCACCTCACCGGCCAGCCGACCAAAATGCGCCTGCCGCGCGTCGAAGACATGCTGATGACCGGCAAGCGCCACCCGTTCTACGTGGAATACGACGTCGGCTTCGACAGCACCGGGCGCCTACACGGGATCAATATGGATCTGGCCGGCAACTGCGGCTGCTCGCCTGACTTGTCCGCCTCGATCGTTGACCGCGCGATGTTCCACTCCGACAACTCGTACTACCTCGGCGATGCGACCATCCACGGTCACCGCTGCAAGACCAACACCGCGTCGAACACCGCTTACCGTGGTTTCGGTGGCCCGCAAGGCATGGTCGCGATCGAAGAAGTGATGGACGCGATTGCCCGTCACCTGCAACTCGATCCGCTGGCTGTGCGCAAGGCCAACTACTACGGCAAGACCGAGCGCAACGTCACCCACTACTACCAGACCGTCGAGCACAACATGCTCGAAGAGATGACTGCCGAACTGGAAGAAAGCAGCCAGTATCACGAACGCCGCGAAGCGATCCGTCGCTACAACGCCAACAGCCCGATCCTGAAAAAAGGTCTGGCGCTGACCCCGGTTAAATTTGGTATTTCCTTCACCGCGAGTTTCTTGAACCAGGCCGGTGCGCTGATCCACATCTACACCGACGGCAGCATCCACCTGAACCACGGCGGCACCGAAATGGGCCAGGGTCTGAACACCAAAGTCGCGCAGGTTGTGGCGGAAGTGTTCCAGGTTGAAATGGACCGCGTGCAGATCACCGCAACCAACACCGACAAGGTGCCAAACACCTCGCCGACCGCAGCGTCCAGCGGTGCTGACCTGAACGGTAAAGCGGCGCAGAACGCGGCGGAAATCATCAAGAAACGCCTGATCGAATTCGCTGCGCGGCACTACAAAGTCACTGAAGAAGACGTCGAGTTCCACAACGGCCATGTGCGTGTTCGTGACCACATCCTGACCTTTGAAGCGCTGATCCAGCAGGCGTATTTCAATCAGGTGTCACTGTCGAGCACCGGCTTCTACAAGACCCCGAAAATCTACTACGACCGCAGCCAGGCGCGTGGCCGTCCGTTCTACTACTTTGCCTTCGGCGCGGCGTGCTGCGAAGTGATCGTCGACACCCTGACCGGCGAGTACAAAATGCTGCGTACCGACATTCTTCATGACGTCGGCGCCTCGCTGAACCCGTCTATCGACATCGGTCAGGTCGAGGGTGGTTTCATCCAGGGCATGGGCTGGCTGACCATGGAAGAGCTGGTCTGGAACAACAAAGGCAAGCTGATGACCAACGGCCCGGCCAGCTACAAGATCCCGGCCGTGGCGGACATGCCGCTGGACCTGCGGGTGAAGCTGGTGGAAAACCGCAAGAACCCGGAAGACACGGTGTTCCATTCCAAGGCTGTCGGTGAACCGCCGTTCATGCTCGGGATTGCTTCGTGGTGCGCGATCAAGGATGCGGTGGCGAGCCTCGGTGATTACAAACATCAGCCGCAGATCGATGCGCCGGCGACGCCGGAGCGGGTGTTGTGGGGTTGCGAGCAGATGCGTCAGTTGAAGACTGTAAAAGCGGTCGAAGCTGAAACCGAGTTGGCTCCGCTCTAGGACCGAGGCGCGGCTTTCGCGAGCAGGCTCGCTCCCACAGGGAATGCATCCAAATGTGGGAGCGAGCCTGCTCGCGAAGAGGCCCGAACAGACAACGATGTTGTAGGGGTGAACTATGTACAACTGGATCGACGCCCTCGCCGACCTGCAGAACCAGGGCGAACCCTGTGTGCTGGTGACGATCATCGAAGAACTCGGCTCGACGCCACGTAACGCCGGCTCGAAAATGGTCATCAGCGCTAGCCAGAGCTTCGACACCATCGGTGGCGGGCACCTGGAATACAAAGCCATGCAGATCGCCCGCGAGATGCTCGCCAGCGGTAAGCAGGACACCCATCTGGAGCGTTTCAGCCTCGGCGCCAGCCTGGGCCAGTGCTGCGGCGGCGCCACCGTGCTGCTGTTCGAACCGATGGGCCAGGTGCAGGCGCAAATCGCCGTGTTCGGTGCCGGCCACGTCGGCCGCGCTTTGGTGCCGCTGCTCGCCAGCCTGCCCTGCCGGGTGCGCTGGATCGATTCGCGCGAGGCCGAATTCCCCGAACAGATCCCCCACGGCGTGCGTAAAATCGTCGCCGAAGAGCCTGTGGATGAAATCGATGAGCTGCCCGCCGGCAGCTATTGCATCGTCATGACCCACAACCATCAGCTCGATCTGGAACTCACTGCCGCGATCCTCAAGCGCAACGACTTCGCCTACTTCGGCCTGATTGGCTCGAAGACCAAACGCGCCAAGTTCGAACATCGCCTGCGTGATCGCGGCTTCGACAGTGGCGTCGTGCAACGCATGCGCTGCCCGATGGGCATCGGCGAAGTCAAAGGCAAACTGCCTGTGGAAATCGCCATCTCCATCGCCGGCGAAATCATCGCCACCTACAACGCCAACTTCGGCCAGCAGACTGCCAGCGCCGAACCGATTGCCAAGCTGCTGCCGGTTTCGCGGCGCAGTCAGGCGACCAAACTCAAAGCCTCAAACTGATTAGAGAACCCTCATGCCTCTGACTCGCAAAGCCTACCGCGCCGCCATCCTGCACAGCATCGCCGACCCCGCCGAAGTCGGGATCGAAGCCTCCTACGAATATTTCGAGGATGGCCTGCTGGTGGTCGATGGCGGCAAGATCAGCGCCCTTGGCCACGCCAGCGATTTGCTGCCGACCCTGCCGGCGGACATCGAAATCGAGCACTACAAAGACGCGCTGATCACCCCGGGCTTCATCGACACGCACATCCACCTGCCGCAAACCGGCATGGTCGGCGCCTACGGCGAGCAACTGCTCGACTGGCTCAACACCTACACCTTCCCGTGCGAAAGCCAGTTCGGTGACAAGGGCCACGCCGATGACGTCGCCGATATCTTCATCAAGGAACTGCTGCGCAACGGCACCACCACCGCACTGGTATTCGGCAGCGTGCACCCGCAGTCGGTGAACTCGTTCTTCGAAAAGGCCGAGCAGCTCGACCTGCGGATGATCGCCGGCAAAGTGATGATGGATCGCAACGCCCCGGATTATCTGACCGATACCGCTGAATCCAGCTACGTCGAAAGCAAAGCGCTGATCGAGCGCTGGCACGGCAAGGGTCGTCTGCACTACGCAGTCACCCCGCGCTTCGCGCCGACCAGCACCCCGGAGCAACTGACCCTCGCCGGCCAACTGCTGACTGAATACCCGGATCTGTACATGCAGACCCACATCAGCGAGAACCTCAAGGAAATCGAGTGGGTCAAAGAGCTGTTCCCGGAGCGCAAGGGCTACCTCGACGTTTACGACCACTACAAATTGCTCGGCGAGCGCTCGGTATTCGCTCACGGCGTGCACTTGTGCGACGACGAATGCGCGCGTCTGGCGGAAACCGGTTCGGCGATCTCGTTCTGCCCGACCTCGAACTTCTTCCTCGGTAGCGGCTTGTTCAATTTGCCGATGGCCGAGAAGCACAAACTCAATGTCGGTCTGGGCACTGACGTCGGTGGCGGCACCAGTTTCTCGCTGCTGCAAACCCTGAACGAAGCTTACAAGGTGATGCAACTGCAAGGTGCGCGACTGAGTCCGTTCAAGTCGCTGTACCTGGCGACACTGGGTGGTGCGCGGGCGCTGCGCCTGGAAGACAAGATCGGCAACCTGCAACCGGGTTCCGACGCCGACTTCCTGGTGCTGGATTACAACGCTACGCCGCTGCTGAGCTATCGCTTGAAGCAGGCCAACAACATTGCCGAGACGTTGTTTGTGTTGATGACGCTGGGCGATGACCGCACGGTGCAGCAGACGTATGCGGCGGGTGCTTTGGTGCATCAGCGCTAAACGTTTTCCAAGGCATAAAAAATCCCCCGATGGTGTTTACCCCGGGGGATTTTTTTTGCCTGTCAGATCGCCTTCGCGAGCAGGCTCGCTCCCACATTTGAAATGCATTCCCCTGTGGGAGCGAGCCTGCTCGCGAAGGGGTCGACTCGGTATCAGCTTAGAGCTTGGCGCTCGGACGCCCCGGCTTCTTGGTCTGCAACAAATGCGAGAACACCGCATGCAGATCATCCGACGCGCCTTCCTCGTCGAGGTTGAGCTTGCTGTCGATGTGATCCATGTGATGCATCATCAGATTCACTGCCAATTCACCGTCGCGTTTCTCGATCGCGTCGATCAACTGCGTGTGTTCGTCGTACGAACAATGCGAACGGTTGCCGCTTTCATATTGGGCAATGATCAGCGACGTCTGCGACACCAGACTGCGCTGGAAGCTGATCAACGGTGCGTTCATCGCCGCTTCCGCCAGTTTCAGGTGGAATTCGCCCGACAGACGAATACCGGCGCCGCGATCGCCACGGGAGAAGCTGTCGCGTTCGTCGTTGACCATCTGGCGCAATTCGGCGATCTGCTCGGCAGTGGCGTGTTGCACCGCCAGTTCGGTGATCGCGCGTTCGACCAGACGGCGTGCGAGAAACACCTGACGGGCTTCTTCAACGCTCGGGCTGGCGACCACGGCGCCACGGTTCGGCCGCAACAGCACGACGCCTTCATGGGCCAGACGCGACAGCGCACGGCGAATGATGGTGCGGCTGACCCCAAAGATTTCCCCCAGCGCTTCTTCGCTCAACTTGGTGCCGGGCGCCAGACGCTGTTCGAGGATGGCCTCGAAGATATGCGCGTAGACAATATCGTCCTGGGTTCCGCTGCGGCCGGCTTTGCCTGCTCGCGGTTGTTTCTTGAGGGGTTGCAACTGTTCGTTCATGGGCACTCGAGTCGGGAGAACTGCGGCGAATAGACCGTGACTGTAATACGGCACAGTAGGTCGCTGGCAAGTATCGCGTAAAAAACAGCGCGATTGTACACAATGAAAGGTGGCAACACGACTGTACGGCTGTTTGTGACTTCGGCTGTATTGCAACGATCCGTTAGGATTGAGTTTAGGCTTGATCGCAGAATCCGCCGAATGACTGTGATCCCCTGTGGGAGCGAGCCTGCTCGCGAAAGCCATTTCACATTCAGTATGAATGTTGATTGACACACCGCTTTCGCGAGCAGGCTCGCTCCCACATGGGTTCTTTGTCGTGGCGGGGATCTTCATTGGTATAAGGAACACCGCCGTCATGAACGACGCCACCCACACCCGACTCCGCCCTCTGACCGACACTTCGCCTTCGGCCATCGTCGCCGGATTCATCGCGATGATGACCGGCTACACCAGCTCGCTGGTGCTGATGTTCCAGGCCGGGCAAGCGGCAGGCCTGACCAGCGGGCAGATTTCTTCGTGGATCTGGGCGATTTCGATCGGCATGGCGGTGTGTTCGATCGGCCTGTCGTTGCGTTATCGCACGCCGATCACTATCGCCTGGTCAACACCCGGCGCGGCGTTGCTGATCACCAGTCTGGGTGGCGTCAGCTATGGCGAGGCCATTGGAGCCTATATCACCTGTGCGGTGCTGGTGACGATTTGCGGGCTGACCGGCAGCTTCGAACGGCTGGTAAAAAAGATCCCGGCGTCACTGGCGGCGGCATTGCTGGCGGGGATTCTGTTCAAGATCGGCAGCGAAATCTTCGTCGCCGCGCAGCACCGCACCGGGCTGGTGCTGGGAATGTTCTTCACTTATTTAGTGGTCAAGCGGCTGACACCGCGTTATGCCGTGCTCGCCGCGCTGCTGATCGGCACCGCACTGTCGGGCTTTATGGGCTTGCTGGACTTCAGCGGTTTTCATCTGGAGGTGGCGACGCCGGTATGGACCACGCCGCACTTCTCGCTGGCCGCGACCATCAGCATCGGCATTCCGCTGTTCGTGGTCGCGATGACCTCGCAGAACATGCCCGGCATCGCCGTGTTGCGCGCCGACGGCTACAACGTCCCGGCCTCGCCACTGATCACCACCACCGGCATCGCTTCGCTGTTGCTCGCGCCGTTCGGCTCCCACGGCATCAACCTCGCGGCCATCAGCGCGGCGATCTGCACCGGGCCGCACGCCCATGAGGATCGCAACAAGCGCTACACCGCTGCGGTCTGGTGCGGGATTTTCTACGGGATTGCCGGGGTGTTTGGCGCCACGCTGGCGGCGTTGTTTGCCGCGTTGCCAAAGGAATTGGTGCTGTCGATTGCCGCGCTGGCGCTGTTCGGTTCGATCATCAATGGCTTGAGCATTGCCATGACCGAGGTGAAGGAACGGGAGGCGGCGTTGATTACCTTTATGGTCACGGCGTCGGGGCTGACGTTGTTTTCCATTGGGTCGGCGTTTTGGGGGATTGTGGCGGGGGTTTTGACTTTATTGATTTTGAATTGGCGTAAAGCTTAAGGTCAAAAGCCCCTCACCCTAGCCCTCTCCCGGAGGGAGAGGGGACTGACCGAGGTGTCTGGAAGACATACGCCATGGGATACCGAGTCGAACTCGAATTTTGAAAAGCCCATAAACCGGCTCCCTCTCCAGGGGGAGAGGGCTGGGGTGAGGGGCAGCTCCACCACAAATCCCAAACCGAACAACCAAACCCCAGACGAAAAAAAACGGCGACCCTCAGGTCGCCGTTTTTTTAAGTATCACGCAACCGGGTTGATCGGCTTTTCCGGATACCACACGTCCAGCAACGGGCTGACTTCATACTTGGTCAGCTCGGAGCGGGTTTTCAGCCAGGCTTCAACGGCAGCACGCTGCTCTTCGTTGACCGAGCCACGCTTCTGCAGGCATACCAGACCGAAGTCGTCGCCGCCAACATAACCCAGACCATTGGCTTCCATGGCTTCTTTGATGAAGGCTTCGAGGAAAGCGTCAATGGCTTCTTCGGACAAGTCTTCTTTGAAGTCCAGGTTCAGTTCGAAACCCAGCTCTTGAAATTCATCAACGCACAGTTTTTTGCGCAGACGCTGGGAACGGTTAGTCGCCATTGGAACAATCCTCTTAAGTAAATACGGCGGGCACTTTACCAGTTTAAGCAATCGATTGCCCGACTCTCTGGACACAGTGACTGACCGCCTGTAAAAAAAAACGTATTGGCCTGCCCGGACAAGGCACAACCTGTTACAGGTTGGGGCATAATGCCGACACTTTCGTGACCACTGAGGACCTTTTCATCCATGTCCTCGTCTTTTTCCCCTCGGCTGTAGGGTTTTATTTCATATGATCAAATCGTTGCGTCCACTGTTTCTCGCCGGCCTTCTTCTGCCTCTGGCCCTGCCTGTTTCCGCTGCCACCATCAATACTTCACTCACCCCGAACGTCGAAAAAGCCCTCAAAGCGAGCAAATTGCAGCCCAGCGCCTTGTCGCTGGTGATGGTGCCGCTGGACGGCCCGGGCACGCCGACCGTGTTCAACGCGGATGTTTCGGTCAATCCGGCCTCGACCATGAAACTGGTCACCACCTACGCGGCGCTGGAAATGCTCGGCCCCAATCATCAGTGGAAAACCGAGTTCTACACCGATGGCGACCTGAGCGGCGGCATCCTCAACGGCAACCTTTACCTGAAGGGTGGCGGTGATCCGAAGCTGAACATGGAAAAACTCTGGCTGCTGATGCGCGACCTGCGCGCCAACGGCGTGACGCAGATCACCGGTGATCTGGTGCTTGATCGCAATTTCTTCGTGCAACCGGTGCTGCCGGAATTCAACGATGACGGCAATGACGAGAACAAACCGTTCCTGGTCAAACCGGATTCGCTGCTGGTCAACCTCAAGGCCCTGCGCTTCGTGGCGCGCAATGACGGTGGCCGTGTACTGATCTCGGTCGAGCCGCCGATTGCCAGCATCCACATCGAAAACACCGTCAAAGCCCTGCCCTCCAAGCAATGCACCGGTGGCGTGCGCTACAACCCGGTGACGCAAGCCGATGGCAGCGTCAACGTGACCGTTGCCGGCCAGTTGGGCGAAGGCTGCAGCTCGCAGACGTACCTGTCGCTGCTCGACCACGCGACCTACACCGCCGGCGCCGTACGCGCGATCTGGAAAGAACTGGGCGGCAGCATTCAGGGCAAGGATCGTCTGGCCTCGACGCCAGGCAATGCCAAACTGCTGGCGCGCGCCTATTCGCCTGACTTGGCGGAGATCATCCGCGACATCAACAAGTACAGTAACAACACCATGGCCCAGCAGCTGTTCCTGAGCTTGGGGCAGAAATTCCGTAATGATGCCGACGGTGACGACGCCAAGGCTGCGCAACGCGTCGTACGCCAGTGGCTGGCCAGAAAAGGCATCACCGCACCGCATCTGGTAATGGAGAACGGCTCCGGCCTGTCCCGTGCCGAACGTGTCAGCGCCCGTGAGATGGCCGGCATGCTGCAAGCTGCCTGGCACAGCCCGTATGCCGCGGAATACATCAGCTCGCTGCCGATCGCCGGCACTGACGGCACCATGCGTAAACGCCTGAAGACCACTGCGATGCGCGGCGAAGCCCACGTCAAGACCGGCACGCTGAACACCGTGCGCGCAATTGCCGGTTTCAGCCGCGACGTTAACGGCAATACCTGGGCGGTGGTGGCGATCCTCAACGACAAGGCGCCGTTCGGGGCGTCGTCGGTGCTGGATCAGGTGCTGCTGGATCTGTACAAGCAGCCGAAACTGGCGCAGACCGCTTCGGTCCTGTAACGCAGTTCAAGCAACACCCCATAACCCTGTGGGAGCGAGCCTGCTCGCGAAGGCGGATTATCAGTCGGTGCATTTATTGACTGACCTGACGCCTTCGCGAGCAGGCTCGCTCCCACAGGGGAACCGCGTCGCGGCTTAGCTCATCTGCTCGACACGATCGCGCCCGCGCTGCTTTGCCATATACACACCCGAATCCGCCCGCAACAACAGTGCATCCGCGCCCTCCCCCGGCCGCCAACTGGCGATCCCGAAACTCGCCGTGACCACGCCGACCACATCCACCGGCGCGCCACGCAAACCCTGCCACAGCTCAACCGCCAGCATGTACGCATGCTCGCCGTCGATGTCCGGGCACAGCACCATGAACTCCTCGCCACCCAAGCGACAGAACACATCGGTACGCCGCAAACGATGGCCGATGCGCTCGCACACCGCTTGCAGCACCCGGTCACCGACAGCATGACCATACTGATCGTTGATGCGTTTGAAGTGGTCGATGTCGAGCATGATCACCGACAACTCGCCACCACCGCGCTCGACCCGGGCCATTTCGGTGGTCAGGCGTTCCTGGAAATAGCGACGGTTATGGATGCCGGTCAACGAGTCGGTCACCGACAGCGCACGCAGTTCTTCCTCCACGCGTTTCAAATCGGAAATGTCCGAGATATAGCCATGCCACAGCACACCGCCGCCCGGCAGTTCTTCCGGTGTCGCCTCGCCGCGCACCCAGCGCAGGCCGCGCTCGGGCAACTGCACGCGGTATTCCTCGCGCCACGGACTGAGGCTGTCCGCCGAGGCGCGAATGGAAGAACGCACGCGGGTAATGTCCTGCGGATGAATACGGGTGAAAATCGCCTCGGCGTTGAACAACAGCACGTCCGGCTCCAGCTCGTAGATCTCACGGATACCGTCGCTGGCGTAGATCACACTGAAGCGCCCGTCGAATTCCATCTTGAATTGATAGATACCGCCGGGCACGTGGGCGCTGAGCTTTTTCAGCAAGACATCGCGCGCCGCGAGCACCTCGTGCACACGCTTGCGCTCGGTGATGTCGATGCAGATTGCCAGATGTCCGACCCACAGCCCTTGTTCATCGAGTACCGGCGTGGCGAGCATGTTCACCGGCAGATGGCTGCCATCGCTGCGCATCAGCGTCCACTCGCGAGCCTCGTGGCCGCCGACTTCGCCGCCCTCGACCAGCATCGCGTGGCACGTCGGGATGGTCTTGCCGTAGCGCGCACTCAACTCCGCAGCGCGGGTTGTCAGTTCACGAGGCAGATGGAGGTTTTCCAGGGTCATGTGGCCGACGACATCGGCGCTGCTGTAGCCGAGCATTTGTTCGGCGCCGGGGTTGAAAGTATTGATCACCCCGCGCAAGTCCGTGGCGATGATTGCCACTTGCGTCGCCGCATTCAGCACGCCGCGCAACTGACCGTGAGTGCCGCGCAATTCCTGCTCACTGGCGTGCAGTTCCTGCGTGCGCTGCTCAACCATGCGCAAGGCGCGCTGACGTTGACTGACCAACACATAGAGCAAGGCGCTGAGCAGCAGACTGAGCAAGCTGCCCAGAATGATCACGCTGCCGACCGACGAATGGTTGGCCTGAACGAACGCCTCACTCGGCAAGATATCGACCTGATAGTCGTGATCGGCCATGCGTACCAGACGCGTGGCGGACAGATCGCTCGGCGCTGGCTCGTTGGTCGACTCGAACAAGGCCTCGTGCTGATCATTGGTCGACATATCGAGAATGCGCACCGACAGATAGTCATGAAAGGCATCCGGCAAACCGTCGGCGAGCAGCTGGCGCATGCTGATCACCGCCATCACGTAGCCAAACGACTGTCGTTCACCATTGCGGCTCACCGGCGCCACCAGCAGCACACCGCGTGCGTAGGATGGCTCGATATTGACCAGGTGCATCGGTTGCGACACCGCCAGCCCGCCGAGCTTGTCGGCCCGTTGCAGGGTGTCGCGGCGCAACGGCTGCGCCAGCAAGTCATAACCCAGCGGTGAGCCAAGCCGACTTTGCGTCTGGCTGTAGAGCACCGGCACGTATGCATCGCGCACGCCAGCCAGTTGCAGCTCGCCTTGGGCATTCAGCTCACGCAGGGTAAAGTTGCTCAGGCCTTCGTCACGCACCCGCTGCTCAAACGCCGCGCGCTCGGCGCCACTGACCTTGAGGGCAAACGAATAGGCTTGGGTGCGCAGTAATAAAGGTTGGGTGTAACCGTCGAATTCGGCGCGGGACACCGATTCAGAGTTGGCGAAAAAGCGGCGCAGACCGTCGAGGCGTTGCTCTTGGTCCTGAAATCGCTCTTCGATGCGGCTGTAACGTTCGTTGGCCAGCAGTTGAAACCGCTGAAGCGTCTGTTGCTGAAACTGATTGAGGGTAGCCCAGGCAAGCAACCCCGTGAGAATCCCGCCGGCAAGCAATACCAGCAGCGCGACCAGCCAGGCCGAGACGTCTTCGCTGATAAAACCCAGAATCTTTGGGCGCACGGGGTGCAACGACATAAAGACAACTCACACTACGCCAGCATTTACGGGAAAACCCCATTGACCGTGTGTGAGTTATAGCTATTAGCCACTAATTTAGCTAGCGCGGGCAGATCCACGGAGCCTTTAAAAATCAAGGCTCTGTGGATCCAATTTCGCCAAGCGTCAACGAGCCGTGATTTTCCAGGCGCGGTGGATCCTGGTGTTGCGGGCGAAATCCGGGTCGATGGTTTGCGCGCTGATTTCCTCGACCGCATAACGCTCGGCGAGGTTTTCTTCCAACTGGAACTTGCGGAAGTTGTTGGAGAAATACAGCACACCACCCGGCGCCAGACGCGCCATGGCCAGGTCAATCAACTGCACCTGGTCACGCTGCACGTCGAAGATGCCTTCCATGCGCTTGGAGTTGGAGAACGTCGGCGGATCGATGAAGATCAGGTCGTACTCGTCACGGCTGCTTTCCAGCCACGCCATCACATCGCCCTGCTCCAGACGGTTCTTGTCCGAGTAGCCGTTAAGCGACAGGTTGCGGCGTGCCCAATCGAGGTAGGTCTTCGACAGGTCGACGCTGGTGGTGCTGCGCGCTCCGCCCTTGGCCGCGTGCACACTGGCGGTCGCGGTGTAGCAGAACAGATTGAGGAAGCGCTTGCCGGCCGCCTCTTTCTGGATACGCATGCGCATTGGGCGGTGGTCGAGGAACAGACCGGTGTCGAGGTAGTCGGTGAGGTTGACCAGCAACTTCACGCCGCCCTCGCTGACTTCATTGAACTTGCCTTGCGCAGCCTGACGCTCGTACTGCTTGGTACCGCTCTGGCGCTCGCGGCGTTTGACCACCACGCGGCTCTTGTCGACGTTGAGTGCCTGCGGAATCGCTGCCAGTGCATCGAACATGCGCGCCGAGGCTTTTTCCGGGTCGATCGACTTCGGTGCGGCGTATTCCTGCACGTGCACCCAGTCGTGATACAGATCGATCGCCATCGCGTACTCAGGCATGTCGGCATCGTAGACACGGTAGCAATCAATGCCTTCGCGCTTGACCCACTTGCCCATGGCCTTGAGGTTCTTTTGCAGACGGTTGGCAAACATCTGCCCGCCTTCGCTCAAGCGGGGTTGCTCGATCACCGGTGCCGGGGCTGGCGTCGGTTTGATCGGGTTGCCGTTCTTGTTGAACTTGCGCTCTTGCGGCTCGTCCGGGGTCTGATCGTAAGCCGCTTGCTCGCGCTCGGCCTGACGCTGTTCCGGAGTGCGACGCTCGCCGGTGACGAACTGATCCGGCAGCACTTTGATCAACAGCAGCTTGCACGGCAACGCGCCGTTCCAGAACGAATACTGTTTGTGGCTGCGAATGCCCATGCGCTTGCCCAGATCCGGCGCGCCGGTGAACACCGCCGCTTCCCAGTTCAGGCAGGCCTGACGCAGACGTTCGCCGAGGTTCTGGTAGAGATACAGCAGGCTGGCTTCATCGCCGAGACGCTCGCCGTACGGCGGGTTGCAGATGACCAGACCTTTCTGGTTCTGGTCCGGGCGCGGCTCGAAGGTCGCGACTTCGCCCTGGTAGATCTTGATCCACTCGCTCAGGCCGGCACGTTCAACGTTGTTGCGGCCCGGCTGAATCAGACGCGGATCAGCTTCGTAACCGCGAATCCACAGCGGTGGCTTGGCCAGGCCGGCAGCGGCGCGTTCAACGGCTTCTTCGTGGAGTTTTTTCCACAGCGCCGGCACGTGACCGAGCCACGCGGTGAAGCCCCACTGCTCACGGCGCAGGTTCGGCGCCATGTCGGCGGCGATCATGCCCGCCTCGACGAGGAACGTACCGACACCGCACATCGGGTCAGCCAGCGCGCCGCCTTCAGCGGCAATGCGTGGCCAGCCGGAACGGATCAGGATCGCCGCTGCGAGGTTTTCCTTCAGCGGCGCCGCGCCCTGCTGCAAGCGATAACCGCGCTGGTGCAGGCTGTGGCCGGAGAGATCAAGGGAGAGAATCGCTTCGCCGCGATCCAGACGCAGGTGAATGCGCAGGTCCGGGTTGAGTTTGTCGATCGACGGACGGTCGCCCTGTGGCGTGCGCAGTTTGTCGACGATGGCGTCTTTGACTTTCAGCGCGCCGAAATGGGTGTTGTCGATGCCTGAGCCGTGACCGCTGAATTCAACGGCCAGAGTGCCGTCGCTGAGCATGTGATCCTGCCACTCGATGTCGAGCACACCGTGGTAGAGGTCTTCAGCGTCTTTCATCGGGAAACGCTTGAGCACCAGCAACACGCGGTTGGCCAGACGCGACCAGAGGCACAGGCGATAAGCGGTTTCCATGGTCGCCATGCCACGCACGGCGGAGGTGTGCTCGCGCGCTTCTTCAAGGCCAAGCCCGACGGCTTCCTCGATGAGCAGGCCTTCAAGGCCTTTAGGGCAAGTGAGGAAGAGTTCGAAACTGTCGGACATGGTATTTCCAGAGCCTTTGGCTAGTGAATCGGCAACGCATTGCCGATCCGGTTTTCAATCAGGCGCTTTTCTAAAAGAACGCCCGCGTGGCACGAAGGTGTGCCGTTCCATCCCCGCTGCTCGGGTTAAAAGAGCTTAGATGCCGGGACAGATAAAAAAGTTGATGAAACAAAAAGTCTTAAAGCGACCCTTCGTCGCTTTATACCCCAGCGCAAACGTGGGTCATTCTCACTAAAGAATTAACCCCATCATGCAGCGCGGGGCCGATCATACCGGGGTTTGCCGAAAAACCGTGCATGAAACCCGTCGTTACTTATGGCTGTAGCACTAATTTCGTTACGTCCTTATGACAAAACGATCATTCCCTCGGTGTGACTCATTGGTTAGAACTGAACACAGGTTGACGTCGCAACGGCGTCAACACCTTGGCTCGCCACGCCGGCAGCGAGCCGCACCATGGCAGGTTTCTTCTGCCAGACCTCAGTTGAGGTCAACGCGACACAAAACAGTCAACAAGTGAGGGAAACACCCTATGAGAAGACTTAAGCGTGATCCGTTGGAAAGAGCATTTTTGCGCGGATATCAATATGGCGTTGGTGGCAAATCCCGTGAGCTTTGCCCATTTACTCTACCGTCGGTACGTCAAGCCTGGATCAACGGCTGGCGAGAAGGACGCGGCGACAACTGGGACGGTATGACCGGCACTGCGGGAATCCACAGACTCAACGAACTTCACGCCGTCGGCTGACACAGGGCATTAACTCCGACACGACAATCTGAATTTGTAACGACTTACCATGCACGTCCTTCCCGGACGGCGGGCTGCGGCCCAGGGGCTCCTTCGAGGAGCCCTTTTTTATGCCTGTCACATTATTTGTGCCCAAACAAAAAACCTGTGGGAGCGAGCCTGCTCGCGAAAGCGGTGTGTCAGTCACAGAAATATTGACTGAACTGGCGCCTTCGCGAGCAGGCTCGCTCCCACAATTGGATCAGCGTAGGGCGGCGATCGCGTCTACCGACTCACGGATCAGCGCCGGGCCTTTATAGATGAAGCCGGAGTAGATCTGCACCAGGCTCGCACCGGCAGTGATCTTCTCGGCAGCATGCTTGCCTTCAGTAATCCCGCCAGCAGCAATAATCGGCAAACGCCCGGCCAACTCACCGGCCAGCACCTTCACGGTATTGGTGCTCTTCTCCCGCACCGGCGCGCCCGACAGACCGCCCGCCTCGTCGCCATGCTCCATGCCTTCAACGCCAACACGGCTCAGCGTGGTGTTGGTCGCGATTACCGCGTCCATGCCGGTTTCGATCAGTGCCTGCGCGACCTGCGCAGTCTCTTCGTCGGTCATGTCCGGTGCAATCTTGATCGCCAGCGGCACATGTTTACCGTGACGCAAGGCCAGTTCGGCGCGGCGGGTAGCCAGATCCGCGAGCAACTGCTTGAGCGAATCACCAAATTGCAGGCTGCGCAGGCCCGGGGTGTTTGGCGAGCTGACGTTGACCGTCACATAGCTGGCGTGGGCGTAAACCTTGTCGAGGCAAATCAGGTAATCGTCGACCGCGCGCTCGACCGGCGTATCGAAGTTCTTGCCGATGTTGATGCCCAGCACGCCTTTGTACTTAGCGGCGGCAACGCGCGCCAAAAGGTTATCGACACCGAGGTTGTTGAAACCCATGCGGTTGATGATTGCTTCGGCTTCCGGCAGGCGGAAGATCCGTGGCTTCGGATTGCCTGGCTGTGGGCGCGGGGTCACGGTGCCGACTTCGACAAAACCGAAACCCAGTTGCGCGAAGCCGTCGATGGCCGCGCCGTTCTTGTCCAGACCGGCCGCCAGACCCACCGGGTTCGGGAATTCGAGGCCCATGACCGTCACCGGCTTCTTCGCCGGCGCCTTGCACAGCAAGCCGTTGAGGCCCAAACGCCCACCCGCGCCGATCAGATCCAGCGACAGATCGTGGGAGGTTTCCGGGGAAAGTTTGAACAACAGCTGACGGGCCAGGGTGTACATGGGCGGCGATGACTCGGGCGGCGAAAAGAGGCGGCGATTATAGCCGGGCATCGACCCACCGCGCGAGGCGCACGCGCAAATCACTGCCGGTGGCATATGCCTTGCACCCTCTTGGCTATCAGCGCGCCAGCCAATGACGGCCAGCGGGCAGGGACAATGGCGTCGTCCCGGGTTTTGCCTGCGCAAAGTCCGCGGCGGCGCTTTTTTTTCGAGGTGGCAATGCATGAATGAACCTTCGGTAGGGCCATTGGCCTGGGTCAATGGCAGCGATGCCCCGGAAAAGACTGCGATCAACCTAGGCTTCATGGCCCTGAGCGACTGCGCCTCGGTTGTCGTTGCTGCCACACAGGGCTTTGCCCAGCCTTACGGACTAACGCTGAACCTCAAGCGCCAGGCCTCTTGGGCCAATCTGCGCGACAACCTGGTCAGCGGCGAACTCGATGCCGCGCACAGTCTTTACGGACTGATTTACGCCGTGCATCTGGGCATCGGCGGCGTTGCTCCGACCGATATGGCCGTGCTGATGGGCCTGAATCAGAACGGCCAGAGCCTCAACCTCTCCCACGGTCTGCAGAACCTCGGCGTGAGCAGTCCTGAAGCGCTGGATCGGCATGTGCACCAAAGCCGCGCAAAACTCACCTTCGCCCAGACATTTCCCACCGGCACCCACGCGATGTGGCTGTATTACTGGCTGGCGAGTCAGGGCATTCATCCGTTGCAGGATGTCGACAGCGTCGTCGTGCCGCCGCCGCAAATGGTCGCGCACCTGCAAGCCGGGCGTATCGATGGTTTTTGCGTCGGCGAGCCGTGGGCGGCCAGCGCGGTGCAGCAGGATCTTGGGTTTACCTTGGCCACCAGCCAGACGATCTGGCCCGATCACCCGGAAAAAGTCCTCGGCTGCACGCGTGAGTTTGTCGAGCAATACCCGAACACTGCGCGGGCGTTGGTGATGGCAATTCTTGAGGCCAGCCGTTTCATCGAAGAAAGCCCGGAAAATCGTCGCAGCACCGCGCAATTGCTCAGTGCGCCGGAGTATCTGGACGCGCCGCTTGCGTGCATCGAACCGCGTTTTCTCGGCGACTATTCGGATGGGCTGGGCAATCGCTGGCAGGATCCGCACGCGCTGCGCTTTCACGGCAATGGCCAAGTGAATTTGCCGTACTTGTCCGATGGCATGTGGTTCATGACCCAGTTCCGCCGCTGGGGTTTGCTGCGCGAAGACCCGGATTACCTCGCCGTAGCCCGCCAGGTTCAGCAGCTTGATCTGTATCGCGAAGCAGCCACGGCGGTCGGTGTTGCAGCGTGGGGCACCGATATGCGCTGCAGCCAGTTGCTCGACGGCAAAATCTGGGACGGCAGTGACCCGGCCGCTTATGCGCGCAGCTTCAAACTGCATGCGTTGAGCGACAACGCCCCTCTTCTCGCCCGCCGCTGACAGGAGACCGCGAACATGTTGCGCATTCTGCTGATCAACGACACGGCGAAAAAAGTCGGCCGCCTGAAAGCCGCGCTGACTGAAGCCGGTTTCGAAGTCATCGACGAGTCCGGCCTGACCATCGACCTGCCGGCGCGCGTCGAAACGGTGCGCCCGGACGTGATCCTGATCGATACCGAGTCACCGAGCCGCGATGTCATGGAGCAAGTGGTGCTGGTCAGCCGCGACCAGCCACGGCCAATCGTGATGTTTACCGATGAACATGACCCGGGCGTGATGCGCCAGGCGATCAAATCCGGGGTCAGTGCCTACATCGTCGAAGGCATTCACGCCCAGCGTTTGCAGCCGATTCTCGATGTGGCGATGGCACGTTTCGAGAGTGATCAGGCCTTGCGCGCGCAGCTTCAGGCGCGTGATCAGCAATTGGCTGAGCGCAAGCGTATTGAGCTGGCCAAGGGGTTGTTGATGAAGATGAAGGATTGCAATGAGGAAGAGGCTTACACCTTGATGCGGCGGCAGGCGATGAGCCGGCAGCAGAAGCTGATTCAGGTGGCGGAGCAGATTATTGCGATGAGTGAGTTGTTGGGCTGAAAGCTTTGGTTGCTTGAGAAGCCCCTCACCCTAGCCCTCTCCCGGAGGGAGAGGGGACTGACCGAGGTGTCCGGCGTCAAACATCGACCTGAAAGACCGAGTCGATTATGGATTCACAGCAAAAAATCACAGGTCGGCGTACTTCGCGAGCATCCCCCAATCAGTCCCCTCTCCCTCCGGGAGAGGGCTAGGCTGAGGGGCTTTTCAGAATGTGTGTTCGACTCGGTATTTCACGTCGGCGTACATACACCAAACACCTCGATCGGTCCCCTCTCCCTCTGGGAGAGGGCTAGGGTGAGGGGCTTTTGATTTTCCGGCTGTTGGCACAAATCTCGCTAAGTAAACCCACAGGTAACCAACGGCGGTTGCCCCACCCACGACAAAGACGTCGCTCACCCGTTCGCCCAACCGGCGCATCAGGGAGCGGCGTTTTTGCGTTTTGGCCCCACAGACCGGGGCCGGTGGTGCGGCCGTGGTGGCGCGCCATCTGCTGTTGCACGACTCCTTTCGAGATTCTTTTCAGCTGAGGTGCGCGATGAATTCAAGCTTCTGGAAATCCGGCCACACCCCGACCCTGTTCGCGGCCTTCCTGTATTTCGACCTGAGCTTCATGGTCTGGTACTTGCTCGGCCCGCTGGCGGTGCAGATTGCTGCCGACCTGCACCTGACCACGCAACAACGCGGGCTCGTCGTCGCCACGCCGATCCTTGCTGGCGCCGTGTTGCGCTTCATCATGGGCATGCTCGCCGATCGGCTGTCACCGAAAACCGCTGGGCTGATCGGTCAGGTCATTGTGATCTGCGCCTTGTTCGGTGCGTGGAAACTCGGCATCCACAGTTATGAACAAGCCCTGCTGCTCGGCCTGTTCCTCGGCATGGCCGGCGCCTCGTTTGCCGTAGCCCTGCCGCTGGCGTCACAATGGTATCCGCCGCAGCATCAGGGCAAAGCCATGGGCATCGCTGGCGCGGGCAACTCCGGCACCGTGTTCGCCGCGCTGCTCGCACCGGTGCTCGCCGCCGCGTTCGGCTGGAGCAATGTTTTCGGTTTCGCCCTGATTCCATTGATCCTGACGCTGCTGCTGTTCGCCTGGCTGGCGAAAAACGCGCCACAACGGCCGAAAGCCAAAGCCATGGCCGACTACTTCAAGGCGCTGGGCGACCGTGACAGCTGGTGGTTCATGTTTTTCTACAGCGTGACCTTCGGCGGCTTCATCGGTCTGGCCAGCGCCCTGCCCGGCTACTTCAACGATCAATACGGTTTGAGCCCGGTGACTGCCGGTTACTACACCGCTGCCTGTGTGTTCGGCGGCAGTTTGATGCGGCCGTTGGGTGGCGCGCTGGCTGACCGCTTCGGTGGCATTCGCACGTTACTGGCGATGTACACCGTGGCGGCCATTTGCATTGCTGCTGTGGGTTTCAATCTGCCGAGTTCCTACGCCGCGCTGGCACTTTTCGTCTGCACCATGCTCGGTTTAGGCGCAGGCAACGGTGCGGTGTTCCAACTGGTGCCGCAGCGTTTTCGTCTGGAGATCGGCGTCATGACCGGTTTGATCGGCATGGCCGGCGGCATCGGTGGTTTCGCGTTGGCGGCCGGCATGGGCGCAATCAAACAGAGCACCGGCAGCTATCAACTGGCCCTGTGGTTGTTCGCCAGCCTTGGCGTGTTGGCGTGGTTTGGCCTGCACGGCGTCAAGCGGCGCTGGAGAACCACTTGGGGTTCGGCAGCGGTGACGGCGGCGCGGGTCTGAGGCGTCGATGGCCCTGCAACTGAGCTTTGCCGAAGCCAGCGCCACCGGTCCGCGCGCGGAGAATCAGGACGCCTTGCGTTCGGTAACACCGGCGCCGGCACTGGCGGCGAGCAAGGGTTTTCTGTTCGCCATCGCCGACGGTGTCAGCCAGTGCGCCGATGGCGGACTCGCCGCCCGCTCGACCTTGCAGGCCTTGGCGCTCGACTACTACGCCACGCCGCAAACCTGGAGCGTGGCGCAGGCGCTGGATCGTCTGCTGCTCGCGCAAAATCGCTGGTTGCAGGCCAATGGCGGTGGCCAGCCGTTGCTCACCACGGTCAGTGCTGTGGTCATGCGCGGTCGGCGCTTCACCCTCGCCCACGTCGGCGATTGCCGGGTGTATCGCTGGCACGCCGAGCGTTTGCAGCGGATCAGCGAAGACCACGTCTGGGAGCAGCCGGGCATGCAGCATGTGCTCAAGCGTGCGCTCGGGCTGGATCAGCATCTGGTGCTGGACTTTCTCGATGGCGAACTGCGTGAAGGCGAAAGCTTTGTGCTGCTCAGCGACGGCGTCTGGTCGACGTTGGGTGATACCGCGATTGCGGCGATTCTGCGTGACCAGCCGGATTTGCACAGTGCTGCGCAAACGCTGGTCAACGCGGCGCATCTGGCCGGGAGTCAGGACAATGCCAGTGCATTGCTGGTGCGCGTCGATGCGGTGGGTGAAGCGAATATCGGCGATGCATTGATTCATTTGCAGCAATGGCCCTTGCCGCCACCGTTGAAACCCGGTCAGTCGTTCGAAGGCTGGCAGGTGCTGGATGTTGTCGCTCAGAGCCAGCAATCGCTGCTGTATCGGGTGTTTGATGGACAAGGTCAGACGTGGCTTCTGAAAACCCTACCCACGCGTTCCGCCGATGATTCCTACGCCGGGCAAGCACTGTTGTCCGAGGAATGGTTTCTGAAACGCGTAGCCGGTCGCCACTTTCCTGAAGTCCATGCCTGCCAACAGCGTCAGCATTTGTACTACGTGATGCGCGAATATTCCGGTACGACGCTGGCGCAACTCGGGCATTTCCCCTTGGCTCAATGGCGAGACATCGCCGAGCGCCTGTTGCGCGCGGTAGGGCTGCTGCATCGGCGGCAGATCCTGCACCGGGACATCAAACCGGAAAACCTGCACATGGGCGACGATGGCGAACTGCGGCTGCTGGATTTTGGCCTGGCGTATTGCCCGGGATTGTCCGAAGACGCGCCATCGACGCTGCCCGGAACCCCAAGTTACATCGCCCCGGAAGCGTTTCGCGGGGATCCGCCGGATGTGCAGCAGGATTTGTATGCGGTCGGTGTGACCTTGTATTTCCTGCTGACCGGACATTTCCCCTACGGCGAGATCGAAGCCTTTCAGCGGCCGCGCTTTGGTACGCCGGTAAGCGCCAGTCGTTATCGACCGGATCTGCCGGAATGGTTGGCGCAGAGTCTGGAGCGTGGCGTGGCGGCGGATCCGCAGCAGCGCTTTGAAACGGCTGAGGAATGGTTGTTGGTGCTGGAACAGGGCGAGCGGCGGAGTTTGAGCGTGCGGCCTCGGCCATTATTGGAGCGAGAGCCGTTGAAGGTCTGGCGGACGATGGCTTTGGTGGCTTTGTTTGGGAATCTGGTGCTGCTGATTTTGTTGTTTCATCACTGACACCGCGTCGCGGCCATCGCGAGCAGGCTCACTCCTACAATTTGAAATGCATTCCCATGTAGGAGTGAGCCTGCTCGCGATAACGTCAGCCCAATCACCACAAACCCATCTACCTGAGCGCCCCACGAACGAGCAACCCGCCTCGATTCAGTGCAAAAAATCATCCTCAGAACCTGCCAAACCCCAATAAACCCGCCACCTTCCCCACTTGGCACAACCACTGCATTAACCCTCTCAACACACCCATAAAGCCCAACCTTCAACGACGAAGGCTGCGCTTCCCGAGAGAACGGGACCAGGACAAAGGCGTCCTCGCTAGGCAACTAGCGGGACGCCTTTTTTTGTTTGCGCAAAATTTCTCGAGCAAGGCCTGACTGCCCACAAGAGGCTAGCCAAAGCTCCCCGGAGAACCTGATGAAAAAACTCAAACTGGTGATGATCGGCAATGGCATGGCCGGGGTCCGCACCCTCGAAGAACTGCTCAAACTGAGCAATGAGCTGTACGACATCACCGTCTTCGGCGCTGAACCGCACACCAACTACAACCGCATTCTGCTCTCGCCGGTGTTGGCCGGCGAACAGACTTTCGAAGAGATCGTGCTCAACGACCTCGACTGGTATTTGGAAAACAACATCAAATTGCTGCTCAACCGCAAAGTGGTGGAGATTGACCGGGTCAAACGCCGCGTGATCGCCGAGGACGGCACCGAAGCCGAATACGATCGTCTGCTGATCGCCACCGGCTCGACCCCTTTCATTCTGCCGATCCCCGGCAACACCTTGCACGGGGTGATCGGTTACCGCGACATCGCCGACACCCAAGCCATGATCGACACCGCCAAAACCCACAAACACGCGGTGGTCATCGGCGGCGGCTTGCTCGGCCTCGAAGCGGCCAACGGCCTGATGCTGCGCGGCATGCACGTCACCGTGGTGCACATCGGCGAATGGCTGCTTGAACGCCAACTCGACAAAACCAGTGGCCAGTTGCTGCAAGGCGCCCTCGAATCCCGTGGCCTGCATTTCCGTTTGTGCGAACAGACCCAGGCCTTGCACGACGCCGGCAATGGCCGGGTCGGCTCGGTGCAATTCAAGAACGGCGAGATCATCCCCGCCGATCTGGTGGTGATGGCTGCTGGCATTCGCCCTAACACCGAACTGGCGGAAAAGGCCGGCATTCCGTGCAATCGCGGGATTCTGGTCAACGACACTCTGCAAACCTACGACCCACGTATTTATGCCATCGGTGAATGCGCCAGTCATCGCGGCATTGCCTACGGGCTGGTCGCGCCATTGTTCGAGCAGGCCAAGGTTTGCGCCAACCATCTCGCACAACTGGGCTTCGCCCGTTATCAGGGGTCGGTGACGTCAACCAAATTGAAAGTCACCGGCATCGACCTGTTTTCCGCTGGCGACTTCATGGGCGGCGAAGGCACCGAGACCATCACCCTCTCCGACCCGATCGGCGGCGTGTACAAAAAACTGGTAATCAAGGATGACGTGCTGGTCGGCGCCTGTCTGTACGGCGATACGGCAGATGGCGGTTGGTATTTCCGCCAGATTCGTGAGAATCACGACATTCGGCAGATCCGCGATCACCTGATGTTCGGCGGCTCTTCATCTATGGAGCAGGCCCTCGGCGACGTAGGACATCAAGGCCAGGACAAAGCCATGGTCATGGCCGACACCGCCGAAGTCTGCGGCTGCAACGGCGTGTGCAAAGGCACCATCGTCAAAGCCATTCAGGAACACGGTCTGTTCAGCGTCGATGAGGTGAAGAAACACACCAAAGCCGCCAGCTCCTGCGGCTCCTGCGCCGGGCTGGTCGAGCAGATCCTGATCAACACCGTGGGTGGGGCGGCCGACGTCAAACCGAAAAGCGAAAAGGCCATCTGCGGATGCAGCGACCTCAACCACGGGCAGATTCGCCAAGCGATTCGCGAACAGCATCTGCTGACCATCGCCGGCACTATGTGCTACCTCAACTGGCGCACGCCGAACGGCTGCGCGACCTGCCGCCCGGCCCTCAACTATTACCTGATTTCGACCTGGCCCGGCGAAGCCAAGGACGATCCGCAATCGCGCCTGATCAACGAACGCGCCCACGCCAACATCCAGAAGGACGGCACCTATTCGGTGGTACCACGGATGTGGGGCGGCGTGACCAATCCTTCCGAGCTGCGGCGAATTGCCGACGTCGCCGACAAGTACAACGTACCGATGGTCAAAGTCACCGGCGGGCAGCGCATCGACTTGCTCGGCATCAAGAAGCAGGACTTGCCCGGCGTGTGGAAGGATCTCGACATGCCGTCCGGCCACGCTTACGGCAAATCCATCCGCACCGTGAAAACCTGCGTTGGTAGTGAGTTCTGCCGCTTCGGCACGCAGAACTCGACGCAACTGGGCATCGAGCTTGAGCACGACCTGTTCAACATGTGGTCGCCGCACAAAGTGAAACTCGCCGTCTCCGGATGCCCACGCAACTGCTCGGAAGCGGGGATCAAAGACGTAGGAATCATCGGCGTCGACTCCGGTTGGGAGATGTACATCGGCGGCAACGGCGGAATCAAAACCGAAGTAGCCGAATTCTTCGTCAAACTGAAAACCGCCGAAGAAGTGCGCGAATACAACGGCGCATTCCTGCAGTTGTATCGCGAAGAAGCCTTCTACCTCGAACGTACCGTGCACTACCTGCAACGGGTCGGTATGGAGCACATCAAGAAAGCCGTGCTGGAAGACCCGGAGCGCCGCAAAGCCCTGAACGAGCGCCTGCAATTCTCCCTGTCGTTCGAACAGGACCCGTGGAAAGAACGCCTGGCGCAGCCGCAACTGAAGAAAGAATTCGATGTGATCCCTGTGAAAAACCTGGAGGTGCCGGCATGAACTGGCTGGATATCTGTGCCCTCGACGAGATCAATGCCCTCGGCTCGCGGATCATTGCCGGACCGAAAGGTGACATCGCGATTTTTCGTACAAGCGACGACGAAGTTTTCGCCCTCGACGACCGCTGCCCGCACAAGGGTGGGCCGTTGTCACAAGGTTTGATCTACGGCAAACGCGTGGCCTGTCCGCTGCACAATTGGCAAATCGACCTCGAATCTGGCGAAGCGCAGGCGCCGGACATCGGTTGCGCGCACCATCACCCGGCGCGGGTCGAGAACGGTCGCGTGCAACTGGCCCTGCGGGACGCCATCTGATGAACCGCCAGACGACCGCCTCGACCTGCTGTTATTGCGGGGTCGGCTGCGGCGTGCTGATCGAGCATGACGGCGAGCGCATTCTCGGCGTCAGCGGCGATCCGGCACATCCGGCCAACTTCGGCAAACTGTGCAGCAAAGGCTCGACCCTGCACCTGACCGGCGACCTCGCGGCTCGCGCACTGTATCCGGAACTGCGTCTGGGCAAAGGCCTGGCGCGCGGCCGCACGGACTGGGACACGGCAATGGAACACGCCGCCAACGTGTTCGCCGCGAACATCGCCGAACATGGCCCCGACAGTGTGGCGTTTTATATCTCCGGGCAGTTGCTGACCGAGGACTATTACGCTTTCAACAAACTGGCGCGGGCGCTGGTCGGCACCAACAACATCGACAGCAATTCACGCCTGTGCATGTCTTCAGCGGTGGTCGGCTACAAGCGCAGCCTCGGCGCCGACGCCCCGCCGTGCAGTTATGGGGATCTGGAGCTCAGCGATTGCGTGATGATCGTCGGCAGTAACATGGCCTACGCCCATCCGGTGCTTTTTCGCCGACTTGAGGAGGCAAAATCCCGCCGGCCACAGATGAAAGTCATCGTCATTGATCCACGGCGCACCGACACTTGTGACCTTGCCGATCTGCATCTGGCGATTCTGCCCGGTACCGATGTCGCGTTGTTCCATGGGATTTTGCACCTGTTGTTGTGGGAAGACTGGATCGATCGCGACTTCATCAAGGCGCACACCGATGGCCTCGCCGAACTGAAGAGTCTGGTGCGCGATTACACCCCGCAAATGGTTTCGCAGTTATGTGGCATCAGTGTCGAGCAACTGCAGCAGTGCGCTGAATGGGTGGGTACTTCGCCGAGTTTTCTGTCGCTGTGGTGCATGGGGCTGAACCAGTCCACGGCTGGCAGCGCGAAGAACAGCGCGCTGATCAATCTGCACCTGGCCACCGGACAAATCGGCCGGCCCGGCGCAGGACCTTTCTCCCTTACCGGTCAGCCGAATGCCATGGGCGGGCGCGAAACCGGCAGTTTGTCCAATTTGCTGCCGGGGCATCGCGATGCGACCAACCCGGAACACCGCGCCGAAGTGGCGACTTATTGGGGCGTGGCGCGGATGCCGGAAACGACCGGGCTCAGCGCCGTCGAACTTTTCGAGCAGGTGCGCAGCGGCAAGATCAAAGCGTTGTGGATTGCCTGCACCAACCCGGCGCAGTCGATGCCGGATCAACACTCGGTGCGAGCAGCGCTGGAGGCTTGCCCGTTTGTGGTTCTGCAAGAAGCCTTCCGCACTACCGAAACCGCAGCATTCGCCGACCTGTTGTTACCCGCCGCCAGTTGGGGCGAGAAGGAAGGCTCGGTGACCAACTCCGAACGACGCATTTCCCACGTACGCAAAGCCATCCTCCCACCGGGCGAAGCGCGGCCGGACTGGGCGATCACGGTGGATTTCGCACAGCGCCTGGAGAAACGCCTGCGCCCCGCTGAACCGAGCCTGTTTACCTTTACTCAGCCCGCGCAGTTGTTCGATGAGTTCAAAGGGCTGACACGCGGCCGTGATCTGGATTTGTCCGGGATCAGTCATGCATTGATCGACGAGATCGGACCGCAGCAATGGCCCTTCCCTGCCGGTGCCCGCAAAGGAACATCACGACTCTATGAGGACGGTATTTTTCCTACAGCCAACGGTCGGGCTCAGTTCATTGCCGACCCGTATCGCGCCGCCAAGGAACAGCGCGATGCGCGCTTCCCATTGACGCTGATCACCGGTCGCCTGCGCGATCAATGGCACGGTATGAGCCGCACCGGTACGGCGGCGCAATTGTTCGGGCATGTCAGCGAAGCGCTGTTGAGCCTGCACCCGGACGAACTGCGTCGGCATCGCTTGCAGCCGGGTGATCTGGTCAACCTTAAAAGTCGTCGCGGTGCGGTGATCGTCGCAGTCGGCAGTGATGACAGCGTGCGCCCGGGACAAGCGTTTCTGCCGATGCACTGGGGCGACCGTTTTCTCAAGGGCGGCGTAAACAGCCTGACCCTGCCGGCCTTTGATCCACTGTCGAAACAACCGGAGCTGAAACACAGCGGCGTGCGCCTGGAACCGGTGAATTTGCCGTGGCAGCTTTTCGCACTGATCGAAGGCGATGTTCAGCGGCATTTCGAGGCCCTACGACCACTCTGTGAGGCATTTTCCTACGTGAGTCTCAGCCTTGTCGGACGTGAACGATCGGCATTGCTGATACGCGCAGCCAGCAGTGAGGCGCCGAATCCACAATTATTGGCTCAGATCGACCAATGCCTGTCACTCATCGAAGGCCCGGTACTCGCTTATGACGATCCCCGTCGGGCGATCGGCAAGCGCGTACGCATTGAAAACGGCCGGATCACCGCGATCCGCCTGGCCGGTGAAACCCTTGCCCAGCATTGGGTGCAGGGGTTGTGGCTGGAAGGTCGCGCGGATGAACAACTGCGGCGCTGGTTGCTGGCACCAATGAGTGCGCCACCGGGCAGCGCCGGGGCGCAGATTACTGCGGATAAAACCCTGTGCAACTGCAAGAACGTCAGCCTCAACGCGGTTTGCGCCGGCATCCGCCAGGGTTTGGATTTGCAGGGTTTGAAAAACACGCTGGGCTGCGGAACGCAATGCGGTTCGTGCGTCCCGGAAATAAAACGCTTGCTGGCTGCCGATGTGCAGCCAGTCGCCGTCATCTGATGAGGAAACACCATGAATGCAAAAGTCTGGCTGGTGGGTGCAGGTCCTGGTGATCCCGAACTGCTGACCCTCAAAGCGGTACGCGCCTTACGCGAAGCCGATGTGGTGCTGATCGATGATCTGGTCAACGACGCGGTGCTGGAGCACTGCCCCGCCGCGCGCATTATCGCGGTAGGCAAACGCGGCGGCTGCCGCTCAACACCGCAGGCATTTATCCATCGACTGATGCTGCGTTACGCCCGCCAAGGCAAGTGTGTGGTGCGGCTCAAGGGTGGTGATCCGTGCATTTTCGGCCGTGGCGGTGAAGAGGCGCAGTGGCTGCGTGAGCGTGGGGTCGAGGTAGAGTTGGTCAATGGCATTACCGCCGGGCTGGCCGGAGCGACGCAGTGTGATATTCCGCTGACGTTACGCGGGGTGGCGCGCGGGGTGACGCTGGTGACGGCACACACGCAAGACGACAGCCAATTGAACTGGCAGGCGCTGGCGCAGGGCGGTACGACGCTGGTGGTTTATATGGGCGTGGCCAAGCTGGGCGAGATTCGCGATCAGTTATTGGCGGGCGGGATGGCGGCGGATACGCCGGTGGCGATGATTGAAAATGCGTCATTGCCAGAGCAGCGCGAATGCCGGAGCGATCTCACGGCAATGAACGAAGCAGCCTACAGATTCCAATTGAAGAGCCCTGCGATACTGGTGATCGGCGCCGTGGCTGGTTATGCGCAGGAAGCCAGCGAGACGCGTATAGCCGCCATGTAGGAGTAGCCTGGTTTCAAAGCTTCA
The DNA here is from genome assembly GCF_022662375.1 of Pseudomonas sp. CROZ-RG-20F-R04-15. Classification (GTDB taxonomy): domain Bacteria; phylum Pseudomonadota; class Gammaproteobacteria; order Pseudomonadales; family Pseudomonadaceae; genus Aquipseudomonas. The sequence continues at coordinate 13,387 of NZ_JAKNQL010000027.1, read as the reverse complement.
ATCTCAAATCGCAGACAAAGAAAAGCCCGGCCTAAGCCGGGCTTTTCTCAGAGCGGCATCTAATTACTTAGATTGAGCTTCAACCTGCGCTTCTACGCGACGGTTTACAGCGCGGCCAGCTTCAGTTTTGTTGTCAGCAACTGGGCGGGATTCGCCGTAGCCAACAGACTGAACGCGGGACGATTCAACACCGTACTGGTTGGTCAGAACTTGCTTAACGGCGTTTGCACGACGCTCGGACAGTTTCTGGTTGTAAGCGTCAGGACCGACGGAGTCAGTGTGACCTTCAACAGTAGTGGTGGTGGATGGGTACTGCTTCATGAAGTCAGCCAGGTTCTTGATGTCGCCGTAGCTGTTTGGCTTCACAACCGACTTGTCGAAGTCGAACTTGACGTCCAGCTCAACACGAACAACTTCAGCAACTGCTGGGCAGCCGTCAGCGTCAACAGTTACGTTGGCTGGGGTGTCCGGGCACTTGTCAACGTTGTCGCAAACGCCGTCGTTGTCGCTGTCGGAGCAGACTTCAGCTGGTGCTGGAACTGGAGCAGCAGCAGGCTTGGAGCCGCCACCGAAGTTCACACCGATACCAACGCTAGGAGCCCACTCGGTGTCGCCCTGGTCGATGTTGTACTGAGCTTCAACGCCGGCACGGGCGTAGAAGTTCTCGGTGAAGTACAGCTTGGCACCAGCGCCAACGTTGGCGAAGGTGGAGCGGTCACGACCACCGGAACCGTTCTGACCGATGCTCTGATCGGAGAAACCGGCCGATACGTACGGACGCAGCATGTCGCCTGGGTTGTTGAAGTGGTACAGAGCGTCCAGAGCGGTGTTAGCGCCCTTGATGTTACGACCGTCGTCGGAACGCACGTTGTGCACTTCGTCGTAGCCCAGACGCAGTTCAACGTCGTCGGTCAGGAAGTAACCGATCGAACCGCCGAACAGGTTGCCGTTGTTCTTGAAGTTACGAGCGCTGTCGAATTGTTCTTTCTTTGCGAAGCCTTCGATTTCAACTGCGCCTTGGCCTTGTGCCAGAGCGCCGAACGAAGTGGCGGCAATCAGAGAACCAATGGCCAAGCCCAAGGTGTTTTTCAGTTTCATCCGTTAAATCCCCATCTGGTGATTGTGAAGCAGTCCCGCAAACCGGGGGACAACTCGGCGGCAAGTCTATCAGAACTTGCCTACACGTAAGAGATATTTGCGCTGAACTAAGTTTCAGCAATGCCTGCAAATTTCTCACGCAATTTATCTAGAGCACGTTTGTAACGCATTTTTGTCGCACTCAAACCCATGTGCATGATGTCTGCGATCTCCTGAAATTCAAGCTCTGCGACAAATCGTAGCACCAGAATTTCACGGTCAATCGGGTTCACATACACCAGCCAGCGATCAAGCCCGCCCTTCTCCTCGGGTTTCGGCGCCTTTTCTTCGGACGCTTCCTCGAGGGGGTCAAGACTCAATGCGTCCATCAAGCGACGCTTTCGCCGTTCCTTCCGATACTGCGTAATACATTCGTTGTACGTGATGCTGTAGAGCCACGTTTTGAACTTCGATTTCCCCTCGAAGTTCTTCAGGCCATACAGCACCTTCAACATGACTTCCTGACAGACATCGTCTGCGTCGCGATCGTTCCCAAGATATCTCGCACAAACGTTAAATAATGTTCGCTGGTAACGCCGCATCAGTTCTTCATAAGCGCGCGTTACGTGAAAAAGCTCGGTATGCGAGCGCGCGACCAACTCCTCATCAGAGAGCTCGCGGGGGTCGTAGCGCGTGGATAGCGTTTGGGCTTTATTCAAAACAAGTCGTGCCGACAGTCAGGTCAATGTCCACCGCGACCAGCATCAGCTGGCATTTTGCGGCGGCATACATTAGCAGGGTTTGCCGGATTAGCGGCTACTCACATGCTGTTCCAGCAGGATCCGATTGGAAAGAGAGACTAGCTCACCCTCATCGGTCAGCAATGTGGTTTTAACCGTGCCGATCTCCTCGATCTGCCCTTCGACCTCGCCAACACGCACTTGTTGCCCAACCTGATACAACTCACGCACATAGATTCCCGCAAGAATCTGACCGGCAATTTCCCGGCTTCCCAAACCCATGGCCAGCGCAACCGCCAGACCAACGGTAATCAAAACGATGACGATCACATGGTTCAGCAGGTCGGTCTTGACCTCAAGCTGACTGATCGCGACCGAGAGGCTGATGATGATCACCAGCCCCTGAGCAATTCGCCCAAGCCCCGAAGCGTAGTCCAGGCCCACACCTTCTGCCGCCCCGCGCACCAGCCCGTTGGCCAGTTGCGCCAGCAAAACACCTACCAGCAACACCAGGGCTGCGCCGAATACTTTCGGCAAATAGAGCGCCAACATATCCAGCGTAGCTGAAACTCGCTCAAGGCCAAGGGATTCTGCTGCAGAAACCAGAAAAATCAGCAGAACGAACCAGTAAACGATTTTGCCGATCAGGGTCGAGATCGGCACTTGCAGCCCGGCTCGCGACATCAATTTGGTCAGGCCGGTGCCACCCATCAGGCGATCAAGGCCCAGTTTGGCAAGCAGCTTGGACAGCAAGGTATCGAGCAGCTTGGCCACGACGAAACCCAACAGCAGCACGACCAGTGCGCCGAACAGGTTCGGAATGAAGTTGGCTACTTTGGTCCACAACGCAGTCATTGCAGTGACGAGGCTCTGAGTCCAGAGGTCGAGTTCCATATTCAATCAGCCTTATCAGCAGTGCGAGCGGTAGGTTTACGAAGACGGGAAACCGGCGAGACATGGGCCGATCCGTTATTCAGGGCGATCATCAGCGCGGGCAGCCAGCGGCCCAGCAGGCTGAACAGATCACCGGCGCCAACCTGGCGGTTGGCGGTTTTGAGTACGCGGCCCAGGCAGGCATCGTCGTCGCGGCTGGACGGCGAGGCGTTGAGCATGTCGCGCAAAGACTGTTCAAACGGATCGTGCATACGCACCTCTCGTGATGTCTGTGAAAGACGCGGGCAGATTTGGTCGGGTCACATGTGCCATTTTCAGACCCAGCGCAAACGACGGAATAACCACCACTGACCGAAGGCCAGAGCGAGCACCGTCAAGCAGGCGATCAGGAAGCCATAAGGGCTGCTGGAGAATGGAATTCCGCCAACGTTGATGCCCAGCAGACCGGTGATGAAACTCATCGGCAAAAAGATGCAGGTGATGATGCCGAAGCGGTACATCGTGCGATTCATACGCTCGCTGAGGCGCCGGTCTTCAGCCTCCAGCACAAGCCCCACGCGCTCTCGGGTCAATTCGAGCTCTTCGAGATAGCGGGTCAGACTGTTGTTCAATTCATTCCAGTAATCGGCATCGTCATCGACAAACCAAGGCAGTTTTATCCGCGTCAGTTGTCCGAAAATATCCCGCTGCGGTGCAAGAAAACGCTTCAGTCCGGCCGCCCGGCGACGGATGTGCAAAATGGCGCCATGCTCGGGGGTATACCGTTCGTCGGCATCCATCTTTTCTTCTTCCTCATCGGCGATTTCCGAGAGGCAAGTGACCAGATCCTGCACCTTGTTGGTGAGGAACTGCGCCAGATAAAGGATGAGTTCAGAAGAAGTTTTCGGGCCTTTGCCCTCGCTCAACAGCGCCAGCAACTCATCGGTGGCGCGCAATGGGCGCAAACGCAGCGAGATTACTCGCTGGGCGGAGGCGAAAATCCGCACCGAGACCATGTCTTCCGGCTCGGCGCCCGGGTTGAGATTGACCCCGCGCAAGAACAGCAGCAGCTCGGAATCCGGCAACGGCAGCAAGCGCGGACGCGTGTTCTCTTCCAGCAGCAAATCGCAGGTGAATTCATTGAGGCCGCTGGATTTGCGTAGCCAGGTCTGGGTCTGCGGATGGCTGCGATCCCAATGCAGCCACAGGCTTTCATGGGCCTGCAGCTGCAAATCGTCGAGCTCAGTCCGGGCTATCGAACGCGCACCACCTTTTCCGTCCAGCACCAGGGCATGCACCAGCCCCCATTGCGCGTTTTCTTCCTCGAACATCCGCATCCCTTTGTCGAAACTCTTATTCAGGCATCTGCAGCGGACTCGGCGAGATGATCACGCCGTTGTTGTCCGCATAAATGTACTGGCCCGGATGGAACGTCACACCGGCGAACGTCACCGGCACATTGAGGTCGCCGATGCCGCGTTTTTCGGTTTTCATCGGGTGGCTGGCCAAGGCTTGAACGCCCAGATCAGTCTGGGCAATGACGTCGACGTCACGGATGCAACCGTAGATCACCAGCCCTTCCCAGCCGTTTTTAGCGGCCTTCTCGGCAATCATGTCGCCCAGCAGCGCGCGACGCAGCGAACCGCCGCCATCGACCACCAGCACCTTGCCGTTGCCGTTGAGTTCGGCTTGTTCCTTGACCAGCGAGTTGTCTTCGAAGCATTTGATGGTCACGATTTCGCCGCCGAATGAATCACGGCCACCGAAATTGCTGAACATCGGTTCCAGCACCTGCACCAGCTCCGGATAGGCGTCGCACAGGTCAGGCGTAAGGTAATGGTTCATCGAAAAACTCCTGTAAAAAGCAAGACGATCAAGGATGCCGCGTTCTGAAGAGACGAGTTCCGCTGGTCGCTGTTTACCTTAGCTCATTGAATGTTCGCTGAATGAACCTGAACAAACGCTGAAACGTAATCGCTAAACTGCCATCGAATATGACCAGAACCGCACAATTCGTCATATCTTAGCCGCAAGCCGACCTGAACGAAATGCCCTTCACCCAGCCCCCCGTTTCAGACTGCGGCAGCCAGATCAGGCTTCTCGCCCAGTATCGGCGCCTGCTGATCGTTCAACCAGCGCGCTACCAGCGGCCACACCTCAGTCTGCGCCGCTTTGCTCACCAGCATTTCGACATGACCGAAATTATCGGTGAAACCCTGCTCGCGCCCCAGATTGATGAACTGCTTGTGCTCGCTGCCGATCTGCTCGAACAGTTTGCGACAGGCCCACGCCGGATCCTGATGATCCCCCGCCGCCGTCACTGCCAGCACCGGCACCTTGACGTCGGCAAGACCTGCCCACCAATCCTTGTCCTTGTCACCAAAACGGCCAAACAAGCCGTACCAGCGCATGCTTTCCAGCGCCAGACCGATCGGTTCATCTTCCGGGCCACGTTTGAGCCGCGAACCGGACAGTTGCGCGAAACGCTTGAGAATGAAGCGGCTGCTCCACTCCACCGGCGGGATTTTCAGCGGCCAGTATGTGCGGCTGACCTGGGTGCCGAAAAATGCCGCCGAAGCCACCGCCGGCTCGCCCAGGTACTCGCCACCGAGCGCCGCCGCCAAGGTGATGCCGCCCAGCGAATGGCCGATCCAGTGCGGAACCTGCCCGCTCTGCTCACGCACGAATGCGGCGATCGCCGGCAGATCGTAACGGGCATAGTCGGCCACGCGATTGCGCCGGTACTCCTCATTGCGCTGCGACAGGCCGTGGCCGCGCATCTCCGGAATCCACACGTCGAAACCCAGACGCGTCAGATACGCGCCCAGGCCCAAGCCTTTCGGTGAAAACCAGAAGCGTCGATTGGAAAAACTGCCGTGCAACAAAATCACCGGCACGCCGCGTGGCGCGGAGTCATCGGCCATGCCCAAACGGGTGACGGCGATCTCCACGGACCAGTCGGGACTATTGCCGGGTTTGAGTCGGTAAACGTCTTCGCTCAGATCGCCGCGCCGCTCGGCGCTGATCAGGGCGACAGGAAACAGGTTGCTGCTGCTTTGCATAATGCTCTTGCACAAAAAAGGGCGGCATCTACAGGAGCCCGCCCTACTTGATTCTCAGAGCCCGCCACCAGCAAAGGGAGCGGGCCGTTCACATACTGATCAGGCCGGCGCTTGGCCTTCCGCGAGGAAGAACCAGGTTTCCAGCACGGTGTCCGGGTTCAGCGACACGCTTTCGATGCCCTGTTCCATCAGCCACTTGGCCAGATCCGGGTGATCCGAAGGACCCTGACCGCAGATACCGATGTACTTGCCGGCCTTGTTGCACGCAGCAATCGCGTTGGCCAGAAGCTTCTTGACCGCCGGATTACGCTCGTCGAACAGGTGCGCGATGATACCGGAATCGCGGTCCAGGCCCAGCGTCAGCTGAGTCAGGTCGTTGGAACCGATCGAGAAACCGTCGAAGAATTCGAGGAACTCTTCAGCAAGAATCGCGTTGGAAGGCAGTTCGCACATCATGATCACGCGCAGACCGTTTTCGCCGCGCTTCAAGCCGTTTTCGGCGAGCAGATCGACGACCTGGCTGGCTTCGCCGAGGGTACGGACGAACGGCACCATGATTTCGACGTTGGTCAGGCCCATCTCGTTGCGCACACGTTTCAGCGCGCGGCATTCGAGTTCGAAGCAGTCACGGAACGATTCGCTGATGTAACGCGAAGCGCCACGGAAGCCCAGCATCGGGTTTTCTTCTTCCGGCTCGTAGAGTTTGCCGCCGATCAGGTTGGCGTATTCGTTGGACTTGAAGTCCGACAGACGCACGATGACTTTCTTCGGCGCGAACGCGGCAGCGAGGGTGCTGATGCCTTCAACCAGTTTTTCCACATAGAAACCGACCGGATCGTCGTAACCGGCGATGCGCTTGTCGACGCTGTCCTTGATTTCCTGCGGCAGACCGTCGTAGTTCAACAGCGCTTTCGGGTGCACACCGATCATGCGGTTGATGATGAACTCCAGACGGGCCAGGCCGACACCGGCGTTCGGCAACTGCGCGAAGTCAAAGGCGCGGTCCGGGTTGCCGACGTTCATCATGATTTTGAACGGCAGCTCCGGCATGGCGTCGACGGAGTTCTTCTTGATGTCGAAGCCCAGTTCGCCTTCGAAGATGTAACCGGTGTCGCCTTCGGCGCAGGACACGGTCACGCCTTGGCCATCCTTCAGCAGCTGGGTGGCGTTGCCGCAACCGACAACGGCCGGAATGCCCAGCTCGCGAGCGATGATCGCCGCGTGGCAGGTACGCCCGCCACGGTTGGTGACGATGGCGCTGGCGCGCTTCATCACCGGTTCCCAATCCGGGTCGGTCATGTCGGAAACCAGCACGTCGCCCGGCTGGACCTTGTCCATCTCGGAAACGTCTTTGATGATCCGTACTTTACCGGCGCCGATGCGCTGGCCAATCGCACGACCTTCCACCAGCACGGTGCCGGTTTCTTTCAACAGGTAACGTTCCATGACGTTGGCCTGGGTGCGGCTTTTCACGGTTTCCGGACGCGCCTGCACGATGTACAGCTGGCCGTCGTCACCGTCCTTGGCCCACTCGATGTCCATCGGGCAGCCGTAGTGCTTTTCGATGATCATCGCTTGCTTGGCCAGCTCGCTGACTTCAGCGTCGCTCAAACAGAAACGCGCGCGCTCAGCCTTGTCGACATCGACGGTCTTGACCGAACGACCGGCCTTGGCCTCGTCGCCGTAGATCATCTTGATGGCCTTGCTGCCCAGGTTGCGACGCAGGATCGCCGGACGACCGGCCTCCAGCGTGCCCTTGTGCACATAGAATTCGTCGGGGTTGACCGCGCCTTGTACGACGGTTTCGCCCAGGCCGTAGGCACCGGTGATGAACACCACGTCACGGAAACCGGATTCGGTATCGAGGGTGAACATCACGCCGGCGGTGCCGGTTTCCGAACGCACCATGCGCTGCACGCCAGCCGACAGGGCGACCAGTTTATGGTCGAAGCCCTGGTGCACGCGGTAGGAGATCGCACGGTCGTTGAACAGCGAAGCGAACACCTCTTTGGCGGCGCGGATTACGTTTTCCACGCCACGGATGTTCAGGAAGGTTTCCTGTTGACCGGCGAACGAAGCGTCCGGCAAGTCTTCGGCGGTGGCGGAGGAACGCACGGCCACGGCCACATCAGGATTGCCGGCCGACAGCGCGGCGAACGCGGTGCGGATTTCGGCATTCAGTTTTTCCGGGAATTCGGCTTCCATGATCCATTGACGGATCTGCGCGCCGGTTTTGGCCAGGGCGTTGACGTCGTCAACGTCAAGCGCGTCGAGGGCCTGGTGGATCTGGTCGTTGAGGCCGCTCAGTTCGAGGAAATCACGATAAGCCTGAGCCGTCGTGGCGAAACCACCGGGGACCGAAACACCGGCGCCTGCCAGGTTACTGATCATCTCGCCCAGGGATGCGTTCTTGCCCCCCACATGCTCAACATCGTGTTTGCCGAGCTTATCGAGGGAAACTACGTACTCTACCAAGGTGATCTCTCCACTAACTGTGTTGGAAAAGCTCAGAAACCGGCGGCCCGGGGGAGCCTTGGCCGGTTGTATGGCCTGGACCTGGAAAATAAGTGAGAATGCGGGCCAGTCGCGGCCGACAAATCGCGCCTATCATATCCAGAAATGCTCATTAGCTTAAGGCCCAAGGTGCAAATGAAACGATCTGCTTTCTTCATCTCCGATGGCACCGGCATCACTGCCGAAACCCTGGGTCAAAGCCTTCTGGCGCAGTTCGAAAACATTACCTTCAGCAAATTCACGCGACCGTACATCGACAGCGTTGAAAAAGCGCGGGCCATGGTACAACAAATCAACAAAGCCGCTGAAACCGACGGCTTTCGCCCGATCATCTTCGACACCATCGTCAATCAGGACATCCGTGAGATTCTCGCAACGTCCAATGGTTTCATGATCGACATTTTCTCGACCTTCCTCGCCCCGCTCGAGCAGGAACTGACCGAGCATTCTTCCTACACCGTCGGCAAGTCCCATTCGATCGGCCACAACTCCAATTACATGGAGCGTATCGAGGCGGTCAACTTTGCCCTCGACAACGACGACGGCGCGCGTACGCACTATTACGACAAAGCCGATTTGATACTAGTGGGCGTGTCGCGATGCGGCAAAACGCCGACGTGTCTGTACATGGCCATGCAATTCGGCATCCGCGCGGCGAACTATCCGCTGACCGAAGACGACATGGAGCGCCTGACCCTGCCGAACGCCCTGCGCGCCCATCAGCACAAGTTGTTTGGCCTGACCATCGACCCGGATCGTCTCACCGCGATCCGCAACGAACGCAAGCCCAACAGCCGTTATTCGAGTTATGCCCAGTGTGAATTCGAAGTGCGCGAAGTGGAGAATCTGTTCCGCCGCGAGAACATCCCGCACATCAACTCCACGCATTTTTCGGTGGAAGAGATTTCGGCGAAGATTCTGGTGGAGAAAGGTGTGGAGCGGCGGTTCAAATAGTTCTGCATTGCCTGATCCGACGCCTTCGCGAGCAGGCTCGCTCCCACAGGGTTCTCGGGTGTTTGTACATTTTGCATTCACCCCAACCCCTTGTGGGAGCGAGCTTGCTCGCGAAGAACGATTACACGGTCTCTGTTAATGCGCGACTTAAAGCCCCAAACCCTGCCAGCAACAACCGATCATCCCCCACCGCATTGCACACACTCACCCGAATAAACTGCGGCACTGCTGCATGTCCCACGGCAAATGCCTCAGCGGTGGCGACCAGATAATTGTTTTCCTTCAATTCCGCCGCAATCTGCGACGCCCGCCACAGCTCCGGCACTTCCACCCAAAAGTGCGGGCTGTAAGGGTGAGTCTTGTAGTTCAAGCCCTGCAGAACAGGCGCCACCAAGGCCTTGCGTCGAGCGATCTCGCTGATCTGTTCGTCCAGCAAACGCTCGGCCATGCCGCTTTCGATCCACAGGCTGGCCACTTCCATCGAGAGCGGATTGGCCATCCAGCACGTTGCGCGAATGGCCGAACTCAAACGCCCGATCAACGCTTGCGGCGCGTGCAGGTAACCGATGCGCAAACCCGCTGAAACGGCCTTGCTCAGACTGCCGATCAATACCGAACGCTCCGGCGCGAAATAGCTCAGCGGCAACGGGCGCTGGCGATCCAGAACCGCATGGGCTTCGTCTTCGATAATCAGCAAATTGTGCTGACGGCAGAGATCGGTAATCGCCTCGCGCCGCGAGATCGACATGACCGCAGCCGTAGGATTCTGGATCGTCGGTGTGCAATACACCGCCGAAACCCGATGCTGACGGCAGCTCTCCTCCAGTGCCGACGGCAACAATCCTTCGTCATCCATCGCGGCACCGATCAGTTTTATCCCCAACTGACGTGCGACGCCGATCAACCCCGGGTAGGACAAATGCTCAGTGACCACCGTGTCGCCGGCCTTGAGCAAGCCCATCAACGCGCACAACAGACCATGCTGACCACCGTTGACGCACAACACCTGATCGGCGTGCGGCACGAACGCCGCATGCTGCAACCAGACCGCCCCCGCCACGCGATGCCGCGCCAGCCCGGCTTCAGCGGTGTACCCGGTCAATTGCTGCAAAACGCGCGGATCGCTGGCCAGCTCCTGCAGGCTCTGGCTCATGAATGCGGCTTCCTGGCCTGGCATCGGTTGATTGCGGCTCATGTCGAAACAGGCTGAAGGCTCATCACTGACATTGCGAAAGCCTTTGTCCTGCGGCCGTTCCATGCCGCGCTGACACACGTAGGTGCCATCTCCTACACGTGCGACGACCAATCCGACACGCTCCAGTTCACCGTAGGCACGGCTGATGGTGCCAATGGTCACCCCCAGGCTGTCCGCCAGCAAACGGTGCGGCGGCAACTTGCATCCTGCATCGATAACGCCTTCATCGATGGCTTGCGCTACGGCATCCGCCAGACGTTTGTATTTCACGCCCACGCCATTGACGAGGCCGTCGCGGAGGATTGACACCATGGCAATACTTACTTTGACAGTCATTGTCACCCCGAATAGCGTGCTTTAAACAGGTTCAATCATGAATAGACCGTTTCCGCTACAAGGTCAATTCCACCGTTCGGAGCACGCCGCATGTCGACCGCCGTCAGTACACCGATAAACATCAGCAAACCCTGGCTCGCCGGCTTGATCACCAGCACGCTGTTTCTGATCGTCTGTCTGAGCTGGGGCACGACGTGGCTGGGGATCAAGATTGCCGTGGAAAGCGTGCCGCCACTGACGGCCGCCGGGCTGCGTTTTCTGATTGCCTTTCCGCTGTTCCTCAGCTTCGCGCTGTTGCGCAAGGAACCGCTGTTGTTCCCCCGGCAAAGTCGCTGGTTCTTTGTGTTCGTCACGCTGTCGTATTTCAGCCTGCCCTACTACCTGCTCAACTATGGCGAGATGCACGTGTCATCGGGCCTGACGGCGCTGCTGTTCAGTTGCATGCCGGTGTTTATCCTGTTGTTTTCCGCGCTGTTTCTACGCGAGAAAATCTACCCGTCACAAATGCTCGGCATCGCCATCGGCTTTGGCAGTCTGTTCATGATTATTCGCAGTCAGGGTCTGCATCTGGATCAGGCCGAATGGCTGGGAGTGCTGGCGATTCTCTGCGCGGCGGTAATGCATGCGCTGTGTTACGTGGTGACGAAAAAGCACGGCAGCGCGATTAGTGTGATCACCTACAACACGTTGCCGATCGGCATCGCCGGGTTGATGTTATTTATTGTCGGACTGAGCGTTGAGACACCGGTGTTCAGTGCCGTTAGCGCGCGCTCGTGGGGCGCCCTGCTGTATCTCGGGCTGGTGGCATCGGTGGGCGGATTCATCGTTTACTTTTTGCTGCTTAAACGCCTGAGCCCGATCATTCTGTCGTTCGTGTTTATCATTTTCCCGGTGTTCGCCGTGATCATCGGCGCCTGGTACGAGGGGCAAACCCTGTCCCGGGAGCTGATGATCTATTCGGCGATTTTGTTGAGCGGTTTTGCAATCACCAAATTGCCTGTGGAAAAGTGGTTCAGATAACCAACATATCCACAAAACGATTGACCGGGGTGGCTTCGAGCTGCGCCGGATCCTTGCACAACGCGAAGATTTCGCCGCTGCGCTGGCCGGTGAAACGTGTTGCCAGATTGGCCTTGAACTTGTCTTCCAGTAATGGAATGCCCTCGGCGCGACGTCGGCGATGGCCGATCGGGTATTCCACCACGACGTTTTCAGTGCTGCTGCCGTCCTTGAAAAACACCTGCACGGCGTTGGCAATCGAGCGTTTGTCGGCCTCGAGGTATTCGCGCGTGAAACGTGGCTCTTCGACGATGACCATTTTTTCGCGCAGCACATCGATGATCGGATGCGCCCGGTGGAAATCGTCTTCGTATTGCTCGGCGACCAGATTGCCGAACGCCAGTGGCACGGCGGTCATGTACTGGATGCAGTGGTCGCGGTCGGCGGCATTGGCCAGCGGCCCGACCTTGGAAATGATGCGGATCGCCGACTCGTGAGTGGTGATGACGATTTTGTCGATTTCGTGCAGGCGATTGCGCACCTGCGGATGCAGCGTCACCGCCGCTTCGCACGCGGTTTGCGCATGAAACTCGGCGGGGAAGCTGATCTTGAACAGGACGTTTTCCATCACATAACTGCCGAATGCCCGCGAGAAACTGAAGGCGCGTTTATCTTCCGGTTTCAGCGCCAGATCGCTGTTGGTATGGCTGAACAGCACGTCATAAAAGCCCCACTGTTTCGCAGTCAGCACCCCGGGAATGCCCATCTCGCCGCGCATGGCAATGTCAGCCAGACGTACACCACGACTCGTCGCATCCCCCGCCGCCCAGGATTTTCGCGAACCGGCGTTCGGCGCATGACGATAGGTGCGCAGGGCCTGACCATCAGCGAACGCGTGGGACAACGCCGACAGCAATTGCTCACGATTGGCGCCCATCAGTTTGGCGGTGACGGCGGTTGAAGCGACTTTCACCAGAATGACGTGATCGAGTCCTACGCGGTTGAAGGAGTTTTCCAGGGCAATCACGCCTTGAATCTCGTGGGCCATGATCATTGCTTCGAGCACATCACGAATGGTCAGCGGCGCTTCAGCGTTGACCAGACGCTTCTGCGAAAGATGATCGGCCACCGCGAGAATCGCGCCGAGATTGTCGGATGGATGGCCCCACTCGGCGGCGAGCCAGGTGTCGTTGTAGTCGAGCCAGCGGACGATACAGCCGATGTCCCACGCGGCTTTCACCGGGTCGAGGCGATAGGAGGTGCCGGGAACACGCGCGCCAAACGGCACGACGGTGCCCTCGACGATTGGCCCGAGATGCTTGGTGCATTCGGGGAAACGCAGCGCCAGCAAGCCGCAGCCCAGCGTGTCCATCAGGCAGTTGCGGGCGGTGTCGAGGGCTTCGGCAGAGGGGGCTTTGAAGGTGAGGACGTAATCGGCGATGTCCTGCAGGACACGGTCGTAGTCGGGGCGGTTGTTCAGGTCGACGTTGGCGCTCATTGCGGTTCTCCTGTGCGGGAATGATGAGTGGTGCGGTCTTCCTCAGGGCTTGGCTGGGTTGGTCTGGTTGATTGCAGGTCTGGGGTGCCTGCTTGTTCTGGGTTTCTTCAGTGGGTGGCCCCTCACCCTAGCCCTCTCT
>NZ_JAKNQL010000026.1 GCF_022662375.1 Pseudomonas sp. CROZ-RG-20F-R04-15 | reverse complement strand
TCCCAGAGGGAGAGGGGGCCGACCGAGGTGTCTGGCGTCAGACATCGACCTGAAATATCGAGTCGATTATGGATTCACTGAAGCAAGTTCAGGTCGGTGTACCTCTGAAGCATCCCCCAATCAGTCCCCTCTCCCTCCGGGAGAGGGTTAGGGTGAGGGGCTTTTACATCGGTGGGGTAACGCCGTCTTTGCCGGCAGAAATCGACTGCGCCGTCAGCGTGCCATCCGCACTCTGCGTGACGAACGTCACAATCTTCACCCCAACCGTCAGCAAACTCCGATCCCCCGGCATCAAATTGACGATCGGCACATCCTCCGGCACCAGAATCTTCTGCTGCCCGCCCTTGTAGTTCACCGTCAGCACCCGGCCATTGCTCACCACCAGATCGCCGACGCTGCCATTGGTCATGCTGCTGCCCTTGGCCAGATCGAACGGCCGATGACCATCGCCACTGCCGGCCAGCTCCGGCGGGAACACATGCACCTCCAGCGCCTTGAGCGTGCCATCCTCTTGCGGCATCGCCGCCGAACCGATGTAGCTGCCGGGTTTGATGTCCTCGATATTGGCCAGGGTGACCGCGCGAACTTTGGTTTCACCAGTCAACTGGATCACCACGTTCTCGCCGCTGTTGACGTGGACTTTCAGGCTGTCGGTACTGACCCCGGTGATCTCGCCGCGCACGCCAATGCGCATCCCCGGAGCATCGGCGGCCTGCACGCTCATCGCGCCCAGCAGGCTGATGAAGACAATTGTTGCGGTGTGGCGAAGCTGCTGACGAAACATTGCAATCCTCCGGTCATCAATGTTGAACAAGCCGATGCAAACATAAGTACGCTATCGAACAGGATGTAAGTGAATGTATCATCGACCCGCAACGGTCGGACGCAAGGTCCGCCGATGGACAACAGGCTGATAGCCGCCAGTCATTCCGCAACGGAATAGCTGATATCAACCGCTGGCGCCTTCTGCCCATGCGGATTAATCCTTAGCCTCACCGCATCCCCCTTTCGCTGGATCGAGAAACCTTATGACCACCACCACTCACGCAATGACCCGAGGCATGGTGCTGCTGTTCGCCTTCTGCTGCGGCGCCATCGTTGCCAACATCTACTACGCGCAGCCAATCATCGGCCTGATCGCGCCGGACATCGGCCTCTCCGACACCATGGCCAGTTTCATCGTCTCGCTGACGCAGATTGGCTATGCGCTGGGCCTGTTCTTTCTGGTGCCGCTGGGCGATCTGCTGGAGAACCGCCGGTTGATGATCATCACCACGGTGGTGGCGATTGCCAGCCTGCTGGCGGCGGCGTTTACCGATCAGCCGAACGTGTTCCTGCTGATCTCGTTGCTGGTGGGCTTCAGTTCGGTGTCGGTGCAGATTCTGATTCCTTTGGCCGCACACCTGGCGCCGGAAGAATCCCGTGGCCGGGTGGTCGGCGGGATCATGGGCGGCTTGCTGCTGGGCATTTTGCTGGCGCGGCCGGTGTCGAGCGTGGTGGCCGACCATTTGGGCTGGCGCGCGATGTTCATGATTGCCGCAGCACTGATGGCGGCGATCAGCGTGGTGCTGGCACTGACCGTGCCCAAGCGTCAGCCTGATCACAGCGCCACGTATGGCCAACTGATCGGTTCGCTGTGGACACTCTTGCGTCAGCAACCGGTACTGCGTCAGCGTGCGTTTTATCAGGGCTGCATGTTCGCTACCTTCAGCCTGTTCTGGACTGCTGTGCCGCTGGAACTGGCGCGTAACCATGGCCTGTCGCAGAGCGAGATCGCGATCTTTGCGTTGGTCGGTGCCATCGGTGCCATCGCCGCGCCGATCAGCGGACGTCTGGCTGACGCTGGCCACACCCGCATCGCTTCGCTACTGGCGATGATATTCGCCAGCCTGAGCTTCCTGCCGGCGTTCATTCACCCCGCCTACAGCGTCATCGGCCTGGCCGTGACCGGCGTGGTGCTCGACTTCTGCGTGCAGATGAACATGGTCCTCGGCCAGCGCGCGGTGTATTCGCTGGACGCGAAAAGCCGTGGTCGTCTGAACGCGCTGTACATGACCAGCATCTTTATCGGCGGCGCCTTCGGCTCGTCGGTGGCCAGTGCGGTGTACGAGCATGGCGGCTGGTTGTGGATCGTGATTGTGGGGAGTGCGTTCCCGCTGTTGGCGTTGTTGCGGTTTTTGAGTGCTTCGCAGCGTGGTTCATTGGCAACGGCGTAAGGTGGCAAAAGCTTCGCGAGCAGGCTCGCTCCAACAGGTTATTCATTTAGCCTGGGGGAGCGATGAGGCTTAATATCGAACCAGTTTTTCCATCGCCGCATCCGCCAGAAAGGAGGAGCGGCTTTTGACGTTGTGCTCGCGCACATAACGGTCGATTCGCTGAATCACATAGCCAGGCAGCGTCACGTTGACCTTTTCGGTCTTGCCGAGATAAGGCGAAATATCCAGCTCCAGCATGCCCCAGCCCATATCGGCAAATTCCGGATTGTTGCGATGCGCCGCTGCAGAAGTGGGCATAGGGATCGCCTCTGCGCTCGCCACAATTTCCTGCAACATGATGTGGGCGATTTCAACGGCAGCGTTGTAGGCCTCTTCGAAACTATCCCCTGCTGTCACGGCGCCGGGAATATCGGGGATCTGAATACCGATGGCGGTATTTTCGTCACCCCATTCGATGCAGATTGGATATTGCATTATGGATCTCCTTGGTAACTGGCTGACGGGTTGTACAACCCGGCACGCCTCCTGATGCTTTTGACCGTCCCCAGTGGCAAATCCTTTTTCGGGTGAGGGACGGGAATCGTGTACGGGTTGTATCGGTGAGTGAAGATGTGATGACTGCCGGTGATCCGATCCAGCACCCAGCCAGCCTCCTCCAGCTCCTTGATCAATTGCCTGCTTTGCACCAATCGCCTCCTTGGCCTGGCCTTTTAAAAATAACCCTAGAGTTATCTTTACTCAAGCACAGAAAACCGCAAAGCGACGTCCGGTTGTTTTGCAGAGTGTGAGTTTTCATTCATTCCCCCCGAGCATGAATGCTATGCCCCGCACCGGCGTTCCCCCGCGCGCGTCTGAAGGTCACTCTTGAACCCAGCCACTACCGGCGTTTCTTCAGGACTTTCGACCATGACCCTGCAAGCAAAACTCGATGCCTTCAAAGCCGACTTCAAGGCCGGCAAACCACCGTACAACGCCCCGGCCGACATCCACCCGGTGATGGAGCGCGCCACCGCCGAACTGATTGCCTCCGGCGCCGCCGCTCGTGCCTTGAAGGTCGGCGACATCGCACCGCTTTTCACCCTCAAAGATCCTGAGGGGCATCCGCTCTCGTCCGCTGATCGGCTGGCACAAGGGCCCTTGGTGCTGACGTTTTATCGTGGCGTCTGGTGTCCGTACTGCAACATGGAGCTGCAAGCATTGCAGGCGTTTCTGCCTGAGATTGAGAACAACGGGGCGAGCCTTTTGGCGATTTCACCGCAGATCGCCGCCAACAGTCGCAAGTCGCAGCGCATCAATGAACTGCAATTCCCGATCCTCAGCGACCCGCGCAATGACGTCGCGGCGGCCTTCGGGTTGCGCTTCGAACTGCCAGACTATTTGATCGAGCGGTACAAGAATCTGCGCAACGACCTGCCGACCTTCAACGACGATCCAGCCTGGACCTTGCCGATGCCGGCACGTTATGTGATCGGTCAGGATGGCGTGATTCGTTACGCCGAGGTCAACCCGGATTACACTCAGCGTCCCGAGCCTGAAGCGATGCTGGATGCATTGCGTGGCTGATCCGATTGAAAGCCCAGGAGTTGCCATGACCCGACGTACTTTCCTCATCACCGGCGCCAGCAAAGGCATTGGCCGGGCGCTGGCCGAACACCTGGACCGCGCCGGGCATCGCGTGGTGGGGATTGCTCGCCAGCCGGACTTGAGCTTTCCGGGCATCCTGTTTCCGCTGGACCTGAGCGATCGCAAGCTGACCGGCGAAGTGCTGACGGAGCTGGCGCGCACGTATGAGTTCGACGGGTTGGTGAACAACGTCGGGCTGGTGCGACCGCAGGCGTTGGGCGATATCGATCTGGATGCCTTCGACGACGTGATGCGGCTGAATCTGCATTCCGCGTTGCAGGCGACTCAGGCGCTGCTGCCGGGGATGCGTACGCGGGGTTGGGGTCGGGTGGTGAATATTTCCAGCCTGACGGTGTTGGGCATCACCCAGCGCACGGCGTATGCAGCGGCGAAAGCGGCGTTGGTCAGCTTCACCCGCTCGTGGGCGCTGGAACTGGCGCAGACCGGGATCACCGTGAACGCGGTGGCACCGGGGCCGACCGAGACGGAGTTGTTTCGCGCCAACAATCCGCCGGGCAGCGAGGGAGAGGCGCGCTATCTGGCCGGGGTGCCGATGGGACGGCTTGGGCAGCCGGAGGAGATTGCGTCGGCGATTGCGTTTCTGCTTTCGGAGCAGAGCGGCTTCATCACCGGGCAAACCCTGTTTGTCGATGGCGGTGCCTCGGTCGGTAAAGCCGGGTTCTGATCAACACACCGAATCCCCTGTGGGAGCGAGCCTGCTCGCGAATACGGTAGGTCAGACACATTGATGTTGCTGATAGCGCTTTCGCGAGCAGGCTCGCTCCCACAGGGTTCCACGATAACTTCCAGACTTTTACAGGAGCATTGATGGACCGCCTCGCTGCCATGGAAACCTTCGTCTGCGTCGTCGAAACCGGCTCGTTTTCCGCCGCCGCCCGGCGCCTGAACATCGGTCAGCCCGCCGTATCGAAAACCATCGCGCATCTGGAAAAACGCCTGGCCGTCAGCCTGCTCCTGCGCTCGACCCGAGGCCTGACTCCGACTGAAGCCGGTTTCGCCTTCTTCGAACGAGCCAAACGCGCTCTCGAAGAAGCCGACGAGGCCGACAACGCTGCGCGCGGCACCGCCAGCGGGCTGAGCGGCAATCTGCGCATCAGCGCCGCCGTGACCTTCGGCCGCCTGCATATAGTGCCGCAACTGGGGGCCTTCCTCGATCAGCACCCGCAACTGAACATCGACCTGATGCTCGACGACCGCAACATCAATCTGGTCGAAGAAGGTATCGACGTGGCCCTACGCATGGGCGCGCTCACCGATTCGGGCCTGACCGCACGCAAGATCGCCGACTGCCGCCGCGTGGTCCTCGGCACGCCGGCGTACTTTGCCAAATACGGCGAGCCCACCTGCCCCGCCGAATTGAGTAAACACCAGGCGGTCGTCTACAACCTCGGCGGCGGCACCACCTGGGAGTTCACCAAAGGCTTGGAAAAACAATCCGTGATCATCAGCGGACGCCTGCGCGTCAGCGCGGCCGAAGGTGTACGCGAAGCCGTACTGGCCGATCAGGGACTGACCCTGGCTTCCGAATGGATGTTCGCCCCGGAACTGGCCAGCGGCGCGGTGAAAACCGTTATGCCCGACTGGACACTTCCCGATCTGGATCTATGGGCGGTGTTTCCGACGGGGAGAATGGCCAGCGCCAAGGCGCGGGCTTTTGTTGAGTATGTGCAGGGGCTTCTGGTAAGCGAGCATTAATGCGAGGTGTTTCGTTTATTGCGATTTTCGTTTAATTCGAATAACGTCCCGGCATTCCCTTTTCAGAATGCTGGAACAACACCATGTCGATCGTTATCCATCCCTTCATCACCCTGCCCGTAGAACGCGAAGTCAAAGCCGCCATCGAAGGCCAGCGCACTTTGGCCGCTTACCTCACGACGCAATTCGAAACCCAGCACATCCAGATTTTCGATAAGCAGAATGAAGCCCACAGTGTCGAATTGCCTACCTCGGCCTTACGCCTTCTCGTCGATATTCTCGCAGCGCTGGCAGAAGGCAACGCCGTAAAGGTTGTACCGATTCATGCCGAACTGACCACCCAGGAAGCCGCCGACCTGCTCAACGTCTCACGCCCGCACCTGATAAAGCTGCTGGAAAGCGGCGAGATTTCCTACCGTAAAATCGGCAAGCACCGACGTGTGCGCTTTGCCGATTTGATGGACTATAAAGCCCGGCGTGACACCGCCAGCGAGCAGGCAATGGCGCTTCTCGCAGAGCAGGCACAAGCGTTAAGGGCAGGTTACGAGTGAGGCATTCCTCTTTCACGGCTGCCTCGCCAATAAAGAGCCGATGCATGTGTTTTGTACCCAGCCCCATTGAGAGACTTTTTGATGTGGTTAGCCCTCTCAGGGCGATTTCGGGCACGATGGACCAAGGCGATTCACGGCGAATGGAAACGAGTGACGTTTAATTTGAAAGATTTTCCCGACAAACACCTCGCCCCTTTCGGTATTGAGGCGCAACATCCGGACGAGTTCGTCGAAAACCTGTTTCATCTGGATTCGGCAGCCGTTGTCGCGGCCGCACAGCGTCAGCGCAAACAGCTGAAAGCCCCCACGATGGACATTGAATTGTTTTTAGATCTGCTGCAGCGCCAAGGGCTGACTCAATCAGTTCAAGCACTCAGTGCGTATCGCGCCATGCTCTGAAAGCACTTCATGCAAACGACAGACAACAAAACGGCGATCCGAAGATCGCCGTTGTCATTTACTGCCCAAACTGCTTGCCCAGTCCCGGTGGCACGCCGTGGATGTTGGTGTCTTCCCACGGGCCGTTCGGGCTGATCGAGCGGCTCCAGCCGTTGTTCCAGCGGTAGTAGGTGCGCTGGCGGTAGAAGGTGTTGGTCTGGTCGTCGAGGACGTAGACACCGAGTTTCTGATCCCAGTGGCTGTTGCCGCCCGGTGGCGGGGCGAAGCTGGCCGAGGTGCGCGGGACCGGTTTGGCCGGTTTTGCCGGGATGCTTTTGCCCGGGGTCGGTGAAGTCGACGGGGTCGGGCTGGGTTGCGACGGCGGGATCGGCGGCAGATTGGTGGTCGGTTCCGGGCGTTGCACCGCACATGCACTCAAGCCCAGGGCCAGTGTGAGGACTGTGATTCGGGCGATGGTGTGCATGGCGGTGCTTTCCTGTTGTGTCCGGCTATTTGTCCGGGCTGTCGATGGTCAGTTTTTGTAGCGCAGTGGTGCTGCTGGCCAGAGGGCCGCTGCGACCGACCCACTCGCCGGCAGTCGGTTGGCCGGCGCGTGAGATGCGCGCAACCAGTTGGACTTCAGGGAAGTTCGACAGTTTCAACTGCGGCATCATCGCGTCGGCATCGCCCAGTTCGACGGTCACCGGTAGATCGGCCACGGTCAGACGCTTGGCGGCCAGCGGTGCCGGCGGGCCGGAAGTCGCGCGGGCAAAGATGAACACGCTATCGCCCGGTTGCACTTTGCTTCTGAGTTCGCTGGAAAGATCGACGCTGACTTTCAACAGCGCGGCTTTCGCGGCGACCGGTGCCTCAGCGACCTTGCCGCCGCTGGCCTCCAGACGCTCGGCGGCGCGCTTGATCCCGCCTTGCAACGCGGCGCGGGAGTTATCTTCCGGTGGCAGTTGCGCCAGCAGACGGTTCCAGTAGTCGATGGCTTCCTGATAACGCTCGCCTTCGAACGCGGCGATACCGAGCAGACCGAGGCTGGTGACTTCTTTCGGATCAGCCTTCAGCGCTTCGTCGGTCAGCGCCTGTATCTTCGCCGACCATTTCTTTCCATCCGCAAAGTACTGCGCCTGCGCCCACTGGCCGAGCAGCTCCGGCTGGCGACCGGCAAGATTGGCCGCGCGTTCGAACATCTTCGCCGCGTCCGCCGGACGTTCCTGAGCCATGTAGGTGCGGCCAAGGAAATACAGGCCTTCTGCAGAATCCGGTTGTGCCGCGACGGCACGCTCCAGACGCTGGGTCATCTCTTCCATCGACTGCGGCGCCTGGGCGAATTCGCGGGTCAGCTCGACTTTGTCGGCAGCGCCGAAATGCATGTACAGACCCAAGCCCAACACCGGCACCAGCACCGCCGCCAACAGCGGCAACGGTTTGCCCAGTCGGGAAACCCGTGGCGCGCTGACACCCTCGGTATCCGCCAGCAATTCACGTGCTGCTTCGGCACGGCCGCTGTCCATTTGCGCGGCGTCGAGCACGCCTTCGGCCTGTTGCGCTTGCAACTCGGCGACACGCTCCTGATACAGCGCAACGTTGAGGGCCGTACGATCCTCTTCACGCTGGGCGCGACGTTCGCGCAAAACCGGGATCAGCAGAAAACTCAGGGCGACCAGAAGCAACAGCCCTGCGGCAAGCCAGAAATCAATCATTCTTGGTTTTTATCCAACAGTTGGTCGAGG
The DNA here is from genome assembly GCF_022662375.1 of Pseudomonas sp. CROZ-RG-20F-R04-15. GTDB lineage: Bacteria > Pseudomonadota > Gammaproteobacteria > Pseudomonadales > Pseudomonadaceae > Aquipseudomonas. The sequence continues at coordinate 73,672 of NZ_JAKNQL010000026.1, read as the reverse complement.
CGCTGACGCTCTTCGCTGGACAGCGCTTGCGGAGTTTCGGCGCGCTGGCCGCGACGACGGCGGACGATCACCGCGATCACCACCAAACCACCGAGCAGCAGGCCGGCCGGGCCGAACCACAGCAGTGCGGTCTTGGCATTGAGCGCCGGTTTGTAGCGGACGAAATCACCGTAGCGATCGACCATGAAGTCGATGATCTGCTGGTTGTCCTTACCCTCGCCGAGCATGCGGAAAATCTCTTTGCGCAGGTCAGCGGCAATCGGTGCGTTGGAGTCGGCGATGTCCTGGTTCTGGCACTTGGGGCAGCGCAGTTCCTTGGTCAGTTCGCGGAAACGCTCGCGATCAGCTTCTTTGGCGAACTCATACGTATCGATGGCGGCATGGGCGACACCGGCCAGACTCAAGCCCAATACCACAGCGGCTAAAAAACGCTTCATGGCTTGGCCTCATCGACCAGCGCCTGGTACTTGGCGGCGAGTTTTTCGCGCCAGACTTGTTCGTCAATCACGCCGACGTACTTGTCGCGGATGATGCCCTTGGCGTCGATGAAGAAGGTTTCCGGCGCGCCGTAGACACCGAGGTTCAGGCCCAACGAGCCTTCGTCGTCGCGAATATCCAGCACATACGGATTGTGGAATTCGGCCAGCCACTTCAAGGCATCGGCGTTGGTGTCCTTGTAGTTGATGCCGTAGATCACCACGCCGCGCTCGGCCAGTTTGTTCAGTACCGGATGTTCGACCCGGCAGGAAATGCACCAGGTACCCCAGACGTTGACCAGTGCCGGTTTACCAAGAATGTCAGCCTTGGTCAGGCTCTTGTCACCCTGCACGTTCGGCAGGGAAAACTCCGGGAATGGCTTGTTGATCATCGCCGACGGCAGCTCCGCCGGATCGAGATACAAACCGCGATAAAGAAACACCGCCACCAGCAGGAAAATCGCCAATGGCACCAGCATCAACCAACGTCTCATGCAGCCGCTCCCGTCATGCCCAGCGCTTCACGCACCTTGGCTTTCACCTTGACCCGATATCGTCGATCCAACGCCGCGAGCAAACCACCGAAACCCGTGAGCAGACCGCCAAACCAGATCCAGCGCACGAACGGTTTTACGTGCACGCGCACGGCCCACGCGCCATTTTCCAGCGGTTCGCCGAGGGCGACGTAAAGGTCACGGGTGAAACCGGCGTCGATGCCGGCTTCGGTCATCATCGAACTTTGCACGGTGTACAGACGTTTTTCCGGGTGCAGCACGCTGATTTCCTTGCCGTCGCGGATCACCCGAATGGTGCCCTTGTCGGAGGTGAAGTTCGGTCCTTCGAAGTGCTTGGCGCCTTCGAAGATGAAGTGATAACCGGCCAGGTCCATCGACTCGCCTGGCGCCAGACGCAAGTCGCGTTCGGCACTGTTCTGGCTCGACAACACCACGCCCAAGGCGCACACGGCGATACCGAGGTGAGCGATCTGCATGCCCCAATAACTGCGGGTCAGCGTCGGCAGGCCTTTGATCAGGCCCTTATGGCGGGTCTTGTCGACGATGTCGCGCGCACCGGCGAGCAACACCCACGCGGCGAGCAGGAAGGTCGCGATCACCGCCCAGTTGAAATCGCCGTAAGCGATACCGGCCACCACGGCCAGCGCAACGCTTCCGAGCAGCACTGGCGTGAGCATGCTGCCCAGCCATTTCACTGGTGTGTCCTTCCAACGGACGATCACCCCGACCGCCATGACCATCATCAGCAGCGCCATCAACGGAATGAACAGCGCGTTGAAGTACGGCGGACCGACCGACATTTTCGCGCCGCTCAGGGCATCGAGAATCAGCGGGTACAGCGTGCCGAGCAGAATCATCGACGCGGCGACGACCAGCACCAGGTTGTTGCCCAGCAGCAGGGTTTCCCGCGACCACAGGTTGAAACCGACCTGACTCTTCACCACCGGCGCGCGCAGGGCGAACAACGTCAACGAGCCACCCACGACGAACAAAAGGAAGATCAGGATGAACACGCCGCGCTCAGGATCGGAGGCAAACGCGTGCACCGAAGTCAGTACGCCGGAACGTACGAGGAACGTACCGAGCAGGCTCAGCGAAAACGCGGCAATCGCCAGCAGCACCGTCCAGCTCTTGAACACGCCACGTTTTTCCGTGACCGCCAGCGAGTGGATCAGCGCGGTGCCGACCAGCCAAGGCATGAATGAAGCGTTTTCCACCGGGTCCCAGAACCACCAGCCGCCCCAGCCGAGTTCGTAGTACGCCCACCACGAACCGAGGGTGATGCCGATGCCGAGGAAGGCCCAGGCGACGATGGTCCATGGCCGCGACCAGCGTGCCCACGCGGCATCAAGACGACCGCCCATCAACGCCGCGATGGCGAAGGCGAACGCCACCGAAAAGCCGACGTAGCCCATGTACAACATCGGCGGGTGAACGATCAGGCCGATGTCTTGCAGCAAGGGGTTGAGGTCAGCGCCATTGCTCGGCATTTGCGGCAGGATGCGTTTGAAGGGGTTGGACGTGAGGATCAGAAACAGCAGGAAACCGGTGCTGATCATGCCCATCACCGCCAGAACGCGGGCGAGCATCACCTGCGGCAACTGCCGGGAGAACACCGACACGGCGAAGGTCCAGCCACCGAGGATCAGGGCCCACAGCAGCAACGAACCTTCGTGAGCGCCCCACACCGCGCTGAATTTGTAATACCACGGCAAAGCGGTGTTGGAGTTGTTCGCCACATACGCGACGGAGAAGTCATCGGTCATGAACGCGTAGGTCAAAATGCCGAACGCGAACAGCAGAAAAGCAAACTGCCCCCATGCGGCGGGCTGGGCCAGACTCATCCAGAAACGATCACCGCGCCAGGCACCAACCAATGGCACCACCGCCTGCACCAGCGCAAAACACAGCGCCAGAATCATCGCCAGATGACCGAGCTCAGGAATAAAAATTGCCGATGTCATCGATCAACCCTCCTTCGCAGGTGTTGGTGCGGACTGACCGCTGTCTTTCAAGGCTTTGGTCACTTCCGGAGGCATGTACTTCTCGTCGTGCTTGGCCAGCACTTCATCGGCGACGACCACGCCGTCAGCGTTGAGCTTGCCGAGGGCGACGATGCCCTGCCCTTCGCGGAACAGATCCGGAAGAATGCCGCGATAGGCGATGGTCACGGATTTGTTGAAGTCGGTGACGACGAATTTGACGTCGAGCGAATCCGGCGAACGTTGCAGCGAACCCTTCTCGACCATGCCACCGGCACGGATCCGCGTATCTTGCGGCGCTTCACCGTTGGCGATCTGGGTCGGCGTATAGAACAGATTGATGTTCTGCTGCAGGGCGCTCAAGGCCAGGCCGACGGCAGCGCCGACCCCGACCAGAATGGCCAGAATGATGATCAGACGTTTCTTGCGCAGCGGATTCACTTGCCGTTCTCCCGGCGCAGACGACGCGCCTCTTGTTGCAGATAGCGCTTGCGGGCCGCAATCGGCGCCACCACGTTGAGGATCAGCACCGCCAGACAGATGCCGTAGGCCGACCAGACATACAGGCCATGATGGCCCATGGCGAGGAAGTCGCCGAATGAAGCAAAACTCATCGAGCGGCCTCCAGACTGTGCTGCACTTCTTCCTTCACCCAACTGGCGCGGGCTTCGCGCTTGAGCACTTCAAGACGCATGCGCAGCAACAGCACGGCGCCGAAGAAACAGTAGAAACCCAGCACCGTCAGCAACAGCGGCAGCCACATTTCCGCCGGCATCGCCGGTTTTTCCGTGAGGGTGAAGGTCGCGCCCTGGTGCAGGGTGTTCCACCACTCCACCGAGTATTTGATGATCGGGATGTTGATCACGCCGACGATGGCCAGCACCGCGCAGGCCTTGGCGGCGCTGTCGCGGTTGCTGATGGCATTGCCCAGCGCGATCACGCCGAAATACAGGAACAGCAGAATCAGCATCGAGGTCAGGCGCGCGTCCCAGACCCACCACGAGCCCCACGTCGGTTTGCCCCAGATCGCCCCGGTGACCAGCGCCACGGCGGTCATCCACGCACCGATCGGCGCGGCGCATTGCAGGGCGACGTCGGCCAGTTTCATCTTCCACACCAGCCCGACCACACCGCACACCGCCAGCATCACGTAGATCGACTGAGCGAGCATCGCAGCAGGTACGTGAATGTAGATGATGCGAAAGCTGTTGCCTTGCTGATAATCCGGCGGCGCAAAGGCCAGGCCCCAAACGACACCGACGCCAATCAACAGCAACGCTGCGATGCTCAACCACGGCAGAAACTTGCTGCTGATGCCGTAGAACCACTTGGGCGAGCCGAGCTTGTGAAACCAGGTCCAGTTCATACTGTTTCCATCACGGGTGCCGCTCATCGGTGTGAGCAGTCTCAGGGTCTTTGCTGGTTAAATTTTAACCAGACCTCATTATTCGCCGACGCTGATCTTCAGGCCAGCAGCTATTGCAAAAGGTGTCAGGGTGATCGCCAGGGCGGTCAGGCTACCAAGCCACAGCAGATACCCGGTCGCCGGCATGCCTTGGAGGGCTGCCTGCAAGGCGCCACTGCCGAGGATCAACACCGGGATGTACAACGGCAGAATCAGCAGCGCCAGCAACAGGCCGCCGCGTTTCAAACCGACCGTCAGTGCCGCGCCCACCGCGCCGAGCAAGCTCAGTACCGGTGTGCCCAACAGCAACGAAAGCAACAAAACCGGCAGGCAGGCGACAGGCAAACCGAGCATCAACGCCAGCAACGGTGAGAGCAAAACCAGTGCCAGGCCGGAGAAAAGCCAGTGTGCCAGCACCTTGGCCAATACCAGAAGTGGTAGCGGGTGCGACGAAAGGACCCACTGTTCCAGCGAGCCATCTTCGAAATCACTGCGGAAAAGCCCGTCCAGCGAGAGCAGGACCGACAACAGCGCCGCCACCCAGACTAACCCCGGGGACAGGTTTTGCAACACTTGAGTTTCCGGGCCGACGGCCAGCGGGAACAAAGCGATGACGATGGCGAAGAAAATCAGTGGATTGGCCAACTCCGCCGGGCGGCGAAACAGCAATCGGGATTCACGGGCAACCAGCAGGCCAAACACACTCATACTGCCCAGTTCCCCAGATCGATGTCGCGATAACCGGCCGGCATCCGGCTCAGCGTGTGGTGCGTGGTCAACACCACCAGACCGCCGCGCTCGCAGTGCCCGGCCAGATGTTCTTCGAGCTGCGCCACGCCTTGCTTGTCCAGCGCGGTGAACGGCTCATCGAGAATCCACAACGGCGGGCTGGCCAGATACAGGCGTGCCAGCGCCACGCGGCGCTGCTGACCGGCGGACAGGCTGTGGCAGGGAACATCTTCGAAACCGCGCAATCCTACAGCTGCCAGCGCTTGCCAGATGGCCTCGCGTTCAGCGGGATGATGCAGCGCGCAGAGCCACGACAGGTTCTCTTCCGGGGTCAGCAGATCCTTGATCCCGGCGGCGTGGCCGATCCACAGCAGGTTGCGGGCGAGTTCGCTGCGCTGTTCGGTCAGCGGCTGGCCATTGAGCAGGACTTGCCCGTCGGTCGGCTGCATCAGCCCGGACAGCAAACGTAACAGGCTGGTTTTACCGCTGCCGTTGGGACCGCTGATCTGCACCATATCGCCACTGGCGAGTCTCAATTCGAGATTTTCGAAGAGCAGCCGCAGATCACGTTCACACGCGAGGGCAACGGTTTGCAGGACAGGACTGGTCAAGGGATCACGGGCCTTATACGGTTCAAGTCGGCTCTGGCGCGGCCGTTAAAGAGATGCAGCATAGATGCAATGACGGCTCGATCCAGAGAGCTGGGTCAAACAATTGCTATGTTTTTTATTCGAAGCGCAAGACGGGCGGCATTATACATGTCGTGCCTTACTCTCAAGAGTGCATTTTCCTCAGGTTGTGTCCGCGTATGACAGGCGAAATGAACATCCTCCCGCTCCCGCCCACGACCCCGGCGACCGTTCGCCCGCAGGTCGGTGAGCTGCTCAAGCTGCTGACCCCGGTCGAAGGCCTGATTGCCGCCGGGCAAAGCGCCAAGGCCGAGGTGTTGTCGCTCAAGCAGGCGGATCAGACTTTTCAGTTATTGCTCAAGGTGACCGTCGACGGCGGCCGCCAGACCACCGTGCAAGCGACCAGCAACCTGCCGTTGCCGCAAGGCACCAGTCTGGCGATCACCCAGCCCTCGGCGGGCAACCTGGCGATTACCGTGCAGCAAGCCATCGCCAGCAGCGTCGCCGCCCTCACCCGCATCGACACCACGCAATTGCCGGTCGGCACGCTGCTGCAAGGCAAAGTGCTGACCTCGCAGGCGCTGCCGCAGACGCTTGGGCAGGCAGCGGTGTTCCGCTCGTTGGTCAGCTTGCTCAACACTGCGCAGAGCGGCAGCACACTGACCATCGACAGCCCGCAACCGCTGCGCATCGGCACCCTGCTTTCGGCGTTGGTGGAAGATGCACAAACCCTGAAATTCCTGCCGATGAGCAGTCGTCAGGAACAACTGGCGGTGAGTCAGCAACTGGTTGGCCAGCAAAGTCGCCAGGCTTCGCTCAGCGGGCTGTTGAATGCACTACAGAATCTGCCGCCAGCCGATGATTCGACCTCTGCAGATTTGCGCGCGGCGGTCGACAAATTGCTCGCCAGCCTCCCGGACGTACAGCAACTGAGTACCGCCAAAGGCGTGGCGCTGGCCTTGGCCAATAGCGGCGTGTTCCTCGAAGCCAAACTGCTGAGCGGACAGAACCCGACGCTGGCCCCGGACATGAAGGCCGACCTGCTCAAGCTGATCGCACAACTGACCCCGGGCCTGCCGAGCAGCACCAGCTTCAACGCGATCATCGCCGCCAACACCTTGGCGCAAGCGCTGCCAAGCTTCGTCCGTAATGCGCTCGGCATGCTTGGCCAGGTCAGCGCCAAACCGCTGCCAAGCAGTTTCCCGCTGCCCGACCGCTTGCTGCAAAGTCTGGAAGGCGAAGGCGATCTGGAACAGTTGCTGCGCCTCGCCGCTGCTGCGGTTTCGCGCCTGCAAAGCCATCAACTGTCGAGCCTGGAACAGACCGGCGTCACCGACGACGGGCGCCTGCTCAGCACCTGGCAACTGGAAATCCCCATGCGCAACCTGCAGGACATCGTGCCGCTACAGGTCAAGTTTCAGCGTGAAGAAGCGCCGGAACGAGAGCCGCAACCCAACGAACGCCGCGACGAGCGCGAGCCCAAGCAGCAACTGTGGCGCGTCGATCTGGCGTTCGACATGGAACCGCTCGGGCCGATGCAGATTCAGGCACAGTTGATCGCCGGCAGCCTGTCCAGCCAGCTGTGGGCCGAACGGCCGTACACCGCTGACCTGATCGGCAACAACCTGTTCGCCCTGCGCCAGCGCCTGCTTGATCGCGGGCTCAACGTCGGCGACATCGACTGCCACCTCGGCACCCCGCCGCAAGGCAACCAAACCCGTCTCGAACACCGCTGGGTCGACGAAACCGCATGAACGATTCCACTGCCCCACGCCAGGCCATCGCCCTCAAATACGACGGCAACCACGCCCCGACCCTCACCGCCAAAGGTGATGAGGAACTGGCCGAAGAAATCCTGCGCATCGCTCGCGATTGCGAAGTGCCTATCTACGAAAACGCCGAGCTGGTGCGCTTGCTCGCGCGCATGGAATTGGGCGACAGCATCCCCGAGGAGCTGTATCGCACCATTGCCGAGATCATCGCGTTTGCGTGGAATCTGAAGGGCAAATTCCCCGAGGGGCAAGACCCGAATGCGCCAATGGTCGAGAAGGATGTCACCGATCGTGGGGATGACTACTGATTTGTCGGAATCAGCAACAAGCAATTTCCTACCGTTCATCGCGACTGTCAGATCTGACAGTTGCGCACCAGGTTGCAGCCGTCGCCAGATAGAAGGACCGCGCACATCAGCCTGATCGTTGCGCCTTTTTGAAGGAATGCTCCGATGACCAAGGATCGGACCTGTGACGATAGCTCCGAGGACAGCAAAACGCTGACCCTCTACCCACCTTACATTCCCGCAATGATCAAGCCCATCGACGGAGACGAGGGCTACGATGGCGGCATTGGCGTTGAAGGTCTTAAAAGCGACTTGCTCATTACCGTTGATCCCTGGCTCGGTAATGCGCTCGACCAGAAGTGCCTGCTTTACTGGAATGACCCTACGTCCCACGTACTCTCTGAAATTGTCGACACGCCCGAAAAACTGACTGAGCCTCTGCGGTTTCATTTACCAGCGAGCCAGATTCTGGACGGGCGCGCATTTCCGGTTTTCTATCGAATCGTGCCGCCGAGCGGCAATGACAGTGATTCTCTCAAGCTCAACGTGCTGATCAAACGCACATTACCGGGCGGCGTCCTCGACAATCCTGAACCGCTTGGCCATCCAGGTCTGCGGTATAGCCTTTCTCCGGATATTACCGGGGGAGTAGATGGTGAAATGGCAAAGCAAGGCATTACGATGCTTGTCGAGCCCTACGAGAACATGACCATCTTCGACCGCATCGTTGCAAAATTGGGCGATGAGCAGGTCATCCATTATCCCGTCACAGCCGAGCAGATCAGTGATTCGCGCAATCATCCGATCACGTTGATGTTCGATGAACAATTGATCAGGCGCGCGGGCAATGGGAAGCATGCAATCACTTATCAGGTCATTGATCGTTGCGGCAACCGCCCGCATGTTCATGCGCCTTGGGCAATAGCCACAACCGCCTTGGTCAACCTTGACCAGATACCGGCGCCCACCGTTTCGGGTGAGCAGGACGGGATTCTGGATCCCGCCTTCATTACCAGCATTCAGGCCGAGGCTTCGGGTATGGGCCTGATTGCCGGCGACGATGTAAGAGTACGTTGGCAGGGACGAGTCGAACGCGTGACGGCTGCCCAAAGGTTTACTGCAAGCGCACTGCAATTTGCGATCCCGCTCATGTGGGCAAACGAAAGCGATCAGAGCACGATCACCATCACCTTGATCGTAACGCGTGCAGGCGCCGACCTGACGTCCGATCCAAAAACCCTGGTCATCAACACCACAATCCGCTTGCGCCCGCCCAAGGTTCTGGAAGCCTACGGCGAGTTGGGTGACCGTTTGAAGATGTCTGATATCTATTACGCAAGGCATGTAACAATTCGGGTCGAATCCTATACCGGAATGGCCATCGGCCAAACCCTCCGCGCCCGCTGGGCCTCTGCACGAAACACTTACGACAGTGCAATCACGCCAGTAACGACTGTCGGTGCAATGGATTTTACAGTGCCGCGTCTGGAAGTCGTGGATGCTATCGGCAGTGACGTGCTCGTTGATTTCACAGTACGAACCTACATTGACGGCCCATTGCATCGCGCTGAGCCGTTGCAGTTGAAAGTCGATGCGCAACCATTCGAATTACCCCCACCGAGAATTTCTTCTGATCGAACCATGGTCACCGTGCGCTATCCGGCAATGACTACCGGATACCAGGCACGAGTGCGTTGGGGCGGGACCATCACACGCAGAACAGCATGGAAAAACATGCACCCCGATACCACTGCGGAATTTTCAATCCCGGCCGATTGGCTGGAGGAAAACAAAGACACAACCGTGCTGATCAACTACAGCGTTCATCAGACCGGTTCAAACGAACAGAGCCAGTTCTCGCAGGTATTGAGATTGGAGCTGTAAAACCGTGCAATTCACGATTGCGCGATCATTGAGCAAGGGAGTGTCAAAAATGGCTATTGAACAAGTGTCACGGGATCTGCGTCGCCCGAAAGTACTCGAAGCGCCGGCAGACCAATTGAGTTTCAACACTGTGTACGGCCGGCAATACATTAATGTGCAAGTGCCTCACTACACCGGGATGGTTGCAGGCCATACCATAAAAGCATGCCTTGCTTCGGGTCGGCATACCTTTAGAACCGAGACATTGACCGTTGCAAAACCTTCCCCGCAAAACCTGATAATTCCGATACTGGAGGTTGTCGATGCAATCGATAGCGTTACGTCAGTCAGCTACAGCGTCCGACCAGGCGCTGGTGCGCCGGTGATCTATTCGGAAATACTGGATCTGCTCGTAACTGAGCAACCGTTCGACCTGCCCAAGCCCAGGCTTTCCAACGACAGAAGAAACGTGACGGTGAAATTTCTCAGTATGGTCCCGGGCTACACCGTCAGGGTCAGATGGCACGGAGTAGTCGTGCGAGATACTGAAAGCCTGCCCATCCAGAACGATTCGTCGATGAGCTTCAGTATTCCTGAGCAATGGCGTTCAGAAAATAAAGGCAGGGAGGTCCCGATTAATTACAGCCTTCATCGATCAGGCTCTGACGATAACCTGATGTTCTCCCGACTGCTGCGCGTAACGTTTTGAGCAAGCATGGACAACAATAAATATATGGAATGCAAGTTAACTTACATTCCATATTTTGTCCTTCCGAGCAACACCCGAACGAGCACTCAATTACCAAACTGCTCTATAATCTGGTCCTCCTGGTGATAACTGAACACCGGACTTGCCCCCTCACTCAAGTCTATTCTAATGACAGGCAACAGCCCGCCAGTCACCTTAAAGTAATCTTCTTGCATATATTTCGCCCCCGTCACCCCGGCGCCACCGGCTTGATTCTGCAGATAGAAAAAAGCATAGAGCGGCAGTTGTTGCGGAATATCCTGCGGCCATAAAGAGAGGATTATTTCATTGTGGTATGGGCGCTCTCCCGAGGGTGGTTCAAACTGATCTCGTGCCTGAAGGCTTATTGCGAACTGCTCGACGCTTGATGTCAAACCACATTGATGTTTATTTCTATTCGACCACTGTCCCCCTCCGGCCACCGCCCGATAATGCACTTTCCATTGTTCAAGCGTTGTTACACCTTCTTCGGGGCAAGATCGACTGGTAATCGGATAAGAGCTGTGAGGGCCGCATCCCCCGGTGCCTGCTCGATACCAGCTTGCCGCATCAGTGGGAAAGGAGCACAGCAAACTTATTGGGAAGGTCTCGAGTCGCTCGGCCGTAGCGAAGTCCTTGAAAATGAACCCATGAAGATCCCCCCACGCCAATATGGTTATTCCCAAATCCTTACGCAGGTAGGAGAAAGGAACACCATTTTTCTCAATTGCTTTAGGACTCGGATTCCAGGCGTGGTACGCAGGTTTTGCACCAGTCGTTCGAACGATGACACCGCTACAATAATAAGCAGCCTTGCCATTGCAGTTATTAGAAAGATTGTTGTAATGCGCATTCAGTCGTTCGGCAACCAACTGGCCAAATTGCTGATCCTTCACATCAAAACTGAATATTTCTTTGTTTGCAGCTGCCAGATTTATCTTTACAACAGGTACATACAAAGACGTTTCGAGATAATAGTCTCTCTGAAATTTCTGCGCATCTGCCAGTTTGGCGGGTACAGTTGAATCATAGAAAACTGCTTCTATGGGAAGTTTCTCAGGTTTACTCTCATCCCATGTCTGAACCAGAACTTCAGTGGGCTTGGCAGTCCACACCGCATCCACAAGTTCGTGCGCTTCAAGGCTGGCTTTGAACTGCCCAGCGACAATTGTGCTCAACGAACACTGATTCTTCGGCAGAGATGCATGTTCCTGAAAGTTCCTCAACCAGGTCGCGGCTGTTGTTGCCGGAACTGCCAGCTTTGCGCAGTTGGCCAGATCCACATCGGAGTCCTCAACCTTTGGTGCGAATCCACAACCGTGGTCTGCACGCACATCGAGTGATTCCGTAGGAAAGGGAAATATACATCGCACATTAAGTGCTTTACCTTCAGCCAGTGCCGAAATTTGATCTTTCAGGATAAAACCGCTTTTCCTGTTCCCGTTGAATGTTGCGCTGCCGACATCAGAGCGAATATAAGTAAATGCGACAGAACCGAGCAAGGTTGCCTTTGAACCATAGTCCCAGAACTTGAAAAATGTGCTGTAATCCACCGCTCGCAAGAGCACACCTGAACAGTGATATGCGGGCGAGCCATTCAAACATTGAGCAACATTGCTGGTATATCTGGCATTCAATTCCGTCACTAATGCCTGGCCTGACATAGCATTGACGCCGGTGCTAAAGCAGACAATTAAAAGCAATAAATACTTCATATTCAAACTCACAATCAAATTGGATTGGATTGATTGTGAGTATGTCGAGCGCTATAAATCCAAATCTACTGTCAGATCTGACAGTCCCGACGAATGGTTCTCAACTTTGAACATTGAACTCATTGTCAACTTCAACGCGCAAGAATGATCATTGAACCTTGGAAGCCAAAAAATCGCAGCCTTCGGCAACGCGTACAGTGAAACGCGAAACCCGATGCAGGCGCTGCCGAAGGCTGCGATCTCTTGATCTTGCTTGCCGCTAAAAGCTCGAAGCTCGAAGCTCTTAGCTGCCTTTATGTAGTTTGCGCATCAACTCTGCCTCAGCCTGGGTCAACCCGCAGGACTGCGTCAGTTCATCAACGCTGGCGCCCATACCCACCAGTTTCGCCGCCTGGGCGAATGACAGGCTGGATGGATCGCGCTGTTCCAGCTGAACGATTTTGTCCGGCAACGGACTGACGACCGCACGCAGTTCGTGCAGGGCTTCGCCCATGCGCACGTTGCCGTTCTGGTAATCGTCGACACGCTTGGCCAGGTCCTTGATGCGCTGATCACGCAGCGCATCGCCCTGGGCCTGTTGCGCAGCGATTACCCGCTGCGCCTTGATGTACGACACAAACATTGCCAGCGTGCCTGCCCAGAAGAGGAACAGGACAATGACCGCAACCTCGAGAATCAATCAGATGTTCTCCAGATCCGACCATTCTTCTTCGCTCATCATCTTGTCGAGTTCGACGAGGATCAGCAACTCGTTGTTCTTGTTGCACACGCCCTGGATGAACTTGGCCGACTCTTCGTTGCCGACGTTCGGCGCCGTCTCGATTTCCGACTGACGCAGGTAAACCACTTCGGCCACGCTGTCGACCATGATGCCGACGACTTGCTTGTCGGCTTCGATAATGACGATACGGGTGTTGTCACTGATCTCGCCGCTGTTCAGGCCGAAGCGCTGACGGGTGTCGATCACGGTGACCACGTTACCGCGCAGGTTGATGATGCCCAGCACGTAGCTTGGCGCGCCCGGCACCGGAGCGATCTCGGTGTAGCGCAGCACTTCCTGAACGCGCATCACGTTGATGCCGTAGGTTTCGTTATCCAGTTTGAAGGTTACCCATTGCAGGATCGGATCTTCAGAACCTTTTGCATTCGTCGCCTGACTACTCATACCCTACCCCTCGAAAAAACCGCTCTGGGCGGTGTGTGTTCTGTGTGGCGGCATTCAACAATGCCGTCGCCTGATTGTTATGTCGGCTGCTATGTCGGTTTATGTAGCGGCTTGTGGCCGCTCAGGTGCTTTGCCCCACCGCTGGCGATCAACTCGGCCAGTGCGGAAACGTCAAGCAATGCACACATGTGCTCAATCACGGTGCCGGCGAGCCATGGCCGCTGACCCCGGTGACTTCTCCATTTGATTTCATTCGGGTCCAGACGCAACGAGCGGCTGACCTGATGCACCGCCAGCCCCCACTCGTAACCTTGTACCGAAATCACATACTGCAAGCCCTGACGGAAGTCATCGCGATAGCGATCCGGCATGACCCAGCGCGCAGTGTCCAACACTTTCAGATTGCCGGCCTGGCTCGGCAGGATCCCGAGGAACCATTCCGGCTGACCGAACAATGGCGTCAGCTCGTGGCCGGCCAGCGAATAGATTGAACCCAGGCAGACCAGTGGCACCGCGAGGGTCAGGCCGGCGACGTCGAACAGCAGGCATTCGAAGGCTTCAGAGGCCCAGGCCGGGCGACCATCGGTTTCCACCGGTGGCGGCGTGTTGTTAGGCGGCAGGTGCACCTCCACCAGCGGCGGGACCAGCGTCTGTTCGACAGGCGCGGGTGCAACCGGAGCTAGGGCCGGTTCGACCACTGCCGGTTCCGGCGCGGTTTTCAGCAATTGGGTTTGCAGCAGCGGTGCCAGTGTCGAGACTGGCGCGCGAACCGGCTCGGCTTCTTCGATCATTGCCACCGGCGCTTTCGCCACAGGTGCAACGGCAGGCGCAACAACCGGTGCAGCAGGCTTGGCCGCTTTCTGTGCGTCACGGGCCTGCTCTTCCAGTACCGCCGCCTGGAACTCGTCCAGCGCCTCGGTGCTTGCCACAACTTCAGGCTGCGCCTCAATGACCGGCGGCAGCTCCTCAGGAATTTCCTGAAGCAAATTATCCAGATAAGACTGCAACGCCAATTGCGGACGCGAGGTGAGTTTGACCGGGCGATTCATGCTCACGCCACCTGCGGAACAAGTTGTTGCGCCAACAGATGCTTGAGCAGCGCGCGGTAGGCCAGCACGCCTCGGCTCTTGCCGTCGAATTGCGAAGGCGTGACACCGGCTCGGCTGGCGTCGCGCAGACGGGTATCGACCGGGATGTAACCCTGCCAGATCTCTTCCGGGAATTTGTCGCGCAGCACACGCAAGGTATGCATCGATGCCTGCGTACGGCGATCGAACAGGGTCGGTACGATGCTGAACGGCAGCGCCTGTTTGCGCGAGCGGTTGATCATCGCCAAGGTGTTGACCATGCGCTCCAGACCTTTGACGGCCAAGTGTTCGGTCTGCACCGGAATCACCAGTTGCTGACTCGCCGCGAGGGCGTTGACCATCAGTACGCCGAGCAACGGCGGGCTGTCGATCACTGCGTAATCGAAGTCCTGCCACAGTTGCGCCAGACTCTTGGCGATCACCAGACCGAGGCCACTCTGCCCCGGCGACTGCCGCTCAAGGGTCGCCAGTGCGGTGCTCGATGGCAGCAGGGAAATACGTTCGTCGCTGGTCGACAACAGCAACTGCCCCGGCAGGCCTTGCGGCACGCTGCCCTTGTGCAGAAACAGGTCGTAATTGCTGTGTTCCAGGCTGTCGGGGTCGTAACCGAAATAACTGGTCATCGAGCCGTGCGGGTCGAGATCGACCACAACCACGCGCTTGCCCGCCTCGGCCAGCAATCCGGCTAAAGCGATGGAGGATGTGGTTTTACCGACACCACCCTTTTGATTGGCGACTGCCCAGACTCTCATTCAGTTCGTTCCTCCCGGCCGATATGCTCGACCGAGACATAGCTCAGCGTGTTAATGCGGGTGACGGAGAATTGACGGCACTCTCGCGTCCCGGCGTCTTGACCGGGGTCGGTGCAGTTTGTGTGCCAGCCCGCTTCAACGCAGCATCCGGTTGCGCATTAGCGGTTCCGGTGCCCGTGAGGCTGCGGCGCACATCGAGATTGCGCGAGACCACCAGAACAACCCGGCGGTTTTTCCCCCGGCCTTCAGCGGTAGCATTGTTGGCGACCGGTTGAAACTCACCGTAACCCACCGATGCCAATCGGCCAGGGTTCACACCCTGCATCGCCAGCATGCGCACGATGCTCGCCGAACGCGCCGAGGACAGCTCCCAGTTGGTCGGGTACTGCGCGGTGCGGATCGGTTGATCGTCGGTAAAGCCTTCGACGTGGATCGGGTTGTCGAACGGTTTCAGAATCGCCGCGACCTTGTCGATGATGTTGAAGGCGATGTCGCTTGGCATCGCGTCGCCGCTGCCGAACAACAGGCTGGAGTTGAGTTCGATCTCGACCCACAGCTCGTTGCCGCGCACAGTCATCTGGTTGGAGCTGATCAAGTCACCGAAGGCCGCGCTGATGTCATCGGCGATGCTTTTCAGCGGATCGCTGGCGCCGGCGATACCGGCGTCGATCTGCTCGGCGTCCTTGACCAGCGGCTTGGCCGGGGTCACGGTTTTCGGCCGCTCGTCGCCGATCTGGATCGGTTTGAGCGCGCGGTCGGAGTCTTTGAAGACGCCGACCAGCGCTTCGGAAATTTCCTTGTACTTGCCTTCGTTGATCGACGAAATCGAGTACATCACCACGAAGAACGCGAACAGCAACGTGATGAAATCCGCGTAGGAGACGAGCCAGCGCTCGTGATTGACGTGTTCTTCCTGATGCCTGCGACGAGCCATGAGGTTATTCCCTTAATCCATGAAGCCTTGCAGCTTCAACTCAATGGAGCGAGGGTTTTCACCTTCGGCGATCGACAGGATCCCTTCCAACAACATTTCGCGATAACGCGACTGCCGCAACGCGATTGACTTCAGCTTGGCGGCGATTGGCAGCAACACCAGGTTGGCACTGGCCACGCCGTAAATGGTCGCGACAAACGCCACGGCAATGCCGCTGCCCAGTTGCGTCGGATCCGCGAGGTTGCCCATCACATGGATCAGGCCCATGACCGCACCGATGATGCCGATGGTTGGCGCATAGCCGCCCATGCTTTCAAAGACTTTTGCCGCCTCGATGTCGCGCGCTTCCTGGGTGTAGAAATCCACTTCGAGGATGCTGCGGATCGCTTCCGGCTCGGCACCGTCGACCAGCAGTTGCAGGCCTTTGCGCGAGTAATTGTCGGGCTCGGCATCCGCCACGCCTTCCAGGCCCAACAGGCCTTCCTTGCGTGCGGTGAGGCTCCAGTTGACGACGCGATCGATGCCACCGGCCAGATCGACCCGTGGCGGAAACAGAATCCAGGCGAGGATCTGCATGGCGCGTTTGAACGCGCTCATCGGCGATTGCAGCAGTGCGGCACCGATGGTGCCGCCCAGTACGATCAATGCCGCCGGGCCGTTGGCCAGCGCACCGAGGTGACCACCCTCAAGGTAGTTACCGCCGATGATGGCGACGAACGCCATGATGATCCCGATAAGGCTTAAAACATCCATCAGATACACGCCTCGACAATGTGTTTGCCGATGTCGTCGAGGCTGTACACCGCGTCGGCGAGGTCGGCTTTGACGATGGCCATCGGCATGCCGTAGATCACGCAGCTTGCCTCATCTTGTGCCCACACCGCGCTGCCGCCCTGCTTGAGCAGACGCGCGCCTTCACGGCCGTCGGCGCCCATGCCGGTCAATACCACCGCCAGAACTTTGTCGCCGTAGGATTTCGCCGCAGAACCGAAGGTGATGTCCACGCACGGCTTGTAGTTCAGACGCTCATCGCCCGGCAGGATTTTCACCGCGCCACGGCCATCGATCATCATTTGCTTGCCACCCGGCGCCAGCAACGCCAGGCCCGGACGCAGGATGTCGCCATCCTCGGCTTCCTTGACGCTGATGCGGCAGAGCTTGTCGAGACGTTCGGCAAAAGCCTTGGTGAACGCCGCCGGCATGTGCTGGATCAGCACGATCGGCGCCGGGAAATTCGCCGGCAACTGCGTCAGCACGCGTTGCAGGGCCACCGGGCCGCCCGTCGAGGTACCGATGGCAACCAGTTTGTAGGCTTTGCGTTTCGGCGCGGGCGACGAAGCGCTGGCGGCCGGGGCGCGAGTTGGTGCCGGTGCTGGAGCCGGACGCGTTGGTGCGCTGGTGCTGTGACTGCTGAAGCTGGATGCAGCCGGGGTCGGTGCAGGCGCAGGAGCAGCCACTGGCGCAGGCGCGCTGTAAGCACTGAAACGACGGTTACTGCGCGAGATGCTATGGACCTTCTCGCACAGCAGTTGCTTGACCTTCTCGGGATTGCGCGAGATGTCTTCGAAATTCTTCGGCAGGAAATCCACCGCGCCGGCGTCCAGCGCGTCCAGCGTTACCCGGGCGCCTTCGTGGGTCAGCGAGGAAAACATCAACACCGGGGTCGGGCAGCGCTGCATGATGTGCCGCACCGCCGTGATGCCGTCCATCATCGGCATCTCGTAGTCCATGGTGATCACGTCCGGCTTGAGTGCCAGGGCCTGATCAATCGCCTCTTTACCATTGGTTGCAGTGCCGACCACCTGAATGCTCGGATCCGCAGAAAGAATTTCCGAGACGCGGCGGCGGAAAAAACCCGAATCGTCCACCACCAGGACTTTGACTGCCATAAACACTCCATTAGGTGCAGCGGGACGTTGTCGCCCCGCCGCCCCGGATTCAAATACGCCGTGCGGCGTAACGCTTGAGCATGCTTGGAACATCGAGAATCAGCGCGATGCGGCCGTCACCGGTGATGGTGGCGCCGGACATGCCCGGAGTGCCCTGCAGCATTTTGCCCAATGGCTTGATGACCACTTCTTCCTGACCGACCAGTTGATCGACGACGAAGCCGATCCGCTGAGTGCCCACCGAAAGGATCACCACGTGGCCTTCACGCTGCTCTTCGTGAGCGGCGGAGCTGACCAGCCAGCGCTTGAGGTAGAACAACGGCAGCGCCTTGTCCCGCACGATCACCACTTCCTGACCATCGACGACGTTGGTGGTCGACAGGTCGAGGTGGAAGATTTCGTTGACGTTGACCAACGGGAACGCAAACGCCTGATTGCCGAGCATGACCATCAGGGTTGGCATGATCGCGAGGGTCAGCGGCACCTTGATGACGATCTTCGAGCCTTGGCCCTTGGTCGAGTAGATGTTGATCGAACCGTTGAGCTGGGAAATCTTGGTCTTCACCACGTCCATGCCGACACCACGGCCGGAGACGTCGGAGATCTCGGTCTTGGTCGAGAAACCCGGGGCGAAAATCAGGTTGTAGCACTCGGTATCGCTCAGGCGATCGGCCGCGTCCTTGTCCATCACACCGCGTTTTACCGCGATGGCACGCAGGACGTTCGGGTCCATGCCTTTGCCGTCATCGGAAATCGACAGCAGGATATGGTCACCCTCTTGCTCGGCAGCCAAAACTACACGGCCGCCACGGGCCTTGCCCGACGCTTCGCGTTCTTCCGGCGACTCGATGCCGTGGTCGACAGCGTTGCGCACCAAGTGGACCAGCGGGTCGGCCAGGGCCTCGACAAGGTTTTTGTCGAGGTCGGTTTCTTCACCCACCAGTTCCAGGTTGATCTCTTTCTTCAGCTGACGCGCCAGATCTCGAACCAGACGCGGGAAGCGCCCGAAGACCTTCTTGATCGGCTGCATCCGCGTCTTCATAACGGCGGTCTGCAAGTCAGCCGTGACCACGTCGAGGTTCGACACGGCCTTTTGCATGGCTTCATCGCCGCTGTTCAGGCCCAGGCGCACCAGCCGGTTACGCACCAGCACCAGCTCGCCAACCATGTTCATGATTTCGTCGAGACGTGCCGTGTCGACGCGCACGGTGGTTTCGGCTTCGCTCGCCGGTTTTTCCGGTGGCGGTGTCGCCGGCGCACGGGCCGGGGCCGGTGCAGAAGCGGCGGCCGGTTTCGGCGCTTCGGCTTTCGGCTCAGGCTTGGCGGCAGGCTTGGGCGCTGCAGCAGCGGCCGGTGCCTTGGCAGCCGGCGTGGCGACGGTCGAAGCGCTGCCAGCAGCAGCGGTGCCGACTTCGGAGAACTTGCCTTTGCCGTGCAATTCGTCGAGCAGCGATTCGAACTCGTGATCGCTGATCAGATCGCTGCCGGCCGCCGCAGCAACCGGTGCGGCTGGCGCAGGTGCCGAGGCAATCGCCGATTCCAGCGCATCGACGGCAAAGTTGCCCTTGCCATGCAACTGATCGAGCAATGCTTCGAATTCGTCGTCGGTGATGTCCGAGCTGTCGCCCTTGGCCGGTGCCGCAGGGGCTGCCGCCGCTGGCGCAACCGCGTCCACCGCGAACTGGCCCTTGCCGTGCAACTGATCGAGCAACGACTCGAACTCGGCATCGGTGATTTCATCGCTCGCGGCTTCAGCGGCCGTTTGCGCAGGCGCAGCAGCAGCCGGGGCTTCGGCTTCGGCCTTGACGGCGTTCAGCGAGTCCAGCAGTTGTTCGAATTCGTTATCGGTGATGTCGCCCGAGTCGCCTTCGACGACCAGTTCTTCGATCATCGAAGCCACTGGCGAAGCCGGGGCTTCGTCCGCCGCTTGCGGTTCGGCCAGGCGCGCCAGGGCGGCCAGCAGTTCCGGGGTGGCAGCGGTGATCGGTGCACGCTCACGAACCTCAGTGAACATGCTGTTCACCGCGTCCAGTGCTTCGAGGACAACGTCCATCAGTTCTGCATCAACGCGACGCTCACCCTTGCGCAGGATGTCGAACACGTTTTCGGCGATGTGACAGCACTCCACCAGCTCGTTGAGCTGAAGGAAGCCGGCGCCCCCTTTTACAGTGTGGAAACCGCGAAAAATTGCGTTGAGCAGATCTGCGTCATCCGGACGGCTTTCCAGCTCGACCAGTTGTTCGGACAGTTGCTCAAGAATCTCGCCGGCCTCAACCAGGAAATCCTGAAGGATCTCTTCATCGGCGCCGAAGCTCATTAATGGGGTGCTCCTACAGGTCTAAAAACCCAAAAAACCTAAAATTCCAAAACACTAGAACCCGAGGCTGGATAACAAATCGTCCACATCGTCCTGACCGGACACAACGTCTTCTCGTTTATCGGCATGAATCTGCGGACCTTCACCCTGCGAGAGATGTTTTTGTGGATCTTTTTCTGCAAGCATCGCGGCGCGGTCATGTTCGATGCCCGCAAAGCGGTCGACCTGACTGGCCATGAGCACGAGTTTGAGCAAATTGCTTTCGACTTCGGTGACCAGTTGGGTCACACGTTTGATCACCTGACCGGTGAGGTCCTGGTAATCCTGGGCCAGCAGGATGTCGTTGAGATTGCTCGACACCGCACGGTTGTCCGTGCTGCTGCGTGACAGAAAACCGTCGACCCGGCGCGCCAGTTCACGGAACTCTTCAGCCCCGACCTCGCGACGCATGAAGCGCCCCCAATCGGCGCTCAAGGTCTGCGCTTCATCAGCCAGACTGTTGACCACCGGCGTGGCGCTTTCCACCAGATCCATGGTGCGGTTGGCCGCGGCTTCCGTCAGCTTGACCACATAGCCCAGGCGTTCGGTGGCGTCGGTGATTTGCGACACTTCCTCGGCCTGCGGCATGTTCGGGTCGATCTGGAAGTTGACGATCGCACTGTGCAATTCACGTGTGAGCTTGCCCACTTCCTGGTACAGGCCACGGTCACGGGTCTGATTGAGCTCATGGATCAGTTGCACAGCGTCGCCGAACCTGCCTTTTTCAAGGCTTTCGACCAGTTCGACCGCGTGTTTTTTCAGGGTCGACTCGAAATCGCCCTGTGAAGATTCGTTATGCTCCATAGCTCCCCCGCGCGTTCATCAGCCGATGCGTTCGAAAATCTTCTCGATTTTGTCTTTCAACGCTTGAGCCGTGAAAGGTTTGACTACGTAGCCGTTTACACCGGCCTGAGCGGCTTCAATGATCTGCTCGCGCTTGGCTTCTGCAGTCACCATCAGCACTGGCAGGTGCTTGAGCTTTTCATCGGCACGCACGTGACGCAGCAGGTCGATACCGGTCATGCCCGGCATGTTCCAGTCCGTTACCAGAAAGTCGATGCTTCCGCTGTTGAGCACTGGAATGGCAGTCACGCCATCGTCAGCCTCGACGGTGTTGGTGAACCCAAGATCACGCAGCAGGTTCTTGATGATCCGCCGCATCGTTGAGAAGTCATCAACGATGAGGATTTTCATGTCTTTGTTCAATTCGACCTCCAAGCAGTCTTAAACGCGCCCAGCACCTGGACGCGCCACTTCAATCAATCGGCGCAGCACTCGAAGACTGTCTGGAGCACAACAGAGCAAGACCGGTGCCGTTCACCACCGCACCAGCCTCGTTCGCAGTGTCCCCACACTGCCTTCAGCGCGCTCGCCACTCCCCCAAACGCCCCCGCAAACGGGCCGCGCACTGGCTGTGTAACTGGCTGACCCGCGATTCACTGACGCCAAGGACTTCACCGATCTCCTTGAGGTTCAGCTCTTCGTCGTAGTACAGCGCCAACACCAGTCGCTCACGCTCCGGCAAATTGGCAATCGCGTCCGCCAACGCTGCCTGGAAACGTTCATCTTCCAGATCGCGTGACGGCTCAAGATGAGCACTCGCGCCATCCTCGTGCAGCCCTTCGTGTTCGCCGTCCTGCAACAGGTCGTCGAAACTGAACAGGCGACTGCCCAAGGTGTCATTCAAAATCCCGTAGTAATCGTCGAGACTCAATTGGAGTTCGGCTGCAACCTCGTGATCTTTAGCGTCACGGCCGGTTTTAGCTTCAATTGAGCGAATTGCGTCGCTGACCATACGGGTATTGCGGTGAACCGAGCGTGGCGCCCAGTCCCCTTTGCGCACTTCGTCGAGCATCGCGCCGCGGATTCGAATGCCCGCGTACGTTTCGAAACTGGCGCCTTTGCTGGCGTCATATTTGGTCGAGACTTCGAGCAGGCCAATCATCCCGGCCTGAATCAGGTCTTCGACCTGCACACTGGCCGGCAAGCGTGCCAGCAAGTGGTAGGCAATGCGTTTGACCAGCGGCGCGTAACGCTCGATCAGCTCGTACTGAGCGTCGCGTGCCGACTTCTTGTAGTAGTTCATACCGCTAGCGGTCATAGCACGGGCCCTGCCGTTTGCTGCACGAGGCGCTCGACGAAAAACTCAAGATGGCCACGCGGGTTGGCGGGCAGCGGCCAGGTGTCGACCTTCTGCGCGATCGCCTTGAACGCCAGCGCGCACTTGGAACGCGGAAAGGCTTCGTACACCGCGCGCTGCTTCTGCACCGCTTTACGCACGCTTTCGTCGTAAGGCACGGCGCCGACATATTGTAGAGCGACGTCAAGGAAACGATCCGTGACCTTGGTCAACTTGGCGAACAGGTTGCGCCCTTCCTGCGGGCTCTGCGCCATGTTGGCGAGGACGCGGAAGCGGTTCATGCCGTAATCGCGGTTAAGCAGTTTGATCAGCGCGTAGGCGTCCGTGATCGAAGTCGGCTCGTCGCAGACCACCAGCAACACTTCCTGGGCTGCGCGAACGAAACTGACTACCGAGTCACCAATACCCGCAGCGGTGTCGATCACCAATACGTCGAGATTGTCGCCGATGTCGCTGAACGCCTGAATCAGGCCGGCGTGCTGCGCCGGGCTCAGGTGAACCATGCTCTGGGTGCCGGACGCGGCCGGGACGATGCGAATGCCGCCGGGGCCTTGCAACAGCACGTCGCGCAGCTCGCAGCGGCCTTCAATGACGTCAGCCAGTGTGCGTTTAGGGGTCAGCCCCAACAAAACGTCGACGTTCGCCAGTCCCAGGTCGGCGTCCAGCAGCATGACCCGACGGCCAAGCTCTGCCAGCGCCAGAGACAAGTTCACTGACACGTTAGTCTTGCCGACGCCACCTTTGCCGCCGGTCACCGCGATCACCTGTACGGGATGCATGCTGCCCATGTTATTTCTTTACCTTGTCTTGCATAGACGGAGGCCACATTACTGGCTGCGCGTTCACAACCGGAACAATGCATGGCAGACCATCGATGTAGGTACAAAAACTGTTCATGAATACCTCAGCCTACCTGCTTGGTCGGGCTGTGATAGATATCAGCGAACATGTCAGCCATGGCTTCTTCGCTGGGTTCTTCCTGCATTTGCACGCTGACGGCGCGGCTGACCAGTTGATGACGGCGCGGCAGATGCAAATCATCCGGAATCCGTGGGCCATCGGTCAGGTACGCGACCGGCAATTCATGACTGATCGCCAGGCTCAACACTTCGCCAAGGCTGGCCGTTTCATCCAGTTTAGTCAGGATGCAGCCGGCTAGCCCGCAACGCTTGTAACTGTGATAAGCGGCGGTTAGAACCTGTTTCTGGCTGGTGGTTGCCAAGACCAGATAATTTTTTGAACGAATGCCACGTCCGGCCAGACTTTCCAGCTGCATGCGCAGAGCTGGATCGCTGGCCTGCAGGCCGGCAGTATCGATCAATACCACGCGTTTGCGCAGCAGTGGATCCAGCGCTTGCACCAGCGATTGGCCCGGATCGACGTGAGTCACCGGCACATTGAGAATGCGGCCCAGCGTCTTCAGTTGTTCCTGCGCACCGATGCGGAAGCTGTCCATGCTCACCAGCGCGACGTTCTGCGCGCCGTACTTCAGCACATAACGCGCGGCCAGTTTGGCCAGCGTGGTGGTCTTGCCCATGCCGGCAGGGCCGACCATGGCAATCACACCGCCCTCTTCCAGCGGCTCGACTTCCGGTACGGCAATCATCCGCGCCAGGTGCGCGAGCAGCATGCGCCAGGCCTGACGCGGCTCTTCGATGTCAGTGGTCATTGCCAGCAGATCGCGCGACAACGGGCCGGACAGACCGATACGTTGCAGACGGCGATACAGGTTGGCTTGCGCCGGACGGCTGCCTTGCAGCTGATTCCAGGCCAGGGTGCCGAGCTGAACTTCCATCAGCTCGCGCAGGCTGTTCAATTCAAAACGCATCGAATCCAGTGCACGCGGATCAACACCGCCGGAGGACTGCGCAGGCGCCGGGGCCGGACGCGCCGGAGCGGCGTAGGTCGGCTCGCTCAGCGGTTCGGCAGCGGTCAGCGGCAGGCCGGCCGTCAACGGCAGCCCGGCAAAGATCTGGCGATTGCTATTGCCGTCGGCTTCGCCACGCAGGCTCAGTTCGGCCTGAGCGGTAACGATGCGCGACTGGGTCTTGCGCAGTTCGTCTTCGAGTTCCATGTTCGGAACCCGTGGTGCCAGCGCCGACAGTTTGTAATCCAGTGCCGCCGTCAGCTCGACGCCGCCGGCAATGCGGCGATTGCCAATGATGGCGGCATCAGCGCCCAGCTCATCACGAACCAGCTTCATGGCCTGACGCATATCGGCGGCAAAGAAACGCTTAACTTGCATAAACCACTACCTCAGCCGTTGGGCCCTACTGTCGCAACGATGGTCACTTGCTTGTTGTCCGGTATTTCCTGGTAGGCCAGCACATGCAATCCAGGGACTGCGAGGCGGCCAAAGCGCGAGAGCATCGCGCGGATCGGGCCAGCGACCAAAAGGATCACCGGCTGACCTTGCATTTCCTGACGCTGCGCCGCTTCGATGAGCGAACGCTGCAGCTTCTCGGCCATGCTTGGCTCCAGCAGAACACCCTCTTCCGAGCCTTGTCCTGCCTTCTGCAGACTATTGAGCAATATTTGTTCCAACCTTGGTTCCAAGGTGATCACAGGCAGCTCCGACTCAGTGCCTACAATGCTTTGGACGATGGCGCGGGATACGCCGACCCGCACAGCGGCCACCAACGCGGCGGTATCTTGACTCTTCGCGGCGTTGTTGGCGATGGCTTCGGCAATGCTGCGGATATCGCGCACCGGCACGTGTTCGGCGAGCAACGCTTGCAGCACTTTGAGCAACTGCGACAACGAGACCACGCCCGGCACCAGTTCTTCTGCCAGTTTCGGCGAGCTTTTGGCCAGCAATTGCATGAGTTGCTGCACTTCTTCGTGGCCGATCAGCTCACTGGAGTGCTTGTACAGAATCTGGTTCAAGTGCGTCGCGACCACGGTGCTGGCGTCGACCACGGTGTAACCGAGCGATTGTGCCTGCGCACGCTGGCTGATTTCGATCCACACCGCCTCCAGGCCGAAAGCCGGATCTTTGGCGTTGATACCGTTGAGCGTGCCGTAGACCTGGCCCGGGTTGATCGCCAGTTCGCGATCCGGGTAGATCTCGGCTTCGGCCAGAATCACGCCCATCAGGGTCAGGCGATAGGCGCTTGGCGCCAGATCGAGGTTGTCGCGGATGTGCACGGTCGGCATGAGGAAGCCCAGATCCTGCGAGAGCTTCTTGCGCACGCCCTTGATCCGCGCCAGCAATTGCCCGCCCTGATTGCGGTCCACCAGCGGGATCAAGCGGTAGCCGACTTCCAGACCAATCATGTCGATTGGCGTCACGTCGTCCCAGCCCAGCTCCTTGGTTTCCATGGCACGGGCCGGCGACGGCAGCAGTTCCTGCTGACGCTTGACCTCTTCCAGCGCCACGACTTTCGCGACGTTCTGCTTCTTCCAGAACAGGTACGCGCCGCCAGCGGCCAGCGCAGCCATGCTCAGGAACGAGAAGTGCGGCATGCCCGGCACCAGGCCCATGACCGCCATCAGACCTGCAGCCACCGCCAGCGCTTTCGGCGAGGCGAACATCTGGCGATTGATCTGCTTGCCCATGTCTTCCGAACCGGAAGCACGGGTCACCATGATCGCTGCTGCTGTCGATAACAACAGTGATGGCAATTGCGCCACTAAACCGTCACCGATGGTCAGCAAGGCGTAAACCCGGCCGGCATCGCCGAAGCTCATGTTGTGCTGGAAGATACCAACGGCCATACCGCCGATGAGGTTGATGAACAGAATCAGCAGGCCGGCGATGGCGTCACCACGGACGAACTTGCTGGCACCGTCCATCGAACCGTAGAACTCGGCCTCTTGGGCGACTTCCTGACGACGCATCTTGGCCTGGTTCTGGTCGATCAGACCGGCGTTGAGGTCGGCGTCGATCGCCATTTGTTTGCCGGGCATCGCATCGAGGGTGAAACGTGCGCTCACCTCGGAAATCCGCCCGGCACCCTTGGTCACCACGACGAAGTTGATGATCATCAAAATCGCGAAGACCACGATACCGACCACGTAGTTACCGCCGATCACCACTTCACCGAAGGCCTGAATCACCTTACCGGCAGCGGCGTGGCCGTCCTGACCGTGGAGCATTACAACGCGCGTCGACGCCACGTTCAACGCCAGCCGCAACAACGTCGCGACCAGCAGAATCGTCGGGAACACGGCGAAATCCAGCGGCCGCAGCGCATACACGCAGACCAGCAGAACGACAATCGACAGCGCGATGTTGAAGGTGAAGAACACGTCGAGCAGGAACGGCGGCACCGGCAACATCATCATCGCCAGCATCACCAGCAACAGCAACGGCACGCCCAGATTGCCTCGACTGAGGTCGGCAACGTTAGTGCGTGCTGTGTTGAATAACTGAGAGCGATCCACCGGTTTTCCCCGTTCCTTTAAAGCAAACTTTTGACGCCCAGAGCGGGCTCACGGCGGGTACTGCAAGAAGCTTTCCAACTTTTGCCGGGGAATGAAATAGAGGGTTTTGTTCAAGGAATTTTCGCTGATTGGACCGGCCCTTTCGCGAGCAGGCTCGCTCCCACAGGGAACCGCATTCCAAATATCAGATTGAAATGCAATCCAAATGTGGGAGCGAGCCTGCTCGCGAAGACGCCCTTATGTCCGGCACAAATTTTTCGATTTAAACGAAGCTGTTTAAAAGACACCTGCAGACACGGTCTCAAGGCTACAAATCCTTGCGCCTTTGCCTACGGTCAAGCCAGAATCCGCCGGCTTGTGCGCCTTGGGGTCGGGTTCTATTGTGGTCCGGTCGCTGACGAATCAGCGATCGGGTTTAGCGACTCGAATTCAAGTCAAAGGTGCATCGGCGTTCCAGGCTTCGTTGCGGATCTGTATTTTCGCAATTTCGTCATGGTGGCTGTATGCGGGAGACCCTCGGGTCTGCCGGGTGCCTTTGACCGGTTCGCTAACCTGCGTACAGCCGCCACCCTCCCTGTTTAGCGACAGGTTGTAGCGGCTCCACTTCAAAGGAGCTTCACCATGATCAAACCAACACCCAACCCACCCGAAACCGACCCCACCTCCCCCTACGAATCCCTCGATTCGAAAAAACTCCACGAAGCCGCCGACCGCGCGCTCGATCACTACCTCTGCCCACCCGGCTCCACGCCGCCGCCACGTAAAACCCGCCGGATGTACGCGGTCACTGCGGACTTCAAAAACGAGGAACTGCTGGCCGATGCCAGCGAAACACTCGCTTCAGCCAGAACCATCGCCCATGACTTCGCCCACCTCATACCCGCGTCACAGCGCAGGACGCTGCTGGGGATTGCGCAACTGATCATGCTCGGCGAGCTGGCGGTGAATCGGGTTATGGATAATCTGGAGTTGCCGCAGTAGCGACACGCGATGATCGTTCCCACGCTCCTGCGTGGGAATGCCTCAACGGACGCTCCGCGTTCGGCTCTGGAAGGGACGCGGAGCGTCCCGGGCTGCATTCCCACGCAGAGCGTGGGAATGATCAATGAGACGTTGTGGCTGCTCGCGAAGGCGACCTTACAACCAACGCATGTTTCAGCCATAAAAAAACGCCGCACCGCGCAATCGGGACGGCGTTTTTTAATGCCGGTTACTGCGCAGTCAGTATCTGCTTGGGTGCAATATTGCCGAAGCTCAGTTGCTTGCCGTTGACGTAGCGCGTACCCCGCAAAACTTGCTCACCTTCGACCTCAACGAAGTCCTCATCCATGTACATCAGCACGACTTTGGTCATCGGCGCAATGACGCCCGGGATCGTCACATCACTTTGCAGCAGATTGAGCGCCCAATGAAACTGGATGACCGGCAGTTCACCGATTTTGATCTGGCAAGTGTCATCCAGCGACTTGAAGTCTCTGCGTGCAGTCACGCGTAGCTTGCGCCCGACCTGCACAAACTCCGGTTTGCCATAACGCACCCTCCGTTGAGGACCGGTCGCCCATTGATCGTTGTAATACCGGGCCGAGGTAAAGAGCCCGAACAACGCCTGGTTGTCGCTGATTTTTCCAGCCGCATCGAACAGGTAGTTGTAGGAGTAGTGGTCAGCCAAACCATCCAGCTCGGGCCTGATGGCGTTGACCGGACTGCCGAGGTAGTCCGGGATATAGGCGTTGGCCATTTGCACAAAGTGGGTAAAGTCCAGATCCATGTCGAAGGTGACCTCGTAACGAATGGCGTTTTCCTTCGGGTTTTCCTCCAACCGCCCCGAAACATACTCCAGGGTCATCCCTTCAAGCTTGCGATAGATACGCTCTGCCATGATCGTGCTCCGAAACTGCGGAGAAATTCCGCAATCCATGTCATCGATTTTCACGGCAGCCGTCTACTGTCAGAACTAACAGGTACAGGGGCATTCCAGACAGACGGTAACCGTCAGAAAACCCGGCGGAGCGGCAAATCATTCTTGAGCGAATCAAGGTGACGACGGATCTGGTAGCCGGGGATTTCAGTACGGACCACCTTTTCACCCAGATAATTTTCCGCTCTTTTGCCTTTTAAACTCAGTTGTTTAAAAGACACCTTCAGATACGCCTTTGAGGCTACAAATCCTTGCGCCTTTGCCTACAGCCAAGCCAGAATCCGCCGGCTTGTGCGCTTTGGGGTCGGGTTCTATTGTGGGTCGGTCGCTGATGAATCAGCGATCGGGTTTAGCGACTCGGACCATCTCAGTGCATCAGCGTTCGTGGCTTCGTTGTGGGACTGTTCGCCCGCAATTACGTTATGGCGGCTGTATGCGGGAGACCTTTGGGTCTACCGGGGTGCCTGTGACCGGTTCGCTAACCTGCGTACAGCTGCCACCTTCACTTGTTTAGCGACAGGGAAAGAGTGGCTCCATAACCTCAGGAGTTTCACCATGATCAAACCAACACCCAACCCACCCGAAATCGATCTCGCCTCCCCCTACGAATCCCTCGATTCAAAAAAGCTCCACGAAGCCGCCGACCGCGCGCTCGACCACTACCTCTGCCCACCCGGCTCCACGCCGCCGCCACGTAAAACCCGCCGGATGTACGCGGTCACTGCGGACTTCAAAAACGAGGAACTGCTGGCCGATGCCAGCGAAACACTCGCTTCAGCCAGAACCATCGCCCATGACTTTGCCCATCTGATACCGGCGTCCCAGCGCAGGACGCTGTTGGGGATTGCGCAACTGATCATGCTGGGAGAGCTGGCGGTGAATCGGGTTATGGATAATCTGGAGTTGCCGAACTAGTTCGGGTACTGATCGTTCCCACGCTCCTGCGTGGGAATGCCTCAACGGACGCTCTGCGTTCGGCTTTGGAAGGGACGCGGAGCGTCCCGGGCTGCATTCCTTTGCTGCGCGTGGGAACGATCATAAAAAACCGCCGCCCCGTTCAGCGGTTTTGCAAACGGTTGCTCAATACCGAAGGATTTTCACTTTTCCATTTTTGCTTTTGGGTAATTCGAACTCGACCTCGCCGCCCACTTTGACGTTCGCCTGTTGGGCATCGGCCAATCGAATGCTGAATCGGTATTCTTTGGCCGTCAGAAAAAAACCCGTGGCCTCAGCAAAGGAAATACATCGTCCCGAGGGCTTCGGCGTGATGGTGCCCCTTCCGGTTTTTTCGTCATAACTGCTGAAAATACCTTTCATTGCCGTGCTCCCTTGCACTCGCTCGCCTGACCGCGCCAGGTTCGCGGCGCCACCTTGCATCAAACTGCAAAATAGCGGCGAGCGCACCTGTCAGAGTTGACAGTCAAGAGAGGTCTCAGACCAATGGCTGCACGGCAGCGTCAGGAATCGCGGCGCAGATCCGGCGGAATCGGCAAGTCGTCCTTGAGCGGATCCGGGCGTTTGCCCTTGCCCGCGCGGTACTGGCGGATCTGGTAGACGTAGGCCAGCACCTGAGCCACCGCCAGATACAGTCCACCGGGGATTTCCTGCTCAAGCTCGGTGGAGTAATAGATCGAACGCGCCAGCCCAGGCGATTCGAGGAGCATGACGTTGTTGGCGGCGGCGATTTCACGGATTTTCAGGGCGAGGAAGTCGCTGCCCTTGGCCAGCAGAACGGGTGCGCCGCCCTTCTCCGAGTCGTACTTGAGCGCGACGGCGTAGTGGGTCGGGTTGGTGATGACCACGTCGGCGTCGGGAATTGCCGCCATCATGCGGCGCTGGGACATTTCGCGCTGGGTCTGGCGGATGCGCTGTTTGACTTCCGGGCGCCCTTCCTGATCCTTGTGCTCGTCGCGCACTTCCTGCTTGGTCATCAGCAGTTTTTTGTGGGCTTCCCAGAGCTGCACCGGCACGTCGACGGCGGCGATGATGATCAGACCGCAGGCCAGCCACAACGTACTCCAGCCGACCAGCGTGACGCTGTGGATGATCGCCATCTCCAGCGGCTCGTGAGCGATCCGCATCAAGTCATCGACGTCCGATAACAGCACCACCAACGCCACCCCCAAGGTGACCGAAAACTTGGCCAGCGCCTTGAGCAGTTCGACCACAGCCTTGAACGAAAACATTCGCTTCAGGCCGGCTGCGGGGTTCATCCGGCTGAATTTTGGCGCCATCGAGCCCGCCGCGAATAGCCAGCCACCGAGAGAGATTGGTCCGATCAGGGCGGCCAGCAATAGCGTGATCATGAACGGCTGAATGGCTACCAGCGCCATCTGACCCGACTGCAACAAGAATGCGCCCATGGAACCCTGATCCATGATCACCTCACGCGACAGCGTGAAATTCAGGCGCATCAGTTCCATCAGGTCTTCGGCCAGCATGCCGCCGAACACCAGCAGCGCGCCGGCACCGGCCATCATCACGGCAAGGGTATTGAGTTCTTTGGAGCGGGCAATCTCACCCTTCTCACGGGAATCCTTTTTGCGTTTCTCCGTGGGGTCTTCTGTTTTGTCCTGACCGCTTTCGCTCTCTGCCATGACTCAGCGCGCCCGTGCCAGTTCGCGTAGCAGCTGCAGGGCCTCGGTGGCCAGCGGCTGGTACTGATTGAGAATGTCCGCCAGACCGACCCAGACAATGAACAGGCCAAGCACCAGGGTCAGCGGAAAACCGATGGAGAAAATGTTCA
This sequence comes from Pseudomonas sp. CROZ-RG-20F-R04-15, assembly GCF_022662375.1. Taxonomy (GTDB): domain Bacteria; phylum Pseudomonadota; class Gammaproteobacteria; order Pseudomonadales; family Pseudomonadaceae; genus Aquipseudomonas. The sequence continues at coordinate 42,198 of NZ_JAKNQL010000026.1, read as the reverse complement.
GTTGCGGCGCGGCGCGGGTCATCACGCCAAACGCGATGTTGACCACCAGCAGCGCAGTGACCGCCGGCAACACCAGCAGCAACGCCGCCCCCAGCACCCAACCGAGTTTGCCAGCCAGCTCCCAGTAATGCGCGGTCATCAGACCGCTGCCGACCGGTAGCGTGGTGAAGCTTTCGGTGAGCACTTCGAAGACCACCAAGTGGCCGTTCATCGACAGGAACAGTAGCGTCACGAGCATGGTGAAGAACTGCCCGATCACCGCCACCGAGACGCCGTTGGCCGGGTCGACCATCGAGGCGAAGCCCATACCCATCTGGATCGCGACAATTTGCCCGGCCACGGCAAACGCCTGGAAAAACAGCTGCAGGGAAAACCCGAGCACGGCGCCGACGAGGATCTGCTCGGCAATCAACATCAAGCCACTCAGGTCCAGCGGGCTGACCGGTGGCATCGGCGGCAGGCTCGGCACAATCGCCACGGTAATGGCCACGGCGAAATACAAGCGCACCCGGCGCGACACCAGGGTGGTGCCGAACACCGGCATGACCATCAGCATCGACGCCACGCGAAACAGCGGCAACATGAACGAGGCCACCCAGGTACTGATCTGGGTGTCGGTCAGCTGAAGCAGCGATTGCATGGCTTAGCCGATGACCATCGGGATGTTTTTGTACAACTGGATGATGTATTCCATGAACGTCTGCACGATCCACGGACCGCCGATGATCAACGTCACCAGCATCACCAGCAGACGCGGCAGGAAGCTCAGGGTCTGTTCGTTGATCTGGGTCGCGGCCTGGAACATCGCCACCAGCAAGCCGACCAACAGGCTCGGCACCACCAGAATCGCGACCATCAAGGTGGTCAGCCACAGCGCTTCACGAAAGATATCGACCGCGACTTCCGGCGTCATGGCGAGACACCTCCAAAACTGCTGGCCAGGGTGCCGATGATCAGCGCCCAGCCATCGACCAGCACAAACAGCATGATCTTGAACGGCAGCGAAATGATCAGCGGCGAGAGCATCATCATACCCATCGCCATCAGCACACTGGCCACGACGAGGTCGATGATCAGGAACGGGATGAAGATCATGAAGCCGATCTGGAACGCGGTTTTCAGCTCAGAGGTGACGAACGCCGGCACCAGAATGGTCAACGGCGCCTGATCCGGCGTGGCGATGTCGGTGCGCTTGGACAGACGCATGAACAGCTCCAGATCGCTGGTGCGGGTCTGTGCGAGCATGAAGTCCTTGATCGGCACCTGGGCCTTTTCCACCGCTTGCTGAGCGGTGAGTTTTTCCGCCAGATACGGTTGCAGCGCGTCGTTGTTCACCCGATCGAACACCGGGGCCATGATGAACAGGGTCAGGAACAGCGCCATGCCGGTGAGGATCTGGTTCGACGGTGTCTGTTGCAGGCCGAGGGCCTGACGCAGGATCGAGAAGACGATGATGATCCGGGTGAAACTGGTCATCAGAATCACGGCCGCCGGAATGAAGCTCAGGGCGGTCATGATCAGCAGGATCTGCAGACTGACCGAATACTCCTGCGCGCCATCGGCGTTGGTGCCCAGCGTGATCGCCGGGATCGACAACGGATCGGCGGCGAACGCCAAAGGCGCGGCCAGCAACAGGGCCAGCGTCAAGACGATGCGTAGCGCACCCATTACTTCTTATCCTTCTGATCCTTGCCGAGAATTTTCAGCAGATGCTGGGCAAATTCCGGGGTCGCTTTTTCACTGGTCGCAGGCACGTCGACCGGTTCCTTGAGCACATGCAGCGCGGTGATAGTGCCGGGGCTCAAGCCGAGCAGAATCTGCTCGTTGCCGACCTGCACCAGCAGCAAACGGTCACGCGGACCGAGCGCGCGCGAACCGATCAGCTCGATCACCTGGCCCTTGCCGGCCGGACCTGCCTGCTGCACCCGGCGCAACAGCCAGGCGAGAAAGAAGATCACCCCCAGCACCAGCAACAGGCCGAACACCAGTTGCGTCAGTTGCCCGGCCACGCCGCTGTTGACCATCGGCGCAGTGGCAGCAGGCACGGTAGTGGCTGTCGACGGCTCGGCGGCCAGCACGCTCAATGGCAATGCCAGCAAAGCCCAGAGAAACCGTTTCACTCAGCGCAGCTTCTTGATGCGTTCGCTTGGGCTGATCACGTCAGTCAGGCGGATGCCGAACTTTTCGTTGACCACCACCACTTCACCGTGCGCGATCAGCGTGCCGTTGACCAGCACGTCCAACGGTTCGCCGGCCAGACGATCAAGCTCGATCACCGAACCCTGGTTCAATTGCAGCAGGTTGCGGATGTTGATGTCGGTGCTGCCCACTTCCATCGAGATCGAGACAGGGATGTCGAGGATGACGTCCAGGTTCGGGCCGTCCAGTGTCACTGGATCGTTGTTCTTCGGCACGCTGCCGAACTCTTCCATCGGCAGACGCGAGCCGCTGGCTGCGTCGGCGGCCAGCAGGGCGTCGATGTCAGCTTGACCATCACCGGTTTCTTCCAGGGCAGCAGCCCATTCGTCAGCCAGTGCCTGGTCGTCCTGGGCGTTCATATCGTCGTTCATCATTTGTCCTCGGCGGGCAAAAATTCAGTTAAATGCTTGGGGGGTTGGAGCGCCGCTTCAGCGACGCTCGATCGGCTCGATCACCTGCAACGCGAGGTTGCCTTTGTGCGAGCCCATCTTGACCTTGAAGGCCGGCACGCCGTTGGCGCGCATGATCATTTCGTCCGGCATCTCGACCGGGATCACATCCCCCGGCTGCATGTGCAGGATGTCGCGCAACTTCAACTGGCGGCGAGCCACGGTGGCGCCAATCGGCACGTCGACATCGAGCACGTCCTGGCGCAGGGCATTGACCCAGCGCTCGTCCTGATCGTCGAGGTCCGACTGGAAACCGGCGTCGAGCATTTCGCGTACCGGCTCGATCATCGAGTACGGCATGGTCACGTGCAGGTCGCCGCCACCGCCGTCCAGTTCGATGTGGAACGTGGAGACCACGATCGCTTCGCTCGGGCCGACGATGTTGGCCATGGCCGGGTTCACTTCCGAGTTGATGTACTCGAAATTGACTTCCATGATCGCCTGCCAGGCTTCTTTCAAATCGACGAAGGCCTGTTCCAGCACCATGCGCACCACGCGCAGTTCGGTCGGGGTGAATTCACGCCCTTCGATCTTGGCGTGACGGCCGTCGCCGCCGAAGAAGTTGTCCACCAGTTTGAACACCAGTTTGGCGTCGAGGATGAACAGCGCGGTACCACGCAACGGTTTGATCTTGACCAGGTTGAGGCTGGTCGGTACGTACAGCGAGTGCACGTATTCGCCGAACTTCATTACCTGTACGCCACCAACGGCAACGTCCGCCGAGCGGCGCAGCATGTTGAACATGCTGATGCGGGTGTAACGGGCAAAACGCTCGTTGATCATTTCCAGAGTCGGCATGCGTCCACGGACGATGCGATCCTGGCTGGTCAGGTCGTAGCTTTTGACACTGCCGGGTTCGGCAGCGTTATCGGTCTGTACCAGACCATCGTCGACGCCATGCAACAGCGCGTCGATTTCATCCTGGGACAGCAGATCCTGCACGGCCATGTCGTGTTCCTACTGCAGTACGAAATTAGTGAAAAGCAACTGTTCGATCACCACTTTGCCCAGCTCCTTCTGCGCCACTTCCTGGACGCTGGCTGTGGCCTTCTGGCGCAACATCTCCTGGCCGACCGGGGTCGCCAAAGTGGCGAAATCCTGACCGGAGAAGAGCATCACCAGGTTGTTGCGGATCACCGGCATGTGCACTTTGAGCGCTTCCAGATCGGCCTGATTACGCGCCAGCATGGTGATGCTCACCTGCATGTAGCGCTGACGGCCGTTCTGGTTGTAGTTGGCGACAAAGGCCGGCGCCATCGGCTCGAAAATCGCCGGCTGCTTGCCGACAGGCGCTGCATCAGCGGCTTCGGCAGGCTTGCTCTGAGCGCTGTGCATGAAGAACCAGGTCGCCCCCACGGACGCGCCAATGGCCAGCAGCAACGCCAGCACGATCACAATGATCAGCTTGAGTTTGCCTTTGGTTGCGGGGTCTTTCACTGCTGCTGTTTCGCTCTTCGCCATGCCAATAATCCGTCACTAATCGGGTTTTCACAGTCGCACGGCAAGGCAAGAGCAAGTGTTATGCCAGAAGTGTCGGTAGTGCTGGAGACAACGCTAAAGTCAAAGGCACCCTCACCCCAGCCCTCTCCCGGAGGGAGAGGGGGCCGACCGAGGTGTCTTGCGTTAAACATCGACCTGAAAGACCGAGTCGATTAGAGATTCACAGCAGAAGTATCAGGTCGGCGTACTTCAAGAGCATCCCCCAATCGGTCCCCTCTCCCTCTGGGAGAGGGCTAGGGTGAGGATTTTCAGGGGGCCGACCGAGGTGCAAGACGTCAAACACCGACCTGCACGACCAAGTCGATTATGGATTCACAGCAGAAGTATCAGGTCGGCGTACTTCAAGAGCATCCCCCAATCGGTCCCCTCTCCCTCTGGGAGAGGGCTAGGGTGAGGGTTTTCAGGGGGCCGACCGAGGTGCAAGACGTCAAACACCGACCTGCAAGACCGAGTCGATTATGGATTCACAGCAGCAGTATCCGGTCGGCGCGCTTCGCAAGCATCCCCCAATCAGTCCCCTCTCCCTCCGGGAGAGGGCTAGGGTGAGGGGCTCTTGATTTTGCTCAGGCGTAATAGTCGACCGCGCTGCTGCCAATCACGCTGGTGGTTTGCGCAGCAGCTTCAGCAATAGCGGCAGGCGCCAACTCTTCATCCGCCGAATCGAGGCGACCGCCAGCAGCGCTGGTGCGGCCACTCTGGCCCTGCTGCGCCTGTTCCTGACCTTGCTGGCCCTGCCAGCCACGGCTCTGGTCGGAGACACTGACGTCGACCTGGCCCATGCCCTGCTGGTTGAACATGTCGCGCAGGCGATGCATCTGACCATCCAGCGCTTCACGCACACTCGGGTGCGCACTCATGAACGTAACCTGGGTCTGTTGGTCCGGGACCATGTTCACGCGAATGTCCAGACGCCCCAGCTCCGCTGGCTGCAACTGAATGTCCGCTGCCTTGAGATTGGCGCTCGACAGATACATGACGCGGTTGACGATTTCTTCGGTCCAGCCGCTCTGGTGCATGGCGATCGGCTGATTCACCGGCACCGCGTTCGCAGTCTTCGGCGTGGCGGCCTGAGTCAGCGCCGCCAGACGGTTGGCGAAGTCATCGACGCGGGTATCGCTGGTCGCTGTCTTGAGATCTTTGAGGCCGTCGTCGATCAAGCCGCTGAACGCTTTGTCGCCGCCCTGACTGGTGCTGTCCTTGTCGGCTTGCACGTCGAGCATGCTGGCCATGCCGGCAGCGAAGTTCTGCGCCGCAGTCAATTCGCCGTCGGCCTGAGCCTGGGCCGGCGAAGACTTTGGTTGCGCCTGGCTGGCGGCGGAAATGTGCCCGCCCTGCTCCATCGCCATGCGCACGGCCGGCATCGAGTCGAGGGGATCGGCCGAAGGGTCGAAATCGCTGTCGGTGGTCGGTGCCGGATCTTTGACCACTCCCGGCAAAACGGCGAGCGCGGGGGTTTCGGCTTCGGGCTGGGTGGCGGCCGGGGCTTGCACTACGGGCGCGCTGACAACCGGCTGCACAGCAACGACCAAGGCCGGATCAAGTGTCGGGTCAACCGGCGCGGCATCAACCACCGGCGTCTGGGCCGTGTTGCTGCTGTCGTCGCTGCTGGCGGTAGTGTCATCGGTCGCCGTGGTTTTATCGGCAGGCAAGTCGTTGCCGCTATCGGCAACCGCCGGTTGCGCAGCGGCAGACTGATCCTTGGCGATATCTTTTTTACCGCTGTTGTCAGCGACCTTGTCACGCGACGATTTGGGCGAATTGTCTGCGCTGGCAACCGGCTTGCTCGATCCCTGATCGGCGAACACTTTCGCGAAGCTTGAGGCTTTATCCCCGGTATCTACGGCCATGGCCGACGTTTTGGCCGAGGCGGCTTGCGCCTTGGCCTGAGCGGCATTCTGAAGAAGGATGTTGGGGGTCGCAGGCATGAAACGGTCTCCGCTGCACTGGGATCGTAGGTACAGTTGGGGGAGATAGCTGCAAGTGCCGGGCCAATTTTGCCCGGCGCCTGAAAAAAGCGCCGGACGATGGGATCAGTGTGTATGAGCGGGATGTTTTTCTCTTTCGTAGACCGGGCGAACTTCAGCAAATTCGTCACTGATCTCAGCGACCAGTTTGACTATTTCCGCCGAACTCTTGTCTTTGGCGTTCGACTCCAACTCCTGGCAGAGCACCGCCAACCGGACAGCGCCCATGTTACTGGCGCTGCCCTTGAAGCTATGGGCAAGCTCCGACAATGCCTTCGCATCCGAGGTCTTTTGCAACTCGCCCAAGCGATTTTCGGAATCCGTCAAAAAGGTATCCAGAAGCTCCGGATAACCCTCCTCCATGACATCGCGCAGCACGCTCAGCGCCTCGCGATCAATATGTGTGTCAGCCACTTGCTCACTCCTTGATCAAGAATTGCGCGGATTATGCCTCAACCTCCCAGGAAAACTCCACGCGGGCACTACGACCTTCGTCCGACCAACTGGCGTTGCGCCCCAATTGCCGGACCAGACTGACGCCACGCCCCGACAAACGGACACCGTCCAGCGGCCGCCCCATGACCCGCGCCACATCAAAACCCTTGCCGCTGTCTTCCACGCAAATCACCAGACAACCGCCCTCGCCCTGCGGTTGCACCTGCAAATGCACGCGCACGAAACCGTCCTGCAGCGCTTCCAGCCGCTCATTGCGCTGCTGGTAGTAGCGAGCGAAACCCGCCGCATCGCGCTTGAGACCGGAATCCAGCCCCAGCACGCCATGCTCCAGTGCGTTGGAATACAACTCGGCGAGCACACTGTACAAAGCGCCACTCTGCGCCCGCAGCCCATGCACCTCAAGCAGCAACTGCAACAGGTACGGCAACGGATTGAAACGCTTTAGCGTCGCGCCACGGAATTCGAAGCTCACCGACCAGTCCAGCGGACAAGACTGGCCGCTGTCGGAATACACCGGCGCCGACGGCTTGACCTGCGCCGGTTCCAGCAGGCTGACCTCGACCATGCTGACATCGTCGCGGGCCTCGCCGCGAAAATCCCGCAGCGCCTGCTCGATATCCTCGAACAAGCGATCCGGCTCACGATTGGCGGCAAACACCCGCTGCAAACGCTCGACACCGAACAGCTGATCGCTGGCATCGCTGGTGTCGATCACGCCGTCGGACAACAGGAACACCCGATCACCGGCAGCCATCGGATGCACCTCCGTACAGTCGTCGAACGCTTGCGCGCTCAACACGCCCAACGGCAAATGTCGCGCCGCCAGCGGCACACGCTCACCCGTGGCGATGCGATGCAGATAACCGTCGGGCATGCCGCCGTTCCACACCTCGACCGAACGTCGCTGAAAACTCAGACAGAGCAGCGTCGCACAACAGAACATGTCCACCGGCAGGATGCGTTTGAGTTTGGCGTTCATTTCGCGCAGGGTTTCCGCCAGGCCGTAACCCTTGGCGGTCATGCCATAAAACACCTCGGCCAAGGGCATCGCCCCGACTGCTGCCGGCAGGCCATGACCGGTGAAATCCCCGAGCAATACATGCATGTCACCCGCCGGCGTGTAGGCCGCCAGCAGTAAATCGCCGTTGAACAACGCATAGGGAGATTGCAGGTAACGAATGTTCGGCGCGCTCAGGCAGCCGGCGTGCGCGACCTTGTCGAACACGGCTTTGGCCACGCGCTGTTCGTTGAGCAGGTAATCGTGGTGTTTGGCGATCAGGTCGCGCTGTTGCAGCACGGTCGCCTGCAATCGGCGCAAGCGATCCATCGCCTTGATTTTGGCGGCGAGGATCACGGGGTTGTAGGGCTTCGCCAGAAAGTCGTCACCACCCGCCTCCAGACATCGCGCCAGCGCTTCGCTTTCAGTCAGCGACGTGAGGAAGATGATCGGCACCAGCGTTTCGCCCGCCAGCGCCTTGATTTGCCGCGCGGCTTCGAAGCCATCCATGACCGGCATCATCGCGTCCATCAAGACCAGATCGGGTTGCTGGCGGCGAAACAGATCGACCGCCTCGGCCCCGTTGGCCGCTGTCAGGACCTGGTGACCCTGGCGGCGGACGATGGTCGAGAGCAGCAGGCGGTCGGCGGCACTGTCTTCGGCGATCAGTATGGTCAGCGGCTCTTGCGCCTGCATGGCCGTCAACTGATATCGAAGAGTTTGTCGAAGTTTGAGATGGCGAGGATCTTGCGCACGTCGGAGTTGCTGTTGACCACCCGCACGTCCGAATTGTCGCCGCCGGCGTGATCGCGCAGCAACAGCAGCATGCCCAGTGCCGAACTGTCGAGATAGGTAGCTTCTTTCAGATCAACCACAATGGATTCGGGTTTCTTGTCGAGCCGCTCATAAGATTCGCGAAATTCCTGATGGCGACCAAAATCAAACCGCCCTCTGACCGAAATCGTCAGTTTTTGACCATCTGGAGAGACTTCTGTAACGACTGACATTGACTGGCTTCCTTGTCATTGACGAACCTGTACAAGGTTTAGCACTTGCACAGGGTTGCAGCAAGGCGCAACGCAGGAACAAAAGTGGGAGCGAGCCTGCTCGCGAAGGCGTCGTGCCAGTCAACACTTGAGTCAACTGACCGGTTGCATTCGCGAGCAGGCTCGCTCCCACAAAGTCTAGCGGTGCGATTTAGAAGGGATTCTGCCGAGGCAAACGCTGAGACAGTTCGTCGAGCAATTTCTGCTCGCGCTTGTCCTCAAGGCGTTGCGCCTCTTCGCGATAACGCTGCACCAGTTTGCGCAGACCTTCGACCTTGGCGAACGCCTGTTGCCATTCCTCACGCGCCTTGTCGAGCTTGTTCTGGTGCCAGACCAGGCTCTGCCGCTGCTGATCAACCGCCGTGTCGAGTTGCGCCAGAAAGCCCTGAAAGCCCAGCAACCATTGCCCGCTCACGCCGGTGGCGCCGCGCACGATCCATTGTTCGGAATAGTCCAGACGGAAGGCATTGAGGTCGGCGAGTTTGCTTTCGGCGACCTTTACCTGACCCTGAAAATAGCCCAGGCGTTGCACGGCGGTTTTCTCGGCCTGTTCGGCCATGTCCACCACCGGCGCCAGACGCGCGGCTCGACTGACGGCGGCCATGACCGGTTAACCGCCCGCCGCCGGGGCAAACAGGGTTTCGAGGTAAGCCTGGCTTTCGCCCATATTGATTTTGTCGTTGAGGCCCTGACGCTGATAGCGCACCAACTGCGGTTGCAGGGAGATCGCCAGATCGGTCTCGCGGTCGCCACCGGCAACGTAGGCGCCAACGCTGATCAGATCGCGGCTCTGCTGGTAGCGCGACCACAACTGCTTGAAATATTGCGCGCGCTGCATGTGTTCCGGCGAAACCACCGCCGGCATCACCCGGCTGATCGAAGCCTCGATGTCGATGGCCGGATAGTGACCTTCTTCGGCCAGACGCCGGGACAACACGATATGGCCGTCGAGTACGCCTCGCGCCGAGTCGGCAATCGGGTCCTGCTGGTCATCGCCCTCGGACAACACTGTGTAGAACGCGGTAATCGAACCGCCGCCCTTCTCCGCATTACCGGCGCGCTCCACCAGCTTCGGCAGCTTGGCGAACACCGACGGCGGATAACCTTTGGTCGCGGGCGGCTCGCCGATGGCCAAGGCGATTTCCCGCTGCGCCTGGGCGAAACGGGTCAGCGAGTCCATCAGCAACAGAACGTTCTTGCCCTTGTCGCGGAAATACTCGGCGATCCGCGTGCAATACATCGCCGCGCGCAGACGCATCAGCGGCGCATCGTCCGCTGGCGAGGCAACCACCACGGAGCGCTTGAGGCCTTCTTCACCGAGGCTATGCTCGATGAATTCCTTAACTTCGCGACCCCGCTCACCGATCAGGCCGACGACGATGATGTCGGCCTCGGTGAAGCGCGTCATCATGCCCAGCAACACCGATTTACCGACACCGGTACCGGCGAACAGGCCCAGACGCTGGCCACGGCCGACTGTCAGCAAACCGTTGATGCAACGGATACCGACGTCGAGCGGCACGCTGATCGGGTCACGGTTGAGCGGGTTGATCGTCGGGCCGTCCATCGGCACCCAGTCTTCCGCTTTCATGCCACCCTTGCCATCCAGCGCACGACCGGCGCCGTCGAGCACGCGACCGAGCATGCTCATGCCCATCGGCAAACGACCGGTATCAGCCAGTGGCACCACGCGGGCGCCAGGAGCGATGCCGGCGACACTGCCGACTGGCATCAGAAAGACTTTGCTGCCGGAAAAACCCATGACTTCCGCTTCCACCTGCGAGGGGTGATAGCTGTCGTCATTGATCACTAGGCAACGCGTGCCCATGGCGGCGCGCAGGCCTTCGGCTTCAAGGGTGAGGCCGACCATGCGCAGCAGGCGGCCTTCGAGAATCGGCGCGCCGGCAATCTCGGTGGCCTCAGCGTAAGTGCTCAGGCGCTTGGCGAAACTGGTGCGTTCAAGGCGCATCGGCTGCGTCCGCGAGCGGCTCTTCAGGCGAGGCCGCCGGTTTTACGTCTTCAGCAATGTCCAGCGTCAGATCCGCTTCAGCCGGGTGCAAAGCCTGCTCGTGCAACTGATCGAACAGCTTGGCCATGACCTGAGTGACGCGGGTTTCAATGCTCGCATCGATGCGGCTGTGCTCGGTTTCAACCCGGCAGCCGCCCGGCAACAGCGATTCATCTTCGACGATGCGCCAGGTTTCCTCATGACGTTCGCGCAAAGCCTTGGCCTGTTCGAAGTCCTGCGGATTGACGTACAGGCGCACGTTGTCGACGCCCAGCGGCAACAGCTTGAGGGCATCGCGCATGACGTGTTCGATCTGGCTGGAATCGATGGCCAGTTCGCGCTTGATCACCTGTTTGGTGATGTGTTGCACAAGGTCGACCAGCGACTTTTCGATCTGCGTATCTTGCTCGGCGATCGGCTCGAACAGGTTCGCCATCAGTTGCTCAAGGCTGGCGAGTTTGGCGCTCAGCGCTACCTCGGCTTCCTGACGCACCTTGAGCGTGGCGCTGTGAAAACCTTCCTTTTCGCCGATGCCGAAACCCTCGTTGTAAGCCTCCTGACGAATGCTTTCGAGTTCTTCCAGAGTCAGTGGCTGGACTTCTTCCAGCGGCACTTCTTCCATTTCCGGCGGTTCGGGTTCCGGCTCAGGCTCGGGTTCCGGCTTCGGCGGATCGAAGCTGGGCATGGCCCAGGATTCGAAACCACGGACATCGCGGGCACGGATCAGATCCGTCACATCGTCGTCGTGCTTGTCCATGGGCTTAGATCATTTCCTCGCCACCTTTGCCACCGAGAACGATCTCGCCGGCTTCGGCCATACGACGGGCAATGGTGAGGATTTCTTTCTGCGCGGTTTCGACGTCGCTGACGCGCACCGGGCCTTTGGCCTCGAGGTCGTCGCGCAACAGTTCGGCGGCACGCTTGGACATGTTCTTGAAGATCTTTTCTTTGACGCCTTCGTCCGACCCCTTGAGGGCCAGCACCAGCACGTCGGAAGACACTTCGCGCAGCAACGCCTGAATACCACGGTCGTCGACATCGGCGAGGTTGTTGAACACGAACATGAGGTCTTCGATCTGACCGGACAGGTCTTCGTCGACTTCGCGGATCGAGTCCATGAGCTGGCCTTCGATCGAGCTGTCGAGGAAGTTCATGATGTCCGCCGCACGCTTGATGCCACCCAGGGTGGTGCGCGAGGCATTCGAGTTGCCGGAGAACTGCTTCTCGAGAATCTGGTTAAGCTCTTTCAGTGCTGCTGGCTGCACGGTGTTCAACGACGAAACGCGCAGGATGATGTCCAGACGCACCTTGTGGTCGAAGTTGCCGAGCACTTCACCGGCCTGATCCGGGTCGAGGTACGCGACAACGATCGCCTGAATCTGCGGGTGTTCGTAACGGATCACGTCGGCAACGGCGCGCGGCTCCATCCATTTCAGGCTGTCGAGGCCACTGGTGTTGCCACCGAGCAGGATGCGGTCGATCAGGCCGTTGGCCTTGTCTTCACCCAGGGCCTGGGTGAGCATTTTGCGCACGTAGTCGTCGGAACCGACGCCGAGGCTGGTCTGGTCGCCGACGATGTCGACGAACTCGCTCATGACCTGCTCGACCTGTTCGCGATGGACATTGCCCATCTGCGCCATGGCCACGCCGACGCGCTGAACCTCTTTCGGGCCCATGTGGCGCAACACTTGTGCGGCATCGGTCGAACCCAGGGACAGCAGCAGAATCGCGGCTTTGTCGACCTTGTTCAGTTTGACGGTTGCGGCTCGGTTATCACTCATCTGCGTTAATCCACTCTTTCACGACCTGAGCCACGCGACCCGGATCCTCGGCCACCAGACTCTTGATTGCATTCAGTTGCGCGTCATAACCCTCACTTGGGCTCGGCAACAGAATGCTCTGCGGACCACCGAGGCTCACGCGGTCGTTGGAAAGTTCGCCGTCCAGGCCGCCCATCCCGCCGAGTTCCACGTCGCTGCCCAGACCGGCCAGCTCCTTGCCTTTGCCGCCGCCGGTGATGTTGTTGAGCACCGGACGCAGCACACCAAACACCAGCACCAGGATGAACAACACACCCAGCACTTGTTTGACGATGTCCCAGAACCATGGCTGGGAGTAGAACGGAATATCGGCAATCACTTCGCCGCGCTCGGCGGAGAACGGCATGTTGATCACGCTGACGCTGTCGCCACGGCTGGCGTCGAAACCGACGGCGTCCTGGACCAGACGGGTGAAGCGCGCCAATTCGTCGGCGCTCCACGGCGCGCGGGTGGTTTCACCGTTGGCCGCGTTGATCTTGACCTGATCGTCGACCACCACCGACACCGACAGGCGATTCAGGCGACCCTGCTGCTGTTTGGTGTGGCTGATGGAACGGTCGAGTTCGAAGTTCTTGGTCGATTGCTGACGCTTGTCGGCCGGGTACGGCGCGAGCATCGGCTGGCCGGTGGCCGGGTCCATGATCTGCTGACCGTTGGCATCAACCAATGGCTGACCTGGCTGCACCATGGCGGCTGGCGCTGCGGCACCACCAGTGGTTTGCGGCGCAGAGGCTGGCGACGGTGGCTGGTTGCTCAGGGCACCCGGTACACCTTGCGGGCCATTGCTGGCGGTGCGTTGTTCGTTGACCGACTGCTCGCTGCGCAACGCCGGTTGATCCGGGTTGAACTGCTCGGCAGTCGACTCGACGGCATTGAAGTCGATATCGGCCGAAACTTCCGCCTTGTAGCGATCGTTGCCCAGTACCGGTTGCAGAATGTTGTGCACGCGCTGGGTGAGCATGCTTTCCATGCGACGGCTGTAATCGAACTGCTTGCCGGCCATGGTCATTTCGGAATTCTCCGCCTGATCAGAGAGCAAAGTGCCCTTCTGGTCGACGACGGTGATCTGCGATTTGCTCAGCTCGGGAACGGAAGTCGCCACCAGATTGATGATCGCAATGACCTGGCCTGGCTCCAGCGAACGACCGGAGTACAGCTCAACCAATACCGAAGCACTTGGCTTGCGCTCATCACGCACGAACACCGAGCTCTTTGGAATCGCCAGGTGCACACGAGCACCCTTGACGTTGTTCAGGCTGGAGATGGTCCGCGCCAGTTCACCTTCGAGGCCGCGACGATAACGCGTCGCTTCCATGAACTGGCTGGTGCCCAGACCTTGTTCCTTGTCGAGGATTTCGAAACCGATGTTGCCGTCGCTGGGAGTGACACCAGCAGCGGCGAGTTTCATCCGCGCACGGGACAGGTCGTCGGCCTTGACCAGCAAGGCACCGGAGTTCGGTTCGACGTTGTAAGGAATGTCGGCGGCGGCCAGGGTGTCCATGACCTGCTTGGCGTCCATGCCGGCAAGGCTGCCGTACAACGGACGGTAATCCGGCTGCTGCGACCACAGCACCACGGCAAAGCCAATCGCCACGCTCGCAGCCAGGCCGACCAACAGGCCCACCTGACGCAGCATGGTCATCTCGGAGAGGTTTTCCAGGAAGGACAGGCCGAACAGCGGCGGTTTGCCGTCTATCGGGGTGGCCTTGGCCGGAACGTTATCGGCGACTGCTTCTGCCATGACTCAATCTCGTCCTTAAACCGGCATCTGCATGATGTCTTGATAAGCCTGAACCAGCTTGTTGCGCACCTGGGTCAGAGCCTGGAACGACACGCTGGCTTTTTGCGAAGCGATCATCACGTCCGTCAGATCGACGCCGCTCTTGCCCACTTCAAATGCGTTGGCCAACTGAGTCGACGCGGTCTGGGTATCGCTGACCTTATTGATCGCCTGACCGAGCATGTCGGAAAAGCTGCTGCCCGCCAGTTCAGGGACAGCGGTCGTCGATTTCGGTGCAGACATGGCATCCAGCTTCATGGCCTTCATGTCTGTCATCAACCGATTAAATTCAATACCTTGGCTCATGGTCTACTCTCTTGGGCGGCCCGCAATTTTTTGACACTCACTCGGCGGGTACACAGGTATTAGCAACAAGGGTGCCAGCTCATGGACACCCCTTTCAGAAAAGCCTTTTCAATTTCTTGCGGCACGTCTCAGGTGGCGAACAGATAACCTTCGACGTCCATCCCGGCATCACGCATTTGCGCCAGTTTGTAGCGCAGGGTGCGCGGGCTGATGCCGAGTTTTTCCGCAGCCTCCTTGCGCCGGCCACGCTCGGTGCGCAGGGTGTCGATGATCATCTGAAACTCCCGGCGGCGCAGGTCATCGCCCAGTGCACCGGCAGAATCCGCTTCGATCTCTACCTCGCGAATCACTGAATTCACCTGCGCTGCGACGGGCAGCGCGGTGTACGTCACAGGACCGGCCAGACAGAAATCCTGCGGCTGAATCAGGCCACCCTGCTGCAGGATCAACGCGCGCTGAATGGCGTTATCCAGTTCACGCACATTGCCCGGCCATGGGTAAGCCGTCAGACACGCTTGCGCCTCAGACGAGAGTTTTGCCGCAGCATGCTTCATTTTATTGACGTGCTTGGCCAACAACCTTTCGGCCAGCGGCAAGATATCGGCAGTGCGCTCGCGAAGTGGACGCCAGGCGAGGGGGAAAACCGACAAACGGTAATAAAGGTCTTCACGGAAACGCCCCGCTGCCACTTCGCCCGCCAGATCGCGGTTGGTGGTGGCGACCACGCGAATATCCAGAGCGATCGGCTTGCGCGCGCCCACCCGCTCGACCTCACGCTCCTGCAGCACGCGCAGCAGTTTGGCTTGCAGGCCGAGGGGCATTTCGGAGATTTCGTCGAGCAGTAATGTGCCGCCGTCCGCCTGTTCGAATTTGCCGGCTTGCGCCGCGATGGCACCGGTGAACGAACCCTTCTCGTGACCGAACAGCGTCGCCTCGAGCATGTTGTCCGGGATCGCCGCGCAGTTGATCGCAATGAACGGCTGGCTGGCGCGATGGGATTGCTGGTGAATGTAACGCGCCAGCACTTCTTTACCGGTACCGGACTCGCCGGAAATCAACACAGTGGAATCGCTGCGCGCCACTCGTGCGGCCAATTCGAGAAGCTGCGCACTGGCCGGCTCAACGGCAATCGGGCCTTCACTTTCGCTCGTGCCAATAATAGTGCCCAGTGCATGCCGCGCCACCAGATCAAGCAAAGCCCTGGGCTCAAACGGCTTGACCAGATAGTCCGCCGCACCTTGGCGCATCGCATCGACTGCGCGCTCGACGGCACCATGAGCAGTCATCAGCAACACCGGCAATTGTGGCTGGCGAGCACGCAACAGCGCGAGCAGCTGATGACCATCCATACCGGGCATATTGACGTCACTGACCACCAGACTGAACGCTTCGCGCGTGACAGCCGTCAACGCGTCTTCAGCGCACCCGACCGCTTGGTAATCGTGGCCGGCCAGCAACAACGTATCAGCCAGCGCCTCGCGCAACGAGCGGTCATCCTCGACCAGCAAAACCTTGATGCCCATGACGTTCACTCAGCTCCCTGTACTGCGGAAAACAGCGGCAGGATGACCTGCGCGCACGTGCCACGCCCGACTCGCGAACGCAGCAGCAATTCTCCCTGATGTGCCCGCGCCACCGCTTTGACCACGGTCAGGCCGAGGCCAGTGCCAGTGACCTTGGTGGTAAAAAACGGTTCGCCGAGCCGCGCCAGAACAGCCGGTTCGATGCCGCTGCCACTGTCGCTGATGCACAGGCGCAGACTGTTGTCGCGGGTGTAGCAATGCACTTTCAAGCGAACGTCGCCGGCACTGGCCTGAATCGCGTTTTCAATCAGGTTCAACAGCGCCCCGACCAGCGTGTCGCGATTGCACAGCAGTTCGCCGACATGACTGTCGCACTGCCAGCGGATTGGCAGTTCCTGCACATGGGTCAGCGCGGCGGCTTGCAGCGCTTGCATCAGCGCATTCGGCGTAAGGCGATCGGTAAGGGGCAATTCCCCGCGAGCGAACACCAGCATGTCACGCACCTGATGCTCCAGCTCGTGCAGGCGCTCTTTCAGGCGCCCGGCGAAACGCTGCTGGGTGGCGACCGGCAACTCCTGCTCAGTCAAATGACTGGCGTAAAGCAAAGCGGCGGACAACGGTGTGCGGATCTGATGCGCCAGCGAGGCGACCATACGGCCGAGCGAAGACAAACGCTCGTGGCGCGCCAGTTGATCTTGCAGATGACGGGTTTCTGTCAGGTCGTTGAGCAGCACCAATTGCCCCGGCTCGGCGTCCAGCGAGCGGGTGGCAATCGACAGGCGTCGACCATTTTTCAGGGAGATTTCATGACCGTCGTCTTCACGCGGGGCGAAGCAGCGGGCAATGACGTGGCGCCACAATTCGCCCTCAAGCGGCAGACCGAGCAATTCGCTGGCGGCCGGGTTGGCCTCGTGCACCATGCCGTGACCGTCGATGACGATGACACCACCTGGCAACAGATCAAGAAGGTTTTGCAGACGATTGGCCAAGCGCTCTTTTTCCGCCAGCTCCTGCATGCGCTGGGCGCTGACCACTGCCAGCTCACCCTTGAGCTCGGTTACCCGCGCTTCAAGCATGCTGTAGGAGTCTGTCAGTTGGCTGGACATCTGGCTGAACAGCTCGAAAGCCTGCTCAAGACCCTGTCGGCTTGCCTGTTCTACGGAGGACGGTTGCCCCTCGGGACTGGAGGCAGAAGACATCTGGGCGGCTTGGGGCATTGTGCTTCTCGCTTGGCTGACCGTCAGTTAAACGGAACGTTGCGAGGGCTGTAGCAATACCCGTGCCTAAAAAAAACCGCTTACAAATGAAGCAGTTGAAAAACAGGCGTCAATCATCCGCCTGTTCATCACCATCGCGTCGGCTCATGCCGTACTTGCGCATCTTCTCGACCAGCGTGGTACGACGAATGCGCAAGCGCTCAGCGGCACGCGCCACAATGCCATTGGCATCGTCCAGCGCCTGCTGGATCAGGCCCTGCTCCAGACCACCGAGGTAGTCTTTCAGGTCCAGGCCTTCCGGCGGCAGCATGGCGTTGGCGGTGAAGTCCGGCGTATGGCCGTTGATCGCCACGCGCTCTTCGAGATCGCTGCGCAGGCTGTCGACCATTTGCTCGTCTTCGTCGTCGACGTAGCGGAATTTCTTCGGCAGTTCGACAACGCCGATCACCCCGTACGGATGCATGATCGCCATGCGCTCGACCAGGTTGGCCAGCTCACGGACGTTGCCCGGCCAGCCGTGACGGCACAGCGACATGATCGCTGCCGAGTTGAAACGGATCGAGCCACGCTTTTCGTGTTCCATGCGCGAGATCAGTTCGTTCATCAGCAGCGGGATGTCTTCGACACGCTCACGCAGCGGCGCCATCTCGATCGGGAACACGTTCAGGCGATAGTAGAGGTCTTCGCGGAAGGTGCCGATCTCGATCATGCTTTCGAGATTCTTGTGGGTCGCGGCAATGATACGCACGTCGACGCTCTGGGTCTTGTTGCTGCCCACGCGTTCGAAGGTGCGTTCCTGCAGGACGCGCAGCAGCTTGACCTGCATCGGCAGCGGCATGTCGCCGATTTCGTCGAGGAACAGCGTACCGCCGTTGGCCAGTTCGAAACGCCCGGCACGACTGGTGATCGCGCCAGTGAAGGCGCCCTTCTCATGGCCGAACAATTCGCTTTCGAGCAGCTCGGCCGGGATCGCCCCGCAGTTGACCGGCACGAATGGCGCATCGCGACGCTTGGAATGGTAATGCAGGTTACGCGCAACCACTTCCTTGCCGGTGCCGGACTCGCCGAGGATCAGCACGCTGGCGTCGGTGTCGGCGACCTGCTGCATCATCTGGCGCACGTGCTGGATCGCACGGCTGGTGCCGACGAGGCTGCGGAACAGATTGGGTTCGCGATGACGACCGCGCTCGCGGGCCTGGTCATACATCTCGCGATAGACCTGGGCACGGTGCAGCGAATCGAGCAATTTGCTGTAGCTGGGCGGCATTTCGAGGGTCGAAAGCACTCGGCGACGCTGGTCTTCGGGCAGGTCAACGGAAGAATTATCGCCCATCAACAAAACCGGAAGGAACTCATCCCAGGTTGAGAGTGTCTTTAGCAAGCCCAAAAGCGCGCCAGGAGCATTAACGGTCCCGATCAGTACGCAAATGACTTCACGACTAGACGACAAAGAGCCGACTGCCTGCTGCCAGTCATGGCTGCCGCAGGGTAAATTTTCTTCGCCAAGAAAATTTAGAATCACCGCCAGGTCGCGGCGGCGGACGCTATCGTCATCGATCAGCAGAATTTTGGTTTCACGCCACATGCAATAGCAACTTCCCTAGTCAACTCAATGCCCGAAAAATGGGGCAAGCGAGACGCTTGCAGGACACCATGTGCCTGTAGACGCCTGAAATCTGAAAACAGCCACTAGTTAAGTCAAAAAACCGTGCACAGTCAAATTTATGGCGCACATGTCTGGATTAACTGGGGGTTAATTAACCAAACAGATGGTAAACCTTTGCCGCCTTTTGCGCTTGGGTGATCTGCGACATCTCGTTGGCTATCGCTTGCCGCTCACCCATGGCCACCTCAAGAAGCTCCTTGTAGACATGGAGCAACTCCTCAAGGTTGTCGCGCAATGCGACTTCATCCAGCGCAGCCTCAGCCATGACGTCTTCCATGCAGGAACGGCAAGCCAGATCCAGCTCGCCAATGGCTTCCCAGTTGCGCTCGGCCAAGGCAGTGACCAATGCTTCGCGGGTATCGGCGATTCGCTGCAATACAAGACTCATGACGATCTCCTTAAAACTGGGGGCCTGGTGGAGCGATGCCGTCCCAACCTTCCTTCACAGTGCGCAGCAGACCGGCAACCTCGTCGAGGATCTTCGGATCACTCTTGAGGTTGGCCTCGGCAAGCCGTTTCATCATGTAGATGTAGAGCTGGTTGAGCTCAGCCACCGACTCGGCGCTGTTTTCCAGATCCAGACCCTCACACAGGCCGCCAATGATGCCAACGGCCTTGCTGATGGCCGTGCACTTGGCAGCAATGTCCTTGCGCTCAATGGCGCCCTTGGCCTCAGCGATACGCCCCAGACCACCTTCCATCAACATTTGCACCAGACGGTGCGGGCTCGCTTCGGATGTCTGTGCGTGCGCGCCGACTTTCTGGTACTGCCGAAGGGCTAACATCGGATTCATGTTCTACCTCATTGCCACAATGACTCGTCTATCCAGTGTATCGCCAACGAATCAGAGAACTTTAGATCAAAAGACAAAAACCCGGCACACGCCGATAAAGCGTAGCCGGGTTTTTGTCGTGCCTGTCTGTTACTTCGCGGACTGCTGAGCGTTCAGCGAGGTGAAGAACGAGGTAATGCTGCTCGCCGTCGCCTTCATCTGCCCTACCAGCAAGTCCATGGCGTTGTACTTGGCAGTCAACGTCTTGGTCAGGTTGGCGACACGCAGATCCAGCGCCAGTTGCTGGTCGGTCAGGCTTTTGGTGTTTTTGGTGAGAATGGCCATGCGCTGATCGAGCAGACCGGTACCGCTGACGTTACCCGCCGCCGGCTTGAGGTACGGGTCGACCGCCTTGCTCATGCGTGCCAACAGACCATTGGTGTCGTCGGTGCCGGTGAACAACTGCTGAACCTGGCCAGTCATGCCTGGCTGATCCATGGTTTTGTTGAATGCGGCGGTATCGAACGTCAGGTTACCGGTGTTGCGGTCGGTCATCACACCCAACTGCGACAGCACCGCCAACGGACCGCCAGCCCCCGTGTTGGTCAACTCGGCACGCACATCAGCAATCAGCGAGCGCGGCATCGCATCACCGGTGAATGCCGCTTGCACGGTCAGCTTGCCATCGGCATCCGGCGTCGCCTTGGACAGCGTATCGATGGTGGTCTTCAAGGTGTTGTAAGCATCGACGAACGACTGAATCGATGTCTGCAGACCTTTGGTGTTGGCGTCCACGGTGACAGCTGTAGGCTTGCTCGGCGGTGTGCCCTCGCTGACCGTCGTCAGATTCAGGGTCAAACCACTGATTGCGCCGCTCACCGTGTTGCTTTTGCTGGTGACCTCGAGGCCGTCGATGGTCAGCTTGGCGTTTTTCGCAACGCCGTTGACGGCGCCTGAAGCGCCTGCAGCCGGGCTAGCGCCCATCGCCTGGGTACCATCGATTTCCAGACCGGCAATACCACTGACGGTAAGGTCAGAACCTTCTCCGGTCTTGCTCGAACTGATCACCAGGCGCGAAGCACCGGTGCTGTCGGTCACGATGTTGGCAGAAATGCCGTTGGCACCCTGAGCCTTGTTGATGGCGTCGCGGGTAGTCTGCAACGTGGCATTGGCCGGAATGTCGACATTGTAATCAGTGCCATTCTGACTGATTTTCAGGGTACCACTCGGAATGGCACTGGCGGCACCGCCGGCGAAAGAGGCGCTGGCGATTTTCGAGCCAGTGGCCAATTGACTGACGACAACATTGTAATTGCCCGCAACAGCGGTGCTGTCGGAAGTAGCGGTCAGGTTGGTGTTGCTGGAAGTCGCGGTAAAGCCGGCAAATGCAGGATTGGTCTTGCTGCTCAGATTGGTCATTGCCGTCTGGAACGCGGTCAACGCGCTCTTCAGCGAACCGATACCGGAAATCTTCAGCGTGTTGGCTTTGGTGGCGGTATCGATCTGCGTCTGCTTTGGCGCCTTGTCGGCGTTGACCAGCGCGGTGACGATCGCACCGATGTCCAGGCCGGAACCCAGTCCGGAACCCGGTAGAATTGGACTTGCCATGTGCATCTCCCTTCAGATTGTTGCCATTCTTTTGACCGTTACACGCGTCCTGAGAATGGACAAACATTATTCATGCCAGCTATCAGACTTTGGCGTCGAACAATACGTGACTCGCATTGGCCAGACTGTCTGCCAGCTTGAGGGCTTCTGCGGAGGGAATCTGTCGAACGACCTCACCCGTCTCGCTTGCGATCACCTTGACGATGACCTTCCCGGAATGCTCGTCGATCGAGAACTCCAGATTGCGCTTGATCGATTGAACGAACTTCTCGATCTCCTGCACCGCCAGTTTCAACTTGGCGTCGTCCGTAACCTGACTCTTGGCAGCGACCGGCGCTTCAGTCTTGGCAACTTTCGGCGTTTCTGACGGTTTGTCAGCAACCGGCGTGACTGGCTTGGGAGCCGGATAAGACTGGTTAAGCTTGACGCTCATGTCCATGCTCATCACCTCCTAACGTAAAAGGGCGAGAGAGCACGACCAGCGCACTCCCCCGCCCAAACTCGATCCGAAATTACTGAAGCAGCTTCAGTACAGCGGAAGGCAGTTGGTTGGCTTGAGCCAGAACGGAGGTCGAAGCCTGCTGCAGAGTTTGCTGCTTGGTCAGGTTAGCAGTTTCTGCGGCGAAGTCGGTGTCTTGTACACGACCCTGTGCAGCAGTGGTGTTCTCAACGATGTTCTGCAGGTTGGCGATGGTGCTGGTCAGACGGTTTTGCGAAGCACCCAGGCTGGCACGGGTATCACCGATCGCAGCGATAGCAGCGTCGATTGCAGTGATAGCGTTGTCGATGTTGCTACCAGCGGTAGCAGCGTCAGTACCGGTCAGAGCCAGGGTACCTTTGTCCACGGACAGGCTGACGGCGTCGAACTTGGAGCTCAGTACCAGGTCGATGTGGTTAGCAGTACCGGTGTTTGCGCCAACTTGCAGAGTCACAGTACCAGCCGAACCGTCCAGCAGGTTTTTGCCGTTCAGGTTGGTGGAAGCTGCGATACGGGTGATTTCGTCCGACATGTCGGCGAATTCTTTGTTGGTCGCTTTCTGGTCAGCAGTGCCGTTGGTGCCGGTACGTGCTTTAACAGCCAGTTCACGCATACGCTGCAGGATGTCGGTAGTAGCTTGCAGAGCGCCTTCAGCAGTCTGAGCAACGGAGATACCGTCGTTGGCGTTCTGGATAGCCTGGTTGCCACCGCGGATTTGCGATTGCATACGAGTGGAGATCTGCAGGCCAGCGGCGTCGTCTTTAGCGCTGTTGATTTTCAGGCCGGAAGACAGGCGCTGCATCGAAGTCGACAGAGCGTCGGAAGCGCGGTTCAGGTTTTTCTGAACGTTCAACGATGTGGTGTTGGTGTTTACTGTTAAAGCCATGACGAATTCCTCGTTGGTTGGGTACTGCGGCTTCCGGCCCTGGCAACCGCCGGGTATGGCCTAGAGAACCTTCGTAATAGTTATCGTCGGGTTTGCAGGTTGCTTGAGGGCTTTTTGAAAAAAATTTGCCATCACCCTGCCACCCCCAAGAAAACAACGACTTAGCAGCACACCTACCGCGAAAAAATGACGCCATAAAACCGACTGCTGCGCAAACCTGCAGGCCAGCGCTGTCGGCGTGTTCAGGCCGGGACGCTGTGCAGCAATTCGACCAGTTCGTATTCCATATAGTCAGCCAGTCCCAGCCAGTCCTGGCGTTCCTGGCAATCGAGCATTTGCGTGAGCACCTGAGCCCACAGCTGCTGAGCATCAACGGGTGCGGACAGCAGTAATTGCTGCGCTCCCTCGAAGACATCGACCATGATCAAGGCAGCCTCGACATCACGCCCCAGCCGAAACAGACCTGCACATTGACGGCATTCACCGATGCACGTTTCCATCGCCGTCATTGCACAAACTCCTGATTGAATTGCGTTCCGGCGATCAGCGCGCCCGCCCTGCTGCTGTTGAAAAACTGCACGTGCGGGTGCGCAGCGATAAAGCGCTCAAGCACGCATAAATAGCCACGGAAGTTCAGTTGCGTGCTGACCCGCTGACCATTGCCGTCGCGCACCCAGTGCCGCGCCTGACTCACCCCCGGCCCGAGTTCGCCGTCACCCCAACCCGCATGGGTCTTGTTCATCGGGAAAGCGAAGTCAGCACCAAACAAGGTGATGCGGTTCGTGCCCAGTTTGACCGCCAGATCCACCGCCGGGTGAATCACGCTGCCCCCCACATGCAACTCCCCGCGCGGATACTCTTCACGCAATTGCGCATACACCGGACTGGCCGAGTAGCCACCGTAGCGCTTGCCCTTCCAGGCGCGAAGGACTTCGGGGTCGCTCATGGGCAAATACACCAGCGGGATATCGTCGGATGCTTCGAACGGCAGATGCCGAAAGCTGATGCGTTGATCAATGGTGACCACCAGATCCGGAACGATCCCCTGCTCAAGCAACGGCCGGTAAGCCGTGTCGACGCAGATGAACAGTGGCCGAACTGCTTGTCGGCGCACCGCCGCCAGACGCTCAAAATGACCTTCCAGTGTCGGCCCGGTACCGATCACATAGATTTCCCGGTCGGTGCACTTACCAAACAGTTGCGCCACATCGTCATCGCCGAGCAGCACCGGCAAACAGTCCTGCAAACGCTGTTGAATGAACGGCGACTGCGCATCGAATTCACGATTGTTGAAACTCAGATGAACTTCGTTGACCAGCCGATCGCGGATCTTCGCGCTGAAGTCATCGGCCAGCAACATTTCGGCAGGCAGCGCAAAAAACGGCGAGCAAATGTCCGAGAGGTCACCGGCGTAGAACAACTCGACGCGCGGATCTTCCAGCCACTGGCGCTGATCAAGCAGTTGCAGCACTAGCGCGAACAACGCGCCGTTGAGGATGTGCACGTACAACCGTTGCAGTCCTTCGCGCTCGAGCAGCACAGCAGGCAAATCCCCGAGAGCGGTGCCATAGACATGCAACTGCGGCTTGTCGGGCAGGCTCGCCGCCTGAGTCTGCGCTTCATGGAGACGATCGTGACGACTGGTGAGCTGGATGCCGTTGACGCTCAGCGTAGAACCAAGCCCCTGCACCAATTCAGCGGGAACGACCGTACTGTCTTCAGCCATCAGTCGCTCGAACAGCGCCGGCCAGCGCCGTTGCAACACCTCGGCATTGGCTTGAAAAAACTCGCTCATGGCGCCTCGCGCTCCCGTTCAGGCAAAAAAATAGCGCTCAAGGTTAACCTTGAACGCTATTTTTGTATCCGCCGTTTTTGCTCAGACTCAAGGACGATAAATAATCGCCGAGCCCCACGACAGACCGACACCAAAACCGCTCAGGGCAATCCGCTGCCAATCGGAATCGATGACGTGTTTTTCCAGCAGCAACGGAATGCTCGACGACACGGTATTGCCGGTCTCGACCATGTCCTTGATGAATTTTTCCGGCTCGCCTTCGAAACGTCGCGCCACCGCATCGACAATTGCTGCACTGCCCTGGTGAATGCAGAAGGCATCGATGTCATCAGCCTTGAGGCCGGAATCATCCAGCAGCTCGTGCAGATGCGCCGGGACTTTGAGCAGGGCAAAGTTGAACACCTGACGACCGTTCATGAAGAACACGCCATCGGTGACTTTCAGGTGCGGTGCACCCGAACCGTCGGTGCCGAACTTGGCTTTGCCCAGTGCCCAGGTCGGCTCTTCGCCCATCCACGTTGCGGTGGCGGCATCGCCGAACAGCATGGTGGTGTTGCGGTCTTCCGGATCGACGATTTTCGAATACGGGTCAGCGGTGATCAGCAGGCCGTTCTTCAGGCCGGCGGCTTCCATGAAGCCCTTGATCGCGTAGATGCCGTAGACGTAACCGGAGCAGCCCAGGGAAATGTCGAACGCCGCAACATTGGTCGGCAGACCGAGTTTGTCCTGCACGATGGCGGCGGTGTGTGGCAGGCCTTCTTCGTCACCGTTCTGGGTGACGACGATCAAGGCGTCGATCGACTCACGCTTCAGTTGAGGATTGCTGGCAAACAGCGCATTGGCCGCTTCCACGCACAGATCGGAGGTTTCCTGTTCAGCGTCTTTGCGTGGCAGAAACGCCGAACCGATCTTGCCAAGGATGAATTCTTCATCCTTCTCGAATTTTGCACCTTGTGCGTAATTGTCCACGCCGGCTACAGGAACGTAGCTCGCAATGCTTTTTATGCCAATCATTACGGCTTCCCAATAAAAAACAGCCCAAGACCACCGCTCGCAAGGATTTCGAGGGGCGCCGACAAACAGAAAACGGCCGCCACAACGGGCAGCCACGGGGAGCGCAAAGGGCTATCACTGGAATCGAAAACGAGCCAGGCGCCATCTCCCCGATCAATACAATACAGTGAAGATGCGCGTTATGACTCGCAGGTCACGCTATTTTGCCGAATCGGTGCAGATCGGCTTATTCGACCAACGACCAGTCCAGCGGCGTGCCGCGCTTGATCGGCGCGCGGGCGCGGCGGCCGAGGACGGCGTCGGTGTGCTTGGGCGGCAGACCGAGACCCGGGCGAATGGCGCGCAGATTGTCCCCGGTAAAGGTGTCACCGGCGGCCATGTCGGCCGTGACATACAGCGAGCGGCGATAAACCAGCGACTTGCGTTCGGCCTCTGTGACGCCGTAATGCACTTGGCCCATGGCTTGCCAGGCGCGCTCGGTTTCCACCACCAGACTGGCCATTTCTGCCGGCTCCAGCGAGAAACTGGCATCGACGCCACCTGCTGAACGGTCGAGGGTGAAGTGCTTTTCTACCACCGTCGCGCCAAGCGCCACCGCCGCCACCGACACGCCAACGCCCATCGAATGGTCGGACAGCCCCACTTCGCAACCGAACAATTCGCGTAAATGCGCGATGGTTCTCACATTGCTGTTGAGCGGCGTCGCCGGGTACGTGCTGGTGCATTTGAGCAACACCAGATCCTTACAGCCGGCCTCTCGCGCGGCACGCACAGCTTCATCCAGTTCGGCGATGCTGGCCATGCCGGTTGAAATGATCAGCGGCTTGCCGGTGGCGGCCACACGGCGGATCAACGGCAAATCGGTGTTTTCGAAACTGGCGATCTTGTACGCCGGCACGTCGAGACTTTCGAGAAAGTCCACCGCGCTGTCATCGAAAGGTGTCGAGAACGCGAGCATCCCCAGTTCCTTGGCACGAGCAAAAATCGGCGCATGCCATTCCCACGGTGTATGAGCTTGCTCATACAAATCGTAGAGCGAAGTACCCGCCCACAGACTGCCCGGATCCTTGATGAAGAATTCGCCTTCAGACAAATCCAGCGTCATGGTTTCGGCGGTGTAGGTTTGCAGCTTCAGCGCGTGCGCCCCCGCCTTGGCCGCTGCCTCGACAATTTGCAGGGCGACGTCCAGTGACTGGTTATGGTTGCCGCTCATCTCGGCGATGATGAAGGGCGGCGCGTCGGCGCCGATCAAGCGGTTGCCGATCTTGAAACTAGTCATGCGGATGATCCTTCAAAACACGGGTGAACGCACAGGCACTCTGAGTGAACCCGGCGTCACGAAACACATTCAACGAGGGACGATTGTCCGGCAATACCCGAGCGGTAATGACCGTCAGTTGCGGCCAGTGCGCGGCAACAAATGCCTCACCACGGGCCAATAGTGCCCTGCCCCACCCCAAACCCATCCGCCGTTCGAGCAGGTAGATGGAGACTTCGGCTTCAAACCCGCGCAGGTCATACCGCACAACGCCGACCGCGCCGTCGTCCGCCTCGGCGATCAGCAACAGTCGCTGTGGATTGCGCAAACTCGCCGTCAGCCAGTTCAGGTGCTGCGGCCAGTCAATCACACCGCTGTCCAGCGACCAGCGCCGTACCGTTTCGGCATTGCGCCCATCGAACAGCAACTGCGCATCGTCCAGGGTCGCCGCACGCACCTTCAGCACCGCACCGGCCAGTGCCGCCGCAACACGCTCGGCACCGCGGCCGTCGACCAGTTGTCGCGAGCGTTCGGCCAGGCTCTGGCGCAAATAATGATTGCCGGTGACAAAGCCGATGGCGTCGCGCAACTGCTCGACACTGACCTGCTCACGAGCACCCATGAACACATGTGCGCCCGCCGCCGCCATGACTTCGCCGTTGCGCTGCTGGTTGTTTGACACGGCAATACAGATCGTCGGCAACCCCATCGCCGCGCGCTCCCAACTGGTGCCGCCACCGGCACCGATAAACAGATCCGCTTCAGTCATGCGCTGATGGAAATCGCTGACGAAACTGTGCAGGCGCCAGTTCGGCCGCGTCTCGGCCAAGGCCTGCATCGGCGTCCACGCCGGGTTGTCGGCACCGGCGACAAAGTCCACTTGCAGCTCACTGTAATCGGCCAGAGCGAGCATCGCGTGATGCGTCTGCATGGCCGCATCGAAGCCCCCGAAATTCACCAGTACGCGGCGAGCCCTGGGCTTTATTTCGATGGCCGGGCAACAGAACTCTTCGCGCAACATGGCATAGCGCGGGCCGAGCAGGGTGCGGCACGTTTCAGGCAACAGCGGCTGATAATGTTCGTACAGGCCCGAGAGATTCTGATTGAGCAACAGATCGACGCTGTAGCGCCGGGTAGCCAGATCGTCCACTGCCGCTATGCGCTGCGCCCAGCGCCGGGCCGCGGTTTGCCAGTGATGATCGAGGCCGTAATGATCGACGATGATCCAGTCGAACCCGGCATGGCCGGCCAACAACCGATCCAGTGCGTCGATGTCGGCCTGCCACGGCAGCATGGATTCGATGGCTTGCTGTGGGTCTTCATCACGATAGAGCTGCGGCAAGGCAAATGTCTCGAACCCTTCGGCGCTCAGCCTGTCGAGCCGATGCCCCGGCAATTGCCGGCAGGCAAACGCGACGTGGCTGCCCTGCCCGCGCAACACGCGCGCCAGCGTCAGGCAGCGGGCAATGTGGCCACTGCCGATGGTCGGCGAGGCGTCGGCACGAATCAGCACTCTCATTGCAGCTCTCCACCCGCCTTGAGCGCGGCGTAAAGGTATTCGGCGCGCTTCCAGTCTTCAAGGGTGTCGATGTCCTGCACCAGATGCCGGGGCAGAATCACCGGCAGGCTGGCTGGCGAATAGAGCACCTCGCCGCGCAACCATGCCTCACTGCGCCCCCAGTAAAACTGACCGGCGTCCTGAAATGCTTCGGGCAAATCCTGCGAACGAGTATTGCGAAACTCGGGGTACAAAGCGGTCAACGCACCCTGCCCGTCCAGCGTCAGCGCACGCTGCACCGGGAAACCGAAACTGCACACGGAGAACGCGAAAGACTTGTCCAAGTGCTGCTCCAGCAACTCGATGCCCTGGCGCAGATAGCGTGCCTGCAACAGCGGCGCCGTGGCGTATACGCAACAGGCGTAATCGAACGCTGGCAACTGCTGCAAGGCATGCACGATCACTGCCGCCGTGCCAGTGAAATCGTCGGCCAGATCTGCCGGGCGCAAAAATGGCACCTGCGCGCCATGGGCTCGCGCCACATCGGCGATTTGCGCGTCGTCAGTGCTGACCACAACCTGATCGAACAAGCCTGATTCGAGCGCGGTGCGGATCGAACGGACAATCATCGGCACACCGTCGAATGGCAAGAGATTCTTGCGCGGGATGCGTTTGCTGCCCCCACGTGCAGGGATGATTGCAACGTTGCTCAAGGACGTTTTTCCAACAGGAACCAAGTGATGTCGTCCGCCGGGAATTGCGGATCGCGGTGATAGACAAAACCATAATCGAGAAGGTGCAGATCAGCGTAGCGATCGAGCATCTCACCGGCAAAATCGCGCTTGAACAGCTTGCCACTGTTGCCACGATAGGACACTTCCACCGGTGCCGGATTGTAATACTCGGCGATCAGGATGTAGCGCTGGCTCAACGCGTACAACTGCGCATAAGCGGTCGGCAACAGCTCCGGGGCCAAGTGAATCAGCACGCCTTTACTCAGGGTCAGGTCGTAGCGGCGCTCGCGCGGGAAATCGAACAGCGAGCCATGCCAGATCTGCGCAATGTCCAACGCCCGAGCCTGAGCACAGGCGCTGTCGTTGATCTCGACGCCGAACAGCTCGCAACGGGGCAGCAGTTGATGCAACGCCTGCAAATTGTTGCCGGCGTTAGTGCCCAGTTCTACCAGGCTCTCGATGCCTGCGGCACGGCTCAGGGCTTTGGCAAACAGCGCCAGATTCGTCGCCACCAGCGGTTGGCCGACATTGCGCTCGACGTACTGGTTACCGAAGTCGCCCTGCCAGAACTTTTCCTGCTCACTCAAATGACGCATTGCAGATACTCATCCTTTGCCTCAGCGGCAATTATTCGGTCAGCCGACGCAATTGCTCGACTACATAATCCTGCTGCTGATCACTCAGCAATGGGTACAGCGGCAAGCTGATTGCTTCGGCGTAATAACGTTCGGCCTCGGGAAAATCGCCCTCGGCAAAACCCAGATCACGGTAGTAGGGCTGCAAATGCACAGGAATATAGTGCAGGTTTACGCCGATCCCGGCGGCACGCAAGCCTTCGAACACCTGACGGTGACTGAGGTTGATGCGATCGGTCTGCAAGCGAATCACATACAGATGCCACGCCGATTGCGCTTCTGGCTGAGGGCTGGGCAACGTCACCGGCAGATACGCCAGCAAACGATCGTATCGCGCCGCCAGTTCACGACGCCGGGCAATGAAGTCGTCGAGCTTGCCCAGTTGTGACCAACCCAGTGCTGCCTGCAGATCGGTGATCCGGTAGTTGAACCCCAGCTCGATCTGTTGGTAGTACCACGGGCCGTGACTGGCCTCGGTCATTTGCTGCGGGTCACGGGTCATGCCGTGGCTGCGCAAACGTTGCAGGCGCTCGGCCAGTTGCGGGCGGTTGGTCAACACCATGCCGCCCTCGGCGCTGGTGATGATTTTTACCGGGTGAAAACTGAACACCGTCATCGCCGCAAATTCGCCGCAACCGACCGGGCGTCCGGCATAGCACGCACCGACCGCGTGAGACGCATCTTCGATCACGGTGAAGTTGTAGCGCTCAGCCAGTTGGGCAATCTTGCGCATGTCGCAGCTCTGCCCGGAGAACGCCACCGCCACCAGCACTTTCGGCAAAGTGCCGTCCTGCTCGGCCTGATCGAGTTTCGCTTCGAGGGCGAAGGCATCAAGGTTCCAGGTCAGCGGATCGATGTCGACGAAATCGACGTCGGCCCCGCAATAACGTCCACAGTTGGCCGAGGCAAGAAAGGTATTGGGCGTCGTCCACAAACGATCACCTGGCCCCAAGCCTGCGGCCAGACAGGCAATGTGCAGCGCCGCCGTGGCGTTGCACACCGCAACGGCGAAGTCTGCCTGGCAACGTTCGGCCATTGCCTGCTCGAAACGCTCGATGCCTGGCCCTTGGGTCAGCCAGTCCGACTGCAGCACTTCGACGACAGCATCGATGTCTGCCTGATCAAGGCTTTGCCGACCGTAGGGAATCATACCGAGAGCTTCGCGTGCAGATCAGCGATCTGTCCGACCGAGAGAAAATGCGGGTTGGTGTCGGAGCGATACTCGAAATCTTCGCTCACGGCACGCCCATGCTCACCCAGTTTGTCGACGGCAAAATCGACATCGACACTGGTAAAGCGAATCGACGGCTGGATGGTGTAGTGATCCTCGAATTCAAGGGTCATCCGTGCATCGTCCAGCGGCACCATCAACTCATGGAGCTTTTCACCGGGTCGGATGCCGACGTTCTTGTGCGGCAGATGTTCAGCCATACCGTGCGCCAGATCGACGATGCGGATCGACGGGATCTTCGGCACGAACACTTCGCCGCCGTGCATCCGCGCAAAGCTGTCGAGGACGAACTGCACGCCATGGTCGAGGGTGATCCAGAACCGCGTCATGCGTTCATCGGTGATCGGCAACTCCTGAGCACCGTCGGCGATCAGTTGACTGAAGAACGGCACCACCGAACCACGCGAGCCGGCCACGTTGCCGTAGCGCACCACGGCAA
This sequence comes from Pseudomonas sp. CROZ-RG-20F-R04-15, assembly GCF_022662375.1. GTDB lineage: Bacteria > Pseudomonadota > Gammaproteobacteria > Pseudomonadales > Pseudomonadaceae > Aquipseudomonas. The sequence goes on along the minus strand of NZ_JAKNQL010000026.1, from coordinate 10,918 downwards.
AACGGGTTTCCTGCTCGCCGGCAATGTTGTTGGCGGCGACGAACAATTTGTCCGAGAGCAACTTGGTCGCGCCATACAGATTGATCGGGCTGGCCGCCTTGTCGGTGGACAGCGCGACGACTTTTTTCACGCCGTTATCGATGGCGGCGGCGATGATGTTCTCCGCCCCATTGACGTTGGTGCGGATGCATTCGGTGGGGTTGTATTCCGCCGCCGGCACTTGCTTCAACGCCGCGGCATGCACCACGTAGTCGATGCCGCGCATGGCCTGGCGCAGACGATCGGCGTCGCGCACGTCACCAATGAAATAGCGCATGCACGGCGCGTTGAACGTCTGCTGCATTTCGTACTGCTTCAACTCATCACGGGAGAACACCACCACGCGCTTGGGCTGGTATTGCTCGAGCAGTCGGGCGATGAATTTGCGCCCGAACGAACCGGTGCCGCCGGAGATGAAAATCGATTTACCGTTGAACATAGGTTGATTCCTGTCCGGCACGCTTAGGCGAGCAACTGTGCCCAATTGATCGAGCTTTTTTCGCCCAAGGTAAAGCCTTTGCCGGTCAGGGCCAGGTTGGCGTTGTAAGCCGGATCCTGCGCGAACGCATCACTCCATGTCTCACGCAGTGCCGCCAGTGCTTGTGGGGCTTCTGGCAACGCGCCGGTATGCAGCACCTGCACCGAAGGCGTCCACACAGTGAGGAAACCGTTCTGACCGGCCTTGAGGCACAGGTCGACATCGCTGAAACCGTCAGCGAACGTCACTTCGTCCAGACCGCCGAGGGCGTTGAACAGCTCTTTGCGCACCATCAGGCAAACCTTCGACACAGCCGAGTAATTCTGCTCGACAGCCAAACGCTGCATGTAGCCCCCGGCCGCGTGTTTTTCGCCGATGAACGCCGAACCCACGCCCTCGTTAAAGCCTAGAATCAAGCCGGCCTGGGAGATCTTGCCGTCGCGGTCGACCAGTTTGGCGCCGACGATGCCCACTTCCGGACGTTGGGCCTGGTTAAGCAACGAGTCAATCCAGTTCGGGTTGACGACTTCACTGTCAGCGGCCAGCAACACCAGATACTCGCCTCGCGCCTGCTCGCTGGCGGCGTTATACAACGCCACTTCACCGAGCGTTTGATCGGCACGCAAGACATTGACGCGGGGATTGCGCAACTGACCCAGCCAGTCGTTGACCGCCGCCGACTGATTCGGGTTGGCCGCCACCAGTAATTCATAACGGCTGTAGCGGGTTCTGAGCAGCACACCCTCTACGCAACGGCGTAGCGCTGGCAGGTCATCACTGGCCGGCACAATGATCGACACCATTGGCAGTTCGGTATGCCGATAATCGACCTGCCAAGTGCCTGGCAGCGACGAAGTGACCTTGGCGTTGTAGCCGCGATTGCCCAAATGACGCAGCAACGCCAGGCGCTCATGGGCATTCTCTTGCAGCGCAGCGGCCTGGGTGATCAGCAGCGGCTCGTCGAGGTGCGCCAGGCCGCCGAGACCGCCCTGCTCAATCAGGCGCAACAACAGGTCAAACTCCAGCGCCTTGCTGAAATCGGCCTGATAACCGCCCGCTTCAAGGAAAACGTCGCGTCGAATCAGCCAGTGGCGCGCCATCAGCGACGGAACGCTTTGCAGCAAATCGAGGTTGAAACCTGGGCGGAACACATCAGCCAGCGCGCCGTCTTCAGTGCGCTGGATTTCATCGGTGGCCACCGCGCGAAGATCCGTGGCTGACATTAATTCCAGGCCCGCACGCAACAGGCCACCGGCGGTGAACTCATCGCCCGCACTGGCCAGCAGCAACCAGTCGCATGGAGACTGCGCGGCACTCTGGTTGAGTTTGTCGATAAAGTTGCCCGACGTGACCCGAACAAAATGCAGAATATTTTGCGCGGTGGTCGCAGTCTGCGGCTCGCCCGTGGTGAAGACCACGATCTTGAAGGCTTTGCTGTGCCCTTCGACGAGGCTGTCGAGGGTGATTTGCAGCTTGTCGACGTCGTTGTCCAGATCCAGCAGGAAAATGCCGAATTGTGGTCCGCCATTGTTCGCCGCCAGATGCGCAGCAATCAACCCGGCCTGTTCAGCACTCGGTTTGCGGGCTGCCATCCAGTCGAGCAAACGCCCCGAAAGCATCTTGTTGAACACCGGGTAATGATCGACGCCAGACACGCTTTCAAGACCGGCACCCCAATCAGCCATTTCCTGCGCCTGATCTTCCTCGCCGAGGACCTGCAGTTGTTCGGCCAGGCGCTTGACCACGCGACGGTTGAACACGTTTCTGTCATGGGCCTGCCACAAACGGTCGAGGACACTTTCCGCCGTATCGTTATTGCGCGACTGCAGCAGGTATTCCTGCCGGGTCCAGATGCCTTCGAGCTTTTCCAGTTGAATACGGCCGGCCGGCATCGCGTGCAGCAGAAATTCGAACTGGGTCAGCAAGTCAAAAAAGTGCTGGTTGTAGAACGGCATCTCGACGTACTGCCGTGGCCCGAATTTGCGCTCCGGGGCCTTGGTCAGGGGGTTCCAGGTCGACTCGAAAATCACCTCGGCCGTCAACGCTCGCCCTGTGACCAGGCTGTCGGTCATGGCCGCGAAGCTTTCCAGAGCAAACGCCTTGCGCTGCGCCTGATCGAGATCCTTGATAGCGGTCGGCAGCGACGCGAGGAATTCGGCGAAGGCTTCGCGCTCGGCCACCGACTTGGAGTCGGTGTACGACAGCGCGTGATACACCTCGGTGTTGTGGTCGGAGAAACCGACGTTGATCTCGCGCACGACATAAGGGATCGGCAGGATGCGCGCCTTGGCGTTCGCCAGCAGGAAATAGCTGTGGCCGATCTCCTGCCATTCGAAACTGGTGCCCGCCGGCAATGCCGCGTACCAGTCCTGGATGATCGAGGTACGGCACACGCCGTAGAACGGCGGTATGTACTGATGCATGAAGTCGAGTACGCGATCCTCGGCACGCTCCGAGGCGTAGTCTTCGCAGATTTTCTTGTCGCGGCGGTAGTAGGTGACGCTGCCAGCCAGCGCCAGGTACATCAGGCAGTAGCCGTGGCACAAACCATAGTCGCGGTTCGCTTCCAGGAAGTTGACCGATTCAGCCAGCGACTCGTGCAGGATGAAGTCGTCGTCGGCGGCGAACACCATATAAGGCGTGGTCAGTTGCGCAACACCGTAGGTCAGTTTGGCCTGCATGCCCCAGTAGGCGAATTGCGGCAGATGCTGATAGTCGACCGCGGAAAAATCACCTTCCGGACGCTCGGGAGAAGAGTCCAGTACCAGGACTTTGCAAGGTAGGGTGCTGTAGTACTGCAGCGCCCGGCGCAAAAAAGCCGGACGGTTATGGGTAATCAACACCACCGTCAGCAACTCGCTCAGTGGCAGCGCGTGTTCAGAACCGTAATTGCCTTGCATAACTTCTCCCACAACCGGCGAAACCGCCCGTTAAATACTTTGATGATGGTGTCGATTGACTTAACGAATGCGGCGCAGATAGCCATCCGACGCGACGGTGATCAGCAGTTTGTCTTGCATGGCCTGATCGATCTCGAAATCAGCGTTCTCTTTGAGGTACGCCCAGACGGCGGTTTTCGGGTTGTCACCCGGGCCCCAAGGACGATCAGGGAAAGCATCGGCCGGCATGTCTTCGACCACGGTGTCCATGACCACGCAATAGCTATCGACTGACACCAAGGGTGCGTAAAAACGCAACTCTTCGAGGACATGCTCGTGGGTGTGATTGGAATCGAGTACCACGATGACTTTCTTGCCAGCCGCAGCTTGACGGACCTGCTCGACCACCGCCGGATCGAGGCTCGAGCCTTCGATCATGCTGATGCGTTTGATCATCGGGTGGCTTTCGATGGCTTCACGGTTGTGCGCACGAATATCGCGATCAATGCCGAGCACTTCGCCGTGGCCCTGCAATTCCAGCAGCGAGGCGTAGTAAATGATCGAACCGCCGTGGGCGATGCCGCACTCGATCACCAGGTCCGGCTTGATCCGCCAGATCAACTCCTGCATCGCCATCATGTCTTGCGGCAGCTGGATGATCGGACGACCCATCCACGAGAAGTGATAGGTGTACTTGTGCTTGGCCGACTGGTTGTAGAACTCCTGGGCCAGCGCCTTCAGGTCCTTGTCCTGGCCCTGGGCAGTCACTTCGGCCTGGCACTCCGCCTCGAAGGCTTTGATTACGTTATCGCTCATTGTCCGGTCTCACTGAAAAGTCATTTGATAATCACGCTGCCAAAGGGCAATCGCCTGAAGGCGCATCAGGTGATGCGTTGCGCCTCGAGTAACTGATGTAATCGGTCGACCACGGCCCAGAACGCCAAGGGTTCGTGTGTCGGGTAGGGGTAGTGCCCCAGGTTCAAATCTATCGAAGCACCGCGCTCGCGCAGGCGTTGCTCGACCAGTGTTCTTACCGAAACCGGCTGACCGCTGGCGCAATTGATCACGCCGTTGAAGTCGTGGTTGTGCAGGATCGCAGCGAGGTAACCGGCAGCGCTTTCAATGGCCAGAAAATCGCGCAATTGCTCGCCGGCCGACATGTTGAACGAGGGTTCACCAGCATCGATTGCGCGATCCAGTGCCGCCAACAGACTGTTGGGGTTCTGCCCTTCGCCATGAAGATAAAACAGGCGCGCCCACTGCAAGGTGAACGATTGTTCCTGCTGCAGATTCTGCAAGAACAGGTGCAGTGTGTGTTTGGCCAGACCGTAAGGATTGCTCGGCTTTGGCTCGGTGCTTTCGCTGAGCGGCCCGCTTTGCATGCCGTATTCGAAACAGGTGCCGGTGACCAGTACCTGCTTCACGCCCGCCTCGACCGCGCTTTTGATAAAGCGGTAATCGGCCATCAGGTTGTGCTCGAAATGGAACAGCGCCCGATAGTTCGGCAAGCCCGGCCAGGCCAGATGTGCCATTGCGTCGATGCCATCGGTCAACGCATGGATATCGAGACCGGCGGCGTGAATATCCGCTGCGATGAACTCGACGTCGTTGATCCACGGCATGCCTTGCGCGGTTCCTGCGTTACGCGCCAAGGCGCGAACAGCGCAGCCGTGCGCCAGCAACGCCGCGACCAGATGGCGGCCGACAAAACCGGTAGCCCCCGTGACCAGAACCTTCACAGCACTTTCAACTCAGGCACGGCGATCACAAAGCGGCCGTCCCACTGACGCACTTGCGCCAGTTGCTGACTGACTTCGTGCAGCAGGTTCCACGGCAGCACCAACACGTAGTCGGGTTTTTCGAGGTCGATCTGCGCCGGCGCCACGATCGGAATGCGACTGCCCGGCAAAAACTTGCCCTGCTTGTGCGGGTTGGCATCGGCCACCCAGGCCAGCAGGTCAGGCTTGACCCCGGCATAGTTGAGCAAGGTGTTGCCCTTGGCCGCCGCGCCGTAACCGACCACACGTTTGCCGTCGGCCTTGGCCTGCAGCAGAAAGCGCAGCAGTTCATGCTTGATGCGTTCAGCGGCGGGCGCGAGGGTCGCGTAGTACTCGGCGGTTTTCACCCCGGCATCCAGTTCGGCCTGCAACTGTTGCTGCACCGCTGGTTGAACCGGACGACGTTCGCCGTCCTTGCGCTGGACGAACACGCGTAGCGATCCACCGTGAGTGGTCAGTTGGCTGACGTCGAACACTTCCAGACCGTTGCGCTCGCACAATGTCTGCACGGCAGTCAGCGACAGATAGGAATAATGTTCGTGATACAGCGTGTCGAACTGCGCGCCAGCCATCAGCGTCAGCAGTTGCGGGAATTCGAAGGTGGCCACGCCGGTCGGCTTGAGCAGCGTTGCGAAACCGCCGAGGAAATCGTTGATGTCCGGCACATGCGCGAGCACGTTGTTGGCCGCCATCAGATCAGCGCCCCAGCCTTCGGCTTGCAACTGCGCGGCAGTCTCACGACCGAAGAACAGTTCGCGAATTTCCAGGCCTTTTTCACGAGCCGCTTGCGCGGTGCTGCGCGTCGGTTCAACACCGAGGCAGGGGATGCCGCGACCGGCCACATATTGCAGCAGGTAACCATCATTGGCGGCGACTTCAACCACACGGCTGTCGGCAGTCAGACCAAAGCGCTCAACCATCTCGGCGACATAGCGCTCGGCGTGGGCCAGCCAGGTGCTGGAGAACGAACTGAAGTAGGCGTACTCGGCATCGAACAAGCTGTCGGCGCTGGTGTAATCCTCGGTCTGTACCAGCCAGCATTGCTGGCACACCGCGACCTTCAGCGGCACCCACTGCTCAGCCTGTTCAAGACGATCAGCGTGCACATAGGCGTTGGACGGTGGCGAGGTGCCAAGGTCGATCAGCGGCAGGCTCAGCGGTGCGGCGCACCCACGGCAGTTCATAGACGCACTCCAGCAAAGTGTTGATCGAGCGCGGGATGGCTGGAATCACGCGCTGACAAATTATTGACAGGCAACGGCCAGGCAATCGCCAGCCGTGCCTCGTTCACCGACAGACCGCCCTCATGCTCCGGCGCGTAATCGGCGCTGTGCAGGTAGAGCAATTCGGCGTCTTCGGTCAGGGTCTGGAAACCGTGGGCGAAGCCGGCCGGAATCAGCAGACTGCGACCATCGCCGGCCTTCAAGTGCTCGGCGTGCCAGTGCAAAAAGGTTTCGGAATCCGGACGCAGATCCACCGCCACGTCCCACACTTCACCGCGCAGGCAGGTGATCAGTTTGGCTTCCGGGGCGTTGGCATTCTGATAATGCAGACCGCGCACACTGCCCTTCTCGCGGGTGCAGGAATGGTTGATCTGGCGGATATGGAACTGACTGCCGAACGCACTCAGGCTGCCTTCGCAGAAGAGCCGAGCGAAGTGCCCGCGTTGATCTTCGAAGCGTTTGTGCTGGACGCTGAACAGGCCAGCCAGCGGCAAGGCCTTCAGGGAAAACTCGCTCACAGCGCGCCTCGGTACAGGTTCAGTTGGCCGAGGGTGACGCTGCGCATGTCATCGCCGTTCTGCCAGGCCAGGTGCCAGTCGAGGGTCTGGGTCAGGCATTCCTGCAAGGTCCAGCGCGGCTGCCAGCCGAGTACCTGGCGCGCACGGCTGCTGTCCAGCCGCAGCAGGCCAGCCTCGTGCAATTCGCTTTTCTCGATACGCAGACCACGCGCCTGCGGCCAGCGACTGGCGAGCAATTCGACGACTTCGCCAACGCTGCACATGTCCGCCTCGCCCGGGCCGAAGTTCCACGCCCCGGCGTATTCCGGGCCTTGTTCGTAGAGGCCGGCGGCCAGTTGCAGGTAACCGGCCAGCGGCTCCAGCGCGTGCTGCCACGGGCGCACGGCTTGCGGATAGCGCAGGGTCACTGGCTCGTCTGCGGTCCAGGCTTTCAGCACATCAGGGATCAGGCGCTCAGGGGCGAAATCACCGCCGCCGAGGACGTTACCGGCACGCGCCGTGGCCAAGGCCAGACCGTGTTCAGCGTACTTGTCGGCCGGGAAGAACGACGCGGCATAGGACTGCGCCAACAGTTCGCAGCAAGCCTTGCTGCTGCTGTAAGGATCGTGGCCACCGAGGGCTTCGTCTTCGCGGTACGGCCACAGCCATTCCTTGTTGGCGTAGACCTTGTCGGTGGTGACCAGCACGCAGGCGCGCACGCAACCGACCTGACGAATCGCTTCAAGCAGGTTCAGCGTGCCCATGACGTTGCTGGAGTAAGTGCCGAGCGGATCACGATAGCCTTCGCGCACCAGCGGCTGAGCAGCCAGGTGCAGCACGATCTCCGGCTCGGTATCGGCGATGATTTCCAGCAAGGCGCCGAGATCACGCAGGTCACCGCGCTGATCGTTGATGCCTTCGTGCACGCGCGCCAATTCAAACAGGCTCGGCTCCGTCGACGGCTCAAGGGAAAAACCGCTGACTTGCGCGCCGAGGCTTTGCAGCCACAGGGTCAGCCAACTGCCTTTGAAACCGGTATGTCCGGTGACGAGGACGCGTTTGCCGCGCCAGAAATCCGCACTCAGGCCCATTGCTTCCATGGGGCCTCCCCGCTCTGCCACAGCGCTTCGAGATGGTTCTTGTCGCGCAGGGTGTCCATTGGCTGCCAGAAGCCATCGTGTTCGAAAGCTTTGAGCTGCTCATCCTGAGCCAGACGGGCCAATGGTTCGGCTTCCCAAGTGGTTTCATCGCCAGCGATATACGGCAACACTTTCGGCGACAGCACGAAAAAGCCGCCATTGATCCAGCCACCATCACCACGGGGTTTTTCGGTAAAGCCGAGAACCTGATCGCCCTGACGCTCCAGCGCACCGTAGCGCCCAGGCGGTTGCACCGCCGTCACGGTCGCGAGGCGGCCGTGAGCCTTGTGGTAATCGACCAACTGACGAATATTCAGATCGGAAACGCCGTCGCCGTAGGTGAAGCAAAACGCGTCTTCATCCTTGAGGTAACGGCCGGCACGCAGCAGCCGGCCACCGGTCATGGTTTCTTCGCCGGTGTCGATGAGCGTGACGCTCCACGGCTCGCTGTAGTTCTGGTGCACGTCCATGCGGTTTTCGCGCATGTTGAAAGTGACGTCGGAGGTGTGCAGGAAGTAGTTGGCGAAGAAGTCCTTGATCGCATAACCCTTGTAGCCCAGGCAGATCACGAAGTCGTGGATTCCGTGAGCGGAATACTGCTTCATGATGTGCCAGAGAATTGGCTTGCCGCCGATCTCGATCATCGGCTTGGGCTTGAGGTGCGACTCTTCACTGATGCGCGTGCCGAGGCCACCCGCCAAAATTACTGCCTTCATCGTCTCCCCTCTTGTTCGTCACCGGGCTGCGCGCAGCTTTCTTGAGCTGTGCGGGCCGTCTGGCTCAACCTTTTGCCGCTTCGGGCGCCGGTGGGATGACCGCTAGCGCTCGTTTTATGGCGATTTGAGGGGGACTTGCAGGAAACGCGCCAGCTCGTCTGCCCCCGCTGACTGCTAACGCCGGCAGCAGCGACGAGCGCTCGGGGAATAAAAAAAGGGAGGCCGATCTACCAGGATCGGCCTCCCTTCGTTACAGCGCAAAATGCCTTCAAAGCGACTGCAAGGCAGATGAATCAACCAAACATGGCAAACCCATCGCCATTGATCGGCAGAACATCACCGTTGGCTGCCTTGAAGTGTTCAATGGTGTTGCCACCTGCGAACCAGTCCTGCAATTTGACACCTTGCTTGGTTGGGTCGGTTACCGGGAAATAGCCATCGTTGAGGTAGAGGTCATTACCGACTCGCGCCAGTTGTAACGTCACGGCTGACTGAACGTTATTCAGGATCAGCGTGTCATTGAGGCTTTGCCCATCGTCCCGGATGGTCACCAGCAGGCCGGTGTTGACGATATAGGTATCATCCCCCTCGCCGCCGTTGGCAAAGCCGTCAGCAGGCGCTTTCCAAGGGTACAAGTCCTTGACGCCAATGTTCAGCAAGTCATTGCCCGCGCCGCCAAGCAACACGAAATTGTCGCCCGTGCCGGACAGGGTGTCGTTACCGTCACCGCCGTCGGCCTTGCCATGAGCAACAGTAATCGTGTCTCTGCCAGCCTCACCGTAGGCAACGGTGCCAACGTCGTCGGCTGCGCTGTAGATGTAGTCGTCGCCATTGCCGCCATACAGCAAGTCCGCCTGCGGCCCGCTGGAAATACCCGCCAGGCTGAACGGTGCGACCGGGGAAACCAGTCCGCCATACAGGGTGTCACTGCCACCACCGCCATACAGCACGTCATTGCCTAACCCACCTTCGAGCAGACTGCCGGAGGCGCTGGCGGTGATCGTGTCGTCGAAGTGACTGCCCACCACGCGCTCGATGTTGAGCAGGATATCGCCTTGAGCGTCGCCGCCCTGATTGACGTTGGTTACCAGGTTGATGTTCACGCCAGCAGAACTGTTGACGTACCACGCACTGTCGAACCCTTCACGCCCATCGATCCGGTCGGCACCGGCGCCACCGACAAAGATGTCAGTGTTGGCCGATCCGGACAAAATGTCGTCGAAGTTGCTGCCCTGGTAAATCTCGAAACCGGCGAACGTGTCGCCAGCCGCGTCACCCGCGTTGGCATTGGTTTTCAGGTCAATGGTCACAGCGCTGTCGGATTGCTCATAGCTGACCAGATCGACACCATCGGATCCATCCATGGCCATGGCTGTACCGGAGCCGATAAAGATATCGCCGACCTTGGAGCCGAGGAATCTTTCGATGCCTGAATAAGTGTCACCCGCGGCAATTCCGGAATTGATCCCGGTCTTGAAGTTCAGGGTCACACCAACGGTGCTATCGGTATAACCGGCGGTGTCCATGCCCGCGCCGCCGATAAACTGGTCTGCGCCGTCACCACCGAACAACACGTCGTTGCCGATACCGCCAGTAATGATGTTGTCGATAGCATTACCGTAACCGGTGAACGCGCCCGTGCCGGTGTAAGTCAAACGCTCGACATTGGCGTTAAGGCCTTGCACACCATAGTTGGTGCGCACCTCATCATTGCCACCGCCCACTTGTTCGATGACCGTGCCGCCAGCACCGTTGATGATGTAAACATCATCACCCGCGCCGCCCTCAAAGGTCGCCGTGAGCAGGTCAATGCTGAAGGTGTCGTTGAACGCAGTACCGATGACTTTCTCGATGTTAATCAAGGTATCGCCTTCTGCGTCGCCACCGATGCCCGCGCGACCAGGCGTGTTGTAACGGATGTCGACGTTGATCCCGGCAGCCGAAGTCGAATAGTCGACCGTGTCCATGTTGCCCAGGCTGCCATCGAAGGCAATGGCCCGGCTATCAGCGACAAACGTATCGTTGAAGTTCGAACCACGCAGGCTTTCGATGTCGACGAAGGTATCACCGGTGGCAATACCGCTGTGCACACCGGTCTTCAGGTTGACGGTCACGCCAACAGTGCTGTCGGTATAACCGGCGATGTCGAAACCGGCACCGCCGATAAAT
>NZ_JAKNQL010000025.1 GCF_022662375.1 Pseudomonas sp. CROZ-RG-20F-R04-15 | reverse complement strand
ACCGAGGCGGTCGTATTGATAAGAAACCTTGATGCCGTCGGGCAGGGTTTTGACCAGCAGCCGGCCGGCGGCATCGCGCTCATACGCAGTGAGCAAACAAGAGCCGTCATCGCCGAACTCGGTCTTTTCCAGCAGATGGCCGTTGAGGTCATAGGCATATGCCGTGCGCCGGCCATCAAAACCGCTTTCCTGACGAATCAGGCCGGTCGGCGTGTAATCGAGCCGGTACTTTTCCCCGGACTCGTTTTCGATCTCGGTGAGCCGCAGTTGCGCATGGTCATAGCGGTACTGCACCCGCGTGCCGTCGGGGTTGATCCGCCGCGAAACCAGATGCAAGTCATCGTCGTATTCATAACGGGTGATGCGCCCCAGTTCATCGCGCTCGGCGGTGACCTGACCGTAGGCGCCGTAGCTGTAGGCGCGGGTCGCACCGTCAGGAAATGTCGTCTGAATCAGTCGGCCAACGGCGTCCCAATGCTGACGGGTGACTGCCGCGTGTTCGTCGGCGGTCGTCGTCCGCCGCCCCAGTGCATCGTAGGAAAAGCGCCGCACGCCGCCGTCGGGCAAGGTCTCTTCGGTCAACTGGCCAAGGCTGTTCCAGACCAGTCGATGCCGGCTGCTGTCCGGATAACGGATCGACAGCAACTGACCCCGGGTGTCGTAGTAGTAATGGGTGACCTGCCCGTCGGGGTCGACCGCTTCAGTGACATCGCCCTCGGCATTGCGCCGGTAGATCCACACCGCGTCACCGCGAGAACGCCGAAACAGGAAACCGTTGCGGTACTCGTAGGACGTGGGCGCCTCGTCCGGTGGAATCAGCGCAATCAGCCGTCCGACCTCGTCGTAGCGGTATTCGGTGACCGCGCCCAACGCATCCTGCTCGGCAATCAAGCGCCCGGCATCGTCATAGGCCTTGAGCTGCTCGCCACCGTCCGCCGAGACTTTACGCACCAGCCGCGCACGCTCATCGTGCACGTACGTTTCTTCGGTGCCATCGACGTAATGCACCGCGACACTGCCGTCGTCGCTCCAGACGTAGCGCGTGTTCATCTGCGAAAACGACGCCCAGTGGCGCACGCAACGCGCCGCTTTCCCCGAACGCTCCCACTCCCAGAAGAAGCTCGCGCCGCCCGCCAGTTGCCGCTGCAGGATTACGTGGGCGTCGTCGTAGTCGTAACGCTCGCTGTCACCGACGGCGTTGCTGGCTTCGATCAGGTGCTGATAGGCGTCGTAGCGGTAACTGACCAGCGCTTGCTCGGTGCTCCAGACACCCTCGCGAAACACCTGGTAATCCACACCCAGCAACTGCGCACGGTCATACCGCAACAGCAGCGAACGCCCGGCGCTGTTGTCCAGGCGTTGCACCCGGTCAGAGCGATCACGAATAACGCGCAAACGGTTGTCGTACGCATCACTGATCGCTGTCAGACGCCCGACACGAAAGTGATAAAACCGCGCCGTATCCCCGGCCAGCGCCAGGATCAGTTCCTCCGGTTCATCACCCAGAAAAATCGCCGCCCGCGACAGGCTGTTGTGAATCGCCGGGCGCTCAATACTCGGCAACGGAAAGCGGGTGCGCCGGTTTTCATGGTCAACCCAGACAACAACATCGCCCTCAAAGACCAGCCGATGCGCCAGCGAATGACTCCAGCCAAACCCCAACCCAAGATCAATATCGACGGCGCTTGAGCGATACAACCGCGTGAACTCAAACGGCAACACACCATCGAGCACCGCATCAGTCAGGGTCAGCAGTTCCTCACCCGTGACCATCGACACCGGACAACCGTTGGTGCACGTACTCGGCACGCAATCAGCGCTCTCACCGTTGGGGTTTTTCGCCTGATCCGGCGAATCGTCGTGATGCTCGTCTTTCTTCAACAAGGTGTTGCGCTGCGCATCCCAGCGCAATTGCATCCGGCCCTTTTTCACACCCGCCGCGATGCCTCGGGCAGCAACGGATTTGTATTGATCGACGTATTTGATGAAGCCCTCAACGATGTCGAACATCGCCTTCACCAAACGCTTCAGCGCCGACAGCAATTGGACGGCGCGATCCGCCAGACGCAACGTCAGATAAACGATGCCTGCGCCACCACTGACGAACGTCAAAACAACACTGATCAGCACGTCGATGAGCAACTGCACGATCATCATCGACGCCGCTTCCGCGGTTTTCCCGGCGATTTCGCTGGGCGGTAACATCTCCAGCCAAAGGCTGCCAGTGCGCAGCAACAAACACAGTGCAGCTTCATCACTGACCAGCAATTGAAGCTTTTCCATGACGTCAGGGGCTGTCGCTGCCAGCTCCATCAACTGCGTGGCGCCCTCACCCAACCGCTCGGCGAACGCTCCGGGATCCTTGAGAATGTCCGAGAGCATGCCAATGCTGTCCCACACCCCTTCGATCGCCGCCCAACTTCCGGCGAGCATGCCGTTGCCCGCCGCCGTCGCCACCGACTGCGACCACTGCGGTTTGAAAACCTGCCACTCGCTGCGTAACCAGCCGTCCAGCTCAGCAGTCAGGCCGTCATAGGCTTTGAACAGGTCCTCGACCTGACCCTCAGTGACCTCGCTGTGCACCTGCACCCGGTAGAACTTTCCCGCTGTTCCCGTGAACGAGCCCTTGCCTTGCGCGTCGAGGGTCACGGGGGTGGTTTCGCCACCATCCATGGCGATCACATCGACCACGATGTTGCCGAGCGGGATGTCGTACACCGACTCGAATTTGCTCTCGATCTCCATCACCCTGCCCTTCGGGCACTGGACGACACCTGAGAAAAATTCGTTGTCAGTGCTGCTGACGGCAGTGCTGTTGGCACCGAAGCGGATGACCCGTTCCATGCCCATCAGCGACGGCAAATCCGTCGCGTGACTGACTTTTTCCGCCGCTCGACTGGCCCAATGCTTGAGCTGCTCGCGGTAAATACTGAGGGTGGCGGGAAAGCTGTCGAGTGCTTGCTCGATGCGGGTGACGGCTGCCATCAGCGCACGCGGATGTGCGAAGTGGACTGAATAAGCGGATCAAACATGAGCGTTCCCTCGCAAAAAAAATCAGGCGCGGGAACTGTGCGGGGGATCAATCGGGAAAGAAGTCAGGCAAGTAGGTGATGACTGTAGGACTTGTCTGTAAAAAATTGCCGACTAATAAACAGATATGCAAACGCAAACGTGGCGTGAGGAAAACCTCACGCCACGTTTATTCGGGCGGACACAATTGGATTTACTACGTTGAGTCGCGAGTGCTCAGCTCTTTCAATTTGAGCTCCGCCAAGGGGTGCCCGGCCTTGGCAGCCATGCCCCACCAGCGTGCGGCTTCGAGAGGATCCGGCGGTTTGCTCGGGGTTCCGGCCAGACAGATTACACCGACCTGATAAGCGGCCTTGCCATCGCCCGCGAGCGCCGCCAGCCGCAACAGGCGCACACCTTCTTCACGTGCCCCCAGGCCGACGCCACGAAAAGTCAGAATGTGCCCATAAAAGCTTTGCGCGCCGACATCGCCGAGGTTGGCCATGCGCGCAAACTGACCTTCAAGCCAACGCCAGCCGCGCGGTTGGCGCACAAACCATGACCAATGAAACAGCCTGCGGGCCAGCCAGTAACTGGCCCGCGCCTTGAGTCGTAAAAACACTCAGGCCTCCGCCGATTCCGGGTACTCGTACTCGAAGACTCTGACCACTTCCGACGCATGCCAGGAGGCGGCTGCTACACCGTCGGACGGCCCGGAAAAACGCCCCAGACGTTCAACGCACTCAAAAAAACCGGTGCGTGGCAGGCGACTCGCGCCCTGGCTGATCACCAGCGAACTGCGCAATGGTTGCTCGGCCTTGGCGTCCAGCGCGGCCAGATGTTCGAGTGCGGCGGTCAGGGTCTGCATTGCCGGTGTCGGCAGCTGCAAGCGCTCCAGCAAGGCCCGATAAGTCAGCAGATGGCGCTGGCGCCGCGCCTGATCCAGTTCACCCAGCAATCCGTCCCAATGTTGACGACTGATGCGTACGCTCACGATTCATCCCTCCACCCTGGCACCGTCAATTCCCAGGCCAGGCTGCGGCGAATCGCGGCGTCGGGCTGACGCTCGCCACTTTCGATCATGGCCAGATATGACGGGCTGATGCCTACCGTGCGGGCCAGCGCCTCAATGGCGATGCCCTTCCCTTCGCGCAAACTGCGTAGTTGATCCAGACCTGGAAGAATCGTGTCTGGTGAGGCCGCGAGCGGCGTGGCTGCCGGACGCGACGGTGTTTCATTGATGCCTGCTGCTTTTAGTAGAGCCTGATACTGAGCCCACGGCAGAACCGCGTATTCGGGTTCGCCATCGCGTGCAATTATCTGAATATCCATGACTACCCCGTAGGACAACAACACTTAGCGAGTCGGCACTTTTCCCTAGAAGTGTAATCCTAACAGCGGCCAAGGTCGCGGGGGGTATCTATCTGTAGAGGGGTTTGATAATCAGGACTTTTTCGGTCCCTGAAGTTGCAATTGTTCGGGGGTATCCGGCAGGCGTTCGACGACTGCCAGTTTTTCCGGCTGCTGGCGGTTGCGCCAGAGGCGGAAGGCATTGAGTTCATCGTCGAGGGTTCTCATCAGCCAGGCGAGGACGGCGATGTCGTCAAGCATGCCGAATACGGGAATGAAATCCGGAATCGCATCGACCGGGCTGAGGAAGTACATCAAACCCGCCACCACCGAAACCAGTGCTTTGCCGCTGATGGCTCGATACTCGCCACGCCAATAGGCCAGGCACAATGCCTGGAGTAAACGTAAATCGTCTTTGAGTTTGCCGAGGCGATTGCCTTGCGCGGCGCCTTTGCTGGCGACTGCAAACAATAAGGTTGGCAAACGTCCACGGGCTAACAAGCGGCCGGCCAGGGGCAGGAATCGAGCGAAATTCCACGGAGCTTTCATCTATTCCTCCCGTTGAAATGTTATCCACACAAATTGTGGATAACCTTGTGAACAGAGCTGCATTTCAGCGCTGAAAGCCCCGTTTCATAAGGGCTGCGCTCAGATCGGGCGTTTTTTACTCACATAAAAAACCCCAATATTTCATTGACTTGGCTGCTCAGGGCGGCTAGCGCGAGCAGCCTCAATGGCTATGACTCTCGCGACCGCCATCGGTTCGCTCTGTTTACCCTTGCCAGACGCCAGATGCAACAACGCCCCGCATAAGCGAGGCGTTGTTGTTGAAGCCTTTGCCAATTACTTGGCAGCAGCAGCTTCTTTGGCTGGATCCTTGATGGCCAGCAGTTCCAGGTCGAAGACCAGAACCGAGTTGGCCGGGATTGCCGGGCTTGGCGACTGAGCGCCGTAAGCCAGATCGCTAGGGATGTACAGTTTGTACTTCTCGCCAACGTGCATCAGTTGCAGACCTTCAACCCAACCCGGAATCACGCCGCTTACTGGCAGATCGATCGGGCTGCCGCGCTCGACGGAGCTGTCGAATACGGTGCCGTTGGTCAGCTTGCCGGTGTAGTGAACGGTCACTACGTCAGTCGGCTTGGGCTGTGGGCCGTCAGCTTTCTTGACCACTTCGTACTGCAGGCCGGAAGCGGTGGTGGTTACACCCGCCTTCTTGCCGTTTTCTTCGAGGAATTTCTTGCCGGCGGCTGCCGACTCTTCGCTCATCTTGGCCATGCGTTCTTCAGCACGCTTTTGCAACGCGGCGAAGGCTTCGACCAGTTCTTCATCTTTCAGCTTCTGTTCTTTCTTGCCGACGGCATCTTCGATGCCCTGGGCTACCGCTTTGGAGTCCAGATCATCCATGCCTTCCTGAGCCAGGCTCTTGCCCATGTTCAGGCCGATACCGTAGGAAGCTTTTTGCGCCGGGGTTTTCAGCTCTACGCTGGTCTGCGAATCACAACCCGCGAGTACCAGGCTAACCAGGGCTACCGCCGCCGCCAACCGATGCTGTTTCATGCTATTTCCTTGTTCATGCGCCGAAAGGGCAATCGAGTAAAGCCGCGAGCTTATCAGGCCGCCACGACCAATGGCTACCGGCATGAGAGCAGTAAAGCGACGATAAGTTCAGGGATTAAAACGCATTTGGGCAAAGGCGCGATGAAGCTTCTGTCATCTTGTCCCGACAATGCCCGGCGACTCTGCTTGCATCATCTGGCGTAATGGCCACTTGCCGCACAGGGTCCGGCTCAGGCATAACAGCGCAACAATTCGACAAGGATGTTTATCTTGCGCCTCTTATTCCGTGTGCTGACCCTGATCGTCGTGCTGCTGGTGCTCGTTCTCGCCGTGGTGCTGTATTACGTCGCCAATCCGAAATTGCCCTTCTACACCCCCGCCGAGCAGGTGCATTACCTGAATCAGTGGAGTGACGAAGAGCGGCAAACCTACTATTTCACGCCTCAGGGTACGCAGGTCAAAGGCCTGCGCTATGAGTGGTTCCAAGCGCTGGAGTTGCCCTTCTCGGAGCAACGCTTCGCCGCGCCCGATTACCTCGCACGCTTCGGTTTTCTGATCGACCCGCAGCAGAAAGCCACGCCGAACAACCCCGGCAACCTTCCCGTCGGTTTTGCCCGGCATCAAAATCCGGGCAGCTCCGAGCAATATCTGGACATCACGTGCGCCGCTTGCCATACCGGCGAATTGCGCTTCAAAGGCCAGGCCGTGCGAATTGACGGCGGTACCGCGCAACACGTACTGCCTTCCA
This sequence comes from Pseudomonas sp. CROZ-RG-20F-R04-15, assembly GCF_022662375.1. Taxonomy (GTDB): domain Bacteria; phylum Pseudomonadota; class Gammaproteobacteria; order Pseudomonadales; family Pseudomonadaceae; genus Aquipseudomonas. Next base: position 80,114 of record NZ_JAKNQL010000025.1, on the reverse strand, counting down.
GTGTTCCTACTTTGCGCGGCGGAAGTTTCGGACAAGCCTTGGTGGCAAGTCTGACCTCGACTTACTACAACCCATGGAAATTCGAACGTTTTGCCAGAAACGTTTTGGGCAACGATTACGGCACGCACCACGAACAATTGCGCAAAGACTTCAAAATCTCTCTGAACACATTCCTCAAGGTCGCCTGGAACGATACCCATCGCGGTCTCTATCCGACCGAAGAAGGCCCCGGACGCACCGATGCCTTTGGCCGCATTGCCAATGCGACGTTCGGCGATGCGATATCCCCGACCAACTACCGCGTGGCCAACGCGCCAGTGGATTACCCGCAACTGTGGGATATGTGGACATTTGACTGGGTGCAGTGGAACGGCTCGGCGCAGCAGCCGATGGCGCGCAACATCGGCGAGGCACTGGGCGTCGGCGCCACTCTGAATTTCTTTGATGGCAACGGCCAGCCGCTGCAAGGCGATGCGCGTTATGCCTCGAGCGTGCGCGTGCGTGATTTGCACAAGATCGAAGAAACCCTGCAAAAGCTCAAGCCGCCCGCCTGGCCAGAGGATCTGTTTGGCAGCATCGACAAGCCACTGGCGACAAAGGGACGCACGCTGTTCAGCGAAAACTGCGCCGGCTGCCACGTCCCGCGCCAGACTCAGGAAGGTGAGCGCTGGGTGCAGCATTTGCACATGCTGCCGGTCGCTGTCATCGGCACCGATCCGAATGCCGCCAACAATATCGCCAGTCACCGTTTCGATCTGACGGCCCTGCAATGGGACCTGAAGGAACTCGACACCATGGACGTCAAACTGCACCCGCCCCCAACGGAGCCACTGGACCTCAGTCAGCTATCAGTGGCCAAGGGCCTGGCTTACGTCACCGCTTTCGTCGAAGACCGCGCCTACCGCGAAGCCGGGATCACACCGCAGGAAAAACCACGTATGGACGGTTTCGGCCTGCCCATCGGCGTTCGCGAAAAGGTCGCCTACAAGGCGCGCCCGCTGGCTGGCGTGTGGGCCACCGCGCCGTTCCTGCACAACGGTTCGGTGCCGAGCATTTATCAGTTGCTGTCGCCACAGGACGAGCGCGCCACGACCTTCTTCAAAGGCACCTTCGAATTCGATCCGCGACATCTGGGCTATCGCACCGAAGCGTTCCCCAATGGCTTCCTGTTTGACACGCGGATTACCGGCAATCACAACAGCGGCCATGAATTCCGTGCCGGCGAACGCGGTAACGGCGTGATTGGCCGGTTGTTGCAGCCCGAAGAACGCTGGGCGCTGCTCGAATACCTGAAAGTCCTTGGCGGTCCACTGGAGGCGCAATTGCCATGATCTCGACCTTCAAGAAAGAACAGTCATTGCTGGCCAGAATCTGGTTATGGCTTGGGCGTCTGCTTGGCAAAGCGCTGCTGATAGCGCTCGCCATTGGCCTGCTCGGCTGGGCCGTCGCCACGGCATGGTTTGCCTGGCAACACCGTGGCCCGGTGTCGGCGCTGGAGCAGATTCCACCCGGCGAAGCAGCAATGACCCAGGACGTGATCCAGACCGCCGTGCGCATCGTCGATCAACACCGCGAAAGCACGCGGTATCTGCGCGATGCCCATGCCAAGGCTCATGGTTGTGTAAAAGCGCAGGTGCAGGTGTTGCCGGAACTCGCGCAGTCGCTGCGACAGGGCGTGTTCAGTGAGCCAGGCAAAACCTGGCAAGCGATGATTCGCCTGTCCAACGGCAATGCCTACCCGCAGTTCGACAGCATTCGCGATGCCAGAGGCATGGCGATCAAACTGCTGGACGTTTCGGGAAAACAGTTGCTCGGCAACCGCCAGGCACAGCCTGAACAGGATTTCGTGATGTTCAGCCACCCGAACTTCTTTGTCAGCGATGTCGCCGAATATCGTCAGAATGTGGCGGCCCAGGCCGACGGCAAGAAGGTCATGGCGTTTTTCCCCGGATGGGATCCGCGCACCTGGCAGATCCGCCATTTGTTTATTGCCCTGGCTACCTTGTCGCCGCCGCCGGACAGTCCGACCGGAACTACCTACTTTTCAGTTTCGCCCTACAAACTCGGTGAAGCGAATGCAAAGTTCCGGGTCGCGCCGGATCCGGACAATTGCCCCGCGTACACATTGCCCAAGCAAAACCACGACCTGCCGAACTTTCTGCGCAGCGCGTTGAATCAGCAGCTGTCGACGGATCGCGTGCCGGCCTGTTTCGTACTGCAGATCCAGCGTCAGGATGCCCATGAATACATGCCGATCGAGGACACCAGTATCGAATGGCGCGAGCAGGATTCGCCGTTCGAAAGCGTCGCGCGGATCACCCTGCCGCCGCAGGATTTCGATACTCCGGCACTGAATCTGCAATGCGACAATCTGTCGTTCAACCCGTGGTTCGGGATTGAGGCGCATCGACCGATCGGCGGGATCAACCGGTTGCGCAAAGCGGTTTACGAGGCCGTCAGTGACTATCGCCATCAGCGCAATGGTGAGTGATCATCGCGTAATGGCTGTGGCTGATGCACTGATCCTTCCAGTGTTGGGCCAGGTTTTGCTGGCCAACAGGACGCTGAGAATGCCGGCGCTCGCCACTTTGTCGATCAACCTCTGCGGTGTGATCGCGCCTGAGATTATTTTTTGCTCGAGATTGTCCGCCAACTCAACGAGCAACGCCCGGATCTTGGGCATTATTGGCTTGGCAAAACGCAGCACCGCCCCGTCGGGCGTGACGACAAATAAACGTTGATGCGGTGCCACGCTGACACGTTCCAGACCGATTTTGAGATCGGCTACAGAAAAGAAATTCTGCTGAAGGTCGGCCTCACGAGGCGCCAAAAGTGCCGCAGGCAGAGGCTGGATTGAATGGTAAAGGCCATGCATCCGAAATTCACGAGGGATCAATGGGTTGCCCTGCCGATCCTTGGGAAACAGGCGCTCTTGGTCAAAGCTGGCGTAATCACTGGAAACCGGCTCGGTGACGATAAAGAAGTCACTGACGTTATGCTTGAGAATGAAGCCTGCGTTCGGCAGAACAGCGGTCGGCGCAGGCAATTGGTTTCGCAGGTACAGCGCAACGTCCTTGGCATCGCGAAAAATCGGCCCGAAAATCGGCATTGATTCGATTTTGGCCGGCACCTGCAGAAGGTCGGCCCTCCAACTGGCTTTGAGCTGACCCCGGCGTCGCCAAAGATCACCGTTTACCACAACCCTTGCATCTCCGGCCGCCAAAGCCAGCAAGATCCACAGACTGCTGGGAATCGAACCATTTTCATACAACGTCTCGAATTGTCGTGGCTGACCATCATTTTTCCTGGTCAGCCGGGGTGACAGTTCCTGTTCGAAAGTCCGATTTTTCGATGTGTAGGAGAGCAGGCCACCGTTACGTGCGGACAGATAACATTTTGCATATTGACGATGCGAACTCATCACGGCTGACAAATCCGCTATCGCGAAAAAACGCGTGCGCTGAATCCACTCGGCTGTGGCCTCATCAATACCTTGAGCTTTGACAGGACGGGCGTGAAAACTTGCTTCGAGCGTGAGACCGCTCGGGACAATCAGCTCCCCTGCCACGCTGACTGTCACAGCCGGTATGCCGCGCTGAACGGATGCCGTGTCGCCCGGATGGTTTTCGGCACCGGTTATGGGCGCTTCGAGCAGCTGCGCGCAAATGAATCGCGCATCGCGGGTTTTCAGAATGAACCCATTGAACTCGCTGTTTCGCGGATGCTTCAACAGAGCGTGCAGGCACGCAGCAGCGTCATCGCTCGAAAGAAAAGCTGGGCTGGACGACAGAAAAGACAACGCCTGCGCATCATCGGCGACGGGCGGAGCAAGGGTTTCAGCAGGATTTGCAGACATTGGGGCAGCTCTCGTCAGGCAATGGGTTTGATTCATGACGGTAGAGAGTCATGAAAAACATTGCCCATTCTGCGAAAGCGACACGCCTGGCAGGCACTACATAGATATATGCAGCGAAAAATACTCAAACGCCAGACAGCAAAAAGCCCGCACTTGGCGGGCTTTCTGTGGAATCTGGCGTTCAGTGTTCCAGATTCCGAATATGGCGCAGCGGACGGGACTCGAACCCGCGACCCCCGGCGTGACAGGCCGGTATTCTAACCGACTGAACTACCGCTGCGCGAAACGCTTGAAACGAATGGTGGGTGATGACGGGATCGAACCGCCGACATTCTGCTTGTAAGGCAGACGCTCTCCCAGCTGAGCTAATCACCCTTCGCTTCGTTACGGGACGCATTATGCCACAAGTTTTCGTAAAGTGTTGATTTAATTGAATTTTTTTTCAAATAAATCCGAAAACCAGTAAAACGACACATCCCGCGGGTACAACCTTGGAGCAGAAAAAAACCCGCCTTGGCGGGTTTTTCCGTGGTGACCTGGCGTTCAGTGGTCCAGGTTACCGAATATGGCGCAGCGGACGGGACTCGAACCCGCGACCCCCGGCGTGACAGGCCGGTATTCTAACCGACTGAACTACCGCTGCGCTAAACACTTGAAACGAATGGTGGGTGATGACGGGATCGAACCGCCGACATTCTGCTTGTAAGGCAGACGCTCTCCCAGCTGAGCTAATCACCCTTCGCTTCGGTGTGGCGCGCATTCTACGGAGCGACCCAACCTCTGGCAAGCACTTTTTTAAATAATTTTCTCAGGCCTTCCAAAGGCTTAGAGAAGGGTTGGCCTATTAGACGGCGAAGACAATAATGCCCCCCTTTGTATAAAGGAGAGACTCACCCCATGTGGTTCAAAAACCTGCTTATCTATCGCCTGACCCAAGACCTGCCTGTCGATGCCGAGGCGCTGGAAACTGCACTGGCCACCAAACTGGCGCGTCCATGTGCAAGCCAGGAGTTGACCACCTACGGTTTCGTCGCGCCGTTCGGCAAAGGCGAAGATGCTCCACTGGTGCACGTCAGCGGTGACTTCCTGCTGATTTCCGCGCGTAAAGAAGAACGCATCCTGCCGGGCAGCGTCGTGCGCGACGCGGTCAAGGAAAAGGTCGAAGAGATCGAAGCCGAGCAGATGCGCAAGGTCTATAAGAAGGAACGCGATCAGATCAAGGATGAAATCATCCAGGCGTTCCTGCCGCGTGCCTTCATTCGTCGCTCGTCGACCTTTGCCGCCATCGCGCCGAAACAGGGCCTGATCCTGGTCAACTCGGCCAGCCCGAAACGCGCCGAAGACTTGCTCTCGACCCTGCGTGAAGTGATCGGCACCCTGCCCGTCCGTCCGCTGACGGTGAAAATGTCGCCAACCGCGACCATGACCCAGTGGGTCACCACGCAGAAAGCTGCCGACGACTTCTATGTACTGGACGAGTGCGAACTGCGCGACACCCACGAAGACGGCGGGATCGTCCGTTGCAAGCGTCAGGATCTGACCAGCGAAGAAATCCAGCTGCACCTGAGCACCGGCAAAGTGGTCACTCAGCTGTCGCTGGCCTGGCAGGACAAATTGTCGTTCATGCTCGACGACAAGATGACCGTCAAGCGTCTGAAGTTCGAAGATCTGCTGCAGGATCAAGCGGAACAGGACGGCGGCGACGAGGCACTGGGTCAACTGGATGCCAGCTTTACCCTGATGATGCTGACCTTCGGTGATTTCCTGCCGGCACTGGTTGAAGCGTTGGGTGGGGAAGAGACTCCGCAGGGGATCTAAAGCCTGGCGAGTTTCAAACTGTGGGAGCGAGCTTGCTCGCGAATGCGGAGTGACAGTTAACATTAATGTGTCTGGCACGCCGCTTTCGCGAGCAGGCTCGCTCCCACAATTGTTTTTGTGGTGTTCATTTAATAATAAGGATCAGGCCATGCGCGCACTGGCTGCACTCAGCCGCTTTGTCGGCAATACCTTCGCTTACTGGGTTCTGTTGTTTGCCGTTGTGGCATTCCTGCAACCAGCATGGTTCCTCGGTCTCAAAGGTGCGATCGTGCCGCTGCTGGGCCTGGTGATGTTCGGCATGGGCCTGACCCTCAAACTCGACGACTTCGCTGCTGTTGCCCGCCACCCGTGGCGTGTGGCGCTGGGCGTGGTTGCCCATTTCGTGATCATGCCCGGCATGGCGTGGTTGCTCTGCCAGGTGTTTCAACTGCCGCCGGAAATCGCCGTCGGGGTGATTCTGGTCGGTTGCTGCCCGAGCGGTACGTCGTCCAATGTGATGACGTGGCTGGCTCGCGGTGATCTGGCGTTGTCGGTGGCCATCGCCGCCGTCACCACCCTCCTCGCCCCGCTGCTGACGCCGGCACTGATCTGGCTGCTGGCTTCGGCGTGGTTGCCGGTGTCGTTCATGGAGCTGTTCTGGTCGATCCTGCAAGTGGTGTTGTTGCCGATCATTCTTGGCGTGGTTGCCCAGCGCTTGCTTGGCGACAGGGTTCGTCACGCCGTCGATGTGTTGCCACTGGTGTCGGTGGTCAGCATCGTGATCATCGTGACTGCCGTAGTGGCTGCCAGTCAGGCGAAAATCGCCGAATCCGGCCTGCTGATCATGGCCGTGGTCATGCTGCACAATAGCTTCGGTTATCTGCTGGGCTACTTCACCGGGCGTCTGTTCAAGTTGCCGTTGGCCCAGCGCAAGTCGCTGGCGCTGGAAGTCGGCATGCAGAATTCGGGCTTGGGTGCCGCGTTGGCCAGCGCGCATTTTTCGCCATTGGCAGCGGTGCCGAGTGCGCTGTTCAGCGTTTGGCACAATATCTCCGGCGCACTGCTGTCGACGTACTTCCGGCGCATGAGTGAAAAAGAAGATCGTGCGGCTGTGGCGCAACAAGCGGCCGACTGACCCGCCAACTTGATCCTCGGGTTAATGCTGGTCAAACTATCGCGCAACGCGGGGACGACCCTGCGGCTCGATCGAGTCATTAATCTGGGGACGACCCCGTCAATCGATGGAGGTCTCTCATGTCCTGGATCATTCTGTTTTTCGCCGGCCTGTTCGAAGTCGGCTGGGCCGTCGGCCTGAAGTACACCGACGGCTTCACCCGCCCACTCCCCACCGTTCTGACCATCGCGGCCATGGCCATCAGCCTTGGCTTGCTGGGCCTGGCGATGAAGGAATTGCCGCTGGGCACGGCCTATGCGATCTGGACCGGTGTCGGCGCGGTGGGCACGGTGATTGCCGGGATCATCCTGTTTGGCGAGTCGATGGCATTGATTCGCCTGGCCAGTGTGGCGTTGATCATTACCGGGCTGATTGGCCTCAAGGTCAGCGCCTAGGCCACTACCGCTTTCGCGAGCAGGCTCGCTCCCACAGTTGATCGTATTCCTCTGACGGAACGCGATCGAATGTGGGAGTGAGCCTGCTCGCGATGAGGCCCACACAGTCACAGATTATCTGACTGCCCCGCGCAACTCCCCCACCAACACCTGCAACTTCGCCGGCTCAGCCGCTTCAACGCCTACCGGCGCACCCGCCACCAACGTCACCCGCGACCACAACCGGTGAAACATTCCTTTGTTCGGATCGCGACTGAAGAAACTCCCCCACAGCCCTTGCAACGCCAGCGGAATCACCGGCACAGGTGTCTCCTCCAGAATCCGCGTCAGCCCACCTCTGAACTCGTTCATCTCGCCATCGGCCGTCAACTTGCCTTCCGGGAAGATGCACACCAGCTCACCATCCTTCAGATATTGAGCAATCCGCGTGAAGGCCTTTTCATAGATCTGGATATCTTCCTGGCGCCCGGCGATAGGAATGGCGCCGGCGGTACGAAAGATAAAGTTCAGCACCGGCAAGTTGTAGATCTTGTAGTACATGACAAAGCGTATCGGCCGACGCACCGCGCCGCCAATCAGCAGGGCATCGACGAACGACACGTGGTTGCACACCAGCAATGCCGCGCCTTCATCCGGAATCGCCTCAAGGTTCCGGTGCTCGACGCGGTACATGGAATGGCTGAGCAGCCAGATCATGAAACGCATGCTGAACTCGGGGACGATCTTGAAGATGTAAGCGTTGACGCCGATGTTCAGCAGCGACACCACGAGGAACAACTGCGGGATCGACAACTTGGCCACACTCAGCAGCACGATCGAGACGATGGCCGATACCACCATAAACAGCGCGTTGAGAATGTTGTTGGCGGCGATCACCCGGGCGCGCTCGTTTTCGGCAGTGCGCGACTGGATCAAGGCATACAACGGCACGATATAGAAACCACCGAAAATGCCGAGCCCGAGGATGTCGACCAACACTGCCCAGGTGTGTACGAACCCCAGCACTTCAATCCAGCTATGGCCGGTGACACTGTCGGGAATTCCTCCGGAATGCCACCACAGCAGCAGACCGAACACGGTCAGACCAAACGAGCCGAACGGCACCAGACCGATCTCGACCTTGCGCCCGGACAGCTTCTCGCAAAGCATCGAACCCAGCGCGATGCCCACCGAGAACACCGTGAGAATCAGCGTTACGACGGTTTCATCACCGTGCATCCACTCTTTGGCATAAGCGGGAATCTGCGTCAGATAAATCGCCCCGACAAACCAGAACCACGAGTTGCCGACAATCGAACGTGACACCGCTGGAGTCTGCCCCAGTCCGAGTTTCAACGTGGCCCAGGATTGGCTGAAGATATTCCAGTTCAGGCGCATTTCCGGGGAGGACGCCGCCGCACGCGGAATGCTGCGGCTGGCCAGATAACCCAGCACGGCAATCCCGACGATAGCCGTCGACACCAACGGCGCGTAGTGACTCGAGGACATGATGACCCCGGCGCCAATCGTCCCGGCGAGAATCGCCAGAAAGGTGCCCATCTCCACCAGGCCGTTGCCACCGACCAGCTCATCCTCGCGCAGCGCCTGCGGCAGAATCGAATACTTCACCGGCCCGAACAGCGCCGAATGGGTGCCCATGGCGAACAGTGCCACCAGCATCAGCGACAAGTGATCGAAGAGAAAACCGACCGATCCTACGGCCATGATCGCGATTTCCGCGAGCTTGATCAGACGGATCAGCGCGTCCTTGGCGAACTTTTCGCCGAACTGCCCGGCCAGCGCCGAGAACAGAAAAAACGGCAGGATAAACAGCAATGCACACAGGTTGACCCAGATCGAACGGTCACCTTCGATGGTCAGCCGATAGAGAATGGCGAGGATCAGCGACTGCTTGAACACGTTGTCATTAAACGCGCCGAGCGACTGCGTGATGAAAAACGGCAGGAAGCGCCGGGTACGCAGCAGGTTGAACTGTGAGGGATGACTCATCTTCCGTGTTTCCCTGATGTTTAAGGTAGAGAGGCCTGGATACTGCTTATTGGATTCTCGAACCGCGATCCAGGCCACACCTTACCTAAACTTTTCAGGTTATTTCTTCAATCCTGCAATGCACGGCGAGACAAACAGCTCGCCTCGCCAGGCGCCTTGCACGGTGCGTTTGCCGACAATCAGCCACATTACCGCCAGTAAAATCACCAACAGCGTGCCGACGACGCTGAAAAACGTCAGGTTCAAGGTGCTCGCCAGCTTCAAGGTTGCCAACGAATACACCCCCAGCGGAAAGGTAAATCCCCACCAGCCAAGGTTGAACGGGATGCCGTCACGCAGATACCGCACGGTGATCAGCAACGCCATCAGCATCCACCACAGACCGAAGCCCCACAGCGTAATCCCGGCCACCAGACCCAGACCCGCAGCGATTTCACCGATGCCCGGCAGACCGTTAGCGGCGAATATCGTTGGCGCATCACCGCCCAGCAGCAACATGCCCAGCGCGCCGGTGCCGATCGGACCAAGCGCCAACCAGCTCGAAGCGGCCATGTTTTCGTGGGGCAGTTTGTGTAAAGCCATGCGCAGCAGCAGGATCGTCAGAATGCTGAACGCTACGGGTAGGGAAAATGCCCAGAGCACGTAACTTGTCGTCAGCACCACCAGCTGCGAGTGGGCATCGCTAAGATGAGGCGCGAGCAAACCGCCACTGGCCGCAGCCACTTCGGCGGCCACTACCGGTAACAGCCAAACGGCGGTCATCTGATCGATGCTGTGCTCCTGGCGGGTAAACATCATGTACGGAATCAACACGCCGCAAGCCAGCGACATGGCCACATCGATCCACCACAGCACTTCGGCGAGATGAATCACACCGTCGCCCCAACGCGGCAGGCCGAACAGCAGAAAGCCATTGATGATCGTCGCCAGCCCCATCGGAATCGTGCCGAAGAACATCGATACCGTGGAGTGGCCGAAAATCCGCCGCGCTTCATCAAAGAACAGGATCCAGCGCGCGGCGTAGGCAACGGTAAACAGGCTGAATAACAGAATGTTGAACAACCACAAACCTTCGGCGATAGCGTGCAGGCCGGGAATGGCCAATGGCAGTTGCGCCAGCGCCAACGCCAGCACACCGGTGCCCATGGTGGCGGCGAACCAGTTGGGGGTGAACTGGCGAATCACTTCACGCGGATGCTGAAGCTGGCTGAACGGCTTGATGCCGGGTTTGGCGCTGTTGGGGCAAATCATCATGAACTCCTGTCCTCTGGTGAGGTTGAGTCCATGGTAGAACCGAATCGAATATCTATATAACGGGTAATATCTCTAACTGTTATCTGTTTTACCAATAAGCAGTTAAACGCTGCCTTCGCTCTCGATCACCAGAATCCTCGCCGCGCCTTGTGGATGGGCGACGTGCTCGGTGCCGACGCTCGCATAGAAGATGTCACCGACATCGAGCTGCACCTGCTTTTCTTGGCCCAGCTCACGGTAATGCATGACCACTTGGCCATCGAGCACCACAAACACTTCCTCGCCATCGTTGACGTGCCATTTGTACGGCTGATCCGTCCAGTGCAGGCGCGTGGTGATGCCGTTCATGTTGGCGATCTCCAGCGCGCCCCAGGCGCGCTCGGCAGTGAAGGTCTTGCTGCGAATAATCTTCATGAGTCGATCCGTGAGAACTGGGCTGGCCAAGGCTAACCGAAACCGCAACGGTTATGGAGCGCTGCACGCCTTGGTCGCCACTGGACGCAGGCTGAGCAACAGTGCAGCGACAGCCAACACGATCAACACTGCACCGTAACCATCGGTGGTCGCCAGCAAACCGTAATTGCGTGAAAAGTGCCCGGCGAGCAATGCCGGCAGGCAGAACGCCAGATAACTGAGCACGTAATAGGCCGCCATCAAGCCCGCGCGCTCGTGGGCCAAGGCCAGCGGCACGAGGCTGCGCACCGCCCCGAGAAATCCAGAGCCAAAGCCGCAGCCGGCCACCAGCGTGCCGAGGAAGAACAGCGGCAGACTGGCGCTGTGCACGCCCAGCAGAATCAGCACCAGGCCGATCGGCAACAGGCTCGCGCCCAACTGCAACGCCCTTGTCGCGGGACGATTGCGTAGCGTGAAAATCATCAATGCTCCGGTCACCGTCAGGGCGGCCACGGTTGCGCCGCCGATCAGATTGGAAGTCGAACCGGTGGCGGTGCGCACCAGCGAAGGCGCCAATGACGCGTAAAAACCACCGAGCGCCCAGGTTGCCGTGTTCAACGGCAACACGCGCCACAGCGTCGAACGCGCCTGCACCGGCACATGCAAGGTCGGGCGCAACGAGGCCCACGCCCCGACTTGCGGGGTGACGCTTTCCGGTAAGCGCCATACATAAATGCCTTGCAATACAAACAATGCGAGCAACAGCCAATAGGTCAGTTGCAACGGCGCCGGCGCAAACTCCGCCAACAAACCGCAACCCATCCCGCCCAAGGCCATGCCGAGCAACGGCGCCACACTGTTGATCAACGGCCCTTGCTGACGATCAGCATCGAGCAATGTCGCACTTAAAACAGCGGTGGCCATGCCGGTGGCAAAACCTTGCAGGACTCGCGCGCTGATCAGCCACGCCACGCTGTCGGCGTAGATAAAAAGCAGCATCGCCAACCCGTTGAGTAGCACCGCGGTGAAGATCACCGGTTTGCGTCCGAGGTGATCGGACAGCGAGCCGACGGTTAACAAGGCCGCCAACAGACTGAGCGCATACACGCCGAAGATCAGCGTCAACACCGCAGCCGAAAAGTGCAGTTGATCCTGATACAGGTGATACAACGGCGTCGGCGCTGTGGAAGCGGCGAGAAAACTGAGTAAGGTGATCGCCAGAAACCGCAGGCTGGATCGATGAGAAGCAAGGCTGGTCATGTGCACACTCCGCAAAAGCTAATTTTTTGCTTTTGCGGAGTGTGCTACCGCCTCGCGCTTAAAGCAAATTCTTTGTGTTAAGGTCTGCCGCATGGCTATTAAAGAAGGTTTACGCCCCGGCGGCCGCAGTGCCCGGGTGCAAGATGCAATTCATTCGGCAGTTCGCGCACTTCTGCAGGAGCAGGAGCGTTCGAGCGTGACCGTCCCGCAAATCGCCGCACGTGCGGGGGTGACGCCGTCGACGATTTATCGGCGCTGGGGTGATCTGGCGGCGCTGCTCGCCGACGTCGCCCTCGCCCGCATGCGCCCGGACAGCGAGCCAGCGCAAACCGGCAGCTTGCGCAGCGATATTCGTGCGTGGGCCGAGCAATATCTCGACGAGATGAGTTCGGAGCCGGGGCGCAACATGATGCGCGACGTTCAGGCCAGCTCGACGCCGGGGTATTGCGTGACGATCATTGGCGCGCAGTTGCAGACGATCATTGAGCGGCACCCGGATGAGGCCGCGCCGAGTGTTGATCGGTTGATCAATCTGGTGGTCGCGCCGGTGGTGTTCCGGATTCTGTTTTCGGCGGCGGCGCTGGAGGTGGATGAGCTTCATCGTCTGATCGATATTGCGCTGCGTCAGGACTGACGCCTTCGCGAGCAGGCTCGCTCCCACAGTGGAATGCATCTCAAATGTGGGAGCGAGCCTGCTCGCGAAGGGGCCCACCCGGTCACCCCAGAAACCACCCGGTACCCACCTGCGACACCCCGCCACGCCACGACCTTGGTCGACACTGACGAACCGCCCCGCGCATGCGAGACTGTCCGCCCGGGCAGGAGTGCCGGGGAGTCTTCTGTCGGGAGTGTTGCATGTCGTTGTCCACCGGGCTGATCGCCGCCGTCGCCCTGGCCTATATGGCCATCATGTTCGCCATCGCCTTTTACGGCGACCGACGCAGCGCGCCTTTGCCGCCGCGCATGCGTGCCTGGGTGTACAGCCTGTCGCTGGCGGTTTACTGCACCAGTTGGACGTTCTTCGGCGCGGTCGGTCAGGCGGCGGAACAACTGTGGTCATTCCTGCCGATTTACCTCGGGCCGATCCTGCTGTTAGTCGGCGCGCCGTGGGTTCTGCAGAAGATGGTGATGATCAGCAAACAGGAGAACATCACCTCCATCGCTGACTTTATCGCCGCGCGTTACGGCAAATCGCAATCGCTGGCCGTGGTTGTCGCGCTGATCTGTCTGGTTGGCGTCCTTCCTTATATCGCCCTGCAGCTCAAAGGCATCGTCCTCGGCGTGAACCTGTTGATCGGCGCCGGTGCCGACGCCATGGGCACCCGCGCCCAGGACACCGCTCTGATCGTGTCGCTGGTGCTGGCGCTGTTCACCATTGTCTTCGGCACGCGCAACCTCGACGCCACTGAGCACCACCGTGGCATGGTGCTGGCGATTGCCTTCGAATCGCTGGTCAAACTGTTCGCCTTTCTCGCCGTCGGCGCCTTCGTCACCTATGGCCTTTACGACGGTTTTGATGACCTGTTCAACCAGGCCATGCTCGCCCCGCGTTTAGAGGAGTACTGGAAAGAAACCATCAACTGGCCGTCGATGGTGGTGCAGACCGGAGTGGCGATGATGGCGATCATCTGCCTGCCACGGCAGTTTCACGTGACCGTGGTGGAGAACATCGATCCGCAGGATCTGCGTCTGGCCAAATGGGTCTTTCCTGCCTATCTCGCCTTGGCCGCGCTGTTTGTAGTGCCGATCGCGCTGGCCGGTCAGATGCTGCTGCCGAGCGACGTCTTGCCCGACTCGTTCGTGATCAGCCTGCCGTTGGCCCAAGCGCATCCGGCGCTGGCGATGCTGGCGTTTATCGGCGGTGCGTCGGCGGCCACGGGCATGGTGATTGTCGCCAGTGTGGCGTTGTCGACCATGGTTTCCAACGACATGCTGTTGCCGTGGTTGTTGCGCAGAAATAACGCCGAGCGGCCATTTGAAGTGTTCCGCCAGTGGATGCTGTCGGTGCGGCGCGTGAGCATTGTGGTGATTCTGTTGCTGGCATACGTCAGTTATCGCTTGCTCGGCTCCACCGCGAGTCTGGCAACCATTGGCCAGATTGCCTTCGCGGCGGTGACCCAACTGGCGCCAGCGATGCTCGGCGCGCTGTACTGGAAACAGGCCAACCGTCGCGGTGTTTTCGCCGGTTTGGCGGCCGGTACTTTTCTGTGGTTTTACACGCTGATCCTGCCGATTGCCGCGCACAGTCTGGGCTGGTCGCTGAACAGTTTTCCGGGGCTGGCGTGGCTGCACAGCAATCCGCTGAATTTGCCGATCACCCCGCTGACCCAAGGCGTGGTGCTGTCGCTGGCCGGCAATTTCACTTTGTTCGCCTGGGTTTCGGTGCTGTCGCGTACGCGCGTATCGGAACATTGGCAGGCCGGGCGTTTCATCGGTCAGGAAATCAGCGCACGGCCGAGCGCACGCTCGATGCTGGCCGTGCAGATCGACGATTTACTGCAATTGGCCGCGCGCTTTGTCGGTGAGGAACGTGCGCGCCAGAGCTTCATCCGTTTCGCCTATCGCCAAGGCAAGGGCTTCAACCCGAACCAGAATGCCGACGGCGAATGGATCGCCCACACCGAGCGTTTGTTGGCCGGTGTACTCGGCGCTTCTTCGACGCGTGCTGTAGTAAAAGCCGCCATCGAAGGTCGGGAAATGCAACTGGAGGACGTCGTCCGCATCGCCGACGAAGCCTCGGAAGTGCTGCAGTTCAACCGCGCGCTGTTGCAAGGCGCGATCGAAAACATCACCCAAGGCATCAGCGTGGTCGACCAGTCGCTGAAACTGGTGGCCTGGAACCGGCGCTATCTTGAGCTGTTCAATTACCCGGACGGTTTGATCAGCGTCGGCCGACCGATTGCCGACATTATTCGCTACAACGCCGAGCGGGGCCTGTGCGGTCCCGGTGAAGCCGAAGTCCACGTTGCCCGTCGTTTGCACTGGATGCGTCAGGGCCGCGCGCACACCTCTGAACGGCTGTTCCCCAACGGCCGAGTGATCGAGCTGATCGGCAACCCGATGCCGGGGGGCGGCTTCGTCATGAGTTTCACCGACATCACCGCGTTCCGCGAGGCCGAGCAGGCACTGACCGAAGCCAACGAAGGGCTGGAACAACGGGTCAGCGAGCGCACCCAGGAACTGTCGCAACTCAACGTCGCGTTGACCGAAGCCAAGGGCACCGCCGAAGCCGCCAACCAGTCGAAAACCCGCTTCCTTGCAGCGGTCAGCCATGACTTGATGCAGCCGCTGAACGCCGCCCGACTGTTCTCCGCCGCCCTCTCCCATCAGGACGATGGCTTGAGCAGCGAGGCGCAGAAACTGGTGCAGCACCTCGACAGTTCATTGCGCTCGGCCGAGGATTTGATCAGCGATCTGCTGGATATTTCCCGACTGGAAAACGGCAAGATCAATCCGGATCGCAAGCCGTTTGCCGTCAATGAGCTGTTCGACATCCTCGGTGCCGAGTTCAAGGCACTGGCGCAAGAACAAGGCTTGACCTTCCGAGTGCGCGGCAGCCATTTGCGCATCGACAGCGACAGCAAATTGCTGCGACGGATCTTGCAGAATTTCCTCACTAACGCCTTTCGCTACGCCAAGGGCCCGGTGTTGCTGGGTGTGCGTCGGCGTGGCGGCGAACTGTGTCTGGAAGTGTGGGATCGCGGACCGGGGATTCCGGAAGATAAACAGCAGGTGATTTTCGAAGAATTCAAACGCCTCGACAGTCATCAGACCCGCGCCGAAAAAGGCCTTGGCCTGGGTTTGGCGATTGCCGATGGTTTGTGCCGCGTGCTCGGCCACACCCTGCGTGTGCGTTCGTGGCCGGGGCGTGGCAGTGTGTTCAGTGTCAGCGTGCCGCTGGCCCGCTCACAAGCCGTGCCGGCCAGCGCTGCCGTCGAATCGAATGGCAAGTTGTTGAACGGCGCGCAGGTGCTGTGCATCGACAATGAAGACAGCATTCTGATCGGCATGAACAGCCTGTTGAGCCGCTGGGGCTGCCAGGTATGGACCGCGCGCAATCGTGAGGAATGTGCGGCGCTGTTGAGTGAGGGCGTGCGGCCGCAACTGGCGCTGGTCGACTATCACCTCGATCACGGCGACACCGGCACTGAGCTGATGGCGTGGTTGCGCACCCGCCTGGGCGAGCCGGTGCCAGGGGTGGTGATCAGTGCTGACGGGCGACCGGAGATGGTTGCGCAGGTGCATGCAGCGGGGCTGGATTATCTGCCTAAACCGGTGAAACCGGCGGCGTTGCGGGCGTTGTTGAGTCGGTATTTGCCGCTGTAGGTGGTGACCTTACTGACGCCTTCGCGAGCAAGCTCGCTCCCACAAGATTTAGGTGATTCCTGTGGGAGCGAGTTTGCTCCGGGCGGCGATCCGACGAAGCTTTTCGGGTTATTCAGGGAGCTCGACGAGACCATCGACATCGGTCATCGCCCGCTCCAGCAAATCCGCCGGCAAACTCTTGCTCGCCCGCGCGCCGAGCAATTTGAGCTGTTCACTGCGACTGACCAGATTGCCGCGCCCCTCGGTCAGCTTGTTGCGCGCTGAACTGTAGGCTTTATCCAGCTGTTGTAGACGATTGCCGACCTCGTCGAGATCCTGAATGAACAGCACGAACTTGTCGTACAGCCAGCCGGCGCGTTCGGCGATTTCCCGGGCGTTCTGGCTCTGGCGCTCCTGCTTCCAGAGGCTGTCGATCACGCGCAAAGTCGCCAGCAAGGTGGTCGGGCTGACGATGACGATGTTGCGGTCGAAGGCTTCCTGAAACAGCGCTGGCTCTGCCTGCAACGCTGCCGAAAACGCCGCCTCGATCGGCACGAACAGCAAAACGAAATCGAGGCTGTGCAGGCCTTCCAGACGTTTGTAATCCTTGCCGGCCAGCCCTTTGACGTGATTGCGCAGTGACAGGACGTGCTGCTTGATCGCGATCTGCCCGAGGGTGTCGTCGTCGGCAGCCACGTATTGCTGATACGCGGTGAGACTCACCTTGGAATCCACCACCACTTGCTTGTCGCCGGGCAGGTAAATGATCACATCAGGCTGAAAGCGCTCGCCGTCCGGGCCTTTGAGGTTGACCTGGGTCTGATACTCGCGCCCCTTCTCCAGACCGGCGTGTTCGAGCACCCGCTCGAGAATCAGCTCACCCCAGTTGCCCTGGGTTTTCTGGCCTTTGAGGGCACGGGTCAGGTTGGTGGCCTCGTCGCTCAGCCGCAGATTTAGCGCCTGCAAGCGCTCCAGCTCCTTGGCCAGCGAGAAGCGCTCGCGGGCCTCGGCCTGATAACTTTCTTCCACACGTTTTTCGAAGGATTGAATGCGTTCTTTCAACGGATCGAGCAACTGACCAAGCCGTTGCTGACTGGTCTCGGCAAAGCGCTGTTCACGCTCATCGAAGATCTTGCCGGCCAGTTCGGCGAACTGCGCACGCAGTTCATCGCGTGAGCCTTGCAGGTCGCTGAGGCGTTGCTGGTGGCTTTCCTGCTGCTCACGCAGCTCGGCGTTCAGCGACGCGGCCTGGGCGTCGAGGCGGCGCAGCTCGGCTTCTTTGTTAGCGCGTTCGAGGTTCCAGGCGTGAGAGGCATCGCGGGCGTCGTCACGTTCGATCTGCAGCAGTTCGACTTCCCGGCGCAGCGCCGCCAGGTCAGCCTGTTTGGCGGCGTTGGCCTGACCAAGATCGGCGATTTCATCGCGGCTGGCGTCGAGCTGCGCGTTGAGTCCGTCCTGTGCCAGTTGCGCCATGGCCAGCCGTTCTTCGAGCAAAGCGACCTCTGCCTGGCCGTTGCTTGCCCGGCGTTGCAGTTGCCAGGCCAGCGCCAGCAGCGGCAGTCCCGCCCCTGCAAGCCCCAGCAATACGCTGGTCAAGTCCATAGCCATAGCCACTCCCGCCGATCTTATAAAGCCTGAAGGTTAACCAAGGTGTCAGGTCTTGGACAGCTCAGTCTTCGAGCAGACCAAGCTCCTGCTGCGCGCGACGGTCGCCGGCACGCGCGGCCTGACGCAGCAGATCCTGACCAATGCGCCGGTCACGGGCGTTACCGCACTCGCGGCACATCAATTGACCAAGACGGCTTTGCGCAGCCACGACGCCCTCCCGTGCCGGTTGCTTGAGCAGGCGGCCAGCGAGGTGTTTGGCATTATGACTGTCGCTCAGGCGCGGGCTGTCGAGCAGCCACTCAGCAACGCGAACGGAAAATCGCTTGGGCGGGGTAACAGGAGAAGGTTGTGAGGTAACAGAGTCTGATACTGAGCGAAACTTCATAAAGCACTGTGGGACGAATCGGAAGGCGCGCCACTCTACTCTCTTTTTCTTACAGGTAAAGTCGAAAAACAACCCGGCACGCCCGTCCTAGAGCAAGCGCTCGGGACAATCCACAGAAGCTGTGGATAACTCAGTGGACAACCGTCCTCCAACCCTCGCAAAGCCTTATGGAATGGGGCTCGCAGTCAAACTGACGATTTTTTCACCAACAAAAAAAAGCGATGTTTTTCATTGACTTAAACTTTCGATGCAGGCAGCCATCAGGGTCAGGATTGATGTGACAGTGCCGTTACAGCTTGCGCAACTAATGTGCACAAGTACCTGTTACCCGGTTATATCGCTGCGCTTTTTCGGGTCGTTTTGGCAGTCGGTCTGGGGATAAGCCAGTCTGGCGCACGTTTTGATGAAGATATCTTCACCGACCGGCGGTCAAGAAATGCGCCAATTACGAGCAATCGAGGAAGTGGTCAAGCAGACTCGATCAGTCACTGCAATCTTTTTTCACAGGAAGTTTGCGTTACCGGTTTCGATCCGTTAGTATCCGCGGCGTTAGTACCAAGCTGAAAGTCAATTCCGGTCGAACACATCCCCACGGTCAGCCTTCTACCAAGAAGCCCTACCGAAAAAAGCGGGAACGACCCCTCGATGGTTTCCAGGTAAATCTTGCGACAACACTGCCTTCCAATGATGCGAAGGGTGTTGCGAAGACCCCTTACTCTGACCGAACCAACCTGCAAATTGATCAGGATCTTCACCCCGGGCCCAGAACCTTTGCCCTTGTTGTGATGCCTGCCCTCCTAAGTACCTACCTGCCAGCCCAAGCGCGCCAACTTATCAGCGCTTCAAACTGGCTGCTTTGTTCCAGTCGGGTTCTTCGTTCGATCAATGGTGATCGACGTTACTGGAACGTTTTAACGTTGCACGGTTCTTATCCGTGTCATTTGTAGGAACACCTAATAACTATGTCTACTCAAATCCATACTCAGGATGCCATTCGCACCCTAACCAACGCTTTTGCACCAATGAACTGCCTGATCATGGCCGCTCGCAAAGGCTGCTTCAGTTTCACACTGGTCAACGAACACGGTATCGCCCGCCACAGCGAGCGTCTGTACCCCGATCAGTACTCCAGCGCTGAACCGCTGCAGGCCGTGATCGATCGTACCCGTCAGGCATTGATTGCCTGAGAGCCGAAAAGGCTGCAAAAGCAAAAGCCTCGCACAAAAATGCGGGGCTTTTTATTGCCCGATGTTTCACTTTCAACGCTTGGCGCCTAAGCACCAACGGGTATAAGGGTTATAACTCGAAGCCGGAAATATTTTAAAAACAGGCCTTTACGTCGCGAATATGACACTACACTTCAACTCAAGCGGCGTGACCCGCTTGCGGCGAGCCTGAACCGATCCACAGCTGCCAAGCCCCCCTTCAGGACTCGCCATTCATAACAAGATCCGAGGGTTTTATGGGTATCGCTGCCAGCGAACTGTGTCGATACGTGATCCGTCCAACGCTGATCTATCTGGGACGTCACTGCGCCACCGCCGAATCATTGCTGCTGGGCATCGCCGCCAGTCAGTCAGCCCTCGGATCTGCCCTGCATGACCGCCGTGGCCACGGCCTCTACCGCATCGCCGAGCATCGTCATCAAGCCCTGTGGGATGACTATCTGGCGCTTGATCCGGAACGCGCTAGCCTGGTTCGCGGCCTCGCCAGCCAGCATGCCTTCCTGACCGGCCCACATCTGGAATTGACAGTAAATCTGCGTTACGCCACCGCCATCGCCTGGCTGCTGGTCGAAGAGCAAAACCCCACCCTCCCCGATTCCAACGATTTGCTGGGAATGGCGCGTATCTGGCGCCAGACCTTTCAACCCCAAGGTCGTCTGCGCGACTTCACTTATGCCTGGCAAACCTGTGTTTCACCGGTGAATCAGGTCGCTTGCTGACCGTCCGATTTCAAAAGATCTGCCAACAGGTCGCGAATCTGGTCGGATTGTCCTACAAAACCGCTCTAACTCAAGGCATACGGACTATAGCGCTGGAACGAAAATGTTGGTAATTTTCGCCCCGGTGATCACCAGGAGTTCTAATAATGAAAAAAGTCATGCTCAAAACCACCCTTAGCCTCGCCGTTACCATGGCATCCACCCAGATCTTCGCAGCTGGCTTTGCCATCAACGAACACAGTATCAGCGGGATGGGCACTGGTTACGCTGGGCGATCTTCTTCTGCCGACGATGCAAGCACTGTTTATGGCAACCCTGCCGGCATGTCGCGCCTCAAGCGCGAACAAGTGACTGGCGGTGTTGCATTCCTCGATGCTAAAACCGATATCAGCGACGCCAGCTCCAGCCCTAACCGTGGCAGCAACAAAGGCGACATGGTGCCCTTCACCTCCGTACCTATGGGCTTCTACGTCAAACCGATCGATGATCATTGGGCATTCGGCCTCGGCGTCTACGTGCCGTTCGGCCTGATTACCGACTACGAAAACAACTTTGCCGGCCGCTACTTCGGCAGCAAATCCGAAGTACAGGTCATCACTTTCCAGCCAACTGTCAGCTACGCCTTCAACGACAAGGTGTCGATCGGTTTCGGTCCGACCATCAACCGCATCGACGGCACGCTGGAATCCAACCTGTCGATCTCTCCGGCGTTCCCGGACGGCAAGGTCAAGATCAAGGGTGACGACACCGCACTGGGCTACAACATCGGCGTGCTGGTACAAGCCACTGACACCACTCGCGTGGGTCTGACTTACCATTCGAAAGTCGACTACAAGCTCGAAGGCAACACCAAGGTCAACTATGGTGTGCTGGGTGCAATCGGTCTGGGCGCCAACCAGAAGTACGACGCTTCGCTGAAGATCACCACACCTGAATCCGTCGACCTCTCGGTTACCCAGGCGATCAATGATCGCTGGAACGTGTATGCCGGTACCACCTGGACCCGCTGGAGCCAGCTCGAAAAAATCACCGTCAAGAACTCCGGTGTGCAGCCTTTGCTGGCCGGTCAGTTCGGTGAAATCACCGAAGACCAGAACTGGCACGACTCCTGGGCTTACGCCGTGGGTACTTCGTACCAGTTGAACAAGGAATGGGTACTGCGTACCGGTCTGACCTTCGACCAGTCGCCGACCAACAACGTTGACCGTTCGCCACGCATTCCTACCGGCGACCGGACCATCTTCAGCATCGGTGCCGGCTGGAGCCCGACCGAAGACCTGACCATCGACGTTGCCTACTCGTACCTGAAAGAAGAGTCGGTGAAGATCCGCAACGAAAACGATCGTGGCCAGACCTACGACGCCAAGTATGAAAACTCGGCAAACGGTTTCGGTGTCGGCGCTACTTACCGCTTCTGATGCGGCACGGCGAGGCTGACCCCTCGCCCACAAAAAAGCCCCGTTCTCTTTACAGAGGCGGGGCTTTTTTGATGCCTTGATTTTGCTCATCACCACAACACACTTCCCATGTGGGAGCGAGCCTGCTCGCGAAGGCGGTGTATCAATCAATACACATGTCGACTGGCAGAGCGCTTTCGCGAGCAGGCTCGCTCCCACAAAAAAAGCGCTATGGCTTCAGCGGTTTCGAGGCAATAGCCTTTTCAATCGCAGCGATAAATTCCGGATCATCAGGCTTGGTCAAGCTGGAGAAATTGGCGATCACCTTGCCCTGGCGATCAACCACATATTTGTAGAAATTCCACTTCGGCGCGCTGCTCTGTGCCGCCAGCACCTGAAACAGATGCGTCGCGTCATCACCACGAACCTTCTGCGGCTCGGTCATGGCGAAGGTCACGCCGTAATTGGCGTAACAGACCTTGGCGGTCTCGGCGCTGTCCTTGGACTCCTGCTTGAAGTCATTGGAAGGCACACCGAGCATTTCCAGCCCTTGACCTTCGTAGCGTTTATGCAGCGCCTCGAGGCCTTCGAACTGCGGCGCGAATCCGCAGAAGCTGGCGGTGTTGACCACCACCAACGGCTTGTCGGCGTACTGTTTGCACAGATCGATGGAGTCCTTCGCTCGCAGCTTGGGCAGCGAGCCTTGCAGCAATTCGGGACAGTCAGCGGCCTGGGCCAAACCGGTCAGCGCCATCAGCAACGCGGGAACAGCACACCAGCGCATCAGCATGTCGAACATCCTTGAGCAGTCGTCAGGGTTTGACGTTACTCGCCATGCCTGTTTCTAGCAAATGCTCATGCCCAACTGCATCAGGGCCAGGCCACCCTGATGCCAGCCCCACCACACCAACGCCAGCAAGGCGGCGCCGAGTGCGCTGATGACGATTCGCGGCCAGAGCTGACTCATACGGCGCTCGCAGCGGCTTGCAGACGTGCGACCGGACGTTCGCGCACCGGCCAGTTCAGCGCGGCCGCCAGCAGGCTGAGAAGAACCGCCACTTGCCAGATCAAGTCATAACTCCCGGTTCGGTCATACACCACCCCGCCCAGCCAGCCGCCCAGGAACGAGCCGAGCTGATGGAACAGAAACACGATGCCACCAAGCATGGACAGATTGCGCACGCCAAACAAGGTCGCCACCGTACCGTTGGTCAACGGCACCGTCGACAGCCACAGGAAACCCATGGCCATGCCGAACAGATAGGCCGAGGTAGTCGTCACCGGCAGCCACAGGAACAGCACGATCACCACTGCGCGCAGCAGATACAGCGCCGTCAGCAAGCGCGGCTTGGACATGCGTCCGCCGAGCCAGCCGGCGGTGTAAGTGCCGAAGATATTGAACAGACCGATCAACGCCAGCACCGTAGTGCCAACACTGGCGGGCAGATGCTGATCGACCAGGTAGGCCGGCAGGTGTACGCCGATGAACACCACCTGAAAACCGCAGACGAAAAAACCGAACGCCAGCAACCAGAAGCCGGAATGCGAGCAAGCTTCGCTCAGGGCCTCGGACAGTGTTTGTTCATGGCCGAGTACCGGCAGCGGCTTGTCCTTGAGCATGCTCACCAGCGGCACGATCAGCGCCACCAGCAGGCCGAGCACCAACAGCGCTGCCGACCAGCCAAGCCAGCCGATCAGCCCCAAAGTGCCCGGCAACATGGCGAACTGGCCGAACGAACCGGCGGCACTGGCGATACCCATGCCCATGCTGCGTTTTTCCGGCGGCACGGCACGACCCACCACGCCGAGGATCACCGAAAACGAGGTGCCGGACAGGCCGATACCGATCAGCAGTCCAGCGCTCAACGACAGCGTCACCGCGGAGTCCGACAGGCCCATGCACACCAGGCCCAACGCATACAGCACACCACCAATCAGCACCACTTTGGCGGCGCCAAAGCGGTCAGCCAATGCACCGGTAAACGGTTGCGCCAAGCCCCAGATCAGGTTCTGCAAGGCAATGGCGAAGGCAAACACCTCACGTCCCCAGCCGAACTGCGCGCTCATTGGTGACAGGAACAAGCCAAAACCGTGTCGCACGCCCAATGACAACGCCAGGATCAGCGCACTCCCCACCAACACCCAACCGCACGTACGCCACATCGATGTCATTGTTGTTCTCCGCTTGCGGGTATATACCCGCTTGAGTTTGGAAAAAACCGGCCTCAGGCCAGTTCATCCAGCAATCTGAGCAAGGTTTCGCGCTTTTCGGCACCCAGCCTGTCGATCAACCGCTGTTGCGCCGCTTCCCAGGCCGGCAGTGCCGCTGCCAGGCGTTGCACGCCGGTTTCGGTGAGTTTGACGATGCGGTTACGCATGTCCTCGCCCTCGGCCAGCGCCACCAGCCCCTCGCCTTCCAGCACCCGCAAGTTGCGCCCGAGGGTGCTGCGATCCAGGCCCATGGCTTCGGCGAGTTCCGAGATGCTTGGTTGATCGAGACGCTGCAGGTTGCACAGCAAAGAATACTGGGCAACGTTGATCCCGAAGCCGTCAAGAGCGCCGTCGTAATGCCTGCTGACGCCACGAGCGGCGCGACGCAGGTTGGTGCACAAACACTGAGAAGGAAGCATGATGCGTGTATATACCCGCGACTGTGTTAAATCAAGTTACAGATGAGTTTATCCATAACATTTGTGCTGCCTGACAGATCGATTTCGCGAGCAGGCTCGCTCCCACATTTGAAAATGCGATCCCCTGTGGGAGCGAGCCTGCTCGCGAAGAGGCCGGCACAGACAATCCAGAACTGTCAGACCAAAACCACTCCAACCAGCACCACCATCTCCAGCAACTCCAGCAAAGCCCCCGCCGTATCGCCCGTCGTCCCGCCCAACCGCCGCATCATCACCTGCCGCAACCAGACAAACACACCGACGGCGAACACCAGCGCAACGACGGCACTGAACCCGCCAATCAGCACGCAGACCAATGCACTGACGCCGAGCACCCACCATCCAGCCTTGCGCGGCAAATGATCCGCCAACGCTTGCCCCAGCCCGCCCGCGCGTACATACGGCGTGGTCAGAAACAACCCCAACAACGCCGCCCGCCCGAGCAACGGCACGATGATCAACGCCAGCCCATGCCCCTGCTCGATCAACGCCAGCAGCGCGGCAAACTTGAGCAGCAACACCAACACCAACGTGACCACCGCAATCGGCCCGCTGCGCGGATCTTTCATGATTGTCAGCGTGCGCTCGCGATCACCAAAACCGCCGAGCCAGGCATCGGCGCTGTCAGCCAGACCATCGAGGTGCAAAGCGCCACTGAGCAACACCCACACCGTCAGCAGCAGCGCCGCATGCAGCAACAACGGTGCGCCCGCCAACGCCAGATTCAACGCCCACAGGATCACGCCGAACAGCAACCCTACCAGCGGATAAAACAGCAGCGAACGCCCAAGCTGTTCCGGCTCGGGCATCCCCGGCAACCGAATCGGCAGGCTGCTGAGAAATTGCAGGGCGATCCACAGCGGCAACATGTCAGTGACTTTCCTTGAATGAACCGTCGACCTCGACCGTCAGCGCAAACAACGCGCCGTGAGCGACCTCGACATTGAGCAATTGCTCGCGCGGCAACCCGCGCGCTTGCGCCAGCAACAGGCGCATCACGCCGCCATGACTGATCAGCAACACCCGCTCACCAGCGTAGTTACTGTGCAAGCGCGCAACGGCGGCCAGCACTCGAGAAGAAAACTCGCTGACCGGTTCACCCTGCGGCGGCGTAAATGAATACGGATCGGCCCAGAACACCCCCAGCGCTTCGGCATCGGTCTCCATCAACGCCGCCGCGCTCTGCCCTTCCCACGCGCCGAAATGCAGTTCTTGCAGATCCTTGTCCAGATACACGGACAGACTCAGCTGCTCACCCAGTTCGGCGGCAAACCGCGCACAACGCTGCAACGGCGAACTGACGATTCGATCCCACGGCCCGCCCGCGACCACCGCCGCACGCATTTGCGCCCAGCCGTTTTCGGTCAGCGCATCGTCGAGGCTGCCGCGCAGACCACCGCCCAATTCAGTCTCGCCATGGCGTAGCAGATCCAGGCGCAGGGTCATGCCGGCCGATCCGCCACCGCTGCTTCAGCGAACGTCGCCATTTGCCCGTGCAGGTCACAGGCCAGACGCAACAATGGCACCGCCAACGCGGCACCGCTGCCCTCGCCCAGACGCAGACCAAGCTCCAGCAATGGCTCGGCCTTCAGCGTTTCCAGCACATGGCGATGGCCCGGCTCGGCGCCACGGTGACCGAACAACAGCCACTCACGACAGGCCGGATTCAAGCGCACAGCGACCAGCGCCGCGACCGTACAGATAAAGCCGTCGACCAGCACCGCAACGCCTTCTTGCGCCGCTGCCAGATACGCACCGACCAGCGCCGCGATTTCAAAACCGCCGAGATTGAACAGCGTTTGCAACGCATCGCCACGCTGCGTTGCATGCAACGCCAATGCGCGCTCGATCACTTGTGCTTTATGACTGACGCCTTCGGCATTCAACCCGGTACCGGGGCCGGTCAGATGCGCCACCGGACAATCGAGCAACGCACAAGCCAGCGCACTGGCGGCCGTGGTGTTGCCAATGCCCATTTCACCACCGATGAACAGTTGCGCGCCCGCCGCTTTTGCCCGCAACAAACTGTCACGACCGGCCTGCAGCGCCAGTTCGCCCTGGGCTTGAGTCATCGCCGCACCCTCGACGAAGTTCGCCGTGCCCGCGCCGAGGTTCAAATGACGCACACCCGGCAGGTTCAGCGCTGGATTCACGGTGCCCAGATCGACCACTTCCAGTTGCGCGCCGAGCTGACGTGCCAGCACACTGATCGCCGCGCCGCCGCTGACAAAGTTGAGCAGCATCTGCCCGGTGACTTCCTGCGGGAACGCCGAAACACCTTCTGCGACCACGCCGTGATCACCGGCAAAAATCGCGATCCATACTTGCGAGAGCGTCGGTTTGACCTGGCCTTGCAGACCGGCCAATTGCACTGCCACCGATTCCAGACGCCCCAGCGAACCCGCCGGTTTGGTCAGTTGCTGCTGCCGTGCCGTCGCTTGTTCAACGATGTTGAGATCGACCGGTTTGCACGGGTTCAGCCACCAGGTTTGAGTCATAACGCAGGTCCTTTCAGAGTCAGGGGCAGGCCGGCGACGGTCAGGACAACACGCTGACAGCGCTCGGCCAGAGCTTGATGCAGCCAACCGGCTTCATCGACGTAGCGGCGAGTCAATTCGCCCAGCGGCACGACACCCATTCCGGTCTCGTTGCTGACAAAAATGATTTCACCCGGCAAACACGCCAGGCAGTCGAGCAAGGCTTCGCGCTCAGCGGCGAGGCGTTCGGCGTCGTCGAGCATCAGCAGATTGGTCAGCCACAGGGTCAGGCAATCGACCAGCAGGCAATGCTCGGCGCTGGCGGATTCGCGCAGGACGCGGGCCAGTTCCAGCGGCTCTTCGATGAGTGCCCATTCAGCGGGACGGCGGGCGCGATGATGGGCGACGCGATCGCTCATTTCGCCATCGAGCGGCTGGCTGGTGGCGATGTAGGTGACCGATAGATTGCTGTCGCTGGCGAGTTTTTCGGCCAGACGACTTTTGCCGGAGCGGGCGCCGCCGAGGATCAGTTGGAGCATGAGTTCATCCAGAGAAATATTTAGTGAGACAACCGCCGCTTTCGCGAGCAGGCTTGCTCCCACAGGGTTATGAGTTGTACTCAAAATGCATGGCTAACCGCATTCACTGTGGGAGCGAGCCTGCTCGCGAAGAGGCCCGCACAGTCTCCTCAAATCCCACAGAGCCGCCGCAACAGCTCGGTATCCAGATGTTTTTCCACCAGATCCGCCAGCCGCTCGATATCGCGCTCGCGCAAGCCGTGATAATCCACCTCCTGCACATCGCTCAATCCGGCCCAGCGCAACAACGCCGCACTCGCCGCCGGCGATTCGAACAAGCCATGCAGATAGGTGCCGAACACCTGCCCGTCCAGACTCTGCGCACCATCACAACGACCGTCGTCCAGATACACCGCCGCATTCTCCAGCGCCGGCCCGCTGGTCACGCCAGCATGAATTTCATAGCCGCTGACATCGGCATCTTCCAGCGCCAGCCGCCCGCGCACATTGCGCAATTGCTTCTCGGCTTCAAGCGTCGTTTCAAAGGCCAGCAAGCCCAAACCGGCACTCGAACCGGGCGCACCTTCCAAGCCGAGCGGATCATGCACCTGCTCACCGAGCATTTGCAGCCCACCGCAGATCCCCAGCACTTTGCCGCCGTAACGCAAATGCCGGGCGATCGCCGCATCCCAACCATTGGCACGCAAATACGCCAGATCGCTGCGCACGCTTTTCGAGCCCGGCAGGATGATCAGATCGGCTGCAGGAATCGCCTGCCCCGGCCCGACAAATTGCAGGTCGACCTGCGGATGCAGACGCAGCGGATCAAAGTCGGTGTGGTTGCTGATGCGGGGCAGCACCGGCACCACCACTTTCAGCACTTGTTCGGCCTTGTCGGTCTGGCGCTGATCGATGCCGTCCTCGGCCTCAAGGTGCAGATCCATCACATATGGCAACACGCCCACCACCGGTTTGCCGGTGCGCTGTTCGAGCCAGTCGAGGCCCGGTTGCAGCAAGGCGATGTCGCCACGGAAGCGATTGATGATGAAGCCTTTGACCCGCGCCTGCTCACTCGGCGAGAGCAGCTCCAGGGTGCCGACCAGATGGGCGAAAACCCCGCCGCGATTGATGTCGGCAATCAGCAACACCGGGCAATCCACCGCTTCGGCAAAACCCATGTTGGCGATGTCGCCGGCGCGCAGATTGATCTCCGCCGGCGAGCCTGCGCCTTCGACCATCACCAGCGGATACGCGACGCTGAGTCGCTCGTGAGAAGCCAAAACAGCTTTCATCGCGATGGCTTTGTAGTCGTGGTACGCCACGGCATTCATCGACGTCACCGCGCGACCATGAATGATCACTTGCGCGCCGGTGTCGCTGTTCGGCTTGAGCAGCACCGGATTCATGTCAGTGTGCGGCTCAAGAAACGCCGCTTGCGCCTGCACCGCTTGCGCGCGACCGATCTCACCGCCGTCGGCAGTCACAGCGCTGTTGAGCGCCATGTTCTGCGGTTTGAACGGTACGACCGCCACGCCCTGGCGGGTCGCCCAGCGGCACAGCGCCGTCACCAGTGTGCTTTTACCGGCGTCGGAAGTGGTGCCCTGCACCATCAGAGTGGTCATGGGTGGTCCTTGGCGAAAGCGATTAAAGCCTGTTCGAGACGTGATTCTTCAGCCGCGTCGGCAGGCAGGCCAAAACGCAAACTGCTGTTGTGGGTGAAGAGCCGCAGAAGAATGCCGCGACGGGCCATGAATGCGTGCAGCGTTTCGGCATGCTCGGTGATCAGCCACTGGAACAGCGCGCAACCGCCCTGCGGCTTGAAGCCATAGCGCTCCAGCAACGCTGCGAGCCGTTCACTGGCTTCATCGCTGCGAATCCGTTGGTGTGTGTGCCTTTCGGTGTCTTGCAGACACGCTTGCCCGAGCACTCGCGTCGGCCCGCTCACCGCCCACGGCCCGACCTGTTCGGCGAGCAGTTTGAGCAATTTGCGCTCGGCCAGGACAAAGCCCAGACGCACCCCGGCCAGACCGAAAAACTTGCCGAACGAACGCAGCACGATCAGCCCGACTTGATGGGCATGCGGGGCCAGACTCAGTTGTGGCGTGTTGTCCATGAACGCTTCATCGACCACCAGCCAGCCACCACGCCGGGCGAGCCGCGCGTGCCAGTCGAGCAGTCGCGCCGGGGTCAGGCTCAGGCCGGTCGGATTGTTCGGGTTGACCACCACCAGCACGTCGAGGCTGTCGAGAAAGAACTCGACTTCCTGCTCCAGCACTTCGCGCACGATGTAACCGCTGCGCCGCCAGGCTTCGGCATGTTCGGCATAACACGGCGACAACACACCGACCTTGCCGGCCCGGCGCAAGCGCGGCAGCAATTGGATGGCCATCTGCGAACCGGCCACCGGCAGCACTTGCGCGGCACCGTAGTAATCGCACGCGGCTTGCTCCAGGCCGTCATCGGTTTCCGGCAAACGCGCCCAGGCGCGCAGCGGGATTTCCGGGATCGGGAATGGCCACGGCGCGAGGCCGCTGGACAGGTCGAGCCAATCCGCTTCGGCGATGCCGTAATCGAGTGCCGCCTTGCGCAGCCGGCCACCGTGCTCAAGCATAGAATTCAGCCCCCACGCAGAGAATCAGCAGCCATAACCATACGCCGCGCTGGACCAATTGCCAGCCACGGTCGATGGAATCAGCATCAGCGGGAGCACCTTCGCCGAGTTGCGGACGGTCGTGAAGTTCACCGTGATAAATCGCCGGCCCACCCAATTCCACACCCAGCGCACCAGCACCGGCCGCCATCACCGGACCGGCGTTAGGGCTGTCCCACTTCGGTGCCTGTGTACGCCAGCACTTAAGCGCGAGTCGGGTTTTGCCCAATAGCGCGTAGGTCAACGCCACCAGACGCGCAGGAATGTAGTTCAACACGTCGTCGATTTTCGCCGCCGCCCAGCCGAAACGCTCAAAGCGTTCGTTGCGATAACCCCACATCGCATCGAGCGTGTTGCTCAAGCGATAGAGCACCACGCCCGGCGCACCCGCCACGACAAACCAGAACAGCGCGGCAAACACCGCGTCACTGCCGTTTTCCAACACTGACTCAGTGGCAGCGCGAGCGACAGCGGTGCTGTCGAGTTCATCGGTCTGACGACTGACCAGATAGCCGACTCGCTTGCGCGCCTCATCCAGATCATCCGCGCGCAAGGCTGCGGCTACCGGCGCGACATGCTCGCCGAGGCTGCGCATGCCGAGGGCGCAATACAGCGCAAGAATCTCGACCACCCACCCCACGTACGGCGCCCAGGAAAACGCTGTAGCGAGCAGGGTCAGCGGCAGCACCGCGATCACCCACGCGGTGACGCCATGGCTGCGCCAGCCACGACCAGCGGCGTTGAAACGTTGCTCGATGCGCCCGGCAAAATTGCCAAACGCCACCAGCGGATGCCAGCGTTTCGGTTCACCGAGCAGCGCATCCAGCGCCACTGCGGCGACACTCAACAACGCCACACTCATTGACTCACTCCCCAATAATTTTCGTAAAGCAACTCATTGAGCGGACGCGCCTGCGCCCACCCTTCGAGTACCAGCATCGGCGCCGGATAGAATTCCTTGACCGGGCCCAGACACAAAACCGCCAGCGGCTTGGCGCCTTCCGGCAATTTCAGCAGATTGGCCAGTGCCTGCGGTTCGAACAGCGAGACCCAGCCCATGCCCAGACCTTCGGCGCGAGAGGCCAGCCACAGATTCTGGATTGCGCAGGACAGCGAGGCCATGTCCATTTCCGGCAATGTACGGCGACCGAAGATGTGCTTTTCGCGATCATCCATCAGCGCCGCGACCAACACTTCGGCGCAGTCGTTGATGCCTTCGACCTTGAGTTTCATGAACTCGTCGCTGCGCTCGCCGAGGGCTTCAGCGGTGCGGATGCGTTCTTCTTCCACGAGGTTCTGGATCTGCCCGCGCAAGGTTCTATCGCTGATGCGGATGAAGCGCCAGGGCTGCATCAGGCCGACGCTTGGGGCCTGGTGGGCGGCTTCCAACAAGCGGCGCAACAGCTCCGGTTCGACGCTGCCACCGGTGAAGTGGCGCATGTCGCGGCGTTCGGCGATGGCTTTATAGACGGCCGCGCGCTCCGCTTCTGAAAATGCGTTGTCGGTCATGGCCCTTTCGCGAGCAGGCTCGCTCCCACAGGGGATTGCATTGCTTCAGTCACTGTGGGAGCGAGCCTGCTCGCGAAGGCGGCCTCAAGGTCAGGCACAAAGAGGGCTGCGATAGCCACAGGATTCGACGGGAAATAAAAGTGCACGTACGACGCCGTCATCCGCCCTTCCCGATAAACCGCCTCGGCACCGCGCCCACCATTCGGACTCAAGCCACGCGCAATCGGCGTCAACTCGGTCGTCGTCAGCGAATGATGATAAGTGTGCCCACGCAGCGAACCTTCCGGCAGTTCCACAGCTTGCAGCGCCAGTGCCGCCAGACGCTTTTGCATCACCGCGTCGCCCTTGAGCAACCCGACCAGTTCAGCACGAGTGCCTTCAACATCGGTCAAAGAATTCAGCAGATACAGCATCCCGCCACACTCAGCGAGCAACGGTTTGCCCGCAGCATGATGCGCACGGATCGCCTCAACCATCGCGGTGTTCTGCGCCAACGCAAGGTGATGCAATTCCGGATAACCACCGGGCAGATACAAGCTGTCCGCTTCAGGTAATTGCATATCGCGAATCGGCGAGAAGAAACTCAACTCGGCGCCCATCGCCCGCAACAGATCCAGACTCGCGCCATAGGTGAAGGCAAACGCCTCATCACGCGCAACGGCAATGCGCACATCCTTCAGCAGCGGCTCGACAGCGATGATGTCAGGCGCGGCGAACTCAACCGCGGGTGGCACCGCAACCTCGCAACTACTCGCCAGAGCATCGGCAGCGGCATCGAGACGCACATCGAGATCATTCAGTTCGCTCGCCTGCACGAGGCCGAGATGGCGACTCGGCAGTTCGATGCCAGTCTCGCGGGACAACGCGCCGTACCAGCGCAGACCTTCCGTGAGACTGCCTTCCAGCAATTGCGCATGGCGCAAGGTGCCGACACGATTGGCCAGCACGCCGGCAAACGGCAGATCCGGTTGATACTTCGCTAAGCCCAACGCCAACGCACCAAAGGTCTGCGCCATCGCCGTGCCGTCGATCACACCGAGCACCGGCACACCAAAATGCCGCGCCAGATCGGCACTGGACGGCGTGCCGTCGAATAGGCCCATCACGCCTTCGATCAGAATCAGATCCGCCTCGGCGGCGGCTTCCCACAACAGACGACGACTTTCCTGCTCGCCGACCATCCACATGTCCAGTTGATACACCGGCGCACCGCTGGCGCGCTCGAGGATCATCGGGTCGAGAAAGTCCGGACCGCATTTGAATACGCGTACCTTGCGTCCCTGATTGCGATGCAAACGGGCGAGCGCGGCGGTGACGGTGGTCTTGCCCTGACCGGAGGCCGGCGCGGCGATGAGTACCGCCGGGCAGTGACGTGGTTGATTCAAAGTTCGACGCCTTTCTGCGCTTTGATGCCAGCCTGGAAGGCGTGTTTGAGCATGCCCATTTCGGTGACCGTGTCGCCCATCTCGATCATTTCCGGCTTGGCCGCACGACCGGTGACGATCACGTGCTGCATCGGCGGACGCGCCTGCAAATCGCTGAGTACCTGATCGAGATCGAGATAACCGTGCTTGAGGGCGATGTTCAATTCATCAAGCACCACCAGACCGATCGACGGATCACGCAGCAGTTCGCGCGAGACGGCCCACGCGGCTTCGGCGGCGGCGATGTCGCGCTGACGATCCTGGGTTTCCCAAGTGAAACCTTCGCCCATCACGTGGAAACGCACTTGCTCGGGGAAACGGCGGAAAAACAGCTCTTCGCCGGTGCTGTTGCGGCCCTTGATGAACTGCACCACACCGCACTGCATGCCGTGGCCCATGGCGCGGGCGAGCATGCCGAAGGCCGAGCTGCTTTTACCTTTGCCGTTGCCGGTTAGCACCAGCACCAGACCGCACTCGTCGGGCGAGTTGGCGATGCGTTCGTCGATCACGGCTTTTTTGCGCTGCATACGCGCCAGATGGCGTTCGTCGCGCTCGGGGGAATCAGTCATGGGGAGCTCTCCGTTGAGGCTGGATAACGGCGGGCAGGCACAAGAATAGACGGCAAAAAGCCTGGCATCGCCCACCGTGATGCCGCTGGATGGATCAGGCCGGTCTCCGGGCTCATGAGCGGCGCTGGCCTGGCTGCGCGCCTTCCCGCTTCTGTCGAGGCAGTGGCTCAAGGCGCAGCTTTTACTCATTTACCGTTGCGGGGGCAGCGCCGGGATCGTGGTGGTTCTTCGCGTGAAGACAACCCTCACCGGCTTCCCTGTTTCACTCTGTCGACGCAGGTCACAGAGCACCTGAAACAAGCCGCGAAGGTTAGAGGGTTGGGGGTGGAGCGTCAATTAAAGAGGCGGCCATCGGGCGAATAACTGCCGCTGATCAATTATCTGACGCCAATCTTGTGCCACACTGATACAAATGATATCAAAGAGCCATGCTTTTCTTGAAAAGCCCACCACAACAATAAAGGATGATGACGATGCAAGGCATGATCATCAGCAACCCGCGCCTGGAATTCCTGCGCCCGGTGCTTGAACGCTGGTTTGACTGTATCGACCGTTACAACGCCGTGCGCGGCGACAGCGACACGCCTTACTGGCATGACGAGAAAGCCAATCTCGGATTGCTCTCGGCCGCAGCCTGGATGGCCGAGCTGGTCACTTTGAACGACACTGCCACGCGCAAACAGAACGAAGAAGGCGAGCGCAACGCCCGCGCCGACCTGTTTCTGGCCGGCGCCGAAGACCGCGCCTTTATCCAGGCCACCCAGCGCTGGCCAAAGGTTACCAACCTCAATCTGACCCAAGCCCTGCTGGATATCACTAACGACGCCAAGCGCATCAGCTACGCCAGCGATCTAAAGCTTGGCTGCCTGTTTGTCGCCCCGCAAAAGGCTCAACACAGCGCCAGCCCCGAAGAACTGCAGGATATGGTCGACGACCTGCAAAAGGAACACACCTGCGCGGTCGCGTGGTATTTCCCCTACGCCTACCGCAAGTTGCGCAGCGAGGCGGGCAATTATCACCCGGGCATCGCCGTGCTGTTCAAGGAAGCGCGCGGCTGAACAGTGGAACCATCGGGCTTGCGCCCTCCTCTATGATTAGGAATGCATTCATAGGGAAGATCAGCAATGCGCAAGCCCCAGCTCGTTTTTGTCATCGCCTTCGCCGGAGGGCTCGCCGCCTGCGGTGAATCCTCCAGTCTGCAAGTCTCCGACGGCACCGGCCCGTCACCCAAGCTGCCCGAACCCAACAAGACCCTGATCCCGACGGTGAATATCGCCCCGGCAATCGGCTGGCCCGAGGGCGGCAAACCGACCGCAGCGGCCGGCACTCAGGTCGCAGCGTTCGCCGAAGGCCTCGATCATCCGCGCTGGCTCTATGTGCTGCCCAACGGCGATGTGCTGGTGGCGGAAACCAATGCCCCACCAAAGCCGGATGACAGCAGTGGCATTCGTGGCTGGGTGATGAAGAAGGTCATGGGCAAGGCCGGCGCGGGCGTGCCGAGTCCGAACCGCATCACTCTGCTGCGCGACGCTGACCATGATGGCGTGGCCGAGACGCGCACAGTGTTCCTGCAGAATCTTAATTCGCCATTCGGTATGACACTGGTCGGCAACGACCTGTACATCGCCGATACCGATCGCCTGCTGCGCTTCAACTACGAACCCGGCGCAACCGAAATCAAGACACAGCCAATCAAGGTTGTCGATCTGCCCGGCGGCACGCTGAATCATCACTGGACGAAAAACGTCATTGCCAGCAAGGACGGCAGCAAGCTGTATGTCACGGTTGGCTCGAACAGTAACGTTGGCGAAAATGGTCTGGACAAAGAAGAAGGCCGCGCAGCGATCTGGGAAGTCGATCGGGCGAC
Source organism: Pseudomonas sp. CROZ-RG-20F-R04-15 (assembly GCF_022662375.1). GTDB lineage: Bacteria > Pseudomonadota > Gammaproteobacteria > Pseudomonadales > Pseudomonadaceae > Aquipseudomonas. The sequence goes on along the minus strand of NZ_JAKNQL010000025.1, from coordinate 44,673 downwards.
CGGCAATCACCGGATCTTTGCCTCAGGCATCCGCAACCCCAACGGCCTGGCCTGGGAGCCCACCAGTGGGGCGCTGTGGACAGCCGTCAATGAGCGTGACGAAATCGGCAGTGATCTGGTGCCGGATTACATCACTTCAGTGAAGGACGGCGGATTCTATGGCTGGCCGTTCAGTTACTACGGTCAGCATGTCGATGTCCGCGTTACGCCGCAAAACCCGGATCTGGTGGCCAAAGCCATCGCCCCGGATTACGCGATCGGGCCGCACACTGCCTCGTTGGGCCTGAGTTTTGCCGAGGGCAACACCTTGCCGGCGCAGTTCAAGGAAGGCGCATTCATCGGCCAGCACGGCTCGTGGAACCGCAAGCCGCACAGTGGCTACAAAGTGATTTTCGTGCCGTTTACCGGTGGCAAGCCGAGTGGCACACCGGTGGATGTGCTGACCGGATTCCTCGACAAGGACGAGAATGCTTTGGGCCGGCCGGTGGGCGTGGTGATCGATCAGCAAGGTGGCTTGCTGGTGGCGGATGATGTTGGCAACAAAGTGTGGCGGGTGTCGGCCACGAAGTGATGCTGAATGTGATCTGAAGCAACTGTGGGAGCGAGCCTGCTCGCGAATGCGGAGTGTCAGTCTCCATTGAGTTGACTGATACACCGCTTTCGCGAGCAAGCTCGCTCCCACATGGGTTTTGCGTTGCCTTTACTACGGGTTATGCGCCAGATGCTCCGGCTGCAGCACCCGCTTGGCACTCAGATAAGCCTTCTGCCAATACGCCTTTGACAGGCTGTCCAGCTTCACCGTGCCACCCGTGGCCGGCGCATGCACGAAACGTCCTTCGCCGACGTAAATCCCCGCATGACTGACCTGCGAACCGCCATTGGTGGCGAAGAAGATCAGGTCGCCGGTCTGCAAGCCTTCCTTGCCGACGTTTGGCGCCTGCATGACGATCAGCTCGCGCGTCGAACGCGGCAATGAGATGCCCGCCGCATCACGGTAGACAAAACCGATCAGCCCGCTGCAATCAAACCCTGAATCCGGCGTGTTGCCGCCCCAGCGATAAGGCGTGCCGACCAGGCCGAGCGCGCGAAACAGCACGTCCTCAGCAGCGGGCGAGAAAGATTGCGAGGGGCCAAACACGACCGGCGCGCGAACCACTGGCGCAGGAGGCGGCGTGCGACTGGCGCAGGCGCTGAGCAGCGCTGCGCAGAAGATCAAAGTGAGGCGGGCCGACATCGTCATAAGCAGAACATCCTGATCTGGCTGCGGCTTTTTCTGCCGATGGACAGAAAACAAAACCGCCTGCGTGAGCACGCAGGCGGTTTGCCATCAATATAGATACAGGATTCTAGCGGCTACGCGGCAAACTTCAAGTAAGACTTTAACTTCACCTTGTAAAGTCTAGGTCTACTCCGTTGCCGGAAGCCTGATTGTCGCCGCGAACGCAGCGACAACGGGGATTACTTGCGAGCAGTGACGACCGTCGGAGCGTTGGCCAATGCGCGTTTCGCTTCGATGAAAGTCTTGCTCCAGTAGCTGTCACCCAGGCTGTCGATGCGAACACCGCCGCTGCGACGACTGCTGGAGTGGATGAACTGGTTGTCACCGAGGTAGATCCCGGCGTGACTGACACGACCGCGACGACCGTTGGTGGCGAAGAACAGCAGATCGCCCGGCTCAAGGTTGCTGCGCGAGACCAGCGGTGCATCGACGTTGATCATTTCGCGGGTCGAGCGTGGCAGGTTCATGCCGGCTTCTTCGCGGAACAGGTAGCCGATGAAACCGCTGCAATCGAAACCGGCTTCAGAGGTACCGCCGAAACGGTAACGGGTACCGATCAGGGACATGCCGCGTTCAAGGATGCTGTCGGCCAGAACAGGAAGCTGATAAGGCTTCTTGCCGTTGAATTCGTTGAGTTCTTTTTCGGTGTCCAGCTCTTCCTGGTAAATAACCGAAGACTGAGCCGTGGCAGAATTTTTAACCTGTTGAGGCTGCTCTTGAACTGGAGAATGAGCAGCGCAACCGTACAACAGGGTGACGAGTGCGAGAGGCACGAGGGGTGCGAAGCGCTTTAGCATGGGCACGACCGTGGCTGATAGTTGTAAAGAAGCCGAGACTATGCCCGCTATCAGCCTCATTTGCAAATTCAATCGATCTTTTTGTGACTTCCCGGTTTCTCGTTTACATCTAAGCGCTTAAGCCCATTTGAACCGATACGCGGCCTGCACACCGTGCAGGAAAGCGGATTTTCTGGCGCCTGAAATATGCCGAAACACGCTGAAAGCCGCGCCGTTACCAGCCTAGCGTTTCTTTCAGGAAGGGGATGGTCAGCTTGCGCTGAGCCTGCAAAGAGGCCTGATCGAGCTGTTCAAGCAAGTCAAACAGTGCACTCATGCTGCGGGTGCCGCGAGTCAGAATAAAATGCCCGACTTCATCGGTCAGGTGCAGACCGCGACGCGATGCACGCAATTGCAGGGCGCGCAATTTGTCTTCGTCGGAGAGCGGGCGCATCTGGAAAATCAGCGCCAGCGTCAGGCGGGATTTCAAGTCAGCCAGTTTGACCGGCAATTCACGCGGAGAAGTGGAGGCGGCAATCAGCAAGCGCCGACCGCTGTCACGCAGACGGTTGAACAGATGAAACATCGCCTCTTCCCAGTCAGCCTTGCCGGCAATCACCTGCAAGTCGTCCAGGCAAACCAGTTCGTACTGTTCAAGGTTATCGAGGATTTCAACGCCGCGATCCATCAACTCGGCCAACGGCAAGTACACCGCCGGCTCGCCCATCTGCTCGAATCGCAGACACGCCGCCTGCAACAGATGCGTACGCCCTACGCCGTGTTTGCCCCACAGGTAGATCAGGCTTTCTGTCCAGCCGGCGTCGGCTTCGCATAGACGCTCGACATAGCCGAGTGCAGCGGCATTGGCGCCTGGGTAGTAGTTGATGAAGGTGGCGTCGTCACGCAGACGCACACCTAGGGGCAGCTGAATCGGTTTCATGCTGACTGAACAGTTCTCAAGGAACCGTTAGTGGCCTCTGTGTAAAGTTTGCGAAGTTTATACCCGTGAAGCTGAGCGCACAATGCGACAGAGTCCAAGCAAAATCAAAGGTTTGCGTTAACGCACTGGTTTTATGACAGATTCTTTGGCGCCAGCGCCTGCAGGACACGGGCCAACCCGGCGATTCGCCGGGTTGGCCCGCGCCATTACAACTGCGGATCGTCCACACCACTATAGATGTCGGAATCCTTGTACAAGTCGTGCACATGGCGCACCAGCACCATGATCACCGCCGCCACCGGCAACGCCAGCAATACGCCGGTGAACCCGAACAGCTCGCCGCCGGCGAGAATCGCGAAAATCACCGCCACCGGATGCAGACCGATACGATCGCCCACCAGCAAAGGCGTCAGCACCATGCCTTCCAGCGCTTGACCGACCATGAACACCGCGACGATTCCGACCATCGGATACAGATCGCCACCGAACTGGAACAACCCGGCAATCAGCGCCGCGCCAATACCGATCACGAAGCCCATGTACGGCACGATCGCCGCCAGCCCCGCGATCAGACCGATCAACAGCCCCAACTCCAGCCCGACGATCATCAGGCCCGCCGCGTAGATCACACCCAGCGCCAGCATCACCAGCAACTGACCGCGCACAAACGCGCCCAGTACCTCATGACATTCACCGGCCAGCGACACGATGGTCTCTTCCCGATCACGCGGCAGCAGGCTGCGGATCTTGGCCATCATCACGTCCCAGTCACGTAGCAGGTAGAAACTCACCACCGGGATCAGCACCAGATTGGCCAGCCAGCCGATCAGCGCCAGACTCGACGCCGTCGCTTGACTCAGAACCACGCCGACAATGTCGGTGGTCTGACCCATGTGCTCGCTGATCGCGGCTTTGACCTTGTCGAACTTCCAGAAACCGTCCGACAACCCCAGCTTCGACTGCGCCCACGGCACCGCCGTGTGCTGCAGCCAATCGAGCATTTGCGGCGCCAGTTCGTATAGACGCAGCAACTGCTTTGCGAGCATCGGCACCAGCACCAGCATCAGTGCCGTGACGATCAAGGTGAACAGAGCAAACACCGCGATCACGCCCCAGGTTCGCGACAAACCGAGCCGCTCCAGGCGATCCACCAGCGGATCGAACAGATAAGCCAGCAGCAGCGCCACCAGAAACGGCGTGAGGATCGGGTGCAGCAACCACACAAACGCGCAAAGCAGGACAACCCCACCGAGCCAGAACCAACGCCGCGTATCGGCCATGTACCACTCCTGTTGCTTCTATATAAGGAAAGACTTACCAGCGAAACCGCAACGACGGTGCTGCCGGGGTCGGGGCCGGGGCCGTGACCGGTGCTGCACCTGCAACCGCAGGCTGCGGCGCGACCACCGGAGCCTGGGCCTCAGCGGGCAACTCCTGCAACTTGGCCAGCGACAACTGCGCGCGCATTTGATCGGCGCTGCCATTGACCCGATAAACGATGCGATCACCATCAACACTTTGCAGACGCACGCCAAACGGTTCGAGTAACCGCAACAGCGCTGCGTAATGCTCAAGATTCATGCCCTGCACTTCCAGGGTCTGCTGCCCTGAAGCGCCGGGCTTGGCGACAAACCGTGGCGCCAGACGTTCGGCCACTGCGAGCATCACCGCGTCCGCGACAGCAGCCTGATCGGCGCCCTGCACACTGCCTGCCTCTTTCTGATCGCCCAGCCACAAGTGCCACTTGGCTTGCCACTGCCCGCCTTCTTCGCGCGCATGCACCGCCAGCAAGGCGTCAGCGTTGTAGCGTTCGGAGGCGCCGCGCAACGGTGCCGGATCCGTGCCTTCCAGCGCTGGCGCCGTGGCAACCAGTTGCTCGCTCAGGTCCGCCAGCGGCAAACGCAACGGCAAACCGCGATGTTGCGCGGCCGTACGCAAAGGTGCGGCGGCGGCTTGACCATCGCCGACCAGACTCGACCCTTCAGTTGAATCGTTCAGCCACCAGCTAAGAATCGACGGGCGACTGGCGCCCCACAACGACAACCCGGCACGACGCAATGCCTGCTCGGTGGTCGACGGATCGAAATCGACCTTCAACACTTCCGGCGGCCCGGCGTCAAAACCGAACTGACTGATAATCTGCTGCGGATCCTTGCGAATCGCCGCCAGCCCTGGGTTTTGTGGGGCTTTCGGATCGCCAGTCAGGCGCAATATCAGGGTGTCGAGCGCCGCTTGCGTGGCGCGATCACGCTCTTCCGGCGCCTGGCCATTGACCGGCTCGCGCACTTGATAAAGGCCTTTGAGATTTTCGGCGTGACTCGCCAGGCTGATCAGAGACAAACAACCCACAAACAACAATTTACAAAAACGCATGGAGAATTCCCGTCGACAGGAGCGGCTGGAACACGCCGCGTGAACCGGTTAAGCAAGGCTGTGACAATCTGCCAGCACAAAACATTCACACGACAGCGGTAAGTTTTTGCACAGTGATAACGATAGACGGTTAATCGCCACACCTTATACAGGCACCCGTAGACCTTAATTGCAAAAAATTTCCCGAGATATGGCCCTGCCCGTCGGTGCGAGGATGGCCGCTGCCCCTCAAGCCTGATAAAATCGCGCGCCTTCGCAGACCGGCAACAGCCGGGCACCTCGAAACTCGCGTGAGGCCATCGCCCCGTCGATTTCGAAGTTCCCGCTGAACTCGGTCGTTACCCCTGAATCCCCTCCCCTAAAGGCCTGGATCATGAGCAAGCAACCCTCCCTGAGCTACAAGGACGCCGGTGTAGACATCGACGCCGGTGAAGCATTGGTCGAACGCATCAAGAGCGTCGCCAAGCGCACTGCGCGCCCGGAAGTCATGGGCGGCCTGGGCGGTTTCGGCGCCCTCTGCGAAATCCCGGCCGGCTACAAGCAGCCAGTGCTGGTTTCCGGCACCGACGGCGTCGGCACCAAGCTGCGTCTGGCACTGAACCTGAACAAACACGACAGCATCGGCATCGACCTGGTTGCGATGTGCGTGAACGACCTCGTGGTGTGCGGCGCCGAGCCACTGTTCTTCCTCGACTACTACGCCACCGGCAAACTGAACGTCGAGACCGCGACCCAAGTCGTGACCGGCATCGGCGCTGGCTGCGAACTGTCGGGTTGCTCGCTGGTGGGCGGCGAAACCGCTGAAATGCCAGGCATGTACGAAGGCGAAGACTACGACCTGGCTGGCTTCTGCGTCGGCGTCGTGGAAAAAGCGGAAATCATCGACGGCTCGAAAGTCGCCACCGGTGACGCACTGATCGCACTGCCATCGTCCGGCCCGCACTCCAACGGTTACTCGCTGATCCGCAAGATCATTGAAGTCTCCGGTGCCGACATCGAAAACATCCAGCTCGACGGCAAACCGCTGACCGACCTGCTGATGGCCCCGACCCGCATCTACGTGAAGCCGCTGCTCAAGCTGATCAAAGACACCGGCGCCGTCAAAGCCATGGCCCACATCACCGGTGGCGGCCTGCTCGACAACATTCCGCGCGTGCTGCCAAAAGGCGCTCAGGCCGTGGTTGACGTGGCTAGCTGGACTCGCCCTGCCGTGTTCGACTGGCTGCAGGAAAAAGGCAACGTCGACGAAACCGAGATGCACCGCGTGCTGAACTGCGGCGTTGGCATGGTCATCTGCGTGGCTCAGGAACACGTTGAAGTGGCGCTGAACACCCTGCGTGACGCCGGCGAGCAGCCATGGGTCATCGGCCAGATCGCTGCTGCCGCCGAAGGTGCCGCTCAGGTTGATCTGCAGAACCTTAAGGCTCATTAATGTCCGCAACCTGTGATGTCGTGGTGCTGTTGTCCGGCACCGGCAGTAACTTGCAGGCTCTGATCGACAGCACGCGGACCGGCGACAGCCCGGTTCGCATCGCTGCAGTGATTTCCAATCGCGCCGACGCTTACGGCCTGCAACGCGCCAGTGACGCGGGTATCGCTACCCGCTCGCTGGATCACAAGGCATTCGAAGGTCGCGAGGCCTTCGATGCTGCTCTGATCGAACTGATCGACGAATTCCAACCGAAACTCGTGGTGCTGGCCGGTTTCATGCGCATTCTCAGCGCTGATTTCGTTCGCCACTACCAGGGTCGCCTGCTCAACATCCATCCGTCGCTGCTGCCCAAATACAAAGGGTTACACACTCATCAGCGCGCGCTGGAGGCCGGCGACACTGAGCACGGCTGCTCCGTGCACTTCGTCACCGAGGAACTCGATGGCGGACCACTGGTCGTACAGGCAGTATTACCGGTAGAGTTGCATGACACGCCGCAGAGTCTCGCGCAGCGAGTCCACGTTCAGGAACACCTGATTTACCCGATGGCGGTTCGCTGGTTTGCCGAAGGCAGACTGGCACTCGGCGAACACGGTGCTTTACTGGATGGCCAGTTACTCGCGGCCAGCGGCCACTTGATTCGACACTAGGAGATATTATGCGTCGCGCCCTGCTCTTCGCTTGCGCTCTGCTCGCCCTGCCCTTCGCGCAGGCAGCGGACCTTCAACCGTTCTCCGCCAGCTACACCGCCGACTGGAAGCAGTTGCCCATGAGCGGCACTGCCGAGCGCAGCCTGGTCAAGGAAGCCAACGGCGTCTGGAAGCTCAGCTTCAAGGCCTCGATGATGATCGCCAGCCTGACTGAAGAAAGCACCCTGACCCTGGACAAGGACACCTTGCTGCCACAGTCCTACCACTTCGAACGTGGCGGTCTGGGCAAAGCGAAAAAGGCTGATCTGGATTTCGACTGGAACAGCAAAATGGTCACCGGCACCGACCGTGGCGATGCGGTGAAGATCCCGCTGAACCGTGGCATGGTCGACAAGTCCACCTATCAACTGGCGCTGCAGCATGATGTCGCTGCAGGCAAGAAGACCATGAGCTATCAAGTGGTCGATGACGGTGAAGTCGATACCTATGACTTCCGCGTGCTGGGCTCGGAAAAAGTCGAGACCAAGGCTGGCAAGATCGATGCGATCAAGGTCGAGCGCGTACGCGACCCGACGCAAAGCAAGCGCACCACCGTGCTGTGGTTCGCCAAGGATTGGGATTACTTGCTGGTTCGCCTGCAACAAGTCGAAACCGACGGCAAGGAGTACAACATCATGCTCCAGGACGGCACGGTCAACGGTAAAACCGTTAAAGGCAGCTGATCCGCCGCTACATCAAAGAGCCTCGCGAAAGCGGGGCTTTTTTTCGCCTGCGTTCAACCCGACTTTTTGCGTCACCTTCGCCCCTCACCCCAGCCCTCTCCCGAGGGAGAGGGAGCCGACCGAGATGTCTTTCGCCATACATCGACCTGAAAAATCGAGTCGATTATGGATTCTCCAAAGCCAGATCAGGTCGGTGCATCTCGCCAATCTCCCACGATCAGTCCCCTCTCCCCTTGGGAGAGGGAGCCGAACGAGGTGTCTTTCGCCATGCATCGACCTGAAAAATCGAGTCGATTATGGATTCCCCAAAGCCAGATCAGGTCGGTGCATCTCGCCAATCTCCCACGATCAGTCCCCTCTCCCCTTGGGAGAGGGAGCCGACAGAGGTGTCTTTCGCCATGCATCGACCTGAAAAATCGAGTCGATTATGGATTCTCTAAAACAAGATCAGGTCGGTGTAACTCGCCAATCTCCTACGGTCGGCTCCCTCTCCCTTTGGGAGAGGGAGCCGACCGAGGTGTCTTTCGCCATACATCGACCTGAAAGTTCGAGTCGATTATGGATTCACCAGAACACTCAGGTCGGCGTAACTCTTTAATCCCCCACGGTCAATCCCCTTTTCCAATGGGAGAGGGAGCCGACAGAGGGTCTGGCGCCATACATCGACCTAAAAATCGAGTCGATTATGGATTCCCCAAAGCAAGATCAGGTCGGTGTAACTCGCCAATCTCCCACGGTCAGTCCCCTCTCCCTACGGGCGGTCCGACGTTTCGGGAGGGCTAGGGTGAGGGGCTTTTGAAGGCATACCTCAAACCGAGAATTTAGCCACCATGCTGTTCAAATCCACCGCCAACCGCGACAACTCCTGACTCGCCGCACTGGTCTGATTGGCTCCCGCCGAGGTCTGCATCGCCAGATCACGAATATTCATCAGATTACGATCCACCTCCCGCGCCACCGCTGCCTGCTCCTCCGAGGCACTGGCAATCACCAGGTTGCGCTCGTTGATCAAGGTAAACGCCGAGGCGATTTCCTCCAGCGCCACACCAGCAGCCTTGGCCAGTTCCAAAGTTGAGCGCGCCCGCACATTGCTCTGCTGCATCGAACTTACCGCCGAATCAGTGCCCTGCTGAATCCCGCCAATCATCTGCTCGATTTCCTGAGTCGACTGCTGAGTGCGATGCGCCAAGGCCCGCACCTCATCCGCCACCACAGCAAAACCGCGCCCGACATCACCGGCGCGTGCCGCCTCAATCGCGGCATTCAATGCGAGCAGATTGGTCTGCTCGGCAATCGAACGAATCACGTCCAGCACTTTGCTGATGCTGTAGACCTTCTGCGCCAGATCTTCCACCTGGCTCGCATTGGCTGTCACATCGTCGGCGAGCGATTCAATAGACAACACCGTTTGATGCACCTGTTCACGACCATGCTGGGCAATGCGATCAGACTCACGAGAGGCCTCGGAAGTGGCCACGGCATTGCTTGCCACTTCCTCCACGGCGGCCGTCATCTGATTGACCGCCGTAGCGGCTTGCTCGATTTCCAGGCTCTGCTGATGCAACCCGCGCGTGGCATCTTCCGTGACGCAACTCAGCTCTTCCGAGGCCGAGGCCAATTGGCTGGAAGATTCCGAGATTCGCCGAATCGTGTCGCGCAGGTTGTGCTGCATGCTTTTTAGCGCCTGCAGCAGCCGCGCCGGCTCGTCCTTGCCCGAGATACTAATGTCGCCGGTCAGATCACCACTGGCGACCACTTCCGCCACACCCAACGACTGCGCCAGTGGCAGCACGATGCTGCGCGTCAGTAACAGCGCCAAGCCAATGGTGATCAGCGCGGTAATGCCGATCATCACCCCGACCCACACCCGCGAATTGATAAACACCAGCCGCGCCGCTTCGGTGGCGAGGTTGGCATTGTGTTTATTCATTTCGACCAGTTCACGCAAGGTCACGGCGATTTCGTCGGCCAGTGGACTCATCTGGTTATTGAGAATGCTCGCCGCGTCTTCGACCCGATTCTGCGCGGACAGCTGCATGACCTGCGCCTGTAGCTCCAGATACTGGTGCTCGGCGGCTTTGAAACGGTCGAACAGTTTGCGCTCTTCCGGCAACACGATCAGCACGTCATAACGCTGCTGGGCTTCGCTCAGCACGCCACGCAGCTCATTGAGTTTGACGACATTCTGTTCAAGCGCCTGCGGATCGCGATTGAGCAACAGGCGCATGGTCAGCGCACGCAGGCGCAACATGTCCTGACTCATCTCACCGACCGCCATCACGCTCGGCAGCCAATTGTTATCAACCTCGTCCGACTGCGCGCGCATATTCGACATTTGCAGCAACGCGAACGCCCCGAGGGCAAACACCATCAGCGCCAGCAGGCCAAAACCGAGGCTGGCACGCGGGGCAATATTGAGACTACGGATACTCATTGCTCTGGTTCCTTCCAAAAGCGCTGCATCAACCCTGCAGCTGGTTGCTTTAGAAGGTATCGGCCCGGCGGAAAAATGCGTAAGACGAAAAGGCGATATCAAAAGGCCTTTATCCTTCGAACCGAAGGCATTAACGATTCAGCGCGGTTTTGCCGGACTTGAACACCGTTCGCGGCAAGATAGCCAGGAAGTTATCTCTTGCGACCTTTTGCGCAATGTTCTCCGGCAGTGCATCAAGGAACGGCTTGAAGCTGTGCATTTCCTGACCGAGCTTATTGAAACGTCCTACTACGTCGGAGCCGAGCATGAAGCGCTCCGGATATTTCTCGACCAACGCCAGCCACTCAGGACGCGGTTTGCCCTGCTCATCCAGCAGATACGGCGTGAGCATGCTCCACGACAAATCAATAAACAGATTGGGGTAAGCCTCCAGCATGCGCGTGAGGGTTGGCAGCAAGAACGGCAACTGCGTCTGATGCCGATGGATTTCTGCGCTGGTGCCCGCGTGCGCCCAGATAAACCGCGTGTGCGGGTGATTGCGTAGCGGCTCCTCGATTTCCTTCAAGTACAGCGGATTTTTCTCACGCTTGGAGGTGATGTTGGAGTGCAGCATCACTGGCAGATCGTTCTCGGCGGCCAGATGATAGATTTTCGTCATCGCCTCGTTGTTGGCGCGTGGCGTGTCGCCAGAGGTCAGCGCTGTCAGATCGTCATGGCGGGTGAACACCTCACCAATGCCCTGCCACAACCCCGGATACAGATCGAGCATGCGCTGGATGTGCGCGGCGGAGTTCTTGTCGTTGGGATTAAAACCTGACAGGAACGGATGAAAGTACCGGCGCTGCTCGGGCGACAGCTTCTGCACCGCATCGGCGACGATCACGTCAGTGGCGCTGTACCAATAGGCATCGGCGTCATCCCCGGCGTAATAGCGCGGACGCTTGGGTTCGTCCTCATGCCATTTCTTCGCCACTGGAATCCCGGAAATCATCACATGCTCGACGGAACTGTCCTTCATGGCCGTCAGCAATTTCGCCATGCCCGCGCTTTCCTGGAAAAAATCCACGTAATGCAGGTGCGCATCGCTGTAGGTGTATTCGCGGGCGCTGGCACTGCCGGCAACCAGCAGAAGGCAGGCGAGACTCAAACGATACAGGGACACAAGTAATCTCCGGCAAGTAGGCATAGCCTAGACCCCGCCCTGACGACAAGGGTTCATCCCGCAGGAAAGTGGAACGCGTACCGGTGGGAATGCTCTATAACTGCAAGGTCTTGTTTGATCGAGCGACTTTTCCTACTGCCTGTGAGGTTCCCATGACCGTTACCGTCAATACCGTCTCCGCTGAAGGTTTTCGTCACACCGTACAGATTGATGATCACGAACTGTTTACCGACGTACCGAAGTCCGCCGGCGGCGAAGGCTCCGCCCCCGAGCCGCACGACTACTTCGATGCCGCCCTCGGCGCCTGCAAGGCACTGACCCTGAAGATGTACGCGAAGAAGAAAGACATCCCGCTGACCGGCGTCGGTGTCGACGTCAAACGTGACAACAGCGAGGAGCAGAAAGGCAAATACGTCCTCCACGTTACCCTCACTCTCAAAGGCGTACTCACTGACGCCCAGCGTGAGGAATTGTTGCGAGTTGCCGACCGCTGCCCGATCCACAAGCTGATGACCACCAGCGATGTCAGCATCGAAACCCACGCTCCACAAGGCTTCGACAGCCAGTAATCCTCCTCACGCCAGCGGCGGGTTATGCTTCTGGCATCGCCCGCTCAGCCTGGAATGCACCATGGACACGCAACCTCTGATCATCCGCCCGCGCGCCGAAGACGTCGAAGGCCAGCCGATTCTGCGTCCGCTGCCGTCAGCCAAATGCCGCAGCGTCGGGCCTTTCGTGTTTTTTGACCACATGCTCGAGACGGTTTATCCGACGGGCAAAGGCATGAACATCCGACAGCATCCGCACATCGGTCTGTCGACCCTCACCTATTTGTTTGAAGGCCAACTCCTGCACAAGGACAGCCTCGGCTCCGATCAGTTGGTCGGCGCCGGCGATGTCAGCTGGATGACTGCCGGCAGCGCGATTGCACACGTCGAGCGCACGCCAGAGCCGCTGTGGGAGCAAAGCTTCACCATGCACGGTTTGCAAATCTGGCTGGCCTCGCCCAAGGAGCACGAGCAGGGCCCCGGGCATTACAGCCATCACCCGGCGTCGACCTTGCCGGTCAGCGATAACCTCGGCGTGCAGATTCGCATGATTGCCGGGTCAGGCTTTTGTCTGGAATCGCCGGTGCCGGTGCTTTCTCCTACGTTGTATGCGGAAGTGAAGATGCAAACGGCGACCACCCTGCTGATTCCGACCGAGCATGAAGAGCGGGCGGTTTATGTGTTGAGTGGCGATGCGCAACTGAACGGTGAAGCGCTTGAACCGCATGCGCTGGCGGTTTTACCGGCCGGGGAAGAAATGAGTCTGTTTGCCGAAAGCGATGTTCACGTGGTGGTGTTCGGCGGCGCGCCGTTGGATGGGCCTCGGCGGATCAACTGGAATTTTGTTGCGAGCGATCCGGCGGCGATCGATGAGGCGCGGGGCAAATGGGCGGCCGGGGATTGGCCGACGGTGCCGGGGGAAGTTGAGCGGATTGAATTGCCGCGCTGAAAAGCACCCTCACCCCAGCCCTCCCGAAACGTCGGACCGCCCGTAGGGAGAGGGAGCCGACCGAGGTGTCTTACGCCATACGCCGACCTGAAAAGTCTTGGCGATTATGGATTCGGTAATGCCCTATCAGGCCGACGCATTGGTTGAGCATCCACAATCAGTACCCTCACCCCTGCCCTCCCGAAACGTCGGACCGCCGGGAGGGAGAGGGGGCCGAGCGAGGTGTCTTGCGTCATACATCGACCTGAAAAGTCTTGGCGATTATGGATTCACCAAGAAACTTTCAGGTCGGCGTAATACTTCAGCATCCCCCATTCAGTCCCCTCTCCCTCTGGGAGAGGGTTAGGCGGGCGGCGTTCCGATGAGGGGCTTTTGCTTTTCAGGCTTCAGCCCTTGAACACTTCATCCAGCAAATCATGCATCGACTTGAACGCGCGCTTCGCGGTCTTCGCGTCGTACATCATCTTGCCCGGCACATTCGCATGCGGATCAGTAAACGAGTGCACCGCACCGCCGTAGCTCAGCAACTGCCAATCGACATTCGCCGCGTTCATCTCGTCTTCAAACGCCGGCAACTGCTCTTTCGGCACCAACGGGTCGGAAGCACCATGCAACACCAGCACCGAACCCTTGATGTTCTGCGCATCGGCCGGGTTCGGCGAATCCAGCGTGCCATGGAACGACACCGCCGCCTTCACCGGCGCACCGGTGCGTGCCAGGTCCAGCGCGCAGCAACCGCCGAAGCAGAACCCGAACACCGCCAGCTTCGACGTATCAACCGCCGCTTCGCCTTGTTTCTGCAACTGCTCGAAAGCCGCCTGCATACGCGTGCGCAGTAGCGCGCGGTCATTCTTCAACGGCATCATTGCCGCGCCAGCCTGATCAGCATTCTGCGGACGAACAGCCTGACCGTAGACGTCAGCAATCAATACCACGTAGCCCTCGGCCGCGACCGACTTGGCGATCTCTTCAGCGCCAGCGCTGACACCCATCCAGTTCGGCGCCATCAACAAACCCGGACGCGCGCCCTTGTGCTCGGCATCGAACGCCAGACGACCTTCATAAGGCTGGCCATCAATCTGATAGACCACGGAACGTACAGTGATTTGGCTCATTTCTGACTCCTGATTTGTTAAACACCAGAATGAAAAAACCCGCCGAAGCGGGTTTTTCTGCAACTTGGTTAAACCGACAGTTCAACCAGCAGCTTGTTCAGACGGCGCACATACGCGGCCGGATCCTTCAAGCTGTCGCCGGCAGCCAAGGCTGCCTGATCGAAGAGGATGTGCGACAGGTCGCCAAAACGCTCTTCGCTCTGCTCGCCGTCGAGTTTCTCGATCAGCGGGTGGCTTGGGTTGAATTCGAAGATCGGCTTCGAATCCGGCACTTTCTGCCCGCTGGCTTCGAGGATCTGACGCATTTGCAGACCCAGATCCTGCTCGCCGATGGCCAGAATGGCCGGCGAATCGGTCAGACGATGCGACACGCGGACTTCAGCCACGGAATCGCCCAGTGCGGTTTTCAAACGCTCAACCAGACCTTCTTTGGACTTGGCGACTTCTTCCGCGGCTTTCTTGTCCTCTTCCGAGTCCAGGTTGCCCAGATCCAGATCACCACGTGCCACGTCGACAAACGTTTTGCCGTCGAACTCGCTGAGGTAGCTCATCAGCCACTCGTCGATACGGTCGGTCAGCAGCAGCACTTCGATGCCTTTCTTGCGGAAGACTTCCAGGTGCGGGCTGTTCTTGACCTGCGCGTAAGTTTCGCCGGTGAGGTAGTAGATCTTGTCCTGACCTTCCTTGGCGCGCGCCAGGTAGTCGGCCAGACCAACGATCTGCTCGCCGTCGTCGCCATTGGTCGATGCGAAACGCAGCAGACCGGCAATTTTCTCTTTGTTGGCGAAGTCTTCTGCCGGGCCTTCTTTCATGACCTGACCGAAGTTCTTCCAGAAGCCCTTGTATTGCTCAGGCTCGTTTTTCGCCAACTTTTCCAGCATGTCGAGCACGCGCTTGGTCAGCGCGGTCTTCATCGAATCGATGATCGGGTCTTTCTGCAGGATTTCACGCGACACGTTCAGCGACAGGTCGTTGGAATCGACCACACCTTTGATGAAGCGCAGGTACAGCGGCAGGAACGACTCCGCCTGATCCATGACGAACACGCGTTGCACGTACAGCTTCAGGCCTTTCGGCGCTTCACGCTGGTACAGGTCGAACGGCGCGCGGGCCGGCACGTACAACAGCGAGCTGTATTCGAGCTTGCCTTCGACTTTGTTGTGGCTCCAGGCCAGCGGGTTTTCAAAGTCGTGAGCGATGTGCTTGTAGAACTCCTGGTATTCCTCGTCCTTCACTTCAGTGCGAGGGCGAGTCCACAGGGCACTGGCGCGGTTGACGGTTTCCCACTCAACGGCAGGAGCCTCTTCGCCTTCAACTGCAGTAACTTCTTTCGGCAGCTCGATCGGCAAAGCGATGTGGTCGGAGTACTTCTTGATGATGTTGCGCAGACGCCAGCCATCAGCGAATTCGTCTTCTGCAGCTTTCAGATGCAGGACGATGCGGGTGCCGCGTTCTGGTTTTTCGATGGTGGCGACTTCGAACTCGCCCTCGCCTTTCGACGACCAGTGCACGCCTTCGCTGGCCGGAGTGCCGGCGCGGCGGGAGTACACATCAACCTGGTCGGCGACGATGAAGGCAGAGTAGAAGCCGACACCGAACTGGCCGATCAGGTGCGAATCTTTCTTCTGATCGCCCGAGAGGTTTTTCATGAAATCGGCGGTGCCCGATTTGGCGATGGTCCCCAGGTGGGTGATCACATCGTCACGGTTCATGCCGATACCGTTGTCTTCGAGGGTGACGGTCTTGGCGTCCTTGTCGAAGCTCACACGGATTTTCAGATCAGCGCCACCCTCGAGCAACTCTGGCTTGGCCAGGGCTTCGAAGCGCAGCTTGTCGACAGCGTCAGAGGCGTTCGAGATCAATTCGCGAAGGAAAATTTCCTTGTTGGAATACAGCGAATGGATCATGAGGTGCAGCAGCTGCTTTACCTCGGTCTGGAAGCCCAGGGTTTCCTTTTGAGTTTCCACACTCATGGTCATCAAACTCCAATCAGATGGCAGTGGCCGCGACCCGAAATGGTCGGCGGCGGGTTGTCTTGTGAGTTTGGGGCGCTCTTCAGGATTTCAAGGGCTCATCGATTTTGAAGTGCGCGCGAGCAGTGGCAATCGGTTCGCCTTCAGTACTTTGCCAGGCCGTGATCGCGACGTTGGCGACGCGGCGGCCCTGGCGGCAGACCTGACACTTGGCCCAGGTATCGCGAAATTGCCCGGCGCGCAGGTAATCGAGGGAAAAATCGATAATCTTCGGCACACCGGGCGCACCGGTGAAAATCAACAGATGCAGGGCGGCGGCCAGCTCCATGAATCCGGCGATCACCCCGCCATGGATCGCCGGCAATAAAGGGTTACCAATGTTGTCCTTGTTCGCCGGCAACTTGAACAACAGTTCATCGCCGACTCGCGAGCACTCGATGCCGATCAGACCGGCGTACGGGATCAGTTTCAGCAATGGCGCGTAGTCGCCTTGTGCATGGGCCTGTTGCAGTTGCTGTTTGAGGTCTTCGCTCACTGGCTTTCTCCCTTGATCGCGCCGCCGAAACCTTTGGTGCCTTTGGTGCCTTTGAGGCCCTTGCCCATGCGCATGAAAGTGCCGACCACATGGGCGATGGGCTGTTCGGGATCATCCTGATAAGCAAAGCCACGGGCGAATATCACATCCGTAGTCACGCGATAACACTGGGCAAAGCCATAGACATTCTTGTTCGGTTCGGCGGCGTGCATGTAATCGATGCGCAGGTCGAGGGTCGGGCACACCTCAAATTCCGGCAGCACGCACAACGTGGACATTCCACACGCGGTATCCATCAGCGAGGTGATTGCGCCGCCATGAATAACCCCTGTTCGCGGATTACCAACGATTTTAGCGCTGTACGGAAGGATCACCGTAAGCCCTTCACTGGAGGCGCTGTGCACCTGCAAACCAAGTACCTGGCAGTGGCGCAATGCCGATAGAAATCGTGTAGCACGCTCAAAAACGGGGTTTTCGGCCATTTGATAATTACTCTCGTTAGAGCCCATTGCCAGTAGTCAGCAATGCCGCAAAAGTTCCCTGTAAAAACAAACTTATATATCTGAAAGAAATGAGGAACTTAACCTGTAGCGCCGAGTTCTTAAGGCCAGTAGTTATTTTCCATAAGGAGAAACACCCCATGCGTAAGACTTTAGCTATTGCCTTGATGTTGACCGCTTCCCTCGGTCTCGCTGCCTGCGATAAAAAATCCGAGGACAAAGCTCAAGATGCCAACCAACATGCTGAACAAGCTCAGCAAGACATGAACAAAGCTCAGGATAAAGTGAACGACGCTGCGAAAGAAAACGCCGAAGCTGCCAAAGCTCAGGCTGAATCGAACGCTGCTGCGCAAGACGAAGCTGCCAAGAAGCAATAATCCGCTTTTTGCTGCAGAAAAAAGAAAACCCGCCAAGTGCGGGTTTTCTTTTGCCTGTCATTTAGTGCCAATGTCGCTTAGAGCAAGACAGTTCTAAAAGTCGGACTAATCATCAGTAACAGCGAGCACAGTAAACCAACTACCCAAACCAGACTGCGCAGCTTGGGCTGGTCAGCCAGATAGAGCCACAAGTAGAGGATCCGCGCGATAACAAAAACGATTGCCAACGTATCGATCAGCCATCCTGCCGTCTGAGTGGTGTGCGCCATCAATACACCGACTGCGAACAACATGAACGCTTCAATCGTATTCTGATGCGCTGCCAGCGCCCGCGCACCGTAACCGGTCAGTTGCGCTTGTTGCTGGCGTGGCAAGTGGTTGTTGTAACCGCCCTGCTCTTTCATCGCCTTGCCCACCGGCATACGCGCGATATAGATCAGCAGCGCAGTGATAAACACACACCAGAACGGAATACTCATCAAGCGACCTCTTTGTTTGTCTCGGGAATGGGGGCTTCTGTAGGGGTATAGACCATGACATCGAGAACGTCGGAATGAAACTCGCGGCGGTACAAGACCAATACCACACCGGCGCTCATCAGCATGAACAACCATGGACTGACGAACCACGCGAGCATGGTCATGCCGAAGTAGTAAGAGCGCAGCCCGAAGTTGAACTGGTTGGCCGCCATCGAAATCACTCGCGCCGCCCGCGCAGCGAACGCCTTGCGCTCCTGTTCGGAGACATGTCGCTCACCGATCATTGGCGCCGAGCCGACCAAAACCGCCGCAAAATTGTACTGACGCATGCACCAGCTAAAGGTGAAGAAGGCATAGACGAAGACCATCGCCAGACACAGCAACTTGATCTCCGACATGCCCTGCGACGCCTGTTGCACCATCGGAATATCGGCCAGCAACGACACGGCCCGCTCAGATGCGCCAAGCACAGTAAGAATACCGGCGAGGATAATCAGCGTGCTGGAGGCAAAGAACGAGGCGTTGCGCTCAAGATTACCGATCACGCTGGCGTCCGCAATGCGGTTATCGCGCAGCAGCATGCGGCGCATCCAGTCTTCGCGGTACAGGTGCAGCACGCTCGCCAGACACGCAGTATCGCGGCCCTTCCAGGAGGCATAACGGGTATAACCGCCCCAGCAGATGACAAACCAGACGGCCGCGAGCAGGTGGATCAGGTTGGCTTGGATGAACGACATGCAATTCCTTGTGAAGTATGGATGCTACCTGTGGGAGCGAGCCTGCTCGCGAAGGCGGCGTATCACGCAACATGCCGGCTGACACAACGCTTTCGCGAGCAGGTTCGCTCCCACATTAAGATTTCGGCAACCCTTCGACGTTAGCTCAGGGAAAAAGACACTGCCTGACGCGCATAAAAAATGCCCCGTATCGATTGATACGGGGCATTTCTGTTTAAGCGCTGAAGACCCGCTTATGGCGGGTCAGCCAACGTCAGGCAACCGCTTCGCTACGTTTGCCCAACAGGCGATCGCAAACAACTGCGACCACCAGGGTCATCACGCACGGCACCAGCCACGCCAGGCCCTGCTCGCTCAGCGGCAGGTGCGACAACTGCGATGGCATCCAGTCGGCCAGACCGGCGCCTTTCAACGCGTCGATAGTGCCAAAGATGAATGACACCAGCATCACCGGGCCGAGAATCCGGCCGTGCTCATGCCAGAAGTCTTTGCAGAAGCTCAAAGCGACCAGCACGATGCACGGCGGGTAGATCGCGGTCAGCACCGGGATCGAGAACGCGATCAGCTTGGTCAGGCCCAGGTTGGACACCAGCAGCGAGAACGCCGCCAGGATAATCACCAGGGTCTTGTAGGACAGTGGCAGCACTCGGCTGAAATACTCAGCGCAAGCACAGGTCAGGCCGACCGCTGTCACCAGACACGCCAGCGAGATCAGCACCGCGAGGAAACCGCTGCCCAGCGAACCGAAGGTGTGTTGCACGTAAGCGTGCAATACCGCTGCGCCGTTGGTAGCGCCGACGGCCACTTCGTGGCTGCCGGAACCGAGACGGAACAGGCTGACATACACCAGCGCCAGACCGACACCAGCGATCAGCCCAGCAATGATCGCGTAACGGGTGATCAGCGCCGGCGACTCGACGCCACGCGAGCGGATGGCGTTGACGATGACAATACCGAACACCAGTGCACCCAAGGTATCCATGGTCAGATAACCATTGATGAAGCCCTGAGAGAACGGTGCCGCCACGTATTCCGGTGTGCCGTGGCCGATGTCACCCGCCGGCAAGGCGAATGCAGCGATACCCAGCACTGCCAGCGCGATGATCTTCAGCGGCGCGAGGAAGCGGCCAACGGTGTCCAGCAAGCGCCCAGGGTAGAGCGAGATGAAGAACACCAGCAGGAAGTACACCGAGCTGTAGAGGAACAGTGCCAACGGGCTTTCGCCGGTCAGCGGTGCCAGACCTACTTCAAAGGACACGGTTGCGGTACGCGGGGTGGCGAACAACGGGCCGACCGCCAGGTAGCACGCCGCCGCCAGAATGCCACCAGCCAGCTTGCCGATCGGGCTGCTCAGCGCGTCCATCGCCCCACCAACCTTGGCCAGTGCAACGACGGTGATCACCGGCAGACCCACCGCGGTGATCAGGAAGCCCAGCGCGGCCATCCAGACGTGAGGTCCGGCCTGCAAGCCAACGATCGGCGGGAAAATGATGTTGCCAGCCCCAACGAACAGAGCAAATGTCATAAAGCCAAGTGCCAGGATGTCCTGACCTTTCAAAACTTTCATTAAGGTAATACCACACTACTGAATCGGAATTTAGAGGGGGATTGCCCTGTGTAATTAGGGAAATGCTGTCGATCCGTATGGGACTGACCCTTAAAGCGCGTTGCATGCCTTGTGGGCGGCAGACGCAAAAATGGCTGCTAGCCTAACGAATTTGCTTTGCAAACGCACTGTTAGAGGGCGAACTATCCGATACGCGACGTTTCCGTGTCGCGTTTTTGCATGTAATTGGGGGCAAGCCTATAAATCAGCGAATGCCAGAAACGACAAAGGCCACCCGAAGGTGGCCTTTGTTTGGTAAAGCGTCAGCTAAGCGCGAGGCTTACTTGACAGCCCAACCAGTCAGCTCGGCCAGGGCCTTGCCGATGTCTGCCAGCGAACGCACGGTTTTAACGCCTGCGTCTTGCAGTGCAGCGAATTTCTCGTCTGCAGTGCCTTTGCCGCCAGAGATGATTGCGCCAGCATGGCCCATGCGCTTGCCCGGAGGAGCAGTCACACCAGCGATGTAGGAAACAACCGGCTTGGTCACGTGTGCCTTGATGTAGGCAGCCGCTTCTTCTTCAGCCGAACCGCCGATCTCACCGATCATCACGATCGCTTCGGTCTTCGGGTCTTCCTGGAACAGCTTCAGGATGTCGATGAAGTTCGAACCCGGGATCGGGTCACCACCGATGCCGACGCAAGTCGACTGACCGAAACCGGCGTCAGTAGTCTGCTTCACAGCTTCGTAGGTCAGGGTGCCGGAACGCGAAACGATACCGACCTTGCCTGGCAAGTGAATGTGACCTGGCATGATGCCGATCTTGCACTCGCCCGGAGTGATAACGCCTGGGCAGTTAGGGCCGATCAGGACTACGCCCAGCTCGTCGCACTTAACTTTAGCGTCCAGCATGTCCAGGGTAGGAATGCCTTCGGTGATGCACACGATCAGCTTGATGCCGCCGAATGCCGCTTCCAGGATCGAATCTTTGCAGAAAGGAGCCGGAACGTAGATAACCGAGGCGGTAGCGCCAGTGGCTTCTACTGCGTCTTTGACGGTGTTGAACACAGGCAGACCCAGGTGTTCGGTGCCGCCTTTGCCAGGAGTAACGCCACCAACCATCTTGGTGCCGTATTCGATGGCTTGCTGGGTGTGGAAACTACCTTGCGAACCGGTAATACCCTGGCAGATAACTTTGGTGTCTTTATTGATCAGGACGCTCATTATTTGCCCTCCGCAGCTTTGACAACTTGTTGAGCAGCGTCGGTCAGGCTGGTAGCAGCGATGATGTTCAAACCGCTTTCTGCCAGTACTTTAGCGCCCAGCTCAGCGTTGTTGCCTTCAAGGCGAACAACAACCGGGATTTTCACGCCGACTTCTTTCACAGCGCCGATGATGCCTTCGGCAATCATGTCGCAGCGAACGATGCCGCCGAAGATGTTGACCAGTACTGCAGCGACATTGGTGTCGGACAGGATGATCTTGAACGCTTCAGTTACGCGTTCTTTGGTAGCGCCACCACCTACGTCGAGGAAGTTGGCTGGCTTGCCGCCATGCAGGTTGACGATGTCCATGGTACCCATGGCCAGGCCAGCACCGTTGACCATGCAGCCGATGTTGCCTTCCAGTGCTACGTAGTTCAGTTCGAACTTGGCAGCGTGCGCTTCGCGCGGATCGTCTTGCGACGGATCGTGGAAAGTCTTCAGCTTAGGCTGACGGTACATTGCGTTGGCGTCGATGTTGATCTTGGCGTCCAGGCAGTGCAGATCGCCGTCAGCCTTGATCACCAGCGGGTTCACTTCCAGCAGAGCCAGGTCGTGATCCTTGAACAGCTTGGCCAGACCTACGAAGATCTTGGCGAACTGAGCAACCTGCTTGCCTTCCAGACCCAGCTGGAATGCCAGCTCGCGACCCTGGAATGGCTGAGCGCCAACCAGTGGATCGATAGTGGCTTTGAGAATTTTTTCTGGAGTGTCGTGAGCGATTTTCTCGATGTCCACGCCACCTTCGGTGGAAGCCATGAACACGATGCGACGGCTCGAACGGTCAACGACAGCGCCCAGGTACAGCTCTTTAGCGATATCAGTGCACGATTCAACCAGGATCTTGGTGACTGGCTGGCCATTGGCGTCAGTCTGGTAAGTCACCAGACGCTTGCCCAGCCACTGCTGTGCGAAGGCTTTGGCGTCTTCTTTGCTGCGAACCAGCTTGACGCCGCCCGCTTTACCGCGACCACCGGCGTGGACCTGGGCTTTGACAACCCACTCGCTGCCGCCGATTTTGTCGCAAGCTTCTGCTGCTGCTTCCGGGGTGTCTACTGCGTAACCAGTGGAAACTGGCAGGCCGTATTCAGCGAACAGCTGCTTACCCTGATACTCGTGAAGATTCATGCTTTTTACCGTCTTCGTTAGGTACTGCGCATTCGGCGCTGCGCTCGTTTGAGTGCCGCGCCACCTGTGACTGCTGCTTGCGTAGCTGAGCTACGCAAGACTGCGTCCAGCGGACATTCCGCGGTGAGACTTGCTCGCAAGGCTCACGACGGGCCGTTACCGCCGTGGTTTCTTATTGTCTGTTAACGCTTTTTGCGGTTGGCAATGTGGATGGCACCGCCATTCACAGCCAGAGCAGCTTCGTGCAAGGCTTCAGACAGGGTCGGATGGGAGAAAACCATCATGCCCAGGTCTTCAGCGCTGGTGCCGAATTCCATACCGATCGCGCCCTGCTGTACCAGTTCTGCAGCGCTCGGGCCAATCACGTGCACGCCCAATACGCGGTCAGTCTTGGCATCAGCGATGACCTTGACGAAACCACCGGTATCGTTGGCAGCCATGGCACGGCCGGAAGCGGCGAACGGGAAGGTGCCGACGTTAACTTCAACGCCTTCAGCTTTCAAGGCCTGCTCGGTTTTGCCAACCCACGCGATTTCCGGGTGAGTATAAATAACCGAAGGGATCAGATCATAGTTCATCTGGGCTTTGTGGCCCTTGATGCGCTCGACAACCATGATGCCTTCTTCCGAAGCTTTGTGAGCCAGCATCATGCCGCGAACCACGTCACCGATGGCGAAAACGCCCGGTACGGTGGTCGCGCAGTGATCGTCAACGTGCACGAAACCGCGCTCATCGAGGGTCACGCCACTGTCGGAAGCCAGCAGATCAGTGGTCACCGGACGGCGACCAACGGCTACGATCAGCTTGTCGAAAGTGATGGTCTGTTCGCCGTTGGCGTCGGTGTAGTTCACAACGACTTCGTCGCCGTTCACTTTCGAGCCGGTCACGCGAGCGCCCAGCTTGATGTCCAGACCTTGTTTGGTCAGGGTTTTCAGTGCTTCCTTGGAAACAGCGGTGTCCGCTGCCATCAGGAAGGTGTCCAGAGCTTCCAGGACAACCACTTCGGAGCCCAGACGCGACCACACCGAACCCAGTTCCAGACCGATCACGCCAGCGCCGATCACGCCCAGACGTTTAGGTACGGTCTGGAATTCCAGAGCGCCAGTCGAATCAACGATGACTTTCTGATCAACCGGAGCCGGTGGAATGTCGATCGGACGCGAACCTGGAGCCAGGATGACGTTTTCAGCTTCGATGACTTCAACCGAGCCGTCTGGCTTGGTGACTTCGACTTTCTTGCCAGCCAGCAGTTTGCCGTGGCCCTGAATCGAAGTAACGCCGTTGGCCTTGAACAAGGTGGCAACGCCGCCGGTCAGGTTCTTGACGATGCCAGCCTTGCGGCCAACCATCGCAGCGACGTCCATTTTGACTTCGCCGGTCGAGATACCGTGAACGTTGAAGCTTTCTTTCGCTTCCTTGTATTTCCAGGAGCTGTCGAGCAGCGCCTTGGAAGGAATGCAGCCCACGTTCAGGCAGGTGCCGCCCAGGGCTTGCTTGCCTTCTGCGTCGGTGTACTTCTCGATGCAGGCAGTGGTCAGACCCAGCTGAGCCGCCTTGATGGCAGCCACGTAGCCACCAGGGCCAGCACCGATCACTACTACGTCAAATTTCTGCGACATTCAAAAAATCCTCTTTAGCGAAAAGCTTCAAGCCGCCCGCTGCAGGCTGTACCGCCGTTTCCGGCGATACCCCCACAGCCCGCGACTGCTTCTATCAGATATCCAGCAACAGACGAGCCGGATCTTCCAGCAGGTTCTTGATGGTCACCAGGAAGGTCACAGCTTCTTTGCCATCGATCAGACGGTGATCGTAGGACAGTGCCAGGTACATCATCGGACGGATAACGACCTGACCGTTGATGGCCATAGGACGCTGGATGATGTTGTGCATGCCCAGAATCGCTGCCTGCGGCGGGTTGACGATCGGGGTCGACATCATCGAACCGAAGGTACCACCGTTGGTGATGGTGAAGGTACCACCGGTCATCTCGTCCATCGACAATTTGCCGTCACGGGCTTTCTTGCCGAAAGTGGCGATGCCGCCTTCGATTTCAGCCAGGCTCATCAGCTCGGCGTTACGCAGAACCGGAACCACCAGGCCACGATCGCTGGAAACGGCAACGCCGATGTCCGCATAGCCGTGGTAAACGATGTCAGCGCCGTCGATCGAAGCGTTGACAGCCGGGAAGCGTTTCAGCGCTTCGGTAGCCGCTTTCACGAAGAACGACATGAAGCCCAGGCGTACGCCATTGTGGGACTTCTCGAACAGGTCCTTGTACTTCGAACGCAGAGCCATGACTTCAGTCATGTCGACTTCGTTGAAAGTGGTCAGCATCGCCATGTTCGACTGAGCTTCAACCAGACGCTTGGCCACGGTGGCGCGCACGCGGGTCATCGGTACGCGCTTCTCGATGCGGTCGCCAGCGGCGAACACAGGAGCGGCGGCCGAAGGAGCAGCAGCCTTGGCAGGCGCGGCAGCCGGAGCGGCTTTCTTGGCGGCAACAGCAGCAACCACGTCTTCCTTGGTCACACGCCCGCCTTTGCCGGTGCCGGCAACGGAAGCGATATTGATGCCGTTTTCTTCAGCCAGCTTGCGCGCAGCAGGAGCAGCAACAGGATCGTCTTCGCCTTCAGAAGCAGCCGGTGCAGCGGCAGCAGCGGCCGGAGCAGCAGCGGCGGCTGGAGCAGCGGCAGCAGCGCCGCCCGCTTCGATGGAGCCCAGCACTTCGTCGGACAGAACGGTGTCGCCTTCGTTCTTGACGATTGCGCCCAGCACGCCATCAGCGGTAGCCAGAACTTCCAGTACGACTTTGTCGGTTTCGATGTCGACGATCAGGTCGTCGCGCTTGACAGCGTCGCCCGGTTTTTTGTGCCAGGTGGCAACGGTGCCATCGGCAACCGATTCCGGGAAAGTGGGGGCTTTGATCTCGATAGCCATTATCTGTAGTTCCTTAAATTCGGTTTCAGGTGCGCGAAGGCATTAAATGGTAAACGCGGCTTGCAGGAGTTTTTCCTGCTGCTCGGCGTGCATCGATGCGTAACCACAAGCAGGTGCAGCAGAAGCCTCACGGCCCGCGTACTCAAGTACGAGAGACTTGTCGAGGTTCCCGATGCTGCGACGCAAGTGGTGCTGGCTGCAGTACCAGGCGCCCTGGTTCATCGGCTCTTCCTGACACCAAACGGCATTTTTGACGTTGGTGTATGGAGCCAGGACTTCTTTCAAGTCGTCCTCAGGGAATGGGTACAGCTGCTCGATACGCACGATGGCGATATCTTCACGGCCTTCGGCACGGCGTTTTTCCAGCAGGTCGTAGTAGACCTTGCCGCTACACAGAACAACGCGCTCGACCTTTTTCGGGTCCAGTGCATCGATTTCCGGGATCACGGTCTGGAACGAACCTTCGGCCAGATCTTCCAGGGTCGAGATGGCCAGCTTGTGGCGCAGCAGCGACTTCGGAGTCAGCACGATCAACGGCTTGCGCAGCGGACGAATCACCTGACGACGCAGCAAGTGGTAGATCTGTGCTGGCGTGGTCGGGACGGCAACCTGAATATTGTGCTCGGCGCACAGTTGCAGGTAACGCTCAAGACGCGCCGAGCTGTGCTCAGGGCCCTGACCTTCGTAACCGTGTGGCAGCAACATGGTCAGACCGCAGAGACGGCCCCACTTGTGCTCGCCGCTGGTGATGAACTGGTCGATTACAACCTGTGCACCGTTGGCGAAGTCGCCGAACTGGGCTTCCCAGATCACCAGCGCATCCGGCGTGGTGGTCGAGTAACCGTATTCGAACGCCAGTACCGCTTCTTCCGACAGGAACGAGTCGTACAGGTCAAAACGCGGCTGACCGTCGTACAGGTGCTGCAGCGGAATGTAGGTGCCCGCGTCTTTCTGGTTGTGCAGCACAGCGTGACGGTGCGAGAACGTACCGCGGCCGATGTCCTGACCGGTCATGCGGATCGGGTGACCTTCGAACGCCAGGGTCGCGTACGCCATGGTTTCAGCGTAACCCCAGTTGATCGGCAGGCCGCCGGCTTGCATCTTCTGACGGTCTTCGTAGATCTTCGCGACCTGACGCTGAACCACGAAGCCTTCCGGAATTTCCAGCAGCTTGGCGGACAGTTCTTGCAGGGTCTTCAGATCAAAGCGAGTGTCGTGACGCGCAGTCCAGGCATGGCCCAGATACGGACGCCAGTCCACGAACAGCTCTTTGTTCGGCTCTTTGACCAGCGATTTCACTACGTGCAGACCGTTGTCCAGCGCGTTGCGGTATTCGTCGACCTTGGCCTGAACACGTTCAGCGTCCAGCACACCGCCTTGGGTCAGACGATCAGCGTACAGCTCACGCGTGGTGCGCTGTTTGGTGATCTGCTGATACATCAGAGGCTGGGTGCCGCTTGGCTCGTCGGCCTCGTTGTGGCCGCGACGACGGTAGCAGACCAGGTCGATCACCACGTCACGCTTGAACTGCATGCGGTAGTCGATGGCCAGCTGGGTCACGAACAACACAGCTTCCGGATCATCACCATTCACATGGAGGATCGGCGCCTGGATCATCTTCGCAACGTCGGTGGCGTACTCGGTGGAACGCGAGTCCAGCGGGTTGCTGATGGTGAAACCGACCTGGTTGTTGATCACGATGTGCACGGTACCGCCGGTCTTGAAACCACGGGTCTGCGACATCTGGAAGGTTTCCATGACCACGCCCTGACCTGCGAATGCAGCGTCACCGTGGATGGAGATCGGCAGAACCTTCTCACCGGTCGGGTCGTTACGACGATCCTGACGGGCGCGAACCGAACCTTCTACCACCGGGGAAACGATTTCCAGGTGGGACGGGTTGAACGCCATGGCCAGGTGAACTTCACCGCCGGCGGTCATTACGTTGGACGAGAAGCCCTGGTGGTATTTAACGTCACCGGAACCCAGCTCGACCTTCTTCTTGCCTTCAAACTCGTCGAACAGCTCGCGCGGGTTCTTGCCGAAGGTGTTGACCAGCACGTTCAGACGGCCACGGTGGGCCATGCCGATGACGACTTCCTTGGTGCCGTAGGAACCGGAACGCTGGATCAGTTCGTCGAGCATCGGAATCAGGCTTTCGCCGCCTTCCAGACCGAAACGCTTGGTGCCCGGGTATTTGGTGCCCAGGTATTTTTCCAGGCCTTCACCGGCAGTCACGCGCTCAAGCAGGTGGCTCTTGATGTCGGCGGAGTACGTCGGACGACCACGCACGCTTTCCAGACGCTGCTGGAACCACTGGCGCTGCTCGGAATCGGTGATGTGCGTAAATTCAGCGCCGATGGTGCGGCAATATGTCTGCTGCAACGCTTCGTGAATTTCGCGTAGGCTCGCTTCCTCTTTGCCGATGAACAGGTCGCCGGCACGGAAGGTCGTATCAAGATCGGCATTGGTCAAGCCGTAATGATTGATCGACAGGTCTGCAGGTGCAGGACGCTGCCACAGCCCCAGCGGGTCAAGCTGGGCTGCCTGGTGGCCACGCATACGGTAGGCCTGGATCAATCGCAGCACTTCAACTTGCTTCTTCTCGTGCTCACTGCTCACGCTGCCGGCGGAAACCGGTTGAGCGCGGCGCTGGTTCTTTGCCAGCAGCACGAAATGATCGCGAATTGTCGAGTGCGAAACATCAGTGGCAGAGTTGCCGTCGGCAGGCAACTTCTGAAAGTAGGTGCGCCACTCTTCTGGCACAGCGTTAGGGTCGTGCAGGTAGAGCTCATAAAGCTCTTCCACATAGGCAGCGTTTCCACCTGAAAGGTAGGCGCTGTTCCACATGCGCTGCATCACGCTTTCTTGCATGCTTGGTCACCCTCGGTTAGGGGAACACCATCGATGTCGACACCGAGCAAACTTGCAGAAGTCCGAATGCAGCGACTAAAACAAGCCACTTAGGATCACACTGATAGTCCGGGTACCAGCCCGGATGCCCCTGCTTGTCTCATTTCTTCAAAATAAGAGCCGCAGCTTATGGCTACTGCTCTGGTTATAGCCATGACGCGGGTTGAAGCCCGCGCCACAGCCTCTACGGTACAGCGGTTACAGCAGCTGAATCACACGCCGCTCGAAAGCAGCATGTTACGGATGTGACCGATGGCCTTAGTCGGGTTCAGGCCTTTCGGACATACGTTGACGCAGTTCATGATGCCCCGGCAGCGGAAAACGCTGAACGGGTCATCGAGCGAAGCCAGACGCTCGGATGTCTTGGTGTCACGGCTGTCTGCCAGGAAGCGATATGCTTGCAGCAGCGCAGCTGGACCCAGGAACTTGTCCGGGTTCCACCAGAAGGACGGGCACGAAGTCGAGCAGCAGGCGCACAGGATGCACTCGTACAGACCGTCGAGCTTTTCACGCTCTTCTGGCGACTGCAGACGCTCGATGGCCGGAGCCGGCGTGTCGTTCTGCAGGTAAGGTTTCACCTTCTCGTATTGCTTGTAGAAGATGCTCATATCGACGACCAGGTCACGGATAACCGGCAAACCTGGCAGCGGACGAACGATCAACTTGTTACCTTTTACAACCGCAGACAGCGGCGTGATGCACGCCAGACCGTTCTTGCCGTTGATGTTCATGCCGTCGGAACCGCAAACGCCTTCACGGCAAGAGCGACGATAGGAGAAACCTTCGTCCTGCTCTTTGATCAGGGCCAGTACGTCCAGCACCATCAGGTCTTTACCACCGGTATCGACCTGGAATTCCTGCATGAACGGCGCGGCGTCCTGATCAGGGTTGTAACGATATACGCTGACTTGCAACATGGCGGCCACCCTTAATAAGTCCGAATCTTAGGTTCAAAAGTCGGAACAGTCTTCGGCGAGAAGTTCACGGCACGCTTGGTGACGCGCTTGTCACCCGGGAAGTACAGGGTGTGGCACAGCCAGTTTTCGTCGTCACGGTCTTCGAAGTCTTCACGGGCGTGAGCACCGCGCGACTCTTTACGAACCTCGGCAGCGATGGCAGTAGCTTCAGCCACTTCCAGCAGGTTTTGCAGTTCCAGCGCTTCGATACGGGCAGTGTTGAACGCCTGCGACTTATCGTTGATCTTCACGTTGGCGATGCGGGTACGCAGGTCAGCCAGCTGAGCGATACCTTTCTGCATGTATTCGCCAGTACGGAATACACCGAAATAGTTCTGCATGCAGTTCTGCAGCTCGCGACGCAGGGTTGCCACGTCTTCGCCATCAGTACGGCTGTTCAGCGCGTTCAGACGCGACAGGGCAGCTTCGATGTCGGCTTCGGTAGCGTCGTCGTATTCGATGCCGTCGGTCAGCGCCTTTTCCAGGTGCAGGCCGGCAGCGCGGCCGAATACCACCAGGTCGAGCAGCGAGTTGCCGCCCAGACGGTTGGCACCGTGAACCGATACGCAAGCCACTTCGCCTACAGCGAACAGACCAGGGATGATCTTGTCGACGCCTTCAGCGTCCTGGGTGATCGCCTGGCCATGAATGTTGGTAGCAACGCCGCCCATCATATAGTGGCAAGTCGGAACAACCGGAACCGGCGCAACAACCGGGTCAACGTGTGCGAAAGTCTTCGACAGTTCGCAGATGCCTGGCAGACGACTGTGCAGCACTTCCTCGCCCAAGTGGTCGAGTTTGAGCAGTACGTGGTCGCCATTCGGACCGCAACCGTTGCCAGCGATGATTTCTTTAACCATCGAGCGAGCAACCACGTCACGACCGGCAAGGTCTTTGGCGTTCGGAGCATAACGCTCCATGAAACGCTCGCCGTGCTTGTTGATCAGGTAACCACCTTCACCACGGCAACCTTCGGTCACCAGTACACCGGCGCCCGCGATGCCGGTCGGGTGGAACTGCCACATTTCGATGTCTTGTACCGGCACGCCAGCACGCAAAGCCATGCCGACGCCGTCACCGGTGTTGATCAGGGCGTTGGTGGTGGAAGCGTAGATACGACCTGCACCGCCGGTAGCCAATACGGTGGCTTTAGCGCGGATGTAGGTGGTTTCGCCGGTTTCGATGCAGATTGCGATCACACCGACGAAGTCGCCTTCCTGGTTTTTCACCAGGTCGACAGCGTAGTACTCGTTCAGGAACGTGGTACCGGCTTTCAGGTTGCCCTGATAAAGGGTGTGCAGCAGCGCGTGACCAGTACGGTCGGAAGCCGCGCACGTACGGGCAGCCTGCCCGCCTTTGCCGTAGTCCTTGGACTGACCACCGAACGGACGCTGGTAGATACGGCCTTGTTCGGTACGCGAGAACGGCATGCCCATGTGGTCCAGCTCATAAACAGCAGCCGGGCCTTCCTGACACATGTATTCGATAGCGTCCTGGTCACCGATGTAGTCGGAACCCTTGACGGTATCGTACATGTGCCAGCGCCAGTCATCGTTCGGGTCAGCAGACGCGATTGCGCAAGTGATACCGCCCTGGGCGGATACAGTGTGCGAACGGGTCGGGAAAACCTTGGTGATCACGGCAGTCTTGTGACCGCCCTGTGCCAGTTGCAGCGCAGCGCGCATGCCGGCCCCGCCACCACCAATAATGATGGCGTCGAAAGAAATCGTTGGAATGTTAGCCATGACTCAGATACCCCAGAGAATCTGCACACCCCAGACGAAGTAAGCGAACATCGCAACGCCGCATACTGCCTGGAAAAGGAAACGTATAGCCGTCGCGGACTTGCCGAACGCCATTGGCGTCAGGTAGTCAGTCGCGATGGTCCACATGCCGACCCAGGCGTGAGCGCCGAGAGCAACAAGGGCCAGGAGGCTGAAAATACGCATCCCGTTGTGGGCGAACAGTTCATGCCACTGGGCATACTCGAGGCCAGGGTGGGCCACGACGTATCCGATCAGAAAGATGAAGTAAGCCGCGAGAACGACCGCAGACACACGTTGCGCCATCCAGTCATAGAGGCCCGAACGCGACAGGTTCGTGACGTTAGTTACCATATCCAAACTCCTGCCAGAACGATTACCACCACGGAAACGGCGATAACGATTTTCGAGCCCAGCTTGCCGCCTTCCAGCGTCTCACCGATGCCCATGTCCATGATCAAATGGCGCACACCGGCTACCAGGTGATACAGCAGAGCGGACAGGATGCCCCAAATCACTAGCTTGGCTAGCGGACTGGTCAGACACGCTTTCACCTGACCGAAGCCTTCCTCGGAGCTCAGCGACTTGTCCAATGCGTAAAGCATGATGGCAAGGCACACGAAGAGGATGACACCGGAGATTCGGTGAAGAATGGACGTGTAAGCAGTGACTGGGAGTTTGATGGTCCTTAGGTCTAGGTTTACAGGTCGTTGGCTTTTCACGGCTTTTTTTCACACTGAAGAGCCCCTAACAATCAGGGCAAAGTTGTTGGGGAGTGCACTGGTCAGGTAACCACCACCCAGGGATGCGACCCCCAATGAAAGCAAGCCCAAAAGCCCTTGGCGGTCGGTGGCCGAGTATAGACAGTTAGGCTACTAATGACAACGCAATCACCTACCCCCAATAGCTGATTGCACAAGTTGCATAAAAGGCGTAAATGGCAGTCAATTTCGAGGAAAAAGTGCGCTTAAAGCCTTCTGGAGCAAGACTTTAGGCAAATTGACATTCGAATTTATCTCACTATAGTGGTGCGGGCCCTGCGTGGGGGGTCTGTCTGATGGTTCAAGCATAAATAGGAGGCCACATGGCTGACAAAAAAGCGCAGTTGATCATCGAGGGCGCAGCCCCCGTCGAGCTGCCCATTTTAACCGGCACCGTTGGTCCCGATGTTATTGATGTTCGGGGCCTGACGGCCACGGGCCGCTTCACTTTCGACCCGGGTTTCATGTCGACCGCCTCGTGCGAGTCGAAGATCACCTATATCGACGGCGACAACGGCATTCTGTTGCACCGCGGTTACCCGATCGAACAGCTGGCTGAAAAGTCGGACTACCTGGAAACCTGCTACCTGCTGCTCAACGGCGAATTGCCGACCGCAGAACAGAAGGCCCAGTTCGTCAGCACCGTGAAAAACCACACCATGGTTCACGAGCAGCTGAAAACCTTCTTCAACGGTTTCCGTCGCGACGCCCACCCGATGGCCGTCATGTGCGGTGTAGTCGGCGCCCTCTCGGCCTTCTACCACGACTCCCTCGACATCAATAACCCGCAGCATCGCGAAATCTCCGCGATCCGTCTGGTTGCCAAGATGCCTACCCTGGCAGCGATGGTTTACAAGTACTCCATGGGCCAACCCATGATGTACCCGCGCAACGACCTGACGTACGCGGAAAACTTCCTGCACATGATGTTCAACACCCCGTGCGAGATCAAACCGATCAGCCCGGTACTCGCCAAGGCCATGGACCGGATCTTCATCCTCCACGCCGACCACGAGCAGAACGCTTCGACCTCCACCGTGCGTCTGGCAGGTTCTTCGGGTGCCAACCCGTTTGCCTGTATCGCCGCCGGTATCGCCGCACTGTGGGGTCCTGCTCACGGCGGTGCGAACGAAGCCGTGTTGACCATGCTTGACGAGATTGGCGATGTTTCGAACATCGACAAGTTCATCGCCAAGGCCAAGGACAAGAACGATTCGTTCAAACTGATGGGCTTCGGTCACCGCGTTTACAAGAACCGCGACCCTCGCGCGACTGTAATGAAGCAGACCTGCGACGAAGTACTGAAGGAACTGGGCATCAACAACGATCCGCAACTCGAACTGGCCATGCGCCTGGAAGAGATTGCGTTGACTGACCCGTACTTCATCGAGCGCTCGCTGTACCCGAACGTCGACTTCTACTCGGGGATCATCCTCAAGGCGATCGGCATTCCGACCAGCATGTTCACCGTGATTTTTGCGTTGGCACGTACTGTTGGCTGGATCTCCCACTGGAAAGAAATGCTCTCCAGCCCGTACAAGATTGGCCGTCCGCGCCAGTTGTACACTGGCTATGAGTCGCGTGATATCACCAAGCTGGAAGACCGCAAATAAGATTTGTCTTGCGATGAAGTCTTAAGTTGTACCGAGAACGGCCTCTATTTATATAGGGGCCGTTTTTGTTTGTCTGGGGATTGGGGATTGGGGATTGGGGGCATATCCGTTGCTGCGGGTGCTGCTGCTGGCGGTTTCGCTTTTACAGCGAGTCACCTTTTCCAAACGCCGAAAAGGTAACCCAAAAGGCTTTGCCCCGGCGTACGGCACTTCGCTTAGGCTCAGTGTTCCCTCGCTACGGTGCCCATCCGGGGGCATCGCCTACGGTTTGCTTCGCTGCACCTCCTCTCGATGTATGCGGCTGCGCCGCAGGGCGCTGCGCGCCTACCCCCGGATGAACACCTACGCTCGGCCTGCCGATGGGGCAAAAGATCAAAAGCCGAAGCCAAAGCCAGATCAAGATCACAAGCCAGATCAAGAGCCCCTCACCCTAGCCCTCTCCCGGAGGGAGAGGGGACTGATTGAGGTGTTTGGGAGAGCTACGCCGACGTGCGATACCGCGGTGAACTCAGGCCTTGAAACACCCACAGATCGGCCCCCTCTCCCTCCCGGAGGGAGAGGGGACTGACCGAGGTGATTGCGAGAGATACGCCGACGTGCGATACCGCGGTGAACTCAGGCCTTGAAACACCCACAGATCGGCCCCCTCTCCCTCCCGGGGGGAGAGGGAACTGACCGAGGTGATTGCGAGAGCTACGCCGACGTGCGATACCGCGGTGAACTCAGGTCTTGAAACACCCACAGATCGGCCCCCTCTCCCTCCGGGAGAGGGCTGGGGTGAGGGGCGAATCCACAACCAATCCAAAGCCGAGCGCGCTGTTGCTCCTCACCACTCAACAGGATGAGCGTTAGCTCGGCTGCAGCTCTTGATCTGTAAGGCGACGTCGGAAGGCTGAGCGGAGGGATTGATCCGGCGGGTGGGAGCGCAGCGACCGTTTGGCGCAGCCAAACGCAGCGAGAGGAGGTGCAGCGAAGCAAACCGTAGGCACTGCGCCCGGATCGATCCCGCAGCGAAGGAACCCCGAGCCCCAGCGAGCGGGCCGAACGTAGGAGCAAGCGTTTTTTGCTTACTTTTTTAGGCGCTTGTAAAAAAGTGAGTCGCCGTAAGGGCGAAACCCTA
The DNA here is from genome assembly GCF_022662375.1 of Pseudomonas sp. CROZ-RG-20F-R04-15. Lineage (GTDB taxonomy): Bacteria > Pseudomonadota > Gammaproteobacteria > Pseudomonadales > Pseudomonadaceae > Aquipseudomonas. The sequence goes on along the minus strand of NZ_JAKNQL010000025.1, from coordinate 9,695 downwards.
AGCAGCCGTTACCGCAGCAACGGATATGTACACAGCTCTAGCCGATAACCGCCCAATAAAAATGCCCCGATCTCTAAACCGGGGCATTCAGCAAAACATTTACAAAACCATCAAACCATCAATGCGAAACCGCCCCACTCGCCCCCAACCCAGTCTGCGAACGCACAAACTGCGGGAAGAACAGCGCACGCTCGTTATCCGCAGCCGCCGACTTATCCGTAATCGAGAAGAACCAAATACCCACAAAGGCGATAATCATCGAAAACAGCGCCGGATACTCGTAAGGGAAGATCGCCTTCTCATGATGCAGGATCTGCACCCAGATGGTCGGCCCAAGCACCATCAAACCAACCGCACTGACCAGCCCCAGCCAACCGCCAATCATCGCACCACGAGTGGTCAACTTCTTCCAGTACATCGAAAGCAACAGCACCGGGAAATTGCAACTCGCCGCGATCGAGAAGGCCAGGCCTACCATGAACGCAATGTTCTGGCTTTCGAACAAGATACCCAAGCCAATAGCCAGGATCCCAAGTGCGATCGTGGTGATCTTCGAAACGCGAATCTCATCCTTGTCGTTGGCCTTGCCCTTCTTGATCACGCTGGCATACAAGTCGTGAGACACCGCCGAAGCACCGGCCAGGGTCAGACCGGCAACTACCGCCAGAATGGTCGCAAACGCTACCGCCGAGATAAAGCCAAGGAAGATACTGCCGCCCACCGCATCAGCCAGGTGCACCGCCGCCATGTTGTTGCCGCCGAGCAGAGCGCCCGCTGCATCTTTAAAGGCTGGGTTAGTGCTGACCAGCAGAATTGCGCCAAAGCCGATGATGAAGGTCAGGATGTAGAAGTAACCAATGAAGCCAGTCGCGTACAACACACTCTTACGGGCTTCTTTAGCGTCACTCACGGTGAAGAAGCGCATAAGGATGTGCGGCAGGCCCGCAGTACCGAACATCAGTGCCAGACCCAGCGAGAACGCCGAAATCGGATCTTTCACCAGACCGCCCGGACTCATGATCGCCTCACCTTTCGGGTGAACCTTGATCGCCTCGGAGAACAGCATATTGAAGTCGAAGTTGACGTGCTTCATCACCATCAGCGCCATGAACGAGGCACCGGACAGCAACAGCACGGCTTTGATGATCTGTACCCAAGTGGTAGCCAGCATGCCGCCGAACAGCACGTACATGCACATCAGGATACCGACCAGAATCACCGCCACGTAGTAGTCGAGGCCGAACAACAGCTGGATCAGCTTGCCGGCACCGACCATTTGCGCGATCAGGTAGAACGCCACCACCACCAGCGAACCGCAGGCAGACAGCGTGCGGATCTGGGTTTGCCCGAGGCGGTAGGACGCCACGTCGGCAAAGGTGTATTTACCCAGGTTGCGCAGACGCTCGGCGATCAGGAACAGAATGATCGGCCAGCCCACCAGGAAGCCGATCGAGTAGATCAGGCCATCGTAGCCGGAAGTGAACACCAGCGCGGAAATCCCCAGGAAGGACGCCGCCGACATATAGTCACCGGCAATCGCCAGACCGTTCTGGAAACCGGTGATCTTGCCGCCCGCCGCATAGTAGTCGGCAGCCGACTTGTTGCGCTTGGACGCCCAGTACGTGATGCACAGGGTGGCGCCAACGAACACTACGAACATGGCGATCGCCGCGACGTTGAGCGGTTGCTTGTGAACTTCGCCAGTCAGGGCGTCAGCGGCCCAGACGGCTGGCGCGAACGCCGAGATGCTCAGAAGAGCCAGTAGACGCCGGATCATTGCTGAGCCTCCTTGAGAATCGCATTGTTCAGGTCGTCAAACTCGCCATTGGCGCGGCGCACGTAAATACCGGTCAGGACGAAGGCCGAGATAATCAGGCCGACACCGATCGGAATACCCCAGGTAATCGAAGATTCAGGACTGAGTTTCGCCCCGAGCACTTGCGGCCCGTACGCGATCAGCAGGATGAATGCGGAGTAAAGCCCAAGCATGATTGCCGAGAGAATCCAGGCGAATCGTTCCCTTTTCTGAACCAGCTCCTTGAATCGGGGACTGTTTTGAATCGAGAGGTAAATGCTGTCGTTCATTGTTTTTATCCTCGCAGCACAGATTATTATTGGAACATAGCTAATGTATGCGGCTGCGGGAGCGGTAACAGACGACCTTAGTAGTAGAACGCCATGACACTTTTGCCAATTTCAAGCATGCATAAATAAATGTGGGAGCGAGCCTGCTCGCGAAAGCGTCGGTTCAGTCGAAATATGTATCAACTGACAGATCGCATTCGCGAGCAGGCTCGCTCCCACAGTGGAGTACGGCGGTGTGGCGGTTATTTGGTCCAGTCAGCCACGCGATCCGGGTGCTTGGCGACCCAATCCTTGGCAGCTGCGTCAGGCTTGGCACCGTCCTGAATCGCCAGCATGACTTCGCCGATTTCGTCTTTCGACGCCCACTGGAAGTTCTTCAGGAACTTGGCCACTTCCGGCGCTTTGGTCGCCAGTTCTTTGCTGCCGATGCTGTTCACGGTTTCAGCCGCGCCATACACGCCTTTCGGATCGTCGAGGAAGCGCAGTTTCCACTTGGCGAACATCCAGTGCGGCACCCAACCGGTAACGGCGATCGATTCGTTTTTCTTCTCGGCACGGGTCAGCTCGGCGATCATGCCAGCGCCGGAACTGGCCTTGAGCGAATACTTGTCGAGGCCATAATCCTTGATCGCCTGATCGGTCTTGAGCATCACGCCTGAACCGGCGTCGATGCCGACGATGCGATTCTTGAAGGTGTCGTCGGTTTTCAGGTCTTCGATCGACTTGGCTTTCACATACTCCGGCACGATCAGGCCGATTTTCGCATCCTTGAAGTTCGGGCCGTAATCGACGACCAGATCCTTGTTCTTCGTCCAGTATTCGCCGTGGGTCACGGGCAGCCAGGCCGAGAGCATGGCGTCGAGCTTGCCGGTGGCAACACCCTGCCACATGATCCCGGTGGCGACGGCTTGCAGTTTCACGTCGTAGCCGAGTTTCTGCTTGATCACTTCGGCCGCCACGTGGGTGGTCGCGACGCTGTCGGACCAACCGTCAACGTAACCGATGTTCAGGGTCTGTTTTTCTGCGCTGGCGAAAGTGGAACTCATCGCAAGCACCAGAGCGGCACCTGCGCCTAAAAGTCGTCGCATCTTCATCGTTACTTCCCCGAAATGCTGCGCCCGACGGATGCCGGGCATCGTCAACGTATTGTTATGGTGCACAGCGCCCCCATCACGCCTGACCGCAAACCAACTCGAACATCAGCGGAGTACTGATGCCTTGATCATCAACCTGACGCCGCAGGCGACCTGCTCTGTCAGCGACCTCAAGGCAACGAGAAACGACATCAGAAGGCCATTAATCGCGGCTATATAAATGACGCCAAATAATCCGCCCGAACTTTGCATGTACAAATCATGCCGGTCACCAACCCCTCTATAAATGCAGGTAACATGCCTCGCTTTGCAGCCACTCGGCCTGACCATGTCCGCGACTTCCCGCTTCCCCTTTTTGCCTTATCTCTTCGCCTGCCTGCTCGGGCTGTTTGCCCTCGGCGGCTTCTGGTACGGCCTCGGCCAACCGGTAATCCTGCCGGACGCCGCGACCCCGACGCACAAATTGCAATGCGCCTCCTACACGCCGTTCGATAAAGACCAGTCGCCATTCGACGTGCCGTTCAAGCTGCGCCCGGAACGCATGGACGCTGACCTCGCGTTGCTGGCGACTCGCTTTGAGTGCATTCGCACCTATTCGATGACGGGCCTTGAGGCGCTGCCGGATCTGGCGCGCAAACATGGACTGAAATTGATGATCGGCGCCTGGGTCAACAGCAACCCGGTGGACACCGAGAAAGAAGTCGACCTGCTGATCAAATCGGCCAACGCCAACCCGGACGTAGTCAGTGCAGTGATCGTCGGTAACGAAGCCTTGCTGCGCAAGGAAGTTACCGGTGCGCAACTGGCGAAGCTGATCAATAAGGTCAAAAGCCAGGTCAGGCAACCGGTCACGTACGCCGATGTCTGGGAGTTCTGGCTCAAGCATCCGGAAGTCGCGCCAGCGGTGGATTTCCTGACCATCCATTTGCTGCCGTATTGGGAGGATGATCCATCGAACATCGATGTCGCCCTGCAACACGTCGCGGATGTGCGCCAAGTGTTCGGCAATAAATTTGCGCCGAAAGACGTGATGATCGGTGAAACCGGCTGGCCGAGCGAAGGCCGCCAGCGAGAGACAGCCCTGCCGAGCCGGGTCAACGAGGCCAAATTCATTCGTGGTTTTGTCGCGATGGCCGAGAAGGAAGGCTGGCATTACAACCTGATCGAAGCGTTTGACCAGCCGTGGAAGCGCGGCAGTGAAGGCGCGGTCGGCGGTTACTGGGGGCTGTTCGACGCGGATCGTCAGGACAAAGGCGTGCTCGCCGGGCCAGTGACCAACGTGCCGTACTGGAAGGAATGGCTGGCGGTCGGTGGTTTGATTTTTCTTGGCACGCTGATGCTCGGCGGTCGCGTTCGCACTACGCGCTCGGCGCTGGTGTTGCCGCTGCTGGGCGCCCTCGCCGCCTGCTCGATCGGCGCCTGGGGTGATCTGGCGCGGGTGACCACGCGATTTGCCAGTGAGTGGCTGTGGGTCGGTTTGCTGACGGCGCTGAATCTGTTGGTGTTGGCGCACGCTGCGTTGACGTTGAGCGCCCGTACCGGCTGGCGTGAGCGGGCGTTCAATCTGCTTGAGCGCCGGGCCGGCTGGCTGGTCGCGGCGGCAGGTTTTGCCGCTGCGGTGATGATGCTCGAGATGGTCTTCGATCCGCGTTATCGCAGCTTTGCGAGCATGGCGTTCGTGCTGGCGGCGCTGGTTTATCTGTGTCGCCCGGTCAACGTGCCACGTCGCGAGATTGCTCTGCTGACGTTTATTGTCGGGGCGGGGATTGCGCCGCAGTTGTATCAGGAAGGTTTGCAGAATCAGCAGGCGTGGGGCTGGGCGTTGGTGAGTGTGTTGATGGTGGTTGCTTTGTGGCGCTGCCTGCGCGTTCGCAAGGACTGATTTTCAGCGAGGCTAAAGACCTCTTCGCGAGCAAGCTCGCTCCCACAGGAGAATGCATTCCAAATGTGGGAGCGAGCTTGCTCGCGAAGTCTGACTGTCAGGCGCTACGGGACTCGCGGACCAGACGCAACCCGGCAATCACCAACGCAAACACCGCCAACGTGGTGTTGTACAACGCCAGTGCCGGCACCCCGAACACCAGCGCCAACACCGCCAGCCACCACCCTGCCCGCCCGGGCAGCACGAAACCGATCAGCGCCGCGCCGAGCGCCGCCCAGCCCAATACCTTGAAGTGAATCATCAACCCAAGGTTCGAACGCACCTGGCATTCCCAGCGACTGGCCTCATCCACGCAGATACCGACCCACTGCCCGTCCTCCATAAAGCCATAACGTGCGCCATAGCTGGCGGCCAGCCATAACGGCAACAGAACGAGCAGCAGAATCACGGGCAAGCGGCGGGACATGAAACACTCCAATCTTCGGAAATCGGCGGCCAGCTTAATCTGCCGCCAGCGGTGTGCAAGAACTAACAACTGTTAACTGTTCATTCAGTCGGTGCAAAGTGTATCGTCCAGCTACTATTACTCCGAATTCTGCCTGTTTGGTGCCGCAGCATGGCACTTTGGCGCAAGCCCGGTGGTCATAGCCTGCGAACTTCATTCGGCACCTTCCTCTAAGGGATCTAGTCATGCTCCGTTCCTTGCGCTTCGCCGCGCTGTTCAGCGGCCTTATTTTGAGTGCGTCCGCACTGGCGGTGGATATCGATGCCGCCAGTTATGGCTACCCGCTGACCAACCCGTTCGAGGCGACCATCGCCACGACCCCGCCCGATTTACGCCCGGAGCTGCCGCTCGACGATGACATCAATCAGACGGACCGCAGCCTGACGTTGCGCCCGGAGCGCGAGTTCATCCTGCCGGACAACTTCTGGGCAGTGAAAAAGCTCACCTATCGCATCGCCACCCAAGACAAACCGGCACCGCTGATTTTCCTGATCGCCGGCACCGGCGCACGCTATGACAGCACGCTCAACGAATACCTGAAAAAGCTCTATTACAAAGCGGGTTACCACGTCGTGCAGTTGTCGTCGCCGACCAGTTTCGACTTCATCAGCGCCGCCTCCCGCTTCGCGACCCCGGGCGTGACCAAGGAAGACGCCGAAGACATGTACCGGGTGATGCAGGCCGTACGGGCGCAGAATCCGAAGCTGCCGGTCACCGAGTATTATCTGACCGGCTACAGCCTCGGCGCCCTTGATGCTGCGTTTGTCGCGCATCTGGACGAGACGCGCCGCAGCTTCAACTTCAAGAAAGTCCTGCTGCTCAACCCGCCGGTCAACCTTTACACCTCGGTCACCAACCTCGACAAGCTGGTGCAGACCGAAGTCAAAGGCATCAACAGCAGCACCACGTTCTATGAACTGGTGCTGGGCAAGCTGACCCGCTACTTCCAGCAGAAAGGCTACATCGACCTCAACGATGCGTTGCTCTACGACTTCCAGCAGTCCAAGCAACACCTGACCAACGAACAGATGGCGATGCTGATCGGCACCTCGTTCCGTTTCTCTGCGGCCGACATCGCGTTCACCTCGGACCTGATCAACCGTCGCGGCCTGATCACCCCGCCGAAATTCCCGATCACCGAAGGCACCAGCCTCACGCCGTTCCTCAAGCGTGCGCTGCAGTGCGACTTCGACTGCTACCTGACCGATCAGGTGATCCCGATGTGGCGCGCGCGCACCGACGGCGGCAGCCTGCTGCAACTGATCGATCAGGTCAGCCTGTATGCGCTCAAGGATTACCTGCACGACAGCCCGAAAATCGCCGTGATGCACAACGCCGACGACGTGATCCTCGGCCCGGGCGACCTCGGTTTCCTGCGCAAGACCTTCGGTGATCGCCTGACTGTTTATCCACTGGGCGGCCACTGCGGCAACCTTAACTACCGCGTCAACAGCGACGCCATGCTGGAGTTCTTCCGTGGCTAAATATCTCCTGCTGATTGCAGCGCTTCTCTGCGCAGGCGTGGCCCAGGCCGACAACAGTAAAGCCAACGCGCCCGTCGTGGTCGACAGCGACGGCTTCAAAGAGCCGCTGTCGAAACTCAAGTTCAACCCGGGGCTGGATCAACGCGAGTTCGAGCGCTCGACGCTCAACGCGCTGAACGTCTACGACCCGCTGGAATCGTGGAACCGCCGGGTCTACCACTTCAACTATCGCTTCGACCAATGGGTGTTTCTGCCGGTGGTCGACGGCTATCGTTACATCACGCCAAGCTTCGTCCGTACGGGTGTGAGCAACTTCTTCAACAACCTCGGTGACGTGCCGAACCTGGTCAACAGCCTGTTGCAGTTCAAGGGCCAGCGCTCGATGGAAACCACCGCGCGGCTGCTGCTCAACACCACCATCGGCATTGCCGGTTTGTGGGACCCAGCCACCGCCATGGGCCTGCCGCGTCAGAGCGAAGACTTCGGTCAGACGTTGGGCTTCTATGGTGTGCCGGGGGGCGCCTACTTCGTACTGCCGATCTTCGGCCCGTCGAACATCCGCGATACCGCAGGCCTGGCTGTGGATTACACCGCCGAATCGGCGATCAACTTCCTCAACGTCTCGGAAGTCAGCTCCAACCACCCGGAAATCTGGGCCCTGCGTGCGGTCGACAAGCGTTATCAGACCAGCTTCCGTTATGGCCAGATGAACTCGCCGTTCGAGTACGAGAAAGTGCGTTACGTGTATACCGAGGCGCGCAAGTTGCAGATCGCCGAGTAGTTTTCGGCAGGTACAAAAAAGGGCCATTCGATGCGAGTCGAATGGCCCTTTTTCGTGGCATCACCAAAATCCAATGTGGGAGCGAGCCTGCTCGCGAATGCGGTGCATCAGCACCTGAAGAGCTGACTGACTCGACGCCTTCGCGAGCAGGCTCGCTCCCACAGGGATATTGCGTTCAGCCTTTGATCGCGCGCCAGATTTTGCCGACGACGGCAACCACCGCCAACACCACCGCGCCAGCGATGATCCCCGCCACACCATTGAGCAACATCGGCACCGCAAACCCGACACTGCCGGCCGCCGCGCCAACACCTTCAATCCAGTGATGCAGCACCGGCACGCCATGGGTGAGGATGCCGCCGCCGACCAGGAACATTGCCGCCGTACCGACCACCGACAAGGTCTTCATCATGTACGGTGCAGCGCTGAGAATGGCGCTGCCGATTTTCTTCGCGAACTGCCCAGGCTTCTGGGTCAGCCACAAACCGAGATCGTCGAGTTTGACGATGCCCGCCACCAGGCCATAAACGCCCACCGTCATGACGATGGCGATACCAGACATCACGATCACTTGCTGCGTCAACGAAGCATCAGCCACGGTGCCCAAGGTGATCGCAATGATTTCTGCAGACAGGATGAAGTCAGTGCGAATCGCACCTTTGATCTTGTCCTTCTCGTACGCCACCAGATCGGTCGCCGGATCAGCTACCGCCTCAGTCAGCTGCGCGTGCCCTGCTTCATCTTCAGCTTCGCTGTGCAAAAACTTGTGCGCGAGCTTCTCGAAACCTTCGAAACACAAGTAAGCACCGCCGACCATTAGCAACGGCGTCACCAGCCACGGTACGAACGCACTGATCGCCAACGCCGACGGCACCAGGATCAGTTTGTTGACGAACGAGCCCTTGGCCACCGCCCAGACCACGGGAATTTCCCGCTCGGCACGTACGCCGGAGACTTGCTGGGCATTGAGCGCCAGATCATCGCCGAGCACCCCGGCGGTCTTCTTGGCGGCCATTTTGGTCATCAATGCAACGTCGTCCAGAACGGTGGCGATGTCATCGATCAGCACCAGCAAACTGCTTCCTGCCATGAATCCTGTTTCCTTTTATGTACGAATGTTGCGAAGCATAACGCGACCACAGACCACGCGGGGCATTCTTGAGCGCCGCGCGAGGCCGGTGCTACCATGCGCAACCGCCAGAACAGGCAAGGAACCACCGGGTTTATGAGCACAATCCGCGAGCGCAACAAAGAACTGATCCTGCGTGCCGCCAGTGAGGAGTTTGCCGACAAGGGCTTCGCTGCGACCAAAACCAGCGACATCGCCGCCAAGGCGGGATTGCCCAAGCCCAACGTCTACTACTACTTCAAGTCCAAGGAAAACCTTTACCGCGAGGTATTGGAAAGCATCATCGTGCCGATCTTGCAGGCTTCGACCCCGTTCAATCCGGACGGTGTACCGAGCGAAGTGCTGAGTGGCTATATCCGCTCGAAGATCCGCATCTCCCGCGACCTGCCCTTCGCCTCGAAAGTATTTGCCAGCGAAATCATGCACGGCGCGCCGCACCTGAGCGCCGATCTGGTCGAGCAGCTCAACGGCCAGGCCAAGCACAACATCGACTGCATCCAGAGCTGGATCGATCGCGGCCAGATCGCCCCGATCGACCCCAACCACCTGATGTTCAGCATCTGGGCCGCGACCCAGACCTACGCCGACTTCGACTGGCAGATTTCTGCAGTCACGGGGAAGGACAAGCTGGACGAGGCGGATTATGAAGCGGCGGCGCAGACGATTATCCGGTTGGTGTTGAAGGGGTGTGAGCCGGACTGAAACACCGCGGTGACGCCATCGCGAGCAGGCTCG
>NZ_JAKNQL010000024.1 GCF_022662375.1 Pseudomonas sp. CROZ-RG-20F-R04-15 | reverse complement strand
TTCGGACTTGATCCATCGACCTGAAAGTTTGCGTCGAACTCAGGTTTTAAAAAGCATGAAAATCGGCTCCCTTTCCCCTCGCCCCCCTGGGGGCGGTCCGACGTTTCGGGAGGGCTGGGGTGAGGGGGAAAAGATCTCCAGCCTTACCCAAAAAAAACCAACAACCACAATCAAAAAAGCCCCCCACCAATCACTCGGTGGAGGGCTTTTGTGCATCAGCAGCCGTCAGATCAAACCTTGACGATCCAGCCCGCTGGCGCTTCGATGTCGCCGGTCTGCACGCCAGTCAGCTCTTTGTAGAGCTTCTGTGTCACCGGGCCGACTTCGGTTTCGCTGTGGAACACATGCAGATGGTCGTTATAGCTGATTCCACCGATCGGGGTGATCACCGCAGCCGTACCGCAAGCGCCGGCTTCCTTGAAGTCCGACAGTTTGTCGATCAGCACGTCGCCTTCAACCACTTCCAGGCCCAGACGCGATTTCGCCAGTTCGATCAGCGACAGGCGGGTGATGCCTGGCAGAACCGACGGCGAGTTCGGGGTGATGAACTTGTTGTCGTGGGTGATCCCGAAGAAGTTGGCCGAGCCGACTTCTTCGATCTTGGTGTGGGTCATCGGATCCAGATAGATCGCGTCGGCGAAGTTGGCTTTCTTCGCTTTCGAGCCCGGCATCAGGCTGGCCGCGTAGTTGCCACCGACCTTGGCAGCGCCGGTGCCTTGTGGGGCGGCGCGGTCGTAGCTGGAGATCTGGAAGTTGTGCGGGGTCAGGCCGCCCTTGAAGTAGGCGCCGACCGGGATGCAGAAGATCGAGAAGATGAACTCGGGTGCAGTGCGCACGCCGATGTTGTCACCCACGCCGATCACGAACGGACGCAGGTACAGCGCGCCGCCGGTGCCGTATGGCGGAATGAAGCGCTCGTTGGCACGCACCACTTCTTTACACGCTTCGATGAACTGCTCGGTGTCGACCGTTGGCATCAGCAGACGCGCGCAGCTGCGTTGCATGCGCAGGGCGTTCTGGTCCGGGCGGAACAGGTTGATCGAGCCGTCCTTGCAACGATAGGCCTTCATGCCTTCGAAGCACTGCTGGCCATAGTGAAGGGCAGTCGAGCCTTCGCTGATGTGCAGCACGTTATCTTCGGTCAGGGTGCCTTTGTCCCACTCGCCATCGCGAAAGTACGACAGATAGCGTTTGTCGGTCTTGATGTAGTCAAAACCCAGCTTGTCCCAATTGATGCTTTCGTTACCCATGACACCCTCTATCACTGAACAACCGCCGAAACGGTTCAAGGCTTCTGACGTTTTTTGGATGGGCACAACAATACTTCATTCTTGAGCGGTTTCGCAGCCGGAATTAGCTCCACTGATCGTTCCCACGCTTGATCGTTCCTACGCTCTGCGTGGGAATGCCTCATCGGACGCTCCGCGTTCGGCTTTTGGGACGCAGAGCGTCCCCGGCTGCATTCCCACGCAGAGCGTGGGAACGATCAACGCAGCTACAGGTGCAACGCATGCCCGAGGGCACGCAACGCCGCTTCCTGCACCGCTTCACCCAAAGTCGGATGCGCATGAATGGTGCCGCCGATGTCCTCCAGCCGCGCGCCCATTTCCAGGCTTTGCGCAAACGCCGTCGACAGCTCGGAAACACCTACGCCCACCGCTTGCCAGCCGACAATCACATGGTTATCCCGACGAGCGACCACCCGCACGAAGCCGCTTTTCGATTCCAGCGTCATCGCCCGGCCATTGGCGGCGAACGGGAAACTGGAAACAATGCAGTCCAGACCCGCAGCCTTGGCCTCGTCAGGCGTCTTGCCGACCACCACCAGTTCCGGATCGGTGAAGCACACCGCAGCAATGGCTGTCGGGCTGAACTCACGGGTTTTGCCGCTGATCAACTCGGCAACCATCTCACCCTGAGCCATGGCGCGGTGGGCCAGCATCGGTTCGCCGCTCAAATCGCCAATCGCGTAGACGTTACGCATGCTGGTCTGGCAGCGGCTGTCGATCTTGATCGCCGAACCGTTCATGTCCAGATTCAGCGCTTCGAGGTTCCAGCCCTGCGTGTTCGGTTTGCGACCAACGGCGACCAGCACCTGATCGGTTTCCAGATTCAGGGTTTCGCCTTCTGGATCGCGCACCTGCAAAGTACCGTCGAATCCCAGCACGCTGTGTTTGAGGTACAGCTTCACGCCCAGCTGCTTCAGCGCGTCATGCACCGGTTGCGTCAGTTCTGCGTCGTAGGCCGGCAGGATGCGATCCTGCGCCTCGACCACACTGACCTCGGCGCCAAGCTTGCGATAAGCAATGCCCAGTTCCAGACCAATGTAACCGCCACCCACCACGACCAGGCGTTTTGGCACGGATGTCGGCGCCAGTGCTTCGGTGGAAGAGATGATCGGCCCGCCAATCGGCAGGATCGGCAGATTGACGCTGGTCGAACCGGTGGCCAGCACCAAGTGCTCGCACTGGATGCGCGTGTCGCCAACGTCAACGGTTTTGCCGTCGATGACTTTGGCCCAGCCGTTGATGACCTGAACCTTGTTCTTTTTCAGCAAGGCAGCGACGCCGGTGGTCAGGCGATCAACGATGCCGTCCTTCCACTCGACGCTTTTGCTGATGTCGAGGCTCGGCGCGGAAACGCTGATGCCCAGCGCCGAATGCTGACTGTGATGCTGGGTCTGGTGAAACTGTTCAGCCACGTGAATCAGCGCTTTCGATGGGATGCAGCCGATGTTCAGGCAGGTGCCGCCCAGCGATTGGCCTTCGACCAGAATGGTCGGGATGCCCAGTTGCCCGGCGCGGATTGCCGTTACATAACCGCCGGGGCCGCCGCCGATGATCAGCAGCGTAGTGTTCAGAGATTGCATGCGCGCCTTACTCCACAAACAAAGTGGCAGGTTGTTCGATCAAGCCACGAATGGCCTGGATGAAGAGCGCCGCGTCCATGCCATCGACCACGCGGTGATCGAAGGAGCTGGAGAGGTTCATCATTTTGCGGATCACCACCTGGCCTTTGACGACCATCGGCCGTTCGACGATTTTGTTCACACCGACGATCGCCACTTCCGGCAGGTTCAGCACCGGCGTGCTAACGATGCCGCCCAGCGCACCGAGGCTGGTCAGGGTGATGGTCGAGCCGGACAGCTCATCGCGGCTGGCCTTGCCATTGCGTGCGGCGTTAGCCAAACGGGAAATTTCCGTGGCGCTGTCCCACAGGCTGCGCGCCTCGGCGTGGCGGACCACCGGCACCATCAGGCCGATATCGCTTTGCGTGGCGACGCCGACATGCACCGCACCGAGGCGAGTGATGACTTGGGCTTCGTCGTCGTAGCGGGCGTTCATCTGCGGGAAGTCGCGCAGGGCGACGACCAGGGCGCGGACGAGGAACGGCAGCAAGGTCAACTTGCCACGGCTGGCGCCGTGTTTTTCATTCAAATGCGCGCGCAGTTCCTCGATGGCAGTGACGTCGATTTCTTCGACATAGCTGAAGTGTGCGGCACGCTGGGTGGCGTCCTGCATACGCTGGGCGATCTTGCGGCGCATGCCGATCACTTGAATCTGTTCTTCGTCGTTGCGCTGGGCGTACGCGGCGGCAACCGGTGCCGAGGCGTTCGACTGACCTTGCGCGAGATAAGCCTCAAGGTCTTCGTGCAACACACGACCGGCCGGGCCGGAACCGCGTACCAGACGCAACTGTATACCCAGATCCAGCGCATGTTTGCGCACGGCCGGGGAGGCCAGCGGACGCTCGTCTGCTTCGCGGGCAACCATCGGGCCTTGGCAAACTGCAGCGGGACGTGATGCGGCAGCAGGTTTGCTTTCCACCACGGCTTCAACTTTCGGCGCCGCAGGCGCTTCTTTGACGGGGGCAGGCGCGGCCGATTCTTTTAGATTGCCGGCACCTTCAACCTCGATGCTGATCAGCACACTGCCAACCGCCATCACTTCACCCGGCTGACCACCGAGGGCAATCACCTTGCCGTGGACCGGCGACGGAATATCAACCATGGCCTTGTCGGTCATCACATCCGCCAGCACCTGATCTTCAACGACCAGATCGCCAACCTTGACGTGCCACTGCGACAGTTCTACTTCTGCGATGCCTTCGCCGATGTCCGGCATCTTGATAACGTGCGTGCCCATTCAGACCTCCATGACCCGTTTCAACGCCGCACCCACTCGGGACGGCCCTGGGAAATACGCCCACTCTTGCGCGTGCGGGTAAGGGGTGTCCCAACCGGTGACGCGTTCGATCGGCGCTTCCAGGTGATGGAAGCAATGCTCTTGCACCAGCGACACCAGTTCGGCGCCGAAACCGCAGGTGCGGGTGGCTTCGTGAACCACCACGCAACGACCGGTTTTCTTCACCGATTTGACGATGGTTTCCAGGTCCAGCGGCCACAGGCTGCGCAGGTCGATGACTTCGGCATCCACGCCGGATTCTTCGGCAGCGACTTGCGAGACGTAAACGGTGGTGCCGTAGGTCAGCACGGTCACGTCCTTGCCCGGACGGGTGATCGCGGCAACGTCCAGCGGCACGGTGTAATAACCGTCCGGAACCTGGGCTTGCGGGTGTTTCGACCACGGGGTTACCGGGCGGTCGTGGTGACCGTCGAACGGGCCGTTGTACAGGCGTTTCGGCTCAAGGAAGATCACCGGGTCATCGTTTTCGATGGAGGCGATCAGCAAGCCTTTGGCGTCATACGGGTTGGACGGCATGACCGTGCGCAGACCACAAACCTGAGTGAACATCGCCTCGATGCTCTGGCTGTGGGTCTGGCCGCCGTAGATGCCGCCGCCGCAAGGCATGCGCAGGGTCATCGGCGCGGTGAACTCGCCTGCCGAGCGATAACGCAGGCGCGCCGCTTCGGAAATGATCTGGTCGGAAGCCGGATAGACGTAGTCGGCGAACTGAATCTCGGCGACCGGACGCAAACCGTAGGCACCCATGCCGACAGCCACACCGACGATGCCGCTTTCCGAGATTGGTGCGTCGAATACCCGCGAGGTGCCGTATTTGGTTTGAAGGCCTTCGGTGCAACGGAACACACCGCCGAAGTAACCGACGTCCTGACCGAACACGACGACGTTGTCATCACGCTCAAGCATCACATCCATGGCCGAGCGCAGGGCCTGGATCATGGTCATGGTGGTCGTGGTCATGGCGGTTTCCAACTGAATATTGTTGTTGTGGTCGTTCATGTCAGATCCCCAACTGCTGACGCTGGCGCTTCAAGTGCTCCGGCATCTCTTTGTAGACGTCTTCGAACATGGTCGCGGCGCTTGGAATCTGGCCGCCGGCCAGGGTGCCGTACTGTTCGGCCTGTTTCTGCGCGGCAATCACTTCGGCTTCGAGCTCGGCGCTGACGGCTGCGTGCTCTTCGTCCGACCAGTGGCCGACCTTGATCAGGTGCTGCTTGAGGCGCGCAATCGGGTCACCGAGCGGGAAGTGGCTCCAGTCATCGGCCGGGCGATATTTCGACGGATCGTCGGAGGTCGAGTGCGGACCGGCGCGGTAGGTGACCCATTCGATCATGGTCGGGCCGAGGTTGCGGCGCGCGCGTTCAGCCGCCCAGGCAGAGGCCGCGTATACGGCGTAGAAGTCGTTGCCATCCACGCGCAGCGAGGCGATGCCGCAACCGACGCCGCGTCCGGCGAAGGTGGTGGCTTCACCACCGGCAATGGCCTGGAAGGTCGAAATCGCCCATTGGTTGTTGACCACATTGAGGATCACCGGCGCGCGATAAACGTGGGCGAAGGTGAGGGCGGTGTGGAAGTCCGATTCGGCGGTGGCGCCGTCACCGATCCACGCCGAGGCGATTTTGGTGTCGCCTTTGATCGCGGAAGCCATGCCCCAGCCCACGCCTTGAATGAACTGGGTGGCGAGGTTGCCGGAGATGGTGAAGAACCCGGCGTCCTTGACCGAGTACATGATCGGCAACTGGCGGCCCTTGAGCGGATCGCGCTCGTTGGACAGCAATTGGCAGATCAGGTCGACCAATGGCACATCGCGGGCCATCAGGATGCTTTGTTGGCGGTAGGTCGGGAAGCACATGTCGTCGATGTTCAACGCCAGCGCCTGAGCACTGCCGATGGCTTCTTCGCCGAGGCTTTGCATGTAGAACGACATTTTTTTCTGACGCTGGGCGACCACCATGCGGTTGTCGTAGATCCGCGTCTTGAGCATGGCGCGCATGCCCTTGCGCAGAATCTCGACCGGCACGTTCTCAGCCCATGGGCCGAGAGCGTTGCCCTGATCGTCGAGCACGCGAATCAGCCCACGGGCCAGGTCGGCAGTGTCGGCAGGTTCAACGTCGATGGAAGGTTTGCGCACCGTGCCTGCGTCGGTCAGATGCAGGTACGAAAAGTCGGTTTTGCAGCCTGGGCGGCCCGAGGGTTCAGGGACGTGCAGGCGTAGCGGTTCATACGCTTGGGTCATGGCTTCTACGCTCGATCTTGTGAATTTCTTGTAGTGAGCTGGCAGTCATTCCTCGGTAGAAGAAATCTTGTCCTACAACAATCATAGGCCCGGGCAAGAAGAATATTTATCTCTGTTTCATTGCGCTGGAGATCATTTGCAGATAGAAATTCTGCATAAACATAAAAAACAGGTGGTTTTGTCTCATGCGCAAACTGGACCGTACCGACATCGGCATTCTCAACAGCCTTCAGGAGAACGCCCGCATCACCAACGCCGACCTCGCGCGCTCGGTAAACCTGTCGCCAACGCCGTGCTTCAATCGGGTCAAGGCGATGGAAGAACTGGGCCTGATCCGCGAGCAGGTCACGCTGCTGGATGCTGATCTGCTGGGGTTGCACGTGAACGTGTTCATTCACGTCAGCCTCGAGAAACAGGTCGAGGAAGCGCTGCAGCATTTCGAGGAAGCCATCTCTGATCGCCCGGAGGTGATGGAGTGCTACCTGATGGCCGGAGACCCGGATTACCTTATCCGGGTCCTGGTGCCGACCATTCAGTCGCTCGAACGCTTCATGATGGACTTCCTGACCAAAGTCCCGGGTGTGGCGAACATTCGGTCAAGCTTTGCGCTCAAGCAGGTGCGCTACA
Organism: Pseudomonas sp. CROZ-RG-20F-R04-15; assembly: GCF_022662375.1. Taxonomy (GTDB): domain Bacteria; phylum Pseudomonadota; class Gammaproteobacteria; order Pseudomonadales; family Pseudomonadaceae; genus Aquipseudomonas. The sequence continues at coordinate 81,392 of NZ_JAKNQL010000024.1, read as the reverse complement.
AGACCGCGCTGCCGTTGCCGATCAATGGTTTGATTCTGGGGGCGTGATCGCGGCGCCAGCGCTACTGAAGTCATACCGATAATCAAGTGCCGCAGTGTCGAGGACCTGGTTAATCTTCCAGGTCTGTTGCCAAGGGGCAGGTTCGATGTCCGGATGAAAGATCATTGTGGCCTCGAGCATGCCGTTGGGTGCGTTTTCGGCAAATGATATGACTTCTTCGGCAGGGTGCTGGCGCTTCCACCTCTCCCACAGATAATCGAGATGACAGTGGTGGAGGAAGAATATCGGGTCGTTTGGTGACGCAGCCGTGCCCATGTTGCCGCCGACCCACGAATGCACGTTGTTGTGCATCCGCTCCATCTGGTTTTCCCAACCTTCGGGTTCGGACCAGTAGGGTGTGCGGTTCATGACGGACTCGATTTCTTGCACGGTGGGCAGTGGCGAACCTGCTGCGCCAAAATTGCGCCTCAGCGCCGCAATCCCTTCGTCACCATCCCAGACCTTGATGCCAAAGACCTGCCCCTCGAAAGCAAATGGCCCGATGGTTACGCGCTGTTCAAACCGCGCATCGCCATCCCTGCCCATGAAGTCATCGACGAAGGGGTTGTCCGCGCCGCTCATGCTCCAGTTCCAGTACGGTAGGGTAATGCCGGGGTCGTTGGCTGCGCCTTGCAGTTCCCGCTCGAATTGGCGAATCAGGATGCGGTGCCAGGGGAAAAACAGCGGATTGCGATGGGGGTTGGGGAAAATCGGATTGCCCTGTCCCATGGAATTCTTGTGAATCTGTACAAAGTCATCGTAGCGATACTGCTGACCAGGTCGCAGGATACTGGGGGTTTGATTTTTCAGGATCAGGATGGCCCTGATGAACGCGTTTTTCTGGGCCACGGTCATGTCACGGTGATTACGACGAATATCCATATTGCGAAAACTCCATTGAATGTGTGCCCAATGAAGTCTGCTCGCTTACGGGATTTTCACCAGTTCATCACCCTCGACAGCGTTCGTAGGAAAAATAATCCGGCAACGGCCCGAGCGGTTTTTTCCTATAGCGAATTGAGCGGAATCTTCAGGTAAACCACACCGTTGTCCTCCGCCGGTGGCAGATTCCCCGCCCGCACATTTACCTGAATCGCCGGCAGCAACAGTGTCGGCATGCCCAGCCCGGCATCGCGCCGGGTGCGCATGTCGACGAACGCTGCCTCATCAATCCCGTCATGCACATGAATATTGTGTTTGCGTTGTTCGCCGACGGTGGTCTGGCACTGCGAGGCGCGACCTTCTGGCGGATAATCGTGGCAAACGTAGAGTTTCACACTGGCCGGGAAGGCCAGCAGCTTTTGGATCGAATTGAACAACTGATGGGCGTTGCCGCCGGGAAAGTCGCAGCGCGCCGTGCCGACATCGGGCATGAACAGCGTGTCGCCGACCAGAATCTGCTCGCCATCGATCAGATAAGCCATGTCCGCCGGGGTGTGGCCGGGGACGTGCAGGGCGGTGGCCTTGAGGTTGCCGATGCGAAATGACTCGTTCGGCGCAAACAGATGATCGAACTGCGAGCCGTCGACGCAAAACTCCGGCTCCAGATTGAACAGTGCCTTGAACACGTTCTGCACTTTGCTGATCGATTCACCGATGGCGATTTTGCCACCCAGTTCCCGGCGCAGATACGGTGCAGCGGACAGGTGATCGGCGTGAGCGTGGGTTTCCAGCAGCCACTGCACCTGCAAATTGTGGGCGCGAACGAAGGCGATGATTTGGTCGGCCTGGGCGGTGCAGGTGCGTCCGGCAGCGCCGTCGTAATCGAGCACCGGATCGACGATCGCGCACTGTCCGCCATCCTCTTCATAGACCACATAGCTGTAGGTCGAAGAGGCGGGGTCGAGGAAAGCTTCAATCTGCGCGGGCATGGACATCAACCTGAACAAGGGAAATGGGTTGCAACACTTTATCTAAAAACATAATGTTCGCAGCTTAAGTGACCTTGAAGGCATCGTGCAAATGCAATCCAGTCTGACCGAATGTGAAGTCGCCCAGCTGCGCGCCTCGGCCTCCAAGGCCTGTGCGCTGCTCAAGGCCATGGCCAATGAGGATCGCCTGCTGATCCTGTGTCAACTGACTCAGGGCGAACGCAATGTCGGCGAACTGGAAACGATGACCGGTGTGCGCCAGCCGACGCTGTCCCAGCAATTGGGCATCCTGCGCGATGAAGGGCTGGTCGCGACCCGTCGTGAAGGCAAGTACATTTTTTACGGCCTCGCCAGTCCCGAAGTCATCCAGGTGATGAAAACCCTCTCCGGGCTCTATTGCGGCGCCGTGCTGAAAAGCCTCGGCCATCAATAAATGCCAGCCAACGCGCTATCCCAATGTAGGAGTGAGCCTGCTCGCGATAGCGGTGGGTCAGCCAACATATTTATTGACTGACACACCGCTATCGCGAGCAGGCTCACTCCTACAATGGATTTGTGTGAAGGCTGAGAAATCCTTGCGTGCAGCAAAAGGAACAAGCAATGAACGATCAACACTGGGGCCCATCCATCAGTGCAGACATCGTGGTCATCGGCGGCGGTACGGCCGGTATCGGTTTTGTCGCCAGTCTGCTCAAGCGTGATCCGGCACTGAAAATTACCGTGATCGAACCGAGTGCCCAGCATTACTACCAACCGGCGTGGACGCTGGTCGGCGGTGGCGCCTTTGACGTGAAAGACACGGCCCGGCCGATGAACAAGGTCATGCCCAAGCAAGCGAACTGGATTCAAGCGGCGGTCACCGCGATCGACCCGGACCAGCGCCAACTCACCCTCAACGATCAACGCACGGTCAGCTATCAAAACCTGATCGTCTGCCCCGGCTTGCGTCTGGCCTGGGAAAAAATCGAAGGCTTGCAGGACAGCCTCGGCCAGCACGGTGTCACTTCCAATTACAGCTACCAGCACGCGCAGTACACCTGGGATCAGGTGCAGAAACTGCGCGGCGGCAAAGCGCTGTTCACTCAACCGGCGATGCCGATCAAATGCGCCGGCGCACCGCAAAAAGCGTTGTATCTGTCCTGCGATCACTGGCGTAAAACCGCCGTGCTGAGCAACATCAATGTCGAATTCAATCTGGCCGGCGCCGCGCTGTTCGGCGTGGCGACGTTCGTGCCACCGTTGATGAAGTACATCGAAAAGTACAACGCGCAGCTGGCGTTCAACTCCAATCTGGTCAAGGTCGACGGCCCGGCGAAAACCGCGTGGTTCGAGATCAAGGACACCGACGGCAACGTCACCCGTGTGGCGAAATCCTTCGATCTGCTGCACGTCGTGCCGCCGCAGGTTTCGCCGGATTTCATCGCGCAGAGCCCGTTGGCCGACGCTGCCGGCTGGTGCGAAGTCAATCCGCACAGCCTGCAACACCCACGCTTTCCCGAGGTGTTCGCACTCGGTGATATCTGCGGCACCAGCAACGCGAAAACCGCCGCAGCAGTGCGCAAGCAAGTGGTGGTGGTCGCGGAGAACCTGTTGGCCGCGCGCAAGCAACAACCGCTGCCGCTGAAGTACGACGGCTACGGTTCCTGCCCGCTGACGGTGGAGAAAGGCAAGGTGATCCTTGCCGAGTTCGGATACGCCGGCAAGTTGCTGCCGACCTTTCCACTGGACCCGACGGTGGCGCGGCGTTCGGCATGGTTTCTCAAGGCGACGCTGCTGCCGTGGTTCTACTGGAACGGCATGCTCAAGGGCCGCGAGTGGCTGACTGGTCTGTCCAAGGTTGACTGAGAAAACCCTATGTTGCTGGCAAGTCTGTTTGGCGTGGTGATGGGGTTGGTCCTCGGTTTGACCGGGGCCGGCGGCGGGATTCTGGCGGTGCCGGCGCTGGTGCTCGGGCTTGGCTGGACGATGACCCAGGCAGCGCCGGTCGCATTGTTTGCGGTCGGCAGTGCGGCGGCGGTCGGTGCCATAGACGGTTTGCGTCATGGCCTGGTGCGCTATCGCGCGGCGTTGTTGATTGCGGCGTTGGGCGCAGTGTTTTCGCCGTTGGGCATCTACTTCGCGCACCAGTTGCCGGAGAAAATCCTGATGATCCTGTTCAGCCTGCTGATGGTCATGGTGGCCTGGCGCATGCTGCGCCGCGAGCGTCAGCAGGAGGGGCCGAGCGATCACGGTCACGCCAGTTGGGGTCAGAAGAATTGCATGCTCAATGAACAAACCGGGCGCTTTGACTGGACCGCCAAATGCACCGCCACGTTGGCGGCGTTGGGCGCGGTGACGGGTGTGGTGTCCGGTTTGCTCGGCGTCGGTGGCGGTTTTCTGATCGTGCCGGCGTTCAAGCAACTGACCGATGTGCAAATGCGCGGGATTGTCGCGACGTCATTGATGGTGATCAGTCTGATTTCGGCGATTGGCGTGATCGGCTCGTTTCACGCCGGTGTGCGGATTGACGGGCAGGGCGCGGCGTTTATCGTCGCCAGCGTGGCCGGCATGATCATCGGCCGCAAGCTCTGTGCGCGGGTGCCGGCGCGGGCGTTGCAGGTGGGGTTTGCCAGTGTCTGTCTGGTGGTGGCGGGGTATATGTTGCTGCGGGCTTGAGTTTCAAAAGAAACCGCAGCCCATCAAGGGCTGCGGTTTTTTATCGGCTTACAACACCAGATGTGGCAACCACAGCGAAATTGCCGGAACGTATGTGACCAGCATCAGCACCAGAAACAGCACTGCGTAAAACGGCATGAGCGCCTTCACCGTGCTTTCAATGCTGACCTTGCCCACCGCTGAACCGACAAACAACACCGCGCCCACCGGCGGCGTTATCAGTCCGATCCCCAGGTTGACCAGCATGATCATGCCGAACTGCACCGGATCGACGCCGATGCCGAGAATCACCGGCATCAGGATCGGCGTCAGAATCAGGATCAGCGGCGCCATGTCCATCACCGTGCCGAGCAACAGCAGCATGACGTTGATGCACATCAGGATCACGTAGCGGTTGTCCGACAGGGTCAGGAACAGCGTGGTGATCTTCGCCGGGATCTGCATCAGGGTCATGATGTAGCCGAAGCTCGCAGCGAAACCGATCAGGATCATCACAATCGAAATCGTCCGCACGGTGCGGTGCATCAGTTTCGGCAGCTCACGCCACTTGTAGTCGCGGTAGATGAACATGGTGACGAAGAACGCCCAGAGCACGGCGATCGCTGCCGACTCGGTCGCGGTGAAAATCCCGGAGAGAATCCCGCCAAGGATGATCACCATCGCCATCATGCCCCACAGCGCTTCGCCGACGATTTTCAACGCCTGGCGCATCGGGATCACTTCACCCTTTGGGTAGTTGCGCTTTTTCGCGAAGATCAGGCACAGCACCATCAGGCAGGCGCTCATCATCAGGCCCGGTACGATGCCCGCCATGAACAGCGAGGCAATCGAGACCGTGCCGCCGGCGGCCAGTGAGTAAAGCACCGAGTTGTGACTTGGCGGCGTCAGCAGGGCTTGCACCGAACCGCTGACGGTCACGGCGGTGGAGAATTCCCGTGGATAGCCTTTGCGCTCCATCTCCGGAATCAGCACCGAACCCACCGAGGCGGTGTCGGCCACCGACGAACCGGAGATCGCGCCGAAGAAAGTCGACGCGACGATGTTGACCAGTGACAGGCCTCCGCGGACAAAACCCACCAGCACCCCGGCACACGCCACCAACCGGCGCGACATGCCGCCCTCGGCCATGATCGCACCGGCCAGCACGAAGAACGGAATGGCCAGCAGCGAGAATTTGTTCACCCCCGAAGCAACCTGGATCATCACCGCTTGGAACGGAATGTCGATCCACCATGCCCCGATCAGGGCAGCAGCACCCAGCGCGTAGGCGACCGGCATGCCGACCAGGATCAATACGATAAAACTGCCCAGCAGAATCAGAGCGTCCATTAAGCGGTACCTTCACTTTCTTCAACCAGGTCGAACTGCACGACTCGACGTTTGCTCTGGTCACCGAGCAAGAGTTTTTCCACAACGAAAACCAGCGTGAGCAATCCGCCCAGTGGAATCGGCAAATAGGTCACGCCAACCCGCAGGTCGGGCAGGGCGGCCATGAACTGGTTCCAGGTGGACATGCACAGCTTGAAGCCCCAGATGGTCATGAAGAGGCAGATCAGGCCCATGAGCAGTTGGGAAAAAATCGACGCTGCGGATTTCAGTTGCGGCGGCATGCGGTCGGTGAGCATTGCCACGGCCATGTGCGCGCCAGCGCGATAACTGGCGGCAGCGCCGATAAAAGTGAACACCATCATCAGCAGAATCGCTGTGGGTTCCGGCCAGCTCGAGCCGGTGCCCAGCACATAGCGTGCGAACACGCCCCAGGGAATCATCAGGGAAATCGCCAGGACGGAAAGGCCGGCGACCCAGATGCACGTCATGTAGATCTTGTCGTTGATACGCAGCAGTAGATTCTTCATCGGGTTCCACCGTAACCGGGTGCGCCGCAGTCATCGGGCGCACCGGGCCTTGTTCATGGGGACGGAGCGGGAGGCGTTACTGAACGGCTTCGATCTTTTTGATCAGATCGGCATACGGCGCGCCGTATTTCTCACGAACCGAGGCGGTGGCGTCGTAGAAGGGTTTCTTGTCAACGGTGATGAACTCGACGCCGGCAGCCTTGAGTTTTTCTTCGCTGGCAGTGGACTTCTTGTCCCACAGCACGCGTTCTTCGGCCTGGGCAGCCTTGGCGGCCGTCTTGACCTGCGCCTGTTGATCCGGGGTGAGTTTTTCCCAAGTGATTTTCGACATCACGATCGGCTCGGGCAGGATCAGGTGACCGGTCAGACTGTAGAACTTGGCGTTCTGGAAGTGGTTGTGTTCGAGCAGGGTCGGCGGGTTGTTTTCCGCGCCATCGATCACGCCGGTCTGCAGGGCGCTGAAGATTTCGCCAGTGTCCATGGCAATGCCATTACCGCCCATGGCGTTCATCATGTCGATGAACATCGGGTTGCCCTGGACACGGATTTTCATGCCCTTGAGGTCTTCGAGCTTGCGCACCGGTTTCTTGGTGTAGATGTTGCGCGTGCCGCCATCCATCCAGGCCAGGGCCACCAGGCCGAATTCGGAGTTGGTGATTTTGCCGAGGATTTCGTCGCCTACCGGGCCGTCGATGACGTTACGCATGTGTTGCTGGTCGCGGAAGATGAACGGCATGTTGAACACGTTCACGTCCGGCACCACCGGGCCGACGATCCCCAGGCTGACGCGTGACAGCTGTACCGCGCCGACTTGCATCTGCTCGATCACTTCCTTTTCCGAACCGAGTACACCGCCCGGGAAGTACTTGAAGGTCAGCTCGCCGTTGGTTTCCTTGGTCAGGGTCTTGCCCATGCTTTCTTCGGCGACGACAGTCGGGTAACCGGCGGGGTGAATGTCAGCGAATTTGAGTTCCAGCGCCTGAGCGGCACCGGCAAAGGTGAACATCAGCGGAAGTGCAGCGGCGAGCAAGGTGCGTTTGAAGTTCATGGGGGTGAGTCTCCAGTCTTGTTATTGTTGTGTTCAAGGCGCAGCGGTGCAGCAGAGGGTTTAAAGCAAATCGTTGAACAAGGGTTCCGGAAGGCCTTTGACGCCTGGCTTCAAGGCGAACACGCCGCCGGCCAGGGATTGCGGATCGTGGTCGTCGCCGGGGCGAATCGAGGCGACAAACAAGGTGTCCATGGCGCTGCCGCCGAAGGCGCACATCGTCGGTTTTTTCACCGGGACGGCCAGCGAGAAGTCGAGTCGGCCGTCTGGTGCGAAACGGTGAATGAGGCCGGCGTCATTGGCGCAGATCCAGTAAAAACCTTCGGCATCCACGGCGGCGCCATCGGGGCGACCGGGGAAATGGTTCATGTCGACGAAAACCCGGCGATTCGATGGTGTGCCGGTGTCAGTGTCGTAATCGAACGCCCAGATCAACTGCACATCAGGGTGCGAATCGGACAGGTACATGGTTTTGCCGTCGGGGCTGAAACCGAGGCCGTTGGGCACGATGAAACCGTCGAGCTGCGCTTCGATCACGCCAGACTGCCCGGCGCTGTAACGATAGAGCCGGCCCTCGGGCGCATTCAGGCCCATGTTCAATACCATGCTGCCGGCCCAGAAGCGGCCCTGACGGTCGCAGCGGCCATCGTTAAGGCGCATGTCTTCGCGACTGTGTGCAACGCTGGCGAGCCGCTCACTGTCGAGGCTGCCGTCGCTGTGCGGGTGCAGATGAAAGAAGCCGCTTTCCATCCCGGCCACCCAGCCGCCACGGCTGTGACGGGCGATGCAGGCGAGCATCTCTGGGGCTTTCCAGGCATGTACGTGGCCGGTGTCAGCGCTCCAGCGTTGCAGGCCGCCGTTGGGAATGTCGACCCAGTAAAGTGCGTTTTCCTCTGCTACCCAGACCGGGCTTTCGCCCACGGCGGTGCGCGCATCGACGATCAATTCGGCTTGCATACTCAATCCCTTGTGTCGTTGTCAGAGTGATCAGTCGCCAAACGGACCGGCCGCGACAAACGCGCCGCCCTGATAGATTCGCGCCGGGTCATCGGCCGCCGGCATTGGCTGCGCCTCGACTTTTTCGCGGAACACTTCGGAGCTGTCCTTCGCCTCGAAGCCGAGGTGGCTGGCGAATTTGTTGTCCCACCAGACGTCCTTGTTGGCGGACATGCCGTAGACCACGGTGTGGCCGACGCTGGGTGTGTACAGCGCGCGTTCGAGCAATTGGGTGAGGTCGTCGAAGCTCAGCCAGGTGTGCATCATTCGACGGTTTTGCGGTTCGGGGAACGAGGAGCCGATGCGGATGCTGACGGTCTCGATGCCGTAGCGATCGAAGTAGAAGCTGGCCATGTCTTCGCCGTAGGACTTGGACAAACCGTAGTAGCCGTCGGGGCGGCGCGCGGAGCTGGCGTCGAGCGCCTCGTCCTGCTTGTAGAAGCCGATGACATGATTGGAGCTGGCGAAGATCACCCGCTTCACGCCATGCCGGCGCGCGGCTTCGTAGATGTGAAACACACCGCAGATGTTGGCGCCGAGGATTTCTTCGAATGGACGTTCAACAGAGACGCCGCCGAAATGCAGGATCGCGTCGACGCCTTCGACCAGTTGGTGCACGGCGTGTTTGTCGGCCAGATCGCAGACGACAATTTCTTCGCGATCATCGATAGCCGGGGCGAGGGCGGCGATGTCCGACAGACGCAGGACATTGGCGTAAGGGCGCATACGTTCGCGCAGGACTTTGCCCAGGCCACCGGCAGCGCCGGTCAGCAGCAGGCAATTGAATGGAGCGCGGGGAGTAGAGGTAGACGTCATGGCAATCCCTGGACACATTGTTATTAGGTTTTGTTGTAGGTTGTCGTATGACTGCACTGAAGTATCGGTAGGGTTTCCAGAACTTGTCAACGCGACTTTCGGTGTAAATGACGGAAGGGCCAGTCCAGTCTTCAATCACCACAATTGCTTGTTTGGCAATGCAACTCCCCTGTGGGAGCGAGCTTGCTCGCGAAAGCGGTGCGTCATTGAAAGATGAATTGACTGACACGCCGCCTTCGCGAGCAGGCTCGCTCCCACAGGGAAACAGGGTGTTACGACTGGCTTTACAACAACGAAATCGGATAACTGATAAAGATCCGGTTCTCGTCAAACTCGTTGGTGCTGAAGTCCCGGCGGATCGTCGCGTTACGCCATTTCACGTTGAGGTTCTTCAGCGGTCCGCTCTGCACCGTGTAGGCCAGTTCCGATTCGCGGCCCCATTCCTTGCCATCGGTGATGGTGCCGGTATGCACGTTATCGCCGCTGATGTAGCGGTTCATCATTGTCAGGCCGGGGATGCCGAGGGCGACGAAGTTGTAGTCATGACGCAACTGCCAGGAGCGTTCCTTGGCGTTGTCATAACTGGCGTTGTAACTGTCGTTGGCGAGGGTGCCGCCGCTGGTGCCGTTGACCCGCATCCACGCGTCGTCGCCGCTGAGTTTTTGCAGGCCAACGTAGAAGGTGTTGCCGCCATATTTGGCCGAGAGCAGGGCGAACGCAGTCTTGTTGTCGAGGTCGCCAGCCTGGGCGCTGCCGTCTTCCTTGCCGGTGAAGAACCCGAGGTTGGCGCCCAGCGTCCAGTCGCCCAGCGGCTGGCTGTGGCTGAGATTGAAATACTGTTGCTGGTAGATGTCGCTCAGTTCGGCGTACCACACGCCGACCAGCGTGCGCTTGTCGTTGAAGGTGTATTCACCGCCGCCGAAGTTGAAGCGATCCGAAGTAAACGCACCGCGGCCGTTCATCGACATGTCTTCCATGCTCGCGTCGTTGCGCGGGCTGTTGCCACGGAATTGCCCGCCATAGACGGTCAGGCCATTGATCTCGGTGGACGTGATCTGGCCGCCGCGAAAGGTCTGCGGCAGGGAGCGGCCATCGTCGGAGCGCAGGATCGGCAGCACCGGCATCCATTCGCCGACCTTCAGTTCAGTCTTCGAGACCTTGGCCTTCAGCGCTACACCGAGGCGCCCGAAGTTGTCGGCCGGACGTCCGTCATCGTGGATCGGCAACAGTTGCGTGCCCCCCGTGCCTTTACCGCCATCAAGTTTTTGCGAATACAGCCCCAGCACATCGATACCGAAACCGACGGTGCCTTGGGTGAAGCCGGATTTGGCATCGAGGATAAAGCTCTGCGTCCACTCTTCAGCCTTGCCCTGCGGGTAGGCGGGGTTGACGAAGTTGCGGTTGAAGTAGGCGTTGCGCAGGTTCAGCGTGGCTTTGCTGTCTTCGAGAAAGCCTTCGGCGTCGGCGCTCATCGGCAGGGCGAGGGCGAGGCTGCTGCAGCCGATCAGGCCAAGTGTGGAACGGCTGGAAAAGCGGGAAGGGCGGACGGAATTGCAGACGGGTGTGCTCACTGTGACGCTCCCTGTTTCGTTTGTTGTTTTTATTATTTGTTATACGTCGTCGTACAACATGGGTGCGGATATTTCCTAGGTTTTTCGGGAATGTCAACAGCAAGTTATACGATGACTCCCAGTCATCACACCGAACCCTTGTGGGAGCGAGCTTGCTCGCGAAGACGGACTTTCATCCGACAAAGTTGTCGACTGACACTCCGCTTTCGCGAGCAAGCTCGCTCCCACAGGGGAAAAGTGTTTTAGCAATGAATTTGCGGCAAACTTAATCACCTTCCGCACAAGGCCTTTCAATGGATCAATACGCCCCGCGCAACTGGCAGCCCCACGAAAAGCCCAGTCTGCCCGGTTCCCCCTCGACGCCGTTGCACTCCAGTCCCAAGCGCCTGGCCTATGCGCTGGTCGGTTTGCTGGTGGCGGTGACCGGTGGTTTGGGCAACTCGCTGGTGGTCGCCAACCTGCCTTATCTGCAAGGCGCGCTCGGCGCGACCACCGCAGAAATGGCCTGGCTGCCGGCAGCGTATGTGATGACCAACGTGTCGATGAACCTGCTGCTGGTGAAGTTTCGCCAGCAGTTCGGTTTGCGCGCGTTCACGGAGGTGTTTCTGGTGCTGTACGCGCTGGTGACCTTCGGCCACTTGTTCGTCAATGACCTCAATTCGGCGGTGGCGGTGCGGGCGGCCCACGGCATGGTGGGCGCGGCGTTGAGTTCGCTGGGCCTGTATTACATGGTTCAGGCGTTCCCGGCGAAGTGGCGGCTGAAGGCGCTGGTGCTCGGCCTTGGCACTTCGCAACTGGCGCTGCCGTTGGCCCGATTGTTTTCCGAAGACTTGCTGCAGATCGCCGAATGGCGCGGCTTGTACCTGTTCGAACTGGGCATGGCACTGCTCTCGCTAGGCTGCGTATTGATGCTCAAGTTGCCGCCGGGCGACCGCTTCAAAACATTTGAAAAACTCGACTTTCTCACCTTCGCCATTCTCGCCACTGGCGTGGCGCTGCTGTGTGCGGTGTTGTCGTTGGGGCGGATTGACTGGTGGCTGGAGGCCAACTGGATCGGCTACGCACTGGCCGCCTCGATTGCCCTGATCATCGCCGGCCTGGCCATCGAACATAACCGCAGCAACCCGCTGCTGATGACCCGCTGGCTGGGCAGCGGGACGATGATCCGCCTGGCACTGGCCGTGACCCTGATCCGCATGGTCACCTCGGAGCAGTCCACCGGTGCGGTCGGTTTCATGCAAAACCTGAACATGGGCTATGAGCAGTTGCACAGCCTCTACGTGGTGATGCTGATCGGCAGCGTCGCGGGTTTGGTGACCAGCGCACTGACGATCGACCCCAAACACCTGCTGATGCCGTTGATCATCTCCCTGGGTCTGATGGCCACCGGGTCGGTGATGGACAGCTTTTCCAACAACCTGACCCGCCCGGAAAACCTCTACTTCAGCCAGTTTCTGCTGGCGTTCGGCAGCACGTTTTTCCTCGGTCCGACCATGGTTTTCGGTACTCGCAACGTGCTGACCAATCCACGCAATCTGGTGAGCTTTTCCGTGTTGTTCGGGATCTGCAACAACCTCGGTGGCCTGCTGGGCGCAGCGCTGCTGGGCACGTTCCAGATCGTCCGGGAAAAATTTCATTCCAGTCACATCGTTGAGCACCTCACGCTGTCTGACCCGTTGGTGGCTGCGCGTGTGCAGAGCGGCGGCTCGGCTTACGGCTCGTTGCTGGCCGACCCGAGCCTGCGCAACCTTGCGGGGATTCGCAGCCTGTCCAACGCCGCCGCCCGTGAGGCTAACGTACTGGCCTATAACGATGTGTTCATGCTGATCGCCGTGATTGCGCTGCTGACCATGATCTGGCTGTCCATTCGTGCGCTGTGGCTGATGAGCACCACCAAAGCCGTCGCCCCTGCGCCATCCACACCTTCGAGCGGTGCCACTTCTTCATGACCGAACCGACCACTACAACCACCAACGCCATTGCTGCCACGCCCGAGGGTGTGGCGCCGCCGTCATCGCCGAACACCGAGCCACGCTCGTTGCGGGTGCGGATTGTTTCTTCCATGGGCTTCGCCGCGATTGCCATCGTTGGCGTGTTGATTGTGCTTTATGCCTGGCAATTGCCGCCGTTCAGCAGTGCGGTCGAGACCACCGAAAACGCGCTGATTCGTGGGCAGGTGACGATCATCGGTCCGCAACTCGCCGGTTATGTCTATGAAGTGCCAGTGCAGGATTTCCAGTACGTGAAGGCCGGGGATTTGCTGGTGCGCCTCGACGACCGCATCTATCAGCAGCGCCTCGATCAATCACTGGCGCAACTGGCGGTGCAGAAAGCGTCCTTGGCCAACGTCGTGCAGCAACGCAACAGCGCCGAAGCGACGATCAAATTGCGTCAGGCGGTGCAGGCCGACAGCGAAGCACAGTTGCGCAAAAGCGAGGCCGATCTGCGACGGAATCAGGAACTGGTGCGTGACGGTTCGGTGTCCAAGCGCGAGATGGACGTGGCGCTGGCGGCCAATGCGCAAAGCGTTGCCGCCGTGGCGCAAGCCAAGGCCAATCTGGAAATCGCCCGTCAGGATCTGCAAACGGTGATCGTCAATCGCGGCTCGCTGGAAGCAGCGGTGGCCAGTGCCGAAGCGGCGGTGCAGCTGGCGCGGATCGATCTGTCCAACACGCGCATCGTCGCGCCGCGTGACGGTCAGCTCGGGCAGATTGGCGTGCGCCTCGGCGCCTACGTCAACTCCGGCGCGCAGTTGATGGCGCTGGTGCCGAACCAGAAATGGGTGATCGCCAACATGAAGGAAACCCAGATGGACAATGTGCGCGTCGGGCAACCGGTGCGCTTCACTGTCGATGCCTTGAACCACCGCCGATTCACCGGGCATGTGCAACATATTTCGCCGGGGACAGGGTCTGAATTTGCCCTGTTGCAGGCGGACAACGCCACTGGCAACTTTGTGAAAATCGCTCAGCGGGTGCCGGTGCGAATCACCATTGATGCGGATCAGCAAGAAGAGGAACGATTGCGGCCGGGGATGTCAGTTGTCGTCAGCATCGACACCGCCGCCGGCGACACCCAACCCCATTGACCCAATGCATAACCCTGTGGGAGCGAGCCTGCTCGCGAAAGCGTCGTATCAGTCACATTTCTTTATCTGACACACCGCTTTCGCGAGCAGGCTCGCTCCCACATTTGAACTGTGCTTATCCAGCGATCATCGGGGGCAGGGTGCCGAGCAGGGAGACGGCCGCCACCGCGCCAATGCCGAGCAACCACTCCAGCATCACACTGCGCCTGATTGCGCCCATGCGCTGTTCGCAATCATCCATGCGCAAACGATTGAACAGCGCCAGCCCGAGCATCCCCAGCACGATCAGCGCCTTGATCAGCAGAATCAACGCAAACCCGCTGAACAACGGCGTCGGCCACCACTGGCCGGTGAGCACGCGGACGTTGATCAAACCGGTGATCAGCAGCCCCGCGACCAATGCATAACCGACGCCGCTGAAGCGCCGCAAAACTTCGCGCATCGGCTCACTCGGCTGACGCAGAATCAGCACCAGCAACAACAACCCGCCCAGCCACGCGGCCACGCAGGTCAGATGAACGATCTGGTTGAGAATCAGCAGTTGCCCGCTCAGCCCATCGAGCATCGCACCATGCCCGACCGGTGCCAGGGTCGCCAGCAGCGACGCGCTCAAGCCCAATCGCAATGGCGTGCTTGAACGCCAAGGTGTGAACAGCAACGCCAACAGCGCGGCATTGATCAGCAGGTGCCAACGCCACACCTGGCCAAAAAACGTATTGCCCAGCACCAGCGCAACCGTGTCCGGATCAAACGCCGCTGCGGCTGAACCGGCCATGCTCGCGGTAATCAACAGCGCCCAGGCAATCCCGCTGAGCAGCGCCACAGCCGCCAGCCAACGCGCCAGTCGCGCCAGGTGCCGGTCCACTTGCAGCGCTTCATCCTTGAGCAGCAACGGCCTGAACAGCCAGGCCCCGAACAGCATCAACACCACGATGAAATGCACAAAGCGACACAGCACCAGCGCTTCACTCATGGGTTACTGGCCAACCTTGAACTGATAGGCGCCTTCGCTTTTGTGCGTATCGACGGACACCGCGTGCCATTCGACTTTGTACTCGCCAGCGCTCAATGGTGCAGCGGGGGTGACGATCAGGGTCTTCTTGTCGCCTTCGGTGGTCAGCGGCTTGATCTCGACCGGTGCGCCATCGCGGGTCACGGTGACTTTGGTAAAACTGGCTTCGACGCCTTCGGAAAAGGTCAGGCGCAAATCGGCCGGGGCGGCGACGGTGCTGTCGGCGGCCGGGGTCTGGCTTTTCAGATGGGCGTGGGCAAATACGGAAGATGCGGCGAACAGCGAAGCGAGCAGGGCAGTGGTGGTCAGGACGTTCTTGAACAGCATCGCGGATACCTCTGAGGCAGGACAAAGAAGCCGTCAGTTTAGCCATCCGCGCACGGCTGTACGAAGTTTTGTTTGCAGCGGTCGCCCGCGCACCAGAGCGGATGCTAGTCTTGGGCAACGCTGTTGTCAGGGAGCCCACATGGGCAATCACAAGATCGAGATTCGTCGCAACAACGTCGAGAAAATTCTCCTCGCGGCGGAAAAAGTCTTCGCCGAAAAAGGCTTCGGCGGCACGGCCATGGCTGACATCGCGGCTGAAGTGCAGCTGCCGCGTTCCAATCTGCATTATTACTTCAGCACCAAGAGCGAACTGTATAGCGCGGTGCTGTTCGACCTGCTGGAAGTATGGAAACAGGACGCGCTGTGCTTCGAGATGTTCGACGATCCGCGCGTGGTGCTCAGCAGCTACATCCGCGCGAAGATGAATCACTCGCGCAGTCGGCCGTACGGTTCGAAAGTCTGGGCCAACGAAATCATCCACGGCGCGCCGACGCTGGGCGAGGCGCTGGATGTCAGCCTGTATGACTGGGCGAAGATGAAGGAAGCGAAGATTCGCCAGTGGGTCGAGGACAAGCGGATTCTACCGGTGGAACCGTCGAGTCTGCTTTACATGATCTGGGCGTCGACGCAGCACTATGCCGACTTTGATCATCAGGTGAATATTCTGAATGAGCATCAGCCGTTGTCGGATATGCAGTTTGAGCGGGCGGTGCAGACGGTGACGAGTGTGATATTGCGTGGGATCGGGCTGGAGCCCTAGAAACAGACCCTCACCCCAGCCCTCTCCCGGAGGGAGAGGGGGCCTACGGAGGTGTCTTGCGGGTTACGTTGACCTGAAGAACCGAGTCGATTGCGGATTCAAAGCAAATCGTTCACGTCGGTGGATTTCTGAGCATCCCCCAATCAGTCCCCTCTCCCTTTGGGAGAGGGCTAGGGTGAGGGGGCTGTTGGATCAGTCGGCAATCTAGACCGCAACGTGATACGGATTGCGCGGATCATGATTCCAATCGAGAAACGGCTTGCCAGTCTCCATCGGCACCATCTCGATACAGTCCGCCACCGGACAAGTGATCTGACAAAGATTGCAACCCACACACTCCTCATCAATCACTTCATATTTATGCGTGCCGTCCGCCTGCTTCAGACTGCCAATCGCCTGGTGTGAAGTGTCCTCGCAAGCAATATGGCAACGCCCGCAACCAATGCACGCGTCCTGATCAATCTTCGCGATCACCTGATAGTTGATGTCGAGGTACTTCCAGTCCGTGGTATTGCCCACCGCGCGCCCGGAAAACTCACTGATGCTGGCGTAACCCTGACTGTCCATCCACCGCGACAACCCATCCTTCATCTCCTCGACAATGCGAAAGCCATGCAGCATCGCCGCCGTGCACACCTGCACCGCGCCGCTGCCCAGCGCCATGAATTCTGCCGCATCGCGCCAACTGCCGATGCCGCCAATCCCGCAGATCGGCAAGCCCTGGGTCTTTGGATCGCGGGCAATCTCGGCGACCATGTTCAGCGCAATCGGCTTCACCGCCGAGCCGCAATAACCGCCGTGGGTGCTTTTGCTGCCGACGGTGGGCAGGGCGACCATGTGTTCCAGGTCGACGCTGGTGATCGAGTTGATCGTATTGATCAGCGACACCGCATCGGCGCCACCACGGTGGGCTGCGCGCGCAGCCACGCGGATGTCGGTGATGTTCGGCGTCAGTTTGACGATCACCGGCAGCGAGCAATAGGTCTTGCACCAGCGCGTGACTTGCTCGACGTACTCCGGCACCTGACCGACCGCCGCGCCCATGCCACGTTCAGGCATGCCGTGCGGGCAACCGAAATTCAGTTCGATGCCGTCAGCGCCCGTGGCTTCCACTAGCGGCAGAATGTGTTTCCACGACTCCTCGACGCACGGCACCATCAGCGAAACGATCAGCGCGCGGTCCGGCCAGTCCTTTTTCACCTGAGTGATTTCGCGCAGGTTGATTTCCAGCGAACGGTCGGTGATCAGCTCGATGTTATTGATGCCAAGCACTTCGCGGTTGTTGCCGTAATGTGCTGAGTAGCGCGACGAGACGTTGACCGCCGCCGGATCCTCACCGAGGGTTTTCCAGACCACGCCACCCCAGCCTGCTTCAAAGGCACGGACGACGTTGTAGGCTTTGTCGGTCGGCGGCGCGGAGGCCAGCCAGAATGGGTTCGGCGCTTTGATGCCAGCGAAGACAATCGACAGATCGGCCATTTACGCAGCCTCCACGTTAAGCATCAGTTGAGCGTTGATCGCCTCGGCGGCGCGTTTGCCGTGCTGCACGGCTTGCACGGTGAGGTCCTGATCGAGGCTGGTGCAGTCGCCACCGGCGTACACGCCGGGGATGCTGGTGCGCAGGTTTTCATCGACGTAGATGCGTTCGCCCTGACGCTTGAGTTCACGGGCCAGCGGGTCGGCGAGGGCGCTGCCATCGAACGCCTGGCCGATGGCTTTGAAGATCGCGTCGGCGGCCAGCTCGAAAGTTTCGCCGGTGGTTTGCAGGCGTCCTTCGACCAGATCGGTGCGGGCGAAACGCATGCCGCGCACATGGCCCTGAGCGTCGAGCAGGACTTCTTCCGGTTGTGCCCAGGTCAGCAGGCGCACCTGATTGGCTTTGGCGATGTCCTGCTCATGGCCGGTGGCGCCCATGTCGGCGGCGCCACGGCGATACACCAGATTGACGTCGCGAGCACCGAGGCGGGCCATTTGCACGGCCATGTCGATCGCGGTGTTGCCGGCACCGAGGACGATGCAGCGTTCAGCCAGCGGCAGTTGCGTGAGGTCATCGGCCTGACGCAATTCGCGGATGTAATCGGTGGCAGCGAGCAGGCCCGGCGCATCTTCGTGGGGCAGGCCGAGTTGTTTGCTGGCATTGAGGCCGAGCCCGAGGAACACCGCGTCGAACTGCTGATGCAGTTCGCTCAGCGTCAGATTCTCACCAAGCTTTTGCCCGTGACGAATCTCGATGCCGCCGATTTGCAGGAGGAAATCCAGTTCCTTCTGCGCGTAGTCGTCGACCAGTTTGTACTTGGCGATTCCGTACTCATTGAGGCCGCCAGCCTTCTGCCGTGCTTCGAAAATCACCACGTCGTGACCGTGCATGGCGCTGCGATGGGCGCAGGACAAACCGGCGGGGCCGGCACCGACCACGGCGATACGTTTGCCGGTGGCGGCGGCGCGCTGGAACGGGTGCTCGCTGAAGTGTGCATTGTCGACGGCGTAGCGTTGCAGCAGGCCGATCAGCACCGGTGCGCATTCGTGAGCGTTGTTGCGCACGCAGGCTTGCTGGCAGAGGATTTCAGTTGGACACACCCGCGCGCAACTGCCGCCAAGGATGTTCGCCGAGAGGATTTTCTGCGCCGCACCGGGGATGTTGTCCTGATGAATGTTGCGGATGAACGATGGGATATCGATCTCGCTCGGGCACGCGTTCACGCACGGTGCGTCGTAGCAATACAGGCAGCGCGAGGCTTCCAGATGCGCCTGCCGGTCATTGAGCGGCGGCGCCAGATCGGTGAAATGCCCGGCGAGGGCGGCCGCGCTTTCGTGCGGGTGGGGGAGATGGTTCAGGGTCTCGATCACGGTTTATGGCCTCACGGTTATTTGAGGTGCTGCCTCTGATGGGCATTGGTTGATCGTTCCCACGCTCTGCGTGGGAATGCCTCTAGGGACGCTCTGCGTCCAGTGACGCGGAGCGTCACGGGCTGCATTCCCACGCAGAGCGTGGGAACGATCATTTATGAGGCCGAAGGCCTCGCTTTAGCGCTTCACGGCAGTCGGGCGATGTTGCTCAGCCCGCTTGCTCAGCAAATCAAACACCGCCGGATACGCCGGCCGCTCGATATACCGCCCGGCGCCACGCTCGGCACGCAGGTCGCCGTCGGCCCAGACCACCCGGCCCTGGCTGACGGTATGGCTCGGCACGCCGCGCACGGTCTTGCCTTCGAAGATGTTGAAGTCCACCTGCTGATGGTGGGTCTTGGCGGAAATGGTGCGGGTACCTTGCGGATCCCACAGCACCAGATCGGCATCGGCGCCGACGCGAATCGCACCTTTGCGCGGGTAGAGATTGAAGATCTTCGCGGTGTTGGTGGAGGTGAGGGCAACGAAATCCTGCATCGATAAACGCCCACTGTTGACGCCTTCGTCCCACAACACCGCCATGCGATCTTCAATACCCGCCGTGCCGTTGGGAATCTTGCTGAAGTCATCACGGCCGGCGGCTTTCTGCTCGGCGCAGAAACAGCAATGGTCAGTCGCGGTGGTGTGCAGATTGCCGTTTTGCAGCCCGTGCCACAGCGCCTCTTGATGACCACGCGGACGGAACGGCGGGCTCATCACATAACCGGCAGCGGTCTGCCAGTCCGGGTGTTGATAGACGCTGTCGTCGAGCAGCAAATGCCCGGCGAGGACTTCGCCGTACACCGGTTGGCCCTTGCTGCGCGCATAGGTGATTTCGTCGAGGGCTTCTTGGGTCGAGACGTGCACCAGATACAGCGGCGTGCCGATGGTTTCGGCAATGCGAATCGCCCGGCTCGCCGCTTCACCTTCAACCTGCGACGGCCGCGACAGCGGATGCGCCTCCGGCCCGGTGATGCCCTGGGCCATCAACTTGCGTTGCAGGTGATAGACCAACTCGCCGTTTTCCGCGTGTACGGTCGGCACGGCGCCGAGCTCAAGGCAACGCTCGAAGCTCGCCACCAGCGTGTCGTCGGCGGCCATGATCGCGTTCTTGTAAGCCATGAAATGCTTGAAGCTGTTGATGCCGTGATGGCTGACCAGCTCGGCCATTTCCTCACGCACCTGCTCGCTCCACCAGGTGATTGCAACGTGGAAGCCATAGTCGGACGCGGACTTTTCCGCCCAGCCGCGCCACTGATGAAACGCTTCCATCAGCGACTGCTGCGGATTGGGAATCACAAAGTCGATGATCGACGTGGTGCCGCCGGCCAGTCCCGCCGCCGTGCCACTGTAGAAATCCTCACTGGCCACAGTGCCCATGAACGGCAGTTGCATGTGGGTGTGTGGATCGATGCCGCCGGGCATCAGGTATTGGCCACTGCCGTCGAGCACTTCGGCGCCGGCGGGAATATCCAGGTTTTCACCAATGGCTTTGATCACGCCGTCGGCGCAATAGACGTCGGCGCGATAACTTTCATCATGGGTAACAACGGTGGCGCCACGGATCAACAGAGACATTCCGAGTTCCTCGCAGGCATTGACCGACTTGTGCCGGTTCTAGATGTTTTATTGATGTACAGCGTTGCAGAGCGTATTCCTGTCAGCGCTGTCAGGAATAGAAGCTAGTCGCAGATTTGCAATAGATCAAGATTATTTTTTATAAGCTTATTGCTGTTTTAACTGTATGAAAAATAACGATAAAAACTGCAAATCACCAAAATGGTGAGGCCGTTCACCATTTTGACGCACTTGACAGGATGGAAATATGAGCAAGATTTTGTATGTGAAATCAGCCGCTTGAAGTTGAGCTGCGGCTGCTCGCTCACAATGAAAATAAATGCAGTGCACCAGATTGAGTCCTGACAGTTCGGACAACTTGCCCGACGTTTAGCCTGAGCGTTCAGACAAGTTTCCGCGGACTTACCGGGTAAATAATTAAAACTGATGAATATCAGAAAGTTGCAAAGCGTTTGATACACCGCCCGATGCGCAAGCGGGGCCTCCGGCACGTTTATTGATGCCGCCGCTGACACCATGGCCGGTGCATGAAAGTTGTCAGTTCCTCCGGCCATCGTCCGGCTGCACCTGCGTGTGCAAGCCGCCTGATGAGCAAAAAAATAATCAGAAGAACAGTGGAGCGGCCATGCAACAGATCAGATCGCAAGTGACCGAGCGCGACGGCTTGTACGAGCTTGAAGCCGGCAGCGACGTCCTCGACAGTCCCCGTTACAACCACGATATGGCGCCGACCAAGGTGCGCGAACGAACCTGGAACAAATGGCACATCACCGCGCTGTGGGTCGGCATGTCGATCTGCGTGCCGACTTATACCCTCGGTGGCGTGCTCACGGCGTACTTCGGTTTGAGCGTTGGCGAAGCGCTGCTGGCGATTCTGTTCGCCAACATCATCGTGCTGATTCCGCTGACGCTTAACGCTTTCCCCGGCACCAAGTACGGCATCCCGTTTCCGGTGTTGCTGCGCTCGTCGTTCGGCATTCTCGGCTCCAACGTGCCGTGCCTGATTCGCGCACTGGTGGCGTGTGGCTGGTTCGGCATTCAGACGATGTTTGGCGGGCTGGCGATTCACCTGTTTCTGGGCTCGGTGTTCGACGGCTGGAAATCCCTCGGTGGCACGGGCGAGGTGATCGGTTTCATGGTGTTCTGGGCGCTGAACCTGTGGGTGGTGATTCGCGGTGCCGAGTCGATCAAATGGCTGGAAACCTTGTCCGCGCCTTTGCTGGTGGCGGTCGGCATCGGTCTGCTGGTCTGGGCGATGCCCAATGTGTCGATGAGCGAACTGATGGCGATCCCGGCCAAACGCCCGGAAGGCGCGAGCGTGTACGGTTATTTCGCCGCCGGCCTGACGGCGATGGTCGGCTTCTGGGCGACTCTATCGCTGAACATTCCTGACTTCAGCCGTTACGCCAAGAGCCAGAAAGATCAGATTCTCGGGCAGATCATCGGCCTGCCGCTGACCATGTTTTTGTTCGCCGCGCTGGGTGTGGTGATGACCGCCGCCTCGGTGAAACTGGTCGGTGTGACTGTCTCTGATCCGGTCACGCTGATTGGTCACATTCAAAGTCCGGTGTGGGTCGCGGTGGCGATGGCACTGATCATCATCGCCACGCTATCGACCAACACCGCCGCCAACATTGTCTCGCCGACCAATGATTTTCAGAACATCGCGCCGAAGGTGATCAACCGCACCAAAGCGGTGTTGCTGACCGGATTGGTCGGGCTGTTGCTGATGGGGCATGAACTGCTGAAAAAACTCGGCTGGATCGTTTCGGAGGTCAGTCTGGAAAGTGTCTATTCCAACTGGCTGCTGGGTTATTCGAGCCTGCTCGGACCGATCGCCGGGATCATGGTGGTGGACTATTTCCTGATCAAGAAACAGCAACTGGACCTCGCCGGGCTGTACCGCGACGACGTCTATCCGGCGTGGAACCGGGCCGGGTTTCTCGCGTTCGGGGTGCCGGTGGTGCTGACCTTGCTGTCGCTCGGCAGCGATGCGTTCAGCTGGTTCTACAGCTATGGCTGGTTCACCGGCTCGGCGCTGGGCGGGATTATTTATTACGGGTTGTGCGTGATGCGTGCGCAGCCCTCTGCCGTTAAGTCGGCGGTGTAACACATGATCGTTCCCACGCTCTGCGTGGGAATACAGCCCGGGACGCTCTGCGTCCCAACAGCGGACGCAGAGCGTCCATGGATAAGTTTCCACGCAGAGCGTGGGAACTATCGGTATCAGCACTGAGGAGATCCCCATGAACGCAGCCGTAGACGTTCTGCAATCAACCCATCAGCACATCAACCGCGATCGCCTGTGGGCGTCGCTCATGGAACTGGCCAAACTCGGCGCGACGGTCAAGGGCGGGGTCTGTCGCCTGGCCCTCACTGACCTCGACCGCCAGGCCCGCGACCTGTTCGTGCAATGGTGCAAGGACGCCGGATGCAGCGTCACGGTCGATGCCGTCGGCAACATCTTCGCTCGTCGCCCCGGGCGCAATCCGAACCTGCCACCGGTGATGACCGGCAGCCACATCGACACCCAACCCACCGGCGGCAAGTTCGACGGCTGCTTCGGCGTGCTCGCCGGCGTCGAAGTCCTGCGCACCCTCAACGACCTCAAAGTGGAAACCGAAGCACCGCTGGAAGTGGTGGTCTGGACCAACGAAGAAGGCTCGCGATTCGCTCCGTGCATGATGGGTTCCGGCGTGTTCGCGGAGAAATTCACCCTCGAAGAAACCCTCGCCAAAGTCGATGCCGACGGTGTGACCGTCGGTGAAGCGCTGAACGCCATCGGCTATGCCGGTCCGCGTAAAGTCAGCGGGCACAAGGTCGGCGCCTATTTCGAAGCGCACATCGAACAAGGCCCGATCCTTGAAGACGAGCAGAAAACCATCGGCGTGGTCCTCGGCGCTTTGGGGCAGAAGTGGTTCGACCTGAAACTGCGCGGCGTCGAAGCGCATGCCGGCCCGACACCGATGCACCTGCGCAAAGATGCACTGGTCGGCGCCTCGGTGATCGTCGGTGCGGTCAACCGCGCCGCCCTCGGCCACCAACCCCATGCCTGCGGCACCGTCGGCTGCCTGCAGGCCTATCCGGGCTCACGCAACGTCATCCCCGGCGAAGTGCGCATGACCCTCGATTTCCGTCATCTGGAACCGGCGCGCCTTGATTCGATGATCGCTGAGGTGAAGCAAGTCATCGACGCCACCTGCGAGGAACATGGCCTGAATTATGAACTGACCCCGACTGCCGACTTCCCGCCGTTGTACTTCGAAAAAGGCTGCGTGGAAGCGGTGCGCGGCGCGGCGAAAGGTCTGGGCCTGTCGCATATGGACATCGTCAGTGGCGCCGGGCATGACGCGATCTTCCTCGCCGAACTCGGCCCGGCCGGGATGATCTTTGTGCCGTGCGAAGGCGGCATCAGCCACAACGAAATCGAGAACGCCGCGCCGGATGATCTGGCCGCGGGATGTGCGGTGTTGTTGCGGGCGATGCTGGCGGCTTCGGCGATGGTCGCGGAAGGACAGCGGGCGGCTTGAAGATCAAAAGATCGCAGCCTTCGGCAACTCCTACAGGGAAACCATAAATCCTGTGTAGGAGCTGCCGGAGGCTGCGATCTTTTTACTGTCACCACAACGTCATGACTATGTGGCGGACCGCGATAGCCGTTGTATCGCCGTCAACGTTGCGCAAGGAATGGCTGAAACTGAAGCTTGTGCGACCAGTCACTGCGCACCAAACACCATCGTCCAGTAAACCCCTTCATCACTGCGCGCTTCACTGGCAAACCCGGCGCCGACCTGGGTGAACATCGGGTTCATCAGGTTGGCGCAGTGTCCGGGGCTGGCCAGCCATCCGGCCATGGCCTTGCCCGGCGAACTCTGCCCGGCGGCAATGTTTTCGCCGATCTGCCGACCGCGATAGCCGGCTGCACGGGCGCGATCGGCGGGCAGGTCGCCGTCCGGGTCGCGGTGGGCGAAGTAGTTGCCGTAAGCCATGGCTTTGCTGTGCCCCTGCGCGGCGGCGCCCAACGCGGCGTTCCAGCTCAACGGCCGGGCGGCGGCGAATCGCTGACGTCCGCACAGCCGAGGCCGGGCACGTGCAGCATTAACCTCGGCGAGCAAGGCTTTGCCGACGCTGCGGTTATCGCCAACGCGACTGTCGAGCACCGGTTGCGCCAAAACCACTTGCCACTCATTGCGCGACCGACTGACGCCGATGTCGGCGTAGCTCGCATCCAGCAGCGCGGCGCAGTGCTCGTCTTGCAGCAGCTCGAAAGCCTCTTCGGCGTCCTCGGCGCCGATCACGCGAATACTGCGCACCGCGACAGCGGAATAGCCGGACGACTTCAACGCTTCACGCATGCCGCCGGCGTTGCGATAACCGATCGGCAAGGCCAGGTTCGACTTCAGCGCCAACGGTGCCAGCCGTTGTGCCGGACGTCGATCGCAACGTTGTGGATGGGCGCGATAGTCGTTGATGGCGGCCACCAGTTGCCGCTCGGCACCGGCATGGGCGGTTTCCGCGAACAGCGGCGAAAGGATCAGCAGGCACAGCGAAACGAAGCGAGACGAACGAACGGCGTGGCGCATGAGGCGGGCAGCTCTGAAGGAGGACAACGCAAAAGTTGAGTGAGCCGCAGAAAGCGGCGCGAGTAGGACTGGGCTTTTTCGACTTGGTTCAGCGATTCAACACATTCCCCATCCACTGCAAATACTGCGCACGGTCGGAAATCGAGTTATGCCCCGAATCCGGCACCACTTTGAGCAGTGCCACGCCTTGCGGGAAATTCTCCAGCAAGCGCAGCGTGCTGGCGCGTGGAATCACCTCGTCGTCGCTGGCCGCGAGCAGCAGCGTCGGCACACGGATATGCGCGGCGTACTTGCCCGATTCAAAGCGATCCTTGAGCAACCACTTCACCGGCACCCACGGGTATTGCCGTGCTGCGATTTCTTCGAGGCTGTTGTAAGGCGTCACCAGAATCAGATTTTGCACTGGCCGTTGGCTGGCCAGACGCACGGCGACGCCCGATCCCAGGCTGCGGCCAATCAGCGAAACCTGCGGGTGACTGGCATACACCTGGTCGAACAGCGCCAGCGCATCCTCGGCAATCGCTTCCTCGGACGGTGAGCCACCGCTGCCACCAAAGCCGCGATAGTTGAGCAGATACACCGCGTATTCAGGAAACGCCTCGGCAAACTCCGGCAGATTGCGCGATACGTCCTCGGCATTGCCGCCGAAATAGATCAGCGCCCGCGGCCCGACGTGCTCGCGGGTGATCACTGAAACCCGCGCGTCCGGCATCGACAGGATCAGTTGTGAGTCGCTGCTGCTGACAGCATTGGGCTGCGGAAAATAGATCAGCGAGCGCTGAAAAAAGAACAGCGCCGCGCACAGCACCAGGTACACGGCAACGATCAATGCGACGAGTGACATCAGGGTTCGGGACATTCGGCTACTTTTAACGGTGTGTGAAGGATCGCTGTCGCAGTGTAGTTCAGCCCTGCAACCGGGCCGCTCGCCCACACAACATGCAACAGATCCACGCAGCAGGGGAACCAGCATGAGCCACACTGAGGGTTACTCCCGTCGCCGATTGCTCACGCTGGCTGCCGGGGTTTCGGCGGTCTTCACCCTTGATCGGGCGCTGGCCTCTGCCACGACACCCGCGACCACCGGAGGCCACGCCATGCAGACCCGCGCCATCCCGTCCAGCTCCGAATTGCTACCCATCGTGGGCTTGGGCACCTATCGCGGTTTCGATGTCGCCCCCGGTGATCCGGCCTATCGGCAATTGCCGGCGGTGCTCGATGAGCTGTTCAAAAAGGGCGGAACGCTGATCGACAGTTCACCGATGTATGGCCGGGCAGAGGAAACCACCGGTGAACTGTTGTCGATCCACGAACCGCGTTCGCCGGCGTTTCTGGCGACCAAAGTGTGGACGCGCGGACGCGAGGAGGGCATCGCGCAGATGGAGCAATCGTTCAGTCTGCTGCGCACCGAACGCATCGACCTGATGCAGATCCACAACCTGCTCGACTGGCAAACCCATCTGCCGATCTTGCGTGAATGGAAAGCCCAGGGACGGATCCGTTACATCGGCATCACCCATTACACGCCCTCGGCCTACGAAGAAGTCGAAGCGGTGCTGAAGGCCGAGCCACTGGATTTTCTGCAAATCAATTACGCCCTTGATGACCGAGGCGTGGAAAAACGTATCCTGCCGTTGTGTCGCGAGCGTGGTGTGGCGGTGATCTGTAATCGACCTTTTGGTGGCGGTGGTTTGCTCGCCCGACTCAAAGGCAAACCGTTGCCAGGCTGGGTTTCCGACGTGCAGGTCAACAGTTGGCCGCAACTGGCGCTGAAGTTTCTGCTCTCGCATTCGGCGGTGACGTGCGTGATTCCCGGTACAGGCAATCCGCACTACATGGCTGATAACGCAAAGGCCGGGTTCGGGCCGATGCTCACCGATGCGCAGCGGCATCAGTTGATTGCGTTGCTGGGTTAAACGATCGCTTAGACGGCGCTCAGCCGCGATAGCGCAACGCCTCCAGCAACAACGCAAACGCCGGCGCAGCCTGACGCCGGCTCGGGTAATACAGGTGATAACCGGAAAATGTAGGGCACCAATCCTCCAGCACTTGCCGCAAACGACCGTCGGCCAGATACGGCGCGACGATGTTTTCCGGGATGTAGCTCAGACCGAAACCGTCCAGCGCGGCGTCGAGCAGCGGGTAGACGCCGTTCAGGGTGATCTGCCCGGAGACCCGCACTTTCAGGCTTTCGCCATCCTTCTCGAATTCCCAGCTGTACAACCCACCATTAGTGGGCAGGCGCAGGTTGTTGCAGGCGTGATCGGTCAGATCGCGTGGCGTTTGCGGCGCGGTTCGTTTGGTGAAATAGGCGGGTGAGCCGACCACCGCCATGCGCATGTCGGGGCCGATGCGGGTGGCGATCATGCCTTGCGCGACGTCCTCGCCCAAACGTACGCCGGCGTCGAAACCTTGCCCGGCGATGTCGACGAAACCATAGTCGCAGCTCACCTCGACACTGATGTCCGGGTACTTCGGCAGAAAGTCCTTGAGCACCGGGCGCAGCAACCAGTCCAGCGAATGATCGGTAGCGTTGAGGCGGATCTTGCCCGCCGGGGTGTCGCGCAAGTTGCTCAGAGCGGCGAGTTCCACTTCGATTTCTTCGAAGCGTGGACCGATGGTTTGCAGCAGGTGCTCGCCGGCCTCGGTCGGCGAAACGCTGCGGGTAGTGCGAGTCAGCAGACGCAGGCCCAGACGGGCTTCGAGGGCGCGGATGGTATGGCTCAACGCCGATTGCGAAACACCCAGTTTGGCAGCAGCTTTGGTGAAACTGCGCTCGCGGGCGACGGCGAGGAAGGCGAGCAGGTCGGTGGCATTTTCACGCAGCATTGATGAGTGTCCTGCATAAGTTTTTTTGAATTCTAGACGATTATCGGAACAGTTCGGCTCGGTAAAGTACTGGCATTGATTATCTGGAGGAATTGCCATGAACCCGATTGCCGCTTCTGCGTTGACCCTTTCCCTGTTGGCGGGTGAGGTGCAGGCCAGTGAAATCCCACGTGTGACAGTCACACCGAATGGTTCGCAACCTTCGGCCAAAGGCCCAGCGGACTGGTTTATCGGCACGGTACGCGTCGATGCGCCGTTCAAAGGCACAGACGAGGCGCGGGTCAGTGGTGCTACGGTGACGTTTGAGCCGGGCGCGCGTACCGCGTGGCATACGCACCCGTTGGGGCAGACATTGATCGTCACGGCCGGTTCCGGGTTTGTGCAAGAGTGGGGGCAGCCGGTTCGTGAGATTCGTCCAGGCGATACGGTGTGGATTGCGCCGGGGGCCAAGCATTGGCATGGGGCGGCTGCGACCACGGCGATGACCCATATCGCTATTGCTGAAGTACTGGATGGCAAGGTTGCGGATTGGATGGAGCAGGTGAGTGATGAGCAGTATCCGCGATCCGAGTGAAGCGCTTCCCTCACCCCAGCCCTCTCCCGGAGGGAGAGGGGGCAGACCGAGGTGTCTGGCGTCACACATCGACCTGAAATGGCTGTGTCGATTATGGATTCACAGCAGGACGTTCAAGTCGGTGAAATTCTCCAGTTTCCCTCACCCCAGCCCTCTCCCGGAGGGAGAGGGGGCAGACCGAGGTGTCTGGCGTCATCCATCGACCTGAGAGACCGAGTCGATTATGGATTCACAGCCGATCCTTCAGGTCGATGAGACTATCCAATTTCCCTCACCCCAGCCCTCTCCCGGAGGGAGAGGGGGTCGACCGAGGTGTCTGGCGTCATACATCGACCTGAGAGACCGAGTGGATTATGGACTCATAGCAATGCGTCATACATCGACCTGAAATGGCTGTGTCGATTATGGATTCACAGCAGGACGTTCACGTCGGTGCAGCCCTCAAATATCCCCGGATCAGTCCCCTCTCCCTCTGGGAGAGGGCTAGGGTGAGGGGCTCTTTTCAGGTGTTCAGATCATCTCCGGCAGTGAAGAGAGGATTTTATCGAGGGTGATCGGATACTCGCGCACCCGCGCCCCCGTGGCGTTGTAGATCGCATTCGCCACCGCCGCACTGACCCCGCAAATCCCCAGCTCCCCGACACCCTTGGCCTTCATCGGCGAGGAAACCGGATCGGTCTCATCAAGGAAAATCACTTCCTGATGCGGTATGTCGGCATGCACCGGCACCTCATACCCGGCCAGATCATGATTGACGAAAAACCCAAGCTTTTTGTCCACCGCCAACTCTTCCATCAACGCCGCACCGACGCCCATGGTCATCGCACCGATCACCTGACTGCGCGCGGCTGTCGGGTTGAGAATCCGCCCGGCCGCGCACACCGCCAACATGCGCCGCACGCGCACTTCACCGGTGGCAGCGTCGACGGCGACTTCGACAAAATGCGCGCCGAAGGTCGACTGCTGATACTGCTCGGCCAGGTCGGCAAATTCGATGCTGTCCTCAGCCACCACAACGCCGTCCTGCGAAGCGTTGCGCATCGGCACGCTCTTGTCGCCGAGCCGCACCTGACCGTCGACAAACTCCGCCTGATCCGCCGCCATGCCCAGTTTGCCAGCCACCGCCTCACGCAGTTTCATGCACGCGGCATACACCCCGGCGGTCGAGCAGTTGGCGCCGAATTGCCCACCGGAGCCTGCCGACACCGGAAAGCTCGAATCACCCAGATGCACCGTGACATCCTTCAAACCGACGCCCATCATCTCGGCCGCCGTCTGCGCAATGATCGTGTAGCTGCCGGTGCCGATATCGGTCATGTCGGTTTCCACCGTGACCTTGCCATCGCGCTCCAGCCGCACCCGCGCGCCCGACTTGACCAGCAGGTTGTTGCGGATCGCCGCCGCGACCCCCATGCCAATCAGCCAGCGACCTTCGCGACGTGTACCCGGCTGCGCATTGCGCTGGCTCCAGCCGAACTTGTCGGCGCCGGTCTGAAGGCACTCGATCAGACGCCGCTGCGAAAACGGCCGTTCGGTTTTTACTGGATCGACCTGCGTGTCGTTGAGAATCCGGAACTGGACCGGATCAAGCTTGAGCTGTTCGGCCATTTCGTCCATGGCAACTTCCAGCACCATCAGCCCCGGGGTTTCACCGGGTGCGCGCATGGCGTTGCCTTCGGGCAGATCCAACGGCGCGAGGCGCATGCTCACCCGACGATTTTCAGCGGCGTACAACAACTGACTCGGCTGCGCCGCAACCTCGACTTTGCCTTCCGCCAGATTGCCCGACCAGCCTTCGTGAGCGATCGCGGTGAGTTTGCCGTCCGCCGTCGCGCCCATGCGAATGCGCTGAATCGTCGCCGGGCGGTGAGTGGTGTTGTTGGCGATCTGCGGGCGGGCGAGGGCGACTTTCACCGGCCTGCCGGCCATCCGTGCACCGAGGGCGGCAAGGATCGCATCGGCGCGCACGAACAGTTTGCCGCCGAAGCCGCCGCCAATGTACGGCGAAATCAGCCGGACTTTTTCTTTCGGCAAACCAAGCGTTGTGGCGATGTCACCGACGCTCCAGGCAATCATCTGATTGGAGGTCCACAGGGTCAGCTGATCGCCTTTCCAAGCCGCCAGTGTCGCGTGCGGTTCCATCATCGCGTGGGACTGATCCGGGGTGGTGTAAGTCTGATCGAACTGCACCGGCGCGGCGGCGAACGCCTTGTCGAAATCACCGTGGCTGACGTCGGGCAGTTCCTCTTTCGGTTCGACGCCTTTGTCGCGCACGCTGGCCAGATCGAACTCGCCCTTGGCCGCGACGTAATCAACTTTGACCATCTGCGCAGCCGCACGGGCCTGCTCGAACGTCTCGGCAACCACCAGCGCGACGGCCTGGTGGTAGTGCTGAATCTCCGGCCCGGCCAATAAATGGGCGGCGTTGTATTTGCCCTTGCCGAGTTTGCCGGCGTTGGCGGCGGTGACGATGGCCAGTACACCGGGCGCGGCTTTCGCTGCTTCGAGATCGATATTGTTGATGCGACCCTTGGCGATGGCCGAGCCGACCATAAAGCCGTAAGCCTGATTGGCCACCGCCTCATGCTGCTCATAGGCGTAAGGCGCCTGACCGCTGGTTTTCAGTGGGCCTTCGATGCGTTCGGTGGGTTGGCCGATGACTTTCAATTGGTCGATCGGATTGGTGGTGGCGGGCGTGTCGAATTTCATGCTTTTTCCCTCGCTTGCGCCAACACCGAGCCGAGTGTGCGCTCGACCAGCGTCAGTTTGAATTGGTTGTCGTGGGTCGGCGTGGCGCCGTCGAGCAGGCGTTCGCTGACGGCTTTGGCGCCCTTGGGCAGCAGCGCTTCGGCGGCTTCGACCCGCCATGGTTTCGGTGCAATACCGCCGACGGCGATGCGGCCGCTGCCGTCCTTTTGCAGAATCAGACCGACCGATACCAACGCAAATGCGTAAGAGGAGCGATCACGCACCTTGTGATAGATGTGGGTGCCGCCGAGCGGTGCGGGCAGTGTCACTGAAGTGATGAATTCGCCGGGGGTGAGGCTGGTTTCGATGTTCGGCGTGGTGCCGGGCAACTGATGGAAATCGGCCATGGCGATGCTGCGGGTCGTGCCGTCGGGTTTCACCGTTTCAATCTGCGCATCGAGGGCACGCATGGCAATCGCCATGTCGCTCGGGTGGGTGGCGATGCACGCGTCGCTGACGCCGATAATCCCCAATTGCCGACTGACTCCGCCAATCGCTGCACAACCGCTGCCGGGTTGGCGTTTGCTGCACGCCTGATTCGTGTCGTAGAAGTACGGGCAGCGCGTGCGTTGCAGTAGGTTGCCAGCGGTGCTCGCCATGTTGCGCAACTGTCCGGAAGCCCCGGCGAGCAAGGCGCGGGAGAGCAGGGCGTAGTCTTTTCTGATGCGCGCGTCGGCGGCCAGGTCGGTGTTGCGCACCAGCGCGCCGATGCGCAAGCCGCCGTCGGGCGTGGCTTCGATCTGATCCAGGCCGAGGTGGTTGACGTCGATCAAATGCAGCGGGGTTTCGATGTCGAGTTTCATCAGGTCGAGCAGGTTGGTGCCGCCGGCAATGAATCGCGCACCTTCGACTTGCGCAGCTTGTGCGGCGGCTGCGGCGGGGGAGTCGGCACGGCTGTAATTGAACGTTCTCATGCCGGCACCTCCGCGACTTCAGTGATGGCTTCGATGATGTTCGAGTAGGCGCCGCAGCGGCAGATATTGCCGCTCATGCGTTCCTGAAATTCGCTGGCGATCAACTGCGGCGCTTCGGTGAGGCTTTCACTGACGTGGCTGGGAATACCGTCGCGGATTTCCTTGATCACCGCCACCGCCGAACAGATCTGCCCCGGTGTGCAATAACCGCACTGATAGCCGTCGTGCTTGATGAACGCGGCTTGCATCGGGTGCAGCTTGTCAGGCATGCCGAGGCCTTCAATGGTGGTGACTTCGCTGCCTTCGTGCATCACCGCCAACGTCAGGCAGGAATTGATTCGCCGGCCATCGACGATCACCGTGCAGGCGCCGCACTGGCCGTGGTCGCAGCCTTTTTTAGTGCCGGTCAGTTGCAGGTGTTCGCGCAGGCCATCGAGCAGGGTGGTACGGGTGTCGACATCCAGCGCACGCGGCTGGCCGTTGACGTTGATCGTCACTTTGTTCATGGCCGGTTGCTCCAGAGTGGCCGCATAGGCCTTGAGGCTGATAAACGGTGGCATCGCGAAAGCGGTGGCGGTCACGGCGCCGAGGATCAGAAATCTGCGTCGGGAAATCGTCATGGTTCGATTCCTTTTCTCTCTTCATCAGGGCAGCGGGGGTGCGAATGGCCCAAACGGGCAGCCAGCGTGATCGCCGGTCTCGTTAAGGAGTGACTGCCGGAAAGAGGAAAAGGTTTTTGCGGATTTTCGCTATAGAGTTATGCGCACAGTTCATCAATGGTGTGAGCAACACAAACCATTGTGGGAGCGAGCCTGCTCGCGAAGAGGCCGGCACAGCCAACATCTTCATTGGCAGACCGGACGCCTTCGCGAGCAGGCTCGCTCCCACATTGGATGTGTGTCTGGCCGCCCTAATGCCCGCCCACCACCATCGAGGTAAACGGCGCCACATACGCCTGCAACGTCACCAGCCCGCCGACCAGAATCGCCAGCACAATCGAGTGGAAGAACACGTAGCGCAGAATCTCGCCCTCATGCCCGTACCAGCGTGTCGCCGTGGAGGCGACCACAATCGATTGTGCATCGACCATTTTGCCCATCACCCCACCGGAACTGTTCGCCGCTGCCATCAGGATCGGACTGATGCCGAGCTGTTCCGAGGTGACCCGCTGCAAACCACCAAACAACACGTTCGACGCGGTATCCGAACCGGTCAACGCGACACCCAGCCAACCGAGCAACGTACCGAACATCGGATAGAAAATCCCCGTCGCCGCAAATGCCAGACCCATGGTCGCGTCGAGCCCCGAGTAGCGCGTGAGAAACCCCAGCGCCAACATCGCGGCAATGGTGATCAGCGAAAACCGCACCACCCACAACGTGCGCAGGTATTGCTTGATCAGTTGCGGAATCGAGTAGCCCATCAGCAGACCACCGACAATCGCCGCCAGCAAAATCCCGCTGCCAGTGGCGGTGAACCAGGTGAATTTGTACACCGCTTCCTCGGCTTTCGGCGCGGCCACCACGGGCGGGACTTTTTCGATCTGTAGGTGCAGGGTGGTGAAGGTCACCGCCGGCGCGAAGATCGGATTAGCTTCATTCAGCGGTTTGCCTGTGGGGTCGAGTTTGGCCGAGTGTGTGACCGGATCGATCGCCGGGCGCACATCAAAAATGTTCTTGAAGCCCTGCGTGCCCCAGGCAAACACGAACACGGTGAGGATGATCCACGGCATCCACGCACGCATGACTGCCGGGCGCGCCTGATCGCTGAACGCGGCGCTGGCGGTGACTTTTTCTTCTTCGACTTTGGAATTGTCGACCCGCCCTGACAGCGCGGCAGAAGTGTGAATGGTCGCCGGTTTCCACACTTTCAAAAACAGCGTCAGACAGGCCATGGAAATCAGCGCGGCGATCACGTCCACCAGCATCGGCCCGTGGTAGTTCGACACCAGAAACTGCGGCACAGCGAAGCTCACCCCGGCCACCAGAATCGCCGGCCAGATCTCGAGCATCTTGCGCCACCCGGCAAACGCCCAGATTAGCCAGAACGGCACCAGCACCGAGAAGAACGGCAACTGTCGACCGACCATCATCGACAGCTCCATTTCATCCAGCCCGGTGACTTTAGCCAGGGTGATGATCGGCGTACCGAGTGCGCCGAATGCGACTGGCGCGGTGTTGGCAATCAGCGCCAGACCCGACGCGGCCAGCGGCGAAAAACCGAGACCGATCAGAATCGCCCCGGTCACCGCCACCGGCGTACCGAACCCCGCCGCGCCTTCGAAAAATGCACCAAAGCAGAAGGCGATCAGCAGCAACTGCAGACGTCGGTCATCGGTGATGCGTGCGAGAGAATCCTGCAGCACTTTGAACGAGCCGTTCTCGGTGGTCAGGCGATGCAGAAAGATGATGTTGAGGACGATCCAGCCGATCGGCAACAAACCATTCGCTGCACCAAACAACGCGGCGGAACCCGCCATATTCGCCGGCATGCCAAAGGCAAAGATCGAGATCAGTAGCGCCGATGCCAGCGCCAGCAACGCCGCGAGATGCGCCTTGACGTGAAAGAACGCCAGTGCCGCAAGCATCACCACCACTGGCACGGCGGCCATGAGCGTGGAGATCACCGGGTTGCCGAACGGGTCGTAGATTTGCTGCCAGACCATGGTCCACCTCTGCTTGTTGTTATTGAGGGCGCAGATCCATTGCGTGGGGCTTGGTTGCAAGGAGTATAGGTGGCATTTCGCCGCCGTTCGGACAGCGCGAACAGGGCGACAAACGGTCGATAGTGGCCACTGAATCAACACGGTTTTGCCCGGTCGTATCTGCGGCTGCGCGCACCGCGTCCTGAAGGCGAGGGCAGCGTGGCCGATTCCGTCGTCAAGACCTTGGTTTTAGGGAAGTGTTGAATGAAGCGCGCAACAACGATGCTGCTGACCGTGACCGCCGCCGTGATGCTCGGTGGCTGTGTCGCGGACTTTGATGATGACCACCGCCACGGCCGGCATTACGACCGCGACCATGGTCGCAATTACGACCATGACCGGCGCTGGGATGACCGCGACGACCGCCGTGACGGGCGTCGTTACTACCGTGATCGGGATGATGATTGATTGAATCTGCAGCCCAGGGACGGGCTAATGTTGATTTGCTACGGGGATGGACGCAGTGATGGCAATTTAGTAGCATTCGCGCCTTTTTAATGCCTCGTCAAGGAAGATCATGTCCTTTGCTTCTCCGCTACGCCTCGCGATGACACTGGCGGGCACGGTACTGTCCTGCACGTTGCTGTCGGGTTGCAGTATCACCGGCACTTACCCGGATGCAACCGATCCAGACGCCGCCAAAGTGCGGTTTGTCGCTAATACCGATAACGCCACGATGAACTATTTTGACGCGCAGCACTGCGATGGGCTGACCACCGGCATCCTCAACAATCTGCTTCTTCGCGACAGCAATCGGCGCGTGGGGATGATCGTTGCGCCGCCGGAAGAGGCTCGTGGTTATCTTGAGTTCAAGCTCAAACCGGAGCAGGAAGCGTATCTGAACGTCAATACACAGGTCGGCTACGCGGTTTGCGGTTCAAGCTTTTCCTTTACCCCCAAGCGTGGCAATGAATACGAAGTCACCCTTGATGTCACCAAGTCCCAGTGCATCACATCGTTGCGTCATCTGGAGCGCATCGGCGGTAAGGATGTGCGCACGGTCATCCCGTTGAATCACAACCCACCGGCAGCGTGTGTGGGGCTTAGTCCGCTCTTTCCAAAGCCGCTGGAATCGCTGCCGGACACGCCGGAGCGCACGATGATGATCGACCGCATTGTCGATGCGAGTCTCTATGTGGCGATGAAGTCTGATCCTCAGAAGCCGACGTCGGCGAGTGTTAACGCGGATAAAATCGATGCATTGGTCCGCGAGCGCAAGGCCAAAATAGGCTTTGACATGCCGGATGAGTATTGGACGCTTTACCGCCAGAACATGCTTGAATTCGACAATGAAACCGACGCTGTTGCCAGCGAGGCGATGACCCGTTCCAGCGCCGAGTACCGCAAGCGCTTGCGCACTGTCGACGACAAGCGCTTGAAGGAATGGTCCACCCTCGACGGTACCTCCGGTAAACGCGGCAATACCGCGCCGACCGAAATGGAGACCGCCATGATTCAGTTCTATTTGCAGTCGTCCAAGGATGCCATGCGCGAAGCCGTCCGGCGCCATTTCGATCGTTTGGCCGAAATGGATGCGCAGTACAACGTCTGCTCGCGTTTCGCCGAGTGCTGGAAGCCCTGAGCGCCGCCGTCCTGATGTGAAAAAGCCCACTGCGCGGAAATGGCCAGTGGGCTTTTTTGTGCGTGTTGCAATTAAAAGTGAGCGCTCGCCCGGACGCCGGATCGCGCAGGCACGGAGGCCTCGATGTCCAGCAAATGGGTGGCGAGAATGTCGCTCAGAAAACGGAACTGATCGTTGAGGCCGACCACTTCATTGCTGAAATGATTAGTCGCGGCGGGCATCAGCAGATCTTCGAAATCTTCGTTGAACACCAGTGCCTGCGCTTTGTGCGACACGACGTGCTGGTCGTAATAGTTGCTGCCGAACACCGGGAAACTCACGGAGAGTGTGACGTGGGTGTGAATCATGCTGTGAACTCCTCGTTGTGTTTCGGATGAGCCAATCGTGCCTTTGATGAGCAGTGGGCGGAAGGCAATCGTGGCGATGGTGAATATCGATGGCAGTGATGGTTCGGGTTTTTGGGGTGTTGCAGATGGCCCCTTCGCGAGCAGGCTCGCTCCCACTTTGAAACGCATTCCCCTGTGGGAGCGAGCCTGCTCGCGAAGAGGCCAGTCCAGCCAAAACCGGACAAGCGGCCTTGCACCCACACCTATACTCAAATCTGCTTCCGCCCTTTAAAAGGAAATCTCAACCGTGAACCCGCGTGCGCTGCTTGTCGCCGCACTCTTGTTGCTGGCCGGCTGCGCCACTTCGGCGCGGGCTCCGGTGTCAGCGCCGCAAGCCGTGTTTGTCTCACCGGCCACGTGGCAGCAGATCGACCGGGAAATTGTCAGCGCTTCGCAGCAGTCCACCGAGCAAGTCAAAGTCTTTGCCCGTGGCTCGATGGAACATTGGCGCACTCGCGTCTATCAGCAAACTGAAGAAAATTTCATCCCGTGGTTCAGCAGCTACTGGACCCAGGAATGGCTGTCGATGAAGGTCAGTTGGTACACGATCAATGCCGGCGGCGAGCAGGACGCCTCGGCCAAGCGGCTGGCGGCGTATCTGCTTGAGCAATATCAGGAAAGGGTGCTGGCGCCAGTGGCGGTGGAAATCGATCCGGATGCGATCCTCGGCCAGGCGACGGCGTTCTACGCGCAACTGATGGCGCAGCAGATGCCGCTCATCGCCCAACGCCATGGTGTGCCCGTTGGTCAGCTCAACGCACGCTTGCAGAAAGTCCCGGCCATTGCGCTTGGCCCGCCACCGGCGCGCGATGCTTCGCTGTTTCAGGTCATCAGTACCGAGCCGTTGAACACCTTGCCGGCCTATGCCGCGCTGATCGACAAGATCCACACCGATGGTGGCGCCAAGGGTATTGCCTCGACCGATGCCGGCATGGCGCCGGTGGCCAAGCGCGCCAGCCAACGCATGGAAGCGGAAATGGCCCCGCGCGGTGCAGCCAGTGCGGTGGCCGCTGCTGCCGGGAAACTTGCCGGTGGCTTGATCTCGGTCGGTGTGGCGGGGATTCGCGCGATCATCCAGGCCAATGACCGGCCCGACAGTGAAGCGTTGATCCGCAGCAGCCTGGGCAGCACCTTCGACAAGGCCTGGCTGAAACTGGTGCAAAACCCGACAACCGGGGTGATGGCCGGCACGCTGCACATGGCCGCACAGGTCGAGCGCAATCTGGGTGCGGGCAATGAACCGTCGGTCGGGTTGGGCGCGAATCGTGTCGAATGGCAACCGCCGCAATCGACCAATCAGCAGATAGAACCCAACGTGCAAGGAGAGTGATCATGGCTTACATCGATATTTTCGTAGCACCGGTGCCGACTGCCAATCTTGAGCAGTACAAAAAGCACTGCGCAATCGCGGCGAAATTGTTCAAGGAATACGGTGCACAGGATGTGATTCAGTGCTGGGGTGATGACGTGCCGGATGGCAAGGTCACCTCATTTCCGATGGCGGTAAAACTCAAGGAAGGCGAAACGGTTTCGGCTGGCTGGCTGATCTGGCCCGACAAAGCCACCCGTGATGCCGGCATGGCAAAAATGATGGACGACCCGCGCATGCAACCGGACGTCAACCCGATGGGGTTTGATGGCCAGCGGATGATCTTTGGTGGCTTTAAAAATATCCTCGAACCTTGAGCCCCAGCCAATTGCGGAATGGGCAAAATTCATGCTTCACCACAAAACCCTGTGGGAGCGAGCCTGCTCGCGAATGCAGTGTGTCAGTCAACTAAAAGGTCACTGATACGCCGCTTTCGCGAGCAGGCTCGCTCCCACAGGGTTAGTGCTCACTGGCTGTGTTCATTCGGCTGTGGGGGTGATGCGGCAACTTTTGCGGTTGCGAATCTGCTCGTCCGTCGGGCGCTCACGGACGAATTCGAAACGCGGCTCACCCTCGCTGTAATGCACCAGCCAGCCCCATTCCAGTTCCTTCTCATCCTGCCCGGGATTTGGCGGGCGGGCCCACCAGGGTTCTTTGCTGAGGATCTCGCGCATGGCGGCCTCCGGTTTGATGGCAATCCTTGAACTATAGCTGCCTGTCGCGAGTCGTCAGATCAGGCTGTGTAGAATCCGGCGGATCACGATGAACAGGGGAGCAGGGCCATGACCGATGAAACAAAGCGACTGTTTTTCGCCCTCGATTGCCCGTCTGCGCAGCGCAAGGCGATTGCTCAATGGCGAGGGGAGTTGGGTTTGCGCACCGGTAAGCCGGTGCCTGCGGACAACTTTCATCTGACGTTGCTGTTCCTTGGCGCGGTGCCATTGGCCCAGATCAATGAAGTCTGCGAGGCGGCCGGGCAAGTGCGGACGCCGGGTGAGGTATTGAAAATTTCGCTGGATCGCTTGCAGGTCTGGCATCGCGCCGGGGTGTTGTCGCTGGCGCCGGAGCAGGCGCCGCAGGCGTTGCTGCGACTGGTTTATGCGCTGGAGCAGGCGATGTTGCCGTTTGGCTTTGAAGAGGCGCCACGCGAGTTTCGCCCGCACCTGACGCTGGCCCGTGAGTACCGTGCGCCGGAGCCGGAATCCGCTACGCCGCCGGAGTTCTTTCTGCGCGCTGAACGCTTCTCCTTGTTCGAATCACACAAGGGGCGCTATCGGGTTCTGCAAGACTGGCCACTGATCTGACGGCACAAAAAAAGGCGCCCGAGGGCGCCTGAGAATTCACCTGAGCCGAGGGAGCCAGGTGAGGCCGTTCATAGCAGGGTGCAGCGGTGGTAAGGCGCTGCGTGAACGGGAAATTTTCAGCACTGCATTGCATTACTGTGGGAGCGAGCCTGCTCGCGAAGGCGTCGGCTCATTCAACATCTGCATAGCCTGACCTACCGCTTTCGCGAGCAGGCTCGCTCCCACATTTGGATTTGCGCTTGTCCTATTTACCGAGTTTCACCCGGGTCCAGCCTCGGGTCATGATTCGCTGCGTGGCAATCGGCTGATCCGGCACCGCATACAGTGTCGCCATCACCGCTTGCGACGGGTACGAACCCGGGTCGTTGCGGATCGCTTCGTCCACCAATGGCGTGGCCGCCGCGTTGGCGTTGCTGTAGCCGTTGCTGTTGGTGATCTCGGCAATAATGTCCGGACGCATCAGAAAGTCCATGAACAGGTAGGCGTTCTCGACGTTCGCCGCATCGCGCGGGATCGCGACCATGTCGTAGAAGCTGCCGGCGCCTTCCTTGGGAATGCTGTAATCGATCACCACGTTGTTGCCCGATTCCACCGCGCGGGCCTTGGCCTGCAGCACGTCACCGGAGTATCCGACCGCCACGCAAATATTGCCGTTGGCCAGATCGGAGATGTACTTCGAGGAATGGAAATACGCCACGTTCGGGCGGATCTTCATGAACAGCGCCTCGGCTTCCTTGATGTGCGCGGTGTCCCTGTCGTTCACCGGGTAACCCAGATAGTGCAGGGCGGCCGGGATCATTTCCGTCGGCGAATCGAGGAAACTGATGCCGCAGGCTTTGAGCTTTTCAGCGTTTTCCGGCTTGAACAGCAAGTCCCAGGAGTTGGTCGGGGCGTTGGCGCCGAGCACTTCCTTGACCTTGGCCGGGTTGAAACCGATGCCGATCGAGCCCCACATGTACGGGAACGCGTGGGCGTTGTCCGGATCACTGGCGGCGGCGTTTTTCAGCAGCACCGGGTTGAGATTCTTCCAGTTCGGCAGCTTCGATTTGTCCAGCGTCTGATAGACGCCAGCCTTGATCTGCTTGGCCAGGAAACTGTTCGACGGCACGACCAGGTCGTAACCGGATTTGCCCGCCAGCAAGCGCGCCTCAAGGGTCTCGTTGCTGTCGAAGACGTCGTAGGTCACGCGGATGCCGGTCTCGTCTTCGAACTTCTTGACGGTGTCCGGCGCGATGTAATCGGACCAGTTGTAAACACGCAGCACCTTGTCGTTGGCCTGGGCGCCCATGACCATTGCGCCCATTAAGGACAGTGTCAGCAGAGTCCTGCCAAACATTTTCATCGGTACAACTCCATTCTTTTTATTCACGTTACGCAAAGCTCCCTCACCCTAACCCTCTCCCAGAGGGAGAGGGGACTGACCGAGGGGCTGTCTACATGTTTGTAGGAGCTGCGGCACACTGCGATCTTTTGATCTGCAAAAACAACGTCAAAAGATCGCAGCGTGCCGCAGCTCCTACCGGTCAAGCGGTGGCGGCTTGTTGCGGTTGCTGCCACGACTCATTTGCGGTCTGATCCATCGCTTCCTGAAT
The DNA here is from genome assembly GCF_022662375.1 of Pseudomonas sp. CROZ-RG-20F-R04-15. Taxonomy (GTDB): domain Bacteria; phylum Pseudomonadota; class Gammaproteobacteria; order Pseudomonadales; family Pseudomonadaceae; genus Aquipseudomonas. The sequence continues at coordinate 40,307 of NZ_JAKNQL010000024.1, read as the reverse complement.
CGCTCGTTTGCGGTTGGCTTCTGCCTTGCGGCCGAAGTACCAGACCAGGAAGGTCACCAGCGACACCGCCAGCAGAATCAGGCTGGCCACGGCGTTGATTTCAGGTTTCACACCCAGACGCACCGCCGAGAACACTTCCATCGGCAACGTGGTCGAACCCGGCCCGGAGACGAAGCTGGCCAACACCAGGTCATCCAGCGACAAGGCGAACGACATCATCCCGCCCGCCGCCAGCGACGGCGCGATCATTGGAATGGTGATCAGGAAAAACACCTTGAACGGCTTCGCCCCGAGATCCATCGCCGCTTCTTCGATCGACAAATCCAGCTCACGAAGGCGGGCGGAGACTACCACCGCCACATAGGCTGCACAAAACGTGGTGTGGGCGATCCAGATCGTGACGATGCCACGCTCCTGCGGCCAGCCGATCAACTGCGCCATGGCCACGAACAGCAGCAACAGCGACAGGCCGGTGATCACCTCAGGCATCACCAGCGGCGCGGTGACCAGACCGCCAAACAGCGTGCGACCCTTGAAGCGCGTCACTCGAGTCAGCACGAAAGCGGCGAGGGTGCCCAGTGCGACGGCGGCAATCGCGGTGTAGCAGGCGATTTCCAGCGAGCGCACCACTGAGCCCATCAGTTGCGTGTTGTCGAGCAGGCCGACGTACCACTTCACCGACCAGCCGCCCCACACCGTCACCAGTTTGGATGCATTGAACGAGTAGATCACCAGAATCAGCATCGGCAGATAAATGAACATCAGACCGAAGATCAGCATGAACTTGGAAAAACCGAAGCGTTTCATCCCCGTGCCTCCATCTCTTTGGCCTGGCTGCGGTTGAACAGCAGAATCGGCACAATCAGGATCAACAGCATCACCACCGCCAGCGCAGACGCCACCGGCCAGTCGCGGTTATTGAAGAACTCTTGCCACAGCACGCGACCGATCATCAGCGTCTCCGGGCCACCCAACAGTTCTGGAATCACGAACTCGCCAACCACCGGAATGAACACCAGCATGCAGCCGGCAATAATGCCGTTCTTGGCCAGCGGCACGGTGATTTTCCAGAAGTTGTTGAAGTTGCTCGAACCCAGATCCTGCGCGGCTTCCAGCAGGCTGCCATCGTGCTTGACGAGGTTGGCGTACAGCGGCAGCACCATGAACGGCAGGTAGGCGTAAACCACACCGATATACACGGCGGTGTTGGTGTTGAGGATCTCGATCGGGTGATCGGTCAGTCCCGTCCACATCAGAAACGCATTGAGCAAACCGTTGTTGCTGAGGATGCCCATCCACGCGTAAACGCGGATCAGGATCGCGGTCCAGGTTGGCATCATGATCAACAGCAGCAGGACGTTTTGCGTTTCCTTGCCGGTCTTGGTGATCGCGTAGGCCATCGGGAAACCGATCAGCAGGCACATCATCGTGCTCAGCGCCGCGACCTTCAGCGAACCGAGGTACGCCGACAGGTACAGCTCGTCTTCGCCGAGCATGGTGTAGTTGCCGATGTTGAGCATCAGCTGGAATTTCTGTTCGGCGTAGGTGTAGATCTCCGAGTACGGCGGGATCGACAGCGCGGCTTCCGAGAAGCTGATCTTCATCACCAGGAAAAACGGCAGCATGAAGAACAGGAACAGCCAGATGAACGGAATACCGATCACCAGTTTTCGCCCGCTGGGCACCAGGCGCAGGAATTGCTGATTGAAGGTTCTCATGAGCGCAGTACCACGCCGCTGTCGTCTTCCCACCACACGTAGACCTTGTCGTCCCAGGTCGGACGCGCGCCACGGCGTTCGGCGTTGGCCATGAACGACTGGACGATTTTGCCGCCGGGCAATTCGACGTAGAACACCGAGTGACCGCCGAGGTAGGCGATGTCATGCACCTTGCCTTCGGACCAGTTGTAGCGGAACTCCGGCTTGGTCGTGCTGACGAGCATTTTTTCCGGACGGATTGCGTAGGTGACCGACTTGTCCTGCACCGAAGTGCTGACGCCGTGGCCGACGTAGATCTTCTGTTGCAGGTCCGGGCTGTGGATGATCGCGTGACCTTCAAGGTCTTCCACCACGGTGCCGTCGAAGGCATTCACGTTGCCGATGAATTCGCAGACCATGCGGCTGACCGGCGCTTCATAGATGTCGACCGGGCTGCCGATTTGGGCGATCCAGCCGAGGTGCATGATCGCGATGCGCTCGGCCATGGTCATGGCCTCTTCCTGGTCGTGGGTCACCATCACGCATGTCACGCCGACGCGTTCGATGATCTGCACCAGTTCCAGTTGCATCTGCGAACGCAGCTTTTTATCCAGCGCACCCATCGGCTCGTCGAGCAGCAACAGCTTCGGACGCTTGGCCAGCGAACGGGCGAGGGCGACGCGCTGACGCTGACCGCCGGACAACTGATGCGGACGGCGTTTGGCGTATTGGGTCATGTGCACCAGGCGCAGCATTTCATCGACACGGGCGTCGATTTCGCTGGCGGGCAAACGGTCCTGCTTCAAGCCGAAGGCAATGTTCTGCGCGACGGTCATGTGTGGGAACAGCGCATAGGACTGGAACATCATGTTGATCGGCCGCTCGTACGGCGGCATGTCGGTGATGTCCACGCCGTCGAGCAGAATCCGCCCTTCAGTCGGGCGCTCGAAACCGGCGAGCATGCGCAGCAGGGTCGATTTGCCCGAACCGGAGCCACCGAGCAGGGCGAAGATTTCGCCCTGATGGATCTCCAGGGACACATCGTCCACTGCCACGGTTTCGTCGAACTTCTTGGTGACACGGTCGACTTTCACCAGAACCTTTTTCGGTTGCTGATGACCTTCAAGTGCCTTCCTGTAAGTGCTGGAGGCGTTTGCCATGTGAAACTCCCAACAGGTTTCGTTCGCCTGGCCAATGTGGCCGGGCTTAAGTGGATTGCAAGCCTGCAGGTGCATTCCCGGTCGGATCACATCCCCCTGTGGGAGCGAGCTTGCTCGCGAATACGTCGTGTCAGTCGACGTCGTTGTTGCCTGACACTCCGCTTTCGCGAGCAAGCTCGCTCCCACAGGGTTTTGCATTGATCTGAAGGTCTTGCTCCTGCCGTCCGGCTTGGTCGGCGCCGCCGTCCTGGCTGCCTGGGTCGTACTTGTTGTTATTACGGGTGTTGCTATTCACGGATGACGGATGTGCGCAGGCACACCCGACGTCCGTGGGGGCAGTAAATCGTTGTAATCTTCGGGGTGTGTCAGCGCTGGTTGCGCCGCGCCGCCCGTTGTCGGCAAGCCGCGCCGAATGCCTGGAAAATCTTCAGGTAGTTCGGGTTGTCGAGCACTTGCCATTCCGGGTGCCATTGCACGCCGAGGGCGAAGGTCGGGCTGTGCTCGACCGAAACCGCCTCGATCAGACCGTCCGGCGCCACCGCTTCGGCGCGCAGGCCGGGGGCGAGGCGGTCTATGCCCTGGCTGTGAATCGAGTTCACCTGAAACTCGCTCGGCAGTTCCAGCGCCTCGAACACGCCGCCAGCGAGCACGGTCACCGCATGCGCCGGTGCATATTGCACGGCCACATCCGGGCTATCGGCTTCGCGGTGATCGAGCATGCCCGGCAGCTCATGCACCTTCTGATGCAGGCTGCCGCCGAACGCCACGTTCATTTCCTGGAAACCACGGCAAATGCCGAGCACCGGAACGCCCGCCGCGATGGCTGCACGCAATAGAGGAAGGGTGGTGGCATCCCGCGCCGGATCATGATCCGTGCCGGGAGCGCTGGCCGGGCCTTGATAGTGGAAAGGTTCCACGTTCGAGGGCGAGCCGGTCAGCAGCAGACCATCGAGTTGACCGAGCAGGTCTTCGATTTCAGTCAGGTTGCCAAGGGAAGGAATGACCACTGGCAACCCTTCAGCGCCAACGCTGACAGCACGTAAGTACTTGTCGCCGCTGATGTGATAGGGGTGCAGGCCAATCTGTTTGACGCACGCAGTAACGCCGATCAATGGCTTGAATGCCATTTTTATTCACCTCGAAGTTTGACACTTGAACGAGCTTTTCCGGAGCTTAGCCTCGTTGATTTTAATTAACAACTGCCATGTAAAAAATTCTAAACGCCGTTCATCATATCTTCATGATTCTCGGGGCTGTGGCGCCTGTATTGGCACGCGGGTGTTAAAAAAAGCCCGAAAAATAAACCCTGAGCGGCCATCTGTTCGCTATTGACTTCACTTTGCCGTTCGGGTTGACTGGCTCGGCGAAACAGCAGTGAACATAATAATTAACAGCTAAATAGGTGCATCATGTCGGTCCCTCTGCGTACCGTTCAACTCAACGAAGCAAACGCATTCCTTAAGAAATATCCTGAGGTTTTGTACGTCGACCTTCTGATTGCGGATATGAACGGTGTGGTGCGCGGCAAGCGCATCGAACGCACCAGTCTTCATAAGGTTTACGAGAAAGGCATCAACCTGCCGGCCTCGCTTTTCGCGCTCGACATCAATGGCTCCACGGTGGAAAGCACCGGCCTGGGTCTGGACATCGGCGACGCTGACCGTATTTGCTATCCGATCCCCGGCACCCTGAGCATCGAGCCGTGGCAGAAGCGCCCAACCGCACAACTCCTGATGACCATGCACGAGATCGAAGGCCAGCCGTTCTTCGCTGACCCGCGTGAAGTGCTGGCCAACGTCGTGCGCAAATTCGACGACCTCGGTCTGACTATCTGCGCGGCGTTCGAACTCGAGTTCTACCTGATCGATCAGGACAACGTGAACGGCCGTCCGCAATCGCCACGTTCGCCGGTGTCCGGCAAGCGTCCAGTGTCGACTCAGGTCTATCTGATCGACGACCTCGATGAATACGTCGATTGTCTGCAAGACATCCTCGAAGGCGCGAAAGAGCAGGGCATCCCGGCTGACGCGATCGTCAAGGAAAGCGCCCCGGCGCAGTTCGAAGTCAACCTGCATCACGTCTCCGACCCGATCAAGGCGTGCGACTACGCCGTCCTGCTCAAGCGTCTGGTGAAGAACATCGCCTACGACCACGAGATGGACACCACCTTCATGGCCAAGCCGTATCCGGGCCAGGCGGGCAACGGTCTGCACGTGCACATTTCGATCCTGGACAAAGAAGGCAACAACATCTTCGCCAGCGAGGATCCCGAGCAGAACGCCGCACTGCGTCACGCGATCGGCGGTGTGCTGGAGACCCTGCCTGCGCAAATGGCGTTCCTCTGCCCGAACGTCAACTCGTACCGCCGCTTTGGCGCGCAATTCTACGTACCGAATTCGCCGAGCTGGGGCATCGACAACCGCACCGTTGCGGTTCGTGTGCCAACCGGTTCGGCCGACGCTGTTCGTATCGAGCATCGCGTTGCCGGCGCTGACGCCAACCCGTACCTGCTGATGGCTTCGGTACTGGCCGGCATTCACCACGGTCTGACCAATCAGATCGAGCCGGGCGCCCCGGTGGAAGGCAACAGCTACGAGCAGAACGAGCAGAGCCTGCCGAACAACCTGCGCGACGCACTGCGCGAGCTGGACGACAGCGAAGTCATGGCCCGCTATATCGACCCGATGTACATCGACGTGTTTGTCGCGTGCAAGGAAAGCGAGCTGGCCGAGTTCGAGAACTCGATTTCTGACCTTGAGTACAACTGGTATCTGCATACGGTGTGATTGGCTGAGGCCCTCAAAAGCTGAAGAGCCCCTCACCCTAACCCTCTCCCGGAGGGAGAGGGGACTGATTCGGGGATGCTCGGGCAATCCGCCGACCTGAACGATTTTTGCCGAATCCATATTCGACTCGGTCGTTCAGGTCGGTGCAGATCCCGAGACACTTCGGTCGGTCCCCTCTACCTCCGGGAGAGGGCTAGGGTGAGGGCAGCCATCTCAAGACAGACACAGCAAGCCAGACACAACACCCCGACACCCCCAATCCCCCCTTGTCGAGCCACAACAATGACAACGACCCGCAACGACTGGGAACAACGCTTCCAGTCCCTGACCATCGAAGCCCGCGCGTTCATCAACGGTGAATACCGCCCGGCCATCAGTGGCGACACCTTCGAATGCCTGAGCCCCGTCGACGGCCGTTTCCTCGCCTCCGTGGCCAGCACCGATGAAGCCGACGCCAACCTCGCCGTTGAAGTCGCGCGCCAGTCTTTTGAATCCGGCGTGTGGGCGAAAAAAGCCCCGGCCGAGCGCAAGCGCATCCTGATCCGCTTCGCCGATCTGATCCTGCAGAACCAGGAAGAACTGGCGCTGCTGGAAACCCTCGACATGGGTAAACCGATCAGCGATTCGATGAGCATCGACATCCCGGCGACCGCCAACGCGATCCGCTGGAGCGCCGAAGCCATCGACAAGATCTACGACGAAGTCGCCGCCACCCCGCACGATCAACTCGGCCTCGTCACCCGCGAGCCATCCGGCGTGGTCGCGGCCATCGTGCCGTGGAACTTCCCGCTGATCATGGCCAGCTGGAAGTTCGCTCCAGCGCTGGCAGCAGGCAACTCGTTCATTCTCAAACCTTCGGAAAAATCGCCGCTGACGGCGATCCGCATCGCGCAGTTGGCGCTGGATGCCGGCATTCCGAAAGGCGTGTTCAACGTCTTGCCAGGCTTCGGCCACACCGTCGGCAAGGCGCTGGCGTTGCACATGGACGTCGACGTGCTGGCCTTCACCGGCTCCACGGCGATTGCCAAGCAACTGATGATTTATGCCGGCCAAAGCAACATGAAACGCGTCTGGCTCGAAGCAGGGGGCAAGAGCCCGAACGTGGTGTTTGCCGACGCACCGGACTTGCGTGCGGCAGCACAAGCAGCGGCCGGCGCCATTGCTTTCAACCAGGGCGAAGTGTGCACCGCCGGTTCGCGCTTGCTGGTCGAGCGTTCGATCCGCGAGCAATTCATTCCGCTGTTGGTGGAAGCGCTGCAAGCGTGGAAACCGGGTCATTCACTCGATCCGGCGACCACCGTCGGCGCCGTGGTCGATCAGCGTCAACTCGACAACGTGCTGCGCTACATCAGCATCGGTCGCGAGCAGGGCGCCGAGCTGATCGCGGGCGGCCAACGCACCCTCGAAGAAACCGGTGGCCTCTATGTGCAACCGGCGCTGTTCGACGGCGTGACCAATGCGATGACCATCGCCCAGGAAGAAATCTTCGGCCCAGTGCTGTCGCTGATCACCTTCGACACCGCTGAAGAAGCGCTGCAGATCGCCAACGACAGCATCTTCGGCCTCGCCGCCGGCGTCTGGACCAGCAACCTCAGCAAGGCGCACACCTTCGCCCGTGGCCTGCGTGCCGGCAGCGTCTGGGTCAACCAGTACGACGGCGGCGACATGACCGCACCGTTCGGTGGTTTCAAACAGTCGGGCAACGGCCGCGATAAATCGCTGCACGCGTTCGACAAGTACACCGAGCTGAAAGCGACCTGGATCAAGCTCTGACTCTATTACAGCGGTGGTCGCCGTTTATTGGCGACCCTCGGAGAAACGTATGAAACAGCAACACGTAAACAGCTACTACGCCGCCACCCGCAACGAAGTCATCGACTTTCCGGTTCTGGAAGAGTCGGTCGAGTGCGATGTCTGCATCATCGGCGCCGGCTACACCGGCCTGTCCTCGGCGCTGTTCCTCACCGAAGCCGGCTATAAAGTGACGGTGCTGGAAGCGGCGAAAGTCGGCTACGGCGCCAGCGGTCGCAACGGCGGTCAACTGGTCAACTCGTACAGCCGCGACGTCGACGTGATCGAAGAGCGCTACGGCGACAAGACTGCAGAAATTCTTGGCAGCATGATCTTCGAAGGCGCCGACATCATCCGTTCGCGTATCAAGGAATACGACATCCAATGCGACTACCGCCCGGGCGGCATCTTCGCAGCGATGAACAAGAAACAACTCAACGGTCTGGCTGAGCAGAAGCGTGGCTGGGAACGTTACGGCAATAACAATCTGAAGATGCTCGATGCGGCTGAGATTCGTCGCGAAGTCGGTTCCGACGCTTACGTCGGTGGCCTGCTCGACATGCAGGGCGGCCACGTTCATCCGTTGAACCTGGCGCTCGGTGAAGCTGCGGCGATTACGCGTTTGGGTGGCAAAATCTACGAGCAGTCGGCTGCCGTGGAAATCAAATACGGCGAGCCCAACGTCGTGCGCACCGCCAAAGGCCAGGTCCGCGCCAAGTACCTTCTGATCGCCGGCAACGCCTACCTTCCGCAAGGCCTCGACAACCGCGTGACCGCGAAAAGCATGCCGTGCGGCTCGCAGATCGTCGTCACCGAACCGCTGACCGAGAAGCAGGCGCGCAGCCTGATCACCAACAACTACTGCGTCGAAGACTGCAACTACCTGCTGGATTACTACCGCCTGACGGCCGACAACCGTTTGCTTTACGGCGGCGGCGTGGTCTACGGCGCACGCGAACCGGACGACATCGAACAACTGATCCGCCCGAAGATCCTCAAGACCTTCCCGCAGCTCAAGGACGTGAAAATCGACTACCGCTGGACCGGCAATTTCCTGCTGACCATGTCACGCATGCCGCAATTCGGTCGCGTCGAGAAAAACGCCTACTACATGCAAGGCTACAGCGGCCACGGCGTCACGTGCTCGCACCTCGCCGGCAAACTGATCTCGGAAATGATCCGTGGCGACGCCGAACGTTTCGATGCCTTCGCCTCCTTGCCGCACATGCCAATGCTCGGTGGCCGCACGTTCTCCGCGCCACTCACCGCCCTCGGCGCCGTCTACTACTCACTGCGCGACCGCTTCGGCGTCTAAGTTACCTCCCCGGCGGTGGCCCCAAGACCCCGCCGGTTTTTTACCTGACACACCAAATATCAAAATGTAGGAGTGAGCCTGCTCGCGATGAGGCCAGCCCAGCCACCATCCCTCCCACAGAAACACCACAAACCCTGTGGGAGCGAGCTTGCTCGCGAAGGCGGTTATCCAGTCAAAAATAATGGTGAATGTGCCGCCCAATCGCGAGCAGGCTCACTCCTACAGGTCCGTATTACCAAGGCCAGAAGGACTTTTTCCCCACCGTCCATCGAACCTGCTGAGCAACACCGGCAAACGTGATTTAATAGCCGCCTTTCACGGTTCCGGGACACGGGAGCAACGTGATCCGCGCCCTCGGCGCGTCACCCGCCACCCACCCCCATCGCCCTTAAGTCGTTCTCACATAAGGCAGTCATGGATACGGGTTCTCGACTCAAACTAGTACGCGAAAGCTACAAACTCTCCCAGCGCGAGCTGGCCCGACGTAGCGGCGTGACCAATGCCACCATCTCCCTGATCGAACAGAATCGCGTCAGCCCCTCCGTCAGCTCCCTGAAAAAGCTGCTCGAAGGCATACCGATGTCCCTGGCCGACTTCTTCACCTTCGACCAACCCCCGCGCGAACATCAATATGTCTTCCGCGCCAACGAACAACCCGACCTCGGCCGCCACGGCCTCCGCCTGCTGCTGATCGGCGCCTCCGTGCCGAGCCGCCAGATGCGCTTGCTGCGCGAGCAATACGCACCGGGTGCGAGTTCCGGGGAAGAGCCGATCGTTCACGCCGAGGGCGAGGAGTGTGGGCTTGTCACCCGTGGCACGGTTGAGTTGACGGTGGATGGGTCGGTGAGTGTGTTGAATGCGGGGGATGGGTATTACTTTCCGACGACGCTGCCGCATAAGTTTCGGAATATCGGGGCGGATGAGGCTGAGATTATTAGTGCGAATACGCCGGCGAATTTTTAATACTAGATACTTGAGTTGCTTGCTCAATTGAACTCTCGTTGTACATTTGAAAAATCCGATGCCATTTTGGTGTCGGATTTTTTTTGCGATTTATTGAAGTGCATTCTGTTCGAAGATGGCTGCGAAGAGGGCGCGTAAATAATTTTTTGAGCTTTTAATGGCAGCAGAAAATCTAGTTCTGGCTCGTATAAAAAAGTAGTTATTAATTGCGAAATGTTATTGCGGCCTGTCAGTTGTGACAGGTGTGCACGGTCGTAAATTTAAATAGCATTAGTCCACTCCTTGCTATTGATGCCGGGGTCGGTGTTTTGAAGTGGATGGAGTTGATTTGTTGGCTGTTGAGTTTTACGATCAAGAATTTTTCTCGGGAAGAATTGTTTATCGGTGACTGCTGAGCAGGAGCAATATATGAATAGTATTGAATTTGTCCAGAGAGCGGTTGACCTGCAAGGGTTGATGGCATTAACTAAAAAAAACTATCGTTTTTATGAAAAAGAAACGCCGCTGGAAAATCTATCTGATTTTGAGGTGCTTGCCATAAGATGCTCTTTAAATGCTGTGGAAGTTGATGATGTGATTGCCTATCTTGAAAAAAGCATGGGTGTGCGAATAGTGGATCCATCAAGTCTTTGTTGTCGCTCTCAGTCTTGTACGGGGCGGATCAGTTTTTGGTGAAACTGATTTACCATCCGTTATTTGAAATTGCCCCTGAGTACGTAGATTTGCTTGTCGATTTGGTTTTTGGTTTGATGGAGCGGGGGGAAACTGATTGCCCTAGGTCGTTAATTAAGTATCTAGTAGCGGTTTGCCCATTTAATCTGAAATTAAAAGCGTTGGAAGTCAGGCTGGCTTTAGAGGTTGAAAGCGAGGAAGCGGTGGAAGAATTATTCTCGCAGCTAACTCTTCAGGATTTTATGATGGAACCTAGCCTTGCTAGTGTCAGGATTGATTTTCTCTGTGAGAAAAATAGACTTGATTGCGCGGGTGAGTTGATTGCTTTTTATACCGGATATTGTTTTTTGCCATGTTGTCTATTAAGTTCAATTATTTATTATTATATTGAGGTAGGAGATCTCGTCACTGGAAGAAAGTTATTGAGATATCTAATTCGCTCTGAGTTTTGCTATCACAGGCAAATGCAAGCCGTATTGCGGATGATCGACAGCGAAAGAAGTGCACAAGAAGTCGTTGAATATATCGAGGATGTTGAGGGGTGGTACCGTCTTCCTGATTTGATGGCTTGCAGAGCAGCGGTCTCTTCTCTCTATCACAAGGGAGATGATGTTAGAGGATTATCGCCTGTCTCGTGTATCGACTTAAGTGGAGTTGATCTATCATCGAAAATTCCAGTTGCGAAAAACGTCATTCTACTCTGCGTGGATAAGTCATACCGAATTCCGGCTTTAGTTGCTATTTTTGATGTGGTCAGAGAAATGAATCAATGTTCGGTCAAACCGGTTTTTGCATTGTTTCTACCCGAATCGGAAATATCATTTTGGGAAATGATATCTGGAAAAGTTTCCCAGTTTGCGGGGCTGCCAGAGTTTCTTTTAATTCACGAGAACATGCCGGAGATCAGTAAGTGTCGTGAGCGTTACGGGTATCATACTGTCAGAACACTTTCGTCTATGGCGTATGGTAGATTGTTTGCGATAAAGATGCTGTGTGGTATGGGGTTTGGTAAGTTGATCTATTTGGATGCGGATATAGTTGTGGTCAACGATCTGATGCCAATGTTTGCTGTCGATCAGATGGGGTTTCCGGTGTCCGGTGTAGTCGATCGGAAAATAGATAAAGTTGTGCGAGCAATGAAGCTTCACGGTATATCAAATCAGAAATACCTGAACTCAGGTGTGATGCTATTTGATTTGAAGCACCCTGCTACCGAAGTTATTCTTCAGAAAGCTATAGGTTATGTGTTGGATCCAGAAGTGGAGTTGATATATCACGATCAGTGTGCAATTAATAAGGCGTTGAAAGGGCATTTTCATCCTCTATCTGCGAAGTACAATTCTTTTCTGTTTCCAGGAGATATAAATTATCTCGAGCGTGACAGTGTGGTATGGCATTTTCTTGATTCCCCAAAGCCTTGGCAGATCTCTCATCGTGGTGGAAGCGGTCCCAATCTATGGCACAAACACTTTTTGCTTGCTCAGGCGGATTTGAGAAAGCTCGGTATTCACGACTTGGAGGCGCTCCGAGACGGAGTGGAGTTGGTTTAGTAGTTGGCTATTGGTTTTCGGGACCTCTGGCACTCGCCACCGCTTGAAAATAAAAACCGCACTTATGCGGTTTTTATAAGAGGATATTATATTTTTAAAGTATCAAACCCCCGCTGCTCAATCACTCGAAACACATCACTCACATCCTGCACCATGATCCTGGCGATGTTGGTGACGGTGTTGATGTCATGGACGGCGTGGTCGGGGAGGCGGATGCAGGCAATGAGATCGAGGTATTTGAGGACGGCGTTGAGGCGTTCAGCGGCGCAGGCATGGAGGTCACCTAGTGGTGCGTTGGCATCGATAAGGAGGACGGGGTGATCGGTGGCGGGGTGCGACATGTGGACGTAGTGGTGGAGCGGTTTTTTGATCGTCATAGCAAAGGCCTCTCAGTAAAAATGAGCCACCGTTTTGCTGCGAAACAAGATGGGTGGCGGTTGTGAGCGGGTTCGCAGACCGAGGAGAAACCAGACTCGGCAGACTCGAAAGTCTCCCGCACACAACCGCCATAAAACGTAATGCTGGCGAATTTTGCCAGAATTGTCGCTAGACGGTGTTAGCCAATTTCTCGTTAGGGCTGCGAAACCCGTCGCTGACTGTGGTCAGCGACGGAGTCACTCTAGGCAGCAATTTCACCAGCCACAACCGACCTGTAGGACGTGAAACCCGTACCCGTAGCAAGGCAGCGTGCTCCCGCTCGGCGACGCAGTCGTCGTAATTCGGGGCCCGCGCTATGTCTGGCAGAAACGGACTATCCGGTTTCGGGTCAGCTTCGCAGCCCAGCGGGAACAAGCTCCCTCGCCACATGGGGTGTTTTCCTACGAAGTTTTCAGACATTGAAATTGCGCGAGCCTTTTGGGCGATAACCATTCGTCCGACACACCGCACGTTCGCCGCACACCTTCTTCCAATGCTGTAACTCACCCAGCAAAGGAAGAGCCACCATGCTGAACCATAAAATCGCGGTGCTTACGCTCGCGGCGTTGCTGTCCGGCAGTTCGCTTTATGCGATCGCGGCCGGCGAGACGTCCACCCCAACGGCAAACGACGGCACCAGCCAGACGCGTGACCCGGCGTCCCCTGCCACCAATGCCGACCCGGATGCCAATTCTCTACCCAAGGGCGGTGATGGTGGCAAGACCGACAATGGGCCGGTGCCTTCTGCCTCCAAGCCCAGCCCTGCGGGTCAACCGTCCGGTAGCAGCAGTGGTGGTAACGGCGGTGGTTAATGGAATTCGCGCACTAAAAAGCCCGGTCTTTTTGAGCCGGGCTTTTCTTTTCCTGTCGCGAACGCAGATATCAGTCGTTCACTTCGCCTTCCACTGCCCGCCACCATTCTCACAATCAATCCGCGCCTGGGCCAAATGCTCCACGTCGTAGTAATACGTGGTCACTTGCGCGTTGTCGGGGATGTTCAACGCTTTGGCGTTTTTATCTTTGCTGGTTGAATGCGGGTTGGCGAGGGATTCCTGGGTGATCGTGGCGATACATGTGGCCTGATAGTGATCGGCGCAATGTTCGACTTTGTTCTTGGTGCTGCTGAGCATGTCTTTGCTTTCGTTGCTGCACGACCAGTCGATTGAGTTGACCGGCATGCCTTCGTATTCATAACAACTGTGGCTTTCGACCGACGGCACTGAGGCGCTGGAGGATTGGGTCTGGACGTCGCAGCCTTCGGCCATGACGCAGGTGGGGATGATGGCGAAGGTGGCGATCAGAAGCAGGAAGCGAATGTTCATCGGGGTTTCCTCTTCAAAGGCGCCGTGTCTGATCGATGATTTGGCGCTGATACAGTTTCGAGATTGTGCGGAGGAGGGAGGTTCCATCGGGTTTTTGATTTGCTCCTGTCGCGTACACTGCGAAACAATCGGAAACATTAGCGCCCAAGGAATGGAACATTGCCCATGATCGAAATCGGCAGCCGCAATAACGCCCCCACGTCGCAGCATTCAACCCACGACGTCTACATTTTCAACATCGACCTGTCCCGACCGGCCACGCCTTTGTGTTTCGAACAGTCGACGGCCGGAGGGCATGGTGGGCAGGGCGGTGCGCGCTGGTTGGCGCTGGATGAGCTGGAAGCCTGGCCCGGTGAGTGGCGTGAGCACTTGAAGAAGTCTGATTGTGCCTGGGTCGCTGAGTTGATTGACGCGCATCCTAGTGCGGATCAAGTGACATTGGTGTCGATGATTCTCAAGCGTCACGCCGAGCTGGCGAAGCCTGTCGGTCGCTTGAAGGCCATGGGCGCTTGGCTCAAACGCAACATCCACGTCGGCGGCCGCTACGGCGTTTAACCCACGGAGACTCCCATGACCCAGACCCTCGAACGCGCTATCGCCATCGCCGCCACGGCCCACGCCGGGCAGGTCGACAAGGGCGGTGCGCCGTACATTTTGCATCCGCTGAAAGTCATGTTGCGCATGAGCACGCTGGAAGAACGCATCGTTGCCGTGCTGCATGACGTGGTTGAGGACTGTGGTGTCAGCCTCGATGATTTGCGCAGGGAAGGCTTCAGCGAGGAAGTTTTGAGCGCTATCGAATCCGTGACCAAAGTGCCGGGCGAATCCTATGAAGACTTCGTCGAGCGCGCCGCGCAGAACCCGATCGGGCGGGTGGTGAAATTGGCGGATCTGGAAGAGAACAGCGACCTGTCGCGGATTGCATCGCCGAGTTGGGAAGATCTCGAACGAGTCGAAAAATACCGCCGCGCGATTGCACGGCTGCGTATGTAATAGAAACGACCTCCTTGTGGGAGCGAGCCTGCTCGCGAAGGCGTCAGGTCAGTTACCTATCTGCGACTGGCACGACGCTTTCGCGAGCAGGCTCGCTCCCACAGTGACAAGTGATTATTCGAAGATGTTGGGTCAGGTTATTAGCCAGGAAGGCGACTATGAAATCCATTCTCTGTTTGTTGATTGCTGCCGGTTTCGGCGCACTGTTGCAGTTCGAAGGCGTGCCCCACGGTTTGTTGTTGGGCTCGATTGTCGTCACTGCATTGTTCGCCAGTAAAACCGGTATCGCCCCGGCAACCCCCTATGGACTTGGTTACATACAGATCACGCTGGGCATCGCCACCGGGCTGATGTTCGAAGCGTGGGACAGCGAGACGGCCTCGACAATGTTGCCTAGCCTCGGCGTGTTGCTGATTTGCCTGACGGTGCAGATCGCGCTGGCCGGGTGGTGGCTGACCCGCGGCGCAGGCTGGAATCGCACTGATGCGCTGTTGGCGGTTTATCCCGGTGCGCTGGCAGCGGTGTTCGATTTGCTCGAGTCGGAGAAAGCGTCGAGCAAAGTCATCATCGTGCACTTGATGCGCTTGCTGCTCATCACTGTGCTGGTGAGTTTCCTGATTCCCGGCCAAGCCGCTGCGGTGGCGGTTGCCGACGGTGATCCTTTGACGACAGGCATGGCGCTGACCGCGCTTTCGGTGATCGCATTGAGCGTGCTTATCGGGCGTTTGCTGCTGGTGATCGGCGTCCCGGCGCCGTTCATGCTCACGGCGATCATTATCACGGCGGTGTTTGTGAAATCGGGATGGCTGCACGGGTTTCACATGCCGGACTGGAGTTTGAATCTAGCGGCGCTGATTCTCGGCGTGCGGATCGGCTCAAGGTTTCAGGGGCTTGGCTTCGCGGACCTGGGACGTCATGGCCGCACCGCGTTGGTCTCGGTTGGGTTGATGATCGTGGTGGCGGCGGTGTTTGCGGAAGTGGCGGCGCGCTGGTTGGGCAGTGATCCGCTGTCGCTGTGGCTGGCGTACATGCCGGGAGCGATTGAAACGATTGCGATTGTCGCGTTTGGTGGTGGGCTGAATGTGGTGTTTATCCTGACTCATCATTTGAGCCGGATGGTGTTGCTGCACTTTGCCCCGGCGTTGTTGGTGCAGGTGCGGCGGGCGCGGGAGGAAGCCTGACTCGAGCTGACGCCAATGTGTTGCGGTGTGTCAGTTAGATCCGTCCCCCTCACCCCAGCCCTCTCCCCCCAGGGGGGCGAGGGGGAAAGGGAGCCGATCTTCATGTCATTCAAAGCCTGAGTTCGACTCGGGTATCTCACGTCACGGGGAAGCTTTCAAAACCTGAGTTCGACTCGGTGTTTCAGGTCGGCGTACCTCTTCCAAACACCTCGGTCAGTCCCCTCTCCCTCTGGGAGAGGGTTAGGGTGAGGGGCTTTTGCTCTACGTCGTTGATGCGGCGCTAGCGGATGTGTGCGTCGAAGCCTTCGCTATCCGGCGCGATATCGCTCTTCAACGTCAAAGCAGGAATCTCATACTCCCCCCCATTCTGCTGCCGAAACCCAATCGGCCGCGCACTCCACAACTCATCCAGTCGCCGCCCCAATTCCTCGCAAGTCTCGGCATACCGCGCCGCATCCATCCGACTCGTCCGATACACCACAAACGGTGGCACCACTTCAAAACCGGGGTAATACAAAATCCCGTGCTGAATCGGAAAAAGTAAATCATCCATCGGCCCGTTGATCCCACGCGCCGCGTAATGCGACTCCCAGCCACCCGTGGTGACCATCAACATCGCTCGTTTGCCTTTCATTTTTCCTTCGCCATATCGCTCACCCCAACGGCTGTCGGAGTGTTCGCCGACGCCGTAGGCAAAGCCATAGGCATACACCCGATCAACCCAACCTTTGAGAATCGCCGGCATGGTGAACCACCACAGCGGAAACTGCAGAATCAGCGCGTCGGCCCACAACAGTTTCTCCTGCTCGCGAGCGATGTCGGCGGCTTGAGTGCCTTCGGCGTAAGCGATTTTCGAGTCGAGCGAAGCGTGAAAAGGTTTCGTCGCATCGCGCTGCGGGGCGTCATCGGCGTCCAGCGTGGCTTTCCAGTTCATCGCATAGTGGTCGGAGACCTGCACGGTGTGGCCGGCGGCTTGCAGGCGCTGGACGCTGAAGTCGCGCAGCGAGCCGTTGAGGGAAGTCGGTTCCGGGTGCGCGTAGACGAGTAAGACGTTCATGTTGAAGCTCCGTTAGCTGAGTGACTGCAGGATCGGCGTTCAACCGGTATATTGGAAATGAATGTCTGATATGTCTGGTATAGCCATGAATAATTTGAGACGGTTGGATATCAATCTGCTGCTGACCCTCGATGTGTTGCTGTCGGAGCACAACGTCACCCGCGCCGCGCAGCGCTTGAACCTGTCGCAGCCTTCGGTGAGTGTGCATCTGGCCAAGTTGCGCGACATCTTTGGCGATCCGTTGCTGTTACCCGGACCTCGGGGCATGCGCCCGACGGCGCGCGCCGATGAATTGCGTGAGCCGTTGCGCGAGGCGCTGGAGGCGTTGGAGAGGGCGGTGGCGCCGGCCAGTGCGTTCGATCCGGCGCTGGCGACGCACACCTGGAAAATCGCCGCGACCGATTACGGCGAGTCGACGGTGGTGTTGCCGGCGCTGAGCAGCTTGCGCGAACAGGCGCCGGGCACGCGGCTGGCGGTGATCGATCTGACGCCGGCGCATCTGGTCAAACAGGCCGAGCAGGGCGTCTTCGATCTGGCGCTGCACATCAGCGAAGACGCACCGCCGGAGCTGCATCGGCGACCACTGTTTACTGAGCGTTATGTGCTCGCCGGTCGAGTCGGGCATCCGCGATTAAAGTCTGCGCCCACGCGTAAACAGTTCTGCGCGCTGGAACATGTGATGGTGTCGCGAGAGGGCGGGGGCTTTTTCGGGGTGACTGACCGGGCGTTGGCCGATGTCGGGCTGATGCGCAAAGTGGCGTTGTCGGTGCCGCACTTTCTGATGGCAATGTCGGTGTTGGCCAGTACCGATCTGGTGGCGATGCTGCCGTCACGCCTGGTGCGTGGCAACCCGGCCTTGCAAGTGGTCGACGCGCCGCTGGAGGTGCCTGGTTACGAGATGGCGATGTTCTGGGGTGAGCGTTCGCATCGCGACCCGGCACACAAATGGCTGCGTGAGCAGCTGCTGGCGTCGGTCTGAGGCGCTGTCAGGCGTGGCCCAAGGCAATCGCAAACGACACGACGATCATGCACGCAAACGCAAAATTGAGATTCATGAGGTGTTCATCCTGAGCCTTTTAGAAGTGGGGCCATTCTGAACAGGCTGAAAGCAAAGAAAAAATTCGCCTTGTTGATTCCAATGATCGAAACAATTGATACCTGCCGATTTGTGTTTGCGCGGAGCTTTGGTTAGTCTCGCAGAAACCTGCAATTACAAGCATAAACAGGCATAACCATGCGCGATCATTCTTCGGCAGAACTGCCGTCCCTGCGTCGACAGAAAATCCTTTTGCTCCTCGAACGTGACGGTAAAGTCATGGCGTCCGACTTGAGCCAGCACTTCGCAGTCTCCGAAGACACCATCCGCCGCGACCTCGCCGAACTGGACAACGCCGGACTGGTGCAGCGCGTGCACGGCGGGGCGTTGCCGCGTCCGAAGGACTCCGGCAAGAATTACTTCACGCGGCTGGACGAGACGGATGAGGTGAAAATTCGCCTGGCGCAACGGGCGGCGCAGGAGATTGAGGACGGGCAGATTGTGTTGTTCGACTCCGGCTCGACCACGCTGCAAGTGGCGCGCTCGTTACGTGCAGATATCAGCATCACGGCGGTGACCGCTTCACCGATGACGGCGATTGCCTTGTCCGAATTCAAGGGTGTGAAAGTGATTCTCGCCGGTGGCCAGTTGAATCCGAGAACGATGGCGGCGGGTGGGCATGAGGCGCTGCGGCTGCTGGCCGGGATCAGGGCGGATCTGGCGATTACTGGCGTGTGTGCGATTCATCCGGAGGTGGGCATCACTTCGCTGCATTTCGATGAAGTGCCGGTGAAGCAGGCGATGCTGGAGGGCGCGGCGCGGGTGATTGCGGTGACCACGGCGGACAAGCTCGGGGCGGTGGAGCCGTTTGTGGTGGCGCCGTGCACGCGCCTGCATACGCTGATTACCGAAAGGCATGTGGCGTCGGGGAGTGTCGAGGATTATCGGCGGTTGGGGATTGTGGTCGAGCAGTTGCCGGATTGAATTTTTTGGTGGGTTTGAGGGCCTCTTCGCGAGCAGGCTCGCTCCCACAGGTCACCGATATCTAGCTCATGAACGCGGTCGAATGTGGGAGCGAGCTTGCTCGCGAAGGGGCCGGTACATTCACCCCATCTTTCAGCGCAGGCGCTCAAGCATCTGGTAGTACCACATCCCCGCCGCCAACAACGGATTACCGAGCAAATCCCCCATCGGCACACGAATATGCTGGCACGCGGCAAACGTATCAAACTGCTCCATCTGCCCGGTAATCGCCCGGCTCATGATTTCGCCCATGATGTGCGTCGTCGCAATGCCGTGCCCCGAGTAGCCTTGGCAGTACCAGACGTTGTCCGAGAGCTTGCCCAGTTGCGGGATGCGGTTGATGACGATGCCCATCGCGCAGCTCCACTGGTAATCGATCTGCACACCTTTGAGCGCCGGGAAGGTTTGCTCGATGCACGGGCGCAGTTCGGCGGCGATGTCGCGTGAATCCTTGCCGCTGTAGTTGGCGCCACCGCCGAACAACAAACGGCCGTCGGCGGTGAGGCGGTAGTAGTCGAGGACGAAACGGCAGTCATACACCGCAAGGTCTTCGGGGTTGATCTGTTTCGCCAGGTCGCCGAGCGGCGCCGTGGTAACGATGCCGCCCATGGCCGGGAAAATCTTGCCCTTGAGTTGCCCCGGTTCGAGCTTGTGATAGACGTCGCCAGCGAGCATTACCTGATTAGCGTCGATCTGTCCGTGAGCCGTGCGCACACCCGGTGTAGCGCCGTGAATGATCTCCAGCACTTCGCTGTTCTCGAAGATCAGCGCCCCTAGACTTTCCGCCGCCCGCGCCTCACCGATGCACAGATTGAGCGGGTGCAGATGCATGTTGCGGGTGTTCTTGATTGCGCCGTGGTAGAGCTCGCTTTGCAGCAGATCGCGCACCTGACTGCGGTCGAGCAGGCTGACCTCATCGGCCAATCCGCGCCGTACGGCTTCTTCATAATCCTTGCGCAGGTCGGTCATGTGACTGGGCTTGTACGCCGCGTGCAAATGGCCGTGTTTGAGGTCGCATTGAATGCCGTACTTCTCGACGCGTTGCTGGATGATTTCGTGCCCGCGCCAGCGCAGGTGCCAGATGAAATCATCGACATCGTCGCCGAGTTTCGCGCGCATCTGTTTGCGCATCGCACCGTCGCCAGAGAGGCTGCCGGTGACTTGGCCGCCATTACGGCCAGTGGCGCCCCAGCCGATCTTGTGGCTTTCGACGATGGCGACTTTCAGGCCTTTTTCGGCGAGTTCGACGGCAGTGGCGACGCCGGTGAACCCGCCGCCGATGATCACCACGTCGACGGTGTGCCGGCCTTGCAGGGTCGGGTAGTCGGTGTCCTGGTTGAGGGTGGCGGTGTAGTAGGAATTGCAGCGTTCGGTCATGTCAGTGTCCACACAAATTCGGGAGTCGGAGTGCAGTCCCCTGTGGGAGCGAGCTTGCTCGCGAAAGCGGTGTGTCAGTCACCCAAAATGTTGAATGTGACGACGCCTTCGCGAGCAGGCTCGCTCCCACAGGTTCGGTGTCGGATCGTTAAGCTTCGGTGAGATACCAGCGCCAATCCTGCTCACCCACCTCGGCCATGAACTGCCGATACTCGGCACGTTTCACCGCCAGATACACCCCGAGAAATTCCTGCCCTAACGCATCCCGCGCCCACACCGAACTCTCCAGCGCCTGCAGCGAAGTCAGCCAATCGGTCGGCAGCAATTCCTTCGCCTGCGCATAGCCATTGCCTTCCACCGGCGCACCCGGATCAAGGTCTTCACGAATGCCGCGATGAATCCCGGCAAGGATCGCTGCCGCTGCCAGATACGGGTTGGCGTCGGCACCGCAGATGCGGTGTTCGATGTGCCGAGTGTTGGCCGGGCCGCCCGGAACGCGCAGGCTCACGGTGCGATTGTCGACGCCCCAGGTCGGCGCCAGCGGTGCATAGCTGTTGGCCTGAAAGCGCCGGTACGAGTTGGCGTTCGGGCAGAACAGCAGCAACGAATCGAGTAGCGAGGCGAGCATGCCGCCAATCGCCGTGCGCAGCAGCGGCGTGCCGGCCGGGTCTTCCGAGGCGAACAGATTATGTCCCGCGCCATCGGCCAGACTGACGTGCATGTGCATGCCGGTGCCGGCCAGATCATCGAACGGCTTGGCCATGAACGTCGCCTGCATGCCGTGCTTGTGGGCAATGGCTTTGACCAGACGTTTGTAGCGCACCGCCTGATCCATGGCCTCCAGTGCATCGCCATGTTCAAGGGTGATTTCCACCTGGCCCGGCGCGTATTCGGAAATCGCCGTGCGCGCCGGAATACCGTGCAGTTTGCAGGCGCTGTAGAGGTCGGCGAGGAACGGTTCGATCTGTTCCAGCTCACGCAAACCGTAGACCTGAGTGTGTCGCGGTCGGCCTCCGTCAGCATCCAGCGCCGGTTGCGGACGGCCGTTGTGATCGCGTTTGGCGTCGAGCAGATAGAACTCCAACTCGCAGGCCATCACCGGGTAATAACCCTCGGCCTTGAGGCCGTCGATGACCTTGATCAGCAAGTGCCGAGGGTCAGCGATGCTGGCGGGCATGCCCTCGGTCGGGTGCATGCTGACCTGCACGGCGGCGGTCGGAATCTGCCGCCACGGCAGGCGCACCAGACTGCCTTCCAGTGGATAGGCGCGGCAGTCGATATCGCCGACGTCCCAGACCAGACCGGAGTTCTCGACGTCTTCACCTTGCACGGTCAAACCAAGGATGGTGCTCGGCAGGGGGCGACCGCTTTGGTACACGGCGAGCAGTTCTTCACGGTGCAACAGCTTGCCGCGTGGCACGCCGTTGGCGTCGAGGATGAACAGTTCGATCATGTCGATATCGGGGTTCTGTTCAAGGAACAGACGTGCGTCTTCGATGGCTGCGAATTTCATAATCAATCACTCACGATGGCGCCGCACAGGCGCGCAGATTCGGGCCGGACACGACGCGGCAATAGGCGTGGCTGTCCTGGCAGGGATATCAAGAAGTTGGGGGCTGTCGCGGTTCTTTAACGGACGCGATCAGACAGACCGGGCGATATCCGGCGGGCGTGCGGAGTGACGCAGCTTGGAACGGCGCAGGGCCATGGGGAGATTGACGATACGATTCATACGCCGCCCCTGTGAGAGAGGGCGCGCAGGGTAGAGACGTTCAACGATTCTGCTTGTTGTAGTGACGTACTCATAACGCGTGTTTCCGTTGGCGGAAAACGTCGGTGGCGGGCTGACCCGCCGACCGGTGTGCCCGGATAGTAAGGGGGAATTCGCGGGCGTGTAAACGGGAGATTCACAGGCCAGGGTTCAGCGCATCAGGTGAAAGCCCAGCCCGGCGAGGGCGCAAACGATCAACACACTGATCACGCCGCGTTTGAAAACGAACAGCGCCAGCGCCGACGCAACTGCCAGCATCAGTGAAAACACATCCAGCGCCCCGGCAAAACCGTTTGGCCACAACACGTGATAAGCGAAGAAACACGCCAGATTCACAATCACACCGACCACGGCGGCAGTGATTGCCGTCAGCGGTGCGGTGAACTTCAGTTCGTTGTGCGTCGACTCCACCAGCGGCCCGCCGGCGAGGATGAACAGAAACGAAGGCAGGAAGGTGAACCAGGTCACCAGTGTTGCCGCCAGCGCCCCGGCGGCAAAGGCATGTTCTGGGCCAAACGTCGGTTGCACATAGGCACCGACGAAACCGACAAACGCCACCACCATGATCAGCGGGCCCGGGGTGGTTTCGCCGAGCGCGAGGCCGTCGATCATCTGCGCCGGCGTCAACCAGCCGTAATGCCCGACGGCGCCCTGATAGACGTAAGGCAGCACGGCGTAGGCGCCGCCAAACGTGAGCAGCGCGGCTTTGGTGAAGAACCAGGCCATTTGCGTGAACGTGCCGTTCCAGCCGAACAACGCCGTCAATAACGCCATGGGCAAACACCAGAGCACTGCGCCGATCAACGCCAGACGCAGCAGCTTCGCCAGGCTGAAACGGGCGTGTTCGGGCGCCGGGGTATCGTCGTTGATCAGCGCCGGGCCGAAGGATTTTTCGCTATTGCGTTGACCGCCATGGCTGAACCGCTGTGGCGCGAATCGTCCGCCCAGATAGCCGATCAACGCGGCCCCAAGGACGATCAAGGGGAAGGGCACATTGAAGGCGAAAATCGCCACGAACGATGCCCCGGCAATCGCCCATAGCCACGCATTCTTCAATGCACGCGAGCCGATGCGATGCGCGGCGTGCAACACAATTGCGGTGATCGCCGGTTTGATTCCGTAAAACACCCCGGCCACTGCTGGCACATCACCGAAAGCGACGTATAGCCAGGACAAGGCGATCAGAATGAACAACGACGGCAGCACAAACAGCGTGCCGGCGATGACTCCGCCCCAGGTGCGATGCAGCAGCCAGCCGATGTAAGTCGCCAATTGCTGGGCCTCGGGGCCGGGCAGCAACATGCAGTAGTTGAGTGCGTGCAGGAAACGCTTTTCGGAGATCCAGCGCCGACGCTCGACCAACTCCTGATGCATGATCGCGATCTGCCCGGCCGGGCCGCCGAAACCGATGCAGCCGAGTTTCAGCCAGAAACGCCAGGCCTGGCGCAGGGTGACGGGGTCGGGACGGGGCAGGTTGTTCGGCGCTGTGCTCAAGCGTGACTCCGGGGGCGAATCCTGGCGGAGCGGCTATCTAATCAGACTTTCAACCCTCACCCCAGCCCTCTCCCAGAGGGAGAGGGGGCCGACCGAGGTGTCTGGCGTTATCCATCGACCTGAAAGATCGAGTCGATTATGGATTTGGTTATCAGCTAAGGGGCAAAGGGAGAGGGGGCCGACCGGGGTGTCTGGCGTTATCCATCGACCTGGAAGATCGGGGTGATTATGGATTGGGTTATCAGCGAAGGGTCAGAGGGAGAGGGGGCCGACCGGGGTGTCTGGCGTTATCCATCGACCTGGAAGATCGGGTCGATTATGGATTTGGTTATCAGCCGCAGGGGCTGACGCAGGCGTCTGGCATCGTCCATCGATCTGACAGATCCCATCGATTATGGATTCACCTCCGCCATTTCAGGTCGGCGTACTTCTGCAATATCCCCCAATCAGTCCCCTCTCCCTCGGGGAGAGGGCTAGGGTGAGGGGCTTTTGCTTTTCAGGTATGCGCCAGACTCCAGCGCGACGCCACACCCAAACAACTTCCGCGCCTCGGCAAAACACTTCTCGGCAATCGCCGAACGCGGCTCGGTCTTGCGCATCACCAGCCCCAGCGGCGCCAGCACACTGGCATCCGGCAGTTGCATGAACGACAGGTATTCGATCGGCTCTTCCAGGCCACTGTCCAGCGGCATGATCGCGCAGCAGAAACCTTGGTGAATCGCCTGCAACAACTGATAGGTCGAATCGCTTTCCATGATCGGCTGCGGACTGAGCCCACGGCTGCGAAAGCTCAAGTCAATGGATTTGCGGTAATGCATGCCGGCGGTGATCATTCCCAGCGGCAATTCGGCGGCGTCTTCCCAGCTCATGTCCGTGCCTTCGAAATGGAAGTGGCGGTTGTCGTAGAGCAGGCCGACACGGGTTTCGCCGATCTCGAAGAATTCGAAATAGCTCGGGTTGACGTGGTCCAGGTAGCACACGCCCAGATCGAGTTGATTGTTGCCCAGCCTGGCGATGATCTCGTCGGAACTGAGCGACGACAGACTGAACTTCAACTCTGGATAAGTGCCGGACAAACCCTGAATGTAATTGACCGGATTGAAGCTACTGAGCGGCACCAGACCCAGACGCAAACTACCCACCAGCTGCCCGCGACACGCTGCGGCTTCGGCGAACAGACCGTCATGCGCCGCCAGCAACGTGCGCGCCCAGGCCAGCACGCGCTCGCCGGCCTGGGTGAAACCCTCAAAGCGCTGGCCACGGTTGACCAGCACCAGATCCAGTTCGTCCTCCAGATTGCGCAGGCGCATCGACAACGTCGGTTGGGTGATGTGGCAGCGTGCGGCGGCCTGGCCGAAGTGTCGGGTTTCGTCCAGTGCGATCAGGAACTTGAGTTGTTTGATGTCCACGATGGCACCTGCTTGATGGAAAATTTTTGATTGGGTATTGACGCAGATGCGCGAGACGCACGAAAGCGCAGGGTGCGACGATCTCACTTGAACGGTTATCCGTCCAATCGGAAGTGTTCAAGTGACTATCGATCGGCTCTATCAGCCACGGTTTTGCTGGCTCTGAACACTGTGAAAGGCACCGATAGAGCCGCTCGATAATGTGGTTGGCCAGAGTGATTAGACAGTACTCATAAGTGGCACTTAGGCTGCTCGGCAATCTGATTAATTACTGCCGGAGAGTGCCATGAGCGCCAAAGCGGATGCCCTGTTTGTCCCCCTGAATATTGCCGTGCTGACGGTCAGCGATACCCGCGATTACGCCAGCGATACCTCGGGCCAGTTGCTGGTCAGTCGCTTGCTGGAGGCCGGTCATACGTTGAGCGAGCGCAACTTGCTCAAGGACGATCTGTACAAGATCCGCGCACAGGTGGCGAACTGGATTGCCGACGACACCGTTCAAGTGGTGCTGATTACTGGCGGCACTGGCTTCACCGGTCGCGACAGCACGCCGGAAGCGGTGGCCTGCTTGTTTGATAAGCAAATTGACGGGTTTGGCGAACTGTTCCGCGCGATCTCGATTCTGGATATTGGCACCTCCACCGTACAAAGCCGCGCGTTGGCCGGGCTGTCGAACGGCACGCTGGTGTGCTGCCTGCCGGGCTCGACCGGTGCTTGCCGTACGGCGTGGGAAGGCATTCTGGCCGAGCAACTGGATAACCGTCATCGCCCGTGCAACTTCGTTCCGCACCTGAAAGCGATGCAAGCCTGCGGAACACGTGGATGAATCGTTCACCCTTGATGCCGGTCGACGACGCACTCGACCAGTTGTTGCGCATGGCTGTTCAGCAAACGTTGGCAGACAGCGAAGTGCTGGCGCTGGATGACGCGCGGGGCCGGGTGCTGGCCAGTGATCTGGTGGCGACTCTCGATTTGCCGCCCTGGCCGAACAGCGCCATGGACGGTTATGCGCTCAATCTTGCCGATCTGCACCGACAGCCGCTGAAGGTCTCGCAAAAGGCTTACGCCGGGCTGGCGCCGGACACGTTGCTGCCCGGCACCTGCGCACGAATTTTTACCGGCGCGCCGCTGCCGCCCGGCGCCACCTGCGTCGAGATGCAGGAGAACGTCGAAGTGCTGGAGGACGGTCGCGTGCGCTTCTTGCAGCCGCTGAAAGCGGGGCAGAACATCCGCGCGCAAGGTCAGGAAAATCGCGTCGGCGACATCCTGCTGCGGGCCGGCAAGCGCCTTGGGCCGTTCGAACTGGCGGTCGCCGCCGGGCAAGGGCTGGCGCACCTGCACGTGGTGCGGCGCCCGCGTGTGGCGCTGCTGTCGACCGGTGATGAACTGGTCGAACCGGGTCAGCCGTTGCGCCCCGGCAGCATCTACAACAGCAACCGCGTATTGCTCGGCCACTGGTTGCGTGAGTTGGGCTGCGAGGTGATCGACGCCGGCATCCTCCCGGATCGCCCGGCGCAGACGCGGCTCAAACTTGAGCAACTGCAAGTGAGCGCGGATCTGATTCTGACTACGGGCGGCGTGTCTGCCGGTGATGCCGATTGCCTCGGGCAAGTGCTGCGTGACAGCGGTAAACCGTTGTTGTGGAAACTGGCGATCAAGCCTGGAAAACCGCTGACAGTCGGGCATTTCGGTACGGTGCCGGTGATTGGCCTGCCGGGTAATCCGACCTCGGCACTGGTGACGTTCGGGTTGTTGGCGCGGCCGTATTTGCTGCGCATACAAGGTGTCGAAGACGTCATGCCGCTGAGTTTTACGGTCTGCGCGGGCTTCGACTGGCACAAGGCTGGCGGCCGCCGTGAATACCTGCGGGTGAAACTGGAGGCGGGGCGAGCGGTGCTTTATCCGAATCAAAGCTCCGGCGTTCTGCTCGGCGCAACCTGGGCCGACGGCCTGGTGGAAATCCCTGAGAACAGCACGCACAACCTCGGCGACCCGCTGCGCTTCATCCCCTTCAACGAACTCTTCTGACCTAACACAAATTCAACCTGTGGGAGCGAGCCTGCTCGCGAAGAGGCCGGCACATTCAACACAGTGTTGTCTGACCTGACGCCTTCGCGAGCAAGCTCGCTCCCACAGGGTTTCGGGGTGTCTGGAGAGAAGGCTCAGCTCAGCACATAGTCCACCGGCTTCAACGCTGGCGGTACCTCTGCGCCAAGCTCGGCGAGGATGTCGCGCTCGATGGTGCGCACCAGCGCATCGGTCGGCAGGTCGTTTTCGTCGCGGCCAAACGGGTCTTCAAGTTCATCGGCAATCGCATCCAGGCCAAAAAATGTGTAGCTGACAATCGCCGTAAACAGCGGCGTCAGCCAGCCCAGCGGTTCAGCCATGGCAAACGGCAGCAGGATGCAGAACAGATAAATCGTCCGGTGCAGCAATAGCGTGTAAGGAAACGGCAGTGGCGTGGTCTTGATCCGCTCACACACTGCTTGCGCCTGAGTCAGGCTGGTCAGGTGATTGGCCAGCAACATGTAGCGCCACTCCGTCAGCTCACCGTTTTGATGCAGATCGGAGCACTGCTGACCAACCGTTTGCAGAATCCGCCCGCTGTAATCCGGCGTCTGCGGATCAGGTTTGGGCGTAATCCATTGGCTGCTGGCGTCCGCTTCGCTTTCCTTGCGCAGCCGCGCGTTCAACGCATGAGCAAAGCCACACAGATTTAGCAGCAACGGCTTGCGCTCAGCCGACTCACGAATCACATGGGTTTCACGAATCACCGAACGAATGTGCACGATCACCTCGCCCCAGGCCTTGCGCGCCTCATACCAGCGGTCATAACAGGCGTTGTTGCGAAAACTCATGAAGATCGACAGTGACAAACCGAGCAAGGTAAACGGCGTGGCATTGACCTTGGTGAAGTTGCTCGGATGAAGGATTTCCACCAGCACGATGGCCGAGGCGAGCAGGGTGACCATCAACGTGCGCATGGCGATGCGCTTGGCAATCGAACCCTTGAGGGTGAAGAGGATGGCGAACTGGCTGACCTTGGGTCTGATGATCATGCTGTGCGGTTCCGATAACCGATGAAACTGGCGGGATCAGCCGCCGGTCATGTTCATGAAGCGCACGACCTGAACATCATCGTTCACTTCGAAATTGTGCCGATACGGCTTGAGTTTCATCGCCTCGACGATGGCTTTCTCCAGCCGCTGCGGTTGCCCCGGGTGCGCACGCAGCACCGCTTTGAGATCCACCGAATGCTCGTTACCCAGACACAGTAGCAGGCGCCCTTCGACGGTGAGGCGCACACGGTAGCAGGTGCCACAAAAGTTGTGGCTGTGCGGTGAGATAAAACCCAGGCGAATCTCCGGCGCCTCGGCCAGCCGCCAGTAGCGCGACGGGCCTTGAGTCGACTCGGCAGAGTCAATCAGGGTATAGCGCTCGGCGATTTTTTCGCGCACCTGCGCGCTGGAGAAAAACGACTCGGCGCGGCTGTGTTCGCTGATGATCCCCAGCGGCATCTCTTCGATGAAAGAGACGTCGAGCTGACGGTCGATCGCAAAGCGGACCAGATCGTTGATCTCCTGATCATTGCGGCCCTGCATCACCACAACGTTGAGTTTAGTGCGGGTAAAACCGGCCTTGCGTGCGGCATCGATGCCGTTGATCACCTGCGCCAGATCGCCGGTGCGGGTCATCTGTTTGAAGCGCTGCGGATCGAGGCTGTCGAGGCTGATGTTCAGGCGTTTGACCCCGGCATCGAACAGCGGCGCGGCCAGTTTGCCCAGTTGCGAGCCATTGGTGGTCATGCACAACTCGCGCAGGCCGGGCAGGGCGGCGATCTGCTCGCACAACTTGACCACGCCCGGACGGATCAGCGGCTCGCCACCGGTGAGGCGAATCTTGCGTGTGCCGAGCGCCACGAAGCTCTGCGCCAGTTGATAGATCTCTTCCAGGGTGAGGATTTTTTGCCGTGGCAGAAACTGCATGTCTTCGGCCATGCAATAGACGCAGCGGAAGTCGCAGCGGTCGGTCACCGACATGCGCAGATAGTCGACGCGGCGGTTGTAACCATCGATCAAGACGCGCTCTGACAAGGAAGCCTCGCAGGAATGAAAACCGCTGTGGAAAGCGTGGGGGCAACGTAGGTTATGGGCAACGTTCCATGGCGTCCAATCACTGTGAGTGACTGATCGATTGACGCCATCGATGACCCGATTCTTGAGTATCACAGATCATGGATACACCGCTTGGCACTGAGGGAGCTGTGTTGGCCAAGAATGACGGGGATTGCACCGATCACTGTGGGAGCGAGCCTGCTCGCGAAGGCGTCAGGTCAGACAACGTTGATGTTGAATGTACTGGCCTCTTCGCGAGCAAGCTCGCTCCCACAGGGGAGGGTGGTGAACTTGAGAGCGGGTTACTGCGCGCCGAACATTGCGGTCCAGTAGATCCCCGCGCTGCTTTTCGGGTCGGTCGCGTAAGCGGCGCCGAGTTCCTGGTATTGCGGGTTCATCAGGTTGGCGCAATGGCCGGGGCTGGCGAGCCAGCCTTCGACGACTTTGTGCACGGTGTCTTGCCCGGCGGCGATGTTTTCGCCGACCTGTTGGCCGCTGTAACCGGCGAGTTCCGCGCGATCGCCCGGGGTACGGCCGTCGCGGTCCTTGTGGTCGAAGTAATTGTTGTTGGCCATGTCGCGGCTGTGATCCTGGGCGATCGTGCCCAGTGTCGCGTTCCAGGCCAGCGGTGCGGCAGCGGCGAAAGCCTGGCCGCCACACTGCCGCGCCTGGCTGCGGGCAACGTTGAGTTCACTGAGCAATTTCTGCCCCTCACTTTGCGCATCGCCCAACTTGGCCGACAGCAGCGGCCGCGCCAGCACGATGCGCCAGTCACGGTCATCACGGCTGACACCGACATCGACAAACTGCGGATCAAGCACCACCTGACAGAAGCTTTCCTTGATCGCCTGCATCGCCGACGCCGCATCGCGCGGGCCGTTAAGGGTGATCGCCTGCACATTGACCATCGGGTAACTGGCGCTGGCCATGGCTTGCTGCAGATCGACGGCACCGGTGGCGCGTAATCTCAGCCGTGGATCAGCCGACAACGGTGGCAGTTCATTCGACGCCTGCGAACCGCAACGCTGTGGTTGGCTACGGTAGCTGTTGATCGACTCGATCAATTGCGACTCATCGCCGGCCATGGCCGGAATGGCAAACATAACGCCCACGGACAACGCGGCAAGACGCAAAACGGATGGCATGAAGCGCATGGAAATCTCCCTTGAGCTGAATGCGCCCATGATGCGCGAAACGACCCCGGTGAGTGCAATGTCTTTTTTCTTCATCCAGCCGTTTTTCTGCGCAACTTTGCATTTGTATTTGCCGTCTACACTCACCGAAGACCCCGGAAACCGGGTGTCTCCCCGACGTAACACCTTGCCCGACTCGGGCGCTGCCGGAAGAACAGACATGGGATTGAAAGGCTGGGCGGGTTGTCTCGTATTCACCCTGTTGGCAGGCTCTGCATGGGCCACCGATCAGGCTCCGATCAAAGCGAAGGCTGAAGAAAAAGCACAAGTGCTGGAAGAGAAAGCGGCGGACAAAGTCAGCGCCGCGC
Organism: Pseudomonas sp. CROZ-RG-20F-R04-15; assembly: GCF_022662375.1. GTDB lineage: Bacteria > Pseudomonadota > Gammaproteobacteria > Pseudomonadales > Pseudomonadaceae > Aquipseudomonas. The sequence continues at coordinate 9,677 of NZ_JAKNQL010000024.1, read as the reverse complement.
CGGCGCCGAAAGCCGAAGCGATCACCCCGACCGAAGTGCAAGCGGTCGACCCGGCCGGCGCGGCGCCGCTGGACGATCCGATCACCTGTCTGGCGCGCAGTATCTATTGGGAAGCCAAAGGCAAAGACACCCCGGAAATGGAAGCCGTGGCCAGTGTGGTGATGAATCGCCTCGGTCACGAGGGCTTCCCGGACACGGTCTGCGCTGTCGTCAAACAAGGTTCGGAAACCAAGAGCTGCCAGTTTTCCTGGTGGTGCGACGGCAAACCGGATCAGGTCAAGGAAGATGCCGAATACACGCTGGCCAAGGATATCGCCCGCAAAGCACTGAATCGCCAACTCAAGGATCGCACCAACGGCGCGCTGTATTTCCACGACCGCAACGTGCATCCGAGCTGGGCCAAGGAGTACCGCAAGACTGCCGAAACCGGGAAATTTCTCTTCTACAAACCGGCCGGTGGTGACGCGCGTTAAGCGCAGACCTGCCGGACACAATCGCGCAGCCAGCGATGCGCCGGGTCTGCATCCATGCGCGGGTGCCAGAGCATCGACACGCTGATGTCCGGCATCGTGAAGGGCAGGGCGAAACTGTGCAGGCCGGTGCGCAGTTTGCTGGTATGACGTTGGGGAACGGTGGCGATCAGGTCTGATTCGCGTACCAGCGTCAGCGCTGCCGAGAATCCGCCGAATGAGGTGACGATATCCCGCGTCAGGCCGAGCGTGAGTAGCGCTTCGTCGACCGGGCCGCTGCTGCGCCCGCGTCGTGAAATGAGAATGTGCTCGCCGCCGGCAAAGCGCTTGCTGGTGATTTTTCCCGTGCTCAAGGCATGCCCCTCACGCACCACACCAATCCACTGATCCTGAAACAGGATGCGGCTGTGCAGCGTCGGGTCGGTGCTGTCATCGACCACGCCGGTTTCCAGATCGACGCGGCCTTCGCGCAGCGGCGTGCTGTCCTTGTCGGCCTTCTGCACAAAGCGCAAGCGCACGCCGGGCGCCTCTTCAGCGATGCGCGCGAGCAGGGCGGCGGCGAAGGTTTCGACAAAACCATCGGTGTTGCGCAGGGTGAAGGTGCGTTGCAAACGGCCGGGATCGAGCACTTCGGCAGGTCGTAACACCGCCTCGGCGTCTTGCACCAGATGACTGACCCGTTCGCGCAATTCCAGTGCGCGCGGCGTTGGCACCAAACCTCGACCCGCGCGCACCAATAACGGATCCCCGGTGGTTTCGCGCAAACGGGCGAGGGCGCGACTCATGGCCGATGGGCTCAGCCGCAGACATTTGGCGGCACGGGCGACGCTGCCTTCGCGCAGCAAGACGTCGAGGGTGATCAGCAGGTTCAGGTCCGGCGCAGTCATGACATGGCGTTCCGTGCAGGTATTGAGTGCAAAGCATGCGTCTTGCGCCGTGTCTTGTCGAGGCTCAGGCTATGGCGGGTCACCTTTGCATTGTGAGCCCGCCATGTCCCACGAATCCCTGAGCACACCTGCCCGCTGGGCGCTGACCAGTCTGGCCTTGTCAATGTTGATGCCGTCACTGGACACCAGCGTCGCCAACGCCGGGTTGCCGATTCTGGCGTCGGCGTTTGCGGCGACCTTTCAACAGGTGCAGTGGATCGTTCTGGCGTATTTGCTGGCGATCACCACGTTGATTGTCAGCGTCGGGCGTCTGGGCGATGGTTTTGGTCGGCGGCGATTGCTGCTGATCGGGATCGGCATTTTCACCAGCGCCTCGTTGGCTTGCGCGTTGGCTCCGGGACTGGGCTGGCTGATTGGCGCGCGGGCGGTGCAAGGCGTTGGCGCGGCGATCATGTTCGCCTTGACGGTGGCCCTGGTGTCAGAAGCCGTGCCCAAATCGCGGGCGGGCAGCGCGATGGGGTTGCTGGCAACGATGTCGGCGACCGGCACCAGTCTTGGGCCGTCGCTGGGCGGGCTGTTGATGACGCATGTCGGTTGGCAGGCGATATTTCTGCTCAACCTGCCGTTGGGGTTGCTCAATATTTGGCTGGTGTACCGCTTTTTGCCAGCGGATCGGGCAACAGGGCCGCGTGCAGCGTTCGATTATTCTGGCAGCACAGTCTTGGTGCTGACGCTGGCGGCCTATGCGCTGGCAATGACGCTTGAAGGTTTGATGTTGCCATTGCTGCTGGCCAGCCTGTGCGGCGCAGGATTGTTCATCGTGGTCGAGATGAAGGCCAAGTCGCCGCTGATTCGTTTGTCGCTGTTTCGCGACGTGCGACTGAGCAGCAGTCTGGCGCTGACGTTGCTGGTGACGACGGTGATGATGACCACGCTGGTGGTCGGTCCATTTTACCTGCACCGGGGTTTGGGCCTTAGCAGCACAATGGTCGGAGTGGCGTTATCGATCGGACCATTGTTGTCGGCGTTGAGTGGAGTACCCGCGGGACGTTTGGTGGATCGCTTCGGCGCGCGACGGATCGTGCCGGGCGCGTTGCTCGGGATGGCCGGCGGCTGCAGCTTGCTGGCACTCCTGCCCATGAGTCTGGGACTGCCCGCGTACGTAATGCCGATCATGGTGATTGCCGCCAGTTACGCGTTGTTCCAGGCGGCCAACAACACCGGATTGATGGCGGGGGTCAGTCAGCAGCAGCGTGGCGTGGTCTCGGCGATGCTCGGGTTGGCGCGCAACCTCGGTTTGATCACTGGCGCGGCGGTGATGGGCGCGGTGTTTGCGCTGGCAGCGGGCGATCCAACGCAGGCGCCGGCAACGGCGATTGCCAGCGGCTTGCACATCACTTTTGGCGTAGCGGTGGCGTTGATGCTCATGGCGTTGATCATCAGCCGAGCACAGTTCAACTGTAGGCGCGAGCCTGCTCGCGAAGAGGCCGGCACGGCCAATATCTCCGGTGACTGACACACCGCTTTCGCGAGCAGGCTCGCTCCCACAGGGGGTCGGGTTGATCAGTGGATTTTCGGCCGCACCGAGATCAAATGTGGGATCGGGTTGATCAGTAGATCTTCGGCCGAATCGAGATCAAATGTGGGAGCGAGCTTGCTCGCGAAGAGGTCGGCACAGCCAATATCACCAGAGACTGACACTCCGCTTTCGCGAGCAGGCTCGCTCCCACAGGGGACAGGGTTGATTAGTGGGTTTTCCGCCGAACCGAGATCAAATATAGGAGTGAGCCTGCTCGCGAAGAGGTCGGCACAGGCAATATCACCAGAGACTGACACTGCGCTTTCGCGAGCAAGCTCGCTCCCACAGGGGATTGGGTTGATCAGTGGATTTTCGGCCGCACCGAGATCAAATGTGGGAGCGAGCCTGCTCGCGAAGAGGCCGGCACAGCCAATATCTCCAGAGACTGACACACCGCTTTCGCGAGCAGGCTCGCTCCCACAGGGGATTGGGTTGATCAGTGGATTTTCGGCCGAATCGAGATCAAATGTGGGAGCGAGCTTGCTCGCGAAGAGGCCAGCACAGCCAATATCTCCAGAGACTGACACACCGCTTTCGCGAGCAAGCTCGCTCCCACAGGGGATCGGGTTGATCGGTAGATCTTCGGCCAAACCGAGATCAAATGTGGGAGCGAGCCTGCTCGCGAAGAGGCCGGCACAGGCAATATCTTCAGAGACTGACACACCGCTTTCGCGAGCAAGCTCGCTCCCACAGGGATTTGTGGTGTTTCGGCGATTTATGTTGATTGCCGGGCGGGGAAGAACAGTTCGAAGCAGGTGATGCCATTGGCACTGCTGGCGCTGTAGCGGCCCTGATGCAACTGCATGATGGTTGCCACGATCGACAGGCCCAGCCCATTCGATTGTGCTGAACGCTCACGGGACTGATCAACGCGGTAGAAGCGTTCGAACAGTCGCGTCAGATGTTCAGGGGCAATGGTTGCGCCTTGGTTGCTCACCCGCAAGTAACTGCCGTCCACCTCGGCAATCGCCTCCACCTGCACCGTCGAATCCGCCGCGCCGTACTTGATCGCATTGGCGCACAGGTTGGCCAGCGCGCGGCGCAGCAGCATCGGCTCGGCCCAGATCACACCGCTGCCGCGCGCCTCGATGCTCACCCCGACATCCGCCGCCAGCCCTTCAAAATAATCGGCAATGCGCTGCATCTCATCCGCCGCGTCCAGCTCCTGGCGTTGGCTCAAGGCGCTGGCCGGATCGGTGCGGGCGAGAAACAGCATGTTGTCGAGCATGCGCGTCAAACGTTCGAGCTCTTCGACGTTGGAGGCGAGCAATTGCTGATAGGCCTCGACACTGCGGTTCTGCTGCAGCGCAACCTGGGTTTCGCCGAGCAGATTGTTGATCGGTGTGCGCAACTCGTGGGCCATGTCGGTGGACACCTGACTCAGTTGTGCGAAGCCCTTGGCGAGCCGATCGAGCATGGCATTGAAAGCTTCGATCATCGGCTGCAATTCTCGCGGGGAACCGTGACTGTCGAGACGTTCGCCAAGGTTGCCGACGCCGATACCGTGGGCGTGTTTCGCCAGGCGCCGCAACGGCAGCAAACCGCGATACACCAACAGGCAACCCACCACCGCCAGCAGCAGCGCCGCCAGCGAGGCGAGGCCATAAACGCTCAAACGGTAATTGGCGAGCATTGCGGTGCGCTCGCTCATCAGGCGCCCGGTGGTGACTTGCAGATTGCCCAGTTCGCCGGAGTCGATACTCGCCGCCACCGCCGAAAACGGCACACCGTCGACGCTCGGCAGGTGCTGCACGTCTTTGAGCGTCATCGCCTGGTCGATGGGCACCGCCGGCAACGTCGGCGGCTTCAGATTACCCGGGTTGACCACCAGCAGCGGCGGTTGCCCCGGCGTGCCGATGGTCAGCAGCGCTTCGCGGTTGCCGAGCATGTTCTGGAACAGCGCGGGTTTGTTCTTGATCAGTTCCAGGGTGTTGCTGTCGTTGAGGAACGTGCGCAGTTGATCGACGCGGCTGACCAGTGAGATGTCGTCGCGGCGAGTCAGTTGTTCTTCCAGTTCGCCATACAGCGCGGCGCCGAGGCCGGCCAGCGAAGCGAAGGCGAGCAGGGCGAAGGCCAGCGCCAGGCGCAGGGTCAGGGAATACGGACGAGGGCTATTCATGGCTGCGTATCGAAGCGATAGCCGATGCCACGCACGCTGTGGATCAGCTTGAGCTGGAACGGATCATCGATTTTCGCCCGCAAGCGGCGCACGGCGACATCGACCACATTGGTGTCGCTGTCGAAATTCATGTCCCAGACCCGCGAGGCGATCAGCGAACGGGCCAGCACCTGCCCGGTATGGCTGGCGAACAATTGCAGCAACGCGAACTCCTTGTTGGTCAAGGTGATGCGCACACCGGCGCGGCTCACGCGGCGTTTCAGCACGTCAATCTGCAGATCGGCGACTTGCAATTGTTCGTCTTCATGAATCGGCCCGCGGCGGGTCAGGGTGCGCAGGCGCGCCACCAGTTCAGCGAAGGAAAACGGCTTGATCAGATAATCATCGGCGCCCAGTTCGAGGCCTTTGACGCGGTCGGCGATGTCATCGCGGGCGGTGAGGAACAGCACCGGCGTGTCAGCTTCCTTGCGCAACCGGCGCAGGACTTCCCAGCCATCCATCCTGGGCATCATCACATCGAGCACAATCACGTCGAAACTGTGTTCCAGCGCCAGGTGCAAGCCGTCGGCACCGTCGCGGGCGAGGCTGACGCTGTAACCCAGTTCCTGCAAACCGTTGAGCAGGTAATTGCCTGCCTTGGGTTCGTCTTCGACAACCAGAATATTCATCGATCAGTCTCAATGGTCATTGATGCAGCCGCTGCCTTGTACGTCATAGTTCAGCACATGCTCGCGGCCCTGATGGTCGAGGTAATTCAATTGCGCCGGGACCACGCCACACGCTTGTGAAATATCGGTGCTGGACAGGACTTTGTCGACATCCAGATTGACGTAGAAACCGGATTTGTCATGAATCACGGCGGTGTCGGGCATGTTCGCGGCGAACGCGCTGCCGGTGGCGAGGAGGGCGGTGAAGGCGAGCAGAAGGGTTTTCATGGTCAGTCACTCAGTGGTCGGAGTTGATCGGCATTGGCGCCGGGACAACTTCAGGCTACCGAGCGATCCGCACGGCAAACCGACAGCGGAATGACAAAGTTGTAATGAAACGGTGTGTGAAGATTTTCCAGGCTAAACGCTAACCCTGTGGGAGCGAGCTTGCTCGCGAAGGCGTCAGGTCAGGCGACATACATGTTGAATGTGCCGACCTCTTCGCGAGCAAGCTCGCTCCCACAGTGGGTTGTGTGAAGTTGAGATCTTCAGCTCGCATGCGTGTTCAGGATGCTCGCCACTTGCTGCGGCTGGCAGTTCAGATACGGCGAGGATTTCAACCAGCGCTGATCCGGGTACCACGAAAACATGAACTGGCCATTCTTCAACCGGTCGATCACCTGCTTGGCAATCTGCGGCCGAACTGCCGGGCAACCCTGGCTGCGACCGATGCGCCCCTGTTTCTTGCTCCACAACGGGTTCACATAACTGGCGGCGTGAATGACGATCGCGCGATCACGGGCCATGTCATTGAAACCCGGCTCCAGACCGTCCATGCGCAGCGAATAACCGTGGGTGCCTTCGTAGCTTTCCTGTGTACGGAACAGGCCAAGGCTGGATTGATAGCTGCCTTCGACATTGGAAAACTGCGTGGCGAAATTTTCCCCGGAGTTGGAGCCGTGGGCAACCAGATCGCGTAGCACCAATTTTCGTTTGCTCAGGTCGAAAATCCATAGACGGCGTTCGGTGGATGGTTGCGAATAATCGATGATCGCCAGATGACGGGACGGTTTCGCACCGCTGTTGACCGCGCATTGCATGGCGTTCAGGGCACCTTTCAGCGCCTGGGGATTGAGTTCTGGCGCGGCGTGCGCGAGGCTGGTGTAGAGAACCGGCGATGGTTTGCCGGCGGCAAAAACGGGACTGGACACGGCGACAAGGGTCGCGGTGGTCAACAGAAGTCGGCGCAAAAACGTCAACATTTTATAAAGTGTCCTCACTTGCTACTTATTTGGCACTTTGGCTCCTGACTCCCAGTCAATACCCGCAAGCCCGTCGATCGAGCCTGACTGTTCAGCGCACCTGATGTAAGGTTGGCCATCATCAAGACGGCCATGGATTGGAGTAAAGCAGTTGTTCAAAAAGTACGCATGCTACTTGAGCATTTGTTTGCTCGCTGCGCCGTTTGTCGCTTGTGCCGATGAACCGCTGCCGCCGCTGGAGACCTTGCCGACGCCGCCGGCGGAAATGCCGGTCGAGCCACAAAGTCCGTTGCAGGCTGTGTTGATCAGCCTGCCACAGTCATGCCCGGCGATTGCCGCACAGCTCAACGGCCCGGCGCTGACGCAGTTGCAAGCGTTCTATGAACAGCAGGACTGGATGCCGGTATGGGCCAGAGAAACCGCACGATTGCAGACGTTACACGGTCAATTGCAGCTCTTGGCTGACGATGGTCTGAATCCGAAACGCTACCCGGTCGCACTGACAGCGCCGCAGGATGGCGAGTTGTGCGCCGACATCGACATCAGTCGCCACTACCTGCAAGCGCTGCAGGATTTGCATTACGGTCGCCTGCTGCAATCGCACTTCGAACCGCTGTGGCATTCCGACGACACCCCGCGTGACCGTCAGGCGGAATTGTTGGCCATCGCCGTACCGGGCATGCACGACATTCCTGCCGCGTTCGACCTGGCGCGTCCGCGCCTGGCGCAATATCAGGACTTGCGTCAGCTCTATGCGGCGCAACGGCTCAAAGCCTTGCCGCAGTGGCAAGCGGTGGGCAACGGGCCGCTGCTGCGCCCGGCCATGGAAGACAAACGCGTACCGGAACTGGCCCAGCGCTTGTACAGCGAGGGCTATCTGGCCCACGCCATCGGTACACCGGGCAACGCCTATGACGGTGTGCTGGTCGACGCCGTGAAGAGTTTTCAGGCCAATCATTCCCTTCAGGCTGACGGTGTAGTCGGGCCGGGGACGATTGCCGAACTCAACATCAGTCCGCTGACCCGCCGCGAACAACTGCGCGTCAACCTTGAACGTTTCCGCTGGATGGCTCAGGACATGGAGCCCAATGGCCTGCTGGTCAACGTCGCCGCCGCTGAGCTGACGTTGTATCAGGGCGGCGTGCCGGTGTGGCAGACGCGTACTCAGGTGGGCCGCGCCGAACGCCAGACGCCGCTGCTGAAATCGCGGGTGACGCGCCTGACCCTGAACCCGACCTGGACCGTGCCGCCAACCATCTGGAAAGAAGACAAACTGCCGGAAATCCGCAAGGACCAGACCTTCCTTAGCCGGCAGAACCTGCAAGTGCTCGACGCCAATGGTCAGCCGCTGGCGGCAGCGGATATCGACTGGGACAACCCCGGCAATATTCTTCTGCGCCAGGACGCCGGGCCGCGCAATCCGTTGGGGCAAATGGTCATCCGCTTTCCCAACCCGTTCTCGGTGTACCTGCACGACACGCCGAGCAAGGCGCTGTTCGAAAAAGGCCCGCGTGCTTTCAGTTCGGGCTGCGTGCGGGTCGAGCATCCGATGCAACTGCGCGATCTGCTCCTGACCCCGGCGGAAAAGGCTCGCACCGAAACCTTGCTGGCCACCGGCACCACCCACGAATTTCGCCTGTCGGCGCCGGTGCCGATCCTGATGACCTACTGGACGGCGCAGGTCGACAGCAGTGGCCGGGTGCGTTACTCGCCGGACATCTACAGCCGTGACAGCGCCTTGCTCGCCGGACTCGACCGGGCGCACTGAGCCTCAGCGGGTGCTTCTGTTCCAGAACACCCGCGCCAGCCACGCATCGACACTCAACTTGCCAGCCCCGGCGAACACCAGCGGCAGCAGCGCGGCGAGGTAAATCGCCGGCAGCTTGAAGTTGCCGAAGCCTTTGTTGGTGATCGCATAACCCTGCGCCAGTTCACTCAACGACGACCAATCGGCCGGCCAGTGCACGGCGGCGGTGGCGACGACGGTTACCACGATCAGCGAAATCGCTGAGATTCGCGTACCGAAACCCACCAGAATCGCCAGCGCGCAGATCAGCTCGGCCCACATCGACAGTTCCCAGTTCAGCGTTGCCGGCAGTTGATCGAAGGGGAAGGGGAATCTGTCCTGAATGTCTTCGAACCAGTTCTGCCCGTTGAATTTCTCCAGCCCGGATTCGAAGAATTCCCAGGCGATGAACAGGCGCAGCGTCAGCGGGGCAAGCCAGCTGCCGGCGCGGTCGAGGTTCAGGTGCAGATGTTTGACGGCGGTGGAAAGGGTGGTGGTCATGGTGCAGCTCCGGTGAATTGAATGAAATCTACCGGGGCATTTCAGCGTCGGGGTGTATCGGGGATGTGTCGGCGGGGTGGCGGATTGTGCTTTTGGTGTGTCTGCGGCTTCGGGGTATACAGTGCGATACAGTCAAAAGCCCCTCACCCTAACCCTCTCCCAGAGGGAGAGGGGACTGACCGCGGGATATTGAAGAGGTACGCCGACGTGAGAGTTTTCTTCTGAATCCATAATCGACTCAGTCTTTCAGGTCGATGGATTACGCCAGACACCTCGGTCGGCTCCCTCATCCTAACCCTCTCCCGGAGGGAGAGGGGACTGACCGCGGGATATTGAAGAGGTACGCCGACGTGAGCGTTCCTCGTTGAATCCATAATCGACTCGGATTTTCAGGTTGATGGATGACGCCAGACACCTCGGTCGGCT
>NZ_JAKNQL010000023.1 GCF_022662375.1 Pseudomonas sp. CROZ-RG-20F-R04-15 | reverse complement strand
TTTGGAATGCATTTCCCCTGTGGGAGCGAGCCTGCTCGCGAAGACGATAGACCAGGCGACAGAGAACCCTCTGGCATCCCTGAACCACCGCCTTATAATGCCCGCCTTTGCACAAACAGCAGGCTGTCCCACCTTGGCAAACATAGATAACCCGGTCGCCGAAATGGCCCCCGACGGCTTTTACCGCGTCGCGCTGGGCGTTGAGTACAAAGGCTCGCGCTACAGCGGCTGGCAGCGTCAGTTGACGGGTGTGGCGACGGTACAGGAAGAACTCGAAAAAGCCCTGTCGAAAGTCGCCAACTCGCCGGTTTCGCTACAGTGCGCCGGGCGCACTGACGCCGGCGTGCATGCCTGCGGACAAGTGGTGCACTTTGATACTACGGTCGATCGCTCGCTGAAGGCCTGGGTCATGGGCGCCAATATCAATCTGCCTCACGACATCAGTGTCAGTTGGGCGCGGGTGATGCCGGCGCATTTTCACGCGCGCTTCAAAGCCATCGCCCGGCGCTATCGCTATGTGATCTACAACGACCAGATCCGCCCGGCGCATCTCAACGAAGAAATCACCTGGAACCATCGCCCGCTCGACGTCGAGCGCATGGCCGAGGCCGCGCAGTACCTGATCGGCACCCACGATTTCAGTGCGTTCCGTGCCGGCCAGTGCCAGGCCAAATCGCCGATCAAGAAGATGCATCACCTGCGCGTGACTCGTCACGGCAAGATGATCGTGCTCGATATTCGCGCCAATGCGTTCCTGCATCACATGGTGCGCAACATCGCCGGGGTGCTGATGACCATTGGTGCCGGCGAACGTCCGGTGGAGTGGATGAAAGAAGTCCTGGAAAGCCGCGAGCGTCGCTCCGGCGGCGTCACGGCGCATCCGTACGGCTTGTATCTGGTGCAGGTCGAGTACCACGATGAATTCCCGTTGCCCGAGCGTTTTATCGGGCCACATTTCCTTACGGGTTTCTCCGAACTTGACGGCTGACGCCCTCGAACGCTTTTGTTACCATCCGGGACTTTCCCGGATTTTGCCTTGGAGTTTTTCTCGACATGTCAGCCGTTCGCAGCAAGATCTGCGGGATTACCCGCATAGAAGATGCGCTGGCCGCCGTCGAAGCCGGGGCGGATGCGATCGGGTTCGTGTTCTACGCCAAGAGTCCGCGTGCGGTGAGCGTGCAGCAGGCACGGGCGATCATCCAGGCGTTGCCACCGTTCGTGACCAGCGTGGGTTTGTTCGTCAATGCCAGCCGCTGCGAGTTAGGGGAAATCCTCGATGCCGTGCCGCTGGATCTGTTGCAGTTCCATGGTGATGAAACCGTTGAAGACTGTGAAGGCTGGCATCGTCCTTATATCAAGGCGCTGCGGGTCAAGGCCAGTGATGACATTGCTGCAGCCGTTGATGCTTACCCGAGCGCCAGTGGTGTGCTGCTCGACACTTACGTTGAAGGCGTGCCCGGCGGAACCGGTGAGGCATTCGACTGGTCATTGATTCCGCAGAGTTTGAGCAAACCGTTGATTCTGGCGGGTGGTTTGACTGCCGAGAACGTCGCAGACGCCGTGGCGCGGGTAAAACCCTATGCGGTAGACGTCAGTGGGGGAGTAGAGGCGAGCAAGGGCATCAAGGATCACGCAAAGGTTCGGGCGTTCATCGACGCTGTACGCAAAGCGCCATATTGATGTGACGGCTGGCAGTCTGCCGCCGTCCATCAATGCACTTGCACAAAGCAGGCGCGGCTGAGGGTTAATGAAATGTACGCAGGTCATGTTTCGCGCTGACCGTGGCTGTCCATCAACCATCGCCACACACATGAATTTAGCTGAAGGGCATACGCGGGGCTGCGAACCAGAGCGTTCGGGCCGCCGGTACTGGAGAAAGAAAGCATGAGCAACTGGTTAGTAGACAAACTGATCCCTTCGATCATGCGTTCCGAGGTCAAGAAGAGCTCGGTCCCTGAAGGTCTGTGGCACAAATGCCCGTCCTGCGAGGCGGTGTTGTATCGTCCAGAGCTGGAAAAGACCCTGGACGTTTGCCCCAAGTGCAACCACCACATGCGCATCGGCGCACGTGCACGCATCGACATCTTCCTCGATGCCGAAGGTCGCAACGAACTGGGCGCCGATCTGGAGCCGGTTGACCGTCTGAAATTCCGCGACGGCAAGAAGTACAAGGATCGCCTGACCGCTGCACAGAAGCAGACCGGCGAGAAAGACGCGCTGATCTCGGTCAGCGGCACCTTGCTGGGCATGCCAGTGGTGGTTTCGGCCTTTGAATTCGCCTTCATGGGCGGTTCGATGGGCGCCATCGTCGGTGAGCGCTTTGTGCGCGCCGCCAACTACGCGCTGGAAAACCGCTGCCCGATGATCTGCTTCGCCGCTTCCGGTGGTGCGCGCATGCAGGAAGCGCTGATCTCGCTGATGCAGATGGCCAAGACTTCGGCCGTGCTGGCGCGTCTGCGTGAAGAGGGCATCCCGTTCATCTCCGTGCTGACCGACCCGGTCTACGGCGGTGTTTCCGCGAGTCTGGCGATGCTCGGTGACGTGATCGTCGGTGAGCCGAAAGCCCTGATCGGCTTCGCCGGTCCGCGCGTTATCGAACAAACCGTGCGTGAAAAACTGCCGGAAGGCTTCCAGCGCAGCGAGTTCCTGCTGGAGCACGGTGCGATCGACATGATCATCCACCGTCAGGAGCTGCGCCCGCGTCTGGGTAACCTGCTGGCACAAATGACTGGCAAGCCGACGCCGAAATTCGTCGCCGCGCCAATCGAGCCGATCGTGGTACCGCCGGTCCCTGCTGGCCTATGACCGAGCGCACCCTTGGCGAATGGCTCGCCTACCTTGAGCAGTTGCATCCGTCGGCCATCGACATGGGTCTGGAGCGTTCGCAACAGGTAGCGTCCCGTATGGGGCTGGGCCAGCCGGCGCCTCGGGTGATTACGGTCACCGGCACCAACGGCAAGGGTTCGACCTGCGCTTTCGTGGCTTCATTGCTGCGCGCGCAGGGCCTGAGCGTTGGTGTCTACAATTCCCCGCACCTGCTGCGTTACAACGAGCGGGTGCAGCTCAATGGCGTAGAAGCCACTGACGTGCAGCTGTGCGAAGCCTTTGCTGCGGTCGAGGCCGGGCGCGGCGACACTTCCCTGACTTACTTCGAAATGGGAACTCTGGCGGCGTTCTGGCTGTTTCAACAGGCAAAACTCGACGCTGTGGTGCTGGAAGTCGGACTGGGCGGGCGCCTGGACACGGTCAACGTGGTCGATGCCGACATCGCGCTGGTCACCAGCATTGGCGTCGATCACGCTGATTATCTGGGCGACACCCGCGAATCCGTGGCTTTCGAAAAGGCCGGTATCTTCCGTCAGGGCAAACCGGCCTTGTGCGGCGATCTGAATCCTCCGCAACCGTTGCTCGACAAGGCGCGTGAACTCGCCTGTCCATTCTTTTTGCGTGGGCGTGATTTCGATCTCGGCATCAGTGATCAGCATTGGCAGTGGCGCGGTACTGATGCGCAAGGGCAGGTTGTCGAATTGCGTGACTTGCCGCTGCTCGACCTGCCAATGGAAAACGCCGCGCTGGCATTGCAGGCGTATCTGTTGCTCGGTTTGCCGTGGGATGCTCAGCAGATTGTCACAGCGCTGCAGGCGACTCGCGTGGTCGGTCGACTGGATCGGCGCTCGTTCGAGTGGAACGGCAAGCGCCTGAATTTGTTGCTGGATGTTGGTCACAACCCGCATGCCGCCGAGTATCTGGCCCGTCGTCTGGCCGCGCGGCCACCGGTCGGCAAGCGTCTGGCGGTGTTCGGTCTGCTGGCGGACAAGGATCTGGATGGTGTTGTCAGTGAATTGAATGCTAGTGTCGAGCATTGGGCCGTTGCCCCGCTGGATTCGCCGCGTGCCCGTCCGGTGGCTGAATTGAACGCGGCATTGCAGAACCTTGGTGCCGCCGTCACGTCTTACGACAGTGTCGCGTCCGCTCTGGAAGGGCAGTGCGCCGTGGCCACCAGTGACGACGAGATTCTGTTGTTCGGATCATTTTATTGTGTCGCCGAGGCCCTTGAATGGCTGGCCCGGCGCTCCACGGAGGAAGCGGCAAATGGCTTTGCTGGATAAAGCGTACAAGCAGCGCATGGTTGGCGCTTTGGTGCTGGTGGCGCTGGCAGTGATTTTCCTGCCGATGCTGTTTTCCCGTCAGGACGAGCAACGTCAGGTCACCGTCGAAGCGCCCGCCGCGCCGCAAGCGCCTGTCGTGCCGCAAGTGCAGATGGAAACGGTGGCCGTTCCCGAGCCGCAAGCCTTGCCGCAGGAGCCAGTGCCAACGGATGAAGAGGTCGCCGAAGAGACGGCACCTGCCGCACCCGTTGCGCCGGCACCGACAGCGCCCATTATGATCACCAAGCCTGTTGCGCCGCCGGCGGTGGCCAAGCCGATTCCGGCTCCTGCTCAGCCGATCACTGCGGCCTCGAGCAAACCTGACACTACGCAAAGCCGTGTCGATGCCAATGGCCTTTCGGTGAGCTGGTCGGTGCAGCTGGCCAGTCTGTCGAGTCGGGCCAGTGCCGAGAGCTTGCAGAAAACCCTGCGCAGCCAAGGCTACAACGCCTATATCCGTTCGGCCGATGGCAAGAATCGGGTGTTTGTCGGTCCGCTGATCGAACGTGCCGAAGCCGATCGTCTGCGTGATCTGTTGGGCCGTCAGCAGAACCTCAAGGGTTTTGTTGTGCGCTTCCAGCCCGAGCGCGGCTAAAAACTATCACCTCGATTGAAATGCACTGACAATCGCAGCTTACCGAGAGGCATGCGCTCTGCTAAAATGCGCCGCCTTATCCGTCTGTAGGCTGCACTGTGCCATTTACCTGGGTTGACTGGGCGATCGTTGCAATCATCGCCATCTCCGCTTTGATCAGTTTGAGCCGCGGCTTCGTCAAGGAAGCATTATCGCTGGTGACCTGGATCATCGCAGGAGTCGTCGCCTGGATGTTCGGTGGCTCACTGTCCGAGTACCTCGCCGGATACATCGAAACCCCATCGGCTCGCGTGATCGCGGGCTGTGCCATCATGTTTGTCGCCACACTGATCGTGGGCGCAATGATCAATTATCTTATCGGCGAGTTGGTTCGCGTCACCGGGTTGTCCGGGACCGATCGATTCCTCGGCATGGCCTTCGGCGCGGCGCGTGGCGTGTTGCTGGTGGTCGTGGCGGTCGGGCTGTTGAGCCTGGGGCCGGTACAGCAGGACGGGTGGTGGAAAGAATCACAGCTCGTGCCAAAGTTTCTATTGGTCGCCGACTGGTCCAAAAACCTGATCCTCGGGTGGAGCAGTCAGTGGCTTGCCAGCGGAATCAGCGTACCCGCTGATATTCCGTTCAAGGAGCAACTCTTGCCGTCGGCGAAAACGCCTCAGTGAGTGTTGTTCAGTTCAGATCCATTAAGTAGGGGTTGCGTCGCATGTGTGGCATCGTCGGTATCGTCGGTAAGTCGAACGTCAATCAGGCGCTGTATGACGCGCTAACCGTGCTCCAGCACCGCGGCCAGGACGCTGCCGGTATCGTGACCAGCCATGATGGCCGGTTGTTCCTGCGCAAGGACAATGGCCTGGTGCGTGACGTGTTTCAGCAGCGTCACATGCAGCGTCTGGTCGGCCACATGGGTATCGGTCACGTCCGTTACCCGACTGCGGGCAGCTCGACTTCGGCCGAAGCCCAGCCGTTTTACGTCAACTCGCCTTACGGCATTACCCTGGCGCACAACGGTAACCTGACCAACGTTGAGCAGTTGGCCAAAGAGATCTACGAATCCGATCTGCGTCACGTCAACACCAGTTCCGACTCGGAAGTGCTGCTTAACGTGTTCGCTCACGAACTGGCCCAGCGCGGCAAGCTGCAACCGACCGAAGAAGACGTGTTTGCCGCGGTGACCGACGTGCACAACCGCTGCGTCGGCGGTTATGCCGTTGTGGCGATGGTGACCGGTTATGGCATCGTCGGCTTCCGTGACCCGCACGGCATCCGCCCGATCGTGTTCGGCCAGCGTCATACCGACGAAGGCGTCGAGTACATGATCGCCTCGGAAAGCGTTTCGCTGGACGTGCTCGGTTTCACCCTGATCCGCGATCTGGCGCCGGGCGAAGCGGTCTACATCACTGAAGACGGCAAGCTGCACACCCGTCAGTGCGCGACCAACCCGTCCCTGACCCCGTGCATCTTCGAACACGTCTACCTGGCGCGTCCGGATTCGATCATCGACGGTGTGTCGGTCTATAAGGCGCGTCTGCGCATGGGTGAGAAGCTCGCCGAGAAGATCCTGCGCGAGCGTCCAGAGCACGACATCGACGTGGTTATCCCGATTCCGGACACCAGCCGTACGGCGGCACTGGAACTGGCCAACCACCTGGGTGTGAAGTTCCGCGAAGGTTTCGTCAAGAACCGTTACATCGGCCGTACCTTCATCATGCCGGGCCAGGCGGCGCGCAAGAAGTCGGTGCGTCAGAAGCTCAACGCCATCGAGCTGGAATTCCGCGGCAAGAACGTGATGCTGGTCGACGACTCGATCGTGCGCGGCACCACGTGCAAGCAGATCATCCAGATGGCTCGCGAAGCCGGCGCGAAAAACGTCTACTTCTGCTCGGCTGCCCCGGCGGTACGCTTCCCGAACGTCTACGGCATCGACATGCCAAGCGCTCACGAACTGATCGCGCACAATCGTTCGACTCAGGACGTGGCGGATCTGATCGGCGCTGACTGGCTGATCTATCAGGACCTGCCTGACTTGATCGAAGCGGTCGGTGGCGGCAAGATCAAGATCGAGAACTTCGATTGCGCGGTGTTCGACGGCAAGTACGTCACCGGCGACGTCGACGAGGCGTACCTGAACAAGATCGAGCAGGCGCGTAACGACTCCTCGAAGATCAAGACCCAAGCGGTCAGTGCGATCATCGATCTGTACAACAACTGAGTTTCTACCGGCCCTGAGGGGCCGGTTTTGTATCTGAATTTCAATTTTTGCGAACAGGGCAAGGAGTGACAGCATGAGTCAGGAATGGGATGCCGGTCGGCTGGACAGCGACCTTGAAGGCGTAGCGTTCGATACCCTGGCCGTACGTGCCGGTCAGCACCGTACGCCGGAGGGCGAGCACGGTGATCCGATGTTCTTCACTTCCAGCTACGTGTTCCGTACCGCTGCCGATGCAGCCGCACGGTTCGCCGGGGAAGTGCCGGGCAACGTTTACTCGCGTTACACCAACCCGACCGTGCGTGCGTTCGAAGAGCGTATTGCTGCGCTGGAAAGCGCCGAGCAAGCCGTGGCGACCGCCACCGGCATGGCCGCGATCATGGCAGTGGTAATGAGCCTGTGCAGCGCCGGCGATCACGTGCTGGTTTCGCGCAGTGTGTTCGGTTCGACCATCAGCCTGTTCGAGAAGTACTTCAAGCGTTTTGGCGTTGAGGTCGATTACGTACCGCTGGCTGACCTGTCGGCCTGGGATGCGGCAATCAAGTCGAACACCAAACTGCTCTTCGTCGAATCTCCGTCGAACCCTTTGGCTGAACTGGTCGACATCACCGCACTGGCGGAAATCGCCCACGCCAAAGGCGCGATGCTGGTAGTCGACAACTGCTTCTGCACCCCGGCGTTGCAACAGCCGCTGAAAATGGGCGCAGATATCGTGGTGCACTCGGCGACCAAGTTCATCGACGGCCAGGGTCGTTGCATGGGTGGCGTGGTTGCCGGTCGCAGCGAGCAGATGAAAGAAGTCGTCGGCTTCCTGCGCACTGCCGGCCCGACTCTGAGCCCGTTCAATGCGTGGATCTTTCTCAAAGGTCTGGAAACCCTGAACCTGCGAATGAAGGCGCACTGCGCGAATGCCCAGGAACTGGCTGAATGGCTGGAGCAGCAGGACGGCATTGAGAAGGTGCATTACGCCGGTCTCAAGAGTCATCCGCAGCACGAGTTGGCCCAGCGTCAGCAAAAGGGCTTTGGTGCGGTGGTGAGCTTTGAGGTCAAGGGCGGCAAAGAGGGCGCGTGGCGCTTTATCGATGCCACCCGGTTGATTTCGATTACTGCCAACCTCGGTGACAGCAAAACCACCATCACGCACCCGAGCACCACCTCCCACGGCCGTCTGGCGCCGCAAGAGCGTGAAGCGGCGGGCATTCGTGACAGCCTGATCCGCATTGCGGTCGGTCTGGAAGACGTGGCGGATCTGCAAGCCGATCTGGCACGCGGTCTGGCTGCGTTGTGATCGAGTTGTCCACTCCGACAGCGGGTACCCATGGCCGCGTCGCACTGGTCACGGGGGCCGCGCGCGGTATCGGTCTGGGGATCGCGGCGTGGCTGATCAGCGAAGGCTGGCAAGTCGTGCTGACCGATCTGGATCGTGCGCGCGGTTCGAAAGTGGCGAAGGTGCTGGGTGAAAATGCCTGGTTCATCGCCATGGATGTCGCCGATGAGGGCCAGGTTGCGCTTGGGGTCGCTGAAGTGCTGGGGCAGTTTGGTCGTCTCGATGCGCTGGTCTGCAACGCGGCGGTCGCTGATCCGCATAACATCACGCTGGAAAGTCTCGATCTGGCTTATTGGAATCGCGTGCTGGCGGTGAATCTCAGCGGGCCGATGCTGTTGGCCAAGCACTGTGCGCCTTATCTGCGCGCGCACAACGGTTCGATCGTCAACCTGGCCTCAACCCGTGCGCGGCAATCGGAGGCAGACTCCGAGGCCTATGCGGCGAGCAAGGGCGGGTTGTTGGCATTGACGCATGCGCTGGCGATCAGCCTGGGGCCGGAGATTCGCGTCAATGCGGTCAGTCCGGGCTGGATCGATGCGCGAGATCCTTCTGCGCGTCGGGCTGAGCCTCTGGCCGATGCCGATCATGCCCAGCATCCGGCGGGCAGGGTAGGGACGGTTGAAGATGTGGCAGCGATGGTTGCCTGGTTGCTGTCGAGGAATGCCGGGTTTGTCACCGGGCAGGAATTCGTCGTCGACGGTGGCATGACCAAGAAGATGATTTACAGCGAATAGATTGCGTTCTTTTTCTGAATTTGCGTTGAATGGACTGGCGCCTTCGCGAGCAAGCTCGCTCCCACATTTGGAATGCAATCCCCTGTGGGAGCGAGCTTGCTCGCGAAGGCGGTCTTGCAGGATGGAAGCAATTTCGTCTTTTTCAGAAAAACTTCAATCCTGCTATTGACTTAGGTTCGCTACCTGCGTAAATTTCGCGGCCTCGGAGATGCAAACGGGTGATTAGCTCAGCTGGGAGAGCGTCTGCCTTACAAGCAGAATGTCGGCGGTTCGATCCCGTCATCACCCACCACTCCCCGAGAGACTTGCGTAAGCAAGAGCGTAGGCTGAAAGTGCCTGCACCGACGCGCAGCGGTAGTTCAGTCGGTTAGAATACCGGCCTGTCACGCCGGGGGTCGCGGGTTCGAGTCCCGTCCGCTGCGCCATATTTTACGAGTCAGACTTGTCTGGTTCGCGATTGCAAAGCACCGAAGCTAGCAGTCAAAACGAGTTACTTGAGCGCAAGCTCAAAGCGATACGCAGCGGTAGTTCAGTCGGTTAGAATACCGGCCTGTCACGCCGGGGGTCGCGGGTTCGAGTCCCGTCCGCTGCGCCATATCTGCTTCAAGGACCACTGAACGCCTTGAAGCACCGAAAGCAACCATTGGTTGATTCGGAATCGATAGCAAAGACCCTGGTCGAAAGACCGGGGTTTTTTGTGTCTGAAATTTGGCTTTTCCGCTTTTTTCTTCTATCCCCTCCATCCTGTGCCCTACACAAATCCCTGTGGGAGCGAGCTTGCTCGCGAAGGCGCCGGCACATTCAAAATTTGCATCGGCTGGCACAACGCTTTCGCGAGCAAGCTCGCTCCCACATGGGCATGCCCAATTATCTCTGCGGTCTAGATGCGGTACCACGTCGCATTGATTTTTTGATCCTTTAGTCAAATTTTTGTAACTGGTTGTTTGCTGCGAGCACAGAAACCTTTAAAGTTAACCTTTCGGTCAGCTTTGCACTGTCAATATGCCCTTTGTTTCGCCAGAAAGGGCTTCTGCAAGACTCGAGATTCCCAGTAGATAACCAGAAGGGCGGACGTATAACCGCCCAGAGGATGATCCATGTCCAACCGTGATATATCCCGGCGCTCGTTCCTCCAGGGCGGGCTGGTGGCGGGTGTGAGCGTCACGCTCACGCCGCTCAGCACCCAGGCGCTGGCTGCCTTGATGGAAAACAGCGTCACCGTGCCGTCCGAGAAATGGCTCGGCAACAACGGCAAGGCGCGCCAGCGTAACGATGCATTGTCCAAGGTCTGCGGCAGCAAGGTCTTCGCTCGCGACATCCGCTCCAAGGACATGCCGGGCTGGCCCGAACAGCAAGGCCACGCCATGTTGCTGAAAACCATCAAGGCTGACCGCATCTACGACGGTTACGACCTGTCGTGGCTCGGCGCCGATTTGCAGCCGGACCGCATCGTCACCGCCGCGGACCTGGACAAGGACGGCATCGTCTTCCCGGAAGAGCACGCCCCGGATCCGTTGCTGCCGGAAGGCAAGGTGCCGATGTTCATCGGGCACCCGGTAGCGATCCTGATCTGGAACGATTTCGAGCGTTTCCGACAAGCCAAGAACAAACTCAAATTCAATGACAAAGCGATTCGTTACGGTGCGAAAGTGCCGTTCTACGAAGGCGATCCGTATGGCAGCTTCCGCTACGTACGTGTGGGCGGTGCGACCTCGGCAGACGAAGATGAATTTGCCAGCCTCAAGGACTCGATCCTGTTCCCGATGCTGAAAAACCGTCGTCCGGTGTGGAATTCCCAGCCCAATCTGCACGGCAACCTGACCGAGCGCGGCCTGTTCTACGCCGACCGCATGAAGCAAGAGATCGATACGCCGCCGGACAACTGGCTGGTATTCGACGAGCGCTACAAAACCCCGTCGATCGAACCGGCCGCGATGGAGCCGGACAACGGCAACGGCTGGTACGACCCGAAAACCAAGACCCTGCACTTCGTCGTGGCCACTCAGTGCCCATTGGAAGCTGCGACCGAGACCGCGAAAATGATCGCGCCGTCGCGCTTCGGCCTGGACAACCTGAACATGCACCCGGGTTACACCGTAGGTTACGGTTCCAAAGACCACAACATTTTCGTCTACTACGCAGCCCTTGCTGCACTGTACGGCGCTGGCGTGCCAGTGCGCCTGGCCAACGACCGCTACGAGCAATTCCAGAGTGGCATCAAGCGCCACCCGTTCGACATCCGCTACCAATTGGCCGTGGACAAGAACGACTACACCTTCAAGATTTTCCGCGCTGACATGAGCGTCGACGGGGGCGGCCGGGTCAACTACAGCCCATCCGTAGCGGCGGTTGGCGCCACGGCGGCGCAGTCGATCTACTACATGCCGCAGAACGACCTGCAGGTCACCGCCTACCACTCGCGTGGTGTCGAGGCAGGTTCGATGCGTGGCTACGGCACTCTGCAAAGCATGGCGGCGACCGAAATGATGGTCGACGAAATCGCCAATCGCCTCGGTGTCGATGCCATCGACTTGCGTCGCAAGAATGCCCTGCGTTCGGGCATGAAAAACACCCAGGGCGCGATTCCGGCCGGTGCTCTGCGCCTGCATGAAATTCTCGACAAAGCCTCGGTGCACGAAGTCTGGAAAAACCGTGACGCGATCAAGAAGCAGCGCGAAGCCGCCGACCCGGACAACTGGTACGGCGTCGGTTTCGCCATTTGCCAGAAAGACTTCGGCACCGGTTCTGAAGCGCCGATGGCCAGCATCGAATTCACCGCCGATGGTCGCATCACCCTGCGCCACATCGGTATCGAAATCGGTACCGGCATGTCCACCTCGCAAGCTCTGGTCGTCGCCGACTTCCTCGGCAGCCCGGCGCACGAAGTGAAGACCGGCGAAACCGAATGGAAGGAAATGCAGCTGATCACCAGCGGCAACCCCTACATCATGAGCCAGGCCGAACAGGACAACCTGCTGCGCAACCCGCGTTGGGTTGGCAAACTGGCTTCGGCTTCGTCGGCGACCAACTCGGCGTACTACTTCAGCCACGCCACCCGTGAAGCGGCACGCGTGCTGTTCAACAACGGTCTGTGGCCGGCGGCCATGGAGATCTGGCGTCAGGGCCCTTATGGCGGTCAAGCCAACCCTTACGTCGTGCGTCGCGAAGATGCGCACTGGGTTGACGGCAAGCTCACCGCCAACGGCATGCAACCGTTGACCTTCGAAGAGCTGGCCAGGCGCGCTCACGAGCGTGGTCTGGTGACCGGCGCCAGCGTTCACGCGTTCAACCGCTGGAGCTGGGCCGAGGCCGAATACAGCATCGACGGCGTGCGCGAACGCCTGCCGCTCGACGGTCTGGCTGTGAAGTACGGTGATGGTGCGCCGAAAGCGAAGAAAGCGTTGATGAGCACTTCCGGTTTCCACCTGTTGGATCGCCAAAACATCAATTACCCGGTTGTGCAGTTGAACAACGCTGCCGTGACCTACTACAGCCCGGTCGCCACGCTGGTCGAGTTGAAGGTCAACAAGGGCTCGGCGGAAGTCGAAGTGCTCAACCACCATTCGTGGGTCGAGTGCGGTCGCGTGTTGGTTGAAGAATTGGTCAAGGGCCAGCTCGAAGGCGGTATTGCCATGGGCATCGGCCACGCCTTGATGGAAGAGATGCCGCTGTATGAAGGCGGGCCGGGAGAGGGTGACTGGAACTTCAACCGTTACCGTCTGCCGATGGCGCGTCACGTTGCCGTGTGGAAGCAGACTGCGGAGATTCTGCCGCCGCTGTCGCCAAGCGATCCGTCCAAAGGCATCGCCGAAGTGGTGATGATCCCGATTGTCGGTGCCATCGGTAACGCCGTGGCGCACGCCATCGGTAAACGTGTTCGCGATCTGCCTATCACTGCTACGCGCATCAAGGAGGCCCTCAATGGCTAACCGTCCGCTTCAACTGACCCTCAATGGTCAATCCGTCGGCCCGGTGGACATCCCTGATGACCTGCCGATGATCGACTACCTGCACGAATACAAGAACCTCACCGGCTCGCGTTTGGGCTGCGGTCAGGGCATTTGCCACGCTTGTGTGGTGATCGTCGACAACCCGGACGGCACCAGCGAAGAAGTGCGCACCTGCATCACCGGCGCGCATTACTTCGAGGGCAAGAAAGTCCGCACCATCGAATCCCACGCCAAGCGCGACGAGTCAGGCCAGGTCACCGAGCTGAACCCGATCCAGCAGCGTTTCGTCGACGAATTCGCTTTCCAGTGCAGCTACTGCGCACCGGGCTTCGTCAACGCCGCGACCGTGCTGGTTGAAAAGTTGCAGCGCCAGCCGACCGTGCAAAGCAAGCTTGAACAAGTCATCGAGGACAGCCTCGGACATCACGTCTGCCGTTGCACCGGGTACGTGCGTTATTACAACGCGACCCGCAACGTGCTGACCGATCTCGGCCTGGTCAAGGAGGGTTA
This sequence comes from Pseudomonas sp. CROZ-RG-20F-R04-15, assembly GCF_022662375.1. Lineage (GTDB taxonomy): Bacteria > Pseudomonadota > Gammaproteobacteria > Pseudomonadales > Pseudomonadaceae > Aquipseudomonas. Next base: position 81,233 of record NZ_JAKNQL010000023.1, on the reverse strand, counting down.
AGCATGAAGCTTTTTCTGACCCGCCTGACCCTGGCGGTCGGCTTGGCTGCGCCGGTGTTGTTTGCCCACGCCGATGATCAGGTCAAGCGCGGCGATTATCTTGCTCGCGCGGCTGACTGCATGGCTTGCCACACCGCACCGGGTGGCGCGCCGTTTGCTGGCGGCCTGCCGATCGTCTCGCCGTTCGGCACGATCTACGGCACCAACATCACTCCGAGCAAAGAGCACGGCATCGGTCTGTACAACGATGACGAGTTCTTCGCTGCGCTGACCGAAGGCAAGCGTCGCGACGGCGCCAACCTGTATCCGGCGATGCCGTACACCTCGTATCACTTGATGCCGCGCGAAGATTCCGATGCGATTCATGCGTACCTGAAAACCATCGAGCCCATCGAGCGCGCAGCACCGGTCACCAGCCTGAGCTTTCCGTTCAACGTGCGTCCGGGCCTGATCGGCTGGAACATGATGTACGGCAAAGACCTGAAGCTGGAGCCAGCCGAAGGCAAAAGTGCAGCCTGGAAGCGCGGCCAGTACATGGTCGAAGTGCTCGGCCACTGCGGCGAATGCCACACGCCGCGCGGTCTGCCGGGTGCGATGCAGTTGGATAAACGCCTGACCGGCGGCATCCTCAATGGTTACCTGGCACCGAGCCTGCTGGCCACTGATCTGGCCGCTCGCGGCTGGAACGAGCAGGATCTGGGCACGTTCCTCAAGCACGGCATGAGCGCGCAGGGGACGATGTTCAACGAGATGTTCCCGGTGTTCCACAACAGCACCCAAGGTCTGAGCGATGCGGATCTGGCGGCGATGGCGACATTCCTGCTCGGCGACAAACCGCCAGCAGCGAAAGCGCTGGTTGAAGTGCCTGTCGAGCAACTCAGCGCCAGTGCTCAGCGCGGCCGTCAGGAATATCTGAACGTCTGCGCCGGCTGCCATGCGGTGGGTGGCGAAGGCAAGCCGCACATTGCGGTGGCCATGCGCGGCAATACTACGTTGCGTCTCGAGGATCCGCGCAACCTGCTGCGGGTAATCGAGGATGGGATCGGCGAGCAGAAGTTCTCCGGGTTCGAGCACATGCAACCGATGCCGGGTTTTGCCGACAAACTCAGTCCGGAACAGCTGACCGATCTGCTCAACTACCTGCGCCAAGGCTGGGGCGGTCAGTCCGCCGAGCTGGCAGTCAGCGAGGTGCAGAAGCTGCAAGCCGACGCACCGTCCATCGAGCACAAGGCGCACTGACATGCAGCATCTCGATCTACAAGTGGTGCGCCGCGCGCTGGAGTGGTCGGTGGCGGGGCAGCGCATCTGGCTCTGCACCGTGCTGACGACTTACGGTTCGGCACCGCGTGCGCCGGGTTCGCTGCTGGCGGTGAACGATGGCGGACAGTGGATCGGCTCGCTGTCCGGCGGCTGCGTCGAGGAAGATTTCCTTGAGCGTGTCGCCGAAGGTGCGTTTCTCGATGCAGTCAATGTCGTGCGTTACGGCGAAGGCGATGATCCGCGCTCGCGGGTCAGCCTGCCCTGTGGCGGCATTCTCGATGTGCTGGTAGAGAAATTTGACGCTGACTGTGAGGTGCAGGCGCATCTGCGTGAACTGGAGTCGGCGCTGCTGGGTCAGCGCCGCTTGATTCGCGAGGTCGATCTGGCTAGCGGTGCGCGCAGTCTGTTCGCCGATCGTGAGCAGGGTGCTCGGATCGAGCGTGAGATTGATCGGGTGCGCATTCGTATCGGCGCGGCGCAGCGTCTGTTGCTCGCTGGGTATTCCAGCGTGGCACAGGCGTGTGCCGAGTTTGCCGTCGGCCTCGGGTTTGAGGTGATTCTCTGCGATCCACGCGATGAGGTTCTGGAAGGCGTGGTCCTGGATGGCGTGGAGATTCGTCGACAACTGCCCTCGGTGTTTATTGCCGACGGCGGCTGCCACCGTGATACGGCGGTCGTGGCGTTGACGCATGACCCGCGCATCGACGATCTGGCGATGATGGAAGCGGTGCGCACTGAAGCGTTCTACATTGGCGTGATGGGTTCGCTGCAAACATCGCAGAAGCGGTTTGAGCGTTTGCGCCGGATTGGCGGTTTGGGCGAGGCTGAGTTAGCGCGGATTCATGCGCCGATTGGTCTTAATCTCGGCAGCAAGACGCCGGCGGAAATCGCGCTGGCTGTGTTGGCGGATATCTTGCGCATCCGTAGCGGAATTGCTCGGGATCAGCTCTGAAACCGTTCAGTGTTGAATAAAACGGGCCGCTGTTCAGCGGCCCTTTTTTACATCCCGAATTTGTCGCGTAAGCCGTAATACCAGGCGCCCAACGCAGCAAACGGTGTGCGCAACAGTTGTCCGCCGGGAAACGGGTAGTGCGGCAAATCGGCAAACGCATCGAAGCGCTCGGCCTGACCGCGCAGCGCTTCGGCGAGGACCTTGCCCGCCAAATGCGTGTAGGTCACGCCATGGCCGCTGCAGCCTTGCGAGTAATAGATGTTGTCGCCCAAGCGCCCGACCTGTGGCAAGCGCGACAGGGTCAGCAGGAAATTTCCGGTCCAGGCGTAGTCAATCTTCACATCCTTGAGCTGCGGGAAAGCCTTGAGCATCTTCGGGCGGATGATCGCCTCGATATTCGCCGGATCGCGCGCGCCATACACCACGCCACCGCCGAAGATCAGGCGTTTGTCGCCCGTGAGGCGATAATAGTCGAGCAAGTAATTGCAGTCTTCAACGCAGTAATCCTGTGGCAGCAAGGCTTTTGCCAGCTCATCGCCCAGCGGTTCGGTGGTGATCACTTGCGTGCCGCACGGCATCGATTTGGCCGCCAGCTCCGGCACCAGATTGCCGATGTACGCGTTACCGGCGACGATAATGAATTTGGCTCTGACCTTGCCTTGCGGTGTATGTACCACCGGATTGGCGCCGCGCTCGATGCGCACGGCAGGCGATTGTTCATGGATCGTGCCGCCGAGCGATTCGACCGCTGCTGCTTCGCCGAGCGCGAGGTTGAGCGGATGAATATGGCCGCCGCTCATGTCGAGCATGCCGCCGACGTACTGATCGCAGGCAACCACTTCGCGGATGCGGCGTTGATCGAGCAGTTCGAGTTGCGTATGGCCGAAACGCTCCCAGAGGCGTTTCTGCGATTCCAGATGGCCCATCTGCTTGGCGGTCAGGGCTGCGAATACACCGCCGTCCTTCAGATCGCACTGGATGTTGTACTTGGCCACGCGCTCGCGAATGATCCGGCCACCCTCGAACGCCATCTGCCCGAGCAGTTGCGCTTGCTTGGGGCCAACGCTGCGTTCGATGACGTCGATGTCGCGGCTATAACTGTTAACGATCTGCCCGCCATTGCGCCCGGAAGCCCCGAAACCGACCTTGGCCGCTTCCAGCACGGTGACGCGAAAACCGTTTTCCAACAGGAACAGGGCGGAGGACAGCCCGGTATACCCGGCGCCGATCACACAGACGTCCGTCTCCACATCATCCTGCAAGGCAGGGCGGGGCGGTACGGCATTGGCCGACGCAGCGTAATAAGACTCTGGGTAAGGGGTGTTCGCCATCCTGCAGCCTCTGTTTAATATATTTTACGAGTGCGTCGATCCTACCCGAGTTGAAAAACCGCCGCCAGCCACCGGAAAATCTTCGCCAACGACCCGAAATTAAATATTTTGCATATTCATAGGGTTAGGTGAAAAAAAGGTGTTGACACCCCTCCGGAATTCCGTAGAATGCCGCCTCACAGCAGGCACGTAGCTCAGTTGGTTAGAGCACCACCTTGACATGGTGGGGGTCGTTGGTTCGAGTCCAATCGCGCCTACCAAACAAAATCCGCTCTGCTGGGCGGTCTGGAAGGGCTCACCGAAAGGTGAGCCCTTTTTTGTTGTCTGCGATTTGCAAAACTTTTGCAAAACCCCCCACCTCGCAAGCAGGCATGTCCTTATATGCCTCGGATTCATCCCGAGCCTGATCACAATATCTGCGCGCCGCTGGAGTCTCAGGTATCTGAGATACTCTTCGAGAAATTCACTCAGGTTGTTTAGGCAGTTCATGTCGCGATTCGAGATTTTCAGTAATGGGCAACATATCGGGTGGTCCGATCTCGAACTTGGCGATCCGCCTATGGGGGTTGCTTGTGGTGTGTTTGTACCAAGCCCTGACTACTCCGGCTTCCAGCAGCAGATCAGAGCCTCAACTCAGCGTGACCAGAGACACCTCAACTTTGCTGTTCGCATTGTGGGAGGGGAGCAAATTCGTGCCACCGTGTCCATTGCAGACTACTCGGCTGATTGTGGGCCGGATGCAATAGAGATCACTGTTCTAGGTATCGAGTACCCCGAGTATGGTGAAATTTTTCCTGAGCACGTTGATGCTTATCGACGCCAATTTGATGTCTAGTTGCATCAGCAATTGTGGTTTACGGATTTATCGCTGCGCAGGTTATGGCGAGGGATGCTGATGCACTGTGAGTCGTGCTTCATCGTTTTGCGGTCCTTGCTGAATTGCGCACGCAGGTCTTCGTTGTGCGCCCATCATGATCGAGTTTCCGCATCGTCGGGCCGGGCAGTTAGTTGACGATTCGCCGTTCGTCGCCAGCACCCTTTAAAAAAGTGTGGATATTGAACAAGTTACGGCTGTTACTAACCAACCAGTTATCAAAAAAACGTTGTTACCGTTCGTGGAATTAAGTAACATCCGCCCCGCGTTCACCACCACGGTTTATGCATTTTTAAGTCCCAAGCTTCCATCAGCTGCTTGGGATTTTTTTTGCCTGCGATTTGGCATCCGCTGTTTCAAATTCTCCTCGCAATGCTTCATCGCGCCCGGCGATTTTGCCGCAAGCAAATCCCTGCTTTTTCGACTACTACTGACTGGCCGATTTACAACTCGTTTTGATGGGGGTGTATCGATGCTGGTTCATTGGTTACTTGCAGCTATTCATCTACTGGCTTTTGCCCTGGGCTTTTGGGCGGTTCTGACTCGAGGGACGGCATTCAGCCGCCTCGCTGTTGGCGCAGGTGAGGCCAGGCGCGTTTTGCTCGCCGATAATCTATGGGGTATTTCTGCGCTGATTCTGTTGATCACAGGTGGGATGCGTGCCTTCGGCGGCTATGAAAAAGGCACGGACTATTACCTTCATCAGCCACTCTTTCATTTGAAGATGACGCTGTTCGTGCTGATTCTGCTGATGGAGCTTGCCCCGATGATCACGTTGATAAAATGGCGAATTGCCAAAGCGCGGGGTGCAGTGCTCGATACTGGGCGGTCAAAGTTGTTCGCACGTATCAGTCACGTTGAGGCGTTGCTGTTGGTGCTGATGGTGATTGCGGCCACGGGCATGGCGCGAGGCGTGACATTCGGTTAGAAGGCGAATTCTCTGCGCTCTATCGGAAATGTCCGACAGCCAGTCACGGGGATGGCAGGTAGTATCGGGCGGCAAGGAGAGAGTGGGGGGAAGTGGAATCGGAATTGGCGTGTCAGGCGCCGTGCCCAGCAGAGTGGGGAGCGGATGGCAATACGGCGCGTGAATCTCTAGCCAGTCATTCCACAAGGTAAACGGACTGGCTACTGACTGCGATTGGTTCAGGGGGTCTGTGGCTTGTCCGGGGCGGTCAGGCCAGCCTGAATACGCTGGTAAATCTCTTCACGGTGCACGGCAACGTTTTTCGGAGCGTTGATACCAATGCGGACCTGTTGGCCGCTAACGCCCAGAATGGTGATAGTGATGTCATCACCGATGTTTATGCTTTCACCGACTTTGCGGGTGAGTATCAGCATGGTCTTCTCCTTGATTGCTTTGTAGGGCACCTGATTCAGACAGTGCAGAGGTCGGTGGTACGTATAGATTAGTGCGAAGTCTCACGGTTTGGGTGCCTCTTTCTGACGCGCAGAAGCGGCATTAATTCCCAGGGCGTAACTATACAGAGGCTGCAACCATCAATCTCGTTGTTTTGTGCCCATTTTGCGGGGCTCGCGAAGTATTTATGAATGATAAGATCGCGGCTTTGAGAATTTCGAGGAAAGCGTTGTGCGCAAATTGGTTTGGGTAGTCGCGGCACTGGTATTGGCAGGGTGTGGTGAAGGCAAGAATGTAGACGCACCAAAACCACAGTCGACAACAGTGACGGCGTCGGCGGCGGCCGCTGCACCACAGTGGGATCTCGAAGTGCGCGGCGAAACTCCACAGGCCGTCAGCGACCTGAGCGGCTGGCTGATCGAGCACGCCTTCGTGCCTACGGTAATCAAGGACAGCAGCGGCAAAACGCGGATCCTGATTGGCCCGTTCAATTCCCAGGCTGAAGCCGAAGCTCGTAAGGTACAAGTGGATGCGGCGTTGGTGAAGGCCAAAAAACAGAACATTGAATCGGTGTTGGTCGAGCATCCGCTCACGCCATAAACGATCCGGTCGGCGGAATCTCCTAAAGGCTATCAAACGCGACTCGTTACTAAAGGGTCCAGATGATTTCCAGAAGGAGTTCCCCATGGCCTCCGCCAATCCTTACAAATTATTCGATGCCATTTTGCATCGTAAAACTCAGCTGAGCCCGCACATGATGCGGATCACGCTCGCAGGCCCAGCAGTCAGCGAGATGGCTACCTGGGCGCCGGATCAGCGGGTGAAGCTGTTTTTCCCTGCAGCCAACGGTTCTCACGCGAAGCTTTCCCAGGAAGACGGTTGGTACGCTCGCTTCCGTGCGATGTTGGCAGATCGACGTCCCGCCATGCGCACCTACACCATCCGCAATCTGCGAGCGGAGCAAGGCGAAGTCGATATTGATTTTGTTCTGCACGGTGAGACCGGTCCGGCGTCGCGCTGGGCGCTGCGGTCGCAGCCGGGTGATTCGATGCAGATGCTCGCGCCTGATCGGCATTTTTCGGCGAAGGAGGCTGGCGGTTTCGAGTGGAAGCCACCACACGCGCTCAATCAAGTTTTGCTCGTTGCAGATGCGACCGCGCTGCCGGCAGCCATGGGTATTCTGGATGAGCTGGCGTTGCTCGCCGCGCCGCCGCAAGTCCAGGCATTTTTCGAAGTGGGCAGCGCTCAAGACATGCTTGCCGTTCCTGATTGGCCTGGGCTGTCGGTGCGTTGGCTGATCCGGGATCCGGCGAACGAAACCGTCGCGGGAGCGCTGATGGTGGAAGCGGTGAGGGCGGCGACTCTACCCGTTCAGGTTTCTTCGGCGGGACAAGCGATCGAATTGGCTGACGTCGACATAGAACAGGACCTTCTCTGGGAAATCGCCGAAACCGCCACTGAAGGGTTTTACGGCTGGATTGCCGGAGAGTCTGCCGCAGTGATGAGCTTGCGCAGATACCTTATCAAGGAGTGTGGCATCCCTCGTGAGTCACTCAATTTGATGGGTTACTGGCGACACAACAAAGCGGCTAATTAAGCGCAAATGAAAAGGCCTCGAACATCGTGTTCGAGGCCTTTTTGTTGGCACTGAAATCAGCCGCAGGCTTTCATGTTCACCGGGCCGACAAACTCATTGCCGCGCCCCATCACGCACGCCACGCTCTGATTGCGCTGACGTTCCCAGTCCTGAACCGGGTAAGTCTTGTCCCACGCTTCATACAATTGGCGGTCCTGTTTCGACAGGCGCAAGCCGTACTGCTTGCTCATGTAAAAGTATGTGCGGGCAATCATGCCGCGAATCGACGGGCGAGGCATGACCTTCTTCGCCTTGAAGTCGACTTGAGTCAGGCACGAGCCATATTGCCCGGATTGCACTGGCAGCCAGCCGTAGCTGAAGTTGCTCCGGTCTCCGTTGACCTCGCCAATGCTCGGCACCAGGTTGTGCAGATCGGCTTCAGCCTTTTGATAGCTTGGGTCGTATCGGGTGCAGTTTTTGCGTCCGCCTTCCTGCCAGCACTGACGCTGATGGCCGAATTGCCAGGCCGGCACAATGTGTTCCCATTCAATGCGCGATGCGCGCTTGGCATTCTTGCGTGGGACATAGCCGCAGGCTTTCAGATCAACCTTGTTGCCGGTGTATTTGCACCCGCAGTAAAACTCTGTGGACTGCGGCGCGTAAAGCTTCCAGGCAACCTTCTTGGCTTCGGTAAATGTGCGGGGTGCGCCAGCCTGCGCGCCCATGGAGATGAACAGCAACAGCAATGCAAAACAGCGGACACTCATTGAATCAATCTTCCTTCGGTACGACCCAAAAAATCTGCACGCCACCATCGTCGCGATAGGCGAGGGTGACGTTGTCGTTCTCGTCGATTTCCTCGAGCAGGCGCTCCCATTCATCCATCGGTTCATCCGGCAGACGGAAGATCAGTGCGGCTTTGGCTTTTTGGGCGGTGGGAGAATTGATGATTTTCTGAACGCGCATACCCATGCGTTCGTAAGCGTCAGGAGCATCTGGGGAGGTGGCCACGAGGTTATCCTTATTAAGCTGTACGTGCATACAGTATTTAACTGTAAGCATTTTCGCAACTGCTTAAAATTCAAGAAAATCCTCTGACAGCGCTTTTCCGATTTTGGTGTAGGCCATGTCGAATTTTTTGTGGGAAAAATGCGAGAGCGTTGTGAGCGATGCACCACCCAGCCGACAGGCGAGTGGCGCAGGGTGCCCAATCAAGAATTGATTGGGCGAAGGTCCATCAATATTCCCAGAACATCCGCTGCAGCTCTTTGCTGTCGTTGGTTTTGGTCAGTGCGACCATCGCCAGGATGCGCGCTTTTTGCGGGTTCAGGTCGTGAGCCACAACCCAATCGTACTTGTCGTCCGGCTGTTCGGCGTTACGCAGAACGAAGCCGCCAGCGTTGACGTGGGAGGAACGAATGATTTGCACGCCATCCTTGCGTAGTGCTTGCAGGGTCGGAACTACGCGAGAGGACACCGAGCCGTTGCCGGTACCTGCATGGATGATTGCCTTGGCACCGGACTGTGCGAGAGCCTTGTAGGCGGTATCGCTCACGTTGCCGTAGGAATAAGCGATTTCTACGTCAGGAAGGCTCTTGATGTTTTTGATGTCGAATTCCGAATCCATGGTGTGACGCTTGGCTGGCAAGCGGAACCAGTAGGATTTGCCTTCAACCACCATGCCCAATGGACCCCAGGCGCTTTTGAACGCTTCGGTCTTGATGTTGATCATTTTGCTGACGTCGCGACCGGACTGGATTTCATCATTCATGGTCACCAGTACGCCTTTGCCGTGCGCTTCTTTGCTGCTGGCCACGGCCACGGCGTTGTACAGGTTGAGCATGCCGTCCGCAGACATGGCGGTGCCCGGACGCATCGAGCCGACGACGATAATCGGCTTGTCGGTTTTTTCCACCAGGTTGAGGAAGTAGGCGGTTTCTTCCAGGGTGTCGGTGCCGTGGGTGATGACGATGCCATCGACGTCTTTGCTGTCAGCCAGTTCGGCCACGCGGCGACCCAGTTGCAGCAGGTTCTCGTTGGTGATGCTTTCCGAGGCAATCTGCATGACTTGTTCGCCACGCACATTCGCCAGTTTGCTCAGCTCGGGAATGCCGGCGATCAATTGCTCGACACCCACCTTTGCTGCCTGGTAGGTGGCGCTGTTGGCGGCGCTTGCGCCAGCACCGGCAATGGTGCCGCCGGTGGCAAGTACCACAACGTTAGCGAGCTTGGTCTGGGTTTCGACTTCTTTTGCCTGAAGGGCGGTGGGCAGGAGCAGGAGGAGGGCCAAAGCGCCCGGAACCAAAGTGTTGAAAGCAGATTTCATTATTTTTCTCTCTAGTAGTGAGACGGTGCTGATGCAGGTTCATCTAGATGCATCCCAAGCCGATCTGGATCCTTGGGATGCGATGAAGGGAGCAGGATCTGTACCAGCGCTACTTTGCGTTAGAAAAATGTTTAACCTGATGATTTACATCAAGATTTTATGAGTTGGCAAATGGTGGGGTGAATCGTTTATCCGGTTTTCCGAACAATGGGCGCTTTCGCGTTCGGCTCTCCGAAAGGGACTACTGCTTTTGTCGAGTATTTCGAGTGGCCGGTTTCGGCTTTTGTGCTAAAGAAACCCTCCTGTAGGCCGATGATGGTTCAAGGAAACTAGAATCTAGGGAGTTCACATGTCACTGACAGTCGGTTTATCTAATCCTGCTGCAGTCACCATCGGCGGCAAAACCGCAGCGACCATCAATGCATTGAGTGAGGCGGGAGCGGAGGCTTCCACCGAGGCGCTGGGCACTGAGAAAGAGTCCGGCAATCAGGTGCGAACCGGTGGCGCTGCGCCAGAAGACAGCAAGGCTGAAAGCGGCGATAACCTGAGCGTTACCGTCAAGATGCTGCTCAAACGCATGCAGGAATTGCAGAAGCAGCTTCAGGAGCAGCAACAGCAATTGGCAGCAGCCCAAGCCGAGACCTACCCGACGCCCGAGGCCAAGTCGCAGGCAGTCATGTCCATTCAGGGGCAGATCGTGCAAACCAGCGCCGCGATGGCAGAAGTGGCGGGTGCCTTGGTCAAGGAAATGACCAAGAGTTCCACCAGCGGTAATCTGGTCAACACCACGGTATGAGCAGCGGTAGGGTGAATCAGACGATTCGCCCTACAATAAATGACGATTTCTGATTGTTGACAAATGTCGGCGGGATTCGCATAGTTCGGTCTACGCAAACGTTTGCGAGGCTCTCCCGGCGCTATATGGCCTGGCAGATAGCCGAGTAGCTTACGCCAGCGCAAACGTTGCTCACAATAATCATAAGATCGGAGTGAACCCATGAAGCTGCCATTCGCTGGACGTCTTCTTGCTGTCGCTATGCTGGCTGCCACAGCCGCCGCACTACCTGTCTCTTCGGCATTCGCCGAGTCCGCCGAAAAACCCAAAGTCGCGTTGGTCATGAAGTCTCTGGCCAATGAATTCTTCCTGACCATGGAAGACGGCGCCAAGGCTTACCAGAAAGAACACTCCGCCGATTTCGACCTGATCTCCAACGGTATCAAGGACGAAACGGATACTGCCGGCCAGACGCGCATCGTCGAGCAGATGATCCTGGCCAAGGTCAACGCGCTGGTGATCGCGCCATCTGACTCCAAAGCCATGGTGCCGGTGATCAAGAAAGCCGTCGATGCCGGCATCACCGTGATCAACATCGATAATCAGCTCGATCCGGCCATCGTCAAAAGCAAAAACATCAGCGTGCCTTTCGTAGGTCCGGACAACCGCAAAGGTGCGCGTCTGGTCGGTGAATACCTGGCCAAGCAGCTCAAGGCCGGTGACGAAGTCGGCATCATTGAAGGCGTGTCCACCACGACCAATGCCCAGCAACGTACTGCGGGCTTCAAGGATGCGATGGACGCTGCACAGATCAAGATCGTTTCCCTGCAATCCGGTGACTGGGAAATCGACAAGGGCAACAAGGTTGCTGCTTCGATTCTCAGTGAATACCCGGACGTCAAAGCGCTGCTGGCCGGCAACGACAGCATGGCTGTAGGTGCGGTTTCCGCCGTTCGCGCTGCTGGCAAGGCCGGTCAGGTTCAAGTCGTCGGTTACGACAACATCAATGCCATCAAGCCAATGTTGAAGGACGGCCGCGTGCTGGCCACTGCAGACCAGTTCGCTGCGAAGCAAGCTGTGTTCGGCATCGAAACCGCGCTGAAAATCATCAAAGGCGAGAAAGTCGACAGCGGCGCCAATGGCGTGATCGAAACACCGGTCGAGCTGGTCACCAAGTAAGTCTTCTGGCGACACAACGGCGCTCGTCCGTCCGGGCGAGCGCATGGAGAGTTTTTATGTCTGTTTCCGCCCCGAACGCTGTCCTCTCGGTCAGCGGTATCGGTAAGACCTATGCGCAACCGGTGCTCACCGGCATCGATCTGACGTTGATGCGCGGTGAAGTGCTGGCGCTGACCGGCGAGAATGGTGCCGGCAAAAGTACGTTGTCGAAGATCATTGGCGGACTGGTCACGCCGACCACCGGCCAGATGCAATTCCAGGGCAAGGACTATCGTCCGGGCAGCCGCACCCAGGCCGAAGAGCTCGGCGTGCGTATGGTCATGCAAGAACTCAATCTGTTGCCGACACTGTCGGTCGCGGAAAACCTGTTTCTCGACAATCTGCCAAGCAATGGCGGCTGGATCAGCCGCAAGCAATTGCGTAAAGCCGCTATCGAAGCCATGGCGCAAGTCGGTCTCGACGCCATTGACCCGGATACGCTGGTCGGCGAGTTGGGTATCGGGCATCAGCAGATGGTCGAAATCGCCCGTAACCTGATCGGCGATTGCCATGTGCTGATTCTCGATGAGCCGACAGCGATGCTGACGGCGCGCGAAGTCGAAATGTTGTTCGAGCAGATCACCCGGTTGCAGGCGCGCGGCGTCTCGATCATCTACATTTCCCACCGCCTCGAAGAGCTTGCCCGAGTGGCGCAGCGCATCGCCGTGCTGCGTGACGGCAATCTGGTCTGTGTCGAGCCGATGGCCAATTACAACAGCGAGCAACTGGTAACGCTGATGGTCGGTCGCGAGTTGGGTGAGCATATCGACATGGGCCCGCGCAAGATTGGTGCCCCGGCGCTGACGATCAAAGGTCTGACGCGCTCCGACAAAGTGCGCGATGTCTCGTTTGAAGTCCGTGCCGGCGAGATCTTCGGGATTTCCGGACTGATCGGGGCAGGGCGCACGGAATTACTGCGTTTGATATTCGGTGCGGACACCGCTGACAGCGGCAGCATTGCACTCGGCTCGCCAGCCAAAGTGGTCAATGTGCGCTCGCCCGTTGATGCGGTACGCAATGGCATCGCACTGATCACTGAAGACCGCAAAGGTGAAGGCCTGCTGCTCAGTCAGTCGATCAGTGCCAACATCGCGCTCGGCAACATGCCGGAAATTTCCAGTGGCGGTGTCGTCAACAACGGCGACGAGATCGCTTTGGCACAACGTCAGATCGACGCCATGCGCATCCGCAGTTCAAGTCCGACACAGCTGGTTTCGGAGTTATCCGGTGGCAATCAGCAGAAGGTCGTGATCGGCCGCTGGCTGGAGCGTGACTGTTCGGTGCTGCTGTTCGATGAGCCGACCCGAGGCATCGACGTCGGTGCCAAGTTCGACATTTATGCCTTGCTCGGCGAGCTGACGCGCCAGGGCAAAGCGCTGGTGGTGGTGTCCAGTGACCTGCGCGAACTGATGCTGATTTGCGACCGGATCGGCGTGTTGTCGGCTGGGCGGCTGATCGACACCTTCGAGCGCGACAGCTGGACCCAGGATGACTTGCTTGCCGCCGCGTTCGCCGGCTACCAAAAACGTGATGCGTTGCTCAACGAAGCGGCGCCTAGGGATCTCCCATGAAAACTGCATCTCCTGCCGGCAAACGTGGTGGCAACTTCTATGGCCTGGGCACTTACCTGGGTCTGGCCGGTGCATTGCTGGCGATGATTGCGCTGTTCTCGGTCTTGAGCAGCCACTTTCTGTCGTATAACACCTTCAGTACTTTGGCCAACCAGATTCCTGATCTGATGGTCTTGGCGGTCGGCATGACCTTTGTGCTGATCATCGGTGGCATCGATCTGTCCGTTGGATCGGTGCTGGCATTGGCGGCCTCTACGGTCAGCGTCGCCATTCTCGGTTGGGGCTGGGGCGTATTGCCGTCGGCATTGCTCGGTATGGCTGTGGCGGCAATGGCCGGTACGGTCACCGGGTCGATCACCGTGGCCTGGCGGATTCCATCGTTCATCGTCTCTCTCGGTGTGCTGGAAATGGCCCGAGGTCTGGCGTATCAGATGACCGGATCGCGCACCGCATACATCGGAGACTCGTTCGCCTGGTTGTCGAATCCGGTCGCATTCGGTATCTCGCCGTCGTTCATTATTGCGTTGCTGGTGATTATCATCGCCCAGGCTGTGTTGACCCGGACCGTGTTCGGTCGCTACCTGATCGGCATCGGCACCAATGAAGAAGCGGTGCGACTCGCAGGGATCAATCCAAAACCTTACAAGATTCTGGTTTTCAGCCTGATGGGCCTGCTGGCCGGTATCGCCGCGCTGTTTCAGATTTCCCGTCTGGAAGCCGCTGACCCGAATGCCGGTTCTGGTCTTGAGTTGCAGGTGATCGCCGCTGTGGTGATCGGCGGCACCAGCCTGATGGGCGGGCGCGGCTCGGTGATCAGCACGTTCTTCGGCGTGTTGATCATCTCCGTGCTGGCGGCGGGTCTGGCGCAGATCGGGGCGACCGAACCGACCAAACGAATCATCACTGGCGCCGTCATCGTGATCGCGGTGGTACTCGATACTTATCGCAGTCAGCGCGCCAGTCGCCGGGGCTAAGAAATGGCAACGATCAAGGACGTGGCAGCCCTCGCGGGAATTTCCTACACGACGGTGTCGCATGTGGTGAACAACACCCGGCCGGTCAGTCAGGAAGTGCGGCTGAAAGTCGAGGCGGCGATCAAGAGCCTCGACTATGTGCCAAGTGCAGTGGCGCGCTCGTTAAAGGCCAAGACCACTGCGACCATCGGCTTGCTGGTGCCAAACAGTCTCAACCCGTACTTCGCGGAGTTGGCGCGGGGCATCGAGGATTACTGCGAGCGCAACGGCTACTGCGTGATCCTCTGCAACTCCGATGACAATCCTGACAAGCAGCGCAGCTATTTACGCGTTCTGCTGGAGAAGCGCATCGACGGTTTGATCGTCGCCTCCGCTGGCGGTGACAGCGGTCTCGCGCAGGGGCTGGCCGGGGTGAAAACGCCGATGGTCATCGTCGACCGTGGACTCGACGGTGTCGATGCCGATCTGGTGCGCATCGACCACGAATACGGTGCATACCTGGCGACCCGTCATCTGCTGGAGTTGGGTCATCGCGACATTGCCACCATTGGCGGTCCGGCCACTACCAGTGTGGCGCAGATGCGTCAGGCCGGTTATTGCCGGGCGCTGAAAGAGGCGGGCATCGACGTCCGCCAGGAGCGCATGCTGGAAAGCGACTTCACCAGTACGGGTGGATACAACGCGGCGGCGATTCTCCTTGAGAGCAATCCGCCGAGTGCGATTTTTGCCGGTAACGACATGATCGGCATCGGCGTGCTGCGTGCGGCGGCGGAGCGCAATGTGCGCGTGCCGAGCGAGCTGTCGGTGATCGGTTTTGACGATATCCAGATGAGCCGTTACGTGTATCCGGCACTCACTACGGTGGGGCAATCGATCCTGCAACTGGGTGAGATGGCGGCCGAAGTGCTGCTGCGAAGAATTGCTACGCCGAATCTGGGCACTGATCAGCGGATCGTGACCCCGAGTATTGTCTTGCGCGAATCGACCGCACCGTTGTCCGGTGTGTTCACCGAATACCGCTGAAACCGAATTGACGAGTAATGATGTATGCCAGCAAATGTAGTGGTAATAGGCAGCCTGAACATGGATCTGGTGACCCGGGCGCCACGGCTGCCCGCAGGCGGTGAAACGCTGATCGGTCATTCGTTTGCCACGGTTTCCGGTGGCAAGGGCGCCAATCAGGCAGTGGCCGCAGCGCGTTTGGGCGCGCAGGTGGCGATGGTCGGTTGCGTTGGCAATGACGACTACGGCGTGCAATTGCGTGACGCTTTGCTGGCTGAGCAGATCGATTGTCAGGCCGTGAGCACCGTCGAGGATTCCAGCGGTGTGGCGTTGATTGTGGTCGATGACAACAGTCAGAACGCAATTGTCATTGTCGCCGGTGCCAACGGTGCCATGACACCCGCAGTGATCGATCGGTTCGATGCGGTGCTGAAAGGCGCCGACGTGATCATCTGCCAGCTGGAAATTCCTGATGCGACGGTGGGGCATGCGCTCAAGCGTGCGCGCGCGCTGGGTAAAATTGTCATCCTCAATCCGGCGCCGGCCAGTCGTCCGTTGCCGGCAGACTGGTTTGCCGCGATCGACTACCTGATTCCCAACGAGAGCGAAGCGAGCGCATTGAGCGGATTGCCGGTGGATTCGCTGGCAACCGCAGAAGTTGCTGCCAACCAGCTGATCGCCATGGGGGCGGGCAAAGTCATCATTACTCTGGGGGCTCAAGGCTCGCTGTTCGCCAATGGCAAAGGCTTCGAGCATTTCCCGGCGCCGAAAGTGAAGGCTGTCGACACCACTGCGGCGGGGGACACCTTCGTCGGTGGTTTTGCCGCTGCGCTGGCCAATGGCAAGTCCGAGGCAGAAGCGATCCGCTACGGGCAGATCGCCGCCGCGCTGTCGGTAACCCGTGCCGGTGCGCAACCGTCCATTCCAACTCTATCCGACGTGCAGGCTTTTAAACACGTATGAAAAAGACTCCTCTGCTCAACGTCGCCTTGTCGCGGCTGATCGCGTCCCTGGGCCATGGCGACATGGTTGTCATTGGTGATGCTGGACTGCCGGTGCCGCCAGGGGTCGAACTGATCGATCTGGCGCTCACTCACGGCGTGCCGGATTTCATCAGCACCCTGAAAGTCGTGCTCAGCGAGATGCAGGTAGAAAGCCATGCACTGGCCAAAGAAATCTTCGACAAGCAACCGGCCGCGCTGAATACGCTGGACGAGTTGAATGAAGAGGGCGCTCTGGGCCGTCGCGATCTGCTCGGTCACGAGCAATTCAAGGTTCTCAGCCGACAGGCTCGAGCGATTGTTCGGACCGGTGAATGCCAGCCGTACTGCAATATCGTCCTCGTCGCTGGGGTTACGTTCTGATTTTCGATTCCACATGCACAAGGAATGCGCCATGCAACGCTATGCTCAGAAACTGCATCAACTCATCCGGGGTTTATTGCTTTTGTCCGTAATCACTGCGACCGGCGCTCAAGCGGCGGAAAAAATCGACCTGATCATCGATACCGATCCAGGAGCCGACGATGTGGTCGCCCTGTTGTTCGCGCTGGCCTCGCCGGATGAACTGAACATTCGCGCGCTGACCACCGTGGCCGGCAACGTGCGCCTCGACAAGACTTCGCGTAACGCGCGCCTGGCTCGCGAGTGGGCAGGGCGCGAAGACGTACCGGTTTATGCGGGTGCGCCAAAGCCGCTGATGCGCACGCCGATCTACGCCGAGAACATCCATGGCAAGGAAGGCCTGTCGGGTGTCACCGTACATGAGCCGAAAAAAGGTCTGGCTGAGGGCAATGCGGTCAACTATCTGATCGACACCCTGAAAAAAGCCAAGCCGCACAGCATCACTATCGCCATGCTCGGTCCACAGACCAACCTGGCACTGGCGCTGATCCAGGAACCTGAAATTGTTCAGGGCATCAAGGAAGTGGTGATCATGGGTGGTGCGCACTTCAACGGCGGCAATATCACCCCTGTGGCCGAATTCAACCTGTTTGCAGATCCGCAAGCGGCTGAAGTTGTGCTGAAAAGCGGCGTGAAGCTGACTTATCTGCCGCTGGACGTGACCCACAAGATCCTCACCAGTGATGCGCGCCTGAAGCAGATCGCTGCGCTGAACAACAATGCGAGCAAGATTGTCGGTGACATTCTCAACGAGTACATCAAAGGCGACATGGAGCACTACGGTATTCCGGGTGGCCCGGTGCATGACGCTACCGTTGTGGCCTATTTGCTCAAGCCGGAGCTGTTCACCGGTCGTTCGGTGAATGTCGTGGTGGATAGCCGTGAAGGGCCGACTTTCGGTCAGACCATTGTCGATTGGTACGACGGCCTGAAGGCGCCGAAAAACGCCTTCTGGGTGGAAAACGGCGACGCGCAGGGCTTCTTTGACTTGCTGACCGAGCGCCTGAAGCGCCTGAAGTAAATCATTCGCCCGCAGGTGCCAGCCTGCGGGTTTTTACACTCTCTCAGTGGGTTCGTCCTGTTCGGTCGGGTAGCGCTCGAAAATCTGCTGGATAAATTGCTTGGCTGCTTCCGTGCCGAGTTCCTTGACCAATAGATCGATACCAATCAGCGCCAGTTCTTCTGTGGTTCCCGGGCTGTAGGAGCTGTGGCCGTCTGCCCATTTGGCTTTGATGTCGGCGTCGATGCTGATGGTGGTCATGGGAGCGCTCGAAAAGTCGGAAAGTCTGAGATTCGAGTTAACCATTTTGTCGGGCGTTTGGCACTGCGACTTAGGCATGAACGGATCGCTATGCGACACTTGGTCTTTTAAAGCTTTCCAAGGATCGTCTTGTGCAGATCGATTTGAACACCCCTGACGGCCTCACACTCGAAGCCGTGCGTCAATTGCTCGCGTCGGCCAGTGATGATGAGCACACGCAGGTGCGCGTGACCAAGGGCGGTATCGCTTATATTTCTTCGGGCATCACCGGAGGGCAGGATATCGATGATCTGTTGTTTCGCCTGGAAACCTGGGCCAAGGGGTCGGGGTACGTCGGCAATGTCGCGGCCAGCGACGAGGTGTGGGTGATGCAGATTTTCAATGCACTGAAGGACAACTGGCCGAATCCGCCGTATGACTACATCGACGTTTATTGAGCGCCGTTAATATTCAGTCACGATTGATTGATGAGGCGGCACGTGCCGCTCAGGCAAACTCGGCGTTTTTCCGGTCGTGGGGCAGGGTGATGGCCTTGGCTGTGAAACCAAATGCCGGAACGGCGGTCGCACGATCTCAGCTTAACCATTTTGAAAACAAGGAGGCTTCATGCCTTTGAAGTTCGCGACACTGGGTGCACTTATGGCCGCTGTGATGTTGGCCGGTTGCAGCACGACCTCCAGCGAGTCGGCAAAGGAATCTGTGGCAACCGAAGCCGGTCATAGCCGCTGTGAAGCATCGGCGGCGGAGTTCGCCATCGGCAAGAAAGCTTCGCCAGAGTTGCTGGAGCAGGCGCGTGCCAAGGCTGGTGCGCAAAATGCCCGCTTCCTCAAGCCGAACGACATGATCACGCTCGAGTACCGCTCCGATCGCCTGAATCTGAACACTGACAACAACCTGGTGATCACACGCGTCAACTGCGGCTGATTAGCCAAGGCTTTTGTTGCAGGCATAAAAAACCCCGTCACATGGACGGGGTTTTTTTAGTGCGCCGAGAAATTACTCTGGGCGAACCTGTGCAGCTTGCATACCCTTTTGGCCTTTCTCAGCCACGAAGGAAACGGTCTGGCCTTCTTTCAGGCTTTTGAAACCGTCGCTTTCGATAGCTTTGAAGTGTACGAACAGGTCGTCACCGCCACCTTGAGGAGTGATGAAGCCGAAGCCTTTTTCATCGTTGAACCACTTAACGGTGCCGGTTTGGCGATTAGACATGGTGTATCTCCAAGAAACATATATTTTTCAGTACTGTGCTGCTCAGGCCAACTGGGCACACCCGGGTATCATAGTCGAAATGTTCGCTTTGGGAGCCCCCCGGACGTGCTGTTTGCCAATCAGTCGTGTTTTCTTTACTGCCTTTTTTCGCTGAAAGCCCCGGTTTAAAAGGCTTTGCGCGCAACGTAAAGACAATAAAAAAACCTGTAAAACCTGCATAAATCCTCTGAAAAGGCTCAAATTCAGCCCTTTTTTCGGGCGCTGAGCCGAGTCAGAACGGTTTTTTTATCACTTTTTGGCCGGTACATTTGCCTTGCATTTGGCAATCTGGCCCAGCGCTTTCTGCTGCAGTTCAGGTGTGGCCTTGTTGTCCATCAGCGCCTGAATGTCAGCGGCAGGATAAGACTTGATGGCATCTGCGCCACAAGCGCAGTGCGATTTGGCCGCCGCAGCGCCAATTTGCGGAGTCGCCGCCTGCGTGCACTGCGCCATGTACTTCTCGCGCTCGCCCTTCGGCCAATCGGCGTGGGCGCTCAGCGGCAGCAGCATAACGATGGGGGCGACTACGGCGAACAGGGTATTCAGACGCATGCGAGGATGCTCCTTGTGGGTCAATGTCTTGTTATCTGAGGGCTGAAGGGGCCATCAAGTTCAGCACTCTGGCATAAAAACAGACGATTTGCCTTCTGATCAAACAGAGGCGTAGGTGACCGCTCATCTGTGCTAGGATGCCGGGCTCAAGCGTTCTCAAGCTCCGGATGACCTTCAGTCCCGGCAGCGGTCAGCGTGCGAATATTTCGATTTGAATCCCAGTCACTCTGGTTCGGTTTTCCGGTTGGCCGCAAGGCTCCTGCCGCTGTAAGGCAGGCGTTCGTCATTGAATGGCCTGGATCGGATCTTGTACTGGCTCATCCCAACCCACGTGACCTTTGGTAGGGGTCACCACTAGGAGAGGAGGCGCCATGCCAACTATTACTCTTCCCGACGGCAGTCAACGTTCATTCGATCACCCGGTTTCCGTAGCCGAGGTCGCCGCATCCATTGGTGCGGGTCTGGCCAAAGCCACCCTGGCCGGCAAGGTCAATGGGCAACTGGTCGACGCCAGCGACATCATCAGCAGCGACGCGACCCTGCAAATCATCACGCCCAAGGATGAAGAGGGGCTGGAGATCATTCGCCACTCTTGCGCTCACCTGGTGGGCCATGCGGTCAAGCAGCTGTACCCGACTGCGAAAATGGTCATCGGCCCGGTCATCGACGAAGGCTTCTATTACGACATCGCCTTCGAACGTCCTTTTACTCCGGACGACATGGCCGCTATCGAACAGCGCATGCAGCAGCTGATCGAAAAAGATTACGACGTCATCAAGAAAGTCACTCCGCGCGCCGAAGTGATCGAAGTGTTCAAGGCCCGTGGCGAAGACTACAAGCTGCGCCTGGTCGAGGACATGCCGAACGAACAGGCCATGGGCCTGTACTACCACGAAGAATACGTTGACATGTGCCGCGGCCCGCACGTGCCGAATACACGCTTCCTGAAATCCTTCAAGCTGACCAAACTGTCGGGCGCCTACTGGCGTGGCGACGCCAAGAACGAGCAATTGCAGCGCGTTTATGGCACCGCTTGGGCAGACAAGAAGCAGCTGGCGGCTTACATCCAGCGCATCGAAGAAGCGGAAAAGCGCGATCACCGCAAGATCGGCAAGCGTCTGGGCCTGTTCCACACCCAGGAAGAATCCCCGGGTATGGTGTTCTGGCACCCGAACGGCTGGACTCTGTACCAGGTACTCGAGCAGTACATGCGCAAGATCCAGCGCGACAACGGCTACCTTGAGATCAAAACCCCTCAAGTCGTTGACCGTAGCCTGTGGGAGAAATCCGGGCACTGGGCCAACTACGCCGACAACATGTTCACCACTCAGTCGGAAAACCGCGACTACGCGATCAAGCCGATGAACTGCCCGTGCCACGTGCAGGTGTTCAACCAGGGCCTGAAGAGCTACCGCGAGCTGCCGATGCGTCTGGCCGAATTCGGTGCCTGCCACCGTAACGAGCCGTCGGGTGCGCTGCACGGCATCATGCGCGTACGTGCGTTCACTCAGGACGACGCCCACATCTTCTGCACAGAAGAGCAGATGCAGGCCGAATCCGCCGCGTTCATCAAGCTGACCATGGACGTTTATCGTGACTTCGGCTTCACCGATGTCGAGATGAAACTGTCCACTCGTCCGGAAAAGCGCGTCGGTTCCGACGAACTGTGGGATCGCGCTGAGGCCGCATTGGCTGCAGCCCTTGATTCTGCGGGCCTGCCGTACGATCTGCAGCCGGGTGAGGGTGCGTTCTACGGTCCGAAGATCGAGTTCTCGCTGAAAGACTGCCTTGGTCGGGTCTGGCAATGTGGTACTCTGCAGCTCGATTTTAACCTGCCTGTCCGTTTGGGCGCTGAATACGTCTCTGAAGACAACAGCCGCAAACACCCGGTGATGTTGCACCGTGCGATCCTCGGTTCCTTCGAGCGATTCGTCGGGATTCTGATCGAGCACTACGAAGGTGCGTTCCCTGCATGGCTCGCGCCAACGCAGGCGGTGATCATGAATATCACTGATAAACAGGCAGATTTTGTTGCAGAAGTTGAAAAAACTCTCAACGAAAGCGGATTTCGTGCCAAGTCCGACTTGAGAAATGAAAAGATCGGCTTTAAAATCCGCGAGCATACTTTGCTCAAGGTTCCCTATCTCTTGGTAATCGGAGATAAGGAAGTCGAGATGCAGACTGTCGCTGTGCGTACTCGTGAAGGTGCTGACCTGGGCTCGATGCCCGTCGCCCAGTTCGCTGAGTTTCTCGCGCAAGCGGTTTCCCGGCGTGGTCGCCCAGATTCGGAGTAATTATTATTAAGCGTGAAATGAGACAAGATAAACGAGCTGCACCGAAAGCCCCGATCAACGAGAATATCTCGGCACGCGAGGTTCGGTTAATTGGGGCTGAAGGTGAACAGCTTGGGATTGTGTCAATTGAAGACGCGCTTCTTAAGGCTGAAGAGGCCAAACTGGATTTGGTGGAAATTTCCGCCGATGCAGTACCCCCTGTTTGCAAACTGATGGACTACGGCAAATCGATCTTCGAGAAGAAGAAACAGGTTGCCGCAGCCAAGAAAAACCAGAAGCAGATTCAGGTTAAAGAAATCAAATTTCGTCCAGGGACGGAGGAAGGGGATTACCAGGTAAAACTGCGCAACCTGGTACGTTTCCTGAGTGATGGGGACAGGGCCAAGGTATCCTTGCGATTCCGCGGCCGTGAGATGGCCCACCAGGAGCTGGGGATGGAACTCCTCAAGCGGGTTGAAGCTGACCTGCTCGAGTACGGTTCGGTCGAACAGCATCCTAAGATGGAAGGACGCCAGCTGATCATGGTCATCGCCCCGAAAAAGAAGAAGTAATCAACAGGGCACGGCAGGCCTTCTGATTATGTTTATCAACTGAATGCGGAGTATCCGAACATGCCAAAAATGAAAACCAAAAGTGGTGCTGCTAAGCGGTTTCTGAAAACTGCTAACGGTATCAAGCACAAGCACGCTTTCAAGAGCCACATCCTGACTAAAATGTCGACCAAGCGTAAGCGTCAACTGCGCGGTAGCAGCTTGCTGCATCCGTCTGACGTGGCAAAAGTCGAGCGCATGCTGCGCCTTCGTTAATTTTAGTCAAGAATAGAGGAAGTAACTCATGGCTCGTGTAAAGCGTGGCGTCATTGCCCGTAAGCGTCACAAAAAAATTCTGAAACTTGCTAAAGGCTACTACGGCGCACGCTCCCGCGTATTCCGTGTTGCCAAGCAAGCGGTAATCAAGGCAGGCCAATACGCCTACCGTGACCGTCGTCAGAAAAAACGTCAGTTCCGCGCTCTGTGGATCGCTCGTATCAACGCTGGTGCTCGTGTTAACGGTCTGTCCTACAGCCGTTTCATCGCTGGCCTGAAAAAAGCGTCCATCGAGATCGACCGTAAGGTTCTGGCTGATCTGGCAGTGAACGAAAAAGCGGTGTTTGCTGCGATTGTCGAGAAAGCTAAAGCCACCTTGGCTTAAGTACCCCCGACAATCACCCGGCCTCGCTTCCGTGGGGCCAGGTGGTAAACGTCTTAAATAGGGGAAGAGCCTTCAAGCTCTTCCCCTATTTTGTATCTGGAGTCTGTACATGGAAAACCTGGATGCGCTGGTCTCTCAAGCACTAGAGGCTGTGCAAAGCGCTGAAGATATCAATGCCCTGGAGCAAATCCGGGTTCAATACCTTGGCAAAAAAGGTGAATTGACTCAGGTGATGAAGACCCTGGGGAATTTGCCGGCAGAAGAGCGTCCGCAAGTCGGCGCCCTGATCAACGTTGCCAAGGAACGTGTCACAGGCGTTCTCAATGCGCGCATGGCTCTGTTTGAAGAAGCCGAACTGGCTGCCAAACTGTCCGCCGAATCCATTGACGTGACGTTGCCGGGCCGTGGTCAGACCTCCGGTGGTCTGCATCCGGTGACCCGGACTCTGGAACGCGTAGAACAGTTCTTCACCCGCATTGGCTACGGCATCGCCGAAGGCCCTGAGGTCGAAGACGACTATCACAACTTTGAAGCGCTCAACATCCCAGGCCACCACCCGGCCCGGTCGATGCATGACACCTTCTATTTCAACGCCAACATGTTGCTGCGCACCCATACCTCGCCGGTTCAGGTCCGCACCATGGAATCGAAGCAGCCGCCGATCCGCATCGTCTGCCCAGGCCGCGTGTATCGCAGCGACTCCGATATCACCCACTCGCCGATGTTCCACCAGGTCGAAGGCCTGCTGGTTGATCGCGACATCAATTTTGCCGATCTCAAAGGCACCATCGAAGAATTCCTGCGGGTGTTCTTCGAGAAAGAGCTGGCCGTACGTTTCCGTCCTTCGTACTTCCCGTTCACCGAGCCATCCGCTGAAGTCGATATGGAATGCGTGATGTGCAGCGGTAAAGGCTGCCGCGTCTGCAAGCAGACCGGCTGGCTGGAAGTGATGGGCTGCGGCATGGTTCACCCGAACGTGCTGCGCATGTCCGGCATCGATCCGGAAGAGTTCTCCGGTTTTGCTTTCGGTATGGGCGTCGAGCGTCTGGCCATGCTCCGTTACGGCGTGAACGACTTGCGTCTGTTCTTCGACAACGACTTGCGGTTCCTCGCGCAATTTCGCTAGTCGTAACGAATTCTTAGGAGAGCAGGATGAAATTCAGTGAACAATGGCTGCGTGGCTGGGTTAGCCCGCAGGTAAATCGCGACGAGCTGGTTGCTCGTCTGTCGATGGCTGGCCTGGAGGTCGATAGCGTGACCCCGGCCGCCGGTGTTTTCAGTGGTGTTGTGGTGGGCGAGGTGCTGAGCACCGAGCAACACCCTGATGCCGACAAGTTGCGCGTTTGCCAGGTCAGCAATGGCGCGGAAACCTTCCAGGTCGTGTGCGGAGCGCCAAACGTGCGTCCGGGCCTGAAGATTCCGTTCGCCATGATCGGTGCCGAACTGCCGGGCGACTTCAAGATCAAGAAAGCCAAGCTGCGCGGCGTTGAGTCCAACGGCATGCTCTGCTCGCAAGCCGAGTTGCAGGTTGGTGAAGGCAACGACGGTCTGATGGAGCTGCCGGCCGATGCGCCGGTGGGCGAAGACTTCCGTGTGTACCTGGAGCTGGAAGACGCCAGCATCGAGGTCGACCTGACTCCGAACCGCGGCGACTGCCTGTCTCTGGCCGGTCTGGCCCGTGAAGTCGGCGCGCTGTACGACGCGCCGGTCACCCGTCCGGTGGTCATGACCATTCCTGCCGTGCACGACGAAGTGCGTTCGGTAGAAGTGCTGGCGCCTGCCGCGTGCCCACGTTACCTGGGCCGGGTTATCCGTAACGTTGATCTGTCCAGGCCAACGCCGCTGTGGATGGTTGAGCGTCTGCGTCGCGCCGACGTGCGCAGCATCGACGCTGCCGTCGACATCACCAACTATGTGATGCTCGAACTGGGCCAGCCGCTGCACGCGTTCGATCTCGCCGAAATCAACGGCGGCATCCGTGTACGCATGGCGGAAGAGGGCGAGAAACTTGTGCTGCTCGACGGTCAGGAAGTCAGCCTGCGTAGCGATACGCTGGTCATCGCCGACCACACCCGCGCGCTGGCGATTGCCGGTGTCATGGGTGGCGAGCACAGCGGTGTGTCCGCGACCACTCGCGACGTATTCCTGGAGAGTGCGTTCTTCGACCAGATCGCTGTGGCGGGCAAGGCTCGTTCCTACGGCCTGCACACCGACGCTTCGCACCGCTACGAGCGTGGCGTCGACTGGCAACTGGCCCGTGAAGCCATGGAGCGCGCCACTGGCCTGCTGCTGGAAATCACTGGCGGCGAAGCCGGCCCGATCATCGAGACCGTCAGCGAACAGCATCTGCCGTCGATCGCGCCTATCACGTTGCGTTCCCAGCGCATCACTCAGATGCTCGGTATGGAAATGGATTCCGCCCAAGTCGAGCGTCTGCTCAGCGGCCTGGGTCTTGGCATTGCTGCCGACGGTGAAGGCCAGTGGCGCGTAGAAGTGCCAAGCCATCGCTTCGACATCAGCCTGGAAGTCGATCTGATCGAAGAGTTGGCCCGTCTGTACGGCTACAACCGTCTGCCTGTTCGTTACCCGCAAGCGCGTCTGGCGCCACAAGCCAAAGCTGAAGCGCGTAGCGATCTGCCGGAACTGCGTCGCCTGCTGGTGGCGCGTGGTTATCAGGAAGCGATCACCTACAGCTTCATCGATCCACGCCAGTTCGAACTGTTCAACCCGGGCGTCGAGCCGCTGTTGCTGGCCAATCCGATCTCCAACGACATGGCTGCCATGCGCTCGTCGCTGTGGCCGGGTCTGGTCAAGGCGCTGCTGCACAACCTCAACCGTCAGCAGGATCGCGTGCGTCTGTTCGAAAGCGGTCTGCGCTTCGTTGGTCAGCTGGAAGGTCTGAAGCAAGAGCCGATGCTGTCCGGTGTGGTTTGCGGTAGCCGTCTGCCGGAAGGTTGGGCGCAGGGTCGCGACACCGTAGACTTCTTCGACGTCAAAGCTGATGTGGAAGCAGTACTCGGCTTCGCCGGTGCACTGGATTCGTTCACCTTCGCACCGGGCAAACACCCGGCGTTGCACCCGGGTCAAACCGCGCGCATCGAGCGCGAAGGGCGTGAAGTCGGCTTCATCGGCGCCATTCACCCGGAATTGTCGAAAGCCTTGGGTCTGGACCGTCCAGTCTTCGTTTTCGAGCTGGTTCTGGCGGAAGTGGCACTCGGTAAAATGCCGAAATTCCACGAGTTGTCGCGCTTTCCTGAAGTGCGTCGTGACCTTGCACTGATTGCGCACAAAGACGTCGCGTCCGCGGCCGTACTGGACGTAATCCGAGAAAATGCAGGCGAATGGCTCACAGATCTCAGGCTGTTTGACGTGTATCAGGGTAAAGGCATTGATCCTGATAGAAAAAGCCTTGCAGTTGGCTTGACCTGGCAGCATCCATCGCGCACTCTTAATGACGATGAGGTGAATTCGACGACGCAAAATATCCTCACCTCGCTCGAACAAAGGTTGAACGCCACGTTAAGGAAGTGACGTATGGGGGCTTTGACGAAAGCTGAGATGGCGGAACGTCTGTATGAAGAGCTGGGCCTGAACAAGCGGGAAGCCAAGGAATTGGTCGAACTGTTTTTCGAGGAAATCAGGCACGCT
Source organism: Pseudomonas sp. CROZ-RG-20F-R04-15 (assembly GCF_022662375.1). GTDB lineage: Bacteria > Pseudomonadota > Gammaproteobacteria > Pseudomonadales > Pseudomonadaceae > Aquipseudomonas. Next base: position 54,417 of record NZ_JAKNQL010000023.1, on the reverse strand, counting down.
CTTGAAGACAACGAGCAGGTCAAATTGTCCGGTTTCGGCAATTTCGATCTTCGGGACAAACGCCAGCGGCCTGGCCGCAACCCGAAAACGGGGGAAGAAATCCCGATCACGGCTCGCCGTGTGGTCACCTTTCGTCCAGGGCAGAAGTTGAAGGCCCGAGTTGAGGCTTATGCTGGAACCAAGTCATAACGACGAACTACCCGTCATCCCGGGCAAACGCTACTTCACCATCGGTGAAGTCAGCGAGCTGTGTGCCGTAAAGCCACACGTGCTGCGCTACTGGGAGCAGGAGTTTCCTCAGCTCAACCCCGTCAAACGCCGCGGAAACCGCCGGTATTATCAGCGCCAGGATGTGCTGATGATCCGGCAGATCCGCGCGCTCCTTTACGATCAGGGTTTCACCATCGGCGGCGCACGCTTGCGTTTGTCCGGTGATGAGGCCAAAGACGACACGACCCAGTACAAGCAGATGATTCGGCAGATGATTGCCGAACTGGAAGACGTACTGGTGGTTCTCAAGAAATAAAAAGCAGCGTTTGAATACTTCCAGTTTTCAAACGCTTGCGCTATATTCTTGAGCGTTCTTCGAGGTGAAGAACGAGTTGCAAGACCAGTCGGGGCGTAGCGCAGTCCGGTAGCGCACTAGCATGGGGTGCTAGGGGTCGAGTGTTCGAATCACTCCGTCCCGACCATATAATTCAATGACTTAGCCCAACTTTAGCGAGTTGGGCTTTTTCATGCGTAGGGACTTTTGCGGGGGTTCATCCCGTTTTTCTCCTCAAGATGGTCAGAGCCGGTCCTCGAGAATCGGTTGCCGACACTTTGTTTGCCGCCTCAATCAAATGCTCAAGCTCTGCGGTAGAATAGTGGCTCGTAATGCTGCCGTTCTTGTGCCCAAGTAATGCCTTTCGATCTTCCTCTGTCACGTTCGCTGCACGAAGCCTTCTGCCAAAGGTGTGCTTCAGATCGTGAACCCTGATCGACCGGAACCCAGGGTGTGCTGGCGACTTGTGTTCCTTCTCCCATTTCGCCGCCGCCCTGATCCTGGCACTCTTCCATGCCGTGTCGTTCATGCGGTGCATCGCGGTTGGCCCGTACTCGTCCGGCTGCCCATAAGGGAACACGTACTTTGTGTGCAGACCGCGCTGGCCGTCGATAATCGACATCGCAACCCGATTCAGCACCACCAACCTCTCATCCCTATTTTTAACTCCCGCCTTTTCGTGCCTCCCACCAAATTCTGATGGGATCAGGAACACGCTCGTTCCCAATTCCGGCACCCGTATCTCCCAATCCCACTGAAGTTTGCAGACTTCCTGTTCCCGGCTTCCCGAGTTCACTTTGTAGAGTGCCATCCTCAGCAGGTGATCCGGGATCTCAGCGAACAACATCGACTGCTCTTCCCATGACAACGGGTAGGGCTTCCGGCTCGACCTCTTTTCCTCCAGCATCGAGATCATCGGCACGCTATCCAGCCATGGCCGTTTCTCTGCGTCTCGCCACTTCCTGTGGCACAGGTTCAAGATCCGTACTACTCGCTGCAGAGCGATGTTCACCGTCCTGTTCGATACGCCTGGCTTTACTTTCCCATTCGCTGTTTTTGTTGGCTTCTGCCGATCTCGCTTGAAGGCGGCCAGAGTGCCGTCATCTATATGCGTGATTGGCAGGTCGCCAATGTACGGGTCGAGCTGTTCGATGTGAGACGCAGACAGGGCAATCGAGGCTTGATCCTTGAACTCCACCAGAAATCTGGTGGAAGCCTCCCGCCAGGTTCGCACCTCGCGCACTCCGTAAACCTTTTCCTGCCTGAGCTTTTCCAGGCGGTGGATCAGGTACTGCTCCGCTTCCTGCCTTTCGCTTGATCCAGTGCTTTCCTGAAGTCGCTGACCTCTGACGACTTTGTCGATGTGCCAAATTCCGTTCCTCTCGTAGAGGCCGGAGATTGTTTTTCGCGCCATTTACTTGCTCCTTGGCGCCCACTGCGGGGCTGATTGTTGTCCTGATTGGCGGCTTTTTCAATTGCCATGGACTCGATGTAGGCGTCAGCCCACTGGTCAAGCTCAATCCGGTCGAACCCGATGCCCTGTTTCCCGATCGGGAATTCGCGGACGTTCGGGCGCACCGTTTTGTTGAATTCGTCCCGGCACATACCGAGATAGCCGTATGCCTCGCCGGCGCGAATGAAGCGCGGGAGGATGGGCGCGACCTGGGCCGCGCTTCGATTTGACATGGTGATGCTCCATGCCGCGCGTGGCGGCAGAAGGTGGTGATGAGTTATGCGGCTTGGCGACGTGCCTGAGCTGCGTTTCTGCGTCGAGCCATGAGCAGTTGCAGTCGATAAGTCCGGAACCGCCGGCCATCTTGCGACCTGATTTCTTGAGCCAAGTCGGCCAAGTCCTCGTCGAGCCGGCCGAAGTAGTAGAGGTGCTCGCCATCACCCATCCACTCGGGCTGAGCGATCGCCCAGACGCGCGCTTCGAGGCAGGGCATGCAGGTTTTGCAGGAATCCATGCGCCCATCCCAGCAGCCAGACACAAGCTGGTATTTCTGGCCCGGCTCAATCAGGCCGTAGCACTCGCCGCACTCGTGCCGCTTGCGCGCGGTGGGCGTGGTTTCGGTTTGGAAATCGGACATAACGAATCCTCGCCCGCCGTACACCGGCAGGCTGTTGAGTTACGGGAGGGGTTACTGCTGGATGAGTTCGGCGGGGACTTTGACTGTGGCACCGCGCTTGGCGAAGACCACGGCGCGGAACACTGCGACGGTTCGGGTTTCGCCGGGCTGGCGGTTGAACGGGTCGTTGGTCATGTCGGCCAGCCAAGGGTGCCGGTGGCCAACATCGACCCAGACGCCGTACTTCGTGATCAGTTGCTCGGCGTCGGGCAAAGCAAAGAGATCCAGCTGACCCGCGACGGGCTGCTGGCCACCCTCGATCGCGTTGATTGCCCAGTCCAGCGCCGGGCCGGTCAGTTCCTCGGTGGGAACGCTGACCATGCGACTCATGGTTTCCAGTGCCTGCCTACACGAAACACCATCATCAGGTTGTGATGCAGGGGCACTTTGAGCACGTGGTCGAAAAACTCGCCTTTTCCGGAGATGAAACCGGTAGCGACCTTGCACTTCGCGATCCCAGCCTCTCGCCAACATTCTTCGCCGCCGTTCTGATCCCAGTAGGCCCGTTCGCGTTTCGGAATCTCATCGTAGGTTTTATAAAGGGCATCGGAATCAGGGATATCGCAGATCCGGCGCCATGCTGGGTTGCGCTTGCACCAGTCTGCGGCATGCTGAGAGGCCTGCTCAGGAGAATAAAACTCTTTGGTGTTGTGTTTGTTCATCGCCACGGCCCCTTGTAGATGAGGTAGGCCATGTAGAGCGGGGCGAAGATCATAGTAGGTGCGCTCCTGCTTCAAGTAGGCCGTCGCGGTCTTCGCGCAGGTTGTCGCGCTCAGCCTTGAGCTGGTCGCGTTCTCTGATCAAAGCCTTGAGGGCTGTTGAGATATTCCGGTGACCGAGCGTGATCGTGATGGCTTGAGCCTCGTCGAACAGCTTGACCTTCTGGTCTCGGTCGTCCGCCGCCCGCGCCGCCAGTTCTTTTTCCCGAATCCTCAGACAGCGCTTGCAGGTGACGTACTGCCAGTAATTGGTGAGCTGGTCGTCGGTCATGACGCCGTCTGTGCCGCAGTAAACGTCTTCGGGCGGATCCTGGTCGGCCTCGGTGCCACCGTCCCACGGATAAAGGTGAACCGCTCGCTTGCTCATCCGATCACCGCCTTTATGGTCAGTACCAATGGAAGCCAGAAGAAGAGGGTGCAGCCGATTACGCACTTGGTGATCATGGCGATAGCTCCAGTTCTGCTGGCGCTGTAGCGGCAAGGGTTTCGACTGCCAGGGCGTACACATCCGGGTGCTGCTTATCGAAAGCCGGCATGTGCTCGGTTTCGATCCAGGTGCCGCGCACGGCGCCCTTGGCCAGCCATGCCGGCTTGCTCCCCGGCGCCTGCGTCCACGCGGTGACGCCGATGCCGTGGCTGGCGATCTGTTTGGCGGTGATGAAGCCTTGGCGCCGAAGCTGAGCCAGCACCTTCAACGCCGACTCTTTCCACGGCGTCAGGCGCACGGGTGCAGGCACGCCGGCGGGCAGGTTCGTCACCAGCACTGGCACCTGGCAGCGCTCTGGCGGATTCCAGTCGAACATGTACCAGTCATAAAACGGTTGGTGATTGCTGACCTCCAGAAGGGAATGAGCAAGGCTGAAGGTGAAAGCGTCACCGTGGCGCGTCCAGCTCGACCGCGGTACGAGAACCCTCACGCCGAGGTGTTCCAGCATCTTCACGATTCCTTTGCTGGCGTCGGTGATTTTGCTCACGATCACCAGCCGGTAATCCGGCCCGGCGCGCCCGTAAAGCTCATCGCCGCGACAGGGCAGGATCTGGTCAGCCACCTTGGCGTTTAGCTGCATCTTCGCCTCGACGCCGATCTGCCGGCCGTCTTCGTGCACAACCAGCACGTCGAAGCCGGCGGCCTCGGGGTAGCACGTCCATCCAGGCATTTCGTTGAACTCCTGGATGAATAGCGCGCAGAGGTCCGCCTCCTTTTCGATTTTCTCGATAGGCATTTTTCGTCCTTGCCGCTATAGCGGCTGACTTTGAAGGGGGAGGGAGTTATGGTTTGGCGTGAATTTCGAGGAGGTGTTCGACTTGGTTCGACATCTGGCCGCCGTCCTGCGCGGCTGCGACTAGTTCGAGCGCCCAGTCTTCCAGCCAGTTGCGCGGCACGCCGATAATCTGGGTGTCAGGCGCGTCGGAGCAGTCAAGCGGCCACGCCCGGAGAACCTTGTCCCCGTTGTACGTCAGCAGAGGCTCGCCGGTTTCTTTGTCAGTCCATTTGCCGTCGGCGTTCAGCATGGCGAACGTCAGCACTACATCGCGCTCACCGTCCCAGTTGTCGATGTGCCGCACGGCGTAGAGACCGGGCTTGTAGGTCGAACCGGCTGATGGCTTGAGCGCTGTAAAAACTTCGCCGCGCATTGCATCAATCGCCGAAGACGGCACCGCGCCCGGGTCGCCCTGGATCGCATAGAAAAGCTCGTTGGATCGGAGCAACAGCGCCTCCAGCTCATCAATCCGCTGATCGGCTGCGTTCAGGCGCTGCTGCAACTCTTCAATCTTCCGCTTCAATACGTCCGGATCGTCCGGCCCGCCCCAAGTCGGTCGAAACGCTTGGCTTACTGCGTTCACCAACTGATCCAGCTCGCCGCGCAAGGTCATGTTCTGGAGCATCCCGCAGCGATCCATCACCGCATAGATGGCTTTGTCGCTCATTTCGTTTGTCCAGCTCATACAGCCTCCTTGTCGATCAGTTGTCGGTACCGGTGTAGGTGCGCCAAGGCACCTTCACGCCGTTTACGAGGAATCCCCAGTCACCGCGCCACTTGCTGGTGATGAAGAGGGTGATGACGCCGCTGCGTGATACCTGATCGATGCGGTGGTATTCGCCGTGGTTGAGGGTGGCGGTGTCGCCCTGGTCGCGCTTGATGAACTCGGTGGCGTTGCTGGCGAGCCAGTCGGAGAAGCTTGATTCCGGGCCCGGCGCCAATTCCGCAATGGTTGCCCTTTTTAATTCGTCACTGGCCTGCCGCTGCTCCGTGTACCAGCCGCGCAGGATGATCGTCCTGGCGTTCCATGGGTGGCTATGAAGGTCCCGGTCTTCATCCGGCCGCATGATGTGGTGTATCCGGAGCGACCAAGGGCACCACCACAGAGCCGCCTTGTGCGTCTCCCGGCTGTACGGGTTGAACAGCCACCAGCGGCCCATGTACATCTCGGTGCCGTCGGCGGACATGATGTGCTGGTACGGGGTGAGCTTGGCGCGGGCGACGAGCCATTCGGCGATGACCGGGCGCGCGAGTACCTTGGCGATGATTCGCCAGAAGATGTTCAGCATGGATGGCGTCCTATGCCGGGGCATGCCCGGGCGGTGGAGGGTGGTTACGACTTCTTGAATGTTTTGGTCAGTGCCGCGTTGACGCTGTTGCCTCGCAGCAGAACCACGCGAGCGATGGCGGCCCGATCCTTCTGACTGTGGCTGGCTTGGCCAAGCAGGCCGAAGTAGCTGTTGGCTGTCTCGCGCAGATCCTCAGCCGGCGCCGCGGCGATTCTCTTGAGTGCCTGGGCCGTCGACCGCTTTCGTGTTGTCCTGCGCCAAGGCTTAATGACGTGCCCGACGAAGTCAACGCCTCGATCCACCGGTTGAAGAATGGTCTTCTTGGGGTTCAGTTTGGCGCCGAGTCTCGGCAGGAACGCTTCGACCTGCTCGCGCCACTGATTCAACTGCTGCGGCGATTCATGAAGAAACACGAAGTCATCGACGTAGCGGATGTAGTGCGTGGCGCCGAGCCGGTGCTTTGCGAACTGATCGAGCGCATCGAGGTACACGTTCGCGAAGAACTGCGATGACAGGTTGCCGATCGGCAAGCCGAGGTGCGCTGGCTGCGCTGTCAGGCGCTTGTGCTGTGGCACTCGATTAAACAGATGCGGTGGGCTGCGCAGCACATAGTCTTCGCGCGGGTCGTGCATCAGGATCGTTTCGGCCAATGCCAACCACCAGGGTTCGGTGATTTTCTTCGCCAGTTGCTGGCGCAGCACCTGCTTATCGATCGCAACGAAGAAGTTCGCCAAGTCGCACTTGAGGTAGAAGATCTGCTTCGACCAATTTTGGCTGGCGCTGCGGATCTTCGATTCAAGGCGTTTGGCAGCGTAGAGCGTGCCGCGCCCTGGGATGCATGCGCAACTGTCCGCTATGAAGCTGGCGTAGAAGCGCGGTGCCACATGGTTGTACATCAGGTAGTGGACGACGCGGTCCCGAAACGCTGCTGCCCAAACCTCGCGGGCTTTCGGTCGGGTTACCACGAAACAGATGGAACGGCCTGGCCGGTAAGTGCCGGCAATCAGGTCGTCGTGGAGCTCCAGCAAGTTGATCTCCATGTCCTTCTCGAAGTGCCGGGCGCTCGCGGTGTTCCGCTTGTTCCGGCGACAGTCGTAATACGCTTGGACGAGATCCTCGAACTGGAAGGGTGCAACGCTTAAATCTGCGGACCGGGCGCGCAACGCGCTCAATGTTCTTGTCGTTGTTGTTGAGCCAGCCATCTTCAAAGTCCATGTTGTAGGCGTTGTTGGCGGAGAACTGCGACCTATCGAGCTATCTACATCGCCTTGCCGAAGGCGTAACCGATCAGCAAGGAAACTGCACAAGACCTACGCGGACGCTTTAGACCGGCGGTATCTTTTGTGTGCATGGCGGTGACCCGGAGGTCAGCGGCTCGACCAGATTTTGCGCACAGACGCGAGAGCCTTAGCCCTCACGCAGCGGGCGCGGTTGCGGACTTCTTCCAGGCATTCGCCTGTCGGCCTACAGAGGCCGTTAACTTCATTGCTTTTGCGTGCTGCCCCTTGCTGATCAGCGCTTTATTGGTGAGCGCACGCAGCAAGTAATTCAGCATCCAAATGCTTTCCAGGAGGAGGTTCAGGTGGGGCAGCTTGTCTCTCGACATGTTGGCCCGACCGATCAGCACCAAAACTTGCAGGCACTCGTCTCGAATCTTTGCTCCGACGACCTGCTTAAGGTCGCGTGGGATGTTGCGCACCAGATCGAGCGACATGCCGAGCAGTTCTTCTGCAACCTTGTGGATCTCCAGATCCATATGAAGGGCCATCCTGGCCTCCTTGAAAAGCGAGGGCGCTATCGCGCCCATGAATGAAGGATTGAATGACTAAATAAATCGTCTGCGGACCGGGCGCGCAACGCGCTCAAAGCCCTTGTCGAAGCCGTAGAGCCAGCCATCTTCAAAGTCCATGAAGTAGGCGTTGTCGGCGGAGAACTGCGAACTGGTCCAGTGATAGCGCTTACTGAACACGTCCTTGTCGCCGAGCGTGATCTCCAGAAACGAAGCCTCGCGACGGGACATCAGATGGAAGTCCTTGTGGCCTTCGCGCTCGAAGGCGGCACAGAACTGGGCGGCGGGGTAGGAGTCATCGGCAGCGATAAGGTCGTCCGTATTGGATCGACCATCCCAGGCACTCTTGGCGCCGTTGAGTTCGTTACCGTAGCCACCCCATTCAAACTCGCCTTCCGCATCCGCACCGGTCGGCACGATCAGGTAGTAGGGCTTGCCGTCGCCAGGGAAAAGCCCGCCATTCACACCGCCTTCACCCGGCCAGATTTCACCTACCGCAGGGATGTCGCTTGCGGCGGAGGCCGGTACGACGCCGATCGCCAGAGAAGCCAGCTTGAGCACCACCGATTCATCTGGGCTGCTGATCATCAGGTCGCCACGGGTGTAGGTGGTCAGTTGATTCGTTTGCATTGGATGCTCCTGTGAGCGAATTGGGCGCAGGCTGCCGGCGCTACCCGGCAAGCTTCTGGTCTGAGCATCGTCCTGACGCTCCCGGGAATCGCCTGCATAAAAGCAATGAAGGAATGAATTACTGAATAGGAAGGCTGCGGACCGGGCGCGCAACGCGCTCAACGCCCTTGCCGTTGCTGCTGAGCCAGCCACCTTCAAAGTCCATGCTGTAGGCGTTGTAGGCGGAGAACTGCGAGCTCAGCCAGTGCCAGCGATCTTCGCGCAGGGTGACCAAACCTTCGGCCTTCGCCGCCATCATCAGAGCGCCTTCGAGGTAGGAGGGGATGTGCGCACGCAGTTCCAGCGCCTTGACGGCGATATCGCTACCGGCTTCAGCCATGGCGCGAGTATTAGCGGCGCCATCGCTAAGGCTCTTGGCGCCGGCAACGTCGTCGCCGTACTTGCCCCAGGTGCCGATCAGTTCGTTGTCGAGCAACACCAAGGCGCGCTCTTCGCCGTTCAGCCAGTAGCGATTGACGAAGGTGCCACCTGCGAGAGGTTGACCGCGTTCTGGCAGGTCGGCGGCGGATACGGATTGCTGTACATGTTGAGTCATGGTTTTCTCCGGGTATGCGCCGCCCTCCGTGACCGGATGCGCAGCGTGGGTAGGGGTTATTCGTCGTGGTTGATGCGAAGGGCTTCGCGGTCAAAAGCGAGTTTCAATTTCCGCGACACGTTTTCAGGTATTACGTATTTGTGGGGCGGCGGGGTGAGCAGAGGAAGGGCGCCGCCCGGGCCAAGTCCGTGGAGGTGGTGAATCATCAGTGTGATTGCCTCACCCTGTTCCTCGATGCCGCTCCAGGCCATCAGCTCAGCAAGTGCTTGCCGCGTACCGGTCAGGCAGTGCAGCCTGATTTCCTCTTCGCCGCGCTCCTTCCTCTTCGCCGCGGCTTTCGCTGAGCGATCTGCATTGCTCTTGGCCATGGCCTACCTCTTCAATTCCGCTGGCCGGCAAGTCCAGCCAGGTCTGTCGTTTGCGTTGTTGGGGTCTTCGTTTCATCGAAATGCAGGCTTCAGCTTCGGAAAGTCGATCTCGTTATCCCGGATGATCCGGTCGAGCATGTTGTAACTGATCGCCAGAGCCTTGCAGCACTGGCTCCGATTCATTTCGCCGGCGATGCAGTTCTTTATCTCCGCGACCAATCGCGCTTCCACATCAGGCGGCGCCTTGTTCGGCGCTGTGCCGATCTTCTGCCGAACCTGGAACTTGATTGCGTGCTTGGAAGCGATCGCCTTCAGCGTTGCCAGAGCAATTCCTTCCCGCTCACAGATCTCGTTCCGGGTCAGCGTCTTGGCCATTTCTCGGATTCGCGCAACGCGAGCGGTCGTTTCGTCCTTCACCTTCGGTCGCTGAAAGCTTGGCGGATGCTTCCGCTCGGAGGTGCTGGTGAACTTGATCGGCGCCGGTTCCGGCTCATGAATTTTTCCGCCGGCGGCCAAGTACTGGGCAATCTGAGCGGAAAGGTCGTTTGCGTCCTGACGCCGCCGCTCGACGTCGTTGAGGTGGTTACTGATCATGCTGCCACCTTCACCAGCCTCACGCCGGCCATGCTGAATTTGCCGCCCTGATCGGCGACAAGTGCGTCGAGGTTTTCCCAGCTCACGGTCAGCACCGAGATAGGCGCTTGGCCGTAGGCAACTGCTTTGATCAGCGACTCCAGATCGAACACTTCGGCCTGCAGGCTCACCGGTACCGAAGTTGTGGTTGCTGGCTTCGAGGCAGACTGAGCAGGCGCGGCGGCTTTCACCGATACCGGGGAAGCGACTGGTGCAGGCTCAGCAGGGGCCTTGGCTTTCGCCTCAGCTTCAATCCGTTGCAGCTCCTGTTGTCGGATCTGCTCGCGCTGCGCTTCGGCTTTTTGCTCCTCAGCCTTTTGGTGTTCAGAGATTCGCACCTTGATCAGTGCGACCAGGTCATCGTTGGCCTTGAGGACGAGTTGCTGAATATCGCTGAACAAGAATGCATGGTCGGGCGCGAGCTCGGCCAAGCTGGTCAAATTCAAGCGAATGGCATCTGCTGACTGGCTCGCGGCGATTTTTGCTCGAGCCAGCTCGGTATCGACGGCGTCCTGCAGGCTGGCGATCGTGCGCTTGTTCTTCATCGCGCCGGCGAAGTCTGAAGCAACCGCTGGCAGCGTCACCCGGCCCAGTGTTTTATTGATGGCCGCGACGTGATCCGCCAGCGACTGTTCCGCCTTCTGCTTGATGTTGGTCTTCACCAGCAGCTCTTGAGCCTTCACAAGCTTGTCGACCTTCAAGCGCGTCTCGCGAGCATGTGCGCTGATTCGATCCAGAGACGAGAAAAGCTCGTCAATGCTTTGTGTTTGGGAGAGCGCTTGCTTCTTCGCTACCGCAACGGCTTCTTCGACATCGCCACACCACTTGACCGCCTTCTTCGCGTCGGCAAAGTCTTGGTCGGTCTGCAGGGTGGTTTTCACAGAGTCAATGACAGCGAGAGCCGAATCCTCGAACACCTTAAGGTTGCTCGCGGTGACCATGCCGGTCAGTTCGATGCGTAGCGCTGGCAGCTCGTCCGGGGCCTTGCCGACGATAATCGACGGCGCCTCGGCCATTTCGAAGTTGGCCAGGTCGACCTCGAACTGTTTCCAGCCTTCAACCAACTGCGCGGCGCGGCCGGCGACAGGTCGGTATTCCATGTGCACGAAGTTTTCGGCAGTGCCGTCGGAGCAAACGAAAATCACGCGCTCGGCGCCACTCACCAGCAGTTGCTGCTCAAGCTGCCAGTAGTAGTGCGGATCCAGCTCGCCGGCCTTCACCTGGGCGACCAACGATTCGTTCCAAAGCTTGTGCTCGAAAAGGGTCTCGCCCAGCATCGTCGCGCCGTCCATGGAGGCGAGCAGATTGCCGTCGGTGCCCACGACTGGATACAACTCTTCGCCGATCATGACTTCAACCAGCGGCCGAGCGAGCGCTTCAGTTGCGTGGCCTTTGTCGAAGATGTACTGCTGCGCCTGAGTGACCTCCGGCGTAATGCCGGTTTTCTTCATGGTCAACAGATCGGTGCGGGTCTGGTACTTCGAGGCACCCATCATTGCGGGCGCTTCAGAGGCAGTGAAGTGCTTGGCGCGGAGTGCATGCCACTCGGCGGAGCCTTGAGCTACATTGTGAATTTTCATGCTGTATCTCCATCGAGGGCTTTCAGGTTCTGGATTTTTTCGATCTGCGCCGGGCTCAGCGTGTACTTGCTGCTGATGGTCGCGATCAGGTGTTCTGGGCTGGTTCGGTTGGCATCAACCAGTGGCTGCCATTTGGCGATGTTCTCTTTCAGGAGATCATCGGAGTAGGGCGGAAGAGCTTCTGGCTCAGACTCTTGCTGCCGCTGCGGACTCACATCACGCGGCGCCTCTTCGAATGTTTTGCCTTCCATCTCGTCGGCAGTTGGCGCTGATCCGACCTCAGGGAATGCCTTGCGCAGCGCTTGGGCCTCGGCGCACTTGGCGAGCTGGGCGAAAGCGCGGCGCTTCCACATGGTGTTTGGGGCAATCGTGTCCTTGCCGGCCGTTGCGTAGTTCTCAAGCCAGCGCTCGTTTGCGGTGAACTCGGCAACGAGGCCGTTCGACATTTGGCGCTTGACGGTCACCCGGCACCACTCTGGATAGGTGACGTCCACGCCGCCCAGCTTTGCGGTGATTGGCGGCCCGTATTCAGGATCGCTGATCCCTGCGTACTGTCCGGTTCGCGCCGCTTGAATGCGATAGAGGCCAATGCCAGGCATGACCGTGTCCTGCATCTTCTTCGCCTTGGCGTTCCAGATAGGCACGATGTGCACAGGCTTCAACATTGGGTCGAGGTGTGCGGCCTGGCAATAAGCCAAAACCATCACAACCGAATTCTTCTCTGCGCCGGGATAGAGGCTGCTGCTCAGCACTTCAACAAGAGCCGCCTCAGACATCGCAGGCAACTGATCTTCCTGCTTCATTACTGCGCTCACGGGAAATCCTTGCCGCGACATGCGCAGCGATTGAATGCTTGGGTTATTGAGTGACGCGATCGGCGAGGGCGCTGAGCAGCATCAGGAAGGTGAAAACGCCGATGGCAGAGAACGATCCGCGCCGGATCAGCACGCGGCGTGCCCGCTGAAGACTGGTCATCGGAACACGTGGTAGGTGGTGGAGCGCGGCACCTGGCACGTACCCTGACCATCGCGAACGACGCCGTAGGCTCCTGCACCGGCTACCAGAACCGCAACGAGAATCCAGTAGACGAGATTCATAGTCGAGCCCTCACGGCGATGCGTCCGCCTTTCATGGTTACCGACAGGCGCTGCGGGAGGTTGTCGACCAGATCCTCGCGCGTGCGGCCTATCACCTCATTGAAGGGAAGGCCGAAGCCGAGTATCGCGATGCGGCGCTCGATGTCGTCGAGCTGCTCATCAACCAACGTTTTCACCGGCGGGGTTGTCATGCGGAAACTCCTTTCAGGTAGTCGTTGCGCTCGACGAACTTGGCGTCCAGCGCATCGCGATAACGATTGGCGGTGCGGGTATCGATGATCTCGGCGAACTCAGCCATTTCGATCATGCCCATGACGAAGGTGCGATCCGGTACCGGTGTGCAGGACTTGCGCATCTTCGCGATCTCAAGGCCCAGCCGGGCCAGTGCTACCTGATTGCTCATAGCTCGTTGTCCTCGGCCTGGGCGATCAGCGCGTCATCGACAAGGGGTCGAAGTAGGGCCTCTGCGATTTCGCCGAGCTTGCCCAGTGGGTGGTCGCTGGGGCCGAGCAGTTCGGCGGAGGCGACCTTGTCCGCGTGACCTCGTTCGGCGGCGATCAGCAAGAAGCCCAGCGAAGCCGTGGTGATCTCGCAGCCTGCAATCCGTCCGTTTGCATGCTCATCAACTGCCAGAGCGAACTGGGACAGCGTGACGCCCTGAGCTGGCCGCATGCGGCGCTGGAATGAGACGTCGCAGCCGAACCGCGTCAACTGCTCGACGGCGTTGTAAAGCCACTCAGCCCGAGCCACTTCCTGCGCGCTCTCGCTCACCATCGGAGGCAACTGCGCGTCGTGCATGGCCTGACAAATCTTCAGTGCTGCGTTCATGGTTGCCTCCAGAGTGGCGGTAGATCAGGAGTCTGCTGCGATATCCGCGAGGATTTGAGCTTTGCGCTTCTCGAAGCGGGCGCTCCAAGTTGGTCTGCCATCTACGCGCCAGATGGTCGCGCCGCGCTTGCGGAGCTTCCGAGCTCGAGTTGGAGAAATTCGATTCCCCCATTTTTCGGTGCGGTAAATGGCTTCCCAGTACTCGACCGTCTCGCGCTTGTCGTACTTGTAATACCGGCTGCTCGGCTTGTTTTTCGAGAGCCATTCGTTTACCAGCGATACGTCAACTGTGGCCGAGCTGAAGACGTAGCAGCGCGCAAGAGACTCAAGGGTACCGACGCCGACCTGCGCGGTTGGCACGCCAACATCGGCACCGCACGACCAGACCTGACCCCTGCATTCCAGCGTTGACCCATCCGTGAGCTGGATCGTGAATTCCCGCCCGGCGAAGGCGTCGCGCGACCCCGGCACAATTTGGAGGAAGTCGTAAAAGCCGCCGTCGTTCGATACCAGAAGGTTTCCGGTGCGCTCGTAAACGCAGCGGGGTAATTCGTCTAGCAGCAGAAACGTCTGCCCCTGCTTCGTCCTGATCACATCAATGATCTTCGGCATTACGGAAACCTCTGTGGTTGATCCAACAAAACTCGGATGCACTCATCCGCTCCGCTGGTTGCCGTTGGGCGCGGAGGGGAGTGCATTCGGGTGGTGTCGGGGAAGTGATGCCGGTTACGTCTCCGGCGCCAGCCTCTGCTGGCCGTGGCCCAGGGTTTTGAGTCCCTGTGCTACTGGGCACTACGGGACTTGATGCAGGTGGGCGGTTATAGACCGCATTTTCGTCCGCATCGGGGTGTGATCTACGACGGGTTTCGAAGCCCGCAACCACCACGGTTCCAACCTATGGGCATCCAGCCCTATTCCGGTCGGGGGTAGCTCTACCATTGAGCTACGCAGATCACACCCCGATGCGCTCTCATAGAGAGGATCGGGCAGTTAACGACAGGCTGTCGTGTCAGGCCCATGTATTCCGTTTCAAGCGCTGTGGATGGCAGCTACGCGGTTTGCAGCGGGACCTGATCATCTTTCAGCATCAATCCGCGCTCAGTGCAAAACTGAATCTCTACGCCGTATCCAGCGCGATTCAGAACCTGCTGACCGTTCTGGTCGTAGATCGCTCGGTGATGACCGAAGCCGCTCTTGCGCAGCGTGCGCTCAACCGTATAACCGTGGCGCTGGTAGCAGCCGTTTGGGCTATTTGGGTCTGGCATCGTCTTGCCCTCCAGGGCGGTTGATTTCCCGTCTGGCCCTGTCGCCAAGGCCAGCCAGTGAAATCTTCAAGCAGCAGCCTTGCAGTCAGCCGCCGTCATTCGATGGCCGTCTTCGCACTCAACGACACGTACACCACTGGTGAATCCGCGTTCAGCGTTGAGCCTGTTCGCCTCTCGGATGCAGGCATTCAGGTCGGCGTCTGCGAAGACCTGCAGCTCACCGCGCAGGGTGATGTGGATGACCTTGTTCATCGTGTTGCCCTCGGTTGTTTTCCCAATGCACCCGTCACCAGGTGCATCAGTGAAAAGACCGTCATGCCGCGATGGTCGCCTGTTGCGCAAGAAGCTCAGTCGCTGCTTCACGTGGCATGCAGCCATCTGAATACAGGTCGAACAGGTCGCTTTCTTCCTGCGATCCCTCAACGACGTAATGCCCAAGGACATTTCCAGCCTTGTTCAGCCAGTCGCGATAAGCGAGGAAAGATGATTCATCGCGGCACTCCTCGGCCGCCATAGTTGCCATGTTGAACATTGTGCTGCCCTCCGGTTGTCATCCCAGAACGCCCTGTCGCCAAGGCGCTCCAGTGATGCTTTCCGCCGTGACCCGCTACTGGCGCAGTCACCGGCTTGATTCTCAAATTGTTTGTCCGGCCGCGACTCTGTCCGCCGGAAAACTGGATTTGGCGCTTTACGCTGCACGCCCGGGTCAGTTGCCAACCCTCTGAACCGTTGAGGCCGGTTCATCGCTGCCTTCGAATCTGGGCCGGTGGTGATCCGGCAAGGTCTTGCGGTATCGCTAAAGAGCGGCTGGTCTGCTGAGGCCCTTCGCAGTGGCTGTGTGTCGCTGCGATGGGTGAAATATGTACCAATGGTTCACATAGGTCAAGTACCAAAAGTACATATTTTTATCGAAGGTACACATTTCACCGATCTGGACCAGACGCAAGGCGCTAAAATGGGGGTCAACTAGAGGAGGGTGTGGATTGTGAGAAGACGGATTGCAGCGTCCGCGCTGGCACTGATAACCGTGTATTGCTCGGCCTACGGCGAGACGGAGACACCCAAGGCGCCGTACGACGCAGACGAGGCCACCTATGATGCTCAGCAGGTATGGCTATCAGGATGCTCTGATTTCAAAAACGGGCTGAACGAAGGCGATTTCATAAAGTGGCTACGCCTTGAGGGAAAGGTGAAGGAAATGCCACAACTCAGGAGAACGGCTGTGGTGAAGCTATACATGGATGGCTGGGATACGGCGCGAGCGATGAAGGGCGTCATAACGTGCAGCGCCTTCGCTCAGTCTCGCGCCGATGGCTATGCATCCGGTATCGACATCAGGCAGCCGTGAAGCAGGTGTAAAAAAGCCCAGCTGAGAACTGGGCTTGATGCTGCTGATTCTTAGATCATCCCGCCGCGCCATACCACGCGCCCGATGATTCGAACCTCGTTTATCTCCCCATCCCGCAGAGCCTCATCACCGTAACGCGCCTTGTCAGGGTTGTCGCTCCGGATGATCCAGCCTTCGATGTCCGATTTCACCAACCGCTTCACGATCGTACCTTTGGTGGTGCTCTGCATGGCGAATATCTGGCCGTCCTTCGGCTCGATTTTCGACTCGTCCACCAGAAGCACGTCGCCGTCGTTGATGGTTGGCTCCATGCTGTGCCCGTTCGCGTAAATGACGTCCAGGTGTCGCTGGTTCAGGTTGTTCGCCCGCAGCCAAGACGATTTGAAGGCCATGACGCCACGAATCTCGACGTGGGGATTATCGTCGCCTTCGCCGGTGGAGCCGCGCGCAGTGAGCTGGAGAACTCCGGTGTAACTCGGATCATCCTGCAGCTCAAAGCCGCGAGGCGGTATCCGAGCCTCTGCAGCTTGAGGCGGCGCTCCCTCAACCATCTCGCCGCGCCCGTACTCCAGCCACTCGACGCGAACACCGAGAGCATTTGCCACGGCGAGCATTTTTGCTCCGCCCGGCATCGACTCTCCGTTCAACCATTTGCTGGTGGCTTTCGGCGTGACTCCGGCCATTTTCGCCAGGCGAGCGCCAGCACCCCACTCAGGAATTTCTTTTGCCGCCAGCGCCTTCTTGAGGCGGGCGATGAACGCAAAGCGTAAATCTTCTATTTGAACCATGGGTACATGGTTGCATGCGCTTGCATGTACTTTCAGTTCCGACATAATATGTACCGCAAGTTCATATTTAACTCGGAGGCCTTATGCGGCCGCTCAAGAAATCGATTGATGACGCTGGTGGTGTTCCGTCCGTAGCTCTGGCTTGCGGCAAGACCCCGCGCGCTATCTACAAGTGGCTGGAAGCCGACGCTCTGCCGCGCACCGAGTACACCGGCGAAACCGAATACGCCAAAAAGATTGCCGATCTGGCCGCCAAAAAAGGCAAGCCATTCGATCCCGCCTGGCTTCTCGCCGAGGCGCACCCAAAGAAATCCGCTGCTTAACCATTTACCCGTAACCAAGGAGCCGCACATGCACTTTGATCCAAGCCACATGCACGACAGGCCAACGAAGGTTCGTCTCGACGAAGCTGCTGACGACCTACTCACCGCGATGGCTCGTTTCCAGCGCACACAGAAAGCTGTCCTTGCTCGAGAAATTCTTGAGCGCGGCCTGAACCAGATGATGGAAGAGCTTAACGCAAAGACCGATGTGGCCTGAAGTCGCCGAGGAGGCCCCGTGCCTGAAACAAAAGAGCTGGAAATCCAGCTGGATGGGAAGGGTGTAAGCGACCTGGAGTTACTGGCCAAGTCCGAAGGAATCACACCTCAACAGCTGGCTGCGCGAATCATCAACACAGCTCTCGACCGAATGACCAGAACATCTCCGAGCCGGAGCAATGTCAGGTCGCTAGGGAGAAAGGGCTAATCAGTCCCCTAGGGACTATTGAGGATCTGCCAATGAGTACCACCAAATCGCAGGCACAAAAAAGCCGGGGCGCAATCCCGGCTCTTTTTACTGCATACAACAAAACGTTCTGGAGCTGATTATGCACAGTTCACCCAATACCGGCAATACCCTCAGTGTCGCGACACGTTTTTCTAATTCTGAAAACGTGTCGCGAACCTCTATGTCGTCGCAAGAGATTGCGGAACTGGTCGGTTCCCGCCACGACAAAGTCAAACAATCCATCGAGCGACTGGCCGAGCGCGGCACCGTCCAACTTCCCCCAATGGGGGAAGTTAGAAATCACCTCGGTCAGAGCGTCAGCGTGTATCAGGTGTGCAAGCGCGACAGCTTCGTCGTGGTTGCCCAGCTCAGCCCGGAGTTCACCGCCGCGCTGGTGGACCGCTGGCAGGAACTGGAAGGGCAGATCGCCCAACCACGCGAACTGTCCCGCATGGATCTTATCCAGATCGCATTCGAGGCTGAGCAGCAGCGCCTGCAACTGACCATCCAGGTCGAAGCGCAGGCCTCGAAAATCCACTCCATGGAGAACCTGTTCAAGGAAGGGATGACCCACACCCAATTCTGCAAGGGCCTCAATGGGGTCAACGTCATGCAGGTTGGCAAGTTCCTCGAAGGCCGCAACTGGCTCTACAACGAGAGCAAATCCGGTCTGCGCTTCCGCGTGGCGTCCTACGCCCGTGACAAGTACATGACCGAGCATCAGCACGAAGTCACTCCCCACGGCAAAGAGCCGTTCGTTTCCTTCACTCCAGTTCTGCTCAAGAAGGGCGCCGTGCGTCTGTACGACCTGTACCTGGCTGGCGAGCTGCCAATGAAGAAGACCTGGGACGGGCTGTTCACCCATGACAAAGCACTGAGGGCCGCGTAATGGCCGGGGACTGGATCAAAATGCGAATCGACCTTCAGACACATCCGAAAGTTTTCCGCATGGTGTCCGCATTGAAAGCGGACAGACTTCGGATCATTGGCGGACTGCACATTGCGTGGAGCATCTTCGACACCCATTCCGACGACGGTGTGCTGCACGGCTACAGCGTCGATGCGATGGACGCAGTGGTTGGCTGGCCGGGCTTTACCCAGGCCATGATCGAGGTGGAATGGGCGTCCGTGCAGGAAGACGGAAGCCTTGTAATGCCTCGCTTTGACGAGCACAACGGTGCCAGTGCAAAGCGCCGGGCCAACGACAGCGAGCGCAAGCGTAACGACCGCAAAAACAACTCTGTCCGCAATGTGTCCGCAAGCGATGCGGACAAAACGCGGACCAGAGAAGAGAAGAGAAGAGAAGAGAAGAAAGAGCAAGATCAAAAGCATGGTGCTGGCGCACCGGCGAAGCCTGGCAAATTCGATCCCCTCACTGCTAAGCCTGAGAACGTGTCCGAAAAGGCGTGGGCCGACTGGTGCCAGCACCGCAAGGAAATCCGCAAGCCGCTGACCGCCAAGAGCTGTGAGCAGCAGGCCAAGGCGTTGCTGGGTCATGCCGCGCCGGATCAGGTTCTCGCCACCTCAATCTCCAACGGCTGGACCGGGATATTCCCGGACAAGATCGCCAGCAACGTGCACCCGTTCCCGCAATCCCGACACACCGGATTCGCCGATCGCGATTACACCTCCGGCCTGAAGCAGCGGGAGGACGGCACTTATGCGATCTGAAAACGTTCTCGCCATGCCGTCAGCCGTGCCAGCACCCCAGCAGGCCACTGGCTTATGCGCAGACCACGGCCAATTCCCCCAGACCATCAACATGATCTTCGGCAAGGTATTCAAGACCGGTTGCCCGGAATGCATGCGTATCGCCAAGAAGGAGGAGGCTGAGCGCGCGAAGATTCAGGAGCGGTGCGAGCTTCAGCTGAAGCTTGGAGCAGCACTGATCCCGAAACGGTTTGCTACCAAGACGCTGAAGGGCTACGTCGCGGAATCGAAAGAGCAGAAGGAAGCGCTCCGGGTTTGCCGAAAGTACGTGGACAAATTCCCGGAGATTTCCGAAACCGGTCGCTGCCTGCTGATGCTAGGCAAGCCCGGCACTGGCAAGACGCATCTCGGGGCAGCAATTGCCAACGAGCTGATGCGCAAAACCGCCGCTACGGCCGCGTACCGAACGCTCGGCTCAATCCTGCATGAGATCCGCGCGACCTACCGCCAAGGCAGTGAGCGAGCCGAAGGGCAGATCATCGCCGCCTTGGTGAGTCCTTCGCTGCTGGTGCTCGATGAGATTGGCGTAAGCAAGGAGACGCCGAGCGACTTCGAGCTGACGACTCTGTTCGCGATCATCAACGGCCGGTACGAGCAGATGCGCCCGACGGTGATCATCTCCAACCTTGACGGGAAGGCTTTGCCGTCAGCCATGGGTGAGCGCTGTGTGGATCGCCTGCGCGAGGGCGGGGTGATCGTTCTGCCTTTCGATTGGGAATCTCAGCGCGGCAAGGAGGGTTTCTGATGCGAGCCAATGTGAAAGACCTTCGCGCCGTTTTGATTCTGGCGGAGACATTCGCCAAGCATGGCGTGCTGTTCGTGCCAATGCCCGTGGCAGACGCCAAAGAGTTCGAAGAGCTCAAGGCCAAGGCCTGGCAGAAGCTGGATGAAATGGAAGCCGAAGCGGAGCAACGGACATGACCATCGACAAACAAGAACTTCAGAAGCTGCTGTGGGCCGAAGCCGCGTCATTCCGTGCCGACTGCGCAGACTGGAAGCGCAACACCGAGGCGCTGCAGGAATTCCTCAGGGAGAAGACCGTGGAGGAGGTGGCTCTGGAGCTGCTGGCTGACACCGAGGTGATTCGCAAGGATCTCGAATCGCACAAACGCATGCTTCTTGCGGCCGTTTGCGATCTTGGCGCGATTGGCGAAGCGCTCAAGTCCGACATGGACGCCGATGGCGATGAGTTGCTTGGCATGGTCATCGACCTGAAAGCACAGAACACCCGAATGCTGGGGTGGCTCAAGGACATTAGCCGCACCTCCGGCGACAAAGGTGCCGTCATGGGTGCGCGCCAATTGCTCAAGGAGTTCGGGCAATGACCGAATTCCCAATCCGCAGCCAGCGCGATATCAGCCGCCTCATGGGCGTCCTGCATGCAACCGACTTCACCAAACCCAAGATCGTGGTCATCAAGGACGAGAAACGCCCGGACGTCTGCAACCGCAAGATGTGGGCAATGCTCAAGGACGTATCCGAGCAGGTGGTCTGGCACGGCAAAAAACTGACCAGTGAGGACTGGAAGTGCCTTTTCAGTGCATCGCTGGAGAAGCAGCGTGCGGAGCCGGGCCTCGACGGTGGCTTCGTCGTGATGGCCGTCTCGACCCGCAAGCAGTCGCAGAAGTGGTTCAGTGATCTGTTCGAGCTGATGCATGCCTTCGGCGCCGAGCATGACGTGAAGTGGAGCGCTACTGATCACTGGGACGGCCGCTATGACCAATAAGCTCACCCTCCGCTACATCGCCTGGCAGGTTGCCACCGGGATGTTTGACGCTGACATGTACCGGGAGGCATGGAAGGGGCTCTACCGGCTCGGTTACGCATCGACCGCATTCGTACTGCGGCTGGCGATGCTGATCACGTTCCCGGTGTCGGTGCTGTTGCTGTGGGGATTCCTCCGTGTAATGGAGCCGATCAACCACAAGCGTCGGAAGGCTCGTAACGAGAAGGCCATGCAGGCCTATCGAAAGCGCCTGAAGGAGGCCGAATGACTATCGAAAGGAAGCAGCCCAAACCGAAGAAATGCCGAGTCGCGACCTGCCGGGCCTCATTCGTCCCGTCGCGGATGGGGCAAGCGGTTTGCAGCCCGGCATGCGCATTGATCGACGCGCCGAAGAATCAGGACAAAGCCCGCAAGGCCATAGCCCAGCGCGACCGCCGCGAGATCCAGGTGCGCAAGGAGAAGCTGAAGAGCAGGGCGGATCACCTCCGCGAAGCTCAGACGGCCGCGAACGAGTACATCCGCCTGCGTGACGCGCACCTGCCATGCATCAGCTGCGATTCGATGCCGAACGACAACGACCTGATGACGGGCAGCCGCTGGGACGCCGGCCACTACCGATCCGTTGGCGCCTGCCCCGAGCTGCGATTCGAGCCACTGAACATCCACCGCCAGTGCGTGAAGTGCAACCGAAACCTGTCCGGTAACGCGGTCGAGTACCGCATCCGGTTGGTGCTGCGCATCGGCGCCGAAACCGTGGCATGGCTTGAAGGGCCTCATGAGCCCCGCAAGTACACCGTCGAAGAAATCAAAACCATCAAGGCTGAATACCGGGCCAAGACCCGCGAACTGAAAAAGGGGCAGGCAGCATGAAAATCAACTCAGCGCGCCAGGCTTGGCATGACTGCAAATACAACCCGGCCCCCGGCCAGACCTCCGATGTCGTCCAGCTTGGCGTGGTGGTGCAGAACACGGAGCGCGGGCCAACGGCCAATCATGCCGTCCATGGCGCCCTGGCCGGTCACATCCAGTCAGCAATCGCCAGGCTTCACCCGCATATCCGCGTCTTCGGTGATTTCATGTACGCCGCCGATCAGAGCGACGACATCCGCGAGGCGGCCGAAGACGTGGTGTTCCTGCTGGTGCAAAACAGATCGCCACGGATGACTGCGGCCAAGCGCGAAAAGCTGGAGTACGTGGTGAAGGGCGTCATGAGCCGGTACCGCTACATGCACCAAGGTGGCCAGTCGGCCAATGAGGACCCGCTCGCCAACGCCGAGAAGTTCCGGGCGTGGCTGTGGCAGGTGTACGGGGTTCGGTTGGAGTCGTGCAACTGGGAGCGGGATTGGGGTGGTGTTCTGCAACTGATTTTCGAGTGCTGCGAGGATCTGGATCGCCGTGCACTGAGTCCAGTTGCTGCGGTAATTTACGAAATGCGTGAGGCCGCTTGAGGGCCTATTGCGTTCCCGTGCGGCTCATGGCATGATTTCGTCACTGTTAGAGTTTTGCCTCCGGCAACTTACTCATGATTCAAGAAAACCCGGCCATCGTGCCGGGTTTTTTATTGCCTGAAATTCGCCGTCATAGCTCCAGCGGTAG
This sequence comes from Pseudomonas sp. CROZ-RG-20F-R04-15, assembly GCF_022662375.1. Classification (GTDB taxonomy): domain Bacteria; phylum Pseudomonadota; class Gammaproteobacteria; order Pseudomonadales; family Pseudomonadaceae; genus Aquipseudomonas. The sequence continues at coordinate 31,753 of NZ_JAKNQL010000023.1, read as the reverse complement.
AGCAGTCGCCTTGTAAGCGAATGGCCCGGGGTTCGAATCCTCGTGACGGCACCACATTGGCGCGTAGCTCAGTTGGTAGAGCAGGCGGCTGTTAACCGCCTTGTCGGAGGTTCGAGTCCTCCCGTGCAAGCCAGCAACACTGTAGCCAGGACAGCCCCAGGGAAGGCCTGGACGTCGATAGCCGGATAGTGCGACGTACGGAATCAACACCGGCAGCCCCGCACTCTGACCTCACATGCTTGCAGAGTGGCGAGAGACTGGATCAGCGAGATCGATGCAAAGGGGCGTCGACGTTGAGAAGGCCTTTGGACGACAGCTCGGAAAGACGAGCGCACCTATTCAGGGCCTCAGCACTTGCAGGGGCTTTTTCGTTTTCGGCCCCGCCACACCCATTGCTCCGAGCTGGGAGTGCTGACGGGGCTGATTCAACACATGCCCCACGGAGTCGAGCGCATGGAGTTATTGCAGCGCCTGCTCGACAAAATCGACAGGTTTGAATTGCTGATCGCAGGATTGGTCGGTGCTGTCGTCGCAAGCTGGTGGCACAAAGACGACCTGGCCGACTGGCGGGCTTGGATGATCTTCCTGGTCACCGGCATTGCCTGCTCTCTGTACCTAACGAGCATGGTCAGCACCTATCTGGGTGTGACCGAGCCAAAGATCGTCGCGGGCATTGGCTTCTTGCTGGGCACCTTCGGCGGATCGCTGCTGGCAGCCATCAACCGAGCCATCAAAGCCGCTGACCTCTGGGCGCTAATTCGCCAGCGGTTCGGGGGAGGCAATCCACCATGAATCTTGAACTGATCAACTCCATCGCCTGCGGCTTGATTGCCTTGTGGGCGACCTGGTGTGTTCTGAGCGGGCGAGTGCGGGACGGTGTCATCGGCAAGCTGATCTACTCGGCGATTGCCATCAGCGGCTTCGTGGTGATGAGTCGCGACCAGAACATTTTCATCATGGCCCCGACCACTGCCGGGATCACATTGCACGTCTCATTGGCCCTTGCCGGTATGCGTCACATCTTCATGGTCATTTGGTGGCAGAGGGTGAAGGCGTGGTTATGCCGCACCATGAACTGTGAACACTGCATGGGGTGTGACAAGGCGCCTGGCGGGATTGACCGTCGACCCAAATAGGTCGAGACACATTTCTCGGTTCGTAAAAACGTGTCGCGACACTGAGGTGGTGAATGGATAGGCCTTTGCCTCCGGCATCGCTGCTCGACTTGTCCGAAGTCGGTATGCGCCTGAAGCCTGCTCCAGAAGTATGGGATTGGCTGCAAACCGAAATCCTCGCCGACACCGGCAGCATCCACAACGAAGACCACGCCCATCTGATCGATGCGGACGTGCGAGTCATGTGGGCGTCTGCTGCCTTCACGAAGAAGGGGCGCACGGTAGTCGGTCAAGCTGAACAGGTAGCGTTCCGCGCCGGTGGTTGGCAGAAAGCGAGGATGGAACAGCAGATGCTGGATTGGTTCGGCGCCGTGCCAGCCTACATCATCACCCTGGCGGCTGACTACTGCGCCCAATGCTCTGACGCTGACTTCTGCGCACTGGTCGAGCATGAGCTCTATCACATCGCTCAGGCCAAAGATCAGTACGGCGCACCCAAGTTCACCCAGGAAGGATTGCCCAAGCTTGAGATGCGCGGACACGACGTTGAAGAGTTCGTCGGTGTGGTGCGTCGGTATGGTGCAAGCCCTCAAGTGCAAGAGCTGGTGGACGCTGCAAACAATCCCGCTGAGGTGGGGAAATTGAATATATCGAGGGCCTGCGGAACCTGTCTGCTCAAGTCGGCCTGATTCTGGACAGGCATTGGACGGATGAGAATTTATGGCTGCCCTTCAAACCGACGTGAAGGCCTTTATCGTTCAGGCCCTGGCATGCTTCGACACGCCTTCTCAGGTGGTTGAGTCTGTCCAGAAAGAATATGGAGTGACGATCACCCGCCAACAGGTTGAGACGCACGACCCTACAAAGACTTCAGGTAAGTGCCTGGCCAAGCGCTGGGTGACGTTGTTCGAGGACACCCGAAAGCGCTTCCGCGAAGACACCGCCGACATCCCGATCGCCAACCGGGCGTTCCGATTGCGTGCCCTTGGCCGAATGGCTGAGCGCGCTGAAAGCATCAAGAACCTTGCACTGGCCGCTCAACTCATGGAGCAGGCAGCCAAAGAGACTGGCGGGGCATACACGAACAAACAACAGGTGGATTTGAGTTCCGCTGATGGCTCGATGAGTCCCAAGGCGGTGCCAACCGGAGTAGATGCGGCCCTCGTTAAGGCCCTGGTAGACAAGCTGGTTGACTGATGGCTATCAAACCGATCGAGTGGGACACGCTTTCCGTTGACGAGCGTGCCGCCTTGATCGCGGCTGGCGAGCATAGTCCTCTGGCCTTCACCAGCCTGTGGTTCAACATCACCCAAGGCGACAGCTTCAGAACGAACTGGCACCACCACTATTTCGACTACGCCGCCCGCAAGATGCTGGAAGGCGAAGCGCAGAACATCGTCGTCAACATCCCACCGGGCGGCACAAAGACCGAATTCTGGTCGGTGCACCTTCCGGTCTACACGATGGTCAAGCACCGCCGGGTGCGGATCCTCAACACCAGCTACTCCAAGAATCTGGTGGACGAGAACAGCGAGCGCAGCCGCGCCCTGGTCAAGTCCTCAGAGTTCCGCGAGTTCTACCCCTTCGACATCGAGAAGGACAAGGTAGACGACTGGACGCTGGCTAAGGATGGGAAGCGCGTACACCAGCTATTCAGTCGCTCCAGTGGTGGACAGATCACCGGCGTCCGTGGCGGCTACATGGGCGACGGCTACACCGGTCACATCCAGGCGGATGACTGGGACAAGATCGACGACCTGTTCAGCGAGGCCAAGCGGCGCAAGTCGCACACGCGCCTGGTGAACACCCTGCGCAGCCGGAAGGCGCACAGCGGCACACCATTCGTCGCGATCCAGCAGCGCGGACATGTCGACGACTCGACTGCGTTCCTGCTGTCCGGCGGCATGGGCCTGAAGATCGATCTGCACATCAAGATCCCGGCCCTGGTCAATCAGGAATACATCGACAGCCTGCCAGACGGCATCCGCGAGCGCTGCATCAAGAGCGTATGCGGGTCCGAGCAGGTCGACGGCTATTGGTCGTACTGGCCGGCGAAGGAAAACGTTCACGATCTGATCGCGCTCCGTACGGCTCACCCGTACACGTTCAGCAGTCAGTACATGCAGAACCCCGACACGCTCGACGGCGGGATCTTCTCGGCTGACGACTTCCAGTACTACGGCGACGTGGACGCCGGCGCCGATCTTCCTCTGCCGGAGAAGTTCGACTACCGCTTCATCACCGCAGACACCGCCCAGAAGACCAACACCTGGAACGACTGGACTGTTTTCGCGGAATGGGGCGTGGCCGAGGGGCGCATCTACCGGCTGAGCATGAAGCGCGGACGGATGGATGCCAAGACCCTGCGTCGCGAGTTCGAGGCATTCGTCAAAGGCGCATGGGCCAAGAACGGGAAAGCCAACGGCATCCTGCGTCGGGTCTACGTCGAGGACAAATCAAGCGGCACCGGCCTGATCCAGGAGATGGAGAAGCGTCTGCCGCTCAAGGTGACGCCAGTCCCTCGGGATCGCGACAAGCTGACCCGCGCACTCGACGTGCAGGGATTCCACGCTGCGAAGCTGGTCTGCCTTCCGTACGACGACAGCCAAAACTACGAGTTCGTGTGTGAGGTCGCGTCCTTCACTGCCGACGACAGCCACAAGTACGACGACCAGACCGACGTGATGATCGACGCCTTGTCCGAGGTTTACATCAAGGGCAAACGATCGATCCGCGACCTCCTATAACCCAATCGGTGACCCCATGAGCAAGAAGGGCTTAGTGCCAGCAGACAAAAAGCTGGGCAAAGCCCTTGTGCGGGCCGCTCAGAAATACGAGGCGCAGATCAAATCGTCGAGTGACGGCCTGGTGAACGTCGTATCCGGCCTTGGCACCCAGAAGGCCAAGCGCTCACACAACCAGTTCCAATACGGGTTCCTGAACGACTTCCAGCAGCTGGACGCGGCATATCAGACCAGCTGGCTTGCCCGGGCGATCGTGGACTACCCGGCCGAGGACATGACCCGCGAGTGGCGCACCCTCAAGTGTGACGACGCGGACGTGATCCGGGCCGAGGAAGACCGCCTGCAACTGCCGGCCATGGTGAGCGAGGCGACCAGTTGGGCGCGCCTGTACGGTGGCGCAGGCATCCTCATGTTGACCAACCAGGACCTGACCAAGCCGCTCAAGCCGGAAAAGATCAAGAAGGGCGACCTGTACCGCCTTCTGGTCATCGATCGCTTCGACATGACGGCGATGGACCTGAACCAAACCAACATCTTGGCCGCGAACTACTTGCAGCCGGAGTTCTACACGATCTCTGCCGGTGCACAGCAAATCCACTGGACGCACTTCGCCCGGTTCGCCGGCGCCAAGCTGCCACGCCGCCAACGGGCGCAGACGCAGGGCTGGGGAGACTCAGAGCTGCGCAAGTGCCTTGATGACGTGATGGACATCGTCGCCAGCAAGGACGGCATTGCCGAGCTGATGCAGGAAGCGAACGTCGACATCATCAAGCGCGAAGGCCTCTCGGATGAGCTGGCAAGCGATCAGGACGACGCCATCACAGCGCGTTACGCCCTGTTCAGCATGATGAAATCATCGATCAATCTGGCGCTGCTGGATGGCGAAGAGACGTACGACCGCAAAACTCTGGACCTTTCCGGGGTTGCGCCAGTGCTTGACCTGCTCATGACCTGGATCGCCGGTGCCGCTGGTATCCCGGTGACGCGCCTATTCGGCGAGTCTGCCAAGGGCCTGGGCAACGATGGCCAGGGCGACGACACCAACTACTACAACCACCTGTCATCGAAGCGCCTGACGCAGATCGATCCCGGTCTTCGCCAGCTCGATGAGGTGATGGTGCGTTCGGCCACCGGCCGGTGGCTGGATGACTTCAACTACGTCTGGAATCCGTACAAACAGCCGGACGCCGTGCAGATATCCGCTGCCAACAAGGCCAAGGCCGAGACCGATATGCTCTACAAGGACGGCGGGGTTGTGACCACCAGCCAAATCCAGCGCCGCCTGCAGGCCGAAGAGCTCTACCAGTTCGACGACGACAAGATCGCCGCGCTGGAGGCTGATGAGGACCTGACCATGTTCAATGACCCGGTGGATGCTGACGACAAGGTTGAATGACCATGGACATGATCGGCATCCAGTACAACGCCAAGCTGCAGCGGCTGGTGAAGCAGGTCAAGGCGTCGATCAGCAAAGAGATCATGCCGCTGGTTCGCCAGCTGGCGCCGGAGTACACGCAGGACGCGGTAGTCACGACTGATGCTTGGTCTGACCTGATCATCAACGCCATATCAACGCTGGTTAGTCGCTGGTCATCGCCGACGGTGCAGGCGGCAGGTGCGCGTATCGCCGGCGAGTTCGTTCAGTCGTCGCTCAAGAAGTCCGAGCGAGATCTGAAGAAGTCGGCCGGCATCGACGTGTACAGCGGCAACAGCGCCATGCAGGACTACCTGAAGGCCTCCGCCCAGCAGAACGCCCAGCTGATCAAGTCCATCCCCGCCAAGTACCTGGATGAGGTGCAGACGTTGGTGCTGGCGAACATGCGTTCCGGTATGCGACCTGGCTACATCGAGAAGGCGTTGCAGGAGCAGTTCGGGGTGACCCAGCGTCGCGCCAAGATGATTGCCCGCGACCAGACATCGAAGATCAATGGCGAACTGGCTGAGAAGCAGCAGAAGGGCGCCGGCTTCGAGTACTTCCAGTGGATTGACTCCGACGACAGCCGTGTCCGGCACCGACACTCGGAGATCGCCAACAAGGTCACCGCCTACGGCAAAGGGATTTACCGCTGGGACGACCTGCCACTGAGTTCCGAAGGAAAGCCAATCAAACCCGGCTCCGACTATCAGTGTCGATGCATCGCGCGCCCAGTGAGCGCTCGCGAGGTCAAGGCCAACCAAGACGCAGGCCGCACAGCGCCGGGCGTCTACCGCTAATCCATTCCAGCGACGAGAGCGATCATGAAAATCAAGGTTAAGTGCATCGAGACCGGCGCCGAGTCGGTATTCGAAAGCCAATCACACCATATTGCGATCCATTTCACTCCGGAAGAACTGAGCGAAGTGAAGCTTGGTATCCCTGATACCGAGGACGGCCTTTCGTTGTCCGGGAAGTCGTATCGGACCTTCGGCCTGGTTGTAGAGACCGGCAACGAAGAAGAAATGCAGCGGCTCATGGCATGGACGAAAGAAGAATGAAGTGCACCGTATTTGATCGGTCAAGCCACCGCATCACCCACCGTGAATACACCGACGAGGGCTTCCTCAAGGTGCCGGGCCGGGTGGCGCGCACCGGCATTCAGGAATACCTGGCCCGCGAGCTTGGGCTCGACGGTGATCCGAATCGAATCGTTCGTGTGTACCGCCCAGAAGACGAGGTGTTCAACGACTCGTCACTGGGCACGTACGACGGCGCGACAGTCACCAACGACCACCCTAAAGAGCTGGTCACGGCCAAGAACTACAAGGCCGTAGCTGTAGGCGAGGTGCGCGGCTCTGGCCGTCGTGATGGCGACTTTGTCATCTGCGATCTGATCATCAAAGACCAGAAGACCATCGACGACATCAACGCCGGGAAGTGTGAACTCTCCGCAGGCTACACCGCTGAATACGTCCACGGCCCCGGCGTGACTGCCGACGGCCAAGAGTACGAGTACACCCAGCGCAACATCATCATCAACCACCAAGCGGTGGTTACCAAAGCGAGAGCGGGCGGCATCGCTCGCGTCTTCGACCACAACCCAGGAGGCAACACAATGCCTGTACTTATCACCACCGATAGCGGGCGCAGCGTTGATGTTGCTGATCCTGCGAACGCCCAAGTGGTCGCCGACTCGTTCGACCGACTGTTGAAGCGTGCCACTGATGCGGAAACCAAGGCTGATAAGGCCCAGGCAACCGCTGACAAGGCTGCTGAAGACTTGGTCGAGGCCCGCAAAGCTTCCGGCGATGTCGCAATCGGCGAACGCGTCAAAGCCATCAGCTCAGCCCAGGCCCTTGCCCGCAAGGTCGCCGGCGACGAATTCACCTGCGACAGCCTCGACGTGATCGAGATCAAGCGCGCCGCGCTGGCTGTGGCCCTGCCGAAGCGTGATTGGTCGGACAAGTCCGCCGGCTACGTTGAAGCCGCCTTCGACGCCGAGTCCGATAAGGATGAGGAGGAAGAGGAAGAGGAGGACGACGGCAAGGGTGGCAAGAAGCCCAAAGACAAAAAGCCAATGGGTGACACCGCCGCGCTCTTCGCTCAGTTCGTGCAGCTGGCCAAGGACGGCGCGACACCGGGCGTTACCGCTGATGCCGCACCGACCCCATATCAGGCGCACAAGCAAAGCTTGTCCGGCGCCCACAAACAGAAAGGAGCCTAACCATGCCAGTTATCGGTGGTAACGCAATCAACCACGGCGTCGCGTACGCGGGCATGGTCGCTGACGGCGAAGTGTCCAACGGCGTCTCCAAGGTCAACAAAGGCACTGTCAACATCGCTTACGGCCTGGGTGTTGTGAGCGACGGTGAAGACGGCGCAAAACTGCCGGTCGCTGCATCGACCGCAGCCCAGTTCATCGGCGTCGTGAAGCGCGAACTGAACCGCGCCTACACGCAGAACGATGTGTTCGGCGCGGTCGCCAAGCGCGACATGACCGTCGAGACCATGGCGCCTATCTGGGTGACCGCCCGTGTAGCAGTCGTCAAGGATGACCCGGTCTATCTGGTAGTCGGCGACGGCACCGGCACCAACCAAGGCCAGTTCTCGAACGTGGTTGGCGCGGCTGCAACCCTGGCCGTGCTGATCCCGAACGCCAAGTGGGTAACCACCACCGGCGCCGGTGCACTTGGCAAAATTTCTCTCAAGGTCGGGGGCTAATCGACATGACCCAGCTTAAAAAAATCGTCGTAGCCATCGATGCCGCAATCGCGCACCAGATCGGCCGCGATGCGTACCAAGTGACCTTCAATGACGGTCTGCCGACCCTCGATGACGGCCTGGCGTTCTACATCAGCCAGCTGGCGAGCCTGGAATCTCGTATCTACGAGGCCAAGTACGCCGCGATCAACTACATGGAGCTGATCCCGGTCGACACTTCTCTGCCTGAGTGGGTAGATCAGTGGGACTACATCAGCTACGACGGCGTGACCATCGGCAAGTTCATCGGCGCCAGCGCTGACGACCTACCCGATGTGACGGTCAACGCGAACAAATCGGTTGTGCCGATCGGCTACGCGGGCAACAAGTACAGCTACAGCCTGGACGAACTGCGCAAGTCGCAACAGCTGCGCATCCCGCTGGATACCACCAAAGCCCGTCTGGCTTTCCGTGGTGCCCAAGAGCATACCCAGCGTGTGGCGTACTTCGGTGACGCAGCTCGCGGCATGACTGGGCTGTTCAACAACCCCAACCTGGCGCTGTCGAACTCCACGCTGGACTGGTACAACGCCGCGACCACCGGTGACCAGATCGTCGCCGACCTGAACAAGATCCTGGTTGATGTCTACATCAACTCGGCCACTGTGCACGTCCCTGACACGATCATCCTGGATGCTGCCCGCTTCGCGTTCATCTCGAACAAGCGGATGGGCACCATCACCGACAAGACCATCCTCGAGTACTTCCGCACCAACAACCAGTTCACCGCGCTGACCGGTCGCCCGATCAATATCTTCAGCCGCCTGCAACTGTCTGCTGCCCAGTTGGCCGCCGCCGGTGTGTCCAACGGCAGCAAGGACCGCATCGTCGCTTACGAACTGAACGACGAGAACCTGGGCATGCAGGTGCCGATCCCATGGCGCTCCCTGGCTCCGCAGATGTGGAACCTGAAGGTCAACGTGCCGTGCGAGTACAAGATCAGCGGCGTTGAATTCCGCTACCCGTTCTCTGGCGCGTACCGCGACCAGTTCTAACCAACTGATCCATGGTCGCCTCCGCTATGCCCGGGGCGGCGGCCAATGATTCCGGGCGAGGATTCGACATGTACCTGAAGAACGAAGCAGCACGACTGATCACCATCAACCACCTGGTGGGCGATAAAGAAACCAGCTACCCAATCCTGCCGGGTGAAAACCCAGCGGTTGAAGTGCCTGACGCGGTGGCCAAGATCGATTTTGTCAAAGCTTTGCTGAAGAGCGGTGACCTGCGCCGCGTTGGCGCGGACGAACTGGAAGGTGAAGAGGATGAAGGCGGCGACGACGTCCTCATCCAGCTGCGCGATGAAGCCGCAGAACTCGGCATCGAAGTAAACGCACGCTGGGGCGAAAAACGCCTGCGCGAAGAAATCGCCAAGGCACAGCCAGTCGTGTAACACCCGGGCGCCTAGCGCCCACTCATTCATAACGGAGAGCCCATGTTAATCACCCCCGAGATGATTGCGGCTTTCCGCAGCAATCCAGTCCTGAAGGCATTTGCCGACCCAGTGAAGTGGCCCGACGAGTATATCGTCGAGGCCCTTTGCGAGGCCGGTACCGAGACTGGCTCAAGCCGGTGGGGCGCCCTAGAGCTGACCTGCGACAACTTCAAGTGGCGCGGCATGCAGTACTTCGCGGCGCATTGGCTGGCAACCAACTTTGCCACGCTCGGCGCCGGCGGCACACCCAACTCCGAGGCCCGACTCAACGTGGCCCAGAAGTCAGTCGGCGATGAATCGATCGCCTACCGCGTGCCGCAGATGATGGACGCCGGCACCGACTGGCTGACCTACACCAACTACGGCCAGCAGTTCTACAGGCTCAAGAAGCGCGCCGGGATGGGTGCCAAGGCGGTTTGAATGATCGATCTCACCATTCACGGCCTTCAGGAACTACAGGACGAGCTCGCGAAAGAGCTGAATGCACTGAAGTCCGACAAGGTCGTGACGATCGGCATTCACGAAGAAGCCGGCAACGTCGAGTCAGGCGATATCACCATGGCCGGGCTTGGCGCCACGCATGAGTTCGGCGCCGAGATCAAGCACCCCGGTGGCACGTCATACGGCTATGCCAGCAAGGCGGCAGCCGACCGAGATGAGGTGCGATTTCTTAAGGCTGGTGCCGGATACATGCAATTGGGTGTGACCCAGCCGCACACGATCGATATCCCTGCCAGGCCATGGCTTGAGCCCGGGGTGGCTAGTGCCACCCCTGAGGTGCTGCTAACCATTCAGGACGGCATGGAGGCGGGGCAGTCGATGGATCAAATCCTTGAAGCAGTCGGTGCCGTGGCCGCAGGCAAGGTGAAGGTTTACATGACCGACCTGAAGACGCCGCCCAACGCAGCGTCGACCATTCGCAAGAAAGGCAGCAACAACCCTCTCATCGACTCCGGCGCTATGCGCCAGTCAGTAACGCACAAGGTCTCAGTCGGGCCGGTAACGGAGGGTCTTGAATGAGCCTGAATATGGAAGGCCAGATCGACCAGGTCTTCGCCAGCGTCGAAGCAAGCCGCACGGTTGATACCGGTGGTGACTGGGTAGAAGGAATTTGGGTGCCCGGCACCCCAAGCACCACCCAGTACATCGTGAACATCCAGCCAGCCAGCGACAGGGAAGTTGATTTCCTTCGACAGGGTGGCGAACGGATCGTCGACGCGCGGCGGATCTACATCAACCAGGGCGATATGCAGCTGATTGACCAGACCGGAACGTGGGAATTTCTGGGGCAACAGTGGAAAGCCGTCAAATGCGACAACCGCCACTGGCGTAACTACTGCAAGGTCATTGTCTCCAGAATCGACGACCAGTCAGGCGGTCCGGCATGACCAACGAAGAACTGTTCAAGAAGCTCCGTCCGATTGTGATGCTGGCGACCGGCGTGCCTGAGTGCGTTCTTGCTGATCAGGCAGGCCCCGGAAGCATGCCAGCACCAAAGGGTGAATACGCGACCATCACGCCGCGGCAATACGTCGGCGAGCGCGGCCAGGCGAATATCAAGTCGCGTGACATCCCCGACGACAAAGTCGAGACCGAAGTACGCGCGCAAATCATGTGTTCGGCCAGCATCAACTTCTATCGCGGTGAGGCGCTGATGTATGCCGAGCGCCTGAAACAGGCCAATAAGCGACCAGACATCAGCATGATGTTGTTCAAGTCCAAGATCGGCTGGAACAGCACCGACGGTGTGAACAACCTGACCAGCCTGCAATCGGCCAACTTCGAGCAGCGCGCACAGATCACCATTCGCCTTATGTACGAGGCGATCAGCGTGGCCGAGATCAACAACATCCTGAGCGTAGAAGTCGCCCTTCAGAACGAAAAGGCTCAGGTCCTCGACACCTTCATCGTGGAATTCGACCCCACATAACCCATTGGAGCTAGCACAGTGAGCTATCCAGCTACCAACATCATCCGGATTAATGCCCGGATCAGCCCGGCAGGCCTGGGCAATGCGAACTTTGCCAGTGCCATGCTGTTCGCGCCGCAGCTTGAGCTGCCGGTTGGCTTTTCGCCGGACACGTACCGGACGTATTTCAGCCTCCCTGCGCTGTCAGAGGATTTCGCTGATACCACCGAGACATACAAGGCAGCACAGCGCTGGCTCGGCGGCACGCCTGCTACCCGCGAACTGAAGGTTTATGGTGTGGCTACGGCCGATGCCACGCGCGCCGCCACGCTCAACAAAGCCAGGAACCTGCTGTGGTGGTACTGGACCATGTGGACCGCGCCGATTCTTGCGGTCAAGGCCGATGTGCTGGCGATCGCCCAATGGTGCGAAGACAACACCAGTATGTTCATCGACAACCAGACCGGCGCTTCGGCTATCGAGATCCGCGACCCGGCCGACACTGACGATATCGCCACTCAACTGACGACCGCTGGTTTCCGCCACGTTTACACCGCCGCGCACGCCACCGATCCATATTCCGGTTCAGCACTGGCCAAGCATTTCGCAGCCGTCAACTACAGTGCTGACAACTCGACCATCACCGGCGAGTTCAAAAAATCTCCAGGGGTGCCGGCGGAATCGCTGACCGGTACTGCATACGCCGCGATGCAGAGTGCCACCAAGAAAGCGATCTTCTACACCGTCGTCGACAATCAAGGGTCGGTCGATTCGGGGCGCTGGATCAACACCGTCACGCACAGCACCTACGGCGAATTCATTGATGATGTGGTGAACCTGGATGCCTACATCAACGGGTTGACCACGGCGTTGTACAACGCAAATGCGAACCAGCCGACCAAGTTGCGGCAAACCCCGGCAGGCGAAGCCGTTTTGATTGGTGCGGCGAGATCGTTCTCGCAGGGCTATATCGGAAACGGCTACCTCGGCCCGCGCAATTACATTGATCCTGACGATGGGCTTGAGAAGTACACATCCGGCTTCGAGATCCTGACAAAGCCCGAGGACATTCTCGATCTGTCTGAGGCTGATCGTAATGCCCGCAAGGCCGCACCTTTGAGAATCCGCCTGTTCCGCGCCGGCGCCATCCACATTGTCGATGTCGATCTCGACGTCTATTGATAGGTGATCCATGAGCCTGAATAACTTCTCGACAGACCTGTGCGTCGTCACCATCAACGGCCGGCAGATCCAGGACTGGGGCGAGACCGCGACCCCGTACACGGACGCGCCAATCGATGCGCGCAGCCAGCTGCGCCGCGGTCAGGGAGGGAATGCTGTCCGCCTCGACCGGATCAATCCCGGGCGCGAGGTGAACGTATACCTGAACCCCGGCTCTGCAGACTCCGCCTACGTGCAAGGCCTGCTGAACTCGAACGCCAACATCACACTAACCTTCACCCAGATCGGCACGCTGGAAACTGCGCTTGGATCTGAAGGTGTGCTGGTGAACGATGGTCAGCGCGGCCGGGCCGGTTCCACCATCACGGATGACCAGTTCACGATGCAATTCAACATCTGGGAAGCGACAAGGGGCTGATAGATGAGCGTGAAAGCATTCACCATCGGCGGCGTGCAGTACAACGCCGCCATGGCCAGCGCGGTCGATCAAGACCGCCTAATGTCCCTGCTGTCTGCCGCCGTGCTGGAGCGATTCGCCACGGCTGCCGGCGCAGGTCTAGAAATCGACGACAAGGTGCTGAGCGCCATGTTCATGTCGATGCGTCAGGACGTGAAGGCGCAGGTCACGCAGATGCTCATGACTCGGGTGTTCATCAACGGAACTGAGCGTGCGGTCACCGTTTCCGACTTCGGCGGCAAGATGGTGCAGTACAACCAACTCCTGTCCGAGTTGCTGCGCTGGAATCTCTCCGATTTTTTCGACTGGCTGCCAAGCGGCGAAAAAAGCCCAAGGCAGCCGGGCGCGGAAAGCGTAGCGCCGTAAATTGGTTCTTGATGCGGCCCTGCGTTGGGATTGTTGGCATCTGCCCACCACTCTGTACGTGGTCGCAACTCGCCGACGGGTCGCTATCGATCGCTGATGTCGAGCGCTTCAACCAAGCCATGGACGAACTGTTCGACCAATACGAGGCCGCGAAGAATGGCTAGCAAGGTACTGAAGTCGTTCCTGATTGGCATCGGCTATGACACCAAGGCGCTGGAAGCCGGTGACAAAAAGATCAACGCCAGCCTGAACGGAATAAAGTCTGGCGCGCTGGGAATCTCTGCTGCACTGGTTGGCGCTTTCGGCACCGCCGCCGCATCGATTGTGGGAGTGGCCAACAACGTCGACAAGCTGGCCATGTCAACGCAGAACCTGCGCACCTCTCAGGCTGCCGTCTACAACTACGGTAACGCCATCAAACTGATGGGCGGGGACGCGGCCGACGCGGTCGAAACCCTCAAGCGCTTCGAAGAAATCCAGAACAATCTGCGACTGAAAGGTGATGCGGGGCCGATCAATGATCTGGCCATGGCCGGACTGGACGTAAGCACGCTTTACAATACGAAAACCGGCGAAGAGTTCATGCGCGCGCTGGCGGAGATGATCCCTCGGCTCGACGAGGGGCAGCGATCCGTTGTTCAGAGCTCGCTCGGCTTGTCAGATGCGGTTTTCCGATCCCTCGCTGGCGGCGTGGATCAGCTCGACGCATCGATGAAGAAGGCCGGCGACCTGACTGGGCCAGTCGATCAGTTGACCGACAATGCGCGAAAGCTCGCGGAGAACTCGAGCGAGTTCGGTCTGATCATCGAGGGCATCAAAAATGAGCTTGCTGACAAGTTCCTTCCAAGCCTGATCGGCGCCGGCGATGCGGTGAACAACTTCCTCAAGGAGTACCGGCCGCAGATCAGCAAGGCAATTGACTACTCAGCTGAAAACCCCGAGGCCACCGCCGCGCTTGGCGCATCAGCAACGGCGGCGGTAGTTGGCGCAACCGCCGCGAAGCTTGGGCTCAACACCGTCGGCGGAGCTGTGAGCAAGACAGGCACCGCTGGCGTGGCGCTGACTGGATCCGCTATCGGCGCGAACGTTGTGAACCGAACTCTTGACGAATACGTTCCAGGCTATTCGGCTGCATCGAGAAAGTTCGACGAACTCCTGAAAAGCATGACCGGGCTCGAAAGGATTAAAGGCCCAATGGAATTGATGTTTGGCGGAAATCCTGGGGTTTCCAGCTCATCCAATGTCCAGCAGGGCGGCGACGATCACCAAGTTCCGCAGGCGTACAGCCATCCGCAATCCGATGAGGATTCTGGATATACCAGCTTGCCACTCCCGCCAGAGGAGCCCGGGCGCCATGTTGACGACGTGCTTGGCGGTAGAACAGCAGCAGACATCATGCCGCCAGCTAGCGAATCAACAGCAGAAGATGATCGCCAAGCAAATGCCGAGGCATTCGCCGGCGCACTCAGCAAGACGCCAATCAAGGTGCAAAACCAGCTCGGTATTACCGTCCAGCTTGATGGTCAGGCGCTGGAGACCAAGATCACTCAGGTCAACGAGCGGCAGAATTACGAAACCTTGGGCGACCTGAGGACCACCACGGAGCGATAGCCTTGAGCATCATGAATATCTTCACGCGACAGGCGCCCACCATCGCGGGCTACTCGTTCGACGCAGTGTTGGAGGACACGTTCGAGGCGACCGTCACCATCACATCCGTTCCGATCGAGTCTGGCGTGAGGATTTCAGATCACCGCATCCTGAATCCTTTCAAATGGACGATGACCGGGGCAATCAGCAACAACCCGGTCAAGGTTCAACTGACCGACTTCCTTGGTGGCGCGATCTCAAACCTGACGAGCAATCCGATTGTTTCGACGGTGGCCGGCCTATCGGCCGGATTCCTCGCGGGCAGCGACGAAACCAGGGCCAGCACTACGCTCGACTTCCTACTATGGCTGATGAAGTCTGCCGACCCATTCGACATTGACGCCGGCGACATACTCCTGAAGAACATGGCGATCACTCGCCTATCTAGGACGAAGGAGCCGCGCAATGAGGGCGGACTGGAGTTTGTCGCAGAGCTGCAGGAGGTGATCAGTCTCGATCGCATCGTGCAGGACACCCAGTGTTCGCTGCCTCAGCTACGAGAGGGAGATCCTTCGCAGAGCGCGCTGTCCCGGGCAATCAAGCGGGGCCAGGCCATCGCCAAGGAGGCGAATGAAACTGTGGCCAGTGCGGTGAATGGCATTCTTGACGGAGTCGTCTGATGAACGTGATCCCTTTGCGCTCGGGCGCGCTTAATGCGCATCAGCGATTTTCCATACAGCTAGGCGAGAACCTGATCGAGTTTGAGGTCGACTTTATTTCCTACTTGGATGCGCCGGCCTGGTCGATGAATCTGATTCGTGACGGCAGCCGGCTTGTATCAGGCGCCATGCTTGAGCCGGGCAGTGACGTCATCCAGAGCTACCGCGCGGGAATCGGCCAGATGGTGTTCACCGGTGCCGATGTGACTCTGGATAATCTTGGCGTCGACAACTTCCTAGTTTGGGTGCCCCCACTGGTGGAAACATGAGAGAGCGAGTCTGGTCGGTCGACGTAAACGGCCAGCCCTACATCGGCCCCCAATATGGGCGTCGACAGTTCCGCATTCAGTTCAACATCGATATTTCACCAGGTGACGCGATTTCATTCGCAGACATTCGCCTCTACAACATGAACAAAGGATCCAGCATCGCTCAAGGGTCAAGCATTGTTCTCCGCGCAGGGTACGACGATAACATCGATGCGGTTTTCACCGGGTTTGTGACGAACACTCTTCGTGAGCGCGAGCCTGGAGCGCCGGAGATCATTACTAGGCTCGTCTGTCGTTCCGGACAGCCGGCGGTAGATAGAGCCTCTGCTCAGCTGTCGTTCGGTATCGGGACTCGCATTGAGGAAGTTCTCCGCGCTCTTGCGGCGGCTTGGCCGCTCCCGATCGACATCGACAATGCCCAGTTCGCTGATGCGAAGCCATTGTCGTCCGGGCTGGTGGTGGACGGTGACATACCCTCAGCCATGAACGACTTGGCCTATGCCTATAAATTCGAGTGGATGCAGGACCGTGGGCGAATCGTAGTCACGAAAACGAACATGCCACGTACTGCCGCACCGGTCAGGATTGACCAGTTCAGCGGAATGATCGGCATCCCAGAGGTTTCGCGGGGGCCTGACGGTCTCGGCGTATTCGTTTCGGTGCAAATGAATCCGGCTCTGCGCATCAACGGCAAGATCGACGTCGAGAGTGAGTTCGCCACTTTCAACACAGGCAACCTGTTCGTTTCCGAGTTGAGCGGTGATGCCAGCGCCAACGGCGAGTACAACATCTTCGCAATGAAGCACAGCGGCGACTCCCATAGCGACGTTTGGCGAACCGAGATCGACGGTCTTCGCGCCGGTACGACTCCAAGCACTACGCAGCTGGCCACGACAGAAAACGGGAAGCTGATCTGGGGCGCAAGGGTCGATCAGGCTTTCCGAGCGAAAGTACGCGAGATAACGTCACGCTTATCCTTTGACCCCAATTGGCTGATGGCTGTAATGGGGTTCGAGACTGGCTATACGTTCAGCCCTGCCGCCCGCAATCCTGGGAGCACGGCAACCGGTCTGATTCAGTTCATCGAATCAACTGCGCGTGGACTCGGAACATCAACGGCGCAGCTGGCGCGCATGACCGCGATTCGCCAGCTCGACTATGTCGAGAGTTACTACCGGCCTTACGACGGGCGAATCCGCAATTTGGGAGACGCTTATCTTGCAGTGCTTTGGCCGGCTGCCGTCGGTAGGCCTGACTCCTATGTAATGTGGGAGCGTGATTCCGGTCCTTACCAGCGCGAGTACGCGGCCAACTCTGGCTTGGATGTGAACCACAACGGCGTGATCACGCGAGGCGAAGCAGTGGCATCGGCCAATACCTCGTTCATGCGCGGGCAGCAGTTCGTCAGATGAAAAGTAGGCCTTCGGAATTACGGCGTTGTGTCTGCTACATTTCGCTGTATTACCGAACCATCCAGGGAAGCACATGCCGATGAAGATCAGGTCCATGATCACCACCTTCGTGATCCTCGCGGCTACCGCATCAAATACCGCATTTTCGGCCGAGAATCAGGCCGAGTGCGACGGACGCCAGATGTATAACTATGTCGATGTCGCGCTCAAAGCGGGAGGAGGAGTTGTGAATGTCGCGAACGACCCAGAATACGGCGGCAGCTCAATATCTCTGGCGCTGAAGTCGCAGAACATGCGGATCTACAGCAAGATGATCTCCGACATTCGCGAGCACGACCTAAGCCTGGCTCGCAGCGGTTGTAAGACCCTGGTCAAAGGCCCTACGAAGGGGATGATGTCGAGTCTCCGACAGGTAGAGTCGAAAATCCAAGCTTTGGTGAGCAGCCAGTACAGCGAGAAGGGCGTCTTGACCGACGGCTTCGGTGATATCAGATAGACCAACAACACAGCAGAACCCATCAAACGACCCGCTCCGGCGGGTTTTTTATTGCCCGTGGAAAAATGGAGAGCTGGAATGCTTGAGTCTGAGGGTCGCGCAAAGCAGGCAAAGCTCATCCGCGACGCATTTCGCGAAGTTTTGAAGGGGGTCAGTACTTCAATCCCAGGTCATGTACTGACGTTCAATCCAGATACCCAGCTCGCCCAGGTGCAGCCAGGAATTGCGCGAGTAGACATCAACGGCGCCGAGTTCAAGGTTCCTCCTATTATCGAAGTCCCAGTCTATTTCCCTGGTGGTGATTATTGCGTCGAATACCAGATCGACCCTGACTGTGAGGGCGACATCCTGTTTTCCCAGCGCTGCATTGACGGGTGGGTCCAGAGCGGCGGTGTTGCAACCAACCCGATCGGCCGCTTCCACAGTATGCAGGACGCAATGTTTCTGCCTGGCTTCCGATCTCAGCCAAACGCGCTACCGGAGTTTCAAAACAACGGAGTGCGCTTGCGCAATCGAGCAGGCACACAGTTCGTTTGGCTGAAAAACGACAACAGCATCTCCATGGATAACGGGGTCGCAAGGTTCAACGTGCTGGCCGACGGTACAACCCTGATGCAGAACGGTGCCGGCAGCTTCCAGTTGCAGGCTGACGGCGCGTTCCTGATTAACGGGCTGAAGATCACGCCGGACGGCAACGTCATCACCGCCGCCGGCGTAAACCTTAATACTCATCGCCATAGCGGTGTAACCCCGGGCTCCGGGACAAGCGGAGTTCCAGTTCCATGACCGTACGCAGGCTTGACGACGGGACAGGCGACATCGTGACGCGCGGGCAGCAGTTCATCACCGGGCAGTCCGAGGTCGCCCAGACCGTGCTAACCCGGCTCCGCCTATTCCTGGGCGAGTACTTCCGGGACATCACCGACGGCACGCCATGGTACGAGCAGATCCTGGGCAAGTTCACCAGTCTCTCCACCGCCGAGGCTGCACTCAGGGCGCGCATCGCCAACACGCCGGGCGTGATCCGGCTCACCAGCTTCTACGCTGACTTCAATATCGAAAACCGCAAATACAGCGTAAGCGCTGGGATTCTCACTGAGTTCGGCCTAGAAGAGGTAACACTGAATGGCTAGCCTGACTTCTACCGGCTACGTGCTTCAAACGCAAAACGAGTGGTTTGCCCAGGAGCGTCAGTTCTACGTCGATATCGATCCGCTTTGGAATCTCGACCCATCTACCCCAGACGGCCTAAAAATGGCCCATGACTCCGAGATCTTTTACGCGCTCGACGAGACGCTGCAGCAGGCCTACAACTCGAAAGATCCGAACAAGGCCAAGGGCAACGACCTCGACATCATTTGCTCGCTGACTGGCACCATCCGCTCAGGCGGTTCGCGATCGAGCGTGCAACTGACCTTAACCGCAACCCCGGGCACGCCCACTCCAACAGGTAGCCGGTTTGAGTCGGTCACCACCGGCAGCCGCTGGGCGACTGACCAGGCCGTGACCGCCGACTCATTGGGGTTGGCGACCGTCAACGCGACATGCACAGTCGTCGGGCCTACCCAGGCTGACGTCGGCACCATCACCCGCATCGTGGACGTGGTAGCAGGCCTGGCCAGCGTGACAAACGCCGCGCCTGCCACGCCCGGCACCGACGGTCAGCGCGATGAGCAGCTACGCGTGACAAGAGCAACTGCAGTAGGCAAGCCGGGCAATAACCAGATCGACTCCATGGTCGGCGAACTATTCGGCGTAGACGGCGTGCGCAGAGTGAAGGTGTACGAGAACGACACAAACTCAGGCGCCGTAACGGCAGACAATCCACATGGACTCCCGCCGCACTCAATCGCACCCATCGTAGATGGTGGGACTGACGACGATGTTGCAATGGCGATCTATCTGAAGAAAAACCCTGGTGCGCTGCTATATCAGGCCGGCACGCCCTTCCAAGTTGAGGTCACTTCACCCAAGTACCCGACCAATAAGAAGGTGGTCCGCGCGAGTCGCCCCATCTACGTCGACATGCTGCCGGTCATCCATGTCGTCAGCGACGGATCACTTCCGCCGAACGCCGACCAGCTTATAAAGGAGGCGATGATGGAGTACGCCGCCGGCGACCTGATCCCGGCTGACGTTGGATTCAAGATCGACGGATTCGATATCGGTGAGACGGTGCCATTCAGTACGATCTTCACGCCGGTCAACAAGGTCATTGGCTCGTACGGTGATAGCTATGTCGACTTGCCTTCGTCCAGTCTAAACGGCGGACAGGCAAACGTCGTCATCGCCTACAACCAAATGTCGCGGTGGACGGAGAGCAACATCACCGTAGTGATCACCTGATGAATATCCCAGACCGCATTTATGCACAGTACCGCGATAAGCCAAAAGCGGTGGACTGGTACGCGATAGCCAGGAATCTCAGCGGAAGCCTTGAGGATGCCGCAGAGGCGGTACGCAAGAGCTACGACATCGACACCGCAGTTGACGAACAGCTGAATGTCATTGGGCGGATCGTCGTCGCGCCACGTAGTTTCGTTGGCTCCATACCAATGAACCCTGGTCTGTTCGATCTCACGGACGGCGATGAGTTCGGCGACGATGAAGCCATGTTCAGCGCGTTGACCATTGATCAAGACGGAAAGCTATCCGATGAGCTCTATCGACTGGTAATCAAGGCCAAGATCGTTAGGAACAACGGCGACGCAACTATCGAAAACATCCTCGATGGCATGAATTTCCTACTTCCGAACGCCGAGGTTTTGCGCGTAACGGATGGCGAGGATATGTCCTTCAGCATCGAGTTTTACGGACAGATCACCAACCTTGAGCGATTCGCACTGCTCAATGCCGGGTTGGTACCGAAGCCGCAAGCAGTGAGATTTAACGGGTTCCTCGAGGGATTCGAAATGTTCGAGTTTGGCGATATGGATGCCGAATTCGGTGATGAAATTGCAGAGTTTGCAGGATACATAGGGGCGTAGCATGTCACTCAAGCTTAACGAGCGTTACCCGGGCAGATTTAATAATCCATCGGCAGCCTACCCGCAAGGCTCATTCAAAAACAGAACATCTCCTACTGCGAAGGACGGCTCATATCTTGAGAAGGACTGGGCAAACGATAAGGAAGGTTTTTTTCAGTCACTGCTGTCCGAGGCCGGGATCACTCCAAATGGAGTGGTCGACTCGGTTGGCTCATCGCAGTTCTATAGCGCAGCCAAACAATTGTTCAATCCTGGCCGCCTGATTGGCGTAAAGGTTATCCAAACAAGCGGTACCTATACGCCGACAACTGGAACGAAGTTTGTGCTCGCCAGGCTGATTGGTGGTGGGGCGGCAGGGTCTGGAGCTGCCGCGACTAATGCTTCGCAGATATCCGTAGGAGGTGGCGGCGCTAGCGGCTCGGACCTTTACGTACTAATTACCAACCCCGTCGCAATGGCCGCTGTCATCGGAGCAGGAGGATTAGGAGTATTAGGTGGCACAGGTGGGGCTGGCGGCTCAACTACGCTCGGATCGTTAGCGACTGCGCCTGGCGGCCTATCTGGCGGATCAGTGGCCGTCTCCTCCACAAGTACATTCAATGGTGGACAGCCCGGCGCTGCAGGAGCACTCCCTACAACCACCGCCACCCTTATTACCGCAGCAAAAGGACAGCCCGGGACACTTGGCATTGTAATGAATGGATTTGTTTTTTCTGGAAATGGTGGCAGCGGCCCATTTGGCGGAGGCGGTGTAGGTAATTTCAACGGCATAGGTGGTGCGGGAGCCGGGCCTGGATCTGGTGGTGCCGGTAGCGCCTCTCCTGTGTCAAGCGCCGCCACCGCTGGTGGAAAAGGATCCGATGGATGTATTGAGATGTGGGAGTACTCTTGATGAACTTTGCAATTATTGAAAGAGGCGTTGTGGTTAACGTGATGGTATGGGACGGGGATACTGGAGGGCTGTCGCTGGAAGAAGGAAAAAAAGCTGTTGAAATCGGCAACGAAATTGTGGCTGCCATTGGTTATAGCTATGACGGTGCTGTATTCACTGCGCCTGAAATCCCGCCTCCAACCCCCGCAGAAGTACTGTCTATCAACACTGCTGTGCGAGACGGTTTTCTGTCTGCAGCCACTCGTTCGATGGGGCCTCTGCAAGATGCTGCCGATCTCGGCAAGGCAACTGCTGATGAAACGGCAATGTTGATTAAGTGGAAAGAGTTCCGAGTGGACGTAAATCGAATTGATCTGAAGTTGCTGTCTCCTGACTGGCCGGTGGCTCCAGCATAGCCCACGTAGCTGTCTTATGGTTGGACGCTGCGTTGGTGGTATCAACGGTATGCAGGACTTTCAACTTTTCTATCAGTAAAGCGCCGGCCGTATTCTGTCAGCGGTTTTTCGACGAATTGATAGAGCAGTTCTGTAACCCCGAAAGTCATCATAGCCCATGCGATTATTGTCACGGCAACTACTGCCCACCCTGGCGACGTTGCTGTTGGAAATAGTGCATATGCAGCTTCACGAACGACCATACTGCAAGGCATATGCGCAAGGTAAAGACCATACGATCGATGCCCAACCCACGACATTGCCTTTGTGCCTGGAAAAGTTTTTCCCGGTAGCGCAGCCGCAAAAACTATTACTGCGCAAAACAATGGGACGTATACGACTATAGGGTAATAATACTGCTTGGTCAGGATATACGTGCAAGGCAGCATAATCGCTGCAGCTACTCCGACCCAGCGAAATGCAGATATTTCTTTTTCGGTGTTCCTAGACTTAATTATCTCAGTCAGGATATAAACAATTATTCCTGCGAGGATGGGCTGATAAAACGGAGCGAGGAAGAATATGCCAACCCAGCTATGAACGCCGAAATAATCTACTATTAAAGGGTTTCTGACGAATATAGCCAAGATGATATAACCAACAATCGAAATCGATAGTAGCTGTTTTCTAGATCGGACGGCAAAGAACACAAAAGGGTAAACAAGGTAGAACTGTTCTTCAATGGACAGCGACCAGTAAACTGATAGTGCGCCAAGCCCGCCAGATAGAAGTGCTTGGTAGTTAGCAGTAAGCGTTAGGACTGAAAGTGCAGCTCTTGAGTTTTGCGCCAAGTCTCCAAAAAAACCAGTGAAATTCAGGAAGGCTGTTCCGATTATCGTGAAGGTTACCCAGAACAACGCAAGCGGCTGAAGTCGCCAGAAGCGTCGCCACATAAACGCTTTGATTGGAGACGTACCAGTTGGTTTCTTTTCCTGATGCCGATAAAGAGAAAGGGTTATTGCATACCCAGAAATCACAAAGAAAAGAACTACCCCAACGCTTCCTGTAAACGCGTGGACGAAATCGTAGGATCGAATATTCCAAGGAGTATAAGAGTCGGAGTGGTTCAAAAGCACAAGCAAGATCGATATGCCACGGAGTGCATCGATTTGGGAGAGTCGGTGTTCAGGCTTCATCGGCATAGACTTCCTGTCGGGTCGGCAATATTACTACGGAATCTTCGATTGAGTCGTCAGGCTTCAGTCAGGTTCCCGACCGATTCACCTGTCACCCGCCATTGATCGGGTATTTTTTTGCCTGGAGAAAATTTATGACTGCAACTGAAAAGGACCGCGACATCCTCGCCCGCACGATTTGGGGTGAGGCGCGCGGGGAAGGGACCGCCGGCCAGATCGCGGTCGCCTGGACGATCCGCAACCGCGTGTTTGATGGGAAGGAAAAGTCTTGGTGGGGCGAGGGCTATGCCGGCGTATGCCAGAAGCCGTACCAGTTCAGCTGCTGGAACAAGACCGACGCGAACTATCAGTTCCTGATCGGAGTGAAGCAGATCCCGTTCCGTGAACTGGCGCAATGTCGGATCGCTGCTGACCAGGTGATTGACGGAAAGGTGCCTGACCCAACTGGGGGCGCCACCCACTATTACGCCACCAGCATCAAGGCTCCGGCCTGGGCGGCAAAGGCAAAACAGACACTCAGGCTTGGGCACCACGTCTTCTTCAAGGACGTGCCGTGATGGCCGTGCCTTGGCGTTTGGTCGGCGTGCTGGCGCTGGTGCTCGTCGGCTTCGGCAGCGCTTGGCAGTTTCAGGACTGGCGCTACGGTCAGCAACTGGCCGAGCAGGCGCGGCTGAATGCTGAAGCCTTCAACCAACTGACACAGGCTGCTGCAACGGTGCAACAGGCCGAGCATGACAAGCGGTTGGCGCTCGAGCAGCGGCTGTCGGCCAGTGAGCAAACCCACTTCAGGAAAATGACTGATGCCCAACGTGACCAAGATCGCCTGCGCGATCGCCTTGCCACTTCTGATCTGCGGCTGTCAGTCCTCCTCGACGCGGATTCAGCCAGTGGCTGTGACGTGCCAAAAGCCGCCAGCGCCGGCAGCGTGGATCATGCAGCCGTACGAGCCAGACTTGACCCGGCGCATGCTCAACGAATTATCGCCATCACCGATACCGGCGACCGCGGACTGATCGCCTTGCAGGCGTGTCAGGCCTACGTTCAGGAATTGTCCCGCTGATGAGGGAAGGGATCTTTGAACGGACTGTCCCCGCTGAGGATCCGAATCTGGGTTCGCAGCTCGGCTATATGCTTGTCCTTCGCCATCAGCTCCCAGTTGCTTTTGGTCTCGATATCGGTAGCTCGCCGGCTGGCGGCCGACGTTTCTGACTTCGCAACGCACAATTGAGAGCGGAGGGTTTCGCACTCAGCCGACGCAGCAGCGTGCATCTCAACCAACTTGAATATCCGCTCCCTGGACTGTTGCAGTTGAAGGTTCAGTTCCTCGAACTCATTTTCGTAGAGGGCCAGCTGGTGCCGGCAAATTTCGAGCGGCGTCGGGCAGCCGCGCCAGTCGTCGGTATTTTCGATATTGGAGGGGACCACGGGAAATGCCTTGCTGATTACTGTTCGGATATACAGTAATCGAGGTGCGGGGAGTGGGCGAGGGTGAGGCGACGAACTGTAGGGTTTTGGGTTGGTGTTCGGTCGGCAGAAAGCCGTAGCGCAGGGACTTTCTAGTCGAAAGCCTGTAGGGACTTTTGCGGGGATTCGTGAAATACGGTTAGTCACGGTTAGGCATCGATTGCAGTGGGCGCCGTTCCAAAGGACTGTTCCGTATAGCTTTTTCGCACTCCTGCAAGCATGGGGTGCTAGGGGTCGAGTGTTCGAATCACTCCGTCCCGACCATAATTCCTGAGTAAAATCAGACACTTAAGCCGATCAGATGGATCGGCTTTTTTGTGCCTGCACAAAACTACCCGGTAATTTCGTCGAGAAGGCCTGGATGCACTCCGGCCCGACGATCTTTGCTGGTCCAGCAAGCGTGAAACACCATTAAAAACCAGATTCCTCAGCATCTGATTCCATCTCGTCTATGCGTAGTAGAGGTTCAGCGCAATCAACTCAAACACAGCCACAAATACGCAGAACGCAACGAATCCTCGGGTAAACACCCGGCGAGGCTTTTCATAGCCTTGATAGTTACTGAATGCGCTGCAAAGGTTTCCCAGAAAATCAATAAAGTCCATCAGATCTGCATCCTCGCCTGCATGCTTCACGCATCTTGCCAATTCCAGTCTGGTTGATATTTCTCATTGTCCTTACGATCGGCCTCGGTAGTCGGCGTAGAGCTCTACTCCACCCACGTGGGTGGCCCTTTGTAGAGGGAAAGTCATCTGCAACCCCGTTCACGCAGCTCAGTATCAATAAGTAATAAGGACGTTAAGTGTTTCAAAAACTGATGTTACTGGTGTTGATCGCCAGCTCAAGCGGCTGCGCAGCAACGGCCATGCGGATGGATTATGACAAGCACCGATGCCCCTACATCGGTGTTCGGCTCGACTGGTGGTTGGTCGGTACATCCAAAGGCAAGTTGATTCCCTTTTTACTGATCGACGCGCCATTTTCATTGGTGGTTGATACAGTATTCTTCCCCTTTGAATATCAATACACCTGCAATTTCTGACTTGCGGGTAGTGCAACCTAAAGCGGCATAAAGCTCCCGTAAAAAAGCCTCGGCACACGCCAAGGCTTTTTCGTTTCTGACGCCACCGCCAGTAAAACTCAGGACAATCCAACCCTACCGTCCCGAACCTGCATCAGTGCAAACCCCAAAAGATTCAAACCTTTCCACAGGTTCGGATCGTTCACATCTGCGTGATCCTGCGCGAGCCCGATCCCCCAAATGCCATCAACCGGGCTCGCTTCGACAATGACCCGAGAACCAGTGCGCAGCAGGTATTCGTTCAGCTCCGGGTTTTGGGAAAACTTGGCTTGGTTTGCCTGGACGACGATGTCGTATCGGTGTTGCAGCCAGCGTTGGTCGTTGAACCCGCGCACCTTGCGGCCGAGGGCTTTGGCGGCGTTCGGGGTCGGGGCCTGCAGCACTTGTGCACGAATTTCCTGATCGTCGAACAAGGCTGCCTTCTCGGCCATCATGAAGTGTTCGGCTGTCGGGTAGCGTTGTCCCTCGACAACGAATTCGGCTTCGTACCACTGGCTGAAGCACGAAGCCGTGACGGCGTCTTTGCTTCGCTGGTGTCCCCAGAAAAAGGTGAAATCCAGAGGCTCTCCAGCGTTGAAGCGAGCGCGTAGATCTTCGAGAAGTTTAGAGTCGTGCAATGAGATTTCCTCGGTAACTGACGTTCGACGTTACAGTTGCTGTGCGTGTCAGGGCAATACGCAATATTGCCCAGACACTAATCCAATGGGCCCAATACCTGGCGGTAGTGTTCTTCGCCTTGAATCGTCTGCCGGGTCAGACGGATTTCCAGGCCTTGGGGGTTTTCTTTGCGGTTGCCGCTGAGCTGGCGCCACCCCATCTCCGGTTCCCAGACGCGCACTTGCAGATCGCTGATGCTGTCGAGCACCGCCACTGCCTGTTTCGGCGCGGGCAGCGGGTAGCGATCACGTGGCGTGGCGGCGGCGCGGTACAGGGTTTGATCTTTCAACCACCAGCGCACGCGCTGCAAGCCGTTCTGCGAGTTGGCTGCACTGCGGATCACGTCAAGACGAAAGCTCTGGTCGTCGGCGCTGCGCACGCTGATTGCCGCTGGCTGCTCGGATCGTTCGTCATCGTTGTCGTTCAACTGTGGTTCGCGCAGTTCGATGCTGGCGCGCAAGGCGATATCTCGTTCCAGTTGATGCAGCGTGCGCAGCAGTGCTTCGGTGTGTTCGGTGCTCGCCTGCAGGTGCGTGTCGGCGCGGGTCACACTGTCCAGGCCGCGCCAGGCAATCAGGCTGACGATCGCCATGAGCATGATCGCGACCATCACTTCGATCAGGGTAAAACCCTCTTGCCGGTTATTCATGGCTGGTTGGCCAAGGTCAATTTGCCCGTGGCTGTGCGCTGCACGGTGAGCGTGTTCTGGCCGTCCGAGAGTTGCAGTTGCAGGGGTGAATCGAACCACTCGGCGTTCAGTATCAGCGGCTGCGTGGGTGTCACTCGCACCTTCAGCGATGGCGTTTCCCAGTGACGAGGGCGCAGTTGCGGATCGGCGAGAAAGTGATCCAAGCCTGGGTCTTGTTCATTGCGACGACTGAAACGAAAGCCGTTTTTGTCCGCCAGCCAAGTGATCGGGCGTCCATCGGCCAGGGCTTCGGCATGGGCGATTTGCAGCAACTGGATCAAGCGATTGGCGTCCTTGCGCAGCAGTTGCGCCGGGTCAGACTTGATACTCAGGCTGACGGCGGCGCTGGCAATGCCGATGATGATCAACACCACCATCAATTCGATGAGGGTGAAGCCTGTTTGTCTGTCCTTGGTCATACCGCAACGTTCCTTCGTTGTGAATCCATGCTGGCGGATTCGAACCATCAATCCGGATAGAAAAGCGAATGTTGTGCTGTAGACTGCAGCGCAGGACAACAGGGAGGTTGGGTCTTGGCATTTACTTTTCGCTTATCCGCAACGCAGCTTGTGCAATCGGCGGCACTGATCGCGGCGCTGGCAGGGGGACTGTTCTGGTCTGCGCTGTTGCTGACGCCGGCACAATCCCACGTTCCGGCGGTGGCACCGCAAGTGTTGCCAACGCGCGCCGACACAGCGGCTTTGCAGTGGTTTTCCAACCAGCCGGCACCGTTGGATATCAAGGTTTCCGGAGTGCTGGCAGGGGCGCACGCGGCGGTGGCAATTCTAAGTCTCAACGACGGTCCGCCGCGCAGTTTTCTGGTGGGTGATCGCTTGACCCAGGGTGTGCGCGTGATAGCCATTGAGCAGGATGCGGTGGTCATTGAGCGTGGCGCAGAACAGAGCCGATTAAAAGTCAGCACGCTGCCAGACTCCCCGTCGCTGCCTCGGCTGACTCGACCCTGAGCAGCGTCATTGGCGCTTTTCCTGCGGCCGGCCGAGTAAGGTTTCGAGTCGCGCCAAGGGCGGTGCCTGACGTTCGCGATCCGAAACCAGCAGTGTCACGCGCATCAGTTGTCCGTCGGTGCTCGGGGTCACGCGTTGATCACAGCGCAGTTGCAGGCGACCTTGATCACACTCGAAGGTTTTCAGTCCCGGGGCAAAGTCTCCTTCCAGACGCAATTCGGCGAGCCGGGTCTGCGCCGCCAGCAACGCGATCGAGCGATCGCGCAACAGGCCATTGCTCTGGGTCATCAGACCCGCAACGCGAACGGCCGCAGACATGGCCACGGCGATGATTGCCAAGGCCACCAGAACCTCGATGAGGGTGAAACCTCGCTCCTTGCGCAACGCTTCCATCCTTGTCTCTGCGGTTGAAACCGGCCCGCAGAATAGCACCCGTCCTTTGGCGAATGTGCAGAAAAACAGTGCGTTAATGATTGTTGTACGATGACTGGCTTTTGTTACACTGCGCGCCGAATGTAATCATGCCAAGGAAGGTTGAAATGGATTTCGCGCGCGTCAAATCTCAGTCCGCAGGCCGTCGAGTTCAGCAGGGTTTTACCCTGATCGAGATCATGGTGGTGGTGGTCATCCTCGGCATTCTGGCGGCGATGGTCGTGCCCAAGGTGCTCGACCGACCTGATCAGGCCCGAGCCACTGCGGCGAAACAAGACATCGCCGGCCTGATGCAGGCGCTCAAACTCTACCGCCTTGACCACGGCACTTATCCGACCCTGAATCAGGGGCTCAAGGTGTTGGTGGAGCGTCCGGCGGATGCGAAAAACAGTAACTGGCGCTCTTATCTGGAACGCTTGCCCAACGACCCGTGGGGTCGTCCATACAACTATCTGAATCCTGGCGCAAACGGTGAGATCGACATCTTCTCCCTCGGCGCCGACGGCCAACCCGACGGCGACGGCGTCAATGCCGATATTGGTTCCTGGCAGCTCTGAGAGCGGCCATGAAATCATCGTCGTCACAGGTGCAGCAACAGCGCGGCATGGCCATTATCAGCGCCTTGCTGATTGCCGCCGTGGTTGCGGTGATCGCCGCTGGCATGCTCACCCGGCAGAGCGTCTTTACCCGTTCTCTTGAGGCGGAACAGTCCCGAGTGCAGGGCGCTGCCGCGCTGTTGGCGGGGCTGGAGCTCAGTCGGCAACTGCTCAGGGACACGCGTCAACAGGACGCGCTGACCCGGCTCGATCAACCTTGGGCGCAGCCTGTCAAAAGCCATTTGTTGAATTCGCCGGGGGGCGGTTTCGAGGGGCGCATCGAGGATCAGCAGGGCAAGTTCAATTTGCGCAATTTACTCAGCAATGAGCGTGTCGATGGCGGACAGTTGCGCAGCTTCGAACGCCTCTGCGAAATGATCGGAATCGATGCTGCCCTCAGCCAGCGCATCAGCCAGCGAGTCATTGCCTCCTACCCGAGAATGCCCGACCTGCAAGCCGCCGGGCAGAGTATGGCGCAGACCGGTTTCGACGGCGTCCGTGCGACGTCGCCAAGTGCGCGTCGAAGCCCTTTGCCGGCCACTCAGCCGATGTTACGCAGCCTTGATGATTTACGTGGCCTCGAAGGCATGAACGAGCAACTGCTTGAGCGCTTGAATCAGTATGTCAGCCTGATTCCGGCCAAGACCTGGGTCAACGGTAATACTGCCAGCGCCGAGGTATTGGTGGCGGTGGTACCGGGGTTATCGCTCGCGCAGGCCAGGGCCGTGGTGATAGAGCGCGATCGTGGCCAGTGGTTCATCAATCGTGGGGACTTCGTCAACCGTCTGCACTTGCCGCATCTGACCGTCGACGGACTGAACGTCGGCATCAGCAGCGATTGGTTTCTGCTGCGCGGACACGCGCGTCGTGACCAGCGCCGCGTTAGCCTGGATGCGCTGCTGCATCGCCCTGCCGACGACATGCCGAAAGTGGTCTGGTCGAGGCTCGGCGTATGACTCGCTTGCGCGTCGCCTTGCCGCCGCTGGCGGGTTTGACCTCAGACTCTGAGGTTGAATTTGCGCGCCTGGATCGGCACGACCAGGTCAGTCAGACCGGTGTCAGTACGCTGTTGCTGATTGAACAGGAGTGGCCGTTACAGCCCGTCGAGTTTTTTCTGCATCCGGCAGACAGCGTACTGACCAGTTTGCAGTTGCCACCGCTGACGCCGGTTAAGATCGATGCGGCGGTGAAGTGTGCCGCGCAGGCGCTGATTCTGGGTGGCACTGAACAGATGTACGTTGCACACAGTGCTCGTGAGGTCTCAGGACAAGTGTCGCTGGCCTGGCTCGCGCAGGCATCGCTGGATCGTTTCGGGCTGTTATTGGCTCAGCACCGATTGAAGCTGCGAGGCCTTTACCCGGCACCTTATGCTTTGCCGGTGCCAGCGCAGGGACAGGTCAGCGCCTGCGTGCTGGATGGGCAATTGCTGCTGCGCTTCAGCCGTGCGCAGGCTTCGGTAGAACCCTTGGCGCAGGAGCGTCTGGATGAACTCGTCACCAGTGGTCGCGGCTTGCAGTGGATCGGCGCGGATGCCCCTGCAACAGCATTCGAACCACGACCTGCGGAGCAGCGCTGGTGTGGCGTTGCGCCGGGATGGGGGTTGCATGCAGGCATCGGCAAGGCTGCCGGACACACCATCGGTTGGGGCAGGGCAGCCTGCTGTTGTGCCTTGGCGATGGTTGTCTGGGTGTCTGGGCTGAACCTTTACGCGGCCCGTGAAGTGACCCAGGGCGAGCAGCTCAAGGCGCAAATGAGCCAGCGGGTGAAGCAGGCTTTTCCAGAATTACCGGTGATCCTCAATCCGTTGCAGCAGGCTCGCCAGCAATTGGCAGCCCGGCACAGCGGTGCGACGGCCGACGCGAATCACGGGTTCGCCTATCTGGTGCAATACGCCGCAAGCGCGCTGCCGTTTATGGCGGGCAGCGTCCAGCGCATGACCTTTGAGCAGGGACGTTTGCAGTTGGAGTTGGCCGCCGACACTGCGCAGGCACCCGCCGACGGCGCATTGCCGGGAGCGCTGACGCAGGCCGGGCTGGTCGCCAGGCGCGAAGACAACGTGTGGATTTTCAGCCCGCAGGTTGAGCCGGCAGCGGTTGAGGACGATGCCGTCATGGACAGCGACGATGAATAATCTGCTGGCGATCTATCGGGCTCGCTGGCTGCTGCTGCGTGCACAGATTCATCGGCATTGGGCGCCGCTGACCTTACGCGAAAAACGCCTGGTCGCGGGCAGCGCATTGATGTTGGGGGGCGTGCTGATCTGGCTGCTGTTCGTCCAGCCACCGCTGAAAAAGATTGAGCATTGGCAGACCGAAACGCCGAAGTTGCGTGGCCAGGCCGAAGCGCTGGATCTGTTGTTACGCGAGGTGGCGACAGCGCCCATTGGGCAAAACTTCGAGCGGTCATTGCAGCAATCTCTCGATGGCAGCGGGCTGCTTGGTCACTACCAGTTGCAGGCAATGGGCACCGCTTGGCAGTTGACGTTCGAGGATGCGCCCGCTGATGCCGTCATCAGTTGGCTGTTAATCCACCCCGTGCAGTTTTCACTTG
>NZ_JAKNQL010000022.1 GCF_022662375.1 Pseudomonas sp. CROZ-RG-20F-R04-15 | reverse complement strand
CGTCACCGATCAACTGCTCAACGGGCCCGACCCGGATGCTGTGTGGTCGGTCGTGTTGGCAGTGCCCGAGGATCTCGACGGTACGCTATTGAACAAGGCGATTTTGCTGGAACGCATCGAGGATTATCCGGAACAAGGTAGCGGCAAAATCGAGTTGGACAAGTTGGGCAATAACGACTTGTCGCTGGTCATCCTCACCACTGACGATCGCTTCGTGGTGGATTACACGATCAACGCCACTTACACAGCGAAAATCAACGGGCAGCCAGACCGGGTGGTCCTCGTCGAAGGTAAAGTCGAAGCGGACCCGTTCGGCGCCAAAAAAACCTGCATTATCGAAGTGTTGAACGAGCATGTAATAGACGCCAGCAGCGTGACGGTGACTTACGAACTGCTGGACCTCAACGGCGCACTGGTGGCCAAATCCGCCCCCACTACTGAGCCGGTCGTTGGCACACACCTCGAACTTAAACCACCCAGCGTACTGCAGGCCAACGGCGCGACATTGGCGCCACTAGACGCCCTGACCCAACTCACCATCGTCGTGCCGCCAGGGCCCACGCGGCCCACTGACCTGCTCAGTGTGAGCTGGACTGCCAAACCGGGCACGCACGAGGACGGTTCGATTACCACCCCGCCTCGACCGATCAGCGAAATCGGTCTGAACATCCCGATTGCACCCGCACTGATGGCGTATTGTCTGGGCGACGAAATAACGGTCAGCTACAGCATCACCCGTGATGGCAATTCTCTGCCGTCCGAAACCCTGACCCTCGCGGTGCTCGACCTGCCGCAGTCCGCCCTCATCGCACCACGCCTGAAGGAAGCGGCGAATGCCGGTGAAGGCGCGGAGCTGAACCTCATTGACCTCACTCCCGAAGGCAAAATGTGGTGTCCGGGATTTCCCTTGATTGCTGAGGGTCAGCCTGTCTGGTTGTTGTTCAAAGGCACTAACGCCAATGACACGCCTTATGAACGATATGTGTGGGAGGGATCGTTTGCGTACGTGAATGCTGATTGGGTGAGAGAGAGTTTCTTTGAATCGACTGCGCCTTATGAGGATTTGCAGGGGTTGAAGGATGGGATGCCACTGACCATTGAGATGAGTGTGGGGTTTGGGAAGAGCAAGGACATAGCGCTGGCGAAGCGGTTTGTGGTGCGCAGTTATAGCGTGCGAGCGGTGGAGGATGTTCCGCCGACTATTACTTCAGTCAAAGGATCTTCCAGCGATAACGAAATTGAAGAAGGTGGCGTGACCGTTGAAACCAGCGTGACGCTAAGCGGCACGGCCGCCAATGGCAAGAACGTCGACATACTTGATGGGGCCGAGGTCCAGGGTGAGGCCACGGCGGATCCGGTTTCTGGAATCTGGACATGCACCGTGCGGGGGTTGAGTGTGGCACCTCACAGTTTTATCGCCAGAGAGGCGTTCGGGGAGGAGCGCCCCTCCGCTGCGCGCCGCTTCACTGTCACGGCATTGATTGTCCCGACGTTAGACAATGTGTTGGACGACAAAGGCATGGAGGTGCCTGACTGCCAAGCGACCATTAGCACCACACTGAAACTCAAAGGCACAGCAAGCCACGGCCAGCAGGTCGAGATTTACGATGGTTACGGGTCAAGTGCTGTGTCCAAAGGCATAGCAACGGCCGATGAAAAAACAGGAGTTTGGGAGCGTGAAATCGAAGTCGAAGTGCAGGATGCACTACACCGGCTATATGCACAGTCCCTGTATCACAGCGGCACGACATATTCGAATGTGCGTCATGTGAGCGTGATTGAAGATCTCGCCCCGACTATTGACTCTGTCACAGGCTCGCCGAGTGGCGACGAAATTCCAGAAGGTGGAACAACGGTGGAAACCGCCGTGACCCTGACCGGCAGCGCCGCTAAGGACCAGAACGTTAGGGTGCTTGACGGCACGACATCCAAAGGCGAACCCACTGCCGACGCGGCAACCGGGATCTGGACGTTGACCGTCACCGGTTTGACTGCCACCCCGCACAGCTTTACCGCCAAGGCCTTGTATGGTTCGGGCGCGACCTCGACGCCTCCTTGGAAAATTACCGTCGAAGCTTTTACCTCATTATATGACTTCACTAATTTCAACAATCGCCAACTCAATGGATGGAGAAAAGGACCGGCTGGCAGCGAATTACAATTTATTCAATCTGGATCTGGTTACTATCTTTTCAACAACACGTCTGCAGAGGATGACCATTCAGGGACAGTTTTATCGAAAACGTTCCGAACTTACCCTGGAGTAATATACGAGTTCAGAATCATGGCTAAATATGATAATTATCCACATGCGGGCACAAAGCTGAGGCTCCTTATCGGCAGCAGCTCCTCTCCGGTAAAGTGGATGACTCATAATTTTAAAGAGTACTCACATATAGCTAAAGCCACAGGCCGCGAACTTGTCTTCTTAATTCATAATGACGAAGGGAGAAGAGACGGCAATGATTTTAGCATTGACGATATCTTAGTACGTTCAATTTTACCGCAGTAGCCTTTCGTATGATCGTCTCCGCGAAATGCAGCTGAATCGTCATCGCGAGTAGCCTTTCTCTACAAGAAAGCCCGGCAAACTCAGGAATAATGCGGCGGTTGACTGACCCGTCCTCACTCCCTATCCTCGCGCCTGTCACGACTCATTCGTGATCGGGTTTGACGGCCTGAACAATCCAGGACGCACATTGCTTTCCAACGTGCGCGCGCACTCCTGTGTCCGACGCGCTGCTCAATGGTGACTGTGTGCGGGGCATCTTCGGGTGCGCCGGGTGTCTTGGACCGGTCCGTCAACCTGCACACAGTTGCCACCTATTCGTTTGACGGCGATGAAGTGGCAGTTCTCCGACTTCCAAGAGGCTGCACCATGACCGATCCAACCACAAAGTCCAAACCCTGCGACCAGGTCGCTCACCACCCTTTCAACGTCCGACCCGACATCTCCCTCCTCGACGCCCTAGAACACGCGGCCGTCTACCTCAACTGCGCCGAAACCCTCGCCCACCAGGCCCCGAGCGTTGCTCGCCCGGAACACAGCAGCTCGATGCGCTGGGCCAGCCAGCAAATGCTTGCCAATGCCCGCGCACTGATGCAGGCCGCCATCGCTCGTGTGCACGCCGCGCAGGCCCGGGGTGACGTATGAACCCGCACATTTCGATGACGCACAACGAGGACAGCATTCCGGTCCTCCTCGTTTCCACTCAAGCGCCGCTAGACGTATTGCACAGCAGCGCCGCCAGCCGCTTTCTCGCGGTAACGCAAATGATGGAAAGCCTCGCCAGCCTGGATATCTCCTCGGCCAAAGGCGCCGACGTGCAGCAACTGGCGCACGCGGCGGCGATGTTACTGCGTGATGGTTGTGATGTGATGGATGTGTTGGGGCGGCAGATTCGTTTGCGGGTTTGATCCGGGAATAACGATTCCCTTGCTCGCGAAAGCGGTGTGTCAGGCAACAGAGAAGTTGAATGTCAGATTGCTTTCGCGAGCAGGCTCGCTCCCACAGGAATTGTATTCAGGGCTGGAACCATTCGTGGCGTTCGTTGAAGGTGTGGTGGATGAGGTCGGTCAGGGTTTGGACTTCGCTGATATTTTGTGAGTCCGCGTTGACCGCCAGCCACGCCTGCAATTGCATGGGTTCGGCGAATAATCCGGGCAGTGCGATCAAGCCCCGATCGAAGCGGCTCATGTACGCCGGCAACAACCCGATGCACGCGCTGCAGCGAATCATCTCCAGCATCAATTCATAAGACTGCATCTGCACCACCCCGGCCAGACGCTGTTCAACCAGTTCATTCCACGGGCGAAAGCTGTCGATCTGCCGATCATGTTGCCACTGCACCAGCATGAAGTCGGCGAGGTCGTCGGGGGTGTCCGGGCGGGCGGTGACGCGGGAGTAGCGTTTGGCGATGTGTGGCAGGTAGTCGAGGCGTGCCAGCGCTTGCGGTTCGCTGGTGGCGAACGTCGGGCCGGGGTGTGGGGTTTCGCCGTGGGCGAGCCAGAGGACGATGTCGGCGCTGACGGCGCGCAGGGACAGTTCGCTGTCCAGCGCGATGATTTCCAGGCGCACGCTGGCGTTGCGGCGCAGCAGTGCGATGAGGTCGCGGCCGAGGATGTCGTGGAGGATCGATTCGGCGACGGCGAGGCGAATCAATGGTTGTTCGATCACCGGGAGTTTGCGTTCGTTGGCCAGCGCCACCAGTTTGGCCTGCAGTTGCTGGCCTTCGCGGGTCAGGCTCAGGGCGCTGCCCTGGAAGCTGAACAGGGTGTGTTGCAGTTCTTGCTCAAGCTGCGCCAGTTGTTTGCGCAGCAAGGTCGAGCGCACGTTGAGGCTGCGTGCGGCTTGCATGAAGCAGCCGCAGCGGGCGCTGACCAGAAAGTATTGGGCGACGTCGGCGTCGATGGTCGCGGCGTGTGCGAGCCACGGTTCGCTGTTGTCGTGTGGCCAGCGGTAATCGCTGGTGCCCGGTCGTCCTGCGGGTTCGGTGAATGACATCGATGACTCCCTGTCGATCTTTGTATTTGTCTTGAGTGCACCATGGATCCCTGTGGGAGCGAGCTTGCTCGCGAAAGCGGAGTGTCAGCCAGCGAACATGTTGAATGTGCAGACGCTTTCGCGAGCAGGCTCGCTCCCACAGGGGTTTGTGGTGAAGGTGAGATTAGTGTTTTCCCTCGAGGACTTTGTTGAGTTCAGCGCCGTCGATGCTCAGTGTTGCGGTGTTGAGCATGCCGTCGAGGTAAGCCTGGGCAATCTGCTCCTGGCGCTGTGCACGCAAGGCCTGGGTCAGTTGATCGCGCAGTTCATCGAGGGTCGCGGTGCGTGCCGGTTGCTGTTCGGTGAGTTTGATCACATGGAAACCGGCCGCGCTTTGTACAGGATCGGAAACCGCACCGACCTTGAGGCGCGCCACCGCACCCCGCACTTCCGGAACCAGTTGCTGCAACGGTTGCAGCCCACTGTCGCCGCCACGCTCAGCGGTGACGCGATCCTGCGAATATTGAGTCGCCAGCGCGGCAAACTCCGCTGGCGTCACCTGCGCTTTCTTGCTCAGATCAAGCGCCTGCTTGCGCACCGTTTCAAGATTCTGCGGATCATTTACACCGAGGAAAATCTGGCTGACCCGATACAGCGCTGGCGTCTGCCAATTGGCTTTGCCCGCGTCGTACGCCTGCTGGATATCGGCCGCACTTGGATAATCCGCCGGCACCTGGCTGACCGAACGCAAGTAATCACGGAATACGATCTGCTCAGTCGCCGCACGGGTCTGCCGTGCCACCTCCGGGCGCTGCGCCCAACCCTGCGCATCGGCCTGCTCCAGCACCGCTTTCTCGGCCAGACGCGTGCGAATCCAACGTTCCAGCGCCTCACGGTTGCCGCGCAATTGTTCGCGGGTTTCCGGCGGGACTGTCGCCAGCAACGCCTGCAATTCGTCAGGCGAAACCTGCTGATTACCCAACCGCGCCACCGCCGGCCCCGTTGCAACCGTCGCCAGCGGCGACGATTGCTGGGCGGCGACCGGGTCACTGCCCGGCCGCACCACCAGCGCCACGGCTACCACCAACAACGCCACCGCTGCGGCGCTGATCACCATGGCAGGCTTTTTCACAGCGCGACTTCCTCTTGCTCGGCGACGGCGACTTTGGCGGTCTGCGCGCTGCCGTTCTGGGTGAAATCACGCAGATAAACGATGAACTCCTGCAACAGGCGGTCCCACAATTCGAGGTTGCCGCGCAGGTGATCGTTGCTCACACCTGCCGCCACCACCACATCCATTTCCATCACCAGAAACTCGCCCTGCAACGACAACCGGGCAAAACGACGGCTGGCGTTCCACTGCTCGGCCACACCCTGTGGCAACTCACCCTGCACGCGCAGCGCACAGCTGAAAGTGAAATCGACGTAGCTGCCCTGCTCCACCGCCGGATTACCAAAACGCACGGCGTAACCGATGCCCTGACTGGCGCTGAGCAACTGGACGATGCCGTTCTGCTCGGTTTCGTTGACGCGATAACCGGCCGCTTGCAGGACTTCGGTCAGGGATTTTGGCGATACGTGGCTGATCAATTGAGTCATTGTTTCTTCCTTGTTCATCAGTGCGTGAGCGCAGCTTGCGGCGCGTCGAATTGAGTCTTGTAAAGGTCATCGCCGAACCCCTGGGCCAGTTCATCGAACTTGACCCGGGCGCTGCCCGCGAAGGGCTGGCGGATCTTCATCACCTCGGCCACGTCGATGTTTTCGTAGGCAGTGAGGATCTGTTTGGCGACGCCGTACATCTGCTGATTCTTGACTGAACATTGCTGCACTTGTGTGTCACGTTCAGTCAATTGCGCTTGAAGCTTAGACCGTTCTGCCTCTTTGGCTCGGGCCATCACCAGCAACTCGTCATAGGCCTTTTTGAACTTGCCGGTCTGCTCGGCGCTGGCCGCCACTTGTGCCTGCGCCTGGCTGTGCAGGCTCTGTTGCTGTCCGGCCAGTTGCTCGGCGACGCCTTTGGCCTTGGCCAGTTCGGCAGTCAATTGCTTGATTTGCGCCTGCGCAGCC
Organism: Pseudomonas sp. CROZ-RG-20F-R04-15; assembly: GCF_022662375.1. Classification (GTDB taxonomy): domain Bacteria; phylum Pseudomonadota; class Gammaproteobacteria; order Pseudomonadales; family Pseudomonadaceae; genus Aquipseudomonas. Next base: position 92,617 of record NZ_JAKNQL010000022.1, on the reverse strand, counting down.
TTGGCCTCGTTCTGCGCCGCCAGTTGCGCGGCGCTGGCCTGGGCCTGCTGACTTTGCAGGGCTTGCAACTGTTGCGTGGTGCTGCGCAATTGCGTGCGCAGGCGTTCTTCCATGCCTTCGGCATGCGCTCCAGTGGCGATCAAAAGCCCGAGCCCGAGCCACACAAATCGCGTTTTCATAACCCTCTCCCGGCGCCTTAGAAGCGCGTATTGATCTCAAGCTGCAAGACGTCGATGTCGAACGGCGCGCCGTACACCGCTTCGGTGCTCATCCAGCGACCGGTGGCATAAACGTTCTTCGCCAGACCGTAGTTGCCGCCAATGAAATAGCCCTTGGCGTTGGTGCCGCCGAGGTGGAACGACGAGTCGTTGAAGCCGTCCGGCAAGGCGTCGGGCTGGATGTATTTGTAGCCAGCGAACATGTTCCAGTCGCCCTGCTTTTTCAGGTCCAGCGCGCTGCCGAGGGTGAACTGCACCATCCACGCATTGGCGCCGCTTTCGATATCGCCGTTGCTGTCGAGGTTGTTGACGATCTGCCCGGCCGAACGCTTGCGCATGTCGCCTTCGTCGTAGGCGAGGTTGTGGATGTAGTTGCCCTGGCTGCGCAGTTTGAAGTCTTCCGGCAGATCGGCGTCCCACACTACGTTCAGATCCAGCAGATTGAATTCGGAGGCGAGGCCGACGTATTGCGGCTGCGGCGTGGTGGTCGGGTTGAGCGGGTTCGGCGTGATGTCGCGCAGCAGGAACACGCTGTTGCCCTTCTGCATGAACGCCGCACGGCTGCCGTCGCTGTCGCAACCCGGCGCGCCGGCCCACGGTTCGCAAGGGCTGGAACGCTGGCCTTGAATGTCGTCGAAGCGGTAGTAAGCCAGCGCACCTTTCAAGCGGTTGTTGCTGTTGATCGCCCATTTGGCGCCGATCTGCGCGCCGTACAACCACTTGTTGTCGCTCTCTTCCTTGTCGAAGCCGTTGCTGCTGGCGGTGTCGTTGGTGTAATCCACCGGGAACGCACCGACGGTGCCGAACACGCCCCAATCGCGGTTGAGTTTGTGGTCGAAAATCGCTGCGACGCCGTCGAAATTCAAGTCGTTGGAATAGAGCATGTCGGTGGACATGAACGGGTTGGCGAAACGCCCGCCGGTCAAGGTCAGCTCATCGGTAGGCTTCCAGTTCAGGTAACCCTGATCGAGCCAGATGTCCTTTTTGGCGAAGCCGCCGCCGAGGCTTTGTGTGGTGGACACCGGGTTGTTGTCGGAGCCGGTGCCGATGCGAATACCGGCAGTCCATTGCGGCGAGATTTCCGCTTTCATGCCCAGTCGCGCACGGATGCGGAACTGGTTGGTGCGGTCTTCGCGGGTGTTGAGCAGCGGCGGCAGATTGGTGCTGCTGTTGGGGTTTACGTCGTACGGGCCGTTGTTGTTGAGTTTGGCGAAGTCGACGATCTCGTTGCTGTTGCTGTCCGAGTAGTAGCGCGACTCGTCACGCAGACGAATGTCGCCATCGAAACTGATGCGCGCAGCCCATTCCGGGAAGCTGTTGGGCGCGGCCCAGTTTTCCTGTTTGGCGGTGGCCATGACTTCGGCTTTGACCTGATCGCGGATCTGGTCACGCACCGCTGCCGGCACGTATTGCACGCGGACATCGCCCGGCGCCGCCACTGGCCCGGCCGCCACGGCGGTGGATGCCGCAGCCTGTTTAGCCTGGGCCGCTTCGTTCTGCGCCTGAGCGATCAGTGCGTCAGCCTTGTCCTGTTTCAGAATGCCCTGCTCGACCAGCAAGCGGATCAGATTGATCGTGGCGTTCTCCGAGGGCGCAGGCGCTGCCACGGCCTGACCGACCAGGGTCGCAATGACCATGCCGACCGCCAGGGACAATCGATTCACGTTGGAAATCATCTGCACACAACTCCTTTTGGCAAAGCGTAAATAAGTGAATTAACCCGGACGCCGCCCTTGCAGGGACAGGCGCACAGGCAACGTGATGGAGGCCGGTGGCCGTTCGCTGAGGGCCGGGGCACCGCGCAGCGCCGCCAGCACCTGGGTATCGATTTCGGGGTTGCCGCTGGACTTGATCAGCTCGACCCGGGTGATCTCGCCAACGCTGCTCAGCCAGACATCGGCCTGCAGCGAAAACGCGAGGTTGCGCAGCTCAGGGTTCTCACGCAGCAAGCGCTGGAAGGTGAACGCCAGAAACTGGCTGTACGTCCCGGTGCCCAGACGCCCGCCGCCGGTCCCGGCCATGCCGCCACCCTTGCCTGCGCCGATGTTGAAGGCGTCGTTGCCGCTTTGAGCATCACCGTCCATTTGCATCGGGTTGGCCAGATCGTCCGCCGGCGATGGCGGCGCTTCTTCCTCGGGCTTGACCTCTTCGGGTTCCGGCGTCGGTTCTGGCTCGACGACTTTTTCTTCCACCGGGGTTTCCGGTTCCGGCGGCTTTTCCGGCGGCGGAGGTGGCGGTGGCGGCAACGGAATGATCGTCGGCACCTTCGGCGCTTCGCGGCGGATGCCGCTCATGTCGTTGGCCCACTGCCACAGAAACCACGCGGCGAGCGCGCCGATGAGCAATCCGGCGCCCCACTTCGCATAACGCAGCGCTGGTTTTTTCACCGGCAGCGGCTCGATCGGGAGTTGTGCGGTCATGACTCAGCCCTGACTCGGTTTGCCGGTCACAAGACCGACCTGGGACAGTTCGAGCCGGCGCAACAGATCCAGCACTTCGATGACTTTCTGGTACTGCACCGTCGCGTCGCCGCGCACGATCACCGGGAAATCCGGGCTCTGCGCCTTCTCGATGCGCAGGCGCTCTTCCAGCTCGGCCAGGGTCACCGGGTAGGCGTCGAGAAACACCTGGCCGCCGTCGTTGACCGAAATCGCCTTGGTCTTGGCCTCGGACAGCGACACCGAAGCGCTGGCCTTGGGCAGGTTGATCTGGATCCCCGAGACCTGCGCGGTGGCGGTGAGGATGAACATCACCAGCACCACCATCAGCACGTCGACCAGCGGGGTGATGTTGATGCTGTCCACCGCTGCATCTTCGTCATCGTCGTGGGAGGCATTTACAGACGCCATGTCAGTGCTCCTCAGGCCGGTACAGAGTGGTTGGCGTGATGGCCGCGATGCGACGACTCACTGAACTGGCTCTCGCCATGCATCTCCGCCAGACGCGTGATGAACTCGTCGACGAACACGCGCATGTCGGCGCTGACTTCCTTGTTGCGGGTGATCAGGCGGTTGTAGCCAAACAGCGCCGGGATCGCGACGAACAGGCCCATTGCCGTGGCCAGCAACGCAGCAGCCATACCCGGGGCGATGGCGTTGATATTCACGTCACCGGCCATCGCCGTGCCGAGGAACACCACCATGATCCCCAGCACGGTGCCGAGCAGGCCGATGTACGGACCGCCGGCGATGGCGTTGGACAGGGTCGAGAGTTTCGAGCTCAGTTGCTGGTTTTCGCGGGTGCGCACGCCGTCCATGGAGCAGCGAATGGCTTCGATGGTCGCGGCGGAAACCGAGGAGGTATCGGCGCCCTGCTCGCGGCGGGTGCGAATCTCTTTGACCGCCACCAGATACAAGCGCCACAGCGACGAGTGCTGCAGACGCTGCGCGAGTTGGGCGTCGTCGGCGAACATCTCCAGACGCGTGCCGACCTTGGCGAACTGCACGCGGAAGTCTTCGTTGGCGGCAGACACGCGGCTGAGGCTGCGGTTCTTGCGCAGCATGATGATCCACGACTGGAACATCATCAGCACCAGCACGGCGATGATCACCCAAGCGTCGATTGGCACGGCGTTGAGCAGGAAGCCGAGGCTGCCGAAACCGAAACCGGACTGTTCTTCGTCGACACCGTAAGCCACCAGTTTCGACTCGGCACCTTGCGAAGTCGCGTCGGCCAGCAACAGCGCTGCCGGGCGTGAAACCTTCGACAGGCGCAATTCATCGATAGCGCCCACGAACGGCTGGAACGGACCTTCGTGCACGTCAGCGCCGATGGCCATGACCGAGTTGAATGCCGGCATCGCCTGAGCGAGCGTGGCCGCTTCGCGACCGTTGATGAACAGGGTGACTTTGGAACCTTCAGCGGTCAGCGCGACATGCTGCCATTGGCCGGGATTGAGCGCTTGTGTGGCGACGGCACGATGGCCATCGATCTCTACAAACGGCACACCTTGGTTGGCACCGATCAGCAGGCTGTTGGCGCCTTCACGCCGGGCGAGAATCAGTTGTTCGCCGCTGGCCTGATCCAGACGCAGCCAGGCACTGAAGGTAAACGCACTGCCGGCGTTGTGTTGCAGCGAAGGACTGGCCGGTAGGAACAGCGGCTGGCCGCTGAACTGCAACGCACGCCCAACGACGCCGTCAATCGCCGCGCCGGTCGCACTTTGCGCGGTATTGCCGTAAGCGGTGGTGTCTTTGGCCGGGGTGCCGGTGGCGCCGTCGAAGTGATACAGCGCGGTGTAATTCGGGTCGAAAGTCAGCTGGCCGTTGCCGGTCGCCGGGGCCTTCTGATTGCCGTAATACATCCAGATGTCCTGGCGCTGACCGCCCTCGACATTCGGCACATCGACCCAGATCAGCGCCATGCCCATCAGTGCGTCGAAACTCTCGATCTGGTGGTTGAGCACGGTTTTGTCATCGGCAGCGACAAAGCGCAGATCCGCGCCGTCCTCCTTCACCCCGTCAAAGGTGAAGTTGCCGGTGTGCAGGCGTACCAGCAGCGCGGTGCGACCGAGGGCCTGATTGATGCCCGCGCCTTGCGGCGTGGTGTCGACGGCGATCTGTTTGCGGTAGTGCCAGTCGTCCTGCCACCAGGCCTGAGCCGTGGCCGGGAGCACGAAGCCCAGGCAGATCAACAACGAAAGAATGAGGCGCTGCATGAACGTGCTCCTTTAAAAAGTGGCTTGAAGGTTGAAGTGCAGGCGCGATTCCTGCTTCGAGGTGTTCGGCCCTTCGAGTAGCGGGTAGCCCCAGTCGAGGCTGCCGGACAGCCATTTGCTCAGGCTGGCGCGAGTGCCGAGGCCGACGCTGGCCAGGGCGTAATTGGCGTCCTGATCCGGCAGTTCGTCGCGCAGGTACAGTTGCGCACCTTCGGCGAAGGCATAGAAACGCCAGTCCTGCATCCACGTGCCGGCATACTTGGCCAGCGACGGCGTGCGCACTTCCTGACTGAGCAGCAAGCCGTCATCACCGGTGCGTTCAGCGGCCAGATAGCCGCGCACCGAAGTGGCGCCACCGGCGGAGAATTGCTCGTTGGAAACCAGTGGCCCGGACGCCAACTGGAACGCGGCTTTGCTTGCGCTCTGCCAGTCGCTGTCGAAGGTCCAGGTGTAATTGGTGTCGCCCTTGAGCACGGCGAAACTCGGTTTGGCGCGATAGCGTTTGTAGTCGAAATCTTCGTCGGAGCTGCCGTAGCCGAAAATGCTGCGGGTCGCCGCCACGAGGCTCAGGCCGAGGCCGAGCTGGCTCTTCTCGCTGTAGCGATAGCCGTTGTAGGCGAAGGTGAACGGCGCGTATTGCAACGGGACTTTGTCGCTCTCACCGGACAGGGTGAGGCGTTCGTCGAAGTCCTTGAAGTCGATGCCCGCCGACAGCGAGTTCGACCAGTTGCCGCTGGAAGGCAGCGTGTAAATCGCCGAGACGCCGTAGGAATGGCCCTTGCCCAACACGTTGCTGCCGCCGATGGTGGCGACGTTGCTGTCGGACTGGTAACCGGAGAACTGCACGCTCCAGCGCTCGGTCAGCGGCGCGGTGTAGGAGCCCGACCAGACCTTGGCGTTGTCGGTGTCCTGCGGCGCGGTGAAGTACGTCAGCGAGATGCTGTGCCCGAGTTGCCAGAGGTTGTTGTAGCCGAGGCTGGTGACGGTGCGCAGCTTTTCAGTGTCGGCGCTGTAGTCGTTGTTGAGGCCGACGCTGGCGGTCCACGGGTTCTGGTCTTCGACCTGCAGATCGACGTCCATGGTGCCGGGGCGCTGACCTTCGCGCACCAGCGGCATGACTTGCCGGCCCGGGGTTTTGTTGAGTTGCGCCAGTTCGCCCTGGACCTTGGCGAAGTCTGGTACCTCGCCTTCCTTCAGCGCCGGGACGTCGTCGCGGATGTCCAGCGGCGAGTAGTGTTTGGCGCCGACCACACGTACCCGGCCGACCTTGGTTTCGCTGACTTGCAGATAAACGATACCGTCGGCGACGGCTTGCTCCGGCAGCTCGACGAACACCGACTGATAGCCGTGTTCCTGATAGGCCTTTTGCAAGGCATCGCGCGCACCTTCGATATCCGTGAGGGCTTTTTGCGGGCCGAGGAACGGGTACACCGCCTCTTCAATCGCCCGCGCATCGAGCACGGTATTGCCGCGCACGAAGTATTCATTGACGTCGACCAGACGCTGCGCTGCGGTGTTTTGCGCAGCCTCTTCGGCCAACGCCGGCTGCGCGCCCGCCGTCACCAGCAGCCAGCCCCACAGCGCCAGCCGTGACTTGAAAATCGGTTCCACACTACCCCCTGAATTCGCGATGACCTGTTGGCGTTTCGAACGCCGCGTGTATGGCGTCAATTGCTGGCTGTCGAGGCACAGGCGTGTTTGCCCAGCCACGTGTGCAAAAGCGCGAAGTTCAGCGAGAACTCGGGCATTTGCAGCAAGGCACCGCAGAACACTTCGCCGATGATTTTTTGAATGAGCAGCACCGCGCGCGGCTCGTTGAGCAACGTGGCGATGTCACGACTGAGGGCGTTGAAGCTCCAGACTTTCTGGTTCAGGCCAAGGCCGACGAACCAGCGGAACAGCAGGTTGTAATTGAGCTGTTCATACAGTTGTTGCTCGCTGGGCACCGAATAGAGCAGTTGCAGGAGCAGGATGTGCATCACCGTTTGCGCGGGAATCAGCATGCCCGGCTCGGCATTGAGGTCGTGTAGGAGTTCGCGGTGGGCGTCGAGCAAGTCGTCGATCTGCGGGCGCAGCAACACCAGCGAATGGCCCGGCGGAATGTAGCTGGAGACCTCTTTCAAGGCGCCCTGCCAGTCATCCTGCGAGACAATCCAGACCCACGGCGCGCCGTAGCGATACACCGAAACCGGCTTCTTGCGCGCGGCTTCGACGATCTTCGACAGGCGTTGATCGAGTTCCTGCATGCCCACTTTCGAGTAGCGTTCCATAGTCCCCATTGCCTCACTCCCGGCGTCCCGCCTCGGCTTGTGAAAAGCGCCCCGTTGGGCCCCTCAAGCGCGTTACATAGGCATGACCGGACTGGCGATGTGCTACCGAACTTTTGTCATAAAAGCTTCATTACAGGATTGATCGAAAAATCACAGACACCACAAAACACTGTGGGAGCTAGCCTGCTAGCGATGGCGGTGAATCAGCCGAGTTGATGTCGGCTGACGGGACGCCATCGCTAGCAGGCTAGCTCCCACAGGTTTTACCCTTTTATTTGGATTTGGCTTTAAGTCAGCTTGGGGCGGACAGATCAAACCGACCATGCACCGTGATTTTAGGGTGAGGCGCGCCGTCCTGTTCCTTTGCCAGCTTCATATTCATATTGAAGACAGCACTTACTTTATTCGATGACTTTTCAATGAATGTATCGATGCCGCCTGAAGTCGGCTTGTATTCGTAAATGTAAAACTCACCATCTTCATCAAAATACGCCGCAGAAAACTTGTCGTATTCCAAGTGACTACTCTTCAAAGGAAATTTAAACCTGAAGTACTTGCTGATCAGCCTAAGAGTCTTCAGTACGACAACAACCTCAACAGCTTCGTGAGAAAACGCAAGAAAGGACCTGTCAACCTCATACGGCCCTTGTCCCTCAATCTCTACTTTCGCTTCGCCGACAGCGCTTGATTCTGATTTAATATCGATACTCATCTTAAACATCCTTATAAGCGGAGTGACGCACCTAAAGAACAACACTTTTTCGAGCCTTGTCATTGGATTCACAAACAAAGCCTTTTAAGCTTGGCTCTAGCGCAAATTAAATAAGCTCAAAACCTACTCTCGTCTACTGTAAAAGCTGACAGTAGACAGATGCGTCATTCCATGAAACTCGCGCCAGTCGGCTGATCAAGTCATTTATTTACTTCGTATCCATGCCTTTTCAACACACAACCGTCGAGGGCAAAATCAAGAGTAAACCGACCAAACCTCGACAATCCGTCCACCCCGCACCGCCAGTAAATCCCCAAACTGCAACAGCACCGCTTCAGTCTGCGTCGGACGCAGGAAGACTTGATCTTCCACCCCCAAGCCCACGGCATTCGACCCATTGACCATTTCCTGATTGGAGCTGCGTCCATACACGCCGTTGCTTTGCAAACCAGCGGGCGATTCAAACTCGGCCATCCAGTTACCGCCATAGATGAAAAAAGTCTGACGCTGATTCGCGTCCCACCACGAGAACAGCTTCGACTTGTCATCCAGCGCCGGAATATTCACCGCGCCTGTGCTTTTCAAAACAGGCGTGGCGATATAGGTAGCGGGCACATGCTCGCTGAGCGACGGCAAATCATAGTGCGTCGGCTTGAGCATCGCCGTGCCCACGGAAACCTCGCTGCTGAGCTTCTCGTTTTCATGAATCCGATAACTCGGGCTGCCAGCGGTGTTCAAGCACAAACCGTCATGCCACAACGCCGGGAACTGCTGCCGGGTGAAATCGACGCAACGCTGATAAATCACCATGACCTTGGCGAACAGTTCTTCCGGCGAGCCGAGAATCCCCGGCACGCCCATCCCTACGAACGGGTCGTAACCCATGAACCCGGCAAATTCCAGATGCTGCGGATTGGCGCTGATCAACGTGAGCATCTGCCCCAGAGCATTCACATCACTGACGCCGCCGCGATGCAGGCCGACATCCAGCTCGATGTTAATGCGCATCCGCGTGCCTAAACCCTGTGCGAGTTGCAGGTATTGCTGCGAACGTTCAGGACCGTCGAGCAACCATTGCAGTTGTTTCGCGGGATCGAACGGGCCTTTGTGGGATTGATAAAACAGCTCTGCCGAACGCACCGGCAACGGCTTGCCGAGCAGAATGTCGGACTGCGGAAAAACCTGCGCATCGTGATTGAGAAACGGCTGATGAAACGACATCAACTTCTGCGTGCCGGCACGTTGCGCGATGTAGCTCAACAGTCCAGGTGACGGCAGCGACTTCTCCACCAGCCGCAGGTGTTTGCCACCGCGTTTGACCGATTGCATGACGACATCGATGTTGTGATCAAGCCGATCGAGATCGATCAACAGCACCGGGCGCATCGGGCCTTTGTCCTTCAACTCTTTGTTCAGTGCGCGGAAATATTCGCTGTACGGCGCGCCTCGATCGCCCGGTCGCAGCCACGCGCCAACACCCACCAACAACGCTCCGACACCCAACGTACCGAGGAGAAAATCACGTCGATTAACCGCCATCAGCTCACCCCCAGAATCGACGTCAGATGCGCATTGAGAAAACGTCCGCTCGGATCCAGCGCCTGGCGCACGTCGACAAATTCGCGCCAGCGCGGATACAGCGGTTGCAGGTTTTTCGCGTTGAGCGTGTGCAACTTGCCCCAGTGCGGCCGGCCGTTGTACTTCCAGAAAATTGGCTCGACCGCCGCGAAGAAGTTGTGATGATCCATCTGATAATGCTGGTGCACCGAGATCGAACAGCTGTCGCGGCCTTCGAACATGCTCAGCGGAATATCATCGGCCTTGACGTAGCGGTACTCGATGGGAAACCAGGTGCGCAGGTCTTTGTCCTGAATCAACTTGAGAATTTCGCGCAGGCACGCCGGGCCGTGTTCGGCGGGCACCGAGTATTCCATCTCGTTGAAGCGCACCGTGCGCACGTTGGCATAGATGTTGAAAGAGTCGCCGACCCGATCATCGAAACTCGCCAAATGGCGCAGGCTGTTGAGCAGCGTGCGGCGCAGGTCGGGGAAGTCGCTGGCGTACTTGTCGATCTTCTCGATCAGGGTGACGAACTCGTTGCCGCCCTCCTCTTCAGGCGGAATCGGCGGCGTGGCCGGATCGTCGGTTTCGTTGAGGGCGATGGACAACGCGTAGTCGGAGTGAGTGACGACGAGCATTTCCCAGTGCTGGTTTTCACTTGTGTTTTTGTCGAGGTCTTCGAGCAGTTCTTCGGTCTTGGCGATCCATTGGCGCTCGCGCAGGCGATAGGCCGGGCGGTTTTGCAGGCGGATTTTTGTTGCCACACCGAGGGCACCGAGAGAAACCCGTGCGGCGTTGAATACTTCGGGATGGCGCTGGCTGTCACAGTCGAGCACCTCACCACTGGCGGTGACCAATTGCATGCCGCAGACGTGGGCCGAGTAGGACTGGAAGTTTTTGCCGGTGCCGTGGGTGGAGGTCGAAATGGCCCCGGCGAGGGTCTGGTAATCGATGTCAGCCATGTTTTGCAGGGCCTGGCCGATGTCTTTCAGCGGCAGGCCCATGCGTGACATCGGTGTGCCGGCGGCAAACTCGGCTTGCAGGGTTTTCGCATCGTGATCGAGCAGACCGTTGAAATAGCTCAATGACAAGAGCGTGCCGTCGGTGGGCACCAGCGCGCTAAAGGAATGTGCCGAACCGACCGGGCGGATCTTGCCTTGTGCCTGCTGGATAACGGTCACCAGCTCATCGAGATTCTTCGGCGCCAAGCGCGCCGCTGGCAGGCAACTCTGCCCGCCTGACCAGTTGCGCCACGGAATCAAGCGTGGCGCCCGCAGCAATTGGCCCAATGCCGGACTGCTCGCCAACGCACTGAACGCGCCGACAATACTTGCCCGTTGCAACAACTGACGCCGTGTCAGATCCATCGTCATGCCGGGCACCTTATTCTGGGAGGGGCTGGTCGGCCATGAAGCCGATCAATTGCAGGAATTGTTCTTCCGAGCACTCGACGCACTGGCCCATCGGCGGCATGCCGTTGTAGCCGTTGATAGCGTGGTCGAGCAGCGTGTCGGTGCCCTGCCGTATGCGCGGTTCCCAGGCTTTGCGGTCGCCGGTAAGCGGTGCGTTGGCCGCCGGGTTGGCGTGGCAGAGCTGACAACTGTTGGCGTAGATCTGCGCCAGTGCCGGATCCTTGGGGATGGCGTTATTGGTGGTGACCGGGGGTTTGGGGTCTTCGCCGCAGCCGGGCAGCGTCATGGCCAACGCCATCAGTAAAGTCAGTCGGATTGCCCGCATAACGGCCTCGCTTATTGTTGTGCTCACACCTTAAGGCAGCGGCTGCAACGGCTTGAGGGCATTGCGGGACAGCGAGGGGGGCAAACGGGGCCAGCCCTCTCCCCCGGTGATCGTTCCCACGCTCTGCGTGGGAATGCCTCAAGGGACGCTCCGCGTTCCAATGGGACGCAGAGCGTCCCGGGCTGCATTCCCACGCGGAGCGTGGGAATGATCATCATCAAGCACCCCGCTCTGCTCTGCGCCTTTGCGTGACATTCCGGTGACATTTGCGGGTTTAAATGTCGGCGCATTCAGGCGTATAACCTGTGAAGGCTTTTCGATCTGCATACGGACATCAACACGGGGTAGCGACATGACCACAGCAAACATCCTTGGCAATCTGTTCCCTTCTGTCAGCGACATCCCGGAAAAATACCGCCTCGACGCTCAGGTCGAGCAACGCGAATATCTGGTCGACGGCCAGTTGCGCCGCTGGGACGGCCCGCTCGCCACCGTGCGCAGCCCGGTCTATCTGAAAGGTGACAATGGCGACGAACAAGTCATTCTCGGCAGCACGCCGCTGCTTGATGCCGACACCGCCCTCACCGCCCTCGACGCTGCCGTTCGCGCCTACGACCGAGGCCAGGGCCTGTGGCCGACCATGCGCGTAGCCGAACGCATTCAGCACGTCGAAGCCTTCCTCGGCCGCATGCGCCAACAGCGCGATGCCGTGGTGAAGTTGCTGATGTGGGAAATCGGCAAGAACCTCAAGGACTCGGAAAAAGAGTTCGACCGCACCTGCGACTACATCGTCGACACCATCAATGCCCTCAAGGAACTCGACCGCCGCTCCAGCCGTTTCGAGCTGGAGCAGGACACCCTCGGGCAGATCCGCCGCGTGCCGCTCGGCGTAGCGCTGTGCATGGGCCCTTACAACTATCCGCTGAACGAAACCTTCACCACGCTGATTCCGGCGCTGATCATGGGCAACACCGTGGTGTTCAAACCGGCCAAGCTCGGCGTGCTGCTGATTCGCCCGCTGCTCGAAGCGTTCCGGGACAGCTTCCCGACCGGCGTGATCAACGTGATCTACGGCAGCGGCCGCGAAACCGTCAGCGCACTGATGGCCAGCGGCAGGATCGACATCTTCGCCTTTATCGGCACCAACAAGGCTGCCAGCGACCTGAAGAAACTGCACCCCAAACCACACCGCTTGCGTGCGGCGCTGGGGCTGGATGCGAAAAATCCGGGCATCGTCTTGCCGGAAGTCGACCTCGACAATGCCGTCAGCGAGGCTGTCACCGGTTCGCTGTCGTTTAACGGCCAGCGCTGCACCGCGCTGAAAATCCTCTTCGTGCATGAAGACGTGGTCGACAGCTTCATCGAAAAATTCAACGCAAAACTGGCCACGCTGAAACCGGGCATGCCGTGGGACAGCGGCGTGTCGCTGACACCGCTGCCGGAATCGGGGAAGGTCGATTACCTGCACGGGCTAGTCGCTGACGCGCGCAGCAAGGGTGCCGAAGTGGTCAACCCGAATGGCGGCGAATCACGCGAGTCGTTCTTCTACCCAGCGGTGCTGTACCCGGTGAATCCGCAGATGCGCGTCTATCAGGAAGAACAGTTCGGCCCGGTGGTGCCGATCGTCCCGTACCGTCATCTCGATACCGTGATCGATTACGTGCTGGAGTCGGATTTCGGTCAGCAGTTGAGCATCTTCGGCACCAACCCGGTGGCGGTCGGTCGTCTGGTCGACACCTTTGCCAACCAGGTCGGGCGGATCAACCTCAACGCGCAATGCCAGCGCGGCCCGGATACTTACCCGTTCAACGGCCGCAAGAATTCGGCGGAAGGTACGCTGTCGGTGCACGATGCGTTGCGGGTGTTCTCGATCCGTACCCTGGTGGCGACCAAGTTTCAGGACAGCAACAAGGACTTGATCAGCGAGATCATTCGCGGGCGTGATTCGAGCTTCCTGACCACCGACTATATTTTCTGACCGATTGGAAATAACCGAAGAGGACGTCATCAGCTTCGAGTCTAAAATCCTGAAGCCCCCGGCCATTCAGTGTCTACACTGATCCCAGCGCTGCGCTGGATGCCGGGAGGTCGATCATGCTTGATTACTTCGCGTTGGGTTTGTTGGTGTTTGTCGGGCTTGTGCTGTTTTACGGAATCATCGTCTTGCACGACATTCCGTACGAAATCGCTGTTCACCGCAATCACCCGCATCAGGATGCGATCCATGCCACTGGCTGGGTCAGCCTGTTCACTCTGCATGCGCTCTGGCCCTTTTTGTGGATCTGGGCGATGGCCTATCGCGAGGATCGCGGCTGGGGGTTTGGCGACGGCAAGCCTTTGCAGAACCACGTCCTTCGCCTGGAGCAACAAGTCCTTGAGCTACAAAGTCGCCTTGAGCGGCTTGAGACCCAGTCTGCGCTTGCGCCGCCCAACGACACAGAGGGGCGCTGAGCATGGATCTGCTCCTCATCCTCACTTATGCAGCGTTCTGCGTTGCCCTGTTCAAGATCTTCCGTATCCCGTTGAACAAATGGACGGTGCCCACGGCAGTACTGGGCGGGGTTCTGATCATTGGTGCGCTGATTTTCACCATGAACTACAACCACCCTTACTCCGAAGTGGCGCGCTCGTATTTTGTCTCGGTGCCGGTGATCCCCATCGTCAGCGGCCTGGTGATTGACGTACCCGTGCATCCCAACGAGCCGCTGGAAAAAGGCGATGTGCTGTTTCGCATCGACCCCACGCCTTTCGAAAACCGGGTGAAATCACTCAAGGCGCAACTGGTTGCTGCCAAGGGCGATCGCTATCGCATCACCGAGCTGATCAAGCGCAATTTCGGCACCCAACGCGAACTCGATGCAACGATTGCCCGCACCGATGATCTACAGGCGCAACTGGACAATGCCCAGTTCGAACTGGACAACACCATCGTTCGCGCCCCGAGCAAAGGTTTCGTCACGCATGTGTCGCTGCGTCCGGGAGTGATGGCGACCAAGCTGCCGCTGCGCCCGTCGATGGTGTTTATCCCTGAGGAGGGACACTATTTTGCCGCGTGGATGCGCCAGAACAGCCTGCTGCGTTTGACGGTGGGCGATGAAGCGGAAGTCGCGTTCGATGGCATTCCGGGCAAGGTGTTCGAGGGGCGCGTAAAAAGTGTCATTGGGGTGATCGCCGAAGGCCAGGTACAACCTTCCGGCACGCTGATCGGCTATACCGGCTCGCCACCGGCCGGGCGCGTGCCGGTAATCATCGAAATCACCGATCCGGACTTCGCCCAGTACAGCAAGCAAATGCCCGGCGGGGCTTATGGTCAGGCGGCGCTGTACAGCCAGCACTTTCACCATATCGGCGCGATGCGCAAAATCCTGCTGCGCATGTCGGCGTGGATGAATTACATTTTTCCATTCCACTAAACAGCTATTGATGACGAGAGGCCCGCACTGAGTACTTACAGCACCCATCGACTTCCGCCCTTGCTGCGTCGTGTCCTGCGTCCGTTGCTTGATCCTTATCGACGTTACCGGCACGCGCGGTTGATTCATGCGGTGCGCGTGGCCCTCGGGTTACTGGCGACGATCCTGTTGACCACCGGCATCAACCTGCCCCACGGCGAATGGGCCTCGGTGACCATGCTGGTGGTGATCGGCGGTTTGCAGCACCACGGCAACATCGGCAAAAAAGCCGCCGAACGCGCCACCGGCACCTTGATCGGTGCCGGCGTCGGCTTGTTACTGGTGGCGCAGCAAGCGTGGCTCGGCATGCCATGGCTGACGTACTTTGCGATGGCGGTGGTCTGCGGTTTCTTCTCTTATCACGCGATTGGCAAGGGTGGTTATACCGCCCTGCTCTCGGCAATCACCGTGTTCATTGTCGCCGGACATGGCGACAATCCGATCACCGACGGCTTGTGGCGCGGCGTCGATATTTTGATCGGCATCGCCCTGGCCCTGGCGTTTTCTTTCGCCTTGCCGCTGTACGCGGTGTACTCGTGGCGCTACAACCTCGCCGATGCCCTGCGTGATTGCGCCACGGTGTATGGGCGGATCATCAGCGGCCAAACGGTCAGCGCCGATGAGCATTTGAAACTGATGGGGCGCCTCGGCGCGGTGATGGTGCAATTGCGTTCGCTGATGCCGTCGGTGTCCAAGGAAGTGAAGATTTCCATGACCGAACTCGATGCCATCCAGCGCAATCTGCGCATGTGCATCAGCACGCTGGAAATCCTCGGCAACACCCGGCCGGATGCCAACGATCCCGAGGCCATGGCGCATCTGCAAGCGGCATTGAAAGCTGAGCACCGGCAGATTCGCGTGCAACTGATCGGCATGGCCCGGGCATTGAAAACCGGTGCCTCACAACGCCTGGACAGACCGCTGGAGTTGCCGGAAGGCAATCTCGATGCGCCGGTGTACAGCGCGCTGGATGGCTACCGGTTATTGACTCGACAACTGGCGGCGAACGTCGCCGAGATGCGCCAGCGCCTGGCGAAAAGCGCACCGCGCTGGAACATCTGAGGGTTACTGCGTGGCCAGTCGCCGACGCTTCAGGCCCCAGCCCTGTTGCATGCCGGTGGCGGCCAGCAGGATCGCCGCGACACCGATCCATTGCAGTATTTCCAGGCGATGGCCGAACGCAAACCAGTCGACGAAGATCGCCGCAATCGGGTAGATGAACGACAGTGCGCCGGTCAACGCGGTCGGCAATTTCTGGATCGCGCCGTACAGCAACACATACATCAGACCGGTGTGGACGATGCCCAATGTCACCAGACTGGCCCAGGCACTCGGCGCTTGCGGCAGCGCACTGAAATGCGCGAACGGCGCCAGCAGCAAAATCCCGGTGCACACCTGAATCAGCGCAATCAGATGCGGCGGCGTGCCAGTCAGGCGTTTGATGATCAACGCAGCAATCGCATAGAGAAACGCCGCGCCCAACGCCAATGCAATGCCCATCAGATAGTCGTTGCCGCTTTCACCCCGGGTGCCGTGGGCACTGACGATCGCCAGCATGCCCATGAACGAAATCGCCAGCCAGAACAACTTTTGCGGAGTGATTTTTTCGCCGAGAAACAGCGCCGCCAACCCGACCAGCATGAACGGCTGGACGTTGTACACCGCCGTGCCGATGGCAATCGAAGCGCGGGAGTACGAAGCAAACAACAGCACCCAGTTACCGACAATCGCCATCCCGCTGAGCACTGCGAGCAAAAACGTGGTGCGGGTCAGAATTCCCGGGCGTAAAAAGCCGAACGCCGCGCAAATCAACAGCAAGGTGCCGGCGCCAAACACGCAGCGCCAGAACACCACGTCCAGCACCGGTTGCCCGGATATCAGCACGAACCAGCCGATCGTCCCGGAAATCAGCATGGCAGCGGTCATTTCAAATGAGCCGCGACGGATTGTGTTGTCCATCTTCAATCTCCTGTCTTTGTGACAAAAGTATGCCAAGCAAACCCGCAGGCGCTCCAGCGTAAAAAGCAGGCTAAACTCGACATCTGCCTTTTTTATCGTGGGTAGTTTTCACCAATTGCCTAATGCTGGAGTTTTTCATGACTGACGATATTGATCAGATCCTCATCGGCGCATTGATGGAGGATTCGCGACGCTCGCTCAAGGCCTTGGCGCAAATCAGCGGATTGTCGTCGCCAAGCGTGGCTGAACGCTTGCGCCGGCTGGAAGAACGCGGCGTGCTCAAGGGCTACACCGTCGAGATCGACCCGAAATGCTTTGGTTACCAATTGCAGGCCATCGTCCGGGTGCGGCCATTGCCAGGGCAGTTGCAGGAGGTGGAACGACAGATCCTGTCGATTCCGGAGTTCACCGAGTGCGACAAGGTGACGGGCGAAGACTGCTTCATCGCGCGCCTGCATGTACGTTCGATGGAACAACTGGACACCCTGCTCGACCGCCTCAATACACTGGCCGAAACCAACACCGCGATCGTCAAGAAGACGCCGGTCAAGCGTCGTTTGCCGCCGATGGCCTAAATGCTTTTTCCGCACCTTTGGCGTAGATTGAGGTTTTTCCGGCGAAGGATTGGCGGTAATGAGAATTCAGGCAATGATGCTGGCAGCGTTGATGCTTGGTGGTTGCGGAACGGTGCAGACCGTTGTGCGCGGCGATAAGGAAGCCGCAGACAGCCTCAGGGAAGAAAAAACCTACTGCGGTGCCGTGCCACGAATCTATAGCGGCGTAACCTACGACTTCTGCATGATGCACGCCGAGCTGCGCGACGGTGTCGATGCATTCGACTACAACAATGCGAACTTCGGCATGCTGATTGATGCCGCCGCGTCCGGGGTACTCGATACCTTTCTGCTGCCCTACACCATCTACAGGCAGCACGCCGACGGCAGCATTGTGATCAATTAACCACGCGCCTGGCAGCACTTTCACGCAGACAACAAAAAACCCGCCGAGGCGGGTTTTTCGTTATGTCACAGACTGCGATCAGTCGTCGCGGCTCATGATGCCGAAGATCTGCAACAAGCTGATGAACAGGTTGTAGATCGATACATACAGGCTGATGGTCGCCATGATGTAGTTGCGCTCGCCGCCGTGGATGATGGCGCTGGTCTGGAACAGGATGCACACCGACGAGAACAGCACGAAACCTGCGCTGATCGCCAGTTGCAGGCCGCTGATCTGGAAGAAGAAGCTCGCCAGCGTTGCACCCAGCAGCACGAAGAAACCAGCGGTGATGAAACCACCGAGGAAGCTCATGTCCTTGCGGGTGATCAGCACGTAGGCCGACAGACCACCGAACACCAGCGCGGTCATCGCGAACGCCGAACTGACCACTTCAGCGCCGCCCTGCATGCCCAGGTAACGGTTGAGGATCGGGCCGAGCAGGAAACCCATGAAACCGGTCAACGCAAAAGCGGACACCAGGCCCCACGCGGAATCACGCAGCTTGTTGGTGAGGAAGAACAGCCCGTAGAAGCCGATCAGCACCACGAAAATATTCGGGTAGCCAACGCGCATCTGCTGAGCGACGAAAGCCATGACGCCGCTGAATGCGAGGGTCAGAGCCAGTAGGCCATAAGTGTTGCGCAGGACGCGGCTAACCTCTAGCTGCTCAGCCTGCACGCTGTTATTAACTGCGTAATCCTGTTCGCGCATGGCGACACTCCTGTTGGTTTGAAACGTTCAGTCGCAAAGATCATAACAGACGCTCTGTAACAAGCCATGCAGAGAGTTTGACAGTGTGTTTCATTCAGGTATTATGGCGCCCGCAACGCAACGGAGGTGTGGCCGAGTGGTTTAAGGCAACGGTCTTGAAAACCGTCGACTGTAACAGGTCCATGAGTTCGAATCCCATCGCCTCCGCCATCTTATGTACGACAAAGCCCTGATTATTCAGGGCTTTGTCGTATCTGGGGTTCACGAAAGCTTCCGCCCTTCTCATCGCGCTCCATGACTTCAATGGAGGTGAAGACGAAGATCGCACGATGCACCAGTCGTGTTTTCAGATCAGCACCCGCTATCACTCCGCCGAACGCCGCATCTCCTCCCGTGTAGGCATGGTCCAATCCGAGGCGCGTCGTTCATAAATAGAGTCGGGCTTCTGCTCTTCGTAGCTGAACATCAATAAATAAAGCCCCAGCGCCACTGCAGCCAATAGTGCCCTGCCGATTGGGTTGGCATCCTTCGGCAGTCCACCGGGGCCGATTGCTACCCAGCCCCCGCGAAGGTAAGCAAACACGGCTTGGGTAAACCACGCTTGCGCCACTACGCATGTCCAAAACTGACTCCACCCGCCTGTAAAGCGCCAGAACGCGTTTCCCAGTGACGCGATCACCATGACCGCCAGGATCAAAGAACGAAAACGTTTGAGAGCGCTCAGAATGCGGCCGTCCTGCTCCATGTTTGCCCTGTCCCACTTCAAGAAAAAAGATCCGATTATACCGTCGAGATTGCAAATACCGGCCAGCCGCCGGCAAACAGCTCGTTAAAATTGCTGTCACTCAGGCCGCGCGGCCAGACCGTCAATAACAAGGAGTTCACCTTGCGCAAGGATTACCTGGCATTTTTCACCTCGCTGTTCCTCTCGCGACTGGCGGATCAGATTCTGTTGTTCATCGTGCCGCTGGTGGTGTTCCAGACCACCAACAGTGCTTCTTGGGCTGGTTTGGCGTTTTTCGTCGAATCGCTGCCGCGCTTTCTCGCGTTTCCGCTGTGCGGCGCCTTGTGTGACAAGTTTTCGCCCATCAGGATTCTGCACATCAGCCAGATCTACCGCGCGCTGCTTTGCCTGCTGGCGGTTGGCATGTTTGCCCTCTTCGGCGGCATCGCCTGGGTAGTGGTGTTGTCGGCGCTGTGCGGCGTACTGACCACTCAGGGCATCATGGCCCGAGAGGTGCTGATGCCGCATATTTTCCAGCACTACAGCTACACCAAAACCTTGTCCTATTCGCAGATCGCCGATCAGACCGGGCTGGTGCTCGGACCGCTGGTGGCAGCGTTACTGCTGGAAATCTGGGCCTGGCACTGGGTGGTGCTGTGGGTCGCTGGTCTGTTCCTGTTGGCGGACCTGAGCATGCTGGTCTGGCAACGCCTCAGCCGTATCACACTGGAAGTGTTCGAGCAGCATCAGGACATCTGGCTGCAACCTCTGCGTATCGCTTTTGGCCACATCCGCGAACTGGCAGAACTGAAGAAAATCATCCTGCTGGCGGTCGGGGTCAACCTGATCGTCGGCGTCACCCTCGCCACTTCGGCGGCGATGGTGATCGGCGAGTTCAGTGCCGGCAAGGATGCGTACGCCGGACTGCAAGCCGCTGGCGCGGTGACCACCATCATCATTCTGTTCTTCCTCGCCCGGGTTGAACTGCCGCAACGGATACTGGGCGGGCTCGCTTATTCGATGATTGCCGCAGGCGCTTTGGTCAGTGCATTAAGTCCGAATATGGCGGGCTATGTGCTGGGGTTTCTGCTGATCGTGGGTTTCGACAAGATGTTCAACATCTACATGCGCAGCATCCGTCAGCGGGTGATTCCGGCCAAGGACTTCGGCAAGACCGTGGGCGTGATGACCTTGCTCAACAACCTGTCGCAACCCCTGGCTGGTTTGCTGGTGGCTTTGTTGGCGTCGAGCCTGGGCACACAAGGCGTAATCCTGATTCTGGCCGTGCTGACTATGCTGCTGGGCGCCGCAGCGGTATGGTGGTTTGCCGTCAGCAGAGGAACCCTGAATGCCGAAAAAACCACCGGTCCCTAAAGACAACGCAACCGCCGCCGACATCGAACGCTCGATCCAGGCCTTGAACAGAATGGCCGAGCGCTTGTGGGGCGAAGGTCGCGAAGCTGAGGCCAAAGCCCTTCTCGATGCCCTCGATGCGTTGAACCGGGCGCTCGACCGCATCCGGATTGGCGAAAGCCGCCGAGCGGCGACGCTCCACTGAGGCGCGGGCCTACGGTTTGAGTATGAGCAACGGCTCGCCTTTCTTCACGATATACGTCGCCAATTCCGAACCCTTGTCCGCACCAATGTTTTTGGCGACGTGCGCCACACCTTCAGGAATGAACAGCGAATTCCCCGCTTTCAGCGTCACCGGCACCCTGCCCTCCAGTTGATACTCGAACGTGCCGCTGATCACATACGCGACTTCAACACCGGGGTGCGCGTGTCTTGGCGAGGTCACGCCCGGTTCGAAATCGACACGTGCCTGAATCACTTCACGCTCGGCGGCCCCGAGATCCTGACGGACCAGATCGGTGCGGCTCAAGCCTTGTTGCCAACTCTTGGGCGGCGCGTCAGCCGCGTGGGTGATGCCGATCATTGAAGCGAGTAGCGCGGCGCTGGCCAGTAACAATGGACGATGCATGGTGTTGCCCTCTCGAACGTCGTGGTGTGGTGGCCTCTACCTTGAGCGGTGCATGTAGGGGGGATGTGTCGTAAACCCCAGGGTTTGTTGTTCACGTGTGTATCCACGGCAGATTGATACACGTTTATACAAAGGTTTCTCTGGCTGGCGGCTGCGCCAACAGCCATGCCCTGAAGGCGACGATTTTCTTCGCCTGCGCCGTTTCATGAGGCGTCACCAGATAAAAGCCCAATTCATCTTTCAAGCGCAGATCGAAGGGTACGACCAGACGCCCGGCCCGCAGATCGTCTTCGACATAGGTCGAACGGCCAATGCACACGCCCTGTCCGTCAACCGCCGCCTGTACCGCCATCATCGCCAGATCAAAGGTCAACCGTGGCCCCTCGGCGAGTTGCAGCGGTTGGCCCGCAGCGCTGAGCCAAGTGCTCCAGTCATTAGCTGTCACACCGCTGACCTGCAGCATTGTGTGCCTCGCCAGATCTGCAGGCGTGCTCAATGTCTTCGCCAGTGCGGGGCTGCACACCGGAAAGATTTCATCGGACATCAAAAAATCGGCCTGCAAACCCTTCCAGTCACCACGCCCGTAACGAATCGCCGCATCGATAGCGCCCTTGCGAAAGTCGACCAGCTCAGTGGACGCACTGATCCGCACATCGATGCCAGGGAACGCCTGCTGAAAGGATGGCAAGCGCGGCAACAACCACTTCGACGCCACGGACACCAGGGTGCTGATAGTCAGTACGCTTTTGTGGCGACCTTCGAGTAACTGTTCAGTCGAATAGCGCAGCTCCTGAAACGCCGCACGAACGCCCGGCAGATAGGCCTGCCCTTCTTCGCTGAGCGCCAACCCTTCGGCGAGCCGCAGAAACAGATGCACACCCAACTCCGCTTCGAGGCGGCGAATCTGGTGGCTGACAGCCGTTTGGGTGACGTTGAGTTCTTCGGCGGCCCTAGTAAAGCTCATGTGTCGGGCAGCCGCTTCAAAGGCTCGCAGGCCGTTGAGCGAAGGCAGTAAGACGGTCATGGAATTAAGGGTGCTCATGAGATTTTGTCATAAGCTAGCACCGTAAATGACCTTTGCGAAAGCTGCGCGGGTGCACGATTGTGGCGCCTTCGACATTGCAAGGAAGTGCCATGAAACTGTATTTCGCGCCGATGACCTGTTCGCTTTCCCCGCATATTGTGCTGCGAGAACTGGGTTTGCCCTTCGAACTGGTTCGCGTCAACAACCAAAGCAAACGCACCAGCGACGGGCGCGACTTTCGCGAGATCAACCCGAAGGGCTATGTCGCCGCGCTGTTATTGGATAACGGGGAAGTGCTGACGGAGGGCCCGGCGATCCTGCAGTTTCTGGTCGATCAGGTGCCCGGTAACACACTGGCGCCAGCACTTGGCACCTGGGAGCGCACGCGTCTGCAGGAGCATCTGAACTTCATCAGTTCGGAGATTCATGGTGGTAGTGCACCGCTGTTCAATGCCGACATTGCGCAATCGGTGAAAGCGATCTTCCGGGAGAGGCTGTTCAAGCGCCTGGACTACCTGAACCGGCAACTGGCGAATCAGGACTACCTCACCGGCACATTCGGCATCGCCGATGCCTATCTGTTTACCGTACTGACGTGGCTGCCCGTCTTCCACATCGACATCGCAGACTGGCCCGCCCTTGCCGCCTACAGTCGTCGCATCGCCGCCCGCCCCTGCGTCATTGCAGCGCTGGCGGCAGAAGCGGCGACGCTGCCGGTCTGACCATCATCAGGGCGTCGAGCGGGCCATCTCGTCCCTGAAGCTGTAAACTGCCGCGATCTTCACTCTCTCAAACAAGGGACCAGCATGGCCAACCAAGACATCATTTTCACTCCGGACCCGGACGCAGACTCGATCTCTTCGGACGTCACCACGTTCAACGGCATCATGGTCTCCACGCAGATCCCGACCCGCGCCGATGGCAGCCTGGAACTGGGCGACATCACCCTGCAAAGCGAATGCACCCTGCAAGCGCTGAAAGTTGCGCTGGAACGTGCCGGCAGTTCGATGGATCGGGTGATGCATCTGACCATTTACCTGACCGATATGGCCGATCGCGCGGCATTCAATGAGGTTTATAAACGTTACTTCGCCAAGCCGTGGCCGGTGCGTGCGGCGGTGGGTGTGGCGTCGCTGGCGGTTGAAGGGATGCGCGTGGAAGTGACTGCGATGGCGGCGAAGGCCTGATTTCACACCGCTAAACCCTGTGGGAGCGAGCCTGCTCGCGAAGGCTTCAGTTCAGGCGCCATTGATGCTGAATGTGATGGCCTCTTCGCGAGCAGGCTCGCTCCCACAGGGGGTTGTGCAGTGTCAGCCGCCATCGGGCAGCACGGACGTGCCGGGCGCGCGTTTCAGGGGTAGAATGCGCGCCTAACCGTGACAGCCTGACTAAAAAAACTATGTCCTTGCCCAAGCATCATCTGGAATTGCTCAGCCCTGCCCGCGATGTCGCCATCGCCCGTGAGGCGATCCTCCACGGCGCCGACGCCGTGTACATCGGCGGCCCGAGCTTCGGTGCGCGCCACAACGCCTGCAACGAAGTCGGCGAAATCGCTGAACTGGTGGAGTTCGCCCGCAAGTATCACGCGCGCATCTTCACCACCATCAACACCATCCTGCACGACAACGAACTGGAACCGGCGCGCAAGCTGATCCATCAGTTGTACGACGCTGGTGTCGACGCGCTGATCGTTCAGGATCTGGGCGTGATGGAGCTGGACATTCCGCCGATCGAGCTGCACGCCTCGACGCAAACCGACATCCGCACCCTTGAGCGAGCGAAGTTTCTCGATCAGGCCGGTTTCTCGCAGCTTGTTCTGGCCCGAGAGCTGAACCTGCAGGAAATCCGCGCGATCGCCGACGAAACCGACGCAGCCATCGAGTTCTTCATCCATGGCGCGTTGTGCGTGGCCTTCTCCGGCCAGTGCAATATTTCCCACGCGCAGACCGGGCGCAGCGCCAACCGTGGCGACTGCTCGCAGGCTTGCCGCTTGCCGTACACCCTGAAAGATGAAAAGGGTGGCGTGATCGCTTACGAAAAACACCTGCTGTCGATGAAAGACAACAACCAGAGCGCCAACATCCGCGCCCTGGTTGAAGCCGGTGTGCGCTCGTTCAAGATCGAAGGTCGCTACAAGGACATGGGCTATGTGAAGAACATCACCGCCTATTACCGCCAGCGCCTCGACGACGTGCTCGAAGACCGCCCGGATCTGGCCCGCGCCTCCAGCGGCCGCACCGCGCACTTCTTCCTGCCCGACCCGGAAAAGACTTTCCACCGTGGCAGCACCGATTACTTCGTCACCGACCGCAAGATCGACATCGGCGCTTTCGACTCGCCGACCTTCACCGGTCTGCCAGTCGGCATCGTCGAGAAAGTCGGCAAACGCGACATGCAGGTCGTCACCCAGGAGCCGCTGTCCAACGGCGACGGTTTGAACGTGCTGGTCAAGCGCGAAGTGGTCGGTTTCCGCGCCAACATCGCTGAAGCCAAAGGCGAGTTCGAAGAAGACGGCGAGAAGCGCTACCGCTACCGCGTCGAACCGAACGAAATGCCCGAAGGCCTGTACAAGCTGCGCCCGAATCACCCGCTCAATCGCAACCTCGATCACAACTGGCAACAAGCGCTGCAGAAGACTTCTTCCGAACGTCGCGTGGCCCTGAGCTGGGTCGCGCGTTTGCGTGAAGAACAACTGGAAGTGACCGCTACCAGCGAAGAAGGCATCAGCGCCAGCGTCACCCTGCCCGGTCCGTTCGGTGTGGCCAACAAACCTGAGCAAGCGCTGGAGCAATTGCGCGATCTGCTCGGCCAGCTCGGCACCACGCAGTACCACGCCACCGACATCAAACTGGATGCGCCACAGGCGTTCTTCATCCCCAACTCGCAGCTCAAAGCCCTGCGCCGTGAAGTGATCGAGAACCTGACCGCCGCCCGTGTCGCCGCTCATCCGCGTGGCGGCCGTAAAGCTGAAACCAGCCCGCCGCCGGTGTACCCGGATTCGCACCTGACCTTCCTCGCCAACGTCTATAACCAGAAGGCGCGCGACTTCTACCACCGTCACGGCGTCAAGCTGATCGACGCCGCGTATGAAGCCCACGAAGAGCCGGGCGAAGTGCCGGTGATGATCACCAAGCACTGCCTGCGCTTCTCCTTCAACCTGTGCCCGAAACAGGCGAAAGGCGTGACCGGCGTGCGCACCAAGGTTGCACCGATGCAGTTGATCCACGGCGATGAAGTGCTGACGCTGAAGTTCGATTGCAAGCCGTGCGAGATGCACATCATCGGCAAGATGAAAGGCCACATCCTCAACCTGCCGCAACCGGGCAGCGTGGTTGGCCACATCAGCCCCGAAGACCTGATGAAAACCATTCCGCGCGCACCGCACTGAGTGGATGACGTGCGCGGCGTTTCGGCGCCGCGCACGTCTGCCTTACCAAGCCTGGCCAAATCGCAGGCATAAAAAAACGCCAACTTCTTGCGAAGTTGGCGTTTTTTCGAATATGGCAGGGGCGGCTGGATTCGAACCAACGCATGGCAGGATCAAAACCTGCTGCCTTACCGCTTGGCGACGCCCCTACTGCTCTTTCCAGCTACTTCGTTAGGTTCGCTGTGAGAACGGGGCGCAATTTACCAAGGTTTTTTGCCTTTGGGAAGCGCGAAGTGAAATATTTTTTGTTTTAAAACAGCGACTTATTATTTTGGCCTGAATCGGGTCCAGGGTGGGTCGGTTTATCCGCTGTGTATCACACTGTGTACGAACCCCACCGCGACACATCGACTTTCAACAAAGCCGTTTTACGACACAGGCCAGATACGTCCCGACGCTCAAATGCACTCAAGGTTTCAAGGGTTCACCAAGCCCCCTCGGCCAACAGTTCGCAAAGGAGACGTCATCATGAAAAAGGCACTGCACACCCGCAACACCGCATTCGGCTTGTCGATTCTGGCTTTGTCGTTGTTCGGCGCTTTTGGCACTACTCAAGCGCAAACCAATGAGCCTGCGGCCGCCAATTATTCCGCGCCCTCGCCCTTCGGCCCGCTGAAACATGTGAAGGCTGGCGTGCTCGATGTCGCCTACGCCGAAACCGGCCCGGCGAATGGCCCGGTGGTTATCCTGCTGCACGGCTGGCCCTACGACATTCACAGCTACGACGACGTCGCGCCGTTGCTCGCAGCCAAGGGTTATCGGGTGTTGATGCCGTATGCGCGGGGTTATGGCGATACGCAGTTCCTCTCCAAAGACACCCTGCGCAATGGTCAACCGGCGGCGCTGGCGAGTGATGTCATCGACTTCATGGACGCGTTGAAGATCAAGCAAGCGGTGCTCGGCGGTTATGACTGGGGCGCACGGTCGGCGGACATCGTTTCGGCGTTGTGGCCGGAACGTGTGAAAGCGCTGGTGTCGGTCAGCGGTTATCTGATCGGCAATCAGGCCGCCGGGCAGAACCCGTTGCCGCCCAAGGCTGAGTTGCAGTGGTGGTACCAGTTCTACTTCGCGACGGACCGTGGCCGCGCCGGCTATGCGAAGAACACCCACGACTTCGCCAAGCTGATCTGGCAAACCGCTTCACCGCAGTGGAAATTCGACGACGCCACGTTCGACCGCAGCGCCAAAGCGCTGGAGAACCCCGATCATGTCGACATTACGGTGTTCAACTACCGCTGGCGTCTAGGCTTGGTCCAAGGCGAAGAGAAGTACGCAGCGCTGGAGCAGAAACTCGCTACCGCGCCGTCAATCAGCGTGCCGACCATTACCCTTGAAGGCGATGCCAACGGTGCGCCGCATCCGGCGCCTGAGGATTACGCCAAGCGCTTTACCGGCAAGTATCAGTTCCGTTTGATCAATGGCGGGATTGGCCACAACTTGCCGCAGGAAGATCCGCAGGCGTTTGCCAAGGCTGTGATCGACGCTGACCACCTGTAAAAACAAAAAGCAGTCAGCCGCAAAGGCTGACTGCTTGATCGTCAACGTGCGACTACTCGGTTGGCACAACCAGATCCAACGCCTTGTTCACCGCCAACTCCCCCAACATGACCACTTGCGCAATACCCAGCAGCGTATGGCGGTTCGATCCCTCCAGCACACCGGCAAAATTGCCGAGCATGACCGTGGCAGACGCGAGGGAACCGCTGGCATTGCTCAGCAAAGACTCGACGTCGGATTGCGGGTTGACCATGAACATCGTGCTGGGCGTGTAGGGTGTGGCCATGATTGCGGCAGGCAACAGGTAATGGTCAAGCGCACGCTCTGCTGCTTCGTGGAGCTTTCTTGAATTGGGCGAGGCGTACGGCGATACCAGGTCAGTGACCGGTGGTTCGGGTGGCTGAGACATCAGATGAAACTCCAGACAAGAACCGTTGGCGGCTCTTTGATAGAAGGCGTGAAGCGCCGCGAGCGCGGACGCTTCTGTGCAAATGAGGGGGCACGCCCCCTCACCCATCTGCATCGCGACTAGTGCGGCAAGCGCTGGTTATCCAGGACTCGGCCGACCACCAGTTCACTGAGCATGATCACCTGTTGCAGGATCAGCATCTTTTTACGCTGTGAAGGATCAATCGAATCGGCGAGATCGCGGGCCATGTCAGTGGCTGAGGACAAGGTTTCAGTGGCTTCGACGAGCAGGGTTTCGTTATCCACTGTGGGGTCGATGAGGTAGATCTTGCTGGTCTTGCGGGTGGGGGTTGAAGTCTTCAGCGCGGAAGGATTGAGGTAGAAGTTGATCGCGCGGTCGGAGGCCTCTTTGATGTTTTGAGGTTCGAGCGCGGCGTCGTAGGGGATTGGATCGGTTTCTGGCGGGTTTGGCGTAATTTTGAACATAGATGACACTCGCTTAGCAAAAAATAAGGAGCCATCACTCACGCTACCAAACGAGGTGGTGACCATTGCGCAGGTTGGTAGACCGGTCTAAGCGAGTAAACCCCGGCGCTCCCGAAGGAGCCCCACGCATGGCCACCATAAAAAACCGAGCCCCGAAAAGAGACTGCATATAGCGGCGCATAACGCTTAGAAAACGGGCTACCAAACCCGATCACTGTTTTGCAGTGACAGGGAAACGATACAGCCCGCCTCAAGGCGCGTAAGCCGGCGGATTCTGGCGTACGCGTAGGCAACGGCGCAAGGTGTTGTAGCCGTTATGGCGTAACAGTGCGTGTAAGTTAAACGTGTGTGCGGAATGGTGTTTACGCACTGTAGCGGTTGGAGACCCTTCACACCTATTTGATGAAAGTCTCAAATGCATCGTTTGATGCTGATCTGTCACCAACCAAAACGGTCTGATACGCTCCCCTGATAAATCATGCAGATCCGAGCCAATGCTGGAAGAGCTACGAAGAATCGACCTGAATCTATTGCTGACTCTCCACGCATTGCTTTTGGAGCGCCACGTAACCCGAGCATCGGTTCGTCTTCACAAAAGTCAGCCAGCGGTCAGTCATGCCCTCGCTCAGCTTCGCGCGCATTTTGACGATCAGTTGCTTATCCGCCGCGACGGGAGAATGGCGCTCACCGCCAGAGCGCAAGGCTTGCTAGCACCACTTGAGCAGGCACTCAGACACCTCAACGACTTGTTAGGGGCTTCTGACTTCGATCCCGGAAAGTCCCAAGCACGTTTCCGCTTATCACTGTCGGACTATGCCACTCGCCGAATACTGCCAAGACTGGTACGTCACGTTCGCAGCATCGCACCCGGCGTGGATCTAGCTGTGAGTCAAGCGAGCCGCGAAAGCATGATGGCCCAGCTTGCAGATGGTGAACTGGATGTTGCGCTGGGCATTTTTCCGGAATATCCAGAGGGCATCCATGTGCAGCGGCTATTCCCGGAGCACTTTGTCAGCCTTGCCGACGAAAAGGCCCTGCCGGAGTGTGGCCGCCTGACGCTGGAGGAATGGCTGGAGCGTCCACATGTAATGCTCGCGTTGCGGCCCGACGCTAATGACGAGATTGAAAGAGTGCTGGCAAGCATGGGGCTGCGCCGAAGAATCGCCGTGGCATTGCCTCACTGGAGTGCGGCAATCGAGCTGATTGCCGGTACGGATCTTATTCTCACCGTTGCCAGTTGGGCGGCTAGCGGGCTGGACAACTATCCGACGCTTCGAACATTCGATGCCCCGCTAGACCTGCCCGTTCTGTCGTATCAACAAGCTTGGCATACCCGTAAAGACGCGGACCCTGCCAATCGGTGGATCCGCCAAGCGATCCTGGACTGCAGCAAGGATACGTGACTCAGAGTTACAGGGTGACTGATTGCGCTGGGCCTTTCAGTTCGACTTGATTACCGTCTGGGTCAAAGCAGTAAATCGACGGGCCAACTCCCTCTGCTCCATACCGGGTCACTGCCTTCTCAGCGGCGACGCCATGATTGTGAAGGTGGGCGAGGATCGCCTTCTCATCGAACGGTTCGACACGAAGGCAAAAGTGATCGACGTTGCGTCGCTCTTTCCCAGGTGCCCCGCCGCCCATGGCACCCAGAGGGCCATCGATATCTACCAGATCTATCATTGAGCTTCCTGCTGCAAGGTGGATCATCGCGTACTGATCGTTGCGTTTCTTCACCAAGCACCCGAGAACCTCAATGTAAAACTCCAGACTTTTTTCCATGTCCTTAACGCGCAGGACAACGTGATCGATATGCTGAACTTTAAAAATGGACATTCGGTTTTCTCCTGAGGCAGAGACCGACCCTTCGTACCGAAGCGCGCGAAGGGTCGCTAAGGACGACTTAGTTGATGTTGTCAAACAAGGTCGGCATGTCGCCGGAGAAGTCCACCCAAGGGTTGGTGTTTAACAGTTGCGGATTCGGCGCAGTCGGCTCGTCGTAGTGCATGTCGAACTCTTCAGGGCCATGGGCATACGCCACGACCAATCCCTGTTTGGCATCCATGTAGCCTGCGTGGATACCCATGCCTGGGTAGCTCAAGCGAATCGCGGTTTCTTCAGTAGCCGGGCCAACAGTCAGTCGAACCACTACAGCGTCCGGGAGAACAAACATCCAGGTGAAGGGGCCGCCAGATACGACGGTCATCACTTCATCAATGCCTACACCGTTGCGCGCCATGTTGACGTGGAAGCGGCCGAAGGTTTCCAGGACCGTAGCGCGGTAATCATCCGGAATCGCCAGCATGTCGTAGACCTTGGGATAAGGGGCTATGCCAGGCTGACGCGTATTGAGCAGGCCTCCCCGCGGGGTTTCGGGCACACGGCCTGCCAGTTCGATCTGTTCCAGAAGCTGGGCGCGGTCCAGGCTGAACAGCTTGATCAGTTCTTCTTGCTCCGCCTCAGTGATGGTGCGGGACTGCGATGCCTTCAAGATGGGTTTGGCTGCGTCCGGAATGCTCAGAGTACTTGCACGGACACCTACGCTTCGCAGTACGGCGTTCACGTCTTCAAGGCCGACAGCGCTCGGACGGCCATCACTGAATTGCAGTTTAACGATATTCATAAATTCACCTGAATCAGTTAACGAAAATTGAGTGCTGAACGATCGTTCATATGCACCTCTTGCCACACGAGAACAACTTCTCGGCTTTTCGCACGCAAGCCGCATGCGTTGGTACGACTCATTGAGTCGACCGGAATAAAAAGGGCTAGCGCTTGGGAGCAAAAACCAGCCAAAAGGGAGGATTGGGTTTACTTCAGGCCCACGTTCGCGGTAGTGGCTTGAACCACGCTGTCGGAACTGGCAGGAGCTTTGTTTGAGCCGGCTTGAACCACGATCAGGCCGAGGAGGATGATCAGCACCCCTGTAATCCGGACTAAATTGATTGGCTTTGCAGTTAGGCCCAAGAGGCCAAAGTGGTCGATAAGCATTGCGGCTATGACCTGACCCACCATCACGAACAGGATGTAGTTCGAAGCCCCAAGTTTTGGCGGCAGGAAGGTGGCCATTGCCACATAAATGGCACCACTGAATCCGCCGATCCAAAGCCACCAGGGCCCCTGTAAGGCGCCCGCAATGTTGGGCTGCGGCAGACGAAGAACGACGATTGTTGCGCTCAATACAGCAGAGCTGACGATCAGCGAGGTGAGAGCAGCCCACAGCGGATGTCCAAGCTCACGGCCAAGGGCGCCATTGCTGGAGGCTTGAAGAGGAATCAAGGCACCGGCTAAAAGAGCCAGTCCCATTGGAACACTTGCGAGAATCGTTATTTTCCCAAACATGACCGTAACCTCTGGTGTTTCGGTGTCGATGAGGAAATATTGATTCATCCGGTATATGAATGGAAATCACATATATGCACATGCGGAATTCGTCTTACGAATAACTCCTTCGACCGCCTCAGCGCCCATGACCGGATCAAGGTTTCGATCCGGTTATTTTCGATGGGCACAGAATCATGTTCCGATTGTGGGTCAGTAAGTGCCCCTCACCCTAGCCCTCTCCCAGAGGGAGAGGGAACTGACCGTGGTGTTTGGGAGAGGTACGCCGACGTGGGATATCGAGGTGAACTCAGGTGAGGAAGCGGTTAGTGCAGCCTACCAATTCCCTCACCCTAGCCCTCTCCCAGAGGGAGAGGGGACTGACCGTGGTGTTTGGGGGAGGTACGCCGACGTGGGATACCGATGTGAACTCAGGTGGGTGACGGCTTGGGTTATTTGACCAGGCGTTTTTCTTTGGAAGGTCTGTAGCCGAAATATGAGCTGTAGCATTTGCTGAAATGACTCGGCGAGACGAAGCCGCATGCGACCAGCACTTCCACTTGCGAAAGCTCAGTGTGTTGCAACAACCGTCGCGCTTCGGTGATGCGCAGTTCCAGGTAATAGCGCTGCGGCGTGGTGCCCAGTTGTTCCTTGAACAAGCGCTCCAACTGGCGACGTGAGCGCCCCGCGTACACGGCCAGTTGCTCCAGCTCCAGCGGCTCTTCCAGATTGGCATCCATCAGCTTCACCACTTCACGCAGCGGCGCACTGACGCAAATGTTCTCGTCCGGTTTGATCCGGCGGTAACGCGACTCTTCGAAGGCGAGGATGTCTTCGATACCTTCGACCAGGGCTTTACCGTGCAGGCTCTTGATCCAGTCCAATGCCATGTGGAAAGCGCCGGACGGACTGGATGCCGTGAGCCGGTCGCGGTCGATCACGTAAGGCTCGCTGCTGACATGGGTGGTTTTAGCGATTTCGGTGAGTGCCGGGCGATGTTCCGGGTGGATCGCGCAGCGATAGCCGTCGAGCAATCCGGCGCGGCCGAGAAACCACGAACCGTTCCACAACCCCGCGAGGCTGATGCCGCGCTCCGCTGCCGATCTGAGCAGACCAATAAACTCCTCACTCGCCCGCAACTCGGTGCGATACCCGCCACACACCACCAGCAGATCCAGTTGCTGAAGCGCGGCCGAATCCAGACGTGCGTCAGGGCGGATCACCAGCCCCAGATCACTGATGACTTCGCCGTCGCCCAAACCAAACGTGCGCGAGGAAAACAACCCCGGACGCAGCAGGTTGGTGGTGACAACGGTGTCCAGCGCTTGGGTAAACGCCGGTAGCGAAAAGTGTTCAAGCAGCAGAAAACCGGTGCGGGTGATGCGCGGGTCTTCCGCGCTTTGCTCATTCAGATAGCGGAGGTTTTTCCCCTTCATGCCTCCGCTGAATTGGCGTCGTTCGATCAAGTTGTGGTCCATCGGTCATGTTGTTGTGCGCCGATAGTTGGCTTGATCCGCGTCAGAGTCAATCACGCCTGTGGTTGATGGCTGGTGACGCAGTGAATTCCGCCCCCGCCAGCGGCGATTGCATCGATGTTGAGCTGGACGATTTCGCGCTCCGGATACAGTTGCGACAACAGATCGAAAGCCTTCTTGTCCGCCGCTTTATCGCCAAATTCCGGGGCGATGATCGCGCCGTTGATCACGAAGTAATTGATGTAACCGGCGGCAAAGTCCGGATTGTTTTTGTTGAACTTGCTCTGGCGCGGCTTCAGCGGCGGCGACATCGTGTGGATCTGCAATTTGCGGCCATCAGCATCGGTGGCGTTCTTGAGGATTTCCAGGTGCGCCAGGGTGACCTTGTGGTCGTAGGATTGAGGGTCGGTGTCGAGGTTGGCGATGACCACGCCGGGCTTGATAAAGCGTGCGTAGAAATCGACGTGAGCATCGGTGATGTCCTTGCCCTTGATGCCCGGCAGCCAGATGATTTTGCGCAGGCCCAGGCGTTCCTTCAGTTCGGCTTCGACGTCAGCTTTGCTCCAGTCCGGATTGCGGTTGCTGTTGATCCAGCTGCTCTCGGTCATGATCCCGGTGCCGTGACCGTCAACCTCGATGCCGCCGCCCTCGCCCACCAGATCGGTGCGGATGTACGTGGCTTGCGCGTCGTCGGCGACCAGTGCGGCGATCTTCGAGTCTTTACTGTGCTGTTGTTTGCCACCCCAACCGTTGAAGTTGAAGTCCACCGCGCCCAGGCCACCCTTGTCGTCGATGACGAAGTTGGCGCCGATGTCGCGCATCCAGATGTCGTCGAGCGCGGCGGTGACGTAAGTGATGTTGTGCGTGCCGCAGAATTCTTCGGCGATGCTGCGTTCGTTCTTGCGGCAGAACACGGTGACCGGTTCAAACCGGGCAATGGCGCGGGCGATGCGGCCGAGGGCTTCCTGGACGTCTTCGGTGAAGTCTTCCCAAATCGCATCCTGCGCGCCGAAAGCGATATAGGCGCGCTCATGTTTGTCGCCTTCGTCGGGCATGAACCAGCGGCCTTGCGCAGCGGCGAGCACTTTGCCCGGCGACAGGCCAAGGCCCATAAATGCCGCGCCGACACCGGCGGCGACCGTGACTTGTTTGATGAACTCGCGACGAGTCGACATGTTGCTTTTCCTGTAAAAAAAGGGCCGGCGCAACACGCCGGCCATTGATCATTTGCCAGTGGCAGTCTTGAATTTGGTCCAGGTGCGCATCCGCGCGCGCATGTCGGCCTGAGGAATGTCCTTGCCCGGAATCAATCGAGCATAGGTTGCTTCGTCGAGGTAGATATCCGGGTTGTCGCGCATGCTTTCATCGACACTCGCCCGCGCCTTGGCGTTGGAGGTCGGGTAACCGGTGAAATTGCTGATCGCTGCCATGTTCTCGGGGCGCATGACGAAGTTGATAAACGCGTAGGCGTATTCCGGGTGTTTCGCGTCGACCGGAATGGCAATGGTGTCCATCCACACAGTGGTGCCTTCGCGGGGTACGCGATACTGAAACCTGGTGTGCTTGCCGGCACTGTCCGAGGTGCGCTGGGCCTGGGTCATGTCGCCGCTATAGCCGAGCGACAGGCACAGGTTGCCATTGACCAGATCGGTCACCGGTTGCGACTGGAACTTGCGGATGTACGGCCGCAACTTCATCAACAACTCGCTGGCCGCTGCGAGATCCTCGGCTTTGCCGCTGCGCGGATCGCGACCGAGGTAATTGAGCACCACCGCCAATGCCTCATCCGGCGAGTCGATCATCGAGATGCCGCAATCGGCAAACTTCGCCGCCAGTTCCGGTTTGAACAGCATGTCGAGGCTGCTGACCGGCGCGTCGGCCATGCGTTTTTTGATCTGCTCTTCGTTGTAGGTCAGGCCAATGGTGCCCCAGGTGTAAGGCACCGTGGCTTTAGCGGAGTGCTCGTAATGGCCGCGCAGCTTCTGCAAACCGGGTTCGATGTCGGCCAGTTCGGTCAGCTTCGCTTGATCCAGCGGCATCAGGCTGCCGGCGCGCATCAAGCGCTCGGCGACGGTGTCACCGGGGAAGATCAGGTCGTAGCCACTGCCGCCGGAGAGCATCTTGGCTTCCAGGGTTTCGCTGCCGTCCATGACGTCGTAGATCACCTTGATCCCGGTTTCGGCGGTGAAGCGACTCAAGGTGTCTTCGGCAAAATAGTCGGCCCAGTTATACAGCCGCAGGGTTTTGTCTTCGGCGTGCAGCGACGGTATCAAGCAGATCAGCGCCAGGCCGATCGCGCCGCGCAAGCGTTTGTAATGGATAGCCATGTCAAACCCCTTGGGTATTCCAGCGTGCATGAAGGTGGCGACCGTCCTGACTGAGTAGCGGCCCGTACATGTCCGGACGACGATCGCGATAGATGCCCCAGCTCAAGCGCTCTTCGCGCATGGCCGCCAGATCGAGGCGCTGCACCAGCACACCGCTGCTGTCGCGGTCAGCGCTGGCGAGCAATTGGCCTTTGTGGTCGCTGATGAACGACGAGCCGTAGAAGCTCATTTGCAGGCTCGGATCGGTGGTCGCGATTTCTCGACCGACACGGTTCGACGCTACCACTGGCAGCAGATTGGCAGCGGCATGGCCGCGCATGGTCATCTGCCAGTGATCGCGGGAATCCAGCGCCGCGCAGCCCGGTTCCGAGCCAATGGCGGTCGGGTACAGCAGCACTTCAGCGCCCATCAACGCCAGGCAACGGGCAGTTTCCGGGAACCACTGATCCCAACAGATGCCGACGCCGAGGCGGCCGAACGCGGTGTCCCAGACTTTGAAACCGGTGTCGCCGGGGCTGAAATATTCCTTTTCCTGATAGCCGATGGCGTTGGGGATATGGGTCTTGCGATACACACCCAACAGGCGCCCGTCAGCATCGGCCACGCTCAGCGAATTGAAGTAGGCGTTGCCGGCCTTTTCGAACCAGCTCAGCGGCAATACCACGCCCAACTCGCGGGCCAGTGCGGCGAAGCGCGCGAGCACACGGCTGTCGCGATACTCCTCGGCCAACGCCATGTGTTTATGGCTTTGTTCGATGCAGAAGTACGGTGTGGCGAACAGCTCCTGCAACAGGATCACTTGCGCGCCCTGCTGCGCTGCGTCACGGACGAGTTGCTCGGCGCGATCAAGGTTGCCGGGTAAATCCCAGGTGCACGGCATCTGGGTGCTGGCGATGGTCAGAATACTCATGCGTTCAACCTCTCAGCGGCCAAGCTGGCTGCTGCTGCGTGATGCAATGCACCCCGCCGCCGCCATGGGCCAGATGATTGATGCGTACCGGCACCACTTCGCGGCCGGGGAAGGCTTGCTCCAGCACTTTGGCGGCGACGTTGTCAGCCTCGATGCCATAGGCCGGCATGATGATCGCGCCGTTGGCGATGTAGAAATTGGTGTAGGACGCGCAGAACACTTCGGCTTCGGTGTCGACCGCATCGGTGGCTTCGAACAGTTCGATCAGCTCGAATTTGCGTCCTTGTGCATCGGTGGCCAGTTCCAGCGCACGGCGGTTTTCCCGCGCCACTTCGGCGTAGACCGAAGATTTGTCGTGGGTGGCGTCAACCAGCAACACACCCGGACGGGCAAAGGCGCAGACGCCATCAACGTGGCCGTCCGTCATGTCGCCAGTGACGTAATCAGGATCACCCGGCAACCAGATGGTTTTCTTCACGCCGAGCAAACGGCTGAAGATTTCTTCCATTTCGGCTTTGCCAATGCCGGGGTTGCGATTGGGGTTGAGCAGCACCGATTCGGTGGTGATCAGCGTGCCTTCACCGTCGACATGAATCGCCCCGCCCTCGTTGCTCAGCGGCGTGCCGAAGCATTCCAGGCCGAGGTGATTGAGCGCGCGGCGCGCCAGGCTTTCGTCCAGATCATGCGCCGACTTGCCGCCCCAGGCGTTGAAGCGCCAGCTCACACCGGCCAGCCCTTGCTGCGGATGACAGACAAAGGTCGGGCCGGAATCGCGGCACCAACTGTCATTCACTGCCAGCGGAATCAATTCAATGTTCGGCCCGCACAAGGCTTTGGCGCTGGCGATGGCCGACGGGTCGACCACCAGTTTCACCGGTTCGAAACGGGCGATGGCGTTGGCGACGCGAGCGAAATCTTCCTGCACCTGCGCCAGCGTCACGCGCCAACCGGATTCCCACAACGTCTGGTTGTGCGGCCAGACCATCCACGTCGCGGCGTGAGTTACCCACTCTGCCGGCATCATCCAGGCGCTGTTTTTATTGTCGTTGTGCTGC
Organism: Pseudomonas sp. CROZ-RG-20F-R04-15; assembly: GCF_022662375.1. Lineage (GTDB taxonomy): Bacteria > Pseudomonadota > Gammaproteobacteria > Pseudomonadales > Pseudomonadaceae > Aquipseudomonas. Next base: position 55,710 of record NZ_JAKNQL010000022.1, on the reverse strand, counting down.
ATGATAAGCCTCGTTAGTTAAGCCGTTGTGTTCAATGGGCTTATGCTACGGCCCATAAAAACGGCAAACAAACGATGGATTTTGCGGATAACTGATTAGAGGAGCTTATCGATATGCTTAAACACTGGCCGCCGCTCAGTTCCTTGCGTGGCTTCGAAGCCGCCGCCCGACTCGGCAGTTTTCACAAGGCTGCCGAGGAGTTGAGCCTCACGCAGTCGGCGATCAGTCAGCAGATCCGCAGCCTTGAGGCCTATCTGGAACAGCCGCTGTTCTTCCGCAGCGGTCGCAGCGTGGCGTTGACCGATGCCGGCCACGATTTGCTCAGCACCACGCAAGCGATGCTGCAGCAACTGGCGGTGGGGATTCGGCGTCTGGGCCAATATCAGAAACCCAATCAACTGGTGCTCAACACCACGCCAGCGTTTGCCCGGCATTGGTTGCTGCCACGCTTGGCGGACTTTCGCGCGCAGCATCCTGAGGTCGATCTATGGATTTACAGCACCGATGAAGTGCCGGACATGGCCACGCAGACCATCGACATCGCCGTGCGCGACGACATCAGTTCACAGGCCGAATGCAGCTTCAAAGTGCTGCACGCCGACCGGCTCTATCCAGCCTGCCATCCGAGGGTTTTAGCGTTGCCGGCGGCACAACGAACCACCTTGCATGGCGAGCGGGAAATGGACTGGAGTCATTGGGCGGTCGAGGCCGGGATCGACGTCGGCCAGCAGGATCAGGGGCTGAACTTCTCCGATCCAGGCTTGCTGCTCGACGCCGCGTGTTCGGGGCTGGGCATCGCGCTGGTCAGCCAATTGCTAAGCCGTCAGGCGCGCGCTGACGGCTTGTTGCAAGCCTTGGTCGAGGACACCATTCGTGGACCGAACTGGGCTTTGCTGACACACCGCGACAGTGAGCATGATCCGCTGGCGAAAAGCTTTATCGCCTGGTTATCAGCCCATCTGAGCCCAGATCAGACCACCGAGAACACACCGGCGCCCAATCTTCCTTCCAATCGACCGTGAAGCACATAGTGCTGGTAACCACTTGAGAATTCACCGGTCGACACTGCGCGCCTGACATCCTCGTTCAATTGGAAATACTGGGCCTCGTCGAAGTTTTCGGCACTGACTTCACCCGCACGCCCCAGCAACTCGCTGTCCACAGCAAGTCCCATGCTGCTGAGATTCTCGAAATCAATGATGCGATTGACCGCGTGTCGCTCCAGAACTCCCTGGTTGGGGAACATCGAGTAGATATGCATGCCCTTCTTGGCGCAGCGGCTGCACATGTCGACACAGTTTTTCTGGGTGTTTTTGCGCTGCATCAGTTCCGCGACCGGCATGTCGAGGTACTTGCCGACCTGATATTCGTTCTGATTGAAGATCGTGCAGCACAAGATCGTGTTGCCATTGCAGTCGATCACCAGCCAGTCATCCTTGAGCAGGCAATCCTGCTGATGGTACTGCTGGGCAACATTGACAATATCGTCGTAGGGCGGCAAAGCGAGTCTTTTCAGGGTTTCATAATCGGTATCGGTGACAGAAGGGGCGCGTTCGATAATGGCCAGCGTTTTCTCCAATGGCATCATCACCGAATAACCGGTGGTGAACTTGAAGCCGAGGCGCTCACTGAACTCACGCATCAGCGCTTCCTCTTCGATGTTATCGAGGTAGCGGTGATAGTAGACGTCGACACGGGTTTTCAAACCCAATCGTTGTTTGATCTCGTGCAGGGCAATCATGTTCTGTTTTACAACTTCGATATCACCGCCTACATGGCCCTTTTCGTAGGTTTCCTGGTAAAAGCCTGACAGCGAAATACGGAAGTAACCCGGCTCGGCCAGCAACGCCTTTTCCATATTCTTGGCGAGATTCAGATTGGTGCTGATACCGCTGCCCATACCGGCAGCGTTGATGATTTCGATAAATTCGCCAATTTTTGGATGAACCAAAGGCTCAGTCCAGTTGTACAGATAAATCGACTTGACCCCTTCTGTGCGGGCCTTCTCGACGATCTGTTTGAACATGTCGATCTGCATGGCTTTTTTGAAGTTGAGGTTTTCCGAGTTGCCCATTGGACAAGAGGGGCAGCTCAGGTTACAGGCGCCGACAATATCGATGTACATATTCATTGCGAGTGAAGCTCCTGGGTTCGAAAGCCGTGCATCTCATCACTGCACGCTTTCAGATCGCCGATCGAGTTGGTTTTTTGACGGCATTACCGCGCAGGGAAGCAATAACCGCACCACTTTTCTGATGTTCCATCAACGCCACCACCCAATCGATAAACACTCGCAACTTCAGGCTGACATGCCGGTTTGGCGGGTACGCGACGTAGAGCGGCATCGGCTCGAGTTTCCAGTCCGCGAACAGCGGCACCAACTCGCCGCGCGCCTCGTGTTCGGCAGACATGTATTTGGGCAGCCACAGCACGCCCAAGCCCGCCAGACCTGCCGCGAGGTAGGCATTACCGTCGTCGACGGCGAGCACGTGACGCCCTTTGATTTGCAGGTTTTCACTGGCGTTGTGCAAGGCGTACGGCACCGGTTTGCCGGTGCGGGCCCAAAGGAAACCGACCACCCGATGATGGCTGTCTTCCAGTTCCCGTGGATGCGCAGGTGTGCCCGCACGTGCCAGGTATTGCGGTGCGGCAAATACACCCAACGGCAGATCGGCGACCTTGCGCGCCATCAGCGACAAGTCCATAAGCTCGCCGCCACGCACCACGCAATCGACATTCTCATCAATGATGTCGACGATGCGGTCGCTGACGCCCATGTCGATCTGGATATCCGGATAACGCGCGTGAAACTCAGGCAGGGCCGGCACCAGAATCAACCGCGCCAGCGGGCTCGGCACGTCCACGCGCAGCCGGCCCTTGGGCAACGCCGCCGCGCCGGGCAAGCTGGTTTCAGCATCGTCCATGTCGGCCAACAGTTTGATCACCCGTTCGTAATAAACCGCGCCGTCGTTGGTGACGTTGACCTTCCGCGTGGTGCGATTGAGCAACTTGACCCGCAGGCGCGCCTCCAGTTGCTGCACCAGTTGGGTCACGGTGGTCTTGCTCATGTGCAAGGTTTCCGCTGCTTTGGTGAAACTCCCCGCCTCGACCACCCGGGCGAAGGCCTGCATTGCGTCAAAACGGTCCAAGGTGCGCCCTCGATTGTTTGGATTTCACAAACAGTGAACGCCAAGCTTGCGCGTTTATCCCCTGCCTGCAAATACCTACAGTGGCTCCATCAACTCAAATGAAGGAGACACCCCCATGACTCAGCGCGATGTTGTTTTCCCACCCGCACGCCGCACCCTCTATGAGCGCCATCGCTACTCGCCAGCCATTCGCTCCAACGGTTTTCTGTTTGTCTCGGGACAGGTCGGCAGTACCGAGGACGGCACGCCAGAGCCGGATCTGAAAAACCAGGTGCGTCAGGCTTTCACTAACCTCAATGCAATCCTTGCAGAGGCCGGTGCCAGCTTCGATGACGTGGTCGATGTCACCGTATTCATCGTTGACCCCCCGTCGAAATTCGAGACGATCTGGGATGTGGTGCTGACCGAGTTCTGGGGCGAGGCACCGCATCCGACGGTGACGGCGGTTGGGGTGACCTGGCTGCATGGGTTTGATTTCGAGATCAAGGTGATCGCCAGGTTGCCGTAAATATCCAGACACACCCATTCGTTTGCCATTTCAGAGGTCGTCTGTTTGCATGCTGCCCCACATCAGCATTCAGATCAGGGAGAGGATCGATGAACATTTTGGTGGTGGGAGCCAGTAAAGGCTTGGGTCGAGCGCTTATCGAAGGCTTGGGTAACGCGGGAGACACGTTGATTGGTGTGTCCCGCACGCGTCCCGAAGGTTTGGTGTCCGAGGCAGAGCGTCCTGTACGCTGGGTGGAAGCCGATCTGATGAACCCGGCCAAAGCCGCGCACGCCATCGAGCAGGCGGTCGTCGACGATGGGCTGGATACGCTGATCTACAACCTTGGCATCTGGGAAGAGTCGGCGTTCGATCCAGCCTATGACTTTCTCGACAGCCCGGACGACGAATTGCAAGCCATCGTCAGTTGCAACATCAGCGCAACGATCCTGTTGATCAAACGCCTGCTTCCCCTTCTGCTGAAAAGCGCCCATCCCAGAATCATCCTCACCGGATCAACCTCGGGCCTGCCACAAAGCGGGCGCCCGGAAGTCGCTTTCGGCGCCTCGAAATTCGCCCTGCGCGGGATCGCCGAAACGTTGCGCGAAGGCTACCGGCATCAGCGTCTGGCAGTCACCAGCCTCAATCTTGGCTATCTGAACACCGAAGACCTGCTGAGCACGCCACGGGACGTGGCGTCGCAGCGTGGCGAGGGTCAATTGATTCCCGTGCACGATGTCGTCGATGTGGTGCGCATGATCCTCAGTCTGTCCTCGGCCAGCTACATCAAGGAGCTCACGCTTCCGGCGATACTCGACGAACGTTTTTGACCCCTGCAGCCCTGATGGCGCTGGCCTTTGCGCGTGGGAATACGTATAACCTCGCCGATTCGTCTACCCTCACGTAGCGCCCTGGTTCAGCACTTCACACATTTTGACGCTCACGAAACGGAGAATTCCATGCTCAAACGAACACTGGCACTGACCGCCGGCCTGGCCCTGTCCTTTTCTGCATTCATGGCCCAGGCGGCCGACGTTTTGCGCGTCAGCGCGATTCCCGATGAAGCGCCGACCGAACTGCTGCGCAAGTTCGAACCGCTGGGCGCGTATCTGGAACAACAACTGGGCATGAAAGTGCAATTCGTGCCGGTAGCCGACTACCCGGCAGTGGTTGAAGCCCTGGCGACCGATCGCCTCGACATGGCCTGGCTCGGCGGTTTTACCTTTGTGCAGGCGCGTTTGAAGACGGATGCAACGACGCCTGTCATTCCGCTGGTTCAGCGCGAGCAGGACGCGCAGTTCACCAGCAAATTCATCACTGCCGACCCGAACGTACATAGCCTCGCCGACCTCAAGGGCAAGACCTTCGCTTTCGGTTCGGTGTCGTCGACCTCCGGCAGCCTGATGCCGCGTTACTTCATGCTGAAAAACGATGGCATCAAGCCTGAAGCGTATTTCAGCCGTGTCGCCTACTCCGGCGCCCATGACGCCACCGTGGCTTGGGTGCAGGCTGGCAAGGTTGACGCCGGTGTGCTGAACGCCAGCGTCTGGCAGAAACTGGTGGATGCCGGCAAGGTCGACACCAACAAAGTGAAAGTCTTCGCCACCACCCCGACCTACTTCGATTACAACTGGACCGTGCGCGGCACCCTCGACCCAGCGCTCGCGGCGAAGATCAAAAAAGCCTTCCTTGATCTGGACCCGGCCAACCCTGAGCAGAAAAAGATTCTTGATCTGCAAGCCGCCAGCCGCTTCATCGACACCAAACCCGAGAACTACAAGGGTATCGAGGAAGCCGCCCGCGCTGCCGAACTGCTGAAATGACCCTGAGCCTCAACCAGGGCAGCCTGCGCCACGCCAATGGAGTCGACGCCCTGCGCGGTGTCGATTTGCAGATTGGCGTCGGCGAACAGGTCGCCATCATTGGCCCGTCCGGGGCCGGCAAATCGAGTTTGCTCAACCTGCTGGCGACCGCGTTGCGGCCCAGCAGCGGTGAAATTGAAGTGTTGGGTGAGCGCGCCTGGCACTTGTCCGCCCGCCAGCGCCAACGCTTGCGCGCACGAATCGGTCTGGTGCATCAGGCACCGCCGTTGCCGCCGCGTCAGCGCGTGGTCACGGCGGTGCTGGCCGGCAAGCTCGGCCAATGGAGTCTGGGTAAAAGTCTTCTGAACCTGTTGCATCCACTGGATGTGGCGGGTGCGCGCGCGGCGTTGGCGCGGCTGGATCTGGGCGACAAACTCTTCGCCCATTGTCAGCAACTGTCTGGCGGCCAGTTACAGCGTGTCGGCATCGCCCGCGTGTTGTATCAGGCGCCGAAGATTCTGCTGGCTGATGAACCGGTGTCGGCGATGGACCCGGTGATGGCCGGGCACACGCTGTCGATCCTCTCGCGCCACGCTCGCGAGCACAACGTCACGCTGGTGGCGAGCCTGCACGCGGTCGATCTGGCGCTGTCGCACTTCCCACGGATCATCGGTCTGCGCGACGGGCAGGTTCTGTTCGACAGCCCTTCCGGGCAAGTCAGCCACGAGATGCTCGACGCGCTGTACGCCAACGAAAAACTGCAATCGCCGACCGCTGCGGTGGCGCCTCTGACTGTGCAGATCCCCCGATGCTGAAGGCTGATTCACGCGATCCGGCGGCGTGGCCACGACTGCTGCTGACGCTGTTGGCGATTGCCTTGCTGTGGCCGGGCGTTCAGCTCAGCGAGCTGAATCTGGGTGTGTTGCTGCCCGACAGCCAGAATGAAATGGGCCGTTTTGTCGCGCAATTCTGGCCACCGGCGCACGACGAAGCGTTTCTCCAGCTACTGCTCAAAGCCACCCTGCAGACCCTCGCTATCGCCACCGCTGGCATGGCCTTGGCGTTGTTGTTGGCGATACCGGCCGGCCTGATTGCCAGCCGCGCGCTGTCGCTGTCCGCTGCCTCGCGCGGTGGCGTGCCGAGCCGATTGGGACGTCTGCTGCGCTGGCCAGTTCGCGGTTTGCTGATCTTTTTGCGCAGCGTGCCGGAGATTGTCTGGGCACTGTTGTTTGTCCGCGCGGTTGGCCTTGGCCCGGCGGCCGGTGTGCTGGCCATCGCCATTACTTACAGCGGCATGCTCGGCAAGGTTTACGCGGAGATTTTCGAATCCACCGACCAGCGTCCGGCGCACGCGTTGTTGCAGGCTGGCAGCGGCCGGCTGGCGGCGTTTGCTTACGGCACCTTGCCCAATGTCGCGTCGGAACTGCTGTCGTATACGGTCTATCGCTGGGAGTGCGCGATCCGCGCATCGGTGGTGATGGGCTTTGTTGGCGCCGGAGGGCTGGGTCAGCAGATCGACCTGTCGATTCGCATGTTCGCCGGCGGTGAAGTCGCCAGTATTCTGTTGTGCTTCCTAATTCTGGTATTGGCCGCCGATCAACTCAGCCGCTTGCTGCGCTGGAGGCTGACATGAATCGCTTGATCAACCTGCTGCTGATCGCCGGCATTGCGCTGGCGGTGATCGCTTCCTTCGTCTATCTGGGGCTGGATCTTGGCGAACTCGGCAGCGCCACCAGCCTCAAGCAGATGGGCGCTTACGTGCAGCGCTTTCTCAGCCCGGACCTGAGCGCCGATTACCTCAAGGCAATCTTCCACGGCTCACTGGAAACCTTGGCCATGTCGGCCCTCGGCACGCTACTCGCCGCCGTGTTCGGCATCGTCCTGGCGCTGCCCGCCGCCGGGCGTTTCGGCTGGCCGCTGCAAAGTGCCTCGCGCTTGCTGCTCAACGCCTTGCGGGCGATTCCGGAACTGGTCTGGGCAGCGCTGATGGTGCTTGCCGCCGGTCTCGGCCCGAACGCCGGCACCCTCGCCCTCGCCCTGCACACCACCGGCGTGCTTGGCCGGTTGTTTGCCGAAGCGCTGGAAAATACCCCGCCGCAACCGGCCGAAGCGATTCGATTGCAGGGCGGCAATCCGATCCTGGCCTTCTGCTACGGCACCCTGCCGAACCTGGCGCCGCAACTGCTCGCCTACATTCTGTATCGCTGGGAAAACAACATCCGCATGGCCAGCGTGCTGGGTTTTGTCGGTGCCGGCGGGCTGGGTCAGATGCTCTATGTGAGCCTCAGCCTGTTTCAGGAAGCCCAGGCCAGCACGGTGATTCTGGCAATGCTGGTGCTGGTGTTTGTGGTCGACTGGTTGAGTGCGTGGAGTCGGCAGCGCTGGGTCAAGGCCTGATGCGCAGGCCGGCAAGTGGATATCTGGCAAAAGCTGATTATGCTCAAGGAAACCTTGCACACCTGCGAGGCGGTCAGACTGTGCAAGTTTCACGCGAGAGCAGTTGCGGCATTTGCCACAAGGCCAGAGTGCGATAAGCAGTAACGGGGGACTCCGGCCTACAACAATAAGCACGACGGAGAACACCCATGGCCACAATCGACACAGCATCCACCGGCAGTCCACCGCGCAGCGGCGGCATCACCAAGGAGGAGCGCAAGGTCATCTTCGCTTCGTCCCTGGGCACGGTTTTCGAGTGGTACGACTTTTACCTTTACGGTTCACTGGCGGCGATCATCGCCAAGCACTTCTTTGCCGGTGTCAACGAAACCACCGCGTTCATCTTTGCCCTGCTGGCTTTCGCGGCGGGGTTTGCGGTGCGGCCATTCGGGGCGATTGTGTTTGGCCGGCTCGGCGACATGATCGGGCGCAAACACACGTTCCTCATCACCATCGTGATCATGGGTGTGTCGACCGCGATTGTCGGTCTGCTGCCCGGCTACGCGACCATCGGCGTCGCCGCACCGGTCATCCTGATCACCCTGCGCTTGCTGCAAGGCCTGGCGCTCGGCGGCGAGTATGGCGGCGCAGCAACCTACGTGGCCGAGCACGCGCCACGCAACAGACGCGGGTTCTTCACCTCGTGGATTCAAACCACCGCGACCCTCGGTCTGTTTCTGTCGCTGTTGGTGATCCTCGCCTGCCGCACGGCGCTGGGCACGGAAGCCTTCGAAGCATGGGGCTGGCGGATTCCGTTTCTGCTGTCGATCCTGCTGCTGATCGTCTCGGTGTATATCCGCCTGCAACTGAGCGAGTCGCCGGTATTCCAGAAGATGAAGGCCGAAGGCAAGGCGTCGAAAGCACCGCTGACCGAATCCTTCGCCCGCTGGGACAACCTCAAAGTGGTGATCATGTCGCTGCTCGGCGGTACTGCCGGGCAAGCGGTGGTCTGGTACACCGGGCAGTTCTACGCGCTGTTCTTCCTGCTGCAGACGCTGAAGATCGACCCGCAGACCGCTAACTTGCTGATCGCCGGTTCATTGCTGATCGGCACGCCGTTCTTCGTGATTTTCGGCAGCCTCTCCGATCGCATCGGGCGCAAGCCGATCATCATGGTCGGCTGCATGCTGGCGGCGCTGACCTACTTTCCGATCTTCCACGCGCTGACCCAGTACGGTAACCCCGACGTGTTCATCGCTCAGGAGAAAAACCCGGTCAAAGTCATCGCCAACCCCGACCAGTGCTCGTTCCAGTTCGACCCGGTGGGCAAGGCCAAATTCACCAGCTCCTGTGACCTGGCGAAGACCCTGCTGGCAAAACGGGCGATCCCCTATGAGAACGTGATCGCCGAACACGGCACCGTCGCGCAAGTGCGCATCGGCGACAAAGTCGTCGAGAGTTTCGAAGGCAGCGCGCTGCCGGCCGCCGACTTCAAGACCCGCAACGATGCCTTTACCGCGACCCTCGGCAGTGCGCTCAAGGACGCCGGTTATCCGGAGAAAGCCGACCCGGCGAAAACCAACTATCCGATGGTGCTGCTCCTGCTCACCGTGCTGGTGATCTACGTGACCATGGTCTACGGCCCGATTGCCGCGTGGCTGGTCGAACTGTTCCCGACCCGCATCCGCTACACCTCGATGTCGCTGCCCTATCACATTGGCAACGGCTGGTTCGGTGGTTTCCTGCCGACGGTGGCGTTTGCCATGGTCGCCGCGACCGGGGATATCTATTACGGTTTGTGGTACCCGATCGTCATTGCAGTGATGACGGCGATACTCGGTACGTTCTTCCTGCCGGAAACCAAGGATCGCGACATTCTCAAGGACTGAACCTGAACCTTGCAGGAGCGGTTTACGGCCGCTCCTGCAAGGGCATCGCTGGTGTCAAAACGGGCCTTGGGTGACCACGCGGGTGTCGATGATTTGCTGCAGCACTTGAATGCGCTGCTGGTAGATATCCGTCAGGCATTTCACATCAGCGGCGCATTGGCTGCGCTTTTTCAGCCAGGCTTGTTGCTGCCCGATCAACGCATCACGCCCGCCCATCGGCAGAAAGCGCCGATCGAGTTTGTACAGCAGCTCCATGCTCACATCGAGGTCGTTGAGCGTGCGATTGGCGCACACCGCTTTTTCGTCGGGAACCTTGGCCTTGTCGCAGTCGAAACTGGCGGCGTGGCTGGCCTCGCCGATTATCAGAACAGCCACGCCGAGCAAGGCTGCAAACAGGGTTTTCTGGTGCATGGTGGCAAGCATCCGGGCAAAGGTGGATTGAATCAGCTTGGGCTCGTTTTCCGGCGCAAAGTTTCTGCACCGTTCATTCCACTGAGCCACAGAATTATCGAACGCTTACCGTACCGCCACCTCCAACGTTTACACCACTGGAGGTCAGCACAATGAACAACGATGACAACAAAACCCCGAATGCCCCACCAACCGACACGTCCGGTAAACCGGTGAATGTGGTCGAGCGCGATCTTGAAGACCGGGACGATGACACCAAAGCCGTGGATGAGGTCATCACGCCCTCGTCCACCCGAGTGAAAGAACAGGACGCCGAGGCGCTGCAACGCAAGGTCGATGAGATCGAACGTAAAGTGGCTGATGGTAATTAGTGTTTTGCAGGCGATCGCAACAGTCTGCGGGATCTACCCCCTCACCCCAGCCCTCTCCCCCAAGGGGGCGAGGGGGAAAGGGAGCCGATTTGTGTGCTTTTCACGATCTGAGTTCGACGCGCAATTGCACATCGGTAACTTGCATGAACACCTCGGTGAGTTCCCCCACCGTCCGGGAGAAGGGGAATGGGAGCCGATCTGTGTGCTTTTTGAATCTTCAGTTCCCCTCGGTATTTCAGGTCGGCGTAACTTGCATGATCACCCCGGTCAGTCCCCTCTCCCCCTGGGAGAGGGCTAGGGTGAGGGCTTCTTCGCCATATTGAGTTTCACGGCCGCCCGAATCAGCGCAATCAACGCTTTCTCATCAATCCGGTCACCCTCGTGGAAATCAATCGCCCGTCGCGTATTGCCCTCCAGACTGGCATTGAACAACCCCGCCGGATCGTCCAGTGACGCACCCTTGGCAAAGGTCATTTTCACCGCAGCCTTGTACGTCTCGCCGGTGCTGATAATTCCATTGTGCGACCACGTCGGCACACCCCGCCACTTCCATTCCTCAACCACTTCGGGATCAGCCCTATGCACGATCACGCGAATCTGCGCCAGCGTTTCACCGCGCCAGTCCCCCAGTTCGGCGATGCGTTGATCAATCAGAAGGGAAGCGGATTCGGTGCCCTCGGCTTTTTTCATCGCAGGATTCTCGACGGACAGGAGACCCACAACTCTAGTCCGCGCCCTTCCCCCTCGCCAGTGCAGCCCTCACCGCACATTCCGATACAACATCAATCGCGCACTTTCATGCAGCCCCCGCGTCAGCTCCACCAGCCGCTGAAACTCCTGTGGATGTTGCTCGGCGACGTTGTCCCGTGGCGTGGCGGAGCGCAGGTCGTGCAAGGTCGGCGCGCTGCCGTCGTGTTGCATTTGCAGCAGATGATGCTGGGTCACGCCGCCAATCAACGGGAACGTGCCTTCGCGCAACACCAGCGGCACCACGCGCTCACCTTCCGGCGCCGGCTGCTGAATATCGCGGCCCATCGCGCCGTTGCTGAACGGGATGCCGGCCATGCCTGCCACCGTCGGCAGCAAATCCACCAACCCCACCGCCTCATCGATCACCTTGGCTTTGAGCATGCCCGGCGCATGGATCAGCATCGGCACATGGTTGCTTTCCAGCCCCAATTGTTCGAAGGCTGGTGGCATGTGCGGGATCTGGCTGATGCGGGTGTTGTGGTCGCCGAAGAACACGAAAATCGTGTTGTCGTAGTAGCCGCCGGCCTTGGCCAGCTCCATCAGCTTGCCGATGTTGAAGTCCAGCAGGCGCACCGCGTTGTATTGCTCGACGCTGCGCGAGCCGGCGGCTTGCACTTGTTCCAGCGACAGATGACTGACCTGGAAGCCGTCGTTGTCCTTGGGAATGGTGAACGGCCGGTGGTTGCCCGAGGTTTGCACATAAGCAAAGAACGGTCGGTCCTTGGGCAGATCGCGCAGGATGCGGTCGCTTTCCTTGAACAGATCCAGGTCAGAAATGCCCCAGACATCCACCAGCGGCGAACGCCAGTCGCTCTCCTGATACAGCTTTACGCCCTCGATGCTTTGCTGGATCAGCGCATTGATATTCGCCCAGCCGGCATTGCCGCCGATCATGTAGAGCTTTTGATAATCGCTGAACGCGTTGATCAGTGTGTGCTGACGGGTGATCAACGGATGCCGAGTAGCGGTTTCCTGACGTGTGACGTCCGGCACCCCGGTGATGCTGGCCCAGACGGTTTTGGCGGTCCCGGTGACCGGCACGTAGAAGTGTCGGAAGAACCAACTCTCGGTGGCCAGTTGATCGAGGTTCGGCGTCGGGTTCAGCGGGTTGCCATAGGCGCCCACCGCGCTGGTGCCCAACGATTCGAGCATGACGAACATCACGTTCGGCGCGCCGGCGACCCGGTACGGTTGCACCGCTTGCTGGCGCTCGAATGTCAGGGTTTGCGCGTCCGCTTGTTCCACGCCCAGATAACGCGCAATCAGCGGGTAATGCTCGCGCACCTGCGCCTCATCGAACTGCGCCTGCCCGGCCTTGAGCGTGTCATAGAGGAACAGCACCGGGTTGAGGCCGACGGCGGCAATCTGCGCATTGCCCGAGAAAAACGCATCGCTCCAACGCAGCGGCACCGGGTTTTCCAGATTGAGATTTTCGACACGACCGAGCAACGCCAGCAACACGGCGACCAGGCCGAAAGCGCTGCCCACGACCAGCGAGGTACGGCGGATGGCGCGAGGTTCCCGCGCCAGTGTCGCGCGCTCCAGCCGCACGAATCCGTAGAACCACACACCGAGCACCGCCAGCCAGCCGAGGGCAATCCATAGCACTGGATAGCTTTCCCGGACCATTTGCTGCGAGATCTGCGCATCCTCCAGATAACGCAGTACCGTCGCGTTGATGCGCACGCCGAGGTAGGCGTAATGGCCGAAGTCGATGATGTAAATCAGACCGACCACGCCCAGCACCAGCAACCAATAACCCCGCGCCAGATGCCGCAGCAACGGCAGCTTCGTCAGATTCCAGCGAGGCAGCCATGCCAGAACGGCCAGCGGCAACATCAGCAACACTGCCAGACGCAGGTCGAAACGCAGACCGATGCCGAGGGTTTCGCGCAGTTGCGGGTCGTTGGCAAATGCGCTGATGTCGAGACCGGAAAAACCCAGCACGAACACCAGCCGCAGCAGGGCCAACAGTAAAAACACCAAACCTGCCGCGCCGACGCCGTAGCGCAGGCGCCGCGATTGCAACCAACCCATCGTAAACCTCTGTGTGGTGATCAGATTGAAGACGTCGGCACGGCCCGGACCGGCCGCAGCAGGCGCCAGACTTCGCGCACGCACAGCGCGGCACCGGCCACCAGGCAGTAACCCACCAGCAGCGGATCGATCAGGTAATCCCAATAGTTTTCCGAGGCTTTGAGGCGTAGCGCGAAGGCCAGCGTGCCGAGTGCCAACATCGCCACGCCCAAGCCATTGCGCAGCCACAACAGGGCCAATGTGCTCAGCCCGATCAGCACAATCATCGGCCGTGGATTAAAGCCCCAGCGATAAGGATCGACGTAAGTCAGGCCCATCGTTGCCGGATACAGAATCAGCGCCAACACGGTAAACAACACCAGCACCTGAGCGCGCTTGACCGTTGGCAACGGCTGAACCACGCCCAGGCGCAGCAGACAGACCCAGCCCAGCAACACCAGCGTGGTGATCGCCAGATCATCGGTAAAGCTGCGCACATAGGCCGCCAGCGGCAAATCGTTGACCGGAATAAAACCGGCCAGCGCCAACAACGGCAACAGCCACGGGCGCCATGGCCGGGTGAAATTAAATGTACTCAGCAGAACAAAACCGAGCAGGACAAAACTCAAATGGGCTTGCCAAAGAAACATCACAGACGCTCCGCCAGCCAGGCATCGTTGAAGCTGACATGTTTGATAAAGGTGTTATTCCACGAATACACCAGGTGATAGAGACCGTCCGAACCCCGGCTGAAATACGGATATTCGTACTCGAAATCACAGCCGCGCGGTTTGCACACGCGGTAGTCGAGATTGCTCAGAAAGCGCTGTTCCAACGGCAGGCGGCGCGCGCCACTGGAGGCCCGGAAGCCTTCGCCGATGATCGCTTTGTAGGCTTCAGGGGCGAACGGCTGGCCGAACGGATCGGGCGATTGATCGAGGTCGATGACGGCGCGCCAGTCATTGAGATTGGCATCGGTGCCGTACAGGCTCAATTTGAAACGCCCGTCGCGCAAATCGTTGAGCGCCACCAGCAAACCGTCGTCAGCCGTGCCTACCGCTGCCAGCGAGGAGTTGGGGTTGGCCGGTTCCAGCGGATACGGTTCGCTCCAGGTCTGGCCGGCATCGTCGGTGCGGCTGGCCAACACGCGATGATGGGTGTCACCGGCATAACGCAGCATCGCCACGGCGCGGCGGCCATCCAGCGGCACGATGGTCGGCTGCAACGAGTGCTTGCCGCGACTGATGCGGAATTTGTCGATGACTGCACCGTCGGCGCTCAGGTACAGGTACTCGGCGAACTTGCCCATGAACTCGTGATACACCGGCAAGCCGATCGAGCCGTCGGCATGGAACACCGGCGCCGCGCGTACCAGTGTGCTGATGTTGAAAAACGGCGAGGTGATCAACTGGCGCGGCGTCGACCATTCACGGCCCATGTCGGCAGAGACCATCACGTTGATCGCACTGGTGGCCCAACCGCCTACGGACACCGAGACGTAGAACATCCACAAGCGCCCGTCCGGCGCGAGCGCGATCACCGGGTTACCGAGCTTGCGGATATAGCGCTGGGTGCCGTCGCGGGTTTGCTCGCGGGTGGCCAGCACCTGTTCGGCGCCCCACTCCGCCGTTTTTGCATCAAAGCGCGCGGTGCGGATCTGCACGTCGGCAGCGCCTTCGCGCGAGCCGGCAAACCACACGGCCATCAGGTCCCCGCCAGGCAGCGCGGTGACCGAAGAGGAATGCACAAAATCATCCAGCTGCGAGGAAACGAAACGGCTGCTGTACATCGGCTCCGACGCTTGCAGCGCGCCATCGACCGGCGCTGTCGACAGCGCAAAGGGCGCCAGCACATGGGGTGGATGACTGCGCCACGCGGCCAGAAAGATCAGGCACACCGCGAGGCTGCCGAGAATGAACGTCAAGCGAAAGGACAACGCACGCATAAGGGGCTCGCGGCAAGGACAGGAGGATTAACAATGGGCAGACGTCCTTGTCAGCGCGTCGAATCATTTGGCAATCGGCGACGGCGCCCGGTGAGCATCGACAACGGCAAGTTGTCGCGAACCTGAAAGCTTTCAAACACGGCAGCAGCGATGTGAATGCACACCAGCACCAGCAGACTGTCGGCCGCCGTTTCGTGAACCGACAACGGCCAATCGGCACCCCACAAGGCGTCGACTTCTGCCATCGCCCAGCCACTGAGACCCACGGTGAACAACGCCAACAACATCAGGATCATCACCAGCGCACCGATCGGCGAATGGCCGAGGCGATGTTCGGGCCGCCCGGCGAGCAGTGAGCGCGCATGGGCCAGCAGGCGCGTCGGGGTCGGCCAGAAGTCCGCCCAACGGGCACTGCGCGGCCCGATAAATCCCCACACCGTGCGTACCAGCAACCAGCCCATGGCGTAATAACCGAGCCAGACATGCCAGTCGTCACCCGCTTCATTGAAGAAATAATTGGCGACGAAGACGCCCGCAATCGACAGATGAAACAGCCGCACTACGGGATCCCACAGGTGCAGGGACGCGCTCGGCATCAGCCCTTGATCTCGGTCTTGACCGCTTTACCGCTGACCGGGTCGTGGTAGATCTCGACCTTGCGCTTGTCTTTGTCGAAGCCGTAGATCTCGTAGCAGTTGCCGTCGGTAACCTTGAACTTGCTGATCTCGTAACCCTGGGCTTTCAGTTGTTCCTGAAAGGCCTTCTGGTCTTGCCATTGCGAACGCTCGGCGGTGGTGCATTGCGGGCCGGCGACGGCCAACGGGCTGGCGACGATCAAAGACAACAGCAGCAGTTTGCGCATGGAATCACTCTCGCTGGATGAGGAAGACCTCACTGTGCAAAAGCAACCTTAGTGAAAGCTTAGTTGGCAACGAGTCGTTACATCTTTCCCGTCGGGTGGCCTGCCACGACGCTCGGCGTGGCGGCATGATGCCGTCCATTCCAACCCGTTCCGCCAACAGAGAACCGCCATGCGCCTGCTTCTGGTCGAAGATGATCGTGCCCTCGGACAAGGCATTCGCGTTGCCCTGAGCAACGAAGGTTATACCCTCGACTGGTTGCAGGACGGGGTCAGTGCCCTGCATGCCCTGCGCAGTGAAAGCTTCGATCTGCTGCTGCTTGACCTCGGCCTGCCACGGCTCGACGGTCTGGCCTTGCTGCAACAACTGCGCAGCGAACAACAGGACTTGCCGGTGCTGATCCTCACCGCCCGCGATGGCACCGCCGAGCGCATCGCCGGCCTCGATGCCGGCGCCGACGACTACCTGATCAAACCGTTCGATGTCGATGAGTTGAAGGCGCGCATCCGCGCGTTGCTGCGGCGCAGTCAGGGCCGCGCGCAACCGGTGCTTGAACATGCCGGCGTATGCCTCGATCCGCTCAGCCAGCAAGTCACCTGGCTGGGCAACGAGGTAGTGATGACGCCGATGGAATATCAGCTGCTGCATCAACTGATGGCCCGGCCCGGCAAAGTCGTCACCCGCGAGCGCCTGTCCGGCGCGCTGTACGGCTGGCAGGAACGGGTCGAGAGCAACACCCTCGAAGTGCTGATTCACAACCTGCGCAAAAAACTTGCGAGCGAGTTGATCCGCACTGTGCGCGGGGTGGGTTACGTGATGGCGGTCAAACCATGATCTCGATACGTGCGCGAATTCTGGTGCCGGTATTGATCCTGGTATTGATGGGCGATCTACTGATCAGTTGGCTGGTGCTGCGCGACAGCCATCACGAAATCGAAGAAGTCTACGACGCGCAACTGGCGCAGAGCGCACGCCTGCTGCAGGGTGTGCTGGCGCAACGCGCTCCGGGCGATAACGACTGGCAGCGGCTGCATCAGGCCTTCGATGAAGCGATGAGCCGGGTCGGTGATGGCGAGGCGGCACACCCCTACGAAACCCGTTTGACGTTTCAGGTCTGGCGCAGCGATGGGCAATTGTTGATGCGCTCGGCCGAAGCGCCGGAACTCCCGGCGCCGCCGACTACTTTCGGTTCTCACGACCTGATGGAAAACGGCCGCGACTGGTGCGCGTTTCTGCTCAAGGACTCGCAGCAAGGGCTGCTGATCTGGGTCGGTGAGCGCGATGACATGCGCCAGGATTTGATCGAGCGCATCGTCGGTCACACGTTGTGGCCGAGCGTGATCGGCGTGCCAGTGCTGACGATGCTGATCTGGCTGGCCATCGGCTGGGGCCTGCAACCGCTGCGGACCATGGCGCAGACCATTCGCGGGCGCAACACCGACACCCTCAAACCGCTGAATCTGCGCCCCCTGCCCCACGACCTCGAACCGATGCAAACCGCGCTCAATCGCCTGCTGCAGCAGATCGACAACCTGCTGGCGCGCGAGCGACGTTTCATCGCCGACGCCGCCCACGAGTTGCGCACGCCGTTGGCGATTCTGCGCATCCATGCGCAAAACGCGCAGCTCGCCAGTACCGCGCAACAGCGTGAGGAAGCGCTGGAGTTTCTGGTCAGTGCGGTGGACCGTGCCACCCGTATCGCCAGCCAGTTGCTGACCATGGCGCGCATTGAGCCACGCCTGGCCAACCCGGAAAAAAGCCCGGTGGAGCTGACTGCGCTGGTGCGTGAAGAACTCGCCGAACTGGCGCCGCTGGCGCTGGAGAAAGACGTCGACCTGATCCTCGACAGCGACCACCACTGCCCCGTCGACACCGACCCGGTCGCACTCGCCATTGCCTTGCAAAACCTGGTCACCAACGCCTTGAACTTCGCCCCGCCCGGCAGCGAAGTGCGCGTACAGGTCCAACCGCAGGCATCCGGCGCGGTGTACATCAGCGTCGAAGATGCTGGGCCCGGCATCAAAGAAGAAGATTACGCACGGCTGTTCGAGCGTTTCTACAGCCACGGTCACGCCAATGGCGCCGGACTGGGACTGGCGATTGTGCAAATGATCGTCAGCAAGATCGACAGCACCTTGCAGCTGTACAACCTGCCCCGGGGTGGCTTGTGCGCAGAACTGCGCATCAACGAGCGTCCGGCGTGACGTGTCAAACCTGATTGCCAATGTCGTGGTTTTGACGAAATTTTCATGTTTGCCCGCATAAGATCCGCAGCCTCGTTGGGGAGTAGCCTGTTTCCGAGCCTTTCGGAAGCGTTCGTATCAACATTCTCGGCAACATGCCGTGGTGCGAACACCTTTTGGTTGGTGAGACCGACGACACATCCATGCCTAAAGTCGGGCGTGTGGTTGTGTCGTTGACTCATAGCCCGACTGGAAGTGTGCCCCCGTGAATCCTGTTTCCCTCATATTCCTCGCTCTGGCCATGTCCACGGATGCGTTCGCCGCCGCCATCGGCAAAGGCTCCAGCCTGCACAAACCGCGTCTCACTGAAGCCCTGCGTACCGGTCTGATCTTCGGTGTGATCGAAGCCATCACGCCCATCATCGGCTGGCTGATCGGCCAGGCGGCCACCCGCTGGGTCGCCGAATGGGACCACTGGATCGCCTTCACCCTGCTGGTGATTCTCGGCCTGCACATGATCTACAACGGCCTGAAACACGAAGAAGAGCAAGAAGAAAAACCCGGCTCGCACTCCTTCCTGATTCTCGCCGTCACCGCGTTTGCCACCAGCATCGACGCACTCGCCGTTGGCGTCGGTCTGGCGTTTGTCGACGTGAATATCTGGGTCGCGGCGGCAGCGATCGGTCTGGCGACCATGACCATGGTGACCCTTGGCGTGATGCTCGGCCGAGTGCTCGGCGCGGTCGTCGGCAAGCGTGCGGAAATCGTCGGTGGCGTGGTGCTGATGATTGTCGGTGCGACGATTCTGTATGAGCACCTGGCGGTCTGATTCAACCTGAAGTCAGCGCGGTCAGTGCCAAGGCGTTGCCCAGCGCTGCGCCGCTGGCGGTGTTGTCGAAAATGCACCAGGTCGCGGCACCTGCCGCGGCTGCTGATTGCAGGGCTTGCGCGAGGTTTTGCAGATAAGTGGAATCGTAGGCGCTGTAGTAAATGCGCGGTGAGCCGTGCAGTCGCCAGTATTTCGTTTGTGTCCAGCCGATTGGCGAAGCATCGGTGCTGATGCGCGAGGGATCGACTGCCGCTTGGGCAATCTGATGCGTCATTAGCATCGGCTCGGCGCTGACCCAAGATTCATGTCTTGGCTCAAGCACCACAGAACCGGAAAAACGCTGACGCAATGTCGTGAAAAAGGCTTCGGCGGCGACTTCGTCGAACACCAGTGACGGTGGCAACTGCACCAGCAAACAGCCCAGGCGCTCGCCCAGACCTGCGCACTCGGCGAGGAATTTATCCAGCGCTGGTTCACAACCCACCAAGCGCAATTCATGGCTGATGTGTTTGGGCATTTTCACCGAAAAGCGGAAGGCTTCCGGTACGCTATCCGCCCAGCGTGCATAGGTTTGCCGACGATGCGGACGGTAGAACGAGCTGTTGATTTCCACGCCGTTGAGACGCCCGGCGTAGCGCTGCAAGTGCGTGCCTTCTGCCGCAAATGCCGGCCAGTGTTCGCGCCCCAGACTCCAGCCTGCACAGCCAATGAAAATCATCAGTGCACCTTCCGATCATTGATCGTTCCCCACGCGGAGCGCGGGAACGATCAACCTGTGCGTGAACCGTCATTTCTTGCCGGGCAACACAGCGCCGAGTACCTGCTTCGCAGTTTGCATGATCACCCCGGCTTCATCCGGATCGCCCTTGAGCAAGGTCGTGGCGAATTTTTTCGCCTGCTCAAGCTTGATGTGCGGCGGCAACGGTGGCACGTTCGGGTCGGTCTTGAACTCGATCAGCACCGGCACCTCCGAGGCCAGCGCCTGCTCCCAGGCAGCGGCGACGTCTTCTTCGCGATCGACAAAAATGCCTTTCAGGCCAATGGAAATGGCGAACAAGTGGTACGGCACATCGGGAATGCTTTGCGAGGCTTCGAACTTCGGATCGCCCTCCATTACCCGCTGCTCCCACGTCACCTGATTGAGGTCCTCATTGTTGAACACCGCGCAGATCCACTTGGGGCTCGTCCACTGGCGCCAGTACTTGGCGACGGTGATCAGCTCGGCCATGTTGTTCATCTGCATCGCGCCATCGCCCACCAGCGCAATGACCGAACGCTCGGGGTGAGCAAACTTGGCGGCGATCGCATAAGGCACAGCGGCGCCCATGGACGCGAGGCCACCGGACAATGAGCACTGCATGCCACGGCGGATTTTCAGGTCACGGGC
The DNA here is from genome assembly GCF_022662375.1 of Pseudomonas sp. CROZ-RG-20F-R04-15. Lineage (GTDB taxonomy): Bacteria > Pseudomonadota > Gammaproteobacteria > Pseudomonadales > Pseudomonadaceae > Aquipseudomonas. The sequence continues at coordinate 35,255 of NZ_JAKNQL010000022.1, read as the reverse complement.
AAACCAGTTGGCGCAGGAGCCGGAGTCGCTGGTGATGATTGCGTTATTGGGCAGGCGCGGCGACAACTCGTACACCACTCTTTGCGGGTTGACCGGATCGGCTTTGGCCATGGCGCGTTTTTCCAGGGTTTTCTCCCAGCTACCGCGCCAGCCCTCGACTTTCTTGCGCCACTTGTTTGAGGTTTTCTGTTCAAGTAGCGGCAACAACGCGGCGAGGGTTTCCGCCGAATCGCCGACAAGATTGACCTCCATCGGATAGCGCAGGCTGAGCATGTCGGGTTGCAAATCGATCTGCACACCGCGCGCCTGGCCTTCCTTGGGCAGAAATTCAGCGTAGGGAAAGCCTGAACCGATCATCAGCAAGGTGTCGCATTCGTTCATCAGCTTGTAGCTCGGTTCGGTGCCGAGCAGGCCGATGCTGCCGGTGACCCATGGCAGATCATCCGGCAATACGGCTTTACCCAACAGGGCCTTGGCGACGCCGGCGCCGAGTTTTTCGGCGATGGCGATAACTTGCTCGGTTGCCTGCAAAGCCCCCGCTCCGACCAAAATCGCGACCTTTTCCCCGGCATTCAAAACCTCGGCGGCCCGCTGCAGATCCACGTCATAAGGCAGCACTTTGGGTTTCGTGTAACCGACCCCGGAATGCGCGGTGCCATGTTCGCGAGCCGGCGCTTCGTATTTCAGGTCCTGCAAATCGTTGGGCAGGATCAGCGCGGTTACCCTGCGCTCACCCACTGCCGTGCGCACTGCACGATCAAGCAGATGCCGTACCTGCGAAGGCACCGAGGCCTGTTGCACAAAAGCCCCGGCGACGTCCTTGAACATCGACACCAGATCCAGCTCTTGCTGGTAATGACTGCCGAGCGCTGTGCGCGCCTGTTGGCCGACAATGGCCAGTACCGGCATGTGGTCCATGCGCGCGTCGTAGAGGCCGGTGATCAGGTGCGAAGCGCCGGGGCCGGAAGTGGCGATGCACACCCCCAACTCGCCAGTGAACTTGGCATGCGCCGAGGCCATGAACGCAGCCATTTCTTCATGCCGCGCCTGAACGAATTCGATTTTGCCCTTGGCCCGGCTGAGCGCGCCGAACACGCCGTTGATGCCGTCACCCGGATAGCCAAAAATCCGTGTGACGCCCCATTGGCTGAGCCGCTCAACCAGAAAGTCTCCTACGGTCATCGTCATCTTGATCCTCGTCGTTTGCTGGTGCATGACGTATTCCCGACCGTGCCTGGGCCGGGAGCTGTAGAGGTCTGGACAATGACGGCGAAGGCGAAGTTTCGATTGTTTTCACCACCTGGACCCTTTGCGGTGAAGTCCGCCCGGACGGCAAACTGCGCATTTCGGGCACGGGCAAGGACCTTGGCGAGCAGTGGCTGCCGCTGTTTTTCGAGGTGTACGGCGTGGAACCGGATCAGCAGCGGATCGCTTTTTATCAGCTACTCGATGAGTTTTTCTGATTGCCTTTCACAAGACCTCTCGGTCGGCGGTGAGGCCATTCGCGAGCAGGCTCGCTCCCACAGGGAGCTTGCGTCGCAAATGTGGGAGCGAGCCTGCTCGCGAAGACGTCAGAACAGTCACTACTGACGTGAAGGCTTTCAACGATGCGGATGCACCGTCCACGCCACCAGTTTGATCACGATCGGCCGCACGACCAGGATGCACATAAACGCCGCAGGCATCGCCAGCTTGTAAGCGTGCAAGGCATTACCCAGATAATCGTTATCAATGCCGGAGTTGGCAGCGGTAATCACCAGCGACATCAAAAACGCCATGATCGTCGCCATGTACAGCGCAAACACATACGGCGTGGCGCGCGGTGACAGCTTGCGGCGGCTGATGATCAAGGCTTCGGCGTTGGTTCTTTGATTCATATCGCTTTTCCATCCAGTGACAGGGAGACCGCACGTTAGCAAGGCCGCCCTCGCGCAACTAGACGCTCAATCGCAGGTACTTTATAAAGCAGATCTTACGAATCAATCCTCAACGGGACATGGATGAATCTGTTAGCGGCGATTGCCAGTTTTATCAAAGTGGTCGAAGCCGGCTCGATTGTCGGCGCCGCCAGGATTCTCGGCGTCAGCGCAGCGGCGGTCAGCCAGACGATCAATCGACTGGAAGCGCACCTCGGCGTACGCCTGCTGCAACGCACCACGCGCAGCATGGCGCTGACCGAAAATGGCGCGGCGTACTACGAGAAAGTCCGGCGCATCGCTGCCGATCTGGAAGCCGCGCAAAGCTCGATCAGCCACGATGAAACCGAGCTGCAAGGCCGGCTGAGCATTGCCTCCACCTCAGCGTTCGGCCGCCATGTGCTGGCCTCGCTGATCGCCAGTTTCGGCGAGCTGCACCCGCGCCTGCTGATCGAGCTCTCGACCACCAACGGCAAGATCAACCACATCCAGGACGGCATCGATCTGAGCCTGCGGATCAAGCCACAACTGGAGGACGGCATCGTTGCGCGCAAGATCGTTTCGCTGCCCTTCATCATGTGCGCCGCGCCGGCCTATCTGCAGCGCGCCGGGTGGCCGCAATCACCCGATGACCTGCAAAACCATGCCTGCCTGGCGTTTCGTTACCCGTTGGACGGACGTTTTCTGCGCTGGAGTTTTGTTCGCGACGGCCAGCGTTTCGACGCCAATATCAATGCCACGGCCATCAGCGATGACATCGACGCGCTGGCGCAGATGGCGGTCCATGGCGCCGGGGTCACCCGTTTGGCGGAGTTCGTCGCCGCACCTTTTCTGGCGAGCGGGCAATTGGTGCAGTTGCTGGAACACAGCGACGCCGTCATCGAACCGATGGACATCTACGCCTGCGTGCAGGAACGCGCGGCGATGACGCCGAAGGTCAAAGCCTTTCTGGATTATCTGAGCGCGCATCTGGCCGCGCGCTGGCCGCTGGAAAATGTTTAAGACGCAGGGCTCGCTGAAGCGCGCGAAATCGGTCAAAGTCCACCTCGCCAAATCGCCCCGTCATGGAAGATTACAACAATGAAAAAGACTCTCGGCGCTCTGCTTCTGTTCTGCCTTAGCAGCCACGTATTCGCTGATGCCCAACCCGTTGGTTTCCAGTACGCCACGCTGGCGGATCCGCGCAACGAACGCCCGCTGGAAATGGTCGTCTGGTACCCGAGCTCGACCACCTCGACGACAACCAGACTGTTCGGCGACAACCCGGTCTTCGTCGGCGCTCCTGCGGTGCTCGATGCCCCCGCCGCCAGCGGCGCGCATCCATTGGTGGTGCTTTCCCACGGCAACGGCGGAAGCTGGATCAACCAGACCTGGCTGGCCAGTGCGCTGGCCCATCAGGGTTACATCGTCGCAGCGGTCAACCACCCCGGCACCACCAGCCGCGATCGCAGCCCACAAGCGGCGGCACAACTGTGGCAACGTCCGGTCGACCTCAGCCGGGCCATTGATGCTGTGACGGCGCAACCGGAAAAATTCGGCGCGGTGGCCAAGGATCGAATTGCCGTTATCGGCCACTCTCTCGGCGGCTGGACCGTGCTCGAAACCGGCGGCGCGCGCTTCGACCCCGAACGTTTTGTCACAGACTGCAAAGTCCATCCGCAACTGGCCAGTTGCACCGCCTACCAACAAATGAACACTGCAAGCACCGCGCAAGCGAAAGCACAATTGGCCGCCGACTGGCGTGACAAACGCGTCACCGCCGTGGTTTCTCTGGATCTGGGCCTGTCGCGCGGGATGACCGATGCCAGCCTTGCGACCTATCCCGTGCCGATTCTGGTGATTGCCGCCGGCGTACCGTCGAAAGATCTGCCCGCGCAACTGGAATCGGTCGACCTCGCCAAACGCTTGCCGAAAACTTCGTCGCGTTACGTCGAAATCAGCGATGCCAGTCACTTCACGTTCATGGCGATCTGCAAACCTGGCGCCGTGGCCATGCTTGACGAGGATGTGCCGGGTGACAGCATCATCTGCACCGATGGCGTCGGCGGTCGTCCGCGCGCGGTGATTCAACAACAAGTGATTTCCCTGATCAGCGATTTTCTGAAGCAATCACCCGGCAACCTGAAACCAGCCATCGCCTACAAGGACTCCCAATAATAATGCTCACGCCCTCCCCTCAGACCTTCCGGGGCAGTTGCCTGTGCGGCGCCGTGAAATACCAGATTCGCTCACGGCCCAAAGCGCTTTCGCACTGCCACTGCAGCCAATGCCGCAAAAGCCACGGCGCGGCATTCGCCAGCTACGGCAGCGTGCTGCGCCAGAACCTCGAATTGCTGGAAGGCGCTGACCAGGTCAAGTCGTATCAGTCGTCTGAATCGGTGCAACGCCAGTTCTGCACGCACTGCGGCTCGTCGCTGTTCTGGGCACGCAATCAGGGTGAATACAGCGACTGGATTTCGGTAGCGCTGGGCACACTCGACACGACGTTCACCACGGAAAAACAGCAGCATGTCGAAGTCACGTCGAAAGCACCGTGGTTTGAAATCAAGGATCAATGGCCGCAGCGCTGAGCCTGAAACCGCAATCGCGCGCCAATCTGCGCTGTCCACGGCGCACAACGGCTAAATTCTTCTGCTTAACTGGTTCGTTGCAGTTCTTGTATTTCAGGAGGCCAGCGATGACACCGGCAAAACTCACTGTCGTGCTCTTGGCCGCCAGCCTGCTCGGCTGTGCGGGCTCTTCGAACCCCGGGACCAACGTGCCGTTGACCGCCACCCGGCAAAACAGCGGGCAAATCGGCAATGTCACACTGGCCGACTGGGGCAAGGACACCGGATTCAGTTTCTTCATCAGTGGCGCACCCAACGGCGCCTCGCTGCCGCTGCGTCTGTACGCGTTCGTCTACAAGGGCAGTTGCGCGCAGCCCGGGCCAGTGGCCTACGCGATGAACGACAAGGTCACCACCGAACGCCAACCGGTGCGCGGCTGGGCCTTCTCGCGCACCGCGCCGGTGAGCCTGTCGACGTTGTTGACTGGCGAGTACGCCATCGTGGTGCGCACCGCAGCGACCGATGGCAACGTGGATATTTTCTGCGGCGATATCCCCCAGGCGGACAAGATGAATGACACGGCTAATCAAGCGCTGGCGAAACCGCCATCCAGCTGACGACTGCCAGCGCTCATCGCTTCGCTCAACCCATCGCCCTCTGGAATACACAGCGGGTTCTGTGGTGTCCTGTCTATTATCAGCGAGGTATTTTTTCCACTTGCCAACGATGAGGCCCCTTACATGAGCAAAGCGCCATACGTTCCGCCCCAGGTCTGGACAAACGAAGCACCGTCCGGCGGCCAGTTCGCCAGCATCAATCGACCGATTGCCGGGCCGACCCATGACAAAACCCTGCCGGTCGGCAAGCATCCCTTGCAGCTGTATTCACTGGCCACGCCCAACGGCGTCAAAGTGACCATTCTGCTCGAAGAGCTGCTGGCGCTGGGGCACAGCGCTGCCGAGTACGATGCGTGGTTGATCCGCATTGGCGAGGGCGATCAGTTCTCCAGCGGGTTTGTCGAGATCAATCCGAACTCGAAAATCCCCGCGCTGCTGGATCGCAGCGTCGAGCCGCCGATCCGTGTGTTCGAATCGGGCTCGATCCTGCTGTATCTGGCGGAAAAGTTCGGCGCCTTCCTGCCGAAAGACCCGGCCGGCCGCACTGAAACGTTGAACTGGCTGTTCTGGCAGATGGGCTCGGCGCCGTATCTGGGTGGCGGTTTCGGACATTTCTACGCCTATGCGCCGGAGAAGCTGGAATACCCGATCAACCGTTTCACCATGGAAGCCAAGCGGCAACTGGATGTGCTCGATCGGCGTTTGGCCGAAAGTGCTTATCTGGCCGGCGACAGTTACACCATTGCCGACATCGCGGTCTGGCCGTGGTACGGGCAATTGGTGCGCAACAATGTCTACTCGGCGGCCGAGTTTCTGGCGGCTCACGAATACACCCATGTGCAGCGCTGGGCAGAGGACATCGCTCAACGGCCGGCGGTGATTCGCGGGCAGCGGGTCAACCGTACGTGGGGCGATGAGGCCACTCAAGTGCCCGAGCGGCACGACGCCAGCGATCTGAACTGACAGCGCTTTTCGCCACATGCATCCACTGAGCAAGACCGTCAGCAGCGCCGATCACAGATATTTGTGAGCGGTCTGCTGCAGCTCATTCGCCCCGCCAGAAACCACGACTCTGCGCCAACCCGCGACGCAGAGCGATCGCACAAATGTGAAAAATTCGTTAACTAACTGAGCCGTACGGCTTTCTTCACCCGGAATGATCTGACAGACTAATGCGAATAATTCCTACATGCACTCGCACTAGATTCGTTTTCGTATCATTTGGGGAAGCAAATTGATGTCGTTTCACACCATTTACCGTCGCTCGAACCTTTCACCGAACCTTCTCGCGCTCGCCGTCTGCATGGCCAGCATCGCACCGGCGCTGGCCGATGAGGTAACGCCCGCCACGCCTGCCAAAGCCGCCCCGGCCACGCTGGAACTGGACGCCACCGAAATCGGCGCCACCCAGATGAGCAGCACCACCGAAGACACCCAGTCCTACACCACCGGCCCGATGCGCACGGCGACCAAGCTGTCGCTGACCATGCGCGAAACGCCTCAGGCGGTGACGGTGATTACCCGTCAACGGATGGACGACCAGAACATGACCAGCATCAACGACGTGGTGAAAGGCACGCCGGGGTTGTTCCTCAGCCAGGCCAGCGGCCCGGGTCGGCAGACGTACAGCTCGCGCGGTTTCGACATCGACACCATCATGTACGACGGCCTGCCGAGTTCGTACTCGCCGTTCTCGATGGCAGTGCAACCCAATCTGGCGATGTTTGACCGCGTCGAAATCGTCCGTGGTGCGACCGGTCTGGTCACCGGTGCCGGCAATCCTTCGGCGGCGATCAACCTTGTGCGCAAACGCCCGACTGCCGATCAACGCGTGACCCTCACCGGCGCCGCCGGCAGTTGGGATGACTACCGTGGCGAAATCGACGCCTCCAGCCCGTTGAACGAAAGCGGCACCTTGCGCGGCCGCGTGGTCAGCTCCTATCAAGGGGCCGACAGTTTCCGCGACAAGGAAGAAAACGACCATGGCTTGTTCTACGCCATCGGTGAAGCCGACCTGAGCGACAGCACCACCGCGACCCTCGGTTTCTCGCGGCAGAATGAACAGACCAACTATTTCTGGGGCGGCTTGCCGATCGGCACCAACGGCCATCACCTCGACCTGCCCCGCTCCACCTATCCGGGCACCGATTGGGAAAACCGCAAGCTGCAAATCGACACGGTGTTCGGTGAAGTGGAACATCGTTTCGACAACGACTGGAAACTGCACGTCGCCGGCTCGACCTCGACCCTCGACGGCGAGTTCTCCGGGACTTACCTGTCGCGTTACGCCGGCCCGCTGGAAACCACCGCCTATCAATCCCATAACACCGACAAGCAGCGCTCGCTCGACGTATTCGCCAGCGGCCCGTTCGAAGCGTTCGGCCGCAGCCACGAACTGGTCGTCGGCGCCAGCAACCGCGTGTATGACGCGACCACCAAGGAATACGACCCGTACACCACGGCCTGGCCGATTGGCGCACCAAAACCTGACTTCGTGCGGGACGGCAAAACCCGCACCGTCACCACTCAGGACGCCGTGTACCTGACCACCCGCCTGAGCCTGGCCGACCCGCTGACGCTGATCCTCGGCGGCCGCCTCGATTGGTACGACTACGATGACCGCACCGGCGATGGCGACTACAAGGTCACCAAGAACCTCACCCGCTATGCCGGTCTGATCTACAAGCTCGACGACCACTACTCGGTGTACGCCAGCTACACCGATATCTTCACCCCGCAGACCCAGAAAGATCTCGGCGGCAAAGTGCTCGAGCCGATCGTCGGTGAAAACTACGAAGTCGGCATCAAGGGCGAGTACTTCGACGGTGCCCTCAACGCCAGTCTGGCAGTGTTCCAGATGGACCAGACCGGCCGCGCCACCCAGGCCGACACTCAGTTCGGCTGCCCGGTCCTGACCTGCTACGGGTCATCGGGCAAAGTGCGCAGCCAAGGCGTCGACATGGAATTGCAAGGCGCCCTGACCGACAACTGGCAGGTCGGCGCTGGCTACACCTACACTCGCGCGCACTACATCAAGGACGAAAACCCGGCCAACAACAATCAGCGCTTCGAGACCGACACGCCTGAGCATCTGTTCAAGGTCTCCACCGTGTATCGCTTCCAGGGTCCGCTGCAACACCTGCGCGTGGGTGGCAACGTTTACTGGCAGAGCCGGATGTACAACGATGTCGCCCTGGCCAATAACGGCAGCTATCGCCTCGAACAGGGTGGCTACGCGGTGACCGACTTGATGGCCGGGTACGAAGTCAACAAACACCTGGATCTGCAAGTCAACGCGAACAATATCTTTGACCGCGTCTACTACTCCGCCATCGGCTCCAATGTCACCTGGGGGGCCAACGACAACTACGGCAACCCGCGCAGTTATATGCTGACGGCCAAGTACAAGTTCTGAGTCGCACCGGCAATAAAACACAAGGGCGCCCGAGAAATCCGTGGCGCCCATGTTCTTTCTTGATTACCGCATTAGTCATGCCTGGCAATAACAGATAGTCTCTGAGCGAACTCTTCAAGAAGCATCGCCCATGACCAATCCGGCATTCACCCCCGACATCGACGCCATCCGCAGCATAGATGCAGTGCCGGTCATCCTGAGCATGGTCAAGCACCTCACCGGCATGCGTTTCGCTGCAGTTGCCCGCGTCACTGACCGAAACTGGGTGGCCTGCGCCGTCGATGATTCGATTGATTTCGGGCTCAAACCCGGTGGCGAACTGGTGCTTGAGTCGACCATTTGCCATGAGATCCGCCAGCATCAGCAGCCGGTGATTTTCGGTCACGCCAGCGCTCATCCGATCTTTTCCCTGCACCACACACCGAAAACCTATGGACTGGAGAGTTACATCTCCATCCCGATCGTCAAAGCCAATGGCGACTTCTTCGGCACCCTCTGCGCCATCGACTCCGTGCCCGCCAATCTGGACGAACCGGCTATCGCCAAGACGCTCACCCTCTTCGCCCAACTGATTGCCATGAGCCTCGATACGCAAACTCATCTTGAGGCAACCAAGGTCGAACTGAGCAACGCCAATGAGCTGGGCCGCCTGCGCGAGCAGTTCATCGCCGTGCTCGGGCATGACCTGCGCACACCGCTGAGTGCGATTCGCATGAGCGCCGACCTGCTGGAAAGCAAAACCGCAGAAAAGCGCTCACTCAATCTGATTTCGGCGATCCGCAACAGCTCGGTGCGCATGGGCGTGCTGATCGAAAACATCCTCGACTTTGCCCGTGGACGCCTGGGCGGCGGGATTCCCGTGCAGCGTACGCTGGTCGACGACTTGCAACACACGCTGCAACTGACCCTTGCCGAGGTGCAAGCCTCGCATCCACAGGCAATGCTAATCGCGGAGCTGGATGTGCCGGCGGGCGTCTATTGCGATGCATTGCGCATCAGCCAATTGCTCTCCAACCTGCTGGGGAACGCCGTCACCCACGGCTCGAACGCCACGCCGATCATTTTCAAGGCTTACGCCGAGCGCGACGAAATTGTCCTCTCGCTGACCAATCAGGGCACGCCGATTCCCGCACAACTGATGCCACTGCTGTTCGAACCCTTCTCCCGCGCCGAAGCCGGGCAACGTTGCGAAGGCTTGGGCCTGGGGCTTTACATCGCCTCGCAGATCGCCACGGCGCACAACGGCACCTTGAGCGTGTCCTCAAACAGCGAGTCGGGGACCTGCTTTGTGGCGAGATTCCCGGCCAGGTTCAAATGGGTTTAAACCGTCTGCCGACGCATCGTCAGAATCGCCGCGCCAAAACCGATGAACGTTGAACCGACCACACGACTGACCCAACGCGACAAGGCCGGTCGGGTCAGCACGCCCTTGGCGCGCGAAGCCAACGCGGCGTACACGCTCAGCGACGACACCGACAACGCCATGAAAATCGAAGTCAGGATCAGAAATTGCGGCAGCAGCGCGGCGCCCTGATCGATGAACTGCGGAAACAACGCAGTAAAAAACATCGTCGCCTTGGGATTGGTCACCGCCGTCAGAAACGCCGACTTGTACAGCTTGCCGCGAGTCGGCCGCACCTTGCTCGCCTCCCCTTCCACGCCCTCCGGGAGCATCGGACCCTTTTTGAACAGCTGCTTGACGCCGAGGTAGAACAAATACCCGGCGCCGACGATCTTCACTGCGTTAAACAGAATTTCCGAACTGGCGAGCAATGCCCCCAACCCCAACATCGCCGCCGCCGACAGACAGAACAGACCACTGGCATTACCCAGCGACGACCAGATCGTACTGCGCTGCCCGTGTGCCAGACTATTGTTGATCGCCATCAAAGTCGCCGGCCCCGGGCTGGCAATGGCAATTGCCGCGACCAAAGTGAAGGTCAGAATCGAGTGAGAATCCATTTTCGCTGCTCGCCAATGTGAAGTTGCTGCATGTTACAGCAACCTGCGCGATAGCCCAGATCAAAAGCCCCTCACCCTGGCCCTCTCCCAGAGGTAGCGGGGACTGACCGAGTTGTTTGAGGGAGATACGCCGACGTGGAATATCGAGCTGAAATCACGCTCAGCAGCGGATCAGATCAAAAGCCCCTCACCCTAGCCCTCTCCCGGAGGGAGAGGGGACTGACCGAGGTGATTGTGAGAGGTACGCCGACGTGAAATACCGAGTCGAACTCAGGCATTGAAAAGCCCACAAATCGGCTCCCTCTCCTTGGGGAGAGGGCTGGGGTGAGGGGCAAATCCACCACAACCCCAAAGCCGACCGCACGCTCTTCACCACTCAACAGGATGAGCGTTAGCTCGGCTGCAGCTGTTGATCTTGATTCACAGGCCGCGTCGGCAGGCTGAGTGGAGGGATTGATCCGGGGGTGGGAGCGCAGCGACCGTTTGGCGAAGCCAAACACAGCGAGAGGAGGTGCAGCGAAGCAAACCGTAGGCGCTGCGCCCGGATCGATCCCGGAGCGAAGGAACCCCGAGCCCCAGCGAGCGGGCCGAACGCTGCGGCAAGCCTTTTTGGGTACTTTTTCGGCGTCTGGAAAAAGTGCCTCGCCGTAAGGGCGAAACCGCCAGCAGCACCACCCGAAGCAACAGATATACCCCCAAAACCCAGGAACATGGTCGGCCCAAAGGCCGCCAAGCCCAAACAAAAAAAAGCCCCGCAACCACACAAGGGCGCGAGGCAAAAAATTGGTTGGTTGCGGCCAACCAAAGGAGCTCAGTCAAATACGTACAAAAGCCAGAATCAGATGCAATCCTGCGCAGCCCGCTCAAAACTCGAAGGCAACAGATTCGAAGCCAACAAATGCCGCTCGTAGATAAACACCTTGCCGCCATTCCCGGCTTTATAAGCCTCAAGCACGTTGTCAGCCGAAATCTTGCTCGGCACCACAATCCGATAACTGCGCTGAGTCTGCGAAACCGTCGGGTTCAACGCACTGCCCTGCAACTTCGGCACCACACAATCGGCGTACTGCGCAGGCGTCTTGCTGGTCTGCAAAATCAGGCTCGGATTGTTCGGCGCCGAAGCGCAACCAGCGAGCAGCAAAGAGGCAAAGGCCAGAGCAGGCACAAAGAAAAGACGCATCGGTGTCATCCTGAAAATAAAAGTTCGGTTCAACCGGCAACGGTTCAGCCTCACGGAGCCGCCGTCGCCATTCATGTTTCAAGTGTTCAGCTCGACGCCACCAGCGCCTTGAGCGACACATCGAATTGCTTCAAGGCGTTGAGTTGCAGGTCACGCTGTTTATCGATCTGCGCAGCGATGGCCGGTGCTGCCTGGTTATGCACCCAGACCGATGGCAACTGTTTCTCGACAGCACCTTCAGCCTTGCCGATGTATTGCAGGTCGGCGTCGTAGAAACGCGCGGTAAAGCGTGCTTCGACCAGGCTGTTTTGCTGCGTCAGCAAGCGATTGAAGGTGTCGAGTTTCACCACCACGTCGGGATGCGCCTGCACCAATGCATCGAGGTTGTCGTAAACGGTCACCGACAAGAACTGTTGTTGCAGCGAACTCACCAGCCAGTCGATGGCCAGTTCCGGATCGGAACTGCTGACAAAGGCTTCACGAATTCGCGAGTCAAGCGCATCTTTCGCGCCGTTGACCGCCATGTCGTGGTAACGCTCAAGGTATTGCAGGTTGTCCAGGGTGTTCTCGCTGAGCAACACGCCGACGGTTTGCGAATGCTGCAATGTCGCGCTGCTGCCGGTGAGGGTCTGGAAGTGACACGACCCGGCGTCGGCCGCGAACGTCGGTGCAGTGAAGAGTGCTCCGCCCGTCAGCAGGGCGACCAAAGCCAGTCGAGTCAATGTGTTCATCGCGCAAATTCCTTAAGTGCGTGTTCGATGAAGGCGATTTTCCGCCGTTTACCGACAAAGCAGAACTTGCGTTTCTTGATGGTCACTATTACTTCTAGCAATAGTTGCGCGACATGCAGACTGGTACACACTCAACCACAACGAGAAAAACATGAAATGAGGAGTTCGCCTTGAGAACGTTTGACCTGATCCGTGACGCCGTTCTGCCCGATTTCCGCGAGCGTGTGGCCGATTATCTGGTTCAGTACGAAAGTGTCTTGTTGGACAAAGAAATCACCGACCCGCAGCTCATCAAAGACACCGCCAACCAGTTGCGCGGTTACCTGCGCGGGCTCAACACCACGCGAGTGCTGGGCATGGCCTACTGGGAAGAACTCGATCGCCGGGTCGTCGACACCTGGCTCGCGCCCAAGCCATGACCGACTAGACTTGCCGGGCTGCTGTCCCCGTCAGTCGAACCGGAGGTGCCTCATGAGCAACACCGAACCCACTACTTTCAACGGTTGGGCCGCCACTGCGGCCGGTGCACCACTGGAGCGTTACAGCTTTGATCCCGGCACGTTGGGCGAAGAAGACGTGGAAATCGCCGTGGAATACTGCGGTGTCTGCCACTCCGACCAATCGCTGATCGACAACGACTGGGGCATCAGCCGCTATCCGTTTGTGCCGGGTCACGAAGCGGTCGGCAAAATCGTGCGCATGGGCCCGCAAGTGCGCGGCCTGAAGATGGGTCAGCGCGTGGGCATCGGCTGGTACAAGGGCAGCTGCATGCACTGCTCGTCGTGCATCTCCGGCTCGCAACAACTGTGCGGCACTGCGCAACCAACGATCATTGGTAGCAACGGCGGTTTTGCCGACCGCTTGCGCTCGCATTGGGCCTGGGCGATTCCGGTGCCGGACAATCTCGACCCGGCCATGGTCGGGCCTTTGTTTTGCGCCGGTTCCACGGTGTTCAATCCGCTGCTGCAGTTCGGCGTCAAACCCACTGACCGCGTCGGCGTGGTCGGGATTGGCGGCCTCGGCCATCTGGCTTTGCGCTTTCTCAATGCCTGGGGCTGTGAAGTCACCGCATTCACTTCATCGTTGAACAAGCAGGACGAAGCCAAACGCCTCGGCGCGCACAACGTTGTGGCTTCGACCGACAGCAACGCGCTGAATGCGATCGCCGGTACGCTGGACTTCCTGCTGGTCAGCGCCAACGCCGACCTCGACTGGACCGCCATGCTCGCCACGTTGCGCGCCAACGGCCGTCTGCACTTCGTCGGCATCGTGCCCAGCGCGATTCCGGTGCACGTGTTCAATCTGATTCCCCAACAGAAATCCCTCTCCGCCTCCCCGGTGGGTTCGCCGGCGACCATGGCAACCATGCTCGAGTTTTGCGCGCGGCATCAGATTCTGCCGCAGGTCGAGATGTTTCCCATGAGCAAGGTCAACGAGGCCGTCGACCATTTGCGCAGCGGCAAGGCGCGCTATCGCGTGGTGCTCGACGCCAGTCAATAACGGTTCGGCGCGGCGGAGGATGTCTGCCGCGCCCTCCCCGCTGCCAGCGGTCTGCGCGGCAACGCGACCTCTGCGAAAAAACCGCCCGAACGCTTACAATCGCCGGTCTCACTGCCAATCAGACAGGCGCATCAAGAAATGCCGCTCGACCCACCTACGATGTTGACCATTTCCATCGCCCTCGCAGCCGCTGCCGCGCTGTATCTGGCGATCGAATGGCGCAGCATTCGGGAGCCTTCGCTACTGTTCTGGAGCGCCGGTTTCGCCACCATCACTGTCGGTTCTACCCTGGCCCTGCTGCGCAGCAGCGGCTTTCTGCTGATCGGCATCTGGTTCGCCAACGGCTTGCTGGTGACCGCGCATTTCCTGTTTCTGCTCGGTGTGGCGCGCTTCACCCAGATACGCCTGTCGCCGGCCTGGTACCTGATCTTCGTCAGTTGGCTGGTCATGCTGTTGTTGCCGGACGGGCCGCTGTGGTCGAAGGTGATGCTGGCGGCCAATTCGTTGCTGGTGGCGCTGTCGACCCTCAAGGCCAGCTCGCTGCTGCGCCCTCACGGCAAATCATTGAGCGTCGGCGCAGTGCAACTGCGTTACGTGCTGCTCGGTCACGGGATTTTCTATGTCGCCAAAGCCTTGACCGTGGTGATCCCCGGCACGCTGATCGATCTGGCGGCGTTTCGTGGCGAGATCATCCAGATTTCTCTGGTTGAGGGCGCGATGGCAATCATGTTGATCGCCTTGTCGATGACCGGCACCGAACGTTATCGCCGGGAAAAGCAGATCGCCCGCCTCGCCGAACGCGACCCGCTGACGGCGCTGTACAACCGTCGGGCCTTGGAAAAGCGCGCGCCGCGCCTGCTCGAACACGTTTCGCCGGAGCATCCCGGCGCCTTGTTGCTGATCGACATCGACAATTTCAAACTGGTCAACGACCAGTATGGCCACACCGCTGGGGATCGTTTGCTGATCGCCCTGAGCGAGATGATCCGCTCGCTGCTGCCGCGCAATGCGCTGACGGCGCGCCTGGGCGGTGACGAGTTTGTCATTCTGTTAAACAGCGCATCGAGTGAGCGTGTCATGGAACTGGGCAACGCCTTGCGCGAGCAGTTTATGAGCATGACCGCACAGACATTCCCCACCACCGCAGCCGTGACCCTGAGCATCGGCGCCAACCTGTTCGACAAAGCGCCTGCCACCCTGACCGCGCTGATCGAACAAGGCGATGCCGCCCTCTACGAATCGAAACGCGGCGGACGCAATCGCCTGCGCCTGACCGGACTCACCACTCCAGGATAATAAAAAGCATGTCCAGCATCGGAACACCTCTGCAAGACCTCGCCGCGCCCGAAGGCGTTTGTTACGGCTGCGGCGGCCGTAACCCGCACGGCCTGCACGTCAAAAGCCACTGGCATGAAGACGGCGTGCACGTTATCGCCGAACACCTGCCCGAGGCCAAATACTGCGGCTGGCCGGACCTGGTCTACGGCGGTTTGATCGCGATGCTGATCGACTGCCATTCCAACTGGACAGTCATGGCCTACCACTACCGCGCAGAGAACCGCGAACCCGGCAGCCTGCCGCGCATTGACTGCGTTACTGGCAACCTCGGCATCAAGTTCATCAAACCGACGCCGATGGGCGTGCCGCTGGTTTTGCGGGCGAAAGTCGAGGGTGAGGTTGGGCGCAAGACGCGGGTGATTTGCGAGGTGTATGCGGGAGATGTACTGACGGCGGTGGGTGATTCGGTGTTTGTGCGGGTCGATACCGGGCAACTGGCGGATGCGGCGCATGGGCGTAAAAGCCAAAGCCCCTCACCCTAACCCTCTCCCAGAGGGAGAGGGGACTGACCGCGGTGTTTGGTTGAAATACACAGACCTGAGATATCGAGTCGACCTCTGTTTTTGAAAAAACCTCACCCCAGCCCTCTCCTTGTGGAGAAGAGACTGACCGGGGGGGTTGGTTGAAATACACCGAACTGAGATTTCGAACCGGTCTCTGGTCTTGAAAAGCCCACAGATCGGCTCCCTCTCCCTGGGGAGAGGGCTGGGGTGAGGGGTGAATTCACCACCGAACCCCATGTGAAACAGGCTTAGCCCTGTTTCACCTTCGCCCGCGCCGAATGCAGCTTCTTATAGCTCTCGATCAAGCGCAAATGCCGATCCAGCCCTTCCAGCTTCATGCTCGTCGGCGTCAAACCGTAGAAGCGCACACTGCCGTTAACCGAACCGATCGCCGCATCCATGCGCTCGTCGCCAAACATGCGACGGAAGTTGGCTTCGTAGTCTTCCAGCTGCAGATCCTCGTCCAGTTCCATCTCCAGCACGACGTTGACCGCTTGATAGAACAAGCCGCGCTCGACGGTGTTGTCGTTGTACTGCAGGAACGCTTCAACCAGATCCTTGGCTTGCTCGTACTTCTGCAACGCGAGGCAGATCAGCAAGCGCAGTTCCAGAATCGTCAGCTTGCCCCACGGCGTGTTGTCGTCGAACTCGATGCCGATCAGCGTGGTGATCTCGGTGTAATCGTCCTGCTCGCTGTTTTCCAGGCCTTGGGCGAGGTTGCGCAGGCCGACCTTGCTCAGGGTGTGCAGGTTGAGGATGTCGGCACGGAATTGTAGGGCTTTGTTGGTGTTGTCCCAGATCAGGTCTTCGACCGGGTAGATCTCCGAGTAGTCCGGCACCAGAATGCGGCAAGCTTTGGCGCCGATGTGCTCGTAGACCGCCATGTAGACTTCTTTGCCCATGTCTTCGAGGATGCCGAACAGCGTCGCGGCTTCTTCGGCGTTGGAGTTTTCGCCCTGGCCTGAGAAGTCCCACTCGACGAATTCGAAATCTGGCTTGGCGCTGAAGAAACGCCACGACACCACACCGCTGGAGTCGATGAAGTGCTCGACAAAATTGTTCGGCTCGGTGACCGCCTGACCGGAGAACGTCGGCTGCGGCAAGTCATTGAGGCCTTCGAAACTGCGGCCCTGCAACAGTTCGGTGAGGCTGCGTTCCAGCGCCACTTCCAGGCTCGGGTGCGCGCCGAACGAGGCAAACACGCCGCCAGTGCGCGGGTTCATCAGGGTCACGCACATCACCGGGAATTCACCGCCCAGCGACGCATCCTTGACCAGCACCGGGAAGCCCTGCTCTTCCAGGCCTTTGATGCCGGCGAGGATGCTCGGGTATTTTTCCAGCACTTCCTGTGGCACGTCCGGCAGGGCCATTTCGCCTTCGAGGATTTCGCGTTTGACTGCGCGCTCGAAGATCTCCGACAGGCACTGCACCTGCGCTTCGGCCAAGGTGTTGCCGGCGCTCATGCCGTTGCTGAGGTAGAGGTTTTCGATCAGGTTGGACGGGAAGTACACCACTTCACCGTCGGACTGGCGTACAAACGGCAGCGAGCAAATGCCGCGCTGGGTGTTGCCGGAGTTGGTGTCGAACAGGTTCGAACCACGCAATTCGCCGTCACGGTTGTAAATCTTCCGGGTGTAGTCGTCGAGAATCTCGCTCGGCAACTCATCTTTCGGTCCCGGCTTGAACCATTGTTCGTCCGGGTAATGGACGAACTCGGCGTTGGCGATTTCTTCGCCCCAGAACTGGTCGTTGTAGAAGAAGTTGCAGTTCAGGCGCTCGATGAACTCGCCCAATGCCGAGGCCAGTGCGCCCTCTTTGGTCGCGCCCTTGCCGTTGGTGAAACACATTGGCGAATGGGCATCGCGGATGTGCAGCGACCAGACGTTGGGCACAATATTGCGCCACGAAGCGATTTCGATCTTCATGCCCAGATCGGCCAGAATGCCCGACATGTTGGCGATGGTCTGCTCCAGCGGCAGGTCCTTGCCGGCGATGAAGGTGCCTGCGTCCGAACCGGCTACCGGCATCAACAGCGCCTGAGCATCGGCGTCGAGATTCTCGACTTCCTCGATGATGAATTCCGGACCGGTCTGCACAACCTTCTTTACCGTGCAGCGATCGATGGAACGCAGGATGCCCAGGCGATCCTTCTCGGAGATGTCCGCCGGCAACTCCACCTGGATCTTGAAGATCTGGTTGTAGCGGTTTTCCGGGTCGACGATGTTGTTTTGCGACAGACGAATGTTTTCAGTCGGAATGTTGCGGGTGTCGCAGTACAACTTCACAAAGTACGCCGCACACAACGCCGACGACGCCAGAAAATAGTCGAACGGCCCCGGTGCCGAGCCATCGCCCTTGTAGCGAATGGGCTGATCGGCGATCACCGTGAAGTCGTCGAACTTGGCTTCAAGTCGAAGGTTGTCGAGAAAATTGACCTTGATTTCCATGCGGGATTACCAGAATACGGCTAAACGAATGGCCGCCATTATCCGGTTTTTGCGCGGGAAGTCTTGCCCTTTCGGGAATCGCCGCTGATCGGCGTCCTGCACTTGGGGAGGCAATTCACGCCGGGTTCACTACGCTTTCATTGCAGTCGCCGAGAAGAATCTGAACATTGCGCCCGCGCCGTGGTTCTAGATTCAGAAGACAGCGGATCAAGGACGAGCACATGGACATTTCCAGCTATGCAGCCCCTCTTCCTCCCCGCCAAAGCGCCGTCACCCGGCGCCTGGCCATCGCCGTGGGTGCGCTGTTCGTCAGCGGCGTGATTGCCGCGACGGTGGCTTTGCTGGGGATTGCCAATGCGCTGGATAGCGAGGAAATCAACAAAACCCGCTTCTACTCAGCCCGCGCCCTGGAAAACCGCATCACCGCGTCGAAAAACTACATCACCAGCTACGCCTACTGGACCACGGCTTACGAGCATTTGAACGATCAGGTCGACACCAACTGGGCCTATACCGAGCAGAACATCGGCAAGACCCTGTTCACCAGTGACGGCTATGACGGCGTGTTCGTACTCGACCGCGAGCGCACTAAATACGCCGTGGTACGAGGGCAACTACTCGATGCCGATCTGTCGGCGTATCTGCAGGTCAGTGCGGCATCGCTGCTGGATCAGGTTCAGGGGCAGAGCGATCTGAGCAAACCGGTCAGCACCTACTCGCTGTTCGAAGGCTGGCCGGCGCTGGTGTCGGCGGCGGCGATCATTCCCAATGATGAGCGGCCGCTGGACGCCGCGCAGAAAACCTCGGTGCTGGTGTTCGTCGATAAACTCACCCCGACCAAATTGCGCCTGATCGGCAGCGGCTACGGCTTGCGCAATCTGACCCTGGCGCCGGACGAAACCCTTGCGCCCGACCGCCCGCGAGTGGCGCTGGACAACACCGGTTACAGCCTGATCGCCGACCTGGAACGGCCCGGACAACATTTATTGTGGTCGTTGCTGCCGCCTCTCGGCGCGACGATGGTGGTGCTGATGCTGCTGACCGCCTATTTCTTTCGGCACGCCTTGCGCTCATCGCAATACGTCGACCAGAGTTTTGCCGTCATGCAGAGCTCCAACCAGGCGCTGGAAGCCGCCAACCGTGGCCTGGAGGCCAGCGAAGAGCGCTTTCGCGCGGTGGCCGAAGCCGCGTCGGACTGGATCTGGGAAGTCGACCGCAACCTGGCGCTGACGTATCTGTCGGCGCGCTTCAGCGAAGTGACCGGTTACCCGCAAACCCTGTGGCTGGGGCAAGATATCGGCCACCTGTTGAATTGCGACACCACGCCACTGGAACTGTGGCTGAGAAACCTCACCGAGGAGAACAGCGCCAGTGACTTGCGTTGCACCTACCGTGACCACTCCGGCCAGACGCGCCACTGTCGGCTGTCCGCCCGGCCGATCTTCGACAAACACACGGTGATCGGCTATCGCGGTACCGCCAGCGACATCACCGACGAAGTCGCCGCCCATGCACAGATTCAACATCTATCGATGCACGACGCCCTGACCGGTCTGCCCAATCGCAACAAACTCGCGCGATATCTCGATGAAGCACTGCTGCTCAAGGAACATGCGCCGCCGCTGTCGCTGCTGATGATCGACCTCGACAACTTCAAACCGATCAACGATTCGCTCGGCCATCCGGCCGGTGATGCGGTGCTGCAGGAAGTCGCCGCGCGCCTGCGTGAATGCACCCGCGAACACGACCTCGTCGCACGACTGGGCGGCGATGAGTTCATCGTGGTGCTCAACGGCATGGACAGCCACAACGAAATCGACAAGTTCTGCAGCCGCCTGATCGGCAGCCTGCATCAGCCGGTGGTGTTCGAGCATCATCCGCTGCACATCGGCGCGAGCATCGGCATTTCGCTCAGTCGTCGCCACGGTTACGTGCCCAGCGACCTGATCCGCTATGCCGACATCGCCCTGTATCAGGCCAAATCCGAGGGCAAGAATACTTGGTGCTATTTCGAAGCGCACATGAGCGACCAGATCCAGACCCGCCGGCAAATGGAAGATGATTTGCGCCATGCGCTCAAACACAACGAATTCATCCTGCACTATCAACCGCGCTACAAGGTCGATGGCAAGCACATCGTTTCGGTCGAAGCGCTGGTGCGCTGGCAGCATCCCACCAAAGGCTTGCTCGGCCCGGATCTGTTCATACCGCTGGCGGAGCAGACCGATCTGATCGTGCCGCTGGGGCGCTGGGTGTTGCGCGAGGCATGCGAAACTGCGCTGGGCTGGCCGGAAGACATTCTGCTGTCGGTCAATCTGTCGCCCGCGCAGTTTGCCGTCAGCGATGTGGTCGAGGATGTTCGCGAAGTCCTGGTGCAAACCCGCTTCCCGGCCAGTCGCCTGGAACTGGAGATCACCGAGAACGTAATGCTCAACGACACCGACGGTGCGCTGACCACCATGAATGCCCTGAAAGAGCTCGGCGTGCGCCTGAACATGGATGACTTCGGCACCGGGTATTCATCGCTGGGTTACTTGCGTGCTTATCCGTTCGACGGGATCAAGATCGACAAGCGCTTCATCGCCTCGATCAACAGCGGCACCAATGATCGCGCGGTGGTGCAGGCGATCATCGGCCTGGGCAAAGCCATGGGCCTGACCGTCACCGCCGAAGGGGTCGAGACCGAAGAGCAACTGGATATTCTCGGTGCCGATCAATGCAACGAAGTGCAGGGTTATTTCATGAGCCGGCCGATTGACAAAGTCGCCTTTGCGCGACTTTTGCGCGATTCCAGAGGTGCGCAACTGAAGCTGAAGAAAGGCCGGGTGATATGAGGGTATTGAAACGTCCGCCGACTGATCAGCCGTGTGTTCGACCCGATTCACCAGTAAACACATTGCCCGCATCGCGCACCAACTGCCGCCACTCGGCGCTGGTGATCAGCCCCTGCTCCTCCATTTCATCGGCGGCCTTGAGCAGTTCGTCGTACTGCTCCTCCGGGTCCAGACGCATCTGCGCTTGCGTCGCCAGTTTTCGCCATGCCGCCAGTTTTGCTTGTTTGCGCTGATCGAACATCGGGGATGATCTCGTGAAGGACTCCACGGGTAGAAAGAAACGAGATCGCGATGGTTCAGGGCAATCGACAGAAGGAACGCTGAAATCAATTGGCCATCATTCTAAACCAATGCGAGAATCTGCCCGCGCCCGCCATTTGGCAGAACCATTACGACCGTGCAAGGAATGCCTGTGCAATTTTTTAAAAAACTTTTCGCCTCATTGAAAAAACCGGTCGCCGGGCCAGCTCAAACTCCAGAACCCACCGAAGAACACTACGAAACATTCTCCTATGACGATTTGAGCGAGGCGGAAAAGGCCAATCTGGCAGTCAGAGAAGCCACTCAAAAGTGCCTTGATCAGCACTGGAACACGATCGGTGTCAGTGAGCGCGATGTACTGGGCTATGCGTTCAGTCCGAGTTTCATGGGCGGCCCGGACTGGCCATCGACGCGACAGGCCTATCGCGTGGTGCGCCGCGGCGACTCGATCATCTTTGCCACCGAAGGCATGTCAGACCCTTTCGATGGTGTCGAGGGTCTGGGCAACGGGTTCGAGATGGAACTGTTCATCGAAACTGCCGACATCCCCGAGCATGCGCGCGGTGCAGTGGGTGACGTTGATCCGTTCACCCGCAGTTGGGCCTTCGAGTTATTGAAGCACCTCGCAAGGGAGGTCGCCTACGCCGGCGGTCTCACCGAGCGTCTGGAAAAATACGGTTCGTTGTCATTCGAGATCCCTGGTTTCAGCAAATCGGACTACATGTGCGATCAGTTGCCGGAGCAGTTCGTCACCGAAGACGACATGACCGGCATGCTCCTCGGCGCGCCTGAAGCGGATTTCCCGACGCTAATCGAGGACATGCCACTGTCCCCCGTTAAACTGGTCAGCGTGATGTTGATCACCGCAGCCGAATTGGAATACATCCGTGCGGGCGGACAAAGCGCGCGGGACGATCTGATCGCCCGTTTGAAGTCAGCCGGTTTTGGCCCCGCCAGCAGCCTGACTCGCGCAAGCGTCGTTTAATCCCAGGTGGCGCTTGCCCAGCGGTAAGCGCCACCGCCTCAGAACTTTTCCGCTACACGTTTATACGGATAATCCGGATCACGGTACTTGCCCGGCTTCTGCCGTTTGGGCAACTCGACCTTCTCGCGCTTCACATCCTCATACGGAATGCGACTGAGCACATCGGTGATGATATTCAGGCGTGCGCGGCGTTTGTCGTTGGAGTCGGCCACCAGCCATGGCGCGTGTTCGGTGTCGGAGTGCTTGAACATTTCATCCCGCGCCCGTGAGTAGTCGTACCAGCGGCTGTAGGACTTGAGGTCCATCGGTGTGAGTTTCCAGGTCTTGCGCCCGTCGTTGATCCGCGCCTCAAGCCGGCGGGTCTGCTCTTCGGGGCTGACCTCCAGCCAGTACTTGAGCAGGATCACCCCGGACTGGACGATCGCGTGCTCGACCCAGGGAATCGATCTGAGGAATTTGTCGGCCTGCTCATCGGTGCAGAACCCCATCACCCGCTCGACACCCGCGCGGTTGTACCAACTGCGATCGAAGATCACCACTTCGCCTGCCGCCGGTAGATACGGCAGATAACGCTGCACATGCATCTGGCTTTTCTCGCGATCGGTCGGTGCCGGCAGCGCCACTACGCGGAAGACTCGCGGGCTGACGCGCTCGGTCAACGCCTTGATCGTACCGCCCTTGCCCGCGCCATCACGTCCCTCGAAGACGATGCAGACCTTGACGCCCTTGGCGATCACCCACTCCTGCAACTTGACCAGTTCAACGTGCAATTTGCGTAGTTGATCGAGGTAATCCTTGTTTTTCAGCTTGGGACTTTCAGGCGCCGTGGCGGCCTTCTTTTTGCCTTTTGCCATGACCTTGGCCTCTCTCCAATAAATGCAGAAACAGAGTGTTGATTGACGGGACAAACCAGACACGTGAGGTTAGTCCATGCCGTGCTGATTGCCATTGCCGGGCAAAAAGCCAAATTGCCATGTGTTTCGTTCGTTCTTTGTTACGTCGCACTGTTCATTGCCCGTTCTTGCCTGCCTGGAGTTTTTTGATGCCGTCGCCCAAATCCCTGCCCACCGCCCTGCTCGGCCTGGCCCTCGCCTGCCCGGCCATGGCCGAGACTCAAGGTCTGGAGTTGGGGCAAGTACTGATTTCGGCAGATGAGCAACGGGGTTCCGACGCCAGTGTTGAAGAAGCCAGGGCCCGCCTGGAACAAGTGCCCGGCGGCACCAACGTGGTCGACATGCGTCAGCCGTTGCAGGGCCGCGTGGCGAGCAATCAGGATGTGCTGGCGTATCAGCCAGGGGTTTATGCGCAGTCGGCGGGCAATGAAGGCGTGAAAATCTCGGTGCGTGGCTCAGGCATCAACCGCGCGCCGGGCGCCCACGCGTCGGGGCTGTACACGATGCTCGACGGTCTGCCGCTGAGCGGTCCGGGCGGCACGCCGTACGAATTGCTCGAACCGCTGTGGGTCGATCACGTTGAAGTGCTGCGCGGCGCCAACGGTTTTGATCGTGGCTCGCTGGCGCTCGGCGGCGCCATCGACTACGTCAGCCACACCGGCTACACCGCGCCGAAACTGCAAGTGCGCTACGCCACCGGCAGCCACGGCTATCAGCAGCGTCAGGTCAGCTCCGGGCAAGTGCTCGGCGATTTCGATTACTACGTGTCGCTCACCGACTCCAACGCCGACGGCTACCAGGATCACACCGCCAGCGAAAGCAAAGGCGTGATCGCCAATTTCGGCTATCGCTTCAACCCGAATCTGGAAACCCGCTTCTATATCCGCTACCGCGAGACCGACAACGACCTCGCCGGCCGCGTGACCAAGCACTCCATCGAACACTCGCCGCGGGCGGCCAATCCGTCTTACGTGGCGCGCGACGACAGCCGCAAACAACCGGGCAGCACCTTCATCGGCAACAAGACCACCTATTACATCGACGACGATTCGAGCATCCAGACCGGCCTCGTCTACCACGACTACCCGATGGACCTGCGCGAAGGCCCGAACCGCTTGAAAGTCGCCTACACCGACGTCAGCGGCACTTTCGACTACAAACGCCGCGACACGATTTTCGGCATGGAAAGCCGCAGCAACGTCGGCCTGCGCGTGACCAAACACCTGCCGAACGACGGCGCCAGTGAGTTTGTGCGCATCCCCAGCGGCAACACCGCCAATTACCTGCCGGGCACGCGCATGCGTAACTTCACCTATCAGGGTTCGGACACCGTTCTGCACTTCGGCAACGACCTGGAAATCGCCGACGACCTGTGGCTGACCACCGGCCTCGCCGCCATCTACACCCGCCGCGAAAGCGACGTGACCTACCCGCAAAGCGGCGGCAAAACCAGCATGAACGACTGGGATTACGCGCCGCGCCTGGGTCTGCGTTACCAGATCACCCCGGACCTGCAAGTGTTCGGCAACCTCAGCCGCTCGGTTGAAGCGCCGCACCCGTGGTCGCTGATCTACAGCTCCAACGTGCGCTTCCCGGCGGGTAATGGCGCCGCGACCGGCACGCAAAAAGACCCGATCAAACTGCAGAACCAGACCGCCACCACACTGGAACTGGGTGGCCGTGGCGACAGCGCTGTCGGCGAATGGAGTCTGGCGTGGTACTACGCGCAGGTTCGGCATGAGTTGCTGTCGGTGTTGCCGGATGCCAATGCCGTCACGCCGTATGAGTTGAACGCCAGCCCGACCGTGCACCAAGGTGTTGAAGCCAGCCTGAACAGCAAACTCTGGTCGGCGGCTGATGGCCGTCAGTTGAGCTTGCGACAGGCGTATACCTTCAGTGATTTCCACTATCGCGATGATGATCGTTTTGGCGACAACCGCCTGCCCGGTCTGCCGATGCATTACTACCAGGGCGAATTGCGTTACGACTGGCCGCAGGGGTTCTTTGCGGCGGTGAATACGCAACTGGTGTCGAAAGTTGCCGTGGATTACGCCAACAGTTATTACGCCGATCCTTACGCATTGTTTGGCGCGACACTGGGCTACAACGCGCCGAAGGGTGACTGGCAGGGTTGGGTGGATATGCGCAATCTGACCAACAAGCACTACGCGGCGACGGTTACACCGGGGTATGACGACAAGGGACTGGATGCAGCGCGGTCAACGCCGGGTGAAGGGATGGGGGTTTATGTTGGGGTTTCGTGGAGTTTGCTCTGATATCTTCTCCCTGCTGGCGATGGCGCACTGGCTGTGCCGAATGGTTTGACTGAGCCACCGGAATCGCTTGCAGGCAAGCTCCCACAATGATTTGCGCTGTACCGCGACTTTGTGAGCAACCCGAAAACCTGTGGGAGCGGGCTTGCCCGCGAAGGCGTCAGTCGAGCCAGCGTCGATGTAACTGATCTACGCTTCGCCCTGTTTTTGACCGAATCACGGATGAATACCATGGATACCCAACCAGAAAACCTGCTGGAAAAAAGCCTCAAACGGGCCGCCGACGAACCGGCACATCGTCCGGAGTTTTTCAACACCCTGTTGAATTCGAACGTTTACATCCTCGGCACCGCCGGAGAGGCAGACGGCCACGTCAATCTCCAAGCTGGCAGCAACATCAGCATTGCCCACTGGCAAAAACCGGACGGCACCCCGGTCATCCCGTTTTTCTCGTCACTGCAAACACTGCAACAGTCCATCGACAGCGAGCAGACCTACCTCGAAATACCCGCCCGATCGTTGTTCGAAATCACACTGGGCGCCCTGCTCTGCCTGAATCCCAAGTCGCCGTACGGCAAAGAGTTTTTCCCGCAAGAGGTGCACAATTTGCTCGCCGACGCCGTTGGCCAGACCGCCACGCAACGCACGGTCGAGAAAGAAACCAACGTGCTGCTCGGACAGCCTGCCGAATACCCGTCACAAATGGTCCACTCGCTCACGCAATTGCTCGCCAAACATTCCAATGTGAAGCGCGCGTTTCTGGCATTGATGCATGACACCTCGGTCGATGAAAAACCGCACTTGATCGTGGGTATCGAGGCGGACGGCGATATTGAGCGGGTTATGCGTGAGGCGGGCAATGTTGCAGGAGATACCGCGCCGCAGGGAGAGCCGGTTGATTTGTGCCGGGTATCCCAAGGTGAAGCTGGCCTGAGTGATTACTTTCTCAGGGAAACCACGCCGTTCTATGAGCGCAAGTGGGGCAATAAACTGCGTTCTTTTCTGGGGTTTGGTAAAGCGTGATTGAACATACACCGGGACATTGGGTTTTGGACGAGACGACGTTTGAACCGGACCGCGCCCACTCCAATGCCCACCGAGTCAGGAAATGAATGAACTTCACCGATGAAATGGCGGCCGCTTTTCCTGCGGGCAATCCGATGCCCGCGCGCCTTCGCCAAGCGCTTGAGTTGTTGGAAAAACATGGCTGCGTGCGCAGTCACCGCGATGGCACGCGCTATATGACGCTGCATCCGGACCCTGCACACAGCGATGTGGCGACAACCGCATTTTACCTGCCAGTGCCTGCCGACACCGCCCGCTGGACTAACAGCGATGATCCTGACGTAAACCAGCGCCTGACCCTGTTCCTCAGAACCGGTGGAGACGGCTCGTGGGCCGGACTGTGGCTTGACGCCAGCGGGCAACAGCGATTCGTTCATCTGGGATCAGGATCCGGGTCAACGATGCTTTGCGTCCTGACGGACACGATTGAAGACTTGTTGAGGCTGTTGGCTATCGGTTACGACGAGCTCTGCTGGCCGGAGCAGTTTCAACTGACCCCGGATGAAGTACGCGAAAAAGAATACGCCGAAGACGATTACCCTCCTCCGCCTTTTCTGTTGCGAAGCCACGTCGAGCGAACGCTCGGGCTGAGCATACCCGCGCGCGCAGCGGAACTGGTCCGCGGTACAGAGTGCATGGATGTGAGCGAATCGAACGACCCCTTCTGGAACTGGCTCAAGCAGGTCAGTCGGCATTAATGGCGACACTGCTCGATCACTTCCACATTACCCTTGAACACTGTTTGGAGTGAGAGACAGGGAGACTTGCGGCGCCCGCTGTACCTACAGATCATTCAAGGAAAAATGCTCATGAGCATGAGAAAAATAATGCTGCCCGTATTGGCGGCAGCGGCGCTGGCGGGTTGTGGGGGTAGCAAGGACAAGGCGCAGGCGTTTGTCGAGTCCAGTGGCATGACCAAGCAATACGCCAGCATGGTCGAGACCGCGTCCAACGGTTATGCCTCTCGCTACCCGATGCTCGAACGCGAGCAAATTCGCAATGTCGTGCGAGAGAAAATCGATCCTGACGACTTGAAGGACATGGTCGTGGAAATCTACGCCAACCACTTCAACAACGATGAACTTGACCTGCTGATACGCGCCAACCAGCATCCCGAGCAGGCGATGACGATCATCCTGAGTTCGAAAAAGGGCCGCGATCTGGCCGAAAAATTCATGGCCATCCAGAGCACCCTCGCTAAAGACATGCGAGACGCAATGGCCGACAGCGATGAGGCGATCATCGATGCGCTGGATGATTTGAAGGATCAAGCGCAGGGCTAAAACGGCGCCATGAGCGCTCCCCACTTCGCGGGCTTGCCCGCGAAGTCGGAAATTCACTCAGCCTCGCAACCAGTGAAGTCGCGCTGAGTGAGCGGCGTGCAACCCTCACCCGCGTTTCGGCAGCTTCCAGTTCGGCCGAATGAAATGGCAGGTGTAGCCATTCGGAATACGCTCAAGGTAATCCTGATGCTCCGGCTCAGCCTCCCAGAATGGCCCCGCCGGTTCGATCTCGGTCACCACGCGACCCGGCCACAGTTTTGAGGCGTCGACATCGGCAGCGGTGTCCTCGGCAATGTCGCGTTGCGCTTCGCTGAGGTAATAAATCGCCGAACGATAGCTGCGACCGAGGTCGTTGCCCTGACGATTAGGCGTGCTCGGGTCGTGGATCTGGAAGAAAAACTCGAGGATCTGTCGATAGCTGATCACCGCCGGATCGAAGACAATTTCGATAGCTTCGGCATGGTCGCCATGGTTGCGATAAGTAGCATTCGGCACATCACCGCCGGTGTAACCGACGCGAGTCTGCAACACGCCGGGATAGCGCCGCAGCAGATCCTGCATGCCCCAGAAGCAGCCGCCGGCGAGGATGGCGGTTTCGGTTTGAGTGGTCATGGCGTGTCGTTCCTCTTCGGGGTGTTGGGGATAGCAATGGTTATGAGGGCGGGTTGGCGGATTCCAAGGGGCTGAGCCAATAGAACGACAAAATCCGGACCATCAAGCACCAGCAGTGGAATAAAAACGCTCGCAATCAGCGAGCGTTTTTCGAACAAGGCCACAGCGTCGGATTCACTTACAAACCTGCTTGCTCCAGACCATTACGCATGCCTTGATCCGCCTGCTGGCACCACTGCTTGAGACTGAGCGTCGGCGGCAGGTTACCTTCGAGCTTCTGGTATTCACCATTTACCAATACTTCGCCTTTGCGTCCCTGAGCTTCGATCTTGTCGCCGTCACTTTTGTTCACCTGCCCCGGCATGCCCGCCATAAACGCGGCCATCTTGTTAGCGTTTTTTGTACTGTCAGCTTTCAAGAAACCCTTGTCGACGCAGTGGTTGATCAAACCCACCGAGTTGCGCCCCATGTCGTAGGCATTTTTCAGCGCTGCAGGATCAATCTCTTCCGCCTGGGCGAAACTGGCAGTGCCCAGGGCTGCGGTCATGGCGAGGATCAAAGCGGTGTATTTCATGTTTAGTCCTTTAAGGTTTACAGCGGGGGTATTGATTGAATCCAGAATGATTAAGTGCCTAGCTGATCACGGCGCCTTTCGGCCCGCTCGCAATCAGCGCAGCGCCGCAGGCGGTTTTCATGCCGTCGAGGGCGATGGGCGTGCCGTCGACGGTGTAGGTGCTGCTGCCCTCGGCGATCGGAAATATGCCTTTGCACAATGGGCAACTGACCTTGTGACCGACACCGGCAATCGGTTTGCCGTTGAGGTCGGTCTGAGAGAAGGCTTCGAGCACCTTGCCACCGTGCGTGGTGGAGTCGCCCAACCGAATGGCGTCTTTCATGTTGTCACTCCTTTGACCAAACCGCTGATATTCCAATTGTTCCACGGGATCAATCAAACGCGAGACCGGTGGTGAACCGGCTTCAATATTTCTTACTCAGCCATCCAGACATCTTCATAGCCGGCTGTATCGATGATGAATTTTGTGCCAGTGGGCAGACAAAGATAATTCACAACCTGAGGCAACATTTCACTTAGGTGGTGAACATGGACAGGCTTGTAAAAGTCATCCGCCGTCGAGTACTCACCGCAGTGAATGAACCAACTGATGTTACCGTCCTCGGGCAATTGCACTCTGGTGCCGTAGATCGGCGACTGGCCAAGCGAATCAATAGCAACCGTGACCATCTCTTCGGGCGGTTGCACAGACATTCCATACTTGCTACAGATTTCTGTCTGCGCCTGGTCCGGATAAACAGCTTCAGCCTTTTGCATTAATCAGATCCCCAGCTTGGTTTCCATACATTTTGAATAAGACGATACATGCCAACCCTGTTCTCTTGAGCAGACAGGGCAATGTGACTGCACAGCCAACAATGAGGACTGCGTAACATCGTCAGGATATTAATAGGGACAGACTACGATTAATAAACTCCAGATCGCGGCCTGTCTCCACTCCCCCCCTCAGGGCTTACTCAATCAATGAGCTAGTAGTGGTAAAGAAGCCAATGACAGGCACTCCCCTAGACGAGATGACTCAATATCTGAGTGCTGCAGACAAGCATCCTCATATGCAATATTTTCCCCATCAGCAATATCGGACAAATATCTGTCGATTGCGAAAAAATCACAATCTGAGGGAATATCCACTGTAAACAGCGACATTTCCTGACTAACTGAGCACGAGGCACCGAACTGATGAAGATCAGCGATTATTTTACTTTTCTCTTCAGTATCACTGGCAAAAACTCTGACAGTCGAATGGCCACCCTGTTTTGCGACACGCACAGCTATCATCTCATCGCCACTGGACTTTACCTGCACGGAATCTCCCTTACTCACGCCATAAACGTAATAGGGAGTATTGTCTAAGGTATAGGTGCCATCACCGGCATAGATACCCCAAATCGACTCAGCAGATACAGGAGGATAATCATCCTCGTCAGGCGTTAACTCAAAGACAATCTTGTGAAAAATATCTTTCATATTTTATACGCTCAAGGTGGGGAGCCGCCTAGACGGTTGATTGTTTTGTAATCCGGCTTGATTGAATCAGAAGCTTCACGATTACAACGGCGACATAGAATCTGGGTATTACCCTCATCGTTTGCGCCTCCCAATGAATCAGGTTGAATATGATCGAATTGTCGTTCATTCGGTGGCGGAGTTACACCCCTCTGGCTCTTTTGACCAGGAACTACTGTGATCAAGCACTTCTCACATGATTCCACTCCGTGAAATTGCTTGTTCTCGATAGCTACCTTCGTTTTCACCGACTTCGGAATACGCGCTAGACCTAACGGGTCGATCCATTGCACCGGATTTGGTGCATATTCGTAGGCGTTCAATCCCCCTGCGAGACCGATCGGATCTTGATTTATAAAACGTCCGACCGAAGGATCGTAATAACGATATCTATTGTAATGTAGCCCTGTCTCATGATCGTGATACTGCCCCTGGAACCGAATTGGGTTCATCACACCATGCTGCCGCGCCCACTCCGAGCGCTGCTCCGTCACCTGCCCCCACGCCTTGTACTGCGCGGTCCAGGCCATGTTGCCTTGGGAGTCGGTCAGCTCCTGCGGCGTTCCGAGGTGATCACACTGGTACCACGCCAACGCATCAAACGGTAATGCCATTACCTTGTGATTCCACACCGGATCTTCATCAAGGCTATATTCACCGCTGTAATCCGGCAAACCGATCAGATCGATTGGCGCATGCCGTACAGCCTGAGCGATCGGGACGAAGGTGTCTGGCTCGAAGACATAATGAACCGTGCGACCCGGCTCGCCTTCGCTTTGCGCCGGGTTGCTTTCCCAAGCGAGGTTGTCGCCATCCCAACCATACAAGGTGAAACCGCAGCCGAGTTCGCGCTGTTTGCGGGCGTGTTCGTTTCTGTTCCAAAGAGAGCCGGCTTCCGGACGCTGTTTGTAGTGCGCGCGAGAATTTTTGTGCAGGCGGCGTCCCAGTGCGTCGTAGGCGAAATCCACGCTCAGGCGCGGATCTTCGAAATGCACCAGTCGATCAAACAGATCCCAGCGCAGATCGCTTCGTTGGCCGTTGTGCCAGCGCTGAATCTGGTTGCCGCGTTCGTCGTAGTCGTAGTGGGTGCCCGCGTATTCGCGCAGCAGGTTATCGACGAGTTTGCTGCGCTGTGGCGTCTGATCCAGTGGTCGGCGAATTTCTGTCGCCTTGTCGTCGAGCAGGTTGCCGGCCGGGTCGAAGGCAAAGGTTTCCACGCCTTGACGCGTCACGGCGCTGAGCAGTCGGCCAACGGGATCGTAGCGATAGGCGAGCGGGCCACGGCGGCTGTCGTTGATGTTAGTCAGTTGGCCGGCGGCGTCGTAGGTGTATTCGCGTTTGAGCAGCGTGGATTTGTCGTCGCTGCGTCCCAGCAATTGCTCCTGCAAGCGACCAACCGGATCCCAGCTTTGGGTTTGCACCAGGTGGTTGCCTTGATGGCGGGCGATTTCGCGGTGCATGTCGTCGCGCTCGTAGCCAACCAGTTCATGATTGTCCAGTCGTAGACCTAGCAAGTGTCCACTGCCGTAAGTCAACCAACTAACACGGTGGCCGTCTGGACGGGTCGTGGCAATACACTGGTTTAGTATGTCGTATTCGTGCCGCCAGACCGCGACCACCGGGCTGTCCAACCCCAGATAGTGTTGGTGCTCACGCAGAATATTTCCTGCCGGATCATAAAACCATTGCAGGCGGCTGTCGGCGTTGTCGGCCAGCACCATGTTGCCGTTGCCATCGTAGGCAAAGGTTTCGCTTTGCGACTGGTCGCCCAAGGTCGCGCGACGTTCGGTCAAACGGCCCATCGGGTCGAAGCTCAACGAGATGACACGTTGGCCATTGATCGATTGGGCCAGGCGACCGGTCAGTGGGTCGTACTGATAACGCGTGCTGCGCCCGTCAAAGCGGCGTTCTTCCAGCAGGCGTCCGACCGGATCGTAGTGAAAGAGCGCGCGTTGTTCGTTTTCGTTTTCCAGGGCCGTTAGCCGTCCGAGACGGTCCCGACGATAGCGCAGTGTTTGTTCCGCGGCATCGACACGCTCGGTGATCAAACCGGCCGCGCTGTAGCTCCAGGTGGTGCAGCGATCGAGACCGTCGACATGCGCCAACAGCCGACCTTCGGCGTCACGATCAAAGCGTTCTTCGGTCTTGTCCGGGTGCTTGATCAGCACCAGTTGGCCGGCCTTGTATTCGTATTCGGTGGCGTTGCCGGCGGCGTCGGTGAAGCAGATCATCTGCCCCAGATCGTTGTACTCCCATGTGCTGGTTTTGCCCGAGCAATCGACGTACTCGACCAGTTGCCCGGCATCGTTGTAGTCGAGGGTTTTTTCGTTGCCGTTGGCGTCCTTGATCGCGGTGGGCAGGCCGGATTTGTTGTAGGCGTATTCGGTTTTGTTGCCCAGCGGATCGAGCGCTTCGACCAGATTGCCTTGGTCGTCATAGGCGCGCTGCCACTGACCGCCCTCGGCATCGCTGATCTTGATCAGCAGGTCCTGATCGTCGTAGGCGTAATGCATCACGGTATGGTCGGCGCGGATGTGTTCGAGCAGGTTGCTGCGTTCATCGTAGCTGTAGCGATCGGTGCTGCCGTCAGCATTGACGCGGCGCACGATGTTCTTCGCCTCGTCGCGGAAGAACCATTCCGAACGCTCGTCGGCGTAGCGAATGCGATAGGTGTAGCCAAGGATGTCGTAGTAGTGCCAGGTCTCGTTGCCGAGGGCATCGGTGACGTAGGTCAGACGAATGTTTTCGTCCCATTCCAGACGCGTGTCGAAACTGCCGTCGTCGGCCCATTCGCGCACGGCTTTGGCCTTGGCGCTTGAACCGTCCCACTGCAGGTTCATGCCGCGCCCGGTGCGGTCGGTGTAGCGGGTGATCAGGTGATGCTGGAACTGATACGCCCAGACGGCGCCGTTCTCGTCCTGCGCCTGAATCAGGTCGCCAAAGGCGTCGTACTGGTAGGCGCAGAGCTGGCGCAGTGGTTCGCCGTCAACGATCTGCCAAAGGCCGATAAACCGGCCGTTATCGTCGATCATCGTGCCGAGGTGCAAATGGACTTTGGTGAAGTCGTTTTCCTGATAGGTGATCAGGTCGGAGAGCAGCGAGTGTTCGCCGTGACGGTGCTCGTAATGCAGCATGATCCCGGCGCCGTTGCGCAGCGAAATATTGCTCAGCACAAAGCGCTGGCCACGACGGACGTAGGTTTCCTTGCGCTCGAAACCACGGCACAGCAACAACTGATCTTCGCTGTTGCGGACCAGGGTGATGTCTTCGATGGCGTCGTAGTGGAACAGGCCGACTTTTGGCAGTGGATAGCTGTGGTCGCGGCCGTCAGCGCCGCAGAACGTCAGGCCATCGTCCACGCAGTCAAAGCGTGTGGTGAATTCGTTGATCCAGCGAGCGCCGAGTTCGCTCTGATCGTAGGCGTCGAGGCGGGAGTTGTAAGTGCGCGTCCATTCGATCGGGAAGGGGCCGGGCAGGCTGAAATCGGTATGGCTGAGGCTTTCCGAACCCAAGGCAAAGTTGATGCTGTATGGCGTGGCGCATTTACAGGGACCTTTCTCTGGATTGGGCGCCCCTTTCGCTGGCGCCTGTTGGCCGTTGGAGGCCAACTGACCCTCGGATGCCGTACGCTTCGCCTGACCAGTCTTCTCCGGGTGGACGGCGGCGTTCTGCCCATGGGCATTGCGCTTGCGCCACAAGGTCACGGCACTGGAGAGGATCAGCAGCAACCAGCCGATCGAGTTCTGCACCGACTCATCGTCGAGCTTGCTCAACTGCGTACGCAGCTCCGGGCCCATCGCGCGCAGTTTTTTGGTTTCGTCAGAAACGGTTTTTTTGAAGTCATCGGGGACAAGGTTTTGCACCACGCTGTTGGCCAGGCCTTTGCCTGCCGACTTCAGGGCGCTGTTGGCAGCCCCAAAAACATTGCTGAATGACGCCAGCGGATCATTCTTGAATTGATCGGCTGCGGCGCTCGCCTGGGCGCTGGCTGCATTCAGATCACCTTTGGCATCCAGATTGCCGAACGCCACCGCTTCGATGCCTATTGCAATCTGATCAATGATTTCTTCGCCGAGCTTGCCAGCGTCCGCCAAAATGCCCGGTAACTTGCCTTTGGCTTGCTCAACAAAATCATCAAGCGTGCCGATAATCGAGGCGTTCAGGTGGCCGACCAGCACCTCGATCACGGAAGTGCTGAGCAACACCTTGCTGCTGGCCCTCATTTCCTGACGCACCAGAAACAGCGTCGGGCGCAGGGTCATCCGCGCCGCGGCCATCGACGGCGGCAACGGCAAGACGCCGATCAGGTTGATGCCAAGACTGGCCCAAGCGAGCAAGTCGCGTTGCTTGCCGTTCGACAGGGTGACGATGTCACCCAGCGCATCGACTAGCGCCATGATGTTGCCCACCACCGGCAGGAAGCCGGCGTAGTTCTTGATTCGATCAAGCGTGACCACGCCATCCGTAGCCGATTGCAGCCAAGCATCGAAGGTTGCCGCACTGCTGGCGACGTCCTGAATGTCGATGGCGTTCAGTGGAACGATGGCAACCTGAGGTTCACGTTTTACAGCAGCTACTTCATTGGTCATGACAGCATCTCACCCGCCAACAGGCCCGGGGTTTTCAAGGAAGGTTTTGGCAGACTCGGTGCAGGCAGGCTCGGCAAGTTGCCCGCCTTGCTCGCCGCCCCAAGAACCCCCGACGCACTTGGCAACACCGCACTCGCCAGCTTCGGCAACACCGCCACCTCGCCCTGCACCACACCTTTCACTCGCTGCGCTGTTTGCATCGCACCTTGCGCCGTCTGCATC
>NZ_JAKNQL010000021.1 GCF_022662375.1 Pseudomonas sp. CROZ-RG-20F-R04-15 | reverse complement strand
GATGTTCGAGGTACACCGACCTGAAACTCCTCAGTCGAACTCAGGTTTTGAAAAGCACCAATATCTGCTCCCTTAACCCTCAACCCTTGGCAATTCCTGAGCCGAGCTCAGATTTTGAAAAGCATACAGATCTGCTCCCTTTCCCCTCAACCCTTGGCAATTCCTGAGCCGAGCTCAGATTTTGAAAAGCATATAGATCTGCTCCCTTTCCCCTCGCCCCCGTGGGGAGAGGGCTGGGGTGAGGGGGATCGATTTCAAGCCCTCCACAAATACCAGCCCACACCGCACTAACAAAAAAGCCTTGATCTCTCGATCAGGGCTTTTTCATGTCCGGCATTCAGCGCAAGTTACAGGCCGTTGGCCTTCTTGAACTCGCGACGACGACGGTGCAATACCGGTTCGGTGTAACCGTTCGGCTGCTTGGTGCCTTCAATCACCAGTTCGACCGCCGCCTGGAAGGCGATGTTGCTGTCGAAGTTCGGTGCCAGCGGACGGTACAGCGGGTCGTTGGCGTTCTGACGGTCCACCACCGGCGCCATGCGCTTGAGGCTTTCCATCACTTGCGCTTCGGTGACCACACCGTGGCGCAGCCAGTTGGCGATGTGCTGGCTGGAGATACGCAGCGTGGCACGGTCTTCCATCAGGCCGACGTCATTGATGTCCGGTACTTTCGAGCAACCCACGCCCTGGTCGATCCAGCGCACCACGTAACCGAGAATGCCCTGGGCATTGTTGTCCAGTTCGTTCTTGATCTGCTCTGGCGTCCAGTTCGGGTTGACCGCCAGTGGGATGGTCAGAATGTCGTCGACGGAAGCGCGAGCACGTTTGGCCAGTTCGGCCTGACGGGCGAACACGTCGACCTTGTGGTAGTGCAGCGCGTGCAGCGCAGCAGCCGTTGGCGACGGAACCCAAGCGGTGTTGGCGCCGGCCAGCGGATGGGCGATTTTCTGCTCGAGCATCGCGGCCATCAGATCCGGCATGGCCCACATGCCTTTACCGATTTGCGCGCGACCTTGCAGGCCGGTGCTCAGACCGATATCGACGTTCCAGTTTTCGTAGGCGCCGATCCACTTCTCAGCCTTCATGTCGGCCTTGCGTACCACCGGGCCGGCTTCCATGGAGGTGTGGATTTCGTCGCCGGTGCGGTCGAGGAAACCAGTGTTGATGAACACCACGCGCTCGCTGGCCGCCTTGATGCAGGCCTTGAGGTTGACCGTGGTGCGGCGTTCCTCGTCCATGATCCCGACTTTCAGCGTATTGCGCGTAAGGCCCAACACGTCTTCGATGCGTCCGAACAGCTCGTTGGTGAACGCCGCTTCTTCCGGGCCGTGCATCTTCGGTTTAACGATGTAGACGGAACCTGTGCGGGTGTTGCGACGCGAGGTGTTGCCGTTGAGGTTGTGCATGGCCGCGAGGCAAGTGACCAGACCGTCAAGGATGCCTTCCGGCACTTCGTTACCGTCTTTGTCGAGGATCGCGTCGATGGTCATCAGGTGGCCGACGTTGCGCACGAACAGCAGCGAACGACCGTGCAACGTCACTTCACCGCCATTTGGCGCGGCGTAGGTGCGATCCGGGTTCATGGTGCGGGTGAACGTCTGGCCGCCTTTGGACACGGATTCCGACAGGTCGCCCTTCATCAGACCGAGCCAGTTGCGGTAGATCACCACTTTGTCGTCAGCATCGACGGCTGCCACGGAGTCTTCGCAGTCCATGATGGTGGTCAGGGCCGCTTCCATAAGGATGTCTTTGACGCCGGCAGCGTCGGTCTGGCCAACCGGGGTGGTGGCGTCGACCTGGATTTCGAAATGCAGACCGTTGTGTTTCAGCAAGATGGCGATTGGTGCGTTGGCGTCGCCCTGGAAACCGATCAGTTGTGCATCGTCGCGCAGGCCAGTGTTGCTGCCGCCCTTGAGGGTGACCAGCAGTTTGCCGTCGGCGATTTTGTAGCCGGTCGAATCGACGTGAGAGCCTGCCGCCAACGGAGCGGCTTCGTCGAGGAAGGCACGGGCGAAGGCGATGACTTTGTCGCCACGCACCTTGTTGTAGCCTTTGCCTTTTTCCGCGCCACCGTCTTCGCTGATTGCGTCGGTGCCGTAGAGGGCGTCATACAGCGAACCCCAACGGGCGTTCGAGGCATTGAGAGCGAAGCGGGCGTTCATCACCGGCACAACGAGTTGCGGACCGGCGGTACGGGCGATTTCATCATCGACATTTTGCGTCGTTGCCTGGAAATCAGCCGCTTCTGGCAGCAGATAACCGATTTCTTGCAGGAACGCTTTATAGGCCACGGCGTCGTGCGCCTGACCGTTGCGTTCCTGGTGCCAGGCATCAATGCGCGCCTGGAAGTCATCGCGTTTGGCGAGTAGGGCTTTGTTCTTCGGCGCCAGGTCATGAATGACCTTGTCGGCACCTTCCCAGAATTTTTCGGCGGTGAGGCCGGTACTGGGAATGGCTTCGTTGTTCACGAAGTCGAACAGGACTTTGGCGACCTGCAGGCCACCGACTTGAACGTGTTCAGTCATTGCTTGCCTCACTCTGCTCAGCTATTTCGCTTTTCAGCTCTTCAATTTGACAATGAAGCCTCTGGCCATTTAAACCACAAACCTGCCGACCAGTACATGCCATTGCTGGCGGCTGGGCTGGGACCAATCAACGGCTTGGGGCCTTGCTGACGGGGCTTTCAGGGTTGCGAATGTGCCTTGGGCAGACATCGATCCAGCGTTATGTAGTGCGCGCTGCGGCATACTACATGATGAGTTGCGCTTGTGAAAATCAGACTAATAACGTCGTTCTGCGACCTCATGACGCATTGCAGTCACGTCGCGGAACGGGATGTTCTCAAAAAACAGCTAGATTGTTCCAGTTAAATATAAAAAGTTGTACACGATTTGTCGTTTCGGGCGTCTGAGGCGCCTGCCCGTCCCTTGCCTATACTTGCTCTTCTATAACAAAAGTCATGACAAGAGGGCTGCGCCATGGACCATCTGGTACTCACTGTTTTCGCCCCGGACAAGCCCGGACAGGTCGAGCGCATCGCCCAATGCATTGCCGAGCATGGCGGCAACTGGCTGGAAAGCCGCATGTCGCGGATGGCCGGGCAGTTCGCCGGGATTCTTCGGGTGGGCGTGCCGGCAGAGGCTTACGATGAATTAGTCGATGCCTTACAAGCACTGTCGACTCATGGCATCCGCGTGCTGATCGCCGAAAGTGGTATCGAGCAGTCCTGCACCTGGAAACCGATCGCCATGGACCTGGTGGGCAATGATCGTCCGGGGATCGTGCGCGATATCACGCGGTTGTTGAGCGAGCAGGGTGTGAATCTGGAAAGGCTGGTCACGGAAGTGCGTCCCGCGCCGATGAGCAGCGAGCCGTTGTTTCACGCCGAGGCGATTCTTGCGGTGCCGCTGACCTTGTCGTTGGACGTCTTGCAGTCGCGTCTGGAAACCCTGGCCGATGATCTGATGGTGGAGTTGGTGTTACGCACAGACGTTTAAGCGCCGATCAGGTTATCCAGTTTAAACGTGCACCTGCCTGTGGATAACCTGTAGAGACACCCCGCAACGCGAGGCCCGCCGTGGCTTTGCAGCAGGTGATCAAAAAACCGCCAACATTCAGTGACTTGCACACAAACGGCGGGGATCACGCTGTGGATAACCTTGGGAAGGAACGATGCAGGCCACGAGAACCGTGGCCTGTGAAGGTTTGTGCGTTTTTTGATCAGGTGCGCCGACGCAAACTGATCACCGCATCGACGCTATAAACGGCCAGACCGGCCCAGATGAAGATAAACGCCACCAGTGTGCTGGACGATAGATGCTCACCGAACAACAGCACTGCTTGTAACAGCACCAGGGTCGGTGCGAGGTATTGCAGGAAGCCGATCGTGGTGTACGGCAAGTGACGCGTGGCGGCGTTGAAGCACACCAGCGGCACCAACGTGACCGGTCCGGCGGCCACCAGCCACCAGGCTTGCGAAGTCGTCCAGAACTCAGGCTGAGCGCTGGTTGCGGTCTGGTTGAACAGCAGCCAGGCAATCGCGATCGGCACCAGCATCCAGGTTTCCACCACCAGCCCCGGCAACGCCTTGACCGGCGCCTGTTTGCGAATCAAGCCGTAGAAGCCGAAGGTCAGCGCGAGCACCAGCGATACCCACGGCAGACTACCGACCTGCCACACCTGTTGCGCTACACCGACCGCCGCCAGACCGACCGCGATCCACTGCATCCGCCGCAGGCGTTCGCCAAGAATCAACATCCCCAACAGCACGTTTACCAACGGGTTGATGTAATAACCGAGGCTCGCTTCGAGCATGCGCCCGTTGTTCACCGACCACACGTAGGTCAGCCAGTTGGCTGCGATCAGCGTGCCGCTCAAGGCAAGAATTGCCAGTCGCTTGGGGTTGTCGAGCAGCTCGCGCAGCCAGCCCGGGTGTTTCCACACCATCAGCAGCAGCGCACCGAACAGCGCCGACCACAGCACCCGATGGATGATGATCTCGACCGCCGGCACTTCGGCAATGGCTTTGAAGTAGATCGGGAACAGGCCCCAGATGATGTAGGCACTCAGGCCCAGAATGTACCCGCGACGCGGGTTGGCGGCTTGCATGCAGAATCCTTGCTCAGGCAGCTGACAAAGGAGGGATTGTAAGGAGGTTTGCCGGCGAGTGCCGTAGCTGATTGGTCAGAAATTTGTGAACACACAACCCCTGTGGGAGCGAGCTTGCTCGCGAATACGGACTGACATTCAACATTAAGCTGACTGACATGACGCCTTCGCGAGCAAGCTCGCTCCCACAGGGTTCAGGTTTGGGTCAGAAGAGTTTCAGTGGCTCTTCATTCAGCGCGGACAGTTGCTCACGCAAGGCCAACACCTGATCGCCCCAATAACGCTCGGTGCCGAACCACGGAAAGCTGTGCGGGAACGCCGGGTCGTCCCAGCGCCGCGCCAGCCAGGCGCTGTAGTGCATCAGGCGCAAGGCGCGTAATGGTTCGATCAGCGCCAGTTCGCGCGGGTCGAAATCGTGAAACTCGTTGTAGCCGTCCATCAATTCCGACAATTGCCCGAGACACTCCTGGCGGTCGCCAGCGAGCATCATCCAGATGTCCTGCACCGCAGGACCCATCCGGCAGTCGTCGAGGTCGACGATGTGGAACATCTCATCGCGGCACATCATGTTGCCGGGATGGCAATCGCCGTGCATGCGGATGTTCTGGTGCGGTGTGTTGGCGTAGGCATCTTCCACGCGTTTAAGCAGGTCGCGGGCGACGGACTCGTAGGCCGGCAGCAGGCTTTTCGGAATGAAGTTGCTTTCGAGCAAGGTGTTCAGCGAGGCGTGGCCGAAGTTCTGCACCGCGAGCGCTTCGCGATGTTCGAACGGCTTGGTCGCGCCGACCGCATGAATGCGCCCGAGCAACTGGCCGAGGCGATACAGCTGATCGAGATTGCCCGGCTCCGGCGCACGGCCGCCACGACGAGGAAACAGGGTGAAGCGGAAACCGGCGTGTTCGTGCAGGGTTTCGCCGTTGTGGATCAACGGCGCCACCACGGGGATTTCGACGTCAGCCAGTTCGAAGGTGAATTTGTGTTCTTCGAGGATGGCTTCGTTGGTCCAGCGTTGTGGACGATAGAACTTGGCGATCAGCGGCTCGGAGTCTTCGATGCCGACTTGATAAACGCGGTTTTCATAGCTGTTGAGCGCCAGAATGCGCGCATCACTGAGGAAGCCGATGCTTTCAACGGCATCGAGGACGAGGTCGGGTGTGAGGGTTTCAAACGGGTGGGCCATGCTGACTCCTGCGCGCAGCAGGCTGCCGCGTCCGGCCCAGCATGGTAGCGCAGATGGCAGCGGGGGAGTTGGTTGGTGTCTGTGCTGACGCCATCGCTGGCAAGCCAGCTCCCACATTTGGAATGCGATCCCTTGTGGGAGCGAGCCTGCTCGCGAAAGCGGTTTATCAGGCGCCGACGATCCCGCCATCCTCCCGGGTAATCGCCATCACCGAAGACCGCGGCTTGCCATTCGGCAAATGCTCAGGGAAGGTCGAACCGCCGTTCTCCCCCGGATGCTGAATCCCGACAAACAGGGTTTTCTGATCCGGCGAGAAGCTGATCCCCGTCACCTCACAGCCAATCGGCCCGACCATGAACCGGCGAATCTCACCGGTCTTCGGATCGGCGCAGAGCATCTGGTTATTGCCCATCCCGGCAAAATCCCCGGCATTGCTCGAGTCACCATCGGTGAGAATCCACAAGCGACCGGCCTTGTCGAAGCCTAGACCATCCGGGCTGTTGAACATGTTCTGCGGGGTGATGTTCTTGGAGCCGCCCTTCGGCGTCCCGGCATGCACGCCCGGGTTGCCAGCGACCACAAACAGATCCCAGGCAAACGTCTTCGACGCGTGATCATCGCGGTCGGTGCGCCAGCGCAGGATCTGCCCGTAAACGTTTTTCTCACGCGGGTTCGGTCCGCCCACCGGTTGGCCGTCTTCGCCACGCTTGGCGTTGTTGGTCAGGGTGCAATAAACCTGGCCGTCCTTCGGACTGACGACGATCCATTCCGGACGGTCCATGCGCGTCGCGCCAACCACGCTGGCGGCGAGGCGCGCGTGGATCAGCACTTCAGCCTGATCGGCAAAACCGCTGCTGGCATCGATGCCGTTTTTGCCGTGGGTCAACTCGATCCACTGGCCCTGGCCTTTCGGGTGATCGGGGTTGCTGTCGCCATTATCGAATTTCGCCACGTACAGGGTGCCGTGATCGAGGATGTCGCGGTTGGCCTTGGCGTTGCGGTGGTTGATGCGGTCGCGGCTGACGAATTTGTAGATGAACTCACCACGCTCGTCATCGCCCATGTACACCACGGCGCGACCGTCGTCGGTCTCGGCCAGGGCGGCGTTTTCATGCTTGAAGCGGCCCAGCGCGGTGCGTTTGACCGGGGTCGATTGCGGATCGAATGGATCGATCTCGACCACCCAGCCATGACGGTTGAGTTCGTTGGGGTTCTTCGCCATGTCGAAGCGCGGGTCGTACGGGTGCCAGTTGATCTCGCGGCTGGCGACCGACACGCCGTAGCGCTTCTGCGCCGGGTCGAACTGCTGCTGGGCGTTGCTGCTGCCGAAACAATCGGTGAAGTTTTCTTCACAGGTCAGATAGGTACCCCACGGCGTTTTACCGTTGGCGCAGTTCTGGAACGTGCCGAGGACTTTCTTGCCGTGTTTGTCGGCAGCGGTTTTCAGCAGATCGTGACCGGCCGCCGGGCCGCTGATGCGCAGCGGCGAGTTGCCGTGGATGCGGCGGTTGTAGCGCGAGCCCTGAACGAACTGCCACTGACCGTTCTTGCGTTGCACTTCGATCACCGACACACCTTCGCAGGCCAGCGCCTTGCGTACGTCTTCGGCCGATTGCGGCATGCCGCCGTGCGGGTAGAGGTAGCGGTAGTTGGTGTATTCGTTGTTGATCGCCATCAACGCGCGGTTGCGGTCGTCGGGGAAGGCGAACAGGCTCATGCCGTCGTTGTTGTCGCCGAACTGCACTTCCTGTGCGGCAGCGGTGCCGTTACCGCTCGGGTCGAACGCCGGGCCGTTCTTTTGCAGGGGCTGACCCCAACTGATCAGGACTGAAGACTTGTAGCCTTTGGGCAGTGTGATGACGTCGGTGGTCGCGGCAGGAATGCTCTCGAAACCGAGCAAGCGGCTGTTACCGGCGCTGACTCCGGTGGCCAGCGCGCTGCGGCTCAACAGGCTGCCGCCGAGGAACATTGCCGCACCGCACAGCGCACCGGCGCCGATGAAACCACGACGGCTGAGGCCGACCATTTTTTCCAGGTCAGTGGATTGGTTTTCTTCTAATAGGCTCACATCAGGCTCCCTGCTTGGTTTTGGCAGCCACCTTAATGAGCGTCGATGACGCTTTCGTTGCAGCGCCTGATTACAGCGGAGTGCCGATCAGCACATTGGACGGCGAAAACTGCACCTGCACCGGTTGGTCCACGCTCAGCCCGCGAGTGCGCAAGTCCAGTGGCTCCGCCAGGGCGCAGAGGGTATGGCCGTTGGGCAGAGCAATGCGCACTTCGCTCGGGCCGTCCTCGGCGTCGAGAATCGCCTCGATAGTGCCTTTGAGAAGATTGTGTCCAGACGTTACAGGTTGCTCGGTGCTCAGCAATTCCAGCCAGCCGGCCTTGATCAACGCGACCACTTCGGTGCCGGCTTGCAGCTCCAGATGCACGGTGCTGTCGTGGGTGATCTGCGCGTCGAGGCACAGCCCTTCGGCCAGTTCGAGGCGGATCAGGTCGTTGCGGCCCTGCGCCTCGATCGCCACGACTTTGCCGTGCAATTGATTACGCGCGCTGGTTCTGAGCATCAAGCGACCGAGCAGGTCGAGGTCGCTGGCGTCTTCTGCCGCTTCCAATACCTGCGCCTGCAAGGCCTGAAGTTTTTGATAAAGACGCAGGACGCGTTCGCCCTCGCTGGACAGTTTTGCACCGCCGCCGCCCTTGCCACCGACGGCACGCTCGACCAGCGGTTTCTGTGCGAGGTTGTTCAGCTCATCGATGGCGTCCCACGCGGCTTTGTAACTCAGACCCGCGCTCTTCGCCGCGCGGGTGATCGAACCCTGTTCGGCGATGTGTTGCAGCAGCGCGATGCGCTGCGGACGGCGGACGATGTGCTGGGACAGCAGGGAGGGCATGGACATGGATGGGTGCTTTTTTAGCTGTGGCGGTGGGGGGTGAAGTTGGCCGCTAGCGACGCGAGAGTCAAGCCCGACACAGAACCCTGTGGGAGCGAGCTTGCTCGCGAAAGCGGCGTGTCAGTCAACATTGATTTTGAATGTTCTGGCCCTTTCGCGAGCAAGCTCGCTCCCGCAGGGGATTGTGTTGGCTTCAGGTTCCGGGTTTTGGCGTGCGCGCCAGGCAATAGACATCGACCCGCGCAGCGCCAGCGTCCATCAATAGACGCGCAAGCGCCTGCGCAGTGGCGCCAGTGGTCAGCACATCATCGACCAGCGCCAGATGCCGGCCTTTCACCTGCGCGTCCGGCATAAGGTCGAAGGCTTTACGCAGATTGCGTTTACGCGACTTGGCGTCGAGGTCCTGCTGGG
Source organism: Pseudomonas sp. CROZ-RG-20F-R04-15 (assembly GCF_022662375.1). Taxonomy (GTDB): domain Bacteria; phylum Pseudomonadota; class Gammaproteobacteria; order Pseudomonadales; family Pseudomonadaceae; genus Aquipseudomonas. The sequence goes on along the minus strand of NZ_JAKNQL010000021.1, from coordinate 90,831 downwards.
CATCAGTGTCTTTGATACGACTTAGAACCGTTTCCTCAATTGGCAGATCAAGCGACTTGTTCAACCAGCGCGCCAGCATCGCCGCCTGGTTGAAGCCCCTTTGACGCAGGCGTTTACGCGCCAGCGGCACCGGCAACAACGCATCGGGTCTGGGTAAACCCTCATCGAAGCGATGTTGCAGGTATTGCCCGAGAACGTCGGCGAGCAGGTGGCCAAACGGCCATTTCGCGTTGTGTTTAAAGCGCGTAATCAGACTGTCGACCGGGAAGCCATAAAGCCATGGCACCACCACCTCTTCAAAAGCTGGCGGCTCTAGCTGGCACTCGCCGCAGGTCAGCCCTGCTGCGGCTAAAGGCAAAGCGCAGGTGACGCAGTGATTGCCGAGCCACGGCAGATCTGTTTCGCAAGCCACGCAGATTGGCATTTCTGCTTCTGTCGGCTCATCGCAAAGCAAGCAGGTTTGTACATTATTTAAACAGATGTAAACCTGTCCTTCGTATCGTGGTTGACAGCGCATGACTCTTCCTTAAATATGCCGAACATCCGTGTCGCGCCTGTGGGTATTCCGTTCCCGCAGCCGCCAGCCAAGCATAACCAAGGAACTCCCCATGAGCGCGAGCACCACCGCCACCCTGCGTCACGATTGGTCTCTGGCCGAAGTCAAAGCACTCTTCGTACAGCCATTCAACGACTTGCTGTTCCAGGCGCAAACGGTGCACCGCGCACATTTCAACGCCAACCGCGTGCAGGTCTCGACCCTGCTGTCGATCAAGACCGGCGCCTGCCCGGAAGACTGCAAGTACTGCCCGCAGTCCGGTCACTACAACACCGGCCTGGAAAAAGAAAAGCTGATGGAAGTGCAGAAGGTCCTCGAAGAGGCGGCACGCGCCAAGGCCATCGGTTCGACGCGTTTCTGCATGGGGGCGGCGTGGAAGCATCCGTCGGCGAAAGACATGCCGTACGTGCTGAAAATGGTCGAAGGCGTGAAAGCTCTGGGCTTGGAAACCTGCATGACCCTGGGCCGTCTCGATCAGGATCAGACCGAAGCGCTGGCCAAGGCCGGCCTCGATTACTACAACCACAACCTCGACACTTCGCCTGAGTTCTACGGCAGCATCATCACCACCCGCACTTACAGCGAGCGTCTGCAGACGCTGGCCTACGTGCGTGAATCGGGGATGAAGATCTGCTCCGGCGGCATTCTCGGCATGGGCGAGTCGCTGGACGACCGCGCCAATCTACTGATCCAGTTGGCCAACCTGCCAGAGCATCCGGAATCGGTGCCGATCAACATGCTGGTGAAAGTCGCCGGCACGCCACTGGAAAACGCCGAAGACATCGACCCGTTCGACTTCATCCGCATGCTCGCCGTGGCGCGTATCCTCATGCCGCAATCCCACGTGCGCCTGTCCGCCGGTCGTGAAGCGATGAACGAGCAGATGCAGGCTCTCGCCTTCTTCGCCGGCGCGAACTCGATTTTCTATGGCGACAAGTTGCTGACCACCGCCAATCCGCAGGCGGACAAGGACATGCAACTGTTCGCACGTCTGGGCATCCAGCCGGAAGCGCGCGAAGAGCACTCCGATGAGGTTCACCAGGCTGCGATCGAGCAGGCATTGGTTGAGCAGAAGAGCAGCGCGCAGTTCTACAACGCCGCCGTTTAAACCTGCGCGGATTCCTCTGAAGGAATGCAAAACCCCTTGTGGGAGCGAGCCTGCTCGCGAAAGCGGTGCCTCAGTCGACATTGATGTTGGATGTGAAGGCCTATTCGCGAGCAGGCTCGCTCCCACAGGGATCGCGTTCACTTAGATATTTGTGATTTCACCGAGGCCTGCATGTCTTTCGATCTCGCCGCACGCCTTGCTGCCCGTCGTGCCGAAAACCTCTATCGCCAGCGCCCATTGCTCGAGTCCCCGCAGGGGCCTGAAGTGGTGGTCGACGGCCAACCGTTGCTCGCCTTCTGCAACAACGACTACCTCGGCCTGGCCAATCATCCGCAAGTCATCGAAGCCTGGCGCGCCGGTGCTGAACGCTGGGGAGTTGGTGGCGGTGCATCGCATCTGGTGATCGGTCACAGTGGCCCGCATCACGCACTGGAAGAAGCATTGGCCGACCTCACCGGTCGCCCACGTGCTTTGTTGTTCACCACCGGTTACATGGCCAATCTTGGCGCCGTTACGGCGCTGGTCGGGCAGGGCGATACGGTGCTGGAAGATCGCCTCAATCATGCCTCGTTGCTGGATGCCGGATTGTTGTCCGGCGCGCGATTCAATCGCTATCTGCATAACGACGCGGGCAGTCTGGCCAAGCGCCTGGAGAAAGCCACCGGCAATACGCTGGTGGTCACCGACGGCGTGTTCAGCATGGACGGCGATCTCGCTGACCTGCCGGCACTCGCCCGTGAAGCCAAGGCCAAAGGCGCGTGGTTGATGGTCGATGATGCACACGGTTTCGGGCCGCTCGGTGCGAACGGTGGTGGCATCGTCGAGCACTTCGGTTTGAGCCAGGAAGACGTGCCGGTGCTGGTCGGCACCCTCGGTAAAGCCTTCGGCACCGCTGGCGCTTTCGTTGCGGGCAGCGAAGAACTGATCGAAAGCCTGATCCAGTTCGCCCGCCCGTACATCTACACCACCAGCCAGCCACCCGCGCTGGCGTGTGCGACGCTGAAAAGTCTCGAACTGCTACGCACCGAGCATTGGCGTCGAGAACATTTGCAAACGCTGATCCGTCAGTTCCGCCATGGCGCCGAGCAGATCGGCCTGGAGCTGATGGACAGCTTCACGCCGATTCAGCCGATCTTGATTGGCGACGCCGGGCGCGCGGTGCGCTTGTCGCAGATGTTGCGCGAGCGCGGCCTGATGGTCACCGCGATCCGTCCGCCCACCGTGCCCGCCGGTAGCGCTCGTTTGCGCGTGACCCTGACCGCTGCCCACAGCGAGGCGCAGGTGCAGCTATTGTTAGAGGGACTGGCCGATTGCTTTGCCCAACTGTCGTCGGAGCCAAGCCATGCGTGATCGCCTGATTCTGCTGCCCGGCTGGGGCCTCGGTGTGTCGCCGATGGAGCCCTTGGCTGCGGCGTTGCAAGGTCTCGATGAACACCTGAAAGTCGATATCGAGCCGTTGCCGGAACTGGCCTCCAGCGATCTGCAAGACTGGCTCGACGAACTTGATGAAAGCATTCCTCAGGACGTGTGGCTTGGCGGCTGGTCGCTGGGCGGCATGCTTGCGTCCGAATTGGCGGCACGGCGTGGCGAGCATTGCTGCGGTTTGCTGACGCTGGCGAGCAATCCTTCCTTCGTTGCCCATGAACAGTGGCCGAACGCGATGCCCGGCGAGACCTTCGATGCGTTTCTCGCCGGTTGCCAAGCCGATCCGCGCACAACGCTCAAACGGTTCTCGCTGCTCTGTGCGCAAGGTGCGCAGGATCCGCGCGGCTTGTCGCGATTGCTGTTGGGCGGCGCGCCGAATACCGCGCCGTCGGCATTGATGGCGGGACTGGAACTGCTCGCGCAACTGGACACCCGTGAAGCATTGCAGGCGTTTCGTGGTCCGCAGTTTCATTTGTTCGGCGGGCAGGACGGTCTGGTCCCGGCGGAAGCGGCAGGGGCGTTGTTCGCCCTGTTGCCGGATATCGAAATAGGTCTGATCGAACAGGCCTGTCATGCGTTTCTTCTGGAAGACCCCCACGGACTGGCGGGCGCGATCCAGGCTTTTTTACATGAGTGCGGTGATGACTGATTTGTCTCTAGTGCTGCCTGGCGGCTTGCCTGACAAGCGTCAGGTCGCGGCCTCTTTTTCTCGTGCTGCAGCCAGTTACGACAGCGTCGCCGAGTTGCAACGTGATGTCGGTACACAGTTGCTGCAGCGCTTGCCGTTGGAATGTGTACCAGAGCGCTGGTTGGATCTTGGCTGTGGCACGGGTTATTTCACCCGCGCGTTGGCTTCGCGGTTTGTCGAGGGCCACGGTGTGGCGCTGGACATTGCCGAGGGCATGCTCGATCACGCGCGCCCGCTGGGCGGCGCTGAGTATTTCATTGCTGGCGATGCCGAGCGCCTGCCGTTGCAGGATTCGACTTGCGATCTGATCTTCTCCAGCCTCGCGGTGCAGTGGTGTGCGGACTTCGAGGCGGTGCTCAGCGAAGCGTTTCGCGTGTTGAAACCGGGCGGGATTTTTGCGTTTGCTAGTCTTTGTGCAGGGACATTGTTCGAGTTGCGCGACAGCTGGCGCCAGGTCGACGGGCTGGTGCACGTCAATCGCTTCCGCGAGTTCGCCCTCTATGAGCAATTGTGTGCAGCCAGTGGCTTGCGTACGTTGAGCCTGGAAAATCAGCCTCACGTGCTGCATTACCCGGATGTGCGTAGCCTGACGCATGAATTGAAAGCTTTGGGTGCGCACAATCTGAATCCGGGTCGGCCGGGCGGTTTGACCGGTCGCGCGCGGATTCTCGGGCTGGTCGAAGCTTACGAGCAATTCCGTGAGGCGTCGGGATTGCCGGCGACTTATCAGGTGGTCTACGCCGTGTTGGAGAAACCCGTATGAGCGCAGCCTATTTCATCACCGGAACCGACACCGATGTCGGCAAGACCACGGTTGCCGCCGGGTTGCTGCATGCGGCGCGTTCTGCCGGGTTGAGTACAGCGGCGGGCAAACCGGTGGCGTCCGGATGCGAAGTCACGCCCAAGGGGTTGCGCAATGCCGACGCGTTGGCGCTGTTGGCCGAGTGTTCGTTGCCGCTGAGTTATCAACAGGTCAATCCTGTGGCGTTCGAGCCTGCGATTGCTCCGCATCTGGCGGCGCGTGAAGCGGGTGTGGCGTTGACCGTGCAATCGTTGCTGGCGCCGATGCGCGAGATTCTGGCGATGAAGGCCGATTTCACTCTGATCGAAGGCGCGGGTGGTTGGCGGGTGCCGTTGGCGGATCAGGATAATTTGTCGGATCTGGCGATTGCGCTGAAGTTGCCGGTGATTCTGGTGGTGGGTGTGCGATTGGGTTGCATCAGTCATGCGCTGCTGACGGCCGAGGCGATTGCTCGTGATGGTTTGCAACTGGCGGGGTGGGTGGCGAATATCATCGATCCGAAGACTTCGCGGCTGGAGGAGAATCTCGCCACGCTGGCTGAGCGGATTCCGGCGCCGTGCCTTGGACGCGTGCCGAAGCTCAAGGCTTTGAGCGCAGAGGCGGTGGCGGATCATTTGCAACTGGATCTGCTCGACTAAGCTTTTCTCTATGGGCAGGCACTGTGCCATTAGTGTTTTTGACGGGTGTTTTTCTGGCGCCTCTGCTTCAATGACGTCATTGATCCTTCCCAAGGATGAGAACCGTTATGGAAATCTCCGGTAACACAGCTTTTTATGCGGGTTTGAGCACCATTCAAACCGGGCAGAACCGCGTCGATCAGGCGGCCAGTCAGATCGCCAACAACACGATCGAGCGTTCGGTCACCAGCCAGTCTTCGGAAGCGCAGATTGATCGTCTGCGTGGTGTGGATCGTAGCCAGCAGATGGACCTGGGCAGTGACATGGTTCAAATGGCCCAAGGCAAATTCCAAGTGGAGCTGGGCGTGAAAGTCGCGAAGGCATCCGACGAAGTGCTTGGTACGATCATCGACACCTTCGCCTGATTTTTTCGCCGCCTGCTTGCTGAACGCCGCGCCTTGTCGCGGCGTTTTTCGTTGTAAGTCCTTCTCTCTCAACTAGTCTTTTTTCAGCGTCCGTGGCTCGTGCGAGCTCATGGCGGTTTGCTGTGTCCGGCGTTTGAAAGATCTGAAGACGAACGGCAAAAGATCGATGCTTGACAAGATTTCGGCGTAAACGTATGTTTCAAACAACTGTTTGACCGTCACAACAAATCAACACGGTCGTTCATTCCCGGTTACATCAGCAGAGGTTTATCGCTATGCCTGACTACAAGGCCCCCTTGCGTGATATTCGCTTCGTTCGTGACGAACTGCTCGGCTACGAAGCGCACTATCAGAGCCTTCCGGCTTGCGCAGACGCAACTCCGGACATGGTTGACGCCATTCTCGAAGAAGGTGCCAAGTTTTGTGAGCAGGTACTGGCACCGCTGAACCGCGTGGGCGACCTCGAAGGTTGCACCTGGAGCGAGTCCGGCGTGAAAACCCCGACTGGCTTCAAAGAGGCTTACAAGCAATTCGTCGAAGGCGGCTGGCCAAGCCTCGCTCACGACGTTGAGCATGGCGGCCAGGGCCTGCCTGAGTCGCTGGGTCTGGCGGTAAGCGAAATGGTTGGCGAAGCCAACTGGTCGTGGGGCATGTACCCAGGCCTGTCGCATGGCGCAATGAACACCATCTCCGAGCACGGCACCCCAGAGCAGCAAGAAGCCTATCTGACCAAACTGGTTTCCGGCGAGTGGACCGGCACCATGTGCCTGACCGAACCGCACTGCGGCACCGACCTGGGCATGCTGCGCACCAAGGCCGAACCTCAGGCTGATGGTTCCTACAAAGTCTCCGGCACCAAGATCTTCATCTCGGCCGGCGAACACGACATGGCCGACAACATCGTCCACATCGTGCTGGCTCGCCTGCCGGACGCACCGGCTGGCACCAAAGGCATCTCGCTGTTCATCGTTCCAAAGTTCATGCCCAATGCTGATGGCACCGTCGGTGCACGCAACGCTGTGACCTGCGGTTCGCTGGAACACAAGATGGGCATCCACGGCAACGCCACTTGCGTGATGAACTTCGACGGCGCCACCGGTTTCCTGATCGGCCCTGCGAACAAAGGCCTGAACTGCATGTTCACCTTTATGAACACCGCACGTCTGGGGACCGCGCTGCAAGGTCTGGCCCATGCCGAAATCGGTTTCCAGGGTGGCCTGAAATACGCTCGCGATCGTCTGCAAATGCGCTCGCTGACTGGCCCGAAAGCGCCGGACAAAGCCGCTGACCCGATCATCGTGCACCCTGACGTACGCCGCATGCTGTTGACCATGAAGGCATTCGCCGAAGGCAACCGTGCGATGGTGTACTTCACCGCCAAACAGGTCGACATCGTCAAATACGGCGTCGATGAAGAAGAGAAGAAGAAAGCCGACGCACTGTTGGCCTTCATGACCCCGATCGCCAAGGCGTTCATGACCGAAGTCGGTTTCGAGTCCGCCAACCACGGCGTACAGATCTACGGCGGCCACGGCTTCATCGCCGAGTGGGGCATGGAGCAGAACGTTCGCGACAGCCGCATTTCGATGCTGTACGAAGGCACCACCGGTATCCAGGCACTCGATCTGCTGGGCCGTAAAGTGCTGATGACTCAAGGCGAAGCTCTGAAAGGCTTCACCAAGATCGTCCACAAGTTCTGCCAGAACAACGAAGGCAACGAAGCCGTTGCAGAGTTTGTCGCACCGCTGGCGGCAATCAACAAGGAATGGGGCGAGCTGACCATGAAGGTCGGTATGGCTGCCATGAAAGATCGCGAAGAAGTCGGCGCGGCCTCGGTGGACTACCTGATGTACTCCGGTTATGCCTGCCTGGCTTACTTCTGGGCCGACATGGCGCGTCTGGCTGCCGAGAAGCTGGCAGAAGGCAGCGGCGACGCGGCGTTCTACACCGCCAAACTGCAAACCGCGCGCTTCTACTTCCAGCGCATCCTGCCGCGTACCCGCACTCACGTGGCCACCATGTTGTCGGGCGCCAACAACCTGATGGACATGAAAGAAGAAGACTTCGCACTGGGCTACTAAGCCTTAAAGCGGTCGCTTGAAAAAACCGCTGCTCCTTCGGGGCAGCGGTTTTTTTTGCGTTGGATTTACCCCCCTACTCTGGGGGCGATTCCCCAGCAGAAACGGTGATCTGACACGGCGCACTTCCCGCGTTTATTGATTCAAAATGTTTCACGGTGGAATGGCCAATTAATTGCACTGCGCTGATTAACCGGCGCTCACGAGAAATCCTGTGCTGTTTCACGACGCCTCTCGCCCGGCGAACTCATAACAACAACGTCAGGGTGAAGCATATGAACATCTGTCGACTTGTCGGGTTAACCCTCACACTTAGTGCCTGCGGCGCCATGGCGGCTGATCCTGTGGAAGTCGATCCGCCCGTACCGGAAGTGCCAAGCCTGCAATCCTTGCGTGGCATGGTTCCGCCCGATCCCTCCGGAACCGAAGGCGGGCGCAAGGTCGACTTGATGACTGACTACGTGCTAAACCGCTCCGCCGCGATCCTGCTGGGCAAGGCGCTGTTCTGGGACATGGAAGTCGGCAGTGACGGCGCCACGGCCTGTGCATCCTGCCACTACCACGCCGGCGTCGATCACCGCATCACTAACCAGCTCAACCCCGGCCAGGCGCACACCAACGCCAACGTCGCCTCGATTTTCAACAAGCCCTTTGTCGCGTCGGACATTCCCGGCGATGTGGCGTCCTACGCAACCCTGTCCGGCGGCAAGGGCGGCCCGAACTACACGCTGAAGAAAACCGATTTCCCGACCCACTTGCTGAGTAATCCACTGGAGCGCAACTCACCGATCGTGTATTCGACCGATGACGTGGTCGGCTCTCAAGGTGTATTCGATGCCAACTTCGTCAAACCCAATCAGCCACGTTTCGACAAATGCACCCAGCAGCCCGACGGCATTTTCCAGGTCGGCGGCATCAACGTACGCCGCAGCACCGGGCGAAATGCGCCGTCGGTGATCAACGCCGCGTTCAATGTGCGCAACTTCTGGGACGGCCGGGCCAACAACGTGTTCAACGGCTTCTCGCCGTTCGGCAATCGCGATCCTGATGCCGGGATTTACGTGACCAGCGAGCGCAGCACCGTGGCAAGCAAAGTCAGGTTGGCGCTGAGCGACGCGTCTGCCGCCTCGCAAGCCGTGGGCCCACCCGGCAGTGCGGTGGAAATGTCCTGCGGCGGCCGCACCTTTGCCGACATCGGCCGGCGCATGCTCGATCAGTTGATGCTCAAGCAGCAGCGGATTTCCTCCAATGACTCAGTACTCGCTTCGGTATCCGGCGCGCGGCGTCCGACTTATCGCGAATTGATCAAAAACGCCTTCCAGCCACGCCTGTGGAATGCCACGCAAAATGTGCTGGTCGGCGGTGCGCCGTATACGCAGATGGAAGCCAACTTCCCGCTGTTCTTCGGGTTGGCGATTCAGATGTACGAATCCACCCTGATCTCTGACCAGGCGCCGATTGATGCCTATCTGCAAGGCGATTCAACCGCGATGAACGCGCAGCAAGTTCAGGGCATGAATCTGTTTCTCGGTAAGGGCAAATGCGTCAATTGCCACGGCGGCGCGGAGCTGACCAACGCTGCCAGTCGCCTGCTGATGCACCCGCGTGAGCGCATCGAACGCATGGTCATGGCCGACAACCTCACCACGCTCTACGACAACGGTTTCTACAACACCGGCGTGCGCCCGACATCCGAAGACCTGGCGCTTGGCGGGTCAGATGCCTGGGGTAATCCGTGGTCATTCAGCCGTCAGTACAACAAGCTGTTGCAAGGTGGCAGCATTCCCGATCCGCTGGACGTCGATGTCTGTACTTTCGAGGCGCCGCTGAGCGCAGCGATTCCGTGCGACGCGACGCTCAAACCCAACGTCAACTTTCGCGATTCGGTCGACGGCGCCTTCAAGACGCCGACCTTGCGCAACATCGCGCTGACCGGGCCGTACTTCCACAACGGCAGCCGCGCCACGCTCAAACAGGTGATGGAGTTCTACAACCGTGGCGGCGACCGTCGTGGCGAAGACGCCAACAACACCAGCGGTTTCGAGCATCCTTCGGCGAATCAGCACAATACGTCGAACCTCGATCCGGACATGACCAACCTCAACCTGACTCCCGATGAGATCGACGCGTTGGTGAAATTCATGGAAGTCGGCCTGACCGATCCACGTGTGGCCTGGGAACGGGCGCCGTTCGATCATCCGTCACTGGTCCTCCCGCAGGGCCATATCGGTGATGAAAATGCCGTGACCCAACGTCCGGCCAGCCCGAAAGTCACCACTCGCCAGGCAGCGGACGCTGCACTCAATCTCAAGCCCTACGGCGCCGAGGGGCGAAGCACGGCGGAGGGGCCATTACTGCCGTTCTACAACGATTTGTGAGGAATATTTCCAGGCCTGGCCATCAGTGATGGTGGCCAGCATGGCAAATCGGGCAAAAAACTTGGCAAATCGCTCAGATAGTCGGGTTTTCTGCCGTTAAAGAGACTGCGTGTGATCTGGATCACATTGTGTGTGCTTAACTGGCCACATTGCAGGCACAATGCCATCTCTTTGATATGACGGGTCGGAGCTTACCCTTGCCGCGTTCTTCCGCTGTACGTTTCAGCCATTTCCTACCTTCACTGCTGTTGTTACTCGCGGGGTTGGCGGCTGCGTACGTCAAAGACCTCAACGTGTTTTTCACCTCGCTGTTCAACGTGCTGCCGACGTTGGTGCTGTTGTTGGGTGGCGCTTATTGCGCGGTTTACCGACGTCAGCGCGAACTGTTTCTGATGCTTACGGTGTACATCGCCTACTTTCTGCTCGATACCCAGACCGACTATTACCGCGACAACGGCAAGGTCCGCGAAGACGCTGCAGTGGTCTTCCACCTCGTCTGTTTGCTGCTTCCGTTGTTGTTTGGCCTGTTCGCGGCGTGGCAGGAGCGCACGCATCTGTTTCAGGACATGGTCGCGCGGTTCGCCGTGTTGCTGGCCTTCGGCAGTGTGGCGTTGGGCCTTGAGCAAAGTTATCCCCAGGCATTGTTGATCTGGCTGTCGGAGATCCGCTGGCCGGCGCTGCACGGCGCGTGGATGAGCCTGATCCAGCTGTCCTATCCGGTGTTTATCTCGGCGTTCGTGCTCCTGGCCTGGCAATACTGGCGCAATCCGCGCCCGCTGCATGCGGCGCAACTGGTCGGCCTGCTCGGGGTGTTCTGGATGTTGCCGAAAACCTTCATCCTGCCGTTTACCCTGAACATCATGTGCAGCCAGGTCATGTTGATGATTGCCGCTGCGGTTGCGCACGAGGCTTATCAAATGGCCTTCCGCGACGAACTCACCGGTCTGCCGGGACGCCGCGCACTCAACGAGCGCATGCAGCGACTTGGCCGCAACTACGTGCTGGCGATGAGCGACGTCGACCACTTCAAGAAATTCAACGACACCCACGGTCACGATGTCGGTGACCAGGTACTGCGTCTGGTCGCCAGCAAGCTGTCGAAAATCAGCGGGGGCGGTAGGGCGTATCGCTACGGTGGTGAGGAATTTGCCCTGGTGTTTGCAGGCAAAACCCTTGAAGAATGCATGCCGCATCTTGAGGTGATCCGCGAGTCGATTGCTTCCTACAGCATTCAATTGCGCAATCAGGAAAACCGTCCACAGGATGACCAACAGGGTCGTCAGCGCCGCGCCGGCTCGGGTGCTTCCAGCGTATCGGTGACGGTGAGCATCGGCGTCGCTGAGCGAGTGGAGCAGCGCAACCCGGAACAAGTGCTCAAGTCAGCTGACGAGGCGCTCTACGCTGCAAAAGGTGCGGGGCGTAACTGCGTGATGGCATACGGACAAAACCGTCGCGGTGCAGTACGCATGGACACGGCCGCAGGTTGAGTGATGACGGCGCATTCAGCGTCTGCACAATGATTGTTTGGCGTGGTGGCCGGCAGTAGGTTGAGGAAATCTGCTGACGGAGAAGCCACCATGCCTGAGTACAAAGCTCCCCTGCGCGATATGCGCTTTTTGATCGACCACGTCTTCGACTTCCACGCCAATTACGCCAGCCTCGGCGCGGACGACGCTAGCCCGGACATGATCAACGCGATCCTTGAAGAAGGCGCGAAGTTCTGTGAGAACGTACTCGCACCGCTCAATCGCAGCGGTGACGAAGAGGGCTGCCATTTCGACAACGGTGTGGTGACAACGCCTACAGGCTTCAAGCAGGCTTTCGCACAATACGTGGAGGGTGGCTGGCACGGTCTGGCGGCGGATCCGGTTTACGGTGGCCAAGGCCTGCCGAGTTCGCTGGGATTGGTGATCAGCGAAATGGTCGGCTCCAGCAACACGTCCTGGGGCATGTACCCGGGCCTGACCCACGGCGCGATGTCGGCAATCCATGCCCACGGCACTGCCGAACAAAAAGAAACTTACCTGAGCAAACTCACCGCCGGGCAATGGACCGGCACCATGTGCCTGACCGAAGCCCATTGCGGCACCGACCTGGGCATCATCAAGACCCGCGCCGTGCCTCAGGCCGACGGTAGCTACGCGGTCACCGGCAGCAAGATTTTCATCTCTGCCGGCGAGCACGACATGAGCGACAACATCATCCATCTGGTGTTGGCGAAACTGCCGGATGCACCGGCCGGGACTAAGGGCATCTCGCTGTTTATCGTGCCGAAGTTCTTGCCGGATACGGCAGGCGAGGCGGGCGCGCGCAATGGTGTGTCCTGCGGTTCGATCGAACACAAGATGGGTATCAAGGCGTCGGCCACTTGCGTACTCAACTTCGACGGCGCCAAGGGCTTTTTGATCGGCGAGCCGAACAAGGGCCTGAACTGCATGTTCACCATGATGAACCACGCGCGGCTCGGCACCGGCATGCAGGGGTTGTGTCTGGGCGAGGCGAGCTTCCAGGGTGCGATCAAATACGCCAACGACCGCTTGCAGATGCGCTCGTTGACCGGCGCCAAAGCCCCCGACAAAGCGGCCGACCCGATCATCGTCCACCCGGATGTGCGGCGCATGCTGCTGACCATGAAGGCCTTCAACGAAGGCAATCGCGCGCTGACCTATTTCACCGCACAACTGCTCGATGTCGCGCACCTGAGCAGCGACGCCGAGGCGCGGCAGGAGGCGGAAGACCTGTTGGCATTCCTCACGCCGATCTGCAAGGCGTTCATGACTGACACCGGGCTGGAAGTGACCAACCACGGCATGCAGATATTTGGCGGCCACGGATTTATTCGCGAATGGGGCATGGAGCAACTGGTGCGCGATTGCCGGATTGCGCCGATCTATGAGGGCACCAACGGCATTCAGGCGCTGGATCTGCTGGGGCGCAAGGTGCTGGGCAGTCAGGGCAAATTGCTGCGCGGTTTTACCAAAATCGTCCACAAGCTTTGCGCGGCCAACGCCGAGCATCCGCAGTTGGGCAGTTTTGTTGCGCAGCTCAACGAGCTGAATCAGCAGTGGGGCGACCTGACCATGAAGGTCGGCATGGCGGCCATGAAGAACCCTGATGAAGTGGGCGCGGCGTCGGTGGATTACCTGATGTACAGCGGTTACATCATTCTCGGGTACCTTTGGTTGCGCATGGCGTTGGTGGCACAGGCGCAACTGGACGCGGGCGAGGGTGAGGCTGATTACCTGCGGGGCAAATTGGCGACGTGCGAGTTTTACTTCAAACGCTTGTTGCCGCGTACGGCTGCGCATCGGGCGGCGATTGAGGCGGGGAGTGAGTGTTTGATGAAGTTGCCGGCGGAGTTGTTTGCGCTTTAGGGAAGATCAAAAAATCGCAGCCAGCGGCAGCTCCACAGGGAATCTGGGGTTGGCGGGGCTGCAATTTTTTGCGGTGACTAAAAATAACAAATCGGTCACCGGTTGACCCTATGTGTCGCAAAAGTTGTTGGGGTACACTCAGGCCCAGAAAACATCATTCCACGAATCACCTGTTTAGATCTTGCGAGGTTTGCCATGGCTGACTACAAAGCGCCGCTGCGCGATATGCGCTTCGTCCTCAATGAAGTGTTCGAAGTCGCCAAACTCTGGGCCGAACTGCCGGCGCTGGCCGAGACCGTCGACGCCGAAACTGTTGAAGCCATTCTCGAAGAGGCCGGCAAGGTCACCAGCAAAAGCATCGCGCCGCTGAGCCGCGCCGCTGACGAAGAAGGTTGCCATTGGGCTGACGGTGCTGTCACCACCCCGGCCGGTTTCCCACAGGCTTATCAGACGTATGCCGAAGGTGGCTGGGTCGGCGTTGGCGGTGATCCGGCCTACGGCGGCATGGGCATGCCCAAAGCCGTGTCGGCGCAGGTTGAAGAAATGGTCAACTCCGCCAGCCTGTCCTTCGGTCTGTACCCGATGCTGACCGCCGGCGCCTGCCTGTCGATCAACGCCCACGCCAGTGAAGAGCTGAAAGCCGCGTACCTGCCGAACATGTACGCCGGCGTCTGGGCAGGTTCCATGTGCCTGACCGAGCCGCACGCCGGCACCGACCTGGGGATCATTCGTACCAAGGCCGAGCCTCAGGCCGACGGTTCCTACAAGGTCAGTGGCACCAAGATCTTCATCACCGGTGGCGAACACGACCTCACCGAAAACATCATTCACTTGGTGCTGGCGAAACTGCCGGACGCCCCGGCGGGCCCGAAGGGCATCTCGCTGTTCCTCGTGCCGAAATTCATGGTCAATGCCGATGGCAGCTTGGGCGCACGCAACCCGGCGACCTGCGGTTCGATCGAACACAAGATGGGCATCCAGGCGTCCGCGACCTGCGTGATGAACTTCGACGAAGCCGTCGGTTATCTGGTCGGCGAGCCGAACAAAGGCCTGGCCGCGATGTTCACCATGATGAACTACGAGCGTCTGGGCGTCGGCATTCAAGGCCTGGCCACCGGCGAGCGCTCGTACCAGAACGCCGTTGAATACGCCCGCGACCGTCTGCAAAGCCGTTCTCCGACCGGCGCGCAGAACAAAGACAAGGTCGCTGACCCGATCATCGTCCATCCGGACGTGCGGCGCATGCTGCTGACCATGAAAGCCTCGAACGAAGGCGGCCGGGCGTTCTCCACTTACGTGGCGATGCAACTCGACACCGCCAAGTTCAGCGAAGACGCCACCACCCGTAAGCGTGCGGAAGATCTGGTCGCGTTGCTGACGCCGGTGGCCAAAGCGTTCCTCACCGATCTCGGTCTGGAAACCACCGTACACGGCCAGCAGATTTTCGGCGGCCACGGCTATATCCGCGAGTGGGGCCAGGAGCAATTGGTGCGTGACGTGCGCATCACCCAGATCTATGAAGGCACCAACGGCATTCAGGCGCTGGACCTGGTCGGGCGCAAGATCGTTGGCAGCGGCGGCGCGTTCTACAAGCTGTTCGCCGACGAGATTCGCCACTTCACCGCTACCGCCAGTGCCGATCTGGGCGAATTCACCAAGCCGCTAAACGATGCCGTCGACACCCTCGACGAGCTGACGTCGTGGCTGCTGGATCGGGCGAAAAACAACCCGAACGAAATCGGCGCAGCGTCGGTCGAATATCTGCAAGCGTTTGGATACGTTTCTTACGCCTACATGTGGGCATTGATGGCCAAAGCCTCATTGGGCAAAGAAGCGCAGGACGATTTCTATGCCAGCAAGCTCGGCACTGCGCGCTTCTACTTCGCCCGTCTGCTGCCGCGAATTCACTCGTTGAGCGCGTCAGTGAAGGCCGGTAGCGAGTCGCTGTTCCTGCTGGATGCGGCGCAATTCTGATGCGATAGCGTCATGTAAGCATTCTCTTACATGACGTGCTGCTGTTCTCCCATATGCGTAGATTGGATCCACGGCTAATCTACATTTCATGGACGTCGCGCAGGAAGCGCAAAGCAACAACACGGACACGTAGGATTCTGCCAGGGTGGCGGAGTGAAATGGATGTCAGGGAAACAGTCTGCAAAGCCCCGCTTCGGCGGGGTTTTCTTTTGCCTGAAGAAAAGTGCTCAGACCAAAGGATCTCTCTCTGGCCGCACTTTACGCTCCATCACTTCCTCCAGCAATGTCTGCAACAGCGCCAAAGGCGCCTGCTGACGCTGCACATCGCGACAGACCAACCCAACCTTCAGCGGCACCCGTGGCTCGCTCAGCGGTTTCCACAGCAGATCCTGATCGTCGTATTCCTTCTGTGAACGCCCCGGCAGCACCGTCGCCAGTTTGGTGTGCGGCAGACTGTCGAGAATCCCCACCATATTGTTCAGCTCTGCCTGCACCTGTGGACGTCGCCCCAGAGCGGTCAGTTGCGCCTGCCAGATCTGGCGGATCTGGAATTCTTCGCCCAGCAGCAACATCGGCAGTTCGGCAGCCTGGCGCATCGAGACTTTCTTGAATTCACGCAATGGATGATCCGCCGGGATCACCAGCGTCAGTTCATCTTCGTAGAGCATCACGCCGTGCAGACCCGGTTGGCGCGGCGGTAGATAACTGATGCCAATGTCCAAAGAACCATTTAGCAAACGCCGCTCGATCTCAAGTCCAGTCAATTCATAAATCTGCACCACCAGATGTGGCTGCGCCTTGCGCACCCGCTCAAGCATTTGCGGCACCAGACTGGTGTGCACCGTTTGCAGCACGCCGATTGCCAGTGTGCGCAAGGCCTGGCCCTTGAAGTTGCCCAATGCCTCGCGCGCCCGTTGCAATCCATCAAGCAATGGCAAGGCATGGTTGTACAGCGTGTGCGCGGCGAGAGTTGGCAGCAGGCGTTTGCTGCTGCGTTCGAACAGAGTGACGTCGAGGTTTTGCTCGAGTTGGCGGATCTGCTGTGAGAGTGCCGGTTGCGAGATAGACAGGCGCTCGGCAGCGCGGCCGACATGACCTTCTTCGTAGACCGCGACGAAATAACGCAGTTGTTTGAAATCCATAAGTAACGCTTATCGAAAATGCTGGGAAATCGAAATGGCCCGCAGGCGTCAGTGCGCCTAGTCTAACCGCATTCACAAGGCTTGCAGGGCCAGAAAGCGCGATGAATAGCGTTCGCTTCGACAGTGTTTGCATAGGCAGTTCAAAAAACCTCGAACGAGGTTTTTTCCAATGAATCTGTTCAGTTTGCGGCGCCAGACGCCGAGTCTGGATGACCTCGCTTTCGAGGCCAATCCTTCTGATCACAGCGAGAATCTGAGCGCCGAGCGCTTGATGCCCAGCATCGAACGGCCGCAGCAGGTGTTCGTCCGGGGGCAGGGTTCGTGGTTGTGGGACAGTAACGACCGCGCGTACCTCGATTTTTCCCAGGCCGGCGGTGCCAACAGCCTTGGCCACAGCCCCTCGGCATTGGTCAAAGCCATCAGCAGCCAGGCTCAGGCGCTGATCAACCCCGGTTTCAATCTGCATAATCGCGGCATGCTCAGCCTCGCCGAGCGTCTGTGCGCCGCCACTTCCAGCGATCAGGCGTACTTGCTCAACAGCGGCAGCGAAGCCTGTGAAGCGGCGATCAAACTGGCGCGCAAGTGGGGGCAACTGCATCGCGGCGGTGCCTCGCGGATTATTGTCGCGAATCAGGGTTGTCACGGTCGCAGTCTGGCGACAATTTCCGCTTCCGATAGCTGCAACCTGCACAACCGGTTTGCGCCGTTGCTGCCGGGTTTCGATCCGGTGCCGTTCAACGATTTGCCGGCGCTGCACGCGGCGGTTGATGCGCAGACCGTGGCGATCATGCTGGAACCGATTCAAAGCGATGCCGGGGTTATGCCTGCCACCGAGCATTACCTCAAAGGTGTTGAGCGCCTGTGCCGTGAACTGGGCATTCTGCTGATCCTCGACGAAGTGCAAACCGGCATCGGTCGGTGCGGCTCTTTGCTCGCTGAGCAGTCCTATGGCGTGCGCGCGGATATCGTCGTGCTCGGCAAAGGACTTGGCGGTGGAGTGCCATTGGCGGCGCTGCTGGCGCGGGGCAAAGCGTGCTGTTTCGAGGCGGGCGAACTCGGTGGTACGCATCACGGCAACGCGCTGATGACAGCGGCCGGTTTAGTGGTGCTCGACAGCGTGCACGACCGCAGCTTTCTCCAGCAGGTCAACGACAACGGCCAGCATCTGCGCGAGGGCCTGGCCCGATTGGCGCACCGCTATGACCACGGCGAATTGCGTGGACAAGGCCTGTTCTACGGACTGACCCTGTCGGACGATTCCGCCGACGCCGTAGTCCACGCCGCCCTTCACGAAGGCCTGCTGCTCAACGCCCCGCAAGCCAACTGCCTGCGCTTCACCCCGGCACTCACGGTCAGCAAAGCGAACATCGACGAAATGCTCCTGCGCCTGGGGCGCGCCTTCTCGCGAGTGCGCACCGCACTGCTCGCGAATGGGCAACTCGCCTTTGAACGGGGCGCGGTGATCAGTCCGCCAACCCCATCACCCGCCGATAGAACTTCCACTCCTGCTCCAGCGCATGCGCCTGATTGGCCGCGCGGCGGAAGCCGTGGCGCTCGTCGGGGTAGTAATGCGCTTCGACCGGGATGCCGTTCTGCTCGAGTGCCGTGACCATGTCGCGGGTCTGTTGCGGGACAACGACCGCGTCCAGTTCACCTTGAAAGAAGATTACCGGCACGCGGATGTTTTTTGCGTGCAATAGCGGCGTGCGGGCCGCGTAGCGTTCGGCGTCCTGCTCGGGATCACCGATCAGCCAGTCCAGATAATCCCCTTCGAACTTGTGCGTCGCCCGGCCCAGCGCGACCGGATCGCTGACGCCGTAGAGGCTGGCGCCGGCGCGGAAAACCTGTTTGAACGCCAGCGCGCACAACGTGGTGTATCCGCCCGCGCTGCCGCCACGAATGAATGCGCGTTCACCGTCGATCAAACCCTGCTCGGCGAGATAGCTCACAACCGCACAAGCGTCCTCGACATCCACCTCACCCCAGCTCAGGTACAAGGCCTGGCGATATTCCCGGCCATATCCGCTGCTGCCGCGATAGTTGAGATCAGCGACGGCGAAGCCGCGTTGCGTCCAGTATTGGATGCGCGGGTCGAGCATCGGGTAGCAGGCCGACGTCGGGCCGCCGTGGATGAATACCACCAGCGGTGGTTTCGTCTCGCCGCTCATGGCTGGATAAAAGAACCCGTGAGCGTGGCCTGAACCACTTGGGTAGCGCAGTGTTTGCGGACGACTGATGCGCTCAGCAGGCAAGGGCGCCACGCCACCCACCAGCACGTTCACTTCTCGCGTGGTTCGATCAATGGCGATGACCGCCGAAGGACTGATCGGTGAGGCGGCGATGCAGTAGATAAATCGCTCATCCACAGCGAGATGACGGAAGCGGCTGTAGTCACCAGTGAAATCTTCGTCACCGAGCGTCAGGCGACCAAAACCACCTTCGCTCCAGCTCGCCAAAAACGCATTATCAACAGGCAGCCAAGTGCAGCCGCCCAATTGCCAAGGCGCCGGAGCGTGATCGGCTTGCGCAGAAGGCAATGGCTCCAAACCGTCGGAAGTCTCAACCCACGGTTGCCAGAATCCACCGCGATCAGTCAGGCAATACAGCCGACCTTCATCATCAAATCGCGGCTGTTGAATGGACTCTTCAATCTCGGCGCCAGCCACGCAGCGCGGCGAACTGAATGCACCGTCTGCCAGGCGCTCAGCCACCATCAGTCGAGTCGATGTCCACGGCTGATGCGGCCGGCTCCACTCGATCCAGGCTAAACGCTGGCCATCCGGGCTGATAGTTGGCGCAGCATAAAAATCCGCGCCCTCAACCAACAAATGCCGCGTTCCGTCAGCCAGATCGATTGCTACGAGCCGATGCTGATCTTGCTGTTCTTCGACCGCCAGCACTTGGCCGAAAGCAAAATGCAGATCGCCATAACGGCACTCACCCGAGGTCAATGCTTGCGGCTCGCCACCGAGCTTCTGGCGGTACAACTGCTGATCCGCCTCTGCAACGAAAACCACCCCGTCCGGCGTCAGACAAAACGCACCACCGCCATATTCGTACACGCGACTGCGCACGCTGAAGCCATTCGGCGTCAAACATTTCGCCACGCCATTGCGCCAGTGCCAGATCCGGCACGCGGCATCTTCCGGACGATACTCATTCCAGAACAGCCCATTGGCGCCGAGCTGCAACTCCGCGAAGTCCATGCCGGCAGCGACGGCTTGCGAGGCGCTGAAAGGCTCAGCCCTTGGCGATGAGGCGTGAGTTTCGTTCATTGCGAAAGGCCAATTGTTCGATGGTTTGAGTGGCGGTCTCGGCTTCTTCGCGGGCCTTGAGGATCACGCCGTGATGTTCGGATTTGCTGCAAACCGGGTCTGCGTTGCTTGCATCACCGGTGAGCATGAACGCTTGGCAGCGGCAGCCGCCGAAGTCCTTTTCTTTTTCATCGCAGGAACGGCACGGCTCGGGCATCCAGTCGTAACCGCGAAAGCGGTTGAAGCCGAACGAGTCGTACCAGATGTGCTGCATGCTGTGATCGCGCACATTGGGAAACTGAACTGGCATTTGCCGGGCACCATGGCAGGGCAGGGCGGTGCCATCCGGCGTGACTGTCAGAAAGATACTGCCCCAGCCGTTCATGCAGGCTTTCGGGCGTTCTTCGTAGTAATCCGGGGTGACGAAAATCAGCTTGCACGGATGCCCCTCGGCTTCCAGTTTCGCCCGATATTCGTTGGTGATGCGTTCGGCGCGCACCAGTTGCTCTTTGGTCGGCAACAGGCCGACACGATTGAGCTGCGCCCAACCGTAGAACTGGCAAGTGGCGAGCTCGACGAAGTCGGCTTCCAGGGCGATGCACAGCTCGATGATGCGGTCGATCTTGTCGATGTTGTGCCGATGGGTGACGAAGTTCAGCACCATCGGATAACCGTGGGCCTTCACCGCGCGGGCCATTTCCAGCTTCTGCGCGAAGGCTTTTTTCGAGCCGGCGAGCAGATTGTTCACTTGCTCGTCACTGGCCTGAAAACTGATCTGGATGTGATCGAGGCCAGCCTTCTTGAAGTCGCTGATTTTCTGCTCGGTCAGGCCGATGCCGGAGGTGATCAGGTTGGTGTAGAAACCCAACTGCCGCGCTTCATGAATCAGCTCGGCGAGATCTTGACGCACCAGCGGCTCACCACCGGAAAAGCCCAATTGCGCTGCGCCCATCTCCCGCGCTTCGCGGAACACCTTGATCCACTGCTCGGTACTCAGCTCTTTGCCCTGCTCGGCGAAATCCAGTGGATTCGAGCAGTACGGGCACTGCAGCGGGCAGCGGTAGGTCAGTTCGGCGAGCAGCCACAGCGGCAGGCCGACTTCAGGCTTGGGCGGCAGATCAGGCAAGTTCGATCCAGTGCTGCGCACGGGCAACCTCCATGAATTGCTCGATGTCGTCACCGAGCTCGGGCACGCCGGGGAATTGCTCATTGAGCTTGGCGATGATTGCCGCGACATCGCTCTGACCGTCAATCAAACCGCCGATCAGCGCGGCAGATTCATTGAGTTTGATCATGCCTTCCGGATAAAGCAGCACATGACCTTTCTGCGCCGGTTCGTACTGGAAGCGGTAGCCGGGACGCCAGGTCGGGACTTTGCTGCGATCAAAACTCATAAGGTGATTCCTTTATGCCAGACGCGTTGTTCGGTGACGCTGTGATACGGCGGGCGGTTCAGTTCGTAGGCCATGCTCATGGCATCGAGCATGCTCCAAAGAATGTCCAGTTTGAACTGGAGAATTTCCAGCATGCGCTCCTGGCCTTCGCGGGTCTTGTAGTGCTCGAGCGTGATCGCCAGACCATGCTCGACATCACGCCGGGCCTGACCGAGGCGGGTGCGGAAGTATTCGTAACCGGCCGGATCGATCCACGGGTAATGCTGTGGCCAGCTGTCGAGGCGCGACTGGTGAATCTGCGGCGCGAACAGTTCAGTCAGCGAGCTGCTGGCGGCTTCCTGCCAACTGGCGCGACGGGCGAAGTTGACGTAAGCGTCGACGGCGAAACGTACGCCGGGCAGTACCAGTTCCTGGGAACGCAGTTGATCCGGGTCGAGACCGACCGCTTGACCGAGGCGCAGCCAGGCTTCGATGCCGCCGTCTTCACCGGGGGCGCCGTCGTGGTCGAGCAGACGTTGAATCCACTCGCGGCGGATTTCCCGATCGGGGCAGTTGGCGAGGATGGCCGCGTCTTTCAGGGGGATGTTCACCTGGTAGTAGAAGCGGTTGGCGACCCAGCCCTGGATCTGCTCGCGAGTGGCGCGGCCTTCATACATCGCCACGTGATACGGGTGGTAGATGTGGTAGTAGGCGCCTTTGGCGCGCAGGGCCGCTTCGAATTCGGCGGGGGACATTGGCGTGTCAGTCATTGCGGTTCTCCGGGGAACAACCGTTGGAATCCTGGGTATCTATTCGGACGCCTTCGCGAGCAAGCTCGCTCCCACAGGGTTTGTGAACGCCACAGATCCAATGTGGGAGCGAGCTTGCTCGCGAAGAGGCCGGTCGCTACAGCACAATACTCATGCCATCAAACGCCACTTCAACATTACGTCTCGCCAGTTCGGCACGCTCCGGCGAATCTTCATCGAGAATCGGATTGGTGTTGTTGATGTGGATAAGCACTTTGCGCTGTTCTGGCAGTTGCTCCAGCACTTCCAGCATGCCGCCAGGGCCGTTTTGCGCCAGATGACCCATCTCACGACCGGTGCGAGTGCCAACGCCACGGCGCTGCATTTCATCGTCATCCCACATCGTGCCGTCGACCAACAGGCAATCGCTGCCGGCCATGATCTCCAGCAATGGCGCATCAACCTTGCCCAGACCCGGCGCATAGAACAATTTACCGCCAGTGTTCAGGTCTTCAACGATCAGACCAATGTTGTCGCCCGGATGCGGATCGAAGCGGTGCGGCGAGTACGGCGGCGCGGCGCTGCGCAATGGCAGCGGGGTGAAGCGCAGGTTCGGGCACGCGGCCACGGTGAAACTCTGGTCGAGTTCGATGCGGTTCCAGTCCAGCCCGCCGTTCCAGTGGGCGAGCATCTTGAACAGCGGGAAACCGGTGCTGAGGTCTTCGTGAACCATGTCCGTGCACCAGACCTGATGCGGGCAGCCTTCGCGCAGGCTGAGCAGACCGGTGGTGTGGTCGATCTGGCTGTCCATCAGGATGATCGCGCTGATGCCGGTGTCACGCAGGGCGCGGCCCGGTTGCATCGGAGCGAAGCTTTGCAGCTGCGCGCGGATGTCTGGCGAGGCGTTGCACAGCACCCAGTTCACGCCGTCATCGGAAATCGCGATGGACGATTGGGTGCGGGCCTTGGCATTCAGGCTGCCGTCGCGAAAACCTGCACAGTTGACGCAGTTGCAGTTCCACTGCGGAAAACCGCCGCCAGCGGCCGAACCCAGAATCTGGACGAACATGAACACTCCATCATTTCAACGCGGAAAATAAAACGCCCCGGCGAGCCGAGGCGTTGCACTGCAATTCTACGTAAGCAGAACTCAGCGGCTGGCGAAGTACATGGTGACTTCGAAGCCGATACGCAGGTCGGTGTAAGCAGGTTTTGTCCAGGACATGGGTGTCTCCTTCAGGGTGGGTGGGATAGCGCTGTCCATAGGTATAGTCCACGGCAGCGCAAAGATGTTCCAAATAGTTAGGCTGCTATGTTACTCAAAATTTCCGGATAAATGCCCGTGAATCTTTGAGAAAGCTCCTTGCAGCCTCGGTAATGATCAATTTGTCGCTTGCCATGGGGTTGCGGGCGCCGGATCGCTGGCGAGGCAGAGCCAGCCGCCGTCTGCGTTGATCAAACGCTGAGCAGCTGCGAACAATGCCTGGCGATCCAGTTGCAGGATGGCGGCGGGCAATTGCTCAAGATAATCCGACGAGTGGCCGGCGAGTCTGGCCTGCCAGAGCAGTTCGGCGGCGTCTTTGCTGGACAGATTGGCGTCGTCGAATTGATCGGCGAGGCTCTGGCGCTGTTGCTCGAAGCTCGACTCATCCATCTTTTCAATCAGCTTTGGCAGGCTTTCGAAGAATTGCCGAATGTGCCCAAGCAGTTCCACGGGTTGGGTGTTCGGGGATTGCACGCCGAACAGCATGGCCGTTTGGCCGTGAATCTGGCGCAGTGCGCTGAATACCGCATAGCCCAATTGCAATTCGCCACGCAGACGCTGATAGAACGGCGTCTGGCACACCTGCGCGAGGAGTCGCCATGCGGCTTCGTCGGCAATGTCGCGGCTGGCAGTCGGGCAGTACAGCAGCAAGGCATGCTCGCTGGATGCGGTGTCGATGTGGCTCCAGTGTTTTTGCGCAGCCACAGCTGTCGGCGCAGGCAACTGATTGTCCGGGGTCCCGGGAATACGGCTCAGGGCCAGGCCCATGGCGGATTGCGTTTGTGGGTTGAGACCCAGGGCGAGGCCGTCCCAGCGTGAAGTTGTCCACTGGGGATTGGCTTCGTCGCCGGTTCTGGCTGATGGCAAAACATGTCCCGGCAGCGCTTCGAGCAGTTGGCGAATGGGGATCAGAGGCTTTTGCGGCTCAGTAAGCGGTGAATCGGCGTCAACCTGTGTCAGACATTTCAGCGCGAGCTCGAGGACGCCGGGCATTGGCTCCTGCAGACCGGTGAGCTTCAGCAGCCATTGATTGCCAGTGGTGCTGAAAGTCAGCTCGACGCCGGCCTCTCGCGCGTCTTGCTGCGTTTGCCGAAGACTACGCTGCAACCGTGATAGCAGATCAGTGCTGGCGGCGGCCTCAACCTGCCAGCGCAGATAAATCGCACCTTCATCACCGTTGTCCGGCAACGCCTGACTGAACTGCATCGGCGAACGCTCGCGACGACCGCGCGAACGATCCTGAGCAAACGTGCGCAGCCCCCGGTGAGCGCTGGTCTGGCCACGGATCAGTCCGGCGTTGGCCAAGGGTTCATTGGTTCGCAGGAATGGATTGGCGGCAGGCAGGTGCCAGTGCTTGCTGAAGTTATCCACAGTACCGATTTCGCCGAGGATCTGTGAGAGGGCTGTTACGCCTGTCTCGGACAGGCCATTTTCCAATTGCTCACTGTCGAGCCGCGCCAGTTGCAATGCGCCGCTGACCTGCTGCTGGCGTTGCAGCAGAGCTGCGTATTCCTTGCGCAATGGCGTCCAATCTTGCTGAGCAAAGAAACTCAGCCAATCGAGCAGTTGTTCGCGAATGGCGTTTAACGATTCCGATGGCGCGGT
This sequence comes from Pseudomonas sp. CROZ-RG-20F-R04-15, assembly GCF_022662375.1. Classification (GTDB taxonomy): domain Bacteria; phylum Pseudomonadota; class Gammaproteobacteria; order Pseudomonadales; family Pseudomonadaceae; genus Aquipseudomonas. Next base: position 66,019 of record NZ_JAKNQL010000021.1, on the reverse strand, counting down.
GAATTCCAGATGCAACAACGCTTGCCCGGCAAAGTGATAAACCGGCGCGGCTTTCAATCCATCTGCCAGCTTCTGCTGCTGCAAATGCGCGAGCAACCCACCGGATTTGGCGCTGTTCAGCCAATGACAGAGAAACGCCAGAGCCTCGCCCGACGCCTCAGGCAAGGCATCGAACGCAAACATCAAATTGCCGCGTCGCTCACCGAGCTGTTGATAACTTTTCACCGCTAACGGCAGGGGCATAGCCCGCGCAACGTTATCCCCAGCCGGTAAGGCTTGCGAAAATTGCTCAGCCAGTACTTTTAACTCTTCAAGACCCTGCGGCCCAACCAGGCTCAACGTCATTTGCCCGGTCCGATAAAACTGCTGGTGGAAATCTTTCAACGCTTGTTGAAACGCGGGCTGCTCAATTTGCAGGCTGTCCCGATTCCCCGCATGAAACCCGCGCAACGGATGTTCTGCCGGTAAACCTTCATACAACGCAAACTGCTGTTGTGCAGCAGGATCCTGTGACCATGCGACAAATTCCGCCTGCAACACTTCGCGTTCCCGCAACTGATCGTGCAGATTCATACGCGGCTTGGCGAGCATGTCTGACAGACGCTCCAGCCCTCCGCTGAACGAACCCGTCGGCAGCTCAAAGAAAAAGTCTGTGGTGCGTTCACGGGTGCTGGCATTCACTTGCCCGCCGTGACCTTGCACGTAGGCCATCAGCCCTTCGTCCGCCGGAAAGCGCTCGGTGCCGAGAAACAGCAAATGCTCGAGAAAATGCGCCAGCCCCGGCCATGCCAACGGCACGTCATGGCTACCGGCCGTCACGCGCAAGGCAGCGGCGCTGCGCTTCAGACCGGGCACATGACGCAGGGTCACGCGCAAGCCATTGGCCAGGGTTTCAGTGTGGGGGCGGGGATGAGTCGGCGCAGGCATGGGCACTTCCAGAACAGTGAAGTGCCAATGCTAGCGGATTAGCGCTGGTTGAGCGCGCCGTAAAGCTCCGGGCGGCGATCGCTGAGGTAGCGATTGGCGGCGCGGGAGTCGAGCATCAACTGTCGATCGAGCTCACCGATGATCAGCGCTTCGTCCAATCCAGCCTGAGCGATACGGCTGCCATCCGGCGCGGCGATGCTGCTTTGTCCGCAATAGTGGATGTCGCCTTCGTTGCCGCAATAGTTGGCGTAGGCCACGTAGCACTGATTTTCGAAGGCGCGCGAACGCACGGTAACGTCGGCGACGAAATCGAACGGAATCATGTTCGCTGTCGGCACCAGAATCAGTTCGGCGCCAGCAAGCGCCAGACGACGAGTATTCTCCGGAAACTCCAGGTCGTAGCAGATCAGGAAACCGAGACTCCAGCCGTTGAGTTCGACGATTGGGAAGTCATCTTCGCCCGGACTGAACATCGAGCGATCCAGATCGCCGAACAGATGCGTCTTGCGGTAATTGCACAGGCGCTCACCGTGCGAATCGATCAACTGCACGGCGTTGTATATCTGCCCGTCGGCGGTGCGCTCGGGATAACCATACACAATCGCCAAACCGGCTGCCTTGGCGATCCGGCCGATCTGTTGCGCCCATTCCCCGTTGTAGACCTCGGCCAGTGTGCTCACCGCTTCGACGCCAATGTTGTAGCCGGTCATGAACATTTCCGGCAGCACCAGCAGGTCGGCGCCCTTGGCCTCCATCGCCAATTGATGCAGGCGTTGCAGGTTGGCGGCGGGGTCCAGGGGCAGCGGCGGACATTGATAAAGGGCTACACGCATCAGGGATTCCTCTTACTCGGGCAGGGCGATAGGGCCGATGTCTTTGAACACATCACCCGGGCCCGGGTTCGCTTTATGTGTCGAACCACCGAAATGCTTCATGATTCCCCACACCGCGTTGAGCGAAGTCTGCACCGCGCCTTCCACCCATGCCGGTGTCCACGAAACGTCGTCGCCGGCGATGAAAATACCGCGCTGCTCGGCGGGCATCTCGTCCTGCATGAAGTGCGCGTACATGCGCTGGTTGTAGCGGTAGTGGCCGGGCAGGGCGCCTTTGAAAGCACCGAGAAAGTACGGATCCGCTTCCCACGACACGGTGATGGGGTCACCAATGATTCGCGCGGCGATGTCGACTTTCGGGTAGATCTTTTTCAACGCATTCAACGCCAGCTCAACGCGTTTTTCCACCGGGTGCGGAAGCATCTTCAATGCATCGCTCATCCAAGAATAGGACAGGCAGATCACGCCCGGTTTGTCGTCGCCGTTGTCGAATAGATAGGTGCCGCGAGTCAGGCGATCAGTGAGGGTCATGCTCATCAAGTCGCGGCCGGTTTCAGGGTCCTTGTCCTTCCAGAACGGCCGGTCGACCATCACGAATGTTTTCGACGACTGCATGTAGCGCGTGCGGTCGAGGGCCATCCACATCTTCTGCGAGAACAGGGTTTCGTCGCATTCGATCTGCGTGGTCAGCAGCCAGCTCTGGCACGTGGTCAGTACGGCGGCGTATTCGCGGGTGTCGCCGTTGTTGTCGGTGACCGCGAAACGGCCATCCGGCGCGTGGGAGATTTTCTTCACGCCGGAACGCGGTGCGCCACGGTGCAGGGATTTCAGGCTGGTGCCTTCGGGCCAGTGCACGCAGCGCTCCGGCACATGCCGCCAGATGCCTTGTGGGACTTGCTCGACGCCGCCGACCACCAGGTGTTGGTGATCGTCGCAGTTGGTCATCACCACGCGGAAGATTTCCAGCATCGAGTTGGGGAAATCCGAATCCCAGCCGCCGGTGCCGAAACCGACCTGACCGAACACTTCGCGGTGATGGAACGACAGCTTGGCGAACGCTTCGGAGGTGGCGACGAAATCATAGAAGGTGCGGTCGTCCCACAACGGCACAAGCGTGTTCCACAGCTCTTTCAGGCGCGGCACGTCGCGGTCGCGAATGGCTTGCTGGATATCGGCGAACTGCGAGCCTGCCTCCAGCGCATCCGCCCAAGCGTCAGCCACTTCCTGGAACAGTGCAGGAAGATCCGCCAGTTTCTGTGCGTAATGGGTTTTGCCTTCCAGATCGATCACAGTGCTGCCAGAGGCTGGCGTCAGCGGGTTGGGGAAAGGTTTTGTCTCAAGTCCGAGCTTGTCGACGTAGTGATAGAACGCGGTGGAAGACACCGGGAAACGCATGCCGCCGAGTTCAGCGACGATACCGTCTGTGCCGTTGAACGCCTGCGAGCGCAGCCGCCCACCGAGTTTCGAGGCCTCGTAAACCACCGGTTTCAGACCGAGCTTCATCAGTTCGTAAGCGGCCACCAGACCGGCGATGCCCGCGCCGACAATCGCCACTTCAGCGCCGTGGTTGTGCTCAGGAATTGTGCCGAGGCCGGCCGGGTGTTCGATCCAGTCGTCAAACGCGAACGGAAAGTCCGGGCCGAAAATGGTGACTGGTTTCTTACCGTCTGCAGGATGGCGATTGTTCTTGTTCATGGCTGACCTTGCTGGCGACCCGACGCGGGATGCGCGTCTGAGTATAGGAAAAGATGCCAGCCATTCTAGGGAGCGCAGAACACGTTAATAAGACGCAAAGTGTCGTCGTTTTGCCAGATTAACGACCAATATGACGATTGGAGGCTGCACACCGACCAAAATGTGGGAGCGAGCCAGCTCGCGAAGAGGCCCTGCAATTCCCACAAGAAGCCCGATCAAAATCTTAAACCGGCTGCCCCCGATCAATCTTGCTGCTCAGAATGATCGAAGTCGTCGTCTTCTCTACCCCATCCACACTCCCGATCTGATCCAGCAACTGATCCAGCTGCTCCGGCGAATCGGTGCGCAACCACGCCACATAATCAAATTCGCCACTCACCGCACACAACTGCTGCACCTGCGCCATCGCACTCAACCGGCGTAGAACTTCTTTACCGGAACGCGGCTGCACCTTGATCCCGACATAGGCCTGCAATCCGCCATCGATCACACGTTGACCGAGGCGCACGCCATAACCGGTGATCACTTTTGCCTTCTCAAGGCGTGCCAATCGTGAGGTTACTGTTGTGCGCGCGATGCCCAATTGCCGGGCGAGCATGGCCACGCTCTCGCGGGCATTGATCTGCAGTGCGGCGATCAGCTGACGGTCAATTTCATCGAGCGCGGGCGGGCGGGTGTCTGGCAAGGGCGGCTCCATGGCGCGGATAGTTGGCCTGCGCATGTTACAGGCTCAGCCAGCAGGCCGCTTGCAGGCAATGAAGCTGAACCCGGACATGTAAAGAAACCGCGCAAATGCGCGGTTTCTTTACGCGCGTACAGGTAGTCGAAAGTGCTGCGATAGATTTAACAATTTGCGCTCTATTAGCTGATAACTGAAGTAAGCCACCACAAGCACTGCGGTGTAGGACACCGCCCAGAACAATAGCGCATGCCAGACGCTGTTACCGTTAAGTCCCGTCATGACCCAGAGGCGTCCGCACACGCTCAGTGTCAGAACATGCGACAGGTATAACGAATAGGACATATCTCCGACCGATCTGAGCAGACCGGATGCCATCCATTTACCTTTTGCTTCCAGCAGTGCAAATGCCAACAGCAAAAGCGTGTAACCGCCACCGATCGCAAATGCACGCTCCAGGGTTATCGATTGAATGACATCGGCGTCGCCGACTACGTCTGAAGCAAGTGCGTAGACGAGGCCGGTCAGACCAGCCAATACCATCAGGAGAATGCTGAAAAGGGGCTGCGAGGTAAGCAACGAAAGCCGCAGATATGCGATTCCAGCCAAGGCGCCGAAGATGAATTCAATGGAGAACTCATGGAACATCACTCGAAGATAGGGGTTGTCTGACGTAGGGGTGAAGATCGAAACGCCGATGATCGTGATCAGCCAGAACGCAAATGCATGAGTCATCCACTTGGCCGGCAGTATCAGAATCAAGGCAAACACAAGATAAAACCAGACTTCATGGATAAGCGACCAGGCAACCATCAATAGCGGTAACGCTGAATCCGGGAGCAGGAAAAATGACGACGTCATGTCGACATCCCCATTTTTCGAACCGCCGACCAGTTCAGGTTTGATCTGAGCGACAAAGAAGAGGGCGAGAAAATAAACCCAGTAGGTCGGATAAATTCGCAGGAATCGCCCTTTGAGAAAGTCAGCGACTTGGCCTTTAAGACCAAACTTGTTGCGAAAAGCCAGAACCATCACAAAACCACTGATGACAAAAAACAGATCCACGCCGGTTTGGCCAAAAACAAATAGCTCCGGTAACAGGCTTTCGCCTTGCACATATTTGGCATTGATGAAGAGAGAGTGAAACGCTACGACAAAAAGCGCAGCCAGTCCTCTGGCAGCTTGTAGCGATGAGAGTTTGTACACGGTTATTTATCCCTAATGCCGACAGACATCCTGTGCTGGCATTTTGGAAGTTACGCTTCACGGGCGCAAGTACGGCCGGGTGTAGTTGGCTGGCTACTTTCAAACGCCAGAAACGCGAAAGCCGCGCAATGCGCGGCTTTCAATTTGGTGGGCCCACACGGACTTGAACCGTGGACCAAAGGATTATGAGTCCTCTGCTCTAACCAACTGAGCTATAGGCCCTCAGTAGGCCGCGGATTATAGCGACGGTTTCTCGGCTGTGCTATCCGAAAAATCCGATACGGTTACACGAAGAAACGTTGCCGCGAATTCTTCCGGCGGTAGCGGCAGGCTGACGATGTAGCCCTGGATCTGTTCGCAGCCTTCGACGGCGAGAAATTGTTGTTGTGCCTGGGTTTCCACGCCCTCGGCGATGACCGTGAATTGCATGCTCCGTCCCAGCGCGATGATGGCCCGGACAATGGCCGCGTCGTGGGGATCGTCGGGCAATCCGCGGACAAACGACTGGTCGATTTTAAGGATGTCCAGCGGCAGGCGCTTGAGGTAACTGAGCGAGGAATATCCGGTACCGAAATCATCGATCGCCAGTTGTACGCCAAGGTGTTTGAGTTGGTGCAGCACCGCCAGCGCCTCTTCAGCCTGACTCATGATGAAATTCTCGGTAATTTCCAGTTGCAGTAAATCCGGCTGCAGGCGGTTGTCCTTGAGCAGTTGTTCGATGCGCCCGAGCAGATTCGGTTGGCGAAGTTGCGCGCCGGCGAGGTTTACCGACAGCGGGCCGAGGCTGTCGTAGACCTGATTCCATTCGAACATCTGCCGGCACGCGGTCTCGAGCACCCAGTCACCGATCTGCAGGATCATGCCGTTCTCTTCGGCCAGCGGAATGAAGTGCTCTGGCGGTACGTCACCGAAAGTCGGATGACGCCAGCGAATCAGCGCCTCTGCACCGACCAGGCGATGGTCGTCGAGGCTGATTTTCGGCTGGTAATAGAGCAATAGTTCGTCACGCTCGATGGCTCGACGCAGTTCGTGTTCCAGCGCGATGCGTTCACTGGCCTGGGCGGTGAGGTCGCGGGTGTAGCTCTCGACGCGGTTGCGGCCCTTGGCCTTGGAGCGATACATGGCCGCGTCGGCGTTTTTCACCAGTGTGGCGACGTCGCACCCGTCCCGTGGATAGAGGCTGGTGCCGATGCTGGCGCTGATGAAGAACTCATGCTCGCCGGCCTGGAACGGCGCACCAAAGCAGTTGAGCAGTTTGCTGGCGATGTTGTCGGCGTCGCTGGCCTGTTGCAGTCCGGGCAGCAGGATGATGAATTCGTCACCGCCCAGACGCGCCACGGTATCGATGTCGCGCAGTTGCTCTTTCAGGCGCACGGCGATGCCCTTGAGCAGCAGGTCGCCGACCGGATGGCCGAGGCTGTCGTTGATGTGTTTGAAGCGGTCGAGATCGAGAAACAGCACGGCGCCCTGACCGCCGTTTTCCTGCTGACTGTTCAGTGCCATCAACAAGCGGTTTTCAAACAACGTGCGGTTCGGCAGGCCGGTAAGTGGGTCGTGGTGCGCCTGATAGTCGAGTTTGGCTTGGGCATGCTTGAGGCTGGAGATGTCAGCAAACACCGCGACAAAGTGGGTAATGAACTTGTCGCGATTGCGTACCGCGCTGATGGTCAGCCAACTCGGGTACAACTCGCCGTTCTTGCGTCGGTTGGAGATCTCGCCTTGCCAGTGACCTTCGTCGGTCAGCTGGTGCCACATTGCCGCGTAGAACGCGCTGTCATGCAGGCCGGAGGCGAGCAAGCGCGGTGTATGCCCGAGCGCTTCGCTTTCGCTGTAACCGGTAATCTCGGTAAAGGCTCGGTTGACCGCGCTGATGTGCTGTTGGGTGTCAGTGATCAACACGCCTTCAGCGGTGCTTTCGAACACAGTGGCGGCCTGTTGCAGTTTTTCCTGCATCAGATGACGTTCAGTGATGTCGCGGGCGATGGTCAGCATGCAGTCTTCTTCACCGATCGGCAGCGGACGGCTGGAGACCTCGCAGAGACGAATCTGCCCGTCACTGCGACGGATGTGGCAGGTGAAGTCACGGACGAAACCATCGCGATGCAACAGATCGAGCATCTGTTTGCGTTCATTGAGATTGACCCAGATCCCCAGATCCAGCGCCGAGCGGTCCACCGACATGGCGCTGTTGAACCCGGTAATGCGGCTGAAACCTTCGTTGACCTCCAGCAGCAGGCCATCGCTCTGGCGTGACAACAATAATCCGTCGGGCGAGGCATGGAAGGCTTTGGCGAATTTTTCTTCGGAGGTTTGCAGTTGCTGCTGGGTTTCCTTGAGCTGAGTGATATCACGCACAACGACCACCAGCGCTGGCGTGGTATCCAGATCAAACGGTTCGGCGGAGATCAGGCCGGTGAACAACTGGCCGTTGTTGCGGCGAAAGGGCATTTCCAGATTGCGAATACTGCCCGCCTGCAAACGCTGCAGCAGCCCCGGACCGACGCCGGGAATGCCCCAGATATTCAGGTCGGTCGCCGTTTGACCCAGCACTTCCTCGGCTTTCAGTCCGATCTGTTCTTCAAATGCTTCATTGACCTCCAGCAGGCAGCCATCCGACAGCCGCGCGATCACCAGAATGTCCGGGCATTGCTGGAAGACCGAGGCGAATTTCTGCTCCGAAAGCTGCAGCGCCTCTTCGGTGCGCTTGATTTCGCTGATGTCGATCATCAAACCGCGCATCACCGGCTCGTGGCCATGTTCGATCAGGCTGACGATGTCGCGCACCCACAAACAGCGGCCATCAGCGGTGATCACGCGGTAATCGACGATGTGATCGCGCCCCTCACACAGGGCTTCTTTGCAGTAACTTTGCGTGCGAGTCAGGTCGGCCGGATGAATGATGTTGTGCCAGAAACCGGGGATCAGCCAATGGGATTGTGGATAGCCGAGCAAGTCTTCGGCGTGGGGCGACACATAGCTGTAGGTGAAGTCGCTCATCCGCGCTTCCCAGGCAATGGCCGAAAGGCTCTCGACCAGGCCGCGATAGTGGTATTCGCTGCTGCGCAGTTCCTGTTCGAGGTCGATGCGCCGGGCGATTTCCGAGCTCAGGCGGCGGTTGATGCGGATCACTACTGCCAGAATCGTTACCAGCAGCAACAGCCCCGGCAAGCCGTAGACCAGCAGATCCGACCAGAATGTCCGGTGATCAAGGACGTTGCCGACCCAATGCTCCTGAATGCTGCTGATTTCATCCGGGCTCATGTCGGCCAGTACTTTGTCGAGAATCCCCACCAGTACCTTGTTGTCACGGGGCACGGCCATCGCCAGTTGGTAGCGATACGGGGTTTCGCCGCTGACATACAGGCCGTCGAGCTTGAGCTGGCGCAAGCTCCAGACGCTGGATGCGAGGTCGCCGACCACCGCGTCCACTTCGTCGGTCGCCAGCGCCTGCAGCGCCGAACTGACATTGGGCATGGCCACCAGATTCAGATCGGGGTGGTGGGTGCGCAGCAGTTCGTGGGGCGCATAGTTTTCTACCACGGCGATTTTCAAACCGTACAGGTCGTCGAGCTTGCGTGGTTGCGCGCCGCCGATGTGGGCGAGGATGACAATCGGGAAGTCGAGATAAGGGCGGGTGAACGACAGGTAGGTCTGGCGTTCGGGGGTGGACATGATGCCGGGTAGAAGGTCGATCTTGCCCGACTTCACTTGTTCCAGCACCACCGTCCAGCTCACCGGTTCGATGGGCGTCAATTTGATCGCCAGGCGTTGGCGGATTACGTCGATATAGTCGGCAGCCAGGCCCTGATAGCGGCTCTGATCGTCGCGAAACTCAAAGGGCGGCCACGATGCATCGACACCCAGGCGCAAGTCCGGGTGAGCCGCCAGCCAGCTACGTTCTTCATCGGTCAGAGTCAGCGCGTCAGCCGTTGCGGTCCAGATCATCAGTGACAGCAAAAAAAGCACGGACGCCAATCTGGGCATAACGCTCTCGTTATGGCTCGGGGATGATTGTTTCGAGTGTAGACGGGGTATGCGGGGGAGGGGTGTTGCGAGGGATTTAATCTGCCATATAAACAAAACCCCCGGCCTGGGCCGGGGGTTCTGGTATCACTCGTCGAGGAAGGAGCGCAGATGCTCGCTTCGCGTCGGGTGGCGCAGCTTGCGCAGCGCCTTGGCTTCGATCTGACGGATCCGCTCACGCGTTACGTCAAACTGTTTGCCCACTTCTTCGAGTGTGTGGTCGGTGTTCATGTCGATACCGAAACGCATGCGCAGTACCTTGGCTTCACGGGCAGTGAGGCCGGACAGTACTTCGCGAGTCGCTTCTTTCAGGCTCTCAACAGTGGCGACATCGATTGGCGACTGCATGGTCGAGTCTTCGATGAAGTCACCCAGATGGGAGTCTTCGTCATCACCGATCGGCGTTTCCATGGAGATCGGCTCTTTAGCGATCTTCAATACCTTGCGGATCTTGTCCTCAGGCATTTCCATGCGTTCGCCCAGCTCTTCCGGGGTCGGTTCGCGACCCATTTCCTGCAGCATCTGCCGGGAAATACGGTTGAGCTTGTTGATCGTCTCGATCATGTGCACCGGAATACGGATGGTGCGGGCCTGGTCGGCGATCGAGCGAGTGATCGCTTGACGGATCCACCAGGTGGCATAAGTCGAGAACTTGTAACCACGACGGTATTCGAACTTGTCTACCGCTTTCATCAAGCCGATGTTGCCTTCCTGGATCAGATCGAGGAATTGCAGACCACGGTTGGTGTACTTCTTGGCGATCGAGATCACCAGACGCAAGTTGGCTTCAACCATCTCTTTCTTCGCGCGGCGGGCCTTGGCCTCACCGATCGACATGCGACGGTTGATGTCCTTGATTTCTGCGATGGTCAGACCGGTTTCGGTTTCCAGCGCGATCAGTTTCTGCTGGCAACGAATGATATCCGGCTGCACGCGACCGATGGCTTCGGCGTACTTGCTCTTGCCTTTTGCCAAGGCGTCGGACCAGCTTTCGTCGACTTCGTTGCTCGGGAACTGACGCAGGAAATCAGCGCGTGGCATACGTGCATCACGTACGCACAGTTGCATGATCGCACGCTCTTGCTGACGCAGACGATCCAGGGCACCGCGAACACGCTCGACCAGGCCTTCGAATTGCTTCGGTACCAGTTTGATCGGCATGAACAGCTCGGCCAGTGCGAGCAACTCGGCAATCGCTGCCTTGTTGTTGCGACCGTGCTTTTTCAGGGCCTTGCGGGTGATCTCCATCTGGTCAGCCACGGCGCCAAAGCGCTGGGCAGCGATGACCGGATCCGGACCGCTTTCGGCTTCTTCTTCGTCATCGGAAGATTCGGCTTCATCGTCGTCGGTCTCGTCGTCGGCTTTCGCCACTTTCGCTTCGACAGGCGGCGGCACTTCGGCAGGCGGCGCAATGCCGTCGTCCGGGTCGATATAACCGCTCAGAACGTCGGACAGGCGACCACCTTCGGTGGTGACGCGAGTGTACTCGGAGAGAATGTGGTCAACCGTGCCAGGGAAGTGCGCGATTGCGCTCATCACTTCACGGATGCCCTCTTCGATACGCTTGGCGATTTCGATTTCGCCTTCACGAGTCAGAAGCTCGACCGTACCCATTTCACGCATGTACATGCGCACTGGGTCAGTGGTGCGACCGATATCGGTCTCCACCGCTGCCAACGCGGCGGCTGCTTCTTCCGCAGCGGCCTCGTCGGTATCGGCGTCGGCCAACATAAGGGCGTCCGCATCCGGAGCACTCTCGTGTACGGGGATCCCCATGTCGTTAATCATGCGGATGATGTCTTCCACCTGCTCAGGATCTGAAATATCCTCGGGCAGGTGGTCGTTGACCTCGGCGTAAGTCAGATACTTCTGCTCACGACCCAGTTTGATCAACTCAATAATACGAGACTGCTGTTGCGCTTTTCCGGACATAACACCCTATCCACTGAAGGTCTTGGCGGGCAAAAAACAAGCCGAGGATTATACCTGAGCTATGACCTCACGCGCCAGTTGAGGTCGGGTTTGATGCGGAAACATTGCGACTTAATAGGTCGCGCAGTTGATTTTTCTCTTCAAGGCTCAGTTCGCTTTGACGCGCTTTCCTGAGCAACTGTTCCAGATTTCGCTCGCGTTGGCGGGCTGACAAGCTAGTAATGGTGTCGAAAAACTGTTGTTCAAGGTTATCTCCGTCAATCAGCCATTCCTTTTCTGCCAGTGCCTTGAGCAGGCGACCCTGTTCAGTGCCGTGCCATCGCGCGATCAACTGAAATGAGTTTAGCTTGGGATTCTTCTGTACGGCTTCGAGCAGCGCCACAAGTAACTGGGCGTTGGTCTGATTCTCGTCCGCAATGTGTCCGGCATCTTCGACGCGCTCGGCCAATTGCGGGTGATGGAGCAATGTGCGCAGGGCGGTCAGGGTCGGCGACTCGACGCCAATCGGTGTGCGCGGGCGTTGCTGGTCGCGATCACCGCCACGCTTGCCGTTCTTGTCCCAGGGCTTCTTGTCCCATTTTTTGCCGCCAGCACCGGGTTTCTTCGGCGTCCATTCCTGCTGCGGCACATACATGTCCTGTGCCTGCGGCTGATGGTAGTCGCTGTAATCCGGCATTGCGTCGTAATCGATGCCCGGATCGTAGGCGGGCGGTGCTTCCTGCGGCGCACTTTGTGCGAGCTGACTGACGGTCTCGCTGCTCAGGCCGGTGATTTCGGTCAGGCGCTGACGCATTAGAATGCGCAGGTTGGCGCCTGGCACTTTGTCGATCAATGGTGCTGCGAGGGTGGCCATGTGCGCCTTGCCTTCGAGCGAGCGCGGGTCGGCTTCTTCGGTCAGTTGCTGGAAGAAATAATCCGCCAGCGGCTGAGCGTGCTGATTGATCCGGGCCTTGAATGCGTCAGTGCCTTCGGCACGAACCAAGGTGTCCGGGTCTTCGCCTTCGGGCAGAAACAGAAAGCGTGCGCGACGTCCGTCCTGCAGGCTCGACAGCGTTGCTTCCAGTGCGCGCCACGCGGCGTTGCGGCCGGCCTGGTCGCCGTCGAAGCAGAACAATACGTTCGGTACCACACGGAACAGACGCTTCAAATGTTCTTCGCTGGTCGCTGTGCCCAGTGTCGCGACGGCATTCTTCAGGCCTTGCTGAGCGAGGGCGATGACGTCCATATAGCCCTCGACGACGATGATTTCGTCGAGGTTGCGGTTGTTCTTGCGCGCTTCATAAAGGCCGTAGAGCTCCTGGCCTTTATGGAATACCGGGGTTTCCGGTGAGTTCAGGTATTTCGGCTTGTCGTCGCCGAGTACGCGACCGCCGAAAGCGATGATGCGCCCTCGTGTGTCGCGAATCGGAAACATCACGCGATCGCGAAAGCGGTCATAGCGTTTGCCGGTTTCGGCGTTCTCGATCAGCAGGCCGGCGTCAATCATGGCCTTCTGCTGCAAAGTGTCGCTGCTCAAATGTTTGAACAGGTTGTCCCAGCCCGGCGGGGCAAAGCCGAGGCCGAAATCCCGGGCGATCTCGCCAGTCAGGCCGCGACCTTTGAGGTAATCCACCGCCGCTTTGCGTGATGGGTGGCTCTTGAGCGCTTGCCGATAAAAGTCGGCGGCAGCGGTGAGCAGCGGATACAGCGGCGAATCGGTCGGCTGCCGCGGCTTGTGTGGGCGGCCGCTTTCTTCGCGAGGGATTTCCATGCCGGCGGCTTTGGCCAGATCTTCGACAGCCTGGGGGAAATCCAGGTTGTCGTGATCCATGAGAAAGCCGAGGGCATTGCCGCCGGCGCCGCAGCCGAAGCAGTAGTAGAACTGCTTGTCGGGGCTAACGCTGAATGACGGGGTTTTCTCTTTGTGAAACGGGCAGCAGGCGGTGTAGTTCTTGCCGGCCTTCTTCAATTGCACGCGCGAGCTGACCACGTCGACGATGTCGGTGCGGTTCAGCAGGTCGTCAATGAAGCTCTGGGGTATCAGCCCGGCCATGGCGTTCTCATCGTCTGCGCTGTAAATGGTCCGATACGAAGGGCATTCGGACGCGGGTCGTTACTGTAGGCACGCAAAATATGCGGCTCGACCGGTGTCGTCTGCGTAATCGCTGTCGGGAAGTGTATCTGCCGAAAATCCACTGACGTTAGTACTCATCAGTCTTCGACTATTTGAAAGTGTTGCGCTGAATCCGCTGGCGGCCGGTTGAGGGCCTCGGATAGCTCAATAAAGCGGGCACGCATGCAGGTGCCTTGGGCTGATCGTCGTGAGAGGAATCAGTGGGTGTGCTCGTCAGTAGCCTTGAAAGGCTCGTCAGAAAAGACGTGCACCGCTGGCAAAAGAGCCAGGTCTGACGCGTGAAGCAGATTTGTCTCGGTCGCGTGTGCGGCTTCGACGGTGAAGCATCAAGCGTTTTACGCAAATGCCATTAGCCCGGCTGAGAGCCGGGCTTAGGCAAGAAGCTTGCTACGAACGTCTGTGTATTAGTACAGACGAACGGCGCGGCGCTGTTCGCGCTGAACTTTCTTGGCGTGACGCTTAACAGCGGCTGCTGCTTTGCGCTTACGCTCAGAAGTTGGCTTCTCGTAAAATTCGCGGCTACGAACTTCAGCCAGTACACCGGCTTTTTCGCAGGAGCGCTTGAAACGACGCAGAGCTACGTCGAAGGGTTCGTTCTCTTTAACTTTGACGGCTGGCATCCAGAGCTACCTTCATTCATTACCGGGGTCAACATCCTCGCGGCAAAAGAGCACTTGAAGACGTCGGTTTTTAAGGGTTGCGGATGTTAACCCCTCATCGCTCGGAATGCAAAGCCTCTGATCGAAAACCGCTGGTCGGGGCATCACGCGGCGACTATTATGCGCGCCTTCGAAGTCAGCCTAAACAAGGCGCAAACCCATGCTAGTACTGGGATTAGAAACCTCCTGCGACGAAACCGGCGTCGCATTATATGACAGTGAACGCGGTCTGCTGGCCGACGCCCTGTTCAGCCAGATCGACCTGCACCGCGCCTATGGCGGTGTGGTGCCGGAGTTGGCCTCGCGTGACCATGTCAAACGCATGCTGCCCTTGATCCGTCAGGTGTTGGCCGAAGCCGACTGCGTGCCGACCGAGATCGATGCGATCGCCTACACCGCGGGTCCTGGCCTGGTTGGCGCTTTGCTTGTGGGTGCTTCCTGCGCTCAGGCACTGGCGTTTGCCTGGGGCATTCCGGCACTCGGTGTGCATCACATGGAAGGCCACTTGCTGGCGCCGATGCTCGAGTCAAAACCGCCGGAATTCCCGTTCGTCGCTTTGTTGGTCTCCGGTGGTCATACGCAGCTGGTTCAGGTCGATGGCATCGGCCAATACAGTCTGCTCGGCGAGACGCTCGACGATGCCGCCGGCGAAGCCTTCGACAAGACCGCGAAGATGATGGGCCTCAATTACCCGGGTGGACCGGAAATCGCCAAGTTGGCAGAGAAGGGCGTTGCAGGACGTTTCACCTTCCCGCGTCCGATGTGCGATCGCCCGGGTCTGCAATTCAGCTTCAGTGGTCTGAAAACCTCTGCGCTCAACGCCTGGCAACAGTGCGTCAGCGCCGGGGACGACAACGAGCAAGCCCGTTGCGACATCGCGCTGGCGTTCCAGCAGGCCGTGGTGGAGACTTTGACCATCAAGTGCAAGCGCGCCCTGAAACAGGCCGGCATGAAGCGTCTGGTGATCGCGGGTGGCGTCAGTGCCAACAAGGCTCTGCGTGTTTCGCTGGAAAAGATGCTCGGCGACATGAAGGGTGATGTGTTCTACGCCCGTCCCGAATTCTGCACCGACAATGGCGCGATGATCGCGTTTGCCGGTTGCCAGCGCTTGCAGGCCGGTCAGCAGGAAAGTCTGGCCATCAGCGTGCAGGCGCGCTGGCCGATGGAGCAGTTGTCGGCGCTGTGATGAGCGGCGCTCATGGACGGTATTTAAAAATGCCGTTCGCGCCCGGCAAACAGGTCGCGTAGATTGCCGCGGTGGCGCCAGACGATAAGCAGTGTCAGCGCACTCATCGGCAACAGCGCTTCCGGTTCCTGCCAGGCCAGCAGCGGCAGGGTCAGCGGCGTGGCGATCAGTGCCGCGAGCGAGCTGGTGCGGGTCAGGTAGAACGTCAGCAGCCAGGCGCATACTGCCAACAGTGCTGCAGGCGGATACAGGCCCAGCAGCATGCCGGCAGCGGTGGCGACACCTTTGCCGCCGCGAAAGCGAAAGTACAGCGGGAACAGGTGACCGATCACGGCGCACACGCCAATCCACGCCTGATCCTGCAGCGAAAGGCCCGCTGCCGAGGCGATCAGCACCGGCACCAGGCCTTTGCACAGATCACCGAGCAGGGTCAGGATCGCCAGTTTGCGACCTGCCAGGCGCAGCATGTTGGTGGCGCCGGCATTGCCCGAGCCACTCATTCGCGGGTCCGGATTTCCGGTCAGGCGGCTGAGCAAAATGGCGAAGGACAGCGAGCCGAGCAGGTAGGCGAAAGTCGCCAGTAACCAAAACATGCTAACTATTCCGGGCGAGGACGCCCTGATTCTAACGGCGCATTGCGCCCTTGTCGTGCAGTGGAGAGAAGTGCTTGGACAGAGTGTTTATCGAGGGCCTGGAAGTCGACACCGTGATCGGTGCCTACGACTGGGAGCGCGGCATCCGACAGTGCCTGCGACTTGATCTGAGCTTCGCCTGGGACAATCGCCCGGCCGCTGCCGGTGACGACCTGACCCTGGCGCTCGACTATGCCAGCGTATCCACGCGAATCCAGGACTTTGCCGAGCAGGCGCAGTTTCAACTGGTCGAGACCTTTGCTGAGCGTCTGGTCGAAGTGCTGATGAGCGAATTCAACATCACTTGGGTGCGGCTGAAGCTGACCAAGCCTGGTGCGGTGCCAGCGGCCAAGGGCGGCGTGGGTGTGGAGATCGAGCGCGGATGTCGCTGACTCAGGTATACCTCGGGCTCGGTAGCAATATCGAGCGCGAAGCCCATTTGCGCGCTGGTCTCGACGCATTGGCGACGTTTCTGGTGGATATCCGCTGTTCGGCGGTGTTCGAGAGCCAGCCAGTGGGCATAAAGAGCGGGCCGTTTTTCAATTTCGTGGTGTCGGCGTATACCGACCTGCCATTGATGGAACTGGATCGACGCTTGAAATTCATCGAGGCTGATAACGGTCGTTACGCACCGGATCGCAAGGGCTTGCCGCTGGATATCGACGTGCTGTTGTACGGCGATCTGGTGGGCAATTTTGACGGCCTGGTGTTGCCGCGCGCCGAGATTCTTAAAAATGCTTTTGTGCTGTGGCCGCTGTCGCTGATTGCGCCGGATCGCGTGCATCCGGGGGTGGGCAAAAGCTTTGCGACGTTGTGGGCTGAAGCGCAGATTGACCAGGTGCTGGCGCCAGTCGGGTTTGAGTGGCGCGGGCAGCAGCTCACGCCGTCGGATTTGTGTTGAATTGATTGACGCCTTCGCGAGCAGGCTCGCTCCCACAGGGGAGTGCATTCCAAAATGTGGGAGCGAGCCTGCTCCGGGCGGCGATCAGACTAAGCTTTTCAGGCTGACGCCGCCTCTTTGTAGGCTTTCAACGCCTTGAGCCGTTCACGCTTTAGCGCTTCGCCAAGCTCAGGCCCTTTGAATCCCTTCTCCAGCAACGGCTGCACCGCAACTTCCCGCGCAACCCTGGCGGCGCCTCGCAAGTAATCCGCCTGTGGATAATTTCTCTGCTCCAGCCCTTTGCGGCCCCTGGCATCCATCTCGCACGCGACAATAAATTCTTCGAAGCGCTGCGGTCGGCGATACACGTCAAAACTCTGCAGCAGCTCCAGCAATGTCGAAGCTTTCAGCTCCAGCGCCCTGTGTCCATGGGTGTGGTACTTGCCAACCAGCAGCGCCAACTCCTGGCAGTCCTTCGGCGCCTTGAAGCGTTCATTGACCGCTTTGATCAGCTTCAGCCCGGTGTGCTCGTGGGCGATATGCCGTGGCCATTCCTCTTCCGGTGTCAGGCCTTTGCCGAGGTCATGCAGCAGACAAGCCCAGCGCACGGTCAGCGGTTGTTTGTGCAGCGCTGACTGCTCCAGCACGCTGAGTGTGTGCAGGCCGGTATCGATTTCCGGGTGATGCGCTTCCGGTTGCGGCACACCAAAAAGCGCATCGACTTCCGGCATCAGTACTTTTAGCGCACCGCAGTCGCGCAGCACCTGAATGAATACCTCTGGCTGATCTTCCATCAGCGCGCGGGAGATTTCTTTCCAGCTGCGTTCGGCGGTCAGCGCTTCCAGTTCACCGGACTCGCTGAGCTGACGCATCAGTTCCAGGGTTTCGGGCGCGACCGTGAAACCGAGCCCGGCATAACGCGCGGCGAAGCGGGCAACACGCAGAACACGGAGAGGATCTTCGGCGAACGCCGGAGAAACGTGGCGCAGGATTCGATCTTCAAGATCGCGCTGGCCATGGTATGGATCAGTCAGATTTTGTTGATCGTCTTCGGCCATGGCATTGATGGTCAGGTCGCGGCGAATCAGGTCCTCTTCAAGCGTTACCTCGGGGCTGGCGTGAAAAGTGAAACCGCCATAACCGCGTCCGCTTTTGCGTTCGGTGCGGGCGAGGGCATATTCCTCGCCGCTTTTCGGATGAAGAAATACCGGGAAGTCCGCGCCGACCGGGCGATAGCCCTGGGCGAGCATTTCTTCCGTGGTAGCGCCGACCACCACCCAATCGATGTCAGTAACCGGTTTGCCCAGCAAGCGATCACGTACGGCACCGCCAACCTTGAAAATCTGCATAAAAAACCTCCGTTAGCCCGACAGGATAACTCTTGCGTCGGACTTTCGGAGGCCGGAACCGTTTCAAAGATGAATGACGGCGAGGTCGAGCCGGCCGTAATCCCCTTCGCTGTGTTCACTGCGTGGCGGAACGTGATGGGTTTTCATGATCTGGTCGCCTTGCAGGGTTTCCAGGTGGATATCGAAGCCCCACAAGCGATGCAAATGTTTAAGCACCTCGTCAGTGGAATCGCCCAGGGGTTTGCGATCATGTTGCTGGTGACGCAAGGTCAGCGAGCGATCGCCGCGCCGATCGATGCTGTAGATCTGTACGTTCGGTTCGCGGTTACCGAGGTTGTACTGCGCGGCCAGAGTTTCGCGGATGATCCGGTAACCGGGTTCATCGTGGATGGCCGGCACCAGCAAGTCGTCCTTCTGATCGTCATCCATAATGCTGAACAGCTTCAGATCACGGATGACCTTGGGTGACAGGTACTGCAGGATGAAGCTCTCATCCTTGAAGCTGCTCATGGCGAACTTGATGGTCGACAGCCAGTCGGTTCCGGCGATTTCCGGGAACCAGTGACGATCCTCCTCGGTAGGTTCTTCGCACATGCGCCGAATGTCACGGTACATGGCGAAGCCCAGTGCATAAGGGTTGATCCCGTTGTAATAGGGGCTGTCGAAACCCGGCTGGAACACCACGCTAGTGTGCGAAGTGAGAAATTCCATCATGAAACCGTCGGTGACCAAGCCTTCGTCGTACAGGTCGTTCATCAGCGTGTAGTGCCAGAACGTTGCCCAGCCTTCGTTCATGACCTGGGTCTGGCGTTGCGGATAAAAATACTGGGCGATCTTGCGCACGATACGCACGATCTCGCGTTGCCACGGCTCCAGCAACGGCGCGTGTTTCTCGATGAAGTACAGGATGTTTTCCTGCGGCTCGGCGGGGAAGCGTGCGTTGTCCCTGTCGCTGTACTTGTCCGCACCTTTGGGGATGGTGCGCCACAGATCATTGATCTGTTTTTGCATGTGCTCTTCGCGATCTTTCTGCCGCCGGCGTTCTTCTTCGGCGGAAATCGGATAAGGACGTTTGTAGCGATCGACGCCGTAGTTCATCAGGGCATGGCAGGAGTCGAGCAAGTCTTCCACCGCATCGATGCCGTGGCGTTCTTCGCACTGCATGATGTACTGCTTGGCGAACACCAGATAATCGATGATTGAGCTGGCATCGGTCCAGGTACGAAACAGGTAATTGCCCTTGAAGAAGCTGTTGTGGCCGTAGCACGCGTGCGCCACCACCAGCGCCTGCATGCAGATGGTGTTCTCTTCCATCAGGTAAGCAATGCACGGATCGGAGTTGATCACAATTTCGTAGGCCAGGCCCATCTGCCCACGACTGTAGGATTTCTCGGTGCTGAGGAAGTGTTTGCCGTAAGACCAGTGGTGATAACCCAGTGGCATGCCCACCGAGGCGTACGCATCCATCATTTGCTCGGCGGTGATCACTTCGATCTGGTTGGGATAGGTATCCAGGGCATAGCGGGCCGCGATCCGGGCGATTTCGCGGTCGTAGGTCTGGATCAGCTCGAACGTCCATTCGGAGCCGGTGGAAATGGGTTGGCGCTTCTGCTCTTTGGCGGTCATGTCACTAACCTGCGCTGGAAGAGTTCACGGAAGACCGGATAGATATCCCCGGCCGAGACCAGTTGCTGCTGGGCAAAAGTGTCAGAGAAGGCTTCGGCGATGCGTTCGTACTCGTACCACAAGGCCTGATGTTCGCGCGGGGTGATCTCCACGTAAGTGTAGTACTGCACAAACGGCATGATCTGGTTGATCAGGATGTCGCGGCAGATCGGCGAGTCGTCGTTCCAGTTGTCGCCGTCGGAAGCCTGCGCCGCGTAGATGTTCCACTCGTTGCTCGGGTAACGCTCGGCCATGATCTCCTGCATCAGTTTCAGGGCGCTGGAAACGATGGTGCCGCCGGTTTCCCGTGAATAGAAAAACTCTTCTTCGTCGACTTCCCGGGCACTGGTGTGGTGGCGGATGAACACCACGTCGATCTTGTCGTAGTTCCGTTTCAGGAACAGGTACAAGAGGATGAAAAAGCGTTTGGCGATGTCCTTGGTCGCCTGGGTCATGGAGCCGGAGACGTCCATCAAGCAGAACATCACCGCTTTTGAACTGGGGTTGGGCTGCTTGATCAGCAGGTTGTACTTCAAGTCGAATGTATCGAGGAACGGCACGCGATGAATGCGCGCGCTAAGTTTTTCGATTTCGGCCTCGAGATCCTGAATATCGCCGAAGTTGTCCGGCTCTTCGCGCCTCAGTCGCTCAAGCTCTTCTTTGGCTTCACGCAGTTTCGCGCGACTGCTGCCAGACAGCGCGATGCGCCGTGCGTGGGCCGAGCGCAGGGTGCGGATGATGTTGATCCGTGACGGGTTGCCCTCGTTGCTGATCCCGGCGCGTACGGTTTTGAAGGTGTCGGTGCCGCTCAGGTTGCGTTTGACCAGGTTCGGCAGTTCGAGATCTTCGAACATGAATTCGAGGAACTCTTCCTGAGTGATCTGGAAGACGAATTCGTCCATGCCCTCGCCGGAGTTTCCGGCTTTGCCCGGACCGCGTCCGCCGCCACCTCCAGGTGGCCGTGCGATATGTTCGCCAGCGGTAAATTCCTTGTTGCCAGGATGAACCACGGTCTGCTTGCCGCCGCGGCCGTGGTGAAGCACCGGTTCGTCGATGTCGCGACCGGGAATGCTGATCTGTTCGCCGTGTTCCATATCGGTAATGGAACGGCGGCTGACCGCCTCTTCGACGGCCTTTTTGATGTGGTCACGGTAACGCCGCAGGAAACGCTGGCGGTTCACCGTGCTCTTGTTCTTGCCATTCAGACGTCGGTCGATCACATAACTCATACGTGGCCCTCCGGGCAGCTTCAAGTTGTGAGCTGCGAGCTGCAAGAAGAAGCGGTTGCCCATGGGTCAGGGTTCATCTGCTTTTTTCTTGCAGCCCGTAGCTTGAAGCTTGTAGCTGTTTTACTGCGATTTCCGGACCCGTAGGTACCATTCGGACAGCAGACGTACCTGTTTGTCGGTGTAGCCGCGTTCGACCATTCGAGTGACGAAGTCGTTGTGCTTTTGCTGATCCTCCTTGCTGGCCTTGGCGTTGAAGCTGATGACTGGCAGCAGATCTTCGGTGTTGGAGAACATTTTCTTCTCGATGACCACCCGCAGTTTTTCGTAGCTGAGCCAGGTCGGGTTCTTGCCGTTGTTGTTGGCGCGGGCGCGCAATACGAAGTTAACGATCTCGTTGCGGAAATCCTTCGGATTGCTGATACCGGCCGGTTTCTCGATTTTCTCCAGTTCTTCGTTCAGCGCGACGCGGTTGAGAATCTCGCCGGTTTCCGGATCGCGGTACTCCTGATCCTGAATCCAGAAATCCGCGTACAGCACGTAGCGGTCGAAGATGTTCTGGCCGTACTCGCTGTAAGACTCGAGGTAAGCGGTCTGGATCTCCTTGCCGATGAATTCGATATAACGCGGTGCCAGGTACTCTTTCAGGTAGCGCAGGTAGCGCTCGCGGGTTTCGGCCTGGAATTGTTCCTGTTCGATCTGCTGTTCGAGCACATAGAGCAGGTGTACCGGGTTGGCGGCGATTTCGTGCGGATCGAAGTTGAAGACCTTGGACAGGATCTTGAACGCGAAGCGGGTCGACAGACCGTTCATGCCCTCGTCGACGCCTGCCGAGTCGCGATATTCCTGAATCGACTTGGCTTTCGGATCGGTGTCCTTGAGGTTTTCGCCGTCGTAGACGCGCATCTTCGAATAGATGTTGGAATTTTCCGGCTCCTTGAGGCGCGACAGCACGGTGAACTGCGCGAGCATCTTCAGGGTGTCAGGCGCGCAATGCGCTTTGGCCAGAGAACTGTTGAACAGCAACTTGTCGTAGATCTTCACTTCGTCGCTGACGCGCAGGCAGTACGGCACTTTGACGATGTAGATCCGGTCGATGAACGCTTCGTTGTTCTTGTTGTTGCGGAAGGTGTGCCATTCCGATTCGTTGGAGTGGGCGAGCAGGATCCCGGTAAACGGAATCGCGCCAAGACCTTCGGTACTGTTGTAGTTGCCTTCCTGTGTGGCGGTCAGCAACGGGTGCAGCACCTTGATCGGTGCCTTGAACATTTCGACGAATTCCATCAGGCCCTGGTTGGCCCGGCACAGCGCACCGGAGTAGCTGTAGGCGTCGGCGTCGTTCTGTGGGTATTCCTCGAGTTTGCGGATGTCGACTTTACCGACCAGCGCCGAGATGTCCTGGTTGTTCTCGTCACCCGGTTCGGTCTTGGCCACGGCGATCTGATTGAGGATCGACGGGTACAGTTTGACCACGCGGAACTGGCTGATGTCGCCGCCGAATTCGGCCAGGCGTTTGGTCGCCCATGGCGACATGATGGTGTTCAGGTAGCGCCGCGGGATGCCGAAGTCTTCTTCGAGGATCGCGCCATCTTCGGTGGCGTTGAACAGACCCAGCGGCGACTCGAATACGGGCGAGCCCTTGATTGCGTAGAAGGGCACTTTCTCGATCAGCTGTTTCAGCTTCTCGGCCAGGGACGATTTACCGCCGCCGACGGGGCCGAGCAGATAAAGGATTTGCTTCTTCTCTTCCAGGCCTTGGGCGGCATGGCGGAAATACGAGACGATCTGGTCGATGCATTCTTCCATCCCGTGGAAGTCTTCAAAGGCCGGATAGCGACGGATCACCTTGTTGGAGAAGATGCGTGACAGCCTCGAGTTGGTCGAGGTGTCGAGCAGTTCCGGCTCACCGATGGCCAGCAATAGACGCTCGGCGGCGGAAACGTAGGCGCTACGGTCTTTCTTGCACAGCTCCAGGTACTCTTGCAGCGAGAGTTCTTCCTGGCGTGTGGACTCGAAGCGTTGTTGGAAGTGGCTAAAGATACTCATGACGTCACCTCGCTCGATACGTGGAGCCGACGCCGGATCACTCAGTCGATGCTGGCAAACAACCGTTTTGGCGGCTGTTTGTTTACCCCCCAGAACACTTCCGCGATCGACAATCGCGAAAGTCACTCCCGATGACCCGTGCGCCGGTGTACCGGCTCTCCCCTGTTTTGGATGGCCTGGGCTTAAGGATAGTTGGGAATTCGGGAGGTAAAGGGCAGATACGTAATTAGTTGTCTCTGACCGTTCGTCTGCCGCGCGCAGGCCCAAGGCAGCCGGGGCCTGCGCGTGACAAAAAAATTATTCGGCGGTGCCTTGCGCGGTTTCCGCAGGATAAGTCGTACGCCATAACTCAAAGCCGCCGTCCATGCTGTAGACGTCGGAGAAGCCTTGGCTGATCAGATAGGCCGCAGCACCCTGGCTGGAATTACCGTGGTAGCAGACGACCACGGTCGGTGCATCAAGGTCAGCGCCTTGAATGAAGGCGTGCAGGGAATGGTTGTCCAGATGCTTCGAGCCGCTGATATGCAGGGCGGCAAAAGTCGCAGGATCACGGACGTCGACGACAACGGCACCTTGCTCACGCAGGGCCTGGGCCTGTTCCGGGGGGATTCGTTTGAATTCGCTCATGGCGGGTTCCTGTTGCTCGGCTGAAAGCGCAGTCTAACGCGGTGCGCTGACTGGCGAAGTTTCGGGGATAAGTGGTGCGACGGTCGGGGCAAGGCCGCCATGCTCATCGCATTTGCACGACAGGCGTTCGCCGCTGTCGACGTTCATCAGGGTCAGGCTGCCGCCCCAGACACAACCGGTGTCCAGCGCCGAGATGCCCGGTTCATGGATATTGCCTTCGAGTGCCGCCCAATGGCCGAAGATGATGCGCAGGCCTTTGGTCTTGCGATCCTTATGCTGGAACCACGGTTTGTAACCCGGTGGCGCGGTGTCGAGGCCTTCCTTGCTCTTGAGGTCGAGCTTGCCTTCGGCGGTGCAGAAGCGCATACGGGTGAAATAATTGGTGATGACGCGCAGACGGGCCACGCCCTTGAGGTCGTTGTCCCATTTCGCCGGCTCGTTACCGTACATGCCGTCGAGGTAGGCCGGAAAAAGGTTGTCGTCACGCAGGGCGGTTTCGACTTCGTCAGCGCATTTCAAGGCGCGACGCAGTGACCATTGCGGGGGAATGCCGGCGTGGACCATGGCGACGTCACGTTGTTCGTCGTAGTGCATGAGCTTTTGCTGGCGCACCCATTCAAGCAATTCGGCGCAATCCGGTGCTTCGAGAATCTCGCGCAGCGTGTCGGACTTCTTCAAACGCTCGATATTTTTAGCCGCAGCCAGCAGGTGCAGGTCGTGGTTGCCGAGCACGCAGACCAGCGATTCACGCATGCTATAGAGAAAACGCAGGGTTTCCAGCGATTGCGGGCCCCGGTTGACCAGATCACCGACCAGCCATAGCCGGTCGAGTTTCGGATCGAACGCGACTTGTTTGAGCAGGCATTTGAGCGGCTCGAGGCAGCCTTGCAGGTCGCCGACGGCATACGTCGCCATCAGTGCAAGGCTCCGGGCACCGCCAGACGGAAAGGTTTGATGATCGCATCGAAATGTTTGCCGTCGTCGGCGACCATTTCATAAGTGCCCTGCATGGTGCCGACCTTGGTGGTCATCACTGTGCCGCTGCTGTAGGTGTGGCTTTCGCCGGCCTCGATCAATGGTTGTTTGCCGACCACGCCAGCGCCGCGCACCTCCTCTACATGGCCATCACCGTCGGTGATCACCCAGTGCCGCGAAAGTAGCTTGGCCGGGATGGCGCCGTTGTTCTGCACAGTGATGGTGTAGGCGAAGGCGAAGCGGTCGTGCTCGGGTTGCGATTGGTCTGCCAGATAGCGGGTAACGACGCTGACATCGACCTGGTAACGGGAATCGGACATGCAAGGGGCCTTAAACGAAGCGGAACGCGGGGCGTAGCTGATGGGGAATCAGTCTAGGCAAGTATCGGGCAGTAAACCAGAGTGGCGTCCTGCCCGATAGCGTTCATCGCTTGTCAGTCGGCGGCGGGGGAGGCCGGGACCTGAATGGCGAGCTGGTCGGCCAAGCGTACGAACGCGGCCAGATCCAGTTGCTCCGGACGCAGGCTGCCATCGACGCCGGCGGCTTCGATCTCGGCATTGCTGAGCAATTGCTTGAGAGTGTTGCGCAGGGTCTTGCGGCGTTGGTTGAAGGCTTCGCGGACGACGCGCTCGAGCAACTTGTGATCCTTGGCCGGGTGCGGCAGCACGGCGTGCGGTACCAGGCGAACGATGGCCGAGTCGACTTTCGGCGGCGGATTGAACGCGCCCGGGCCGACGTTGAACAGATGTTCCACGCGGCAGTGGTACTGAACCATGATCGACAGGCGACCCCAGTCACCGCCGCCAGGGCCTGCAGCCAGACGCTCGACTACTTCTTTCTGCAGCATGAAGTGCATGTCGCGAATGATGCCGGCGTTGTTCAGCAGGTGAAAAATCAGCGGTGTCGAGATGTTGTACGGCAGGTTGCCGACCACACGCAGGCTGTTCGGTGCGGCGTTGAGCGTGTTGAAGTCGAACTTCAGTGCATCGCCCTGATGCAGGTTGAAGTTGTTCTTGCCGGCAAACTGCTGGTTGAGGATCGGGATCAGATCCTTGTCCAGTTCCACCACATCGAGTTGCGCGCCGGAGTTGAGCAGGCCGGCGGTCAATGCGCCCTGGCCCGGGCCGATTTCCAGCAGGCGGTCTTCAGACTTGGCGCTGATGGAGCGCAGGATGCGGTCGATGACGCCGGCATCGTGCAGGAAGTTCTGGCCAAAGCGTTTGCGCGCCTTGTGTTGGTATTGCTCGGTCATAAACGGGTCTCGGCCATCTGGTAGGCGGTTTCCAGGGCGACTTGCAGGCTGCCGGTATCGATCTTGCCGCTGCCGGCCAGATCCAGAGCTGTGCCATGGTCAACCGACGTGCGGATGATCGGCAAGCCCAGGGTCACGTTGACGGCAGCGCCGAAGCCTTTGTACTTGAGCACAGGCAAACCCTGGTCGTGGTACATCGCCAGCACTGCGTCGCAGTGCTCCAGATATTTGGGGGTAAACAGAGTGTCGGCAGGCAGCGGGCCACGAAGGTCCATGCCCTCGCCGCGCAGGCGCTCTAATGTCGGTTCAATGATGTCGATTTCTTCATGGCCCAGATGGCCGCCTTCACCGGCATGCGGATTGAGTCCGCAGACCAGGATGCGTGGCTGGGCGATGCCGAATTTGTTTTGCAGGTCGCTGTGCAGAATCCGCGTCACTCGCTCCAGCCGCTCCGGTGTGATTGCGTCGGCAATCTCGCGAAGGGGCAGGTGAGTGGTGACCAGCGCCACGCGCAAACCACGAGTGGCGAGCATCATCACCACTTGGGCGGTGTGAGTCAGATCGGCAAGGAATTCGGTGTGTCCGGAGAACGCGATGCCCGACTCGTTGATCACGCCTTTGTGAACGGGCGCGGTGATCATCCCGGCAAAATCGCCGTTGAGGCAGCCGTTGCCGGCGCGGGTCAGGGTTTCGAGGACGAAAGCGGCATTAGCCTTGTCCAGTTGCCCGGTAACTACGGGGGCGCTCAGTGGCGTATCCCAGACATACAGGCTGTTTGCGGGCGCCGGGGCGTCCGGCCAGTGATCGGGCGCAACATCCAGCAGATTGACGACCAGCCCCAGCTGCGCGGCCCGCTCAAGGAGCAGGTCGCGGCTGGTGATGGCAATCAGAGGATGTGGCTGGGCTTGCGAGGCGAGCAGCAGGCACAGGTCGGGACCGATGCCGGCTGGCTCGCCGGGTGTCAGCGCGAAACGCTTGGGTTTCACTGCGCTGCCTGGTCTGCACCAGGGAGTTTGATCTCTACGTACGCTTCGTCACGAATCTGACGCAGCCAGGTTTGCAGCTCTTCATCGTATTTGCGGTTACGCAGTACGGTCATGGCTTGCTGCTCGCGGGCCTGTTCGGTGCTGTCGGTGGCGCGACGGCCAAGGACTTCGAGAACGTGCCAGCCGTATTGGGTCTGGAATGGCTTGGACAGCTGACCTTGTGGGGTCTTGGCCATCACTTCGCGGAATTCCGGCACCAGTGCGTTCGGGTCGATCCAGTTCAGGTCGCCGCCGTTAAGGGCTGAACCCGGGTCTTCGGAGTAGTTCTTCGCCAGTTCGGCGAAATCTTCACCGGCCAGGATGCGGTCATACAACGATTGCACCAAGGCTTTGGTTTTGGCTTCGTCGCGGATCGGACTTGGCTTGACCAGAATGTGGCGGACATGCACTTCGTCGCGCATCTGCGCTTCGCCACCACGCTTGGCCAGCAGCTTGAGGATGATGAAGCCACCCGGAGTGCGTGCAGGCTGAGTGATGTCGCCAACGGCCATGCTGCTCAGCTCGCGGTCGAACGGCGGTGGCAATTGGGCGGCTTTACGCCAGCCCATGTCGCCGCCTTCCAGGGCGTTGTCGCTGCCGGACTTGGCCACGGCCATCTGACCGAAGTCGGCGCCTTGCTTGAGCTGCTGGTAAACCTCCATGGCCTGACGGGCAGCGCTCTGAATCGCTTCAGAGTTGGCGCTTTCCGGCGTCGGGATCAGGATGTTGGCCAGGTGCAGCTCTTCGGACAGTTGCATCTTGCCCAGGTCGGAAGCGAGGAAGTTCTTCACTTCCTGCTCGGAGACCTGAATGCGTTCTGCAACACGACGCTGACGTACACGGCTGATGATCATCTCGCGCTTGATCTGGTCACGGGCGTCGTCATAGTTCAGACCGTCGTGAGCCAGGGCTGCACGGAATTGGTCAACCGTCATGTTGTTACGCTGAGCAATGGTGCCGACGGCCTGGTTCAGTTCTTCATCGGTGATACGGATGCCGGAACGTTCGCCAATCTGCAGTTGCAGGTTTTCGACGATCAGACGCTCCAGCACTTGTTGATCCAGTACGCCAGGAGGTGGCAGGCCACCGCCACGCTTGGCGATGGTCTGCTGCACTTCATGGACGCGCTGGTCCAGTTGGCTCTGCATGACCACGTCGTTGTCGACGATCGCTACCACTTTGTCGATGGACTGAACTGCGGCGTTAGCCGCAGTACCCAGGAACAGCGCGCCCAGCATCAGCGGGCGCAGACAATCAGAAAGCTTGGTCTTCACGTTCACGATAACCTTGAATGCCTTTGTCGAGGAAGCTCTCTACCTTGGCGCCGGTGAGGCCGCCGAGTCCCTTCAGAACAATTTGGAGGAAGACGCCATGGTCGCCTTTTTCGTTTTGCGGAGCTTCCTGGCTGAACTCGTCATAGGAAACCCAGTAACGGTTGATCAGGCGCAGTTTCCAGCAGCAGTTGTCGTACTCGAAACCACCGAAGGCTTCCAGTGTACGGTTGCGGTTGTAGTCGTACTGCCAGCGGCTGATTGCGTTCCACTGCGGAACGATCGGCCAGATGACCGAGAAGTCATGCTGCTGGATCTTGTAGTAGTCCTTCACGTAGCCAGGTTGGCCAGGAGTGCCGTAGTCACCACCACCGACCGACCATTTACCGGTGTTCTGGTCGTAACGAACCTGGTCGTTGCGATAGCGATAGCCGGCGTTGATAACCTTGTTCGGGTTGTCTTCTGGCTGGTAGTGGAACATCGCACTGCCGGAACGCGGGCTGCGGCTGTCCGGATCCCAGTTGTAGTCGGCTGTGGTGCGCCAATCGCGGTTCCAGCGATATTCGTATTCCAGTGCATATGGCGAAACGTTTGATTTCGCGTCGTCACGGGTTTTTGCATCGATACCTGGCAACTGGACTTCACGATCCTTGAAGTACAGGGCTTGGCCGACGCTGATGCGTTGACGTTCGAAACCGTCGTCTTCGATCCAGCGGCTGGTCACGCCCAGCGACAGTTTGTTCTCGTCGCCGACACGGTCGGAGCCGGAGAAACGGTTGTCGCGGAACAGTGAGGCATAGTTGAAGGTGTATTCACTGGTGTCGAATACTGGAATATCTTCCTGATTCTCCTCGGGTACATAGAGGTAGAACAGTCGCGGTTCCAGTGTCTGACGGTAGTTTTTGCCGAAGAAAGATGTATTGCGGTCGAAGTACAGGCCGCTGTCGATACTGGCGATTGGTACGCCACGGTTCTGGTTGCTGCCGAACTCGCCGTTGAGTTTCTTCTGCTCAGCAGTCATCGCATCGATCTGCGATTTGCCAGTATTGTCCAGATCCAGCTGATATTGAGTGTACTGATACTTCAGCGATGGCTTCAGGAAGCCATAAGTCCAGTTCATTGGCAGGCTGACACCCGGCTTGAGATTCAAGCGGTCGCCATTGGCGCGTGCCAGACCCGTAATGTTGTTGTCCAGGCGCGGTTCGGTTGTGACGCCGTCTTCCTGTACAAAAGTGCCACTTCTCAGATCACGGTCGAAACGAACCAGCTCCGTCTCGTAATCGAAGTTCAAACCTTCCGGATGATACGGCAGCTGACCATTGAAGGTGATCTGCGGCAGACGACCATACGGCGTGATGTTCGAAACAGTAGCCAATTGGTACTGCTGAGCATTCAAGCGAGCGGTATAGCTGTCGCCACGATAAGTAACCGCGCCCTGCTGGTTCACGAAGTCGCTGCTTTTCACACCAATCTGATCGGTCTGCAGATCCTGGAAGTAATACGGATCGCTGATCTTGGTGTAGTCGACTTCAGTGAGCACACGAGAGTCGAGACCACCCTTGTGCTGCCAGTTATACATGTAGCGGGTTTTTTCGTAGTCGGTCTGCTTGCTGCGCTCGGTATCGTCATCGTTCAGATACGCAGCACCAAACTGACCTTCACTCGACTTGGTCAGGTAACGGAATTCGCCTTCCACCAACATGCCGCGCTTGCTCATGTAACGCGGATACAACGTGGCGTCATAGTTCGGCGCCAGGTTGAAGTAGTAAGGCGTGACCAGCATGAAGCCGGTATCGCTGCCGCTGCCAATGGTCGGCGGCAGGAAGCCCGACTGGCGACGGTCGTCGATCGGGAAGTAGATGTACGGCGTGTACAGAATCGGAATGTCTTTTACGCGCAGCGTCACGTTGGTCGCGGTACCGAAGCCGGTGGCCGGGTTCAAGGTGATGTTGTTGCCCTTGAGCTGCCAGGCATTGCTGTTCGGTTCGCACGTGGTGTACGTGCCGTCCTTCAAGCGGATGATCGCGTTTTCGGCACGCTTGGCGTACAGCGCGTTACCGCGGATGCGCGATTTGTGCATCACGTATTCGGCGTTATCGACCTTGGCTTCACCGGTGTCGAGCTGGACGTCGGCGTGATCGCCAACGATCAGCGCGCCGTTGTCGCGGATACGTACGTCGCCATTGAGTTCGGCGCGGCTCTCGGCCTGATACAGGCTGGCCTCGTCGGATTCGACCTGCATGCTGCCCTGACGCAGGACAACATCACCGGCCAGCGTACCGACTTGATCATCGGTGTTATAGCGCGAGGCTTTTGCGCCGATAAAGGTCGGAGCATCGCTTTTGTTCGTCTTGTCATTCATGCCAGGACGAATCGGCTCGATGTAGGCACCAGAGCAGTAAGGCCCGGTCTCGGCCAATTGAGCGGCGGTGAGCTTCTCGCGCGGAACCCAGTCGAGGTGACTGAAGTCTTCGCTACGGGATTTCAAGCCGCGGCCCTTGGCTTCGGTGACCAGCGCCGTTTTAGGGGCTGTGTCGGCAGTTGAACCGTTCTCGCTCGCCGCTTCGCCGGTGGCACTGACGGCACTGCCGTCATGCACTGGGCGCGGCGGCAACGCAGCAGCGGTTGATTTGGGCGCACAGGCCCAACCACCCGAAGCCGAGACGGAGCAGTCATACTGCTCGGCGGCAACAACGAATTGACTGGCCAGAGGTTGCATAGCCAGCAGACTGCCGGTTACCAACAACGGAAATTTTTTACGAAACGCGGGGGATTTCAATGCCATCTTATTAGTCCGGGCTTCCTGCGTGCCATCTGCCCGCGGTGTGGGCCGCACGCCTCTCGATGGTCTGAAAAAGATGCTGGATAATAAAGCATGACCCGCTTGACGGCTAGCGCCGTCGGAGACCCTTGCAATGCCTGATCAAGATGTACGCTTGCAACACCTGAAAGTTTGGCTCGATGAGCAGTTGGCAATCCTGTTTGCAGATCAGGGCTGGGGCACCGTGCCCCCGGCCACGTTGACCGCGGCCAGCAGCGACGCGAGTTTCCGCCGTTACTTCCGCTGGGAGGGCGAGGGTCGCAGCTTCGTTGTGATGGACGCGCCGCCACCCCAGGAAAACTGCAAACCGTTCGTGGATATCGCCTTTTTGCTGGCGAAATCCGGAATAAATGTGCCGAAAATTTATGCTGAGGACCTCGATCGCGGATTTCTTTTGCTCAATGACCTGGGTAACAAGACCTATCTCGACGTGATTGATGGCGAAAATGCCGACGCATTATTCAGTGATGCCCTGCAAGCGCTGCTGGCTTTTCAGCAATTGCCGATGGTTGCGCCGCTGCCGAGTTATGACGTCGCACTGCTTCGTCGTGAGCTGGAATTGTTCCCTGAGTGGTACGTCAAGCGTGAACTCGGCGTCGAATTCGATTCGGCTCAGCAGCAACAGTGGCAGCAGATCAGCGATCTGCTGATCGACAGTGCGCTGGCCCAACCCAAAGTGCTGGTGCACCGCGACTACATGCCGCGCAACCTGATGCTCAGCGAACCGAACCCCGGCGTGCTGGATTTCCAGGATGCGGTCTACGGCCCGGTGACCTACGACGTGACGTGCCTGTTCAAGGACGCCTTCCTCAGTTGGCCTGAAGAGCGCGTACGTGGTTGGCTGGAAAGTTATTGGCAGCAAGCCTCGGCACTGAACATCCCGGTGCAGCCGGACTTCGAAGACTTCCTGCGTGCCAGCGACCTGATGGGCGTGCAGCGTCACCTGAAAGTGATCGGCATCTTTGCGCGCATTTGTCATCGTGATGGCAAACCGCGCTATCTGGCCGACGTACCGCGTTTCTTCTCTTATATAGAGGCGGTGATTGCGCGTCGTCCGGAACTGGCGGAGCTGCAAGCGCTGTTCAGCAGCCTGCGGGGTGGAGCAACAGCATGAAGGCAATGATTCTGGCAGCAGGCAAAGGCGAGCGCATGCGCCCACTGACCCTGACCACGCCGAAACCCCTGGTGCGTGCCGGCGGTGTGCCATTGATCGAGTACCACCTGCGTGCCCTCGCGGCAGCGGGATTCAACGAGATCGTGATCAATCACGCCTGGCTCGGTCAACAGATCGAGGATTATCTGGGCGACGGTGCGCAGTTTGGCGTGAGCATTCAGTACTCCCCGGAAGGTGAGCCACTGGAAACCGGCGGCGGGATTTTCCGTGCACTGCCGTTGCTCGGCGATGACGCCTTCCTGGTGGTGAACGGTGATATCTGGACCGATTACGACTTCAGCGTACTGCATCAGCCGATCAACGGGCTCGCGCATCTGGTACTGGCCGACAATCCGGCGCATCACCCGACTGGCGACTTTTCCCTGGTCGATGGTCGGGTAATCGATGGCCAAGCCGACGCTGCGACCCTGACTTACAGCGGCATCGCCGTACTCCATCCGCAGCTGTTCGACGGCTGTGCGGACGGCGCTTTCAAGCTCGCACCGCTGCTGCGTAAAGCCATGGCAGAAGGCGAAGTCACTGGCGAACGGCTGAAAGGTCACTGGGTCGATGTCGGCACACACGAGCGTCTGGCAGAAGCCGAAACCCTGATAGAAGCGAGTCGCTGACATGTTGTGGCCAGGGACTCTGATTGGAGCCGGAGCGGGTTTTGCGATCGCCAGCATTCCGGGGGCCATGCTTGGGGCGTTGTTGGGGCAGGCGCTGGATCGGCGCCTGCAATTGCAGAGCTGGGGGCATTTGCGGGAAAAACTCGGCGGTCGGTCGATGCTGCGCAACGATGAGTTGCTGTTTGTGCTGCTCGGGCGTCTGGCCAAGAGCGACGGTCGGGTCACCGACGGACACATCCAGCAGGCGCGTAACGAGATGCGTGCGCTGGAAATGGGTGAGCCGGCAACTCGTCGGGCGATTGCCGCGTTCAACCGCGGCAAGTCCGGCAGTGACAGTCTGCGGGGTTATCTGAAGCGTCTGAGTGCGCAACCGCATGCTGCCGAAGGCGTATTGCGCGCCTGCTGGCGGATGGTCTGGGCCGATGGTCGCGCGGGCGTCAGCGAGCGTGAATTGTTGGCGCAGTGGGGCAAGTGGCTGGGCTGGACGACGCATCAGGTGCAGGCATTGGCCAGCGATTACGAACCGGGCAAGCGGCCGATCGTCAGCGCAGCGGTGAGTTATCAGGAGGCGATGCGTTTATTGGGTGTGTCGGCGTCCAGCGAACCGGCGCAGATCAAACGCGCTTATCGGCGCCTGCTCAGTCGTCATCACCCGGACAAGATTGCCGGTACGGGGGCGACGCCATTGCAGGTGCGTGAAGCGACCGAGCGCACGCGCGAACTGCACAATGCCTACACATTGATTCGTGAGCGGCGGGATTTTCGCTAACCGTTAGAGCTGTGTTGCCTTTGATGGCCCCTTCGCGAGCAAGCTCGCTCCCACAATGGATTGTGTACGCAGATCCAATGTGGGAGCGAGCCTGCTCGCGAAGGGGGCGACGCGGTTTACCGGTCAGTCCGGGTTCTGTGGATTCAGCCAGCCCCGCACCCGGCGGAACAACTGTTCCTGTTCAGCCTTGTTATCTGGCAAAGCCTTGAGCGCGACCTGGCTGAACGCCGAAGTCTTCAAACGTTTGCTCGCCTGCATACGCTCCAGCGCGGCATTGCGGTCCAGCGGCTTGTCCATGTAGAAAATATCCGCCGTCGGCAGCTTCAGCGTTGGCGTCAGTTCGGCCAGGGGCGGCTTGGCCTTGGCCGGCATCTGCGCATCGACCATGACGAATTTCTCCACCTGTGCCGTTTGTTTTTCGCTCAGATAGCGCGCGGCCCAATAGGCGCCGGTGCCGTGTCCGAGTACGACAATGCTGCGCGCGCTCTGCTGTTCGGCGTAGGCAATCGCCGCGTCGATGCGGGCGAAGATGCGTTCGGCGTCAGCCTTGGATTGTTCTTCAGTGGTTTCGGCGACCACTTGATCCGCCACTTCGGCTTCACCGCCGGCGGCTTGCTCGATCGGCTGCGCGGTGGTGGAGTCCTTGCTGCCGGACTCGGGGGCTTTCGGCACGGCCGGCGCTTCAACCACGCGAGGTGCAATGGCATCGCTTTGCAGGTCGGGCAGGGTGATGCTCAGACTGCTCCACTTTGCATCCGGCAATTTGCGCCGCAACGGGCCGATGGCTTGCGGCCAGTCAGCGGTTTCGCCAGCGCCGGGGATAATAATCACCGCACCTTTGGGTTCGGCGGTGTTGGCCGGTTTCCACAGCGCGAGGTAGGTATCGCCGCCAGCCTGCAGCTGTTGCTGTTCTTGCGCCGGGACCTTACGTTGCAGTGCGGCCGCCTCTTCCTGACTACGCTCAAGCAGTGGCTGGCGTTCGGCGGGTTTTTCTTCGACAGGTTTTTCCGCAGCGGCGGCAGGTGCCGGGTCGGCGGCTTCGACGGAAAACGCACAAGGCAGGATCAGCGACAGGCACAATGCTGGCATTGCCAGGCGGTAGACAGAGGGCATCGGTTATTCCAGGCCAGAAAGTATCCCGGCAGCCTAATGGGTTGGTCAGAATTTGTCAGTGTATGAGACTTCAATGAAGCGATTTTGCTGCCTGTGGGTTATCGGCTGTTTGTGGTTTCCCTTGATGGGCTGGGCGGCGCCTGCGCCGCCGTCTCATCTCGCGCAGTTGTCGCCGAGCCAGCAGCAATGGCTGGCGCAGCACAATGAATTGCGCGTCGGTCTGGTGTTGCAAGCGCCCTATGCACAATACGACCGGCGCTTGCAGCGGCTGTCCGGGGCCAATGTCGAACTGATGAAGTTGTTGGCCAAGGCGCTCAGTGTTGAACTGAGCTGGCGCAATTTTCAGGATCTCGCACAACTGGAAACCGCGGTGCGCGAGGGCGAGATCGATATCGCTCCGGGCCTCAGTCAAACGCCGAGTGCGCTGCGCCTGTGGCAGTTTTCCGATCCGTACATGCGCGTGCCGCAACTGGTGGTCAGCGATCAGAAGGCCAGTGGCGTGGTCGATCTGGAGAAACTCGACAGCCAGGTCCGTGTTGCTGTGCGCATGCCCAGTACCACCGCCGACTATCTGCGTGGCAACTATCCGCATCTGAACCTGCAAGGCGTGCCGCTCGAGCGTCAGGCCTTGCAGTTGCTGTTGAGTCAACAGGCCGCCTACGCCGTGGTCGATGAAGCGCAACTCGGACGCTTGTCGGTAGAGCCGGAGTTCTCGGACCTGGTGGTGGTTGGCGATATTGGCCTGCCACAACTCCTGCGAGTCGGCTCACGCCGCGATTGGCCCGAGTTGGCCGGCATTGTGCAAAGTGCGCTGCGCGCGATCCCGGCCAAAGATCTCGAGCAATTGCACAATCAATGGCTGCAACCGAAATATCCACGCCTGTCGGAGTCACCGGGTTTTTGGCAGAACCTCAGTCTGTTGTTCGCGGTGATGCTGCTCAGTTGTGTTGCGATCGTGTTCTGGCAACGCCGCCAACAGCACAGCCTCGAACAGCGACTACTGGCGGCCCGGGAAGACATCGCCTTGCGCGCGGCCAGTGAAGAAGCGCTGCGGTTGACCCAGTTCTCCATCGATCAAAGCACCGTCGGTATCCTCTGGGTCAACTGGGACAGCCATGTGCGCTACGCCAATCGCGCGGCGGAAATCATGCTCGGGTATCCCTCCGGCGGACTGATCGAACGGCCATTGATCGACTTCGAGCCGGGTCTGCACATGGATCGCTGGCTCAATCTGTGGAAGCGCGCGCGGGCCAGTGAAGAAGGGCCGCTGAGTTTCGAAACCAGTTGTGTGCGCGCCGATGGCAGTGTTCTTCCAGCGGACGTGTCGCTGAGTTTTCTGCGTTTTCGCGACAGCGAATACCTGGTGGTTTATCTCACGGATGTCACCGAGCGTCGCCGGGCGCTGGCGGCGTTGCAGGAAAGCGAGGCGCGCCTGCAAGGCATCGCGGCGAATGTGCCGGGGCTGGTGTTCCGTCTCGAGCGCGCGCCGGTGACCGGACAGATCGACTTTGCCTACATCAGTGAGGGCAGCGAAAGCCTGGTCGGCTACGCGCCGGCCGTTATTGCGCATCGCGACATGGGCTTGCGCAGTCTGGTGCATCCGGATGACAAGGCCAGTTACCACCGCACTCAGGACCAGGCGCTGGACACCGATAGCGACTGGTCATGGCAGGGCCGAATCCTCACGCGTCAGGGCGAGCAACGCTGGGCCGAAATCAAGGCGATTACCCGACAACTGGAGGATGGCGCCTACGTTTGGGATGGCATCGTCTGGGACATCACCGAGAGTAAACGTATCGAGCTTGAGCTGGCGGCATCCCGTGAGCAACTGCGCGAACTGTCAGCGCACCTTGAGAGCGTGCGTGAGGAAGAGAAGGCGCGAATTGCCCGCGAGGTTCACGATGAGTTAGGGCAGATGCTTACGGTGCTGAAACTGGAGACATCGATGTGCGAATTGGCCTACGCGCAACTCGACCCCGGTCTGAACGAACGGTTGAACAGCATGAAGCGTCTGATCGCCCAGTTGTTTCAGCTGGTGCGTGATGTGGCGACGGCGCTGCGACCACCGATTCTCGATGCCGGGATTGCCTCGGCGATCGAGTGGCAGGCGCGCCGATTTGAGGCGCGTACGCAGATTCCGTGTCTGGTGCAGGTGCCGGACAATCTGCCGGTGCTCAGTGATGCCAAGGCGATTGGTCTGTTCCGGATTTTGCAGGAAGCGCTGACCAATGTGATGCGTCATGCCCAGGCGCATACTGTGGAGCTGACACTGGCGCTGGAGGGCGACGAATTGTGTCTGACGGTCAGTGATGATGGCGTAGGATTTGCCCCCGCTACGGGTCGGCCGACTTCGTTTGGCTTGGTCGGCATGCGTGAGCGGGTGCTGATCATGGGCGGGCGGTTGGTGCTGGAGAGTGAGCCGGGGGAGGGCACCAGTCTGATGGTGCGGGTGCCGGTGAGTGAGGTTTGAAGGTTTGTGGTGTTTGGGCTGACGCTATCGCGAGCAGGCTCGCTCCCACAGGGATTTGTGTGTACCTGAAATCTGGAGAAAAGATTTGATCCGTGTACTGGTAGCCGAAGACCACACCATTGTCCGCGAAGGCATCAAGCAATTGATTGGCCTGGCCAAGGATCTGCAAGTAGTGGGCGAGGCGAGCAATGGCGAGCAGTTACTCGAGATTCTGCGCAGCCTGCCGTGCGAAGTGGTACTGCTGGACATTTCCATGCCCGGGGTCAATGGCCTCGAAGCGATCCCGCGCATCCGTGCATTGAACAATCCACCGGCGATTCTGGTGTTGTCGATGCACGACGAGGCGCAGATGGCTGCGCGAGCATTAAAAGTCGGCGCCGCCGGGTATGCGACCAAGGACAGCGATCCGGCGCTGTTGCTCACGGCGATTCGCAAAGTCGCGGCCGGTGGGCGCTATATCGATCCGGATCTGGCCGATCGCATGGTCTTCGAAGTCGGCCTGACCGATGCGCGGCCGCTGCACTCGCTGCTGTCCGAGCGCGAGTTCTCGGTGTTCGAGCGTCTGGCCCAAGGCGCCAATGTCAATGACATCGCCCAGCAACTGGCCCTCAGTAGCAAGACCATCAGCACCCATAAGGCGCGGCTGATGCAAAAGCTCAACATCACCTCGCTGGCCGAACTGGTCAAATACGCGATGGAACACAAGCTCCTCTGATCAGCACTGTTCCCCTGTGGGAGCGAGCCTGCTCGCGAAAGCGGTGCAACAGTCACCGAATAAGCTGGATGGCCCACCGCATTCGCGAGCAGGCTCGCTCCCACAAGGGATCTGCTTTGGATCCGGAATGTGGCATATCCGTTAGCGACACGCGCTTTTGCTTGTTCTTGCAGCTTGCAGCTCAACCCTCGCCACTGCTTTATCCATTAGCGCCATCCTTGTAGGGCAATCCCTACCCCCAACCTTCCATCCGGCTGAGGCGATTCTCTCCTGCGCCCCGATTTGCGCGCCTGTCAGCAGCCACTAGGCTTAACCCACAAGCAGTCATCAACAACAAAGGTGTGGGTATGAGCCAGGTCGATACAAACGCAGGGACCAGTGATGTGCTGGTCAGCTTTCGTGGAGTGCAGAAGAGCTACGACGGCGAGAACCTGATCGTCAAAGACCTCAACCTCGACATCCGCAAAGGCGAATTCCTCACCCTGCTCGGGCCGTCCGGTTCCGGCAAGACCACCAGTCTGATGATGCTCGCCGGGTTTGAAACACCGACCGCTGGCGAAATCCTGCTGGCCGGGCGCTCGATCAATAACGTGCCGCCGCACAAGCGCGACATCGGCATGGTGTTTCAGAACTACGCGCTGTTCCCGCACATGACCGTCGCTGAAAACCTCGCGTTCCCGCTGACCGTCCGTGGCCTGAACAAAAGCGACGTCAGTGACCGCGTGAAGAAAGTTCTCAGCATGGTTCAGCTCGACGCGTTCGCCTCGCGCTATCCGGCGCAGTTATCTGGTGGTCAGCAGCAACGTGTAGCACTGGCCCGTGCGCTGGTGTTCGAACCGCAACTGGTGCTGATGGATGAACCGCTCGGCGCCCTCGACAAACAACTGCGTGAACACATGCAGATGGAAATCAAACACCTGCACCAGCGCCTCGGTGTGACCGTGGTCTACGTGACCCACGATCAGGGTGAAGCGCTGACCATGTCCGACCGCGTCGCAGTGTTCCATCAAGGCGAAATCCAGCAGATCGCCCCACCACGCACCCTTTACGAAGAACCAAAAAACACCTTCGTCGCCAATTTCATCGGCGAAAACAACCGCCTCAACGGCCGTCTGCTCAGTCAGAGCGGCGAGCGTTGCGTGGTCGAGTTGGGCCGAGGCGAAAAGGTCGAGGCGCTGGCGGTCAACGTCGGTCAGACCGGCGAACCGGTGACCCTGTCGATCCGTCCGGAGCGCGTCAGCCTCAACGGTTCGAGCGATCAATGCGTCAACCGCTTCTCAGGGAGGGTGGCGGAATTCATCTATCTGGGCGACCACGTCCGGGTGCGCCTGGAAGTCTGCGGCAAGACCGACTTCTTCGTGAAACAGCCGATTGCCGAGCTCGATCCCGCGCTCGCCGTCGGTGACGTGGTTCCGCTTGGCTGGCAGGTCGAGCACGTTCGCGCGCTTGATCCGCTTTTAGAGGCGAACTGATCGCCCCGGCAATACCAACACCAACCCTGCACGTGGAGAGAACAATAAATGTTGAGATCCCTGAAGTTCACCGCCCTGACCCTGGGCCTGATGGGTGCGGCAAGCGCAATGGCCGCTGGCCCGGATCTGACCGTGGTGTCGTTTGGTGGGGCGAACAAGGCGGCGCAAGTCAAAGCCTTCTACGCACCGTGGGAAGCGGCGGGCAACGGCAAGATCGTCGCTGGCGAGTACAACGGCGAAATGGCCAAGGTCAAAGCCATGGTCGACACCAAGAGCGTGTCGTGGGATCTGGTCGAAGTTGAATCGCCAGAGCTGTCCCGTGGTTGCGACGAAGACATGTTCGAACAACTCGACCCGGCACTGTTCGGCAAGACTGAAGACTACGTCAAAGGCGCGATTCAGCCATGCGGCGTGGGTTTCTTCGTTTGGTCGACCGTACTCGCTTACAACGCCGACAAGCTGAAAACCGCGCCAACCAGTTGGGCAGATTTCTGGGACACCAAGAAATTCCCAGGCAAGCGTGGCCTGCGCAAAGGCGCCAAGTACACCCTCGAATTCGCTCTGATGGCCGATGGCGTGGCGCCGAAAGACGTCTACAAAGAGCTGGCGAGCAAGGGTGGTCAGGATCGTGCGTTCAAGAAACTCGACGAGCTGAAACCGAACATCCAATGGTGGGAAGCCGGCGCACAACCGCCGCAATACCTCGCTTCTGGCGATGTGGTGATGAGCTCGGCCTACAACGGTCGCATCGCTGCCGTGCAGAAAGAATCCAACCTGAAAGTGGTGTGGAACGGCGGCATCTACGACTTCGACGCCTGGGCCATCCCTAAAGGTCTGGACGCCAAGCGCGCCGAAGCGGCGAAGAAATTCATCGCCTACTCGGTACAGCCGCAGCAGCAGAAAACCTACTCGGAAAACATCGCTTACGGTCCGGCCAACACTCAAGCCGTACCGCTGCTGGCCAAGGATGTGCTGAAAGACATGCCGACCACCCCGGAAAACATCGCCAACCAGGTGCAGATCGACGTCAGCTTCTGGGCTGACAACGGCGAGCAACTGGAGCAGCGCTTCAATTCCTGGGCTGCGAAGTAACCCGAGCCTGGTGAGGGTGGGCTTGCCCACCCCTGTGGGAGCGAGCCTGCTCGCGAAAGCGGTAGATCAGCCAGCATAGATGTTGTATGTGCTGGCCTCTTCGCGAGCAGGCTCGCTCCCACAGGTAGCTGTGTTTCAACACAACAGCGGTGGTTCGCCACCTCTGTAACGATCAAAGATTTGCGGAGTACGTCATGGCCATCGCCGTTCCCCTGAACGAGGGCAACAGCCCCACCTTGAAGCAGAAGCTCAAGCGCGCCGAGCGGGTCAACCGCTGGAAGGCTCAAGCGCTGATTGCGCCGCTGGTGCTGTTTCTGTTGCTGGTGTTTCTGGTGCCGATCGTGGCGCTGCTCTACAAAAGCGTCGGTAACCCCGAAGTGGTCGGCGGCATGCCGCGCACCGTGGCGGCCATCGCCAGTTGGGACGGCCGTGGCCTGCCCGCTGAACCGGTCTACAAAGCGGCCGGCGAAGACCTCGCCGAAGCACGCAAAAACCAGACGCTGGGCGATCTGTCCAAGCGCTTGAACATGGAGTTGGCCGGCTATCGCAGCCTGCTGACCAAAACCGCCCGGGCGCTGCCCTTCGCCAGCGAACCGGCCTCTTATAAAGAAGCGCTGGAAGGTCTCGATGAGCGTTGGGGCGATCCGGCTTACTGGCAAGCGGTCAAACGCAACACCAGCAGCATCACCCCGTATTACCTGCTGGCGGCGGTCGATCACCGCATCGACGACCTCGGCGAAATCGCCCCGGCCACCCCGGATCAAGCGATCTACCTCGACATCTTCGCCCGCACCTTCTGGATGGGCCTGGTCATCACCGTGATCTGTCTGCTGCTGGCTTATCCACTGGCTTATCTGCTGGCGAACCTGCCCTCGCGGCAAAGCAACCTGCTGATGATTCTGGTGCTGTTGCCGTTCTGGACCTCGATTCTGGTTCGAGTGGCGGCGTGGATCGTACTCCTGCAATCGGGCGGACTGATCAACAGTGGTCTGATGGCGATGGGCATTATCGATAAACCGCTGGAACTGGTGTTCAACCGCACCGGCGTGTACATCTCGATGGTGCACATCCTGCTGCCGTTCATGATTCTGCCGATCTACAGCGTGATGAAAGGCATCTCGCCGACCTACATGCGCGCCGCCATTTCCCTCGGCTGCCACCCGTTCGCCAGTTTCTGGCGGGTGTACTTCCCGCAGACCTATGCCGGTGTCGGCGCCGGTTGCCTGTTGGTGTTCATCCTCGCTATCGGCTACTACATCACCCCGGCGCTGCTTGGCAGCCCGAATGATCAAATGGTCAGCTACTTCGTCGCCTTCTACACCAACACCAGCATCAACTGGGGCATGGCCACCGCACTCGGCGGGTTGTTGCTGCTGGCGACCGTGATACTTTATCTGATTTACAGCTGGCTGGTCGGCGCCAGTCGCCTGCGCCTGAGCTAAGGGGAATTCGAGATGCTGAGTCCTTACATGTCGCCCATCGAACGGGCGTGGTTCTACAGCCTGCGGATTCTCTGCGGCCTGATTCTGTTGTTCCTGATTCTGCCGGTGCTGGTGATTATTCCGCTGTCGTTCAACTCGGGTAGTTTTCTGGTGTATCCGCTGCAGGGTTTCTCGCTGCACTGGTATCAGGATTTCTTCGCCTCGGCAGAATGGATGCGCGCACTGAAGAACAGCATCATCGTTGCCCCGGCCGCGACAGTTCTGGCGATGGTCTTCGGCACGCTGGCGGCG
Source organism: Pseudomonas sp. CROZ-RG-20F-R04-15 (assembly GCF_022662375.1). GTDB lineage: Bacteria > Pseudomonadota > Gammaproteobacteria > Pseudomonadales > Pseudomonadaceae > Aquipseudomonas. Next base: position 23,851 of record NZ_JAKNQL010000021.1, on the reverse strand, counting down.
ATTGGCCTGACTCGCGGTGACTTCCCCGGCAAGTCCCTGGTGATGGCGCTGGTGATTTCGCCGATGGTGGTGCCGGTGGTGATCATTGGTGTGGCGAGTTATCTGTTTTTTGCGCCGCTGGGGTTGGGCAACAGCTTCTTCTCGCTGATCGTTGTGCACGCGGTGCTGGGTGTGCCGTTTGTGATCATCACAGTGTCGGCGACATTGCAGGGCTTTAACCACAATCTGGTGCGAGCTGCTGCCAGTTTGGGGGCCTCGCCGTTGACTGCGTTTCGGCGGGTGACGTTGCCGCTGATTGCGCCGGGAGTGATTTCGGGTGCGCTGTTTGCGTTTGCGACTTCGTTTGATGAGGTGGTGGTGACGTTGTTTCTGGCCGGGCCTGAGCAGGCGACGTTGCCTCGGCAGATGTTCAGCGGGATTCGCGAGAACCTCAGTCCGACGATTGCCGCGGCTGCGACGTTGCTGATCGCTTTCTCCGTGATCCTGCTGCTGACCCTGGAATGGCTACGTGGCCGCAGCGAAAAACTGCGGACTGCTCAGGTTTAAGGGCCAGATCAAAAGCTTGCCCCCTCACCCCAGCCCTCTCCCCCAAGGGGGCGAGGGGGAAGGGAGCAGATATTCGTGCTGTTCAGAATCTGAGTTCGACTCGGCATCGCACGTCGGTGTGTCTCCTCCATCCACCTCGGTCAGTCTTTTTACCTTCGGTGGGGAAGGGAGCAGATCGTTGCGCTGTTCAAAACCCGAGTTCGACTCGGTATCTCAAGTCGGTGTACCTCTCACATTCACCTCGATCAGTCCCCTCTCCCTCTGGGAGAGGGCTAGGGTGAGGGGCTCTTGACCTTCTAACCGATCAACCATTCACCACCTGAATAGCAGACAACCCCAAAACCCCAGCTAATCTTGTGCCCAGCTCCCACATCTATAAGAGGCTGCGCACGATGAGTCTGTCCCAGTTCAAAATCGCTCACAAACTGATCACCGGCGCCGGAGCCATCGAGCAACTGGCCGCTGAACTCACGCGCCTGGACATCGACAACCCACTTATCGTCACCGACGCCGCGCTGGTCAAATCCGGCACCGTTGAGCTGGCGCTGTGCCAATTGGGCGGGCGCGACTACGAGATTTTCGATCGCGTACTGCCCGACCCGGAAATCGCAATCGTCGAAGATTGCATGCGCGTCTACCGCGAGGGCGGGCATGACGGCTTGATCGGCCTCGGTGGCGGCAGTGCCATCGACATCGCCAAAAGTGTCGCGGCCTATGCCGGTTACCACGGCGCACTGGAAGATCTGTTCGGTGTCGACCAGGTACCACGCAAAGGCCCGCCGCTGATCGCCATCCCGACCACCGCCGGCACCGGTTCCGAAGTCACTAACGTCGCAATCCTTTCGGACAAAGTCGCGCAACTGAAGAAAGGCATCGTCAGCGACTATCTATTGCCGGACGTCGCGCTGGTCAGCCCGCAGATGACCCTGACCTGCCCACGCAGCGTCACCGCCGCCAGTGGTGTCGACGCGCTGGTGCACGCTATCGAATCCTACCTGTCGGTCAACGCCTCGCCGATCACCGACTCCCTGGCCATCGGCGCCATCAAGTTGATCGCCAATGCGTTGCCCAAGGCCTACGCCAACGGCGCCAACCTGCAAGCGCGCGAAGACATGGCCACCGCCAGCCTGATGGCCGGTATGGCGTTCGGTAATGCCGGGGTCGGCGCGGTGCATGCGCTGGCGTATCCGCTGGGCGGGCGCTTCAACATCGCTCATGGCGTGAGCAATGCGTTGCTGCTGCCGTATGTCATGACCTGGAACAAGATGGCTTGCGTTGAACGCATGCAGGATATTGCCGAAGCCATGGGGGTGAAGACCGCTCATCTGAGTGCCGCCGAGGCCGCAGACAAAGCCGTGCAGGCCATGACCGACTTGTGCGCGGCCGTGGAAATCCCGGCCGGGCTGCGCAGTTTTGGTGTGCCGGAAGAGGCGATCCCGGCGATGGCCGTGGAAGCGGCGGGCATTGAGCGGCTGATGCGCAACAACCCGCGCAAACTCAGCGCTGTCGACATCGAGAAGATCTACCGCGCGGCGTATTGAGTCAGCGCCGGTCATCCGCCATGGCACAACCCAATCATCGCGGTCACGGTGCGCGCTTGGAAACTTGAGGTATACAATGCGCGCCATCGTGATTTAGCTCAGAAAAGGTGCGTCATGCAGCCCTTCGTAATTGCTCCGTCGATTCTCTCCGCCGACTTCGCCCGCCTCGGCGAAGAAGTCGACAACGTTCTGGCCGCTGGCGCCGACTTTGTCCACTTCGACGTCATGGACAACCACTATGTGCCGAACCTGACCATCGGTCCGATGGTCTGCGCGGCATTGCGCAAATACGGCGTCACCGCGCCAATCGACGCACACTTGATGGTCAGCCCGGTGGATCGTATCGTTGGCGACTTCATCGAAGCCGGCGCGACTTACATCACCTTCCACCCGGAAGCCACGCTGCACGTTGATCGCTCGCTGCAGCTGATCCGTGAAGGCGGCTGCAAATCCGGTCTGGTGTTCAACCCGGCGACTCCGCTGGACGTACTCAAGTATGTGATCGACAAGGTCGACATGGTCTTGCTGATGAGCGTCAACCCGGGCTTCGGCGGGCAGAAGTTCATCCCCGGCACCCTCGACAAACTGCGCGAAGCGCGGGCGATCATCGATGCCTCGGGCCGTGACATCCGTCTGGAAATCGACGGCGGCGTCAACGTCAACAACATCCGCGAAATCGCCGCGGCTGGCGCTGACACCTTTGTTGCCGGCTCGGCGATCTTCAATGCGCCGAACTACCAGGAAGTCATCGATAAGATGCGTTCCGAACTGGCGCTGGCTCGTCCATGAGCGGATTTGAGCAGCTGTTCCCGGGAAAACTGCCACGGCTGGTGATGTTCGATCTGGATGGCACGCTGATCGACTCGGTTCCAGACCTGGCAGCGGCGGTGGACACCATGCTGCTCTCCCTCGGCCGCCAGCCTGCGGGCATCGAAGCGGTGCGCGAGTGGGTCGGCAACGGCGCGCCAGTGCTGGTACGCCGCGCTTTGGCCGCTGGCATCGATCATTCGGCGGTGGATGACGTCGAGGCCGAGCATGCGCTGGAAGTGTTCATGGAGGCTTACGGCGCCAGCCATGAGCTGACCGTGGTCTACCCTGGCGTGCGCGACACCCTCAAGTGGCTGCACAAGCAAGGCGTGGCCATGGCGCTGATCACCAACAAGCCGGAGCGTTTCGTTGCGCCGTTGCTGGATCAGATGAAGATCGGCCGCTACTTCAAGTGGATCATCGGCGGCGATACCTTGCCGCAGAAGAAGCCCGATCCTGCAGCGTTGTTCTTCGTGATGAAAATGGCCAACATTCCGGCCTCGCAATCGTTGTTCGTCGGCGACTCGCGCAGCGACGTGCTTGCGGCGAAAGCGGCGGGGGTCAAGTGCGTGGCCCTGAGTTACGGCTACAACCACGGCCGTCCAATTGCCGAAGAGTCGCCGGCGCTGGTCATCGACGATCTGCGCAAGCTAATTCCCGGTTGCCTCGGTACGGCCGCTGGGATAACGTTGCCCGACGCCTCTCAATCCCATTCTGGAAACGCCATCGTGGTGGTCACTCGCAAACTCTGGATGAAAGTCATCAAGGCTCTGGCCCGCTGGCGTTGGCGCGCCTGACTTGTTCCTGGCCGGCCTGCCGGCGCGTTTGCATACCTGACTGATTTGCCCCTCACACCACGAGGCACCTTATGATCCGCGAAGAATTCCTGCGCTTGGCCGCTGACGGCTACAACCGCATTCCGTTGGCCTGCGAAACCCTGGCCGACTTCGACACACCGCTGTCGATCTACCTGAAACTGGCCGACCAGCCCAACTCTTACCTGCTCGAATCGGTGCAGGGCGGCGAAAAATGGGGCCGTTACTCGATCATCGGCCTGCCGTGCCGCACGGTCATGCGCGTTCACGACCATCACGTCAGCATCACCGTTGATGGCGTCGAAACCGAAAGCCACGACGTTGAAGATCCGTTGGCCTTCGTCGAAACCTTCAAGGCGCGCTACAACGTGCCAACCATCGCGGGTCTGCCGCGTTTCAACGGTGGTCTGGTCGGTTATTTTGGTTACGACTGCGTGCGCTATGTCGAGAAGCGTTTGGGCAAATGCCCGAACCCGGATCCGCTGGGCGTGCCGGATATTCTGCTGATGGTCTCCGACGCTGTTGTAGTGTTCGACAACCTCGCAGGCAAGATGCACGCGATCGTGCTCGCCGATCCTTCCGAGGCCGATGCCTTCGAACAAGGTCAGGCACGTTTGCAGGAACTGCTGGAGCAACTGCGTCAGCCGATCACCCCGCGTCGTGGCCTGGATTTCAGCAAGCAGCAATCGGCTGATCCGGTGTTTCGTTCGAGTTTCACCCAGGACGATTACGAAAAAGCCGTCGACACCATCAAGGAATACATCCTGGCCGGTGACTGCATGCAGGTTGTGCCGTCGCAGCGCATGTCGATTGACTTCAAGGCTGCACCGATCGATCTGTATCGGGCGCTGCGTTGCTTCAACCCGACGCCGTACATGTATTTCTTCAACTTCGGCGACTTCCACGTCGTCGGCAGTTCGCCGGAAGTGCTGGTGCGTGTTGAAGACAATTTGATCACCGTGCGCCCGATTGCCGGCACTCGCCCACGTGGCGCGACCGAAGAAGCGGACGTGGCGCTGGAAGAAGACCTGCTGTCGGACGACAAGGAGATCGCCGAGCACTTGATGCTGATCGACCTCGGTCGAAACGATACGGGGCGCGTTTCGGAAATCGGCTCGGTGAAGCTCACCGAGAAAATGGTCATCGAGCGTTATTCCAACGTGATGCACATCGTCTCCAACGTCACCGGCCAGTTGAAACAAGGACTGACGGCGATGGACGCACTGCGGGCGATTCTGCCGGCTGGTACCTTGTCGGGCGCGCCGAAGATTCGTGCGATGGAAATCATCGACGAGCTGGAGCCGGTCAAGCGTGGCGTGTATGGCGGGGCGGTCGGTTACTTCGCCTGGAACGGCAACATGGACACCGCGATTGCCATTCGCACGGCGGTGATCAAGAACGGCGAACTGCACGTGCAGGCCGGTGGTGGCATCGTTGCCGACTCGGTGCCGGCGCTGGAATGGGAAGAAACCCTGAACAAGCGCCGCGCGATGTTCCGCGCCGTGGCCTTGGCCGAACAAACCCCGGACTGATCACTGATCCCCTGTGGGAGCGAGCCTGCTCGCGAAAGCGCTGGGTCAGCCAACATCAATGGTGGCTGACACACCCTCTTCGCGAGCAGGCTCGCTCCCACATTTGATTTGTGTGTAGCCATAAAAAAGCGGCGCCTGTAAGGGCGCCGCTTTTCTTGTGCTGGTGTTTTAGAAGTCGAGCACAACGCCGACGTTAACGCCCTGCTGGGTAAAATCATCATCCTTGCGCAACGAGTAACCGCCGCGCAGCGCCAGATCAGCCGTGAGCTTGTGACTCACGCCCAGACTCAAGCGGTTCAAATGACTCTGCGGCGTATAGCCCTCAAGCTTGAAGTCATTCGCCGGCAAGGTGTTGAGCGCGATGCGGACCTTCTGCACGTCATCTTCGTACTCACGCTCGTGAGCGTACTCGCCGAACACCTGCGTTTGCGGGGTGAAGTTGTACTTGCCCTGCAAACCCAGACCCAGGCGTTTCGAATCGCGAGTCTGATCATCGAAGGTCAACGCTGTGGCGCGGTTGCTCTTCTCCGAATAACCATCGACATCAACGCTGGCGTAGTCGGCACTGACGAACGGCGACAGGTGCCACTCGCTGCCCGGCTGGGCAATGTCGTAACCGACACGGGCGCTGAAAGCCCACAGGCTGCCGTCGGTATCGCCTTTTTCCGCACCTTCGCTGACGCCCAGATCAAACTTGCGCTTGAGGTTGTCGTAGTCGAGTTTGCCGCCGGTCAACGCCGCGTCAGCCCACCAGCGGTTCTGCTGGAACTGGGCAAATGCCGTGGCCATGTAACTGTTGAGTTTGTAGTCCGAGTCGTTGTGCCCGGCTTCCAGGTTCTGCCGGTAGAAACCGCCAGCGACACCGACGCGCCAGGCCTCATTCAAGCGATAGCTGCCACCGACGTTGAGGTTGTAACCACTGCCGTCGGCGCTGACGCCGCTGCTTTGGCTGTCGACATCCAGATGCTGGCCGCCCGCCGAAACAATAGCGCGCCATTGGCCGACCGCTTGCCAGTTCTCCCAGTCTGCCTGCCATTGGTTGCGCAGTTCATCCTGATGCGCGCGCAGGGTGGCGTGGGCCATCTCTGGTAGCAGCGTCAGTTCCCACGGCGCGGCGAGGAGGGAATAGGCGTAGTCGGAGATCAGTTTCTGTCCGGCTTCGGTCGGGTGCACGCCGTCGTTGTAAATCAGCTTGGTCGGATCCGGCGTGGCACTGTTGATTCCGTAACGGGCGTTTGCGGTGCAGCCGCTGCCACTGAAGCAGGTCGCGGTCAGGTTCTGATCGGTCGCGAGGCCAAAGCGTCCCGGGTCGGCAAACACTTCCGACAGCAGCACCGGAATGTTCAGCGGAATAATCTCGGCGTTGATGCCTTGCAGGCGTGTGACCAACTGATTGTTGAACTGGCCCGCGAGCTGACTGCTGAACGCTTGCAGCGGAGTGCCGTTGATGGCCGGCGTGAGACCGACGTCGGGTAACAGCCAGACCATCACATATTTGGCGCCGGCAGTTTGCAGAGTCTGCACACTGTCAGCGAGGCGGTCCGCTGCTGCGTTGGCTTGCGGCAGGCTGAGAATGCGGCCTTGCAGGAAGTCGTTACCGCCGCCGGAAATGTAATACAGCGCATTTGGATCGGCGCGGAAACCGTTCGATGGCAGATAACCGGCGCGAGTGCGTTCACCGGTGGCGGATTGCGTCGTGATCGAGTCGAGGATCTGGTCGGTGCGATAGCCGCCCACTGCCCAGTTGTTGCCATCGGGCTGGCCATTCCCGGCGCGCACCGCCGAGCTTGAAGAGGCGGTCTGATCGGGTGTGAACCCCAGGCGTCCACCCAGCAATTGTGTGGAGTTCAGCGAGCGCTGCTCACCGCTGCCATCCAGATACACGGGACCTGTGCGGTTGGTGTAGCGCTGAGTCGAACCGGCCGGGCCGCCAGTGTCGGCGAAGGTCCCGGCGTCATTCAGACTGTCGCCAAAAACAATGAAATTCGAATAGGGATTGGGCGCAGCATTGGCTTGGGCACAGGCCAGTGCGAGCAAGCAGCCAGCCAGCGGTACAAACAACGTCTGTTTGATCATGAGCAAGTCCGTTTATTTATTGTTGTAGGTGAACGAAACGACAGTACCAAAAACTCCCGGCGTTTTGCCATCGGTCGCGAACCCTCCCCTGGATTTATCCCCCAAAGGCCCGGCCATATTGCACGCTCCGCCCAGCTAAGTTACTGTGCCGGAACGTATGAACGAGACCTCCCCCGTGTTGATCACCAGCAAACTTCTGGATCAAGTCATCAAGGCACACGCCCGCTGGCGTTGGCGCGCCTGAATCTTTTCTGCCGGCCCCGCCGGATCTGTATCGCTTTGCCTTCCTTGCCTGTTTGAAATGCCGCTGTGCCGACGCATCTATCTGCGTCCGACATCGTGCAGCGCCCTGCGGGCAAGTCATCTGAAGGCTGTTTCCAAATCAGAATTCAAGAGGTTCGACACGCCATGTTGCTGATGATCGACAACTACGACTCCTTTACTTACAACGTTGTGCAATACCTTGGTGAACTGGGTGCCGAGGTCAAGGTTGTGCGCAACGACGAACTGACCATCGCTGAAATCGAAGCGCTCAAGCCTGAGCGCATCGTGGTTTCCCCCGGTCCTTGCACGCCGACCGAAGCCGGCATCTCCATCGAAGCCATCAAGTACTTTGCCGGCAAACTGCCGATCCTCGGCGTCTGCCTGGGTCACCAGTCCATCGGCCAGGCTTTTGGCGGCGATGTAGTCCGCGCCCGTCAAGTGATGCACGGTAAGACTAGTCCGGTATTCCACGAGGACAAGGGCGTTTTCGCCGGCCTCAATCATCCGTTGACCGTCACCCGTTACCACTCGCTGATCGTCAAACACGATACTTTGCCCGATTGCCTGGAACTGACTGCGTGGACCCAACACGATGACGGTTCGGTCGACGAAATCATGGGCCTGCGTCATAAGACCCTGAACATTGAGGGCGTACAGTTTCACCCTGAGTCGATCCTGACCGAACAGGGTCATGAGCTGTTTGCCAACTTCCTCAAACAAACCGGCGGCACGCGCTAAGGACTTCCCATGAATATCAAGACAGCCCTGAGCCGTATCGTCGATCACCTCGACCTCAGCACCGATGAAATGCGCGATGTGATGCGCGAAATCATGACCGGCCAATGCAGCGACGCGCAGATCGGCGCGTTCATGATGGCCATGCGCATGAAGAGCGAGAGCATCGACGAAATCGTCGGCGCCGTGTCGGTGATGCGTGAGCTGGCCGATCAGGTCGAACTGAAAACCCTCGACGGCGTGGTCGATGTGGTCGGCACCGGCGGTGACGGCGCGAATATCTTCAACGTATCGACTGCCTCATCGTTTGTTGTCGCGGCTGCTGGTTGCACCGTCGCCAAGCACGGCAACCGTGCGGTCTCGGGTAAAAGCGGTAGCGCCGACTTGCTGGAAGCTGCCGGCATTTATCTGAACCTGACGCCGGTTCAGGTTGCGCGTTGCATCGACAACGTCGGCATCGGTTTCATGTTTGCCCAGACTCACCACAAAGCCATGAAGTACGCCGCCGGCCCGCGCCGCGATCTCGGCCTGCGTACGCTGTTCAACATGCTCGGCCCGCTTACGAATCCGGCCGGTGTGAAACATCAAGTGGTGGGCGTGTTCACCCAGGCACTGTGCCGGCCATTGGCTGAAGTGTTGCAGCGCCTGGGCAGCAAGCATGTGCTGGTGGTGCACTCGAAGGACGGCCTGGACGAGTTCAGTCTCGCCGCACCGACCTTTGTCGCCGAGCTGAAAAACAACGAAATCATTGAATATTGGGTCGAGCCCGAAGATCTGGGCATGAAGAGCCAGAGCTTGCACGGTCTGTCGGTCGAAGGCCCCGAGGCGTCGCTGGCGCTGATCCGCGATGCACTGGGCAAGCGCAAAACCGAAAACGGCCAGAAAGCCGCCGAAATGATTGTCCTCAATGCCGGCGCGGCGCTGTATGCCGCCGACCTGGCCAGCAGTTTGAAACAGGGCGTGGAGCTAGCGCACGACGCCCTGCACACCGGCCTCGCTCGGGAGAAACTCGAGGAGCTGGGTGCCTTTACCGCGGTATTCAGAGTGGAGAATGAGGGATGAGTGTACCGACGGTTCTGGAAAACATTCTGGCCCGCAAAGTTCAGGAAGTCGCCGAGCGTAGTGCCCGGGTCAGCCTGAGCGAGCTCGAAAGTCTGGCCAAGGCGGCCGATGCACCCCGTGGTTTTGCCCAGGCATTGCTGGCTCAAGCCAAGAAAAAGCAGCCTGCAGTGATTGCCGAGATCAAAAAGGCTTCGCCGAGCAAAGGCGTGATCCGCGAGAACTTCATTCCCGCCGACATCGCCAAGAGCTACGAGAAGGGCGGGGCGACCTGTCTGTCCGTGCTGACCGATATCGATTACTTCCAGGGCGCCGACGCCTACCTGCAACAGGCGCGCGCCGCGTGCAAGCTGCCGGTGATCCGCAAGGACTTCATGATCGATCCGTACCAGATCGTCGAGGCCCGTGCGTTGGGCGCCGACTGTGTGCTGTTGATCGTTTCCGCACTGGATGACGTGAAAATGGCCGAACTGGCCTCGGTCGCCAAAGGCGTCGGTCTCGATGTGTTGGTCGAAGTGCACGACGGCGATGAGCTGGAACGTGCGTTGAAAACCCTCGACACACCGCTGGTCGGGGTCAACAACCGTAATCTGCACACGTTCGATGTCAGTCTGGAAACCACCCTCGACCTGCTGCCGCGCATTCCGCGTGATCGTCTGGTGATTACCGAGAGCGGTATCCTCAACCGTGCCGATGTCGAACTGATGGAAATCAGCGACGTGTATTCGTTCCTCGTCGGTGAAGCGTTCATGCGTGCGGAAAATCCGGGCACTGAACTGCAGCGCCTGTTCTTCCCGGAGCGTGGCGTGTCGATCAGCGGTTCGACCCTCGACTGACTGCCGTTAGACCGAGTCGACTGCTTCGCGAGCGAGCTCGCTCCCACAGGGGAAATGCATTCCAAATGTGGGAGCGAGCTTGCTCGCGAAGGGGCCATCGAAACCTCTGAAGATTTCCATATAGCCGGAGCCTTCCATGTCGCTGCCCACCCCCCTGACCATCGAAGCCGGCCTGCAAGCCGAACAGGATTTGCTGGCCTCGGTCTGCGCCGGCGATACAGAATTCGGCCTGCTGTTCTGGCAACCCAGCGATCGCGCCCTGGTCATGCCGCGCCGCCTCAATCGTCTGCCCGGTTTCGAGCACGCCTGCGAAGTCTCCGCCGCTGCCGGTTGGCCGGTCCTGTTACGTGAAACCGGCGGAGAACCCGTGCCGCAATCTGCCGCGACGATCAATATCGCTCTGGTCTACGCACCACCACGCAGCGAAGGCGACCTGAACCGTATCGAAACCGGCTACCGTCGTCTCTGCGATCCGATCTGCCAGTTACTGGACGAGTTGGGCGGTGTCTCGTCGTTGGGTGAAATCGACGGTGCGTTCTGCGACGGCCGTTTCAACGTCAATCTCGATGGCCGCAAAATGGTCGGCACCGCTCAGCGCTGGCGTCAGAGTCAGGGCGGACAGCGTCCGGTCGGTCTGGTGCACGGGGCGATGTTGATGGATGACGAGCGCGAATCGATGGTTGCAGCGGTCAATCGCTTCAACGAAGCGTGCGGCCTGGAGCAGCGGGTGCGGGCGCAGAGCCACATTGCCTTGCATGAGAAATTCAACGCGCCACAAGCCCTGGCGCGTCTCGATGAATTGTTTCGTCTGATGCTGGCGCAGATGTACAGCGCCTGAGTTTCGGCTTTAACGCGTACCGAAGACGACCATGGTCTTGCCTTTCACATCGACCAGATTGCGTTCCTCAAGATCCTTGAGCACGCGACCGACCATCTCCCGCGAGCAGCCAACAATCCGGCCGATTTCCTGACGGGTCACCTTGATCTGCATGCCGTCCGGGTGAGTCATCGCATCGGGCTGCTTGCACAATTCCAACAGGCAGCGGGCGACACGACCGGTCACATCGAAGAAGGCCAGATCGCCGACCTTGCGCGTGGTGTTACGCAGGCGTTGTGCGATTTGTCCGCTGAGCACGTAAAGAATGTCTGGATCTTGCTGCGACAGTTCGCGGAACTTGGCGTAGCTGATTTCCGCGGTTTCGCACTCGACCTTGGCGCGCACCCAGGCACTGCGCTCCTGTTCCTGGCCGGCTTGCTCGAACAGACCCAGCTCACCGAAGAAATCCCCGGCGTTGAGGTAGGCGATGATCATTTCGCGACCGTCGTCGTCCTCGATCAGGATCGTCACCGAACCCTTGATGATGAAGTACAGCGTGTCCGAACGATCGCCCGCACAGATGATGTTGCTCTTGGCTGCATGACGACGGCGCTGACAATGCATCAGCAGCTTGTCGAGGTTCTTGATTTTGGGTGTGGGGGTAATAGCAACCATGGTTGTATCCCGAAAAGACTGCACGGTGATGTTTGATTTTTTTATGAGGCGCTGAAGGCGGTCGCTACACAGCTGGCATGGGCGCCAGTGAATTGGCGCCAGCTTAACAGACACTTCGTCGAAAATTCGAGAAATTACCTACGCCGTAGAGGCATCCGTCCTAGGAACGCCGCCGCTGCCCGGGCAGAGCCCTGTGCTAAGCTGGCGACCCTTTTTTCTACAGTGGAGTCTTGGCGATGAAGGCACGCATCCAATGGGCTGGCGAAGCCATGTTCCTCGGCGAATCCGGCAGTGGTCATGTCGTAGTGATGGACGGTCCGCCGGATGCCGGTGGTCGTAACCTGGGTGTTCGTCCGATGGAAATGCTTCTGCTGGGTGTTGGCGGTTGCAGCAACTTCGACGTGGTCAGCATCCTCAAGAAGTCCCGTCAGGCCGTTGAAAGCTGTGAAGCCTTCCTCGAAGCCGAGCGCGCGACCGAAGATCCGAAGGTGTTCACCAAGATTCACATGCACTTTGTAGTCAAGGGCCGTGGCTTGAAAGAAGCCCAGGTCAGACGTGCAATCGAGTTGTCTGCAGAGAAGTATTGCTCGGCCTCGATCATGCTCGGCGCGGCTGGTGTGGCGATCACTCACGATTACGAAATCGTCGAACTCGGTTGAACCGACATTCAACTATCATAAAAGCAGTGCAGACTCTGGCGATCCCCCGCTGACGTCTGCATAATGCGCCACTTTTTTCAGGGCAGTGATCGGTCAATCGATGGGTCAGCCGCCTGAACAGATAACCAAAATCGCCATCGCGAAGAGGTGTTAACCGTCCTACGCAGGTGTGTCGTTCGCACTTGACGGGCATGCTTGATCACGCGGCCGGGCCGCATACATAGAGAGTTTTTAACGGTGAAAAGCAAACTCAAGCTCCACGGGTTCAATAACCTGACAAAGACCTTGAGCTTCAACATCTATGACATCTGCTACGCGGAAACCCCGCAAGACCAGCAGGCTTACGTCGAGTACATCAATCAAGAGTACAACGCGAAACGCCTGACGCAGATTCTCACAGAAGTTGTCGAGATCATTGGTGCCAACATCCTGAACATTGCCAGTCAGGACTACGAACCTCAGGGCGCCAGTGTCACGATTCTGATTTCTGAAGAGCCGGTAACCCCGACTGAAAGCCAGATTGAAGAGTCGCCGGGCCCGTTGCCCGAAATTATCCTGGCCCACCTCGACAAGAGCCACATTACGGTGCACACCTACCCGGAAATCCATCCGGATGACGGTATTGCCACCTTCCGTGTGGACATCGACGTGTCGACCTGTGGTGTCATTTCACCGCTCAAAGCCCTCAATTTCCTCATTCACCAGTTCGATTCGGACATCGTGACTGTGGATTATCGTGTGCGTGGCTTCACCCGTGACGTTGAAGGCAACAAGCACTTCATCGACCACGAGATCAATTCGATCCAGAACTACCTTTCCGAAGACACTCGCGACGCGTACCAGATGACCGACGTGAATGTGTACCAGGAAAACCTGTTCCACACCAAAATGCTGCTGAAGAACTTCGAACTGGACAACTACCTGTTCGGCGACGCCACCAGCAACCTGTCACCTGAGCAGCGCGCTCAGGTGACCGACCGGGTGAAACACGAAATGCTCGAAATCTTCTACGCGCGCAACATGCCGACCTAAGATTCCCGAGCACAAAAAAGGCGACCTTTCGGTCGCCTTTTTCATTTCTGCCACAACCCCCTGTGGGAGCGAGCCTGCTCGCGAAGGGGCACTCTGCAGCAATACAAATCTCAAATCCGATAAGTACTCTTGGTCATCACCTTGGCCAAAATACTCATCCCAAACTTCACCGGCGCCGGAAAACGAAACCCTCCTGCCTCCAGCGCACTCTCCGCATGATGCTCTTCATCAATGCGCATCTGCTCCAGAATCGCCCGGGACTTTTCGTCCTCGGCCGGCAACTGTTCCAGATGTTCATTCAAGTGTTTACACACCTGATGCTCGGTCGCTGCGACAAACCCGAGGCTGACCTTATCGCTGATCAACCCGGCCACTGCGCCAATTCCGAACGACATCCCGTAAAACAACGGGTTGAGCACACTGGTGTGGCTACCCAACTGATGGATGCGCTGTTCGCACCAGACCAGATGATCAATTTCTTCTTCAGCCGCGTGCTCCATGGCCTCGCGTACCTGCGGGAGCTTGGCGGTCAACGCCTGCCCCTGATACAGCGCCTGTGCGCAGACTTCACCGGTATGGTTGATGCGCATCAGGCCGGCGACGTGGCGGGTGTCTTCGTCGCTCATTTGCGTATCCGGTTGCAAAATCGCCGGCGACGGACGGTACGGCTGGCCACTGAAGGGCAGCAGGGTACGCATCGCGGCATCGGCTTGCAGCAGAAGACGGTCAATCGGCGAGTAGTGACGTTGGGTAGTCATGCTGACCTCCGGGAAGAATCTCGGTGGCCAGTTTAACCGAATCGGCCGGGGAAGGTTTGCGCTGGGTCATTCGGCAGGTTGATGCGTTTTTTTGTGGGAGCGAGCCTGCTCGCGAAAGCGGAGTGTCAGGCAATGGAGATATTGAATCTGCTGACGCCTTCGCGAGCAGGCTCGCTCCCACAGGTTTTGCGGGGTATCAGCCCGGTGGCCAGTTCATCTGTCGTTGACCGAGTACGTGCATATGAATGTGGTAGACAGTTTGCCCACCCTTCTCATTGCAGTTCATCACCACGCGGAAACCTTCCTCACAGCCCAGTTCCAGCGCCAGACGCTGCGCAGTGAACAGGATATGCCCGGCCAAAGCCTTGTCGTCTTCGGTCAGATCATTGAGGGTGCGCACCGGTTTTTTCGGAATCACCAAAAAATGTACGGGTGCCTGAGGGGCGATATCGTGGAACGCCAGGACCTGGTCGTCCTCGTAAATGATCTTGGCCGGGATTTCCCGGTTGATGATCTTGGTGAACAGAGTATCCACTGCTGTTTTCTCCGTTGTTTGGGCTGAATCGAGTGTACCGCGTTGAATCCGGATTCTTTAGCGTGGGCAGTAAGCTTTATTGACCATGCCGACGATGGTGCGGTTGAGCCAGCGCGAACCGAGTCGCGGTAAAAAGGCGAACCATCGGTTGCGTCGTCCGGGAATGATGATTGCGCGGTTCTTGTCGAGGGCGCGAACGGTATACAGCGCAACCTCTTCGGGGCTCATCAACAGTTTGCTGTCTTTGAGTTTGTCGCTGTTCAGTTGCGCCGTACGGAAAAATGCCGTGCGGGTCGGGCCGGGGCAGAGCACCGAAACCTTTACGGCACTCTGTTTCAGCTCAACTCGCAAGGCTTCGGAGAAGTGCAGCACATACGCCTTGCTGGCGTAGTAGGTGCTCATCCATGGGCCGGGATTGAACGCGGCCACCGAGGCGACATTGAGAATCTGCCCGCCACCTTGCAGTGCCATGCTGTTGCCGATCGCGTGGCAAAGGCGGGTGAGGGCGAGAATGTTTACTTCGATCAGATCCTGCTCGGTCATCCAGTCTTGCGCAAGGAACGGGCCGCAGGTGCCGATACCGGCGCAATTGACCAGCAAGTCGATCTGCCGATCACCTTCTTCGAGCTCCAGCAGGAAACCGGACAGACGCAACGGCTCGCCCAGATCGCAGGCGCGGAACAACACTTCAACACCGAAGCGTTGGGTCAGCTCGATCGCAATACTTTCCAGCTGATCACGCTGTCGAGCCACCAGAATCAGGCAGCGGCCGCGCCGGGCCAGTGCTTCGGCCATGGCCAGGCCGATGCCGCTGGAGGCGCCAGTGATCAGAGCGTAACGGGTCATGCAATTCTCCATCGCAACAGCTCCGCGCCAGCGACGCGGGTGTCACGGCGGGGAGCGCTGTTCATTCTTTTGCAGAGTCTACAGGGGCCTGCGCCGCTTCGGCTGCTTCGTCGGCGGAATCCACGGGTGATTCGACCTCTACTTCGACTTCATCAGTCGTCACCGAGCCACTTTCGTAGCTGCTTTCCAGATTGCTTTCGTATTCCTGCTGAATGGCCGAGATCCCGCCGAGCATTCCACCGGCAAAGATCAGCGCGAAAAACACGATCCACAGTGAGCACAAGACTTTTACTGCGGTGCTGTTGGGCGGCGGCGGTGGGCCGTAGCGGTTGGCGCCGGTGTTGCCCGGCACGACCATGATGACCAACGGGAAGAAGCTGCCCACGAACGGCACCAGGTTCAGCAGCCAGAGCCAACCCGACCAGCCGATGTCGTGCAGGCGTTGAACGCTGAACAGAATGCTGACGATCAGGAAGGCGATAAACAGGAAGAAGGCGAAGATCCCGCCGATGATCAGGCCCGTGGTGGAGTCGCCACTGACCAACCCCAGCGCCAGCAGAGCGAGCACGCCAATAATCGGCAGGGTCACCAGGCTCAGCACCATAGTCCACGCCAGAAAACGCAGACGTCCGATTCGTCCTTCGACACTGAACGGCTTGAGTTCGGCGAACTCCGGCAGACGTTCGCCAACGCTGGCGCGAGGTGGTGCATAAGGGGAATCAGGTTCCGCCGCAGCCGGTGCATGCTCCTGAACATCGGCCAGGTTCAGCTCGATGGCTGTTTCTGCTTCGACCCTTGCGTCGATTCCGGTTTTGCTCAGCGCTTGCAGGTAAGCCTGTGCATCGCTATGGGACAAATCGCGTTTAAGTGCGACGGCGCGGCCATTGAACAGGCGCTCGATCGCGGCGACATCGCTTTTGAACAGATCCGCCAGATTGAGTTTGGCAGTGGTGATATCGACACCGGGCTGCAGAGCACCGTCGAATACGATCTTGTAACGGGGTTCGCTCATGGCCGAGGCATCCTTGTCGCGAAAAGATTGAAAGGTCAGCAGTGTAAGGCCAGTCCGACGGGGCTGGCCTGGTTTTTCTTAGCGTGGCCAGTGTTTCGGCAGTTGTGCCGCGTTTTCCTGTGCCTGACGATATTCCGCGTCCAGCCGCGCGATCAATTGATCCACGTTTGGCAGGTCATCGATCTGCCCTACGCCTTGACCGGCAGACCACACGGTTTTCCAGGCTTTGGCTTCATCGCTGATCGGCTTGAGTTTGTCGCCGAAATTCACCTCGCCCTTGCCTTGCAGAGCAGCCATATCGAAACCGGCCGCCTCCAGGCTCTGACGCATAAAACTCGCCGGCACTCCCGACACCGCTGGAGTATGAATGATGTCCGCAGCCTTGGCTGTCAGCAGCATCTCCTTGTAAGCGTCAGGCGCATGACTTTCCGTGGTGCCGATAAATCTCGTACCGAAGTAGGCCAAATCCGCGCCAAGCAGTTGAGCGGCGAGAATCTCATGGCCATGGTTCAAACATCCTGCAAGCAACAGCGTCTTGTCGAAGAACTGCCGAATCTCGGCGATCAGCGCAAACGGGCTCCAGGTCCCGGCATGACCGCCGGCGCCGGCCGCCACGGCGATCAAACCGTCGACACCGGCCTCAGCCGCTTTCTCGGCGTGGCGCCGAGTGGTCACGTCATGGAACACCAGGCCGCCATAGCTGTGCACCGCGTCGACCAACTCCTTCACCGCGCCGAGACTGGTGATGACAATCGGCACTTTGTGTTCGACGCAGATGTTCAGGTCAGCCTGCAGGCGCGGGTTGCTGTTGTGCACGATCAGGTTCACCGCATATGGCGCCGGGTTATCCAGTGTCGCCAGTCCCGCTTCGATCTGTTCCAGCCACGCTTTGAAGCCGCTGCTTTCGCGTTGGTTCAACGCGGGGAAACTGCCGACTACGCCATTGCGGCAGCAGGCGAGCACCAGCTCAGGATTGGAAATCAGAAACATCGGCGCGGCCACCACAGGCAGGCGCAGGCGTTGTTCGAGCAAAGCGGGCAGCGACATTATGAGTACCCCAAAGATCTGTTCTTGTTGAAGTTAGAACGGCTTGACCACGACCAGAATTACGATAGCCAGCAATATCAGAACCGGAACTTCATTGAACCAGCGATAAAAGACATGGCTGCGGGTGTTTTCGCCACGGGCAAAACGTTTTACCTGTGCGCCACACATGTGGTGGTAGCCGATCAGCAATACGACGAGCGTCAGTTTTGCGTGTATCCAGCCGCCCATGCTGAAGATGCCCGGGTTGAGGTAGATCAGCCAGCCGCCGAAGATCAGCGTGGCGATCATTGCCGGGCCCATGATGCCGCGATACAGCTTGCGCTCCATGACGCTGAAGCGTTCCTTGCTGATCGTGTCTTCGCTTTGCGCGTGATAAACAAACAGGCGCGGCAAGTAGAACAGCCCGGCAAACCAGCAAACGATGCTGACAATGTGAAAAGCTTTGATCCATAGATAGAGCATTTTTAGTTATTTCCTTAATCACGGTAGGCCAGATAGTAGAGGCTTGAGCGTCCGCACGTCACCTTGACGGTTGTCGCAGGGGCGCGCGGCCCCTATTATCGACGGCTTTCCAGTGGGTTCTTTGAGGGCAGGTTATGGTCAAGGTCGGTATCGTCGGCGGCACGGGTTACACCGGTGTCGAATTGCTGCGTCTGTTGGCACAGCATGCGCAGGCAGAAGTGGTGGTGATCACTTCCCGATCCGAGGCCGGTCTGGCCGTGGCTGACATGTACCCGAACCTGCGCGGCCACTACGACGGCCTGGCTTTCAGCGTGCCCGACATCAAAACCCTCGGCGCTTGCGACGTGGTGTTCTTCGCCACGCCGCATGGTGTGGCTCACGCATTGGCGGGCGAACTGCTGGCGGCAGGCACCAAGGTCATCGACCTGTCGGCAGACTTCCGCCTGCAAGACGCTGAAGAATGGGCCAAATGGTACGGCCAGCCACACGGCGCGCCTGAGTTGCTGGACGAAGCGGTTTACGGTCTGCCGGAAGTCAATCGCGAGCAGATCAAGAAAGCTCGCCTGATCGCGGTGCCAGGTTGCTATCCGACCGCAACACAGCTGGGTTTCCTGCCATTGCTGGAGGCGGGTCTGGCTGATACTTCGCGTCTGATCGCCGACTGCAAATCCGGCGTCAGCGGTGCCGGTCGCGGTGCGGCTGTCGGCTCGCTGTATTCGGAGACGTCGGAAAGCATGAAGGCTTATGCGGTGAAAGGTCACCGTCACCTGCCGGAAATTCGCCAAGGCCTGCGTCGTGCGGCGGGTAAGGATGTCGGTCTGACCTTCGTTCCGCACCTGACGCCGATGATTCGTGGCATTCACTCCACACTCTACGCGACCGTGGTGGATCGTTCGTTGGATCTGCAGGCACTGTTCGAAAAGCGTTATGCCAACGAACCGTTCGTCGACGTAATGCCGGCCGGTAGCCATCCGGAAACCCGTAGCGTGCGCGGCGCCAACGTTTGCCGTATCGCCGTTCACCGTCCGCAGGATGGTGATCTGGTGGTGGTGTTGTCGGTGATCGACAATCTGGTCAAAGGCGCGTCGGGCCAAGCGGTGCAGAACATGAACATCCTGTTCGGTCTGGACGAGCGCTTCGGATTGTCCCACGCCGGTATGCTGCCGTAACACTTTAAGCCGCACAGCAAAAAGGCCCGTCAAACGGGCCTTTTTGCATTCTGAACAGTTGATCGGGTTTATTGATATACCGTAACAATAGTTGACCGATTTTCTAGGAGAAGCGGATAATGCGCGTCATCACGCATTATGGCGGCGTAACGCCGGGAGATAGTCAGCATGAGCGTCGAATCCTTCACCCCCACGGCTTTGCAATTCACCCACGGTGCCGCGCACAAGGTGAAGAGCCTGGTCGATGAAGAGGGGAATGATCGCTTGAAGCTGCGCGTATTCGTTACGGGCGGCGGTTGTTCAGGGTTTCAGTACGGTTTCACCTTCGATGAGGACGTGGCCGAGGACGACACCATTGTCGAGCGCGAAGGCGTGAGTCTGGTGGTGGATCCGATGAGCTTTCAGTACCTGGCCGGTGCTGAAGTGGATTACCAGGAAGGTCTGGAAGGTTCGCGCTTCGTGATCAAGAACCCGAACGCCACCACGACGTGTGGTTGTGGGTCTTCGTTCTCGATCTGATCGCTTTTCGCTTCAGATAGCAAAACGCCGCAGAGTCTTACGATTCTGCGGCGTTTTTTATTGCCTGCGTTTTGTTCAGTTGGGGTAGATAGCGCCTAGAACACGCAGGCCTTTGGCCCCAGTGACGCTTGGGCGGTTGGCAGCGATGCCTTCGAGACAGCAATGGGCAAGCCAGGCGAAGGCCATGGCTTCGACCCAGTCCGGATCAACGCCATGGGTCGCGGTGCTGGCGACCGTTGTGTTCGGCAGTAACTCGGCCAAGCGTTTCATCAGTGTGGCGTTGTGTGCGCCGCCGCCGCAAACCAGCAGCTCCTGTGTATCAGCCTGGGCGCTTTGCAGCGACTCGATGATAGTCAGGGCTGTCAGCTCAAGCAGCGTGGCCTGTACGTTTTCTGGTGCGAAGGCTGGCAGGTGGGACAGGTGTTGTTCCAGCCACGGTAGGTTGAATACCTCGCGGCCGGTACTTTTCGGGCCCTTGGTGACGAAGAATGGATCGCTGAGCAGTGCTTTCAGCAATGTCGACTCTACAGTGCCTGTTTTCGCCCAGTCGCCATTGCGGTCGTAGTTTTCGCCGCGCTGCTGCTGAATCCAGGCGTCCATCAGAACATTCCCCGGGCCGCAGTCGAAACCGGCTACAGGCTTGGTCGGCTCTATCAGACTCAGGTTGCTGAAACCGCCGACATTCAAGACCGCCTGATTACCGGTACGCTCTTCAAACAACGCCTCATGGAAAGCGGGTACCAAGGGTGCGCCCTGGCCCCCGGCAGCGACATCGCGGCTGCGGAAGTCGCTGACGACAGTGATGCCGGTCAATTCAGTCAGCAGGGCTGGATTGCCGATCTGCACGGTGAAGCCGCGCGCCGGTTCATGGCGAATGGTCTGGCCGTGGCTGCCGATCGCACGAATGTTTTCGGGTTTGAGCCGCTGCTGATCGAGGAGAGTGTAAATACCCTGCGCGGCGAGCTTCACCCAGTTTTGCTGGGCAATTGCCGAGCGGGCAATTTCGTCAGGGCCGCTGGCGCACAAGCCAAGCAGCTCGGCGCGCAGTGATTCAGGCATGGGAATGTAGTGCGTGGCGATCAGCTTGATCGCCGAAGTCTGTTCGATCAGGGCAATGTCCAGACCGTCGAGGCTGGTTCCAGACATCACACCGATATACAGGGCCATGGCTTAACGCTTGCTCGAAGCCAGCATGGTGGCCTTCTCTTGATCCATGCGCGCCATCAGCGGTTGGCTCTGGGCCAGGAAGCGAGCGCGTTCGGCTTTGGCGATCGGGTCAGCCATTGGCAGCTTCTGCCCCAGCGGGTCTACGTGAACGCCATTGACCTGGAATTCATAGTGCAAGTGCGGGCCGGTGGACAGGCCGGTGGTGCCGATGTAACCAATTACCTGGCCCTGTTTCACGGTACCGCCAGTCTTCACGCCTTTGGCGAAGCCTTGCATGTGGCCATACAGCGTACGGTAAGTGTTGCCGTGCTGGATAATCACGGTGTTGCCGTAGCCACCGCGACGCCCGGCCAGCAAGACTTTGCCGTCGCCGGCAGCCTTGATCGGCGTACCGCGTGGCGCCGCGTAATCGACGCCTTTGTGGGCGCGGATCTTGTTGAGGATCGGGTGCTTGCGACCCATGGAGAACTTCGAGCTGATGCGGGCGAAGTCCACCGGCGTACGGATGAACGCCTTGCGCATGCTGTTGCCGTCAGCCGTGTAGTAGCTGCTGTTGCCTTGTTTGTTGGTGTAACGCACGGCGGTGTAGGTTTTGCCGCGGTTGGTAAAGCGTGCGGACAGGATCGGGCCATTGCCGACCGACTTGCCGTTGACCACTTTCTGCTCGTAGATCACATCGAATTCGTCGCCCTGGCGGATGTCTTGAGCGAAGTCGACGTCATAGCCAAAGACGCTGGCCATATCCATGGTCAGGCTGTGGGACAGGCCTGCACGCGCGGCAGATTGAGAGAGTGAGCTATTGATTACGCCGTGGACGTAAGCGGTGCGAACGGTAGGTTTTGCAGTGACCCGGTTGAAGGCATAACCCTTGTCATTCTTGGTCAGAGTAATGGTTTCAACGTCGCTGACCTTGCTATGCAGGCTGGTCAGCTGGCCTTCCGGGTTCAATTCGAACTCGAGTTTTTGGCCATGTTTGAGTTGGCTGAACTGTTTGGCTTGTTTATCGCTGGCCAGAACTTCATGTACGGAAGCAGCTGGCAGGCCGACTTTTTCGAACAGCGTGGACAGAGTGTCGCCCTTGGCGACAACGACTTCGCGGTGGCCTGGAGCTTTTGTTTTCTCCGCAGCAGGCGCCGGCACAGGTGCAACTTCAGCGGTTTGTGGGGTGTTTTCGTCACTGTTTTCGATTTGAGCAAACGGTGAAGCGACTGGCTCATTTGTGGCTTGAGCCGCATCAGCAGCGTCTTGATCTTGTGTCAGTTGTTCAGCGGGACTTTCCAGTTCAAGGCTCAGGGTCGTCTTTTTGGCTTCAACATCACTGGAAGGGAATACCAGGAGAGCCAGGCTAAGAAGGGCGGCGATTCCACTTGCGGCGAGCAGGTGGGTCTTCGGGTAAAGCGGCGGCGCTTTAGACGGTTCTGTGGTCATAAGTAATTTTGACTTTGAAAAAAGATGAATTGGAAAAGATGAATGACATGATGAAGATGAAATAACTGTATAAAATATAACCAAATCATCTCTGAAGCAAGTCTACAGACATCGTCTCTGTGGATTGGTGTCCGTGCGCCGGGCAAAACTTGTAATTGGTGCGCGATCTTGTATGGTTGGTTCCCTTTGAATCTGAGCCTTGCGGGTCTGTTATGAAGTCGGTTGAAGAGCAGCTAGCGCTGATTAAACGTGGTGCGGAAGAACTGTTGGTCGAGTCCGAGCTGATCGAGAAGCTCAAGCGCGGCCAGCCGTTGCGTATCAAGGCTGGTTTTGATCCAACCGCTCCGGATCTGCACCTGGGTCATACCGTGCTTATTAATAAGCTGCGTCAGTTCCAGGAGCTGGGGCATCAAGTCATCTTCCTTATAGGTGACTTCACAGGGATGATCGGCGATCCGAGCGGCAAGAGCGCCACGCGTCCTCCGCTGACTCGCGAGCAGGTTTTGGAAAACGCTGAGACCTACAAGACTCAGGTGTTCAAGATTCTTGATCCGGCGAAAACCGAAGTGGCGTTCAACTCCACCTGGATGGACAAGATGGGGCCGGCGGACTTTATTCGCCTGACCTCGCAGTACACCGTTGCGCGCATGCTCGAGCGTGATGACTTCGATAAGCGCTACACCACCAATCAGCCAATCGCTATCCACGAATTCCTCTATCCGCTGGTTCAGGGATATGACTCGGTTGCGCTGCGCGCTGATGTCGAGCTGGGCGGCACCGATCAGAAGTTCAACTTGCTGATGGGGCGTGAGCTACAGCGTGGTTATGGTCAAGAGGCTCAATGCATTCTGACGATGCCGCTGCTTGAAGGTCTGGATGGCGTGAAGAAGATGTCCAAGTCATTGGGCAACTATGTCGGCATTCAGGAAGCACCGGGTGTTATGTACAGCAAGCTGGTTTCGATTCCGGATGCATTGATGTGGCGTTACTTCGAGCTGCTGAGTTTCCGCTCGATGGATGAGATCAATGCGCTGCGTGCTGATGTAGAAGCAGGTGTCAATCCGCGCGACGTCAAAATCAAGCTGGCTGAAGAGATCGTTGCGCGCTTCCATGGTGAGGAGGCTGCGGCCAATGCTCATCGCGCTGCGGGCAATCGCATGAAAGACGGCGAACTGCCGGATGACCTGCCAGAGGTCGAGCTGGCTTCCGCTGAAGACATGCCGATTGCAGCTGTCCTTAATAAGGCGGGTCTGGTGAAGAACTCGGCGGCGGCGCGCGACCTGTTGGCATCCGGTGGCGTGCGCGTTGATGGTGAGGTGGTTGATCGTTCCTTTATATACGTACTGGGCGCTACCCACGTTTGCCAGGCTGGCAAGAAGGCGTTTGCACGTATTACGCTGAAATCCGAGTAAAACTGAAAATAGGTATTGACGGCGAATTTAAGATGTCTATAATTCGCCCCACTTCCGGCGCAGTCGAAACGGAAAACTCCTTGAGTTTCAATGAGTTATGTA
>NZ_JAKNQL010000020.1 GCF_022662375.1 Pseudomonas sp. CROZ-RG-20F-R04-15 | reverse complement strand
GAGCCACACGCAGACGATTGATGACCACTCGACCGAGAATGTGGGTGGTGTGAAAAAAATCGAGGCGCTGGGCGCGCTCAAGCTGATGTCGGGTGGATCCGCGAGCCTGGCGGCGGTGGATGATATGCACCAGGCGACCGGCCGGGATTTGAACTTGGTGGTGGGGCAAAAGCACAACGCCACGGTGGGAGGGGATATGCAGGAGCGGATCGAGGGTTTGCGGCGCAGTGTGGCCAGCAAGGGACAACGCCTGGAAGCGCCCAAGAATTGGATCGGCTCTGACCGCGTGAACTTGTTCCAGATTGTCTGCGATGTGCTCGACCTGTTGGAACAGATGAATGTTCAGATCGCTGCACACGTGCACGGGCCGAGTCCGGCACCTTCCAACGCGGCTGCTTTTTCCACGAACAGTGCATGGGCTGCATCACACGCAGGGGTATTAAAGCGCGTTACGCAGTAGGGATGTTTTTCTATTGAGAGTGTGCGGGTATAAATGGTTATGCGTTATTCGTACATGTTTCCACAGTAAAGTGTGGAAGATGGGTTGGTCGCCTTGTTTGATACAATTAGTTGCCGGTGACCGTCTGTCGGAAAGTTTTCGTGACATAGTGTTTACTTGTGTTTACGAAAGTTTACCGATATCGGTAAACAAATTTGATCAACGCCTCAACGAAACCCTTGTGTCTCAGGCAGCGGTGTCAAATCGGCGCTCTCGCCTTGGTGCCAGACACAACAAAGCCCGGGCGGGGCCGGGCTTTGTTGTGTTCCTAGGATGTGCCGCATTGGCTGTTCCACGTCAGAAAAGCTGTGTTAGCATCCTTCCTAACTACCCAAGGCTGTGCTTCTTTGTTACCGGAATCTCAAAGGGTATGGCTCTGTGACAGACCAGTCAAGCAAGAATACTTGTCAAAAAGCGTTAGTTGTGAGCTTTTCCGAACGTAGGAAATAATCATTATTTAACGAATGATATTGATTAGTTACCTTGACGGCGGGTTGAGTTATCAGGCGGGTAGGACACTATCGCACCTTTATTAAGTTGCGATCCTATCAACCCTCAGAGCATCTTTATATGAAGATACTTATAAATCGTTACCTGCCCGAAGAAATGATCCGGGCGCTCCAAGCGGCTTATTGGACGATCCGTCTACTTATTCTCGCTCGGGAAATGTAAGGGTATCACCGCAGGGGTCACTGGCCCCTGCGGCTCTTATTCCAGTCGACACCACCAAGACTGTGCATAGGCGCAGCCTTCGACGTACTCAATACCACTCAATACGAACCCGGTTACGGCCATTCCCGCCAGAGTTGCATCAAGCAAAGGTGGCAGCGGATCCGGATCGAGCGGCATTCCTACCTCAACGCGGGCAACATTCGCAGCCCTGCCTAACTCATGACAGTTAGTAGAATTGACCATGACATTGCCCCGGATCGCCGGATAGCGGCGCCGTTCCTTCGGATTCAGTGCAATCCCACGTAAGCGCATAGGCGTCACAAGCACGTGCATGGGTTCTCCTATTCGTCAGTGTCGAGGTCAAGTAAAGACTCAACGGCGTAGGCCAGCGCCGCGTCCGCTAATTCAAGCAATTCGCCGAGTTCATCAGTATCGATCACCTGGCCCTGGTACAGCGCATGCGCTTGCCTTAACAAAGCTTTGTAATGAGCGCCGGGCATTGCCAGTAACGTCGACTCGTCACGCAGCATGACCCACCATTGATCCACTCCGTGCGTTCCCGAGATAACGACCCTTGCAGATTCTCTATTCATCGGTACTGCCTGCTCAACTCAGATACTGTATATGCAAACAGTATATCGGCATACATATCGCCTCACATCAATAGGCCGACTGGCGGCAGAGACGGTTTATGGCTCTCTAAGCTAGCAGCGACCAGCGAACCATTCGAAGGATGGGCTAGGCTTCCCGAACCACTTTTCAAGGACGCAACCATGATGGATAACTCGGACTGCAAGATCGCCACAGCGGATGCTCTGACATTGCTCCTACACAACCAGCATGCCCTAGGCGCGGCAATCGAGGAGATCACCAAATGGCTCTCAGAGAGTGGCGCGGCGAATGTTGCAGATAATGCACTCGTCGCCATGGAAGCCATGGACACAAATGCACAAGCGTTAACAGACGCGATCATGCGACTACGGCAGTGTTAGCGAATCTCTAAGCTCTGCACGCGAAATGCTGGAGTTCATGGTGACGCAGCCCTGCGGGTACTCAAACTGTTTGCAACAAATCGATCTTCTTTTAAAAAAAATTGGCGAAAAAGCACTTATCCCCCTCCCGCCAACGGGCTTTGCGTCATTTTTTTGTGCAAAAGGTGAGGCGGTGCAAACGAGCCTACGGCTCAGGCCGCCTGTGGGGCTATAGAGGTAGGAGACGTTTTCACTGTGTGCAAACTTTTGAAAAAAAATGAAGCGAAGTTGCACACCTTGGCAAGGTGAGTGGGATCTGCGCGCCAGCCTGAATGCCCCGGCCCGTAAGGGCGAGGTACAGAAAAATAGGCGCTAGAGCACTTTTTCAAATTCTGAACGTATCGAATTTTAAGGGTGGGTGAACCCAGCGTTCGGCGGTGAGAGGCTGGAGCCAGCCCAAGTGGGACGGGGGTTTGAGATTAAGTCGGATGTTTCACAACTTCTCAGCTACCAGTACCACGACATAATCCAAGCCACTAATGCGGCCCATGTGATGGTCATCGCGAAGGCAAGGGCAACGATCTGATAGTTACTCACGGTTTAACCTACGATTTCGTCATGCCAGTCGAACCATTCACAGGCTGCAGAAGGGTAGTGACGGAGTCAACGAAGTCGTCCATCGACCATGGCTTGTGCAGATAAATTGTTCCCGATGGCACGGTTGCTGGTTCGATCAAATATCCGGAAGTCAGAATTGTGGCGATCGCGGGCCAACGGCTCTTGGCAAGCTCAATAAACTCCGCCCCTTGAATTTGTCCAGGCAAACCGTGATCAACAATTGCGAGGGAGCAACTGCCTCGGTGTTCGAGCAGATAGGTGAGCGCGTCGTCGGCTGTCCCAAACTCTAAAACTTCGGCAGCGATGTCGGTCAAAATGTCCGCCATCAGTCCACGAAGGGTAGGGTCATCCTCGATAACGATTACCAACCCATCGACCGGCTCCAACCCTTCCCAATTCACATTCACTAGGTCGTTCCTTAATCGTCAGAATTTTACTCTATCGAAAGGACAGCTTAGGACGTTTAGTGTTCGCGGGTGATACCGAATTTGTGATCTGTAGCGCCTTCCAATTTGCACCCTCTCATCATGTCCTCGACTTCCGCTGCATTCAACAGGCGACGGTGTTCTGCTTTGACGTGCGAGTGCAGCAAGTCTTCGAGTAGCGTGCTCAGGTGCAGAGCCGTTTTTTCGCTCAGTTTCTTGACTGTGCCCGTGCGAGCTGAGGGGCGGCATATTCCACCTGCCGACACTCCTAATGCGTCAAGCAGGCCGCAAACGTAGCCGTCTAAAAACTCTCTATTGGTGAGCAACACTTTGCTTTCGGGTGCTTCCTGGTAATCCCAGTCTAGCCGCCAGTAACGGCCTTCCTTCGTAACATCGATCTTTGGCAAGGCTGGCTCTTTGGTGAGGCGTCTCATATGAAATTTCCGGCATCTTGAGATAGCGAGACGCGAATTCTAAACGGCAGATTGAAGTGCGTGTAGATGAGATTTTTTCTCAGGAAGAGGGAGGGCTTTTCAAAAAGAGTAATAAAAGTAATACGGCGGGAAAAATGCGCTGGACGCCCCGGTTTTACTAGGGGTTCGATATCACACGGAAAAGTAATATGAAGTGATATGAAAAGTGATATTTCGGCCAAACCCCCGGTTTCATTGGGTTTGGTGATTGTGAAATATCACCTTATAAAAGAGTAATACGATTACTTCTATATCACTTAGATATCACCTTTTTAGAAAATCGCTGAAAGCCTTATAGAACGTGGCTTGTAGCGAATTTTCGAAAGGCATATCACCTTTATTACTCTTTTTTCGCGGGGTCACACATTTTAGGCGCGACCTTCAGAACTCGCCGGGCGCTAGACTCGCTCACTGTGTGAGGCGAAGGCCATCTGCATACGTCGTTGCGCATGTTAGAAAAGATCCGCGTGTGGGATCGTTCAGGACGCTTGTTACGTGGCTTGTTACGTGTAACCCAAAAACAAAGGGCCTGCATCGCTGCAAGCCCTTGTTTTGTATGGTGCCGGCACCAGGAGTCGAACCCGGGACCTACTGATTACAAGTCAGTTGCTCTACCAACTGAGCTATACCGGCGTTGTGGGCGACGATTATAGCGATTGGGAAGATCCTGTAAACCCCTGAATTCAGACTATTTTTGCATCGCAGCAAATTAAGCCCTGCGCAATGCGTAACACAGCATTTACGCCTTAAGCACGATAGGGCTGTTTTGCAGGGAAGGCAGGGGAGTTTCGGCTTTCGCGAGGCCGCGATTATTCGCTCGGCGCGCCCATTATTCGGCGGTTATGTCGTTTTGATTGGCAGCTTATGCACAACTGAGAGGCGCCAACTCGTACTGAGGCGAGGTTTTGTGAACCCATTCTCATTTTGTTCGCAAATCCCTGTTTTACAGGTTTTTTATTTGTGTGAACAAAAAATGACCAGTGCTGTTAACGCAGCGAAACAGCCGCAGATATTGGATCCATGGGAAAACCATCAACAGAGTTATCCACAGGCTGTAACGTTTTAAGCGCGTTCGGCGAGCAGCAGTAAGTTACGCGGTGTGAGTGAGGTGTCGCAAAAGGTGCCGAGGCGTACGACGTATCCCTGTTCGAGGAGGAAAAGCGCCCGATCCAGATTCAGCCAAAGCTCCAGCGGTCGTCGGAACAATCCGCGAAGCAATTCAAGGTTGCGAACTTCGGCCAACCGCTGCCAACCGGCCGCTTCGAGTGCGGGCCAATCGGGCTCACCGATTGTGGATAACTCTTTGAGCGCAGCCAGATCTCGACAGTAATCAGCGAACGGTTTTTCCAGCCAGGCGCTGGGCAGGGAGGGCGTCGGCAGGTATTCGTCGACGCCGCGCGCTTGCCGTTGCAGTAGGTCAAAGGCCAGACGACGGGCCATTGAGGTGTCGCGCTGACGTCGGATGCGTGCGCCGGCGGTGACGGTTTCACTCATCGGCAGCGCCAGATCTTCCAACGAGAGCTGTAGGAGCGATTTCGAACCGGCCGAAGACAATGCATGATATTCGCTACGACTGATGCGGTTGTAGCAGCAAGGCGCGATCGCCATTTGCTGGCAACCGGCAGCGCTGGCCAGTTGCATCAGCTGAACATGTAGATCGCCACACGCGTGAAGGGCGACGGGCGTGTGAGTCGCGCTCAGCACGGAAGAGGCGTCCGCCGCCATTACGTCCTGCTCCACATGCAACGCGTGCAAGTGATGACGCTGACTCAACGCCTGACCGCTGGCGACCAATAGCGGATCGTATTCAACGCAAGTCAGTTGCTGGCCCGAGCCCAACAAGCGCCGACCCAAGTGCCCCTTACCCGAGCACCAATCGAGCCAGTGCGTCGGCTGCGCGGCGAAGGACAATCGACTGGCAAATGCCTCGATCTGCTGCCATTTGCGCCCCGGCACATCGACATTCAATCGATGGCCCGCGGCTTCCAGCGCATGCTGCGGCAACTCGCCAACCGCACTCAGCTCAGCCGACAACGCCGCCAATGAAGCAAATGGCTCCGGCGCATCAACAAGATCAGCAGGTTGGTTGTGAGCGTTTTCCGCGTCTTCCAGTGACCGCCCGCGTAGCCACAAGGCCAGTTCCGGGTAGGACGCTTCCCAAGCAAGCGAAAGATGAGTGAACGGTCGAGGTTTCCACAGCACCTGATGCTCAATCAAAAAAGCATCCAGCGCGGTGAAGCGGGCGAGTAACTCCTCGCCCGTCAGCACGCAGGAGGAGTCAACGCCCTTGGCAGGCATCGACGCGCAACCATCGCTCCAGCTGTTTGAATGCCTGAACGAGAACAAACGACATCAGCAGGTAAATGACGCCTGCGGTGAAGAACATATCCACGGTGAGGTAGTTGCGGGCAATGATCGTGCGGGTAATGCCGGTGAGTTCGAGCAAGGTCACCGTGCTCGCCAGAGAACTGGCCTTCAACATCAGGATGACTTCGTTGCTGTAGGCCGGCAGGCCGATGCGCGCGGCGCGCGGCAGGACGATATAGAACAATGCCTTGGCCTTGGACATGCCCAGTGCACGCGCGGCTTCGATCTCGCCCGGCGGGATCGCTTGAATGGCGCCACGCAGGATTTCGGCGATATAGGCGGCAGTATGCAGGGTCATCGTGGCGACAGCGCACCAGAAGGGTTCTCGCAAATACGGCCACATGAAACTGTCGCGTACGGCGTCGAACTGAGCCAGGCCGTAGTAGACCAGAAACAGTTGTACGAGCAGCGGAGTGCCACGAAAGAAAAAGATGTAAGCGTAAGGAAATGCGCGAACAAGCCAGAGCTTGGAGGAGCGCGCGATGCCCAGAGGGATCGCCAGCAACAACCCGAGAATAACGGCGATGCCCACCAGTTCGAGTGTCAGGACGGCGCCCTGAAAGAACTTCGGCAGCCACTTATAGATGACTTCCCATTCCATTACGTCGTCCTCACGAAGCCACGGGCGGCGCGTTTTTCCATGAAGTGCATGGTGGCCATCGCCAGTATGGTCAGGCCCAGATACATGATGGCTGCGACCAGATAGAAGGTGAATGGATGCTTGGCGAAGGTCACGGCGTTCTGCGCATTGCGCATGATTTCTTCCAGGCCGATGACCGACACCAGAGCGGTGTCTTTCATCAGGATCATGAACAGATTGCCCAGGCCGGGCAGGGCGATGCGCCACATCTGCGGCATGATCAACCGGGTGAAGATCCGCCATTTCGACAGGCCCAGGGCCTGACCGGCCTCACGGTGTCCTTTCGGAATGGCCAGGATGGCGCCACGAAATACCTCCGTGGCATAGGCGCCGAAGCACAGTCCGAGTGCGGTTACGCCCGCCACAAAGGGGCTTAGCGCCAGGTCTGGATTGCCAAAATATTCGCCAATGGCATTCATCGTCTTGACGGTGCCGAGGTAGATCAGCAGAACCCAAAGCAGTTCCGGCACACCACGTACGATGGTCGAGTAGGTTTCGCCAAGCCATTGCAACGGCTTGTACGGGGAAGTCTTGGCCAAGGCACCGAGCAGGCCGAGCACCAGTCCCAGACACAGGGCGGTGAGAGCCAGTTGGACGGTCATCAGCGCGCCGGCAGCGAGGGCCGGGCCGAATCCGTAGAGGTCGATAATCATGGGTTTCTGTTCAAATTGCGGCAGGCAAAGTCGGGAGCCGGCGCCGTTCAATCACGGCGCCAGTCCCACAGGTCAGGATCAGTAGATGCTGAACGGGAAGTACTTGTCGTTGATCTTCTTGTAGGTACCGTCGGCGACGATTTCCTTCAGCGCGGCGTTGAGTTTCTCACGCAGGGGATCGCCTTTACGCACCGCGATGCCGATCTTGTCGCTTTCTACGACCGGGTCGCCTTTGAACTCGTAGTTCTTGCCAGCGTCGCTTTTCAGCCAGTCATAGTTGGCGTACTTGTCGGCGAGGATCGCGTCGACACGACCGGACGTCAGGTCGAGGTAGGCGTTTTCCTGGGTGTCATAGAGTTTGACGTTGAGATCGCTGCCGTAGTTGTCTTCCAGCCAGGTGCCGGCCAGCGTGGCGCGCTGGGTACCGATGGACTTGCCCTTCAGCGAGTCCTTGTCGGTTTTGAAGTCGACGTTTTTCGGTGCAATGAACTGCAGCTTGTTCGAGTAGTACGGGTCGGTGAAGTCGACCGCGCCCTTGCGCTCTTCGGTGATCGACAGCGAGGAGATCAGGAAGTCGAACTTCTTCGCGTTCAGGGCCGGAATGATGCCGTCCCAGTCGGAAGTGACCACGGTGCACTCGACTTTCATCTTCGCGCAGAGGGCGTCGCCGATGTCTTTGTCGAAGCCGACCACGTTGCCGCTGGCGTCTTTGTTGTTGAATGGCGGGTAGGCCGCTTCGATGCCCATCTTCAGGGTTTCAGCCATGGCACCGGCGCTGAACGCCAGGGTGACGGCTGCGGCCAGAAAGACCTTCTTGAAATTCTGCATGCATGTTGCTCCGTTAGCGGTTGCTGGACATGAATTGTTTGCAGCGCGCCGAAAGCGGGTTTTCGAACACCTGCTGAGGCGATCCTTGCTCTTCTATAAGGCCCTGATGAAGGAACACCACTTCGCTGGAGACCTGACGGGCGAAACCCATTTCGTGGGTCACGAGCAGCATGGTGCGGCCTTCTTCGGCCAGTGCGCGGATGACACTAAGTACTTCCTGAACCATTTCCGGGTCAAGCGCCGAGGTGGGCTCGTCGAACAGGATAACCTTCGGTTGCATCGCCAGCGTGCGGGCGATTGCTGCGCGCTGTTGCTGGCCGCCGGACAATTGCGCCGGGTAGGCGTGGCGCTTGTCGGCGATGCCGACCTTGGCCAGCAGCGCTTCGGCGACTTCGATGGCTTCGGCCTTGCTCTGGCCGAGCACGCGACGCGGCGCTTCGATGATGTTGTCGAGGATGCTCATGTGCGGCCACAGATTAAAGTTTTGAAATACAAAACCAATCTCGGAGCGCAGGCGATTGATCTGTTTGCCGTCGGCGGCAACCAGTTCGCCATTCTTGGCGGATTTGAGCTTGAGTTCTTCACCGGCCACCAGAATCTGGCCCTGGTGCGGGTTTTCCAGCAGGTTGATGCAACGCAGGAACGTGGACTTGCCGGAACCGGAGGAACCGAGGATCGAGATCACATCGCCATCGCGGGCGGTCAGCGAGATGCCTTTGAGCACCTCAAGCTGTCCGTAGCGTTTGTGCAAGTTGCGGATTTCAAGCGCGGGCGCGGCCTCAGCCATGTGCGTTCCTCATATATGTTGCGCTCCAGCTGTTGGATGGCCGTCCTGGCGAGGCGGCCAAGCTAGCATAGCGTTTCAATGGCAGCCAACAGCGCTGTGAGCGGTTAACGGGTGGCGTGTGGCAGGTTGTCGCATCGGCACAGCAGACTGTCGCCCCATCAACAACCGAACGGGTGTTTGATCGTGCAAACCCGTGGGTGTCGCGTAAAAAAAGGCGCGATGTTGCCAGCTTTGGCGGGGTGTTGGAAGCGCTATCCGGTCGAACGTTCCTGATTCGCCCTTTTATTGTGCATCCCACACTTTTTCAGTGTGTTTCTGGTGCGCTTATTCGTCTTGAAAGTGAGTCGCAGGGTAACGCTCTGGCGAATAGCCATTAATCTCAAGGACTTGCGATGATCCTCCGGTCGCGCGCAAAGCCGCAGCCCAGAAGAGATTGAAACATTTTGGCGCATTTATTGCGTGCAGAATAAGGAACGCCCCGTTGGATTCTTTTTACGAGAAGGAAATGCCAGACGGGCCGGACGCAATCGCTTTCCTTGCAAAGGTAGTTTCGATGAGCAGTACCCCAAGCTCCAATGGCCTCGAACAGGGGCTCAAACCGCGTCATGTGACCATGTTGTCGATCGCCGGTGTGATCGGCGCCGGACTGTTCGTTGGCTCCGGCCACGCCATTGCGGCCGCTGGCCCCGCCGTGCTGCTGGCCTATGCCGCCGCCGGTACCCTGGTGGTGTTGGTGATGCGCATGCTCGGCGAAATGGCCGTTGCCTCGCCGGACACCGGTTCGTTTTCGACTTACGCCGACCGTGCCATTGGGCATTGGGCTGGTTTCACCATTGGCTGGTTGTACTGGTGGTTCTGGGTGTTGGTGATTCCGCTGGAAGCCAACGCCGCTGCGACCATCCTGCACGCATGGTTCCCAGACGTCGGCATCTGGGCCTTCGCGCTGGTTATCACCATGCTCCTGACCATCACCAACCTGTTCAGCGTGAAGAATTACGGCGAGTTCGAATTCTGGTTTGCCCTGATCAAAGTGCTGGCAATCATCGGCTTCATTGCCCTCGGTCTGGCGGCGATCTTCGGTTTCCTGCCGAACAGCCAGGTCAGCGGCGTTTCGCACCTGTTCGACAGCGGCGGCTTCCTGCCTAACGGCATGGGCGCGGTACTGGGCGCGATCCTGACCACCATGTTCTCCTTCATGGGTACCGAAATCGTGACCATCGCGGCCGCGGAATCGAAGAACCCGGGCAAGCAGATTTCCAAGGCCACCAACTCGGTGATCTGGCGGATCGGCTTGTTCTACCTCGTATCGATCTTCATCGTTGTCGCTTTGGTCCCTTGGAACGATCCTACGCTGGCCAACCTCGGTTCCTACCAGACTGTGCTTGAGCGCATGGGCATTCCTAACGCGAAGATGATCGTCGACATTGTGGTTCTGGTCGCGGTGACCAGTTGCCTGAACTCGGCGCTGTATACCTCGTCGCGCATGCTCTTCTCCCTCGGCAAGCGTGGCGATGCACCGGCCATGTCGACCCGAACCAACAAGAGCGGCACGCCTTACTGGGCGGTCATGCTGTCGACTGGCGCAGCGTTCCTGTGCACCTTCGCCAACTACGTGGCCCCGGCTGCGGTGTTCGAATTCCTGCTGGCCAGCTCCGGCGCGATCGCACTGCTGGTGTACCTGGTGATCGCCTTCTCGCAACTGCGTATGCGTAAACAACGCATGGCGCGCGGCGAAAAAATCGTCTTCAGCATGTGGCTGTTCCCGGGCCTGACCTACGCGGTGATCATCTTCATCGTCGCGGCCCTGACCATCATGCTGTTCCAGGAAGCGCACCGCGTGGAGATCCTCGCGACTGGCCTGCTGAGCCTGATGGTGGTGGCTGCCGGTCTGTTGGTGGCACGCCGTCGCAAGCTGGAAAAACGTGGCGCGGTGGTGCTGAACTGATCCGTAACGCGTAATGCAAAACGGCCGCTGTCAGTGATGACGAGCGGCCGTTTTTGTTTGTGAGCGGGGTTTATTCGCTCTTGTCTTCCTGCGCTTCCACCGACTTGCCATAAGCATCCAGCGCAACCCCGAAATCGGTGATGAACTGTGGCTCGCTCAGCCAGGCCTGGGCCTCTTCGATCGTTACGCCTTCGGCCCACATGCGGTAGTCGATCAACATGTCGGCGGCCAGGTGGGTGGCGGCCATGCCTTCGTTGTCGGCGTTTTCCATATCCAGTAGTTCTGGATGATCAACGATGACGAACGCCAGTTCGCGCAGCAAGGTCAGCAGCATCTCGTTGCGGCTGACGGCTTCGGCGTCGCGCATTTTGCTGAACATCGCCAGGGTGTATTCCGGGATCGGCTCGGCGAGGTGGTCGAGGTCTTCGTCCTGCTCCAGCGGCTTGCGGCCGACCATACGGATTTGCTTGGCTTTGGCCTTGGCGCGTTTGGCGCGTTTCTGTTGCTTGTTCAGGGATGCCATGGGAACTCAGTTCTTCTGTTGGGTTTGTGCGGCAATCGCGTCGGACGCCGCCACATAGTCGGCCTGGAAGGCCGGGGATTCGATCCATGCCAGCGCGCCGGCTTCGTCGGTTTCCTGCGACCACTGGCGATACTCGATCAGCGCGGCGAGGATGAAGTCCATCGCGCCTTCTTCGCCTTCCTGCTCATAAACCAGTTCCAGCAGCGGGTCTTCGAGGAATGCGCTGCACAGCGCTTGCTGGCTGATCTTCTCGGCGTCGATCATTTTCTTGAACAGCTCGGTCAGGTCCACCGATTCGAAGTCGATGCGATCATCGTTCGGGTCCAGCTCGACCGGCGCTTCGGCGCGTTTGGTGCGGTTCTGCTTGGCCTTGGCTTTGGCCCGGGTGGCGCGTTTCTGCTGCTTGTTGGCGGAGGCCATGATGTGTTCCGTCGTGCGTTGAGAGGGGCTCAGCTGCGCGGGATCTGCCGCCCGGGTGTGTCGGGGGCCAATACGCCGGTTTGCAGCCAGGTCAGAGCGATGGGCCATAGTGTGGCTTGGTATGCGCTGCGAAAAAAGGCGAAATGTCCGACTTGTTGTTCGTCGATGTCCTGCGGCTCGATGCGCAGGTGGGTTTTTGCCGCGTTGCTGAAGTAACCGAGCAGGCGTTCGATGGCTGCAATTGTGCCGTAGGGATCGTCGCTGATGCTGATGGCCAAGGTTTGCGCACGGACGTTGGCGAAGGGCAGGGCGCCGGTCTTTTTCATCAGTGCGCGCCCACTTGGGCGCTGTTCGTAGCGCGCGGCAGGCGTGCTCCAGTCGCGCACAACGCCTGTCGGCGTATCTTCCAGCCAGCCGAGCCGCTTGCCGGGGAAAAAGCCGTAGAACAGCGTCAGCAACGGCATGACGACATGCCATTTGCCGAACATGCGCCAGCGATGCTCGGGGGCGTAATCGCGCCAGTAGGCGAACTGCGCACCAACGGTGACCAGCCGTCGGATAACCCGCCCGGACTCGCCCAGCCCTGCCGCGCAACCGCCAAAACTGTGACCGACCACGTCGATCGGCTGACCGGGAAACTCCCGTTGCGCGCGGTTGAGTATCGCTTCGAAATCCAGGGCGCCCCAATCTGTCCATGAAGCATTCAAGCCTTTGATCGACACGGAGCGCGATTCGCCGATGCCGCGGTAGTCGTAGGTCATCACGTCGAAGCCATTGGCGAACAAATAAGCTGCAAAGCGCGAGTAGTGGCGGCAGCGCACGGAAGTAGCCGCGTTGATGATGACCACCGAGCGCTGAGCATCGGGTGATGCGTGGCGCCAGGTAAAACCGCCAAGGACATACCCGTCGGCAGCCGATTCCTTGAAAGGCTCCCCTGGCGTTGCAGCCAAAGTCGGTGACCTTGACTGCACATTCTGCGTTGCGGGCATGTCCTGACAGCTCATGACTATCGACCTTGGCGGGTAAGCTGCCAACGATAGTCGCCGTGCCGCCCGGGAACAATCCGCAGGTTTTATTCAGTGGATTGAGTGAGCATTCGCTCTTCGATCAAGGCCTGTTCGCGATTGAGTTCTGCACGCAGCTCTTCTTCACTCGGCAGGATCGTCTTGTAACTGCTGGCGAACAGTTGCTCATTACCCTTGAGCATTGAGTAGCGCGCCACCGATTCGTTGCTCTCGGCAGACAGAATGATGCCAACAGTCGGCTTGTCGCCCTCGCTGCGCATGAGCTCGTCGTACATGCGCACATACATGTCCATCTGCCCGACATCGCGGGCGCTGAGCTTGCCGCGTTTGAGATCAATGATCACAAAGCATTTGAGCAGGTAGTTGTAGAACACCAGATCGATGTACAGATCGACGCCGTCGGTACTGATGCGTTGTTGGCGGGCGACAAAGGAAAAGCCTTTGCCCAGCTCAAGAAGGAAGCCCTGCAGGTGGTCGATGAGGGCTTGCTCAAGACCGCTTTCCCTGACCTTGCCCGCTGAGGGCAGACCGAGAAATTCGAGCATGACGGGATCGCGAATGAATTCGCGCGGATTGCATTTCAGCGCTTCGATATTGGTGGTGGCTTCTTCGATCACATCGGCTTTGTCGCGACTCATGAGCAGCCGTTCGTAGTAGAGCGTGAGGATCTGGCGGTCGAGGGCGCGGCTCGACCAGTTCAGGTTGGCGCATTCGTCCATGTACCAGTGGCGTGCTTTTTCATTGGTCACGCCCAGTAGCCGACGATAGTGTGTCCAGCTCAATTCGGAACGCACTGCGTTCCAAATTGGAAACAACTGATAAAAGCTGCGCATGTATCGCAGATTACGATCATCAAACCCTTTACCAAACTGCGCCGTCAGATCCTTCGCCAACAACGCCAACAACTGTTTTCCATAGCCCGCACGCTGGGCTCCCTCTTGTTCAAATTCGACAATATGCCTGCCGATCTGCCAGCAGGTCTGCACTTGAATCGTATCCACTGCACGCAGCACTTTTTGCCGCGCCTGGCGAATCAGTTCGCCCAGTTCCCCCAGCAATGAATCGATTTTCGGGTCTTGCGTGTCAGCAGGTTTTAGCGGGCTCATCGGCTCTTCCACATCGTTGGAAACAGGCGTCAAAGCATGCCAAGAGTCGTCGCGCGGGTATGTCGGGTGAGACGGTGATGTGGGAAGGAAGAAGGGATGGATGTTGCAGGACGTTGCCGCTGAAAGATGCGCCAGAACCAAATGGTCTGTAGTCCATTTCGTACACGCGCCAAGTTCCAATAAATCTAAAACGCACCCCGATACGCAAAATCTAAAAGGAGTAACGGTTGGGTTCTACACGAACCCGGGAGTCGTGATCATGAAACGCGTTCTTTCATTCATGCTGCCCATCGCCGCCGTCGCTGCATTGTTGTTTCCGGTGATGTTGCAGGCAGCCAGTCTTGAGCCCATCGACAGTGCCGGGGTGCAAGTTCAGCAGCAACAACAGAACGGCGTCACTTATCTGGCCGGCGGGATCGGTGAGGATGAGGCGAAGGCCATTCAGCAAACCAGCGGTTATAACCTGCACATGACGTTCTCTGTGGGCGCGCAAGACGAGTACACCGCTGATGTCGACGTGATGATTGAAAAGTCGTCAGGGCAAACCATACTGACGCTTAACCAGACGGGGCCGTTGGTATACGTGCAACTACCACCCGGCAAGTACACGGTGGTGGCCACGCGTAAAGGCGAAACGCACCACGACGAGACAGACGTTGGCGCAGGCGTATCACGCAATCTGGTGTTCCACTGGAATGACGCGGGATAGCGATGGATGTAATTACACAGTGAGGCGCGGGTACAATCCCGCGCCTCTTGTTTTGTGATGTAAGGAAACGCTGGTTTGAAAGGGATTTTGCGTGCTGTTTGTGTTGCTGGCCTCGGGTTGCTGTTGGCCGGCTGCGGAACGTTTATCGGGCGTTTGAATGACGGTTTGTCCGATGCTCAGTATTACCGTGGGGTGGATGGCAACCTTCACCTGTTGGGTGTGCGTGGTGGGGGCAGCGATGGCATGCCGGCGGCGATCGTCTGTTACATGATGATTGTCTGTCCGGTCATCACCGTCGTATCTCTGCCAGTGGATGCCGCGCTGGATACGGTTCTGCTGCCGATCGATTACATCAATACGCTTTAGGTTTTCTTTGCGCGGCGCTTGCTCTTCGGCGTGTGCACTGGCTCCTGCACTTTGCGGTAGATCCACAGTCCGAACACTCCCGTCGCTAGCAGAAAGACCGTGCCGATGCTTTGCTGTACAAACTCGAACCAGAATCGCCGAGGTTGCAGGGCCAGGGTGTAAGTGCTGCGCGGGCCGCGATTATTGGTGGTGATAGATCCGCTGATCCAGCTGTCGACCAGCATCCAGATCGACAACCCGATGGCGAAAGTAATCAGCAGAGCAACGAGAACAGTCAGCCAGTACGTCACCCGACTTGGGCGATAGGGCGGCGGATGGGGCAGGGGGACGCGGGTTTTCCTTTGATTCATGACGCTTGGGACCTGTTTCCGGTATTGATGAACTGCGTTATCTCGCTCGCCAATTCCACTGCGCGTGGCGGGTTTTCCCTGAGCCACGTTGATACAGCGTGGTCGCACCCCGGCAGTACGATTTTTCTGAACTGATGGGGACCCAGACTCTTTTCAATAGCCTCGATGACCTCATAAGGAATGGCGCTACTAATCATGCGCGCGCCCATTTGCTGCGTCCCGGCAGACGTACCGGGAATCCCGCCGAACGCGGTTGAGCGAAGGCCATCGTATTCGCCGATCACCAGCAAGACTTTCCCGTCGAACGTACGCAGGAAATCCAGCGATGGCGAATCGAGAAAACCGTAAGGCACCGAAATGGCGCTTTTGAAGGGTGACCCAAACGGTTGCTGCCAGGCCGCCTCCGCGTACAGGGCGGGGCAGAACAGCACGATGCGCCTGACTGAAGCGCGATGCACTTGCGCCACCTTGAGCGCCAGCGCACCGCCCAGACTGTGACCGATCACGGTGTTGAGTTCGCCGCCAAGATGACCGGCAAACTGCAAAGCCTCCTGAAGGTTGTGCGTCAGTGAAGTGTCTTCAAGGGCAACATCGGTGCTGGGACCGTGGCCGGAAAGATTGAAGCTCAGGCTGGCTATTCCCTGCGCCTGCAAGGGATGCAGGATGGCGTTGAGTCGCGAATAGTCAGAGCGGGCGCCATGGATCGCCAGCACCTTTGGCATTGACACTTCGCCGTCGGAGCCGCTCAGTATTCGAGCTTCCAGTTGGTAGCCCGCAAAGTTCTGCGAAAAGAAAAACTCGGGACCTGGTGGCGCCTCATCGAACTGCAATCGAGATTGAGGTCTAGACGCGCCGGTCAACGCCAACCGATTGATCACAGGGCTGCCAGGGTGTGCAGGACAGCAACACGCAATGGATTGGTCTCCACGCTCAACAGCTTGATCGCCAGGGCGCAGCAGACCACGATCAACATGGGTTTGATCAAGCGTGGGCCGACCCGCACGGCGGCTCTGGCGCCGAGTTGTGCGCCGAGAAAGGCTGCCAGAGCCATGGCAATCGCGATCGGCCAGATGATCACGCCTTTGGTGATGAAAACTGACAGCGAACCCAGGTTGCACGAAGCGTTGGCCAGTTTGGTGAAGCTCATGGCGCGCATCATGCCGAGCCCGCAAAGCAACACGAAACCGACGATAAAGAACGAGCCTACACCCGGACCGAAGATACCGTCGTAGAAGCCCAGGATGGGTGCCACGGTGAACGAGAAGAGCAGAATGCCGATTCGCTTGCGTCGATCCTCATTGGCCAGTTTCGGCGAGAGCGCAAAGTAGATCGCCACCAGAATAAGCATCACGGGCACGCACACTTCCAGGTAGCGCTTATCAATAGAACTGACCAAAAGTGCTCCGCTGGCGCCACCGAGAAATGCGCAGATAACCAGGAAACGTCCTTCGCGCCATTCAATCATGCCTTTGCGAGCGAAAGTGACCGTGGCCGAAATAGTGGCCGACGCGGCCTGAAACTTGTTGGTGGCAATCGCACTGATCGGATCGACACCGGCCAGAAACAAGGCAGGCAAAGTAATCAAACCGCCGCCCCCGGCAATCGCATCAAAAAAACCGGCGCAAAAAGCCACGAGCGCCAACATGCCAATTACATCCCAAGCCATTACATTTTCCCTTTTATAGTTATTGACCAGTCATTCACATGACTGGCCGTTCAACAGCCTTGCCGTGCAATGAATATCAGCCCTGTATCAGCAGCGGATCGTCTGAAATGACAATGGGGGATGAGAACTTCGACAGACCGAAGATGCGCACCAATACACGTCGGTTGTCTTTAATGACATCGCGACAGTGCAGCGCCCGGACATTATTGATCACCATCGCCGACTCTTGCGTCAGCGTGTATTGAACCGGTGTGGCTTTACCCACGCTTTGGCAAAGCGCGGAATACGCGTCTTTTACAAAGTCCGAGGCGTTGTCGTTGACCGAAAAACGGTACGAGTTGAATCGCGCGGCGAATCCGACGTTGTCGTCGAACTCCAGAATCGAAACATTACGGCCGTCTTCGCCCTTACCGTTGACGAACGAGTCGCTGCGAGTGAACTGGAAGCTGCCGGTCGTGAGCGCGAGGCATCCGGTGACACCGATTTCGTCCAGCAGGGGGGGCAATGGAATCACCGAGGTCGGTTCCAGGCTTGGATTCCACAGGGCCGATAGAATCAACGACGAAGGCGAGGGCGAGTGCCCGTCTTTCGCGTTGACGGCGCACCAGTACGGCGCTTCGGTGTGCGGGCCGAGGGCGAGACCGGAGTGGGAGCTCAGCTCTTTGATTTCCGGTTCATCATTGATTTTGGTCAGTCCGCCGCCCTTGAAGTTAGCGACGAGCCGGACCAGTTTGCCTTCGTTGTCCATGTCGTAGGCAAAGGAACTGTTATCCACCAGTTTCAACAGAATCTGATTGCGTGCCGCCAGACACAGTACGTCGTGACGATTCTCCAGCGCGGCCAGCTCGGGAAGTTCATCCGGTGGGCTGGTCTCGGTGAATGTTTGCATGCCTTCAAAAATCAGCAGGGAAACGAGGCCGTCGGAGTAAGCCCCAAGCAGTTCGCATTGATCCTTGGAAAAGGAAAACTTCAACTCGGTCGCTGCCAGTGAGGCTTTGGACTTGGCGCCGGCAGCTTGTGGCCCGCCCATGGCTGCCAATTCTTCAGAGAAGGTGTGCAGCAGCTTTGCTTGTTGCGTATCAAAACTGAAAGTTCTGACTTCCTGTTCAACTAAAGACTCAACGGTTTTATTGGTTTGTTGTAGGGCTTCGGTCATTTTTTACATCCCTGTCGTATCGGCTCCCTTTGTATTTTTTTATGGGAGCTGTTGGCTGTTTCGATGATGCAATGCGTGTGACGCACGCACAGATCCGGACGTGGGCGAGTTGATACAGGTCTGGTTTTTTCGGGAGGGCACAGGGCGCTGTGACGCGACAGTTCAAACAAATGTTGAATGCCGGGTCCGTGTTTGCTGTCGCTTGCCTGACAGTTGAAACAACAGCAGATGACCTGCGCTGAGGTCGTGTCCTCCATGACAACTTTATGAGGGGGCTTGGTTCTGCGAGCGATCCTGCTCGCAGACGCAACTCTCCTGCTGCCTGCAATAACCTCGATAGGTTCCGAGGGTTAGAGGGCGCGGAGTGCGTTATTCGGGTAATGCGTTAAATGCCGGTCATCAGGACTGAAGTACTCGGCGATTATTTTCGACAGTCAGCAACGACCTGCCGGAAAAAGCTGACGGAGCCTAACATCAAAATAATGGCCAGCAAAAGCACTGAAAGAGGGGATGAAGCGCGGCCTGTTAAATCGCAGGCATAAAAAAACCCTGAATCTTGCGATTCAGGGTTTTCGGTATTTGGTGCCCAGAGACGGAATCGAACCGCCGACACGGGGATTTTCAATCCCCTGCTCTACCGACTGAGCTATCTGGGCAACGGGGCGCATTAAAAGGGTTTTTCGGATTTACGTCAACGACTTTTTTAAAATTTCTTAAATTAATTCCGTCGCTTACGATCAGACCCCCGATTTTGCAGGGTTTACTCCGCAGGCGGAACGTAGCCTTCGGCCTTGGCGTATTCCTCGCCGGAGAAGTACTTGTCCATTTCGCCCTGAAGATATTTGCGATCTTCGGCGTTCATCATGTTCAGACGCTTTTCGTTGATCAGCAGGGTCTGGTGTTTCTGCCAGTCAGCCCAGGCCTTGGCCGAGACGTGGTCAAAAATATCCTGACCTTTGGCGCCCGGGTACGGTGGGCGTTCCAGGGCTGGCAGTTCTTCTTTGTACTTGCGGCACATTACGGTGCGGGTCATGGCGACTCTCCTGCATTCAAGACGGCGGCCGCGCGTTCGAGCAAGGTTTTGACCGGGGCGGCGAGGCCCAGGCGCGGCGGGGTGGCGAGGTTATACCAGAGCCAGTCGGCCTCGGCCACGTGATGGGCGGCCTCCTGCACCTGAACCAGCCAGGGTTCGATGGACAGCTGGAAATGGCTGAACGTGTGGACAAGGCTCGGCAGCGCCTGCTGCTCGCCCATGGTCAGCGAGTGCTGATCGGCGAGATGTTGCAGGTCGTCGAGGTCGTCGAGTTCCGGCAGGCTCCACAGGCCGCCCCACAAACCGCTCGAGGGGCGACGGTAAAGCAGAATCGCGCCGTCGCCGTTGGCCAGCATCGGCATTAGCGTGCGTTTCTGCGGGATGGCTTTGCGCGGCTTGGGGATCGGGTAGCGGGTTTCGAGGCCGAGCATGTGTGCCTCGCAACCACGCTCCAGCGGACACAACAGGCAACTCGGCTTGCTGCGCGTGCACAGCGTGGCGCCGAGATCCATCATCGCCTGGGTGTAGGCGTTGACCCTGTCGTGTGGCGTAAAGCGCTCAGCGTTGGCCCAAAGCTGTTTGGCGACCTTCGGCTCGCCGGGATAGCCCTCTTGCGCAGTAAAGCGCGCCAGCACGCGTTTGACGTTGCCGTCGAGGATTGGCGCGCGCAGACCCATGCTGATACTGGCGATAGCGCCGGCAGTGGACAGACCAATGCCCGGTAAATCTGTAAGCTTTTCAACGTCACGCGGAAATTCGCCGCCGTACTGGCTGACAACGATCTTCGCGGTCTTCTGCAAATTGCGCGCTCGGGTGTAGTAACCCAGGCCCGTCCACAGGTGCAGCACTTCGTCTTCCGGTGCTTCGGCCAGTGCTTCGACCGTCGGCAACGCGGCCATGAACCGGTCGAAGTAATTGAGCACGGTGCTGACCTGGGTCTGCTGCAACATGATCTCCGACACCCAGACCCGATACGGGTTGATGTCCTGCTGCCAAGGTAGATCATGGCGGCCGTGACGGTCGAACCAATCCAGCACCGCCGTGGAAAATTGCTCCGCTCTCATCGCTTGAACAGCCCCTTCAATGCGTTTTTCAATTCCGGGCTGACCTTGTCGCCGAGTTTCTCGTCGATCTTCTCGCTCAGCTTGTCGCCGGCCAGTTTGGTTGCGACCTGACCGAGGCGATCGTTGTCGACGCGGCAGGCCTTGGCGCCCAATTCGAGCGGGCCACGGCAGCGCAGCGGCCACTCGATGCCGACGAATTTTTCGCCGACCTGACAGGCCGGATCCGGCATGGCGCTGGTGTCGCCTTCGACGATGATGCCGACGCGATAGTCCATGCCGAGCACGCGCAAATCGATGTCGCCATCACCGTTGACGGTCATGCCGGGGATGCGCACTTTCAAATCCGGGTTGCTGGCGATGCCGTTGCGGAAGGTCAGGTTGCCCTTGAGCTCCTGGAACGGCGTGTCTTTGCCGCGTGGCTCGCCGCTGAGGGTTTTACGGTTGAGCGTGGCGATGCCTTTGCACAATTGCTGCTCAAGGTTGGCGTTGAGCAGCACGCCGTTGTTGATCACGAAACTGGCGTTGCCGTTAAGCGTGTCAATCAGCGCCTGCTGGCTGTTGCCGCTGCCGGTCACGTT
This sequence comes from Pseudomonas sp. CROZ-RG-20F-R04-15, assembly GCF_022662375.1. Taxonomy (GTDB): domain Bacteria; phylum Pseudomonadota; class Gammaproteobacteria; order Pseudomonadales; family Pseudomonadaceae; genus Aquipseudomonas. The sequence goes on along the minus strand of NZ_JAKNQL010000020.1, from coordinate 83,100 downwards.
GCTGGTGAGAGTCACCAGACCTTTGACCGGCGGGTTTTTGCCTTGGCTCTCGAGAATTTTTTCCACAGGCACGCGGTTGAGTCTGGTCTGCAGGTTCAGCACCGGCGCGCTTGGGCGCACATCAAGGGTGCCGTTGGCGGCAAAACCACCGTTGTACAACTCACCACTCAGGTTGGTCAGGGTCAGCAGGCCGCCCTGGCCGGTGGCTTTCAGTGCGGCGTTCTGGATCGGCAATTTGTCGAGGGTCAACTGGCCGAAACTCAGATCAGCATCGACGTCGAGTTTGGCCAGGCGTTCAACCGGCAACAGGCGCTCGGTGCTCCAGGCGGTTTTGCTTGGTTTGTCCGGCAGCGGCGTGGAGCCTGCACCGGCCATGGCGTCGGCTTCAGTGCTGGCAACTTCGGCCTGGCGCGTTTGTGTGGCGCTGGTGGCTTTTTCCGATTTTGGCGGCAGGTAACGGTCAGCGTTGAACGTGTCAGCCTTGAGGATCGCGCGCAGCGATTGCTTGGCGAAATCTTCGACGGCGATGCGACCGCTGAAGCTGCTGTCGTCGAGTTTCAGGTTGATGTTGTCCAGAGCAATGCTGCTCGGCGTGGCGGCCACACGGCTGACCAGTTCGACCTTGCTCAGACTGCCTTCGGCCATGGCCGGGAGTTTCTGACCGATGCTGTCGACGAATTTCGCCAGATCGAACTGGGCGATCGAGATGCCGCCGGTGATCTGCGGCGTCTTGTCGAGGTCGTTGGCTTTCAGCTCGCCCAAGGCACGCAACTGGTTGGCGGAGATCTTGATGCCAGTCCATTCGGCGACGTTCGCGGCTTTATCCAGTAATAACTGGCCTTGGGCGGCGAAGGACATGGTCTTGCCTTGCAACGGATCGCCGGCCAGTTCGCCGGACAGTTTCATGTCTTCGAATTTGTAGCGTTGCAGTGCACGCTCGATGCGCAGCTCGCCGGTGAGTTCTGTGCGCACGCGCAGAACCGGTTGGTTGGTGCCGAGAAATGCGGTGGCTTTCACCGGGATATTGGTCGAATCGTGCACCGGGCCGGTGCTCAACTGAATGCTCTCGGCGCTGAACTGCTTGCCGGTCTTCTCGTCGTTGTACTCAACGCGGGCGTTGTTGACGGTCAGGCTGTCGATGTCGAGGCGGATCGGCTGCGGTGGTTTTTCCACCGCAACAGGCGCTTCGCTGGCCGGTTGCCCGGGCGTGGCGGCTGGCGGCGTTGCCCCCGCCGGAGCAGGTACCTTGCCGATGTCTTCCCAGTTGCCATGGCCATCCTTGTCGCGATTGAGGCGCAGGTTCAGGCCTTCGACGCGCACATCGCTCATTTGCACTTCACGGCGCAGCAGCGGTAGTACGCGCACGGACAGACCGAGCATCTGCAAATCGGCAAACGGTTCGGCAGGTTTGACCAGGGTGGCGACGCTGGCCTCGTGCAATTCCAGGCCGAGCCACGGGAACAGGCTCCAGCCGATATCGCCATTGAGCGTCAGCTCGATGTGGGCCTTGTCGCGGGCAATCTGGCGGATCTCGTCTTTGTAGTCGTTGGGATCGAAGAGGTGGGTCAGGGCAAAACCTGCCGCCACAATGATCAGCAACAGCCCGAGAAGTACCAGACCCAGGATTTTGCCGAACGCTTTCATGGGCGAGTCCTTGTAATTAGTCGAATTCGTAATTTAGCCGGGGAGTATAGCGCTGCAACCGCCCGGTTCGCTGTGACGTCATGTTGCCAGGACCTCCAGCGGTACCTGCAACCTGGCGGCCAGTGCCTGAGCCTCAACATGTCCATCGGGCGCCAGCAGACGCAGTTCAGCCCCCGCTTGCGACGCCATTTTCTGCGCTTGGTTCACCAGCCGTTCGGCAACGCCACGGCGACGGGTAACTTTTCGTACGCATAAATGGGACAAGTACCAAACGTCGTGGTGCCTTTGCAGGCGACCGGCACCGAGCAAGCGGTCGTTGAAGCGCCCGGCGATGAAAGTCCCGTCGGCGAGGGCGCTGTCGATCAGGCCTGTCTCCCCGGAAAACGGTGCGAACAGCCATTCTGGCGCATCGCGATAGATCTTCTGCAAATCCTGCTGATCCTGATAACTGGCGTCTTTCAAGGCTTGAACAACGATCGGCATGGCGTTTTCCTGAGTGGTACGAGAACAGATGACATAAAAAAGGTGATATCAGTTTGGTTTTTCTGTCACGTGCAAATGGTAACCTTCGCCCGTTCGTCCGTCCTTCTGCGACTTAACGTCGCGCCTTCAAGGAGCTTCACCCAAAAAAACGGTCATGCCTGCGTGCATAAAGGCCGGGGGTGAGCAGTGGCTGGCGAACCATACTAATAATTGGGGGATACACAATGAGCACGAGCATTACGGCGGACGGCGTTCGCGCCGATCAGCCTGCGTTCCTGTCCAAGGAACGCATCATCGCCAAGCCCGGTTTCAACCGTTGGCTGGTGCCACCGGCCGCTCTGGCCATCCACCTGTGCATCGGCATGGCCTACGGCTTCTCGGTGTTCTGGTTGCCGCTGTCCAAGGCGCTGGGCGTTACCGCTCCGGTGGCTTGTGCACCGGACATGAGCTTCATCACACAGGTCTTTTCCTCGCAATGCGACTGGCCGATCTCGATGCTCGGCTGGATCTACACGCTGTTCTTCATCTTCCTCGGCTGCTCGGCAGCGATCTGGGGTGGCTGGCTGGAACACGCCGGGCCACGCAAGGCCGGCGTTGTATCGGCGCTGTGCTGGTGCGGCGGTCTGCTGATCTCGGCGCTGGGTATTTATACCCATCAGATCTGGCTGATGTGGCTCGGTTCGGGCGTTATCGGCGGTATCGGTCTGGGTCTGGGCTATATTTCGCCAGTGTCGACCCTGATCAAGTGGTTCCCGGACAAGCGTGGCATGGCGACCGGCATGGCAATCATGGGTTTCGGTGGCGGCGCGATGGTCGGCGCACCCCTGGCGACCGCGCTGATGAGCCACTTCGCTTCGGCTGAAGGCGTCGGCGTCTGGCAGAGCTTCGTGGCCATGGCTGCGATCTACTTCGTGTTCATGATCGGCGGCGCTCTGGCTTACCGCGTGCCGCCAACCGGCTGGAAACCTGAAGGCTGGACCGCTCCGGCGAAAAAGGCTTCCAATTCGATGATCACTCATCGCCACGTGCACGTGAATGTGGCGTGGAAAACCCCGCAGTTCCGTCTGGTCTGGCTGGTGCTGTGCCTGAACGTTTCCGCCGGTATCGGCATCCTCGGCATGGCTTCGCCACTGCTGCAGGAAGTGTTCGGTGGCAAGTTGCTGGGTGTTGACGTGCCATTCGGCCAACTCGATGCCGGGCAACTGGCCTCGATCGCCGCGATCGCTGCCGGCTTCACCGGTCTGCTGAGCCTGTTCAACATTGGTGGCCGCTTCTTCTGGGCCTCGTTCTCGGACTACCTGGGTCGCAAAAACACCTACTTCGTATTCTTCGCTCTGGGTTTTGCCCTGTACGCGCTGATTCCGAACATGGGTCACCTGGGTAACGTTGCGCTGTTCGTGGCGGCGTTCTGCATCATTCTGTCGATGTACGGCGGCGGTTTTGCCACTGTTCCGGCTTATCTGGCCGACCTGTTCGGTACGCAGATGGTTGGTGCGATCCACGGTCGTCTGCTGACGGCGTGGGCGGCGGCTGGCGTGCTGGGTCCGGTGCTGGTGAACTACCTGCGTGAGTATCAGTTGAGCATTGGCGTTGAACGCGCAGCTGCTTACGACATCACCTTGTACATCCTCGCAGGCCTGCTGGTGCTGGGCTTCCTGTGCAACCTGCTGGTGCGGCCGGTGGCCGACAAGTACTTCATGACCGACGCTGAACTGGCCGCCGAACAGGCGCTGGGTCACGACAAAGGTGCTGATGCCAGCACGGTTCTGGAGTGGAAAGCCGCGCCCGGCAGCAAGCCGCTGGCCATCGTTGCGTGGCTGGCAGTAGGTATTCCGTTGGCGTGGGGTGTGTGGGTGACCCTGCAGAAGACGGCAGTACTGTTTCACTAAGGTGTTAGCTGGATAAACACCGAACCTGTGGGAGCGAGCCTGCTCGCGAAGACGGACTGTCAGTCGACATAAGTGTTGGCTGACCCACCGCATTCGCGAGCAAGCTCGCTCCCACATTTGTTTTCGGTTGCCTGTAATGGCTTGTATGGACATGTCTACCCGCGACAGCCGGGCGTTCTATCCGTCAGCCATCTCACCTCTCATGTTTCTGTTTGCCTCCTGCGTGCCTATAATGGCTGCCTTTTTCGCCCAATGATTTTGCGGAGCTGGTGATGGCCGAACGTAAGGCTTCTGTCGAGCGCGACACTCTGGAAACCCAGATCAAAGCCTCGATCAACCTTGATGGCACCGGAAAGGCCCGATTCGATATCGGTGTTCCTTTTCTTGAGCACATGCTGGATCAGATCGCCCGTCACGGGTTGATCGACCTGGATATTGAATGCAAGGGCGATCTGCATATCGACGACCACCATACGGTGGAAGACGTCGGTATCACCCTCGGCCAGGCATTTGCCAAAGCCATCGGCGATAAAAAAGGCATCCGTCGCTACGGCCACGCCTATGTGCCGCTCGATGAAGCGCTGTCACGCGTGGTGATCGACTTCTCCGGTCGTCCAGGCCTGCAGATGCACGTGCCGTACACCCGCGCCACCGTCGGCGGCTTCGATGTTGACCTGTTCCAGGAGTTCTTCCAGGGCTTCGTCAACCATGCGTTGGTCAGCCTGCACATCGATAACCTGCGCGGCACCAACACTCACCACCAGATTGAAACCGTGTTCAAGGCTTTTGGCCGCGCGCTGCGCATGGCCGTCGAGCTGGATGAGCGCATGGCCGGGCAAATGCCATCGACCAAAGGCGTTCTGTAATGCAGACGGTTGCAGTTATCGATTACGGCATGGGCAACCTGCACTCGGTGGCCAAGGCCCTCGAGCACGTCGGTGCCGGTAAAGTGCTGATCACCAGCGATGCTGCGGTAATTCGCGAAGCTGACCGCGTGGTATTCCCCGGTGTTGGCGCGATTCGCGATTGCATGGCGGAGATCCGTCGCCTCGGTTTCGATTCGCTGGTGCGCGAAGTCAGTCAGGATCGTCCGTTTCTCGGCATCTGTGTCGGTATGCAAGCCTTGCTCGACACCAGCGAAGAGAACGATGGCGTTGACTGCATCGGCCTGTTTCCGGGCGCGGTGAAGTTCTTCGGTAAAGACCTGCACGAAGACGGCGAGCACCTGAAAGTCCCGCACATGGGCTGGAACGAAGTGAAGCAGAAGGTCAGCCACCCGCTGTGGCATGACATTCCGGACATGGCGCGCTTCTACTTCGTGCACAGCTACTACATCGCTGCCGCCAATGCGCGGCAAGTGGTGGGTGGCGGTCATTACGGCGTCGATTTCGCTGCGGCGCTGGCCGATGGCTCGCGTTTCGCCGTGCAGTTCCACCCGGAGAAGAGCCATACCCATGGCCTGCAATTGCTGCAGAACTTCGCCGCGTGGGATGGTCGCTGGTAAATGGCTGCCAAGAAATCCAGACCGCCGATCCTGACCCTTACTCCCGAACAGGAGAACGAGGCCAATCGCAAGATTCAGCGGTTCATGGAAGACCGTTTCGAACTGGACCTGGGTTCGTTCGAAGCGGCGGAAATTCTTGAGCTGTTTACCCGCGAAATTGCTCCGCACTATTACAACAGGGCGATTTTCGATGTGCAGACCCACCTCAAAGAGCGGTTTGAAAGCATCGAAAGCGACCTGTGGGCGCTCGAGAAAAACTGATTTCCGAGCCAAGCTGAACATTCAAATTTGAAGGTTTGCCAGATGCTGATTATTCCCGCTATCGATCTCAAAGACGGTGCCTGCGTACGTCTGCGCCAGGGCCGCATGGAAGATTCCACAGTGTTCTCCGATGACCCGGTGAGCATGGCTGCCAAGTGGGTGGAGGGCGGTTGCCGCCGTCTGCATCTGGTCGATCTGAACGGCGCGTTCGAAGGCCAGCCAGTCAACGGCGAAGTGGTTACCGCGATCGCCAAGCGCTACCCGACATTGCCGATCCAGATCGGTGGCGGCATCCGTTCGCTGGAAACCATCGAGCACTACGTCAAGGCTGGCGTCAGCTACGTGATTATCGGCACCAAAGCCGTTAAAGATCCGGCGTTTGTCGCTGAAGCCTGCCGTGCGTTCCCGGGCAAGATCATCGTTGGTCTGGATGCCAAAGACGGTTTCGTCGCCACCGATGGCTGGGCGGAAATCAGCACCGTACAGGTCATCGATCTGGCCAAGCAGTTTGAAGCCGACGGCGTGTCCTCGATCGTTTATACCGACATCGCCAAAGACGGCATGATGCAGGGTTGCAACGTGCCGTTCACCGCTGCGCTGGCCGCTGCGACCAAGATCCCGGTGATCGCTTCCGGCGGCATCCACAATCTGGGTGACATCAAGTCGCTGCTCGACGCCAGGGCGCCGGGCATCATCGGCGCCATCACCGGCCGGGCGATCTACGAAGGCACCCTCGACGTCGCGGAAGCGCAAGCTTTCTGCGATTCGTACCAAGGCTGAGGACTGACCATGGCGCTGGCCAAACGCATCATCCCTTGCCTGGACGTGGACAACGGCCGGGTCGTCAAAGGTGTGAAGTTCGAAAACATCCGCGACGCCGGTGACCCGGTGGAAATCGCCCGTCGTTACGACGAGCAGGGCGCCGACGAGATTACCTTTCTCGACATCACCGCCAGCGTCGATGGCCGCGACACCACGCTGCATACCGTCGAGCGCATGGCCAGTCAGGTGTTCATCCCGCTGACCGTCGGCGGTGGCGTGCGTACCGTGCAGGACATTCGCAATCTGCTCAATGCCGGTGCGGACAAGGTGTCAATCAACACCGCTGCCGTGTTCAACCCGGAATTCGTTGGTGAAGCGGCGCAGCATTTCGGCTCGCAATGCATCGTTGTTGCCATCGACGCCAAGAAGGTTTCCGGCCCGGGCGAAACCCCGCGTTGGGAAATCTTCACCCACGGCGGGCGCAAGCCAACCGGCCTCGACGCGGTCGAGTGGGCGAAGAAAATGGAAGGCCTCGGTGCCGGCGAGATCCTGCTGACCAGCATGGATCAGGATGGCATGAAAAACGGCTTCGACCTCGGCGTGACCCGCGCGATCAGCGATGCGCTGGGCATTCCGGTGATCGCTTCCGGTGGCGTCGGCAACTTGCAGCACTTGGCTGACGGCATTCTCGAAGGCCATGCCAGCGCAGTCCTGGCCGCGAGTATTTTCCATTTCGGCGAATACACCGTGCAGGAAGCCAAGGCCTATATGGCGCATCGCGGGATTGTGATGCGTTAAATTGCCGCCGACAAAGTAGCGGGTTTCGTCTCGAGCGAAACTCGCCGCATGGCTCACTCTGCTGTCCGAGATTGCGCAGGGCGCAACTGATCAACCCGAACCTCTGAGACACTCAGGTTTCGATCCATCGTGAAACTGCATAGCGTCAGTGGCAGAGCCTTGATGGGGGTGTAGAACCCATCGTCGACTTTGCTGTAGCGCTCAGGATTGATCTCGGAGCAATTCGTTTCTTCTACAGGGCCCGTGTAGATCTGGGTCCAGAGATTGCGATCCGGCTCTTCTCGGTACTTGATAAAAAGATAATCTCCGTCAGGCTCAACGGTGAGCGTCGGCGCTGGTAATTGCTCCAGAACGGGAGTTACAACTCTTGCGGCGAGGATTTGGGCATTTCCAAGGTATCCGATATCGGCTTGCTGATCGATTGAGTTTGCGCCAATCAAACACAAATAATGCAGGCCGGCCTCTCGGCCAATTGCTGATTGCACTTTTGCGTTGATGGTGCTGATACGATCGCTGTATTTGTCAGGTGAATAACAAGCCTGTGCATCACGAACAGTCTTGAAACGATAGAACTCGGTACTCATCGAAAAGGCGATGTCCCACTTTGGCGTTAGTTGATTGGTGCTGGTGGGGGCTTTGTGCAGTCCGATATCTGTAATGGCTCGCGAATTCAATCTGAACTGAAAGTTTGAGTGTGCACTGAGTGCGCAGTTTTCTGCGCCGAGGTTGAATTTTCCATTGGTGAAACAAGTGCTCAGATAGTCGACAGGAAAACTCTGGCTTGCCTGATGCGGCAGCAGAGATTTTTTCTTGTTGTTGCCGCACAAGCCATGCCAGAAACACAAGTCGTCTGAAGCGATACCGTAAGTAGTGCCGGATAATATGCCGGTAACTTCTCCCGTTGTAACATCGATCACCGGGGCGCCGGATGAGCCAGGCTCAATACCTTTGCAGTTTTGCTTCTGGTAGTTGGTGTGCACATTCAAATATTTGATCAGGGTGGTGTGGGTCGGCTCCTGGGTACAGGTCGAAAGCCTCAGGCCGGCTGCAGTGGCCGGCGCGCTGACCAGGTTCACCTGACTGACGTTGCCTGGCGCGGCCGCTGCGAGCTTGAGTGGGGTTATTCCGTCCTTTATCAGGCTGTCCAGTGAGGTGCCTAATTGCAGGATCGCAATATCCGTACTGGCGAAACTGGCCCAGTTGACCTTGTCGATGTCATAACGCTTGGCACCTGCGCGCGTGTCATGGAAAAAATTGAATTGCATCTGACCTTGATACGCAATGTCAGCGATTGCGCCGACTCTGATGGAAGTGCAGTGCGCATTGGTCATTATGTAAGCAGGGCCGTTTGCTTCTTTACCGGTTTCACGAGTGTCGAGCAGGAATGCGCTGCAATAAGGCCTGTCACCTTTGAAAATCTTTCCAACGCCGTTCCAGTGATTAAAGTCGCCACCCGCATTACTCAGCAGAATGGCTTCTGGGGATTCGGCTGTAGTGCCTGCGCAGGAGGTTAAGGGAAGTGTCAGTGCTATTGCAGAGCACGCAAAAAATATTCGTATTTTATTAATCATGATCAATCCTTGATCGTGTTTCAGGAGTTAATGGAGTAACTGTATTTCGCTGGTGAGTTTAGTTTGTTGTGTTGTTCGCTGTGTACTGGCTAATGTGACTTGTTGTGAGTGCGGTTATCTGCAAGTCAATAGTGGGTTGGTGAATGCTGCAGAAATCGCTGATATGACTGCTCTTCCGCATGCTGTTTTTTTGCGTTTCCAGCAGGTGCTGGTTTTTTAATGGAGTCAGGGTCGAAAACCATACAGGCCAGTGGACAGCATGGCGCACCCAAGGCACTCTTGGGCACGCCATGGATTTCGGTAGCCCGACATGATCAAACGCCTGCTTCTTGTTCTCGCCAGCGCCTCGATGTTGCTCATCAACACTGCCCGGGCGGAAAACAGTCCCGACACCGATCTGGTGCTGCTCACCGAAAATTTCCCGCCATACAACATGGCAAAGAACGGCAAGAATTTCGCCCAGGGCGAGAACATCAACGGCATCGCTACCGATATCGTGCGCGAAGTTTTCCAGCGTGCCGGCATTACTTACAGCCTGACCCTGCGGTTTCCCTGGGAACGCGTCTACAAACTGGCCCTGGAAAATCCCGGGTACGGCGCCTTCGTGATGGCGCGTCTGCCGGACCGCGAAAAACTCTTCAAATGGGTCGGCCCGATCGGCCCGGACGACTGGATCATGCTGGCCAAGGCTGACAGCAAGATCACTCTCGAAACCCTCGACGATGCACGCAAGTACAAGATCGGCGCCTACAAGGGTGATGCCATTGCCGAGACGCTGGCCAAGCAAGGCTTGAAGCCCATCGTGGTGCTGCGCGATCAGGACAACGCGAAGAAACTGGTCAATGGACAGATCGACCTGTGGGCCACCGGTGATCCTGCCGGGCGTTATCTGGCACGGCAGGACGGTGTCACCGGTCTCAAGACGGTGCTGCGCTTCAACAGCGCGGAACTGTATCTGGCGCTGAACAAGGACGTCTCCGACGAAGTCGTCGCCAGGCTGCAGGCCGCACTGGATCAGTTGCGCAAAGAAGGCGTGGTGGACGAGATCATGGGGCGCTATCTGTAGCGGCCGGCAACTCTGGCAACGACGATGCAGGGACGTTGGCCAAGCTGGCGCTTTCCGTGGCCACGGGTGGTGTGCTCGTCGTGAGTTGCGGGCATGAGTTGACTTCAACTTGTTCTGGCGGATATTGGCTCAGGTGAACGCTTGAGTCATCGGTATATCCGAAGTCGACGGCCACTTGAGTGCCGTCTTTACGTATCAGTTCGTAATGGCTTTCCATCTGGTAAACCGCAGCTGAAGTCTGTTTCGCCACCATGGCGATGATGACTTGAGGACGCAATTCGCTCCATCCGCTCGAAGAGGTTTCGGTGTGAGTGAAGTGTCGGGGCAGGCAGGCCGAAAACTTCGTCATCCGGATATCGCTTAATGCTGAAACCGGCCAGGCTTTGGCGATTTCAATTGATGTGAAGCCATTGAACAGACGCATAGCTACTGCGTTCTGTGCTCGGGGGGCGACCCACTTGGTGGCTCGGGTTTTGTCCGATGTGTTGCGTTCGTAACCAATCAATACGTATTCGTCTGTTCTTTTCAGCTCGTAATAGGGCGAGTTACGAAATTGTTCACCGGGCTGGGCGTGATCTCTGACGGCAAACCAGGGCAAGCGGGCGATCTGCGTGACCCTGGCGACATCGCCATCCGTGGGTTGTGCATATCCGGCAAGTGTCGGCGCTTGTGGCGGTACAGCGATGTGCAGTGGGATTTGCATGCGTAATGCATACGCAGAGCCGGGTGCTGTAGGTTTACTGTAGGCCTGAACGCCGGCAAAAGTGCCGGGAGCAAAGCATATTTCGCCCGCCGCAGCCGTCGGCGGTTCTATGGTCCAGGCGCTGAAACTGAGTTTTGCCCCCGTACCTTTGTCATTCCACAGCTGATCCCCGACGTTTGCCGCAATAACCAGGTCTGCCCGCACGCAGCGAACCGAGTTGAATGAGGGTTTGCTGTGGTCGCTGGAGCACACCAGGCCCATGGCGACGTAGCCTATGGGGGGGATCGGGCGCCATATCGACGTGCGTGTAACACTGGGCGATCCTGATTCTTTCCAGATCAGTTCGAAATCGGCAGGCTTGGCCAGTGCGGGGCCTTTACTGTTATTTGCCCCATTCAAGTCCTTCTCACAAACGACGGCCGTTACCATTTCACCGTTGATATTGGCATCGCCGGGAATGAGCAGATCGCCTAGTGGAAAGTATCCCGGCAACACATCGGGGGCGGGAGTGGGGCGCCAGAAAGTTGCAGGTTTTGCCTTCGAGCCGTTGGTACTCCAGACCCGATGAAACTCCGTTGTGAAGTTGATCAGCAGGTTGTCGTGGGTGATGGGCTCCATTGGCCTGGGCAGCGAAGTGCTTCCTTCGATATTCATATACAGTCCTGATAGTTCAAAGGCGACTCGGGGGAGTCGCGACCTGTTGCAGGTCGCACTATCCGGAAAGGGGTCAGGTGTGTGGCGGTAACTATGTATTGAACAACGTCACAGGGTATTACCGATAAACCCCGTCTTTACCATGCCCGAGCATGGCGCGATTACTGCGCAGGCTGATCATCTGTTTGATGTCGATCCAGTCGATGCCCTGAGCTTTCAACTTCGGCAATTCGCGCTCCAGCACTGCCAGAGTCTGCGGATACGGATGCCCGATCATCACCGCCGAGCCTTGTTTGTGCGCCAGGTTGATCGCTGTCTGCAATTGCGTGGAGATCGCCGCTTCAGTGCGCTCGTCATCAAGAAACACATCGCGCGACACACTCGCCAGATCGATCTTCTGCGCTTGCTGCGCGGCGACAGTCTGTGCACTGGTGCGGCTGTCGACGAAAAACTTGTGCCGGCGCTGCAACTCGCCCATCAACCACGCCATCGCCACTGGCTGTGCAGTCATGCGGCTGCCCATGTGGTTATTGATGCCAGCGGTGTACGGCACCATTTTGAACGCGGCGTTGAGGCGTTTCTCCAGCTCTTCGATCGGCAAATCGGGGTGCCAGGCGTACGGCCCGGTGGCCGGGTCCATGGGCATGTGCAGGATGACGATCTTGCCGGCGCGGTGGGCCTCGCGGGCAAACTCGGTCGCGTGCGGGGTGTCGGGCATGATCGCTGCAGTCACCGGGCCGGGCAGGGCCAGCACACGGCGATCCCGGGGCAGGTTTTGCCCCAGGTCATCGATGATCAGTGTCAGGTAGGCTTTGTGTGGCTTTGGGCTGACGGGCTCTGCGTGAACAGCACCCGCCAGACAGCACAACAGAACGAAGACGAAACGCAAAGACATCCTCAACGGCCGGACGTAATGCTCAGCCCTTTGAGCAGGCTCAGGGCCTGGGCCAATTGGTAATCGTCATCCTGTGGCATGGCTTTGGCCTTGCCACCGGAACCGGTCGGTTTGTCGGCGCCGCCGTTGCCGTTGCCCAAGTGACCTTGCAGATCGGCTTCCTTGAAGTAGTCGCCATCCGCTTCGCTGGTGATCTTGGCCTTGCGCACTTCGATGTCCGGGACAATGCCCTGCGCCTGAATCGAGCGGCCGTTCGGCGTGAAATACAGCGCGGTGGTGATCTTCAGTGCGCGGTCGTTGTTCAACGGCAGCACGGTTTGCACCGAACCCTTACCGAAACTGGTGGTACCCATGACCACGGCACGTTTCTGATCCTGCAGGGCGCCGGCGACGATTTCCGACGCCGAGGCGCTGCCACCGTTGATCAGCACCACCATCGGCACCGCTTCGCTTTCGTCTTTGCCAGTGGCCGAGAAGCGCAGCTCGGAGTTGGCGATGCGGCCTTTGGTGTAGACGATCAGGCCTTTGGTGATGAAGTGGTCGACCACTTCCACCGCTGCCTGCAACACGCCGCCCGGGTTGTTGCGCAGGTCGAGGACGATGCCGTTGAGCTTCTTGCCGTTGTCCTTGCGCATCTTCGCCAGGGCCTTGGAGACCTCATCGCCGGTCTTGACCTGGAACTGGGTGATACGGATGTAGCCGTAGCCCGATTCAAGCAACTGCGCCTTGACGCTCTTCACCTGAATCACCGCGCGTGCCAGGGTTACGTCGAACGGCGTGCCGCCATCGCGCACCAGGGTCAGGGTGATTTTCTGGCCGATCTTGCCGCGCATCTTGTCGACGGCTTCGGTCATGGTCTGGCCACGTGTCGGCTGGCCGTTGATCTTGACGATGAAGTCGCCGGCCTGAATGCCGGCCTTCGACGCCGGGGTGTCATCGATTGGCGAGACGACTTTGATGAAACCATCTTCGGCGCCGACTTCGATGCCCAGACCGCCGAACTCACCGCTGGTGCTTTCCTGCAGCTCGGTGAAGTCTTCAGGGCCGAGGTAGGCCGAGTGCGGATCAAGGTTGCTGAGCATGCCCTTGATCGCGTTTTCCAGCAGGGTCTTGTCGTCCACCGGCTCGACGTAAGCGGCTTTGATCCGATCCATGACCTCGGCAAAGGTGCGCAGCTCTTCCAGCGGCAGCGGCGCCTTGGAGGTTGCGGCTGTGCCTGCCGGAGCGACGGCCGGGGCCGGTTGCGCGGCGAACGCCAGAGGCGCGCCGATCACCAGAGCGATCGTCAGGGCCAGCGAGGTAAGGCGGGACAAATGCAGCATGTCGAACGAACTCCTTAATTAGGCGGTGCGCTTATCCTTGCGCACGACACCATTGCGCCGGATCACTCGGGTGACCCTGCTGACGAATTGCGAAATACAGCGCGGATGTGTCCTGGCCGCCACTGTTACCAACAGTGGAGATCGACTCACCCGCTTTGACCACATCACCGGCCGACTTGAGCAGCGTCTGGTTGTGACCGTAAAGACTCAGAAAACCGTTGCCGTGATCGAGGATCACCAGCAGCCCGGCACCGCGCAGCCAGTCGGCGAACACCACGCGACCACCGTGTACGGCATGCACCTGGCTGCCGGCGGAGGCGCTGATCATCACGCCGTCCCACTTGGTACGGGCATCGTCGCCACGGCTTTCGCCGAAGCGTGCCAGCAGTCGACCATCAACCGGCCAAGGAAGTTTTCCCCGGGTTGCAGCAAAAGGGCCACCGAAGGTCTCGCCGCTGCTGGAGACCAGCGCGCCGGGAGTGGATTTGACCGGTTTCCGTGGGGCGTCGCTGTTTTCAGCCTGCGCCTCACGCAAACGCTTTTTTTCCGCTTCCTGCTGGGCGATCAGCGCTTTCTGCCGCGCTTCTTCTGCCTCACGAGCCTGGCGGGCCAGGGTTTCTTCAATGGTTTTAAGGACTTTAGACAGGTCTGCCTGATCCTGCTCGCGCGCGGCGAGTTTCTGATCGCGGGCCTTCACGTCATCGTTGAGCTTGGCGAGGACTTGCTGGCGTTCCTTGCGAACATTTTCCAGTTCGTCGCGCTGGGTATCGAGGCTGCTTTTCTGCACCAGCAACTGAGCCTGCTGGGCGGCAATGTCTTTTTCGACATTGGCCAGTTGGCGCAGGGTTTCGTTGAAGTTCTTCAGTTGCTCCAGGCGGGCTTGGCTCAGGTAATCGTAATAGGTGAGGGTGCGGGCGAATTTCTCGGGATTCTGCTGGTTGAGCAGCAGCTTGAGGTATTCCTGGCGACCGTTCTGATAAGCCGCACGGGCCTGAATGGCGATCAGTCGCTGCTGTTCAGTGCGCGCGCTCTGGAGTTTTTTTTTCTCTGCATCGAGTCGCTGCAGCTCGGATTCGCTTTTCTGCAGTTCTTTCTGCAGCGAGTCGACCTGCTTCTGCAGCTTGCCCAGCTCGGTTTCAGTGCCCTTGAGCTCTTTCTGCACGCCCGATTTCTCTTCCTGGACTTTGCTCAGCAGCTTTTTCAGCTCGGCAATGTCCTGACGCGTGGCGTCCAACTGCTGTTGGGTTTGCGCGCGCTCGTCAGCGAAGGCCGGTTGGAGCAGGCAGGTCAGAGCGAGGGCGATCAGGACGCGGAGCATAGAGGCGGGCGGCACCAGGGTAAGGGACGGCCTAGTATGCCCGCCCGAGGCTGCAAAAAAAACGCCCAATTGGGGCTGTGTGATAACTGGCCTGAAAAACACCACAAACCAGTGTAGGAGTGAGCCTGCTCGCGAAAGCGGTGTGTCAGGCGACATTGATATCGACTGATCTATCGTATTCGCGAGCAAGCTCGCTCCCACAGGGTTTTGTGGATTTTGATCGGGCGGATTACACCAGGATAGAAGTGCCGGTCATTTCCGCCGGTTTTTCCAGGCCCAGCAGTTTCAGCATGGTCGGCGCCACATCCGCCAGCACGCCGCCTTCACGCACTTTCAGGTCACGCTTGCCGACATAAATGAACGGCACGGGCTCAGTGGTGTGCGCAGTGTGCGCCTGGCCGGTGGATTCATCGGCCATCTGCTCGACGTTGCCGTGGTCTGCGGTGATCAAAGCTTCGCCACCGACTTTTTCCAGGGCATCGACAATGCGACCTACGCAGGTATCGAGGCACTCAACAGCCTTCACCGCCGCGTCAAACACGCCGCTGTGGCCGACCATGTCGCCGTTGGCGTAGTTGACCACGATCACGTCGTAGCGCTGGTTTTCGATGGCCTCGACGATGCGGTCGGTCACTTCAGGCGCGCTCATTTCCGGCTGCAAGTCGTAAGTGGCGACTTTCGGCGACGGGATCAGGATGCGTTCTTCGCCGGGGAACGGTTCTTCGCGGCCGCCGGAGAAGAAGAAGGTCACGTGCGCATATTTCTCGGTTTCAGCGATGCGCAGCTGGGTTTTGCCGTTCTTTGCCAGATAGTCGCCCAGCACGTTTTCCAGGCTGCCCGGGGCGAATGCCGACGGCGCCGGAATGCTTGCCGCGTATTGGGTCAGCATGACGAAACCGGCCAGTTTCGGCTGGCGTGCGCGTTCGAAGTCCTTGAAGTCATCTTCGACGAACACGCGAGTCAACTCGCGGGCGCGGTCGGCGCGGAAGTTCATGAACACCACAGCGTCGCCGTCTTCGACTTTCACTGGCTCGCCGATGGAGGTGGCTTTGACGAATTCGTCGCTCTCGCCGCGCGCGTAAGCCGCGTCCAGACCTTCCTGCGCGGTGGCGGCGTTGAATTCGCTGTTGCCGTCGACGATCAGGTTGTAGGCCTGAGCGACGCGATCCCAGCGGTTGTCACGGTCCATGGCGAAGTAACGGCCGATGATGCTGGCGATGCGGCCCTTGCCCAGTGCCTGGAAGGTCGCGTCGAGCAGTTCGATCGACGATGCAGCGCTTTTCGGCGGGGTGTCGCGGCCATCGAGGAAGGCGTGCAGGTAGATTTTTTCGGCACCGCGCTTGAAGGCCAGTTCGGCCATGGCGATCAGGTGATCCTGATGGCTGTGCACGCCGCCATCGGATAACAGGCCCATGAAGTGCACGGCTTTACCGGCGGCCACGGCTTTATCCACAGCGGCGCAGATGGTCGGGTTTTCGAAGAATTCGCCGTCGCGGATCGATTTGGTCACGCGCGTGAAGTCCTGATACACCACGCGGCCGGCGCCAAGATTCATGTGGCCGACTTCGGAGTTGCCCATCTGGCCGTCCGGCAGGCCGACGTCCATGCCGCTGCCCGAGATCAAGCCGTTGGGTACGGTGGCCCACAGGCGATCGAGAACAGGCTTCTTGGCCGCGAAAACGGCGTTGGATTCGGGGCTGTCGCTGTGACCGAAGCCGTCGAGAATCATCAGGACCAAAGGTTTAGGCGTAGTCGTCATGGAATCCACTCGTGGCTAATAAAGAAGAGGGCGATGGAAAAGGGAGTTGGAGTTTAAAGCTAAGTTCCGACCGCGTCACCGCCGGACGGGGTTTGGCCGACCATAGTGGCTGTGTATACTGGCCGACATTTTAACGCCCTGGAACCTCCTTCGATGGTTGCTCACCTGATTGAATTTGCCACTAACCACTACATTCTTGTCGGTATCTTCGTCGTACTGCTGGCTCTGCTGCTGGCGCACACGATGCAGGGCGGCGGTAAAAGCCTGAGCACCGGCGAACTGACTGCACTGGTCAACAAAGACGCAGGCGTAGTGGTGGACATCCGTCCGGCCAAGGATTTCGCTGCCGGCCACATCGTTGGCGCGATCAACATTCCCCAGGACAAACTGGCTGCGCGCACCGCCGAGCTGGAAAAGCACAAGGCCAAGACCATCATTCTGGTCGACGCCCTGGGCCAGACCGCTGGCACCCACGCCCGCGAGCTGATGAAATCCGGCTTCACCGCCGCCAAGCTGTCCGGCGGGATCTCCAGCTGGAAAGGCGACAACCTGCCGTTGGTGAAGTGATATGAGCGAAGTCATCGTCTACTCCAGCGATTACTGCCCTTATTGCTCGCGAGCCAAGTACCTGCTCGAGAACAAAGGCGTGGCCTTCAAAGAGATCAAGGTCGATGGCAAGCCGCAGGTGCGCGCCGAAATGACCCAGAAAGCCGGACGCACGTCCGTGCCGCAGATCTGGATCGGCAGCCAGCACATCGGCGGTTGTGACGATTTGTATGCCCTGGAGCGCGCCGGCAAACTCGACGCGCTGCTCAAGGCCTGAACGGCTGCACCCACGTACAGCACTCCCTAAAAGACCCAAGATCGATAAGGATCTGAGATGACTGACCAACAGAACACTGCAGCCAGCGAAGAAGAAACCGCACCGCAATTCTCCTTGCAGCGCATCTACGTACGCGACTTGTCCTTCGAAGCCCCGAAAAGCCCGGCGATCTTCCGCCAGCAGTGGGACCCGGCTGTTGCGCTGGATCTGAACACTCGCCAGAAGGCACTGGAAGGTGATTTCTTCGAGGTCGTATTGACCCTGTCTGTCACCGTGAAAAACGGTGAAGAAGTGGCCTTCATCGCTGAAGTGCAACAGGCCGGTATCTTCCTGATCAAGAACCTTGATGCGGCTTCGATGAGCCACACCCTGGGTGCGTTCTGCCCGAACATCCTGTTCCCGTACGCGCGCGAAACCCTGGACAGCCTGGTGACCCGTGGTTCGTTCCCGGCGCTGATGCTGGCCCCGGTGAACTTCGACGCCCTGTACGCGCAAGAATTGCAGCGCATGCAGGAAAGCGGCGAGACGCCAACCGTTCAATAAACGGTCTGGCAACACCCCATGTGGGAGCGAGCCTGCTCGCGAAGAGGGCGTGTCAGATGACAGATTTGTCGACTGATACAGCGCTTTCGCGAGCAGGCTCGCTCCCACATTTGTTTTGCGGTGTTACTTGAAGTCGTTCTGGCGCCAGGCTTCGTATACAGCGACCGCCACGGTATTGGACAGGTTCAGGCTGCGGCAGCCTTCGCGCATCGGCAGACGCAGGCGCTGTTCCGCCGGCAGGGCGTCGAGCACTTCCGGCGGCAAGCCGCGACTTTCCGGGCCGAAAATGAACGCATCGCCCGGAACAAACGCGGCATCATGAAACGGCCGCGAACCCTTGGTGGTGAACGCAAACAACCGTGGGTTGCCGAGGCTTTCCAGGCAGCTGGCCAAATCCGCGTGACGTTGCAGTGTGGCATATTCGTGGTAGTCGAGACCGGCACGGCGCAAGCGCTTGTCATCCATCTCGAAGCCCAGCGGTTCGATCAAATGCAGGTGGCAGCCGCTGTTGGCGCACAGCCTGATAACGTTGCCGGTATTCGGCGGAATTTCTGGTTGAAAAAGGATGACGTGAAACATGCACGGCTCCGAAGGTAAAGATGAGCGGCATTCTACGCCGCCTGTGGACAACCGTTCGAAACTATTCCCGCGAGTCATCGGTTCGCTGGCGATTGTCGGTCTGATGCTCGGGTTGATGATCGGTCGCCTGACCACGCCGGATACGACTGTGCTGCAGCAGGTCGAGGTGACGGAGCAGGGGCTGGTGGTGTGGTTCAACAACGAACCCAAACTGCACGGGGAGATCATCGACGGCAGCGTGGCGCTGCTGTTTCAGGCTGAAGGCCGTTCAGAGAAAGGCCAGCTCAAGCTCAATGGCCGGGACGTCAACTGGCGCACCCGCAAGAGCGATGGTGGTTTGCTGCTGACAGTGCTGGCGGCACGGCCACTGCTGGGCGAGTGGGTCGGCAGCGAAGTCGACGACCGCTGGCGGCTGGAAATCCGCTTGAGCGAGCCCTAGTTTTGGTTACTCGCTCCGACGTCTTTTGACGTCGTTTCCCACCGCTACAATCTCCCTTTCCCATCTCCAACGAACACCGGCCCACGCTATCGTTCGCTCCTTCAAACGGCAGGATGCCGAAATCTTCGCCCTGGCATGAATACCCGGGGCGTCTTTTCAAGGATGAAAAATATGCCAGTCAAACCACCTCGCGGCGGCGCTACCCGCGTTGAAGTTCCCGCCAGCCCGAATCGGTCGGCGGACGCGGATCAGCCACTGCCCGGCCAGTCGGGTCGCAGAAGTGTCGACTCAAGTAGCACTCAGGATAATTTGCAGTCGCGGGCCGGAACATCCAGTGACTCGAACTTCGATGAGGTTCGCCCTGTCGCAGCCGTTTTGGTCCACGCCTCGCCCACTGAGGTTCTTCGTCCTCCACCCCTGTTATCGCTGGACGATTACGCCACCAATGCCCGGGCGATCCTTCCACAACTCAATGAAGATGGTCTGCGGGTGATCAGCCGCCGCACATATGCTGACCTTGCCAATGGCGATCTGGTTCTTGTCGCTGCGGATCCCGCCACGGGTCTATATCGCGCCCGGCGCCCGAGCGAGTTGCGACCTTCAGGCCCGGTATTGCTACGCAACCCCGAAAGCGGCCTCTGGTACGCGCGCGAGGTTGTCGAGCCGGCAACACGCGTACTTGTCAAGAAGCACTTGCCGGAAGTGGACGATCTGGAAGCAGATGCCTTCATCGCCCGGTTCGATGACAAAGATGTTGCAGAACTCGAACTCAGGCGTATCCAGCTCGGTCTTCCTCAACTGAACAGCAAACACGTCAGCATGCCGACGCATCAAAATCACGTTGTTCAGTCCCATGAGGTAACTGAGGCGTTTGGCATGTGGCACACACTACGCCAATTGTACCAATGGCAAGGTCCGCCCGATCAGCGGGTGTACAGCGATGGACAGCTTTCGGGTTTCAAGCTGGATATCAATCTCACGCTATGGCCGGTCGACAAGCTGCTTTCATTGAACTTCAAATCAGTCGTTTCTCTTGATTTAAGAGGTTATGCGCCGCTGGCCCCGGAGGTGTTTTTTGCTCAGTTTCCTAACATCGAGAGTCTGACGGTAACCAGCCAGAGCATCACCAGGAGGTCCTTTTCTGCCTCGATATATGAGAATGCCGACTCCCGATTCAGTATCCATCAAGGCTTTGCCGAGCATTTGACAGGTCTCCACAATCTACGAGTGCTGAATCTGCAGGATTGCGACTTGCATGCAGGTTTTTCAGTGAGCGGCATGTCCAGGTTGGAGGAGTTGGGGCTTGGTAACACTCAGGGGCATGTCGATCTTTTAGCCATGGTGAACGAGCTGCCAAACCCCTCGCGCTTGCGAGTGCTTGATCTGCACCAGAATGATTACCTGCAAGCGGCACCTGACGTTACCCGGATGACCGAATTGCGTGTGCTGGATCTGACAAAAACCGGAATAAACCGCCTTCCTGCCGGCTTGGGTGCCGACAACGGGCCGATAAATCTGGAGGTTTTGAGGCTTGGCGATAATGCTCTGGCTGACGCTCCCTCACTGAAAGCAATGACTGGGTTGCAGGAACTGGATCTTTCCAACGCCAGGCTTGACCGTTTTCCGGAGGGCATCACTTCCGAGGTCCCCGCAAAAGTACTTAACCTTGCAAACAACCGCATTTCCGTCATCCCGGAATTCGTTGAGCTCAGAGCGGGCTTTAATCTCATCGGCAATCCGATCACTGATCCGGCTTCGCTGCGGCGCTTGATACATGCGCGGATAAAAACAGGTACCGATATCTGGTTGGGAACAGAAAGTAACGATACGACAGCATTTCTGTGGTTAAAGCATGTACCGGCAGAGCAAGTAGCTCAAAAACTCGAGCTTTGGGAGCACGTCGCCCGTCTTGCTGGCTTGATACGGAAACTGAGCCGCACGCCTGAGTTTCACGTTGAACGGCCGCTGCTGCAGCGGCGAGTCTGGTCGTTGCTGGAGATCTACCATAGAGCCGATCAAGAGGAAAAAAACCGACTGATCAGGATCATGACTGGAGAGCAGAGCCCTGGAAAAATGTTGGAGCGTCTGGAAGACGAAATACGAAAGTATGATGGTGGACGGCAACATCAGCCTCTGCATCATCTGCCCAAGCGTCCAAGGCTGGGTTCGGAATAGACGCCTCGACGGCAACAGAACACTGCATTTGATGAATACCGGCAGGATGCCGAAACCCGCGCGTCTTGCATGAGTGCACGGCGCGTCTTTTTCAAGGATGAACAATATGCCATTAAAACCACCTCGCGGCGGCAGCACCCGCGTGGATACGGATGTTCACACGCAGCCGAATCGATATTCGGACAAGGATTTCCCATCGCCTGACACGCTCGGCCGCGATGGCACGTCCTCTTGGGCTCGTGTCGATGATCCGAAGCTGCGCAACACCTCAGTTGGCGATGATGCCGGCCGCGATACCGGCATGCCTGTGCCGATGGTCGAGGTTCGTCCGGCGCCGCTCCCTGCTGAAATCCCTGTAGTCATATCCAGGTCGCTGGAGAACTACGGGATAAAGTCAGCCGCCGTGCTGCCGGACGCCGACAGTGACGGCTTCAGGGTGTACAAAAATCGCCAGTATGTGAATGTGCCTGACGGCGGTATCGTGCTGGTCGGGGTGGACCTGGACACGGGGTTTCATCGCGCGCGACTGGCAAGCGAGTTATCGCCGTCCGGGCCATTGTTGTTGCGTGACATCGAGAGCGGCATCTGGCACCCGCACAACGACTTTAACGCACACACCACTCCTCTGGCCGACGCAAGTTTGCAGGACTTTCGTACCGGGCTTGATCTGCGCGGCCTAGCAACCGGCAGCGACGGTCTGATACATCACGATGGCAAACTCTACGTAGCCATCGACGAACAGGCGTATCAGGTGATGCAGGATCTTGATGCGTCCCGTCCGGAATACAGGGTCTGGCGTCTGGTCGATCCCAAGGATCCCGTCGCTACCGACAGCGCCAATATTTACCGCGCCAGTCATAGCGGTGAAACCCGTGCCATCGTTCGAAACGAGCAGGGTACTTGGGTATCCATCCTCACTGGATTGAGGGGAGGCATGCAGCGCAATGACCCCGCCCCCGCCAACCCGCTCAACTTTCATCGACCTTGGCTCGACGGCCCCGGCCCCTCGGCAATCCAGCCACCGGTTGTTGCGACCACGCGGGCGCAGGTCAAACGCTACTTTGCCGATGCAACCGATCAACATGCCGATGACTTCATTGCGCGTTTCGGTGAAACGACGGCGGCAGAGGCAGAGCTCCGGCGAATGCATCTCGAATTCCCATTCCTGGATCGTGAAATAGCCAAGTGGGAAATCGCCTATAAGGGCAGCGACAGCGCCGAGCGCACTCGGCGACTGGAAATCGGCAATCGGATACGTCGGCTGTACAAATGGCAGGGGGAACCCTCGGAAAAGGTCTACCGTGACGGACGGCTGGTCGGTTTCAGGCTGGATTTGAACTTTGGGCATCGCGGAAACCTGGCGCTACCCGTTTTCGCCACCCGACTCAGCTCTGTGGTTGCTCTTCGGCTAGAGGGGACCACATCGAACAACCTGGGAAATCTGTTCTCGAGGTTTTCTCACATTGAAAGCCTCGAAGTACACAGACTCGGCGGGAAGAACAATGGGCTGCTTACGGAGATCAACATACTCGCAGGATTGCGAGTCCTGGAAATACGCGAAACCACCCTTTGGCTGCAGGCAATCAGTCAGCAACATTTCGCCGGTTTGAGCCGTTTGCAGGAACTGAACCTGTCCAATTGCAGTATCTGGCCCAAGCTCTCAGTGATGGGTATGAGCGAGTTGCGGATACTGCGCCTGCGCTCTTGTGATCTGACCCTCTTTCCCAACGGGCTGACTTTCATGCCCGTAGCGTCGCGTTTACGAGTGCTTGATCTGTATCACAATCCGAATTTGCAGGATGCGCCCAACGTCAGCCTGATGTCCGAATTGCGCGAATTGAATCTGGCGCGTACCGGTATACGCCAGCCGCCCGTCGGACTTGGTCAGCGTGGCGGTCCGACGCAGCTCGAGATAATGGACCTGTCACATAACCCGCTCCTCGCAGCGCCGACGCTCAGGGGAATGCCCGCATTGGTGGAGGTGAATCTCAACCACACGTTCATTCAGCAGTTCCCGGAAGGCGTCACCTCAGAGGTGCCGAAAACACGACTGGATCTTTCCTTCACCTCGATCCTGTCGATACCCGAGACCGTTGAACTGAGAACGGGCATTGAACTGAATGGCGCGCGGATTTCCGATCCGACCTCCCTGCGCCGATTGATTGCGGCGCGTCGCCAGACAGGCCGCGATGTCTGGCTTGATAGAGGGCATCCAGGTGAGGGGATCGATCACTGGTTGCACAATGTTCCTGCACAGCAGCACTTTACAAAAATTGCCCTGTGGAATTCACTCGCCGGCCAAGAGAACTCGACAATGATGAGACGCTTCGCCGAGCTGGTACGCACACCCGAGTTTGTCGTCGAGCGTGCGCTGTTGCAGCGTCGCGTCTGGTCCTTTCTTGAGCATTTCAAAGAGGCCAGTCTCGGCGAGCAGGAAGTTTTGCGGGACTTGGCGGTCAATGAGCCCAGCCCAGGAAAGATGCTCGACAGGCTGGAAGAGGAAAGAAAGAACTTCAACCCGAAGTGGCAGCACGGACTGCCGCATCATTTGCCAAAACCCCCGAGGATTGGATAGCGCTCGAGTGATGGGAGGTATAAAAGCGGGAATCCCTGACCTGCCTGTATCAGGGTTCCCAAAACGGGCGGACTTCGCTGCGAGCGTCGGTCCGGTGTAAAGAGGGAACCCCCGGCCTGCCTGTACCAAGGATCCCAAAAGGGTGGGCGCATCGCGTCGCGGTGTGCGCCCGGTGTAAAGAGGGGAATCCCCGGCCTGCCTGTACCAAGGTCCCCGAAACGGGTGGTGAAACGAATCACCTGTGAGAGGTATTGCAGGGGGCGTGCCAGGTTTTAATCTGTTGAAACAAAAAAGCTGGTTGGAAACGCGAAAGCCCCGGAATTCGGGGCTTTTGTGTATTTGGATAATGGTTTGTTCGGTGTTTTCAGAATGAAGGGTGGCGATGCGGTTGTGCGCGATCGCGGGTCATTGTGCATTGATGCGGTGCATGGTGGCCCCTCACCCTAGCCCTCTCCCAGAGGGAGAGGGGACTGACCGCGTGGTTTGTGAGAAATACGCCGACGTGAAATACCGAGTCGAACTCAGATTTTGAGAATTACACGAATCGGCTCCCTTTCCCCCTCTCCCACTGGGGGGAGAGGGCTGGGGTGAGGGGGATGATCCTGAGTACACAACCACCCTCAAGTGAAAAAACCGTTAACCCTCATCCCCCTCATCATCATCGCCACCATCAACCTTCATTCCCAACTCCTTGATCTTGCGCGTCAGGGTATTACGCCCCCAACCCAGCAACACCGCGGCATCACGCCGACGTCCGGCCGTATGCTTCAGCGCCGTCTCGATCATGATCCGCTCAAACGCTGGCACCGCGCTGTCAAGCAGGCTCGACTGGCCGCGCGCCAACGCCTGATCGGCCCACTGACGCAGTGCCTGCTCCCAGTTGGTCACCGGCGCCGAGTCCTGCGGCAGGTTCAGCAGTTCTGGCGGCAGGTCGCTGATGTGTACTTCGCGCCCGGAAGCCATCACGGTGATCCAGCGGCACGTGTTCTCCAGCTGACGCACGTTGCCGCCCCACGGCAGATTTTTCAGGTATTCCTCTGTCTCGCTTTTCAGCAGTTTCGGCTCGACCGCCAGTTCCTGCGCGGCGCGGCTGAGGAAATGCCTGGCCAGGGTCGGAATGTCTTCGCGACGATCCGACAGGCGCGGAATGTGGATGCGGATCACGTTGAGGCGATGGAACAAGTCCTCACGGAATTTGCCGGCATGGACGAGGGTTTCCAGATTCTGGTGCGTCGCCGCAATGATGCGCACGTCGACCTTGACCGGGACATGGCCGCCAACACGATAGAACTCGCCGTCGGCCAATACGCGCAACAGGCGGGTCTGGGTATCGGCCGGCATGTCGCCGATTTCATCGAGGAACAGCGTGCCGCCGTCAGCCTGTTCAAAGCGCCCGCGACGCAGGTTTGCCGCACCGGTGAACGCGCCCTTTTCGTGGCCGAACAGCTCGGATTCCATCAGATCCTTGGGGATCGCCGCCATGTTCAACGCGATGAACGGCGAGGCCGCGCGCGGGCTGTGGCGGTGCAGGGCGTGGGCGACCAGTTCTTTACCGGTGCCCGATTCGCCGTTGATCAGCACGGTGATGTTCGAGTGGCTCAAGCGCCCGATGGCGCGAAACACTTCCTGCATCGCCGGCGCTTCGCCGATGATTTCCGGGGTGCGCGTCAGTGCTGGCACGACTTCCAGGCCTTGCTGTTCTTGTGCGTGCTGATTGGCGCGCTTGACCAGCGACACCGCTTCATCAACGTCGAACGGCTTCGGCAGGTACTCGAACGCGCCGCCCTGATACGAGGCGACCGCGCTGTCCAGATCGGAGTGAGCGGTCATGATGATGACCGGCAACCGTGGGTGCTGCTCGCGAATCCGCGCCAACAAATCCAGACCGCTGGCACCCGGCATGCGAATGTCGGAAATGATCACGTCCGGCTGCTGACGGGCCAGCCGACTCATCACGCCATCAGCGCTGTCGAAGCTTTGCGTGGTCATGCCTTCCTGCTGCAAGGCCTTTTCCAGAACCCAACGGATAGAACGGTCGTCATCGACGATCCACACGGTTTCACTACGGCTCATGTCGATGTGGCTCCTTGTTCCAGTGGCAGAAAGATCGAGAAGGTGGTGTGGCCTGGATGGCTGTCACACTCGATCAGGCCCTGGTGCTGGCTGATGATGTTCTGGGTAATGGCCAGGCCGAGTCCGGTACCGTCCGGGCGTCCGCTGACCATGGGAAAGAAAATGGTTTCCTGAAGTTCCGCCGGGATCCCGGGACCGTTGTCGATGATCTCGATCTTGGTCACCAGGCGATGGCGGATGTGGCCGATGGTGAACTGGCGCATGGCGCGGGTGCGCAGGCTGATGCGGCCCAGACGCAGCTCGTTCTGGCTGCTGATTGCCTGCATTGCGTTGCGCACGATGTTCAACACCGCCTGAATCATTTGCTCGCGGTCGATCAACACGTCGGGAATGCTCGGGTCGTAATCGCGCACCAAGGTGATGCAGCCCTGGCTTTCGGCTTCGACCAGTTGGCAGACGCGCTCGAGCACTTCGTGGACGTTGCACATGGCCAGCGACGGCAGCTTGTTCGAGCCGAGCATGCGATCGACCAGATTGCGCAGGCGATCGGCTTCTTCAATGATCACGTTGGTGTAGTCGCGCAGGCTTTCTTCCGGCAGTTCGCGGGCCAGCAATTGCGCAGCGCCACGGATGCCGCCGAGCGGATTTTTGATCTCGTGGGCAAGGCCGCGCACCAGCATCTTGCTGGTTTCCTGTTTCGACAGTTGCGCCTCTTCCTTGGTGATCCGCAGCAGGCGGTCACGCGGGTGGACTTCCAGCAGCAACATCGTGGCGCCGTTGCTGAGGATCGGCGTCACCGCGTAATCCACGGTCAGCGTCTGGCCGGTCAGTGCGGTGAGCATCGCTTCGCGTTTGGTAAACGGATGCGCCTGTTCCACCGCCTGGCGCAGGGAATTGAGCGCCTCGGTGGATTCGGTGAACAGCTCGCTGATGAACTGGCCATGGCTGCGCTGCCCGCTGATGGCGAGCAGCATCTCCGCCGCCGGGTTCATGTACTCGAGGCGCAATTCGGCGTCGAGCAGGATGGTGGCGGTGGTCAGATTGTCGAGCAGCAAACGGTGGATTGCGTCGCTAATAGTCATCGGAGCCTCTTTTGGGGGCGGAGCGTGCGCAAATAACAAGCGTCGGTGAACGGAAAATGCAAAAACCAAACCAAGGCTCTGAAAAGAAGCGCTTAACCCGTGAAACAGGCGTTTGACGCTCGTTTGCGTGGCACATGGCCTGCTCTGGCGGGTAGTTTCGAACCAAAATGGGTTGGAATGTGAGTAGGGTGCAAGCTATTGCACCAATATAGTGCGCAAAGCTGAACGGCGTTAGAAGAAACGCAGGAAGGGGTTTTTTGGCTCGGGCGGTTTGTCTTTCAGGGGGCATTCCGGGCGCACGCCGTAGTCTTCGGCGACGCAGGGTTTGACCGGGCGTTTCTGCGCGAGGGAAATGCGCAGCATGTGGAAGGGCTGGTTGGCGGTGCGTTCGACTGTTCTGCCTTCAGCGTCGAGGATTTCGACGGAGAGATTGTGGCTGCCACGATCGATATTGTTCAGCGGGAACACCGGACTCAGGCCGGGTTCGCCGGTGGCCTGCCCATCCAGCAGCAGGCGATAGCGGTGGCCGCGTTGCAGGCCCGGTTCGCTGGTGACGCTGACGATGATTTCCCCGGCGCTGCTGCGAATGGTTGCATCGGGTTCGGGCACCAGAATGCGCAGCATGTCGTAGTGGAAGGGCGGTTGCTCCGGGGATTTTTTCGCGGTGGTGATCGGCGCGGCGGCGATGGGGTTGGCCGACATGCGGTTACTGGTGGCGATCGGCACTCGCTTGGCATTGCCGCGTGGTTGGTCGGTATAGACGCGATGGCCTTGCGCGTCGGTATAAGTGAAGACCTCGGCTGAGGCTTGCAGCGACATCAGCGCCGACAGGACGAACAACCACGCGCGGATCATGGCTTGTGCACCCGCTGCACGCTAAGGGCGACGGGTGGGCTCTGCTGGATGATTGTTTGCCCGTCAATCACCTGCACGGCGAGTCGGTGTTCGCCGCGATCGACGTTCACCAGTTGCAGGATCGGCACGTTGCTCGGCTGACCGTAAGGCTCATCGTCGAGCACCAGCCTTAATTGATGCGGCGGTTGCAGGCGCGGCTTGATCTGCACGTTGACCGTGAACGTGCCGTTGTTGGCGCGAAGGGCTTCTTCGCTGGGCAGGCCGGCGAGCTCGAGAGTGTCGTAGGCGTTGCGCGCAGGTTCACGGTCGTCGTTTTCGGGCGCGGATGGTGCGCTGGGCGCTTGCGGCTCGACACGGTTGAGCGGCGGCAATTCCACCGGCTGCGCCTGTACGCCGTCCGGCGAGTGATCGCTGTAGACCGTGTTGCCGTTGGCATCGGTGTACTTGTAGATCTGCGCGGCGGCGGGCAGGGCGATCAGCAGCAGAATGTAGAGAAAGGTGCGACCCATGAAATCGACCGGGATTGAAAGCGATGGGGTGCAGCATAGGACAGGTGCGGCGGTTGGCCCAACTCGGTAAACATCTGGTAATGCCCTCACCCTAGCCCTCTCCCAGAGGGAGAGGGGATTGACCGTGTTGCTCTTACAAATTCCATCGACCTGAAATTGCCATGTGAACTCAGGTTCTGAAAAGCATGGAGATCAGTCCCCTCTCCCTTTGGGAGAGGGTTAGGGTGAGGGGTTTTTGATCTGCAATAAAAAAGGCCTCCCGAAGGAGGCCTCTTTTTGTCACGCCGAGAAACGCGGCGCTCCCGGATCAGCAGCTGTAGTACAGCTCATATTCCAGTGGGTGTACGAAGGTGCGAACCTTGATTTCTTCTTCCGATTTCAGCGCGATGTAAGCGTCGATGAAGTCGTCGGAGAACACGCCGCCCTTGGTCAGGAACGCGCGGCCCTTGTCCAGCTCTTCCAGGGCTTCTTTCAGGCTGCCACAAACTTGCGGGATCTCTTTCGCCTCTTCAGGCGGCAGGTCGTACAGGTTCTTGTCAGCGGCGTCGCCAGGGTGAATCTTGTTCTGGATACCGTCCAGGCCGGCCATCAGCAGAGCTGCGAAGGCCAGGTACGGGTTGGCAGCCGGATCCGGGAAGCGGGCTTCGATACGGCGGGCTTTCGGGCTCGACACGTAAGGAATACGGATCGACGCGGAACGGTTGCGAGCCGAGTAGGCCAGCATTACCGGCGCTTCGAAGCCTGGTACCAGACGCTTGTAGGAGTTGGTCGCCGGGTTGGTGAAGCCGTTCAGGGCCTTACCGTGTTTGATGATGCCGCCGATGAAATACAGAGCGGTATCGGACAGGCCGGCATAGCCTTCACCGGCGAAGGTGTTCTTGCCGTCTTTCCAGATCGACATGTGTACGTGCATGCCCGAACCGTTGTCGCCGTACAGTGGCTTCGGCATGAAGGTCGCGGTGCGGCCGTAAGCGTCAGCAACGTTGTGCACAACGTACTTCAGGGTTTGGGTCTCGTCGGCTTTCTTCACCAGGGTGTTGAACTTGACGCCGATTTCGTTCTGGCCGGCAGTCGCCACTTCGTGGTGGTGAACTTCAACGGTCAGGCCCATTTCTTCCAGTGCGTTGCACATGGAGGTACGGATTTCGTGGTCGTGGTCGAACGGTGGAACCGGGAAGTAGCCGCCTTTGACGCCTGGACGGTGACCCTTGTTGCCGCCTTCGATGTCCTGGTCGGACATCCACGAACCTTGCTCGGAGTAGATCTTGAACATCGAGCCGGAGATGTCCGACTTGAATTTCACCGAGTCAAAGATGAAGAACTCAGGCTCTGGACCGGCGAACACGGTGTCACCGATACCGGTGGCTTTCAGGTGTTCCTCGGCGCGCTTGGCGATCGCACGTGGGTCGCGGTCGTAGCCTTGCATGCTCGAAGGTTCGATGATGTCGCACACCAGGATCAGGGTGGCGTCTTCGGTGAACGGGTCGAGAACGGCAGTTTCGTCAACCGGCATCAGGATCATGTCGGAGGCTTCGATGCCTTTCCAGCCAGCGATGGAGGAGCCGTCGAACATCTTGCCGACTTCGAAGAAGTCTTCATCCAGCGCATCGCGAGCCGGCATGGTCACGTGGTGCTGAGTGCCTTTGGTGTCCGTGAAGCGCAGATCAATCCACTTGACGTCATGATCTTTGATGAGTTGAACCGTCTTCGACATATGTCCTCCGGGTGGCTTCGGGCTTGGTAGTGGATGCCCTTGAATTTGGGTGATGCCGGCGCGAATACTCTGCCAAGGCAACCTGCCTCACAAGGGAGCAAATTGCATGCCAGTGCCCCAGCATGGGTTTTTTGCCCCAATTTCACGCTTATTAAGGCGCAAAGCGCCTGAATGCAGAAAATTGCGCCCTTTAATGTAGCGTCATAAAACGAAAATGACCTGTTTTGGTGCATGCAAAACCTTCTGCACATTAACTGGTTAAACCTTGAGCAATTTCCGCTATAATCCGCGCCCCCCTTTTTCGGCTGGCCGTTCGCGCGCTGTTTTCATGAAACTAATCGTAAAAGTCTTCCCCGAGATCACCATCAAAAGCCGACCTGTCCGGACGAAATTCATCCGCCAGCTGGCCAAGAACATCCGCACCGTGCTCCGCGACCTGGACCCGGCCGTGGTGGTGAACGGTGTGTGGGACAATCTCGAGCTGGAAACCCGCGTTACCGACGCCAAAGCCTTGAAAGAGATGGGTGAGCGCCTGACCTGCATGCCGGGCATCGCGCATTTTCTGCAGATCGACGAGTACCCGCTGGGCGACTTCGACGACATCACCGAGAAGTGCAAAGAGCACTACGGCGCTGCACTGGCCGGGAAGATTTTCTCGGTGCGCTGCAAGCGCGCGGGCAAGCACAGCTTCAGTTCGATGGACGTCGAAAAATACGTCGGCAGCAAGCTGCGCCGTGAGTGCGGTGCTGCCGGTATTGACCTGAAAGCGCCGGAAATCGAAGTCCGTATCGAAGTTCGCGACAAACGGTTGTTTGTGATTCACAGCCAGCACAACGGCATCGGCGGCTACCCGCTCGGCGCACTGGAGCAGACGCTGGTATTGATGTCCGGCGGCTTTGACTCGACCGTGGCGGCCTACCAGATCATTCGTCGCGGCCTGATGACGCACTTCTGCTTCTTCAATCTGGGCGGTCGTGCCCATGAATTGGGCGTGATGGAAGTCGCGCATTTCATCTGGAAGAAGTACGGCAGCTCGCAACGCGTGCTATTTGTCAGTGTTCCGTTCGAAGAAGTGTTGGGCGAAATTCTCGGCAAAGTCGATAACAGTCATATGGGCGTCGTATTGAAGCGTATGATGTTGCGCGCGGCCTCCAACATCGCCGATCGCCTGCAGATCGAAGCGCTGGTCACTGGCGAGGCGATCTCTCAGGTGTCGAGCCAGACACTGCCGAACCTGTCGGTGATCGACTGCGTGACCGACAAACTGGTCCTGCGTCCGCTGATCGTGGCGCACAAGCAGGACATCATCGACACCGCCAACGAGATCGGAACTGCCGATTTCGCCCGGCACATGCCGGAATACTGCGGGGTCATTTCGGTCAACCCGAAGACCGCCGCCAAGCGCGGTCGTGTTGAGCACGAAGAGAAAGAATTCGACATGGCGGTGCTCGAGCGTGCGCTCGAAAACGCCAAACTGGTGCCGATCGATCGGGTGATCGACGAATTGGGCCAGGACGTACAGATTGAAGAAGTCAGCGAAGCACTGGCCGGCCAGATCGTGATTGACATCCGTCACCCGGATGCCGCCGAGGATGAGCCGCTGGAACTCGCTGGCGTAGAAGTACAGACGATGCCGTTCTATGCAGTGAACGCTCGTTTCAAGGAGCTGGATCCGACTCGCCAGTACCTGCTGTATTGCGACAAAGGCGTGATGAGTCGCCTGCATGCTCACCATTTGCTCAGTGAGGGGCATGCCAATGTGCGCGTTTATCGACCGAGCTAAGTGCCCGGGGCTGTTTGCCTGTGGCCTGCGTCACCGGCCCCCCGACACCGCCGTCAAGCTGTAACGGCCATGCCGGACACTACTGCTAATCGCTGCCAAGACTTGTCAGCAAACCGAATCCTCTGATCGAGATACACAAGTGATCGAAAATCTACGCAACATCGCCATCATTGCCCACGTTGACCATGGTAAAACCACCCTGGTAGACAAACTCCTGCGTCAATCCGGCACTCTGGAGCGCAACGAGCTCAACGACGAGCGCGTGATGGACTCCAACGACCAGGAAAAAGAGCGCGGTATTACCATTCTGGCGAAAAACACCGCCATCAACTGGAACGGCTACCACATCAACATCGTGGACACCCCGGGCCACGCCGACTTCGGCGGCGAAGTTGAACGCGTAATGTCGATGGTTGACTCCGTTCTGCTGCTGGTTGACGCTCAAGACGGCCCTATGCCGCAAACCCGTTTCGTGACCAAGAAGGCTTTCGAAGCCGGCCTGCGTCCAATCGTGGTGATCAACAAGGTTGACCGTCCAGGCGCGCGTCCGGACTGGGTTCTGGACCAGATCTTCGACCTGTTCGACAACCTCGGTGCTACCGAAGAACAACTGGACTTCCAGGTTGTTTACGCCTCGGCCCTGAACGGCATTGCCGGTCTGGATCACACCGCCATGGCTGAAGACATGACCCCGCTGTACCAAGCGGTAGTCGACCACGTTCCGCCTCCGGCCGTTGACCGTGACGGCGCGTTCCAGATGCAGATCTCCGCTCTGGACTACAACAGCTTCCTGGGTGTTATCGGCGTTGGCCGTATCGCTCGTGGCCGCGTCAAGCCGAACACCCCGGTTGTGGCTATCGGTGCCGACGGCAAGCGTCGCAACGGTCGTATCCTGAAACTGATGGGTCACCACGGTCTGCACCGCATCGACGTTGAAGAAGCTGCAGCAGGCGATATCGTTTGCATCAGCGGTATGGACTCGCTGTTCATCTCCGACACCCTGTGCCACCCGGACACCGTCGAGGCGATGAAGCCTCTGACCGTTGACGAGCCAACCGTTTCGATGACCTTCCAGGTAAACGACTCGCCATTCTGCGGTAAAGAAGGCAAGTTCGTGACGTCCCGTAACATCAAGGACCGTCTGGACAAAGAGCTGCTGTACAACGTTGCACTGCGCGTTGAAGAAGGCGACACCGCTGACAAGTTCAAGGTTTCCGGCCGTGGTGAGCTGCACCTCTCGGTACTGATCGAAACCATGCGTCGCGAAGGCTTCGAGCTGGCCCTGGGCCGTCCGGAAGTGATCATTCGCGAAGTTGACGGCGTCAAGCAAGAGCCGTTCGAAAACGTGACCATCGACATCCCTGAAGAAGCTCAGGGCAAGGTCATGGAAGAGATGGGTCTGCGTAAAGGCGACCTGAGCAACATGGTGCCGGATGGCAAGGGCCGTGTTCGTCTGGAATACAACATCCCTGCTCGCGGTCTGATCGGTTTCCGTAACCAGTTCCTGACCCTGACCAACGGTGCTGGCATCCTGACCTCGATCTTCGATCGTTACGACACCGTCAAGTCGGGCCACATGTCCGGCCGTCAGAACGGCGTTCTGGTTTCGGTTGAAACCGGCAAGGCACTGACCTACTCGCTGGAAACCCTGCAGGCTCGTGGCAAGCTGTTCGTAGAACACGGCCAGGAGATCTACAACGGTCAAATCGTTGGTCAGAACAGCCGCGACAACGACCTGGGCGTTAACCCTACCAAGGGCAAGAAGCTCGACAACATGCGTGCTTCGGGTAAAGACGAAACCATCGCTCTGGTTCCACCAGTGAAGTTCACTCTGGAACAGGCTCTGGAATACATCCAGGAAGACGAGCTGTGCGAAGTGACTCCTAAGTCCATCCGTCTTCGCAAGAAGATCCTGGACGAAAGCGAGCGTACCCGCGCTGCCAAGAAAGCCAAGAACTGAGTCATTAGTTCAGGCTGAATGAAAACGCCCCCGGTCGCGAGACCGGGGGCGTTTTTGTTTGTCTGGAGGAAATGCAGTTGGGTCTTGAAGATCAAGAGCCCCTCACCCTAGCCCTCCCGAAACGTCGGACCGCCCGTAGGGAGAGGGGACTGACCGAGTTGTTCTTTGGCTTTGCATCGATCTGAGTAATCGAGTCGACCTCAGGTTTGGAAGCGACAGAGATCGGCTCCCTCTCCCTCGGGAGAGGGCTGGGGTGAGGGGCTGGGGTTTAACGGCTACCGAAGAACTCAGCGTCGTTCAGAAGCGCTCGATCGCGCGGAAATTCTGCTCGCGCACCACTTCCTTTGGCTTATAAGCGCAATACCCCGGACGCGGGCCGATCTTCGGGTGATTGCGGCAGGTATCCGGGCGCTTGTCATAAATGGTGCACAGGCGGCTCTTACGATCCAGGTAGTAGCAATCGTTGTTGCTCATGCGCTGCAGCGTGAAGATGCCGGACTTCTGGTTGAAGCGCTCGACCAGGCCTTCTTTCTGCAAACGCTTGGCAATGTTCTTCGGCGGGTCACCGAGTTCGAACTCGTCGACCACACCGATGCGCACCAGATCCTTGATCTTCACCTCAACCGGCAGCGTGCAGCAGCTGGATATGCAGGAACCGCACATCGGGGCTGAGTATTTTGCCCACGTATCGAGACGATCGATCTCGGCGGCGGCAATCAGGTTGGGCTTCATCATCGGGAGTTACCAGGCGTGTGTGCATCAGGGCGCGCGATCATACCGGGACTGGTGGATTTTTGAACAACCTTTCGCCAGATTTTTTCTGCGTGCAGGCACATTGCCGGAAAATTCGGCACGGCCCCTGCATTCATTAGCTCATCCGCCAGGGTAATGCCGGGCCAGCTCACAGTCTCAGGAAAAACTGCCGAACCAGAGCCTCGACCGTCGGTCAGACCGACTAGGCTCAGACAATTCCACGCTCGCTCGAGGTCCTATCGATGACTCAAGAACCACTAGTTCGCGAAGCAGAGGTGGCCGCATTCCGCGACGCCGTCCTGACCAAACTCACCTATGCGGTGGGCAAAGACCCCGATCACGCTTTCGACCATGACTGGTTCGAAGCCATCGCATTGGCTGCGCGCGATCACATGGTCGAACACTGGATGGACCACACCCGGCAGATTTACCGCAAAGGCCAGAAGCGGGTGTATTACCTCTCGCTGGAATTCCTCATCGGCCGTTTGCTCTACGACAGCCTGAGCAACCTCGGCCTGCTCGACGTCGCCCGTGAAGCGTTGACCGAACTCGGTGTTGATCTGGAACGCATCCGCTTGCTGGAGCCCGACGCGGCGCTGGGCAACGGCGGCCTCGGTCGTCTGGCGGCGTGCTTCATGGAAAGCATGTCGACCCTCGGTATCGCCGGCCATGGCTATGGCATTCGGTATGAGCACGGCTTGTTCCGCCAGGCCATTGTCGACGGCTGGCAGCAGGAGCAAACCGAGCACTGGCTGGATTTCGGTAATCCATGGGAGTTCGAACGGCCAGAGGTCGTCTATTCAATCGGCTTCGGCGGCAGCGTCGAGACCGTCACCGACGTTTCCGGCAAATCCAAACAGGTCTGGTCGCCAGCGGAAACCGTCCGCGCGATTGCTTACGACACGCCGGTGGTCGGCTGGCGCGGGGCGAGCGTCAACACGCTGCGCCTGTGGCGTGCCCGCGCCATGGAAGACTTGCACCTGGAGCGCTTCAACGCCGGTGACCACTTGGGCGCCGTTGCCGAAGTGGCCCGCGCCGAAAGTATCTCCCGCGTGCTCTACCCGGCGGACAGCACCGAAGCGGGGCAGGAGCTGCGCCTGCGTCAGGAATACTTCTTCGTCGCCGCCTCGCTGCAGGATCTGCTGCGTCGTCACCGCAACATGCACACCTCGGTACTGACCTTGGGCGATCACGCGGCGATCCAGCTCAACGACACCCACCCTTCAATTGCTGTTGCCGAACTGATGCGCCAACTGGTCGACGTCTACGACGTGGCGTGGGATGCGGCGTGGCAAGTCACCGTCGACACGCTGTCGTACACCAACCACACGCTGTTGCCGGAAGCGCTGGAAACCTGGCCGGTGGGTTTGATGGAACGTATGTTGCCGCGCCACATGCAGATCATTTACCTGATCAACGCTCAGCACATCGATTCGCTGCGCGCCAAGGGCATTCACGATTTCGACGTGCTGCGTGCGGTGTCGCTGATCGAAGAAGACAACGGTCGCCGGGTGCGCATGGGCAACCTTGCGTTTCTCGGTTCGCACAGCGTCAACGGCGTGTCCGGGCTGCACACGCAGTTAATGCGCAAAACCGTGTTCGCCGAACTGCACAAGCTCTATCCGGAGCGGATCAATAACAAAACCAACGGCATTACCTTCCGCCGCTGGTTGTATCAGGCCAACTCCGAACTGACCTCAATGCTGGTCGATGCGCTGGGGCCCGATTTGCTGGATAACCCGGAAGAGCGCCTGCTCGATCTCGAACCGTTCGCTGAAAAAACCGCATTCCGCAAAGCCTTCGCCGAGCAACGCCTGCATAGCAAAAAGGCTTTGGCCTATCTGATTCACGAACGCTTGGGCATCGCAGTCAACCCTGCTGCCATGTTCGATGTGCAGGTCAAACGGATCCACGAATACAAACGCCAGTTGCTCAACCTGCTGCACACCGTGGCGTTGTATCAGGCGATTCGCGCCGAGCCGGAAGTCGACTGGGTGCCACGGGTGAAAATCTTCGCCGGTAAAGCGGCGGCGAGTTATCACCAGGCCAAACTGATCATCAAGCTGACCAACGATATCGCCCGGGTGGTCAACAACGACCCAACCGTGCGCGGCCTGCTGAAAGTGGTGTTCCTGCCTAATTACAACGTCAGCCTGGCGGAAAGTATTATTCCGGCGGCGGATTTGTCCGAGCAGATTTCCACCGCCGGTTTCGAGGCCTCGGGCACCAGTAACATGAAGTTCGGCCTCAACGGCGCGCTGACCATCGGTACGCTGGACGGCGCCAACGTCGAGATGTGCGAGCGCATTGGTGCCGAGCACATGTTCATCTTCGGCCTCAGTGCGCAGCAGGTGGAAGCGCGTAAACAGAACCACGAGTTCAGCGCCTTGCCGGACATCGCCGCCTCTCATCGTCTGAACGATGTGCTGCAAGCGATCCGTGGCGGGGTGTTCTCGCCGGATGACACTTCGCGCTACACCGGGTTGATCGATTCGCTGGTGGATTACGACCGCTTTCTGGTCTGTGCCGATTTCGACTCTTATTGGGAAGCGCAGAAGCGTGTTGAAGCGCATTGGCACGACTCCAACAACTGGTGGCGTTCGGCAGTGCTCAACACGGCGCGGATGGGCTGGTTCTCGTCCGACCGGACAATTCGCGAGTACGCCACGGAAATCTGGAAAGCGCTGGAGTAACTTTCCGCAACAAATGTGCGCAAGGCCCAACGTTTGTTGGGTCGGATCGATATACTGAGCGCCGGTTACCGGTAGCTCCAGTCACCACCAATCCAATGTGGGAGCGAGCCTGCTCGCGAAGCGGTAGTCAGGTTAAACAGAAATGTTGGCTGACAAACCGCTTTCGCGAGCAGGCTCGCTCCCACAGGGTTTGTGCCTAGACTGAAGCAATCGCCGGACTCGCCCCGTCTTGGGGCTGCTTAGGGATATCGACCATGCAATGGATGTTCATGTTGATCGGGCTGGTGCTCGGCTGGCTGCTTGACGAGTCGTTCAGCGCGGCTTTGTTGGGCGCGTTGCTGGGGCTGGCGATCGGGCAAACGATCCGCATCGCTCGGCTTGGCTCGCTGACGACGGCGCAACAGCAGCAACTTGAGCAGGCGAAAGTCGCTTTGCAGGGTGTCGAGCAACGTCTGTTTTTGCTGGAGGGCGCGCCCCTTCATGCTGCCCCTCCACCGAGTGCGGCGCCGGTTACCGAGCCCGTCGTAGAACCCGTCAAAGCCGCCGAAGAAGCCCCGGCCCCTGAACTGGTCTGGGAACTGCCGCCCGAACTCGAACCGATTTCCGCCGCCGCCAGTGAAACCAGTCAACCGTTGCCCGCCGATGTCTGGCGCCTTGACGCCGTCACGCCTGAACCGCAACAACCTGCCGAACCCCGTGGCCCGAACCTTATCGAACGCGGCATCAGCGCTGCGCGTAACTGGCTGTTCGGCGGCAACACCGTACTGCGCGTTGGCGTGGTGTTGCTGTTCTTCGGTCTGGCGTTCCTGCTGCGCTACGCCACCGAAGGCATGGTCGTGCCGATCGAGGTGCGCTACGCCGGTGTTGCGGCAGCTGCGTTGGGCTTGCTCGCGCTGGGCTGGTGGCTGCGGTGGCGCAACAGCAGTTACGCGTTGATGCTGCAAGGCACCGGGATTGCGGTGCTGTACCTGACGGTGTTTGCGGCGATGCGTCTGCACCCGTTGCTCGATCCGTCCGCCGCGTTGGGATTGCTGGTCGCAGTGACAGTCTTCTCGGCGATTCTGGCAATCACCCAAGACTCGCTGGCGCTCGCCGCTGTGGCCGCACTGGGCGGATTCGCTGCACCGATCCTGACCTCGACCGGCGCCGGCAACCACGTCGCGCTGTTCAGTTATTTCGCACTGCTCAATGCCGGCATTCTTGCCATCGCCTGGTTCAAGGCCTGGCGCCTGCTCAACCTGATCGGTTTTGTCGGCACCTTCGGTATCGGCTTCGCCTGGGGCCTGCGTTCGTATGCGCCGGAGTTGTTGTGGAGTACCGAGCCGTTCCTGATTCTGTTCTTCCTGATGTACCTCGCTATCGGCCTGCTGTTCGCGCGGCGCAAGTTGCGCGACATGCCTGATGCGCCGGCAAATGACGACCGCGAAGCGTTGTTGCAGTGGTCAGCACGCAAGGGCGATTACGTTGACGGCACCATGCTTTTCGGCCCGCCGATTATTGGCTTCGGTTTGCAGTTTGCGCTGGTGCAGCATCTGGAATTTGCCGCCGCGTTCAGTGCGCTCGCACTGGGCATGATCTACATGGCACTGGCCAGGGTATTGATGGGCGGCCGTGCGGTGCTGCTGGGCGAAACCTGTCTGGCGCTCGGGGTGATTTTTGCCAGTCTGGCGATTCCGCTGGGTCTCGATGCGCGCTGGACGTCGGCGGCATGGGCGGTGGAAGGTGCGGGGATTTTCTGGCTCGGTTTACGTCAGCATCGACCGTTCGCCCGGGCCTTTGCCTTGCTGCTGCAATTGGGTTCGGCGTTGGCATTTCTCAGTCAGTTGCACGTCGGCGAGAGCAGTTTGCTCGACGGTGCGCCGCTGGGCGCGTTGATGCTCGGTCTCGCGTTGCTGTTCAGTTTCTACCAATTGCGCAAGGCTTCGCCGGAACAAGCCGCGCCCTGGGAACGTCAAGGTTTGCCGGTGCTGGCGTGTCTGGGTTTGACGTTCCTCTATCTACTGGCGCCGCTGTTCTTCTTCGTTCAGGCCACGGCGATCAGTTGGGCGT
This sequence comes from Pseudomonas sp. CROZ-RG-20F-R04-15, assembly GCF_022662375.1. Classification (GTDB taxonomy): domain Bacteria; phylum Pseudomonadota; class Gammaproteobacteria; order Pseudomonadales; family Pseudomonadaceae; genus Aquipseudomonas. Next base: position 43,866 of record NZ_JAKNQL010000020.1, on the reverse strand, counting down.
TGGCCGGTTTGGTGACGTTGTTTGTCGGTCTGCGGATTCAGTCGCGTACGTTCCTGTTCAGCGCGTTTGCCGTGCAGTTGCTCGGCGGCGCGCTGTTCTTGGTGCGACTGCAAGGCGCGGGCGAAGATTCGGCGGCGGTGTTCAGTGCGGGTTGGAGCGGCTTGCTCAGCGCTTCGTTGATCGGTCTGGCGCTGATCGCCGGCATGCTGTTGGCGGCTCGCGATGAGATGGTGCGCGGTGATGTGCGTCTGCTGCGCGGGCTGTCGGTGGTGTTGCTGGCCGGGTTGGTGTTGATCAATCTCGCGGTGTTGTTTGTCCTGCCGTGGCAAACGGCGAGCTCGGTGTGGGCGGCGAGTGGTTTGCTGATCATCTGGCTGAGTCTGTACCTCAAGCAACGCGTGAGTTTTGTCTTCGGCCTGCTATTGCAGGTGATTGGCGGCGCGGCGTTCTTGCTGGCCAGTCCGGAACTGCTCGGGCCGCTGTCCAGCGAAGGCCTGAAGCCGTTGGCCCACGGTGGATTCTGGACGCCGCTGGTGCTGGGGCTGGCGGCGATGATCGGTGCCTGGCGCCTGCAGTTGGGCAATCACGCCTCGGCCTTCGATGCGTTGAGTCTGCAGCGCTTGTCCGAAGTGTTGTTGCTGTGGGGTGCCGGTTGGTGGGCGCTGGCGTGGGTCAGTGAAGTGCTGCGTTTTGCGCCGCCGACTCTGCAGGGCACTTTGCTGCTGTTGGTCGCCGCCGTCAGCGTGGCGTTGTGGACGCTGCTGTCGCTGCGTCTGAAATGGCCAGCGCTGGGCCTGCTCTGTACGTTGCTGATTCCGACGTCTGCTGTTGTGCTGCTCGGCGCGTGGCATTCGCGTTATCACCCGGCTGCTGATTTCGGCTGGCTGGCGTGGGTAGCAGTGTTCGCTGTGCATTTCTTCAGCCTGCGACGTTTGGCGCCGATGCTGCCGGCGCGCGCCTTGAGTGCGGCACATGTACTCGGCTGCTGGCTGCTGATCGGTGTGCTGGCGCTGGAGTTGCGCTACGGTCTGCTGCTGTTGTCCGAGCAATACAACGCCTGGCGCTGGCTGGGCTGGGCGATTCTGCCGAGCGTTTATCTGTTGTTGGCAGCGGCCCCGCGCAGTTGGCCGTGGCCGGTCGCCGCGTTTGCCCGCGAGTACCGTTTGTATGCGGCTGCGCCGTTGGCGGTGTTGATGCTCGCGTGGTTCTGGCTGGCAAATGGTGTCAGCGATGGCAACGCCGAGCCATTGCCATACGTGCCGCTGCTTAACCCTTTGGAGTTGGGCCTGCTGTTCGCGTTGTTCGGCGTTTATGTGTGGTCGCGCAGTGCAGTGTCGCAATTGTCGATTCGTCAGGACTACGCCGATTACGGCACGCAACTGATCGCCGGGGTTTCGCTGTTCGCCTTCTGCACGGCGCTGGTCACTCGCGCAGCGCACCATTGGGCCGGTATCCCGTTTGAGCTGGATACGCTGCTCGGCTCAATGTTGGTGCAGGCCGGATTGTCCATCGTCTGGACGCTGATGGCGCTCGGGTTGATGATCGGCGGCCATCTGCGTCATCGTCGCGAAGTGTGGCTGATCGGCGCGGCACTGATTGCGCTGGTGGTGGCCAAACTGATTTTTGTCGAATTGAGCAACCGTGGCGGCCTCGCCCGGATCGTCTCGTTTATCGGCGTGGGCGTGTTGCTGCTGGTGGTCGGCTATTTCGCGCCGCTGCCGCCCAAACGCGTTGAAGCTGAGCCGGCGGCGGACAAGCCCGTCCCGGACACCGAAGGAGTTTCATCTTGAGTCGTATGCTGAATCTGGGTTGGTTGGCGTTGGCCGTGGTGATGGCGGCTGGCGCTCAGGAAAAACCGGCGGACTTCGCCACGCAGGTGCCGCTGGCGGTCAGCGGCAATGGCCCGTGGTATCGCCTCGAATTGCCATTGAGTGTGCAATTGCAGGCACGCCAGACCGATCTCAGTGACCTGCGCGTGTTCAACGCCGCCGGCGAACCGCAAGCCTATGCGCTGGCCCGCGAATCCGCGCAAACCCGCGACGACGGCCAGTTGCACGAAGTGAAGTGGTTCCCGCTGTACAACGCCGCCGACGCCAGCGAACGCGCGCCGAACGTGCGTGTGCAAGCGACCACCAACGGCACATTGGTTGAAGTGCAACCGTCCAGTCAGTTGGAAGCGGGTGAAGAGATTCTGCGCGGCTGGCTGTTGGACGCGAGTGCGATCAAGGCGCCGTTGCAGCAGTTGATCCTCGACTGGACCAGCGAGCGCGACGGTTTTCAACGCTTCAGCATCGAGGCCAGTGACGACCTGCAACATTGGCAGCCATGGGGCGAAGGGCAGGTGGCACGGCTGACCTTTTCCGATGAGCGCATCGAGCAGCATGAGGTGACGTTGCCGGGGCAATCGGCGCGTTATGTGCGGTTGCTGTGGGAGTCGCCGAACTCGGCGCCGATCCTGACGGCGGCACAATTGAAAAGCAGTGATCCGCGCAATGTTCCGCTGCCGTTGGTCTGGTCGCAGGCATTGGCCGGCAGCAGCACCAAGGCCGGGGAATACACCTGGCAGTTGCCGATGGGGCTGAACGTTGAACGTGTGCAGGTTGAGCTGAAACAGCCAAACAGTCTGGCGCCGGTGACATTGATGGGGCGACGTGAAAGCAGCCTGCCGTGGCAGGAACTGAGCAATGGCTTGCTCTATCGCTTGACCCAGAATAATCAGGATGTAGTGCAGAACGAATTGCAGCTCTACGGGCAGACTGTGCAGCAGTTGAAGCTGACGGTGGATGAGCGTGGCGGTGGTCTGGGCGAGCAAACGCCGAGTCTGAAATATGCGGTGCGGGCGACGCAGGTGATTTTCCTTGCGCGCGGGGAGGGGCCATACAGTCTGGCGCTGGGTAACCCGAGTGTGAAGACGGCGAATCTGCCGTTGGCGACGCTGATTCCGGATTTCAAACCGGAGAAGCTGGCGGCGCTGGGGAAGGCGTCGGTGCAGGGTGAAGCGGTGGTTACGCAGACTTCGACGGCTACCACGGCGGCAGTGGCTGAGACCAACTGGAAGAAGATCGGCTTGTGGGCCGTGTTGTTGCTGAGCGTGGTTTTTCTCGGGGCGATGGCGTTCAGCCTATTGCGCAAGCCACCTGCCAACAGCTGAGAATGGCTGGCGCTGCGCGCCATTCGCGAGCAGGCTCGCTCCCACAGTGGATGTGTGAACGACGCAGGCTCGCGAAGGCGGCTTCTCAATCAATACATATCCCAAGCTGATCACCTTCGTCCGATTTCCAACTACGCTAAACCCGCTACCTGAACTCTCCACCCACATTCACGTCTCATGCAGGCAAATACACCCCAACGCACGTTACCGGGCGTCTTCGCTCGCTACGTTTTCAGACTCCCTGTAAACTGCGCGGGTTTTTAGCCCCCCATTCCACCGGAGCCGTCCATGTCCCGCGTTACCCTGAGTCGCTATTTGATTGAGCAGACCCGCAGCAATAACACTCCTGCCGATCTGCGTTTCCTGATCGAAGTGGTGGCGCGTGCCTGCAAGGAGATCAACCACGCCGTGTCCAAAGGCGCCCTGGGTGGTGTTCTGGGCAGCATGGGCACCGAAAACGTGCAAGGCGAAGTGCAGAAGAAGCTCGACGTGATCTCCAACGAGATCCTGCTCGAAGCCAACGAATGGGGCGGTCACCTGGCCGGCATGGCGTCCGAAGAAATGGACAATGCCTACCAGATCCCGGGCAAATACCCGAAAGGCGCGTACCTGCTGGTATTCGACCCACTGGACGGTTCGTCGAACATCGACATCAACGCCCCGGTCGGCACCATCTTCTCGGTACTGCGTTGCCCGAACGAATACCTGAGCCAGAACGAGCCGCTGAACGAGAAAGCGTTCCTGCAGCCAGGCACCCAACAGGTTGCCGCCGGTTACGCGATCTACGGTCCACAGACCATGCTGATCCTGACCTTGGGCGACGGCGTCAAAGGCTTCACCCTCGACCGTGAAATGGGCAGCTTCGTGCTGACTCACGAAAACATCACCATTCCTGAATCGACCCAGGAATTCGCCATCAACATGTCCAACCAGCGTCACTGGGAAGCTCCGGTACAACGCTACGTGGGCGAGCTGCTGGCCGGTGAAGAGGGTCCGCTGAAAAAGAACTACAACATGCGTTGGGTCGCGGCGATGGTTGCCGACGTACACCGCATCCTGACCCGTGGCGGTCTGTTCATGTACCCGCGCGACAGCCGTGAGCCATCCAAGCCAGGCAAACTGCGTCTGATGTACGAAGCCAACCCGATGTCGTTCCTGGTGGAACAAGCGGGCGGCGCGTCCACCGACGGTCACCAGCGCATTCTCGACATTCAGCCAGAAGGCCTGCACCAGCGCGTAGCGGTGTTCCTCGGCTCGAAAGAAGAAGTCGCACGCGCGACGGCCTACCACAAGGAATAAACCATGACCGCGCCCTGGCAGCCGTTGCTCGATTGGTGGTTCGGACATGCCGAATCTCCCGACGAGATATCGGCTGACAAGGGCAAGTTGTGGTTTGGCAAGCGAGACAGCCAGGACCTCGAAGCGCGTGAGCGTTTCGGGGTCTTTGTCGATCAGGCCTTGGCCGGCGAATTGACCGAGTGGACGCAACGTCCCGAAGGCTGGCTGGCGCTAGTGCTCCTGCTCGATCAACTGCCGAGAATGATCTTTCGCGATACTCCAAAAGCATTTTCCGGTGATCTGCGCGCGCAGAAACTCGTCGCTCAAGGCATTGCGGCGGATTTTGATCGGCAGTTGAAGCCGATTCAGCGTGTGTTTATTTATCTGGTGTTCGAACACTGCGAAAACCTCGCGGTGCAGAACGAAGCGGTTTCCAGGTTTATAGAACTGGTGGCTGAACAGCCGGAAGGTGAGCGGGCGGTGTTTGCCGACAATCTGGATTATGCCGAGCGGCATCAGAAAGTGATCGCGCGGTTTGGCCGCTTTCCGCATCGCAATGCGGTGTTGGGGCGGGAGTCTACGGCGGAGGAGTTGGTGTTTCTCGGTGAGCCTGGATCACGGTTCTAAATCAAGGATTGCCTCGTAGAAGCCGTTTCATCAACAGTGCCGGCAGGCTTTTTCGCGTATCGACAATGATATGGATGAAAACCGTTTTTTCTCGCACCTCATAAATAATCCGGTTCATTCCCAAAACAATCTGGCGGTATTGGCCGAGATTGAGCTTCTCGATTTCTTCGGGGATTGATCCTGAATAGGGCAGATCGGCGAGGCCGAGAATCGCAGTCTTGAGATCGGCATAAGTGCTTTGCCAAATTTGCAATGAGAACTGTCTGACGAGGTAGGTGCGAAGTTCTTTGAGATCTGCTTGTGCGGACTGGAGAATAACGACCTTTAAACTCATTGATGATCGGCCTTGTCCATTTCGGCAAACACATCTTCAGCATCACTGAACTTGCCTTCTTCGATCTCCCGATTACCCATCGCCAACAGTTTCAGCAAAGCCATTGTGCCTTCTTGCTCTTCAAAGCTTTTCACATCCATAACCACTAGCTTGGCTTCACCGTTTTGAGTGATTACCAGCGGCTCGCGACTTTCTGTGATTGATTTGACGATTTCGGCCGTGTGGCTTTTCAGGTAACTGATCGGTTTGATTTGCGATGAAAGCTTCATGATTGAACCCCGCCAAATTGAACAGGACTGAGTTTAGTCCTAATTCAGTCCAGCGTCAGTGCGAGCTGACCAACGTGTTCCAATTTCCACATTTCTTCGTCTCTGATGTCGCCTTCGCGAGAAAACTCGCTCCTTGTGGATCTGTGAACGATACAGAACCATTGTAGGAGCGAGCTTGCTCGCGAAGGGGCCAGAAGCAGCACCGCTTAAATGCGGAAACTACCCACCAACTGCTTCAACCGCGCCGCCTGCTGCTCCAGATCCGAGCACGCGCGCAACGTTGCCTGCAAGTTCTCCACACCTTCCTGATTCAGCGTGTTGATCTCGTTGATATCGACATTGATCGACTCGACCACAGCGGTCTGCTCTTCCGTCGCCGTCGCCACCGACTGGTTCATCCCGTCGATCTCGCCGATGCGCTGAGTCACGCTGCCCAGGCGCTCGCCGGCCTGGTTGGCGATGCCGACGCTGCTTTCGCTCTCACGCTGGCTCTCGGTCATGATGTTGACGGCCTGGCGTGCGCCGACTTGCAGCTCTTCGATCATCTTCTGCACCTGCTGCGCCGAATCCTGAGTGCGGTGCGCCAAGTTGCGCACTTCGTCCGCGACCACCGCGAAACCACGACCGGCTTCACCGGCACGCGCCGCTTCAATCGCGGCGTTAAGTGCGAGCAAGTTGGTCTGCTGGGAAATGCTGGTGATCACTTCAAGAATCTGACCGATGTTCACCGTGTTGCTGTTCAGGGTTTCGATGTTGCCGCACGAATCACTGATCTTCGCCGACAACTGCTGCATGGCTTGAATGGTTTTATCCACAACCTGCTGACCGTCGACCGCGAGGCTGCGCGCGTCGCTGGAATGCTGCGAGGCGAGGGCGGCGTTCTGGGCGATTTCCTGCGCGGCGGCGCCCAGTTGGTTGATCGCCGCAGCAACGCTGTTGGTGCGGGTGGCTTGCTGGTCGGAGTTGTACATGGACGAGTTCGAGGCCGCGACCACGCGCAGGGCGACTTCGTTGACCTGGCCGGTGGCCGAGGACACTTCGCGGATCGAGGTGTGAATGCGCTCGACGAAACGGTTGAACGAAGTGCCCAGCGCGCCGAATTCGTCGTTGCCATGAATCACCAGACGTTTGGTGAGGTCGCCTTCACCTTCAGCGATGTCGTGCATGGCGCGGCCCATGGTCAGCAGCGGCTGCATCAACACACGGATCAGCATGCCGAGCAGGGCGATGATGATCACCACGGCAATGACCATGGCGATCAGCGCCGAGGTGCGGAATTCGCTGAGCATCGCGAACGCGGTGTCTTTATCCAGCACCAGCGCCACGTACCAGTCCGCCGACGGCACGCCGTTGACGCGGGTGAAGGAGATCAGTTGGGTCTTGCCGTCGAACTCGACTTCTTTCAGGCCCGGACTGACTTTCGGCGCGCCATTCGGGTAGGCCTCGGCGAGGGTCTTGAGCACCAGTTTGCTGTCCGGGTGAATCAGGATCTTGCCCTCGCTGCTGACGATGAACGCATGGCCGTGGCCGCCGAAGTTCAGCGAGTTGATGATCGCGCTGACGCTGGTCAGATCGATGTCGGCACCGGCAACGCCGAGCATCTGGCCCTGGCGCTGAACAGGTGTTGCGACGGTGATCACCAGTTTGCCCGAGGACGCGGCGATGTACGGTTCGGTGACGATGGTCTGCTGCGCGCTGTTGGCCGCTTTGTACCAGCCACGGGCGCGTGGATCGTAGTCCGGCGCGCGGTTGCCGGCAGGCACCGAGAACATCACGCCGTCGGCGCCACCGAAGTAGCTGAGCTGGAAATTGCCGGTGTAGGCGGGCAGGTCGATGATGCGTTTCAGGCTGGCGGGGGCGTTACCGTCGACGGCCACTTGCTGCGACAGCGATTGCAGCAACTGAATGCGGCTTTCCAGCCAGGTCTGGATGTTGCTGGTGGTCAGGCTGCCCAATTCCTGCATCGAGGCTTCGGTGCTGCTGCTCAGGGCTTCGCGCTGTCGATAATCGTTGAAGAAAATGAAACAGGCGAACGCAACGGCCACCACGAGGGCGGCCGCCAACAAGATCTTGTGGCTGAATTTCATGTTTCTGGTCATCGAATGAACTACCGCGAAGGGGCTGGTCAAGAAAGGGCGGCAATTTGCCACACCCGAGGGCTTTGCGCTGCTCTTATTTCGACCGCGGCGCGCCAAAGATTAGGCGTCTTTGGCGAAAGGCGACGAAATGCGCAATAGCCCTACAAAGTGTCTGATTTGCCGGCAAATGCCGGACGAGCGGAGTAACAAATAGCCAGCCCGGCAGGGAACCAGACAGGGGTTTTCTCTTCTAAGCTTCTGGTTGGCGCCATGCCATCCCCCTTCCGTTCCAGGAGTTACACCATGTCGCTGCGATCTCTCGCCCTTCTGACGTTTTGCGTGCTGTTGGCCGCATGCAGCAAGGTCAATCAGGAAAACTATTCGAAGCTCTCGGCCGGCATGGCCAAGGCCGAAGTCGAGACTCTGCTCGGCAAGCCCACCGATTGCTCGGGCGCGCTCGGCATGTCCAGTTGCACCTGGGGCGACAAGAACAGCTTTATCAGCGTGCAGTACGCCGGTGACAAAGTGCTGATGTTTTCCGGCCAAGGCCTGAAGTAAACCGGGGCTTCGCGCCCACGGAGAAAAAAAATGAAGCGGTTATTGCTGATCCTTTTTGCCGGCCTGGTACTGGCCGGCTGCGCCACTTCCGGCGTCGACCCATTGGCACCGAAAACGGCCAACAGCGTCAATCTCAAGCGCTATCAGGGCACCTGGTATGAACTGGCGCGTTTGCCGATGTACTTCCAGCGCAATTGCGCGCAATCCGAAGCCCATTACACCCTCAAGCCTGACGGCAATGTCGCGGTGCTCAATCGCTGCCTGACTCCGCAATGGCAGTGGGAAGAGGTCAAGGGCACGGCTTATCCACAGGTGCCGGGCAAGACCGACAAGCTTTGGGTCGAATTCGATACCTGGTTTTCACGCCTGATTCCGGGTGTGGCGAAAGGCGAATACTGGGTGTTGTACGTCAGCGATGACTACAAGACCGCCATCGTCGGCGACTCGAGTCGCAAGTACATGTGGCTGCTGTCACGCACACCGACTGTCAACGGCGTGGTGCGTGAAGAGCTGCTGAGCAAGGCGCGTCAGCAGGGTTATGACACCACGCGACTGATCTGGCGTGCGACAGATCGGCAGATGGCCAAGACCTCGAATTAAGCATCGCCACCAATCAAAATGTGGGAGCGAGCCTGCTCGCGAAAGCGGTGTATCAGTCAACATTTCAGTCGACTGATACGGCCTCTTCGCGAGCAGGCTCGCTCCCACATTTTTGTTTTGTGTCAGCCTAAAAGGTCACGCAGGACCTGGGTGAAGGCACGTGCACTGTCCTCTTCCCCGGCATGCCGCCCATCGCGTACAACCCACTGGCCATTGACCAGCACATCGCGCACCTGACGATCGCCACCGGCAAACAACCAGCGATTCAAAATTCCGTCGCCATTGGCCGTCGCCAGATACGGGTCATTGCCATCGAGCACGATCCAGTCTGCACGCTTGCCCACTTCCAGCGCCCCGATCGGCTGCCCCAACGCCTGTGCCCCGCCATCCAGCGCCGCGTCATACAGCGTGCGCCCGACCATCGGCTGATCCGCACCGTACAAACGGTTACGCCGCTGATCGCGCAGACGCTGGCCGTATTCCAGCCAACGCAATTCCTCCACCACGCTCAGCGACACATGGCTGTCGGAACCGATGCCCATGCGCCCGCCCTGCGCGAGGAAATCCACCGCCGGAAAAATTCCGTCACCCAGATTTGCTTCGGTGGTCAGACACAGGCCGGCAATGGCGCGACTCTTGGCCATCAGCGTGACTTCTTCAGGGTTGGCATGAGTGGCGTGGACCAAGCACCAGCGCTGATCGACTTCGGCATTTTCATACAGCCATTGCAGCGGACGCCGACCGCTCCAGCTCAGGCAGTCGTCGACTTCCTTCTGCTGTTCGGCGATGTGGATGTGCACCGGGCATTGCTTGTCGCTGGCGGCCAGTACTTCGCTGATCTGCTGCGGCGTTACCGCGCGCAACGAGTGGAAGCACAGGCCCAGCGATTGCGCCTTTTGCTGCGCCAAAATTGGCTGCAGGCGCGATTGCAGATTCAGGTAATTTTCGGTGCTGTTGATAAAGCGGCGTTGGCCATCGTTGGGCGTCTGGCCACCGAAACCGGAGTGGCTGTAGAGCACCGGCAGCAGGGTCAGACCGATGCCGCTTTCACTTGCGGCCTGGCTGATGCGCAACGCCAGCTCAGCGGGATCGGCATAAGGCTGGCCATTGCTGTCGTGGTGCACGTAATGAAATTCTGCAACGGATGTGTAACCAGCCTTGAGCATTTCGATGTACAGCTGACGGGCGATAATGCCGAGCTGATCCGGGCTGATTTTTCCGACGAGGCGATACATCAAATCGCGCCAGGTCCAGAAACTGTCATTCGGATTGCCGGCCACTTCGGCCAGTCCAGCCATCGCTCGCTGGAAGGCATGGGAGTGCAGATTCGGCATGCCCGGCAGCAACGGGCCGCTCAGCCGTTCGGCGCCATCTGCGGTGGAATCGGCCTGGATTTGGGTCAGCAGGCCCTCGGCGCTGACCTCAAGACGTACATTGTTGGCCCATCCGTTAGGCAGCAGCGCGCGTTCGGCAAAGAAGGCGGACATGGTTCAGCACCCCATCGTGTGTTATTTGTATATACATATACAGACGTTTGCCTGCCCGGTAAACTCCGGCAAGCTAGCCACTTTCATCAATGAACAGGGATCAACCGTGCCGACTCTGCCTCCAGTCTCCCCGTTGGCCGCGAACATGGGCGACAGTCCGGCGCCCTTGTACGCCCGCGTCAAACAGATGATCACCCAGCAGATCGACAGCGGAAACTGGCCGCCGCACTACCGCGTGCCGTCCGAGAGCGAACTGGTCAATCAACTCGGTTTCAGCCGCATGACCATCAACCGTGCGCTGCGCGAGATGACCGCCGATGGCCTGTTGGTGCGCATGCAAGGTGTCGGCACTTTCGTCGCCGAACCGAAGAGCCAGTCCGCGTTATTCGAAGTGCATAACATCGCCGACGAAATCGCTTCCCGTGGCCATCGCCACACTTGCCAGGTCATTACCCTCGAAGAAGAGGCCGCCGGTTCCGAGCGCGCGCTGGCGCTGGACATGCGTGAAGGGCAGAAGGTGTTCCACTCGTTGATCGTGCATTACGAAAACGACATCCCGGTGCAAATCGAAGACCGTTTCGTCAACGCGCTGGTTGCCCCGGAATACCTCAAGCAAGACTTCACTCTGCAAACGCCTTACGCCTATCTCAATCAGGTCGCGCCGCTGACCGAGGGCGAACACGTGGTTGAAGCGATCCTCGCTGAATCTTCCGAGTGCAAATTGCTGCAGATTGAAAAAGGCGAGCCGTGCCTGCTGATTCGTCGCCGCACGTGGTCGGGGCGTCAGCCGGTGACCGCTGCACGTTTGATTCATCCGGGTTCTCGTCATCGTCTGGAAGGGCGGTTCCATAAATGAGTGCACTTAAGGTTTTACGCGCTGAGGGTTACCCGCGTATGCCGTGGAAAAACGGCGGCGGCAGCACCGAGGAAATCACCCGTGATGCCGGTGCAGGGCTCGACGGTTTTGGCTGGCGCCTGTCGATTGCCGACATTGCCGAGTCGGGCGGTTTTTCGACGTTCGCCGGTTACCAGCGGGTGATCACCGTGTTGCAGGGTGACGGCATGACCTTGTGTGTAGACGGCGACGATACGCGGCCGCTGTTACCGCTCGACTCGTTTGGCTTTAGCGGTGAAAGCCAGGTGTCCTGCACACTACTCGGTGGCGCGATTCGCGATTTCAACCTGATCTACGCACCGCAGCGTTACAGCGCGCGGTTGCAGTGGCTGGATGGCGAGCAGCGATTCTTCAGCTCGGCGGGGACGGTGTTGGTGTTCAGTGTCAGTGAGCTGTTGCAAGTGCAGGTCGGTGACAGTGTTTCGCAACTCGGTCGCCATGATTGCCTGCAACTGGACGGTAACAATGGCTTGGTTGAAGTGTCCGTTGATGCGGGTTGCTGTGTCATTGAGCTGACTGCCCGCTAGTTAATAATCCCCTCTGATCATTCCCACGCTCTGCGTGGGAATGCATCCCATGACGCTCTGCGTCACCTCTATTGAAGCGGACGCGGAGCGTCCATGGCGGCGTTACCACGCAGAGCGTGGGAACGATCAGGATTCTGTTTCCATCCTCGCACCAACTTGTTACCGAACGCCCCAGGGTGGCGCAAAGCCACGCTCATCTAAGCAAATCCAAACTGCACAAAATCTCTCCCCGAAAAATTTCATCCACGCCAGAACCCTCGATTCAGGCGCCCTCCAGCCCTGTCCGCAACTTTTCTTGAGCACCCCTCCAACAAGTTGGCCGCTTGATTGCATATGCTTGTATGTACAAGTAAAGACGTATGCGTATGAGTTGTTCGAGACTCTCCGCAGAGTCCACTGATTCGCCTGGCGCGCATTGATGCACGCAGGCTGCTTGCCCACTGCCAGGGTTGGTTTGAATTGATCGCTGAGGAGTCTTTTTCGTGACTGACAATAAGCCTACAAAGTTTCGCAACGTTGAGATCCGCGCTGCCCGCGGCAACACGCTGACCGCCAAGAGCTGGCTGACCGAAGCGCCGCTGCGCATGCTGATGAACAACCTCGACCCGGAAGTCGCCGAGAACCCGAAAGAACTGGTGGTCTACGGTGGTATCGGTCGCGCCGCGCGTAACTGGGAGTGCTACGACAAGATCGTCGAAAGCCTGACCAACCTGAATGACGACGAGACCCTGCTGGTGCAATCCGGCAAGCCGGTCGGCGTGTTCAAGACCCACAGCAATGCCCCGCGCGTACTGATCGCCAATTCCAACCTCGTCCCGCACTGGGCGAGCTGGGAGCACTTCAACGAACTCGACGCCAAGGGCCTGGCCATGTACGGCCAAATGACCGCCGGCAGCTGGATCTACATCGGCAGCCAGGGCATCGTTCAAGGCACCTACGAAACCTTCGTTGAAGCCGGTCGCCAGCACTACAACGACAACCTCACCGGCAAGTGGGTCCTGACTGCCGGCCTCGGTGGAATGGGCGGCGCACAACCTCTGGCGGCAACCCTCGCCGGCGCCTGCTCGCTGAACATCGAATGCCAGCAAGTCAGCATCGATTTCCGCCTGAAAAGCCGTTACGTCGACGAGCAAGCCAAAGACCTCGACGACGCTCTGGCACGCATCGACAAGTACACCAAAGAAGGCAAAGCGATTTCCATCGCGCTGCTGGGTAACGCTGCAGAAATCCTCCCGGAACTGGTCAAGCGCGGTGTGCGCCCGGACATGGTCACCGACCAGACCAGCGCCCACGACCCGCTCAACGGTTACCTGCCAGCCGGCTGGACCTGGGACGAATACCGCGCCCGCGCCAAAACCGAACCGGCCGCTGTAATCAAAGCCGCCAAGCAGTCGATGGCCGTGCACGTCAAAGCCATGCTGGAATTCCAGAAGCAAGGCATTCCGACCTTCGACTACGGCAACAACATCCGTCAGATGGCGCAGGAAGAAGGCGTCGAAAACGCGTTCGACTTCCCGGGTTTCGTACCGGCTTACATCCGTCCGCTGTTCTGCCGTGGCATCGGCCCGTTCCGTTGGGCGGCGCTGTCGGGTGATCCACAAGACATCTACAAAACCGACGCCAAGGTCAAAGAGCTGATCCCGGACGACGCGCACCTGCACAACTGGCTGGACATGGCCCGCGAGCGCATCAGCTTCCAGGGGCTGCCGGCACGTATCTGCTGGGTCGGTCTGGGCCTGCGCGCCAAGCTCGGTCTGGCCTTCAACGAGATGGTCCGCAGCGGTGAGCTGTCGGCGCCGATCGTGATCGGTCGCGACCACCTCGACTCTGGCTCGGTCGCCAGCCCGAACCGTGAAACCGAATCGATGCAGGACGGTTCCGACGCCGTGTCCGACTGGCCACTGCTCAACGCTCTGCTGAATACCGCGAGCGGCGCGACCTGGGTTTCCCTGCACCACGGCGGCGGCGTCGGCATGGGCTTCTCGCAGCACTCGGGCATGGTGATTGTCTGTGACGGCACGGACGAAGCGGCCGAGCGTATTGCGCGCGTCCTGCACAACGACCCGGCCACCGGCGTTATGCGCCACGCCGATGCCGGTTACCAGATCGCCATCGACTGCGCCAAGGAACAGGGGCTTAACCTGCCGATGATTACCGGTAAATAACGCAAAACCCTGTGGGAGCGAGCCTGCTCGCGAATGCGGTCTGTCAGCCAACACACATGTTGAATGTGCTGACGCCTTCGCGAGCAGGCTCGCTCCCACAGTAGTGCGCAAGACGCTCAGTGAACTCGAAAAACAATCCACAGAGGTTGAATCATGGCTGTCAACACCGATCGTGCAAGCAACAAACCGTTGATCGAAAGGCGTTCGATCGACTACATCCCGGAAGCGGAAAGACACGGTCGTCTGTTTAGCCAGTTCACCCTGTGGATGGGGGCGAATCTGCAAATCACCGCAATCGTCACCGGGGCCTTGGCCGTGGTGCTGGGCGGTGATGTGTTCTGGTCATTGATCGGTCTGTTGATCGGTCAATTGCTCGGCGGGGGGGTGATGGCGCTGCATGCCGCGCAAGGACCGAAGCTCGGACTGCCGCAGATGATTTCCAGCCGCGTGCAGTTTGGCGTTTACGGTGCGGCGATTCCGATCGTCTTGGTATGCCTGATGTACCTGGGTTTCACCGCAACGGGCACGGTACTTTCCGGCCAGGCGCTGGGCCAGTTGTTTGGCGTCAGCGACAGTGTCGGCATCCTGATTTTTGCCAGCGTCATCGTGCTGGTGACGGTGCTCGGTTATCGGGTGATCCACTGGATCGGCCGTGTCGCCAGCGTGATTGGCGTGATCGCTTTCGTCTTCCTGTTCTGGCGTCTGATGAGTCAGACCGATGTCGGCGCACTCCTGCAAATCCGCCACTTCAGCTGGAGCAGTTTCCTCCTCGCGGTGTCGCTCGCAGCCTCCTGGCAGATCGCGTTCGGCCCTTACGTGGCTGACTATTCCCGTTACCTGCCGAGCAACACCTCGGCGGTGAAAACCTTCTTCGCTGCCGGTGCCGGTTCAGTGGTTGGCGCACAAGTGGCGATGATCCTCGGCGTGTTCGCCGCCGCTTCAGCCAACGGCCAGTTCGCCGGTCATGAAGTGGCTTACATCGTCGGTCTGGGCGGCACCGGTGCCACCGCCGCGCTGCTGTACTTCAGCATCGCGTTCGGCAAGGTGACCATCTCGACACTGAACTCCTACGGCAGCTTCATGTGCATCGCAACCATCATCAGTGGTTTCAAAGGTCACCTGACCGTAACGCGCATGCAACGTCTGGTGTTCGTGCTGGTCATCGTTGGCACGGCGACCTTGATCGCGCTGCTCGGCCAGCACTCGTTTCTCGGTGCGTTCAAGTCTTTCATCCTGTTCCTGCTCGCCTTCTTCACCCCATGGAGCGCGATCAATCTGGTGGATTACTACTGCATCACCCGCGAGCGTTATGACGTGCCGGCACTGGCCAATCCGAACGGCCGCTACGGTCGCTGGAACCTGCTCGGCATCAGCGTTTATGTGTTCGGTGTGCTGGTGCAACTGCCGTTCATCTCCACCAAGTTCTACACCGGCCCGCTGGTGGCCGCCCTCGGTGATGTGGATATCTCCTGGATCATCGGTCTGGTGTTGCCGGCCGTCGTCTACTACGTGTGCGCGAAAAAATGGCACAGCGCGGTACCCGATCAACTGATTCTGCCGGTCGAGCAGAACAGCGTTGTACAACCTAAAACAAGCGGGGCCGGTCGCGCTGCGGCGCAGGCCTGATTTGGACGTGGACAGGGCTGGATGCCTCTTGACTGCCGTAAGCCAATTCATGATTAGGAGCGTCACAACAATGAAATCGAACAAGACCCTGCTGACCACATTGCTGTCCATGGGCCTGCTGGCCAGTGCCGGTGCGACCCAAGCTGCCGGCTGGTGCGAATCGGGCAAGCCGGTGAAGTTCGCCGGCCTGAACTGGGAAAGCGGCATGCTGCTGACCGACGTCCTGCAAGTGGTGCTGGAGAAAGGTTACGACTGCAAGACCGACAGCCTGCCGGGCAACTCCATCACCATGGAGAACGCCCTGAGCAGCAACGATATTCAAGTGTTCGCCGAAGAGTGGGTCGGCCGCAGCGAGGTCTGGAACAAGGCCGAGAAGGCCGGCAAGGTCGTCGGTGTCGGCGCTCCGGTCGTCGGTGCTGTCGAAGGTTGGTACGTGCCGCGCTACGTGATCGAAGGCGATGCCAAGCGCAAGCTTGAGCCAAAAGCCCCGGACCTGAAAAACATCGCTGATCTGGGCAAATACGCCGCCGTGTTCAAGGACGCCGAAGAGCCTTCCAAAGGACGTTTCTACAACTGTCCGGCCGGCTGGACCTGCGAGCTCGACAACAGCGAAATGCTGAAAAGCTACGGCCTCGAAAGCAGCTACACCAATTTCCGCCCGGGCACCGGCCCGGCGCTGGATGCGGCGGTGCTGTCGAGCTACAAGCGCGGCGAGCCGATCCTGTTCTACTACTGGTCGCCAACCCCGCTGATGGGCCAGGTGGATCTGGTCAAACTCGAAGAAAAACCGGGCGTCGACAAGACCGTAAGCATCAAGGTCGGCCTGTCGAAAACCTTCCACGAACAGGCGCCGGAACTGGTCGCCGTGCTGGAAAAGGTCAACCTACCGATCGACCTGCTGAACCAGAACCTCGGCCGCATGGCCAAGGAACGTATCGAGTCGCCAAAACTGGCGAAAATCTTCCTCAAGGAACATCCTGAGGTCTGGCATGCGTGGGTGAGTGAAGACGCAGCCAAGAAAATCGACGCGGCGCTGTAGGTCGATACCTCCCGGTCAACCGTGAGGCTGGCCGGGAGATATGCCGTAAACGCTTGATTGAGATTTCTGATTGAGAGCCGCTTATGTTTCCCGAAAGCTTTACCTTTTCCATCGCCGACTGGGTCAACGGTTGGGTCGATTCGCTGGTCACCAACTACGGTGATGTGTTCCGCCATATCTCCGACACCCTGCTGTGGGCCATCGTCAACCTTGAAGGCTTGCTGCGTGCGGCGCCGTGGTGGTTGATGCTGGCGATCGTCGGTGTGGTTGCCTGGCACGCAACGCGCAAAGTCGTGACCACGGCGGTCATCGTCGGTCTGCTGTTCCTCGTCGGCGCCGTTGGCCTGTGGGACAAACTCATGCAGACACTGGCGCTGATGATGGTCGCGACGATCATTTCGGTGCTGATCGGCATTCCGCTGGGGATTCTCTCGGCGCGTAGCAATCGCCTGCGTTCGGTGCTGATGCCGCTGCTCGACATCATGCAGACCATGCCAAGTTTCGTGTACCTGATCCCGGTGCTGATGCTGTTCGGTCTGGGCAAGGTGCCGGCTATTTTCGCCACGGTGATTTACGCCGCGCCACCGCTGATTCGCCTGACTGATCTGGGCATTCGCCAGGTTGATGGTGAAGTGATGGAAGCCATTAACGCATTCGGCGCCAACCGCTGGCAGCAACTGTTCGGTGTGCAACTGCCGCTGGCCCTGCCGAGCATCATGGCCGGGATCAACCAGACCACCATGATGGCCCTGTCGATGGTGGTGATTGCCTCGATGATCGGTGCCCGTGGCCTCGGTGAAGATGTGTTGGTGGGGATTCAGACCCTCAACGTCGGGCGTGGCCTTGAGGCCGGTCTGGCGATCGTGATTCTCGCAGTGGTCATCGACCGCATTACTCAGGCATACGGTCGGCCACGGCATGAGGTGAGCAAATGAGCGACGCAACCGTGAGCAAGATCGAAGTCAAAAACGTCTTCAAGATTTTCGGCAACCGCGCCAAGGATGCGCTGGCCATGGTCGGCCAGGGCAAGACCAAGGATCAGGTGCTGAGCGAAACCGGTTGCGTGGTCGGGGTCAACGACCTGTCGTTGAGCATCGGCACCGGCGAGATCTTCGTGATCATGGGCCTGTCCGGCTCCGGCAAATCGACGCTGGTGCGTCACTTCAACCGCCTGATCGACCCGACCAGCGGCGCGATCCTCGTCGACGGCGTCGACATCCTGCAATACGACATGGATGCCCTGCGCGAATTTCGCCGGCACAAGATCAGCATGGTGTTCCAGAGCTTCGGCCTGCTGCCGCACAAGACTGTGCTCGACAACGTCGCCTACGGCCTGAAAGTCCGTGGCGAGAGCAAGCAGATGTGCGCGGAACGCGCGCTGCACTGGATCAACACCGTGGGCCTCAAAGGCTACGAAAACAAATACCCGCACCAGCTCTCCGGCGGCATGCGTCAGCGCGTCGGTCTGGCCCGTGCCTTGGCGGCGGACACCGACATCATCCTCATGGATGAGGCGTTCAGTGCGCTGGATCCGCTGATCCGCGCGGAGATGCAGGACCAGTTGCTGGAGCTGCAAAAGACGTTGCACAAGACCATCGTCTTCATCACTCACGACCTCGACGAGGCGGTGCGTATCGGCAACCGCATTGCGATTCTCAAGGATGGGAAGTTGATTCAGGTCGGCACGCCGCGCGAGATTCTGCATTCGCCGGCGGATGAGTATGTCGACCGCTTCGTACAGCGGCGAGCGGCGGTGGTTTAAGCAGTTTTGTGTTGGCTGCGCGGTCCTCTTCGCGAGCAGGCTCGCTCCCACAGGAGACTGCATTCCAATGTGGGAGCGAGCCTGCTCGCGAAGGCGGCGGCACAGCTGTATCAATGTTCGGATGAGGTTAATGATGTCCCAGGCTGAAAAAATCGTTATCACCGGCGCCCCTCTGCGTTGGCAGGACGTGGTCGCCGTCGCTCGTCACGGCGCGCAACTTGAGCTGTCCAGCGACACCTGGGCGCGTATCGAAAACGCCCAAGGCATCGTCCAGCGCATCGTCGAAAGTGGCGAGCGCGCCTATGGCGTCAACACCGGCCTGGGCGGTTTGTCCAACGTTTCCCTGAAAGACGAACAGCTCAGCCAGCTCTCGCGCAACACCTTGCTCAGCCATGCTTGCGGCGTCGGCCCGGTACTCGCCGACGAGCAGACCCGCGCGATCATCTGCGCCGCCATTCACAACTACAGCCACGGCAAATCCGGCATTCACCGCCGGGTCGTCGAAGGGCTGTTGGCGCTGCTCAATCGCGGCATCACCCCGCAAGTGCCGTCGCAAGGTTCGGTGGGTTATCTGACCCACATGGCGCACATCGGCATCACGCTGCTCGGCGTCGGCAATGTCAGCTATCGCGGCCAAGTTGTTTCCGCACAACAGGCGTTGGCCGAAGAAGGTCAGCAACCGGTGCAACTCGGCGCGAAGGACGGTTTGTGTCTGGTCAACGGCACGCCGTGCATGACCGGCCTAAGCTGTCTGGCGATTGCCGACGCAACGCGATTGGTGCAATGGGCCGACGTCATCGGCGCAATGAGTTTCGAAGCCCAGCGCGGCCAGATCGACGCGTTCGATGCCGAGATCATCGCGCTAAAACCGCACCCGGGCATGCAGCAGGTCGGCATCAATCTGCGCGCCTTGCTCGATGGCAGTGAAGTGATCGCGTCGAGCAAAGGCATTCGCACTCAGGATGCGCTGAGTATTCGTTCGATTCCGCAGGTACACGGCGCCGCGCGTGATCAACTCGACCATGCGATCAAGCAGGTCGAAGCCGAACTCAACGGCTGCACTGATAACCCGCTCCTGCTGGGCACGCCGGACAATTTCCGGGTGATGTCGCAAGCCAACCCGCACGGGCAATCGGTGGCGATGGCGGCGGATCTGCTGGCGATTGCCATGGCCGAAATCGGCTCGATTGCCGAGCGTCGCCTCGATCGTTTGGTCAACCCGCACGTCAGTGGTTTGCCGGCGTTTCTGGTGGCCAATCCGGGGGTGAACTCCGGGATGATGATCGTCCAATACGTCGCCGCGTCGCTGTGTGCGGAAAACCGCCAACTGGCGCAACCGGCGGTGCTCGACAACTACATCACCTCGGGCCTGCAGGAAGATCACTTGAGCATGGGCACCAATGCCGCGCTGAAGCTGCATCGCGCGCTGGAAAACTGCACGCAGATCCTCGCCATCGAGTACCTGCTGGCGGCGCAGGCGTTTGAATTCCTCAAGGAACAGCGCTTTGGCATGGGCACTGACCGCGCTTGGCGACTGCTGCGCGAAACGGTCCCGGCCTACGATCAGGATCGCTGGCTGGCGCCGGATATCGCTGCCGCTGCGAGCGTTTTAAAAGAACCGAATTCGCTGCACAACGTTCTATCGAATTTGCACTGAAAAACTACCCTGCCAGCGTGCCAAGGCGCCGGATGCCCACAAGGCTGAAAGCGACGGATAACGGAATGCTCCGGAGCGAATGGCAAGTTAATAACAAACTCTCAAAAGGAGCATTTAAATGACTGCGCTGAACCTGATTCCCGGCCAACTGAGCCTGGCCCAACTGCGTGACGTCTACCAGAACCCGGTCAAGCTGACGCTCGACAACAGCGCATCGCAGCAGATCGAAGCCAGCGTCGCCTGCGTCGAGCAGATCCTCGCCGAGAACCGCACCGCGTACGGCATCAATACCGGTTTCGGCCTGCTGGCCTCGACGCGCATCGCTAGCGAAGACCTCGAGAACCTGCAGCGCTCGCTGGTGTTGTCTCACGCCGCCGGTGTTGGCGTGCCGATCAGCGATGAGCTGGTGCGGCTGATCATGGTGCTCAAGGTCAACAGCCTCAGCCGTGGTTTCTCCGGTATCCGCCGCGTGGTGATCGATGCGCTGATTGCGCTGATCAATGCCGAGGTCTATCCGCACATTCCGCTGAAAGGTTCGGTGGGCGCTTCGGGCGATCTGGCGCCATTGGCGCACATGTCGTTGGTGCTGCTGGGCGAGGGCAAGGCGCGCTACAAGGGTGAGTGGATGGAAGCCACTGAAGCGCTGAAAGTCGCCGGCCTGACGCCGCTGACTTTAGCGGCTAAAGAAGGTCTGGCGCTGCTCAACGGTACTCAGGTTTCCACCGCGTTTGCATTGCGTGGTCTGTTTGAAGGTGAAGACCTGTTTGCCGGTGCCCTGGCGCTGGGCGGTCTGACGGTTGAAGCAGTATTGGGTTCGCGCTCGCCATTCGATGCACGTATTCACGCTGCGCGTGGCCAGAAAGGTCAGATCGACGCCGCTGCTGCTTACCGCGATCTGCTCGGTGAGCGCAGCGAAGTCTCCGATTCGCACCAGAACTGCGAGAAAGTGCAGGATCCGTACTCGCTGCGCTGCCAGCCGCAAGTCATGGGCGCTTGTCTGACGCAGTTCCGTCAGGCCGCTGAGGTCTTGGCCGTTGAAGCCAACGCCGTTTCCGACAACCCGCTGGTCTTCGCTGCTGAAGGCGATGTGATTTCCGGCGGTAACTTCCACGCCGAACCGGTGGCCATGGCCGCTGACAACATGGCATTGGCCATCGCTGAAATCGGCTCGCTGAGCGAACGCCGTATCTCGCTGATGATGGACAAGCACATGTCGCAACTGCCGCCGTTCCTCGTTGCCAATGGCGGCGTGAATTCCGGTTTCATGATCGCTCAGGTGACAGCAGCGGCACTGGCCAGCGAAAACAAGGCCTTGTCGCATCCGCATTCGGTGGACAGCCTGCCGACTTCGGCTAACCAGGAAGACCACGTGTCAATGGCCCCGGCGGCTGGCAAGCGGCTGTGGGAGATGGCCGAGAACACTCGCGGGATTCTGGCGGTGGAATGGCTGGCGGCGGTGCAGGGTCTGGATCTGCGTAACGGTCTGAAGACCTCGGCGAAGCTGGAACAGGCGCGGGCGATTTTGCGTAAGGAAGTGCCGTTTTATGAGAAGGACCGCTTCTTTGCGCCGGACATCAATGCGGCAACTGAACTGTTGGCTTCGCGGTGTTTGACTGAGCTGGTTCCGGCGAAGCTTTTGCCTAGCCTTTAACCCTACACACTGATCGTTCCCATGCTCCGCGTGGGAATGCAGCCCGTGACGCTCCGCGTCACTGGACGCAGAGCGTCCCCTGAGGCATTCCCACGCAGAGCGTGGGAACGATCACCAGCCCCAACGGAGGCCAACAGTGAAAACCCTCTGGCAACACTGCCACGTCGCAACCATGGCGCAGGGCGTCTACTCGATCATCGAAGATGCGGCCATCGTGACGTCCGGCGAGCTCATTGAATGGATCGGCCCGCGTAATCAACTGCCATCCGGCGAATACCCGGCGGTCAATGATCTGCAGGGCGCGTGGGTCACGCCCGGCCTGATCGACTGCCACACCCACACGGTGTTTGGCGGCAACCGCAGTGGCGAGTTCGAAAAACGCCTGCAAGGTGTCAGCTACGCGGAGATCGCAGCCTCCGGCGGCGGCATCGCCAGCACCGTGCGCGCGACGCGCGAAGCGACTGAAGACGAGCTGTTCGCCAGCGCCGCGAAACGCCTGAAAAGCCTGATGCGCGACGGCGTGACCACGATCGAAATGAAATCCGGCTACGGCCTCGATCTGGTCAACGAACGCAAAATCCTCCGGGTCATCCGCCGTCTGCAGCAAGAGCTGCCGATCAGCGTGCGCAGCACCTGCCTCGCGGCCCATGCGTTGCCACCGGAATACAAAGATCGCGCCGACGACTACATCGATCTGATCTGCAACGAAATGCTCCCCGCGCTCGCCGCCGAAGGTCTGGTCGATGCCGTGGATGCGTTCTGCGAATACCTGGCGTTCTCGCCAGAGCAAGTCGAGCGCGTGTTCATCGCCGCGCAAAAACTCGGTCTGCCGGTGAAGCTTCACGCTGAACAACTGTCGTCGCTGCACGGCTCCAGCCTTGCCGCGCGCTATAAAGCGTTGTCCGCCGATCACCTGGAGTTCATGGACGAGGCCGACGCCATCGCCATGGCCGAGTCCGACACCGTCGCGGTGCTGCTGCCGGGCGCGTTCTACTTCCTGCGCGAAACCCAGCTGCCGCCGATGGACGCTCTGCGCAAGCACAAGGTGAAGATCGCCATCGCCAGCGACCTCAACCCCGGCACCTCGCCGGCGCTGTCGTTGCGCCTGATGTTGAACATGGCCTGCACCTGTTTCCGCATGACCCCGGAAGAAGCCTTGGCCGGTGCGACCATTCATGCTGCACAAGCGCTGGGCATGGCCGCCACCCACGGTTCGCTGGAGGTCGGCAAGGTCGCGGATTTCGTCGCTTGGCACATCGATCGTCCGGCGGATCTGGCCTATTGGCTGGGTGGCGATCTGGACAAACGCGTCGTGCGTCACGGCGTCGAATCAAGTCTGTAGGAGAGCGGTTGTGGATAAGGTTTTGAACTTCAAACAAGGCCGCGTGCCGCTGCTGATCAGCATGCCGCATGCCGGTGTGCGCTTGACGCCTGCGGTGGAAGCCGGGTTGATCGCGGCCGCGAAAAGCCTGCCGGACACCGACTGGCATATTCCTCAGCTTTACGATTTTGCTGAAGAGTTGGGTGCGAGCACGTTGGCGGCTGAGTACTCACGGTTCGTCATCGATCTGAATCGTCCGTCCGACGACAAGCCGCTGTACGTCGGGGCGACCACCGGGCTGTACCCGGCGACGTTGTTCGATGGCATTGCGTTGTTCCGCGAAGGGCACGAGCCATCGAAAGAAGAGCGCGCAACCTATCTGGAGCAGATCTGGACGCCGTATCACCGCACGCTGCAGGAAGAGCTGGCGCGACTGAAGGCTAAATTCGGTTACGCGCTGCTGTTCGATGCGCACTCGATTCGCTCGATCATCCCGCACCTGTTCGACGGCAAACTGCCGGACTTCAACCTCGGCACCTTCAATGGCGCCAGTTGCGATCCGCAACTGGCTGCACAACTGGAAGCGATCTGCGCACGCCACGGCGATTACAGCCATGTCCACAACGGGCGCTTCAAGGGCGGTCATATCACCCGTCATTACGGCAACCCGGCGCAGAACATCCACGCGGTGCAACTGGAACTGGGCCAGTGCACGTACATGGAAGAGTTCGAACCGTTCTGCTATCGCGCCGATCTGGCCGAGCCCACGCGGGTGGTGCTCAAGGAGTTGCTGCAGGGCTATCTGGCTTGGGCAAAGTCTCACTACAGCGCATAACCCCTGTGGGAGCGAGCCTGCTCGCGAAGGCGTCCGTGCAGCCAACATCTACGTTGAATGACACGCCGCATTCGCGAGCAGCCTCGCTCCCACAGGATGGTGTACACCCTTTGAAGTTTATGGCTGACAAACGGTGACAGCGAGCGAGCATGCTCATTGACGTAAATCGGGTTTATGATGCCCAACGGCAGAATAATAGAAGTCCCCCCAGGGATGACCTCGACCCCTTACGGAGCGCGCAATGCAGACTTTGTTTCCGCAGATCAAACCTCACGCCCGGCACGATCTGGCTGTCGATGACACCCATACGCTGTATGTCGACGAAAGCGGTTCACCGGAGGGTTTGCCGGTTGTGTTCATTCATGGCGGCCCCGGCGCCGGTTGCGACGCGCAGAGCCGTCGCTATTTCGATCCGAACCTCTATCGCATTGTCACCTTCGACCAGCGCGGCTGCGGTCGCTCCACCCCGCACGCCAGCCTGGAAAACAACACCACCTGGGATCTGGTCGCTGACCTTGAGCGCATCCGCAAGCATCTGGGCATCGACAAATGGGTGCTGTTTGGCGGTTCGTGGGGTTCGACCCTGGCGCTGGCTTATGCGCAAAGTCACCCTGAACGGGTTCACGGCCTGATCCTGCGTGGGATCTTTCTCTGCCGTCCGCAGGAAATCGAGTGGTTCTATCAGGCCGGTGCCAGTCGTCTGTTCCCTGATTACTGGCAGGATTACATCGCACCGATCCCGCTGGACGAGCGCGATGACTTGCTCAGCGCTTTCCACAAACGTCTGACCGGCAACGACCAGATCGCCCAGATGCACGCGGCCAAAGCCTGGTCGACCTGGGAAGGGCGCACCGCGACCCTGCGGCCGAACCCGCTGGTGGTCGATCGCTTCTCCGAGCCGCAGCGCGCACTGTCGATCGCGCGGATCGAATGCCATTACTTCACCAACAACGCCTTCCTTGAGCCGAACCAGCTGATTCGCGACATGGGCAAGATCGCCCATCTGCCGGGCGTGATCATTCACGGTCGCTACGACGTGATCTGCCCGCTCGACAATGCCTGGGAATTGCACCAGGCCTGGCCGAACAGCGAACTGCAGGTGATCCGCGATGCTGGCCATGCTGCTTCCGAGCCGGGCATCACCGATGCATTGGTACGCGCCGCAGGCAACATGGCCCGGCGCCTGCTCGATCTGCCGCCCGAAGAAGCATGAAGGGGCTTTTACAGCGCGTACGCGGTGCGCGGGTTGAAGTGGCAGGCGAAGTCGTCGGCGCGGTAGATCACGGTTTGTTGGTGCTGGTGGCGGTCGAACCCGACGACACGCGTACCAGCGCCGACAAACTTCTGCATAAGCTGCTTAACTATCGGGTATTCAGCGATGCGGAGGGCAAGATGAACTTGTCCCTCGCCGACGTCGGCGGTGGGTTGCTGCTGGTCTCTCAGTTCACCCTGGCTGCCGACACCAAAAGCGGGTTGCGCCCGAGCTTTTCGACGGCAGCGCCTCCCGCCTTGGGCGAGGAATTGTTCGACTATCTATTAAGCAGTGCGAAACAGGTGCATGGCACAGTGGCATCAGGTAGATTCGGCGCCGATATGCAGGTGCATTTGGTCAACGATGGCCCGGTTACCTTTTTGTTACAGACCTGAAAGCGCTTGAAACACCTTTTTAGGAAATTTCGACTGTTTTTAAGGTGTTTTCGCGATAAATACTTTGTTACCCCTGATGCGTTGTCATGCGGGCTACTAGATAATCGCGCGCACTGGGATCAGCGTTCGCTGGTTCATTTTTGACTTAGGTAGAGACTTGTCTGGATCCGATTGGGGAATCATTTTGCCCCAGCGGAGTCGGAACAATGCTCGCCAACTTGGCAAGGGTGCTCTGGAAGGTCGGCTTTTCACTGCCGAAAATCTCACAGGCACTTCATCTGGCCGTTGGTTTATTGATCTGTTTTCGGCGAGGGTTGCTCGTGATTGTTAGTCCCTGTAATGCAGCAAAAATGTCTGCCAAACGCATGCGAAGTGCCCTGGTAGCGGGTTCGGCGCTCCTGTGCCTGCTCAGCGCCGGTCAGCTTTGGGCGTTCAATCTTGACGATGTATCGGCCAAGGCCAAAGAGCTGGCCGGGCAGAAATTCGAAGCCCCGCGCAGCAACCTGCCGAACGAATTCCGCGACATGAAATTCGCGGACTATCAGAAAATCCGCTTCCTCACCGAAAAGGCTGAGTGGGCTGATCAGAAGACCCCGTTCAAACTGTCTTTCTATCACCAGGGTATGCACTTCGATACACCGGTGAAAATCAACGAAATCACAGCGAACACCGTCGAAGAGATCAAATATGATCCGACCCGCTTCGATTTCGGCGATTTGAAATTCGATCCGAAAGCCACTGAACAACTGGGTTATGCCGGTTTCCGTGTGCTTTACCCGATCAACAAGGCCGACAAGCAAGACGAAATCATGACCATGCTCGGCGCGAGTTACTTCCGCGTTGTCGGCAAGGGCCACACCTACGGCCTCTCGGCGCGTGGTCTGGCGATTGATACCGCGCTGCCGTCGGGCGAAGAATTCCCGCGTTTCCGCGAGTTCTGGATTCAGCAGCCGAAGCCGGGTGACAAGCACCTGGTGATCTTCGCCCTGCTGGATTCGCCGCGCGCTACCGGTGCCTATCGTCTGATCCTGCGTCCGGGCAGCGACACCATTGTCGACGTCAAAGCGCAGATGTTCCTGCGTGACAAGGTCGGCAAACTGGGCATCGCGCCGCTGACCAGCATGTTCCTGTTCGGCGCCAACCAGCCGTCGAAGGTCCTCAACTACCGTCGTGAACTGCACGACTCCAGCGGTCTGTCGATCCATGCCGGCAATGGCGAGTGGATCTGGCGTCCACTGAACAACCCGAAACACTTGGCCGTGAGCAACTTCAGCGTCGAGAACCCGCGTGGTTTCGGTCTGCTGCAACGTGGCCGCGACTTCAGCCACTACGAAGACCTCGACGACCGCTACGACAAGCGCCCAAGCGCCTGGATCGAGCCGAAGGGCGAGTGGGGCAAAGGCACCGTTGATCTGGTAGAAATTCCGACCGCCGACGAAACCAACGACAACATCGTTGCGTTCTGGAGCCCGGAAAAAATGCCGGAGCCGGGCCAGCCACTGGACTTCGCTTACCGCATGCACTGGACCATGGACGAAGCGGCGATTCACGCGCCGGACAGCGCCTGGGTATCGCAGACTCTGCGTTCGACCGGTGACGTCAAACAGTCGAACCTGATCCGTCAGCCGGATGGCAGCGTTGCCTACCTGGTCGACTTTGAAGGTCCATCACTGGCCGCTCTGACGCCGGATGCAGACGTGCGCAGTCAGGTCAGTGTCGGCGACAACGCCGAACTGGTAGAGAACAGCGTGCGCTACAACCCGGAAACCAAGGGCTGGCGCTTGACCCTGCGGATGAAAATCAAGGACGCGAGCAAGTCGACCGAGATGCGTGCCGCCCTGGTTCAGCCAGTCGTGACTGCTGATCTGGCGAAATCGGTGCCAGCGTCCAACTCGTCCGTTGCCAAGGCCGACAAGGTTGCCGCCAAGCAACAAGAGAAACTCGACAAGGAAGCCAAGGCCGCCGAGGCCAAACAGGCCGACGCCAAGCCAGCCGCAGATGCCAAGGACAAGGCTAATAAAGACGCCAAGCAGCCACTGGCTGCGGACGCGGCCCCAGCCACACCGGAATCGGCGCCGACTGAAGAAGTCCTGACCGAGACCTGGAGCTATCAGTTGCCTGCCGATGAGTAACTCTCAAGTACAGCCGGAGACTCTGTCCGAGTATCTGGCGCATCTGCCGATGACCGACGAGCAGCGCGCGGAACTCGCGGGCTGCCAGTCGTTCAGCGAGTTGCATGAACGCCTGTCGTCCTCGACATTCGACGCACCTGCCGAAGCCGCCCAGGCTTCGGTGGGCAAGCGCCTGATCCTGAGCACCGCCGAAGAACTTGAAGACGCGGAAATGCTGGTGCTCGACGCCAGCGGTCGCGTCAGCATGAAGGCGACGCCGCCGATCCGCCGGACCAAAGTCGTACCGGAGCCGTGGCGCACCAATATTCTGGTGCGTGGCTGGCGCCGTATGACCGGTCGCACCAACCCGCCGCAGCCGCCGAAGGACGAAAACGTCCTGCCGGCCGCGCGCTGGCGCACCGTCGGTTCGATCCGTCGCTACATTCTGTTGCTGCTGATGCTCGGCCAGACCATCGTCGCTGGCTGGTACATGAAAGGCATCATGCCGTATCAGGGCTGGTCATTCGTCGATCTGGACGAAGTTCTGCACCAGCCGCTGATGCAAACCGCCACGCAAGTGCTGCCGTATGCGCTGCAGACCAGCATCCTGATTCTGTTCGGAATTCTGTTCTGCTGGGTCTCGGCCGGTTTCTGGACCGCGCTGATGGGCTTCCTCGAGTTGCTCACCGGTCACGATAAATACCGTATCTCCGGCAAAAGCGCCGGCAACGAGCCGATTGCCAAAGACGCGCGTACCGCGCTGGTGATGCCGATCTGCAACGAAGACGTGCCGCGCGTATTCGCCGGTCTGCGCGCAACGTTCGAATCGGTCGCTGCCACCGGTGATCTGGATCGTTTCGACTTCTTCGTTCTCAGCGACAGTAACGACACCGATATCTGCGTCGCCGAGCAACAGGCCTGGCTGGACGTCTGCCGCGAAGCCAAAGGTTTCGGCAAGATCTTCTATCGCCGCCGTCGCCGTCGTGTGAAGCGCAAGAGCGGCAACCTCGACGACTTCTGCCGTCGTTGGGGCGGTGACTACAAGTACATGGTTGTGCTCGACGCCGACTCGGTCATGAGCGGTGAGTGCCTGACCAGTCTGGTGCGCTTGATGGAAGCCACGCCGGACGCCGGGATCATCCAGACCGCGCCGCGTGCGTCGGGCATGGACACCCTGTATGCGCGCATGCAGCAGTTTGCGACCCGTGTATACGGCCCGCTGTTTACCGCCGGTCTGCACTTCTGGCAGCTGGGTGAATCGCACTACTGGGGTCACAACGCGATCATCCGCATGAAGCCGTTTATCGACCACTGCGCCCTGGCGCCGTTGCCGGGTAAAGGTGCGTTCTCCGGTGCGATCCTGTCTCACGACTTCGTTGAAGCCGCGCTGATGCGTCGTGCCGGTTGGGGCGTGTGGATTGCCTACGACTTGCCGGGCAGCTACGAAGAACTGCCGCCGAACCTGCTCGACGAACTCAAGCGTGACCGTCGCTGGTGCCACGGTAACCTGATGAACTTCCGTCTGTTCCTGGTCAAAGGCATGCACCCGGTGCACCGTGCGGTGTTCCTGACCGGCGTGATGTCGTATCTGTCGGCGCCGTTGTGGTTCTTCTTCCTGGTGTTGTCGACCGCGCTGCTGGCGGTGAACACGCTGATGGAGCCGCAGTACTTCCTCGAGCCGCGTCAGCTCTATCCGTTGTGGCCACAATGGCACCCGGACAAGGCCATCGCGCTATTCTCGACGACCATCGTGCTGCTGTTCCTGCCGAAACTGTTGAGCATCATCCTGATCTGGGCCAAGGGCGCGAAAGAGTTCGGCGGCAAGTTCAAGGTGACCCTGTCGATGCTGCTGGAGATGCTGTTCTCCATGTTGCTGGCGCCGGTGCGGATGATTTTCCACACCCGTTTCGTCCTCGCCGCATTCCTTGGCTGGGCCGCGACCTGGAACTCGCCGCAGCGTGACGACGACTCCACGCCATGGAGCGAAGCGGTCAAGCGCCACGGCCCGCAAACCCTGTTGGGCTTCTGCTGGGCGCTGCTGGTGATCTGGCTGAACCCGAGCTTCCTCTGGTGGCTGGTGCCGATCGTCGGTTCGCTGATGCTGTCGATCCCGGTGTCGGTGATCTCCAGCCGTGTTGGCCTGGGCCTGAAGTCCCGTGACGAGAGCCTGTTCCTCATCCCTGAGGAATACAATCCGCCACAGGCGCTGCTGGCGACTGATCAGTACACCCACGAAAATCGTTACCACGCCCTGAACGACGGTTTCGTCCGCGCAGTGGTCGATCCACAGCAGAACGCTTTGGCGTGCTCGCTGGCGACCTCGCGTCACGGTCAGGCCGAGCCGATTGAATGGCTGCGTCAGGAACGTGTGCGTCACGCGCTCAAGGTTGGCCCGGCCGGGCTGAATAACCATGATCGTCTGCAATTGCTGAGCGACCCGGTTGCATTGGCGCGTCTGCATGAGCAGGTCTGGGCTGAAGGTCATGCCGAGTGGCTGGATGCGTGGCGGGCTTCGGTGAAGGCCGATCCGCATGCGCCGTTGCTGCCGTTGCAACCGGTGAGCTTGCAGGCTCAACCGGCCTGATGAAGAAACCCCGCGATGTTGCGGGGTTTTTTTTGGCCTGCTGAAAAGCCCTCTCCCGGAGGGAGAGGGGACTGACCGCGTTGAATTTTCTAGATACGCCGACCTGATCTTGCTGTGTTGAATCCATAATCGACTCGCTCTTTCAGGTCGGCGAATAGCTTGAGACACCTCGGTCGGCCCCCTCTCCCTCGGGGAGAGGGCTGGGGTGAGGGTCAGCCCTTGATTGTTAAACAAATCCCCGATTAAACCTTGTGCAAAAAAACGAGTGCGTTAGCATCCGTCCCCGAATTGGCGCACCCGGGCTTTTTGGCCCGTCTCTGTTGGTTTTCGCGCCGCACACGCAATGGTTTTGGGGACTTGAAGATGAAGAAGTATCTGTCGATGCTGCTGGTCGGCGTCACGGCACTGGTTGCAGTCAATGCGGCGCAGGCGGGCGCAATCGATGACGCGGTCAAGCGCGGCACCTTGAAAGTCGGTATGGATCCGACCTACATGCCGTTCGAAATGACCAACAAGCGCGGCGAAATCATCGGCTTCGAAGTCGACATCCTCAAAGCCATGTCCAAGGCCATGGGCGTCAAGCTGGAACTGGTATCCACCGGTTATGACGGCATCATCCCGGCGCTGATGACCGACAAGTTCGACATGATCGGCAGCGGCATGACCCTGACTCAGGAACGCAACCTGCGCCTGAACTTCAGCGAACCGTTCATCGTGGTCGGCCAGACCCTGCTGATCCGCAAGGAACTGGAAGGCACCATCAAGTCTTACAAAGACCTGAACACCGCCGACTACCGCATCACCTCCAAGCTCGGCACCACCGGTGAAATGGTCGCCAAGAAGCTCATCTCCAAAGCCAAGTACCACGGCTACGACAACGAGCAAGAAGCCGTGCTCGATGTGGTCAATGGCAAGGCTGACGCCTTCATCTACGACGCCCCGTACAACGTGGTTGCAGTGACCAAGGTCGGCGCCGGCAAACTGGTGTTCCTCGACAAGCCGTTCACCTACGAGCCTTTGGCCTTTGGTCTGAAGAAGGGTGATTACGACAGCCTCAACTTCATCAACAACTTCCTGCACCAGATCCACGAAGACGGCACCTACGATCGCATTCATGACAAGTGGTTCAAGGGCACCGAGTGGCTCAAGGACATGGAATAAGCCCGGTCGCATAGACCGAGTCGCCCCATTCGCGAGCAGGCTCGCTCCCACATTGGAAATGCAATTCTCTGTGGGAGCGAGCCTGCTCGCGAAGAGGCCCTCCAGAGCAATACAAAATCCGGAACCTGCAATGAAACAGAAAAAAGCCCAATGGCCCTGGCACGTCCTCACCGTGCTGGTGCTGGTCGGCCTGGCCGGCGCGTTGTATTACGCGACGTCGCTGATGTCCTACGAATGGCGCTGGAACCGCGTGCCGCAGTACTTCGCCTATCAGGCCGAAGAAACCCAGCGTGCCACGGACATTTCCACCGTCACTGAGCTGGTGCGCAAGGGCGGCAGCGCTGTCGTCACTCTGCGCAATGACGCCGGTGACGAGCAGCACCTGACCGTCGACGAGAACAGCCTGCAATTCGCTCAGGGCGACGATGTCGCTGAAGGCGACGTCGTGGGCGTCACTCGGCATTGGGCGGCAGGGCCGCTGTTGTGGGGCTTGTGGACGACGCTTTGGCTGTCAGTGGTGTCCGGGATTCTCGGGTTGTTGATCGGTCTGGTCACTGGCCTGTGCCGTTTGTCGAACAACCCGACTTTGCGCGACCTCTCGACGATCTACGTCGAACTGGTGCGCGGCACGCCGTTGCTGGTGCAGATCTTCATTTTCTACTTCTTCATCGGCACGGTGATGAACCTGTCCCGCGAGTTCGCCGGGATCGCCGCGCTGTCGCTGTTCACTGGCGCTTACGTAGCCGAGATCATCCGTTCCGGCGTGCAGTCGATTGCCCGTGGCCAGAACGAAGCGGCGCGCTCGCTTGGCCTGAGCGCCGGCCAGTCGATGCGCCACGTGGTGTTGCCGCAAGCGCTGAAACGTGTGCTGCCACCGCTGGCCGGGCAGTTCATCAGTCTGGTCAAGGACACCTCGCTGGTGTCGGTGATCGCCATCACCGAGCTGCTGAAAAGTGGCCGTGAAGTGATCACCACGTCGTTCTCGCCGTTCGAGATTCTGTTCTGCGTCGCCGGCCTGTACCTGTTGATCAACCTGCCGCTGTCGAAAATCGCCAGCCGGCTTGAGCGGAGGCTCGCGCAAAGTGATTGAAGTCCGCGATCTGGTAAAAGTCTTCGACACCCGTGGACAAGTGGTGCGCGCGGTGGATAACGTCAGCACCACGGTAGCCAAGGGCGAAGTGCTGGTGGTGATCGGCCCGTCGGGTTCCGGCAAGTCGACCTTCCTGCGCTGCCTCAATGGCCTGGAAGAGTTCGATTCCGGCTCGGTGAGCATCGACGGCCTGCAACTGGCCGACCCGAAAACCGACGTCAACGCCTACCGCCGCGAAGTCGGCATGGTCTTCCAGCATTTCAACCTGTTCCCGCACATGACCGTGCTGGAAAACCTCTGTCTGGCGCAGAAAGTCGTGCGCAAGCGCGGCAAGAAAGAGCGCGAAGCCAAGGCGATGGAATTGCTGAAAAAGGTCGGTATCGCACAGAAGGCCAACGAGTTTCCGTCACGCCTGTCCGGCGGTCAGCAACAGCGCGTGGCGATTGCCCGGGCGCTGGCGATGGAACCGAAGGTGATGTTGTTTGACGAGCCGACCTCGGCGCTCGACCCGGAAATGGTCGGCGAAGTGCTGGATGTGATGAAGAACCTGGCCGTGGAAGGCATGACCATGGTCTGCGTGACCCACGAGATGGGCTTTGCCCGGGAAGTGGCGGATCGAGTGTTGTTTTTCGATCACGGCAAGTTGCTGGAAGATGCGGCGCCGGCAGAGTTCTTTGATGCACCGAAGGATCCGCGCGCCCAGGCCTTCTTGCGTCAGGTTCTGTAATTTCTGCGTCTCGCAGGACGCCTTCGCGAGCAGGCTCGCTCCCACAGTTGACCGAGTTGTCCAAGCGGACGCGGTCCAATGTGGGAGCGAGCCTGCTCGCGAATGCATCACCTCGATTCTGAATGAACCGAGGTTTTCGGATCACCTCAAACCTTGAAGCGCCCCACCAGCATCTGCAGATGCGTGCCCAACCGCGCCAGCTCAACGCTGGACGCCGCCGTCTCTTCACTCGCCGCCGATGTCTGATCGGACACGTCCCGCACATTCAGCACGCTACGGTTGATCTCTTCAGCCACCGCGCTCTGCTGCTCGGCCGCTGCCGCAATCTGTTGGTTCATCGCCTGAATCGCCGACACGGTGCGCGTAATGCTTTCGAGTGAACCACCGGCACGACGGGTCAGCTCGACGCTGCTGTCGGTCAGGGTGCGGCTGTTGTCCATGATCGTCGCCACTTGCTGGGTGCCGTTTTGCAGGCCGACGATCAGCTCTTCGATCTCTTCGGTGGATTTTTGCGTGCGCTGGGCGAGGCTGCGCACCTCGTCGGCAACTACCGCGAAACCACGCCCGGCTTCACCGGCACGTGCCGCTTCGATGGCCGCGTTGAGGGCCAGCAGATTGGTTTGCTGGGCCACGGATTTGATCACGTCGAGGACGCTGCCGATCTTGTCGCTTTCGCGCTTCAGTTCGCCCATGGCCTCGGTGGAGTGACCCACTTCGACGGCCAGACGCTCGATCTGAGCAATCGCTTCGCCGACGACTTTGTCGCCTTCGCGCGCTTGCTGGTCAGCGGCGACGGCGGCTTCGGACGCTTCCTCGGCGTTGCGCGCGACTTCCTGCACGGTGGCGGCCATTTCGTTCATGGCCGTGGCGACCTGATCGGTCTCGATTTTCTGATTGTTGACCCCGGCGCTGGTCTGCTCGGTGACGGCCGACAATTCCTCAGCCGCGCTGGCGATCTGGGTGACGCCGTCGCTGATGCCGCCGATCAACTCGCGCAGGCCCTGGGTCATGCTCTGCATCGAGCGCTGCAACTGACCGAGTTCGTCGCGACGCTGCGAGACCAGGTTGTGAGTCAGGTCGCCAGCGGCTACGCGCTCGGCGACTTTCAGAGTCTGGTTCAGCGGAATGATGATCTGCCGGGTGATTGCCCAAGCGGCCAGCAGACCGAACGCCACAGCCAGCAGGGTGGCGATGATCAGCATGTTCTTGGCGTGCGCGGCATCGGTGTCACGCACCACGGTTTGCGATTCAGTGAGTTTCTTGCTGACGTCGATGAGGATGTCGCCCTGCGTCGACATGCGCGCGGCGGCCTTGGCGTTGTTGACCTGCGAGTCGCGGAACTGCGCAACGGCGGCACGATAGGCTTTGATCGAGTCGGTAGCCTGTTGCAGATTGGCGATGTGCTGCTCCGGCAATTTGGCCGGCAGGCTGTCGAGGTTTTTCAGGGCGTTGTCGATGGCGTCGAGGGCCGGTTGTTCGGCTTCGGCCTTGCCGCTGTAGGTGTAGCCGCGAACCTGATAGCGCGCCTGTTGCAGCAGTTTGCTCAACTCGATCACGCTGTTGAATTGCGCGACGCTGTCACCGGCCAGCATGGATTTTTCCACTTCGGCGACTTTCGCCACGGCATTGTCGGCACTGGCGCCGAGCTTGCTGCGGGCGTCTTCGCGTTGCACCGTGGCTTGGGTCATGTCGGCAAAAGCGCGCTTGTATTCGGCAACGGCGGCCAGTTGTTGATCGACCATCGCCGCGTCGGACGGCTGTTCAATCAGGCTGCGTGCGGTTTGCAGGCCGCTGTCGAGTTTGTTGAGCAGATCGGTGACCGCGCCCGGGCCTTGTTCGCCACGGCGCGCTTCATAGTCCAGACGCGCCAGGCGCAGGTCCTTGGTCAGCTCATTGAGGCTGGAGATAAAACCGAGCTTGTCACCGCGGCTGATAATGCCGCTCATGCCGGTCCAGCCGGTGAAGGTGATCAACAGTGTCAGCAACAGCACCAGGCCGAAACCGATTCCCAGCTTGCGTTTGACGCTGACGTTTCCAAGATTCTCGGCTAACCAACGGTACATGCGACGACTCCCCGACCACTAATTGGACTTATGGGGAGGGTATCGGCCGGGTGATGGCAATCTGTAACACCATTTATCTGCTGCGAAGAATCAGAAGAGCCGGGCGAGCAGGGCGGTGACGGCGGTTTCGACGCGCAGGATGCGCTCGCCCAGTTGCACCGGTTGCAGGCCGGACTTGGCCAGCAGATCGATTTCGTAGGGAATCCAGCCGCCTTCGGGGCCGATGGCCAGGGTGACGGGTTCGCTGAGGGCGCGTGGGCACGTCGGGTAGTTGCCGGGATGGCCAACCAGTCCGAGAGTGCCTTCGGTAATCGCCGGCAGCCGATCTTCAACGAACGGCTTGAAGCGTTTTTCGATGATGATCTCTGGCAGGACGGTGTCGCGCGCCTGTTCGAGGCCAAGGATCAATTGCTCACGAATCGCCTCAGGCTCAAGAAACGGCGTCTGCCAGAAACTCTTCTCGACCCGATAGCTGTTGACCAGAATCACCTTCGACACGCCCATGGTCGCCACGGTCTGAAACACCCGGCGGAGCATTTTCGGACGCGGCAGCGCCAGCACCAGCGTCAGTGGCAGTTTGGCCGGTGGCGGCTGATCGAGGCTGACGCGCAGTTCGGTTTCACCCGCTTCCAGGCGCAGCAACTCGGCCGAACCCATCAGTCCGTTGATCCGCCCGATGCGCAGGCTGTCACCGACTTCCGAGCGGTGAACCTCCTGCATATGGGTCAGGCGGCGATCACGCAGCACTACGCGGTCGGCCGCAATGAAGTCGGCCTCTTCGAGCAACAGCAGGTTCATGCCTGGGTCGCTGGCGGCTGGTCGTTGTGGTCGTCGGCCGGGTTCTCGTCCGGACGTTCGCGCTTGCTGATCAAGCCACCGAACAGAATGCCGATTTCAAACAGCATCCACATCGGCACGGCCAGCAGGGTCTGCGAGAAGATATCCGGCGGCGTGAGGATCATGCCGACCACGAAGCAGCCGATGATCACG
This sequence comes from Pseudomonas sp. CROZ-RG-20F-R04-15, assembly GCF_022662375.1. Lineage (GTDB taxonomy): Bacteria > Pseudomonadota > Gammaproteobacteria > Pseudomonadales > Pseudomonadaceae > Aquipseudomonas. Next base: position 7,633 of record NZ_JAKNQL010000020.1, on the reverse strand, counting down.
TACGGGCGGATCTTCTTCAGGTATTTGACGTCGACCACGCCGACCCATACCAGCAGCACCACGGCCACCGGGATCTCGAACGCCACGCCGAAGGCGAAGAACAGCGTCATGACGAAATCGAGGTAACTGGCAATGTCGGTCATCATTTCCACGCCGGCCGGGGTAGCTGCAGCGAAGAACTTGAAGATCAGCGGGAACACGAAGTAATAGGCGAACGCCATGCCGGTGTAGAACAGCAGAATGCTGGAGACCAGCAACGGCACCGCGATGCGCTTCTCATGCTTGTACAGGCCCGGCGCGATGAAGCCCCAGATCTGATGCAGGATCACCGGGATCGCGAGGAACAGCGAGACCATCATCGTCAGTTTCAGCGGCGTCAGGAACGGCGATGACACGTCGGTGGCGATCATCGTCGCGCCGACCGGCAGGTACTGGCGCAGCGGCGTCGAGACGAAGGTGTAGATCTGCTGGGTGAACGCAAACAGCCCGGCGAAGATGATGAAGATCGCCGCCACACAACGCAGCAGGCGGGTGCGCAACTCGGTGAGGTGCGAAACCAGCGGCATGTGCTGGTCGTTTTCGGGGAGATCGCTCATGGGGCTCGCGGCGGCAGAGTGGAGTCTTGAGGCGCTGGTGTGATCGGCGCGGCAGTTGGAGCTACATGTTCAACTGAAGTGTCAGTAGCGGGCACTGGTTCTGTCGGCGCTACAGCGGCAGCAGGTGCAGGTGCAGCGGGCGCGGTTGGCGCATTAATCGTCTGCTCGCCCACATGCTCAACCGGCGTCGGCTCTTGCTGAACCGGGCTGAAAATCTTCCGCGCCTCCTGCTCCAGCGACAGAATGTGCTCGTTGTGCAGTTGCCGACGGATCTCGTCGGCACCGATTTCACGTTCAACTTCCTGTTTGATCGCGTTGAAGCTGCGCTTCAGCCGTCCGACCCACAGGCCAGCGGTGCGCGCAGCGCCCGGCAGACGCTCGGGACCCAGCACCAGCAGGGCCACGAGTCCGACGAGCAGCAGTTCAGAGAAGCTGATACCAAACATTAGTCAGTGCTCACACGTCTTTGCGGATCGGCTCTTCGACTTTCTGCGCCTGCACGTCGATGGTGTGCGGCGGATTGGCCTGAGCGGTGGCTTGCGGCTGAACCGGTGGCACCGGTTGCGCAGGCGTAACGGTTGGATCAGCGGCCGGTTTTTCGTCGTCGTTCATGGCTTTACGGAAGCCCTTGATCGATTCGCCGACGTCGGTGCCGAGGTTTTTCAGTTTCTTGGTGCCGAACACCAGCACCACGACAACCAGAATGACGATCCAGTGTTTCCAGTCAAAAATGCCCATGTTGCTGTTCCTCTCTAATAGTTGTTCAGGCGGACGGACGCGAGGCTTTCTCGGCGTGTCCGGACAGTCCGAAGCGACGATCCAGTTCATCCAGCACGGCCTGCGGATGCTGCCCCAGTTGGGCGAGCATGACCATGCTGTGGAACCACAGGTCAGCGGTCTCGTAGATCACGTCGCTGCAGTCGCCGCTGATGGCGGCGTCCTTGGCGGCAATAATGGTTTCGACCGACTCTTCGCCGACTTTCTCCAGAATCTTGTTCAAACCCTTGTGATACAGACTAGCTACATATGAGCTGTCGGCGGCTGCGCCTTTGCGCTCTTCGAGCACTTCGGCCAGGCGGGTCAGGGTGTCACTCATGGGAGGATGTGTCATCAGTCATTTCCTGAGCTGCGCCGGAGCCTGATTTTGTGCAGGGCAAGGCGCGAGGAGTGTGGTTTGGCATTTCAAATAAACGACGAGTAACGCAGCCCTGCACAAAATCAGGCCCGGCCCTTCGGGTTGTCGGCTGAAAGCGCGCCATGCTGCGTTGCAGTCCTTGGGAAGGAAAAGACATTCCCGGCGGCCTGCGCCTTGCCTGGCGCGCTTTCAGCCGGCAACGCAGCTCAGTAAATGACTGATGACACATCCTATTGTCCTGCGGAATAGATAGCGTGCGGGTCTTTCAGAACCGGGTCGACGGTTTTCCAGTCGCCGTTTTCGAAAACGCGGTAAAAGCAGCTTTGACGGCCGGTATGGCAAGCGATGTCGCCAATCTGTTCAACCATCAGGATGATCACGTCGGCGTCACAGTCCAGACGCATTTCATGCAAGGTCTGTACATGGCCGGACTCTTCGCCCTTGCGCCACAGCTTGCCACGGGAACGTGACCAGTAGATTGCACGGTTTTCCGCAGCGGTCAGTTCGAGCGCTTCGCGGTTCATCCAGGCCATCATCAGCACGCGTCCGGTCTTGTGATCCTGGGCTATCGCCGGCACCAGGCCATCAGCGTCCCACTTGATCTCGTCCAGCCAGTTTTTCATCTTCGACTCCGACAGCGAACCCACACTTCAATAGTCGGGTTCAGGCGTTGAAACAGTGTGCCAGCCGATCACGAAACTGGCTATCGGCGAACGACCAGATACAAGCCGACTGCCACCATGATTCCCGCCGGCCAATGTCCCAATTCGTGCAGCGGGCCACCGAGGGCGAGGATCACCCCGCCGGCCAGATGCGCGCAACCGAGCAGGCGCAGGAACCAGTCGTCCTTGCGTTTATGCCACGGTGGCGGCGGGTCGTAAGCGTGTGGCTGGGACATGCGTTCGAGCAGATCGCGGGCCATATTCGCCAGGTGCGGCAGTTGTTCGAACTGGCTCTGCACGTTGCCGAGCAAGGCTTTCGGGCTGACGCGCTCGCGCATCCAGCGCTCCAGAAACGGCTGCGCGGTGTTCCACAGATCCAGGTCCGGGTACAGCTGACGGCCAAGGCCTTCGATGTTCAGCAGGGTCTTTTGCAGCAGCACCAGTTGCGGCTGCACTTCCATGTTGAAGCGCCGTGCGGTCTGGAACAGGCGCATCAGCACCTGGCCAAATGAAATATCTTTTAACGGTTTTTCGAAGATCGGTTCGCACACGGTGCGGATCGCCGCTTCGAATTCGTTGAGTTTGGTTTCCGCCGGCACCCAACCCGAATCGATGTGCAATTGCGCCACACGACGGTAGTCACGCTTGAAGAAGGCGAACAGGTTGCGCGCCAGATAGTCCTGGTCTTCCGGAGTCAGGCTGCCGACGATGCCGCAGTCGATCGCAATGTATTGCGGGCTCCACGGATTGACGGTGCTGACGAAGATGTTGCCAGGATGCATGTCGGCATGGAAGAAACTGTCGCGGAACACCTGAGTGAAGAAGATCTCCACGCCGCGTTCGGCGAGCATTTTCATGTCGGTGCGCTGGTCGGCGAGGGTCGCCAGATCCGTCACCTGAATGCCGTAGATGCGCTCCATCACCAGCACTTTCGGCCGGCACCAGTCCCAGTAGACCTGCGGCACGTAGAGCAGCGGCGAACCTTCGAAGTTGCGCTTCAACTGGCTGGCGTTGGCCGCTTCGCGTAGCAGATCCAGTTCGTCGTAGATGGTTTTTTCGTAGTCCTGGACCACATCGACCGGGTGCAGCAGACGCGCGTCGGCCGAGAGCTTTTCGGCGGCGCGGGCGAGGATGAACAGCCACGCCAGATCCTGCGCGATGATCGGCTTCAGGCCCGGGCGGATCACTTTGACCACGACTTCTTCGCCGGTTTTCAACTGCGCGGCATGCACCTGCGCCACCGAGGCCGAGGCCAGCGGTTCGACGTCGAAACGGCTGAACACGTCGCTGATTTTCTTGCCGAGCTGCTCTTCAATCAGCTTGATCGACAGCTGCGAGTCGAACGGCGGCACGCGGTCCTGCAACAGCATCAGCTCATCGGCGATGTCTTCCGGCAGCAAGTCGCGGCGGGTCGAAAGAATCTGCCCGAACTTGATGAAAATCGGCCCGAGATCCTGCAAGGCCAGGCGCAAACGCGCACCCCGACTCAGATCCAGCGGCTTGCGCGGGAACCAGCGCCACGGCAGCACATAGCGCAGCGCCAGAAGGAACCACGGCAACGGCAGATCGAACAGCAGGTCATCGAGGCGGTAGCGGATCACGACGCGCTGGATGCGCAACAGACGGCGGACGGCAAGCAGCTTCATGCGTTATCGCTTGGGTCGAGGGATCGGGAAAGGCGCTCGAAACGCGCCTCGAGACGTTCCAGATCAAGTTTGATCCGGTCCAGTTCGCTGAACCGCGCTTCGGCTTCGCGCTGCCCAACGAGGGTGCGCGATTCTTCGGCGAGGTATTCGGCGAGGTTCTGGTTAAGGCTGGCAAATCCTTGTTGATACCAGCGCGCGCGGCTGCGCAGGTGACCGCCAATCAATTGCGTGGCGACCGGACCGAGCCAGCGCGAGAGTTCGTACTCCCAGTCCAGCTCAAGGTCTTGCAGCACACCGGCCAGCTCCAGCAGCACGCCGCTGTCGCCATCGAGCTCGACTTCCGGGGCGTGCAGCACCGCAGTCTTGTCTTTGCTCACGGCCAGTTTGATCAGGCTCGAGGCCGGCGCACGCAGGGTGCAGTCGACAGCGGTGTCCCAATGCGACGCCAGCATCAAGCCTTCTTCGCTCGGCAGAATGAACAGTTGCAGCGCCGGGCTGCGGCAGTCGACGGCAATCACCTTGCCGGTCAAATGCGCCAGTCGCGGCAGTGCCGTGCTGTCGAGACGCAGCACCCGGTTGAGGCCGAGTTCAACGCTGGCGAGCAGCCCGGTGAGCAACATCAGGGCTTGATGCCACGGTGCAGGGCAACGATGCCTGCGGTCATGTTGTGATAGGTCACGCGGTCAAAACCGGCGTCGACCATCATCGACTTCAGGGTTTCCTGATTCGGGTGCATGCGGATCGACTCGGCCAGATAGCGATAGCTTTCCGAGTCGTTGGTGATCAGCTTGCCCATCAGCGGCATGAAGGCGAACGAATAGGCGTCGTAGGCTTTCGACATCAGCGCGTTGGTTGGTTTGGAGAATTCCAGCACCAACAGACGACCGCCAGGCTTGAGTACGCGCAGCATCGAGCGCAGGGCGTCTTCTTTATGCGTCACGTTGCGGAGGCCGAAGGCGATGGTCACACAGTCGAAATGGTTGTCCGGGAACGGCAGTTTTTCCGCGTCCGCCTGAACGAATTCGACGTTGCCGGCAACACCCAGATCCAGCAGGCGGTCACGACCGACCTTGAGCATGGATTCGTTGATGTCAGCCAAGACCACCTGACCGGTCGGGCCGACCAGGTGCGAGAATTTTTTGGTCAGGTCACCGGTACCGCCGGCGATGTCGAGCACGCGGTTACCGCTGCGCACGCCCGACAGTTCGATCGCGAAACGCTTCCACAGACGGTGCATGCCGCCCGACAGAAGGTCGTTCATCAGGTCGTACTTGGCGGCTACCGAGTGGAAAACTTCAGCGACTTTTTCCGCTTTCTGGCTTTCCGGAACGTTTTTGAAGCCGAAGTGAGTGGTGGGTTCGGCATCGCTGCCTTTGCGCTGATCAGTCATATCGCTGTCACCAAAAGAGAATGCGCGACATTCTAATCCCCAAGCCATGCTTTGTCTTGGAATGGCTAAAGGTAAGATGGGCCACCTTCGGGACGATTTGCCGCAGCGGCGGTCAAGATTTACCGACATACATTTAAAAATCAGGAGTCATCCAATGGCCAAAATCACTGTTGAGCGTGCTCACAACCTGGGCAAGGAAGCGGCCCGCGAGAAGGCCGACAAGCTGGCGCAGAAACTTTCCGAGCAATATGGCCTGGAGCCGCAATGGTCCGGCGACACCCTGAACCTCAAACGCTCGGGCGTGAAAGGCGCGGTGCATGTGGCGGACGATTCGATCAAGGTCGATGTGGAACTGGGCATCATGATGTCGGCCATGAGCGGCATGATCAAAGCCGAGATCGAGAAGGCGCTCGACAAAGCTCTGGTCTGATCGCGATTTTTCGGTAACCCGAGATCCCCTGTGGGAGCGAGCAGGCTCGCTCCCACATTTGTTTTCTGTACGGCCAGAGGTTCATGTCAGTTGTTAGGGTGCCGTTTCTAATTTTTCTACCTACTTTGTGCCAGAGCCCGACACTTTCGCGGGCAGTTCCTCAAACCTTCTGCGCGTGAGGTGCACCATGGCCAAAGTAATTTTGAAGAAAAAAATCGACGCTTCGACAACTGCTCTGAGCGACGTCAAATCCTATGCCCGCAAGATCTGGCTGGCAGGCCTGGGTGCCTACGCCAAGGTCGGCCAAGAGGGCAGCGAGTACTTTCAAGAGCTGATCAAGGCTGGTCAAACTGTTGAAAAGAAAGGCAAAAAAGCCGTCACCGAAAAACTCGAAGCGGCCAACGCCGAGATCGATGAAGCGAAGAGCGAAGTGAGTTCTTTCAAAGGTCGTGTCGAAGTTCAGCTCGACAAGGTCGAGAAGGCGTTCGACTCCCGTGTCGCAAGCGCCTTGAATCGTATCGGCATTCCGTCTAAACATGACGTTGAGACACTCTCTGCTAAGCTCGATGAGCTGACGGCATTGCTCGAACGCGTCGCGCGTAAATCTTAAGGAGAACGGGATGGCTGGTAAAAAGAACACCGATAAAGAAGGCAGCTCGTGGATCGGGAAAGTCGAAGACTACTCCCGCAAAATCTGGCTGGCTGGTTTAGGCGTGTACTCGAAGATCGACACTGACGGCAGCAAACTCTTCGATACATTGGTCAAAGACGGCGAGAAAGCCGAGAAGCTCACCAAGTCCGCAGTCGGCAAAAAAGTCGACGCTGCCAAGGACTCTGCCTCTTCGGCAAAATCGCGCATCAGCGGCGTGAAAGATCGCGCACTGGGCAAATGGGACGAGCTGGAAGGGGCCTTTGACAAGCGCCTGAACAGCGCGATTTCGCGCCTAGGTGTACCGAGCCGCAATGAAGTCAAAGCGCTCAACAGCAAGGTCGACACACTGACCAAGCAGATCGAAAAACTTACCGGTTTGAAAGCCCAGCCTGTGGCGGCGAAAACTGCTGCTGCCAAGCCTGCAGCGAAAACTGCGGCGGCCAAACCTGCTGCTAAAACGGCGGCCAAGCCACTGGCAAAAGCAGCGGCTAAACCCGCAGCAAAAGCAGCGGCCAAGCCTGCAGCCAAAACCGCTGCCGCCAAGCCAGCAGCCAAAGCAGCAGCCAAACCGGTTGCCGCTAAAGCCGCTGCCAAACCGGCAGCTAAACCTGCTGCCAAAACGGCAGCGAAACCCGCCGCCAAGCCAGCAGCGAAAACCGCTGCCGCCAAACCGGCTGCCAAGCCCGCAGCGAAACCTGCTGCGGCGAAAAAACCGGCAGTGAAGAAGCCGGCCGCAGCGAAAGCCGCCGCGCCGAAACCGGCAGCACCTGCTGCAGCCAAACCGGCCACTTCGGCAGCTCCGGTAAGCGCGTCGAACTCCGCCGCCGCACCGACTCCGGTGGCTACCCCGACTGTTGCATCGACCCCGTCGACGCCAACCAGTCAGTCCTGATTCTTCAGGGCAAAATAAAACGCCCGGACTGTGAAGGTCGGGCGTTTTTGTTTGTGCCGTTTTAAAGCTGACCCTCACCCCAGCCCTCTCCCGGAGGGAGAGGGGGCCGACCGAGGTGTCTCGCGCTATACGCCGACCTGAAAGACCTTATCGATTATGGATTCGGTAATGCACTACCAGGTCGGCATAATTCCCGAATATCCCCTATTCAGTCCCCTCTCCCTCCGGGA
>NZ_JAKNQL010000002.1 GCF_022662375.1 Pseudomonas sp. CROZ-RG-20F-R04-15 | reverse complement strand
CTGAATCTGCCGTCAACCGTTAATTTCATCTTTCTATCGATACAGGGAAAAAGGCTTCTTCTATATAGACGTAACCCTAGCGAATGCGCAGTATATTGCCCAACACCAACAATAATGCCCTGCTCTCACCTCGGACGATGCCACGCAAATGAATGACCAGCCACGATCTCTTGCCTCAATGCTGTTCCCGGTTGGCCTGCTATTAATAGCCATGGCATCGATTCAGTCCGGCGCCTCTCTGGCCAAAAGCATGTTCCCCATCGTTGGCGCTCAGGGAACCACGACGCTGCGTTTGATCTTCGCCAGCGTGATCATGCTGTTGATACTGCGCCCCTGGCGAGCAAAGCTGACCGCCAAATCATTGCGCACTGTCATCGTCTACGGCATGGCACTGGGCGGCATGAACTTCCTCTTCTATATGTCACTGCGCACCGTACCGCTAGGGATTGCCGTTGCCCTCGAATTTACCGGGCCACTGGCCGTCGCCATCTATGCATCACGTCGCGCTATCGACTTTCTCTGGATTGCTCTGGCTATCACCGGTCTCCTGCTGCTGATTCCAACAGGCGCGACCAGTGCCGGAATCGACCTGGTGGGCGCCGGATATGCGCTGGGTGCCGGTGTCTGCTGGGCGCTATACATCCTGTTCGGTCAAAAGGCTGGCGCCGATAACGGCGTCACGACTGCAGCGCTGGGGGTCATGATCGCGGCGTTGTTCGTCGCGCCTATCGGCATCGTGCATGCCGGTGCAGCTCTTTTGACCCCTTCGTTGATCCCGATTGCCATTGGTGTCGCCATTCTGTCGACCGCCCTGCCCTACACACTGGAAATGGTCGCCCTCACCCGCATGCCGGCGCGCACCTTTGGCACATTGATGAGTATCGAACCGGCTTTCGGCGCGTTATCAGGACTGTTGTTTCTGCATGAATTCCTCACGCTGTCACAATGGATGGCGATCCTGTGCATTATTCTGGCGTCCGTCGGCGCAACCATGACCATGGGTAGCGCTGCGAAACCCGCAATCGCGGCTGATTGAAAGAGGTTTTAACGAAGGTCTGGCATTTGCCGCGTATTTAGGCCATGTTTAGACCCGTAACCCAATGCCAGACATGGATTTTTTCGGACAGGGACTTCAAAACGCTTAGAGCTCAGGCGAACACAGGCAAACCCGGGCATTAGACTCGTGGCCGCTATAAGGACGGTAATGAAACGAATTTTGATACTGATCGCCATACTGGCAGTTGCGGGTTGTGCGGCGACTTCGGAAACCAAGGTAAAACGCGGAAAAAAAGGGCTGCACATCAACTGCTCAGGGCTATCGTCCTCCTGGGACAAGTGCTACGCCAGCGCCGCCAATGCTTGCTTGCCGAAAGGCTATAAGGTCATCGCCAAATCCGGTGACACCGTGGAAGAACCCGGCGATTACCCGTTCGGTCTCAATCCTGCGGGCTACACCAGTCGCAGCATGATCGTCATCTGTAAATAACTCAGCGCTGCCCGGTGATCTGCCGGCCAATCTCTTCATGGCTGGACTTCAGCACCGCTTGCTGAACGTCCGGCGTGGCCAGCATCCGCGCCACCACCAACGCCCCGACACATTGCGACAACACTGACCACGCGAGGCTGTCGCTTTCAAGTATCTGTGCCCAACGCTCCTGAAGCCGGCAGATCCACACCTCGGCCTGCTCGCGCACCTGAATATCTGATCGGGCGATCTCTGCGCCCAGTGCGGGTATTGCACAACCGGCCTCAGGTAGTTCTACATGAACCATGCTCAGATAGTGTTTGAGACAGCGCTCCAGTCGCTCACGATCCTGCGCACCCTCGCCCCCCAATCGCTCAAGGCTTTGACCCAACTCTCGCTCGACGATGGCGGTGAACAATGCATCTTTCGACGAGAAGTGACTGTAGAACGCCGCACCACTCAGCCCGATAGCCTTCATCAAACCATCGACGCCCACCGTGGAAAAACCGCAGCGCTTTGCTGACAGCGCGCTGCTCTGCAGTAGTTTTTCCCGCGTTTCCAGCTTGTGACTGGCGGAGTAACGCATGTGTTTGCCCTCGAATCGACTGCCTTGACGTTGTCTGGATCCTAGCATAACGTTCGTTCACTTAACGATCGTTTAATAAAGGGACTCACCCATGAATAACAAGAAGGTCGTATTGGTTGTAGGCGCTGGCGATGCCACGGGCGGCGCGATTGCCAAGCGTTTTGCCAAAGAAGGATTCATCGCCTGCGTCACCCGCCGCAGTGCCGACAAATTGCAGCCACTGGTGGATGCAATCAACGCTGAAGGCGGCGAAGCCCACGGTTTTGCCTGCGATGCGCGCAAGGAGGAAGACGTCATCGCGTTGATTGAAGACATCGAAACCCGCCTCGGGCCGATCGAAGCCTTTGTGTTCAATATCGGCGCCAACGTGCCGTGCAGCATTCTTGAAGAAACCGCGCGCAAGTATTTCAAGATTTGGGAAATGGCCTGCTTCTCAGGCTTCCTCAATGCTCGTGAAGTGGCCAAACGCATGGTCACTCGTCAACGCGGCACGATTCTCTTCACCGGTGCCACCGCCGGACTTCGCGGCGCTTCCGGATTCGCCGCATTCGCCGGCGCCAAGCACGGTATTCGCGCCTTGGCGCAAAGCATGGCGCGGGAACTGGGGCCAATGAACATCCACGTCGCCCATGTGGTAGTCGACGGCGCGATCGACACCGATTTCATTCGCAACAGTTTCCCCGAGAAGTACGCCACCAAAGATCAGGATGGCATCCTCAACCCCGAACACATCGCCGAGAACTACTGGTATCTGCACAGTCAGCCACGGGATGCCTGGACGTTCGAGCTGGACCTGCGTCCCTGGAACGAACGCTGGTAAGCCTCCCATAACAATAACGACAGAGACGCGAAAATGACCAAAACCGTGGAGTTCTACTTCGACCTTGGCAGCCCTGCCACCTACCTGGCCTACACCCAATTACCAAAGATCTGCGCCGCGACGCATAGTGAGCTGATCTACGTTCCAATGTTGCTCGGTGGTGTATTCAAGGCAACCGGCAACGCATCACCGGCGATGATTCCGGCGAAGGGTCGGTATATGTTTGAGGATCTGGACCGCTACGCGAAACGCTACGGGGTGCCGCTGAAATTCAATCCGCATTTCCCGATCAACACCCTGATGTTGATGCGTGCGGTTACTGGCATCCAGTTGCGTCAGCCAGAACGCTTTCAGGCGTTTATCGATTGCCTGTTCACAGCGCTATGGATTGACGGACGCAGCCTCGACGAACCCGCTACCGTCGCCGCCGTGCTAAGCGAACACGGCTTCGATCCGCAGGAAGTATTAGCGCTGACCGATGACGAATCGGTCAAAGCAAAGCTCAAGGACAACACCGAAACCGCAGTTAAACGCGGCGTGTTCGGGGCCCCCAGCATGTTCATCGGCAATCAACTGTTCTTCGGCCAGGATCGGCTCGACTTCGTTGAGGAGTCCTTGCGCCAAGGCTAAGCGATCATTCAGGCGCTGATCACAGCGCCTGAATTGCAAGGGATCAGATGGCGGCAGTGCGGGTGTTCAGCCAGTCCAGTGCAGCACCTTCAAGCAACGGACTCAAGCGCTCACGCACTTGCGCGTGGTAGTCGTTGAACCATTGTTTCTCTTCTTCCGACAGCAGTGCCGGCAGCAGGCAACGCGTGTCAATCGGGCACAGCGTCAAGGTTTCAAACTTGAGGAAGTCACCGAACTCGCTGCTGCCCGCTTCGCGGTTCATCGCCAGGTTTTCGATCCGCACGCCCCAACGACCCGGACGGTAAGTGCCGGGCTCGATCGAAGTGATCATCCCCGGCTGCATGGCCGTCTGCGGTGCAGGCGCGGCCTGATAGGCAATCACCTGTGGACCTTCATGGACGTTGAGGAAGTAGCCAACGCCGTGACCGGTACCGTGACCGTAATCCACGCTGTCGGCCCAGATCGGCGCACGGGCAATGGCGTCCAGCAGCGGCGACAGAATGCCTTTCGGGAACTGTGCACGCGACAGGGCAATCACGCCTTTCAACACCCGCGTGCAATCGCGTTTCTGCTCTTCGGTCGGTGTACCGACCGGCACCATCCGCGTGATATCCGTGGTGCCGCCCAGGTATTGACCGCCCGAGTCGATCAGCAGCAAGCCATCACCTTCGATCACCGCATGCTCTTCTTCGGTGGCGTGGTAATGCGGCATGGCGCCATTGGCGTTGAACGCGGCGATGGTGTTGAAACTCAGCGAGACATAATCCGGACGACGCTCGCGAGCAGCCGTGAGCTTCTCGTCGATGGTCAGTTCGGTAATGCGCTCGCGGCCCCAGGCCGATTCCAGCCAGGCAAAAAACTCGCACAGCGCAGCGCCGTCCTGCTCCATCGCTTTGCGGATGTGCTGAGCGTCGGCTTCGCTTTTCTGCGATTTGGCCAGCGTGGTCGGGTTCAAGCCTTCGACCAGTTTCACACCGCTGTCGAGGTTATCCAGCAAACCACTGGTCACCCGCGCCGGATCCACCAGCAGGCTCGCGCCCTTTGGCACGGCACGCAGCGCATCAGCGACTTCGCGGTAATCGCGCAGCGTCACGCCATCCTGCTCGAGCACGGCGCGCAATTGAGCGTCAACCTTGCTCAGCGCCACAAACAGCGTGGCTTGCTGTTGATCGATCAACGCAAACGAAACAAACACCGGGTTGAACGACACATCGCCGCCGCGCAGATTGAACAGCCAGGCAATGTCGTCGAGGGTGGCGATGAAATGCCAGTCGGCCCCGCGCTCCTGCAAGGTTTCGCGCAGTTTGGCGAGTTTCTCGCCACGGCTGACCGTCGCTTGCGGTGGCAGATGCTGATAGATCGGTGCATTCGGCAGGCTCGGACGATCGCTCCAGACTTCCTGCAGCAGATCGATATCGGTACGCAGACGCGCACCGCGTGCTTCCAGCTTGCTGCTCAGGGTACGCGCCGATGCCACGGCCATCACCGCACCGTCAACCGCGACCACACCACCTTCCGGTGTCTGCTCGGCCAGCCAGTCCAGCGGGCTCGGCTGACCCGGTTGCAGTTTGACCAGTTCGATGCCGCTGCCCTTGAGTTCCTTGCTCGCTTGCTCCCAATAACGGCTGTCGGCCCAGACACCGGCGAAATCAGCGGTGACGATCAACGTCCCGACCGAACCATGGAAGCCCGACAACCACTGCCGGCCCTGCCAGTAACCCGGCAGATATTCCGACAAGTGCGGGTCGGCGGACGGCACCAACAGTGCGTGAATGCCTTCGCGGCGCATCAGTTCGCGGGTGTGCGCCAAGCGCTGGGGCACCGATCCTTCGGTCGAGGTCTGGGTACTCATCATGTCTCCTGCTAATCACATCATCGTTATTGTTCGTAGCCGTGGGGTCGGCTCGTTTAAAGCCCTGTCGCCCAGAATGCCGGAGCACTGGCGCAGGCGGTCTTGATCAGTTGAACAGCCTTGTCGATATCTTCGGCGGTAGTGAAACGGCCGAGACTCAAGCGAATGGTGCGACCTGCCAGATGTGCGTCATGCCCCAACGCCAACAACACGTGGGATGGCGTGTTACTCGCCGAGTTGCAGGCTGAGGTCGCAGAGAATGCAATCGAATGACTCAATGCCGCGCTGTTGAATTCACCTTCGCTGAAGGTCAGGCTCAAGGTGTGCGGGATGCGTTGAGTGGCGCAGCCATTGAGGCGCACGCCCGGCAGGCTGAGCAGTTGTTCGAGCAAGCGTTTGCGCAATTCGGCGATGGTTTTTTTCTCGGTCTCGAAGGCCTCGGCGGCCAAGGCAAACGCGGCGCCCATGCCGGCAATCTGGTGCGTCGCCAAGGTTCCGGAGCGCAAGCCGCCCTCGTGCCCACCGCCATGAATCTGCGCCTGTAAACGCTGTTGCGCGCGTGGGCCGACGTACAGCGCGCCGATGCCTTTGGGGCCGTAAAGTTTGTGCGCCGAAAACGACATCAGATCCACCGGCCATTGGCCCAGATCGATGGCCACTTTGCCGGCGCCCTGCGCCGCATCAACATGGAACAACGCCTCACGACTGCGCACTACGGCGCCAATCGCCTGAACATCGTTGACGGTGCCCAACTCATTGTTGACCAGCATCAGCGACACCAGAAAGGTGTCCTCACGCATGGCTTCACTGACTGCTTGCGGCGTGATCAGGCCATCGGCGTCCGGCACCAGATAGGTCACGGCAATGCCGGCGTCCTGCAATTGGCGGGCGGTATCGAGGATGGCTTTGTGTTCAATCTGGCTGGTGATGATGTGGCCGCCGCAAACCCCGCGCGCCTGGGCTACGCCTTTGAGGGCGAGGTTGTTGGACTCGGTGGCACCGGAAGTCCAGACAATCTGCCGGGCTTGCGCGCCGACCAGTTCGGCGACCTGCCCGCGGGCCTGCTCGACCGTGTGCCGGGCCTGCTGGCCGAACGCATGGGAGCTGGACGCCGGGTTGCCAAAGTTACCGTGAAACCCCAGACACTCGATCATCACCTGGATGACCCGCTCGTCAACCGGGGTGGTGGCGGCGTAATCGAAATACAACGGACGTGTGTTCATAAAAGACTCGCAGAGCGTGTTCCGGGATCAGGAGGCTCGTGTCTGCAAACGGCACGGCGCAGCCTTGTGAGCTGCGCGTCGGTTCGAGAGCGTCATCAATACCTGATCGGATGCCGTTAAAGAAGAACAACTTCATTTAAAAGTGCGTAGGAACGCTCCTGAAGTCGAGCTTAACAGGCATCCGGCCTGCGGTTGAAGCGATGCGTCAGCTAAAGCTTTCGAGAAGTAACGGGTACAGCGAAATCACCAGCAATGCGGCCATGCCCCAGTTGAACACGCGCAACCAGCGCGGATCCTTCAGCACATTGCGCAACAACGTCCCGCAGGCGGCCCAGAGGCCGACACTCGGCAGGTTGATGATGGCGAACACTGCAGCAATCACCACGACATTGGTGAAATAGCCCTGCATCGGCGTGTACGTGCTGATGGCGCCGATGGCCATGATCCAGGCTTTGGGATTGACCCACTGAAACGCGGCGGCGCCAAGGTAGCTTATTGGCTTGGCCTCGCCTGCGGCGCTGTCACCGACCGGGCCCGAGTGAGCGATTTTCCACGCCAGATACAGCAGATACGCCGCGCCGACATAGCGCAGAACCGTATAGAGAATCGGATAGGTCTGAAACACCGCGCCGAGGCCAAAGCCCACTGCGACAACCAGAACGAAGAAGCCACAGGTAATCCCGAGCATGTGCGGGATGGTGCGGTTGAAGCCGAAATTCACCCCCGATGCCAGCAACATGGTGTTGTTCGGCCCCGGCGTAATCGAGGTGACAAGGGCAAACAGGGCAAAGCCCAACAGCAGGTCAAGCGAGAGGTTCATGGCAGGCAATCCATCAGGGTCATTCAGGTGTTGACCCTATCCCACGCCGCCCGGCAAGCCCACGGACAGTTGGGTAAAACTTCGAGCAGTACAGTTTGTTTTCAGCTAGGACGACCGTGCAGCTGTACGGCACGTTCGGCACTCATTTCAGCTTTTTTGTCGAACTGCGACTGACCGAGCAGTTGCGCTTTTTTCGCGTGGTATTCGTCGAAAGACAAGCCGCTGCGGTTCAGTGCTTCCATCGCCAATTCGCGGGATTCTTCATCGGTGTAAGGACGCAGTTCCGGTGATACATGTCCAGCACAACCGGCGAGCACGGAGACAGCGAGCAACAGGGAAACAGTCAGTAAACGATTCATGGGAGCGTCCTGGCGAGCAATGGGGAGTCGATGGACAAAGGCTACGCCCGGGCATGCTCACGCAGAAATCAACGCTCTCAATAGTGGCTATCAGGAAATCGACACGCGTCGTCCTATATCTCCGAACGATCTATAAATATCTATTAACGTTCTTTTACGGAATAAAAAACTGCCTTTATAACGTCCATTCATGCGATGCGTACTGTTGCTCCAACAACTGTTGCTCAGCCAACACTGAATCAGCAAAGCGCCCTGCTACTCACAGGGGCGACCGTCACGCTAACGCTCAACGCCTTGTAAACCGGGGCTTGCAGAAATTGGTACGGCGCTTGCTCAAGCCTGGTGACTCACTCACTGCTCGCTGTGCAACTGTTGAAAAAAGGAACTGATCATGTCGCGCCCCCTGAAAGTCGTCGCCCTCTCCGGCGGCACCTGGCGTCCGTCGCGCACTCTGGTGCTGACCCAGGCCTTGCTCGCCGAACTGGCCGGGCACCTGACCATCGAAAGCCATTTGATCGAACTCGGTGATATCGCTCGCCCGCTCGGCGGCGCGCTGTCGCGTCAGGAACTGAGTGCCGAGGTTGAAGCCGAGTTGCAGGCCATTGAACAGGCCGATCTGCTGATCGTTGCCACGCCGGTTTATCGCGGTTCCTACCCGGGCCTGCTCAAGCATTTGTTCGACCTGATCGACCTCAACGCACTGATCGACACCCCGGTGCTGCTCGCTGCCACCGGCGGCAGCGAACGTCATGCGCTGGTTCTCGATCACCAGTTGCGCCCGCTGTTCAGCTTCTTCCAGGCCATGACCTTGCCGATCGGCGTGTACGCCACTGAAGCCGACTTCGCCGATTACCAGATCACCAGCGAACTGTTGAAGGCGCGCATCCGCCTGGCCGCCGAACGCGCCGCGCCGCTGTTCGCCACGCAAATCAAACCCTTGCTGAAGATCGCTTAAGGAGCCGTTCATGGATGTTTTCTGGTTCCTGCCGACCCACGGCGACGGCCACTATCTGGGCACCACCCAAGGTGCGCGCCCGGTCACTCTCAATTATCTGAAACAAGTCGCCCAAGCGGCTGACAGCCTCGGCTACCACGGCGTACTGATTCCCACCGGGCGCTCCTGCGAAGACTCTTGGGTCATCGCCTCGGCACTGGTGCCGTTGACCGAGCGTCTGCGTTATCTGGTGGCGATCCGTCCGGGGATCATTTCGCCGACGGTGTCGGCGCGCATGGCCGCAACTCTGGATCGACTGTCCAACGGGCGCTTGTTGATCAACGTGGTGACCGGAGGCGATCCGGACGAGAACCGTGGCGACGGCAGTTTCCTCAGCCACGCCGAGCGCTATGAAGTCACCGATGAATTCCTGAAGATCTGGCGTCGCGTGTTGCAAGGCGAGGCGGTGGATTTCGACGGCAAACATTTGAAGGTGCAGAACGCCAAAGCGCTGTATCCGCCGGTGCAAAAACCTTATCCGCCGCTGTACTTTGGTGGCTCATCCGACGCAGCACATGATCTGGCCGCCGAACAAGTCGATGTCTATCTGACCTGGGGCGAGCCACCCGCCGCCGTCGCGGAAAAACTCGCCGATGTGCGCGAACGCGCGGCGCGGCATGGCCGCCAGGTCAAGTTCGGCATTCGCCTGCATGTAATCGTGCGCGAGACCGCCGAAGAGGCCTGGAAAGCCGCGGACAAATTGATCGAACACATCAGCGACGAGACCATTGAAGCGGCGCAGAAATCCTTCTCGCGCTTCGACTCTGAAGGCCAGCGGCGCATGGCGGCGTTGCACGATGGCCGTCGCGACAACCTCGAAATTGCCCCCAACCTGTGGGCCGGTGTCGGTCTGGTGCGCGGCGGTGCCGGGACGGCATTGGTCGGCGATCCGCAGCAAGTCGCGGCGCGGATCAAGGAATACGCGGATCTGGGCATCGAGAGTTTCATCTTCTCCGGCTATCCGCATCTGGAAGAGGCTTACCGCTTTGCTGAGTTGGTGTTCCCGTTGCTGCCCGAGCCTTACGCGAGTCTGGCCGGGCGTGGCGTGACCAATCTGACCGGGCCGTTTGGCGAAATGATTGCCAATGATGTGCTGCCCACAAAAGCCTCGGCATAAACAAATCCCCTGTAGGAGCTGCCGCAGGCTGCGATCTTTTGATCTGGTGTTTAAAAATCAACGTCAAAAGATCGCAACCTGCGGCAGCTCCTACACCGGCTGAGTGAATTCAGGAGTGTTGGTGTGACCGCCAAACCGCAAAGTACATTGTTATCTCCGCTGCAGACTGCCCGCCAACTGGCCGCCGGGTTTGCCCTGACTGCCGTCGAGCGTGACGAGCGTGGCGGCACGCCGAAGGTCGAGCGCGATGCCCTGCGCGACAGCGGCCTGCTGGCCTTGAGTATTCCGACCCGCTACGGCGGCCTCGGCGCGAGCTGGAGTGAAACCCTGCAAGTTGTTCGCGAGTTCGCCAAGGTCGACAGTTCGATCGCCCACGTTTTCGGCTTTCATCATTTGATGCTCGCCACCGTGCGCCTGTTCTCGCGACCGGAACAATGGCAGCCGTGGTTCGAACAGACCGCGCGGCAGAACTGGTTTTGGGGCAACGCGCTCAACCCGCTCGACACCCGCACCGTGGTCAAGGACCTCGGTGGCTGGCGCGAGTTTTCCGGGAAGAAAAGCTTCTGTTCCGGCGCCAGCGATTCACAGATGCTGATCGCCTCGGCGGTCGATGAAAGCGCCGGCGGCAAGTTGCTGATCGCGGCGATTCCCAGCGGACGCAGTGGCATCACCCTGCACAACGACTGGAACAACATCGGCCAGCGCCAGACCGACAGCGGCAGCGCCACGTTTGAACGGGTGCGCGTCGAAGAATCGGAATTGCTCCTCGATCCCGGCCCGTTGAGCACGCCGTTCGCCTGCCTGCGGCCATTGATCGCGCAACTGACGTTCACGCATATGTTTCTCGGGATTGCCGAAGGCGCTTTCGAAGAGGCGCGGCAGTACACCCTCAGTGAAACCCGGCTGTGGCACAAATCCGCGGCGCGCGATGTGCGTGAAGATCCGTACGTGCTCGCGCATTACGGCGAGTTCTGGGTGGCGCTGGAAAGCATTCGCCTGTTGGTCGAACGCGCGGCCGCATTGCTCGATGAGGCGTGGGCCAAAGGTGCGAATCTCAGCGCCGAAGAGCGCGGTCATGTCGCCACGGCGATTGCCACCGCCAAAGTCGCCGCCAGCCGCCAAGGGCTGGAAATTTGCAGCCGTTTGTTCGAAGTGACCGGCGCGCGCTCGACCCACGCCTCCCTGCGCCTCGACCGCCACTGGCGCAACCTGCGCACGCAAACCCTGCACGACCCACTGGATTACAAACTCCATGAGTTGGGCGACTGGGCGCTGAATCAGTCGCTGCCGGTGCCGACCTTCTATTCCTGACCTGCCTGCATTTGAACTGAAAAGAAGGACGAGCCCATGCAACTGCTGACCCTACCGCCCTCCCCCGCGCTCGCCACGTCGATCCGCGCCACCGCGCAGGTCTTCGAAGACCCGAAGTCCCAGGCCCTGCTTGCGCATTTGCAGCAAGTCGCGCCGAGTGAAGCAAGTGTGCTGATCATCGGCGAAACCGGTACCGGCAAAGAGCTGGTGGCGCGGCATATTCATAACCTCAGCAATCGCCGTCATCGGCCGTTTATCGCGGTCAATTGCGGGGCGTTTTCCGAATCGTTGGTGGAAGCGGAGTTGTTTGGTCATGAAAAAGGCGCGTTCACCGGCGCACTGAGTGCCAAGGCCGGATGGTTCGAGGAAGCGGACGGCGGCACGTTGTTTCTCGATGAAATCGGCGACCTGCCGATGGCGATTCAGGTGAAATTGCTGCGGGTTTTGCAAGAACGCGAAGTGGTGCGGCTTGGCTCGCGCAAAAGCATACCCATCGACGTACGGGTACTGGCGGCAACCAATGTGCAGCTGGAAAAAGCCATCAATGCCGGCAATTTCCGTGAGGATCTGTATTACCGCCTCAATGTGGTCAATCTGGAATTGAGCCCGTTGCGCGAGCGTCCCGGCGATATCCTCCCGCTCACCCGCCACTTCATCGAAGCCTACAGTCAGCGCCTCGGTTACGGACGCGTGAGTATCAGTCCCGGCGCCGAGCACAAGCTGCGCGCTTACGGTTGGCCGGGCAATATTCGCGAGCTGGAAAACGTCATCCATCACACGTTGTTGATCTGCCGCAACGGCGTGATCGAACGCGACGATCTGCGCCTGTCGAACCTGCGCATCGAACGCCCCGACGATCATGCCGGCACCGACGATTCACCGGAGGCGTTGCTGGAACAGGCCTTTCAAAAACTGTTTGCGCAACAAGCCGGCGCGTTGCACGAGAAGGTCGAAGACGCTTTGTTGCGCGCGGCGTATCGCTTTTGCCATTACAACCAGGTGCACACCGCAGCGCTACTCGGACTGAGCCGCAACGTCACCCGCACGCGTTTGATCAAGATCGGCGAACTGGCAGTGAACAAGCGGCGACTCACGGAAAACCTGCAAGGTGAGCGTTTGATCCAGTTATCGATCTAACCGACCAGGTTGCAGTGCAGCGCATCGTCGTGACTGCGGGCGATGCTGCTCAGCACCTGGAACGAATTGAAGGTCACGGTTTTCGCCTGATGGGTGTGGATCAGTTGCCAGAAATCCTGTTCGCCACTCTCGAAGCTGCGAAATGCCGCCTCCCCCGCCTCGCGTGTCTGCCATTGCAGAAAACTCAACACGCGCCGGCCGTCATCGCTGGCCTGCACGCTGGCGCTGACAAAACCGTCGTAGCGCTGAGCCAGGCGCTCGGTCTGCCTCGACAACGCGGTCACCAGGGCGGGTTGTTGGCGTGGTTCGATTTCAAATTCGATCAATTGGGTAAAACTGCGGTTGTTCATGGAAAGCCCCCACTCATCGTAAGACGAGCCTTGCGACTCGAAGGCCTGCAGGGTAAAACCTCTAGTTAAGTCAAGGTCAAGAGCATTTTTGCAATGATCACCAAGGAAACCGTGCACAAGCAACTCACCGTCGGTGAAGTCGCCGCACGCAGTGGCGTGGCCGTCACCGCCCTGCACTTTTATGAATCCAAAGGCCTGATCCAGAGCCAGCGCAACGCCGGCAACCAGCGGCGCTATCCGCGCGAAGTGCTGCGCCGGGTGGCCTTGATCAAGGTTGCGCAGCGGTTGGGGATTCCACTGGCGGAAATTGGCGAGGCGCTGAAAATTCTCCCGGACGATCGCGCACCGACGGCAGCAGACTGGAAAATCCTCTCGCAGCAATGGCGACGGGAACTGGACGAACGGATCGAGCAGTTGACGCTACTGCGCGACCGACTCAATGGCTGCATCGGTTGCGGGTGTTTGTCGATGGAGGCCTGTCCGCTGCGCAATCAGGGCGATGTGCTGGGGGAACAGGGACCGGGGCCGCACTTTCCCAAAGACTGACGCTCGTCGGGCAAAAATTTGCACGGCGAGGACAGTTCTATAGTGAATCTTCCACAAATCCGGTGGAGCCACATCTCATAGAACAAAAAGTCAGGGAGAACGTCATGAGCGTCAAACCCATTCCCGAGGGGTATCACAGCATTACCCCGTACCTCGGCATCCACAAAGCCGCCGAGGCCATCGACTTCTATAAAAAAGCCTTCGGCGCGACCGAAGTCATGCGCCTGGCCATGCCCGACGGCGGCATCGGCCACGCCGAACTGCGCATTGGCGACAGCGCGATCATGCTCGGCTCGCCGTGCGATCAGGGGCCGTTGAGCAATCCTGATAAAGCCGTATCAGTTGGTTTGCATCTGTATGTAACCGATGTCGACAAGTCGTTTCAGCGAGCGCTGGACGCGGGGGCGACGACGGTGTCCGAGGTCAAGGATCAGTTTTACGGTGATCGCAGCGGGACGTTGAAGGATCCGTATGGGCATCTGTGGTTTCTGGCCACGCGCAAGGAAGATCTGACTGAAGAGCAGATCAAGCAGCGGGCGATGGAGATGTTTCAGCAGGGTTGAGCATTTCAGTGTCTGGACTGGCCTCTTCGCGAGCAGGCTCACTCCCACAGGGTTTCGTTGGGTGGCATAGATAATGGTCACACCGGAAACTACTGTGGGAGCGAGCCTGCTCGCGAAGGGGCCGGCACTGGCAACCCGAGCCTCATGAACACACTTCATGAACCTGCCCACCACGCTTTGCCCCTTGCCGCGAACGCCGGACAATTTCAGGATGCAGCCAAAGAGAACCCTGAAAAAGGATCAGCCCGATGTTTGCCGGATTCCGCAAAGACCAGCGCCACGTCAACGGCGTCGACATTGCCTACCGCCTCGGCGGTAGCGGGCCGGGCCTGTTGCTGTTGCACGGCCACCCGCAGACCCACGTGATCTGGCACAAGATTGCCGAACAACTGGCCGAACACTTCACCGTGGTCGCCGCCGACCTGCGCGGTTACGGCGACAGTAGCCGGCCGGCCGCCGATGAGCTGCACGCCAATTACTCCAAGCGCGAAATGGCCCGCGACAATGTCGAGCTGATGCAGTCGCTGGGCTTCGAGCAGTTTTCGATCCTCGCCCACGACCGTGGCGCACGAGTCGCCCATCGCCTCGCGCTCGACCACCCCGCCGCCGTGCAGCGCATGATGCTGCTGGACATCGCGCCGACCCTGTCGATGTACGCACAAACCAACGAAGCCTTCGCCCGCGCCTACTGGCACTGGTTCTTCCTGATCCGCCCGGCGCCACTGCCGGAAACCTTGCTCGAAGCCAATCCCGAAAGTTATCTGCGCAGCGTGATGGGCAGCCGCAGCGCCGGACTCAAGCCGTTTACCAATGCAGCCTTCAGTGAATACCTGCGTTGCCTGCAACAACCGGGCAGCGCCCGTGGCATCTGCGAAGACTATCGCGCCAGCGCCAGCATCGATCTTGAGCACGACCGCGCCGACATCGCCGCCGGGCATCACCTGAATCTGCCACTGCGCGTGTTGTGGGGCGCCGAAGGCACCGTCGGAAGCTGTTTCGATCCACTCAAGGAATGGCAGCAAGTGGCGGCCAACGTCAGCGGTCAGGCACTGCCCGCCGGCCATTACATTGCCGAAGAAGTCCCCGAACTGTTGCTCGCCGAAGCCTTGGCCTTTCTGCGCTGACCGGAACCACCGGATCTCGGTGCTATGCTGGCGGCTTCTGCCGCCAGTGTTCGTTTTTGACATGTCCCAGAAGAAAGACACCGTGCCCCTGCCCGAAGACCTGCGTGTGCTGCTCACCGTGATCCGCAAAAACGGCTTTGCCGCTGCGGCGGATGAACTGGGCCTGTCACCGGCCTACGTCAGCAAACGCATCCAGATTCTTGAAACCACCCTCGGTACTCGCCTGTTGCACCGCACCAGCCGTCGCGTCTCGCTGACCGAGGACGGCGAACGCGTGCAGCGCTGGGCATTGCGCATTCTCGATGATTTCCAGCAACTGCACGACGAACTCTGCGACGCCCACGACAGCCCGCGTGGGCGTTTGCACATCTGCAGCAGTTTCGGTTTCGGTCGCAATCATGTGGCACCGGCGGTGTCGTTGCTGGCCGAACGTTATCCAGAACTGGAGATTCGCCTCGACCTGTTTGACCGGGTGGTGGACATCATCAATGAAGGTTTCGATCTGGAGATCCGTGTCGGCGATGACATTCCCGGCCAGCACATAGGCCGGCGTCTGGTCAGCAATCGGCGCGTGCTGTGCGCGGCGCCCGGTTATCTGCAACGTCGCGGCACGCCGCAAACGCTGGACGATCTGCAGCAGCACGATTGCCTGGTGATCAAGGAGCGCGACAATGCCTTCGGTATCTGGAATCTGGATCGCGATGGCGGCCAAGAGAACGTGCGGGTCAGCGGGCCGTTGTCGTCCAACAATGGCGAGATTGTTTTGCAATGGGCGCTGGACGGGCGTGGGGTTTTGTTGCGGTCGTTGTGGGATGTGAAGCCGCTACTGGAGCAAGGAAGATTGGTGCAGGTGCTGGACAATTACAGTCAGAGCGCCAATGTCTGGGCGGTGTACCCGACACGGTTGGCGCATTCGGGGAAGTTGCGCGCGTGTGTGGAGTTTTTGCAGGCGCATTTCAAAGGCCTTTCCCTTTAGCTGAAACACCCGATATCAAATGTGGGAGCGAGCCTGCTCGCGAATGCGTCCGGTCAGTCGGCATTGATATCGACTGAACGAGCGCTTTCGCGAGCAGGCTCGCTCACACAAGGGATCAGCGGTGGGTCAGGAGAGCCAAGGGTTGTTGGCCAGGTGTTGGCGTTCGAAGGCCTTGATCTGTTCGCGACGTTGCAAGGTACTGCCGATGGCGTCCAGGCCGAGCAGCAACGAGGTTTTGCGCAGGGTGTCGATCTGGAAATCGATCACGCTGCCATCCGCCAAACCAATCTGCTGCGCCTCCAGATCGATACTGATTCGCGCCGTCTCAGGCTGACCGACAAGCCGTCCGATGCGCTGCACCTGCGCCTCCTCCAGCGTGATCAACAACACACCATTACGCTGACAGTTGTCGTAAAAGATCCCGGCGAAACTGCTGCCGATCAACGCGCGGATACCCATCTGCTGCAAACCCCAAACCGCATGTTCGCGACTGGAACCGCAGCCAAAGTTCGCCCCGACCACCAGAAAACTCGCCCCCTGCCACGCCGGTTGGTTCAACACGAAGTCGGGGTCGGGCTGGCCATCGCGCAGAAAGCGCAGATCGAAAAACACGCCGCGATCGAGTCCCTGGCGATCAATGCCTTTGAGAAACTGCTTGGGCATGATTACGTCAGTGTCGACATTGGCCGCCAATAACGGCGCGGCCTGACCGCTGACTTGAGTGAAAGGTTGCAGGCTCATGGGCGTTCTCCAAAGTGGCGGATATCGGTGAGTCGACCACTGATGGCCGCCGCAGCGACCATTGCCGGGCTCATCAAATGGGTGCGGGCGCCGGCGCCCTGCCGGCCTTCGAAGTTGCGGTTGGTGCTGGATGCGCAGCGGTCGCCGGGCGCGAGCACGTCGTCGTTCATCGCCAGGCACATCGAGCAGCCGGACTGCCGCCATTCGAAACCGGCGTCGATAAAGATCTGCGCCAACCCTTCGGCTTCGGCCTGCGCGCGAACTTCGCTGGAACCGGGAACGATCATCGCCCGCACATGTTCGGCGACGTGCTGACCGCGCACGACGCTGGCCGCATCGCGCAGGTCTTCGATCCGCGCGTTGGTGCACGAGCCGATAAAGGCGTGGCTGATGACGATATCGCTGAGCGCCATGCCCGCTTCGAGCCCCATGTAATTGAGGGCACGTCGCATGTCCTGACGCAGGATCGGGTCGCTGATCGCTTGCGGATCCGGCACCCGCGCTCCGATGGCGGCGGCCTGATCGGGGCTGGTGCCCCAGGTGACCATCGGTTCCAGCACGCTGGCATCCAGATGAATCTCGCGGTCAAACACCGCGCCCGGATCACTGCGCAGTTCGCGCCACTTCTTCACGCCCCGTTCCCAAAGCTCACCTTGCGGCGCGCGTGGCTTGCCCTTGAGATAGGCGAAGACCTTTTCGTCCGGCGCCATGAATGCGCCGCGCGCGCCGGCCTCGACGGCCATGTTGCAGATGGTCATGCGCGCTTCAACGCTCAAGGCATCGATGGTCGAACCGCAGAACTCAATGGCGTAACCGCTGGCCCCGGAAGCGCCGATGCGACCGATCAGGGCCATGATCACGTCTTTGGAGGTCAGGCCCGGCGCCAGATCGCCGTCGACAGTCACGCGCAGGCTTTTCAGACATTTGTAGACCAGCGTCTGCGAGGCCAGCAAATGCTCGATCTCGGACGTGCCGATGCCGAACCCGAAGGCGCCGAGCGCGCCATAGGTGGTGGTATGGCTGTCGCCAGCAGCGATGACCATGCCCGGCAGAATGAAACCCTGCTCCGGCGCGATCACATGTTCGATGCCCTGACGTTTGTCGAGGATGTCCAGCAACTCGATGCCAAAGTCCCGGCAGTTCTCCGCCAGATACGACACTTGCCGCGCGCCGCCCGCATCGGGCATTTCCGCGACGCGCACTGGTGTGGTCGGGTTGACGTGATCAACCACCGCCAGTGCCGTGCCCGGCCGCCAGACGTCGCGCCCGGCCGCGCGCAAACCGCTGAAGGCCTGCGGGCTGGTGTATTCGTTGATCACCTGGCGATCGATGTACAACAGGACATGGCCCTGATCGTCGAGACGGCACACCGTGTGCGAATCGATGTGTTTGTCGTAGAGGGTTCTGGCGGTCATCAAGGCGCTCACTCAGGCAATCAGGGTGATTTCCATCATAGGCAGCGCGCAGCCGCCATCAATTGCCTGACGGTGATGGCGTGGATCATGAATCGTGTTTGATCCCATGCACGCAGCAAAAACCTGTGGGAGCGAGCCTGCTCGCGAAAGCGGTGGATC
This sequence comes from Pseudomonas sp. CROZ-RG-20F-R04-15, assembly GCF_022662375.1. GTDB lineage: Bacteria > Pseudomonadota > Gammaproteobacteria > Pseudomonadales > Pseudomonadaceae > Aquipseudomonas. Next base: position 362,543 of record NZ_JAKNQL010000002.1, on the reverse strand, counting down.
AGGCAACGGATGAAGTGACTGACCCGGCGCCTTCGCGAGCAAGCTCGCTCCCACAAGGGGATTTGTGGTGATCGGGGAATTGGGAAACATTTGCTTTCATATCACCTTTCGGGATTTACCTCGCTCATCCGTCCTATTGAGATGCAGGCCGTTCGCGTAGGCAAAAGCCACGTCCGGTCTTCCGGGGACTCCCGTGCTGCGAAGCCCGTAGCTACGCGCCCTTTCACCGCTATCAAGACGCGCAATCATGTCGAAGAAATCCCGCTCCAAACTGTGGTTCCTCGTTCATAGCTGGCTGGCATTACCGATCTGGTTCTTTGTCCTGATCGTCTGCGTCACCGGCACCCTGGCGGTGGTCAGTCAAGAGATCGTCTGGCTAGCCAACCCGCAAATGCGCGCCAGCCAGCCAGCGGACGATGCGCCACGACTCGGTTATGAGGAAATCATAACGGCCATCAAAACCGCAGAACCGCTGGCACTGGTGCAACGCATCAGCCGCCCGGACGAATCCCATTTCGCTCTTGATGTCACGCTCAGCTATCCGGACGGGCGTTCGTTGGTGACCTACGTCAACCCGTATACGGGTGTTATTCAGGGTACGGCACCGCAATTCAATTTCCAGGCATTCACCCGCGCCCTGCATGGCTGGTGGCTGGTGCCTTTCACCAACGGTTATAGCTGGGGCTGGTATCTGGTATCGGCCCTGAGCTTTCCGCTGCTGGCATCGCTGATTACCGGGCTGGTGGTCTATAAACGGTTCTGGAAAGGCTTTTTCAGCCCCACGCTGCGTTTTCGTCACGGTGCGCGGATTTTCTGGGGTGACTTTCATCGCCTGAGCGGTATCTGGTCGATCTGGTTCATCGCGGTGATCTCCATCACCAGCACCTGGTTTCTGATTGAAGCGGTGCTGTCCGACAACCACATTTCCATTTCCAGCGAAGCGATCATTCCAGCCATGGCCCGTGACAGCGTGCCATTGACTGCCGATGGTCTGCCGCCCGCCCGGATCAACCTGGATCGCGCCATCGAAATCGCCCAGCAAAAAATCCCCGGGCTGGAAGCCAGTGACATCAACATGCCGTTCAATGCCTACAGCCACCTCGATATCCGTGGTCGCGGCTGGTATCCCCTGATGTTCCAGAGTGCAACACTCAATCCCTACAGCGGCGATATGGCGTCTTCTCGAGTGCTGTCCGACCGCTCCTCGCTGGAATTTGTCACCGAATCCATGCGCCCGCTGCACACCGGTGATTTTGGTGGACTGTGGATCAAGCTGATCTGGTTCTTCTTCGGATTGATCCTCAGCATGATGGTGCTCAGCGGTTTGTTGATCTGGACCAAACGCACCGCCCTGGCCACCGCCAACGCGCTCAAGCGCGAGAACAAGAAGCAACGCGCCAATGCGCAACCACTCGTCAACCGTGAACCTTCGGAGGCCAGCCTGTGAGCAAGATCACCACCGCCCCTCAGCCTTCACGACTGAGCCTGTTCTGGCACAAATGGCGCTTTCACATCAATGTTCTGTTGCTGCTGATCCCGCTGGGGTTCATGCCCAAATACTTCGCCGACGCAGCGCTGTTTCGCGGCGACGCCGGCCTGGGCGAGCGTGAAATCGGTGAAATACAGGTCGGCCCATGGAGCCTGCGTCTGGCCGAACTGCGCAATGAAGCGCCACGCTCCGACGGTCCCGCCGGTTATCTGAAAGCCTTCAGCGCCGCGCTGTGCACGGCCTGCGTCGAGCCGGTCAAGGCAACTTACCTGCGTATCGGCAAACCGCGCAGCCTGCGCGCCGCCGGGGTGATTTTCTTCGGCACGCCTTACCGCATGGGTACGCAACTGCCGGTCCCGGTAAAAACCCCGGCCGACGCCGAACTGTGGATCACCATGGAAGGCTGGGACGGCAGCATGCATCAAGCCTCGATTCCCCTGAGTCAGGCCTCCCCCGCCACCATCGCCTGGCTGAACAAACAAGGAGCCAAACCATGACCCGCTCTCACCGCCCTTTGCGCCTGCACCTGAGTGCTGCGCTGCTGGTGCTGAGCGCCGGCTTCAGCGCCGGCGCCCTCGCCCACAACCCGATGTGCGAATGCAAAGCCATCGATGCCGAGCAGATCAAATGCACCGGCGGCTTTTCCGACGGCAGCGGTGCGCCGGGGGTGACCCTCGATGTGATCGGCTACGACGAAACCATTCTGGTGCCGGGCAAGCTTGGCAGCGACTCGACCCTGACGTTCAAGAAACCTGGCGCCGAGTTCTATGTGCTGTTCGACGCAGGCCCAGGCCACGTGGTCGAAATCGACCAAGCGGATATCGAATCCCCATGAGTACGCCAACCACACAAATCGTGCGCCCGGCCGGTGCCGGCCATGAAACCCTCAATGTCCTGCTGTTGTGTCTGTTGATCCTCGCGGTTGCTGGTGCTGTCGTCGCGTGGCGTGGGGTTTCCCATGAACCGGAGCCCGTCGCCAGTCACCAGTTCGACGCGCGCCGCGACCTCAGTGCTGCCGAGCAAGGCATCTACGCCGACCTGCGGGTGACCTTCGACGAAATCCGCTTGCTGCGCGAAGAACAGCAAGCGCTGCCGACACCACAAAATCTGGCCGACGAAGGCTTCGCGCCGTTTGCCCAGGACGCGAGTTCGGTCAGCCGTGGTGGTCATGCCTGGCAGCTACTGGCGAACACGGCCTATTTCGGCCATAGCCAAAGCCCGGCCATCGCCGGCTCGTTCGTCATGCTGTTGAGCAGCGATGACAAGGCCGCTGCGGACATTTGGCTCAACCGCGATGCCAGCCTGCAAGTGCCCACCGACTTGACCGAAGCCGCCCTGTCCGCCGCCGGCTGGAAACAGATCGTCGCGCAATACGATGCCGGGGTTACCCGCGAACATCGCCATTGATTCCTCGCCCTCATCCGAGAGAAGACCGTTTGCCCATGTCTATTTCATCACCGCGCCGTCCATTGTTACGCTGGTTTCTGCTCGGCCTCTGTGCCTGCCTGCTGAGTCCGCTGGCCAGCGCCGATCAGGCCAAGCGCCTGCGCATCGGCATTACCTTGCACCCCTATTACAGCTATGTGGCGAACATCGTCGGTGACAAGGCCGAGGTGGTGCCGCTGATTCCTGCCGGTTTCAACCCGCACGCCTACGAGCCGCGCGCCGAAGACATCAAACGCATCAGCGGGCTGGATGTGATCGTGCTCAACGGCGTCGGCCATGACGACTTCGCCGACCGCATGATCGCCGCCAGCGAAACGCCGAACATCAAGACCATCGAAGCCAACGAAAACGTACCGCTGCTGGCCGCCACCGGGGTCGCCGCACGCGGCGCCGGCAAAGTGGTCAATCCGCACACGTTTTTGTCGATCAGCGCCTCCATCGCCCAGGTCAACAACATTGCCCGCGAACTGGGAAAGCTCGATCCGGACAACGCCAAGACCTACACGCAGAACGCCCGCGCCTACGGCAAACGCCTGCGGCAGATGCGCGCCGATGCTCTGGCCAAACTGACTCAAGCGCCGAACGCCGAACTGCGCGTGGCCACGGTACACGCGGCTTACGACTATCTGCTGCGTGAGTTCGGCCTGGAAGTGACGGCTGTGGTCGAACCGGCGCACGGCATTGAGCCGAGCCCGAGTCAGTTGAAAAAAACCATCGATCAACTGCGCGAACTCGATGTGAAAGTGATCTTCTCGGAGATGGATTTCCCCTCCACCTACGTCGAAACGATTCAGCGTGAATCCGGCGTCAAACTGTACCCGCTGTCGCACATTTCCTATGGCGAATACACCGCCGACAAGTACGAAAAGGAAATGACCGGCAACCTCAACACCGTAGTGCGGGCGATTCAGGAGTCTGGCGCATGACTTCCAAAGAAACGATCTCGAACGAACTCCAATCCCCTGTGGGAGCGAGCCTGCTCGCGAAGGCGTCGGGTCAGCCAACATCTTTATCGAATGACACACCGCATTCGCGAGCAAGCTCGCTCCCACAAGTCTGTGGGCCGACTCTGGATTTTGCGGGGGTTTGTCTGACGCTGGGGCGAACCACGATTCTGGACAACGTCACCTTCCAGGTGCAGCCCGGCAGCGTGCATGCCCTGGTCGGCCCCAACGGTGGCGGCAAGAGTTCGCTGATCAAAACCTTGCTCGGGCAAATGCCCCATCAGGGCCAGCTCAGCCTGCAATGGCCCGGCGAGCCCGGCATCATCGGTTATGTGCCGCAAGCGCTGGAATTCGATCGCGGTCTGCCGATGACCGTCGACGACTTCATGGCCGCCATGTGCCAGCGCCGTCCCGCATTTCTCGGCTTGAGCAAACGTTACGCGGGCGCCATCGGCGAAGCGCTGGAGCGCGTCGGCATGCAGGACAAACGCAAGCGGCGCATGGGCGCGTTGTCCGGCGGTGAGCGGCAGCGCGTTCTGCTCGCACAAGGCTTGATTCCGGCGCCGCAACTGCTGGTGCTGGATGAGCCGATGTCGGCCCTTGATGAAGCCGGGATTCAGGTGTTCGAACGCCTGCTCGGCGACTGGCGCGCGGCGGGTATCACGGTGCTGTGGATCGAGCACGATCTGGAAGCGGTCGGGCGTCTGGCCAGTCGCGTTACCGGTCTGAACCGCCGCGTGCTGTTCGACGCCACGCCACAACAGGCACTGACCCCGGAACGCCTGCTGACGCTGTTTTCGACCCATCCACGGAGCGCTGCCTGATGAGTTACGAAGCCTTTCGTTTGATGGTGCAGGGCTGGGCCTCGTCCGGCTATCTGCCGGAAGCGCTGGCCTACGGTTTTGTGGTCAATGCGCTACTTGCCGGGCTGTTGATCGGTCCGGTACTCGGCGGCCTCGGCACGCTGGTGGTGGTCAAGCGTTTCGCATTTTTCTCCGAAGCGGTGGGCCACGCGGCGCTGACCGGTGTGGCCATCGGCATTCTGCTTGGCGAGCCTTACACCGGACCGTACGGCAGCCTGTTCGGTTACTGCCTGTTGTTCGGCATCCTGCTCAATTATCTGCGCAACCGTACTGGTTTGGCGCCGGACACCTTGATCGGCGTGTTCCTCTCGGTGTCGTTGGCACTCGGCGCGAGTCTGCTGCTGATTCTGGCGGGCAAGATCAATGTGCACATTCTCGAGAACGTGTTATTCGGCTCAGTGCTGACGGTTAATGGCAACGATCTGGCGGTGCTGGCCATTGTCGGTTCGCTGGTCATGGCCCTCGCCTTGCCGCTGTACAACCGCATCATGCTCGCCAGCTTCAACCCGCAGCTGGCGGCGGTGCGCGGGGTAGCGGTGAAGACCCTGGATTATCTGTTCGTGATTCTGGTGACGCTGATCACCGTGGCGGCGGTAAAAGTCATTGGCGCAATTCTGGTCGGCGCACTGCTGGTGATTCCTGCAGCGGCGGCGCGTTTGCTCAGCCAGTCGCTCAAAGGGTTTTTCTGGTGCTCGGTGCTGATCGCCACGGTCAGCACGTTGTGCGGGATTCTGGCGCCCATCGTGTTCGATCTGCCGATTCCGTCCGGCGCCGCGATCATTCTGGTCGCCGGCATCGCTTTCGCCCTCGCCGCCATCGCGCGCGGGGTTGTCCCGAGCCTGAAAGGGAATCTTGGATAAATGATTTTTTCACTGCGCAAACTGACCCTGGCCATGACCCTGTGCGGCGTGATCTGCACGCCGTTGATGGCTGCCGAAAATACCAGACCGCTGCGGGTGCTGGCCTCCTTGCCCATCACCTTTGGCTTGGCGGAAGCGCTGCTCAAAGGCACCGACGTCAATCTTGAACGGGCGGCGCCGGCGAACCTGCCGGGCAGTCGTCAGAGTGCCTACTTCACAGGGCGTGGCGCTCCGGCATTGAGCAAACTGGCCAGCGCTGCCGATGCCGTGATTGGCGTGCGCTCGCTGTGGCCGGATGATCAGCTGTACCCGATTGCCCGCCGCAGCAATATCCGCATCGTTGAAGTCGATGCGGCGCGCCCGGTCGACGGCGCCCTGCCCGGCATTGCCGTGCAACCGGGTCTGAAGGTCGATGGTTTGAACAGCCAGCCATGGCTGGCCAGCAACAACATGGGACGCATGGCGGATGTGCTGGCGGCGGATCTGGTGCGCCTGGCACCAAGTGCCAAGCCTGCGATCGAGGCGAATCTGGCGACGTTGAAGCAACGTTTGCTGAAGCTCAGCGCCGACAGCGAAGCGCGACTGGCCAACGCCGACAATCTGAGTGTGATGAGTCTGAGCGATCATTTCGGCTACCTGATCGGCAGCCTCAATCTGGAACTGATCGGCGAGGATCCACGGCCTGATGCCGAGTGGACGGCTGAGGATCTGAAAAAACTCACGGCAACGCTGAAGGACAATGATGTCGCGGTGGTGCTGCATCATCGGCAGCCGTCGGAGCCGGTGAAAGCGGCAATTGCCGAGTCGGGTAGCCATCTGGTGGTGTTGAGTACCGATGCGGCGGATCCGGTGGCCGAGCTGGAAGGCAATGTGGATTTGCTGCTGAAGGGATTGAGCGGGGCTTAGTTCCAGCCGGACCGCGTTATCGTTCATCGCGAGCAGGCTCGCTCCCACAGGGGTTTGTGCACGACACAGATCCCATGTGGGAGCGAGCTTGCTCGCGAAGAGGCCAGCCCGGACTACACAAATCCAGGGCATGAAAAAACCCGCTGACTGTTTCCAGTCCAGCGGGTTTGTTTTTGCCTGACCGCTTACTGCGCGGCGGCCTGCCCTTCCATCTTCTGGCGCAGGCTCAGCGGACGCATGTCAGTCCAGGTTTCTTCAATGTAGGCCAGGCATTCCTTTTTCAGGCCGCTCTTGCCCACAGTGCGCCAGCCTTGCGGCACGGCTTTGTAATCCGGCCAGATCGAGTATTGCTCTTCGTGGTTGACCACGACCTGAAAGAGGATGTCCTCGCGGTCGAATACTGACGTCATGCTGGTTCTCCATCGTTGTAAGGGTGGGCTGCACGAGGGGTGCAGCCGGGTATGTAGAAAGAACGTTCGGCGCGGCGAAAAATTTACAGCGACGCAGTGGCCGCGGCCAAAGCTCGACCGAAGATTTCCGCAACACGGTCGATTTCGGCGGCTGTGATCACCAGCGGCGGCAGGAAACGCACCACCGCACCATGCCGACCGCCCAACTCCAGAATCAACCCACGCTTGAGGCATTCGCGCTGTACCAACGGCGCCAGTCGTGCAAACGCTGGCGGATGACCGAGCGCATCCGGTGTGCCGTTCGGCTCGACCAGTTCCACGCCAAGCATCAGGCCACGACCGCGAATGTCACCCAGTTGCGGGAAGTCGCGTTGCAGGATGCGCAGGTGCTCGCTCAGGCGTTCACCCATGGCAGCGGCGTGTTCGCAGACCTTGTGTTCAACCAGATAGCGCATCACCGCCGAACCTGCCGCCATGGCCATCTGATTGCCACGGAAGGTGCCGGCGTGCGCGCCCGGCTGCCAGGTGTCGAGCCAGTCACGGTAAACCACGACAGCCAATGGCAGGCTGCCGCCGATGGCTTTGGACAACACCACCACATCGGGGGTGATGCCGGCGTGTTCGAAGGCAAACATCTTGCCGGTACGGGCAAAACCGCTCTGGATCTCGTCAACGATCAGCGCCACGCCGGCCTTTTCGGTGATGCGGCGCAAGCCGCGCAACCACTCGATGTCCGCCGGAATCACGCCACCCTCACCCTGCACCGCTTCGACGATCACCGCCGCTGGCAGTTGTACACCGGCCTCGGGATCATTGAGCAGGTTTTCCAGGTAATTCAGGTTGGCCTTGACGCCCGCCGCACCACCGAGGCCGAACGGGCAACGGTAGTCATACGGAAACGGCATGAACTGCACGCCACTGCTGAGCAACGCGCCCAGCGGCTTTTTCGGCCCCAGACTGCCCATCAGGCTCAGCGCGCCCTGGCTCATGCCGTGGTATCCACCGGAGAACGACAACACCGTGCTGCGCCCGGTCGCCGTGCGGACCAGCTTCAGCGCCGCTTCCACGGCATCGGTGCCGGTCGGGCCGCAGAACTGGATTTTCGCTTCAGCCGCGAGGGCCGAAGGCAGCAGGCCAAACAGATCCTGGACGAATTGATCCTTGACCGGCGTGGTCAGGTCGAGGGTGTGCAGCGGCAATTCATCGGCCAGCACCTGCTGGATCGCTTCGATCACCACCGGGTGGTTATGCCCCAGCGCCAGCGTACCGGCACCCGCGAGGCAGTCGATGAAAGTGCGCCCCTCAACGTCTTCGACATACAGACCTTTGGCCCGTTTCAGTGCCAGAGGAATGCGTCGCGGATAGCTGCGCGCGTTGGATTCCTGCCGTGCCTGACGGGCCAGCAATGGCGATTCGTTGAACTGGTACAGCGTTTCGGCCGGCGCCGAGCTGACCCGGGGCGACGACTCTTCGATAAGGCTGGTGGCGACTGACATCTCTCGACCCCTCAATTGGCTATGGATAGTGACCAAAACAGCACACCGGACAGGTGCGCATTCCGATTGCGGGGCGCACTTGCAGGTTTTCCTGTTCTGGAAACGCTTAAGGGGCCTGAGGATTTAGCCTGTGATCGAATTGTCAGACCGGCGCTGCCAGCGACTTGTGCATGGGCAGGGTCTGCAAGCCTTGGTATTCGAGGGGCGGCGCTGATTCGTGGTAGCCCAGTCGATGATAAAACGCACGACCGGTATACGTGCTGTTGAGGCGAACGTGCAGCACTCCATGGACCCGTAACCAGCCCTCCAGATCCTCAATCAATGCCCGCCCGACGCCCCGACGAAAAGACTCCGGCTGGACGTAACACAGCGAAATGTCACCACTGACCTGCGCCATGCCGGCACCGACCGGTTTGTTCGCCAGTAACGCAATGCAGAGATAGAAGTGTGGATCGGCCAGTCGAGCACTGATGAAATCGGCGGATTGCAGGCCGATCCATTGGCTGACAAGTAATGGATCGTTGCGGTGATCAAGCGCACAACCGATGCGGATCGAGCGTTCGATGATGCGGCTGATGATACCGGCGTCGGCCAATGTGGCCGGACGAATACAGATGGGTGCTTCCATGGCGCAGTTCCCTCAATCCATTGAGTCAAAGCTGCGATGACCTTATCCCCACCCGGGCCGGATAGCGAATGCCGAGAAGTTACATTTGATGTGCCAAAACACTTTCTCCTGTGGGAGCGAGCCTGCTCGCGAAAGCGATTTGGCAGCCACACTGATGTTGAGTGTGCTGCCGTCTTCGCGAGCAGGCTCGCTCCCACAGGAGATTTGCGGTGCGGTCAGACAGGCTGCAACGGCATGGTCAGTTCGACGCGCAGGCCATCCGGACGGCTGTCGAAATGCAGGGCACAGTCGCAGCGCTGAACGATCGCCTGAACAATCGCCAGGCCGAGGCCGCAACCGGTGCTTTGGCCGTTGCGCCAGAAGCGCTGAGTCAGGTGTTGCAGATCATCCGGCGCAATCCCCGGGCCATGGTCGCGCACAACAAAACGTACACGGTTGCCAATGGTTTCCAGGCTCAGCTCAACTGCACAGTCTTCGGCGGTATGGCGCAAGGCGTTGTCGAGCAGATTGCGCAGCGCCGCAATCGACAGCACCGCCGGCATCTGCAGCGGCGCGGCGGAAAGTCCGCTCGGCAGTTGCAGTTTGATGCGCAGGCGCTCGCCCCCCGTGGCGTCCTGAATCGCCAGGCGTGCCACCTGCTCGGCGCTGCATTGCGAGCCGTCATCGAACGACAGACTGCCCTCGACCCGCGCCAGCAACAGCAGTTGTTCGAGGGTGCGATGCAAGCGATCAGCGCCTTCCTCGGCCCGTGCCAGCGATTGATCGCGGGCACTGCCCTCGGTCATGCGCGCGACTTGCAGATGGGTCTTGATCGCCGTCAGCGGGCTGCGCAGTTCATGCGCCGCGTCACCGGTCAGGCGTCGCTCACGTTCGATGGTCTTGCCGATGCGCTGGAACAGTTGATTCTGCGTTTCGAGCAGCGGCTTCAATTCGCTAGGGAAGGTCTGGATCTGCAACGGCTCAAGCGAGTCGGCATTGCGCCGCATCAGCGCTTCCCGCAGCCGGTTGAGCGGCGCCAGACCCTGGCCGATGCCCAGCCACAACAGGCACAGGCAACCGAGCAGCGCCACGCCCACCGGCACCGATGCCGCCAGCAGGATCGACATGTTCAGCGCTTCGCGCTCGATCTGCCGGTCGGCGGTGGTAATGCGTACATCGCCCCGGGCAAGGGTAAAACTGCGCCACGGTGCACCGTCGATCATCTGGTCGTGGAAGCCCATTTTCTCGGCTTCCAGCGCTTGTTCGGGATTGTTGTGGCTGCGCGCGAGAATTTCCCCGCGCAAGGAGCTGACCTGACAGGCCATGCCACCGGGGATATTCAGTTGTTCGGCACTGAAATGCGTGCCCTCGCCTTTACTCGGGAGTGTCGGCAACTGTTCCAGCAGCCCGGCGACCATGCGCGCCGAGGCGACCAGCCGCTGGTCGAGGGAAAACATCATCTGATTGCGCAGATCACTGAGCATCCACGCCGCCGCCAGCGCCCAGATCAGCGCAAACGCGGCGCCGAGGGTCAGGCTCAGGCGCAGTCGCAGACTCATCACTTGCCTTGCTCTCCACCGTCGGCCGGGCCGAGGCGATAGCCCAGACCGCGCACGGTTTCGACGATGCCTTTGCCCAGTTTGCTGCGCAGGTGATGGATGTGCACGTTCAGTGCGTTGCTTTCCAGTTCATCGTTGAAGCCGTAGACGCTGTCCTTCAACTGCTCGGTGGACAGCACCCGGCCACGATTGTGCAGCAGCGCCTGCAACAGCGATTGCTCGCGGCGCGACAAGTCCACTGGTTGCCCGGCCAGGGTGGTTTCGCGGCTGCTCGGATCGTACGTCAGCGCGCCATGCTCGATCAGATTGACGCTGCGCCCGGCGACGCGGCGCAACAAGGTTTGCAGGCGGGCGAACAGTTCACGCAGATCGAACGGCTTGAGCAGGTAATCGTCCGCCCCGGCCTGCAAGCCATCAACACGGTCAGTGACCGAGTCGCGCGCGGTCAGAATCAGCACCGGAATTTCCAGGCCGCTCTGACGCAGCTGTTGCAGCAGCTTGAGGCCATCCTCGTCGGGCAGGCCGAGATCGAGCACCATTACGTCGAATTCGGCAACCTTGAGCATCGCCCGCGCTTTCGACGCGGTGTTGACGTGCTCAACGGTCAAACCCTGAGCCGTGAGACCGGCAACGATCCCGCTGGCGATCAGCTCATCGTCTTCGCAAACCAGTACGTGCATGGGTGCTCCGCAAATAAAAAGGCGAGTGAATCAGGCGAGGATTAAGGCGCAATTATGGCCGCCACTGGCGTTATCGGGAAGCCGGAAAAAAGCCGACCTCGATATTCAGGCCGACAGGCAAGGAGCGCTATCTGCCTGAAACTTTCGCCAATATAAAAACCGACAAAGAAACAATTATCGCCTATATCGCAGGTCCGCCGTCATTTAGCGTTGAACTTGCAACTTCACAAGGATTCTCTAAAAGGATTTATCAACATGCCACAACTTGAAAACTTTGTTGCCCTCGACTGGCGCGCAGGCCCCGACCGGATTTATTTCTTCTTCAAGAACAGCGACACCTATTCCCGGTTCGATCTTGGAGCGCGCACTGTGACGGACACCTATCCTGCCTCGACCGCCGGCAGTTGGGACTCGTTTGATCCGTTTACCAAAGACCTGCGCTTCGGCCTGACGACCACCTCATTCGGCTTCAATGCCGGCTCGGACGAAGATATTGCCTGGTTGTTCTTCTACCAGGGAACAACCCCCATGGTGTGCAAGTACGATCAGGACAAGGACAAGGTCGCCAGTTTCCAGAAAGTCGCCGACTCGATCTGGAAGCCGATCCTGCCGTACTTTGAGCGAATCATTGCCGGTACATGGTTTCAACTGACCGGCCAACCGTTTCTGTTCCGCTTCATACTTGATGACGGTCATTATCTGTCGTTCAACGCCAGGGCAAAGACACTGACCCGCAAACCTTTCGGCGAATATCAACTCGGCGTGCTGAAACCTTACAAGGACCGGATCATCACCGCCGCCCAAAACGACCGGACGTTTGCCGACAGCTATTGGTACATCTTTCTGACCAACAACCAGTACCTGATCTACAACATTCAGACAGACCGGCTGATCTCGGGCCCGCACACCATCAATGACACTAATTGGCCGGGCCTGTTGCGAGGCGCCACTCAAGGTTAAAGCCACAAAGCAGGCGTATTTGCACGCGTGCCGGAGCTGCCGGACGACTGATTGGACAATCGAGGGGGGCCTTGTAGGATACGGTTAATTATCGGTTAATCGCCGCCGCCCATTCTGCCCCCCACTTGCACAGGGACAAGGCTCCTCCATGCGTCATTTTTTTCTTTTGTTTGCTCTGCTGATTTCCAGCCTGGCCCAGGCCGGGAACAATCCATTCGAGACAAAACCGGAGTTTCTGCCGGTCGACCAGGCATTCGTGCTCACTTCCGAACGTCTGGAATCCGGTGAAACCCAGCTGTTCTGGCAAATAACCGACGGTTATTACCTGTATCAGAAGCGTTTGAAATTCGACGGACTGAGCGCGGAGCAACAGCCGGCGCTGCCTCAAGGCGAGTCGCATAGCGACGAGTTTTTCGGTGAACAACCGGTTTATCGCCAAGGGCTGGAAGTGAAAATCCCGGCCTCGGCCAGCGGTCAGATCAAGGTCAGTTATCAGGGCTGTGCCGACGCCGGTCTGTGTTATCCGCCGCAAACCCGGGTCATTGATCTGGGCGGCAAAGCCGCAGCGGCTGCAAGCGCCGAAGCGCCGGATCAGGCCTTGGCCAGCAGCCTGCAACAACGGGCGCTGGGCTGGAGCTTGCTGGTGTTTTTCGGCCTCGGACTGTTGCTGGCCTTTACCCCGTGCACATTGCCAATGCTGCCGATTCTGGCCGGTATGGTGGTCGGCAGTGGTGCCACCCCGCGTCGCGGTTTTGCGCTGGCCGGCAGTTATGTGATCTGCATGGCGCTGGTGTATGCGGCAATGGGCGTGATTGCCGCGCTGCTCGGCGCAAACCTGCAGGCGTGGTTGCAGAATCCATGGCTGCTCGGCACGTTTGCCGCGGTCTTCGTGGTGCTGGCCTTGCCGATGTTCGGCTTCTTTGAACTGCAACTGCCGGTGGCCCTGCGCGACCGCCTCGAACACGCCTCGCGCAGTCGCAGCGGTGGCAGCCTGATCGGCGCCGGAGTGCTCGGTGCGTTGTCCGGTTTGCTGGTCGGTCCCTGCATGACCGCGCCGCTGGCCGGTGCGTTGCTGTATATCGCGCAGAGCGGCAACGCACTGCACGGCGGCTTGATTCTGTTCTCGCTGGGCATCGGCATCGGTGTGCCGTTGTTGTTGCTGGTGACCGTGGGCAATCGTTTCCTGCCTAAGCCCGGTGCCTGGATGAACCTGCTCAAAGGCGTGTTCGGCTTCCTCTTTCTCGCCACCGCGCTGTTGATGTTGCGCCCGGTGCTCGATGCTTCGCTGTGGCTGGGTCTGTGCGGTGCGCTGCTGTTGATCGCCGCGTTCTGTGCCTGGAAACAGTCCGAAGGTTTTGGCCGCGTTGCCCAGCTGTTCGGTGCCAGTTCGCTGTTGCTCGGGTTGTGGGGCAGCTTGCTGGTGATTGGTGCGGCGGGCGGCAGCGATGATCCGTATCAACCGTTGCAGGTCTACAGTGCCGGTCGTGCCGGCACGGCGGCGCCATCTGCGCATGACGCATTCGTCACGATCAAGGAGCCGGCGGCACTGCAAAGTGAACTCGATGCCGCCAAAGCCAAGGGTCAGTGGGTGCTGCTCGACTACTACGCCGACTGGTGTGTGTCGTGCAAGGTCATGGAGAAACAGGTATTCGGCAAGGACAAGGTCATGCAGGCGTTGAGCGACGTGCGCCTGCTGCGGCTCGATGTCACCGCCGACAACGCCGACAGCCGTGAATTGCTCAGCCGCTACAAAGTGCCGGGGCCACCGAGTTTCGTCTGGATCGGCAGCGATGGCGAAGAACGCCGCAGCCAGCGCATCACCGGCGAAGTCGATGCCGACACATTCCTGCAACGCTGGGCCACCACCCGGGACGCCAATTAATGCTGACTTTCACCCTCGGCACCTTTGCCATTGCGCTTAATCATCTGCTGCTGATCAGTGCTTTGGCGCTGGCGACCTTTGTCGGCTGGCGGGTGGCCAAGCGTGGCGGCGATAACCCCGAGTCGGCACTGTTCAGCCTGTTTCTGCTGGGCATGCTCGCAGCGCGTATTGCCTTTGTGCTGCTGTACTGGTCGCACTATCGCAGTGATCCGTGGCAGATCATCGATTTGCGTGACGGTGGCTTCCTCGCCTGGCCGGGTGTGATTGTGTTGCTGCTGGTGGCGCTGTATCGCGGATGGCGCCGTCCGGGCTTGCGCCGCCCGCTGGGTTTTGGAGTGGCCAGCGGTGTAGCGTTCTGGCTGTTGGCGACGCTGTCGTTGAACATCTATGAACAAGGCACCCGATTGCCGGACATCTCCCTGCGCAATGCCGCCGGAGAAACCATCCAGCTCAGCGACTATCAGGGTGGCCCGCTGGTGATCAATCTGTGGGCGACCTGGTGTCCACCGTGCCGACGCGAGATGCCGGTGCTGGAAAACGCTCAGCGACAGCGCCCGGACCTGACCTTCCTGTTCGTCAATCAGGCCGAAAGCATGCAAAGCGTGGCGACATTTCTCGAAACCCAGGGCCTGAGCCTCAACAACGTGCTGTTTGACCGCAGCGGTCGCCTCGGTCAGGCCGTGGGTTCCATGGCATTGCCGACTACGCTGTTCTATAGCCCTGACGGTCGGTTGCTGAGCAGCCACCTGGGCGAGTTATCCAACGCCAGCCTGGCGCGCGCGCTGGAAAACTTCGACACCCCGACCCCGAATTCGAACCCGGCCACTGCACCGGCCACCTCTGCAAGGAAACTGCCATGCCCCGCCTCCGCCACCTGCTGACGCTGACTCTGGGTAGCGCCCTGCTGCACTTGCCGTCGGTGCAGGCTGCTGAAGAGTTGCCTGCGGCGATCAAACAGATCGAAGCCAAAGGCGCGAAAATCGTCGGCCAGTTCGACGCCCCCGATGGCTTGCGCGGTTATGCGGCGCAATATCAGAACCGTGGCATGGCGCTGTACCTGACCCCGGACGGCAAACACGTTTTGCTCGGTAATCTGTACGACGCCGACGGCAAGGATCTGAGCAGCGAGCCCCTGCAAAAACTGGTTTACGCGCCGATGGCCAAGGAAGTCTGGGCCAAGTTCGAGGCGAGCAACTGGATTCAGGACGGCAACAAGGATGCACCGCGCACCGTGTACCTGTTCAGCGATCCGAACTGCCCGTACTGCAACATGTTCTGGGAACAGGCACGACCATGGGTGAAATCCGGCAAGGTGCAACTGCGGCACATTATGGTCGGCATCATCCGCGAGGACAGCCCGGGCAAATCGGCGGCGTTGCTGGCGGCGAAAGATCCGGCCAAGGCCCTGGAAGATCACGAAAAGGCTGGCAAAGGCAGCTCACTGAAAGCGCTGAAGGATATTCCAGCGGCCGTGCAGACCAAACTGGCAGCAAACATGCAACTGATGGAAGATCTCGATTTGCAGGCGACGCCGGCAATTTTCTATATGGATGACAAGGGTGAGCTGCAACAGCAGCAAGGTGCGCCTTCGCCGGACAAGTTGGCGAAGATTCTCGGGCCTAAGTAGCTTCGAATTCTTTATTGCCTGGTCTGGCCTCTTCGCGAGCAAGCTCGCTCCCACAGGGATCGAATGTGGTCGCAGACTCTGTGTTCACTGCGGTCACTGTGGGAGCGAGCCTGCTCGCGAAGAACGGACACTCGGTTTAACGGTTGCGCTCGCTCAAGAAGGTAAACAACACCTCTGTGACAAACTCGGGGTTCTCCAGGTTGGAGATATGCCCCGCCTCCGGCACCAGCACCCACGGGCAACCGATCAACTCGGCCATTTCCTTTGCTTCGGACGGTGGTCGTGGTTTGTCCTGATCGCCGCACATGACCAGCGTGGTCGGCGCATTCAATTCGCCCAGACGTGGCAGCAAATCATCGCGACCAAAGGTGATACGCCCCATCGGTACGATGCTTTCGCGTAAACGATCGGACGAGTACGCCGCCAGTTTCGCGCGGAAATCCTGATACAGCGCCGACTGCGGATCAATGCCCGGGCGGAAGAAGATCGGCACAACGATATCAAGCAACTGCTCGGAAATTTCGCCGGTTTCTTCGATCTGTTTAAACAGCGAGAAGTAGTACTGACGAGTCGGCTCAGGCTCGACACCAACATACGTGTCCATCAGCACCAGACCGTTGAGCCGTTGCGGTGCCGACAACGCCAGGCGCACGCCCCACATGCCGCCAACCGAGAGCCCGACGAGGGTGACCTGATCGATGTCCAGATGATCAAGCAAGGCCTGCGCCTGACGAGCGATGTCGTCCAGTGAAGTCGTGCCTTCGGGTAACCGCCCCGACTCGCCATGGCCCCACAGATCCAGTGCAATCACCCGATAATGCGGCGATAACGCGGCAATCTGCGGCGCCCACATGGCCTGATCCCATAGATAGCTGCCGGCGAGCAACACCGCCGGACCAGTGCCTTGATCAATGTAATGCAGCGCTTGTCCGTCAACCGTGTAAAAAGGCATCGACCACCCCCCGCGACAAAAAAGAGAACCGGCAGACTGAGCTGCCGGTTGCTGGTCGTCAACCTTGGAAATGATGCCTTGTGTGTTGATGCTGGTGCCGCCTTCGCGAGCTTGCTCGCGAAAGGGCGGTACAGTCGCTAGAGAATCAAAGCCCCTCCAGCTCTGCCATCAGATCATTCAACCGATCGACCTTCTCCTCGGTGATATCACTCGCCGCCAATCCATCAATGTACTCGGCCAGTTCCTCCACCGTGCTGCACTCGAACATCGCCCGCAACGGCACGTCACGTTGCAGGGTTTTCTGCACCCGCGAAGCGATCTGCGTGGCGAGCAACGAGTGCCCGCCCAGTTCGAAGAAGTTGTCGCGCACACCAACCTGCTCGACCTTTAACACTTCGGCCCAAATGTCGGCGAGGGTGTGCTCCAGCTCATTGCGCGGCGCCAGATAATCCTGGCTCTGCAACTGGCCGATCTCCAGCGCCGGCAAGGCTTTGCGATCCAGTTTGCCGTTGGCATTCAGCGGCAGTTGATCGAGCCACAACCAGTGCAGCGGCACCATGTATTCCGGCAGTTCGGCACGCAGGCGCTGCTTGATCCGCTCCAGTCGTTCACTCGGATTCAGCGCGCTATCAGCAGCCACCAGATAACCGACCAAGTGTTTACCGTTGACGCCTTCCTGCACACCGACCGCGCCATCGCGCACCTCCGGCTGTTCATGCAGGCGCGCTTCGATCTCGCCCAGTTCGATGCGGTAACCGCGAATCTTCACCTGATGGTCGACGCGGCCGACGTACTCCAGCACGCCGTCGCTGCGACGCCGCGCCAGGTCACCGGTGCGGTACAGGCGTTCGCCCGGCGCACCGAACGGGTTCGGCACAAACACTGGCGCAGTGCGCAGCGGATCGCTGACATAACCGCGACCAACGCCCGTGCCCGCCACGCACAACTCACCCACCGCGCCCAACGGCACCAGGTCCAGCGCGCCATCGACCAGATAGAGCAAGTTGTTGTCGGTCGGCGTGCCGATCGGCAAGTAACTGCCGCGCGTCGACGCCATGTCGACACGGAAGAACGCCACGTCATCCGAGCATTCCGCCGGGCCATAAGCGTTGACCAGACCGATCTCCGGGTAACGCAGCAGCCATTGGTGCGCCAGCTCCGGCGGCATTGCCTCACCGGTCGGCAGCATCCAGCGCAAGCCATCCAGACTCAGACGCTCCGAAGCGAGCATGCCCTGAATCAGCGACGGCACGCTCTCCAGCACGGTGATGCCCTGCGCTTGCACGTGCACCAGCAACCCTTGCGGATCGTGGGCGATGGTGTTCGGCACGATGTCCACTCGCGCGCCGAACAGCGGCGCAGCGAGGAACTGCCAGACCGAGATATCGAAGCTTTGCGAAGCAGTTTGGGCGATCACGTCGGCATCGCTCAGGTGCAGATACGGCACCTTGCTCAACTGGTTATTGAGCATGCCACGCTGCTCGACCATCACGCCTTTCGGCAGGCCGGTGGAACCCGAGGTGTAGATCACGTAGGCGAGGTTGTCGGGGCCGCTGTAAATGCCCGGATCCTGCGCCGACGTCGCCGCCGCTTGTATCTCTTCCCACACCAGCAGGCGCGGGCGATTGGCGCAGCTGAACTCATCCAGCAACGTCTGCGCTTGTTCAAAGCATGCTTTGGAGCAGACCAGCACCGGCGTGCGGCTCAGCTCGATGATGCGTTGCAGACGCTGGCTCGGCAGGCCCGGATCCAGCGGCAGATAACCCGCGCCAGCCTTGAAGCTGCCAATGATCATGCCAAGCAGATCGAGATTACGTTCGGCGAGCAATGCCACCGGTTGATCCATCTGCACACCAGCGGCGACCAGTGCATGGCCGAGTCGGTTGGCGTTCTGATTCAGTTCGGCATAGCTCTGCTGCTGATCGAGGCAACTGGCAGCGATACGTTGCGGATGCGCGGCAACCTGCGCTTCGAACAGCGCAACGTAGCTCTGCTCCAGCGGATAGTCGTGATCACTCTGGTTGCAACCGTGCAGCAGAAAGTCCTGCTCTTCCGCGCCCAGCAGCGGCAGATCGGCCATGTCGCCATGGAAGCCGTCGACCAGCGCCAGCAGCAGACGTTTGAACTCGCCGAGCATGCGCTCGATGGTCGATTCGTCGAAATAGCGCTGGTCATACGACAGGTGCAGACCGAGGTCATCGCCCGGATAGCACACCGCCGTCAGCGGGAAATTGGTGTGGGTACGGCCAGAATCCGAGGTCGCATTCAGGCTCTGCGCGCGGTCCAGCACCGAGACTTCCACCGGAGCGTTTTCGAAGACGAACAGGCTGTCAAACAGCGGCTGGCCTTTCGGCAATTCACTCTGTTCCTGAATGTTCACCAGCGGCAGATATTCGTACTCACGCAGTTGCATGTTGCTGTCGAGCAGACCGCTCAGCCACTGACGCACGCTTGAGCGCTGATCGTCCTCTGGCATCTGCACCCGCAGCGCAATACTGTTGATGAACAGACCGACGGTGCGCTGCATCTCCGGCATTTCCACCGGCCGCCCGGCGACGGTGACGCCGAACAGCACATCCCGATCACCACTCATACGCCGCAGCACCAAGGCCCACGCTGCTTGAGCAAAAGTGTTTATGGTCAGCTGATGGGCCTGCGCCAGTTCACGCAGACGCGCGCCGTCCTCGACACTCAGGCGGGTGTAGCGGTCGCCGACGATCATCCCGCCGCTTTCACCGGCATGTTCGCGCAGGAACGGACGGTCACTCGGGATCGGCGTGGTGCGTTCGAAGCCTTGCAGGTTCTGCTGCCACCACTGCCGCGCTTCGGCGAGGCTTTGACGTTGCAGCCAGCCGATGTAATCGCGGTAGCGCGGCGGCATGGCGAGTTGCGCTTCGCGCCCCTCACCCATCGCGGTATAGATTTCGAAGAAATCGTTCATCAACAGCGAACGGCACCAGGCATCGATGAGGATGTGGTGGTTGCTCATCATGAACCAGTAACGCGCCGCGCCGACCTTGATCAGGCGCAGGTGGAACGGCGCCTGATTGAGCAGATCGAACCCGGCCTCGCGCTCGTTTTTCAGCAGCGCTTGCAGCTTTGGCTCCTGCTCGGTTTCGGCAATGGCGCTCCAGTCCAGATACTCGATCGGCGTGCGACCCGGGGTGTGAATCACTTGCAGCATGTCTTCGCCGACGTTCCAGCAGAACGACGCGCGCAGCGCTTCGTGACGGGCGATCACCGCTTGCCAGGCCTGGGCGAAACGCTCGGCGTCGAGTTCACTGTTGATGCGGTAGCGATCCTGCATGTAGTACAGACCGGTGCCCGGTTCGAGCAAGGTGTGCAGCAACATGCCTTCCTGCATCGGCGTCAGCGGATAGACATCTTCGATGTGCGCGGCCGGCACCGGCAAGGCATCGAGTTGCGCCTGAGTCAGCTTGGCCAGCGGGAAGTCCGACGGCGTCAGGCCACCGGCGTCGTCTTGCAGGCAATGGGCGATCAGGCTTTGCAGTTCGCCGAGGTAGGCATCGGCCAGATCGTTGATGGTCTGCGTGTCATAACGCTCGGCGCTGAAGGTCCAGCGCAGCAGCAGTTCACCGCCGTAAACCTGACTGTCGACGCTCAACTCGTTCGGCAATGGCGCCTGCGGATCGTGCGCTGCACCGACCGGCTCATCCAGCGGACGGAATAGCGCATCGCTGCCAAAGCTCTGATCGAACTGACCGAGATAGTTGAAAGTAACCGGCGCGTGCGGCAGCGCGGCCATGCTGCGCTGGCTGAGGTCATCAGCCAGATAACGCAGCACGCCATAACCCAGACCTTTATGCGGCACGGCGCGCAGTTGTTCTTTGATCGCCTTGATCGAAGCGCCCTGCCCGGCGGCTTCTTCGATGTTGTGCGGGGTCAGGCGCAATGGATAGGCGCTGGTGAACCAGCCGACAGTGCGGGTCAGGTCGATCTCGTCGAACAGGGTTTCGCGGCCATGGCCTTCCAGCTGAACCAGCGCCGACGGCTGCCCACTCCAGCGGCAGAGTACGCGGGCCAGTGCGGTCAGCAGCAGATCGTTGACCTGCGTGCGATAAGCCGCCGGCGCCTGTTGTAGCAGCTGTTGGGTGTGCTCGGCGTCGAGGCGCACGCTGACGGTTTGTGCATGACGATTCTGCTGGCCGCCCTGCGGATTTTCGCAAGGCAAATCGGCGTTCTGACCGGCCAGTTGGGTCTGCCACCAGTCGAGTTCTTCGCGCAGGGACTCGCTGCCGGCGTAGGCCTGCAGGCGTGCCGTCCAGTCCTTGAAGGCACTGGTTTTCGCCGGCAGTTTCACCGTTTGTCCGGCGTTGAGTTGGCGATACACCGTTTGCAGATCGTCGAGCAGAACGCGCCACGACACGCCGTCTACGACCAAGTGATGGATGGCGATAAACAGGCGTTGTTGACCTTCAGGGCCATCGACCAGCACGGCACGCACCAACGGTCCTTGTTCAAGATCGAGACTGCGCTGGGCATCAGCGAACAGCGCTTCGCACTTGTCCATCGAAGTGACGCGCACTTGCCACAACACCACCGCATCGGAAACCGGTTGATGCGTCGCTTGCCATTGGCCGTCGGCCTCGCTGAAGCGCAGGCGCAAGGCGTCATGCTGCTCGATCACCGCCAGCAGCGCCTGCTCCAGACGATGCGGTTCCAGCGGCACGGTCGGTTCCAGCAACAGCGCCTGGTTCCAGTGCTGACGCTCAGGAATTTCAGTGTCGAAGAACCAGTGCTGAATCGGCGTCAGACGCGTTTCACCGGTCACCAGACCTTGCTCGGCCGTCACTTGTTCGGTGCGGCTGGCCACAGCGGCGAGGGTTTGCACGGTCTGATGCTGGAACAGATCACGCGGGCTGAAATGAATGCCCTGCTGGCGTGCACGGCTGACCACTTGAATCGACAGAATCGAGTCGCCACCAAGTTCGAAGAAGTTGTCGTTGAGACCGACCTGTTCGACGTTGAGCACTTCGCACCAGATCTGCGCCAGAGTGATTTCCAGTTCGTTGCTCGGGGCAACGTAGTCCTGACGATTCAACTCAGGGTCCGGCGCCGGCAAGGCGCGACGGTCGAGTTTGCCGTTGGCAGTCAGCGGCATGCTCGCCAGCAGAATCAGGTGCGTCGGCACCATGTAATCCGGCAATTGCACCTTGAGGTGCGATTTCAGCGCCTCACGTAGCTCAGCCTGTTTCGTTTCGCTTTGCTCGGCGATTTCGGTGACGAGGTAACCCACCAATTGTTTGCCGCTTGGCGCATCGAGGGCGAGCACCACGGCTTCGCGGATCGAGTCGTGATCGAGCAGGCGCGTTTCGATTTCGCCCAGTTCGATGCGGAAACCGCGGATTTTCACCTGATGGTCGATCCGCCCAAGGTATTCCACCAGGCCATTGGCACGTTGGCGCACCAGGTCGCCGGTGCGGTACATGCGCCCGCCGTCGGTGGCGAACGGGTCAGCGACAAAACGCTCGGCGGTGATGCCCGGACGGTCGTGATAGGCCTGCGCCAGACCGGCGCCGCCGACGAACAGTTCACCGGTCGCGCCTTGCGGCACCAACGCCAGATCGGCGTCGAGAATGTAGGCGACACGCGCGCCAATCACGCTGCCGATCGGCACACTGCCGGCGCCCTCTTCCAGCACCTCTGGCGCCAGACTGGCCAAGGGCATGACCACGGTTTCCGTCGGGCCGTAAGCGTTGAAAAACATCGACGGTTTGAACGCCGCGCGAATCCGTTGCAGATGCTCGCCGGTCAGCGCTTCGCCACCGGTGATGATCATGCGCACCGGCAAAATTTCGTTTTGCGTCGAGAGGAACTGCGCCAACTGGCTGCCATAGCTCGGGGTGAAGCCGAGCACGTTGATTTTATGCGCACGGATCAGACCGCAGATTTCTTCTGCGTCCCACTGACCTTGTGCTCGCAATACCACTTGCGCGCCGCTGAGCAGCGGCACCAACAGACGCTCGGTCGCGGCGTCGAAGTTGATCGAATAGAAGTGCAGTTCGCAGTCATCCGGACGCATGGCAAACCGTTCGATCACGGCTTGGCAGTGCATGGCGATTTCGCCGTGGGAAACCACCACGCCTTTCGGCTTGCCGGTCGAACCCGAGGTGTAAATCAAGTAGGCCTGATGCTGCGGCAGGCTGATAAATGGCAGCTCGCTGGCCGGGTAAGCGGCGAGTGCCGCGCTGTCATCTTCCAGGCACCAGCGCACCACATTTGGCGGCAGATCGCCGAGGGCTTTGAACATCGCTCGATCGCTGAGCAGCAAACCAATGCGGCTGTCTTCGATCATGTAATGCAGACGGTCGAGCGGGTATTCCGGGTCCAACGGCACATACGCGCCGCCAGCCTTGAGAATCGCCAGCAGGCCAACGACCATCTCCAGCGAACGCTCCAGCGCCAGACCCACGCGCACTTGCGGGCCGACGCCACGCTCACGCAAAGCCCAGGCCAGACGATTGGCACGGGCATCGAGTTCGGCGTAGCTCAGGGTCTGCCCGGCGAAGGTCAGGGCCGGCGCGTCTTTACGCGCCAGCGCCTGTTCGGCGAACAGGTGATGAATGCACTGGTCGAGACGGTGCTCGCCCGGCTCGATGCCGAGGCTTTCGAGCAGCTGTTGTTGTTCAGGTTGATCGAGCAGCGGCAATTCGCTGAGACGTTGTTGCGGATCGGCGATCAGCGCTTCGAGCAGATTGCGCCAATGTCTGGCCATGCGCGCGATGGTCGGCTCGTCGAACAGATCGGTGCTGTAAGTCAGGCAGCAACCGAGGCGATGGTCGAGGTCGGTGACTTCCAGATTGAGGTCGAACTTGGTCGCCCGCGCATCGTTGGCCAGGTACTCGACGGTCATGCCGGCGAGCATGCGGCTCTGCTGGAATTCCCAGCGCTGCACGTTGCACATCACCTGGAACAGCGGGTTGTACGCGGCGCTGCGCGGCGGTTGCAAGGCTTCGACCAAATGATCGAAAGGCAGATCCTGATGCGACTGGCCTTCGATCACGGTGTGACGCACCTGCTCGAACAATTCGCCGACCGACATCATGCCGTCGAGCTGGCAACGCAGCACCTGTGTATTGAGGAACGCACCGATCAGCCCTTCGCTTTCCGGGCGGATGCGGTTGGCCACCGGCGCGCCGATGCGCAGATCGGTCTGGCCGCTGTAGCGGTAAAGCAGCGTGGCGAGCGCGGCGGTCATGGTCATGAACAGGGTCAGACCGTTTTGCGCATTGAACGCACGAACCCGTGCGGCGAGGTCATCGCTCAGGTCGAAGCGGAACAGTTCGCCCTGATGGCTTTGCACTGGCGGACGCGGCCGATCGCCCGGCAATTCCAGCAATGGATGTTCGCGGCCGAGTTGTGCGGTCCAGTAGTCGAGCTGACGCTGACGCTCGCCGGATTCCAGCCAGTTACGCTGCCAGACGCTGTAGTCGAGGTACTGCACCGGCAAGGGTTCGAGCGGCGAATCGCGGTCATCGACAAACGCTTCGTACAACGCACTGAGTTCGCGGGCGAAGATGTCCATCGCCCAGCCTTCAGTGACGATGTGGTGCAGGGTCAGCACGAAGTAATGCTCGTGTTCGGCAGTCTTGACCAGACAGGCGCGCAGCAGCGGACCGGTTTCCAGATCGAACGGCAGATGCGCTTCTTCATCGGCCAGTTGCTGAACCTGTTGCTCACGCACATCGGCGGCAAGTTTTGAGAAATCCTTCCAGCCCATGCGCACGCCGGTTTCGGCATGCACCTGCTGACGGGCAACGCCGTCGACACTCGGGAACGTGGTGCGCAGGGTTTCATGGCGCAGGATCAGCGCTTGCAGTGCGGCCTCGAAACGCTCGACATGCAGGACGCCACGCAGACGCGCCATGCCGCCGACGTTGTACGCCGGGCTGTCCGGTTCCATCTGCCAGAGAAACCACATGCGCTGTTGCGAGTAAGACAACGGTACCGGTTGGCTGCGGTCGACCTTGTCGATTGGCGGCTGTTTATTGGTGCGGCCGCTGACCTGGATCAAGCGGATTTGCTCGGCGAAATCTCCGAGTTCGCTGTGCTCGAACAACGCACGCAACGGCAGTTCGACGTCACAGGCCTGACGGCTGCGCGAGATGATTTGCGTGGCCAGCAACGAATGACCGCCGAGGGCGAAGAAGTCGTCGCGCAGACCAACCTGGCTCAGGCCAAGTACTTCGCGCCAGATCGCGGCAATCTGTTGTTCCAGTTCGGTCACCGGTTCGACGTGTTCACGCACTTGCCATTGCGGTTCGGGCAAGGCGCGGCGGTCCAGTTTGCCGCTGGGGCTCAGGGGCATTTCGTCCAGACGCATCAGTTGCGCCGGGACCATGTATTCGGGCAGCTCGGCGGCCAGAGCAGTTTTCAGTCGAGTGATTTGCCCATCGTGATCTTCGTGGGTATCGGTCGCGGTGAAGTAGCCGATCAGTTGCGCACCGCCAGCAGTTTCGCGTACCAGCACCACGGCTTGGGCGACGCCGTCCTGGGCGAGCAGGCGCGCTTCGATCTCTTCCGGTTCGACGCGGAAGCCACGCAGTTTGACCTGCTGATCGAGGCGGCCGAGGTATTCGATCACGCCATCGGATGTCCAACGTGCGCGGTCACCGGTGCGGTACAACCGCGCGCCTTGCTCGCCCAATGGATCGACCACAAAGCGTTCAGCGGTCAACGATGGACGGCCGAGGTAACCACGAGCCAGACCGACGCCGCTGATGCACAGTTCACCCGGTACACCGGCCGGCACTGGATTGAGCTCGGCATCGAGCACACGGCAGATCACGTTACCCAGCGGCCGGCCAATCGGCGAGCGCTCGCCATCGGCAGTGGTGCAATGCCAATGGGTGACGTTGATCGCGGTTTCGGTCGGGCCATAACGGTTGTGCAATTGCACGGCGGGCAGTTGCGCGATTACGCGATTGCGCAGTTCGGCCGGCAGCGCTTCACCGCCGGAGAACACGCGGCGCAGGCTGGTGCATTCGGCGCTCAACGGCTCGTCGATGAACAGCGAGAGCAGCGGCGGCACAAAGTGCAGCGTGGTCACGCCATGCTCTTGAACAAGCTGCGCAATGCGATGCGGATCGCGGTGTTCACCGGGACCGGCGATCAGCAGACGAGCACCGGTGATCAACGGCCAGAAGCATTCCCACACCGACACGTCGAAACTGATCGGGGCCTTTTGCATCAGCACATCGGTTTCATTGAGAGCGTATGCGTTCTGCATCCATTGCAAACGTTCGGCCAGTGCCGCGTGGGTGTTGCCGACGCCTTTCGGTTGGCCGGTGGAACCCGAGGTGTAAATCACGTAAGCGAGGTTGTCGCCGTGCAAGTGCAGGCCTGGTGCCTGGCTCGGCCAGTTTTCCAGGTGCAAAGCGTCCATGGCGATCACGCTGACGCCGTCGCTGGCCGGCAAGCGCTCAAGCAACTCCGTTTGCGTCAGGAGCAATTCGACGCCGCTGTCGCTGAGCATGTAGGCCAGTCGATCGGCCGGGTAATCCGGGTCGAGCGGCACATAAGCGCCGCCAGCCTTGATGATCGCCAACAGGCCGATCAACAGTTGTGGCGAACGCTCGGCGGCAATGGCCACGCAGACATCCGGGCCGACGCCTTTGTCGCGCAGATAATGGGCGAGGCGGTTGGCCTGGGTGTGCAGTTCGGCGAAGTCGAGACTACCGCCGTCCCATACCAGCGCGATGCGCTCCGGGGTCAGCCGCGCTTGTTCGTTGAGCAGTTCCGGCAGCCATTGTTGCGCCGGGGTGCAGGGGGCAACGCCCCAGTCTTTTTGCTGAGCGTGCTCGCTGGCGGTGAGCAGTTGCAGATCGCCGATGGCTTGCTCCGGACGTTCGCAGACTTCGCGCAACAGGTTGCTGAAGTGCTCGGCCAGACGCGCAATGGTCGTGGCAGCGAACAGTTCGCTGGCATAGTCGAACGACAAGGTCAGCCGCCCGTTGCGGTCTTCTTCGCTATGCAATTGCAGATCGAACTTGGCTTCGCGGCTGTGCCACGGCAGTTCTTCGGCGAGCAGTCCCGGCAGGCGCTTGAGTGCACTCAGATCGCGCTGCTGGTGGTTGAACATGACCTGGAACAGGCCTTGTTCGCGGGCCTGCGGGAAGGCTTCGAGCAGTTGTTCAAAGGGCAGATCCTGATTCGCTTGCGCACCGAGTGCGGCTTGGCGTGTCTGGGCTAACAGCTCAACAAACGGCAGGCGCGAATCGATCTCGGCGCGCAGCACCTGGGTGTTGATGAAGAAGCCGATCAGGCCTTGAGTTTCCAGACGCGGACGGTTGGCATTCGGCACGCCGATGCGGATGTCGCGCTGACCGCTGTAGCGATGCAGCAAGCTCTGGAATGCCGAGAGCAGCAACATGAATGGCGTCGATTGATGCGCCTGAGCCGTGTTGCGGATCGCCTCGCTGAGGCTGGCGTCCAGCCGCACGGTGTGACGCTCGGCACTGTGAACATGCTGTGCCGAACGCGGGGAGTCAGTGGCCAGCTCGAGGGTCGGATGCTCGTCGCCCAACTGCGCTTTCCAGTACGCCAGTTGCCGCTCGCCCTCGCCTTGCGCCAGCCATTGGCGCTGCCAACTGCCGTAGTCGGCGTACTGGGTTGGCAGCGGCGCAAGGGTCGCTGTTGCGCCTTGCGTAGCGGCGGCGTACAGGCGCGAGAACTCGTCGATCAACACGTTCAGCGACCAGCCGTCGGCGATGATGTGGTGCAGGGTCACCAGCAGTTGGTGATCTTCGTCGTCGAGACGTACCAGCGTCACCCACAGCAGCGGGCCTTTTTCCAGGTCGAACTGAGTGCGTGCTTCGTCTTCGCGGATTTGCTGCGCGCGGGCTTCACGCTCATGGGCCGACAGGTCGCTGATGTCGATCAGTTGCAGATTGAATTCGGCGGCGGCATCGACTTGTTGCAGGGCCACGCCGTCGCGCTCGAAGAAGCGTGTACGCAGAGATTCGTGGCGTTCGATCAGTTGCTGGAAGCTGGCGCGCAAGGCGTCTTCGTCCAGTTCGCCGCGCAAACGCAGGGCACCGGGAATGTTGTAGGCGCTGCTCTGCGGGTCGAGTTGCCAGGTAATCCACAGACGGTTTTGTGCCAGCGATTGCGGCATCGGCTCGCTGCGCGACAGTGCGGTGATTGCACCTTGCGCGCTGCCGCCGTCCTGCTGTTGTTGCGCGACAGCAGCGGCGAACGCGGCCAGCGTTGGCGCTTCGAAGAGCAGGCGCAGGTTCAGCTCGAGCGCGAGTTTTTCGCGGACGCGGGCGATGACCTGGGTGGCGGCGATCGAGTTGCCGCCAAGCAGGAAGAAGTGATCGTCGGCGTTGACTTGCTTGACGTTGAGTTGCTCGGCCCAGATTTTGCCGATCAGTGCTTCGAGCTCGGATGCGCTGGTGGTCGACTCTTGGCTTTCGGACGCCGTCGAAGGGAACACTGCGTAGCTGTCGAGACTGCCATCGGCCAGGCGATTGCGACACGCCGAACGCTGCAATTTGCCGCTGGAGGTTTTCGGCAGCGCACCCGGATTGAGCAGCACCACCACGCTTGGTGCCTCCTGATACGCCTCGGCTACCGCTTGGCGAATGGCTTTGATCAAGGCTTCCGGGGGGAGGATTTTCTGCACGCTGCGGCTGATTTCTGCGGCAATGCCGATGCCCTCTTCACCGTCCTGACTAACGGCAAATGCGGCGACGCGGCCCTTGCGCACCACTTCCACTTCGTTCTCGACGGTCTTCTCGATGTCCTGCGGATACAGGTTGTGGCCACGCACGATCAGCATGTCTTTCAGGCGACCGGTGATGAATAACTCACCGTTGCGCATGAAGCCGAGGTCACCGGTGCGCAACCAGGTACGGCCGGCGTGCTGAACGAAAGTCTTGGCGCTGGCTTCGGGGTTGCGCCAGTAACCGAGGGCAATGCTCGGGCCGGTGGCCCAGACTTCACCGACCGCGTTGTCGGCCAGTTCATCGAGGCTGCTCGGCTCGACGATCAGCACCGCGTGTTCCGGTTGGCTGATGCCGCAACTCATGATCGGGCTGCCTTCGCCCGGCTCGGCGCGATTTTGCGCCAAAGCCTGATCGTCGACGCACAGTGCCGGGATGCCGGTGCCGCGCGGGGTGCCGGCGACAAACAGCGTAGCCTCGGCCAGACCGTACGAGGCCATGAAGCTGTCTGCGCTGAAACCGCTCGCGGTGAACTTCTCGGCGAAGCGTTCAAGGGTGTCGAGACGGATCGGTTCGGAGCCGGAGTACGCCACGCGCCAACGGCTCAGATCGAGACGTTCGAGGGCCGACTCACTGACCCGTTCGCTGCACAAGCGATAAGCGAAGTCCGGCCCGCCGCTGATGGTGCCACCGTATTGGCTGATCGCTTCGAGCCAGCGCAATGGCCGGCCGAGGAAGTAAGCAGGCGACATCAGGATGCACGGCACGCCGCTGAAAATCGGCTGCAGCAGACCGCCGATCAAACCCATGTCGTGATACAGCGGTAGCCAGCTGACGATCACGTCATCAGGGTTCACATCGATGCCAAAACCGTGACGGATCAGCAGTTCGTTGGCGACCAGATTGCCGTGACTGACTTGCACGCCTTTGGGCAACGCGGTGGAGCCGGAGGTGTATTGCAGGAAGGCGATGTGGTCTGGCGGCAGGTTCGGCTCAACCCAGTTTTGCGCCAAGGCGCTGTTGAGGTTGTCGACACACAGCAACGGCGGCGCGCCTTCGATTTGCTGCAAGGCGTCGCGCAGGTCGGCGCTGGTCAGCAGCAGACGCGGTTCGGCGTCGGCAATGATCGACAGCAAACGCTCCTGATGGTGACGACGCGCGGATTCCGGCGGATAGGCCGGCACCGCGATCACCCCTGCGTACAGGCAACCAAAAAACGCCGCGACGTAATCCGGACCGCTCGGAAACAGCAGCACCGCGCGATCACCGAATTCTGCGTCAGCCTGCAATGCGGCGGCGATGGTGCGCGCGCGCTCATCCAGTTCGCGATAGCTGAGCACCACAGCCTGCTCTGGGTTTTCGGCAAGAAAACGCAAGGCCAGTTGATCCGGCGTCAGGGCCGCACGGCGCTGAAGGGCCTGGACCAGGGTGCTGGGGAGTTCGAACGCGTCGGTCATGAGGTTTCCTGCCTGAATTCGGCTTGCTAGTGGAATCGGGTTGCTGCGTCACGCCCCTCACAGGGCGTGCAGGGCGCGGTCTGTGCCGACCGCGCAAGGCATTGGAATGCTGTCTGGCCGGGTGCTTTACCCGGAACCATTCACCAATGAGAACGGATGACGTCTTGAAATAATTAGTCGGCAGGCTGGATCGCCAACGGGGCTGGGGTGTGGCGGCGTGTCGCAGTTCTCACATTGCACCGATTTGGATCATTAATTTTCTTTCTCAATTGACAATCATTATCATTCAACATAATTTGTCGCTCGATGTGTAGGACGGCCCCGTCCCCGAAGGCGTCCCACTAACCTATTTGGCAGCAAGGTGATTTCCATGACGGAACAAGTATCCACAAGCAAGTGCGATTCACCGCTACTTCAGGCATTCGTCGACAATCGACTGATTCTGGTCAAGATTGCAGCCCGCATTACCGGCTGCCGGTCACGCGCCGAAGATGTGGTGCAGGATGCGTTTTTCCGATTGCAATCGGCGCCACCGATCACGTCGTCGATCAAAGCGCAACTGAGCTATCTGTTCCAGATCGTGCGCAACCTCGCCATCGATCACTACCGCAAGCAGGCGCTTGAGCAGAAGTACTCCGGCCCTGAAGAGGAAGGGCTGAACGTGGTTATTCAAGGTGCTTCGCCGGAAACCTCGCACATCAACTTTTCGACCCTGGAAAACATCGCCGACGCACTGACCGAGCTGCCTGGCCGCACCCGTTATGCGTTCGAGATGTACCGCCTGCACGGCGTGCCGCAAAAGGACATCGCCAAGGAACTCGGCGTGTCGCCGACCCTGGTCAACTTCATGATCCGTGATGCACTGGTGCACTGCCGCAAGGTCTCGGGCAGTCGTCGGGATGCGGTGATTGCGGGTCGTCGCTAAGATCTGAATTCGGCGTCAAGCCATTCGCGAGCAAGCTCGCTCCCACATGGGTTCTGCGTACACAGATCCAATGTGGGAGCGAGCTTGCTCGCGAAGGCGGACTTGAATCCGCCATAGATCTCAAGCCCTGCGACCTCAGGCCAACCTGCACCGATCAAAAAACCGCTCACGCCCCAGAATCATCAGCGCCGCGCGCTTGTGCGGAAAGTCGAACTCTTTCTCACAGTGAAAGCACTGATTCTGCATATGGCCGATCATCTTCGCGTTGTCGGCGCGAGGTTCGGCAACTACGCGTTGCGTGCGCGGATCATCCAGAAACAGGTAATGCACCAGCGCCGATAACCAGCTCGCCACTTTGTGCGGGCCGCGATGATCTTCCTCGCCGACCAGCATGTGAATGCCACGATCGTAATTGTCGGCATCGTAGAACGGCGCAATGCGATCTTCCTTGGCCCAGTAGGCTTCGAAATAGGCGAACGGCTGATCATCGAAGCAGCCGATCAAGGTCAGCGTGTGCGGGTCGGCATCGAGCTTGCTCAGGTATTCGCGGTGCTTCTCGAGACTGCCCTCTTCCTGCCAGAAACTGGCCACGCGCGGGCTGTTCTGCCAGCGGTTGAAGCGCGGCAGGTCTTCTTCGATTTCGACGGTGCGCAGGGAAATCCACGCACCCAGACGCGCATCGAAACGCCGATAGACCTCTCCGCGCGGCTTCACCGGGCGTAGCGGATGACGCTTGCCTTGGCTGATGACCATTTGCTGTGGATAGCTGCCGGCCAACGAGGTGCCAAGCCACGGTTGCGGCAGCTGCCAGAACAGCGTGCGTTCGCAGCGATATTCGCCAGCCACTTCGGTGCTCACCAGCAAGCCACTGCGCAAGGCTTCGGTCGGCGGCTGATCCAGTTGCCAGGTCAATTGCTGGCATGCCGGATCCCGCGCGAACAGCCAGTAACAGGCTGCCCACAACGCCTGCCCGGGTGGCAGTGCAAAGCGCTCATCGAGCTGGATCGACCCCTTGGCCTCCCGATCAAGGCGCAAGCGAATCAGCGGTTGCCCGTCCAGGCTCAGGCTCAGACGGCTTTCAGTGGCATCAGCGATCAGTTGACTGCCCGAAGGCAAGGCCAGGGCAGTCAGTTCATTCAGATTGGACATGGGTCGGGCTCACGATAATCGTCGACAGTTCAACGATGGGACGTGAGCCGAGAAAGGAAATTTAGGCTTTACCGAGAAATCAGCGCCTCAGTGATGAGGCACCGGCACCACCGCAATCTTGTACGGATCGAATATTTTCAGCATTTCACCATTGTCGCGCAGCCCTTGCAGCAGCTTGCCAAACGCTGCGCCGCTGATCGGCGCCGTCGGGCGAAGAATCGCGTAGTGGTGATAGACCTGATCGATGCGCTGCGAGACCAGCAACTCATCGCGCACCTTTTCGTTACGCAGCAGGTAATCGAACAGATAGGAACGCGTCACCAGGGCGATATCCGCTCGCGAACGCAGGACCATCAGCAGATTGCTGTCGTGGGAATAGGTCAGCGTGGCGTCGTAATTCTGAGCCAGATACTTGGGGTCGGCGTTGAAGTTGGCGAATTCATAGTGATAACCGCTGAACAGCGCCAGGCGCTTGCCGGTGAGGTCGGCAAAGTAGTTCTGCTGACGACCGTCTTCGCGTTGCGCGACGAAAATTTCCGCGTCTTCAAGACCCATGTCGACGTCGGTGTGCGGGATGTCTTTCCAGCCCCAATCGGGATTCTCGAAAATCGCCATGTCGATCCGGCCTTGCTTGAAGTCGCCGAAACGCCGGGGGATCGAAGTGGGCACAAGGACGAACTGATAGTCGCTTTGCAGGCGATTGAGGGCCTCGACCAGTTGCGGCAAGAGGCCGGTGTCGGCACCGCTTTCCGGGCGAATGGTGTAAGGCGGAAAATGCGCCGCGCCGACCCGAACCAATTGCGCTGCCTGAGCGGGCAATACCCAGAATGCAGCCAGCGCTGCGAGCATCAACCCCGCGGCCGTCCGAATTGGCAAAGACTTCAAAACACCCCACTCCCCGAAAAAATACCGACCAATGCATTCAAGCTAGGCGGTTTCGCCCAGTTAGCCAGTTTCCCGGCTGGATAGAAAGTGCTTCAACGTTCTTCGAGGACCAGAATCAACGCCTCGTCGGCCAGTTGATCAAGGCTCAAACTGCCGCCGGCACGGAACCATGTGGTCGTCCATGACAGTGCGCCAGTGAGGAAACGTCGAGTAATAAATACATCGCCACGGATAAATCCGGCGTCCTTGGCCTCACCCAGCACTTGCAGCCAGATCTCTTCGTAAACATCGCGCAGCGCCAGCACTTGGGCCTGCCCCTCTTCGGACAGCGAACGCCACTCATAGACCAACACCGCCATGGCTTCACCGCTGCCGCCCATGATCGACTGCAATTCGCAGCGAATCAGTGCCAGCACGCGCTCGCGCACGTCAGCGGCGTCGGCCAGCGCCGCGCGCATCAGTGCCGTGTTGTAGCGGATGGTTTCTTCCATCACCGCGCGGAGGATTTCATCCTTGCTTTTGAAGTGATGAAAAATGCTCCCGGACTGGATGCCGACGGCGCCGGCCAGATCGCGCACCGTGGTGCGCTCGTAGCCTTTGTTGCGAAACAGGTGAGCCGCCACTTGCAGCAATTTGCCACGGGCGCTGTCGGGGTCAGTCAACTGGCCTTCGTCGACCAAATCACGCATGACCCTCAGGGCTTTTTGCTCGTCCACCCGTTCTCTCCTACAGTCGATCAGTCTGTTGCCCCCTGAAACCGCAGGGTTGCGCGCAATTTAAGCCGCCAGCGGCAACCAAGCAAGCGCTTGGGCAGAAGATAGTTTCAACTGTTTACAAACCAAGCGCTTGCTTGGTAGCCTCCAGACACTTCTGTCGCAGGTTGCTGAGTCGGAGATAAAAATGCCCACCACCGTTCGCATCGGATGCGCCAGTGCATTCTGGGGAGATACGTCCACCGCCGCCGCGCAGTTGGTGGAAGGCGGCGAACTGGACTATCTGGTGTTCGACTACCTCGCCGAGATCACCATGTCGATCATGGCCGGCGCACGCATGAAGGACCCGCAGGCGGGCTTCGCCAGTGACTTCATCGAAATCCTCACGCCCCTGCTACCGCAATTGGCCGAGCAGAACATCCGCGTGATCAGCAACGCCGGCGGAGTCAATCCGCAAGCCTGCGCCGCCGCTCTGCAAGCGGCGTGCGACAAGGCCGGCATTGCGCTGAAAATCGCCGTGTTACTGGGCGATGACCTGCAACCACAACTCAAACAGTTAAGCGCCATCAGCGAAATGTTCAGCGGCGCCCCGCTGCCACCGATGTGTGTGTCGACCAACGCCTACCTTGGCGCACCGGGCATTGTCGAGGCCTTGCGCCTGGGCGCCGACATTGTCATCACCGGTCGCGTGGTCGACAGCGCCGTGGTCAGTGCCGCCCTGGTGCACGAATTCGGCTGGTCGTGGCACGACTACGACAAACTCGCCCAGGCCGCGCTGGCCGGGCACATCATCGAATGCGGCGCGCAATGCACCGGCGGCAATTTCACCGATTGGCGCGAGGTGCCGGACTACGAACACATCGGCTTTCCGATCGTGGAAGTCAGCGTCGACGGCCAATTTATCGTCAGCAAGCCTGAAGGCTCCGGCGGACTGGTCACGCCGCTGACCGTTGGCGAGCAAATGCTGTACGAAATCGGTGATCCTCAGGCTTATCTGTTGCCCGACGTGGTTTGCGATTTCAGCGAGGTCAAACTTCAGCAGCAAGGCAAAAACGTGGTGCACGTGCACGGCGCCAAAGGTCTGCCGCCGAGCGACAAATACAAGGTCAGCGCCACTTACCCGGACGGTTTTCGCTGCACCGCCAGTTGTCTGATTGCCGGCATTGATGCGGTGGACAAGGCACGGCGTGTCAGCCAGGCGATCATCGCCAAAACGGCGGAGATGTTCAGCCAGCGTGGCTGGGCGCCCTACAGCGAAACCGACATCGAACTGCTCGGCAGCGAGGCCACCTATGGCCCCCACGGTCAGCGTCACGACAGCCGTGAAGTGGTGATCAAACTCGCCGTGCGTCACCCGAACAAACAGGCATTGATCCTGTTTTCCCGGGAAATTGCCCAGGCCGCGACCGGTATGGCGCCGGGGTTGACCGGTATCGTCGGCGGGCGGCCCACGGTGTATCCGCTGATTCGGCTGTTCTCGTTCCTGATCGATAAAAGTGCCTGCACCCTGCAAATCGACATGGCCGGTAAAAGTCATCCTTGCCCCCTGCCCTCACTGGTCGCACTCGACAGTGACGATTTGCCGATTGCCCACCAGCCAGCCAAACCCCAAGGTCGCGCCGATGCCAGCGTCGCGCTGGTAAAACTGGCCGTGGCGCGCTCCGGAGACAAAGGCAATCACAGCAACATCGGCGTGTTGCCGCGCCAACCCGAATACCTGCCATGGATCGCCGAAGCGCTGACCCCGGCCGTGATCGTCGACTGGATGAGCCATGTACTCGATCCGATCCACGGCCGGGTCGAGCGCTGGTATCTGCCGGGCACCCACAGCCTGAATTTTCTATTGGAAAACGCCCTCGGCGGCGGTGGCGTGGCCAGCCTGCGCATCGACCCGCAAGGCAAAGCCTTCGCCCAGCAACTTTTGGAAATCCAGATCCCGGTGCCGCAGAGCATCGCCAAACAGCTCGACTAGAGGATGGTTTGCATGGCTTACGCGTCGATTTTCCACGCCGATCTGTTCAGCGGCCAGACCATCATCGTTACCGGTGGCGGCAGCGGTATCGGCCGCTGCACCGCCCATGAACTGGCAGCCCTCGGCGCCAATGTGCTGCTGGTCGGGCGCAAGCCGGAAAAGCTGGAAAAGGTCGCCGCTGAAATCGCCGAGGACGGTGGCCGTGCCCACTGGCAGGCCTGCGATATCCGCGATGAAGAAGCGGTGAAGCAATTGGTCAAAGAGCTGATCGCCGAGCACGGGCCGATTCATGGTCTGGTCAACAATGCCGGCGGCCAATACCCGTCGCCGCTGGCTTCGATCAATCAGAAAGGCTTCGAAACCGTGCTGCGCACCAACCTCATCGGCGGTTTCCTGATGGCCCGGGAAGTGTTCAACCAGTCGATGAGCAAACACGGCGGCAACATCGTCAACATGCTTGCCGACATGTGGGGCGGCATGCCCGGCATGGGCCACTCGGGCGCGGCGCGTTCGGGCATGGACAACTTCACCAAGACTGCCGCGTTTGAATGGGGCTATGCCAGAGTGCGGGTCAACGCGGTCGCGCCGGGCTGGATCGCCTCCAG
This sequence comes from Pseudomonas sp. CROZ-RG-20F-R04-15, assembly GCF_022662375.1. Lineage (GTDB taxonomy): Bacteria > Pseudomonadota > Gammaproteobacteria > Pseudomonadales > Pseudomonadaceae > Aquipseudomonas. The sequence goes on along the minus strand of NZ_JAKNQL010000002.1, from coordinate 326,469 downwards.
CGGCATGGACACCTATGAAGGCGCGTTCAAAGCGGTGATTCCAACCCTGCGCGAACATGTGCCGCTCAAGCGCATCGGCACCGAATCGGAAGTCAGCGCGGCGATTGTATTTCTACTTAGCCCGGCAGCAGCTTTCATCAGCGGCAGCACGTTGAAGATTGACGGTGCGGCCAGCCTTGGCAGCCGTGCATGGCCGTTGCACAAGGCGACTCACAGCGAGTCGTTCAATGGTTTTCACCGGGCCTACCTGCCAGATGTCCTGAAGGACAAGGAGTAGGTCATGGCGCAGATCCAGTCTCAACTCGACCCTCACAGTGAAGCCTTCGCCCGCAATCGTTCGGCAATGCTCGCGGCCATTGAGCAAGTGCAACAGCTCGAACAAAACCTGCTGAATAAAGCAGCCCAAGCGAAGGAGAAGTTCGACAAGCGCGGGCAATTGCTGCCGCGCGAACGCCTGAACCTGCTGCTGGATCCCGGTGCGCCGTTTCTCGAACTGGCCAGCCTCGCCGGCTACAAATTGCACGATGACAAAGACGGCAGCTCAGCCGGTGGCGGATTGATCGCCGGCATTGGTTATGTCTGCGGCATCCGCGCGATGGTGGTGGCGAACAACAGCGCGATCAAGGGCGGCACGATCTCGCCAAGCGGTTTGAAAAAATCCCTGCGCCTGCAACAGATCGCTCAGGAAAACAAACTCCCGGTGATCACCCTCGCCGAAAGCGGTGGCGCCAACCTCAACTACGCCGCCGAGATTTTCGTCGAAGGCGCGCGCAGTTTTGCCAACCAGGCGCGAATGTCCGCCATGGGTTTGCCACAGATCACCGTGGTGCACGGCTCGGCCACGGCGGGCGGCGCTTATCAGCCGGGGCTGTCGGATTACGTGGTGGTCGTACGCGGCAAGGCCAAGCTGTTTCTCGCTGGTCCGCCACTGCTCAAAGCCGCCACCGGCGAAGTCGCCACCGATGAAGAACTCGGTGGCGCCGAGATGCATGCGCAGGTCGCGGGGACCGCCGAATACCTCGCGGAAAACGATGCCGACGGCGTGCGTCAGGTCCGCGACATTCTGCGTATGCTGCCGTGGAACGAGCAACTGCCGTGGTTGCCGGAGCCGCAATACAAAGAACCGCTCTACCCCATCGATGAATTGCTCGGGCTGATTCCGGACGATCCGAAAAAGCCCTATGACGTGCGCGAAATCATCGCGCGCATTGCCGACGAATCGAACTTCGTCGAGTTCAAAGGCGAGTTCGATCAGCAGACCGTCTGCGGCCAATTGAAAATTCAGGGCCGTGCCTGCGGCTTTATCGGCAACAACGGCCCGATCACCCCGAACGGAGCAAGCAAGGCTGCGCAGTTCATCCAGTTGTGCGATCAGAGCCAGACGCCACTGCTGTTCTTCCACAACACCACCGGCTTCATGGTCGGCACCGAATCGGAACAGCAAGGCGTGATCAAACACGGCTCGAAACTGATTCAAGCGGTGGCCAATGCGCGGGTGCCTAAACTGACGATGGTCGTCGGCGGTTCCTACGGCGCTGGCAACTATGCGATGTGCGGACGCGGCCTCGATCCGCGCTTTATCTTTGCCTGGCCGAACAGTCGCACGGCGGTGATGGGCGGCGCCCAGGCGGGCAAAGTCTTGCGCATCGTCACCGAAGCCAAGCAGCTCAAGGACGGCCTGACGCCGGACCCGAAGATGCTCGACATGCTCGAACAGGTCACCGCGCAGAAACTCGACAGCCAGTCCACCGCGCTCTACGGCAGCGCCAACCTGTGGGACGACGGGCTGATCGATCCGCGCGACACGCGCACCCTGCTCGGCTATCTGCTGGACATCTGCCACGAAGCCGAGATTCGCACGCTGCAACACAACAGCTTCGGCGTCAGCCGCTTCTGACCGCCACGGATTCTACGGAGAACAAGAACAATGATCTTCACCCCGGAACACGAAGCCCTGCGCCGCACCGTCCGCCAGTTCGTCGAGCACGAGATCAATCCGCACGTCGAAGAATGGGAAAAGGCCGGCCGCTTTCCCATCCACGAGATTTTCCGCAAGGCCGGCGACCTCGGTTTGCTGGGTATTTCCAAACCGGAAAAATTCGGCGGCATGGGCCTCGACTACAGCTATTCGATTGTCGCCGCCGAAGAGTTTGGCACCATTCATTGCGGCGGCATTCCGATGTCGATCGGCGTGCAGACCGACATGTGCACCCCCGCCCTCGCCCGCTTCGGTTCCGATGAATTGCGTGAAGAGTTCCTGCGTCCGGCAATCACTGGCGAGCAGGTCGGCTGCATCGGTGTATCCGAAGTCGGCGCCGGTTCCGATGTTGCCGGACTGAAAACCACCGCGCGCAAGGACGGCGACGACTATGTGATCAATGGCAGCAAGATGTGGATCACCAACTCGCCGAGTGCTGACTTCATCTGCCTGCTGGCCAATACCTCGGACGACAAACCGCACATCAACAAATCGCTGATCATGGTGCCGATGAACACACCAGGGATCAGCCTCAGTTCACATCTGGACAAGCTCGGCATGCGCAGTTCGGAAACCGCCCAGGTGTTTTTCGACAACGTGCGCGTGCCGCAGCGCAACCGCATCGGCCATGAAGGCGCCGGGTTCATGATGCAGATGCTGCAGTTTCAGGAAGAACGCCTGTTCGGTGCGGCGAACATGATCAAAGGTCTCGAATACTGCGTCGACAGCACCATCGAGTACTGCAAGGAGCGCAAGACCTTCGGCAATGCACTGATCGACAACCAGGTGATCCACTTCCGCCTCGCCGAATTGCAGACCGAAATCGAATGCTTGCGCGCACTGGTTTATCAGGCCACCGAGCAGTACGTGAAAGGCCAGGACGTTACGCGACTGGCGTCGATGGCCAAGCTCAAGGCCGGGCGCCTCGGCCGCGAAGTCAGCGACAGCTGCCTGCAATATTGGGGCGGCATGGGTTTCATGTGGGACAACCCGGTAGCCCGCGCCTATCGCGATGTGCGCCTGGTGTCGATTGGTGGTGGTGCTGACGAAATCATGCTGGGGATCATCTGCAAACTGATGGGCATCCTGCCGGGGAAAAAGAAATGAACAGCCTGCCGCAATGCCAGACGCTGCTGCTGGAACTGCATGGCGGTGTGCTGCACATCACCCTCCATCGGCCGGACAGTCGCAATGCGATGAGCCTGCAGATGGTCAGCGAACTGCGCGCGGTGCTGGCGGCCGTGCGCGATGAGCGTGCGGTTCGGGCGTTGGTGCTCAGCGGCAGCGGCGGGCATTTTTGTGCCGGCGGAGACATCAAGGACATGGCCAGCGCTCGTGCTCAGGGTTCCGAGGCTTACCGCGATTTGAATCGCGCGTTCGGCGCCCTGCTGGAGGAGGCACAGCACGCGCCGCAAGTGCTGATCACGGTACTGCAAGGCGCGGTACTCGGCGGCGGTTTCGGTCTGGCATGTGTCAGCGATATCGCGATTGCCGATCATCAGGCGCAATTCGGTCTGCCGGAAACCAGCCTCGGTTTACTGCCGGCGCAGATCGCACCGTTTGTGGTGCAGCGCATCGGTCTGACTGAAACCCGTCGATTGGCGCTGACGGCTGCGCGTTTTGACGGGCATCAGGCACGGCGTCTGGGGCTGGTGCACTTTGTCGAGCAGGATCCGCAGGCGCTGGCCGAGCGCCTGGATGAGGTGCTGCAGCATGTGCTGTGTTGTGCGCCGGAGGCGAATGCGATGACCAAGAAATTGTTGTTGGCGAGTGCCGGGCAGCCGTCCAGCGAATTGCTGGACGAGGCCGCGCAGTGGTTCAGCGAAGCGGTGACGGGCGACGAAGGTGTGGAGGGAACCATGGCTTTTGTGCAAAAGCGGAAACCTCGATGGGCCTCTTAAAAGCTTCGCGAGCAAGCTCGCTCCCACATTGGATCTTGATCGCTCATAAATCCCCTGTGGGAGCGAGCTTGCTCGCGAAGAGGCCAGCACCTGCGACGCAACCTCCGAGGAAATAGCCCATGCCCGCCATCCACAAAATCCTGATCGCCAACCGCGGTGAAATCGCTTGCCGCATTCAGCGCACCGCCCAAGCCCTCGGCTACCGCACCGTCGCCGTTTTCAGCGACGCCGACGCCGATGCCCTACACGTAAAAATGGCCGATCAAGCGGTAAACATCGGTCCGGCCCCCGTGCAGCAGTCCTACCTGAACATCGCGGCGATCCTCGACGCTGCCCGCCGCAGCGGCGCCGACGCCATCCACCCCGGCTACGGCTTTCTCTCGGAAAATGCCGAATTCGCCCGCGCCTGCGAGCAAGCCGGGCTGATCTTCATCGGCCCCAGCGTCGCAGCCATCGAATTGATGGGCAGCAAACGCCAGTCAAAAATCGCCATGCTCGAAGCTGGCGTGCCGTGCATCGCCGGTTATCAGGGGGCTGAACAGGACGATGCAACGTTGCTGCGCGAGGCCGAACGCATCGGTTATCCACTGATGATCAAGGCCAGCGCCGGCGGCGGCGGACGCGGCATGCGTCTGGTGCACGATGCCGCTGATCTGCCGGCGCAACTGCGTACCGCACGCTCCGAAGCATTGAACGGTTTCGGCAGCGACGAATTGATCCTCGAACAAGCGTTGCTCGAACCACGGCACGTCGAAGTGCAACTGTTCGGCGACCAACACGGCAACCTGATCTACCTTGGTGAACGCGACTGTTCGATCCAGCGTCGCCACCAGAAAGTCATCGAAGAGGCACCTTGCCCGGTGATGACCGCCGAGCTGCGCCAAGCCATGGGTGAAGCAGCGCTCAAGGCCGGCCGTTCGGTGAATTACGTCGGTGCCGGCACGGTGGAGTTCTTGCTCGATGCGCGCGGACAATTCTACTTTCTGGAGATGAATACACGCCTGCAAGTCGAGCATCCGGTGACTGAATTGATCACCGGACTGGATCTGGTGGCGTTGCAATTGCGGGTTGCCGAGGGGCAGCCACTGACGCTGACTCAGGATCAGGTTCAGCTCAACGGGCATGCAATGGAAGTGCGGCTCTATGCCGAAGATCCCGCGCAAGACTTCCTGCCACAAACCGGCCGTATCGAAGCCTGGGAGCCGGCGCTGCAGCAAGGTGTGCGCATCGATCACGGTTTGTTCGAAGGGCAAACGGTCAGCCCGTTCTATGACCCGATGCTGGGTAAACTGATCGCCTTTGGCGCGACCCGCGAAGAGGCCCGGCGCAAACTGTTGCGCGCGGTACAGGACACGGTTTTATTGGGCATGCAAAGTAATCAGCGCCTGCTCGCCAGCCTGTTGCAGCATCCGCAGTTCATCAGCGCTGAATTCAGTACCGCGTTCATTGCACAGCATTTCAGCGAGCATCCGAACCTGCACCGTTACTCGCCAAGTGTCGAAGACCTGGCGATCGCCACAGTGCTGTTCTATCAAACCACCGCCCTCACCCATCGCGCGCCACTTTCCGGCTGGCGCAACAACGCCAGTGTGCCACTGCATTATCGCCTTGGCCGCGACGAACAGAACTGGACAGTGCAACTGCTCGCCAAGCCGCAAGGTGCGTTCAAGGTGCAGGTCGCCGAACACTCGATCGAGTTGAGAATCATCGATCACGACGCACATTCGCTGACAGCGGAAATCGACGGTCTGCGCCAGCGCCATGCCTTTCGCCAGGTTGGCGAGCAGCTCTGGCTGTTCACCCATCCCGGCAGTCTGCGCCTGGAGGATCGAACTCACGCCGTGATCGACAGTCAGACCAGCGTCAGTTCCGGCACCTTGAAAGCACCGATGGACGGCGCCATCGTCGACGTATTGGTCAGCGAAGGCAGCCCGGTCAGCAAAGGTCAGTTGCTGGTGGTACTGGAGGCAATGAAAATGGAGCATCCGCTCAAGGCCGGCATCGACGGCGTGCTCAAGCGGGTGCAGGTCAAGGTCGGCGATCAGGTAAAAAATCGTCAGGTTCTGTTGCAGGTCGAGTAGTCGCCCACACACCCATGCGGGTTTTGACTACGCTCTGAGTTATCAGAACGCGGAAATCAGGAACCCTGCGATGCCCCACTGGCTGGTCATAGATCTGGAAGCCACAACCGACGAGGGTGGCTGGCCGGTCACCGAAATGGAAATTATCGAGATCGGCGCCACGTTGGTCGATCGCGCCGGGCGCGAGCAGGATCACTTCCAGCGCTTCGTCAAACCGACGCGACGGCCGTTGCTGACGCCTTTTTGTCGTGAACTCACGCACATCACTCAGGCCAATATCGACTCGGCGCAAGTGCTGACCGAAGTCTGGGCGGCGTTCGAACGCTGGCTCGCGCAGCATCAATCACGTCTCGAAGGCTGGGCCAGTTGGGGTGATTACGACCGCAAGCAGTTGTTGCAGGAGTGGCAGCGTCTGCAGATCGACAGTGGCTTGAGCAAAGTGCCGCACATGAACCTCAAACAACGCTTCGCCAAGGCTCGGCGCCTCGAACGGCCGCTGGGCCTTAACGGCGCACTGCAATTGGCCGGCATGCAGTTCAGCGGTCAACAGCATCGGGCGCTGGAGGATGCGCGCAACACCGCGCGACTGTTGCCACTGGTATTGCCACTCTAGGGTCAATTCGAGAACTCACTGGACAGACGCCGGGCAGGTGACGGCGTTGAACGCCTTGTGCATACTGGCCGCCTCCCTTTTTCAGCCCCTTTTGAGGAATCGCCCATGTTTAAAGTCAACGAGTACTTCGACGGCACCGTCAAGTCGATCGCCTTTGGCACCGCTGAAGGTCCGGCGACCATCGGCGTCATGGCCCCGGGCGAATACGAATTCGGCACCGCTCAGCGTGAAATCATGCACGTGGTGTCTGGCGCGCTGACCGTCAAACTGCCTGACAGCAGCGACTGGGAAACCTTCGCCGCCGGCAGCCAGTTCAACGTTCCGGCCAACAGCAAGTTTCAGTTGAAGGTGACGGTCGATACCGCTTACCTGTGCGAATACCGCGGCTAAAACAGCGGTTTCACTGCACCAAAAAAATGCCAGTGTCCAAGGACACGGGCATTTTTCGTTACGGTGGCGGATTACTCGAGAATCTCCACCGGCATGCCAACCTCGAGTCGACCATTGCTGTCATTCACCAGGTTCTGGCCGAACATCGCGCCATCGGCTTCAGCGCGGTATTTTTGCAGGGTTGCCAGCGGTTCACGATCGGCACTGCGCTCGCCGGTGTGCGGGTCGATGGTGGTGAGGATGCAGCGTGAGCATGGCTTGACCACGCGGAACTCGACGTCGCCAATGCGAATGCGCTTCCAACTGTCTTCGGCATAGGCCTCGCTGCCCTCAATCACCAGGTTCGGCCGAAAGCGCAACATCTCCAGTGATCGGCCAACCTTTTGCGAGAGATCCTGCAAGGAGGCTTCGCCGATCAACAGCAGAGGAAATCCGTCGGCGAAGGCGACCTGATCATCATCGTTGCCATAGCCCGCTTGCGTGGTGCGCGCGCGATCCAGCGGCACCTGCACCAGACGGGTCGGTTTGCCGATGAAATCACTGATCCAACGGGCCGCTTCATCACCGGCATCCGGCACACGCAAGGTATCGCGCCAGATCGTCACGCCGCGCAGTTCCGCATCGTTGCCCGGCAAGGCGATGTCGATGGAGGACTGTTGCGGTGCGCTCAGAGTCAGGCCGCCCTGCGCATTCCACAGGGCCGACAACTGACTCATCTTTGCTTCGGCGCGCTGGGTCAGGAAGCGGCCGCTCGCTTCGTCCACGAGCATCCAGCGTCGGTCGCCATCAAGCCCCAGCTTGTCGAGGTCGACGTTTTGCAGCACATCGACTTTGCCGGATTTCAACGGGTAACGATAAAGCGCGCTCAGACGCAGCATGGCCAGCTCCCTGGAGGATAAAAACGCCACCCTATACGAGCTTGATCAGGAATCAAAGCCAGAGTTTTGTGCAACGCCAATCCACTGTGGGAGCGAGCCTGCTCGCGAAAGCGGTGTTCCGTTCAACAAAGATGTCGACGTTGATTCCACCATCGCGAGCAGGCTCGCACTCACAGGATTTGCGGGGGTAATGATCAGGCCGGAACTTCGTCGAGCATCAGACGCTGGCGAACCACGTCGACCAGTTTGTCCGGCTGGAACTTGGAGAGGAAGTTGTCGCAACCGACCTTCTTCACCATCGAATCGTTGAAACTGCCGGACAACGAAGTATGCAGCACCACGTACAGGCCACGCAGACGCGGGTCGTTGCGAATTTCGGTGGTCAGGCGATAGCCATCCATTTCCGGCATTTCCGCATCGGTGAAAATCATCAGCAGCTTGTCGGTCATGTTGACGCCGGTATCGGCCCAGGCCTTGAGCATGTTCAGCGCCTTCAGACCATCGCTGGCGATGTGCATTTTCACGCCGAGCTGGCCGAGGGTGTCACGCAATTGCGAGAGCGCGACGTTGGAGTCGTCCACCAGCAGCACTTCGCGGCCACGGGCACGTTCCAGCACCGGGTCTTCGAGCTTTTCCCGCGAGACCTTGGCGTTGTACGGGACGATTTCAGCGAGAACTTTTTCGACGTCGATGATTTCCACCAGTTGATCATCGACTTTGCTGATCGCGGTCAGATAATGCTGACGCCCGGCGCTGGTTGGCGGCGGCAGAATGGCTTCCCAGTTCATGTTGACGATGCGGTCCACACCGCCGACGAGGAAGGCCTGCACCGAGCGGTTGTACTCGGTGACGATGATCGTGCTGTTCGGCCCCGGCACCAATGGGCGCATGCCGATCGCTTGCGACAGATCGATCACCGGCAAGGTCTGCCCGCGCAGATTGACCACACCGCAGACAAACGGGTGACGCTGGGGCATCAAGGTCAGCTTCGGCAGTTGCAGCACCTCCTGAACCTTGAACACGTTGATCGCGAACAACTGACGCCCGGCCAGTCGAAACATGAGAATTTCCAGGCGATTCTCACCCACCAGTTGCGTGCGTTGGTCTACCGTGTCGAGAATGCCGGCCATCAATGACTCCTGGGCTTGTTCTGATGAATTCACTATGTGAGGTTATCGGCGGCAAATGGCGGTTCTTGATTGCCATGCCAGACCCGCTCAAAAATGCCATGAACGGGCATTGATGTCACATTAACATCATGCTTTACTGGCGCAGTGATTTTCATCTGCTACATTCTCTGCGGCGCGACCTCGGTTTGCACGTTAGGTTCCCGCGCCTAAGGGATTCCCCTAGTAACAATCAGGCCCAACCTGATATTCGCAATATCCAATAGCCATTAATGTGACGCCATTCTCATTGCATGAACGGAGTCAGGCTATTGTGTGCGATCGCAGTTCAGTGGAAACAACCCCTCTGGAACCCCTCAGCCTGTGCACCTGCACGTCTGGGCGCGATCTCCCGACGATTCATGATCGTCGCCACACACGGCATTCCCTCATCAGACATGACGTGGTGGAGATAAGCATGCCAATGGACCGCAAAGAGTGGGTACAACGCTTCCCCGAATTCCTGGTCGAGGCCGAACAACTCCTGGCCAAGTCCGAAGAATGCCTCAGCCATCTGCAACTGATCAGCAATGACAAGGACGCCATCGAGTGCATGCTCAATACCCTCCTCAAGCTCGCACGCCGCGCTGAAGCCCTTGCGCTGGAGGCGATTTCCGAGTTTTCCCTGCACATTTACAGCCTGCTCAATCTGAACCAGGATCACGTCGACCTTCACGAACAAGCCCTGCAAGCATTGCAGGATTGCTTCACGCTGATGGCCTGGCAGCTTGAACTGGTCGATCAGAAGACCGGGCTACTGAGCCTCGATGAAAGCGAACAGACTTCGCTGATTGAAGCATTCGCCTTCCAGGTCGGTCAGAGCCAGCTGCAGCCACCGCTGTCGGGCAAACGTTTGCCTCAACTGCCCTACTCGGGACAAGCCTGAACTGCCCCTTGTACCCCGCGCAGGTATTTTGAACTCAAACGTTGATGTCGTAATTGGATAGTTCATACCTGCCAGCGACAAGCAAAATTAAATAATCAGCTTTGACAGACTCGAATATTTTCTGCCGGCCTCAGGGTTTGCCTGTGTGTAAACAAGCACACTTTCAGGCAACACCGACATCTCTCGCACACAATAAATCCGGCTTTTTTCCATTATGGAACTTGAGTCCAATATCGCCTGTTTCCTGACTCAATGGACATATATAGCAAACGCGACCAACGGTATCTTAAGTGGTATTATGCCGCGCACTAGTTGCTTTCAAATTAATGGCACAGTGACTTCAAATAGCGCTATCTGCTTAAGCAGGCGATCAATACGTTCACTGAACCGCGTTGAAATCAATAACATAATCGACAGCATTTTCAGACAGAGACCCGTCAGCCTCCGGCCGGTCTGCCCGCAGCGAACATCCATTGGCTCCATCCGTTATGTACGCCAGCCTCAAGTCAATCACTACATGGCCACCCTCCCGGGAAAATGCACGCCGGTTCACACTCATACTGTGTGTCGCGGCAACGCTTGGCAGCCTGCTGACCTACGGTCTTTCAACTCCACTTTGCCTTGGACTGCTGTTGCTCGACATTGCGGCTACCGCGTGTGTCTGGGTGCAATATCGGCTGTCGCGCAAATCGATCAAGTTTCAGCCGCAGGAGCTCGCTGACCGTCTGCTGGAAGTCCAGGAAAACGAACGCCATCGCCTCAGCCGCGAACTGCACGACGATATCGGCCAGTTGCTGACGGCCGCCAAACTGCAGAGCGAGTGGCTCAAGCGACGCATGCCGGCTGACTTGCAGGAACAATGCACGGTGTTGTGCGACACCCTGGAAGAAACCCTTAACAAAGTGCGCGACGTCTCGGCCATTCTCAATCCACGTCAATTGACCAGCCTGGGACTTGAAGCCAGCCTGCGTGCGCATCTGCTCAAGACACTGACCAACAGCAGCGTGCACTGGAGCCTTGATTGCCAGCAGCGCCTTAACGGTATCCCGGAAGAAATGGCGGTGGCCGCCTTTCGCATCACCCAGGAGGCTGTTACCAATATCCTGCGTCACGCACAGGCGAAAAACCTGGTGATACGCGTGCAACGTCTGCCTGAAGGCCTGACGTTGCTGATCAGCGATGACGGCCTGGGATTCGCCCCGGCCGCCAATCCGGGTCGTGAAGGACAACGAGGCATGGCCGGGATGGCCGAACGAATCGAGCAACTGGGTGGCACCCTGAACGTCATCAGCGAACCGGGCAAAGGCACTCAAATCGAAGCACTCTTCCCCTGGGCGCCTCGCGCACTCGAGCGGGCCAGTACGAATAAGGTTATGCGTTGACTTGCAACTTACTTCTGGTGGATGACCACTCGCTGATCAGGGCCGGCGTGCGCGCTCTGGTACTGGATATTCCCGGTTACGCGGTGATTGGCGAGGCCAATGACGGTTCGCAACTGCTCGAAATGGTCGAGCAATTGAGTCCGGACATCGTCTTGCTGGATATCTCGATGAAAGAAACCAGTGGCCTGGAAGCCCTGCAACGACTCAAGCGAGTGCGTCCGCAGAGCAAGGTGCTGATCCTCTCGATGCATACCGATCCGGCGCTGATCATGCAGGCCCTGGAATCCGGCGCCCATGGCTACCTGCTCAAGGACACGACGGCCACCGAACTCGAACATGCGCTGGAAGCCTTGCGCAACAACGAGCGCTATTTGAGCCCGGCCATCGCCCATACCGTGATCAATCAGGCTCTGACGCGCAATCAGAAGCAGCAGCCGGAAATCGCCGACTCGCACAATCTGACCGCCCGACAACTGGAGATCCTGCGCTTGATCGTGCGCGGAAAATCCACTAGGGAAATAGCCAACGGCCTTGGGCTAAGCATCAAGACTGTCGAGACCCATCGCTCACAGATCATGAAGCGCCTGCAAATCTACGACGTGGCCGGCCTGGTGCTGTTCGCCGTGCGCGAACAGATCATCAGCCTGGACGACTGACCAATCCGGCGCCGCCCAACAATGGAGAATGCTCCGGCAAATGCACGCGCAACGCTGCCGGACGCGCTTCAAACCGCATGTTGTCGCCCTCCAGCGGTTCGCCATCAAGATTGATGCAGAGCCCCTCGGCGACCTTGATTTCGACCCAAGGCAAACGGGTTCGCACAAACATGTTGTCGATCCCGAAACCATCGCTGAGCAGCGTCTTCAATGTGCCCACCAGCTCCTGTGGTGCCGGCAGGATACTGATATCAAGCAAACCATCATCGGCCAGCGCCTCTGGACACAATACGTGCCCGCCACCGGCCTGACGACCATTGCCGATGCCCAGCGCCAGCAACTCGCCACGCCAGTGAAAGTCCGGGCCCTGAAGTTCACCGTAAGCGGCATGCAGCTCGCTGAACCGTGACAAACCGGTGAACAGATAGGCAGCACCACCGAGCACCTTTTTCAGGTCCTCAGAGGTATTGGCCGTAACCTGGCTGCCGAAACCACCGGTGGCCATGTTGAGGAAAATCTGCCCGCCCACCTCGCCCAAATCGATGTCGCGCGGCGGTACATCAAGCAGTTCGAGTGCCTCGGAGGGCTCCAGTGGCACACCGGCCGCGCGGGAAAAGTCGTTGGCGGTGCCCAAGGGTAAAAGCACCAGGCTGGCTTTGCCCGGATGCGCCGCGAGCGCTTCGGCAATATCGCGCAACGTGCCATCTCCACCACCGGCAATGATCTTTGTGTAGCCGTCCGCCAATGCCTGTTCGACCCAACGCTGAGCATCCCCTGCCTCCCAGGTCAGGCGTACGGCCAGTTCCCAGCCCTGTTTACGCTTGTCCTCGACGGCAGTTCTAACCGCCTCGTTGAGAGCCTGCTTGCCATGCAGAATCAATAGCGCTCGGCGTTCAGTCATTACGTCACTCCACAAATCGAATCAGTTGAGACATCTTGACCGCTGCCGCAGACAAAAAAGCCGTGGAAATCACAATTAATTCAGCCTTCTGGCGCGGCCGTCCTACACAGCGGTATTTTTTCTTACAAAACATGCGGAAACGGCTTAATTGACCCGGTCCGAGCATTGGGTCACCGTGTGCTGGCGATATCAATCTTCAATCCAATACACAAGGACGTGCATGTAATGAGCGGATACACCCCCAATGCTCTTGTCAGTTCAAGAGCTGGAACAGGTCGCAAGCGAACATTCGAAACAACCGGTGGATGCTTCCATGCCAAGTCATGAAGCAAGAATGCCAGTGAGCCCGGTCGGCCCTCTCGTCGAAAGTCGCTCGAATCAAAAGTCCGAATTCAAAAGCAGCGCCAGAGCTACCGGAGAAGTTGATATGGAACCTCGAGTAACCGAGCTGGAAACCCATCTCAAATATCTACGACGGGACATGGACGAAATCCGCGGTGATGTCAGAACGATCAAACACCGGCTTGCCTACTCGGCAGGCGCAACGGCAGTAATTCTGGGATTGCTGGGTTGGGTGGCCAACAGCCGATTCGACCAGCTTGTGACATTGATCAGCAACTGAGATCAGCAACTGACGAATGAGTCATCGCAGGCGCCGCCTGAGTCAGCCGACGCCTGCATTTGCGGGACCGCGATCAGTCCAGCAGATCACTCAGCGGAATGAAGGCAACTTCGTCTCCTTCGTTCAACGTGCGACCTTCGAGTACTTCGACCAACCCATCTGCCCACGCGGCGCTACGCAGTACGCCTGAGCTCTGATTGCGATAAACAGTCGCCCGTCCTTGTTCCAGACGACCACGCAGATATTCGCGTCGATTGCCTGCCACCGGCCAGACAAAACCGGCCGGCACAGTGAACTTCAGCGGCTCGACGTCCCGCACACCCTGACGGCGTAACAGGTAAGGCCGAGTGAGCAGCGCAAAGGTCACCAATGTTGACGCCGGATTCCCGGGCAAACCAATGACCGGCACGTCGCGGAAATGCCCAAACGTCAACGGCTTGCCGGGCTTGATCGCCAGCTTCCAGAGGGCCAGTTCACCTTCTTCGCGCAAGGCGATCCCCAGAAAATCCGCCTCACCCACCGAGACGCCACCGGTGGAAAGAATCAGATCAACATCCTGCAATTCACCCAGACGGGCACGCGTAGCGGCCAGATCATCCGGAAGAATACCGGCGTCGACCACCTCGCAGCCCAGACGTTGCAACCAACTGCACAGCAACACCCGATTGCTGTTGTATATCTGACCCGGCCCCAGTGCCTGGCCTGGTTCGACCAACTCATCGCCGGTGGAAATCACCGCGACTCGCACTTTGCGCACCACCTTCAGTCCGGCGCAGCCCAACGATGCAGCCAATCCCTGCTCGATCGGACCCAATCGAGTGCCAGCAGGCAGAATCAGCTCCCCGACGGTGGTTTCCTGGCCCTGCGGGCGGATGTTCTGCCCGGCCTTCATCGGTTCCAGGAAGCACACCAATGCGTCGGCTTGAACCTCAGCGTTTTCCTGCATTTCTACACAGTCAGCACCTGCCGGCACCGGAGCCCCGGTAAAAATCCGCGCACAAGTGCCGGGCTCCAGCGGTTCGGGGGATTGACCGGCAAATACTTTCTGACTGACCGGCATCGGTTGGCCATTCCAGTCAGCCAGATTCAATGCATAACCGTCCATGGCGCTGTTAGGCCAGGGTGGCAGATCCAGCGTCGAAATCAGGTCCTCGCTCAGCACCCGGCCCTGAACCTGGGCCAGCGGCAAATACTCATGCTCGACAATTGCCGAGGCTTCAGCCATTTCGAGCAGACGCGCCAGCGCCACCTCGACCGGCATCAGTGCCCCCGTCTTGCCCGGCTTACCCACGGGATTCACAAGGCGCCGCCTGCTTCAAATGGGTGACGAAATTGCACGGGCGGTGGCGAACGTCCAACTGCTCACCGAGAATGCCATCCCAGCCGGTACGCACCGCATTGGTCGAGCCCGGCAGGCAGCAAACCAGCGTGCCGTTGGCCAGGCCGGCCAAAGCACGGGACTGCACCGTCGAAGTGCCGATATCGGCCACCGAGATCTGCCGGAACAACTCACCAAACCCGTCGACCTGTTTGTCGAGCAGGCAGGTGACCGCTTCGGGTGTGCTGTCGCGGCCAGTGAATCCGGTACCGCCGGTGATCAGCACCACCTGCACGACATCGTCGGCAATCCAGTTGGCGACTTGCGCACGAATTTTGTAGAGGTCATCTTTGAGCAAGACCCGCTCTGCCAGATGGTGGCCAGCCGCCGTCAAACGGTCGACAAAGACCTGACCTGAGGTGTCGGTTTCCAAAGTTCGGGTATCACTGACTGTCAGCACCGCAATATTGAGCGGCACGAAAGGTACATCAGCCTTGGCTTTCATAGGCTCGTCCAGTTGTAGGAGAAACAGCCCGGTGTTATATCACAGCGCCTCATTTTTTCGCCGCCTCTCTGGAGAGCTGCCATGCCCCTGAATACGCAATTGCCACCCTGCTCCATTCTGCTCCTGGCAGGCGGACGCGGCCAACGCATGGGCGGTCAGGACAAAGGATTGGTCAAGTGGCTGGGTGAGCCGTTGATTGCACATTTGCAACGCAAGGTTCGTGCAATGACTGACGACCTGATCATTTCCTGCAACCGCAATCGCGAGCGTTACGCACCCTTCGCCGATCAACTGGTGGTCGATGACCAGAGCGATTTCCCAGGGCCATTGGCCGGCATTCGCGCCGGCCTGAAAGCGGCGCGCCACACGCACCTGCTGGTCTTGCCCTGTGATGTGCCGCGCATTGACGCAGCACTGCTGCAAAGCATGCGTGAGACTGCCAATCTGAATCCTGAAAAACCTTTAATGTTGCGCCATGACGAACATTGGGAACCGTTGCTGTGCGTGATTCCGGTGGCCCTTCTATCGGCCTTCGAAGATGCCTGGAACGCCGGTGAGCGCAGCCCCGGCCGCGTCATGCGCAGTCTCGGTGCCACTGCCCTGCAATGCCCGGACAACGACCCGCGCCTGGCCAACCTCAATACCCCCGAACTGTTAAATTCGCACAACACTGTGTCAGACTGACACCATTCAAGGAACTCTCACGCCTTGTATACGTCTCAAGCTCAGTAACCAAAAGAATTCCCATTCGGAGACACACCATGACTCAACGGACCCTCGCCACTTTCATGCTCGCACTGGGCCTTGCCACCCTCGCCGGTTGCTCCTCGCCAACAGTGATCACCTTGAATGACGGTCGCGAAATCCAGGCCGTCGACACCCCGAAATACGATGATGATTCGGGCTTCTACGAGTTCAAACAGCTGGACGGCAAAGAAACCCGCATCAACAAGGATCAGGTTCGTACCGTTAAAGAGCTGTAAGCTCTGGGTCGGCACCGGATACAGAAAAGCCCGCATTGATTGCGGGCTTTTTCATGGGCGCTCGAAAAGTGACTTTACGTCACCATTGCAGGGTAATCCGGCTCTCGAATTCGCGCACTTCACCGGTCACCGGGTCGATAAACCGCAGACCTTGCGCCAGCAACTTCAGCGGATTGGCATAGTCGTCTTCAATGTCTTTCAACACATGCGGATAAAACGGATCGTTGCAGATGCTCGCTCCCAACGCCGTCATATGGACGCGCAATTGATGTTTCTTGCCGGTCACCGGAAACAATCCATAGCGCCACAGATCGCCGTTTTTCTCCCGGACCTGCACCGCCGTTTCGGTATTGCTCGCACCTTCGCCTTCCTGCATGCGGAAAAACGGTTCGCCATCCACCAGACGGCTCTTGTGCACCAGCGGGAAGTTCAGATCAGGTAGAGCCGGGGCGATGGCCTCATAGCGCTTGTCGATCTGCCGCGTCGGAAACAGCGACTGATAAGCCGAACGGGTTTGCGGGTTGGCCGAGAAAATCACCAGTCCCGCTGTATGCCGGTCAATGCGGTGCAAGGGCACCAGGTGGGGATTGTCCAGGCGGCGAATCAGCCTGCGCAACAAGGTTTGCTCAACGTATTCGCCGGCAGGCGTGACGGGCAGAAAATGTGGTTTGTCAGCCACCACCAGATGCTCGTCGGCATACAGGATCGACTCGATCACCGGGATCGGCTTCTCGTCCGGCACTTCGCGAAAATAATGAATTCGCAGGCCTTCCTTGTAAGGCAAATCCACCGGGATCGACTGACCATTACCATCCAGCACTCGCCCCCGGGCGATTCGATCCAGCCATTGCTCACGGCTAATGGCGCGGAAATGCTCGCACAGGCAATCGAGTACAGTCAGCCACGTACCGGGCGGCAGGTAAAGTGTGCTCGCCTGATTCTGCGCAGCAGAGAATGTAGATATGGACATACGGAAATCGAACCCTCAATACAGGGCGGCATTATCCAGCACTGAGGGAAACGAACCTAGCGCAGAATGCTCAGGCCGGAATCGTTTTCAGCGCCGCGGCGTCGGTGAACTCCTTGAGCCAGCGCAACACATCGACCGCCTCCCAGCGGCCCGGGTCGTACAAGGCGTAGAGCAAACCCTGATAACCGACCACATCCAACTGTTTGTGATAACCGGCACGCTGAAACAAGGCCTCGATCTCGGCAAAGCAGGTGTTGAAATGCAGTTTGTTGAACGGCGTCTTGCCTTCCGTGACCAGCCCGTCCAGGCGCAATTCGAGAACGGCCTCGCGCACCACGTCAACCGACATCCGGTTCACGCTGTTCTTCAACTGTTCGACATTGACCACGGTTCATCCCTCTGACGCATTTACTGTATGAACATACAGTAACCGAGCAAACCGCAAAATGCCAAGGAATGGATGGCAGCGGCGACCGGCGGGATGAACGGGAAAATACTAATTAACCTAGAAACGCTACTACTTCATCGGAGCTGAACGGCCAGCCTAATTCGGCCCCTGTGTCGACGCGACGCAACACCGGAATCTTTAGACTGTAAGCCTCAAACCACCTTTCGTCGTCAGCAATATCGACCAGTTCAACCAGCAGGCCGTGCTCAACGAAAGGCATCAACTCGGCCTCAGCGACTTCACACAGATGACACCCGAGGGTGCCGAACAGCTGACATTCAGGAAGCATGAGCGCTCAACCAAAAAATGAGTGGGCCTATTCTAGGCCGCACCGCAAAACCCGTCGAGCCACCGCCGCCCAAAGGCTCCAGCGCCGAAGACAGGGTCCACAGGCAAAACCCTGACGCAAATCAGTCCGCAGAAAAACCAATTACGCGATCCTCCCGGTCTTTTTGCCTCTACGCTTGAAAAGCCTGAATCTGACATCGGAGTGTCCAGTGTTTGCCAATCTGTTGATCATCCTCGCCTCGTCCCTCGTGGTGATTGCCCTGTTTCGTCGGCTGCGTCTGCCGCCGGTTCTGGGTTATCTGTGCGTGGGACTGCTGGTCGGGCCGAGTGCCTTCGACTGGGTCAACGAGAGCGAACACCTGCCTGACGTGGCGGAACTGGGCGTGGTGTTTCTGTTGTTTTCTCTGGGTCTGGAATTCTCCCTGTCGAAGATGATTGCCCTGCGCCAGGTGGTGTTCCGGCTCGGCAGTCAGCAAGTACTGATCAGTACGGCATTGCTAGGTCTGCTGCTGATGCTGCTGGGCATGCCGATGACGCCTGCACTGTTGCTCGGCGCCGGGCTTTCGCTGTCATCAACAGCCATTGTGACCAAAGAACTGGGCAGCCTCGGCGAAGTGTTCAGCAGCCATGGCCAGAATGCCGTTGGCGTTCTGCTGTTTCAGGACGTGGTTGCGGTATTGCTGCTGACGTTGGTGCCAGTGTTCGCCGGTAGCAGCGAGCAAGCGTGGTATTGGGCGCTGCCACTGACGCTGGCGAAGACCGTGGTGCTGTTTGTCGGTCTGCTGCTGGCCAGTCGCTGGTTGCTGCCGAGGCTGTTCCACGAAGTGGCCGCCTCACGCTCGGCAGAATTGTTTGTCCTGCTGGCGCTGGTGATCGTGCTATTGACGGCGTGGCTGACTCACCTGCTCGGCCTGTCCCCTGCCCTCGGTGCGTTTCTGGCCGGCATGTTGCTCGGTGAAAGCCACTATCGACACCAGATCGAGGCCGACATCCGCCCCTTTCGCGACATCCTGCTCGGAGTGTTTTTCGTCAGCATAGGCATGCTCATCGACCTGCAACTGTTCGTCAGTCACAGCCTGCTGATCGTCGGGCTCACCGTCGGATTGATGGTGATCAAGGGCATCGTCGTGGCACTGCTGGTGAAGTGGCGCGGCAGTGACAGCGAAACGGCGTGGCGCAGTGGCCTGGCGTTGGCTCAGGGCGGCGAGTTCTGCTTCGCGCTGATGGCGCAGATGCAGCAGAACAGCATGATGCCCGAGGCACTGGGTGACCTGCTGCTCGCCGCAACATTCTGCTCGATGCTGCTGACGCCACTGTTGCTGCGTGCAGCGCCACGCATCGCGGCAGTGCTGCATCGCAAACCCAATCAAGAAGCAAAGATCGAAGAGATCAGCGCGCTCAACGCCGACCTCAACCAGCACGTGGTGATTTGTGGCTACGGCCGCGTCGGCCAATCCATCGGGCGGTTCATGCGCAATGCCAGACAGCCTTATATCGCGCTGGACAATGACCCGGTCCGGGTACAGGAAGCCGCCAGCGGAGAAAGCGACGTGCATTACGGCGACTCGTCGCGCGGCGATCTGCTGAACGCCGTCGGCCTGCTGCGCGCCAGACTGCTAGTGGTTGCCGTGGATCAGAGCGACATTGCCCTGCGCATCCTCAAGGAAGCGCGCCGGCTCAACGCCCACGTGCCGATTCTGGTGCGCACCCGCGACGACAGCCAATGGGCCGAGTTGAAAGCCGCCGGCGCCACCGAAGTGGTGCCGGAACTGTTGGAGTCGAGCCTGATGCTCGCCTCTCACGCCTTGATCATGCTCGGCCTGCCGGCGCATCAGGTACAGGAACAAGTCGATCAGGTGCGCATCGACCGCTATCGCCTGCTCCACGGTTTTTATCCCGGTACCGACGATGCCGAAACCTAGTCCTGACTTACCGCGCCGATCTTGTGCAACGACAGATCGGCGCCGTAATACTCTTGTTCCTGACTCAGGCGCAGCCCGTGCAGCGCCTTGATCACGCCGTAGACGACGAAGCCACCGATCAGCGCCACCGCAACGCCGAGTGCAGTGCCGATCAACTGACTGATCAGGCTGACGCCACCGATCCCGCCGAGCGCGGTCTGGCCGAAAATCCCGCAGGCAATCCCGCCCCAGACACCGCACAAACCGTGCAATGGCCAGACACCCAAGACATCGTCGATGCGCCAATTCACCTGCGCGGCGGTAAAGCACCAGACAAACAGCGCGCCAGCGACCGCGCCGGTCACCAGCGCACCGACCGGATGCATCAGATCGGAGCCGGCACAGATCGCCACCAGCCCGGCCAGTGGCCCATTGTGCAGAAAGCCCGGGTCATTGCGCCCGACGAGCAGTGCCGCCATGGTGCCGCCGACCATCGCCATCAACGAATTGACCGCCACCAGACCGCTGACGCCTTGCAGCGTCTGCGCGCTCATCACGTTGAAACCGAACCAGCCGACAATCAGAATCCACGAGCCCAGCGCCAGAAAGGGAATGCTCGACGGTGCGAACGCGACCAGGCGACCGTCGCGGTAACGACCATTGCGTGGCCCCAGCAACAGCACCGCCGCCAGCGCCAGCCAGCCGCCCATGGCATGCACCACGACGGACCCGGCGAAATCATGGAAAGCGGCACCGAACTGCGCCGTCAGCCACGCTTGCAGACCGTAGTTGCCGTTCCAGATCATGCCTTCGAAGAACGGATAGATGAACGCGACGATCAATGCCGTGGCGCACAACTGCGGCACGAAACGCGCGCGCTCGGCGATGCCACCGGAAATGATCGCCGGGATCGCGGCTGCGAAGGTCAGCAGGAAGAAAAACTTCACCAGTCCATAACCGTGATCGGCACTCAGCACCGCCGCCGGCTGCATAAACGTCACGCCATAGGAGATCCAATAGCCTATAAAGAAATAGGCCAAAGTCGAGACGGCGAAGTCACTGAGAATTTTCGACAGCGCATTGACCTGGTTTTTCTGGCGGACCGTACCGACTTCCAGAAAGGCGAAGCCGGCGTGCATCGCCAGCACCATCACCGCACCGATCAGAATGAATAAGGTATTGGAGCTGTGAACCAGCGTGTCCACAGCGCTTAGCAGATTTTCCATGAGCAGGCAGACCTAAAGGCGAAAAAGGCACCAAAGCGGTTCATGCGCACATTTCATGCACCAAGTTGCGACCGCGCAGTCACTGATCCGCAGATGCGGCGAACTGCTTTGGCGCACAAGGTCGATGTCCTGACACGAACCGGGCTTGTTTGGGATAAGGTTTCTCGAGGCGCACGCCCGGCAACAGCGCACAACGGGCGAGCGACGCACCACGACACAGCAAAAGTTGTACCAGTCATTTGTACTGAACCTTCGCGCAAGGCTCATACTCGAACGCTTCAGACGTCACTTACGGAGATCCACCCATGGCCAGCATCAAGGCAAAGACCGCTCAAGAAATCCTCATGAACGACTTCCAGACTTTGGTCGCCGACACCGAACGGTTGCTCGAGCACACCGCCACCCTGGCCGGCGATCAGGCTGATGAACTGCGCGAGCAGATTCACGACAGCCTGCTGCGCGCCCGCGAAACCCTGAAACTGACCGAAGACACCCTGCGTGAACGTGGTCAGGCAGCGGTGACCGCCACTGAAGATTACGTCTCGGCCAATCCGTGGCAGTCGGTCGGCATCGCCGCCGGTGTCGGCTTCCTGATTGGCCTGCTAGCCACTCGGCGCTGAATTATGTCGATCGGTGAATCCGGCCCGACTGCGGGCACCGCCTCCTCCACACGACGCTTGGGCGCCGCCGTTCTTGGTCTGCTGCACAGCCATGTCGAATTGTTCGGCATCGAATTGCAGGAGCAGAAATCCCGTACCGTCAGCCTGTTGCTGTTCGCCGGCCTGGCCCTGGTTTTTGCCCTGTTGTTGCTGGTGGGATTGTCGACCTTGGTGATGATCGTGTTCTGGGACACTTACCGCCTGGCGGCGATCATTGGCCTGTGCGTTTTCTACACCCTGGCCTCGATCTTCTGCGGACTGCGCCTCAAAGCGGCGATCTTCGATGAATCCTCGCCTTTCCACGGCACGCTCGAAGAGCTGGCCAACGACCGGGAGCGCCTGCTGCCATGAGCCTGCCTGAACTGCCACACAACAGCTCGCGCCGGGAAATGCGCAAGGCGTTGATCCGCCTGCGCATGGAAATGCATCGCCAGGAAATCCGCCATGAAACCGGGCAAGTCCTGCAACCACTGCAACGCATTCGCGGCATGACGCAGAATCTGCAAGGCGGTTTCGGCATCAAACACGCGCCTTTGTGGGGCGTGGCTGCCGTCACGCTATTGGGCTTTATCACCGGCAAAGGCGCGAAAAGCGGCGGCGTTGGCGGATTGACTCGCTTGATCCGCCTCGGCACCAGTCTCGGACCGCTGATCAAACTGGTGATGCAGAGTTCGGCAAAACGCTAAGCAGATCTATCTGGCTACATTCTTGCAATAGCGGCGGGATGAACCTCTTTATCCGGAGGTTCAATCCCGTATGCCTACCCGGCTGGCGGGGTTCAACCAAAACAAGAACCAAGGAGGCCCCGTGATCGACGGGCAACCGCTCGCCTGCTTTCAGCCTTTCATCGATACCGCCACGGGACGTATTGCCGGCGTCGAAGCATTGGGTCGCCTGCGTCAGGCCGACGGTCAACTGACTTCGGTCGGGCCGTTGTTCGCCGACTCGCGTACACCCGCCATTGCCTTGCGCCGTCTCGACCGGCAAATCCGCGATAACGCCTTGAGCCGCTTGCACGAAGCCCCGGCAGACTGGTTTCTCAGTCTGAACATGTCGCCGCGCTGGATCAGTCGCCTGCGCGCCGATCAAGCCCTGCCCAGCCTCAAACAATTGGCACGCTACAACATCGATCCGCAACGTATTGTTTTCGAAATCACCGAGCTGGGCGGCAATGGTCAACGCCTGGCCGAAGTGGTCGCGCGTTATCGCGAGGCGGGCGCAAGAATCGCCATCGACGACTTTGGCGCCGGCTACTCGCAACTGGATCGGGTGCTGGCACTGCAACCGGACATTCTCAAACTCGACATGCGTCTGTTCCAGGCTGCGGCATTGGGCGGGCCAAGCAGTGACGTGGTCAAGGCACTGGCGCAGATGGCGGAAAAGACCGGCTGCTGGATCATCGCCGAAGGCGTCGAGACCGAAGCACAATTGAATTTCGCTCTGGAATGCGGTTCGCGCTACGTGCAGGGATTCCTCTTCGCACGAGCGCAGGAGGCGTTCTTTGCCACCGATGCGTTCGTCCAGCGCTTCGCCGAGCTGCGCCAGCGCTATGTCCAGCAAAAACTCGCGGAACGCGGTCGGCTGATGCAAATGCGTCAGCAACTCGCTGAACTGATGTCGATCCTGCAAGCCTGGGCTCAGGCGCACGCACCGTTGAGCGCATTGCCACAACTGGACGCCTTCCCCTGGTTGCTGCGCTTTTATCAATGCGATCGCCACGGCACACAACTGACGCCCAATCTCGAATGGCGCCAGCACGCCTGGGTCGCCGACAATCGTTATCTGGGGCACAACTGGTCGTGGCGTCCGTACTTCTATCATTTGCTCGCCGAAGGTTGGGAGGAGCGGCGTTTGACGCTTTCCAATACCTACCGCGATGCCACCAGCAACCAGTACTGCCTGACGGCCGGGCAGTTTTTCGACAACGGTGAGCGTTTGCTGTTGATCGACATTGACGCCGCCGGACTGTAGTTCCGCTTGCAGGGCCGGGCGTGAACCGGGAAGCTAGGGGCCAACGCCCCCAGTCATCTGATGGAGAGAATCAGCCTTGGATTGGCAAACCCTGCTCAACCGCGAACGTCTCGGCAAGCCGCTGCACAGCCCGCAAGAACTTGGCCGCAGCCCTTTCCACAAAGACCATGACCGCATCATTTTCTCCGGTGCCTTCCGCCGCCTCGGACGCAAGACCCAAGTGCATCCGGTCACCAGCAACGACCACATCCACACGCGCCTGACCCACTCGCTGGAAGTCAGTTGCGTCGGCCGCTCGCTAGGCATGCGGGTGGGCGAAACCCTGCGCAGTGCCCTGCCCGAATGGTGCGATCCGGCCGACCTCGGTATGGTCGTGCAGTCGGCGTGTCTGGCCCACGACATTGGCAATCCGCCGTTCGGCCACTCCGGTGAAGATGCCATTCGCCACTGGTTTCAGCAGGCTGCCGGACGTGGCTGGCTCGACGGCATGAGCGAAGCCGAACGCGCTGACTTCCTCAATTTCGAAGGCAATGCCCAAGGCTTTCGCGTACTGACTCAGCTGGAGTACCACCAGTTCGACGGCGGCACACGGCTGACTTACGCGACTCTCGGCACTTACTTGAAATACCCGTGGACCGCGCGCCACGCCGACTCCCTGGGCTACAAGAAACACAAATTCGGCTGTTATCAGAGCGAGTTACCGCTACTCGAGCAGATCGCCCACAAACTGGGCCTGCCACAAATCGAGGATCAACGCTGGGCGCGTCACCCGTTGGTTTACCTGATGGAAGCCGCCGACGACATTTGCTACGCCCTGATCGATCTCGAAGACGGCCTGGAAATGGAGCTGCTGGACTATGCCGAAGTCGAATCGCTGCTGCTCGGGCTGGTGGGCGATGATCTGCCGGAAACCTATCGTCAGCTCGGCCCGCAGGATTCGCGTCGACGCAAACTGGCGATTCTGCGCGGCAAGGCCATCGAGCATTTGACCAACGCCGCCGCGCGGGCCTTTGTCGAGCAACAGGACGCATTGCTTGCGGGCACGCTGCATGGCGATCTGGTCGAACACATGCACGGTCCGGCCAAGCGTTGCGTGTTGAATGCCAAGGACATCGCCCGCAAGAAAATCTTTCAGGACAAACGCAAAACCCTGCATGAGATCGGCGCCTATACCACGCTGGAGATCCTGCTCAACTCGTTCTGCGGCGCGGCGCTGGAACAGCACAACGGTCGCACGCCGTCGTTCAAGAGCCGACGCATTCTCGATCTGCTGGGCAGTAACGCACCGGATCCGCAAGGTTCGTTACACACCTCGTTTCTGCGCATGATCGACTTCATTGCCGGCATGACCGACAGCTACGCCAGTGACATGGCGCTGGAAATGACCGGTCGCTCCAGTCACTGATCCATTGCACGCGGGCGGCCATTGATACTGGCCACCCGCAGGCACCGCACGCACTGCCGCCAGCCAATGATTCAGCAACTTTAAACAGCTATAAAAAACCATTTACAGCCAGCACTTGCAAATCATTCAAGGCAAACTATAAGCCTGTTAAAATCCTGCACTTCCTTACGTCAAACCTAGTTTGACCGTAGTCCGTTTCCTTATTAGTTGTAGGAACAATCCGATAACGTGGCTAGAGCCATGTCACTTCATGCGAGCGCTCATTCAACTGAGCTAAGGTGCGCGCTTTATTCGTGCTTGCATGGGATTTGATTATGAACTCCGTTTTTATTGTCGACGATCACCCGGTCATCCGTCTCGCCGTTCGAATGCTGCTGGAGCATGAAGGTTACAAGGTCGTCGGTGAAACCGATAACGGGGTCGATGCCATGCAAATGGTGCGCGAATGCATGCCCGATCTGGTGATTCTCGATGTGAGCATCCCCAAGCTCGACGGCCTGGAAGTCCTGGCCCGCTTCAATGCCATGGGCTCTCCGCTGAAAATCCTGATTCTGACGGCACAGTGTCCGACCCTCTTCGGCATTCGTTGCATGCAATCCGGTGCATCGGGTTATGTCTGTAAACAGGAAGACTTGAGCGAACTGGTCAGTGCGATCAAAGCGGTACTTTCCGGTTACAACTATTTCCCCAGTCAGGCATTGAATCCGGTTCGCAGCGACGACGTTCGTTTTGCCGAACTGGAACTGTTCAAATCCGTCAACGACCGCGAATTGATGGTATTGCAACTGTTTGCCCAAGGTCGCACTAACAAGGAAATAGCCAAGGGCATGTTTCTCAGTAACAAGACTGTCAGCACCTACAAAAAACGCCTGATGCAAAAACTCAAAGCCAAATCCCTTGTAGAACTTATCGAGATGGCCAAACGAAACGCACTCGTGTGAGAGCCCGCATGCCCAGCCGTTTAAAGGACTATTTAATGGCGTTGAGTGCAGGTCTGTGCCTGAGCACCAACGTATTCGCCATGCCCGGCACTTCACCGGACTATGCCCTGCTCAGCCGGTCGGCGAACGAACCGGTGCAGGTCACGCTCGAACAGTCCCAACGGCAATGGCTGCATGCACGTAGCGAACTGGTTCTGGGCACCTCCGCGCCCGACTATCCGCCTTTTGACATGACCGTCAGTGGCAAGGACTACGAAGGCCTCACGGCCGACTACGCCGGGCTCCTCGGCCAGGCCACCGGTTTGCCGATCAGGGTGCAGCGCTTTGCCTCGCGGGATGCTGCCATTCGCGCATTGGTCGACGGCCAGGTCGATCTGCTCGGTACCGCGAACGGCTTCGAAGCGAGCAATGCCAACCTCGCGTTATCGACCCCCTATGCCATTGATCAGCCTGTGCTGGTTACCCGCGAAGATGAAACCCGCTCTCTCACCGAAGGCCTGGCCGGCTTGCGGCTGAGCATGGTCTATCACTATTTGCCGCTGCCCGAAGTCAAGGCGCTGTACCCCAAAGCGCTCATTACCTGCTACCCCTCCTACCAGAATGCGATCAATGCCGTAGCGTTCGATCAGGCCGATGTGTTCCTCGGCGACACCCTTTCAACTCACTACATGATCAACAAGGGCTATCTGAACAACGTGCGCATGGCCAACTTCGGCAAACAGGAAGCGCAGGGATTCAGCTTCGCCGTACGCCGCAACAACCCACAACTGCTGGCGATCATCGACAGCGTGATCAAGGCCGTGCCGGCCAGTGAGCGTGACAACATCGCCAAACGCTGGAGCGCCGGCAGCGATCTGCTGCTCACCGATCAGAAACTGCAGCTGACCCAGCGCGAAGAAGCCTGGCTCAAACAGCATCCGGTGGTCAGCGTGGTCGTGAATGAAGCATTCGCGCCCCTGACATTTTTTGACAACGACGGCAATTTTCGTGGCATCAGCGCCGACTTGCTCGAGCTGATTCGCCTGCGCACCGGCCTGCGTTTCGAGATCCGCCGCAGCCGCAACGACGCGGAAATGATCCAGCAGATCGACCGTCATCAAGCCGACCTGATCGCCGCACTGCTACCGTCGGAGGAACGTGAAAAAACGCTCAACTTCAGTCGTCCTTACCTGGAAAACTCATACGTTCTGCTGACCCGCAAGAGCGCCGACGGCCCGACCAATCTGGGCCAGCTCAAAGGCAAACAACTGGCGATTGCCCAAGGCAACCCAATGGTCGAGTACTTGCGCCGGGATTATCCGCGCATCCATCTGATTGAAACACCAGACACGTTCAGCGCTGTCTCGCTGCTCGCTGAAGGCCACGTCGATGGCGCTGTGAACTCGCTGGTCATTGCCAACTACTTCATTTCCTCGCGGATCTTTAACCAGCCATTGCAGATCACCACCACCATCGGCACCGGTCAGGCGGCCTTTTCACTGGCGACCGCGCGGGACAATACGGAACTGACCTCGATCATCAACAAGGCGTTGTTGAGCATCGCACCCGATGAACTGGGCGTGATCAATGGCCGCTGGCGCGGTTACTCCACGGCGTCTCAAAACATCTGGCACAACTACCAGCGCCTGTTTTATCAAGTGATTATCGGCGCCTGCCTGGTATTGCTGTTGCTCCTGGCCTGGAATGCCTACATGCGCCACCAGATCAAACAACGCCAGGCCGCCGAACGTGCGCTGAACGACCAGTTCGAATTCATGCGCTCACTGGTCGATGGCACGCCGCACCCGATTTATGTTCGCGATCGCCAGGGTCTGCTGCAAAGTTGCAACGAAAGCTACCTCGAAGCCTTCAATGCCAAGCGTGAAGACGTGATTGGCAAAAGCGTCATCGAGGGCACCCTGAGCAACGCGTTCGAAGCCCAGGCCTTTCAGGCCGATTACCAGCGCGTCGTTGCCGAAGGCACGCCGATGGTCGTCGACCGGCCTTTGCACATCGGCAACCGGCGCCTGACCATCTATCACTGGATCCTGCCGTACCGCGACTCCAGCGGCGACGTGAAAGGCATCATCGGCGGCTGGATCGACATCAGCGAACGTCGGCAGCTGTTCGAGGAACTGCGCACGGCCAAAGAGCGGGCGGATGAGGCCAACCGGGCGAAAAGCACCTTTCTGGCGACCATGAGTCATGAAATCCGCACGCCGATGAATGCCGTGATCGGCATGCTCGAGCTGACACTCAGACGTATGGATCAACAGCATCCGGATCGCTCGTCAATCGACACGGCCTATCATTCGGCCAAGGATCTGCTGGGTTTGATCGGTGACATTCTCGATATCGCACGGATCGAATCCGGACGCCTGAGTCTTTGCCCGGAACGGGTCAATCTGGTCGACACCGTGACGTCAGTGGCGAGGATCTTCGACGGTCTCGCACGACAGAAGAATCTCTCCCTGCAAGTCATCTTCAATCCGCCGGATCTGGCCGTCGATGTGTATCTGGACCCTTTGCGTTTCAAACAGGTGCTGTCGAATCTGGTCAGCAACGCGATCAAATTCACCGAACAAGGCCATGTGCGCATTACCCTCGATCTGATGAATACCGAGGGGCCGGCGCGCGCCCTGCTACAACTGACCGTGCAGGACAGCGGTGTCGGCATCAGTGCGGAGGATCAACAACGCTTGTTCGAACCGTTTGCCCAGAGCGAAAACAGCACTCAACAAGGCAGAAGCGGTGCCGGGCTGGGGCTGGTGATCAGTCGCAATCTGTGCGAAATGATGGGCGGACAACTGCAACTGAGCAGCCAGCCGGGCATCGGCACCCAGGTCTGCCTCTCGCTGGCGCTGGAAACACTGCCGATACAGGTGAATACCGCCAAAAGTGAACCGACAATCAAAACATCAAGCTCGCCCCTGCTTGTGCTGGTGGTAGACGACCATCCGGCCAATCGCCTGTTGATGTGCCAGCAACTGGAGTTTCTCGGCCATCACTTCAGCATTGCCGAGAACGGCTGCAGTGGTCTGGAACTGTGGAAGGCTGGCCACTTCGATCTGGTGATCGTCGACTGCAACATGCCCTTGATGAATGGTTATGAACTGACTCGCGCCATTCGTCAGCATGAACTGCAGACACGCTGCCCGCCGTGCACCGTGCTGGGCTTTACAGCCAATGCGCAACCCGAGGAAATCCAGCGTTGCAAACAGGCCGGCATGAACGACTGTCTGTTCAAGCCCCTGAGCCTGAGCCTGCTCAGCCAGTGGGTCGATGGCATCACGCCGGCGTCAACACCTGCGGCATTCAATCTGCAAAACATGAATATGCTCACCGGTGGCAACCCGGCGCAGTCGCGCCGACTGCTGGCCGAATTACTCAAAAGCAGCCGTCTCGACCGCCAGGAATTGCTCGCGCTGTCGCCCGAACATGATCGCGGCGCGCTGGCAGTGGTCGCACACAAGATCAAGGGTGCCGCGCGCATTGCTCAGGCCACGCGCGTGATCGAATGTTGCGATGCCCTCGAGCAGGCCTGCGCCGAGGCGCTGACGACCGCTGAGATCGCCCGCCATTGTGAGGCGAGCAACCGCGCGATGCTCGAACTGGAGCAGGCCCTTCAGCAACAATTGACGTTGTCGGATCGAGGCACAATGAGCGTGCCTTAACTATGCTTGGCGCTGAGCAGTGAGTTAACCATCATGGAGAGCCAGAAATGCCCAGCCCACTGCGCCCGGAACAACGCCGCTTCCCGCTGCATGTGCACATCAGCGTCATGTTCACCTTCCTGCTGCTGCTCACCGGGGTCGTGCTGGGATTGTTCAATTACCGCCAGACCACGCAGATCATCCTTTCGAGCAGCGAGAAGCTGTTCGAGCGGATCGAACAGGACGTGCGCCTGGACATGTCCGCCACCTATCAGCCGATCCGGCATCTGCTGAGCCTGCTGGCGGACAACCCCGCCACTCAGGCCGAGCGCCTTGAACAGCGCTTGCCCTTGCTCAGACCGTTCAGCCAGTCGCTCACCGACAACCCGAATCTGGCGTCGTTGTATCTGGGTTATGCCAATGGCGATTTCTTCATGGTGCGCCCACTGCGCAGCGCCGCGCTGAAAACACTGCTCAAGGCCCCTGAAGCGGCGGCCTATCAGGTCTGGAGCATCGAACATGACGCGCAGGGCGCCATACACTCACAGTCACTGTTTTTCGATCAGGCACTGACGCCGGCAGGCCGGCAGGACAACCCCGAAGACCGCTACGATCCGCGCAGTCGTGCGTGGTTCACCGATGCCCGCCAGCAAAGCGAGCAGATCACCACCGAGCCCTACGTGTTTTTCTCCACGCACAATGTCGGCACCACGCTGGCCCGACGCAGCGGCGCGAACGCCGTGATCGGCGCTGACCTGACGCTGGTCGCACTGTCTGCCGCTCTGAGCAAGCACGTGGTCACCGCGTCCACCGAAATTGCCTTGTTCGATGCTGACGGCAACGCTGTGGCCTACCCCGACAGCCAGAAACTGATCGTCGATGGCAACACCGCGCATCTGGCAAAAGCCGCAGACCTGAGTCCAAGCCTGCACGCGCTGCTGTCCGGCGCGCATTCCGGCAATCGCCTGGAGGCGGATGGCCGGCAATGGATCGTCGCCCGCAGCAGCATTCAGGAGGGCGGCCCGAAAGGTTTGCAACTGGCGCTACTGGTACCGGAAGACGAGTTGTTGGTCGATGCCTACCGCTTGCGCTGGCAAGGCGCGCTGATCACCCTGGCGACCTTGCTGCTGTGCCTGCCACTGGGCTGGGTAATTTCGCGGATTCTGGTCAAGCCGTTGCACGCGCTGGTCAAGGAGGCCGACGCCATCCGCAGTTTCGATTTCAATTTTCCGTTGGCACGCCGCTCGCCAGTGCTTGAAGTCGACCAATTGAGTGTGTCGATGGCGCGGATGAAAGACACCTTGGCGAGTTTTTTCCGCATTACCGACACCCTCGGTGCCGAAACCCGCTTCGCTCCCCTGCTGCAACGGGTGTTGTTTGAAACGGTGCAGATTGCTCAGGCACAGGCGGGGCTGATCTATCTGCGTGAAAGCGACAGCAGTCGCATGGAGCCTTACGGACTGGTCATCGACGGCACGCCTCAGCCCCTGGAGACGTTCGACATTCAGGGCCATGACCTGCAACACAATCAGGGTCCGGCGTGGTTCGAGCAATTGGTCAGCGCCAACAATGTGGTGAGCAACTTCGGCGTCGATCAGGCCGGCGATCTGCAAAAAGTCCTGCTGACGATGCAATCGCCACGCATCCATCTGATCGGCATCCGCCTGCACAATCGCCACGACGAAACCATCGGCCTGCTGATCCTGCTGGTGCACGACAGCGGCACGGCGGCCGACCTGGAAAAACTGCGTCCCGACCGCATCGCATTCCTCCAGGCGGTGTCCGGCGCGGCGGCGGTGAGTATCGAGAGCCAGCGCCTGCAAGCCCGCCAGAAGCAGTTGCTCGACGCCTTCATTCAATTGCTCGCCGGCGCCATCGATGCAAAGAGCCCTTATACCGGCGGACATTGTCAGCGCGTGCCGGAGCTGACGCTGATGCTTGCTCAGGCAGCGGCAGCCAGTCAGACGCCGGCCTTCAGCGCCTATCAACCCAGCGAAGACGAGTGGGAGGCCTTGCACATTGCCGCGTGGCTGCACGATTGTGGCAAGGTCACAACACCTGAATACGTGGTCGACAAGGCGACCAAGCTGGAAACCATCAACGACCGTATTCATGAAATCCGAACCCGCTTCGAAGTGCTCAAGCGTGATGCCTGGATCAGCTATTGGCAGGCGCGGGCGCTGGGCGGTGATGAGAGCGCACTGGCCGAGCTGCGTGACACGACACTGATGGCGCTGGACGACGACTTTGCGTTTGTCGCGCGCTGTAACCTGGGCAGTGAGGCCATGGCTGAAGCGGATCTGCAACGCCTTGATCATCTGGCCAGGCGTACCTGGATGCGTACTCTCGATGATCGTCTGGGTGTGTCCTGGGAAGAGAACCGGCGTCAGTCGCGCACGCCGGCGCCGAGCTTGCCGGTCAGTGAACAGCTATTGGCAGACAAGCCCGAACACTTGCTCGAACGCGACCCGAACGAATTGATTCCCGAAGACAATCCGTGGGGCTTCAAACTGGATGTGCCGCGCTACAAATACAATCGCGGCGAGCTGTACAACCTGAGTATCAGCCGTGGCACCCTGACCCGCGAAGAGCGTTACGTGATCAATCACCACATGGTCCAGACCATCATGATGCTCAGTCACCTGCCCTTCCCCGGCCACCTCGACAGCATTGCCGAAATCGCCGGCGGTCATCATGAAAAAATGGACGGTACCGGTTACCCGAAACGCCTGAAACGCGAAGAAATGAGCCTGCCGGCGCGGATGATGGCAATTGCCGATATCTTCGAAGCGCTGACCGCAGCCGATCGCCCGTACAAGAAAGCCAAGACCTTGAGTGAGGCGTTGGCAATCATGGCGACCATGTGCCGCGAAGCACATATCGATGCGCAACTGTTTGGACTGTTCATCAATGAAGGCGTTTACATGCAGTACGCCGTGCGCTTTCTCGATTCCGCGCAGATCGACAGCGTGGATCCGGCCAGCCTGCTGCACAAGGCTGGCCTCACCGCGTGATCAGCAGTCGGTCAGACGCAGGAAAATCGCCGCCAGTTGCTCGATACCCGCCTGATCCTGCGCGCCGAAACGCGCCAGTTTCGGGCTGTCGAGGTCGAGCACACCGATCAGGCGTCCGTCCTTGACCAAGGGCACGACCAGCTCACTGTTGGAAGCGCTGTCGCAGGCGATATGCCCGGGGAACGCATGCACGTCTTCAACGCGCTGGGTTTGCTGACTGGCCGCCGCCGCGCCACACACACCACGGCCGAACGGAATGCGTACACAGGCGATCTGGCCCTGGAACGGACCCAGCACCAGCTCTTCGTTGCGGTTGAGGTAAAAACCCGCCCAGTTCAGATCATCGAGCTGGTTGAACAGGAACGCCGAAAACTGCGCGGCGTTGGCGATGAAATCGCGCTCATCCGCCAGCAGCGATTCCAGTTGCGCGGCCAACATGCCATAGCCTTCGAGGCCCTGGCCGCTTTGTTGCAAATCAATCATGCCTTGTGCTCCAGCAATTTCAGTCCCACCCAGTAACGGGCGAATTGGTACGCGCAACGTCCGTTGCGATTACCGCGGCCGGTGGCCCAACGCACGGCAAGGATGTCCAGCGCTTCGTCGCGTTGCCAGCTCAGGCCGGCCTTGGCGGCCAACTGGCCGATCCAGTGCTCGACGACGTTAAGGAAGTGTTCTTGGGTAAACGGATAAAACGACAGCCACAGACCGAAACGGTCCGACAGCGCGATCTTGTCTTCAACGGCTTCGCTGGGATGCAGCTCGCCGTCGACGCGTTTCCAGTTTTCGTTGTCGCTTTCCTTCTCCGGCACCAGGTGGCGGCGATTGGAAGTGGCGTACAGCAAAACGTTGTCCGGGGCCTGCTCCAGCGAGCCGTCGAGCACGCTTTTGAGCACGCGATAGTCACCCTCACCGGATTCGAACGACAAGTCATCGCAAAACAGCACGAAACGTTGTGGCAGCTTGCCGATCTGCTCGACCACTCGTGGCAGATCCGCCAGATGATCGCGCTCGATCTCGATCAGGCGCAGGCCTGCGGCGGCGTGTTCCGCCAGCAACGCGCGGACCAGCGAAGACTTGCCGGTACCGCGCGAGCCCCAGAGCAACGCATGGTTGGCCGGCATGCCATCGAGAAATTGCTGGGTATTGCGCCCCAGTTGCTCCAGTTGACGGTCGACACCGATAAGGTCGGACAGACGCATGTCGAGGCTGACTTCCAGCGGCAGCAGATAACCGCTGCGCCCGTCGCGCTGCCAGCGCGCAGCCAGACAAGTACCCCAGTCGATCACCGGCCGTGGTGCCGGCAACAGCGGTTCGATCCGCGCCAGAACCGACTCGGCACGTTCAAGAAAAGCATTCAATCGGGAATCCACGTCTTCTCCTCGGGCACGTTCACAGTGATGATGACGATCCAGCGACGACGCACAGATCAAAATTCACCTACCAAGCCTTGTTACAAGGCGATTCGGGAACCTCGGTATCCATACATGATCGACTATGCTTGAGCAGCGAAGGGAAACGGAAGTGGTTCAACACCCCATGGATATCAAATTCACCCACCGGCTGTCTTACAAGCAAGCCAGGCTTACCGTGCTGGTCGGGTTCATTCTGGGCACGCTGCTCAGCCTGCTGCAAATCGGCATCGATTATGCCAGTGAAGACGCCTCTATCAACCGTGAAATCCTGTCTTTACTGGAAATCAGTCATAACCCGGCGTCACGTATCGCCTACAACATCGACGCCGAGCTGGCGCAGGAACTGACCTTGGGGCTGTTGCGCTCACCGGCGATCATTTCTGCGCAACTGATCGACAACAACAGCACCGTGCTGGCCAGCGTCAAACGCCCGGAACTGCAAAGCGGCTATCGGGTGATCAGCGACTTCCTGTTTGGTGCCAAGCGCCAGTTCGAGGATCGTTTGTACCTCGACCATCTGCCCAACGAATCGCTGGGCGTGCTGAGCCTTGAGGTCGATACTTTCGCCTTTGGCAGCCGCTTCCTGCGCCGGGCCGAAGTGACTCTGCTCAATGGCTTCGCCCGCAGCCTGATTCTGACCGGCATTCTGCTGGCGCTGTTCTACGTGATGCTGACCAAACCACTGGTGCGGGTGATCCGCGAACTCAGTGGACGCGACCCGCGCAGTGCCGAACCGACCACGCTGGAATGTCCGGCCGGCCATGCCAACGATGAAATCGGCGTGCTGGTCAAGGTCGCCAATCAACAGTTCGAGAACATTGCCACCGAGATCCAGCAGCGGCGTAACGCCGAAAACCGTCTGACCGACTATCTCGGACAACTGGAAAACATCGTCTCGGCGCGCACCGCCGAACTCAAGGCAATCAATGCGCGGCTCAGCCAGTCCAATCAGGAACTCGAAGTGGCCCGCAGCACAGCCCTTGAAATGGCCGAGGCCCGCTCGGCGTTCCTCGCCAACATGAGCCATGAGATCCGCACACCGCTCAACGGCCTGCTGGGGATGATCGCGCTGTCACTCGACGGCCCGTTGAACGCCGAGCAGCAGCAACAGCTGTCGATCGCCCACGATTCGGGCAAGGTGCTGGTGGAGTTGCTCAACGATATTCTCGACCTGTCGAAATTCGATGCCGGGCAGCTGGAGCTCGAGCACATCCCCTTCGATCTTGGCTCACTGATCGAAGACACCGCCAACCTGCTCTCGCAGAATGCCGCGCCGAGCGTCGAGCTGACCTGCCTGATCGACCCGCACTTCCCCGCCCTGGTGCTGGGCGATCCGACCCGGGTCCGGCAGATCGTCAGCAACCTGCTGTCCAACGCGCTTAAATTCACCCGGTTCGGCCGGGTGGATGTGCGCTTGTCGACCTCCAGGGATGGCGTGCGCATCGAGGTCTGCGACACCGGCATCGGCATCGCCCAGGACGCGCAGCTGAAAATCTTCCAGCCGTTCACCCAGGCGGGCGCCGGGATCACCCGTCAGTATGGCGGCACCGGGCTGGGACTGGCGCTGACGTACAACCTCTGCGAAGCCATGCAGGGCCGCCTGACCATCAGTTCCGAGACCGGTTTCGGCAGTCAGTTCTGTGCCGAGCTGCCGCTGCCCTGCCATACCCGCGCACTGGCACCGGCGCCGCTGCACGGCAAGATACTCGCCATCACCGCCGCCAGCAGTGGTCTGGCAGAGCTGTTGCAGAGTCTGCTGCCGGTCTGGGGACTTGCGTATGAACAGCGCACCATTGATGACTCGCTGTTGGGCCTGACCCCGGACGTGGTGATCACCGATTGTCCGGAGTGTCTGTTCGGCCTGCGCCCGACGCTCGTTGCGCCGATTTTGCTGGTGACCGCCTACGGCAGTTTCCTGCCGAGCGAAGAAGCGGCCGCCCTGGCTCCGCTGCAGCAGCAGGCGCGACCGTTGGCGCGCAATGCGCTCTACCAGAACCTGCGGCGCACCCTGCAACCGGACGTGGTTGCGATCAACGATGCGCAGCTCGAAACCTCTCCCTCGGTGCGACGCGGACGGGTGTTGCTGGTCGAGGACAACCCGGTCAATCAACTGGTGGCCAAAGGCATGCTCGGCAAACTGGGCTGCGAGGTCATCGTCGCCGCCCATGGTGCCGAAGCGCTGGATCAACTGGAATATCACGAATTCGATCTGGTGCTGATGGACTGCAACATGCCCGTCATGGACGGTTACGAGGCCAGCCGGCAGATCCGCCAGAGCGGACGCTGGCCGAACCTGCCCATCGTCGCCCTGACCGCCAACGCGATGTCCGAGGAACGCGAACGCTGCCGCGCGGCAGGCATGAGCGACTACCTGGCCAAGCCGTTCCGCCGTGAAGAACTCGCGGCACTGCTCGATCAATGGATCCCGACTACGACAGCGCCTTGATCTGCCCCAGCAAGTGATCGAGACCGTCGCGCAGCTCATTGAGGCGGTCCAGATCCACCCCGCTGTCGCACAGCAGCCGGGCCTTGAGCGGCCCGACCTGCTCACGCAAGGCTTGCCCGGCCGGCGTCAGGCTCAGATGAACTTCGCGCTCGTCGCGCGTCGAACGCTGGCGCTGCACCCAATGTAATTGCTCCAGACGCTTGAGCAACGGCGTCAGCGTGCCCGAGTCAAGCGCCAGGCGCGCTCCCAACGCCTTGACGGTCGGCTGCTCCGGCGCACTGTCCTGCCATTCCCACAGCACCAGCATCGCCAGATATTGCGGGTACGTCAGGCCGAGCTGATCGAGCATCGGCTTGTAGGCGCGAATCACCGCCCGGGAGGCGGCGTACAACTTGAAGCACAACTGACTGTCGAGCTTCAGCGAATCGACCGGCAGGCTGTTCATTTGAGCAGGGCTTCGATCTCGCGGCTCAGGTCCTGCGGCTTGGTGGCCGGGGCGAAGCGCTTGACCAACTGGCCGTCCTTGCCAATGAGGAACTTGGTGAAATTCCACTTGATGCCTTGGGAGCCCAGTACGCCTGGGGCGCGCTTCTTCAACTGCACGAACAGTGGATGAGCACCGGCGCCGTTGACTTCGATCTTCTTGAACAGGGGGAAGCTGACACCGAAGTTCAGCTCGCAGAATTCGCTGATCGCACCCTCGTTACCCGGCTCCTGCTTGCCGAACTGATTGCAGGGAAAGCCCAAGACCACCAGGCCCTGATCCTTGTAGGTCTGCCACAGCTCTTCGAGACCTTTGTATTGCGGGGTGAAGCCGCACTTGCTCGCGGTGTTGACCACCAGTACCGCCTTGCCGGCGAAATCGGCCAGGGTCTTTTGTTCACCTTTGATCGTGGTGCAGGGGATGTTCAGCAGGTTGTCGCTCATGTGGCGGGCTCCGCAGACGGTCGGGAAAGACCAAACATAGCGAGCAATTAAATTGCGTGCAATTTAATTATTCAAAAACAAGGCGACCCGAAAGTCGCCTTTATTCGCTTATTCGCGGGGTACCAGGTCCAGGCACACCGAATTGATGCAGTAGCGCAGGCCGGTTGGTGCTGGACCGTCCGGAAACACATGACCCAGGTGCGCATCGCAGCGCGCGCACTTCACTTCGGTGCGGATCATGCCGTGGCTGACGTCACGTATTTCGGTCATGGCGCTTTCGCCAATCGGCGCGTAGAAGCTCGGCCAGCCGCAGCCGGAATCGAATTTGGTCGTGGAATCAAACAGCGGCTCGTTGCAGCAAACGCAGTGGTAGACACCGTCGGTCTTGGTGTCGTTGTATTTGCCGGAGAACGGTCGCTCGGTCGCACTGAGACGGCAAACGTTGTACTGCTCGGGGTCGAGCATCTCACGCCATTCTTCCAGGGTTTTTTCCAACTTTTCCATCATCACACCTCAGCGGCTGAAAAAGCCCGATCTGTACCTTTTCCACGGATCGGGCGGCACGTATGATTGCGCCTCGTCACGCACCAGTCTGGCAGCCAGACCGGGCGCATTCAAACGGATTATGGGAGCCACGGCTCAAGACGTCCGCCTGTGTGAAAACACAGGAATCCCAGCACGGTTGTCCATTCGCCGCCTGGATCGTTCATTTTCGGGATCACATCGCCATGCAGTTCAGCAAATCGAACAAGCTCGCCAACGTCTGCTACGACATTCGCGGCCCGGTGCTCAAGCACGCCAAACGACTGGAAGAGGAAGGCCAGCGCATCCTCAAGCTGAACATCGGCAACCCGGCGCCGTTTGGTTTCGAAGCGCCGGACGAAATCCTCCAGGATGTGATCCGCAACCTGCCGACCGCGCAAGGCTACAGTGACTCCAAAGGCCTGTTCAGCGCGCGCAAGGCAGTGATGCAGTACTACCAGCAAAAGAATGTCGAAGGTGTCGGCATCGAAGATATCTATCTGGGCAACGGCGTTTCCGAGCTGATCGTGATGTCGCTGCAGGCGCTGCTCAACAACGGTGACGAAGTGCTGGTGCCGGCCCCGGATTATCCGCTGTGGACCGCTGCCGTCAGCCTCGCCGGTGGTAACGCCGTGCATTACCTGTGCGACGAGGGTGCTGACTGGTTCCCGGATCTGGCCGACATCAAGGCCAAGATCACGCCGAACACCAAAGCCATGGTGATCATCAACCCGAACAACCCGACCGGCGCGGTGTATTCGAAGGAAGTGCTGCTGGGCATGCTGGAAATCGCTCGTGCGCACAACCTGGTGGTGTTCTCCGACGAGATCTACGACAAGATTCTGTATGACGATGCCGTGCACATCTGCACGGCTTCGCTGGCGCCGGATCTGCTGTGCCTGACCTTCAACGGTCTGTCGAAGTCCTACCGCGTGGCCGGTTTCCGTTCTGGCTGGATCGCCATCTCCGGGCCGAAACACAACGCTCAGAGCTACATCGAAGGCATCGACATGCTGGCCAACATGCGCCTGTGCGCCAACGTGCCGAGCCAGCATGCGATCCAGACCGCACTGGGTGGCTATCAGAGCATCAATGATCTGGTGCTGCCGCAGGGCCGCCTGCTCGAACAGCGCAACCGTACCTGGGAGTTGCTCAACGACATTCCCGGCGTGAGCTGCGTCAAGCCGATGGGCGCGCTGTACGCGTTCCCGAAAATCGATCCGAAGGTCTGCCCGATCCACAACGACGAGAAATTCGTCCTCGACCTGCTGCTTTCCGAGAAGCTGCTGGTGGTACAAGGTACGGCGTTCAACTGGCCGTGGCCGGATCACTTCCGCGTGGTCACCCTGCCCCGCGTCGACGATCTGGAAATGGCCATCGGCCGCATCGGCAACTTCCTCAAGTCGTACCGCCAGTAACTGGCCAGCAGTGCGCAACGGCCAAACGTTGCGCACTGTCTGATTCAGCAACACTTCTGCGTTCCAGCTCTGCGTACGCCTTCTACACTTGCGATTCGTATCAGTCACCTGCGCCTGAGGTAATGGCGACGGGTCGCGGCTGGCTGTCATCCCTATCGGTATCTGTCGTGGGAATTGTGCCAAGCACCGAAGAATCCGCTGTAGGACACAGTTTGAAATAGTCACTCAGTTGAATAGCCCGGTGCAGCACCTTATATACCCCGCAGTACGCTACATCTTTAGCTTGAGGAGATTTCTACAACCATGATGCGCATCCTGCTGTTTTTGGCCACTAACCTGGCGGTCGTGCTGATAGCCAGCATCACCCTGAGCCTGTTCGGCTTCAACGGGTTCATGGCGGCCAACGGGGTTGATCTCGACCTTAGTCAGCTGCTGGTTTTCTGTGCGGTCTTTGGTTTCGCCGGCTCCCTGTTCTCGCTGTTCATCTCCAAGTGGATGGCGAAGATGAGTACCGGCACCCAGATCATCAGCCAGCCACGTACCCGGCATGAGCAATGGCTGCTGCAAACCGTCGAGCAACTGTCCCGCGAAGCCGGGATCAAGATGCCCGAAGTCGGTATTTTCCCGGCCTACGAAGCAAACGCCTTCGCCACCGGCTGGAACAAGAACGACGCGCTGGTCGCGGTCAGCCAGGGCTTGCTCGAGCGTTTCTCGCCCGATGAAGTGAAAGCCGTACTGGCCCACGAAATCGGCCACGTGGCCAACGGCGACATGGTCACGCTGGCGCTGATCCAGGGCGTGGTGAACACCTTCGTGATGTTCTTTGCGCGGATCATCGGCAACTTCGTCGACAAGGTGATCTTCAAGAACGAAGAAGGCCAGGGCATCGCCTACTACGTGGCGACCATCTTCGCCGAACTGGTACTGGGCATTCTCGCCAGTGCGATCGTCATGTGGTTCTCGCGCAAGCGCGAATTCCGTGCTGACGAAGCCGGCGCACGTCTGGCCGGCACCAGCGCGATGATCGGCGCACTGCAACGCCTGCGCGCCGAACAGGGCCTGCCGGTGCATATGCCGGACACCCTGAACGCCTTTGGCATCAACGGTGGCATCAAACAGGGCTTCGCCCGCATGTTCATGAGCCACCCGCCGCTGGAAGAGCGTATCGACGCGCTGCGTCGTCGCGGTTGATCAGATTGGCGTAAAAACAAGAGGCCCGCAGTGATGCGGGCCTTTTTTGTTCCTGCCAATAATGAATTGTTGCTGATGGCCTCTTCGCGAGCAGGCTCGCTCCCACACGAGCCCTGCGAACTCCCATCCAATGTGGGAGCGAGCCTGCTCGCGAAGGGGCCAGCACTGTCAGCAAAAATCTATCGGGGAGAAACCCGGTAAACCCGCTCCTCCAGCCGCGTCACACCCGCCTGCAAGAACCTTCCACTCTCCGCCAGCACATCCTGCTCCTCCTGCACCTGCACCCGCCAGACATCCCCGAGCAACCGCTGCACTTCATCATCCGCGACGGCAAACGGTGGCCCCGGCATCTGCGCCTGATCGTAATCCAGCGTAATCAACAACCCTTGCACACCCAGCGGCAGGATCTGCTGAAGATGCGCCGCGTAACGCTCACGCATCGGCGCTGGCAAGGCGATCAACGCAGCACGGTCGTACAACGCCGTGCAATCGGCTACATCGCTCGGCGTCAGCGCAAAGAAATCACCGCACCACAGTTCGATGGCGTCACTGCTATAGACCTTGAACGCGCCCTTCTGGCTGATCTGCGGCTGTACCTGATGCTCAGTGAAAAAGTCTTCAATCGCCTTCTCCGACAGCTCGACCCCGAGTACCTGATGACCACACCCAGCCAGCCACGCCAGATCCAGACTTTTCCCACACAAAGGCACGAGCACTCGCGCCGTTACCGGTACCGACCAGTGCCGCTGCAGATACGGATTCACCTCGGGCAGGTGAAAACCGATCTGCCCTGACGCCCACTTCTTGTGCCAAAACTCCGGCTGCATGCATCACTCCCAATAATTCGATCAAAAAGCGTTAAAACTTATATTAGATTTAGATCAATGATCTGACTGAAGATGAGCTCATCTTAACGCTCAGGAACCCATCATGTTTCCCAGCCTGTTTATTTCCCACGGTTCACCCATGCTCGCGCTGGAACCCGGTGCCAGTGGCCCGGCGCTGGCGCGTCTGGCCGCTGAATTGCCGAAACCCAAAGCCATCGTGATCGTCTCCGCCCACTGGGAGAGCCACGAACTGCTGGTCAGCAGCCATGCGCAACCGGAAACCTGGCATGACTTCGGCGGCTTTCCCCGCGCACTGTTTGAAGTGCGGTACCCGGCGCCGGGCAATCCGCAGTTGGCCGCTGAGGTGGCCGATCTGCTGAATGCCAACAACCTGCCCGCACGCCTCGACCCGCAACGCCCGTTTGATCACGGCGTCTGGGTGCCGCTGTCGTTGATGTACCCGCAGGCGGATATCCCGGTGGTGCAAGTCTCGCTGCCGAGCCGGGGCGGCCCGGCGTTGCAAACCCGGGTCGGCCGAGCGCTGGCGAGCCTGCGTGATCAGGGCATTTTGCTGATCGGCTCCGGCAGCATCACCCACAACCTGCGCGAACTGGACTGGCACGCCGGCCCGGAAAGCGTTGAGCCGTGGGCGCGGGATTTCCGTGACTGGGTGATCGAGAAACTGGCGACTGACGATGAGGCTGCGCTGCATGATTATCGCCAGCAGGCGCCGCATGCGGTGCGCAGTCATCCGAGTGATGAGCATTTGTTGCCGCTGTATTTCGCGCGGGGCGCGGGCGGTGCGTTCAGCGTGGCGCACAAAGGATTCACGATGGGTGCGCTGGGCATGGATATTTACCGCTTCGGTTGACGCCTTCGCGAGCAGGCTCGCTCCCACAAAGGCAAAAAGCAGGCAAAAAAAATCCCCGAACCAGTCGGGGATTTTTTATGTTCGATCAATCAGCCCAAGGGCGGATCAATCTTCGCGATAGCGACGCAGTTTCAGCTGCTTACCGGCAACGCGAGTGTCCTTCAGTTTGGTCAGGAGTTTGTCCAGACCATCTTCCGGCAGCTCGACGAGGCTGAAGCTGTCACGCACCTGGATGCGACCGATCGCTTCACGGGCCAGACCGCCTTCGTTGAGGATGGCGCCCAGCAGGTTCTTCGCAGCGATACCGTCACGCGCACCCAGCGCGGTACGGCAACGAGCACGGCCTTCGCCCAAAGGCATTGGCGCGCGACGCTCGCGGTCACCACGATCAGGACGGTCACCGGTGCGCTCAGGACGGTCGCCACGCGGTGCATTGTTCGGCACCAGTGGACGTTCCTTCTCGATCGCCGCCAGGTTCAGCGCTTGACCGTTGGTGGCTTTGCGCAGCAGCGCAGCAGCCAGAGCACGCGGGGTGCAGCCGATGTCTGCAGTCAGACGATCAAGCAGCTCACCGTGAGTCGATTCGGCATCAGCCACCAGCGGCGACAGGCTGTTGGTCAGTTTCTTGATGCGCGCATCGAGAACGGCCTGAGCGTCCGGCAGACGGACTTCAGCGACTTTCTGACCGGTTACACGCTCGATCACTTGCAGCATGCGGCGCTCACGTGGAGTCACCAGCAGCAGTGCACGACCTTCGCGACCGGCACGGCCGGTACGGCCGATACGGTGAACGTAGGATTCCGGGTCGTACGGCATGTCAACGTTGAACACGTGAGTGATGCGCGGAACGTCCAGACCACGAGCAGCTACGTCGGTCGCAACAACGATGTCCAGACGGCCATCTTTCAGCGAGTCGATGACGCGCTCACGCTGGTTCTGGGCGATGTCACCGTTCAGCGCCGCGGCTTTGTAGCCTTTGGCGTCGAGGGCGCTGGCCAGATCCAGGGTCGCTTGCTTGGTGCGCACGAACATGATCAGAGCGTCGAAGTCTTCCACTTCCAGCAAGCTGAGAACGGCCGAAGTCTTCTGGTCAGCGTGAACCAACAGGTGGGCCTGTTCGATCGCGGTAACGGTCTGGGTCTTGGTCTGGATCTTCACGTGTTGCGGATCGCGCAGGTGGCGTTCGGCAATGGCGCGGATCGACTGCGGCAGGGTCGCCGAGAACAAAACGGTCTGACGGGTCGCTGGCAGAGCCTTGAAGATGACTTCCAGGTCATCCATGAAGCCCAGTTTCAACATTTCGTCAGCTTCGTCGAGAACCAGGTGGTTCACGGTCGACAGCACTTTTTCGTCACGACGCAGGTGGTCGCACAGACGGCCCGGAGTGGCGACAACGATCTGTGCGCCATTACGGATTGCTTTCAGTTGCGGGCCCATCGGCGCGCCGCCGTAAACGGCCACAACAGTAACGCCCGGCATTTGCTTGGCGTAGGTTTCGAAAGCGGTTGCTACTTGCAGCGCCAACTCACGAGTTGGCGCCAGGATCAGGGCTTGCGGTTCGCGCTTGGCAGGATCGATGCGGTGCAGGATAGGCAGTGCGAACGCGGCGGTTTTACCGGTACCGGTTTGCGCCTGGCCAATCATGTCCTGGCCGGCCATGATGATCGGGATCGATTGCTGCTGAATCGCCGAAGGCTCTTCGTAGCCGGTCGCTGCGACGGCTGCAAGAATATTCGGGTTAAGATTAAAAGCGGCGAATCCGCCGGTTTCCTGGGTCATGGGTCTGCCTCTAAGTGCATCCGCAAAGACCCATGCTCCAAAGCTGCGCATGCCGTGTTGAGACTCAAGAGTCGCCCTGGCAGCTTTGTCGGCGGGGATTTGCGAAAACGAATGAATGAAAAAAAGAATCGTCCGGGAAGAGCCCGCAATGCGGACGTGCAGCCGAAGCTGACTTCGGGAAATTGCGCTACCTAAACGCGGCCCGGTTAAAGGCCGGCGCGCACTATACCGGATTTTGCCCAAAAAGGGAGCTTTTTTTATTGGCTGAATGCGTGTGTCACCGCTGTGTAACGGGGTTTTGCGGATAATCGCGCCAAGGTCTATTTTTCAAAGGCCCGGCCCTGCGGGCGATGACGCTTAAACGATTCATCGATGTGCGGCATACCGTCGCTGCACCCGCCCTTCCCGCTCGAGGATTTCGCCATGAATCAGCCCTGCCCCGGCCGCGTCAGCCGTGAACGTCGTGGTCACGTCCACCTGATTGGCCTCGATCGAGCGGCCAAACGTAACGCTTTCGACCTCGACCTGCTCAACGAGCTGAGCCTGGCCTATGGCGAGTTCGAAGCCGACAGCGAGGCGCGGGTAGCCTTGGTGTTCGGTCATGGCGAACACTTTACCGCCGGTCTGGATCTGGTCAACGCC
Source organism: Pseudomonas sp. CROZ-RG-20F-R04-15 (assembly GCF_022662375.1). Lineage (GTDB taxonomy): Bacteria > Pseudomonadota > Gammaproteobacteria > Pseudomonadales > Pseudomonadaceae > Aquipseudomonas. Next base: position 281,719 of record NZ_JAKNQL010000002.1, on the reverse strand, counting down.
AGTTCGGCTTTGGCGCAAGGCTGGCAGGTTCCGCCCGGCGGTTGCGATCCGTGGGGCGTTTTCGTCGGGCCACGGGTGAGCAAACCGGTGATTGTCGCCGCACAGGGCTACTGCCTGACCATTGGCATCGAGCTGATGCTGGCGGCGGATATCAATCTCTGTGCGAGCAATACCCGCTTCGCGCAAATGGAAGTGCAGCGTGGGATTTTTCCTTTTGGTGGCGCGACTTTACGTTTTCAGCAGATTGCCGGTTGGGGCAATGCCATGCGCTGGTTGCTGACCGGCGATGAGTTTGATGCGCACGATGCGTTGCATCTGGGGTTGGTGCAGGAAGTCATAGCCAGTGAAGATCTGTTGCCGAGGGCGATTGAATTGGCTGAGCGGATTGCCCGGCAAGCGCCGCTGGGGGTGCAGGCGACGTTGATGTCGGCGCGGCAGGCAAGGTATGAAGGTGAGACAGCGGCGGCGCAGGGGTTGCCGGCGCTGGTGAAGAAGTTGCTGGCCAGTGAAGATGCCAGGGAGGGGGTGAGGTCGTTGGTGGAGCGGCGTCCTGGCATTTTCAAAGGGATCTGAAATTTTCGCAGGCTATCAGGCCCTCTTCGCGAGCAGGCTCGCTCCCACAGGGAAATGCATTCCAATGTGGGAGCGAGCCTGCTCGCGAAGGGGCCATCACTGACGACTCAAGTCGCCGGGCGAATCGCGTTGATCAACGGCTGCAACGAATAGCCCAACCGTGGCGCCAGCGCTGCGGCCCGCGTGGTCAACGCTTGCATGTCCAGTTCCTGATCAAGGTCCGCCGGCACCAGCAGAATCACATTGCCCTCCTTCACCGGCAGCTCCCAATAATGCCGGTGATAGAGTCCGCGCAATAGCGCCGCGCCCAGCGGTTGGCCATCATCGGTAGCCCACTGATTGATCACCAGCCAGCCACCCGGATTCAGACGCTTCTGGCAATCACCGAGAAAACCCCAGGCCAGATGCCCGACACCCGGCCCGACGTCAGTGTAGAGGTCGACGAAGATCAGATCCGCAGGCTCTGCGGTCGGCAACAACTCCAGCGCATCGCCGACACGGATGTACAGGCGAGGATCATCATCCAGCCCAAGGTATTCGATAGCCAAACGCGGCACATCCGGGCGCAGTTCAATGGCTTCGACATCTTCCAGCGGCAGAAACTTGAGGCAAGCCTGAGTCAGCGTACCGGCACCGAGCCCCAGAAACAGCGCACTCTCCGGCTGTTCATGGCACAACGCACCGATCAGCATCGCCCGGGTGTAGTCGTATTCCAGCCAGCTCGGATCAGCGGTGAACACGCAGCTTTGCTCGATCGCATCGCCGAACTCGAGAAAGCGGTAATCGGCCACTTCCAGCACGCGAATCACGCCGAACTCATCCTGTACTTCGGCGAGCAGATGCTCGACGCGCTCCTCAGTCATTTCGTCTCCTGATGGTCACCGGGCGCGGTGACGCGATGGCACCGCTGTGGTGCCGTGGCAAAGCGGCGATTGTCGGTGATGGGGCGGGAGCAGGTCACGCACTAATTGCTGCTACCATGGGCTTCCCGTGCGTAGAACCAATTAGAGACCGTGATGAGCCAACCGTGGAGCCCTGACAGCTGGCGCGCCCTGCCGATCCAGCAACAACCCCAATATCCTGACGCTGCGCATCTGCACCAGGTCGAGCAGACGCTGGCCAGCTATCCGCCACTGGTGTTTGCCGGCGAAGCGCGCGAGCTGCGTCGTCAGTTTGCCGAAGTCACTCAGGGCCGGGCATTCCTGCTGCAGGGCGGCGATTGCGCGGAAAGCTTCGCCGAGTTCTCCGCCGCGAAGATTCGCGACACCTTTAAAGTGTTGCTGCAAATGGCGATCGTCATGACCTTCGCCGCCGGTTGCCCGGTGGTCAAGGTCGGGCGCATGGCCGGTCAGTTCGCGAAACCGCGTTCGGCCAACGACGAGACCATCGACGGTGTGACCCTGCCGGCCTACCGTGGCGACATCGTCAACGGCATCGGCTTCGACGAAAAGAGCCGCGTGCCGGATCCGGAACGTCTGCTGCAGTCCTACCACCAGTCCACCGCAACCCTGAACCTGCTGCGTGCCTTTGCTCAGGGCGGTTTTGCCGACCTGCATCAGGTGCACAAGTGGAACCTGGATTTCATCGCCAACTCGGCGCTGGCCGAGAAATACAGCCACCTGGCCGACCGCATCGATGAAACCCTGGCGTTCATGCGCGCCTGCGGCATGGACAGCTCGCCGCAACTGCGCGAAACCAGTTTCTTCACCGCCCACGAAGCGCTGCTGCTGAACTACGAAGAAGCCTTCGTGCGGCGCGACAGCCTGACCAACGATTACTACGATTGCTCGGCGCACATGCTGTGGATCGGCGACCGCACCCGTCAGCTCGACGGCGCGCACGTTGAATTCCTACGTGGCGTGAACAACCCGATCGGCGTGAAAGTCGGCCCGAGCATGAATCCGGAGGATCTGATCCGTCTGATCGACGTGCTCAACCCGGACAATGATCCGGGGCGCCTGAACCTGATCGCGCGGATGGGTGCGAACAAGGTCGGCGATCACTTGCCGGCGCTGATTCGCGCGGTGCAGCGTGAAGGCAAGCAGGTGCTGTGGAGTTCCGACCCGATGCACGGCAACACCATCAAGGCCAGCAGCGGTTACAAGACCCGCGACTTCGCGCAGATCCTCGGTGAGGTTAAACAGTTCTTCCAGGTGCACGAAGCGGAAGGCAGTTACGCCGGCGGCATTCACATCGAGATGACCGGACAGAATGTCACCGAGTGCATTGGTGGCGCGCGGCCGATTACTGAAGATGGCTTGTCGGATCGCTATCACACCCATTGTGATCCACGGATGAATGCTGATCAGTCGCTGGAGTTGGCGTTTCTGATTGCCGAAACCCTGAAGCAGGTTCGCCGCTAGAACGCGTCGCCTCTTTCGCGAGCAGGCTCGCTCCCACACTGGATTTGTGTCGTATACGCAACCCATGTGGGAGCGAGCCTGCTCGCGAAGGCGTCCGCTCAGACGCCCTCGATTTTCGCCAATGCCACCCGCAACCGCGTCGCACTCTCGCGCTGACAATTCAACTGCACCCGCGCCAGCCCCAACCAATCCGCCATCTGCCGCAAGTTCAGCGCCAGCACCAACATCCCCTCCTCATCCAGCCCCGGTTCTTCCTCGTGCACCGCATGCACCGCCAACTGCCCTGCCGCCCGCTCGGCACGCAGATCAACCCGCGCGGCAATCCGCTCGTTGTGCAGAAACGGCAACACGTAATAGCCGTAGACCCGCTTGTCCTGCGGCGTATAAATCTCCAGCCGATAGCGAAAATCGAACAAGCGCTCAGTCCGGCTGCGTTCCCAGATCAATGAATCGAAGGGCGACAACAACGCACTGGCCGCCACCTTGCGTGGGACTTTCGGCTCCGGCAGGCAATAGGCGATTTGCCGCCAACCGGCGACTTCGCACATTTGCAGCTGCCCTGCTTCGACCAGTTCTGCGAGACGCGGACGCGCATCCGCCGGGTTCAGGCGAAAGTAATCACGCAGGTCTTTTTCAGTGCCGACGCCCAGTGCCTGTACCGCATGCAACAACAGCCCGCGCTGCGCTTCGGCTTCATCAGGCAACGCTTGTTGCAGGATCGCCGAAGGAATTACCCGTTCCGGCAAATCGTACAAACGCTCAAAACCACGACGCCCCGCCACCGTGACTTCACCGGCGGCGAACAACCACTCCAGCGCATGCTTTTCCGCGCTCCAGTCCCACCATGGCCCGGCCTTGTCTTCGCGGGTCGACAGGCTGCCGGCGCCCAATGCGCCCTGCTCTTCAACCGAACTCAACACCCGGCGAACCACGTCCTGCTGCTCGCGACCGAACTTCGCCAGTTGCTGATAGATATCCTCGCCGCGCCTGGCGCGCTGCATGCGCCACGCCATCAGCGGATACATCGACAGTGGCAGCAACGACGCTTCATGCCCCCAGTATTCGAACAACGTGCGACGTCGCCCCGAACTCCAGGCAGCCTGGTCGAGCAAATCAGCAGAGTAGGCACCAAGACGGGAAAACAGCGGCAGGTAGTGCGAGCGCACCACGGCGTTGACGGAGTCGATTTGCAGCAGACCCAGCCGTTCGATCAGCCGGTTGACGTGAGCGGCTTTGACAGTCGGCGGCTGGCGCCCGTTGAACCCTTGGGCCGCCAGCGCCAGTCGTCGCGCCTGTTTGAGGGAAAAGGATACTGTTGCGGGCATGAGCATCTCCTTGTCTGCTCGCAACCTACCTCACTTGAAGTTGGTTTGTGTAGCGCTCTGCTCATCATTTATGCAGCGGTCATTTATGCATCGGGTCATCCCAGAACGGCCGCACGGCTTCGTGTTCAACGTCGGCACGACTGACCCCGATGTCTTTCAACGCTTCGTCACTCAGACTGGCGAGCAGTTCGCGTTCACGGTGCAGTTCGTACCAGCGGCTAAACTTGTGCAGCAGATCGGAAATAAGATGAACCGGCACGTTTTCATCATTTACATAAGCTTTTTGACCTTTCATCGCATCGCCCTCCTTGTGGGATGGCTCAAGTCTCTGCCCCGCGCTACGATCAATCCAACGAATGTTTCTGATGGCATGCATCACGGAGATTCATCAATTGTCGGCCTACCCCAGTATCGATACCGATGTCCTGCGCACCTTTGTCGCCATCGCTGATCAGGGCGGGTTTACCCGTGCCGGAGAAATGGTCAACCGCACGCAATCGGCAGTGAGCATGCAGATGAAGCGTCTGGAAGAAGACGTGTTGCAGCGCCAGTTGTTCGAGCGCGACGGCCGTCAGGTGCGCCTGACTGCTGAAGGCCAGGTACTGCTCGGTTACGCGCGGCGCATCCTCAAACTGCACAGTGAAGTGTTCAACACCCTGCGTGAGCCGCACATGGTCGGTACAGTGCGCATCGGTACGCCGGACGATTACGTCATGCGCTTTCTGCCGGGAATCCTGTCGCGGTTCGCGCAGTTCTATCCGCTGATCCAGATCGAAGTGCATTGCGAATCGACCAAACAGCTGTTGCAGCGCACCGACCTGGACTTGTCGATCGTCACCCGCGAGCCGGGCAACGAGATCGGCCAACTGCTGCGCAAGGAGCGTTTCGTCTGGGCCGAAGCGCAGAATTTCAGTGCCCACGAACAAACGCCGCTGCCGCTGGCGATGTTCAACAGTGATTGTTTCTGCCGCTTGTGGGCGTGCAATGCGCTGGATGCGATGGGCCGCGAATACCGCATCGCTTACAACAGCACCAGCCTCTCGGCGTTGATGGCCGTGGTGAGCGCGGGTCTGGCGATCACCGCGCAGCTGGAAAGCCTGATTACCCCGGACATGCGCATTCTCGGCGCCGCCGAAGATCTGCCGCTGTTGCCCGAGGCCAGCATCATGCTGATCCGCAACCTGAACAATCCGTCGCCGATCACCGAGTGCCTGGCCGAGCATATCGTCGAAGGTTTTAAACTTTAAACGCGAGCATCACCGCACACAGCACCAGAAAACCGCAAAACAGCCCACGCAGGAGTTTTTCCGGCATGGCGTGGGCGACTTTCACCCCCCAACTGATGCTCGCCAGACCGCCGATCGCCAGTGGCAGACCGATCATCCAGTCGACTTCGTGGTGTACCGCGTAAGTCACCAGAGTCACGCCGGTGCTCGGCAAGGCCAGCGCCAGCGACAAACCTTGAGCAACCACTTGCGTGGTGCCGAACAGGCTGGTCAGCACTGGCGTTGCCACCACCGCCCCGCCGACACCGAACAAACCACCCATGGTCCCGGACGCCGCGCCAAGCACGCCAAGCCATGGCCAGGAATAGCGCATTTCGGAAGTCGCAGCGGGTTGCTTGCCGAACATCTTCAACAGGTTGTAGGCCGAAAGCACCACCAGAAATGCGACAAAACCGATGCGCATGGTTTGCGCATCAATGCCCACCGCCCAGATCGAACCGATCCACGCAAAGCAGAAACCCATCACCGCCAAGGGCAGCGCATGCCGCAGCTCGATGCGATTGCGCTGGTGATATCGCCACAGCGCCAGCATCACGTTCGGCACCACCATGACCAGCGCCGTGCCTTGGGCGATCTGCTGATCAAGGCCAAACCACACGCCGAGCAACGGAATGGCGATCAAGCCGCCACCAATGCCGAAGATGCCGCCCAGTGTGCCAAGGGCGGCGCCGAACAACAGGTACAACAAAAACTCCATCACAGCCGAATTCCTCTCACGTCAGGAGAATCATCCTACGCAGTCACGGCTGGCGGGGAAACGCACAGCAACGCACAATGGCTATGCCGATTTCGCACAGGCGTTTGCTAACATGAATCCCAATCAATTGACCGATCAACTCGGGCTGTTTCTCGATGTACTGGAGAGTGGCAGTTTTTCCGCCGCTTCGCGTCGTCATCCACTGACACCTTCGGCCGTCGCCCGACGTATCGACAGCCTGGAAAGCGCCGTTGGCAGCCAGTTGTTTGTCCGCAGCACTCACGCTGTGCGCGCAACGCCAGCGGGTCTGGCGTTTGCCGAACGCGCGCGACGGATTGTTGCCGAGTTGCAACTGGCCCGCGCGGAAGCGGTGTCACTGAGCAGTGCGCCCGAGGGCTTGATCCGCATCGATGCGCCGGCCGCTTTCGGGCGCCGGCATCTGGCCCCCGTGATCGCTGACTTTCTCGTTCTGTATCCGGGCCTGGATGTGCAACTGCACCTGATCGACAGCTTCGTCGACATGGGCGGCTCGAACCTGGGCAAAGTCGATCTGGTGCTGCGCGCCGGACAAATGGCTGACACTCGATTGGTGGCCACACCCTTGGCGAGCATGGTGCGCATTGCCTGCGCCAGTCCTGACTACCTCAAGCGCCGTGGTGTGCCTGGCAGTCCGGGGCAACTGAGCGAGCATGACGGCCTCGACTGGGACGGCCTCGCACCGCCCTTCGCCTGGCGCTTCGAGCAGGACGGCCAGATGCAATTGCACCGCCCGGCGCGCATCCGCATGAGCGCCAACAATGCCGAGGCGCTGGTCTGCGGTGCCTTGGCTGGCTTGGGCATCGCGCATCTGCCGACGTGGCTGGCCAGCGAATACCTGCTGCGCGGCGAACTGCTGCCGTTGTTCTGCGAAAACGGCCTGCCAAGTCCGGAGTCCACCGGCATTTACGCGTTGCGCATGGAACAGCAAACCCATTCGCGCAGCCGCTTGTTGCTCGAATATCTCAAGACCCGCTTCAGTCCGGTGCCGCCATGGGATCTGGCGCTACAGCGAGATCTGGGCCGGCACTAGCACTGGAGAATTATCTGGCGCATTAAAGATTCGAGCGCTAGATTCATGTCCATTACCGAACAAGGCTTTTGACATGACTTCCGAACGCGACATCTGCGACGACCTGCTGCTGGATAACCAGGCGTGCTTCGCCCTGCATTCCACTTCACTGATGATGACCAAGGTCTACAAACCATTGCTGCAAGCCTTGAATCTGACCTATCCGCAGTACCTGGCGATGATGGTGTTGTGGGAGAAGGACGGTTTGACCGTCGGAGAAATCAGCTCGCGGTTGCTGACCGATCCCGGCTCGCTGACTCCGCTGCTCAAACGCCTCGAAGGCGAAGGGTTGCTCAGCCGCACACGCAGTCGTGAGGATGAGCGGGTGGTGATTGTTGAACTGACCGAACAAGGCCGCGCGTTGAAAGAAAAAGCCCAGACGGTCCCGCAATGCATCCTCGGCGCCAGTGGCTTTTCTCTGGAACGTCTGCAGAGACTGCAATCAGAGTTGCAGGCGCTGCGTAGCCATTTGCAGAACAGCCTGAGTTAAAGCCAATACTGTCCCCCTGTGGGAGCGAGCCTGCTCGCGAATGCGGTCTGTCAGCCGACTGACTTGTTGCATGAGAGATCCTATTCGCGAGCAGGCTCGCTCCCACATTGATTTCATCGCCAGCAAAATATTTTCAACACCTGCCTCCCGCGCAATCCGCTCTAAATCAAGCCTTACAGCCCGCCTCCAATAAACATCTCTTCGCCGAAACGCAGATTTCTCAAAAATTTATCTTGCGCGCTAAATATTCGCGCGATACATTCATTTCGTACTTACTTAGCGCGCAAGCAATTAGCGCACAAAAACACAACCGATGAGGCTCACACCATGCAAACTCTCTACACCGCAATCGCAACCTCCACTGGCGGCCGTGACGGTCGTGCGATCTCCAGCGACAACGTCCTCGACGTCAAACTCGCCACTCCGAAAGAGCTCGGCGGTGCCGGTGGTGCGGCGACCAACCCGGAGCAACTGTTCGCGGCCGGCTACTCGGCGTGCTTCATCGGCGCACTGAAATTCGTCGCCAGCCAGACCAAACGCAAAATCCCTGACGACGCTTCGATCACCGCCCACGTCGGTATCGGCCAGATCCCCGGCGGTTTCGGTCTGGACATCGACCTGCACATCAGCCTGCCTGGCCTGGACCAAGCCGACGCGCAAGCGCTGGTCGACGCCGCTCACCAGGTCTGCCCGTACTCCAACGCCACCCGTGGCAACGTCGATGTGCGTCTGCACACCACCGTCTGAAACCACACACAAATCCCCTGTGGGAGCGAGCCTGCTCGCGAAAGCGTCCAGTCAGACAACACTTCATTGGATGACACGGCGCATTCGCGAGCAGGCTCACTCCTACAGGGTCTGCGGCGTGACACAAATCGCAGGCACAAAAAAGCCCGACGCAATGGTCGGGCTTCTTCTTTCCGCAAAAAGCAGTGCTTATTTGGCACGGCCTTTGTAGGAACCGCCTTCGCGGGTGTCGATTTCGATCTTGTCACCGATTTCGATGAAGTCAGCAACTTGCAGCTCAGTACCGTTGGCCAGCTTGGCTGGCTTCATGACTTTGCCGGAAGTGTCGCCACGAGCCGAACCTTCGGTGTAGTCAACTACGCGCACGATGGTGGTCGGCAGCTCTACGGAAACCAGACGCTCTTCGAAGAAGATCGCTTCGCAAACATCGGTCATGCCTTCTTCAACGAAAGGCAGAACGGCTTCGATGTCTTCAGCGTTCAGCTCGTACATGGTGTAGTCAGTGGTGTCCATGAACGTGTAGGTGTCGCCGCTGATGAAGGACAGGGTCGCTTCTTTGCGGTCGAGGATTACGTCGTCCAGTTTGTCGTCAGCGCTGTAAACGATCTCGGTCTTGTAACCGGTCAGCAGGTTTTTCAGCTTGGTCTTCATGATCGCGCTGTTACGGCCCGATTTGGTGAATTCAGCTTTCTGAACCAGCCAAGGATCGTTTTCGAGACGGATCACGGTACCGGGTTTCAGTTCTTTACCAGTTTTCATTGCGAATATCCGAATTTGGATGGGATTTACAAAAATCTAGGCCGCGTATCATATCCAATTTAGGTAAAACTGTACCAGCGCTGCGGCAAGATCGGCCTGCAAGCCTTGTTCCAGACACCACGCTTCGGCATTTTCCTGCAGTTCTGGCCAATGATTACGGGCCGCGAGCCAGTGTTCGCCAATGGGTTGACCGGCACTCCAGGCCCGCCAGAGACCGTTCATCGCCTCGGCAGCAGCCGGCGACAGGCTTTTCGTGTAGAGCGCAAGGAAGGCGTCGAGCTTGTCCAGATGGATGTCTTCGTCCTGCTGATAGATGTGCCACAGCATCGGCCGCCCCGCCCATTGCGCGCGAACGAACGAGTCTTCACCGCGCACGGCATTGAAGTCACAGCACCAGAGCAAGTGGTCGTATTGATCCTGACGGACAAACGGCAATACCTGCACGGTCAGCGACTGGCGCACCTGTATCGCGCCGACCGCCAGGGTTTCCACGCCGAGCCAGCGTGCGACATCGCCAAGAATCCGCCCTTCCGGCACCAGCAGATGGGTCGGCGCTGCATCGGCCGCCAGCACATCAAGCCAACTCGCCAGCCCGGCATTCTCGTAGGCAAACAGCGAAATCAGCTGCGCATCCGCTGCACGATCGACCCCCAAACCTTGCAGAAAACGCTGCTGAGCCTCGGCATCCTGCTGAAACTGCCGACGCTGCTCGAGCAATCCGCGCTCACGCAACAGCCCGCCAGTGCCCGGCTGAAAGCCTGGAAAGAAGAAGATTTTCTGCACGTTTTTGTATTTGACCGACGGCAACCCGTGACAGCCAATCACCCAGTCTTCAGCGCTGAGATAGTCGAGGTTCATCCACAGCGGCGGCCGTTCGCGCGCGGCCATCGCCTCCATATAATCTGTGGGCAACTGACAGGCAAACGCGGCGATCACCACATCGGCGGCGTCGGTGTGCGACCACTCGACCGGCCAGTGGCGCACCTCGACACCCTGCTGGCATTGCTGTGCCGCGCTGATATCGATCTCGGGGCAGATACGCTCGAATGCGCGTAGATCATCGACCCACAGGCGCACCGCCAGACCCTGTTCGGCCGCCAGTTGCCGGGCCAGACGCCAGGTCACACCGATGTCACCAAAGTTGTCGACGACGGTGCAGAAAATATCCCAGCGGGTTTTCAATTGCGGCATTCAAGACTCCCGTTGGCAAAAACGTCGATTGTCCGCATAAATGACCTCGCGCAGAAGAGCCGACGGCGATTAATCTTCGTGCGACAATCGCCACTTGCCCGCAATCATCCGCCAGGAGGCAGCCATGCCCTATCGCCCAAACCCGCGCCGCCCGTTGCCTGTACAGCTTAGCGCGCTGCATCTGACCGGCAGCATTGCTCTGGGCATGTGGCTGGGCTTTCTCGCCATTGCGCTGACCTGCTGGCTGCTCTCGCATTTCCTGTTCAAGGAACAACTGGCATCGGTTGCCCAAGCGGTGCAGCAACTGGCCAATCCGCCGGCGGCTGTTCAGGTCCAGCCGGATATTCCACCGCAGAGCCCATTGTTCCAGCAATACGAAGAAAACCTGCGCAAGAACGAGCAGCAGGCACGGCTGGACCAGGCGCGTGGCAGCACGCGTAATCTGTCGAATCCGAAGTGTCAGTTCTGGCTGCAACAGGATCAAACCGCGCCGAGCGAAAAGAGCCGCGCCAACGTTCTGCAATTCTGCGATTGATCATGAACAAACACACGGTTCACCAACTGATTCTCGACAAATTGCGCGTCGATCTCGACATCGCCGAACGCGCTGCGCAAACCGCTTACGAAACCGCGACCCACGAGGAAAACATCGCCGAAAACAAGTACGACACGCTGGGTCTGGAAGCGTCGTATCTGGCAGCGGGTCAGGCAAAAAGGGTCGAGGAAATCCGTCAGTCACTGGCGCTGTGCCAGAACCTGACGCTGCGGGCCTATGACGAGAATCGCGGTATCGAGGTCGGCGCCCTGCTCGGTCTGGAGGACGAAAAGGGTCGCGAACAATGGCTGTTTCTGGCGCCGGATGCGGCAGGTCTGAAAGTCGATGTGGTCGGTCAGCCGATTACCGTCATCACCCCGCGCTCACCGCTGGGCAAAGGTCTGCTGGGCAAGTGCGAAGGCGATGAGGTGGAGATTCTGGTGGCGGGCACCCGGCAACAGTTCGCTGTCACCGAGGTGCTCTGAAACAACTGATCAGTGAACCGGCAGTTCGACGCCGTCGAACAGTTCTTCCAGTTCCTGCTTGTTGTGGCATTGAATGGCTTTGGCCATGACTTCGCGGGTCAGGTGCGGGGCGAACTTCTCGATGAAGTCGCACATGAAACCACGCAGGAAGGTGCCGCGACGGAAACCGATCTTGGTCACGCTCGACTCGAACAGTTCGCTGGCATCCAGCACCACCAGATCGTTGTCGAGTTTGGTGTCGACCGCCATTTTAGCGACGATACCCACGCCCAGACCCAGACGCACATAGGTTTTGATCACGTCGGCGTCGGCGGCGGTGAACACCACTTTCGGCGTCAGGCCACGATGGCTGAAAGCTTCGTCGAGTTTCGAACGGCCGGTGAAACCGAACACGTAAGTCACGATCGGGTATTCGGCCAAGGCTTCGAGGGTCAGCTTCGGCAGCTTGGTCAGCGGGTGGCCCTGCGGCACGACCACGCAGCGGTTCCAGCGGTAGCACGGCATCATCACCAGATCGCCGAACAGTTCCAGCGCTTCGGTGGCAATGGCGAAATCGACGGTGCCGTCAGCGGCCATTTCGGCGATCTGCATCGGCGAACCCTGATGCATGTGCAGCGCCACGTCCGGGTATTGCTTGATGAAATTGCTGATCACCGGTGGCAGCGCATAACGTGCCTGGGTGTGCGTGGTGGCGATCGACAGGGTGCCTTTTTTCTCGTTGGAAAATTCCTGGGCGATCTGCTTGATGCTTTCGACCTTGCGCAGAATCTCACCGGCAGTGGTGATGATGCGCTCGCCGGCCGGGGTCACGCGTGTCAGGTGCTTGCCGCTGCGGGCGAACACTTCGACGCCGAGTTCGTCTTCCAGCAGGCGGATTTGTTTACTGATGCCCGGTTGCGAGGTGTAAAGGCTTTGGGCTGTAGCGGAAACGTTGAGGTCGTGGTGCGCCACTTCCCAGATGTAGCGCAATTGTTGAAGCTTCATATGAATCCCTCAAAGCAGGTAGACGCCACGGGCATCAGCGACGGTATATAACTATATTAATGGTTTGAATAATAAATCTAGAACTTTTTTATCAAAGCGCCATTATTCCTGCCTTAGCGATCCTCCCGCCGCCGACGCTCCACCAACGGCACCAGATAAACCGGCACTTTGGCCAGTTGCAGGACTCGCGTCGCCGTGCGCCCCAACGGCGTTTCCGCGCCCACCCCGTGGCTGTGGCTGCCGACGATCAGCAGATCGACAGAAAGCTTCTGCACCTGGTCGAGAATCACCTGCGACGGATCACCCTGCAGCACACGCACGGCGCGGATGCGCTGCAGATCCTGCTCGCCTTCATCGCCGAGTTCTTCGCGAAAGCTTTCCAGCACCCGCTGCTCGATATTGGCAATGACAGTTTTCAGACCCTGGCTGTGAAATTCGTTCAATGCCTGTTCGTCGAGGTAACTCTGCAACACCGATTCGGCAAACAGCCCCATCGGCTCCACCGCGTGCACCACGTACAGATCGGCATTGAACGTCCGCGCCAGCGCCAGGGCATGCTGCATCACTAACGGTGCGTACAGACCGAGGTCAGTGGCATACAGCATCGAACGAATCATATGACCTCCTCGCGTGCCAACATGGCGGAGATTTGATTCAGCTTAGCAGTGCCTTGGCGAGTACGACGTGCGACGCAACGTCTTGAAGCACGTAGGCTTTAGACCGACGGTTCGTTGCTGATTCCGTGAGGGACATGGCCGGTGGCAACCACCTCGCGGGCGAGTTCGCAGTGGCCGGCCTGATCGTCGAAAAACACGTCGGCAGCGAAGGCTTCAAGGAACGCCGATTTGGTCAGGCCGCCGAGGAACAGCGATTCGTCGAGACGAATATCCCACTCGCGCAAGGTGCGGATCACCCGCTCATGGGCCGGCGCCGAACGCGCGGTGACCAATGCCGTGCGGATCGGGCAATCATCATCGGGAAACTCGCGCTGCAACAGATTGAGCGCCGCCAGAAAACCTTTGAACGGCCCACCGCGCAAAGGCTCACGAGCTGCTTCGCGCTCTTTGGCCTGAAATGCTTCCAGCCCGCCCGACTGATAAACGCGCTCCGACTCGTCGGAAAAAATCACCGCGTCACCGTCGAAAGCAATGCGCAATTCGTCGCTGGCCGCGCGGCTGGCGCCTCCGGACAGGATTGTCGCCGCAGCGAAGCCGGCATCCAGCGCCGCGCGCACGTCTTCAGCATGGGTGGAAAGAAACAGATCGCAGCCGAACGCTTTCAGATACGGATAAGGACTGCGCCCGCCGACGAACGCCGCGCGGGAAATCGCCAGCCCATAATGATGAATCGAATTGAACACGCGCAATCCGGTGTCGGCACTATTGCGCGAGACCAGAATCACCTCGACCCGCGCACGGCCGAGGCGGCTGTTCAGGCTGAGGAGTTTTTCCACCAACGGGAAGGCATCGCCGGGCGCAAGAATTTCGTCTTCGTGCTCGATCTGATATTGCCGGTAGGCTTCGACGCCACTCGACAGGTAGACCTTGTGGCTCTCGCTCAGGTCGAACAAGGCGCGCGACGAAATCGCCAGCACCAGTTTGTCATCGATGTTCTTGGCCATGCCTTCCCCCAATTCGATCGGCTTAAACGTTGCGCCGGTCGATAAAACGTAAATTGCGATACAGCGCTTCGATGCGCGGCAGCTCACAGCCCGCCGCCTTCGCCGCGGCCAATGGCCGAGCGTAGATCGCCTCCAGCTCCAGCGGTCGCCTATGTAAAAAGTCGTGGTGCATGCTCGGCCAGTAGTCGGGCATTTTCTCGGTCATCATGAACAGATAATCGGCGTATCCCGGCGGCACGTCGTGGCCGCAGGCCTTGGCGCCCTGCACCACTTCGGCCATCAACGCCTGAATCAACGCGCGGCTGTCGGCATCGGCCATCAGCGGTGTGGTGCTCGCACCGAGCAACACCGAGAGTCCGTTGTAGGGAATATTCCAAACCAGTTTCTGCCAGCGCGCCTGCTGCAGATTGGGCATGGCCTGGGAGTCGAGACCGGCAGCGCGGAACAGACCGGAGCCTTCCTCGACAATTGCCATACGTGCGGCGTTATCGCTGGACGGGCCGCTGTGATAACCAACATTGACCGCGCCCAGAGCTTGATGGGTGACTTGTCCGGGGCCTTCGCGGTGGACGCAAATCAGGCACAAGCCGCCCAGCAAGTGCAAGGAATCAGGGAGCAGCTCACGCAAGCTGTCTTCGACGTCGAGACCGTTTTGCAGGACCAGCACTTTCGCGTCGGGTTTGGCCGCTTGAATGATGGAAGGCGCGAGACCTGCGTTGCTGGTGGTTTTCGCCCCGACCAACAGCCAGTCGCACTTAGGCATGTCTTCGGCAGCCGAATAGGCTTGCACCGGATTCAGCGTCAGCGGGCCATGCACCGCGCTGTTCACCTGTAATCCCCGCTCGGCCACCGCCGAGAACTCGCTGCGCAACAGGAAGTGCACATCGAAACCGGCACGCGCCAGCATCACCCCGTAAAAACCACCAATTGCACCGGTGCCGATAATCCCCACTTTCGGTTTATCAACGCCCGGTTTATTCACTGCCCCCATCATGGCAACTCCTCTGCAATTCGACCCAGTGCCTGCGCCAGCGCTGCGTTCAGCGCAGCGGCCGTCAGGCGCGTGTGCAATGCCCCAAAGAACTCGCCGTCGCGCACCGCAAACAGCGCCGGCAAATGAAAGACCTGATAGCGCTCCACCAACCCGCCGTTGTCGCCGGCATCGATCCAGCACAGGCGATCGATGGCCAGATCGAACCCCGGCAATACTTCCCGTGCATAACGGCAACTGGCGCAACCGACACTGGTGAAAATCACCAGCGAAACGCCGTTCATCGCCAGCAGCCGTTGGTCGGCGTCGAAATCGGTCAGTTCGGATTCGACCACTATACTGGGGGAAACAATGTCAAATGGCCGACACAGGGAGTCTGTGCTCATGGGACGTTTCATTCCTCATCCGGACGAGGTGCCGGTTGAATTAACCTTGCTCAAGCCTGAGTGTATTTCCAGGCAACAGCTGCACACTATCAGCCTCGGCGGCATCGCTTGCAATTACCACCGTGCCTGGCGCCATGGCACAGCGCTGCAAGTGCGCATGCCATCACTGAATGCCGACATCTGTTATCCGGGCTATGTGGCGTGGTGCCTGCGGCGCAAAAAAGGCTATCTGGTGGGCATCGCGTTTACCGATGAGCAGACGCTGTTCAGTGCGCGAATGGGTGAGCAAGTGTGTCAGATCGAGCGCTATTGCCGCATGCACGACACCCACGATGACCTGCAGGAAATTCAGGCGGTGGCCCTGCAATGGGTCGAGCAACACGCCGACGAGTTCTCTCATGACAGTGTGCGCAAGGCTTTCGCCCAGCCAGTGCTGGACTGACCGTCTTCTCCAAACAGTTACATGCCCATTGTCGAGCAGGCGCTTTACGCGCTAAGGTTCCGCTCCCCGACGCGCTTAAATCTGCTGTGCTCCGCCGCGCGGGGATCGCTGGCGGCCGGCACCCGTGACCTGACGAGTAAACGATGGCTGATTTACCGATCAACGACCTAAACGTCGCCTCTAACGAGACCCTGATCACTCCCGATCAGCTCAAGCGTGATATTCCTCTGAGCGACGCTGCCCTGCGCACCGTCACCAAGGGCCGCGAAGTCATTCGCAACATTCTTGATGGCACCGACCACCGTCTGTTCGTAGTGATCGGCCCGTGCTCGATCCACGACATCAAGGCTGCCCACGAATACGCCGATCGCCTCAAGGTGCTGGCTGCGGAGGTCTCCGACACTCTGTATCTGGTCATGCGCGTGTATTTCGAGAAGCCACGGACCACCGTCGGCTGGAAAGGCCTGATCAACGATCCGTACCTGGACGACTCGTTCAAGATCCAGGACGGTCTGCACATCGGTCGTCAGTTGCTGCTGGATCTGGCCGAAAAAGGCCTGCCGACCGCGACCGAAGCCCTCGACCCGATCTCCCCGCAGTATCTGCAGGACCTGATCAGCTGGTCGGCGATCGGCGCGCGCACCACCGAATCCCAGACTCACCGGGAAATGGCTTCCGGCCTGTCCTCGGCTGTCGGCTTCAAGAACGGCACCGACGGCGGCCTGACGGTGGCGATCAACGCCCTGCAATCGGTATCCAGCCCGCACCGCTTCCTCGGCATCAACCAGGAAGGTGGCGTGTCGATCGTCACCACCAAAGGCAACGCCTACGGTCACGTGGTGCTGCGCGGCGGCAACGGCAAGCCGAACTACGATTCGGTCAGCGTTGCCCTGTGCGAGCAGGCGCTGAACAAAGCGAAGATCAAGCCGAACATCATGGTCGATTGCAGCCACGCCAACTCCAACAAGGACCCGGCCCTGCAACCGCTGGTGATGGAGAACGTTGCCAACCAGATCCTCGAAGGCAACCAGTCGATCATCGGCCTGATGGTCGAGAGTCATTTGAACTGGGGTTGCCAGGCGATTCCCAAAGACCTCGCCGACCTGCAATACGGCGTGTCGATCACCGATGCCTGCATCGACTGGTCTGCCACCGAGAACACCCTGCGCAGCATGCACGCCAAGCTCAAGGATGTTCTGCCGAAACGCCAGCGCGACTGACAGGCGTTTTGCAGGCATAAAAAAACGCCGGGCATTGCCCGGCGTTTTTGTGTGTGCGGTTCAGATCTTGGCGGCGCGGCGCTGATGACGTTCCATGTAGCGCTCGACGTAGGAGCACGACGGAATCACCGTGTAGCCCATTTCTTCGGCGTACTGCAGCGCGCTTTCGGTCAGCGCTGCAGCAATGCCACGGCCACGCAGGGCGTTGGGCACGAACGTGCGATAGATATCCAGGGTCTGTTTCCCCAGATCCATATAGGTCAGGTAGGCACGATGACCGTCCACATTGGTCTCGAACTGATGACCAGCCTGGTCATGGTGGATGGACAACGCCTCGCTCATCACTACTCCTCGCGGGTCTTGGATTCTGACCCCTACCTTACCGATGTTTTTCCGGCGAAGGAACAACTACGCCACCCCGTGCCTGATGGACACCGAGAAGAACCACACCGATCTCGCGCAACCTGGCACCTGATAAATAGTAGGCACCATTGGCAAAAATGCTCAAGGTGCGCTCGTCATCAAGCGAGTTGGCGGGAGGGTAGCTCCAAGGGACGCAGAGGTGATTGGGAAGAAGATCTTCCCGTGCCACTCACCTGAACATTGCCGGATGTTGAGACTTAAGACGTGCAGCCTTTTTTAAAGTCACCTCAACATGGACAAAGATAAGCGAAGCAGCACGCAAAATCGGAACAAAAGTGTGGACGAATTCATCTAGAAAGACTTTAGCCAAGACCGCAAAAACAGCACGCCGTAACGGGAACTTTTTCTCAATAACTCGCTCTGCACGGGGCTTGCAGCTGGGTATTTTTTATACAGCGCAGTTAAAAGTTGCTCGAAAAAGAATCAGCGCCTACAATTTTTTTTGCTTCTTGCCTTACGTCAGTTTACTTACTACAACTAATGGGTAGTATGTACGCCGGCTATTTCCTCAATCGTGAGGAGACAGCCACTTAATTTGAAAGTCCTTGAAGGGGAACACGATGAACAACGTTCTGAAATTCTCTGCTCTGGCTCTGGCCGCAGTTCTGGCTACCGGTTGCAGCAGCGCATCGAAAGAAACCGAAGCACGTCTGACCGCTACTGAAGACGCAGCTGCTCGCTCCCAGGCTCGTGCAGACGAAGCTTACCGTAAAGCTGATGAAGCTCTGGCTGCTGCTCAAAAAGCACAACAGACTGCTGACGAAGCTAACGAGCGTGCTCTGCGCATGCTGGACAAAGCTAGCCGCAAGTAATAATCCCTCGGGATTGTTATCGAGCCGACCCGATTTATCGGGTCGGCTTTTTTATTGCCCATCGTTTTGTTCAGGCAATAAAAAACCCGCCGACGCTTCACGCATCGACGGGTTCCGGAGTACGACTTACTGCTGCAGGTCGATCGGTGTATTGGCAACAATCGGTGCCGAAGTATTCGGTGTACCGATTTCCGTTGGCAGGCCATCTTCGGCCGCGACCACATCCCGCACCACATCCCAGTTCACGCGCAGGTTGCTGGTGACATCTTCACGCTTGAGCATCGCGTTGATCACTGCGGTGTGCTTGTCGACCACCGACGGATTGCCCTTGTCGTCGATCGGCGTGTGCGCTTCCAGATAGACCTTGCCGCCACTGCTGCCGAACTTGTAGGCATCGTTGAGGATCCGCACCGACGTGCCGACCGGGACCATGCCGGCCATTTCCAGCACGTTGTTGTTGAACATGCGGAAGCAGCCGTGGCTGGTGCGCATGCCGATCCCGAACTTCTTGTTCGAACCGTGAATCAGGTAGCCCGGCGTGCCCAAAGTAAACTTGAACGGCCCCAGCGGATTGTCAGGGCCGGCCGGCACTACGTTTGGCAGCGGATCGCCATCAGCAGCGTGCTCAGCCTTGATCGACGCTGGAGGCGTCCAGGTCGGGTTTGGTGTCTTGGCGGTGATCGAGGTGTGCGCAATCGGCGAACCCCAACCCTCACGACCGATACCCAGCGGGAACGTGTAAACCACGTTGCGGCCTTTCGGGAAGTAGTAGAGGCGGTATTCGGCGAGGTTGATGACGATGCCTTCGCGCGGGCCCGGCGGCAGGATGAACCGCGTCGGCAGGACGATTTCGGTGCCGGCGCCCGGCAACCAGGCATCGACGCCCGGGTTGGCCGCGACCATCTCCGAGTAGCCCAGATCGTACTTCGTGCCCAGATCGGCGAAGGTGTCTTCGTACTTGGCTTTGATCACCTGGACCTGGCCGATGATGTCTTCACCGGGTGGAGGCAGGGGAAACTCCAATGCAGCAACGGGACCGGCCACACACAGGGCGGCAAGTGACAGGCAGCGGGTGACGGCAGGAAAGCGCGGCAACATCCGGAAAATCCTTCGCATGATCAACAAGGGTATAAGAGCGCGATTGTACACCGCACTTTGAATATTCGGGGAGATCACCCCTATGCAGGCGACAAGGTGTTCCAGGTGGGAGCGAGCTTGCTCGCGAAAGCGGTGGGTCAGTCGCCAAAAATGTTAACTGACATGGCCTCTTCGCGAGCAAGCTCGGCTCCCACAGAATCAGAGCTCGAAACGCAGCTCAGGCCAGATTGGCGAGGTGCCACGCTTTTGCGATTCCAGAATCGCCCGGCACAGCGAACACAGGCGCTGATCCTGAAACACCCGACGATCGACGCTCGACCAGCGCGGTTGCGCCGGCAACAGGCTGCCGCACAGGGTACGATCGGCCGAGCCACCGAGTTCGAGTTGACGGGTCACCAGATGTACCCGCACTTCCTGGCAGGCGAACAGATCCAGCTGCTCGTCAGGCTCGATCAGTTGGTAGGCAAACAGGGACCAGGCAGAACGCGACATCGGGGGCTCCAAATAAGGGGGCGCCACATTAGCCGAAAGCCTGCCCTTAGAAAAGCCTCATAACAGCGGTTTTAGCGTCGGCCAGACATTTTCCAGCAACTTGCCCTGAGCCCCGGCTGCCGGGTGCAGACCATCGGCTTGCATCAAGTCTGGATGACCGCCCACGCCGTCGAGGAAAAACGGCACCAGCGACAGACTTTTCATAGGCACGTCAGCTCGAAAACTTACCTTCTTTGTAACGTCTGTCGGATTTTGACTGCGGAACGCTCAGCCAAGTTAATTCCATATTGACATCACGCTCATCTGACGGAGAGACTCAGCGAGTAACCCCACCCCTGATAAGGAAATCCAATAATGAAAAAACGCTCCTTTCTGGTACCGATGGCGACTTTGGCAGCAGCAGTTGCTACAGAGCATGCTTCAGCATCAGTACCTCACCAGATCACCGACCCCGCCATTGACCAAACAATCGCAACCCAGTCGCCTCCTCAGAGCGAAAACCTTTCGGTACGCGGCGGCAACGATTTGTTCACATTTGTGTTGAAACGGGGAGACCAAGGTCAATTCATGGCCTATCACAGCTCTCACAGCTCGCACTCGTCGCACAGTTCACACAGCTCCCATCATTCGGGCTCCTGACATGGAGCGGGAGGTGACGCTCGTATTTGACCAGCAGCTTTACGAAGCACAAGTGCTGCAGAAAGCTGCTTATCGGGCAATGAACTCGCTGACGGTTGATGTTGCGTGCGCTGAAGGAAAATTCAGCTGCGTATTGTCCTCGAATATCGGCGTCGAAGAGCATTCATTCCTACTCGCAGTGCAAGAATTCAAGAAAGACGTGATCGACTACCAACTGCGCCACCAGTTGAATACTGAAACGTTGCCTATCAAAAATCTGATCCTTGGGCTGGCCTTCTCGAAAACCGGACTGATCAGTGAGTAAATTTCAGAAGCTGGATTTCTACGCTCAGCAACGCCCTTACGAGCTGCTGCCGTTCAAATTCGACCGTTTGAATGACTGCGAATACGTCATTACCAATATGGCGGGCGAGTACCATGTCCTGCCGACGCCGTTACTCGAACCGCTGATCAACAGAACCCTACCACTTACATCAGAGCTGATCCCAACGCTCCGTTCAAAGCAGTTCATTCGATTTCCAGAGGAGCAAGCGCCTCTCCAGCTACTCGCTCTCAAGATACGCACCCGCTTGTCCAGGCTCGCTCAGTTCACCAATCTGCATATCTTTGTAGTGACCCTTCGATGCGATCATAGCTGCCCCTATTGCCAAGTCTCACGGCAATCGGAAATCAGAGATGAATTCGACATGACCTCAGAGATGGCTGACCGGTCATTGGATTTCGTTTTCATGTCACCGAATCCGGCCATCAAAATTGAATTTCAGGGCGGAGAGCCCCTGCTGAATTTTGAGATGGTGAAATACGTTGTCCTTGAGGCTGAAAAACGCAACCTCAAAGAGGACCGTGACCTTCAGTTCGTGATTGCAACCACGCTTTCGCTGTTAACTGATGAAATGCTTATTTTCTGCAAAAAGCATCGCATTGTCCTTTCATCCTCCCTCGACGGACCGATGAATCTCCACAATGCCAATCGTCCGCGCCCCGGACGGAACAGTCACCAACGTTTCGAAGAGGGGTTAACAAAAGCACGCGCAGCACTCGGGTACGATCAAGTGTCTGCTCTGATGACAACCACCGACAAGAGCCTACCCCACGTTAGGGCGATCATTGATGAGTACCTGCGGCTAGGTTTTGATGGGATATTTCTCCGAACTCTCTCGCCGTATGGCTTCGCAATCAAGACCAAAAAATACCTGTCATATGACACTGAACGTTGGCTAGACTTTTACAAAGAAGGTCTTGAATACATCATCAAGCTGAACAAGTCCGGCATACGATTTGTGGAGCAGTACTCATCGCTTGTGCTGGCAAAAATGCTCACATCAACAGACCCCGGATTCGTTGATCTGATGAACCCCGCAGGTGCTGGAATTGCTGCCATCGTGTTCAATTACGATGGCTCAGTCTATGCTTCGGATGAAAGTCGCATGCTTGCTGAGATGGGCGACCAGACCTTCAGATTAGGCAATATTCTGGAACAATCCTATGAGGAAATCATCCTCTCGGATCAGCTCTTAGATGCCCTGGAAGATTCCTTCACACTGAGTTCTCCCATGTGCTCAGACTGCGCATTTGAACCCTTCTGCGGCTCAGAACCTGTTTACCATCACGCCATGCATAAGGATCTGGTAGGAAGAAAGCCAGAATCCTCCTTTTGTAAACGGAACATGGCGATCTTCAAACACCTCATTGAATTGATGGAAAACGACGAAGATACGAAGCGGATTTTTATGGGATGGGCGAATCGATGCTGAAGCTCAGCGGAAAAATAATCCGTATCCATGCAGTTGATGTCTCCAAGGATCTCACGCTCATCAAGGTTTCCACTAACCGAAACCTTCCCGAAATCCTACGAAGAGAAATGGCCTATCTGGCGACCGAATGCCCTATCCCCTTCGGATTTGCACACTATCTTCTGACTGAACAGCATCAGGATTTGGCTCAAGAACTCCCCGAGGGCTCCGACTACTCGATCCTGCCACATGACTACGACTACATTGGCAACAATGACATTGTCCGGCTTTCCACTGATCGTCAAAGCATTCGGGTTCTGTTTCGGGCCTCGTCGCCGAACAACAGCATTCTGCTAACTGAGCAGTGCAATAACTATTGCCTGATGTGCTCACAGCCTCCTAAAGCAGCCGATGACTCATGGATACTCGATGAAATCGAAAGCTTGATCCCATTGATCCCAAAAGAAACCCGCGAGCTAGGATTCACTGGTGGAGAGCCAACCACCAATAAGGAGCGTTTTCTCAGAATAGTTAGCCTGACGAAAAGCTACCTACCAAGAACCGCCATTCATATCCTTTCGAATGGAAGAAGCTTCAGAGACCCAAGGTTTGCTGAAAAATATGCGGAGATAGGATTACCTGATGCAATGGTCGGGATTCCCGTCTATTCAGATGATCCAACTCTTCATGACTATATCGTTCAGGCTCAAGGCGCATTCGACGAAACCATTCAAGGCATTCTGAACCTGAAACGCTTGGGGCAGAGGGTCGAGATTCGGGTCGTCTTACACAAATTGTCGATCCAGCGGCTTCCTCAGCTATGTGAGTTCATTGCGCGCAATCTCTTGTTCGTCGATCAGGTTGCTTTGATGGGGCTTGAAATGATGGGGTTTACCCGCGCCAATCTTGATGAGCTTTGGATTGATCCCATCGAATACAAAGACACTCTCAGCAAATCGGTACAGATTCTTACCAAATATGGAATGAACGTTTCGGTCTACAACCATCAGTTGTGTCTGGTTAACCCAGACATTCTTCCGTACTACCGAAAATCAATCAGTGACTGGAAAAATGAGTTTGCACCGGAATGCCTGACCTGCCGAAAGCAAAGCGAATGCGGAGGTTTTTTCGCGTCAGGGATCAAATTTGGATACAGCAAACAGCTCACTCCCTTCTGACGCCTCCGCGCGGTAAATTCAAAGCAAGGGTTTTAGCGTCGGCCAGACATTTTCCAGCAACTTGCCCTGAGCCCCGGCTGCCGGGTGCAGACCATCGGCTTGCATCAAGTCTGGATGACCGCCCACGCCGTCGAGGAAAAACGGCACCAGCGGGATCTTTTTATCGTTGGCGAGTTTGCCGTAGACCTCGGCAAAAGCATCGGTGTAGCGCTTGCCGTAGTTGGGCGGCAATTGCATGCCGAGCAACAGCACCTTGGCGCCGCTCTGGCGGGAGCTGTCGATCATCGAGGCAAGATTTTGTTGCAATTGAGTTGGCGGCATTCCGCGCAAGCCATCGTTGCCACCCAGTTCGAGGATCACCAGTTCCGGCTTATGCTCTGCAAGCAGCGCGGGCAGCCGCGCCTGGCCTCCGGCACTGGTGTCGCCGCTGATCGAGGCGTTGACCACTTTGTCGTCGAAACCCTCCTGTTTGAGCCGTTGTTCGAGCAACGACACCCACCCCAAGCGGGTATCCAGTCCGAAACCGGCGCTGATACTATCGCCAACGATCAGGACAGTACCCGCCGCTGCGTTCTGGGCCATGCACATCAAGGCCAGGCCAGCACTCAAAAACCACACACGCATCGGATTCTCCATGGGCGCAAGCATTCTCACCGCGAAGAACCTCAGCAAAGTGGTTCCCAGCGCGGAAGGTGAACTGACTATCCTGCACGAACTCAGCCTGGAACTGAACAAGGGCGACAGCCTGGCCATCGTTGGCGCGTCCGGTTCCGGCAAATCCACCCTCCTCGGCCTGCTCGCCGGCCTCGACCTGCCAAGCAGCGGCGAAGTCATCCTCGCCGGCCAAGGCTTGAGCAATCTCGATGAAGACCAGCGCGCGCGCATTCGTGCCGAGCATGTCGGTTTCGTCTTTCAGTCGTTCCAGTTGCTCGACAGTCTCAATGCGCTGGAAAACGTCATGCTGCCGCTGGAACTCGATGGCCGCAAAGATGCGCGTGAGCGTGCGACCGAACTGCTCCAGCGCGTCGGCCTCGGTCAGCGCCTGACCCATTCGCCGCGCCAGCTCTCGGGTGGCGAACAGCAGCGCGTGGCGATTGCCCGAGCGTTTGCTGCCGAGCCTGACGTGCTGTTCGCCGATGAACCCACCGGCAACCTCGATAGCCATACCGGTGAGCGCATCAGCGATTTGCTCTTCGAATTGAACAAGGAGCGCGGCACCACCCTGGTGCTGGTGACCCACGACGAACGTCTGGCCCATCGTTGCCGGCGCCTGATCCGTCTTGAAGCCGGGCTGCTGGTCGCCCCTCTGGAGCCTTGATGGCACGTTTGCCGCTGTTGCGTCTGTTCAGTCTCGCCATTCGCCAACTGCTGCGCGATGCCCGCGCCGGGGAATTGCGCGTGTTGTTCTTCGCGTTGGTCGTGGCGGTGGCGGCGAGTACCGCAATTGGTTATTTCGGCGCCCGCCTGAACGGCGCCATGATGTTGCGCGCGACCGAGTTTCTGGGTGCCGATCTGGTTCTCGAAGGCAGCTCTCCGGCCCGTGAAGAACAGATTCGCAGCGGCACCGAACTGCGCCTGAATCATGCGCAGGTGGTGGAGTTCTCCAGTGTCATCGCCACCGACAACGGCATTCAACTGTCGAGCATCAAAGCCGTCGACCGCGCCTATCCGTTGCGCGGGGAACTGAAGAGCGCACCCGCGCCGTTCGCCACCGAAGAAACCGGCGGCGAACCGCAACCGGGCGAAGCCTGGGTCGAGGCACGCCTGCTGACCGCACTGGAGCTGAAGATCGGCGACAGCATCGATGTCGGCATGAAGACCTTGAAGCTGACCCGCGTGCTGACCTACGAACCGGATCGCGCCGGCAACTTCTACAGCCTCACGCCACGGGTGATGATCAACCTCGACGACCTCGCCGCCACCGGTGTGGTGCAACCCGGCAGCCGCGTGAGTTACCGCGAACTGTGGCGCGGTGAACCGCAGGCACTGGAAACCTATCGGCAATTGATCAAACCGGGGCTTGCGGCCAACCAGCGGATTCAGGATGCCCGCGATGGCAACCGGCAGATTGGCGGTGCGCTGGGCAAGGCCGAACGTTATCTGAACATGGCCAGTCTGGTCGCCGTACTGTTGGCCGGGGTGGCGGTGGCCTTGTCGGCCAACCGTTTCGCCAGTCGGCGTTTCGATGCCAGTGCGTTGCTGCGCTGTCTCGGTCTGTCGCGTCGGGAAACCATGGTGCTGTTCAGCTTGCAGTTGACCGTGCTCGGCTTGCTGGCAGCGCTCAGTGGAGCGCTGCTGGGTTGGCTGGCGCAACTGGGCTTGTTCGCACTACTGCATGATTTGTTACCAAGCGATGTGCCACCGGGCGGTTTGTTTCCCGCTATCGCCGGGATCGGCACCGGGCTGGTCGCATTGGCCGGTTTCGCCTTGCCGCCGCTCGCTGCACTGGGGCGCGTGCCGCCGCTGCGCGTGCTGCGCCGCGACATGCTGCCGATCCCGTCGAGTACCTGGATGGTTTACGGCGCGGCACTCGGAGCGCTGGGCCTGATCATGTGGCGCCTGAGTCTGGATCTGCTGCTGACCTTTGCCTTGCTCGGCGGTGGCGTGGTCGCCGCACTGGTACTGGGCAGCTTGCTGTTGTTGCTACTGCAAAGCCTGCGGCGGATGCTCGCCCGTGCTTCGCTGCCGTGGCGCCTGGGTCTGGGCCAGTTGTTGCGCCATCCGTTGGCAGCGGCCGGTCAGTCGCTGGCCTTCGGCCTGATTCTGCTGTCGATGGCTTTGATCGCCCTGCTGCGCGGCGAACTGCTCGACACCTGGCAGAACCAGTTGCCGAAAAATGCGCCGAACTACTTTGCCCTGAATATTCTGCCGGCAGACAAACAGGCCTTCACCGATCACCTGATCAAGGTCTCCGCACAAGCGGCGCCACTGTATCCGGTGGTGCCCGGCCGACTGATCAGCATCAATGGCGAAGCGGTGCAGCAAATCGTCAGCAAGGATTCGGCGGGCGACCGTGCGGTTCAAAGAGATTTGAGTCTGACCTGGGCCGCTGATTTACCAGCGGGCAACAAGCTCACGGCGGGTGAATGGTGGAAAGATCAGCCAACCGACGGTGTTCCCGGTGTCTCGGTGGAAGGCAAAGTCGCCGAAAGCCTCAAGCTCAAACTTGGCGATCACATGGTCTTCAGCGTCGGCGGCGTCAACCGCGAAGCGAAGGTCACCAGCCTGCGCGAAATCAACTGGGACAACTTCCAGCCGAATTTCTTCATGATTTTCCAGCCTGGTACGTTGAAGGATCTACCGGCGACGTATCTGACCAGCTTCTATCTGGCGCCGGGTCATGATCAACAGATCGTCGAACTGTCGCGGACCTTCCCGGCGGTGACCATTCTTCAGGTCGAAGCACTGCTTGAACAACTGCGCAGCATCCTCGCCCAGGTCACCCTGGCGGTGGAATACGTGTTGTTGTTTGTTTTGGCAGCGGGCATGGCCGTACTGTTTTCCGGTTTGCAGTCGACGCTGGATGAACGTATCCGTCAAGGTGCGCTGTTGCGTGCGCTAGGGGCGGAGCGGCAATTGCTGATCAAGGCACGGCGCATCGAGTTCGGTTTGCTCGGTGCGGTCAGCGGCCTGCTTGCGGCGATCGGTTCGGAAGTCGTGAGTCTGGTGTTGTATCGCTATGCGTTCGATCTGCCGTGGCACCCACATCCGTGGTTGCTGGTGCTGCCTTTGATTGGCGCGGCGCTGATTGGTGGTGCCGGCGTGTTCGGCACGCGTCGGGCACTCAACGCAAGTCCACTGACAGTGTTGCGTGAGGGTTGATAGACTCAAGCGGTCTTAATCACAAGAAGTTGCCATGAGCCGTTATCGCCCTCCCCGCACCGCCGGTACCGCGCTGATCACCCCCGAAGGTGAAGCGCGGATGCGCGCCGAATTCCATGAGTTGTGGCATGTGCGCCGCCCGCAGGTGACGCAATCGGTCAGCGAGGCAGCGGCACAGGGTGATCGCTCGGAGAACGCCGAATACACCTACGGCAAGAAAATGCTGCGCGAGATCGACAGTCGCGTGCGCTTTCTCACCAAACGTCTGGAAGCGTTGAAAGTCGTCAGTGAAAAACCCAGTGATCCAAACAAGGTCTACTTCGGCGCCTGGGTGACCATCGAAGACGAAGACGGCAAGCAATCGCGCTACCGCATCGTCGGCCCGGATGAACTGGATCTGAAACTGGGTTTGATCAGCATCGACTCACCCCTGGCCCGCGCCTTGATCGGCAAGGCGCTGGATGCAGAGGTGCGGGTGCAGACGCCAACCGGCGAGCAATTCGTTTACATCGTCGCTATCGACTATCCGTAAAGCCTATCAACGACGAGTGATCAGGCCCTGCCGCGCAACGCGGACCAGTTGCTTGATCATCTCCGGCGCATCTTCGCCAGTCGGAGCCTGAATCACCGCGAGATCAAAACTGTCACTGGCAAAACGCGCCAGCGACTCGCCGTCTTCGACAAACTGGATCAGGAACGCGGCAGGGCCGCCGCTGCGACGTGGCCAGCCATCGAGATAACGCAACAGCGTCGGCTGATGTTTGCCGCCAAGGAGAATTTTCGGGTTGCGTTGAGTGATATGCGCAGTGATCGGCGCGGGACGTGCTGGAGGGCGTAGTGCATTCATCGTGTCGTGTCTCTGCCTCAAAAGTCTGCATGGCAGGTGAGAGGCAACACCGAACCAGCGCTTTAGCGGTATTTCGAAGCCCTGTTCCGGCTTCTGACGGCAACTGTTGAAAGTCACCTGGCGCCCCGCAAGTAGCTGTTTAAAT
Source organism: Pseudomonas sp. CROZ-RG-20F-R04-15 (assembly GCF_022662375.1). Classification (GTDB taxonomy): domain Bacteria; phylum Pseudomonadota; class Gammaproteobacteria; order Pseudomonadales; family Pseudomonadaceae; genus Aquipseudomonas. The sequence continues at coordinate 253,327 of NZ_JAKNQL010000002.1, read as the reverse complement.
CGGCGCATGGGCAACATCCTAGAGAACGTGACTGATCAGTGTCAAGAATCAGCGGCAACAAAAAAGGCCCGCACAATGCGGGCCTATTCCTTGAGCCAGAGCGCTTAACCGGCGATGGCGCGGTCCACCGAGAGCTTGCCGGCGCCTTCGATCAGTACGGCAAGGCTGCCACCAAGCAAGGCCAGAGCGAACTCGTAACCGTTGTTGGCCATAAACAAACCGTTGCTGATGTGTACGGTGAAGATCGCCACCAGCGACAGAAAGGTCAGACCCAACGCCGCCGGACGCACCAGCAGGCCGATGATCAAGGCCAGGCCGGCGAAGAACTCAGTGCCGCCAGCCAGGGTCGCCATCAGGTAGCCCGGGTGCAGACCAATGCTGTCCATGTACTGCGCGGTGCCCGCCAGACCGTAACCACCGAAAAGACCGAAAAGCTTTTGCGAACCGTGCGCAGCGAAGATCACGCCGACCGCAATGCGCAGGATGGTCAGACCGTAGCCGGCGCGGGTGAACAATACTTTGTTGATCAGAGAGCTCATGGGGCGTTCCTTGTTTTTGCGAGGAGTTATGTGTGTTGGTTGGCCGCTATATTAATCAGTTAATTTCATGTTAAAAGCGCAAATATTCCGCCATAACAATCAATTTATTAGATCATTTTCGTGAGACGACTTTTTGCGCCCCGGGCTCCAACGACTCCCGCTCCCGGTCGAACGCCAAGTAATACTTGTTCACGCTATTAACATAGCTGACCGGCCCCATTCCTACCTGCTCCATGGCGATGCGCTCGACCTGGAAGAACCACTGGTTGGGGTTCAGCCCACGCCGCCGGGCCTCGGCGCGCATGCCCTGCACACGTTCGGGGCCAATGTTGTAGGCCGCCAGCGTGAAGGCCATGCGCTCGCGTTCATTGAGCTTGGGGCTGTTGAAGAACTTGCGGCGAATCATCGCCAGGTACTTGGCTCCGGCCTGCACGTTTGCATCGAGATTCTGAATGTTGCTCACGCCGACACGCTGGGCGGCGGAAGGCGTGATCTGCATCAGCCCGGTCGGGCCACTGCCGCTGCGGGCATTGGGTTGCAGGCGTGATTCCTTGAACGCCAGTGCGGCCAGATTCAGCCAATCCATGTTCTGCGCCTGCGCGTGCTTCTGCAGGGTCGGGCGCAGTTTTTCCAGACGCTGGCGATCAGCCTTGGCCAATGGATAGTGGACTTGATAGAGGCGGCGATAGATGCGCAGAAACGCGGCATCTTCATTCGACGGTTTCTTGTAGCCGCCGAGGAAACGGTCAATGCTTGCGCGCAACATCGAAGCATCACGGCGCACAAACCAGTATTCCTCGCCCGGCTCGCTGATCATCAACTGCCGGTCAAAGCGCAGCTTCGGCAGGATCTTGCCCCAGCGCTCGGCGATCGGTTGCTCGACGATGGTCAGGTGGAAAATCCCGCCCTGCACCATCTCCAATACATCTTCGACCGCCAGGGTCGGATCGACCCATTCGATCTTGATCGGCGCCAGTTTGTGCAACGACAATTTCTGATTGAGCTGACTGACCGCCTCCCCCGCCGCGCTACCGGTAGGCAGCGCCAGCGTTTTACCGGAGAGCTGCTCGACTTTGGTGTAGCGCCGCTCGCCCTTGATGCCGACCAACACCAGCGGCACGTTGCTGGCAATCGGTTCGCTGCTGGCCACAGCAAAGCCCGATTGCAGCTCAAGCAATTCACCCGGCGCGACCAAATCGCCCTCGCCGCGCTGCAAGGCGCCGAGCAGTTGATCCTTGGCTTTGGGAATGATCTTGAGGGTGATTTCCTGGCCGTCGCGGGCATGGCCGTTGAGGTATTGCTCGAAGGCGCGCAGACGATGGTATTCGACGCCGATGGCCTGACCCTGAACTTCGCCGGAGCTGTTGCGGCTCTGATTGACCAGCACGCGCAGCACGCGGCTGCTGCGAATCTCGGACAAATCTCGCACCTTGGCCGCCGGCACGGCTTGCAGCGGCCCGGGCAGGCGCGCAACCGCCGTCATCGGCAGCAGCAACGATCCACACAACAGCAGCAAAACCGAGGGACGAACCATCCACTCTCCGAAAAGAATACGGGGTGATTTCATCTCTACGAAGTCGAAATCACCGACGAAAACAGAGCGCCTGGAGCGCTGGCAAAGTGCGAGAGACTGGCACAGTAATGGCACTTCTGCCAAACCGGGCTGCGTCGCGGCAGCAAGAGACAGCTATAACTCGTTGTAGTTCTTGGCTTTTCTTATGAATCTACAGCTCTGGTATGCTTTCCGGCCTTCGGCCCGAGGTAGCAACCATGCAACTCATCGATATCGGCGTCAACCTGACCAACCCCAGTTTCGCCGACAAACATCAGGCCGTGCTCGACCGCGCCTATGCCTCCGGGGTCTGCCAACTGGTGCTGACCGGCACCAGCGTCGAGGGCAGCGAGCAGGCGCTGGAGCTTTGCCAACAGCTGGATGAGAGCGGTCAACGGCTATTCTCCACCGCCGGTATTCACCCGCATTCGGCCAGTGACTGGAACGCTGACAGTGCCCGTCGTTTGCGCAGTCTGCTGCAAGAGAAAAGCGTCGTCGCCGTGGGTGAATGCGGTCTGGATTTCAACCGTGACTTCTCGCCACGCCCGCAGCAGGAAAAAGTCCTCGAAGAACATCTGGCGCTGGCCGTTGAACTGCAATTGCCGGTGTTCCTGCACGAGCGCGATGCCAGCCAGCGTTTGCTGGAAATATTGAAAGACTTCCGTGATCAACTGCCCGCCGCCGTGGTGCACTGCTTCACCGGCGAGCAAAAGGCGTTGTTCAGCTACCTCGATCTGGACCTGCACATCGGCATTACTGGCTGGATCTGCGATGAGCGCCGTGGCACGCATTTGCATCCACTGGTGAAAGAGATCAAACGTGGACGCTTGATGCTGGAAAGCGATGCACCTTATTTGCTGCCGCGCACTCTTCGACCGAAGCCGAAGAACGGCCGCAATGAGCCGGCGTATCTGACTGAAGTGCTGCGCGAAGTGGCGTTGCATCGAGGCGAAACCGAGGAAGATCTGGCGGCACACACCACCGCATGTGCCCGCGCGTTCTACAACCTGCCCACCCTCTCCTGACACCCCCCAATTTCCTTGTGGGAGCGAGCCTGCTCGCGAAAGCGCTGGTTCAGATGGCAATCATGTTGGCTGACACGCCCTCTTCGCGAACAGGCTCGCTCCCACAGGGGGTCGATGTGTTCTTTTGATGTGTATCAAGATCCGCAGACCTGCATAGCGGCACAATGCTGGCACCTTGCCAAAACTGTTTCCGCTATCAGAGAAGACCTCCATGGGTGCCTGGCTTAGCAATATCTCGCTGAAATACAAATTCTGGGCGGTCAATGCGGTCGCCTTCGTCACCACCCTGCTGTTGGTGCTGTACGCCGTGCAACTCGAACAACAGGCGCGCAGTCACGCATCACAGGCCTCGGCGCAAGCCCAGGCACAACTGCTCAAAGCCTGGCCGGTCGGTCAGCCATTGCCCAAAGCCGATCAGGTGTTGACCTTCAAACGCGGCGAAGCACCGCGCCTGAATGATCAGCCCTTGCTGGAAATCACTGACAGCAACGGCTGGAACCAGATCAATCACCTGCCGCTGTTCGGCGACAATCCGTTGATGGGCGCCGAAGTGTTCAGCCGCTCCGATGGTCAGCAGGTCGCAGTGATTGCCTATGGTCCGAGCCTGAGCCAAGTGTTCAGCGAACGTTTCGCCAACTATGCGGTGGCGGTGTTCATTCTGATGTTCGCCATGCTGTGTGCCTCGCAACTGCTGATCCGCTTCCTGCTCAGCCAGCTCAACACCCTGAAAGACGTGATGCTCCACGTCGAAAAAAGCGGTGATCTTTCGGCCCGCGTGCCACTGGCCGGCAAAGACGAAGTCGGGCAGATGGCCAATGCGTTCAACGCGATGCAGGCCGGTTATCAACGCGTCGTAACCACGGTGGCCAACACGGCGCGGCAACTGGATGTCGGCGCGGCGCGACTGGCGTCGAGCATGAACGAAGTGCGCCACGGCATGCTCGGTCAGCAAAGTGAAACCGATCAGGCCGCTACCGCGATCAACGAAATGACCGCCACGGTCTATCACATCGCCCAGCACGCCGGCGCCACCCGCGACCTGTCGCAGACCGCCGACGGACTCGCGGGCAGCGGTCAGCAAGTGGTCGCTCGGGTGCAGCATTCGATTGCCGGACTCTCCAGCGGAGTGCAGCAGACGGCCGAGATGATCCAGCGCCTGGCCGAGGACAGTCAGAAGATCAATGGCGTGGTCAGCGTGATTCACAGCATTGCCGAGCAGACCAACCTGCTCGCCCTGAACGCGGCCATCGAGGCCGCTCGCGCCGGTGAGATGGGCCGCGGTTTTGCGGTGGTCGCCGATGAGGTGCGCAACCTCGCCAAACGCGTACAGACCTCGACCGACGAGATCACCACAATGGTCTCCGCGTTGCAGGCCGGCACTCGCGATGCGGTGGATTTCATGCAGGAAAGTTCGTACAAGGCCGACGACTGCGTGCAGCAAGCGCAGGAGGCTGGCGCGGCGCTGGCGGAGATCACCGGGGCGGTGGCGCAGATGCGCGAAAGCAACACGCAGATTGCCGTGGCGGCGGAGCAGCAGAGTCAGGTCGCCGAGGAGATGAACCGGGCGGTGGTGAGTATTCGGGATGTGACCGAAAACACGGTGCAGCAGACGGTGGATTCGGCGACGACCAGTAATGAGCTGGCGACGTTGGCTGGGGAGTTGAGCAAGGCGATCGGACAACTGAAACTCTGAGGGCCCCTTCGCTAGCAAGCTCGCTCCCACATTGGATCTGGGGTGCTCATAAATCCTCTGTGGGAGCGAGCTTGCTCGCGAAGGCGTCAGCCCATTCAGCATCGAATCCTGCGATGACGCCTATCACTTCAATAGCCAACCTTGATTCGCCGCCCTCGCCGCCCGGGCCTATTCTTCCACCATGAGTTCAACATGGATCGAGGAGTACAAAACATGGGCAAACGTCACCCCAATCTTCCCGCGTGGCAATGGCGCGCGTACCCCGGCAATCATCAGCACCCGACCAATCTGGTGTTGCACCTGATCGCCGTGCCGTTGTTTATCGTCGCGTTTCTGCTGATTGTCTCCGGGGTGTTCAGCCTGAGCCTGGCCAGCGTGGCCATTGGCGTGATCGGAATCGTCGCGGCGCTGGGTTTGCAGCGTCACGGCCATAGCCTGGAGGCGCAAGCCTCCGAGCCGTTCAGTGATCGTAAAGATGCAATGTCGCGATTGCTGGTCGAGCAGTTTCTGACCTTTCCGCGTTTCTTTCTCAGCGGCGGCTGGTGGCGCGCCTGGCGTGAGCGCCACCGTCGGCATTGAGTCAGGCGAAGATCGTCACCGTCTGGCGACTCATCGCAATCAGCTCCCCTTCCGCGCTCCACAGCTTGGCGGCGACATGGCCGTAGCCGTCGGCGGCGTACTCGATATCGGCCAGATATTGGCACCAGTCCAGCGTGCTCAAGTCGCGTAACGGCTGTACGAATTCGATGGTCCAGGTCAACGTGCTGCCCGGTGCGGGCTTTTTCAGATACGGCAACAGCGCCGGCGGCCATGCATCCACCAACGCCAGCAGATGCGCCTCTTTGACCGGCTCTTCTTTGACATCACCGCGTAACCGTACCCAGCCGCCCATCAGTCGCGATTGATTACCGGTGAACGGCATGCCGCCGACGCTCCAGCGCATCGCCAGATGGCGCATGAATTCCGGGGTCACGCCTTTGATGTAGGGCAACTCCTGGCATTCATCCCAGTGTTTCATTGCCGGCGCCGGATACGCCTCAACGGCGACTTCCGAAGGCCGCGAAGCTCCGAAGCTGCCCTGAACGATGGTCACCACCTGACCATTCTGCATCGCCCGGCCCATGACCTGGCTGACGGCTTTGCCTTCACGCAGCACATCCACTTCGAAGCTCACCGGGACTTCAGGCTCGACCGGGCCGACAAAGGTGATCGCCAGTGAACGCACCGGGCGATCCGCCGATACTTTCGCGCGCATGGCTTCGTATTGCAGCGCGACCACCAGACCACCAAAACTGGCACGGCCCTGGCCCCATTCGGCAGGAATCGTTAGTTCCGGTTGGCGACGGACCGCATCGAGCAGATCGCTAAAGCGCATGGGGCAACCTCAGAAAACGAGAAAGGAATGCAGGGATCTTAACCAGACCTGCACAGCGCCGCAGCGTCTATACCGGTCAAATGGGCTGACAGAAAGGCCTTAGCGCACTTCCCGACACACACAACACCCTGTTGGAGCGAGCTTGCTCGCGAAAGCGGTGTGTCAGGAAAAAATGTACCGCCTGACAGAACGCATTCGCGAGCAAGCTCGCTCCCACAGGGGATGTGGTGATTTCAGGATTTTTTGAAGCAGGCAGCGCTGAGTTTTTCAAGCACTCGGTCGGCCTCGACTTCAGCGTTGACCATCGTCGCCTGCCAGGTTGCAACGCACGGTTGCAGATCAGCCTCCAGCTCGGCTTTCGCCAGCCACTGCCAGCAATCGTGCCAGTCGCCCAACGCCCCTTGCGCAGCCTTCAATCGCTTCAACGCTGGGGCGGGCAAGCGATCCAGTTCGGGATAGGCTTCGATGCCGTAGCGCACACGCTTGATCAACAGGCGCAGGCGATGGCGGTCGTGGGCCGGATCGTGCAGCGCCTGGTCGAGTTTCTGCCATTGTTTGCCGAGACGTTTTTCGATGCGTTTATCCAGCCCCTTGAGCAAGCCCTGACGCTGCGACGCCCGCAGGAATCGCGGGAACGCGTCGAGAATCATCAGCAACGAAGCCACCTCGGCACTCGCCGCCAGCGCCGGATAGGCCTCGGCCATTTGCACCATGCGCCGTTGCGCAGCTTCAGGCTGATCATGCTGGAGCAAGTACGCCGCCAACACCTCGCGATCACGCCACGGGGTGGTCAATTGGCCGACCGCCGAGGCGGCATCTTCCAGTTGTTCGACACCGGGCAAACCGCGCAATGGCCGCAACAGACTACGCAAGCGCCGCACCGTGGTACGCAGATCATGCAGCGCTTCGGGGTCGGTCCGTGCAGTGAGCCGCGCCTGACAGGCCAGCAGCCGTACTTCCAGGCTCAGGACATGAACCACCAACCGGTCAACCAACGCAGACATCGCTTGCTCCTGATTCAAATGGCTTTGAAGATCATTCTGCTGCCCAGTGAACGCAGCTTCCTTGCTTCACGTCAGCAGCTTAGCGGCCGGCGCGGGATTCGCGAATGTAGAAGCGCGCCTTTTCGGCTTTGTTGCTGCAACCTTCAAAGCCCTCGAATTGTTGCTGGGTCTTCGCGGCAGTCAGCAGCGACAGCGCTTTCGAGTAGCTGACAGTGCCGGCAAAACCTTCGGCCTTGGCCAGATCGAGCTCGTGCCACGCCGCATCGAGCTGACTGCCACAGCTGTCGCGGTAAGCGGTTTTACCGGCGCAACCGGCCAATGCCAGAGCCATCAACGGCACACAGATCCAGGCTTTCATCACTCACACCTCAAAATAGGTCAACAGTCGTGCAGGTAAGACGGTAAGGCTGCGAAAAAGTGCCTTGCCGGCGGGTGAAACCGCGCAACTGAGAAGGATAGCGCCGAAGGGTCATGCAGTATCGAAAAAACGACGTCACCGGCGCACTCAACGACCACGGCGATTGAGCCAGCCCGGCGATGGGTGCATTGTGGAACCTTGTCGGGGAGGAAGCTGGATGAAAAAGCGTGTCGCACTGGTGCTGGGCTCCGGCGGCGCCCGGGGCTATGCCCATATCGGGGTCATCGAAGAGATCGAGAAACGCGGTTACGAAATCGCCTGCATTGCCGGGTGTTCGATGGGCGCGGTCGTCGGCGGGATCTATGCCGCCGGCAAACTCGACGTTTACAAAAACTGGATCGAAAGTCTCGACTATCTGGATGTGCTGCGGCTGGTCGACGTGAGTTTTCGTCTCGGCGCGATTCGCGGCGAAAAGGTCTTCGGGCAGATTCGCAAGATCGTCGGCGAGGTCAACATCGAAGACTTGCGCATCCCCTACACCGCCGTCGCCGCCGACCTCACCAACCAGCAGGAGATCTGGTTTCAGGAAGGCTGCCTGCATCAGGCGATGCGCGCCTCGGCGGCGATTCCGAGCCTGTTCACGCCGGTGATGCAAGGCAATCGCATGCTGGTCGACGGCGGTATTCTCAACCCGCTGCCGATCGTGCCCGTGGTGTCGAGTCACTGTGATCTGATCATTGCGGTCAATCTCAACTCGACCAACCAGCGCCATTACAAACTGCCGGTGATCCAGCGCCCGCCGGCGTTCCGCTCGCGCTTCGACAGCCTGATCAATTCGTTGGGGTCGAAGATGCCGTTCCGCCGTACACAGGCTGAGCAGCTGTTGAAGCTGGAACAGGAAGCACTGCGCGCCGAAGCGGCGGATATCAACCCATGGCTGGAAGGCGCCGAGCCGGAGAGCCAGCAACCAGCGGCCGCGCCCGAGCGTGAAGGCGCGCCGAAATCGGCGACCGGTTCGTTCATCATCGATAACGTCGGGCCGGCCTCGTTGCTGGATCTGATCAACCAGAGTTTCGAGGTAATGCAGACCTCGCTGGCGCAGTACAAGATTGCCGGGTATCCGCCGGATATCCTGATCAACGTGCCGAAGCGGGTGTGCCGGTTTTTCGAGTTCTACAAGGCGCCGGAGTTGATCGCGTTGGGGCGCGAGATTGCCCGGGATACGCTGGATCGGTATGACAGTGAGCAGGGATGATCTGACCTGATTTTTTGGGTGTGTTTGATGGCCTCTTCGCGAGCAGGCTCGCTCCCACAGGGGATTTGTGAACGACGCAGATCCAGTGTGGGAGCGAGCCTGCTCGCGAAGGGGCCAGATCAGCCAATATCGCTCAACAGCCGATAGCCAACCCCGGCTTCGGTCACAATAAACCGCGGCCGCGTCGGGTCATCCGCCAGTTTCTGCCGTAGATGCCCCACCACAATCCGCAGATAATGGCTGTCCTCGGTGTGCGTCGGCCCCCAGATATCCTTGAGTAACTGCTGCTGGGTAATCACTCGCCCCGGATGCCGCGCCAGTTGCGCCAGCACTGCGTATTCCTTGCGCGTCAGCGCCACTTCGACGTCGTCGAGCAACACCCGCCGATAGGCCAGATCCACCGTTAGCGGACCGAAATTCAACGCGGCTTGCTGGGCCTCCCCCGCCGGGGCCTGACGCAACAAGGCGCGAACCCGCGCGAGAAATTCCTGAATACCGAACGGCTTGGTCACGTAGTCATTGGCGCCGCCATCCAGCGCCTCGACCTTCTGCCCTTCGCTGGCGCGCACCGACAGCACCAGTACCGGCGCCGTGGCCCATTCGCGAAACTCGCGCAGCACTTGCTGGCCGTCCATGTCCGGCAAGCCGAGGTCGAGCACCAGCAAGTCCGGTTTGTTCAGCGCCGCCTGCGCCAGCCCTTCGGCACCGGTGCCGGCTTCAAGCACTTTGTAGCCTTGGGAAGCGAGGCTGATGCGCAGGAACTTGCGGATCTGCGGCTCGTCGTCGATGACCAAAATAGTCGCGGTCTGGCTCATGAATTCACATCAACACAAAGAAGTGGCAAGAGAGTAGCGCAGTCGACATCAGGCTTCATCGTCCATCCCCGGTTGCGTCTGCAAGGGCAAGTGCAAGGTGATGCAGGTGCCGCGTCCGTCGATGCCGTCGGCGACGCTGATGCGCCCGCCGTGCGCGCCGACCATACCCTGACAGATTGCCAGCCCGAGGCCGGTGCCCTGACCGCCGCGATCACCTCGGGCAGCGGTGTAGAACATGTCGAAAATCTTCGCCCGCTCGTCCTCGGGAATCCCCGGTCCCTCGTCGCTGACCGAGAAGAAAATCTCTTCATCATTCGCTCCCGCGCTCAGTTGCAGGCGACCGTTGCCTGGCGAGAAACGCGCGGCGTTTTCCAATACGTTGACCAGCGCCTGCTCGATCAGCGCGGCATGCACGAACAGCAGCGGCAGCTCGGCCGGCACATCGGTGCTGACCTGCAGCGGCGCCAGCACTGCACGCAGACGATTGAGCGAACTGCCGACGATGTCGGCGGGCGACACCCAGTCCCGCGCCAGCTTCAGCGCACCGTGGCCAAGGCGCGTCATGTCGAGCAGATTCTGGATGTAGCGGTCGAGGCGTTCGGCTTCATCGCGAGTGCCTTCGAGCAGCTCACGACGGTCTTCCAGCGGGATCGCTTCGCCGAGGGCCAAAAGACTGTCGATGCTGCCGCGCATGGCGGTCAGCGGCGTGCGCAAGTCGTGGGATACCGACGCCAGCAACGCACTGCGCAGTTGTTCGGTTTCACCGTGCAGACGCGCGGCTTCCAGATCATCGGCCAACTGCGCGCGCGCCAGCGCTTGGGCGAGTGGCTGGCTCAACGCGGTGAGCAGACGTCGACGCTGGCCGCTCAAAGTCTGGCCTTCTTTGGCGCAGACACCGAGCAGCGCCAGCGGCCCGTCTTCGACTGACAGCGGCCACCACCACCAACGCCCGAACGGCAAGGTGCCGGTGCCCATGCCCGCCGGCTGATCGTGTTGCCAGGCCCAATCGGCAGCGGCACGCTCGGCCTCGGTGAACTGCAGCGGCCCGCCGGTTTCGACTTTCCAGCCACCCTGGCCGTCGCGATTGAGCAGGCACAGTTGTAGATCGCTCCAGCCATTGAGGTGCTGTGCAGCGGCGCTGACCACCGCTTGGCGATCGGTCGCGGCGGTGAGTTTGCGCGACAGATCGAGCAGCTCGGTGGTTTCCTCCTGGGTGTCGCGCAAGGCCTGCAATTGCCGACGCTGACGCGCCGCCAAGTTACCGGTGAGCGCTGCCATCAGCAGGAAAAACAGCAAGGTCAGCACGTCTTCTTCGCGCTGAATGCTGAAGGAGAAATTCGGCGGAATGAACAGAAAATCGTAGGTCAGAAACGACAACGCCGCACAGGCCAGCGCCGGGCCGAGACTGCTGCGCACCGCCACCAGCAACACCGCCGCGAGAAACACCAGTGAGATGTTCGGCAGCGGCAACACGCTCGACACCGCCCACGCCAGGGCACTGGCCAACACCGTGGCGAGCAGCGCCAGCGCATAGTCGAACCACACCAGTGTCAGCGGGTTGCGCGGCCGCGATTGCGGGCGTTCATGATCATTGTCGAGGACGTTGATTTCCAGGCCATGGGCCTGACGCAACAGACGCGCGGCCAAGCCACCGCCGAACAGTCGACGCCGCCAACTCGGCCGGGACTGGCCGACCAGCACCAGACTCGCACGGCGCTCGGCGGCATGCTGGACCAAGGTTTTTGCGACTTCACCGGCGCGCAGTAAAACCACTTCCCCCCCGAGGCGCTCCGCCAGTTGCTGAGCACTTTGCAGACGCAAACGCGATTGCTCGTCGCGCACCGCGCCGTTATCGACGTGCACCAGACTCCACGGCAGATGCCGGCGCTGAGCAACTCGACTGGCATGCCGAACCAGGCGTTCGGCCTGCGCATCGCCATCGACGCCAACCAGCAATCGGCCACGCACCGCCGGGGCGGCCTGACCGAGTTGGCGATAGCCTTGGGCGAGATCGTTATCGACCTGCGCGGCGGCGGTTTGCATCGCCAGTTCGCGCAATGCGGTGAGGTTGGTCTGGGTGAAGAAAGCATCGATCGCCGCGCGCGCCTGCTCCGGCACGTAGACCTTGCCTTCGCGCAGGCGCTCAAGCAATTCACGCGGCGGCAGGTCGATCAGCAGCAGCTCATAGGCTTCTTGCAACACCCAGTCCGGCAGGGTTTCGCGGACCTGCACACCGGTAATGCCGCGCACTTGGTCGTTGAGGCTTTCGAGGTGCTGGACGTTGACCGTGGTGAACACATCGATACCGGCGGCGAGCAGTTCCTGAATGTCTTGCCAGCGTTTCGCGTGGCGGCTGCCGGGCGCGTTGCTGTGGGCCAGTTCATCGACCAGCACAAGCTTTGGCTTGGCGGCGAGCAGGCCGTCGAGGTCCATTTCTTCGAGCATTACGCCACGGTATTCGGAGCGCACCAGCGGCTGCTGCGGCAAGCCACCGAGCAACGCTTCGGTTTCGGCGCGGCCGTGGGTTTCGACCACGCCGGCGAGGACTTTCACGCCTTGGCGAAGCTGCGTGTGGGCGGCCTGAAGCATGGCGTAAGTTTTGCCGACACCGGGGGCGGCGCCGAGGAAAACCTTCAGGCGGCCACGGCCGTCACGGGGCAGATCTGCTAACAGCGCGTCGGCGCGGCCGGAGTCGCTCATGCTTGATGCTCTCTCTTCCTGATAGTTATGCGGTGTTCTTTCGGCCCTCTTCGCGAGCAGGCTCGCTCCCACATTTGGAACGCATATCCCTGTGGGAGCGAGCCTGCTCGCGAATGGCCGCGCCGCCGATCTACAATTTTTCCAATGCCATGTTCAGCTCAAGCACATTCACCACCGGCGGCCCCACCAGCGGCTGTTCGATGTGCGCATCGAGCAATTGCTGCACAGTCGATACCGGCAGATTTCGCGCCGCTGCGACACGCGCCAGTTGATAGGCAATTGCTGCCGGTGGCAAGTGTGGATCGAGGCCGCTGCCGGAGGTGGTCAGCAAGGCCAATGGCACCGGACCTTGCCCCGGAACCTGCAACTTGTTGGCGTCGTCGATCACCCGCGTGGCGAGTGCCGGATTGCTCGGTGCCAGGTTGCTGGCGCTGCTGGAAACCGTCGCAAACGCGCCGGCGGATGGCCGTGGATGGAACCACGCATCGCCGACGAAATCCTGGGCGATCAGCGACGAGCCACGAACTTTGCCGTCGGCATCGTGCACCAGGCTGCCGTTGGCCTGAGCGGGGAACGCGACTTGCGCGACACCGGTTACCACCAGTGGATAGGCGACGCCGGTGACCAAGGTCATCAGCACCAGCAGGCTCAGGGCCGGACGTATCATTGTGGACATTTCATAATCCTCGAATTCGTTGGGCAAACTTTTGTGGAGTGTCAGGGAGATCTTTTACCCCTCACCCCAGCCCTCTCCCCCAAGGGGGCGAGGGGGAAAGGGAGCCGATTTCTATGCTTTTCAGAACTTGCGTTCGGCTCGGTATTTCAAGTCGGTGTAGCTCTCGTAAACACCTCGGTCAGTCCCCTCTCCCTTAAGTTCGCGAAGGGAAAGGGAGCCGATCTTTGTGCTGTTCAAAACCTGAGTTCGGCTCGGTATTTCAAGTCGGTGTAGCTCTCGTAAACACCTCGGTCAGTCCCCTCTCCCTTAAAAACGCGAGGGGACAGGGAGCCGATATTCGTGCTTTTCAAAACCTGAGTTCGACTCGGTATTTCAGGTCGATGTACCTCCCGCAAACACCTCGGTCAGTCCCCTCTCCCTCTGGGAGAGGGTTAGGGTGAGGGGCTCTTTCCGGCCTCACACCAGATGCAGCGCCGTGAGCAACATGTCGATCGCCTTGATCCCCACAAACGGCACCAGAATCCCGCCTAATCCATAGATCAACAAATTGCGTCGCAACAACGCCGCCGCACTCGCCGCCTGCACACGCACACCGCGCAGCGCCAACGGAATCAACACGACGATGATCAACGCGTTGAAAACGATCGCCGAGAGAATCGCGCTCTGCGGACTGGTCAGTTGCATGATGTTGAGCACGCCCAGTTGCGGATAAATCGAGGCGAACAATGCCGGCAGAATCGCGAAGTATTTGGCCACGTCGTTGGCGATGGAAAAGGTCGTCAGCGCGCCACGGGTCACCAGCAATTCCTTGCCGATCTGCACCACGTCGAGCAGCTTGGTCGGGTCGCTGTCGAGATCGACCATGTTTGCCGCTTCGCGTGCTGCTTGCGTGCCGTCGTTCATCGCCATGCCGACGTCAGCCTGAGCCAGCGCCGGGGCATCGTTGGCGCCGTCGCCGCACATTGCGACCAGACGACCGTCGTTCTGCTCGTGACGAATGCGCGCGAGTTTTTTCTCTGGCGTGGCCTCGGCGAGGACGTCATCGACGCCCGCTTCAGCAGCAATCGCGGCAGCGGTCAGCGGGTTGTCACCAGTGACCATCACAGTGCGAATACCGAGTTTGCGCAGTTCGGCGAAACGCTCGCGAATGCCCGGTTTGACCACGTCCTTGAGGTGGATCGCGCCGAGCAATTTACCGTCGGCACAGACCAGCAATGGCGTACCGCCGCTCTGCGCGATCTTGTCGATTTCCCGCGACAGCGCCGGGGCCAGATCCGAGCGTTTCTGGCCAAGGAAACTCAGCAGCGAATCCACTGCCCCTTTGCGGTAGACACGGCCCTGATAGTCGACGCCGGACAAACGGGTTTCAGCGCTGAACGGCACAGCGGTCAAGGTTTCCGACGCCGGCTCAGGTTGTGGATGCAGACCGCGCAAGTACTCAACGATGGATTTACCTTCAGCGGTTTCGTCGGCCAGCGAAGCGAACAGCGCACCTTCAGCCAAATCACGACCACTCACACCGGGCGCGGCATACACCGCGCTGCAACGACGGTTACCGAAAGTGATGGTGCCAGTCTTGTCGAGCAGTAACACATGCACGTCGCCCGCCGCTTCCACGGCGCGACCGGATTTGGCGATCACGTTCAGACGCACCAGACGATCCATGCCGGCAATACCAATCGCCGACAGCAAACCGCCAATGGTGGTCGGAATCAGCGTTACCAGCAGCGCCACCAAAAACACCAGCGGCAGGCTGCCGTTGGCGAAATGGGCGAACGGTTGCAGGGTCACGACCACCAGCAGGAAGATCAACGTCAGGCCGATCAGCAGGATATCCAGCGCCACTTCGTTAGGCGTCTTCTGACGCTTGGCGCCTTCGACCAGTGCGATCATGCGGTCAAGGGTCGACTCGCCCGGGTTGGCGGTGATCTGCACCAGCAACCAGTCGGAGACCAGCCGCGTGTTGCCGGTGACGGCCGAGCGGTCGCCGCCGGATTCGCGAATCACCGGCGCCGATTCACCGGTGATCGCCGCTTCGTTGACTGCCGCGATACCTTCGATGACTTCGCCGTCACCGGGGATCATCTCCCCCGCTTCGACGCGCACCACATCGCCCTTGCGCAGACTCGCTGCCGGCACCACTTGAAAGCTGCCGTTGGCCAGTTTGCGCCGGGCGCTGAGGCCTTCGCTGCCCGCCTTGAGGCTGTCGGCGCGGGCCTTGCCGCGACCTTCAGCGAGGGCTTCGGCGAAGTTGGCGAACAGCACGGTAAACCACAGCCACAAGGCGATTTGTGCGGCAACAAACGTCGGCACATCGGCATCGGGAATGAAGCACAGTACGGTGGTGAAAATCGCGGTCAGTTCGACCACCAGCATCACCGGCGAACGCTTCAGTTGCCGAGGGTCGAGCTTGACGAAAGCTTGCACCAGCGCCGGCCGCCACAGGGCCGAAATCGCGGTTTTCGGTGCTTCTGCCGACTTGGTCGGCTCTGCAGGTTTTGCAGGAACGTGCATATTCATGATGGATTCCTTAGAAGCCCATACTTAAATGTTCGGCAATCGGGCCGAGCGCCAGAGTCGGCAGAAAGGTCAGGCCGCCCACCAACAAAATGGTCACGGTCAACAGGGTCACGAACAGCGGGCCATGAGTCGGGAAGCTGTTCTGGCCGATCGGTGCGGTTTTCTTCATCGCCAGACTGCCCGCCAGCGCCAGCACGGGAAGGATGTAGCCGAAGCGGCCGATCAACATGCCCAGGCCCAGCATCAGATTGTGGAACGGCGTATTCGCGCTCAGACCACCGAACGCCGAGCCATTGTTGGCGCTCGCCGAGGTGTAGGCATAAAGCAACTGACTGAAACCGTGCGGACCGGGGTTGCTGATGGTCGCCGCGGCACTGGGAACTGCGGCGGCAATGGCACCGAGCACCAGCACGCCAACCGGCATCACCAGCAAAGTCACCACCAGCAATTGCACTTCCCGCGCCTGAAGTTTCTTGCCGAGGTATTCCGGCGTACGGCCGATCATCAGACCGGCAAGGAACACTGCGATCAGCACGTTGAGCAACATGCCGTAGAGCCCGGCACCGACACCGCCGAAGATCACTTCGCCGACCATCATGTTGACCAGCGCGACCATGCCGCTGAGCGGGTTGAGACTGTCGTGCATGCCGTTGACCGAGCCGTTCGAAGCCGCCGTCGTCGTCACCGACCACAGCACCGTGGCGGTGGTGCCGAAGCGCGCTTCCTTACCTTCCAGCGGTGCGGTCTGTTCGACGGCAGCGTTGTTCAGCGTCGGGTTCGGTTGGTATTCAGCCCACATCGAGGTCGCGCCGCCGATCAGGAACAACGCCAGCATGCAGGCGATGATCGCGCGGCTCTGACGCAGGTCCTTGACGTAGTGGCCGAAGGTGAACACCAGCGCCACCGGGATCAGAATGATCGAAGCGACTTCGAACAGGTTGCTCCACGCGGTCGGGTTCTCGAACGGGTGCGCCGAGTTGACACCGAAGAAGCCACCGCCGTTGGTGCCCAGTTGCTTGATCGCAATCTGACTCGCGGCCGGGCCGAGCGGGATCACTTGATCAACGCCCTGCATCGTCACGGAATTCACATACTGCGCGAAGGTTTGCGGTACGCCCTGCCAGACCAGATACAGCGCCAGCAACAGGCACAGTGGCAGCAGCCCGTAGAGGGTAGCGCGGGTCATGTCGACCCAGAAGTTGCCGAGGGTTTTCGTCGACTTGCGGCCGATGCCACGGCACAGCGCAACCAGCACGGCGAGGCCGGTGGCGGCGCTGACGAAGTTCTGTACGGTGAGACCGACCATCTGGCTCAGATAGCTGAGGGTCGCCTCGCCGCTGTAGGACTGCCAGTTGGTGTTGGTCATGAAACTGACCGCGGTGTTGAACGCCTGCGTCCATTCCTGACCCGGCAGGTTCTGCGGGTTCAGCGGCAAGTGATCCTGAAACAACAGGATCGCGAACAGCAGCAGGAAACCGGCAAGGTTGAAGGCGAGCAGCGCCAGCGTGTACTTCTGCCAGCTCTGTTCAGTCTGCGGATCAACCCCGGCGATACGGTAGCAACCGCGCTCGACCGGGCCGAGAATCGGGGTCAGCCAAGTGCGCTGGCCTTCCATCACTTTGTAGTAGAAGCGCCCGAGGAACGGCGCCGGCAGCAAGACCAACGCAAAGAATGCGAGGATCAGCCAATAGTCATAACTGTGCATAGCCGCTCCTAGTTCCGATCCGCGCGCAACAGCGCAACCAACAGATAAATGAACAGCCCCACTGCCAACAGCAGTGACACCCCGTCCAGAACGCTCATGGAAGATCTCCGTGTTACGGCGTATTGCCGTGTGTGCAGGCATTGTCGGAAGGAAGGCTGTAAAGGAACGAGAGCGAGGGTGTTGGCTGGGCATAAAGAAAGCGTAAAGAGTGGGTTTATGCGGGCGTTACAGCAGGTTTTTGCGCCGTCAGGCCGGGCCTCTTCGCGAGCAAGCTCGCTCCCACAATTTGAAATGCATCCCCTGTGGGAGCGAGCTTGCTCGCGAAGACGGCATAACTAACAACATCGCACCCAACTGGCGCACAAAAAACACCCATCCAGCGGCGAACATCCCCGATACGACAGCTTTCAACTCATTACGACTTGTTTCAGCGCACTGGCACGCCCACTGCAAACGCCCTCCCCTGAGCTTTCCAAACCGTTCAGGGAGCAAACGCATGAACACACAACTCAAACCCACGCTGGGCACCTTGCACCTGTGGGGCATCGCCGTAGGGCTGGTGATTTCCGGCGAATACTTCGGCTGGAGTTACGGCTGGGGCGTGGCCGGGACGCTGGGGTTTCTGGTGACCTCGTTCATGGTCGCCACCATGTACACCTGCTTTATCTTCAGTTTCACCGAGCTGACCACCGCGATTCCTCATGCTGGCGGGCCGTTTGCCTACAGCCGACGGGCCTTCGGTGAAAAAGGAGGATTGATTGCTGGCCTGGCAACGCTGATCGAGTTTGTCTTCGCGCCCCCGGCCATTGCCTTGGCCATCGGCGCTTACCTGAATGTGCAGTTTCCGGCGCTTGATCCGAAACACGCAGCAGTCGGCGCCTATATCGTCTTTATGGGTTTGAACATTCTGGGCGTGAAACTGGCGGCGACTTTCGAATTGATCGTCTGCGTACTCGCCGTCGCCGAATTGCTGGTGTTCATGGGTGTGGTCGCGCCGGCGTTCAGCTTCAGTAACTTTGCCCTGAATGGCTGGGCCGGTTCGGATGTGTTCGGAGCGCCGGCGATTGCCGGGATGTTTGCCGCGATTCCGTTTGCGATCTGGTTCTTCCTCGCCATCGAAGGCGCCGCCATGGCCGCCGAAGAAGCCAAGGACCCGAAGCGCACGATTCCCAAGGCCTACATCAGCGGCATTCTGACTCTGGTGCTGCTGGCAATGGGTGTGATGTTCTTTGCCGGCGGTGTCGGTGACTGGCGTACCTTGGCCAACATCAATGACCCATTGCCGCAGGCGATGAAAACCGTGGTCGGCGACAACTCCGGCTGGCTGCACATGCTGGTATGGATCGGCCTGTTCGGTCTGGTCGCCAGTTTCCACGGGATCATCCTCGGCTACTCACGGCAGTTCTTCGCCCTCGCCCGCGCCGGCTATCTTCCAGCATCACTGGCGAAACTCTCGCGCTTCCAGACGCCGCACCGGGCAATCATCGTCGGCGGCATCATCGGCATAGCGGCGATCTACAGCGACGGTCTGATCAACCTCGGTGGCATGACCCTAACTGCGGCGATGATCACCATGGCCGTGTTCGGTGCGATCGTGATGTACATCATGAGCATGCTCAGCCTGTTCAAACTGCGTAAATCAGAACCGAATCTGGAGCGCACCTTTCGCGCGCCGTGCTATCCGCTGATTCCGCTGATTGCCTTGGTGCTGGCGGTGGTGTGTCTCGTGGCGATGGCGTGGTTCAATGCGTTGATCGGCTTGATTTTCCTCGGCTTCATGGCGGTGGGTTTCGGGTACTTCCTGTTGACCGGGCAACTACGTGCCAACGCACCGGCCGATGCGATGCTGACGGGCAATTGAGGGATTTCGGGTGAACCCGGTGCAAGCGGCCTAGAATGGAACCACTGCGAAGTCACTTCGCTCAAACGTGGTATGCAGCGTCGCGCGGCGAAATCCTCGCCCGTCGACCTGTCCTTAAGGAGAGCCGTTATGCCCTGGTATGCCTGGTTGATTCTGGTGGTTGCAATCGGCTCGATCGTCGGCGGATTGATGATGCTGCGCGATACCGCCAACAAGGTCGATCTGACCGATGAAGAACGCCGACGCGTTGCCCAACGCAATGCCGAAGCGGACGCCAAAGACGCGCAAGACCGTTGAACACAACCCCGCCTGATCGGCGGGGTTTGTGCTTTTTATAGCCATTGGAGCTATCTGCACGCTTTTAAGAAGTAGAAGTACAGTCACCATTTAATTTTCCGTGGTTAAGATGGGGACATTGTTGCGGAGAGTTCCAGATGCGTTACTCGCAGGATCATAAAGCCCAAACCCATCAGCGCATTATCAAGGAGGCTTCGGCACGCTTTCGCAAGGACGGCATCGGCGCTACAGGTCTGCAACCCTTGATGAAAGCGCTGGGGCTGACCCATGGCGGTTTTTATTCGCATTTCAAGTCCAAGGACGAATTGGTGGAGAAGGCCTTGCAGGAGGCCGGCAACCAGGTCGATGGGTTATGTGCCGAGATTTTTTCGCAGGATAATCCGCTTGATGCCTTTATCGAGACGTACCTGTCCGAATGGCATCAAACGTCGCCCCATGAAGGCTGCCCGTTGCTGACCATTTCTTCGGAGCTGGGCCTGCGCGGCCAACCGAGTCCCACCAGTGACGTGGTCCTCAACGCACGGCTGGAACAGATCGAAAACAGCCTCGAAGGCGAAAACAGCGCTGACCGCGCCATCGTCATCATGTCGACACTGGTCGGTGCGCTGCTGCTGTCACGCAGCGTCGCGGATGCCGGGTTTGCGCAACGCATCCTCGATGTCACCCGCGATCACCTCAAGAACCGGGACTAAGCCTGCCAGCGCTTGAACAATACGCTGGCATTGACCCCGCCAAAGCCAAAACCGTTGGACAGTGCATATTCGATCGGAATTGACCGCGCCTCGCCATGGACGATATCCACACCGGCACTCGCCGGATCCGGATTGTCGAAGTTGAGCGTCGGAGGCACCACCTGGTCCCGAATCGCCAATAGCGTGAAAATCGCTTCAAGCCCACCGGCAGCGCCGAGCAGATGACCTGTGGCCGATTTTGTCGACGTCACGGCGATTTTATTCTCTTCGCCGAAAACACTTTTGATCGCCGCCAACTCCCCCAGATCCCCGACCGGGGTCGACGTGGCATGGGCGTTGAGGTGCTGCACCTGATCCGGCTTGATACCCGCCTGTGCCAGTGCCAGCGTCATCGCCCGCCGCGCACCACTGCCGTCTTCAGGCCCGGCCGTGAGGTGGTAGGCGTCGGCGCTGGTCCCATAACCGACCAGCTCAGCCAAAGGCTTCGCGCCACGCGCCAAGGCATGTTCCAGGGATTCGATCACCAGCAGCCCCGCGCCCTCGCCCATCACGAAGCCGTCGCGACCGCTGTCGAAAGGACGCGAGGCCCGCTCGGGGGTGTCGTTGTAAGCGCTCGACAATGCTCGAGCTGCCGCAAAACCGGCCAGACTGACCCGGTCGATGCAGGCTTCCGCCCCGCCGCACACCGCGATGTCGGCTTCACCGGCTCGAATCAGACGCGCGGCATCACCTATCGCTTGAACACCAGCAGCACAGGCCGTCACCGGAGCACCCAGTGGCCCCTTCAGACCGTGCTGGATCGAGACATGCCCGGCAGCCAGATTGACCAGGAAGGATGGAATAGTGAACGGTGACAAACGCCGAGGACCGCGACTGTCGGTGGTGCGTACGGCGTCGGCAATCGCGCCGAAACCACCGACACCGGAACCGATGATTGTTGCGGTACGCTCTTGGCTTTCGCTCTCCGACGGATGCCAGCCTGCCTGTTCCAGCGCCTGTCGCGCAGCCTCCATGGCGAACAGAATGAAGCGGTCCATCTTCTTCTGTTCCTTGGGCGGCGTGGCGCGATCCGGATCAAATCCTGCTTCAGCATCTTCTTCCAGCGTCGGCACTGCGCCACCGACTCGCGTGGGTAAATCAGCGACCGTTGCCTCAGGCAAGTTACGCAAACCAGACCGCCCGGCCAGCAAACGCTGCCATACGACTTCAAGATCGCTGCCCAAGGGTGAAACCAGGCCCATGCCCGTGACGACTATTCGACGCGAATCCATACCGTGGTGACCTCTGATCAATTCAATTGCCGGACTTGTAACGTTGGGCTGCGGAACTACGGGAAAGGTTCGGCGCCATGACATGGCGAGCCGCAACAAAGGCGTGCCATTCGCCCGCGTCAGGCAGCGAAGGAATGGTGATCAACTCGCCCTGATCCAGACCGGCCAGCGCCGCATCGACCATCTCGCCCGCGTCCATGACCATTTCTGCCGGAATGCCACTGGCATCGATACCGGAACGCTCCCAGATTTCGGTGCGGGTCACACCCGGCAGAACGGCCTGAATCTGCACACCGGTGCCTTCGAGTTCAGTGTTCAGCGACTGGGTCAGGCTCAGTACATAAGCTTTGCTGGCGCTGTAGGTTGCGTTGAAGCGTTCCGGAAACAACGCCACGACCGAGGCGATATTGATGATCGTGCCACGACCGGCCTTGGCGAAACTGGCGGCGGCCGCCGATGCCAAGCGGGTGACGGCGGTGATGTTCAACTGGATCAATCGCTCCAACTGGTCCATATAAGCGTTAGCCAGCAAACCGTCCGACGCCACACCGGCGTTATTGACCAGCAAACTGATGCTGGAATCGCTGCGCAGGCGTTGTTCGAGTTTGAGTACATCATCCTTTTGCGTCAGGTCTGCTTTCAGCACTTCGACCTGAACGCCATGGGCATCACGCAACCGGCTAGCAGCACTTTCCAGACGATCCTTGTCACGGGCTACCAACAGCAGATCGAAACCACGCGCCGCCAGGCGCTGAGCGTAAATCGCACCGATACCCGACGATGCGCCGGTCACCAGAGCAGTACCTTGGGATTGTGCGGAATTCATGTGAATGCTCCTGGAATGCTTGATGAAGGAAGTTACCGATGAGACCTGCTGGCTCGACGCACCGGCAAATTATTATAGGCATAATCCAAGCGCAATATGATAGCCGTAATTTTAAGTCGTCCGACGGGTTTCCTCTCCACCGCTACCCGCAGCCAAGTACTGCGCCAAATGAAAAAGGCCGGTCAATGACCGGCCTCTTGGCGTTGAACACTCAGCTTAGTTGACTTCCAGCTTGTCGCGATTGCGATCCAGGATCGCCTTGCCAATCCCCTTCACTTCCAGCAGCTCATCTACCGATGAAAACGGCCCATTTGTTTCACGATACGCAACAATCGCTCTCGCCTTGGCCTCACCGACTCCAGCCAGTTCCTTTTGCAGCGTCGCCGCGTCGGCATCGTTGAGATCGACTTTTGCACTTTGGGAAGCTGCCGCTGTGTCCATCACCAACGGCGCTTTGGGTGACTCCGCTGGCCCAACAGGTGCAGCAATAGCGGCAATCGAGGCGCTGGTGAGGAAAGCAAAGATCAGAGAGTAGAAGTAACCAGTACGCATTTGTGACGCTCCATCATCGTTTGAGAAAGCAGCTTTTCCGAAGCTGCTCTCCAAACGTAGGTCATGGTGGGTGTATGTCAAAAATACGAGCGTTACAGGATGTGAAACAATCAGGGTTCGAGACGGCGTTGCTGGTAGATCCAGTCGACGATTTCGCCATCGGGGGTGTAGCCGGAGACGGTTTCGCGCAGGAGTTGGCGCACTCGGGCATAGTCATCTTTCTCAACGGAAATGAGCAGCTCGTTCAGCCTGACTTTCAAGACGTCCCAAGGCAGATGATCTTCATTGGCCGTCATGATCATGGGGTGTGGCGTTGCGGCAACGTTATCGCCGATCAGCAGTTCCTCGTAGAGCTTTTCACCGGGGCGCAACCCAGTGAACTCAATGGAAATATCACCCTGAGGATTACGATCGGAACGAATGCTCAAACCGGAAAGATGAATCATTTTTTCCGCTAGCTCGACAATTTTAACCGGCTCGCCCATATCCAATACGAAGACATCGCCGCCCTGCCCCATCGAGCCGGCCTGGATCACCAACTGTGCGGCTTCGGGAATTGTCATGAAGTAACGGGTTATTTTCGGATGGGTGACTGTCAGTGGGCCACCGGATTTGATCTGACTGTGGAACAAGGGAATGACAGAACCTGAAGAGCCCAACACGTTGCCGAAACGAACCATGGTGAAACGGGTTTTATTGACTCTGGAAACATTGGCTCTGTCACCGAATAATACAGGAGCGACTTCGCGACTGAGCGCTTGCAGCGTCAGCTCGGCCAGACGCTTCGTACTCCCCATGACATTAGTCGGCCGCACCGCCTTATCGGTAGAAATCAGAACAAAATTGGACACGCCCGCCTGCAGCGCAGCCTGAGCAGTGTTAAGCGTACCCATGACGTTGTTCAACACGCCCTCGGCAATGTTGTGCTCGACCATCGGTACGTGTTTGTAAGCCGCCGCGTGATAAACCGTATCAACCTTCCAGGTTTTCATCACATCAAGCAATTTTTGCGGATGACGAACTGAACCCAGCATCGGCAGTAGTCGCACGGGGGTCGATTCGCGACATCCACGTCGCTCCAGTTCCGATACAATCGTGTAGAGGTTAAACTCACTGTGTTCGAACAAAATCAGAGTTGTTGGCGCCAATGCGAAAATTTGCCGGCAGAGTTCAGAGCCAATCGAACCACCGGCTCCCGTTACCAAGACAATCTTGCCTTTTACACAGTGTTCCAAAAGATCTGATTGTGCAGGCACTGCATCCCGACCGAGCAAGTCGGCGATATCGACTTCTTGAATATCTTCAACTTTGACTCGGCCACTGGCCAGATCACTAAAACTGGGGACGCTTCGCACATGTAGAGGAAAGCCCTCCAGCAGATTCAAAATTTCTCTGCGTCGGGCACGTGTGGAAGAGGGCAGTGCCAACAGAATCTCCTGCGCACCGGTTTCATCAATCATCTGCTGAATGTGTTGAGGCTTATAAACCTGAAGGCCGGAAATCGATCGCTCGGCAATAGTTGGATCATCATCAATAAACGCTACCGGTCGCATCACGCGCCCCATACGCAACGCCGCTACCAACTGGTTACCGGCCACGCCTGCACCGTAGATTGCTACCTTGGTGAAACCGTCGTCGCGGTTGGCAAAGGGAACATGCTGGGCAGCCGTAAACCAGTCGCCCATGAAGTACTGGCGCATGCACAAACGCAATCCCCCAATGACGACCAGGCTCAACCACCAATAGTTAAAGATGATCGAACGCGGGACGACTGCTTGGTGATTGCTATACCAGAAAACGACAAGAGCAAGGATAAGAGAAGAGAGGCTGACAGCTTTTATGATGGCGATCAGCGCATCATTGCCAAAATAACGCATGACGGCGCGGTACATACCAAACCGGATGAACAGAGGTATTGCGACTATCGGCGCACAGACAAACAGCCATAGGTGGGTTTTAAACGGATCAAGTACATCCTCGATCCCCAAGCGAACCACAAAGGATCCCCATAGCGAAAGCCATACCAGAAACACGTCCGTGATTACCTGAATCAGACGCTTTCTTTGGCGCGGCATTCTCAGCAGGAATAGTCGTAATTTATCCATCGCTCGGTGTTCCATTTTTACCTCTATTGCTCCGAACCGGACAGATCAATCGGACTACATCTTGTGCAAGAGGCAATGCGATAGGTACTGCCGAATCAGACTAGGGCTAACCAGGTCCCCATTAAAGCGCAAAAGAGTAGAGAAATAATCGGCCAAGCGGATAAAATTAGCACATTATGCGTATTCTTCACGCAAAAGATGGCTAATAGATAGCACCCTGCTTCGGTTTACCATCTGCAACTCAATTTTTTTCAATGTGAGGACGCATGGAGCACCAAAAAGCACAAGCGGTACTTTCCGTCAAGCAACCCAGACAGCCGACCTGTGCATACGAGGTAGCAATCCTTCTTTGCACCTACAATGGAAAAGCATTTCTCAAGTCGCAAATTGACTCTTTCGTGGAGCAGACTCACAAAAAATGGACGTTATATATTTCCGATGACGGCTCCACCGATGGCACTCTTTCGATACTGGAAGAATACAAAGCGCTTATAGAAGAAAATCGAATCAGACTATTTACCGGTCCACGCGCAGGTTTTGCGGAAAACTTCATGTCCCTGATCAGAAACGCAGAGATAAATGCGGATTTCTACGCATTCAGCGATCAAGATGATATTTGGTTCAAAGACAAGCTGGAAAGAAGTATTCATCAATTACACGAATCACCTCAACACCTACCTGCGATGTACTGCTCCCGCACTCGCCTTATTGATGAAGAAAACAACATCATTGGCTTCTCACCAATATTCACCCGTCCGCCAACTTTCCAGAATGCCCTAATTCAAAGTATCGCAGGCGCAAACACCATGCTCATCAACAGCCGCGCTCGAAATATATTGAGCTGCATACCGCAAGATATGGATATTATTGCTCATGACTGGCTTACCTATTTAGTAACCAGTGGATGTGGCGGAAATGTGGTATTTGATGTACAGCCAACGCTGGATTATCGTCAGCATAGTGCCAATGTGATAGGCGCGAATATCGGCTTCAAAGATAGCATCTTGCGGCTTGGAAAAGTGTTCGAGGGGCAATTTAGAATTTGGAGCGATGCTAACGTCGCGATCCTTGAGTATCTGCAGGATCATTTGACAGAAACGAGTAAAAAGACACTTTACGAATTCACGCAAAGTCGAAATAGCTCGATCCTGACGCGATTGCGCCTCGCAAATAAATCTGGAATTTATCGCCAGACGTTAAAAGGTAATATCAGTCTTTTCTTGGCTGTGCTCTTGAATAAAATATAATACAAAGAAAAACTCAAATAACTTTTTACTGGCATACACCTAAAGATAATAGAAACACTCACTGATGGACGACCCTTCGCTCAGACTGGGAAAGAAAACCAGCCTGAGCGCCAGAAGAGTTAAAACAGCTGCTCAATAAAACAAGACCCCGCATCTGCCAACCATAGACTTCATAGACAAATTATTCATCACGAAAAGGCAGGACTGGTCACGACCTTTTTGCTCTCCCCGAATTTTCGTCCAAATTTACGCAGGGGCGTTTCCACGAATCGATAATTACACTCAGCGCCAATGAATACTACCGCGAATGTTACAATTGCCAGCAACGGGTTAAATCCATCGTGAACCAAGGGGCTCTTGAATTCTGCGCTGAACCCAGAAACACGGAAGGCTATCTCGTTGACAAAATAATATAACGGCATGTGCATAAGATAGATCGAAAATGAGCGCGTGCCGACCCAAAGGAAAGGCTTTGACAGACTGGTTTTTCTGAAGAGAAATCCTTTATCAAATGAAGCCAAAAGAACCAGTAAGCAGCTGACGAGTGCAATACCGCCAGCAGCAAAGTAAAAACCACTCCGCGGTATTGCAGAGAGCAAAATAATCAAGCAGATAGAAACAACCGTCCTGTATCGATATTTGGCTTCGAGAACTGTAGCAAGACGCTGGTAGAGAGATGTTGTTGAAAGGTACGCAATCAAAACCCCCAAAAGAATGGCATCCGTCCTGACAAACCAAAGAGCTCCTCCCACAGTCTGCTCCCAAGGCATACGGTGAATTGGAAGCTGTATCAAAATCAACGCTACAACTACTAGAATCAGCAACCGCTTTGGTAAAAAGAATAGAAATGGCAGAGCAAAATAAAACTGCTCCTCTAATGAAAGGCTCCAGTACACCGGGTTTGGACCGCAGGACGACTGACCGATTACACAGAGAAAAACGTGCGCATTGGAATAGTTCAGAACGGCAGCGGCGGAGTCCATGAGATTTGGCACGATAGGCCCAAATATTCCAGACTCGTTAAAATATAAAGTTGCTACCAGTGAGAGGCCTATCCATAACCAGAGGGTCGGAACTATGCGAAAGAACCGTCGGATCCAGAATCGCTTAACCTCTAACCAATGCTCTTTTGTCGAAAGATTATGCCAGGTTCGGACCATGCTTTTTGAGATTACAAATCCCGATATGCAAAAAAACAGGTCTACGCCACCCCAATATGGATTGTTTAAATTGAAAAATGCCCACGCATCCTTGGAAGGCATCAGCAGAATGCCTAAATGCTGAAACAAAGTAAAAATAATGGCGACTGCGCGTAATAGCTCAATCTCTTCAACTTTCTTCATCTGCTGTGCTCGTTATATATTAATTTTTGTATCAGTAATGCTTCCACAAATGGAGAGTTGGCAGAGGGTAAGACTTAACCCTGCCCAATTTACGGCTCCAATGGGGGCGCAACAGTACCGGGATTCCTCGTGGATCGTCAATCCGCCGGGCCGCCCACGATGCATTTCTCACACTATTTTTAGAGGCAGTCAGCATCTTCCGGGCTCGCGACACACAATCCAGAGGTTATCCCACGAAAAGCCACCTCAATGGGCAGCCTCAGACCCGACAGGATTCACCGCTGATCCGGAAATACAAGCATGGATGGCACCGCGCCTTAAAAGTGGCTGTCTTTAAACCAGTATCAGTCTGACCGAAGGACTGCGGCTTGGGATTCTGCCGCCAAGTTAATCAACGATATAGAAAAATATTAGGCACCAGCCAAGAGTAACAGCCTTAAAAGCTGCGCATGCGTTGAGACTGAAAGCGGTGTGACGAAAATCTGCAGTACAAGGAGAGTATGGCAAAACAACAACGGGTGCTATTTTTCCAAACGAACAAGAGTTTCAAGTGAAGCAGAAAATTGATTCACCAACTTCGCCAGAGTGTCGCGGGGAAAATGCTCGTGAAAACTTAAGGAAAGTCTGGGGAGCTGTTCACAATTGAGAACAGTTCCCCAAGCCACCATCAATCTTAACTCTGCGGATCACTCGAGCCTTCTGAAGGAGTTCCGCTCTCGATACTTGATATCTCGTCTTCTATCTTCTTTTTTATTTCGCGCAGCATGGTCAGACTGACCATTGGGTCTCTCGCGTAATCAAAGAACAGAGACTTATATTCACCGTAACGCAGATCATCCAACTCTATCTGATTTTCAGAAAAATCGGCACTTGGTATCTCGCTGCGAACTGCCTGCATTCCTTTTCTTAAAAAAGCAACACCAGGATAAACATGCAGTTCTTCAACTCCCCAATCGGGAAGCATGCCTTTAACTTCTTCAGAAAGAAGATTGTTTCTGTTGATTATATCAATGGATTGCTTCAGCCACCGGACTGGCGTATCAAGAAAATCTTTAGCCAACGTGGAGCCGTCGTAAACAGGCCAGTACGAGGTAAAGTAATCTTCAAGAACGTAGTAACCTCCCGGCACGACACTTGAGATAAGAGCGAACAAGCTGGTTAGTTGATCAGCGCGTTTATGGCTACCATCATCAATAATGATATCAAATGGACCATGCTTCGCCACGAACTCGTTCAAAGCCGCAGCATCGCCCTGGTCGACAATAAAAGTTTTTACTTTGTCGGTGTCCAGGACACTTTTATCATAAATATCAAGACCGTATATTTCTGCTAATGGAAAGACTTCGGACCAAAGTTTCAGCGACGCGCCGCCTACTTCCCGCCCCTCTCCACCTACGCCGATCTCCAGCAGTTTGAACGGGCGACCAACATAATCCAAAAAATGTGTTGCGTAAAAAGGATGATAGTTATGTGGAATGACTTTATCGCAACCACATTGCGTGCCGATCGCGCGAAGATGCTCCTCAAAATCATTCTTATTTTGCATCAGCAAAAACCTCTTGAATAAAATCACGATGTTTATTCGTCCAAGTCTCGTTCCACGACTTAGGCCAGTTCACTGTGGCATTTTCATAGCGGGCATGAGTATCGTTAGTACGCTTTACGCCCTCAACAATTGCCTGCGACAACTGATGCAGGTCGGGATGAGCAGGAATAATATTTTTTGAAATATTAGTCAGATATTGTGGCGTTTTCGTTTCAAAGGTATTTGTTACAACAATCGCACCTGAGGCTGCGAGATCCATAGGAATCAAGCTAGGGTGCGGCGAGGACATCAACGTCAGACACAAGTCGAACGTCTTGGTGATCGCCTCGTATTCATCCAAAGGCATCCTTGGTAGCTGGGTAACTTCTACACCGTCGGCCAACCGAACCGTAGTATTACCAATGCCCATGCCGTAAAACTCCCAGTCGTCCTCGTCGAATGCGCCTTTTTTGAAAGCATCAATCAATGCCAGAGCTGCCATTTCGAACATATTTCTGTTAACCGCGGGACGGCTATAGAACACAAAACGTTTTTTGCTCTTTTTCTTCTGAGTATGAAACTCTTCTTGCGAGTAGATAGACGAAGAATAAGCATTATCAAAGCTTATGGCTTTGAGATTCGGCCCCTCAGGAATAACAGAGTTAACCTTCAGGTATTCCAGCAAAGCACTAGACGACGACAAAGTATGATATTTGAAGTCGTAGGAATTTCTGGAAATGCAGTACTGACTGTTAAACGGATAGAATGCCGCTTCAAAATCCTGAATCAGATAAAGAAACGGGCGACCACCTGTTGATTGTGCGATCTTATTGGCGAAATAAGCACTGTACCAAACGGTAGCAACACTATTATCCTTCGGCGACACAACTAGGGGCTCAATTCGTGAACCTATGTATTCAATCTCAAGCTGTTCAAACAAATTCTCCATGGAGGGGAATTTTTTCAAAGCACGCCGAAACTCGTCTTCAACATAGTAGAAATTATCAAACAGTACCAAACGAACACGGTAGCCTTGCTGAGCAATAAACAGGGCCACGTTGAAAACACCAAAGAAACCTGCCGAGATCGTGTTTATTGTGAACGCAGGCACTAATACGTTTACACGTACCGGGGCATTTGCATCGACAACAACCTCGGGAAGATCGTAAGCTCTGTTAACCATCAAGTTCAATAGATGCTCGTCATAAACTTGTGGCCGCTCGATCTCTGACTTCTCTTGCTCCCGCATCATGGAGGCCATAGGGAAGAAAATATTTACGAACCTTAGAGAGTAGTAGGCAATCCTAACTCTCAAAGATAAATTTACCGGGCGCTTCCCTTCGCGCAAAGTAGCCAGAGCAAGACGACAAGCATAGGGCCCCAGAATTTCAAACGCTGAAACTTTGGCAATCCTCAAAAATGCAGCTTTACTCATACGTCCTCCTTTATCTCATTAACTTCCACGATACTGCCCGACTCAAGCCTGATTGTTTTATTGCAGAATTTATTAATCAGCTCCTTCGAATGAGAAGCTATTACAACAATTTTGGAGCTTTGCATCATGCTTTCCATACGCTGCTTGGCTTTTTCCTGGAATGCTTCATCTCCAACACCAAAAACCTCATCAATGAGGAGAATGTCGCTGGGATAAAGCGTGGAAACAGTAAAAATCAGCCTTAACTGCATACCAGAAGAGTAGGATCTAATTGGCAGATCCAGATACCCGCCCAGCCCGGAAAAGCTTTCGATGGCGGCAATGTCACTTCGTACTTTTTCCAGCGGATAACCATATAGACGAGCTAGACGGTCGATATTGGCGCGACCCGATAACTCATGATCGGTCCCGACTCCCAACTCAAATAGCGCTCGAACACTACCCTCCATGTGTCGAGTTCCACTTGAAGGAGCGTAGATTCCCGCGAGAGTTCTTAATAGTGTGCTTTTACCAGAACCATTGTGCCCAATCAGACCAACTCTATCGCCGGGCTTGAGTGTCAGGTTTATATTTTTTAATGCTTGAATATGAACAGTATGAGTGTTATCACTTTTGATAACACCACCCGTACTCATTCTCACCAACTTATTTCTTATCGACGCCCCGGCCTCAGTTATCACAGGAAAAGTCAACGATAGATCTTTAAGCTCTATAAGTGCCATATCAAATCCAGAAAACAATATGTTTTTTGTGACGACCAAAAACCGCGACAGCCAGCACCCAACCCACCAGACCAAGTACAGCCATATTGGCGTAGTCGACGGGTGTTACGGGCAACGAAAGCAGAGGGTTTTTAACGAGAGAAAACAAGGTTGCTATCGGATTGTACTGAAACCAGGCCGCAGCAGAAACTACATCGGATTTCTTGTAAAGAATGGGAGTCAGGAAAAACAGGATCGGCATCAGTGCGTCAATCGATGGACCCAGATCACGGAACCGCGCTCCTAAAGTCGAAACCAGAAGGGAAATCCACCAAAGGTTTAGCACCAGAAGGAGGAAACCCAGTACTGCCCAGCCGAAATTCACCAGACTTGGAAACCCATATATAAAGAAAACAACAATTACGATAGATATATTGTGAGAGAAATTAATCAGATGCTTGGAGAGCAACCGCAACGTATGAAGTGATAGCGGTAGTGGGTAGTTTCTAATAACTGACGATTGATTGGTAAAACAGTTTGACGACTCGGAAATAATGCCCGAAATCATAAACCACAAAACCAGACCCACGGCAAGATTAGGGAGCATGACATGAAGATCGACGTTCATTACGGCGCTCCACACCAACCCTAACCCTATAACACCCA
The DNA here is from genome assembly GCF_022662375.1 of Pseudomonas sp. CROZ-RG-20F-R04-15. Classification (GTDB taxonomy): domain Bacteria; phylum Pseudomonadota; class Gammaproteobacteria; order Pseudomonadales; family Pseudomonadaceae; genus Aquipseudomonas. The sequence continues at coordinate 221,589 of NZ_JAKNQL010000002.1, read as the reverse complement.
GAGCGGTCCCTAATGTAATCCACCACGGTCCAAGAGTACTTCTCGAGTACCGCGCCTTGGTATCACTAATAGCGAAATGAAGCCAAATGTCGCGCCTGGCAATAGACGCAAACAGATCTGTTATTCCCTCTTTCATTTATCGCTCTCTTTGTCATTAAGGAAATTTAGTGAAAAACTCTCCGCTTCCCTTAACCGCTTGGCACCTTGATCTTTCGAAGACAAGACGGGATCGAGTTGGCCTGGCCAATTAATATTCAACTCCGGGTCGTTCCACAAGAGAGACCGTTCAGAACCCGGATCATAATAATTGGTTGTCTTATATAGGAATTCGGCACTTTCACTTAGCACGATAAAACCATGCGCAAATCCCTCAGGAATCCACAGCTGTTTCTTGTTTTCAGCGCTAAGGTGCTCGCCAACCCACTCCCCGAACGTGGGAGAGCCTTGACGCATATCTACAGCCACATCAAAAACCTCACCTTGTGCTATACGCACCAGTTTTCCCTGAGGTTGATTAAGCTGATAGTGCAGACCACGCAACACTCCTTTCGTTGAGCGAGAATGGTTGTCCTGCACAAAATTTACGCGGCGACCAATTGCAGCCTCAAACAGCTGTTGATTGAAGCTTTCGTAAAAAAAACCACGTTCGTCACCGAATACTTTGGGCTCGAATAGAACCACATCAGAAATAGCAAGCCGGGTGGCAATCATCAGTACACTGTCTCTATCAGAATGCGCTTCAGGTACTGACCATAGCCATTTTTTAACAATGGGGCAGCAAGCTTCTCCAATTGCTCCGCACTGATCCACTTTTGCCGAAAGGCAATTTCTTCGGGACAGGCTACTTTTAGGCCCTGACGGTGCTCAAGCGTAGCAATAAAGTGACTGGCTTCAAGTAGAGAGTCATGAGTCCCCGTATCCAACCAGGCATAACCTCGACCCATGATCTCTACGGATAAGCTACCCCGCTCCATGTAGACACGGTTGACGTCGGTAATCTCAAGCTCACCACGAGGCGATGGCTTTATATTCTTGGCAATATCAACAACTTGCTGATCATAAAAATACAGCCCGGTTACTGCATAGTTGGATTTCGGCTGAACAGGCTTCTCTTCCAGGCTAATGGCCTTACCTGTGCCATCAAACTCCACGACCCCATATCGCTCAGGATCGTTCACGTGATAGGCAAATACGCTCGCCCCTTCTTGCCGAACCATGGCGCTTTGAAGTAGTTCATCAAAATGATGACCATGGTAAATATTGTCGCCAAGCACCAACGCTGACAGGTCATTACCTATGAATTCTTCACCGATGATAAAGGCCTGGGCCAGGCCATCTGGTGAAGCCTGCACAGCATAGGAAATATTCAAGCCCCAACTGCTGCCATCGCCCAACAGCTGTTCGAAACGAGGTGTGTCCTGAGGTGTGGAAATGATCAGGATATCGCGAATCCCCGCCAGCATGAGTGTGGTCAGCGGATAGTAGATCATTGGCTTGTCATAGACCGGCAGCAACTGCTTGGAAATAGCCAAAGTCGCAGGATGGAGACGAGTGCCTGAGCCGCCGGCCAGGATGATTCCTTTACGTTTGAGCATGTTTATTTCTCTGTGTCTCTATGAGCATCCGTGCCACACCGCCTTGCCATTCAGGCAAGCGCAATGGAAAGGCATTCTGCAGTTTTTGGATAATTGAGTCGGGAGCCGTTGAGGCGTTAGGCCGGGATAAGATAAACCTTTGTCACTTATAGCCCCCCGTTTCGGGATGGAATTCAGTTCTTCACATGCTGCCTGGACCTGTTCGAGGATAAAACGAGCGAAGCGTTCCTTTTTCGAACGCTGCCGAGGAGCCTTCCTCTCGCTCTGCCTGCCTGAGCTGGCACATAGCATGGCAGCATCATATCTGAACAATTCAACCTCACTGGCAGGCCGCTGGGTTACCCGTAACAATCAGAACGCTCCAACTGGCCGCCCAACGACAGCGAAACCCTGATGAATTTGGCCTCATATTATTCCTTAACAAAGGAATAGAGGACACCTTGATACACATTAAAAAAGGTCAAAATTATCACAGAAACCGCTCTTAAATACAATCTGGACATTGACCGACGGTAGAATTCAGTAACTGTTACAGAATGCAACGCCAGCTCTGCATCCCTAAACAAAGCTAATTGCCATCACTGTACTGAACCTTGTGTACAATAAATCTCGCGAGCATAGCTTTTGCCCACAGACACCATGAAAGCAGCGTTTGTCGACACCTCTGTCTTTACAAACTGAAGGTACGCGTTCATTTCACACCAGCCCTTGTCCAACATGCAAGGCAAGCAAGCAGTAAGTAGGTCATTACTACTGAGACCAGACCATCCAGCTTGCCCATTGCTACCGAAATAGAAATTGGAAGCAGTACAGCAATATTTAAGATTACGACCGCGCAAGTTACTTTTAAATGCCCCCAGCGAGCAGCGGCTTTTTGATAACCGTGACTACGGTGCGCTTGAAAGACCTTTTCCCCCGCCAATAATCTGCGAACAAGCGTCCAAGTTGCGTCTACGACAAAGACACCCAACAGGAGCAGCCAACTCCAGAAAAACCTAGGATTACTGTACGTAGCGTGAAGAACAATTACGCCCAAAACTACCCCCAGGAATCCACTTCCCGCATCCCCCATAAAGATGCGCGCAGGAGGCACGTTCCACCATAAAAACCCGGCAACAGCCGCCGCGAGAATCAACGGCGGCCAAATCATATCGACAACCCCACACAACCAGTAAATAAGGCACATACCCAAACAAACGCTAATGGCCTCCGCACTGGCCAAACCGTCAATGCCATCCATAAAATTATATAAATTGAGCATCCAGACCAGATACACCAATGCCAATATGTCTCCGGTCCAACCCATATTTAGAATCACACCAAACATATCGATCGGAGGAAACCCGTTGAGCCAATACAACGCCCAACCCGCTGCAATGAAATGACCAAACAACCGCCACCTTGCAGCAATATGTCCATGATCATCGGCGAAGCCTATGATCGCAATAAGTAACCCCGCCCCTAGAAACGAATATAGAAGTGCACTACTTAGCAGTCCTAGGCTTGCAGCAACCGGCAATATCAGAAGAAAGGAAGCAACGATCGCGACCCCGCCACCACGCGGAGTTGGAATAGAATGCGAGCTGCGCTCATTGGGCACATCCATCAAGTTCGCCGCTAGGGCATATCGACGAAGCAAGAACGTCATCCCCCAAGAGCAAATGAATACTACTATAAGCAGCCACCAAACTTTCATTTCGCTCGCTCTTCCAGATAATAGTCAGCCGTTTGATGCAGGGCTTTTTCCATACTAAAGATGGGCTTCCAATCAAGCAGCTCACTGTTTTTTTCAATATCAACTTGCAGCGAACCACAGACACGCGCCACCACACCCCTTCTACCCAACACGGAGCCCCCCCACTCCAACATCCACCCTGGAATTGGCAAAAGTCGCGCAGGCCTGTCTAACGCCCTCGCCAAGCGACGCAAGAGTTGGGGCGTAGAAACATCGTCGCCATCACTAACCAGAAAGGTTTGATTAGACGCAGCAGGATGATCGATGCAGGTAATTATTAGACTTAGCAGATTTTCGATCGCCACAAGACTTCGCTGATTTCGAATACCGCCAAGAGGTAGTGGCATACCTTTGTAGATCAAGTTCAGCATACTGAGGAAGTTAGCTTTCACTCCACGACCATAAACCAGCGGTGGGCGGATGATGACGATCTCCATGCCGGTTTTATACCCGAGTGCCTTTAAAGCCTCTTCAGCCTCATACTTTGAAACACCATAAGGATCGCATGGGCTTGAGGGATCATCAGCACGAAATGGCCGACCCGAAACCGTAGTCTCTCCATTAACCTTAATTGAACTAACGAAGATGAAACGCTTCACACCCGATTCAGCAGCAAGCCGCGCCAACCTTAAAGTGCCATCAACGTTAATTTTTCGAAACTCGGCCAATGCATTGTCTGCAGTTTCATTCATGACATGCACTCGAGCAGCCGCATGAATCACAACTTCAACATTAACGAGCACCGGCAAGCTCTTTGGATCACCCAAGTCCAGTGTTTGAATACGACACAACCCACACAGCCGCGTAGGCTTTCGTAAAACTGCAATTGGAGTGTATTCCCTGTCTACCAACAGTCGGAAAACTAACGCTTCGCCAACAAAGCCGCTCGCTCCTGTGACCAAAACTTGGGGTAGATTCATTTGGCTTGTTTCCCTATCAGTGCAGCCAACCAGCAAATCAAGAAAAAAAGAAATTTATCACGCAGCCTTCTGCGGCACTTCCACGCACTAAATGAAAGCTTGACAAGTTGTTTACGATGCAATTTCAAACAAATCCGGATAAATGGATCCGAACGCTCGCCGACCAAGCTGGCAATCAATTGCACCTGACTGAACCACCAACCATTATGAATCGATTTAAAGCGAGCAAGTAGAGGACTCAATCCCTTGTTGGCACCTATCTGATTGGCTGCATGCTGACGATAATCCATTGAAGGCGCGGGATCTATGTGCCACCTGAACCCCTGACTTCTAGTAAATGCATAACAATACCAATCGTGCAAACTGACAGCCTGCAACAGTTGCCAGTTATCAAGCACTGACGCCTTGAGCGGGCCCATGAGGTTACTACTCATTACGTAAGTACAGCCCGGCCCCGCCGCCTCAAACAAGTAATCCCATGCAACTTGAGGCTGGGCTTTATCCAACAAACAGGTTTTACCATCAGACCAGAAAGCCGTGACATTACTGGAGTAAGCATCGACCTCCAGCGACTCAATTGCACAAATGGCACGGTGAAGCTTATCCTCATGCCAACGATCATCCTGATCGGCAAAAGCAATGTAATCATAATCTTTAAAATCGACATCACGAATGAGCCGAAAGAAATTTCGAGATGCACCACCAAACTTACCAGCAGCAGGTAAAATATGTACTTCTTGGTGAAGCGCAGCATATGCTGCACACCACTCTTCAGTGCCATCAACGGAAGGATCAATACTAATATAAACAGCTATATCGACAAACAACTGACCAATAATCGTGGCTAACTGCTCTTCAATCCACTGAGTACCATTGTAGGCAGCCAGCAAAACCGCAATCTTGGGATGTTTAACCGGCATACCACTCCCGCTAGCACTCGTTAACGCATTTGCTCAAAAAAACGGAGATAGAACCAGTGAATAGGAGCAGCCTGCGAGAACACCAATCACACCACCTATTTCTTATAGTGATACTCAGGAAATAGACTCGCATACGCAAACACTTGCCCACTGGTCGACAGTTACAAAAAAGTTTTTGAATACAATTATTTACTCAAAAACTCTGTAAGCATTCGGCTTACACCGCCCTGCCAGCCAGGTAAATATAGTGAAAAATTGTCACGTAGCTTTTGAGTATTCAACCGCGAGTTCAACGGGCGGCTCGCTGGCGTTGGATAAGCAGTGGTTTCGATAGGATCAACGGCCGATACCGCCAGCTCTTCGCCGTGCGCCTTGGCAAAGTCGATAACGTAACTGGCATAACCATGCCATGACACTTCACCTGCTGCCGCCAAGTGGTAAAGACCTCCAAGCTCGGCACGCTTCAGCACCTGCTGAATTGCCAGAGCAGTTACGTCAGCAATTAAATCTGCGCCGGTAGGCGAACCAACCTGATCAGCGATCACGCTGAGCGTTTCCCGCTCTTTCGCCAGTCGCAGCATCGTCTTGGCAAAGTTGTTGCCTCGAGCGCCGTAAACCCAACTGGTACGGAAAATCAGATACTTGCAACCGGACTCGATGATTGCCCGCTCACCAGCGAGCTTACTTGAGCCGTAATGATTCACTGGAGCAACGGAATCAGTTTCTTTCCATGACGTCGAGCCCGCACCATTGAAGACGTAGTCTGTCGAATAATGAATCAACCACGCGCCCAGGGAAGCAGCCTCCTGCGCCATCACCTGACTTGCCAAGCCGTTGACACGATCAGCAAGCTCCATTTCTGACTCGGCTTTATCAACAGCAGTGTAGGCTGCCGCGTTGACGATGATGTCAGGTTTGACTTGACTAATCGTTGCACGAAGCGATTCAAGGTCAGCCAAGTCACCGCTGAGACCTGCGACCGTGTGCCGATCCAGCGCGATCAATTCGCCCAACGGCGCAAGTGAGCGCTGCAACTCCCAACCCACTTGACCGTTTTTACCCAGAAGGAGAATTTTCATACTTTGCCCGAGCGATCCGCATAGTTCTGGTCGATCCACTGCTGGTAGCTTCCACTCTTCACGTGCTCTACCCAATCAGTGTTGCTCAGGTACCACTCAACGGTCTTGCGAATACCGGTTTCAAAAGTCTCTTCAGGGGTCCAGCCGAGCTCACGCTGAATCTTGCTTGCATCAATCGCGTAGCGCTGATCGTGACCCGGGCGATCCTGAACATATGTAATCAGGCTGGCGTGCGGGCGATGCGCCGAATCTGGACGCAATTCATCCAGCAAGGCACAAAGGGTATGCACGACTTCAATGTTCTGCTTTTCGTTATGACCACCAATGTTATAGGTCTCACCAACAACACCTTCAGTCACGACCTTATAAAGTGCACGGGCGTGATCTTCCACGTAGAGCCAGTCACGAACCTGGTTGCCTTTCCCATAAACGGGCAACGGCTTGCCTTCCAGCGCATTAAGGATGATCAGCGGGATCAATTTCTCGGGGAAGTGGCAAGGGCCGTAGTTGTTAGAGCAATTGGTGACCAAGGTCGGCAAGCCGTAAGTACGAGCCCAAGCACGGACGAGGTGATCGGAACTCGCCTTGCTTGCCGAATAAGGCGAGCTTGGCTGGTACGGGGTGGTTTCAGTGAAGAGATCTTCCGGACCTTCGAGGTCTCCGTAAACTTCGTCAGTCGAAATATGGTGAAAACGGAAGTTGACTTTGCGCACATCATCCAGCGCTGCCCAATAATGGCGGGCAGCTTCCAGCAGCGTGTAAGTACCGATAATGTTGGTCTGTATAAACTCAGACGGACCAGAAATTGAACGGTCAACATGAGACTCTGCGGCCAGATGCATGATCGCATCCGGTTGGTGCTCACGCAGAACTCGATCAACTTGATCACGGTCACAGATATCAACGCGTTCGAAAGCATAACGCGGGTCTTGGCCAACCTCAGCCAGCGACTCGAGATTACCTGCATAAGTAAGCTTATCGACATTGACGACAGAGTCGGTGGTGTTGGAAATGATGTGACGGATGACTGCCGAACCGATGAACCCGGCGCCGCCGGTAACTAGAATTTTCACTTTAAAACCACACCCTTGAGCTGCAAACAGTGCCCTCACCGGGCACCGCCTAATTCATGAATGCAGAAACCATCAGAACGAGGCTTCCGTAAGAGTCAGTCTGAATCGACGTGCAACAAGCACCTAGTCGAACAAGGCTGCATTTTACAGCTTAACGGACGTTTTACTAATGGATAAAGATATGCAGAGACGCAATTTCGACAGATGCCGGACGCTCGTCGTTTTCAAATCATCCGCTTGCGTGCGGCTCTGGACGAACGCCCCAAAAACCAGCACATTACTGGGCCGATCAGCATACCGATCAGCATTGCCAGCATTGCCACCACAGACACTGGCAGTTGCGGACCGGAAAAACCCAGAAACAAAAGCGAAACTGACTGCTGGTTCTCAAGCACAAACACTAGAACAAGCAGAATCATCAGCAGGAGAAAAACACAAACCAGTATGCGTTTCAGGTTAGGCATTCACGCCCCCTCGAATCTCAATAGCAAAGATCAAGCGCCCTCCTCCTCTTCCTCGTTCACCCGGTCACGTAATTCCTTGCCCGGCTTGAAATGCGGGACGAATTTACCGTCCAGACTTACAGACTGGCCAGTCTTAGGGTTACGGCCGACGCGGGGCGCACGGTAGTGTAGGGAGAAGCTGCCAAATCCACGGATCTCAATGCGATCACCCGTGGCAAGGCACTGAGACATTTGTTCAAGCATGGTCTTGATGGCCAGCTCCACATCCTTGGATGAGAGTAGCCCTTGATGGGTGACAATTCGTTCGATCAACTCCGACTTCGTCATATTTTTCCCTTCTTTTTCAAGCAGCTATATCAGTGCTCAAATGGTTTTAGCATGACCGGAAGATTTTGAACAGCCCAAGAATTAACATAAGCTCTCTGGGGTCGAAACGCCCACTTTAAGTCATTCAATTAGCGAACCCGGATCTCTGCGCACTAGCGACATATCACCACCATGGTTCGGGTTACGTAACCTGCGGGATTGAAGCCAAACAGAAACCCGTCTTCTTCTTTTGCATCATCAGAACGAGTGATGACCTTGTAACCGACTCCTTTACACTCCTTGGCAGCGCGCCTTTGGCACTTATCCCAACCAGAACCAAGGCCGGAGCAGTCAACCTCAACACCACTGACGCCACGCACGGCATGGGTTTTCGCGTTGGTGCTGCATCCTGCCAACATCAGGACCACTGCAACGGCTAGAAACTTGTTCATCCACTTCCTTACGCCAGGCCAAGCCCTATGGCTACGCAGTTACAACCAAGCTTATACGCGAATAGGCGATTAAACCGATTAAACCGATTAAACCGATTAAAGCAACAGACCTGCGGGCAAAGGCATTAGTTTCATGCCAAGATTGCAGGAAGGCCCGATGACGGGACTTGAGGAGGCGGATTTACATTCGCCCCTCATACCACACCATCTTACGTACGGCTTCTGATATGAAGGTTCAGGCTATGTGTTTAAGCCGGTTTATCGCATCCAGTCGTGAGAGCAACCCGAGTCGATCCCACAGCGTTTTCGGAAGCGCCTTATCATTTGGGGCGCTACCGACTCCCATTATGGGTCTCGCCCGTCGAGCGCCGATGCAGCACACGCTTCGCTAATCGGGCACCCCGAGTGGAAGCTGCCCATTACCGCACGATACTCTTGTTACACAGGGGTAATCGTTGAGCAAAAACTCACCGAATCAATAGGCTTTTCGCTGCGCGAATAGGTTTTGTTAATCTCCAACAAGTGGAGTTCTCCATATCGAGAATCTGTCGCTGAGCTGAAGCAAGATCGGCACGCAACTCCGCCAACGTGATCTCTTGGCTGCTAATTTTTGATTTCATAACGGCGTCCTCCTCCTTATTCTGGATAAGCACCATTGCAGATGCTTCCGCCAGTTCACGCCTAGTATTCATCATGAGATGCAGCCTTCTTTCATGCAACTCTTCGGCACCAAGATGACATTTCCCTTTTCTCAGACGCACAAGAAACTCGGATGAGGGCTGTGACTCCAAAGTGTCGATAATAAAATCCACGTAACCTAAATAATTTAGTTCCAGAATCATCATTTCGAAGCTACTTGGAGTCCAATACCAGCAATGAGAATCTACATAGCTTTGGGTTCCAGTCTCGAATCTACTAAGATAATCAGTGTATTTTAGGTGTGCTTCATCCAAACGATCCGGCAGCCTTAACTCTCCCGTCTGTCCAGGCAACCACGCCCCCACACCGTTCACCCAAAGAGAGCATGAGTAGGCAACGAACATTGTTTCCGGCGCGTGCAAAGAACGTTTTTGGCGATAGGCGAGCAATGCATCCGCTGTAGTGGACAGAGGCTTAAAAAAATCAAACGTCCGACGGCAATCGGGAACTGCAAGGGAGAGGATGAAATCTTTGTCTGCGAGATTTGACACTTGACGCAGAAAGCTGATTATGTCGGGAGTGTGTTCAATAACATGACTAGCGATAAGATAGTGAAAGCCCTCTTTTCGGATCGATAGGCATGCTTGATCGATCGGCTCTCCTCGCCAGACTACGTCCACCACCTCAATATTTGATGCCATATCTCTTATAACCTGGGCCGTATGGTTACGAGCAAGGTTGAGTAGGCCTTCTTGATCGGTATAGTCGATAACCGTTGTATTCCAACCGTGTGCTTTGGGTGCGATTGGATTGTAAAAAGGACCTATTTCAATGCCGAATGCATCTCGACTGATTCCAGATGTTAAAAAAGTGGCACGATCCATGTCTTAAGCCCCGATATGCACATAGTGCTTTTTCGCTTAAGCCTAGCAGCCTTTCACTACCCCGTAATACATGCACCGGAAAATTTTATGTGGGGGCCTTCTACTCACCGGAGCATTGATAAAATACAGATACCCTTTAAAGATCGAGCAGCGCGACTATCTTCGAGCAACAGTTCGTCACATCACCCACGCCCCGCCCCTGCCTCCGACTAGCACCTCCCCTTGCCGAATGGGAAGAGGATTTTCATCTCGATACCACTAGACACAACCCCCAAGACAGTTTCGCTTACACGCAGCGCGCGATGCTTGGCGCAGGCACAAAAAAGGGCGACCGAAGTCGCCCTTTTTCATGATCAAGCAGAACTTAGTTCTGTTTGGCCATTGCTTGACGCAGCAGTGCAGCCATAGTGGTATCGGCAGGAGCAGCAGCCTCACCTTCTTTCAGGCTCTGGATTGCTTCTTTCTCTTCAGCATCGTCTTTCGATTTGATCGACAGCTGAATTACACGGCTCTTACGATCAACGCTGATGATCTTGGCTTCTACTTCCTGGCCTTCTTTCAGAACGTTGCGCGCGTCTTCAACGCGGTCACGGCTGATTTCGGAGGCTTTCAGAGTCGCTTCGATATCGTCGGCCAGAACGATGATGGCGCCTTTGGCGTCAACTTCTTTCACGGTGCCAGTAACGATTGCGCCTTTGTCGTTAACCGAGACGTACTCGGAGAACGGATCGCTTTCCAGTTGCTTGATACCCAGGGAGATACGCTCGCGCTCTGGGTCAACCGACAGGATAACGGTGTCCAGCTCGTCGCCCTTCTTGAAACGACGAACAGCTTCTTCGCCAACTTCGTTCCAGGAGATGTCGGACAGGTGAACCAGACCGTCGATGCCGCCGTCCAGACCAATGAAGATACCGAAATCGGTGATCGACTTGATGGTGCCGGAGATTTTATCGCCCTTGTTGAACTGGCCAGAGAAATCTTCCCATGGGTTAGATTTGCACTGCTTGATGCCCAGGGAGATACGACGACGCTCTTCGTCGATGTCCAGAACCATAACTTCCACTTCGTCGCCGACTTGTACGACTTTCGAAGGGTGGATGTTCTTGTTGGTCCAGTCCATTTCCGAAACGTGTACCAGACCTTCAACGCCTTCTTCCAGCTCAGCGAAGCAGCCGTAGTCGGTCAGGTTGGTTACACGAGCGGTAACGCGAGTGCTTTCTGGGTAACGGGCTTTGATAGCAACCCACGGATCTTCGCCCAGTTGCTTCAGGCCCAGGGAAACACGGTTGCGTTCGCGATCGTATTTCAGAACCTTGACGTCGATTTCGTCACCAACGTTGACGATCTCGGAAGGATGCTTGATGCGCTTCCAAGCCATGTCGGTGATGTGCAGCAGGCCGTCCACGCCACCCAGATCGACGAATGCGCCGTAATCGGTGAGGTTTTTGACGATACCTTTGACTTGCTGGCCTTCCTGCAAGGATTCCAGCAGAGCTTCACGCTCGGCGGAGTTCTCGGCTTCCAGGACGCTGCGACGGGAAACGACAACGTTGTTGCGCTTCTGGTCCAGCTTGATGACCTTGAATTCCAGCTCTTTGCCTTCCAGGTGCGTGGTGTCGCGCACTGGACGGACGTCAACCAGGGAACCTGGCAGGAACGCACGGATGCCGTTAACGTCGACAGTGAAGCCGCCTTTAACCTTACCGTTGATAACGCCCTTGACCACTTCCTCAGCTGCGAAGGCTGCTTCCAGAACGATCCAGCACTCGGCGCGCTTGGCTTTTTCACGGGACAGCTTGGTTTCACCGAAACCGTCTTCAACCGAGTCCAGAGCAACGTGAACTTCGTCACCGACATTGATAGTCAGATCGCCAGCGTCGTTGTAGAACTGCTCAAGCGGGATGAGTGCTTCAGACTTCAGGCCAGCGTGAACGGTTACCCAGCGAGCCTGGTAATCGATATCAACGATAACACCGGTGATGATGGAGCCTGCCTGAAGGTTCAGGGTTTTTAGGCTTTCTTCAAAGAGTTCCGCAAAGCTTTCGCTCATTTTAATTCCTGTAAATGAGGGCGAAGGATACGCCCATCTCCACACCCCAGACGGTGTGGGTTAGTTTCATATAGAAGAAGCGCCGCAGGACTATGACTGGTCCCCTGCGACCTTCTTGGTCACCCGGCGATATCGCGAATGGCGATCTCGCTCATGATGCGTTCAAGCACCTGATCGATGGACAACTCCGTGGAATCCAGCTGTATGGCGTCAGCCGCCGGCTTAAGCGGGGCTACCGCTCGCTGGGTGTCACGCTCGTCGCGTGCACGGATCTCATCTAGCAGACTCGACAGACTAACACCCTCGACTTTGCCCTTCAACTGCAAATATCGACGGCGCGCCCTCTCCTCGGCACTGGCGGTCAGGAAAATCTTCAGCGGCGCGTCAGGAAAAACCACCGTGCCCATGTCGCGACCGTCGGCTACCAGGCCCGGTGCTTCCTGAAAAGCACGCTGGCGCTGCAGCAGCGCCTCGCGCACGGCGGGCAATGCAGCCACTTGCGAAGCGCCGGAGCCGACGCTTTCGGTGCGGATGACATCGCTGACTTCGTCGCCTTCCAGAATGATTCGCTGCAACTGACCTTCGGTCGCCGCAATGAACTGAACATCCAGATGAGCGGCAAGTTTCTTCAGCAGCTCTTCATTGGTCAGATCGACACCGTGGTTGTGCGCAGCAAATGCCAGCAAGCGGTACAACGCACCGGAATCCAGCAGGTTCCAGCCCAGACGCTTGGCCAGAATTCCGGCTACGGTGCCTTTGCCCGAGCCGCTTGGCCCATCAATGGTGATGACCGGTGCAATGTTTTTCACGACTGAGCCTCTTGCGCCACACGAATACCGACCTGCCCGCACAGCGCGAGGAAGTTAGGGAACGACGTCGCGACGTTGGCGCAATCATGGATACGGATCGGTGCGGTGGCGCGCAGGGAGGCCACACTGAATGCCATCGCGATACGGTGATCGCCGTGACCATGCACTTCGCCGCCGCCGATCTGGCCGCCGTCGATGATGATACCGTCCGGGGTCGGCTGGCATTTCACGCCCAGCGCTAACAGACCGTCTGCCATGACCTGAATACGATCCGATTCCTTGACCCGCAACTCTTCGGCGCCAGTCAGTACGGTACGTCCTTCAGCACAGGCCGCAGCGACGAACAGCACCGGGAATTCGTCGATAGCCAGCGGAACCAACTCTTCAGGAATCTCGATACCTTTGAGTTTAGCTGCTCGCACGCGCAGGTCAGCCACAGGCTCGCCGCCGACTTCACGCTGGTTTTCCAGAGTGATGTCAGCGCCCATCAGACGCAGGATGTCAATGACGCCGGTGCGGGTCGGGTTGATGCCAACGTGCTCAAGCACCAGCTCCGAACCTTCGGCGATCGATGCCGCGACCAGGAAGAACGCCGACGACGAGATGTCGCCCGGCACTTCGATATGAGTTGCGGTCAGTTTGCCGCCAGACTCAACCGAAGCCGTCGCACCTTCAACACTCACCGGGTAGCCGAAGCCACGCAACATGCGCTCGGTATGGTCGCGAGTCGGAGCCGGCTCGGTCACGGTGGTCTTGCCTTCAGCGTACAGACCGGCGAGCAGCAGGCAGGATTTCACCTGCGCACTGGCCATCGGCATGGTGTAGGTCAGACCTTTTAGCTTGTGGCCGCCGCGAATGGTCATCGGCGGACGACCTTCAGCAGCGGTCTCAATCACGGCACCCATTTCACGCAGTGGATTGGCCACGCGATTCATCGGACGCTTGGACAGCGAGGCATCGCCGGTCAAAACACTGTCGAAGCTCTGCGCAGCCAACAGGCCGGAGAGCAGACGCATCGACGTACCGGAGTTGCCCAGATAGATCGGGCCCGGCGCCGGTTTCAGGCCATGCAGGCCGACACCGTGGATGGTCACGCGGCCGTGGTGCGGGCCTTCGATGACCACCCCCATGTCGCGGAACGCCTGCAAAGTCGCCAGAGCGTCTTCGCCCTCAAGGAAGCCTTCGACTTCGGTGACGCCTTCGGCCAGCGAGCCGAGCATGATCGAACGGTGGGAAATGGATTTGTCACCCGGTACGCGAATCCGACCGGACAGGCGGCCACCAGGTTGAGCCAGGAAGATCAGATCGTTGGAATTCATAGCGTCCACATAGGCCCTGCGGGCCAGGATTTTACTGAAATGCTCGCGGGCAACCCGGGCGCGAGTGAAAACGCCCAACAATTGGTGCCCATCCCCTGCATCGACCGCGTCGCGCAAGGCGTCGAGGTCGCTGCGAAATGTATCGAGTGTGCGCAGGACAGCTTCGCGGTTGGCGAGAAAGATGTCGTGCCACATCACCGGGTCGCTTCCGGCGATTCTTGTGAAATCGCGGAAACCGCCCGCAGCGTAACGGAAGATCTCAAGATTTTCATTGCGCTTGGCCAACGAGTCGACCAGACCAAAGGCCAGCAGGTGCGGCAGATGACTGGTCGCAGCCAGCACCTCATCGTGACGCTCGACCTGCATGTGCTCGACATCGGCGCCCAGTTCTCGCCAGAGACGGTCGACCACCGCCAGCGCAACCGGATCGGTTTGCTCGAGCGGCGTAAGAATCACCTTGTGACGACGGAACAGTTCGGCATTCGAGGCTTCCACCCCACTCTGCTCGGAACCGGCGATCGGATGGCCCGGCACAAAGCACGCCGGCATACCGCCAAACGCCTCAGTTGCCGCGCGCACCACATTGCCTTTGGCACTGCCGACATCAGTCAGAATCGCCTGCCCCAGATCCATGCTCGCCAGACGCGCGAGCAGTTTTTCCATGGCCAGGATCGGCACTGCCAGTTGAATCACGTCAGCGCCTTGGCATGCCGCAACCAGGTCATCCTCACAGCGATCAACCACACCCAACTCGACCGCGAGCTTGCGCGATTGCGGGTCGAGATCGACCCCGACCACTTCGCGACACACGCCGCTTTCACGCAAGCCCTTGGCAAACGAACCACCGATCAACCCCAGACCCACCACCACAAGGCGACCGATCATAGGTGCAGCAGATTGCAGTGCAGTGACATCACCCACGAGCCAGAACCTTGCGCAGCGCTTCAAGGAAACGGCTGTTTTCCGCCGGCAGACCGATAGTCACCCGCAGGTGGTTCGGCATGCCGTAGTTGGCCACCGGACGCACGATCACACCTTCGCGCAGCAGACCCTGGAATATTGGAGCCGCGACTTGAGCGAGGTCGACGCAAATGAAGTTGCCTTTGGACTCGATCCAGCTCAGACCCAGCTCACGAAAACCAGCCTGCAGTTGTTGCATGCCGGACTCGTTGAGTTGGCGGCTTTGCGCCAGATACTCCTCATCCTTCAGCGCTGCGCAGGCTGCCGCGAGGGCCAGGCTGTTGACGTTGAACGGCTGGCGAACACGATTCAGCACATCAGCAACAACCGCAGTCGACAGACCGTAACCAACGCGCAACGCCGCCAGACCGTAGGCCTTGGAGAACGTGCGCGATACCAGCAAATTCGGGTAAGCAGCGAGGAAATCCAGACCGTCCGGCAGATCGCTGCCTTCGGCGTACTCGATATAAGCCTCGTCGAGCACCACCAGCACATGCTCCGGAACATCCTGCAGGAACTCGTCCAGCGCTTCAGCGCCGAACCAGGTGCCGGTCGGGTTGTTCGGGTTGGCGATGAACACCACGCGGGTGTTGGTATCGATGGCCGCGAGCATTGCCGGCAGGTCATGCCCCCAATCCTTGGCCGGTACCACTTTGGCCTGAGCACCGACCGCTTGAGTAGCAATCGGATATACCGCGAACGCGTGCTCGCTGAAAACCGCATTGAGGCCCGGCGCCAGATAGGCACGCGCGACCAGCTCAAGAATGTCGTTGGAACCGTTGCCCAGCGTGACCTGATTGAGGTCTACGCGGCATTGCTCGGCCAGCAGCGATTTCAGCGCGAAACCATTGCCATCCGGATAACGGGTCAGCTCGGCCAGCTCTTCGCGGATCGCCGCCAAGGCTTTTGGACTCGCGCCCAACGGGTTTTCATTGCTCGCCAGTTTGACGATTTTTGCCGGATCCAGATCCAGCTCACGCGCCAGTTCGTCCACAGGCTTGCCCGGAACGTACGGCGAAAGTTGTTGCACGCCCGGCTGTGCCAGAGCGAGGAAATTGCCACTCATTTGCTACCGCCCCTTAGAGAACTGCTTTCGGGTAGGAACCCAGCACTTTGAGTGCTACTGCTTCCTGACTGATCTTTTCCAGCACACCCTTGATCAACGGATCACGGTGATGGCCGACGAAGTCGATGAAGAACACGTAGGTCCATTTGCCACTGCGTGACGGACGCGTTTCGATACGGGTCAGGTCGATCCCGTTGTCATGGAACGGCACCAGCAACTCATGGAGCGCGCCGGGTTTGTTGCTCATGGACACGATGATCGAAGTCTTGTCGTCGCCGGTCGGCGGCACTTCCTGGTTACCGATCATCAGGAAGCGCGTCGAGTTGTCCGGACGGTCTTCGATCTTCTCGGCCAGACGGGTCAGGCCATACAGACCGGCCGCCATGTCGCCGGCAATCGCCGCCGAGTTCCATTCACCTTTAACCCGCTTGGCCGCCTCGGCGTTGCTGGAAACCGCGACGCGCTCGACATTCGGGTAATGCGCGTCCAGCCACTTGCGGCACTGAGCCAGCGACTGCGCGTGAGAGTAGATACGGCTGATGCTGTCGGTCTTGGTGTTTTCACCAACCAACAGGTGATGGTGAATGCGCAGCTCGACTTCGCCGCAGATGACCATGTCGTGCTCGAGGAAGCTGTCCAGCGTGTGGTTGACCGCGCCTTCGGTGGAGTTTTCCACCGGGACCACGCCAAAATTCACCGCGCCGGCAGCCACTTCACGGAACACTTCATCGATCGCCGCCATCGGCTTGCTGATCACGGCGTGACCAAAGTGCTTCATCGCTGCGGCTTGGGTGAAAGTACCCTCAGGGCCGAGGTAAGCCACTTTCAGCGGCTGCTCCAGCGCCAGGCACGACGACATGATTTCGCGGAACAAGCGCGCCATCTCTTCGTTACCCAGCGGTCCCTGATTGCGCTCCATAACTCGCTTGAGCACCTGAGCTTCGCGCTCGGGACGATAGAACACCGGCACTTCGCCTTCGGCCAGCGAGGCCATCTTTACTCGCGCGACTTCCTGGGCGCAACGCGCACGCTCACTGATCAGCTCCATGACTTTGGTGTCCAGAGCGTCAATGCGAACGCGCAGTGCCTTGAGTTCTTGCTCGGACATCAGCCGTGTTCCTTCTCGAATTCAGCCATGTACGCCACCAGCGCGTTAACCGCGGTGATGTCGACGGCGTTGTAGATGGAGGCGCGCATGCCACCCACGGAGCGGTGGCCCTTGAGATTGAGCAGACCGCGCGCCTCGGCACCGACGAGGAAAGGCTTGTCCAGACGATCGTCAGCCAGACGGAACGGCACGTTCATCCACGAGCGATCCGATTTGTTGATCGGGTTGCTGTAGAGGCCGCTGGCGTCGATGAAGTCGTACAGCGTGCGCTGTTTGACGTCGTTGAGCCTGGCGATCGCATCGACGCCGCCCTGCTCTTTCAGCCACTGGAACACCAGACCGGACAAGTACCAGGCCAAAGTCGGCGGGGTGTTGTACATCGAACCGTTATCGGCTGCGACCTTGTAGTCGAGCATGGTCGGGCACAGCGCGCGCGCCTTGCCGAGCAGGTCTTCACGAATGATGTTGACGACGATGCCGCTCGGCCCGATGTTTTTCTGCGCGCCGGCGTAGATCATGCCGAAACGCGAGATGTCGACCGGACGCGAGAGGATGTCCGAAGACATGTCAGCGACCAGCGGCACATCACCGACTTCCGGGATCCATTGGAATTCCAGACCGCCAATGGTTTCGTTCGGTGCGTAATGAACGTAAGCGGCGTCTTTCGACAGGTTCCACTCGTTCTGGCCCGGGATGGCGAAATAGTCGTATGGCTTGGCAGTGGCGGCAACGTTGACGTGGCCGTAGCGCGAGGCTTCTTCGATGGCTTTCTGCGACCAGATACCGGTGTCGATGTAGTCGGCCGAGCCGCCTTCAGGCAGCAGGTTCAGCGGGATCTGCGCGAATTGCTGGCTGGCGCCACCTTGCAGAAACAGCACTTTGTAGTTCGACGGGATATTCAGCAGGTCACGCAGATCCTGCTCGGCCTGGGTGGCGATGGACACGAACTCATCACTGCGATGGCTCATTTCCATGACCGACAAACCCTTGCCGTGCCAATCAAGGAGTTCACCTTGAGCACGTTGCAGGACAGCTTCAGGAAGCGCCGCAGGACCGGCGCAGAAGTTATAGGCTCGCTTGCTCACATCCAATCTCGCTCTGATTTGGTGGTATCACGCAATAAATCACACTACCGATCAACACGGCCCTGTGGGAGCGAGCCTGCTCGCGAATGCATCACCGCGGTGCGTCAGAGGTACCGCAGCGCCTGCATTCGCGAGCAGGCTCGCTCCCACAGGGGATCTCCATGATGTCGAAATTTCATACCGGACAAATAACAAGGGGGCGAATTCTCATCCGCCCCCTCGTTTGCCCGCTTATTCTTGCGGTTCTTCGTCTGCTGCGGCGTCGAGTTGCTGGTCTTCGCCAGCGTCGTCGATCACGACGCTGCCTTCGAATTCCTCGCCCTCCTCACCCTCGAGCTCTTCACCTTCAATTTCCGAAGGCTCCTGAACCCGCTCCAGCCCGACCAGAGTTTCATCCTTGGCCAGCTTGATCAGCGTGACACCTTGAGTGTTACGGCCCAGGCTCGACACTTCGTCGACACGGGTACGCACCAGAGTGCCCTGATCGGAGATCAACATGATTTCTTCACCGTCCTGCACCTGAACCGCGCCGACCAGACGGCCGTTACGCTCGTTGCTGACCATGGCGATAACGCCCTGACCGCCACGCTTGTATTCAGGGAACTCGGTGATCGCCGTACGCTTGCCGTAGCCGCGTTCGGAGGCCGTGAGTATCTCGCTGCCTTCTTCCGGAATCAGCATGGAAATCAGTTTCTGCCCTTCCGGCAAACGCATACCACGCACACCGCGAGCGGTACGACCCATGGCGCGAACTTCGGATTCCTTGAAGCGCGTCACTTTGCCGCCGTCGGAGAACAGCATGATTTCCTGCTCGCCATCGGTGATGGCAGCGGAGATCAGGATGTCGCCTTCGTCCAGCTCCAGCGCGATCAGACCAACGCTACGCTGACGGCTGAAGGCCACCAGCGGGGTCTTCTTCACGGTGCCATTGGCGGTCGACATGAAGATGAACGGGGCTTTCTTGCGGTCGGCAGCCTTGATACGGGCACGACGCTCTTCGTCGGTCTCGTTGCTGTTTTCGATTTCTTCTACATCAGCCTCAACGCCTTCAGCCTCTTCTTCTTCAGCCTGACGCTTCATGGCTTCAAGATCGACCGGCAACATCGTGGTGATGTATTCGCCTTCGCTCAATGGCAGAAGGTTGACCAACGGACGACCACGGGCAGCGCGGGACGCTTCCGGAATCTCGTAGGTCTTGAGCCAGTACACCTTGCCCTTGCTGGAGAACAGCAGCAGCGTGGTGTGGCTGTTGGCAACCAGCAGGTGAGCGATGTAGTCCTCATCCTTGACGCCGGTAGCCGACTTGCCTTTACCGCCACGACGCTGAGCCTGGTACGCAGCCAATGGCTGGGTCTTGGCGTAGCCACCGTGGGAGATGGTCACGACGCGCTCTTCTTCCGGGATCATGTCACCCAGGGTCAGATCGAGACGGGCATCGAGAATCTCGGTGCGACGCTGGTCGCCGTATTCGGCGCGGATCACTTCCAGCTCTTCGCGGATCACTTCCATCAGGCGCACGGCGCTGTTGAGGATGCGGATCAGCTCGCCGATCTGGTTGAGAATCTCTTGATACTCGGCCAGCAGCTTTTCGTGTTCCAGACCGGTCAGACGGTGCAGACGCAGTTCCAGAATGGCTTGCGCCTGTTCTGGCGACAGGAAGTACTTGCCTTCACGCAGACCGTATTGCGGATCGAGGTTCTCCGGACGGCACGAATCGGCACCGGCACGTTCCACCATCGCCACCACTGCCGAGGATTCCCAAGGCGTGCTGACCAGTGCTTCTTTAGCTTCCGACGGCGTCGGCGAGGCTTTGATCAGGGCAATAACCGGGTCGATGTTCGACAGGGCAACGGCCTGGCCTTCGAGGATGTGGCCACGCTCGCGCGCCTTGCGCAGTTCGAACACGGTACGGCGGGTAACCACTTCGCGACGGTGACGGACGAAGGCTTCCAGCAGATCCTTGAGGTTAAGGATGCGTGGGCGGCCGTCGATCAGCGCAACGATGTTGATGCCGAATACCGATTGCAGCTGGGTCTGGGCGTAGAGGTTGTTGAGGATCACCTCAGGCACTTCGCCGCGGCGCAGTTCGATCACGACGCGCATACCGTCCTTGTCGGACTCGTCGCGCAGTTCGGTGATGCCTTCGAGCTTCTTCTCTTTGACCAGCTCGGCGATCTTCTCGATCAGACGTGCCTTGTTCAACTGGTACGGCAGCTCGGTGATGACGATCTGCTGACGGCCACCGACCTTGTCGATGTCTTCAATGATCGAGCGGGCACGCATGTAAATACGGCCGCGACCGGTGCGGTAGGCTTCGATGATGCCGGCACGACCGTTGATGATCGCAGCGGTCGGGAAGTCCGGACCGGGGATGTATTGCATCAGTTCATCGACGGTCAGCTCAGGGTTGTCGATGAGCGCCAGACAACCGTCGATGACTTCACCGAGGTTGTGCGGCGGAATGTTGGTCGCCATGCCCACGGCGATACCGCTGGAGCCGTTGACCAGCAGGTTGGGAATACGGGTCGGCATGACCGCCGGGATCATTTCGGTGCCGTCGTAGTTCGGCACCCAGTCCACGGTTTCTTTGTGCAGGTCAGCCAGCAGCTCGTGCGCCAGCTTGGTCATGCGCACTTCGGTGTATCGCATCGCCGCAGCGTTGTCGCCGTCGACCGAACCGAAGTTGCCCTGACCGTCTACCAGCAGGTAGCGCAGGGAGAAAGGCTGTGCCATACGAACGATGGTGTCGTACACCGCAGTATCACCGTGCGGGTGATACTTACCGATCACGTCGCCGACAACACGGGCAGATTTCTTGTACGGCTTGTTGAAGTCGTTGCCCAGCTCGCTCATCGCGAACAGTACGCGACGGTGCACGGGCTTGAGGCCATCGCGCGCATCCGGCAGTGCACGGCCGACGATCACGCTCATCGCGTAGTCGAGGTAGGACTGTTTCAGCTCGTCTTCGATATTGACCGGGAGGATTTCTTTGGCCAGTTCGCCCATGAGAAGCCTGATTCCTTTTTCTGGTGAAACTTCGTCATATCCATGTGGGAGCAACGAAGCTCGTCGGTGCAGGCCGAGTGCCATGCGCCGACTTACGACAAATCAACACTGGATCGTGGATTTGCGCAGTAAAGACAGCTCCGTGGAGCTGCCTCGGAAAACGCCGGATGTTATCACAAAGGCCGCCACGCACCTATCCCCCAGATGCGCATGGAGCATAGTTAGTTGACCGGTGACAGGCTTAACGGGGACGAGAGAAGCTCAGAGCTTCTTTGAATGCAGATTTGAGGGCGGATTTGCGGATGTTTATTGACTTTTAAGGCCCCTTCGCGAGCAAGCTCGCTCCCACAGGGTTCTGTGGTGATCACAAAATCTGTGGGAGCGAGCCTGCTCGCGAAGAGAACAACGCAGACATCAAGCCAATCAATGCAGGCGTTTTCGGCACATTAACTGGGCCATTTTCGCGGTGTCCGGGCGTTCGACGATGCCCTTCTCGGTGACGATCGCGTCGATGAGATCCGCCGGCGTCACATCAAACACCGGGTTGAACGCTTCAACGTCCGCACCGACGCGCTTGCCGCCGACTTCCAGCAACTCGGCACCGTCACGCTCTTCAATCGGGATGTCATCACCGCTGGCCAGATTCATGTCGATGGTCGAACTCGGCGCCACCACCATGAAACGCACACCATGGTGCATGGCGTTGACCGCCAGTTGATAGGTGCCGATCTTGTTCGCCACGTCGCCGTTGGCGGTGATGCGGTCAGCACCGACGATCACCCAGGTCACGCCTTTGGTTTTCATGATGTGCGCGGCAGCGGAGTCAGCATTGAGTGTTACCGGGATGCCTTCGTTGGCCAGCTCCCACGCGGTCAGGCGCGAGCCTTGCAACCACGGGCGGGTTTCGTCGGCATAAACGCGCTCGACCATACCTTCAATAAACGCCGCACGAATCACCCCCAGCGCGGTGCCGAAGCCGCCGGTGGCCAGCGCGCCGGTATTGCAATGGGTCAGAATTGCCTGGGCATTGCCCTGATGCTTGCGGATCAGATCAACGCCGAGCTGGGCCATGGTCAGGTTGGCTTCACGGTCGCTTTCGTGGATGGCGATGGCTTCTGCTTCCAGTGCCGCCAGCGGATCGGCATTCTCTTTCAAGCGATCGAGGCGATCGTGCATACGGCCGAGCGCCCAGAACAGATTGACCGCCGTCGGACGGGAATCGGCCAGCAAGGCGAAATCCTCTTCCAGTGCCGCATACCAGTCGCCACCTTCGGCGATCCGCGCACGGGCCGCGAGGACAATGCCATACGCCGCACTGATGCCAATGGCTGGCGCGCCACGCACCACCATCGAGCGAATCGCTTCAGCCACGCCAGCGGCGCTGGTGTAGGCGATCCAGGTTTCTTCGAACGGCAAAATACGCTGATCCAGCAGGTGCAGCGCGCTGTCACGCCAATCGATGGCCTTCACTTTTTCCGCAGCCAACAGTCGATCGCGCATCCTACACCCCGCACTCATGAACAAAAGCCGCCGATTATAGCGATCCCCCCGCGAAGACGCTCGGGTATACTTCGCCATCCTTTACAAAAGCACTGGAACCGACCCTCGATGCCGAAACCTGCCATTGCGCTCGACTTATTATTGCTGCCGACCTGGCTGGTACCCGTCGAACCTGCAGGCGTTGTGCTCAAGGAGCACGGCCTGGGCATCCGCGACGGTCGCATCGTGTTTATCGGCCCGCGCGCCGAAGCATTGAAGTGTAACGCCACTGAAATCCGCGAACTGCCGGACGTGCTGCTCGCCCCCGGCCTGATCAACGCTCACGGCCACGCGGCGATGACGCTGTTCCGTGGTCTGGCCGATGATCTGCCGCTGATGACCTGGCTGGAAAACCACATCTGGCCGGCCGAAGCGAAATGGGTCAGCGAAGATTTCGTGCGTGACGGCACCGATCTGGCCATTGCCGAGCAGATCAAGGGTGGCATCACCTGTTTTTCGGACATGTATTTCTTCCCGAAAGTCGCCAGTGAACGCGTGCACAACAGCGGCATTCGCGCGCAGATCGCGATTCCTATCCTCGACTTCCCGATTCCAGGCGCCGCGAACGCCGATGAAGCCATTCGTCAGGGCGTCGAGCTGTTCGGCGACTTGAAGCATCACGATCGCATCAAGATCACCTTCGGTCCTCATGCACCGTACACCGTCGGCGACGAGAACCTCGAGAAAATCCGCGTGATTGCCGAGGAACTGGACGCGGCGATCCACATGCATGTCCACGAAACGGCGTTCGAAGTCCAGCAAGCGCTGGAGCAACACGGCGAACGCCCGCTCACTCGCCTCGGTCGTCTGGGCCTGCTCGGCCCGCGTTTCCAGGCCGTGCACATGACCCAGATCAGCGATGACGACCTGGCGTTGCTGGTAGAAAGCAACACCAGCGTGATCCATTGCCCGGAATCCAATCTCAAACTGGCCAGCGGTTTCTGTCCGGTGGAGCGTTTGTGGCAGGCTGGCGTGAATGTCGCGGTCGGCACCGATGGCGCCGCCAGCAATAACGATCTGGATCTGCTCGGCGAAACCCGCACTGCCGCCCTGCTGGCCAAAGCCGTCGCCGGCTCGGCCACGGCGCTGGACGCCCACCGTGCACTGCGCATGGCCACGCTCAATGGCGCGCGGGCGCTAGGGATCGAAGCGCAAGTCGGCTCGCTGGAAATCGGCAAAGCTGCCGACATCGTCGCTTTCGATCTGTCTGGCCTGGCCCAGCAACCGGTGTATGACCCGGTTTCGCAACTTATATACGCCACCGGTCGCGATTGCGTGAAACACCTGTGGGTCGCCGGCAAACAACTGCTCGACGACCGGCGTCTGACCCGACTCGACGAAGAACAATTGGGCGCTACCGCCCGGGCCTGGGGCCAGCGCATCAGCGGCCACACCGAATCGTAAACACCCCGGAGCAGACTCCGGGGCTACAGCCCTTTTTCAAGTTTTAGAGGAATTGACCATGAGCAACGTCGACCACGCCGAAATCGCCAAATTCGAAGCCCTGGCCCATCGTTGGTGGGACCGCGAAAGCGAATTCAAACCGCTGCACGACATCAACCCGCTGCGGGTCAACTGGATTGACGAACGGGTCAATCTGGCCGGCAAGAAGGTCCTCGACGTCGGATGCGGCGGCGGCATTCTCAGCGAAGCCATGGCGCAACGCGGCGCCACTGTGATGGGCATCGACATGGGCGAAGCGCCGCTGGCGGTCGCGCAATTGCATCAGCTGGAATCCGGCGTCAACGTCGAATACCGCCAGATCACCGCCGAAGACCTCGCCGAAGAAATGCCTGAGCAGTTCGACGTAGTGACCTGCCTCGAGATGCTCGAGCACGTGCCTGATCCGTCATCGGTGATCCGCGCCTGCTTCCGCATGGTCAAGCCCGGCGGCCAGGTGTTCTTCTCGACCATCAACCGCAACCCGAAGGCGTATCTGTTCGCCATCATCGGCGCTGAATACATCATGAAGCTGTTGCCGCGTGGCACTCACGACTTCAAGAAATTCATCCGCCCGTCCGAGCTCGGCGCCTGGAGCCGCATGGCCGGCCTGACCGTCAAGGACATCATCGGCCTGACCTACAACCCGCTGACCAAGCACTACAAGCTGGCCAACGATGTTGACGTCAACTACATGATCCAGACCCTGCGCGAGGAGTAAGCCGATGGCCATCAGAGCAGTTCTCTTCGACATGGACGGCACCCTGCTCGACACGGCGCCGGACTTCATCGCCATCTGCCAGGCGATGCGCGCCGATCGTGGCCTGCCGCCGATGAACGACAAGCACATTCGCGACGAGATTTCCGGCGGCGCCAAAGCCATGGTCGCGGTGACGTTTTCGATGGACCCGGAATCGCCGGGCTTCGAAGAACTGCGTCTGGAGTTCCTTGAGCGCTATCTGGTCGGCTGCGCGGTGCACAGCAAGCTGTTCGATGGCATGGGCGAACTGCTCGCCGACATCGAGAAGGCCAACCTGATCTGGGGCGTGGTCACCAACAAGCCTTTGCGCTTTGCTGAGCCGATCATGCAACAACTGGGGCTGGCCGAGCGCTCGGCACTGCTGATCTGCCCGGATCATGTGAAGAACAGCAAGCCGGATCCGGAGCCGTTGATCCTTGCGTGCAAGATGCTTGATCTGGATCCGGCGACGGTTCTGTTTGTCGGCGATGATCTGCGTGATATCGAATCGGGCCGCGATGCCGGTACGAAAACCGCGGCGGTGACGTTTGGTTATATCCACCCGGACGACAATCCGCGGCATTGGGGCGCGGACGTGGTGGTGGATCACCCGTCGGAGTTGCGCAAGGTGCTCGATAGCGCGCTTTGCAGCTGCTGAGGCCTGACGCAGAGCGTCATTGGCTGCATTCCCACGCGGAACGTGGGGAACGATCTGACTCCATGATGAGGTTTTTATGTTTGATTACTCCGCTCGTCCCGAATTGCTCAAGGATCGGGTCATTCTGGTCACCGGTGCCGGTCGTGGCATTGGCGCGGCTGCGGCGAAAACCTACGCCGCTCACGGTGCCACCGTGCTCCTGCTGGGCAAGACTGAAGCGAATCTGACGCAGGTCTACGACGACATCGAAGCAGCGGGCCATCCGCAACCCGCCGTGATTCCGTTCAACCTCGAAACCGCCCTGCCCCATCAGTACGACGAGCTGGCAGCGATGATCGAGACCGAATTCGGCCACCTCGATGGTCTGCTGCACAATGCCTCGATCATTGGCCCGCGCACGCCGATCGAGCAGTTGTCCGGCGAAAACTTCATGCGCGTCATGCAGGTCAACGTCAACGCCATGTTCATGCTGACCAGCACCCTGCTGCCGCTGCTCAAGCTGTCTCAGGATGCTTCGGTGGTGTTCACCTCCAGCAGCGTCGGGCGCAAGGGCCGTGCTTACTGGGGCGCTTATGGCGTGTCGAAATTCGCCACCGAAGGCTTGATGCAAACCCTGGCCGATGAAGTCGACGGCGTAGCGCCGGTACGCTCCAACAGCATCAACCCGGGCGGTACGCGCACCAGCATGCGCGCGCAGGCCTATCCGGGGGAAAACCCGCTGAACAATCCGACGCCCGAGGAGATCATGCCGGTCTACCTGTACCTGATGGGCCCGGACAGCACCGGCATCAACGGTCAGGCATTCAACGCGCAATAACTGCCATACGTCGCATTTGTTGCCGCGGCAGATTCCTGTCGCGGCATGCATTTGCCGCTCGAGAGCGTCACAATCCAGTCAATTTTCCAGCACCCACTTCCCGCCTTCAAAGACAAGCCATTGATTACAAACGGTTTAAATAAAACCGAACTGAATGGCACGACTTTCGCTCTAAATTTCCTCAAAACAAGCCGCGTGAAGGCAATGGGGCGAGGCCGATTTCGATAGCTTACTAATCGTCATCCGGCAGACTAGACTTACGCCAAACGTCCTACGGGACTGATGGATCAGTATGACGCGCAGCCCATAGCCGCTCTCACCCAGCCTGTAAGACAGACTTACCGCTAAGGGTTCACGCCATATGAAATCACCCTCCCAGACCAATGCAATTGACTTTGACAGTGCCAAATTGCAACGCCTGGGCTTTGGTCAACTGCCTCCCCTTCTGGAGCGACCGGCCAGTCTTGCGCAATTGCGCCAGCAAATGAGCCTGCAACTGCAAACCAGCCTCGAACCGCAACGCATCCTCGGTCTGTTTTTCCGCGAAGTTCAGCGCCTCGTGCCGCTGGACGCGCTCAGCTACGTGCATCAGGACAGCGATTTGCGCCTGGAGTTCGGCAGCCGTGGCCACCATTCGATCAGCTACAGCCTGAGCCACGAAGGTGAGCACATGGGCGAACTGGTGTTCCGTCGCAATCAGCGCTTCAACGACAAGGAACAAGGCCAGCTCGAATCACTGCTGTCATCCTTGCTGTACCCGATGCGCAACGCCCTGCTCTATCGCGAGGCGACGCAGAGCGCTCTGCGCGATCCGCTGACCGGCGCCGGTAACCGCATTGCCATGGAGCAGACCCTGCAACGGGAAATCGAGATGTCCCGTCGGCACCTGCAACCGCTGTCACTGCTGATGCTCGATATCGATCACTTCAAACGGGTCAACGACAGCCACGGCCACAGCGCCGGCGATGACGTGCTCAAAGCGATCGCCGCGACGATCAAGGCCCAGTTGCGCAATGTCGACATGGTGTTTCGTTATGGCGGGGAAGAGTTTTTGATCCTGCTGTCCAACACCAGCCGAGAAGCGGCGGCCATGGTCGGCGAACGTCTGCGCTACGCGACTCAGGCGGCCGAGTATTACGCCGATGGGCAGTCGATCGAGCTGACCGTGAGCCTGGGATGCTCAACGTTGTTGCCGGGCGAATCCGCCGACAGCTTGCTGCGCCGCGCTGACAGTGCGCTGTATGTGGCCAAGCGTGAAGGGCGCAATCGGTTGGCCATGGCCGGCTAAGGGTTTTCCAGCCAACACAAAACAGTGTGGGAGCGAGCCTGCTCGCGAATGCAATCTGACATTCAACCATGAGTTGACTGACGGACCGCTTTCGCGAGCAGGCTCGCTCCCACATTGGTTTTTGCGTGAGGCCGAAAATCAGCTCTCGACTACCGCCCTGCGCTCCCGATTGACCAGCAAGCGCTCGGAAGTCTCCAGCTGCATGCAGCGCTCCAGAAACAGATACATGTAGTCGTAGCTCTTGCAGATTGCCTGTCGCAACTCAGCCTGCAAGGCTTTGCTCGGGTTCATCCCGGCCAGGGTGCAGATGATTTCCAGCGCTTCCCACGGATGGGCGTCGTCATACTGGGCATGCATCTTCAGCCACTTCATCGCCCGCTTGCGGTCTTCTTCCGGAAACGCGGCCGCGTAAACACCGGTCGAACAGACGACCGCCGACCACTCCCCGGTCGCGCCCTCGATCGCATAGTTAGTGGCCGCGATGGCCACGATCAGTGAATCGGCTGAACTGGTGTGCCAGCACCAATGACTCAAGGCATGCAGTTCCGGCGGCACTTGCTGGGCCTGAAGGTCTTCCAGACTGACGCCATGTGCGCGACTCCAATGCACCCAGTAATCGGCGTGATTGAGTTCAACGCGGATATTGCGCATCAGCCAGCGCCGCGCCATGTCTTCGCCCGGGTGACGGGCAAATTTGGTTTTGGTGAGGTTCTGCGCCATGTACAACGCGAATTGCTCTACCACCGGCCAGCCCCCGATCAGGTACTGACGCATGGTTCTGGCGCTGAGCTTGTTATCACGCATGCGCAGATAAAGTTCATGTTCGACAACCCGGCGCTTGCTCTCGCTGCAGTCCTGGATGAGCTGTTGTGCCCAGCCTGGATAACTTGCAGCTTCCATGAGTGGTCCGGTTCGGTTGAATGTGTCGATCACTGTTCGGCTCCTTTTGATTTGTGATTGTAAGGATCGGCAAGAGACTTCAACGGAACGTGCCAGGCGCTTTGAATAACAGCGGTTGCGGTCTGGCGGGCCGACTTTGCAAACTGTCACAGGTAAACAACTGTGGGCGTTCTATAACATACCCTTGAGCGTAATCCACACCAATTTCAAGCAATGCCTGCTCGATCTGGGTTGTTTCAACAAACTCGGCAATTGTCTGCTTACCCATGACATGCCCGATGTGATTGATCACTTCGACCATTGCGCGGTTAATCGGGTCGTCCAGCATATCCTTTACGAAACTCCCGTCGATCTTCAGGAAGTCTACAGGCAAATGTTTCAGATAAGCGAATGAAGACATTCCGGCGCAAAAATCATCTAACGAAAAGTAGCAACCTAAGCCTTTGAGTTCATTAATAAATCTTATTGCACTGCCCAGATTTGCAATTGCACTGGTTTCTGTAATTTCAAAACAAATCATTTCAGGCGGTATTGCGTAGTTAACAAACTGCTCGCGCAGAAAGTGCAAAAACGCGTCATCTCCTATAGTAATGCCTGACAGATTAATCGCACACATTGCTAAAGGACCTTCATGTTCTTGCGCAATACATTGAGCAATAACCTTGAATACGTTCTGAACTACCCAACGGTCCAGCTGACTCATCAACCCATAACGTTCAGCAGCAGGAATGAAACTGTCCGGCAGAATCATTCGCCCGGCTTCGTCGTGCAGACGCAAGAGAATTTCGATGTGCCCGCCCTTGCTGTCACTCGGCTTGAGTGGCGCGATTTCCTGGGCGTACAGACAAAAGCGGTCTTCTTCCAGCGCCATGTGCAGACGCTGCACCCAGGCCATTTCACCAAAGCGCAGCGACAGCTCGGAATCGTCGGCGTGGTAAACCTGCACGCGGTTACGGCCCTTTTCCTTGGCCATGTAGCAGGCCATGTCGGCAGCGCGCAGTGAGGCCTCAAGCGTGGTCGGGGTCTGCGCAATATGTACCAGGCCAATGCTCACCGTGGTCAGGAATGGCCGCCCTTTCCAGACAAAATGCAGATTCTGCACAGTCTGGCGCAGCGCTTCGGCGATTTTCTCCGCCGCCTCCGGTGCGCAGTTCTCCAGCAGAATGCCGAACTCATCACCGCCAAGCCGCGCCAGCGTATCGCCCTCGCGCAGTCCTGATTGCAGCAGCGTGCAGATGTGCCGCAACAGTTCATCGCCCGCAGCGTGACCACAAGTGTCGTTGACCAGTTTGAATTGATCGAGGTCGAGGAACATCAACGCATGTCGTCCGGCATGGCGCGTCAGGTTGTGCAGCGCCTGCTCCAGGCGATATTCGAACTCGCGACGGTTGGCCAGCCCGGTCAACGCGTCATGGGTGGCCTGCCACGACAGATTGGCAATGTATTGCCGCTCCTGAGTCATGTCGTGCAGCACCAGCACCGTGCCACTGACCTTGCCGGCATTACGGATCGGCGCACCGACCAGCGTCACCGACAATGTCGTGCCATCCAGACGCTGGATCAGTTTCGAATGTTCGCTGCCGCCACTGAGTTTGCCGCCGAGAATGTGCTCGATCAGCGTCAGGCCTTCGGCCTGAGCGTTGTCGTCGAGCAAATTGAACAGCGCGGCCAGCGGCAGACCGGCGGCTTGTTCAGCCTTCCAGTGGGTCATGGCTTCGGCGGCAGGGTTCATGTAATCGATGGCGCCGCTGACATCGGTGGTGATGACGCCATCACCGATCGAATGCAAGGTGACGTGCGCACGATCCTTTTCCAGCTGCAGGGCTTCGGCGAAGGCGTGGCGCTGTTTGAGCAGTTTGTGTGTACGCAACAGCGCCAACAGGATCAGACCCAGTGCGGTGGCGATATTGGTGAACAACAAGAGTCGCAGAATCATCCGCGACCCCTCGCCGAGCGCATCACTGAAAGCCTTGGCCGCAGGCGTTACGCCTTCGTTGATGGCGAGAATCTCACCTTTCCAGCGCTGGATATCGATCAGTGTGGCCTCGTTGTCAGAGATGCGCTGTTGCATCTCCCGGGCCACATCATCGAGTTGCACCAGGTAGGCATCCCCCACTGTCCAGCGGTCGATGGCGGTTTCCAGGTAGCTGAAATGGCGAAAGTTCAGATAGAGCCAGATCAGGCTTGAGACATCGTCCGGATGGTTTCCGCCCTTGAGGATGCCCTCACGTGCGGCTTGCAGATCGGGCGGTTGCCGATCAAGCGCCAGACGCAATTGATGCCCACCCTGCGGCACGCTGATTGCGCTTTGATATTTTTGGTAAATGACCTCGTCACGGCTGTCGGCGTACAGATTGAGGTAGTAGATCGCGTCTTTCTGGCCTTTGGACCAAAGGCTTTCGCCGGCGACGTAACCGCGAACGGCTGACAGCACGTAGAGACTCACGCCACCCAATAACGCTTGAAACAACACGACGGCAATAAATGGCCAGACGATGCCCAACAACCGTGGCGTTCCGAGAGTCCGCTTTTGCTTCATGAGATCCCTTGCGCAAGCACTGCCAGATGAACACCGGAAAATCCCGCTCCTGACAGCTCAGCCTAGGCTAATTTTCGACATATCAAAGGGACAGCTCTGCCGTCCTCTAGGTCGATTGTGCAAGTGGCTGGTCTGCTGAAGCGCTTCAGGTGATTTTATTCAATGCAATTCAAGCACTAAGCACAGAAACCGGCACGAAACTCAAGGGCGCTGGATCTGTTGC
This sequence comes from Pseudomonas sp. CROZ-RG-20F-R04-15, assembly GCF_022662375.1. Classification (GTDB taxonomy): domain Bacteria; phylum Pseudomonadota; class Gammaproteobacteria; order Pseudomonadales; family Pseudomonadaceae; genus Aquipseudomonas. The sequence goes on along the minus strand of NZ_JAKNQL010000002.1, from coordinate 189,976 downwards.
AGATGGCCGTAGAGCTTGGCGTACAGGCCGCCATCGGCAATCAACTGCTGATGATCACCGTCTTCGGCAACCTGACCACCGTCGAACACCAGCACGCGATCAGCCTGTTTCACCGCCGACAATCGGTGGGCAATGATCAGCGTGGTACGGCCATTGAGGAACCGCGCCATGGCCTGATGCAGGTTGTACTCGGTGGCGGCGTCGAGGGCCGAGGTGGCTTCGTCAAGGATCACCACTTTCGGCTCGGCGAGGATCATCCGCGCAATTGCCAAGCGCTGGCGCTGACCGCCGGAGAGGCGCACGCCGGAGCGCCCGACAATACTGTCCAGGCCATTGGGCAAGGCACGGATGGTCGCTTCGAGCTGAGCGATTTCCAGCGCCTGCCAGCAGGCTTCATCACTGCGGGTGCGGCCCATGGTCAGGTTGGCGCGCACGGTGTCGTTGAACAGCGCCGGGTGCTGCAGCACCACGGCGACGTTTTCGCGAACCGTTTCCAGACCGATCTCCTGCTGGCTCGAGCCGCCGAAACGGATGGTCCCGGACAGCGGTGTATACAGCCCGAGCAGCAACTGCACGAGGGTACTTTTACCGCCACCGCTGGCGCCGACAATCGCGACTTTCTCACCGGGGGCAATCGACAGATTCAGTTGGTCCAGCACCAGTTCATCGCCATAGCCGAAGCTCAGGCCTTGCACCTGAATGCCGACGGTTTCGCGGCCCTTGAACGGATCGACGCCACCGGGATATTGCGGCTCGTCGGCGCGCGCCAGCAGCTCGTTGATCCGCGCCAGCGCCCCGCCCGCCGCATAGTAGGCGTATTGCAGGTTCAGCAGTTGTTCGACCGGGCCGATCATGAACCACAGGTAGCTGAACACCGCGAGCATCTGGCCGATCGACAGATCGGAGAACAATACCGTGAGCATCGCTGCCGCACGGAAGATGTCGATGCCGAACTGGAACAACAATCCACTGGCGCGGTTGGAGGCGTCGGTTTTCCACTGCGAGTTGACCGCGTAATTGCGCACTTCCTGTGCGCGCAAGCCGAGTCGCCCGAGGAAGAACCCCTGACGATTGCCAGCGCGGATTTCCTGAATCGCATCGAGGGTTTCGCTCAACGCCTGGGTGAAGCGCGCGGTGCTGTCGTTCTCGAGTTTCTTCAGGTGTTTGACGCGTTTGCCCAGCTGCACCGTGGCGTAGATCACCAGCGGGTTGAACAGCAGAATCAGCAACGCCAGTTTCCAGTGCATCCACATCAGGATGCTCGCAGTGCCGACCAGCGTCAGCATCGCCACCAGAAAGCGGCTGAGGGTTTCACCGACGAATTTGTCGAGGGTATCGAGATCGGTGACCAAGTGTGTGGTCACCGTGCCGCTACCGAGGCTTTCGTATTCGCCGAGGGAAATCCGCTTCAGCCGCTCAATCAGGCGCACACGGATGCGGTAAACGATGTCCTTGGCCAGCCGCGCGAACAGCCGCGACTGCAACACGCCGAAGCACAGCGAGCTGCAACGCAGGGTCAGCGTCACGACCAGCATCAAGCCGATATAGCCCGCCGCCTGCTGCCACATCGTCGGCAGCACATGGTTCATGACTTTCAATGCCGCGTCGCCATGGCCGAGCAGGACTTCGTCCACCAGCAACGGCAGCAGCAACGGAATCGGCACACTGCACAGCGTTGCCAGAACGGCCACGCCATTGGCGATCCACAGGGATTTTTTGTGATGCAGTGCCAGGCGCCGGACTTCTGCCCAGCTCAGCCGGTCGACACGCTTTACGGCTGGCGTGTCATCGGCCGGATCATGCACAGGCGGCGCGCTCCAGCCAGCGGCCGAGCAATGGCGACAGCTCGCTGAGCGGTTGATAGCCGTTGGTCAGCAATGCTAATTGACCGTTACGCTCGGCGAGCAAGGTCGGGAACCCGGCGATGCCGAGATCCTGCACCCAATTGAAATCTGCCAAGGTGGCTTCGTGCTGATCGGCACGGTCGAACAGCGCCGCGAATTCGATACGCGGCACGCCGGCCTGCTCGGCCAGTTCCACCAGCACGCTGGCCTGGGTGACATCGCGACCTTCGGCGTAAAACGCCTGCTGGATCAGTCCGACCAGTGTCCACGCGCAATCCGGCGCCAGACTGCGCGCAGTAACGATCGCCCGGCAGGCCGGTTCGGTGTCGTAGACAAAACCGTCGGGCAACGCGCCGTCGAACTTGAACGGCTGACCGGTGGCCTCGGTGACCGCTTGCCAGTGTTCAAGAATGTAGCGACGCGTGGTCGGCTCCAGCGCCGAGCCACTGCCGGTGCGCAAACCACCGACCACCAGATGCAGCTCGACTCCAGCTGCTTGCGCCTGCTCGACCAAGGCCTTGGCCACCGGAGCGAAACCCCAGCACCACGAACACATCGGGTCCATCACATAGAGCAGGCGTGCAGACATGATTAAGCCTCGGTGGATGCTTGCTTGTAGTTGTAGCCGATCGGATGCGGCATGTTGCGCGCCTTGGCCAGCTCGATCTGCTTCTGCCGATCGATGGCACTGCGCCGGGTCTTCTCGCTCAGTTTGTCCCAGCAATGCGGGCAGCTGATGCCAGCGACGTAATGCTCGGAGGCGCGATCTTCAACGCTGACCGGTGTGCGGCAGGCATGACATTGATCGTAGTCGCCTTCGCTGAGGTCGTGACGCACGGTCACGCGGTTGTCGAACACAAAGCAGTCGCCCTGCCACTTGGTCTCTTCCTGCGGCACCTCTTCGAGGTACTTCAGGATGCCGCCCTTGAGGTGGTAAACCTCTTCGTAGCCTTCGCCGAGCATGTAGCTCGAGGCTTTTTCGCAGCGAATGCCACCGGTGCAGAACATCGCGACCTTCTTGTGCACGGCCGGGTTGAAGTGTTCTTTGATGTAATCAGGGAATTCGCGAAAACTGGTGGTTTTCGGATCGATGGCGCCTTCGAAGGTGCCGATCGACACTTCGTAATCGTTGCGCGTGTCGATCAACAGCACTTCGGGATCGCTGATCAACGCGTTCCAGTCTTGCGGATCAACGTAGGTGCCAACCTTTTTGTTCGGGTCGACGCCTTCGACACCGAGGGTGACGATCTCTTTCTTCAGTTTGACTTTGGTCCGATAGAACGGCTGCTCGTCGCAATACGACTCTTTATGATCGATGTCGATCATGCGCGGGTCATTCTTGAGCCAGGCGAGCAGGCCATCGATGCCTTCGCGGCTGCCGGAGACCGTGCCGTTGATGCCTTCTTCGGCGATCAGCAGAGTGCCTTTGATTTCGTTGTCGACCATCGCTTGCAGCAAGGGCTCGCGCAGGTTGACGTAATCTTCGAGGGTGACGAACTTATACAGTGCCGCCACGACAATCGGTTGTGTCATGGGTATTTCTCCAGGTGGCTACCCTCGCAAAGGGTGAACCGGATTCAAAAAAAAACGCGCCGGGTGAGCGGCGCGTTGCGGATTCTAGCAAAAAACCGAAGCTTAATGCTTGCTGCCGCCGGCACAGGTTGGCGACGCCGGAGCGGCGCCGATCTCTGCCCATTCCTGCGGGGTGTAGGTGTGCAGCGCCAACGCATGGAACTCGCCCATCAGCTCGCCGAGCGTGCCGTAGACTTTCTGGTGGCGCTTGACCCGGTTCAGGCCGTCAAACTGCGCGCTGACCACCACTGCCTTGTAGTGCGTCTGCAACCCGCGACTGTGCATGTGGCTTTCATCCAGCACTTGCAGATGTTCGGGCTGAAGCAGCGCCAGCGTCGATTCGATGCGTTGTTGCATGGTCATCACGAACTCCGCTTACTTCTTCTTGGCCGGTGCAACTGCAGGAGCCAGCTCTTTGGTCATGTCGTCGAGCAGCTTGTTGACGACCGGTACGGCGCTTTCCAGTTTGGCCTGGGTCATCTGGGCCGATTGCTGAGTCAGCTGCGGCATTTTTTCCAGAACTTTCTTGCCCAGTGGCGACTGGTAGAACGCGACCAGGTCTTTCAGCTCGGATTCGCTGAAGTTAGTGGTGTAGAGCTTGACCATGTCCGGCTTCAGCTTGTTCCAACCAATGGCCTGGTCCAGCGCGGCGTTGGCCTTGGCCTGGTAGGTTTCCAGGACGGCTTTCTTGGCTTCCGGAGCTTTCGTCTGTTCAAAACGCTGAGCGAACATTTGCTGCACTTGCATGTACACCGGAGTGCCCAGCTTGTCAGCGTGCGCCAGGGTCAGGAACGCTTCAGCACTGGCGTTGTGGCTGGCGGTATCGGCAAGCACCTGGCCGCTGGCGCAAACCAGTGCAACCGCGGTGCAGATGGCACGAAGACGAGTCATCGAGTTTCCTTTTCAGCTAGGCGAGGTAAAACCCCAAGGGCGACCATTCTGCGCCTAAAAAACCTCGTGGCTCAACCCCCGAGCCTTGCCGCGCTTGATTGCCCGGGTTTTACCGGTCAACAATCGGCTCGATGGAACCACCACGGCCGATGCCGGCCTAAACTGCGCAAACAGACCAACAGGAGTGTGCACGATGAGCCGTATCGAAACCGACAGCCTGGGCCAGATCGAAGTCCCGGACGACGCTTACTGGGGTGCTCAGACGCAACGCTCGCTGATCAACTTCGCCATTGGTCAGGAACGCATGCCGCTACCGGTGCTGCACGCCCTGGCCCTGATCAAGAAAGCCGCTGCCCGGGTCAACGACCGCAATGGTGATCTGCCTGCCGACATCGCCCGCCTGATCGAACAGGCCGCCGATGAAGTGCTCGATGGCCAGCACGACGACCAGTTCCCGCTGGTGGTCTGGCAGACCGGCAGCGGCACCCAGAGCAACATGAACGTCAACGAGGTGATCGCCGGTCGCGCCAATGAACTGGCCGGCAACCCGCGCGGCGGCAAGACGCCGGTGCACCCGAACGATCACGTCAACCGCTCGCAAAGCTCCAACGACTGCTTCCCCACCGCGATGAGTATCGCCACCGCGCAAGCCGTGCAGGAACAACTGCTGCCGGCGATTGCCGAGCTGTCCGGTGGCCTCGCCGAACTGGCGGCGCGGCACATGAAACTGGTGAAAACCGGACGCACACACATGATGGACGCAACGCCGATCACCTTCGGTCAGGAGCTGTCCGGGTTTATAGCGCAACTCGATTACGCCGAACGCGCGATCCGCGCGGCGCTGCCAGCGGTGTGTGAACTGGCCCAGGGCGGCACCGCCGTCGGCACCGGGCTGAATTCGCCGCACGGTTTTGGTGAAGCGATTGCCGCAGAACTGGCGGCGCTCTCCGGCCTGCCGTTCGTCACCGCGCCGAACAAGTTCGCCGCCCTCGCCGGCCACGAACCGCTGACCAGCCTTTCCGGCGCGCTGAAAACCCTCGCCGTGGCGCTGATGAAAATCGCCAACGACCTGCGTCTGCTCGGCTCCGGGCCACGCGCAGGCTTTGCCGAAGTACGCCTGCCGGCGAATGAGCCGGGCAGTTCGATCATGCCGGGCAAGGTCAACCCGACCCAGTGCGAAGCGTTGTCGATGCTCGCCTGTCAGGTGCTGGGCAATGACGTGACGATCGGCATTGCCGCCAGTCAGGGTCACTTGCAATTGAACGTGTTCAAACCGGTGATCATTCACAACCTGCTGCAATCGATTCGTCTGCTGGCCGATGGCTGCAGCAACTTCCAGCAGCACTGCATCGCCGGGCTGGAGCCGGATGCCGAAGTCATGGCCCGGCATCTGGAACGTGGGTTGATGCTGGTGACGGCGCTGAATCCGCATATCGGTTACGACAAATCGGCGGAGATTGCCAAGAAGGCCTATAGCGAAGGCCTGACCTTGCGTGAGGCGGCGTTGGCGTTGGGCTATCTGACGGATGAAGAGTTTGATGCGTGGGTGCGGCCGGAGAATATGATCGAGGCGGGTGCCAAGGGTTAAGTTTTCTAGCGCCTGAAAGTCCGTCTTCGCGAGCAGGCTCGCTCCCACATTGGAATGCACTTCCCTGTGGGAGCGAGCCTGCTCGCGAATGGGAGCGACGCGGTTTAACTGGCCGCCATCTTCATCCGCCGCGCCTTGAGCCCGGCAATCAACGACGGCCCCAACGCCACCAGCGCCGAACCCAGCACCACCAGCACCGCGCCGCCATAGCCGAGCCCGTTGATCTGCTCGGCATGCACATACTCGGGCCAGATCCCGGCCGCGATCGCCACTGCGCCAAACGTCACCAACGGCGTAATCGCCAACGTCGCACTGACCCGCGACGCCTCCCAGTGCGCCAGCGCCTCAGCGAACGCGCCGTAGGCAATCAGCGTGTTCATGCAGCACGCCAACAGCAACCAGCCCTGCAATGGACTCAAATTCAGCGCTTCCAGTGGATGCACCCAAGGCGTCAGCAACAGTGCGCAGAACAGATAGATCACCATCATCACTTGCAACGAATTCCACACCGTCAGCAATTGCTTCTGACCCAGCGCATAGAAGGTCCACACCGTCGACGCCAACAGCACCAGCAGCACACCTGCGGTGTAATCCGACAGCGAGGTCAGCAGCTCCGCCAGGCGCTGATTGAAGAACAGCACAAAACCGATCAACAGCACCGCCAAACCAATGCCCTGGCCAATACTGAAACGCTCCTTGAAGACAAACAGACTGGCGATCAGCAACATGATCGGGCCCATTTGCACCACCAGTTGCGCGGTGCCGGGGCTGAGCAGATTGAGGCCCATCAGGTACAACACATAGTTGCCGACCAGCCCGAGCACCGCCATCAGCACCAGCCAGCCACCCTTGGGCCCGAGCACTTTACGGCTGGGCAGGCGTTTCACTGCGCTCAGATAGATGAACAGACAACCACCGGAAACCAACAGACGAAACCAGGTCACCGTGACCGGGTCCATCACCAGCAGCACCTGTTTGAGTTTGATCGGCAGGATGCCCCACAGAAACGCGGTCAGCAGCGCGAGGAACAAGCCGTACACCCAGCGACCGGATGAAATGTGCATGGAAACCCCAAAGCCTGCTGACAAGTGCGCTCATTCTAGGCCTGCCACTGGTCGCGACACAGGGACAGTTGCGCTCAGGACGCGAATGAAACTGTGCAGGTCGCAGCATTAAATTGACGCGGCGCCGTTGATCGGCTGGCCGGGCGCGTCAAGTGCTTCAGGCATAAGCTCAATGGATCCCTTTCAGCGCATCAGCCAAGGAGACCGATCATGTTAGCAATGCGCGCCCGCGACAGCGCCCCCGCCACGCACTTTCGCAGCGAGCGGGTGTGTTGGGTCAATGGTGAACTGTTTTTCAGCACTCGGGAAAATACCCTTGAAGGGCCGTTTGAGAATGCCGAGAAAGCTGAGCTGGAGATAAAGGCTTATATCGCGCGGATGCAACTGCTGGATTCCAACCGGTAGACCCGGTCGATCCCTTCGCGAGCAGGCTCGCTCCCACAGGATTGGGGTGAACATGAAAAATATGTACACCCTTACCCCATGTGGGAGCGAGCTTGCTCGCGAAGAGGCCCGAACATGCAACGCAAATTCAGCTGTTAACGCACTGCTTCAAACAACCCGGTCGCGCCCATCCCCCCGCCCACACACATCGTCACGATCCCATAACGCAAATTACGCCGCTGCAACTCCCGCACCAGATGCCCGACCTGCCGCGACCCGGTCATGCCAAACGGGTGACCAATCGAAATCGAGCCGCCATTGACGTTGTACTTGTCGTTGTCGATCTCCAGCCGGTCACGGCTGTACAGGCACTGCGAAGCAAACGCCTCGTTCAGCTCCCACAAATCGATACCCGCCACCTGCAAGCCTTTGGCCTTGAGCAGTTTCGGCACCGAAAACACCGGGCCGATGCCCATCTCGTCCGGTTCGCATCCGGCGACGGTGAAACCACGGAAAAACGCTTTCGGCTTGAGGCCCAGTTGCAGGGCTTTTTCCAGGCTCATCACCAGTGTCATCGAGGCACCGTCGGAGAGCTGCGACGAGTTGCCCGCCGTCACCGAACCGTCTTCAGCAAACACCGGTTTCAATCCAGCAAGGCTTTCATAAGTGGTGTCCGGACGATTGCAATCGTCGCGTTCGACCACGCCGTCGAGAATCTGCACCTCGCCAGTGTTCTTGTCCTCGACGCGGTATTTCACCGCCATCGGCACGATTTCATCGTTGAACAACCCGGCCGCCTGCGCCTGCGCAGTACGGATCTGACTTTGCAGCGCATACCGGTCCTGCGCTTCGCGGCTGACGCCATAACGCCGCGCCACGATTTCGGCGGTCTGGCCCATCGTGTAATAGATGCCCGGCGATTGTTGCTTGAGCAACGGATTGATGAGGTGATCGGTGTTGACGCTTTTCATCGTCAGGCTGATCGACTCAACGCCGCCGGCAACGATGATGTCGCTGCATCCCGAGGCAATCTGGTTGGCGGCAATCGCAATTGCCTGCAAACCCGACGAACAGAAACGATTGAGAGTCATGCCGGCAGTGCCGGTGCCCAGACGCGAGAGCACCGCGACGTTACGGCCGATGTTGTAGCCCTGCGCGCCTTCGTTGGAGCCGGCGCCGACGATGCAATCCTCGACACTGGCCGGGTCGATGTCGTGGCGCTCAAGCAGGGCGTTGACGCAATGAGCCGCCATGTCATCGGGACGGGTCTGGTTGAACTTGCCGCGAAAGGATTTGGCCAGGCCAGTCCGTACGCTGTCGACGATCACCACTTCACGCATGGCATACCTCATTGTTGTTGTCGGTTGAGAGTGGACCGAGCATAAGTCCACCGCATCAACGACCGCGACAATCATTCACCCCGCGTATGCGTGTCCATCGACTCAGTCCTTGTGTTTCTTCGCGTGCTTGTCGGATTTCTCGAAGGCTTCTTCGAGTGCGCGGTTGATCGTGCGCAACACCTTCACCCGGGCCCAACGCTTGTCATTGGCTTCGACCAGTGTCCACGGGGCGATTTCCGAGCTGGTGCGGTCGACCATATCGCCCACGGCGGCGCGGTAGTCATCCCACTTGTCGCGGTTGCGCCAGTCGTCTTCGGTGATCTTGAAGCGTTTGAAGGGGATTTCTTCGCGGGCCTGGAAACGCTCCATCTGCGTGTCCTTGTCGATGGCCAGCCAGAACTTGACGACGATCACCCCGGCGTCCGCCAGTTGCTCTTCGAAATCATTGATCTCGCCATAGGCGCGCAGCCAGTCGGCGGGTGTGCAAAAGCCTTCGATGCGCTCGACCAACACTCGGCCATACCAGGAACGGTCGAACACGGTGAAGTTGCCGCGCGCCGGAATGTGCCGCCAGAAACGCCACAAGTACGGCTGCGCACGTTCCTCTTCGGTCGGCGCGGCAATCGGCACGATGTTGTACTGACGCGGATCGAGCGCCGCCGCCACCCGACGGATCGCCCCGCCCTTGCCTGCCGCATCGTTGCCTTCGAACACCGCCACCAACGCGTGGCGACGCATGCGTTTGTCGCGCATCAGTCCGGACAGGCGCGCCTGCTCGGTGATCAGTTGCTCTTCGTAGTCTTTCTTGTCCAGACGCTGGGTCAGGTCGATGCTGTCGAGCAGGTTCAACTGATCGACCGGTGTGCCCAGCGGCGCGGCGCTGACATCGTGCGGATGCACGTCCGGGCGTTTCAGCGCGCTTTGCAAACCTTCGAGCAGAATCTTGCCGACCGCCAGACTGCGGTAGTTGGCATCCATGCCTTCGATGACATGCCAAGGCGCGTAATCGCGACTGGTGCGGCGCAATACACGCTCGCCGTATTTGACGAACTTGTCGTAGGTTTGCGATTGCTGCCAGTCCAGCGGGCTGATGCGCCAGCTGTGCAACGGGTCATCGGCCAGCGCCTTGAGCCGCGCCTTCATCTGTTTCTTGGACAGGTGAAACCAGAACTTGAAGATCAGTGCGCCTTCATCGCAGAGCATCTTTTCCAGACGCTCGGCGCCGGCAATCGCCTGATCCAGACGCGGATCCTTGAACAAGCCGTGCACCCTGCCCTGCAGCATCTGGCTGTACCAGTTGCCGAAGAAAATCCCCATGCGCCCCTTGGCCGGAAGCATCCGCCAGTAACGCCAGGCCGGTGGCCGCGACAGCTCTTCATCGGTCTGCTGATCGAAGGTGCGCACTTCGATCAGGCGCGGGTCCATCCACTCGTTGAGCAATTTGACCGTCTCGCCCTTGCCCGCGCCTTCGATGCCGTTGATCAGGATGATCACCGGGAAACGCTTTTGCTGCTGCAACTCGAACTGCGCTTCCAGCAGTGCTTCACGCAGCGCAGGCACGGCCGCATCAAAGGTTTCTTTGTCGATGGCGTGACCGATTTCAGCGGATTCAAACATGGGACGGCTCCTTCCAGGATTCAGCAAGACTAGCGGATTGGGCACAGCAGCGGCGCAGAAATTCCCGCAGGTAGCAGATTGTCCGTCAGTCGCGGCGGCAAGCCTTGCCATGGATCAAGCAACGCCTGCGCGATCGGCTAGAATGGCCGCCTTGCCGTTGCCGAGCCTGCCATGAAACCTGTAATGCCCCACGCCCAACTCGATTGGGATGATCAGGGACGCCCGCGTTCGCGGGTGTTCGATGACGTGTATTTTTCCGACAAATCAGGGCTGGAAGAAACCCGTTATGTGTTCCTCGAACAAAACCGTCTGGCCGAGCGCTTTGCCGCGTTACCGGCACACGGGCGGCTGGTCATCGGCGAAACCGGGTTCGGCACCGGGCTGAACTTTCTCTGCGCCTGGCAGCTGTTCGAACAGCACGCCATGGCCGGTGCGCGGCTGCATTTCGTCAGTGTTGAAAAGTACCCATTGAGCCCAGCGGATTTGCACCGTGCCCTGGCCTTGTGGCCTGAACTCAAGCCACTGTCCGATCAGTTGCTGAGGCACTACGTGGCGATCCATCAGGGATTTCAGCGCATCACTTTGGCCAACGGCCGCGTGACGTTGACACTGTTGATCGGCGATGCACTGGAACAACTGCCGCAGCTCGATGCACAGATTGACGCGTGGTTTCTCGACGGCTTCGCTCCGGCGAAAAACCCCGACATGTGGACTGCCGAACTGTTCGTCGAACTGGCGCGACTGGCAGCGCCCGGCTCGACTATCAGCACCTTCACCAGTACCGGTTGGGTAAGGCGTTTGCTGAATGCCGCCGGATTCAAAATGAAGCGCACGCCGGGCATCGGTCACAAGTGGGAAATCCTCCGTGGCGAGTTTCTCGGCTGGCCAGCGGAAGTTGCACCGCCAGTGCCGGACAAGCCATGGTTCGCCCGCCCTGCCCCGATTGTCGGTGAGCGGCGTGCGCTGGTGATCGGCGCCGGTCTGGCCGGATGTGCCACGGCGTCCAGCCTGGCCGCACGCGGCTGGCAGGTCACGTTGCTGGAACGCCACGACGCCGTGGCGCAAGAAGCCTCGGGCAACCCCCAGGGCGTGCTGTATCTGAAGTTGTCCGCCCACGGCACGGCGTTGTCGCAACTGATCGTCAGCGGTTTCGGTTACACCCGGCGTCTGCTGGAGTCCCTGCAACGCGGCAGCGACTGGGACGCTTGCGGCGTGCTGCAACTGGCGTTCAATGCCAAGGAAGCCGAGCGTCACGCGCAATTGGCGCAAGCCTTCCCGGAAGATCTGTTGCAGTGGCTGGAGCAACCCGAGGCGCAGGCCCGCGCCGGTGTCGGTGTGGCCCATGGCGGCTTGTACTATCCCGAAGGTGGCTGGGTGCATCCTCCGGCGCTGTGTCAGGCGCAAGCGGCGCAGCCGAACATCGAACTGCTCAACCATTGCGAAGCGCTGCAACTGCGTAAAGTCGATGGTCAGTGGCAAGCGCTGGACGGTGACCGTTTGCTCGCCAGCGCGCCGGTCGTGGTGCTGGCCGGTGCTGCCGAGATCAAACGCTTCGCCCAGAGTGCCGAGTTGCCGCTCAAACGCATTCGCGGGCAGATCACGCGTCTCGCCGAAACCGCAGCGAGTCAGACGCTGGCCACAGTGGTCTGTGCCGAAGGCTACGTCGCGCCTGCCCGTTTGGGCGAACACACCCTCGGCGCCAGTTTCGATTTCACCAGCGATGACCTGACACCGACCACCGCTGAACACGCTGGCAATCTGGCGATGCTCGAAGAGATTTCCACTGACCTCGTCGCCCGTCTGCAAATCAGCGAACAGCCTGTCGAAAACCTGCAGGGCCGCGCAGCCTTTCGCTGCACCAGCCCTGACTATTTGCCGATTGTCGGCCCGCTGGCCGATCGCCAAGCGTTCCTCGACGCTTATGCGGCGCTGAGCAAAGACGCCCGTCAGGTGCCGGACATCGCCTGCCCGTGGCTCGACGGGCTGTACATCAACAGCGGCCATGGTTCGCGAGGACTGATCACCGCACCGCTATCGGGCGAGCTGCTGGCCGCCTGGCTGGACAACGAACCACTGCCGCTGCCCAAAAGTGTCGCCGAAGCCTGTCATCCCAACCGTTTCGCGCTGCGCCAACTGATTCGCGGCAAGTGATACTCATGCGTCGCTCAGGGCGCAGATACCCAGGTCCGCAACGCGCAGCGCATCGGCGGTCAGGTTCGTCACCACATCGTCTATGGCGCTTTGCCGCTCGGCTTTGATGACTTCCGCCTGACTCAAATAGTCGGCATCGGACAACTCCTCCTTCTGCGCGTCCAAGGCACTCATGCGCGGCACATACACGTCATCGAGAGGGGAAAATTTTCGCGCAAACGTGCGTTGCAGGTAGGCTCTCCAGAATGATCGCTCACTCATGAACTTCAGCCATTTGGGCGAGAGTTCCGCCGTTGCGACCTGGTTTTTTGCCACTTCCAGATCGGCTTCGGTAACCGTGCTTAATGTGCCAAAAAGCATGTTGCGTGGCTGCCCGGGCAAATCCAGCGCCTCGGCCAGGCCGATGCGATAGGCGAGACTCACTTCCAGCGGATCAGCCGCCGGGACCTTGGCGGCATGTGCCAGGGCGATGTCGTTCAGTTGCTCAAGCCGGAACAGACCACGCCCCAGTTCCAGCAGCGGTCTGGCGCTGGTGATTCGTTCGCCGGCGAGCCGGGTGACCCGATCGACTTCCACAGCAACCTCCAGATAACTGAAATTCATCGCCGCACTGTCGGTGCAATTGATCGGGGTGGCGGCCACGTTCAATATCTGGTCACACAGCACGCTATCGGATTCGGCTGCTTCCAGCACGGCCCAGACCCGCCGCTGCATGTCCTTTTTGACCTTCTCCGAATCGGCGGTATCGCCCAGTTCGGCAAGCAGATGAAACAGGCCGTCGGCGCGTGAATCATCCTTGAATGCGTTCCAGATCCGTTCACGCCTGACCCCGACCTCACCCGTCTCCTCGGAAAGCCACAGCGAGCGTGCCTGTTGTTCGTTGAGTCGAGCGATGTCGTTTTCCAGATAGCCCATGCCGACGCCGAAATTGTCGCGATAGATCTCCAGATACGTTTTGCTCGGATCGACCAGAGGATTGAGCCTCAGGTTCAGCGTCTGGCTGAAACGTCGCGGTGTCTTGAACAGCCAGTCAGGCAGATTTTTGATCTGGTTGCGGCTCAAGTCTGTCCAGTCCAGATACAGCAGACGCTCCAGCCCCTTGGGCATTTCCGTGAGGCCGGTAGCTTCCAGCAGCAGCCGGCGCAGATTGAACATCTGGCTGACATCCGGCGTGGCACCCAGCGGATTTTCGTTGAGGTTCAGATGGTGCAGCGAACGCAAACCGTTGAGTTTGGCCAGCGTCTGCTCGGTCAACTGGAGCTTGTTGTGCGCCAGGCTCAAGCGGCTCAGATCGGGCATATGCGACAGCACTTCAGGCAGACGAGTGATGGCGTTCTTGTCGAGTTCCAGCGACTCAAGCTTTTTGAACGACTTGAGGAAGTGCGCGACATCATCATCCAGCGCCATGTCATTCATGAACAGTTGCTGGATATGCTCGAAACTGATCCCCGGTGGCAGCGTCGGCAGCTTGCCGACGCGCATGCCATCAAGATTCAACACGCCGACTGATTTTCCAGCTTCGTTATTGACCGAGTAGAACCGGCGAAAGCCTTTTTCGATCAGCTCGGCCATGGTCTGACGACTGTGCCGCACCTCCGCTAGATCACCTCCCAGCTTACTCATGGCGGTCGTATCCTCGCTCCAGAGAAACAGCGCTTCACGCAGGCTTTGCAGATCCCGGCGCAACTCATTGACCCGTGTTGCACGGGTCAGCAGGTCTTGTCCCAGCCCCTCAATGAACTCACTGGCCTGCGCTTCACTCAGGCGCGGATAGAGTTTGCGCACTTTGCGCATCAGCGCTGGCGGATGCTTCACCGGCGGTGGATGGTCGCCTTGCATACAGGCAGGCTCGACCACCCGCGGTTCGTATGTGCCCCGGGCCAGCGTGCGGGCCGTGGCCTCGCGCTGCTCCAGCGCAGTATTGAGCAACTGTTTGCGCAGCCGTGAGCTGTCGGCCGGCAGTGGATCGGCATATCCGGCGGTTATTCGCTGGCGTGGCGGTAGTGCCTTGAGGATGGCGGCGTACAGGGCGTCAGGGCCGGAAGCAACCTTGCCCAGGGTTTTGCCATCGCCGCCAAACGCTTCATAGCCTTCGGCGGTTTTGACCAGCGAGCAGGTATTGACGGGGGTCGCCGACGTTTCGCCAACGGCTTGCAGAATCGGCCCGGTGAGCGCCTTGTCACGTAGCTCCAGACGCAGTCGAGAATCCCAGCCGCTCAGCCGAGGCAACAACTGAATCGCCAGATTGTCGGTGTCGTCATTGGCCAGACGCGGCCAGTGAAACCCCGCCAGTGCGCGGTCCAGACGCACCTGGTCGATGGCCTCCCGGACTTGTTGCCCGAGCCTCAGCGGCACTCGTCCGGTCGAGCGCAAATGCAGGCGCTGCGCACTCGGCGCACGTTCGATGAGCGCTTGCGCATAGCGCGCTGGAATGTCTGCAAACACCTGGCGCAGCTTCAGAACATCATCAATGTCACTCTGATCGTAGCGCTGATACATGCGCTCGAACGCCGCGCGATGATCTGCCTTGAGCGCCGCGCCCAGTTTCTTTGCCAGGGTCGATTCTTCGACGCTTTTCGCGACTTTGCTGCCCAGCAGGGCGTCGACCTCGTTCTGGTACAGGCCATCAACCACGGTTTGCAACAACTGCCCGCGCGCCAGTTGCTGCTCGCTGACTACCACACCCAGCGATTCATCGAGGACCGTGGTCAGAGGATAAGTCGCCGTCACGCTGCCTTCGGCGTCGGTCACCTCGATGTAGCGGTCGGCCGGCCAGCCGGACATTTTCGGCAAGGCCTGCAACTGCTCCTCGACAGGCTGGCCGGAATGGGTTTCGCCGCTTTGCAGTTCGAGGGTCAATTGCCGCAGCTGGCGCACGATCCGCGCGCGCTCGACGGTTTCCCGCAAGCGCACAGGCAGGCTCAAATTGTCGGTAAAGGCCTGTTGCAAGGCATCGTGAGGGGTGTCGCTGACGCGGCACAGCATGTCCAGATCGGTATCGACGAATTCACTCAACTGCGGATCGATACGCTTGAGCGTGTAGGCCGCACTGCTCCATTGCTGTGGTTCTTCTGCGGGCAGCCGCCAGCCGCCTTCGACGTGCCGGACAAGTTCTGGAACATAAGCGCGTGCACGTTCGGCATGTTCCAGACGCCAGACTTTCGCGGCGGAATCGTAGGGACCGGCGAAAAACCGATGTTCGACGCGGGCGATGGTTTTCCCGCCGATCTGATAAAAATCCCTGGAACCCGGCGCGACGGTCACGCCTTCCGGAAGGGAATGCTCATAGCGCGAGAGATCGGGTTTCCACAGGCGCGGTTTGCCGGCGCTATTGAGCACTGCGGCAAATTCACCGAAGAACTCCGGGTGTGAGCGCAGCAGCTTTTTACCCAGTGTTCCCAAAGCTTTTTGCCCGCCGGCAAAGACGCCCATCAGGGCGATATTTTCCGCCACGCTCAACAGATGCGACAGCGCTTGCTCATGATCGCCACGGCGCCAGTCCTCGACACCTTCATACACCTCGCCGAGCAACTGCCCGACTGCAACACCCATCATCAACTGCCCCAGCACTGGCACGATGAAGCCCGCCACGGAGACGATGGTCACACCCAACTGCAGAAAATCCAGCAGGCGCTTCTTGCGCACCTCCTCATCGACATCGGCGGTCGGCACGGCCAGCTTGCGCGCATCGAGTTGCACCTTGCCAACGTGGCTTTGCACCATGAACTCAAAGAGCGCCACGGTGATCGGCACCTGCTTGATGTGGCCCAGATCAGCGCTATCGGCGACGGACTTGAAGAAGTCGGCCTTGTCATCATCATCGATGCTGTTGGCGAGATAATCCTTGTAACTTTTTAGCTTCAACTGCTGTGTCAGGTACTGCTTGAACGCGGTGAAACCGGAGTACTCGTACAGGGGGCGCTCGGGTTCACCGGCCATGTACACCAGGCACCACTCATCCGGGTACAACTCCACCGAACGGGCAGAAAACACCACCACGCCCCAGACACAACTGTCGAAAATCCTGATGCCTTGCATGATCAGCGTTCGGTTGCCGTAGCGCAGCGTTTGCGCTGACGCCACGCCATCTTCGTCGATCAGCGTCTGCAGCATGCGCTGACCTGCCAGAGTGATATGGCTTTTGAGCGCGGCCTGGTGCATGTCGAATTGCAACAGCAGCTTTTTCATTTTCGCGATATCAGCGGTCATGGTACTGGTGACGATCACCTCGCCATCGCTGTCGAGCAGGCCAAACACTTGCTGAAAATGCTCTTGGTAGCGTTTGCCCAGATCCAGCGTTCGACAAAAAGCGGCGAACGTTTTCGGGGTCAGCCCGGTGACCCCGTCCGGGGCACTGTGCACTCGAATGAAACTGCCTTCTGGAAAGTTTTCAGCCGCCTCGTCTTCGCTGAAGTTCTGCATCGCCGCTTGCAACAGCGTCGGTGTAGCGTGCGGGTAGGTCTGAATACCGTTCTCATCGGTTGAAATCGCGGGGCAACCGCAATCAACGCCCGGCAAACTCAGGAAGTCCTTTTCGACATCAAAGGTTACCGACCATTTGCGCTTCAAGGCCTCGCTCAGTTCACTGATGCAGAACGCCTGCAACGGCTTTAACGCGAGCAGGTCCGCCGCCACGGTCGACTGAATCCTGTGCAGATCACGGCTTGTCTGATCAAGGGCGGACAAAGCGGCCGCCGGCGCTTTCAATAAATGCGCCGGCAGGCTTTTCTGCAAAGCCCGGGCAGTATCGAGATCCTCTGTGGCATCGAGCAATGTGCTGAGGATTGCTTGTTGCGTCTTTACTTTGGCTGACATCGTCAATAGTCCTTTATTGCGAGCTGGAGCATTGAACATATAGAAAGCGCAACACAATTAACAATACAAAATCCAATGCTCAGGCACGCACAAAGCAACAGTATTTTTCATCAACAACATAGATATCTACCACCATTTCCCCAATACCTGCAGAGCGCCCGGATCGTCATTTTCGATGCAAATACCGCATACACACTCAGACCTTTCCGTGGCGATATATATGTATATTTTTCAATCAAAATACCGTTCACTTCATGGCTCAAGCGATCAACTAAACACGTTATTATTTTTCGTCTTGGCGGCCTAGGATCGAGTCTCTTATTCAACACGAGACTTGCACATGATTATCCAGCCCGAACAACAAGCGAGCGCTTTGGCAAACGAAGCCACGCAGAAAAAACTGCTCAATGAATTGGGTGACCAGGACAAGGCAAACGTCGTGGCCCATTTCATCAATGACGGATTGCTTAAAGCCGATCCGGTCAGGCTTGGCGAATTCCGCGCATTACTCGATGAGGCGCTGCCCTACCAGAACTACATTGATCAATTGCTGAGCAAACTGGAAACACTGGAGGATTTCTGCAAGCGCAAGCTGCGACAGGCACTGCAGCAAGACTATGGAAGGCGGTTCAGCGTCAGCGACAGCATCAAGCTCAAACCCGCAACGGCTGTGGATGACGGTACCCACACCTACACCTTGCTACAGGCGGCAATGCTGAATTTTACGGAGCAGGAAGCGGCTGCCGGTTACTTCTCGGACGACAGCAAGACCCTGTCCAAAGTCGACAAAAAATCGGCCGACGGCTCAATCCCCACCCAGATAACCGCACAAGCGTTTGCCCTGTTGAGCCGCCAGCTTGATCTCGGCGGCAGTTACCAGAAACATGTTTCCAGAACGTTCAGAGTCTCGAGCCTCGAATTGATCAGTCTGCGAATGCACAAAACAAACATGAAGCTCGCCGCGTACGCAAAGTATTTCAGCAAGCCGAACTTCCCGCTTCATCGACTGATCACCCTGTTGAATCTTGCCAAAGGCAACGAAGACATCTTTCATGGCGACCTGTTCAACCACTCCAACATCAAGTTGCAGTCGATACAGTTATTTGGCAAATACATGACAGATGCCGTATTGATCACCTGTCGCCAGACCGATCACTCGACGAAAGACAGTTATTACGTCTACATCCCCAATGATACTGGCGACAGCTTTTATCAGGACGATAGTGAAGAACAGTGCAGATATCGCCTGGCCGTCAACCTCGTTGCAAGTGAAGAACTGCAGGAACTGTTGATTTCGCAACTGACTCACCGCGAACAAGGTGAATTTCGGGCATTGAATCTGCAAAGCATTTCGTTTGTAGACGACATCGCGTTCACCCCGCTGAAGACAGGTCTGTACAAACATTTTTTCGATCGCCATCTCGACAAGTTGACTGCAGATGCCGGGGAACTTGCCGTCGCAGTTGCCAATG
Source organism: Pseudomonas sp. CROZ-RG-20F-R04-15 (assembly GCF_022662375.1). Lineage (GTDB taxonomy): Bacteria > Pseudomonadota > Gammaproteobacteria > Pseudomonadales > Pseudomonadaceae > Aquipseudomonas. The sequence goes on along the minus strand of NZ_JAKNQL010000002.1, from coordinate 171,238 downwards.
TCAACGAGCCCGCCTACGCCAATCGACGACAGACTCAGGCGTTACGCACAGACACTGCGCATCTCAACAACGCGAACGAGGATTTCAGCAGGCGCTTGCGTGTCTATGCCACGGACGAACTGCTCGCCCTCGTCTTCGCCAGCCTCGACCGCTGGACCGCCATCGAAAAACACGACGGGCTGTCTCGACTGGTAAATATGAAAAAACGCTTGTCCACCACAGACACCGTTAAACCCGGTGCTCAGATAAACAGTGCACTGGCTGACGACTACTTCGGGCAGTTCGAGGTGCAAAAACATTCGCGCGAGCAACCGGGCGCTCTGCTGCACAAGCTAGAACCTGATGCCTTATAACTTATCGTTCTAAAACTCCACTTACCGGGGCGGGTCAGTTTCTGAGTACCCGCCCTTCTGGCGAGGTACGGTCTGACCCCTCCCCAACGGAAAAACCGGTAAGGATTTTATGTGCGGATTAGCTGGCGAGTTACGTTTTGATCAACAACCTGCAGACCTTGCAGCGATCGAGAGAATTACCCATCACCTGGCCCCTCGCGGCCCCGACGCGTGGGGCTTCCATGCCCAAGGGCCGATTGCCCTGGGCCATCGTCGCCTGAAAATCATGGACCTGTCGGACGGCTCGGCGCAGCCGATGATCGACAGCCAACTGGGCCTGTCCCTGGCCTTCAACGGCGCGATCTACAACTTTCCGGAACTGCGCGCCGAGCTCGAAGCGCTGGGTTATGCCTTCTATTCCGGTGGCGACACCGAAGTGCTGCTCAAGGGCTATCACGCCTGGGGCGAGGCACTACTGCCGAAGCTCAACGGCATGTTCGCGTTTGCCATTTGGGAACGCGACGCCAAACGCCTGTTCATCGCCCGCGACCGTCTCGGCGTGAAGCCGTTGTACCTGTCGCGCACCGGCCAGCGCCTGCGCTTTGCCTCGGCATTGCCGGCGTTGCTCAAGGGCGGTGACATCAACCCGATCCTCGACCCGGTGGCGCTCAATCACTACCTGAATTTCCACGCCGTGGTCCCGGCGCCGCGCACCTTGCTGGCGGGCATCGAAAAACTGCCGCCGGCGACCTGGATGCGTGTTGAAGCCGATGGCAGCACCGAGCAGAAAACCTGGTGGACCCTGCCTTACGGCCCACGCGACGACGAGAAAAACCTCACCCTCGAAGACTGGGTCGACCGCGTGCTCGACAGCACCCGCGAAGCGGTGGCGATCCGTCAACGCGCCGCTGTGGATGTCGGTGTGCTGCTGTCCGGCGGTGTCGACTCAAGCATGTTGGTTGGCCTGTTGCGTGAAGTCGGCGTCGAGAATCTGTCGACCTTTTCCATCGGTTTTCAGGATGCCGGCGGTGAGCGCGGTGACGAGTTTCAGTATTCGGATCTGATCGCCAAACACTACGGCACCCAACATCATCAATTGCGTATCGACGAGAAAGAGATCATCGAGCAACTGCCCGCCGCGTTCCGCGCGATGAGCGAGCCAATGGTCAGCCATGACTGCATCGCCTTCTATCTGCTGTCGCGCGAAGTGGCCAAGCATTGCAAGGTGGTACAGAGCGGCCAGGGCGCGGACGAGTTGTTCGCCGGTTATCACTGGTATCCGCAAGTCGACGGCGCGGCCGATCCGTATGCGGCCTATCGCAATGCGTTTTTCGACCGCAGTTACGACGACTATGCCGCGACCGTGCAGCCCAAATGGCTGACCGCGAACGATGCAGCCGGCGACTTTGTGAAAGAACATTTCGCCCAGCCCGGCGCCGATGCGGCCGTCGATAAAGCCCTGCGTCTGGACAGCACGGTGATGCTGGTCGACGACCCGGTCAAACGCGTCGACAACATGACCATGGCCTGGGGCCTGGAGGCGCGCACGCCGTTTCTCGACTATCGACTGGTTGAACTGTCGGCGCGTGTGCCGGGCCAGTTCAAGCTGCCCGATGGCGGTAAACAAGTCCTCAAGGAAGCGGCGCGCCGGGTTATCCCAAGTGAAGTGATCGACCGCAAAAAAGGCTATTTCCCGGTGCCCGGCCTCAAGCACTTGCAGGGCGATACGCTGAACTGGGTGCGCGAACTGCTGCTCGATCCGAGTCAGGATCGTGGCCTGTTCAACCCGGCCATGCTCGACAAATTGCTGACCGATCCGCAAGGCCAGTTAACGCCGTTGCGCGGTTCGAAGCTGTGGCAACTGGCAGCTCTGAATCTGTGGCTCAGTGAACAAGGAATCTGATCGATGAAACCCCACGCCACGGCCATCAACCAACGGCTGCTACGCGGTCAGACACCGTCCTATGAACGCTTGCAGGCACGTCTGGCCGAAGACGGCAGCGCACGGGTCGCTGACCCGATTGCGCTGCATTGCGGCTGGGGCCGGTTGCTGATCGGCCATACCTTTCCCGACCCGGCGTCGCTGGCGCAGGAGCTGCTCAAAGAGCAGCCCGGCGAGCGCGATATCGCGTTGTACGTTGCAGCACCGCAGCAGATTCTCGGCCTGGAGCCGACGCAACTGTTTCTCGACCCGTCCGACACTTTGCGCCTGTGGTTCAGCGATTATCGTCAGGCCACCCGAGTGTTTCGCGGCTTTCGTATCCGCCGTGCACAGAGTGAGGCGGACTGGCAGGCGATCAACCAGTTGTATTCGGCGCGCGGCATGTTGCCGATCGACGCCACCCGGCTCACTCCGCATCATCAGGGCGGCCCGGTGTACTGGCTGGCCGAAGATGAAGACAGCGGCGCGGTGATCGGCAGCGTCATGGGCCTGAACCATCAAAAAGCCTTTAACGACCCGGAAAACGGCAGCAGCCTCTGGTGCCTGGCGGTTGATCCGCAGTGTTCCCGGCCGGGTGTCGGCGAAGTGTTGGTGCGGCACCTGATCGAGCACTTCATGAGTCGCGGTTTGAGTTATCTCGACCTGTCGGTGCTGCACGACAATCGTCAGGCGAAAAACCTCTACGCCAAGCTCGGTTTCCGCAACCTGTCGACCTTCGCCATCAAGCGCAAGAACGGCATCAACCAGCCGTTGTTTCTCGGGCCGGGACCGGAGGCGCAGTTCAATCCGTATGCGCGGATCATTGTTGAAGAAGCGCATCGGCGCGGCATCGATGTGCAGGTGGATGACGCCGATGCCGGGCTGTTCACCCTCAGTCATGGTGGCCGGCGCGTGCGTTGCCGCGAATCCCTGAGCGACCTGACCAGCGCGATCAGCATGAGCCTGTGCCAGGACAAAAGCCTGACGCACAAGGTGCTGAAAGCCGCCGGTCTGAATCTGCCGTCGCAGCAACTGGCGGGCAACGCCGACGATAATCTGGCCTTTCTCGATGAGCATCAACGGGTGGTGGTCAAGCCGCTCGACGGTGAACAGGGCCAGGGCGTGGCGGTGGATTTGCAGAGCATCGAAGAGGTGCAGCAAGCCATCGAATCGGCCAAGCAATTCGACAGCCGCGTGCTGCTCGAAAGCTTCCACGAAGGTCTCGATCTGCGGATTCTGGTGATTGGCTTTGAAGTGGTCGCGGCAGCGATTCGCAAACCGGCGGAAGTGGTCGGCGACGGTCAGCATTCGGTCGGTGCGTTGATCGAGGCGCAAAGCCGTCGTCGGCAAGCGGCCACCAGCGGCGAAAGCAAGATCCCGCTGGATCACGAAACCCAGCGCACCTTGCATGCGGCCGGGTATGACTACAGCAGCATTCTGCCGGCTGGCGAGCATCTGTTTGTGCGCCGTACGGCCAATCTGCACACCGGCGGTACGCTGGAAGATGTCACGGCGATTCTGCATCCGACCCTGGTCGACGCCGCGGTGCGAGCCGCGCGGGCACTGGACATTCCGATGGTCGGGCTCGACTTGATGGTGCCGGCGGCGGATCAGTCGGAGTACGTGTTTATCGAGGCCAACGAACGCGCCGGGCTGGCCAACCATGAGCCGCAGCCGACGGCCGAGCGCTTTGTCGATTTGTTGTTTCCGCACAGTCAGCCGGCTATTTAACCCTTTCCTGATCGTTCCCACGTCGAGGCGTCGAACCGTCTGCGTGGGAACGCCTCACCGGACGCTCTGCGTCCACTCTTGGGACGCAGAGCGTCCCCGGCTGCATTCCCACGCAGAGCGTGGGAACGATCAGTGCTCAACCCATCAGGAGTTTCCATGACCACGCAAATCCCCGAACCGGATCTCAACTACCTGCAAAAAGTCCTCCTGGAAATGCTCGCCATTCCCAGCCCCACCGGGTTTACCGACACCATTGTGCGTTATGTCGCCGAGCGTCTGGAAGAACTTGGCATTCCGTTTGAAATGACCCGGCGCGGCACCATTCGCGCCACGCTCAAGGGCAAAAAGAACAGCCCTGACCGCGCAGTCTCCGCGCATCTGGACACCATCGGCGCCGCCGTTCGCGCGATCAAAGACAACGGTCGCCTGACCCTCGCCCCGGTCGGCTGCTGGTCGAGCCGTTTTGCCGAGGGCAGTCGCGTCAGCCTGTTTACCGACAACGGCGTGATTCGCGGCAGTGTCTTGCCACTGATGGCGTCCGGGCATGCCTTCAACACTGCAGTCGATGAAATGCCGATCAGTTGGGATCACGTTGAACTGCGTCTGGACGCTTATTGCGCGACCAAGGCTGATTGCGATTCGCTGGGCATCAGCGTCGGTGACGTGGTGGCCTTCGATCCGCTGCCGGAGTTCACCGAAAGCGGCCACATCAGCGCTCGTCACCTGGATGACAAGGCCGGTGTCGCCGCGCTGCTGGCGGCACTCAAAGCCATTGTCGACAGCGGTCAGGAACTGATGATCGACTGCCATCCGCTGTTCACCATCACCGAGGAAACCGGCAGCGGTGCGGCGGCGGCATTGCCTTGGGACGTCAGTGAATTTGTCGGCATCGACATCGCGCCGGTCGCACCGGGGCAGCATTCCAGCGAACACGCGGTGAGTGTGGCGATGCAGGATTCCGGCGGACCGTACGACTATCACTTGTCGCGGCATTTGTTACGTCTGGCCGGTGAAAACGAGTTGCCGGTGCGCCGCGACCTGTTCCGCTATTACTTCAGCGATGCGCATTCGGCAGTGACGGCCGGCCACGATATCCGTACGGCGCTGCTGGCGTTTGGCTGCGATGCAACGCATGGTTATGAGCGCACGCACATCGACAGTCTGGCGGCGTTGAGCCGGTTGTTGGGCGCTTATATTCTGAGCCCGCCGGTATTCGCCAGCGATGCGGCGCCGGCGAATGCTTCGCTGGATCGCTTCAGTCATCAAATCGAACATGACACGCAGATGGAGAGCGATACGCGGGTGCCGTCGGTGGACAGTCTGGTGGGGCAGCGTAACGATAGTTAGATCATCGTTGTTTGAAATACCGCTATCGCGAGCAGGCTCGCTCCCACAGGGGAACGCATTCCAAATGCAGGCCTTCGCCTGCTCGCGATGGCGTAGCTACAGGCAACACAAAACTGGCAGGCAATCAGCAATCGCCGTAGCATCCCGACATTGATTTGACCGAGGTGCCCATGCTCATTCCCTACGACGCTCTTGAAGTCGACACCCTCACCCGCCTCATCGAAGATTTCGTCACCCGCGACGGCACCGACAACGGCGATGACACGCCGCTGGAAACCCGCGTATTACGGGTGCGTCAGGCATTGACCAAGGGTCAGGCGCTGATTGTCTTCGACCCGGACAGCGAGCAGTGCCAGTTGATGCTCAAGCACGATGTGCCCAAGCATCTGTTCGACTGAAAAACCCTCAGCGGGCCTTCTCGGTGGCCTGCTTGCGCTTGATCCGGTCATAGACCTCTGCGCGATGCACATTGACCTTTTGCGGCGCTTCGACGCCAAAGCGCACGCTGGAACCGTTTACCGACAGCACGCGCAGGGAAATGTCGTCACCGATTGAAATCAACTCACCAACGACACGGCTGAGTACAAGCATGAGATTCGTCCTTCAGGGTTAGCGAACCCTGAAGATGCGCGGCTTGAGGCGGCTCTACAATGCGCGGCAGGCAATTCAGTTTTGCCTTACAGACCCCGTGACACATAGCCGTAAGACGTTTCTCACAAACAAGCCATTCAGGCAGCGGAGAACCGCGGGCCGAACAGAATCACGCTGGCGCCGATCACGCACAACGCCACGCCGATCCAGTCCGAACCCAATGGACGAACGCGCTCGACCACCATCAGCCAGCCTATCGAAGCGACGATGTAAATCCCGCCGTAAGCGGCATAGGCACGACCGGCGTAGTTGGCTTCGACACGGGTCAGCAGCAGCGCGAACAAGGTCAGACTGAGCAGCGCAGGAATCACCCACAAGGCACTTTTGCCTTGGCGCAGCCACATGAAGAAGGCGAAACAACCGGCGATTTCAAACAGCGCCGCGAGGAAAAACCACAAGTAATTGAGCATTGACGCGTCTCGACAGGGTGACCATTGCGGCCACCCTAACGACGCTGTCTGCTACGGGCAAGCTCAGCTGTTGTTCTGTTTGGCTTTGGCGCGCATTTTCTCGGCCATGGAAGTCATTTCGTTATAGAGCAGTTGCGGGTTCTTCTGCTTGATCGCCCAGGCCATGCGCCCTTGTTCGTGGGGCAGAATCATGAATTCGCCAGCCGCTACTTGCTGATAAATGTAGTCGGCGATGTCCGCCGCCGTAATCGGCGAACTCTCCAGCAACTTGCCGACCTGCGCTTTCATCGCCGGGGTCGGGCCACGGAACGAGTCGAGCAAGTTGGTCTGGAAGAACGACGGGCAAACCACATGCACGCCGACTTCCTGCTGCGCCAGTTCAATCAACAGGCTTTCCGAAAGTGCAACCACGCCGGCCTTGGCCACGTTGTAGTTACTCATCGCCGGCCCCTGCATCAGTGCGGCCATGGAGGCGATGTTGATGATCTTGCCTTTGCTTTGTTCGAGCAGCGGCAGGAACGCCTTGCAGCCCTTGACCACGCCCATCAGGTTGATCGCGATCTGCCAGTCCCAGTCTTCCAGCGACAGTTCGCTGAAGAACCCGCCCGAGGCGACACCGGCGTTGTTGACGATGATGTCGATGCCGCCGAGTTTCTCTTCGCAGGCCTGAGCGAATGCGGTGAGCTGGCTGTAATCACGCACATCGCAGCGCTGAACAAAACCGTCACCGCCCGCCTCGCGGACCATTTTCAGGGTTTCCTGCAGACCGGGTTCGCTGACGTCGGACAAGGCCAGTTGCCAGCCTTCACGCGCCCAGCGCAGCGCGATTTCGCGACCCAGGCCCGAGCCCGCACCAGTGATCATCATGCGATTTTGCATAGCAGACAGCCTTGTTGTTCCGGGGAAGATGCGCGGAGTGTAGCGAAGGAACGGCGCGCGCCCACGCTCCATCAAGTTGCTGAATGGTAAGGGCAAACCGTGGCGCGTTGGATTCCCGAAAATGATCTGAGTTCTGAACTAGCCGAGCGGAAAAGGAAATAAGTCTGCGATCCAAATACATTAAAAAAACATTGAATTTTCTTTCATGCGCACCGGTCGGAATTTGTAAGCCGTCTGGAATTACTTAGTCTCCAGTCGCCCTTGAATACCAAGACTTTTCGAACACTATCAACAAGGAAATCGACATGGGCACAATTCTTATCATTATCCTGATCCTGTTGCTGATCGGTGGTCTGCCGGTCTTCCCGCACTCCAGAAGTTGGGGTTATGGTCCTTCGGGCATTATCGGCGTGGTGTTGGTGGTGCTGTTGGTGCTGCTGTTACTCGGTCGGATATAACGATGTAACCGGCAAAAAAAAGAGGCCCTGTTCAGGGCCTCTTTTTTATTGCGCGGATTTCACTATCGCTGAGCGATCAATCCGGCTTGCCATTGATCACACCGGCGGTGTTATCCATCAGGCTCTTGGTCGCCGTTTGCAGGAACGCTTCGAGTTTGAGTTTCAACTCGGCAGTGCGCGGTGCATTTGGAACGATCTCGGCGTGTGGGTTGGCGCCCAACTGGTATTGCCAGATTTTCGGGCCCATTTCCTTGTCTTTCGGCAGAACCAGAATCTGGTCGGCCGTCACGATGGCTGTGGTCTGCTCGCTGCCCGATGGCTTGATCACACCGAAACCGGTGTCGCCTTCCGGCAGGTTGAGCAGGTCACGGCCCCAGCACTGATGACGCACTTCGCCACCGAGGCGGCCCATGATGGTCGGCACGATATCGATCTGCGTACCCACGGTATGGTCACGGGTACCGAACTTCTCTTGAATGCCCGGCGCAATCATAAGCATCGGCACGTTGAAGCGGCCCAGGTCCATTTCGGTGATCTGGCGCTCGTTGCCGAAACCGTGGTCACCGACGATGACGAACAGGGTTTCCTTGAAGTACGGCTCTTTGCGCGCCTTCTCGAAGAACTGACCCAGCGCCCAGTCGGCGTAACGCATGGCGGTCAAGTGTTCGTTGAGGCTGCCACGGTCGGTCACGCGCTCGACCGGCAATGGCGTCGGCAAGGCGTATGGCGTGTGGTTGGACAGGGTTTGCAGCAAGGCATAGAACGGCTTGCCGTTTTCGCGCTTCTTCAACTCGACCAGACCACGGTCGAACATGTCCTGATCGGACACGCCCCAGGTAGGGTCGGAGAACACCGGGTTGACGAAGTCGTTACGGCCAACAAAGTTGGTCATGCCCTGGTTGCTGAAGAAGCCCGACTGGTTGTCCCAGGCGAAGTCGCCGTTGTACACGTAGACGTCGTCATACTTGCGCGCACTGAGCAGCTGCGGCAGGCCGGAAAGCTTGTGGCTGCCTTCCGGGGTCTGCATCAGGTATTCGAAACCCGGCAGGTTGGGGAAGCAGGCCATGGTCGCGAACATGCCCTGGTGGGTGTGCGTGCCGTTGGAGAAGAAGCGATCGAACAGCAGGCCTTCCTTCGACAGTTTGTCCAGGTACGGCGTGATGTTGCCCGGCGCACCCAATGCACCGACCGAGTGGCCGGCCATGCTTTCCATCAGGATTACGACAACGTTCTTGATCGGCAAGGTCTTGTCGGCTGGCGGCGTGTAGTCACGACGCACGGCGGCAATATCGGCATCGACCAGTTTGTCGTCCGGCATCAGCAGCATGTCACGCACGACTTTCTGCGCTTGTTCCTGCGGCAGTGTGGCTTTCCAGATGTTGTTGCGATCCTCGCCCATGCGGTCTTTGGCCGCCGCGATCAGGGACAGCGTGCCGTTGAGGCCGAGCTGGTTGGCGAAGTTCGATTCGGTGGTGTACACGTCACCCCAGCGCAGTGGCGGGCCTTGACGCAGAGTGCCACGGGCGGCGACCACGCAAATCAGCAAGCAGACGACGAACACCGCAAGACGGGTGTACCACGGCGCAACCTGACGAGTGCTGACGCTGCCGCCGCTGAACGGTCCGCGTGGACGCGTGGCACGGTCGGCGCCTTTGAACGCCAGGGTCAGAATGACGGTGCCGATGACCCAAGCCAGCAGATAACGAACGACCGGAAAACCGTACCAGAGCATGCTCATCACGGTTTTCGGGTCTTCTTTCACGTACTGGAACACCAGACCGTTGAGGCGCTGGTGGAACTCGCGGTAGAAATCCATCTCCATCAGGCCGAGAAACAGCGCAATGCTCGAGGCGATCGTCAGCCACAGGCGGAAGAAACCGCGTGCAGCCATGGCGCGGGCACTGAACAGCGCCAGCACCAGTGGAACACAGACGTAGACCACCAGGCGCAGGTCGAAACGCAGGCCGTTGGCGAAGGCTTCGAGGAAGGTCGAAGCCGGGGTGTCGAGGATCATCTCGCGGTTGTAGACCAGCAGCGCGAGGCGCAGCACGGAAAACATCACCATCATGACCAGTGCACACAGCAGCGTGTAGGCCAGATGCGATTTGACGGTCGGTTGCAGCAGGCGAGCAGAAGATCGCTGCTGATTCAGGGCGTCCGGGTTTGCCATGTCGTTTTAGGACCCATTGGAAGTTGAAGTTGCAAAAATACAGCGGCGCCATGCCCTCTATTGGTCATTCCAGACCCCGGGGCGTGCGCGGTGCGCAAATGTTGCACGATCACCCGCACCATTGCCATTGATTACTGCCCCGCCGCCAGACACTTTCATTTATGGCAGCGTGCAAACAGCGCGGGCGAATTGTCTGGAACACTTTGTGAAAATTTCGTGCAACGCATATCTGGAAACACAATATAGATACAAAACAAAACGCCCCGAGGTGTTCGGGGCGTTTCGCTGAACGCGGGCCGATTACTTCTCGGCGCGTTCTTTCAAAGCTTTGAGGGTGTTGAACGGCGCATCGACAACAAACTTGTTGGCAATCATCGACGGCACGCTGCCACCTGGCTCGGTGTGCACCTGGTAGGTCACTTCGACCTGATCACCTTTGGGCACGAACTTCCAGAAGCCTTTGACCTGTTCTACACGGACAAAGCCTTTTTCTTCCGGAAGGTACTTCGGCAGGCCTTCGAGGTTACGGGTCAGGCTGCCATCGGCGCCTTCAACGGTGGTGATGTGCAGTACCGAATCACGCGGAGTCACCGGCCAAGGTGTGTTGAACTGAGTGTAGGTCCAGCTCTGATCGCCTTCGTGCTTGAGCAATTTCTGGGTCTTGCACTCGTGAATCCAGGCGCAGGCGCCGGAAACGTCTTCCTGCAATGCGCGCAGTTTGGCGACAGTGGTCTTCATCAGCGCGACGCCCTGGTAGGACTTGTAGTCCGAACCCGGTACTTCACTCAGGGAAACCTTGATGCCGTCCTCGTTCTTGGCGACTTTCCAGTCTTCAGCCTGAGCGACGGAGGTGGCCAGCACAGCGGTCAAACCACACAACACAGCGATACGATGCAGCGAACCCATAGTCTTATTCCTTATTGTTGAAGTTCCGTTCGTTTGACACATCACGCCGCCGTCATTTGCTCCCACCAGCCGATCAGCCTGATCGCTTCTTCCGAGCTGTCGCCGCAGACTTCGATGTCGGCAGAGAAGCCGGAACAGACTGCCGGACGCTCCGGGCGGCCGAAAATGCTGCACAGGTTTTCGACCGAGAGTTGCACGCAACGTTCGCCGGCAGGCTTGCCATCAGGCATGCCGGGAATCGGCGAACTGATGGATGGGGCAATGCAGCAAGCGCCACAGCCTTCACGGCATTTCATGACGAACAATTCCTCGCGACGGGCGATGTGTAAAAGGGACGCGGAACAGAGTAACCGCTAAAACGGCTGTTTCAAATTCCCGGAACCGGGGTTTTTAGCGATAACTGAATGTGACTGACCAGTCTCCGACAAAGCGTCTGTTCTGCGGGTCACAGAGTCTCTGGATTTACTGCTTGAATTCAAAATCCAGCGCTGCGCCTTCGACTTCGCGGCGCTCTTCGTTACGCAGTTGCAACTGCATTTCGTTACTGAGCAAACGGCCGTTGAGCTGGAACCCGGTGTTTTTCTCGCCAAACATCTGCGGCAGGATCGGCTCGCGTTTCGGCAACTCAACCGTGCCCTTGGGTTTCAGTTCCTGGACCATGTCCTTGGGCAGGCTCAAATCGAGTCTGGCCGGCGGCAGTCTGGTTTTCACCACTTCACTGGCGGGTTTCGATTTGGAGGCGACTGGTTTGCGCTTCTTGATGACTTTCTGCTGGGTTTTCTTCGCGGGAGCAGCCTTTGGCGCAGGCGTGGTTTTTTTAGCGGGGCTCGTCGCGGCCGGTTTTTCCGGAACCGCAGCGGCCACAGCGCCAGGCGCATGACCGATCATCAGCAAACCCAACAAAACCCAAGCGGCAGGAAAAATCGCTTTCATGGACCCAACGAGACTAACGGCAGAGGGCCATATGCTCGCTTGTTGGAAGCCACAAGACAAGCATCAGCCACCGCTCGTTCAGAATCCGCCAGCGGTTTCCTGACACAGTTGAGTCGCCAGCATCCCCAACGTCATCAACGCCCTCTCCGCCTCGCGATTCCACGGAATCCCGCAGTTCAGGCGAATACAGTGGTTGAATTGCTCGGTATTACTGAAGATCAGCCCCGGCGCAATGCTGATGCCTTGTTGCAACGCACGCACATGCAATTCCTGGGTATTCACCCGCCCCGGCAAACTCACCCAGAGGATGAAACCGCCCGTGGGCCGGGTCATTTGCGTGCCTTCAGGGAAGTACTGCTGCACCGCCAGCTGAAAGGCGCTGAGGTTTTTTCGGTATTCCTGGCGGATGTACCGTAAATGCCGGTCATAGCCGCCGTTTTCCAGATAAGCGGCAATCGCCATCTGCGTCACGCTGCACGCCGAGTGGGTGCTGAAGGTCTGCAAGCGCTGGATTTCCTGCTGATACTTGCCGGCGATCATCCAGCCGATGCGCACACCGGGTGACAAGGTTTTGGAGAAGCTCGAACAGTAGATCACCCGATCCAGGCGGTCATAAGCCTTGAGTGCTTTGGTTTTGCCTTGCTCGAACATCAGTTCGCCATAGATGTCATCTTCGACGATCTGGATATCGAAGTCCGAGGCCAGGCGCAGCAGCTGTTTCTGGCGCTCTTCGGGCATGGTGCCGCCCAGCGGATTGCTCAGGCGTGTGGTCAGCACCAGCGCCTTGATTGACCATTGGTTGGCGGCCAGTTGCAGCGCTTCGAGGCTCATGCCGGTCGCCGGATCACTGGGGATTTCGATGACTTTCAGGCCGAGCAGATCAGCCAGTTGCAGCAGCCCGTAATAAGTCGGCGATTCGGCGGCGATCAGATCGCCCGGCCGGGTCAGCACACGCAACGACATCTGCAAGGCGTCGACGCAACCGTGGGTGATCACCACTTCTGACGGATCGACCACCACACCGGCGTCGCGCATGCGGATCGCCACTTGCCGGCGCAGCGGTTCGAAACCGGGGCTGAACATGTAGCTGAAGGCACGCGGGCTATGGAAGCGGGTGACCTTGGCCAATTGCTGATGCAGTGCGCGCACCGGCAAGTAATCAACGCTGGGCACGGCGGCGCCGAGAGGAAATACGCCTTCGCGGCGTGATTCGACCAGAACCTGTTGAATGATGCTGCTGCGAGTGACCAGCCCGGGCCGTTCGACCCGGGCAATGTCTGGGGTCGGCGCAGTTAGCGCAGGCGTCTGGTGCACGTAATACCCGGACTGCGGACGCGCCCGGATCAAGCCCTGATCTTCGAGATTGGCGTAAGCCTGCAACACCGTCGCATGGCTGACGTTGAGCTGCGAACTCATCTTGCGTACCGAAGGCACGCGCTCCCCCGGTTGATAGACACCACGGCGGATATCTTCGGCCAGTTGCTGAGCAATACGTTGGTAGAGCAAGAGATTGGTCATGACGCAGCACTCGATTTCACGGGCATTTTATTCTTGTGTGAAACAATACCGGAACAGTTTAGAAGTGTACTGGGACAGTTGCCACATTACTCGACCATACAGTGCGGTGTCTGCCCCCGACTGTACTGATTTGCGAGCCATTCGACAGACGTAAAAAAGCCCGGCACTGCATGACAGCCCGGGCTTTCCAGAGACGCAACCCTTAACGGGCAGCGCCGAGCTGGCCTTTTTCGTCGGAGAAGACGATTTCCACCCGACGGTTCTGCGCCCGTCCACGCTCGGAAGCGTTGACGTCCACCGGGTATTCGTCACCGTAGCCTTCGACCTGAATACGTTTTTCATCGATGCCCAGATCGATCAATACATCAGCCACGGCTTGCGCGCGGTCACGGGACAATTTGATGTTTTCCTGCTTGCCGCCGGTGCTGTCGGTGTAGCCCTCGATACGCACCACGCGTTTCGGGTTCAGTTGCAGGAACTGCACGATTTTCAGGACGACGCGGTTGGCCGAGTTTTTCAGCTCCGCTTCACCGGTGTCGAACAGCACGTCACCAAGGGTCATCACCAGACCACGGTCGGTCTGCGTGGTGGCCAGTGCGACGATTTGCTCTTCGAGCCATTTGCCTTGCTGCTGCACGCTGAGCAGTTTCGATTCACGCAAAGCCAACTGCAGGCGCTGACGCTCCAGTTCCAGCTTGGCCGCGCGCTCTTCGTTAAGCACCTGATTGGTGTGCTCGCGAGCGATCTCGCTGTAGCGCTGGCTCAGGTAAGCGTAATGCACCACGTCCGATCCGCTGCCCCAATAGGTCGACAGACGATCGGCGCGGGCAAGCGACTCACCGGCGCGGATCACATCTTTCGGCGCGATACGCAGCACGTTGGAGTCTTCTTTGACTTTCTGGAAGTCGGCGCTGGCTTCTTGCAACGCGGATTCGCTGTGTTGACCGGCGCAGCCGTACAGGCTCGCGCAACCGGCGAGGATCAGGCCGCCGACAACTTTGGACTTGAGGCTCATTGGGCATCTCCCAGTTGCTTGCGCAGACGGACGATGCGGGTGTTGAGCACATTCACCTGTTCTTCACTTTTTTGCGTCAGCACTTTGGCTTCGGCCAGACGTGCATCCAGTTCAGCCTGTTCAGCACGCATGCGCGCGTTGCGGTAGGACTCGTCAGCCATGTTGCCTTTGGCGCGGTTGTATTTGGTTTCGGCCAGTTTCATTTCCGGCACATCATCAGCGGTGGCGCCGACAGCCTTGGCCTGGGTGATGGCCTGCTCGGTCAGGCGCATTTGTTCGATGGGTGCCGGATCGGTCGCGCAACCGGCCAGGGCCAGAACGGCCACAGCCGCGAAAAGAGGTCGAATACTCACTAAGAATCCCTACTGTTTTGGGGCACTGACAGGTTGTTGCGGCTGTTGCTGCTGCGCCTTCCAGCGCTCGATGTTGCGTTGCAGCGCGGCTTCCGTCAGTCCGGACGCGGGCAATTCTGTCATCTTTTTGGCTAGCTGTCCGCGCAACCACGGATCGTTGCAGGCCGAGTTGTGAGAAACCGCAAGAAACAGCCCCGGCCGGTCGACGGGTTGTTCGAACGCCAGCAAGTCGTTGGCCATACCCAACGCCTGCGCGGCGGCCATGCCCGAGTAGCGTCCGGCGAGTACATATTCCACTTCACCGAGAAGCAATTTCTGCAGGGCCTGAGTGAGGTTGGCTGTCTTGGTCAGGGTCAGATTCTGCTCGGCGAAAGTGCCAAATGCCTGGGTCATTCGAGACTTTTCCGACAATGCTCCGGCGTGGCCGTGCAGGTCCCTGGCTTCGCTGTAGACCAGTGTCGAGCCTTTGCGCGTCCACACCAGATAGTCGTTTTCCAGCAGCGGCGGATGGATGTAGTCGAGGTTTTCCAGTTCATTGAAGGACAGCGGCGCGTCGGCGAGCATGTCCATGCGCCCGCTGCGCACTTCGTCGAGGGCTTGCGAGCGCTTTCCGGCGTAGAGCAACTCGACTTTGATGCCGAGATCCTTGGCCACTTGTTGCAACAGGTCGGCACTGGCACCGATCAACTGTTTGGGATTTTGCGGGTCCTGCCACAGATACGGCGGCGCATCCGGGCTACCGGTGACGACGAGGCGCTCGCATTTGCCAGCGGCCATCGCCAACCCCGGCAACAGGGCCAACCCCAACAACCATCCGCAGCGCAGATCCATGGCAAAACGCTCCTCACTCAAATCCAAGACAAAAAAAAGCCCGACCAAAAGGTCGGGCTCTTTATAAGTGAAGCCGCTGGATTAGACCAGCTTCTCCAGCTCAGGTACGGCTTCGAACAGATCCGCCACGAGACCGTAATCGGCCACCTGGAAGATCGGCGCTTCTTCGTCCTTGTTGATCGCAACGATCACTTTGGAGTCTTTCATGCCGGCCAGATGCTGGATCGCGCCGGAGATACCGACGGCGATGTACAGCTGTGGCGCAACGATCTTGCCGGTCTGGCCGACCTGCATGTCGTTCGGTACGAAACCTGCGTCGACCGCAGCGCGCGAAGCACCGACGGCGGCGCCCAGCTTGTCGGCCAGGGCGTACAGGTGTTTGAAGTTGTCGCCGTTCTGCATGCCGCGGCCGCCGGAAACGACGATCTTGGCAGCGGTCAGCTCTGGACGATCAGACTTGGCCAGTTCTTCGCCAACGAAGCTCGAAGTGCCAGCGTTGTGCGCAGCAGCGACGGCTTCAACAGCAGCCGAACCACCTTCAGCAGCAACCGGGTCGAAACCGGTGGCACGCACGGTGATCACTTTGATTGGCGCGGTCGACTGTACGGTAGCGATGGCGTTACCAGCGTAGATCGGACGCTTGAAAGTGTCAGCGCTTTCGACCGAGATGATCTCGGAGATCTGGTCAACGTCCAGCTGCGCAGCAACGCGCGGCAGGATGTTTTTGCCGTTGGAGGTAGCGGCAGCCAGGATATGGCTGTAGCCAGCGCCCAGCTCTGCAACCAGAGGAGCAACGTTTTCCGGCAGCTGATGCGCGTAAGCGGCATTGTCAGCGTTGAGGACTTTGCTCACGCCAGCGATTTTCGCAGCGGCTTCAGCCACGGCGCCAGCGCCCTGACCTGCAACCAGAACGTGGATGTCGCCGCCGATTTTGGCAGCAGCAGCCACGGTGTTCAGTGTGGCCGGGGCCAGCACTTTGTTGTCGTGTTCAGCGATTACCAAGATAGTCATGATTAGATTACCTTCGCTTCGTTTTTCAGTTTCTCGACCAGTTCAGCCACCGACTTGACCTTGATGCCTGCGCTGCGTGCAGCCGGCGCTTCGACTTTCAGGGTCTTGTTGGTGGAGGCGGTGGAAACGCCCAAAGCGTCCGGAGTCAGCACTTCGAGAGGCTTCTTCTTGGCTTTCATGATGTTTGGCAGAGACGCATAGCGCGGCTCGTTCAAACGCAGGTCGGTGGTGACGATTGCCGGCAGTTTCAGCGAAACAGTCTGCGCGCCGCCGTCGATTTCGCGAGTCACGGCAACGCTGTCGCCGGACACTTCGACTTTCGAGGCGAACGTGCCCTGACCATAGCCGCTCAGTGCAGCGAGCATCTGGCCGGTCTGATTGTTGTCGCTGTCGATGGCCTGTTTGCCGAGGATCACCAGCTGCGGCTGTTCCTTGTCGACCACAGCCTTGAGCAGCTTGGCCACGGCGAGCGAGGTCAGATCTTCAGCGGATTCGACGAGGATGGCACGGTCGGCACCCAGAGCCAGTGCGGTACGCAACTGCTCCTGAGCGGTGGTCGGGCCGATGGAGACGACGACGATTTCAGTCGCAACACCTTTCTCTTTCAGGCGTACGGCTTCTTCCACTGCGATTTCGCAGAACGGGTTCATCGACATCTTGACGTTGGCGAGATCGACGCCGGAATTGTCCGCCTTGACGCGAACCTTGACGTTGTAATCCACAACGCGTTTGACAGCTACAAGAACCTTCATGGATTCCTCGTTACTCTCCGGTGAAAAGAAAGTCGCCTAGGCGAACCTGGCGGTTGATGCTCATCAGGCTAAAAGGGCACCTCTAAAAACGCCGACTCGGGTGTCAGGTCTCTACACGCTGTGGAGACCTGCGACCGTTCGTCAGGGGTGACCGACGGGTCATTGATCTTCACGCGGTGTAAACTGCGCGCCAGACTGCGCTGCGCATCACCTTCTACTGCCTGTGCCCTGTCTTTAGACGTGCTCTTGAAACCGCCAGTCTGCCTACGACGAGCGCAAAACCGCCCGTATCTTGACCGGAACGCCTATTCCGGTCAATACAGCAAAATGACCATTCATAAGCCGCGCTTCTTTGATTTCTCTGGGCTGGAGCCGATTCAAACAAACGTTTGTATTGGACGCTGGGAGTGGTGTAGATATAATGCGCCGCCTAGAGAGAAAGGTCTGTTCTCCAATATTCCCCTTGACGTTAACGTAAAGGAATAGCGGATGCGACATCAAACCTCCAAATTAGAAAAAAAACTGTTGAGCCTTGAGTAGGAGATAGCCTGTGGAACGCGAATACATGGAATTCGACGTGGTCATCGTCGGTGCCGGCCCCGCTGGCCTGTCCGCCGCCTGCCGTCTGAAGCAGAAGGCCGCCGAAGCCGGTAAGGAAATCAGCGTCTGCGTGGTCGAAAAAGGCTCCGAAGTCGGCGCACATATCCTGTCCGGCGCCGTGTTCGAACCACGCGCTCTGAACGAACTGTTCCCGGACTGGAAAGAACTCGGC
This sequence comes from Pseudomonas sp. CROZ-RG-20F-R04-15, assembly GCF_022662375.1. Taxonomy (GTDB): domain Bacteria; phylum Pseudomonadota; class Gammaproteobacteria; order Pseudomonadales; family Pseudomonadaceae; genus Aquipseudomonas. Next base: position 153,248 of record NZ_JAKNQL010000002.1, on the reverse strand, counting down.
GCACCGCTGAACACGCCAGTCACCCGCGACGATATTTTCGTGCTGAAAAACGCCGAAAACGCGCAGAAGATTCCAGACTTCTTTGTGCCCAAGACCATGCACAACGAAGGCAACTACATCATCTCCCTCGGCAACCTGTGCCGCTGGCTAGCTCAGCAGGCCGAGAACCTTGGCGTCGAAATCTACCCGGGCTTCGCCGCTCAGGAAGCGTTGATTGACGAGCAAGGCGTGGTGCGCGGGATCATCACCGGTGACCTCGGCGTCGACCGTGAAGGCAATCCGAAAGAAGGCCTGTACACCCCGGGCATGGAGCTGCGTGGCAAATACACGCTGTTCGCCGAAGGCTGCCGTGGCCACATCGGCAAGCAACTGATCAAGCGTTACAACCTCGACAGCGATGCCGACGCCCAGCATTACGGCATCGGCCTGAAAGAAATCTGGGAAATCGACCCGGCCAAACACCAGCCAGGTCTGGTGGTGCACACCGCCGGTTGGCCGCTGGACATCATGGGCACCGAGAACACCGGTGGCTCGTTCCTCTATCACCTGGAAAACAACCAGGTGGTGGTCGGTCTGATCGTCGACCTGTCCTACAGCAACACCTACCTGTCGCCGTTCGACGAGTTCCAGCGCCTCAAGCATCACCCGGTGCTGGCTCAGTACCTGGAAGGCGGCAAGCGCATCAGCTACGGCGCCCGTGCGATCTGCAAAGGTGGCCTGAACTCGCTGCCGAAAATGGTCTTCAAGGGCGGCGCGCTGATCGGTTGCGACCTCGGCACACTGAACTTCGCCAAGATCAAAGGCAGCCACACCGCCATGAAGTCGGGGATGCTCGCCGCTGAATCGGTGGCTGACGCATTGTTCGCCGAGAAGGACGGCACCGAAGAGCTGACCACTTATGTGGACGCGTTCAAGAAGAGCTGGCTCTACGACGAACTGTTCGCCAGCCGCAACTTCGGCCCGGCGATCCACAAGTTCGGCGCCATCGTTGGCGGCGGTTTCAACTGGCTGGACCAGAACATCTTCGGCGGCAAACTGCCGTTCACCCTGCACGACACCAAGCCGGACTACGCTTGCCTCAAGCTCGCGGCCGACTGCAAGAAGATCGACTATCCGAAGCCGGACGGCAAACTCAGCTTCGACAAACTCAGCTCGGTGTTCATCTCTGGTACCAACCACGAAGAAGAACAGCCTTGCCACCTGAAGCTGACCGACCCGAGCATCCCGATCAGCAAGAACCTGCCGCTGTACGACGAACCGGCGCAGCGCTACTGCCCGGCCGGCGTGTACGAAGTGATCACCAAGGAAGACGGCGAGAAGCGTTTCCAGATCAATGCGCAGAACTGCGTGCACTGCAAGACCTGTGATATCAAGGACCCTTCGCAGAACATCACCTGGGTCACGCCGGAAGGCGCTGGCGGCCCGACTTATCCGAACATGTAAGTCGACACGCTGAACAACAAGGCTCCCGAACCGGGGGCCTTTTTGTTGCCCACAATTCCTCTAACACCACAAAAACACTGTGGGAGCGAGCCTGCTCGCGAAAGCGGTGTGTCATATAAAGATGATGTCGATTGCTACACCGCCTTCGCGAGCAGGCTCGCTCCCACAGGGGACTATCGTCGAATCAGGCGGCGCGCTCGTCACCCGGGCTGCGTTCGAAGTAGCGCTTGTACTCGCGGCTGAATTGCGAAGTACTCTGATAACCCACCCGATGCGCCACCTGCGCCACACCCAGGCCCTCCGCCACCAGCAAGGTCTGCGCCTTCAACAAGCGCAAACGCTTCAGATACTGCACCGGCGACAGCAACGTGCTGCGTTTGAAGTGCTCATGGAACGTCGACACGCTCATGTTCGCGCAACCGGCCAGCGTCTCCACGTTCAACGGCTCGGTGTAATGCGCATGCAGATGACTGATCGACGCCGCCACCCGGGCGAACTGCCCCTGCTGCTCAACCAACGCGCGCAACACATCGGCCTGCGGCCCGCGCAACGCGGTGAACAACAATTCACGCACCCGTGCCGGCCCGAGAATCTGGCATTCCAGCGGATCGTGCAGGCAACTGAGCAAACGTTCGACACAGCCACGCATGTCATCGTCGAGCACCACCGAGGTCATCGACTCCGGCGTCTGCGCCGGGATATGCCGCCCCGGCGCCAGCCCCATGGCCAGCACCAGCTCACCAAGCAACACCCGATCAATCGCCACCGACACCCCGAGCAACGGCGCATCCGGCAAGGCAAACGTCTCGCATTCGAACGGCACCGGCAGCGCCTGAATCAGGTAATGCCCGGCGCCGTATTCCATGGTGCGCGGCCCGAGAAACGCCAGTTTGCTGCCCTGGGCGATGATCATCAGGCTCGGCTCATAAATGTGCGGGCCACGGGCGACGTCGCAACTGGCGCGCAACACTTGCACACCGGGCAGCCCGGTCTGACTGTAACCATCGCGCAGCGCCAGCGGTTCGATCAGCGAAACCAGCCGGGCATTGGCATCAAGATGACGGGTCAATTGCATCGAATTGCTCTTCACAAAAAATCACGGAAACAAGGGATGAAAGCATCATCGCAGATCCTTTTGCCAATGCGACCGATCAAACCCGCATGCCGGAGGATTAGGCATGAGACCCGGAGGAATCGTCATGGCCGGACCGACAGTCGGCGCCCAGAATGCGCCGCCTCACTTGTTCCTGCTTTTGCGAGGTTTCACATGTACACAGCCATCGGTTATGCCGCCCAATCGGCCACCACCCCCCTCGCCCCGATGAAGTTCGAACGTCGCAGCCCGCGCGCCGACGACGTCGCGATCGAAATTCTTTACTGCGGCGTTTGCCACTCCGACATCCACCAGGCGCGCAACGAATGGGGCATCGCCGTTTACCCGCTGATGCCAGGTCACGAGATCGTCGGAAAAGTCACCGCGATCGGTGCGAATGTCACCCAGCACAAAGTCGGCGATCTGGTCGGCGTCGGCTGCATGGTCGACTCCTGCCGCACCTGCGAAGCCTGCCAGTCGAACCTTGAGCAATACTGCCTCGAAGGCCCGACCATGACCTACGCCACCCCGGATCGGGTCGATGGCAGCAACACCATGGGCGGTTATTCCGACAGCATCGTCGTCAGCGAACACTTTGTCGTACGCATCCCGGAAAAACTGGCCTTGGCCAGCGCCGCGCCGATCCTCTGCGCCGGTATCACCACCTACTCGCCGCTCAAGCACTACGGTGTGAAAGCGGGCGATAAGGTCGGGATTCTCGGCATGGGCGGCCTCGGCCACATGGGCATCAAGTTCGCCAAGGCGATGGGCGCTGAAGTCACGCTGTTCACCCGCTCGGCGAGCAAGGCTGAAGAAGGTCGTCGTCAGGGTGCCGATCACGTGATCGTTTCCACCGACGCCGAGCAGATGAAAGCCGCTGCCGGTTACTTCGACTTCCTGCTCGACACCATTCCGGTGCAGCACGATCTCAACCCGTACCTCGACACCCTGCGCTTCGACGGCGTGCACATTCTGGTCGGTCTGATCGAACCGATCGATCCACCGGTTCACGCCGCCAAACTGGTATTGGGTCGCCGCATCTTGGCCGGTTCGTTGATCGGTGGCGTCGCCGAAACCCAGGAAGTGCTGGATTTCTGCGCCGAGCACAACATCACCTGCGACATCGAAATGCTCGACATCCGCCAGATCAACGAGGCTTACGCCCGGATGATCGCCGGTGACGTGAAGTACCGTTTCGTGATCGACATGGCGACGCTCAAGGTTTAAATCTTCAGACCGAGTTCCGCCGACAGCCGGGCTGTGACCCCTTTGATCAGGGGAATCAGCTCGGCCATTTTTTCCAGCGGCATGTACGGCACGGTGCTGGCGATACTGATCGCCGCCACAATGCCCTTGCTCGCATCGCGAATCGGCGCCGCCACGCAGCGGATCGACGGTTCGTTGTCCTCCAGATCGAACGCGTAGCCACCGGCGACGTATTCGGTCATGCGCTGCTCCAGCTGTTCCCACGACTGTTGGGGATGCTGCGGCCAGAACTGACTTTTCCCACCGGCCGGCAGACTGATGTCGTACAGACGCTGCCAATCTTTCGGCGAGTCATCGAGCATCAATGCCTTGCCAATCCCGGTGCGTGCCAAAGGCATGCGATGGCCGACCCGCGAACGCATTTCCGGGCCGTTGCGCCCTGGATTTTTCAGCAGGTACAGCACTTCATCGCCTTCACGAATGCCCAAATGCACAGTGTCGCCGGTCAGCGCCGACAACTCGTCCAGATAAGGCGCGGCCAGGGTCACCAGCGGCAACTCTTCGCGCGCCTGGAAACCCAGTTCGATCAGCTTCGGCCCGAGCAGGTAACCGACTTGCGGCACCACGCGCAGGTAGCGCTCATCGACCAGGCAACTGGCCAGACGATGGGTGGTGCTGCGCGTGGTGCCGATCAGCCGGGCGATCTCCTTGAGATCACGGGCGCCGCTGGCCACCGCTTGCACCACACCCAAGCCACGTAACAGCGTCTGGGTGCCAGTGGGCGCGGCGTCCTTGGTTTTTTCCGGAGCGTCTTCCTGCATATCCAGCCTTTTACCGTTGAGCGAAGGAACGGGCGGCATTATGGTCGCCCGACGCTGAGCACTACAACTCGATACGTTCGACCTTGCCGACCAGCAGCACGTAGGACAATGCACCGATCAAGGCGAGCACCGCGATATAGGTGATCGCCGGCGCGAAGGAATCGCCGCTGGCGAGGAAGCCGATGACGATCGGCGTGGCAATTGCTGACAGGTTACCGATGAAGTTGAACACCCCGCCAGTCAGCCCGAGCAAACGCGCCGGCGCCAACGTCGACACCAGCGACCAGGTGATCGAGGCCAGACCGTTGCCGAAGAACGCCAGCGCCAGAAAGGCAATTACCAGCGGCGTCGACTCAACGAAGTTGGCGCCGATGATCGAGGTGGAAATCAGCAGCCCGCCAATGATTGGCAACTTGCGCGCAAAGCCGACGGTGCAACCGCGACGGATCAGGAAGTCGGAAAAGAACCCCGAACACAACACGCCGATAAACGCGGCGAGAAACGGCAGCGATGCCAACAGACCGGACTTGATGAAGTCCATGCCGCGATACTTCACCAGATAAGTCGGGAACCACGTCAGGAAAAACCACAGCGTCGAGTTCAGGCAGAACTGGCCGAGGTAGATGCCCCACAACTTGCGTTTGGTCAGCACGATGCCCAAGTCGGTCCAGCTGAATTTGGCTTTGACCTTGGCGGACTCTTGTTGAATATCGACCAGACCACCGCCCTCGCGGATCAAGTCGATTTCCGCTTGGTTGGCGCCTTTGAAATCCCGTGGCTCGCGATACACCGCGTACCAGATCGCCGCCCAAATGATGCCCACCGCGCCGGTCGCGACGAAGACCATGTGCCAGCCGAATTCGTGTTGCAACCAGGCCAGCACCGGAGTCAGGAATGCCAGACCGACGAACTGACCCGAGGTGTAGAAACCGATGGCCGTGGCGCGTTCACGCTCGGGAAACCACGTCGTCACCACGCGGCTGTTGATCGGATAGGCCGGTGCTTCGAGCGCGCCGACGGCCATGCGTAAAACGAACAACGCGATGAAACTGGCCGCGAAACCGAGCATCACTGTGGCAATCGACCACAACAACAAAGCGACGCTATAGAGAATGCGCGGCGGCACACGGTCGACCAGCCAGCCGCCGGGGATTTGCATGGCGGCGTAGGTCCAGCCGAACGCGGAGAAAATCAGGCCGACGTGAATCGGATCGATGCCCAGCTCACTGGTCAGCGCCGGCGCGGCAATCGACAGGTTGCTGCGGTCGAGGTAGTTGATGACCACGGTGATAAACAGCAACACCATGATGAAAAACCGCTTGCGGCTAGGCGTGACTAAAGACGCCTGCCCGGTGAGGGTTTGCGGTTGCATGGGGAGAGCCTCTTTTTATGTTTATTGAGGTCGGCCTGAGGCCTTGCATCTGATCGTTCCCACGCTCCGCGTGGGAATGCAGCCCGGGACGCTCCGCGTCCCAAAAGCGGACGCAGAGCGTCCATTGAGGCATTCCCACGCAGAGCGTGGGAACGATCTCATCGGGTGTGTCAGAGACAAATCACCACTCGGCAAAGCTGCCATCGGCATGGCGCCAGATCGGGTTGCGCCAGCGGTGCCCGACCGCCGCGCGCTCGATCACGTATTCCTCGTTGATCTCGATGCCCAACCCCGGCCCGTTCGGAATCTTCACGAAGCCTTTGTCGTAATCGAACACCCGTGGATCCTTCACGTAGTCGAGCAAGTCGTTGCTCTCGTTGTAATGGATGCCCAGGCTTTGCTCCTGGATAAACGCGTTGTAACAAACCGCGTCCAGTTGCAAACACGCTGCCAGTGCAATCGGCCCCAGGGGGCAATGCAGCGCCAGCGCCACGTCGTAGGCTTCGGCCATGTTGGCGATCTTGCGGGTTTCGGTGATGCCGCCAGCGTGGGAAGCATCCGGCTGGATGATGTCGACGTAGCCTTCGCTCAGCACGCGTTTAAAGTCCCAACGCGAGAACAGTCGCTCGCCGAGGGCAATCGGCGTGCTGGTCAGCGGCGCCAGCTCTTTCAGCGCTTCATAGTTTTCGCTGAGCACCGGCTCTTCGATAAACATCAGTTTGTACGGGTCGAGTTCCTTCATCAGCACCTTGGCCATCGGCTTGTGCACGCGGCCATGGAAGTCGACGCCGATGCCGACGTTCGGCCCGACCGCATCACGCACAGCGGCAACGTTGGCCAGCGCCAGATCGACTTTCTCGAAGGTATCGAGGAACTGCAGCTCTTCGGTGCCGTTCATCTTCACCGCTGTGAAACCACGGCTCACCGCCTCTTTCGCCGCACGCGCGGTGTCGGCCGGACGGTCACCGCCGATCCACGAATACACGCGAATCTTGTCGCGCACCTGGCCGCCGAGCAGATCGCTGACCGACACCCCGAGGGCCTTGCCCTTGATGTCCCACAACGCCTGATCGATACCCGCCAGCGCGCTCATGTGAATCGCGCCGCCACGGTAGAAACCGCCGCGATACAGGACGGTCCAGATGTCTTCGATATTGCGTGGGTCTTTGCCAATCAGGTAGTCGGACAATTCTTCAACGGCAGCCGCGACGGTATGCGCGCGCCCTTCAACAACGGGTTCGCCCCAACCGGTCACGCCTTCATCGGTTTCGACCTTTAGGAAGCACCAACGCGGCGGGACGATGAAGGTGGTGAGTTTGGTGATTTTCATCTTTTTGTCTCTCTTGTAGATGCAGCGCACACAGCGCCAAAAAGTCTTAGCGAAGGGCCTTCCACGCAGCCACGTAAGCCTTGGCGTTCACCGCCACTTGCTCCGGCGTCATGCCCGGTTTGAACAGTCCGGAACCGAGGCCGAAACCTTTTACACCGGCATCGATAAACGCCTGCATATTGTCCGGTGTAATACCGCCGACCGGCGCCAGTACCGTTCCCGTCGGCAACACTGCGAGCCAGGCTTTGACGACCGCCGGGCCCATCTGCTCAGCCGGAAACATCTTGAGAATGTCCGCGCCCTCCTCCAGTGCCGCGAAGGCCTCGGTCGGCGTGGCGACACCCGGCGACAGAAACAGCCCCGCCGCTTTCGCCGCGCGCAACACCTTGGCATCGCTATGCGGCATGACGATCACTTGGCCGCCGGCTTCTTTCACCAACTCGACCTGCTCCGGCGTCAGCACCGTGCCGGCACCGATCAGGCAATCGGCGGGCAAGGTCGTACGCAAAATGCGGATACTTTCGTACGGCGACGGGGAATTGAGCGGTACTTCGATGACGCGAAATCCGGCCGCATACAGGACTTCTCCGACAGCGGCGGCTTCCTGCGGATGCAGGCCACGCAGAATCGCGATCAGACCGTTTTGTGCCAGTGCTTGCTTGAGCATGTCAGGCCTCCAGTCAGGGTTAACGGGATGAGGAATCAATCAGTCCGGCGGCCAGCGCCAGTTGCCACAAGCCACGCTCGGTGGCCTGCTCGGCCAGCGTCACGTCGGCGAAACCACAGGCATCGAGCGCGCGGCTGTAGCGCGCGCAGAGTTGTGCGTTACCGATGAGGATGATCGAAGGAAGATTCGGATTGTTACGGCGCCGGCGCTGAACGCTGGCGAGCGCCGCCAGTTCATGGCCGATCATCAGGCCGGACAGATAATCCGCCTGCGCGGTCGGGCTGAGTTCGCCGGTCAGACCCAAGGTACGGGCGCTGAACAACGTCGACAGCACGCCCAGCTCGCCGTCCGCCGACTGCGCAATCTGCACGCCCCGGTCAAACGCCAGAGCATCGAACGTCGCGCCTTGCTTCAGGGTCCGGCCGAGAATGCTGTGCTCACTGAGCACGGCGAACACTTCGCCGGTCATGAAGGTATCGAAATGAGTGATGCAGCCATCGACCACGTCCACCCATTTCGAGTGGCTGCCCGGCAGGCCGATCAACAGGTCAGCACCCGCCTCAATCGGCAGATTCTGCAGCACGCCGAGCACTTGGGTTTCTTCGCCGCGCATCACGTTCGGCAGCCGCGAACGCTGAATCACGCCTGGCACGATATGCACCACGGTGCCGCGCAGACTGATCACTGTTTGTAGGGAGTTTCCGAGATTGGCGACGTTCGCCGGCGTCTCGCAGTAGGCCGCTTCACGCCAGCCCTGCGCACTGCCGACCATGCCGCAAGCGATCACCGGCAGATCCGGCTGCGCCTCGAGCCAGTCGCCGCAGGCCTCATCGAAGGCCAGTTCAAAACCGTCGGTGCATTCGCGACCGGCGATGATTCGCGGGGTCTTGGGCAACTGCATGATCCCGGACGACAGCGCGCGCTGCTCCAGCACCACACCGTCCGCCGCGAGTTTGTAAGCACGTAATGAGGTCGTCCCCCAGTCGAGCGCGATCAATTGCGCCAGCATCGCTTCACCTGTTTTGTTTTTGGCAGTGAGTGCGACGGACTATAGACCTCTCAGACGTAAAATCTCAATATGTAATTTTGCATCCCATATTTTGGGATAGGCCAAGTTAAAAATTCTTCCTCTGCAAACCGGAGTTCATGCACATTCGAGTCGAAGAAGTAGTGATGATCGTTATTTACCGAACAGATCAAAAAAATATCGTGGTGCGAGCTTCACTCCTTGAAGAAACTCGAAACCAATTTATTAAAAATACTGCGAGCCGTCTTATTATTACCCAATGGTAGTAAACCCATAATATAGGCACGAACTGGTCATAGTGGAAACGGCCTTCAAAGTAGGCAAGGCCGATGAAATATGCGGCTACTCTGCACTTCCTGGATTCATCAAATCGACACTCGGGATTTGCATAATCTTCGAGAAATACGTTTTGTAAGTAGTCGAATGAACTCTAAACACACAAGAAATGGAATCTCTGGATTTCAAAAACGGAACTAACGAATCTCCTTTGAGACGTCTTTCCTCACCCTTATCATCTACCTGTTCATCGAAAAGAACATCCGCCCTATAGAGCAGTGAATCAGTTGACACTCTTTCAATGAACCCGAAACCGGATTGCTTTATACGGTGCGCCTGTGAAAAATCTTGATCGTCCGTTAACGAACATACAAGACCCTGACCAATAGACGACTTGAACAACTGAAGCAGTTCTACATCTGACGAAAAATAAATTTGATAAATCCCGGTACTGCGAAGCCGATCAGTCTTTGAGTACTGTAAATTAGCGATAGGCCGACCATGATTCAAAGAACACGCAGAGACCATCAGAATCATAACTGCCAACGTTATAAATCTCACAAAACGTTACTCCTTGGTCCATTTCAAAATTGATTCCCTTAAAATCTGTCGAGCTGACTTGCCACCAGGCAAAGGTCGCGCGTACATAAAGTTAGCATCCGCGTGATTGATGTCCAGCCGCCCCATTACATTAGGTCCAGCGGAAATTTCCCATTGCTCACCAAAATCCGCAACGACGTCCGATAAATTCCAATCAACTGCAGCGGCTCTGATATTCACCCAGTATTCCGCTTTTGGCTGAGGAACCTTCCTATATATCTTCGAAATACCGTAGACAATTTTTCCGTGGCCTACAGGGTCTAGGGTGACCAGCATCTTGACTTTAAATCCACGATCGGACAAAACAGCCGATAGGTGCGCGCCATTCCACCCACCCAAGCTATGACCGATAATGTAAACGGCGGTATTACAGTTTGAAATCTTACCAATTACATTCTTTTCCAGATCCTCTTCACTCATGAACGCGTTATAACCAAGAGGCAAGGTAGTGCAGTACTTCTTGATTTCTAGAGCTTCGATATCTGCATCAACCATGTCTCGAACGTAATCGACGTTGTGGTTAGGGCCATCAACATAATATCTTTCCTGATCGCCCGCTCCGCCAACAAGAAATACCATTACATCCCGCAATTTTACCGATGCTTGCTTAACAGACTGGTCAGTCTTACAAGTGAGCGTATGGGTAACTGGATTCCTTCTAGCTACCGGCACTTCTGGAGTGTCTGCTGTCGCACTTCCTTCTGCCATTTATCATCACTCCACAAACAAATTTATAGTTTCAGCCAAATGCGAGCTGACGGTATGGGTGAATCCCAACGCATCCGTAATTCCCGGCTCCTCACTGCCATCGCCGCGCTGAATCGTGTAGGGGTGATAGGGCACCGGCTCTCCGGTGTCCTCATTCACCACTTGCAACCTGTCCGTGAAATGCACCGGCATCGGCAACAACCCACTAAACGCCGCCCCACCGCCGCTCTGGCCGATAATCACAGTACCCGAACCACCGACCACGACATTGCCGTGGCCTCCGGTGCTGTCCAGCGTTGCGGCATTCAGTCCGTTGATGAAAACCGTGCCGGAAACGGCGCCGGTAATCGGGCTGCCACACGCCGATTTATCGGTCATGCGCGCAGCCGCGAGGCCGTCGAAGAATACGTTCGGCGAGCCGGAAGCAATCGGGTTGGTGCCATGGCCTGGCAATGGGCAGGCGGTCGGGTCGGTGACGCGTGCAGCGGGTTTACCACTCAATTCAAAGCTCCTTGCTTCAGGGGTTCCGGGTGCGGCTGATGAATATCGATGTCGGTCGCGGCGAAGCGCCAGCGGTTGTCGACGGGGTCGAACAGGGCGTGGCAGTGTTCACGGCTGTCGGGGGATGTAGCGATCTGCAGATGTTGCCAGGCTTGATCGACATGCCATGCCAGCTCGGCAGGCGTCGCGTCATCCAGCTCGTTGAGCCAGGCGTTGTAGTTGCGCAGGTGATTGCGTTCGTAAGTCGATTGCAGCAAATCGGCCATTTGTGTGCCGAGGTCGAGATGATGCTGGGCCGTCCACTGGACGATCTCGGAATAGACGTACCAACCCATCGGCATCAACCCGCCGTCCTTGAGCAGCGAATGCCCGGCAGGGGCGACGAAACCGCAACAGATGTGCAGCGTCAGCCAACCTTGATGGGCGTCGATAAACGCCGTCGGATCGAAGGTGCGCAGCGGTATCACGCGGTAATCGTCAAGCCCGGCACTGCGCCTCATCAACTCGGCATCGAGGCGTGACACGAACGCACGAATGGCTGTGCCCCCCGTACGATTTGTCATGCAGAGAATGTCGACCGGTTGGCGCTGGGGGTTGTCGCTCGAGCCCGAGTTTTTCACCAGGCCGTACAGACGCATTGTCGCCCGTAGTCCGCTCATCGCTGGTCACTCGTTGACGCAGCGAAGGCTCCACGGGCGTGGAGAAATTGTGCCAGAGGCATTGCAAGTGTCATCCATGAGCGCGCAAAAATGGTGCGTAGGATGCCGGACTAGAGCGCTGGCTACAATCGTTTTACTGCCGGATTGCCATCATGGTGCTCAGCCCTCGGCAAACTCACGCAGGACTTTGCCATCCATGCGGTAGCGCACCCATTCTTCCTGCGGTTGCGCACCGAGGGACTTGTAGAAATCGATGGCCGGCGTGTTCCAGTCCAGCACGCTCCATTCGAAGCGGCCGCAGTCGTTGTCGCAGGCGATTTTCGCCAAGTGACGCAACAAGGTTTTGCCGGCTCCGCCGCCGCGTTGTTCGGGAGTGATGTAGAGGTCTTCGAGGTACAGGCAGTTGCTGCCGAGCCAGGTCGAATAGCTGAAGAAGAACACCGCGAAACCGATCGGCAGACCATCGCGCAGGCAGATCAGCCCGTGGGCGGTGGCGCCTTCGCCGAACAGGCTGCGTTCGATGTCGGCAACGCTGGCGATGACTTCGTGGCGGGCCTTTTCGAAATCGGCGAGTTCAGTGATGAAGGCGAGGATTTGCGGGGCATCGCTGGGGGTCGCCGGGCGGATTTCGATCGTCATGGACGGGCCTTGTCGGAAAAGGAAAACGCCATACTAAGGCCGTGGGCGGCGCTCGTCACATGGCAAAACACACACTACCCTGCGCAATGTTGCAAACGCTGCAGTTCCCTGTGGGAGCGAGCCTGCTCGCGAATGCATTCTGTCATTCAACAATGCAAGTGACTGTAAGGGCGCCTTCGCGAGCAGGCTCGCTCCCACAGGGACTTCGACAATCTGAAAGGATGCTTATGAACCTTGAGTTTTTTACACCCGTGGCGGCACTGGCAGCAGAGTTACTGCCGCACGCTCTGGAGCCGTCCGACGACGGCGCTCACGACCTCGCCCACCTGCAACGGGTCTGGCACAACGTGCGTACGCTGCACGAAGAAGAAGGCGGCGATCTTGAGGTGTTGCTGGCCGCCGTACTCTTGCACGATTGCGTCGCCGTCGAGAAGAATTCGCCACTGCGTTCGCAGGCTTCGCGTCTTGCGGCGGAAAAAGCTTCTGCAGTATTAGCCGGTATGAATTGGCCGACAGCGAAAATCAGTGAAGTTGCCCACGCCATCGAAGCCCACAGTTTCTCCGCCAACATCACCCCACGCACCCGCGAAGCGAAAATCGTCCAGGACGCCGACCGCCTCGACTCACTCGGCATGCTCGGCGTCGCCCGTACCTTCTACATTGCCGGGCGCATGGGCTCGGCGCTGTACGACCCGCAGGATCCCGAAGCGAAACAGCGCGACTACGACGACAAGCGGTTTTGCCTCGATCATTTCCAGACAAAACTGCTGCACCTCGCCGACGGTTTCCAGACCGCCACCGGCCGGCGTCTGGCGCAAATCCGCCATCAACGCCTGAAGGGTTTCATGGAGCAGTTCAAGGAAGAGATCGGCATCGCCTGATGCTTTACTCCGGCGCACAACGATCCTGACTTCGCCAAGCTCAGACCTAACCCGCCAGCCTGCCGTGTTAAACAGATGACGCTGAATTTTTCCGCTCAAGGATTCGCGTCATGCCGCCAGCAACACCCAAAGTCTCAGGCAAGTTGTTCGGTCTGTTCTGCCTCGCCAGTTATCTGCTGTCGTTGTCTTACGGCTCGACGTTTTTATTGTCGCTGTTGATCAGTTCTCGCGGGGGCAATGAACACGATGCCGGCAGTGTGATTTCGGCGGCGATGCTCAGTACGTTTGTCGCAGTGCTGGTGTCCGGGCATCTGTCGGACTGGCTCGGCGCGGCGCGTTCGATTGCCCTGTTTGGTCTATTGCTGGTGGCGGCGAGTCTGGGCTTTGCGCTGACACCGGGGTTTGGTCATCTGTTGTTGGTTTTCGGTTTGTTGCTGGGATTGGGCTGGGGCGTTTTCTACACCTTGGGGCCGATCATCGTCGCGAGCCTGGTAACCCCGGCGCAGCGCGCCAAATACTTTGCGCTGCTGTCGGGCAGCATGATGACCGGGATTGGCAGCGGCCCTTTGCTCGGACGGGCAGCCAGTGCGCTGGGCTTGCCAGTGACCTCGGCGTTTTATCTGGCGGCGCTGGCAAGCCTGATCGGGGTGCTGCTGTTCTGGCAGCTGGGTACTCGATTGAAAAGCACGCTGGCCCCGACGGCGGCAAAAATCAGCTGGCAAGCAACCACTCAAGTGCTCAGCTCGCGTGCGCTGCTTCCGATCATCATGGTTGGGCTCGGCGGCTGCGTATTCGGTGGATTGTCGAGCTTTCAGACCAGCTATGCCGCCGCCCGCTCGCTGGATTATTCGTTGTTCTTTCTCGGCTTCATGAGCGCCGCGATCAGCAGTCGGATGCTGATCGCCGGATATGTCGTCAAGCGTGATCCTTTGCGCGCATCGTGCCTGCTGTCGGGGCTGATGCTGGGTTCGATTGCGCTGTTCACGTTCGGCGTGCACAGCGGATTCAGTTATCTGTTGGCGGCGCTGATGCTCGGTGTCGGTTATGGCCTGACCTATTCGGTGATCAACGGCCTGGCGGCCAACGAAGCACCGGCCGGTACTACATCGCAGGCCTTGTTGCTGTTCAGTCTTTCGTACTTCATCGGCGTGTTTGGTTTCCCGCTATTGGCCGGCAAAATCATCGTTGAGCACGGCATGAGCACGCTGCTTTTGACGGTTTTGATCGTCGCGTTGGCCAACTGGCTGATTACCCTTGGCCGCTTGTTCTGGCGGCGGTTCAGTCTGAATGCCGCGCAGGCAAGCTAGACCGTTCGTCGTTCATCAGGCACCAATCCGATCAGCGGGCAGACCAACGACAGGTAAGGATTCCAATCACTGGAGAAGCCCTATGATCCCGTCAAGGTTGACCGCTTTCGTATTCAGCGCCCTGCTCTGCCCTGCGGTTTTCGCCGCATCCGCCACCGCTGCGGGCACCGGCCCTACCGATCCGACCCCGCCACGCGCACCCGCCATCAACAGTGCCCCCGGCATGAATACCGATGGCTCCGGCGTACCCCTGATCAATCAGCCTCCCGCCACCGGCACCGACCCGCGCACGCAGGGCAGTGACCCGGGCCGGCAGGGCGGCATGAATACCCCCGACGCCGCCACGCCAGACAACGCGGGCCCCGGCATCGGCTCGAAAACCACCACCGGTGGCTCCGGTTCCGAAGGCTCCGGTCAGTAGTTCGCCGACGCGAGCGTCCTGTTCAACTCAATGAAGAGGTAACCATGAACGTCGATAAAAACCTGGAAAAAGAAGTCCTCACCCGCCTGCTGCACGCTCATCCGAGTGGACTGGGCAAGGAGGTGCTGGACAATTACCGGGGCGAGAAGGTCGTGGCCAGCGCCCTCGCCGCTTTGCAGGATCGTGGACTGATTCACCACGGGCATGTGACCTGCAACGAGGCTGGCGAACATTCGTTGAACCTGCCGATCAAGCTCAGTGCCGCTGGCGTTGAGGCGGCGCGCAAGCTGGATCTGCAGTAGTCCTGCGGCCGCTCGCTGCCGATGCGGCGAGCGGTCGATCTGCACACAAGAGGAGAAATCCTATGCCTCGTGGAAGCAAAGACAAATACACCGCCGAGCAAAAGCGCAAAGCCGAGCACATCGAAGACAGCTACGAAAAGAAAGGTCTGTCGAAGGATGACGCCGAGACGCGGGCCTGGGCGACGGTGAACAAGCAATCGGGCGGCGGCGAAAAGGCCGGCGGTTCCGGGCGCAGAAAACCGGCGAGTGCCAAGGCTGAGGATCGTAAAGAGTCTTCGCGGCGGGCGGTGGCCAGTCGCGAGGGGCATTCGCGTAACAGCAAGGCTTCGAAGAATACGCAGACAGTCGATAGCTTGATGAAGGAGGCCCGGGCGAAGCAGATTCCGGGGCGTTCTTCGATGCGCAAGCAAGAGTTGATTGAGGCGTTGCGCAAGGCCGGCTGACTTTGCGTGAGGTTGACGGCCCCTTCGCGAGCAAGCTCGCTCCCACATTAAATTTATGTCGATCACAAATCACCTGTGGGAGCGACGGTGCGACGATTCGACCTGCTCGCGAAAGCGCTAGATCAATCGCCGCTGGACTCTCGGATAAACGCATCCACCTCTGCCGCTGCCGGCGAAGTCGCCGGCCCCCAGCGCGTCACCGCGATAGCCGCTGCCGCATTCGCCCGCCGCGCCGCTTCATGGGCAGACAAACCCTGCGCCAGTCCGGCAACAAACACTCCGGCATGGGCATCACCGGCGCCATTGCTGTCGACCGCTTTCACGGCAAACCCGGGCACATGCCGACGCTCATCGCGCTGATGAATCCAGCAACCCTGCGGGCCGTCGCGCACCACCATCAACACATCGTTGGGCAGGTGCTCAGCGAGGCGATCCAGCGCCGCGCCAATATCATCAGCGCCGGTAAACCGCAGTGCTTCAACACTGTTGCTGGTCCACACATCGATGCGCGGCAGCAACGCCTGCATCATCAGCGAGTCCGGCGACTCGACCAATGGGCCCGGATCGAACACCACGTTGATCGAATCCGGCAGTGCCAGCGTCCAGTCGAGCAACGCCTGGGCCTTGCCTTCGTGGAGCAGGCTGTAGCCGCTCAGATAAACGTAGTCGCCCGGCTCGGCCGGAACGCTGTTCAGATCCGCCTCCGTCACTTCACCTTCTGCGCCGATGTAGGAAATGAAACTGCGCTCCGCCGACGCATCGGTCAGCGCCACACATAAACCGGTGTCTTTCTGTGCGGCTTCGGTGATGCCGATGTGAATCCCCTCGGCGTTCATCGCCTGACGCGCGAGATCGCCGAAACGCCCGCGGCCATGGCGACCGAGATACACCACCGGCAGGCCATTACGCACCGCTGCCGCCATCACATTGAATCCGCCACCGGCTTCGAAACCGGCCGACTGCGCCAGTACGTCACCGCCAATCTGCGGCAGTTTATCCACGGCCATGACCAGGTCGATGATGACCTGGCCGGTGTGCAACATCTTAGGCATGAGCATTCTCGGTTTGCGCGGCGCGGCGATCTTTCGCCCCGCCGAGGACGAAGTAAATGCCACCGGCGACCACGAAGGTCACGATCCAGCCGAGGCCGTTGTGGCCTAGCCACGAGTCGGACAGGAAGCCCTTGAACCAGACGTTCTCGGCAGTGGTGCCAATAGTGGTGAAACTGAAACCAAGGACAATGGCGATTGCCCATGCGCCAAATGCGCGCCATTCGATGCCGCCACGATACCAGTAGGCGCTGCTCGGGCTGACGTCGAGCAGGTCTTTCGGGCTGTAGTAGTGACGGTGAATCAAGTCGACGACGAAGATCCCGACCCACGCAGTGATCGGCACTGCCAGCAGGGAAATGAAGGTAATGAACGGGCCGTAGAAGCTGTCGGCGATCAGCATGAAGTAAATCGAACCGGCGAAGATCGCGACGATATCGACCACCACCGCGTAGACGCGTTTGACTTTGAGGCCGAGGGTCAGCGTGGTCAAACCAGCGGAGTACACCGACAGGTTGTTCGACAGCAGCAGGCCACCGAATGCAGTGATCAGGTACGGCACCGCCATCCACGTTGGCAACATGTCGCGAATCGCCACAATCGGGTCAGTCGCCGAGGCGAGGTCGTTGTTACCCACCGACAGCAAGCCGCCGAGGGTGATCAACAGCACCAGTGGAATCCCCGCACCAAACGCCGCAGACGCGACCAGACGCACAGCCTTGACGCTGCGATGCTGATAGCGCGACATGTCGGCGCCAGCGTTGGCCCAACCGATGCCGGTGCCGGCGGCCATGGTGCCGATGCCAATGATCATTGCGCTCATCGGCGCTGGCGTAGCGTTGAACACCGCGCTCCAGTCGATGGTCGCGCAGAGGAAGCCACCGACCAGAAGATTCAGCGCGCCGAACACGTAGGTCGCCCACTTCTGGATCACCAGCAAGGTCGCGTGGCCGAGGCCAGAAACCGACAAGGTCAGCAGGACGAAAATGGCGATGAAGATCAGCGTCAGTACCGGTGCGCTTTTCGCCTCAACCGGTGAGCCGAACAGAATCGAGCACAGCGACAGCAGCACGAAGGCGGCGGTGGTGGTGTTGACGGTTTCCCAGCCCAGACGCGACATCAGCGAGACCAGCGTCGGGCCGATATTGCCGCGCACACCGAAGATCGCTCGCGACAAGGTCAGGCTCGGCGCGCGGCCACGGCGCCCGGCAATCGAGATGATCCCGACCACGGCAAACGAACCGGCAGCACCGATGATTGCAACGATGATCGCCTGCCAGATCGCCAAGCCGCGAAACGCGACCAGGGTGGCGCCCAGTGGCAGGCCGAGAATCGAGATGTTGGCGGCGAACCAGACCCAGAACAGTTGCAGCGGATGACCGTTGCACTCAGCTTCCGGCACCGGTTCGATGCCGCGGGTTTCCAGTTGCCCGGCGCTTTGCCCGGCGTTTGATGAACTCATGAAGGTGCTCCTGTTTGCCTTTTTTGTGGTTGTGGCAATGATGCAAAACGACAAGACATCGCGGCCGTCCTCGGCCTGTCTGCGCGATCCATTGCGGGTGAATATTCAAGTTTTGCGGTGCGGCCTTCGCGAGCAGGCTCGCTCCCACAGGGATCACGCCGTACCTGTGGGAGCGAGTCTGCTCGCGAAGGCGTCAGCCCAATCAGCGCAAAGCCAACAGCCCCTGCACCAACGGCTCAAGCTCCAGATGATTGACGACTTTCACCGTGTCGATCATCGGCACCGGCCAGCTCTCAAGACCCAGGCAGGCCCCCAGCATGGCGCCAAGAATCGCGGCGATGGTGTCGGTGTCACCGCCAAGACTGGCGGCCATGCACAGCGCATCAAACGCGCTCATCTCACCGACCGCGACTTGCTGCGCCAAGGCGAACGAGACCACCACCGATTCCTGCGACGCCACCGAAGTGCCGATCACGTCGTAGAGCAGATCCGCGAGCAAAGCCTTGTCGCTGTCGACACTGATGGTGCGCGCCCAACTGATGCGCGAGGCGATCCGCCCACCGGCCACCCAATGGCCGTGTGATTCCGCTTGTTGAGCGATTTGCTGACCGAGGTTCAACGCCCCCCCCAGGTCCATGCCATTGATGCCGGCGGAGACCACCGCCGCCACCGCCGCCGCGCTGGAAATCCCCAGTGTGGTGTTGTGGGTTACCTGGCAAGCCTGCACCACCGCAGCAATAAACCGCTCCGGATCGGCAACATCCGCCGCGATCCCGACTGGCGTGATGCGCATGGCCGCGCCGTTAGTGGTGCCGTAACGCCCGGCCTCTTCCGGCGAGTGCCCGGCGAGGATCATTTCGATGGCGCGTTTGGTCGATGGGCCGAGCAAATCCTGCGAGCCCTTGGCCTGCATTTCGGCTTCCCACTCGATCAAGCGTTGCGCGAGGATTGCTGGCTCGATGCGGCCCTTGCCTTCGACCAGTAACTCGCCGACCAGAATCGCCTGCTCGGTGTCGTCGGTGATCGAGCCTTTGGGCATGTTTGCGGCGATCGGTTGCAGGGGGCCGGCATCCTGCAGATCGGTGATTGTGCCGAAGCGGGTCTTGATCGTTTCGCGATTTAGCGATTGCGTCGGCATGCCCAGCGCGTCGCCGAGGGCCAGGCCATAGAAAGCGCCGAGTGCACGGTTGAGCGCGGTCATTTCGATTCTCCAAATTGCAGGTGCAGACGGAAATGCACCGGGTCGAGCAAACTTTCCACCTGTTCCATGAAGCGGTTCTGCCGGTCGTAGGTGGTGCGCAGCGCTTTGAGGAAAACAGTGCCGACCGGACGCCCGAGCAGTGCGGCGTCTTCGGCATTCAACGGTTCGGCGCCGATCCACTGGTCGCCGCGCTCGCCAATGTAGCCGTAGGCGGCCAGGGTGATGGTCAGGGAGTTGTCGATCAAACCAACGCGCGGCAGGCTTTCCAGGCCGCCGGTGGCCGGCATCAAAGAGCGTTCAAGTGAGACCAGCGTGCCTTCGTTGGAACGGCGGCGACGGTCGAGGGTGATGAATTGATCGGTGCCAAAACGCGCCAGCAGATCGGGCCGGGTCACGGCTTCCAGACGCAACACTTCGGTATTGATCATCGCCCCGCTGTCGGCCAGCGCCTGCGCCCAGCCGCTGCGCTGGTCGAGGGCAACACCGTCGAAGGTAACGATGGAGCCGACGCCGCTTTGCGTGGCGATGTAATTGCGCCGTTTCAGTTCGGCCAGCGCTTCGCGCAGCGTACCTCGGCTGACTTTGAATTCTTGAGCCAACTGATGTTCGCCGGGCAACAGAAAGCCGTCCTCCATGAGGCCGCTTTCGATGCGCCGGACGAGCTCGTCGACCACCCGTTGTTTCTTGTCAAATCGTACCTGTCTAATCATGTACAAATTGATAACCGAAACGGGTGCGGTCGAGCAAGGTAAATTTAGGGGTAGTGACGAAAGGCGGAAGAATCAAAAGCCCCTCACCCTAGCCCTCTCCCGGAGGGAGAGGGGACTGAATGGGGGATATTCAAGAGGTTCGCCGACCTGAGCGTGCTTCGCCGAATCCACAATCCACCCGAAAGTGCTGTTCCGAATTCATAGTCGACGAGAACTTTCAGGTCAACGGATTACGCAAGACACCTCGGTCGGCCCCCTCTCCCTCCGGGAGAGGGCTGGGGTGAGGGGCTCTTGATTCTAGCGTTGCTTCAGTCGGTCAATGACCACGGCCAGCAGCAAGATCGAACCACGAATCACATACTGATAAAACGTATCGATATTCTTCAAGTTCATCGCATTCTCAATAATCGCCAGAATCAACACCCCGGCAATCACATGCCGAATCATGCCGATCCCGCCGCTCAGCGACACCCCGCCCAACACACAAGCAGAGATCACCGTCAGCTCAAAACCCTGACCAATCATCGGCTGTCCGGAGGTCATCCGCGACGCCAGAATCACCCCGGCCAGCGCACCAATCACGCCATGCACGGCAAAGATAATGATCTTGGTCCGGTCAACGTTCACACCCGCCAGCAACGCAGCTTCCTGGTTACCACCGATAGCCATGGTGTTGCGCCCGTAGGTGGTGTAATTCAGCAGCCAGCCAAAAAACAGAAAGCAGACGATGGTGATCAGAATCGGCACCGGCACACCAAACAACTGGCCATTGCCAAACACGAAGAACGATTCCTGCGACACGCCCACCGCTTTGCCATTGGCAAAAATGTAAGCCAGACCGCGAACAATCTGCATGGTCGCCAACGTGGTGATCAAGGCATTGACGCGCAGCTTGGCAATCACAATCCCGTTGATCAGCCCGACAATCAGGCCCATCACCAATGCCGCACTGACACCCAGAAACACACTGTTGGTGTCGCGCATCACCACCGCCGCGACCACGCCGGCGCAGGCAATCACCGAGCCCACCGACAAGTCGAAGTGCCCCGACGCCAGGCAGTACAACATCGTGCACGCGGCGATCCCGGTGGTGGAAATCGCCAGGCCCAGGCCACGCATGTTCAGCGGCGAGAGGAAGTTATCGATCAGCAGTGTGCAAGCGATGAAGATGCCGATCGCCGCCAGCAACATGACCCAGTCATCGAGGAAGCGACGCATGTCCAAGGGTTTGCGCGCAGTCGGCAGGGTTTCGTTTTGGGTTGTCATCATAGTCACCTCTCAGTTCGCCACGCCGTCAGCGCGGTGGCGCGGCAAAGCCAGTTGCAGCAGGTTGGATTCATTGGCCTGGTCACGGCTGATTTCGCCGCGCAGGGCGCCTTCGCAGAGCACCAGAATGCGGTCGGAAATACCCATCACTTCCATCAGGTCGCTGGACACCACGATCACCGAAATGCCGTCGGCGGCGAGGTTGTGGATGATCTGGTAGATCTCCGCTTTGGCACCGATGTCGATGCCGCGCGTCGGTTCGTCGAGCAGCAGGACCTTCATCGGCATCGACAGCCAGCGACCGAGAATGGCCTTCTGCTGATTGCCACCGGAAAGGAATTTGATCTGCTGGCCGGCGTGGGGGGTTTTCACCTTGAGCGCCTTGATCTGTTTGTCGGCGTTGCCCTTTTCCCACAAGCCGCGAATCAGGCAACCGAGGCCGGAGTTGGCACCGCGCGCACTGATGTTGATGTTCTCGGCGACGCTGGCCAGCGGGATGATGCCTTCCTTTTTGCGATCTTCCGGACAGAGCAGAATCCCGGCGGCAATGGCATCGCGCGGTGAACGCAGTTTCAGTTCATGGCCGCGCAATTCGAGGCGCCCGGCGGTGTTGCGTTCCAGCCCGCTGAGCAGGCGAAACAGCTCGGTGCGCCCTGCCCCGACCAATCCGAACAGGCCAAGGATTTCACCTTTGTGCGCCTCGAAACTGATCGGTTCGCGCAGGCCCGGGCCGAGCAGGCCGTCGACCTTCAGCGCGACGGCGCCGCGTGGACGATGGCGGTAATCGTAGATGTCCTGAATGTCGCGACCGACCATGCAGGTCACCAGTTGATCGTGGGTCAACTGGCTCATGTCATCGAAGGTGCGCACGTAGCGACCGTCCTTGAACACCGTCACGGCGTCGCAGATGCGGAACACTTCTTCCATGCGATGCGAGACGTAGAGCACGACTTTGCCCTCGTCACGCAGACGACCGATGATCGCCATCAAGCGGTCGATCTCGCGGGCCGAAAGACTGCTGGTCGGTTCGTCGAAAGCGATCACATGGGCGCCGCGCGACAGCGCTTTGGCGATCTCCACCAGTTGCCGTTGGCCGAGGGACAGCCGTCCGACCTTGGTCTGCGGATCGATTTCGTCGGCCAGGCCTTTCAGGCAATTCAGCGCTTGCTGGCGCAGTGTGCTGCGATTGATCAAGCCAAAACTGGCCGGCAGATGGCCGAGAAACAGGTTTTCGGCGACGGTCATTTCCGGGACCAGATGCAGCTCCTGATGGATCACCGCGACGCCGCTGCCGATGCTGTCGGCGGTCGACTTGAACGCCATGGTCTGCTCGCCGATCTGCAGCTCGCCGCTGCTCGGGATGTAAGCGCCGCCGAGAATTTTCAGCAGAGTCGATTTGCCAGCGCCGTTCTCGCCCATCAAGGCATGAACCTGGCCCGGATGCGCGACGAAGCTGATCGCATCCAGCGCTTTCACCCCAGGAAAGGTTTTACCGATCCCGTTGAAGCGCAGGCTGCCGCTGGAGCTGTGTTGTGCTTGTGTCTGTACTTGCGCGTGCATAAAGCCACCTCTTCACACCGAAAAACGGCCCGGCTGCCCGGGCCGTCGCGGCATCAGTTCCACAGGCCGATTTTTTCCAGCTCTTGCTTGAAGTTCTCGCGGGTGATCAGGGTGACGTCGTCCATCGCGGTGTACTTCGGCGGTTCTTTGCCGGTGGTCACCCACTCGAACATCATCTCGGCGGTTTTGTAGCCTTCGATGTGCGGGCTTGGCAGCATCGAGCCAAAGAAACCGCTGTTAGGCTTTTTCAGTTCGCCGATGGCGTCGGTACCGTTGATGCCGATGCCGATCACGTTGGCCGCAGCGAAGCCGGCCGCTTCAGTGGCGCGCACGCCGCCGAGCACGGTGTTGTCGTTCATGCCGCCGATGATCAGGTTTTTCGCCGCGCTTGGCAGCTTCACCAGTGCCGAGTTGGTGGCGTCCATGCTGCCCGGTACGTCGAGGGTTTTCAGCGCGGCAAACAGAATGTGATCCTTCGGCATGCCGGCGTCTTCAAGGGATTTCACCGAGCCGTCGGTGCGTTTCTTGCCGGTGTCGAGTTCGTTGTAGGTGTTGACCACCGCGTAAGTGTCTTTCCAGTCCCAGTTACGCTTCTTCGCTTCGGCGACCATGGCGTTGCCCTGTTTCTGGCCAACTTCAAACGCGGCCATGCCAAGGTACGGCACGTCTTCCATGAATTTGCCGTTGGCGTCGACGAAACGGTCATCGACGGCAATCACTTTCAGGTCATTGAGTTTGGCTTTGGCCATGATCGCCGGGCCGAGCGAGACATCCGGCGGGCAAATGACGAAGCCCTTGGCACCGTTGGCGGCGAGACTGTCGATCGCGGAAAGGGTTTTCTCGCCGTCCGGCACGGCGATCTTGATCAGTTCGAAGCCCTTGTCCTTGGCGGCCTTCTCAGCGAAGGCCCACTCGGTCTGGAACCACGGTTCTTCCGCCTGCTTGACCAGGAAACCGATTTTCACGGTGTCGGCAGCGAGCAGCGCACTGCTCAGGCTGAACGCGGTAACCGCCAGGGCGGTACTGCACAGGGTACGAATCCCGAAACGACGTTTCATAAGCTGACTCCTTGTTATTTTTTTTGAGCAATGTTTGAAAAGCGTTAAAGCGTGTTCCTGCAAAATCTTCTGACAATAGTCATATCGTATGATGATTGGATTGCAAACGGATTTTTCCGCGTGAAAGCCACTGCGCTCAGTCGTGGTACATCACCGAGCGCCCACCATCGATGGTGATGCATGAAGCATTGATGAACGGCGCCTCATCGCTGGCCAGAAATACGGCGGTCATTGCCACTTCGAGCGGCTGACCGATGCGCTTCGGCGGGTGCAGATCGAAGGCGCGCTGACGTTCGGCGTGCGGGTCGGCGAAACCGTTCCAGTAATCGACGTTCAACTGCGTTTCGATGTAACCAGGCGCGATGGCGTTAACGCGAATTCCCTTTGCGGCGTACTCGATGCCGAGCGCGCGAGTCAGGCCGAGCAAACCATGCTTGGCCACCGGGTACGGGAAGCAGCCGGGAATGATGTGGCTGGAATGGGTCGAGGCAATGTTGATGATGCTGCCGACGCCCTGCTCGATCATTTGCGGCAGCACGGCTTTGCAGCCGAACCAGGCGCCATCGAGATCGATGGCGAAGCAGCGATGCCAGTCTTCTTCGGTCATCTCCAGCGGATCACGGAACACATTGACCCCGGCGCAGTTGACCAGCACGTCGATGCGCCCATGCAGCTCAACGGCGCGTTTGGCCATGGCGTGCAGATCGTGTTGACGGGAAACGTCAGCCTTCAACGCTTGCACATCAAAACCCTGCTCGCGCCAATGCGCGGCAACCTTTTCGACCTTCTCAGCCTGGATATCACTGATGACCAGTTTCGCCTGCTGCGAAGCGAAAGCAGCGACGATGGCCTCGCCGATGCCCTGAGCGGCGCCGGTCAGCAGCACGACCTTGTTTTTCAGACGCTCGCCCTTCGGCGGTGCGGGCACCGGCGGCAGGGAAAGAGGTTCAGCCATGGAACAGGACTCCTGTTTCGCGAGCACAAAAAAACCGGGCATCTGCCGATGTCCGGTCTGGAAGGCGGTTGGAACGAAACAGGCAGGCGCGGCCGACAGCTTGGGGCCGTTGCGAGACGCGGACTCCACACGGGAGTGCGATAGACATTCGCTGCATCACTTCACCTGTTTTGTTCTTTTTAAGTGTGAGTGCGTGTTACTGCTGTTGCCGACTATAAACCCGACCGCCAAATAATCTCAATATATAATTTTGCATCCCATATTTTGGGATTTAATCTGCAAAGCGCGTACAGAGTTTTCCTGCAACATCAACGCGCATGGTCAGTACCGCGCCATCCAGTGGATGGTTGTGCGGGCTCTTGGCGCTGGTGATGAACAGGGTTTTCAGGTCTTCACCGCCGAATACACAACTGGTCGGGCGGCTGACGGGTAGGTCGATTTTGCGCACGACTTTGCCATCCGGTGACAGACGCAGCAGGCAACTGCCGTCCCAGCGGGCATTCCAGATGTAGCCTTCGGCGTCCATTGCGGATCCATCCGGGCCGCCCTGCTGGTCGGGGCCGTACCAGGTTTCAGCCGCGCCAAGGTTGCCGTCGGTGTGAATGAAATATCGGTAGAGCGTGCTGTCGAGACTGTCGCCGAACAACAGCGTGGTGCCGTCGTCGCTCCACAACAAGGTGTTGGGAATTCCCAGATTCCGCAGTAACGGTGTGACGCGCTTATCGGGATCGATGCGAAACAAACCACCAGAACGACGAACGATTGGCAGATCTTCGCCCTGCTCGCCGATGTTGTTTTGCATGGTGCCGAGCCACAGACGACCTTGACCATCACAGCGTGCTTCGTTGGGGCGATTGCCCGGTTGCGGATCGGCGACGCAGAACAGCGTCAGACGTGGTTCGAGGCCCGGAGAGTCGAGATCGAGACGATAGACGCCGCTGCTCAGGGTCACCAAGGCATCGCCGCTGGCGCAGGGGATGAACGCGGAAACATGTTCGGGCATCTGCCAGATCTGTACGTTCTGGCCGATCAGACGCAGGGCCTGTTTACCGGCGATATCAACCCAGTACAGTGCCTGGGTCGGTGCGTCCCAGAATGGGCCTTCACCGAGCTGGGCGCGGTGTTGGGTCAGGGCGGTCCAGGTCATGGCAACTCCTTTCTTTGTTGTTGTTTTAAATGTGGGAGCGAGCCTGCTCGCGAAAGCGTCTTGTCAGTCGATGCATGAGTTGCGTGATGCACCGCATTCGCGAGCAGGCTCGCTCCCACAGGGATCTCGGTGTATTCAGCCGGCTTTTCTGTCGGCCATGACTTTCGGGTAAAAGCGTTTGATCGCCAGATCCGCATTGTCGATCAGGGTCATGCACGCCCACACTCCACGCGCGGAATCGCGGGCGGCGATGGCATCCGCTATGTCTTTGTGGATCGGCAAAGTTCGGCGCAGTTCATCCGGGTCGGCCGCAGAAACTTCAAATGACACCGCGAGCAAGGCGCCGAGCGCCGGGACCATTTGTTCAATGAACTGATTGTGGCTCGCCGCAAGGATGCATTCGTGGAAGGACTGATCGGCGCGGTTGTAATCGGTGCCGCTGTCGACCGCGCGCTCGAGGGCGTTGTAGGCCAGTTGCACCGCTTCAATCTGTTCCAGCGTCGCGCGCTCGCACGCCCAGCGCACGGCCATCGGTTCGATGGTGCGGCGCAAGTCGAGCAAGTCATCGACGAAGTTTTCCGGCAAGCCATTACGCGACAGCCAACCGACGACCTGCGGATCGAACAGGTTCCAGCGCCGCACCGGCAATACGCGGGTGCCGACTTTCGGCCCGACTTCGAGCATGCCTTTGGCGACGAGGGTTTTGATCGCTTCGCGGATGACCGTGCGGCTGACGCCGAGCTGTTCGCCGAGATCGGCCTCGACCTTGATGGTCTGCCCGGGTTTGACCTGGCCAGCGGCGATCCAGCTGCCCAGCCAGTCGACCGTGGATGCGTGATAGCTGCTGGACATGAACACCTCAAAGCGGATCGCGATGGGTGATCAAGCTAATCATCATACGATTAACAGTCAATCAGGATTTTTCAGGCAACCCACGAAACCAGATGTGGGAGCGAGCCTGCTCGCGAAAGCGGTATGTCACTCAATACTTAGGCTGACTGATACACCCCTTTCGCGAGCAGGCTCGCTCCCACAGGGATTCGTGTTTCAGGGTTCGAGGCCGATGCGAAAGAACTCGCCGCCGCTCCACACACCGAGCCAGCGCTGCCCGTCGATTTCGCGGCTGACCGCCAGTTCCACCAACTGATAGAACACATTGCGATGAATCAACGCTTCAAGGTTGGTGCGCACATGCACGTAAGGTGCAGGCTCCTGCGTCGCCGGATCGATCTCGACGCGGATCGGATGCTCCGGCCCGGCCTCGGCGGTTTCTTCAACGTTGGTGGTGAAGCGCAACAACTGCGCCTCCCCTTCGCCTTCAACCTCGACCGCAATCGCCACAAACGGCGCATCGTCGACTTTGATCCCGACCTTCTCGACCGGGGTGATCAGGAAATAGTCATCGCCATCGCGGCGCATGATCGTGGAGAACAATTTGACCATTGGCTTGCGCCCGATCGGCGTGCCCAGGTAATACCAGGTGCCGTCGCGGGCGATGCGCATGTCGATGTCGCCGCAGAAGTCCGGGTTCCACAAATGCACCGGCGGCAAGCCTTTGGTTTTGGGGATTTGTCCCAACAGGTCATTGGCTTTTTGCGGGCCACTCATGGCGTTCTCCTTGAATTATTGGTCGCCGACTCCCAACAGGCTGCGCGCGTACTGTGCCAGCGGCGGGCCGATCAGGTCTTCGGGCTTGCTGTCGTGGAACGTCAGTAAACCGCCACGACTCTTGATGCGTGCAGTATCAATCAAATACTGGGTGCTGGTCTCGATCAACATGATCTGAATCACACCGCCGTCGATCCCCAGACGATCCACGGCTTCCTGATCAAGCCACTCATCGGAGTTGCCGATGCGGTCGTCAGCCTTGGCGAAACGCGTGTACAGCAAGTAATGCGCGCCGGCATCGCGAGCTTCGCCCATCGCCTGATCGAGACCTTCCGGCGCACGGGCGCGGCGGACCATCGGGAAGTATTCGACGAAACCTTTGAAGGCTTCTTCGGCCACGACGTTGGGGCGCGGGTAAGAACCACCCGGTGGTGCGAACGCGCCTTGGGCGATGTAGATGAACGAGTCCGGCTGAATGCGGAAGTTGTTCACGCGACGGCTGTCGCTGTGATCCAGCAAGCCTGCGTCGCTCATCTGATAGCGAGTGCCTTCGGCCATATCGCTGACAGTCATACAGCCGCCGAGTGCCAAAACGGCCAGCAGCAAAACCAGGCTACGCATCCTATTCCTCCAGAGGCCGGTGACGGAAAACCGGCGAATGGCCGTTGAATGCAGCTTTTGCGCCAGCTCTGGTTCTTCGTTGATTGATAAATCGTATTCGCGAGCAAGCTCGCTCCCACATTCGAAATGCATTCCAAATGTGGGAGCGAGCTTGCTCGCGAAAGCGGTTGTTCAGCCGCCGATAATCTTCATGACGGTCGCGCCGCCCGAGAACGCCACTTCCTGCTTATCGCCCAACGCCTTGACCAACAAGCGCTGGAGCGCCGGCAAAGCCTGATGACGCGGTTTGTCGAGCAAATCGCCGACATAGTGGCGGTTACTCGACGACAGGCAGCCATGCAGCCAACCGGTCGACGACAGGCGCAAACGCGAACACGTCCGGCAGAACGGCACGCTTTCGTTGGCGATCACACCAAAGTTGCCCAGCCCCGGGATCGCATAGCGCACGGCCGTAGCGTCCACTGGTGCGTCGGTTTGGGCGTACTCATAACGTTCGCCAATCAGCTCCAGCAACTGCTGCAGGCTGACGAACTGCTGCAGGAACGCATTGTTGTCCTTGGCCAGGTGGCCCATGCGCATCAGCTCGATGAAACGCAATTCGTATCCGCGTTCCAGGCAGTAATCGAGCAGCGGCATCACCTGATCGAGGTTCTGCCCGCGCAACGGCACCATGTTGACCTTGATCTTCATCCCCGCTGCTTTCGCCTGATCCATGCCATCGAGCACGGTCGCCAGATCGCCGCCACGGGCAATACTGCGGAAAGCGCCGGCATCGAGGGTATCGAGAGAAACGTTGATACGGCGCAGACCGGCGTCTACCAGCAGCGGCAGTTTTTTAGCGAGGAGTTGGCCGTTGGTGGTCAGGCTGATGTCCTCCAGGCCCATCTTGCCGACAGCGGTCATGAACGATTCGAGTTTGGGACTTACCAGCGGCTCGCCGCCGGTGATGCGTAGCCGTTCGATGCCGGCGGCTTCGATCAGATACGCCACGCCACGCGCCATGGCTTCGGCCGACAATTCATCCTGCGCAGCCACCAACCGCTTGCCGTTGGGCACGCAGTAGGTACACGCGTAATTGCAGGCTGAGGTCAGGCTGATCCGCAAATTGCGAAAACGCCTGCCTTGACGGTCAACGATCATGATCACTCCGGCGAAAGAATTTCGAGCCGCTAAAACTTGACTCACAAATCAAGTTTTAGCAAGCCCTATGCCTGAGTATATTCCTGCGGTACTGCGTCATGTAGCGAAATCATGGCGCAATAAGGCAACTGAATGGTTCAGCTGCTTGGGATTTCCGGATCGCGCTTGCGCTTGTTGCCCATGCGCACGCCGATGTCCATCAGGAACTGGAAGAAACCTTCCTGATCTTCCAGCACATTGCTCCAGAACGGCGAGTGATACAGCGCCACAGCGCCGTGCACCAGCGCCCAGGCTGCGCAGTAGTGGAAGTACGGCGGCACGTCTTCGAGTTTGCCTTCGCTGATACGGCCCTTGATCAACAAGGTCAGGCGTTCGAAGTTCGAGGCACGGATCTTGTGCAGCTCCTCGACCATCTCCGGCACCTGATTGCCCTTGACCACCTTCTCTTCGAGGCGGTCGAACAGGCGATAGCGCTGCGGGTCACGCATGCGAAATTCGAAGTAGGCGCGGGATAGCGCTTCCTTGTCCTTGTCGACATCGGCCGAATGCAGCAGCTCGTTCAAATCACGCTCGTAATCGAGCATCAGGCGCAGATAGATCTCGGCCTTGGATTTGAAGTGCTTGTAGATCGTGCCTTTGCCGATACCCACGGCATCAGCAATCATCTCGACGGTGACACTGTCTTCACCTTGGTCGAGGAACAGCTTGAGCGCGGTATCGAGAATTTCTTGCTCGCGGCGACGAAACTCACGGACCTTACGAGGTTCTTTGTGCATAAGAAAAGGTCTGAAGGGTCAAAATTCGAAGCCGCGTATTATGCCTAACTTGCGCAAAAATGCACGGATCATCCGACCATATCTGTGTTTCTTGTTCGTTTTGAGAACGTTTTGGGCGCAATGAGAACTCAACTGAAGCAAACGTATTCCAAATTTGTTTAAAAACCCCGACCGGCTCACTGGACTGCACGCCAGACTGATCAATACTTGAACTGTCGGGCGACATCTCCCCCAAGTGTCGCGCCGATAAAGGTACCAAGGGACCGCGTGCCTTTGTTTTACTCCTAATGGTCTTAACCCGGATTCACCCCCCAGAACCCGGGTTTTTTTTGCCTGCGATTTGGCAATCGGCTACACCGCAGATTTAACACTCGCCAGCGGGAACAGGCGCTTGAAGTTATCGGTGGTCTGTTCGGCAAAACGCTCGTAGTTTTCACCGCGCAACATCGCCAGGAATTCCGCCACCTCGCGCACGTATTGCGGCAGGTTGGGCTTGCCGCGATAAGGAATCGGCGCCAGATACGGTGAATCGGTTTCCACCAGCAGGCGATCCGCCGGGACCTTGCTCGCCACATCACGCAGAGCGTCGGCATTACGGAAGGTGACGATGCCCGACAGGGAAATGTAATAACCCATGTCCAGTGCAGCTTTGGCCATGTCCCAGTCTTCGGTAAAACAATGCAGCACACCGGCCTGCGGCAAGGCTGCATCACGCAGCAACTCAAGGGTATCGGCACGGGCGCCACGGGTGTGGATGATCACCGGTTTGCCGGTCTGCTGCGCCGCTTGCAGGTGCAAGCGGAACGACTCCTGCTGCAATTCGGCAGCTTCAGGCTCGTAGTGATAGTCGAGGCCGGTTTCACCGATCGCCACCACTTTCGGGTGATTGAGTTCGTGCAGCAGCCAGTCCAGCGCAGGCGCCGCGCCCGGCTTCACATCCAGCGGGTGCACACCCACCGAACAATCAACGTCGTCATAACGCTCAGCCAGGGCTTTGACGTCCGCAGCGTTGTCGGCGCTGACGCCGATGCACAGGAAGTGCCCTACTCCGCGCTGCCGGGCTGCATCGAGTGCAGCATCCAGCGAACCGTCATGGGCGGCGAGGTCGAGGCGATCAAGGTGACAATGGGAATCTACGAGCATAAAAAAGACGGCTACTTACATCGTATGAGTGGGACGGTCGGATTTAAGGGCTCCGGCCAGATGGGTTTCGATGCGACTGCGCGCGGTGTTGTCGCCATCGTTGAACTGCACGCCGACACCGGCGGCGCGATTGCCCTGCGCACCTTTGGGCGTGATCCAGGCGACCTTGCCGGCCACCGGAATTTTCTCGGCCTCGTCCATCAGGTTGAGCAGCATGAACACCTCGTCGCCCAACTTGTAGCTCTTGTTGGTAGGGATGAACAAGCCACCGTTCTTGATGAACGGCATGTAAGCGGCGTAGAGCACCGACTTGTCCTTGATGGTCAGGGACAAAATGCCGTTGCGCGGCCCCGGGCTGACGGGTTCATTCATGTTGACCTCCACTGCTGATGTTCAGAGTCTAGGTACACATTCTTATCTTTGACCAGGCAATCCCGCCCATTGCACCAACAACGCCTCCAGCAGCAACGCCGGATTGAGGTTGGCCTTGCTCATGACTTTCTGGCGCTGGGCGAGAATCCAGTCCTGAATCTCCAGAACTTTGCCCTGCGCACTTTTCTGCGCCAGGTACTGCACGACTTTACGCATGTCGGTCAGACCGAGGCCCGCTTCATCCTGGGTCAACTGATAACGCAGGATCAGGCTCGACCAATCGCAGAACCAGTCGAACAGGCGCAGCATCGGAATGCTTTTCCACTCTTCGGCCAATTGCGTCGGCGATTGCTGCTGCTTGAGCAACTTCTTCACGCCTTCGACCACTTGCGCACGCTGCTCGCGAACGCCTTGAGATTGCAAACTGACCGCCATCAACGGCGAACCGGCGGCCAGCGTCAGCAA
The DNA here is from genome assembly GCF_022662375.1 of Pseudomonas sp. CROZ-RG-20F-R04-15. Lineage (GTDB taxonomy): Bacteria > Pseudomonadota > Gammaproteobacteria > Pseudomonadales > Pseudomonadaceae > Aquipseudomonas. Next base: position 121,019 of record NZ_JAKNQL010000002.1, on the reverse strand, counting down.
TTCGACACGCTCGTCTTCGGAGCAGTCCGGCAGCGCCTGCGCCAGCCATTGCAGGCTCATCGCCTCGCCCGGCAGCGGGCAGGCCTGCTGCACGCAACGGCTTTTGATGGTCGGCAGCAAACGGCTGGTCTGATGGCTGACCAACAGCAAAACCGTATCGCCGGACGGCTCTTCAAGGCTTTTCAGCAAGGCGTTGGCGGCGTTGATGTTCATCGACTCGACCGGCTCGATCAGCACCACTTTGCGCCCGCCCATCTGCGCAGTCTGCACCACGAAACTGACCAGATCGCGCACCTGATCGACCTTGATCGCCTTGTCGGCTTCTTCCGGTTCAAGAATGTAGTTATCCGGGTGACTGCCGGCCTTGAGCAGCAGGCAGGATTTGCATTCGCCGCACGCGTCCGGCGTCGGGCGCTGGCAAAGCAGGCTGGCCATCAAGCGCTCGGCCAACGCGCGTTTGCCGATGCCCGCCGGGCCGTGCAGCAGATAGGCGTGCGCGTGCTGCTTGCGCCCGGCCAGTTGCTGCCAGAGGCTGTCCTGCCACGGGTAGGCCTCAGCCACGGGCCAGCTCCAGCAAGTTCGGAATCAGGGTATCCAGCGATTGTTGAACCTTGACCAACGGCTGACCGGCATCGATGCGCACATAACGCGCAGGATCCGCTTCAGCACGCTTGAGGAAGGCACTACGCACGGCCTCGAAAAACGCCCGGCCTTCCAGTTCGAAACGATCCAGACGACCACGGGCACTGGCGCGGGCCAGACCGATTTCCACCGGCAGATCGAAAATCAGCGTCAGATCCGGGCGCAGATCGCCTTGCACGAACGCTTCCAGCGCAGCGATGCGCTCCAGCGACAAACCGCGACCGCCGCCCTGATAAGCGTAGGTCGAATCGGTAAAGCGATCACACAGCACTACCGCACCACGGGCCAGCGCCGGGCGAATCACTTCGGCAAGATGCTGGGCGCGTGCGGCGAACACCAGCAACAGCTCGGTGTCGGGATTCATGACTTCGTCGGCCGGAGCCAGCAGCACATCGCGAATCCGCTCGGCCAAGGGTGTGCCGCCTGGTTCGCGGGTCAGCACGACTTCAATACCGGCGGCGCGCAGGCGCTCGGCGAGGTATTCACGGTTGGTGCTTTTGCCGGCGCCTTCCGGGCCTTCCAGCGTAATAAACAAGCCAGTCACAGGCAGTCCTTAATCAAAGTCATTGCGTGTTTTGTGGGGCGGCGGCTTCCGGTGCCGGGGTCGGCGCAGACTCCTGAGCTGGAACCTGCGGCAACGCTTCCGGCGCCGTATCCGGTGATGCGGCTGGAATCGCTTCTTCCGTCGCCGGAGCCGCTTCAGGCGTTACCGCCGGCGCGGGGCTGGAACGGTAATCCGCGCGGCGCTTGAGCTGATACTCACGCACCGCATTGTTATGCGCATCGAGATCATCAGAGAAGACATGACTGCCGTCGCCACGTGCAACGAAGTACAGACTTGTCCCTTCCACTGGATTCAGCGCCGCGTGAATCGCCTCACGACCGACCATCGCAATCGGCGTCGGTGGCAAGCCGGGAATCACGTAGGTGTTATACGCCGTCGGCTCCTTCAGGTGGGCGCGGGTCAACTTGCCGGTGTAGCGATCGCCCAAGCCATAAATGACGGTCGGATCGGTCTGCAATTGCATGCCCAGAGCCATGCGACGCACGAAGACCCCGGCGATCTGCCCGCGCTCCTGGGGTACGCCGGTTTCCTTCTCGACCAGCGACGCCATGATCAATGCTTGATAGGGCTCAGTGTACGGCGTATCGGCCGAACGCTTTTCCCATTCATTGGCGAGCACTTCGTCGAGACGATCAAAGGCTTTCTTCAGCAGTTCGGCATCGGACATGCCACGCACGAAGCGATAGGTATCGGGGAAGAAACGCCCTTCCGGGAACAACCCTTTATGACCAATCTTCGCCATGACGTCGCTGTCGCTCAAACCGTTCAGGGTCTGTTCGATCTTTTCGTCTTTGGCCAGCGCCGCGCGCACTTGATGGAAGTTCCAGCCTTCAACCAGCGTCAGGCTGTACTGAACCACATCGCCACGCTTCCACAAGTCGATCAGACCGTTAACGGTCATGCCCGGCTGCATGCGGTATTCACCGCTGTGGATCGGTGTACCGGCGAGGTTGAAGCGCCAATAGACCCGCAACCAGAACGCGTCCTTGATGACGCCATCGGTTTCGAGTGAAAGGAAAGTACGGGTCGGGGTGGAGCCTTTCGGCACATCCAGCAGTTCTTCCTGCGTGATGTTCAGAGGCTGTTCCAGTGCGCTGTGAATCTTCCAGGCGCTGGCGCCCATCAGCAGCCCTGCCAGAACCAGTCCGGTTTCCAGCAGCAGCAATAGTTTACGTCTCACAAATCAGGCATCCAGTAGGGCGCGGGCGATGGTTTGCAGTTTACGGGTGAGCGGGCCAACCGACCAGCTCAGTGCAGCGTAGGCGCGTACCGGCCAGACGCCATACACGCTGTTGCAGATAAAGACTTCGTCGGCCCATTGCAGCTGTTCGAGGCTGATATCGGCGACTTGGGTGGGGATGGCCAATGACTCGGCCTGAAACAATATTTCGGCGCGCATCACTCCGGCGACGCCGCAGCGCTTCAGATCCGGTGTGATCAACACACCGTCGCGTACCAGAAACACGTTGCTGAACACGCCCTCGATCACTCGACCGGCCTGATCGAGCATCAAGCCTTCGGCGTGCTCGCTGTCCTGCCATTCGGCACGGGCGAGAACCTGTTCAAGGCGATTGAGGTGTTTGAGCCCGGCGAGCATTGGCTGCGTAGCCAGGCGCGTGCTGCACGGGAACAGGCGCACGCCCTGCTCGGCATGAACAGCAGGATAAGCAGCAGGAGGATTGCCTTGCAGAATGCGTCGGCCCGGTGCCGCCGGATCAGGCGCATAACCGCGCAAACCGTCACCACGGGTGAGGATGAGCTTGAGCACGCCAGCGCCCATGGCGGCGGCGTAGCTCAGCAGCTCTTGGCGAATCAGCTCGATATCGGCCGCGATGGCCAGACGCGAACAGCCATCGGCCAATCGCGTCAGGTGTCGATCCAGCAGGATCGGCTGGCCGCCACGCACGGCGATGGTCTCGAACAGACCATCGCCGTAAGCCAGGCCGCGATCTTTCAGCGACAGAGCGTCAGCCGGTTGACCGTCGACCCAGCAGTCCATCAGCCTGCAAACCGGCGGAATGCCAGAGTGCCGTTGGTGCCGCCAAAACCGAAGGAGTTGGACAGCACCACATCGATGTCCATGTTGCGCGCAGTGTGCGCCACGAAATCGAGATCGCAGCCTTCGTCCGGCTCATCGAGGTTGATGGTCGGCGGCGCCACCTGACTGTTGATCGCCAGTACGCTGAAGATCGCTTCGACCGCGCCCGCCGCACCCAACAGGTGACCGGTCATCGACTTGGTCGAGCTGACTGCCAGCTTGTAGGCGTGCTCACCGAACACCGACTTGATCGCGTTGGCTTCGGCGAGGTCGCCGGCCGGGGTCGAAGTACCGTGGGCGTTGATGTACTGCACTTGATCGACGTTGATCTTCGCATCGCGCAGTGCATTGGTGATGCAGCGGGCTGCACCGGCGCCGTCGGCAGGAGGCGAAGTCATGTGGAATGCATCGCCGCTGGTGCCGAAACCGATCAGCTCGGCGTAGATGGTCGCACCGCGAGCTTTGGCGTGTTCCAGCTCTTCGAGAACCAGTGCACCGGCACCGTCGGACAACACGAAACCGTCACGACCCTTGTCCCATGGACGGCTCGCGCGGGTCGGCTCATCGTTGCGGGTCGACAGCGCACGGGACGCGCCGAAGCCGCCCATACCCAGACCGCACGCGGCCATTTCGGCACCACCGGCAATCATCACGTCGGCTTCGTCGTACATGATGTTGCGCGCCGCCATGCCGATGCAGTGCGTACCGGTGGTACATGCAGTGGCGATGGCGTAGTTAGGTCCCTGTGCTCCCAGATGGATGGACAGGAAACCGGAAATCATATTGATGATCGAGCCTGGCACGAAGAATGGCGAGATTCGACGCGGGCCCGTTTCATGCAGGGTACGGCTGGTTTCTTCGATGTTGGTCAGACCGCCGATACCCGAACCCATGGCCACGCCAATGCGTTCACGGTTGGCATCGGTAACTTCCAGACCGGCGTTGCGCACGGCTTGAAAGCCTGCAGCGAGACCGTACTGAATGAACAGGTCAAGCTTGCGTGCTTCCTTGACCGACAGGTATTCCTCGACATTGAAGCCCTTTACCGAGCCGCCAAAGCGGGTGGAATAGGCAGAAAGGTCGGTGTGTTCGATCAGACCAATGCCACTGCGGCCAGCCAGAATGCCCTGCCAACTGCTCGGCACATCCGTGCCCAGTGGCGACAACATACCCATACCGGTGACTACGACGCGTCTACGCGACACAGCACTCTCCTTTTTCAAATGACGATTTTGCATCAGGCCTAAAGAAAAAACCGCACGCCATGATGGCAGTGCGGTTTTTCCATGACAGCAAACAACGATTACAAACTATTACGCCTGGTGGCTAGTAACGTAGTCGATTGCAGCTTGTACAGTAGTGATCTTCTCAGCTTCTTCGTCAGGGATTTCGGTCTCGAATTCCTCTTCCAGAGCCATCACCAGCTCAACGGTGTCAAGGGAGTCGGCACCCAGGTCTTCTACGAAGGAAGCGGTGTTGACCACTTCTTCTTCTTTAACACCCAGTTGCTCGGCAACGATTTTCTTGACGCGCTCTTCGATGGTGCTCATACCTTGTTTTCACTCCTAATGGACAAATTCAGGCAGCTGGCCAGTGGGTAAGTGTATAGAAAGACTTTTCAGTTTTTCAACTGAAAGCTTCACTCCTCAAACCCTGCAGCCCTCTGCCTATAAATAGATTGCAGCTTTATAACGGATTTTAGACAGCTCGTATGACATTTTTTTGAAGCAATCCGTCACATTTTACTTACATGTACATCCCACCGTTCACCGGGATTGTAGCCCCAGTGACGTATGCCGCACCGTCGGATGCAAGAAAAGCGACCACAGACGCGATCTCTTGAGCTTGTCCCAGACGACCCAGCGGAATCTGCGTCTGCAAGGCTTCACGCTGTGCTTCAGGCAGCTCGCGGGTCATATCGGTGTCGATAAACCCTGGGGTTACCGAGTTGACCGTAATCGAACGCGAACCGACTTCACGCGCCATTGCACGGCTGAAACCTTCCAGACCGGCCTTGGCGGCTGCATAGTTTACTTGGCCAGCGTTGCCCATGGCACCCACTACCGAGCCAATACTGATAATTCGACCCCAGCGAGCCTTGGTCATGCCGCGCAGAACGCCCTTGGACAGGCGGAATAGACTGTTCAGGTTGGTATCGATCACGTCGTACCACTCATCGTCTTTCATGCGCATCATCAGGTTATCGCGGGTGATGCCGGCATTATTGACCAGGATCGCCACTGGCGCACCGAACTGCTCCTGAATGCTCGCCAGCACTGCGCTGACCGATTCATCGCTGGTCACGTTCAGCTCAAGGCCAGTGCCCTGAATACCGTTTTCCTTCAGGGTTGCAGCGATACGCTCAGCGCCCGAAGCGGAAGTCGCGGTGCCAACAACGATGGCGCCCTGACGACCCAGCTCCAGTGCGATAGCCTGGCCGATACCACGGCTTGCACCGGTGACCAGTGCAACTTTACCTTGCAGACTCATGCAAGTTTCTCCTGATTCAGGCTTGCGCTGCGCGAGCGGCAGCGAAAGCGTCTGGGGTATTGAGGTTGGAAGTCGCCACGCCTTCGGCGCAACGCTTGTTCAGACCGGCCAGGACTTTGCCCGGGCCGCATTCGACCAGATTGGTCGCGCCCTTGGCGGCCAGAGTCTGTACCGACTCGACCCAGCGCACTGGCTTGTACAGTTGTTCGAGCAGATCACGCTTGAGGGTTTCCAGATCGGCCGGCACTTGCGCGCTGACGTTCTGTACCACCGGGATCTGCGGCGCCTGCCAGTCGATGGCGGCGATGGATTCAGCAAAGCGTTCGGCGGCCGGGCGCATCAACTCGCAGTGCGACGGCACGCTCACCGGCAGCGGCATGGCGCGTTTGGCACCACGGGCCTTGCAGCCTTCGATGGCGCGCTCAACGGCAGCCTTGGCACCGGCGATAACGACCTGGCCCGGCGAGTTGAAGTTGACGGCGCTGACCACTTCACCTTGCGCCGCTTCGGCGCAGGCTGCCAGCACGTCAGCGTCTTCCAGACCGAGGATGGCAGCCATGCCACCCTGCCCGGCTGGAACCGCTTCCTGCATCAGTTGACCACGGCGCTCAACGAGCTTCACCGCGTCAGCCAGTGTCAGGCTGCCAGCAGCGACCAGCGCGCTGTATTCACCCAGGCTGTGACCGGCAACGAAGGCCGGACGCGCACCGCCTTCCGCCAGCCACAGACGCCACAGGGCGATCGAAGCGGTCAGAATGGCCGGTTGGGTTTTATCGGTTTGATTGAGCAGCTCTTCCGGACCTTGCTGGGTCAACGCCCACAGGTCATAGCCCAGAGCCTCAGAGGCTTCTTTGAAGGTTTCGAGGATCAGCGGATATTCCGCGCCCAGCTCGGCCAACATGCCGAGGGACTGCGAACCCTGTCCCGGAAAGACGAATGTGAGGGAAGCAGACATGTAACAAGCCCCTAATGATCTTGTCGTCGGAAAATGACGCCCCGCTGGGGGACGCAAGAAACTGACAGTTGGATGGCCCTTTGAACCGGGCGGTCACATTTAAGCATTGTCCGACGAAAACGCCTAAGACAACAGATCCTCCAGACGACCGTGGAGGCGTTCGGGCAAGTTCTCCTGAATCTCGATCAACGCGCGGGAAATTGCACTCTGAAAGCCTTGAACCCCGGCCGAACCATGACTTTTCACGACGATGCCCTGCAAGCCGAGAAAGCTTGCGCCGTTATGTCGCGCCGGCGCCAGATCAGCCTGCAAGCGTTTCATCAGCGGCAACGCCAAAGCTCCCACCGCACGCGTGGCCAGATTCTTTTTGAACAACGCCTCGATGCGCGCAGCAATCATCGTCGCCAGGCCCTCGCTGGACTTGAGCAGGATATTGCCGACAAATCCATCACACACCACCACATCAGCTTCGCCACGATACAAGCCGTCGCCTTCGATAAAGCCGATGTAGTTGATGCCGCGCGCAGCCTGCAACAGCGTCGCAGCCAGTTTGACCTGCTGATTGCCCTTGATGTCTTCGGTGCCGATATTCAGCAGCGCGACGCGGGGACGATGGATGCCCAGCGTTTGCGCCGCAACAGAACCCATCACCGCAAACTGCAGCAGATGTTCGGCACTGCAATCGACGTTGGCGCCAAGGTCAAGCAACTGGCAATAACCCTTCTGCGTCGGAATCGCCGCCACCATCGCCGGACGATCGATACCCGGCAACGTCTTCAGCACGAATCGCGAGAGCGCCATCAACGCACCGGTATTGCCAGCACTGACACAGGCTTGAGCCTTGCCATCACGCACCAACTCCAGAGCAACACGCATCGACGAGTCCGGCTTGCCGCGCAAGGCCTGTGTCGGCTTTTCGTCCATGGTGATGACTTCGCTGGCCGGAATAATGGTCAGGCGCGCGCGATCGGCAGCCGATTGGCCGTTGATCAATTCTTCAAGAAGGGAGGGTTGACCGACGAGGGTCAGGTGCAGCGAGGGCGTAGCAGACAGGCAAGCAAGGCTGGCCTGAACAATGCTGCGGGGACCGAAGTCCCCGCCCATTGCGTCAATCGCGATGACTTGAGCGGACAAGTGATTACTCGTCAGCGCCCTTGTCGATCACTTTACGGCCACGGTATACGCCTTCTGGCGATACGTGGTGACGCAGGTGAACTTCACCAGTGGTTTTTTCTACAGACAGGGTGCTAGCCTCGAGAGCGTCGTGCGAACGGCGCATGTCACGGGCAGAGCGGGATTTTTTGTTCTGCTGAACAGCCATAATTGATTAACTCCTAAACGTTTGGGTCACGCTTTAACTGCGCCAATACACTGAACGGGTTGGACCGCGTTGACTCGTCCTCGCTCGGTTCGGGCTCATCGAGACCCGCCGGCTGCTGGCATTCTTCCGGATGATGAGCAGGCACAATAGGCAAAGCGAGCAAAAGCTCTTCTTCGACCAGTGACTGCAGATCCAATGGATCTTCGCCCAGTTCCAGCACGTCATAACCTTTCGGCAACGACTGGGTATTCGCACCCTCTTTCACCACAGCATAACTGCATTCGCTGTGGATCGGCAGGGTGACCAGCTCAAGACAACGCTGGCAAACCATTTTGACCTCGGTGTCGATAAAGCTGTGGATCACCACAGATTTACGTTCATCTCGTTCAAAAACGAATTTCGCCTGCACCGTACCGACATTGTCGGAAAGCGGGTCGCAGAGTCTCTCCAAATCGGCCAGCAGCATTTCACCTTGAAGGGTGGTGCCACGATCAGCCAATTTGCGCGGGTCAACGTGAGGTGGAATCGGGTCATTCAACATAGGCGCAGCATTATAGGGATGCACCCACCCATGTCAAAGGAAATTGTGCTCTGTCCGTCACTTGCGTGCCTCCGCTAGAATCCGCACCTGCCTCAGGAGACGCGAATGCTGCCTTTATTACTCGCTTCAAGCTCGACCTATCGTCGCGAATTGCTCGCCCGCCTGCACCTGCCGTTCGTCTGCAGCTCGCCGGACATCGATGAAAGTCATCGCCCGGGCGAGCCAGCCATCGAACTGGTCAGACGCCTCGCCGAACAAAAGGCCCGGGCACTGGCCCACAGCCACCCCGCTCATCTGATTATCGGCTCGGATCAGGTTGCCGTGCTCGGCGAGCAGATTATCGGCAAACCACACACCTTCGAGAAGGCCCGCCAGCAATTAATGGCTGCCAGTGGCGCCAGCGTGACCTTCCTGACCGGCCTGGCGCTGCTCAACAGCCAGACTGGCGAATGCCAAGTCGATTGCGTGCCGTTTACCGTACACATGCGCCAGCTCGACCAAGCGCGCGTTGAGCGCTATCTGCGCATCGAGCAGCCGTATGACTGTGCTGGCAGCTTCAAAGCTGAAGGCCTCGGTGTGAGCCTGTTTCAATCCACCGAAGGCCCTGACGCCACCAGCCTGATCGGTCTGCCACTGATTCGCCTGATTGACATGCTGCTGGTTGAAGGCGTGCAAATACCCTGACCCACAAAAAACCGGCCATCAAGGCCGGTTTTTTCATGCAGCGAGCGCTTAACGCAACGAAGGCCCGTGGAAACCCATCCACATCGCCAACTGCTCAGCCACGCTGGCACCCAGCTTTTTCGAGAAGCGATCGAACGGCGATTCCTGAACGGTGAAGTCGACCAACTCTTTCTCGCCAATCACATCCCGCGCCACTGAACTGGCATTGCCCAGCCCATCGATCAAGCCCAGCGGTAGTGCCTGCTCGCCCGACCAGACCAACCCGGAGAACAGCTCTGGATGTTCTTTGTCTTTCAAGCGATCGCCGCGACCCTGCTTGACGCTGTTGATGAACTGCTTGTGCGTGGTGTCGAGCACACTCTGCCAGAACGCCGTTTCTTCCGGCTTCTGCGGCTGGAACGGATCGAGGAACGACTTGTGCTCGCCCGAAGTGTACGTACGACGCTCGACGCCGAGCTTCTCCATGGTGCCGACAAAACCGTAACCGGCCGCCGTCACACCAATCGAACCGACCAGGCTGGCCTTGTCGGCGTAGATCTGATCCGCCGCACTGGCAATGTAATAGGCACCGGAGGCACCCAGATCGGAAATCACTGCATACAGCTTGATCTCCGGATGCAGGCCGCGCAGACGCTTGATCTCGTCATACACATAACCCGATTGCACCGGACTGCCGCCAGGACTGTTGATGCGCAGGATCACGCCTTTGACCTTTTTGTCCTCGAACGCCGCCCGCAGGCTGCCAACAATGTTGTCGGCACTGGCCGGCTCTTTGTCGGCGATCATGCCGGTGACGTCGATCAACGCGGTGTAGTTCGGCCCGCGCGTGGCGCTCTTTTCCATATCCATCAGCGGCGTGAACAGGATCAGCGCCACAAACAGATAAACAAACGTCAGCAGCTTGAAGAAAATCCCCCAACGCCGCGAACGACGCTGCTCCTGAACACCAGCCAGCAAGGTCTTTTCCAACAGCTTCCAGCTTTTTTCGTCACCGCCGTCGGCACTTGCCTTGGCCGGTGCTTTCCATTCGTCGGTCATGCCATCCACCCCAGCAAAAACGTATTAAGCCTGCTTCCCCAGCCAGGCATGCAATTCGGAAAAACGGTCGATCGACAGACGTGGCTCGAACTGTTGCAGCGATTCGATCGATTGCGCGCCATAACTGACCGCGACCGAATCCATCCCCGCATTACGCGCCATCAGCAGATCGAAGGATGAATCGCCGACCATCAGCGCCTGCTCCGGGCGCACACCACAATGCGCAACGATCTGCTCAAGCATCAGAGGGTGTGGCTTGCTTGCAGTTTCATCGGCAGCGCGGGTGATATCGAAATAATCTTCCCAGCCATTGGCCTTGAGCACTCGATCCAGTCCCCGGCGATTCTTGCCGGTGGCGACAGCCAGGTGATAACCCTGCTCGCGAAACGACGCCATCGACTCGACAACACCTTCGAACAACGGCGAAGGCACGGCCTCTGCAGCGATGTAGTGATCGGCGTAATACTCGCGAAACAAGGTCATCTCGGCATCGCTGATCTCGGGATACAGCGTGCGAATCGCCTCGGGCAAGCCCAGACCGATGATGCCTTTGACGGCAAAATCATCACGCAAGTCGAAACCGGAACGCCCGGATGCAGAGTGCATCGCCTCGACGATCCGATGGATGGAATCGGCCAGCGTGCCGTCCCAATCGAAAATCAGCAGCTTGTAATCAGATGGGCGCACTCAATCGCTCCACGGTCTTGGCCCACATTTCATCGACCGGTGCCTGCAAGGTCAGCTTGCCGCCATCGGGCAGCGGCACGGTCAGCATGTAGGCGTGCAGGAACAGGCGCTTGCCACCCAGATCGCGGATTTCCTTGGTGAAATCCTCATCGCCATACTTGCTGTCACCCGCAATGCAATGGCCGGCATGCAAAGTGTGCACGCGAATCTGGTGGGTGCGACCGGTAACCGGTTTAGCCTCGACCATGGTGGCGAAATCACCGAAACGGCGCAGCACCTTGAACATGGTCAGGGCTTCTTTGCCCTCGTCATTGACTTCGACCATGCGCTCGCCGGAACGCAGATTGCTCTTGAGCAATGGCGCACTGACTTTCTTGATCGAAGTCGCCCAGTTGCCGCGAACCAGCGCCATATAGCGCTTGTCGACGCCATCGCCGCGCAATTGCTCGTGCAAGTGGCGCAACATGCTGCGCTTTTTGGCGATCATCAGCAGGCCGGAGGTGTCGCGGTCGAGACGGTGAACCAGCTCCAGCTCTTTGGCATCGGGACGCAACTGACGAAAGGCTTCGATCACACCGAAATTCAAGCCACTACCACCGTGAACCGCAATGCCAGCGGGCTTGTTGATCACGATCAGGGCTTTGTCTTCGAAGACAATCGAAGCTTCCAGGCGCTGCAACAAGCCTTGGGCGAGTGGCACCGGCTCATCACGTTCAGGCACGCGAACCGGCGGCACGCGCACGATATCACCGGCCTGCAGCTTGTATTCGGGCTTGATCCGACCCTTGTTCACACGCACTTCGCCTTTACGCAAAATGCGGTAAATCAAGGTCTTGGGCACGCCTTTGAGCCGGGCGAGGAGAAAATTGTCGATTCGTTGGCCGGCATACTCCGGCGAGACTTCAAGCAATTGAACGCCTGGAGTCGAAGGGGCAGTAGTTGTCATGCCGCGGATGATAACAATTTTTATGGAATTGAAGCACTTAATCATTGCTGCTATAGTCGCGAACGCCGCCAAAAGCGGCCTGGACAGAGGAACCACGGTCAAAAACCGGCCCTGACCAACGCAATTCACCAGGACGCGAGGCCGTCCTACGGGGCTTTCGCTACGTAACGGTGGAGTTTGCAGTTGTAACAAGCGCAGGTGACATGAGGCCTGAATTACACCGTCGAGCAGAGTTTTTACTCGCCTGACAGGCACACATTCAAGGCCAGTTCACAAAGTGCAGTCAGCTACAGATGACCCCGAGCGAATGCTTCGGAAACAACGCCTGAATTAGCCATGATGCGTGACCTCCCCTTTCGGAGCTCACGGTAAATGCCAACCCGCTGCGGATTCTGCGCGCGGCAGCACCCGAATTATCAGGGATACGTGTAGGGTGGAGATGCACAACCGCCGGACTGTGTAGCAATAGGCTTTATCAAGACGCTTCATCTCGTCCACAGCCGCTGGTTGATTCCTCCTCCTGACTGAGTGCTTAAGTAGCCACAGCAAGCAGGACGCGTACGTCGCTATATCGGCCCAATTGGCCGCATATCGCTGGACACGGGAATGGCCAACCACTCCCGACGCACCTGACACCGACCGTGAGAAGTCGTGTGTGCCGAACGCCGTTTCCGGCAGCCCGGAAACCGACGGTACTACATGAAAAGAATGCTGATTAACGCAACTCAACCCGAAGAGTTGCGTGTTGCACTGGTAGATGGCCAACGCCTCTACGACCTGGACATCGAATCCGGTGCACGCGAGCAGAAGAAGGCCAACATCTATAAAGGCCGTATCACTCGCATCGAACCAAGCCTTGAGGCTGCCTTTGTCGATTTCGGCTCCGAGCGCCACGGCTTCCTGCCCCTCAAAGAAATCTCCCGCGAATACTTCAAGAAAGCCCCTGAAGGCCGCGTCAACATCAAGGACGTCCTGAGCGAAGGCCAGGAAGTCATCGTTCAGGTCGAAAAAGAAGAACGTGGCAACAAGGGCGCCGCCCTGACCACCTTCATCAGCCTGGCCGGTCGTTACCTTGTGCTGATGCCGAACAACCCGCGTGCCGGCGGTATCTCCCGCCGCATCGAAGGCGAAGAACGCAACGAACTGCGTGAAGCGCTGAACGGTCTGGTTGCACCGGCCGACATGGGTCTGATCGTGCGCACTGCCGGCCTGGGCCGCAGCAGCGAAGAAATGCAGTGGGACCTCGATTACCTGCTGCAACTATGGACCGCCATCAAAGAAGCCTCGCTGGATCGTTCCGCGCCTTTCCTGATCTACCAGGAAAGCAACGTGATCATCCGCGCTATCCGCGATTACCTGCGCCAGGACATTGGCGAAGTGCTGATCGACAGCGTTGAAGCCCAGGACGAAGCCCTGACCTTCATCCGCCAGGTAATGCCGCAGTACGCCAGCAAGATCAAGCTGTACGAAGACAGCGTGCCGCTGTTCAACCGTTTCCAGATCGAAAGCCAGATCGAGACCGCTTTCCAGCGCGTCGTTGAACTGCCTTCCGGCGGCTCCATCGTTATCGATCCGACCGAAGCCCTGGTGTCCATCGACATCAACTCGGCGCGCGCCACCAAAGGCAGCGACATCGAAGAAACCGCCCTGCAGACCAACCTTGAAGCTGCCGAAGAAATCGCCCGCCAGTTGCGCCTGCGCGACATCGGCGGCCTGATCGTCATCGACTTCATCGACATGACCCCTGCCAAGAACCAGCGCGCCGTGGAAGAGAAAGTCCGCGAATGCCTGGAAGCCGACCGCGCTCGCGTGCAGATCGGCCGCATCTCGCGCTTCGGCCTGCTGGAAATGTCCCGTCAGCGCCTGCGTCCATCCCTGGGCGAAAGCAGCGGCATCGTCTGCCCGCGTTGCAACGGCACCGGCATCATCCGTGACGTTGAATCGCTGTCGCTGGCGATCCTGCGCCTGATCGAAGAAGAAGCCCTGAAAGACCGTACTGCCGAAGTGCGCGCGCAAGTGCCTATCCCGGTCGCCGCGTTCCTGCTCAACGAAAAACGCAACTCGATCACCAAGATCGAACTGCGCACCCGTGCCCGCATCGTCATTCTGCCGAACGATCACCTCGAAACGCCGCACTTCGAAGTTCAGCGTCTGCGTGACGACAGCCCGGAAGCCGCGACCAACCAGTCCAGCTACGAAATCGCTGCTGCCGCTGCCGAAGTCGAAGAAGTTCAGCCAGCCGCTGCGACCCGCACCCTGGTTCGCCAGGAAGCCGCAGTCAAGACTGCTCCGGCCCGCGCCAACGCTCCGGTTCCGACCGAAGCCGTCGCACCTGCCGCACCGGCACCGGCTCCAGTTGCCGCGCCAGAACCAAGCCTGTTCAAAGGCTTGGTGAAATCGCTGGTCAGCCTGTTTGCCACGAAAGAAGAGCCAGCTGCTCCGGTTGTGGTTGAAAAACCAGCCAGCGAGCGTCCGGCCCGTAACGAAGAACGTCGCAACGGTCGTCAGCAGAGCCGCAACCGTAATGGTCGCCGCGATGAAGAACGCAAGCCGCGCGAAGAACGTGCACCGCGTGAAGAGCGCGCCCCACGTGAACCGCGTGAAGAGCGTCAGCCACGTGAAGCCCGTGAAGTCCGCGAGCCTCGTGAAGCCCGTACCGAAGCACCGGCAGTCCGTGAAGAACGCGCACCTCGTGCTCCGCGTGAAGAACGTGCTCCACGTGCACCGCGTGAAGACCGCAAGCCACGTGGCGAGCGTGAAGAGCGTGTACGTGAACTGCGCGAGCCTCTGGACGCCACGCCAGTGGCTGAAGCCACCGCAGCCGTTGTCGCTGAAGAGCGTCCGGCCCGTCAGCCACGTGAAGAACGCGCACCGCGTCCGCCGCGTGAAGAGCGTCAGCCACGCGCCGAACAGGCCGCTGCTGCCGTCGCTGAAGAAGAAGTGAACAGCAACGAAGAGCAACTGCCGGAAGACGGTTCGGAGAACGCCGAAGGCGATCGCCCACGTCGTCGTTCGCGCGGTCAGCGTCGTCGCAGCAACCGTCGTGAGCGTCAACGTGATGCCAACGGCAACGTGATCGAAGGTTCGGAAGAATCCGAATCCGGCGAAAACACTGAAGAGCCAAGCACTGCCGAACTGGCTGCCGGCCTGGCGGTGACTGCTGCTGTTGCCAGCAGCGTGATCAGCGCTCCGGCTGAAGCACAAGCGCACGAGCAAGCCGAACGCGCCACTGCCGCTGTTCAGGAAACTGCTGCGGTGGAAGCGCCGGTTGTTGAAGCGACCACGCCGGTAGAAGTGATTGCTGCTCCGGAAGTCGAAGTGGCACCGGTTCAGGAAAACCTGCCTCAGGTAGAGCCAGCGCCCGTTGTGTTCGCTGAGCCGGTGGTTGAAACCGTCGCTGAAACCGTGACCGAAACCGTGCGTGAAGTTCGTGAAGAACAAACCGCCTTCAACTGGGTTGCCGAACCGGCTGTTGCTGAAACACCAGCGCCAGTGGTTGAAGCCCCGCTTGTTCAAGCGCCAGTTGTTCAAGCGCCAGTGTTCGAAGCGCCTGCGGTTGAAGCTCCTGTGGTTGAAGAGACCAAAGTTGCCGAGCCAGTGGTTGCTACTGAACCTGCACCGGTTGTCGAAGCACCTGTCGTTGCCGAAGCGCCAGCTCCAGTGGTTGAAGCACCGGCTCCAGTCAGCGCTCTGACGCCAAGCGGCCGCGCGCCAAACGACCCACGTGAAGTGCGTCGTCGCAAGCGTGAAGAAGAGCGCCTGCAGAAGGAAGCCGAACTGGCTGCCGCTGCTGCTCCGGTGGCTGGAGTGGTCGAGGCAGCACCTGCCCCGGTCGCTGAAGAAGCGGTTGTCGAAGCAGTGATTGCTGAAGCACCACGCTCCGTTCAGGACGCGGTCGAGCAACACCAAGAGGCCGAGGAAAAAGAACACGAGCCTAAACCTCTCGTGTAATTTCCAAAGCCGTTAAAAAGCCCCGCCTGATTATTCAGGCGGGGCTTTTTTATGCCGCGATTTTTTGTGGTGGACTCCAGATCCAACCCCCTCACCCCAGCCCTCTCCCCGAGGGGCGAGGGGGAAAGGGAGCCGATTTGCGCGGTTTTCAGATATTGAGTTCAACTGGATATTTCAGGTCGATGCACCTCGAAAGAACACCTCGGTCAGTCCCCTCTCCCTCTGGGAGAGGGCTAGGGTGAGGGCTCCAAGGAATTCACACAGGTCTCATGACGAGGCAAAAACCAAAGCCTCAGGCACATCGATGTCCCACAGAACGCCTGGATCATCGACGGCAACCTCCACCACCCTACCCTGCTTGAACAACGGCCGAGCCCCTCGATCGCCGCTCAACGCCTGCAACCCCGCACCAAACGAACGCCCAAACCCCACTGGATGGCCAAACTCGCCCTCCTGCACCGGCACGCTCACCGCATCATCAGCAATCGCCGCAACGACCCGTTCAATACTCGACGGCAAGATAAACGGCATATCCCCCAACACAATCAACCAGCCATCCGCCTCCGGGCACGCCTTGACGCCAGCGGCAATGCTGTCCCCCATTCCGGTCGACTCGATCGAGACCACGTCACAGCCATAAGCCTGCGCCATGCGCATTGCCTGCGGCCGCGCCTCAGTCGTCACCAGCACACGCTTGTCGAGACTGGCCGGCAGATTCAACAGCACCTGCTCAATCACCGAACGCACCCCGCCATCACGCCCGGTGCAATCAGCCAGCAACTTGTCCTTATCGGCGCCCGCCACCTGGCGAAAGCGACTGCCCTCGCCCGCTGCCAGCACAATCACTGCAATGGATCGACTCATGCGTCCTCCAAAGTTTTCTTCTGCTTCAACTCGACACCGTTCTTGATCGCGACGATTTCCGCCAGCAAGGACAAGGCAATTTCAGCCGGCGAATGGCTACCGATGTGCAGACCGATCGGACCGTGCAGCCGATCGATCGCCTGTACCGATAAGCCTAGCTGAGCCAGATTTTCCCGACGTTTCTGGCTGTTGACGCGCGAACCGAGCGCTCCCACATAGAAGGCTGGCGAATCCAGCGCCGTCAGCAACGCCATGTCGTCCAGACGCGGATCATGGGTCAACGCGACAATCGCCGTGCGCTCATCGGTCTGAATGCTCAACACCGCCTCGTCCGGCGTACCCGAGACCAAACGCCCGTGATGCTCTTCCCAGCCGTAGACGAACTCGGTGCGCGGATCGCAGATCAGCACCTCAAAATCCAGCAATCGCGCCATATCCGCCACGTAACGCGACAACTGCCCGGCGCCGATCAACAATAGACGCCAGCGCGGGCCGTAGATCGCACGCAGGGTTTTGCCGTCGAATTCCAGCGAGTCGGACTTGCTGGCCGGCGACAGAAGCACTTCACCGGTCTCGATGTTCAATTCGCGAGCGACAATCTCGTGAGATTCACAACGGCTCAGTAATTCGGCAACCCAGCCAGGATCACCAACCCGTTCCTCGGTCAGGCGCAACGTGCCGCCACACGGCAACCCGAAGCGCGCCGCCTCTTCTCGCGTGACGCCATAGGTGATCAATTGCACCGGCGGTCCATCGGTGGCGATCCGCCCGTCGTGCAGACGGGCAATCAAGTCATCCTCGACGCACCCGCCCGACACCGAACCGATCACCACGCCATCCTCGCGCAACGCCAGCATCGCGCCAGGCGCCCGAGGCGCAGTGCCCCAGGTCTGCACCACGCTGAACAGCACCACCCGCTGTCCGGCGCGGCGCCATTCGAGGACGCTGCGCAGGACGTTGAGATCGACGCTGTCCATTACGCCTCTGCCTTCTGCCAGCCCTGCAACTGGTAACGCACCGGCAGATTGCGGATGCGCTTGCCGGTGGCGGCGAAGATCGCGTTACACAAGGCCGGAGCAATCGGTGGCACGCCCGGCTCGCCGACACCGCCCAACGGCACGTCGCCCGGCGGAGTCACCAGATGCACCGCGACTTCCTTCGGCGCCAGCGACATGCGCGCCACTTCATACATATGGAAGTTGTCCTGCTGGACCTTGCCGTCCTTGAAGCTGATTTCGCCCAGCACCGCATTGCCGAGGCCCATCACGCAGGCACCTTCGAACTGCGAGCGAATGCGCTCGGGGTTGATCTGCGGCCCGCAATCGACAGCAATATCCGCCTTGTGCACGATCAGCGTGCCGTCGTCCTTGACCTCGACCTCGATCACCGCCGCCACGTAAGTGACGAAGCTGTAATGCACAGCCAGCCCCAGACCACGGCCCTTCGGCAGCTTGCGTCCCCAGCCAGCCGCTTTGGCCGCCGTCTCCAGCACGGTGCGCATGCGCCCGGTGTCGATCGGATAACGCTCGGGCGATTCACCGTAGTTCCACTCTTCGCTCAAGGTGCGCGGGTCGATCTGCCGATCCGCGCCGAGCAGTTTGATCTGGTATTTGAGCGGATCCTCACCGGCCTTGTACGCCAGCTCATCGACGAAGCTCTGGATGGCGAAACCATGGGGAATGTTCGACACCGAGCGATACCAGCCGACCCGCGTATGCACGGTAGCTTCGGGGTTTTCCAGGCGCACATTGGGAATCGCATAAGCCATGTTGGTGAAGCCCATGCCCAGTTCAAACGCGGCTTCATGATTCATGCCCGGCGCGAACAGCGCGGTAATGCTCGGTGCTACGGTGCGATGCAACCAACCGGACGGCATGCCGTCCTTGCCCACGCCTGCCTTGAGATACTCGGCGGACACGGTGTGGAAATACGAGTTGTGGATGTCATCTTCACGCGTCCACTGCACCCGCAGCGCTTTGCCGGGAAACTCTTTGGCGAGGATCGCCGCTTCGACGACGAAATCCGGCTTGGATTTGCGTCCGAAACCACCGCCGAGCAGCGTGACATTGAAGGTGACATTGTCGAACGGCAGCCCAAGACGCTCGGCAATGCGTTCGCGGGTGACCTGGGGTGCCTGACTCGGCGCCCACGCTTCGCAAACGCCGTCCTTGTAGCGCGCGATGGCAACCATTGGCTCCATCGGCGCCTGCGCCAGATGCGGTAAATAGTAGGACGCCTCGAGGATGCTGGCAGCGCCGCTCAGGGCCTTGTCGATATCGCCGGTGTTGCGCACCACTTTGCCGGGCTTGAGCGATGCGGCTTCGAGCTCCTTGCGATAGGCGATCGAGTCATAACTGGCGTTCGGGCCATCGTCCCACTCGATTTTCAGCGCTTCGCGGCCCTTTATCGCGGCCCAGGTATTGCTGGCCACCACGGCCACGCCACCCAACGGCTGGAATTCCGAAGGCAGCGGACGGCTTTCGATCTGGATCACTTTGAGCACGCCGGGGACTTTCAGCGCAGCGCTGTCGTCCACGGATTTGACCTTGCCGCCGTAGACCGCCGGCCGAGCGATAGTTGCGTACAGCATGCCGTCGAAATGCACGTCCGCGCCGTATACCGCGCGACCGTTGACGATGTCGTCACCGTCGATCGCCCGGGTGCCTTCCTTGCCGATATAGCGAAATTCCGCCGGTTGCTTGAGGCGCAGACTGTCGCGTGCCGGTACTGGCAACGCACTGGCCGCGGCGGCGAGTTCGCCATAACCAAGTTCTCGGCCGGACGGTTTGTGAAGCACTTTATGCAACTGCGCGTGGCATTCGCCCACCGGGACTTTCCACTGCGCGGCCGCTGCCTGCTCCAGCATCGTACGGGCTGCCGCGCCACAACGACGCATCGGTTCATACCAGTGACGCATGCTGCGCGAACCGTCGGTGTCCTGGTTGCCGAAACGCACCTCATCACCCGGCGCCTGTTGCACTTTGACGTGCGCCCAATCGGCCTCCAGCTCATCGGCAACAACCATGGTCAGACTGGTGCGCACGCCCTGCCCCATCTCCGAGCGGTTGCACACGACGGTCACCGTGCCGTCAGCGGCAATACTGACATAGACCTTCGGATCATCGATCCAGCCATTGGGCATGCCATCGGCGCCGAACTGTTTCGGTTTGTCTTCGGCCAACGCGTCCTGCCAGCCCCAACTCGCCGCCAACACCAGCGCACCGGTGGCGCCGACGCCTTTGAGAAAACCACGACGGCTGAGATTGCTCAGGGCGAAATCATTCGGAAGACGGCTCATGCTTTCGCCTCCTTCAAATGAGTGGAAGCCTGACGGATAGCGGTTTTGATCCGGTTGTAGGTGCCGCAGCGGCAAATATTGCCGACCATGGCCTCTTCGATCTGCTCGTCGCTCGGGTTCGGGTTGGTCTTGAGCAACGCGGTGGCCGACATGATCTGCCCGCCCTGACAGAAACCGCATTGCGCGACAGCGGTATCGAGCCAGGCTTGCTGGACGATCTGCCCGACCGGGTCAGCATGAAGATTGTCGATCGTGGTGACGTTCTGCCCGATCACCGAACCAATCGGCGTGATGCAACTGCGCGCCGGCAAGCCATCGATGTGAATGGTGCAGGCGCCGCACAGACCCATGCCGCAACCGAACTTGGTGCCGTTGTAACCGGCGACATCACGAATCGCCCACAACAGCGGCATGTCTTCAGTGACATCGAGGGGATGGTCTTGACCGTTGAGTTTCAGGGTAATCATGGGCACGCCCGCATATTTTTAGTGGTTATGGGGTCGAGCAATCTGCCGCCGTTGAATCGGCGGTGGTTCACGCAGATCGACTCAGGCTAATGAGGCTCTCTTGTGCCGACGCGAACGTCTGCACCGGGCCTTTGGTGGAGCAAATGACGGTTATCGTTAGCTCGCTAAGTTAACCCAGCGTTAACAAAAAAGCCCTGCACTTTTTAATCAGTGCAGGGCTTTGGATGGCGTCTGGAAAGCGTAGCCTCAATAGCGGTTGGGCTCCATTTCCAGGTCAACATTGAAACGTTCGGCAATATCTTTCTGGATGCGTTGCGCAAGGTCGAGCAGTTGCAGGCCGGTCGCCGAGCCGTAGTTGACCAGCACCAGCGCCTGCATTTTATGCACGCCGGCATCAGCCTCACGGAAACCCTTCCACCCTGCACGCTCGATCAGCCAGCCAGCGGCCAGTTTCATTTGCCCGTCCGCTTGCGCATAGGCCACCACATCCGGGTGCTGCGCCTTGATCTGCGCGACGATGGCCGCCGAAACCAGCGGATTCTTGAAGAAGCTGCCGGCATTACCGAGCACGGCCGGATCCGGCAGCTTCTCACTGCGAATGCTGCAAATCGCGCGGCTGACGTCGGTGGGGGTCGGTTGCTCGATACCTTGCTCAGTCAGGCGCTGACGCACCGGGCCGTATTCCAGATGCAGATGCGCGACGCGATCGAGTTTGAAGCGCACGCGCAGAATCAGCCAACGGCCCGGCTGCTGCTTGAACAGACTGTCGCGGTAGGCGAAGTTGCATTCTTCCAGAGTGAAATCACGTAGCTCGCCGGTCTGACGATCCAGCGCGGTGAGGCCAGCAAACACATCCTTGATCTCGACGCCGTAAGCGCCAATGTTCTGCATCGGCGCAGCGCCGACAGTGCCGGGAATCAGGCTGAGGTTTTCCAGGCCGGAAAAGCCCAGCGCCAATGTGTGCTGGACAAACGGATGCCACGGCTCGCCCGCCTCAGCCTCGATCACCACACGGTTCGCGTCATCGCTGATCAGGCGAATTCCGCGCGTTGCCATGCGCAGCACCAGCGCCGGAATATCAGCGGTCAGCAGCAAGTTGCTGCCACCACCAATCACCAGCAACGGCACGTCGTGAGCCGTGGCATACGCCAGCGCTTCACGAACATCGGCATCGCTATGGGCTTCGGCGAACAGTTGCGCACGCACATCGACGCCGAAACTGTTGAACGGTTTCAGGGAAACCTGTGGTTGCACCTGCAAACTCATAACCGGCCCTTCACTTCGATCAGCAGTTGGTCACAGGCCGCTTCGATCAGATCCAGCACCTGCTCGAAACCCTGATCGCCGTCGTAATACGGATCCGGTACTTCATCGACCAACCCGGCATAACGACGCAGGAACAGATCCAGTTCAGCCTTGCCGGTGGACGGTTGTAGCGCCTTGAGGTTGCGCAGGTTGCTGTTGTCCATCGCCAGAATCAGATCGTAACTGGCGAAATCGGCACGACTGACCTGCTGCGCGCGTTGCGCCGACAGGTCATAGCCGCGTACTTTAGCCGCTGCTTGGCTGCGCTTGTCCGGCGGGTTGCCAACGTGCCAGTCACCGGTGCCGGCGGAGGCCACTTCGACCTGATCCGCCAGCCCAGCGGCGCGCAACTTGTGGCGCAACACGCCTTCGGCCGTGGGCGAACGGCAAATGTTGCCCAGGCACACAAACAGAACACGCATCAGGCCTCCAGCAGGCGACGAACGCGCTCGAGATCTTCGGCAGTGTCGACACCGGTCGGCGGCGCGATCAGCGCATCGGCGACATGAATCCGCACGCCATGCCAGAGCGCACGCAGTTGCTCGAGGGATTCAGTGTTTTCCAACCAGCACGGGCCCCAGCTGACGAAGTCCTGAAGGAAACCGGCGCGGTAGGCATAAATGCCGATATGGCGACGGTATGGCACGCCTTCCGGCAATTGCTCGCGGCTCTTGGCGAATGCATCGCGCGCCCACGGCAGGGTCGCGCGGCTGAAGGTCAGCGCCAGACCGTTGAGGTCGCTGACGACCTTGACCACGTTCGGATTGAACAGGGTGTCGACGTCTTCGATCGGCTCGGCCAGCGTGGCCATGCGCGCTTCGGTGTGAGCGGCCAGATTGGCGGCGACCTGATCGATCACGCTCGGCGGAATCAGCGGCTCGTCACCCTGCACGTTGACCACGATCGCGTCGGGCTCAAGGCCCAGTTTCGCCGCGACTTCGGCCAGACGATCAGTGCCGGAATTATGGTCTTCACGGGTCAGCACCACTTCAGCGCCAAAGGCCTTGCAGGCCTCGACGATGCGCGCATCGTCAGTCGCAACCACCACGCGGCTGGCGCTGCTTTTGCTCGCCTGTTCCCAGACATGCTGGATCATCGGCTTGCCGGCGATGTCCAGCAGCGGCTTGCCCGGCAAGCGGGTCGAGGCGAAACGCGACGGGATGACAACGGTGAAGGCAGTGGTCATTTATCCAGACGCTCGTCGGTGGTCAGGGTGCGGGCTTCGCTTTCGAGCATCACCGGGATGCCATCGCGGATCGGGTACGCAAGACCGGCGCCCTTGCTGATCAACTCGGTCTTGTCGGCGCTGAGCTTGAGCGGGCCTTTGCAGATCGGGCACGCGAGGATATCGAGCAATTTGGTGTCCATGAACATTCCCTGAGTAAAGAGTTAAGGCAAAAGCCGATCGGGCAACAGGCGCATCAGCTGCGTGTCAAACCAGGCCACGAAGGCCGGTGACGGCACGGCATCGACGGCCAGATACCACCAGTCGGCAGCAGCAAAAGAGCGGCACTTCACCGCGTCTTTTTCGGTCATCACCAACGGCAATGACGGTGTGAAATTCAAGGCTTGCACGCTGTATTCGGCGTGGTCGGCAAACGCATGGGGGACTGCGCGCCAGTCTAGCGCTTCGAGGGTATTGAAGAAACGTTGCGGATTGCCGATGCCGGCGACCGCGTGCACAGCCTGGCCCGCCGGCAAATGATCGAGCGGTTTACGCTCGCCGCTGTGCAGATTGACCAGCGCAGTGGGTTGCAGATGGAAAGCGAAACCGTCGTCGCGATCTTCGGTGGCACCGTTGAACAGCACGCCGTCGACGCTTTGCAGGCGTTCGATCGGCTCGCGCAAAGGCCCGGCGGGCAGGCAACGCTTGTTGCCGAGGCCGCGAGCGGCGTCGATCAGCACCAGCTCCAGATCCCGCGCCAGACGATAATGCTGCATGCCGTCATCGGAGAGGATCAGGTCGAGCGGTTCACTGGCGAGCAAGGCTTTGACGGCCGCGCTGCGATCGGGATCGATCATCAGCGGCACACCCGTGCGCTGCACGATCAGCAGCGGTTCGTCACCGGCAATGTCGGCGGTTTGATCGGCCGCAACGCGCCAGGGCAATTGTGGCGGCTTGGCACCGTAACCACGACTGACCACACCGACGCGCAAACCGCTGCGCCGGCAGTGCTCGATCAACCACAGAATCATCGGTGTCTTGCCGGTACCGCCGACGGTGATGTTACCCACCACAATCAACGGCACCGGAGGCTGATAGATCTCGCCTTCACCGTCGAGAAAGCGCTGGCGTTTACCCACCACCACACGGCGATAGAGCATTTCCAGCGGCCGCAGCAGCGTCAGGGCCGGGTGCCCCTGATACCACGCAGCGAGCAAACGATCGGACAGGCTCATCAGGATTTGGGCGCCGCCTCGACCGTGGTCATGCGCAGATGGCTGAAACCGAGCTTGCCGGCCGCGTCCATGGCGGTGATCACTGATTGATGCTGAGTCTTGCCGTCGGCACTGATCGACAACGGCATGTTGGTGTCACCGTTGGACTCTTTCTGCATGGCTTCCATCAGGGTCGCCAGGTCGTTCTTCGGCAGAATCCTGTTGTTCACCGAAAACACGCCCTCAGCGCTGATGGCCACGTCGATCTGCTTGAGCTGCTGATCTTCGGCCGGCGAGCCACTGACCGCTTCCGGCAGATCAACGCGCAACTGGGTTTCACGGGTAAACGTGGTGGTCACGACGAAAAACAGCAGCAGGATGAACACCACGTCGATCAGCGACGCGAGGTTGATGTCCACGGTTTCCCGGGGCTTGCGACGGAATTTCACGCGCGGCCCTCGGTCAGGTCGACGTCACGGTCGCCCTGCACCACTTCAACCAGTTTGATCGCTTCCTGTTCCATACCGACCACCAGTTCATCGATGCGGCGTTGCAGGAACCGGTGGAAGAATACCGCTGGAATACCGACCATCAGGCCTGCGGCGGTGGTGATCAGCGCTTTGGAAATACCGCCGGCCAGCACCGAGGCATTGGTAGTCATGCCCGAGCCGGTGAACGCGCTGAAAATGTCGATCATGCCCAGCACCGTGCCGAGCAGACCCAGCAACGGCGCCATGGCCGCGATGGTGCCGAGTGCATTGATGTAACGCTCAAGCTCATGAATGACCCGCGCGGCGGCTTCTTCGATGCACTCTTTCATGATCTCGCGACCATGTTTGGAGTTGGCCAGGCCGGCGGCGAGGATTTCCCCCAGCGGCGAATTGGCGCGCAACTCCTTGAGTTTTTCTTTATTGAGTTGCTTGTCCTTGATCCAGACCCAGACCTGGCCCAGCAGATGCTCGGGGGTGACGCGACTGGCGCGCAGGGTCCACAGGCGCTCGGCGACGATCGCCATGGCCGCGATGGAGCTCAGAATGATCGGCAACATCATCCAGCCGCCGGATTTGACCAATTCCCACACAGTGACAGTCCCCTCGAAAAAGTGCGCCACTTTACCATACCGATTGACGATTAAGACCCGCCGCCCCGACGACCGTGATGTGCCATCCATGCTGGCACCGATCAACGGGCGAGCGCCGGCGGATCACGCCAGAAACGCCGCTGTTGACGCATCGTCCACGGCGCTTTGAAGCGGCCCAGTTGCAGATGAATGGCGCCCTCCTCGGCGCTGTCGTAGATGCGCAGACCCAGTTTGCGATAACGCGCCAGCACGGTCGGATGCGGATGGCCGAAGGAGTTGCCCTGCCCACGGGAAATCAGCACGGCCTCTGGTTGCAACACCCTGAGCAGCGCCATTGACGATGAACTTCGGCTACCGTGATGGGGTGATTGCAGCCATGGCGTCGGCACGGCCAATGGACTGTCGAGCAGCGCGCGTTCGGCGTGGGTGTCGATATCGCCAGTCAGCAACAGGCGCTCGCCATTGGCCTCGATTTGCAAGACGCAGGAGCGCTGATTGCTGTCGCGGGCGTCCGGCCACTGCCAGAGTTGAAAAGTGACCCCGTCCCACTGCCATTGCCGGCCGCTTTCGCAGGCTTCGGCGCTCAATTGCGCGGGCAGTCCCGCCGGGTCGCCGCTGATGACTTGATCGACGGTCAAACCACGGGTGATCGCCAAAGCGCCGCCAGCGTGATCGGCATCCGCATGGCTAAGCAGCATCAGATCGAGTTTTTCCACTCTCAGTTTGCGCAACGCGGGCAGCACCACCCGCTCGCCGAGATCGAAATCACCAAAGCGCGGCCCAGCGTCATAGAGCAGCGTGTGATGCCGGGTGCGGATCAGGATGGCCAGGCCTTGGCCGACATCCAGTTGCCAGATGTCGGCCAGTCCCGCATCCAGCCGTTCGCGTGGCGGCACCACCAGCAGCAACAGCAATGGCCAGCCCAGCGGGCGCAATGGCACGCCGCGCGGCAACAGCAACAACACCGCGCCGAGGCTGCCCGCAGCCAAGACCCAGACGGGTATCGAGGGTGCGATCCATGCAGGCAAATGCCCGGCCATTATCGCCAGCGCGCGAAACAACCCGTCGATCAGACCACCCGCCAGCCACAGCAGCCCTGCGCCGACATAGGGTATGGGCAACAACACCGTCCCGAGCAACGCCGGCGGCAGCACGACAAGACTGACCCAAGGCACTGCAAGCAGATTGGCCAGCGGCCCGCTGAGACTGATCGGCAGGTTCAGTGCCAGCAACACCGGGCACAAACCGAGCGCAATCAACCATTGCGCCCGCGTCCAGGTCTGCCACCAGCGCCACGCGCCCAAACGACCGCCAAAGGTAAAGATCAACACAGCCACTGCGGCAAACGAGAGCCACAACCCTGGACGCAAACTGGCGAGCGGATCCAGCAGCAAAACACCATTGAACGCCAGCAGCAGCGGCCACCAGGCCCCCAGATGACGAAAGCGCAAACGCCACAACAGCACCAGCCCGACCATCACACAGGCGCGCTGTACCGGCACGTCGAACCCGGCAAGCAAGGCGTAACCCAACGCCGCCGTAAATGCCAGTCCACAGGCCCATGGCAGCCACGGCCAACGCCGCGGCCACAAGCCAAATCGCGCCAACCCTGCGACCAGCCAATACATCACCGCTGCCAGCAATCCAATGTGCTGCCCGGAAATCACCAGCAAATGCACGGTGCCGGTGTCCTGCAGAATCTGCCAGTCCTCGCGACTGAGCCCCGAGCCATCGCCCAGCACCAACGCGGCCAGCGCTCCGTTACGTCCCTGTGCATCGACACTCAGCAAGCGCTGGCGAATGCTGTCGCGCCAGGCCCAGCGCGCTTCGCTCAGGCGCTGGCCGTCCTTGATCGTGCCAGTCGCTCCGATGCGTTGCGCCAGTAACCACGCTTCATAATCGAAAGCCTCGGGATTACGCAAACCCGCGGGACGCTTCAACTTCACCGCCAGACGCCAGCGCTCGCCGCTATTGACCGCAGGCCCGGCGTACCACGCAAGCCGCATCAGCGATGGCAGTTTTTCGTGACGTGAGCGCGCATCAGCCAACTCGAAACGCACCACGCCGTCGCTGTTTTGCGGCAACCCGACCACCCGCCCTTCGAGCCAGCGGGTTTCGCCATCCAGTTCAGCCGGCAATCGATCATTCAACGCCCATTGCGCACCGACGCTGGCCCAGGTGAATCCCAGCAGAAAAAACGCCAATGGAAAGCTGCGAAACGGCAGCAACATCAAAGCCGCCACCGGCAACAACAGCATCAACCAGACCGGCGGTAAGGCCGGCATAAAAACCGGGGCCAGCAGACCGACTGCCAGCGCCATCATCCCTGTGCGCATAAGCCCGTCCTTGAGAGTCCCGCACTTAGGCATAGCGGGTGTCGGGCACCGGCGTCGTCAACAATTGTCACAAAGTCTGAATGGGCGCTTCGTAGAATCCAGACATACTTGCCGCCTTAACCGACCGAGAAGCCTTATGCCCCGGCGCTTATTCAAACGTTACATGCCCGACCCGACGAGCATCAGGGAACACAAATCCTTACGCTTTCTCGGCAAGTTGCTGCATGACCCGAACCTCTGGCACCTCAATCGTCACTCGGTCGCGCGGGCGATGGCGGTCGGTTTGTTTGCCGCATTCCTGCCGATTCCTTTGCAGATGCTGGTGGCCGCCGCGCTGGCCATCACTGTGCGGGGCAACATGCCGATCGCCGTCAGCCTGGTCTGGCTGACCAACCCGATCACCATGCCGGCGG
This sequence comes from Pseudomonas sp. CROZ-RG-20F-R04-15, assembly GCF_022662375.1. GTDB lineage: Bacteria > Pseudomonadota > Gammaproteobacteria > Pseudomonadales > Pseudomonadaceae > Aquipseudomonas. The sequence goes on along the minus strand of NZ_JAKNQL010000002.1, from coordinate 93,018 downwards.
TGTTCTTCTGCACTTATCAGGCGGGTGCGTGGTTGATGGATGTGCCCGCCCGGCATCTGCCGGATGAGCTGACCTGGGAATGGATCAGCGGCGAGTTGTCGACGTTGTGGCAGCCGTTTTTGCTCGGTTCGGTGGTGGTGGGATTGGTGCTCGGCGCCCTCGCCTACTTCATTGTGATGATGTATTGGCGCTGGTGGGTGGCGCGGCAATGGGCGCGGCGCAAGAAAAACCGAATGCGCTGAATGCAAAACGGCCTCCGCAGTGGGAGGCCGTTTTGATTTGTGGCGTTTGCATTCGCGAGCAGGCTCGCTCCCACATTGGATCTTTGTTGTGCCGAAGATCCCCTGTGGGAGCGAGCCTGCTCGCGAAGAAGTCGACGCGGTTCTGGATCAGGTACGCATCCCGCGTCCACTTACCAGCAACCGCGCACAACCGAGATACAGCACCACTGTCGCCACCAGCATAAAGGTGATCGCGATGCCGATCTTGATATCCGACACACCCAGAATCCCGTAGCGGAACGCATTGACCATGTGCAGCACCGGGTTGGCCAGCGACACGGTCTGCCAGAACGGCGGCAGCAAGGTGATCGAGTAGAACACCCCGCCCAGGTACGTCAGCGGCGTCAGCACAAAGGTCGGGATGATCGAAATATCATCGAAATTGCGCGCAAACACCGCGTTGATGAAGCCCAGCAAGGAGAAAATCGTTGCCGTCAGCACCACCACCAGAATGGTCACACCGAGGTGATGCACCTGCAAATGGGTGAAAAACATCGACAGAATCGTCACGATCACGCCGACCATCAAACCGCGCAGCACGCCACCAATGGTGAAGCCAATCAGAATCGTGTGTGGCGACACCGGCGACACCATCAATTCCTCGATGGAGCGCTGGAACTTGCTGCCGAAGAAACTCGAGACCACGTTGCCGTAGGAGTTGGTGATCACCGACATCATGATCAGCCCCGGCACGATGTACTCCATGTAAGTGAAGCCACCCATGTCGCCGATCTGCCGGCCGATCAGGTTACCGAAAATCACGAAGTACAGAACCATGGTGATCGCTGGCGGCAGCAGGGTCTGCGGCCAGATCCGCGTGAAGCGTTTGACCTCGCGGTAAACAATGGTCTGCAGCGCGACGAGGTTGGGACGGAATTCGGAACTCATACCGCCACCTTCGACAGATTTTTCTCCACCAGGGACACGAACAGCTCCTCGAGGCGATTGGTTTTGTTACGCAGGCTCAATACTTCGATGTTCTGCTGCGCCAACTGAGTGAACAACGCCGTGATGCCCATGGATTTGTCGACCTGGACTTCCAGCGTATGGCTGTCGATCAACCGGGACGGATAACCGAGCAGTTGCGGCGCGACGTTCAAGTCGTTTTTCAGGTCCAGCAAGAAGGTTTCCACGTGCAGCTGGCCGAGCAATTGTTTCATGCTGGTGTTTTCGACGATGGTGCCGTGGTCGATGATGCCGATGTTGCGGCACAACTGCTCAGCCTCTTCCAGATAGTGCGTGGTGAGGATGATGGTGATGCCTTTCTGGTTCAGTTCGGTGAGGAACGTCCACATCGAACGGCGCAGCTCGATATCGACGCCTGCGGTCGGCTCATCGAGGATCAGCAGACGCGGTTCGTGCACCAGCGCACGGGCAATCATCAGGCGCCGTTTCATGCCGCCGGACAACGAGCGCGACGGCACATCGCGCTTGTCCCACAGGCCGAGCTGGGTCAGATATTGCTCGGCACGTTCCTTGGCAACTTTCGCCGGAATGCCGTAGTAACCGGCCTGAGTGACGACGATGTCGAAGGTCTTTTCAAACTGGTTGAAGTTGAATTCCTGCGGCACCACGCCGATCGAGCGCTTGAGCTGCGCAGGATTCTTGTCCAGGTCATGACCGAAGATATTTACGCTGCCGCTGGTCTTGTTGACCAGGGTCGAGAGGATGCCGATGGTCGTGGATTTGCCAGCACCGTTGGGGCCGAGCAAGGCGAAAAAATCACCTTCGGCGACGTCCAGATCGATACCACTCAAGGCCTGGAACCCGTTGCCGTAGGTTTTGGTTAGCTGCCGGATGGACAGAGCGGAACTCATATCTGATTTACGCACCATTGAAGGAAAAAAAGAGACGGCGGCGAAAGATCGAACCGCAGCGCAAGTGCGCAATGGTGCTTGCCGCCGCCGCACAAGTACAGTCAAGTGTGTCGATAGTAGGTATTAAGTCAACGCGGTCATAACGGCTTTTTTATAAGCCGGACGCTGCTTCAAGCGCTCGTACCAGGCTTGCAGATGCGGTTGCGGCGCACGCTCGATGGGCATCCCGAACCAGGCATAAATGAAACTGCCGAGCGGGATATCGCCCATGCCGATGTCTGCGCCAGACAGATACGGTTGGCTGGCGAGTGCCTGATCCGCCATGCCCAGCAACTCGTTGCATTCCTTGATCGCGGCATTGATCGCCGCCCAGTCCTGCTTGTCCGCTGGCGTGCGTAGCACACCCCAGAACACCGTGCGGAAAGGACCGGCAAAACTCGATGCGGTCCAGTCCATCCACTTGTCAGCGACGGCGCGGGCTTGTGGATCCGCCGAATACCAATTGCTGCCGGACGCATGTTTGGCCAGCAGATAACGAACGATGGCATTGGATTCCCACAGCACGAAGCCGTCGTCTTCGATCACTGGCACCCGACCGTTCGGGTTCATCGCCCGGTACTCAGGAGTGTCGACGACGCCGAATGCGCCACCGGCATCGATCGCCTCGTAAGCCAGACCGAGTTCCTCGGCCGCCCACAATGGCTTCCTGACATTCGATGAGTTTTTCCGTCCCCAGATCTTCAGCATGACCGGCTCTTTTCAAATGAGTGGGCAGGCAGCATACGCCGGATCAGACGCGGCTCAAATCACTCTGCATATCGCCCAGCAATGACCGCTGCTGATCGGTGAACAGATGCGGATAGCACTTTTGCAAATGTTCGAAGAAGAAGGTTTCCGGGACATCGGCGAATTGTCCGTGATCGACCAAGTACTCCATCAACTGTGCACCGTCGCGGTTGAACGGGTGGAAAACGCTGTCGTTGACGCCGTCGAACTCCAGCGGCGCGACGTTGAACAACTCGCAGAGCTTCCGATTGAACGCCGGCGTGGCCTTGACCCAGCGATCATTGAGAAAAAACTCGGTGTAGCCGTGCATGGCGAACATGTCGCTTTTCAATAACTCGAGCAGACGCGGGGTCGAGAGGTGATTTTTCACGTCGGCCAGACCAATCCGCGCCGGGATCCCGCAATGCCGGGCGCAACCCGCCAGCAGCGTGGCTTTCGGTACGCAGTAACTCTCCCGCGTCGCCAGCGCATAACTGCCGCACAAGGTCTGCGGATCACGGCTGAAGGTGTACGGGTTGTAGCGCACCGCCTCACGCACCGCGTAATAAAGACTGATCGCCTGCGCGAGCGGATCGCGGCTGGCGCCCCGATGCTGTTCGGCGAACTCCACCACCGCCGGGTGGTCACTATCGATGAAGCGGCCGGGGCTCAGATACTCGTGCATGACGACAATCTCCTGAATGAGTCTGGAGTCTAGCGACAGCTTCAGCACAGAGATAACGACGTTTCGGCCAAACTTGGACGCAAAGAGGCGGATCGACCGAACGATTTCCCACACGTGTTGCCCACCGAACCTACGAAAACCATCCGGGGTTTCCCACGATTTCAATCACCTTGGTCTGACCACCCGGTTTTACAGATGCGGTCTAAGCTCTGGAGGGTCGATTTGCCTTGGTTCACGGAGGACTGAATATGCTGTTGTTGTGGATACTGGTTTTGATCGTTGGCGTGGCGTATCTCGCCCACCGGCGTATTTCGCCTCTGCCCGCGTTGGGCATCGTTGCCGTCTACCTGTTGGCGATGGGGATATTCAGTCACGCACCGGGCTGGTTGTTGCTGGTGTTCTGGGTCTTGCTGGCGGTGGTCGCTGCACCGTTGCTGCTGCCCGACCTGCGCCGTAAGCACTTCACCGCGCCGCTGTTCAACTGGTTCCAGAAAACCCTGCCACCGATGTCGCAGACCGAACGCGACGCGATCGACGCCGGCACCGTGTGGTGGGATGGCGAGCTGTTCAGCGGCCGTCCGGACTGGGACAAACTGCTGGCCTATCCCAAGGCGCAATTGAGCGAAGAAGAGCAGGCCTTCATCGATGGCCCGACCGAAGAGCTTTGCGCGATGGTCACAGACTGGCAGATCGGCCAGTCGATGGACCTGCCGGCCGAAGCCTGGGCACACATCAAGGAACACGGCTTTTTTGCCCTGATCATTCCGAAAGAATTTGGCGGCAAAGGCTTCTCGGCCTACGCCCACTCGCAAGTGGCGATGAAACTCGCCACCCGCAGCGGCGACCTCGCCTCAACCGTGATGGTGCCCAACTCCCTCGGCCCGGCCGAACTGCTGCTGCATTACGGCACCGACGAACAACGCAATCACTACTTGCCACGACTGGCCCGGGGCGATGACATCCCCTGTTTCGCCCTCACCGGCCCGCTCGCCGGCTCCGATGCCGGGGCGATGCCCGACACCGGGATCATCTGCAAAGGCCAATGGGAAGGTCAGGAAGTCATCGGTCTGCGCTTGAACTGGGAAAAACGCTACATCACTCTCGGCCCTGTGGCGACCCTGCTCGGCCTGGCTTTCAAAGCCTACGACCCGGAGCATCTGCTGGGTGACAAAGAAGACCTCGGCATCAGTCTCGCGCTGATCCCGACCGATACCGCTGGCGTGGAAATCGGCCGTCGTCACCTGCCGCTGGGCGCGGCATTCATGAACGGCCCGAACTCCGGCAAGGACGTGTTCATCCCGCTGGACTTCCTCATCGGCGGTCAGGAAATGCTCGGCAAGGGCTGGATGATGCTGATGAACTGCCTGTCGGTCGGCCGTTCAATCTCGTTGCCGGCAGTCGGTACCGGCGCGGCCAAATTCACCAGCCTGGTCACCGGCCAGTACGCGCAGATTCGTGAACAGTTCAACGTGCCGTTGTCGGCATTTGAGGGCATTCAGGAAGCGATGGCACGCATCGGCGGCAACGCGTGGATGATGGACGCGGCGCGGATGCTCACGGCCAACGCCGTGGATCTCGGCGAGAAGCCTTCAGTGCTGTCGGCGATCCTCAAGTATCACCTGACCGAACGCGGTCGCGAATGCATCAGCCACGCCATGGATGTACACGGCGGCAAGGCGATCATCATGGGCCCGAACAACTACCTCGGGCGTAGCTGGAACGGTGCACCGATCTTCATCACCGTAGAAGGCGCGAACATCCTGTCGCGTAACCTGATGATCTTCGGTCAGGGTGCGATTCGCTGCCATCCGTTTGTCCTGAAGGAAATGGCTCTGGCCGGTCGCGAGGACAAGGATCAGGCGCTGAAAGAGTTCGATGGCCTGCTGCTCAAACACATCGGTTTCGCCGTGAGCAACGCTGCCAGCACGCTGGTGCTGAACCTCGGCTTCGGCCACTTCGAACATGCGCCGGGCGACAAGATCAGTCAGGGTTATTTCCGCGCGCTCAACCGTCAGGCAGCCGCGTTCGCCATGCTCGCGGACTTCAGCATGATGTTGCTGGGCGGCGAATTGAAACGTCGTGAGCGTCTGTCGGCACGCTTGGGTGATGTGCTGAGCAACCTGTATCTGGCCTCTGCCGCACTCAAGCGTTATCACGATCTGGATTCGCCGGCCTACATGGAGCCGTTGTTCAGATGGGCGATGGAAGAAAGCCTTGGCCAAGCGGAACGGGCCATGGATGAGCTGCTGCGCAACTTCCCCAACAAGGTGTTCGGCTGCCTGCTGCGCGTCATCGTCTTCCCGTTTGGCCGTCGTCACAAAGGTCCGTCGGACAAACTCGGTGCCGAAGTGGCTGGCGTGATTGGTCGCGCCAAGGGTGATCCGGCGCTGGAAGAACTGCTTGCCGGTTGCTACCGCCCGCAGTCGGCAGACGATGCGGTCGGGGCATTGCAACATGCCAGTGATCTGCTGAACGCTGCGCAGCCGCTGCACAAAAAACTGCACACTTCGCTGAAAAGCGGTCAGGTCAAACCGGTGGCGGGCGAACACGCCATCGATGCCGCGCTTGAGGCAGGTGTGTTGCAACCGGTGGAAGCACAGAGTCTGCGTGATGCCGAAGCGGCGCGACGCAAGGTGATCGATGTCGATGATTTCGACAAAGAAGAACTGAAACAGGCAGAGGGCAAAGTCCGCTGATCCTGACAGGCATGTCCAAGAGGGCGCAGGAGCTTTATACTCCCGCGCCCGTTTTGCTCTTGAGGACTTATCTCGTGTCCAACGTCGTTGCCGATCATCTTGTTTTGCTCGACCACCTGCGCAGTATCCTGGTCGCCGTAGGTGAGGCCGAACAGGTTCCCGAAGAAAGCCATGCCTTGTTCCTGGAGCGCTTCGACGAACTGCTGGCATCGCTGCCGATCGATCCGATCGAAAGCCAATACCTGGGCCAGGACATCCTGACTCAAGTGATTACCCGTTATCCGCAAATCGCCCACCTGATCCCGCGCGATTTGCTGTGGTTCTTCGCCGGCGACTGCCTGCACTACCTGTCCGATGAAGAAATCGACTTGTATCAGGCGCTGGAAGAACGTCGCTTCGAAGCTGAACAGAACGACGAACCGTTCGACTGGAATCAGGAAAAGCAGCTGCTGGCGATGTCCGCTCAGGACAGCAAGCACTGATTTTCCCCCGGTAATGAAAAGGCCCGCATGGTGATCCCTGCGGGCCCTTTCTTTGCGCGGGCGTTAAAGCAGGCCTTCGCTTTCAGGCAATTCGTACTCCATCGACACTTTGCTCCCTTCGCCGGACTTGCCCGGTTTGCTCAGGGTTGGCTCCTTTTGCAGGCACTCCACCAGGAAATCGATAAACACCCGCAACTTCGGCGGCAGATACCGCGTCGGCGAATGCAGCAACCACAGCCCGCCGTGATAGGACGCAAGGAACGTCCAGTCAGGCAAAACCTGCACAATCAACTTTTGCTCAAGTGCATAGCGGGCGGTGAAATAAGGCAGGCTGCCAATGCCGATGTGCTGCAACACCGCGCCCAATCGCACGCCAGTGTGGTTGGCGGCATAGCGTCCGCGCACTCCCACCGTCACAGCCTTGCTGCCTTTCTTGAATTTCCAGCGCGCGTCGCTTGGGGTTTCACCCAGATAGATACAGCTGTGATTGAGCAAGTCATGAGGGTGAGTCGGAGTGCCATGTTCGGTCAGATACTGCGGCGTCGCACAGAGCAAATGGTCGATGGTCAACAACTGGCGACCGACCAGCCCGGCCGGTGGCCGATCCGTGATGCGAATGGCCAGGTCAACATGATCGTCGATCAAATCAACCTGACGATCTTCCAGCAGCAACTCGACATCGACCTTGGGATAACGCCGCAGAAATTCCGGCATATGCGGATGAATCACAAAGCGCCCCACCGCTTTCGGCACGCTGACCCGCACCAGGCCTTCGGCTTCATGGGTGAACTGACCGCTGATTTCCATGACGGACTTGGCTGCGCTGACCATTTCCTGACAGCGCTTGAACACCTCCTCGCCGCCGTCACTCAGGCGCAGTTTGCGCGTGGTGCGCTGCAGAAGTCGTGTGGCCAAGGCTTTTTCCAGGCGCGAAATACTGCGACTGACTGCCGACGGCGAAGACCCTAACTGGCGAGCGGCTTCAGAGAAGCTGCCGGTTTCCACCACCTTGACGAAAATCGCCATTTCACCCAGCAGTGGCAACGGTAGATTGATGCTCACAGCGCACAAGTCCTTTGATGTTTGAACGGATTATCACGTTATTACACGATTCATATAATAAAAATAGAAACTTTAATAAGGGCATGGAATATGACGCTTCGCCTCTTTTTCCATAGTGATGACCTCAAGGCCAATGTGGAAGTCCTCGACTGCACGCCCCATGAGAACGAATTTGCCGTGGTGCTGCGCGCCACATTGTTTCATCCGCAAGGTGGCGGTCAGCCGTGTGACACCGGCTGGATCGGCGAGAGCCAGGTACTGCGTGTCGTGCAGGAGCCGGAACGGATCATTCATTTTGTCGATCGGCCCGTGGCGCTCGGCATGACCTGCATCCGCATCGACGAAGAGCGTCGCCGCTTCAACACACGCATGCATTCGGCCGGGCATCTGATCGGCCATTTCGTGCAGGCACTGGGCTGGACGCCGATCAAGGCACATCACTGGCCGGACGAAGGTCGAGTGCAATTCAAACCCGGCGATGCCGCGCAGGAAGTCGACGCAGAGACCGTTCAATACGGCATTGGCCAGTGGATCGAGCACGACCTGCCGCGCCTGACCTCGCTGCGCGAAGGCGCCCGGGAAATCGGTTTTGGTGACCTGCCCGCCTATGGCTGCGGCGGCACCCATGTACGCAGCCTGAAGGATCTGGGCACAGTCACGATCGCGGCCCTTTCGCAGAAGAAGGGCACGTTGTCCGTCCACTACAACGTGGATTGAGCATTTCGGACGCTGCCTCACGCAGCGTCCGTCGCCGGGGAACCGCATTCGCCGGTTCCGTTGACTATCGATAGATGGACCTAAATAACATGATGCTAGACGTCGAGCGTCTCGATGAGACGTGCATAAAAAAACTGGCCAACGAAGAAGTCCTCGCCATCCGCGTCAAAGGCTTTTTGCCTGAGCCGCTGGCCATTCAGATTGGCGACAAGATTCTCGCTCCAGGCTTCGAGGGTTACATCAATGCGCCGAGCATCGGCCGTATCGGCATGGCCTTTTACGAGGCAGAGAATCAGCCACTGCTGATCGAGGACTACTTCGAACGCGCGACCAGCAACATCGCGGAACTGCGCAATCGCTGTGCGCCCTACTCCTCACCCATCGATACCTTGCGCTGCATGCTCGACGAATCCTGGCCGGCCGGCGCGCACCTGGAAAATCTTTACGGCCGGAAAATGTATGTCGGTCTTTCGCGAGTGGTGAAACCGGGCGTGTGCTTCCTCGCCCACCACGACATTTTCGCCAAGGATGCCCCGGACAGCTTCCAGGCACGCAGCCTGGAGGCGCAGTTCGCCTGCAACGTCTATCTGAACATGCCGACCGAGGGCGGCGCGTTGCAAATGTGGGACGACGACATCACCCCGGACCAATTCGACGAGATGCGTGGCGACAGTTACGGCATCGAACCGGAGCGGCTCGGCCCTCCCGCCCTTGAAGTGAGACCGCAACCCGGCGATTTCATCATGTTCAATTCGCGGCGCATGCACTCGGTGACCCCGGGCGTGGCCGATCCGCGCTTGAGTCTTTCCTTTTTTGTCGGCTATCGCGGCAATGCTTCACCCCTGACCTACTGGAGCTGAGATGTATTCGAATTATCTGGGCGAGTTTCTGGCGCTGGCCACCATTCACTTTCTGGCCGTGGTTGCTCCCGGCCCGGACTTCGCAGTCACGATTCGTCAAAGCGTACGCTTTGGCCGACTGGTGGGGATCTGCACGGCGCTGGGGATCGGCGCAGGGATTTCCGTGCACGTGCTCTACACGTTGCTTGGCGTCGGCGCGCTGATGCACACCACGCCGTGGTTGCTGACCGTGGCCAAAGTGGTGGGCGGTGCTTACATCCTGTATCTGGGTGTCAGTCTGCTGCGCAGCAAACCGAAATCAACCGTTGAAGGCGAGAAAACCAGCGAGGAACCGTTAGTTGAACAAACCTTGTTCAAAGCCTTCAGCACCGGTTTTCTGACCAATGCGACCAACCCCAAAGCCACACTGTTTTTCCTGGCCATTTTCACCACGATCATCAGCGCCGAAACACCTCTGCAAATCCAGGCGTTCTACGGTTTGTGGATGTGCTTTGTAAACGCGTTGTGGTTCGTGATCGTTGCGCTGTTTTTCTCAAGCAGCAAAGTACGCCTGCTGTTCATGCGCATGGGCCATTGGTTTGAACGCACCATGGGCGTGGTGCTGATCCTGTTTGCCGGCCGCTTGATGCTGTCCTGGTAAGCAGTTGCAAAAACGCAAAAAAGGCCCGCCGAATCACTTCGGCGGGCCTCTTTTCTTTAGGACCGATAGCACAGCCACAAATCGCGCGCATACAAAAACGCCGCTCTGTTGAGCGGCGTTTTTGTGAATATGGAGCGGGAAACGAGACTCGAACTCGCGACCCCGACCTTGGCAAGGTCGTGCTCTACCAACTGAGCTATTCCCGCAATGGCGTCCCCTAGGGGACTCGAACCCCTGTTACCGCCGTGAAAGGGCGGTGTCCTAGGCCACTAGACGAAGGGGACACAGGCTACAACTTTCACTCAATAAAAACGCCGCTCACTGAGCGGCGTCTTTAGAATTTGGAGCGGGAAACGAGACTCGAACTCGCGACCCCGACCTTGGCAAGGTCGTGCTCTACCAACTGAGCTATTCCCGCAAATGGCGTCCCCTAGGGGACTCGAACCCCTGTTACCGCCGTGAAAGGGCGGTGTCCTAGGCCACTAGACGAAGGGGACACGCTACCCGGAACACATGGTGTGTGTTTCGGTGTCCAGATCCGTATCCGAAGACTTGGTTCTGGTTTCACTCAGCCCCGCCCGAAAGCAGTGCTGTTTAAAATTGGAGCGGGAAACGAGACTCGAACTCGCGACCCCGACCTTGGCAAGGTCGTGCTCTACCAACTGAGCTATTCCCGCATTGGCGTCCCCTAGGGGACTCGAACCCCTGTTACCGCCGTGAAAGGGCGGTGTCCTAGGCCACTAGACGAAGGGGACACACTACAACATTCACTCCCTGCCGCGCTTCGCTGTGTGCTTTACGCTGCAAGTGGCGCGCATTCTATGGATGGATTGAGAGGTCGTCAACCCCTTGATATAAATTTATTTAAATCAATGACTTCGACCTGCTTTACGGCGGCAATCGGGCTTTTCCGTCGCCCGACGATTGACGCCTATATTCCGCCACCCGCCAAGACGTTATAGTCCACCGCGCAGTGATGGCAATCTGCACATGCATCGCCAGCATTCATATAAGCAGCATGCGGCCGATACAGATTGAACCTGCCGAACCAACCAGTCGAGCGGCGCTAGGCGGTTAAATGCCCAGCCACTACACTCGCATGCGAACCCTATAAAGAGGTCTTACCGGTGACACCACTCATGATCACCCTGCTTGTCATAGCCGGGATCGCAATTCTGATCGCCATTGGCTACATGAACCATGTGGTGGAAAACAACAAACTGGAGAAGGCCCGCACCAAGGTCGAACTCAACGACCGCCTGCGCCGCTGCGGCGAACTGACCGAAACTTTTCCGGGCCAGTTCATGACCCCGGCACTCAAGCTGCTGCTGACGCGCCTGGAACTGAACGTCTGCCAGCGCCTGCTGAACCTGGAAAAAACCAGCGCCACCACCAAAGCGCGCATCACCGAACTGAGCGCTCTGGTCGCCCAAGGCGAATCAATTCCGGTCAACAACCCGCCGTCGCCGATTCTGACCGAAGCAAAAGCCAAAGACGTGCGCTTCCTGCTCGAAGCCCTCCACGGCCAAATCACCCGCGCCGCCCACGACGGCTTCCTGCCTCCAAACGAAGCCAAACACTGGATTCGCGAAGTCCGCCACATTCTGGTGCTGCTGCACATCGAGTTCTTCAACAACCTCGGCCAACAGTCCCTGCAACAAAACCAGCCCGGCCAGGCCCGCCTCGCCTTCGAACGCGGCGTGCAATACCTGCGCAAACAGCAGGATCCACAAATGTATGCAGAACAACTGCAATACCTGGAAAAACTCCTGGCCCGCGCCAACGCCCAGGTCATGGACAAAATTGCACCGGTTGAAGGTGAAGAGAACCAACTGACCGCCGGCCTAAAAGATGTCGAGGCCGATGCGGACTGGAAGAAGAAAGTGATTTACGACTGATTGCCGATATTGCGAGAGAAGCCACCGAGAGGTGGCTTTTTTGTGGGCTCGCGGGAGTGAACCCGATAGTCAACCGGTGAATGAGAGGACGCTTTCGCGAGCAGGCTCGCTCCCACAAGGGGGCTGAGTACATCTGACAGAGGTTGGTCGGCTATCCGGCCGTCATCGCGAGCAGGCTCACTCCTACATTGGGACTGAGTACATCTGACAAAGATGGGTCGGCTGTCAGGCCGCCTTCGTCGGAACGGCGCCCGGAACAAGCTCGCTCCCACAGAAGATCAAGAGCAGACCGCGCATCGCTTCCGCTTCTCACCACTCAACAGGATGAGCGTTAGCTCGGCTGCCGCTCTTGATCTTGATCCACGGGCGACGTCGGAAGGCTGAGTGGAGGGATTCATCCGGGCGTGGGAGCGCAGCGACCGTTTGGCGCAGCCAAATGCATCGAGAGGAGGTGCAGCGAAGCAAACCGGAGGCGATGCGCCCGGAGGGATCCCGGAGCGAAGGAACCTCGAGCCCCAGCGAGCGGGCCGCACGTAGGAGCAAGCGTTTTTGGTTACTTTTTAGGCGTTTGTAAAAAGTGACCCGCCGTAAGGGCGGAACCCTAATCAGCAACACCCGAAGCAACGGATATCCCCCCAAAACCCCAAGAGCCTGGCCGGCCCAAAGGCCGCCAAGCCCAAAGCGTCAAAGCCGAAAATGCCCAACCATCCCACGCAACCCACTCCCCAACTGCGCCAGCTCAACACTCGAAGCCGCATTCCCGCGCATCGCAATCGACGACTGATCCGCACTCGCGCGAATACTCGTCACACTGCGATTGATCTCCTCCGCCACCGAACTCTGCTCCTCGGCCGCCGCCGCAATCTGCTGATTCATCTGCTGAATCAACGACACCGCCGCCGCAATACTGCCCAGCGCACTCTCGGTCTGCAGCGCATCACTGACCGCCAGCTTCACCAACTCCCCGCTACTCTGTATCTGCTGCACAGAAGCATCGGCTGCCGAACGCAACGCACTGACCAGTCGTTCAATCTCCTCAGTCGATTGCTGCGTGCGCCGAGCCAGCGCGCGCACCTCATCGGCCACCACCGCAAAGCCCCTGCCCTGCTCCCCTGCCCGCGCTGCCTCTATCGCGGCATTCAGCGCCAATAGATTGGTCTGTTCAGCGACACTCTTGATCACCCCCAGCACCGTGCCGATATTCTGGATTTCCGCACTGAGGCTTTCGATGCTGGAACTGGCCGACGTCGCCGAGTCGGCCAATTGTTCGATCCGCACCATGCTCTGGCGCACCACCTGCTGCCCACTCTCGACCTTGTCGTCCGCCGTTTGTGCGGCCAGCGCCGCCTCTTCGGCGTTGCGCGCAACGTCATGCACGGTGGCGGTCATCTGATTCATCGCCGTGGCGACCTGCTCGGTTTCTTCCTTCTGGCTGCTGACCTCAAGGTTGGTCTGCTCGGTGACCGCCGACAACGATTGCGCCGAACTGGCCAGTTGCTCGATCCCCGCCTGCAAGCCACTGACGATCGTGCTCAGCCCCGCCCCCATCTGTTGCATCGCCAGCATCAACTGACCGATTTCGTCCCGGCGGGTCACTTGCACGGTTGCACTCAAGTCACCGGCGGCAATCTTTTGCGCGACCTGAATCACGCTGCGCAAGGGTGCGACGATCAGTCGAGTGATCAGCCAAGCGGCGAGCAAGCCGACCAGCAACGCCAGCGCCGATGAACCAATGATCAGCAGCGAGTTTTTCTTCAGTTCCGCCTGCATCGCGCCGTCTTCAGCGACATAAGCCTGATTCACCCGCTCGACCACCTGGTCGGCACGCTGGTGCAATTGCTCGTAGACGGTTTTTTCCTGCGCGAGCAATCCGGTGTACTCAGCCAGTTTTTCGTTGAAACCGGCGATATGCCCGGACACTTCATTGAGGACGGTCAGATAGCCCTCGTCCTTGACCGTGGTCTTCAGTTCCTCGGCCTGCGTCTGCGCTTGAGCGGCCTGCTCGATATTGCCCTTGCCGGCGCTGTCGGCATCGCCCTTGCGGCTTTGATCGAGACGAATCCGCGCTTCATTCATTGCCTGCAACATCAACCGGGAGACCTGGCTGACCTGACTGGCCTGCTCGATGAACTGCGCACCGTCCTTGCCCTCGGTGTCCTTCAAGGTATAGGCGCCATCATCGGCTAGCCCTGCCTGCAACACGTCAAGATTATTGGCCACACTGGACACCGACCAACTGGCCATTTCCAGCGCGAGGTCCTTGGCCTGAGTCAACGACACGAACTCGTCGAACGCCTTGCGATAAGCGCCAAGCGACTGCTGCACATCATTCATGACCGGCACATTGGCCGCCGACTGCGCCTTGAGCTGATCAGCCAGAGCCACCAGTTCGTCGACGCCCTTACGCAGGGCATCGGCCGTCTTCGGATTGCCGCGCAAGGCATATTCCTGCTCGAGCAGGCGCACCTTGAGCAGGCCACTGTTGAGCGAGGACATCTGTTTCAGCCCGTCGAAGCGCTGACTGATGGTTTGCAGGGACCAGACGCCAATGGCCGCCACCAGCGCGGTCAACAGCAAAACCAGCACAAACCCGATACCCAGTTTTTTTGCCATACCGAGGTTGGCAAAACGTCCTTGCATGGCCGAAATCATTGCGCGTAGTCCCCTGCCATTGTCAGTAGAGCGAAGAGTCGCAACGGCCATCCACCCGCACAAGTCTCTGGCGTCGGAATAATGGCAAAAAGCTACGCCCGCGTCGTTTTCAGAACACTTGAGGTCGATCCGCACCGGTGTTGCGGAAAAACTGCCGGGCGCGCGGATCGCAGGCGTACGCAACATTGATACGCAACCAGTCGCCCGTCTCGCCACTGGGACTGAATGCATCCGGCGCTGACAGCAACACGCCGCAGCGTTGCGCCTGTCGAAGTATTCGAGAGTGATCGGTCACGCGCGAACGTGCCCAGATGAACAGCCCGCTTGAAGGTTTGCCGAAAACCTCCCAATCGGCGTCCTCCAGGGCCTGCAATGCGGCAGCCCGGTCGGCATTCAGACGCTGACGCTGGCGCTGTACCAGCTTGCGGTAAGCGCCACAGCCCATCAGGCTGGCCAGCACGGCCTCGGAAAACCTCGATGCGCCGAGGCCGCTGATCATCTTGACCTGCGCCAGCCGCCTGACAATTTCGCTGTCGGCGAAGACGAACCCGACCCGCAACGAACTGCTCAGGGTCTTGGAAAAACTGCCCACGTAGATGACTCGCCCCTCTTCGTCCAGCGCCGCCAGTCGTGTACCGTTACCGGTGTGCAAGTCCGCGTAGACATCGTCTTCGATCAAGCGCACATCGTAGGCTTTGCTCAGTTGCAGGATGCGTTGCGCCACGCTTGGCGACAGACAACTGCCGGTGGGGTTGTGATGATGACTGTTGATGAACACCGCACTTGGCCGAAACTGTCGCAACAAACACTCCAGTGCTTCGATGTCCGGCCCGGTCGGGGTGCGGCGCACCTCGAGCATGCGCACGCCATGCAGACGCAGCAGGTCGAACAGCGGCGCATACCCAGGGGTTTCGACCACCACGCAGTCACCGGCCTTGAACAAGGTGCGCACGATCAGATCCAGCGCATGGCTGGCACCGCAGGTACTCAACAACTGCGAACTGCGGGCCTCGATACTCAGCAGCTTGAGGCGTTTGACGATCTGCTCGCGCAGTGCTGGAAGCCCCAAGGGCGTGCTGTAGTTGAACAGGCTGGCCATGTCAGTACGAGCCACTTCGCGCAGCGCATAGCTGAGGTCGTCAGGCTCGCGCCAGCTTTGCGGCAGACCACCGCCCCCCAGTTTCAAGCCGTCTGCGGCCTCGCAGACTGCATCGCACCAGGCATAACGCCCCTCGAAAGGCGCCAGTTCATCTTCTGCCCCCAGCATCGCTGGCGCGGCAGCGACAATGAACCCGGTGCCTTGGCATGAGCTCAAAACACCCTGCGATACCAGCCGTTCACACGCCTCGACCACACACGACTGGCTGAGCAGATTGCCTCGGGCAATTTGCCGAACCGAAGGCAAACGAGTAGCCGGCGGCACACCACTTTGCAGGATCCACTCCGTCAGTCCGTCAACAATCTGCTGCACGACCGGCACCATTGCCTGTCGATCAATTCTCAATTCCATGAGCAAGCAAACTCCTGTCCGTTTTGCTGGCGGCAGTAAATCACAGCCGCGCCGGACAGGCTGTGCGACAACGCCGTCAAAAGCGACCGTTCTAACCGCTTGATACACATTGTTTAAGGGACTTCACGGAACCGACCATGATTCACAAAAAAAAGCCCGCAAGGCCTGCGGGCTGTTTTTCCGGAGTTCTGATCAGAATGCGGTGACGCCGCCATCCACGGCCAGCGAGTGGCCGGTGGTGAATGCGGCACCGTCGCTGCACAGGTACAGCACGGCGCTGGCGATTTCTTCAACTTTGCCGATACGGCCGACAGGGTGCATGGCGTTGGCGAACTCGCCCTTCTTCGGATCGGCCTCATAAGCGCGGCGGAACATGTCGGTATCGATCACCGCCGGACACACCGCGTTGACGCGGATTTTCTTCTTCGCGTATTCGATGGCTGCCGACTTGGTCAAACCGATCACCGCGTGCTTCGACGCCGCATAGATGCTCATCTTCGGTGCCGCGCCCAGTCCCGCTACCGAAGCGGTGTTGACGATCGCCCCACCGCCCTGCGCCAGCAACAGCGGCAGTTGATACTTCATGCACAGCCAGACGCCTTTGACGTTGACCCCCATGATCGCGTCGAACTCGTCCATCGAGCCCTCAGCCAGTTTGCCCTTCTCGATTTCGATGCCGGCATTGTTGAAGGCATAGTCCAAACGGCCGTAGGTATTGATGACCTCGTCCATCAGATTTTTCACTTCGCTTTCGACGGTTACGTTGCAGCGCACGAAAGTCGCTTCGCCTCCGGCTGTACGAATCAGCGCCACCGTGCCCTCGCCCCCTGCTGCGTCCAGGTCGGCGACCACTACTTTCAGGCCTTCGGCGGCGAACGCCTGCGCGGTCGCACGGCCGATGCCGTTGGCCGCGCCGGTGACTACGGCAACCTGACCGGAAAACGTCATGCTCATTGTTATGTCCTCGAAGGGATAGCTGCAGGGGATTTGTAGCTTCGCAGCATAGTCATTGAGATCTGCCGCGCGTCAGCACTATCCAATGGCTGTTTATGGGTTCATGCATGGCAGTGATAAAACCGTGCCGGTGATTATCACTGCACTGGATCGGCGTGCATTCGCCGCATCAGCCAACCTTGCGCCGATGCCGCCGAGGGTCTATCAACAAGGCTTCATTCCGTTCGAGTGCCTGCCATGACCAACCAGACCAATCGCCAGTTCCTGCTCGCCAAACGCCCGGTGGGTGCGGCCAACCGCGAGACCTTCACCTATCAGGAAGTTCCGGTCGGTGAACCGGCGGCGGGCCAGATTCTGGTCAAGAACCAATACCTGTCCCTCGACCCGGCCATGCGTGGCTGGATGAACGAAGGCAAGTCCTATATCCCGCCGGTCGGTATCGGCGAAGTCATGCGTGCACTGGGCGTGGGAAAAGTCATCGCCTCGAACAATCCGGGGTTTGCCGTCGGCGACTACGTTAACGGTGCCATTGGCGTGCAAGATTATTTCCTTGGCGAGCCAAGAGGTTTCTACAAGGTCGACCCGAAACTGGCCCCGCTGCCGGTGTATTTGTCAGCGCTGGGCATGACCGGCATGACCGCGTATTTCGCTTTGCTGGACGTCGGCGCGCCGAAAGCTGGCGACACCGTGGTGTTGTCCGGTGCAGCGGGCGCGGTGGGCAGCATTGCCGGGCAGATTGCCAAGATCAAAGGCTGCCGCGTGGTCGGCATTGCCGGCGGTGCTGACAAGTGCAAATTCCTCATCGACGAGTTGGGCTTTGATGGAGCCATCGATTACAAATCCGAAGATGTCGTGGCAGGGCTTAAACGCGAATGCCCGAAAGGCGTCGACGTGTATTTCGACAACGTTGGCGGCGACATCCTCGATGCGGTGTTGAGCCGCTTGAACATGAAAGCGCGTGTAGTGATCTGCGGTGCGATCAGTCAGTACAACAACAAGGAAGCCGTCAAAGGCCCGGCCAACTATCTGTCGCTACTGGTCAACCGTGCGCGCATGGAAGGCTTCGTGGTGATGGACTATGCCGCGCAATACGCCAGCGCCGCGCAGGAAATGGCCGGCTGGATGGCCAAGGGGCAGCTCAAGAGCAAGGAAGATATCGTCGCAGGTCTGGAGACGTTCCCGGAGACGCTGATGAAATTGTTCAGCGGCGAGAATTTTGGCAAGTTAGTACTGAAAATCTAAAACCCCTACAAAACAAATGTGGGAGCGAGCCTGCTCGCAAAAGCGGTGGGTCAGTTGGCAATGATGTCGACTGACACTCCCTCTTCGCGAGCAGGCTCGCTCCCACATTTGGATCTTCCGTGTGCCTTAGGCGATTTCGGCTACGACCGAAGCCAATGCCTTGGCCGGGTCAGCCGCCTGGCTGATCGGACGGCCGATCACCAGATAATCGGAACCGGCATCCAGCGCCTGACGCGGGGTCAGAATGCGGCGCTGATCGTCCTGCGCGCTGCCCGCCGGACGAATGCCCGGGGTCACCAGTTGCAGCGACGGATGTGCGGTTTTCAGCGCAGTGGCTTCCAGCGCCGAGCACACCAGACCGTCCATGCCAGCCTTCTCGGCCAGTGCCGCCAGACGCAGCACTTGTTCCTGCGGCTCGATATCCAGACCGATACCGGCCAGATCTTCACGCTCCATCGAGGTCAGCACGGTCACGCCGATCAGCAGCGGTTGCGGGCCGCTGCGCTTGTCCAGCTCTTCCCGGCAAGCGGCCATCATGCGCAGGCCACCGGAGCAATGCACGTTGACCATCCACACGCCCATCTCGGCAGCGGCTTTAACAGCCATCGCGGTGGTGTTGGGAATGTCGTGGAATTTCAGGTCGAGGAATACTTCAAAACCCTTGTCACGCAGGGTGCCGACAATTTCTGCGGCGCAACTGGTGAACAGTTCCTTGCCCACTTTGACCCGGCACAGTTTCGGGTCCAACTGGTCGGCCAGCTTCAGTGCGGCGTCACGGGTGGGAAAATCCAGGGCGACGATGATAGGAGTCTGGCAGGCGGACATGAATGGGCTCTCAGGCAGGTCGAAATCGGCGCGCATTGTAGCGGAACCGGCGGCGGCGCGGCACCCGATGATCGGTAAATCGTCGCGCCAACCGTGATCAGCATAGCGCTCGCTGCTATTGTGTCGACTCCGATACACAGCCGACACGCCAGCAACAAGTACCCACGCTAGCCTCGCCAGCCGCAACACGTCCTTACATCAGCACTTCCCGCCTCACGGCCGGACGCCTATGCTGAAACCACCACCTCGCAGCCCATCTTTTGTGGTTGGCGGCCTACCGGCAGATGAACAGCCTCATGCACAACACCCAAATGACCGCGACTGATGAGCCTAAAGACGACAAGCGCTGGAGCATTCGTGCGCTGATCGTCGATGACGACGTGCCGATCCGCGAGCTGATGATCGATTACCTCGCGCGCTTCAACATCCACGCCAGCGGCGTCACTGACGGTGCAGCCATGCGCCAGGCGATGCAGGCCGAGCATTTCGACGTTGTCGTGCTGGACCTGATGCTGCCCGGCGAAGACGGCTTGTCGCTGTGCCGCTGGCTGCGCGCCGAATCGGATATCCCGATCCTGATGCTGACAGCTCGCTGCGAACCGACCGACCGCATCATCGGCCTCGAACTGGGCGCCGATGACTACATGGCCAAGCCGTTTGAACCGCGTGAACTGGTCGCCCGCATACAAACGATTTTGCGTCGGGTGCGCGATGACCGCACCGAACAACGGGCCAACATCCGTTTCGACAACTGGCGCTTGAACAGTGTCCTGCGCCAATTGATCGCCGACGATGGCCTGGTGGTGCCGCTGTCCAACGCCGAATTCCGCTTGCTCTGGGTGTTTATCGAACGCCCGCGCCGGGTCCTCAGCCGCGAGCAATTGCTCGACGCGGCCCGTGGTCGCTCGATCGAAGCGTTCGACCGCAGCATCGATCTGCTGGTGTCGCGCCTGCGGCAGAAACTCGGCGACGACCCGAAAGCGCCACAGTTGATCAAAACCGTGCGCGGTGAGGGTTACCTGTTCGACGCGCGAGACATCGGCTGATGCGGGCGCGCTTCGACACGCTGTTCGGCCGCCTGTTTGGCGTGCTGTTCGTGGCAATCGTCCTCGCGCACCTGCTGGCTTTTGCCTGGTTTCACCATTACGGTCCGCCTCCGCCACCACCGCCGCCGGAATTTTCCGCGGGCGTCGATGGCCAACGCCCGCCACTGGATCCGCGTTTTGCACCACGCCCACCGCGCCCTTGGTTTGGTGGTCCGTTGGTGCCGCTGACGTTTCAGTTCATCACACTGATGATCGCTGCGTGGTACGGCGCCAAACTGCTCAGCCGCCCGATTCAGCGCCTCAGCGATGCTGCCGAACGCCTCAGCGAAAACCTCGACAGCCCGCCACTGGACGAATCCGGCCCGCGAGAAGCACGGCAAGCGGCGAACACTTTCAACCTGATGCAGCGGCGCATTCGCGAACAGGTGCAGCAACGCGCACGCATGCTTGGTGCCGTCTCCCACGACCTGCGCACGCCGCTGTCTCGGCTGAAACTGCGCCTGGAAAACATCAGCGATGAAAAGCTGCAGGGCCAGATGCGTCAGGATCTGGACGACATGATCGGCATGCTCGACGCCACCCTCACCTACTTGCACGAACAACGCACCAGTGAAGCCTTGCAGTTGATGGATGTGCAGGCGCTGGTCGAATCGCTGTGCGAAAACGCTCAGGACCAGGGCGCCGACGTGCAAGTCAGCGGCCATTGCGCACCGCTGCCGGTACAACCGATGGCCTTGCGTTCGTGCATCAATAACCTGATGGACAATGCCTTGCGTTATGCCGGGCAGGCGCGGATTGAACTGCAGGATCAGCGCGAACAACTGCTGATTCGCGTGATCGACCAAGGCCCGGGGATTGCCGAGGACAAGCGTGAAGCGGTGTTTGAACCGTTTTATCGTCTGGAAGGCTCGCGCAATCGCAATTCCGGCGGTGTGGGACTGGGAATGACCATTGCCCGCGAGGCGGCGCAACGTTTGGGTGGACAGCTCAACCTTGAAGAAACTCCCGGCGGTGGCCTCACGGCTATCATTCGCCTGCCGCGCCCCTGAGAACACCACCGACTCATTGTGGGAGCGAGCCTGCTCGCGAAGGCGTCAGTTGATCCAATATCTCTTTTGTATGTTCCGGTCTCTTCGCGAGCAGGCTCGCTCCCACAGGGGTTCAGCGGTGTTCAGTCCATCGTGTGTACCCAGCGGTACAAATCCCACATACCCCCGACAACTTGCGCCCTGACGCTGCATAAGCCGGTACACCCACCGGTTTGCCATTCCAGGGAGTGAGTCCGATGATCGGTAGCGTCAGCAATTACACGAGCTATACCAGCACCAGCAGCACCTCCACGCAAAACGCGCGTAGCCAGCAACTGCAAAAAGAACTGTTCGCCAAACTCGACAGCAACGGCGACGGTGCGGTGGATCAGGACGAACTGAAAAGCGCTCTGTCGCAGAAATCCGACGATGGCCTGCTGGTCAACCTGAGCAAACAATTCGGCGATCTGGACAGCGACGACAGCGGCAGCCTCAGCGCCGAAGAAATGACCGCCATGGCGCCCCCGCCGCCACCGCCACACGATCAAGCGCCGGACACTGACCTCGCCGACGCGCTGATCAGCGCCCTCGACACCGATGGTGACGGCGCCATCAGCAGCGACGAACTGAGCAGCGGCCTGACCAGCGCCGGCAGCACTGCAGACAGCAACGAAATCTTCTCCGCCCTGGACAAGAACAAGGACGGCACCGTCAGCCAGGACGAACTCACCGCCAGCCTGACCCCGCCCCCTCCGCCGCCACACATCAACAGCGACGAACTGTTCAGCCAGCTCGATGCGGATGGCGATGGCAGCGTGACGGCCACCGAATTAAGCAGCGCTCTGCAGAGCAGCAACAGCACCTCATCGACCAGCACCGACACCAGCGCCGCACTGCTCAAAGTACTCGACAGCGACAGCAGTGGCGGCGTGAGCAATGATGAACTGAAAGCGGCTTTACAGGCCGGGCGTGAACGACCGGACGAAGAACAGACGGCATCGACCCAGAGCACGACAGAAGCGCTGAATCGCATGATTGCCAATTTGAGCAAACAGTACTCGCTCGATAGCGCAGCGCCGGTGGGCAAGTATTTGAATGTGGCGACTTGAGTCGACGCCCCTCACCCAAACCCTCTCCCGGGGGGAGAGGGTTTGGGTGAGGTGATTGCGAGAGCTACGCCGACGTGAAATACCGAGTTGAACTCAGATTCTGAAACAGATCAAAAGCCCCTCACCCTAACCCTCTCCCAAAGGGAGAGGGGACTGACCGAGGTGTTTGGGAGAACTACGCCGACGTGCGATACCGCGTTGAACGCAAATCAACCGCCGAACACCCCACGCTCTTCACCACTCAATAGGCCGAGTGTCAGCTCGCCTGCTTTTGATCTTGATCCACGGGCGACGTCGGAAGGCTGAGTGGAGGGATTGATCCGGGCGTGGGAGCGCAGCGACCGTTTGGCGCAGCCAAACACAGCGAGAGGAGGTGCAGCGAAGCAAACCGTAGGCGCTGCGCCCGGATCGATCCCGCAGCGAAGGAACCCCGAGCCCCAGCGAGCGGGCCGCACGCAGGAGCAAGCCTTTTTGGTTACTTTTTCGGCGTCTGGAAAAAGTGACCCGCCGTAAGGGCGGAACCCTAAGCCGCCGTTACCGCAGCAACGGATATGCCCCCAAAAATCAGCGCCGCTCCTCAACCCGCCCCTGACTCTTGCTCCAATCCGTCAACAAACTATAAGCCACCGCCAAAAGCGTAGGCCCGATAAACAACCCAATAAACCCAAACGCAATCAACCCGCCAAACACCCCAAGCAACACAATCACCAACGGCAAATTCCCGCCGCGACTGATCAGATACGGCTTGAGCACGTTATCCACGCCACTGATGATGAACGTCCCCCAAATCCCGAGAAACACCGCCATCCCATACTCACCCTTCCACGCCAGCCAGGCCGTGGCCGGCACCCACACCAACGGCGGCCCCATCGGAATCAGACTCAGCAAAAACGTCACGATCCCCAGCACCAACGCCCCCGGCACCCCGGCAATCAAAAACCCGATCAACGCCAGAACCGCCTGCGCCGCCGCCGTGCCGATCACGCCGTTAACCACCCGCTGCACCGTCCCCGCCACCAACTCGATGTAATACCCGGCACGATCGCCGATCAAACGCTCCAGCAGACTGTGCACAAACGCCGCCAGTCGCGGCCCATCGCGATAGAAAAAGAACACGAAGACAATGCTCAGAGTCAGCTCGAGAATCCCGCCGCCGATCTGCGCACTGCGCGCCAGCAGCCAGTTACCAACCTGCCCCAGATAAGGCTTGATCGACACCATCAGTGCGGCGCCCTGCTGATCGATGCTGTTCCACAGCCCGACCAGCCGTTCCCCTACGAACGGCAAGGTCCCCAGCCAAACCGGCGCCTCCGGCAGACCGTCGACTTGCACATCCTTGATAAACGCGGTTGCATCGCGCACATGATCGGCCAGGTTGAACCCCAGCCACACCAGCGGCGCCGCCACCAGCAGCATCCAGCCCAACGTCAGAATCGCCGCCGCCAGGGACTCACGGCCATTGAGCCAACGGGTCAACAGGCGCATCAGCGGCCAACTGGCAAACGCCAGCACCGCGCCCCAGAACAGCGCCGACCAGAACGGCGCCATCACCCACAGGCTGGCACCAAACAACACCAGCAGCAGGATCTGCACCAGCAGGCGATCGTTATTGAGCATGTAAGGTCTCGAAAAAGTCAGTCAGGCAAAGAGTAGGCGAACACGCGGTTCGTGTTCGCCCGCAACAGCTTAACGCAACAGATCGATGCGCAGGCCAGAGCCTTCGACACTGCCGGTTTCCATGCGTGCCGCGCGCACACCCTGATTGATCAGCGCCTGACGCCAGGCTTCGGCCTTGGGCCCGGACACTATCACGCGCAACGTCGTATCAAGGTTAAGCCCACGGGAAATCAGCCGGAGCCAGGTGTCATCCGGCTCACTCACCCGACCGGGGAAATCCAGTTCGCCGGTGCTTTTAAGCTGACGCAACAGGGTCGCCGAAGTTGGCAGCAACTCACCCAGCGGCGCAACCGCCTCGAACTGTTCGACATGCAGATAGGCTTTGCGATTGCCACGGGTGATGCTGTAGAGCGCCACCAGCGTGTTATCGCGCGGTGCCGCCAGCCTCAACAGCAGATAGGCCTGCTGCTCGTCGGCACCATACAGTTTGGAATTACCGAACACCTCGTTGGCCCACAGGCTGCTTTCGCCGCAATCACGCGCCTGACACCAGAACAGCAATTCGGCGTCCTGCTTTTGCAGGGCCACGCGAGCGGCAGTGAAGGCTTCGGTGGCAGAGTGTTCGGGTGGCAACTCGTAGGTCACCGCAGTGGTTTGGCCACGCGCAGTGACCTGGCCATCGAAACGCAGTTGTCCACTGATCTTGCGGATCGAACCCAGCGGATAAATCCGTTCAAGCTCAACAGCAGGGCGATAGTCGACAATTTGCGCATCGGCCAGACGCGGCACGATTTGCAGGTCATGACTGCCCGGCACATCGGCGGCGGACGAAAAGGAACTGAAGCAGCACAGCGCCAACAGCGTGAAAGACCGCATCGGCAGCCTCATCGGATCGACATGGCTTGGCTAATCGGGGTCGCAGCGGTATAGAAATCCATCGTGGTTGTCTCCCATTTCAACCCGACCAGCCTCGACAGTTGCCCGCAGCAAGTCAAGGAATGGCGAAGAAGCGATTGAAACAGTCTGCGACAAGATCCGCGCCGGCCTCATCGTTCAGGTGCAAATGGTGCCCGCCCGCCAACTGTTCCCGGCTAAAGGGTAGACGTTCCAGCAGCTCTGGATGTTTGGCCAGCATGCCGTCAGCCGCCACGACCAAATGCGCCGGACAACTGACCCGCAGCGCAAAAGCCATTGCCTGTTCCTGGGTCAGACGCAGCGGCGATGGCAGGGTCAGACGATTGTCGGTGCGCCAGGTATAACCGCCGGGGACCGGCATCAGACCGCGCTGAGCCAACAACTCAGCTGCCTCACGGCTGACGGCGACCAGACCTTTCATGCGCGCTTCGATGGCACGGTCGAGGGTGGTGTAGACCGGTTTGCGTTTTTCCCGCAGATCCAGCTGCGCTTGCAGGGCCATGCCCATGCGCTCGGCCGCATTTTCGCCTTTGTCTGTAGGCGGAATCACGCCGTCGATCAGTGCCAGATGGCTGATGCGTTCCGGTAACGAACCCGCCAGCACCATGGAAACGATGGCGCCCATCGAATGCCCGAGCAGGCCGAAACGCTTCCAGCCCAGTTGTTCGGCGACTTGCAGCACGTCATGGGCGTAATCCCACAGCGCATACCCGGCACCGTTCGGCCGGTGCCCGGAATGCCCGTGCCCGGCCATGTCCAGCGCGATGATGCGCAAGCCTTTGAGCTTGGGTGCCAGACGGGCAAAGCTGTTGGCGTTGTCGAGCCAGCCATGCAGCGCAATCACCGGCATACCGTCCTCGGGGCCGAACAAATGCGCGGCCAACTCGATATGCGGCAGGCTCAGGCGCACTTCTTCGAAGGTCGGGCTCATGCGCAATCCTTGTCCTGACGGGTTTCCCAGCGGTTGAACAGGTTTTTCAACAGGCGCGCGGTGTCCTGCGGACGCTCAAGCGGGAACATGTGCCCGCCGGGCATGCTCAGAGCCTCGCCTTGGGCCAGACGTGAAACGAATCGGGTGTGATGGCGCATGACCACGCGGCTCTTGTGCCCGCGCACCACCGCCAGCGGCACTTGCAATTGACCGGTACGGCCAGGGCTGGTGTGCGGCACACCGCGATAGATACTGATCTCGGTGGCCGGGTCGAAACGCAGGCGCAGTTTGTCGCCAACCTTGTGCAAACCGTGCTGCAGGTAGGCGTCGAAACATTCCGGATCGAAGCCGCGAAACAGCGTCTTGCCAGCAAAATAGCTGCGCGCACTGTCGAGATCGGCAAATTCTTCACGGCGCCCCAAAGTCCGTCCGGCCGGGGTCAGCTTGTCGATAAAACCAAAACGCTTGGCGGCACGGATCACCCATTGATCGGTGCGGGTCAGCACCGGCGAGTCAAGCATCACCACGCCGCGATACAACTCAGGACAACGCAGCGCCGCGTGCAAATGCAACACACCACCAAAGGAATGGCCGACGCCCCACACCGGTTGATCCTGCTGCTGCAAATGGTGGATCAGCTCGTCGACGAGGTTGTACCAGTTGTCGTCCGCCGGAAAGCGCGGGTCATGAGCATGCTGTTCCAGATGTGCAACCCGGTACTCGGGCGCCAGCGCCGCGAACAACTTGCCATACGTGCCCGAAGGGAAGCCGTTGGCGTGGGCGAAAAAGATCGGTTGCGACATGCGGGCAAATCCATGAGCGAGAAACGTGGCGTTGATTGTCCGCAAGACCGCGGGTTACGGCAATGACCGTAACTGCCAGGAATGGTGGCGATGTTGTTTTATCCATAAGCGAAATTTGCACCAGTCGTCGCAAACTTCATCCAACTGTAATTTCTGACAGTTGACCGTTCGCCTCCGTTGCCGAATAACTGAGTCCGGTTCACTGGCTAAGGGATGAGACATTCATGCACATTTTTACCCCGACCCTTTCTGTGACGGATCCGAGAAGGCAACACATTGCTACGGTGTCCTACTGCCGTGACATGGACGGTACAACGGCCGAACCACGAATTTACCGCCAGCGCTACGACGCTGGCGGTCGCCTGACTGACGCCTGCGATCCCCGCTTGCACGCGCGGCAAGAATGCGAGCCGGATACCCCACCGAATCTGAAACTGCGCTCCAGCCTCACGGGCGTGCTCCTTGACAGCGAATGTGTAGATGGGGCCACCCAACTGACCTTGCCGGGCGCAGCCGGTCTGCGTCTGATCGACTGGGACGGTCTACTGACCCAAACGCAGACCCGATACGACTTGATGCTGCGCCCGGTCAGTAGCATCGTGCAAACTCGTAGGGGGAATGCCAGAAACAGCACATTCTTCAGTTACGGCGACAGTACGCCATCGACCGCAGCGCTTAACCAGTGCGGTCGAATTGTCCGCCATGACGACAGTGCCGGTAGTGAATTTTTTCCGCACTACGCCCTGAGCGGTGCCCCTATCACGTGTGTTCAACATTTCCTCGACCAACTCGATGAGCCTGACTGGCCGGAAACCGAGACGCAGCGGGACCTCCTACATGAAAACGGTCACGGCGCAGCAACCCATTTCAGCTTCAACGCCTTGGGGGAGGTGATCAGCCAGCAAGACGCAATGGGCAACCAGAAGCGGCTGCAACTGAATATTGCCGGACAACTGAAACAGATCAGTCTGAAAATCGCGGGCGATACGCAAGAGCGCGTGTTACTGCTCGATATCCAGTACAACCCCGACAATCAAATCGTGCGCCAGATTGCCGCCAACGGTGTAATCAGTCAGAACCTTTACGATCCGCAAAATGGTCGACTTGAGCAAATCAGCGCCGAGATGTCCGACAGGTCTACTCTGCAAAAACTGGTTTATCGCTATGATCCAGTAGGCAATATCCTTAGCGTTCAGGATATGGCGCAACGCACGCGCTTCTTTCGCAACCAGAAGATCGAACCGCTCAGTACATTTACTTACGACAGCCTGTACCAACTGATTTCAGCCACTGGCTGGCAACAAAGCAACACCTCAAATGGCCCTGATGCCCCTGTCTTCACCTCCCCAGCAGACTCCGCGCAACTGGAAAACTACCGTCAGACGTACACATATGATGCTGCCGGCAATCTCACTACACTGGTTCACAACGCGGCCAGCCACAGCTGGACGCAGCGTACGGCAATCTCCCGGTACAGCAATCGGGGACTTGAACAATCCGACGATGGAACGCTTCCCGGCGAGCCTGAAATCGCCGCCGCATTTGATGCCAATGGCAACCGAAAAACGCTGCAACCGGGGCAGAATCTGCAGTGGAACGCTGGCAGACGATTGAGTCAGGTCGATCAGGTCATACGCACACAGGCTGCGAATGATTGCGAACGCTACGTGTACAACAGTGTGGGCCAGCGCAAGCGCAAGGTTCGCCTCGTATACATAGAGGGCATCGCGCAACGGCATGAAACGCGCTACCTGCCGGAGCTGGAAATACGCGAGTACCCCGACGAAACCCTGCACGTCATTTCCGTTCAAGCGGGACGCTGTGCAGTTGAGGTTTTGCATTGGCCTCACGAAAGCGCGACTGCCGATCACTATCACTACAGCTTCAGCAACCATCTGGGCTCAAGCATGCTGGTGCTGGACCAACAAGGAGACACCGTCAGCGAGGAGAACTATTTCCCCTACGGTGGTACTTCCTGGTGGGCGGGCCCCGATCAGGCTCGAGCCTGCTATAAGACCCGGCGCTACGCAGGCCAGGAGCGCGATGCCACAGGACTTTATTACTATGGACAACGCTTCTACGCACCTTGGTTGATGCGCTGGATCAGTCCCGACCCGGTGAGTACCGCCGATGGTCTGAACCTGTTTTTGATGGTACGCGGCAATCCCGTCAGGTTCGTTGACAGACAGGGACTGGCGGGGGTCGATACCGTCAGGGCAGCAGGCGCAACAGCCGCTCGAGAGTTTATGAGCGCAGCCGTTGGCGCGGCCGTGCAGGCGGCTTTTGTGGGGTTCCTGCCGACAGCGAACTCTGCGGTGACGATTGGCGGTGCAGTGGCAGGGGCCATTTCGGGCGGCATCAGTGGCTACGCCGGGGCCAACTGGGCGCAAAGCTCAATGTCTATCAACGACCCGGGAAGCTGGGGACCTCTGGCAGCAAAAATCGGCGGTGCCGCATTAGGTGCGGCGTTGGGCGCCGCGCCTTCCCTGCTCGGCATACTCGACCCAAGAGGCAATACAGCGGCTGCCAATCAGCTTGGCAGCGCCTTCGGTACAGTGTTTCGGGAGATGTCAGCCCAGTACCTCGCCAATGTCGGCCCAAGCAATCCCTCTGTCGGACGTGTTGACCTGGTCACGGGAGCTGTCAGTGTAGGTGCTGCCGGGCTGGCGGCAGGCGCTACCGGGTTCGGCGGCTCGGTGCTGTTTGGAACGGACGTGACCGGAAACGCTCTGCAGTCCATCCTTTCCGTTTCTGCGGTAACGGCCACCAGTGCTGCCGGAGCCTCCGCCGCGAGAGGGGTGCTGGGAACACCGGCCAAGCCTTCGAGCAACAGCGAACCGACCTTCAACCCGGAAAACGCCGTGGTCGGTGCCAGCAGCCGCCACTTCTTTCTATCTCTGGGACAAATCGCCAATCTGGCCGTCGCACAGATCCCCGGTTACGACACCCTGGATGTACATACTCGAACAGCGGTGAGCCGGGCAGTCGTCAGTGCCGTCGGCGATGTACGCTCGACGTTTGTCACAATTGCGACACCCGGTTTAAGCGCAGAACTGGGCCAAACCTCCTGGGATCTTGAGAGGAACCAGGTCGGCGCCGGCATCGATCGAGAGAGTCCGCCGATTTCGAGCAATGCAGGTTTTGACCCGGCCGCCACTGAAGTCTTGCATTTCGTCAGTGAAACGGGGACAGGACAACGAAAATACTCCCGATCACAACTGAATTTCTGATCGAGGTAACGTGCTTAAGAGCAGCCATCACCGTGCCGGCGGCTGCTCACCCAACGGCACCACCGCCATGGTCAGCCGCGACACACAACTGGCCTTGCCTTCATCACTGGTCAAACGAATGTCCCAGACATGCGTCGTGCGGCCAATGTGAATCGGTTTGGCCACCGCCGTCACCCGGCCACTGCGCAAGCCGCGCAAATGGTTGGCGTTGATTTCAAGCCCCACGCAGTAGAACTTGCTGGCATCGATGCACAGATAGCTGGCCATCGAACCGACGGATTCCGCCAGCACCACCGATGCACCGCCGTGCAGCAAACCGTAGGGCTGATGGGTGCGATGGTCGATGACCATGCTCGCGGTCAGCGATTGCTCGTCGAACGCTTCGAAGCGGATGTCGAGTACTTCGCCGATGGTGTTTTTCTGGATCGCGTTCAACTGCTCGATGTCGGGAGTGGTACGCCACAAGCTCATCGCAGACTTCCTTTGTTGTTTTGGTGGTCGCTCAATCCTGCCACAGCACTGCCTCGCTGCGCTCGCTCCATTCTTCGAAGCGCGCACCGTAAGTGTCTTCGATGACGTTGCGCTTGATCTTCAGGGTCGGCGTGAGGAAGCCGTTTTCCACGGCCCAACTGTCCTTGACCACCACCAGTCGGCGCAGACGTTCGTGTTTGTCGAGCACGGCGTTGACCTCTTCCAGCAGTTTTTCCAGGCTTGAATGCAGGCTTGCCCGGCCCTCTTCCTGATTGACCGTGGACAGCACACACAAACCCAGCGGCGCACTCAGGCCATCACCGACCACGCACACCTGTTCGATGCGTGAATGCACGGCCAAGCGGTTTTCGATCGGCGCCGGAGCAACGTATTTGCCCTTGCTGGTCTTGAAGATTTCCTTGAGTCGGCCAGTCAGACGCAAACGCCCTGCGGCATCCTGTTCGCCTTTGTCGCCAGTGCGCAGAAAGCCATCCTCGGTAATCGTCTCTGCAGTTTTCAGCGGATCCTTGAAATAGCCAAGCATGTTCGCCTGACTGCGCACCTGGACTTCGCCCGACTCATCGATGCGCACTTCGACATCCGGGCACGGCTGACCGATCCAGCCCTGTTTGTATTGCCCGGGCAGGCAAATGTGCGAGTAACCGCAGCCCTCGGTCATGCCATAGACTTCCAGTACATCAAGGCCGAGCTTCTGATACCAGGCGAGCAAGGTCTGCGGCACCGGCGCGGCGCCGGACAACGCCACACGCAAGGCATCCAGCCCCAACCCCGCCAGCACTTTGTGCCCGACCCGCTTGCCAATGAATGGCAGGCCGAGAAGAAACTCAAGACGCTGCGCCGGGATCTTGCTGTACACGCCCATCTGGAATTTGGTCCAGATGCGCGGCACGCCAAACATCGCGGTCGGTCGCGCACGCTTGAGATCGGTGATGAAGGTGTCGAGACTCTCGGCAAAAAACACCGTCTGCCCGGTGTAGATCGACGCCAGCTCCACGAACATCCGCTCGGCGACGTGGCACAGCGGCAAGTACGACAGCAGCCGGTCGTTCTCGTTGAGCCCGAACAATTGTGTGCCGCGTGTCGTGGCGAAACCGAGATTGGCAAAGCTGTGCATCACGCCTTTGGGCAGGCCGGTGGTGCCGGAGGTGTAGATGATCGTCGCCAGTTGCTCGGCCGCCGGACGTGGATCGTCCTGAATCGGAGAGCTGAGCTGCAAGTCCGCCCAACTGAAATCGAAATCCCCAGACGGGTGCAGCGGCAGGCTGATGGTCGGCAGATCCGCCGGCACGCCTTTGGCCATGCCCGGCCAGTCGTCGAGCTTGCCGATGAACGCCAGGACGCTTTCCGAATGATTGAGCACCTGCGCTACGGAGTCGGCGGTGAGGTTGGGATACAGCGGAACAGAAACGTGCCCGGCCATCCAGATCGCCAGATCGGCAATGATCCAGTGTGCGCAGTTCTTCGAGATCAGGGCGATGTGGCTGCCTTGCGGCAACTCACGCGCACGCAACCAATGTGCGGCGCAACGGGCCTGATGGCCGACGTCGGCCCAACTCAGCGTCTCGACCTGGCCGCCACCGACGGGCTGCACCAGAAAGCGCTGGCGCGGGTGTCGAGCCTCACGTTCGTAGAACACGTCCAGCGGCAAACGGAAGGCGGCAGACATGCGACTCGCTCCTGTTTTTTTGGTCTGGAGCAAGCGTAGTCAACCAAGCAAGTGCTTGGTTGGAAAATTCACACAAATAATTTCATGGGTTGGCAGAAACCAATGTGGGAGCGAGCCTGCTCGCGAATGCAGTCTGTCAGACACATAAAGGGTGAATGACACTCCACTTTCGCGAGCAGGCTCGCTCCCACAAGGGATCAGCGTTACGGGTGTTTGAGGCTGTTGAGGGTCATCGAGCCGATCAGCAACTCAGGGCTTTCCAGTTCAGCCAACCCGGCGGTGCTGACCTTCTCCGGCGGATACCCGGCGCCGTGCTGCAAATAACTCAGCAGATTGCCCACCAGCGGGTTGTGGCTGACCAGCAGCACATTGCTCACCGACACCAGTTGATCGGTGACCTTGTCCGGATCGACTTCCGGCGTCAGCCACTCGACCGTGCGAATCTCCGGCTCGAATCCCAGCGCTTCGCGAACAATCTGCGCGGTCTGCTGCGCACGCAGATAAGGGCTGGCGTAAATCGCGGTCAGCGGCTGACCGATCAGGCGGGCGGCGCTGCTCAAGGCTTCTTTACGACCGTGCTCGGTCAGTTCCCGCTCGGAATCGGGGCACGAGCCATAAGGCACGGCCTCACCGTGACGCAATACCCAGAGTTTCATAGCTTGGGTTCCTCATCTCGGGCCGGGTGCGGTGTCGGCGGCACGGTGTGCGGCGCTTCACCTTCCGGGGTACGCGGCGTTGGCCAGTCGGCGAACGGCCACGGTTTCTGGTCGCTGTGGAAACTGCCGAAGCGGCCGATCTGCGCCAGAAACTGGCTCAGGCTATCGCCGAAGTTCATCAGGCTGGCGCTCGGGGCGCCATAGATCAAACGATAGATCAGTTGCACCAGCACCACCGCGCCGAGGATGAACTGCGCCACTTGCCAGACCAGCACGTAGACGATCATCCACAACACGCGCAGGAGAATGGATTCGTACTTGGCTTCGGTTTTCGGATCGTTCATGGCTTGCTTCCTGTCCGTATAAAAGCTGAATCAGTTGAAACCGCTGGTGGAAATGAAATCGACGTCGGTTTTCGGCTCGGCTCGCATCAGTAGACCGATCACCTGCTCCAGCGTGCGTCCTTCGAACAGGATCGCGTGCAGCCCGGCGACCAGCGGCATGTACACGCCGACTTCCTGGGACTTGGCCTTGAGCACCTTGAGGGTGTTCACGCCTTCGGCGACTTCGCCAAGACGCGACACCGCTTCGTCGAGGCTCAGCCCCTGACCCAGCGCAAAACCCACTTGATAGTTGCGGCTCTTCGGCGACGAGCACGTCACGATCAGATCACCGACACCGGCCAGACCGAGGAAGGTCATGGGATTGGCGCCTTGATTCACCGCAAACCGAGTCATTTCCGCCAGCGCGCGGGTGATCAGCATGCTCTTGGTGTTCTCGCCCATTTCCAGCGCCACCGCCATGCCGGCAATGATTGCGTAAACGTTCTTCAACGCCCCGCCCAGCTCGACGCCGAAACGGTCGGCGCTGGCATAAACACGGAAGGTGCGACCATGCAGCGCGGCTTGCACTTGTTTACAGAGTTCTTCGTCTTCGCTGGCGACCACCGTGGCGGTCAGTGCGTGCTCGGCGATTTCCCGCGCCAGGTTCGGCCCGGACAGCACGCCGATGCGCGCTTGCGGAGCGATCTCTTCGAGAATCTGGCTCATCAGCTTGAAAGTCTGCGCTTCGATGCCCTTGGTCAGACTGACCAGCATCTTGCCGCTCAACCGTTCGGCGTGGGCGGCAAGTACCGTGCGCAATGCGCTGGACGGCAGCGCGACGAAGCACAAATCGCAGGCGTCGAGGGTTTCCTGCAGGTCGGTGACGGCGGTCACGCCCGGCAGAATCTTGATGCCTTTGAGATAACGCGGGTTTTCGCGATTGACCCGGATGGCCTCGGCCTGCTCGGGATCACGCATCCACTGCCGGACTTGATGGCCGTTCTCGGCCAAAAGATTGGCCACGGCGGTACCAAAACTTCCGCCTCCCAGGACCGCAATCGGGCGCTGTTCAGTCATATGCAATCCGTTAATCCATACCAGTGGCGATGGCGGCATTATACGGGGCGGCCCGGTCGCGGCCAGCCCCAGCAACAATTACCGACACTTGTAGGAAGAAGACCAATAAAACCTAGGAAAATGCTACTAACGTGAATGGAAAAGTCACGGTGCTCGGTTAACATGCGCGCCAAATCTTTGCGATCAAGGCTGCGTCGTGTTTTTCGCTCCTCCCCCTCCCCGTTCGTCCCTTTTGCTGGCGCTGTTGTTCAGCCCGCTAGTGCTGGCGGACGACCTGTTCACGGACAACGAAGCACTGCCGCAGGTGCTGACGGCCACGCGCCTGAAACAGACACCGGCGGAAGTGCCGGGGAGCATGACCGTACTCGACAGCGAATTGATCAGCGCCAGCGGTGCCCGTGACATCAGTGAGCTGCTGCGCCTGGTGCCAGGGATGATGGTCGGCAACATCAGCGGCAATCAGGCGGCCGTCAATTATCACGGCACCAACGCCAGCGAAGCGCGACGCATGCAAGTGTTGATCGACGGCCGCTCGGTGTATCGCGCCGGTTTGTCCACGGTGGACTGGAGCGATATTCCGGTGGCCATGGAAGACATCGAGCGCATCGAAGTCTTTCGCGGCCCGAACACCGTCAGTTACGGCGCCAACGCGCTGATGGCGGTGGTCAACATCATCACTCGGCACCCGGCAGACAGCCACGGCACGCGGTTGAAGTACACCCGTGGCCAGCGTGGCATCAATGATTTCTATGCCAGCCAGGGCACTGGCTGGAATGGCGGCGATCTGCGCCTGTCGCTGTCCGGTCAGGAAGATGACGGCTTCGACAGCGATCGCAGCGGCGCCGATTACCGTGACAGCCGCCGCTTGAACCGCTTCAGTCTCGCGCTCAGCCACACCCTCAGCGATAACCAGAGTCTGGACTGGCAGGTCAACGCCAAGGACGGCACCAACCAGCGGCCCTACACCTACCGCCCGGTGTTCTCGGGGATTACCGCTGCCGGGAACAATTCCGACGTGGTCGCCAAGGATTACGCCGGCTCGGTGCGCTGGAACCTCGACATCAATCCCGAACACAGCCTCTATATACAAGGCTCGGCGCAACACTGGGATCGGCAGCAAACCTGGCGCGCCTGCGATGCCGAGGTGTCGTTCAGCCCCGAGTTGACGCAACTATGGCAACTCAACCCCAATTACACCGAACGCCTGGCGCGCAACATAACGCAGTTCACCGGCCCCGGCGCCGCTCCCGGCACGCCGCAGGAAATGGCTCTGGCCAATCAGGTGCTGGATCAATGGCGCAACGGCGCGAGTCGAACCCTGTGTGGCGACATCGACCAGAGCGCCCGCGAATCGCGCTACGACCTCGAATTGCAGGACACCCTCAGCCTGTCCGATAGCCTGCGCCTGGTCAGCGGGATGAACTATCGTTACGACCGCGCCGACTCCGAGACCTACTTCAACGGCACACTGGACGACACCACCTGGCGCGCCTTCGGCCAACTGGAATGGCGCGCCACCGAACACTGGCTGCTACAGGGCGGTGCGATGTTCGAAAACACGCGACTGATCGGCAGTTCGCTGACCCCGCGCTTCGCCGTCAATTACCTGATCAACCCGCGCCACGGTCTGCGTGCGGTGTATTCGGAGGCGATCCGTTCGCCGGACATGTTCGAGAATAATGTGAACTGGAGCTATCAGGTCAGCAACCTGCGCCCCTCGGCCTATGGCCAGTCTTCGGCGCGTTACTTCGTCAAGACGCGCGGCCCCGGCGATCTCGATCAGGAACACATGCGCTCGCGGGAGCTGGGCTACAACGGTTATTTCGCCGAACTGGGCCTGGCCCTGGATGTGAAGCTGTTCTACGACGAGATCACCGGGATGATCAGCGAGCCGCTACGTAACAACCAGTACATCGCCAGCAACGCCAACAGCTCACGTTTTCGTGGCACGGAAACCCAGCTCGACTGGCGCGTGAGCCTGGCCGACCGTTTGCGTTTCACCTATGCCTTCGTCGATGCCGAGGCGAGCAATCCGCTCGATCAGCAGTTCACTTCACGCAACAGCGGATCGGCCGGCTGGCTGCGCGACTGGGGCCATGGCTGGAACAGCGCCCTCTTCTATTACGGCGACAACGCACTCAACGGTTACCGCTTCGAACGGGTCGACACGCGCATCGCCAAACGCATCCCGCTGGGCAAAGCGCAGTTGCAATTGGCCGGCGTCCTGCAGCAACGCCTCGACCATGAGCCGAGCACTTTCGTCGACAACAATTACGACGAACGCCGGGTGATGTACTTCAGCGCCGAGCTGGAGTTCTAGGATGCGCTGCCGGCAGTCACGGAAGATGCCAACCCTGGGCCACTGGCTGGCCGGGGTCTGTCTGTTTGTGACCGCATGGCTGCATGGTGTGGCGGTGCAGGCCGCCGATATTCTGTTGACCGGCGCCGAGGAAAGCCCCGGCGTACAAGCGTTCGTCCAGGCGCTCAGTGAACTGCGACCGACTGACAACGTGCGTTTCCAGCCGCTGGCCAGCCTCCCCGTACCAGGGAAACTGCCCGCCGGCCTGCGGCTGATTCTGCTCGATCTGCCAAGCCTCGACTGGCGCCTGCAAGAACCCCAAGGTCCGGCAACGCTGGTGCTGCGCATCAGTCGCCTGCAAGCCCGGCAGCGCCTTGGTGGCGCGCAACCGGCGCACCTGAGTTTGCTGTGGAGTGATCCACCGCTGAGCCGACAGTTGCAGTTGATCCGACGCATTTTGCCCCAGGCCCGGCGAATCGGCGTGCTGTTCGATCAGCACAGCGAATTCCTCCTCAAGGAGCTGAATCTCGCCGCCACGCCGTTGAACCTGCAAATCGTCAGTCAGCGCTGGGACAACACCCACGACAGCCGCCCGCTGCAAACCGTGCTGAAAAACAGTGACGTGCTGCTCGGGCTCGACGACCCCGATCTGTACAACCCGAAAACCGCGAAAAACCTGCTGCTCAGCAGCTACTCACGGCAATTGGCACTGGTCGGCCCCAACGTCGCCTTCGTCCGCGCCGGCAGCCTCGCCAGTACTTACAGCGATCAGAACGATTGGCTGACCTTGCTCGATCAACTGCTCGACCAACCGCCGGCCAGTTGGCCGCGGACGCTCTATCCCGCACGCTTTAAAGTCTCAAGTAATGCGCAAGTCGCTCGTTCTCTGGGTATCGAACCACCCGATGACGCGTCTGTCGCCAGTACGTTGGCTGAAGGAGAACGCCGCCCATGAGTTTCCGTCGCCGTTGGGACATCAACACCCGCACCCAGCTGATCAGCCTGGGCCCGGCGTTGTTGCTGACCTTGCTGTTGATCAGCTTCTTCACCTTCGTGCGCATTCAGGATTTGCGCCAGGAGCTGAACCACACCGGTCAACTGATCGCCAACCAACTCGCACCGGCCACCGAATACGGGGTCATTTCCGGCAACAACGAAGTGCTGGAAAGCCTGCTCAAAGCCACGCTGGCCACGCCCAACGTACGTTTTCTTGAAGTACAGGACAGCGCCAACCGGATTCTGGTCTACGTCGAACAACCCGCCGCCGCGCACGGTCGGCCACATCAGGTCGAGGTGTTTCAGGCACCGGTACGGCTGCAGCGCATCGCCCTGCACAATGACTTCTTTCAGGATGGCAAGGTCAACAATGGCGGTGCCAGCGAAGACTATCTGGGCCGGGTAATTGTTGGCCTGTCCAACGATGCCTTCAGCCAGCGACAGCAGGAGATTCTGCTCAAGGCCGGGATTCTCGCGTTGTTCGCCCTGCTCTTCACTTTTGTGTTGGCGCGGCGCCTGGCCGGCAGCCTGTCGCAGCCGATCCGCGATATCGGCGATGCGGTGAAGGCGATTCAGGACGGCGACTATAAAACCCCGCTGCCGATCGTCGATGACACCGAGCTGGGCGCGCTGTCGCAGCACATCAACAACCTCGCGCAGGCGCTGGAACAGGCCAGCCGCGAGCAGCATCAAGCCATGGCGCAACTGATCCAGACCCGTGAAGAAGCGGAAAAGGCCAACAACGCCAAATCCGATTTTCTGGCGATGATGAGCCATGAACTGCGCACGCCCATGAACGGCGTGCTGGGCATGCTGCAATTGCTGGAAACCACCGAGATGACCGAGGAGCAGGTCGAATACGCCGCCCTCGCCTCTGAGTCCACCGAGCACTTGCTGAAAGTCATCAACGATATTCTCGACTTCTCGCGCATCGAACGCTCGGAGCTGGAACTGGAACACATCCCGTTCAACCTCGCCGAACTGATCGGCGCCTGCGCTCAGTCGTTCCAGCACAGCGCGGTGCAACGCGGTCTGGCGCTGAATCTGCGGATTCCGGACGACATGCGCGGCTTGCAGGTGCAGGGCGATCCGACGCGGATCCGGCAGATTCTGGTCAACCTGGTCGGCAACGCACTGAAGTTCACCGAACAGGGTCGGGTCAGCATCGAGGCGCAATGGCAGTCGCTGGATCACGAACTGCTGTGGTTCACCTGCTCGGTGCGCGACAGCGGTATCGGTATCTCATCTGAAAGTCTGGAGCTGATGTTCAACGCCTTCCAGCAGGCTGACAGCTCGATTTCGCGGCGTTACGGCGGCACCGGTCTCGGCTTGCCGATCGCCCGCACCCTGGCCGAACGCATGGGCGGTACGTTGCGTGCGCAGAGCGAAGAAGGTCGCGGTTCGGTGTTCACTCTGGAAATTCCACTGGCGCTCTATAAACAGACGCTGCCGCCATTGGCCGCGCCGCGTGCGCTGAATGGCACAGGCCAGGGCGAAGGGCGCAATGTCTTGCTGGTCGAAGACAATCCGGTGAACCAGACGGTTATTGAAGCGATGCTGCGCAGTCTGGGCTTTACTGTCAGTGTCGCCACTGATGGTGCGCAAGCCGTGCGCAACGCCGAGGGCAGCGACTTCGAAGTGATTCTGATGGATTGCCGTCTGCCGATCATCGATGGCTATGAGGCCACACGACAGATCCGTCAACTGCCGGGACGCCGCGACGTGCCGATCATCGCCCTCACCGCCAACGCCTTGCAGGGCGACCGCGAAACCTGTCTGGCGGCGGGCATGAACGATTATCTGGCAAAGCCGTTCAAACGTAATGATCTGCAGCAGATTCTGCAGCGCTGGGTGTCGTAGTGTGGGCCTTTCGACCATCTGCGACTGGCGTGAAAAGCGAAAGTGCGGCAGTCTTAGGCACCCGAACGAGCCTCAAAAGGGGCTTGAATAAAAATTTCAGTGCACAAGTGTACATTCATGTCCTTGGTGCTGTGACTTTCACCACAACGCAATAGTCTATGAGTAGGCTGCCGGTTCGAGGCATGAACGCTTTGAACGGTCGGGAAGATTTGCCCCACCTGCCGCATGGGATTATTGAGGAGCTCGCATGACCAAACAAAACGCCTTTACTCGGGAAGATCTGCTGCGCTGCAGTCGCGGTGAGCTGTTCGGCCCAGGTAACGCGCAACTGCCCGCCCCGAACATGCTGATGGTGGATCGCATCACCCTGATCAGCGAAGAAGGTGGCAAGTACGGCAAAGGTGAATTGGTCGCCGAACTGGATATCAACCCTGACCTGTGGTTCTTCGCGTGCCACTTCGAAGGCGATCCGGTGATGCCGGGCTGCCTGGGTCTGGATGCCATGTGGCAACTGGTCGGCTTCTTCCTGGGCTGGCAAGGCCTGCCGGGCCGTGGCCGTGCGCTGGGTTCGGGCGAAGTGAAATTCTTCGGTCAGGTACTGCCGACCGCCAAGAAAGTCACCTACAACATTCATATCAAACGCGTCCTCAAGGGCAAGCTGAACCTGGCCATTGCCGATGGTTCGGTGACTGTCGACGGTCGCGAAATCTACACCGCCGAAGGCCTTCGCGTCGGCGTGTTCACCTCCACTGACAACTTCTAAGGGTTATTCGCATGCGCCGCGTCGTTATCACTGGTCTGGGCATTGTTTCGTGCCTGGGCAATGACAAAGAGACCGTCTCCGCTAACCTGCGTGCAAGCCGCCCTGGCATCCGGTTCAACCCGGAATATGCCGAAATGGGTCTGCGTAGCCAGGTTTCCGGCTCCATCGACCTCAACCTTGAAGAGCTGATCGATCGCAAGATCTATCGCTTCGTCGGCCACGCAGCGGCTTACGCCTACCTGGCCATGAAAGACGCCATTGCTGACTCCGGCCTGACCGAAGAGCAAGTGTCCAACCCGCGTACCGGTCTGGTGGCGGGTTCCGGTGGTGCTTCCACGTTGAACCAGATGGAAGCGCTGGACATCCTGCGCGAGAAAGGCGTGAAACGCGTTGGCCCATACCGCGTAACGCGGACCATGAGCAGCACCGTTTCCGCTTGCCTGGCCACGCCATTCAAGATCAAGGGCCTGAACTACTCCATCGCTTCTGCCTGCGCCACCAGTGCTCACTGCATCGGTACCGCCATGGAACAGATCCAGATGGGCAAGCAGGACATCGTCTTCGCCGGTGGCGGTGAAGAAGAGCACTGGAGCCAGTCGTTCCTGTTCGACGCCATGGGCGCTCTGTCCAGCAAGCGTAACGACACCCCGGAACAAGCTTCCCGTGCCTACGACAAAGACCGTGACGGTTTCGTCATCGCTGGCGGTGGCGGCATGGTCGTGGTTGAAGAGCTGGAACACGCTCTGGCCCGTGGCGCCAAGATCTACGCGGAAATCGTTGGCTACGGCGCGACCTCCGACGGTTACGACATGGTTGCCCCGAGTGGCGAAGGCGCGATCCGCTGCATGCAGATGGCGATGTCCACCGTTGATACCCCGATCGACTACCTGAACACCCACGGCACCTCGACTCCGGTCGGCGACGTTGCGGAAATGAAAGGTGTGCGTGAAGTGTTCGGCGACAAGGCACCTGCGATCAGCTCGACCAAGAGCCTGTCCGGTCACTCCCTGGGCGCTGCCGGCGTTCACGAAGCGATCTACTGCATGCTGATGATGGAAGGCAACTTCATTGCCGGTTCCGCCAACATCGACGAACTGGACCCGGAAGTGGCCGATCTGCCGGTGCTGACCAAGACCCGCGAGAACGCCACCATCAACACCGTGATGAGCAACAGCTTCGGCTTCGGCGGCACCAACGCCACGCTGGTACTGAAGCGCTGGGAAGGCAAGTAATTCCCCCCGCTTGAGCCACACATGAAAACGCCCCGACTGGTTCGGGGCGTTTTTTTTCGTCTGCAGAAAATAGCAGCCACACCGCAAAACCCTGTGGGAGCGAGCCTGCTCGCGAATGCGATATTCCAGTCACCCTCTCATTGACTGACCCACCGAATTCGCGAGCAGGCTCGCTCCCACCAAGGAACTTTGGTGACACTGGAGATGAAACTTCTGTCATGAAACTTTGCGCCCTGCGACCGAATGTCGCGGATTTCGTGGGCTGTAGCACTGTTGCGGTTTTCGCAAGAATACATTGCACAAATTGAGCGTTTACTTAGCAAGCTAACAAATCATATAACAGAGTCCTGCACACGCCTTGCTGCAGATAACTTGAGATTTGGAGCTAGCAGATGACTGTAAAAGTAACTGAACGCGACGATTCACACA
This sequence comes from Pseudomonas sp. CROZ-RG-20F-R04-15, assembly GCF_022662375.1. Taxonomy (GTDB): domain Bacteria; phylum Pseudomonadota; class Gammaproteobacteria; order Pseudomonadales; family Pseudomonadaceae; genus Aquipseudomonas. The sequence continues at coordinate 51,460 of NZ_JAKNQL010000002.1, read as the reverse complement.
TGTCCCACGAAGGCGTAGCCGCCGGTATCCGCATCTGGGATGTGCATCAACAAGACTTGCTGGTCGGCATGTTCCACAACGAGATCGACGCCCACAACTACAAGGCTGAACTGGAAGTGCAAGAGCAGCAACGGGATCTGAAATCCGCCTGATTCAACCACAGCATTGAAAACGACAAACCCCGCCATGAGCGGGGTTTGTCGTTGTTACAGCTTTATCGATTTACCACATCAGATCATCAGGGATCTGATACGCCGCGTACGGATCGTCCTCGGTGCTGACTTCTTCGGTCTGCACGTTGAGCTGGACGATGCGCTGCGGATCGCGCTCCTGGATCTTCAGGGCCGCTTCACGCGGGATCACTTCGTAGCCGCCGGCATGGTGGACGATCGCCAGCGAACCGCTGCTGAGCTTGTTGCGCATCAGCGTGTTGACCGAGAGGCGCTTGACCTTCTTGTCGTCGACGAAGTTGTAGTAATCCTCGGTGGTCAGCTTCGGCAGACGCGAGACTTCGATCAGTTGCTTGACCTGCGCAGCACGCGCCTTGGCTTCGGCTTTCTCTTTCTGCTGGCGGTTCAGCTCCTGGTCACGCTTGACCTTCTCGGCCATGGCTTCCTGGGCGGCACGTTGTTGCGAGTCATCCAGTTCGATCTGGCCTTTGTGGGCCAGACGTTGCTGCTTCTGCTTGTCCTTGCTGACCTGCTTGGCCTGCTTTTGGTTGACCAGGCCTGCTTTGAGCAACTGGTCGCGAAGGGAAATACTCATGGGACTTACTCACTTGGGCAGTTGCTCAGCCGCAGCCGGGCACATTCTTTTCCTGACGTTTGGCTTCACCCCACAGGGCGTCCAACTCTTCGAGGGTGCAATCTTCTATGGGACGGTGGGTGTCGCGCAATGCCTGTTCGATAAATCGGAAACGTCTTTCGAACTTGCCGTTGGCGCCACGCAGCGCGGTTTCCGGGTCGACCTTCAGATGCCGGGCCAGATTGACTACGGAAAACAGCAGGTCACCGATCTCGTCAGCCACGGCGACGGGATCGTTTTCGGCCATGGCTTCGAGGACTTCATCGAGCTCTTCGCGCACTTTGTCGAGTACTGGCAAAGCGTCCGGCCAGTCGAAGCCGACCTGGCCTGCGCGCTTCTGCAACTTGGCCGAGCGCGACAAGGCCGGCAGCGTTGCCGGCACATCGTCGAGCAGTGACAGTTGCTCGGGCGCGGCGGATTTCTCGGCGCGCTCTTCAGCCTTGATCTCTTCCCAGCGTTGCTTGACCTGTTCTTCGCTCAAGCGCGGCACATCCAGCGGCGCGTACAGATCACCCGTTGGAAAAACGTGAGGATGACGGCGGATCAGCTTGCGGGTGATGCTGTCGATCACGCCGGCGAATTCGAAGCGCCCTTCTTCCTTGGCCAACTGGCTGTAATAGACGACCTGAAACAGCAGATCGCCGAGCTCGCCCTGCAAATGATCGAAGTCGCCACGCTCGATGGCGTCGGCCACTTCGTAAGCTTCTTCAAGGGTGTGCGGAACGATGGTCGCGTAGGTTTGCTTGATGTCCCACGGGCAACCGTACTGCGGATCGCGCAGGCGGCTCATGAGGTGGAGCAGGTCTTCAAGGCTGTACATCATTTATCTCTCACCACAAAACCTTGTGGGAGCGAGCCTGCTCGCGAAAGCGGTGTGTCTGCAACAAAGTTTTCGACTGACACACCCTCTTCGCGAGCAGGCTCGCTCCCACAGAGAAGCCACATCACGGAGTACGGTTACGCCGCGTTTCGATGATGTTCGGCAACTGCGAAATCCGCCCCAGCAACCGCCCCAGTGCATCCAGCCCCGGAATCTCGATGGTCAGGGACATCAGCGCGGTGTTGTCTTCCTTGTTCGAGCGGGTGTTGACCGCCAGCACGTTGATCCGCTCGTTGAGCAGCACCTGCGAGACATCACGCAGCAGACCGGAACGGTCGTAGGCGCGGATGACGATGTCGACCGGATAGGTGAGCACCGGCACCGGGCCCCAGCTGACCTGAATGATCCGCTCCGGCTCGCGCCCACCCAGTTGCAGCACCGAGGCGCAGTCCTGACGGTGAATGCTCACGCCACGGCCCTGAGTGATGTAGCCGACAATCGCGTCGCCCGGCAGTGGCTGGCAGCAGCCGGCCATCTGCGTCATCAGGTTGCCGACGCCCTGGATCTGAATGTCGCCGCGCTTGCCGGGTTTGTAACCGGTGGCTTTGCGCGGAATCAGCTCCAGCTGTTCGTTGCCACGTTCCGGCTCGACCAGTTGCTGCGCGAGGTTGACCAGCTGTGCCAGACGCAGGTCGCCAGCACCGAGGGCGGCGAACATGTCTTCGGCGGTTTTCATGTTGGCCTTGTCGGCCAGCTTGTCGAAATCCACCGCTGGCAGGCCGAGGCGCGTCAGTTCGCGCTCGATCAGGGTTTTACCGGCGGCAACGTTCTGGTCGCGCGCCTGCAATTTGAACCAGTGAACGATCTTCGCCCGCGCCCGCGAGGTGGTGACGTAACCGAGGTTGGAGTTCAGCCAGTCGCGGCTCGGCGTGCCGTGCTTGCTGGTGATGATCTCGACCTGCTCACCGGTCTGCAGGCTGTAGTTGAGCGGGACGATGCGCCCGTTGATCTTCGCGCCACGGCAGTTGTGGCCGATCTCGGTGTGTACGCGGTAAGCGAAGTCCAGCGGCGTCGCGCCTTTCGGCAAGTCGATGGCGTGTCCGTCGGGGGTGAAGATGTAGACCCGATCCGGCTCGATATCGACGCGCAACTGTTCGGCCAGACCACCGATATCGCCCAGCTCTTCGTGCCACTCGAGCACCTGACGCAGCCAGGAGATTTTCTCTTCGTAGTGATTCGAGCCGGATTTGACGTCGGTGCCTTTGTAACGCCAGTGCGCGCAGACGCCGAGTTCGGCCTCTTCGTGCATCGAGTGCGTACGGATCTGCACCTCAAGCACCTTGCCCTCAGGGCCGATCACCGCGGTGTGCAGCGAGCGGTAGCCGTTCTCTTTCGGGTTGGCGATGTAGTCGTCGAATTCTTTCGGGATGTGCCGCCACAAGGTGTGGACGATACCGAGCGCGGTGTAGCAGTCGCGCATTTCCGGCACCAGCACGCGCACCGCACGCACGTCATAGATCTGGCTGAATTCCAGACCCTTGCGCTGCATTTTGCGCCAGATCGAATAGATGTGTTTGGCCCGGCCGCTGATGTCGGCATCGACGCCGGTGGCCTGCAATTCGTCCTTGAGCTGGGTCATCACGTCAGCGATGAAACGCTCGCGATCAAGCCGTCGCTCGTGGAGCAACTTGGCGATCTGCTTGTATTGATCAGGCTCGAGATAACGGAAGGACAAATCCTCCAGTTCCCATTTGATATGACCGATGCCGAGGCGGTGCGCGAGCGGCGCATAGATGTCGAAAACTTCGCGGGCGACGCGGTTACGTTTTTCGTCATCGGCGGTTTTCACCGCACGGATCGCGCAGGTCCTTTCAGCCAGTTTGATCAGCGCGACGCGCACATCGTCGACCATCGCCACGAGCATCTTGCGCAGGTTCTCCACCTGCCCTTGCGTGCCCATGACCATCGACTGGCGCGGACTGAGGCTGGCACTGATCGCCGCCATGCGCTGCACGCCGTCGATCAGCTTGGCGACTACCGGGCCGAAGCGCTGGCCGACGGCCGCGAGTTCGATCTGGCCTTCGCGTACGCCGCGATACAGAACCGCCGCGACCAGCGAATCCTGATCGAGCTTGAGGTCGGCGAGAATCTCGGCGATTTCCAGGCCCGTACTGAAACTGCCGGAGCCTTCGGCCCACAGATTCTTCTTGGCATTGGACTGTTGTTCGGCCTCGCGAGCGAACTCGCAGGCTTCTTTCAAGGCTTCGCGATCCAGTGCCAGATCGACACTGACCGCGTGATCGAGCCAAGCCTCGAGATTGATACTGCCGTCAGTGTTGATCGGCTGGTGTGCTCTCACCTGTACCATCTTGCATTACCTTCCCTACGACGCAGATTCAATGCGTCAAAATCGCTGACCTCTATTGCCCGGTTGCGCTCACGGGGCTAATGCGAGCGCTGTACGGACAGATCAGACGGATTCAGACGAGCCATCCTGGCTCGCTTCAAATAACGCCATGGCCTCGACATGTGCCGTCTGAGGAAACATATCGAGAATCCCGGCACGTTTTAACCGGTAGCCCTGCTTGATCAATTCGACCGTATCGCGCGCCAGAGTTGCAGGGTTGCACGACACATACACCAACCGTTTGGCACCCAGGGTCGCCAGCTTGCGAACCACCTCGAAAGCACCGTCACGCGGTGGGTCCAAGAGTACCGCAGAAAAGCCGTTTCCGATCCACTGGGCATCGCTCAAAGGCTGGGATAAATCGGCTTGAAAAAACTTTGTGTTATGCAAATTGTTACTGGCGGCGTTGGCTTCAGCGCGATCGACCATGGTTTGCACGCCTTCGACCGCCACCACTTCGCGCACGGTTTTGGCCAGCGGCAAAGCGAAGTTGCCCAAGCCGCAGAACAGATCCAGCACGCGCTCATCGCGGCCCGGTTTCAACCAGTCCAGCGCCTGCGCCACCATCGCTTCGTTGACGCCGGCGTTGACCTGGATAAAGTCGCCCGGCCGATACGCCAGATCCAGATTCCATGTCTCCAGGCGATAACCGAGACTCAGACCGGGATCGATCGGCTGAGGTTCACCCTCGCCATGCAGCCACAACTGCGCTTCATGGAACTGGCAGAAGTCCTTGAGGATCGTCAGATCCGCGTCGGACAACGGCGCCATGTGCCGCAGCAATACCGCCAGTGACGAACCGCTGAACAACTCGACATGCCCCAACGCCTGCGGTTTGCTCAAACGACGGAGCATCTCCGGCAGACGGGTCATGATCGGCTGCAAGGGCTGTACCAGCACCGGGCATTCGCTGATTGCGACAATGTCCTGACTGCCAGCGGCACGGAAACCGACTTCGAGTTTCTTCGCCTTCATGTCCCAGCGCACGGCAATCCGGGCGCGGCGGCGATAGCCGAATTCGGGGCCGGTCAGCGGTGCGGCCCACTCTTCAGGTTCGACACCGGCGACACGCGACAATTGCTCGGCGAGCATGCGCTGTTTCAGGGCAAGCTGTTCGTCGTGGGGCAAATGCTGGACGCTGCAACCGCCGCAACGGCCGGCGTGCTGACACGGTGTCGGGCGGCGCAGTTCGCTGGCCTTGAACACGCGCTCGGTACGCGCCTCGACCACTTTGCCGTGGGCGCCGAGCACCCGCGCTTCGACCTCTTCACCGGCAAGGGCGCCGAGGACGAACCAGGTTTTGCCTTCGAAAAACGCGATGCCGCGACCGTCATTGGCCAGGCGCTCGATGCTCAAGCGCTGTTTTTTGCCGGTGGGAATTTGCGCGGCCTTGCTGCCACCCGTGGGTTGGAAGCGCAGGCCTCTCTCGTGCTTGGCCATCAGTTGGCCGCGTCGAAAATGCCGGTCGACAGGTAACGGTCGCCACGGTCACAGATGATCGCGACGATCACCGCGTTTTCAACTTCTCTGGACAGGCGCAGCATCGCTGCCACCGCACCGCCCGAGGACACGCCACAGAAGATGCCTTCTTCGCGGGCCAGACGCCGGGTGACGTCTTCGGCTTCGCTTTGCGCCATGTCGACGATACGGTCGACGCGGTCGGCCTGATAGATCTTCGGCAGGTATTCCTGCGGCCAGCGACGAATGCCCGGAATGGCCGAGCCTTCCATCGGTTGCAGACCAACGATCTGCACGCTGTCGCTCTGCTCTTTCAAGTAGCGCGAAACGCCCATGATGGTACCGGTGGTGCCCATCGAACTGACGAAATGAGTGATGGTGCCCTGGGTCTGACGCCAGATTTCCGGGCCGGTGGTGGTGTAGTGCGCTTCAGGATTATCGCCGTTGGCGAACTGATCGAGCACCTTGCCACGGCCTTCGGCTTCCATACGCTGGGCGAGGTCGCGGGCGCCTTCCATGCCTTCTTCCTGGCTGACCAGAATCAGCTCGGCACCGTAAGCGGTCATCGCCGCTTTACGCTCGGCGCTGGAATTGTCCGGCATGATCAGGATCATCTTGTAACCCTTGATCGCCGCAGCCATGGCCAGAGCGATCCCGGTGTTACCCGAGGTCGCTTCGATCAGCGTATCGCCGGCGTGGATCTGCCCGCGCAACTCGGCGCGAGTGATCATCGACAACGCCGGACGGTCCTTGACCGAACCCGCCGGGTTATTCCCTTCGAGCTTGAGCAATAGGGTGTTGCTGGTAGCACCGGGCAGGCGCTGCAAACGCACCAGCGGCGTGTTGCCGACGCAATCGGCGATGGTTGGGTACTGCAAGGTCATGGCGTATTCGCAATCCAGACGTGCGGGGGCGCCTATCATACCGGCAAACCCGCGCAGGCCATATCACGCAAAGTGCGGTGCTTATGGTTTATGGGAATAAGCAGCGGTCAGTCGCTATTTTCTGCTGTCGCCGTATCCATTGCATAAAACTCATGCAACTTGGCCTGCAGCAATTGCTTATCCGGCAGACAGGTTTGATATTCCGCTATCAATGCGGGCGAAAGACTGCGATTGAGTGCGTACTCGACGACCTCATCTTCCTTGCTTGCACACAGCAGGACTCCGATGGCCGGGCTTTCGTGAGGCTTGCGGACATTGCGATCCAGCGCCTCTAAATAGAAATCCATCTTGCCGAGGTATTCCGGCTCAAAACGGCCGACCTTGAGTTCAATGGCTACAAGGCAGTTGAGCCCTCGGTGGAAGAACAGAAGGTCGAGAGAGAAATCCCGACCGCCTACCTGCAACGGATATTCGGAACCGACAAAGCAGAAGTCGCGACCAAGTTCGATCAGGAATTCCTTGAGGCGAGATAGCAGGCCTTGGTGCAGATCGGTTTCAGAATGAGCGCCGGGCAGATCGAGAAATTCGACCATGTAGGAATCACGGAATATCTCGAGAGCTTCGGGGTGGGATTGCTGCAGTGCCGCGGAGGCTTTTGCCGGGTCGGTGACGCTTCGCTCGAACAAAGCTGCTTTGAGCTGCCGCTCCAGCTCACGTCTCGACCATTGCTCTCGAACGGCCATTCGTACGTAAAACTCGCGCTCCTCTGGTCGTTTGCATTGGCTGAAAATGGTCAAATTGTGCGACCAGGACAATTGTCGCACCAGTGGTGCGACTTTTTCTTCGGCGTGATAAAGCTCATAAAACTGGCGCATACGAAACAAGTTCGAACGAGTAAAACCTCGCAATCCCGGTTGTGTCAGAGCCAAATGTTCGGCCAATTGGCCCACCACGGAATCCCCCCACTCCGCCTGCTCAATCTTTCGACTGATGTGCGCCCCCACCTGCCAATAAAGCTCAATCAGCTGTGTATTGACCGCTTGCATGGCCTTATGTCTGGAACTGTGAATCAGCGCGAGCACTTCGTTGAAACGTTCGCCATCCGGGCTGCCAGTAAGGCTGGATACAGTCATGCGCAATTCCTTGGAGATAAGGTGAAGCACGAGCCTAACCCCTTCAGGAAGCTTGAAATGACCGCCGATGCAACTTGGGAAATGTCGTACAAAAAAAGGCGAGCGCTCCCGCAAAGTCGGAGGATTGGCGGCCCGAGCGGACTACATCGCGAGCAGGCTCACTCCTTACAGGAGATCTGTGTTGATCACACAATCTGCGGCGAACCGAGTTCCAACGTGGGAGCAAGCCTGCTCGCGAAGGCGTCAGTCGGCGCAACACCGTCATCCGCCAGCAACCGCAAATTCAGCCGCAACCCCGCCCCGCTGTTCTCCGCCCAAATCCTTCCGCCCTGACGCTGCACGGCATTGCGCGCGATGCTCAGCCCCAAGCCAAAACCACCGTCCCCGGGCCGCGAGCCATCCAGTCGGGTGAACGGTGAGAAGATCCGTTCCAGATCCCCTTCCGCTACGCCGCCGCCCTGATCTTCCAGCCACAGATGCCAGAAATTGCCATCGCGCCGTCCATCAAGACGCACGATCCCGCCCGCCGGCGAATGCCGAATCGCGTTACGCAGAATGTTCTCCAGCGCCTGCGCTAGCGTATTCAGGTTGCCACGCACCCAGCAAGATGCCTCCACCGAACACTGCAATTGCAGACTCGGCCAGCCGCTTTCATAACAGGCATTGTCAGTGAGCATTTCCCACAGGGCCTGAATCTGAATGGCTTCATCCGGCAGCGCCGTGCGGTCGGTATCGAGCCATGCCAGTTGCAAGGTGTCTTCGACCAAGCGTTGCATGCCGTCGACTTCACGACCGATGCGCTCGCGCAGTTGCACCAGACCCTGTTCGCTTTCACTGGCCACACGCAAGCGGCTCAACGGCGTGCGCAGTTCGTGGGACAGATCACGCAGCAGTTGCTGTTGCAGGGCGACTGTAGATTGCAGGCGTTCGGACATCGAGTCGAACGCCCGCGCCAGTTCACCGAGTTCGTCCGGGCGCTGGGTGATGCCGCTCGACAACCGCACATTCAACTGGTCGGCGCGCCAGGCGTTGGCCTGTTCGCGCAAGTTGTTCAGCGGCACCACCAGCAGGCGATAGAGACCGACGCACAGCAACAAAGTGAACAGGCCCGGAATCACGCCGTTGGTGATGACGCGCCAGAACACGCGATATTTACCCGGCAGGAATCGCTCGGGCAATTCGATCACCAGGCTTCCGGCGGACGGCTCTTTGGGAAACGGCACACGCAGCCACGGTCGGCCCTGTTTGTGAATTGGCCAGTCGAGACCGCGCAGGAAAGTCAGATGCTGGATCTCCTGATCATTCAGCGGATCACTGCTCAGCGACTGCAAATTGCCGCCGATAACGCCGACCCAACTGGCTTCGCGCAACTCCATGCTCTGCAACCAGTCATCGACACCGCTGCGCCCGCCATGCTGCCACGCCTGTTCCGCTTGCGCGGCATAACGGCTGAGGGTGCCGCGTGCCTCGTCGGAGAGGAACTGATTGCGCTCCTCCATGTAGCGGCCCCACGACCAGCTCAGCCAGATCATCAACAAACAGAAAGCCACCAGCAAAAACGCCAGTTTCCAGAACAGTGAATGCCGCCCCGGCAGTTCAGACCGCTTCATCAGCAGCACTCAAGACGTAACCCTTGCCCCAAACGGTGCGCACTTCACGCTCGGTGTAACCGATGGCTTTGAGTTTGCGGCGGATCTGGCTGATGTGCATGTCGAGACTGCGGTCGTGGGCCGCGTAGCCGCGCTGCAAAACGTGTTGATAAAGGAAGGCTTTGCTCAGCACTTCCTCGTCATTGCGGTTGAGGGTTTCCAGCAGACGGTATTCGCTGCGGGTCAGCCCGGCGGAGTGCTCGCGGAAAAACACCTCGCACTGTTCGTCATCGAACCGCAGCGTACCGGCCGTCACGGGCACCGCGCGCACAGCCGGGCGTCGATCCAGCGCGACCCGGCGCAGGATCGCTTCAATGCGCACATGCAACTCGACCATGCTGAACGGTTTGGGCAAATAGTCGTCGGCGCCCAGACGGAAACCGCTGATGCGATCCGCCTCGGCACCGAGGGCCGACATCAACAGCACTGGCGTCGAATGACTCTGGCGCAACTGCGTCAGCACATTCAGACCGTCCATGCCCGGCAACAGGATATCCATCAGCACCACATCGAATGGCTGACGCCTGGCAATGCTCAGACCTTCCTGGCCGTTCTGGCACCAGGTTACCTGAAAGCCGCTGCGGCCCAGATGTTCGTGAACATAGGCGCCGAGAACCGGATCGTCTTCGATAGAAAGAATGCGTGGCTGGCCAGCGGAAACAGGAGTCATGAGTATCTGCAAGTAATTCTCAGTTGAGAGTGATTATTCAAGATTGCCAGGCATCGGGCAACCCAAGGTTGACCCATCGGACAAACGAGCATCTGCCTCCCGCCCCATCCCGCCAGCATTTTTCCGAAGATTGCCTGCGAGCAAATCGCTACACTGCGCCCATGCCGCGTGCCGGATGCACGCATGAGTCAACAGATCAGCGGGATGCAGGAGATAGGCGTGCTCAAGAAACTGGGAATCAAAGGTCGCGTGTTGTTGCTGACCTTGTTGCCGACCAGCCTGATGGCGCTGGTACTGGGTGGTTATTTCACCTGGACGCAGCAGTCCGACTTGCAGAGCCAATTGATGCAGCGTGGCGAGATGATCGCCGAGCAGCTGGCGCCGCTGGTCGCACCCGCCATGGGTCACGGCAACAGCGATCTGCTGGAGCGCATTGCCACGCAATCCCTAGAGCAACCGGATGTGCGCGCGGTGACCTTCCTCGCACCGGACCGCTCACCGCTGGCCCATGCCGGCCCGACCATGCTCAATCAGGCACCCAGCGGCGACAGCGCGCATTTGCAACGGCGCAGCGGCAATGACGCGACGCGTTACCTGATGCCGGTGTTCGGCAAACATCGCAACCTCGCCGGCGAATTGATCCCGGAAGAATCCGACCGCTTGCTCGGCTGGGTCGAACTGGAGCTTTCGCACAACGGCATGCTGTTGCGCGGTTATCGCAGCCTGTTTGCCAGCCTGCTGCTGATCGCCGCCGGTCTGGCGGGCGCGGCGCTGCTGGCGTTGCGCATGGGCCGCACGATCAATCGCCCGCTGAGCCAGATCAAACAAGCCGTCGCGCAACTCAAGGACGGCCATCTGGAAACGCGTCTGCCGCCGCTCGGCAGTCAGGAGCTGGACGAACTGGCGTCGGGCATCAACCGCATGGCCGGCACTCTGCAAAACGCCCGCGAAGAGTTGCAGCACAGTGTCGATCAGGCCACTGAAGACGTGCGCCAGAACCTGGAAACCATCGAGATCCAGAACATCGAACTGGACCTGGCGCGCAAAGAAGCGCTGGAAGCCAGCCGGATCAAGTCCGAATTCCTCGCCAACATGAGCCACGAGATCCGCACGCCGCTCAACGGCATTCTCGGTTTCACCCATCTGTTGCAGAAAAGCGAACTGACCCCGCGCCAGCTCGATTATCTGGGCACCATCGAAAAGTCCGCCGACAGCCTGCTGGGGATCATCAACGAGATCCTCGATTTCTCGAAAATCGAGGCCGGCAAACTGGTGCTCGACCACATTCCGTTCAACCTGCGCGACCTGTTGCAGGACACCCTGACCATCCTCGCCCCCGCTGCGCACGCCAAGCAGCTTGAGCTGGTCAGTCTGGTCTATCGCGACACGCCGCTGTCGCTGGTCGGTGACCCGCTGCGGCTGAAGCAGATCCTCACCAACCTTGTCAGCAACGCGATCAAGTTCACCCGCGAAGGCACTATCGTTGCCCGGGCGATGCTGGAAGAGGAACACGAAGACAGCGTGCAACTGCGCATCAGCATTCAGGACACCGGCATCGGCCTTTCAACCCAGGACGTGCGCGCGTTGTTCCAGGCGTTCAGTCAGGCCGACAACTCACTGTCGCGGCAACCGGGCGGCACTGGTCTGGGGCTGGTGATTTCCAAACGCCTGATCGAACAGATGGGCGGCGAAATCGGCGTCGACAGCACGCCGGGCGAAGGCTCGGAGTTCTGGATCAGCCTGAGCTTGCCGAAAACCCGTGACGACGCCGAAGACCTGCCGGCCGCGCCGTTGCTCGGGCGCCGCGTGGCGGTGCTGGAAAATCACGAACTGGCGCGGCAGGCCTTGCAGCATCAACTGGAGGACTGTGGCCTCGATGTCACGCCGTTCAACACCCTCGAAACCTTGACCAACGGCGTCACCGGCGCGCACCAGACCGATCAGGCGATTGATCTGGCGGTCATCGGCATCACCAGCAACGACATGCTGCCCGAGCGTTTGAACCAGCACATCTGGGACCTCGAACACCTCGGCTGCAAAGTGCTGGTGCTGTGCCCGACCACCGAACAGACGCTGTTCCATCTGTCGGTGCCGAACCCGCACAGCCAGTTGCAAGCGAAACCGGCCTGCACGCGCAAATTGCGCCGGGCCTTGTCGGATCTGGTCAACCCGCGCCAGCCACGCAATGAGCCGGGCGAACCGCTGTCGAGCCGCGCGCCAAAAGTGCTCTGTGTCGACGACAATCCGGCCAATCTGCTGCTGGTGCAGACCTTGCTCGAAGACATGGGCGCCAAAGTGCTTGCCGTGGAAAGCGGTTACGCAGCGGTCAAAGCGGTGCAGAACGAGTCCTTCGATCTGGTGCTGATGGACGTGCAGATGCCGGGCATGGACGGCCGCCAAAGCACCGAAACCATCCGCCAATGGGAAAGCGAACGGCACTGCACGCCGCTGCCGATCGTCGCCCTCACCGCCCACGCGATGGCCAACGAAAAACGCGCGCTGCTGCAAAGTGGTATGGACGACTACCTGACCAAACCGATCAGCGAGCGGCAACTGGCGCAAGTGGTGCTGAAATGGACCGGCCTGGCTTTGCGCAATCAAGCGCCGGAGCGGATCAGCGACAGCGCGGCGGGCAATAATGAGCTGCCAGTGCTTGATCACGAGGAAGGTTTGCGCCTGGCCGCTGGCAAGGCTGACTTGGCGGCGGACATGCTGGCCATGCTGCTTGCCTCACTGGAGGCTGACCGCGAAGCCATCCGTGCGGCTTGCGAAAACCGCGACCAGAACGCTCTGATTGAACGCGTCCATCGCCTGCACGGTGCCACCCGTTATTGCGGCGTACCGCAATTGCGCGCGGCCTGTCAGCGCAGCGAAACCCTGCTCAAGCAAGATGACCCCAAGGCCGTCGCAGCGCTGGAAGAACTGGAGCGCGCGATCAACCGCCTCGCGGCACAAGCGAAGATCAGTGCCTGATCCACGGCAATGCCGATCAACGCCAGCACCGCTAAAGTGAGCCTGGGTGCTTCAATCCGCGTCGATGTTCCAGGAGGTTTACATGCGCACGATCGTTTTCAGTAGCCAGACTTACGACCGCGACAGTTTCCTCGCCGTCGATTGCCCGGCGGGTGTCGAGCTGCACTTTCAACCAGCGCGGCTCAGCCTCGATACAACGGCCCTGGCCCACGCACATGAAGTGGTTTGCGCCTTCATCAATGATGACCTCAGCGCGCCAGTGCTCGAGCGTCTGGCCGCTGGCGGCACACGTCTGATTGCCCTGCGCTCGGCGGGGTACAACCATGTCGATCTGCCCGCCGCGAAACGGCTGGGCCTGGCCGTGGTACGCGTGCCGGCCTACTCGCCACACGCGGTGGCCGAACACGCGGTGGCGCTGATCCTGGCCCTCAACCGTCGTCTGCACCGGGCCTATAACCGCACCCGTGAGGGCGATTTCAGCCTGCATGGCCTGACCGGTTTCGACCTGGTCGGCAAAACCGTCGGGATTGTCGGCACCGGTCAGATCGGCGCGACCTTCGCGAAAATCATGCACGGATTCGGCTGTGAGCTGCTGGCCTACGATCCGTTCCCGAACCCGGATGTTCTGGCGTTGGGTGCGCGCTATCTGAGCCTGCCGGAGCTGCTTGCGCAGTCGCGGATCATCAGCCTGCACTGCCCGCTCAACGAGCAGAGCAAACACCTGATCAACCGCGATTCACTGGCGCACATGCAAGCGGGCGCCATGCTGATCAATACCGGTCGCGGCGGTCTGGTCGATACCCCGGCATTGATTGACGCCTTGAAGGACGGCCAACTCGGCTATCTGGGTCTGGATGTCTATGAAGAAGAGGCGCAACTGTTTTTCGAGGATCGCTCCGACCTGCCCTTGCAGGACGATGTGCTGGCGCGATTGCTGACCTTTCCCAATGTGATCATCACCGCGCATCAGGCCTTTCTGACGCGTGAAGCACTGGGTGCAATTGCCGCGACGACCTTGCACAACATCGCGACCTGGGCAGCGGGAACGCCACAGAACCAGGTCGAGGGTTGAGCGCTTTTCAGCTTATTTCGGTGACAGCGAAGACGCCAGAACCAGCAACACCAACCAGCCGAAGCCAAAAAAGCGCTGTTTCATCGAATGGCCGTAGCGCAGCAGGAACCAGACGAAAAACATCGGCAGCAGGAAGATCATGATCTTCAGCCAGCCTTCCACCGGGCGGCTGCCGTCGGCATTGGCCTGCTCGGTAAGCGCTTGCTCGGTGGGCTGCCGACGCCGACGCCGCGCGGCGGCCGGCATGACTTTCGGCAATGGTTGCGGTGCGGGTGCCGGGGCGATGGCCTCGGGCACAGACTTGTTGCGCGGCAAGCTGCCGAACGAGATTGTCGCAGCCTGAACCGGCGCCGCTACGGTCTGCGCGTGTTCTGCCTGCTCCGCCATTGGAGCCCCACAATGAATGCACGCGTTGGCCTCGGAGCTGATGCTCTTCTTGCATTCATAACATTCGATCAGCGCCATGTTCCGTTCCTTCAGAGTCGAGGCCGGCAGTTTGCCATGAGCGTCGTCGCATTTGAACCTGATCGAAGGTCACACGCGCGCGTCATTCTGCAATCAAGCCCGTGCTAGCATGTCGCGCATATTTGGAGGACCCATGGTCGAACACGATTTCCGCTATACCCTGATGAACCCGCAACACACCCTCACCGAATGCCGCGCCCTCGTTCCGGGCCGCTATCAGGTCACCGGCAATGGTGGCTCGATTCGCATCGGTGACGCCTTGTTGGTCACCCTCAAAGGCAGCAAGGACTTGTCCATGCGCCTGACCGTTGAAACCGTCCGCCACCTGATCAATCCACCGGGCCAATGGACCGCGATGACTACAGGCCCGGTGTTTGGCGAACTGGCGATTCACACCTGGCAGGTCAACTGCGATAGCTGCGCCAAAGAGCTGAGCTTCGAATTTGCGGTAGACGCCAAACTTGGCAAAAACGCCGAGAAACCGGCGGCCACCGCGCGCATCGCCGAGCTGGGCTGGAATGCCGTTGGCGACAAGCATCTGTGCCCGAAATGCCAGGAGCCTGCGTGATGAAACGCCTTGCCCTGACCGCGCTGGTCGGTGTTGGTTTGGTGGGTTGCGCGGCAGAGCCTGTGCAACTGCAGCAAAACCGCAGCTACATTCTGGAGTGGATCGGTGAGCGGCCGTTGATGGATTACAGCCACCTGACCGTGACCCTGGGCGATGACGGCCGCGCCTACGGCAACGGTGGCTGCAACCATTGGTTCGCGCCCTACACGCTGGACGGTGACAAGCTGACCTTCGGCAAGATCGGCAAGACCCGCAAACTCTGTGCACCGGCGCTGATGGAGCAGGAGCAACGCTTCCTGCAGGCGCTGGAGCATGTCGAGCGCTGGGATATCTCGCCGATCGAGCAGATGCGTTTCTGGCCGGCTGAAGGCAAGCCGTTGCGTTGGTGGTTGGAAGAGGGCTAAGCCTCAAGGCCGCCAAAGCCCTCACCCTAGCCCTCTCCCAGAGGGAGAGGGAACTGATTGGGGGATATTGGGGAGCTACGCCGACTTGAACGAGTGCAACCGAATCCATAATCGACTGGCTCTTGCTTCATCGAATCCATAATCGACTGGGTCTTGCTTTGGCGAATCTACAATCGACTCGATCTCTCAGGTCGATGTAGCTCGCCAGACACCTCGGTCGGCCCCCTCTCCCCCCGGGAGAGGGCTGGGGTGAGGGGCTTTTGACGTTACTTGGTCGCCTGCAGAGCCTCAAGCTTGGCCATCACTCCCGCCGCCGTCTGCTCCCCCATCAATTGCTCACGCACCTTGCCCTTGTTGTCGATGATGTACGTCACCGGCAATGCTTCACTGCGCGGCAACTCGAACAGTTCCGCTGGATCCTGCGCCAGCACGGTGAACTTGATGCCGAGCTTCTCGCTCGCCTCTTTCAGTTCCACACCCTGCACATTGTCGAAGTTCACCCCGAACACCCCAACGTTCTTGCTCTTGAGCTCATCAGCCAAATGGTTGAGCTCCGGGATCTCGGTCCTGCATGGGCCGCACCATTCGGCCCAGTAGTTCAGCACCACCCATTGCTTGTCCAAACGCTCGGACGCGACTTTCTGGCCGTTCTGGTCGATACCGTAATCATTGCCGCAGCCCCCCAGCATCAACGCCCCGATTATCGTCAATGCCGCTGCCAATCGCCGTGTCATGTCGTGTTCCTTGTGAAAATTTGAAGGCGCCTGCGACCCATTGCCTCCGAAGGTTCTGGATTGCGCGCTGCACAGTTAGAATAGCCGCCACTTTACGCCAGAAGCGACCCGCCATGACCGATCTGACGCTTTATCACAATCCGCGCTGCTCGAAATCCCGCGGCGCGCTGGAACTTCTTGAAGCCCGCGGCCTGACCCCGAACGTCGTGCGTTACCTCGAAACCCCGCTGAATGCGGCGCAAATCAAGGCTCTGCTCGGCAAGCTCGGGATCAGCGCGCGCCAATTGCTACGCACCGGGGAAGATGAATACAAAATGCTTCAGCTGGCTGACGAAAGCCTCAGTGAAGCGCAATTGATCGACGCCATCGCCGAGCATCCAAAACTGATGGAACGGCCGATTCTTGAAGTCGGCAACAAAGCCGTCATCGGTCGTCCGCCGGAAAATGTGCTGGAGTTGTTGCCGTGAGCGCGCCGTACATTCTGGTGCTGTATTACAGCCGCAGCGGCTCGACCAACGAGATGGCCCGACAGATTGCCCGTGGTGTCGAGCAGGCCGGTCTCGAAGCGCGTTTACGCACGGTGCCGGCGATATCGACCGAGTGCGAAGCCGTGGCTCCAGCCATTCCAGACGAAGGCGCGCTCTACGCCACCCTCGATGACTTGAAGAACTGCGCCGGCCTCGCCCTCGGCAGCCCGACGCGTTTCGGCAACATGGCGGCGCCGCTGAAATACTTCCTCGATGGCACCAGCAACCTCTGGCTGACCGGCGCGCTGGTCGGCAAACCGGCCGGCGTGTTCACCTCTACCGCCAGTTTGCACGGCGGCCAGGAAACCACTCTGCTGTCGATGATGCTGCCGCTGCTGCACCACGGCATGCTCATCACCGGTCTGCCGTACAGCGAGTCGGCGCTACTGGAAACCCAGGGCGGCGGCACGCCTTATGGCGCCAGCCACCACGCCGGGGCTGACGGTAAAAAAGGCCTCGATCAGCACGAAGTGGCGCTGTGTCGCGCACTGGGTCTGCGCCTGGCCAAGACTGCGCAGAAACTGGAGGGCTGACAGTGGCGAAGAAGCCGAAAATCCTGCCCGCCGTCGAATGGCTGGAGCCACGCGTCAAGGCAATGCGCATCATCAGTCTGCTGAGTTTTTTCGCCTTGGGCGGATTGCTCGCAGCCTACTATCTGGTTTTCGCTGACCTGCACGGCGCGCGACCGTGGGTGATTCTGCTGGTCGAGCTGATCCCGTGGATCATCCTGGCGCCCGCGATGATCATGGGCAGCGCCCGTGGGCATTCGTGGATGTGCTTTGTGGTGAATCTGTATTTCATCAAAGGCGCACTGGCGGCGTATGACCCGAACCGGCAGTTGTTTGGCGTGCTGGAAATGGTCGCGAGCCTGGCGGTGTTCTGCTCGGCGCTGTTGTATGTGCGCTGGCGGTATCAGTTGAATCGTAAACTGGCTGGCGAAGGCGAAGTCTCCGTCGCCTGATGGAAAAAGATCGCAGCCTTCGGCAGCTCCCACATTTGGAATGCATTCCCCTGTGGGAGCGAGCCTGCTCGCGAATGAGGCGACCCGGTCTCAATGGTTGACGGTGTACGCGAGCATCATCGAAATCTGGCTCATCGCCCGCCCGCCGCTCTGCTCATGCCACTGGTTGAACACATCCTGCACGATCGCCAGATCGCGCAGACTGGTCGGCGCCTTGTCGACGATCTTCTGTGCGTTCAGCGCCGCGACCACGTCATAGCTCGGCACAAAGGTATCCTTGCCGACCATGCGCAAAAAGCGTGGCGCCGACAGTCCGCCCAATTGATGACCGTGCTTTTTCAGATAGGTCCACAGACCGACGATATCGGTCACCGGCCAGTCGGCGATCAGCGCGCCAAAACTGCCCTTGTCTTTCTCGACATCGAGAATGAACTGCGCATTGCGCGGCACGCTTTTCAGTTTGCCGAGATGGCGAATGATCCGCGCGTCCTGCATCAGACGCTCGAGATGCTCGGCACTCATCAGCACGACTTTTTCCGGATCGAACTTGAAGAACACTTCTTCGAAGGCCGGCCACTTGGCGTCGACCAGACTGTGCTTGAGTCCGGCACGGAACACGCGCAGGGCCATGGTCGAGAGGTAGCGGTCGTCGCTGATCTTGCGCAGTTGCGCCGGGGTTTTGGGAACGGGCAGATGGGCTTCCAGTTCAGCCGCCGAACCGAAGCGGTTCAGACAGTATTCGTGCAGCCACTTGTAATCGCGCATGCCCTCTCCTGAGAACTTGAAATGAAATTCTACCTTTGAACACAAAACACTGTGGGAGCGAGCTTGCTCGCGAAAGCGGTCTGTCATTCAACATGGATGTCGGCTGACACGACGCCTTCGCGAGCAAGCTCGCTCCCACATGGATCGTGTTTACAGATTGACGACGTTAACGAAGCGCGAAGCCGCGGTCTCGTCGATCTTCAGGCTGGTGAAGTCGAACAGGTTGCGGTCGGCCAGTTGCGACGGGATCACGTTCTGCAGACTGCGGAAGATGCTTTCGGTTCGGCCCGGGGTCTTGCGCTCCCAGTCCACGAGCATTTCCTTGACCACCTGACGCTGCAGGTTTTCCTGCGAACCGCAGAGGTTGCACGGGATGATCGGGAATGCCTTGAAGTCCGAGTAAGCCTGAATGTCTTTCTCGTTGCAGTACGCCAGCGGACGGATCACCACGTTGCGACCATCGTCGGCGCGCAACTTCGGCGGCATTGCCTTGAGCGAGCCGTTGAAGAACATGTTGAGGAAAAATGTTTCGACGATGTCGTCACGGTGATGACCGAGGGCCATCTTGGTCGCGCCGATTTCATCGGCGAAGGTGTACAGCGTGCCGCGACGCAGGCGTGAGCACAGCGAGCAAGTGGTCTTGCCTTCCGGGATCAGTTCCTTGACCACCGAGTAGGTGTCTTTCTCGACGATGTGGTACTCGACGCCCAGCTCTTTCAAATAAGCCGGCAGCACATGCTCGGGGAAACCCGGCTGCTTCTGGTCCATGTTCACCGCGACGATCTCGAACTTGATCGGGGCAACCTTCTGCAGGTGCAGCAGCACGTCGAGCATGGTGTAGCTGTCTTTGCCCCCGGACAGGCAGACCATGACCTTGTCGCCGTCTTCGATCATGTTGAAATCGGCGACCGCTTCGCCGGCCAGGCGGCGCAGGCGCTTTTGCAGTTTGTTCTGGTTGACCGTAAGAGTGCCCATGACGCGAAATCCGTGAGGTGTGACGAAAGGCCGGCATTTTACGCAAAAACCCCGGCGTTGTGGGCACAGGTTGTCGTCGTCCAGGTTTGCATTCTTTACAGACCCCAAGGCGATTAAGCCCTGTGTTTACAGCGCGATTTGCTCTAAGCCCCTAATACCTGTGCGGGTAAGTCCTTTCTATACTGCGACATAAGGTCGCACACATCTGGAGACCTGTATTTGCTCGGCCACCTTGGCCCGTAGGCGCTCCGTTGGGGGGCGATGGCAATAACAAGAGGAGTGACTGGCATGATCCATCACGTAGTGGGACTTTTTACCCACCCCGATCAGGAATGGAAGGAAATCCGTGGCGACCAAGAGGAAAGCATCAGCCACATGTACCTCACCCACACGCTGATTCTCGCAGCGATCCCCGCTGTTTCGGCGTTTATCGGCACTACACAAGTCGGCTGGGTGATCGGCAACCGCGCGCCGGTGATGCTCACCGTCGAAAGCGCGATCTGGATGACGGTCATGTCGTATCTGGCCATGCTCGGCGGTGTCGCGGTCATGGGTGCTTTTGTGCACTGGATGGCTCGCACCTATGACGCCAACCCGAGTCTGGCCCGTTGCGTGGCGTTTGCCACCTACACCGCGACACCGTTATTCGTCGGTGGGCTGGCGGCGCTGTATCCGCATATGTGGCTGGGGATGATCGTCGGTACGGCGGCCATCTGCTACACGGTGTATCTGTTGTATGTGGGGCTGCCGACGTTCATGAACATTCCGTCGGACGAAGGTTTTCTGTTCTCGAGCTCGGTGCTGGCGGTGGGTCTGGTGGTGCTGGTCGCCATTATGGCGTTTACCGTGATTGTCTGGGGGCTGGGCGTTGGTCCCGTCTATACGAACTGACTCGATAAGCCAATCAGAGGCCGCCGCAAGGCGGCCTTGTCGTTTGCGCGATGACCATTCGGCAGTTTGGCGATTCGCAAGTCCACGGCGTTGCGGCATACTCGATGCCTCTGGAGATCCATCAAGCATGCCCGAGCAACTCAATACCCGCGTCGAAGACTGTTACCAACTCGCTGAATCCTTTTTCAAACGTTCTTTCCCTCGCCCAGTCGTCAGCCTCAAGCTGCGCGGGCAAAAAGCCGGTGTCGCGCATCTGCACGAGAACCTGCTGCGCTTCAACCCGCAGTTGTACCGGGAAAACGCCGAACACTTCCTCAAGCAGACCGTGGCCCACGAAGTCGCGCACCTGATCGCTCATCAGTTGTTCGGCGACCGTATCCAGCCCCATGGCGAGGAATGGCAACTGATCATGCGCGGGGTTTACGAACTGCCGCCGGATCGCTGCCACACCTATGCAATCAAGCGCCGCAGCGTGACTCGCTATATCTACAAATGCCCGTGTGCAGAAAGCGATTTTCCGTTTTCGGCACAGCGCCATAGTCTGGTGCGGCAAGGGCGGCGGTATTTGTGTCGGCGTTGCCGCAATACCTTGGTGTTCAGTGGTGAGATGCGGGTGGAGTAACCAGTTTTTTATTGCCTGTTCTGGCCTCTTCGCGAGCAAGCTCGCTCCCACCTTGGAATGCATTCTCCTGTGGGAGCGAGCTTGCTCGCGAAAGGGTCGGTACAGGCACTAAAGAATGACTTTGGCCCGGCGCAGCTCTTCAATTTTCGAAGGACTAAACCCCAACTCCGCCAGCACCTGATCCGTATGCTGCCCCAACACCGCGCCAACATGCCGCGGCGTCGGCAACGCTTCGGAAAACTTCAACGGACAGGCCATCTGCGCCTGCGTCGTGCCATCCCCACGCGGCACCTGCGTCACCAGTTCCCGCGCCTGCAACTGCGGATGGCGCACCGCCTCACCCAGACTCAACACCGGTTCGACACACGCATCGATCCCGGCAAACATTTCGCACAACTCGGCAAAGTCATGTTTTTCAAACTCGACCGTCAGCGCGTATTTCAGCGCCCGCTGCTGCTCAGCCTTGGGCGACAGGCCCTGTGCCGCCAACTCCGGCCGCCCCAACGCCGTACACAACTGCTGCATAAAGCCCGGTTCCAGACTGCCGACCGACATCCAGCGGCCATCGCGAGAGCGGTAGTAATCGTAGAAACTGCCACCGTTGAGCATTTGATCTTCCCACGCAGGCTCTTCGCCGCACGCCAGATACCCGGCCCCGGCCATGGCATTCAGACTGAAGGCGCAGTCGGTCATGCTCACGTCCAGATGTGTGCCCTGCCCGGTCTGTTGACGCGAAATCACCGCCGCCAGCAGGCCGATCACCCCGTGCAATGAGCCACCGGCAACATCCGCCACCTGCATGCCCAACGGCAACGGCCCACTGTCGGCGCGACCGGTGTAACTGGCCAAACCCGCCAGCGCCAGATAGTTGATGTCATGCCCGGCGCGTTCATTGTACGGCCCGGTCTGGCCATAACCGGTGATCGACACATAAATCAGCTTCGGGTTGATCGCTTTCAGCGCTTCATAGCCCAGGCCCAGGCGCTCCATCACACCGGGGCGAAACTGTTCCAGAACGATGTCGTAATCGCCCAGCAACTGCTTGACCACTTCCAGTGCTTCGGGCTGTTTCAGATCCAGCGCCAGGCTGCGTTTGTTACGGTTCAGGTAGGCATGACTGGCCGATACTCCGCCATCATGCGGCGGCAATACCCGCAGCAGATCCAGGCGCGTCGGCGACTCGATGCGCAGCACTTCGGCGCCCATGTCCGCCAGCAACAACGAGGCGAACGGCCCCGGCAGCAGCGTTGAGAAATCGAGGATTTTCAGTGAGGCCAGCGGTGCGGACATGGGCGAACTCCTTGGGCGATGCACTCAGCCTAGGTAGCGATGCCACGCACGGCAATCACCGCAAATGTCAGCGGGTGTGACCGTTACGCTCAAACAGCAGGCAAGAAAAAACCCGCCGAAGCGGGTTTTTCATGAAGCGAGGGTTACTTGACGCTGCTAGGCGTCGGGCCTTCAGCCACACCCAGGTCATCTTCCGGACGGGTATCAGCGATACCACGACCGCCCGAGGCCAGCTCGGTTTGCAGCGTGTCGGTGTCCAGCTCTTTCACCCACTTGGCAACCACGATGGTCGCTACAGCGTTACCAACGAGGTTGGTCAGGGCGCGGGCTTCGGACATGAAACGGTCGATACCGAGGATCAGCGCCAGACCGGCCACTGGCAGGTGACCTACCGCCGACAGGGTCGCTGCCAGCACAATGAAGCCCGAACCGGTCACACCGGCTGCGCCTTTGGAGGACAGCAGCAACACCACCAGCAGGGTGATCTGGTGCGTGATGTCCATGTGCGTGTCAGTGGCCTGAGCAATGAACACGGCGGCCATGGTCAGGTAGATCGCGGTGCCGTCGAGGTTGAACGAGTAACCGGTCGGGATCACCAGACCCACTACCGATTTCTTCGCGCCCAGACGCTCCATCTTGATCAGCATGCGTGGCAGTACCGATTCCGACGACGAGGTGCCGAGTACGATCAGCAGCTCTTCACGGATGTAACGAATCATCTTCAGCACGCTGAAACCGTGCATGCGGGCGATGCCGCCGAGCACGATCAGCACGAACAGCAGACAGGTGATGTAGAAGCAGATCATCAGTTGACCCAGCTGCACCAGCGAGCCGACACCGTAAGCACCGATGGTGAAGGCCATGGCACCGAAGGCACCGATTGGCGCGAGCTTCATGATCATGTTGATGATGTTGAACATCACGTGGGCGAAGCGATCGATGAAGTCGAGGATCGGCTTGCCGTAGGCACCCAGACGATGCAGGGCGAAACCGAAGATCACCGAGAACATCAGGACTTGCAGGATGTCACCGGTGGCGAACGCGCCGACGATGGTGGTCGGGATCACGTTGAGCAGGAAGCCGACAACGCTTTGGTCAGCGCCAGCCGCTACATAAGAGGCGACTTTCGAGGCGTCGAGGGTGGCAACGTCGATGTGCATGCCGTTGCCCGGTTGCACAATGTTGACCACAACCAGACCGACCAGCAGAGCAATGGTCGAAACGATTTCGAAGTACAGGAGTGCGTAACCACCGGTCTTGCCGACCGATTTCATGCTTTGCATGCCAGCGATGCCGCTGACCACGGTGCAGAAAATGATCGGAGCGATGATCATTTTGATCAGTTTGATGAACCCGTCACCCAGCGGCTTTACCGCCACGCCGAACTGCGGGTAGTAATGACCGAGCGCGATACCGATGATGATCGCGACGATCACCTGGAAATACAGGGATTTGTACAGTGGCTGACGAGTCGTCATTGCAAGTGTCCTCAAGCGTCCCGCGTGGCAACATCCATCTGTTGACCGCGAAACCTGAATTGCGAACCCTCCTGCACTGGAGGGATTTGTTGTTGGAGCGGCGTTTTCCGGTCGGGACAAACGCACGCTTCTGTCGCTCTTATCGCAAACGCCGTGCCACTTTGGTGCGAATCGCTGCAAGCCTTTTGATATCAGGCATTACAGGTGAATGGATGTCACCGCTTGGTGACTCAAGTGTGGCGGATTTCCGCCAACTCGCCGCTTGTCGTCCTGCAATTTGGCGGAAATCCGCCTTGTCGATGCGTCCAGCCCGCCGCTACCATCCGGCGCCAGAGGAAGGAACTGTCGCTTATGCGCGAACGCACCATTGCCAGTCATTTCGCCCGTGCCGCCCTCGGCGGGGCGCGCCGCGTGGGTTTCGATTACTCGGGCCTGCTGCTGCAACTGGGCATCAGCCCGGAACTGCTCGACGAGCCGCGCGCACGCATTGCCCCGGAACAATTCACCCGGCTGATTCAGGGCCTGTGGCTGGCGCTGGACGACGAATACCTGGGTTTCGGCAACGCCCCGAGCAAGCCCGGCAGTTTCGCCATGATGTGCCACGCCTCGATCCACTGCCGCAATCTGGAGAAAGCGCTGCAACGGGGTTTATTGTTTTATAGCCTATTCCCCGAAGCCCCGCGCCTGAGCCTGACGCGCGAAGACGAATGGGTGCGTTTGAGCCTCGATGATTCGCAAATGTGGGACCCGAATCACTTTCTGACCGAGAGTTTGCTGGTGATCTGGCATCGCCTGGGGAGTTGGCTGATCGGCCAGCGGATTCGTCTTGAACAGGCTACCTTCAGCTATCCGCGCCCCGAGCACGGCGCCGAATACGATCTGCTGTTCCCCTGCCCGCTAACCTTCGGCACCGAGCAAAGCAGCCTTTTATTCCACAGCCGCTATCTGCCTATGCCGCTGTTGCAGGACGAACGCACGCTCAAACACTTCCTCGAACGCTCGCCCGCCGACCTGCTCTCACGTCCGGACGACGGCGACAGCCTGAGCAGTCGCCTGCGCCGTTTGCTCAGCCGCGACACTGCGAACTGGCCGGATCTCGAGGCGGTGGCGGCGCACTTGCACATCAGCCCGCAAACCCTGCGTCGGCATTTGCGTGAGGAAGGCACCAGTTTTCAGGAGTTGAAGGATCAGTTGCGGCGGGATATCGCCATTTATCATTTGGGGCGGGCGGATCTGTCGTTGCAGCAGATCGCCGAGCAGTTGGGGTTTTCCGAACCGTCGGCGTTTCACCGGGCGTTCAAGAAGTGGACGGGGCTGACGCCGGGGGCGTATCGGGCGCAGGAGCAGTGAGGCACAAAAATCAAAAGCCCCTCACCCTAACCCTCTCCCGGGGGGAGAGGGGACTGATTGGGGTATGTTCGAGATTTACGCCGACCTGATAGTTCTTCACTGAATCCATATTCGACGCAAATCGCTCAGGTCGATCATTTTCCCAAGACACTTCGGTCAGTCCCCTCGTCCTGAGCGGGAAAGGACTGATTGGGGGATGCTCAAGATGTTCGCCGACCTGAAGCTTCGCTACTGAATCCATAATCGACTGGCTATTTCAGGTCGATGGATAACGCCAGACACCTCGGTCGGCCCCCTCTCCCTCTGGGAGAGGGCTGGGGTGAGGGCAGCTTTTAATCACACCGCCGGAAAATGAATCCTGAATGCCGCCCCGCCCATCGGTGAATCACCCAAGGCCAGTTTGGCGCTGTAGCTTTCAATAATGTCCTTGACCACCGCCAAGCCGATCCCCTGCCCCGGATGCTGGGCATCCAGCCTTTCACCGCGCTCCAGAATCCGCGCACGCTGATCCGGCGGCACACCGGGGCCGTCGTCTTCCACACACAACTCCACCCCGGCCAGGCTTTCGCGCACGCTGATGCGCACTTCGCCCAGACACAGGCGATAGGCGTTTTCCAGCAAGTTGCCCATCATCTCCAGCAATGCGCCCTGCTCGATCGGCACGTAGCAATGCTCGGGTAGATCGAATGCCACTCGCACACGTTTGTCGCGATAGACCTTATCCAGCGTGTCACAGAGGCTTTTCAGCACCGGTTGCAGCCGCACCTGATGTCGCACCAGTCCGCTTTTACGCAAACTGGCCCGTTGCAGTTGGTAGCTGATTTGCTGGCTCATGCGTTCGATCTGGCTTTGCAGCACCCAGGCCTGATCGCGTTCTTCAGGACGCTGGGCCATGTCTTCACTGACGCCCTGCAATACCGCCAGCGGGGTTTTCAGGCTGTGCGCGAGATCATCGAGAGAGTCACGGTAACGACTGCGCTGCTGGCGTTCGCTATGCAGCAAACGGTTGAGCGAGCCGGTCAGGCGCAGCAACTCACGCGGATGTTGCTCGGTGAGGCTTTCGCGGGTGCCGCCTTCGATTTCGTCGAGTTCCTGACTGAGCCGGCGCAAGGCTTTGAGGCCCCAGGTCAGGCCGATCCACAACAATGCCAGCAACACGAGCAAGGCCGCACCGAAGCCCAGATAGAGATTCTCGCGCAGGCCTTCGAGGGTGGTTTCGTATTCGCGCACCGGTTGCAGGGCGACGATGCTGAACGCCGCGCTTTTGCCACCGAGCAATTTGACTTCGACGTCGTAGACGAAGAATTCCTGGCCGTTGGTTTCGCGGATCCGCGCGAACTCGTTACCGAGTCCGTCGTAGCGCGGCTTGTAGTTGATCTGCTCTTCCTGGGTAGCCTTCGAGCGCCACACCAAGTGCCCTTCGCGGTCGTAGATGTAGCCGAGCAAACGGAAATCGGTGAGGTTAAAGCGCTCGTCCGGCAACTGATTGGGCATCACCAGCCGACCGTTCTCGATGCGCGCGGCAGAGATCAGCGTGGTGACGTCCGAGGCCAGCCGCTGTTCGATCGAATCCTGCAACGCGAGGCTGAACGCGCCTTGCATCGCCGGGAGCAAGGCGAGCATGAACAACACCGCCAACGTGGTGGCGGCGAGCATCAGCCGAACGCGAAGCGAACGAATCAAGTGCAGCGCTCATTGAACAAGTAACCGAGGCCGCGCACGGTGTCGATCGGCTTGAACCCGGCCGGGCCTTCAAGTTTGCGGCGCAGGCGGCCGACCAGCACTTCGATGACATTCGGATCGCGCTCGTCGTCGTCCGGGTAGAGCTGCTCCATCAAGCGATCCTTGGGCACCACTTGCTGGTGATGGCGCATGAGGTATTCGAGGATGCGATATTCGTAGGCGGTCAGCGCCAGCGGTTGTTCGTCGAGGGTCGCCTGTTTGCGATTGAGGTCGAGCAGCAGCGGCCCGGCGACGATGGTCGACTGAGTGAAACCGCTGGAGCGGCGCAGCAAGGCATTCAGACGCGCGTCGAGTTCTTCGAACTGGAACGGCTTGACCACGTAATCGTCGGCGCCGGCAGCAAGACCTTCGACCTTGTCCTGCCAGTTGCCGCGCGCGGTGAGGATCAGGATCGGGAAGGTCTTGCCCCCCGCGCGCAATTGGCGAATCAGGTCGAGACCGCCCATGCCCGGCAGGCCGAGATCAATCACCGCCAGGTCAAAGTTGAACTGTCCGGTCTGGTACAGCGCCTCTTCGGCATTGGCCACGGATTCGACCACGTGCCCACTTTCCGTCAGGCGGGTTTGCAGGTGATGGCGCAACAGCGCTTCATCTTCGACGACCAACAGTTTCATAACACTCTCCCGAGTAAATCAGCATCTCCAGTCACACACCTGTGGGAGCGAGCCTGCTCGCGAATGCTGTGTGTCAGTCGATAAATTGATCGACTGATTCACCGCTTTCGCGAGCAGGCTCGCTCCCACATTGAACCTGCTGGCAACTCCTTAGAAATTGTAGTTGGCCGACAGGTAAGTCTGCGCGCTGCTGTTCAAGTCCAGCGAACCTTGCTTGCTGCCACCGCTCTCTTTCATCTCGGTGCTGGCGTTGCTCATCAGGTAACGGTAACCGAGTTCGACCGAGGTGTTCTGCGAGACTTGCTGCAACACACCGAACTGGCCGCCGACGGCGTAACCGATGTCACTGTCGCGGCTGTAGCCTGGCGAATCCTGAGTCAGCTTGGTCAGACCCGCCGTCGCACCGCCGAACAGCTTGGTACTGCCGCCCACCGGGTAGAACAGATCGTAGCTGCCCAGCAGGTTTTCCTGACGCAGTTTAATGCCATTGTGCGAGCCCGACACGTTGTCGTAGGTGGCGTAGTAGCGACCCTGGCTATTTTGCTGACCGAGGCGTACGCCGTAAGTGTTGTTGCCATCGATCGCGCCGGTAGCGTTCGGGTGATCAAGGTTGTTGTTCAGTGCGTGGGACTTGTCGATCTTGTCACTGGTCTGGCCGAAAGTCAGGCCGGCAAAGTTGCTGGTGTCGTCGGCGTTGGCCGCGATGCTGGAGCCTAACAGGGTAAATGCCAGCAGCAGTTTGTTAAAACGAGTCATGGGTATTTCCTCTTTCACAGTGCTGTTTGGGTATGGCGCAAGGTTACTGACCCTCCCCTGTACCGCCCCTGAACCGTCTCTGAACCTGACCTGAATAAGATCGACTAGGCTGTTTTGACCACTTTCGAGAAGGAGACCCGACCATGCGCCTGTTCCTTGCCCTCACTTTGCTGGCCGTCAGCAGCCTCACTCAGGCGGCGATCAAGACTGAAGAAATCCCCTATCAGAGCGCCGACGGCACAAAGCTGATCGGGTACTACGCCTACGACGACGCCATCAAAGGCAAGCGTCCGGGAGTCGTCGTGGTGCATGAATGGTGGGGGCTGAACGACTACGCCAAGCGCCGCGCGCGGGATCTCGCCGCACTCGGCTACAGCGCTCTGGCGATCGATATGTACGGCGAAGGCAAGAACACCGAACACCCGAAAGATGCGATGGCGTTCATGCAGGCGGCGACCCAGGATGCCGCCGCATCCAGTAAACGTTTCGAGGCGGGGCTGAACTTGCTGAAGAAACAAGCACAGACCGACGTGAATAAAATCGCGGCTATCGGTTACTGCTTCGGCGGTGGCGTGGTGCTCAACGCCGCGCGGCAAGGTGAGCCGTTGGCGGGTGTGGTGAGTTTCCACGGTGCGCTGGCGACCAAGACCCCGGCAACGCCTGGCAGCGTGAAGGCGAAGATCCTGGTCGAGCATGGCGCGCTGGACAGCATGGTCACTCAGGACAACGTCACCGCGTTCAAGGCAGAAATGGACAAGGCCGGGGCTGACTATAAATTCGTCAGTCTGGAGGGCGCCAAGCATGGTTTCACCAATCCGGATGCCGATCGCCTGAGCCATGGCGAACACGGTGGCCCGGACATCGGGTACAACAAGGCCGCGGATGAAAAATCCTGGGCGGACATGAAAGCGTTCTTCCAGAAAATCTTCAACTGACCCGCCAGCACCTGATCGTTCCCACGCGCAGCAAAGGAATACAGCCCGGGACGCTCTGCGTCCCAAAGCGGACGCAGAGCGTCCATTGAGGCATTCCCACGCAGAGCGTGGGAACGATCATCTCGACCTCGGCCCGACTAACCGGCAAAATGCCTGCCATGAATCTCACCCCCACCCTCCCCGCCTGCTGCACCGCGCTCGACAGCCACTGGCCGTTGCCGACGGTATTGGCCGACACCGTGCTGCTCAGCACCCACTTCGATCCCGCTCAACTGCTTGGCGATGATTTTCAACGCAGCGCCGTGGTTGCGCCGCCGAGCATTCAGCGTTCGGTGGCCAAGCGTCAGGCGGAATTTCTCGCCGGACGGATCTGCGCCCGGGCGGCGTTGCAGCAATTGGAAGGCAGCGGCGTGGTTCCGGCGATCGGTGCAGATCGCGCGCCGATATGGCCAGCACACATCTGCGGCTCGATCACTCACAGCACCGGACGCGCGGCAGCGATTGTCGCCAACAAGCAACACTGGCGCGGTTTGGGCATGGATCTGGAAAACCTGCTCAACACCGAACGCGCCGAGCGCCTGGCTGGAGAGATTCTGACGCCACCTGAAATGCAGCGCATGACGGCCGCCTCGCGGGATCGGTTGGCGTTGTGGGTAACCCTGACGTTTTCGGTGAAAGAAAGTCTGTTCAAGGCGCTGTACCCGATTGTGCAGCAGCGCTTTTACTTCGAGCATGCTGAAGTGCTGGAGTGGACTGAAGCGGGCCAAGTGAGGTTGCGGCTGTTGACGGACTTGTCTGCCGAATGGCGCAACGGCACTGAACTTGATGCGCAGTTCGGGGTGCAGGATGGGCAGTTGTTGAGTCTGGTCAGCATTCAGGCCTGAAATCTTTCAGCGTCTGTTCAGTCCTCTTCGCGAGCAGGCTCGCTCCCATATTTTGAAATGCATTCCCCTGTGGGAGCGAGCCTGCTCGCGAAGGCGGCATCACAGCCACCACAAACCTTACCGGCGTTCCTGATTCCTCGGCCAACTCAAGCTAAAGCAAGCCCCACCCAGACTCTTGCTCTTGCCAATGATCGCCCGGCCGTCATGCCAGTGGATGATCCGCCGCACAATCGACAGGCCCAGGCCATGCCCACCCGACGCCCGCGTTCGACTGTCGTCCAGACGCAGAAACGGCGTGAAAATCCGCTCCCACGCCACCTCCGGCACACCCGGCCCGTCGTCCTCGATGTCGACGCGGCAGCGCAATTGCCCGACCTGATAACTCACCGTCACCTTCGAGCGTGCGTGGCGCATGGCGTTGCTCACCAGATTCTGCAACGCCCGGTGCAGATAACGCGGCTCGGCCTCGACCCAGGCATCATCGTTATCGGCGGCGGAAAGGCATAAACCACGCTGGACCGTGACTTCGGCGCGCAGCGGTGCCAACTCGTCAATCACCTGATTGACCAGCGCATCCAGATCGATGCGCTGAAACGTCAGCGCCGGCGAGCCCTGCTCCAGCCGCGCATAGGTGAGCATTTCATCGACCAGCTTATCGAGGTCTTCGATGTCGTGATCCATGCCCTCGCGGTACTTCTCCAGCGCTTGCGGGGTGGTCGCCGAGCCGATCATTTCCAGGCCGAAGCGCAGGCGTGCCACCGGTGTGCGCAACTCATGGGACACCGCGCGCACCAGTTCGCGCTGGATCGCCAGCAACTGTTGCAAGTGCTCGGCCATGCCGTTGAACGCCGCCGCCAGACGCCCGACCGAGTCAGCACCGCGTGCCGGCACACGGGTTTCCAGACTGCCCTTGGCAATCCGCGTGGCCGCTGCTTCGAGGCCGCGTAAACGGCGCTCGAGCTGACGCACCAGCAGATAAACAATCAGGCCGATCAGGGTCAGGCCGAGCGCGGCAATCAGCACCAGCCATTCCGGCGGATACGGGTTCATCTGATACAGCGGCCCGATCTCCAGCACCCATGGCGTGCCGACCATCCCGGCAAAGACGCGGATCGAGTCGCCGCCCTTGCCCAATGCCATCACCGTGTCGCCTTCGGCCACGCGGCGGCTCTGGTCTTCGTCCATGTCGGCGTCGTTCACCGTGACCAGGCGCAGATCGAAACCGAAGCCCTTCTCGTCCTTTATCTGTGCGAGGCGCTTGGGCTGCTCGCCAACCGGCACGCGCACCAGTTCATCGGCCAGCAGGTAAATGGTCGCGCGGGCCAGTTGCTCGCTGATCTGCTGCACTTCCCCTACCAGCACAAGCTGCTCTTTGTCGCTGACCATTCGATAGACTTTCGCTGCGTGCGGCCCGGTCTGCTCGACCAGCGCCTGGCCACGCTGCACGCGGGTGCGCTGGGACAGATCAAGATCGGTCTCGGCAAACTTTTTCAGTGCCAGCGGAATCCCCAGCAAACGCTCCCACACCAGCAGCGCACGATGGCGCTCGGTTTCGTTCATCGGTTGCAGGTTGCCGGCCATCAGCGAAAACGTGCCGTGCGCGAGGCGCTCGCGATATTGCTCGCTGCGCACCTGATTGAGCAGGTTGAGCGCCAGCACGCCGAGCACCGCCACCAGAATCAGCGCCGCGCACATGCCGCCGTAGATGCGCAGGAAGATCGAGTTCACAGCGGCAGGTCTACGCAGGCTTCAGGAACGAACAGATAACCTTTGCTGCGGATGGTCTTGATCAGGCGCGGATGGTCGGGGTCGTCGCCGATTTTCGGGCGAATGCGCGAAATGCGCACATCGATCGAACGGTCCTGGCCGTCATAACCGATGCCGCGCAGGGCAGTGAAAATTTCTTCGCGCGACAGAATCCGCCCGGCGTTGGACACCAGCAGCCAGAGCAGGTCGAATTCGGCGCTGGTCAGCTCGATGCCGTTGTCGCTCAGCCACGCTTCGCGCAGGGCGTTGTCCACCACCAGCGGGCCGAACTGCAGACGGCGGGATTTTTCGGCGACCGGCTCAGGTGTGTCGCTGCGTCGCAGCAACGCCTGAATCCGCGCCAGCAACAGGCGTGGGCGCACCGGTTTGCACACGTAATCGTCGGCACCGAGGTCAAGCCCCTGAATCTGATCGGCATCGTCGGTGCGTGCGGTGAGCATCAGAATCGGCCCCTCGTACTGGTTGCGCACCTTGCGGCAAATGCTCAGGCCATC
The DNA here is from genome assembly GCF_022662375.1 of Pseudomonas sp. CROZ-RG-20F-R04-15. Classification (GTDB taxonomy): domain Bacteria; phylum Pseudomonadota; class Gammaproteobacteria; order Pseudomonadales; family Pseudomonadaceae; genus Aquipseudomonas. The sequence goes on along the minus strand of NZ_JAKNQL010000002.1, from coordinate 19,367 downwards.
TTCGCCGGGCAACATCAGGTCGAGGATCACCAGATCCGGCTGCTCCTTGATGATCCGCGCCGCCGCCAGCGCACCGTTGCCTTCGATATCCACGCGCAATCCATTGGCTTGCAGGTAGTCACGCGTCAGTTCGGCCAGTCGCTGATCATCCTCGACGATCAATACCTGAAAGGCTTGTTGCTCCACCGGTGACCTCTGCTTTCTATTGTTATTAATAAAGGACGAACCATCTGACTCAGTACAAATCTGTGGGAGCGAGCCTGCTCGCGAAAGCGTTGGATCAGCCGACATTGATGCTGAACCTGCCGACGTCTTCGCGAGCAGGCTCGCTCCCACATTTTTTGATTCTCCCGTCTTTTTGTCATGTTTCGGGAGGATAAAGATGCCTGCGCATGGCCCGATTGTATAAACGGCGTACAGCCAGAACACAAGTCGGTAAATGCGTTCGGACACGGCGGTTTTTTGTGATAGGGTTCGCGCCCTTAAAAATCCGCTGAAGCGTTTTTCCCGGTGAAAAAACAGTGACGGACGGTCTAGCTCAGCAGGTTCGCGGCCTACACGCATTTTCGAAGTTTCTTACACAATTTACGCACAGGCTTATCCACAGGTAGTACGTTGCAATCCCCCCCTGAAACGCATTATCTTGTAGCCCGAGCGCAAAAAAACCCTACATGTAGGGTTTGACGCTAAAAAACCAAACACAAACCCGGCAGTGAATTCAAGGCTTTTTATTGCCATTGTCGGGTTGAACCAAACGTATTTTCGAAAGCCCAAACCGCGCCTGCGGATGGCTACCGTTTTTGCGCCGATCACGGCGTTTACGGTACGGGTGTTGCAGTGGCGAAACTGCTCCCCGAAAGGAATGCGGTGATACGCGTATCGCGTGAACCGAAGACTTCGGCATGGAAGCGGCGCTCACAAGGCCCTCTTCCTGAACTGTCCCGAAGTCGTTATGCCCGGCGCGTGCCGGTTGTAGTGCTTCAGGACGGAACGGTGGGCACCGTGATGGTGCCCAAACAAACATAGAGAACGTGGAGACACCCATGCAAACCGACACAACTCGCGAGAACCCGCAGGGCACCTTGCCGCAGGCCGCCGATTCGAATTCGGATCTGGCAGCCACCGCGCCTGGTCAACTGCGCGTGATCAAGCGTAATGGCACTGTCGTTCCTTACACCGATGACAAGATCACCGTCGCTATCACCAAAGCGTTTCTCGCAGTTGAGGGCGGCACCGCTGCCGCTTCGTCGCGAATCCACGACACCGTTGCCCGTCTGACCGAACAGGTCACCGCAACCTTCAAGCGTCGCATGCCATCGGGTGGCACCATCCACATCGAAGAAATCCAGGACCAGGTCGAACTGGCCCTGATGCGTGCCGGCGAGCAGAAAGTCGCGCGTGACTACGTGATCTACCGTGACGGTCGTTCGAAAGAACGTGCTGCCCACGCCCCGGCCGAAGAAGCAGTCAACGCTCACCCGTCGATCCGCATCACCCGTGTTGACGGTAGCCTGGCGCCGCTGGACATGGGCCGCCTGAACACCATCGTCACCGAAGCGTGCGAAGGTCTGGAAGAAGTCGACGGCGACCTGATCCAGCGCGAAACCCTGAAAAACCTCTATGACGGCGTGGCCCTGACCGACGTCAACACCGCCCTGGTGATGACCGCTCGTACGCTGGTCGAGCGTGAGCCGAACTACTCGTTCGTGACCGCCCGCCTGCTGATGGACACCCTGCGTGCCGAAGGTCTGGGTTTCCTCGGTGTGGCCGAAAGCGCCACTCACCACGAAATGGCCGACCTGTACGCCAAGGCACTGCCGGCCTACATCGCCAAAGGTATCGAGTTCGAACTGCTGAACCCTGTGCTGGCCTCCTTCGACCTGGAAAAACTGGGCAAGGCGATCAACCACGAGCGCGATCAGCAATTCACCTACCTGGGCCTTCAGACCCTGTACGACCGTTACTTCATCCACAAGGATGGCGTGCGTTTCGAACTGCCGCAGATCTTCTTCATGCGCGTGGCCATGGGCCTGGCGATCGAAGAGAAGCACAAAGAAGACCGTGCGATCGAGTTCTACAACCTGCTGTCGTCCTTCGACTACATGTCGTCGACCCCGACCCTGTTCAACGCCGGTACCCTGCGTCCACAGCTGTCGAGCTGCTACCTGACCACCGTGCCGGATGACCTGTCGGGCATCTACCACGCGATCCACGACAACGCCATGTTGTCGAAATTTGCTGGCGGCCTGGGCAACGACTGGACGCCTGTTCGCGCTCTGGGTTCGTACATCAAAGGCACCAACGGCAAGTCGCAAGGCGTTGTGCCGTTCCTGAAAGTGGTGAACGACACCGCTGTAGCCGTTAACCAGGGTGGCAAGCGCAAAGGCGCTGTGTGTGCCTACCTGGAAACCTGGCACATGGACATCGAAGAGTTCATCGAACTGCGCAAGAACACCGGTGATGACCGTCGTCGTACCCACGACATGAACACCGCCAACTGGATCCCTGACCTGTTCATGAAGCGTGTCTTCGATGACGGCAAGTGGACCCTGTTCTCGCCATCCGAAGTGCCGGACCTGCACGACCTGACCGGTAAAGCCTTCGAAGAGCGCTACGAGTACTACGAAGCCCTGACCGAATACCCAGGCAAGGTCAAACTGTTCAAGACCATCCAGGCCAAAGACCTGTGGCGCAAAATGCTGTCCATGCTGTTTGAAACCGGGCACCCGTGGCTGACCTTCAAAGACCCGTGCAACCTGCGCAGCCCGCAGCAGCACGTCGGCGTGGTTCACAGCTCGAACCTGTGCACCGAAATCACCTTGAACACCAACAAGGACGAGATCGCCGTTTGCAACCTGGGCTCGATCAACCTGCCGAACCACATCGTGGATGGCAAGCTGGACACCGCCAAGCTGGAACGCACCGTGAACACCGCCGTACGCATGCTCGATAACGTTATCGACATCAACTACTACTCGGTGCCACAAGCGAAGAACTCCAACTTCAAGCACCGTCCGGTCGGTCTGGGCATCATGGGCTTCCAGGACGCGCTGTACCTGCAGCACATCCCTTACGGTTCCGACGCTGCCGTCGAGTTCGCCGACAAGTCGATGGAAGCGGTCAGCTACTACGCGATCCAGGCCTCCTGCGACCTGGCTGACGAGCGTGGCGCGTACGAGACGTTCCAGGGCTCGCTGTGGTCCAAAGGCATCCTGCCACTGGATTCGCAACAGATCCTGATCGAGCAACGTGGCCAGAAGTACATCGACGTTGACCTGAACGAATCCCTCGACTGGGCACCGGTTCGCGCCCGTGTACAGAAAGGCATTCGTAACTCCAACATCATGGCCATCGCACCGACCGCGACCATCGCCAACATCACTGGCGTCTCGCAGTCGATCGAACCGACCTACCAGAACCTGTATGTGAAATCGAACCTGTCGGGCGAATTCACCGTGATCAACCCGTACCTGGTTCGCGACCTGAAAGCTCGCGGTCTGTGGGACTCGGTCATGATCAACGACCTGAAGTACTACGACGGTTCGGTTCAGCAGATCGAGCGCATCCCGCAAGAACTCAAAGAGCTCTACGCAACCGCGTTCGAAGTGGACACCAAGTGGATCGTTGACGCCGCCAGCCGTCGTCAGAAGTGGATCGACCAGGCCCAGTCGCTGAACCTGTACATCGCCGGTGCATCGGGCAAGAAGCTCGACGTGACCTACCGCATGGCCTGGTACCGTGGTCTGAAAACCACTTACTACCTCCGTGCCCTGGCCGCGACCAGCACCGAGAAGTCGACCATCAACACCGGCAAGCTGAACGCTGTTTCCAGCGGCGGCAACCACGGCGACGATTCGGTTCTGGCGGCTCCTGCCGGTCCAGCACCAGTGCCAAAGGCTTGCGCGATCGACGAGCCGGATTGCGAAGCTTGCCAATAAGCTGAGCTGAATCAGGCGCCGCAAGACGCTTGAATCAAAAACCCCCGACAGACCTCAGGTTTGCCGGGGGTTTTCTTTTGCGTGGTAAAAAACAAAAGCCGACCGCACGCTCTTCCACCACTCAACGGGGTGAGCGATAGCCCAAAAGGCTTGGCCCCGGCGTACAGCACTTCGCTGAGGCTCAGTGTTCCCTCGCTACGGTGTCCATCCGCTCGGCCTGCCGATGGGGCTGAAGATCAAAAGCCAAATCAAGAGCCCCTCACCCTAGCCCTCTCCCGGAGGGAGAGGGGACTGACCGAGGTGTTTGAGAGAGCTACGCCGACATGAAATACCGAGTCGAACTCAAATTCTGAAAAGCTCACAAATCGGCTCCCTCTCCTCGGAGAGAGGGCTGGGGTGAGGGGCAAACCCAACACAAAACCAAAGCCGACCGCACGCTTCTTACCACTCAATACAATGAGCGTTAGCTCAAGTACCGCTCTTGACCTCACCACTCAATACAATGAGCGTTAGCTCAAGTACCGCTCTTGACCTCACCACTCAGCACAATGAGCGTTAGCTCGAGTACCGCTCTTGACCTTCACCACTCAGCACAATGAGCGTTAGCTCGAGTACCGCTCTTGACCCTCACCACTCAGCACAATGAGCGTTAGCTCAAGTACCGCTCTTGACCCTCACCACTCACCACAATGAGCGTTAGCTCGAGTACCGCTCTTGATCTAGAAGGCCCGTCGGCAGGCTGAGTGGAGGGATTGATCCGGGGGTGGGAGCGCAGCGACCGTTTGGCGCAGCCAAATGCATCGAGAGGAGGTGCAGCGAAGCAAACCGGAGGCGATGCGCCCGGATCAATCCCGCAGCGAAGGAACCCGAGCCTAAGCGAGGGCCGAACGTCAGGGTAAAGCCTTTTGGGTTACCTTTTCGGCGTTTGGAAAAGGTGACCCGCCGTAAGGGCGGAACCCTGATCAGCAACACCCGCAGCAACGGATATGCCCCCAAAACCCAAAACCCACCCACAAAAAAGCCCCTCAAAACGAGGGGCCCCTTTGCACAGCCAAACCCAGAATCAAGTCATCTGAATAATGGTCTGCATAATCGTGCTCTGAGTGGAAATGGTCTTGGCGTTCGCCTGATAGTTGCTCTGGCCCTTGATCAGGTCCACCAGCTCGTTGGTCAGGTTAACGTTGGACTCTTCCAGCGAGTTGGAAGCGATCGAACCCAAGGTACCGGTTTCTGGTGCATCGTAGCCCGGGATACCCGAAGCAAACGTCTCTTTCCAGCTGGTGCCACCGATAGCCTGCAGGCCTTGTTCGTTGGTGAAGCTGGCCAGCGCAACCTGGCCGATGGCCTTGCTCTGGTTGTTGCTGAAGTTGGCAAACAAAGTACCGGTGCCGTCGATGGTCAGGTTGGTGATCTGGCCAGTGGCGTAACCGTCCTGAGTCGGGATCGAACGCGCGGTGTCAGCGTTGTATTGAGTAGTCTTGGCCATCGAAATGGTCACGCCAGCCGGGTTGGCAGCTGCGCCGTTAGGCGTAAAGACGCCGTTGGTCACAGTCCCCGGCTTCCAGGTCGTCAGCTTCAAGTCGCTGCTGATGATCGGATTGGCAGGGTCCGCCGGGTTAGGCGTACTGACCTGAGTAAGGTTGCCCGAACTGTCAAACGTCAGTGTCGAAGCAACCGGAGGCGTAAGCGGATCGTTTGGATTGCTGCCGGTCGCATCCGGGTTACGGCCATCAACCAGGGTGTAGACCTTCCAGGTGTTTTGGCCGGTTTTCACCATGTACTGATCCATGACGTGCGAGTTGCCCTGAGAGTCATAGATTGGGGTGCTAAACGACTTAGTGTAAGTCTCGAGCTTTGTCGGATCGAACTTGACGGCACTGGCGCCGGTATCAACGATCACCGGCGCAGTCGAGTTCAAGTTGATGCTCGAAGTCACCAGGGAACTCGATTTCGGCGCCAGGTTCGAGGTATCAATCTTCAGGTCAGTCAACACGCCGTTGATGATCTTGCCGTTGGCGTCCACACCGTAACCCTGCAGGCGCGAGGTGTAGTCGGTGTTGGTGATGTAACCGGCGTTGTCGACCTTGAACGTACCGGCACGGGTGTAGGACACCGAGCCGTTGTTGCTCATGGTGAAGAAGCCCGAACCGTTGATGCCCATGTCCAGCACGTTACCGGTGTTGTTGATGTCACCCTGGGTGAACTGCTGGGAAACGTTGGCCAGGCGCACGCCGTTGCCGATCACTTTGCTGCCGCTGCCCAGGCGAGTGGCCGAGTAGACGTCTTCGAATTCTGCACGGGACGATTTGAAACCGGCGGTCGCGACGTTGGCGATGTTGTTGCCGGTCACGTCCAGTTGTTTGTTGGCTGCATAGAGACCGCTAAGGCCGATATTGAAAGACATATTCCACTCCTTTGTGCCGGTTAGTCGGCTCTATATACCAATGGTTTGTACTTTGGACAGGGCAACAGTGCCCTTGCCGGACAGGTTGAGCATCAGCTCGCCGCCGGTCTGGCTGATCGTCACGCTGGTGACGGTGGCCGGCAGGTAGGTCGCCATATCGGTCGAGGTGCCATTGATCGATGCGTTGGCCTTGACGGTATAGGTACCGGTCTTGACCACGTTGCCGTCCTTGTCCTTGCCGTCCCAGGTGAAGCTCGCACTGCCTGCCGCGCGACTGCCCAGATCGATGGTGCGAACGACCGTGCCGCTGCTGTCGGTGATGCTGACGGTGCCGCCGGCAATCGACGACGGCACGGTGACCGAACCGGTCATGCCTTTGCTCGGATCGTCGAGCTGAACCGAGTTGGTCTGCACGATGACGTTGCGGCCCACCAGCGACGAAGCCTGCAAGGCTTGCGACGAGTTGTAGTTGCCAGCAAGGCCACTCACGGTGGAGTTCAGCGTAGTGATGCCTTCCAGGCTACTGAACTGCGCCAACTGGGCAACGAATGCGCTGTTGTCCTGCGGATCGAGCGGGTTCTGGTTTTTCAGCTGGGTGACCAGCAATTGCAGGAACGCGTCCTTGCCCAGGGCCTGGCCGCCGGTGGCGCTGTTCGTGGCCGAAGCAATGCCACCTGTGGTCGAACCGGTCTTTTTCGACGAGTTCGCCAGGATGTCATTCATGCTCAAGCTGCTAGTGGTATCGGAAACACTCATGGCAGTCGCCCCTTATTACTGACCGAGGGTCAGTACCTTCTGCATCATGGTTTTGGCGGTGTTCATCATTTCGGCGTTGGTCTGGAAGGACCGGCTCGCGGAAATCATGTCAGCCATTTCTTCCACCACGTTGACGTTCGGGTAGTAGACGTAGCCCTTGGCGTCGGCCGCCGGATGGTTCGGCTCGTAGCGCGCTTCGAGGTTGCTCTGGTCTTCGACCACGCCGAGTACCTGCACGCCTTGACCGGCGGCGTCCTGGCTCTGGAACAACGAGTTGCTGCCGCTGTTCTGGCCGCCCTGGAACATGGTGGCGAATACCGGGTGACGGGCGCGATAAGTCTGGTCGATGCTCGACGAGACAGTCTCGGCGTTGGCGATGTTCGACGCCACGGTGTTCAGGCGTGTGGTCTGTGCGCTCATGCCGCTGCCGGCAATGTTGAAAACGCTGGACAGGGACATGGATTACTCTCCGCGCAGGGCTGACACCAGCCCTTTGAATTTGCTGTTGAGCAGGGTGAAGCTGGCCTGGAAGCCTACGGCGTTTTCCGCGTAGTTGGACTGTTCCAGTTGGGCGTCCACGGTGTTCTGGTCGATCGAAGGTTGCATCGGCGTGCGATACATCAGCGATTCGTCGCCGTTGCCCAGGCCTTCAGCTTCGATATGACGGCTGTTGGTCATGTTCAGGGCGATGGTGCCGTTCGCATTTTTCTGGGTCTGTGCTTCAAGCACTTTGGAGAAGTCCAGATCCCGCGCCTTGTAGTTCGGGGTGTCGGCGTTGGCGATGTTGTTGGCCAGCACTTCGGCACGCTGGGCGCGGAAGCCCAATGCCTTTTCGTGAATGCCGAGCGCTTTATCGAAGCTGATGCTCATGTCGGGAACCTTCAGGTGACCGGTTTTTCGTAACTGAGCTTTAGCAAGCGCCGTGCCAAACCAAAAAACGCCCGAAAACCGGGGCTTTGCCAGGGGTCGGCAAAGCGGCAATGCCAGAAAAGCGGCAACTGGTTTCCGCCGGATGCCGCTTTTCTGCCGCTTGCCGTCCTTGCCAGTTCAACGCATATCCCTTGTGGGAGCGAGCCTGCTCGCGAAGGCGGCGTGTCAGTCGCCAACTGTTTTACTGACAGACCGCTTTCGCGAGCAGGCTCGCTCCCACAGGGGGGGGTGGTGTTCGTGGGAAATAATTGGGGCATAAAAAAACGGCAGGCCTTTTGGGCCTGCCGTTTTTTGTATTTGCCGATGCAATCATTTCGCCTGGTAAATAATCCCCGGGCTGCACTGCACCATCTGGTAATGGTCCGGCAAACCGTTCAGCGCTTCGGAAGCGCCAAGGAACAGATAACCGCCCGGCTTCAACGTGCTGTGAATGCGCAACAGGATGTCTTTCTTCACTTCGGCAGAGAAGTAGATCAACACGTTGCGGCAGAACACGATGTCGAACTTGCCCAGCGCAGCATAGCTGTCGAGCAGGTTGAACGAGCGGAACTCCACGCGGTTCTTGATCGGCGCCTTGATCACCCAGCGGCCCGGCCCTTTCGGGTCGAAGTAACGCTGCAGACGTTCCGGCGACAAACCGCGACCGATCGCCAGGCTGTCGTACTCGCCGGTCTTGCAGTTGGTCAGCATAAGACCGGACAGGTCGGTGGCGACAATCTGCACGCCCATCTTCAACTGGCCGAGGTTGGTGCGCTCGAACTCGTCGATCGACATCGACAGCGAGTACGGTTCCTGGCCCGACGAGCAGGCGGCCGACCAGATCCGCAGACGCTGGTTGGGGCTGGCCTTGATCGCTTCAGGCAGCACCTTGTTCTTCAAGACTTCAAACGGATAGGTGTCACGAAACCACAGGGTTTCGTTGGTCGTCATGGCATCGACCACCTGCTCGCGCAAACCGCTGCGCGGCTGGGTCTGGATGCGCTGAACCAGCTCACCCAGGGATTTGATGCCTTGCTGCTCCATCAGTTTGTTGAGACGGCTCGAGACCAGGTACTGCTTGTTTTCACCGAGCAAAATGCCACAGGCTTTTTCCAGGAAGACCCGGAACTGTTCGAAATCCAAATTACCCGTAGACAATGATGCCGCCTCTTAAATCGTGTTGACCGCCAGGAGCAAAACGCCCCTAGCTGATATCTGCTGCTTTGATCCGGTCGACTACCCGGGATGCCAGGTCATCAGGACGGAACTTGGCCAAAAAGTCATCGGCACCGACTTTCTTGACCATCGCCTGATTGAATACCCCCGACAACGAAGTATGCAGGATGATATGAAGCTTTTGCATGCGTGCGTCGCCGCGGATTTCCGCCGTCAGGGTGTACCCGTCCATCTCCGGCATCTCGATGTCGGAAATCATCATCAGGAACTCTTCTTCCGGCTTCTTGCCCTCATCGACCAGCTTGCGCAGGTAATCCAGCGCCTGTTTGCCGTCGTTCAGCGCCACCACTTCGACCCCGATTGTCTGCAGACAACGCGTGACCTGCTTGCGCGCCACCGACGAGTCATCGACCGTCAAGACACGTAACGACAGTGCCTTGGTCTGAGTCTCGACATCGACCACGCCCACCGAAATCGCTTCCGGTGTCGGCGCAACTTCCGCCAGCACTTTCTCGACGTCGATGATTTCGACTAACTGATTGTCCACCCGAGTCACAGCGGTCAGGTAATGATCGCGACCCGTGCCCTTGGGCGGCGGATGAATCTCTTCCCAGTTCATGTTGACGATGCGCTCCACCGAGCGGACCAGGAAACCCTGGGTCTTGGTGTTGTACTCCGTGATGATCACGAACGGGTTGTTCTTGTCCTTCAACGCACCCGAGCCGGTCGCCATTGCCAGATCCAGAATCGGAATGGTCGCCCCCCGGATATTTGCCACCCCGCACACGACAGGACTGGACTTGGGCATCAACGTCAGCGACGGGCACTGCAACACTTCCCGTACCTTGAACACGTTGATTCCGTAGAGCTGCTGACCGTCGAGACGGAACAACAACAGCTCCAGGCGATTCTGCCCTACCAGTTGCGTGCGCTGGTTCACCGAATCCATTACACCAGCCATGCCCAGACTCCTACACCAACGCCAAGTGTTGTTGCGACGCACATTCATTGCTAAACGGCACGGCGCTTGCTTTTTAACTCGTATGAACGCTCAAACGACATTTTTCCGACACCTGACATCCCGCGCTCGCAAAAGCCTTTGCGCGGTATCAGCCGTCTGCTGCTTTTTCGCTGGCAGCCCTGCCATTGCTGATGCGGTTACCTTGCCTGACATGCTTATCGGCGTCACTCAGGGCTTTCTTGAGTTCACCGTAGAAGACTATCTGGCTACCAGTCAAACGGAAGGCCGCTACGAAATCGAAGTAAACCAGCTCGACCCCCGCATGCGCATGCCTATGTGCGACAAGGAATTGACAGCGACTTTGGAGAGCCCGGCACGTCCATTGGGCCGGGTTACCGTGAAGGTCCGCTGCGAGGGCGCCTCGCCCTGGACCGTGTTCGTGCCCGCTCAAGTCCGCCTGTTTCGCGAGATTGTCACGACCACCCGACCGCTGAAACGCGCAGGGATTATCGAGCCGCAGGACGTGACCTTGCGAGAGCGCGACGTGAGTACGATCAATCAAGGCTTTCTGACGTCGGTAGACGAAGCGATCGGGCAGAAATTGACCCGACCAACGGTCGCCGATCAAGTGATTACGCTGGTCCATCTGGAACAGGCCGAAGTCATTCGCAAGGGCGATCAAGTGGTCATCACTGCGCGCAGCGGCACGCTCGCCGTGCGCATGCCCGGTGAAGCGCTGGCCAATGGCGGTTTGAAAGAACAGATACGCGTGAAAAACCTCAACTCGCAGCGGGTCATCAAGGCGCAAGTCACCGCGCCGGGCCAAGTGGAAGTCGCAATGTAGAAAACTGGCGCTGGCCCCAGCTGTTCCCTAAACTGTGCCGCAGCAGGACACGCGCCGGCGCATGCAAGGCTCATTGTAAATGTGCCTAAAGTTTTCCAGGGGATGGCCGAAAACATGGCAAGCGTCCAAATTCCCAGAGGTTTTTATCATGGTCATCGATTTCAGCCGTTTGAACAGCTCCTCGTCACTTACGGGCAGTACACGTACCAGCAACGCCAAGGAAACCGCCGAAACCGGCACCTCCGCGCCGCTGAATACCCAGGCCGAGCCGGCCAGTACCGCAAAAAGCGGGGAATCGGTACACCTCAGCAATGAGGCTCAACAGTTGCAGAAGGTCACTGACAAGCTGCGCGATCAGCCTGCTGTCGACAAAGCCCGTGTGGCCGAGTTGAAAGCCGCGATTGCCGATGGCAGCTATAAAGTCGACAGCAACCGTGTAGCCAGCAAACTGCTCAACTTCGAAGCCCAGCGCTAGGCCTTTGCCGGCGCGAGGCTTTTGGACGCTTAACACCCAAGGCCAGCCATGCACGACACTAATTTATTGCAACTGATCAACGACGACTTTGCTCCAGCTCAACAATTGCTGGAGTTGCTGCAAACCGAATCCCTCGCGTTGCACGGTCGCGACATGCCCCTGCTGGAAGAAATTCTGGCGCACAAACAGGCATTGATCATTCTGCTTGAACAGCATGGCCGCAAGCGCAGCGAAATACTCGCCAGCCTCAACCTGCCGACCGATCGTGCAGGTCTTGAGCAACTGGCCGGCCAGTCGAGCATTGGCGATCAACTGCTCAGCCAAGGCGATGCCCTGACCGAACTGATCGCTCAATGTCAGGCTGCCAACGTCAAAAATGGTCAGTCGATCCAGATCCAGCAGGCCGCCACGGCCAATCAGTTGAAGATCCTCACGGGTGGTGAAGCGCCGGCGCTGTATAACGCCAGCGGTACTTTTGCCAAGCCCGCCGTACCGCGTCCGCTCAGCCAGGCATGAGCCGTTGATGCGCCAGCTCTATCAACCCGCGAAACATGCTGGCAAAATGCTGGCTAGTCGTCATATTTTGTCTGGAGATTGATAAACCGTGTCCAACGCCCTCAGCGCGGATGATGCTCCGCAGCCCCCTAAGGTGCTTACCACGCCACTGGAAATCTCCAGCAACCTGCGCCAGCTGCAAGAAAGCCACGATCCGCTGATCATCACCTTCCACGAGCGCAGCCAGCGCTTTCAGAGCTATCTGATCAAGGTCGACCGCGACAGCGCTTCGATCGCGCTGGACGAGATGATCCCGCGTGATGGCGAACGCTTCCTGCTGGCCGGTGAGCCGTTCAAGGTTGAAGGTTTTCATGAAGGCGTGCGCATTGCCTGGGAATGCACCGGCACGCTGAATATCGAGGAGTCCGACGGTGATCGCTTCTACACCGGCGAGTTGCCGACCGAAGTGGTTTACCACCAGCGCCGCAATGCCTTCCGCGCCGCGCTGAAACTGACCGATCTGGTCAGCGTTGAACTGGGCGGCGAAAAACTCAAGGCGCCGATCAACGGCAAACTGCTGGATATCTCCGCGACCGGCTGCAAGCTGCGTTTCGAAGGTGATATCACTGATCGTCTGCAACTGGGCCAGGTCTATGACCGCCTGATCGCCCCGCCGCTGTTCGGCAACCAGCCGACCTCTGTCGAACTGCGCTATCTGCACTTCGAAGAAAAACTCAACATCACCTTTGCCGGCCTGCGTTTCCACAACATCAGTGGTCAGGCAGCGCGCAACGTTGAGCGTTTTGTTTATCAGCTGCAACGGGAAGCACGCCGTTTCGATAAAGACGATATGTGATTCGCAGCGACCAATAAAAAGGGCAGCCCCTGGTGGGACTGCCCTTTTTTATGCGCGTTGGTTTTGTTCAGTTCAAGGCCTGCCGCCACTGAGATCGGGGGTTGGCTTGTCGTCGCCGCTATCCGTTTCAGTTTCTGCCGCAGGCTCTGGCTGAACATCGGGTTCAGCCGCAGGTTCGGGACTCGCCGGCGTCTGCACCGGATCCTGCACCATCTGCTCCTGCACCACTTGCTCATCTACCCGAGGGTCGAGGGCGGCCACCAGCGGCGAGCTGGACATGCTGTCGGGCATGGCCACGTGATGCAGCGGCGCGTCGTCGACCTGATGCAGATTGGTCACGGCTTTCGGCCGGATCCGCCACACCAGTACCAGCGCGAAGAAACTGAAAAACGCATACAGGCTCTGACTGCCGAACAGCTTCATCAGCACACCCGCCAGCAACGGCCCGATGCTCGCCCCGACCCCGTAAGTCACCAACAGCATCGCCGTCAGCGACACCCGCCGATCACCTTCGACATGGTCATTGGAGAATGCCACCGCCAGTGGATACAGGCAGAACTGCACCAGCGAGCAGAAAAAGCCGACCACAAACAGTACTTCCAGCGGCACCTGCGGCAGCACCGCCAACGGCAATGCCGCCACCGCAAGAAACCCGGCAAAGCAGCGAATCAGCAGCGCCCGGTCGTAACGGTCAGACAACCAGCCCAAAGGCCACTGCACCAGTAAACCGGCAAAGATGCAGCTACCCATGAACAGACCGACCTGCTCGGTCGACAGCCCTTGCTGCGAGGCATACAGCGGCGCCAGACCGTAAAACGAGCCGATGATCAGACCCGCACCCAGCACCGTGCTCAACGACTGCGGCACCCGTTTGATAAAGAAGCGCGGCTCCATCGGTGCCGGATGCAGTGGCGCCGGGTGAATGCGCCGGGTCAACGTCACGGGTACCAGGCACAGGGCAAAACACAGGGCAACCAGCATCAACAGCTCCGGCCCCAACCCCGGGTGCATGACCAGAATCAGCTGCCCCAGCACCAGTCCCAGATACGAGGCGATCATGTAGCCGCTAAACACCAGGCCGCGCTGTTTGGCGTCCGCCTGCTCGTTGAGCCAGCTCTCGATCACCATGTATTGGCACATCATGCCCAGACCGACGATCGTCCGCAGCACCAGCCACGCCGGCAGCCAGTCGACCAGACCATGGCCCAGCACCGCCGCACCGACAATCCCGGCACACGCCGAATAGGCACGGATATGCCCGACCCGCGCAATCAGGCGGTGGCCGATCTTGCCGCCCAACACCAGACCGAAATAGTTGCAGGCCATCAGCGCACCGACCCAGAGGCCGTCGACGTTGTCAGCGGCTAGACGCAACGCCAGATAAGTGGATAGAAGGCCCGAGCCGATCAACATCATCAGCGAGGCGAAATACAGCGCTCGAAAGGATTTCCAGATTTGGCGCATCGGCGTTCCGAGCGGCTCCTTGCAGTAAAGACCGGGCTACCAAAACGATAGCCCGGTGGCGACAGTTCGTCAGGCCTGGGCTGCTAGAACACGCCGTTCCCAGGGAGTGATTTCATCAAAGAAGCTGGTCAACTCCATGGTCTTCGAAGCGATGTAGCCTTCGATGAACTCCTGTCCGAACAGTTCCCTGGCCAATTGACTACGTTTCAGACGCTCGAGGGCGGCGTGCAAAGTACATGGCAACGAAAGATTGTCCGGCACCTCGAACTCGCCCTGAATGGCTTCACTCGGTTCCAGTTCATGCTCGATGCCATGCAAACCGGCGGCCAGACTGGCGGCGATCGCCAGATACGGATTGGCATCGGCGCCCGGCAAACGGTTTTCCACGCGACGAGCGACCGGCGAACTGGCCGGAATGCGCAGCCCGGCCGCGCGGTTGTCGTGGGACCAGCACGCGTTATTCGGTGATGCGTACGGATGGCACAGACGCTGATAGGAGTTCACATTGGGTGCAAACAGTGCGGTGAAATCAGCCATGCCTGCCTGCTGACCACCGATGAAGTGGCGGAACATCGCCGTCGGCTCACCCTGCTCATCACTGAAGACATTCTTGCCGCTGCGGCTGTCGACGATGCTTTGGTGAATGTGCATCGAACTGCCCGGCGTGTGCGCCAGTGGCTTGGCCATGCACACCACGGTGAGACCGTGCTTGAGCGCAACTTCCTTGAGCAGGTGCTTGAAGAGGAACGTCTGGTCGGCGAGCAGCAGCGGATCGCCGTGCAGCAGATTGATCTCGAACTGGCTGACACCCATCTCATGCATAAAGGTATCGCGCGGCAAACCGAGAGCCGCCATGCATTTATAGACTTCGTTGAAGAACGGCCGCAGACCGTTATTGGAGCTGACACTGAACGCCGACTGGCCATCCTCGCGACGCCCGTCGAGGCCGACTGGCGGACGGAATGCCTGGCTCGGATCGGTGTTCGGCGCGAAGACAAAGAATTCCAGTTCGGTCGCCACTACCGGCATCAGGCCACGCGCGGCGTAACGGGCAATGACCTTCTTGAGCTGGCCACGGGTCGACAGATTGGAGCTTTCGCCGCTCAGTTCATCAGCGTCGCAAATGGCCAGAGCGCGCGGATCGTCGCTCCACGGCAGGCGATGGATCTGGGTGGGCTCGGCAATCAGCGCGAGATCGCCGTCATCGCTGCCATAAAACCGCGCGGCCGGGTAACCGCCCATGATGCATTGCAGCAGCACACCCCGCGCCAACTGCAAACGCCGCCCTTCGAGGAAACCCTCGGCGGTCATCACCTTGCCCCGTGGTACGCCGTTCAAATCCGGCGTGACACATTCAATCTCATCAATGCCCGTCAATCGCTGCGCGAGTGAACGCTGGCCATCGGTTGTCATGACGCAATCCTTGTTATTGTGCGAGCCGCGAACGGCGACCCGTACAAAATAGGCTTCGGCTGTTCGGAATATCAAGCAGCGTCAAACAAAAAGGCGCGTCACGGCAGATAAAGGCTGAACACCCCGCCACCGAGTGGGCCGCCATTGCGGATTTCGGTGCGACCTTCAACACCGTTGCGCTGATGCAGCGCTGCGATGCGATTGGCAAAATACAAACCGAGTCCGGTGCTGCCACTGCTGTGGTTGATGCCTTGCACGTAATCGGCCTGACGCTCGAGCATCTCGGCCGGGTAACCGTCGCCGTCGTCATTGATGCTCAGCACCAATTGTCCGGCCTCGTCACTGACAGTAATCAGCAGCGATTCGCGGGCATAGCGAATCGCATTGTTGATGCAGTTGCCGAGCACGGAGGCAATCAATTCACGGTCGAAGAAACCCAGCGGACTCAACGGATCGACTTCATACGTGGCGATGATCCCGCGACTGGCAAACACCTCTTGATGCGCCGCCAGTTGCGCCTCGATAAAGTCGTCGAGCTCGTGATAGGCCGGTTGCAGCGGCAGCTGATTGACGCCGAGTTTGTACAGCCCGAGCAACTGCACCAGCATGCCGTTGAGGTGGGCAAACTCGAAGTCGATCACGCCCTGTTCCGTGCCTTCGCGCAGTTCTTGCGGCAAGCGCGCCAGCCATTGGCTGTGGGCCTGCATCAGCATGGCCAGCGAGTTCTTCATGTCGTGAACGGTGGAGGCGATCACCGTGGAAAAATCCAGAGCTTGTTCGTCGTGATTCATTCGCCAAACGCCTTGCTTTTCAGCTTCTGATAACGCGCAAAACGCGCGTCGGTGTCGGGCATCAGGCCAACCATTTTCAGGCAGGCCCGACATTCTTCCAGCTCCGCCGACGGCGCACTGGTGTCAGTGCCGTGCAGCAGCGACTGGGCCATGTTCAGCGCGATACTGATGTTCTTCGGTTGCAGCTTCAGCGCCTTGCGGAACACCTCGCGGGCCTCCACCAGATTGCCGGTCTTGTACACGCGCACGCCCTGACGGTTGAGGTCGGCAGCGGCGTTGCTGGAGCTGAGGATAGTCGGGTCATCGGTGAGTTTGGCGATGTCTTTCATCACCGCCGGATCATCACCATAGATCTCCGCACAGCTCTTGAGCATCGAGGTGCCCGCCTCGGCCTGACCGAGCATCTGCAATTGCTTGGCGACCAGCAGCGCGGCTTCCGGGCTCATGAATTGCTCCATGCCGTCGAGGCGCATCAGCGCTTGTTCGGTGAGCTTGTCGGCGGTTTCTGCATCGTTGAGCAACAGGCTGGTGGCCTTCATCAAACGTGCACGAATCTGCAGGCCCGGGTCGGTCGGATTCTCTTTGGCCACCGCACTGAGCGTGGTGTTGATCTCCAGCCGCGTGCGTGTGTCGAGACCGCGCTCACTGCCTTTGCTGATCAACGCGTGAGCCAGGCCTAGGTTGCTTTCCGGATCTTTGAAGCGCGACTGTGCACCTTGGGACACGGCTTGCCGATAAGCACGCGAAGCGGTGTCGAAATCCTCGTTGGTCATCGCCAGTTTGCCCAGCAAGGCTTGGCGACGTACCGCCAGTGGTGACAGACGAATGGCCTCTTCCAGCACCTGTTGCGCGCCTTTGGTATCACCCTCGGCAACCAGCACGTCGGCCATACCGTCGTACAACGACGGCATCATCGGAAACACCTTCAGCGCCTTTTCATAGACGCCTTTGGCCTGGGCGACTTGCCCACGTTTGAACAGCAACTTGCCCAGTCCGGCAAACGCCCACGGCAACGGTCGGTCAGCGATGATGCTGTCGTAAAGCCGTTCCAGCGCTTCGTTCTGGTTCATGTCGCGCAGCGCATCGGCACGGTAGCGCAGGCACAGCGGCGAATAGCGGATGTCCTGCTTGCACAGGGCGATGCAGGCGTTGAGCACCTCGACCGGCTTGCCACGGTCGAGGGCTTGCAGAATCGGTTTGAGCAACGTCTTGCGCTGCTCCAGACGCTCCAGGCGCTGGGCCAGACCTGAGCGGTTGAACGGTTTGGTCAGGTACGCATCCGGCTCGTGCTCCAGGGCACTGAGTACCATCGCCTGACTGGTCTCGGCCGTGACCATGACAAACACCGCTTCATGGCTGATGAGCTTTTCCAGCATCAGGTCTTCGAGTACCTGCTGGCCGTTCTTCTTGCCGTCACCGAGATGGAAATCCTGCAGGATGAAATCGTAGGATTTCTGCGCACACATCTTCAGCGCCTGCTCACCGGTGTCGGCGGTATCGACGTCCTTGACCCCTAGCTCACGCAGCATCGAACGCACAGAACTGCGGAAATCCGAGAAATCATCGACGATCAGAAAACTCTTTTGGTGATACGACAGCATCGAAGATTTCCAGGCAATTGAAGTGAGGGCAATTTCAGGCGCGCAGATGATAGCTGGCGGCCAAATGCTATCAAGCGATTTCGCGCGACGTTTAAGTCACCGAATGGGTTATCGGCCAGAAGTACGGTTCCCTGAAGCGGGTGCTTCAATAATCCTCGCCGAGCAGCGGATGATCTAGATAAACACGCGCTGGACGATTTGCAAAAGCGCATTCAAGCCGCCTGTAAGGACGCAACGGAGTTTGCCCTTGAACGAGTTCTGGCCGCGCTCACCGTCAAAACGCCCGCCGGCGGTTTTGCCGGCGATGCCAATGAAGATGACCCTTCGATAACGCGCTTTCCAACAGCGCAGTTCAAAGGCGTTATTACCAATGAATGGCGAGCGTTGACCGCTTCGCAGATCACTGACGCTGTCGAGACCGGCCTGAGCTCTTACGCCCTGCGGGATCTGGATGGCGACGGGCAACGCGATCTGATTGTGAATACCTACTGCCGGGGGGCACCGGTCTGTTCACCTATATGGAAACCTGGCGTCGCGACGGAGAACGGTTCGTCAAACGATCTGTTGAGTCCGAAAGTTCGCTGTTCTACACCAACGATCGCGGCGCTAATCAGTCAGTGGACTGGATAAACCTGCGCGGCAAAACTTATGCGGCTTATCGAAACAGCGAGTACGGCGTTGATCGGGTCTACTTGCTCAACCCGCTGAAAATCAACGTCCAGGTGCCTACGGTGACAATCCGTTATCGCTATGACCTCGACGTGCCTGCTCTACAGCACAAAGATGACGGCAACAGCACGTTTGAACTCGAACGCGATCTGCGCCGAGCGCTCAATCTGGCAGTGGCCAAAGTAAATGAAACCGCCGCTATCCCTTCAAAAGAACCGCTCTGCCCTATTCCGGCTACCGGCGCCGGTGAAAACGATTACTACAGCTTTGGCCCCGCGCATTACAGCATTGAAAAAGTCGCCGACCTGCCAGTCTTCATCGGCAATGATTGTTACATCGGCGCCTTGATCGACTGGTTCGGCAGTTACAGCGAAAAGAATGGCCTGTTCGCGCAACTGGCATTGCGCAAACCGGACAGCGATGACGGCAGCCGCACATATGAAGTCTACGGTCGCCGACAGATCACCGAAGTCAGCACTTCAATGGGTAAAGTTGAGCTGAACGGGGGTTAGCCGCGCATCTGCTGAGGGTAATGCAAAAAGCCCCGTCGCAATTTCCATTGCGACGGGGCTTTACATTTGTACCTGATTATCTTCACAAACTTTTATCCCGGAT
>NZ_JAKNQL010000019.1 GCF_022662375.1 Pseudomonas sp. CROZ-RG-20F-R04-15 | reverse complement strand
ATCGAGTGGCATTCGCCCTGATGAAAAGTCAGGGCGAATACCGATTAGCCTGAGATTTTAGGGTTGCTGGGCAACATAGAATCTCCCACATTTGAATCGTGTACGACTCAGGACTTCTTCGCGGCAGCCTTGGCTTTGGCACCGCGCTGACGCTGGGCTTCGAACAGGCACACGCCCGTCGCAACCGAGACGTTGAGGCTGCTGACGCTACCAGCCATCGGCAGCTTCACCAGATAGTCGCAGTGTTCGCGAGTCAGGCGACGCATGCCTTTGCCTTCGGCGCCCATGATCAGGATGGTCGGGCCAGTCAGGTCCTGGTCGTAGATACTGACTTCAGCTTCGCCGGCAGTACCGACAATCCACAGACCGCGCTGCTGAAGTTTTTCCAGGGTGCGAGCGAGGTTAGTCACGGCAACCAATGGAATCACTTCTGCCGCGCCGCAAGCGACTTTTCGCACGACCGGCGTCAAAGTTGCCGACTTGTCTTTCGGCACAATCACCGCCAGCGCACCGGCCGCATCGGCCGAGCGCAGGCAAGCGCCGAGGTTGTGCGGATCGGTCACGCCGTCGAGCACCAGCAACAGTGGCGCGCCGTCAGTGCGATCAAGCAGCTCGTCGAGCATTGCTTCGCCCCAGACCTGACTCGGACTGACTTCCGCGACCACGCCCTGGTGCACACCTTCAACCCAGGCGTCCATTTCGCGGCGCTCGGCCTGGCCGACCTGGACGCGATTTTCGTTAGCCAGCTCAACCAGCGTCTGCACGCGCGGGTCGTTGCGGCTTTCAGCCAGCCAGATCTGCTTGACGCGTTTCGGGTGGTGACGCAGCAACGCTTCTACCGCGTGAACGCCGTAGATTTTTTCCAACTGACTCATGACTTCGCCTTCGGTTTACGTGCCCCGCCACTTTTGGCTGGAGCCGAACCCGCTTTTGGCGGGCCTTTACGGTGTTTGCTCGGTTTCGCTGGCTTGCCGCCGGAGGCCTTTTCAGGCGCCGACCGCCCGGTCTTTCCCCCAGGCGCCGCTTTACCACCGTTTTTGGCGTCGGAAAGCAGAGCCTTCTTCATTTCACGGCTTTTACGCAGCTCGGCGTTTTTCGCCACAGCGTCGCTTGGACGATAGGCTTCGGCAGCTTTCTCTTTGGCAGGACGACGGCCGGCGGTTTTTGCCGGGGCCTTGTCTTCCGAAGCCTTGGCAGCAGGCGCAGCGGTTTCAGCGCCACGCTTTTTCCGACCGATCGGCGCGCTGATGGTTTTTTCAGCCATCTCGAAGTCGATCTTGCGTTCGTCGAGGTCAACGCGCATCACGCGCACTTCAACGGTATCGCCGAGACGGAAGCTGCGGCCGGTGCGCTCGCCCGCCAGACGGTGATGCACAGGATCGAAGTGGTAGTAATCGCCCGGCAGCGCGGTGACGTGCACCAGGCCTTCGACGTAGATATCGGTCAGTTCGACGAACAGGCCAAAACCGGTCACTGCGGTGATCACGCCCGGGAACGATTCGCCCACGCGATCCTTCATGAACTCGCACTTGAGCCAGTTCACCACGTCGCGGGTCGCTTCGTCGGCACGGCGCTCGCTCATCGAGCACTGCTCGCCGAGTTGCTCCAGCGCCGCCTCGTCGTACGGATAGATGCGCGCCTTCGGAATGGTCATCGCACCGGCACGGCGAACGTGCGGGGTGTCCTGTTTCGAATGGATCACGCTGCGGATTGCGCGGTGCGTGAGCAAGTCCGGGTAACGACGGATCGGCGAAGTGAAGTGGGTATAGGCTTCGTAATTCAGGCCGAAGTGACCCTGATTGTCGGCGCTGTACACCGCCTGGCTCAGCGAACGCAGCATTACGGTCTGGATCAGGTGGAAATCCGGACGATCCTTGATGCTCGCCAGCAGTGCCTGGTAGTCCTTCGGCGACGGGCCGTCCTTGCCTTTGTGCAGGGACAGACCGAGCTCGCCGAGGAAGGCACGAAGTTTTTCCAGACGCTCCGGTGGCGGACCATCGTGGACGCGGTACAGCGCAGGAATTTCGTGCTTCTTGAGGAATTCGGCGGTGGCCACGTTGGCCGCCAGCATGCATTCTTCGATCAGCTTGTGCGCGTCGTTGCGGGTGGTCGGACGGATTTCGGCGATCTTGCGCTCGGTACCGAAGATGATCCGGGTTTCCTGCGTTTCGAAATCGATCGCGCCACGGACGTGACGGGCGGCCAGCAGAACCTTGTACAGCGCATAAAGCTGCTTGAGGTGCGGCAGAACATCGTTGTACTCACCGCGAAGCTGACGCGCCTCGGTGATTTTCGGCGTTTCCAGCATCGCGCTGACTTTGTTGTAAGTCAGACGAGCGTGGGAATGGATCACCGCTTCATAGAAGCAGTAGTCGGTCATTTCGCCGGACTTGGAGATGGTCATCTCGCAAACCATGGCCAGACGATCAACGTGTGGGTTCAGCGAGCACAGGCCGTTGGACAGCTGCTCAGGCAGCATCGGCACGACGCGCTCGGGGAAGTACACCGAGTTGCCGCGCACTTGCGCTTCGTTGTCGAGTGCCGAACCGATCTTCACGTAGCTGGAAACGTCGGCAATCGCCACGTACAACTTCCAGCCGCCGGAGAACAGGCGCAGTTTGCCCGGCTTGGCTTCGCAATAAACCGCGTCATCGAAGTCGCGAGCATCTTCGCCGTCAATGGTGACGAACGGCAGATGGCGCAGGTCGACGCGCTTCTCTTTGTCTTTTTCTTCGACTTCCGGCTTGAGCTTGGCGGCTTCTTTCAGCACGGCTTCAGGCCAGACGTGCGGAATATCGTAAGTGCGCAGGGCGACATCGATTTCCATGCCCGGCGCCATGTAGTTGCCGACCACTTCGACCACATCGCCTTGCGGCTGGAAGCGCGGCGTCGGCCAGTGGGTGATTTTCACCTCGACGAACTGACCGATCTGCGCGTTGGCGTTGCGGCCCGGGGTAACCAGCACTTCCTGCTGGATCTTCGGGTTGTCCGCGACGACGAAGCCGATGCCGCCTTCTTCAAAGTAGCGACCGACGATGGTTTCGTGAGCACGCGAGACCACTTCAACGATCACGCCTTCGCGGCGACCGCGACGGTCGAGACCGGAAACACGGGCCAGCGCACGGTCACCGTCGAATACCAGACGCATTTGCGCCGGGCTCATGAACAGGTCGTCACTGCCATCGTCAGGAACGAGGAAGCCGAAACCGTCACGGTGACCGCTGATGCGGCCGAGGATCAGATCAAGTTTATCCACCGGTGCATACGTGCCACGGCGGGTGTAGATCAGTTGAGCGTCGCGCTCCATGGCGCGCAGACGGCGGCGCAGGGCTTCGATCTGGTCTTCTGTGGTCAGACCAAACTCTTCGACCAGTTGCTCGCGGGCAGCAGGCGAACCCCGATCGGCGAGATGCGCCAGGATCAGTTCGCGGCTAGGAATAGGGTTTTCATATTTTTCCGCTTCACGAGCGGCCTCGGGATCGAGGGACTGCCAATCGGCCATTAGAGAGTTTTCACCTTGTCTATATGCGGGTTAGTTTGGCATAGGCGCCATGAAACGGGAAATTTCCGACTATATAAGGCCCAACAGAGGCCCTGTATCGACACTGAGAAGCCGTTTTGAACACCGCTGGTAAAAAAAATCATGTTTTTTGCTGACAGGGGTTTACAGTTGAAAAGACGCTCCGTATAGTGCGCGCCATCGACGACGTACAAGCGTTGCCGATACTGCCCAGATGGTGAAATTGGTAGACACGCCAGCTTCAGGTGCTGGTGACCTTACGGTCGTGGAAGTTCGAGTCTTCTTCTGGGCACCAATTTCGAGCTTGAGACTAGATCAGTTTCAAGGCTCATACAAAACCCGCGAAAGCGGGTTTTTTGCATTCTAAGCCCGGGTTTTCTTAAAACTGATTTATTAAAATTAAATCAGGGGTTTACAGATCAAAAGGCGCTCCGTATAGTGCGCCACATCAACAGCGGCAACGCTTGCGATGATTGCCCAGATGGTGAAATTGGTAGACACGCCAGCTTCAGGTGCTGGTGACCGCAAGGTCGTGGAAGTTCGAGTCTTCTTCTGGGCACCAATTCAAATTCAAGGTTAGGGCCTTGGATTTCACAGAAACCCGCGAAAGCGGGTTTTTGCGTTTCTGGCTTCCAGAAAACCCTCACCACTTCCGCCAATCAAAACCTCAACCCCACCGCAAGGCGCATCTGAGAAACAATATCGTTTATCATTGTTGCAAGTTTTTGCAATGCGACAGTGAGGAACCCTGCGAATGACGTTTCGAAATACCCTGCGCCGAGGCTTGACCTTTACCCTCCTCGGCCTGGCGCTCGCCACTCCCCTCACCCAGGCTGCCGATGCGGTTTCCCTGACTCTCTACAACGGCCAGCACAAGGAAGTCGGCGACGCGATCGCCAAAGCCTTCGAAGCCAAGACCGGCATTCACGTCAACGTGCGCAAGGGCAGCAGCAATCAGTTGGCCAGCCAGATCATCGAAGAAGGCGACCGCTCTCCCGCCGACGTGATCTACACCGAAGAGTCGCCACCGCTGAACAATCTCGGCGAACTGGGCCTGCTGGCCAAGACCGATGACGCGACGCTGGCCGTTCTGCCGGAAAAATATGTCGCCGGTAACGGCACCTGGATCGGTGTGACAGCGCGGGTTCGCGTGGTCGCCTACAACCCGAAACTGGTCGACGAAAAAGACCTGCCAAAATCGGTGATGGAGTTTTCCGATCCGCAGTGGCAGGGCAAGGTCGGCTTCGTACCGACCAGCGGCGCCTTCCAGGAACAAGCCGTAGCGATCATCAAGATGCACGGTCGCGATGCCGCTGAGGAATGGCTGACCGGCCTGCGCGCCTTCGGCAAGACTTACAGCAACAACATGGTCGCCCTCAAAGCTGTGGAAAACGGCGAAGTCGCTACCGTGCTGGTGAATAACTACTACTGGTTCGCCCTGCAACGCGAGAAAGGCAAACTGGATTCGAAACTGCATTACTTCACCGGCGGCGACGTCGGCGGCTTGATCACCGTGTCCAGCGCTGCCGTGCTGAAATCCAGCAAGCATCCAAAAGAAGCCCAACAATTTCTTGCCTACATGGCCAGCGAAGAAGGTCAGCGCGTGATCACTCAGACCACCGCCGAATATCCTTTGCACAAAGGTATGGAGTCGGATCGCGGACTCAAGCCGTTCAGCGAGCTGGAAGCGCCGAACGTCACACCAGCCGATCTGGGCAATGCTGAAGAAGCGCTGGAACTGGAACGCGAAGTTGGCTTGAACTGATGGCCGCATCGTTATCCGCCCCCGCCGCGCGCGGGGGTTACGTACCAAAGCGCAAGCGACCATCGATCTGGCTGGTGCTGCCGGTATTGCTTTTGGTGGTGATGAGCCTGTTGCCGCTGGCCTACGTCGGACTGAAAGCCTGGCAGGCCGGTTGGGCCGAAGCGCTGCACTTGTTGTGGCGTCCGTATGTGTTCGGCCTGCTGCGCAACACCTTGGCATTGATGGTTGGCGTAACCCTCACCTGCGGCGTGATCGGTCTGTCGCTGGCCTGGCTACTGGAACGCAGCAATTTGCCGGGGCGCCGTCTGTGGGGAGTGATTTTGTGCCTGCCGTTCGCGGTGCCGGCATTTGTCAGCAGCTTTACCTGGGTTTCTCTGAGCGCGCAGTTCGAAGGACTTGGCGGGGCGATTCTGGTGATGAGCCTGTCGAAATATCCGCTGATCTTTCTGCCGGTGGCCGCGACACTGCGCAATCTTGATCCCTCCCTCGAAGAATCGGCCCGCACCCTCGGGCAGAATCGCTGGGGCGTGTTTTTCCGCGTCACTCTGCCGCTGCTCTGGCCTTCACTACTGGCCGGTTCGCTGCTGATTGCCCTGCATATGCTGGTGGAGTTCGGCGCACTGTCGATCATCGGCCTGCAAACCTTCACCACAGCGATCTATCAGCAATTCGAACTGGAATTCAGCAACGCCAACGCAGCGATGCTTTCGGCCGTGCTGCTGGCGCTGTGTCTGGTGCTGCTGTGGCTGGAGTTGCGCGTACGCGGCAAGGGCCGCCATGTGCGCACCGGGCAAGGTGCAGCGCGGCAGGCTGAACAGGTTCGACTCGGACCATGGGCAGCGGTCGGCCAGTTGTACTGCCTGACGCTGGCGGTGGTTGGCAGCGGGATTCCACTGGGGATGCTGGCCTACTGGCTCGCAGTTGGTTCCTCGGCGGCATTCCCGGTGGCGGCGATCACTGAGGCACTGTTGTCGTCGCTGGCGCTGTCGCTCGGTGGCGCGGCGCTGTGTCTGGTGCTCGCGGTACCGGTCGGATTGCTGGTGGTGCGCTACAAAGGCCAATTGGCGATCTGGGCCGAGCGCCTGCCGTATCTGCTTCATGCTCTGCCAGGTTTGGTGATTGCGCTGACGCTGGTGTATTTCGCCCTGCACTACGTGCCGGCGCTGTACCAGACTTCGGGATTGCTGCTGATCGCTTATGCGTTGTTGTTTTTGCCGCTGGCGCAGGCGCCGATTCGAACTGCGTTGAACAAGGCTTCGCCGCAGCTGGAAGAGGCTGCGCGCACACTGGGCGCTTCGTCGTTCACGGCGTTTTGCCGGGTGACGCTGCCGATCATCTTCCCGGCATTGGGCGCGGCGTTTGCGCTGGTGTTTCTGGATGCGATGAAGGAATTGACGGCTACGTTACTGCTGAGTCCGACCGGGCTTAATACGCTTGCGACCGAGGTGTGGGCGCATACGGCGAATGTCGAGTTTGCGGCGGCGGCACCTTATGCGGCGTTGTTGATTCTGGTTTCCGGGTTGCCCGTGTATCTGTTGACGACGCGGATGTATCTGAGCCGCTGATACCGCTTTCGCGAGCAGGCTCGCTCCTACAATGATTGTTGGCGAACACAAAATCTGTGTACACCTCCAACCTGTGGGAGCGAGCCTGCTCGCGAAGAGGCCTGATCAGACAACATCAAGCCCGGAACTGCCCCAGACTCGCCTTGAGCTGCGCAGCCAATCCGTCCAGCACCTTGCCACTGGCCGTGGTTTCCACCACCGCCTGCGCCGCTTTCTCGGCCTGGGCATGAATCGTCTCGACCCGCCCACGCACTGCCTGCGCGCCTTGCGCTTGATGCGCCGCTGCCTGCGTTGCCAGACCAATCGCCGCATGCACTTGCTCGACCGACGTCTGCACCGATTGCTGCAACCGCGCACTGTCGCGCAACACCAGCAAACCTTCGCTGGCCTGGCGCCCGGCCTGACCGATCGCCTCGACAGCCTCACGTGCGCCCTGCTGTAGAGCGACGATGTGCGCCTGAATGTCGCCGGTAGAGCTTTGTGTCTTGCTCGCCAGTGCACGTACTTCGTCGGCCACCACGGCGAATCCACGCCCGGTCTCGCCCGCGCGCGCCGCTTCAATGGCAGCGTTGAGCGCCAGCAGGTTGGTCTGCTCGGCAATTCCGTGAATCACCGTCAACACCACTTCAATCTGCTCACTCTGCTGGGCCAGCCGCTCGATGACTTTCGCCCCGGTATCGACCTGCCCCGCCAGCGCTTCGATCAGGCTGCCGACCTTGGCGGAGGTGCGAGTGTTTTCGTCAGTCGCCTGGCGAATATCCACAACCTGCTTCAACGCTGCCTGCATCGCATGGCTTTCCGACTGCGCCTCATCAGCCATTTGCGACAGCGCGCGCAGGCTTTCCGCCACTTCATCACGCTGCATGCCCGCCGCCGCATCGGCACCGGCATTGCGCAGGGTCATCGCGCCGATTTCTACGCCGGTACGCTGCGCGACATCCCCCGCCTCGCGCACGATCGGCTGCAACTTATCCACAAAGCGATTGACCGCCGAGGCCATGTCGCCGATTTCGTCCTTGCTGTTGATCTGCACACGCTTGGTCAGATCGCCCTCGCCCGCCGCCAGGTCATCCATGGCTGCGTTGAGCATCTTCAGGCGATTGACCACGCGATGGCCCAACACTACCGCCAGCAACAACAGCACACCGCAACCGACCAGCGCCAGACCCAGGCCAATGCGCCAGCGCAAGGTTGCCGCTGCTTCCTGAACGGTATTGGCGGTATTGGATTTCATCTCGGTCGCGGTGGACTGCGCCGATTGCAGGCGCGACTGCATGGCTTTGGCACTGTCTGCGGCAGCGCCTTTGAGACTGTCGCCGACCAACTGATCACTGCTGGCGATCAACGCCGAGAAGCGCTTGTCCAGCGCCGCCAGATCGGTTTCCACCGAGGCCGTGGACACACCCATCAACACTTTGCCGATTTCCACGCCATTGGGATTGATCGAGGCTTCGAGGTAGTAAACCGACGGATCGTTTTTGGCCGCATCCAGCACTTTATCCAGCGCACGCTCGCCTTGGCCTTTTTCCAGCAAGGCCTTGTTGATCGGGTTTTCGCGGTTGAGATAGCGAGTCAGGTGCTGGCCGGTGGCGTCGTCGTAGACCACGAACAACACATTGGGATTGCGCTGGGCCCGGCGGGCGAACTCGGACAGGGTCGGCACGTCGCTGTCCCACATGGCGCGCGGCGCCACCGAGGCCAACAATTGCGCCATGTCATTGGCCGAATCCTTCAGATCCTTTTCCAGCGTCGCACGCAACTGCGCCTGCTCGTCCTTCAAACGCGCTGACAAACCAGCAGTCAGGCGCTGACGGGTACTGGCAGACAAGGCGTCGAGGCTCGACGTGACTTCACGCCCGGCCTGCTCCAGTTCGCCCGAGAGTTTCTGGCTGTCGGCGCCGAGGCGCACCGCCAGATCAGCTTCCAGCGCCGTGACGGTGCTCCGCGTCAGGGCAACGGCCACCAGCACCTGCACCAAAAGGGCGATACCAAGGGTAACGAACACTGGGCGCAACAAACGGCTTTGTAACAGTGAGAGAACGGCCGACACTGTGAATACCTCTACTTCTGACGCCATTAATTTGATGGCACTCTTGTAGACAGATTCACAGCAAAGGTCATGCCGTCCAACAGGCATAAACGACAAAGGCCCCGATGAAGGGGCCTTTGTGTTTTTACATCAACGACTTATCAAGCAAACGGATGACGCAGAACGATGGTTTCGTTGCGGTCCGGGCCCGTCGAAATAATGTCGATCGGTGCGCCGATCAACTCTTCAACGCGCTTGATGTAGGCACGAGCGTTAGCCGGCAGCTCTTCCAGGGTTTTTGCACCCACGGTCGATTCGGTCCAGCCCGGCACTTCTTCGTACACAGGCTGCAGGCCCACGTAGCTGTCAGCGTCGGTCGGAGCAACGGCGTTGCCCTGCGCGTCTTTGTAGCCGACGCAGATATTGATGGTTTCCAGGCCGTCGAGTACGTCCAGCTTGGTCAGGCAGATACCCGAGATGCTGTTCACATCGATAGCGCGACGCAGGATAACGGCGTCGAACCAGCCGCAACGACGGGCACGGCCAGTAGTGGCGCCGAACTCGTGACCTTGCTTGGCCAGGTGTGCACCAACGTCGTCAAACAGTTCAGTCGGGAACGGGCCCGAACCGACGCGAGTGGTGTAAGCCTTGGTGATGCCCAGGATGTAATCGAGGAACATCGGGCCAACGCCCGAACCGGTCGCCACGCCACCGGCGGTGGTGTTGGAGCTGGTCACGTACGGGTAGGTACCGTGGTCGATATCGAGCAACGAACCCTGGGCGCCTTCGAACATGATGTCTTTGCCGGCGCGACGCAGGTCGTGCAGCTCAGCCGTCACGTCGAGCATCAGCGGTTTGAGCAGCTCAGCGTATTCCTTGCACTCGGCGAGGGTTTTTTCGAACTCGATGGCCGGTTCTTTGTAGTAACCGACCAGCATGAAGTTGTGGTAATCCACCAGTTCACGCAGCTTGTCTTCGAAGCGCGGCATGTTCAGCAGGTCGCCAACACGCAGGCCACGACGAGCAACCTTGTCTTCGTAAGCCGGGCCGATGCCGCGACCGGTAGTACCGATCTTCAGCTCGCCACGGGCCTTTTCACGGGCCTGGTCCAGCGCCACGTGGAAGGACAGGATCAGCGGGCAGGAGGGGCTGATACGCAGACGCTCGCGCACCGGTACGCCTTTCTCTTCCAGCTTGGTGATCTCGCGCAGCAGGGCGTCAGGTGCAACCACCACGCCGTTGCCGATCAGGCACTGCACGCCTTCGCGCAGCACGCCCGACGGAATCAGGTGCAAAACGGTTTTTTCGCCGTCGATCACCAGGGTGTGACCAGCGTTGTGGCCACCTTGGTAGCGCACTACGGCGGCAGCATGTTCGGTCAGCAGATCAACGATCTTGCCTTTGCCCTCATCACCCCATTGGGTGCCCAGGACTACGACATTCTTACCCATAACACTTGTCCTCATTCGCGCAAACTTGGTGCCGGCGATGGCCGGCAGGAAAACTCAAGAAGCCAGTGGCGATACTTGCCAAAGCCCGTTCTGCTGAATCAATTGCCGGTCGCAGTCCGCATCACGGGCGGCGGCCAAAGGTTGTCCAGGCAAGGCCTGAACGACACGCTGACCCTCACTGCGCAACTGGCAAACCTGCTGCCAGAGTGCCGCATCCGTACTGTCAGGCATCCAGATACCGCCAGACGGTAGCTCGATCTCAGCACGCCCCAGGGTCACCAGGGTTTTCAAATCGGTGGAGAAGCCCGTTGCCGGACGCGCGCGGCCAAAATCCGCGCCGATGTCGTCGTAGCGACCGCCCTGAGCGATGGACTGGCCAACGCCCGGTACGAACACTGCGAACACCACACCAGTGTGATAGTGGTAGCCACGCAGCTCGCCCAGATCAAAGTACAGCGGCAGCTCGGGGAAGCGCGCCGACAGGCGCTCGGCGATCGCCAGCAAGTCTTCCAGTGCTGCCAGAACCGGCGCCGGCGCATTGGCCAGACGCTCACGGGCAGCGCTCAACACTTCACGGCCGCCACACAGATCAACCAGCGCCCGCAGCATGCCGGACAGGTCGGCCGGCAAGCCTTCGGTCAAGGTAATGACCTCGTCGATGGCCTTGCGTTGCAATGCATCGAACAACTGCTGCTCGACTTCACCGGACAGACCGGCGGCACGCGCCAGACCACGGTAGATGCCGACATGACCGAGGTCCATGTGCACATCCGGCACATCGGCCAGTTGCAGCATAGCCAGCATCAAGCTGATCACTTCAACGTCGCTGCTCGGGCTGGCGTCGCCGTACAACTCGGCGCCCAACTGGATCGGGCTGCGCGAGGACGACAGTGCACGCGGCTGCGCATGCAGCACACTGCCGGCGTAGCACAGACGGCTCGGGCCTTCGCGACGCAGGGCGTGCGCATCGATGCGCGCCACTTGCGGCGTGATGTCGGCACGGAAACCCATCTGCCGGCCCGACTGCGGGTCGATGACCTTGAAGGTACGCAGATCCAGGTCCTGGCCCGCGCCGGTCAGCAGGGATTCCAGGTACTCGATATGGGGAGTCACGACAAACTCGTAACCCCAGCTCTGGAACAGATCCAACACCTGACGACGCGCGACTTCAATGCGCGCCGCTTCCGGTGGCAGTACTTCTTCGATGCCATCTGGCAGCAGCCAGCGGTCTACCGTTGCCATTACGCCATTCCCCTTTGATCCGGGCGGCCAGCCTGCGGGCGAGCCTTGAGTGAAGCAGAAAATGACCGGTCCGTTCAAAACGCACGCGCATGAACGACGCGGCGAAAGGCCTGTTACCGGCTTCGCCCATCACTTTCCTCGAAATACTCTCGGGTCATTCAACCCGATGCCTGCAACAAAAAACAGCAATCAAACGTGCAGACGCAAAAAAGCCGGGAATTTCCCGGCTGCCGCATCATACACACGTTTTCCCAAAGGATCACCCCGCCCGAGGTATTAGCCGCCGGGCGGAATGATTCAGGTCAACGCCGTATCAAGGTTTGGCCTTTTCCAGGTAACGGAAAAAGTCGCTGCTCGGGTCGAGGACCAACACG
Source organism: Pseudomonas sp. CROZ-RG-20F-R04-15 (assembly GCF_022662375.1). Classification (GTDB taxonomy): domain Bacteria; phylum Pseudomonadota; class Gammaproteobacteria; order Pseudomonadales; family Pseudomonadaceae; genus Aquipseudomonas. Next base: position 95,541 of record NZ_JAKNQL010000019.1, on the reverse strand, counting down.
TCGGATTTGTTCGCAAAGCTTTCACGGTAGGCGCGCAGGCTACGGTAGAAACCGTAGAACTCCTGATCCTGACCGTAGGCCTTGGAGTAGATCGCCGCCGCCTGGGCGTCGCCATCACCGCGAACCTCTTCAGATTCACGATAGGCTTCAGCCAGCAGCACGCGGCGTTGACGATCGGCGTCGGCACGGATGCCTTCAGCCAGTTCGTTACCCTTGGCGCGGTGCTCGCGAGCTTCACGCTCACGCTCGGTGCTCATACGTTCGAACACGCTGCGGTTTACTTCTTTCGGCAGATCGATGGCTTTGACCCGGACATCGACAACTTCGATACCCAGCTCTTTTTCCGCCATCTTGTTCAGCGATGCAGTGATGTCAGCCATCAGCGCATCACGTTCACCCGACACTACTTCGTGCAGGGTGCGCTTGCCGAACTGGTCACGCAGACCGGATTCCAGACGACGGGACAGACGCTCGTCGGCGATCTGCTTGAGGCCGGAAGTCGCGGTGTAGAAGCGCTCGGCATCTTTCACGCGCCACTTGGCGTAGGCATCGACCATCACGGCTTTCTTTTCCAGGGTCAGGAAACGCTGTGTCGGTGCATCCAGCGTCATCAGACGTGCGTCGAATTTACGCACCTGGTTAACGTAAGGCACTTTCACATGCAGACCTGGCTGAACATCGGCCTGAACCACACGACCGAACTGCAGCAGCACCGCACGCTCGGTCTGAGCGACGATGTAGAAGCAGTTCCAGCCCACCAGCACGACAACGACGCCAACAATAAGGGCGATCAGCGATTTATTGCTCATCAGCGGGTCTCCCTTGTACGCGACTGCGGCAGGTCAGTGACATGCGGCGCGACATCCGTGTTGTTACTGGCGGCGGCCGAACCGGTGACCGGCGCATTGCTGCCCGAACTGTTCTGAATCATTTTATCCAGCGGCAGGTAGAGCAGGTTGCTCTGGCCGTTCTTGTTACCGGTCACGAGTACCTTGCTGGTGCTGCTGAAGACTTCCTGCATGGTGTCCAGGTACAGACGCTGGCGGGTAACCTCAGGCGCCTTGCGGTACTCGGCGACCAGTTTGGTAAAGCGATCCGCTTCACCCTTGGCGCGCGAGACCGTTTCGTCGCGGTAACCGTTGGCATCTTCGAGGATGCGCTGGGCCTGACCACGGGCTTCCGGCACGACGCCGTTGGCGTAGGTTTCAGCCTGGTTGCGCGAACGCTGCTCGTCTTCACGGGCGCGGATCACGTCGTCAAAGGCTTCCTGCACTTCACGCGGTGCTGCTGCGCTCTGTACGTTGACCTGAGTGACGGTGATACCGGTGCGATAGGTATCGAGGAAACGTTGCAGACGCTCCTTGATTTCGCTGGCCATCAGTTCACGACCTTCGGTCAATACCTGGTCCATGGCGGTGGAACCCACCACGTGGCGCAGGGCACTGTCGGTCGCGTGCTGCAGACTGATTTCCGGCTGATCAACGTTCAGCACGAAATCCTGCAGGTTGCTGATCTTGTACTGCACGGTCAGCGGCACTTCGACGATGTTCTCGTCTTCGGTCAGCATCTGGCCCTGTTTGGTGTAGGCACGCTCACGCGTGACGTTTTCCATGTACTTCTTGTCGATCGGCGGGAAGTAGATGTTCAGGCCCGGGCCGACAGTCTCGTAGTACTTGCCGAAGCGCAGCACCACGGCTTGCTCCTGCTCGTCCACGACATAGACTGCGCTGTACAGCCAGACAGCCGCCAGCACGACGAGGCCGATGCCGAGCAGACCGCCGAAGCCGCCACTGCTCTTGCCCGAACCACCGCCGTCATCACCACGTTTCTTACCACCACCGAACAACCCGTTCAGGCTTTCCTGCAGCTTTCGGAAGGCCTCGTCGAGATCCGGTGGCCCCTTGCGGTCGCCGTTATTGCGGCGCTTGCCACCCCAAGGATCCTGATTATTCGAGTTGCCACCCGGCTCATTCCAAGCCATAGCGCTCTCCATCTGATAAAGCAAAGACGCACCCACGGCGCGCCGACCAATGCTACAGAATGCCTGCCGTTGCGGCACAACCGCTTTTTCAGGCTTTTATTGCAAAGTGTGTTGCTCGATGAATTCCATCGGCTGCAATCCTTCGCGGCTGACCAGTCGATTCAACTCGACACGGGGCAAACGAACGGCCAGCAGGCTGATGCCTTCTTCGTCATGCTCTTCTTTTTGCACCGCACCGAGTTCGAAAAACTGCGCACGCAGTCGCGCGAATCGTTGCGGCAAGCGCAGGGTACCGACAAACAAATCACTGCCGAGTAATTCGGCGATGGCTTGTTCAAGCAATTCCAGACCGCTGCCATCTCGCGCCGACAGCCAGACCCGCTGGGGCTTGCCGTTTTCGTCGCGCTGGATTTGTGGCTCAACGCCTTCAAGCAAATCGAGTTTGTTATAGACCTCGAGGATCGGCAAGTCCTGGGCACCAATCTCGCCCAGCACTACCATCACCTGCTCGATCTGCAACATGCGATCCGGTTCGGCCGCATCGATCACGTGCAACAGCAGATCGGAATTGCTCGACTCTTCGAGGGTAGACCGAAATGCTTCGACCAGCTTGTGCGGCAAGTGACGAATGAAGCCCACCGTGTCCGCCAGAACGATCGGCCCCAGGTCGTCAATATCGAGACGGCGCAGGGTCGGATCCAGTGTGGCGAACAATTGGTCAGCCGCGTAGACGTCGGATTTCGTCACGTTGTTGAAGAGTGTGGATTTACCGGCGTTGGTGTATCCCACCAGAGAAACGGTAGGGATGTCCGCACGGGAGCGACCACGTCGCGATTGCTCGCGCTGGCTGCGCACCTTCTCCAGACGACCCTTGATCTGCCGCAGACGAACCCGCAGCAAACGACGGTCGGTTTCGAGCTGGGTTTCACCCGGCCCGCGCATGCCGATGCCACCACCCTGACGCTCAAGGTGAGTCCAGCCACGAACCAGCCGCGTGCTCATGTGATCAAGCTGGGCCAGTTCGACCTGGAGCTTGCCTTCATGGGTACGGGCGCGTTGGGCGAAAATATCGAGAATCAGGCCGGTACGGTCGATCACGCGACACTCGAAAACACGTTCGAGGTTACGTTCCTGACTGGGCGTGAGGATGTGATTGAAAATCACCAGATCGGCTTCTTCAGCTTTGACCAGGTCGCGCAGTTCCTCGACCTTGCCGCTGCCGATCAGGTATTTGGCGGTTGGCCGATGACGCGGCACGTTAAAAAACGCAACGGTCTCGGCGCCGGCCGAATTAGCCAATTCCTGAAACTCCTGCGGATCTTCGCGCGCCTCAGGGTCCTGTCCATCCAAGTGAACGAGGATCACTCGCTCACCACCACCGTGGCGCTCAAAGAACAAAGGAGACTCCTATCAGGCGTTACCTGGCTCAGCGTCACCTGCTTCGGATTCGGTTGCGCTAGGCAGACGAATTGGACGAACCGGCACTACTGTCGAGATAGCGTGTTTGTAAACCATCTGGCTCACGGTGTTTTTCAGCAGGATCACGAACTGGTCGAACGACTCGATCGTGCCTTGCAGTTTGATACCGTTGACCAGGTAGATGGAAACCCCAACTTTCTCTTTACGTAAAGTATTCAAGTAAGGGTCTTGTAGCGAATGCCCTTTTGACATGTGCCGCACTCCTTTAAGGATTCAATAATAAAAATAGGTAATTCAGATGGCTTTGGCCGTCACACCCCCAAGGATAGACGGCAATTGCAAGGACTCAGCTCAATATGGAGATGGTCCCAAGGTATTTCAAGGCGCGTGGCAGATTGTCGCAATCAAGACTGTCCAGCCAGTGTATATCTTCCCAACTGCGCAGCCAGGTGAACTGGCGTTTGGCCAATTGGCGCGTGGCGATGATGCCGCGCTCCTGCATTTCGGCCAACGTCAGCTTGCCATCCAGGTAGTCCCAGACTTGGCGGTAGCCTACCGCACGTATAGACGGCAACCCCGAATGCAGGTCACTTCTTTTACGCAGGGCTACGACCTCGTCGATGAACCCCTGTTCCAACATATTTGTGAATCTTTGTTTAATGCGCTCGTGCAATACCTGACGATTTGCCGGGGCAATGGCCAAGTTCGCGACAGTATAGGGCAATTGTTGCAGTCCCGAAGCGGCTGCTTCAGTACTTTGCGCAGATTGTTGCTGGCGCAGTTCGGTCATGCTCTGACCACTGACCCGATAAACTTCCAGCGCGCGACTCAGGCGTTGCGGATCGTTCGGATGAATCCGCGCCGCTGACACCGGGTCGATGATTGCCAGTTGGTCGTGCAAGGCTTGCCAGCCAAGGCGTGCAGCCTCTTCTTCGATCTGCGCGCGGACTTCGGGGTCGGCGGCTGGCATGTCTGCCAGGCCTTCGACCAACGCCTTGTAATAGAGCATCGTGCCACCGACCAGCAGCGGAATTTTTCCGCGCGCGGTGATCTCGGCCATGGCTTGCAGGGCATCGCGACGGAAATCCGCAGCCGAATAGGCTTCAGCCGGATCGAGAATATCGATCAAACGGTGCGGATATTCGGCCAGCAACTCTCTCGACGGTTTGGCGGTGCCGATGTCCATGCCGCGATAGACCAGTGCCGAATCGACACTGATCAGCTCGCACGGCAGCACCTTGGTCAGCTCGATGGCCAGGTCGGTTTTGCCCGCAGCGGTCGGGCCCATCAGAAAAATCGCTGGAGGGAGCTGGCTCATCAACGACCGCGCAGGAACAGTTTGTCCAGATCGTCCAGGCCCAGTTGGGTCCAGGTCGGTCGGCCATGGTTGCATTGACCGCTGCGCTCGGTGTTTTCCATGTCGCGCAGCAGGCCGTTCATTTCCGGCAGGGCCAGGCGCCGGTTGGCGCGAATCGCGCCGTGGCAGGCCATGGTGCCGAGCAATTCGTTGAGATGCGCCTGAATCCGGTCGCTGGTGCCGTACTCCATCAGGTCCGACAGCACGTCGCCGACCAGACGGTTCGCTTCGGCCTGCTTCAACAACGCCGGAATTTGACGAATCGCCAGGGTTTCCGGGCCCAGACGCTGCAATTCAAAGCCCAGACGCTGGAACCACGCCGCATGTTCCTCGGCGCAATCGGCTTCACGCTGACTGACCGCCAGCGATTCCGGCACCAGCAACGGCTGACCACTGAGACCTTCGCTGGCCATGGCGATTTTCAGGCGCTCATACATGATCCGCTCATGGGCGGCATGCATATCGACCAGCACCAGACCTTGGGCGTTCTCGGACAGAATATAGATGCCTTTGAGCTGCGCCAGTGCGTAACCGAGTGGCGGAATGTCTTCCTGACCGGCCGGCAATGCGTTGGCATTGGCCTCAGGCAGCGGCGCGAAGAACTCACGATACGCGGCTTGCGCCTCGGCGGCCGGCGGCATCGCCGATTGTGGGCGCGGTGTGTATTGATACTGATAGGCGCCGCCAGCGCTGGCACCGGACGAGGTATTGAACGCCGGTTGCGCCTGCGGTTGCTCCAGCAGCGCATTGGCCGCCAGGCGCATTTCACCCTGCGGACCGAACTCACCGGCATCGAGGCCGGTCGGGCGAACGACGGCGGTGGTGACGGAACCGGCAAGCTGATCTTCAGGACGCACATCGCCCAACGCGCGGTGCAGCGTGCCGTAAAGGAAGTCATGCACCATGCGCCCGTCACGGAAGCGCACTTCGTGTTTGGTCGGGTGTACGTTAACGTCGACCGCCGCCGGATCAACCTCGAAAAACAGCGCAAAGGTCGGATGACGGCCGTTGAACAGCACGTCGCGATAAGCCTGCCGCACCGCATGAGCGACCAGCTTGTCGCGCACCGCCCGGCCATTCACAAAGAAATACTGCAAATCCGCTTGGCTGCGATTGAAGGTCGGCAGACCGACCCAGCCCCACAGGTGCAAGCCGTTGCGCTCGATCTCGATCGGCAACGCCTGTTCGAGGAAACCTGAGCCACAAATTGCCGCCACACGCCGCGCGCGGGCCGCATCATCGTGGGCCTCGTGCAGACTGAGGATGGTTTTGCCGTTGTGTCGCAGATGGAATGCGACGTCGAAACGCGCCAGCGCCAGACGTTTGATCACTTCTTGCAGGTGATCGAATTCGGTTTTTTCGGTTTTGAGGAATTTGCGTCGCGCGGGGGTGTTGAAGAACAGGTCGCGCACTTCCACCGAGGTGCCGACCGGATGCGCCGCTGGTTGAACCCGAGGCGCCATGTCACGACCTTCGGTTTCCACCTGCCAGGCTTGATCGGCATCGCGAGTACGCGAGGTCAGGGTCAGGCGCGCCACGGAGCTGATCGACGCCAGTGCCTCACCACGGAACCCGAGACTCATCACCTGCTCAAGGTCTTCCAGATTGCGAATCTTGCTGGTGGCGTGACGGGCCAGGGCCAGCGGCAGGTCGTCGGCGGAAATTCCGCTGCCATCGTCACGAACCCGCAGTAGCTTGACGCCACCCTGCTCGACGTCGACATCAATGCGTTTGGCGCCGGAATCGAGGCTGTTTTCCAACAGTTCCTTGATCACCGAAGCCGGGCGTTCAACCACCTCACCGGCGGCAATCTGGTTCGCCAGCCGAGGGCTGAGCAGTTCGATGCGGGCGGCAGCGCTCAACACTTCGTTCATTCTTTGGACGCCAGTTCGGTGCCTGGAATGGTCAAGTGCTGACCGACTTTCAACTCATCGCTTTTCAGGTTGTTGGCGGCACGCAGCGTGGCCGGCGACACCTGATAGCGCACGCCGATCATCGCCAGCGTTTCACCTGGGCCGACGCGGTGATCGCGCGGGCCCTGGGCGATCTTGCCGGAGTCACGCAGCCAGGCGATGTAAGTGCCCGGTGGCGGGTTCTGCTGGAAGAACTGGCGCACGCCGCTGCTGATCGAGCGGGCCAGCGCCTGCTGGTGGCTCGAGGCCGAAAGCTTGTTGGCTTCGTTGGCGTTGGAGATGAAGCCGGTTTCGACCAGGATCGACGGGATGTCCGGCGACTTCAGCACCATGAACCCGGCCTGTTCCACACGCTGTTTGTGCAGCGGCGTGACGCGACCGATGTTGGTCAGGACTTTCTGGCCGACGTTGAGGCTGGAGGTCAGCGAGGCAGTCATCGACAGGTCGAGCAGCACGCCGGCGAGCATGCGGTCCTTGTCGTCGAGACTGACGTTACCGGCACCACCGATCAAGTCGGAACGGTTTTCGCTGTCGGCCAGCCAACGGGCGGTCTCCGACGTCGCGCCGCGATCAGACAGCGCAAACACCGACGCACCGAAGGCCGCCGCTGATGGTGCGGCGTCGGCGTGAATCGAGACGAACAGGTCGGCGCCCTTCTTGCGGGCAATTTCGGTACGGCCGCGCAACGGGATGAAATAGTCGCCGGTACGGGTCAATTCGGCACGGAAACCTTTCATGCCGTTGACCTGACGCTGCAGTTCACGGGCGATCTGCAATACCACGTCTTTCTCACGCTGGCCGCGCGAGCCGGACGCACCCGGGTCTTCACCACCATGGCCGGCGTCGATCACGACAATAATGTCGCGCTTGCCGGCCGGCGCTGGCGGCAACTTGATGGCCGGTTCAGTCGGGGTCACCGGCACTGCCGGCACGGTCGCGACCTGCGGGGTTGGCGCAGGCGGCGGTGCGGCGTCGGCCGGGTTATCGAACAGGTCGACCACCAATCGGTTGCCGTACTGCGCGTTCGGCGCCAGCGAGAAGCTTTTCGGGGTGACGGCTTTCTTCAGGTCGATGACCACGCGCAGATCGGTCGGCGTGCGTTGGGCCGAACGCATTGCAGTAATCGGTGTGTTCGCGGTCTGCACATTCAGCGGCGCACCGAGGGTGGCGCCGTTGATGTCGATGACCAGTCGATCCGGAGCGGTCAGGGTAAACACGCTGTGCTGCACCGGACCGCTCAGGTCGAAGACCAGTCGCGTGTTATCCGGCGCCCGCCACAAGCGCACGCTGTTGACCTTTGAATCGGCCACAGCGTTGACGGTTACTGCCATCAACAACAGTCCAGCGGCAGCCACCAACGCGCGAAAGCGCATACCTAACCCCATCATTTAATTGGATTCCAATGCCAAAGCGGCACACCAGGCCTCGCCACGCGAGCCCTGGGATAAAATTTTCAGCGAACGCCCGCTGTCTTGCGGGCTAATGGTAATGGTCAGGTCAGGCTTTGGCAAAAAGCCTGCACCTTTATCGGGCCACTCGATCAGGCACAGGGCATCGTCTTCGAAATAGTCGCGGATGCCGAGAAACTCCAGTTCTTCCGGATCGACCAATCGATACAGGTCGAAGTGGAAGGCGCGGATGTCACCGATTTCGTAGGGTTCGACCAAGGTGAAGGTCGGACTTTTTACCGAGCCGACATGACCCAAGCCGCGAATGATGCCCCGTGAGAGCGTGGTTTTGCCCATCCCCAGGTTGCCTTCGAGAAAAATCAGGCCATGGCCCTGGGTCACGCGGGCGATCCGTGCGCCAAAGTCGCTCATGGCCTGTTCATCGGCCAGGTACAGGGTTACTTCAGACACGGTGCTTGCTCCTCCAACAACTGACGAATGGCTGGAATCAGATCACTGGCCGCCAGCCCACGGCCGAATTTTCCTTGCTGCATACCGGCATTGGCGTGCAGCCAGACCGCCAGACACGCGGCATCGAAGCCGTCCATGCCTTGCGCCAGCAATGCACCGGTCAAACCTGCCAGCACATCGCCGAGTCCGGCGCTGGCCATGGCCGGATGGCCCTGATGACACAACGCCAGGCGTCCGTCGGGATGCGCGATCAGGCTGCCAGCGCCTTTCAACACCACAACCGCTGTATATTTTTTACTCAATGCCAGCGCTGCCGCCGGACGATCGACCTGCACTTCAGCGGTGCTGATTCCCAGCAGACGCGCGGCTTCGCCCGGATGCGGCGTGATCACGCAATCCTTGGGCAACTCGACCAGACCACTGGCCAACAGGTTCAACGCGTCGGCGTCCCAGACTTGCGGCAGTGCTGCGTTGGCTGCCGCCGACAACAGCGCCCGCCCCCAACTGGCCTGTCCCAACCCCGGACCAACCACCAGTACAGAAACCTTCTCCAGCAAGCCCATCAACTGATTGGCCGACGAGGTTCCGAGCGCCATGGCTTCCGGCACTCGCGTCAGCGTCGCCGGGACGTGTTCAGGACGGGTTGCCAGCGACACCATGCCCGCGCCGCTGCGCAGGGCCGTTTCCGTGCTGAGCAAAATCGCCCCGCCAAACCCGTGATCGCCGCCGATGAGCAACACATGGCCTAGACGGCCCTTGTGTGACGTCGGTGCTCGCGGTGCCAGTCGCGGAAGATTAGCCGTGTTGAGCCGTTGGGCGATGACCGGAATGTCACGATAAATGTCGGCGCTGGCCTGCAGATCATTGAACAGCAACGAGCCGATGTGATCCGCCGCATCCCCGGTGAACAGGCCGAGCTTCAGTCCGATAAAGGTCACCGTCAGATCGGCCTGCACGGCGACACCCAGCACGTGTCCAGTATCGGCACACAATCCAGAAGGGATATCGACGGCGGTCACCGGCAAACCGCTGGCGTTGATGGCTTTGATCGCCGACACGTAAGGCTCACGCACATCCCCGCTCAGCCCCGTGCCGAGCAATGCGTCGAGAATGACCCCGCGCAGTTCACTTTGAACCTGCCAACCCTGCACCGCGACACCTTCCGCCAAAGCTTCGGCATGGGCCTGCGCGGCATCGCCCTGCAAACGCTGCGGATCGCCGACCGCCAACACCCGCACCGGCCAGCCTGCTCGTTGCGCCATGGCCGCGACCAGATAACCATCACCGGCATTGTTGCCATGCCCGGCCAGCACCGTCAGTTCAGTGGCTGCGGGCCATTGCCGAACCAGCGCGCGCCACGTTGCATGCGCCGCGCGCTGCATCAATTCGAAGCCCGGCGTACCGGCGGCAATCAGCCGTGCATCGAGTTCGCGCACCTGTGCGGCGCCATACAGCGCGTCGGGTAATTGATCTTTCGTGTGCGGCATGCGTCTTCAGGCTCCGATGTCTGGCAGAATTATACGCACCTCAGCTCCGGTTTCTCTCGTCTCATGTCCGCCACCACCACAGACCTGCCCGCCCTCGCCCAATCGATCAAGGATTGGGGCCGCGAGCTGGGCTTTCAGCAAGTCGGCATCAGCGGTCTCGATCTGGCCGAGCATGAGCAGCACCTCGCGCGCTGGCTCGAGGCCGGCTACCACGGCGAAATGGACTACATGGGCGCCCATGGCAGCAAACGCTCGCACCCCGAAGAGCTGGTGCCGGGCACGTTGCGCGTGGTTTCGCTGCGCATGGACTACCTGCCCGGCGATACGCAAATGGCGCACATGCTGACACAACCGGAAAAAGCCTACGTGTCGCGTTATGCCTTGGGCCGCGATTACCACAAATTGATCCGTAAACGTGTTCAACAATTGGCCGACAAGATCCAGGCCGAAATCGGCCCGTTCGGTTTCCGCGCGTTTGTCGACAGTGCCCCGGTGCTGGAAAAAGCCATCGCCGAACAGGCCGGGCTGGGCTGGATCGGCAAAAACACTCTGGTGTTGAATCGCAAGGCTGGCAGTTACTTCTTTCTCAGCGAATTGTTCGTGGATCTGCCATTGCCGGTAGATGAACCGCACAGCACTGAACATTGCGGGCGCTGCACAGCATGTCTGGATATCTGCCCGACCAACGCCTTCGTCGGCCCGTATGTACTGGACGCGCGGCGCTGCATTTCCTATCTGACCATCGAACTGAAAACCGCCATTCCCGAAGAGCTGCGGCCGCTGATCGGCAATCGTGTGTTCGGTTGCGATGACTGCCAGATTTGCTGTCCGTGGAACCGTTTTGCCAAGCCTTCCGGGGAAAGCGATTTCAAGCCACGGCACAACCTCGACAACGCCGAACTGGCAGAGCTGTTTTTGTGGGATGAAGAGAAGTTCTTGAGCAGCACTGAAGGTTCGCCGTTGCGGCGTGCGGGGTATGAGCGCTGGTTGAGGAATCTGGCGGTGGGGCTGGGCAATGCGCCTTCAACGATTCCGGTGCTGGAAGCGTTGAAGGCGCGACGGGATTATCCGTCAGAGTTGGTTAGAGAGCATGTTGAGTGGGCGTTGCGCCAGCATGTCCCTGACACACTGTAAAATCCTTTCGATCCACTTTTGCGGTGCGAACAATAGCCTGCACAGTCCGCTGACCCGAGCATGTTGCCAGCCAATGAGTCAGCCCTCGTCGGAACTCTCCAGCCCACTGTCCACGCCATCGAACACTATATTCTGTTGGGGCACCCAGACATCACCATCCACTTGAATCAGGACTTTTTTGTCTAAACCGGCGGCATCCATATAGTCAGTGACTCGTTGCAGGGTATCTTCATCCAGCGGATTGTTTCGAAAGTTATAGTTGACTTCCCAAACATCGGGCACGTCGGACAATTCCAGTGGCAAGTTCTTGATTCCATTACTCCCCAAATCTGCGTAGGCGAGACTCTCGATGTCAAACAGCCCGGCTGGAACTTCGGTCAGCCCTGTATTCGAAAGATAGAGGCTGTCCAGGCGCCGCATGAAACTGATATCAGGCGCCAGGCCAAGCGGGTTGTCGCTTAAATCCAGAAGCGTCAAGTTTTCAATATGGGCGAGGCCTTCGACGGTTGCTTCGGAGAGCCGAATGTCGCAGTTGTCCAGTGTTAATGTCGCCAGTTCTCTCATTTGAAAAATTTCAACGGGAAACGTTTTCAGCGCAAAACCCGAGAGGATCAGATACCGCACGCCCGGAAAAGCTTCGAGAAAAGCGCTGCCACTCAGTGGCGAAGTGCTGGAGAGACTCAGTTCACGGACATGACTGAAGTCAGCCGATAAACGCGGCAGGCTTCCCAGCATATCCAGATCGTAATCAAGCGTTGACGGGGTGTAAGGGTTTACGGTTGTTGCCTTGCGAGACCAATTGGCTTGTAACTCCAGTGCGAAAAACTCTCTGTGGGCTCGCTGAGACTCAATCTCGGTCTTTGTCAGCGACAGCCCCGTGACGGGGTGGAGAGGCGGCACTTCTGCCACCCACGCTCCAAGGTCTTCCACCAGTGTGGAGAATTCCTTCTCCAGGCGAGCCACCGCGAGCAACGGATCGCCGCCAAATCGCTCGTTAAGCATGGTTGATCGGGCCTCCTCGGTCATGGTCGGATACAGCTCGGCCAGACGCTCGTCTATCGTGGGAATCGACCCCTGCTGAAATTCCCCCTCACCGGACAACTCCCTGGCTCGTTCCACTGCTACCTGCCCGGGCAAGTCATCGTTGTCCGCCGGACGCCAGAACTTGCCCTCGGCATCCAGCTTCATCAGCGGGCCGGAAGCATTGAGTTCTCTGGCGACCGTGGCACGGTACAGACCGCTTTCGGCATCTTTGACCACTTGCACGAAATATTCATCGGCAACGGCGACATACTGACGCTGCTTGCATAGCCGAATGCCCAACGCGTCGGCCTCACCGAGATTGTTCCAGGCACGTACCCAGTAGTCCCGGAACGCAGGTGCCGAAGCAGCCATTGCAACTCCCATGTAGGAAGTCATCGGGGTCACGCTGACCGACTGCGCTACGGCTTCAGTCGCCGACATGAGAAGAGGAGATTGCGCTACCTGATGCGGGACATTCGACGGGTGGGGCGGGCTGGTACGTAGCTGACGATGGGAACCCCCAGCGCTGGAGTCGTTATTTTTTCCGAGGGAAGGTTTGATTTTTGGTGGTTTGCCAGACATAAACTCTCATCCTTGATTTGATTGCACTGATCCAGCAGCTCTGCACAAGCAACGCCGGACATCTACACAAGTCATCCCTCTGGATAACTTGCCGATTGAAAGGAGCAGTCTATCGGGATGATTGCTGCGTGAAGATATACATAGATCTTCACGCAGCCCCGTTTTACTCAAGTGCAGAACCGAGCTAAATTCGGCAAATCACACTATTCGCGTATTTGCGTCAAATTCGTTTACAGACCTTTCAACTTCCTTTCACCGTGTGCCCAAACGCATGCGCCGTCACCGTCCGAGTATCTCTGTTCGCATAAAATATAAAACGTTGGGCAGCACTTAGCTTGATTTCGGTTTGCCCCGTCCCGTTGAAGAAAGCAGGGTCGTTAAGCTCTTTGGAATTGGCGCTGCGGAACGGGATTAGCTCTCTATATTTAGTATGAGTTCCCAACATGCTAGCCGCGTCGGTTGGCGTCTTCCCCTCGTCGACGATCTCGGTCAGGAATGTTTTGGCCTTTCCTATTTCACGTTTATCTAATTTGCTAAAACCCTTAATGACACTCAAGTCGGCTTGCCCATCCACCTTCACGCCGTCAATCTCGAAAGTCCAAGGTTCTGGAGCCGCTCGCTGAGGGGTTTTTTTGCCCCCCGGCTTGGTGAATATACCGAATTCCTTTTCAACGATTTTGACTGGTGGCTCGTCCGCAACCGTGGCGATGTAAGCACGGGCTCTACTGGTCTGTGACAAGGCCTTCTGGACCGCAAGCGCTCCCGCTGCTATCGAAGCGATTCCAAGACCAAGACTCACCCATCCAAGTATCGCTCCTGCCTGGGATTGTGAGTCGTAGGCATTTGCCACCTCACTGCCGATACCGGCAGCTCCCGATGCGACACCCAACCCCATGGCGAACAGGCCCAGTGGCGTGGCAGCCCCCATGGTCACAATACTCAATACAATCCCGATGAACCCCAATGCGATCCCGGCAATCGACTGCCAGGAAACATGGCCCGTTGGGTCAATTCTATTGATCGGGTCGCCCAGGCAGTAAGCGTACGCATTCAAACCACCCGCACGGAACGGACTCATGCTGTCGGGACTGGTGAAACGCATCAGCGTAGGGCTGTAGGCTCGGTAGCCGTTACCCAACAGATACAAGCCTGTGACCACATCGAGTTGCTCGCCATTGAAACCGGCCAGACTGAACAGACCACCGTCGACAGGACGATGCCCGTAGGGACTGTAGGTGCTGTCGACCCATTGCTCGCCATGCAAACGGGTCAACACGCTGTTCTGTTGATCAGTGCCAAAAATCCGGCTCCCCGCATCGGTCCCAAGCTGTTGATCCCCCAATATCAAGCCGTCATGGCGCACGACACTGCGCGAGTCATTGCCACGGACCTCGCTGCTGACTCTGGCGTTGTGGTAGTAGCGCTGCACATCCAGCATTCGCGGTTGCGACAACTCGACGAGCCGATCAAAGCCGTCGTAATGGTAACCACGCACCACTTCCCCTCGCGCATTGGTCACCTGCACCAAACGTCCAAAAGCGTCATATGTCAGGGCGCGTGCCTGATCATCCTTGATCATCCGACCGTCGGCGTCGTACTCCAGAACGATCGACGCCGGATAGTCGGCATGGGAGTGTGAGACGCCGATGAGCTGAGCCGGGTCAATCGTGCTGAAACTGAAGGTGGTTACATTGACCCCCTGAGGAAACGTGGTTTGTAGCGTGAGAATGTTATCCAGAGCGTCGAAGGTAAAGATCTGCTGAATAATTTCCTTTCCGTACGGATCTCGCGGTCGCTGGCTGCCGCCGCAATCGTACTGAACCAGTCGCCCGCGCACGTCGTAAGTAAATTGCTCATCGCGCAACACGGCAGCGCCACGCGTCAACACCTTGCGCGCCAGTTTGCCGGTCATGTTGTAGCTGGAGGTCAGCGTCTGAGTGGGCAGCCCATTGACTTCGAAGCTGCGGTTGGCTTCGCGCCCGATATCGTCATAAGTCAGACGCGTCTTCATTTGTCGCTTGGAGGAGGTATCGCGAGTTTCAATCGTTTGCAGCAAACCACGCTTGTCATAGGCGTAATCAGCCTGCACCGCACCTTGCTTGAACGTAGTTCTGCGCCCCCACTTGTCGTAACTGGTGTGGTGCTTTACACCCAGCACGTCCGTGTACGTCAGGGGTAGCCCGGCAAATGAGTAAGTATGGGAAACGGTACGGCGCTGTTCGCCATATCGAGTGGTTTCCGATTTCAGACGTCCGGAGGGAAAGTACTCGAAATGACTCTCGCGATCTTCTTCGATACAGCTTTTGGTTCTTCCGCTCAGGGCTTCGTAGGTGAACCGCGTTTTCAACCCATCTTTGCCCTCCGCGGTCACGGCTTTGCGCTCAGTCAACACCCCCCCCAGTTCAGGCGCATGAACGAACTCGATTTTCTGACCCGTGGCGTCGGTGGTGAACTTGGGCAGACTGCGACCAGCCTCGAAACTGGCAACCGATTTACGCCCCCCCACTGAAATCTCCGTCACACGGTTCAAAGCATCGAAACTCTGTTGCCCCAATGACAAACCGGCCACTTTGATTTCCACTGGTAACTCATCGCAGCTATGGGCGGCAAACGTGGTTTCCACGGCATGCCCGTCCGGGAGAACACTGCGAACCAGCCGGGAGAACACGTCATATTCGTAGCGGGTCTTGTTACCTGCAGGATCGGTCTGGCTCAGGGTTCGGCCCAACCCATCGTATTCAAAAACGGTTTTACCCAGGCTCTGATCCTTGAGATCGAATACCTCGATACTGTCCGGCTTGCTGAAGTCATTGATGATCGTCACGGTCTTGCCAAAACCGTGCTGCCAGGCCTTCTGCTGCCGGCCCACCGGATCAAACTCGATATGTTCGATTCGACCGTCGCCATGACGGGTTTCCCTGACATTCCCCCAGTCATCGTAAAGCGATTGGGTTTTAACCGGTCGTGCAACGCCTTCCCACCAATCCGAGTGGGTTTGCTCCACCAACCGCCCGACCTGATCATGGACAGCGGCAAAGACTGTACGCATTGGACTTCCCCCCGAATGATCCGGGTTGTCGCAGTCCTTTTCCTGAATGCCGATCACCCGCCCCAGCGCGTCATAGCTGACAACCTGCCTGCCGCCCGAGGAATCCGTCATGACCACCATCGCCGGCGCGGTAGCGCTTGCAGCGTGATAAACCCAATGGATCGATGACGCGTTGGTCGCACCCGGGGACATGGTCTTGCGCAACTGCCGGCCGATTTTGTCGTATTCATACTCGACAACCTGGCCATCTGGGTCACGCTCGGACAAGATCAGCGCATTGAGTGTCGACAGCGCTTGTTCGGTCGTCGCGCTCGTACCGTCAAAACCCTGGAAGATTTTCTTCAGCACAAGCGTATTGTCGTCAAGCACATAGGAATACTCGACTCGCGACGTCTTGCTATCACGCGAGACACTTCGTTGCTGCAATACACCATGCTTAAGCGAGTCGTGGGGTGCATTCACATAGGTCAGGCTGACGGTCGACAGCAGCACTTCACTGTCTGCCACACACTCGTACAGCTGTTCTTCGACGGGCATCACATTTGCCAATGTCGAACCTTTAACACCCGGCTGCAACGCATAGCGAAAGCGTTTAACGGTGGACGCTCCACCACCTGAAGCCGGGATCACGGTCTGCTGTTTAAGGAATCGGACAAAGCCTAGTGGGTCTGTGGGGCAGTCCGGGCTTTGGAAGGAGGGGAAGTATTCAAACAGCGTCGTCACGCCATCGATTCCGACCTGTTTACGCAGATTACCGGTGGCATCGAACTCAGTGGTCGACGCCTCGGAACGGATCTTCTTGGTTAGTCGGTTCTCGTAGCTGCGGGTCTGCGTCTTGGGCATCCGGAATTGAGCCGGCTGCTGGTCGAGTGTTTTTTTGACATCACCGTGATATTCGGTGGCAACTGTCACTACCGCATCACCACAAGTGGTGACTTCAGAAACCAACAGGTGGAACTTATCGTAGGTGCGTTTGACCTGGGTATGAACTTTCTCACCCATCATCAGACGCTCGACACTGCTGTATTGGTAAATGCTGGCCGCCCGGTAAAGCGGGTCGCCGTCATCCGAAGGATCCGCCGCCACGCCGTGCCCCAGAAAGTTCCAGTCCGAATAGGTGTAAGCCTTGACGACCCTGGGCTGCCCTTGCTTTGGATAAATATCGTGAGCAATCACGTAAGGCAGACTCTGGACACCCTGCAAGGTGGGTAACAGATGACCGATTTCCTTGTAGCGGATATTTTCCACAGCCCCCAGCGGCGAAACCACTCGCTTCAAATAACCGGTGCCATTGATGTCCTCGTACTGCAGATCCCAGCCCCTGCCGACAGGCAAGCTGATGGTGCTGACCCGATCATTCCTGAGCTTTAAGGTAAATCCGGCGCTGGCTGGCGTATCGGGATCGCGAGTCAAGGTGACGCGGCTACGCGTGCTGCCAACTTTCAACAAAGTCCTTTTGTCGTCCGCGATTTCGATGAGCATCGGCTGCTCATTGAACAACGCGTATTTCAGGCTGATGCTCACGCCGTTCGCTGCGAAGATTCGAATGGGTACGGCAATCTGTGTAGCACCGAAGACCTTTAGCTCTTCGCGCCGACCATCCTTGTAACGTACTTCGTAGTGTCCGTCGCCGTGCTTCAGCACCTTGGCGCTCTCCAGCTTCATTTCTTTAAAATGAAGCGCATTTCGTGATTCAACTGCCCGATAGGTTTCACCGGTGAATAGCGTCATGACCTTGTTACGAACGTCATAACGCGTCAGGGTCAGCGACCAACCAAGGCCATAACCTGTGTTGCGCGAATTAAGCGGATTGAAGTTCAGCACAAGATTAAACGAGGGGCCGTTCAAATCTGCGGAACGAATGGCACCCAGGGACAACGAGCAGGTATATATACCTGTTCGAGGATCAACGCCACCGCTCACAAATTCGCTAAAATTAAATGCATTCGAATGCACGGGCTCTGGAAAATGACTACTCATAAACAACTTCCTGTTATTTTAAACAATGCATCCATACAAACATCAACCGTCGACCTGAGACTCAGCAACAAGAGCAGGCCGACGAACGAAATAAAAGGAATCAGCTTATAAAGAAGCTGCGAAGAGCTGTGTTTGAATTAATACGCAAACGGTGATCAGTACCGAACTCGTCAAAAACTTTCAGCTCGAAGGTTTCGGTACGCGCAGGTTTATTTGCAGGTTCCGCACTGGCATAGACGAATATGGAAATCCGACCGGCTTCCTGAGGTAGCGTCCTAGAGCCATAGTGCGTCTTTACTGTGACTGATTCGCCATAGACCGGAGCAATGAAACCAAAGTAAGTCCTCAGGTTATTCACACCATCATTAAGATTGCCGGAGAAAAAGAATTCACCAGCGTAGTCCGGGTCATATTTCACCTGATCACTGGACCAGTCGAGCAAGTGAATAACCCGCCCCTCCGAAAAAAGCGAAAGACTGAACTGTTCAAGCCTGTCGTAACTACTTTTCTGCTCGACACTCCTGATTCCACCGAACAGGAAACTGGCAGCCGGATATCGCTTGGGAGCAACGGCGTCCAGGCTAACGCTGCTGTCGTAGCCATTTTGCCCATTGCTTCGATACCGCTTGCCGTCCAACATTAATTCTGCGGCAATCTGCAACGATCCCACTCGCTTGCTAGACACCCAGAACTCGAACACTTGAATGGTTTCGGAAGGGTCGGATATACGATTGTCGGAAGCGGGTATCAGCGGCGTAATGCTCGCTTCGCGGCCTGACATGTCATGGGCATAGCGGTTCTCTTGGCGACTGGAAATCCAGTTACCCTCGAGAGGTGTGCCGTCGTTATAGCTGATGAGTTTAAGGGTCTGCAGCGCCGGATGCCCATGCAGAGAGACTTCATTACCTTGCGCATCCGCTGCGGAGACTCGCACCAATACCCGAATTTGCATACGTCCGTTGGCATATAACGTCCGACGGCGATCAGCGGCCGAAGAATCAAACTTAACTTCAAAGTGCTGAATACTTAGATCTTTCTCAAACATATATTTAACCTGATAAAAAATAAAAAGTAGGATTAACACAGGGCCATTTACACACAACCAAAAAACCAAATAAACCAGGGATAATTGACAAATTGTAATTGCAACACTGAAGCAAACCATTCAAACAAATCGTCGCCAGACAACACGCAAAAGATAACCTGCGCAGGAATCACCAGAACACGAAATCCGATAAGCAGATTGTAAACTTTCTTAAAATCCAAAACGGAGCACATGAAGCGGCAGATAGCTACACCGGCGTGCTCTTGATTCTCACGCCGAACCTTTTGCCACCTGAAACTCTTGATGGAATAAGCGTCGAATTGCTTGGGAATCAGGGGCGCACTGCTGTCGTGGCTACTGTAAAGGGTCGTCCCATTACTGCGAATGAATTGCTGGTTCACTGTCAGGCGAACGACAATCTGGGGCTCCTCGGTACAGGAGGACGATACTCAGAAAGTGCGCAATTACGGGCGTACTTTGTAGTCACCATCCGAATGCCTGGTCCATCGTTTTTGGCAGGTTGCCTTACGCATCGGTCCCGACGAGGCTTTTGGGTAGGGGATCCAGAAATCTTTCAATGAAGACTTCGCAGCATGCTTGGCGAACTCATTGATCGCGGAAGATCTCGGCAGTCATCAATACTCATCCTTGAAGTGAGATGGCGTTGACCCCGCATAACTTCAGGGTCAGCGCCGGACATCAGTAAAAGCACTTTGGGTGCGAATACCGGGCAATTGAACATCACAGCTTATCGGTAATCACCCTATCAAAAGCATATATAACTGCATCCACAGAAATTGAATCAGTGACGATGAGACCTAGCCACGTTCGAGGTATAAATTACGCTCATGAAAATTCGTGCGAATAGCCAGTTTATTCTCGGTACCGTGCTGATCAATGGCACGAAAGTGAAGCACATTGCCGACTTTGTATTTTCCCGCATCTTTCGAATACTCGGACAGTGCTTGAACCACGGTCAGATAACCTTCACGATCATTGACGGTTACGCTATATCGCTTCTCTTGCCTTGTTATAGCATCAGCAGTAAAAGTATGCAGATTACTATTCCCGGCAAAAGGCAAGTACGTTATGAACTCAGTTCGTTCGCGACGAACAAGTGTAATCTCCATATAATTTGTTTTTGATTCATTAAGTTTGTTACCGCCCGCAAAGATATCATCAGCGCTTGGCTCTACTCCATCTACAATCCAGTCGACCAGCCTGATCTGCTGCCCCTTCGGAAACAACCCTAGATAGTAGTTCCAGATACGATTGCCGGGTTCTTCATTGCCCCGCCGCGTCTGAAACCAATCGAACAGTCCAATCGAATAGGTCTCAGGTGTTTGTGCTTCGAGCGTTACGCTGCTGTCATGAACATTGGAAAGCGTGGTCGCGTTACTGGCGATCCTCACACCGTTCAGAGACAAACGTGCACCGATCTGGGTCGTACCAGCGCTCGATGAGGATACCCAGAACGTACGTACCTGAGGATGGATGCTGTCATTTTCCAGATCATCGTCTTGAACCTCTCCTGCAGCGGCTGAGGGGGGCGCCTCGATAGTAAACCGCCCTTGCACGATATTCGCGGCCCAGCCGTCGCGCAACGTTTTGCCAGAGCTGTAATGAATCAATTCGATGCTTTCCATCACCTCTGTCGGTACGTGCACAACATCACCATCGGCATCAACCCCGGAAACCAGAACTTGCACTTTCACCTGCATCCGTCCATTAGCGTACAGCGATTTACTGCGAGTACTGTCGCTGGCATCAAACTTGATTTTGAAACTGCCAAGTCCAGCAAGAATGGCCGGACTGGCTTGCTGATTGGGTGTAGCGTCCATGCTTTCACTCATGATGTATTCCTTTGAAGAGTTATATTTAAATATTGGCACCGAAGAAATGCCAACAAAAAAACTACAGACCTTTCAAATAAACAGCAAAGCGAAAAATGTAAGAAACATACACTTGCAAGCTTCGGCGGCTCACAGGCTTTTATCCGGAAAACCACCATCTTCCAGCAACGAGGGTTAATGCTCGTCGTTATAAACAAACTTTGGCATTTCCCAATGAAAACGAATTGCCAGCAGTCGTAACAAGAATCCGCCGAACAGCGTAATCAGTATGGCTTGTTCGCCAGGGACATTCAGATAAAGACACAGCATGTAGCACCATGCTGCAGCAAACGACACGCTCGCATACAGTTCGCGTCGAAAGATCAATGGAATGTCGTTGCAGAAGATATCGCGAAGAATGCCGCCGAATACCCCGGTGATCACCCCGCTGACCGATGCCACCAGCATGCCGTGGCCCATTTCCAGAGCGGTCATGCAGCCGATCAGGGTGAACGCCACCAGACCGACTGCATCGAGGACCAGAAACAGCGAGCGCAGATGGCGCATCCAGCGCGCGGTGAACACGGTGAACATCGCCGCGACCGAGGTCAGCACCAGGTATTCCGGATGTTTGACCCACGTCAGCGGGTAGTGCCCGAGCAGTACGTCACGCACCGAACCGCCACCCAACGCCGTGACGCAGGCAATCAGCACCACGCCAAACCAGTCCATGCCGCGACGGCCGGCAGACAACGCGCCTGTCATGGCTTCAGCAGTAATGGCAATCAGATAGAGCATCAGCAACATGGTGGCGATCCCGGCAGAGAGGCGCGCAGTCTAGCCACTTCGCGCCGGTATCTAAAGAGAGACGTTAACCTCGTTCCAGCCTGAAGCTTCGTTCTTTGAAGTCTGTGCGGATAGCCAGTTTATGTTCAGTGCCAAATTGGTCGAGAGCGGTGAAGCGGAAAACTTCCGATCTGTCGACCGGCGGTTGATCGCGTGCAGCTGGAGACAGTAACTGGACAACCGTCAGTTCTCCGATGCGGTCGTTGACTCGAACCTCGTATTCCTTCTCATGATAAATATCTCTGATGGCGTCCAGCCGACGACGTCGGTAAACGGTAACGACACGTCAATACTTTGCCGGTCAGGGCGGATCATAATGCCTGCCTGGAACGCTGCATTCCATCCTTTGGTTTTATTACCGAAGGCAAAAACAACGTTCTTGTCAGAGCCCTCAGCAATCCAGTCCACCAACTTGACTTGCTGCGCATGGGGATACAGGCCGAGGTAGTATTTGTAAATACGCTGATTTCTAAACCCGCCGTCATACCAGACATCTTCCCAATGGAATTGCTCAACCGCATAGGTGACCGGCAGGATGGCCTCAATGCTGATGCTGCTGTCATGCCTGCTCGACAGAGTTGTACCGTTACTGCGGATGATTGTGTTATCAAACTTTATGGACGCAGCGATCTGGATGGTTTCAACATTTTCGCTGGAAACCCAGAATGTGCGTACGCGGTGCTGGCCCGAAGAATCTTCGTCTCCATCATCCTCATCTTCCATAACCGTGGCGGTGTGCGCTACTGCCAAGGTGAAACGGCCCTGCTCGGTGCTGGCTCGCCAGCCATTGCGCAAGGTTTTGCCGCTGTCATAGTGAACAAGACGAATACTCTCCATGACCTCGTCGGAAACAGCAACGACGTTACCATCGCGATCCACACCCGCCACTACAACCTGGACCTTAACCTGCATGCGCCCATTGGCGTATAGCACTTTGCTCCGACTGGATGCACCCGCGTCAAACTTGACGGCAAAACTACCAATGCTTTCTGCCGCAACTGACTCAACAGATTGCCCCTGTGATGCACTCAACGTTTCACTCATGAACTTCTTCCTTGATAGACATCAAATCGAACACTCCGAGTGTTCGAAAATACAGAGCGCCAGTAATAACATGCGCTGGGGGAAATCCTTTTCTCAGAAGTGTAAGAAAAAACAAAAAGCTGATTACAACAGCAATTCAAGCGGGGACACTTAATTGAAACTCGTCAAAGCCATTACTTTGTTCACCCGCAGGATAACAGCACAACATTCAACATCAGAATATTGCAACAATAATTTCGGGATTAAATTCACTTCGAAAGATTAGCGGGATGTCATAGCAACAGATGCGACCGCCACATTCCAATACAGGAGCAACCTGTGGCCGCTCCTGCACACACCACATCAAAACTTGATGAAATGCTTGCGGTAGTGCTGCAACTCGGCGATCGACTCGCGGATGTCGTCCAGCGCCAGGTGCGTACTGCCCTTCTTGAAGCTGTCGCGCACGTCCGGCGCCCAGCGCGCGGCCAGCTCTTTGAGCGTGGAGACGTCGAGGTTGCGGTAGTGGAAATAGCTTTCCAGCGCTCTCATGTGGGTATAAAGAAAGCGACGATCCTGGCAGATGCTGTTGCCGCAGATCGGCGATTTGCCCTTCGGCACCCACTTTTCCAGGAAGGCGATGGTTTCGGCTTCTGCCTCGGCCATGCTGATGCGGCTGTCGCGCACACGCTGGGTCAGGCCGGAGTTACCGTGGGTGCGGGTGTTCCACTCATCCATGCGCGCAAGCACTTCGTCGCTGTGGTGGATAGCGATCACCGGGCCTTCGGCCAGCGTATTGAGATCGCTGTCGGTGACGATGGTGGCCATCTCGATGATGACGTCGTTTTCCGGATCCAGACCGGTCATTTCCAGGTCGATCCAGATCAGGTTCTGCGGGTTTGGCATATTTCGGCTCCTAGGCAATGCTGCGCAGTTTAGCCTAGGGCGGTGCCCGGGCGTGCTAAACTCGCGGCCGTTTTACCTAATCGCTGCATTCTTCAGACGGAACACCCATGGCCAAACGCCAACTCAATCGTCGTCAAAACTGGCGCATCGAAAAGATTCAAGGCGAACGCGCTGCACGCGCCGCCAAACGCGAGTCCTCGGCTGTCGAAGCGCTCGAGGGTGGCGACCTGGGCCCGGAACAGACCGGCCTGGTGATCGCCCACTTCGGTGTGCAGGTCGAGGTCGAAGCTGTTGACGGTGATCAGGCCGGCCAGGTGTTCCGCTGCCACTTGCGCGCGAACCTGCCAGCACTGGTGACCGGCGACACCGTCGTCTGGCGTGCCGGCAACCAGGGCATCGGGGTGATTGTCGCGCAACTGCCGCGTACCACCGAACTGTGCCGTCCGGACAGCCGTGGCCAGCTCAAACCGGTAGCGGCCAACGTCGACATGATCGTCATTGTCTTCGCGCCACTGCCCGAGCCGCATGCCAACCTGATCGACCGCTATCTGGTCGCGGCCGAACACGCCGGCATCCGCCCATTGCTGCTGCTGAACAAATTCGACCTGATCGACGAACAGAACGCCCCGGCGCTCAACGCATTGCTGGCGGTGTATCGCACGCTGGGCTATCCGGTGCTGGAAGTGTCGGCGCACCACGGCAACGGCATGGAACAGTTGCAACAGCAACTCGATGGCCGCATCAGTGTGTTCGTCGGTCAGTCCGGTGTCGGCAAGTCATCGCTGGTCAACAGCCTCCTGCCTGAAGTTGAAACCCGTGTCGGGCCGTTGTCCGAATTGTCCGGTCAGGGCACACACACAACGACTACCGCGCGACTGTTCCACTTCCCTGGCGGCGGTGAACTGATCGACTCCCCGGGTATTCGTGAATTCGGCCTGGGCCACGTCAGCCGCGCCGATGTCGAAGCCGGTTTCATCGAATTCGATGACTTGCTCGGCACTTGCCGCTTCCGCGACTGCAAGCATGATCGCGAACCGGGTTGCGCCTTGCTCAAGGCACTCGAGGACGGACGCATCCAGCAGCAACGGATGAACAGCTACCGCTCGATCATCGCCAGTTTGCCGGAGAACGGCTACTGAGTAGCCAGACACAAAAAAGCCGCGATCATCTCGCGGCTTTTTTTTGCCTCAAACGCTGGCAGGCGGTTTTGGCACGACCACTTTCGGCTCAGGTTTCTGAAACGCATACAGATGCTGGCGCACAATCCCGCCCGGCAACTCCTTGCCGAACACGCCGTAACGTACCGGCCATTCTTTGGGCGGCAATTTGAAGGTGCCGAACAACATGTCCACCAGTGGCGTGTGGATCGCGTAGTTCTTGTAGATGTAATCCTTGTGCCGGGCGTGGTGCCAATGGTGGTAGCGCGGCAGCACGATCAGGTAGTTCAGCCAGCCACCATTGATCCGCACGTTGGCGTGCGCCAGTACTGCCTGTACGCCGACCAGAATCACGTAGGCGTTGAGTGCCTGAGGCGCGAAGCCCAACAACATCAGAGGCACCAGCACGCCAGTGCGGGTCAGCAGGATTTCGATGAAGTGCACGCGCGAACCCGCGAGCCAGTCCATGTGCGTGCTGGAGTGATGCACTGCGTGGATGCGCCACAGCCACGGCACCACATGGTAGAGCCGGTGCAGCCAGTATTGGCCGAGATCGGCGACCAGTATCGCCAACAAAAACTGCACCACCAGCGGCAGACTCTGCACACTTGCCTGCAAGCTCGGCGACATCGCCCAACCGGCAATGTAACTCGACGAGGCGGTGATGAAGATCAGGATGAATTGCACCAGCATGTGGCTGACGAAGAAATAGGTCAGGTCGGTGCGCCAGTGCGGGCGCAGGATGTTTTGCTCAGGGTCCTTGGAGTAGAGCTTCTCCAGAGGAATGAACACGATGGCCGATACCAGCAACGCCAGCACAAACCAGTCTAGGCCTAGCGAGTAGGGAGTCTGTCCGATCGAACTGACCTGGACATTGGTGCCACCGAGGAACACTGCTAACCCCGATGCAACCAGACCGGTAATTCCCAGGCGTTTACGTTTGTTGAGCAGGATATTCAGGGTGCCGAGGCTAAACGACAGCACCAGACCGAGCAACAGCGTGGTCCGCGCGAACTGCTCGTCATAGACCTTGCGCAGTTCGGCCGTGGTCAGCCACTCGGGAAACAGGAAGCAGAACACTGCCAGCAGGCTCAACAGCCCGAGGGTGGCGGAAATATAGCCACTGACCCGCCCCTCGCCAAATTTAAAGGGTGCGTTGCCATGCCGTTGAAAATAGGCTTTGAGTCTTTCCATTAACTGATCTTCCGTGATTGCGAAAACTGCGACTGGTCATTGCGACGCAGGCAGATACAAAAAAGCCACGGTGACCGTGGCTTTTTGTGGATCACTGCTTCGGCGCGGGGGCCGGGGCAGTGGCCGTCGGAGCAGCGGAGGCAGGCGCCGCACTCCCCGGTTCAGCCGGTTTCGGCGCCGCGTCGTCGAACAGGTTCAACCGTTCGCGCAACTCGTGTGCCGGCACTGGCTGCTGATCCGCCGGCAGCGCATTCGGGTCAACCGGCGTCGCCGGAGCGGCGCCATTCTGACCTGGATCCGCCGGTTTCGCCGGATCCGCGCCTTGCGAACCTTCAATCGCCGCTTGGGCTTTCTTGGTCAGCACCACAATGTCGATGCGGCGGTTGACCGGGTTGAACGGGTTTTCCTTGTCGAACAGCGCCGACGAGGCATAACCGACGACCCGCGCCACTTGCGCATCCGGATAGCTACCGGCGACCAAGGCACGACGGGCAGCGTTGGCACGGTTGGCCGACAGTTCCCAGTTACCGAAATCGCCGGTGCCGGTGTATGGCTTGGCGTCGGTATGGCCGCTGATGCTGATCTTGTTCGGCACCGCTTTGATGGTGTCGGCCATGGCCAGCAGGATATCTTCGAAGTACGGTTTCAGGCGTGCAGAACCGGAGTCGAACATCGGCCGGTTCTCGGCGTCCATGATCTGGATGCGCAAGCCGTTCGGCGTGATTTCGAAGAGAATCTGATCCTTGAATTTCTGCAGTTGCGGGTTCTCGTCGACCTTGTTTTGCAGTTCTTGCAGGAGCAGTTCCAGACGCTCTTTCTCGACCTGTTCGGCCATGCCTTCAACCTGCTCGGTGTCGACCGTAACCTTGTCGGGCTGCGGTTGCGATTTCACTTCGGGGTTGAGGGTATTTTCCGGGGCCAGGGTCGGCGTACCACCGAGGTCAATGATGTACGGCGTGCCGCTTTCGGAAAAGCCGACCGGGTCTTTGAAGTAACCGGCGATGGCGATCTTCTGCTCAGGCGTGGCGGTGGACAGCAGCCACAGCACCAGGAAGAACGCCATCATCGCCGTGGCGAAGTCAGCGAAGGCGATTTTCCACGCCCCGCCGTGATGCCCGCCGGCTATGCGCTTGACGCGCTTGATGATAATCGGCTGATTATTTTCCATGACTTAGCGACCGCGAACGGCTTGTTCCAGCTCGGCAAAGCTTGGACGGTGGGCCGGGTACAGAACCTTGCGACCGAACTCGACCGCCAGCGATGGCGGCATGCCGGAAGCCGAAGCGACCAGCGAGGCCTTGATGGCTTCGTAGACGTTCAGTTCTTCCTTGGCATCGTGGGCCAGGGAATGCGCCAACGGGCCGAAGAAACCGTACGCCGCGAGAATACCGAAGAAGGTACCGACCAGTGCCGCACCAACGTGCAGACCGATCGACTTCTGGTCGCCTTCACCCAGCGATGCCATGGTCACTACGATACCGAGTACCGCCGCGACGATACCGAAACCGGGCATGGCGTCGGCGATGCCGTTCACGGCATGCGATGGGTGCTCAAGGTCTTCCTTCAGGCTGTACAGCTCCATGTCGAACAAGCCTTCCAGCTCGTGCGGGGCCATGTTGCCGGACGACATGATGCGCAGGTAATCGCAGATGAACGCGGTCATGCGTTCGTCTTTGAGCACCGCCGGATACTTGGCGAAGATCGGGCTCGCGGCGGCATCTTCGATGTCGCCCTCGATGGCCATCATGCCTTCGCGACGGCTCTTGTTGAGGATCTCGTAAATCAGCCCGAGCACTTCCAGATAGAACGTGTGGCTGAAGCGCGAACTGAACATGCTCAGGGATTTCTTGAGCACGTGCATGGTCATGTAGCCAGGGTTGGCCTGCAGGAAAGCACCCAGTGCAGCACCACCGATGATCAACACCTCGAAAGGCTGGATCAGGGCGGCAATCTTGCCGTGGGAGAGCACGTATCCGCCGAGCACGCTCGCGAATACGACGATGATGCCGATAATTTTAGCCATAGGTAGAAAGTACTTATTTAAGTCGGGTTCAAGGTCATATTCGGAAGTTAAAAAATCTCTTCTTCTACTTATCGGCAAAACTGCGCCAGACTATAGCCAGTTCAGGCGAAAAGCCAATTTAGCCCATGCCGGGCGCGTCTACAGTCAGTGAAGATCCCGTCCAGACATGGCTAATGAAACGAACGTCCCACACGCAAAACCGACCACGATCGAGGGCTGGGTCAAGTTGCTCGATGGCGTGCGACTGCCCGTGCCACAAGAGGCTCACGACAAAGTCTGCCGGGCGATCCGTGACAATCGCAGCTCGCTGCGCGACATCGCCGACCTGATGCAGGACAGCCCGGCGCTGGCCTTGAGCATCATCCGTGAGGCGAATCGTCACACCCACGGCACCATGGCCACGCCAGCGGAAAATCTTGAAGTGGCGATCAATCGCCTCGGCCTCGCCCGCACCGAAGAGTTGCTGGCGCGGCTGCCCGCCGAACCGCAGATGCAGATCCCCAAGGCCCTGCGCCAGTTGCAAATGATCAGCCAGCACGCGACACAACAGGCCAACGGTTTTTTTGCCAGTCGCCTGGCGCGGCTATGGCAGGACATTCATTGGGGCAGCCTGCTGTTTCTGTCGCCGCTGTGGCCGTTGGCGCTGACGTATCCGCAATTGCTCGAAGAATGGGAACTGCGGGTTATCCACAAGGGCGAATCGGCGCGCGTGGTCGAGAAGCAATTGTTCGGCGTACGCCTGCTGAAAATCGCTGAAGCGTTGGTGCAGGCCTGGCATCTGCCGATCTGGGTGCAGCAGGGTTATAAACTGCTGCTGAGCGAGCAACGCGAACTGGTGAAAGTGCTGCGTATTGCCCGCGACAGCGAACATCCGCTGCGTCAGCAAAACCGTCTCGACGATGACCCGACCCTGCGCCGCTGGCTCAATCAACCGGCCAATACCGTGTTGCTGGCCAATGGTCTGGCGCTGTCGGCGCAACAGGCCTGGGACAGTCCGCACAGCGAACGCTGGCAGTACCTGACCAGCCTTTATCTGCAAATTTCTATGGACGAAGTGCAACAACAGTTGCACCAGCAAGCCGCGAACAGCGCGCGTCATCACGCGATGCCGGACTTGTGGCACCCGGCGGTTTCGCTGCTGTGGCCGTGGGGCACCCATCGTTTGCCGGCCGGCATGCTGCCCGCCGCCGCGCCAAGTGCAGAAGACTTGACCCAGTGGCGCAAGCAGTGCGCCGAGCTGTTGGCAGAGCCGAGCCGCTTCACCAATGCGATGAGCCTGACCGTCGCCGCCCGCGACGCATTGGCCGCCAGTGGCATGCGCCGGGTGCTGATCCTGATGGCCGACCGCAGCCAATCCAGCCTGCGCGTGCAGCAAACGTATGGTTTGCCAAAAGAAGCCGCTGCGCTGACGTTCGTCGTCAGCCAAAGCAGCGTGCTGCAACGCTTGCTCGCGCAACAGGCACAAGTGCGCATCAATCCGGACAACAACGCCCAGTTCTCCGCCCTGCTGCCGCCAGGCCTGCGCACGCTGTTCCGTGGCGAGCACTTGTTCCTGCGTTCACTGGTCAATAACGGCCGGGTGATCATGATCGTCGTCGCCGATCAGGGCGGCGGGCCGTTCGCTGACATCACCGTGCAAGCCTTTGGCAAAACCGCGCAGTGCATCGAAAAGGCCCTGCACAGCTTTAGCAGCCGTGCCCGATGAGGCTGCGCTACAATCCCCCCCTTTGTGCTCTGGAGACCTCACATGTCTGACTTCTCTGGCTTGCCGCTCGTCATCGAACCGAGCGACCTGCTGCCTCGGCTTGAGTCTGAAGAGCTGATTCTGGTGGATCTGACCAGTGCCGCGCGCTATACCGAAGGTCATCTGCCCGGTGCACGCTTTGTCGACCCGAAACGCACTCAGCTCGGCCAACCGCCGGCGCCGGGGCTGCTGCCGGCCAAAGCCGATCTGGAAGCCTTGTTCGGTGAACTGGGCCATCGCAAAGACGCGGTCTACGTTGTTTACGATGATGAGGGCGGCGGCTGGGCCGGGCGTTTTATCTGGCTGCTCGACGTGATCGGTCACGACAAGTACCACTATATAGACGGTGGTCTGCCGGCGTGGCTGGCGAATGGCATGCCGATGTCGATCCAGGTTCCGCCGATTGTCGGTGGGCCGCTGGCATTGACCCTGGACGAAGCGCCGACTGCCACGCGCGAATACCTGCAAAGCCGTCTCGGCGCTGCCGATCTGGCGATCTGGGATGCGCGCGGGCCGCTGGAGTATTCCGGCGAGAAAGTGCTGGCGGCCAAGGCCGGGCACATTCCCGGCGCGGTCAATTTCGAATGGACAGCGGGCATGGACAAGGCGCGTCAGCTGCGCATCCGCACGGACATGCCGCAGATCCTCAAAGATCTCGGGATCACCAAGGACAAAGAAATCATTACCCACTGCCAGACCCATCATCGGTCGGGTTTCACTTATCTGGTGGCCAAGTCCCTCGGTTATCCGCGGGTCAAAGGCTACGCCGGTTCCTGGGGCGAATGGGGCAACCACCCTGACACGCCAGTCGAGATTTAAGGTTTTTTAAGGACAACCAATGAAAGAGCGTCTGTTTATCCTCAGCCAGTACCTGCTGCCTCATCACCTGCTGTCGCGCCTGGCTGGCTGCGTTGCCGAGTGCCGTGTGCGCTGGTTCAAGAATGCCTTCACCCAGTGGTTCGCCAAGCGCTATCAGGTGGACATGTCGCAAGCGCTGGTCGAAGACCTGACCGCTTACGAGCACTTCAACGCCTTCTTCACCCGTGCCCTGAAAGACGGCGCGCGTCCACTGGACGAAACCCCGGGCGCGATCCTCAGCCCGGCCGACGGTGCGGTCAGCCAGCTCGGCCCGATCGAACACGGTCGCGTGTTCCAGGCCAAGGGTCACAGCTTCAGCGTGCTGGAACTGCTCGGTGGCGATGCCGCCAACGCGGCACCGTTCATGGGCGGCGACTTCGCTACCATCTACCTGTCGCCGAAGGACTACCACCGCGTGCACATGCCGCTGGCCGGCACCCTGCGCGAGATGGTCTACATCCCGGGCCGGATCTTCTCGGTCAACCAGACCACTGCGGAAAACGTGCCGGAGCTGTTCGCGCGCAACGAGCGCGTAGCGTGCATCTTCGACACCGAGCGCGGCCCGATGGCCGTGGTGCTGGTCGGCGCGATGATCGTCGCGTCGATCGAAACCGTGTGGGCCGGTCTGGTCACTCCACCGAAGCGCGAACTGAAAACCTTCCGCTACGACGAAGCAGCGCGTGCGCCGATCCATCTGGAAAAAGGTGCCGAACTGGGTCGCTTCAAGCTGGGTTCGACCGCGATCGTGCTGTTCGGGCCAGATCAAGTGAAGTGGGCTGAAGAACTGGTCGCGGGTTCGCCAGTGCAGATGGGCCAAGGCCTGGCCCTGCCAAAAGCCTGAATGCTGTGAGCCACTGATCCGCCCCTTCGCACGTCTGCGAAAGGGCGGATACGACTCGGTGGTGCCGTTACTCTATCTGCCCACGGAAGCCGATCGGGCCTTCGTTGACATAGGTATTGGTGCCACTGAGGTTTTTCCCGCCATCACTGGACGTGACGCTCAACGCGATAACGTTCTGATTGTCCCGGCCGCCAATCACCCACTTG
Source organism: Pseudomonas sp. CROZ-RG-20F-R04-15 (assembly GCF_022662375.1). Taxonomy (GTDB): domain Bacteria; phylum Pseudomonadota; class Gammaproteobacteria; order Pseudomonadales; family Pseudomonadaceae; genus Aquipseudomonas. The sequence continues at coordinate 64,082 of NZ_JAKNQL010000019.1, read as the reverse complement.
CCGCCCGGATGCCATGGGGCATCATTGCCGCCCCACTGATTCTCGACGTTGTACTGGTTCTGACCAGTGCGTTGAGCCTTGAAGCCAATGGGACCCTCGCCGGCGTACGTCATGGTGCCGGTGAATGTTTTGCCGTCGTCGCCTGACTTGATGTCGATAGCGACGACATTCTGGTTGTCCCGCCCGCCCAGCACCCAGGTTCCACCCGGATGCCAAGGCGCCGAACTACCGCCCCATTGATTTGCCACTGCATATTTAGACATGAACCTCATCTCCTTGAAGTTACCAAGAGACCTGCCCGACATAGGCGGCAGGCCGTACGACCGTGCGTATCCGATCGCACGACTGAGAGCCTAGTAGCGCCTGCAACATGGCAACGAGCCAGCAGACAAACGGTAAAAAAGCTCACAGAAACCAGCGAAACAGACCACAGCTGCTAGAGTTTCGGGCATTGCCCAATTCGCCGCCGGAGCTTGCCACGGCATGAGTGAGCCTCGATTTCAGCTACACCTGAACGCCCCTGTTCCTGCACAACTGCGCCTGTCGTTTTGCGACCCCACCCCGCGCGACCTCAAACGCTGGATTGCCGGGCTGCCCAAGGCCAATATCGGCGAAACGGCGCGCCAGCTCTACCAAGGCCTGGGCGAACTCAACCATTTGCTGACGCCCAGCGACAATCGCCTGCAACTGCTGGAACTGCTGCGCCCCGAGGTTTACTTCGTCTGCCAGCATCTGGAGCGGCACTTTTTGCATCAGGCAATCATGCTCGACATACGCTCGCGCAAGGTCAGCAACCTCTGCCAGGCACTGCAAAGTCATCTGGCGACGGGCTACAAACAGATCATCCTGCGCATCGCGCCCAAGTACAGCAAGGATCGCGCGACGCTGGTCAGCACGGCCCTGCAACGGGCGGCTCATGCGCTGAAAGGACAAATGGTGCGCGCAACGCAACTGTACAGCCAGGCGCCGGAACATCTGTGGTTCGAGCTGCATCAGCTGTATCGCTGCGCCTGTGAATTACAACTGCAACAGCGGCGCGTGCCGGATGGTCTGGCCAGTCTCACCGCAGAGCTGAGCCTCGAACAGACCTACATCGCCGCCATGCTGATGGGGAGCGCACGCTGCAATCAGTTGCGCCAGAACCAGATCGCCCGGCTCGCCGAAGTGCTCGAACCGTGGAGCGCCCTGCTCAAACTGCATCCCGCTCGCCCGGACGATGGTCTGTTTGCGGTCAGCGCACAAATCGACGCTGGGCCGCGTTATCGCGATATGTTTCGCAGCGAGCAGCAGGCCGGATTGCTTGGCTTCGATCCACAACCGCTGGTGAATGCCATCGAAGCGCATTTGCTGCACCAGGGCACGTCGACATCCTTGCCGATCCCGACCGGGCTCAGCTTCGACACCTTGCAACACTTGCATGCCGCGTGGGGCCAGGCCGCCAAACGCAGTTTTCAGCGCACCGTGGGCCAGGGCAGTCTGACCGTGTGCGTAGGCATGAGCGCCCTGCACTTCTACCTCGGCGGCGAGCGCAGCTTCAGCGACATGCTCAAACATCCCGGCGCCCGCGCAGCGAATTTCAGCAACGTCGCGGCCAACGGTGAAAAGGATAGCTGGAGCCAGGCTTTCGACGCGGCACCGCAAAACAATGAACAGTTTTTGCCCTACGAAGAAATCCAGTACGAGCACCTCGTCGAAGACGAAAGCAGCGCCGAAGCAGCGCCGCACTATCCGACCTACGCCCTGCCGGTGATCAATCACAGCCCCGGCGGTTATTGCCTGGCGTGGCCAAACGAAGTCCCTGCCGAATTGCAGGCCGGCGAAATGCTCGGAATTCAGGATAGTGTCAGTCTGGGCTGGAGCATTGCGGTGATCCGCTGGATTCGTCAGGTGCGCGACGGCACGCAAATGGGCATTGAACTGGTGGCGCCACATGCGCAGCCTTGCGGCTTGCAACTGGTGCGTTCGCGGGACGACCACAGCCAATATCTGCGTGGATTGTTGCTGCCGGAGATCAGCGCGATCGATGTCCCGGCAACCTTGCTGGCGCCGCGCCTGCCGTTTCAGGAAGGCAGCAAGGTGCTGATCAACACCCAGGGCGAAGAGCACCGCGCCGGGCTCGATCGACGGGTGGCGAGTACGCACAGTTTCAATCAGTTTGCTTATCGCTCGCTGGAGGCCGCGCAGAATGGCGGTAGCGAGGAGGATTTTGATTCGTTGTGGAAATCGCTTTAAGTGCCCGCCGATGGATCGGCGGCGCTACCTTCGCGAGCAGGCTCGCTCCCACGTTGGAATGCATTTCAACGGTGGGAACGAGCCTGCTCGCGAAGAGGCCAGGTCAGGCGATAGAAATTTCAGAGCTGTCCGTCACGATCGCGGAAGCCCAGCAGATACAACACGCCATCCAGCCCCAACGTCGAGATCGCCTGCTTCGCCGACTGCTTGACCAGTGGCTTGGCACGGAACGCCACGCCCAGCCCGGCAATTGCCAGCATCGGCAGGTCATTCGCGCCGTCGCCGACCGCAATGGTCTGCTCCAGACGCAACCCTTCCTTGTGCGCCAGCTCTTTCAGCAGATCAGCCTTGCGCTGCGCATCGACAATCGGCTCGATCGCCACGCCGGTGCACTTGCCATCAACCACTTCCAGCTCGTTGGCAAACACGTAGTCGATGCCGAGTTTAGCCTGCAATTGCTTGGCGAAATAGGTGAAGCCGCCGGACAGGATCGCGGTTTTGTAGCCCAGACGCTTGAGCTCGGCGAACAGCGTTTCGGCGCCTTCGGTCAGACGCAGCGAGGCGCCGATCGAATCCAGCACGCTGACGTCCAGGCCTTTGAGCAAGGCCAGACGTTCTTTGAAGCTGGCGCGGAAGTCCAGTTCGCCGGCCATCGCCCGCTCAGTGATTTCAGACACCTGCTCGCCAACGCCGGCAGCCTTGGCCAGTTCGTCGATGACTTCGGCTTCGATCAGCGTTGAGTCCATGTCGAACACCGCCAGGCGACGGTTGCGACGGAACAGCGAATCTTCCTGGAAGGCGATGTCGACGTTCAGTTCCTGGGCAACGCTGAGGAATTCGGCACGCAGCGCCTGCGGATCGGCCGCTTCACCACGCACGGAAAACTCGATGCAGCCCTTGCCTTTGTCAGCCGGCGTATCCAGCGGCATGCGACCCGACAGGCGGTCGATGTGATCGATGTTCAAGCCGTATTTGGCAGTAATCGAACTGACCGCCTGCAATTGGCCGGCGGTCACTTTGCGGGTCAGCAGGGTAACGATGTGGCGCTTCTTGCCCTGATTGCCCACCCATTGCTGGTAATCCTCTTCGGACACCGGAGTGAAGCGCACCTGCTGGTCGAGCTCGTAGCCCTTGAACAGGATGTCCTTGAGCACGGATTTACCCTGCTCCGAATCGGGAATTTCAACCAGGATGCCGAACGACAGGGTGTCGTGGATCACCGCCTGACCGATGTCGAGAATGTTCACACCACCTTGTGCCAGAACACCGGTAATGGCTGCCGTCAGACCCGGACGGTCGACTCCCGTGATGTTAATCAGGACGATTTCGCGCAACGCGCACCCCCGCAACTGGAAAAAAACCGCATTCTACCCACTTTCAGTGACCATCGGGCACCGCGAGCGCTTTGCCGGTCTAGGGCCTGTCGCTATACTGCGCGTCAACTTCACGGACAAAAGAGCCGAGCTCAGTGAACCGGCCCACGCCAGTTAAAACCGATAACTTCTTCCTGCTGATCTTCCGTGCACTGCGTCACCGCCGTGTACCGATTGCATTGCGCATTGCCAGCCATAACGTGATCCTGGTCGCTCTGGCCCTGGTGATCTACGCCGGCGTGATGGGTTTGCAATTCAAGCAGGCCATGCACCAGCAGGCCGATGCGCTGGGCGAAAGCCTGACCACGCAGACCGCGACCTCGGCCACCGAGCTGTTGGTGTCCAACGACATCCTCAGCCTCAACGTGCTGCTCAACAACCTGACCAAGAACAAACTGGTGGCCCACGCGGCGATCTACAGCGTGGATAACCGCATCCTCGCCGAGTCCGGTCAGCGCCCCAAGCACAGCCTGCTGGGCGAAGCAGAAGGCATGTACGAGAGCAAGATCACCTTCCAGGACGTGACCGCCGGGCAACTGCGCATCAGCCTGGACATGGATCAGTTCCAGCAGCCGATGACCATCAGCCTGCAAAGCATGGGCATTCTCAGCGGCATCCTGCTGGCGCTGTCGCTGGCCTTGAGCCTGCGCATGGGCCGCTACCTGTCGACGCCGTTGCTGCAACTTCGCGTCTGGTTACGCCGCATCGACGAGCACACGCCGGGCATCGATCGTCAGGATGAAATCGGCGATCTGGCGCGTCAGCTGCACGCCAACTACGCGCCGGAGCCTGCACCGGAACCGGAACCCGAGTTCGAGGATGAAGAAGACGAGCCGGAATTCGAAGTGCGCAACTTGCGTGATCCGAGTTTCGACGAAACCCGTCCGATGGCGGCACAGAAGCCTGCACCGCGACATCTGGTCAGTACCGTCGAAGACGATGATGCATTCGCCGACCTGCGCGACGAGTCGCTCAATGGCGCGCCGCAACCCGTCGTTCGCCAACCGTCGCCAAGCGTGCCGCAGCACACCGCCGTACTGGCCGTGCAACTGGGCTCGCAGGAGCAACTGCGCCGCTTGCCACGGGCACGTCTGGAAGAATTGCAGGAGCGTTATCGCGATTGCCTCGATCAGGCCGCTTCCTTGTATCAGGGCGAAATCGAAACCCTGAACGATGGCAGCACATTGATGCTGTTCCACACCGAAGACAGTGGCGACGACTACCTGACCAACGCGATCTGCTGCGGCGAGTTGCTGCGGGCACTGGGTCATCAATTGCAGATTGAAGTCGCGGACAGCGGCATCACCCTGCAGTTGCAACTCGGCCTGACCCTGGGCGATGAGTTGTTCGGCTTGAGTCAGATCGATCTGCTGCTGACCGATTCGGCGCAGGATGCCTTGGCTCTGTCCCAACACAGCCGCAATCTGCTGCTGGTTGAACGCAAGATCGGCGACGATGCGCTGATTCGCCAGCGTGCACGGATCCGCCCGATCGCCAGCCCTGAGGGGGCTTGCTGCGTGGAGCGGTTGATGGAGCCGTATCCGTCGATGCTCGAGCGGCAACTGGCGCGGATGCATGAGCGTCGGGCTTAAGCCTCAGGCCTGATGTGAAGAAGCCCGCAGACAAGCGATTGTCTGCGGGCTTTTTTGTTGCCTGCACTTTCCCCCTCACCCTAGCCACTCCCAGAGGGAGAGGGGACTGACCGAGGTGTCTGACGCTATACATCGACCTGACCAATCGAGTCGATTATGGATTCACAGCAGGACGATCAGGTCGGCGTAACTCTGCAATATCCCCCAATCGGTCCCCTCTCCCTCCGGGAGAGGGTTAGGGTGAGGGGCTTTTGATCTTCTAGCCGCCAGACACGACAAAGCCCGCACAAGGCGGGCTCTGTTCAACTCGATCCAGCGTTAGAAGCGGAACACTTCCATATCCGTACGAATCGGCGAAGCCATCGGAATCTTCGGCTGTTTCTCGGCTTCCGCTGCCGGCGCGGCCGGTTTTGGTGCCGATTTACGCGGTGCCTCAGCCACCGGTGGCTGATTGGCCAACGGCTTGAGCGCCACCGACAATTGCTCGGCCAGACGCTGCAACAAAATCCCCTGCGCCTGAACCTGCGAAGCCGTACTGCCGGCATGCAGCTCTTGCAGATGCACGATGCGGTTATCACGCACCTGACCACGGCGGTCGATCAAACGCCATTGCGCATCAAGAATCGCCGGTTGTTTCTCGCCGGAGTCCAGACGCGTAATGGTCAGCAGCACTTGCACATCCGGAGTGAACCCCGTGGTTGCCGGTGCCAGCACCACACGCTGGCTGTCCAGGTGACCCGCCACCTGGCGCATCAGCAATTGATCAATATCCGACGAAAGGCTACCTGCCCAACGACCGTCGGTCGCCGCTTGCAGACTGCCATCCGGTTGACGTTGCAGCAAAGTCTCACGTTGCAGGTAATCGGCTACGACTACCGGACCCAACAAAACTGCCATGCCCGCGCTTTGCGCAGGCTGAACCGGACTTCCGCTGTCCAGTTGATACAGCGACACCGGCTGGTGAACGCTGCAACCCGCCAGGCCCAAAACGCCGGCGAGCAGGAAAATAAGGGGGCGCAGAGCAGTCATCATCCCGTCCAGGTGGCCGCCACAAGGCTGACCACAGTGAAAATACTCAATAAATATGAAGAACGCTCGGCCACGCCGGCGCTTGGAAAGGCCATATCATCCGTGAATATGCGTTCCGACTCCAGCGCCAAAGCGTCGATCTACGCGTTAAATCGTGGATCGAACGCTCTAGGGCGCCTAATTGAGGTTTTCGACGAGCAGCGCATCCACTCTCTGGAAGCCCCTTGGAAGCTTATTGCCACGACGTCCACGCTCACCTTTGTAGTGTTCGAGGTCGTCGGCCTTCAGCGACAGGGTCCGTTTTCCGGCCTGCAGCACCAAGGTGGCGCCTTCCGGAATGACGGCGATGTCCGTGACATATTCTTCGCGACTGGCCACGCGCTCACCGGGAATACCGATGATCTTGTTGCCTTTGCCCTTCCCTAATTGTGGCAGATCGCTGATTTTGAAGATAAGCAGGCGACCTTCGGTCGTCACCGAGGCCAGCCAGTTATGCTCGCGGTCAGCCACTGGTCGCGGCGCGATCACTTTGGCGTTGTTAGGCAGGCTCAAAAGCGCTTTACCGGCCTTGTTCTTGGCTTGCAGGTCTTCGCCTTTGACGACGAAACCGTACCCGGCGTCGGAGGCGATCACGTACAACGCTTCGTCTTCAGGCATCAGCACGCATTCGAAGGTCGCACCCGGCGGCGGCGTCAGACGACCGGTCAACGGTTCGCCCTGGCCACGTGCCGACGGCAGCGTATGCGCGGCAACCGAATAGCTGCGGCCGGTGGAGTCGATCACCACGGCAGACTGGTTGGAGCGCCCCGCTGCCGAGGTCTTGAAGCCGTCGCCCGCCTTGTACGACAGGCCGGTGGCGTCGATGTCGTGACCTTTGGCCGAACGGATCCAGCCTTTTTCCGACAGCACGACGGTGACTTTCTCGTTCGGCAGCAGATCGTGCTCGGTCAACGCTTTGGCTTCGGTGCGCTCGACAATTGGCGAACGGCGATCGTCGCCATAGGTTTCGGCATCCTTGATCAGCTCGGTGCGCACCAGCTTCTTCAGCTTGGCTTCGCTGCCCAGCAGGGCTTGCAGCTTGGCTTGTTCCTTGAGCAGTTCGTCCTGCTCGTCGCGCAGTTTCATCTCTTCCAGACGCGCCAACTGACGCAGACGGGTGTCGAGAATGTAGTCGGCCTGAATTTCGCTGAGGGCAAAACGCTCGATCAGCTTGGCTTTCGGGTGTTCCTCGGTGCGGATGATGTGGATCACTTCATCCAGATTGAGGTAGGCAATCAACAAACCGTCCAACAGGTGCAGACGACGCTCGACTTTATCGAGGCGGAATTGCAGGCGGCGACGTACGGTCTGCACGCGGAATTCCAGCCACTCGACCAGCAACGCACGGAGGTTTTTCAGTTGCGGCTTGCCGTCCAGACCGATGATGTTGACGTTGACCCGGTAGGTCGACTCCAGCTCGGTGCTGGCGAACAGGTGCTGCATCAGCGCGTCATGATCGACGCGGCTGTTGACCGGAATGATCACGATGCGGCACGGGTTCTCGTGGTCGGATTCGTCGCGCAGGTCAGCGATCTGCGGGGCTTTCGACGGTTTCGCCTGCATCAGCGCGGCGATCTGCTCCAGCACTTTCGCACCGGACACCTGGTGCGGCAGCGCGGTGACGATGATGTCGCCGTCTTCGACGTGGTACACGGCGCGCATGCGCACCGAGCCCTTGCCGGTTTCGTACATTTTCAGCAGGTCGGCGCGCGGTGTGATGATTTCCGCTTCGGTCGGATAATCCGGACCTTGAATGTGTTCGCAGAGCTGCTCGACCGTGGCTTTCGGCTCATCGAGCAGGCGCACGCAAGCGGTAGCGACTTCGCGCAGGTTGTGCGGCGGCACATCAGTGGCCATGCCCACGGCGATACCGGTGGTACCGTTGAGCAGAATGTTCGGCAGGCGCGCCGGCAGCACCAGCGGCTCCTGCAGCGTGCCATCGAAGTTCGGGCCCCAGTCGGCAGTGCCTTGGCCCAGTTCGCTGAGCAGCACTTCGGAGTAACGCGACAACCGCGCTTCGGTGTATCGCATGGCGGCGAAGGACTTCGGATCGTCCGGCGCACCCCAGTTACCCTGACCGTCGACGAGCGTGTAGCGATAGCTGAACGGCTGGGCCATCAGCACCATGGCTTCGTAGCACGCCGAGTCGCCGTGCGGGTGGAACTTACCGAGCACGTCACCGACGGTACGCGCCGATTTCTTGTGCTTGGAATCGGCGTCCAGGCCCAACTCGCTCATGGCGTAGACGATACGCCGCTGTACCGGTTTCAGGCCGTCGCCGATATGCGGCAGAGCACGGTCCATGATCACGTACATGGAGTAATTGAGGTAGGCACTTTCGGTGAAGTCAGCCAGCGACCGGCGTTCTACACCGTCCAGGCTGAGATCAAGGGGATTGCTCATGCAGGCCTCATCGGTTCGTTGTCTGGCGCAGCAGCATGGTGCCACCGCGCTGAGTAAATTCAAGTTTGTTCAGGGCGCTCATGCCAAGCAGCACCTGATCGCCATGCAGCCCCGGCGCCACCAGTGCGCGAACATCCCGCAGCACGATGTCGCCCAGTTGCAGGTGGTCGATTTTGGTCCGATAGCCCTGGCTCAGACCATTGGCCGTGCTCAGGGTCACACCGAAACCTTCTTCCAGCTTCAAACGCTTGGCCAGATCCGCCGGGATCGCCACATCGGTCGCACCAGTGTCGAGCATGAACTCGACCGGCTCACCGTTGATCTGACCGCTGGCGACAAAATGCCCCTGGGCATTGCCGGCCAGCTTCACTTCGATAAAACCTTCACCCTGCTCCGAACTGACCACCACGTTCGGATTCTGCTGGCGCTGTTCCCACTGACCGAAAAACCGCGTGGCCAGAAACAAAGCCGCGCACCAGGCCAGAATCATAAAAATCCGCCCGGCGCGCTTGCCCGGTGGTTGTTCACTCATGCTCATTGACTCCAGCCACCCTCAGGCGCTGAAAAGCGCCACACAATTGGGCGAGACTCGCCATCGGCACGGGTTGCAAAATTGTTGTCGACGCCAATCCACGCACCTTGCGCATCGACCAGCAACGCTTCAGTCATGCCATGCCGGGCGGAATATTGACGGCTTGCAATCAGCGCATCTGCTGCGAATGACCAGCAGCGCTCCTGCTTGCCTGTAAGCATTTCATGGCGACAGATTTTGAAAGCATTACGATCCAGCAGGAACAACTTGTTATTGAACAGTGCGATATCCGAAAAATCCTTGTCCACCCATTTGGGATCTGGAAATTGGGGCGGCTGCGGGGCCAACCCTTCCTCAGTCATGACTACACAAACCGAAAAGCAATTCCAGACGACATTGAAGGGGGGAAAATAAAGCCGCTCGATTTTAACCAAACCTCTTTTTTGCCTCTCCGCTGCCAACCAGATTTCGGTGTCAAGAAATCCAGTAATTACCAAGCCTTCAAACAATGCATTGGCATGTACCAATAACCCGTTTTCCCGCGCCATAGTTAACATTTGCGGCGAGACGCGCAACCAGGATGATTTCCCGGTTGGTGAAATTTTGAGAATGGCTGAATACGTTTCACTGAGAATGTAGCGATTCTGGCTAGCGTCGCAGGTGATCCCTTCAAAGTCCAACGCACCATTACCCGCTAGCGACCTGAAAAAGCTATGGGTTTTCATGGCCAGGGTTCGCCCGGGATCTTCCGGCACCGGTGGAACATTAATCAAAACAGCCTCGGCCTTCCACACCTTGTCTTGCGTATCGAGCCTGTAGATCCGATCATCATCTCGATCCGACACAGTCCACAGTTGCTCGCCACACTTGGCCAGCCCGGACAGATTACCTCCGCGCATCCCATCAACCGGATGCTCTGAAAGCATCCGCAGTTCAGGGTCTGCGGCCAGTCCCAGCGAACTCCAGACAAGCAAAAATCCCGCAATAAAGAGGTTGAGTTTCATCATTGAATCTCCCGCAGTCGGCGTTTCAAGTTTCCCCGAGCCTTGCACGACATGTCGGAATTCAACGACCACACAACTCTCTCGACAGCATTGCTTCAGAGCTTCAGTGCCTGCTCACCATGGCTCGGACCTCAACCACCGGCCAGCGCAGCAAACGTGTCCATCATCCAGCGCGCCTCATTTTTCATAGCCAGCCCGACTGAACCGCCTCAGGCGTGCTCAACAATGACGGGGCGACCATTACCAATTGAAGTATTGCAGCAGTTTCCTGATCTGCTCACAGATCGGCGAAAACCCTTGCGCAATGCTCCGACACTGCGCGCCTAAGGCTTTGCGCTCCAGCCGCCATCAGGCGCGGCGAAGCGCCAGACGATCGGGCGTTTCTCGCCGTCGGCACGCACGCCATCGTTGTTGTCCAGGCCAATCCATGCACCTTGCGCGTCCACGATAAGCGCTTCCGCCAGGCCATAGGCCTGTGAATAAAGACGCTGTGGTTGCAAGGCATCTTCGGCGTACGACCAGCATTGTTCGACTTTGGCAGTCACCGCATCGCGGCGGCAGATCTGAAACGCGTTGCGCTCAAGGGTGAACAACTTGCCGTTGAACAGCGACAGATCAGCAAAGTCGCGAGTCACGGCGCGCGCCTTGGGAAACTGCGGCGGCTGCATCTCGACGCCAGCCTCGCTGAGCAGTACGCAGGCGCCGTCGCAATCCCAGACCGTTTGCTGACGCTTGATCTTCAGCAAGCCACGGCGCTCACGCTCCGCCGCTAGCCACAACTGATCGCCTGCCGGGTTGATCGCCAGCCCTTCGAACAGCGCGTTGAAGTGCAGCAACATGCCACTGGCCCGGGCTTCTTTCACCAGCATCGGCGAGATTTTCAGCCACGACGCCGGGCCTTGTGGCGGCACCTGTAACACGGCCGCATGGGCCTCGCTGACAATGTAACGATTGCCAGCGCTGTCGCAGGTGATGCCTTCGAAATCCAGATCACCGCCACGGATGAACGACGCCGCCCACGTGCGTGAACTCAACCCCCACGGCAAGCCGCTGTCGGGCACTGGCGGTACGTCGATGTGCACGGTTTCGGCCTGCCAGACCTGATCAGCGGTTTTAAGCCGGTAGATCTGGTCATCATCGCGGTCGGACACCGTCCACAGTTCGTTACCGCACAGCGCCAGCCCCGACAGATTACCGCCGCGCATGCCGTCGACCGGATGCTCGGAGAGCAAGCGCAATTCCTGTAACGGCTCAGCCGATACGGTCATTGCACTCAGCAGCAAGGCACCCGCGAAGGCCCAGCCAAACCGCATCAGGCCAGCACCTCGGCGAGGTTGCCTTTGGATTCGAGCCAGGTCTTGCGGTCACCGGCGCGTTTCTTCGCCAGCAGCATGTCCATCATTTCCGAGGTTTCGGCGAAGTCTTCGCCTAGCGTCAGTTGCACCAGACGCCGAGTGTTCGGGTCCATGGTGGTTTCACGCAGCTGCGGCGGGTTCATTTCACCCAGACCTTTGAATCGGGTGACCTGTGGCTTGCCGCGCTTCTTCTCGGCGACCAGACGGTCGAGAATGCCGTCACGCTCGGCTTCGTCGAGGGCGTAGTAAATCTCTTTGCCCAAGTCGATGCGGTACAGCGGCGGCATCGCGACGTAGACGTGACCGGCATCCACCAGCGGGCGGAAATGCTGGACGAACAGCGCGCAGAGCAGCGTCGCAATGTGCAGACCGTCGGAGTCGGCGTCGGCGAGGATGCAGATCTTGCCGTAGCGCAGCTGGCTCATGTCCGCGGCGCCCGGATCGACACCGATGGCCACGGCGATGTTGTGCACTTCCTGGCTGGCGAGCACTTCGCTGCCGTCGACTTCCCAGGTGTTGAGGATCTTGCCGCGCAACGGCAGGATCGCCTGAAACTCTTTGTCCCGCGCTTGTTTGGCGGAGCCGCCGGCGGAATCACCTTCGACCAGGAACAGCTCGGAACGCATCGGATCCTGACCGGCGCAGTCTGCCAGTTTGCCCGGCAATGCCGGACCTGCGGTGACGCGTTTGCGTTCGACTTTCTTGCTCGCCTTGAGACGACGGCCGGCGTTGTTGATCGCCAGTTCGGCCAGTGCCAGGCCGGTTTCCGGGTTGGCGTTGAGCCACAGGCTGAACGCATCCTTGACCACACCGGAGACAAACGCCGCCGCTTCACGGGACGACAGACGTTCTTTGGTCTGGCCGGAGAATTGCGGCTCCTGCATTTTCATCGACAGGACGAAAGCAATGCGCTCCCAGACGTCTTCCGGCGCCAGCTTCACGCCGCGTGGCAGCAGGCTGCGGAATTCGCAGAATTCACGCATGGCATCGAGCAAGCCCTGACGCAAACCGTTGACGTGGGTACCGCCCTGCGCCGTCGGGATCAGGTTGACGTAGCTTTCCTGCACCGCGTCGCCACCTTCCGGCAACCACAGCAGCGCCCAGTCGACGGCTTCTTTATTACCGGCGAAAGCGCCGCAGAACGGCTCGTCCGGCAGACGTTCGAATTCGCTGACGGCATCGACCAGATACGAGCGCAGACCGTCCTCATAATGCCACTCGACTTTCTCGCCGGTGCCTTTGTCTTCGAAGCTGACCAACAGACCGGGGCACAACACAGCCTTGGCCTTGAGCACATGCTTGAGGCGGCTGATGGAAAATTTCGGTGAATCGAAGTATTTCGGATCCGGCGCGAAGTACACGCTGGTGCCGGTATTGCGCTTGCCGACGGTGCCGACGATTTCCAGTTCCGAGGCTTTGAAGCCGTCGTTGAAAGTCATCTGGTATTCGTTACCGTCACGCTTGACGCGCACCCGGACTTCGGTCGACAAGGCGTTGACCACGGAAATACCTACACCGTGCAAACCGCCGGAGAACTGGTAATTCTTGTTCGAGAACTTGCCGCCTGCGTGGAGCTTGGTGAGGATCAGCTCGACGCCGGACACACCCTCTTCCGGGTGGATGTCGACTGGCATGCCACGGCCGTCGTCGCTGACTTCCAGCGAGTGGTCGGCGTGCAGGATGACCTGTACCGATTTGGCATGGCCGGCCAAGGCTTCGTCGACGCTGTTGTCGATGACTTCCTGGGCGAGGTGGTTCGGCCGACTGGTGTCGGTGTACATGCCGGGGCGTTTGCGCACCGGGTCGAGGCCCGAGAGGACTTCGATGGCGTCGGCGTTATAAGAGCTAGCGCTGGGAGTGGCCATAGGGTCTCGTCGTCAGTCATTCATGAAATAGGGGCAAGACTTCACAGTGCGGTGAAATCGATTGCCTGATACAAATCAGCGCCAATGCCGGCAAAACTCAGCAACGCCGGCAATTGCCCGGCAAAACCCTGAAAACTGTGGTCGCCGCCGGCCTGAATGCGCAAGGCACAGGCGCGGTAATACTGCTGGGCGAGGCGATAATCCAGTGTTTCATCGCCGGTCTGCAACCATACCTGATAGCGCTGGGCATCCTGAGGCGCCGGCACTTCCAGTTCGGCCAGGGCCGTGACGTGGTCGTGGGTCAATTCCCAAGTTTCATCGGTATACAGGTTTTTCTGCGTGCCCAGATAGCCGTCGAACATCCGGTGCGGGCTGACCGCCGGGTTGACCAGCAGGGCTTTCAGGCCATGGCGCTCGGCCAAGTGAGTCGCATAGTAGCCGCCGAGGGAGCTTCCCACCAGCAGCGGGCTGCCCAGTTCGGCAATCGCTTGTTCCAACTGACCGATGGCCTGGCGCGGATGGTGATGCAGAGCCGGAACTCGCAGTTGATCGCTCAAACCCAGTTGCTCCATCACCGTTACCAGCTGACAGGCCTTTTTCGAGGCCGGAGCGCTGTTGAAACCGTGGATATAGAGGATCGAACCGGACATTTGAGCTCCCTGGGTGTCGGCGAAAGATAGCGGAGTTTACAGGGAGAAAGCCCCTCACCCTAGCCCTCTCCCGGAGGGAGAGGGGACTGAATGGGGGATATTCAAGAGCTACACCGACTTGAGCGAGCTTCAGCGAATCCATAATCGAAACATGCTTTCAGGTCGATGGATGACGCCAGACACCTCGGTCGGCCCCCTCTCCCTCCGGGAGAGGGCTGGGCGGGCGGCGTTCCGATGAGGGGCTTTTGATTTGATCAGTAGCCGTTGGAACCGTAATCGACAGTAAAGGCGAATCCAGTCACTCGCTCCACGCCCGTTTCCAACCGCCCATCCGGCAACAACCGCAACCACCGATACCCCGGCGCCTGCTCGCCCACCTTGAAATCCTCACTACCCGGCTCAAACTGAATGCACGTCGAAGGCGAAGCCATCAGTCTCACGCCATTACGCTCGCGATCAATCTCCTGATGCACATGCCCCCACAACACCGCACGGGCCTGTGGAAAACGATCCAGTACCTCGAAAAACGCCTCGGGATTGCGCAAGCCAATCGGCTCCATCCACGCGCAACCGATCGATACCGGGTGATGGTGGAAGCACACCAGGTGGTGGCGCTCCGGCGCTTCACTCAGTGAACGGGCCAGCAGCTGCAGTTGGTCGTCCTGCAAATACCCCGGCACCGAACCCGGCACTGCCGAATCGAGCATCGTCACTCGCCAGTTGCCGATATCGACCACCGGTTCCAGCAGCGTGCTCTGCACGGTGGCCTGGGCCATGATCATCGGCTCGTCGTGATTGCCGGGAATCCAGCGCGCCGGCGCAGCGATCTGCGCGCTCATCTGGCGAAACTGCTGATACGACTGCAGCGTGCCGTCCTGCGAGATATCGCCGGTGGCCAGAATCAGGTCGATCTGCGACTGCTGCCCCAGCACCAGCTCGATGACCTTTTGCAGGCTCTCGCGGGTGTTCATGCCCAGCAGTGCGCCGTCCGCTTCAGCGAACAAATGGCTGTCGGACAACTGCACCAGCAGCGCCGCATCGGCGGTGGTCAACGTGGATACGCTCGGCAAGGCGTTCTCCCAAGGCAAAAGCACGGAATCGATCGAGTGCCGCAATTATGCTGGGGGATCACGCAAAGAGGAAACCGGCGAACCGGACACAGTTCACAACTAGCGTACGACTTCGTACTCGTGCCCCAACGCCAGGCAATGACTCAGCCATTCCCCCAGAAACAGATTGAGCTGAGCCTTTTCGTCCGGCTGATGCATCGCCGCGTTCGGGTAAGGATAGATGCCGCGAAAGCGTCGTGCATGTTCGGCGCTGACCACTTCGGCCATACGCGCGTCGTGATAGACCTGCACTTCCAGCTGCGGCACCGGCAGCCACGGCAGGCTGTGTTCCTGACGCACTTGCAGTGTCGTGGTGTACGGACAGGTCTGCAGCACTTCAAGGGCCAGCACGCCGAGCATCTGCTCGCCCTGGGTCACGGCGATGCGCCGCGCTTCGGGTTCGTTGCGCATGTCCGGCAGCAGTCGCATCAGGCGCGCATAGTTGGCCTCGCAGGCGGCTTGCAGCCCCACGAGGTCGACTCGATAGCGATCGCGCAGCTTGTTTACGACCATAACCCCCTCACTTCGGCGCGGTTCAGCGCCAGCCACTGCAAAGCGATGATGCTCGCCGCGTTGGCAATGCGTCCGTCACGGACGGCCTGCAAGGCATCTTCAAAGGCCCAGACCGTGACGCGGATATCTTCTGCCTCTTCTTCCAGGCCATGCAGGCCGCCAACGCCTTCGGTGCTGCAACGCCCCAGATACAAATGTACGAACTCGTTGCTGCCGCCCGGCGACGGGAAATACTTGGTCATCGGCCACAGGGCCTTGATGTCCAGTCCAGCTTCCTCCTGCGCCTCGCGGTGAGCAACTTCTTCCGGTTGTTCATCCTTGTCGATCAGACCAGCGACCAGTTCGACCAGCCACGGGTTGTCGGTCTTGCCCATGGCGCCGACGCGGAACTGTTCGATCAACACCACTTCGTCGCGCTGCGGATCGTACGGCAGCATGCACACGGCATCGTGGCGCACGAACACTTCACGATTGATCTCGCGGCTCATGCCACCAGCGAACAATTCGTGGCGCAGGTGCAGACGGTCGAGCTTGTAAAAGCCCTCGTAGCAACGTTCACGCCGCACGACGTCAACGGTGGTCGGAATGGCGTTGGCAAAATCAGTCATGAGCATCCTCTTTACTGCAGATCCATTACGAGCTTGCTGCTTGTTACTGGCAACCTCGACTTCGCGCCATCCTAACGCGCCCGCACCGTTTGATGCAGCCCCTTTACCGTCAGCGGGATGGACGGTGAAGGCGAAACGCACTCTAATTAGCTTAGTGGCGAACTGACTGCTTCGTTGAGAGTCGAAGCGGTAACTTTTTGCCTTCCCTTGCTTTCGAAAGGACGCCCATGTCGCTTTTCAAAATTGCCTCCGTGGCCGCCATCGCCCTGACACTCGGCGCGTGCGCAAGCCTGTTCCAGCCCAACTACCGCACGCCGCTGGAAACCACCCGCGATGCGTCGGAACAACTGAAACCGGGCTGTTCCAACCCTGATTGCCCATTAGTGAACATCGACACTCTGCGCTTCCCGGCCGAACCTGCGCTGGACGGCATCATCGAAAAACGTCTGCTGCAGATGACCCGCACCGAGAAGAACGCCCCGGTGGCGCCGACCCTGGCGGCCTATCGCGAGCAGTTCCTGGCCAGCGCCGGCCCGCGCAACAGCAGCTACCTGCAAGCGAAAGTACGCGAGCAGCATGACGGCTTGGTGATCATCGAGGTGTCGAGCTACCTCGACACTGGTGGTGCGCATGGCACCCCGGGTCGCGGCTTCATCAATTATTCGCGCCAGCAGCACAAAGTGCTGAACCTGTCCGACATGCTTGTGCCGGGTCAGGAAGAGGCGTTCTGGAAGGCAGCGCAGGTCGCGCACAACAGCTGGTTGATCAGTACCAAGCTCGACCAGGAAGCGGACTTTGTGAAGAGCTGGCCGTTCGTGAAAACCCCGAACGTGGCGCTGACCTATGGCGGCGTGATCCTCAAGTACGACGTGAGCACCATTGCGCCTTACGCGCTGGGCCACGTCGAACTGAAGATTCCTTACCCGCGTCTGAACGGCATTCTCAAGCCCGAGCTGTTTCCCGGCCGTAACTGAAGGCCCGGCCCAGCACTAGCTGCAGCAGCCCTGCCAGCACCAGCGCCGGCAGGGTTGCGCCGACATCCGGATACAGATTCGCCAGCAAGTGGTAGGTGCTCACACCACCCAGCCACGCCAACAACGCCGGCCAGCGCAATGCGGCCGACGCGACCTGAGCACTGCGCTTGCGCAGGATGAAGTGATCGACCAGCACCACGCCAAACAGCGGCGCAAACACCGAGCCGATCAGCAGCAGAAAATTCTGGTACTGCGCCAACGGCGCCAGCAGTGCGATCAGCGTGCAGATCACGCCGATGGCCAAAGCCAGATGCTCGACTTTCAGGCGCAACAGGATCCCGCTCGATACCGCTGCCGAGTGAATATCGGCGAAAGCGTTTTCCGACTCATCCAGCAGAATCAGCAACAGTGGAATGCCCAGACCGGCGCCGGCCAATGCGAGCAACAGTGCATTGACTTCACCGCTCGGCGCGAAGGCCAGCGTGTAGGCAACGCCGAGGCTCATCAGCCAGAAGTTGCCGATGAAGAAACCGACGGCTGTACCGCCGAACACATTCTTCGCCCGCTTGCCGAATCGCGAGTAGTCGGCGATCAGCGGCAGCCACGACAACGGCATCGCGATGGCAATGTCAAAACCCACGGCGAACGGCATCGAACCGTCACCGGCACGCGACCAGAGGTCGGCCAGATCGGCTTTGGCAAACAGGTTCCAGGTCAGCCAGAGGCATGCAGCCAGCAGCAGCCAGATGCCCCACTTGCGCAGGATCTGCCGGACGAAAGTCAGCGGGCCGCTGACCGCGAGCAAGGTTGCCAACGCACCGAAAAGCAGTGTCCACAACACCGGGTTCGACCACAGCGAACCTTCGCTGAACGCGCGAGTACCGAGCAGGCTGGCGGCGTCGCGCATGACGATGATTTCGAACGAGCCCCAACCGATCAGTTGCAGCAGGTTGAGTAGCGCCGGCAGGCTCGCGCCTTTGCTGCCGAGGCTGAGTTTCAGCGCGGCCATCGACGACAGACCGGTGTCGCTGCCGATCACGCCGACGGCCGCCAACAGCAGAACGCCGACCAGCGTGCCAAGGAAAATTGCCAGTAGCGATCCAGACAGGCCCAGGCCAGGCGCGAGCAATGCGCCGGTCTGCAACACCATCAGGCCGATGCCGAGGGAGAACCACAGGGAAAACAGATCACGACCGCCGAATACACGCTTGTCGGCGGGCACGGCGAGGTCGGGAGAATAGGTGCTGGGTTGAATGCTCAAGGGTGTTATCTCAGAGGGACATTTTTGTTGTGTTGTGATCGTTCCCACGCTCTGCGTGGGAATGCCTCTAGGGACGCTCCGCGTCCAGTGATGCGGAGCGTCACGGGCTGCATTCCCACGCGGAGCGTGGGAACGATCAGTACGGGGTCAAACCTTTTTGTACAGCTGACTGCCTTCCTTCTTGAACCGCTCGGCCTGTTCCGCCAGGCCTTGGGCGACGTCCACGTCGACCGCGTCGATCCGCTGGTTGGCTGCGTATTCGCGGACTTCCTGAGTGATCTTCATCGAGCAGAATTTCGGCCCGCACATCGAACAGAAGTGCGCGACCTTGGCCGAATCCTTCGGCAGGGTTTCATCGTGATACGAACGCGCGGTGTCCGGGTCCAGACCGAGGTTGAACTGGTCTTCCCAACGGAATTCGAAACGCGCCTTGCTCAAGGCGTTGTCGCGAATCTGCGCGCCCGGATGTCCTTTGGCCAAGTCCGCCGCATGCGCCGCGATCTTGTAAGTGATGATCCCGGTCTTCACGTCATCCTTGTTCGGCAGGCCCAAGTGTTCCTTCGGCGTCACGTAGCAAAGCATCGCGCAACCGAACCAGCCGATCATCGCGGCGCCGATACCCGAGGTGATGTGGTCATAGCCCGGTGCGATGTCGGTGGTCAGCGGGCCGAGGGTGTAGAACGGCGCCTCGTCGCAGCACTCCAGTTGCTTGTCCATGTTCTCTTTGATCAACTGCATCGGCACGTGGCCCGGGCCTTCGATCATGGTTTGCACGTCGTGCTTCCAGGCGATCTTGGTCAGTTCGCCGAGGGTTTCCAGTTCGCCGAATTGCGCGGCATCGTTGGCGTCGGCAATCGACCCCGGACGCAAGCCATCGCCCAGCGAGAAGCTGACGTCATAGGCTTTCATGATTTCGCAGATTTCTTCGAAATGCGTGTAGGCGAAGTTTTCCTTGTGATGCGCCAGGCACCACTTGGCCATGATCGAACCGCCACGGGAAACGATACCGGTCACGCGTTTAGCGGTCAGCGGCACGTAACGCAGCAGCACGCCGGCATGAATGGTGAAGTAGTCGACGCCCTGCTCGGCCTGCTCGATCAGCGTGTCGCGGAACAGCTCCCAGGTCAGGTCTTCGGCCGCGCCGCCGACTTTTTCCAGTGCCTGATAGATCGGCACCGTGCCGATCGGCACCGGCGAGTTGCGGATGATCCACTCGCGGGTTTCGTGAATGTGCTTGCCGGTGGACAAGTCCATGATGTTGTCCGCGCCCCAGCGAATGCCCCAGGTCAGTTTCGCCACTTCTTCTTCGATGGACGAACCCAGCGCGCTGTTGCCGATGTTGCCGTTGATCTTCACCAGGAAGTTACGGCCGATGATCATCGGCTCCAGTTCGGTGTGGTTGATGTTGGCCGGAATGATTGCGCGGCCACGGGCGATCTCTTCACGGACAAATTCCGGGGTGATGATTTTCGGCACGCTGGCGCCGAAGCTGTGGCCCGGGTGTTGCTGATCCAGCAGGCCGGCGGCGCGGGCCACTTCAAGTTTCATGTTTTCGCGGATGGCGACGAATTCCATCTCGGGCGTGATGATGCCCTGACGCGCGTAGTGCATTTGCGTGACGTTGGCCCCGGCCTTGGCGCGGCGCGGGTTGTTGACGTGGGCAAAGCGCAGCTTGGTCAATTCAGGATCGGCGAGGCGCTCGCGACCGAAGTTGGAACTCAGGCCGGCCAGACGCTCAGTGTCGCCACGGTCGTCGATCCACGCCGAACGCACATCGGCCAGGCCTTTGCGCACGTCGATCACCACGTTCGGATCGGTGTAGGGCCCCGAGGTATCGTAAACGGTAACCGGCGCGTTGATTTCGCCGCCGAAGTCGGTCGGGGTCACATCGAGGGTGATTTCGCGCATCGGCACGAGGATGTCCGGGCGCGAGCCCTGAACGTAGACTTTTTGCGAACGGGTGAACGGCTTGACCGATTGCTCGTCGACCTTGGCCGAGTCACTCAGGTTGATCGCGTTTTTTGATTTTGTAGTCATCACGGGCTCTCCAGACAGCATCCAGGCAGTGGATTGTCGGAGCAGAACCTGAAAGGCACGGACGCACCAGGACCGGTGCTGTGCATCGTCGTCGAGCGTTCGATTGTCGAACAATTTCCCGGACGAAGCACAAGAGGACTCGCCGGGTGACGAGAAATCTTGTTCCCTACGCAGGCGCTAACCTGATCAGGTTCAACGGGATCCGAAATTATTCGATCTCAGCCTCATAGCAAGGCACCCCGACAAGAACCCGGCCAGTCTAGACACAACCGGCAAAGAACGCCAACACCGCAGCAATCACCATGATGAATGGCGCAAATACAGGGGCTTGGCTGATTGTTGTCATGCAAATGCGCAACTACACTCGCTTTGCCCCGCCACGCCTTGACGCTGTGGGGCCTGCGCCTTAACGTTGGCGCCCGGATTATTTCCATAATATTAATGCTAGGGATCGCCTCATGCTGCGCAAACTCTCACTGGCTGTTGCCGTGTCTTGTGCGTCCAACGCAATGGCCTGGGCAGCAGAAGCGCCCTTGTCGACCAAAACCGATCTGGTCAGCGTCTATCAGGAGGCCGTCGACAACAACGCCGATCTGGCCGCCGCCCGCGCCCAGTACGGCGCACAAAAAGAAGTGGTGCCGCAGGCTCGCGCCGGGCTGCTGCCAAACCTGTCCGGCGGTGCCGAGACCGCCAATGTGCGCACCTCGATCGACCAGCCTTCGGCCGTGGCCAACCGCAGCGCTCATTCGTATCAGGCGACCCTCGCCCAACCGTTGTTCCGCGCCGATCGCTGGTTCCAGTACCAGGCCGCCAAGGACGTCAACGAGCAAGCTGCGCTGCAACTCTCGGCGACCGAGCAGAACCTGATCCTGCAATCGGCCGAAGATTACTTCAACGTCCTGCGCAGCCAGGACAACCTGGCGTCGACCAAGGCTGAAGAAGCGGCGTTCAAGCGCCAGCTCGACCAGTCCAACGAGCGCTTCGATGTCGGCCTGTCGGACAAGACCGACGTCCTGCAATCGCAAGCCAGTTACGACACCGCGCGCGCCAACCGCATCGTTGCGCAGCGTCAGGTCGATGATGCGTTCGAAGCGCTGATCACCCTGACCAACCGTCAGTACAATTCGATCCAGGGCATCGTCCACACGCTGCCGATCCTGCCGCCGGCGCCGAACGACGCCAAGGCCTGGGTCGATACCGCAGCGAAACAGAACCTCAATCTGCTGGCGAGCAACTTCGCCGTCAGCTCGGCTGAAGAGACCTTGAAACAGCGCAAGGCCGGCCACTTGCCGACCCTCGACGCCGTGGCCAAATACGAAAAGGGTGACAACGATGCGCTCGGGTTTGCCAACCCGAACTCGTTCGGCACGCCTTACCACGGCAACGTCGAACAGAGCACGGTCGGCCTGCAACTGAACATCCCGATCTACAGCGGCGGACTGACCAGCTCGCAAGTGCGCCAGTCGTATGAGCAACTGAATCAGAGCGAACAGCAGCGCGAATCGCTGCGTCGGCAGATCGTCGAAAACACCCGTAACCTGCACCGCGCAGTGAACACCGATGTCGAGCAGGTGCAGGCGCGGCGCCAGTCGATCATTTCCAACCAGAGTGCTGTCGAAGCGACGGAAATCGGCTATCAGGTGGGCACGCGCAACATCGTCGACGTGCTCGATGCGCAGCGTCAGCTGTACACCTCGGTGCGCAACTACAACAACACGCGCTATGACTACATTCTCGACAACCTGCGTTTGAAGCAGGCGGCGGGGACGTTGAATCCGGGGGATCTGGAAGATCTGCGGCGTTATCTGAAAGCCGACTACAACCCGGACAAGGATTTCCTCCCGCCGGATCTGGCCAAGGCGGCCGAGGCGCAGCTCAAGGCCCGCCCCTGAAATCAAAAGATCGCAGCGTGCGGCACGCCTACAGGGAACGTAATCCAATGTAGGAGCTGCCGCAGGCTGCGATCTTTTTGCCTTACTTGATCAATCTGCCCAAGCCATCCAGCAAACGCTGCAACGCCCCTTGATTACGGCGCATCACTGCCAGCCCGGCCTCCGCCATGCGCTGCGCATCACGCGGCAATTCGAACAAGCGCTGCACTTCCACCGCCAACCCTTCGGCATCATCCACTTCAGCCAACGCCCCGGCTTCACGCAACTGCGCGGCGATGTCGAGGAAGTTGAACAGGTGCGGGCCGCTGATCACCGGTTTGGCCAGCGCGGCCGGCTCCAGCAGATTGTGCCCGCCGTTCGCCACCAGGCTGCCGCCAACGAACGCGCTGTCCGCCAGTGCGTAGAGAAACAGCAACTCACCCATGGTGTCGCCGAGCATTACGCTCGTCTGCGCATCGACATGGGTTCCGGTCGAACGTCGCACCGTGGCAAAGCCTTGGCGCTGGCACAGTTCGAACACTGAATTGAAGCGTTCCGGGTGACGCGGCACCAGAATCAGCAACGCATCCGGGTGATTTGCCAACAGGCCACGATGGGCATTGAGCACCACTTCGTCCTCGCCTTCATGGGTGCTCGCGGCGATCCACACCGGACGCTCCAGCGCCTGCCATTGGCGACGCAGTTCGGCTGCGCGCTGCAGCAACTGCGGGTCGATGGTCAGGTCGAACTTGATCGAACCGGTGACCTCGACCGTTTCCGGGCGCGCACCCAGATCGCGGAAACGCTGGGCTTCGGCTTCGGTCTGTACGGCGAACAGGCTCATTTCGGCGAGCATCGGCGCGGTCAGTTTGCTGAAGCGGCCATAGCCGCGTGCCGAACGCTCGGACAAGCGCCCGTTGGCCAGCGCCACCGGGATTCCACGCTTGGCACACTGATGAATGTGGTTAGGCCACAGTTCGGTCTCCATGATCACCGCAAGCCTGGGCTGCACGCGATCAAGAAACCGCGCCGCCGCACACGGCAAGTCATACGGCAGATAGCAGTGCTGGATGCGCGGTTCGTTGGCGAACAGCGCCTGAATCCGTTCCGAACCGGTCGGGGTCATGCAGGTCACGGTGATCGGCAACTGTGGATAACGTTGCAGCAAGGCGCGGATCATCGGCGCCGCAGCGATGCTTTCGCCCACCGACACTGCGTGCACCCAGATGCCGCCGGGTTGCAGCGTCGGCATGCCGTAGGAGAAACGTTCGCCAATCCGCTTGGCATACGCCGGCGCCTTGCGCGCCCGCAGCCATAGCCGAATCGCCACCAATGGCAGCCCCAGGTAAAACAGCGCGGTGTAGAGAGTTCTATTCATGGCGGCGGAGTTTATCGACTTTTCTCGCCGATCGCGCGCAAGTGCACGGCAAAACGTTCGGCCAGCCAGCGCGCGGCCGGGCCAAGGGGTTCGTCGCGGCGCCAGACCAGTTCGACCACCAGCGCCGGTGGCGTCCATTCGCTGTCCAGTTCAACCATCAAACCTTGATAGGCCGAGTACTGCACCACATGGCGCGGCAACCAGGCCCAGCCGAGATCGCGCACCAGCCATTCGGACATCACGTAGAAACTGTCAGCGCGCCACACCTGCGGACTGGCCGGCTCGTTGCCGGGATAGACACTGGTTTGCGTCGACATCAGCAACTGCCGGTGTTGCGCCAGTTGCTGGCAGGTCACGTAGGACTGCGTCGCCAGTGGATGATTGATCCCGCAGACGGTAACCATTTCCACGCTGCCCAGCACCCGGCGCTCCAGCGCTTCGGGAATTTCATCGTGATAAAACAGCAGGCCAAGGTCGGCGCGGCGCTCGACCAGTTTGCGCGCAACCTCACCTTGAGCGGCGCTGGTCAGTTGCACTTCCAGGCTGGGGAATTGCTCGGCCAGTTCACCGAAACTCTCCACCAGTGCCTGATACGGCATCGCCTCATCCTGGGCCACGCGCAGTTGCGCTTCCTGGCCGCGCATCATCGCCATGGCCCGACCGTTGAGACGCTCGCATTGGCGCAGGACTTCTCGTGCTTCTTCCAACAGCGCTTCGCCCGCTTCGGTGAGCGTCGGCTGCCGACCGCTGCTACGCTCGAACAGGCTGACACCCAGATCATCTTCAAGCATGGCAATAGCGTTGCTGATCGCCGATTGCGCCTTGCGCTGCTGGCGCGCCACGGCGGAAAACGAGCGATGTTCGGCCACATCGACAAACACCCGAAGTTGATCCAGATTCCACTGCATGCTGATTCGCCAACCCATCTCTGTAACAGATAGGTAATGACTTTACCCCATCTGGCGAATCACTAGAATGCCGCCTCAGCAAGCAACGTTTCACATTGAGGATTTGAACATGAACGCCTACGCCTACCTGGCCATTGCCATCTGCGCCGAAGTGATCGCCACCGTGTCGATGAAAGCCGTCAAAGGCATCAGCACGCCGCTGCCACTGGTGCTTGTCATCGTCGGTTACGCGATTGCGTTCTGGATGCTGACGCTGGTGGTGCGCACCGTGCCGGTCGGCGTTGCCTATGCAGTGTGGGCGGGTATGGGGATTGTGATGGTCAGCGTCGCGGCGCTGTTCATTTACGGGCAGAAGCTGGATATCCCGGCGATGCTGGGGATGGCGTTGATCGTGCTCGGCGTCGTCGTGATCCAGCTGTTCTCGAAAACTGCCGGCCATTAACCGCTAAACCCGATCCCCTGTGGGAGCGAGCCTGCTCGCGAATGCGGTGCGCCAGTCACCACATATGTCGACTGATATTCCCTCTTCGCGAGCAGGCTCGCTCCCACATTTGGATTTGTGTTCGGCCTGTTGATCATCGACAAATCCCGCGCTTTCCCGAGTCTGTATACTGCGCCCTCGTCTTGAACACTGAGGTCGCTGCATGCCATCCGTTATTTCCACCGACGTTCTGATTGTCGGCGCTGGTGTCGCCGGCCTCTGGCTGAATGCGCGCCTGCGCCGTCAGGGGTTTTCGACCGTGCTGGTGGAAAGCGCCAGCCTCGGCGGCGGGCAGACGGTGAAGTCCCAGGGCATCATCCACGGCGGCGCCAAATACGCGCTGCACGGTGCCCTGACCGGCGCCTCGGAAGCCATCGCCGACATGCCGCGCCGCTGGCGTGAAGCGCTGGCCGGTGACGGTGAGCTGGATCTGTCCGGCGTGCGCCTGCTCTCCGAAGCTCACTATCTGTGGTCGCCCGGCACCCTCGCCGGCAACCTCACCAGCTTCTTCGCCAGTAAAGCCGTGCGTGGCCGCGTTGATCAGGTCAAGGGCGAGCAACTGCCGCCGGCCCTGCAAGACAAACACTTCAAGGGCAAGGTCTACCGTCTCGCCGAACTGGTCGTTGATGTGCCGAGCCTGGTCCAGCGTCTGGCCGATCTGGCCGGCGATGGCCTGCTCGCCGGGCAGACCATCGAGCCGCTGCTGGAAGCGGGCGTGCTGGTCGGTTTGAAAGTCGACGGCCGCGAAATTCGCGCCCAACGCATCGTCCTCAGCGCCGGCGCCGGAACCGCCCAACTGCTCGAAGACCTCGGTTTGAGCCAACCGGCCATGCAACGCCGGCCGCTGCACATGATCATTGCCAAAGGCCCGGGCCTGAAGCCGCTGTACGCGCACTGCCTGGGCGGCGGCACCAAACCGCGCATCACCGTGACCACGCATCCGGCCGCTGACGGTCAGTGGGTCTGGTACATGGGCGGCGACATCGCCGAAAGCGAAGGCGTGCATCGTGAGCCGGCCGAGCAGATCGCCACTGCGCAGAAAGAGATCGCACAGTTGTTGCCATGGATCGACCTCAGCACCACGCAATGGGCGACCTTGCGCGTTGATCGTGCCGAGCCGCTGCAAACCGGTCTGACCCGCCCGGACAACGCCTTCCTAGCCGAACAGGGCCGTTTGCTGGTCGGCTGGCCGACCAAACTGGCGCTGGCGCCGGACTTCGCCGATCGCGTGATCGCCTCACTCGAGCGCGACGGTATCCAGCCGCAAACCAGCGAGCCTTTACCGGCCCTGCCAAAACCACCGATGGGCATTCCCGCCTGGGAGCAACTGCTGCCATGACCATTGCCAGCCTGCATGACTTTCATCGCCCGCTGGGCAGCACCGGCCTGACGGTTTCGCCACTGGGCCTGGGCACGGTCAAACTCGGCCGTGACCAAGGGGTGAAATACCCCAACGGCTTTCAGATTCCAGGTGATGACGAAGCGCGGATGCTGCTGCGTCAGGCGCGGGAATTGGGCATCAACCTGATCGACACCGCCCCGGCCTATGGCCGCAGCGAAGAACGCCTCGGCCCGCTGCTGCGCGATCAGCGTCAGGACTGGGTGATTGTCAGCAAGGTCGGCGAAGAGTTTGCCGATGGCTTGTCGCACCACGACTTCAGCGCCGCACACACGCGCATGTCCGTTGAGCGCAGCCTGCAACGTCTTGAAACCGATTTTATCGACCTGGTGCTGGTGCACTCCGACGGCAACGACATGGCGATCCTCGAGCACACAGAGGTGTACACGACACTCGCGGCGCTCAAGGCCGAAGGCAAGATTCGCGGCTTCGGCTTCTCCGGCAAAACCGTCGAAGGTGGCTTGAAAGCTCTGGAGCAAGGCGACTGCGCGATGGTCACCTACAATCTGAACGAACAAAACGAGAAGGCTGTCATTGACTATGCTGCTGCCCACGACAAAGCCATTCTGGTGAAAAAAGCCCTGGCCAGCGGTCACGTGTGCCTGAGTCCGGGCGTGGATCCGGTACGCGCCAGCTTCGAATTGCTGTTCGCCCAGCCTGGCGTGGCCAGTGCTATTGTCGGCACGATCAACCCGCTGCACCTCGCCCACAACGTTGCGACCGTTGCCCAGGTCCTACGTGGTCACTGACGCCGCCTCGCGGCCTTAAGCAGGAGCCGATATGCCGCGCACGCTCATCAGAAAGAACCCGAGCAACTTCAAGACCCTGCCGCTGTTCGTCGAAGCTACCCCGGAAGGCCTGACTTACCAGAGCGTCGGCATGCCGCTGAACTTCGCGCAGACCTTGCAGCGGCGCAAACCGGTGAGCGTGGCCGACACCGAGCGCTTCTCGCTGGAACTGGCCAACCTCGGGGTTTCCGTGCGCCTGACCCTGCACTGGCAGAATCGCGATTATTGGGTGCTGGTGCGCCAGCGCCGGCAGGATCGTGGCGACGTCGTCCTCAAGTTGATTTCCGGTTACGTGCCGGCCCACGAACTGAATATTCCGCTGCACACGGCGATTCAGGAAATTGCCGAAGAGTGCTTGCTGGAAACCCCGGAGGGCTGGCTCGGCGGACGCTTCAACGACACCTGGCTGCCGGCGCCCTACTCCGCTGCATTGCATTATCGCGAGGCCCTGCCGTTTCGCCTGACCCCGTTGTCCGGCTCGGCGCGGCCTATACGCAGCGCCAATCTGCAGTTGCTGGAACGGCCACGGGCCTATGTGCACCTGCCGACCGCATCACTGCAATTGATCTACGACTTGCGCCTGGACGTGCCCAAGGAAGCCAAATCCCTGAGCC
The DNA here is from genome assembly GCF_022662375.1 of Pseudomonas sp. CROZ-RG-20F-R04-15. Lineage (GTDB taxonomy): Bacteria > Pseudomonadota > Gammaproteobacteria > Pseudomonadales > Pseudomonadaceae > Aquipseudomonas. The sequence goes on along the minus strand of NZ_JAKNQL010000019.1, from coordinate 36,067 downwards.
TGTTCCACGTCGACGAGCGGCTGGAAGGTGATCAACTGGTGGCCCGGCTCGACCGCAAGCGCCCCGATCTGTACTTGATGCCACTCAAGGACGGCGCGCCACTGGCCGAGTTGTACACGCTCAAGCGCGACAAACTCGTTCCTGCCAGTACTCGTGGTCTTTATCTGGCCGAGAGTTTTGCCACACAAACCGGCTGGGTCGTGCGCGAGGAGCGGATTCGCTGGAAGGACTGGCTGGTGCAACAGGGCCTGCAACCAGCGAAAGCCCCGCGTCAGGGGCTCAAGCAGTTGAGTATCAAGGCGCTGCGATTGGTCGGGCTAGGCAAAAAAACCGCCAAATAGCGGTTTAACGGCGGCGATCCCACCACGTGCGCATCGCGGCGAAGAAATGGAAGTAGCGGTTTTCACGCTTGCCCATGCCGCGCTTGGGCGAGAACGACTCTTCGGCAAATGCACCGGTAATGCGCACCCGTGATGCCTGAGTCGGCAGCGTGCAGACTTTGGCGTTGACCTGCTGCAGGGCATATTTGAGCAAGCGCTCGGAATGCAGCTTTCGGCCTGTTGCCTTGCAGAAATCGAAAATACGCTCGATGCGCTTGCCGTACGCGACATAAGTATCGCGCCCGCACACCGCAAAGCGATCGTTCAACCCGCCCCACCACTGCCAGTCGGGAATATAGGCGTTGTGCTTGCGAGCCTCGGGGTGAGCGAAGACGTAGCCAGGCAATGCGCTGTGAAAGAAATTGTCCGGGCGCACGAACACGACGAAATCCGGATCGAACGGCTCGATCATGCTGGTCACGGTGTGCAATGAGTTGAGCTGAAAGATCAGATTGCGCAATGACGCGAAGTCATCTGCCCAGGTATCACCCTGTGCTTTGACCTGTTCGAAATCCCAGCGCTCCAGCACGCCCTCGGTCGAGGTGAGTGTGCCGGTCATCGATTCGAATGGCTGGTAGTTGTCCGCCTTCAGTTCGCCTTTCTCGCCGGATCGCGTGTTTTGCACCTCATCGATCTTGTACAGATGGTAGAAGCACTTTACATCGCTGCCCGCAGGCAACTGCGCCAGCACGTTCTGCTCGATGGAGGGGAAACAGATTTGCGAATTTCTCGGGATTCCGAAAAAAGCCACGGCAATTTTCAACACTCAACAGCACCTTTTGAAAGTAGTTCGGGCCTGCTGGCAACCGGATAGACGATATCGCTTACTTTGGCCGAAACAGCTTTTGCCACCAGCGACGGGGTTGCAGTGGCACCACGATGATGTCCGACTTCTGCAACCAGTCACGCTCATAGTCCCAGGCATGGCCACCCCACAGTTTTCCTGCTTCGTTGGAAAAGCCCAGGGTCATGAGCTGATAGGTATAACCGGCATGAGCGCGCAACCAGTCGAACAACACCAGCGTGTTGAAACCGGTGGAAGGCCCGACGTAACGCTTGCCACCCGGGCGATCGACCGGGTAGTTCCATAGTGGCGGCAGTGGAATGCGATCCCAATACATGGCCACGCGAGACAGTGGACACATCGGTGCGGCGCAGCCCACCAGCATGCTGAAACAACGTTCGCTCGCCTGTTCGAACATCTGCTGTACCGGCGGCGCGTAAGGCAGACCAAAAAAATACGCGTCCGGCGCGTTGTAGCCATGCACAAAGACATTGACGCTCTGCTGGTTGAGCAGCGTCGCTTTGATGCAGGTATTGAAGCTGACGACGACGTCATCGGCGCCAATGTTCAACGCCTGAAAGTCCGCAGGGGTGATGGCCGGGTTGTTGGCAATCAACACAACCCGAGGTGCACGGCTCAGACAGTCGAGAAGATCTGTCGGTAAAGCACCCAGTACGGACTGATCACCACCGGGCAGCGCATCCAGCGCCATGTGTTCGTCCTTCATTCAGACCGGCACCTTCATCCCGTAACGCAGCTTCACCCAGAAACGTGTGAACGCAGACGGCGGCTGCCATGGGCGCATCTCACGCTGGATTTCCGTGGCCAGTGCCTGACCGACCCGGGCAAAGGAATAGTGGCTTTGCGCGAATTCCTGGCCGTTGCGGGCAATGCGCTCTGCCAGTTCCGGATCGCTTTGCAGCAGCTTGATCTTTTCCACCGCCTCTTCTTCGCTGCGATAGAACACGGTGTTGTGCATGTCTTCAAAGCCGAGCAAGCGGTCTTCTTCGCCCTGACTCCAGGCCAGCAGCACACAGCCGCAGGCCATGGCTTCATAGTTCTTGATCATGAACTCGTTCATGCCGATGTCGGCGCTGACGAAGATCCTGATGCGATTGAGCGTCTGCAGGTATTCCTCACCCGACTGGGTACGGGTCACCAGCATCCCGGTACGCTTGGAGAGCGATTCGAGCATGGCTTTGCGCTCGGCATACTCGGTGCTTTTCAGGCTGCCAAGAAAACCGATGGGAATGTCCCGCTCAACGCCAGTGTTGTGCAGCATCTGTTCGTCATAACCCTTGGAGACGAACACCGTGTCGATACCTTCCGCCTGCATCTTGCGCGCGACAACAGCACCGGACACCAGCGCCCGACAACTCGGCAGACGCCGATAGAGCCGTGAATACACGCCGCGGTACTTACTCGCGGACATGTAGTTCTGGTACGCGTCGTGCTCGAGAAAGACCAGCCCGGGGATGCACTTGAGCACCTGCAGTTGCGTGGCCAGACGCTTGACCCGGGAGAAAATCACCACGCGATCAAAGGTCTGGTAATCGACCGAGGCGAGAAACGACCCCAGATTCAACTGCTGCTGTTTGCTCAAACGATAGATGAAACATTCATCACAGTTCTGCTGCACGATGTCGTAGAGCCGGTCGAGAATGACCCGCTGCTCGTCCATCACCAGGAGCATGACTTTCATAGGCTAATTGACCACGCGACGTAGGCAGGCAAGCGCATCGGATTCAAAGCTGCCTACATCAACGGAAACGGTAAAATCCCCAAGGCAAAATCCGTTCACACGCAGTACACAACGGTAAAAGTTCATCTGATCAACGACTGCGGATCTTCTCGACAATCGCAGTTGTCGAGCTGTTTTCCACAAGCCCCAAGACCTTCACGGTGCCGCCATAAGCCGTGACGATATCTGCGCCGACCACCTGATCGATGCCGTAATCGCCGCCCTTGACCAGCACGTCCGGCTTGACCTCGCGCAGCAGATTTTCCGGGGTGCCCTCAGGGAAGCTGATCACCCAGTCCACCGCGCCGAGGCCGGCGAGAACCGCCATGCGCCGGTCAACACTGTTGATCGGTCGGCCAGGCCCTTTCAGGCGGCTCACCGATGCATCATCGTTGACCGCGACAATCAGACGATCGCCCTGTGCCCGCGCCTGTTCCAGGTAGGTCACATGTCCGGCATGCAGAATGTCGAAGCAGCCGTTGGTGAATACAATCTTTTCGTTGTGCGCACGGGCATCGGCCACGGCGAGCAACAATTGCTCCAGCCCCAGAACACCACGCTCGGAACCTTCTTCACGCTGGATGGCGCGACGCAGTTCCGGGGCACTGATGGCGGCTGTACCGAGTTTGCCAACCACGATGCCGGCGGCCAGATTGGCCAGCGCAACGGCGTGGGGCAGGTCTTCACCGGCAGCAATCGCTGCGGCCAGAGTCGAAATCACGGTGTCACCGGCACCGGTGACGTCGAACACTTCGCGGGCACGGGCCGGCAGGTGCAGTGCCGGCTGGTCCGGACGCAGCAGGGTCATGCCGTGCTCGCCACGCGTTACCAGCAGCGCGCCGAGTTCGAGGTCGTGCATCAATGCAGCGCCCTTGCTCACCAGTTCATGCTCATCGACGCAACCGCCGACGATGGCTTCGAATTCGCTGAGGTTCGGGGTGATCAGGCTGGCGCCGCGATAAATCGAGAAATCCTTGCCCTTCGGGTCGGCCAGCACCGGAATGTTCTTCGCGCGGGCGGCTTGGATCAGCGTCTGATGGTTTTTCAGGGCACCTTTGCCGTAGTCGGAAAGTACCAGCACCTTGATGCCTTCGAGCAGGTCGTCGACCTGCGAGCCAAGGGCCAGTGCATCGGTGGCGAACGGTTCTTCAAAGTCGATACGCAGCAGTTGCTGGTGCCGGCTCATGACCCGCAGCTTGACGATGGTTGGCTGGTGCGCAATGCGCTGGAACAGGGCACGTACGCCCGCGCCTTTGAGACTGTTGCTCAGGCTGTCGGCGGCTTCGTCGTCGCCGGTCACACCGACCAGCGACGCCGGCGCACCCAGCGCGGCAATGTTCAAGGCAACGTTCGCGGCACCGCCCGGACGATCTTCGATCTGCTCGACCTTAACGACCGGCACCGGCGCCTCAGGGGAAATCCGTGAGGTTCCGCCATGCCAGTAACGGTCGAGCATGACATCGCCGACTACCAAGACCGGGGCTTGATCGAAACGCGGCATGGACAACTTCATGGAGCAACCCACATACAAAATGAACAGGGGCGCGATATTAACACAGGGTAAAGCGCCGTCCGCCTCAATCTGAAAGGTCGCGTACCCAGAACAATTCATGACGCCGGACCGCTTTGCGGAAAAACTCGTTACTGCCTGTTTCAGGCCAACGACGGCCCGCCAGGCCTTGCTGGATCCAGCGGCGCAATTGCCGCTTGAACGCCTGCCCCCCCTGCAGATCGTGCTCCATGGCCAGGGCCATGGCTTTGTCCAGTTGCACGTCCGCCGACAACAGCGGGCTCCACAGCCGATCCGCCGGCAACGGCTCGATCGCGGGCGGCAGCGCAATACCGGCACCGGCGGGCCCCATCGGCCAGCGATCGTTGTCGTGCAGGTGATTGGCGTACATCAGCAGGGTGGCCGGTTTCCAGCTACTCAGCTTGATAGCCTCAAGCAGCGCTTGGGTAGACGCCACATGATCACTGTGGGGATCGAGTTCAGGGTGTGGCGTCACCACGACTTCCGGGCGATAGTGCTCAAGCAGCGCCGCCAGGTCGCCCAGAAGATTGTCCCAGGTCGGTCGTCCATCAACGTCGGCGGGCAGGGTCAACGGGTTGTGCCGGCGCACACTGCGCACGTCGCTTTCCTGCGACTCACGTGAGCCGAACGCCTGGCTCGGCTCTTCGGCCATCGACGGCAGTTGCAGGCAGTAATAACCCAGCTGCACGCAGCGATCGGCAGGCACGCCCCCCCACAACGGAATCACCAGACTGTCCCAACTGCGCAAACGGCCCTTCAAGCGTGCCGCGGCGGCTTGATCAAGACCCAGGCGCTGAAAGTCTTCGGCCTCTATTTCGCCCTGGGTCAGGGTGACGACACTGACGTCTTCACATCGGCTATAAAGGCCAAATGCAGCGAGTTCGGCATCGTCGGCATGGGGGGCGATGACCATCACCCGCTGGCGGCTGTAGTCAGGGTTGGCCATGACCCACAACACCCCCGTCACAGCCGGTACGCAATATCGGCCACGCAGGGCCAGAGCACCTTGCGCCAGCGCATCGGCCTGACCGGACAGGTTAAGGAAACGCCGGCCTTTGACGCCACGCTCGAAGTCCTGGCGATCATCGCCCACGTCAACATAGGGGTCGAACCAGCGCCCCAGCCAAGTGGACTTCACTTCAAGTTCAAGCAGCAAAGTCTCGCCCTGCGCCAGCGACTCGCTCAGGCGCAAAACGCCGCCCTCAAGGCTCACGACCTGCCGCGCGGTTTGTGCTGGAAAGTTGTACTGGTAGTCGTCAGAAGGGCGATAGAACAAGTGATCGGCAAACCAGGCCTCGTGAGCGACCCAAGCCAGCACCAGTAATACCGGCACCAGCCACCAGGCGATCAGGAAGCCGATCAACAACAGCACCACCATAAAAGCGATCAGGAACAGACGCTTGTTGCGTCGATGGGCCTTGAGAAGCTGTTGCTTGCGAGCGCTCATGGATTCAGACCTTGTAGACCGGCACCGTGTGGCACCAGCGATCCTTGTACTCACGGTCGGCACGACCGAATGAATAGCGCAGAGGCTTGCCCAGCGCTTGCGCGTGCGCCCAGGCCTCTTGGGTATTGACGAAACTCAGCACACTGCCAGGACTGAACTCGCGGCTCTGTGGGTCGACGCCACCGTTGATGTATTCCAGCGAAACCCATTGCGGGGCTTCGACGCGGTACAGCACCTGAATGGCAACGGGCGCCGAATCGAGCATCGCCACGGAACCGGTCATGAATTCACGCAGTAAGGTGAATACTTCAACCAGCCCCGCCTTGCCCGGCACCTCAAAACCCCAGCGACGCTGAAACAGATCACCGTAAGCGGCAGCCTGCTCCTGCGGGGTAAAGTCGGACATTGGCACCAGCGATCCGCCCGCCTCTTCCAGCAGGCGCTGCTCGCGACGCTGGTTGTAGCGGAACTTCTTCGAATACTCTTCTGGCAATCGCGCCAGCGCCAAGCCCTCAGGTTGCGGCTTCAACGTGCTGATCTGCTCGGCATTGAGCTGAGACACATACGCCATGCGCTGGCGCACCGGCACGACGACTTCGGGAGCGATCGGCAGGATGATTTCCGCATTGCCCATATCGAGCAATCCGCGTTTGCCCTCACGCTTGAGGACTTCCTTGGACAAGGCAACATGCCGCCCCCAGCAGGGAATGGCGGCAAGCACCTCACCGCCAACGACCCAGCCCAGGTAGCGCAACTCGATGCCCAGAAATATCGACAAGCGCTCGACGACCTCGGGATGCGTGGCGAAGCTGCCACCAAAACGCTGCCAGGCCTGGGCGTAGCTGTCGCGGTCGATTTCGGTCCAGCCACGCTCGCGAAAGCTGCGAAACATCCTCAGCATACGTTGGTCACGTGCGCCGGCTGTGGCTCGTCACCCTCTTCGAACTCTTTGGCGTGCAAACGCGCGTAATAGCCATTTTGCTCGAGCAATTGTGCGTGAGAGCCGCGCTCGACGATGCGGCCCTCGTCCATGACCAGAATCAGGTCGGCCTTTTCGATGGTGCTCAAACGGTGAGCGATCACCAAGGTCGTGCGGTTTTTCACCACATGATCCAGTGCAGCCTGAATATGTCGCTCCGATTCGGTATCGAGAGCCGACGTAGCCTCGTCGAGAATCAGCAGCGGCGCATCCTTGAGCAGCGCCCGGGCAATGGCAATGCGCTGACGCTGGCCGCCGGACAGCAGCACGCCGTTTTCGCCAACCATGGTTTCATAGCCTTGCGGCATCTTGATGATGAATTCGTCGGCATAGGCCTCTGTCGCCGCGCGCTTTACTTCATCGAACGGCGCGCCGGCCAGATCGCCGTAAGCGATGTTGTTGGTCACCGTGTCGTTGAACAGCGTGACCTGCTGGGTCACCAGAGCAATCTGCCGACGCAGGCTGCGCAGGGTGAAGTCCTGCACCTGCACGCCATCGAGCAGGATCTGGCCCTGAGCATGATCATGTTGGTAAAAACGCGGAATCAGGCTGGCCAGGGTCGACTTGCCGCTGCCCGAGCGGCCAACCAGAGCGACCATCTGCCCCGGTTCGACGACGAAGCTGATGTCGTTGAGCACCGCTTTGTCGGTGTCGGGATAATGGAAGCTCAGATTGCGCACTTCCAGACGACCTTCGAGACGATCCTGCTCGACCGTGCCCTGATCCACTTCCGCCGGCTCATCCAGTTGCTCGAAAATACTTTCGGCACCGGCGACGCCTTTCTGGATGGTCGAACTGACTTCCGACAATTGACGGATAGGCTTGGGCAGCAGGCCAGCCATGGTGATGTAGGCCACCAGGTCGCCCGGCGATGCGTCGCCGCGAAGGTACAGCACGAGGAACATGACCACGGCCATGGCGCTGTACGTGACCAGTTGCAGCATCGGCGTGTAAACCGCGCCGGTCTTGGTCATCGTCAACTGCTTGTCGGTATTGCTCTGGCTGGCATCGCGAAAGCGATCCTTTTCGTACTGCTCGCCACCGAAACTGCGCACAACGCGGTAGCCATGAATGGTCTCGGACGCGACGTGCGTGACGTTGCCCATCGAGACCTGGATCTTCTTGCTTTGCTTGCGGAATTTCTTGCTGGTGCTGTTCACCATCAAACCGATCAACGGCAGAATCGCGACCATCACCAAGGTCAGTTTCCAGTTCATCCACAGCAGCGTGCAGAACAGAAAAATCACGGTCATGCCTTCACGGATGACGACTTTGATCGCATCCGTCGCGGCACCGGTAACCATGGTCACGTTGAAAGTGATGCGGGAAATCAGGTGGCCGGAATTGTTCTTGTCGAAGAAGCGATTGGGCAACTCGAGCAATTTGTTGAACAGCACGACACGCAAGTCATGCACCAACCCCAGCGAAACCCGCGCCAGGAAGAAGTTGCCCAGGTACGAGCCCACACCCTGCCACAGTGCAATGAATACGATCATCAGCGGCACGGTTTCGAGCAACTGCAGCTTGCCCAGATAAGGGTTGCCCGGGAACAGACTGGCTTCAGGATTGGCCAGACCGTCGACAAAGTACTTGAGGATGTAGGCGAGCATCGGTTGAGTCGATGCGAAAATCAGAAACCCGACGATGCTGAGAAGGAAAAGGCCGGCATAAGGCCGCACGTAAGCCAAAAGGCGGAAATAGATCGCCAGCGTGGACTGGGCTTTCGGTTCAGGACTGCTCATGGTGATCCGCGCAATTCAGTGAGGCGCCGATGATATCACACGCGTTTTTGCCCCGATAAACATGACTTCGAACCAGCCTTCGGCCAAGTCGGTTAAGATACCCCGCTAATGATGGGGAGCCGGATATGCAATCGATTGATCACAGCACTTACGAGGCACTGCGCAAAGGTGCACACGTACTGGAGGCCGACGGTTCCGGCGACAAAGTGCTCAGATTGGCCGATGGACGCATGCTCAAGCTGTTCCGCCGCAAGCGGCTGCTCAGTTCGGCGCTGTTCTATCCCTATGCACAACGCTTTGCCGACAATACCCGGGCACTCGAGCAACGCGGCATCCTCTGCCCGAAAGTCATTGCGGTCTATCGTATTCCGAGCATCGAACGTGACTGCGTGTATTACAGCCCGCTGGAAGGCAATACGGTGCGTCAGCTGCAGAGTTCTCGCGATGAAGCTGACTCATTGCGATTCCAGCTGGGCGGGTACTTCGCCCTGCTGCACGAAAAAGGCGTGTACTTTCGATCGCTGCATTTCGGCAACGTGGTGCTGACGCCAGACCACCATTTGGGCCTGATCGATATCGCCGACCTGCGCTGCCAGAAACGCGCACTCAGTGACAGCAAACGCCTGCGCAACTTCGCTCACTTGCTGCGTTATAAAGAAGACCGCCAATGGCTGCTGGGCCAGGATGCTGGCGACACGTTTATCGAAGGTTATCGGCAGGCGCTGCCGAGCAACCGGCAAGCGCCGCTGATCTCGCGCCTGCGTCCTCTGCTCGGTTAAATCTCAGCGACCGATGACCACCACGGTGGCCCCTTTGCGATTGGCGAAATGCTCGATGATGCGCAGCTTGTGCGCCACCAGCCACTCATTCAGCCATGGCTCGTCACCCTTGGCCTCGATGAGGAAGTACTGATAGTCGCCAGCGTGCGCTGCCGACATCGCTTCCTCTGCGGTCAATACCGGCATCACGTAGCCGCGACCGGCGTAATAGCTGATCCGTCCATCCTCGAAATAGGTCTTCGCCCCTGGCTCGACATGGGCCGACATCCAGCGGCCGGCCTCGACGTAATGCGTTTTGCCGGCTCCGGTGGAAATGACATTTGACAGCATCACCAGCAACCCCAGAGCCACCAGCCATTTGCCGCAACGCGGGAACTCGCGAACGAACGCTGCCAACCCCATGGCCAGCACGGGCACGAACAACAGATTCAGAAAGCTCAGATAACGCGTGTTCATGAACTGTTGCTTGATGAAAAACAGCACCAGCACCACCAGATACAACACGGCCGCCCAGGCAAACGGACGATAATCACGCCAGTAAGTGCCTAGAACTCCCCAATTGCGCCGCAGCACGAAGGGAACGGCGAACGGGCCCATCAACTTCACGAAGGTGATGGCCATGGTCGCCAGAATGCCAAAGAAAATGATCCGGCCGGCTTCATCCTGGGAGTACTTGTTGATCAATGAATTGGCAAACTGATCGCACAGCAGCTGGAAGGAAGCAAACACGCTGTGCGGCGCAATCATGTCCAGATATAGCATCACCCGCGCCGACATCAGCACACCCGACACCGAAACGGCCAGCAGCCCCAAAATCGGTAGCAGCGAAAACTGGAAGAATTGCATCCGCCTGCTCGACGACCACAAGCTGGGCAACTGCCACAGCGCCAAGGCCGGCACCAGCAGCAAGGCTTCCAACCGGAACAAGGCCGCCGCAACGATTGCCAAATGAATCAATGCCGCCCGCAGCCAGCCGCCACGGGCTTGCCAGCGCAGCGCGAGCCAGAGCGTCAGTGTGCAGAAGAACCAGAAACCGCATTCGCGAATGATGTCGTTGCGAAAGGCGTTAACCGCCGGCATTGCCAGTACCACAAGACATGCCCAACTGGCGAGATGCGCAGACCGCTGGCGGACGCAATCCACCATCAACGCGCTGGTACCGGCAAAAAAAAGACCGCACCAGAGATAGGCACTCAGCTCGAACGGCAAATGCAGGACCGTGTGCGTACCGGCCAGAAGAAAGGAAAACCATGGCCAGTCGAAAGTGGCCCAGGCCACATTGGGCCCGTGTTCGGTGACCTGTTGCGCAATATCAATGTACAGCGCGGCATCACGCCCCACTGTCGCGGTGCCCAGGACGGCGATCAGTGACAGCAGCACACTGCCCAAAAACGCCAGCAAAACCGGGTATTCGTCGATGACTCTGGAGACTCGAGTTGCCACGCTACCGCCCGTACCTTTCACCCAGCCACCTCACCGACATCCGTTACAAGGCCCGCGTCATTTCCGCGACCCGTTTACCGAAACAGCAACCGCAATGCCTTACGGGTGTAGGACCAACGCGAAAACGTCCGCCAGTCCGCACGCAAGGCCTGAAAGTAGAATGACTTGGCCAGCTTGTACTCGCCATGGGAATAACAGTCACGAAACAACGACAAGCAGCGCTGAGCCAGAAAGGCCTGGCGCAAATCACTCATTTCGTCGGGCATTCGTCGACTGGAAAAGACTTCACTGACGACCTGCTCCGTACCGGCGGCAAGGCTTTGGCGCAAATCATGGCGCATGCTGTCGGCATGCTTGTAGATCAGCGCCAAAGGCTTGTCCAGAACGGTGCAGGGATAGCGCGCCAGCACTTGGGCAAACACTGGCAAATCCTCGACGTTGCGCAAATGTTCCGGGTAATTGCCCAGAACGAACACATCACGATGCATCGCGCAGGCGCCATTTGAAATCGATACCGTTTTGCTCAACAGGTAGCCCTGCAAGCGCTGCCGCGGCGTCACAGGCAACGGCTTGGCCGCCTGCAAGCTGCGTCGCCCGTCAGCGAACACCGACCAGTGTGCACCGATCACCATCAGGCTGTGCGGATGACTGGCAATATGCTCAGAAAGCGCAGCCAGTGCGCCGGGAGCCATTTCGTCATCGGAGTCGAGGAATACCAGATACTGCCCGGTCGTCTCCTCAAGCCCACGATTGCGCACCGACGACAATCCGCCATTGGCTTTGCGCAGCGCGCGAAAACGCCCGCCATGTTTGAGCAGGAGTTGTTCGACCACCTCAGGCGTATCGTCCGTCGACCCATCGTCGATGACCAGCAGATCCGCCGTCGTTTCATCCAACTGCGCCAACACCGACTCCACTGCACGTGGCAGGGTTCGCGCATAGTTGTAAACCGGAATGACGACGCTGATCAGTGTTTCAGTCAAGTTCGTATCCTTTTACACCCTCTTTAACGACCAGAATATCTTCCATGATCAGGTATTCCAGGTCAGAACCGAAAAACATGTTCAGCGCGTCAGTCGGCGAGCAGATCATCGGTTCGCCACGACGGTTGAGCGAGGTGTTCAGCGATACGCCGTTACCGGTCAGGTTTTCCAGCGCCTTCATCATGTCGTAGTAGCGTGGGTTGTATTCACGCTTGAGCACCTGGGCACGTGAGGTGCCATCTTCGTGGACAACTTCCGGTACGCGGGTCTTCCACTCTTCCGCCACTTCGAAGGTGAAGGTCATGAACGGTGCCGGATGATCGATCTTGATCATCTGTGGTGCAACGGTGTCGAGCATCGACGGGCAGAAAGGCCTCCAGCGCTCGCGGAACTTGATCTGGTGGTTGATGCGGTCAGCCACGCCAGCCACGCTCGGGCAACCGATGATCGAACGACCGCCCAATGCACGCGGGCCGAACTCCATGCGCCCCTGGAACCAGGCCACCGGGTTGCCATCGACCATGATCTTGGCGATCTGCTCAGGCATGTTGTCGAGCTTGCGCCAGGTCGGCTTGCTCTCGTGACGCGCGCAGGCGGCAATCACGTCTTCGTTGCTGTACGACGGGCCGAGGTAGACGTGCTCCATCTTCTCGACCGGTACGCCACGAGCGTGCGACACGTAGGCCGCGGCGCCGACCGCAGTGCCGGCATCGCCGGATGCCGGTTGCACGAACAGCTCTTTGATGTCGTCGCGGGCGATGATTTTCTGGTTCAGCTTGACGTTCAACGCACAGCCACCGGCGAATGCCAGCTTGCCGGTTTCCTTGAGCACGTCGCCCAGGTAGTGGTCGATCATCTGCAACGCCAGTTTCTCGAACAGCGCTTGCATGCTCGCGGCGTAATGAATGTACGGTTCGTCAGCGATGTCGCCTTCGCGCTTCGGACCCAGCCATTCGATCAGCTTCGGCGAGAAATAGAAGCCTTTGCCCTTCTCTTTGTAGCGACGCAGGCCGATGACATTGGCGTAGTCGGTGTTGATCACCAGCTCGCCATTTTCGAATGAGGCAAGACGCGAGAAATCGTACTTGCTGGCGTCGCCGTACGGCGCCATGCCCATGACCTTGAACTCACCGTCGAGCATCTCGAAACCGAGGAACTCGGTGATCGCGCCGTACAGGCCGCCGAGGGAGTCCGGATCGAAGAACTCCTTGATCTTGTGAATCTTGCCGTTTTCGCCGTAGCCGAAGAAAGTCGTGGCGTACTCGCCTTTGCCGTCGATACCGAGGATCGCGGTTTTTTCTTTAAAACCGGAGCAGTGGTAAGCGCTGGAGGCGTGAGCGAGGTGATGTTCGACCGGTTCGATCTTGATCTTTTTCGGATCGAAACCCAGTTGCTCAAGGCACCAGACGATCTTGTTGCGATAGCGCTTGTAGCGACGGTTGCCCATCAGGATCGCATCAAGGGCACGATCCGGTGCATACCAGTAACGCTTGGCGTAGTGCCAGCGCGCCTTGCCGAACAGGCTGATCGGGGCAAATGGAATCGCAACCACGTCAACATCGGACGGCTTGATGCCGGCCTGTTCAAGACAGAACTTCGCCGATTCGTAGGGCATGCGGTTCTTTGCATGCTTATCACGTACGAAACGCTCTTCTTCAGCCGCCGCCACCAGCTTGCCGTCGATGTACAAGGCTGCTGAAGGGTCATGGCTAAGGGCGCCGGACAGGCCAAGAATCGTCAATGCCACAGGGGTCTAGCCTCTTTAGTCTGCGTGCAGGCGCGATGCGCCTTGAATATTGATGTGCCCTCGCACACGGCGAGTGACAGCTAAAGGGCGGGATTATAGCGTAAACGAGTGGGGAATTACCCTGCACGATTGCCCCAGGGTGAATGGTTTGGAGAAACCTTGCCCTGTGCCTCAATAACCGCCCTTTCGCCAGTAAATACCAAGGTTGCCGTCGGTGACCTGACGATAAACCGTATAGGGCAGCGCTACTGTATCGAATACACCGGACAATGGCAGGTCCAGCAGCACGAATGGCAGCAGAAATCCGCTGGGATCAGGAGGCGCATTCAATACGCAGAAATCAAAGGCCAGACCGCTGTAAATCCGCGGAATGGATTGGCAGTAGGTTTTTTGCTTGCGCATGTCCCGCGCCGCGTCGGCATCGTCCTGCAAGACGGTCATGGCGCTGCCACAACCCGCCAGAACCCATGAAAATACGCCCAGCGTTACAGCCTGTTTGATGGTCAAGATTCGCCCTCCAATGTCGTCGGGCAAATTAGCATCGGGGCTGAACGGGGCACAGTTCATGGCTTCTGGAGAGGCTGTAGGACAAGTCGCTGAATCTTGTCCTCCACTGCTGTAGTGGTTTGACTCAGGCCGCGCTGGAAATGTCTTTCGGCAAGCGCTGATCAATAATCTGATACAGCGCGCTGCTTTCAGGCCAGTTGCGCATGAATCGCGCGCGGTCTCGGGCATAGGCCGGAGCGAAACTGCCGATAGATCCATGCTGACACATCGAATCCAGGTCAATCAGCGCCCAGCGATCCTGCTGCCAGAACAGGTTGTGCCCCTTGAAGTCGCCATGACTGATGCGCTCGTCAATCAATCGCGCGAACAACAGGTCCAGCGCCTGCAACTCTGCTTCCGGCGCATCGCCATGTTCCACATACGGCGCAAAGCGCTCGATGATATCCGGCCCCGGCAGGAACTCGGTCACCAGATACGCACGACTGCGCAGCCACAAAAAGCGCTTTTCCAGCACCGCCAGCGGTTTGGGCGTGGCGATACCAAGGAACGCCAGGCGATTGCCTTCGCGCCACGAATGCCAGGCCCGACTCGGCCGCCAGAAACGCTTGAGCCAATGCGCAAAGCCCTTGATGTTGTAGCGTTTGATCACCAGCGTGCGCTCACCGGCCTGAACCTTGCCGACGCTTGCCGCACCACCGGTCTTGTACAGATGGCCCTGATCGAGCAATGCATCGGCCTGCTCCAGCACCGGCACCATGGCTGATTCTTCTTCGCGACGGATCGCGCGCAGCGCGAACGCCCCACGCTGCACACTGAACAGCGTGCACTCGCGACCGACCTTGATCAGGAAGTCTTTCAAACGCCAGCGGCGCACTTTGTCGATCTGTTTCTGCAAGGCTTCCAGCGGCAACGCGTGCTCGCTGTTGCTCAACAGGTAATACACCAAAAGCTCTTCGGTAAAAGGCTCCAGCGCTTTGGGCAACTGGGCGAAAAACACCCCGAGGTTTTCCAGGACTTTTTGTCGCGACAGCGGCTGGCCGGCAGTCTCGGCACAAATACCGGCACCGTCGATCAAGTACAACTGACCACCGTGGCGCAGCAGATTGTCCAGATGCAGGTCTTCCTGCCAGAGTCCTTTGCCGTGCAACCGGGCAATGGCGCCGAGCGCCTCGGCCAATACCGCCGATTGCTCGTCGGCCAGTACCGGCAGCGACTCGACCTTCGCCCAGGCATCGCCAAGACTTTCGGCACCTTCAAGGAAATCGAACAGCAGCCAGCCGCCCTCGCCATTCTTCAAACCATCGGCCAGCAGCAACGGCGTCGTCATGCCTTGCGCAGCCAGCAAGCGCACACCTTCCAGCTCACGCTGAAAGTGCCGGGCAGCCTTGCCGCCAACGAGCAATTTGGCCAGCACCGGACGGCCGCGCCAGACACCGGCGCCAACGTAACGCTGCCCCGGCAGGACTCGCAGCAGACTCAGCAACTGCAAATCCGCACTCCCGGCGGCATCAGCCAGAGTCACCGTCAGCGGCAGTTGCGGGGCTCGCCCGACAGTGGCCAGCTCGGACAATTGCATCAACGCGTCTCCTTGTGACTGCGGCGCGCGGTCAGCCGGCCGAGCCAGCTGTCGAGCAGCGTGCTATCGGTCGCCTGATCGAGATAAGCCGCCAGCAACTCACGCAGTTGTGCCTCGTTCCATTCCGGCGCGCGGCGTTGCAGCGGCTCCAGATCCTTGATCCGGTCGCGCATGCCGAACAACAGAGGCCGGGTTTTTTCCAGGTCGATCAATTGCGCTTGATACCCGTCACCGGTTGCCCGCAGAAAAATATGCTTGGGATAGAAGCAGCCGTGCACCTGACGCACACCGTGCAGATGCCGAGCCAGCAATCCACAAGCCTTGAGGATGGCTGAATGCTGTGCAGCACTGAGTTGCGCCCAACGCTGCAACAGCGACTCCAGATCGCTCCAGCCATCGAGCGCGCGGGTCAGCAGGATCGCGCGGACTTCGCCGTCGACTTTGCGCTCACCGAAGAACGCTGCTTGCAGCGCCGGGATACCGAGCTTGCGATAGCGGCTGATGTTGCGAAACTCGCGGGCAAAACTCGGTTCGCCGAAAGGTGCATGCAAGGTACGCGTCAGGTAGTTGCTCTGACGTTTGAGGTAATAACCCTGCCCTTCCAGGTCCAGACGGAAAACGCTGCTCCAGCCGCCACGGGCGGTATTGGGCTCGTCCACAGCTTCAAGCTGCTTGGCCCACAGTGCGTCGAAAGTGCCGAGCCCGTGGCGTTCAAGCAGTGCGCGGTCTTCAGCAGCGAGAAAATCAGTCATTCGCGTCCCTCGAAAAATCTCACCACGTGCCGAATCCGTTTCTTGTCGGCGCTATCAAGCCGATCGCACTGGCGGTATTGCTTGTAGAAGCGCAGGCGTTGGGTATTGGACAGGTGGTATTTGGCGAGTTTATCGAGACAGGCCAGATCCTTGGTGATCCGATACTTGAGCCAGAAGCCGCGCCAGAACTCGCCGTTAGGGCAATCGATCAGAAATATCCGCGCCTGGTCATCGATCAACAGGTTGCGCCATTTCAGATCGTTATGGGTAAATCGGTGATCATGCATCGTCCGGGTATAACCGGCCAGTTGCCGACTGACAGCGTCGACCCAGGCGCCATCCTTGAGCTTCGGATCCTTGCGCTCGGCGAGCGCCGAGAGGTCTTCGGTGTGCGGCAGTTCGCGGGTGATCATCGCGCCTCGATCATACGCCGCACCCCGACGCTCCAGGCCCCAGGCCACCACTTCAGCGGTAGGAATGCCCCACTTGGCGAAACGCTTGAGGTTCTGCCATTCCATTTTTACGCGCGGCTTGCCGAGGTAACGACGCAAGCCTTTACCGGCGCCGACATAGCGTTTGACGTAATAGTTGACGCCATTGCGCTGCACGCGGATGACTTCGGACAGCGGGTCGCGGGTCAGGCGTTCGCCTTGCAATGCGAATACGGCTTCGAGGCTGCCAAAGTCTTCGGCGAGTTCGCTGTATTGCGGCTCAAGCGTCCAACCCGCCATCAGAGCGCATCCCCGTAACGCTGCTTACGCGCATAGAGCTTGTTGGCCTTGCCTTCCAGCCAGCTCAGCAGCGGCGCTTCTTCAGCCAGAATCTGGCGCAGCGGTTGCTGGAAATAACCCTTGAGGAAACGCAGTTTGTCGCGACGGGTCAGGCCGATATCCAGCGCAGAAAAGTACAGCGCCGCCAGATCCTTGTTGCGCCAGCGCTGAGTAATTTTCGCGCGAGTCTGGGCGCGGTGCAGGTCGATCACCGACAGTTTGAAATCTTCCGGCGTCACCGGTTTATCGGTGTGCAGCAAGAAGTGGCAGATGTAGCAGTCGCGGTGATTGACGCCGGCGCGGTGCATCATGCCGGTCATGCGCGCGACCTCAGCGATCAGCGCGCGCTTGAGTTTCGGCTCGGGCGGCTGCTTGATCCAGTCGATGCTGAAGTCTTCGAGGCTGATGGTCGGCGCCAGTTCTTCGGTGACGATGAACGAGTGCTGATCCGCCGGGTTGCTGCCCTTCTCGCCGTACGCGACGGCAGTCATGGTCGGCACGCCGACTTCTTGCAGACGCTGGATGGCTTGCCACTCCTGGCCTGCGCCGAGTACCGGCAGCTTGGCAGTCAGCAGGTTTTTGAAGATTTCGCCCCAGCCGATGCCGCGGTGAATCTTGACGAAAAAGCCGTTGCCGTCGACTTCCGTGCGCAGTGTCCGACGCGCTTCCAGCTCGCGGTATACCTCGCCCTGCAAGCCTTCGACTTCGGCGAACGGATCGCGCCCGGCCCAAAGGCTTTTGAACGGTTCAGCCAGCATCAACTTCATTAAGCGTGCTCCGCCAGAATCACATCGGCCGCGTGCTGCGGCATGCTGTAAAGGTCGGCCGTCTCGGCGAAGGCCAGACCATTGCGGCTCCAGGCCGCGCGTGCAGCGTCGTCATGCAACATTTCGGTCAGGTATTGCGTCAGTTGCGCTTGCTCGAACGGTTCGTCCAGCACTCGCCCGGCGTCTGCCTCGGCAATGTAATGGGCGTAACCGCAGACCGCGCTGACCAGCACCGGCAAACCGGCGACCAGCGCTTCGAGCAATACGGTGCCGGTGTTTTCGTTGTACGCCGGGTGGATCAACAGATCGGCACCGAGCAGGAAACGCGGAATATCGCTGCGGCCCTTGAGGAACGTCACAGTGTCGCCCAGACCTAAAGTTGCACTCTGCATCTGGAACAATTTGGGGTCATCCTGGCCGATTACAAACAGCCGGGTGCGTTTCTTCAGTTCGGCGGGCAAGGCGGCCAGCGCTTTCAGGCTGCGATCAACACCCTTGGTCTTGAAGCCAGAACCGATCTGCACCAGCAGCAGTTCATCGTCCTTCAGGTTGAATTCGGCGCGGAAACCGGCGCGGATTTCGTCAGCATCTGCCGGACGGCGACGATCCTGCGCGATGCCCGGCGGCAGCAAATGGAAGCGCTCGAGCGGCGTGTCGTAATGCTTGATGAACAGCGGCTGCTGCACTTCGGAAATCATCAGCACTTCGGTCTTCGCGTCTTTGGCGAACACCGCGCGCTCGTACTCGGCGAAGTGGCGATAACGGCCCCAGCGACGGTACAAAGAGTTGCGCAGGTTCTGCGCCTTGTCTTCGAAGCAGCCGTCGGCGGCGTAATAAACGTCCAGCCCCGGCATCTTGTTGAAACCGATCAGGCGATCAACCGGGCGCTTGGCCAGATCCGCTTCCATCCACGCACTGAGCTTTTCGTTGCGACGGTGATTGAAGAACGCTTTGACCGGCGCCACCAGCACTTCGAAACCGGGCGGCACGTCGCCTTCCCAGATCAACGTGTAGACGCGGATCTGGTGACCGCGTTTCTGACATTCGAGGGCGATGCGCATGAAGTCGCGCTGCAAGCCACCGAACGGGAAATATTTGTACAGGACGAATGCCAATTGCATCAGCGCAGCTCCTCAGCCATTAACAACGTGCTCAGTCGGCTGGCGACACGCTCGGGGTTCAAACGCGTGAAGCACAGCGGCTGTTCACGCTTCAGGTCAAACTGACGGGCATCCTGCGCGGTCGGTTGATAGGTACATTTCTTTTGCAGGCACGGCGCGCACGGGAAGTCGCTGGCCAGGTGAATCTGCAATTTGCCGTAGGCGCCGGTCAGGCCCGGATTGGTCGGGCCGAACAACGAGATGGTCGGCACGTCCAGTGCAGCGGCCAGATGGCCGAGACCGGTGTCCACCGCGACGCACGCCTGCGCCCCGGCGAGGACTTTGCCGACGCCGGCCAGATTGAGTTTTGGCAGCACTTCGGCGTGCTTGAAACCGGCGGCGATGCGTTCGGCACGAGCCTTTTCCTGCGGGTTGCCCCACGGCAGTTTGACGCCGACGCCGAGATAGCCGACGCGTTCGGTCAGTTCACGCCAGTAACTTTCCGGCCAGTGTTTGGTGTCCCACGTGGTGCCGTGCAGGAACACCACAAAAGCATTTTTGCGCGGCAACTCGACCAGACGTTCGACGTTGAGGCCGTAATCACCGAGGCCTTTGGGCAGGTCGTATCCGAGGGCAATGGCGAACAGTTGGCGCACGCGTTCGACGGCGTGTTGACCACGGGCCACGGCCAGTTTGCGATCGTAAAAACGCGCGGCCATCGGCTCGCGGGCCGAACCTTTATCGAGGCCTGCCACCGGTGCTTTGACGTAACGGGTCAGCCAGGCACTTTTCAGCAAGCCTTGGGCATCAATCACCAAGTCATATTTGTTCGCGCGCACGCTTTGCTTGAAGCGTTTCCACTCGCCGCTGGTGATGGTCTTCCAGAGGTTCTTGCGCCAGCGGCGGATCGCCACCGGAATCACTTTGCCAACGGCCGGATGCCAAGTCGGAATCTCGGCGAAGCCTTCTTCTACCACCCAGTCGAATTTGATCCCGGGAATGGCCCGGGCGGCGTCAGTCAGCGCCGGCAACGCATGAATCACGTCGCCCAGCGATGAAGTCTTGATCAGCAGTACCCGCAACTTAATGAACCTCGACCACGGAGCCCTGCAATTTCTGCAAGGCATCGTTGACCGCGTCCGGCATCAGCTGGCGCAGGCAGTTGTAATGGCCGAAGCGGCAGGTACGATCGAAGCACGGACTGCAATCGAGGCCCAGACGGACCACTTCGACGTGTTCGGCCAGCGGCGGAGTGAAACCCGGCGAGGTCGAGCCGTAGACCGCCACCAATGGACGGTTCAGCGCAGCGGCAACGTGCATCAGGCCGGAATCGTTGGACACCACCGAGTCGGCACAGGACATCAAGTCGATGGCCTCGGCCAGCGAGGTGCCGCCGCTGAGGTTGACCGATTCTTCACGCAGGCCCGGAATCAGCCGTGCACGAATGTCTTCACCGACCGAGTGATCGTTTTTCGAACCGAACAACCAGACCTGCCAGCCTTCGCGGATACGTGCTTCGGCGACTTTGGCGTAGTGCTCGGACGGCCAGCGCTTCGATTCGCCGAACTCGGCGCCGGGGCACAGGGCCAACACTGGGCGGTCGAGCGTCAGGCCAAACTTGGCCAGCGCCGCTTCGCGGGTCACCGGATCGATTTGCAGGCTCGGACGCGGATACGGTTTCGGCAGCTCGGCGTTGGCTTCATAGGCCAACGCCATGAAACGCTCGATCATCAGTGGATAGCGTTCTTTGTCGAGGGTGCGCACGTCGTTGAGCAGACCGTAGCGGAATTCGCCGCGCCAGCCGGTGCGTTTCGGGATGCCAGCGAAAAACGGCACCAGCGCCGATTTCAGCGAGTTCGGCAGCAGGATCGCCTGGTCGTACTGACCACGCAGGGACTTACCGATGCGCCGACGTGTCGCCAATTCCAGCGCGCCGTGACCGAGCGGGAAGCTCAAGGCCTTGCGCACTTCAGGCATGCGCTCAAGGATCGGCCGGCTCCACTCGGGGGCCAGCACGTCGATTTCGCATTGCGGGTGGCGTTGCTTGAGACACTGAAACAGTGTCTGCGCCATCACCATGTCACCGACCCAACTGGGCCCAACGATCAGAATATTCATGTGGTTTCCATAAACGAACCGGGGAGGCATTTACGCCTCCCCGCCTCGATAATCACTGTGGGAACACCGGCGGCTTGCGATGGGTCATTACCTTCAACATGACTGTCGACTGTTACTCCGCTATCGCGAGCAGGCTCGCTCCTACATGGTTTGTTCGTCCTGCTTCAGATCTACAGACACTGTAGATCCCCTGTGGGAGCGAGCTTGCTCGCGAAGGGGCCATCACATCCGACATCGGTGTCGCCTGACACTCCGTCTTCGCGAGCAAGCTCGCTCCCACAGGGTATTGGGTGCTGCACAAACCGGTTTCAGCTTAGCCCCATCTCTTTCCAGATCCGCAAAACCTGCCGCCGTTCTTCGGCAAACTGATCGCCCGGTATCACCCCGGCGTCCTTCTGCAAGGCCTGCCGGTGGGCGGCGGAGCGGTAGGCTTTGTAGGCCTCGCGCAACAGGCTGGCATCTTTGGCCGGCATCAGCCCTTCGTGTTCCAGCTCTTCCAGAATGCGGATGTTATCGGTCCAGCGCAGCAGTGGCGGGTGGCTTTGCGACCACGCCAGAGCCGCGTATTGCACCATAAATTCAATATCGACGATACCACCGGCGTCCTGCTTGAGGTCGAACGGCGCCGTGGCGTCAAAGGCATTTGCCGCTGTACCGGCTGCGGTGCTCTTGGTGCCAAGGTTATCGCGCATCTTCGCACGCATCTCGCTGACTTCCTGTTGCAGCTTGGCCAGATCACGCGGTTTGCCCAATACCTGGGCGCGAACTTTCTCGAACGCCTGGCCGACGTCCTGACTGCCGACCAGTACCCGCGCACGCACCAAGGCCTGATGTTCCCACGTCCAGGCTTCATTTTCCTGATAGCGGGCAAACGCCCCCAGCGAGCTGACCAACAAACCCGAGGCACCGGATGGCCGCAGACGCATGTCCACTTCATAGAGCTGACCGGAGTTGGTCTGCGCCGTCAGCAAGTGAATGATCCGTTGCCCGAGCCGCGTGAAGAACTGCGCGCCATCGATCGACTTCGGCCCGTCGGTTTCCGCCTGCGGATCGCCGTCGTGGATGAACACCAGATCCAGATCGGAACCATGCCCCAGTTCCAGACCGCCGACTTTGCCATAACCGACAATGATGAAGCCCGGCTCGCACAAGGTGCCGTCGGTGCGCAACGGCGTGCCGTATTTGGCCACGGTCTGGCGCCAGGCCAGGGCCAGCACTTGCTCAAGAATCGCCTCGGCCAGCCAGGTCAGGTAATCGCTGACTTTCATCAGCGGCAGGCTGCCGGCGATTTCCGAAGCGGCGACGCGCAAACGGTGCGCCAGCTTGAAATGGCGCAGCGCTTCCATTTGTTGTTCGAGGTCGTCCTCGGGAATCCGCGTCAGGCGCTCGCGCAATTCGGCAGCCAGCTCCGGCGCCAATGGCGGCTTGAACAGGCGACCTTCGTTAAGCAATTCGTCGAGCAACAGCGGGAAGCGCGTGATCTGCTCGGCAATCCACGGGCTCGCCGCACACAGCGTCAGCAAGCGTCGCAAGGCACTGGGGTTTTCCGTCAGCAAGACCAGATAAGCCGAACGCCGGGCAACTGCTTCAACCAGCGGCAAAACCCGCTCAAGCACCAGATCCGGATTGGCGTGTTCAACTGCCTGCGCGAGCAAACGCGGAATAAAAGCATCAAGGCGCTCACGCCCCAACCGCTGCATCGCGCGCAATTGCGGGCTGCTGCGCAATCCGGCCAACGCTTTCAGGGCTTTGCTCGCGTCAGCAAAACCGCCCTCTTCCAACTGCCGGCACGCGGCCTCCTCGTCCTGCGCCTCTTCCCACAGCGGCAACCATTCACCGCCGACCACCACTTCGCTTTCGGCGCCTTCATCTTCATCGGGATCGGCAATCACCTGGGCGAAGTGCCAAGCGACGCGACCGCGCCAGAACATCAGTTTTTCATGGAAAGAATCCCAATCGGCAAAGCCGAGCATGAAGGCAATGCGCGCTTGATCCTGCGCGCCATCCGGCAGCATCTGGGTCTGGCGGTCGGCAATCGCCTGAATCGCGTGCTCGGTGTAACGCAGAAATTCGTAACCCTCGCGCAACTCGCTGATCACCGCCGGCGGTAGATAACCCTGCCCCTCCAGCGTGCTCAACACCTTTAATAGAGGACGCTGCTGCAGGCTCAAGTCGCGACCGCCGTGGATCAACTGAAAGGCCTGAGCAATAAATTCGACCTCGCGGATACCGCCGGAGCCCAGTTTGATGTTGTCGGCCATGCCCTTGCGCCGTACTTCCTGCTGGATCAACTGCTTCATGGTGCGCAGCGCTTCGATCGCCGAGAAGTCCAGGTAACGCCGATAAACAAATGGCCGCAGCATGTCGAGCAGCTGTGCGCCTGCGACCTGATCGCCGGCCACCACCCGCGCCTTGATCATCGCGTAGCGTTCCCAGTCGCGGCCCTGATCCTGGTAATACTGCTCCAGCGCATTAAAGCTCAGCACCAGCGCGCCGGACGAACCGTACGGGCGCAGGCGCATGTCGACGCGGAACACAAAGCCGTCGACGGTCATCGGGTCCAGCGCTTTGATCAGGCGCTGGCCGAGGCGAATGAAGAATTCCTGATTATCCAGCGAGCGCTTCACGCCGACCGTTTCGCCGCCCTCGGGGTAAGCGAAAATCAGATCGATGTCCGAAGACAGGTTCAACTCGACAGCGCCGAGCTTGCCCATGCCGAGGATGACCATCTGCTGCGGCTCACCGCTGCGGCGGCCGGTTGGTGTGCCGAATTGTTCGCAATGGCGGCTGTACAACCATTGATAAGCCTGGTCGATGGTGGCGTCGGCCATGTCCGAAAGATCGCGGCAGGTCTGCACCAGATCGGCCTGCCGGGTGAGATCGCGCCAGATGATCCGCACTTGATGACGAGCGCGCTGACGACGCAGGGCGCGACCGAGTTCGTCTTCACTCTGGGCGGCGTTCACCGCAGCGGCAATCTGCGCACATAATTCACCCGGCGCGAAAGCCCGGTCGAGTTCGCCAGACTGCACCAGCGCAAGCAACATCAAAGGGTCACGAACGCTCTGTTCAATGACGAATTCGCTGGCGGCGGTGACGCGGGCGAACTGCGCCCAGCGCTCTGGTGTCCAGTTGGCGAAGCCGTGATCGTCTTCCAGCGCGGCGACGGCCGTACGGAACGACTGCTCGGATCGAGTGACCAACGGCAGGAGAATGGCGGGCAGTTCGGCAAGCACGGGCAGGGTCATGGTCTATCCTTGATCGGCGTGTAAATGGCCGCTTGTAGTGATTGGTGAAAAGCCGCTACCCAGAGGACTGTCGAACAAAAGTTAGAAATAGCTGAAATTTCTTTCTCTTTGGCAGCGAACATCAAAGTTTCACCTTTTTCGGATGGTAAAAGACCAACCTTAACGATTATTCTCACAACGCAGCCGGAGGCCACAAGCCATTCTTCTGTAGTTTTACTACTCGTCTATACATTCGAAAGGCTGAAATGCCGGAAGATTTGTAGTAAAACTACACGCCGCCGGAACAACCTATCGGCAATCCAAGAATTTTAAATCGTCTGCCCACAAGGCCAGTCGCAAACTCAGGCAACCGATTCTGGAAGCCTTTCCGCCCTGGAGCAAGCCATGCAAGACCTCGATCCCGTCGAAACCCAGGAATGGCTGGACGCCCTGGAATCGGTTCTCGACAAAGAAGGCGAAGACCGTGCTCACTATCTGATGACCCGTATGGGCGAACTCGCGACCCGCAGCGGCTCGCAGCTCCCTTACGCCATCACCACGCCTTACCGCAACACCATCCCGGTAACCCACGAAGCACGCATGCCTGGCGACCTGTTCATGGAACGCCGCATTCGCTCGCTGGTGCGCTGGAACGCGATGGCCATGGTAATGCGTACGAACCTGAAAGATTCTGACCTGGGTGGTCACATCTCCAGCTTCGCTTCCAGTGCGACCCTGTATGACATCGGCTTCAACTACTTCTTCCAGGCCCCGACCGACGAACACGGCGGCGACCTGATCTACTTCCAGGGCCACACCTCGCCAGGCGTTTACGCCCGTGCGTTCATGGAAGGCCGCATCACCGAAGACCAGATGAACAACTTCCGCCAGGAAGTCGACGGTCAGGGCCTGTCGTCCTACCCGCACCCTTGGCTGATGCCTGACTTCTGGCAGTTCCCGACCGTATCGATGGGTCTGGGTCCGATCCAGGCGATCTACCAGGCCCGCTTCATGAAGTACCTGGAACACCGCGGTTTCATCCAGCCGGGCAAACAGAAAGTCTGGTGCTTCCTGGGCGACGGCGAGTGCGACGAGCCGGAATCCCTGGGCGCAATCTCCCTGGCCGGCCGCGAGAAGCTGGACAACCTGATCTTCGTCATCAACTGCAACCTGCAGCGCCTCGACGGCCCGGTTCGCGGCAACGGCAAGATCATCCAGGAACTCGAAGGCGTGTTCCGTGGTGCTCAGTGGAACGTGACCAAAGTCATCTGGGGCCGTTTCTGGGACCCACTGCTGGCCAAAGACGTCGACGGCATCCTGCAACGTCGCATGGACGAAGTCATCGACGGCGAGTACCAGAACTACAAAGCCAAAGACGGCGCGTTCGTCCGTGAGCACTTCTTCAACACGCCAGAACTCAAGGCGATGGTTGCTGATCTGTCCGACGACGAGATCTGGAAACTCAACCGTGGCGGCCACGACCCGTACAAGGTCTATGCGGCTTACCACGAAGCGGTCAACCACAAAGAACAACCTACCGTTATCCTGGCCAAGACCATCAAGGGTTATGGCACCGGTGCCGGCGAAGCGAAAAACACTGCGCACAACACCAAGAAAGTCGATGTCGACAGCCTGAAGTTGTTCCGCGATCGTTTCGACATCCCGGTCAAGGACGAAGAGCTGGAGAACCTGCCGTTCTTCAAGCCAGAGCCAAACAGCGCCGAAGCCCGCTACCTCAGCGAGCGTCGCACTGCACTGGGCGGTTTCGTGCCTCAGCGCCGCGCACAAAGCTTTAGCGTGCCAACCCCGGACCTGGACACCCTCAAGGCGATCCTTGACGGCTCCGGCGACCGTGAGATTTCCACCACCATGGCCTTCGTGCGAATCCTCGCGCAACTGGTCAAGGACAAGGAAATCGGCCCGCGCATCGTTCCGATCATCCCGGACGAAGCCCGTACCTTCGGTATGGAAGGCATGTTCCGTCAGCTCGGCATCTACTCCTCCGTCGGCCAGCTCTACGAGCCAGTCGATAAAGACCAGGTGATGTTCTACAAGGAAGACCAGAAAGGTCAGATCCTTGAAGAAGGCATCAACGAAGCAGGCGCCATGAGCTCGTTCATCGCCGCCGGTACTTCGTACTCCAGCCACAACCAGCCGATGCTGCCGTTCTACATTTTCTACTCGATGTTCGGCTTCCAGCGTATCGGTGACCTGGCCTGGGCCGCTGGCGACAGCCGCACCCGTGGCTTCCTGATCGGCGGCACCGCCGGCCGTACCACCCTGAACGGTGAAGGTCTGCAACACGAAGACGGTCACAGCCACCTTTTGGCTGCAACCATCCCGAACTGCCGCACCTACGATCCAACCTACGGCTACGAGCTGGCGGTGATCATTCAGGACGGCATGAAGAAGATGACCGAAGAGCAACAGGACATCTTCTACTACATCACCGTGATGAACGAGTCGTACCAGCAACCAGCCATGCCGGCCGGTGCCGAAGAAGGCATCAAGAAAGGCATGTACCTGCTCGAAGAAGACACCCGCGATGCGGCGCACCACGTACAGCTGATGGGCTCCGGCACCATCCTGCGTGAAGTCCGTGAAGCGGCGAAGATTCTGCGTGAAGAGTTCAACGTTGGCGCTGACGTCTGGAGCGTTACCAGCTTCAACGAACTGCGTCGCGACGGCCTCGCTGTCGAGCGCAGCAACCGTCTGAAGCCGGGCCAGAAGCCTAAGCTGAGCTACGTCGAAGAGTGCCTGAACGGCCGTAAAGGTCCGGTCATCGCCTCCACCGACTACATGAAGCTGTTCGCCGAGCAGATCCGTCAGTGGGTACCGTCCAAGGAATTCAAAGTCCTCGGCACCGACGGTTTCGGCCGCAGCGACAGCCGCAAGAAACTGCGTCATTTCTTCGAAGTTGACCGTCATTTCGTGGTGTTGGCAGCCCTGGAAGCACTGGCTGACCGTGGTGATATCGAACCTAAGGTGGTGGCTGAGGCCATCGTCAAGTTCGGCATCGACCCGGAAAAACGCAACCCACTGGACTGCTGAGGAGACATTTTGTGAGCGAACTCATTCGCGTACCTGACATCGGCAGCGGTGAAGGTGAAGTAATTGAACTGTTTGTGAAGGTCGGCGACCGCATCGAAGCCGACCAGAGCATCCTGACCCTGGAATCGGACAAGGCCAGCATGGAAGTGCCAGCCCCGAAAGCCGGTGTCATCAAGAGCCTGAAAGTGAAGCTGGGCGACCGCCTGAAAGAAGGCGACGAACTGCTTGAGCTGGAAGTCGAGGGCGCCGCTGAAGCGGCCCCTGCTCCTGCCGCTGCGCCGGCTGCAAAAGCTGAAGCCAAACCGGCTGCCGCTCCTGCTGCCGCTCCTGCTGCCGCTGCACCAGCCGCTGCCCCTGCTGCCGCTTCGGTTCAGCAAGTGCACGTGCCGGACATCGGCTCGTCGGGCAAAGCGCAGATCATCGAGATTCAGGTCAAGGTCGGCGACACCGTCGAAGCTGATCAATCGTTGATCACTCTGGAATCCGACAAGGCGAGCATGGAAATCCCGTCGCCTGCCGCTGGCGTGGTCAAGGCCATCAGCGTCAAGCTCAACGACGAAGTCGGCACTGGCGACCTGATTCTGGACCTGGAAGTGGCGGGTGCTGCGGCCCCTGCGGCTGCCGCTCCGGCTCAGGCTGCTGCACCGGCCGCTGCCGCTGCGCCTGCTCCGGCAGCCGCGCCAGCAGCACCGGTTGCTGACAGTGTTCAGGACATCCACGTTCCGGACATCGGTTCGGCTGGCAAAGCCAAGATCATCGAAGTGTTGGTCAAGGCTGGCGACAGTGTTGAAGCCGACCAGTCGCTGATCACTCTGGAATCCGACAAGGCGAGCATGGAAATCCCATCGCCTGCCGCTGGTGTGGTGGAAAGCGTTTCCATCAAGCTGGATGACGAAGTCGGTACCGGCGACCTGATTCTGAAGCTGAAAGTCAAAGGCGCGGCGCCTGCTGCTGCCCCGGCTCCAGCTGCCGCCGCTGCTGCTCCGAGCGCTCCGGCACCTGCCGCTGCTGCTCCGGCTGCCGCTGCACCTGCTGCCGCTCCAGCCGCCGCACCGACCAAGCCGGGCGCGAAAGTTCACGCCGGCCCAGCCGTGCGTCAACTGGCCCGTGAGTTCGGCGTCGAGCTGAACGCTGTCGGCGCCAGCGGCCCGCACGGTCGTATCTTGAAAGAAGACGTGCAGGTTTACGTCAAAGCGATGATGCAGAAGGCCAAGGAAGCACCGGCCGCTGCTGCTGGCGCAACCGGTGGCGGGGGCATCCCGCCGATTCCGGTCGTCGACTTCAGCCGTTTCGGCGAAATCGAAGAAGTGCCAATGACTCGCTTGATGCAGATCGGCGCGTCGAGCCTGCACCGCAGCTGGCTGAACATCCCGCACGTGACTCAGTTCGATTCGGCTGATATCACCGAGCTGGAAGCCTTCCGCGTTGCACAGAAAGCCGTTGCAGAGAAGGCTGGCGTCAAGCTGACCATCCTGCCGCTGCTGCTCAAGTCGTGCGCGCACATGCTCAAGGAGCTGCCGGACTTCAACAGTTCGCTGGCACCAAGCGGCAAGGCGATCATCCGCAAGAAATACGTGAACATCGGCTTCGCCGTCGACACCCCGGATGGCCTGCTGGTACCGGTCATCAAGAACGTCGACCAGAAGAGTCTGCTGCAACTGGCAGCCGAAGCCGCTGCGCTGGCCGCCAAAGCCCGCGACAAGAAGCTCACCGCTGACGACATGCAAGGCGCCTGCTTCACCATTTCCAGCCTCGGCCACATTGGCGGCACCGGCTTCACGCCGATCGTCAACGCGCCGGAAGTGGCGATCCTCGGTGTTTCCAAGGCAACCATCCAGCCAGTCTGGGACGGCAAAGCCTTCCAGCCGAAACTGATGCTGCCGCTGTCGCTGTCCTACGATCACCGTGTGATCAACGGCGCCGCTGCCGCACGCTTCACCCAGCGTCTGGGCAGCCTGCTGGCGGACATCCGCACGATCCTGCTGTAACTCGATCGGCCCTCCGGCGACGGAGGGCCGATTGCTGCACCCTTTCGAGCGCCACACGCTCGTACTTCAACCCCGTCAGTTTGGCGGGGCTTTTTTTTGCCTGAAGAAAACCCGGGCCGTCTTTTTCCCACAACCTGCGCTGATTTCGGCCACAGCACTGGTCGACTTGACCCCGATCTTTTTTATTCGATACGCAACTAACCTAGGCGCAACCAATTTAACTAAGCAACGTTTACAAACTTCATCACTTATTCAAATTCATTCGAATGGATTCGACATGTTAAAACCAACTATCGGCCCAATTATCGGCCACGTTACAACTAATCACGCACGCCTGTTCATACGTGGCAACCGGCAGAACAATGCCTTGGTATTTGCCGGCATACGTTATCGCGTCGCCGGTGCACAACAGTGGTCAAACGGTAACTTCGCACGCCTGAGCGAGTTGCGTGATATGTCGCATGTGTTCGCCCTCAACAACTTGAGCAGCGACACCGAGTATGAATATCAGACTGGCTGGTTCAGTCCGATGAGTCCCGTGCATACCCCGGACAGCGTCGCCGAACTGCCGCTGCAATGGCCACGCGAGATCTATCGCCTGCGCACCCGCTCCAGCAAAGCCCGGCAGCCCAGAGCCTACATCGTCGGCTCCTGCCGCTATCTGCGCATGACCGCCGGCATCGCCTCCCTGCCACAACTGGGCGACCGGATCTTTGCCTCCATCAACCAGGTGATCGAAGGCATACAACCGCCAATCAGCGCAGTAATGATGACCGGCGACCAAATCTACGTCGACGATTTGAATCTGATCGCACCCGATCGCGAATACAAAGACATCCTCAACAAATACCGCGCCGCGTTTTCCCAACCGAACATTCAACGTTTGATGTCGGGCACTTCGACTTACATGATTCTCGACGATCATGAAATCGAAGATAACTGGCCCGCCAATGCTGGCAAGTCTGACGGTGATTTATACCGTAATGCCATGGCCGCTTATGATTTGTATCAGGCCAGTCATAGTCCGGCACATCCGCTGACAACTAAAGGTGAAGTAGATCACTCGACACTGGAACATTACTGGTATCAATTCAGTGACGGCGATATCGAATGGTTTGTGACTGATAGTCGCACCCGCCGTAACTTGTCAGCCGATGACCGACGCATCCTCGACGAGGCACAGGAACAGGCTCTGCTCAAATGGCTGATCAACAGCACCGCGCGGGTCAAGTTCGTGGTGACCAGCGTGATGTTCTATCCGGATCGCAAACTTCACGGCGATGATGCCTGGAAAGCCTTTCCCGAGCAGCGTCTGCGCCTGCTGGAAACCATCCGCACCCGCCGTATCAAGAATGTCGTGTTCATCTCCGGGGACGTGCATGGTTCGCTGACCGCCCGCCTGAGTCACAGCGAAGACCCGGACTTCGAAGTCCACACCGTGGTGTCCTCGCCGCTGTGCAACAGCAAACTGTTGCCGTATGCCAAGGCATCGACGTTCATTCTCGACCAGCCACTGGTGCAAACGGCAGCGGGCGATTACCGGCATGAGCTGACCAGCACGGTGGTCAGTGAAGACAATTTCGCCCATATGGTGGTCGAGGCTGAACGGATTGTGGTCAATTACCATGATCGCGATGGCAAACAGTTGCAGTCGATTGCCATAAAACTGCGCCAAGCCTAAATGATCGCAGCCTTCGGCAGCTCCTACGGAGGACGCATTGCCCTGTAGACACTGGTGAAGGCTGCAATCTTTTGCTCATTTCAACGACGTGCTGGAGAAATGTTCAGCGCAGCCGACACATTCTTATAGCACTTGGCCTTCATGTCTCTTGTCAGTCGGTGCCGCAATGATGCAACCTTGCCGCAGGCAACAGTAAAGAGGGCGAGAGCCCAGCGCGTTCAGCATATTTCCAAGCGAGTTCCCTTCATGAAGAGCCAACCCGATGCCGCCAGCCGTATGGCGGCCGAGGTAGTGACGCAGTTGCCTGTGCCCTCGCGGCTCGGCATGCTGCGTTTCGAGCGCTTGAATGAAGCCAGCTGGGCCATGCTGTTCCTCGATCCAAACTGTGAACGCCAGTTCGGCCAGCCGGCTGTCGAGCTTTGCGCGCTGGTCGGCTCCCCCTACGCCAGCCTGATGGAACCGGAAGCGCGTTATCAGTTGCACGACGCGATCCAGCAACAGCTGACCGCCAGCCCGCATTATCTGGTGCGTTACACCCTGCATACCGCAGCCGGTGCGCTGAGCATTCTGGAACTGGGCGAAGCCTACAAACAACACAACCGTCACCTGCTGCGCGGCTATCTGCTGGCGGTCGATCACATATTCGATGAAGTGCCGCTGCCGCCCTCCGTCGACCTCGAAACACAGAATTCGCGCCTGCAAATTGCCCTTGAACTCAATCAACGCGCGCAGCAGGAACAACTGCAACACCTGGAACGCGTACGCGCTCAACAGGACTTGATTCTGCTGCTCGCACGTCAGCGCTACAGCACGCACAACTCGCTGCAGGAAGCCGCCGAACTGATCACCCGCTGTGCCTGCGATATTTATGAGATCGACTGCGCCAGCCTGTGGAACCTCGAAGGCCAGCAACTGGTGCCGATCTCCGCGTATCACCGCGCGACCCAGGAGTACATTCTCCCGGACGTGATCGATATCAGCAGCTTCCCCGATTACATGGAAGCTCTGCACGGCAGCCGTGCCATCGACGCGCACAATGCGATGCGCGACCCGCGCACCCGTGAAATGGCCGAAGCTCTGCGCCCGCGCGACGTCAACGCGATGCTCGACGCCAGTATTCGCGTCGATGGCCAGGTGGTCGGCGTGCTGTGCCTGGAGCAGACCGGCGTCACCCGCGCCTGGCAGTCCGACGAAATCGCCTTTGCCGGCGAACTGGCCGACCAGTTCGCGCAAGTCATCAACAACCACAACCGCCGCACCGCCACCAGCGCCCTGCACCTGTTCCAACGTGCGGTCGAGCAAAGCGCCAACGCGTTTTTGCTGGTCAATTGCGACGGCGTGGTCGAGTACGTCAACCCGAGCTTCACCGCGATCACCCAGTACACCACCGAAGAAGTCCACGGTCAGCGCCTGTCCGAGCTACCGGCGCTGGAAAACCTCAGCGAGCTGCTGTTCGACGCGCCCTCGGCGCTGGCCAAAAGCAACAGCTGGCAGGGCGAATTCAAGAGCCGCCGGAAAAACCTCGAACCGTACTGGGGCCAGTTGTCGATCTCCAAGGTGTACGGCGACAACCGTGAGCTGACGCACTACATCGGCATCTATGAAGACATCACCCAGACCAAACTGGCGCAGCAGCGCATTGAACGTCTGGCCTACACCGACAACCTGACCAACCTCGGCAATCGCCCGGCGTTTATCCGCAATCTGGACGAACGCTTCGCCCGCGATAGCGATACGCCGATCAGCCTGTTGCTGGTGGACATCGACAACTTCAAGCGGATCAACGACAGCCTCGGTCACCAGACTGGCGATAAACTGCTGATCAGCCTTGCTCGGCGCCTGCGTAATAGCCTGAGCCCAAGTGGCAGCCTGGCGCGATTCGCCAGTAACGAGTTTGCGGTATTGCTCGACGACACCGACCTTGCCGCCGGCCAGCAGATTGCCAACCAGTTGCTGGCGACTCTCGACAAACCGATGTTCGTCGACAACCAGTTGATCAGCGTCACCGGCTCCGTGGGCCTGGCCTGCGCGCCGCTGCACGGCCGCGACCCGCAAACGCTGATGCGTAACGCCGGTCTGGCGCTGCACAAGGCCAAGGCCAACGGCAAACATCAGGTGCAGGTCTTCACCGAAGCGTTGAATGCCGAGGCCAGCTACAAACTGTTCGTCGAGAACAACCTGCGCCGCGCCCTGACCCAAAACGAACTGGACGTGTTCTACCAGCCCAAGCTGTGCCTGCGCAGCGGTCGTCTGCTGGGCATGGAGGCACTGTTGCGCTGGAACCACCCGGAACGCGGCATGATCCGCCCGGACCAGTTCATCAGCGTCGCCGAAGAAACCGGCCTGATCATTCCGATCGGCAAGTGGATCGCGCGCCAGGCCTGCCGCATGAGCAAAGCGCTGACCGCTGCCGGGATGGGCAATCTGCAAGTGGCGATCAACCTGTCGCCGAAACAGTTCTCCGACCCGGATCTGGTCGCCTCCATCGCCAACATCCTCAAGGAAGAAGCGCTGCCGGCCAATCTGCTCGAACTGGAACTGACCGAAGGCCTGTTGCTGGAAGCCACCGAAGACACGCACTTGCAGCTTGATCAGCTCAAGCGCCTCGGGCTGACGCTGGCCATGGACGACTTCGGCACCGGTTATTCGTCGCTGAGCTATCTGAAGAAATTCCCGATCGACATCATCAAGATCGATCGCAGCTTCATCCATGAAATCCCCGACAACCAGGACGACATGGAAATCACCTCGGCGGTGATCGCCATGGCGCACAACCTGAAACTCAAGGTCGTGGCCGAAGGCATCGAGACCGCCGAGCAGTTGGCGTTCCTCCGTCGGCACCGCTGCGACGTCGGCCAGGGTTACCTGTTCGACCGGCCGATTCCGGGCGGCGAGCTGATCCAGGCCCTGAAGCGCTACCCGCGTGGCCCGCTCTGCCTGTAAATCCCATCTGCCGAAGATCTCCTGTGGGAGCGAGCCTGCTCGCGAAGGCGGTGTATCAGCCAACATTTCTCCCGCCTGACCCACCGCTTTCGCGAGCAGGCTCGCTCCCACATTTGGATAGTGCGAAGTCGGGCATCATTGGGCACACTGGCGGTCTGACTTTTTACATCCAACCTGACTGAGAGGAACGATCATGGTTCTGCGCTCGGAAATTCTGGTGAACAAAAACGTGCTCCCGACTAAAGAACAAGCTCTGCCCGGCCGCGAAACCGCGATGACCCTGCCTGAAAAGCACTTCGTCTTCGAAGAAACCCCGCTGCTTGGCCCGTTTTTCCAGGACGTCGATTTTGCGATTTTCGGTCTGGGCTGCTTCTGGGGCGCCGAGCGCCGTTTCTGGCAGCGTGAAGGCGTAGTCAGCACGGTCGTCGGTTATGCCGGCGGCTTCACACCGAATCCGACTTACGAAGAAGTCTGCTCGGGCCTGACCGGTCACGCCGAAGTGGTGCTGGTGGTGTATGACAAGGCCAAAGTCAGCTACGAAGAGTTGTTGGCGATGTTCTGGGAACTGCACAACCCGACGCAGGGCATGCGTCAGGGCAACGACATCGGCACGCAGTACCGTTCGGTGATCTACGCGACCTCGCCTGAGCATCTGGACGCGGCGCTGAAAAGCAAAGCGACCTATCAGGCCGAGCTGTCGAAAGCAGGTCTGGGGGAAATCAGCACCGAGATCGAACAGGCGCCGACCGTGTACTTCGCCGAGGCGTATCACCAGCAGTATCTGGCGAAGAATCCTGAGGGTTATTGCGGGATCGGCGGCACCGGCGTGTGCATGCCACCGAGCCTGGCGGGTAACTGACCCCGTCGACGGATCGTTCCCACGCTCTGCGTGGGAATGCCTCAATGGACGCTATGCGTCCGCTGTTGGGACGCGGAGCGTCCCGGCTGCATTCCCACGCGGAGCGTGGGAACGATCATCTTGCCGTTGATCAACTCTCGGCAATCAACCAATCCATCTGCCAGCCACCCTGAGTCTGCCCCAGCTTCTTCGACAACCACGGCAGCAGCTCACGCAATTCTTCCTCCAGCCCCCACGGCGGATTGGCAATCGCCATGCCCGAACCGTTCAGGCTGTTCGGCGTATCCAGCGGATGCACCAGCAGCTCCACGCGCAACAACTTCGGCGCACCGGTGCCGGCCAGATCCTGATAGAACCGACGCAACGCACGCTGATCCTTCACCGGATACCAGATCGCCGCCACGGTTTGACGCATACGGCCAATCGCCTCTTTCAACGACGCTGCGCAACGCTGCATCTCGTCGAGCTGTTCGAACGGCGGGTCGATCAACATCACCGCGCGTTTTTCCTGAACCGGCAACATCGCCCGAGCGACGTGCCACCCTTCGCCGAGATGAACCTTGACCCGCCGATCGCCGGCCATGTTGTCCTTGAGCAGCACGCCGTCTTCCGGGTGCTTCTCGTTGAGCATCACCCGATCCTGCGGGCGGGTCAGACGCCGCGCCAGCTCCGGCGAACCCGGGTAGTAGCGCAACTGGCCATCCGGGTTCATCTCGTGCAGCACCTTCATGTAGTCGGCGGTCAGCGCCGGCAGATCCGGCTGCTCCCACAAGCGCGCGATGCCTTCCAGGTACTCGCCAGTGCGATTGGCCTGATCGCCCTGCAAGTCATACAGACCGATGCCGGCATGCGTGTCGAGATAGGCAAACGGCTGCTCCTTGCGCGACATCAGGGCGATGAGGCGGGTCAAGGTCAGGTGTTTGAACACATCGGCGTGATTGCCGGCATGGAAGGCGTGACGATAATTCATGGTTGCTCCTGCGAAGGGCGCAAAGTTTACCTTTTACTGGGCGGCAAGTCAGGGGTTCACAGCCGAGCGGACAAAAGCCTGCCCTCACCCTAGCCCTCTCCCGGAGGGAGAGGGGACTGACGGTGTTGATCCTGCGAGTTACATCGACCTGAAAGATCGACGTGATCTCAGGTTTGGCCAAGCGAAGATCAGCACAGAAGTT
>NZ_JAKNQL010000018.1 GCF_022662375.1 Pseudomonas sp. CROZ-RG-20F-R04-15 | reverse complement strand
AGATTAAATTCCAAAACCCCTGTCTGCTAACGCAGTCAGGGGTTTTGTTTTAGTAGAAACATCCGTTTTTGCTGGCTTGTTACCGTGTTGACGAGCCAGATACAGAATTTCTTGACGACCATAGAGCGTTGGAACCACCTGATCCCATCCCGAACTCAGCAGTGAAACGATGCATCGCCGATGGTAGTGTGGGGTTTCCCCATGTGAGAGTAGGTCATCGTCAAGATTGAATTCCGAAACCCCTGTCTGCTAACGCAGACAGGGGTTTTGTCATTTCAGCGCCTACAAAAACTGACTATTAAACTGCTTTGCGTGCCTTGCTGATGCGTCGAGCCTGCCATTTGCGCCACCAGATGTAGACGCCGGTCCCTGACAGTCCTGCAATCAAAACACCTAACACCGCGATCATTACTTGTCCGGTCACTCCTACGATCCGTCCACCATGTATCGGCAACTGCAGCCGATAAAACTGCTCCCCCAACGTCCCCTGTCCTGTTATTTCCTGTCCTAACAAGCGCCCGTCCGTACCATGAAAGAACAACCAGGATTTGCCATGGGCTTCAGTGTCGTGCTGCCCGAATCCCGCGCCGTAGAAGTTGTACTCGAAGCTGTAATACAACTCCCCGATCACTGCTGTCAGTCCTAGCCTTTTCCCCTCCTGCAATGCCCTTTCGTAAGCCTGTTGATAACTCAATTGCGTCACCCCCAACGTTGAAGGAGGCATTCGTCCTCGCGCCTCATAGACGCTCGGCTCAATCGACGAAAACAACGACACCGCAGGCTTGAACACCTGACTCGGCAAGTTCATCGCCACGCTGCTCACGGCGATCGGCAGCAACAACAGCCACAACCACAATCCCCCCGCACGATGCAGATCGAAGTTCAGCCGGTAGGCATGCCCACCCTTGATCTTCCAGGCCGTCGACCACTTCTTCCAGAACGGCTTTCCACGCGGCAATGTCAGCCACAGCGCCACAAAACAGTCGATCACCCAGGCGACGGCCACCAACCCCATCAGCCACAACCCCCAGTTCCCCGGCAATGTCAGGTTGTAGTGAAACTCGAGGATGAACGGGACAAAATTCTTCCGTCCAAAACAGCATTCCCCCCAATAACGCTGACCCGTCTGTTCAGCACTCACCGGGTCGAGGTAAAGCACCTGATTACGCTCATCGAATGGCTTTCCTGTCGCCGGATCAGTACGTGGCACTGCCGCCAGTAAAGCGGTATGCCCCGCCTCATGCGGATACTCCATGTACCAGACCTGCAGCTTTGGATGCGCGGATTGCACCGCATCAACCAACGTGCCCGGTGGCAGTCGCGAACCCTGGGCAGAAGCCGTATAAAACTCCGGGTTTAGCCATTCATCCAGCTCATGATTGAACGCCAGAATGCTCCCGGTAATCCCGGCCAACAGCAAAAACACTGCTGTGGCTAAACCGATATATCGATGCAATAAAACCAGAAACGCACGCATTGAAATTTTCCCGTGAAAACGACAAAGCCAGCCCCTGAATTTCAGAGGCTGGCTTTTTTATGCCCAGGACAAAGGCTTAGAACTGGTAGCTGACCGTCGCCGCCACGTTGCGCTCTTCGCCCATGTAGCAGAAGTTCAGACTGGCGCAGGAAGCCACGTAGGACTCGTTGGTCAGGTTGTTCGCATTCAGGCGTACGTCAACGCCCTTCAAACCGACTTTGCTCAGGTCATAACCAATCGAGGCGTCGAACAGTGTGTAGGACGGCACCTTCAAGGTGTTCTCTGCATCCGCCCAGCTATAGCCGACATAACGCACGCCGCCGCCCAGGCGCAGGCCATCGAGTACCGCACTGTCGAACTTGTAGTCCGCCCACAACGAAGCCATGTGTCGTGGCGCCTGCGTCGGCGAGTTGCCTTTGTTCTCGATCACGTCGGTCGGGGTGCTCAACGTACTGACCATCGACTTCGAGTATTCGATATCGGTGAAGGTGTAGCTGCCGAGAACCTTGAGGTTATCGGTCAACTGCATGTGCGCTTCCAGTTCCACACCCTGAGAGCGGACGGCACCGACCGCACGATAGAAGTTTTCCTGCGGCAGTTTGGTCGCCAGGTTCTCTTGGTCGATGCGGAACAGCGAGGCGGTGAACAGGTTGTCCGTGCCCGGCGGCTGATACTTCAAACCGACTTCCCATTGTGTGCCATCGGTAGGAGCAAGCGGGTTACCGGCACTGTCGGCATAGGAATTGGGGTTAAACGATTCGGAGTAGCTGATGTAGGGCGCCAAACCGTTATCGAACAGGTACAACGCACCGGCCCGGCCAGTGAGTTTGGTGCGGCGATCATTGATCTCTGTGCCAACCGGACGTCCGGCCTCAGCGATACGGTTTTCATCTGAAGTCTCGACCCAGTCCTGGCGCAAGCCCAGCGAGAAACGCCACTTGTCCATCTCGATCAGGTCTTGCAGGTAAACCCCGGTCTGCTCCAGACGGCGCAGGTAACTGGTTTCGCCATACATGTCGATCGTCGAGTTGCCGTACACCGGGTTGAACGCATTGATCGGCGCGAGTCCGCCGCTGGTCCAGTCAACCACGGTTTTACGCCGCTGATAATCCGCGCCCATGAGCAACGTGTGTTTGGTCGCGCCGGTGAAAAATTCGGCCTGGAGCATGTTGTCGACGATGAATGCATGCAGACGCTCATCACCGCCGGTGTAGTAGCGGTTCAACTCGTTGCTGGTCGGTGAGGTCCAGCCATAGGCGTAGACCTGATCCATGTTTACCTTGGAATCGAGGTAACGGAAATTCTGCCTTGCGGTGAAGACATCATTGAACCGATGTTCAAACTGATAACCGAACGATTGCTGATCTCGCGAATAGCCATCGACACCCGGTTCGCCTTCGAAGAAGTGCGGCGAGATGCGGTTGCCGTTGCGCTGATGAATCGTGCCGTCCGCTGGTACGCCACCGTGGTAACCGCCATCCGGATCGTGTTGCAGATAAGCCTGCAACGTCAGCGAAGTGTCTTCAGTGAAATCGATACTGAGGGTCGGTGCGAGGGCGAAGCGCTTTTCCTTGTTGTGGTCGAACTGTGTGTCGGACTGATCCGTTAAGCCGATCAGACGATAGGCAGTGCGCTTGTCGTCATCGACCGGGCCGCTGAAGTCAAAACCGACCCCGCGCTGACCCTGAGTGCCGACCGTCGCTTGGACCTGGTGGTAAGCCTCGTACAACGGTTTCTTGCTGGTCAACGCCACCAGGCCGCCAGGCGAACTGCGACCGTACAATACCGACGACGGTCCCTTGAGAATGTCCACGCGTTCAAGGAAATACGGATCGACTTGCATGGTGCTGTAAGTGCCGCTGTCACCCATCGACTTGAGGCCGTCGAGGTAGATATTGTCCACCGAGCCATCGTTGAAACCGCGCATCGCCACATAGTCATAACGGTGGGTCGCGCCATACGGATTGGTCAGCACGCCCGGGGTGTAACGCATTGCCTGCGCGACGGTCTGCGACCCTTGGTCGTCCATTTGCTCGCGAGTGACCACGGAGACGCTTTGTGAAGTTTCCAGCAACGCGGTGCTGGTCTTGGTGGCGATCTGGCTGTGGGTGGCGTTGTAGCCATCCATGCTGCCCAATGCGTTGCCGAGGGCGAAACCTTTGATATCGGTGGTTGGCAGGGCCAGCGCTTCGGTTTCAGCCAGCGGGCGCAGGATGTAACTGCTGCCATCCTGACTGAGCGCTTCCAGACCTGAACCGCCGAGCAAATGGCTCAGCGCCTGATCAGTCGAATAATCACCCTGTACGCCGGGCGATTGCCGGCCTTGGGTTTGCTGCGGGGTCATCGACAACGTAATGCCAGCCTGACGGGCGAACTGATTCAACGCTTCTCCCAGCGGCCCGGCAGCAATGTTGTAGCGATGGCTGACTTCACTGGTACTGCCGCTGGCCGCCAGGCTCAGACTCGGCAATGCACTCACGCCCAGCGCTGTGGACAACAGTGCAGCGCGAACGGCGTGGCGCAGCAGTCCGGAGTCGGCAGTGAAATTCGGAGAGTTCTTACAGGTGGCGCGGACAGTCATTGTAGGTTTCCGTAGGAAGTCGCAAACGCTTGAATTGAAGTGCTTACTGACCAAGCCGAACTTGCTGCGAAAACCCGCCAAAATAATTTCAGGCGACGCGCTCCAGCGTCACCCACCAGCGCGTGCGGTAGCGCAATTGCACCGGCAACGTCTGCGGCAGGATGGCCAGCAGCTTGTCGGTATCTTCCAGGCGGAACACGCCGGACAGACGCAGCTCGGAAACGTCGGACGCACAACTCAGAAAGCCCTGACGATAACGCCCGACTTCAGCGAGAAAGTCGCCCAAGCGCATATTGCGTGTGACAATCAGGCCATCGACC
Source organism: Pseudomonas sp. CROZ-RG-20F-R04-15 (assembly GCF_022662375.1). Lineage (GTDB taxonomy): Bacteria > Pseudomonadota > Gammaproteobacteria > Pseudomonadales > Pseudomonadaceae > Aquipseudomonas. Next base: position 110,155 of record NZ_JAKNQL010000018.1, on the reverse strand, counting down.
CAAGCGCCGGCATCCATATCCAGCGGTGGCGCCGGACGTACCTGGTGGTGGTCGATCAGATAGCTTTGCCCGGCGAGTGCTTCCAGCGATGTCGTACCGGAGTGAATGGCAACCCGCCCACTGGTGACGCTGAGTCGCGTGCAATGGCTGTCCTGACGCAGGATGAACCGCGCATCCTGCGGTTCGTAAATGCCGTGACGGCTTTGCACGCGCAGCGGCCGCTCGAAGGTTACCCCCTGATCAGCGCCGCCACAGGTGACGATGATTTCGCCGCGAGTCAGTTTGATCAGCCGCTGCTGCGCGGTGTAATCCAGATCCACCGCACTGGCGGTGTTGAGTTCGATCCGCGTGCCATCGGGCAACTGGAAGCCACGACGCTCACCGGTCGCTGTCGCGTAATCGGCGCTCCACTGTTGCCATGTCGCAGTGTCCTTGGCCAGCCAGGCGGCGGAACCCATCAGCAATGCACCAGACAGCAACTTCAAAGCCTGTCGCCGGCCCAGCCCCTGTGCGCTGTTTTCCAAGGTGTTGAACGCCACCTGGGCACCGGGGACTGCGCGCAGGTTATTGCTCAATTCGGCTTGCAGCGACTGCACCCGTTGCCAGGCCAGTTCATGCTCATGATGTTCGGCGCGCCACTGTTCACACTGGCGGTTCAGGCGCGGATTGCCGTGATTGTTGCGCAGGCGCAACAGCCATTGAATGGCCTGCTTGACCACCTGTTGCTGCGGCTCGGTGCGGCGGCTCAGAGAAAGATTATCCACAGGCATCAGTTTTCGTACCGCAGCACGTAGCAGTGATACAGCGCATCGGCGACGTAACGTTCGACGGAGCGCAACGACAGGCCCATCTGTTCAGCGATCTGCTTGTGGGTCAAACCTTCGCACTGCGCCAGCAGAAACGCCTGACGCACTTTCGGCTTCAGTCCTTCAAGCATGCGCGCGATGCTTTCCAGCAGTTCGATTACCAGTGCACGGGCTTCGGCGCTCGGCGTTTCGGCTTCGGGTAGATGCGCAATGGTTTCCAGATAGGCGCGTTCGATTTCCTCGCGCCGCCAATGATCAATCACCAGACCACGCGCGATGGTGCGCAGGAAGGCGCGAGGAGCTTTGAGTTCGAGGCGTTCGGTGCGTTGCAACAGGCGTACGAAAGTATCCTGGGCCAGATCTGCCGCATCTGCCGCGTTGCCCAGCCGCGCGCGCAGCCAAGCGTTGAGCCAGCCGTGATGACTACTGTAAAGCGCCTGTACTGCAAACTCAGGTGAGGACATGAACGCGAACGTCACAAATGATAATTACTCGCATTGTCATCAAGGGTTACAGAATTTGCAACTGCCACTGATACAACGCTCATAAAAAACCGGCTACCAGCCGCTCTAGTACGCCGTTCGGCGGGAACTCGCCAGAAATGCCATCCATTTTCCGTCCAGCCCTAAGATTTCTCCGACACGTGCCGACAGACTGGTGAGACATGCGTGCACCAAAGTAGAGCGGCCTGAAGAACGCCGCCTGCGCTGTACATGGAATGTTGCATCCGGAACGCATCCCCACTTTTGTCATAAGAAGTCCCATGAAATGAATCTCAAGTTCAGCCATAAAATCCTGTTGGCCGCCTCGGGCGTCGTGGTCCTGGCGTTCGCGCTGTTCACCCTCTACAACGACTATCTGCAGCGAAACACCATTCGCCAGAACCTTCAGTCTTCTGTGCAGCAGGCCGGTGATCTGACCGCCAGCAGCGTGCAGAACTGGATGAGCGGGCGGATTCTGGTGCTGGAAAATCTCGCGCAGAACGTTGCCCATCAGGGCAAGGACGCGGACTTGCCGGGTCTGGTCGATCAGCCGGCCTTCACCTCGAATTTCCAGTTCACTTACGTCGGTCAGGCCAACGGTGTGTTCACTCAGCGCCCTGACGCGAAGATGCCGGACGGCTACGACCCGCGTCAGCGCCCTTGGTACAAGCAAGCGGTAGCCGCCGATAAAACCATGCTGACGCCGCCGTACATGGCTGCTGTCGGCGGGTTGGTGGTAACCATCGCCATGCCGGTGAAAAAGAACGGCGAACTGCTCGGTGTGGTCGGTGGTGACCTGAGCCTGGAAACCCTGGTGAAGATCATCAACTCGGTGGACTTCGGTGGCCTCGGCCATGCGTTTCTGGTCAGTGCCGACGGTCAGGTGATCGTCAGCCCGGACAAAGATCAGGTCATGAAAAACCTGAAAGACATCTACCCGAACACCAGCGTGCGCATCGAGAAGGGCAACCAGAACGTCGTGCTCAATGGCCAGGAACGTATCCTGTCGTTCACCCCGGTCAGCGACCTGCCGAATGCGCAGTGGTACATCGGTCTGTCGATCGATCGCGATAAAGCCTACGCCGCACTCAGCCAATTCCGCACCTCGGCGCTGATCGCGATGTTTGTCGCCGTGGCCGCCATTGCCTTGCTGCTGAGCCTGTTGATCAACGTGTTGATGCGTCCGCTGACCACCATGGGCCGCGCGATGCAGGACATTGCTCAGGGTGAAGGCGACCTGACTCGCCGTCTGGTTGTAGAAAGCAAAGACGAGTTCGGTGAATTGGGCAGCGCGTTCAACCAGTTCGTTGAACGGATTCACGCGTCGATTTCCGAGGTGTCCTCGGCGACCCGTCATGTGCATGACCTTTCGCAACGGGTGATGGCGTCGTCCAACGCCTCGATCGTCGGCTCCGACGAGCAAAGCGCGCGCACCAACAGCGTCGCTGCGGCGATCAACGAGTTGGGCGCCGCCACCCAGGAAATTGCGCGTAACGCCGCCGATGCTTCGCAGCATGCCAGCGGCGCCAGCGAGCAGGCCGATGACGGTCGTCAGGTGGTCGAGCAGACGATTCAAGCGATGACCGAACTGTCGCAGAAGATCAGCCTGTCGTGCACGCAGATCGAAACCCTGAACGCCAGCACCGACAACATCGGCCATATCCTCGATGTGATCAAAGGCATCTCGCAACAGACCAACCTGCTGGCACTCAACGCTGCGATCGAAGCGGCGCGTGCCGGTGAAGCCGGGCGTGGTTTTGCGGTGGTGGCGGACGAGGTGCGTAACCTTGCCCATCGCACCCAGGAATCGGCGGAAGAGATCCACAAGATGATCACTTCCCTGCAGGTCGGTTCGCGTGAAGCGGTGACCACGATGAATGCCAGTCAGGCCTCCAGCGAGCAGAGCGTGGAAGTGGCCAACCAGGCCGGTCTGCGTCTGGTCAGCGTGACCCAGCGCATCGGCGAAATCGACGGGATGAACCAGTCGGTGGCAGCGGCGACCGAAGAGCAGACCGCCGTGGTGGAAACCCTCAACGTCGACGTTAACCAGATCAACCTGCTGAACCAGCAGAGCGTGGCCAACCTCAATGAAACGTTGAAGGATTGTGATGCGTTGTCGCAGCAGGCTAACCGTCTGAAGCAACTGGTCGACAGCTTCAAAATCTGATTTTTCAGCTTGGAGACCGAGTTATCGTTCTTCGCGAGCAAGCTCGCTCCCACAAATTGACCGCGTTTCTACAGAAGGAATGCAATCAAAATGTGGGAGCGAGCCTGCTCGCGAAAGCGGTGGTTCAATCACCGCAAAGCCGAAGCCTTAAACAAACAGCTTCAACACATTCCCCATCGCATCATCCGCAAACCCCTGCACAAAATCCTTGAACCCTGGCAGCGCCTCTTCGCCGCCCGAGGCCGGCTCGGCAATGATCGTCCACGTCGCCCGGGACTTGCCTGTGCCCAGCGACTCCACATTCATCGCCGCCCACAGATTCGCCACGCCCAACGTGTTGTAAATTGTCGTCCAGGTCATGCTTCGTGCGTGCTCATCGCGCGAATTGAGTTGTTCGACCACCACGTTGCCATCCTTGAAGAACTTTTTGCGCAGTGAGGACACGCCCTCACCGGTCATTTCGATATGCGACAGCGCCGGAATGAAGCGGTCGAAACCGCCGAAATTGCCGACCACCGCCCAGACTTGCGCCGCGTCTGCGGGCACTTCTACCGAAGAGACAACGTGGCAGCCGTGGGGGTTTTTGATCAGGGTGTCGGGTTGCAGATTGCTCATGGTGTTGCTCCTTTTTTATGGCTTCAGATGAAGTTGATTTGTTTCAGGTAGTCGCAGCCGCGACGCAGCAGCGCCGGGGATTTCTGCGGGTAGTGCGCGCCCATTTGCTGCACGCCGGCTTCAGCGTTGGCGTGGCCGATCAGAGAGATGTCGCCGATGTCTTCTTCAAAGCCGTTGAGGTAGAAACCGAGTACGCCGAACAGCGCGTTGTCGGCGTCGACCCGGTTCAGTTGCTGCTGCCAGTCGGCAACGCTGACCAGCGCGAACTCGCTGCCGGTTTCACGGAACGAAGCGACGTAGGCGTCCCAACTCAATGGCTCGGGGTTATGCAGGTTGAACACCGCCCGCTCGGGCGCATAACGACTGGCGTGGAAGGCGATGAAACGGGCGAGAAAGTCCACCGGCATCAGGTCGAAATTCAGCGCGAAGGCTGGCACCTGACCGAGCTGAATCGAGCCTTTAAGCATCAGCATCAAGCGGTTTTTGTGCGGCTGACAAACGCCGCTCAAGCTGTTGAAACTGATGTTGCCGGGGCGATAAAGATTGACCCGAGCGCCGCGTTCCCGCGCCCGTTCAAGGATGCGTTCAGCGACCCATTTCGACAGGTTGTAGCCGTTGCGAATGTAGATCGGTGGCGTCAGCGCGGCGGGCAGTTCCAGCACCCGTCCCGCATCATCGACCGTGCTTGAAGCCGACAGCGTAGAGACGAAATTGAAAACCTTTTTGCTCTGCCCTTCGCACAAACGCAGCAGGGCAAAAATCGGCTCGACGTTGTCTGCCGCCAGCGACTCGTAATCAAGCACGTGATTGACGTTGGCGGCGTTGTGCACCAACGCGCCGAACTCACGATCCAGACGTTGATAATCTTCGTCGTTCAGGCCCAGTTGCGGACGCGTAATGTCTGCCGCGTAAACCCGCACACGACGCAGATCCAGATGCTCCAGACGGTTTTCCCGCAGTGCCTCGGCAAAGCGTTGCGCCGCCGTTTGCCCGCCGCCGTCACGCACCAGACACGCCACTTCGCTGGCGCCCCAACCAAGCAGCGCCTCGACGATGTGCACACCGACAAAGCTGTTGGCGCCGGTGACGATGACCTTGTGCACATCGCCCATGCGGCTGATCGGCAGCGGTTCGATGTCCAGCGTACGTTCGGCGTCGGCCATGGCCTGGGCGCTGAGCACCGCGTTGTCATCGGTGCCGCGCACCAGCGTTGCGAGTTTGATGATGGTCGGCAGTTCGATGAAGCGATTGATCGAAACGCTGCGCCCGAATTCCTCACGCAAACGCAGCAACATCCGCGACAGCAGAATCGAGTGGCCACCGAGATTGAAGAAGCTTTCGTCGGTGGAAATGTCGCTGGTCGGCAACTCCAGCAACTCCGCCCAGATCTCCAGCAGCAGGGCTTCATCAGCATTCACCGGCAGACATTTCGGCCCGCTGTCCTGAACGTTCACCGGCAGTTCCAGCAGCGCTTTGCGGTCGACCTTGCCGTTGCTGGCGAACGGCATGCTCGGCAGCTCGGTCCACGCCACGGGTTGCATGTAGTCCGGCAAAAACTGTCGGGCGTGGGCCTTCAATGCTTCGCGCGCGGTGGCTGATTGCGGCTGGGCGAGGAAGGCCAGAATGCGCCGCTGACTGTCGATCACCACCGCCACTTGCCGGTACAACTGGCTCTCGCGCAGGCAGCGCTCGATCTCTTCCGGCTCGACCCGAAAACCACGGATCTTCACCTGATTGTCGCGACGTCCGCACAGCTCGATTCCGTGCTCGCCCCACTTGGCCATGTCACCGCTGCGGTAGGCGCGCAGCGTCTGCCCGTCCGGCAGATTCAAGGTCAGATAACGCTCGGCGGTCTGCTGTGGATTGTTCAGATAACCGAGGCAGACGCCGGGGCCGACGATGAACAATTCGCCGACGGTGTTCTGCGGCACCGGTTGCAAATCGTCATCGAGAATCAGCACCTGGCTGTCGGCGATCGGCGCGCCAAGGCTGCGGTTGCTGTCACCGGGTATCAGTTGACGCGCAGTGATCAGCACCGTGGCTTCGGTCGGGCCGTAAAGGTTATGCAGCGTGCCCTGACGGGTCAGTTGCTCGATGACGAACGGCTCGCAGACATCGCCGCCGGTCATCACTTGCACGCCTTCCAGCTGCTCCAGCGGCAGGATGCTCAACAGCGCCGGCGGCAGGAACGCATGGGTCAGTTGTCGGCGGCGGATCAGCGCGATCAGTTGCAGCGGATCACGCCGTTGGGTGTCGTCGGGCACCACCAGTTCGGCGCCTTCAAGCAGGGTCGGGAAGATATCGATCAGTGACGAATCGAAGCTCAGCGAAGAGAACTGCAAGACCCGACTTTCGGCCTGCAACTGCACGTAATCGGCGTACCAAGCGGTGAAGTGCGCAAGGTTGGCCTGACTGAGCAATACGCCCTTCGGATGCCCGGTGGTGCCCGAGGTGTAGAGCGCCATGCACGGCGCATCGAGTGCGGGGCGCTGGCGCATCAGCGCTTGGCTGAGGTCCGCATCAGCGCTGTCGATGCCACTGACATCCAGCCCCGCCATGGTTTCGCCAAGCGGATGCTCACCATCGTGCAGCAGCAACAACGCGCCGGCGTTTTGCAGAATGTATTGCTGGCGCTGCAACGGGTGGCTCGGTTCCAGCGGCAGGTACACCGCGCCGCTGCCGAGAATCGCCAGAATCGAAGCGAACAACGCCGGACTCTTCGGCAGGCAGATACCGACCACCCACGGCTGCGGGTGTTGCTCGAGCAAGGGCTGCAAGCGCTGTTGGATCGCGCGACTGTGGGCGTGTAGTTGCCGATAGCTGATCGATTGTTCGGCGAGATGCAGCGCCGGTCGTTCGGCATGACGGATCAGGCTTTGTTGCAGGCGCTCGATTGCCGGGGCCTGCGCCTGTTCCAGCAGAGTCGGATTCGCCGTGTCGTTGAGGCGATGGATGTACGCCAGGCTGTCGAGGAACAGCAGGTCTTCCATCCGCTCGAAATCCGCCGCCGGCACCGACGCGGCCTGCTGAAAATAGTCAGCATCACGAGAGAAGCGGCTGACCAGCAACGTCACTTCGTCGACCACCTGCGTCAGTGCTCGCTGGCGCAGTGACTGACCATTGCCGGACGGCTCATCGGCAATCGGCACGCGGCTGATCAGTGAAGAGCCGAGGAAGCACAGCAGATCGAGTGAAGGTAAACCGGCCTTGCTGTGCGCATTGATACCCAAGCGCAGGTGCAGGTGCGGGATTGCGCAGCGATCGCCAGCGCCGATGAAGCCATCGTCGATGATCAAGTCCATCGTCGATGCCGCAACGCCGCTACGCTGCAATGTGTGGCCGTGTTGTTCAAGCTCCAGCGCCAGGTCGGTCATGGCCTGGCTGGCGCCAATCAGCAAAATGTCGAGACGTTTCATGTCGGCCTCCTCATCAAACCAGGTAATCACGCAAGGCGTGCTGCACGCAGGGCGTGTCGAGCAGCGAGCTGTTGTGGAAGAACTTGACGATGTTGCCCACCAGCGGATGGTGGCGATTGATCGGGAACGCCAGCCCGGCCATTTCATCCCGGAGCGAACGGCGGGTGGTTTCGCTGACCGGCAGCGCATCGATGAGGCGCAGGTCGAAGGTTTTCTGGATGTCGTTGGTCAGGTAATGGCCGATGAACACCGGCAGGATTTGCGCGATGGTTTCGCGATCCGCCGCGCTGGCGGTGTGCCAATAGATGCGCACCATCCGCGCCCAGAAGCTCGAATGACGACCTTCATCGAGCAGGTGATCGGCCATCAGGCCCTTGATCGACGGCTTGACCGTATCGTCGCGGGCGAACGCCGCCACATCACCGGTCACGGTATTTTCGGCGATGGCCACGCAAACCAGTTCCACCGCGCTACGCAGGTGCTCGGGTGCCAGCGCAACAGCGGCGGGAATCGCCCGGCTCAGTTCGATTTCATCGGGCAACTGAATCGGTTCGATACCGGTCATCGCCACCGTTTGCTGCATGAAATCCATCGCCACCAGCGCGTGGTAATCCTCGTCGACCACCACGGTCATCGCGTCGTAACGACAGGCAAACGGGAAGGTCACGGCGAAGCGATTCTTGGCGATGCTGCGCGCGGTTTTATCGACGATCTCGGTCTCGAAAATCACCACATCGTTGATGAATTTGTACAACGTCTGCACCAAGGCGAAATCGCGCTGCTGCGGACACTCGCGCAGGAAGGTTTCGCTGAGCACCAGTGGTTGGCGGCTGAGCGGGTAGATCAGCCGCTCGTCGTCTTCGAGCACGCGCCGTGGGCGAGTGCGGATGGTCGCGCGGTTTTCCCAGGCATCGGCAAACGATTGATAGTCGGCGGCATTCATTGGGCCACCTCCGCCAATGGTTCGCGCATGCTCAGGCGCAGGCCGTCCCACAAGGCGATACGGCTTTCCACGGCCGCGATGGCGCTGGCGTAGACCTCGGCCTCACGCTGCGGATCGCCAGCGACCAGACGCTCGAGAAGGTGCTCCGCAGCCGGGCCGTGATCTTCGGAGTCAACTTCGATGTGGCGTTCCAGGTAATAGCGAAAGGTCGGCGCCTGCTCGATTCCGATGCCCCAGTCGTCGAGGATGCGCTGGAACATGCTCGGGATCACGCTCTCGCGACCATGCAGAAACGCCGCCGCCACACTGTGTCCCGGTGCATGCAGGGCGGTACGCAAGGTGTCGCGGACAAACTGCGCGGCGGCCGGATCAACCTCGACGCTTTGCAGCGCGACGTCATAGCTCACACCTTCCTGTTGCAGCGCGACAAAGCGCTCCACGGCGGTGGTACTCGCGCCGATTTCGCGCATCGCATCCAGGTACAACTCGAAATGGCTGTAATGCCCTTCGGTCAGCCGATCGTCCGATTCTTCGCCGAGAACGATCTCGTTGATCAACCGGGCGGCGTGAGGATCGCGCGGCGGTAACCACGGCAACCGCGTGCAGGTCAGTTCCTGCTGCAGGCGTTTGGTCAGCGACATGAAATCCCACACGGCAAATACGTGGGTTTCCATGAAACGTTGTAACACCGATAACGAAGTGATCTCGGAAAAGATCGGGTGAATGCTAAGTTCGGCTTTCTTCAGGGCGAGTTGGTTCTTATTGGGCATCATGATGTCCTTTATCGTTGATGTTGAGTGGAACTGTTCTGGCAACTGCGCAAACAATGAAACGACGACTTGCTTGTTTTCTTTCGGCGAACGACAACCTTTCTTTCTGCAAGATAAGTACGGAGCTGGTATAGCGCTGACATGCCTGCCCTTAAAGCGCTGCTGCTGTGCCGCAAGCATCGGGGCGCTGCCGAGGTGAACGGTGAAGTTCACACTTGGCGAGGAAAAACTAATACACCGACAAAGTATTTAACAAGTACATTTTTAATTATTTTAAGTTGGCTGTTTTTTGAAGTTGAGTAATACCGATAAAACTTCTGGCGGAAGTTTTATTTAGGCGTAGAAGCTCCTTTCGGCGAATAACGGCCAAAATTGATCGACAAGAGTGAATGCCTCACTCGAAGCAACTTTCCAGTAATAAGAGTTGAATGATTTAAAAGGGCGGAAGTTGGCCGTGACCCCGCGCCATGACTTCCTTTTTCCCGTGGCAAGGCTCCTTCCGTAGGTTCCTGGTGCGGGGACTGCGCCGTCAGGACGGCGCGTCGCCCGTTCTTTATGGGGTTGGCCGTTCAAGAGTGCGGGTAAATGAGCGCCACGGCTATTACCGATTCGTCATTGGCAGGATGCAAATATCGGGCTGAATGGTGCGCAGGGGGTTAGAGCGGGGACGCGGATCCGCCGGCCTGAGGGCAGGCAGATCGCTTGGGGATTTGTAAGCGGGTGCTTCGCGGGTGGGTACGCGTTCAGCGCGCGGCTTGGCGGCTTTGTGCGGCGGGGGTGGCGAGATAGCGGGTAATGACCTCGACGCCCCGATTGAGGTGTTGCTCAAGGAGTTCGATCGACCGGTCAGTGTCGCGATCTTGCACCGCTTGCAGCATCGCCCGGTGATCGTCCTGGGACAATTTGCCCAGACCCATGGCCTCAAGGTTGAAACGCAGGAAGCGTTCCTCTTCGTTGAGTCCGTCTTCGACCAGCCGCAGCAAGCGTTTGTTGGGCGCCTTGCTGTACAGGGCCATATGGAACAAACGGTTGAGCCGGCCGATTTCCGTGTAGTCGCGTTGCGCCTCCAGCTCATCGATGTAAGCCGCCGCGCGTGCATGATCGGCAGCGGTCAACAGCGGAACCGACTGCCGCATGGCTTCGGATTCGAGCAGGATGCGCAACTCGTAGGTTTCAGTGGCATCGCCCTGAATCAATGGCGCAACCACCGCACCTTTGTGCGCGGTAACGCTGAGCAGTTCCTGGGCTTCGAGCTGGCGCAAGGCTTCGCGCACCGGCATGCGGCTGACGCCGAACAGATCGGCCAGATCCTGCTGACGCAGGGCCGTACCGCAGGGCAGACGACCGTCGAGGATCGCCGAGCGCAGGGTTTCTTCGATCACCGAACGGGCCAGATGCGCAGGAATCGGTCCGTCGACTTTAATGCTGTGCAGCGGTTTGGGCTTCTGTGTCACGACTACGCACCCTGTATGTCGGCCTGATTTGGATCCAAATGACACTAGTGATTGCTCTACAGGTTGTCAAACCTTGTAAAACATTACGCTGGCAACTGAAGTTTAGCGTGCCGTAGATGATCTCATGGTGCCATTGTTTTTTGCCGGGCTAAGCTTCACCATCAAACGCTTTCCCTCCTGCCCTCTGGAAACCTGCTGTGGCGGTACGTTTCGCGATCCCTCGGACGCTGCGCTGGCTAGGCTGCGCATTGTTGCTGGCCGGCATGATGCTGGGCGGTCTGCATGCCGATTGGGATTTTTCTGCGATCAGCCGCAAAGCCACGGCACTCTACGGGCCACTGGGTGCCGGCCAGCAACGGATCGATGCCTGGCAGAACCTGTTGGCCACGCAGAAACAGGTCAGCGAAATGGAAAAACTCAAAGTGGTGAACCTGTTCTTTAACAAACAGGTGCGCTACGTCGAAGACATCGACCTGTGGCACGAGGTCGATTATTGGGAAACCCCTATCGAAGCGCTGTGGAAGGGCGCCGGTGACTGCGAAGACTACGCGATCGCCAAGTATTTCAGCCTGCGCCACCTCGGGGTTTCCAGTGACAAACTGCGCATCACCTACGTCAAGGCGTTGCGTCAGAACCGCGCGCACATGGTCCTGACTTACTATGCCACCCCCGATGCCATGCCGTTGGTGCTCGACAGCCTGATCGATCCGATCCAGCCGGCGTCGCAGCGAACCGATTTGCTGCCGGTCTACTCTTTCAATGCTGAAGGGTTGTACTTGCCGGGGGCCAAGGGCAACAAGAAGGTCGGTGATACCAAACGCCTGTCACGCTGGCAGGATGTCTTGAAGAAAATGCAGGCCGAAGGTTTCCCGGTCGAGACGACTAACTAGGAGCACGCGCTCAGATGTCTTTGTTCAAACAGCTGTTGATCGCTATCTGTCTGTTCCTGGTGGTCGCCTTCACCGGCAGCTTCATGGTCAGTCTGGAAAGCTCGCGCACCCAGTACGTCAATCAGTTGCGCTCCCACGCCCAGGACGCCGCGACGGCGCTGGCCTTGTCGCTGACGCCGAATATCGACGACCCGGCAATGGTCGAGCTGCTGGTCAGCTCGATTTTCGACAGCGGTTATTACGCGAGCATCCGCGTGGTCGATCTCAAGACCGATCAGACGATTGTCGAGCGCAGTGGCATTCCGGCCGTCAGCAATGTGCCGGACTGGTTCGTCAAACTGATCGGCCTGGAACCGGCCGGTGGCGATGCGCTGGTCAGCCGTGGCTGGGAGCAGGCGGCACGGGTCGAGGTGGTCAGCCACCCGATGTTCGCCGTGGCCAAACTGTGGCAGAGCGCGTTGGGCAGTCTTGGCTGGCTGCTGATCTGCGGCGCAGTGAGTGCGGTGCTCGGCGCGCTGCTGCTGCGCCGGCAGTTGAAGCCGCTGGATTACATGGTCAAGCAATCCCACGCCATTGCCCGTCGTGAATTCCTCAGCCTGCCGGATCTGCCGCGCACGCCTGAGTTGCGTCGCGTGGTGCAGGCGATGAACCAGATGGTCGAAAAGCTCAAGGCGCTATTCCAGGAGCAGGCCGAGCGCAGTGAAAAACTGCGCGCCGAGTCCTATCAGGACAATCTCACCGGGCTGGCCAACCGGCGTTATTTCGAGATGCAGTTGAATAACCGGGTGAGCAACCCGGAGCAGGCCAGCTCCGGTTATCTGCTGTTGTTGCGGGTCAAGGATCTGGCCGGGCTCAACCAGCGTCTGGGCGGTCAGCGCACCGATGAATTGCTTAAAGCGGTCGGCGAACAGTTATCCCGCGAGTGTGCCAAGTACCCGGAAACGCAGAACCTCGTCACCCGTATTCGTGGTGGTGAATTCGCCGTACTGGCGCCGGGACTGGTCCGCGAGGAAGCGCTGCAACTGGCGCAGAATCTCGACAATGCCTTGAGCAGTTTGCACGCCACCGGCGCGACCGACGTCGCGGCCGTGGCGTCGATCGGTCTGGCGCCATTCACCCACGGCGATTCGCCGCAACAGGTGCTGACGCTCGGCGATCAGGCGCTGGCGCAAGCCGAAGGGCAGGGTGAGCAGAACTGGGCCTGCATCGATCAGAGCCTGACGGCGGATGTCGGCGACGATCACCACGCCTGGCATCGCTTGCTCGATCAGGCCTTGAGTCAGCAGCGTTTCGAGCTGTATTTCCAGCCGGTGGTGGCTGCCGCCGACACGCAATTGGTGCTGCATTACAAAGTGCTCTCGCGCTTGCTCGATGATCAGGGCCAGACCATCCCGGCCGGGCGTTTTCTGCCATGGCTGGAGCGATTCGGCTGGACCGCGCGACTGGATCGCCTGATGCTCGAGCGGGTGCTGGAACAGATGAAAGCGCATGAGGATTCGCTGGCGCTGAACCTGTCCTCGGCGACCCTGGCCGATCCGCAGGCGCTGAATAAAATCTTCGAGATTCTGCGCGCGCATTCCAATCTTGGCGCGCGCCTGACCCTGGAGATCGGTGAGGAGCAGTTGCCGGAGCAAGCGGTGCTGGAACAGTTGACCCGACGTCTGCGCGAACTCGGCTTTTCGCTCAGTCTGCAGCGCTTTGGTGGGCGCTTCAGCATGATTGGCAACCTGGCGCGGTTGGGGCTGGCGTACCTGAAGATCGATGGCAGCTACATTCGTGCGATCGATCAGGAGAGTGACAAACGCCTGTTTATCGAAGCGATCCAGCGGGCGGCGCACAGCATTGATCTGCCGTTGATTGCCGAGCGGGTTGAGACGGAAGGGGAATTGTCGGTGATTCGCGAGATGGGCTTGTATGGGGTTCAGGGGCAGTTGTTGGGTGAGCCGAAGCCCTGGCGGTGAGTCATTGCAAAAGCCACCCTCACCCTAGCCCTCTCCCGGAGGGAGAGGGGACTGACCGTGGGATATTGATGTAATACGCCGACGTGAAAGAACTCCACTGAATCCATAATCAACCCGCTCTCTCAGGTCGATGTATAACGCCAGACACCTCGGTCGGCCCCTATCCCTCAAGGGACTGATTGGGGGGATATTCGGGGAGTCCGCCGACGTGAGCGATTTGTCTTGAATCCATAATCGACCCGGTTTTTCAGGTCGATGTATAACGCCAGACACCTCGGTCGGCTCCCTCTCCCGGAGGGAGAGGGGACTGACCGTGGGATATTGACGCAATACGCCGACGTGAAAGAACTCCACTGAATCCATAATCAACCCGCTCTCTCAGGTCGATGTATATCGCCAGACACCTCGGTCGGCCCCTCTCCCTCAAGGGACTGATTGGGGGATATTCGGGGAGTCCGCCGACTTGAGCGACTTGTCTTGAATCCATAATCGACCCGGTTTTTCAGGTCGATGTATAACGCCAGACACCTCGGTCGGCTCCCTCTCCCGGAGGGAGAGGGCTGGGGTGAGGGCAGGCTTTTGATTGTGGGCGGATCAGATCAACCCGCCCTCATCCTCATCGATCAACTGGCTCAACCCGCCCAACGCTTCACGCGCCTGGGTCCGGTCCATCAACTTGGCTTGGGCCGCCGGTGGCAGGTCGGTGACGCGGATCACGCCTTTCTGGGTCAGCACCTGAATCAGGTCGTCGAGGACCCGAATCATTTCAAAGTCGCTCTGCTTGAGCTGTTTGAGGCTGGTTTCCACCACTTCGTTGGCGAACCAGGCCTGGATTTCATGGCTGTCGGCCGGCAGGGTTTCCGTGGCCTCGGCGTAGGCCGCGGCTTCCACGCGAATCAACAGACCTTGCGCATCGCGTTGCACGTAAAACATTGAGCATCCCTCGGAAATGAACCAGCGTCATGCTGTCAGCAGCATAGCCAACTGCGCGCGAGTATGCGGTGCGGCGACGTAATCGTCACCGTCGCGGTAGGCGCAAACGTGACGGCCGCCCCAGAAGGGCGGCCGTTTTTGTTCATGTGTCAGCTGTTGTTGTGGTCGACCTTGATGGTCGGGTCGCTGCCGGCAATCAGGTTGTGGATGTTGGCGCTCGACCAGTTGTTGCCTTCCAGTTTGATCGTCACGTCCGGGGTTGCCGCAGCGGCGTCGCCGGAGTTGAACTTGCCCGCCGAGCTGACTTGCAGCGACGACGTGCCGTCGACCGTGGTGATCTTCAGGAAGTTGTCGATGGTGCTGCCGGTCTCGCCCTGCAGCAAATCGCGCAGATCGATACGGTCACCGTCGGCGGCCTTGAAGTCCTTGATCACGTCGTTGCCGGTGTCGCCCGCCTTCCAGACGAAGGTGTCCGCCCCCGAACCACCGATGAGGATGTCGTTGCCCTGACCGCCAATCAGCGTGTCGTTGCCGGTGCCGCCGAGCAGGATGTCATTGCCTTTGCCGCCATCAAGCAAGTCGTTGCCGCCCGAGCCGAACAGGATGTCATTGCCCGCGCCACCCAACAGCGTGTCGTTGCCGTCATGCGCGCCGGACACATCGAACGCCTGATAGTGCTCGGTGATGTACTGGTGCACGTTGCTGGTGGTGACTTTGCTGACGTCGACGCCGGTCTGCTGCGCGACGAACGCCTGCATCGCCTGATAACCCTCACCGGCAATGCCGTTGAAGCTCACCAGGTCGCCGAACAGGATGTCATTGCCGTCGCCACCGCTGACGGTGTCGTTGCCCGGCATCGTCGCCTCGGTGTGGCCGATGATCGAGTTGGCCAGATCCTTCGGATCGATGTTGGTCTGCGGCGTTTTGTCCGAATCGTAAGGCTTCAGATCGTTGAGGCTGACGCCGCTGTTGAGGCCGATGGCCTCCACGTTCGACAGGCCACTGAGCAACGCGAAGCTGCTGGTCGAGTTGTCGGTGGTGGTCGAGGTGGTGCTGCTGCCGCTGCCCGCCAGGCTCGACAGCTCGTAAGTGCCGTCGCCCTGCGCGTGAACGGTACCCAGATTGGTGGCGCTCCAGCCGTAACGGGCCGTGTAGGTCTGCAACTGGGCAATTCCGCTGGCGTTGATGCTCAGGTAATGCGTGTTGTCGATATAGGTGCTGAAGGTGTCGCCCAGCTTGTAGTTGCTGGTGGTCACCACGCTGTCGAACTTCACGCTACCGTACAGCGTCGGGTTGGTCTGCTCGCCGCTCTGGTAGTAGGTCGGCTGGCCATCGGTGATGAAGTACGTGAGGTTCTTCGCCCCGGTGTTGGCCACAGCGTCGGCGCTCTGGAACCAGTTGGCCGTGGTCTTGAACACGTCCTCGTAGTTTGTGCCGCCGCCGGAACTCATCGAGTCCAGTACCGCTTTGAGCTGCGTCAGCGCGTTCGGATCGTTGAGGTTCACCGACACCGATTTGTTGACCTGGGTATCGAAGTCCACCAGGAAGATGTTCACCGTGCCCGAGTTGCTGCCGCCCAGGCTCTGCTTGAGGGTGTTGAACACCGATGTCAGCGAATCCTTGGCCGAGTTGATCGACGAACTGCTCATACTGCCGGAGCTGTCGACCATGAACGCGATGTTGTAGTTGGTGCCCGGGACCACGGTCAGGCCACCAATGTCGGCGACGATGATGTCGTTGCCATCGGTGCCGGTGACAGTGTCATCGGCCGAAGTCGCAACGATGGCGTTGTACACCGCTGGCACCACGCTGACCGGAATGGTCGCGGTGCTGCTGGCCGAACCGCCGACCATTTCGGTGGAGGTCGAGGTCACGGTCAGGTTGAACTGGCCGTTGTAGTACGGCGGTGGGGTCACGGTCAGGCTGCCGAGGTTCCAGCCGGTGACGTTGGCGTCGCCGCTGCTGGCGGTGACGGTGAAGGTGTGACCCGCGCCATCGCTGAGCACCGAGCCGACTGGCGCGCCGCTGATCTTCACGCTCAGAGTTTCCGAGCCGTCGGTGTCCGTCAGCGCGGTGGTGATCGCCGACAGTTTCACCGTGGTGCCTTCGGCGCCGGTGTTGAGTTTGTAGCCGTCGTAATAGCCTTCGCCGTTAGTGCCGTGCAGATCGGAGACAGTCACGCCCGAGTTCACCAGATCCTGTACGCCGGTGTAGATCGGTACGCCAGTGCTGCTCAGGTCGATCGGCATGCTGCCGTTGACCGACAGGTTGACGTCATAGCTGCCTGGGCCGCTCTGGTTGTGGTGGTAGATGTCCAGGGTGTAGTAGCCGCTGGTGGTCGGGGTGAACGAACCGTTGAGGTTGCCGCCCGCGCCCCACGTGGTCGACGCCACGCTCTTGCCGCCAATGGTCACCAGCAGGCTGTCATCGCCGATACCGCTGAAGGTGTAGGTCTTGCCGGCTTCCAGATAAATCAGGCCGGAAGTCTTCGACGCCGTGCCGGCGGTCACGCTGCCGTCAGACTGCACGTTGTTGACGTTAGTGCTGGTGTTCGGTGTGCCAGCGCCGTCGATCACATTTTTCAACGTGGTCGAATCTGCGCCGTTGCCGTTGGTGCCCAGGCCCGACAGGCCGGTCCAGACTTCCTTGACCAATCCGGTGGACTTCACGCTGTTGTCGGCCACGCTCACGGTCGGCGCATCCGCCACTGGCGTGATGTCGATCTTCACGGTACCGGTGTTGCCCAGCAATTGGCCGTCGGTTGGCTGGAACTTGATTTGTGCGTAGTCAGCCTGGTTGTTGCCCAGACCTGTGCCGCCGTAACCGTTGACGCCCGACTCGTTGGCATCCGGCAGGAAGCGCAGCTTGCCCGCGTCAATGTCAGCCTTGCTGAAGGTCTGGTTGTTGGCGACGTCTTTCCAGGTCGAGCCGTCCAGGTACTGCAGTTTGCCTTCGCCCGGCAGTTGGGTGATTTTCACCCCGAGGCTGCTGGCAGGGCTGTCGACGTCGGTCACGCCGAAGGTCGACCAGCCAAGGATCAGCGGCGTGTCTTCAGTGCCGGTGACGTTGACAGGCGCTGCGACCGGCGCATCGTTGACCGCCACCACGTTGACCGTGGTGGTCGCAACGTTGGAGTAGTTGCCGCCATCGGTCACCGTCACGGTGATGATGCGCGGCACGGTGCTCGGGTCTTCGCTGTTGTTGGTGAAGCTGATGTTCTTGATCGCCTGCATGTAATCGGCCAGCGTCGCGTTGCCCGACAAGGTCAGGGTCACGGTGCCGTTGGTGCTGTTGGCATTGATGGTGATGCCGTTGACGCTGTTGCCCAGATTCAGCGCGTCACCGTCCTGACGGTTGGTCAGTACGACGGTCGCGCCAGTCAGCATGGTGCTGTCCGGGTCGGTGATCTTGATATCGGTGTCGGCAATCGACACGCCCGCACCCGGGGTGTTCTCGGTGAAAGTCACCTTGTAGTCGGCACCGGTGGCGCCGCTGGAGTTGTTGGCGTCGAGGTCGATGACCGGCGGTGCGTCGTTGTCGATGATCGAGGTGCTAACGCTGCCGTTGGTGGCGCTGACCGCGAGATTTTCAAAGTTGCCGCCGGTCGCCGAATCGATCTTGACCACGAAGTTCTCGGTGCCTTCGGTGATCTTGTCATCGATGGTCGCGACGTTGAACTGCGCGCTGCTCGCACCTGCCGGGATCTTCACGGTGTACACACCGGTGAAGTCCGAACCGTCGGCAGCGGTGCCGCTGTAGACGATTTTCAGGGTCACTTCGGTTTGCGCCGGGTGATTCAGGCTGACCGTGTAGCTGGCAGTCTGGCCTTCGGTCACCGAGCTGCTGCCGGTGATGCTGACCGTGGTGGTGTCGATGGTGTCAGTGACGTTGGTCACGGCTGGCGTGGTGTTGGTCACCAGGTTTTCGAAGCTGCCACCCGTTGCGTTGCTGATGGTGGCTTGCACGTTGCCGGCGTCTTTGTAGACGTCGTCGGCCGGAGCCGGGACGGTCACGGTGCCGGTGGTTTTGCCCGCGTCGATGGTGATCACCGAGCCGTTGCTCAGGGTCACGGTGACTGGTGAGCCAGCGGCGTTGGTCAAGGTTGCGGTGTAAGTGATCTGGCCACCTTCGGCCACGGTACCGGTCGCGGACAGCGTCAGGTTGGTGGTGTCGACGGTGTCAGTGACGCTGGTCGAAACCGGCGTCTTGTCGGCCACGAGATTTTCGTAGTTGCCGCCAGTGACGTTGGTGATCGAGTTTGTCAGCGGTGCGTGGCCGGTCAGCGCATCGTTCGGTGCGGTGGTGGTCACGGTGCCGGTGGTTTTGCCGATGTCGATGGTGATGGTCTGACCGTTGGCCAGGGTCACGACAACCGGCGCGCCGGTCACAGCTGCACCGACAGTGGCGGTGTAGATGACGTTGCCGCCTTCAGCCGCGGTGCCGGTCGCGGTCAGTTTCACCGTGGTGGTATCGATGGTGTCGGTGACGCTGGTCACGGCTGGTGCGGTGCTGGTCACCAGATTTTCGAAGCTGCCACCGGTGGCGGTTTTGATGCTTGCCTGGACGTTGCCGGCGTCTTTGTAAACGTCGTCAGCCGGTGCCGGAATGGTCACTGTGCCAGTGGTCTTGCCGGCGTCGATGGTGATGACCGAGCCGTTGCTCAGGGTTACGGTCACTGGCGAGCCAGCGGCGTTGGTCAGGGTCGCGGTATAAGTGATCTGGCCACCTTCGGCCACGGTGCCGGTCGCGGACAGCGACAGGTTGGTGGTGTCGATGGTGTCAGTGACGGTAGTCGAAACCGGGGTCTTGTCGGCCACCAGATTCTCGTAGTTGCCACCGGTCACGTTGGTGATCGAGTTGGTCAGCGGCGCGTGGCCAGTCAATGCGTCGTTAGGCGCAGTGGTGGTCGCGGTGCCGGTGGTTTGTCCAACACCGATGGTGATGGTCTGACCGTTCGACAGGGTTACCACGACTGGCGAGCCCGTCACTGGTGCGCCGACGGTTGCGGTGTAAACGACATTGCCGCCTTCAGCCGCAGACTCGGTGGCCGTCAGTTTCACCGTGGTGGTGTCGATGGTATCGGTGACGCTGGTCACAGCCGGAGTCGTGCTCGGCACCAGGTTTTCGAAGTTGCCACCGGTAGCCGTGCTGATGGTCGCCTGCACGGTGCCGGCGTCTTTGTAGACGTCGTCAGCTGGCGCTGGAACAGTCACGGTGCCAGTGGTTTTACCGGCATCGATAGTGATCACGGCGCCGTTGCTCAGCGTCACGGTCACTGGCGAGCCAGCGGCGTTGGTCAAGGTCGCGGTGTAAACGATCGAGCCGCCTTCGGCCACGGAGCCAGTCGCGGACAGCGACAGGTTGGTGGTGTCGACGGTGTCAGTGACGTTAGTCGAAACTGGCGTCTTGTCGGCCACGAGGTTTTCGTAGTTACCGCCCGTGACGTTGGTGATCGAGTTGGTCAGCGGTGCGTGACCAGTCAACGCATCGTTTGGTGCGGTAGTGGTCGCAGTCCCCGTAGTTTGACCGACTCCAATGGTGATGGTCTGACCGTTGGCCAGAGTCACCACGACTGGCGAACCAGTGACTGGCGCGCCGACGGTTGCGGTGTAGACGACGTTGCCGCCTTCAGCGGCAGTGGCGGTCGCGGTCAGTTTTACCGTGGTGGTGTCGATAGTGTCGGTAACACTGGTGATTGCTGGCGTCGTGCTCGGCACCAGGTTTTCGAAGTTGCCACCGGTGGCGGTGCTGATCGTTGCTTGCACGGTACCAGCGTCTTTGTAAACGTCGTCGGCCGGGGCTGGAACGGTCACGGTGCCGGTGGTTTTACCGGCGTCGATGGTGATCACGGCGCCGTTCGACAGGGTCACGGTGACTGGCGAGCCAGCAGCGTTGGTCAGGGTCGCGGTGTAGACGATCGAGCCACCTTCAGCCACAGAGCCGGTCGCGCTCAACGACAGGTTGGTGGTGTCGACAGTGTCGGTCACGTTGGTGCTGACCGGGGTCTTGTCGGCCACGAGGTTTTCGTAGTTACCGCCCGTGACGTTGGTGATCGCGTTGGTCAGCGGCGCGTGACCGGTCAATGCATCGTTTGGCGCTGCAGTGGTTGCGGTGCCCGTGGTCTGGCCTACACCGATGGTGATGATTTGACCATTGGCCAGCGTCACGACAACTGGCGAGCCGGTAACCGGAGCGCCTACGGTAGCGGTGTAGACAACGTTGCCGCCTTCAGCCGCCGACTCAGTGGCGGTCAACTTCACGGTGGTGGTGTCGATGGTGTCGGTGACACTGGTGACGGCTGGAAGAGTGCTCGGTACCAGATTTTCGAAGTTGCCACCGGTGGCGGTGCTGATGGTCGCCTGCACGGTGCCGGCGTCTTTGTAGACGTCGTCGGCCGGGGCTGGAACGGTCACGGTGCCGGTGGTTTTGCCGGCATCGATGGTGATCACGGCACCGTTCGACAGGGTCACGGTGACCGGCGAGCCAGCGGCGTTGGTCAGGGTTGCGGTGTAAATAATCGAACCGCCCTCAGCCACGGAACCGGTCGCGCTGAGCGACAGATTGGTGGTGTCGACAGTGTCGGTCACGTTCGTGCTGACCGGCGTTTTGTCAGCAACGAGATTTTCGTAGTTGCCGCCCGTCACGTTGGTGATCGAGTTGGTCAGCGGTGCGTGGCCAGTCAATGCGTCGTTAGGTGCAGTAGTGGTCGCGGTGCCGGTGGTCTGGCCAACACCAATGGTGATGGTCTGACCGTTCGACAGGGTTACCACGACTGGCGAGCCAGTCACTGGCGCGCCGACGGTTGCGGTGTAGACGACATTGCCGCCTTCAGCGGCAGTGGCGGTCGCGGTCAGTTTCACCGTGGTGGTGTCGATGGTATCGGTAACGCTTGTGATAGCCGGCGTTGTGCTCGGCACCAGGTTTTCGAAGTTGCCACCGGTAGCCGTGCTGATGGTCGCCTGCACGGTGCCGGCGTCTTTGTAGACGTCATCGGCCGGAGCCGGAACGGTTACAGTGCCGCTGGTTTTGCCCGCCTCGATGGTGATCACGGCGCCGTTGGACAGCGTCACGGTGACCGGCGAGCCAGCGGCGTTGGTCAGGGTTGCGGTGTAGACGATCGAGCCACCTTCAGCAACCGAACCAGACGCGCTCAGCGACAGATTTGTGGTGTCGACAGTGTCGGTCACGTTGGTGCTGACCGGGGTTTTGTCGGCCACGAGGTTTTCGTAGTTGCCGCCGGTTACACCAGTGATCGAGTTGGTCAGCGGCGCGTGGCCGGTCAGCGCATCGTTGGGTGCGGTGAAAGTCACGGTGCCGGTGGTTTTGCCGACTTCGATGGTGATGTTCTGACCATTGGCCAGGGTCACTACGACTGGCGAGCCGGTAACCGGCGCACCCACCGTCGCGGTGTAAGTGACGGTGCCACCTTCAGCCACGGAGGTATCGGCCGTCAGTTTGACGGTCGAGGTGTCGATGGTGTCGGTGACTTCGGTCACGGCCGGCGTTGTGCTCGGCACCAGGTTTTCGAAGTTGCCGCCAGTCGCGGTCGAAATCGTCGCTTCGACTTTGCCGGCGTCTTTGTAGACGTCATCGGCTGGCGCTGGAACAGACACGGTGCCAGTGGTTTTACCAGCCTCGATGGTGATCACAGCGCCGTTCGACAAGGTCACTGTGACTGGCGAACCAGCAGCGTTGGTCAAGGTCGCGGTGTAAACAATCGAACCGCCTTCTGCCACAGAGCCGGTCGCGCTCAGCGACAGGTTAGTGGTGTCGACGGTATCGGTGACGTTGGTCGAAACCGGGGTCTTGTCGGCCACCAGATTCTCGTAATTGCCACCGCTTATCTCGGTGATTGCATTGGTGATCGGTGCGTGGCCGGTCAATGCATCGTTCGGGGCGATGGTGGTTGCGGTGCCGGTGGTCTGGCCAACGCCGATGGTGATGGTCTGACCGTTTGACAGGGTGACGACCACAGGCGAACCGGTAACCGGCGCACCCACCGTTGCGGTGTAAGTGACGGTGCCACCTTCAGCCACGGAGGTATCGGCCGTCAGTTTGACGGTCGAGGTGTCGATGGTGTCGGTGACATTGGTCACGGCCGGCACGGTGCTCGGTATCAGATTCTCGAAGTTGCCGCCGGTCGCGGTCGAAATGGTTGCTTCGACTTTGCCTGCATCTTTGTAAACGTCATCTGCCGGAGCTGGAACGGTGACAGTGCCGGAAGTCTTGCCCGCGTCGATAGTGATCACGGCGCCGTTCGACAGGGTCACGGTGACTGGCGAGCCCGCCGCGTTGGTCAGCGTTGCGGTGTAGATGATCGAACCGCCTTCAGCCACGGTGCCGGTCGCCGTCAGCGACAGGTTAGTGGTGTCGACGGTGTCGGTGACATTGGTTGAAACCGGTGTCTTGTCGGCGACCAGATTCTCGTAGTTACCACCACTCACTTCGGTGATCGCATTGGTGATCGGCGCGTGGCCGGTCAATGCATCGTTCGGCGCGGTGGTGATCGCGGTGCCGGTGGTCTGGCCAACGCCAATGGTGATGGTCTGACCGTTAGCCAGGGTCACGACCACAGGCGAACCGGTGACTGGCGCGCCGACGGTGGCGGTGTAGGTAACGGTGCCACCCTCAGCCGCCGACTCGGTCGCGGTGAGTTTGACGGTGGTGGTGTCGATGGTGTCGGTGACGTTGGTCACGGCCGGCACGGTGCTCGGCAGCAGATTCTCAAAGTTACCGCCGGTTGCATCCTTGATCGTCACTTCGACTTTGCCGGCGTCTTTGTAGACGTCATCGGCAGGCGCTGCGACGGTCACGGTGCCGGTGGTTTTACCCGCCTCAATGGTGATCACCGAACCGTTCGACAGGGTCACGGTCACCGGGGTGCCGGCCGGGTTGGTCAGCGTCGCGGTGTAAACGATCGAACCGCCTTCAGCCACCGAATCGGTCGCTGTCAGGTTCAGGTTGGTGGTGTCGGTGGTGTCCGAAACCGCAGTGTCGGCAGATTTGCCGTCGACCGCGAGTTTTTCGTAGTTACCGCCGGTGGCGCCGTCGATGGTCACGCTCAGCGAGCTGCCGCCGGCCAACGGGCTGTTCGGCGCAACGAAGTTCACCGAGCCGGTGGTTTCACCGACCGCAATGGTGATGGTCTGGCCGTTGGACAGGGTCACGACCACCGGCGAGCCGGTCACTGGCGCAGTCACGGTTGCGGTGTAGACCACGGTTTCGCCTTCGGCGACGTTGGCGGTGGCGGTCAGCGACACTGTGGAAGTATCGATGGTGTCGTTGACGGTGGTGACGGCCGGGGTCGTGCTGGTGACGAGGTTTTCGAAGTCGCCACCGGTCGCGCCCTTGATGGTCGCTTCGACGGTGCCGGCGTCTTTGTAGACGTCATCTTTCGGTGCGTCGACGGTGACAGTGCCGGTGGTTTTACCAGCGTCGATGGTGATCACGGCACCGTTCGACAGGGTCACGGTCACTGGCGAGCCAGCCGCGTTGGTCAAGGTGGCGGTGTAGGTGATCTGGCCGCCTTCGTCCACAGTGCCCGTCGCAGTCAGCGACAGATTGGTGGTGTCCGTGGTGTCGGTCACGGTGGTGCTGACCGGGGTTTTGTCGGCCACGAGGTTTTCGTAGTTGCCGCCGGAAACGTCGGTGATCGCGTTGGTCAACGGCGCATGACCGGTCAACGCATCGTTTGGTGCGGTGGTGGTCACGGTGCCGGTGGTTTTACCCACTTCGATGGTGATGTTCTGACCATTGGCCAGGGTCACGACAACCGGCGAACCGGTGACTGGCGCGTCGACGGTCGCGGTGTAGGTGACGGTGCCACCTTCAGCAGCGGTCTCGGTGGCGGTCAGTTTGACCGTCGAGGTGTCGATGGTGTCAGTGACGTCGGTTACCGCTGGGGTGGTGCTCGGCACCAGATTCTCGAAATTGCCGCCCGTAGCATCCTTGATGGTCACTTCGACTTTGCCGGCGTCTTTGTAGACGTCATCGGCCGGTGCAGCGACGGTGACGGTGCCGGTGGTCTTGCCCGCTTCAATGGTGATCACCGAACCGTTGCTCAGGGTCACGGTCACCGGCGTACCGGCGGGATTGCTCAGAGTCGCGGTGTAGATGATCGAACCGCCCTCGGCGACCGAATTGGTAGCGCTGAGCGACAGATCAGTGGTGTCGACGGTGTCGGTGACGGTGGTCGAAACCGGGGTCTTGTCGGCGACCAGATTCTCGTAGTTACCACCGCTCACGTCAGTGATCGCATTGGTCAACGGCGCGTGGCCGGTCAGCGCATCGTTCGGTGCAATGGTGGTCGCGGTGCCGGTGGTTTTACCGACTTCGATGGTGATGGTCTGACCGTTGGCCAGTGTCACGACCACTGGCGAACCCGTCACCGGAGCGCCGACAGTGGCGGTGTAAGTGACGGTGCCACCTTCAGCCGCAGATTCGGTGGCGGTCAGTTTGACCGTCGAGGTGTCGATGGTGTCGGTGACTTCGGTCACGGCCGGAACGGTGCTCGGCACCAGATTCTCGAAATTGCCGCCCGTAGCATCCTTGATGGTCACTTCGACTTTGCCGGCGTCCTTGTAGACGTCATCGGCAGGCGCAGGAACCGTCACAGTGCCGGTGGTCTTGCCCGCTTCAATGGTGATCACCGAGCCGTTGCTCAGGGTCACGGTCACCGGCGTACCGGCCGGATTGGTCAGGGTTGCGGTGTAGATGATCGAACCGCCCTCGGCGACCGAATTGGTGGCGCTGAGCGACAGGTCAGTGGTGTCGACGGTGTCGGTGACGGTGGTGGAAACCGGGGTCTTGTCGGCCACCAGGTTTTCGTAGTTGCCGCCGCTGACACCAGTGATCGAATTACCCAGCGACGCCTGACCGGTCAGCGCATCGTTCGGCGCAGTGAAAGTCACGGTGCCAGTGGTCTTGCCGACTTCGATGGTGATGCTCTGGCCGTTGGCCAGGGTCACCACGACTGGCGAACCGGTGACCGGCGCGCCGACTGTAGCGGTGTAAGTGACAGTGCCGCCTTCAGCCACAGTAGTGTCGGCCGTCAGTTTCACCGTCGAGGTGTCGATGGTGTCAGTGACGTCGGTCACTGCTGGTGTGGTGCTCGGCACCAGGTTCTCGAAGTTACCGCCCGTTGCATCCTTGATGGTGACTTCGACTTTGCCGGCGTCCTTGTAGACGTCATCGGCAGGCGCTGCGACGGTCACGGTACCGGTAGTTTTACCAGCGTCGATGGTGATCACCGAGCCGTTGCTCAATGTCACGGTGACTGGCGTGCCAGCCGGGTTGGTCAGCGTCGCGGTGTAAACAATCGAACCACCTTCAGCCACAGAACCTGTCGCGCTCAACGACAGGTTGGTGGTGTCGACGGTATCGGTCACCGAAGTCACGGCCGGGGTCTTGTCGGCCACGAGATTTTCGTAGTTGCCGCCGCTGGCGCCGTCGATTTTCACGCTCAGCGTGTTGCCGCCAGCGAGGGCATCGTTCGGTGCGGTGAAGTTGACGCTGCCGCTGCTGGCGCCAACCGGGATGGTGATGGTCTGGCCGTTGGACAGGGTCACGACAACCGGCGCACCGGTGACGGGAGCGGTTACGGAGGCGGTGTAAACCACCACGCCGCCTTCAGTGGTGCTGGCGGTGGCGGTCAGCGACACGGTGCTGTTGTCGATGGTGTCGGTCACGTCGGTGACCGCTGGAGTCTTGTCAACCACCAGGTTCTCGAAGTTGCCGCCGGTGGTCTTGGTGATGCTCGCATCGACCTTGCCAGCGTCCTTGTACACGTCATCGGCCGGTGCTGCGACGGTCGCGGTGCCAGTGGTCGCGCCTTTGGCGATGTTGATCACCGCGCCGTTGCTCAGGGTCACGGACATCGCCGTGCCCGCCGGGTTGGTCAGGCTCGCGGTGTAGACGATCAAGCCGCCCTCGGCGACCGAAGCGGTGGCGCTCAGGCTGATATTGGTGGTGTCGACCGTATCGGTGACAGTTGTAACCACTGCCGAACGGTTGGCATCGACCTGTTCGAAGTTGCCGCCACTGTGGCTGGCGATCGCGGTCTGTACCTTGCCGCCGTCGATGTATGGAGTGTTCGCAGGCGCAGCGAAGTTCACCGAACCGCTGGTGGCGCCGGCGGCGATGTTGATCACCGCGCCGTTGGCCAGGGTCACGGTCATGGCGGTGCCGGCCGGATTGCTCAGGGTCGCGGTGTAGGTGATCTGGCCACCTTCGCTGACGGTGTCGCTGGCGCTGAGGGTCAGCGTGGTTTTGTCGATGGTGTCATTGACGGTGGTGCTGACCGGAGTCTTGCTGACGTCGAGTTTCTCGAAGTTGCCGCCAGTGGCATCGGTCATGGTCACGGTGAGCTTGCTGACGTCTTTGTAAACGTCATCGCTCGGCGCGGCGATGGTCACCGAACCGCTGGTTTTACCGGCTTCGATGGTGATGGTCTGACCGTTGCTCAGGTTGACGGTCACCGGCGTTTGCGCGGCGTTGGTCAGGGTCGCGGTGTACGTGATCGAAGTGCCTTCAAGCACATAGCTTTCAGCGCTGAGGGTCAGGTGCGTGGTGTTGATGGTGTCGGCAACGTTGGTCACCGCTGGCGTCGGATTGGCTACCAGATTTTCGAAATTGCCGCCCGAGGTTTCCTTGATGGTCACTTCGAGTTTGCCGGCGTCTTTGTAGACGTCATCGGCTGGCGCCGGAACGGTCACGGTGCCGGTGGTCTTGCCGGCGTCGATGGTGATGGTCGAACCGTTGCTCAGGGTCACGGTCACCGGCGTGCCGGCCGGGTTGGTCAGTGTCGCGGTGTAAACGATCTGCCCGCCTTCATTGACGTTGCCGGTGGCGGTCAGCGAAACGGTGGTGGTGTCGACGGTGTCGGTCACGGTAGTGCTGACCGGAGTTTTGTCGGCGACCAGATTTTCGTAGTTGCCGCCGCTGACGTTGGTGATCGAGTTGGTCAGCGGAGCGTGACCGGCCAGCACATCGTTCGGAGCGGCGGTCGACACGGTGCCGGTGGTTTTGCCGACTTCGATGGTGATGCTCTGACCGTTGGCCAGGGTCACGACGACAGGTGAACCGGTCACTGGTGCACCAACAGTCGCGGTGTAAGTGACGGTGCCGCCTTCAGCAGCGGTTTCGGTCGCGGTCAGTTTCACCGTCGAGGTGTCGATGGTGTCAGTGACGTCGGTCACGGCTGGAACGGTGCTTGGCACCAGGTTCTCGAAGTTGCCGCCCGTGGCGTCCTTGATGGTCACTTCGACTTTGCCGGCATCTTTATAGACGTCATCGGCAGGCGCAGCGACGGTCACGGTGCCGGTGGTTTTACCGGCGTCGATAGTGATTACCGAGCCGTTGCTCAGGGTCACGGTGACGGGCGAGCCTGCTGCGTTGGTCAGGGTCGCGGTGTAAACGATCGAACCGCCTTCAGCCACGGTACCGGTGGCGCTGAGCGTCAGGTTGGTGGTGTCGGTGGTGTCGGTCACGGTGGTGCTGACCGGAGTTTTGTCAGCGACCAGATTTTCGTAGTTGCCGCCGCTGACCTCGGTGATCGAGTTAGTCAGCGGTGCATGGCCGGTCAACGCATCGTTCGGTGCGGTGGCGGTCGCGGTGCCGGTGGTCTGGCCGACGGCGATGGTGATGGTCTGACCGTTGGCCAGGGTCACGATGACCGGCGAACCGGTGACTGGCGCGCCGACGGTCGCGGTGTAGGTGACGGTGCCACCTTCAGCAGCGGTCTCGGTCGCGGTCAGTTTGACGGTCGAGGTGTCGATGGTGTCAGTGACGTCGGTGACGGCTGGAACGGTGCTCGGAACGAGGTTCTCGAAGTTGCCGCCCGTGGCGTCCTTGATTGTGACTTCGACTTTGCCGGCGTCCTTGTAGACGTCATCGGCAGGTGCAGGAACCGTCACAGTGCCGGTGGTTTTGCCCGCTTCGATGGTGATCACCGAGCCGTTGCTCAGGGTCACGGTGACCGGCGTACCGGCCGGGTTGGTCAGGGTCGCGGTGTAAACAATCGAGCCGCCTTCAGCCACGGTGCCCGTCGCGCTCAGCGTCAGGTCGGTGGTGTCAGTGGTGTCAGTAACAGTGGTGCTGACCGGGGTTTTGTCGGCGACGAGATCTTCGTAATTGCCGCCGCTCACGCCCGTGATCGCGTTGGTGATCGGCGCGTGGCCGGTCAGCGCGTCATTCGGTGCTGTGGTGGTCACCGTGCCGGTGGTTTTACCCACTTCGATAGTGATGTTCTGACCATTGGCCAGGGTCACCACAACTGGTGAACCGGTCACCGGCGCGCCGACAGTGGCGGTGTAGGTGACGGTGCCGCCTTCAGCCGCCGACTCGGTGGCGGTCAGTTTGACTGTGGTGGTGTCGACGGTGTCAGTCACGTCGGTGACGGCTGGAACGGTGCTTGGCACCAGATTCTCGAAGTTGCCGCCCGTGGCGTCCTTGATAGTGACTTCGACTTTGCCGGCGTCTTTGTAGACGTCATCGGCTGGTGCTGCGACGGTCACGGTGCCGGTGGTTTTACCGGCCTCAATGGTGATTACCGAGCCGTTGCTCAGGGTCACGGTGACCGGCGAACCGGCTGCGTTGGTCAGGGTCGCGGTGTAAACAATCGAACCACCCTCAGCCACAGAACCGGTCGCACTCAGTGCCAGGTTGGTGGTGTCGGCAACATCGGTAACGCTGGTCGAAACCGGGGTCTTGTCGGCCACCAGATCTTCGTAATTACCACCGGAAACGCCAGTGATCGAATTGGTCAGCGGCGCATTGCCGGTCAGCGCATCGTTCGGCGCAGTGGTGGTCACGGTGCCGGTGGTTTGGCCGACGGCGATGGTAATGTTCTGGCCGTTGGCCAGGGTCACGACAACCGGGGAACCGGTGACTGGCGCGCCAACGGTAGCGGTGTAAGTGACGGTGCCACCTTCAGCGACCGAGGTGTCGGCCGTCAGTTTCACGGTCGATGTGTCGATGGTGTCGGTGACTTCGGTCACGGCTGGAACGGTGCTCGGCACCAGGTTCTCGAAGTTGCCGCCGGAAGCGTCCTTGATGGTCACTTCAACGTTGCCGGCGTCTTTATAGACGTCATCGGCTGGCGCCGGAACGGTCACGGTGCCAGTGGTTTTACCCGCCTCGATGATGATCACCGAGCCGTTGCTCAGGGTCACGGTCACCGGTGTACCGGCAGGATTGGTCAGAGTCGCGGTGTAAACGATCGAGCCACCTTCGGCGACGGTCCCGGTCGCTGACAACGACAGATTGGTGGTGTCGATCGAATCGGTAATCGTGGTGGTCGCTGGCGTGGTGTTCGGCACCAGATTTTCGAAATTGCCGCCGCTGGTGCCGGTAATCGTGGTGCTGACGGTGCTGCCATTGTTGTAAACGTCGTTGGCCGCGGTTGGCACGTTGACGCTGCCGGTGGTCTTGCCGGCTTCAATGGTGATGGTCGAGCCGTTCGACAGAGTGATCGTCACCGGGGTTTGTGCGGCGTTGGTCAGCGTCGCGGTGTAGGTGATCTGGCCGCCTTCGACGACCGTACCGGTGGCGGTGAGGCTGACGTTGGTGGTGTCGATCGAATCGGTCACCGTGGTGGTCGCCGGCGTAGTGTTCGGCACCAGGCTTTCGAAGTTGCCGCCGGTCGTGCCGGTAATGGTGGTGCTGACGGTGCCGCCATTGTTGTAAACGTCATTGGCCGCCGTCGGCACGTTGACGGTGCCAGTGGTCTGGCCAGCTTCAATGGTGATGGTCGAACCGTTCGACAGGGTGACGGTTACCGGGGTTTGCGCCGGGTTGGTCAGGGTCGCGGTGTAGGTGATCTGGCCACCCTCGACCACTGTGCCGGTGGCGGTCAGGGTCAGGTTGGTGGTGTCGATCGAATCGGTGATGGTGGTCACCGCTGGTGTCGGGTTCGGCACCAGGTTTTCGAAGTTGCCGCCAGTCGCACCGGTGATGGTGGTGGTGACGGTGCTGCCATTGTTATAGACGTCGTTGGCCGGGGTCGGCACGTTGACGGTGCCAGTGGTCTGGCCGGCGCCGATGGTGATGGTCGAGCCGTTCGACAGGGTGACGGTCACCGGGGTTTGCGCCGGGTTGGTCAGCGTTGCGGTGTAGGTGATCTGTCCGCCTTCGGTGACACTCGGCCCCGCCGTCAGGGTGACGGTGGTGGTGTCGATGGTGTCGGTGACCTGCGTCGTGGCCGGGGTGGTCGGTGGCGTCACGGTGATGCCGTTGCCGCCGGTGGTGCCGGTGACGGTCACGTCGATTTGGCTCGGATCGTTATAAACCGTGTCGTTCGGCGCCAGCGGCACATTGACGGTGCCGGTGGTGGAACCAGCAGGAATCACAATCACCGCGCCGTTGGACAGGGTGATGGTCAGGTCGGTCAATGGCGCCTGGGTCAGGGTCGCGGTGTAGACCAGCACGCCGCCGGCTTCGGTGATGGACGGCGTAGCGCTAAGGCTCAGGGTCGACTCACGCAGAGCGTTAGTGGTGGTATCGGTGGTCTGGCCGCCGGTGATGTTTTGCCCGGCCTGCCCGGCAGCATTGATGCCTGCAGTCGGGAAACCAATGGTCGGGTCAACGCGGCCAGCGGTGGCGTCGAGCATCACGAAACTGTGACCGCCACCGGCGGCACCGCCAGTGCCTGCGGCGCTCGGGCCGGCAGCGGTAACATCGAGGGCGGTAGTCGGGTCGACACCGGCGGCGATGGCTTGCTGCAATTCTGCTACCGACGGCGCGGCCTGCGCGGTGGCTTCGGCCAAGTCAGTGCTGGAGTCGGGCGCGTTGGCGCTCCACTGGGTTTCGCGGCCCAGATCCAGGGTGCGGCCATCAGCCAATTCAAGCGACACGGCGCCAGACAGACCGGTGTCGATCTGGTCGCCGACAAACAGGCGATCGCCTTCAACGAGTACCCGACGGACGCCCTCTGGGGACACCACGAATACCTGACCGACAATGCTTTTGACGATGGCAACAACACTGCTCATTGAAGACTCTCCGGGGTGTCACGTTCAGTTGACTTCCATGGACCTGATGGCATGGGCGCCGATTCAGTCTGGACGTACTTTAAAAATTTGCGAAACAAGTTTGACGCGTCTTTTCGTCAATAATTTGGCTAGATTCTTTCGCTATTAACTTTATGCCAAACTATTGACCTTCTGGGTGCCATCCTAAACAATCGCCCCACTAATGTCACATTGATATTTCCGCGGCGACCTGTCCTTCAGCGTGTGATCCAGTTCCTGTTTTGAACTTTCCGACATACGGTCAATCTGGTTGCCATCATCCGACGCAGCGCCACGTTTAGCTGTGATTCAAGACAAGAAGTTCTGGGAAATTCCTATCATGCGTTCGCCCCTGCTTTTCGCCGTACCCTTCGCTCTCGCCGCCTCTTTTGTACAAGCACAATCCTTACCAGAAGCCATGCAGCAGGCATTGGATGTCCATCCGGAAATCCAGGCAGGGGTCAACAGTCGTTTGGCCGCGGATTATCAATTAAGAGCGGCGAAAGGGGGATACCTGCCGAAGGTCGATCTGCTCGGCGGTTATGGCCGTGAAGGCACCGACAGCGTGACCACTCGCGCCAACTCCGGCGGTAACCACTACGAAACCCTGAACCGTAGCGAGTCAAGTTTACGTCTCTCGCAAATGGTCTTTGACGGTTTTGCGACGTCCAGCGAAGTCGGGCGTCAACAAGCCACCGTCAACTCCCGCGCCTACTCGTTGCTCGGCACTTCCGAGCGCACCGCGCTGACCGTCGCCCAGGTTTACCTGGACGTGCTGACCCGCCGCGAATTCGTGCGTCTGGCCGAAGACAACCTCAAGAGCCACCAGCGCATCTACGATCAGATTCAGTTGCGCACCCAGCGCGGCGTCGGCAGCGGTGCCGACCTTGACCAGGCCGAAGCGCGGATGGCCCAGGCCCGCAACAACCTGATCACCGAGCAGACCAATCTGGCCGACTCGGAAACCAACTTCCTCAGCGCCGTTGGCCAGATGCCTGATCAACTGGAGCGTCCGGCGCCGTTCATGGCGATGATGCCGGCCAACCTCAACGAAGCCCGTACGCAGATGCTGGAGAACAGCCCGATCCTGCGCTCGGCCGAGTCCGACATTGCCGCTGCCGAGAAGCAGTACGAAACCGCCAAGTCGACCTTCTACCCGCGTTTCGACGCCGAGCTGGGTCGCACCGCCGACAACGATCTCGATGGCCAGAACGGCCACAACAACGAATGGCAGGCGATGCTGCGCATGCGCTTCAACCTTTATTCCGGTGGCAGCAACAAGGCCGATCTGGAATCCAAGTCGTACCTGTCGAACCAGGCGCTGGATATCCGCAACAACGCTTTGCGTCAGTTGAACGAAGAACTCGGTCTGGCCTGGAACGCCTTGAACAACGCCAACGCGCAGGTGCCGATCGCGCAGCAATACGTCGACCACAGCACCTCGGTGCGCACCGCCTACCAGCGTCAGTTCAGCCTCGGCGAACGGACCCTGCTCGATTTGCTCGACAGCGAAAACGAGTTGTTCACCGCTTCGCGGCGTCTGGCTGAAATCAAAAACATTCAGTTATTTACTCAGTACCGAATCAAGGCGACCATGGGCGAGTTGCTCAGAAGCCAGGGAGTGGTCGCACCGTTGGCATCCGTTGTGCAGAACGACGTGAAGCCCAAGGTCCAGCTGCCTGGGATGAATTGAGTTATCCCTTTTCAACTGTCAAAGAGTGTCGAGCGTGGAATCAGAAGTCAGTCGAGTTCAACTCAGTCATGATCCACGCGCGTTGCACGACGATCCGTTACTGGACGGTCTGCTCGCCCTTTGCATGCTCCATCAGAAACCCGCCAGCGCGGCGATGCTGACCACCGGCCTGCCGCTGCCCAAACAACGTCTGAGTGTCGAGTTGCTGCCCCGCGCGGCGGCTCGCGCCGGCCTGCAAGGTCGGGTGCTGCAGCGCAAACTGGAAGAAATTCCGGCGATCGCCATGCCGGCCTTGCTGCTGCTCAAGGATGGCCGCAGCGCCGTCCTGCTCGGCTGGCAGGGCGATAGTGAAGCACGAGTCCTGCTCAGCGAAACCGACGGCGGCGAGTCCATCGTCAGCCGCGAACTGCTCGCCGACGATTACACCGGCAAAGTCTTCTTCGCTCAGCCGCAACACAAATTCGACGTCAACCACGGCACGCTGATTCCGCGCGCACGCTCGTGGTTCCGCGACACCCTCAAGCGTTCGCGCTGGCTGTACGCCGATGCGATCGCCGCGAGTTTCCTGATCAACATCATCGCCATGGCTGCGCCGCTGTTCGTGATGAACGTCTACGACCGCGTGGTGCCGAACCAGGCCGAAGCCACCCTGTGGGTGCTGGCGCTCGGTATTACCGGCGCCTACATCTTCGACCTGGTGCT
This sequence comes from Pseudomonas sp. CROZ-RG-20F-R04-15, assembly GCF_022662375.1. Lineage (GTDB taxonomy): Bacteria > Pseudomonadota > Gammaproteobacteria > Pseudomonadales > Pseudomonadaceae > Aquipseudomonas. The sequence continues at coordinate 76,317 of NZ_JAKNQL010000018.1, read as the reverse complement.
GAAGAGTCTGCGCGCCCTGTGCCTGGATCTGGCCGGGAAGAAAACCGACCTGATCATCTCCGCGACGCTGTTCGAGCGCATCGTCGGCATGGCCATGAAATACCGCCCGGCGCGAGTCGGCAGCTTTGCGCAGAACATCCACGAGTTTCAGAGCCTGCGCGACTTCCTCGCCTCGCTGACCCTGACCAGTCTGATCGACCTGCCGTTCACCATCCTGATCTTTATTGTTATCGCCATTCTCGGCGGGCATCTGGTGTGGATTCCGGTGTTGGCGTTCCCGATTGCCCTGCTGATCGGCTATGCGTTGCAGAAGCCGCTGGTGGCCACCATGGAACGCACCATGGCCCTCGGTGCCGAGCGCCAGTCGAGCCTGATCGAAACCCTCGCCGGCCTTGACGCGGTGAAGGTCAACAACGCCGAAAGCGAACGCCAGTACCAGTGGGAACAGACCATCGGCACCCTCAGCCGCCTCGAGCTGCGAGTGAAAATGCTCTCCGGTCTGGCGATGAACATCACCCTGCTGATCCAGCAACTGGCCGGGGTGATCATGATCGTCTTCGGCGTCTACCAGATCATCGCCGGCAACCTGAGCATGGGCGGTCTGATTGCCTGCTACATGCTCAGCGGCCGCGCACTGAGCCCGCTGGCGTCGCTGTCGGGCTTGCTGACCCGTTATCAGCAAGCCCGCGTAACCATGACTTCGGTCGACCAGATGATGGAGCTGCCGCAAGAGCGCAATTTCGAAGAGCGCCCGCTGAGCCGCAAGGTTTTGCAGGGTGCGATCGAGTGCCGCCAGCTCAACTTCACCTACCCGGAACAACAGAACCCGGCGCTGAAGAACATCAATCTGGTGATCCGTCCTGGCGAGAAAATCGGCATCATCGGCCGCAGCGGCTCGGGCAAGAGTTCGCTGGCGAAACTGCTGGTCGGCCTGTATCAGCCGGACGACGGCGCGTTGCTGGTCGACGGCGTGGATATCCGCCAGATCGACGTCAGCGAGTTGCGCTACAACATCGGCTACGTGCCGCAAGACATTCAACTGCTGGCCGGTACCCTGCGTGACAACCTCGTCTCCGGCGCGCGTTATGTAGAAGACGAGCTGGTGCTGCAAGCCGCCGAACTGGCTGGCGTCCACGAATTCGCCCGACTGCACCCGCAAGGCTATGAGCTGCAAGTCGGCGAGCGCGGGCAGAACCTCTCCGGCGGTCAACGACAGAACGTCGCGCTGGCCCGGGCCTTGTTGCTCAACCCGCCGATTTTGCTGATGGACGAGCCGACCAGCGCCATGGACAACACCGGCGAAGAACGCCTCAAGCAACGCCTCGCCGCCGTCATTGAAAACAAGACCGTGGTGCTGGTGACGCACCGGGCTTCACTGTTGTCGCTGGTCGATCGTCTGCTGGTGATCGACCGTGGACAGATTCTCGCCGATGGCCCGAAAGCCGCCGTGATGGAAGCGTTGAAGAAGGGGCAGATCAGTGTTGCTTAAGTCGGGTTTCAAGGATTCGATCCGTCGCTACTTCAAGGGCTCGGCATCGTTGCAGGGCCAGCCGCTGCCGGAGGTCAACAAGGCGCTGATCGAAGACGCCCCGCGCGTCGTGCGTCTGACCATCTGGGCGATCATCGGCTTCTTCATCTTCCTGCTGCTGTGGGCCAACTTCGCCGTGATCGACGAAGTGACCAAGGGCGACGGCAAGGCTATTCCGTCGTCGAAGATCCAGAAAATCCAGAACCTTGAGGGCGGGATCATCTCCGAACTGTTCGTCAAGGAAGGCCAGATCGTTGAAGTCGGCGCGCCGTTGATTCGCCTCGACGACACGCGATTTGCCTCCAACGTCGGCGAAACCGAGGCCGATCGCCTGTCGATGCTGCTGCGCGTCGAGCGATTGAGCGCTGAAGTGGATGATCGCCCGCTGAATTTCCCCGAAGACGTGCTCAAAGCCGTGCCGGGTCAGGCAAAAAGCGAAGAGTCACTGTACATCAGCCGCCGTCAGCAACTGCACGACGAGATCGGTGGTTTGCAGGAGCAGTTGATTCAGCGTCAGCAAGAGCTGCGCGAGTTCGCCTCCAAGCAAGCGCAGTATCGTCAGCAGCTCGGCTTGCAGCGGCAGGAAATCAACATGTCCGAGCCGTTGGTGGCGCAGGGCGCGGTGTCGCCGGTGGAAGTGCTGCGCCTGAAGCGTGCCGAGGTGGAAACCCGCGGTCAGCTGGATGCAACGACGCTGGCCATCCCGCGTGCCGAATCGGCGATCAAGGAAGTGCAGCGCAAGATCGACGAGACGCGCGGCAAATTCCGCAGCGAAGCGCTGACCCAACTCAATGAGGCGCGCACCGACCTGAACAAGGCCAGCGCGACCGGCAAGGCCCTGGAAGACCGCGTCAGCCGTACGCTGGTGACATCACCAGTGCGCGGCATCGTCAACAAACTGCTGGTCAACACCATCGGCGGGGTGATTCAGCCGGGCAGCGACATGGTCGAAATCGTCCCGCTGGACGACACCTTGCTGGTTGAAGCCAAGATTCGCCCGCAAGACATCGCGTTCCTGCACCCGGGGCAGGAAGCGATCGTCAAATTCACCGCGTACGACTACACCATCTACGGCGGGCTCAAAGCCAAGCTCGAGCAGATCGGTGCCGACACCATTACCGACGAAGACAAGAAAACCACGTACTACATCATCAAGGTGCGCACTGAGCGCAGCCACTTGGGTACCGATGAAAAGCCGTTGCTGATCATCCCGGGGATGGTCGCGTCGGTGGACATCATTACCGGCAAGAAGTCGGTGTTGAGCTACCTGCTCAAACCGATCATCCGTGCGCGGGCAGAGGCGTTGCACGAGCGTTAGATCTTCAGCGCTGCCACCGGCCTCTTCGCGAGCAGGCTCGCTCCCACATTTGGATTTCTTTTGAACACAGAATTTGTGTCCACTGAAAATCAACTGTGGGAGCGAGCTTGATCGCGAAGGCGTCAGTCGAATCGCTGAATCTGTCAGGAAGTGACAAAAACCGTCACTCACCATCCAGCCCATTCCGCCATATCGTTATTCAATAACGGTATTTAATATCGCGTTCTTATAGCTATAAAGTCATCCCCCTGCGTACCTGCCGACCAATCGGCGCGCCGCACGACCTGAACCAACACGCAATCCAGCGTGAGTGTCTGATCGACGAGCGCGCCCGTGAGCGTGCCGTGCGTGGGAGATGGAAAGATGTCCGCAGCTACTGCTTCCCCAAGCGCCGCGACCGCCGCGCCGCAATCCTTTGAAATCCGTCCGTTCAGCGGTGCCGTCGGCGCCGAGATCATTGGCCTCGACCTCACCCGGCCGATCAATGATCAGGACTTTGCGCGCATCCATCGCGCGCACCTGGATCACCATGTCGTGGTGTTCCGCGACCAGCAAATCACTCCGCAGCAACAGATCGACTTCAGCCGCCGCTTCGGCGTGTTGCAGATTCACGTGCTCAAGCAGTTCCTGCTGGCCAACCACCCGGAAATCCTCATCGTTTCCAACATCATCGAAAACGGCCAGAACATCGGCCTCGGCGATGCCGGCAAGTTCTGGCACTCCGACCTCTCTTATAAAGAGCTGCCAAGTCTTGGCTCGATGCTGCATGCGCAGGAATTGCCAGAGGAGGGCGGCGACACGTTGTTTGCCGACATGCACAAAGCCTGGGACAACCTGCCCGAAGCGTTGCGCAAAGCGGTCGAAGGCCGCAGTGCCGCGCATTCCTACACCGCGCGCTACAGCGAAACCAAATTCGAAGGCAACTGGCGCCCGACCCTGACCCCGGAGCAACTGGCTCAGGTCGCGGAAGTGGTGCACCCGGTGGTGCGCACGCACCCGGAAAACGGCCGCAAGGCGTTGTTCGTCAGCGAAGGTTTCACCACGCGCATCGTCGGTCTGCCGGAAGACGAGAGCCAGCAGTTGCTGAGCGAGCTGTACGCCCACAGCGTGCTGCCGCAAAACATCTACCGCCATCAGTGGCAGCCCCACGACCTGGTGTTCTGGGATAACCGTTCGCTGATCCACCTTGCCGCCGGCTGCCCCGCGCACCTGCCCCGCAAGCTGTATCGCACGACCATTCAGGGCGACGCGCCTTTTTGATTTGCCGGAGATTGATCAAATAATGAACGCTCCCTTGCCAGGCCACGCGGCCAGCAACCCGATCGCCCGCAGCGACGCGCTGCTGGCGGTTGATCACGTCAGCCTCGAATACCGCACGCCGCAACGTGTGGTGCGCGCCACCCACCAGGTCAGTTTTGAAATCGATCCGGCCGATCGTTACGTGCTGCTCGGCCCGTCCGGTTGCGGCAAATCCACCTTGCTCAAAGCAGTCGCCGGGTTCATTCAGCCGTGCGAAGGCGAGATCCGTCTGCAAGGCCAGCGCGTTGATGCGCCGGGGCCGGACCGGATCGTGGTGTTTCAGGAATTCGACCAACTACCACCGTGGAAAACCGTCAAACAGAACGTGATGTTTCCGCTGCTCGCTTCGCGCAGCCTGAAGAAAAAAGAAGCTGAAGAACGCGCGCTGCATTATCTGGAGAAGGTCGGCCTGGCGGCGTTCGCCGACGCCTATCCGCACACCCTGTCCGGCGGCATGAAAGCACGCGTGGCGATTGCCCGGGCGTTGGCCATGCAGCCGAAAATCCTCTTGATGGACGAACCGTTCGCTGCGCTCGATGCACTGACCCGGCGCAAGATGCAGGAAGAATTGCTGCTGCTCTGGGAAGAGGTGCGCTTCACTCTGCTGTTCGTCACGCACTCGATTGAAGAGGCGCTGGTGGTCGGCAATCGCATCCTGCTGCTGTCGCCGCATCCGGGCCGGGTGCGCGCCGAAGTGCACAGCCATCAATACGATTTGCACAGCCTCGGTGGCGTGGCGTTTCAGCAATCGGCGCGGCGCATTCATCGTCTGCTGTTCGACGAAGGCCAGTCGCCGGAAACCGAGCGTGACCATGACTTCAACGATATTCGCATCGCCTATTGAGCGGCCAGGAGGACTACCCGATGAGCCATTCATCATCTGTGCGTGAAGAGTTTGAAATTGTGCTGGAGCCGCTGACCGAAGTGCCGGTAGAGCGCGAGCTGTCGCTCGGCACGCGGCTGTGGCAACAGGGCTGGTTGCGTAAAGGCCTGATCCTGATTGTGCTGGCGGTGGTTTGGGAAGTGGTCGCGCGGATTCAGAACAATGACCTGATGCTGCCGAGTTTCTTGCAGACCAGTCACGCGCTGTTCGAGGGTCTGCTCAGTGGTGAGCTGCTGGCCAAGGTGTGGATATCGTTGGTGGTGCTGATCAAGGGGTATCTGATCGGCATTGTGCTGGCATTTGCTCTGACGACACTGGCAGTGTCGACGCAGTTGGGCCGTGATCTGCTGAGCACGATGACTTCAATGTTCAACCCGCTGCCGGCGATTGCTCTGCTGCCGTTGGCGCTGCTGTGGTTTGGTCTGGGGCAGAACAGCCTGATTTTTGTGCTGGTGCATTCGGTGTTGTGGGCGCTGGCGCTGAACACCTATGCGGGGTTTCTCGGGGTTTCCGAGACGCTGCGCATGGCTGGGCGTAATTACGGTTTGAAGGGCTTGCGGCTGGTGCTGTTCATCCTGATTCCGGCGGCGCTGCCGTCGATTCTCGCCGGGCTGAAGATTGGCTGGGCGTTTGCCTGGCGCACGTTGATCGCCGCTGAATTGGTGTTTGGCGCGACCAGTGGCAAGGGCGGGCTGGGCTGGTACATCTTCCAGAACCGCAATGAGCTGTATACCGACAAGGTGTTTGCCGGGTTGGCGGTGGTGATCCTGATCGGGTTGCTGGTGGAGAATCTGGTGTTCGATACCCTCGAGCGGGTGACCGTTAAGCGTTGGGGGATGCAGCGGTAATTTTTGGCGTGATGGCTGGCCCCTTCGCGAGCAGGCTCGCTCCCACAGGGGAGTGCATTCCAAGTGTGGGAGCGAGCTTGCTCGCGAAGGCGTCGGTCAGATCAACACCTACTCTGAAAGATGTTTGCTAGCATTGCGCCCAGATCAATCCTGATTAGCCATGAGTGCTCGGCATGCAACTCCCGGACATGAACCTTTTGGTCGCCCTCGACGCCTTGCTCGACGAGGGCAGTGTGGTCGGCGCCGCGCGGCGGATGAACCTCAGTCCGGCCGCCATGAGCCGTACCCTGACGCGGATCCGCGAAGCCATCGGCGATCCGATTCTGGTGCGCGCCGGCCGAGGCCTGGTGCCAACGCCCAAGGCGCTGGAACTGCGCGAACAGGTGCGCGACGTGGTCGAGCAAGCCGCGCTGCTGTTCCGCTCAGCCGACTCGGTGGAACTGGGCACACTGCGCCGACGCTTCAGCATCCGCGCCAATGATTTTTTCATTGGTGTGTATGGCGGCAAGCTGTTCGATACCCTCGATCAACTCGCGCCGCACTGCGAGTTGCGCTTCGTTCCGGAAGGCGATGGCGATGATGAAGCGCTGCGCGAGGGGCGCATCGATCTGAGCGTCAGCAATACTCGGCCGGTCACCCCGGAAGTCAAAGTGCAAAACCTGTTCTCAACCCATTTCGTTGGCTTGGTACGCGAAGACCATCCATTGCTCGACGGCGAAATCACTGCAGAACGCTACGCCGGGTTTTCCCATATCAGCATGTCGCGCCGTGGCATCGCTCGCGGCCCCATCGACACGGCACTGAATGCCCTGGGTCTGGAGCGGCGCGTGGCGGTGATTGCGCCGAGTTTCCATGCGGCGATGTTTGCGCTGCCGGATTCCGATCTGATTCTGCCGGTGCCCAAAGAGGCGTTGCTCAGCGTGCGTCGCCTGGGTTTGAAACTGCGCTCATTCGACCTGCCGATCCCGTTGCCGACCTTGATGCTGACCCAGGCCTGGCACCCGCGCTTCGACAAGGATCCGGCACACCGCTGGCTACGCGAAACCCTTAAGGCCTGTTGCGACGAAACGTGGCTGGCAGCCCAGCCTTAATCCCCCAAACAACACAAAACCCTGTGGGAGCGAGCCTGCTCGCGAAAGCGCTGGATCAGTCACCAATGATATTGACTGACCTGACGCCTTCGCGAGCAGGCTCGCTCCCACAAGGGATCTCCATTGTTGTGTCTGGCGCACTTATAACCTGCCAATAAGTCAATTTTCGTCATTGCCAAGCCCGACTAAGATGCTCCGGTATTTTTCCCTCCGGAGTGAGTATTCATGACATCCCTGACGGCGGCGGCGCCTATCGCTGCGGCCAGCCCGGCGACGGCGGCCACGCCACCGGTGTTCGGGGCGCGGATCATCATCGGTCTGGTCGGCGTGCTGCTGGCGGTGCTGGTGTCGGGCCTCAACGAGATGGTCACCAAGGTCGCCCTCGCCGACATTCGTGGCGGGTTGCACATCGGCTACGACGAAGGCACCTGGCTGGTTGCCAGCTACACCGCCACCTCGGTCGCGGCCATGGCCTTCGCACCGTGGTGCTCGGTGACCTTCTCGCTGCGTCGCTTCACTCTCTGCGCCATTGGCCTGTTCACCTTGCTCGGTGTGCTGTGCCCGTTCGCGCCGAATTACGAAAGTCTGCTGCTGATGCGCATCCTGCAAGGTCTGGCCGGTGGCGCGTTACCGCCGATGCTGATGACCGTCGCCCTGCGCTTCTTGCCGGCCAACATCAAACTCTATGGCTTGGCCGGTTATGCGCTGACCGCTACTTTCGGCCCCGGCCTGGGTACACCGCTGGCCGGGTTGTGGACTGAATACGTCGGCTGGCAATGGACGTTCTGGCAAATCATCGTGCCGTGCCTGATCGCGATGGTGATGGTGGCTTTCGGTCTTCCACAGGATCCGCTGCGGCTGGAGCGCCTCAAGTCGTTCAACTGGAAAGGCCTGCTGCTGGGTTTTCCGGCGATCTGCATGCTGGTGATCGGCCTGTTGCAGGGCAATCGCCTGGACTGGTTCGAGTCGAGCCTGATCTGTGGGTTGCTCGGTGCCGGCTCGCTGCTGCTGGTGGCGTTTCTGATCAATGAATGGTCGCAGCCGATTCCGTTTTTCAAATTGCAGATGCTCGGTATCCGCAACCTGTCGTTCGCCTTGATGACCCTGGCCGGTGTGCTGGTTGTTCTGCAGGCGGTGGTGTTGATTCCGTCGAGTTATCTGGCGCAGGTGCAGGGTTATCGGCCGGCGCAGACTGCACCGATCATGCTGATCGCCGCCTTGCCGCAACTGATTGCGCTGCCATTGGTGGCAGCGTTGTGCAACCTGCGCTGGGTCGATTGTCGCTGGGTGCTTGGCATCGGTTTGAGCATGTTGACGCTGTCCTGCCTGGGCGGATCGCTGCTGACTTCGGAATGGATTCGCGACAATTTCTACGTCCTGCAGTGGCTGCAGATTTTCGGTCAACCGATGTCGGTGTTGCCGCTGCTGATGTTGTCCACCGGCAGCATCCAGCCGCAGGACGGGCCGTTCGCCTCCGCGTGGTTCAACACGGTGAAAGGCTTGGCAGCCGTGGTCGCCACCGGGGTGATCGACACGCTGACCACCGCGCGCCTGCATTTCCACTCAACCATGCTGGTCGACAGCCTCGGCAACTCGCCGCTGGCCGATCGCAGTGATCCAGGTCTTGCCCATCGTCTGCATGAACAGGCCGTGGTGCTGACCGCATCCGATCTTTATGTGTGCATGGCCGGCGTCGCGGTGGCGCTGATCCTGCTGATTTTCTGGCTGCCGACGCGGATCTATCCGCCGCGCGCGCCGACCTGATTGCTGCACTGAACAATGAAGGTTTTTATGACGACTCAAGCAAAGCAAAAACTCGCGGTGGCCATAGCCGCCGCTCTGGCGGTCGGCGTGCTGGTGTATCTGGCGCTGCCCGGCTTGTTTGGCAAGCGGACCCAGCAAAATACCAACGATGCATTCGTCTCCGCCGACTACACCCTGGTGGTGCCGCGCGTGGCCGGTTTCATCAAAGAGGTATTGGTAGAGGACAACCAGCAAGTAAAGGCCGGGCAGTTGCTGGCGCTGATCGATGATCGCGATTTGCGCGCGTCGGCTGAAGCGGCGGATGCGCAAACTCTGGTGGCGCGGGCGCAGTTGCAAAATGCCAAGGCGACACTGGAACGGCAGAGTTCGGTGATCGCTCAGGCACAGGCCTCGGTTGTGTCGGCCAAAGCGGAAATGGCTTTCGCCCAGCAGGAGTTGAATCGCTACAACCATTTGGCGGGCGTTGGCGCCGGCACGGTGCAAAACGCGCAACAGGCGCGTACGCGCATCGATCAGGCCACTGCGCATCTCGATACCGCCACGGCGAAACTGGCGGCAGAGCGCAAGCAGGTCGACATCCTCACCGCTCAGCGTGACGCGGCCGAGGGCAGTTTGAAACACGCGCAAGCGGCACTGGAAATCGCCAGTTTTGAACTCTCTTACACGCGCATCACCGCGCCGCAGGACGGCATGATCGGCGAGCGTGCCGTGCGCGTCGGCGCCTATGTGACCCCGGGCAGCAAGCTGCTGGCGGTGGTGCCGCTGAAGCAAGCGTATGTAGTGGCGAATTTTCAGGAGACGCAACTGACTGACGTGCAGCCGGGGCAAGAGGTACAAGTACGCGTCGACAGCCTTGGCGGTGAAGCGTTGAGTGGCCGTGTCGAAAGTATTGCCCCGGCGACCGGTGTGACCTTTGCGGCGGTGAAACCGGATAACGCCACCGGCAACTTCACCAAGGTGGTGCAGCGAATTCCGGTGAAGATCATGCTCGAGCCGGGCCAGCCGTTGGCTGAAAGGTTGCGCGTAGGGATGTCGGTGGAAGCGAGCATTGATACCAAAAGCTCGGCGACATCCGTGCGTGAGGTGACTCAGCGATGAGCCGTGTTGATCGAACCGACGCCTTCGCGAGCAGGCCCGCTTCCACAGGGAGAATGCATTCCAACATGTGGGAGCGAGCCTGCTCGCGAAGAGGCCTGTGGCAGCAAATCAGTTTGAGCGCCTTGCTCGCAGTGAACCTCACCGCTTGCACGGTAGGCCCAGACTTCCACAAGCCCGAAGCCACACAAATCGCCGACTGGGCAAAGCCTGCCAAGTCCGCCCCCAGCCAAGCCGTCAGCGAACCCCTGAACGAACGCTGGTGGGAAGTCTTCCACGACGCGCAACTGTCAGCGCTGACCCAGCGCGCTGTGCGCAGTAACCTCGACCTGCAACTGGCCAGCAGCCGTCTGCAACAGAGCCGCGCCGCCCGCCAGGTCATCACCGCTGACCGCTATCCAAACACTGCGGCCACCGGCAGTTACTCGCGCGAACGCAACAGCGGCAAAGGCCTGAGCGATCCGTCCGGGCATAACGGCGATTCCGCTTTCAACCTGTGGGACGCCGGTTTCTCCGCCTCGTGGGAACTGGATTTCTGGGGCCGCGTACGCCGCGAAACCGAAGCCGCCGATGCCAGCCTCGAAGTCGCCGAAAACGATCGTCGTGGTGTGTTGCTGGCCGTGCTTGCGGATACGGCGCAAAACTACATCCAGCTGCGCGGCGTGCAGAACACCCGCGCCGTCACCGAGCAGAACCTCGACGTTGCGCGACACAGCCTGAAACTCTCGCAACTACGACTGGCCGACGGGGTGGCGACGGATCTCGATGTCGCTGAAGCCGCTGCGCAAGTCGCGGCCATCGAGTCGCGCTTACCGGCGCTGGAACAACGTCAATCGCGACTGATCAACGCGATCAGCCTGCTGATGGGCGAACCGCCACAGGCATTGGCCAAAGAGTTATCCACAGACGCAGCCGTGCCGCAGTCGCCGCTGCAAGTCGCTATCGGCCTGCCGTCGCAACTGGCCGAACGCCGCCCGGACATCCGGCAGGCCGAAGCGCGCTTGCACGCCGCCACCGCCAACATCGGCGTGGCCAAAGGCGATTTCTATCCGCGCATTACCCTGTCCGGCAACCTCGGCTCGCAAGCCATGCAACTCAGCGACTTCGGCTCGTGGGGCTCACGCGCTTTCGGCATCGGCCCGCAATTCAGCCTGCCGCTGTTCGACGGCGGACGCCTGAGAGGGATGCTGCAACTGCGTGAAGCGCAACAACAGGAAGCGGCGATCGGCTACCAGCAAACCGTGCTGCGCGCCTGGCATGAGATCGACGATCAACTGATCGCTTACAACGCCAGCCAGCGCCGCCGCGACAGCCTCGCCGAAGCCGTACGTCAGAACCAGATCGCCTTGCGCACTGCGCAACAGCAATACGTCGAAGGCGTGGTCGATTTCGTCAACGTGCTCACCGTGCAAGGCGCGCTGCTGGCGACGCAGGAGCAGTGGGTGGAGAGTTCGACCGGCGTTTCGTTGGCGATGGTCGGGTTGTACAAGGCGTTGGGCGGGGGGTGGGAGTCGGTGTATCCGGCGCAAGTACCTACCAATAATCCGGTTTGATCGCTGGTTTTTTGTGAGTGGCTACTCGGTCAGGAAACTGATGGAGGAGCAATTCATCCGCAGTGATTACGCGCCGCAACCAATGAGAGTGATCTTTCAGAGAACCTGGAGTGGGCCGGTTCAAACCTGCCCTGTGCGGAAGAATCACGCCAACGGTTAGATGAGGAAAATCTGTCCGTATTGCTCTCAATGCGGGAGTGATATCAGTGTCACTCGACACCAGTACGAGTTGTTCGACACGCTCTTGCGTCGCGAACATCATCTGCTGGCAGGCGGTGCGGTACATGCTGATCGCTATATGAACGTCGGTTTCCTTTTCTTCAAGCTTCCAGATGTCGACCTTGTCTTGACGTGAGGCCTTGGTGTTTTTGTCGATGAATCGAGGCGCTTTAGCTTGTTCAAGGTGATGTCGACCAAAATGCACCCTGACATTGGTCGTGCGCAGTGCCCTTATATAAGTGTCTTGTGCCTCTTTTGAAATTCGGCCCAATGTCGCGAGCTCGGGTTTGATTGAGGAGGTGAAATAGTCAATCGAGACAACGGCGTTTTGCGGGTTTTCGATGTATGCCACATGGACAAGCAATCCTTCAAGATTGAGCCATTTATAGGGGGTGCCAGCGAGCAGCCCATAAAACAAGTTGTAGCCATCGACAAAGAAAGCAGTTCGCACAAATCATTCCTCAGAAACGAAAAAACCGGCCTAAGCCGGTTTCTTCACCCCAACTGCCAGCGAACTGAATCGCTACGTACGGGGTTGAGTAAGGCAATCCTAGATTGAGCGCGTCATGCAGGTCAACCACCAAATAATTGCACGCTCACTCCGCTGGTTTATCTCCAGCACCGGCTTGTCAGTTTTGGTTGCTGGTATCCGCCATGGTCAAGCCATTTAAGGGCTTGTGTATTAGAGGTTGTTGCAGAGAGAGGTAAATTCGCTCCGCGCCTATTGCATAGGTAGTCTGTCTATCGCCGTTTTCGCAGTGAGCAATCAGTAGTATCCCCAACTCGCGTAGGACGCCGGAATTTGCCTACGTCTTTTAAACGGTCATAGAGCGGCTTTCTCTTTTGAAACATTACATTTCCGAAGAGTGATGGCCTTTCGCTTGACGCTAACCCCCGCTGTCGTAGACTCCGCACATCCGTCAGGGAGTAGCGGTTATGCAGCGTTTTCGCGGTTGGGTTATCGGATTGACCTTAATAACGTGTGCAGTTCAGGCGCAAACGCCCGGGCCAGACGATCCGCTGCTGGATAATCCGGCGTCGGGAGCGGCCACTGCGAGCAGTGAGGCGCGGGGGGTGTTGCGGGCGCGCGATCAGGCGACGCTGGCCAGTGAGCTTTCCGGGCGGATTGTCGAGTTGCCGTTCAGCGAGGGCGAGTCGTTCAAGAAGGGCGATACGCTGGCGAAGTTCGATTGCTCTGCTTATCAAGCACAGCTCAATGCCGCACAAGCGGCCAGCCGTGGTGCTGGTGAGGAGCTGGCGCACAACAAGCAATTGGCCGCGCTCAATTCTGTCGGGCGCTTCGAAGTGGCGCGGGCCGAGGCCAAGGTCAGCGAAACCCAGGCGCAATCCCAGGTGTATCAAGTGCAGGTCAAACGCTGCAGCGTGATCGCGCCGTTCGACGGGCAAGTGGTCGAGCGCAAGGTGCAGCGCTATGAAAGCGTGCCGGCCGGCGCGCCGCTGCTCGATGTGGTGGATAACCGCACTCTGGAAATTCATTTGCTGGTGCCGTCGCGCTGGATGGCCAGACTCAAGCCCGGCCAGACGTTCAGCTTCGTTCCCGATGAAACCGGTCAGCCGATCGATGCCACGGTGAAACGCCTCGGCGCGCGCATCGATGAGGGCAGTCAGACCCTGTTGCTAGTAGCAACACTCCCTGAAGCCAAAGGCTTGCTCGCCGGCATGAGCGGCACCGCGCGTTTCCCGGAGCTTAAGTGAACGCCCCGGTGAGCGGCGGCGCCGAGCAGGTGTTCGCGCGATTTCTTGACCTGGAACGCCAGACCCGCGCGGCCCGTGACGCCGCGCAACTGGCCTACAGCCTGGTCAACGACGGCCAGGCGCTGTTCGGTTTTCGTCATGCGGCGTTGTTGATTGCCGGCAAGGTGCAAGCCGTGACCGGCGTCAGTGCGGTCGAGCCGAATGCGCCGTTCGTGGCGTTTGTCGAACAGGCCGTGGCGCAGTTGTTCAAGCAGGATGTGCTGAAGCAGGCGCGAGTGATTGCGCCGCAGTTGCTCAGCGAATCGATCCAGGCTGACTGGCGCAGCCTGTCCGCCACGCAAGTGTTCTGGTTGCCGCTGGTTGATCGCGATGCGCAGGTATTTGGCGGTTTGTGGCTGGCCCGCGATGTGCCGTGGAACCCTTCCGAACAAGTTTTGCTGTCGCAATTGGGCGATACCTACAGCCACGCCTGGCTGGCGCTGCAACCGCGCAAACCGTGGCGGCTGCGCTGGACTCGTAAACGTCAGGTGGCACTGGTCGCGGTGCTATTACTGGGGCTGTTGATCCCGGTGCGTCAATCGGTGCTGGCCCCAGCCGAAGTGGTGCCACTGGGCGGGCGCGTGGTAGCGGCGCCGCTGGACGGGGTGATCGCCGAGTTTCTGGTCAAACCCAATCAAACGGTGAAAACCGGCGATGTGCTGGTGCGCTTCGAAAGCACCACGCTCAAGGCGCAGGCCGATGTCGCTGAGCGCGCGCTGGGGGTGGCCGAAGCTGAGCTGAAATCCAATTCCCAGCGCTCGTTCGCCGATGCCGAATCGAGCGCAAAAGTCGATTTGCTCGCCGCCCGTGTTGAGCAGAAACGCGCCGAACGTGACTACGCCCGCGAGCTGCTCAAACGTAGCGAAGTGCGCGCCGAGCGTGACGGCATTGCAGTGTTCGCCGACGCCGAGCGTTTGACCGGCAAACCGGTACAGACCGGCGAGCGCCTGATGGATATCGCCGACCCGAACCAGGCCGAACTGCGTATCGAACTGGCGGTGGGCGATGCGATCTCGTTGGAGCCTGGTGCCGAAGTAGCGTTGTTTCTCGACAGCGATCCGCTGAAACGCCATCTCGCCACGCTGGAGCGTTCGGCGTACGAGGCGCAGCCGACGGCGGGCGGTCAACTGGCCTATCGGCTCGACGCCAATTTTACCGAGGCGCCGCCACGCATCGGCCTGCGCGGCACGGCGAAAATCTTCGGCGACCGCGCTCCGTTGGCGTTGTACTTGTTGCGCCGGCCACTGGCCGGTTTGCGCCAGAGCGTGGGCCTCTAGATGAATCTGCCGAGCCTGCGTGCCGACCTGCAATTGTCGCCCGCGGCGCCGGCCCTGGACGGTTCGCCGCGCTGGACCCTGGCCGATCCGGTGCGCGGGCGTTATTTCAAACTCGGCAGCGCGGCGATGCGCCTGCTGCGCCACTGGTCGCTGGGCGACGCCGAACAAGTCTTGCACGCGGCCAACCGTGAGCCGGGCTTGCCGCTGGACGGTACGGAGCTTGAGCAACTGCTGGAGTTCCTCCGTGGCCACGATTTGATCAGCGCGCTGGACGATCAACAGCGCGCCAGTTATCGACTCAAGGCCTTGGCGCAAAAGCAAAGCCTGTGGCAAATCCTCCTGCATCAATATCTGTTCTTTCGCATACCGCTGTGGCGCCCGGACGCATTTCTCAATCGCGCGTGGCCGTGGCTGGAGCGCTTCGGCCCGCGCCTGCTGCGCTACGGTTTGCCGGCGACCTTGGCGTTGGGCGTGTTTCTGGTCTCGCGCGACTGGCAGCGCTTTGTCGGCACCTTTCCGCATTTGTTCAGCCTCGGTGGCGCGTTGGCGTTTGGCGTGGCGCTGTTCTTTGCCAAGCTCTGTCACGAGTTTGGCCACGCGTTCATGGCCAAGCGCGCGGGGTGTCGGGTGCAGAGCATGGGCGTGGCGTTCATGGTTTTGCTGCCGATGTTTTATACCGATGTCAGTGATGCCTGGCGGGTCAATGATCGCCGTGCGCGATTGCTGATCGGTGCCGGCGGTGTGCTCGCGGAATTGCTGTTGGCGTGTATTGCGCTACTCGCATGGTCGTTGCTGCCGGACGGCCCGGGACGCACGGCGGCGTTCATGCTCGCCAGCGCCACGTGGATCACCACGCTGGTGGTCAACCTCAATCCGTTCATGCGCTTTGATGGTTATTTTCTGATCAGCGATTTCTGGGAAGTCGACAACTTGCAGGGCCGCGCATTTGCTCTGTGTCGCTGGCGCCTGCGCGAGTTTTTGTTTGGCTATGGCGCACCGGCGCCGGAGCCGTGGTCGCCGAAGATGCAACGGCGTTTGCTGATCTGGGGGTATGGCTCATGGTTGTGGCGTGCGGCGTTGTTTTTCGGGATCGCACTGGCGGTCTATCACCTGTTCTTCAAGGTGTTGGGGATCTTCCTGATGCTGGTGGAACTGGTCTGGTTCATTTTTCTGCCGATCATGCGTGAGTGGCGCCAGTGGTGGAGCCGCCGCGAACAGGCGCACGGCCCGCGCGTGTTGCTCAGTGGGTTGGCGCTGCTCGGGTTGTTGCTGGTGCTGATCGTGCCGTGGCGCAGTTCGGTGGAGTTGCCGACGATGCTCGAAGCCGGGCGCACCAGTGCTCTGCAT
The DNA here is from genome assembly GCF_022662375.1 of Pseudomonas sp. CROZ-RG-20F-R04-15. Classification (GTDB taxonomy): domain Bacteria; phylum Pseudomonadota; class Gammaproteobacteria; order Pseudomonadales; family Pseudomonadaceae; genus Aquipseudomonas. The sequence continues at coordinate 60,340 of NZ_JAKNQL010000018.1, read as the reverse complement.
GCACCGGCGGCGGCGCGGGTCAAAGCGGTGAACGTGACGGACGGGCAGAAAGTCGCTCAGGGCGATGTGCTGATTGAACTGGAATCACCGGACCTCGAATCGCGACTGGCGATCGTGCGTCGGGAAATCCAGATTCAGCAGTTGTTGATGCGCCGCCAGGCCAGTCGCAGCGAAACCGCTGCCGACGCCGGCATTGTCGAGCAGCGGCTGGCAGAAGCGGTCGCCGAATACCGTGGGCTGACGGCGCAACGCGAGCGCCTTTTGCTGCGCGCACCGCAGGCCGGCAGCGTGCGTGATCTGCTGCCGAACATGACGGTCGGGCGCTGGCTGTCGACCCGCGATGCGCTGGCCCGAGTGGTCGAGGACGGCGCGCGCCTGCGCGGTTATCTCGCCGAAGCCGAATTGTGGCGAGTCAAACCCGGCGCCAGCGGCCGCTTCATCGCCGATGACCCGATGCACCCGGCGCTCGCCGTGCAGTTGAATGAAATCGACACCAATGGCGTGGCCTACGTCGATCAGGAGGCGCTGACCTCCGATCACCACGGGCCGATTGCCGTGCGCCGCGATCAACAGCAGCGGGCAGAGCCGGTGCAGGCGCAATACGGCGCGCGGCTCAGCGTACTGGACGATACGTCGACACCACCGCAACCGTTGCGCGGTGTTGTGATTTTGCAGGGCAGCGGCGAATCGTTGCTCGGTGTGGCATGGCGCCGAATGGCGGCGCTGGGGGTCAGGGAAAGCGGTTTCTAACGGAGAGCACGATGGCGGACAACGCAGCAGTGGCGGCAGAAGGATTAGTGGTGCGGCCTTCGCGGGCAAGTGACGGGCCGTTTTTGCAGGGCCTGTATCAGACGGCGCGGCCGGACCTGCAATGGGTCGACGGCGAGCAGGAACAGGTGCAGCAACTGGTCGCCCAGCAGTTCCAGGTGCAGGAGCAGGGCATGGGCGACAACTACCCCAACGCCATGCACTACGTGGTGGAAAAACTCGGCACCGCCATCGGCGCGTTGAGCACCGATTTCGGCACCAACGAGATTCGCGTGTTGTATCTGGCGTTCATTCCGCAGGCACGTGGCCAGGGTTTTGGGCGGGCGGTGCTGCAAGGCGTACAGAAAGCCGCGCAGCAGATTCGTTGCCCGGTGGCGACGGTGGTCTGGACCAGCAATCCCCATGCGCGACGGCACTACCTCGCGCTCGGGTTTGCGGTTGAAGAACGCAACCCGGCGGCGGAGCGCCTGGTCTGGTATCCCGCTTGAATCCGCACCGAACCCTGCAGGCGAAGGCCTACAGGGAAAATGTCGTGTCAGTTAAAGGTGATGTGGAAGTAAGCCAACTTCGGGTCCCGGCCCATGGGGGGGACCCGTGATACGAAGATGTCGTCGACCCGCCCCAGTTCCGGCAATTCAAATGCACAGAGTCCATCGACGAATTCCGTCGGTTGCAGACTGCTCAGTTCGACGCTGAAGGGCATGCGCTCGCTGTAGCGCATTTGCGCCAGAGGCTTTTCCGCCAGTTCGTCGATGTGGATAGGTAACTCAGTGCCATCGGGCAAATGCAGGGTGCCGATCCGCCCCAGCAATGCCTGGAAGTGTTGGCTTTGAACCGATTGCAGCATGTTCTCGCTCCGCCAAGGTTGGAAACCGGGGGAGGTGGCTCCCCCGGCGGTCGGTCAGTTACGCGATGGGAAGATGCCGTTCAACGCGATGCTGAAGTTGAGCACCAGATACGGGTTCATCACCGGCATCGGCAGGCCGTTGCCGGTGGGGCTGATCGTCCCGCTGATGGTGGTGGCAGCGCCTTTGAGCGGCACGGGGGATGCGCCCTGCGCGTCGGAAAAGATATTCGCCAGACCCGGCCCGGTGCCCGACGCACCAATGTAGGCGTTGGTCGCCGTCGGCGCGCCGGCCGGATTGCTCGCCGGGTTGGCCAGTTGCACGGTGGTGGTGGCGGTGAGGCCGGCGAGGGTGTGGGTGTGGTTCGGAAGATTGTTGAGGGTGGCCGTGACTTGCTCGGCGCCGGAGATTTCTCCCATGACCCGCGGCGTCAGACCCGCGCCGTTGCCTTGGCAGATCGGCATGCGGCTCTGCAGGTTGGGCAGGCCGAAGTTGACGGTGCCGTTGCCGCCGTAAGTGGTGCCGAGCAATGCAAACAGCGCCTGGTTCTGACTGATTCCAATGATCTGACCGTTGCACAAGGCCCAGCCGCTGGGCGCATAGTTGAAGGCAAACGTCAGAACAGTGCCCATGTAAACGTCCATAAAGTCCTTATCCTTCTGATTGGTTGTCGGCGGGCCGCTAGTGGGTTCAGGCGGTTGCTATTGCCTTGGCACTCCGTGGCCAGGTCACGCCACGCCAGAGCGTAGACGCGGATTGGCAAGCTTGCCGGATGTCGTGAAGTCGCAAATCGGCATCGACGACTCTCCTGCGCCTGACCTAGAGTGACTGGCAGGTTCGGGCTCATACAGGCGTGGTGTCGTGGCACGGCAAGAGGCAGCAATGGCGTTCAACAGAGTGACACCGGTGGGCGACACACAGGATCCGCACGCGCTGCCGGGTTCGTGGTTTGCCCGCTTGCGTTTGATCCGCTGGGCCAGGGAACACTGGCTGCTGCCGATTCTGTTGTTGGCTGGCGCCGTACGCTTTTACGACCTGACCGCTGCGGCGATCTGGGGCGATGAAGGTTCCAGCCTGCTGCTGGCGCGCTATTCGTTGGCCGATATCTGGCATCACGCGGCGTTCGATGTGCATCCGCCGCTGTACTTCATGCTGCTGCATGGCTGGATCGAACTGTTCGGCGACGGCATTTTTGCCATCCGTTGCCTTAGCGCTCTGGCCGGTGTCGCTGCGGTCGGCATGGGCATCTGGCTGGTGGATCGCTTGGCCACGCGCCGCGCGGCGATCCTCGCCGGGCTGCTGTTGGCGTTATTGCCGACAGCGGTGCGCTACAGCCAGGAAGTGCGCATGTATTCGCTGCTCGGCCTGCTGCTGATCGCCGCGACGCTGGCGCTGGTCTACTGGATCCGCCGACCGCAGCGTCATCGGTATCTGGTGATTTATGCGCTGTTGATGACGGCGGCCCTCTACACCCATTACTTCGCCGTGCTGGCGGCGCTGTGTCACTGGATTTATCTGGCTGTGATTCGGTTTCAGCGCGGCTATCGCTTGCGGCACATCCAGCGCCCGGGCTGGTGGCTGGCGAACCTGGCCATCGCGGCGTTGTACCTGCCGTGGTTGCCCAACCTGCTCGATCTGACGCAACACATGGAACAACTCAAGGTCGGTGGCGATGTCGGCTGGGAAGACCCGGTGACGCTGGCGTCGTTGCCGTCGATGATCTGGACATGGTTGATCCAGGATGACGGCGAACACCTGCCGTTGCTGGTGTTCGGCGCGTTGCCGCTGGCATTGCTGCTGCTGACGGCGGTGGCGGTCACTCGTGATCGCAGCGTGTCGCGCGGCAGTGTCCTGTTGGCGTTGTACACCGGCTTACCGCTGTTGCTGGTGTTTGCGGTGTCGTTCATCACGCCGATATTCATCGAGCGCTATCTGACCGCCTACGCCCTGGGTTTGCCGCTGCTGGCGGCGCTGGCCATCGACCGCTTGTACAGCCGCGTGCGGGTCCTCGCGTTGGCGGTGCTGGTGGTATTGCTCGGGGTGGAAATGGTTGGCCTGAACAACAACGCCGCGGTCGACAGCAGTGATCAGTTCGATCACGTGGTGAACTACGTCAATCAGCATTTCCAGCCCGGTGATCGCATCATCACCAGCGACATGCTCTGGTACTTGAGTTACGTCTACTACGATCGCACCGGCGCACAGGTGCGGCTGTACACGCCGCCCGCTGCGGACGGCCGCTCGACGCGGCCGAACCAATATGGTTTCGGGACGCTGGTCAGCGACGATGTCTACCTCGACAGCCTTGCCGAGGTTTCTGGCAATGCGCGGATATGGCTGGTCGGCACCCAGGATGACCCGGCAGAGTTTGCACCGATGCCCGCCACCTGGCAGATCAGCGCGCAAGTCCATGCGGGCGGGGCGCAAGCACGCTTGATCACGCCGAAATCCGCAGCGCAATAGCGGCTGTTGAGACTAAAACGATTCACCTTCAAATTCGCGATTAAAAGTTAACCGGTTAGTCACTTTTGCTCTGAATTGATATCAAAACACTACTAGTCGCAGGGTGGTTGTTGGACTACGCTTTGTCGGACAAAGGGACTTTAGATCAGGGTGAAGGGATTGCAGCAGTTCCACTTTATCTCCGGCTTGCCGCGTTCAGGCTCCACCCTGCTTTCTGCAATTCTTTTGCAGAACCCGCGCTTTCATGCCGGCATGACCAGCCCGGTCGGATCGCTGTTCGCCAGTGTCCTCGAACAATGCAGCGCCGGCAGCGAGTATGGTGCGGTGATCGACACCGACATGCGCCGTCGCCTGTTACGCGGTCTGTTCGAATCCTTCTATGCCGACAAGGCTGACAAACCGGTGGTGTTCGACACCAATCGGCAGTGGAGTTCACGTCTGCCGGCACTCAACGACCTGTTTCCCCAGGCTAAAGTCATAGCCTGCGTGCGCAACGTCGCCTGGGTGATGGACAGCCTCGAACGGCTATACCGCGCCAATCCTTTTGAAAACACCAAACTTTTTGGCGATGCGGTCGAGCGCAACACGGTGTACAGCCGTTGCGAAACCCTGGCTCAGCGCAATCGCCTGGTGGGTTTTGCCTGGGCCGCGCTCAAGGAAGCCTATTACGGCGAGCAAGCCGACTCATTGCTGATCATCGATTACGATTTGCTGACCCAGGCGCCGGAGCGCGTGCTGCGGCTGGTCTACGAGTTCATTGGCGAGCCTTGGTTCGAGCACGATTTCGAGCATCTGGCCTATGACGCGCCGGAGTTCGACCAGGGCCTTGGCCTGGCTGGCCTGCACAAGGTCAAACCGAAAGTGGCCTTGCAGTCACGGCGCACCATTCTGCCGCCCGACCTGTTCAAGCAATACGCTGATTTGTCCTTTTGGCTCGATGGCTCAGCCAGCGCCGCCAATGTCATTCGTATGAAGTCCGACGCCGCGATCAGTTGATCGCGGCGTTTTTCCATTGATGCCTTACGTACCTTCGTTCGAGTTCGGGTGAGCAACATGTGGTGGAGCATTTTTGGCGGTGCAAAGGTCAAGTCTCGGGCAACCGCAGGTCAGCGCTCGCTGGCCGCGCCGATGATCATGTCGCTGGAGCCGCGCATGCTGTTCGACGGCGCGGTGGCTGCCACCGTGGCCGATACCGCTGCGCAAGCCGACAGCCATGCGCCCACCGCGGCCGAGGCGGCCAAGGCGCCGGTGGCTGACCATCCCGTAGCGAGCAAGGACACCCACGGCCAGGCTGATGCCACGCCGGCGGCCAGCCCGGTCGCGGTGCCCGGTCAGAGTGTGGTGTTCGTCGATTCGCGGGTGAAGGATGCCGACAGTCTGCTGCAAGGGATTGCTCCCGGCACGCAAGTGGTGAAACTCGACGCCAGCAAGGATGGTTTGCAGCAGATCGCCGACTTCCTCGATCAACATCACGGCGTCAGCTCGGTACAGATCATTGCCCACGGCAATGCCGGTGATTTGTGGCTGGGCAACAGTTATCTGTCGGCGGACAACGTCGCTCAACGCAGCGCGGTTCTCGCTGAAATCGGCAAGGACATGAACGCTGGCGGCGATATCCTGATTTACGGCTGCTACACCGCCGAAGGTGATCGCGGCTTGAGTTTCGTCGACTCGCTGGCGCAGTTGACCGGGCGTGATGTGGCCGCTTCGAACAACCGTACAGGCGTAGGTGGCGACTGGGATCTGGAGATCGCCACCGGCACTATCGAAAGCGCCAACGTGCTGTCGAGCAAAGCCATGAGCGAGTACCAGTGGGGCCTGGCCACCTGGACCGCGACCAACAACCTCAACTCGGGCGTCGGCTCGCTGCGCGCGGCGCTGGCCTCGGCGCAGAACGGCGACATCGTCACGTTCAGTTCCGGCATGACCGTGCAGCTTACTTCCGAGCTGCTGATCAACAAGAACATCACCGTCGATGGCGACCTGAACAACGACGGCGTGGCTGACGTGACCCTTGATGGTCAGTACAAAACCCGTGTGGTGGAAGTCACCTCCGGCAGCACCGTGACCCTCGACGGCCTGGTGATCACCAAAGGTCTGGTCGCCGGCAACGGTGGTAATGGCGGCTCGGCGGCGGCGGGCGCCATGGGCGGCGGCATTTTCAACGCCGGCATTCTTACCCTGAACAACGTCACCGTGACCGCGAACGCCGCTTCCGGCGGTGGTGGTGGCGGGGGTGTGACCGGCGGTTATGTCGGCGGCGGCGGTGGCGGCGGTGCGGGTATCGGTGGCCAGACCGGTGGTCATGGCGGTTCGTCCGGCCCAGCTACCGGCACCTATGCCGGGGGGGCGGGCGGTGCCAATGCCGGCGGCTATGGCGGCGGTTACAGCCCGACCGACATGGGTGGCCGTGGCGGTACCAGCACCGGTGGCGTAGGCGGCAACGGTGGCAGCGCCGGTGCCGGTTACAGTCATGGCGGCAATGGTGGTTCGGCGAGCAACGGCACGCTGTCCATTGGTGGCGGCGGCGGTGGTTCCGGCTGGGACAAAGTCGGCGGCGTCGGCGGCAATGCAGCCGGCGGTATCTACAACGCTGCGAGCGGCACCCTGAAAGTCATCGGCACCTCGGTCATCAGCAACAACATTGCTGCCGGCGGCGGCGGTGGTGGTGGCGGTGGGGTCGGCAGCAACGGTGCCGATGGCGGTGCCGGCGGTCGCGGCGTCGGGGCGATCTGGAACAACGGCGGTGTGGTGCTGATCACCGCGAGCAACTTCGCCGCGATCAGCGGCAACGGCGCCGCCAGCGGTGGCGGTGGTCTTTCCAACGGTGGTTCGACCGGCACGACGCCGAGCGCACTGGTGGGGATCTACAACAACGGCGGCACCCTCAATACTGCTTACGTGGAACCGCCGACTGCCACCATCGTGGTCGCCGACACCGCGCTGAAAATCGGCGAAACCTCGCTGGTGACCATCACCTTCAGCCGCGCCGTCAACGGTTTTACCAACGCTGACCTGACCATTGCCAACGGCACGCTGACCAATGTGTCCAGCGCCGACGGCGGTATCACCTGGACAGCGACGTTTACGCCGACCAACAACATCACTGACACCACCAACCTCATCACCCTCGATAACACCGGGGTGACGGCTGTGTCCGACAGCGTGGCAGGCGTCGGCACTACCAACTCCAACAATTACGTCATCGATACTCAGCGACCGACCGCAACCATCGTGATGGCAGACACTGCCCTGAAAATCGGCGACACCTCGCTGGTGACCATCACGTTCAGCGAGGCAGTGAGCGGTTTCACCAACGCCGACCTGACCATTGCCAACGGTACGCTGACCAACGTCAGCAGCGCCGACGGCGGCATCACCTGGACGGCGACGTTCACCCCGAACGCGAGCATTACCGATGCCACCAACCTGATTACCCTGGACAACACCGGGGTGGCGGATCTGGCCGGCAACGCCGGCAGCGGCACCACCGATTCGGCCAATTATGTGGTCGACACCGTGCGACCGACAGCGACCATTGTCGTTGCCGACACCAATCTCGCGGCAGGCGAAACCTCTTTGGTGACCATCACCTTCAGCGAAGCGGTGAGCGGCTTCACCGCCGCCGACCTGACGGTGGCCAACGGCACCTTGAGCGGACTGAGCAGCAGCGACGGCGGCATCACCTGGACGGCAACCTTTACGCCGAACAGCAGCACCACCGACGCGACCAACCTGATCACCCTGAACAACACCGGGGTTACGGATCTGGCCGGCAACACCGGTACCGGCACTACCGATTCCAACAACTATGCGATCGATACGCTACGGCCGACGGCGACCATCGTGGTCGCCGACAACGCGCTGAAAATCGGTGAAACCTCGCTGGTGACCATCACTTTCAGCGAAGCGGTCAGCGGCTTTACCAACGCCGATCTGAGCATTGCCAACGGTACGCTGAGCGCAGTCAGCAGCGCGGATGGCGGCATCACCTGGACGGCGACGTTCACGCCGACCAGCAGCATCACTGACGCTACCAACCTGATAACCCTGAATAACACCGGGGTCGCGGATCTGGCGGGCAACACCGGCGTCGGCACCACCGATTCCAACAATTACGCGGTCGACACCGTGCGGCCGACCGCCACCGTGGTGTTCGCGCAAAACACTTTGAAAATTGGCGATACCTCGCTGGTGACCATCACCTTCAGCGAAGCGGTGAGCGGTTTCACCAACGCCGACCTGACCATCGCCAACGGCACCCTGACGGCGGTCAGCAGCGCGGACGGCGGCATCACCTGGACGGCAACGTTCACACCGAGCGCGAATATCACCGACGCCACCAACCTGGTGACGCTGGACAACACTGGCGTTGCCGACCTGGCTGGCAACGCTGGCAGCGGCACCACCGATTCGAACAATTACAGCATCGACACCCAGCGTCCGACCGCGACCATCGTCATCGCCGATCCTGCTCTGAGCGCCGGTGAAACCTCGCTGGTGACCATTACCTTCAGCGAAGCGGTCAGCGGTTTCACCAACGCCGACCTGACCGTCCCCAACGGCACGCTCACGGCGGTCAGTAGCGCCGACGGCGGCATCACCTGGACGGCGACGTTCACGCCGAACGTGGCGATCAACGACAGCACCAACGTCATCACCCTGGCCAACACCGGGATCGCTGACCTTGCCGGGAACGCCGGTACGGGCACGACCAACTCCGGCAACTTCACCATTAACACCGTGGCGCCCACCGCCACCATCGTCGTCGCGGACAACAGCCTGACCGTCGGCGAAACGTCGCTTGTGACTATCACCTTCAGCGAAGCCGTGAGCGGTTTCAACAACGCCGACCTGACGATTGCCAACGGCACGCTCAGCGCAGTGAGCAGCAGCGACGGCGGCATTACCTGGACGGCGACCTTCACCCCGACCAGCAACATCACCGACGCTACCAACCTGGTTACCCTCGACAACAGTGGTGTGCAAAACGCTTCCGGCAACGCTGGCAATGGCACCACCAACTCGAACAACTACGCCATCGACACTCAGCGCCCGACCGCCACCATTGCACTCGCCGATTCGGCGTTGGGCGTCGGTCAGACCACCACCGTGACCATCACCTTCAGCGAGGCCGTGAGCGGTTTGACTCTGGCTGATCTGACCGTGGCCAACGGCACGCTTTCCGGGCTGAGCACGTCGGACAACATCACCTACACGGCGACGTTTACGCCGTCGGCGGGCATCACCGACACCAGCAACATCATCACCCTGGACAACACCGGCATCACTGACATCGCGGGCAACACCGGCAGCGGTACCACCGACTCGGCCAACTATGTCATCGACAGCCAGCGTCCGACCGCCACCATCGTCATCAGTGACACCGATCTGCGCCCGGGTGAAACCGCGCTCGTCACGATCACCTTCAGTGAGGCGGTCAGCGGCTTCGATAACTCTGACCTGAGCGTCGCTAACGGCACACTCAGCAACGTCTCGTCGAGCGACGGCGGCATCACCTGGACCGCGACGTTCACGCCGACCATTGGCGTCAGCGATGCCACCAACCTGATTGTGCTGAACAACGCTGGCATCAGCGATCTGGCGGGCAATGCCGGCACCGGCATCACCAACTCGGCCAACTATGCGGTGCAGACCGAAGTGCCGACCGCGACCATCGTCGTTGCGGATACCGCGCTCAAGGCCGGTGAAAATTCGACGGTGACCATCACCTTCAGTGAAGCGGTCAGCGGTTTCAGCAACGCTGACCTGACCATCGCCAACGGCACCCTGAGCAATGTGGCCTCCAGCGACGGCGGCATCACCTGGACCGCGACGTTCACGCCGACCGCCAACATCACCGATACCAGCAACCTGATCACCCTCGACAACAGCGGCGTCACCAACGCCTCCGGCAACAGCGGCGTCGGCACCACCGATTCGAACAATTTCGCCATCGACACGGCGTTGCCGACCGCGACCATTGTGGTCGCCGACAATCGCCTGGGCATCGGTGAAACCACCACGGTGACGATCACCTTCAGCGAGGCTGTCAGCGGTTTCGATCTGTCGGACATCAGCGTCGCCAACGGCACACTGGCGAACCTGAGCAGTAGCGATGGCGGCATCACCTGGACCGCCACGCTGACGCCGGCGGCGAACGTCAATGACACCACCAACCTGATCATCGTCGACACTGCCGGGGTGCAGGATCTGGCCGGCAACCCGGGCGCCAGCATCGCCATTTCCAACAATTACGCGCTGGATGCGACCCGGCCAACCGTGGACATCGTGGTCGCCAATCCGCACTTGGGTATCGGCCAGACCACCACAGTGACCTTCACCTTCAGCGAGGCGGTGAGCAATTTCGACTTGTCCGACCTCAGCGTGACCAACGGTGATCTGAGCAACCTCAGCAGCAGCGATGGCGGCAAGACCTGGACCGCGACCTTCACGCCGACCGCCAACGTCAGCGATCCGAGCAACTTCATCGCGCTGGACACCAGCAACGTCACTGACCTGGCCGGTAACGTCGGCAGCACGGTGGCGGTGTCGAACAACTATGCGCTCGACAGCGAACGGCCAACGGCGACGGTGGTGATTGCCAATCCGAACCTCGGCCTCGGCCAGACTTCGCCAGTGACCATCACCTTCAATGAGGCGGTCAGTGGGTTTGATCTGGCGGACATCAATGTCGGTAATGGCAGCTTGTCCAACCTGAGCAGTAGCGATGGCGGCAAAACCTGGACCGCGACCCTGACGCCGAATGCCAACGTCAACAGCGCCAGTAATGCCATCAGCGTCAACAGTGCCGGGGTCAGCGATCTGTCAGGCAACAGCGGCAGCGGCGTCAGCAGTTCGAACAACTACGCGATCAACACGGTGCCGCCAGTCGTTCCACCGACGCCGCCCACTGCGCCAACCAGTGTGGTCATTCCCGATCCTTTGATTCGCAGCAGCGACCCGGTGGTGCCACTACCGCCACCGAGCTTGCCGCTGCAACCGATCATCTTCACCGCGCCGACCGGCGATCTCGGCTCACCGCTGACCTTTGCGCCGCTGTTCGAGCAACGGGTGATCGGCAATGGCATCCGTCCGTTGGGCGATATCTTCATGAACCACGGTGCCCTCAGCCCGAGCTTCATCGCGCAGGTGTTCAGCAGCAGCGACAGCGGCGGTGATGGATCCGGGCACGGCTTCCTCGGCTTCGGCGGTGGTGATGGTGGCGTATTCGGTACGAGCACGCTGTCGAGCCTGTTCAATCAGGACAGCGCTGCCGATCGCGATTCGTTGAACGCGTTCGGCAGCCAGTCACTCAAGGCTGACGACGTTTCTCAAGGCCTGCGCGGCGTGTTTGGCGCGCCGACACTGGGGCAGCAACTGCAAGAACTCAAAGACAACGAACAACACCGGGTCGACAACCTGGCGGCAGCACTGCAACAGGTCGGTATCAGCGAAATATCGGCCTGAACCAACCATTACTCAACACTGTGCGGGACCTAGGGGCAATCCAGGGATGAAGAAAAGTCAGAAGTTGTTCGGCGCCAGCCTGCTGGCGCTGGCGATCAGCGGATGTGCAGTGACCAGTGAACCGATTGAACGCAGCGTTAGTGAACAGCGCGCCAAGACCGACCTGCAAAGCATGTACAAGGATCAGGAACCGCTGCGCGGGCCGTTGACCCTGCACCAGGCCATGGCCCGCGCCGTGAAGTACAACCTCGAAGGCCGCTTGAAAATCATGGAGGAAGCGCTGGCCAAGCGGCAGCTCGACCTCGCCAGTTTCGACATGCTGCCGCGCATGGCGCTGGACGCCGGCTACGTCGGGCGTAACAACGTCAACGCCTCCAGCAGCCAGAGCGTACGCACCGGCACCCAGTCTCTGGAACCGTCGACCTCGCAGGACCGCGACCGCGACGTCGCCGACCTGACGATGGTCTGGAACGTCCTCGACTTCGGCGTCAGCTACATCAGCGCCAAGCAGCAGGGCGACCAGCGTCTTATCGTTCAGGAACGGCGCCGCAAAGTGATCAACACCATCGTTCAGGACGTGCGCTCGGCTTACTGGCGAGCGATGGCCGCCGAACGTCTGCTCAAGCAGATCGACAGCCTGATGGCACGGGTGCAGACCGCCCGCGACAACAGCCAGACCTTGAGCGATCAACGCATTGGCGATCCGGTGCAATCGCTCGGTTATCAGCGTTCGCTGATCGAAGCGACCCGCCAACTGGAAGAGCAGCGTCGCGCCTTGTCACTGGCGAAAACCGAACTGGCGACACTGATCAACCTGCCGCTGGGCACCAACCTGACGCTGGCCACCGATGACGGTTACCAGATTCCCGAGCTCAAGGTCGGTCTGGCCAAACTCGAACAAGAAGCGCTGACCAGCCGCCCGGAACTGCGCGAGCAGGATTACCAGACGCGCATCAGCGCCGCCGAAACCCGCAAGGCCATGCTGCGTTTGCTGCCGGGTCTGGAGTTCTCGGCTGGCGGGCATTACGACAGCAACTCGTTTCTCGTCGAACAGGGCTGGGCCGATTACGGCGTGAAAATCACCTGGAACCTGTTCAACGTGATCTCCGCACCCGCTGCAATCAACGTCGCAAAGGCCGGCGAAGAAGTCGCCACGGCGCGGCGTCAGGCGATGTCGATTGCGGTGCTGGCTCAGCTCTATGTGGCCAACGCCAACTACCAAGAAGCGTTGCGGCAGTTCAAGACTAATCAGCAACTGTCAGACATCGACGGACAAATCGTCGGCCAGTTGCGCAACCGTCATCAGGCAGCAGGGATCGGTGAGCTGGAACTGATTCAGGGCGAGTTGAACAACCTGCAAGCGGACTTGCGCCGCGATCTGTCGTACGCCGATCTGCGCAATGCTTATGGCCAGATCTTCGCTAGTGCCGGCCTCGATCCGTTGCCGGATCAGGTGCAGTCGACCGAAGTGCAGTCGATCGCCACCGCGCTGGCCAATCGCGAGTCGGCGTGGGCGGCGGGGGATATCTCGGCGCCGGTGGTGGCGCATGCCCCAACGCAGTAATGTACTGGCGCCCAGCGCCAGCATCAGCCGCACGCAACGCGAAGCCCGCAATGGTCATCGGGGGGCGGCGATTCTGCTGACCGGTTTACCGGCGGCAGGCAAATCGACATTGGCGCAAGCGCTGCAGGCCACCCTGTTCGCGAGTGGCCGGCAAAATGTGGTGCTCGATGGCGACAGTTTGCGGACCGGGCTCAACCAGGATTTGGGCTTCAGCGATGCCGATCGCCAGGAAAACATTCGCCGCGCCAGCGAACTCGCGGCGCTGCTGGTGGACAACGGGCAGATCGTGATTCTGGCGATGATTGCGCCGTTGGCCGAGCTGCGTGATGTGTTTGCACAGCGCTTGGGTGACGATTATCGCGAGGTCTGGTGCAGCGCGTCACTGGCGGTGTGCGAGCAGCGTGATCCGAAAGGGCATTACGCCCGCGCCCGACGCGGCGACCTGCCCGGTTTTACCGGAGTTTGCGCGCCGTATGAGCCACCGGCGCAGCCGTCATTGGTGCTCGACACTGGCGTGCAGTCGGTCGACGACTGTCTCGATCGTCTGCTGACCTGGCTCGGCGAGTGTTCGGTGTTGCCCAAGGCATGAGTTCCCCGGCGTATTCGCGACTGCCGGTAACGGTGGATTTGCCCTTGCTGCTGCAGGCACTGGCAGCGATTGCCGACGACGCCTGGCGCAGCCATTTCAATACAGATTATTTTTCCGGCGACTGGAGCGGTGTGGCGCTCATTTCGGCGGTCGATGCGCTGACCGAGCTGTCTCCCGGGCGCGGTGAGCCAGTGCAGCGTGGCCCTTGGCTGTGCGATGAGCGCTGGCAAAAAGCGCTGCAGCATCTTTCTCTGCACATCGTCAGTGCGCGGTTGCTGCGCCTTGGGCCGGGTGGACGAATTCACCCGCATCGCGATTACGACCTTGATGGCCCGCAGGCCGATCGGCGTTTGCACATTCCGTTGCTCAGTCCGCCGAACGTCGATTTCTGGCTCGACGGGCAGCGCATGCCCATGCAGGCCGGCGAATGCTGGTTTCTTGATCTCGCTCGTCAACATCGTGTGGATAACCGCGATACATCGGCGCGGGTTCATCTGGTACTCGATTGCCGCCCCGGTGTCTGGCTTGAGCAGATGATCAGCGACGGATTGCACAGTACCCCTGAGCCCGGTTTGGCCGACACGCCGTTGCAGCGCTTTCAGAGGCTGGTGGCTGAAGATGCTTCGCTGTCTCTGGCCTTGCGTACGCTGCACGATCCAGACGTCTTCATCAGTCGAGCGCTGGAATTGGGCGCCGAGCGTGGTTTGTCGTTTTCTTACGAGGAATTGCGTGCGGCGATGCGCGACGGCCGTCGACAATGGAACGAACAATGGAGCGGTTGAATTTCGACGGCTGGTTGCCGATTCGTGTCTGGCCGGTTGACGGGCAGTGGCAGGTGGATTGGTGCTGGTTCGGCGACAAGGCGCTGCATCAGCCGTTCTTTCGCGATGCGGTCGAGGATGCATTACGGCTGCCGTTCAATCAGGCGTTTCGGCGCCAGACGTCTTTGGCAGCGTTGAGTGAATGGCAAACGCAGAGCCCTGGGCTTGCACCGAGTGCATTTGTGCTGCACGCCTCGCGTTGCGGTTCGACGCTGATCAGCCAGATGCTCGCCCGACTCGACGATCACATAGTCGTGTCCGAGCCACCGCCGCTGGACGCCTTGTTACGCAGTGATTTACCCGCCGGCGAACGCCGGGCCGCCATCGTCGGGTTGCTCTCGGCCTATGGGCAGCGCCGACGCGGTGTGGAAAAGCGCCTGGTGATCAAACTCGACGCCTGGAACATCGGCGAATGGCCGCTGCTGCAGGACTGTTTCGCAGATACGCCGTGGCTGTTTCTCTATCGCGATCCTTTGGAAATTGCCGTTTCTCATCTGCGCCGGCCGGGGATGCACATGGTGCCGGGGATGCTCGGCGAGTGTGTGCTGGAGGACGGTTTACCGTTCGAAGGGCGCGAAGAATTCATCGCCCGACGCTTGGGGCGATTGTTGGCGGCGGGGGTGATGCATTGCCGTGACTCGGGTGGTTTTCCGGTGAGTTACAGCGAGTTGCCCGAGGCGATGGCGGGGCGGTTGGCCCGGTTTTTCCGCTTGAACGATGAACAGTGCAAGCAGGTCTTTGCCGCGACCGCGCAGCATGCGAAACAGCCCTCGCAAGCGTTCACTGCCGATGGCGACGACAAACGCCGCGAAGCTTCAGCAATGTTGCGAATGCACGTACAGAATTACACCCGAGCGCCCTACGAGGCGTTGGAAAAACTTCGTCTGCGCGCCACAGGATTTGCTTCATGACTTGCCGGACAAATCCGCCATGCCCTTGAGCAATTCAATCGGCAACGGAAAGACAATTGTCGAACTCTTGTCCCCGGCAATCGAACTCAAGGTCTGCATATAGCGCAACTGCATCGCCCCGGGCTGACGTCCGAGCATTTCCGCTGCTTGCATGAGTTTTTCCGAGGCCTGCAGTTCGCCTTCGGCGTGAATCACCTTGGCCCGTCGCTCGCGCTCGGCTTCAGCCTGTTTGGCAATGGCCCGGACCATCGATTCGTTGAGATCGACATGCTTGATCTCGACGTTGGCGACCTTGATCCCCCAAGCATCGGTCTGCGCATCGAGCACTTGCTGAATGTCGATGTTCAACTGCTCGCGTTCAGCCAGCAGTTCATCCAGTTCGTGTTTGCCGAGCACTGCACGCAAAGTGGTCTGGGCTAACTGGCTGGTAGCGGAAAGATAATCCTCAACCTGAATAATCGCCTTCTGCGGATCGAGCACGCGGAAATACAGCACGGCGTTGACCTTCACCGACACGTTGTCGCGGGTGATCACATCCTGCGGCGGAACATCGAGCACCACCGTGCGCAGGTCGACCCGAACCATTTGCTGGACCACCGGAATCAGCAGGATCAGGCCCGGTCCTTTTACCTGCCAGAAACGTCCGAGTTGGAACACCACGCCGCGCTCGTATTCGCGCAGGATGCGGAACGTCGAACCGGCGAGGGCAATCACCAACAACAGCAGCGCAACAAAACCGATTTGCAGACCCATGATCACTCTCCGAGCGGCGCCGCGTCAGTCGCGGCCACTTGCAGCAACAATCCCTTGCGCCCGACCACGCGCACCGATTGCCCGGTTTGCAGTGGGGTGGCGCTGAGCACTTGCCAGCGCTCACCTTGCAGTTGCACCCAGCCGTTGCGCGCATCGCCCGGTTGCACCGTGGTGATCGCGGTGACACTGCCGAGCAGGCCGGCATCGCCACTGACGGTGTGGCGCGGTCGGGTTTTCAGGGCGCGGATCAGCAGCGCGATCAACAGCAGGGCGCTGATCAGGCCGAGACCGATCATCATCGGCACCGGCAACTCGGCGTTGCTCAGAATCAGCGCGCCGATGACAAACATGATGATCCCGCCCAAACCAATGACGCCGTAATTGGGCAGCGCGGCTTCGGCGATCAGGAACACGATCCCCAGGGTGATCAGCCACAGACCGGCCGGACTCATGGGCGGCAACGGGCTGTCGGCGGCGAGGGCTGAGCCGCTGATCAGCAGGAGCAAGGCAAACGCACAACATCGGCTGTTCACGTGACCCTCCGCGAGCGTCATGTCTGGTTCTTACAGTCTAGTTGAGGGTTTCGCTGGTTGAATTTTGATCAGTGTGAGGATGTGTCCAGTGAGCGGATTTCCCTGCATCGACGGCCTGCCGAACTAGACTCAAACGCACGGCAACCACCGTTCAGCGAAACACCGAGGTGCATCATGCGCATGGCAAAAAAAGGTGCAGAGCAGCCTGAACCGGGCGCACTGCGAATACGACATCGTCGCCCACCGACACTCGTCCAGCAGCCTGGAAACCGCACGGGTCGCCGGGGTGCCCGCCGAGCGGGTGGCCAAATCGATCATCCTCGACGACCACCACGGGCACTATCTGATGGCCGTGCTGCCGGCCAGCCGTCACCTTGACCTGAGCAAGGTGCGCCTCAGCGGCGAATGGCAACTGACCCGCGAAAGCAATCTGGCGCACATCTTTGACGACTGCGAACGCGGCGCGGTGCCGCCGCTGGGCGACTCCTATGGCCTGGACATGGTCATCGACCCGTTGCTGACGCGGCAGAAGGATATTTATCTGGAGGCGGGCAACCACAATTATCTGCTGCATATGAGCATGCCGGTGTTTCTGAAAATGGTGCCGCATGCCGAGGTGCGGGAGTTGAGCGATTAGGTTTTGTGGCGCCGGCACTGACACCTTCGCGAGCAGGCTCGCTCCCACAGGTTGATCGCATTTCCCTGTGGGAGCGAGCCTGCTCGCGAATAATTTTCCACACAGCCCATTTTTGAAGGAGTTGATCAATGGAAAGTCCAACCCACAGCCTCCCATCCCTGTTCAAACAACTCGGCCTTTCCGACGACCCGGTCGACATCGACAAATTCATCGCCACCCATTCCCCGCTCAAACCCGAGCTGCATTTGGCTGACGCGTTTTTCTGGTCGAAGAGTCAGTCGCAGTTTTTACGGGACGAGATTCTGGATGACGCCGACTGGGCGGAGGTGGTGGATCAGTTGGATGTGTTGTTGCGTAAGGGCAGGAGTGTGTAAAAAAAATTGTAGGAAAAGGCTGAAATGTAAAAAAAACATGCGCGATGTAAAAAAAACTGGGCTTTAATCGTCGCAGTGAATTTTTTATGTGGACGATGACGATGCCAACTGTTGGTTATGCCCACCTGCGTGATGCGCTGAAGCTTAATGCATTTGCCCCCAAGCGTATTGCGATGATCAAACCGGTTACCCGGATTACCTTGATCGGTGAGTGTCTAGCGGTTCCAAACGGCGTCGCGCCGGAACAGGGTTCGACACTTGAGCACATTTTGTTTGCTCTGAAGCATGAGGGAATAAACCTGTGCATTCTTGCTCAGGCGCTTGAAACCGTTGAAGCGGACGAGTTGCTAGGTGAGTTGAGCCGATCACCTAACGGGGTATTTATCCGCAAGGCCTGTTTTCTTTGGGAAAGTTTCACGGGCAAACAGCTGGAATATTCAGTACCGGTTCGGGGCAACGTTGTCGCTTTGTTTGATCCCAAGCGTTATGTCACCGGGCCTGCAATTCGAAATAGTCGTTGGCGGGTAGATTTTAACGGGTTGGGGTCAATGCGTTACTGCGCCACAGTCGAGCGTACGACGGAGCTGCAGGCGCTGCTTGATCTGGACATCCTTGGTCGAGCCCAGGCTTTTATGGCGACGTTGCCGCCGGAAATGATGGATCGGGCAATCAATTGGGCCTATCTGCATGAGACCCGCGATTCTTTCGCCATTGAGAAAGAAGAGCCCAATGAAGAAAAGTCGCGCCGTTTTGTTCGGCTTCTCCGCCAAGCTCATGAGCGAACAGAGTTGAGCGAAGACTATTTGGTCGAGTTGCAGAACAGTACGGTTTCCAATCCTTTCGATAAAGCTGTGCTTTTCCGTCATGAACAGAACCATTTACACAACGGCTTGAGAGGCGCAGCTGGCGTCAGCTATGTCCCGCCTCCACCGCAATTGTGCAGGGAGTTGATGGACGAGTTGATGAGTTTTGCCAATCACTCAGCCAAGCAGGTTGATCCGTTGATAGCTGCAGCGGTTGTGGCTTTCGGGTTTGTCTTTCTTCACCCGTTCATGGATGGCAATGGTCGACTTTCACGTTTCCTGATTCACCAGACGCTTTGCCACTCTGGCGCTCTAAAAAATGGTTTGTTGTTACCGGTTTCCGTAGCGATGAAACACGAAGAGTCTGGCTATCTCGAAGCATTAAAGGAGTTCTCGAAACCAGCAAGAGAGTTCTGGAATGTCACTTGGCTGGACGCTGATCAGATGGCTTTCGATTTTATTGGGCACGACTCAATCTATCGATTCTGGGACGGGACTCAATGTGCAGAATTTACTTTGCAAATGGCCTTGCGAGCATTGGAAGTGGAGCTGCGCGAGGAGACCGAGTTTCTCGAAAAATACGACTACGTCATCAAAGAGGTGAATGGACGTTTTGACGTACGGGGGAGCGACCTCTCGAAACTGGTAATGATGTGTCTGGACAACGGTAACAAAGTTTCAAAGCATCGACGTAAGCAGTTTCAGTTCAGCGTGCCGGAGGAGGTTTTCGATTTCATTGAGCAGATAGCGGGTGACTTCGATTCGGTAGGCTAACCCTGAAAAGGTAATTTGTTTCAAAACTTGACTGAAATTCCCCTCCAGTGCGATATTGATAGTTAGCAAACTAACAGTGTGCATTTCTCCGTGCCGAACGAACTCGACGCTCTCCAGATGAACATCAGCAGTGCCATGGTGGTGGCCGCCAGGCATTGGCGGAAGATCTGCCAGACCACGCTGGTCAACTATGGAATCTCCGAAGCCTGCGCCGTGCCGTTGTTGATGATCGGCCGTTTGGGCGAGGGCGTGCGCCAGGTGCAAGTGGCGCAGGCGGCCGGGATGGAGAGTCCGTCGCTGGTACGTCTGCTCGATCAGCTGTGCCATTCCGGTTACGTCTGTCGTACCGAAGATGCCCAGGATCGCCGCGCCAAGTGCCTGAGTCTGACCGACACCGGCCGTGAACTGGTGCAGGCGGTCGAGATCGAACTGGTGCGCTTGCGTCATGAGGTGCTCGAAGGCATCGATCAAAGCGATCTGGAAGCTACGCTTCGGGTACTCAGAGCTTTTGAGGCGGCCAATCCGCCTGTGGTGGTCAATTCTTGAACGGTTTTTTCTCCGGCATTCCGCCGGCCCGCGACTGGTTCTACGGGATCCGGACTTTTGCAGCGTCGATGATCGCGCTGTATATCGCCTTGCTCATGCAAATGCCGCGTCCGTATTGGGCGATGGCCACGGTTTACATCGTTTCCAGCCCGTTTCTCGGGCCGACCAGTTCCAAGGCGTTGTACCGTGCCATCGGTACTTTTCTCGGTGCGGCAGCGGCGGTTTTTTTCGTGCCGATGTTCGTCCAGAGCCCGTACGTGTTGGTGGTGGTCATTGCGCTGTGGACGGGGATTCTGTTGTTCATGTCCCTGCATCTGCGCACGGCCAACAGCTACGCGCTGATGCTTGCCGGTTACACCTTGCCGCTGATTGCCTTGCCGGTGGTGGATAACCCGCTGGCGGTGTGGGACGTGGCGGAAGCGCGTACGGAAGAGATTTTCCTCGGCATCGCCGTCGCGGCGGTGGTCGGTGCGATGTTCTGGCCGCGTCGTCTGGCGCCGGTGTTCAACGATGCCGTGAGCAAGTGGTTCGCCGACGCGACGACCTACAGCCTGAAATTCCTCAGCCGCGATGTGCAGCCCGAAGAAGTCACCGCGCTGCGCATGGCCATGGTCGCCAACTTCAACAGCCTTGAGCTGATGATCGGCCAGTTGCCCCACGAAGGCGCGCGACCGCAAACCGTGCGCAACACCAAAGAGTTACGCGGGCGGATGATTCATCTATTGCCGGTGATCGATGCGCTGGAAGACTCGCTCTACGCCCTCGAACGGCGTACGCCAGAGCTGGTGGAAAAATTCGAACCACTGCTCGTCGCGACTCGCGAATGGCTCGCTCATCAGGACGCCGATCTCGACCGCTGGCAAGCGCTGAAAGATCAGCTCGAAGCCCTGCAGCCGAGCGTCGAGGCGCTTGAGGATCGCAGGCAACTGCTGTTCTCCAATTCGATTTATCGCCTCGGTGAATTCATCGATTTGTGGCAGGACTGCCGCAGTTTGCAGGACGCGATTCTCTGCGAGCGCCAGGACAGCTGGCGCGCGGTCTATCGCCATTGGCGTTTGGGTCGGCTGACACCGTTTATCGACCGTGGCTTGATGCTCTATTCGGTGGCCTCGACGATTCTGGCGATCATCACTGCTTCGGTGTTGTGGATTCTGCTCGGCTGGCCGGACGGCGGCAGTGCGGTGATTCTGGCGGCGGTGGCGTGTAGCTTCTTTGCCTCGATGGACGACCCGGCGCCGCAGATTTACCGATTCTTTTTCTGGACCGGCATGTCGGTGCTGTTCGCCAGCCTTTATCTGTTTTTGATTCTGCCCAACCTGCATGACTTTCCGATGCTGGTGCTGGCGTTTTCCATCCCGTTCATTTGCGTCGGCACCCTGACCGTGCAACCGCGTTTCTACCTCGGCATGCTGCTGACGCTGGTCAACACCTCGTCGTTCATCAGCATTCAGGGCGCTTACGACGCGGACTTTTTCGCCTTCGTGAATTCCAACCTGGCGGGGCCGATCGGCCTGTTGTTCGCGTTTATCTGGACGCTGGTGGCGCGTCCGTTCGGTGCTGAACTGGCGGCCAAGCGCCTGACCCGCTTCAGTTGGAAAGACATCGTCCACATGACCGAGCCAGCCAACCTCGCCGAGCACCGGCAATTGGGCGTGCAGTTGCTCGATCGGTTGATGCAGCACTTGCCGCGTCTGGCCCTTACCGGCCAGGACACCGGCATTGCCATGCGCGAAGTGCGCGTAGGCCTCAACCTGCTCGACCTGCTCGCCTACACCCCACGGGTGACCGGTGCACCGAATGCGTTGTTGCAGCAAGTGGTCAGTGAAGTCGGCGAGTATTTCCGCGCCTGCCTCAAGGCTGGCGAACGCTTACCGGCCCCGGCTCCGTTGCTGATGACCCTGGATCGCACCCGCCGTGCGCTCAGTGGCCACGGCGACGATGAAACCCGGCTAAACCTGTTGCACGCCTTGAGCGGTTTACGTCTGGCGTTGCTGCCCGGCGTCGAATTCGTCTCCAGCGCCGAGCCCGAAGAACCGCTGCCCGATGGAGCGCCCCTATGATCGGTGATCTGGACATCAGCGGCATTTTCCTGCCGACCCTGCTGGTGTTGATGGGCATCACTTATGTGCTGTTTTTGCTGGTGCATGCCGTGCTTACGCGCGTGCACTTTTACCGTCTGGTCTGGCACCGGGCATTGTTCAACGTGGCGCTCTACGCGGTACTTCTGTACGGCGTGGACTCACTCAGTCGATACCTGATGACATGAAAAAACCGTTTTTGACCATCGGTCGCGTGGTACTGACCCTGCTGATCGTGACTTTTGCCGTTGTCCTCGTCTGGCGCATGGTGATGTATTACATGTTTGCGCCGTGGACCCGTGACGGCCACATTCGCGCCGACATCATCCAGATCGCCCCGGACGTGTCCGGGTTGATCCAGCAGGTTGAAGTCAAAGACAACCAGTTGATCAAGCGTGGCCAGGTGCTGTTCAGCATCGACCAGGACCGTTTCAAACTGGCCCTGCGTCAGGCCAAAGCGGCTGTCGCTGATCGCGAAGAAACCTTGGCCCAGGCCCAGCGCGAAGCCAAGCGTAACCGTGGCCTCGGCAACCTGGTGCCGGCCGAACAGCTGGAAGAAAGCCAATCGAAGGTCGCCCGTGCGCAATCGGCGCTGGCCGAAGCCATGGTTACCGTCGACAGCGCTCAGCTCAACCTCGACCGCTCGGTGATCCGCAGCCCGGTGGATGGCTACGTCAACGACCGCGCACCGCGTCCGCAGGAGTTCGTTACTGCCGGGCGTCCGGTGTTGTCGGTGGTCGACAGCAACTCGTTCCACATCGACGGTTATTTCGAAGAGACCAAACTCGACGGCATTCATGTCGGTCAGTCGGTGGATATCCGCGTGATCGGTGACCGCGCCAAGCTGCGCGGGCATGTCGAAAGCATCGTCGCCGGCATCGAAGACCGCGACCGTACCAGTGGCAGCAACTTGCTGCCGAACGTCAACCCGGCGTTCAGCTGGGTGCGGCTGGCGCAGCGGATTCCGGTGCGGATTGCCTTTGATGATGTGCCGGAAGATTTCCGCATGATCGCCGGGCGTACCGCGACGGTTTCAATCATCGATGACGCAAAAATCGATGATAGAAAGCAGGAGCCCGCGCAATGAGCAGGGCCCTGATGATCGCCGGGTTGGGCGTGATGTTGTCGGCGTGTCAGATGGTCGGGCCGGACTATCACGTGCCTGAGGATGCGGCGGTTCAACGCAAGGATTTTCAGGGCGAGCTGGCCGTGGCGGGCAAACCGGTGGTCTCGGCGCCGGTGCCGGCGGATTGGTGGCGGCTGTATAAAGACCCACGCCTCGATCAACTGGTGCAGCAGGCTATGGCCTCCAACACCGACCTGCGCGTCGCCGCCGCCAATTTGCAGCGCGCCCGCGCTCAGGTCGATGAGGCGGAGGCTGCCGGCGGTTGGAGCGGTGGCGTGAAAATGGGCGCCCAGCGTTTACAGGAATCCGGTCAGGCATTCCTGTTGCCAGAAAAAGTGCCGGTGGCCAACGTCGGCGATATTGGCATCAGCGCCTCGTATCAGTTCGACCTGTGGGGCACGTTGCAACGCGGTATCGAAGGCGCCAAGGCCAACGCCGATGCAACCCAAGCCGCAGCGGATACCGCGCGCATTACTTTGGTGGCAGACGTGGTTCGCGCCTACACCCAGGTCTGCGCGGCCAATGAAGAACGCGAAATCGCCCAGCATTCCCTCGACCTGCAATCGCAAGGCACCACGCTGATCCAGCGTCTGCGCGATGCCGGGCGCGGCGATGAAACCCAGGTCACCCGCTCGCAAACCCAATTCAAATCCCTGCGCGCCGACATGCCGCGTTATGAAGCGGCGCGTCAGGCCGGGTTGTTCCGTCTGTCGATGCTGCTGGCAAAACCGGTCGATCAGTTGCCTGCTGGCACCGCGACTTGCGCCGAATTGCCGAAAATCGCCCAACTGGTGCCGGTCGGTGACGGCGCCGCGCTGCTCAAGCGTCGTCCGGACATTCGTCAGGCTGAACGACGTCTGGCCGCCGCTACCGCCGGGATCGGCGTCGCCACCGGCGAGCTGTACCCGGACATCAGCATCGGCGCGACCATCGGCACCGTCGGCATCATCGACGACCTCGGTGATCCGTCGACCAACCGTTGGGGCTTCGGCCCGTCGCTGAGCTGGAAAGTCCCGACCAACGGCGCCCGCGCGCGCATCCGTGAAGCCGAAGCGACGACCCAGGGCGCGCTGGCGCATTTCGACGGCGTGGTGCTCAACGCTATTCGCGAAACCCAAACCGGTCTGGCCCAGTACAGCGCCTTGCTGCAACGTCGCGACGCGCTGGCCGATGCCGAGCAGTCGGCGAAACTGGCCGCGGACCAGACCCACCGCTTCTTCCAGGCCGGCCGCGAATCGTTTCTCGCCGACCTGCAAGCGACCCGCACCTACACCGATGTCACTGCGCAACTGGCCGCCGCCAACACCCAGGTTGCGATGAGCCAGATCGATTTGTTCCTCGCCTTGGGCGGCGGTTGGGAAAGCGGACGAACGAACGCTGCAAGCCCCAGCAAACCCTGAGGCGGTTGCTATGCTTTGAAGTGTTGGAAGGGCGCCCCGTGCAAAGCACCCTTCCAGCGCACATTGCTAGCGCTGGTCTAGGGGAAACCAATAATGAAAAACCCTTACGCTCTCGGCTTCTGGTGCGCCCTCGCAGCGCTGGTGCTGCTTTCGGCCACCTATTTCTACGGCATCATGCTGGCCCATCAGATCGACAAGGCGATGGTCTTTCTCGACAGCGCAACGGCGTTGATCGCGGTCATGGCCATCGTCGTCGTGGCGTGGGCATCGGTGCAGGTGCAGCGGGTCAAAAAACGCCAGCTTGAACAGGGCAAGACCCTGGTGCTGATCTGGGACACCAAAGTCGCCCTGCGCCGGGTCGAAACTGTATTCGACAGGTATTTCTGGGGCAGCTACTGGCAGCCGGGGCGGACCTTCGCCGAAGTCATGGGCGAACTCACCGGCACGCCGCTGGAAAAAAGCCTCGAAGCGCTGAAAAAACAGTGCCTGGAACTCGACAAGCAGATCGATGGCGAGGGCTGGCACTGGCTCAACAATGCTCGTGAATTATCGGATGTCGCCACGGCCATGGCCCGTGAGCGCTATCAACTGGATTTCTGCGACCCGCGCGCTGACGGGCCGGGAGGGGCGGTGATCGATCGGGACTTTGAAGTGCTGGTCTACACGTGGACCGCGCGGCTGAAAAGCTTTGATCATCAACTGGATGAGATCGAGGTTCAGTATTCCTGATTCTCTGCTGAATCATCTGGCCCCTTCGCGAGCAGGCTCGCTCCCACAGGTACAGCGTTGTCCTTGTGGGAGCGAGCCTGCTCGCGAAGGCGGACTGAAAAACACCGAAACTCTTCCCGCCTGAACGCTGTCCACTCTCCCCATAGACACTCTTTCACCTTTAAACATTGGGCCACCTTGCGCGCCCGGTGCTAATCTCCACCGCTGAATTCAGCGCAGTCGAGCCGCGACCCGGTCACGGGTTCAGGGAAGACGACCACACTCACAGCCACGGAAATCGATCAGGTCATTCATGAATAAATCAGCAGGCGTGCTCCTCGGAATTGTTGTTGCCATCGGCGCGATCAGCGCAGGCGGGGCCTGGTACACCGGGACCAAGATCGAAGGCGTGTTGAACAACGCCGTCAGCAATGCCAACAAAGAGCTGCAAACCGCGATGGCCGGCTCCAACGGCACCGCGTCGCTGGAACTGGTGTCGCTCGACCGCCATACCTTCACCAGCACCGCGCACTACCGCCTCAAGGGTGAAGGCGAGATGTTTGGCGACAAGCCGGTCGAATTGCTCTTCGTCGACCACATCGAACACGGTCCACTGCCGTTCTCGCGTCTGGTCTCGCTGAAATGGCTGCCGGTCATGGCCACCAGCAACTACGAGCTGGAAAAGAACCCGGCCACCGAAAAATGGTTCGCCGCGACCAAGGGCGCCGCACCGCTCAAAGGCGTGACCAGCATCGGCTACGACGAATCCACCACCAGCACCCTCGACCTGCTGCCGTTCGAAACGGCACTGGATGAGCAGTCGAGCCTGAAGTTCTCCGGCCTGACCATGAACATTTCGGCCAACGCCCAGGCGCAGAAGGTCAAGGCGGACGGTTACATGGACAACCTGAAACTGGTCACCGTCGCTGAAGATCAGGCGCCCGTGCAGGTCGAACTCAACGGTCTGACCCTGGCCAGTAACCTCGCCAAGAGCAGCTACGGCTACTACACCGGGGAAAACACCCTGGTGCTGACCAACAGCAAAACCACCTTCGGCACCAAGCAATCGGTACTCGGCGTGAAGAACTTCGAAATGAAGAACCTCACCGAAGAATCCGGCAGCAATGCCTCGGGCCGTGCTGATTACAAGATTGGCGAAGTCAGCCTCAACGACAAGAAAATCGGCTCGGCCAATATGGCCATGAGCCTGAAAAACCTCGACATCCCGTCGACCATGTCGCTGATGCAGATCTACCAGACCAAATTGCAGCCGTACGAAAAAGCCGCCGCCGAAGCCGCAGCCCAGGGCTTGCCAGCGCCGGAGCTGAACCTCACCGAAGCTGAAAACGCCCAGGTCAAAGCCGACCTGCAGAAACTGCTGGCCGCCGGCCCGCAGATTGCGCTGGAGAACCTGTCGTTCAACACTGCCAACGGCGAAAGCAAAGCCAATCTGGTGATCGACCTGACCAAGCCACAATCGATGGACTTGCCACCGGATCAACTGGGCAAACAACTGGTTGCATTGCTGGATCTGAATATCCAGGTGTCCAAGCCGATGCTGGTCGATCTGCTCAGTGTGCAGGCGCAACTCGACGGCCAGACCGATGCCAAAGCCATCGTCGATCAATCCAAGGAAGCGGCCGACATGTTTGCGGGCATGGCGGTCGGTTCGCAGTTGGCCGTCGTCGACGGCAGCAACGTCGTGACCAAGCTGCATTACGCCGCCAATCAGGTTGAATTCAACGGCCAGAAGATGACCGTCGAGCAGTTCGTCGGCTTCCTGATGAGCAAGTTCGCAGGCGTCACGCAAGTGCAGTAATCCTGCGCTCTTAATAGCAACGCCCGGCCTCTGTATCGCACGGACGCCGGGCGTTTTGCTGTCTGGCGTTCGGGTTTTCGGTGTGCTGGCTGAGCCGCCAGCACGATTCTGAACAATTATTGTGTTCCGAAGATTGGTCTACGCTTGCGTGCAAGACTGCCTGACTAAGCTTGGCCGTGGTATGTGCTTCGCGGCCACCGTTACGAAAGGGCAAGGAGGGCATTGCGTCCCGGCTGGCCATGTAAGGATGCTGACGAATGCCGCGTATTGATGTTCCTGTATTACATCGTGGTTTACGCCCGTTGTTCCGAGTCGCGCTGTGCAGCCAGTTGCTCTGGCCGGCGCTGGCGTTTGCCGACACACCCTACGATCAGATGGTGCGCGACGCCCGTGCCGGGCAAACCACGCCGGCGCTGACGGTTTTGCGTCAGGTGCCACCCGGCCAGTCGACCACCGGGCAGATCAGCGATCACTTGCAGATCGCCAGTTGGGCCGGCCTCGACGCCGAAGTGGTGCAGGTTTATGAAACCCAGGGCCGCGATCGCCTCCTGCCGGTGCAGGCACTGACTGCCACCGCGCGTGCCTACCGCAATCTCAAACGCTGGGATCAGGCGACCCAGGTCTACAACAAGGCCTTGGCGCTGGAGCCGGATAATGCCGACCTGCAATTGGGCCTGGCCCTGACCCAGGCTGACGCCGGTAAACCTGATGAAGCGGTGACCCGCGCCAAAGCGCTGGTGGCGGCCAAACCCGATGATCCTTCCCGTCGTCTGGCGCTGGGCTACGCCTTGACTCGCGCCGGCAAGCAGTACGACGCCCTGTTCGAATACGACCAGGCCTTCAAACGCGCCGGCAACAAACCTGAAGTCGCTCGTGAATACGTGGTCGCCCTGCAAAAGGCTCGTCTGCCGGAGCCGGCGTTGCGTCTGGCCAATCAGCGTCCGGGTCTGATTGATCCGGTGACCCTGCGTCGCCTCGAAGGCGATCTCGCCGCCGAGCGAGTACGCCTGGCCGAACTCGCCACGCGCAGTGAGAAAGAACGCTATGTCATCGCCGACCGCGCGTTGGCCGACTACGACAAACTGCTCGCCACCTGGACGCCGGACGCTGCAGCACACGACGATGTGGTTCGCTGGCGCATCGACCGCATGGGCGCACTCAAGGCCCGCGCACGCACCGCCGACGTCATTACTGAGTACCAAAAGCTGCAAGCCGAAGGCGTGAAGATTCCGACTTACGCCCTGCGCTGGGTAGCTGCGTCGTATCTGGATCAACGCCAGCCGGAAATCGCCACCGACCTCTATCGGCAGGTGTTGTCGGCGCCAGACGCCGATGTCGGCGACCGCCTCGAAGACACCACAGCACTGTATTACTCGTTACTGGAAAGCGACCGCGCCGACGATGCGCGCAAAGTCGCCGAAGACTTGGCCAAGACTCAGCATCCGCGTATCGAGCTGAAAGGCTTGCCGATCGGCAACCCCAACGATGAATGGATGGATGCCCAGCAACTCGCCGCTCAGGCCGGGACTTACGGTTCCGATTTGCCTCACGGTGAGGAGCGTTTGCAGACCTTGGTCGATCAGGCGCCGGGCAACGTCGGTTTGCGTCTGGCTCAGGCCGATCTGTACCTGGCCCGCAACTGGCCGCGCCGCGCGGAAATGCAGCTCAAGGAAACCGAGAGCATGGTGCCGCGCGACATGGGCCTGGAAATCGGTCAGGCCCACACCGCCATGGAACTGCAGGAATGGCGGCAAATGGATGCGCTGACTGATGACGTCGTCGCGCGTTATCCGGATAACCGCCAGGTGCAGCGTCTGGCTCGCGAACGCGAAGTGCATGACATGTCGGAACTGCGCGTCGAAGCTTACGGCGGCAAGGCCAATGGTGGCGGCAGTGGCGATGCCGGCGCCGTCAGCGGCAGCCGCGATTTTGGCATCCAGACCACCCTGTACAGCCCGCCTATCGATGAAGACTGGCGCGTGTTCGCCGGGGCCGGCTATGCCACCGGCGACTTCGCTGAAGGCACCGGCAATCATCGCTTCCAGCGTGTCGGCCTGGAGCGCCGCACCCGCGATATGACCCTCGAAGCGGAAGTCTCCAATCACTCCTACGGTTTCGGCGACAAACAGGGCGCACGGCTGGCGATTGCCCGCGACATCAATGACCACTGGCAGTACGGCGGCAGCCTCGAATACCTGTCGGCCGAGACGCCATTGCGCGCGCTCAACAGCGACATCAAGGCCAATGGCGGCAGCGGTTTTATCCGCTGGCGCGCCAACGAAAGCCGCGAGTGGAAACTGGCCGTCAGCCCGTCGCATTTCAGCGACGGCAACAACCGCGTCGAAGCCTTGCTCACCGGTCGCGAGGGCGTCTACAGCGCGCCGAACGTGCAGGTCGATGCGGGACTGGAAGTCGGCACCAGCCACAACTCCAAGTCCGATGACGTGCCGTACTTCAACCCGAAATCCGACTTCAGCGTGATGCCGCTGGTCAACGTCAATCACGTGCTTTACCACCGCTACGAAACCTCCTGGAGCCAGCAGTTCCAGGCCGGCGCGGGGACGTACAGCCAGCGTGATCACGGCACCGGCGGCATGGCCTTGCTCGGTTACGGCCAGCGTTATGCCTGGAACGACGTGTTCGAGGTGGGCGGCTTGTTCAGTGTGATCAACCGGCCTTACGACGGTGATCGGGAGACCGATCTGCGTCTGCTCGTCGACCTCACTTTCCGCTTCTAGAAGAGTTTGAAGATGCCTTTGATTTCGCGTTTCATCCTTCTGCTGGGAGCGCTGCTGGTCAGCGCCTGTGCCCAGCAAGCTCCGGCCTTCGCGCCGCCGTCCGAGCGCCCGCTGGCGGCCAGTGAAAAACCGTGGCCGAAAAATCACGTGCTCGGCATCGCCTATCACGACGTCGAAGACCGCGATCCCGATCAGGCCGTGGTGGCGGTGCGCACCGAGCGCATGATCGAGCAACTCGCGTGGCTGCGCGAAAATGGCTACAAACCGGTGACGGTCGACCAGATCATGGCCGCGCGCAAGGGCGGCCCGGAGCTGCCGGCGAAGGCTATTCTGCTCAGCTTCGACGACGGCTATTCGAGCTTCTACACCCGCGTACTGCCGGTGCTGCGCGCCTATAACTGGCATGCGTTGCTGGCGCCGGTCGGCAGCTGGATCGACACGCCGCTCAATCAACCGGTGGACTTCGCCGGCGCGCCGCGTGCGCGTTCCGACTTCCTGACCTGGGATCAGGTGCGTGAAATCTCGCAATCCGGTCTGGTGGAAATCGCCGCGCACACCGACGCCAACCACAAAGGGATTCTGGCCAACCCGCAAGGCAACCTGCAGCCGGCAGCGGCGACCCGGCGTTACGACCCGGTGACCAAACGCTACGAATCCGAGGCTGACTTTCAGGCGCGGATTCGTACCGATGTGAGCAACATCTCGGAGAAAATCCGCAAGGTCACCGGCAAGAAGCCGCGCGTCTGGGTCTGGCCGTACGGCACGGCGGACGGTACTTCGTTGACCGTGGTCGGTGAGCAGGGCTATGAAATGGCCCTGACCCTGGACGACGGTCTCGATGCCCTCGACAACCTGATGAGCAGCCCACGCTTTCTGGTCGCCTCTGACCCTGACGGCGAGCATTTCGCCAACAGCGTCGTCGGTGTGCAGTCGGATTTCGCCATGCGCGTGGTCCACGTCGATCTGGATAACGTCTACGACCCGGACCCGGCGCAACAGGACATCAACCTCGGCAAACTGGTGCAGCGCATGGCTGACATGGGCGCCAACACGGTGTTCCTGCAAGCCTTCGCTGATCCCAAGGGCGATGGCCTGGTGCATTCGCTGTACTTCCCCAACCGCCACTTGCCGGTACGCGCCGACATCTTTGACCGGGTTGCCTGGCAGCTGCGCACTCGTGCCCACGTGAAGGTTTTTGCCTGGATGCCAGTGCTCAGTTTCGGACTTGATTCGAAGCTGCCGCGTGTCACCCGCTGGGACCCGAAAACCGGCACCACAGCAGTCGATCCGGACCAGTACAAACGTCTGTCGCCGTTCGATCCCGAGGTGCGGCGGATCATCGGTGAAATCTATGAAGACGTGGCGCGCCTGACTTCGGTCGACGGCATTCTCTACCACGACGATGCGGTGCTTTCTGACTTTGAAGACGCCAGCCCTGAAGCCTTGAAAGCCTACGCTGCCCATGGCTTGCCGGGTTCGATTGCCGCCCTGCGCGACGATCCGGCCGCGATGCAGCGCTGGACCCGCTTCAAGAGCAGATACCTCATCGACTTCACCAATGAGCTGACCGCCAAAGTCCGTGCGATTCGCGGTCCGCAGGTGCAGACCGCGCGCAACATCTTCGCCGAGCCAATGCTCAACCCCGAGAGCGAAGCGTGGTTCGCACAGAACCTCGACGATTTCCTCGTGACCTACGACTGGACCGCGCCGATGGCCATGCCACTGATGGAAAAACAGACCCAGGCGCAGTCCGGCCCGTGGCTGGAGGCGTTGGTGGCAACGGTCAAGAAACGTCCCGGCGCGCTGGATCGCACGGTGTTCGAATTGCAGGCCCGCGACTGGACCAAGAAGGATCAGGCCGACATCGATGGCGCGCATCTGGCGGACTGGATGGGCCGCCTCAAGCGTCAGGGCGCGACCAGTTTCGGTTACTACCCGGACAACTTCCTCGACAACCTGCCGGACCTGAAAACCGTAAGGCCTGCGCTCTCCAACAAATGGAATCCATAACATGCTGGATAGACTGTTAGCCCTGCTTGTTCTGGCGCTCGTCCTCGGCGTGCCGCTGGGCCTGATCTTCCTGGTCACCGGGCAGTTCCTGATGGACTTCGTGTTCTTCTACCCGTTGTTCATGTCCGGGTTGTGGATTGCCGGCGGCCTGTATTTCTGGTTGCACTGGGAGCGTCACTGGCCGTGGCAGGACGACACGCTGCCGCCGCCACTGGAAGGCGAGCCGCTGATCTCGATCCTGATCCCTTGCTACAACGAAGGTGACAACGCCGCCGATACGATCCACGCGGCGCTGGCTCAGCATTACCCGAACATCGAAGTCATCGCGATCAACGACGGCTCCAAGGACAACACCGCCGAAGTGCTCGATGCCTTGGCCAAAGAAGATCCACGCCTGCGCGTGCTGCATCTGGCGGAAAACCAGGGCAAGGCTGTCGCTCTGCGCATGGGCGCGATCGCGGCGCGCAGCGAATATCTGGTGTGCATCGACGGCGACGCGCTGCTGGCGCCGAATACGGCGGCGTATCTGGTCGCACCGATGCTGGATAACGCACGGCTTGGCGCGGTGACCGGCAACCCGCGGATTCGCACGCGTTCGACGCTGGTCGGGCGGGTTCAGGTCGGTGAGTTCTCGTCGATCATCGGGTTGATCAAGCGCACGCAACGGGTGTTCGGGCGGATTTTCACCGTGTCCGGAGTGATCGTCGCGTTCCGCCGTACCGCGCTGAACCGCGTCGGTTACTGGAGCCCGGACATGATCACCGAAGACATCGACATCAGCTGGAAGCTGCAACTTGATCACTGGAGCATCTTCTACGAGCCGCGCGCGTTGTGCTGGATTCTGATGCCGGAAACCCTCGGCGGCTTGTGGAAGCAGCGTCTGCGCTGGGCCCAGGGCGGCGCCGAAGTGCTGTTCAAGAACATTCGCGGCATCTGGCAGTACCGTCATCGTTATCTGTGGCCACTGCTGTTCGAATACTGCCTGTCGACCGGTTGGGCGTTTACCTTCCTGCTGTCGGTGATTTTCTGGGGCGTCGGCAAATTTGTGGTCATGCCGGAGGCGATCGCTGTGGATCACCTGATGCCGCCGGCATTTACTGGATTGCTGCTGGCATTTGTCTGCCTGGTGCAGTTCGCCGTCAGCATCATCATCGACCGCCGCTACGAGCCGGGGTTGGGCAAGACCATGTTCTGGGTGGTCTGGTACCCGATTGCCTTCTGGTTTGTCAGTTTGCTGACCACGCTGGTCAGCTTCCCGAAAGTCTTGTTCGGCCAACATCAGAAACGTGCGCGTTGGGTCAGTCCCGACCGGGGTATCAAACCGATTGGCGACGACGAAGAGGAGGTCATCAAATGAAAATCATCCGGACCCGCCAGCGGCCCTTTCTGGTCGTGGTCGATGTGGTGCTTACCGTGGTGGCGTGGGTTGGACTGCTGTTCTTGCTGATCCGTGGGCTATGGCCGTTGATCGAAACTCATGCGGGCGGGCCGCGTATCGACAACTCGGCGTTCGAAGCATTGGGCACGCTGCAGATTTATCTGTGGGTGGCGTTGGTCAACGCGGTGATTCTGATCGGTTGGGCGCGTTACCAGCAGCGCAAAAGTCGCAGCTTCGCCCAGCGCCGTTTGCCGTCGCCGGTGATCGACGATGAAGGGTTGAGCAAGAGCTTCAAACTCTGCGATGAGCGCTTTCGGAAACTGCGCTCGCCCGGCGTGATGACCATCCATAACGATCAGGAAGGTGACATCAGCCATGTGGTGACGCACTTCTGGCCGGTTCAGCAGCAGGAACTGCCACCGCCGCTGGCACCGCTGGAGAATCCCCGGGTGATCTTTCTGCATGCCGAGGATGACGACAATCGCGAGCCCCTTTCCCGTTAATTGATCGTTCCCACGCTCCGCGTGGGAACGCCTCTAGGGACGCTCTGCGTCCAGTGACGCGGAGCGTCACGGGCTGCATTCCCACGCAGTGCGTGGGAACGATCAAGCGTAATCGCGGATCAATGTCCAGGCCTCTTCCATAGCCAGCGGTTGCTTCATGCGCTCGGCCAGCAGCGCCATGGCGCGTTCTTTTTCGCAGGCGACTGCAGCGACCAGAATGCCGTTTCTGCCGAACAGCCCAATGAATGGCGGATGTTCAGGCTCGCCGAGAAACTCCACCTCATCCCAGTGCTCAGCGTGGCCGAGATAGTCGTAATTCTTGCCGAAGTGCCAGGTCCAGAAGAACGGCACGTCCAGATAATGCTCCTCGCCACCCAGCATGTTGGCAGCCGCGATTCGCGCGTGTTGCTGGGCCAGGCGCCAATGTTCGATGCGTTGCGTCTGGCCGTGGAGCGGGAACGTGGCGATGTCGCCGATGGCCCACAGGCCTTCGCTGATGCGCATGCCGTCATCGACGCGCAATGACTGATCCTTTTCCCTTGGCAGTGAGGCGAATGCTTCGGTCGCCGGATGTACGCCGATCCCCGCCAGTACCAAGTCGGCTGAAAGCCGCAGACCATTGTCCAGCAGCACCGCTTCGACTTTGCCGTCGCCGATGATCTCGGTGGCTTCGTGCTCGGTGATGAACTTCACGCCGTTTTCCTCGTGCAAAGCGCGGATGGCTTTGCCTACGGCCTCGCCGAATTGCGCGGCGAAAGGAATCGCGTGACGAGCCAGCACCGTGACGTCGAGGCCATGCTGGCGCAGGGCCGAGGCGCATTCGAGGGCGATGAAGCTGTCACCAATGATGATCGCGCGCTGATCGGGGCTGGCCGCTGTCATGATCTGTTCGGCTTGGGCTTTTGAGCGCAGTACGAACACCTGCGGAAGATCGGCGCCGGGCAAATCCAGCGTATTCGGCTCGCCACCGGTAGACAGCACCGCCGCGTCATAACGCAGGGCCTGGCCATCGCTGAGGTGCAAAATCTTGTTTGTGGCGTCGAGCGAGGTGATTTCGTTTTCCAGTCGCTCAATACGCTGCTCTTTATAAAAAGCTTCATCTCGCAGCGGCGGGGTTTCCTCGGCGGGCATTTCTCCAGCGAGAACAAATTTGCTCAGCACCGTGCGGTCGTAACCGGCATCCGCCTCGCGATCAATCATCACGATCCGGCCACCAAAACCTTTTTCCCGCAGCGCCGCGGCACACGCGGTGCCGGCCGCACCCGCGCCGACGATCACGAACGTGCGCGAATCATCCGCCGGAGGGGTATGTGGGTCGGGCAACGGCTGATCATCGACCCAGACCTCATCGCCACGCAGTTCCAGCGGATAACGTTTGAGGCTGTCGAGCGCCGGTGGCTCGCACAATGCGCCGTCTTCTGCGCGAAACGCAGCCTTGTGCCACGGGCAGATCAGGCGTCCGTGACACAACGCACCGTCAGCCAGCGGCGCCCCGGCATGTGGGCATTCGCCTTGAAATGCGCGTAATTGCCCAGCGGCGCGCAGCAGCACAATCTTGCATTCACCGATTTCAACTTGCAGGCCACGGTCTTCAGGGACATCGGCAATACGGGCGACGCGGTGCAGGGACATGAGCGACTTCCTCGCGGGGCATTTCTCTTGTGAGTTTGCGTCGTAGTGCGAGGTTCAGCCATTTGCTACTGCCACGGCACGAACGGTACGGCTATAGTTTGCAGGCCGAACACGGCCCAACTGCACAAGGTGCTCCCGGAATGACCCGATTGACCTCTCTCAACCCTTGGCTTGCGGCCATTGCCGTCACCCTTTGCGTGCAGTTTCCGGCGCAGGCCCAGGAGCGTTTCACCCTGAACATCCCGGGTGTTTCCGATAATCGCCTGTTCACTTCGGCAGCGGCCAGCGACGCGGCCGGCTGCGGCGGCAAGAACCAGTCGCCGGCCCTGAGCTGGAATGCCGGCCCCGCCGCGACCCAGAGTTACGCGATCGTCATGCATGATCCCGACGGCCAGAAAGGCCTGGGCGTCGATCACTGGATTCATTACGGCATCAAAGCCACCACGCACCAGATTGCTGCGGGCGTCGGCGCCAAGTCTGCGTTCGAAGGCGTCGGCGGCACCAACAGCAAGGGCAATACCCATTACATGGGGCCGTGCCCGCCGGTGGGCGACAGTGCGCACCACTACATCATCCAAATCTACGCGCTGGATCTCGCCCCGGACGCCTTGCCGGCCGGTCTGACCCGCGCCGAACTGATGGAGAAAATCAAAGGTCATGTGCTGCGCAACAGCAGTGCAGTGCGGCGTTATCACCGCTGAAATTTTTTAGCGGCCTTTAACCCGAACTGAACGGGCTGCCCGTCTCAGTGGATGAATGATCAATTTCGTCCCGAGGTCAGCCCCATGTCCCTTTCTCTTTTACGTCCTGTTGCGGTTGCTGTGCTGCTGGCGCTCGCCGGTTGCGGTGCTTCGTCCACACCCGATTCTGCTGCTGTGCCAGCGCCAGCGCCGGCGCAGTCCGAAGTTCTGGTTCAGCAGGAAGCGGTCATGGCTGACACCTCAATGGCCAAACGCGCGCTGTACAAAATGCCCAACGCGGGCAGTGCGGCGATGCCGTTGAGTGAAAGTTATCCACAGGGCTATCGCGATACGCAGCGCGAGCAATATCAGGCGTTGGCCGATAACCCGATTCACATCGTCGCCGAATCCCCGGTTTCGACTTTCAGCGCTGACGTCGACACCGGTGCCTACGCCAACGTCCGCCGCTTGCTCAATCACGGTCGACTGCCGCCGGAAGGCGCCGTGCGGCTGGAAGAAATGGTCAATTACTTCCCCTACGACTACGCGCTGCCCAGCGACGGCTCGCCATTTGGCGTAACGACTGAATTGGCGGCCTCACCGTGGAACCCGCACACCCGCTTGCTGCGCATCGGCATCAAGGCCACCGACCACACGATGGCGGAACTGGCCCCGGCCAATCTGGTGTTTCTGGTCGACGTGTCCGGCTCGATGGATCGCCGCGAAGGCCTGCCGATGGTCAAAAGCACGCTGAAATTGCTGGTCGATCAACTGCGTGATCAGGATCGCGTTTCGTTGGTGGTGTATGCCGGTGAATCGAGAGTGGTATTGGAGCCGACTTCCGGACGCGAGAAAGCGAAAATTCGTACGGCCATCGAGCAATTGACTGCGGGCGGTTCGACCGCTGGCGCCTCGGGTATCGAACTGGCCTACCAAATGGCCCAGCAGGCCTTCATCCCAAAAGGCATCAACCGCATCCTCTTGGCCACCGATGGCGACTTCAATGTCGGCGTCAGCGACTTCGACAGCCTCAAGCAAATGGCTGTGGATAAACGCAGAACCGGGTTTTCGCTGACGACCCTGGGTTTCGGTGTGGATAACTACAATGAACAGTTGATGGAACAACTGGCCGACGCAGGCGATGGCAACTACGCCTACATCGATAATCTGCGCGAGGCGCGCAAAGTGCTGGTGGATCAGCTGAGTTCGACGCTTGCCGTGGTGGCGAAAAACGTCAAATTGCAGGTGGAATTCAACCCGGCGCAGGTCAGCGAATATCGCCTGCTTGGCTATGAGAACCGTGCTTTGAAGCGTGAGGATTTCAGCAATGACAAAGTCGATGCCGGCGAGATCGGCGCAGGGCACACGGTGACCGCGTTGTACGAAATCGTTCCGACAGGTGAGAAGGGTTGGCTGGAGCCACTGCGTTACGGCAAATCTGACGCCGTTGCTTCGGCGAAGAGCGGGGAATTGGCAATGCTGCGTGTGCGTTATCAACAGCCTGAAGGTGGGAAAAGTCTGCTGATCGAGCGGCCCATCGACAATCAGGTTGCTGCAGCCAGCGAGGATCTGCGTTTTGCCGCCGCGGTGGCCGCATTCGCCCAACAACTCAAGGACGGTCGTTATACCGGCGACTTCAGCCTGAAAGACACCGAAGCACTGGCCCGTGGCGCGCGTGGCGATGACCACTTCGGACTGCGCAACGAGTTTGTGCAACTGGTCGAATTGGCGCAGAGCTTGCGCAGCTCAACCGCATCGAATGCGCTGGCCACTGAACAACGGATCGAATAAGTGAGTCGTCTGAAAGGCTTCATCAGTCAGCTGTTTGCTTCGGCAGACAGCTCAACCGCCAACAGCGATGAATCGCTGCTCGCACGTTATCGCGAGGGCGACGGCGCCGCGTTCGAGATCTTGTACGCGCGCCATCGCCAAGGCCTGTACCGGTTTCTGCTCGGATTGAGCGGCAAACCGGAACTGGCCGACGAAGTATTTCAGGAGACCTGGCTGAGCCTGATCCGCAGCAGCAGTCAGCCACAAGGCCGGGCGACATTTCGTACATGGCTGTTCCAGATAGCGCGCAATCGCCTGATCGACCACTGGCGCAAACACGGCGCCAGGCAACCGCTGCACGACAGTTATGACGAA
Source organism: Pseudomonas sp. CROZ-RG-20F-R04-15 (assembly GCF_022662375.1). GTDB lineage: Bacteria > Pseudomonadota > Gammaproteobacteria > Pseudomonadales > Pseudomonadaceae > Aquipseudomonas. Next base: position 22,272 of record NZ_JAKNQL010000018.1, on the reverse strand, counting down.
CAAGCGCATGCCGTGAGTGACGAAACGAACGGTCCCGAGCAACTGCTCAGCCTCAGCCGCGATAGCCAACGCCTGGAAAATGCCCTGCAAACCCTGCCCGCCGACCAGCGCGAAGTGTTCCTGCTGCGCGCCCACGGCGACCTCGATCTGGCACAAATCGCCACTCTCACCGAAACACCGCTGGAAACCGTCAAAAGCCGCTTGCGCTACGCCCAGCAAAAACTGCGTCGGCTGCTGGCCGAGGAGGTACTCACATGACTGACGCCCGCCAGACACCTGAAGATCCGCTGATCAAACACGTCCGCGAACAGCAAAATGCTGAGCCGCCAGCGCATCTCGATGCGTTCATCCTCAACGCAGCGCATCGTCAACCCCCTGCGCTGAAACCAAGCCTGTGGCAACGCTGGCTGGACGCTTGCCGCAAACCGCGCTGGCAAGTCGCGTTCGCCAGCCTCGTTGGCGTGGCATTGATGTTGTCGCTGGTACAGCGCGCGCCTCAACCGTTGCGTCAGTACGACTACGCCCCAGCCCCCAAGCTTGCTGTGCCCATGACCGACACGGACTCAGCGCAACTGCACCGATTGTCGGCCCCGGCCGGCGCCATGCCCGCACCCGCGCCGATGATGGAAATGGCCGCGCCGATGCAAGATCAAGCCATCAGCGCCGATGAAGCAAAATTCAGCAAACGCGCCGCCGCCCCGGCCAACGGCCTCGACGCACAACTGCGCGAAGTCCTGCGCCTGCGCGAATCCGGCCAATCGCAAGCCGCCGACAGCCTGTTCAACAACCTGCACAAACGCTACCCGAACGCCGATCTCGACGCCCGACTCCAACAGTTGCAGAAAAAATGACCGCCTGACCCCTCAGCCATTTGGCATTGCCCCGCAAAAACGCGCACTATCGGGGCATTGCCGATGCGCTGGAGGACAACGTGGCAGCAAAAATTGACCGCATCGCCCAACTGCTCAACTGCCCGGAGAAGGGCGAAGAGATGCGGCGAGCGATTACCGAGACGCGTAAAGAGTTTCTGCTGAATCAGCCGGAAGAAGATGTGCTTGAAGAAGAGGACGTCTTCGAGGACGAGGCTGAGGAAGACGACGATGATTACGATGAGTTTGACTGGACGACGGAATAACTTCGTCCAAGTCTCTTTGCATCGTCCACAAAAAAGCCCCGGACCATCACAGTCCGGGGCTTTCTCGTTTGAATCAATGGTGCACCAGGCGGGATTCGAACCCACGACCCCTGCCTTCGGAGGGCAGTACTCTATCCAGCTGAGCTACTGGTGCAGCGGGCGACATCATACCTAGGTCGGCTCGGGGCGTCCATGCTGGGTTTGAGCGGGTATTGTCAGTGCGCGTGTCGGCTGAAAGCGCTGCATTCCATAAAGCTGTAACGTCCTGCAAAACCCTCGCTTGGCGCTTTGGCAGGGTTGATCTAAGGTTTTCCTGCGGCGGGGACTTTTGGCTCGTTGATCTGAAAAATTCCACAAACACGCCGTTTTTGTTCTTTTTTTCGAACGACCTATTGTCCTTTAACCCCGTTGAACCTACGATCCGTTTGAGATTTCAAACGCTCGTTGACCGGGCGTTGAAGCGCCAGTGTTTCGAATCGTGCACTGTTGATGCGCCACACCCGGTCACTGATTTCCCTGACGGCAGCCTTGCGAGGCGCCTTTCTACAATCATAATTTGCTCCGCGCAGGCCGCGGTGCTGTTAAGGAAAGCCGACATGCAGCTTAAAGACACCCTGTTGTTCCGCCAGCAAGCCTTCATTGATGGCGCTTGGGTCGATGCGGACAACGGTCAGACGATCAAGGTCAACAACCCGGCCACCGGCGAAATCCTCGGTACCGTGCCAAAAATGGGCGCGGCCGAAACCCGCCGTGCCATCGAAGCCGCGGACAAGGCGCTGCCAGCCTGGCGTGCACTGACCGCTAAAGAGCGTGCCGGCAAGCTGCGTCGCTGGTTCGAACTGATGATCGAGAACCAGGACGACCTCGCGCGCCTGATGACTCTCGAGCAGGGCAAGCCGCTGGCCGAAGCCAAGGGTGAAATCGTTTACGCCGCTTCGTTCATCGAGTGGTTCGCCGAAGAAGCCAAGCGTATCTACGGTGATGTGATTCCGGGCCATCAGCCAGACAAGCGCCTGATCGTGATCAAGCAGCCAATCGGCGTGACCGCCGCGATCACCCCGTGGAACTTCCCGGCGGCGATGATCACCCGTAAAGCCGGCCCGGCACTGGCCGCCGGTTGCACCATGGTGCTCAAGCCGGCTTCGCAAACTCCGTTTTCCGCATTCGCACTGGCCGAACTGGCTCAGCGCGCGGGCATTCCTGCGGGCGTGTTCAGCGTGGTTTCCGGCAGCGCCGGCGACATCGGCAGCGAGCTGACCAGCAACCCGATCGTGCGCAAACTGTCCTTCACCGGTTCGACCGAAATTGGTCGTCAACTGATGTCGGAGTGCGCCAAGGACATCAAGAAAGTCTCGCTGGAACTGGGCGGCAACGCGCCGTTCATCGTGTTTGACGACGCGGACCTGGATAAGGCCGTCGAAGGCGCGATCATTTCCAAGTATCGCAACAACGGCCAGACCTGCGTCTGCGCCAACCGTCTGTACATTCAGGATTCGGTCTACGACGCGTTCGCCGAGAAGCTGAAAGTGGCTGTAGCCAAACTGAAGATCGGCAACGGTCTGGAAGATGGCACCACCACTGGCCCGCTGATCGACGAAAAAGCTGTGGCCAAGGTGCAAGAACACATTGCTGACGCTGTGGCCAAAGGCGCAACCGTACTGGCCGGTGGCAAGGCGATGGAAGGCAACTTCTTCGAGCCGACCATCCTCACCAACGTGCCGAAAAACGCTGCGGTGGCCAAGGAAGAAACCTTCGGTCCACTGGCGCCACTGTTCCGCTTCAAAGACGAAGCCGAAGTGATCGCGATGTCCAACGACACCGAGTTCGGTCTGGCTTCGTACTTCTATGCTCGCGACCTCGGTCGTGTGTTCCGTGTCGCTGAAGCGTTGGAATACGGCATGGTCGGCGTCAACACCGGGCTGATCTCCAACGAAGTCGCGCCGTTCGGCGGCATCAAGGCCTCTGGCCTGGGACGTGAAGGCTCCAAGTACGGCATCGAAGATTACCTGGAAATCAAATACCTCTGCCTGGGCATCTAAGCCGGGAAAGGGATCGCTGCAAACGCAAAGGGCACGAGAGCGCTGTCCCTTTGCGTCGTTTCAAACCGGAATTTTCTCTGCGGCCAGGAACGCCGTGGCAGTCGATCATCGCATGCTGCCACCGTCGATTTCTCCCGCTTAATCCTTGAACCACGCCGCCCGATGAGCGGCGAATGAGGACTGTAATGAGCAAGACTAACGCTGAACTAATGGCCCGTCGTACCGCAGCTGTTCCACGTGGTGTTGGCCAGATTCACCCGATCTTCGCTGAATCGGCAAAGAACGCTACCGTGACTGACGTTGAAGGTCGTGAGTTCATCGACTTCGCCGGCGGCATCGCGGTACTGAACACCGGCCACGTGCACCCGAAAATCATCGCCGCCGTGACCGAACAGCTGAACAAGCTGACCCACACTTGCTTCCAGGTACTGGCTTACGAGCCGTACGTTGAGCTGTGCGAGAAAATCAACGCCAAGGTGCCAGGTGATTTCGCCAAGAAAACCCTGCTGGTCACCACCGGTTCCGAGGCCGTGGAAAACGCCGTGAAAATCGCCCGTGCCGCCACTGGCCGTGCTGGCGTGATCGCGTTCACCGGCGCTTACCACGGTCGCACCATGATGACCCTGGGCCTGACCGGTAAAGTCGTGCCTTACTCGGCTGGCATGGGCCTGATGCCAGGCGGCATCTTCCGCGCGCTGTACCCGAACGAACTGCACGGTGTGAGCATCGACGATTCGATCGCTTCCATCGAACGCATCTTCAAGAACGACGCCGAGCCGAAAGACATCGCTGCGATCATCATCGAGCCGGTTCAGGGCGAAGGTGGTTTCTACGTCGCGCCGAAGGAGTTCATGAAGCGTCTGCGCGCTCTGTGCGACCAGCACGGCATCCTGCTGATTGCTGACGAAGTGCAAACTGGCGCTGGTCGTACCGGTACGTTCTTCGCCATGGAACAGATGGGTGTTGCTGCCGACCTGACCACTTTCGCCAAATCCATCGCTGGCGGCTTCCCGCTCGCCGGTGTTTGCGGCAAGGCCGAATACATGGACGCTATCGCGCCAGGCGGCCTGGGCGGCACCTACGCCGGTAGCCCGATCGCTTGCGCCGCTGCTCTGGCTGTGATGGAAGTGTTCGAAGAAGAGCAACTGCTGGACCGCTGCAAGGCTGTCGGCGAGCGTCTGGTCACTGGTCTGAAAGCTATCCAGGCCAAGTACCCGGTGATCGGTGAAGTCCGTGCCCTGGGCGCGATGATCGCGGTCGAGCTGTTCGAAAACGGCGACAGCCACAAGCCGAACGCTGCAGCAGTAGCGTCGGTTGTGGCCAAGGCGCGTGACAAAGGCCTGATCCTGCTGTCCTGCGGCACCTACGGCAACGTTCTGCGCGTCCTCGTACCGCTGACCTCGCCGGACGAGCAACTGGACAAAGGTCTGGCGATCATCGAAGAGTGCTTCTCCGAGCTCTGATCACCCCGTGTGACCTGATCGACAAAAAACCCGCTTCGGCGGGTTTTTTTACGCCCCTTGAAACACATCGAGCGCTTTAGCGCTGTATCGAATGGCCAGCATTGGCTAAGGTTCAGGCATTGCAAGGGAGAGCGCGCATGACTGCCGTTGATTTACCCGCCGTACCGCGAGTGCTGATCGCCGAGGCTGATCCGTGGTCTCGCGACCTGCTCAAACAAGTGTTGCTGAACGTGCGTTGCGATGCGCGGCTGGACCTGTGTGCCGATGGCCAGCAAGCCATGTCGATGCTCAGCGAAATTCCTTATGACCTGGCCATCGTCGATTGGGAGCTACCCGGCGTCGATGGCTTGAGCGTGTTGCGCAGCGTGCGGCAGCGCAAACGCAATCCGCCGCTGCCGTTCATTCTGATGAGCAGCCGTAACGACAGTGCCAGCGTGCGCGAAGCGATTCCGCTGGCGCCGACGGCGTATCTGACCAAACCGTTGAACATGGAAAGCCTGACCGAGCGATTGCAGGGCTTGCTGCTCAATGCCGGTGAGGAAGTGTTCTGTGAGGTGCCGGCATTGGCACCTGGCATGACTCTGTCGGTTTTCCTTGAGCGCCGCCGAGAGCAGGCTGACGGCGCGCCGTTGATGACCGATGTGCAAGTAGCGGTGAAACGCAGCCTTAATCCCAGCGGGCTGGATCTGAAGCTGTTGGAAGATGAAATTAAAACCGATCCGCAGATCACTGCTGTGTTGATCGCTGCGGCCAACAGCGCCGCGCAACACCACGGCGCGCCGGTACAAACCCTGGCGCAGGCCCTGCATCGTCTGGGCACCGGACAGAGCATGAACCTCATTCTGGGGCTGGCGCTCAAGCGCAGTGCGAAACTCAGTGATCCCTGTCTGGCCGATTACGCCGAGCGTTACTGGGGGCTGTCGCTGCACACTGCTGAATACGCGCGCACGTTGGCGCGCCTGCTTGATCTGGATCAGGAGCGCTGCTATTGCGCGGGCATGTTGCATCGTCTCGGCGATCTGGCGTTGCTGCGGTGTTTGCAGGAATGGCAGCAGGCCGGCGGTGCGCTGGATGAGCTGGAGGAGGTCGGCGAGGCGTTGGCTGAGTTTGGTGCGGCTTATGGTTCGGCGTTGCGTACTCGCTGGCGATTGCCGCTGGAGCTGCGTGAGCTGATTGCGTCGGTCTATCAGCTCGGCGGCGGCGTGTATTCCCGTGAGGCGCTGGTGATGAACATGGCGGCGCAGATGGCGCATCTGACCGAGCATGAAGGCGTTGAGGAGCTGGCGAAGAGCCGTACGGCAAGGCTGCTTAAAATCGGCTTGCCGGAGTTGATGCGGATGCGTAAATAACATTGATACACAGCAAAACCATGTGGGAGCGAGCTTGCTCGCGAAAGCGGTGTGTCATTCAGCGCTATGTTGACTGACAAAATGCCTTCGCGAGCAAGCTCGCTCCCACAGTAGTTATGTGTTGGGTTGAGGTATTGGGCTCAGGCAGAAATGATGCGGTTCTTGCCCTGCCGTTTGGCCTCATACATCGCCGCATCCGCACGCGCGAACAGGCTGTCGAGGTTTTCATCGCCATCGGTCAGATTGGTCAGACCCTGGCTGACGGTGATGCCAAACGTCTGCCCGTCATGGCTGAAACTCAAACGCTGAATTTCCTGCTGCAACCGCTCGGCCACTTGCTTGGCCATGTCCGGCGCGCAGCCGGGAAACACGGCGGCAAACTCCTCTCCGCCAATCCGCCCAAACAGATCACCACGGCGCAACGAGCCACGCCCGCACTCGGCAATCCGCTGCAACACGTTGTCACCCTCCGGGTGGCCGTAGCTGTCGTTGATTACTTTGAAGTCATCGATATCCAGCAGCAAAAATGCCAAGGGTGAACCTTGCTGCCGCGCTTCTTCGAACTCGCGATTGGCGCACTCGAAAAAATGCCGGCGATTGCTGCTTTGCGTCAGCACATCGGTGGTCGCCAAACGGTGCAGCTCGGTTTCCATCTGCTTCTTGTCGGTGATGTCTTCGGCGATGCCGACGATGATAACCGGTTGCCCAGGCTCGTCCTGACGGTTGATGAAGCATTTGTCGCTGAGCCAGCGCACCTGGCCGTCGGAGCCGATGATGCGGTATTCGCGATCCTCCACGGCGCCTCTGTGCAGGACTTCGGCGAGGCTGCGTTCGGCGTATTCCAGGTCATCGGGGTAGATGCTGTCGCGCCACTGGTTGTAGTCGGCGAGCAGCAGGCCGGCGGAACGACCGAAAATCCGTTCGTAGGCGGGGCTGACGTACAGCACCTGCCGGGTTTCCCAGTTGAACGCCCAAAGCACGGCGTTAACGCTGACCAGCAGCGAGCTGAACAGCTGTTCGCGTTCGCTCAGGCGGGCGACCTCGCCTTGGGCGTGCATCAGGGCCATGAGGGTTTGCGCGGCTTCGGGCCACTGCGGGAGGGATGAGTCTTTTTGGTTGTTATTGACCATCGGCACAGATCTCAAAGGACGTGCCGAAATTCGACAACGGCCACAGTACAGCCCGCCGGGATGGCGAAGTGTCTTTGAGATAGGCGATTTTTGGCGAAGTTCCGAAGGGTGCACCCGGGAGCCGGGTGCACCGATCAACGGTCTCAGACCGCCGCAGGACGCAGCGAGTAGGTTTTCAACTGATCAGCGAATTCGCGCAGGGACTGGATACCGCTGGCCTCGGCCTCGTGAATCCATTCCTTGATGGCGGCGAGCATGTCGTGGCCATTTGAGCTGGTCTTGACCCAGATCTGCTGCAGGGCCAAGCGTTTTTCGTAAATTACCTTCAACGCCTGACTGTGCTCGAGCATGGTCTGGATGCGCAGGTGATGACGATCTTCCAGCAGGCTGGTTTCCCGCGACAGCAGACGCTTGGCGCGGTGGAACTGGTGGCGCACCGAGTGATCGACCTTGGCCAGCTCTTGCTTGACCAGCGGACCGATCACCAATTTGCGGTACTGGGCCATGATCTGGAAGCGGTTGTTGAGGATGGCCATGGCGGTGTCCATGTCCAGACTGCCCTTGCCTTCGACGCGGTGGGCGATCGGTGCCACACGCTGAACCTTGGCCAGACGCAGGAAGCTGAAGACTTTGATCCAGGCCCAACCGAGGTCGAATTCCCACTTCTTCACCGACAGCTTGGCCGAGTTAGGATAGGTGTGATGGTTGTTGTGCAGTTCTTCGCCGCCGATCAGGATGCCCCAAGGCACCAGATTGGTCGCTGCGTCGCGGCATTCAAAGTTGCGATAGCCAACGGCATGGCCCAGACCGTTGATGACGCCGGCAGCCCAAACCGGGATCCACATCATCTGGATCGCCCAAATAGTGATGCCGATGGTGCCGAACAGAAGAAGGTCGATAACGCCCATGATCGCCACACCCAGCAGCGGGTAGCGGCTGTAGACGTTGCGTTCGATCCAGTCTTCGGGGCAGTTCTTGCCGTAGATGCGCAGGGTTTCCGGGTTCTGGGCTTCGGCGCGGTACAGCTCGGCACCGGTACGCAGTACCGTCGACAAACCCTTGATGACCGGGCTGTGCGGGTCGTCTTCGGTTTCGCATTTGGCGTGGTGTTTACGGTGGATGGCGGTCCACTCGCGGGTGTTCTGTGCCGTGGTCAGCCACAGCCAGAAACGGAAGAAATGCTTCAGCCCGGCATTCAGCTCCAGCGAGCGATGGGCGGAGTAGCGGTGCAGATAGACCGTGACGGCAACAATTGTCACGTGGGTCATCAGCAGGGTGACTGCGACCAGAGACCAGGCCGACAAGCCAAGAAAACCTTCGTACCACATAGGCTATAGGGCCCTCGATAAAGATAAAAACAGCCGTTGCATTATCACCAAGCACACAGATAAAACCAGTCGCCCTTTCAGATAAGAGTCGCTGGATGTTTCTTGACCTATAATTCCAACCTTTTTGTAGGGACATGGACAGCCGAATGCCTGCCACTTACCGCGATGCATTGCGTGCAGCGCTGCTCTATCTCGTGCTTGCCGCTGTCTGGCTGCAAGGTACTGATCATTTATTAAACAATTTCTTCGATAACTCCGTCGATCTTGCCCGATGGCAACTGATCAACGGTTACGTCTTTGCGGCAGTCAGCGCCGGGCTGATTTTCCTGGCGCGGGCGCGTTTGTGCGAGTTCCTCGGGATTGGCGCGCGTTTGCGTGAGCGTCACGCTGATCGCGAGCGCTTGCGCCAGGCGGCGGCGGTGTTCGATTGCACCCGTGAAGGCGTGTTGGTGACTAACCGTGATGGACTGATCGTGCACGTCAACCGCGCGTTCATGGAGATCACCGGCTATCAGCGTGAAGAGGTGCTTGGTCAGCAGCCGAGCCTGTTCAAGTCGGGCCATCATCCACCCGGGTTTTATCAGGCAATGTTCGCCACCCTTGAATCGCTGGGCGAATGGAGCGGCGAGATCTGGAACCGCCGAAAAAGTGGCGAGATTTATCCACAGTGGCAGACCATTCGGGTCATTCACGATGATCAGGGCCGGCTCAGCCATTACGTGGCGGTGTTCTCCGATATCAGTGCGATCAAGGATTCCGAGCATGAGCTCAAACACCTCGCGCACCACGACCCGCTGACGGATCTGCCCAATCGTCTATTGTTCAGCGATCGCGCCGAACAGGCGCTGGCCTCGGCGCAGATTCACAAGCGCGGCTGTGCGTTGCTGATGCTCGATCTGGATCATTTCAAAATGATCAACGACAGCCTCGGTCACAACGTCGGCGATCGTTTGCTCAAGGCCGTGGCGGCGCGGCTGCAGGCGCTGTTCGGTCCCGGCATTACCCTGGCCCGCCTCGGTGGCGATGAGTTCGCGGTGCTGGCGGAAAGTTGTCCACAGCTGGTGCAGGCGGCCGCGCTGGCGCAACGCATTCTCGATGCGCTGAAGGAGCCGTTCTGCATCGATGGCCATGAACTGTTCATCAACGCCAGTATCGGCATCAGCCTGTTCCCCAGTGACGCTTTGAGCGCCGAGCAGCTGTTGCGCAATGCCGATGCGGCGCTGTTCAAAGCCAAGAGCAGCGGCCGCAACGGTTACGCCTTGTACACCGAAGAACTCACTGCCCACGCCCAGCAACGGGTGGAAATCGCTTTCGAACTGCGCCGCGCGCTGGAGCAGCAGGAGCTGCGGGTTTACTACCAACCTGTGCATGACTTGAAGACCAGTCGCCTGATCGGCGTTGAAGCATTGGTGCGCTGGCAGCATCCGCAGCGCGGTCTGGTCTCGCCGGCGGAGTTCATTCCGATAGCCGAACGCACCGGATTGATTGCCGAAATTGACGCCTGGGTGATGCGGCAGGCGTGTCGGCAGATGTGTCAGTGGCAGCAGGCCGGGGTGGTGCTGTCGTTTGTTGCGGTGAATGTGTCGTCGCGGTTGTTCGCTCGTCGTGAGTTGTACCAACAGGTGGCGCAGGTGCTGCATGACACTGGGCTGGATCCGGCGTATCTGGAGTTGGAGGTGACTGAAAGTGCGGTAATGGATGATCCGGAAGTGGCGCTGGAGCAGATGCATCGTTTGCGCGAGTTGGGCATTCGCCTGGCTATCGATGACTTCGGTACGGGCTATTCGTCGCTGCTGCGGCTCAAGCGCTTGCCGGTGCAGAAACTGAAGATTGATCAGGGCTTCGTCGCCGGGCTGCCGTGGGACGAGGACGACGCGGCGATCGTGCGGGTGATCATCGCGCTGGCCCGGAGCATGGGCATGCAGGTGCATGCCGAGGGTATCGAGCAGGTTGAGCAGGCGGCGTTTCTGCTCGAGCAGGAATGCGATCTGGGGCAAGGATATTGGTTTGGGCGGCCGAGTCCGGCGCAGGAGATTGATTGGGCAAGAACTCCGTTGATTGGCTAAGACAGGGGCAAATTTGTTCCTGCGCTCAGCAAAGGGACGCTCTGCGTCGGCCCAAAATCGCGGCGCAGAGCGCCGCCGGCGGCATTCCCACGCGGAGCGTGGGAACGATCAGTTTTTCAGTTATATAAACATTCTTAAATAGTCTTTTTAAGAATATCTGCGCCTCTCTTATATTGCTCCCACGCCGAACGCAGTGCCGCCCACTGCCAGGCAAATCCCATTCAAAGGAGCAGCACCATGAGCGCATCCCTTCGCAGCGTTGACGGTCAGGACGAAAGCACCATCTTGCGTGAAATCCAGAGCGCCCTGCGCGATCTGCGTTTCGGCGCGGTGGAGATCACTGTGCACAACGCACAAGTCGTGCAGATCGAACGCAAAGAGAAATTCCGTTTGCAGCAACCGGGTAAACAACCGGGCTAGAAGATCGCAGCCTGCGGCAGCTTCTACAGGGGGCTGTGCGTAGGAGCTGTTGAAGGCTGCGATCTTTGAACCGGCAACACGATTTCCGAAATACATAAGAAAAAGCCACCACCAAGAATTCCAGGAGCTTTCACCATGTCGTCGATTCGCCGTTACGCTTTGGCCGCGCTGGCCAGTGCCGTGTTTGCCGGTTCCGCCGTTGCCAAGGATTACGAACTGCTCAACGTGTCGTATGACCCGACGCGCGAGCTGTATCAGGACTACAACGCTGAATTCATCAAGTTCTGGCAGAAAGATCACGTCGGCGACACCGTTAAAATCCAGCAATCCCACGGTGGTTCGGGCAAGCAGGGCCGCGCGGTGATCGATGGTCTGCGTGCCGACGTCGTGACTCTGGCCCTGGCCGGTGACATCGACGAAATCGCCAAACTCGGCAAGACCCTGCCCGCCGACTGGCAGAAGCGTCTTCCGGAAGCGAGCACACCGTACACCTCGACCATCGTCTTCCTGGTGCGCAAGGGCAACCCGAAAGGCATCAAGGACTGGGGCGATCTGGTCAAGAACGACGTCTCGGTGATCACGCCAAACCCGAAAACCTCCGGCGGTGCGCGCTGGAACTTCCTCGCCGCATGGGCCTATGGCCTGAAAGCCAACGGCGGTGACGAAGGCAAAGCCAAAGAATATGTGCAGACCCTGTTCAAGCACGTGCCGATCCTCGACACCGGTGCACGCGGTTCGACCATTACCTTCGTCAACAACGGTCAGGGTGACGTGTTGCTGGCCTGGGAAAACGAAGCGTTCCTGGCCCTGAAGGAAGATGGCGGCGCCGACAAGTTCGACATCGTCGTGCCTTCGCTGTCGATCCTCGCCGAGCCACCCGTGGCCGTGGTCGACAAGAACGCCGAGAAGAAAGGCAACGAGCAGATCGCCGAAGCCTACCTCAAGCACCTGTACAGCCCGGCCGGTCAGGAAATTGCCGCGAAGAACTTCTACCGTCCACGTGACAAGGACGTGGCCGCGAAGTACGCCCAGCAGTTCCCGAAACTCGAGCTGGTGACCATCGACAAGGACTTCGGCGGCTGGAAAACCGCACAACCGAAGTTCTTCAACGACGGTGGCGTGTTCGACCAGATTTATCAGGCGCAGTAATCTGACCCACAACGAGCCTGCTGCTTAGGCATGCGACATGTGGGAGCGAGCCTGCTCGCGAAGGCGGTATTTCAGGCGACAGGGATGTTGACTGATACTCCCTCTTCGCGAGCAGGCTCGCTCCCACATTGATGCGTTTTTAACCAAGGACTTTTATGTCGCGTCGTATCTCCCCCGTCATACCCGGCTTCGGGCTGACGCTGGGTTACACCTTGGTGTACCTCAGCCTGATTGTGCTTATCCCGCTGGCGGCGATGTTCGTCCACGCCGCCCAACTCACCTGGGATCAGTTCTGGGCGATCATTTCCGCACCACGGGTGTTGGCCGCGTTGAAGCTGAGCTTCGGTACCGCGCTGTGTGCCGCGATCATCAACGGCATCATCGGCACGCTGCTGGCGTGGGTGCTGGTGCGCTACACCTTTCCGGGGCGCAAGGTGATCGACGCGATGATCGATCTGCCGTTCGCCCTGCCGACCGCTGTGGCCGGTATCGCATTGACCGCGCTGTACGCGCCGGCCGGCCTGGTCGGGCAATTCGCCGCTGACCTCGGCTTCAAAATCGCCTACACCCCGCTCGGTATCACTTTGGCGCTGACCTTCGTCACGCTGCCGTTTGTGGTGCGTACTGTGCAGCCGGTGCTGGCCGACATTCCCCGTGAAGTCGAAGAAGCTGCCGCGTGCCTCGGTGCGAAACCGTTGCAGGTGTTCCGCCATATCCTCGTCCCCGCGCTGCTGCCCGCCTGGCTGACCGGTTTTGCCTTGGCGTTCGCGCGGGGCGTCGGCGAGTACGGTTCGGTGATTTTCATCGCCGGCAACATGCCGATGAAAACCGAGATCCTGCCGCTGCTGATCATGGTCAAACTCGACCAATACGATTACACCGGCGCTACCGCCATCGGCGTGCTGATGCTGGTGGTTTCCTTCGTTCTGTTGCTGCTGATCAACTTGCTGCAGCGGCGCATCGAAACCCCATAAGGAGGCGCGAACCATGTCCCAATCGTCTATTGCGGCCGCCTCTTCGGCCAACGCTGCACGCCGTGGCAGCGCCACTTCGCGCAGAGTCCTGATCGGCCTTGGCTGGCTGGTCTTTTTCCTGTTTCTGCTGCTGCCGTTGTTCATCGTGGTATCGCAGGGTTTGAAGAATGGCCTCGGCGCATTTTTCACCGCGATCTTTGAACCGGACGCGCTGTCGGCACTGAAACTCACCGTGTTCGCCGTGCTGATTTCGGTGCCGCTGAACCTGGTGTTCGGCGTCAGCGCGGCGTGGTGCGTGAGCAAATACTCGTTCCGCGGCAAGAGCATGCTGGTGACCCTGATTGACTTGCCGTTCTCGGTGTCGCCGGTGATCGCCGGTCTGGTCTACGTGCTGATGTTCGGCGCGCAAGGCCTGTTCGGGCCGTGGCTGCAGGATCACGACATCCAGATCGTCTTCGCCTTGCCGGGCATCGTACTGGCGACGATTTTCGTTACCGTGCCGTTCGTGGCCCGTGAGCTGATCCCGCTGATGCAGGAACAAGGCACGCAGGAAGAGGAAGCCGCGCGCCTGCTCGGCGCCAATGGCTGGCAGATGTTCTGGCACGTCACCGTGCCGAACATCAAGTGGGGCCTGATCTATGGCGTGGTGCTGTGTACCGCGCGGGCCATGGGTGAATTCGGTGCGGTGTCGGTGGTGTCCGGGCACATTCGCGGGGTGACCAACACCTTGCCGCTGCACGTCGAGATCCTCTACAACGAATACAACCACGTGGCCGCGTTCGCCGTGGCGAGCCTGTTGCTGATCCTGGCGCTCTTCATCCTGCTGCTCAAGCAGTGGAGCGAAAACCGTATCAACCGCCTGCGCGCCAGCGCCGCGGAGGAATAATTCATGTCGATCGAAGTGCGTAACGTCAGCAAGAATTTCAATGCCTTCAAGGCGCTGGACAACATCAGCCTGGACATCCACAGCGGTGAGCTGGTGGCGCTGCTCGGCCCGTCGGGCTGCGGCAAGACCACGCTGTTGCGGATCATCGCCGGTCTGGAAACCCCGGATCAGGGCAACATCGTCTTCCACGGTGAAGACGTTTCCGGCCACGACGTGCGTGATCGCAACGTCGGTTTCGTGTTCCAGCACTACGCCTTGTTCCGCCACATGACGGTGTTCGACAACGTCGCGTTCGGCCTGCGCATGAAACCGAAAAACCAGCGCCCGAGCGAAAGCCAGATCGCGGTCAAGGTTCACGAACTGTTGAACATGGTGCAGCTGGACTGGCTGTCGGATCGTTATCCGGAGCAGTTGTCCGGTGGTCAGCGTCAGCGAATTGCTTTGGCCCGTGCCTTGGCGGTCGAGCCGAAAGTACTGCTGCTGGATGAGCCGTTCGGCGCCCTTGATGCCAAGGTGCGTAAAGAACTGCGTCGCTGGTTGGCGCGTCTGCACGAAGAAATCAACCTGACGTCGGTGTTCGTGACCCACGATCAGGAAGAAGCGATGGAAGTGGCCGACCGTATCGTGGTGATGAACAAAGGCGTGATCGAGCAGATCGGCTCACCGGGCGACGTCTACGAAAACCCGGCCAGCGATTTCGTTTATCACTTCCTCGGTGATTCGAACCGCTTGCTGCTGAGCGACGACAATCACGTGCTGTTCCGCCCGCATGAGGTGTCGTTGTCCAAGCATGAGCTGGAAGATCACCATGCGGCAGAGGTGCGTGATATCCGGCCGTTGGGCGCGACTACCCGAGTGACGCTGAAAGTTGAAGGGCAGACCGATCTGATCGAAGCCGAAGTGGTGAAAGACCACGACAGCCTGATCGGGCTGGCGAAGGGTGAAACCTTGTTCTTCAAACCGAAGGTCTGGCAGAAAGTCGCCAGCCTCTAGAGTCAAAAGCTTCGCGAGCAAGCTCGCTCCCACAGTGGATGAGTGTTGAGCACAAAATGTGTGAACAACCAAAATCCCTGTGGGAGCGAGCCTGCTCGCGAATGCGGTCTAGACAGCCGCACGATTCGGATTGACCCGCACCACCCCCGCCCGCGCCTCGATCTGCTCTTTCAATTCACGCCGCATCCCCAGCACGAACGCCAACTCGGCCACGACAAACAACGGCCCGACAATCAGCCCCG
This sequence comes from Pseudomonas sp. CROZ-RG-20F-R04-15, assembly GCF_022662375.1. Classification (GTDB taxonomy): domain Bacteria; phylum Pseudomonadota; class Gammaproteobacteria; order Pseudomonadales; family Pseudomonadaceae; genus Aquipseudomonas. The sequence continues at coordinate 7,098 of NZ_JAKNQL010000018.1, read as the reverse complement.
ACACATCATCGACAAACGCTGGTTTGCGCCCTTCATAGTGATGCCCGACAAACTGGATCACCCAGCCCACCACAAACATCGCCAACCCGCTGCTCAGCCAAACCATCGTGCTCTGCTGTGCCAATACATGCCCGGCCCAGACCGACAAGCCCATCAGCACGGTCATTAACACGCCGAGTTTCACCTCCAGTCGAAGGTAAAACCACGCCGAGGCCAGCGCCACGATCACGGCTGGAGATATCCACAACCCGCCCAGCGACCATTCCGGCCGCGACAACAAAACCGCCACGGCCACCACAATCAGCGGAATGCCGATAAAGTGGCTGGCGATGTTGCGCGGATCGCGGTGGTAGGCAGCGTATTGACTGAGATGGTCGACGAGGCTTTTCATTGTTGTTCCTCCGGTAGGGTTGATCGCATCATCCCTCGGGATCAGGGTTCGCTCTGTCAGGCAGGCGACAATCCAGGAGTGTTTATGCAAATACGTTCACGGCTGATGAGTGGCCAATGGTTCAGTCATCTGCCGGCGTCCTTTCAGGATAGTCTGTTGGCTACGGCCCGGGAGCGGCGGCTGACGGCAGGGCAGCGGCTGTTCCAGCGCGGTGATCCACCGTGCGGTTTATACGCGGTGCTCGACGGCGCCGTGCGTATAGGCGCGGTGAGCGAGCAGGGAAAAGAGGCGTTGTTGAGTCTGGTCGAGGCGCCGCACTGGTTTGGTGAAATCTGCCTGTTCGATGGCCAGCCGCGTACGCATGACGCCTATGCTGTGGGGCCGTGTACGTTGCTCAATATCCCGCAGGCGACGCTGCTGAAACTGCTCGATGAGCAGCCGGTGTACTGGCGGCATCTGGCTTTGCTGATGAGCCACAAACTGCGCCTGACCTTTATCAATCTTGAACAACTGAGCCTGCTGCCGGCGCCGGCGCGTCTGGCCCATCGCTTGCTGATGATCGCCGAAGGCTACGGCGAACTCGACGCGCCACGCCGGGTACTGCAACTGCCGCAGGAGCAACTGGCGTCGATGCTGTCGCTGTCGCGGCAGACCACCAACCAGATTCTCAAGGATTTGCAGGGGCAGGGGATTATCGGGCTCGGGTATGGCGAGATCGAAATACTCGACGCCGCGCGATTGCGCGTCCTGGCCACGATCTAACGGGCACTGAGATCCCCTGTGGGAGCGAGCCTGCTCGCGAAAGCGGTGGGTCATTCGACTGGGATTTCGACTGAACCGACGCCTTCGCGAGCAGGCTCGCTCCCACACTTTTGATCTGTGCTGGTTTTACGAACCGCGATAGGTCGAGAAACCGTACGGGCTGAGCAGCAGCGGGATGTGGTAATGCTGATCGGTCTGCTTCACTTCGAAGATCACCGGAATCTCCGGGAAGAACGTGTCGTGCTTGACCTTCTTGAAGTACTCGCCGGTCTTGAACACCACCCGGTATTCACCCGCTTCAAAAGGCTGTTTGGCCGGGAACAATTCGGCAATTCGCCCCTGTTCATTGGTCGTGCCCTGGGCCAATGGCTGCCAGTTCTGGCCGACGTGTTTCTCCAGCGTCACGTTGATGCCCGGCGACGGCAGACCGTTTTCCAGATTGAGCACGTGCACGCTCAACGGATTACCGGCGGCCAGTGCAAGGCTTGAAAACGCGCTCAGGCCGAGCGCGGCAAGGGTCATGCGCAAAGTCGTCATGGATGAAACTCCTTATTGGGAACGGGTGATGGCCAGACCGGTTTTCTCGGCAGCCTTGATTGCACAGTTTTCGTCTTGCTCACCGCCGCCGGAGCCGGCCACGCCCATCGCGCCAACCAGTTCATCAGCGGCGAACAGCGGAATCCCGCCGCCTAGCAGCAGCAACTCGTCGAGGGTATTGAGATTGGCGGTTTGCGGATTGCTGCGAGCGCGTTCGGCGAACAGCCGGGTGGCGGTTTTGCTCGACAGCGCGGTATACGCCTTGCGCTGGCTGGCGGCGGTGTTGTGCGGGCCGACACCATCGCCGCGCAGGGTCACCAGCAGATTGCCGCCACGGTCGAGCACCGACACCGTACCGGTGCAGTTGGCCATTGCCGTGTCGGCGAGCAGCCGTGCAGTTTTCAGGTCGAGATCAGCGTGACGCGGCAGCTCAGGACTGGCGGCAGCGGCGCTACTGAGGCCGATCATCAGGCTGGCTACAAAGTATTTGACGGTCATGGACAGGCTCCAAAAACGAAGGTCGCCACCTTAATCGCCGGTCTTCGTCAGAACCTCGTCAGTCTGATTACAAGTTTGTAATGGGCAACGCCGCCGAAGGCGCCTAGCCTGTGTGCCTATCAATCGAGGTGTGCCATGCGTTTGCTGGTCGTAGAAGATGAAGCCAAAACCGCGAATTTCCTCGCCAAAGGCCTGGGCGAGTCCGGTTTTGCCGTGGACGTGGCGCTCAATGGCCTCGATGGTCGCTACTTTATCGAGCAGCAGGAATACGACCTGATCATCCTCGATGTAATGCTCCCCGGGCTCAACGGCTGGCAATTGCTGCAACTGATCCGTCAGCGCGGCGCCACGCCGGTGCTGTTCCTCACCGCCAAGGACGCCATTGAAGACCGCGTGCGCGGCCTCGAACTGGGCGCCGACGATTACTTGCTCAAACCCTTCGCCTTCGCTGAGCTGCTCGCGCGGGTGCGCACGTTGCTACGGCGCGGGCCGATGCGCGAAGCCGAGTCGTACACCATCGCCGACCTGGAAATCGACGTACTGCGGCGCCGCGTCAGTCGTGGTGGTCAGCGTATTGCCCTGACCAACAAGGAATTCGCCCTGCTGCAATTGCTCGCCAGTCGTCAGGGCGAAGTGCTCTCGCGCACGTTGATTGCCTCGCAGGTGTGGAACCTGAATTTCGACAGCGACACCAACATGGTCGAAGTGGCGGTGCGTCGTTTGCGCGCGAAAGTCGATGATCCGTACATGCCGAAACTGATCCATACCGTGCGCGGCGTCGGCTATCAACTGGAAGCGCCGGACGATGCGCTCTAGGTCGATCGCCTGGCGCCTGGCGCTGGCGTTCGCATTGGTCTGCGCCTTGGTGTTGAGTGCTATCGGTGTGTTTCTCTACCGTTCGCTGGCCTCGGAAATCGCCTACCGCGACGACCTCGCGTTGCTCGGTCGACTGGAGCAAGTGCGCGCCTTGCTCGCCGACAGCGACAGCCTGGGGGCTTTGCAGGCTCGACCGCGTTTGTATCAGAACATGCTCGGCAATCTCGACAGCCTGTTGCTGGTGCGGCGTGCAGATGGGTCGAGCGTGATCGCGATCAATCCACGCCAACGCGATCTGCCACCGCTGAACGCGATCCCCCGCGAGCAAACGCCGCAGCGCCCCGATGTGCTCACGTGGCAAGCACCGGACGGTGCCGAGCTTGCGCTGTTGTCCGGCGAAGCGCAGGGGCCGAACGGCGAACCGCTGACCGTCATCGCCGGAAAGGTGCTGAGCGAGCGCGAGCAGATGCTCGGCAGCTATCGCATGCGCTTGTACCTGTCGGTTGTTCTCGGTGCGTTGCTCGCTTTTGCCTTGGGCTTGGTATTGCTGCGCCGGGGCCTGCAACCGTTGCGGCAGTTGAGCGAAGCAGTACGCCGCATCGATCTGCGCAGCCTCGACCAACGCCTGCCCGCCAACGGCACGCCCGCCGAACTGCTAGAGCCGGTGCAGGCGCTCAACGGCATGCTCGCGCGGCTGGACGACAGCGTGCAGCGTCTCTCGCAATTCTCCGCTGACCTCGCCCACGAAATCCGCACGCCATTGCACACCTTGCTGGCGAGCAACGGCCAGGCGCTGAATCACCCGCGCAGTACGGCGGAATATCAGGAGGTGCTTGCCTCGAACATGGAAGAGTTCGAGAGGCTCAAGCGCATGGCGGAAAACCTGATGTTCCTTGCCCGCGCGGAACAGGCCGAACGCGCGCTGAATCTGCAAAAGCTGGATTTGCACAGTGTTGGCGATGAGCTGTGTGATTACTTTGAAGCGTTGGCCGATGATCGTGACCTGCGCTTGGACAACCAACTGCAGGGCAATCTGCTCGCCGATCAGCAACTGCTGCAACGCGCACTTGGCAATCTGCTGGCGAATGCCGTGCGCCACGCCGATCAAGGATCGGTGATCAGTCTGCGTCGCCGCGACGAGTCAGGTGAGTGCTGGTTGCAAGTGCACAACCAAGGCCCGGCCATTGCGCAGGAGCATCTGAGCAAACTGTTCGACCGCTTCTACCGCGTCGATCCTTCACGGGCAGAACCGGGGGATTCGGGTGGGTTGGGGCTGGCGATTGTGCATTCGATCATGCAGTTGCATGGGGGACAGGTGAAGGTGAGCAGTGATGCTGACGGCACTGTTTTTGAGCTGGGGTTTGTGGTGAGCAAGTGCTGCTTAAATAGAGAGGCTAATCAGATTTAGATTGGCATGCAAAAATATGCATTAAATAGAATGCATATTTGCTGATTTTTTTAAAATGCATCGTAAGTAATGCAGGCATCCACAATGGAAAAAATAGGTAAGTTGATTAGAGAGCTCCGTAAGGCTAAGGGACTTTCTCAGCAAATGTTAGCCAAACAGTACGGCATGAGCCGCGCGACAATTTCTGGTATCGAAAACAACACCGTTTCTGAGATTGGCTTGCGTAAGGTGGAGGCAATACTGAATGGTTTGGGCTATGAACTCGCTGCAGTTTCTCGACCGACCCGTCCGACGCTCGATACGCTGAAAAAGGAAAACTTCCATCGCTGAGCCAATCTATCAGATGAACAGCTCTCGTTAGCTGAGCATCAGCGCAACCCATCGCGAAACTGCCCCGGCGTCATCCCCGTCCAGCGCTTGAACGCGCGGCTGAAGCTGCTGGTATCGGCAAAACCCAGCAAATAACTCACCTCACTCAACGAACACTGCGGATCGCGCAGGTGCAGCAGCGCCAGATTTTCGCGGCTCTCATTGAGCAATGTGTCGAAGCGACAACCCTCATCTGCCAGATGCCTCTGCAAACTGCGCAAACTCAGGTGCAACGCCTGGGCAATCCGCTCGGCACTCGGTTCGCCTTCCGGCAGTTGTTCCTCAATGGCATCACGAACCTTGCGCTCCCAGGTCAGCGGCTGGAGCTGGGCCATCGTGCGTTTGAGCACCGCTTCATTGTGTTCAGCGAGTTCCGGATTGGCGTCGTCGAGGTGGCTGTCGAAGTCGTCGAGAGCGAATTCCAGACGATCCTCGACACAGCCGAAATACACCGGAGCGCGGAAGACTTTGTGCCATTGATGCGCATCGCTCGGCTCCGGGCGGCGCAGAAAAACCGCCAGCGGCGCGTAATCACGGCCGAGGCGATTACGGCAGGTGCGCACGTAGATCGCGGCGAAGGCGTCGATGGCTTCGAAGGCCGGCGCCGGATTGCCTGACGGAATTTTCAGACGAAATTGATAGCGGTCGTCGCCACGACTCAGCTCCAGTTCCAGCGCATCGCTGACCACCGGGTGATAGCGCACGATACGTTCGAACACCTCGCGCAAACTGCCGCTGGCGACCAGCGCATAACCGAGGGCATGGAACGTGGTCGGGCTGACGAAGCGTGACACGCGCAAGCCAATTGCCGGGTCGCCGCTGACCTGCACGGCGATTTCCCACAGGCGTGTAGTGCCGGACAGTGGATAGCGCGCGTTGGGATCGTCCATCAAATTCGGGTCGAGCCCGGCCTGCTGGCACAGGGCAATGCTGTCCAGCCCCAGCGCATCGAGTTGCTTGCGCAAGGCACGGGTCCAGCTGGCGAGAGAGGTCGGTTCCTTCATGCTGATTGGCGCTTCCGGTCAACAGGTTGGCGTTCTCGGCTACCGCAATTGAAGCCTTGGCGAGGCACGATGCGAACATCATAAACCCGAGGATGGAAGCATGGACGGTACTTCTGCAAGTCCCCAGCGACACAATGCGGCCCAGCGATCAGCGCATATTCGCGAAGTGGTACTGGCCAAAGGCGTCGAATTGCGTGAGCGCTACCCGATTCTCAAGCATCAGGATGCGCTGGGCGCGGGGATTCTGGCCTTTGCCCTGATCGGGATGATCGGTTCGGCGGCGCTGTACATCAGCGGGCACATGGCGTGGTGGGCGTGCCTGTTGCTCAACGCGTTTTTTGCTTCGCTGACCCATGAGCTGGAGCACGATCTGATCCACAGCATGTATTTCCGCAAACAGCGCGTGCCGCACAATCTGATGATGGGCCTGGTGTGGCTAGCGCGGCCGAGCACGATCAATCCGTGGATTCGCCGCCATCTGCACCTCAATCATCACAAGGTCTCCGGCACTGAAACCGACATGGAAGAACGCGCGATCACCAACGGCGAGCCGTGGGGTTTTGCGCGCTTGCTGATGGTCGGCGACAACATGATGTCGGCCTTCATCCGCTTGCTGCGGGCGCCGACCTGGGCGCACAAGTGGAGCATTCTGAAACGGGTTTTCAAAGTCTATGCACCGCTGGCGCTGGTGCATTGGGGCGCGTGGTATGTGTTTCTCGGTTTTCATGCGGCCAATGGCATTGCCTATCTGCTGGGCTCGCCGATTGAATGGTCAGCGACGACGTTGTCGGTGATGCAGGTGATCGATATCGCCGCCGTGGTGATCATCGGCCCGAATGTGTTGCGCACGTTTTGCCTGCACTTCATCAGCTCGAACATGCATTACTACGGCGATGTTGAACTGGGCAATGTGCTGCAGCAGTGTCAGGTGCTCAACCCTTGGTGGCTGTGGCCATTGCAGGCCTTCTGCTTCAACTTTGGCAGTAGCCACGGGATTCATCATTTTGTGGTGAAGGAGCCGTTTTATATTCGCCAGATGACCGTGCCGGTGGCGCATAAGGTGATGCGTGAGATGGGGGTGCGGTTTAATGATTTTGGGACGTTTGGGCGGGCGAACCGGTTTGTTCGCAGGGATGAGGTTGTGGTGGCAGGGGAGGCGGTGGAGGCCTGACGAGTTGCCCCTCACCCTAGCCCTCTCCCTGAGGGAGAGGGGACCGATTGGGGGATATTGGGGAAGTACGCCGACCTGAATGTTCCTCATTGAATCCATAATCGACCCGATTTTTCAGGTCGATGTTTGACGAAAGACACCT
>NZ_JAKNQL010000017.1 GCF_022662375.1 Pseudomonas sp. CROZ-RG-20F-R04-15 | reverse complement strand
AGATTTTCCGGAGATCTACCGCGCACTTATTGCGGCGGGCGAGGAGTCCGGCGATTTGGCGCAGGTTATGGAGCGTCTCGCCGATTACATCGAGGAACGCAACAACCTGCGCGGCAAGATTCTCACCGCGTTTATCTATCCCGGTGTGGTTGGGTTGGTGTCGATCGGCATCGTGATTTTCCTGCTCAGCTATGTGGTCCCGCAGGTGGTCAGCGCGTTTTCCCAGGCGCGGCAGGATTTGCCGGGGTTGACCTTGGCGATGCTCAACGCGAGTGATTTCATCCGCAGTTGGGGCTGGCTGTGTGCCGGGATCATGGCCGCCAGTTTCTGGGGCTGGCGTTTGTATCTGCGCAATCCGGCGGCACGTTTGAGTTGGCATCATCGGGTGCTGAAGTTGCCGCTGTTCGGTCGTTTCATCTTGGGGCTGAACACCGCGCGTTTTGCCTCGACGCTGGCGATTCTCGGCGGCGCCGGGGTGCCGTTGTTGCGTGCGCTGGAGGCGGCGCGGCAGACGCTGTCCAATGATCGTTTGAGTTTGAGCGTCACTGAGGCCACGGCCAAGGTGCGTGAGGGTGTGAACCTGGCGGCAGCGTTGCGGGTGGAGAATGTGTTTCCGCCAGTGCTGATTCATTTGATCGCCAGCGGCGAAAAAACCGGATCGTTGCCACCGATGCTCGAGCGCGCGGCGCAGACCTTGTCGCGCGATATCGAACGCCGGGCGATGGGCATGACCGCGCTGCTGGAGCCGCTGATGATTGTGGTGATGGGCGGGGTGGTGCTGGTGATTGTGATGGCGGTATTGTTGCCGATCATTGAGATCAACCAACTGGTCCAGTAGCCGCTTTTGTTGGTGTCTGACCGGCCCTCTTCGCGAGCAAGCTCGCTCCCTCAGGGATTGATGTTGTCAATGCAATTTACTTCACAACACAGAACCCTGTGGGAGCGAGCTTGCTCGCGAAGGGGCCAGTCAGGGCAATGAATAATCCAAACTTTCCCAGAACGCCACTCCCTGTACGATCTTCAAACAGACATGAAAAAGCCCTCGTCACCGAGGGCTTTTCATTGACACGGTTACATCGACCAATCAGATCTTGCCAGCGCCAGCCTTGGCCTTAACGTCGGCCGCGACTTTGTCCGCGTTCAGCGGGGTGTAGCTGTAAGGCGGGGTCCAGCCGATGTTGGTGCCCCACTTGCAGGTCAGCAAGGTGCCATTGAGCGTAGAACCCTGATCAAGGTAGGTGCTGCCACCGTAATCGCCGGCGATTTTGTCGCAGCCGCTGATGCCGGAGATTTCGAACGCGTTTTTCTCGGAGAAAATCTTCGAGCTTTTGCCCACACCGTGCGCGTAACTGAACGGGTAGACCTTATGGCTGGTGCTGCCCACGTGATAGTTGTTGTACAGATGCACCTGGCCGAAGCGAACGCGTGGTGCGCGTGCGGAGATGTTTTCGAACAGGGTATTGTGGATCGTGACCTTGAGCTTGCCATCATCGGTGGTGCGGCTGTCGCTGGAACCGATCAGGTTGTTCTTCTCGTGCGATTTGAACGCCGAGTAGGAAATGGTCACGTAGTTGGCACCGTTTTTCACGTCCAGTGCGCCGTCGTGGTGTTGCTTTGGACGGCCGTTGGCAGTGCCGTTCTGGTCATCGGTGCGGCGGCCATCGGTGAAGGTGACATGGTCGACCCACACATTGTTGGCGCCTTCGATGGTCAGCCCGTCGTACTCGGAGTTCCAGTTGCCGGCGCTGCCGTCATTGGCGTCCCAGATCGGCTCCGGATCCCACGGGTTTTCGATGGTGATGTTGCGGATGATCACATCGTTTTCCTTGGCATAGAAGAAACCCTCGCGGATCTCCGCCGTGCTGCTCGTACCGACGATGGTCGTCTTGCCCGGGATATCCAGACGGCCGCGCTTTTTCATATCGGCGGTCGTCGTATAAGCTTTGCCTTCGCTGATGTCGATAGGCCCGGTAATCTTGATGATGCGACCGTTGGTGCCGACCGAAGCGCTGAGTGCGGCTTTCAGTTCGGCGGCGTTCTTCACGGTGTAGATGTTGTTGGCTGCCGCTCTGGAGCCACCCTTGGTGCCACCGTTCTGCGTGGCCCAGCCAGTCGTTGCAACATCCAGCCAGATATCGGCTGCTTGTGCAGGCAGGCTGGAAAACAGCAGGCTGCCGACGATGGCGCTGGCCAGTTTGCAGGCCGTGAAGGTTGTTGGTTTTGTCATGAGTAATCAGATCCTTGATTAACTTGAGTGTTTTACACGCGAAATTTCGACGTGTTTCTCGAGCGGACGTCCTTATCGCCATTGCAGCGAATCGAACGTCCGCTGCATGAGAAATCCTATCATTGAACTGGTGCGTTGTCGTACAACTGAATGGGCTATGATGCGTAATTATTCGAAAACTCGAGATTTTTGTTGCTGATGGACAGATCCAACGCCACACCCAATGTTCGTCGTCGGCATCGCAGCTTGGCGGAGGACCTGGTCACCGAGCTGTCCCGACGTATTTGCAGCGGCGAACTCGCGCGCGCGACGAAGCTGCCGACTGAATCTCAGGTCATGGCCGAACACGGCGTCAGTCGCACGGTCGTGCGCGAGGCGATGTCGCGTCTGCAAGCAGCAGGCCTGGTAGAAACCCGGCACGGTATCGGCACCTTTGTTCAGGACATTCCCAGCCCGAGCGGTTTTCGCATTGATCCGGACAGCATCGTCACGCTTCAGGATGTCTTGGCGGTGCTTGAATTGCGCATCACTTTGGAGGTCGAGGCCGCCGGCCTGGCGTGCGCGCGGCGTACCGATGAGCAGCTGCAACTGATGCGTGATTCGCTGGACGCCATCAATTCCCGCGCCGTCAGTGTCGACTACGCCGTGTCGGCGGATTTCCAGTTCCACCAGCAAATTGCGCTGGCCACCGGCAACCGCTATTTCACCGACATCATGCTGCATCTGGGCGCGAACATTCTGCCGCGCACGCGCCTGCATTCCAAACGCCTGGAGAATGACCGTAAGGAGCCCTATCTGGAGCGCCTCAGTCGCGAGCATGAAGACATTTACATTGCGATTGTCCGGCGTGATTCCGACGCCGCGCGCGCAGCCATGCGCTTGCATCTGTCCAACAGCCGCGAGCGTCTGCGCCGAGCCTACGAAGCTGCAGACGCGGCGGCGTTGAACGTCTGAAGCCTCAGGCGCGGGCCTTGGGTTCGGGCAGGCCTTGAACGCCCGGATTGAGGGCGAACACTCCGCCCGCCAATGGCTGGTCAGCGAGATCGATGCCTTGCGGGCGAATCGAGGTGACAAACAGGGTGTCGAGCCGAGGGCCGCCAAAGGCACACATCGTCGGCTTCTTCACCGCTACCGGCAGCGCGCGATCCAGTTTCCCCTGCGGGGTAAAGCGCAACACCAGGCCGGCATCAATCGCGCAGATCCAGTAGCAGCCGTGTGAATCCACGGCGGCACCGTCCGGTCGACCGGGGTGGTCGTTCATGTCGACGAACAACCGGCGGTTGTGCGGCGTACCGCTGTCGATGTCGTAATCGAAGGCCCAGATCAGTTGACGGCTCGGGTGCGAATCGGACAGATACAGGGTGCGTCCGTCGGGGCTGAACGCCAGGCCGTTGGGCACCACGAGGTCCTCCAGTTGCGGCGCCAGCACAGATAAATCGTTCGGGTTTTGCCCGTCGTAGCGATACAGCGCGCCGACCGCCTCGGCGCCCATGGCGGTTGGCATCGAGCTGGCCCAAAAGCGTCCCTGACGATCGCAGCGACCATCATTGAAACGCATGTGCGGGTGGGCGTGCTCGACGCCGATGAGCTTTTCCGCAGCCAGACGTCCGTCAGCCTGCGGGCGCAGTTTGAATAGACCACTTTCCTGCGCGCCCAGCCAATGTCCCGCTTCGCTGCGGGCGATACAGGCGAGCATTTCGTCCGCCTGCCAGCAGTCGGTCTGGCCGTCGAGCTGCCAGCGATGCAAGCGGCCGGCCGGAATATCCACCCAATACAACGCATTCTCCTCGGCTTGCCAGACCGGGCTTTCACCGGTGGCGTTGCGCGCATCGACAATCAGTTCGGCATTCATGATCGTGTCTGCGCCGGCGTTTCAAACGGACCTGCAGCGGTAAAGGCGCCGCCCTGATACAAGCGGTCGGGATGGTCGGCAGCGAGTGCCGGTTGTTGTTCGACCTTTGCGCGAAAGGCTTCGGAGCTGTCCTGCGGCGCAAAGCCCAGATGCGCGGCGTGCCGGTTGTTCCACCACTGATCACGGTTGGCGGACACCCCGTAAATCACGCTGTGCCCGACATCGCTGGCCAGCAGTGCGCGGGCGATCAGGTGCTCGAGATCGGTATAGCTCAACCAGGTCGCCAGCATGCGCAAGTTGCGCGGTTCGGGGAATGAGGAACCGATGCGCAGGCTCACGGTTTCGATGCCATAGCGGTGGAAATAGAACGTTGCCAGGTCCTCGCCGTAAGCCTTCGACAAGCCGTAGTAACCGTCCGGGCGACGCGGCGAATGGGCGTCGATCTGTTCGTCCTGCGAGTAGAAACCGGTGACGTGGTTGGAGCTGGCGAACACGATGCGCTTGACCCCGTGCAGGCGCGCGGCCTCATAAACATGAAAGGTGCCGCGAATATTCGCTTCAATGATTTCTTCGAAAGATCGCTCCACCGAGATCCCGCCCAAATGCACGATGGCATCGACGCCCTCGACCAGTGCGGCGACAGCGGCCTTGTCGCTCAGATTGCAGTTGATCACTTCGTCATGCGCGCCGCGGCTCGGCGCCATCGCACTGATGTCCGAGGCGCGGACGATGTTGGCGTGAACCTGCAAGGTTTCGCGCAGAATCTGGCCGAGCCCACCGGCGGCGCCGGTCAGCAGAATACGGTTGAAGGGTTTGGCTTGCGTAGCGTGTGTGGTCATGGTCGGGTCTTCCATTACGCGGTGGTGAAAGGGGGCGGCGGAGTGTCTGCCCGACAAGCGATGCGCGCTCGCCAGGCAAAACCTGCGTGCGGCTTACATGAAGTTGTACTGCACGCCCAGACGCCAGCGAGCCTGGCGGTCGGGTGAGGTGGAGTCGACTTTGATGTCGCCGATTTCCATGAAGGGCGCCCATTGTTTGGTGAGCTTGTATTTGACGATCAGGTTCTGTTCGTAGTCGCTCTTCTTGTAGTCGTAGCGGATGTAGTCGGTCTTGAAATAGATGAACTGATATTCGTAGGCCCACTTGTTGGCGGGCGTATAGCCGAGCCAGCCTTCGAAGCGGTGGGTGGTCTGGTCATCCTTGAAGTGATCGGGCATGTCTTTGTTGACCTGATCGCGATCGAGTTTGCGCAGGTCCAGGCGATAGCGCGTCGCCACGTAAAAGGCGTCGTCGATTTTGTAGTTGTACTTGAGGCCGAACTTGTAGGCGGTCGCATCCTTGGAGCTGTCCATCTGAAACGCCGGGGTCAGCGTCGACTGCGCGCTGAGCTTGTAGTTGTAGCTCACCGTGAACTCATGGCCGTTGTTGACCATGTTGTCGTAGGCGACATCTTTGCGGTCACCGGCCGTGCGGTATTTCATCTCCGCCTCAAACCCCAGTCCACTGTCCAGGCGGTAATTGAGCTTGATTCGGTCGGCGTGGGCGCTGTCCTCCTCGGTGTACTGATGGCGGTAGTTGAGGCTGGCGGAGTCAGCGTGGGCAAACAAGGGCAGGCCGAGGGCCGCGACAGTGACGAGCGTGCGTAGGGTGGTGTTCATACGGTCTTCTTTTTTGTTTTTGTTAGGGTCGTTTGACGAGTACTACAGGCACCGCGATGTTGCGTATGGCTCTCATTTGAGGCGCAGATATAAGTTATCGTACGACAAGATGACTCGTCTACGTTATTTTGCTTGTTTGGAAACATGTTGAAACATATACGTCGTGTGAATAGGCCTGTAACGCCAGTCATGTTATTCCTAAGTCATCTTTAAATATGGCGCTTAGCTGGACGTTTAGCCGAAAATGGTTAGATTCAAAGAAGAGTTATTGGGCCTTTTCAAGTGTTGTACGATGACCTATGATCAGTCGCAACCGACGACACTCCTGTCACAAATCCAATAAGAAGGCTCAAGACGTCCATGAGAATCACAGCAGTCAACGTCCAGGTTTTTTCCTATCCCACCCGCCGCGCAGTCGACAGCGCCGGTCATGCTCATCCCGGTGATGCCAGTCAGGCGCAAATGGCGTTGCTGCGCATCCAGACCGAAGACGGCAAGGAGGGTTACGCCCTCGGTGCGCCGGAGCTGATTCGTCCTTATGTGCTGGATGGTTTTGTGCGCAAGGTGCTGGTCGGGCAGAACGCCTTTGATCGCGAAAAGATCTGGCATGACCTGGCGCACTGGCAGCGTGGCAGCGCCAGCCAGTTGACTGATCGCGCGCTGGCGTTGGTCGAGCAGGCGTTGTGGGACTGGGCGGGGCGCAAGCTCGGCGTACCGGTGCACAAATTGATCGGCGGCTTTCGCGACAAAGTGCCGGCCTACGGTTCAACCATGTGCGGCGATGAATTGCCTGAGGGCCTGGCGACGCCGGAAGACTATGGACGCTTTGCCGAAACGCTGGTCAAGCGCGGCTACAAGGCGATCAAGTTGCACACCTGGATGCCGCCGGTCTCGTTCGCGCCGAGCCCGCGGATTGACGTCAAAGCCTGCGCGGCGGTGCGCGAAGCGGTAGGCCCGGACATTGCCTTGATGCTCGACGGTTATCACTGGTACAGCCGCACCGAAGCGCTGTACATCGGACGCGAACTGGAAAAACTCGACTTCGCCTGGTTCGAAGAACCGATGATGGAAGAGTCTGCCGAATCCTATGCCTGGCTGGCGGGGCAACTGGACATTCCGGTACTCGGCCCGGAAACCTTGTCCGGCAAACACCTGAGCCGGGCCAGCTGGGTCAAGCACGACGTCTGCGACATTCTGCGTGCCGGCGTCGCCGGGGTCGGCGGGATCGGGCCTTGCCTGAAAGTCGCGCACATGGCCGAGTCGTTTGGCATGGATTGCGAAATCCATGGCAACGGCGCAGCGAACCTGACGGTGGTCGGCGCGATCAAGAACTGCACCTGGTACGAGCGCGGCTTGCTGCACCCGTACCTGGATTACGACGAGGTGCCGGCGTACCTCAAGCGCCTGGTCGACCCGATGGACAGCGACGGTTTTGTGCATTTGTCGGACCTGCCGGGTCTGGGCGAAGACATCGACTTCAACTTCATCGAGATGAACACGCTTAAAAGCTTCTGACGTGTACGCGGGCTGCCCGGTGCATGCCGGGCTGTCCGAGAGCCCTATAAATATAAGAAAGGCACTCTCGCTATGAACATTTTTCCTTCGCTGTGGGCGCGGGTTCTGGCGGCTACCCTGACGGTGACCGCGCTACCTGTCGTGCATGCCAAAACTCCGGCCGATCAATTGATCGTCGGCATGAGCATGATCAATCTGCTGTCCCTCGACCCGGCGGCGGCCACCGGCCTGGACGTGTCGGAGATCAATGCCAATCTCTATGACATGTTGCTGGTGCAAGACGTCGCCGAGCCGGATCGGCTGTTGCCGGCACTCGCCGAGCGCTGGCAAGTCAGCGACGACCGCAAGACCCTGACCTTCAATCTGCGCCAGGGCGTGCAATTTCAATCGGGCAACCCGTTGAGCGCCGAAGACGTCGCCTGGTCATTGCAGCGCGTGCTCAAACTCAACCTCGCGCTGGCGTCGACCTGGAAGGCTTACGGTTTTACTGCTGACAATGTCGAGCGTTCGATGCGCGCGACTGATGCCAATACCTTCGTCATTGAACTGCCGCGACCCACCGATCCGCAGTTGGTGCTCAACACGCTGGCGACGTCGCCAAGCGCCTTCATTCTTGATCGCAAAAAAGTCCTCGAACACCAGAAGAACAATGACCTGGGCGCCGCCTGGCTGGTGACGCACGCCGCCGGCAGTGGTGCCTTTGTGCTCAATGACTGGCGGGCTAACGACGTGATTCTGATGAGCCGTTTCGACGGTTACTGGGGCGGCCCGGCCAAGCTCAAGCGCATCGTCATGCGCAACATGACCGAGTCGCAGTCGTTGCGTCTGATGATTGAGCGCGGTGACCTCGACATCGCCAAAGGCATGTCGGCGCCGGACATCCAGGCCTTGCAGAAAAGCGACAAGGTCCGCACGCAAACCCTGCAACGCGGCACGCTGTATTACGTCGCGCTGAGTGTGAAGCAGCCGATGTTCGCCGACGCGCGCGTGCGCAAGGCCGTGCGCTCGTTGATCGACTACCAGGGCATCAACCAGACCGTCATGCCGCACTACGGCGTGATCAATCAGCGGCCGATGCCATTGGGACTGGCCGCGCGCCTGCCGGATCCCGGTTATCGACTGAATGTCGATGAGGCCAAAAAACTCCTCGCCGAAGCCGGTTATCCCAACGGGTTCAAGACCAGTATTCGCGTGCTGGCCGAGCCGCCGTTCATCAACATTGCCTCCAATCTGCAATCGACGCTGGCGCAGGCCGGGATCGAAGCCAGCATCATCACCGGCACCGGTAACCAGATCTATGGCGCCATGCGTGAGCGCAGTTTCGACATCATCGTCGGCCGTGGCGGTGGCGGCGCCGAACGTCATCCCCATTCGAGCCTGCGCACACTGGTGTACAACCCGGATAACCGTGACGAAGCCAAGCTGAGCAACTTTCAGGGCTGGCGCACTTCGTTCTACAGTCCCGAGTTGAATCAGTTGATCGAGAGTGCCGAAGTCGAGCCCGATGCGCAGAAACAACTGGCGCAGTATCAGGACATCCAGCAGCAACTCGATCAGCAAGTGGGCGCGATTCTGCCGGTCTCGCAGATGACCGACACGGTGCTGGTCTACGCCGATGTTGCCGATTTTCAAGGGCACACGGCGGCGACCACGCGCTACAAAGACGTCTACAAAAAACGCTGAAATGCACGGATGAACTTCGCGTGCCGGGTGCACCGGTGACCGTTTTATCAGGAGCTGACTATGTTTGTTATGACTGCCTCTGCCATGGGAGCCCGCGCCTCCAATACTGCGCGGCGTGCCAGCACGGTACTGGTGACGTTGCTGGGCCTGCTGGCGCTGACGTTTATCATCGGTCGGGTGATGCCGCTCGATCCGGTGCTGGCGGTTGTCGGGCCGGACGCCGACAGCTCGACCTACGATCAGGTGTACCGGGCGATGGGGCTGGACAAGCCGATCTGGACCCAGTTCGGCCTGTACCTCAATGACTTGCTGCACGGCAATTTCGGCAACGCGCTGTTGACCGGGCACCCGGTGCTCGATGACATCCGCCGGGTGTTCCCGGCCACCATCGAACTGGCGACCCTGGCCATCCTCTTCGGTGTGCTGATCGGTTTGCCGCTGGGCGTCTGCGCGGCGAGCAATCAGGGGCGACTGGGCGATCATGTCGCGCGAGTGATTACCCTGTTCGGCTATTCCACACCGATTTTCTGGCTGGGCATGATGGGCCTGCTGGTGTTTTACGCCTGGCTCGGCTGGGCCGGGGGCGCCGGTCGCATCGACCTGGCGTACGACGGCATGGTGCCCGAAGTCACCGGGCTGTTGCTGATCGATTCGAGCCTGGCGGGTGATTGGGAAGCCTTCGCCAGCGCCTTGCGCCACATCGTCTTGCCGGCGCTGATCCTCGGGCTGAACTCAGTGGCTTACATCAGTCGGATGACGCGCAGCTTCATGCTTGAGCAACTGTCTCAGGAATACATCATCACCGCTCGGGTCAAGGGTTTGTCGCGCCGTCAGGTGGTCTGGGGGCACGCCTTTCGCAACATCCTCGTGCAACTGCTGACGGTGGTGGCGCTGGCTTACGGCTCGCTGCTCGAAGGCGCGGTGCTGATCGAAACGGTCTTTGCCTGGCCGGGTTTCGGCCAGTACCTGACCAGCAGCCTGATGCTCGGCGACATGAACGCGGTGATGGGCTGTGTGCTGGTGATCGGTTTGATTTTTGTCGCGCTCAACCTGATCAGCGATGCCTTGTACAAGGTCTTCGATCCGCGCACCCGTTAACGCGCCAGGCAGCAGCACTAAAAATTATAAAAACAAGGATTTTTCAATGACGACTGCATTTACCAAACTGCACGCTGGCCTGTTGGCGGCGATCCTGGCGCTGGTGCCGATGAGCCAGGCCAGCGCCAAGACGCCGGCCGATCAACTGATCGTCGGCATGAGCATGGTCAACCTGTTTTCCATCGATCCGGCCAACGCGCCCGGCCTCGACGCTTCCGGCGTCAATGCCAATCTTTACGACACCCTGGTCAAGCGAGATCAGGGCAATCCGGAACAGCATCTGCCGCAACTGGCCGATCGCTGGGCGATCAGCGATGACGGCAAGCAGGTAACCTTTCATTTGCGCCAGGACGTCAAGTTTCACTCCGGCAATCCGCTGACCGCTGAAGACGTGGCCTGGTCGCTGTACCGGGTGATGAAACTGAATTTCGGCCTGGCCACGACCTGGAAAGCCTACGGTTATAACGTCGACAACATCCAGTCACTGATCCGCGCCAGCGATGCCCACACGCTGGTCATCGACTTGCCGCAAACCATGGATCCGCTGTTGTTGATCGACTCGCTGGCGATCTCGCCGAGCGCGGTGGTGATCGATCGCAAAACGGCTTTGGCGCATGAGAAAAACGCTGACCTCGGTGCTAACTGGCTGGTGACCAACGAGGCCGGCAGCGGACCGTTTGTGCTGAGCAAATGGACAGCGAACGACTCGCTGTTGCTGACCCGCTTCGACGGTTATTGGGGCGGTGCTGCCAAGCTTAAGCGCGTGGTGGTGCGGCACATGACCGAATCGCAGTCGCTGCGCCTGATGCTGGAGCGCGGTGACCTCGATCTGGCGTACGGCATGGCCGCACCGGACATTCGCGCCATCGACGGTTCGGAAAAAATCCACGTGCAGTCACTGCCGCGCGGCACCCTGTACTACGTCGCGCTGAGCATGAAGCAACCCGAATTTGCCAATCCCAAAGTGCGCGAAGCGGTGCGCAACCTGATCGACTACAAGGGTCTGGACGAACAGGTGATGCCGTATTACGGCCAGCTGAATCAGCAGCCGATGCAACTCGGTCTGGCGGCGCGCCTGCCGGATCCGGGTTATCACATGGACGTCGCCAAGGCGAAAAAGCTCCTCGCCGAAGCGGGTTATCCGGACGGCTTCAGCACGACCATTCGCACATTGTCAGAGCCGCCCTTCATCGACATCGCCGCGCGTCTGCAAGCGACGCTGGCCGAGGGCGGGATCAAGGCCAGCATCGTCAACGGCACTGGCAACCAGGTGTACGGCGCCATGCGCGCGCGCAACTTCGACATCATCGTTGCGCGCGGGGCCGAGCGTTATCCGCATCCGTATTTCAGCCTGCGCACGTTTGCCTACAACCCCAACAACAGTGATGACGCCGGCTTGCCGAATTTCCAGGGCTGGCGCGCGTCGTTTTTCAGCCCGCAGCTCAATAGCCTGATAGATCAGGCCGGGGTCGAACGCGATGCCGGCCAGCGCCTGAACCTGTATCACCAGGCGCAGAAAATCTACGACGAGCAGGTCGGCCCGATCATGATGATTTCGCAGATGACCGACACCGTGGTCAGCGCCGCCGACGTCAAGGGTTTCGCCGGCGATGATGCCGAGGCGACGCGTTATCTGGGTGTCTACAAACAACGCTGAACGCTGCCCGGTGCGTCGGCGTACGCACAGGGTGATCCTGAATTCAATCCGAGAACATGCCCATGATTGCCAACATGTCTTCTACAGATTCGAGCGCCAAGCGGCGGTCGGATCGTACCCCCGGATCCAGCTTCGACGCCTTCTGCAAAAGTGCCCTGAAAGTCTTGCGGCACTTGTTGCGCAACCCGATGACCCTGGCCGGATTGCTGGTTGCGCTGGTACTGGTGGTGGTGGCGCTGTTTGCGCCGTGGATCGCCACCCATGATCCGGTGGCGCAAAACCTTTCCAACGCCCTGCAGGCGCCGGGCGCTGCCCACTGGTTCGGCACCGATGAATACGGCCGGGATATCTTCAGTCGGCTGGTCTACGGCTCGCGCATCACGTTGTACATCATCACCCTGGTGACCGTGATCGTCGGCCCGATCGGCCTGTTTATCGGCACTGTCTCCGGCTACTACGGTGGTGTGGTCGACACGGTGTTCATGCGCCTGACCGACATCTTCATTTCCTTCCCCAGCCTGGTGCTGGCGCTGGCATTTATCGCTGCGCTCGGTCCGGGCCTGGAACACGCGGTGGTAGCGATTGCGCTGACGTCGTGGCCGCCAATCGCGCGACTGGCGCGAGCGGAAACCCTGTCGTTGCGCAAGGCTGATTTCGTCGTAGCGGTCGAGCTGCAAGGGGCTTCGTCAACGCGAATAATCCTGCGGCACATTGTGCCGATGTGCATGTCGTCGGTGATCATCCGCCTGACCATGAACATGGCTGGGATCATCCTCACCGCAGCGGCTTTGGGCTTTCTCGGCCTCGGTGCGCAAGCGCCGTCGCCGGAGTGGGGCGCGATGATTTCCACCGGGCGCCGCTACATGCTCGAGTGCTGGTGGCTGGTGGCTGTTCCGGGGGCCGCAATCATGTTGGTCAGCCTGGCTTTCAACCTGTTGGGCGACGGCCTGCGGGACATTCTTGATCCGCGCAGCGAGTAATCGGAGGCTGTATGTCTGCAATCAAATTGAACGTCGAAGGGCTCAATGTGCGCTTCGTCAATGCTCAGAAAGAAACCCATGCCGTGCGCGACGTGTCCTTCACCCTCGGGCGGGAAAAACTCGCCATCGTCGGTGAGTCGGGCTCGGGTAAATCGACGGTCGGTCGCAGCTTGCTGAAGCTGCACCCGGCCAGCGCGCGGATCACTGCCAAGGCCATGCAGTTCGGTGAAGTCGATCTGTTGTCAGCCGGCGAAAAGGTCATGCAGAAGATTCGCGGCCAGCGCATTTCGATGATCATGCAGGACCCGAAATACTCGCTGAACCCGGTGGTCAAGGTCGGCGATCAGATTGCCGAGGCGTATCTGGCGCACCACAAGGCCAGCCGCAGCGAGGCCCGCGAGCGGGTGCTGGAAATGCTCGAAAAGGTCCATATCCGTGATCCGCAACGGGTCTACAACCTGTACCCGCATGAGGTTTCCGGTGGTATGGGTCAGCGCATCATGATCGCGATGATGGTCATCACCCGGCCACAGGTGATCATCGCCGATGAGCCGACCTCGGCCCTTGATGTCTCGGTGCGTCAGCAAGTGCTCAACGTGCTGGAAGAGCTGGTCGAGCAGCAGGAAATGGGCCTGATTTTCGTCAGCCACGACCTCAACCTTGTGCGCAATTACTGCGACCGCGTGTTGGTGATGTACGCCGGCAGGGTGGTCGAATCGCTCGCCGCCGGCGACCTGCAACATGCGCAACATCCCTATACCCGAGGCCTGATGGCGGCGTTGCCGAGCATGGACAACCGTCGCGAACGGTTGCCGGTGTTGCAACGCGATCCACTGTGGCTGACTTGCTGAGGAATCAACCATGTCCATGATCCAAGCACACGCGCTGAACCTGAGTTTCGGCGCCGGCCCGGCCCTTAACCAGGTGCTGCACGACGTCAACCTCAGTGTCGCCGACGGCGAATCCTTCGGCCTGGTGGGGGAGTCCGGCTCCGGCAAGACCACGGTATTGCGCTGCCTGGCCGGGCAGTACCGGCACTGGACCGGCGAGTTGAGCATTGCCGGCGCGCCGCTGCAGCACAAGATTCCCAAGGAACATTTCCGTCAGGTGCAGATGGTGTTCCAGGACCCTTACGGCTCGCTGCATCCGCGCCACACCGTCGACACGGCCCTGCGTGAGCCGCTGATTATTCACGGCGTGCGCGACAAGGACGACCGGATCAACGAGATCCTGCTCAAGGTCGGTCTGAACGACAGTTACCGTTTTCGCTATCCGCACCAGTTGTCCGGTGGCCAGCGCCAGCGCGTGGCGATTGCCCGTGCGCTGATTCTCGAGCCGCGCGTGCTGCTGCTTGATGAGCCGACCTCGGCGCTGGATGTCTCGGTGCAGGCGGAGATTCTCAATCTGCTGGCGGATTTGCGCCGGCGCGAGAAACTGACCTACCTGATGGTCACTCACGATCTGGGCGTGGTCACGCACCTGTGTGATCGAGTGGCGGTGATGCAGCAGGGCAGAATCGTCGAATTGCTCGATAGTCAGGCGCTCAGCCAGGATCTGGCAAGTCACGCCTACACGCGGATGCTGGTGCAGGCCAGTCGCGATTTCAGCCAGGAGTCGGTGCGCCAGCTCGCTGGTTGAACCGATCCATCAAGGAGCGCGACATGCCGCATTGCCTTATCGATTGCCCGCAGACCCTGGCCCAGCGTGTCGGCGAGCAAACCTTGCTCGCTACCGTGCATGACGCCCTCGATGCCTTCGGCCTGTTCAAGGCCGGCGACATCAAGGTGCGCCTCAATACGTTCACGCATTACCGCTGCGGCGCGGGCGCGGACGATTTTATCCACGTCGTCCTGTCGGTGCTGTCCGGGCGCAGCGCTGAACAGCGCCGGCGTCTGGCCTCGGCGACCGTGGCGGCGCTGGTCGCTTTACTGCCGGACGTTGAGTCGTTGTCGATGGAGGTTGTGGAAATGCCCCGCGAGACGTTCGTCAACCGCAGCCAATATCTGCAAGAAGCCGGATTGTCGGCCTGAACAAGGAGTGCTCATGCCTTATCGATATGTTGTTCCGACGCAGCGCAAACAGCCTTTGGCCTTGTCGCTGGCAGCCACGTTGACGCTGGTTTGCAGCGTGCCGTCGTGGGCGCTGGAGGCGCCGGTAAAATTGCAGGTGCCGACCCTGGCCTACGATGATCAGCAGATCATCCTGGTCTGGGAAAAGCCCGCCGATCACGCCGACATCAGCGACTACCGGGTCTACGCCAACGGTGTGTTGCTGGGTGGCAGCAACGCCAACAATGACCGCGTCTCGCCGGCCAAACCTTACATCGACCGCTTCTATGAACAGGATGTTGCCGGTTTTCATCATCGCATCGGCATTCACAGTTACACCGCGCAAGGCTTGAAACCGGATACGGTCTATCGGTTCACCGTGCGTTCGGTGGGCACCGATGGCACGGAATCGGCCGACAGTCCGCCCGTTGTGCAGCGTACGAGCAAGGTCGCCGCCGTGTTCGATGTCAGGAAATATGGCGCCAAGGGTGACGGCAAAAGCCTTGATACTTTGGTGATCCAGAACGCCATCGACGCCTGCACCCCCGGTTGCAAAGTATGGTTGCCCAAGGGCACCTATAAAAGCGGGGCGCTTTACCTGAAGAGCAACATCACTCTGGAAATCGCCGAGGGCGCAACGCTGTTGGGTTCCGAGCGTGCCGAAGACTATCCGCTGGCCGGCTACATCCAGTATCCGTATTCGAGCACCGTGCGCCCGGCGTCGCTGATCAATGCCTTGCCGCGCGATCCGCGTCAGCATCAGTCCTTCGAAAACATCCGCATCGTTGGCAAAGGCACGATTGACGGCAACGGCTGGAAGCGCCGCGCTGATGTCGTCGACGAACGCGGTCAGCCATTGCCGTTCTACCTGCCCAGCGACAACACCCGCTACCAGCAGGACGGCATTCTGGCCAAGGCGCAAGTCGAACAAGCGGTCGCGCGCGGCATGAACGTCAAGGACGCCTACGGCCAGATGCGCTCGTCGCTGATCACCCTGCGCAACGTGAAAAACGTGTTCTATGGCGGTTTTACCGTGGTGAATCCGGCATTCCACGGGATCATGAACCTGGAAACCGAGAACGTGGTGCTGGCCAATACCACGCATAAAACCTACGACGCCAATAACGGCGACGGCATCGAATTCGCCAACAGCAAGGGTGCGATGGTCTTCAACAACTTCTTTGATACCGGCGATGACTGCGTCAATTTTGCTGCGGGCACCGGGGCTGATGCCGTGCAGCAAAAGCCGCAGGAAGATGCCTGGATCTTCAATAACTACTTCCGCAAGGGCCACGGCATGGTGGTTGCCGGTAGCCATACCGGCGCGTGGATTCAAAACATCCTCGCCGAAGACAACGTTTCCGATGGCACCGATGCCGGCTTGCGCATGAAGAGCACCAACTTCATGGGCGGCGGCGCGCGTAACGTGATCTTCCGCGACTCGGCAATCCGCAATACGCTCAAGCAGGCGTTCATTTTCACCCTCGACTACAACGATCCGAATGCCAAGCTGGATTACCAGCGCTCAACCATTCCCGGGCAATTCCGCGATATCCGTGTCGCCGACGTGAGCGTCGAAAATGCCCAAGGCAAGGCGATCGAGGTCAAGGGCGACAGTCAGCACAATGCCTGGCATCAGGGGTTGGTGTTCGAGCGCGTGCGCTTCAGTGGTCCGGCCAAAGCGCAGATCGACGGGTTGAAGGATTCGCTGTTCGACCATGTGTCGTTCGGCGAGCACGGCGCTGCCAACCCGTGGCAAATCACCGGGAGTGTCGGGCTGACGTTCACGGAGGTGCAGCCACCACCTCTGTAGAACCCTAATCAAGGTTTCGGCGCTTTACCGAGTTCTTCCGAGTCGCTTGAAGTGGCTGCATCTTTGGCCGTTTCATGCGACTCGGCGCCGGAGTTTGAACCCGAGGCCTCTTCACCTTTCTTGTCGGCCTTGTCGTCGTTGGATTGAGCTTTGCTGGCCTGATTCACGCCGGGAAGCGCGGTCGGCGGCGCGGCAGACTCGTCAGCTGCCTGCCCGGCTGCCGAGGCGAAAAGCGGGCAGGCCGAGAGCAGGCCTGCGAGGGTGAGCACTGCAATTTTGCTGTTCATGATGGTTGTCTTCCGGTCGAAGCGGATGGTGATCATTGGAAGCACCCGGCGAGCGAAGGTGCCCGCTGCTGGACGGGCGGTCAGTCGCTGCGTTCTCATCACTGGAGGTCGACGATCTGGCTCCACTCAAGCCCGAACCGGCCGAGGTATTTCCTCAGTCGATCGGCGTCGTTGGCTTGTGCCTTGGCCTGGCGCGATATTCCGAACAGGCGGCGGCCGGCGTCGGACAAGCTGTCCGCCTGCCGGCACACCTCAATCACTGCCTTTAATTGCAAGCGGTCGAACAGATCCATGGTTTCGGCGTCCCCCGGCAACTCTCCTGAAATCGCCTGCGGTTGCGCCAGGCCCCAGGCGTAGCGCAGCCGATCAATTTCTTCCTGCACCTGGGCCTCATCGATACGCCCGCTGTCGGCCAGGGTCGCCATGCGCGTGATCGAGGCGGAGAGTTCGCGGAAGTTGCCCAGCCACGCCGCCTCACGAGAGCTGGCGAACGCCAGATAACTGCGCCGGGCTTCCAGATTGAAGCGCACCAGTTGCCCGTGTTCGCGGGCGTGGCGCTCCAGCTCGAAATCAATGTTCGGTTCGATGTCCTCGCGGCGGCCGGCGAGGCCGGGCAGGTCGAACGTCCATAGGTTGATGCGCGCGTACAAATCTTCGCGGAACAGGCCGTCAGCGACGCGGCTGCGCAGGTCGCGGTGGGTGCCGGCGATGATCAGGAAATCGCTTTCGACTTCCTTGTCGGAACCCAGCGGAAAGAAGCGTTTTTCTTCAATCGCCTTGAGCAGCATCGCCTGTTCGTCTGCGCCCAACTCGCCGATTTCATCAAGGAACAGCATGCCGCCATCGGCGGCGCGCAACAGGCCGTCGCGAGCATTCTGTGCGCCGGTGAAGGCGCCTTTGACATGGCCGAACAGCGCCGACATTGCGCCATCGCCACGCAAGGTGGCGCAGTTGACCTCGACAAAACGCCCCTGCATTTGATGGCGGCTGCGTTTGAGTTCGTAGATGCGTCGGGCGAGGAAGGATTTGCCGGCGCCGGTCGGGCCGATCAGCAGCATCGGCGCCTTCGAGCGCACGGCCACCCGCTCGATCTGTTCGATCGAGCGGTTGAAAGCGGCGTTGCGTGTGGCAATGCCGGACTTCAGGAACTCCAGGCCTTCGAGGCGCTTGTTGGCGAAGCGCGAGGCGATGCGATCGTAGCGCGACAGATCGAGATCGATCAGGGCGTGAGTGCCGATGGCGTGATCGCTGTCGCTGTTGCGTTTGGCCGGGGAGGTCTGAATCAGCCGCGCCGGCAGATAGCGCGCCTCGGTCAGCAGAAACCAGCAAATCTGCGCGACGTGGGTGCCGGTGGTGATGTGGACGAGGTAGTCCTCGCGCTCGGTGTCGAAATCGTAGGCGGTAGTGAAGTCGTGTAGCGCACCGTAGACCTCTTCGAAATCCCATGGGTTGCGCAACGACATCGGGTGCAGGCGCACTTCGGTCTCTGGCGAAACCTGCTGGATGTCGGCGCGCACCCGCTCGGCCAGGCTGACGTCGCGGGCGTCGATGCCGTGAATCAGCTCGAGCCGGTTGATCAGCACGTCTTGCTGTTGGCAAAGGCCAACGCTGGGGCGCCAATGGCTCCAGCGATTGGCACCTTTGCCGACGCGATCAAGGGTGGCGCCGATAAATCCGATGGCGACGGTTTGCTTGTTTGGCATGTTTATCTCAAAAGATAAAAGACGATACCCAATGATAATTATTCGGCGAAGGGTTTGTCGTCGGTTGATTCAATGAAATACGAGATAAAAATAAAAGACATATAAAACAATAAGATAAGAATATTTTTAAAGAGAAATCCAAAGCTGGCACAGCCGCTGCAATACCTATCGCAACGAACAGGACAACACAGCGAGACGCCAAGATGGCCAACTCAACTCTCTTCAACACGCAATCGAATCACTTGCCGGCCTGCGATACCTTGAATGCTTCCGGTGCCAGCGCTTATGCCTACAGCCCGAAGCACCAACTGGCGCAATTGGCAGTCACCGGTTGCCTGAGCCAGACCTTTTACGCCTCCGCAGAAAGTCAGCTGGATCAAGTGCTGAAGCTGGTGGCCGAGCTCGACAGTCGCTTCGTGGCGAAAGCCGCGATCTACGCTCGCAAGAAAGGTCACATGAAAGACATGCCGGCCTTGTTGCTGGCGGCATTGAGCGCGCAGCGTTCAAGTCTGGTGCCAGAGGTTTTCGAGCAAGTCATCGACAGCGGCAAGATGTTGCGCAACTTTGTACAGATCCTGCGTAGCGGTGCCACCGGACGTAAATCCCTTGGCTCGCAACCCAAGCGTCTGGTGCAGAACTGGCTGAACAGCGCGACCGAGCGGCGACTGCTGCAAGCGTCGATCGGCAATCAACCGTCGTTGGCGGACGTGGTGAAGATGGTTCACCCCAAACCTGCCGAAGCGTGGCGCGAAGCGTTTTTCGCCTGGTTGATCGGCAAACCGGTGGAGGCGAAGGCCTTGCCGGAGCTGACCCGCGATTTGCTGGCGTTTCGCAGCGGCGCGAGCGATGAAGTGCCGGCGGTGCCGTTTCAGTTGCTCGGCAACGAAACACTGAGCAAGGAACAATGGGCCCATCAAGCCCGCAACATGGGCTGGCAGGGACTGCGCATCAACCTCAACACCCTGGCGCGCCACGGTGCATTTGAAGTGCCGGGTTGCATCGAATATGTCGCAGCGCGGTTGGCCGATCCACAGGAAGTGGCGAAGGCGCGGGTGTATCCGTACCAGTTGTTGTCGGCTTATCGGATGATGGGCGAAAACACCCCGGCAGCGATCCGCGAAGCTTTGCAGGAGGCGCTGGAGTTGTCGCTGGCCAACGTGCCCAAGCTTGAGGGTGCGGTGGTGGTTTGCCCGGATGTGTCGGGTTCGATGGGCAGCCCGGTGACCGGTTATCGCCCTGGTGCGACCTCGCAGGTGCGCTGCATCGACGTGGCGGCACTGGTGGCCGCAGCGGTGTTGCGCAAACAGCCGGCTGCGCGGGTCATGCCGTTTGAGGTCGATGTGGTGGGTATCCAGCTCAACCCGCGTGACAGTGTGATCAGCAACGCCGAGAAGCTCGCCGGAATTTTTGGCGGCGGCACCAACTGCTCGGCACCGCTGAAGAGATTGGCGGACAGCAAGGCCAGGGTCGATACGTTGATCATGGTCTCGGACAACGAATCGTGGATCGATTCGCAGCGTCGCGGCGCCAGCGAGACGATGCGCCAATGGGAGCGGATCAAGAAGCTCAACCCACACGCCCGGCTGGTGTGCATCGACATCCAGCCAGGCCATGCAACACAGGCGGCGGATCGTGATGACATCTTGAATGTCGGCGGTTTCAGCGATGCGGTGTTCGACGTGATCGAGCAGTTCACCAGCGGCCAATACAGTGCGCAGCACTGGGTCGAGGCGATCGAAAGCGCGTCATGAATTGATTGATCACCGGCGCTGAATGCCGATGGGACTACATCCAAAACGTCTCATCAAGCCCTTGTCAGCGCCAGTGACGGCACGAATGCCTGATGGCTGTACATCTGAGGCCGGTTAAGTCCGGAGCGCGGCAACGCGCAACAGTCATCAACTTTTGTCGTGCCACCTTTTTTGCAGTTATTGGCAGCGAATGCGACAGGTACTACATCGGAAAGCGGGTTCGACTCCTGCCCCGGCAACGGGGGCTCAACTGGCAGAGCCACAGTGTCTGTGTTTTTGTCGCTGCGACTTACAGAACAACGCCGAATGATCGGCCAATGAATAAAGAATGAAGACATGAAAGAACACACTTACCAACTGCTCGAAGTCGCCAATGGCAAACCGATCAAACTCTGGACCGAAGGCGTTCCGGTGGAAAACGAGGCCCGCGAGCAGTTGATGAACACCGCGAAAATGCCGTTCATCTTCAAACATCTGGCGGTCATGCCGGACGTGCACCTGGGCAAGGGCTCGACCATCGGCAGCGTGATCCCGACCATCGGCGCGATCATTCCGGCAGCGGTCGGCGTCGACATCGGCTGCGGCATGATCGCCGCGCGTACGTCGCTGACGGCCGCTGATTTGCCGGACAACCTGCTCGGTCTGCGCAGCGCCATCGAGCAAGCGGTGCCGCATGGCCGCAGTTCAAACCGGTCGCGACGCGACAAGGGCGCCTGGGATGAGATCCCGCAGCAAGCCGATCAGGCCTGGGCGGGGCTGCAACCACGGTTCAAGTTGATCACCGACAAGTACCCGAAACTGGCCAACACCAACAACCGTGGGCACCTCGGTACGCTCGGCAGCGGCAACCACTTCATTGAAGTGTGCCTGGATGAAGCCAACCGGGTCTGGTTCATGTTGCACAGTGGCTCGCGCGGTGTCGGCAACGCCATCGGCAACCTGTTCATCCAGATGGCTCAGGCGGACATGCGTCAGCACATCGCCAACCTGCCGGATCGTGACTTGGCCTACTTCGAAGAAGGCAGTCAGCACTTTGATGATTACGTGGAAGCAGTGGGTTGGGCGCAGGACTTCGCCAAACAGAACCGCGAACTGATGATGCGCGCGGTGATTCAGGCGACGCGACAGATTATTCGCAAGCCGTTTGAAGTGGCGCTGGAAGCGGTCAACTGCCACCACAACTATGTGCAGAAAGAGCGGCATTTTGGTGAAGAGGTGCTGGTTACCCGCAAAGGCGCGGTGTCGGCGAAGAAGGGCGAGTTGGGGATTATTCCGGGCTCGATGGGCGCCAAGAGTTTCATCGTGCGTGGTCTGGGCAACGAAGAGTCGTTCAGTTCCTGCAGCCACGGCGCCGGTCGCACCATGAGCCGCACCAAGGCGAAAAACACCTTCACCGTCGAAGATCAGATTCGCGCCACTGCCCACGTGGAGTGCCGCAAGGACGAAGCGGTGATCGACGAAATTCCGATGGCTTACAAGGACATCGACAAAGTCATGCACGCCCAGCGTGAGCTGGTGGAAGTGCTGCACACCTTGCGTCAGGTGGTGTGCGTCAAAGGATAAAAGGAAAAGCAGGTCATGGAACTGGAAGAGCGTCATCCGCTGTGCGCCACGATGCGTGCGCGGGTAC
Source organism: Pseudomonas sp. CROZ-RG-20F-R04-15 (assembly GCF_022662375.1). Classification (GTDB taxonomy): domain Bacteria; phylum Pseudomonadota; class Gammaproteobacteria; order Pseudomonadales; family Pseudomonadaceae; genus Aquipseudomonas. The sequence continues at coordinate 104,424 of NZ_JAKNQL010000017.1, read as the reverse complement.
TGGCAGAGCTGACGCGCATAGAGCGTGAACGCAATGTCACGGTGTTATACGCCTGTGAGTCAGGCAGCCGGGCCTGGGGTTTTGCCTCGACCGACAGCGATTACGATGTGCGGTTTGTTTATGTGGAAAAGCCCGAGTGGTTCGTTCAGGTCGATGCGCCGCGTGATGTGATCGAACGTCCGCTGGACGATGAACTCGACGTCAGTGGCTGGGAGCTGCGCAAGACCCTCGGTTTGTTGCGCAAATCCAATCCGACGTTATTGGAGTGGCTCGACTCGCCGCTGGTTTATCGCAGTGAAACCGCTCAGGTGGCACAGCTGCGCGAACTCGCCGAAGCGTTCTACAGCCCGCCAGCGGCGCGCAATCACTATCTGTCGATGGCGAAGAAGAACTTTCGCGGCTACCTGCAAGGTGAAACCGTGCGTTTCAAGAAGTACTTCTACGTGCTGCGGCCGCTGCTGGCGGTGCGCTGGATCGACCAGGGCCGAGGGCGGCCGCCGATGACGTTCGCCGACCTGCTGACCACCGTCGACGACCGCGCGCTGCTCGCGGAAGTCGACGAACTGCTGGCCCTCAAACGCAATGCCGACGAGAGCGCCTACGGGCCGCGTCGTCCGGCGCTGCACGGGTTCATCGCCGCCGAACTTGAGCGCGAAGTGCCCACATTACTCAGAACTCAGGAAGACTCGCGACGTCTGGATCGGTACCTCAGGGATACGGTCGGACGATACGCGTAAGGAATGCAATGGAACAGGAAGTGATAGAGCTGGACGGTGCTATCGGTGGCGGCCAGGTGTTGCGCAGTGCCTTGAGCCTGTCGATGCTGACAGGCCGGGCGTTTCGCATTAAACAGATTCGTGCCAAACGCAGCCGTCCGGGACTGCTGAGGCAACATTTGACGGCCGTCATGGCGGCGGCCGAGGTCTGCGGCGCGACGGTTTCCGGTGCGCACTTGGGCTCGCAAGCGTTGAGCTTTGAGCCCGGCGCGATTCGCTCCGGCGATTACCAGTTCGCCATCGGCACTGCCGGCAGCTGCACGCTGGTGTTGCAGACCTTGTTGCCGGCACTGTTGCGGGCTCCGCAGGCGAGCCGGGTGCGTATCTCGGGTGGCACGCATAACCCGCTGGCGCCGCCGACCGATTTCCTCACGCGCAGTTGGCTGCCGCTGCTGCGGCGGATGGGCGCAAACGTCGAGCTGGACTTGTTGCGACATGGATTTGTCCCGGCAGGCGGTGGCGAGATCGAGGTGAACGTGCAGCCGTCAAACCTGATGCGGCTGGACCTGTGTGAACGCGGCGAGGCAATTTCGCAACAGGCATCGGCGCTGACTGCCGGGCTGGCACCGACGGTGGCCGAACGTGAGTTGAGCCAAGTGGCCAAGCGCTTGAGTCTGCCGCCTGCGGCGCTGCAACCTGTCACCCTCGATCCGGCGCGGGGGCCGGGCAATGTGTTGCTGCTGGAGTACGCATTCGAGCACGTCACCGAGGTGTTCAGCGCGTTTGGCCAAGTGTCGTTACGGGCTGAAAAGGTCGCCGACGCCGCGATCAATCAGGCCGCCGACTGGTTGCGCAGTGGTGCTGCGGTGGCCGAACACCTTGCCGATCAATTGCTGTTGCCAATGGCGCTGGCCGGTGGCGGCTCGTTTACCACGCCGCGCATGACCGAGCATCTGCACAGCAATATCGCGGTGATCGAATTGTTTTTGCCGGTTAGCATCGATTGTCGGGAAGAGGGTGGTGATCGATTGCGCATTGAGGTCATCGCCAACTGATCGTCAGGCCAAGGGCGGTGGGATTTCATCAGGAAATCCCGTCGCCCTTTTCTACGTCCGCAAAAAACTCGCGAAAGGCGGCAAATTGCTGGCCCCCGGATTTTTGCTTCCCCGGCAAAATCGCCTTTTTTCAAAAGGTTAGGTTGGCTCTATGCGGACGATTGTCATCACCGTTGCAACGCTTTCCCTGGCTGTTTTCGCGGTGGGAGTGCAGGCAAAAGAACTGAGCAAAAGCCATCGCTTTGCCTGCACCTGGGGCTCGGACATTGCTGCCGGTGCCCAGCAATCGAAGTTGTCGGGCGTCTCGCTGTACGGTGCACGCAAACAATTGCAGGTGCGTCGCTTCCAGCAGCCGTGGATGCGCATGACCGCGATGGGGATTACCGAGCAAACCTACAACAGCACGTCGAAGCTCAAACCGGCGGCGGTCAAGCAGACGTATTACGAACAATGCGTACGCCACGAATTGGCCCAGCGTTAATACAAAAAGCCCAACCAGAACAGGTTGGGCTTTTTCATGCCTGAGGAAATCTCAGCGTTACTTTTCGCTCTCGCAATTGACCATCCACGATACGCCGAAACGATCCACCAGCATACCGAAGCGCGCGGCCCAGAAGGTCGCTTCCAGCGGCATGTCGATGCGACCGTCCTTGGCCAGTGCGTTGAACACACGTTCGGCCTCGGCAATGCTGTCGACGTTCAGCGAGATCGAGCAGCCGCTCATGCCTTGAGTCGGCCGATCGGGCGTGGTGTCCGAGGCCATGATCATTTGATCGCCGACTTTCAGGCACGTGTGAATGATCAGGTGCTGATGCTCTTTCGGCACATGCTCGGCGGCGGGCGTCTCGCCAAACGTCATCATGGCCTCGAGTTTTCCCTGCAGGGCTTGCTCGTAAAAGGTGAACGCCTCGCGGCAGTCGCCGTTGAAGATCAGGTACGGGTTGATTCTCATGTCTCTGCTCCCGGCAGTCAGGCGCGGAGCGTGGCGGGGGTTCGCCGGGTTCCGCGTAGGGCGGTTAAAACATAGCAGAGCGTTGGACGTCGGAAAGGCCTGAGTCTTCCAGATGTTTTTGTTCTGAAAAGCGCGTCGACGATAACGCGCTCGTCGTGTGAAATTCAGTTGTAGCGCTGGAGTACCATAACGCACCGCCATCACCTGCCGAGCCCAATGCCCCATGCCTGATCTATCGCGTTTCACCTCCTTGTTCGATCAGGCGCAGCGAGCCTTGCGCTTGGTTTGGGGGACATCGCGTGGCTTATTTCTCGGGCTGGTGCTGGCAACGTTGGTGGCCGGGCTGCTGCCGGCACTGGCGGCGTGGCTGGGGCAGCGGATTGTCGATGCCGTGGTTGCCGCGATGCAGTTGCACGCGCAACACGGCAGTGCACCGCTTTGGCCCGTATTGCGTTACGTATTGTTGGAGGCGGGGGTGTTGGCAATGTTGTCCGGCACGCAACGGGCACTGTCGGTGCAGCAGTCGCTGCTGCGGGTGCAACTGGGGCAGAAGGTCAATACGCTGATCCTGGAAAAAGCGCAGACCCTGTCACTGGTGCAGTTCGAGAACTCCGAGTTCTACGACAAACTGGTGCGTGTCCGGCGTGAGGCTTCGACCCGGCCACTGGCGCTGGTCATGAAGTCGTTGGGATTGATTCAAAACCTGATCATGCTGATCAGCTTCGGTGTGCTGCTGGTGCACTTTTCCCCTTGGGCGCTGGTGCTGCTGGTGGTCGGTGCGTTGCCGGTGTTCTTTGCCGAGGCGCATTTTTCCGGTGACGCTTTTCGTCTGTTCACCCGCCGCGCGCCAGAGAGTCGGCAGCAGAGCTACATCGAAACCTTGCTGTCCCACGAAACGTATATCAAAGAGGTCAAGCTGTTCGGCTTTGCACCGCTGTTGCTGCAACGCTACCGCGACACGTTTGCCAGGCTGTATGCGGAAGACCGGCGTCTGACGTTGCGGCGCGACGGCTGGGGTTTCGGCCTCGGCCTGCTCGGTACGGCGGCTTTTTATGTGGCCTATGCCTGGGTGGTGATCGATGCCGTGCATGGTCAGATCAGCCTCGGTCAGATGACCATGTATCTGGTGCTGTTCAAGCAAGGCCAAAGTGCGGTGAGCAGCAGCCTGAGTGCGATCAGCGGTCTGTACGAAGATGGCCTCTATCTGACCAGTCTTTATGAATACCTGGCCGAACCGGTTCAGGTTGATACCGGCCACCTGACGGTCGGAGCGTGCCCGGGCGATGGTTTGCGTTTCGAAAACGTCGGTTTCCGTTATCCCGGTGCCAGTCGACCGGCCTTGGAAAACATTGATCTGCAACTGGTGCCCGGCAAGAGCATGGCGTTGGTCGGGGAGAATGGCTCTGGCAAGACCACGCTAATCAAGTTATTGACCCGGCTCTATCGCCCCGATCAAGGGCGCATCCTGCTCGACGGCAGCGATTTGCAGGATTGGCAGGAAACCGCGTTACGTCGGCGCATTGGCGTGATTTTTCAGGACTACATCCGCTACCAGTTCAGCGTCGGAGAAAACATCGGCGTCGGCGACACCTTGGCGTTCAACGACTCGCAACGATGGAAAGAGGCGGCTGCCCAAGGGATGGCGGCACCCTTTATCGAAGGACTGGACAAGGGCTATGCCACGCAATTGGGACGCTGGTTTGCCGGTGGCCAGGAATTGTCTGGCGGGCAGTGGCAGAAGATTGCCTTGTCCCGCGCGTACATGCGCCGTGATGCCGACATTCTGATCCTCGATGAGCCGACTTCGGCGCTCGACCCGGCCGCTGAAGCGGCGGTATTCGAGCATTTCAGCCAGCACAGCGAAGGGCGCATGACCCTGCTGATTTCCCATCGCTTTTCCAGCGTGCGCAATGCTGACCACATCATCGTGCTGCAACAAGGGCAAATTCTGGAGCAGGGCGGCCACGATCAATTGATCGCCGCCGACGGGCATTACGCGCAACTTTTCGATTTGCAGGCTCGCGGCTACCGTTAAGTGTCCCGGTCGCTGCGCACGGTCGCAGGCCCGGCCACCCGCGGGGCCGGCTTGCTCTGCATCAGGCTGTCGAGCGCCTTGCGGTAATTCTGCCCACCGAGCGCCATGCTGTTGTTGTGCGTCGCGCCCGGCACCAACAGCAGGCGCTTGGGTTGTTGCGCGGCGTTGAACAATTGCTCACTGAAACGTGGTGGCACGAACGCGTCAGCCAGACCGTGCACCACCAGCAGTGGCATGTGAATGTCGGCGATCTTGTCGATCGAATCGAATTTCTGCGACAGCAGCCAGCGCACCGGCAGTGACGTGTTGGCCACGGAGGCAGCGACATCGGCCAGCGTGGTGAAAGTGGACTCGATCACCAGTCCGCGCACCGGCAATGCAGAGTGATCGCGAGCGGCGGTCTGCCCGAGTTCAGCGGCCAGATCGATGGCCACCGCGCCACCCAGAGAGTGACCGTAGATCAGCCGTTTGGCTGGGTCCGGTTGCAGCAGTTTGAAACGCTCCCACGCCACCCGCGCATCTTCGTAAACGCTGCTTTCCGAGGGCAAGTCGCCTTTGCTCTGGCCGAACCCACGGTAATCGATGGCCAGTACCGAATAACCTGCCGCGCGCAATTGTTCGATGCGGAACAACTGCCCGGTCAGATTCCAGCGCACCCCATGCAGATAAAGAATGGCCGGCGCATTGGCTTTTTCCGCCGGCCACCACCAGGCATGAATGTTTTGCCCAGCCTTGAAACTTTTCGGTTGCAGGTCGAGTTCCTGCACGCTGCCGGGTAAACCGTGATACCAGCCGGCGGTGCCCGGTTCGATGCGAAACAGCAATTTGCGCTCGGTGTGTTGCAGCACACCACAACTCGCCGGCACGCCGATAATCAGCGCGGCCATACAGGCAAACGCCAAGCGGCGGCGTCGTAGACGCGTCATGAAGGACTGGAACATTAAACGTTTCACCAAGGCGCAGACAAAGAACGCTTTTTACCAGATGCCTCGGCCTGCGCGTGAATTTTTCGACCACCGCCCCGGCGCAACGATTACCAAATGCTGCAAGGACTCACACGACCTGCAGCACGATCTTGCCGATATGGTCTTCGGCCTCCATGTGCGCGTGAGCCTGAGCCGCGTCGTTGAGTGAGTAAACCTTGTCGATCATCGGCAGGCAGCGCCCGGCAGACAGTGCCGGCCATACGTGCTCACGCAGTTGATCGGCAATCGCGGCTTTTTCGGCAGCGGTGCGGGCGCGAAGGAGAGACCCGGTGATGACCGCGCGTTTGGCCATCATTGCCAACAGATCAAAGTCGTTGGCCCGCGCGCCGCCGAGGAAACCGAGCATGACCAGACGGCCGTCCATTGCCAGTGCGCTGACGTTAGCGTTGAGGTACGAACCGCCCATGATGTCGAGGATCACATTGACGCCTTGGCCTGCGGTTTTCTCGGTGATGACCTTTGCGAACTCTTCATCACGATAGTTGATCGGCAGGCCGCCGAGCTTGCTGATCGCTGCGCATTTCTCTGCGCTGCCGGCGGTGGCGAACGCTTCTATACCGAACTCTCGGCACAGCATCAACGCGGTAGTGCCGATGCCGCTGGTACCGCCGTGAATCAGCGCGCGTTGACCACGGCTGGCGCCGCCAAGGCCGAACAGGTTGGCCCACACGGTGAAGAACGTTTCCGGGATCGCGGCGGCGTGCACCCAGTCCAGGCCGTCGGGAATCGGCAGGGTCTGGCCGGCTGGAACTGCGCAGTACTCGGCATAACCGCCGCCATTGGACAGCGCGCAGACTTTGTCGCCCACGGCGAACTGACTGACACCCGCTCCGAGTGCGACGACTTCGCCGGCAACCTCCAGCCCGGGGATCGGATTCATACCGGGTTTCATCGGATATTTGCCGGCTCGCTGCAAGGCGTCTGGCCGGTTGATCCCGGCGGCGTGCACGCGGATCAGCACTTCGCCTTCTGCGGTGACTGGCAGCGGGACGCGTCGCGGTTGCAAGACTTCGGGGCCACCGGGCTCGGTAATTTCGATTCGGGTCATTTCATTGGGCAGGGACATATCGTTTCTCTTGGCTTGAGTTGTGTTAGTGGGAGCCTGCCGAGCAGGCAATGATTCCCTTCAATTTGCGCAGCAGCGCGGCTCAACCGGGGCGGGCAGCCATTTCATCGCTTGCTCCAGCAGCAGCGCCACGACGATTGCGCCAGCGGCGATGACGAACAACAACGCGTGGTGGCCGCCGCTGGCATTGAACAGCGCCGAATAGGCAAATCCGGCCAGCGCCTGAAACGTAGCGAACGACACCGTGGCACGGCTCCAGGCGATTTGCTGACGGTGGTGCTCCGGCACCAGTTCATGCACCCGCGCCAGCGCCAAGGGCACGATGCCGGGCGGAAACGAACCGAGAATCACCGCCAGCAACGCCAGCGCGAGAAACGAGTGCGACATCGCCAGCAGCCCAAGGGCAATCGCCTGCACCAGCAGCACGAGGCGAATGCCGGACCGAGGACCCAGCTGATCGGCGAGAAAGCCATAACTCACCGGGCCAACAATAGCGCCCAAGCCATACATCACCCAGATCAACGCGCCGACATGCGCCCCGGCGCCGAGTCCACGCGCCACGTAATCCACCAGAAACACCATCGCCGGCACCAGACCAGCGGCCATAAAGGCATATTGGGCGAACAGCACGTAGACAGCGCTCGGCGTCGGTTCAACGGACGCCGTTTCGTGCGCAGCCACCGGGTGCGCAAAATCGGACGGCCAGCCGAACCAGCTCAGCGTAGTCAGCAGCAGGGCCAATGCGCCCAGGCCCAGCCAGGTCGCCTGCAAACCCAGGCTCAACAGCGGCGGCACAAGCGTCCCCGAGCCGGCAATGCCAAGACCGATGCCGAGAAAAATCGCGCCACTGGCCAGCCCTTTACGCGCCGCCGGAACATGCGGCAATACCGTCGCGGCAACCAACACCATGATCGCGCCACCGGCAATCCCGGACAGCAGTCGCCAGCCGAAGAACCAGCTCACCGACAAAGGGAATGCACAGGCAAAAAATGCGGCGGTGACGATCAGCATCATCAAGCGCAAGGCATTTTTATTGCCGAGCTGGCGCGCTGTCGGCCGCCCGAGCAGCGCGCCGATCAGGTAGCCCACCAGATTGGCCGCACCCAGGTAGACCACATCATTGGCGCTAAACCACTGCGCTTCAATCAGTGAAGGAATCAACGGCGTGTAAGCGAAACGCGCCAGCCCGATGCTGACCAGGCTGGCGCAGAGGCCGGCAAAGATCGGCAGCCAGATACCGGTGGAGTTTGAAGTACGCATGACAGCGATCTCGCGGAAGGTTTATGGCGTTCAGCATATCGGCTATCTTTGCTGCGTTAATGCAGCGATTAAGCGGCACGCTGATGCGTATTTGCATCATACGGAGGCAGCATGAATTGGGATGACGCACGGGTATTTCTCGCCGTTTGCCGCGAGTCGACGCTGCGGGGTGCGGCACGGATTCTGGGGGTCGATCAGGCGACCGTCGGGCGGCGGATCACAGCGCTGGAAAAGTCCCTGGGCGCGACGTTGTTTTTGCGCACCTCAGACGGCTACGCGTTGACGGCCGTCGGCGAAGCGGCGCTCAAAAGCGTGGAGAAGATGGAGCATTCGGCGTTGGAACTGGAGCGGCAGATTCAAGGCCTGGACGATCGCCTGACCGGCACGGTGCGCGTCAGTACCACCGATTCGCTGGCCATCGATTTTCTGATTCCGGCCATTGCCCGTTTGCATGCACGGCACCCGGATGTGCGCGTGCAACTGGATGCGTCCACGCAAATCCTCAGCCTGGCCAAGCGCGAGGCGGATATCGCCGTGCGCAATACCCGGCCGGACAATCCGGACCTGATCGCCCGGCGAGTTGCCCGATGGCCGGTGGGGCTGTTTGCTTCCCAAGCGTATATAGACGCCAATGGCGTACCGCCGCCGGGCACGGCATTTGAAGGGCATGACCTGGTGGTTTATCAACCGTATCTGCAAGGCAAAAAGGACCTGACGCTGGTGTCTGAGCCGTTGAGTCGCGGTCGGATCGTCGCCAGCCTCAGTTCCAGTTTGCTCGTCCGTCGTTCGATTGCCGCAGGGTTGGGTGTAGGAGAAATCCCGGTGTACATGGGCGAGCGCGATGGCTTGATCAGGCTCTGGCCGGAGCGCACTACGCCGCTCCCGTATGAGGTATGGCTGGTAACCCATGCGGACCTGCGCCATACCGCGCGGGTGAGGGCGGTGATTGAGCAGATTGTCGACGTGTTCGCGTCGGAGAATGAGTAGGTAAATGCTGTTTTGGCAGGGCTACAACCTCTGACGAAACGGCCTACACCAGAGGCAGAATCCCCCGGCTTGTGAGCCTGTTGGATGGGGCCTATTGTTACGGCATGTCGGTGAGGGGCGCAGGGCTCGCACTGATATTGATACCAGGGAAGGTATTGGTAAACCCAGGAAGGTGCCGAATTGAGAACCACGGAATTCAGTCAAAATCCAATCAGTGATCTATCGGGTAAAGGTCGGAATACTCAAACCATGAACGCTATAAGCCGCGAAGAGTTCAATGCCAGGATCGAGACCATTGAGACGAGGATGGACGCTCGGTTCGAGGGTGTGTCGGCAAAAATCGATGCTTATCTTTTGACTCAAGCGGAGAGGGACAAACGGTACGATTTGATGTGGGACGGCGTACAACAAATCGCCGAAGACTCAAAAGAAGCCATCAAACAAGCCTCGACAGTGAAGGCGCATTACTGGGCGACGACAGCCGTCCATTTCCTCGGAATGATCACTGTCGTCGTGGGGGCGCACTTTGCCAATCAGGCAGCGGTGTTAACCACCTTGCAGACGACACTCGCTGCGATCCAGGTAGGTAAGGATATAGGCGCTCCAAGACCTGCTCCGCAACAAGCACCCGAATCAGCACAATAGAAAACGGCCTTCAAAGAAGGCCGTTTTTGTGGGCGTTGAAACGCAGCGTTATGGCATCTCTGGCAATTCCTGCGGCCGCAGGTCGAATACCAGCACTTCGGCATCGACACCGTTGCTCAAGGCCAGCAACTGTTCCTCGCGAACCCGCACGCCGTCACCTTCGCGCAGTGGCTGGCCATTGAGTTCAACGCTGCCACGTGCGACATGCACATAGGCATAGCGGTTGGCTGGCAATTTCAGCGTGGCGCTTTCCTTGCCGTCGAACAGCCCGGCATACACCCGTGCGTCTTGGCGTACTTTCAGTGAGCCGTCGTTGCCGTCCGGCGAAATGATCAACTGCAAACGACCGCGTTTTTTCCCGGCGCTGAAATGCTCCTGTTGATAGCGCGGTTTGGCGCCGCTGACTTCCGGCACGATCCAGATCTGCAGGAAGTGCACCGGTTTGGTCGCCGAATGGTTGAACTCACTGTGTGCCACGCCACTGCCGGCGCTCATCAATTGCACGTCACCCGGGCGGATGACCGAGCCGGTGCCCAGCGTGTCCTTGTGTTCCAGCGCACCTTCCAGCACGTAGGAAAAGATCTCCATGTCGCGATGCGGATGCTGGCCGAAACCTTTACCGGCGGCAACGCGGTCATCGTTAATCACCAGCAGGTCGGAAAAACCCTGTTCGCGAGGGTCGCGATAGCTGGCGAAGGAAAAGGTGTGGAAGGACTTCAACCAGCCATGATTGGCGAGGCCACGATCGGAGGCTTTGCGAAGGGTCAGCATCATGAAATCTCCTTGCGGGACGTGAATTCGTCCGAGTGAGGAGAAGGTTACTGTTTACTGATGGACGCAATAAGTAGATGAAAATTGAAAGACTGTCCCGATCAGGTTGACAGTTATGCGATGCGCTTCGCACAAACTCTTGCGCCCTCTATGTCGTACTTGGCCATAATGTCTGGCCTGTCTCATGTCTCCTTGATTTAAGTGATGTCTGCCCATGAAAACCGTGGCAATGGTGCTGTTTCCCGACTTTCTCCTGCTCGATATGGCCGGGCCATTGGAGGTTTTTTCGGTTGCCAATCGCTACCTGAAACCCGATGCGCATTATCAATTGATCACGCTTGGCACTGAACGTGGCCCGTTGCGGGCATCCAACGGCGTTTTGGTGCATGCCGACAGGATTATCGACGACAACACCGAACATTATGATCTGCTGTTGGTTCCGGGCGGCCCGGGTGCCTACAACCAACAGTTTCCGGCGCTGTTCGCCTGGCTCAAGGACGCCGTTCGGCGCGTGGAACATTACGGTTCGATCTGCACCGGCGCCTTTGTGCTGGGCCATGCCGGATTGCTGGACGGTTACCGGGTGACCACCCACTGGAACTACACCGAACGCCTGATCAAGCGTTTCCCAATGGCTCAAGTCGCCACGGATCAGATCTATGTCGAAGATCGCAACCTGATCACCTCCGGCGGTGTCACCGCCGGGATCGATATGGCGCTCGCTGTCATCGCCCGCGATCACGGCAAGAAACTCGCCCAGGACGTGGCCAAAGTCCTGCTGGTGGTGATGAAACGGCAGGGCGGGCAGGCCCAGTTCAGTCCGCTGATGGCCGCCGTGGCACCGCAGGAAACGCCGATCACCCGCGCGCAAAGCTACGTGCTGGAGCACCTCGACGAAGCCTTCACGGTCGAACGCATGGCCGCTATTGCCAATATGAGTGCGCGGCACTTCGCGCGGCTGTTCACCCGCGACATCAACATGACGCCGATGGAGTTTCTGCAAAGTGCGCGCATCGACTGCGCGCGAAATCTGCTGGAAACCAGCGATCTGCCGCTTAAAACCGTGGCTTACAAAAGCGGTTTCGGCAGTGTCCGGCACATGCGCTCACTGTTCGCTGAAAAGCTCGGCCTGACCCCTGCGCAGTACCGCGAACAGTTCAGCTAGAGCGCTTGTGTCCGTCTGGCGCACCCGGATGTCCGTGCTGCGCCTCGTCTAGCGGTTGTCGCGTCATCTGAGGCTGCCAAGATAGTTGGCATGGATAGCCTCAACGATTTGAACACGGCGTCGGTGCTGCATTTCGGCCCTTACGCCTTCCACCTGCGGCAACGGCTGATACTCGATGGAGATCGGCCCTTGCGCATGGGCGGTCGTGCGCTGGACATCCTGCAAGTGCTGGTCGAGCGTGCCGGTCGAGTGATCAGAAAAGAGCAGTTGATTGCTTTGGTGTGGCCGACGTCGGTGGTCGAGGAAATCAACCTGCGCGTGCACATCGCCGCACTCCGGCGCGCATTGGGTGATGGTGAAAACGGTCAGCGCTACATCGTCAACGTGCCGCAATGCGGATACAGCTTTATTGCCCCGGTGCGTTGCGACAGCGCCGCGCAAGTGGTCTTCGAGGGGCTGCAAACGCCCCAGCATAATTTGCCTGCGCGACTGACTGCGGTCGCCGGACGCGACTCGCTGGTCGGCGGGCTGGTGCGGCAAATGCCGCTATGCCGGCTGGTGACCGTCACGGGGGCGGCCGGGGTGGGTAAATCCACTGTCGCATTGCGGGTCGCGGAGCTGCTGTTGCAGTACTACCGAGACGGCGTCTGGCGGGTCGATCTGAGCTTGGTCGACGGCGACACGTCGGTCCTCGATCATGTGCTGCGCACCCTGGAGGGCGATTTGACCGGGTTCTCGACTCGCCACGCCTTGCTGCTGCTGGATAACTGTGACCACCACCGCGACGCTTGCAAAGCAGCGGTTGAAACGTTGCTCGAAGCCGCGCCTCGACTGTCGATTCTCGCCACCTGCCGCGAAGCCTTACACGTCAGTCTGGAAACGCTTCAGTACGTGCCACCGCTGGCCACCCCGAAACGCTCGACGGCCGATTGCATCACGCAAGCCATGGGCCATTCGTCGGTGCAGTTGTTCGTCAGCCGTGCGCGGGCGCGACAGCATGATTTCCGCTTGCGTGAGCAGGACGTCAAAGTCGTGGTCGAGATCTGTCGGCAACTCGACGGTTTGCCCTTGGCGATCGAGCTGGCGGCGGCGCAGATCGATGCACTGGCGTTGGTCGGCTTGCAGGCGCAAATGGCCCACGGCCTGCAAGTGCTCAGCCATGGCCGGCGCACCGCTGTGCCACGGCACCAATCCATGCAGGCGGCCCTCGACTGGAGCTATCAGCGCTTGAGTGAACAGGAGCAACGCGTACTGCAGCGTCTATCGGTATTCAGAATGGCGTTTACGCTGGAGGCGGCGCTGGCGGTGATCAGTTGCCCGCAACTGGCTCCGCAGCGGCTCGCCGTGATCATCGAAGGTCTGGCACTGAAGTCGTTGCTGACGGTGGAGCGGGGCGGCAGTGCGGGCCGATACCGGATGCTCAACACCACCCGCTGCTATGCCCGCGAGCAACTTGAGCGCAGCGGTGAAGGGATTGAGCTTGAACGCCGGCATGCGCGTTACATCAAGCGGATTCGTCTGGCCTCAGGTGTGCACGCACTCGCGTAACTCGTCGATCAGCAAGCGCACCTTGCGCAAGTCCGGGGTCGCGTAGCCCTCGGTGAAGCGTTGATAGATCGGACTGAGCAAATCCAGCGCCTCGCGACAGCGCGACTGGCGCTGCCAGAGTTGCGCCAATGAAGTAGCGCTGCGCAGTTCCCAGGCGAGCGCGCCTTGGGTGCGGGCGATTATCAGGGATTGTTGCAAGAGTGCTTCGGCTTCCTTGAGGGCCTCTTCGCGAGCAGGCTCGCTCCCACAGGGGATTGTGGTGAACTCAGAATCAGTGTGGGAGCGAGCCTGCTCGCGAAGAGGCCCACCCAGACAACCCGGATCGTCACTCAATAACGCATCCGCCCGAGCCCGCAGGATCTCCGCCGTGCTCCACCCGGCATCACCACTCAACGCCCGCTCAAGCAGCGCGTCATCCATAAAGCGGCCATCCAGTGTCACCATGATTTCCCGGATCAGCCCACTGCTGTCCGTCAGCACCGGCGCCTTGGCTTGCGCGTCAATCACCTGCGCATAGTGCCGCGCCCACGTGTTGAACAGCAGCACCGAATGTTTCTGCGACTGCTCCAGCAACAGCTGCAACAGCGCCCGGGCGTTTTGCTGATCACCGTTGTAATGAGCGATCAGACAACTCGCCAGCGCGAGGGTGTAGCAAATCGAGGTGCCATGGTCGATCTGTACAGCAATGTCCAGGGCCTGCCGCGCCGTGTGCCAGGCTTGTTCCGGCAGACCTTGCATCCATAAGACCCGCGCCAGCACCGTCAGCGACGCGACGCTCTGGTCGTATTGCACGCCAAAGCCATGAGTGAAGCGGTTGACATGGCCGCTTTGCGCCAGGCGCTGGAGGACCTGTTCGGCGTGAATGCGCGCCTGTGGCTGGTCGCCGGCATAATGCAGGGCCAATACGCGCAAGCGATGGGTACTCAGTGACAACAGCGGGTCGCCGTGCAAGCCGAGGCGGTCGAAGTGCTCGCTCTGTGCCAGCGCCATGCGGTAGTGCCCGCAACTGAGGTTGACCGCCATGTGCCCGGAAACTGCGCGCAATTGCCCGGCAACGTCGTCGTGTTCATGCGCCAACTGGCGAGCTTCGGCGAAAGCTTCGATAGTTTCCGCCGTGCCACCCCACGTGTGATAGCAGGCACTACCGAGGGCCAGTTTCAGCGCAACTTTCAGGCGCGGGCAAGGTTCGTCGAGTTCATCAAGCAGGCTCAGCGCCCGGCGTACATAGCCGCCGTACTCCTTGAGCAGCGACAACTCTTGCCACAAGGGCGCCGACGCTGCCGCCAGTCGAATCCCTAGACCCCCGGGGCCGACACCGTTCAGGCTCCAGTCCAGCGCCGCGCGCAAATCTTCTAGTCCTCGGGCGTAGCGATCGATCCACAACAGCGTCGGGGTATTTTCCCAATCGTTCTGCGCCTGCTGCATCAACGCCAGACAGCGTTCGGCATGCCGTTCGCGGGTTTCTTCGCATTCGGCAGCGTGATCGAGTTTTTCCAGCGCGTAACGTCGGGTGGTGTCGAGCAAACGGTAGAACACGTCCTCGTCACCGACTTCGACGGCGAGCAGCGACTTGGCCACCAATTGCGTGATCGACACAAACACCACACCGGGGTCGATCTGTTGGCCGACGATAACGGCCGCCGCCGACTCCAGGGTAAAACCACCGCGAAACACGCCCAGACGACGCAGGCAGGTTTGCTCGCAGTGGTCGAGCAGATTGAAACTCCAGTCCAGCGTGGCGCGCAGGGTGAGGTGGCGCTCCAGACTGCTTTGATTGCCCGCCGCCAGCGGCGGCAAACGGCCCTGCAATTGGCTCAGCAGGCCGTCCAGACCGAGTTCGGCGACCTGCGCTGCGGCCAGCTCAAGCGCCAGTGGAATGCCATCGAGCCGATGGCAGATCTCGATCGCTTCCGGCAACTGGGTATCGCTCAGTTCGAAGCTTTCCTGCGCGGCCGTCGCTCGTTCGACGAACAATTGCAGCGCCGAAAAATTCAGCGTTTGCTCACGATCCAGCGTCGTCGTCATCGGCGGGTATTCGAGGGAGTCCAGACGCTGCACGTATTCGCCTTCAGCCCTTAGACTCTCGCGACTGGTGGCGAGGATATGCACGTGCGGCGCCCCGCGCAGAATGCTTTCACTGAGCGTCGCAACGGCATCAATCAAATGCTCGCAGTTGTCGAGCAGCAACAGCATCTGCCGCTGTTGCAGGCCTTTGACCAGCGCCGTCTGCGGGTCGCCCTCAAGGAGTGCCAGATCAAGCAGGGCGGCCAGGTGTGAACAGATCAACCGCGGATCGCTCAGCGGTGCCAGATCCACCAGACGAATGCCGTCGCGATAGTGCCCGATCAACTGCTCGGCTACCCGCAGGGCCACGGTGGTCTTGCCGATCCCGCCAGGGCCGACCAGGGTGATGCAGCGTTGGCGCGGCAAATGCGTCATCAAGCTGTCGACCAGCGGTTGGCGACCGATCATCCGGGTGCGCCGCAAGGGCAGATTGTGCCGACCGCCAACATCGCCCACAGGACGCTCCTCCATGGATTGCGGTAAAACCGGGGCGACGAAACTGTAACCTCGTTGCGCCACGGTGATGATGTAACGCTGGCCGGCCTGACCGTCACCGAGCGCTTTGCGCAGCGCTGCCATGTGCACACGCAAATTGATCTCTTCAACGACACTGTCTGGCCAGACGCCGGCCATCAATTGCTGCTTGCTCACCACTTCGCCGGCATGGGCCAGCAGAATCAGGAGGATGTCCATTGCCCGTCGGCCCAGACGTAACGGCTGCTCGCCTTCGAGCACGCGCCGTTGTCCGGGATGAATCCGATAGGGGCCAAAACCGAGGGCCTGATTCGGCGAAAGACTCAACAGCTCACTCCTGCGGTGCTGCGGCGGACAGAGCGGAGCAGTGCCGCGCGCATGCGCAGGCCTTCTAATCCGGGGTGTCCCGGCATAATCCTCAGGTTTGAGCGTCAGTGCAACGGGGGCCGCGATCAAAACATGGCGGTCTGTGAACGGTGAGCTTTGGGTTCACGCATGATCTGGCAGCGCCAGGCAAACGGATTGATGCCCTCGCTGCGGGTAAACATATGGCAGAAATGCGCCTGATCGCAGAACCCGCATTCCAGGCTGATTTGCGTCAGGCTCAGGTCAGTGTGCTGGATCAGCAGCTTGGCCCGCGCGATGCGCTGGGTGCGAATCCAGTCCTGCGGCGACAATCCGGTACTGCATTTGAAGGCGCGGGAAAAATGACTGCGTGACAGCGAACAGGCGCGGGCCAGTTCGGTGACCTCGAGGCTTTCGCCCAAACGTTCGAGGATCAATTGTTTGACCTGTCGTTCGCGCTGCGGACTGAGCCCGCCGATCCCGGTCTTGCGCGGTTCGCTGGCAGGGGCGAGGGCGACGCTGTGCTGTAAGTGAGCCATGGCCAAAGTCCGTGTCGATGGGGAATGCACGGTCGGCGCATGCCCTCAGGTCAAAAAAACAACGCTGCGCAGAGGGACTCATTGTTGGGTGAGGGCGGGAGGCTGACGAGTTAATCGTTGTTAATTTCGCTGCGAAACGGCGCTAACAGTCCGGTTGATCGCGTAAAGTGCGCAGCACTGGCGTCTGACTGGCTAAAAGGAATCTGTGCCCATGAACCGTAACGATCTGCGTCGCGTCGACATGAACCTGCTGGTGATTTTCGAAGCGCTGATGTTCGAAAAGAACCTGACCCGCGTCGCCGAAAAACTGTTCATGGGGCAACCGGCCGTCAGCGCGGCGTTGGGGCGTTTGCGCGACCTGTTCGATGATCCGTTGTTGCTGCGCAACGGCCGTAGCATGGAGCCGACCGCGCGGGCGCTGGCGATTCTCAAGGAGCTGCAACCGGCGATGGACGTCATTTCCGGCGCGGTCAGCCGGGCCAAGGAGTTCGAACCGGCGAGCAGTTGCGACGTGTTTCGCATCGGCCTGTCGGACGACGCCGAATTCGGCCTGTTTCCGCCGTTGTTGCGTCAGCTTCAGCAAGAGGCGCCAGGGATTGTCGTGGTCGTGCGCCGCGCTAACTACCTGCTGATGCCGGCACTGTTGGCGTCTGGAGAAATCTCCGTCGGCGTCAGTTACACCACTGAGTTGCCGGCCAACGCCAAGCGCAAAAAACTGCGCGACATTCCCTGCAAGGTCCTGCGCGGCGATGACCGCCCGGGGCCGCTGACCCTCGACGAATACTGCGAGCGCCCGCACGCGATGGTGTCGTTCTCCGGCGACTTGAGCGGCAATATCGACATGGACCTGGCCAAGGTCGGACGCAGTCGCCGCGTCGTCCTCGGCGTGCCGCAATTCAGCGGTTTGCGCGCCTTGCTCGCTGGCACCGAGATGATCGCCACCGTGCCGGATTACGCCGCGTGTGCGCTGGTTGAGGGCTGTGCCTTGCGTGCCGAAGATCCACCGTTTCCGATCGATGCGGCGCAATTGTCGATGGCGTGGAGCGGGGTGCATGACAACGACCCGGCAGAGAAATGGTTGCGTTCGCGGATCAGCCAGTTCATGGCGGCGCCGCTGGATATTCCAGTGATTTGAATCCCTGCGCATATCTCACAAACAACACCAATCCCCTGTGGGAGCGAGCCTGCTCGCGAAAGCGGTGTGTCGTTCAAAGCATTTATCAACTGACCCGACGCCTTCGCGAGCAGGCTCGCTCCCACAGTGTTCTGCGGTGTTTCAAAAAACCTGGCGCGCCGTGGAACTGAGCACACCTATCCAATTTCCTCCCACCCAACCCCGGCATGATTCACCCAATAATTATTCACGGGTGAGTCCATGCACGTTTCTCAACGGGATGAACAGGCACGCGACATCGGTTTGCTGTTCCTGCGGGTCAGCGGCGGATTGTTTCTGCTGTGGGTCCATGGCTTGCCCAAGCTGCTCGATTTCACTGCGCAACTGCAGTTGATCGAAGACCCGTTCCACCTCGGTGCCCACCTCTCCCTGATCCTGGCGATCTTCGCCGAAGTGCTCTGTCCGCTACTGATCGTCGCCGGGTTACTGGCGCGATTGGCCTGCGTGCCTATTCTCTTTGTGCTGCTGGTGGCACTGCTCGTCGTGCATCCGCAATGGAGTGTGGCCGAAGGGCAGTTCGGCTGGTTGCTGTTGATCCTGTTTACCACTGTGTTTATCGCCGGGCCGGGACGGCTGGCGATTTCTGTTCGTTTGCCCGGAGTGTTGCGTTATGCCTGAAGTCCTCAATCCACAAGCACCGGGGGTCGACGAAACGGTCACGTTGATCATCAAACACCGGGTCAAGGCTGGTTTCGAGTCGGCGTACGAGGCCTGGTTGCGCAATATCGTCCACGTGGCGGGGCAGCGTGAGGGCCATCTGGGTGTGGACGTGGTGCGCGGCAAGCGCGGCCGTCTCGATTTCTACACCTGCGTACTGCGCTTCAGTTCCACCGAATCGATGCAAGGCTGGCTGGAGTCGCCGCAGCGCCAGGCACTGGTTGCCGAAGCCGCGCCAATGCTGGCTGATGGCGATCAGACGGAAGTCGCGCCGATCAATGAATTCTGGTTTACGCCACTGGCCGATGCCGCTTCGCGGCCACCGCGCTGGAAGCAGGCCGTGGTCACGCTGCTGGTGATTCTGCCGCACACCTTGCTCGTGCCGCTGATCTGGGGGCCGCTGCTGGCGCTGCATCCGCTACTTTCCAACTACGTGGTCGCCACGTTCCTGATCACCCTGACCATCGTTCTGTCGGTGGTGTACGTGGTGATGCCGCCGGTTACCCGTTTGTTTACGCCGTGGCTCGAAGCCAGTCAGGCCCATGAACACCTCGATTCCCAAGAAACCTCGCCACGCTGAGCGCGCGGGGTTCGCTCCTTTTCACTTTGCTTGAGGAACTGCGATGAGCGCCGATCTGATTCTGTTCAATGGTCAATTTCATACCGTCGACCGCACCAAACCGCTGGCCAGTGCCGTGGCCATCACCGACGGCCGCTTCGTGGTCGTTGGCAACGATAATCAAGCGATGGCCCTGCGCGGGCCGAACACGCAAGTGGTCGATATGCACGGCCGCTGCGTTATCCCAGGTCTCAACGACTCGCACTTGCACTTGATTCGTGGCGGTTTGAACTACAACCTCGAACTGCGCTGGGAAGGCGTGCCGTCGCTGGCCGATGCGCTGCGCATGCTCAAGGATCAGGCTGACCGTACGCCAACCCCGCAATGGGTGCGCGTGGTCGGTGGCTGGAACGAATTCCAGTTCGCCGAAAAACGCATGCCGACCCTCGAAGAAATCAATCAGGCTGCGCCGGACACCCCGGTGTTCATTTTGCACCTGTATGACCGCGCGCTGCTCAACCGCGCCGCGCTACGTGTGGCCGGTTACACCCGCGACACGCCGAACCCGCCGGGTGGCGAGATCGTCCGCGACAGCAATGGCAACCCGACCGGCATGCTGGTCGCGCGACCGAACGCGATGATTCTCTACTCGACGCTGGCCAAGGGGCCGAAGCTGCCGCTGGAATATCAGGTCAACTCGACCCGCCAGTTCATGCGCGAACTCAATCGCCTCGGCCTGACCAGTGCGATCGATGCCGGCGGCGGTTTCCAGAACTACCCGGACGATTATCAGGTGATCGAACAATTGGCCAAAGACGACCAGTTGACCGTGCGTATCGCCTACAACCTGTTTACCCAGAAGCCGAAAGAAGAGCTGAGCGATTTCCAGAACTGGACCGGCAGCGTCAAGTTGCATCAGGGCGATGACTTCCTGCGTCACAACGGCGCTGGCGAGATGTTGGTGTTCTCGGCGGCGGACTTCGAAGACTTCCTTGAGCCGCGCCCCGATCTGCCGCAAACCATGGAAGAAGAGCTGGAGCCGGTGGTGCGCCACTTGGTCGAGCAGCGCTGGCCGTTCCGTTTGCACGCCACCTACAACGAGTCGATCAGCCGCATGCTCGACGTGTTCGAGAAGGTTAACCGAGACATTCCGTTCAACGGTCTGCCGTGGTTCTTCGACCACGCTGAAACCATCACTCCGCAGAACATCGAGCGTGTGAAGGCATTGGGCGGCGGCATCGCGATTCAGGATCGCATGGCGTTCCAGGGCGAATATTTTGTCGATCGCTACGGCAAGCAAGCCGCCGAGGCGACCCCGCCGATCAAACGCATGCTCGCCGAAGGCGTACCGGTCGGCGCCGGCACCGATGCGACGCGGGTGTCCAGCTACAACCCGTGGACTTCGTTGTACTGGATGGTCAGCGGCCGCACCGTCGGCGGTCTGGCGCTGTACGAAGAAGGTTTGCCGCGCACCACCGCGCTGGAATTGTTCACCCACGGCAGCGCCTGGTTCTCCTCGGAGCAGGGCAAGAAAGGCCAGATCAAGGTCGGGCAACTGGCGGATCTGGCGGCGCTGAGCGCGGACTTCTTCCATGTCGAGGAAGAAGCGATCAAGTGGATCGAGTCGGTCATGACCGTGGTCGGCGGCAAGATCGTTTACGCCGCTGGCGACTTCGAAGACCTCGGTCCGCGCTCGATTCCGGTGCTGCCGGACTGGTCGCCAGTGGTGAAAGTCCCGGGCCACTGGCGGCCGAATTCGCCGTTGCAGGCGCAGGTTCACCAGTGCAGCGGGCCGTGTGCGGTGCACACCCACAGCCATGAAAAGGCGCGGATGTCGAATGCGCCGGTCAGCGACTTCGCCGGTTTCTGGGGCGCGTTCGGCTGTTCCTGTTTCGCCTTCTGATTCCCCCTAAAGCGCCGGCCATCCGGTCGGCGCTTCACGCTTCATCCATCCGTCCATCAGGAGTTTTCCCATGAGCGTTCCTTACACACGTCTGAACAAAGATGATGCGGTTGTATTGCTGGTCGATCACCAGACCGGTCTGATCTCGCTGGTCCAAGATTTCACCCCGAACGAATTCAAGAACAACGTGCTGGCGCTGGGTGACATCGCCAAGTTCTTCAAGCTGCCAACCATCCTCACCACCAGTTTCGACGCCGGCCCCAACGGCCCGATCGTGCCTGAGCTGCGTGAGCAGTTCCCGGATGCGCCGTTCATTCAGCGTCCGGGGCAGATCAATGCGTGGGACAACGAAGACTTCGTCAAGGCGATCAAGGCAACCGGTCGCAAGCAACTGATCATCGCCGGTGTGGTGACGGACGTTTGCGTGGCGTTCCCGACCCTGTCGGCGATTGCTGAAGGGTACGAAGTGTTTGTGGTGACGGATTCGTCCGGCACCTTCAACACCACAGTGCAACAAGCGGCATGGGCGCGGATGTCGGCGGCGGGTGCCCACCTGCTGAACTGGTTCTCGGTAGCGTGCGAGCTGCAGGGTGACTGGCGCAACGATATGGAAGGTCTGGCGCATCTGTTGTCGGAGCGTCTGCCGAACTACCGCAACCTGATCAACAGCTATACCAAGTTCACTGCCAAGTAATCGGCTGATCCTGAAAAGCCCCTCACCCTAACCCTCTCCCGGAGGGAGAGGGGACTGACCGAGGGGCTCTTTCGAGGTACGCCGACCTGTAATACCGAGCCGAACTCAGGTCTTGAAAACCCCGGAGATCGGCTCCCTTTCCCTTCGAGGTTTTGGGGAGAGGGGACTGACTGAGGGATTTTTTCGAGGTGCGCCGACGTGCAATACCGAGCCGAACTCAGGTTCTGAATTGTATGCGGTCTGCTCCCTTTCCCCCTCGCCCCCCTGTGGGAGAGGGCTGGGGTGAGGGGGCTTTTGATCTTGATCTTGCCGCTTCAACGCTTCTGCAACCAACCCAAAAACCCACCTTTCCTCACCGCCACCGGCTTGGCCATCAACGCGAGGCGACTGTTCTGCTGACGCACCGCGTGCAACTTGTTCAGCGCCCGACCCACCTCTGTGCGCTGCGCCATGCACTCGCGGGTCAGATTCTTGTCGAGACGATAAATGATGCTCGACGTCAACGCCGTGAACGTCGCCTGCGACGGCGTATCCGCCAGAATGCTCTGCTCACCCATGACCTCACTCGGCCCCATCCGCCCGGCTTCGACCTTGCTGTCGCCATCAGGCACAGTCGCACTGACCACTCCGGTGGCGATCACGAAAAGACTGTCCGGCACTTCGTCCAGATCGAGCACCACTTGGCCCGCCGCATACTGCTGCGCAACCATCGATTCGGCGAGGCGATCACGCTCCTCACTGCTCAGCGAGCGGAAGATTTTCACTTCATCGAGCAATGCGCGAGCGCGGGTCGACGGTTCGATCACCCCGTCAGGTTGCCGCGAGATTCCCGCCGCTTCGAGATGCCGGTGAGCGAGGTCGAACAGCTGATTGCGCACTTCGCTTTTCTTGCCAAGCTCGGCGATGAAACCGCTGGCCACGTATTCCGACATGGTTTCGCCCGCCTCTTTCAGTACGGCTTTCGGTGCCGGACTCAACAGCAGCGAACTGCTGCCTTGCAGCGTGCGATCAAGCGCATCGAGTACCCGACGCGGGCGAATGTGATTTGGCACCTGAATGCTGATCGACACGCCATGCATGTTATTCGGGCGACTGAGGTTGACGATCTTCGCCTTGGCCGCGACCGAGTTCGGCACTACCGCCATGGTTCCGGCGCTGGTCAGCAGGTGCGTGGCGCGCCAGTCGATGTCGAAGACCTTGCCTTCGACGCCGTCGATCACCACGAAATCATCCACCTGATAGGGCTTGGTGGTGTTGAGCACGATCCCGGAAAACACATCGGCCAAGGTGCTTTGCAGCGCCAGACCGACAACGATGGCGACCACGCCGGAGGTTGCCAGCAAACCTTTCACCGGCAATTCCAGCACGTAACCGGCTGCGGCGACGGTGGCGACCAGAAACACCAGCGCACCGATCACGTCCTGCAGCAAACGACCGCTGTGGCCGATGCGGCGCATCAGTGCCAGGCCGATGACTTCGGTCAGCACCCGCGCGGCGTACAGCCACCAGAGAATTCCCAGTGCTGTCGCGCCCAGTTGTGCCACCCGGTCATCGGCGAACAATGGCGCTTGCAGCGGACTGACACCCGCGTTGATTACCAACGCCGTGAACGCCAGAAACAGCACCAGCCGCACACCCACTCTCGGGGCGCGATGAGTGAAGGGCGAGAAGTGCCAGAGCACAGCGTCGAGCAGCAGCAGGGCGGCGCTCCAGGACAGCAGGTGAGTGTAGAAAAGGGTCATGACCGAAGCTCCGCAGTGTCTGCCGATAAAAAGATCGCAGCCTGCGGCAGCGTCTACAGAAGAACGTATTCCAATGTAGGCGCTGCCGCAGGCTGCGATCTTTTGCTGTTATGGATTCAGATGAGTCTTCAGCTCAGCCGCCGCCTGACGCACCGCCGCTTTCACTTCCGGAATCTGACTCAGCGGATTGAGCAGGCCAAAGTCATGAATCATCCCGTTGTAACGCACCGAGGTCACCGCCACGCCGGCCGCATCGAGGTGTCGCGCATAGCCTTCGCCTTCGTCACGCAGCACGTCGAATTCGGCGGTCTGCACCAGTGCGGCAGGCAGGCCTTTGAGCTGTTCGGTGCTGGCGTTGAGCGGCGAGGCGTGGATCTGCGCACGCTCGGCCGGGTTGGTGGTGTAGTTGTCCCAGAACCACTGCATCATGCCTTTGGTGAGGAAGTGGCCCTCGGCAAATTGCTGGTACGAACCGTCATCGAACTGCGCGTTGGTCACCGGCCACATCAGCAACTGGAAGCGCAGCGCCGGGGCTTTCTGTTCCTTGGCCATCAGCGCCACGACCGCCGCCATGTTGCCGCCGACGCTGTTGCCGGCCACGGCCAGACGTTTGCCGTCGACCCCGATGTCCTTGCCGTGCTCGGCCACCCATTTGGTGGCGGCGTAGGCCTGGTTGATCGCGGTTGGGTACTGTGCTTCCGGCGACGGCGTGTAATCGACGTACACCGCGACGGCGCCAGAGCCCACCACCAAATCACGAATCAAGCGTTGGTGCGTCGGGTAATCGCCGAGCACCCAGCCGCCACCGTGGAAGAACATGAACACCGGCAACTCGCCTTTGACCTTGGCCGGACGCACCACTTTCAGGTTGATGGTCTGGCCATCAACCTTGATCGCCTTGTCGCTGACTTCAACACCCGACAGATCCACTTTCACCGAAGCCTGCGCGCCGGTCAGTACTGCACGGGCGTCTTTCGGGCTCAGTTGCTCAAGGGGTTTGCCACCGCCGGCGGCGAGGGCGTTGAGGAAGGCTTGGGTGTTGTGTTCGACGCCGCTGGTTTCAGCGGCGAAAGCGTTGCCGATGGACAGAGCGAGGAGGGAAGCGGTGAGGGTTTTTTTGACGATGTTCATGGTGGAAATCCTTTTGAATGTTTTTTGATTTGTTTGCCTGGGTTGCGGGCTGCTGTGGCGCTGGGGTTCAGGCCTCAGCAACACCGTGAGCACAGATTAATAGGCTGCCGAAAAGTGAAAAAGCGGCTATAAAGCGTTTAACTGTCCACCAGAGAGTGACAATGAACCCGTTCGAAGACATGCGTATTTTTTGCCAGGTCATGGAGTCCGGCAGCTTCACGTCGGCGGCTGATCAATTGGGCTTGTCCAAGCAATTCGTCAGCCGACGCTTGATGCAGTTGGAAGAGCGCCTCGGCGTGCGATTGTTGAACCGTTCGACGCGGCGCCTGGACGTCACGCCGTTGGGACAGAGCTATTACGAATCGGCGTTGCGCCTGTTAGGTGAAGTCGAACAAGTAGAGCAGGGCATCGCCGGGCAGACTGCCGAGCCACGCGGGACGATTCGCTTGAGTGCGCCGCTGTCGTTTGCCGTGGCGCATCTGGGCTGTCTGCTGCCGATGTTTTTGCAGCGCTATCGCGAGGTCACGGTTGAGGTCGATCTGAGTGATCGCCCGGTGGATTTGCTCGGTGAGGGCTACGATCTGGCGCTGCGCATTGGCGTGCTGGAAGACTCGACCCTGATCGCGCGGCGTATCGCGTCCATTGAGCGGGTGTACTGCGCCAGCCCTGCGTATCTGGCTGAACGGGGTACGCCTCTTGAACCAGAAGACCTGCACAGCCATGACTGTTTGCCATACGGGCATAGTCGTTCGGTGCAGTGGCGCTTCAACGCGGGGCAGGGCAAGCCAGTGTTGGTCAATGTCACCGGGCGGATGCGCGTTAACAACGGCGAGTTGCTCAGGGATGCAGCGGTGCAGGGGATGGGCATTACTTATCTACCGACGTTCATTGTCGGTGCGGCGCTGAAGGATGGCCGGCTGGTGCCGGTGCTGGATGATTTGCGCCCGGAGCCACTGACGTTGTCGGCGGTGTATCCACAGCATCGTCAGGCGTCGCGGCCGGTGCAAGCGCTGGTAGAGTTTTTGCGCGAGCGCCTGAATCAGAGCCACGTCGATCTCTGATCTATACGCAGATCAAACTGTAGGAGTGAGCCTGCTCGCGAAAGCGTTCTGTCTGTCACAACTTCAGTGTCTGAATGACCGCTATCGCGAGCAGGCTCGCTCCTACACTTGATGGTGGTTGTCTGCGGAATCTGCGTACGTCGCAAAACCTTGTGGGAGCGAGCCTGCTCGCGAAAGCGGTGTGTCAGTCAAAACATCATTGGCTGACCCACAGTATTCGCGAGCAAGCTCGCTCCCACATTTGATAAGGGTTGTCTGCGGAATCTGCGCACGTCGCAAAACCCTGTGGGAGCGAGCTTGCTCGCGAAAGCGGTGGGTCAGTCAAAACATCATTGGCTGACATACAGCATTCGCGAGCAGGCTCGCTCCCACATTTGTTAACGGTCGTCTGCGTAATGTGCGTACGTCGCAAAACCTTGTGGGAGTGAGCCTGCTCGCGAAAGCGGTGAGTCAGTCAAAACATCATTGGCTGACATACAGCATTCGCGAGCAGGCTCGCTCCCACATTTGATAAGGGTTGTCTGCGGAATCTGCGCACGTCGCAAAACCCTGTGGGAGCGAGCTTGCTCGCGAAAGCGGTGTGTCAGTCAAAACATCATTGGCTGACCCACAGTATTCGCGAGCAGGCTCGCTCCCACAGGTTTTGTGGTGTTTCTAAAAATCAGTTGGCGCGCTTGTCATCGCCCGGCTCTCCGCCGATATGCACGCCGCGATCATCGCCGGCTTCAGCCGCAGCGTGGACGCCACGATCATCACCGACTTCACCGGCACGATGAACGCCACGATCATCACCGACCTCACCGGCGCGGTGGACCCCGTGGTCATCGCCGACTTCTCCAGCGCGGTGCACGCCATGGTCATCTCCCGCTTCAGCATGGGTGCCGTTGCGGCCGGATGAGGCGCTGTCGCCCGAGTGCCCCGAGCCGTGGTCGCTGCCACTGTGGCCACTGTTGCCGCCGCCACCGCCACCGCCACTGCCACTGTTGCCGCCACCGCCGTGACTGCCTCCGCCGCCACTTCCGCCCCCACCATTTCCACCGCTGCCACCACCGCTGCCACCGTGACCGCCGCCGCCACCGCCACTTCCTCCGCCTCCACTTCCGCCGCCGCCCCCTCCGCTACCGCCACCACTGCCTCCACCACCACTCCCACCATCCTTGGCATAAGCACTGGACGCCCCGGACAAGCTATCGGGAATGAGTACCGTTGACGCCGACAGAACTGCGCCGATGGCCATTGCGAGCACGAGCTTTTTAATGTGCATATCGTTCTCCGTCTTTGTGGTTTTGTTGGGAACGTAAAAGTGCGTTGTTGCAGGGACCGGACCCGTTCCCGGAGTCAGTGAATACTCGAAGCCAGTTCGAAAATCGGGATGTACATCAGGATCACGATGACCCCGATCAGCAGGCCGATAAACGTCATCAACAGCGGTTCGAACAATTTCACGAACCACTCCAGCCAGCGACTGATTTCCTCGTCGTAGAAGTCGGCGCTGCGTTCCATCATCTGCCCGAGGTTGCCGGACTGTTCACCGGCCCGGAGCAGTCGTAGCGACACCGGTGTCACCAGGTGATTGAGCTCCAGCGCGGTGGACAACGATTGCCCTTCGCGCACCCGCTCGCAGGCCTGATCCAGTCGCGTCCGCGAAGCCACAGTGAGCAAGCCGCGCACCATGCTCATGGCGGTCACCAGCGGAATCCCGCCTTGCAGCAGAATCCCCAGCGAACGGTAAAACCGCGCGAGTTCATACATGAAAATCCGTTGATGCACGGCCGGCAGTTTCTCCACCAGCCGATCCAGCCCACGGCGAAACGCCGGTTGCTTTTGCAGCAGGGCGAGGGCGATGACAATTGCCGCCAGCGCACCGAAGAATTCAGCCTGATGCGCATGTAAAAACATGCCGCTGCTCATCAACACCTGCGACAGCCACGGCAGGTTATTGCCCAGCCCTTCGAACACCAGACTGAAGCGCGGCACCACATAACCCATCAAGAACAGCACCACGCCACCGCCAACGATCAGCAACAGCATCGGGTAGATCGAGGCACTGATGATCTTCTGCCGCACCTCGTCCATGCGCTGGCGATAACTGACGTAGCGACCGAGCGCATCGCCGACCGCGCCGGTCTTCTCGCTGGACTGTACCAGCGCCACGTACAGCGGCGGGAACACCGCCGACAACTGGCCCAACGCCTGCGAGAAGGATTTGCCCTCATAAAGCAGGCGCACCAGCTCACTCAAGGTTTTCCGGGCAGCGGGCGCGGTTTCTTTTTCGGCGAGGCTTTCCAGCGCATCGATCAGCGGTAGGCCGGCATTGAGCAGCGTGGTCAGCTCCTGGCTGAACAACACCAGATTGAAGGTCTCGCGCTGGCGCAGTTTCAGCGAACGCCAATGCTTGTCGGCGTGCGAGCTGAGCACGCGCAAACCCTGATCCTCGGCGATCCGCCGTGCCTCGCTGTCACCCGCAGCTTCGACGCTCAAGGACACCACGCCAGCCTTGCCGACCGCTTTCAAATGAAATCGCATGGGCCGCGCTCCGTTTACTGCCAGTTGGTCACTTCAGCGTTTTCACCTTCGCCGCCGGGCTGGCCGTCCTTGCCCATCGACAGCAAGTCGTACTCGCTGTTTTCGCCGGGATAGCGGTAGGTGTAGTTACGCCCCCACGGATCCTGCGGCAGCTTTTTCTGCAAGTACGGGCCGGTCCATTTCGCCTCGTCGCTGGGTGCGGTGACCAAGGCCTGCAAGCCCTGTTCGGTGGACGGGTAGTGACCGACTTCCAGTCGATAGATATCCAGCGCTTTGCTCAGTCCTTCGATCTGCGCCTTGGCCACTTTCACTTCCGAGCGGCCGAGTTGGGCGAAGTATTTCGGCGCGACGATCCCGGCCAACAGGCCGAGCACCACCAGCACCACGAGCAATTCGAGCAGGGTAAAACCGCGTTGGTCACGCGGACGAAATTGCAGCTTCATGATGACCTCCCGTGAGTGGCAGCCGTGTCGCCTGAAGGGCTTATGCAATTGCCATGCTCAGCCCCCACTGAAAACCACCTGATTGGCTGAAACCCTTGTAAACCGGCCGTCTCAAGAGTCGGCACAGTGCTTGCGTATGGCTCAAACGTGATCGGCCATTGGGGCATTTCCCCCAATTTATCGGGGTCGATCCGGGGAGGCCCGACATGAAATTTCTCGCCAGCGGATTGCTTGGATGTGTGCTGCTCAGCGGCGCCGCGCAGGCCGATGTGTTCATCTCGGTGGACGCCAAGGGCAGCTATGTCCTGTCCAACGTTCACCGGCCTGGACGCACTTACGAACGGGTGATCCACGAGGCTGAATTGCCTGTGGCCAGCCTCGATCAACAGCCGCAAATGATCGCCAATCAGCCCTACGCGGAGCTGGTCTCAGCGGCAGCCAAAGTCAATCAATTGCCCGAAGCGCTGCTGCACGCGGTGATCAACGCGGAATCCCACTACAACCCCGGCGCCACCTCAGCCAAAGGCGCGGGCGGGCTCATGCAGTTGATGCCCGACACCGCGCGCGAACTGGGTGTGACCGACGTCTATGACCCCAAGGCCAACATCCAGGGCGGTGCGAAATACCTCAAGCGCCTGATGACCCTGTTCGACAACGACATCGCCCTTGCCGTGGCGGCCTACAACGCCGGGCCCGACGCGGTGCTCAGCCGTGGCCGGGTGATTCCGCCGTTCGCCGAAACCCAGCGTTACGTGCCGAACGTGTTGCGCCAATACCGGCGTCTGCAAGGCCTGGCCATGGATGCGCCGTTGTGAGCCCAACCCGGTTTCCCCACTTTCGGGGCAAACCGGATACACCCGAAAAGTGGGGAAACGGGGTGGGGAATATTCCCCGGATTCTCAACTGGTCGCGGTAACTGATTGAACGGACATGCAATTTTTTGTGGCACGCGGATTGCTCCGGGGCATTTGTCGAGAAGTGTTCCCAAGAGCACCCACTACGAGGTTACTGATCATGGTTGGCATTCATCACGCTCCGTCTCTGTTGAACTGGCTGCTGATCCTGGCCTCGATGCTCAGCGTCGAGCTGGCCAGTGCGGCCGTGCGTTGCGAGCGCAATCTGGTGGCCAACGTCGTCGCCCTCGATCAACCGCTGATGTTCAACCGCCTCGGCGCGCAGAACATCAACGGCATGATGTTCGCCCTGCGACGCGACGTGGTCGATGAACATGAGCAGTCGCTGGCTTACGGTGGCGCCGCGGTGCCAGGCAAAGTCTCGCTGCGCCCGGACAAGCGTCCTCGGCCACTGGTGTTGCGCGTGGCGGCGGGTGATTGCCTGACGATCAATCTGCAAAACCTGCTCGACTATCAGGCCAACCCCAACAAGCATTTTGAAAACGAGGGCGAAGAAGAGGGCGCGGAAAACGCCAACGGCGCTGAAGACTTCAAAGTCGATGAGCAAGTGGCGGATCGTCACGTCGGTTTCCAGGTCAACGGCCTGCAAGCAGTGAACAGCATTGATGACATCTCTTCATTCACCGGACGTAACGCCAACAGTCTGGTGCCACCGGGGGCGAGCCGCTCCTACACGCTGTACGCCGAGCGCGAGGGCGCGTTTGCCGTCAGCAGCCGTGGCGCGACGTTTGGCGGCGAGGGCGCGGCCGGCAACGTTGCCAATGGTCTGTTCGGCCAGGTCGTCGTGCTGCCCAAGGGCGGTCGCACTTATCGCAATACCCTCACCGAAGAAGAAATGCGCCTGGCCACGACTGGCCGCGCACCCACCGGCCAACCGATCGTTGATTACCAGGCGCGCTACCCGCAGCGCCAACCGTGGCTGCGTGAAGGCAAGGCTGGCACGCCGATCATCGGCATGGTCGACGGCAATGAAATCATTTCCAGTGAAAGCGACGCGATTGTCATGGGCAGCAACGCCGATGGCAGTTTCCCACCGAGCACTTATCCGCTGGAATCGATGGGCAAACGCAACCCGGCGATCCCCAACCGCCTCGAAGCGTTCCGCGATTTCGCTTCGCAATTCCAGGACGAAACCGCCGCCACTCAAGCCTTCCCGGCGTATTGGGCCGATCCGGTGATGGCTCATGTGCTGGAGCCGACCCGCGACTCGTTCATGATCAACTACGGCTCCGGCGGCATGGGCGCCGAAGTGGTCGCCAACCGCTTGGGCGTGGGGCCGATGCACGACTGCCTGTCGTGCGCCTATGAAGAATTCTTCCTCAGCTCGCACACGGTCGGCGATGTCGCGATGCTGGTGGATGTGCCGGCCAACACCGGGCTTGAGAATATCGCTCCGGGCCAGACACCGCGCGCCGATCAGATCGGGGTGAAAGCCACCATGGCGCTGTATCCGTCGGAGCCGTCGAACGTCAACCACAGCTACATCGGTGACTTCGTCAAATTCCGCAACACCCACAATGGCCACGAGCAACACATCTTCCACCTGCACGGCCATCAGTGGCTGTTCAACCCCAACGACGACAACTCCGATTACGTCGACGCCCAAGGCATTGGCCCGGGTGCCGGTTACACCTATGAAATCGCCAATGGCGGTTCGGGCAACCGCAACCGCGTGGCCGGCGATGCGATCTATCACTGCCATTTCTATCCGCATTTTGCCCAAGGCATGTGGGCGATGTGGCGGGTCCACGATGTCTTCGAAGAAGGCACCCGGCTCGACGTTTCGCAGCAGGGCGCCGACGGTTATCACAGCGAACCGTTTGCCCTGCGCAGTGGCAAACCGGCGGCCGGCGCACGCGCCTTGCCCGATGGCGAAATCGTCGCCGGTACGCCGATTCCGGCGATTGTGCCGCTGCCGGGCAAAGCCATGGCGCCGATGCCCGGCAAAGTCGTGGTGGTGCCGAAAATCGGCGAAACCCTGGTCGCCGGCAATGATGACGACGATGACGAAGAAGAGGGTGATGATGACGGCGAGCACCATGGCGGCAACGCCGGCGGTCAAGCCATCGGTTCGCTGGCGCTGGTCGATCGCAGCGAAGCCAACCGCAATGCCGACGGCAGCCTGAAAAACCCTGGCTATCCATTCTGGATCGGCGGCATGGAAAGCTCGGTCGGCCAACGTCCGCCAACGCCGCCGCTGGACATGCTCGACGCCGCCACCGCGCAGTCGCTCAAGGCCAGCGGCAAAGTGCTGTGGGCCAACCTTGATCCGGCGCAATCCGGTGGTTGGAATGGCGGCTTGCAGCGGCACGCACTGGATGGCGTCGCGGCCGGTGGCGAAGCGCACACCGTGACCACTTCGCTCGACTTCTCCAAGGAAGTCACTCGCGCCAAACCGATTTACCTGCCGGAAGAAGGCACCGAAGTCGAACAGGCGGCGATGGCTTTCCACGCGAAAAAAGATCACCCAAGCTATGCCTTGCTGCCCGGCAATCAAGTGGTGGCCAAGGCGTTTCGCACCAACGGTGCCTTGCCGATGGCCGGCGCGCCGTACTACGAACCGTGCATGGACGATCGGCAAAAACGCCTGACCAGCAGCGCCGGCAGCGGCGAGTTCGCCAGCGGTGAGCGCGTCGACGGCATGTCCTTCGTCGGCGCCTCGACCTTCACTGCCGACCGGCCACGGATCTACAAAGCCGCCAATATTCAATTCGATGCGGTGTACAACAAAGTCGGTTATCACTTTCCGCAGGCACGCATTCTAGCGCTGTGGGAAGACGCCTGGCCGGTGATCACCAAGCAGCGTCCGCCAGAGCCGCTGGTGATGCGCATGAACACTTTCGATTGCGTGCAATACCAGCAAACCAACCTGGTGCCGGCCACCTATGAGATGGACGACTATCAGGTGCGCACGCCGACCGATGTGATCGGTCAGCACATCCACTTGCCGAAGTGGGACCTGACCTCGGCGGACGGCTCGTCCAACGGCTGGAACTACGAGGACGGCGTGCTCTCACCCGGCGCTGTGCAGGAACGTATTCACGCGATCCGTGAGTTCAACCAATGCGCCAGCACTGACCCGCGCGACGGCACCCAGGCTTGCCCGAAAGCCAAGAACCATCCGTTCTTCGGCCAGTTCGGCCGCGCCGATTGGGTTGGAGCGCGCACGGCGATGCAGCGCTGGTTCGTCGATCCGGTGGTCAACGCCAAAGGCGTCGATCGCGGCCTCGGCACCATCTTCACCCACGACCACCTCGGCCCATCGACGCACCAACAGATCGGTCTATACGCGACTGTGCTTGCCGAGCCGGCCGGTTCCACCTGGTTCCACGCCGAAACCGGCGAGCCTCTGTACAGCGGCGCGCGGCAGGACGGCGGGCCGACGTCGTGGCAAGCGGTGATCAATACCGGCGACCTCGATGGTGACGGCAAGAACGACAGCTTCCGCGAGTTCTTCCTCGAATACAGCGACTTCCAGCACGCCTATGAAGCTGGCGTCTATGTCGGTGCCGGGCCTAACGGTGTGCCGAACGCGCAGGCGTTCCCGGCGACAGCCGACAGCTTCCGCTACGCGATCAATCCGCCAGTGCGCAACAACGCCAGCAACTTGCTTGAAGGTGTATTGGAAGTGCAGGGCGGTCAGGTCCCGGGCTGCCCGAGCCGGCCATGTCCGCAGGCGATCTCGGTGGATGATCCGGGCATGTTCGTCGTCAACTATCGCAACGAGCCGCTGGCCCTGCGCGTGTACGACCCGAACAAGGTCGGCCCGGACGGCAAGCGCGGCATGCAGGCTGACGGCCTCGGCGGTGATCTGTCGTTCGCCATGCAAAGCCGCACCGACCGCGCAATTCCAGCGATGAACCTGGCGCCGAATCTGCTCACCTCCGCCACCGGCCCAACCGGCGGCACCACGCTGTTCCCGCCGCACATCAACAAGGGCGGCGCCGAACCGGGTGATCCGTTCACGCCGATGCTGCGCACCTACACCGGCGACAACGTGCGGCTGCGCGTGCATGCCGGCGGCCATGAAGAGGAACACAACGTCACCCTGCACGGTGTGAAATGGCTGCAGAGCGGTTCCGGTTTCGGCAACAGCTCCAACTCTGGCTGGCGCGCGTCGCAGATGATCGGCATCTCCGAGCAGATGGGTTTTATTGCGCCGGTGTCGATGCTCTCCAGTTCGGCGGCGACCACGGGTGATTATCTGTACTCGATGGACGCTTCGATCGAAGGCTACTGGAGCGGCATCTGGGGGGTGATGCGCAACTACACCGCCAAACGCAATGACCTGTTCGCCATCCCCAACAACCCGAATCCGGCGGGCATGCGCAACACCGTGGCGTTCGAGGGCAGTTGCCCACGGATCAGCGCCAACCCCAACGGCATCGGCACGCGGCCGACGGTGCAGCGCAACTATGAAGTGGTCGCGGTGCTGGCCAACGACATTCTCGGCAATGCGCTGGGCCTGACCATCGGCGATCCCGAAGGGCTTGGCCAGCATGTCGGCGGGCCGCTGAATCCGGCGGGCGGCACCCTGGTGCTGAACTCGCGCACGGTGAGCATTCCGCAAGTCACCGTGACCGATCCGGAGGATGGCGAAACCATCACCATCGGCGGGCAGAGCGGGCCGCTGCATGACCCGACCGCGATTCTGTACGTGCGTAAATCCGATCTGGATCCGCTCAGCGGCAAGCTCAAACCCGGTATCCCGGTCGAACCGCTGGTGTTGCGTGCAGCGGCAGGGGACTGCATCAACATCACTTTGGAAAACCGTCTGCCGAGCGTGATGCCGGACCTGACCCAGACGGCGGTGATGCAAGGCATGGTCAAGCGTGATCGCAACAGCGGACTGGGCTCGACCACCTTCAGCAACAACCTGATGCGGCCGTCCAGCCACGTCGGCCTGCATGCGCAATTGCTGGCCTACGACATCACCAAATCCGACGGGGCCAATGTCGGCGCCAACCCGATCCAGACCGTGCCACCGCGCGTCGGCAACAGCGGCGCGTACCCGACCCGTACCTATCAGTACTACGCCGGGCACTTGGAGCGTGAAGGCAAACCGGTGACGCAACTGGGCCGCAGCGTCGACAACATCAACGCCACGGCGGTGGAGTTCGGCGGTTTGAATTTCACCCCGGCGGACGTGATCAAGCAACCGCAAAAAGGCCTCGGTGGGGCGATGAGCATCCTGCCGATCGGCGCGACCTGGGTTGATGATGCGCGCAAGGTCAACGCCACGGTCACCGCGCCGGGGCAGACCAGCTACCGCGATTTTGCGATGGTCTGGCACAAGGCGTTGAACACCCGTTGGGCCAATGGCCGGCCGGTGGAAGGGATTGCTGCTGAGGGTTTCGGCGTGCCGACCGATCCGCAGGACAACTCGAGCATGGCGATCAACTACAAGACCGAACCGCTGTGGTACCGCTTCGGCCTCGCCCCGGATGCACCGTTCGGGCATGCCGATGGCGCGGGTTATGGCGATATGACCAACGCGCACATGGCCTACAGCAATGCGCTGGTGGGTGGCGATCCGCAGACACCGGTGTTGTATGCCAAACCGGGGCAACCGTTCCGCACGCATATTTTGATGCCGAGTGGTGGCAGTCGTGGCACCACGTTCCAGCTCGACGGGCACGTCTGGTCGGTGAACCCGTTCCAGGCCGAGAAGAGCGATGTCGGCGGATATCCGATGGGCTCGCCGGGCGTGGGCTCGGTGCGCTTCGGCTACAACCCGATGTCGATGTACATCGGCGCCCACGAAAGCGTCCTGCCGGCCGCGCACTTCAGTTTCATGATCCCGAGCGCCGGCGGCAGCAATGCGATCCCGGGGGATTACCTGTTCCGCGACTACGCCGCTTACGGCAACACGTCCGGGTTATGGGGACTGCTGCGCGTGACCAACGAACCGGAACCGGCGCCGCCAAGCCAGTAGGTACAACGAAGAGCCTTGTGGGAGCGAGCCTGCTCGCGAATGGGCCCGACTCGATTCTGAACGGTGCGGCAGATGACGCCTTCGCGAGCAGGCTCGCTCCCACAGTGGGCAGTGGTGGCAGTGAGGGAGTGGGATGCATGCAAATCCCTTGTGGGAGCGAGCCTGCTCGCGAATGGGAGCAACTCGGTTTCGAGGATGAGGCGCAAGACGCCATCGCGAGCAGGCGAAGGCCTACAGGGGGCCGGTGGTTGGCAGTGAGGGAGCGGTAGGAATGCAAATCCCTTGTGGGAGCGAGCTTGCTCGCGAATGGGAGCAACCCGGTTCTGGATGGTGAGGCGGACGACGCCTTCGCGAGCAAGCTCGCTCCCACAGGGATCGCGTCGTTTGGTTGGAATGTGTAGGGGAGGGTTGTATGAACAGGATCATCAACATCATCGGTATTTGCACGCTGGCCATGGCCGGGGCGTTGCTGACGCTGAGTGAGATTGCGCTGGCGCAAAACGGCAGTGGGCAGACGTTGAACCGTGATGGCGTGGCGGTGGATTTCAACCTCAAGCCACTGGCCGCCGACGGCAAGCTGCGCGAAGGCGAGTTCGCCGATGTGCAGTTCCGCGTCACTGATAGCGCCTCCGGCCAGCCTTTGTCCGGGGTGGCGCCGGGCGCCTGGGTCGATCCGCAGACCCTCGCCGCCGATCAGGCCCAGGGCCGCGATCAGAGCTGCAAGGCCCGGGTTGGCGTGTTCCTCAAATCCAACATCGGCGCACGGCCGTTGCTCGACCTCAACAGCTATTTCCTGCTGGTGATGAACCGCGACGCGAGCATCGCCGTGGTCGATCCTTCGGTCTCGGTCGGCGGCATCACCAGCACCCTCGCGCGGATCGAACTCAAACAACCGCCGATGGACTGGGTCACGCCCAAAGACAACAAACGCGTGTTCGTTTCCATGCCGACAGCGGGCGAAGTTGCCGTCATCGACAGTGAGCAATTCAAAGTCATCGATTCGATCAGCGCCGGCAGCCAACCGTATCGCGTCGCGCTGCAACCGGACGAACGCCTGCTCTGGGTCGGCAACAATGCGAGCAAAGCCGAAGACTCCGGCGTCACGGTGATCGACAGCCAAAGCCTCAAACCCCTCAAACATTTACAGACCGGTCGCGGCCACCACGAAATCACCTTCAGCAAGGACAGCCGCTTCGCCTTCGTCAGCAACCGCGACGACGGCACCGTCAGCGTGGTCGACATCGCTAGGCTGAGCATCGTCGAGCAGATCAAGACCGGTTCGCATCCGCTGTCAGTCGCCTATTCAGCCCTGTCCGGCGCGGTCTACGTCGCCGACGGCAAGGACGGCACCGTCACTGTGATCGACGCCAGCACCCACGCCATCCGCCGGGTGATCCAGTTGCAACAAGGCCTCGGCCCCATGGGCTTCAGCGCCGACGGCCGCTTCGGCGTGGTGCTCAACACCGTGGAAAACCGCGCCAGCGTCATCGATGCCGCCACCAACAGCGCCATCCATGATCTGGAGGTCAGCGCCGAGCCGTACCAAGTGGTGTTCACTCAGGCCTACGCCTACATACGCGGTCTCGCTTCACCGAAAGTCACCATGATCAACCTGTCCTCCCTCGGCGAAGGTCGCCAACCGATCAGCCAGGGATTCGAAGCCGGCCCGCAAGCACCGCGCCTGGCCGGTGACTTGCCGCTGGCCTCAAGCCTCGCGGTGTCGCGCGATGACAACGCGGTTTTCGTGGTCAACCCGGTGGACAACACCACCTATTTCTACGCCGAAGGCATGAACGCGCCGATGTCCGGCTACCCCAACCGTGGCCAGATCGCCCGCGCCGCGATGGTCATCGACCGCAGCCTGCGCGAAGTCTCGCCGGGCCTCTACAGCGCCAGAGTAAAACTGCGGGCAGCGGGGCGTTTCGACGTTGCGTTCCTGCTCAATCAACCGAACATCATTCACTGCTTCACCGCGCAGATTGATCCTGACGGCAAACCGCAAAAACATTTTGGCCTGCCGAAAGTCGAGTTCCTTCTCGACAAGACTGCCGTGGCGCTCAACGACCCCTACGTCGTGCGCTTCCGCATCGTTCAGGGCAAAGACAAAACCCAACGCAGCGGCGTCAAAGACGTGCAACTGCGCTACTACCTCGCGCCCACTTCACACCCGCGCCAAGTGGCGGCGCTGGAAGTCGCCGACGGCGTGTTCGAAGCGCCGATCACCCTCGACCGCAGCGGCGCCTGGTACCTGCATGTGCGCGCGGCCTCGCTGGGCGCCGGTTTCGATGACAAGACCTTTGCCAGTGTTCGGGTAACCCCCGGCCAGGCCCGTTGAAGAGGAGTTTCGACATGAACCGATTTGCATCCACTGGCCTGTTGACCCTGTGCCTGTTGAGCCTTGGCATCCAACACGCCAACGCTCACTCGGCAGACGAACACGCTGGGCACAAAGCCCCGGCTAGCAACACGCAAGAACACGCTCAAGTGAAATTCGCCAACGTGCCGCTGCTCGACCAGAACGGCAAAACCGTGCGCCTGGAACAGGATCTGGTGCAGGGCAAAATCGTCGTCATGAGCTTTATCTACACCAGTTGCACCACGGTGTGCCCGGTGGTCTCGTCGATCATGGGCAAGGTGCAGAAACAACTTGGCGCGCGCGTCGGCAACGAAGTGCAACTGGTGTCGATCAGCATCGACCCGCAGCGCGATGACCCGAAACGCCTGCAGGATTACGCCCGAACCTTCCAGCGCGGGCCGGGCTGGAGCTGGCTGACCGGTTCACCGCAGTCGATCAACGAAACCCTCAAAGGCCTCGGCAGTTTCAGCGGTGACTTCAAGAATCACCAACCGTTGATCCTCGTCGGCGACGGCAACAATCGTCACTGGATGCGCTATTACGGCTTCACCGACCCGGCGCTGCTGGCCAAGGAAGTGGAAAAACTCAGCGGCCTGCGCACCCACGCCAAACACACCGCCATCGCCATGGAGCAACAGCCATGAGACTGCTTGACTGGATTTCCCTGAGCGTGTGTTTCTGGATCTTCAGCACCGTGGCGTTTGCCCACGAAGGCCATGCCCCTGAGCCGACAACCGTGGTGGCGGCCGCGCCGGCCAAAGGCACCCACGACGCAAAAACCTGGTTCACCGACACGCCGTTGCAGGATCAGAACGGCGAGACTTTGCGCTTCTACAGTGACGCACTGCAAAACCGCATCGTGCTGCTCAACGTGATCTTCACCAGTTGCACCGATGCCTGCCCGCTGATCACGCAAAAGCTCAAAGAGGTGCGTGAGCTGTTGGGTGACAAGGCGCAGGACATCACCTTCATTTCCCTTACCAGTGACCCGCTGCGCGACACGCCGGCGGTGCTCAAGGCTTACACCTTGAAGCAGGGTTCCGATGACCCTCATTGGCTTTTTCTCACCGGCGACAAGGCGCAGATGGACCTGGTATTGAGCCGCATCGGCCAGATCGTGCCGACACCCGAGCAGCACTCCACACAGTTGATCGTCGGCGACGTCGCCAACAAACGCTGGAGCAAGATCCGCCCCGACGCCCCGGCCGCCGCCATTGCCCAGCGCTTGCAGTTGCTGACAATGCCCGTGGCCGGCCGCTGAGTCCGTGCCATGGACCTGAGCCGCGTACTCGCCCTGATCCTGCTCGCTGGCGTCAGCCTTGGCGCGGGCGCTGCGCCGCTGACCCCGGAAGAAACGGCGGGCAAGCGTCTGTACCGCCAGGGTCTGTCGGCCAGTGGCGAGGCGATCATGGCGCGGGTTGGCGCGGCGGACGTGTTGCTGCCGGCGACCAGCCTGCCGTGCGCCAACTGCCACGGCGCCGACGGCCTCGGTCGACCGGAAGGCGGGGTACGTCCGCCGCCGCTGAACTGGGCGCGACTGACCAGCATCTACGGCCAGCAACAGGTCAACGGGCGCAGCTACCCGGCGTACACCGAAAGCTCACTGGCGACCGTCATCGAGCAGGGCCGCGACCCCGGTCACAATCGCCTCGACCCGAGCATGCCGCGCTTTCTGCTGTCGATGAAGGATCAGCGCAACCTCACCGCGTACCTCAAACGCCTCGCCGACGAACGTGATCCCGGCCTCGATGCCGAGACCTTGCACCTGGGCACCTTGCTGCCCAGCCAAGGGCCGCTGGCGGAAGAGGGCATGACCATTGCTGCGGTGCTCAATGGTAGCGTCGCGCGAATCAATCAGGCCGGCGGCATTCACGGTCGGCAACTGCGCCTGACGGTGATCGACCCCGGCCCGGATCGCGCCAGTGCCGAACAAGCCTTGCAGCAGTTGATCGAGCAGGAACAAGTGTTCGCCCTGATCGCACCGCTTGCACCGGCCCTCGACAGTGAACTGGGGCCGCGTCTGGAACAGGCCGGCGTGCCGCTGATCGGCGCCTTGTCGTTGCTCGGGGCGATGCAGGCCAGTCCGCAGATTTTCGAGCCGTTGCCGGGCTTGCGCGAGCAATTGATCGCCTTGGCCGACTACGCCACGGCCAGCCTGCGCGTACTGCAAGGGCCGACGCTGATCGCTTATCCCGATGACCCGGCACAAACACTGGCCGCGCAAAACCTCGGCGAGTATTTGCACAATCACGGCTGGCAAAACGTCCATCTGCAAGCCTACGGCCCGGCGGCGGATGCGCTGCCGCTGGGTTCGCGTTCAGTGTTTTATCTGGGCAATGGCGGCGGCTTCAGTCGTCTGGCAACGCGTCTGCAAAGCGCCGGGCAAGTGCCTTACCTGTTCGCCGCCTCAAGCCAGGTGGCCGGCGATCTGCTGCAAGTCCCCGACGGTTTTACCCGACGGGTGTTTCTCGCTTATCCGTTCGTGCCCAGCGACTGGACCCAAACCGGGCGCATGGCCCTGACGCTGTTGCGCGAAAGCCAAGGCCTCGGCGCCCAGCACGCGGTGCTGCAAGTCGGCGCCTACGCCTCGATGCTGCTGCTCAGCGAAGGCATGAAACAGGCTGGCCGCGACGCCAGCCGCGAAAAACTGGTGGCGGCGCTGGAAGGCCTGCACGATTTCGACACCGGCCTGACCCCGCGCCTGAGCTTCGGCCCCGGTCGGCGTCTAGGCTTGAGCGGCGCCCATGTGGTCACCGTGGATTTGCCCGATCAGCGCTTCTATCTGGTCGCGCCCTATAAACCGATTGTTGCCAGCCCCTGAACGGAGGGCCCGATCATGAAACGCACAACGCTGATCTTGCTGCTGAGCTGCTGGTTCCCCCTGGCCTGGGCCAATAACGAGCCGGCCGTGGCGCGGGTCAACGGCGAGGAAATTTCCGGGTTTCGCTTCGAGCGTTTCTTCGCCGAATACCTCGAAGATCAGGGCCGTGCGGTGACGAGCATTCGCAGTCCCAAGGCCTACAAGGAACTGCGTCAGGCCGCGTTGCAAATGCTGATCGACAAAGAATTGCTGTGGCAGGAGTCGCAAAAGCGCGGTGTGCAGATCGACGATCAAGTGGTGCGCGAGCAGATCGAGCAAACCCGCATGGCCATCGGCGGCGCGGATAAATTCGTCCGTCGCCTGCAGGATGCCGGTTTCGATGAGGCGTCCTTCACCGAGTACACCCGCCGCGAGCTGGCGGCGCAGCAGATGTTCGCCGAGCTGATCCGCGCTAATACCTTGCAACCCCGCCACCTGCTGATCCGTGTGCCCGCGCAAGCGGATGCAGCCACAGTGGCTCAAGCGCGTCTACGCTTGATGCAAATGCGCGCCTCGGTTGTCAGTGGGGCGAGTTTCGCCAGCGATCCGGTGCGTTCACCGTTCGGCTGGCATGTGATTTATTTGCCGAACCACTTGGAGGCCGCCGATGTCCCAGATTTGCAGGGGCTGGATACAGTCAGGGCAGAGCTCGCCCGACAGCAACAGACCCAGGCTCGTCGCCAAGTGCTCGCGCAGTTACGGGTGCAGAACAGGATCGAACGAATTGACGACGACTGAAGGTTCCCCCCCAATAGTGGGGAATGGCTTCGATGCCCATTCAGGTGCTTCCCCGTTTCTGGGGAACGGGGTACCGGGACGAGCGGGCATTGTCATTAATTTCAAGGACATGAAGACATAAAATTACCGGCACTCAGCCTGGCATGAAGTGTGCGTTACCCCTGGTAAGGCGCACTCTCAGGGCGGGGTCATCGGACCTGCTGTTTCAAGGAGTCGACCTTGGTTAACAAAGTACTGGTTGTCGAAGACGAACAGCTGCTTGCACAGAACCTTCAGGATTATCTGTCGGCGCAGGGGCTGGACGTCGCGATTGCACATGACGGAGCGACGGCTATCGGTTTGGCCGAAACCTTTGCCCCCGACGTGCTGGTGTTCGATTACCGCTTGCCCGATATGGAAGGCTTTGAGGTGCTCGACGCAGTCCGCCAGAACAGGACGTGCCATTTTGTGCTGATAACGGGTCACCCGACCGCTGAAGTCTGTGAGCGGGCGCGGCAACTGGGGGTCAGCCACATCCTGTTCAAACCGTTTCCATTGGCGGAACTGGCGCGGGCGGTCTGCGACCTTCTGGGCATCAAGCGTGAAGCGAAACCCGGTGCGAGCCCTTCCGAGGGTTTTGTCGAACGACGCCAGAGCAGGACCGAGAGCTTCCCGTTGCAGTTGTACGATGGCAGTTGGGTGTTGGCGGATCGGCGACGACAGTTGCACGCCATGGCACCGGACGACGATCAAATGCTCACCGGGGAGTAATGGCGCGAACAGACGTTCCGGCACTTGCCGCCAAGGTTTGCCGCGCCGACAGGGCTCTGAGCCCCGGTTGGAGAGCAAGCCATGGAACGTCTGTCCGTTGTCGTCGAACCACTGCCGGCCGAAAGCGCCCCAGAGCGTTTTTCCAGTGAACAGCTTGCCCAGGCCCGGGCGCGGGCCGCCACCTCCGGCGAACGCGTGCTTGAAGCCCTCGGCGTGTTGTGCGAACTGGCGCCGATGCCGTTCATTCACACCCTCGGCGCCACCCTGCATTACCCGGTGCTCGACACCGACAGCCTGTTTGCCGCGACGCCGGTGTTCGACCGGGTCACCCTCGCACAATGCCTGAAACGTGAATTCATCCTGCTGCGCCACAACGACGAAGTCATCGGTGTATTCGCCGACCCCTTCGACCCGGCGCGGCTGGCCTGGATCGACGATTGCCTGCACGGCGCGCCGCTGTATCTGGTGCACGCCGATGACCTCAAGGCCTATCTGGCCCGCCACGAAGAAAGCTTCCACGCCGTCGAATCGCTCAACGCTCAGGGCGACACTCACCACGAAATCGACACCCTGCAAAGCCTGTCGCTGACCAGCATCAGCGAAGACGCCAGCAGCGTGGTGAAACTGGTCAACTCGACCCTCTACGACGCGCTGAAAATGCACGCCAGCGACATCCATCTCGGCACCACCGGCCACGGTCTGGTGATCAAGTACCGCATCGACGGCGTGCTCAATAACATCAGCAAAGTCCAGGGCAACGAGTTCGCCGAGCAGGTGATCTCGCGGGTCAAGGTCATGGCCGAACTGGACATCGGCGAAAAACGCGTGCCGCAAGACGGTCGTTTCAAGATCGGCATCAGCGGCCGCCAGATCGACTTTCGCGTATCGATCATGCCGAGCATCTTCGGCGAAGACGCCGTGCTGCGGGTGCTCGACAAGCAGGATCTCGCCGACAAGGTCTGCGGCGTGCAATTGCAGGCGCTGGGCTTTGAAGACGAAACCCTGCGCCAGTTGCGCCGCCTCGCCGCCGAACCCTACGGCATGGTGCTGGTCACCGGCCCGACCGGCAGCGGCAAGACCACCACGCTGTACGCGATGATCACCGAGATCAATCACGGCGTGGACAAGATCATCACCATCGAAGACCCGGTCGAATATCAATTGCCGGGCGTCCTGCAAATTCCGGTCAACGAGAAAAAAGGCCTGACCTTCGCCCGTGGCCTGCGCTCGATCCTGCGCCACGACCCGGACAAAATCATGGTCGGTGAGATCCGCGACCCCGACACCGCGCAGATCGCCGTGCAATCGGCGCTCACCGGC
This sequence comes from Pseudomonas sp. CROZ-RG-20F-R04-15, assembly GCF_022662375.1. Taxonomy (GTDB): domain Bacteria; phylum Pseudomonadota; class Gammaproteobacteria; order Pseudomonadales; family Pseudomonadaceae; genus Aquipseudomonas. The sequence continues at coordinate 61,053 of NZ_JAKNQL010000017.1, read as the reverse complement.
CACCTGGTGTTCACCACCATCCACGCCAACAACGTCTTCGACGTGATCGGCCGCTTCACGCAAATGGAAATCGACCCCTACAGCCTGGTTTCGGCGCTCAACGCGATTCTCGCCCAGCGCCTGATCCGCCTGGTGTGCGCCAGTTGCAGCGCGCCGGTCAATCCAAGCGATGAAGAACTGCGCGCCTCGGGTCTCGATCCGCAGAAAGTCGATCACTACCACTTCGTTCACGGCAAAGGCTGCGGCCATTGCCGGGGCAGCGGTTATCGCGGGCGCACGGCGATTGCCGAACTGCTGCACCTCGACGACGAGCTGCGCCAGATGATCGTCGAGCGCCAACCGATCAAACAAATCAAAGCCCTGGCCTGTGCCCGTGGTTTGCGCCTGCTGCGCGAATCGGCGCTGGAGCTGGTGGAACAAGGTCGCACCACGCTGGAGGAGATCAATCGTGTCACATTTATCTCGTGAGCGTTTTGTCGCCGTGCTCGGCGCCAGCGGTGTTGGCCTCGGCCAGCGGCGCGGCAGCGACACCCTGTGGCTGGGCAGCGTCGGTTACATCGACGAAGGCTTCCAGAGCTACGCGGTGGCGCTGGACACCCTCGATCGCCTGCTCGGTGAACACGCCCGTGCCGGTGCCGAATTGAGCGTGGTCATCTCCGGCCATTTCAGCCGCTTCTGCCTGGTGCCATGGAGCGCGCAGATCAGCAGCCCGGAAGAACTGCGCGGCTTCGCCCAACTGTGTTTCGAAGACCTGTTCGGTGCGCCAACCCAGCCGTGGGGTCTGGTGCTGTCCGCCGAGCCGGCCGGTTACGACCGCATCGCCAGCGCCTTGCCGCAAGACCTGCTCGAACGCCTGCGCACGCTGGTAAGCGCTCGCGGCCTGCGCCTGCGCTCGGTGCAGCCGTACCTGATGGCGGCGTTCAACCGCTTCGACAAAAGCCTCGATGCCGGCGACTTCCTCTTTGTCGTCGCCGAGCCGCAGCGCAGCGTGTTGTTGCTGGCGAGGGAAGGGCGCTGGGCTGGCGTGCGTTCGGTCGGCGGCAGCGACAGCGATGCCGCGTTGAATGCGCTGATCGGGCGCGAACGGCAGTTGCAAGCCTCGACCAGCGAACGTGCGTTCAACGTGTATCTGCATGCGCCGGCGCGCCTCGATGCGCATCCGGACGTGGCGGGTGTGCAACTGCGCACCCTTGAAGACGCCTCGATGACCGTGCGTGACGGCTTGTACGTCATGTCCCGGGCGGTGGCCTGACATGCGCGCGCTCAATCTCGACTTCGAGCCACGGCCACGTTCCGGCCCGTTGGGTTGGAGCCTGCTCGGCGGCGGTGTGCTGCTGGCGCTGCTGTGCTTCGGCGTGCAACAGCACCTCGACGCGCACACCGAACAGCAACAAGGTCACCTGCAAACCACGCAGCGTCAGCTCACTGGTGACAGCGGCGCCAAGTCCACCCTGAGCCCGGCAGAAACCCGCGAGCAAGCGGCGAACCTCGCCGAGATGCGCAAGGTCTCGCAGCAACTGCGCCGGCCGTGGGAACGCCTGTTCGCCATGCTCGAAGCGATGCCGCGTGATGACGTCGCGCTGCTCAGCCTGACCCCAGATGCGCGCAAAGGCCAGGTCCGCATCAGCGCCGAAGCACGGGATCTGCAAGCGATGCTCGATTTCCACAAACGTCTGGAAGCCAGCGACGAGCTGTCCGACGTGTCGCTGCTGAGCCACGAAATCGTCGTCAAATCGCCGGAACAACCGGTGCAATTCAACCTGTCGGCGACTTGGGAGATGGGCGATGCGAATCCCTAGACTGATCGTCCACGAATACCTGCAAGGCCTCGGCATTCCGGGCCTCGCCGGGTTGGCGCTGCTGCTGGTCGCCGTGGCTTGGGCACTCGGTGGTTTGCTGCCGGGCTGGCAATCGTTGCAGCACTTGAGCCAGCAGACTCAGGAAGCCAGCGCGTACCTGGCCAAGGTTGAAGACGGCAGCATCGCGCCGCCGGTGGTGCCGCAACGTCAGCTCGACGACTTCCGCAACAAACTGCCGGCGCAGCCGCAAGCCACCGTCGCCATCGACCGCATCTACGCCCTCGCAGCCCAGGAGCACATCACCCTGGCACGCGGCGAATACGCCCTCGGCGTCGACCCGAAAACCCATCTGGCGCGCTATCAGATCCTCCTGCCAGTGCGCGGCAGCTACCCGCAGCTGCGCCGCTTCGTACACGCCTTGCTCGGTCAGTTGCCGGCGGTGGTGGTGGAAGACCTCGAGTTGCAACGCAAGAAGATTGGCGACACCGACCTCAATGGCCGGATCCGTATGACCCTTTACCTGTCGAGGTCGTGATGAATACCAAGCGCGTGACAGGGTGGGTAGCGTTCTTCGCTGTGGCGGCGGCGCTGGCGTGGTTGCCGGAATATTTCTCGCCGAGTGAAGACGCCGATTCCAGCGAAGTAGCGGTCGCCACGCCGGGGAAAACCCGGGGCGCGCTGCCGGCCAGCACCGCCAAGGCCAAGGAGGCACCGATCAAGGACCTGAGCCCGGCCGGCGACCTGTTCGCGGCGAAATCCTGGAAAGCCGCGCCGACCCTGGCCACGGTCACCGAGCAAGCGATCAACCCGGCCACAGTGGTGCAAGCCCCGAGCCTGCCACCGGTGCCGTTTCAGTTCGTCGGCAGGCTGCATGACCGCAGCGACCTGCAAGTGTTTTTGCAGAACGGCGAAAAGATCTACGTCGTGCGCAACGGGGATGTGATCGACGACACCTGGAAGATCACCGGCATTTCCGATGTGGAATTGAGCCTGGTTTACCTGCCTTTGCATTTGTCGCAGACCTTGTCTGTGGGGAGTACGCAATGAACCGTTCCCGTTTGCTGATGAGCCTCGGCCTGTGTGCCGGGCTGGCCGCGTGCAGCTCTGCGCAAGTGGCCAACAAGGAAGCCGCCGACCTGATTGAACAGGGTCAGTACGAGGCGGGACTGGCCCGAATTGAGGAAGGTCTGCGCGAGAACCCGCGCGACACCGAATTGCACCTGCTGCTCAACACCGGTCGGGCCAAGGCGATCACGGCGTTGCTGACCGCCGGCGACACCGACCGCGCGCGCCGCGATTTTACCTCTGCGCGCACCGCCTACATGCGCGTGCTGACCATCGAACCGAACAACCGCCGCGCGCAGGATGCGCTGAAGCAGATGGAATACCTGCGCAGCATGGACGAGAAACTCGAGCTGGCCCGTGGCGACCTGCGTCGCGGCGACATCTACGGTGCGGATCGTCAGGTCAAACAGATCCTCGAACTCGACCCGGCCAACGAAGGTGCGTTGGAGCTGCAAGGCAACATTCGCCTGGTGCAGAGCCGCAACGTGATCGCTTATCCGCAACTGCGCACCAAGCTCGATCGCCCGGTGACCCTGGAATTTCGCGACGCCAACCTCAAGACCATTTTCGAAGTGCTGTCGCAGGTTGCCGGGCTGAACTTCATCTTCGACAAAGACCTGCGCCCGGACATGAAAGCGACAATATTCGTGCGTGACGTGCGCATCGAAGACGCCGTGACCCTGTTGCTGCAACAGAACCAGTTGCACCAGAAAGTGGTGAACGAAAACACCTTGCTGATCTACCCGGATTCGCCGCAGAAAGTGAAGGATTACCAGGAACTGGTGATGCGCACCTTCTACCTGACTAGCATCGACGCCAACACCGCGCTGAACATGGTCAAAACCATGCTCAAGACCCGCGACGTGTTTGTCGACGAACGCCTCAATACCCTGACCATGCGCGACACCGAAGATGCCGTGCGCATGGCCGAGAAACTCCTGCAATCGCAAGACCAGTCCAACCCCGAAGTGGTGCTCGAAGTGGAGGTGATGGAAGTTGCCACCCAGCGCATTCTCGACCTTGGTCTGCAATGGCCAAGCACCTTCGGCGTGGTCAACTCCGATGGTTCGCCAGTCGCCCTGTTGGGCCAGCTCAAGGGCATCAACTCTGACCGGATCTCCATCGGCCCTTCGCCGCAAGCCAAGATCAACGCGCAGGACAACGACATCAACACCCTCGCCAGCCCGGTGATTCGCGTCAGCAACCGCGAGCAGGCGCGTATCCACATCGGTCAGCGTGTGCCGATCATCAGCGCCACCTCGGTGCCATCGACACAGGGGCCGGTGATCACTGAAAGCGTGACCTATCTGGATGTCGGTCTGAAGCTCGAAGTGACGCCCACCGTGCATTTGAACAACGAAGTGGCGATCAAGATCGCGCTGGAAGTGAGTAACGCCACGCCGCTGGAACCGACCCGTCAGGGCACGATCCCGGTGCAGGTCGATACCCGTAACGCGCAAACCTCGCTGCGTCTGCACGATGGCGAAACGCAAATTCTCGCCGGGCTGGTGCGCAACGATCACGGCGCCACCGGCAACAAGATTCCCGGCCTCGGTGACATTCCCGGTTTGGGCCGCTTGTTCGGCAGCAACAAAGACACCATCGGCAAATCCGAACTGGTGCTGTCGATCACCCCACGGATCGTGCGCAACCTGCCGTATCAGAGTCCGTCGGACATGGAGTTCTCCACCGGTACCGAAACCAGCATGCACATCCAGGCCCCGGATCGTTCGCAAAGCTACGTGATGCCGTCGCCTGCCGCGCAGCCGCGTGCCGTCGGTGAATCGGCCGTGGCCACCACCCACGTTACTGTCGAGAAGCCTTGATCATGAACGCCTCCCAACGCGGTTTCACCCTGATCGAAGTCGTGGTGACGCTGGCCCTGATCGGCCTGTTGGCGAGCATGGCCGCGCCACTGACCGAGACCTTGGTGCGGCGTGGCAAGGAGCAGGAATTGCGCAATGCGCTGTACCAGATTCGCGATGGTATCGACGCCTATAAACGCGCGTTCGATGCCGGCTACATCGAGAAGTCGCTGAACAGCAGCGGCTACCCGCCGAACCTGAAAGTGCTGGTCGAAGGCGTGCGCGATGTGCGCAGCGCCAAAGGTGCCAAGTTCTACTTTTTACGCCGCATCCCGCGCGATCCGCTGGTGCCGGCCAAACGTGATGACGAAGGGGGTTGGGGCGTGCGCGCCTACGACAGTTCGGCTCAGAACCCGCGCGATGGCGAGGACGTCTTTGACGTCTACTCCCACGCCCGGGGCAAGGGCCTCAACGGCATCGCCTACCGCGAGTGGTGAACCTCATGCGCCGGGAAAAAGGTTTTACCTTGCTGGAGTTGATGGTGGTGATGGCGATCATCGCCACGCTGATGACCATCGCGTTGCCGCGCTACTTCAACAGCCTCGAAGCGTCGAAGGAAACCACGTTGCGCCAGAGCCTGTCGGCGATGCGCGAGGCGCTGGATCACTTCTACGGTGACACCGGGCGCTACCCGGATTCCATCGAGCAACTGATCGAACAACGTTACCTGCGCAACGCGCCACTCGATCCGATCACCGAACGCAAAGACCAGTGGGTGCTGATCGCGCCACCGGACGGCGTCGCCGGTGGCGTGGCCGATATCAAAAGCGGTGCTACCGGGAGGGCGCGTGATGGCAGCCAGTATTCCGAGTGGTAACCGTGCGCAGCAGGGCGGCTTCACTTACCTGGGCGTGCTGTTCCTGATCGTGGTGATGGGCATGGGCCTGGCCAGTGCCGGCGAGTTGTGGTCGACCGCTTCGCGTCGCGACCGTGAGCGCCAGTTGCTCTGGGTCGGCACCCAGTACGCGCAGGCGCTGCGTAGCTACTACCGCAGTTCGCCGGGGTTGGCGCAGTACCCGAAAGAGTTGGTCGACCTGCTCGACGATCAGCGTTTTCCAGAAGCGAAACATCATTTGCGTCAGCTTTATCCGGACCCGATCGGTCAGGGTGAATGGGCAGTACAACGCGGTTTCGATGGACGCATCACCGGCCTCAACAGCCCGTCGACCGAACTGCCGTTGAAGCAGGCGGACTTCCCGTCGCAGTGGTCGGATTTCGAAGGCATGCAGCGTTATTCGGACTGGCAGTTCGTCGCCGAAAAAGCCTTTCTTGAGGGCACCAATGGTCCGGCCAAAGGGCAATCGGTTCTGCCGCGGGCGTTGCAGCCATGACTCGCCAATGGCTGTGCGTGCTGATCCTCACCGTAGTGGCGTGCTGCGTCCATGCCAGTGAAGAAGACGAAATGATGGGTTTCATCGTCGATGACACGATCTCGCACATCGGCCACGACTTTTACTATTCGTTCAGTGAACGCCTGCGCGACACCAGCCCGATGGATTTCAACCTGGTGGTGCGCGAGCGGCCCGACGCACGCTGGGGCAGCCTGGTGACCGTGGAATATCAGCAACGCCTGGTTTATCGGCGCTTCCTGCCGCCGAACACTGTGGAACTGAAGGACGAGGCCTACGAGGCCGCCGATATGGTTCGACTGGAGGTTGTCCGGCGCAAGCTGGAAGCCATGTTGCAGGACACCACCGACCTTGAGAAGGACGAACTATGAACAGCACAACGTTCTCACGGCGCAGCGGATTGTGGATCTCGGGGTTGTTGATCGGGCTCGCCAGCGCCGCGGCTGTCCAGGCCACTGAACTGGTCTACACGCCGGTCAACCCGTCGTTCGGCGGCAATCCGCTCAACGGCACCTGGTTGCTCAACAACGCCCAGGCGCAAAACGACTACGACGATCCGGACCTGAAGAAGCGCACCACGGTGGCCGGCACTTCGGCGCTGGAGCGCTTCACCAGTCAATTGCAATCGCGGCTGCTGGGGCAACTGCTGGACAACATCTCCACCGGCAACACGGGGAGCCTGTCCACTGACGCTTTTATCGTCAACGTCGTCGACGACTCGGGGGCACTCACCATTGAGGTGACCGACCGAGCGAGCGGTGAAGTTTCGGAAATTCAGGTGAACGGCCTCAACCCATGACGGGCTGACAGTTCCGGGGAGTGATGGACATGAAAAAAATAATTGCGCTAGGGCTGCTGTTGGCAACATTACAAGGCTGCAGTCTGCGTGAGCCGATGTCGGCCGAGCAGGACACCGAAACCCCGACCCTGACTCCAAGGGCCTCGACTTACTACGACTTGCTGAAGATGCCGCGACCCAAGGGGCGGTTGATGGCGGTGGTGTACGGCTTCCGTGACCAGACCGGGCAGTACAAGCCGACCCCGGCGAGTTCGTTTTCCACCAGCGTGACTCAGGGCGCGGCGTCGATGTTGATGGACGCGATGCAGGCCAGTGGCTGGTTTGTCGTGCTGGAGCGGGAAGGGCTGCAGAACCTGTTGACCGAGCGCAAGATTATTCGCGCGTCGCAGAAGAAGCCGAATACGCCGGTGAATATTCAGGGTGAGCTGCCGCCGTTGCAGGCGGCGAACATGATGCTTGAGGGCGGGATCATCGCGTATGACACCAATGTGCGTAGCGGTGGGGAAGGGGCGCGGTATCTGGGGATTGATTTGCAGCGTGAGTATCGGGTGGATCAGGTGACCGTGAACTTGCGTGCGGTGGATGTGCGCAGTGGGCAGGTGTTGGCGAATGTGATGACCAGCAAGACGATTTATTCGGTGGCGCGCAGTGCCGGGATTTTCAAGTTTATCGAGTTCAAGAAGTTGCTTGAGGCTGAGGTTGGGTATACGACGAATGAGCCGGCGCAGCTTTGTGTTCTGTCGGCGATTGAGGCGGCGGTGGGGCATATGGTGGCGCAGGGGATTGAGCGGCATTTGTGGCAGGTGGCGGGAGACGCTTCTACGCCTTCGCAGGATGATGTGTTGAATCGGTATTTGACTCAGAACAAGGTGGATCCGGAGGCGGAGTGAACGTGGCGGCCTTCGGGCCGACCAGGTTCTTGCAGATGTACCCAGTTCCCACTGTGGGAGCGAGCCTGCTCGCGAAGGCTTTTTGTCAGGCGGCGGGGGTCTTTTTGACTGAGTACATATCCGTTTCTGCGGTAACGGCTGCTTAGGGTTCCGCCCTTACGGCGGGTCACTTTTTCCAGACGCCGAAAAAGTAACCAAAAAGGCTTGCTCCTGCGTGCGGCCCGCTCGCTGGGGCTCGGGGTTCCTTCGCTCCGGGATCGATCCGGGCGCAGCGCCTACGGTTTGCTGCGCTGCACCTCCTCTCGCTGTGTTTGGCTGCGCCAAACGGTCGCTACGCTCCCACGCCCGGATCAATCCCTCCACTCAGCCTTCCGACGTCGCCCGTGGATCAAGATCAAAAGCTGCAGCCGAGCTAACGCTCATCCTGTTGAGTGGTGAAGAGCGGGGCGTGGTCGGCTTTGACCGAGTACATATCCATTCCTGCGGTAACGGCCACTTAGGGTTCCGCCCTGACGGCGGGTCACCTTTTCCAAACGCCGAAAAGGTAACCCAAAAGGCTTGCTCCTGCGTGCGGCCCGCTCGCTGGGGCTCGGGGTTCCTTCGCTCCGGGATCGATCCGGGCGCAGCGCCTACGGTTTGCTTCGCTGCACCTCCTCTCGCTGTGTTTGGCTGCGCCAAACGGTCGCTGCGCTCCCACGCCCGGATCAATCCCTTCACTCAGCCTTCCGACGTCGCCCGTGGATCAAGATCAAAAGCTGCAGCCGAGCTAACGCTCATCCTGTTGAGTGGTGAAGGAGCACAGCGTGGTCGGCTTGGGATTTGTGTTGGAACTGCCCCTCACCCCAGCCCTCTCCCCGAGGAGAGGGAGCCGATTTGTGTGCTTTTCAAAACCTGAGTTCAGCTCGGTATTTCACGTCGGCGTACATTTCCCAAACACCACAGTCAGTTCCCTCTCCCTCCGGGAGAGGGCTAGGGTGAGGGGCAGCGATCTGAAGTGTGTTTAAAGAAGTGTCTGAATCGGCGGAACCTTCCCACAAGGTTTTCAGGTTGTCCGTCGGACGTCCGGTCTCTAGCCTGTGTTCGTCGCTGTCAATTCAGCGACCGGGCGTGGAAACCCGAGTAACTACAGAGCGCACAAGCGCCATTCATAACGTATCCTTGCGCACCTCACTGTGTGCACTTTGTTATGGCGGCTGTGCGTGGGAGACCTTGTGTCTGCCGGGTTGCCTCTGTCCCGGGTTTCCAACCTGCGTACAGCTGCCACCTATTCGCTTGGAAACCGAATGGGGGGCCAGCTATAACCGTCATACAGGGTAAATAATCATGAAAAAACCAACACCCAACCCCCCAGAATCAGACACCAACACCACATCCCCCTACGCCTCAGTCGATAGCAAAAAACTCCATGAAGCCGCCGACCGCGCCCTCGATTTCTACCTCAACCCCACCGCCCACATCATGTCCAGCGCCAACGAGCCGGAACCCATGTACCTCGCCAACCCCAGGTACAACACCGAATCCCTGCTCGCCAACGCCAGCGAAACCCTCGGCTCGGCCAGCGAAATGCTGATCAACTTCGCCGCCTCGCTGGAAACTTCACAACGCAAGACTGCTCTGGGCATCGCACAAGTCGTCATGCTGGGCGAACTGGCGGTGAATCAAGCGCTGGATCACGTCGAGTTGAAGGATGGCTAATTCTCCGAAGATCCAAAACGATCAAGAAGTAGAGAAGCGCCGTCTGACCTTTGAAGCGTTGGCCGATGTGGATGCTGGTCGCGTTATTGATGATCAAGCAGTGCAGGACTGGGCTGACTCTTTGAGTTGCTCGGAATTACCATCCAAGAGTTCCCCATAACTGAGGAAGGATGGGAAACAAAAAACGCGACCTCGAAAAGCTCGCGTTTTTTTCGTTAACAAAATAATTACGTTTGATCTGCCGGCATTTTTCGGTCTGCGTTATGGATATTCCTGACGCGCATGCAAAACGCTCAGAATATTTATCCGGCCCACCACTTGATAAATGATCAGATAATTGGGGTTTACGACCATCTCGCGAGTACCGGGCGCTCGACCCACTCGATAGAGGTATGGATGTTGAGCAAGGGCAACCGTAGCGCCTTCGATAGCTTGGGAAAGTCTGTCAGCCGCTACTAAGTTCCTGTCACTGATGTAATCAAGGATTTTCAGGAGTTCAGCCCGAGCTTCGGGCTGCCACTCAACCTGCATCGTATTTTTTACGCTTTGCTTCCATCAGGGCACGCATCTCAGCCATAACCTGATCATTTGGAATGCTCGGTCTTGTATCACTCATCGAAGCCTGCACTTTGGCTATTAACCAACGGTCATAGCTCGCGGCCTGCTCTTCGGGGTCAAGATCTGAAACAACTGGGCACAGTGGGTCGATTAAAGACGGGTCGATCATGGCACCTCCGGGTTTAATGCCTCGAAGTCTATTCGGTAAAGCATTTGCTGTCGTCGCTGGCTGGATAAATAGCACGTTGGTCAAGCTCCATGAGGATCAATTTGTCCCAAAGAATCCTAGACGCCCTGCTTCCGACGGCCAACCGCCAGAAGTGGTAGGAAAACACCACGAATTTGGTAAAAGCTTTCTTTTTTCTGTAGGACTCGGCTGGTCTGGCAAGCCTCGCGTGTGGTTACGTCAGCCCACAAAAAAACCGCGACCCCCCTCACCAGAGAATCGCGGCCCATCAACACCCAACCCCTACTGCTGCAACACCGTCGCCTGGTTAGCCGACCCAAACTGCTGAATATTCGCTGTCTGCGTCACCCCACTCTGATCGACATTGGCAATGTTCCCGGTCCCGCCCTGGGTCACATACGCCACGTTCATCGTATCTGCCTGTTTCACCGTGATCATGTTGTCACTGCCATACAACTGCGCGGTATATGCCTGGTTCCCCGATCCGGACTGATCAAACTCGGCGCTGTTGCCGGTGCCATTCGAAGAACCCTGCACCAGGTTGCCAGTCCCGCGTTGATCGGAGATCAAAATGTTGTCGCTACCATTCTGATCAAAATACAGCTCGTTATACGACTCCGCCTGACTGACCGTGGTCTTGTTGCCCGTCCCGGTCTGTTGCGTGGTCATCACATGGCCGACGCCATCCTGAGTGAAGCTGGCGATGTTGCCATTGCCCGCTTGAGTGACGGTCGCACGCTGGTTGCTGCCGAACTGTCCACCCGATTGCGGGCCTTTCCAGTTGCTGGCGTAGACCTTGTTGTCGTTGCCCACGGAGGTGGCGCTGAGCGTGTGACCGTCGCCGCTCTGGTAGGTGTAGTGGACGTTGCCGTTGCCGACTTGGTACAGCGCCAGCGTCGAGTTGACCGATTCAAACTGGTCGGCGTAGATCGCGTTGGTGTTGCCGACCTGGGTGACCGCGGCGGTGTTGTTTTCGCCGAAGCTTTGGTCGACCACGGTTTCGTTGCTGTCGCCGTATTGGTTGACGGTGGCCTGACTGGCGAGTTGCGAGTCTTGCCAGATTTCGCTGCCGTTGAGGTTGCCGAACTGGTTGATGGTTATGTTGCCGCCGGTGCCGTTGCGCTGGTCGCCGTAGGCGTAGTTGCTTTCGCCGGCCTGGTTGATGCCGATCTGCCCGCCGTTGTGGGTGACCTGTTCGGCGGTGCCGTAGTTGGCGGTGCCGTATTGGGTGATCACCGAACTGTTGCCGCTGCCTTCATAGAGTTGTTCGATGTTGGCTTCGTTGCTGTCGCCGAACTGGAAGGTTTTGCCTTCGCTGCCGTTCTGCGAGTCCTGATAGATGAACGAGAAGTTGCCGGTGCCTTGCTGCTGTTGCAGCGCGCTGTTTGGTGAGCCGAAGCCCAGTGACTGGCTGGCGTGGGCGGTGTTGAAGGCGCCCACTTGTTGCTGGGTGATGGTGGCGTTGTCTTCGTAAAGTTGTTCGGCGTAACCGGCGTTGTAGTCGCCGACCGCGTCCTGGGTGATCACGCTGGTGGCGTGGTCTTGCACGGCGGCGGCGTCGTTGCCCTGGCCCAGTTGGGTCTGGGTGGCGGTGCTGAATGGTGCCTGGGTCTGTTTCACATCCGCAATGTTCGCGGTACCGACCTGGCTTTGGTTGGACAGGCTGTCGTCGGCCATCGCCTGGGCACTGATCATGACCAGGATGGCGGCGGTGAGGGGCGTCAGTTTGAACATGATGAACTCTCCGATGATGTGCAGTGCTTAGCGATATTGCTTGACCGAAACGCTCATGCCGTTGCCCGACTGGGTCACGGCGCTTTGCAGCCCCGTGCCGGCCTGCTCGATGCTGGCGTCGTTGTTGTTGCCGTTTTGCGATATCTGCGCGCGGTTGTGGCTGCCGTTTTGGGTGATGGAAGCGGCGTTGCCGGAACCGTTCTGGTTGATCAGCGCCATCAGGTCGCTGCCCTGTTGCAGGATGTACGCCTCCTGATTGCTGCCCGATTGCACGATCTGCCCGAGCAGCGACTGACCGTTCTGTTGCAGCAGGGCGACGTTGGCCTGGCCGAGCTGGTCGATCAGGGCTTGCTGACCCACGGGTGGGGGCAGTTCGCCGAGATCGCTGCTGGTCGGGGCCAGGTCGTCGTTGTCCATCAGGTCGTCGGCGCGCACACCCGCACTGCTGCACAGCAGAAGCAGGCAAAGCAGGGCGGCGGTCGGCGTGTTCATGGCTCACTTCCTGTCAGGCGTTAACCGGTTTCAATTCAGCCCCAGCCACCCGCGAGTGGCTGGGGATCTGGCTTACAGCGTGGTCACCGAGACCGTGCGCACGGTGCCCTGGGACGAGCGGATCGTCGCGGTCGGGTTGGCCGATGGCACTACCAGCGTGTTGTTCAGCGTCAGCCGCCAGCGTCCGGTGACCGGTACGGTGGTGGTGCCGAGGGTGACCAGCCCGGTCGGGGTGGTGACCTGCACGGTGATGGTGTTGCCGGTGGTCACCGACGAGGTGCCGGCGAAGTCCCAGTTGAAGCGTCCGCCCGAGCGTGCCTGCACCGTCGAGGTGGTGATGGTGAAGGTCTCCGCTGCTGGCCGTGGCGACACTTGCACGGTGACCGTGGCCGGCGTCGACAGGGCGCCGAAGCTGTCCCGGGCGATGTAGGTGAAGGTCGTGGTGAACGCCGTGGTCACGGTGGCCGGTGGCGTGTAGGTGATCAGCGTGCCGTCAGTGCTGACCGTGCCACGGCCGGCGGCCGGTTGGGTCAGGCTGGCGACGCCCAGCGGCACGTTGCCTTCCGGGTCGGTGTCGTTGGCCAGCACATTGATCGGGATCGCAACGCCCAGAGTGGCGACGCTGTCGGCGACGGCGGTCGGTGCCCGGTTTGGCGCGACGGTAATCGTCACGGTCGCCGGGTTGGCCGAGGCCAGGCCTTTGGCGTCTTGCGCCTTATAGGTGAAGGTGGTGGTCAGTGGCGTGTTGACCACGGCAGGCGGCGTATAAACCACGGCGGCGGTGCCGCTGAGGGCGACGGTGCCTTGGCCGGCCGCCGGTTGGGTCAACGCGGTGATGCTCAGCGGCGTGTTGCCGTCGGGATCGCTGTCGTTGGCCAGCAGGCTGAGGGTGATCGGCACACCGAAGCTGGTGCTGCCGGTGTCGGCATTGCTGATCGGTGCCTGGTTTTCACCAGTGTCCGGTGCGCTGCCGACCACGACTACCGGCTCGGTGTCACTGCCGCCAGCGGCGGATTTCACCGTCACGCTGGCCGGTGGCTGGGTCAGGTCGGCGACGGTGATTCGCTGCAGCGTGCCGGTCTTCGACAGGCGTCCGTAGCCTTGCGCAACCATGTCCGGGATCGCTACTTCATCGGTCGATGTCGCTTCGATCAACAAGGTTTTATTGGCCCAGTTGTAGCGCGCAGTTTGCACTTTCACCACGTCGGTGAGTTTGCTCGACACCGAGGTCGGGCGCGTGGTCCCGGCCGGGTTGGTCGCGGTCACGACGACGACTGACGGCAAGGTGCCGTTGCCCAGGCGCTGGCCGAAGAACAATCCGGTGTTGTCACCGGTCAGGCTGGTCTGGCAAGGCGTTGGCGGTGGGCCGGGCAGCAGCGCCACGGTTTCGCGGAAGCACAGGGTCGAGCTGCTGTCAGCCTTGGCGAACACTTCGGCACGCACTCCCGCCGAGGTGCGGCGATAGGTGGCGCGGTCGAGTTCGACAGCGGTTTGCTGACGGTTGTCGAGCACTTTGCCGGCGACGGTAAACAGGCTGGTTTGAATCGTACCGGCAGCGGATGGCCCGACGATGCGTACGAAGTTAGTGTCGAACGGGCTGCCGGTCACCGCCTCGGTGAGGTTCGGATCACCAACGAAAGTTTCGACACCGCCGCTGTCAGGATTCACTTCGGTGTAAGGGCCGTTGACGCTGCGCAGGAACGGGCCAATGGCACCGGTCAATGCGCCACTGAAGTTGCCCGGCGCGCCGATGCCGATGTCCTTGGTGATGTTGATCGCGCGGCGCCCGGGGGTGGTGACGTTGACCGTTTCGACGCCATACGGGTGGGTGATGGTGTATGTGCCGGCTACGGGAACGTTCACCCGGATGCGAATTCGCGCGAAAGCTATTTGATCGCCATCCACCGGATTATCCGAGGAAAACGCTGCTTCTATCCCCGCGACATAGGCGTCCATGCCGTAGCCGGCGCCATTGTTGGGGATGTTGGTTTCCGCGAGGAACCAGAAGGCTTCCGGCGGCCAGTTGTCGGGGAACACCATCGGCAGGGTGTCGTCGAAGACGCCCGGTTCCGGCAGCAGGGTGCACATGTAGGCCGGCGGCGTACTCACGGCCACCCGCGAACTGGCAGCGCGTGACTGGCACAGTTCCATCGACAGCAGGTTGTTGTCCTGATACCACATCGGGAATTTCCCGGTGGCAAAGGTGTAGGGGCCGGGGTCGACGGCGGCGAGTTGCGCATAGGCACTGCCGGTCAGCGAGAGAGCGAGCCCGAGCGCGTTGAGCGCAAAGCGTGGCCACTTGTTCATGATGCCTCCTGATGCGGATCTGGGCATGTGAGCGTTCATTGCACGATGACCACTTCTTCGGTGTCGCTGCCGCCATTGGACGACGTCACGCGCACCTTGGCCGGCGGTATCGGCGAGATCCCGGTGGCCAGGGTTTTCACCGCGCCGTCGCCGCTCAGCGCACCGATGGCGGCGCCGCTGCCGGAGGTGGCGGTGAGTACCGGTGGCGAGGTTTCGTCACTGGTCGAGGCCACCACGGTCAGTTGTCCGGAGCTCAAGCTGTATTGGGCGCTCTGGATCACCACCAGGTCAGTCAGGGTCATGGGCAGGGTGGTCGGCGTGCTGCTGGCGATGGCCAAGTGGTTGTCGGCGGTCACTTGCAGAACGCTCGGCACGGTCGGATTGGCCGACGATTGCGCGTACCAGGCACCGGTGGAATTGGCTTCGGTCATGTTCAGCACCGGGGTGAAACTGGTCACGGCGACGGTGCCGGGCGCTGGTGGTGCGAGGACGAATACGTCCTGCTGGGCCACCGGCGCGCTGGTCCCCGCTTTGCGCGAGTAGGTGCTGCGTTGGGTGATCATTGGCGTTGGTCGCACCACGCTCGACAACTTGCCGGAGACGGCAAATATCGTCGTGCGCAGATCGAGGCCGTTGGGGCCTTCGATGCGGATGAAGTTGGTGTTGAACGGGCTGCCGGTCACCGCCTCTTCAAGGTTCGGATCGCCGACAAACTGTTCGGCCGAGCCGGTCACCGGGTTGGTTTCGGTGTAGGGGCCGTTGAGGCTGCGCAGAAACGGTCCGACGTCGCCCTTGAGCGCGCCGTCGTAGGTTTTCGGTGTGCCGATGCCGATGTCGCGGGTCATGTTGATCGCGCGGCGGCCAGGGGTGTCGATGTTGAAGACTTCGACACCATACGGGTGGGTGATGACGTAGGTGCCGGCCGTGGGGATATCGACGCGGATGCGGATCCGCGCAAAGCTGATCTGATCGCCTTCCGCCGGGTCACCGCCACTGAACGCGGCTTCGATCGCCGAACCGTACGAAAGGTTGATACCGCGCGCGGCGTCGACAATCGTGCCGTCAGCGGTGAACCAGAACGCCTCGTCGGGGAAGTTGCTGGGGAAGGCCAGCGGTTGAGCGTCATCGAATATGCCGGGCGCCGGCAACAGCGAGCACATGTACGAAGGCGCGCCGGGTGTGCTCGGCACGCGTGAGCTGAGTGCTTTGGACAGGCACAGATCCAGCGTGCGACCGTGGGTGTCCTGATACCAACTGGCGAAACCGCCAGTGGCCACCGTGTACGGACCCGGGTCAACAGCAAACAAAGCAGCCTGGGCAATGCCCTGGGCCAAGGCGCTCACGACCAGGACGGTCGCGGTTTTGGACAGTAAAGGGTGCATGAGTTAATCCCTCTATCAAAGTACCTGCCCCTTGGGGATGGGTCAGTTGCAGAGGGCCTGTACACCTTCCATGCCAAGGTGCGGTGGATGGGCGGGACAGGGCCGAAATAGAGGGCTTGGCGCGCAGAAGTGGCAGGTTTTTGGTCAGCGGGGAAAGGGCGTCATTCCCCAGGATTGGGGACGGTGGGGAGGACATTGAACGTCTGTCGGATGAAAAACCTGTGGGAGCGAGCCTGCTCGCGAAAGCGGACTTCCTGTGACGAAAGTATTGACTGACCCACCGCCTTCGCGAGCAAGCTCGCTCCCACAGGGATTTGGGGTGAGTTTGGGAGGTGTGCATCGGGTCGATTTCCCCGCATCCGGGCAAACCCCCACCCGTGGGCTATAACCCTATAGGGACGTATAGAGAAGTCGCCGCCATGAACATGCAGTCGAAATCGTTACCGGTCGAGGAGGGCAATCTGCGGTTGGGCTCGCGCAAGCAGCCGTTCAACCTGCTGGGCTGGTTTTCGCTGATCAGCATGGCGGTGATCGGCACGGTGGCCGTGGCTCTTGGGGCGGTGTCGACGCGGTTCGTGATCGAGGAAAGCGTGCAGCGAGATGCCTTGCTCACGGCGCAGTTCATTCAGGCCATCGCGTCAGCCGAAGTGCGTCACGTGTCAATTCCCAACATCCGCACGATGGGCGAACTGCTCGACCCGCGCCAGGACAAGGATTTTCCGGATGTCGATCCGCAGGCCCGGGCGGGTGCGCGCGGTGAATTTCTCGACCACATCGAACACCTGCCGGACGTGATCCTCGCCAACATTTATGCCCCCGACCGCCAAGTGATCTGGTCGACCAACCCGGTGCTGATCGGTACCAGTATTCACGCCGATGAAGATCTCGATCGCGCCTTCAACGAAAAGATCCCGGTCTCCGCCAGCTACCACGACGTCGACAAGGCGCGTGAGGAGCAGAAATTCGTCATCCCGCCGGATTACATCTTCATCGAGAACTACATCCCGCTGTTCGACGCCGAGGGCAAGAACGTCACGGCGATGGTCGAGATCTACAAGGAGCCCAAGGACCTGATCGCGCGCATGGAACGCGGTTTGACCTTGATCTGGCTGGCCACCGCACTGGGCGGCGGGCTGATTTATCTGGGCCTGTACTGGATCGTGCGGCGCGCGGCGATTCTGCTTGCAGCCCAGCAAAAACAACTGATTGCCAACGAAACCTTTGTCGCGTTGGGCGAGATGTCTTCCGCCGTGGCGCACAGTTTGCGCAATCCGCTGGCGACGATTCGTTCCAGCGCCGAACTGGCGCTGGAATTCGATGCCGGCCCGGCCGAAAAGAACATCAAAGACATCATCGGTCAGGTCGATCGCATGTCGAAGTGGGTGCGCGAGCTGCTGCAATCGCTGCGTCCGCTCAACGATGAGCCGGAACCGGTGAACCTCGTCGCCACGCTGCACGAGAGTCTTGTCGCCTTCGAGCAGCAGATTGCCAAGGCCGGCGTGCAGGTGGTGTTCCATCCACAAAATACGCCGATGGTGCTGAGCCAACCGGTGCAGTTGACGCAGATTCTCAACAGCCTGCTGGCCAATGCGCTGGAGGCGATGGACAAGGGCGGCACATTGACTGTCAGCCTCGAACCGAGCGATGACCGTGGCGTGTGCGTGGTGCTCAGCGACACCGGCAAGGGCATGAGTGAAGAGCAACGGACCATGGCGTTCCGGCCGTTTTTCACCACCAAAACCGGTGGTCTGGGTGTCGGCCTGGTGCTGGTCAAACGCATCATGGAGCGCTTTGGCGGCGGCGTGACCCTCGACAGCCGCGAAGGCGAGGGCACCACCGTTCGTCTGGCCTTTCAGCTTGTCCCATAAATCCGCAAAATTTCTCTGAACTTCCCCCAGCAGTGGGTGTCAAGCCCCGGTCACCGGGGAGTGGGGAAACCCACAGCACCCCCAAGTCCCTGTTACAACTGGAAATAATTTCTTGGCGCACTAGTTGCAAAACACCATCACCCCTTCCTTGATGAGGCGGCTGGTGATGGACAGAACAACGCGTAACCCAAGCAACACCTTCCTGCTGACGCCGCTGAGCGTCTTTCTGATGTTAACCCTCGGCACCATGGCCGGCGTTCGCGCCAGCCCCATTGATGACGAACGACAGCCAGAAACCTCCGACCCGTCGGCGTATTACGACGAGCCGGCAGACGAGCCGACGGCGCTTAACGCCATCCTGACCCTGCCCGAAGCCAACGAAGATTCCTTCGACTTGCCCGACGGCGTCAAAGGCAACCGCGCTGAAACGCGCATCGAAAACGTCCTGCCGCCGTCCGTGCAGACCAGTTTCAACTACCCCACCAACGGCAAGCCGAGCCCGCTCTATGGCGCGCAGCCGTTCACCCAGCAGTTGACTCTGTTCGAAGAGTTCGGCCCGGAAAAACTCGACCCGACCACTCCGGCCGCGCCACTGCCGTTTCCACCGGCGGCGATTGGCCCGGCACCCGCGCAGGACCCGAACAACGTCGCCCGCAGCGCACCACCGGGCACCGCCCTCGATGCCTTCCTGCGGCAACCGGGGCTGACGCCATTCCCCAGTCAGTTCTCAAACGTAGTCGACCGCAACCCGTGGCAGGCGCAGATCGAGGTATTCCTCAACCGCCACATCGGCTCGTCCGCCGAAGGCCGGCCACCCGGAAAAGGCTGGGCGCACCAACGCTGGAACGAGTTCTACCCGCAAGCCGCCTACAAAACCGCGCAGACCGGCGCGCGGATCAACGGAGGCCTGCGCGACAGTCGACAAATGCATGGCTATACGATGGGCGAATTCGGTCCCGGCGGTCTGTACCACAACGTCGCTGGCGTACCGGCGACCGATGGCACTGCCAAAGGTGTCGATCCGCGTTTCCACCCGAACATGCCGGTGCAAAACCACAACGCGGTGTGGACCTTCGACGGCACACTGCCGCCGAAACTGTTGATGGTGCGCTACGGCCAACCGGTGATGATGCGTCACTACAACGGCTTGCCGATCGACCCATCGGCCAACCGTGGTTTTGGCCTGCACACCATCAGCACCCACGAGCACAACGGCCACGCGCCAGCGGAAAGCGACGGCTATGCCAACGCCTTCTTCTTTCCGGGGCAGTTCTACGACTATCGCTGGCCGATCCAGCTCGCCGGTTACGACAGCATCAACACCAAGGCCGAAGACCCGCGCGCAGCGTTTCCCTGCGCACCGGGCGAAACCCTGTGGGTCAACGACCTCGCACCGGCGAAGAAGACCTGCGACAACGGCACCATCAAGATCCGCGGCGATTGGCGCGAAACCATGAGCACTCACTGGTTCCACGACCACATGCTCGATTTCACCGCGCAGAACGTCTACAAGGGCAACGCGGCGATGATGAACTACTACAGCGCGCTGGATCGCGGCAACGAGTCGGTGAACGACGGCGTCAACCTGCGCTTTCCCAGCGGCAGCGCCTTGCCGTGGGGCAACCGCGACTACGACGTCAACCTGGTGTTCGCCGACAAGGCCTGGGATCAGGAAGGTCAGTTGTGGTTCAACCCGTTCAACACCGACGGCTTCCTCGGTGACCAGGTGCTGGTCAACTGGCAGTGGAAACCGACCCTCGATGTACGCGCACGCAGCTATCGCTTCCGCATCCTCAACGGCTCGGTGTCGCGCTACTTCAAACTGGCGCTGGTGCGGGAAATCAAAGGTAGCGGTGGCGAATTTCAGGGACCGAAAAATTCCGGCCTGACCTATAGCCGCGTGCCGTTCCACATGATTGCCAACGACGGCAACATCATGGAGCACAGCGTACCGTTCGACGGCAGCATGGACCTCGACGCCGATGGCGATAAACAGAACCACAACGCGATCCTGCCGACCCAGGGCATCGCCGAGCGCTTCGACATCATCGTCAACTTCTCGAAAAACGGCATCAAGCCTGGCGACAAGCTGTTCTTCGTCAACCTGCAGGCTCACGATGACGGCAAGGGGCCCAAAGAAGTTATTCCGTTGGGCGATATCCTTTCGGAGAAATACCTGGCGGTGATCAAGCAGACCAGCAAGGGTCCGCAGTGGGACAAGGGCGATCCGGCGGTGGGCAAGGTCTTGCAACTCAACGTCAAGGCTTACACCGGCCAGGATCTGGCGATGAACCCGGCAGCCTACGAACCAGCGAAACCGGGCAAGGCTGAAGGGCTGGTGATGATCCCGCTGAAACTCCATCGCGACAACGCCGCCGATAAAGCCGTGCTGGCCAAGGCCCGCCACCGCACCTTCACCTTCGGCCGTTCCGACGGCACCGATGAAGCGCCGTGGACGGTCAAGACCGATGGCGGTTTCGGTTTCCACATGGACCCGCGTCGCTTGAATGCTTCGACGCAACTGTCCAGTGGCCCGACCGATGCCGGTGTCACCGGGTTCGGCACCCTCGAAGTGTGGAACATCAAGGCCGGCGGCAAGGGCTGGAGCCATCCGGTGCATGTGCACTTCGAGGAAGGCATCATCCTCAGTCGCGGCGGCAAGGCCCCGCCAGAGTGGGAAAAATGGGCGCGCAAAGACGTCTACCGGATTGGCTCTGAAGCTGATGGTCTGGACAGCGTGGAAATGGCGATCAACTTCCGCGAGTTTGCCGGGACGTATATGGAGCACTGCCACAACACTCAGCATGAGGACAACTCGATGCTGCTGCGTTGGGACCTGGAGAAACCCGGTCAGCTGCAACTGATGCCAACCCCACTGCCAAGCTGGGACGGTGTGCGCTACGTCAACTCCGCCGCGCTGCCAACCTTCCGCAACGGTGACGGTATGGGCCCTCAAGTGGTGGTTAAGCCATGAACCGTCGCCACGGTGACAGCCAACCTGTGCATACCCCGCGCTCCCGGGCGCTGGGCATGCACCTGGTGCTGCTGCTGGTGGCCTGTGTGCTCGGCAGCCGCGTGCTGCTGGCGCACCAGGCCAGCGTCGGCGAACCACCAGCGGCCAGTGAATCCGCCACCCCATGGGGTGGCGACTATTTCCCCAATACCCTGCTGACCGATCAGGACGGTCGGCAGGTGCATTTCTTCGATGACCTGATCAAAGACAAAGTGGTGGTGATCAACTTCATCTTCACATCGTGCAGCGACTCCTGCCCACTGGAAACCGCACGCTTGCGCCAGGTGCAGAAACTGCTCGGCGATCGCGTCGGCCAGGACATCTTCTTCTACTCGATCAGCATCGACCCGCTCAGCGACACCCCCGCAGTGCTCAAGGCCTATTCGCAGCGCTTCAAGGTCGGCCCCGGCTGGAAGTTTCTCACCGGCGAATTCGACGACGTCACCGACCTGCGCAAGAAGCTCGGGCTGTTCATCGAAGGCGTCGACAACGGTCGCAACAAGGATCACAACCTCAGCCTGATCGTCGGCAATCAGACCACCGGGCGCTGGATGAAAGCCTCGCCGTTCGAAAATCCGTGGATCCTCGCCGATCAACTGGCCAACACCCTGCAGAACTGGAAGCAGCCGAGCATCGAGGAAAGCTACGCCAACGCCCCGGACATTCGTCCGCCGAGCAATGGCGAAGAACTGTTCCGCACTCGTTGCGCCTCCTGCCACAGCCTCGGCCCAATGGATGGGCAGGGCCTCGGCATGCGCAGCATCGGCCCGGATCTGATTGGCGTAACGCGTAATCGAGATCCGAAATGGCTGAATCGCTGGATCCGCGAACCGGATCGCCTGCTCGCGGAAAAAGACCCGATTGCTTTGCAACTCTACGAACAGTTCGAGCGAATTCCGATGCCTAACCTGCGCCTCGATGAGCAATCCGCGCAGTCGATCATCGACTTCCTCAACGATGAGACCGAGCGTCAGCAACCGTCCGCCAAAGCCTTGGCCGACGGCGCTTTGACGCCAGTAAAACCGGGCGATCCAGCCGCGACGGTGAGTCAGATGCGGTAGCGGCGAAATAGCATCATTGAACCGTGTGTCGTGGTCAGAGCCACCTACACTGATGGCTGTAACTGGCCCGATACAAAAACTCCAGGGCACTCCCATGCAGCGACTGGAAGCACAAAAAACATCTGCGCCGGACACGCCGGCGGCAATGGGCAAAAGTTGGCGCGAACAGTTCAATCTGCTGCGCTGGTTCTCGCTTGCGAGTTTTTTCATCATCGCCGCCGTGGCGCTGGGGCTCGGTTACATCTCCACGCGTTTTGTGGTCACCGAAAGTGTCGAGCGCGATGCGCTGCTGACCGCGCAATTTGTTCAGGCCATCGGCGCGGCAGAGATACGCCATGCAGGCATCACCCCTGCGCGAACCATGGGCGAAATGCTCGACCCGCGTCAGGACGACAACTTTCCCGATGTCGATCCGGGTGCCCATGCGGCGGCCCGCGCCGAGTTTCTCGACCACGTCGAGAACTTGCCGGACATTCTCCTGGCCACGGTTTATGCACTGGATCGCACGGTGATCTGGTCGACCAATCCGGAACTGATCGGGGTCAAATTCGAGGATGACGACGAGCTCGACGAGTCGTTCGAGATGAAAGTCGCGGTGTCCTCCAGTTACCACAAGATCGACGATGAGAAGCCCGAGCAGCAGTTGCTGCGCGAACCGAAATACCTGTTCATCGAGAACTACATCCCGATGTTCAACGCCGATAAAAGCAAAGTCATCGCCATGGTCGAAATCTACAAGGAACCGGCGGATCTGGTCGATCGCATCGACCGTGGATTCGCCTCGATCTGGGCAGCGACCTGCTTCGGCGGTGCGGCAATCTTTCTCGCCTTGTTCTGGATCGTCCGTCGTGCGGCGAAACTGCTGCAGAGCCAGCAGCAACAATTGATCAGCAACGAAACCTTTGTCGCCCTCGGCGAGATGTCCTCGGCGGTGGCGCACAGCCTGCGCAATCCGCTGGCGACCATTCGTTCCAGCGCCGAACTGGCACAGGAAGTCGCCAGCCCCGGCGCGCAACGCAATATTGGCGACATCATCAGCCAGGTTGATCGGATGTCACGCTGGGTGCGCGAGCTGCTGGTGTCGCTGCGGCCGATGAATGACGACGGCGAGGCGGTGGATCTGGTGATGGCGGTTGAAGACACCTTTGGCGCATTTGATGCATTGATCAAACGCAGTGGCGTCGAAGTGCGATTCAGGCCGCAACACTGCGCGCCGGTCGTCAGTCAAAAGGTGTTGCTCACGCAAATACTCAATAGCCTGTTTGCCAACGCCCTGGAAGCCATGCCCAAGGGCGGTGTACTCAGCGTCGAATTCGAATCGCCGCAGCCCGACAGCGTGCGCATGACCGTGAGCGATACCGGCAAGGGCATGAGCGCGCAGCAGCAACTGTTGGTGTTCAAACCGTTTTTCACCACCAAACAGGGCGGCCTAGGGGTTGGCCTGGCGTTGGTCAAAAGAATCATGGAGCGTTTTCAGGGCTCGGTCGTCTTGACCAGCAAAGAGCAGGAAGGAACCCGCGTCAGTCTCAACTTCAAAGTGGCATCGGGAGGGGAATATGGAACACAGCATTCTGCTGGTCGAGGATGACGAACTGCTGGCCGAGAATATTCAGACCTACCTGGAGCGCAAGGACTTCGAGGTGACCGTCTGCCATTCGGCCGAAGACGCGCTGGCGCAACTGGAAACCTTCATGCCCGACATTGTGCTGACCGACAACTCGCTGCCGGGCATGAGCGGCCACGACCTGATCCAGAAGCTGCGCGTCAGCGCGCCGGATCTGAAAGTGATCATGATGACCGGTTACGGCAATGTCGAAGATGCGGTGGTGGCAATGAAGGAGGGCGCCTTTCATTACGTCACCAAACCGGTCGCGCTGCAGGAACTCAAACTGCTGCTCGACAAGGCCCTGGCCACCGAACGGATGGAGCGCACGCTGTCGTTCTATCAGGAACGCGAGGCGCAGAAATCCGGGGTGCAGGCGCTGATTGGTGATTCGGCGCCGATGCAATACCTGAAGAACACCATCGGCCAGTTGCTCGACGCCGAGCGACGCATGGCCAACACCGATCTGCCGCCGGTTTTAGTCGAAGGCGAGACCGGCACCGGCAAAGAACTGGTGGCCCGGGCATTGCACTTCGACGGCCCGCGCAGCAAAGGCCCGTTTATTGAATTCAACTGCGCATCGATTCCTTCGAATCTGGTCGAGTCAGAGCTGTTCGGGCATGAGAAAGGCGCGTTCACCGATGCCAAGGATCGTCGCGTTGGTCTGGTGGAAGCGGCGGATGGCGGCACGCTGTTTCTCGATGAAATTGGTGAAATGGACCTGCTGTTGCAGGCAAAGATTTTGAAGTTGCTGGAGGACCGCACCATTCGCCGGGTTGGCTCGGTGAAGGAGCGCAAGGTCAATCTGCGGGTGATCAGTGCAACCAACTGCAACCTTGAGCAGATGGTGCAGCAGGGCAAATTCCGCCGCGATCTGTTTTTCCGCTTGCGGATCATTTCGATCAAGGTGCCGCGCCTGTTTGCCCGGGGCGACGATACTCTGCTGTTGGCGCGGCACTTCCTCGCCAGTCACGGCAAGCGCTATGGCAAACCGAATCTGCATTTCAGTCAGCAGGCCGAAGAGTTGCTGCTCAGTTACACCTGGCCGGGCAATGTGCGCGAACTGCGCAATATGCTCGAGCAGACCGTGCTGCTGGCGCCGAGCGACACCATCGCCGCGCATCAGCTCAACGTGTGCATGAGCCTGGTCGACGAGCCGCCGCTGCATATTCATGAAGCACCGATGCACTACGAACCGCGTCCGGCGAGCAACACCGAGTCGATGAACCTGCCGGAAGTCGAGCGCGACATGGTGCGCAAGATGCTCGACAAGACCGACTGGAACGTCACCAAGTCCGCGCGCCTGCTCGGCCTGAGCCGCGACATGCTGCGCTACCGCATCGAAAAACTCGGCCTCGCCCGCCCCGACAAACGGCAGTGGTAACCCAGACACACCGCATTTCCCCTGTGGGAGCGAGCCTGCTCGCGAAGAGGCCATGTCAGCCGACATCAATGTTGACTGGTCCACCGCCTTCGCGAGCAGGCTCGCTCCCACAGGGTTATCTGGCGTCTGCAGAATGTTTGGGCAACCCGGATCAATGCTGCTGCCGACTCAAACACTCCAGCAAACAACCCGGATCCAGCACCTCGTCATTCACATAAATCCCGCGCTCGGCATCGTACGTGCGGATAAACACCCGTACCGTCGCATCCGCCACGGTCGGCAGTTGTGAATCGTAGAACTCATGGTCACCCGGGATCACCAGAAAATCCTGTGGCGCCGTATCGTCGTAAGGTTTGGGCGGCGTCGAACTCAGTGAATACGGGGCAGGGTGGGCGAAGGGCTGGTTGGGCCCGTAATAATTGAAATTGCTGTCCAGCGCTTGCGCCTGAGTGGCAGCGAGCAGACAGCCAGTCAACAACAGCCGAGCGAGCATATGCATGGCGGCACCTGCGAGTGCGGTTTTCCCCAAGGCTGTTAACTATAGCTGCCCTGCATTCAAGCAACCGGGTGATTGATCACGTGCCCCGGTTGTGCGCAGGCCTTGAGCACATAGCCGATTGCGCGAAGAAACTCTTCGTTATCCCCGTCTGCAAGAACCTGGGACAGGTATTCGCTGATGGCTTCGTCACTGTCCAGCAGTGCTATCACGTCGAAATTCGTCAAAGTCTGGCTCATGGTTAAACCTCCTTAGCCATTTTTGTGCGCGTCGGATGACTGCGCTTTGTGAGGGTATCCACGTGAGCAGAGTTGAATAGTCAGCCGTGTCCTTTATCTGTTTTGATAATTCGCCGACATTTGTAGGCAAGAACACCCTGGTATGTAGGAGCTTACAAGTTTGCAACAACCGCAATTACCGGGCTGATCTAGACTCGGATTCGCTCAATCACGAGCATCGTCCGGAGTGCGCCATGGAAGTGCCCAACAATAAAACCGCCATCGAGAGCAATCGACAGGCGTGGAACGATTCCGCCCGCCATCACCAGGATTCGCCTGATTGGCAGGCCTTGCTCGGCGAAGTCGCACAGGTGGATTTCTCCTGCCTTGATGAGACGTTGAGCGGGTTGCTGGAGGTTGACGGCAAAGATGTGATTCAACTGGGCTGCAACAATGGCCGTGAGAGTCTGTCGCTGTTTGCGCTCGGTGCCAGGAGCGTGGTCGGTGTCGACCAGTCGGCGGCGTTTCTCGATCAGGCGCGTGAGCTGAACAAGCGTTCACCGCACAGCGCCGAGTTCATCGAAAGCGATATCCATCATTTGCCAGCGTCCTTGCACAATCGCTTCGATGTGGCGCTGATCACCATTGGTGTTTTGAACTGGATGCCGGACATCGGCGAGTTTTTCCGCCACGTCGCCTCGACCCTGAAACCGGGCGGAAAACTGGTGATCTACGAAACCCATCCTTTTCTGGAAATGGTCGATCCCGACGCAGTGGATCCGTATCGCCTCGCCAGTTCGTACTTCCGCGCCGAACCGTTTGTGCAGGAAGAACCGATTGTCTATGTCGGCAAGGTTGAGCAGCAGGCGGCGAAGTCGTACTGGTTTGTGCATAACCTTGGCGCCATCTTCAGCGCTGCGATTGCGGCGGGGCTGAATATTGCGCACTTCAAGGAGTATGCGCATTCGAATCGGGAGGAGGCGTATGACCGGTATTTGAATCAGCAAGCGCAGATGCCGATGTGCTTTACCTTGGTCGCCAGCAAAGCCTGAAATCTTTCATTGCCTTCACTGGCCCCTTCGTCGGAACGCCGCCCGGAGCAAGCTCGCTCCCACATTGGATCTGTGTAGTACACAAAACCCATGTGGGAGCGAGCCTGCTCGCGAAGACGGCCTGACTACCGCCAGATATCTCGAGTTTGAATCAAGCCTGCGCCGCCGCACTCACCACCGGCCGCCCCGGTTTGCGCAGCGGTTCCAGTCGTGAACCCTCATAGCGCGTTTCGCGGAAAAACTTCCAGCGACCGAACAGGCAGTAGACGTTCATCACACGCCCTTGCTCGTGATAGCCCATGCGGATATGCAGCTTCAGCGCCGGAATATTGTGCGTCTCGCAAACATCCACGACCTTGTCGCAACCCTGCGCCGCCATTGCCTCCCACAGCGCCACCTGCACGTCCACCGACAGGCTGCTGCCGAAATACGCACGAGTCATCTCACCACCGAATTCAAAGAACTCGCCGGGCTTCACCGGGAAGGTGCAGCCGTAATAGTGACGGTCGTGATAATCACGAATGCTGCCCCAGATAAACGCGACAGCGTGGCCGTCAGCATCGAGGTACATGTGCCCGGTGTGCCCCTCAGTGGCCAGCTCGGCCATGGTCTCCACGCGGTCACCGAAATGCTTGCTGAACGCCACGGCATTCTCCGGGGTGATATCGACTTTGCGCAGCCCATCGTAAGGACGCAGTTTGTGTGGCGGCACCGGGCTGACCAGGTCGCGCTCCATCCACAACAGCTCCCAATGGAAGAACACGTAGCGTTTCCACAACGTGCTAAACGTGCGGCCGAGGCCTTTTTGCCGGATACGTTCTTGTAGTTTTTCGATCACGCTCATGATGCCCTCCGTGGCCGCAGCCCGGGTGTTGTGGATGGTGCTTTGGTGGGTATAGATCACCCGTGCAAGTTCATTTCAAAGTGCCATCTTCGAAAGTATTGCAAGGTATGTAACTCAGTCGAGTGCTGTCGCACCGCGTAGAAAATCCTTGTTCAGATCGCTATAGGAAACTCGCGAAACCCCTGACAGCCGCAGCTCTAGCACGCGGCTCAGGGATTCCTCGGGGTTGAGATAGGCGTCACCAAAATCGGCGCCGAGTTGCGTTGGGTGCGCAACGATTTCCAGCACGCCGTCGGTCGGCGCGCTGTCGTTGCGCAGGTCGATTGGCGTGCACACATAGTCAGCGGTGACACCGGCCAGACTCCGCAGTCGCCAGTTGAGCAAACCCTTGAACACGCGTTTGGGCAGATTGAGGTTTTGCCCCAGATTGCGTGCCAGCCGAATCGGCACCCCTTGATGCGCGGCAAACCGCGCAACGATCTCGCCGATCGGCCAGATGTTGTGCACGTGCTGATGCGAATCGATATGGCTGGGACGTACACCGTGATCGACGCAACGCTGCCACTGCGCCTGCAACTCTTCACGCACCGCATCCCGGTCTTCGCGCGCGAGCCAAAAACTGTGACGCGGCAGGCTGAGATCGAACACGCCGAAGTCATCGCAGAAGGTGCGACGGGCCACAATTGCCTGACTCAGCGGGCGTCCGTAAGTCAGGTTGAAGTGCAGCCCGACGCGACCTTGCAGAGTCGGATGCCGCGCCATGGCACACGCGGCTTCAAACGCCGGCATGTTGGCCATGGCGGTGGCAGAACTGATGACCCCGGCCTGAAACGCGGCGAAGATCACCGCATTTTCGTTCGGACTAAGGCCGAAATCGTCAGCGTTGACTATGACTTGGCGAGGCATGTTCGCCCTCCGTGGTGATCGCGACAGGTTTCAATACAGATTTGGCTTGCCCGGCACGGCGTGCCCGCCACGTTTGTACGTGCGGTTTAAGTCGATGCCACAGGCGCAGGCCGAAACCAAGAAGGAGGCCACTCGGCCGCCAGGAATAAAAACTCCAGCGCCAGTGCTCCAGTTGTCCGGTCATGCGTTCGTGCAGTTGATGGCTGGAATTTTCCAGACTGACCCGCGAGGCATCGATCCAGCGCCAGTTATCTTCCAGCCCCCAGCGAATCCATTCCTCCAGCAGCACTCGACCACTGCCCAGATCAGCGTATTGCGGCAGGAAGGCGAGGTTGTAATCGTATAGCCGACCTTGCTCCAGCAGACCGAGGCGATAACTGATGCAGCGGCCATTCAGTTCCAGCGTCACTACGCGCACCAGGCCTTGGCCGGCGAGCGCGGTGAAGGCACGCTCGATCATCTGGCGGCTACGCTCGCTGGCAAAAATCCCCACGCCTTCGTCACCTTTCCAGCTCACCGCTTCGACTTCGCTGATGACCTGCAGCAATGGGCCCATGCTCAGCGCATCGGGAGTGATCTGCCGCACTTCGGCACCGCACGCGGCAATCCGCTTGCGCGCTCGACGCAGCTTGTAACGCGGGTCGCCGGAGACTTCCTGATGATCGGCTTCACTGATCAGATGCACCGGCACCCGGCAACTCAGCCGTCGTTCACCGGTTGAACTGCGCGCCATCCACTCGGTGAGCGCGCTTTCTTCACCGGCAGGCTCGGACAATTCATTCAGCTGCAACAGCGCGTGGGGCAGTCGTTGGCGAATCACGTTCAGCGCCTGACGCATGTCTTCGCTGCCGAGCAAAGACAACAGCGCCAAGCGATCGGCCAGCGGATACCCCAAGTGATGCAGCACCCGAAACGGTACCCCGGCAAAGCGCTCGCGACTCGCCACCAGCGGCAGACACAGACGCAATTCGTCCGCCTCCCAACCCAGCAGGATGTGCAAACGCTCACCCTCGCCAAGAGCCTGTTCGGCCGCGCACAACCAACCGAGGTGGTTAAACGGCGTGTGATCCGTCACCCGCAGGCGCAGCGCTTCATACGCCGCTTCGGGGAAATCGGCAGCGCACATTGATGTGCGCCATTCGAATCGCATCACCATAAGCTCAGGCCGCCGTGGCCGTTACGGGTGGACGGGAGGGTTTGCGCAGTGCATCCAGACGCGAACCGCTGTAGCGGCTTTCGCGGTAGAAGCGCCAGCGACCGAACAGGGTGTACACATTCATGATGCGGTTCTGCTCGGTGTAGCCCATGCGCAGGTGCAGCTTGAGCGCCGGGATGTTGTGGAATTCGCAGACGTCGACCACCTTGTCGCAACCTTGCGCGGCCATGGCTTTCCACAACTCCAGTTGCAGATCCACCGACAACTCGCTGCCCCAGTAGGCGCGGGTCAGTTCGCCGCCGAATTCGAAGAACTCACCGGGTTTCACCGGGAACAGGCAGCCGTAGTAGTGCCGGTCGAAATAGTCCCGCGAGCTGCCCCAGATAAACGCCACGGCGTCGCCCTGATCGTCCAGGTGCATGTGCCCGGTGTGGCCCTCATTGGCCAGTTCGGCCATGGTGCCGACGCGGTCGCCGAAGTAGCGGGCGAAGGCGCTGGCGTTGTCCGCTGTGATCTTCACCACCCGCAGTGGCGGATAGGGCTTAAGGTTGTGCGGTGGCACCGGGCTGACCAGGTCGCGCTCCATCCACAACAGTTCCTGATGGGAAAAAACGTAGTGTTTCCACGCTTTGGCGAGGGTGGCGCGCAGGCCTTTCTGCTTGATGTGTTGACTGAGTTTTTGCACAGCGTTCATGGTCTTGGCTCCTGATGACGAGGCATCGCGCGGCCACGGGCCCGCGCGGCTGAACATCAACGGACGGTTCATGAAGCGCTCCAGCTGAGGGCGAACAGGGTTTGCCCCGGCAGCTCGAAACGCACACGCCCGTCCTGGCAGGTAAATGGCGCGTCGCGACTGCGATTGTCAGCACCGAAGTAGCGCAGGGCGCCGTTGTTCAGCGGGCATTTGGCACCGCTCAAGTCGACACGCTGCAAGCGCGTGCCTTTGTTCACCCCGAGCAGGCCACGTTGATCGTCGCCGGCCATCGCCAGCACATCGACTTCAAAGGCATCGTTTTCCAGCCACAGCACCCGATGCAGCCAGTGCTGGGCAATGAACTGCTGGGCCAGACCAACGGGTTTCAACTCGAAGTGTTGTTCATCGGCCGAGACCCGCAACATGCCCTTGGGATACTGCGGCTCATCGGCAGCCTGAAACCAACTGAGCATGCTCAGCAAACCATCCTGCGAAGCGTTGATCACCACCGACGCCCACCACAGCGCAGCGTAGTGGGTGTCCTGATCGTAGGGGCTAAGGCTGGAGCCGCTGGACATGTTGGTCTGGTCGAGCAGCAAGGCTTTGCGCGGCTGGCCTTTGCTGTCGAGGCCGACCAGCTCGGCAGCACGGCGCACGCTGTCGCGGTAGACACGGGTGGCGAGCAGGTCGCGGATCATCCATTCGTGCCATGCCAGCGCGTCGACCTGATCAGCGGATTCGCTGAGCAAGCGCCGCGCCCAATCAATCCCGCGCTTGTCTGCCGCGTTGTTGGCAAACGGCCCGTTGACCAGCCGCGAACTGGCCGGCATGGCAATGCGCACGCCAGCCTTGGCATTCGCCGGATCGCTGCGCACCTGGCGGGCCATGCTGGCGAAAATCGCTTGATACTGCGCGTAGCTGGAATAGTTGAGGTTCGGCTCGTCGGCAAAACCAATGTAGTGCGTGCCTTTGCCGCCCAGCGTACGCGTGCTGGCCAGCCATGCATCGAGGCCGCTGTTGCTTTGCACATCGGCGCGCAGATCGGCCTGACGCTGACTGCCGGCCAGCAGGGTGATGTCCTGTTTGATGCCGAAACGATCCTGATAGACCTGGCGGAACGCGTCTTCGAAATGCGGATTCTTCGCCGTCACATCAACAAAGCTGTAGTAACTTGCGGCGGTCGGTTTCAGCGCATCGAGCGCGGCATGACTGGCGGGCGGCGGCATCACGTAGGGCAGGGCGACGCCGAGATCCGGCGTGCGTCCGAGGATTTTGTCGTGCAGGACCAGACGCGTCTGGCCGGCGTCTTCACGCAGCGGTTTCAGTTGCTGCGGATTCTGTGCAAACAGATTCGCCGTTCCATCGAGCCAGAACGCCGCTTTGCCACTGCCTTGCAAACGCAGACGCCAGATCTGTTCTCGCTCACTGACGGGCAGGGCGACCTGATCGAACTGCCAATAAGCACGATAGGGTTTCAGCGCCAGTGTCCGTTGCTGATCATCGCCGACGCGCTGCGCCTGCAAGCCGCTGACGCCACCATGAAACTTGCCCGCCAGCACTGCGTGTTCACCCGCTGCGACTTTGAAATACAACTCGTCGCCGTTGCGGGTGTCGACGCTGAAATGCACTTTCGCCGGGGCGAACAACGCCACCGTGCGCTCGTCGTGTTCAACCCGATAATTGCGGAAGCTGTAGCCGGGAATTTCCAGCCGATAACTGCTCGCGCCGGGCAGCAATGGCCAGCTCTGACTGCCACGCACTTCACTGGCCTTGATGAACCGATCAGCGGCCAGTTTGCCCTGACCATCGAGCAGATACAGATGCTCTTCGTTGGCGTCTGCCTGCCACGCTGGCGTCCAGCGCACGGTCACCGTATCGGGGCGATCGGCTTGCAGGTACAGACTGCCGTCACGGATCTCGCCCCAACGCATCGACGCGGCGAAGGCGTCCAGCGACAGGCCGAGACCGAACAGCAGGGCCAGGCCTTTCATGCGGTTTTCCGCCGTTGCAGCATCAGCCACATCGGCGTGATGTCGCGAGGGAGAATGATCAACGTTTGCCAGAACGGCACGCCGCTTAAACGGCAGTACAACACCAGCATCGCCACGGTCACTGCCAGATAAGCAATCGACGACGCCGCCGCGGCGCCGACGATGCCGTAGGCGGGAATCAACACAAGGTTCAGCGCCAGATTCAGCAGCGCCCCCAAACCCATCAGCAACGACACCGTGCCTGGGCGATTCTTGCCGAGCAGATCCAGACGCAAAATGCTCGCGTAGCACAGGCCCAACAGCCCCGGCAGCAATGCGAGCAGCGCCGGATACGCCGGTTGGTACGCTGCACCGAACAAGGTGACGATCAGCCACTCGCCAATCACCGCCATGGTCAGGCAGGCGCCGAGCATCACCGTGGCAGTCAGGCGCAGGGCCAGCGGGGTGACCTTGTCCATGCCTTCGTCCTGTTGCAGCAGGCGCTTCATCAGTGGCGTGGTTACCGCTTCCGGGACGATCAGCAGTAGCTCGGCGGCAGCGCTGGCCATCGCGTAATGACCGAGCGCGGTGCTGCCGAGCAGAGCACCGATAAACAGATAATCCGAGCGCAGGATCACTTGCTGGAACAGCAGATCGGGATGGCTGCGCGCACTGTAGCGCAGCAGTTCTTTCTGGCTGGCGCGGTCCCATTGCAACTGCAACGGTTGCGCGCGTTTAAGCCAGACCCAACCGACCAGCACTACCAGACTGATGCCGGCCAGCCAACTGATCAGCGCCGCTTCGAGGGCGGCGCTTTTCCACATCCAGAACAGCGCGAGAAACAGCAACAGCGGCGCCAGCGATTCGACCAGACGCAAGGCGTTGAACGCAACCACACCACCGGAGGCGTTGTGCAGCGTCAGCAAGCCGCTTTTCAGTACGGTCAGCGGCACCGCCAGCAGCAACAGCCAGGCGAGCAAGCCGAGTTGCACCGTCACATCCAGCTCAGTGCCAAACTCACGCACCAGCGCCACCACCAACAAGGTCAACAGCGCCGCCAGCAAACAGCCGAACACCAACACCTGACTGAGCAACAAGCCCATCGGCCGTTGCTTGGCCGCCTGATAACCGACCGCCGAATTCAGCCCGCCGCTGGTGGCGGCGCTGATCAAGTCCGGCAACGTGCTGAGCAAGGCAAACAAGCCACGTTCACTTGGCCCGAGAATCCGCGCCAGCAGCACATTGCGCAGCAAACGCAGGGCGATCATCGCCAGTTTGGTGCCCATGCTCAGCGCCAGATGCTTGAGGTAGTTGCCTCGGCTCATGGCCGCGCCCCGCGAAAAATCCGCCACGACAGCAACTCCGGATTGCGCGCGGTGCGCTGGCTGACGCCGAAGCGCGGCAGGTTCAGCGGATTGCCTTCACCGCGATAAATACCGGTGCCGGTGCCGAGCGCAAAGGGATAGTCATGGCTGGCGATCTGTTGGCGCACGCGGTCATCGTTGTCGCCATTGGGGTAGCAATACACCGGTAATGGCCGGTTGCAGCCGTTGTGCAGGGCATCGCGGCTGCGGCTGATTTCTTCGCCGAGGCGCACATCGTCAAGACCGGTGAGGATCGCGTGACTGGCACCGTGCGGGCCGAAACGCACGAGGCCGGAGGCTTCCAGCGCGCGCACCTGATGCCAGTCCAGCGCCTGCGGTTGCGACTCTTGCGGGCATTCATCGGTCAGCTGTTCCAGCTCCTGCGGGTCAATCGACTTCAGACTTTGCAGGTAATGCAGCAGCGCCAGGCTGCGGCGGTCGACGTCGATGTCATCGAGCAGCACCGGCAACGGGTGATGCAGCGTGTGCAGGCATTCGATCAAATGCATCCGCGCCTTGTCGCCATGGCTGCCCCACAGGGTTTCGCCGAGGCTTTCCCACCAGAAGCGCTGACGGCTGCCGATGAAATCGGTGGAGAGGAAAATGCTCGCTGGCACCTGATGTTTTTGCAGCAGCGGAAAAGCGTTGACCGCGTTGTCACGCCAGCCATCGTCGAAGGTCAGCGCCACTCGTGGGCGCTCGGTGCGCAGCGAATTGGGCTGAAGGATTTCCATAAGCGGTACGCAATCGAAATGTTTGCGCAGCCACACCAGCAAATGCTCGAAGGCTTTCGGCCCGACGCACAGTTCATTGCGGTGCGGCAGGTCGGCGGCGCGGTCGTTCGCCAGCACCCGGTGCAGCATCAGAATCACCCCGGCGCCGTGCAACTGGTTACGGCCCATAGACGAGTTGAGATAGAGCCAGCCACTGGTGCGTTTTATCAGTTGTTTGATCGCCATGGCTTCGGTCCTCTTAACGGTTCTGTTCAGGATTCCACTGGGCATACCGCTGACCGCGCAGGAACTGCCACAGACCGAGACTCATCCCGGCGAGGGTGACCAGCAGAAACGCGGCGAGGCGGAAGGGTTTCGGCAAGCGGTGTTGCGAATCCAGCAGCCCGGCAATCGCGATGGCGTAGCCGAACAGTTGTGCGATCAGGGCCAGGCGATAGAAACCGTGGTCGTCCCACAGCCAGAAGTTGCTCAGCAACAGCGGCAACAACAGGATCGGCGCTAGTCGGCGGATCAGTTTGTGGCTGATCAACGCAATCGAGTACAGACCATATTTCAGCGGATTGAGCAGCTCGCGGCGCTGGGCAAGGCTTTGCAGACCACCCACGGTGACACGCTGACGGCGGCGGAATTGCTTGTCCGCCTCATCGACACCGTGGTCGATCACTTGCGCTTCCGGCACATAGACGATGCGTTTGTGCGCGAACGGTGCGCAAGTGCTGATAAAGAAGTCGTCGTTGACCTCGGCCGGCACGTTCTGGAACAACTCCCGGCGCAAGGCGAGCAGGGCGCCGTCGGCGGAGACCATGCAACCGGTGCGGTTCTCGACCCGGCGCAGCCAGCCTTCGTAATGCCGATAGAGGCTGTCGCCGACGCTCAAGCCGCCGCCAGTCACGGGGATGACCATGTGCCCGGCACAACCACCGACGTTGGGATCATTCAACGGCGCGAGCAGGTAACCGAGGGTTTCGCGTGACCATTGGTTGTCGGCGTCGGTGAACACCAGAATGTCGCCGGTGCTCAGCGCTACACCCGCATTCAGCGTTGCGGCTTTGCCCTGGCGCGGCAGGTCGAGCACGGTGATACGCGGGTCAATGACCTTTTGTGCGCACGCGACCGTGTCATCGGTCGAACCGTCACTGGCGAGAATGATCTGCAGGGTCGCCGGCTGATAATCCTGCGCCAGCAACGTACGCAACTTGTGCTCGATATGCCGCGCTTCGTTATGCGCAGCAATCACGATGCTGACGTTCAGTGGCGGCGCTGGCGTGTGGCGCCAGGCCGGGAACAGCGGCGCCAGAATCGTCAGCAGCAGCGGGTAGCCAATATAGGCGTAGACCGGCAGCAACAGGCACATCCAGAAAATGAATTCAGCCACGGGCAGGCCTCCTGGCGTTCCAATGACACAGACTCAGAATGAACGCGGCGCCGGCCAGGTGCAGACGCACCCAGTGCAGGCCCCACAGTTGCAGGGTCAGGCTGATGTCCCGGTGTTTGGCGCTTTGGCGCAGGCTGAGGACCAGTCCCGGTATCAGTGTCAGCATGACCATGACGGCCGCATGATGCGGAAAGCCGTCGAGCAGCGCCGAGATCGCCAGAAAATCCAGCAACCACACCAACAGTGACAGCATCGGAAAACGCAGCAGGCGCAGACTGAAACCGTGGGTGCGCAGCAGTTGCAGGTGACTGCCCTGACGCCACATCTCTTTGCCCATCCACTCGCGCCAGTTCATTTCGTAACCCCAATGCAGGGCGACGTTGTCATTGATCGACAGCAGCCGCGCACCCTGTTCATGCAGGCGCAGGGTCAACTCCTTGTCTTCGCCAGTGCGCAGGGTTTCGTTGAAACCGCCGACCTTGTCGAACCAGCGACGGCGCATCAGCAGGTTAGAGCTGGGCAGCCAGTCAACGACGTGGGACGCCTGCGACGACACGCGTGTGGTGCGGCGTTGCCAGGCGGTGGCGTACCACGGCGCTTCGGCGGGAGTGAGCAGATCAAGGCCGAAGACATCGGCCTGACCGCTGGCCTCAATGTCGAACAGCGGCTTGAGCCAGTTCTCCGGCATTTCAATGTCGGCATCGATGAACGCCAGCCATTCACCCGTGGCGACGGCCGTGCCGCGATTGCGCAGGGCGCCGATCAACAAACCCGGCTGCACCAGCACTTGTGCACCGAACTGACGGGCAATGTGCGGCCCTTCATCGGTCGAACCGTTATCGACCACGATCAACTCGCACTCGACATTGGCGGCGAACGCGGCTTTTTGCGCGGCGAGCAAGGTGCGGCCAATGTGCCGGGCCTCGTTGAACATCGGAATGACGATGCTGATCCGGCTCATGCCTGGGCCTCCGTGGTCAGGGGTGCCTGCTCGGCTTTCAGGCGCAGCGCGCTGGTCAGCGCGAGCATGATCCACACGTACTTCTGGTTCGGCGCGCTGAGGAACATCAGGAACAAGGTCAGCGACAGGAAGCTCACGCCCAGGTGGGTCATCAGATCTGTCTGATAGGAATTGCCGCGCAGCATCCACGCGGCCCGTGCGCGAATCAGGTTGTACAAACCGAGGCCGAGCATGCCGACGAACAACAACCCGGCGGGTACTCCCAGCTCACTGAAGATTTCCAGATAGGTGTTGTGCGCGCGACGATAGAGGTCGCCGATCTTGCGGTTGGCCGAAAACGCCTTGGCGTAACCGGTGGTCGCGTAGTGCAGCGGGAACGTGCCGGGGCCGGAGCCGAGCAGCGGGTTCTCGCGGATCATCTGGCTGCCGACGACGATGTACGACGCGCGGCGGCCGAGGGATTCGTCGTCGTGCCCTTTGGCGCCGGCGCTCAACACGCTCAGCGATTGAATCCGAGCGAGGTAACCGGCGGGCATCGCGTAAATCGCCAGCGGAATCACGATGGCCGCGCCGAGCATGGCGAAACCCAGATGCCGTGGCCGAATACGGGTCAGTTGCGTGCGGTAGTGCCAGCAGCCGATCAGCAGGCTCAAGGCCAATACCACCAGACCCGAGCGCGATTCGGTTTTGGTCATGCCGCCCAACAGCAGCAGGCAGCAACCGCCCCAGAACAAGCGGTGCAGCAGGTTCGGGCTGCGGATCACCAGAAACAGTCCCATCGGCACAGCAAAAGCGATCAGCAGGGCGAACGCGTTGGGGTC
Source organism: Pseudomonas sp. CROZ-RG-20F-R04-15 (assembly GCF_022662375.1). Classification (GTDB taxonomy): domain Bacteria; phylum Pseudomonadota; class Gammaproteobacteria; order Pseudomonadales; family Pseudomonadaceae; genus Aquipseudomonas. Next base: position 23,411 of record NZ_JAKNQL010000017.1, on the reverse strand, counting down.
TTCGAGCAAACCCGCTGCACGGCCCTGATCCTGGAACCTGGTCGAGAACATCGCCATCGCGCAGGTAGTGCTGACGGCGAGGGTGACCAGACGGGCAAACAGATCAAGGTTCAGCTCGCGGCCGATCAGCAGGGTGATGACAAACAGGATCAGCCCGACACTCAACTCGCGAAGGTGCCCGAGCGACATGCCCATGTCATCGGTGTTGAGCAGGCTCAGCAAGTACAGAGCCATGAACCAGATCAAGTAGCGCCAGATATTGCTGCGCAGGCGCTCCGACGGAATCTGGTGCAGCGCCAGTTGCAGCATCAGGATCACCGCCAGCGAAGCGCCGATGAGCTTGCTGCCGGAGAACGAGGTGTCCTTGAAAAAGCCCTCGAACGGCACCAGTGCGGCAATGCCGAGCAAACCCCAGGTCGGCTTGCGGTACAACACCGCGAAACCCACCAGGCCCAGCACCGCCCCCGGCGCCAGAAACGGATAAGGGCTGGCCAGCAAACCGATGCAGACCAGACCGAGCAGACTGACGATCGAGAGCGGGAAAATCATGCGCGTGCCTCCCGTGCCGTGCGGATGTACAGCTGCGACCAGCGTTCGGCCAGAGCCTTGAGGTCGTAGCGATCCTGTTGCGTGCGTTTTGCGTTGTCGCGCAGTTGCCGGGCCAGCTTCGGCTCGCTCAGCAACGTGTCGAGCTGACGGGCGAGGGCGGCGCAGTCGGCCGGTGTGGCGAGTAAGCCGTTGTGCCGGTGTTCGAGCACATCGGGAATGCCGCCGACCGCGAACGCCACCACTGGCACCCCGGCCTGCATGGCTTCGAGCAAAATCATCGGGGTGCCTTCGGTGCGCGAGCTGATCACCAGCGCATCGAGTTGCTGCCACCACGGTTGCATGGCGATCTGGTAACCGGGCAAACGAATCCGTTGTTGCAAACCGGCGTTGTCGATTCGTGCCTGCAACGCCTCACGTTCCGGGCCATCGCCGAGCATCACCGCGTCCAGTTGCGGATGCTGATGACACAGCGGGATCAAGGCATCAAGAAACAGATCCGGGCCCTTTTCGCTGCTCAAGCGACCGACGTAACCGGCGAGCCAGCGTTGCCGATCCGCGTCCGGCACCAGCGCCGCAGCGGCCGGCAAACCGTTGGGGATCACCTGCAATTTATCCGCCCGTACGCTGGCCTGACGGTGCAGCGTGGCGATGCTTTCCGCCACGCAGACCACCCGGTCCACCGACGCCGTGCGGCACAGTTGCAGGCTCAGCCAGGTGTAGAACTTCTGCTTGCGACTGCGCGGAGTAAAACCGTGTTGAGTGATCACCAGCGGCAGACGCAACAGGGTTGCGCCGACCCAACCGAACAACAGCCCTTTGAAATTATGCGTATTGATCAGCGGTTTTTCCCCGCGACGCTGACGCAAGTGCCGGAGTAATTCGCCAATCCCGGCACAGCCGCGGCAGTCCACCCCGGCCTCGCGAAAGCGTTGGATCAATTCTGGCGGCGCGTCGAGAAACAGCACCTGATGCTGCCCCGGCGTCGCCAGACAATGATCCAGCAACATCCGCTCGGCCCCATAGAAGCCGCCGCTGCTGAGCAAATGAATGATCGGCAGCGCGGCAGTCGGGGAGGATGCGCTGCTCAATTGCGCACCCAGTGCAGGAAGCTTGGCACTGTCCAGTTCTTGTGCGGATTGCTCGGCAGCGCGTTCTGATCGTTGATCACCAACAGCACCGGTACGCCCAGCTCGTGGCTGATTTGCGCCGGGTGTTTGAAGCGGTGATCGAAGAACTCACGCACGTAGACCAGCGCAATTGCCAGCAGCAACCCGGTGAACAAACCGAACGGAATGATCAGGCCCGGTTTCGGGAACGCCGCTTCGGTCGGTTCGAACGGCGGGCTGAGCACCCGGGCGTTGGACAGATCGTCGTTGAGCGCGCCGGTGGTGCTGCTTTCGGCAAACCGCTGAGCGTAAGTCGAGAAGGCGGCGTGCAGGGCATCGATTTCGGTGTCCATCTGCCGCAGCTTGCTTTGCGTCTGCTGCAACTCGTGGATGCGGTTCTTGAACTCGGCGATGCGCGCGGTTTTCTGATCGATCACTTGCTTGACCACCGCCAGATCATTAGTGCGTTCCTGAATGCGGTTGCTCACCACTTTGAGGAACTGGCCACGGGTGCGGGCAATCTGCTCGCGGGTCAACAGCATCGGCTCGCTGCCAGGCTGGAACACCGCCAGGTCATTCATGTAGCGGCTGACCTGGGTGGTCAGTTGTTCGCCCATCTGTTTGATTTCCCGATCCTCGAACGCCACGTTGTCGACGGTGGTGGTGAAGGTGTAGGGGAAGGTGTAATCGTTGAGCTTGTTATTGCTGGCAGCGGCCAGCGCGGTTTTCAGGTATTCGAGCCAGCGCTGGCTCTGCAACAGGCGATCCTGGTACAGGTTCAGGGCTTGCTCTTCGGTGTTGATCGCGTTGAGGCGGAAGGTGATTTCTTCCTTCGGATCCGACGAGCCGACACTTTCCAGCAACGCTTGACGATTGCCTTCCAGGCCATCGAGGCGCACTTGATAGAGGTGCTTTTTCGACTCATAGAAGGACTGCGGCAAGTCGATCGACTGCAAAGCCTGACGGCTGAACAGATAGTTTTGCAGCAAGGCTGAAACAAACGTTGTGCCCTGATGCGGATCGGGGAAGCTGTAGACGATCGAGATCACGTTGGAGCCGGGCAGGGTCTCGATTTTCAGACTGTCGATGGCTTGCTGGGTCAGCGCGTCGAGCGCGGTGTCGCGCACCGGATCAGTCTCAAGTCCAAGCACGTTGCGCACCGGGTTGATCACGTACTGACGCAGCGGCGAGCTGATGTAGCGCTTGAACGGTTCGGCCACCAGTTTGCTGAAGATGCCCGGCGAAGGTGTGTATTCACCCTTGTCGCGCAGTTCGCTGATGGTCTGCCGGATCAGCGCCGGCGAACGGAGGATATTGCTCTCGGTTTCCATGTCCGCCAGCGATGGCGGAATGAACGTGGCGTTGTCCACCGTGAGCGACGTGGTGGCGTCACCCTGGGAGAGTTTTTTCGACTGCACGATGACCTGCGCGGTGATATCGAAGCTCTGTTTGAGCACCAGCGGCAGGAGCAGGGCGATGACTGCAAAGATCAGGAAGACCCGTTTCACCAGTTGCTTGTTGGCGAAGAAGATCCTGAAGAACTCATGCAGGTAGTTTTCCTTTGGATTCATGTCGTTCACCTGAGAGTCAGTTGTTGTTGCTGTCTTTGTTGTCGACGCGGTAGCCGAAGCTGAACCCGACGCCCTGGAACAGCACCACGTCAGCCAATTGGCGGGCCAGTTCGCCGGCGCTGGCCAGTTTGGTTTTCGGCACGTAGAGCATGTCGTCCGGTTGCAGGTACGCGATCTGCGAAGCATCGCCGGACAGCGCTTTCTCGACGTCGTAACGCACCGCCTGCACCTGATTGCCGTTGCGGCGCATGATCACCACCGAATCCAGACGGGCCTTGACGTTGGTGCCACGGGCCAGGGTCAGCGCTTCAAGCACCGAAACCGGCCGGCGGATCGGGTAGGAACCCGGTTGACCGACTTCGCCGAGCACATAGATTTCGTTGCCGGCGGTGGATTTCAGCAGCACGTCCACGGTCATCCGGCCGGGCAGTTGCGCGTACTTCTTGTTGAGGAAGGTCTCCAGTTGATTGACGGTCATGCCTTGCAGCGGCACAGCGCCGATTTCCGGGAAACTCGCGTAGCCGTCAGTGCCGACAGTGATCTCGCGGCTCATGCCGGTGGCCGGGTGGTTCAGCGCGCTTTTCAGGTTCTGCTCATTGGTCAGCGGGCTGATGATCTGCACGGTCAACTGATTGCGATTGGGCTGGAACAGTTGCTTGCGCTGATAGGCGCGCTGGATTTCCTCGCGGGCCTGATCGCTGGTCAGCCCGGCGATTTTCACCGAGGTATTGGCGCCCGGCAGTTCGATGGTGCCGTCCGGCAGCACCAGTTGATTGCCGTTGAGCTGGCTGGCGGCGGTGAAGTTCAGGCCGATCTGGTCACCCGACTGCACGCGGTACGCGTCCGAGCCGCTGGTGCTGATATGGAAGATCACGTCGAGCACATCCTGCGGACGCAGGGTCTGCTCGATCTTCGGCATGTCGGTTGCCTGGGCGTTGGCCGGGCTGGCGGTGAGAATATTCACCGGCATGTTCTGGGTGTCGGAGTTGCTTGAGCAGCCTGCAAGCGGCAGCATCAGCAGCACAAGAATCTTGGCGTTCATGGCGTCATCCTTTGCGTTTGCTTACAGGTTTTTGTAAAGCCATTTGGGCATGTAGTACTTGCGCCGGTTGAACACGCTGCCGACCACTTTCGCTCCGGCCTGGGTCAGACGTTGCACCGCGGCCTGGGCGACTTCCCAGCGGGTGTCTTCGGCGCGCACGACAAACACCACGCCATCGACCTGGGTGCTGATCACCAGCGTGTCGGCGGCGGAATACACCGCGTCGCCGTCGATCACCACGAAGCGGTACTGGCTGCCCAGTTGATCGAGCAACGGGCTCAGGCGCTCGGCGGTCAGGTGTTCCATGGTGCGGATCGGCCGGCCATTGGGCAGCACGTGGAAGGGCAGGCTCGACACCTGCACCACGCAGTCCTGCAACAGCGGCGGGTTGTCCGGGTTGAACAGCAGGTCGCGCAGGCCGCGCTCCTTGCTCAGGTTCAATTGCTGGGTGAGGTTGCTCGCCGACTGGCTGGCGTCGACCAGCAGCACCAGGCCGCTGCTCATTTGCGCCAACTGGCTGGCCAGTGCAACTGCGCTGGTGGTGGTGCCTGCGCCGGGGTTGGCGGCGGTCAGGAACAGGATCCGCAGATCAAGATCCAGCACGGTCGAGGTCAGGTTCGATTCGCTGGGATTGGCGATGCTCAGGCTTTTGTTGGTTGAACCGTCCATTAGCTTGCTCCGTGGCCGCTGAATACTTTGAAGGGGGTTTTCAACAGAATCTTCAGATCAAGCAAAAGGCTCTGCTCGGCGATGTAGCTGAGGTCCAACTCAACGCGCTGGTCGAAGTCGATATTGCTGCGTCCGGAGATCTGCCACAGGCCGGTCATTCCGGGGTAGATCGCCAGTCGGGCGAGGTGACTGTCTTTGTAGCGGTAGGCGTTGAACGAGGTCGGACGCGGGCCGACCAGGCGCATGTCGCCGGTGAATACGTTGATCAGATTGGGCAATTCATCGAGGCTGGTGCGCCGCAGAAAACCGCCGATGCGGGTGATGCGCGGGTCGTGGTCGATCTTGAAATCGATGGCGTCGGCACCGTGCTTGTTGAGGTGACGCAGTGACTCTTTCAACTCTTCGGCGTTGGCGACCATGGTGCGGAATTTGTACATGCCGAACTTGCGACCGCGATAACCGGTGCGTTTTTGCACGAACATCACCGGGCCTTCGCTGGTGAACTTGATGGTCAGCGCCAGACCGATCAACAGCGGCGAAATCAGCAGCAGAATCATCAGGGCGCCGAGGCAGGCGACCACGCGATTGGTGCGCGACAGTTGCCACGGGCGACCGCCTTCGCGACCGGTAACCCAGCCGCGACCCTGGCGGTGAATCGCAGCATCCAGGCGCATGCGCTGCTCCGGATCGATGCGCTTGTCACGCTGCAGCTGTTGGATCGGTACACCTTTTTCATGTCCAGTCATGGAGTCCTCCGCTGATGTTCAGCCGCGAGCGGCGCGTGGGCGATAGGCAGTGGGGTAGTAGTCGCGAAACCATGCGATGAAGCGTCCGAGTCCTTCATCCAGCTCGATGCGTGGCTGGAATCCGGTGGCCTGTGCCAGATCGTCGGTTTCGGCACAGGTGTTGAGCACGTCGCCCGGTTGCAGCGGCAACAGCTCGACAAGGGCTTTCTGGCCGAGGTGTTTTTCCATCAGCGCCAGATAGGTTTTCAGTTCCACCGGGTGGTGGCCGCCAATATTGAACAACCGCCACGGCGCCATGCTGGTGCCGGCGTCCGGGTGCTCGCGATCCCATTCGGGGTGGGCATGCGGCGGGTGATCGGTGAGCCGGGCGATGCTCTCGACGATGTCGTCGATGTAGGTGAAGTCGCGCTGGTGTGCGCCGTAATTGAACAGTTTCAGTGGCGTGCCGTCGCTGATCGCTCGGGCGAACTGGATCGGCGACATGTCCGGCCGGCCCCATGGCCCATACACGGTGAAGAAGCGCAGCCCGGTACTGGGAATGCCAAACAGGTGGCTGTAACTGTGCGCCATCAGTTCATTGGCTTTTTTGGTGGCGGCGTACAGCGAGAGCGGGTGGTTGACGCCGTCCTTCACAGAGTAAGGCGTGTGCTGATTGGCGCCGTACACCGAACTCGACGAGGCGTAAATCAGGTGTTCGACCGGGTGATGCCGGCAATTTTCCAGAATGTTGAGGAAGCCGCTGAGGTTGCTGTCCAGATACGCCCGTGGATTTTCCAGCGAGTAACGCACCCCGGCTTGCGCGGCGAGGTGAATCACCACTTGCGGGCGTTCGCGGACAAACAGTGCTTCGATGGCCGAGGCATCGGCCAGGTCAACCGTGGCGAGCTGGAAATCGCCGACCTGCTCACGCACCCATTGCACACGATCGTGCTTGAGTTGCGGATCGTAGTAGGCGTTGAAATTGTCCAGGCCGACCACCGCGTGCCCGTCGCGGATCAGCCGCAACACGCAATGGGCACCAATGAAACCGGCCGCACCGGTGACCAGCACCTTCATGGCCGTAGCCCTTCAGGGGCAATGTGGCGCAGACCGATGCCGCTGTAATGCAGTCCGGCAGCCGCCACTTGTTCCGGGTTGTACAGGTTGCGACCGTCGATGATTACCTTCGAACGGAGTTTTTCGGCGAGCAGTTCGAAATCGACCACGCGGAAGTTTTTCCACTCGGTGCAGATCACCAGCGCATCAGCGTCTTCCAGAGTGTCGTCGCGGGTGGCGCACAGGTGCAGATCGTTGCGGTAACCGTAAAGGCGCCGGCATTCGGACATGGCTTCCGGGTCGTAGGCCTGCACGCTGGCACCTTCAGCCCAGAGTGCGTCCATCAGATAGCGGCTCGGCGCTTCGCGCATGTCATCGGTGTTCGGTTTGAACGCCAGGCCCCAGATCGCGATCGACTTGCCGGCCAGTCCCTGGGGGAATTGCGCTTTGAGTTTGCTGAACAGGATGTGCCTCTGCAGGTCATTGACGTCGGTGACGCTGCGCAGCAGTTTCAGCGGCATGCCGTTGTGTTCGGCGGTGTGCAGCAGGGCGCGCAGATCCTTGGGAAAGCACGAGCCACCGAAGCCGCAGCCCGGATAGATGAAGTGGTAGCCGATCCGCGGATCAGAACCGATGCCCTTGCGCACCGCTTCGATGTCGGCGCCGAGCAGTTCAGTGAGGTTGGCCAGTTCGTTCATGAAACTGATGCGCGTGGCGAGCATCGCGTTGGCGGCGTACTTGGTCAGTTCGGCGCTACGGTTGTCCATGAACATCAGTTTTTCGTGGTTGCGGCAGAACGGCGCGTACAACTCGCTCATTTGCTCACGGGCTTGGTCGTCGCGGGTGCCGACGATGATCCGGTCCGGGCGCATGCAGTCGGCGAGGGCGCTGCCTTCCTTGAGGAATTCCGGGTTGGAGACCACACGCACGGTCAGGTGGGACTTGTCGCGGCGTTGCAGTTCGCTGTTGGCGGTGGCCAGCACTTGATCCGCCGTGCCCACGGGCACCGTGGATTTGATGATCAGCGTGCGGTCGGCTTCCATGTGCGAGGCGATCTGCCGGGCAACGTTGAGCACGTGGCTGAGGTCGGCTGAGCCATCCTCATCGGCTGGGGTGCCAACGGCGATGAAGATCAGTTCGGCGTGTTCGACCGCATCGCTGGCCTGGGTGCTGAACAGCAGACGGCCGGCCTTGATGTTCTCCTCAAGAGTGCTGGACAAACCGGGCTCGCTAATCGGCGGTACCGCTTGTTGCAGTTGTTTAATCTTGTTCGGGTCAATATCCACGCATAAAACCCGATGACCGACATCTGCAAGTGCGGCGGCTTGTATTAGTCCAACATAGCCCGTGCCAAATACGCTCACGTCCATCTGCGCACCCTCGATAGAGCAAAAAGAAGAAGTTCGAAATGAGACTGTCAAAAGGGGTATAGCGCAGGGTTTGAAAAGCGTGTCAGCAAAATGACATGTTGCACCTGTATAACAGCCCCAATTTTGGGGGCGATTGGCCATCAAGTGCTTGCTATTGCTGGATTTGTCCCGTGCTTGACGCTTTTTTCACATTTCAAAGAAAACGATGGACGGTCGAAGGCCGCGAATTTAAAGGCTTTCAGCAACTTGAGTGTGTCAGATTTGAGTCATCGGTTTTTTGACGCTTTGTAAGAAAGTCAGCCATTTCTTGCGCTTTGATGGCCGGGTGCTAGTGTCAGATTTTGACCGACAAACTCTTGACCCTTTACGGTTTTGCCCGACCGGGATTGCCATGTTTCGATATCTGAAAGAACTGCTTTTAGTTGTTTATTTGCTGCTTTATTCCGAATATTACATTGATCGGTTAAATGCTATCGGCTTCGGTTTCGCTGTACTTCTTTTTGGCGCGATGTTTTTGGCGCTTACTTTAGCGTTATATCTAACGGCCTATATACGGCAAACCCTCATACGACATTTATTCGCATTGGCAATGTTCGCCTCGGCGGTATTTTTTGACGTATATACCCGCGTCACTGCGGATTACCTGAGCTACAGCAGCTTCGTTTCTCTGGTGTATTCCGGCGGTTTCATTCAGGAAGCGGCCTACCAGTATCGAGACGCGATCCTGCACGGCGCCCTCAGTGGTTTGCTGTTGTTGTTCGGTATCGGTCTGAAGCCACGCCATGGCTTGGCCATTCCCAACGCGTTACGTGTGGCGGCGCCGTTGTGCGGGGTGTTGCTGCTCAGTGCCGTGCTGTTCTTGCGTGCGGGAGAGGGCGCTCGGGGTTTGCCGATCATGTACACGCCGCTGGCCTACCTGAACCTGTTCACCTATGAAGCGCTGCACAACACCGTCGGCCCGCGCGAACCGGTGACACTGGCGCGCAGCTCGCAAGCTGTCGGCCATGACATCGTGCTGATCATCGACGAAAGCATTTCCGGCAATTACCTCGACATCAACGCGCCGTTCGGTGTGCACAGCAATCTCAAACAGGCGCACCCCGGCGTCGACATCTTCAATTACGGCTACGCCGCCTCCATCGCCAATTGCAGCGCCGACACCAACGTGACCCTGCGCTACGGCGGCACCCGCGCCGATTACATGCGCATCAACAGCACGCTGCCGTCGATCTGGCAGTACGCCAGGAAGGCTGGACTGCGCACCGTCTACATCGACGCCCAGCGCACCGCCGGCAATCTGCAGAACCTGATGACCGACACCGAGAAGAAGGACATCGATCAGTTCGTGCAATTCGACCAGACCAGCGTGCGCGATCGCGACATGGCGGCAGCGGCGAAGCTGATCGAATTGCTCAACGATGACACGCCGGAGCTGGTGGTGATCAACAAGGTCGGTGCGCACTTCCCGGTGCACGACAAATATCCCGATGCGTTCATGGCCTACCGCCCGACCTTGCCGCGCGGGCAGTTCACCGAAGTGGCGGATACCGGCGAGCGCACCGGTTTCAATGGTCAGCCGGATGACTGGGTGCTGTACCGCAACGCCTACAAGAACACGCTGTTGTGGAACGTCGGCGAGTTTTTCGCGCGAGTGTTTGCCCAGGCCAATCTGAACAATGCGTTGCTGATCTATACCTCTGATCATGGCCAGGATTTGCATGAACGCGGTAATCCGGGATTGAACACCCACTGCGGCGGTGATCCGGTGGAGGAAGAAGGGTTGGTGCCACTGGTGGTGATTCAGGGCAGTGGGTTAAAGACGCTGGACTGGCCGGCGCAACTGGCGGCGAACAAGGATCGCTCCAGCCACTACAACATCTTCCCGACGCTGTTGCAGTTGATGGGCTATGACCTGGCGGGGATCGAGGCTGTTTATGGCAAGCCACTGAGTGTCGGGACGGCGGACGAATTCACCTTCAACTACCGCTTCAATGCGCGGCTGGGGGCCAAGCCTGAGTGGAAACACATTGATCTGGGCAGCATTGTCACGCCGTCGCAGGCGCCAGCGAGTGTGGCTGCCGGGCAGTGAACTTCAGCTTGTCCGGGTCGACGCTTTCGCGAGCAAGCTCGCTCCCACCTTTGGAACGCGATCTACCTGTGGGAGCGAGCCTGCTCGCGAAGGGGCCGGTCAATTCAACGCTGAGTTCAAGTCTGTCATCGGCATCCGCTATCCTTGCCCCACACTGACCGATCAGGTGGCGGCATGCTTCGTGTTGAAAATGTCTTCAAAAGCTATCTCACCCCGCAAGGCCCATTGCCGGTGCTGCAAGGTGTCGACCTGTCGCTCGACGCGGGCAGCAGCCTGGCGCTGATGGGCGAATCCGGCAGCGGCAAAAGCACATTGCTGCACCTGGTGGGCGGGCTCGACAAGGTCGACAGTGGCAGCATTCGCAGCGGCGAGCATCGACTGGAGACGATGAACGAGGCGCAACTGGCGAACTGGCGGCGGACGGAAATCGGTCTGGTGTTCCAGCAGTTCAACCTGATCGGCAGTCTGCGCGTCGAGGACAACCTGGCCTTTCAGGCGCGCCTGGCCGGGCGCCATGAGCCGCGCTGGCAGGCGCATCTGGTGCAGCGTCTGGGCCTCGGCGATTTGCTCAAGCGTTATCCCGAGCAGCTTTCCGGTGGTCAGCAGCAGCGGGTCGCGTTGGGCCGGGCATTGGCCTCGCAGCCGAAATTGCTGCTGGCCGATGAGCCCACCGGCAGCCTCGATGAAGCGACCAGTGACGAAGTGCTGCGGCTGTTGCTGGAATTGCTCGATGACACGCCGACCACTTTGTTGATGGTCACTCACAGCCCGCGAGTCGCAGCGCGATTGGCGCAGCGAGTGGTGTTGTCCAGCGGACGGCTGACGTGATCGTTTTCCGTCAGACCCTGCGTGCGCTGCTCAGCCATTGGCGGCGTCATCCGGTACAGTTTTTCAGTGTGCTGACCGGGTTGTGGCTGGCGACCAGTCTGTTGACTGGCGTCGAAGCGCTGAACAGTCAGGCGCGCGACAGTTACGCGCGGGCCAGCCAATTGATCGGCGGCGAACCGCAGGCCAGTCTCGGTACGCCGAACGGGGCAACGTTCGCGCAGCAATGGTTCGTTGATCTGCGCCGACAGGGCTGGCCGGTGTCGCCAGTGTTGCAAGGTCGGGTGCAGCTCAAGGGCTTCGACAATCAGCGGCTGCAATTGATGGGCATCGAACCGGTGTCGCTGCCGGCCGATTCGGCGGTGGCCGGGCAGGCGCTGCCGATCGAGCGTGTCGTCGAGTTTTTCACGCCGCCCGGAAATACGTGGATTTCCCCGGATACCTTACAGGCGCTGAATCTGCGCGAAGGTGACACGCCGCAAACGCTCAATGGCTTGAAACTGCCACCGCTGCTCGCGCAGAAGGACATGGCGCCGGGCGTGTTGCTGGTGGACATCGGCGTCGCACAAACCCTGCTCGAACAACCCGGGCAATTGTCGCGGCTGTTGCTGCCCAAGGATTTTCACGTCGAGTTGCCTGCCGTGTTCAAAGGTCAGTTGCAGCTTAAAAGCAGCGGTGAGGAAAACAATCTGGCGCGACTGACCGAGAGTTTTCACCTGAATCTCGATGCGTTGGGATTTCTCTCGTTCGTGGTCGGCTTGTTCATCGTCCACGCCGCGATTGGGCTGGCTCTTGAGCAACGTCGCGGCTTGCTGCGTACGCTGCGCGCCTGCGGTGTCAGTGCGCGGATGTTGATCTTTTGCCTGATCGTTGAGTTGGGTGCGCTGGCGCTGCTCGGCGGGCTGCTCGGCGTGATCAGCGGCTATTGGCTCGCCAGTGTGTTGCTGCCGGACGTCGCCGCCAGCCTGCGCGGATTGTACGGCGCGGAAGTGGCGGGGCAGTTGCGTCTGAGTCCTTGGTGGTGGTTCAGCGGCATCGGTCTGAGCCTGCTCGGCGCCTTGCTCGCCGGGGCCAACAGCCTGTTGCGCGCCGCCCGTTTGCCGTTGTTGGCCGTGGCCGATCCGCAAGCCTGGCATCAGCAATATGCGCGCTGGTTGCGTCGCCAAGGCTGGCTGGCGGCGCTGTTGGCGATGATAGCGTTGGTGGCGTTGATCTGGGGCGACAGTCTGGCCAGCGGTTTTGTCTTGATGGCCGGGTTGCTGATCGGTGCCGCATTGGCGCTGCCGGTGTTGCTCAGCGCGCTGTTGAACCAGTTGCTCGGGCGCAGTCGCTCGGTGCTCGGCCAGTGGTTTCTCGCCGATTGCCGCCAGCAACTGCCGGCACTGAGTCTGGCGTTGATGGCGTTACTTTTGGCACTTGCCGCCAACATCGGCGCCGGGAGCATGACCGCCGGTTTCCGTCAGACCTTCACCGATTGGCTGGAGCAACGCCTGAGCGCCGAGTTGTATATCAATCCGAGCAATCCGGCACAGTCGCGGGAAATGTACAGCTGGCTCAAGCAGCAGCCGAATATTGCGGCGATTCTGCCCAACTGGCAGGTCGCGGTCACATTGCAGGGCTGGCCGGCGGAAGTGTTCGGCATCATTGATCACGCGCACTATCGCCAGCACTGGCCGTTGCTCGATTCGATTGGCGGCGATCCATGGGCGCATCTGGCGACGGATGATGCGGTGATGCTCAGTGAACAACTCGCCCGGCGCTTGAGGCTGCACGCGGGCGAACATCTGGCGATTCCCACGCCGAACGGCACATGGTCGCCACGCATCGTTGGCATCTACGCCGACTACGGCAATCCCAAGGGGCACTTGCTGGTCAACATCAATCACCTGCTGCGTGGCTGGCCGCAACTGACGCCGAACCGTTTCAATCTGCGCATCGAGCCGCAGAATATCCCGGGATTCTTAGCTGCATTGCAGGCGCGCTTTCAACTCGATGACAGTCGCATCGTCGATCAGGCGCGGCTCAAGGGCTGGTCGGTGCAGGTTTTCGAACGGACCTTTGCGGCGACGGCGGCGTTGAACAGCCTGACCCTGGCGGTGGCAGGCGTGGCGCTGTTCATCAGCCTGCTGACGCAAAGCCAGAGTCGTCTCGGCCAACTCGCACCGCTGTGGGCATTGGGCGTAACGCGACGGCAATTGATGCTGCTCAATCTTGGTCAGACCTGGCTGCTGGCGGTACTGACGCTGGTGCTGGCGTTGCCGCTGGGGATCGCGCTGGCGTGGTGTCTGGACGCGGTGATCAATGTGCAGGCTTTTGGCTGGCGGCTGCCGTTGCGGGTGTTTCCGTGGCAATTGTTGCAGTTGATGGGGTTGGCATTATTGGCGACGTTATTGGCTTCGGCATGGCCGCTGTACTCGCTGTACCGCACGCAACCGGCGGACCTGCTGAGGACGTTTGCCCATGAAGATTAATCTGGTTGTGCTCATGGTTTTGTTGCTGCTCGGTGGTTGCGATCAATCGGCTCCGGAGCAGAAAGGCTTTGCCGGGATGGGCAATCAGGCGTTGGCATTTACGCCGGTGGTGCCGGGCCGGGTGTTCAGGTTTCCCGCAGATCACGGCGCGCATGACGGTTTTCGCATTGAGTGGTGGTACGTCACCGCCAATCTCAAGGATCAGCAGGGCAATCAGTTTGGCGTGCAATGGACGCTGTTTCGCAGTGCGCTGAAACCGCTGGCGGAGCAGGCCGGGTGGGCGGATCAGACGATCTGGCTGGGGCACGCGGCGGTGACTTCCAGCACGGTGCATCACGCGGCTGAACGCTATGCGCGGGGTGGAGTGGGGCAGGCGGGTGTGCAACTGGCGCCGTTCGAGGCGTGGATCGATGATTGGCGGTTTGCCAGTCAGGCGCAGGATCCCATGAGTGACCTGCAACTCAGCGCTCGCGACAAGGATTTCGCCTATCAACTGCACCTGACTTCCAGCCGCCCGCTGGTGTTGCAGGGCGACAAGGGCTTCAGCCAGAAATCCGAAGAAGGTCAGGCTTCTTATTACTACAGCCAGCCGTTTTTCCAGGCGAGCGGCACGTTGCAGATCGACGGTCAGAGCTACACCGTCGCCGGCCCCGCGTGGCTCGATCGCGAGTGGAGCAGCCAGCCGCTGACCGCCAATCAAACCGGTTGGGACTGGTTCTCTCTGCACCTGGACAGCGGCGAACACGTGATGCTCTATCGCATGCGCCAGAAGGACGGCGCGCCGTATCTCACCGGCACGTGGATTGCTGCTGACGGTCAGACGCAAACCCTGAGTAGCTCGCAGATCCAGCTCACCCCGCAAACCACTGCCAAGGTTGCTGGTAAGTCGCTGCCCGTAAAATGGTCGATCAGCATCCCCGACAAACAACTCGATATCAGCCTCGACGCGCTCAACCCCAATGCTTGGATGAATCTGCGCATTCCTTACTGGGAAGGCCCGGTACGCATCAGTGGCAGCCATCCCGGCCAGGGCTATCTGGAGATGACCGGGTACTGAAATATCTCCTGCAAAGGATCGGTTTGAACTCGGCTTGGTGTGTTGTCCTCTACAGAGAAACCTGTCGAGGATTAGCCATGAGCGACGACCTGCAACCCCCAGACCTGAATTCCTGGCAGCGCCTGTTCGACGACCAGACCTACTGGCAGCAATCCCCCGACGCGCACTATTTCGACCTGCAACGCATCGCCGACGACTTGCTCGGCCAAGGCGCCATCGACCTTGAGCAATGGCAGATCCTGCGCGCCAAGGCCGACGATCTGCACAAGGACTCTCCCGCGATCAACGTGACCCGTGAACTCGACGACCCCGAAGCCTGAGGACAACCCCATGAAACCGATCACCCAAGGCGAACACCCCGACGAACCCCGACCACCGGGCGAAACCGAACGCGACAACGATGCGCTGCGGCCCACCGATCCCAAACAACGTCAACATAGCGGGAAGGGCACGCCCAGTGGCGAATCCACCGCGCAGGACACCGCAAAGCAACAAAGCTCGCCGTCACAAACCAAGGCCAAGCCCTGAACAGCGTCTATGCTCAGTGGCACGCCCGGCGTCGAAGCCGCTTCAACGTAGGGCGCTGCCATTCATCACAGGGAAAGTATCGCTTATGAAGCTCGACGCACTGGCCAAGGCCATCACCCTCGCAACCGTACTGTCCGCCACCAGCTTCGGCGCAATGGCTGCAGATATTCCGCTGTCTGCCACTGTTGAAGCCGATCAGGTCACCACCAAAGTGATCTCCGTCGATGCCGCCAACCATCAGGTTGTGCTCGAAGGTGCCGAAGGCAAGCCGGTTCATGTTCAGCTCAGCGACAAGGCGAAAAACCTCGCCAATCTCAAGGCCGGCGATCTGGTTAACATCGAAGTGCAGCGTTCCGTCGCCGCTTACCTCGACACCGATGTGGATAAAGGTCTGCCTGGCACCACCGAACGTACCGGTGAGTTGCGTAAGGCTCCGGGCAGCGATAACCCCGGTGGCGAGGCGTACCGTCAGGTTCAGGTGCAATTGAAAATCACCAAAATTGATTTGAAGAAAAATCAGGTGACCCTGCAAAACCCGGCGGGCGTATCGAAAGTGCTCGACGTGAAAAAGCCTGAAATTCGAGCCAAACTGAAAAATCTGAAAGAAGGGCAAAGCGTTATTGTCACTTACACCGATATCTTGAAAGTGACCAGTCAACACGAAAGTTGAGCTTTAACTCTACAGGGTGACTGCTCTTGTACAGTTTTTGTATGAGAGTAGTCATACTATTAGTTACCTTTGGTGTTATTGAAAGTTTCGCGAAAGAAATCGTCGATAAATATCCATTAACGTTTTCGTACATAATTTTTACATTCAAGAATGACGACATAAGCGCCAACTTCTATTAAAATCCTTCCCGTTCGCCCAGTGTCAGGGCTCTTTACCGGTGCATGGATTGCCAGGCCATTACACTGGGCGAACACCTCTTCGGAGTGAATGTATACAATTTCTGCAAACAAAAAGGGCGACTTGATAGTCGCCCTTTTTGTTTGTCGGAAATTAAACCGAGGTGTGCGCCGCAGGCTAGCCTTGCTGCCCTTGAAAGCGCTTCAGCGTGGCCTGATACATTTTTGTCCTGCGGTGATTTTCCCCGTAGGTGCCGGCAGCCGCGACGGTTCCTGCCTGGATGTGATCCAGATAGCTGAAAATCTTGCGCGGTGACAGGAACTTGATGCCATAGCCCAGGCTGCTCATTCGGTCTTGCAGTGCATATCCGGGTACCTGCTCATCCATGCAGAAGTGCAAGCCTTGGGACTTCATCAACCGCGCATTCCACAATGTGCAGAAACTTTTCAGATGAGTTTCTTTGTAGGGTCTTGGCATTTTCGAGCGCAGACCCAGACGCACTTTCGCTTTACGAGCATAGTGCTTGCAGAAACGCGAAGTTAACCGCCAAGTGTCACGAACAACCCCGCGATTGAGTTGTTCTACACAACCGACTGCGGCCATATCCGGTTTTTTCGTGCATTCACGCATCATCATCGCAAACACTTCCTTGTCGTAGACAAAGGTGTCGGTGTGCAACAAAAACAGATAATCGGTGTTGACTTTTTCCAGCGCCAAATCAAGTGCCTTGCCATGCGCAATATGGCCGACTTCCTTGCCCGGCGAAGGCCGTTCGATCAAGTTGATCCAGTCGAGCGAACGCAAGTAATCGAGACTGGCATCCGCCGAATCGTTATCCACCACCCACACCGGAATGCGCTGTGCCTGGACGTGCTCACGCAAAAGCTCGAGGCACATTCTGGTGATGTCCGGGGTTTTGTAATTTACCAAGACGAGGCTGAAATTCGACGATGGCTGGGTTGGTAAATCAAACGCTTTCATGTCGGAAGGACTCATCTGCGATTCAAGGACAACAGGGTTTCGTGGCCGCGATCGTAGCGAGGCAACCTTAGTCGAACCTTAATTTGCGGATGTGACGGTAGATGTGTGCCGAAGAGAGGCTGCTGATCTAATGAAATGCATGGGGTGCTGCCGGTCATTCCCGGATAAAATGCGCGCCCTCTCACGATTCAAGGAAGAAACGGCGCGCGCGCCGTTGTGTCACGGATGAAACCACTCTCCCTCTACCACCCAGCCTTGTACTGGCTGCGCGTGTGGCAAAAAAGACTGTTCCGCCAGATTGCCTGGCACTGTTCCAGCAAACGCTACGCACGTCCCGTCGCCACGGTCGAGTGCCTGCCATATCGCTACCTCAAACACACCTCGAAACTCATCCGCAAACTCGGCGACTCCGACCTCGCCCTGCAACACAACAAAGTCATCAACCTCAAACTCGCCGTCGCCGCCATCGACGGCGTCATCATCGCCCCCGGCGAACACTTCTCCTTCTGCCGCCTCGTCGGCCGCCCGACGTTGAAGCGCGGCTACGTTGAAGGCATGGAACTGTCTTTCGGCGAGGCACGACGCGGGGTAGGCGGTGGTATTTGCCAACTGAGCAACCTGATTCACTGGATGGCCATTCATTCACCGCTGGTGGTAGTCGAACGCTCCAACCACAGCTTCGACCCGTTTCCGGATGAAGGGCGGGTGCTGCCGTTCGGGTCCGGGGCGGCGATTTTCTTCAACTACGTTGATCTGGTGCTGCATAACCCGACGGATCGGAGCTTTCAGCTGAAGTTGAACGTCGGTGAGACACAACTCGAAGGGGAGTTGTTGTGTGATCGGGTGAGGGAATATCGCTATCACGTGTTTCAAGAGGCGCATCGTTTTGTGCGGGAGGGGGCGCGGGTGTATCGGGAGAATGAGATTTGGCGGGAAGTGCGCGAGAAGGGGCAGGTTGGGGAATTGGTGGAGCGGGTGAGGTTGTATCGGAATCGGGTGGTGGTTAAGTACGAGGTGGACGAGCGGATGTTCGAAGCGAGCTAGTATTTTGCGCAAGATTTTCGTTGGAATTTTTAAGCCACAAGGAAGTAACAAATGATCAAGCGTTTCAAAACTGTCGGTACGGCGGGCACGGCACTTTTTTCACTGTTCATCACCTGTAATACGTGGGCACAAGCGCCGCGTGATTACTACGACGGCATGAAGGCAGGGAAGTGCGCGCCAAATTCTGAGCGGCTGCATGAACAAGCGGTCGCAGGTGATCTCGACGCGCAGACGCAGTTTGGCAAAGCCATTCAGGAGAACCTCTGCGGGGTGGTTGAGCAGTGGTCACCGGGCATGCCGGAAGTGTGGTTTCGCAAAGCTGCAGAGCAAGGTAATGCCGAAGCGCAAGTTGGATTGGCTGAGGAACTTCGATGGGATCGAAGCGTTGAGGGTGAAGACGCAAGTGTTTACTGGGATCTGAAAGCTGCGGAGCAAGGTAATGCCAAGGCCCAGTTCAGTTTGGCGCAGATCTACCATCGCGGTGGCCGATCAATCAAAAATCTCAAGGACATGGACAAAGCATTAGCGTACTACCACCAATCCGCCGAAGGTGGATATCCCTCAGCCTACATGCTGCTGGCAAGCCTTTATGAGAAAGGGGACGGAGTTACACAGGATGATGTTGTTGCCGCTCAGTGGTATCGCAAACTGGCTGAAACCGGTGACGATTACGGACAGCTGAACCTCGCGGAGATGATTGCCGCAGGACGAGGTGTGGACAAGGATGAAGCGCTGGCATTTTCCTGGTTTGGCAAATCGGCCGCGCTCGGCAATAAGTACGCGCAGTATGAAATGGCGCAAATGCTTGAACAGGGGCGAGGCACCGTAAAAAACCAACGTGAAGCGGCCAAGCTTTACCGCAAGTCTGCGGATGCCGATTTTGGCAACGCGCAGTTGGCGCTTGGGAAAATGTACGCACAAGGACGTGGCGGCTTGCCAAAAAGCAAATCCAAGGCCGAGTATTGGATGCTCAAAGCAATTGATCGTGGTGCTCCGGGAGCTAAAGAAGAGCTGCAAAAGCTTTGATTTAAACGGGGAGAATATATTGATTTAAAAGAGGGCGATCATGGGGTCGCCCTTTTTTTATTTGGATAAATCAGACTTCTTGTCGCCAAGCAGAGAGTGTGATCGCTGTGCCTTCGTCTTTTCTATTACTGATTTCAATCTTGTAGGTGCCGCCACCAATATAGCCTTCAACGAGTGCCTTTCTCTGGTTGCCGCTGATTTCGGCATCCTTCGCATTCTGCTGATAGAAGTCGATGACGTCTGCGTACTCTGTAAAAGTCCGGAGAATGACTTCGAACTCATGTTGTGGACGGCCGGCTATTTTGTCCCAATCACCTTCAATCGGCGTGCCCTCCATCCCCGGCGTCGTGAAAACACCGTGGGCGCCAGCACCTATCAGGTGAGCCCGCTGCGGAAGCATCGCCAGCATGGCTTTGGGAAAGTCGGAAGGTAACTGTGCCGCTGTCCACGCTCCCTGTTCCGGTTTGGTTGCAGCGTATTCAACGCTGGCAATTTTCTGCGCGTTGGCTCGGCGTTCCGGATCATCACTTTCCGCCCATATCGCCATCATCGGAGGCAGTTGTTTACTCCAGCCGATCAAAGATTCGGCATCAGCTTGTTTAGCGCCTTGCGGTTGGAAAATGGTCAGCACGGTTTGCGGGGCATCATTACAGGTCAAAGCCTCCTCACGCGACTTGACCGTGCAGTGGCCATTGACCAGCCCGACAGCGACCAACTGGCCCTTGTCGTTAAGCAACAATGCGCCGCGCTCAAACCCATTGTTGCCATCATCCATGTCAGTAATCATTTTGCTGCCGGCAGGCACACCGTCCGCAAACGTCGACATTTCCGAATCAAGCGCTTCCAGAACTTGCTGCACAATCATTGTGTTGTCGTTGGTGTAGCTACCGGTTTGATAGCCAAAAAAATCGACCAGTGCAGAGCGCACCGCTGGATCCTGATTGAGCTTTGGCGCGCGTTCTGCGGCGGGTTCGTTTGAAAGTAACAGGGCAGTGGTGCCGTCGGGGCGTTGTTCGGAGCGAAGGGACAGTGCAGTCGCATTAAGGGAGAAGGTGAGGGCGAGGAGGATGGAAAATGGGCGACTCAGGCGTTTCAAGGCTACAGTCCTTTGATTGTTCAGTCCGGGGGAGTAGAGGTTAAACAACGAGATTTCTCAGGGGCTGCCTGTGGTTCTCTCGTTTTTTCTAAAGCCAATACCAGGCTTGTCGGGATTAAAGTTTTTAGTCCTCGTTGAGCCACTCGGCATTTTGCACCATGGCTTCTTCTAGCCACTTATCGAAGCTAGCGTAGGTGGCATGAAGTTCCCAGCCCTTTGACGCATAAGCATGAATTATCAACACATGGGGCTGCCCAGAAAAATCATCTCCATCAAAACACGCGATGTCATCATTCGCGTTGAATTTGGCAAATGGGATCAAGGTGCGTTTTGGATAAAGCTGTTTGAGTGTTTTGTACCAGTTGTTAATTGTACCTTCGTTGTATACCAGCAGCCACCAAGGCTCGATGTCTGTTTCTGGTTCAATGGATGCAAAATGCAGGAAGTTTGTAGGGTATGGGTAGGCCGGTAGGTCTTCGATGTTGAGATGGATTTTCATAAGTGATTAATCAGGAGGAAGTCCATGTTTAGAGCGTGAAAAGGTTCGGGTAAAACCACCTTTGGACAAAATAAAATTTGTCCTGCTCCTCTGTTATGTCTTTGCTATTTAAGTTGGTAATTGAACTTATCATTCAGTCCAAAGCTTTCATCTTGAGTTTTAACTCGATCAAGAATGATTAATATTTTTTTGTATGAGTCGCCCATTAATTTTTCTGAATGTTTTGAATTTGTCCAAGTTAATTAAATTGGGCGATCTACGTCGGTGCTGAGCAGGTCCCAAAGAGCATTAAGGTTGTTTCCGTAGTATTGGGTGACCGAAAAAGAAGATGATATCTGTTTATGGAATGCTTCCTCGGTTGAGATGGATAATCCATCAAGCTGAATTATCATATTTATCTGCTTCCACTTTTAGTAGGGGGGCGCAATGATCACTATTGATAAAGCGGTCTGTCATTTGGGCAGTATCCAGGAGGGAACCACGTTTGAAACGCGGAACCGTGATCTATTCCTTGCTCTTTCGGTTACCTAGAGTGGATTTTTTATTGAGTGCTATCACTGGTATGAACGCAGTCATGATCATCGATATAGATTAGCACTTTGAATTTGTCGTCGACTATCCAGAATGGGAACCCAGTTGTTTCGGAAAATAGCGTTTTAAGATCTGCAGAGGTTGCTAGTTTCCAAGCATGAATCTTACTGTCTTGAACTATTAGGAAAGGGTTTTCAAAATTTTCGAGAGTGTCTACTTTTTTCCAGAAGTCTGGGTTTTGTTTTTTCTGGGGATTCTTCAAGTAGAAAGGGTCGAGACTCTTTGTCTCGGAAGGAAAAAATGATCTCGTTAGCTTGGCGATCAATTTAGATAGTTCATCGTTGCGTACTTTCTCATGCGCTAAGCCCTGCTCTGCTAATGCCGAGTCGATTTCTTTTTCTAGGTAGTTCATTGAGGAAATCCAGTTCTCGGGCGTGATACAGGCACAGATTCTAACAATATGTGTCCTCTATAAGCCCCACCTGTACCACGCTTACCTGGCGTTTGGTAACCGACATGGAAAAAAGTGGAAAAAAGGGGGCAGATTTATCTTCAGTTTGTAGACGATAAATTTGTCCCCTGTTTTATCGCTTGCTATGTATAGTTGGAATTTGTACTCATGTAATCTTGATTCCGCCAGAAAATAAAAACGTAAACTGCCCCCGATTGCGCCCGTTTTTGTTTTAGTCTAGTGGATACTCACAAGTCCATGGGGGTGTGAAAAGTTCGGGGTTTATATTGTGTTCGTGAAGGAATGAGTTTATTTCTTCTTCTGTCTCAAAGGTTTCCCATGTTGTTATTGTTGTGTCGTTGGCGCCAACACTATCTCTTGTTTCAAGGATATGAACTGGAAGGGTGAACTCTACAATAACGTATTTAGAATGCTTTGCATCTTCTAGGAATTTATAGTAAAGCTCTCCAGGGTGTCTGTCTTCGAAGTTTAAATGGTAAATAGCGTATATTGCGACCCACTTTCGAAGTGACTCTTCCTCTGTCGGAAGTTCTTGAGCAATCTCTGTATATGATTTTGCCTCTAGGCCCCACCACACTTTTCTAGGGATTGTTTTTTGAGTGCTCATTTTTGTCCCTCAAACTGGTTTGGCCAATAGATTCTTATGACTTCCCCTTTCACCGGGTGAAGTTGCAAATGTGGATGATCACCATGTGGGTCGCTTGGGTCGTGATTTGCCATCGTGACCTTCCTAGTTTTAATATCTGAAACTGGAGTGTCATCCCAAGAGAAAAGGGGACAGATTTATTTTCATTTTTTAGAAAATAAATCTGTCCCCTTTAACCCGTGTCCCCTTTAACCCTGTCCCCGATACAATTGATATTTAATCATGGCTCTTGGTTTTTTTTAGTAGGCTTGCAAGCTCTGGATAAGAATCCACCTCTTCCGGTGGAAGTAGATCTATGATTCTTTGTATTTTCCCCGCGTATTCTTGTTCAATCGCTGCTTCTGTCCAGTCTAATTCCGATGCCGCAGCGATAGTTACCTCGGGAAAATTCGAGTCAAGGAGTGCTTTTAAAATCTCTATTGCTTCATGAGATCGTAGCTCTCCGAGCGCAGAAGTACTTCGTTCTTGCCAATACTCCTCTTTTGAAAGAATGGTTTCTCGAAGAAGTTTCCAGTCTTCGGAGTCAAATTTTCGCAAAACTCCTTGGGCTACCTGCTCGGTAATGTACTCATTCCAATTCGAGTCTTCATTTTGGCCAAGCCAGTAATTGTATTCATCGTAAGTCTTGCTGGTCATTTTTTATCTCTACTTAGATTGGTGGTGACATAGGTGCGTCGCCCGCCGGGAATGAAGATGTCACGACGCCATTGTCTTTCAACACCTGCCACTGAACACCATCAACCGTTTTGGTGTGTAGAGTGGTCGTAACTCCGTCAACATCGCGCATGAGTACACCCGGTGTTGCGGCTACTTCATCCGTAACCCAAAGTATCTTATCGTTACTCCAAGTTTCCGGCGCTAGTGTGTGTTTCCCTCCTTTTTTGGCCGACATGCCGACGGTACCGTCTTTTCGTTCAAGAATCATTTTGAAATCTTCGACTTTTATCGTGCCGTCCGGGTTTTTCTGCAATACGGTCATCTGGTGCTTAGGGGACTTCAGTACTTCAGAGGAGTGTCCGCCAATTGGTTTATTACTGTTCGGACTACGTGTGCCGAACAGAATCTTGTCTTGCATCTGGGCGGGCAGTGCTCCAGCGTATGGGCGATTATATGGATCAGGTGGTGCTCGACCTTCGTCGTGCTCAGCCTTTTCCGAATCATCCGCCTTCTTACCTTTAGTTTCATCTCCAGGCGGGCAAGAATTCAACCCC
>NZ_JAKNQL010000016.1 GCF_022662375.1 Pseudomonas sp. CROZ-RG-20F-R04-15 | reverse complement strand
TCGCGGGACAACGCTGTCCCAGCCGTCGCAAGAAATCGCCATTGAGGAAATTCCTTCTGAAGTGACCGAGCAGTTTTTGGTATGGTGCAGCTCGTTTTTTAACGGACTGATGTCATGCCCACGGATCGGCACTCATTTATGTCAAAGAGTTGCTGTAGAAATGCCTGAACCCATCCCGATCAAGGATCACGAAAAAGAGACGCGACTGGTCAACAAACGGTTGATCGCCTGCGCCTTGTTTGTCTTCGCCGTCAGCTGTGCCCTGGTGGTGCGTCTGTACATCCTGCAAGTGGTGGAGTTCGACTACCACTCGACCATCTCCGAAAACAATCGCGTCCACGTCTTGCCGATCCCGCCAACACGCGGCTTGATCTACGATCGCAATGGCGTGTTGCTCGCCGATAACCGCCCCAGTTTCAATCTGACCATCACCCGCGAACGCGCCACCGACGTCAATCAAGAGCTCGACGAGGTCATCAACCTTCTGCACCTGCCTGCAGAAGACCGCACAGTCTTCGATAAAGCCATGAAGCAGTCCCGTCACCCGTTCACGCCGGTGACGCTGTTCTATGAGCTGACGGAAGAGCAAATTGCCGTACTGGCCGTCAACGAGTTCCGTCTTCCCGGCCTCGATGTCGAGCCGCAGTTTGTCCGCCACTACCCGCTCGGCGCACATTTCGCCCACTCGATCGGTTACGTTGGTCGGATCAACGAGAAAGAATCCAAGACCCTCGATTCGGTCGAGTACCGTGGTACCCAGTCCATCGGTAAAACCGGAATCGAGCGTTTCTACGAAGCTCAGTTACACGGCCATGTCGGTTACGAAGAGGTGGAGACCAACGCTCAAGGTCGCGTACTCCGTGTTTTGAAACACACCGACCCGGTCCCCGGCCAGAACATCGTCCTGAGCCTCGACATCAAGCTGCAGGAAGCTGCCGAAGCCGCTCTGGGTGATCGCCGTGGTTCAGTGGTTGCGCTCGATCCGTCGACCGGTGAAGTGTTGGCCATGGTCAGCAATCCGAGCTTTGATCCAAATCTGTTCGTCACTGGCATCAGCTCCAAGGAATACTCGGCACTGCGGGATTCGATCGACCGGCCGTTGTTTAACCGCGTACTGCGCGGACTTTACGCGCCAGGTTCGACGATCAAGCCAGAAGTAGCTATCGCCGGCCTCGACGCCGGTGTCGTGACGCCGCAGACCCGCGTCTTCGATCCCGGTTATTACCAACTCCCGGACTTCGATCACAAGTACCGCAACTGGAACCACAGCGGCGACGGCTGGGTGGACATGGACGCGGCGATCATGCGCTCCAACGACACCTACTTCTATGACTTGGCGCACAAGCTTGGTATCGACCGTCTGCACGATTACATGGCGATGTTCGGCCTTGGCGAGAAAGTCTCGCTGGACATGTTTGAAGAGTCGCCCGGTCTGATGCCATCGCAAGCGTGGAAGCGCGCGACGCGCCGCCAGGCGTGGTTCCCGGGGGAAACGGTCATCCTCGGCATCGGCCAGGGCTATATGCAGGTCACGCCGTTGCAACTGGCGCAAGCCACGGCGTTGATTGCCAACAAAGGTGTCTGGAATCGTCCGCACCTGGCCAAGACCGTCGATGGTGTCGCTCCGGTCGACGAGCATCCGATGCCGAATATTCTGCTCAAGGATCCGCGTGACTGGGAGCAGGTCAACCACGGCATGCAGATGGTGATGCACGATGCCCGAGGCATCGCCCGCGCGGCAGCGGCCGGTGCGCAATACCGCATCGCTGGCAAGAGTGGTACGGCGCAGGTGGTGGCGATCAAGCAGGGCGAACGCTACAACCGTGAGAAAACCCTCGAACGACACCGCGATAACGCCTTGTTTGTCGGTTTTGCCCCGGCCGAACATCCAAAGATCGCGATTTCAGTGATGATCGAAAACGGTGAGGCTGGTGGTCGTGTCGCCGGTCCCGTGGTGCGGCAGATCATGGACGCCTGGTTACTCGATCAGGACGGCCATCTCAAGCCGCAATACGCGGCGCCGACCAAGGCGCCGGGTGATCCTCACGTTTGAAGGTTCACAACCACGGCTCATGCTATTTGAGCCGTGGTTGTGAGTTGTCTGCAAAGCCTATTTGCAGCTGTAACCCTCGGGCATCGTGATGCTGTAGTTGCGCTGCACACGCTCCTCAAAGCTCAGGTTCTGCAAACCTTGCTCCACCAGAAACGCTTCGACTTTGGCAGACTGGCAGTCATCGTTATAGGACGAGGCCCGAAGCAGGTAGACCGTGCGTTTGCTGGCTTCATCCCGGGCAGTGGCATTGAACGTAGTGAGCGTCGTGTAACCGGTTCGCTCTGAGGTGCCTATCGGGCCATAAGTCGTGTTGGGTGTACTCGTGCAGGTCAGTCGGTCGTCTTTTTTCTTGCTGTTCTTGCACACGGTAGAGGTGCTGCTCGGCACTTGACCATACTCGGTGGCGGTATAGCGGTAAGTCACCTGCCGACTGCCAATGTCGAGGCTGACCGTCATGTTTATCGGCGCATGGTTCTTTGGCAGGCTGGCGTCGGTGTAAACCTCGCGGTAGCCCCGGTCTTTCAGTGCGTTGACCATGTCGCGAAGATAGTAGCGGGCATTCAGGGCGTTTTGGTCGCTACCGCCTGCTGATGTCACGAGCACAGTTGCCTTTCGATCAAATTGATAGTCCGGATCAGGTGTCGCATTTAGCGCTACGTCCATTTGTGTGGCGCAGCCGCTGATCAACGCTGTCAGTGACAACAGCGCGCAAAGTAAAAACCGGGTCATGACAAAGTCGCCTTACAAACAAGGATTGAATAAAAGTTAAACGGTGGGGACTGGCGACAATTAACTCGCGTTTATGCGCAAGGCTCAGTCTTTCTGGTATTCCAGCAGATCGCCTGGCTGGCAATCGAGTGCGGCGCAGAGTTTGTCGAGGGTGGCCATCTTCACGCCCTTGACCTTGCCATTTTTCAGTAATGACAGGTTGGCCTCGGTAATGCCCAGCAGGCTGGCCAGCTCTTTCGAGCGAATTTTTTGCGTGGCCATGACAACGTCAAGGCGGACGATAATGGTCATTGTCTTGTTCTATATGTATTGACTTTGCTCATCGCTGAGTTCTTTTGCATCGCGCATGATAATTGAAAATAAACACAGCAAAACCCCTTTGATAATCTCGTAGGCCGATGAGGATGACAGGCCGATCGAGAACTGAAAAATGCGATCCCCGGGCGGCAGATCGATAGACAGTGTCAAACCTTGCAAGGTCTCTACCAGTGGATAGGTAGCAGGAGAAATGATGCACAGAATCCCCACTCGCCAAAGAACCCTGATATTTCGGTCGGTCCAGGTCTCACCGCGGGACAAGCGCAGGAAAAACAGGCCGGTCAGCCAGAGCACGTAGGTCGAGAGCAGCACGGGCAGGAAGTCCAGAACCACGAGCAGCGCGGTGACCAATGGCGAGAGCCAAGTGTCGGGAGCAAGTAGTGCACCTTCGACAAACGGGTCAAGTAATTGCGGCGAGTTTTCGGCGAAGGCGTAGAGCAAAGCTGCGAGCATTTCATCCGTTTTAAAGAACCAGATCGAAGCGTTGCCACCGACCTCGGTCACCCCTAAAACCCAGACAAGAATCGCTGCCAGTAGTCCGACCCAATGCATGCGCTGCAGTGCCAATCCGTTGTTACGAGTACTCATGAAAAATCCTTGCGGTGTCATTGGGAATGACTAATTCTCGATGTTAAATTATCGAATGGCAATAATAAATTGTTCTTGTTTTGTGAGGGGACGCCGTCAGTGTCGGGATGCCGGATCGCAGGATGAACCTGAGTTCAATTGATTCGAGGGAATTTCAGTGTCGATATGCTCCCCAATTCAAAGCAAGGCGAGAGCAGGGGAGGGACGCGATCCATGCGGTGGCCGCTGGTATTCAGGAATTGGTTAGAGCGGGGACACACGCCGCTGGCATGCTTCAGTCGGCCCGCTCTTGTAGGGCTTACTTGATCTCGGTAATGAAGTTTTCCCGCGAGCGGCGAACCTTTTTCAAGTTGACCAACCAGTCTCCTTCAGTGGCTCGATGGCCCAGCGGCAGAATCACCACGCTGCGCAAGTTGCGGGCCGCGAGCCCGAGTATTTCATCGATGGCAGCCGGGTCGAAACCTTCCATCGGTGTCGCGTCGACTTCTTCGAATGCCGCAGCAATCAGCGCCGAGCCAAGACCGATATAAGCCTGTCGCGCAGCCGCTTGATAATTGGCCTCCTTGCCACGTTCAGCAACAATGCCCAAGAGCATCTGACGGTAATTTTCCCATCCTTCGTTAACAGTCCCGCGTACTTCGTTAGTCAGGTCAAACATCATGTTGACCCGCTCCGCCGTGATGTCGTCCCACGCGGCAAACACCAACAAATGAGAACAGTCGGTAACCTGCTGCTGATTCCAGCTGACGGCTTTGATCTTTTCGCGAATCTCTGCATTGGTCACTACGAGCAATTCAAAAGGCTGCAGTCCACTTGATGTCGGCGTTAACCGCACCGCTTCCAGAATGCGCTCGATTTTTTCATCGGACACAACCCGGGAAGGGTCGTACTTTTTCGTTGCGTAGCGCCATTTCAGCAGGTCTGTCAGTGTGCTCATCATCAAATTCCATAAAGGTGAAAGATGTTCAGGTGGGTCAATAACGACTGGCTGTCGTGCTGAACCTGGGCTTATGCTAACGATTAAAGCCAACTTGAAGGTCAAGCAGTTTTTATGAAGATTGGAGAAGTTTCCAAGCGCACCGGTGTTGCCGCTTCGGCCATTCGCTATTACGAGGAGCAAGGTTTGCTGGAGCCTTCTACCCGTGACGCCAACGGATATCGCCACTACGCCGAGGCGGCTGTCGCGCGATTGATTCTGGTGCGCGATGCTCAGCGGCTGGGATTTTCTCTCGATACCATTCGCGGTCTGTTCTTGCAGGATGGCAGTTGTTCGAAATCGCTGACCATCGAGCAAATCGATATCCGTATGGATGAGATACGCCAGATCGAGGCCAACCTGGCGCTACAGCGGGAAGGCTTGTTGCGGCTACGGCATGTGCTTGAGGAAAGTTTACGCAGTGGTGCTCCTGTCGTGTGCGCGAGTGCGCACCGAGCCGAGTCGTATCGGCCTGAGCAGAACATGGTCACGCGCAACGCATTGCACGGGCGTTGACCCACATTTGAAATGCATTCCAATGTGGGAGCCAGCCTGCTCGCGAAAGATCACTCAAAACCGCCGCAAAAAATTCAGGCCCCGGGCACCGGGCAGCTCATGTCACCTTCTTCACACTTCAAATACTGCTTCAGCGCCTCAACCCGCACCTTGGTCACCCCGGTCAGACAACTGCTGTAAACCCACGGATAAACGCTCCCGCCCGTTACCCCGGACGATGAAAACTTGCACTCGGCATCCCGAAATCCGAGCCACGCCCGCTGCGCACTGACCAACAGCTTCTTGCCATCCGGGTTGTCCTTCAAACGCCCGGTGATCTGCTGGTACACCGTGTTCAGTTCTTTGTCCGCCGCTTTGAAGTCCTGCCCGGCGCACTGATTCATCGTCGCCTGATCGCTGGCGTTGGCGCAGTCGACCGCAGCGTGGGCGAGGGGGGTGAACAGGAAGGGTGCCAGGACCAGAAGCAGGCGTAGGGGCATTGGAATTCTCGCTGTAGATATCAGGAATAGCAGGCATTGTAGCGGTGAGATTCAACTGCCGCTGTAGCCGCGTAGACGCATGCAATCATTGGTCAGTTCGATCTGTTTCTCGGCCACCACGATTCCGTCACCCACCCCGGCGCCGACGGCGGCGTCCATGCTTTTATTCGAAGGTGTGCTGCTGTAACTGGCCGTTGCTGACTTGGCCTGGTACTGACACTCAGCCTTGTCGTGGTCGATCATCGCTTGGGTCGCGCCCGCTCTGCTCCAGTGATCGACAGAAGTGACGCAGGCGCAAAGCGTCAGCGGCAATGTCCACAGGCTGATGAATCGCAAAGTCTGCATGGTCTGCTCCGCCATGTGGGGAAATAACCAACAAGTGTAGACACTGCGGTGCACCTTCGATGTCTACCCAAATAGACGCTTGATACAACTTCACATTGGACATGTGGTCATACAGTCCTAGTGTTCAGAACAGGAGGTGACGTATGAAACCAGTACCCAATAGTTTCGAACGCAAGATTTCGCTGAGGGCGCCACGTTCGCATGTCTGGCGTGCATTGGTCGATGCCGAGGCGTTTGGCCAGTGGTTTGGCGTGGCGCTGGAGGGCCGGCGGTTTATTGCCGGTGAGTGGACGCAAGGGCAGGTCACGTATCCGGGTTATGAACACGTGTTGTGGAATGTGCTGATCGAGCGGGTCGAGCCGCAGCAGTTGTTTTCGTTTCGTTGGCATCCGTATGCGGTCAATCCGAAGATCGACTATTCCCAGGAGCCGACCACGCTGGTCAGGTTCGAGCTGGAAGACTTCGAGAGCGGCACCTTGCTGAAAGTGTCCGAATCAGGCTTCGCGCACATTCCCGACATTCGCCAGAAAGAGGCGTATTACATGGACAGCCGTGGCTGGGAAGAGCAGTTGAGCCGTCTCGAACAGTTTCTTGCCGAGAGCGCCAAGGCCCGCGAGCGTGACGGTGGCTGATATTTTCGAAGCCTGGCTGAAGCGCTGGGCATTGGTGCCGGACGGCGCGCCGATCATCACGCCCGGCAGCCGTTTGTTGCCAGTACGCCTGAACGACACGCCGGCGATGCTCAAGGTAGCGCTGGATGTCGACGAGAAGTACGGCAATCGGTTGATGACCTGGTGGGACGGTAACGGTGCTGCGCAAGTCCTGGCGCATCACGAAGATGGCCTGCTGATGGACCGTGCCATGGGTAGTCGCTCGCTGATGCACATGGCGATGAATGGCGAAGACGACGAGGCGAGCCGGATTCTCTGTTCGGCGCTGGCGCGATTGCATGCACCGCGTGAAACGCCACCGCCGCCGCTGGTGGAGTTAGGGCCATGGTTTGCTTCGCTGCGCATCGCGGCTGCACAACATGGCGGCCTCTACGCCCTGTGCCTGCAAACCGCCGAAACCCTGCTCGCCGATCCACGGGAAGTGGTGGTGCTGCACGGTGACATGCATCACGACAACGTTCTGGATTTCCAATCACGTGGCTGGTTGGCGATTGATCCGAAGCGGGTCAGGGGCGAGCGCGGTTTTGACTACGCCAACCTGATTTGCAACCCGGACTTGCCGACGGCCACCGATCCCCAGCGCTTTCGTCGGCAGTTGGCTGTGATTGTCGAGGCTGCCGGACTCGAGCGGCGGAGGCTGCTGCAATGGGTGCTGGCGTTTGCCTGTTTGTCCGCAGCCTGGTTTCTGGAGGATGACGCGCTGGAACAGGCCTCCGGGCAGCTGAAAGTCGCGCAGATCGCGGCGTCCATGCTTGATGCCTGACACGGCTAGGGGTTTTCGGAAGGGTTGCTATGGCGAATGTCTTACACGCACTGGTAGCTTTTACGACTATTGCTGATTGGATCCACTGCGTAATCTACACACATCAACTGAGACACAGGGAGTGTTTCAGGATCACGGATGATCGACCATTTGCAAGGATCGCTGCCGACAGGGAGTCGATAATGGTCTTGGGAAAAACCCGCTTCGGCGGGTTTTTTTTTCGCCCATGGAAAAGTGCATTGCTCTGACAGAAACACCGCCGAATGGCGGTGTTTCTGCATCAGCAGATTTTACGAGGCGATCAACTGGCGCAGGACGTAATGCAAAATCCCGCCCGACTTGAAGTATTCCACCTCGTTCAACGTATCGATCCGGCACAACACCTCGATTTTCTCCTGGCGCCCGTCCTCGCGAGTGATGACCAGCGGCAGGTTCATCCGTGGTGTCAGCTCGACACCGGTCAATCCCTGAATCTCGAAAGTCTCTTTGCCCGTCAGGTTGAGGCTCTTGCGGTTCTGATCAAGCTTGAACTGCAGCGGCAGCACGCCCATGCCCACCAGGTTGGAACGGTGGATCCGCTCGAAGCTTTCGGCGATCACCGCTTTCACGCCCAACAGATTGGTGCCTTTGGCTGCCCAGTCACGGCTGGAGCCGGTGCCGTATTCTTGTCCGGCAATCACCACCAGCGGCGTGCCCGAAGCCTGATACTTCATCGCCGCATCGTAGATCGCCAGTTTCTCGCCGCTCGGAATGTAGATCGTGTTGCCACCTTCTTCACCGCCGAGCATTTCATTGCGGATACGAATGTTGGCGAAGGTGCCGCGCATCATCACTTCATGATTGCCACGCCGTGAGCCGTAGGAGTTGAAGTCCCGTGGTTCCACGCCTTTTTCGCGCAGATAGTGCCCGGCCGGGCTGTCAGCCTTGATGTTGCCGGCAGGGGAGATGTGGTCGGTGGTCACCGAGTCGCCGAGCAGGGCCAATACTCGCGCACCTTTGACGTCCTTGATTTCCGGCAGCGGGCCGGAGATATCGTCGAAGAAAGGCGGGTGCTGGATGTAGGTGGAATCGTCCTGCCACACGTAAGTTGCGGCTTGCGGTACTTCGATGGCCTGCCACTGTTCATCGCCGGCAAACACTTCTGCGTATTCCTTGTGGAACATCGCTGTGTTGACCTGACTGACCGCATCGGCGATTTCTTTACTCGATGGCCAGATATCGCGCAGGTATACCGGATTGCCTTGCTGATCCTCGCCCAGCGGTTCGCTGCTGATATCGCTGCGCACGCTGCCAGCCAAAGCATAAGCGACTACCAGCGGTGGCGAGGCCAGCCAGTTGGTTTTCACCAACGGGTGTACGCGGCCTTCGAAGTTACGGTTGCCGGAGAGCACCGACGCGACGGTGAGATCGGCTTTCTGGATGGCTTTCTCGATCGGTTCCGGCAGTGGCCCGGAGTTGCCGATGCAAGTGGTGCAGCCATAGCCGACCAGTGAAAAACCGAGCTGGTCGAGGTATTGCGTCAATCCCGCAGCCTTGTAGTAGTCGGTGACCACTTTCGAGCCCGGTGCCAGCGAGCTCTTCACCCACGGTTTGCGGGTCAGGCCTTTCTCCACTGCTTTCTTTGCCAGCAGCCCTGCTGCCATCATCACGCTCGGGTTCGAGGTGTTGGTGCATGAGGTAATCGCGGCGATGACCACGGCTCCGTTTTTCAGGCGATAGGTGTGGCCTTCGTACTCGTACTCGGTTTCCCCGACCAGATCGGCATTGCCCACCGCGACACCGCCACCACCTTCGCTTTCGAGGCGTCCTTCTTCCTTGCTGGTGGGTTTGAATTGCAGATCCATGAAGTCGTTGAATGCTTGCGCGACATTTGGCAGCGACACGCGATCCTGCGGACGTTTCGGCCCGGCCAGACTCGCTTCAACGCTGCCCATGTCCAGCGCCAGGCTATCGGTGAACACCGGTTCCTGACCGGGCAGACGCCACAGGCCTTGAGCCTTGGTGTACGCCTCGACCAGTTTCACTGTTTCTGGTGGCCGGCCGGACAGGCGCAGATATTCCAGCGTCACGTCATCGACCGGGAAGAAGCCGCACGTCGCGCCGTATTCCGGGGCCATGTTGGCGATGGTCGCGCGGTCGGCCAGCGGCAGATCGGCGAGGCCGTCACCGTAGAACTCGACGAATTTGCCCACTACACCTTTCTTGCGCAGCATCTGCGTCACCGTCAGCACCAGGTCGGTGGCGGTGATGCCTTCCTTGAGTTTGCCGGTCAATTTGAAACCGATCACCTCCGGAATCAGCATCGACACCGGTTGTCCGAGCATTGCCGCCTCTGCCTCGATCCCGCCGACGCCCCAGCCAAGAACGCCGAGGCCGTTGATCATGGTGGTGTGCGAGTCGGTGCCGACCAAGGTATCAGGGAAAGCGTAAGTGCGGCCGTCTTCATCTTTCGTCCACACGGTGCGGCCGAGGTATTCGAGGTTGACCTGGTGGCAGATCCCGGTGCCCGGCGGCACCACGCTGAAGTTGTCGAAGGCGCTCTGGCCCCAACGCAGAAAGGCATAACGTTCGCCGTTGCGCTGCATTTCGATGTCGACGTTCTGCTCGAATGCACTGGCAGTGGCGAACTTGTCGACCATTACCGAGTGGTCGATCACCAGATCCACCGGCGACAACGGGTTGATTCGCTGTGGATCGCCGCCGGCCTTGGCCATCGCCGCACGCATCGCGGCGAGGTCGACCACGGCGGGCACGCCGGTAAAGTCTTGCATCAATACCCTGGCAGGGCGGTACTGGATTTCGCGATCGGAGCGACGCTCCTTGAGCCACGCGGCAATCGCCTTGAGGTCGGCGCCGGTGACAGTTTTTTCATCTTCCCAGCGCAGCAGGTTTTCCAGCAGGACTTTCAGCGACATCGGCAGCTTGTCGAGGTCGCCGAGGCTTTTGGCGGCGTCCGGCAAGCTGAAATAGTGATAGGTCTTTTGGTCGATCTGCAGTGTTTTTAGGGTCTTCAGACTATCGAGGGACGGCATTACGATCACTCCTTTGAATCCGCACGGCTACGGATTGAGGGGACGGGCAGAGCTATCAACGTAGCCCTGTTTTCATTAGCTGGCTAATAACTGGACTCTATGGGCAAGTCCAAGGTTCCGACATCGGCTATCATGCGCCGGTTTTCGTGACAGGCTTTGCTGCAACGCAAGGCCTGAGCATCGCGCAGCGGCCGAATTACCGCCCGCTGCCCAGGAGTAAGAATGAACACCCTATTCATGCATTGCCGGCCAGGCTTCGAAGGCGAAGTCTGTTCGGAGATTTCCGACCTCGCCGCGCAACTCAACGTGGCCGGCTACGCCAAGGCCAAAGCCGCCACAGCCTGCGCCGAGTTTGTCTGCACCGAAGAAGACGGCGCCGAGCGCCTGATGCGCGGGCAGCGCTTTGCCGAACTGATCTTCCCGCGCCAATGGGCGCGTGGGGTTTTCATCGATTTGCCGGAAAACGATCGCATCAGCGTGATCCTCGCGCACATGGCCGATTTCCCGGTGTGCGGCAGCCTGTGGCTGGAAGTCGTTGATACCAATGACGGCAAGGAACTGTCGAACTTCTGCAAAAAATTCGAAGGTCCGCTGCGCAAGGCGCTGACCGGCGCCGGCAAACTGGTGGAAGACGTGAACAAGCCGCGCCTTTTGCTGACGTTCAAAAGTGGTCGTGAAGTGTTTCTGGGTATGGCCGATGCCGGTAACTCGGCGATGTGGCCGATGGGCATTCCGCGCCTGAAGTTCCCGCGTGAAGCGCCGAGCCGTTCGACGCTGAAGCTGGAAGAAGCGTGGCACCACTTCATCCCGCGCGATCAGTGGGAAGATCGCCTGCACAGCGACATGACCGGCGTCGACCTCGGTGCCGCGCCGGGCGGCTGGACCTGGCAACTGGTCAACCGGGGCATGCTGGTGACCGCCATCGACAACGGCCCGATGGCTGAGAGCTTGATGGACACTGGTCTGGTCCAGCATTTGATGGCCGACGGTTTCACCTTCAAGCCCAAGCAACCGGTGGACTGGATGGTCTGCGACATCGTCGAGAAACCGGCGCGCAACGCCGCGATGCTTGAGGAGTGGATCGGCGAGGGGCATTGCCGCGAAGCAGTGGTCAATCTGAAGTTGCCGATGAAGCAGCGTTACGCCGAGGTGAAGCGCTTGCTTGAGCGCATTGCCGATGGTTTCAAGGCGCGCGGGATCAAGGTCGATATCGGCTGCAAACAGCTGTATCACGACCGCGAGGAAGTGACCTGTCACTTGCGCCGGCATGACATCAAGAAAGCCAAATCCCGCTGACACAACAAAAAAACCTGTAAGCGTGAGCCTGCTCGCGATGGCGTCGTGTCAGCCAACATCCATGCTGAATGACACACCGCTTTCGCGAGCAAGCTCGCTCCCACAGGGTTAGACGTTCTACCCGGCAATGCGCGACAATGCCGGTCAGTTTCAGGAGTGAATCATGAGTGAAATGATCGATACCCCGGTCGACGGCACCCTCGACGCCACCGGCCTCAATTGCCCGGAGCCGGTGATGATGCTGCACCAGCACATCCGTGACCTGGTGCCTGGCGGCCTGCTCAAGGTGATCGCCACCGATCCATCGACCAAACGCGACATCCCCAAATTCTGCGTGTTTCTCGACCATGAACTGGTGAGCCAGCATGAAGAGGCCGGTACTTACCTGTACTGGATCCGCAAGAAGCACGCTTAACAGCAGCTACACATAAAACAACTGTGGGAGCGTGCTTGCTCGCGAAAGCGGAGTGTCAGTCACTGTAAATGTCGACTGGATCACCGCATTCGCGAGCAAGCTCGCTCCCACTTTTTTGTCCTGTGTTAATGGCTTAGCCTGCGCTACGACTGATCCGAATACGCTTGCGCGCGCTGCGCGTCAGGCGGATCGACAGCATCAACGCCGCACAGCTCAAGCCAACGATCAGACCCTGCCACAAACCGCTCGGGCCGCGTGGCTCACCGAGCCAGTCGGTCAGGCCGAGGGCGTAACCCACCGGCAAACCAATGCCCCAATAGGCGAACAGCGTCAGGATCATCGTCACCCGAGTATCCTGATAGCCTCGCAGCGCGCCGGCAGCGGTGACCTGGATCGCGTCGGAAAACTGGAACAGCGCCGAATACACGATCAGCATCGCCGCGATGTGAATCACCGTCGGGTCAGCTGTATAGATCGCCGCAATCGGCTCGCGCAGCAATAGCATCATGCTCGCCGACAGGCAGGCGTAGGCCAGCGCGGTGCCCATGCCGACACCGGCAGCAAACCGTGCCTCGCGTGGTTCTTCGCGGCCCAGTGCCTGACCGACGCGCACGGTCACGGCCATGCCCAGCGAATACGGAATCATGAACACCAGCGAGCTGACGTTCAGCGCAATCTGGTGTCCGGCGACCACGGTGGCACCGAGGCTGCCGATCAACAGCGCGATCACGGCAAAAATGCTCGACTCGGCAAACACCGCGATACCGATCGGCAGACCAATCGCCAGCAGACGCTTGATCACCGCCCATTGCGGCCAGTCGAAACGGCTGAAAATTTCACTGGAGCGATAGGCCGGCGCCCAGCGCTCATACCCGGCCAGCCCCAATGCCATCACCCACATCACAATCGCCGTGGCCCAGCCGCAACCAACGCCGCCCATGGCCGGCACACCGAAATGGCCATAAATGAAGATGTAGTTCAGCGGAATGTTCAGTGCCAGACCGCACAGACCCAAAACCATGGCCGGGTGGGTACGGCCAATGCCGTCACTGGTGCAGCGCAACACGTGATAGAACGCCACCGCCGGCAGACCGCTGGCGATGCCATGCAGGTATTGCATGCACGGACCGATCAGCTCCGGGTCGACCTTCATCAGATGCAGCACCGGCTCGGCGGCCACCAGCATCGCCGTCGCGATCAGTCCGACCACCAGCGCCAGCCATAGCGCCTGACGCACGAGCGGGCCGATTTCGCTGTGGGTGCCAGCGCCAAAGCGCTGGGCGACTTTCGGCGTGGTTGCCAGCAAAGTGCCGGTCATCAGCAGAAACACCGGGACCCAGATCGAGTTGCCCAAGGCAACGGCCGCCAGATCCTTTGGCCCGACGCGTCCAGCCATTACCGCATCGACGAAGCCCATGGCCGTGGTCGCCAGTTGCGCGATGATGATCGGCAGTGCGAGGGCGAGCAGGTTCTTGAACTCCAGACGAATCCGCGCGGGGCGGGTGAGGGAGACGGCGACAGGTTGGTCAGTTACAGAATTCACGGGCAAAGCGTCCACAGAGGTTGATGCGCAAGGCGCCGCATTCTACGCCGCTGACGCTACAGTCAGGAAAAATCCTCTGTTGCGGATTTGTAAGCACAAACCCTGCTGGCCCGGCGACCGATCTGCACCTAAACTGCCGATCCGCCAAAGGAGCCCGCCATGCTGATTGTTGCCGACGAAAATATCCCGCTGCTCGACGCCTTTTTTGCCGGTTTCGGCGAGATCCGCCGGGTGCCAGGCCGTTCCATCGACCGTGCGACGGTCGAGCAGGCTGACGTTTTGCTCGTACGTTCGGTGACCAACGTCAACCGTGCGTTGCTTGAAGGCAGCAAGGTGCGTTTTGTCGGCACCTGCACCATCGGTACGGATCATCTGGATCTCGATTACTTCAATGAGGTCGGCATCACCTGGTCGAGTGCGCCCGGCTGCAATGCCCGTGGCGTGGTCGATTACGTGCTGGGCAGCCTGATGACCCTTGCCGAAATCGAAGGCGTCGATCTTGCACAACGGACCTATGGTGTCGTCGGCGCCGGTGAAGTGGGCGGGCGACTGATCAAGGTCCTGAAGGGCTTGGGCTGGAACGTCAAAGTCTGTGATCCACCGCGTCAGGCAGCCGAGGGCGGCGATTACGTCAGCCTTGAAGCGATCATTGAGCAGTGCGACGTGATCAGTCTGCACACGCCGCTGACTCGCAGCGGTGACGGCGCGACCTGGCATTTGTTCGATCAGTCGCGTTTGCAGCAACTCAAGCCCGGTGCCTGGTTGATCAATGCGGCGCGTGGCCCGGTGGTGGATAACGCCGCACTGCGCAACGTGCTGCTGGATCGTGAAGACCTGCAAGCCGTTCTCGATG
Organism: Pseudomonas sp. CROZ-RG-20F-R04-15; assembly: GCF_022662375.1. Classification (GTDB taxonomy): domain Bacteria; phylum Pseudomonadota; class Gammaproteobacteria; order Pseudomonadales; family Pseudomonadaceae; genus Aquipseudomonas. Next base: position 118,451 of record NZ_JAKNQL010000016.1, on the reverse strand, counting down.
TCTGGGAAGCCGAGCCCGAAGTTGACGTGGCACTGGCCGAGCTTTGCGTATTGGCCACGCCGCACATTGCCGGTTACAGCCTTGATGGCAAGCAGCGCGGCACGGCGCAGATCTATCAGGCTTACTGCACATACCTCGGTCAAGCGGCGAGCATTCAGCTCAGTGATCTGTTGCCGGCACCGTGGTTGTCGGAAGTTTCCCTGCATGGTGACAGCGATCCGGCCTGGGCGCTGGCGATGTTGTGCCGTGGCGTGTACGACCCGCGCCGCGATGACGCGGATTTTCGCCGCAGCCTTGTAGGTAGTATCGGCGAGCAGCGGGCGGCGTTCGATGTGTTGCGCAAGCAGTATCCGGTGCGCCGTGAGATTGAAGGGCTGAAGGTGCGGATTGAAGGTGCGTCGCCAGAGTTGGCGAGAATCGTGGCGGCGCTGGGGGCGGTGGCTGTCTAGACACCGAGTCGGCCCTTTCGCGAGCAGGCTCGCTCCCACCTGGATCCGTGATGCACTGAAGATCTCCTGTCGGAGCGAGCCTGCTCGCGAAGGTCGCGCCACAAGTGCCGGATCTGCAGGCAGAAAAAACCCGGCCAAAGGGGCCGGGTCAGGAAGACGGTGGCTATATCACTCTTGTTCGGCAGGCTTGACCAATCGCTTCTCCAGTTCGCGGCAAGCGTTCTGGATCATGTCTTCAGTGATCGGTACTTCGCGGCCCTGCTCATCAATAATCGAGCAACCCAGAGACTGGTCTGGCTGCGTGCGGATCACTTGAATCTTGTCTTCGCTGCTGTGTTGCAAGGACATGGCCTGTCTCCTCATCAGGTTGTTTACCCAGATTAAAACCGCCACGTGACCAGGCTGTGACAGCGCCTTTCGATTCGTCATGAGCGGCCATTCCAGTCCAACAGAAATGACCGTTCGTCTCAACCTTGACGTTAGACCGATAGCAACTATGGCCTAGTCTTTGGGGGCATATTTAACCTGACTCATTGTGATTTACAGAGTTCCGCCCCAAGAAGGTTTACGCTAGCCCTTTCATCAACACGGATGTGTACCTGAATGACCCCGAAGCTTTCTTCCAGGCACCGGCGCGCCCTGCGTCTGACCAGCCGATTTCTGGCCCCTTATCGCTGGCAGGTCATCGGTGCGCTGCTGGCGTTGATCGTTACCGCTGCCGTCACGCTGTCGATGGGGCAGGGGATCAAACTGTTGGTCGACCGCGGCTTCATGACCCAGTCGCCGCATCAACTCAATCAAAGCATTGGCATTTTCATGTTGATGGTGCTGGGCTTGGCCGTCGGTACGTTCGCGCGGTTTTACTGGGTGTCGTGGATCGGCGAGCGTTGCGTGGCCGATATTCGCCGCGAGGTGTTCAACCATCTGGTTTATCTGCACCCCGGTTTCTATGAGAACAACCGCAGTTCGGAGATCCAGTCGCGGCTGACCGCCGACACAACGCTGCTGCAGTCGGTGATCGGCTCATCGTTGTCGATGTTTCTGCGCAACCTGCTGATGGTCATTGGCGGTGTCATCCTGTTGTTCGTGACCAATGCGAAACTCACCAGCATCGTGGTGATTGCCTTGCCGTTCGTGGTGGCACCGATCCTGATTTTCGGCCGGCGCGTGCGCAATCTGTCGCGATTGAGCCAGGACCGGGTCGCCGATATCGGCAGCTATGTGTCGGAAACCCTCGGCCAGATCAAAACCGTGCAGGCCTACAACCACCAGGTCCAGGATGAGCGCCGTTTTGCGACAACCGTAGAGGATGCCTTCGACACGGCACGCAAACGCATCTTCCAGCGCTCGTGGATGATCACCATGGTGATCGTGCTGGTGCTCGGCGCGGTGGCGGTAATGTTGTGGGTCGGCGGCATGGACGTGATTGCCGGGCGCATCACCGGTGGTGAACTGGCGGCGTTTGTTTTCTACAGTCTGATCGTCGGCAGCGCGATCGGCACCTTGAGTGAGGTGATTGGCGAACTGCAACGCGCGGCAGGTGCCGCCGAGCGCATCGCCGAACTGCTGGGGTCGGAAAACATCATCCAGCCGCCCACCACCGGGCTGGTGACCTTGCCGCAGCGCGTGCGCGGCGAGCTGCAATTGCAGGAAGTGCGGTTTTCCTACCCTTCGCGTCCTGAAAGCTACGCCGTCAACGGCTTGAATCTGACCATCCGGGCCGGAGAGACACTGGCGCTGGTGGGGCCGTCCGGTGCCGGCAAGTCCACCGTGTATGACTTGCTGTTGCGATTTTATGACCCGCTGGAAGGGCAGATCCTCATCGATGGCGTGCCGCTGACCAGCCTTGATCCGCTGGATCTGCGCCGTCACTTCGCTTTGGTCTCGCAGTCGCCGGCGCTGTTTTTCGGCAGCGTTGAAGAGAACATTCGGTACGGCAATCCGGGGGCGACACTGGAGCAAGTCAAGGAAGCGGCAAGAATTGCTCACGCTCACGACTTCATCGAGAAAATGCCCAACGGTTACCAGACTCATCTCGGCGATGGTGGCCTCGGCCTTTCTGGTGGCCAGCGTCAGCGTCTGGCGATCGCCCGGGCGTTACTGGTCGACGCGCCAATCCTGCTGCTGGACGAAGCCACCAGCGCCCTCGATGCGCAGAGCGAACACCTGATTCAGGAAGCGCTGCCGAGCCTGATGCAGAACCGCACCACGCTGGTGATCGCGCATCGACTGGCCACGGTGAAAAACGCTGACCGGATTGCAGTGATGGATCAGGGCAAGCTTGTGGCCATTGGTACTCATCAGGAACTGATTGCCAACAATCCGCTGTATGCACGGTTGGCGGCGTTGCAGTTCAATGATGGAAAAGTAACGGTTGATCAAGTCTGATGAACACTTCTCGTATCGGGCATTATGGCGGCCTGTTTGGAATGCCTGGATGAGGACATGAGCCGTTACCAACCGCCGTTGACCCTAACCACACGAATGATTGCGTTGATCGCCGAAATCAGCGAGCAAATCGGTCAGCTTTCGGCTGGGGGAGATAGTCGGCAGACGCCTCATCTGCGCCGAGGCAATCGTATCCGTACGATTCAGGCCTCTTTGGCAATCGAAAACAATTCATTGAGTGTCGAGCAGGTAACCGCAGTGCTCGCCGGGCAACGGGTTTTAGGTTTGCCCAAGGAAATTCAAGAAGTGCGCAATGCATTTACAGCGTATGAAACCATGCCGCAATGGCAGCCTGACAACCGGGCTGACCTGCTTCAAGCGCATGAGTTGTTGATGCATGGGCTAATTGACGAGTGCGGGCACTTTCGTCGAGCGGGTGTGGGGATTTATCGCGGAGAACAACTGGTTCATATGGCGCCGCCTCCGAGCCGCATATCACCGCTGATGGATGACTTACTGGCATGGCTAGTGCGCTCTGAATGGCATCCGCTGATCATCAGTTGCGTATTCCACTATGAGTTCGAGTTCATCCATCCGTTTGCTGATGGAAACGGGCGAATGGGACGGCTTTGGCAAACATTGATATTGAGCCAATGGCGCCCGGTCCTGGCGTATTTGCCGGTCGAAGCAGTTATTCGAGAAGAGCAGGATGCCTATTACTCTGCCTTGTCTGCTGCTGACCGAAAGGGAGAGTCAACGCCTTTCGTCGAGTACATGCTGCATGCGCTGAATGTTTCGTTGCGTGAAGCCATCGCTAATGAGTCAGCGATCGACCTAGTAACCGACTCAGTAACCGACCTAGTAGCAAGATTATTGTCAACTCTGGGACCCCGTTCTTTGAGGATCAGTGATCTGATGGCAGAGATGAGCCTGGTCCACAAGGCTACGTTCAGATCCAACTATCTCAAGCCGGCCTTAACCGCTGGAATGATCGAAATGACCGATCCTCAATCACCCAAGAATCCAACCCAGAAATATCGGCTTACCCAACTTGGCAAAATGATGGTTAAAAAGTCGCAGTGTTAAGTCCGCAGCCGACAGCTCAATAAAAAATGCCCGTATCTCGCGATACGGGCATTTTTTGTTACTCGGCGTCAGCCGCGTGATCACTGATCATCAAAATACCGCTCATGCCAATCCACCAGCGGCTGCGGCGAGTTGAGCTTCTGGCCGTAGATTACCGAGTACGACAACACGTTCTGCACGTATTGACGGGTTTCGTCGAACGGGATGCTTTCCACCCACACGTCGAAGCTCAGGTGATCGGCGCCGCGCAGCCATTGGCGCACGCGACCCGGTCCGGCGTTGTAGGCGGCGGAGGCGAGGACGCGGTTGCCGTTGAACTGGCTGTGCACCTGGCTCAGGTAAGCGGCGCCGAGCTGGATGTTCTTGTCCGGATCCAGCACCTGTTGCGGCGAGGCCAGCGGGATGCTGAACTTGCGCGCGGTTTCCTTGGCGGTGCCGGGCATCAGTTGCATCAGGCCGCTGGCGCCGACGCCGGAGCGCGCGTCGTCCATGAAGGCGCTTTCCTGGCGGGTGATGGCAAACACCCAGCTCGAATGCAGGCCGCGAACCTTGGCTTCACGCACGAGAGTTTCGCGGTGGGCCATCGGGAAGCGGATATCCAGATCGTCCCAGTACTGCGCCTGACTGATGGTGCGGATCGCCGGGAAGTACCATTTCAGGTCATAAGCCAGTTTCGCCTGGGCAACCATCTCATCGCGGCTGAAATGGCGGCTGACGTGATACCACTCGCGGCGCCCGTCGACGATCTGCCCGCGAGCATGGAATTCCAGCGCGCGGCGTACGCCCGGGGTGTTGCGCACCTTGTTGATCAGCGCCTGGCTGAGCACCAGTGGCTTGTTGTTCAGCGAGTACGGCGATTGCGAGCGGTCGGCGGCGAGGAAACCGTAGAAGTCACGTTCGCGCGCAAGGTTTTTGTACAGCGTTTGCGCTTCCGGGTTCTGCGGCTGGGCCAGTTCCAGACTGCGCGCCTGCCAGTAGCGCCAGCGGTTGGTGGTGGCCAGATCCTGCGGCAACCGGCGGGTCAACTGATAGGCATCGTCCCAGCGGGCCAGACGCAGCAACAGGCGCAGACGCCATTCCGAGACAGTGTTGTCGCGCAGTTCCGGGTCGTATTTGGTCATCACATCCAGCGCGCGGCTGTCGAAACGCCGGGCGAGGGTCAGACCGATTTCCCGGGCGATCGCGACTTTTTCATCGCGGGAGAAGTGCATGCTGCTGGCGTAACCGTCGAGCAGGGCCATGGCCTTGTCCGGGTCCTGACGGGCCAAGCGGCGCAGACCGAGGCTGACCACGTCGGACATCGGCTCATCGGCCGGGGTGAAACGCGAAGGCTGATTGAGCAGCTCGGGTTTCTGCGCGACATCGACCAGCAAACGACCGCGCGGGGCGAGGGTGGTCAAGCCGTTGACCAGGCTGTTAGCCAGTGGATAGTTGCGGGCCTGAGCGGCAAGCTTGGTGCGCTCCCAGCGTTTCTGTTCAGTGAGCTGGCCATCGGCTGCCCAGATGCCGAACAGCGCGTCACACGCGGCGGGTTGTGATTTGCCGGTCAGCCAGAGCTTTTCAGCATTGGCGTACCCCTCGGCCTTATGGTTGCTGCTGATCTGGTACTGCGCGTTGAGGCAGTCCAGTTCAGTGAAGTTGAGTTTCGGGTCGTAATATTTGACGAAGGTTGCCCAGTCACCACGGTCGGCGAGCCAGCGCAACCAGCGCAGCTTCATCCAGTTGGCCTGGGGCAGGTCACCGTGTTCGGCGAGGAACTTCTCGATTTCCGCGTTGCTCGCGGTTTTCAGGCGCGCGGTCAGTTCGTCGTAGGCCAGATACGGTTCCAGCGGATAATCGGCCAGCGCCTGGCTGTAACGGAAATACGGGCCGGTATCACCCTTGGCCAGCGCGCGCTTGGCTTCATCGTAATACTGGCGTTGGGTGGACAGGTCCACCGCCTGGGCGGATTGAACGGCAGCGGCGGTAAGTAGCAAACAGGACAAGACACTGAAAAGGCGACTGCGCATGAGACATCCGGGCAGAGAAATCATGACAAGTGCCGACCTCGGTCAGCACTGAATTGTCTGTAGCTTAGCCTTTTGCCAGCAAGCGGCGAAAGCTTTGCCGGCCTCGCAGCACAAGTTCGCAACAAATGTTGTGCAGAGTGCTTCGACAGACAAATTGCCGGCCTGCTGAAGCCCTAACTCAGGTAGAATGCGCGCCCGGTTTTTGGAGAAGCTCATGACCCTGCTCAAATTCAGCGATGTGTCCCTTGCGTTCGGCGCTATGCCGTTGTTGGACAAGGTGTCCTGGCAGATCGCCCGTGGTGAGCGGGTGTGCATCATCGGCCGCAACGGCACTGGCAAGTCCAGCATGATGAAACTGGTCAAGGGCGACCAGAAGCCCGATGAAGGCTCGGTATGGCGTGCCCCCGGTCTGAAAATTGGCGAATTGCCGCAAGAATTGCCAGTGGCCGACGATCGGACGGTGTTCGACGTGGTCGCTGAAGGCCTTGATGGCGTGGGTGCGTTGCTCGCCGAGTACCATCACCTCGCGCAGAACTGCGTCACGGAAGAAGACCTGAACAAGCTGATGCACGTTCAGCAAGACCTCGAAGCCCGTGATGGCTGGCGCTTGCAGACTCTGGTCGAAAGCACCTTGAGCCGTCTGCAACTGCCGGCCGACAAGACTCTCGCCCAGTTGTCCGGCGGCTGGCGTCGTCGCGTGCTGCTGGCACAGGCGCTGGTGTCCGAGCCGGATCTGCTGCTGCTCGACGAACCAACCAACCACCTGGACATCGGTGCGATTGCCTGGCTCGAAGAAGCCCTGAAAGATTTCCAGGGCGCCGTGCTGTTCATCACGCACGACCGTTCCTTTCTGCAAAACCTCGCCACGCGCATCCTCGAACTGGATCGCGGCGGCCTGATCGACTGGAACGGCGACTACGCCAGTTTCCTTGTGCACAAAGAAGCCGCGCTGGCCGCTGAAGAAACCGCCAACGCGCTGTTCGACAAGAAACTGGCCCAGGAAGAAGTCTGGATCCGCCAGGGCATCAAGGCGCGCCGCACCCGCAACGAAGGCCGCGTCCGCGCCCTGAAAGCCCTGCGCGTTGAGCGTAGCGAACGTCGTGAGCGCACCGGCAAGGCCAACATTCAGCTGGACACTGCCGACAAGTCCGGCAAGCAGGTGATGGTCCTTGAGAACGTGAGTTTCGCTCACCCGGGCGGCCCGTTCCTGATCAAGGACTTCTCGATGGTGCTGACGCGCGGCGACCGTATTGGTCTGCTCGGCGCCAACGGTACCGGCAAGACCACGCTGCTGAAACTGATGCTCAGCGGTCTGCAACCGACCAGCGGCAAAGTGGAAGAGGGCACGCGGATCGACGTGGCTTACTTCGACCAGTTGCGCCATCAGCTGGATCTGGAAAAAACCGTGATCGACAACGTCGCCGAAGGTCGCGACTTCATCGATATCGACGGTCAGAGCCGACACGTGCTGAGCTACCTCGGCGACTTCCTGTTCAGCCCGCAGCGTGCCCGCACGCCAGTCAAGGCGCTGTCGGGTGGCGAGCGTGCGCGCTTGTTGCTGGCCAAACTGTTCAGCAAACCGGCGAACCTGCTGGTACTCGACGAACCGACCAACGACCTCGACGTGGAAACCCTCGAGCTGCTTGAAGAAGTGCTGTTGACCTTTAATGGCACCGTGCTGATGGTCAGCCACGACCGGGCATTCCTCGACAACGTGGTCACCAGTACTCTGGTCTTCGAAGGTGAAGGCAAGGTGCGTGAATACGTCGGTGGTTATCAGGACTGGATCCGTCAGGGCGGTTCGCCGCGTCTGCTGGGCGTAACCGAAAGCAAATCCGGCAAGGCTGACCTGAATTCGGCGGTGGTCACTGCCGAACCTGCTGTGGTTGCCGCGCCTGCGGCGGCTGCCCCGGCCGCCAAGAAGAAGCTCAGCTACAAGCTGCAACGCGAGCTGGAAGCGTTGCCGGGCGATATCGACGCCAAGGAACAGCAGATTGCTGCCGTGGAAGCCGAGATGGCTGAAGCCGGTTTCTATCAGCGTCCTGCGGCTGAAACGGCCAAGGTGATTGCTTCGCTGGAGCAGTTGCAGGCTGAGCTGGATGCGTTGCTGGAGCGTTGGGCCGAGCTGGATGCCTGATTGATCCTGGTGTAAAAAAGCCCGGCGTTCAGTGATGAACGCCGGGCTTTTCATATGTAAACGCAGTTCCCTTGCAGGAGTGAGCCTGCTCGCGAATGCGATGTGTCAGGCGGCATTAATGCTGAATGTGCCGACGCCTTCGCGAGCAGGCTCGCTCCCACAATGATCAGTGTTTCAGCGTTTGACCAGGTGTACCGCTAATACATCGCATGGCGCACCGTGCAGTACGTCATTCGCAGTGGAGCCTAGCAACAAGGCCAGACCGTGACGGCCATGACTGCCGACCACGATCAGATCGCATTGCTGTTCCTTGGCGAAATGATGGATTTCCTGACGCGGCTGGCCGTAGGTCAAATGGCAGTTGGCGCCTTCGAGTTCGGAGTACTTGAGTTTCAGGCGCTCGAGGCGTTCCTTGGCCTGATCGAACTGCTGTTGTTGCAGTTGTGACAGATCCATTGGCACGTCGCCGCCGAACGCCATGGCCATCGGCTCGACAATATGCACCAGCGACAGCTTGGCGTTATTGCTCACCGACAGCTCGCGGGCGCGGTGAATCACAGGGTCGCACTCTTCAGTCAGATCTACGGCGACCAGGATATGGGTGTAGGGCATGAGGTGCTCCTCGTGAGGTTTCAATATTGTTAAGTATGGCTGGTTTCAAGCGCATTGGTTCCAAAGTGACACAATGCGCTCACCAAGAATTGGGAATAGAGATATGACGGTCTGGTTAGTGGTGTCAATCCTGCTGGTGGTTTTAAGTCCGCTGGCGTGGTTGCGCCCATCGCGCGCGCAAAGCGGTCGCATCGCCCTGCGCATGGAGGCGCGGCGCATTGGCCTGGCCATGCAACTGGCGCCTCAGGAATGGCCGCACTGGCTGGTGCAAGAGCCGCCGAATCCTTGTGCGCAATATCATCGGCCACGTCGGAGCAAGCAGCCTGTTTGCTGGACTTATTGGCAGAAATCGCCGGGTGTATGGGTCAATCAGTGGCAGGAAGTCTGCGAGGATCAAACGCTGCTCAATCATTTCGAAAAGTTGCCGGGCAATGTTTTCAAAGTCGAGGCGGACAAGCAGATGATCGCTCTGTATTGGGGCGAGAAGGGCGAAGCCAGTGTTTTGCAGGATATCGACGCCACTCTGAAAGCGCTGGCGTGACGCGTGGACTTTTCGCACTGCAACGGTGTGAAACGTCCGGCAGACGCGCAATAAAAAGCCCGACATGATTCATCGGGCGGGGTTGGCCAGGCAGGCCGGAAACTCTTTTGATGTTGACTCGGTCAGCGACATCTCCGTGCAGTCACTCCAGCGTAGCCCTTTAAACAATGGCTGCGGCGAATTAGGGCGACTTTTCTAACTATTGATTCTATGAATGACTTCACATGCAGATGCGTGTTGCGGGTCTTCGTCCTACAGAAATGACCGCAAAGTCGCTTTTCAACCCGTATTTTGGGCGATTGACAATTGTCGGAAATTCCGTGAAGGTGACGTACCCAAATCAAACGGGCGTATGAATTGAGCGTTTGTCTTACAGACTGCTCCTACAGAATCCCGACTATCGCGTTGGCGGGTGTGCCGGGTGGATTGGCGTTAGCATCGACGAAAAAGCGTCCTGCCGAGCCATTCGCCTGCGTCCGACGTGTACTGTTCAGCTTCCATATCGTGGAGATCAGTTGATGATTTACGAAGGTAAAGCCATCACGGTTAAAGCTCTTGAAAGTGGCATCGTCGAATTGAAATTCGACCTCAAGGGTGAGTCCGTCAACAAGTTCAACCGTCTAACCCTGAACGAACTGCGTCAGGCCGTAGACACCATCAAGGCAGATGCTTCGATCAAGGGCGTGATCGTCAGCAGTGGCAAGGACGTGTTCATCGTCGGCGCCGACATCACCGAATTTGTCGAGAACTTCAAGCTGCCGGATGCCGAGCTGGTTGCTGGCAATCTCGAAGCCAACAAGATCTTCAGCGATTTCGAAGACCTCAACGTTCCGACCGTAGCGGCCATCAATGGCATCGCTTTGGGCGGCGGTCTGGAAATGTGCCTCGCAGCTGACTATCGCGTCATGTCCACCAAGGCCAAAATCGGTCTGCCGGAAGTCAAACTGGGCATCTACCCGGGCTTCGGTGGCACCGTGCGTCTGCCGCGCCTGATCGGTGTCGACAACGCCATCGAGTGGATTGCCTCCGGCAAGGAAAACCGCCCTGAAGACGCCCTGAAAGTCAGCGCCGTCGACGCCGTGGTTGCTCCTGAAAAGCTGCAGGAAGCTGCCCTTGAACTGATCAAACGCGCCATCTCCGGCGAGTTCGACTTCAAGGCCAAGCGTCAGCCGAAACTTGAAAAACTCAAGTTGAACGCCATTGAACAAATGATGGCTTTCGAAACCGCCAAAGGTTTCGTAGCCGGTCAGGCTGGCCCGAACTACCCGGCGCCGGTTGAAGCGATCAAGACCATCCAGAAAGCCGCGAACTTCGGTCGTGACAAGGCACTGGAAGTCGAAGCCGCCGGTTTCGTCAAACTGGCCAAGACCTCTGCCGCGCAGAGCTTGATCGGTCTGTTCCTGAACGATCAGGAACTGAAGAAAAAGGCCAAGGCCTACGACGAAATCGCCAAAGACGTGAAGCAGGCTGCTGTACTGGGCGCCGGCATCATGGGTGGCGGTATCGCCTATCAGTCGGCCTCCAAAGGCACGCCGATCCTGATGAAGGACATCAACGAGCACGGTATCGAGCAGGGTCTGGCCGAAGCCGCCAAACTGCTGGTTGGCCGCGTTGATAAAGGCCGTATGACCGCTGCAAAAATGGCTGAAGTGCTCAACGCCATTCGTCCGACCCTGTCCTACGGCGACTTCGGTCACGTCGATCTGGTTGTCGAAGCTGTGGTCGAGAACCCGAAGGTCAAGCAAGCTGTGCTGGCTGAAGTCGAAGGTCAGGTCAAAGAGGACACCATCCTCGCGTCGAACACCTCGACCATTTCCATCAGCCTGCTGGCCAAAGCCCTCAAGCGTCCGGAAAACTTCGTCGGCATGCACTTCTTCAACCCGGTGCACATGATGCCGCTGGTGGAAGTGATCCGTGGCGAGAAGTCGAGTGAGCTGGCGGTTGCCACCACCGTGGCCTACGCCAAGAAAATGGGCAAGAACCCGATCGTCGTCAACGACTGCCCGGGCTTCCTGGTCAACCGCGTCCTGTTCCCGTACTTCGGCGGTTTCGCCAAACTGGTCAGCGCCGGTGTGGACTTCGTCCGTATCGACAAGGTCATGGAAAAATTCGGCTGGCCGATGGGCCCGGCATACCTGATGGACGTGGTCGGTATCGACACCGGTCACCATGGTCGTGACGTAATGGCTGAAGGCTTCCCGGATCGCATGAAGGATGACCGTCGTTCGGCCATCGACGTGCTGTACGAAGCCAAGCGCCTGGGTCAGAAGAACGGCAAGGGCTTCTACGCCTACGAGGCCGACAAGAAAGGCAAGCAGAAGAAAGTTGCCGATCCGTCGGTACTGGAAGTGCTTAAGCCGATCGTTTACGAGCAGCGCGAAGTCACTGACGAAGACATCATCAACTGGATGATGATCCCGCTGTGCCTGGAAACCGTGCGTTGCCTGGAAGACGGCATCGTTGAAACTGCCGCCGAAGCCGACATGGGTCTGGTCTACGGTATCGGTTTCCCTCCATTCCGTGGCGGTGCGCTGCGCTACATCGATTCGATCGGTGTTGCCGAGTTCGTTGCCCTGGCTGACCAGTACGCTGATTTGGGCGCGCTGTACCACCCGACCGCGAAACTGCGTGAAATGGCCAAAACCGGCCAACGGTTCTTCGGTTAAGCGTCCCAACTTTTGAGCGAGAGTGAAATTTTATGAGCTTGAATCCAAGAGACGTCGTGATTGTCGACTTCGGTCGTACTCCGATGGGCCGCTCCAAGGGCGGCATGCACCGCAACACCCGCGCCGAAGACATGTCGGCGCACCTGATCAGCAAACTGCTGGAACGCAACGCCAAGGTCGATCCTGCTGAAGTCGAGGACGTGATTTGGGGCTGCGTCAACCAGACCCTGGAGCAGGGCTGGAACATCGCGCGCATGGCGTCGCTGATGACCCAGATCCCGCACACTTCGGCCGGCCAGACCGTCAGCCGTCTGTGTGGCTCGTCGATGAGCGCGCTGCACACCGCTGCGCAAGCGATCATGACTGGCAACGGTGACGTGTTCGTGGTTGGTGGCGTCGAGCATATGGGCCACGTGAGCATGATGCACGGTGTCGATCCGAACCCGCACATGTCGCTGTATGCGGCAAAAGCCTCGGGCATGATGGGCCTGACCGCTGAAATGCTCGGCAAAATGCACGGCATCACTCGCGAACAGCAGGACGCTTTTGGCGTGCGCTCCCACCAGTTGGCCCACAAGGCAACCGTGGAAGGCAAGTTCAAAGACGAAATCATCCCGATGCAGGGTTACGACGAGAACGGTTTCCTGAAACTGTTCGACTACGACGAAACCATTCGTCCGGAAACCACCCTGGAAAGTCTGGCGGCCCTCAAGCCTGCCTTCAATCCAAAGGGCGGCACCGTGACTGCCGGTACTTCGTCGCAGATCACCGATGGTGCTTCGTGCATGATCGTGATGTCCGCGCAGCGTGCACAGGATCTGGGTATCCAGCCAATGGCGGTTATCCGTTCGATGGCAGTGGCAGGTGTGGATCCGGCGATCATGGGCTATGGTCCAGTTCCGGCGACACAAAAAGCCCTGAAGCGTGCGGGCCTTGGCATCAACGATATCGACTTCTTCGAGCTCAACGAAGCTTTCGCCGCGCAGGCTCTGCCAGTGCTGAAAGATCTGAAAGTGCTCGACAAGATGAACGAGAAGGTTAACCTGCACGGCGGCGCGATCGCCCTGGGTCACCCGTTCGGCTGCTCCGGTGCCCGTATTTCCGGCACCTTGCTGAACGTGATGAAGCAGAATAGCGGCACCTTCGGGGTGGCCACTATGTGCATTGGTCTCGGCCAAGGCATCTCCACCGTCTTCGAACGCGTTTAAGCGTCTCGATGATGGAAGCCGGGGCCAAGTGCCCCGGTTTTTGTTTTTGTGGATTTATTTTGTTTTTATTTTGAAAAAATTTGAGTGAGGGCCAACACATGCCGATACAACCTGGGCTCTACCAACATTACAAAGGTCCGCAGTACCGCGTATTCAGTGTTGCGCGGCATTCCGAAACCGAAGAAGAAGTGGTCTTTTACCAAGCCCTGTATGGCGATTACGGCTTTTGGGTGCGCCCTCTGAGCATGTTTCTCGAGTCAGTCGAGGTTGACGGCGAGCAGGTGCCACGCTTTGCTTTGGTGCAAGCCGAACCAAGCCTTTTTTCCAAGGCATAAGGCGAGTGCGCACAGAACCCTGTGCTTGACCTCACCTTGTATCAACTATATATAGCGGTGCCGCGTCAGGCGCCAACCGCCTTTCACTTCTAGAATTCAGGAATTTTCTGATCCATGGGCAAATCGCTGGTCATTGTGGAATCCCCGGCTAAGGCCAAGACCATCAACAAGTATCTGGGTAACCAATACGTGGTGAAGTCGAGTATCGGCCATATCCGAGACCTGCCCACCAGCGGTTCGGCTAGCGCCAGCAAAGAGCCAGCCGCCAAGCGCGGCAAGGCTGCTGCGGGCGAAGGTCCGGTGCTCTCGCCGAAAGAGAAAGCGCGCAAGCAGCTGGTCTCGCGTATGGGGGTCGATCCCGATCATGGCTGGAAAGCCAAGTACGAGATCCTCCCGGGTAAAGAGAAGGTCATCGAAGAGCTGCGCCGGCTCGCCAAAGATGCTGACACCATCTATCTCGCAACCGACTTGGATCGCGAGGGGGAAGCCATTGCCTGGCACCTGCGCGAAGCCATCGGCGGTGACGACAGCCGTTACAAGCGCGTGGTGTTCAACGAAATTACCAAGAAGGCGATTCAGGAAGCCTTTTCCCAGCCGGGCGAGCTGGACATTGATCGTGTCAACGCTCAACAGGCGCGTCGTTTCCTCGACCGCGTTGTGGGTTACATGGTCTCGCCGCTGCTGTGGGCGAAGATCGCCCGTGGCTTGTCCGCCGGTCGTGTGCAATCGGTAGCCGTGAAGCTGGTGGTTGAGCGTGAGCGCGAAATTCGTGCGTTCAACCCGGAAGAGTACTGGGAAGTGCATGCCGATCTCGGCACCGCCAAAGGCTCGACCGTGCGTTTCGAAGTGGCTCGCGAGAAAGGCGAAGCCTTCAAGCCGCTTAACGAAGCGCAGGCCATGGCCGCGCTGGAGAAGCTCAAGTCTTCCAGCTACAGCATCGTCAAGCGCGAAGACAAGCCGACCAGCAGCAAGCCGTCGGCGCCGTTCATCACGTCCACTTTGCAACAGGCTGCGAGCAACCGCCTGGGCTTCGGCGTGAAGAAAACCATGATGATGGCCCAGCGTCTGTACGAAGCCGGCTATATCACTTATATGCGTACCGACTCGACCAACCTCTCGGCTGACGCCGTGGCGATGGCGCGCACTTACATTGAAGACGAGTTCGGCAAGAAGTACCTGCCGGAAACGCCAAATGTCTACAGCAGCAAGGAAGGCGCACAAGAGGCTCACGAAGCGATTCGTCCGTCCGACGCCAACACCATTCCGAGCAAGCTGACGGGCATGGAGCGTGACGCTGAGCGTCTCTACGAGCTGATCTGGCGCCAGTTCCTCGCTTGCCAGATGCTCCCGGCACAATATCTGTCGACCACCGTCAGCGTAGGCGCTGGCGACTTCGAGCTGCGCGCCAAGGGCCGTATCCTCAAGTTCGACGGTTATACCCGAGTCATGCCACAAATTGCCAAGCCGGGCGATGACGACGTTCTGCCTGATATGGCGCAGGGCGACGTGATGAAGCTGATCAAGCTCGATCCGTCCCAGCACTTCACCAAGCCGCCGGCGCGTTACTCGGAAGCCAGCCTGGTTAAAGAAATGGAAAAACGTGGCATCGGTCGTCCTTCGACTTACGCTGCGATCATTTCGACCATTCAGGATCGTGGCTACGTGACCCTGCACAACCGTCGTTTCTACTCGGAAAAGATGGGCGACATCGTCACCGAGCGTCTGTCGGAAAGCTTCTCCAATCTCATGGACTACGGCTTCACCGCCGGCATGGAAGAGAATCTCGATGACGTGGCTCAAGGCGAGCGCGACTGGAAAAACGTGCTGGATGAGTTCTACGGTGACTTCAAGAAGAAGCTTGAAGTGGCGGAGAATCCGGACAGCGGCATGCGTGCCAACCAGCCGGTGATGACCGATATTCCGTGCACGACCTGTGGTCGTCCGATGCAGATTCGTACGGCGTCGACCGGCGTGTTCCTCGGTTGCTCGGGCTACAGCCTGCCGCCGAAAGAGCGCTGCAAGGCCACCGTCAACCTGGTGCCGGGCGACGAAATCGCTGCGGACGACGAGGGCGAGTCGGAATCGCTGGTATTGCGTGGCAAGCATCGCTGCCCGATCTGCAGCACGGCGATGGACGCTTACCTGCTCGATGAGAAGCGCAAGCTGCACATCTGCGGTAACAACCCGGATTGCGCGGGCTACGAAATCGAAGAAGGCAGCTATCGCATCAAGGGCTATGAAGGTCCGAGCCTTGAATGCGACAAGTGTGGCAGCGAGATGCAGCTCAAGACCGGCCGTTTTGGCAAGTTCTTCGGTTGCACCAATCCGACCTGCAAGAACACCCGCAAACTGCTGAAGAGCGGTGACGCGGCGCCGCCGAAGATGGATCCGGTGAAGATGCCTGAGCTGAAATGCGAAAAGGTCAACGACACCTATATCCTGCGTGACGGTGCGTCTGGTCTGTTCCTGGCGGCCAGTCAGTTCCCGAAAAACCGTGAGACCCGTGCTCCGCTGGTGATCGAGATTCTGCCGCACAAGGATGAGATCGATCCGAAGTACCACTTCCTGTGCGAAGCGCCACAGAAGGACCCTGACGGTCTGCCAGCGGTGATTCGCTACAGCCGCAAGACCAAGGAGCAATACGTGCAGACCGAAGTCGACGGCAAGCCTACCGGATGGAAGGCCTACTACGACGGCGGCAAGTGGACGGTTGAAGACAAGCGCACGAAGGCCAAGGCTGAGTAAACGTTAGTCCGTCACTGCAAAAGGCCGCATGAACACCCTCGGGTTTTCATGCGGCCTTTTTGTTTTCTGCTTGCGGTGGGATCGGCTGATCCATGACACTGTCCGGCCTGTGTGAAGCAATTATTTCGTTGTGGAGAGCGCCGTCATGGCTCACGAACTCTATACCCGTACCAATCAGAAGATCTATTTCGCCGGCCTGTCGCTGGAAGCTCTGGCTCGCGCTGAAGAAGGCCGGGCGATGAACTCTCTGGCGCTGATTCAGGCTGGTCGTGAATCGGCTTTGTTCCATCTCTACGGTGCCTTGCTGGGCCTTTGTCATGAGATCGCTGGCTTCTATCGTCTGCCGCAGGCGAATGCGCCACGGGCAGAGATGCTGTTAACGCGTGAAGTCCTGGAGTCGATTGCTATCCCTGAGCTGGCTGAGATGGTTGAGCTAGCGGGTAACTCCGAGACATGGCTGGCTAAATTGCTGGCTGCGCATTCGGCACTGTTTCAACCGCCACGGGTGCCGCACAAACCCAAGGGAGATGTAACACAGCCGTTGATTCAAGCGATCAATCTGGATGAGGAAGAAGCGCCAGAAGAGTTGAGTCGAGAGGAGCTGGAGAGCTGGCGGCAGAATCTGAAAGGCTTGGCCATTCGTTTCCGCGAAGGCTTGAACGAGTGCTGAGGACAATTGACACGGTGGCAATCTGAAACATGCTGCTGGTCAAGATCCCGAGCGAAGCCTGAATGATGTCTATATAATCCCTGCCTTTCGTGGAGAACAGACCTATATGCCAACGTCCTTTCTAGAAATTGTCGAGTTACCAGACGGCCGAATCGAGCTGCGCAGGGCCGAGGACGAAGGTTCTCTGGTGACGCTGGATTTCTCCGAGGATGCCAAGGCGTTCCTGCAAGGTCAGCATGTGGAAATCGCCAAGGCGATGTTAAGCGTCGGCGTGCAGATGGCCGGACGTATGGTCGAAGGCGAGTTCGATAAGGAAGAGGGGCCGCGGGTTCTTCATTGATCCCCGTCTTTTTTCTTTTAGACGTTACCGCTTCAGATCGGCTTCTCTGTCCTTGGAGAAGCCCTGCGCTTCACACAGCGCGTATTGCCAACAATCAACCTAAACGAATGTTCAGACTCTGAGCATCGCCTGTGCGTGCGGCGCTGATCAGTTGTTGCCGCGCGTTCGCGTTCAGCGGGTTGAGCCAGGTGACGACGGTGTGACTGCGACCCAATCTTAGAGCTTCGCATGCCAGTTGCTGAGCGCTTTGCGTGCCCCGTGGTTGCAGCAGAAGAATGCGTTCGCGGTTCAGGCCGGCATCCCGCAGCCAGGTTTGGGTAAGGCTGGCAGGCGGTGCAATCAGTGTCAGCCAGCGCGCGTCCTGATCTTCACTGAGTTCGCGAAGGATCGGGGCGAGCAGGCTCAGGCAGTTCCCGGCCGCACCACGCAGTGACAGCTCACTGAATACTTCGGGTTCGGCATTCCATGGGCGCTCGACGACCTCTTTGAGGGTCGGCGCCATCGGTTGCGCCAGAAACGCTTCGAATAAAGGCAGTTGTGTTTGCTGAGGTGTGTGTGGGAACTGCATAAAGCCTCCTTTTAGCGGCGGATTACGCCGACACTCAAACCTTCGATCACCAGTTCCTGATCTTTCAGGTCGACTTCGATAGGGGCGAACTCGGGGTTTTCGGCAATCAGCCAGACCTTGCTGCCTTCACGCTTGAAGCGTTTGACCGTCACTTCGTCGCCGATGCGAGCGACGACAACCTGACCATTACGTGCTTCGCGAGTGGTGTGCACGGCGAGAAGGTCGCCGTCGAAAATACCGATGTCCTTCATGCTCATGCCGTGTACACGCAACAGATAGTCGGCACGAGGGTGAAAGAAGGTTGGATTGATGTTGCAGGATTCTTCGATGTGCTGTTGGGCGAGGATTGGCGCGCCGGCAGCGACCCGGCCAATGATCGGCAGGGTAGAGTCGTCGGCTTTGGCTTCGAAACCCGGAATGCGAATACCGCGAGAAGCGCCAGGGGTCATCTCGATGGCGCCTTTTCGGGCCAGCGCCTTGAGATGTTCTTCAGCCGCGTTCGGTGACTTGAAACCCAGTTCCTGAGCGATTTCCGCACGGGTTGGCGGATAACCGTTGTCTTCGAGGCAACGTTTGATAAAGGCCAGAATCTCGGCTTGGCGTGGCGTCAGCTTTAGCATATTGATCGCTCTGTCTTTCTATACAGTGACTGGGATTATATACAGTGAAACGGTCTTGGCAATGCCCGTTTTTTTGCCTGCCGCCGGACGGTCGGCAGTGCTGCTTATAAAAGCGCCGGGCTTGTGTGGTTAAATAGCTGACCGACCATTCCCAAAACGAACTGGCAGGCTTGACAAGGCACAGGCTGAAACGTATGTTTCAAACAAGTGTTTGTCAGGCGGAGTAGCCATGGCCCAGTCGGAAACCGTTGAACGCATTCTTGATGCTGCCGAGCAGTTGTTCGCGGAGAAAGGTTTCGCTGAAACCTCATTGCGTTTGATCACCAGCAAGGCTGGCGTCAACCTGGCAGCGGTGAACTATCATTTCGGCTCGAAAAAAGCCCTGATCCAGGCGGTTTTTTCGCGCTTCCTCGGGCCGTTCTGCATCAGTCTCGATAAAGAGCTGGAGCGCCGTCAGGCCAAGCCTGAAAACAAGCCGACTCTTGAAGAGCTTTTGGAAATCCTCGTCGAGCAAGCCCTCGTGGTTCAGCCACGCAGCGGCAACGACCTGTCGATCTTCATGCGTTTGCTCGGCCTCGCGTTCAGCCAGAGCCAGGGCCACTTGCGTCGTTATCTGGAAGACATGTACGGCAAGGTGTTCCGTCGCTACATGTTGCTGGTCAACGAAGCTGCGCCACGCATTCCGCCGATCGAGCTGTTCTGGCGCGTGCACTTCATGCTCGGTGCTGCCGCGTTCAGCATGTCCGGCATCAAGGCTTTGCGCGCGATCGCCGAGACCGATTTCGGCGTCAATACCTCCATCGAGCAAGTCATGCGCCTGATGGTGCCGTTCCTCGCAGCAGGCATGCGTGCCGAAACCGGTGTCACCGACGCGGCAATGGCCACTGCACAACTGCGTCCACGCAGCAAATCAACGCCGGTCGCCGCCAAGGTTTAACCGCGCACGGGTGGGCGCGGCAGCTTGTATCCGCTAAGCTAGCCGCCCATGCCGACTCTCGTTTTGAACCCGATCCTCATAGAAATTGCCGACCTGCCGAGCATTGCTCACGGTAGCGATTTGCTGCGGATCGGGTTTTTCGTTTTCAAGGAATCTCTATGACTGCTGGCCTGCAAGGCTCGTTGATGGTGGACGTCGCCGGTACCTGGCTGACGGCCGAAGATCGCCAATTGTTGCGTCAGCCCGAAGTGGGCGGCCTGATCATTTTCGCGCGCAACATCGAGCATCCGCGCCAAGTGCGTGAGCTCAGCGCGGCGATTCGGGCGATTCGTCCGGATCTGCTGCTGGCGGTGGATCAAGAGGGCGGTCGCGTGCAGCGCCTGCGTCAGGGCTTTGTGCGTCTGCCGGCCATGCGTGCCATCGCCGATAACCCGAATGCCGAATACCTCGCCGAGCAATGCGGCTGGATCATGGCCACCGAAGTACTCGCGGTCGGGCTCGACCTGAGCTTCGCCCCGGTGCTCGATCTGGATTACCAGCGCAGCGCCGTGGTTGGCACCCGTTCGTTCGAAGGTGATCCCGAGCGCGCGGCACTGCTCGCCGGAGCGTTCATTCGCGGCATGAACAGCGCCGGCATGGCGGCCACCGGCAAACACTTCCCTGGCCACGGCTGGGCAGAAGCGGATTCCCATGTCGCGATCCCCAACGACGAGCGCAGCCTCGACGAGATCCGCGCCAACGACCTCGTACCGTTCGCCAGACTCAGTAAACAACTGGCCGCGATCATGCCAGCGCACGTCATCTATCCGCAGGTGGATTCGCAGCCAGCCGGTTTCTCCCGTCGCTGGTTGCAGGACATCCTGCGTGGCGAGTTGCAGTTTGACGGCGTGATCTTCAGCGACGACCTGTCGATGGCCGGCGCCCACGTGGTCGGCGACGCCGCCAGCCGCATCGAAGCTGCGCTCACTGCCGGCTGCGACATGGGCCTGGTGTGCAACGACCGCGCCGCTGCCGAACTTGCCCTGAGCGCCGCGCAACGGATGAAGGTCAAGCCCTCCGCGCGAATTGCGCGCATGCGCGGTCAGGCCATTGCCAGCACCGAATATCGCCAGGATCCGCGCTGGCTCACCGCCATCGGCGCGCTCAAAGACGCTCAACTGATCGATTAAGGATTTTTCGCTATGACCGTTTACGCAATCATCGGTGGCACCGGCCTGACCCAGCTCGAAGGCTTGACCATTCGCCAGTCGCTGGCAGTCGACACGCCTTACGGCGCGCCATCGGCCGACGTGCAAATTGGCGAATACGCCGGCAAGGAAGTGCTGTTCCTCGCTCGTCACGGCCACCCGCATCGCTTTCCGCCGCACAAGGTCAACTACCGCGCCAACCTGTGGGCGCTGAAGCAGGCCGGCGCCGAAGCGATCATCGCGGTAAATGCTGTCGGCGGGATTCACCCGGCAATGGGCACTGGTCATTTCTGCGTGCCACATCAGATCGTCGACTACACCAGCGGTCGCGAGCACACCTATTTCGCCGATGATCTGGAGCACGTCACCCACATCGACTTCAGCTTTCCCTACAGCGAGCCGCTGCGTCAGCAATTGATCGCCGCTGTGGCTGCCGAGGGTTGCGAATACAGCGAGCAAGGCGTGTACGCCTGCACCCAGGGCCCGCGCCTTGAAACGGTTGCCGAGATCGTGCGGCTGGAGCGCGATGGCTGCGACATCGTCGGCATGACCGGCATGCCGGAAGCGGCGCTGGCCCGGGAACTGGATCTGGATTACGCCTGTCTGGCGCTGGTAGTGAACCCGGCAGCGGGCAAGACCACCGAAGTGATCACCATGGCCGAGATCGAGCAGGCGCTGCATGACGGCATGGGTAAGGTGAAGTCGACGTTGGCGCGGGTGTTGGCCAGCTAAGGACTGCCCATGAGCATTTTCATCGAACGGCTTAAGTCGTTGGCCTGGACCCGGGCATTCACTGGCAGCGCGCTGTCCAAGGCCCGTGCTTATGCCGCCGAAGATCGGGTAGAGATCATCGAGATCGATGACAGAAAGATCGAGGCGTTCTGCGTCGGTTCAGAAGATCGAGCGTATGAACAAACCATTTACCTGTCCGAAGATCGGCTGGGTTCCGTCAACTTGCGTTGCCTGTGCACCTGTCCTGTCTCCATCGACTGCAAACACTGCGCTGCGGTGCTCTATCACCTGCAGGGCAGTGATCATGAAGCGTCCGAAAGTGAGGCACAGACCCCGTTGGGTCGGGCGCTTGAACATTGGCTTTCGACAATTCCGGTGCCGGCCAAGCCCGCCGAAGAAGGCGCGCAAACCGCAGGCACGCGCCTGTTTTACAAGCTCAAGCCAACGTCAGTGAGCGGCAAGTGGCTGCTTGATATTTTCAAGGTTTCCCAGCTCAAGAGCGGCGAGTTACGCGAAGTCAAACCGATGTACTCGCTGGCAGAAATGCTCATGCGTCAGCCCGGCTACCTGTCCGAGCTGGATCTGCGCGTCGCCAGGCTGCTGGTTGCCATGCACTCCCATCACGCCTATTACAGCGGCTATCCGCTGGAAGGCAGCAGCGGCGCCGAACTGCTGGACATGCTCCTGCGCACCTCGCGGCTGTTCCTCGATTTCGAGGATCTGCGCCCGTTGGTGTCGGGCGCGAAACGCATCGGCCAGTTCGCCTGGGCCGAGCAGGCCGACGGCGGGTTCCGCGCGCAGTGGAGCAGTGCCGAGGCGGCGCAAGAAACCGTGCTGGCGCTGGAGCCGCTTTATTACCTGGATCGTGAACAGCGGCAGATTGGCCCTCTGTTCAATGAACTGGAAGAAAAACTGGCCAGCCATTTGACGCTGGCGCCGGACATTCCGGCGCGTCAGGCCATGCAGTTCAGCCATCGCATGAGCGCCGCGACGAGAATCCCGCCGCCCCACCAACTGACCGAACGAATCATCGACGACGTACTTCCGCAGCCGCAACTCACCCTCGTCAGCGGTCGGGAGCGCTCGCGCTGGGAATACATTCTTGAGCATCGCGCCGCCCTGGTGTTTACCTACAACGGCCAGCCGACGGTGGATCGCAATCCGGAAGTGATGATCCTCGACGGCACCGAAACCCAGCGCATTCAACGCCAGCCTGCGGTGGAAAAGAAACTGCGCCAGATCCTGCAAAAGCTCGGCTTCAAGAAAGCCACGCGCAAGAGCTCGCTGGATCGTCCCGGCGAGATGTTCACGTTGCCGGATGATTCCGCCTGGCTCGGGTTTATGCACGAAGGGCTTGCCACGTTGCGCGCCTCGAACTGGGAAGTGGAGATGAGTCCCGGCTTTCATTTCAATGTGCAACCGGTTGAGCATTGGTACGCCGAGGTCGAAGAAGAGGCTGGGCATCAGTGGTTTGATTTGCAGTTGGGTATCGTCGTCAATGGCCAGCGCTACAGCTTGCTGCCGATCCTTCTGCACTTGTTGCGCACGCAGCCGCGCTTGCTTGACCCGGTCGATCTGGCTCAACGCGGCGATGACGAAAAACTCCTGATCGAACTCAAGCCCAGCGGTTTTGGCGACCCTTCAGGCGCCAAGGTCGCGCTGCCGCTGAGTCGTGTCAAACCGCTGATGGCCACGCTGGGCGAGTTGTACCTGGGCGGTCATCAGGGCGATGCACTGCGCTTGAGTGTCCCGGATGCCGCGCGCTTGAGTATGCTCGATGGCGTGCCGCTGGATTGGCAGGGGGGAGAGCGGCTACGCACCTTCGCCAAGCGCTTGCAGAATTCCATTCACACCCAGGTCGTTGCGCCGGCCGGCCTTAACGCGCAACTGCGCCCCTATCAGCTCGAAGGCCTGAACTGGATGCAGACCCTGCGCGAGCTTGAGGTCGGCGGCATTCTGGGCGATGACATGGGGCTGGGCAAAACACTGCAGACCTTGGCGCATCTGCTCACGGAAAAACACGCCGGTCGCCTTGATTGTCCGGCTCTGGCGGTGATGCCGACCAGCCTGATTCCCAACTGGCTCGACGAGGCCGAGCGTTTTACCCCCCAGTTGAAAGTATTGGCGCTGCACGGCACGGGGCGGCAAAAGGATTTCGCTAATCTGGCCGAGTACGATCTGGTGCTGACCACTTACGCGTTGCTGCCGAGGGATCTGGAGACCTTGCAGCCACAGACGTGGAGCGTGCTGATTCTCGACGAAGCGCAGAACATCAAGAACCCGCTCAGCAAAGCCGCGCAGGCCGCACGCGACTTGCAGGCCCGCCAGCGCTTGTGCCTGAGCGGCACGCCATTGGAAAACCACTTGGGCGAGCTGTGGTCGCAGTTTCATTTCCTCATGCCCGGTTGGCTCGGCGACAGCAAGTCCTTCAATCGCGATTACCGCACGCCAATCGAGAAGCACGGCAATGTTCAGCGCATGCAGCACCTGACAGCGCGCATCAAGCCGTTTTTGCTGCGCCGCAAAAAGGACCAGGTCGCCACCGAGTTGCCACCGAAAACCGAAATTGTCCATTGGGTGGATCTCAGCGACGGCCAGCGCGATGTCTATGAAACGGTTCGCGTGGCGATGGACAAGAAAGTCCGCGACGAAATTGCCCGCAGTGGTGTGGCGCGCAGTCAGATCATCATTCTCGATGCCTTGCTCAAGCTGCGGCAGGTCTGTTGCGACTTGCGCCTGATCAAGATGCCGATGACAGCAAAGGCGCTGCGCTCCGGCAGTGGCAAGCTGGTCAGCCTGATGGAGATGCTTGAAGAGCTGCTCGGCGAAGGTCGTCGGATCCTGTTGTTTTCGCAGTTCACCTCGATGCTCGCGTTGATCGAGCAAGAGTTGCAGCAACGTGACATTGCCTATTCGCTGCTGACCGGTGAAACCACGGATCGACGCACGCCGGTAAAGGATTTTCAGGGTGGCAAGGTGCCGTTGTTTCTGATCAGTCTCAAGGCGGGTGGTACCGGTTTGAACCTGACCGCTGCGGACACGGTGATCCACTTTGACCCTTGGTGGAACCCGGCGGTGGAGAATCAGGCAACCGATCGTGCGTATCGAATCGGGCAAAACAACCCGGTGTTCGTTTACAAGCTGATCGCTCGCGGCACAGTAGAGGAAAAAATACAGGCGTTGCAGCAGGAGAAAGCAGCGTTGGCCGGGGCGGTGCTTGAAGGCGGGACGACAGGTGGCTGGAAGCTGGAGCAGACTGACATTGAGGCGCTGTTTGCACCATTGCCGGTTTCCAAGGATTGAGCCTGGGTTTTAACCGTTAGACCGAGGTGAGCCATTCGCGAGCAGGCTCGCTCCCACATTAGATTTGTGGGATTCACAAGATCCTTGTGAACACTGGATTGGTGAATGCCACAGATCCAGTGTGGGAGCGAGCCTGCTCGCGAAAGCTATTTAACAGGCGAAAAAGGTCTCAACGCTTATCGAGCTTGTCCGGCAACGGCGCAAACAACGCTTCAATATCATCACTCTGCAACTTCCAGTCCCCGGCCTTGCGCCCATCCAGCACGCCGGCCGCCAAGTCGGATTTTTCCTTCTGCAGGTGCTGAATCTTCTCTTCCACCGTGCCCCGGGCAATCATCTTGTAGACGAACACCGGTTTCTCCTGGCCGATTCGATACGCGCGGTCGGTCGCCTGATTCTCGGTTGCCGGGTTCCACCACGGATCGTAGTGAATCACCGTATCCGCCTCAGTCAGGTTCAAGCCGACGCCACCAGCCTTCAGGCTGATGAGAAAAATCTGACGCTTGCCGCTCTGGAATTCCTTCACCGGCGTGCGCCGATCACGGGTCTGGCCGGTCAGTAGCGCGTAGGACACGTTGCGTTTTTTCAGATCTTCCTCGATCAACGACAGCATCGAGGTGAACTGCGAGAACAGCAGAATCCGCCGTCCTTCTTCGAACAATTCCTCAAGCATTTCCATCAGGCTGTCGAGCTTGCCCGAGGTGCTGCCGCGAGCGGGTGGGGTGACGTCGTTGACCAGGCGCAGATCGCAGCAAACCTGACGCAGTTTGAGCAGCGCCTCAAGAATGATGATCTGACTTCGCGCCACGCCTTTGCGGGTGATCTCGTCGCGGACTTTCTTGTCCATCGCCAGGCGCATGGTTTCGTACACGTCGCGCTGCGCTTCGTTGAGATCGACCCAGTGGATGATCTCGGTTTTTGGTGGCAGTTCCGTGGCGACCTGTTCCTTGGTGCGCCGCAGCAAGAATGGTTTTATCCGACCGTTCAGGTGCTGAAGTCTGACTTCACTGCCGCGCTTTTCAATCGGTACACGGTAATCGGCGTTGAAGCTTTTGACGTCGCCGAGCCAGCCGGGCAGCAGGAAGTGAAACAGCGACCACAGCTCGCCCAAGTGGTTTTCCAGCGGCGTTCCGCTCAGGCACAGGCGCTGGCGTGCATTAAGCTCGCGCGCGGCTTGAGCGGCTTTGCTGTTCGGATTTTTGATGTATTGCGCCTCATCCAGCACCAACACATGCAACGGCTGCTTGGCCAGGCGTTCGACATCCTTGGGCAGCAGCGCGTAGGTGGTGAGGATCAGGTCAAAATCGCCCAGATTGTCGAAGTGCTTCTTGCGCGTGGCACCGTACAGCGCGACCACCTTCAGTTGCGGCGTGAAGTGCGCCGCCTCATCCAGCCAGTTCGGAATCAGACTGGTCGGCATCACCACCATGCACGGTCGATCGAGGCGCCCAGCGTTTTTCTCGCTGAGAATATGCGCCAGGGTCTGTAGGGTTTTACCCAGCCCCATGTCATCCGCGAGAATCCCGCCAACCTCCAGTTGCCGCAGTGATTGCATCCAGCTCAAGCCCTCAAGCTGATAAGGACGCAGTGTCGCGTTCAGACCTTGCGGCGCTTCAGCGCTGAAATCACGAATGTCGCGCAGGCGTTGCGCGAACGTGCGGATCTGCTCGCCGCCCTCCCACAGCAGCGGCAGGCCTTCCAGCGAATTGAGGCGTGTGGCATCCGCCTTGCTCAAGCGCAGGGTGGTTTCGCCCGGTTCCTGCAGATAGAACTCGCCGAGCGTCATCAACACCGGCTTCAATCGGCCCAGCGGCAGCGCTACCTGCAACGGTCCGTGCTCGCTGTTGCGCTGCGGAATATTCACCAGAATCAGCTCGTCATCGCGACGGCGCGCAAGACGTTCCGGATTGAGGATTTCTGCGTGCGAGCGCATCAGGTTGAGCAGGATCGGCAGCAGGCTCAGGCGCTCACCGTTGACGATGATGCCCAGTTCCAGATCAAACCAGTCGCGCTCCGGCGCCTGTTCGACCGTGGCGTACCAGTCATCCACGGCGGTCAGATCAAAGCCGAACTCCTCGTCGATCTGCAGTTCCCAGCCTTGGCTGCGCAGCTTCGGCAGGTCGTTGAGGGTGAAGGTCAGCCAAGCGCTGTCATTGACCATCTCATACAGTTCGCCAGCGCTTTCCGGCAGCGCTTTGCTCTGCCGCGTGGCGATGCGAAAGCCGAGGATTCTTAACTGTTCGCGGTAGGACTGTTCGACTTCTGGGTGACGTTTTATCCGCAGCGTCTGGGTTTCCTGACGGATCAGGATGTCGCTGTGCTTCTGCCCGCTGACGTACTCATCCAGATAACTGAACGACAACGCCGCGCGGTGCTGAATATAGCGCTGCATTTTGCCGTTACGCGGTTCGAAAGCGCTGAACTCGACGCTGGCCAGCCACAGGCGCGGCATCGGCTGAACATTATCGACCAGCACTTGCGGCGGCGCTTTCGGGCCACGGTTTTCCAGCACGGCTTGAAGTTTCTCCAACAGCTCGGCGTCTTTGGCAGCAGCGGGGTAGTCGAGGGTTTCCTGCACTTTCAGCAAAACAGCGGCGCAGTGTTTGCAGTTGCTGCGCACCGGGCAGGTGCAGCCAGCGTCCACCAGCAACAAAGTGCCTTTGGCTGACTCGCGCAGATGAATCGTCTGACGGTAAACGTTACCGCCAGAGCCTTCGCAACTGGCGGTAATCGTTGCATCGCCGACCTGGGCGATACGTACCCGGTTTTCCACGGCGTAGCGGCGGCCACGCTCCAGGCTCTGTTCCTTGAATCGGCTGACCCAGGAGGGCGCCAACGGTTTGCTCAGCGGCGGGTTCATAAGGACTTCGATCAG
Source organism: Pseudomonas sp. CROZ-RG-20F-R04-15 (assembly GCF_022662375.1). Lineage (GTDB taxonomy): Bacteria > Pseudomonadota > Gammaproteobacteria > Pseudomonadales > Pseudomonadaceae > Aquipseudomonas. The sequence goes on along the minus strand of NZ_JAKNQL010000016.1, from coordinate 91,043 downwards.
TCCGGAATCGCTTCAGGCGCTTCCCGTGGCGCAGGCGCGGTCAGGGAAGTGATCTTGATCAGCAGGGCCAGATGGCCGTTGTCGAGGTAGTTGAGCTGGCCGTTCTTGGTGTGGCTGTCCTGTTTCAGGCGCTCGCTGGCAGTGACCAGGCCATTGGCGTCGATCTGATTGACCCAGAAATCGGCGTTCACATCGGTGAAACGCCCCAGTTTCATTTCCAGCGTGCCCTCAATCGGGAATTGGCCGAACTGCTCCTGGCCGTCGCTGACCGCGACTTTCGCCGGTGCTTCGCCGAGGGTTTGCTGCCAGGCTTTGTGCATCAGGACTGTGTAGTCGCCACTGGCGGTGAGTTTGGTCACCACGTCATTCAGCGCAGGTGTGCGTTTGCTGTCATCGCCCAGGCGCTGAGCGCCAGCGGCCCAGTCTTCCGGCGCGGCACGGCTGACGATGGCCGGCACAGCGTTCTGGCGCACCAGAATCATTTCGACCTGATACAGGTCATCGGCAAACGCCATAGGTGCTACGAAGGTCAGTAGCAAAGTCAGCGAACGAAACAGGCGCATTGGGCGTCCTTCAAACAGATTTCGGGAGGAGGCGCTCAAACAGCGCCTCTACAGTATTAAAGCGCTCTTCCGGGCGTTCCATCGGCACCTGGAACTTGAACATCGTCGCGCCTTCGAATTTGTAGCGTTTTGGCTGGCTCTGGATCAGTTTGATCAGCGTCATCGGGTCGACCGGTGTTTGCGCTTCGAACTCGATGCGCCCACCTTGCGGCCCGCCATCGACCTTCTTGATACCCAGTTGCTCAGCCTGCAATTTCAACGCCGTGATGCGCACCAGATTCTTCGTCGGTTCCGGCAACAAGCCGAAACGGTCGATCATTTCGACTTGCAGATCCTTGAGGCCTTCCTCGTCGGTGGCCGACGCGATGCGTTTGTACAGGATCAGGCGTGCGTGAACATCCGGCAGATAGTCTTCCGGTATCAGCGCCGGCACGCGCAGATTGACCTCCGGGCCACCGCCCAGCGGTTGATCGAGGTTCGGTTGCTCGCCCTTGCGGATCGACTTCACCGCGCGTTCCAGCATCTCCATATACAACGTGAAGCCCACGGCCTGAATCTGTCCGCTTTGGCCATCGCCAAGCAGTTCGCCGGCGCCACGGATTTCCAGGTCGTTGGTCGCCAGCACGAAACCGGCACCGAGATCCTGAGTGTTGGCGATCGCCTCCAAACGCTTTTCCGCGTCCGAAGTGATTTGCTGGCGCGGCGGCGTCAGCAGGTAAGCGTAAGCCTGGTGGTGACTACGGCCAACGCGACCGCGCAACTGGTGCAGTTGCGCCAGGCCGAACTTGTCGGCGCGCTCGATGATGATGGTGTTGGCGCTCGGCACATCGATGCCGGTCTCGATGATGGTCGAGGCGATCAGCACGTTGAAGCGCTTGTGATAAAAGTCGCTCATCACCTGTTCGAGTTCGCGCTCGCGCATTTGCCCGTGACCGATACCGATACGCGCTTCCGGCACCAGTTCGGCGAGATCGGCGGCGCACTTCTCGATGGTTTTCACATCGTTGTGCAGGTAGTACACCTGACCGCCGCGCAGCAGTTCGCGGAGCAAGGCCTCTTTGACCGTGCTCTTGTTCTGCTCCATGACGAAGGTGCGCACCGACAGGCGTCGCGCCGGCGGCGTGGCGATGATCGACAGATCGCGCATGCCCGACACCGCCATGTTCAGCGTGCGCGGAATTGGCGTGGCGGTCAGCGTGAGAATGTCGACTTCACTGCGCAGGGCCTTGAGCTGTTCTTTTTGACGGACACCAAAACGGTGCTCTTCGTCGATGATCACTAGCCCGAGGTTTTTGATTTTGACGTCGTCGGACAGCAGCTTGTGCGTGCCGATGACGATGTCGATCTTGCCTTCGGCCAGATCGGCGATCGCCGCGTTGACTTCCTTGGCCGATTTGAAGCGGCTCATCACTTCCACGGTTACCGGCCAGTCGGCGAAGCGGTCGCGGAAGCTGTTGTAATGCTGCTGGGCGAGCAGGGTGGTTGGCACCAGAATCGCCACCTGACGACCACCGTGCACGGCGATGAACGCCGCACGCATGGCCACTTCAGTCTTGCCGAAACCGACGTCGCCACAGACCAGTCGATCCATTGGTTTCGGTGCGAGCATGTCTTCGCGCACGGCTTCGATGGTCGATTGCTGATCCGGGGTTTCTTCGAACGGGAAACCGGCGCTGAACGTCGCGTAATCGGCTTTCGGGTCGGCGAATGCATAGCCTTCGCGAGCGGCGCGGCGGGCATAGATGTCGAGCAATTCAGCGGCAACATCGCGCACCTGCTCGGCGGCTTTGCGTTTGGCTTTCTGCCAAACCTCGGAGCCGAGGCGGTGCAGCGGGGCCAGCGCATCGTCGCTGCCGGTGTAGCGGGCGATCAAATGCAGGTTGGCCACCGGCACATAGAGTTTGGCGTTCTCGGCGTATTCGAGGGTGAGGAATTCGGCCGCCTGATTGTCGATTTCCAGAATCGTCAGGCCCAGATAGCGGCCGACACCATGATCGATGTGCACCACCGGGGCGCCCTCGCGCAGCTCGGTGAGGTTTTTGATCACTGCATCGTTGTTGCCGTCGGCACGTTTCTCGCGACGACGACGCTGCATCACGCGCTGGCCGAACAGCGGGCTTTCCGCGACCAGCGCCAGTGCCGGGTCATCCAGCATCAGACCTTCGTCGAGCGGGGCAATGGTGATCGCCAGGCGATCCTTGCTCGCGACGAAGTCCGGCCAGCTGTCGACGGTTTTCGGTCGCAGCTTCAGGCGCTCAAGCAACTCCAGCAGGACTTCGCGACGGCCGGCGGATTCAGCGGTGAACAGCACGCGGCCGGGGAATTCATCGAGAAATGCCGACAGTGCCGCCAGCGGTTGCGTGGCTTTGGCTTCGATCGCCAGATTCGGCAGAGCCTGCGCAGGGAAGCGCTCGCGGCCGACGCCGGTTTCCACGTCCTGTTGACTGGCAACCACACGTGGCCAGCTCTTCAGGCGAGCGAAACAATCTTCCACCGGCAGGAACAGTTCCGCGGGTGGCAATAAAGGACGCGATGGGTCGACGCGGCGCTCTTCATAGCGATTGCGCACATCGTTCCAGAAGTTTTCCGCCGCTTGCTCGATGCCAGGCAGCGAGAACACTTGCGTGTCTTGCGGCAGGTAATCGAACAGGGTCGAGGTTTCGTCGAAGAACAGCGGCAGGTAGTACTCGATACCGGCCGGGGTAATCCCGCTGCTCAGATCCTGAAAGATCGGGCAGCGCCGGAAGTCGACATCGAAACGCTCGCGGAAGCGCGCCTTGAAACGGGTGACTGCGTCTTTTTGCAGCGGAAACTCGCGGGCCGGCAGCAGCTTGACCGAATCGACCTTGTCGATGGAACGCTGGTTTTCCGGATCGAAGGTGCGCAGGGTTTCGATTTCGTCGTCGAACAGGTCGATCCGATAGGGCAGTTTGCTGCCCATCGGGAACAGGTCGATCAGTGCGCCGCGTACGGTGAACTCGCCGTGTTCATAAACTGTGTCGACGTAGCGATAGCCGCTGGCTTCGAGCCGTGAGCGCATCTGTTCGACATCGAGCTTCTGGCCGACATCCAGCACCAGGCTGCTGCCGAGTAGGAATTTGGTCGGCGCCAGGCGGTGCAGCGCCGTGGTGATCGGCACCACCAGTACACCGTGCGCCAGTTCCGGCAGCCTGTATAAGCTGGCAATGCGCTGGGAAATGATGTCCTGGTGCGGCGAGAACAGGTCGTAGGGCAGGGTTTCCCAGTCGGGGAAATGCAGAACGGGCAAATCCGGGGCGAAGAAACTCAGCTCCTGTTCCAGTCGTTCAGCACTCTGGCTGTCGGCGGTCAGTAGCAGCGTGAAGCGCTTGGCAGCGCTGGCAGCCTCGGCAATCGCCAGACTGAGGGCAGCACCGGGCAAATTGCCCCAGTGCTGTTTACCTGCCTCGGCAGGGAGTAGCGGTAGACGCAGAACGGGCACGGAAGGTTGAGCTCCAGGCTTTGCGACAAAGTCGGTAATTGTAGCGGCGTCCGGTGCCGCCTGTCAGTTGCAGACTACGTCTATCTTCGCAGTTTCGGCGAAATGTAGTGGTAACCATAAAAACGAGCTGTTTTTTTGCAGTTATGTAGTGCCGAAACCGGGTGGTGTTACGGAGGGTTACAGACATCGTCTAACAGTCGACGAAAAATTGACAGCGCTGGAGGCCGCGTATTTACTGGGCTGGCGCGAGGCGTGATTTTTTTGAAAGGGATTTTGTTACCGATTTCGCGACAAGCGCGCATTGCTGAATGAGGTTGTCGGCGGCATAATGTAGCCCCTTTTTTCTGCCCCTACATGTGGAAGGTTACCGTGACTCAGAAGCCCGACCAGTGTCTTGGTGAATGGATCGACCGTGAAGCACTCGCAGAAGCGATGATTCCGCTTATCGGTCAGCTCTACCGCAATAACAACGTGGTGAGCTCGATCTATGGCCGCAGCCTGATCAACCAGTCTGTCATCGCGATTCTCAAAGCTCACCGCTTTGCGCGCCACCGTTCTTCCGACGACAGCGAACTCTCCGTCCACGAAACATTCCCGCTGCTCAAAGCCATGAGCGAGCTCAAGCTCGGCGCGGCTTCGGTAGATCTGGGCAAGTTGGCGTTCAAATTCCGCAACGAAGGCAATGGCCGCAGCGCCGAGCAGTTCGTGCGTGAAGAAATGGCTGACGTGGTTGGCCAGCAAAACGCTTCCGCACGTAAAGGCACCGACGTTGTGCTGTACGGCTTCGGTCGTATCGGCCGTCTGCTGGCGCGCATCCTGATCGAAAAAACCGGTGGTGGCGACGGCCTGCGTCTGCGTGCCATCGTCGTGCGCAAAGGCGCCGAAAACGACCTGACCAAACGCGCCAGCCTGCTGCGTCGCGATTCGGTACACGGTTCGTTCAACGGCACCATTACCATCGACGAAGAAAACAACACCATCACCGCCAACGGTAACCTGATCCAGGTGATCTACGCGAAGAACCCGACTGAAGTGGATTACACCCAGTACGGCATCAAAGACGCGCTGCTGGTGGACAACACCGGTGTATGGCGTGACGCTGATGGCCTGGGCCAGCACTTGCAGTGCCCGGGTATCGACCGCGTTGTTCTGACCGCGCCTGGCAAAGGCAAGCTGAAGAACATCGTTCACGGCATCAACCACGGTGAAATCACCGCTGATGACAAGATTGTCTCTGCCGCTTCCTGCACCACCAACGCCATCGTGCCGGTGCTGAAAGCTGTGAATGACAAGTTCGGCATCATCAACGGTCACGTCGAAACCGTTCACTCGTACACCAACGACCAGAACCTGATCGACAACTTCCACAAAGGCGATCGCCGTGGTCGTAGCGCCGCGCTGAACATGGTAATCACCGAGACCGGTGCTGCCACCGCTGCTGCCAAGGCCCTGCCTGAGCTGGCCGGCAAGCTGACCGGTAACGCGATCCGTGTTCCGACGCCGAACGTGTCGATGGCCATTCTCAACCTCAACCTTGAGAAAGCCGCCACCCGTGAAGAGATGAACGAGTACCTGCGCTACATGGCGTTGCACTCCGATCTGCACAAGCAAATCGACTTCGTCAACTCGCAGGAAGTGGTTTCGACTGACTTCGTTGGCTCGCGCCACGCCGGTGTGGTCGACGCTGAAGCGACCATCGTTCAGGACAACCGCGTTGTTCTGTACGTCTGGTACGACAACGAGTTCGGTTACAGCTGCCAGGTTATCCGCGTGATGGAAGACATGGCCGGTGTAAACCCGCCAGCGTTCCCGCGCTAAGCGATAGCTGCACATGAAAACGCCCCGACCTAGGTCGGGGCGTTTTTGTTTGTGGGCCTTTCAGAGCTGCGTTGTCCGTTCTGGCCCCTTCGCGAGCAGGGGATTTTCTGAGCGACACAGATCCAGTGTGGGAGCGAGCCTGCTCGCGAAAGCGTCCTATCGAGCGCCGCCGGGTATGGCCGCTTGCGCCGTGCGCAGTTCATGCTTGTTGCCCCGGAACAGCACCAGCGTAGCAATCAACCCCAACACCGCTGCGCCACTGAGCCAGATCCCCGGCGCAGCCTTGTTATCCAGCACATGAATCAGATACGTACACGCCGCCGGGGTAAACCCGCCGAAGGTTGCCGTTGCCAAGCTGTAAGCCAGCGAGAACCCGGTCGTGCGCACTTCCACCGGCATGATCTCTGTCAGCGCCACCACCATCGCACCGTTGTACGAGCCGTACAGGAACGACAGCCACAACTCGACGATCAGCAAATGGCTGAAACTCGGATTCGCCACCAGCCACGACAGCGCCGGATAAGCTGTAAGAATCGCCAGAATCGTCGCCGCCAGCAGTAGGGGTTTGCGTCCGATCTTGTCAGACACCGAACCCATCACCGGCAACCAGAAGAAGTTCGACAGACCAATGCACACCGTCACCAGCAACGCATCGAAGTCTGACAAGTGCAGCTCAGCCTTGCCGAAGGTCGGGGTGTAGGCGGTGATCAGGTAAAAAGACACCGTGGTCATCACCACCAGCGCCATGCCTGCGATGACGATGCCAAAGTTCTGACCGATCGAGCGGACAATTTCCCGCAGGGTAGGGCGATGTTTCCGCGCCTGGAATTCCGGGGTTTCCTCTAGCGAGCGGCGAATGACGAAGATCACCGGCACAATCATGCAGCCGATCAGGAACGGCACGCGCCAGCCCCAGTCGCCCATCTGTTCCGGGCTCAGCCAATGGTTGAGGCCCACACCGAGCAATCCGGCGAAGATCACCGCCGCTTGCTGGCTCGCGGATTGCCAACTGACAAAGAAGCCCTTGCGGCCCGGTGTAGCGATTTCTGCCAGATAGACAGAGACACCGCCCAACTCCACGCCAGCCGAAAAGCCTTGCAGCAAACGACCGAACAGTACGATCAGCGGTGCAGCGACACCAAGGGTGGCATAGCCCGGCACGCAGGCGATCAGTACCGTACCAGCCGCCATCAGCGCCAGCGTGATAATCAGGCCCTGACGACGGCCATGCCGGTCGATGTAGGCGCCGAGGAAGATTGCCCCGAGCGGTCGCATCAGGAAACCGGCACCAAAAGTCGCCAGCGACAACATCAACGACGCGAAAGCGCTGTCAGTGGGGAAGAAGGTCTTGGCGATGGCTGTGGCGTAGAAGCCATAGACCATGAAGTCGAACATTTCGAGAAAGTTGCCGCTGACAACGCGAAAGATCGCTTTGCCTTTGCCCGTGGTGGAGGACATGTTCAGGTACTCACTATTGGATTTTGTATAAAGATGTTGCAGATCCTTTAATTCATAATGGCCGCCGTGGTTTTACGGAGAGATGAATAATTGTTCACTGGACGGTTGCTTGGGTTTGTGATTCTGAATGGCCTATTGGCTGGCTGCGGTAATGGCGACTCTATGGAAGGCTTCGGTGGGCCGACCATGGGCAGCACGTATTCGATCAAGTACGTGCGCCACGCCGGCATGCCTGAATCAGCGCATGTTCGCAGTGAAGTGGAGGGTATCCTCGGCGAAGTCGATCGGCAGTTATCCACCTATCGCAATGACTCGGACATCGAGCGCTTCAACGCTTTGCCCGCGAACAGCTGTCAGAAAATGCCTGCATCGGTCCTTGAATTGGTCCGCGTTGGCGAACAGCTGTCAGTGCAAAGCGAAGGCTCCTACGACCTCACTGTCGAACCGCTGATGAATCTCTGGGGATTCGGCCCGCAGGGGCGCGAAGAGAAAGTCCCTGGCGCCGCCGCACTCGTCGAGGTGATGTCGCGCGTCGGTCATCAGCACTTGCGCATCCATGGCGATCAGTTGTGCAAAGACGCCGCCGTCGAAGTCGATTTCAACAGCATTGCTGCCGGTTATGCCGTCGACACTATCGCGGCGAGGCTCGACGCCCTGGGCATTCAAGACTACTTGGCCGAAGCCACAGGTGAATTAAAGGCCAAAGGCAGAAAACTCGACGGCTCACCCTGGCGCATCGCTTTGGAAGAACCCCGTGATGATCAACAGGTCGCCGAGCGCATCATCAATGTCGACGGCTACGGCGTTTCCACCTCCGGCGACTACCGCAACTATTTCCTGCAGGACGGTCGGCGCTATTCCCACACCTTTGATGCCCGCACGGGGGCACCGGTCCTACACAGCCTGGCGTCAGTCACGGTGATTCATCCTTCAGCGCTGATGGCCGATGGACTATCGACGCTGTTGCTGATTCTTGGCCCGGAAAGGGCGTGGGACTATGCCGAAAAACATGAGATTGGTGCATTCTTCGTGATTCGTGCCGATACAGGTTTTGTCATCCGCACCAGTCACGCTTTCGAGCACCTCAGCGGCAAAAAAACTGACTGAGAACAATACGAAAGCTGGCGTTGTAGTGCAGGCAAAAGTAGCCTACGACGCGACCAAGGGTTAATGTGCGCGGCGTTGACGCTTCTATAGACTGTGTCCGGGTTCTTGATTGACCCCCAATTGTTCCTTCGCGCCGCCGTTCGGCGTGATTTAGCCGCCGGTGCTGCTGGCACCGCGGCCTGTTCTGAGGAGTACGCATGGCTGTCTACAACTACGACGTGGTGGTACTGGGTTCCGGCCCGGCGGGAGAAGGCGCGGCAATGAACGCCGCCAAAGCAGGGCGCAAGGTCGCGATGGTCGACAGCCGTCGTCAGGTCGGCGGCAACTGCACCCACCTCGGCACCATCCCGTCCAAGGCACTGCGTCACTCGGTGCGGCAGATCATGCAGTTCAACACTAATCCCATGTTCCGGGCGATCGGCGAGCCACGCTGGTTCTCCTTCCCGGACGTGTTGAAAAGCGCCGAGAAAGTCATTTCCAAACAAGTCGCCTCGCGCACTGGCTACTACGCCCGTAACCGCGTCGACGTGTTCTTCGGCACCGGCAGCTTCGCCGACGAGCAAACCATCGAAGTGGTCTGCGCCAACGGCGTGGTCGAAAAACTGGTGGCCAAGCACATCATTATCGCCACCGGTTCGCGTCCTTATCGCCCGGCGGACATCGATTTCCACCACCCGCGTATCTACGATAGCGACACCATCCTCAGCCTCGGCCACACCCCGCGTAAACTGATCGTTTACGGCGCTGGCGTGATCGGTTGCGAATACGCCTCGATCTTCAGCGGTCTGGGTGTGTTGGTTGAACTGGTCGATAACCGTGGTCAGTTGCTGAGCTTCCTCGACTCGGAAATCTCCCAGGCGTTGAGCTATCACTTCAGCAACAACAACATCACCGTGCGCCACAACGAAGATTACGATCGCGTTGAAGGCGTCGACAACGGCGTGATCCTGCACCTCAAGTCCGGCAAGAAGATCAAGGCCGACGCCTTGCTCTGGTGCAACGGCCGTACCGGTAACACCGACCAGCTCGGTCTGGAAAACATCGGCGTCAAGGTCAACAGCCGTGGCCAGATCGAAGTCGACGAGGCTTACCGCACCTGCGTGCCGAACATCTACGGTGCTGGTGACGTGATTGGCTGGCCGAGCCTGGCCAGTGCCGCCCACGACCAGGGTCGTTCGGCTGCCGGCAGCATCGTTGATAACGGTAGCTGGCGCTTTGTGAATGATGTGCCGACCGGCATCTACACCATTCCGGAGATCAGCTCGATCGGCAAGAACGAGCAGGAACTGACTCAGGCCAAAGTGCCGTACGAAGTCGGCAAGGCGTTCTTCAAGAGCATGGCGCGTGCGCAGATCGCCGGCGAGCCGCAAGGCATGCTGAAGATCCTGTTCCACCGTGAAACCCTGGAAGTGCTGGGCGTTCACTGCTTCGGTTATCAGGCGTCGGAGATCGTCCACATCGGTCAGGCGATCATGAGCCAGCCGGGCGAACTGAACACGCTGAAGTACTTCGTCAACACCACGTTCAACTACCCGACCATGGCCGAAGCCTATCGGGTAGCCGCGTACGACGGCCTCAACCGGCTTTTTTGACGGGCTCCGGCCGGTGGCCTGAGCCGGCCGGGGAGACCGATTTCAGCAATTCTCGAGGGTGGCAGTGGCCAAACCGGGAAAGTCTGTAATCAGGCTGTCAACGCCGAAGTCGGCGAGCCTGCGCATCAGCGCAGGTTCGTTGACGGTCCACACCGACACATGCAGCCCCTGACGCTGCGCCTTCTGCAGGCGTTCCGGCGTACACAGCGTCCAGTTCAGCGCAAGAATCTCACAGCCATAGCTGGCCGCGACCTTCAACGGGTCGAGCCAGGCGTATTCGGCGACCAGTCCGCGCGACACGTCCGGCACCAGATCCAGCGCCGCTTTCAATACTTCCCGCGAACTCGAGGTGATCGTCACCTTGTCGAGCAAGCCATGCCGTTGGGCCATTTCACGAATCGCCAGCACCGTGGTTGCCGCGCGCGTACGTGAAGCGCTTTTGACTTCCAGCTGCCAGTGCTCGAAATCACACTTCTCGAACAACTCTTCCAGCGTCGGAATCGGGCACGGCTTGATCCAGCCCGGGCCGCCCTTGCGCGCGTCGTAGGTCACCAGTTCGGCGGCGGTGTGCTCGACGACCTTGCCGCGGCGTTCCGTGGTGCGCTTGAGGGTCGGGTCGTGGATGACCATCAACTCGCCGTCCTTGGACAGGTGCAGATCGAGTTCGCAGCGGCGCACGCCGTGCTTGAGACATTCCTGAAAGCTGCTCAGGGTGTTTTCCGGTGCTTCGCCCTTGGCGCCGCGGTGGCCGTAGATGAGGGTCACGGTTCTTCCTTAAATTAAATGCCTGATTCGTTCTGTTCGCGGGCCAGACGTCGTTCCTGGGCCTGCTTCTGCAAGATATAGCGGGCGAGCAACTGGCGCTGGGCATCGGTCAAGTGTTCGAACTCGGTGCCGACGTCATAACCCTCGCCCTTGCGGTCGCAATGGGTGACGCGGGCGCGCAGCAGCAGGCCGAGCGCTTGCGGCATCAGCACCAGCTTCACCGACAGGTGTGCACCAGTGGCGATCGGCGTCGGGTACTGAAAGTCGATTCCGCCCTCGGAGATGATCACTGGTTGCGGCTCGCCGATATGGCCGAGCACGGTCAGGGCGACCACCTGACTGAGCAGGTCGATGCGCTTGTTCTGGGATTTCAGGAACGCAGCGATGGCCCGGTCGCGCTCGCTGATCTGGCGCAACAGGTGCTGCGACTCGAATTCGCTCAGGTGCAGTTCGCTGAGCAGGTTGAAGAGTGGGGAAGCATCCTGCAACACTTCCTGGCCTGCGGCTTCGGGAGCGGACAGGGGCCGAATTTCCAGTGCGATCGTGTCCTCGATACGGTAGTATTCGCGGCGATCTTCTTCATCTAATGTCGACATGGCGAACCCATGGTAGCGGCGGTGGTCTGAGTGTAAAGCTGGTTATCGACCCCCGCCACAAGGACGTTCCTTTTCCCTCCGAACAAGCCCCGACATGTTCAGACCTCTCTTCGTATTTATCGGCACGCGTTATACCCGTGCAAAGCGTCGCAATCATTTTGTGTCATTCATTTCCCTGACTTCGATGATCGGGCTCGCCCTTGGCGTGGTCGTGATGATCGTCGTGCTGTCGGTGATGAATGGCTTCGATCATGAGATGCGCACCCGCGTGCTGGGCATGGTGCCCCACGCGACCATTGAATCCACTGAACCGATCAACGATTGGCAAAGCCTGGCCACCAAGGTCAAGCAGAACCCGCAGGTGACGGCGGTTGCACCGTTCACCCAGATGCAGGGCCTGCTGACCAATAACGGTCAGGTGTCCAAGGTGTTGCTCAACGCCATCGACCCGGCGCTTGAGCGCAACGTGTCGATCATCGACAACTTCATGAAGCAGGGCAAACTCGACGATCTGACGCCGGGCAGCTTCGGCATCGTCATCGGCGACAAGGCTGCGACCAAGCTCGGCGTGGGCATCGGTGACAAAGTCACTTTTGTTGCGCCGGAGGTCAGCGTGACCCCGGCCGGGATGTTCCCGCGCATGAAGCGCTTCACCGTGGTCGGCATTTTCCATGTCGGCGCCGGTGAACTCGACGGCTATCTGGGCGTCACCAACTTGCAGGATCTGGCGAAGATGCACCGCTGGAAGCCTGATCAGGTGCAGGGCATTCGCCTGAAGTTCGACGACCTGTTTCAGGCGCCGCGCGTAGCATGGAACATCGCCCAGCAACTCGGCGAGGATCATTACTACGCCCGTGACTGGACGCGCACCCACGGCAATCTGTATCAAGCTATCCGCATGGAAAAAGCCATGATCGGCCTGCTGTTGCTGCTGATCGTCGCCGTTGCCGCGTTCAACATCATTTCCACGCTGGTGATGGTGGTCAACGACAAGAAGGGCGACATCGCCATTCTGCGCACGTTGGGCGCGACGCCGGGCACGATCATGCGCACGTTCATGGTGCAAGGCACGGTGATCGGCGTGGTCGGTACGGCGATTGGCGCGGTGCTCGGAATTCTCGCCGCGCTTAATGTCAGCGCCGCGATCTCGGCACTGGAAGGCCTGATCGGCCATAAATTCCTTAATGCTGACGTGTATTTCATTGATTATCTTCCGTCGCAGGTGCAGAGCCAGGACGTGGTCATGGTCTGTGCGGCGGCGTTGGTCCTGAGTTTTCTCGCCACCCTGTATCCCGCCTGGCGTGCCGCGCGCACCCAGCCGGCGGAGGCGCTACGTTATGAGTGAGTCGGGCATGAGTGAACAAGCAATCCTGAGCTGCCGCAATCTGGGCAAATCCTACGAGGAAGGTCCGGAATCGGTAGAAGTACTGGCCGGCCTGCAACTGGAGTTGCACCCGGGCGAGCGTGTGGCGATCGTCGGCACTTCGGGTTCGGGCAAAAGTACCTTGCTCAACCTGTTGGGCGGTCTCGACACGCCGACCAAGGGCAGCGTCTGGCTCGACGGTGAAGAGTTGTCGGCACTGAGCGAGAAGAAGCGTGGCCTGCTGCGTAACCGTTCGCTCGGTTTCGTTTACCAGTTCCACCACTTGCTGCCGGAATTCACCGCGCTGGAAAACGTCTGCATGCCGCTGCTGATCGGCAAGACGCCGATTCCGGAAGCCCGTCAGCGTGCCACGGCACTGCTGGAGCGCGTCGGCCTCGGCCATCGTCTGGAGCACAAACCGGCCGAACTGTCCGGTGGTGAGCGTCAACGTGTGGCCATCGCCCGCGCTCTGGTTAACAAGCCAGGCCTGGTGATGCTCGATGAGCCGACCGGCAACCTCGACTCGCACACCGCGCAGGGCATTCAGGATTTGATGCTGGAACTCAGCACCTCGATGCGCACCGCGTTCCTGGTGGTGACTCACGACATGAACCTGGCCCGCCAGATGGACCGCGTCCTGCACTTGCAGGATGGCTGCCTGACACCCATCTGATTGGCTGAAACCCGGCGTCTGTAAAGGCGTCGGGTCTTTTATTTTTATACGGTGCCCCAGCGAATGTTCAGACCGTTATCGATCTTTATCGGCACGCGCTATACCCGCGCCAAGCGCCGCAATCGCTTTGTTTCGTTCATTTCGATGACCTCGATGATCGGCCTCGCCCTCGGCGTGCTGGCGATGATCGTGGTGCTGTCGGTGATGAACGGCTTCCAGCGCGAAATGAGCTCGCGCATCCTCGGCATGGTGCCGCACGCGACCATCGTTGGCGTGAAGCCGATCGATGACTGGCAGCCGGTTGCCGCCGCCGCGATGAAAAATCCTGAAGTGACTGCGGCCGTGCCGTTCACCGAAATGGAAGGCATGCTCTCCTACAAGGGCCTGATGCAGCCGATCCAGATCAGCGGCGTTGATCCTGCGCAGGAAGGCAAGGTGTCGATCGTTGCCCAGCACATTGTGCAGGGCCGCCTCGACGCGTTGAAACCGGGTGAGTTCGGTGTGGTGATCGGTGAGATTACTGCGCGTCGTTTCCGCCTTAACGTCGGTGACAAGATCACCCTGATCGTCCCGGAAGTCAGCACCGCGCCGGGTGGCATTACCCCGCGTATGCAACGGCTGAACGTGGTCGGTGTGTTCAAGGTCGGTGCTGAACTGGACGGCTCGATGGGTCTGATCCACGTCGCCGATGCTGCGACCATGCAGCACTGGGAGCCGAATCAGGTACAGAGCGTGCGTCTGGCAGTCAAAGATCTGTACGCCGCTCCGAAAGTCTCCTCGGACATCGCCGCCGGTCTGGGCGCCGATTTCAAGGCTGACGACTGGACCCACACCCAGGGCAGCCTGTTCAGCGCGATGAAAATGGAAAAAACCATGATCGGCCTGCTGTTGCTGATGATCGTCGCGGTGGCGGCGTTCAACATCATCGCAACGCTGATCATGGTGGTGAACGACAAGGGCGCGGACATCGCGATCCTGCGTACCATCGGCGCCACGCCCCGCCAGATCATGGCGATCTTCATGGTGCAGGGCACGGTGATCGGGATTGTCGGCACCATTATTGGCGGTGTGCTGGGCGTGATTGCCGCACTGAATGTCAGCGAGATGGTTGGCTGGGTCGAGCGCGTCACGGGCCAGCATATTTTCAGTTCGGATGTGTATTTCGTCAGCAATCTGCCGTCGGAACTGCAGGGCGGGGATGTGCTGTTGATCTGCTCGGCAGGCTTTATTCTGAGCTTTTTGGCGACGGTGTACCCGGCTTGGCGAGCGGCAAAGATCGAGCCGGCTCACGCGTTGAGATATTCGTAAACCTTTAGACCGCTTTCGCGAGCAGGCTCGCTCCCACAGGGGATTTGTGAACGACGCAGATCCAATGTGGGAGCGAGCCTGCTCGCGAAGGGGCCTGAATGGCTGGCCTCAATCTCCCTTGGGCAGCTCAATCACAAACCGCGTCCATTTCGCCTCCGATTCGCAACGAATCTGCCCGCCATGGGCACGGACGATCGACTGCGTAATCGCCAACCCCAACCCCGCATGCTCACTGCTGCCTTCCTGCCGCGCCGGATCAGCCCGGTAAAACCGGTCAAACAGCCGTGGCAACAACTCTGCAGAAATCCCCTCGCCACTGTTCTCGACTGAAATGCCCACGGCGTTCGGTTGATCAACGATCCGCAAGCTCACATAGCCCTCGGCCGGGGTAAACCGCAGCGCGTTATCCAGCAAATTCGACAAGGCCCGGCGCAACATACTGCGATCACCCTCGATTCGCGCATAGCCCTCACGACTCAGCCTGACCCCGGCGTCCTCCGCCAGCGGCGCAAAAAACTCCAGCAACACATCGGTCTCATCCGCCAGTTCCAGCGGCTCACGCTTAGGCATCAGCAAACCGTGATCAGCCTTGGCCAGGTACAACATGTCGTTGACCAGTTGCGCCATCCATTGCAGTTCTTCGAGATTGCTGTGCAGGGCTTCGCGATAATCTTCGATCGGCCGTGGGCGGGTGAGGGTGACCTGAGTGTGGGTCAGCAGGTTCGACAGCGGCGTGCGCAGTTCATGGGCGATGTCGGCGGAAAACGCCGAGAGCCGCTGAAACGAGTCGTCTAGGCGTGCGAGCATGGCGTTGAAGCTGTGGGCCATTTCCGCTAGCTCGGGTGGCATTTGCGCTTCCGGCAGTCGGGCGTTGAGCGATTGTGCAGAAATCCCACGGGCTACCGCGCTCATGCGCCGTAACGGACGCAAGCCGCTGCGTGCGGCCCAGGCGCCAAGTAGCGCGGTGGCCACTGCCGAGAGGCCGACGGTCAGCCAGATCAGATGCTGCATGCGTTGCAGGAAGTGCTGGTGATGAGTGATGTCCAGCAGCAGGGTCAGTTGCGGGGAATCGGCTTTGTCCGGGTAGAGCGGGGCGTTGAGCACGCGGTAATCGGTGCCGTCATTGCTGATCGTTGACAGGCCGGGTGGCTGCGGCAAGTCCTTGGGAATTTGCGTCGAACTGTCGTACCAGCGTTGGCCGTCACTGCCGGTGATGCGCAGCGACAGATCGGCCTGACGGCTCAGCTCATCCGCCAGCCGTGTCTCGCGTTGAGCGGGTTGAACATCCTGCAAGGCGCGGCGCAGGCCGATCAGTTTGCCGTCCAGTTGTTGCTGGTCGAGTTCAATGAAGTGCGCCTCGCTGGCGCGGTTGAACAGCACCCCGGCGAACAGCGACACCACCGCGGTGCAAGCGGCGAACAACAACGCCAGGCGCGAACTCAGAGACAAACGGCGCATCAAACGCTGCGCTCTTCAAGCACGTAACCCATGCCGCGCACGGTGTGGATCAGCTTGTTGGGGAATTCGTCGTCGATTTTCAGGCGCAAACGGCGGATTGCCACTTCGATGACATTGGTGTCGCTGTCGAAATTCATGTCCCAGACCTGCGAGGCGATCAGCGATTTTGGCAGCACCTCACCCTGACGGCGAAGGAGCATTTCCAGAAGGGCAAACTCCTTGGCGGTCAGGTCGATGCGCTGGCCACTGCGCTCCACGCGGCGGCGGATCAGATCCAGGCGCAGATCGGCCAGTTGCAGGCTGGTTTCCTGTGGCGTGGCGCTGCCGCGACGCAACAGGCTGCGCACCCGCGCCAGTAACTCGGAGAAGGCGAAGGGTTTGACCAGATAATCATCAGCGCCCAGTTCGAGGCCGTGCACCCTGTCCTCCACGGCGTCTTTGGCCGTCAGAAAAAGTACCGGCGTATCCAGCCCGGCGCTGCGCACTGCGTGCAGAATCTGCCAGCCGTTGCGGCCCGGTAGCATTACGTCGAGGATCAGCAGCGCGTAATCACCACTCAATGCCATTTGCTGACCGCTGTTGCCGTCGGCCACCAGTTCCGTATTGAACCCGGCCTCGGTCAGGCCCTGGCGCAGGTATTGGCCGGTTTTCGCTTGGTCTTCGACGATCAACAGTTTCATGGGCGACTCGGGTTATTCGGGGGGATTCGGTTGAAAGCTTTATACCGTGAGAGCACGCGACAAGCGCCAACCTGACAAAGTTGTAATCTGCCTGTCAGGTAGATGCCAGCGCAGGCCGGCTAAAGTTTCCCACAGGCTGAACCTTATCTTGTTGGAGAACGACCATGTTTTTACGCCAATCCCTGACGTTGGCTGCCTGTCTGTTGACGCTGAGTTCACCGGTATGGGCGGCACCCGCGCACAGCTACGACTTCGGCCAGCCCGCACCTGCCGCCAAAGCCACGCGTAGCGTTGAAGTGGTGTTGAACGACATGTCGTTCGACCCGAAGGCGATTCAGGTCAAGGCCGGTGAGACGGTTCGTTTTGTGCTGGTGAATAAAGGCCAGCTGCTGCACGAATTCAACCTCGGCGATGCAGCGATGCATGCCAGACACCAGCAGGAAATGTTGCAGATGCAGCAAAGCGGCATGCTTACGCCTACCGGCGTGAAGGAAATGTCCCACGACATGGCCGGCATGGATCATGCGGCGATGGGGCACGGCATGAAGCATGACGACCCGAACAGTGTGCTGGTCGAACCGGGCAAGACTGCCGAACTGACCTGGACCTTCAGCAAGGCCACGAGCCTGGAGTTTGCCTGCAATATTCCCGGGCATTATCAGGCGGGCATGGTCGGCAAACTGACTGTCAGTCAGTAAGCACTCAAAGGCGCGGGCAAAGGCTGGTAGAATCCGCTGATTATTCAGTCAGGTTTCCGCCATGCATCCCGCAGCCGAACACTCGCCGCTGGGCAAATCCAGCGAATACATCGCCACCTACACGCCGTCCCTGCTGTTCCCGATTCCGCGCACCGCGAAATGGGCCGAGCTGGGCCTGACCGCCGACACCCTGCCATATAAAGGTGTGGATTTCTGGAACTGCTTCGAGCTGTCGTGGCTGCTGCCGTCGGGCAAGCCGGTGGTGGCGATCGGCGAATTCAGCATTCCGGCGGATTCGCCGAATATCATCGAGTCGAAGTCGTTCAAGTTGTATCTGAACTCGCTGAACCAGACGGCGTTTGCCGATGTTGCTGCATTGGAAGCGACGCTGGTCAAGGATTTGTCGGCCGCCGCCGGCAAACCGGTCGGCGTGCGGGTTCGCAGTCTGAAGGACGTTGAAGCAGAAGGCGTTGTGGCGTTGCCCGGCGTGTGCATCGACGATCTGGATATCAGCGTCAGCAACTATGAGCATCCGCGCCCGGAACTGCTGCGTTGCGATGATTCGCGGATTGTTGAAGAGAGCGTGCACAGCCATCTGCTCAAATCCAATTGCCCGGTGACCAGTCAGCCGGACTGGGGCAGTGTGGTGGTGGAATATCGCGGCTCGGCGCTGGATCATGCGAGTCTGCTGGAATACATCGTCAGCTTCCGTCAGCACTCGGACTTCCATGAGCAGTGTGTAGAGCGGATTTTCCTTGACCTGCAGCGCTTGTTGAAACCCGAGAAGCTCACGGTGTTTGCACGTTACGTGCGTCGTGGTGGTCTGGATATCAATCCGTATCGCAGCACCGAAAGCGTACAGCTGCCGAATCACCGCCTCGTGCGTCAATAAAGATCCGGAATGTGCGATATCCAATGTGGGAGCGAGCCTGCTCGCGAATGCGGTGTGTCATTCAACGATGATGTCGACTGACACGACGCCTTCGCGAGCAGGCTCGCTCCCACAGGGGACTGCGTTGCAAATCGTAGACATGAAAAAGCCCTGCCAGTGATGGCAGGGCTTTTTGCGTTTCGGGGGGGATCAGATCCCCATGCTGCCCAGCGCATTGGCGATGCTGCGCAAGGTGCCCGCAATCGCCGGGTGTTCGAGTTCGAAGCGATCCACCGCCAGATTCACGCCATCGGCGAGGCTGGCATCCTGGGTCTTGGTTTCGAGTTCAAGCTTCAGTTCAATCTGTTGCATTAGTTCATGCAAGTTTTCGCGTTCTGCTTCGGAAAGCGGCGGATTCTGCTCCAGTTGCTCGCGCAGGGCATTCAGTTGTTCTTGCAGTTCTTGGGCGGGCATGGTGTTTTCCTTTTATCAGTAGGCACTGGCATTGACCGCAGCCACGCGCCAAAGGTCTATGGCTGACCTTTAGATTAATCCACTCCCGGCAAACCTGCATGATCCCGGTCAGGGCTTTTCGCCTTTGAGCCGACGCAGACTGATGTCGGCGAGGCAGGTGTCGAGCTCGCCCAAGTGATCGATCACCGAATGCACGCCGAGGCCGAATAGCTGCATCGTCGCCTTGCCACGCAGTTGTTCGCGTTCTTTCTGGCTCAGCGCTTGCCATTCTGTCGGCGCCAGGCCGCACAGTGAGCCGCAGGAGGCGAGACCGATGGTCCACAGTCCGGCATTCAGGCCGGCTTGCAGCAGACGCGGTTCACCGCTGACCAGAACGCAGCCGTCCAGACTGCCGACGTTCAAGTCCATCAAGGCTTGCCAGCAGGCGTTCGGCGCGGGCCACGGGTTATTTGTTGCGGAATATTGCGCGGGTTTGATCCACGCCGGTAGCGAGGCCGACAACGATTGGGCGAGGGCAGGGGGCAGTTCATCCAGCCACGCGCAGGGGATCTGCTGGCGCTGCAAACTGTGCAGGCTGTCGAGTGCGCCCGGCGTGGCTTCAGCGTATTCGCTCAGGGCAATGGTCTGTTGCCGGGCACGGGCGCCGAAATCCACCAGACAACCGCTGAGTCCAAACAGCACGGCCGTCAGGCTGGACGCGGCGACGGGCAAGGTTTCGGCGTGTGTCATGGCAACGTCCCTGAAATAACGATCAGACTAGGGACGGTCAGTGACAGTTGGATGACAGCCGTGTGAAGGGCAACTCAGGAAGCGTCCTACAGACAGCTTCATTGCGCGGACTGTCCAAACGGCCTTTTGCGCTTATACTAGCGGCCTGAACACCCGGACCCAGATGTCCGCGACAGTACAAATCCAAGGAGTTTTTCTATGCGCTGGAGCAATCCGCTCGCTCAGCTTTGTGTATGTGCCGGCCTGTTGCTGGCTCCGTTCGCCACTCAGGCGGCAACGGAAGAAGACCCTTGGGAAAGCGTCAACCGTCCAATTTTCCAGTTCAACGACTTCGTTGACACCTACGCGCTGAAGCCACTGGCTCAGGGTTATGAGTTTGTTACGCCGCAGTTCCTTGAAGACGGCATTCACAACATGTTCCGCAACGTGGGTGATGTCACTAACCTGGCGAACAACGTTTTGCAGGGTAAACCGGCTGCCGCAGGCGTCGACACTGCACGTCTGATCTTCAACACCACGTTCGGTCTGCTCGGCTTCTTTGATGTCGGCACCAAAATGGGCCTGAACCGCAGCGATGAAGATTTTGGCCAGACCCTCGGTTACTGGGGCGTCGGCAGCGGTCCGTACGTCATGTTGCCGTTGCTCGGCCCAAGCACCTTGCGTGATGCGCCTTCGAAGTACGTCGACAGCTACACCGGCATGTACCGCTACATCAACGATGTGCCAGTGCGTAACTCGATCTTCGGCCTGAACATCGTCGACACTCGCGCCAGCCTGTTGTCGAGCGAGAAGCTGATCAGCGGCGACAAGTACACCTTCATCCGCAACGCTTACTTGCAGAACCGCGAGTTCAAAGTGAAGGATGGCCAGGTCGAAGACGATTTTTAATCGCGACCGGTAAAAAGAAAGGCGACCTCAGGGTCGCCTTTTTTGTGTGTAGCTATTTCATCTTCAGAATGGTCAGACCGAGCTTCTGGCCGCCGCCGTCCTGTGCCCTGACCCAGACCACTTCGGTCTCGGCCTCAAGGCCGCTGAGCGCGGCGTGATCGGAGTCGATGCGTACGCTCAAACGGTCGCCGACCGCGAACTGGCGCGGCGCTTCGACCTGCATGCCACTGCTGGAGAGGTCGATACAGGTCGCTGAAACTTGATCGCCTGCATGAATCAACACGACATCGGCATCGACCCGCATGCGGATGAAATCGCGCTTTTCGCTGTAGTCCCGACCGGTTTGACTCATGGCTTCGTCCTTCCATTGGGTTACGGTTTGAGCTGTTCTTATAACTCTCGGTGATTTGACAAGTAAAGTCGTCAAGCGACCATCGGCGCATGCTTGAAACGCTCTGCGGATGGGAGTACCGTCTGCGCCTTAGAAGGGCACCTCTGGTGCAACCGCGTTTGCAGACAATGCTCGAAAGCGGTGCAGCAGAGAGGCTAGAAAGCGAATCCAGTAGTCTGCGCAGGGCCAAATGCCTCGCCAACTACGCCAACCTAATTCTGGCGCCGTTTGCCCACATGCCAAAAACCAGTGCCACGCTGCTGATAATCGATGATGACGAAGTAGTGCGCGCGAGCCTCGCGGCCTATTTGGAAGACAGTGGTTTCAGCGTCCTGCAGGCCAGCAACGGCCAACAGGGTCTTCAGGTATTCGAGCAAGACACGCCCGACCTGGTCATCTGCGATCTGCGCATGCCGCAGATGGGCGGTCTCGAACTGATCCGTCAGGTCACCGAGCGGTCACCGCAAACACCGGTGATCGTGGTGTCGGGTGCCGGCGTGATGAACGATGCGGTCGAAGCCCTGCGTCTGGGCGCGGCGGATTACCTGATCAAGCCTCTCGAAGATCTGGCTGTGCTCGAGCACTCTGTGCGCCGGGCCCTGGATCGTGCGCGCCTGCTGCTGGAAAACCAGCGCTACCGCGAGAAGCTGGAGAAGGCCAACCGCGAGCTCGAGGCCAGCCTGAACCTGCTCCAGGAAGACCAGAACGCCGGTCGCCAGGTGCAGATGAACATGCTGCCGGAAAGCCCGTGGAGCATCGACGAGTTCAAGTTCGCTCACCAGATCATCCCGTCGTTGTACCTGTCGGGTGATTTTGTCGACTATTTCCGTGTCGACGAGCGCCGGGTCGCGTTTTATCTGGCGGATGTATCCGGTCATGGCGCCTCTTCAGCCTTCGTCACCGTGCTGCTGAAGTTCATGACCACGCGCTTGCTGTTCGAATCCAAGCGCAACGGCACCTTGCCGGAATTCAAGCCTTCGGAAGTCCTTGGTCATATCAACCGGGGGCTGATCAGTTGTAAGCTGGGTAAACACGTCACAATGGTCGGTGGAGTCATCGACGAGGAGACCGGTTTGTTGACCTATAGCATCGGCGGCCATCTGCCGTTGCCTGTGTTGTACACGCCTGACAGTGTTCGTTATCTCGAGGGGCGCGGTCTGCCGGTGGGTCTCTTCAATGAGGCCACCTACGAAGACCACGTGCTTGAGCTGCCGCCGACGTTCAGCCTGACGCTGATGTCTGATGGCATTCTGGATCTTTTGCCAGAACCTACGCTCAAAGAAAAAGAAGCCGCTTTGCCTCAACGGGTGAAGTCGGCGGGCGGCAGCCTGGATGGTCTGCGGCAAGTGTTTGGATTGGCCACGCTAGGGGAGATGCCGGATGATATCGCCCTGTTGGTGTTGAGCAGGAATCTTTAATGAGTACCGGTAGAATCCAGTTCGCCGAGCAGGACGGCACCTTCGTCCTGAAGTTCGTCGGTGAAGTTCGCCTGACCCTGTGTTCGGCGTTGGATGCGACTATTGAGAAAATCTTCACCGCGCTGAATTTCAACGCGATCGTGATCGATTTGACCGAAACCCGCAGCATCGACAGCACGACGTTGGGCCTGTTGGCCAAGCTGTCGATCCTGTCGCGGCAGAAGGTCGGCCTGCTGCCGACCGTCGTCACCACCCACGAAGACATTACCCGTCTGCTGCAGTCGATGGGTTTCGAGCAGGTGTTCAACATCGTCAACCACCCGGTGCCATGCCCGGAGTGCCTGGACGACCTGCCGGATCAGGACCAGTCGGAAGAAGTGGTGCGGATCAAGGTGCTCGAAGCGCACAAGATCCTCATGGGCCTGAACGATTCCAATCGTGAAGCGTTCCATGACCTGGTGAATGCCCTCGAGCGGCATTGATCTCATGAAGTGATGTTGTCTGGGCTGGCCCCTTCGCGAGCAAGCTCGCTCCCACACTGGATCAGCGTCGTTCACAAATCCCCTTGTGGGAGCGAGCTTGCTCGCGAAGGCGTCAGATCAGACTGATACATTTTCCATGGCTGACTGAATAAAAAAGGGCGAACCTTAACGGGTTCGCCCTTTTTGCATCTCACCCACTCAAATCACAGCTTGGCCTGCAACAGCGCCTCAAGCTTCTCCTGATCGCGAGCAAACTGACGGATGCCCTCAGCCAGTTTCTCGGTGGCCATCGCGTCTTCGTTGGACAACCAGCGGAATTGCGCTTCGTTGAGGCTCAGACGGGCTTCACCGGCGTTGCCCGGTGCCAGTTTGCGCTCCAGCTTGCCGGTGTCGGCCGCCAGCTTGTCGATCAGGTCCGGGCTGATGGTCAGGCGGTCGCAGCCGGCCAGTTGCTCGATCTGGTTGAGGTTGCGGAAGCTCGCGCCCATGACCACGGTCTTGTAGTCATTGGCCTTGTAGTAGTTGTAGATACGGGTGACCGACTGCACGCCCGGATCATCGGCGCCGGTGTAGTCGTTGCCGTTGGCTTTCTTGTACCAGTCGTAGATGCGGCCCACGAACGGCGAAATCAGGAACACGCCAGCGTCGGCGCAAGCGGCCGCCTGAGCGAAGGAAAACAGCAGGGTCAGGTTGGTCTGGATGCCTTCCTTCTCCAGCACTTCGGCGGCGCGGATGCCTTCCCAGGTCGAGGCGATCTTGATCAGTACGCGATCACGGCCAATGCCGGCCTTGTCGTACAGCTCGATCAGGCGATGCGCGCGTTTCAGCACGGCATCCTTGTCGAACGACAGGCGCGCATCCACTTCAGTGGAGATGCGGCCCGGGATCACTTTGAGAATTTCCTGACCCACCGCAACGCCGAAACGGTCGCTGGCCAGGCCGACATCGCCCTTGCAGTCGCTGACGCAGGCGTTCAGCAGCTCGGCGTAGGCCGGAATGGCCGCCGCTTTGAGCAGCAGGGAAGGGTTGGTGGTGGCGTCGACCGGTTTGACCCGGGAGATCGCTTCGAAGTCGCCGGTGTCGGCAACCACGGTGGTGAATTGTTTGAGTTGTTCCAGCTTGGAAGTCATGGGCGTGCTCTATCCTATGGGTCTGATGACATTACCCGAGCGCTGACGGTCACTCAAGGGCGTGTACGTGTATCGATGGCCCCTGCGGCAACAACCTGAAAACGATTGTTTGAAAGGTGGGGCGGGCTATCGATGGATACGATGCCAAAACAGCCAACAGGTTCAAAGCAACCGACCTGTGAACAGGCCGGTTGTATATTTGCTACTGGGCGTTCAACAGGGTTTCGACCGACAGGCGCGCCGGCTTCGGTTGCCCGTCGGACGTCAGCAGGCCGAAATTCTTCTCGCGTTCATTGCTACCCGTATCGCTGTTCTTCCATTCGTAGATGGAGGTCAGCGGGATGTTGAGTTTTTTAACATCGCCGATAAACGCGTTGATCTTGCTCGCCTGACCTTCGGCACCGCCGTTGGACGCGAGCGCCGAGATGCCCCATTCACTGATGACGCCCGGCAGATGGAAGTTCTGCTGAATAAATGCCTGCGCGTTGCTGATCTGCGCGGCCGTCATGCCATACGGGTGATAGGACACCGCGCTCAAGCATTTCGGGTATTCGCTGACAATGCGGTTCAGCGCCACCGTGGAAGCCGAGCCTGCGCTGGGTGGTCGGGCGAAACCGTAGCCGACCACCGGCGTCGATGGCGGCTGTCCTTGCAGTGTCTTGCACACCGCGCTCATGAACGGCACAAACGTGCTGTCGAACTTGCCCGTTGGCCAATAGGTTTCCAGATCCGGTTCATTCCATAGCTCGATCGCGACCAGTTGCGAGCCGTACGACTGTTCCAGCCCGGTAACGGCTTTGGCGAAGCCTTCTCCGGCGCTGGCGAGTTCGGCGTTTGAGGTGGCGGGCAACGGTTTGATGGCGCGGACCGTCAGCAGAACTTCCAGTCCCGCGGATTTGGCCGCTGCAAAAGCATCGCTGACTTGCTGCTGATAAGCCTTGGCCGTCAGGCTTTCGCTCCACACGCCGAAGCGCACGAAACCGAAGCCTGCCGATTTGATCTGCGCGGCATCGGCAGTGGTGAAATTCTGGATTTTCACCTGAACGCCGATGTTCTTGGCTGGAAGGTTAGGGAACAGTTCGCTGCCTTGAACCTGCGTTGCAGCCAGTGTCATCAGCGCCAGTGCGCCGAGTCGATTGAGATGTGTTGATTTCATGTCTGCTCTCCCGAAGAGAAGTGACAACTACGAATATTGATCTCGTTACTCGGTTTTCGATCGGGATGATGGCACTTAGTGCGCGAATGTTATTTTTTGTCGGGAATCAAACAGCCGAAAATCACAGTTATTTTTAGTCCGCTAATTGTGGTTGGGGGACTTTTAGACGCTGTGGTACTTAATGCTCCAGTACTAACAGGGCGAATCTATTTCTGAGTGCAGGAAGATCTTGAGGGTTCATTCAATTGCTCTCGGGATGTTGGCCGTTTGACATTACACAGGAAAGTAAAACCTTGTTCAGAAAGATCCTTGTTGTTTGCGTTGGCAATATATGCCGAAGTCCGACGGCAGAACTGTTATTGCGCAATGCGCTGGGCTCCTCGGCGATCACCGTGGCGTCCGCAGGCCTTGCTGCACGGGTCGGCGAAGGTGTCGAGGCTTCGGCCCGGCAGGTCCTTGAGGATCACGGGCACAGCGCCGCAACGTTCCAGGCACGGCAACTCACGGCCGACATCGTCAATGAATCGGATTTGATTCTGGTGATGGAAAAGCAGCATGTAAATCAAGTGCTGAAAATAGCCTCTCACGCCAGAGGCAAAGTATTTCTGCTCGGCAAGTGGCAGAGCGAGCGCGAAATACAAGATCCGTATCGTCAAGGCAAGGCCGCTTTTATTCATGCCCATGCATTGATTGAAGATGCTGTCAGCTCATGGGCACAACGCCTCGCGCGTTGATGAATATTCTTCAGATCAATGAATGGTAAGAACAGACTTATGCAGTTACCGTCCGTAATCGGCACCCGCGACAATGATCAAGACAGTATTGATCTGCTCGGTATATTCGGCAGTTTGATCGACCAGAAATGGTTGATCGGTGCGCTTACCGGCGCCTTCATGGTCACCGGTGTGGCCTACGCGGTGTTGGCCACGCCTGTATACCTGGCGAATGCGCTGGTGCAGGTCGAGCCGAAAAAGAACGACATGCTCGGTTTTTCCGACCTCAACAGCATGCTCGGTGGGCAATCGCCGTCAGTGACCGAAATCGGCATCATCAAGTCCCGCGCGGTGATCGGCAAAACCGTCGACGACCTGCGCCTGGACATCGATGTCACCCCGAACACCTTCCCGATGATTGGCGGTTTTCTCGCCCGGCGTTATCGCGGCGAGACCGAGACCAGCGTCGCCGCGCCGCGTTTCGGTTTGAACAGCTACGCCTGGGGCGGTGAGCGCCTGGAGTTTGTCCGGCTCAATCTGCCCAAAGAGTTGTTGGGCAAGAAGCTCACCCTGATTGCGGGTGAACAGAAGCATTTCCAGTTGCTCGATGACAACGACAACCTGCTGGTCGAAGGCATCGCCGGCGAAGCCTTTGCGCAGGACGGCGTAGAAGGGCAGATCAGCCAGTTGCTGGCCAACCCCGGCACGCGTTTCGAAGTGGTGCGCAACCCACGGATCGTGACCATTCAGGGTTATCAGGACGCGCTGGATATCTCCGAGCAGGGCAAGGAATCGGGGATTATCAAACTGGCGCTGGCCAGCAGCGACGCCGCCGAAGCGGTGAAGATCCTCAACAAGATCGCTGCGCTGTACGTCGATCAGAACGTTCGCCGCACCTCGGCGGAAGCGGCGCAGAGCCTGGCCTTCCTGCAAAGTCAGTTGCCGCAGGTCAAACGTGATCTGGCCAAGGCCAGTGATGCGCTGAACGCCTATCAGACCCACGGCAAGACCGTGAACATTTCGCTGGAAACCCAATCGGTGCTCGGTCAGTCGGTGGCGCTGGAAACACGGATCTCCGAGCTGAAAATGCAGCAGGCGGAGATGGACCGCAAGTTCACCAAACAGCACCCGGCCTATCGCGCGTTGATGAGCCAGATTGGCGAGTTGACCCAGCAACAGAAGTCGCTGGAAGGCAAGGTTGGCGATCTGCCCGCGACCCAACAAGAGTTGCTCAACCTGACCCGCGATGTCGAGGTCGCTTCGCAGATCTACACGCAGTTGCTGAACAAATCCCAAGAGCTGGACATAGTCCGCGCCGGCGCCGTGGGTAATGTGCGTCTGGTCGATGCGGCGGATGTCGACCTGACCAGCCCGGTCAAACCGAAAAAAGCCCTGATTGTGCTGATTGCTACCTTCCTCGGTGCCTTCGTTGGTGTAGCGCTGGTGCTGCTGCGCAAATCCTTGAGCCGTGGCCTCGAAGGCCCGGAAGCCATCGAGCAACTCGGCTTGCCGGTGTACGCGTCGATTCCGTACAGCGCCTTGCAGGATGAAGAGGACAACAAAAAAGGCCGCGCCCGCGATGGTGTCGACAAGCCGGCGTATCTGTTGGCCCTGCGCAATCCGACGGATCTGTCGATCGAATCGATTCGCAGCCTGCGCACCTGCCTGCATTTCGCCGGGCTCGATTCGACCAACAACCGCATCATGATTTCCGGGCCGAGCCCGCAAGTCGGCAAGACCTTCGTTTCGTCCAACCTCGCGGCGGTCATGGCCCTCAGCGGCCAGCGCGTGGTGCTGATCGATGCCGACATGCGCAAAGGTCATCTGCACAAAACCCTCAACACGCCGATCACCAACGGTTTGTCCGACCTGCTGGTCAAGCGCTGCAGCATCGATCAGGCGATCAACAAAGTCGAAATCGACAACCTGCACTTCATCAGCCGTGGCCAGGTGCCGCCCAATCCGTCCGAGCTGTTGATGCACGCCAACTTCCGCGAATTGCTCGCCGAACTGAGCGAGCGCTACGACCTGGTGATCATCGATACACCGCCGCTGCTGGCGGTGACCGATGCGGCGATTGTTGGCCGTGAAGCGGGGATCAGCCTGATCGTTACGCGCTTCGGGGTGAACCCGGCCAAAGAGATTGAACTGACCATTCGCCGCTTCGCGCAGAACGGTATCGAGTTGAAAGGCGCGGTGTTCAATGGCGTCGAGAAGCGCGCCGCCAGCTACTACGGCAATGGCGGCTATGGCTATTACAACTACGAATACGCGTCCGACAAATCCTGACTGTCAGCGACTGTTTTTTCCTCTTTGAAGTGGGTGATTTGTGAAAAAAATACTGCACGTGGCAGAGACGATCAAAGGTGGCGTCGCGACGGTGATCCGGACGATTTCGGCCTCGCCGGAAGGTGATGCGGCGAACTACGAGCTGGTGTATCTGGTCCCGGAGGATCAGGCCAAAGAGTTGCACGGCATCGGCGAGCAACAGATCCGCACTTTCCCGCGTACCGGGCGCAATGTGCCGTCGCTACTGCGTTTCGCCTGGCGCCTGACCCAGGTGATGCTCAAGGAAAAGCCCGACGTGGTGCATTTGCACAGTACCTTTTCCGGCGTCATCGGCCGGTGCGTGTGTGTGCTGTTGCGACCGTGGCGCAAGCCGAAGATCGTCTACTGCCCGCACGCGTTTTCGTTCCTGATGGAAAGCTCGCCGACCAAGCAGAAAGTCTATGCGTGGATCGAGCGGGTGTTGCAGAAAGTCACCGACGTGATCATTTGCGTCAGCCAGTACGAACTCGACAAAGCCGCGCGTTTTGGCATTGAGCGCAAGCGCATGACGCTGATCTACAACGGCATTCATCGCAAGGAAGACGCGCAGAAAGCGGTTGGCAACGAGCCGATTCATCTGCTGTTCGTTGGCCGCCTCGACTATCAAAAGGGCTTCGATGTGCTGCTCAAGGCTTACGCCAAAGTGCAGCGCAGCGACATGAAGCTGACCGTGGTCGGCAGTGCCGTCAACGAGGACGCGGTCGAGTGCCCACCGATGGACGGCGTCGAGTACCTGCCGTGGGTCACCCCGAGCGAAGTGCAGGCGCTGTATCAACAATCCGATGCGCTGATCGTGCCGAGCCGCTGGGAAGGTTTCGCCATGGTGCCGCTGGAAGGCATGGCCATGGGCTTGCCGGTAATCGCCAGCAATTGCACGTCGCTGCCTGAACTGGTCACCAATGAAGTCTCCGGTTATGTCTTTCCGTCCGGTGATCACCAGGCGCTGGCCGATGTGCTGACGATTATCCAGAAGCCTCGCCTGCTCGACCTCGGCAACCAAGGACGGAGCATCGTCCGCGAGCGTTTCAGCGCCGCGCTGATGATTCGCCAGACCTACGACCTGTATCGCGCTCCCACTTTTTAAGTAGAACTCAAGCATATGAACGTAACGATTTTGCATGGCTACAGTGCGTCCAACTCCGGTGACGGCCTGCTCGTCGATCTGGCCATCGCTCTGGTGCAGCGCAACTTTGGTGAAGACACCGCGATCAGTGTGGTGGCGTCCGATCCGGACTCTTTCAGCTATCTGCCGCACCCGCGTTTCGACGCGCCGGTGATGGCGGCCAAGGGGCTGGGTCGGGTCAAGCAAGCGGTGTTCCTCAATCAGTCCTACGCCGGTCTGGCGGATCTGTTGAAGAAAACCGATCTGATCGTCGGCGTCGGTGGCGGCTACATGCGCTCGAAAAGCGCCTTCGAACACATCAAGCTGAAACTCGGCCACGCCAAGCAACTGGAAACCGCGATCCTCAGCAAAGTGCCGTCGGTGTACCTGCCGCAAAGCATCGGCCCGTTCCACGGCGAGAGCAGCAAAATCGTCGAGCACTACGCCAGCGCCGACGCGGTGTTCGTGCGTGACAATCGTTCTTCGGCGATTTTCGATGCCTGCGCCAACGTCTACCGTGCGCCGGATCTGGCCGTGCAATCGCTGGCGAGCAAAATCCTCCAGCAAGCGAAGTTCACCCGCTGCGCGTCGTCGCCAGCCACGGTCTGCGTGGTGCTGCGCAAGCCGCCGGAGTGGAGCAAGGAAAAGAAAGTCGCTTACGTGGCGAATCTGAAAGTGCTGCTGCAGCGCCTGAAGAACAAAAGCAAAGTCGTCTGTGCGGTACAGAGCGCGGTGCGCGGCAACGATGACGGCGCGTTCTATCGCGAGTTGGGCATCACCGAAGACCTGTTGTCGCTGAAGGCGACGATTGCCAAATACCAACCGGACCTGGTGATTTCCGTGCGTCTGCACGGCGCCATCGAATCGCTGCTTTCCGGCGTGCCGGCGTACCACATCAGCTACGAGCGCAAAGGCTTCGGCGCCTATCAGGACATGGGCGTGGACGACTGGGTGATCAACGGCGGCGACATCAATGTCGACACGATCATCGACACGGTTTACGCGCCGAATGCGTTGTCGAATTTCGGTAAACGCCTGACCGACACTTGCCGTGAAATCGAAGCGAAAACCGTGGCCATGGACGAAATCATCAAAGGTGTCGTTCGATGATATTTCGGCTGTTGCTTCGCGGCGGAGCGTTAGGCGCGAAGTTTTTGCTGGTGTTGGCGATCACCCATTACCTCGGTTATGAGGCGCTGGGTTTTTACGGCGTGGTGGTCGCGGCTTCGTTGATCGCCTCGAAGTTTTACAGTGTTGGATTCAGTTCCGAGATCAATCGCTTGATCAGTGTCGGCGGCAGTTCGCGCCGCGTGGTCGATAAAGTCCTGCTGCTGTATCTGGCGGTGGGGCTGCTGTTGTCGGTGGTGACGGTGCTGATTTATTCACTGTTCCAGACAGTTGAAGCGAGCGCCGCGCTGATTCTTTGCGTGACCCTGGTATTGCTCACTGAGCACCTGTCGTTCGAGATCAACTCGTTCGTGTTTTCCGCGCAGAAAGCCACGGCGGGCGCGTTGCTGTTCTTCATCAAGACCGGCCTGTGGGCGCTGCTGGCAGTGGGCGGAATGATGCTCGACTGGGTGTCGGGAATCGCCAGCGTGCTGTGGTTGTGGGTTGCTGCCAACGTGCTGGTGATCATCGCCGGCTACCTGATCGTGGTGAACGTGCACAAGGGCCGGGTCGCCGGGACGTTGGCCACGGGCACCGTGTGGAAGGCCGGTTTGCCGTTCTACCTCGGCACCGGGCTGATCGCGTTGAGTCAGTACGCCGAGCGCTTTCTGATCATCGATCTGGAACCTTATGCCAGCCTCGGTAAATACGTGTACGCGTGGTCGGCGGCGAACACCTTGCAGGCGTTGTCGTACGCGGTGGTGGCGGTGGTCGGGATTCCGCTGATGGCCAAGCGTTTTCAGGCCGAGCAGCAGGCGTTCACGGTCAAGCAGTTGTTCATCAACAAGTGGGTGATGCGTTCGCTGCTGGTGTCGGCGGCGGTGGCGGTGGCGATCTATGTGTTTTTCAACGTGGTGCTCGATTACGTCGCCATCAGTGTTCCGCGTCCGGACAATGCAATCCTCGGCGTGCTGATCTTTTCCTTCGCCTTGCGCGCAATTGGCGACATCGTCTGGGGCGGTCTGATTGCCTCGAAAAACAGTCGCGTATCGCTCGCCAGTGCGGCGATCTGCCTGTTGGTTTCGGTGCCGGTCAGCTATGTGCTGATCAAGCACTATTCGATCTACGGCGCGGCGTGGGGCAACGTCTTCGCGATCATCGTGCAACTGCTGGTGATTGCCGTGCTGACCCGCGCGACGGCCGGGAAAAAGGCTGCGTTGTCATGGGCCTGAAACTGCCGTGCATCGAGTTTCGCGGCAAGCGACTCGATTCGTATGTCTCATTCCTGATCCTGTTCACCGGGCTGTTTCTCTCGGTGGCCATGCCGCTGTTGATCCCGCGTGATCCGGGGCCGGATGCGATGACCTTGTGGTCGTCCTACGCCCGCGCCGACAACTGCAACTTCTGGAACCCGTTCTCGCCGGATCGCTCGTCCTACGAGTGTTCGGCGTTCCTGCTGCGGCCCACCGGGATCAACCTGACCAATGCCTGGGCCTACGGCATGTTCTGCAACTTTTTCCTCACAGCGATACCGGTGGTGGTGTTTCGGCGCATGCCGTTGGCGATCTTCGGCACTTTGTGTCTGTGGGGCATTGTTCGCTCGTTCTTCCTGGAAAACCTGACCAAGGAAATCATTGTGTCGGTGGCGGTGTTGAGCATTCTGCTCAGCTCGCTGACGCGCAAGTATCGCGGCGGATTCTTTCTCTCGGCAGTGATCTACGGCGTGCTGATCCGGCCGTACTGGATTCTGTTTTCGCTGTCGTGGGTTGGCGTCTGCGTGATGAAAAAGTACGTATCGCGCACGACGTTTTTCCTGATGTTGTTTTTGTTCTACCTCGCGGTGGCCATGTCGATTCAGCTCGCGTTGGGCTTTCCAGTGTCGTCGATTCGCGCCAGCAACAACGAGTTACGCACGGCCGGCGAGGAGGGCTCAAAGTCGTTGATCGTCTCGTGGCTCACGGGCAGTGATTTCGTTTCGCAGGCGCTGGACTCGATGATCATTTTCTTCCGCTTGTCGTTTCCGGTGGAGCTGATTCTGCTCTCGGGGCCAGGCCAGGTGATCTTCGTCGCATTGATGATCATGACTGCGTTGCTGTTGTTCAAAGTCATCACCTCGACCGATTACAAAGGCGCGCCGATCCAGACCAAACCCAAGGAACTGATCGCGATCCCGCTGGCGTTTTTGCTGGTGCAGGGTCTGTTCGAGCCGGACTTCGGCTCCTTCGCCCGGCACTTCTCGATGGTGGTGCCGGTGTTGTTTGTCGGCCTGGGCTTGATGCTGCGAGCGAACAAACCGGTGCAGGTTGAATCACGAATTCTGAATTGAGGCAGGTGCTTTATGTCGAGCAAGAAAAAGTCCCTGGAGATAGAAACCCTGCGTGGCCTGGCGTGCCTGCTGCTGGTGCTCTATCACGTCATCGGCCCGCTGGGTGGCGGGTTGAAGATCGATATCGGCTCGCCGTTCCGGGTGATCGCCGATTCGATGGTGTACGTGCGTATGCCGTTGTTCACCTTCATTTCCGGGTACATCTATTCGATCTACAAAATCCGTGGGAATGACTTTTCCGCGTTTTTCAGCGGCAAGGTGCGGCGCTTGATCGTGCCGCTGTTTTGCGTTGGTGTGCCGTTCTCGGTGCTGCAAGCGGTGGGGCCGGGGGTGAACAAGGATGTCGGTGTGATCGACGCATTGCTGTCGTTCTGGGTGCCGATCAACCACTTCTGGTTCTTGCAGGCGGTGTTCATTATTTTCATGTTTGTCGGCTTGCTGGAATGGCGCGGGATGCTGCGTTCGGCGACGCGGTTGTATGGGCTGTTTGCGTTTGCCGCACTGTTGTTTTTGCTGCCGCCGTTCAAGTTCGATGCGTTCGGGATTAACGGGGCGATTTATCTGTTGCCGTTTTTTGTCGCGGGGATGATTGGCCAGGAGAACGTCGACGCGTTGAAACAGCGCTTCAAGGTGATCGGGCCGTTGGTGTTCGTGCTGATTTCGCTGACGCTGCTGTACGTGGCGGCGATTGATCGTGAGTTGATTGTTGATCGTCGCAGTCTGATCGGTCTGACTGTGGGTTGTGTGTCTTGTATCGCGTTGCTGTCGAGTGACATGCGCTCGAAGGCGCTGACCTGGTTGGGCGGTTATTCCTATGCGATTTTCCTGTTTCATGTGTTATTCGCGGCGACGTCGCGGTTTGTGCTGGGGCGGTTGGGGGTGAAGGATGAGAGCTTGCTGGTGCTCGGTGGGTTGAGCTTTGGCTTGCTCGGGCCGGTGGTGTTGTCGATGGTTTTCAGTCGGTTCAATTTCACCTCGGTGTTGTTTCTTGGTGAGCGGGCGGCGAAGAAGAAACCATTGGTGCCCGTCACTCCGGTGGTGCAAACCCACAGCAGCTAAGAGCTTCGCGAGCAGGCTCGCTCCCACAGGGATGGTGTGACTTGCAGAGATCCACTGTGGGAGCGAGCCTGCTCGCGAAGGGGCCATTCCAGACTGAAGGAAATTTTTGCATGTTGGCAGTAGATGACGCGCAACCCGTCGCAGCGTCGGTGGTTCAGGTGGGCGATGCCCGTGAGCGTTTTGCGCAGTGGCGTGAAGGCAAGGCCGGCAAGGTCTTGTCGGTCTCGGTGATCGGCGACAGCTACAGCGCCGGGCAGGATTTCTACCTGAACAAACTGGTGCAACGCGTGGCCGGGGAAGCGGGGTTTGCCGGGCCGGGTTACGTCGGTTTCAACCACGGTGCAGCACTGGGCGGCACACATTTCAAATACACCCGCAGCAGTGACAAATACTTCGGCGGTGACTGGAAGGTTTCAGACCTGGGACAGGCGAGTCCGGACAGTCGCACGGTGACAGGCCGGCCCGGTGCATGGTTGCAAGTGGATGCGAGTCCGACGCCGCGCATCGATACCGCTGTCACTCAGGCGAAACTGCTTTATCTGGGCAACGGCGAATCCAGCGAGATCCGCTATCGCTGGGCGCCCGGGCAAGACTGGCAACCGTTGAAGCTTGAGGGTTCGGGCGTTCAGGAAGTGCCACTGACAGGACTCTCGGCAGCGAAAGGCTGGTCATTCAAACTGGAAGTGGTGAAGGGCGCGCCGACGTTGTTCGGGCTGTGGATGAGTAACGATCAGAACGGCGTGCGGGTCTCGAAACTGGCAGCATCGGGTGCGGCGTCTGCGGATTTCTATCACAAGGATCCGCAGTGGCAGGTGCAGTGGAAAGCTGCGGTATCGAAGATTCCTGCGGACGTTTATCTGATCATGCTCGGTGGCAACGATCAGGGCTTCGGCGTGAAGCCTGCGCAGTACCTGCAGAACGTTCAGGGGCTGGTGGGCATGCTGCGTGAGATTCAACCGCAGGCGAGCATCAACCTGATCATGCGTCAGGACACTACGCGCTCCAGCGCTTATCCGATGTCGGCGTATGCGCAGGTGCTTGAACCGTGGGCGCGTGAGCAGCATCTGGGGTACGCCAATCTTCAGTGTGCGTTTGGTCCCGACATCAAACGCTACGCGGCGGCGATGATCGGCCCGGACAAGATTCATCCGGTACCGGCCACGGGCGGGAAGGTGATTGCTGATTACTTCTATGGCTGGATCATGGGCGCCAAGGATCGCTGCGACGCCGCCCAGTAATGATCGTTCCCACGCTCTGCGTGGGAATGCCACCCGGGACGCTCCGCGTCCCTTCGCTGGGTGACGCAGAGCGTCACTGGATGCATTCCCACGCGGAGCGTGGGAATGATCAGGTGAGGGGAGTTATTCGAAGGCGTCTACTTGCTCGAGCAATTCCGCAATCTTCTGCGGCATCAACCGCGTATCGCACCGGGTTTCGACGTTAATGATGATCGCCGGGTCGTTACAGCAAATCCGCACGCGAAAACGCCAGTCACCGAAGATCACCTTCAGCCCATCACTGTCATCCATTTCCAGCGCCTGCTCGCCATAGAGCTTTTTCAAATGCGCGAGCAGCGGATAGGGATCGCGCAGCGGCCGGCGAATGTCCCCGGACGCCGGAAACACGCCAATCCGCTCCACCAGCAGAATCGTGCCCAGCCAAGACTCGTTGGCGCTGGGCAACGGCTGATGGCGTGACAACCAGCTCATCACCCCGAGGTTACCCACCTCGCGTTCAATCTCTACGGAATGTTGTGCAATGTTCATGGTGGCCTCGTTGGGTGAAGGGAGCCGTCTCAGCGGCCCTTGAGATAAACGTTTTCGTAGCAGAAATTGGTCGCCTGCAAGTAACCCTCGGCGTCACCGCAGTCAAAGCGCAGACCTTTGAATTTGTAGGCCAGCACGCAACCGTTCTGCGCTTGTTTCATCAACGCGTCGGTGATCTGGATTTCGCCGCCCTTGCCCGGTTGGGTGTCGGCGATCAGGTCGAAAATGTCCGGCGTGAGGATGTAGCGGCCGATGATCGCCAGGTTCGACGGTGCGTCTTGCGGGGCCGGTTTTTCCACCATGTTGTTGACCCGGTAAATGCCGTCGGACATCAGTTCGCCGGCAATCACCCCATACTTGTGGGTCTGGTCGGCCGGGACTTCCTGGATGGCGACGATCGAGCAGCGGAATTTCTTGTACAGCTCAATCATCTGGGTGAGTACGCCGTCACCTTCCAGGTTCAGGCACAGGTCATCGGCCAGCACCACGGCGAAGGGCTCGTCGCCGATCAGTGGGCGACCGCTGAGAATCGCGTGGCCCAGACCTTTCATTTCCACCTGACGGGTGTAGGAGAAGGTGCAGGTGTCGATCAGCTCGCGGGTGCCGGCGAGGAACTTCTCTTTCTCGGTACCACGGATCTGGTGTTCGAGTTCGTAGCTGATGTCGAAATGGTCTTCCAGCGCACGCTTGCCACGACCGGTAACGATGGCCATGTGTTGCAGACCGGCGTCCCGCGCTTCTTCAACGGCGTATTCGATCAACGGCTTGTTGACGATCGGCAGCATCTCTTTCGGCATGGCTTTGGTCGCCGGCAAGAAACGCGTGCCGTAGCCGGCAGCAGGGAACAAACATTTACGAATCATAAAAGTATCCTGGACAGTCATGGAACAGTCAGCGGGTGCACTGCACTAATGAAGTGCAAGCAAGTTTCAAACATTATTGAACGACTGCTTTAATACCTGAGTCAGGTTGTTAATGGCAATTGCGGGTGGCGGTAAAGCGCGACAATGTTATGAGATGTCGGTTAGTTGCTTGATAGTTATTTTTAGTCGGTATCTGTTGGTAGTGATGAGTGCACAGGGAGTGCTAATAAGTAGCGGGCAATACAGTGTGACCTGCAAAAATATTTATTGCCAGTCATTGAACTAGTTTTGTTTTCGGTTGTTGTCGCCTCATTTGTGTGGATTGTGACACATCTTCAATGAATCAGGCTTGACACGCTACTTGTCACTCATTCAAAGACGGATCGCACTATGAAGATTCTGGTAACGGGTGGTGCCGGCTATATCGGCTCGCATACCACACTTGCATTGCTTGAAGCAGGTTATGAAGTTGTCGTGCTGGATAATCTTTGCAACAGCAGCGAAGCCGCGTTGCACGCCGTTGAAACCATTTGCGGCAAGAGTGCCTGGATGATCCGTGGTGATGTCTGTGACCGGGCACTGCTCGACCGGATTTTCCGCGAGCACAACATTGAAGCGGTGCTGCATTTTGCCGGCCTGAAAGCGGTCGGCGAGAGCGTGCGCAAGCCGCTCGAGTACTACGAGACCAACGTCAGCGGCAGCATCACCCTGTGCCAGGCGATGGCGGCGGCGGGGGTGTTCCGGCTGGTGTTCAGCTCGTCGGCCACCGTGTATGGCGAGCCTGAACAGATGCCGATCCGCGAAGATTTCCCCACTGGCAATCCGACCAATCCCTACGGCCAGTCCAAGCTGATCGTCGAGAACGTCCTGCGTGACCTCAGCCAGGCCGAGCCGCGCTGGAGCATCGCCCTGCTGCGCTACTTCAATCCGATCGGCGCCCACGCCAGCGGCCACATGGGCGAAGACCCCAACGGCATTCCCAATAATCTGGTGCCTTACATCAGTCAGGTCGCAGTCGGCAGCCTGCAAGAGCTGTCGATCTTCGGCAACGATTACCCGACGGTGGATGGCACCGGCGTGCGCGATTACATCCACGTCGTCGATCTGGCCGACGGCCACTTGAAGGCCTTGCAGTCGATCTCCGGGCGTACCGGCATTCATACCTGGAACCTCGGCACGGGTGATGGCTACAGCGTGCTGCAAGTGCTCCAGGCCTTCGAGCAGGCCTGCGGGCAAGCGGTGCCGTATCGGATGATGCCGCGCCGTTCCGGAGATACCGCCGAAAGTTGGGCCGATGCCTCCAAGGCGGCAAAAGAACTGGGCTGGAAAGCCACACGCAGTTTGCAGGATATGGTCACTGATACTTGGCGCTGGCAATCCAACCATCCCAATGGTTACTTGCGATGATGGCCATTTAGTCCAATGTTATTTTCAGTCAGGTTGTTAGATAACGTCGGGAAATTACACTGGCAATGCCTTTTGCAAGTCCGTAGATATAAACCTGCCGTTCGACTTTTATCAGTTGGGTAAGACTGTGAAAGAACAACGGATCTTGTTCGCGCTTTTTGCGGACTTGAACTCACCACCGCTAACTCAGGCCGGTTTTTTAACAGGTCGAATGTTAGAAAGGAGTTGATATGAAAAAAGTGATGGCAGTTGCCCTGTTGACGATGTTGAGCAACTGGGCTGCCGCCGCTGAAGCACCGCTGACAGCGGTAACCAATGTAGGTGGCAACGTGGCGGCTTCTCAAGCGCCCGCTGCCAGTACTGCAATGGTTGCCAGTGCTGTAGCGGCGTCTAACAGCGGTGGCAGTGCCAACGGCGGTACCACCGGTACGACGGGTACCACCGGTACAACCGGCACGCATAACTAACAGGAAGTTCTGTTAGTGCAGTACAGGGTCGCCCGACGCAAGTCGGGTGACTTTGTTTTTGGATTCGCCCTTGAATAGCGTAGTGCCATTATGACTCGTAGTGTTTATCTTTTAATGTTGGCAAGTCTCGCTTTGCAAGGTTGCATGTTTTCTCCCGGTCAATACCTCAGCACCAGCAGCATCACCCGTCAGGGTGCCAGCGAAAGCAGCCGGGTCGAGCTGATTCCGATCACGCCCAAACTGATCGCCATGAACCGCTCCACACAAAAGCGTGAGTCGCTGCCGGCGGAACTGCTGGCGACCCCGGCCGAATACCGCATCGGCAACAACGATGTTCTGTACATCACGGTATGGGATCACCCTGAGCTGACGGCCCCGTCCGGCGCGCAACAACAGATCGATGCCAACGGCCGACTGGTGCGTTCCGACGGCACGCTCTACTACCCGTTCATCAAGGAAGTCCAGGCCACCGGCCGGACCATCCAGCAACTGCGCTCGGACATCGAGCAGCGCTTGTCGGCATTCATCGCCGAGCCACAAGTCGATGTCGCGGTGTTGCGTTTCGCCAGCCAGAAAGTCGTGGTCACCGGCGCG
Organism: Pseudomonas sp. CROZ-RG-20F-R04-15; assembly: GCF_022662375.1. Classification (GTDB taxonomy): domain Bacteria; phylum Pseudomonadota; class Gammaproteobacteria; order Pseudomonadales; family Pseudomonadaceae; genus Aquipseudomonas. The sequence goes on along the minus strand of NZ_JAKNQL010000016.1, from coordinate 52,233 downwards.
GTGGCCAAGGCCGGTCCGCAAGCGATTTCCACCAATCCGCTGAGCGTGGTTGAAGCACTCGGCTCGGCGGGTATCGATACCAACAACGCCGATTTGTCCGGGCTGCTGCTGACGCGTAACGGCCGCACTTATCCGCTCAATCTCGACTCGCTCAATCAGCAGGATTCCGAGTTGCAGAACGTCTTCCTCAAGGGCGGCGATCAGCTGTACCTGCCATACAACGACAACAAGCGCATCTACGTGATGGGCGAGGTCAACCAGCCGCGTGCGCTGAGCTTCAAGACCGCGACGATGAACCTCACCGATGTGCTCGGCTCGGTTGGCGGCTTGAGCCAGACCACCTCCAACGGCAACGCGGTGTACGTCATTCGCGGCGTGGAAAACCTCGATGTCGAACCGGCGAAGATCTACCAGCTGGAAGCCGAATCGCCGACCGCGATGGCGCTCGCTTCGCACTTCGAAGTGCGCCCGCAGGACGTGGTGTATGTCGGCCCTGCCAACGTGACTCGCTGGAACCGTCTGATCAGTCAATTGGTGCCGTCGGCATCGATTGTCGGCACCGGCGCTTCCGCTGCGAAGAACTGGAGCGAATTCAGTAACAACAACAAATAAGGTCGCCGACTTTGAACATTTTGAAAGTTGGCGTCTGCTTGATGGCGGCCGCGTTGTTGTGCGGCTGTAACCCGCTGATGAGCGCTTCGTTGAACAACCTTAAAGCGGCAGTCGTCGGTCCGGATGAAGTCGACGTGTCGGCGGCCGAAGTGGCCGGGGTCAACTATCCGCAAATGAAACTGACCACGCCGTCCGGCTCCGGGGTGCTGGCGCTGGTGCGCGAGCGTGAAGACCTGCAGTTCTGGGTCGCCTCCGGTAAACAAGTGTTGCTGCTGCGCAATGGCCTCGCCGTGCGCAGCATTGGCCTGGGCCTGGAGGGCGATCTCGATGGCACGCGGCTGGCCGATGACTCGCCCTTCAAGCAAGGCCTGCATCACGTCGCGGACGGTTTCACCACGCGGCGCTGGATCGACCTCTACAAGGGTCAGGAAGTCGGGGTGATCGTCAACAGCCGCTTCTCGCGCCGATCCGAACAGACCCTGAAGATTCTCGACAAGGAATACACGGTGCTGCGTGTCGATGAACACATTGACGCCCCGGCCATCGGTCTGAGCGCGACCAATCGTTACTGGGTCGACCCGCGTGACGGTTTCATCTTGCAGAGCGAGCAGCAACTGACGTCGCAGTTGCGCGTCAAGGTTGTGCAACTGACCCCAGATCGCAGGCACCTGCCGTGATGCGCCTGAAAATGTTATCGGCGGGCTTGATACTGGTCGCGAGTGTGAGTCAGGCGGCCGTCACCGTGTCGGGTGATGTCGCCAATCCCGGGCCGGTCAAGTTGCCACCGGGCGGGCGCTTGCTCGATGTGATCAGCGAAGCCGTGCCGAATGCCGAAGGCTATTGGCTGGCGGGCGGGTTGCTGCGGCAGTCGCTGATCGAGGAGCAGACGCGGCTCAAGGTCGGCGTGCTGTTCGATCTCGACGTGCTGCAACGCATGTCGATGCTGTTCGACCGGCCGAGTCGGGCGGCGCTGGCGCAGCGCATTGCCGAAGAAGTGCGGCAGATGCCGGTAACGGGGCGGCAGATTGCCGATCTTGATCCGGTGGCGCTGGAAGTCGGCTTCGCGCGCAACATTCGCCTCGATGACGGCGATCGTCTGATCTACCCGAAACGCGTCGACGAAGTGCAAGTGCTGGGCGCCGTGGCCGAACCGTGCCACTTGCCGTATCAGCCGTTGCAGGAGGCCCGTGAATACCTGCAAGGCTGTTCGATTCTGGCCGATGCCGAAGCCGATTACCTGTGGCTGATCCAGCCCAACGGCGCTGCGCAACGTGTCGGCATCGCCCATTGGAATCGCGAGTCCGGACACTTTCCCGTGGCCGGCAGCAAGATTCTGGTGCCGTTGAAAAATGATGATCTTGATCCGCCTCTTCCTGAACTGAATCAGCAGTTGGCCGAATTCATTGCCACGCAGCTGGCCGAGGTGGTTCGTTGAAGTTACGTTTTGCAGCTGTATTGTTATTGCCCTGCGGTCTGGCCCATGCCGAGCCGCGCATTACCCAGAATGACTTCGGTGGCACCGGTCTGTTGCAGACGCCGACCGCGCGCATGGACCCGGCCGGCGAGTTGAGCGTCAACGCCAACCGCACCGATCCGTACAGCCGCTACAGCGTGTCGTTGCAGCCGCTGGACTGGCTCGAAGGCTCGTTTCGCTACACCGCGATCACCAACCGGCCGTACGGCTCGGAGGCCCTCAGCGGCAGCCAAAGCTATAAGGACAAGGCGGTCGACGTCAAAGTCCGGCTGTGGCAGGAAAGTCACTGGCTGCCCGACGTGGCGCTGGGCTTCCGAGATATCGGTGGTACCGGTTTGTTCTCCAGTGAATTTTTCGTCGCCAACAAGCGTTACGACAACTTCGATTTCAGCGCCGGTATTGCTTGGGGTTATCTCGGTAATCGCGGCGATATCGACAACCCGTTGGGCTACGTCAGCGATCGCTTCGATACCCGTCCGGCTCTTGAAGGCACCGGTGACGTCAACTCGGGTTCGTACTTTCGTGGCCGGCCGTCGTTCTTCGGTGGCGTGAGCTATCAGACGCCGTGGGATCGCCTCAGCCTGAAACTCGAATTCGAAGGCAACGACTACAAGCACGAGCCGAAGGACAACGAGATCAAGCAGGACTCGCCGATCAACCTTGGCGCGGTGTTCAAAGTCACCGATTCGGTCGATGTCAGCGCGGCGTGGGAGCGCGGTAATACGGCGATGTTCGGCGTGACTTTCCATACCAATTTCGTCAGCCGCAAGGCTCCGGCCAAGACCTACGATCCGACCCCGGAACCGCTGCCGGCGAAGGCTCCGACCACGGCGATGGATCAGGTCAACTGGGCCAACGTCTCGCAACGCTTGCAGCAGAATGCCGGCTACAAAGTCGAGCGTATCACCCAGCGTGATTCCGAGCTGATCGTGTATGGCGAGCAGCAGCGCTACTTCCATTCGTCCAAGGCTGTGGGGCGGGCGAGCCGGATTCTCGACAACAGTGTCAACGACGACATCGACTGGTTCACCGTGGTCAACAAGCGCTATGACCTGCCGCTGGAAGAAACCAGCGTGCCGCGTCAGACCTTCCGCGAAGTGATCAACAACGAAGAGCCGCTGCAGTCGCTGCACCGCACCACTGAGATCAATCCGGCGATGCCGCACAACGAGAAGACCCTCTACACCGAAGCGCCGCAGCATTTCAGCTATGGCGTGGGGTTGGGCTTCAAGCAGAACGTTGGTGGCCCGGATGGCTTGCTCTATCAATTGAGCGCCGATGCCGACGCCGAATACCGCTTCAATCGCAACACCTGGTGGAGCGGTTTGCTCAGTGCCAACCTGGCCAACAACTTCGACAAATTCACCTACGACGCGCCGAGCGGTCTGCCGCGTGTGCGCACGGATTTGCGTCAGTACCTGACCACCTCTAACACGACCATGCCGTTGTTCCAGGTGAGTCATGCCGAGCAATTGGATAAAGACTGGTATGGCATGGTCTATGGCGGTTATCTGGAGTCGATGTTTGCCGGTGTTGGCGGTGAAGTGTTGTTCCGCCCGACCGGTGAGCGCTGGTCGGTGGGCGCGGATCTGAACTGGGTGCGGCAGCGCGATTTCGATCAAGGCTTTGCGCTGCGTGATTACTCGGTGGTGACCGGGCATGTCACGGCGTATACCGATTTGCCTTTCGATACGCTGGCGGCGGTGAGCGTCGGGCGTTATCTGGCCGGCGATTGGGGCGGTACGCTGGACATCTCGCGCGAGTTCTTCAATGGTGTGCGCTTTGGCGCGTGGGCGACGATCACCACGGCGGGCAGTGCCGAGTATGGCGAAGGTAGTTTCGACAAAGGCATCTACCTGTCGATCCCGTTCGACGAAATGATGAGCATGTCGACCATGCGCCGCGCCAACCTGGTCTGGGCCCCGCTGACCCGAGACGGTGGCGCGCGACTCAATCGCAGCTACCAGTTGCACTCGATGACCGATAGCCGCGAAGGGGATATGTTCTATCGGAATTTTGAGAAGATTACTGAGTAAGCGCGGATCTCCGAAGCACCGCATAAACCTGTGGGAGCGAGCCTGCTCGCGAAGGCGCCGGATCAGCCAGCATCATCGCTGCCTGACCCACCGCTTTCGCGAGCAAGCTCGCTCCCACATTGGCTATTTGTCACGCCCAAAATCCCGATGTCATCCCAGATCCCTGTGGGAGCGAGCTTGCTCGCGAAGACGTCAGCACATCCAGCATCAATGTTGCCTGACCCACCGCTTTCGCGAGCAGGCTCACTCCTACAATGGATACCTGTCACGCCAAAAATCCCGATGCCATCCCAAATCCCTGTGGGAGCGAGCTTGCTCGCGAAGGCGTCAGCACATCCAGCATCAATGTTGCCTGACCCACCGCTTTCGAGAGCAAGCTCGCTCCCACATTGGTTATCTGTCTCACCAAAAGTCCCGATGCCATCCCAGATCCCTGTGGGAGCGAGCCTGCTCGCGAAGGCGTCAGATCAGCCAGCATCAATGTTGCCTGACCCACCGCTTTCGCGAGCAAGCTCGCTCCCACATTGGCTATTTGTCACACCCAAAATCCCGATGCCATCCCGAATCCCTGTGGGAGCGAGCTTGCTCGCGAAGACGTCAGCACATCCAGCATCAATGGTGCCTGACCCACCGCTTTCGCGAGCAAGCTCACTCCCACATTGGTTATCTGTCACGCCCAAAATCCCGATGCCATCCCAGATCTCTGTGGGAGCGAGCTTGCTCGCGAAGACGTCAGCACATCCAGCATCAATGGTGCCTGACCCACCGCTTTCGCGAGCAGGCTCGCTCCCACATTGGCTATTTGTCACGCCCAAAATCCCGATGTCATCCCAGATCCCTGTGGGAGCGAGCCTGCTCGCGAAGGCGTCAGCACATCCAACAACAATGTTGCCTGACCCACCGCTTTCGCGAGCAAGCTCGCTCCCACATTGGCTATTTGTCACACCCAAAATCCCGATGTCATCCCAGATCCCTGTGGGAGCGAGCCTGCTCGCGAAGACGTCAGCACATCCAGCATCAATGTTGCCTGACCCACAGTTTTTGCACTCACCCGCAATCCAGCGCCACACCCAAATCCCACGCACAAAAAAGGGGACTTTCGTCCCCTTGCGGTATCCAGCTTCGAACCTCAGTAAATATCCTTCGACAGCAATGTAAACGGCGTCTTCACCAGGATTTTCAGATCCAGCCACAACGACCAGCTGTTGATGTATTGCAGGTCAATCTCGACACGCTTCTGCATCTTGTCGATGGTGTCTGTCTCACCGCGGCAGCCGCTGATCTGGGCCAGCCCGGTGATCCCCGGTTTAATCCGGTGGCGCGCCATGTACGCGAGGATTTTCCCCGAGTAGTAGTTGTTGTGCGCGACGGCGTGCGGGCGTGGGCCGACCAGGGCCATGTGCCCTTGCAACACGTTGAACAGTTGCGGCAACTCGTCCAGCGAAGTGCGGCGAATAAAGCGGCCGACTGCGGTAATGCGCGAGTCATTACGGCTGGCCTGCTTCACGTCACGGTCATCGTGAACACGCATCGAACGGAACTTCCAGACCTTGATCACCTTGCCGTTCCAGCCATGGCGATCCTGCTTGAAAAACACCGGACCAGGCGAGTTGATCTTCACCGCCAAGGCAATGATCAGCAGGATCGGACTCAGCGCGATGATCGCCAGAAACGCCACGGTTTTCTCGACCAGACTCTTGCTCAAAGCAGCGGTCGGTCGACTGGTCAGCGGGCTCTCGTTCAAGTAGATCGCCGGCAGACCGTCCACGACCTTCACCGAGTGATTGAGCAGCGTCAGACTGTTCAGGTCCGGCACCCACACCACATCGACGTTGGCACCGAGCAAGTCGCTATAAATCGCCTCGATCTTTGCGGCTTCACACAGCGGCAGGGTGATGTACAAGCGGCGGATGTCATGCGCTTCGATCAGCTCCAGCAATTGTTCCTGATCGCCCACAACGCGCGGTGCATCCGAGCCCAGCGCAGACACATCACCATTGCTGACCAAACCTACCAACGGCAGGTTTTCCAGTTGGCTGAGCTTCTTCGCCAGACCCAACGCCAGTTCGCCAGTGCCGACGATCAGCGTCTTGTGTTCGCTTTTACGCGAACGCTGGTAGTACTTGGAAAACGCGTGCAGCGGCGCGTAAAGAAATGCCTGACCGAGGAAGCCATACACCGCCCAGCTCAGAATCACCTGGCGCGAAAACAGCTCATCGGCTTGGCAGACAAAGGCGATGCACGCTAGCGCCGCCATGGTCATCGACCAACCCATGAACAGTCGACCGAGGCCGGTCAGGTAGTTGTCACGCTTGCGATAAACACCGCTAAACGTATAAGCCGGCACCGACGCCAGTACCGCCAGCGTTGCACACATCCGGTAGTAAAACGCGACCGTCCCGGTGTGCTGCTCGGCGAGTATGAACAACAGCGTCACGACAAAGCCTTGTGCCAGCGCCCATTGGCCCCAAAAGGTCAGTCCCTTGAGGCCTGTGCTTCGATTGATACTTAGAGAAAGATCCATACGGTATCCCCAAAAGACGTCCATTCAGGTTTCAACAGTTGAAATCCGAGTTGTTATGCAGACTTATTGTTTTTGTTGTAACGAGTGTCCTGAGGTAACAACATCGATATGCCGAACTGTCGTCAGTCAATAGACTAAGTTATTGGCTGGAATGGTGTCTGACGAGTTCTAACAAGATGGCACAGTGCCAACTTTTTAATAATTAAATAGAACAGTGTTAGAAAAGGTCGCAGAGGAGGGGGTGAATAAATGATGTTGTATTTGTTACTGTTGGAGGGGTGGAGGCAGGGAATTTTTAATTCAGGGAGGAAGATGAAGCCAAACAGAGTGCTCTTGTTGTTTTTGTAATCGCACTTTGGTCTGTTTGTTCTGTTCGTGGATATCGATCGGGGTTACGCGACGATTTCCTGAATCAGGCAATAACCGCGGTTTCTGACGGCACGAAACAGTCGCTCACCCTGACTGGCGCTTTTGAATTTGTCTTGCAAACGACTCAAGCACATTTCCAGGCCGCGATATTGTTCCGGCTCGCGACCGATGCTGAGAATCAGCTCGTCACGACTGACAACACGCTCTTCATGGCTGAGCATTTTCTTGACCAGTGCTGTTTCCAGGCCCGTGAGACTGATCTCGACACCTTCTTTGACCAATGCACCCTGGTCCGGATCAAGATGCCAGGTTTCATTGCCAGGCATATCACCTTCAACGGCAGGCGGCATGTTGCGGGTTTCCCCGGTAATGGCCGGGACATTCTGGAAAGGATTGGCCGATTGCGCTGCCCGCCATTCGGATTCGAGCGTGGCCAATATTCGCTGAGTATCGTGTTCAATACTGCGCGCGACATTTTTGCGACTGATGCCTGGATATGTGAACTCCATCACCATTGGAGCGGAAGAGGGTGAATCAACCCCTTCAAACGAATTGAAACGTTCACTGGACAGCATGCTCTCCAGTTCTCGTTGCGACGTTGTACTGTGAGTCACGACAACAAAATATTTCCTTGGGAGGGTTGTACTAGTTTCCATGTCTCTCTCCTAAATACATACCAAAATTGGCTAAAAGAAAAATCGGCAGGCGAGCAATGACTTCCTCGGAAGTAATCGATAGGCAGGGTCTGGGTCCAAGAATGGCCCTCGATAAATTCCACTCGAACTGCTGCTATGTTATGGAGTTTTATTGTTATGGGTCGTGTTGTCGCGCTCATTCAATTGCTTGATTTCAAACAGGCGTGAAGCAGAACGGGAGCTATATGGTTGCATCAGACGATCCTTCGTACGTATGCAAATGGGATGGCTGCCCGAGAGTCAGGCAGTCGATATCAGACCCCGCAGCAGGCGATAGCCATAGCCGCGAATACTCTGAATCGCGTTTGTACCATACATGTCCTTGATTTTTCCACGCAAGCGACTGATTGATTTTTCCAGTGCTCGAGGGTCGTAGAAATTGCTGTTGAGGCCCATGATGCTGGCGATTTCATCATGGCTCAGAATGTGATTGCTGGTTTGCGCGAAGGCTTCGAGGATCTTCATTTCGGCAAACGAGATGTCGAGTTTCTTGCTGGCATCCATCAGGCAGATGCGCGTCGGATCAAGCGTCAGGTTGATATCGCGCTGCCATTCTTCACTGTTGAAGAACTCCCCCAGCAACTCCGCGCCATCGTCGGAAAGGGTATTGAGCTTGATACAAACATCCGCGCCAGCCAGATAATATTTGATCTTGTTGAAGGCGCCGCGACCGGTGATGACCGCGCAAATGATCGGCTTCAAGTTGTCGCTGCGCAGGTTCTCGACCAGCGCAAGATTGTCTTCAAGAGCCTGCGGGCTGTCGATCACCAGAAAGATGGCGCGATACGAACCAGACTGTTCATTCAACTGATATGAACTAGTGTACGCATCGGCTTCGAGCGCCATATCAGTGCGTAAATGCTGGGCGACTAGCGCTTTGAAATGTTCAGCCACGCCACGGGTACGACCCAGAGTAAGAACACCAGGTTCGTCGTTTTTCGGGCGCGGGCTTCTAGTCGCTAAGTTCCCTGAGAGCATCATGCATTGACTCGAATTAGGTGCTGACATCGGGATGTTAAAGCACCGGTTCTCATCTGTGACTGACAATTGGTAACATTCACGCGATTTTTAGACGTGGCTCCCGAGTTTTCTAACAATAATTAAGCTTTTCAAGCTTTTAGTTGATTTTCTCGGAGGGGTGAACTACTGCTTAGATGGTGGCGATATGCAATGGTGCCACTATTTTGAGCTTATTGCGATGGCTTCGTCTATGTCTATCTGCCACTGTCTGGCCATCTCTGAATAATGTGATTTTGATCACACTTTATTGTCAGAGCAACTTTTTTCTGCAAAAGGCCTAAATATTTTCTGCGTAGTTCGTCGGCCGACGATTACTAACATGGCTTGAGTGTGTCTTTTAATAAGACGTAATCTTTGTGGCTGATGAACTTTTGCGTTTATTTATGTCAATGGTCTCACTGCAGATACTCAACCCCTGAGTGTTATTACCCGGTCGCTTATCAAGAGCGCCTGACGGAGGATTAATGGATTTCTGGACCCTTTTCCAGGTGTTGATATTAGGTGCGGTAGAAGGCCTGACCGAGTTCTTGCCGATCTCGAGTACCGGCCACCAGATCATTGTCGCCGACTTGCTGGAATTCGGCGGCGAACGCGCCATGGCGTTCAACATCATTATTCAACTGGGGGCCATCCTTGCCGTCGTCTGGGAGTTTCGACCGAAGATCTTCGACATCATCAAAGGCCTGCCCACCGAACGTAATGCCCAACGCTTCACCCTCAACTTGCTGATCGCCTTTCTGCCCGCCGTGGTCCTGGGCGTGTTGTTCGCCGACGCCATCCACGAATACTTGTTTAACCCGATCACCGTCGCCGTGGCACTGGTTGTCGGCGGCGTCATCATGTTGTGGGCCGAACAGCGCAGCCATGTGATCAGCGTCGAACACGTCGACGACATGCGCTGGTCTCACGCACTGAAAGTCGGATTCGTACAATGCCTGGCGATGATTCCCGGCACCTCACGCTCCGGCTCGACCATCATCGGCGGCCTGCTCTTCGGTCTGTCGCGCAAAGCCGCCACCGAGTTCTCGTTCTTCCTCGCCATGCCGACCATGGTCGGTGCCGCCGTCTACTCCGGCTACAAATACCGCGACCTGTTCCAGCCCAACGACCTGCCGGTCTTTGCCCTCGGTTTCGTCACCGCGTTCATCTTCGCGATGATCGCCGTGCGCGGCTTGCTCAAGTTTATTGCCAACCATAGCTACGCCGCGTTTGCTTGGTATCGGATCGCGTTTGGTTTGTTGATTCTGGCGACGTGGCTGTTTGGCTGGGTCAACTGGACCGCCGCAGCGGCGGCCTGATCACTGAGCGCTGATCAACGCCGCAATGGCGAGATCGTTTAACGCCGAATCCGGCGACTCCTGGCGATAGCGCTGCAAGGCCGAGGTGAAGTACGCGGCCTGCAGCATGCCGTCGCTAGCCAGATAGAGTCGCGCGTCTTCCTGCTCCTCGGCGGAGTAAACACGCTTGTGACTGTCGGTCGTTTCCTGGCTAGCCGAAAAAGGTGCGAGAAATAAAGACACCAAGGTGAGCCCGGAAATCTGCGTCACCTCCCACGGCGTATCGGTACGGCCCATGCAAAAGCCATCGCAGTGTGCATAAACGTCGGAAGTGAAGCTGAACAAGGCGAGGAGGGTGAAGCGCTTGAAAGCAGAAAAAGTAAACGCGGGCATAACCAAAAGACATCCTGTCAGTACAACAAAAAACCGGGCAACGCTCATGCATCGCCCGCCACTCAAACCATCAATCAACGACCTTCAAGCAACTCGGCCGCCTGATCCAGCAACGCCAGCGGATCCTTGGCCTTGTGAATATCCACCGACAACAACTGACGGAATTTCCGCGCCCCCGGGAACCCCGTGCCCAAGCCCAGCACATGCCGCGTGATGTGATGCATCGCCCCACCCGCCAGCAAATGCTCAGCTATATAAGGACGCAACTGCGCCAACGCCTCAGCCCGACTGATCACCGGCGCCGAACTGCCAAACAACTGCTGATCCACCTCCGCCAGCAAATACGGATTGTGATAAGCCTCACGCCCCAACATCACACCGTCGAACGTCTGCAAATGCTCATGGCAAGCCTCCATCGTCTTGATCCCGCCATTCAGCACAATCTCCAACGCCGGAAAATCCGCCTTCAGCTGCGCCGCCACGTCATAGCGCAACGGCGGAATGTCGCGATTCTCCTTCGGCGACAACCCCTCCAGAATCGCAATCCGCGCATGCACGGTAAAACTCGTGCACCCGGCATCGCGCACGGTGCCGACGAAATCACACAGTTCCGAGTAACTGTCCCGACCGTTGATGCCTATGCGGTGCTTTACCGTTACTGGAATTGTCACTGCGTCTTGCATTGCCTTCACACAATCCGCCACCAGTTGCGGATGACCCATCAGGCAGGCGCCGATCATGTTGTTCTGCACACGATCGCTTGGGCAGCCGACGTTCAGGTTTACCTCGTCGTAGCCGTGTTCCTGAGCCATGCGGGCGCAGGCGGCCAGATCCAACGGAACGCTACCACCCAACTGCAAGGCCAGAGGATGCTCGGCTTCGTTGTGACGGAGGAAACGCTCGTGATCGCCGTTGAGCAGCGCGCCGGTGGTGACCATTTCGGTGTAGAGCAGGGCGTTCTTCGATAGGAGGCGTAGGAAGAAACGGCAATGGCGGTCGGTCCAATCCATCATCGGGGCGACAGAGAAGCGGCGGGAGAGTGGGGCGGGTGTGGCGGTGATAGGGGACATTGGCGATTCTGGATTGGGTGGGGCTGGGAGGTGGGGAGTTTATCAGGTATGACCGGTGAACTTAGCGATATCCGCTAGAAGAATAAACTTGAAACAAGTGTGGGATTAGGCGAGACAGTCATGAATGGTGCTGATAGCATCTGGCTATCAGCGATGATGGGGGGGATGGCTCCCATGCCTGAAAAACTGCGTCATCTATTTTCGTTTCGTGAGTCATGCTTGTGTCCGTTGAAGGGGCTATCGCCAAATGGAATTATTGAATTTACTTTTAAGAGAACTCGCTGGCGAGTTTCGGAGATCAGCCTGATTTGGCGAAAGAATGATTGTTGAAGTTGATTTTATATCGTTTTTGATTTTAATTTGAGTGATTATTGGTGTCTAAGATTTTTTTAAGTAGTCAAATTAAGCATTTTTCAGAAGTTTCTAATGGAGATAGTCTGGATGGTACACTGGTGGATGAGGTTCTGTTTACCGGTAAGTCTGCGATTATATATTATTCAGGTTTTCGGGTTTGTTATTCTGTTACTAATATTGATCCAATTGCGGCGTTAAAGCTTAATGCGCTGGACTCAATAATTGCGAGTGCTACAAAGAAGTTTAGATATATAAATGTTGATATAACAAATGGCCATATTGTCTCGGTATTGTCTCTTGTGCTGATAAGCGGTTGTAGGGACGAAAGCTCCATTGTTGCGGTTGATACAGCCATGAGTTCGTTTGCGAAATACGTGCGGGAGGAGCCTGATCCTGGTACGCTTGTTGATTATACAGATGATTTTATTGTTTATTTAGATGCTGAAGGCTTGGTGAAATATAATATTCGGCGGGAGTTAAGGAAGCGATATAGCGTTTTCTCAGAGTTTTATAGACTAAAGGCTTGGGGGACTGTGGTTTTAAGCAAATCGAGAATAAAGTTGTTTAATTATAAGCTGGCAACATGTTTGGCAATTGGCTTGAGGGCTGAATCAATAGCGCCGATAAGCGATCTGGCCAAGGTCTTTGAGCCGGTTGTAAGGTACGTCGATAAAAATGTTGCGGATGATGCGATATTTAATCTGATATTGTATGTCATGCTTTTTTCTTTTTTTATTCTGCTTGTCGCAGGGAGCTTGTTTCTTATATTGGGTGCGGGAGTCTCTAAAAATCATATAACGCTTTTAATGGGGCTTTCCGGTGGTGTGTGTGGTGCGCTGATTTCTGTGCTGCAGCGTTCTAAGAGTCTTCAGGTTGGCATGTATGAGTCTACAAGGATAATAGTTTTGCACGGGGTGGTTCGTGTTTGTTTGGGGTGTGCTTTTGGAGTTATTTCTTTAGTGGCATGCAAGGCTGGCTTGCTGCTAGGGCTCATGGGAGAAAGTAACAGTAGGTTATTGATTCTTGCAATAGTTGCTGGTTTCAGTGAACGGTTGGTACCAGATTTTATCGCTAAAACTGTAGGGGAACAGGTAAGCGTCAAGGCAGTAAAGGGTTCGGAGTGAAGTGTAAGGGGGGATATTCGATAGGGGCGCGAGTTGTGTCAATAAACTAGTCGCTGACTTTATTCGATGTATGGCGTTGGTGCAGTATGCATTTATCCTTAGGCTAAACAGCGATACCTATGTTTGATTAACAATGCTTAATAAAAGAAAAAGTTACGGATTTATATAGGGGGTAGGGGGGAGGAAGCAAATAATTTCGTCCCCCTTTTTTCGAGATTTTTGAAGAGTGACTAATCTTGGTTGGTCTTTATTATAAATTTTTCACGTTTTATTATTCTTATGCCTTTAGCCCCTTTAGTGATCAATCCGTTGTTTTCTAGTTTTACGAAGGCGTCATTAATAAAGCCTTGCCATTGTTGAAAAGAAAAAGCATGGAGTTTTTTATTCCAGCTGTATGTCTTTTTTGAAATCTCACTTATCTTGAATTCGGTTTTGTTTTTATTGTGTCCAATCGTCAAGTCCCTAATTGTCAATGCCATGGCAACTCTGCCTTCAAGGCTCAATTGGGTAAAAGCTGCAATTAACTCGCTTTGGGTGGTGTCGTATTTGCTTTTTAATAGTGCGCCTATTGAGTATATTTGAATGGGAAGATTTTCAACGGCTTCAGTTGAATGCTTTGTTCTGTTGGTAAGTATACTTATTATTTGAAGTGTATGATTTTCAAAATCTGGATTTCGCTCATTGCGAGGGTTTATGCACGCATGGCAAATTCCAGTTGACGAATTACCTACATTGTGAGGAGTTAGTTTAAGGCATGTGTGGCAGTATTTTAGTTCTAAGGTCAATGAGTAGGTGTTCTCCTCTGTACCTATCATCGAGACTGTATTTCTTGAGTCCGGTCTCCAAGTATATATCGTGGGAGTGTCAGAATGGATAAGAAAGGCTTCAACCAGGAGTCTGGTTATTTCGCATTTCTGGACGGGTAATATGTATGCGTGCCAGGTTTCCGACCATGCGATGTGGAATACGGAATTTTGCGGAGTGATATCGATAGTTGAGTGGCTTTCGATCATTGTTTTTGTTAGTGACTTGGATGCTTCAGAATCAACATGTTCCATGTTTTTCAGATAAAGTTCTCTACCTAAATTTTCGTATTTTCCTTTTTGGACATCATAGGCATCTAAAATTACGATGCAGCGTGATGTTGAACGTGAGTAGGCGCAAAAGAATTCTATATTTGACATGTCTGTATATGCCAAAATAATGATAACAGGGCTTTCCATGCCCCTGAATCGTCCTATGGACTCAACTTTAATGCCTTGAGGAACTAAACTCTCGGGGATTCGCATGTAAGTTGGTGTTAATACGATAATGTGCGCGGGCAGCAATCCTTGAGCTAATGTTTGGGCGATTATTTGGCGTAGAATGTTTGTTTGGTTGCTGGTGATTATCTCTGTAAGGGTGTCTTCATCATTTTGCCTTGAGTTTATAATGGAGTGCGTAGGTTGCTGAAAGATTTTTAACCGTTCGCAAACGCGTTTAGGCATGCGGAGACTTTCAGTAAGAAAGTATGCTTGCACATCAAGATATTTTTCTATCTGTGCAAGGCTGACTGGTTTTTCGTATGGAAATGCTTGAGCTGCATCACACATGGCGATAATTTTTTTTGTTGAGAAATTCTCTATTAGTATTTCCCAGAGTTCTCTCCGAATTACTTGACCTTCATCGATGATGAGAGCTGAGTATTTATTCAGGAACCCACTATCGCAAGCTTTTTTTAGACTGGTTGCTGCTTGCTTCTCAAACCACTCGGCCGTGAAAATCACTTTTTCACCATTGTAAGTTGAAGCTTTTGAGCACAATGAGTAGATAGTTGTAGCGAGCGTGTTGGAGTGGTCAATTAATTCGCTTGATATTTTTTTGGCAAGGAGCGAGTTGAATGTAATGCAGAGTACCGACGTTTCTGAAGTGGATAGCCTACGTGCAGTTTCAATTGCTATAATTGTTTTCCCCGTCCCTGGCCAACCGCTAATTAAAAACCGATCCTTTTCCAATGCCCAATGAATGCACTCTTGTTGTTCGGGTGTCAGCCGAAGCCATAATTTGTTGTCGCTATTTATTTTTGAGTGCCAACAAGGCGTATAGTTGGCTGTCGGGATCAGCATTTCAATGATTGCCTCAATTTTGAGCTTGCTGAACGGTGCGGTGTTTAGAAGTTTTTTAAAGTAATTCATGATTGAGCGGACTCTTTCGTCAACTCGATCTAGATCTTTAATGTCCAGGATTAATTTGATTGGCAATAGATGGTTGTTGTCTACCACGCTGGGAGGCAATTGTGAGGTGTTTGTTTCTGAGCCTGGAAAGAAATAAGCACGTCCAATTTGAACCGTCACGCCATTGTTTCTCATCCATTCCTGAATGGCAAATATACCGCGGTTCAACTGGGCTACGGGGTCAACGCTTGTTTTGCTGTAATAGAATCCTGATGAGTTATGCCCGATCACACCTCCTTTTACCTCAAGCGCAAGTATTCCGAGGTCTGGATGTAGTATGAGAAAATCAATTTCTCCAACTGGACTTTTGTTGTTTTGTAGCTCATCTATAAATGAAGATAGCCATGGAATGCTATGGATAATATGGAAATCATCATTTAGCTGCTCTTCAAGTAGACGATAAACAATAGGCTCTGCCACATGGCTGTCGTTGAATTTTGGTCCGTGGGGGGGATGCATTATTGCCATGTGATTATCCGTATCAATAAATACAACGTCATTTGTGCGGGGTTGTTTGTTTTATTTGGGGGTAAGCAACTATTTGCACGATTCGTTGAAATGCGCTGTTTGCATTCGTAAGATTTTGAATTCCCCGAATCTTAGTCAGATTTCATGTGATTCTATGTTGCTTGGTTTTCATCGTCCAGTCGAAAGTGTTTTTGTCATTTTAACGGAAATTGCAACTCCTAAGGTAATGCTGGATTTTTAGTCTCTACATGTAATCGCCCAGAGGCTCATGAATGGCTGGCAAACGTTGGCTGGATCAGTGAAGTACCACGATATCTCAATCTAAACAGAAAACAGGTTATGTTTAAGCTGTGCCAGTCTGCTCGGCCTCTACCCTACACCACCTTGCGCCTCCCCCTACACCTAAGACAGAATCCACCGGCTTGTGCGTCTAGCTAGCGGGTTCTATTGTTCCTAGGTCACTGAAAACCAGTGATCGGGTTTGGTAGACCCGCAGCACTGATGCATCGCGTCACTTCATGCAGTCGCATTTTTGCGCCTGGATTATGGTGACCATGCTCAGGGCTTCTTCGGAAGCGCCGGTTCCAGTGCTCCGGTCTACCAACCTGTGTATGGTCACCACCCTTCGTTTGGTAGCGAGAGTGGATGGCTCCCATTTTGTAAGTGCTGGAGTTCCATCAATGTTCAAAGTAACGCCCAACCCACCAGAAACCGATCCCGCATCCCCCTACGAATCCCCCAACTCCAAAAAACTCCACGAAGCCGCGGAGCGCGCGCTCGATCACTACCTCCTTCCCGCCGGCCACATCATGGCCAGCGTCAACGAACCCGAACGCATGTACCTCGCCAATACAAAGTACGACTCGGAATCTCTGCTGGCCAATGCCAGTGAAACGCTGAGTTCCGCCTCGGAAATGCTCAACAACTTCGCCGCAGTGCTCGACCCCTCGCACCGCAAAACCGCGCTGGGCATTGCGCAGGTGGTGATGTTGGGTGAGCTGGCGGTGAATCAGGCGTTGGATAACGTTGAGGTTAAAGCTTAAATCCTATCCCACTGTGGCGAGCGGCTTAACCGGCGCCACGGTGGGACTGGTAGCGCTGTGATCGAAAGGGATCTCGGTGGTAACCGGAGCTATCGAGCACGGCAGCGCTCATTTTCGGTAATGCCTGGATATCTCTTTCCATACGTATTTGTATCGAAACTCAAGCCAGCGAATCAGCAATTTGTCTAGCTGACGTCTGAAGCGGCTTCGTTCTCGAGCTTTCAATGTTTCTGCGATGTCAGCCTTCAATTGCTCCAGGTTGAACGCTGACCAAATTATTGGGATCACGGTCTCGAGATTTGTATGGCAAACCGGTGCCACTTCTTCATAGAGGATTCGCTTGATCTCTCGCCGATCGTAATCCTCGGTTTGGCGCGCGATGAATTCGTAGTTGACCTCATTGTCGACAAACGCGTCGGATAACGACCAATAGACATCGGAGCGCTCTTTTTCAGTCGCTGATGCCCAGCTTCGCTTGGCGGGGGCAGTGTTGGAGGAGGTTGGTTTGTCCATCTTTGACTTCCTGTCTCAATGGGAGCGAGCGTATCAAGCCTGAGCGAGCCACACCTCAAAAAAGCAATCTTTGGTAGATCACTACGTCTACTCCTTTGGCTTCTGATTTCGCTGCTTGCGACGGCCTTGGCGTTTTTCGCTTGGCAGAGTTTCTACCCGGTATAGGCTGCCTGGAAGTGAAGCTATCGAGTGGTTTATCGCGACATGCCCAAAGCGGCCCCTCCATTCGTGATGGACGGAGGTGGGAAAAGGGGAACAGTTTTTTTTTGACGCTGGTTGGACGTGCAAATTTGTACCCAGTCGGTTGATACCCCATGTACCAAACTCATCATGGCGCCAGCGAGGTCGAGTGCGTGTAGGCCGCGAATCCGAAGTACGACACCGAATCCAAGCTTGCGATGTGAGCAAATCCTGGTTCAGGCACCGAAATGTTCAACAACTTCTCTGTAGCGCTGGCTCCCGCACAACAAAGGCCGTGCGGGCATTGCTGAGGGAGTGGCGGGAACGTTAGGGGGCAGGCTCTGTATCCATTCGATTCGTTGAAGCGGCCCGTTTTGTGAAAAAATAGTGTGTGGCGTCCGGATCTCTTTGATCCGGCCCAAGATAACCAAGCAATGAAAATTTGGAAGGAACTAAAATTGAACAGTAAGCAGGATAGCAATTTCGAGCTGAGTGGGCGTCAGCGCTTCGCCAAATGGCTTATGGATAAGAACGCTGTATTTTGTTCAACGGCATCAAGAAGTCAAAAACTGTATGCGTTTGGTTACTCTATCGCATTCAGTGTAATTGTAATGCGACTTGTTGGGTTTCATGGGGGTGTTAATCTTCTGTATTTTGTAATGCTGATGCTAGGGCTTGGAGTTACTTCAGATCTTGTCATGGTTTATAAGCGGATATGGGCGTCTTCCTTAGGTAAGGCGTTCTTGCTTGTTGTTTATTTCTTACTGTCTAATATCGCCCTTGGGCTGTCGGAGAATGCTATCAATATCGTAACGAAAGTAGACTTCATATCAGTTACCTACACAAAGGCGATACTCACGGTAATAATGATTCCGTTGTTTGCGTGGGTTGTTTCGGTTTTTTTGTTGACTATGAGTTTTGTTTTTCTTCCAATAGTTTTCCTGTTTTTACTTATGGGTAAAGACTTGGCTCAGAATCCTTGCTTTAGTTTTGTTGGAAAGATCTTTAGCAGTTTTCTTGCCAAGACAACGCTGGCTGCTCGTTTTTTTGCTTTTTTACTACTGTTCGCATTTGTGAAGACTGAAGGGAAAGAATGGGCTCGTGACTATGACAGTTTTTTGGATAAACAATTGCCATTTTCATTGTACTTATTAGAAGGTAGGAGCTTTACAAATTGCACGCTGGGTGAGAAAGAGCGAGGTATAAAAGGAGAGGATGGACAGTATTTGATAATAAAGGAAGGTGCGCAAGGTTACTCGTTCAGGACGGATGTTTGTAAAAAGGAAAAATAGATCTACGCGTGCCGAGTGCTATGTGCTCGACACTTTTTCTTTGGTGACTCATGGCAGGAATCGCGCATCTTGGTCTTCCCAATTAGTCTCGAGTTGCATTTTTAAGCTCTAGGTGTGTGACGTAGAAATTCCTTTATCCACTTGGAAGCCAAACATGATGAAGCTGCATTTGTTTAAAGGATACTGCTCGTCATAAGCAAAACCCTACAACACCTTGCGCCTCCCCCTACACCTAAGACAGAATCCCCCGGCTTGTGCGTCTAGCCCGCGGGTTCTATCGTCCCCACATCACTGAAATCCAGTGATCGGGTTTGGTAGCCCGCTTCGTGTCTAGATGCATTGCATCACCAATTTCAGTCGCTTTCCCAGGACTCGGATTTCATGGTGGTCATGCGTGGGGCCCATTCGTGGGCGCCGGGTTCTAGTGCGACCGGTCTACCAACCCGCGTATGGCCGCCACCCATCGTTTGGTAGCGTGGGTGATGGCTCCTTTTAGTAATCGCGCTAGAGGTTCCATCTATGTTCAAAGTAACGCCCAACCCACCAGAAACCGATCCCGCATCCCCCTACGATTCCCTCAACCCCAAAAAACTCCACGAAGCCGCCGAGCGCGCCCTCGATCACTACCTCCTCCCCGCCGGCCACATCATGGCCAGCGTCAACGAGCCC
Organism: Pseudomonas sp. CROZ-RG-20F-R04-15; assembly: GCF_022662375.1. Taxonomy (GTDB): domain Bacteria; phylum Pseudomonadota; class Gammaproteobacteria; order Pseudomonadales; family Pseudomonadaceae; genus Aquipseudomonas. The sequence goes on along the minus strand of NZ_JAKNQL010000016.1, from coordinate 32,907 downwards.
GAGCGCATGTACTTCGCCAACCCAAAGTACGACTCGGAATCCCTGCTGGCCAATGCCAGTGAAACGCTGAGCTCCGCCTCGGAAATGCTCAACAACTTCGCCGCAGCACTCGACCCCTCGCACCGCAAAACCGCGTTGGGCATCGCGCAAGTGGTGATGCTGGGCGAGTTGGCGGTGAATCAGGCGTTGGATAACGTTGAGGTGAAGGCGTAAATCAGCTCCCTTTGTGGCGAACGGCTTAGCCGTTGCCACGGAGGGGTTGTTGGCACTGAGCAAAAAAGTCGAGAGGAGGGTGAGTAAATGGACAGGGTGATGGCCATTTAGTAGCATTGCGCGCCTTTACTCAGGAGTCGCCGCACCATGGAAGCTACATCGTCCCAAGCTTGGTACAACACACGTCCCGCCGTCGTCTTTATGGCCGTTTTTTATTGCTTTGTCGTATTGATTCAGGCCGGTTTGTGGGTGGCTCATGACGGGTTTCAGCAAGCGCGGGAAGGGGATATTTCGTTTCTGATGCTGCTGAACGTCTGCGTGGTGGCGTTGTTGATGTTTGTCGGCGGCTTGCTGTTGCTGGCGAGAAAGAAGATCAGCTCGCTGTGCTTTGTTCTGGCGTTGATTCTGGGGATTGCCTTTTCTCTGTCGCAGATGAACAGCGGTTCGGTTGTGCATCTGCTCACTCTGCCGATGTTCAAAGAATATGCACTGGTGTTTGGTATCTGGGTGTACAGCCTGCAATTGCGCACGACGGGTTATTTTTCCGCTAAATAACCCCCTCTGCATTGCCCGTAGCGCCCTGTTGGCTGAATAGGCCGGGCGCTTGATTGTCAGCTATTTACGTGAAGAGAATTTATGTCTGCTCCTGACAAGCCGAAGCTGCCGCTGCAAGCATTTGGGATGTCGTGCCTGGTGGCCGGCTGGGGTCTGGTGTACGCCGGTCAGGTGAAGTGGGCGGTGCGTGTTGCCGCTTTGCTTTATCTGGGTGTGATTTTACTCGGCGTCTGCGGGGTGCCTGCCACGCCAGTGGGCCTGTATGTCTTCGCTACGTTTATCGTCCTGGTGAAACTCTGTTCGGCCACGGCAGCTGCGATATCGGTGCGTAGAAACGACCATCCGGTGCACAGCCCCAGCACCCGCTTCCATGTGCTTTACGTGGTGGCGCTGGTCATCCTCACGCTGATTCTTTTGGGGCCATTGAGAGGCCCGACGCTGGGCTTCAAGACTTACTTCATCCCCTCTGGCTCGATGGTTCCGACTCTTTCGATCGGTGACTATATCGTCACCAAAATGCGCATCGACGCGCCCCAGGTGGGCGACATTGTGACTTATCGCTACAACGGCACGGAGGCGGTCAAACGTGTGGCGGCAGTGGGTGGCGATACCTTGTCGATTGTTGACGGTAAGGTCATTCGCAACGGCGAAAACATGGGGCTGTTCTTTGCACCGCCAGATCGGGTGAAGGATCCTCGTTATCTGCAAACGCCGCCGACGGTGGTCGAGAAGGACCATGTTTATCTGCTCGGTGATAACCGCGATGTCAGTAACGACAGCCGCTTTATGGGCCAGGTCGCACTCGAAGACATTACCGGTAAAGTCACCGGAATCTGGTTTTCTTCTGATCGATCGAGGATTGGCACAGCCTTTCAGTGAGACTAAAAGCCGTCACTTTAGGTGACGGCTTTCGCTCGCAGCTCTAGCCAAACTGCCCCGCCGACTCAACCGCAGATTTCGGCTTCCTCAACCGCGTCAACTGATAAGCAATCCCCAACCAGACAAACCACCCAGGCATCACCATCAGCGCAATCCGTGTGTCAGGCCGCAACGCCAGCAACCCCAGCACAACCCCCAAAAACGCCAACGAGAACCAAGCCATCGGCACGCCGCCGGGCATCTTGTAAGCCGACTTCGCATGCAGATCCGGACGTTTTTTCCGGTAGGCGATGTAGGACGCAAGGATGGTCGACCAAGTGAAAATCACCAGAATCGCCGACACGGTGGAGACGATGGTGAAGGCGGTCATGACTTCCGGCACGATGAACAGCACCAGCACGCCGACCAACATCAACAGCGTGGTAAACGCCAGGCTCAGCAGCGGCACGCTGTTGTTCGACAGTCTGCGGAATATACCGGGGGCGTTGTCCTGATTGGCCAGCCCGAACAACATGCGGCTCGATGAAAACACGCCGCTGTTGGCCGAAGATGCCGCCGAGGTCAGGACGACGAAGTTGACGATACCGGCCGCTGCGGGAAACCCGGCGACGAGGAACAGTTCGACGAAGGGGCTCTTGACGGGGGAGACCTGTTGCCACGAGGTCACGGCAATAATGCAGGTCAGTGCCAGGACGTAGAACAGGATGATCCGCAGCGGAATCGAGTTGATCGCTTTGGGCAGGGTCTTCTCCGGCGAGCGGGTTTCGGCGGCGGCGGTGCCGATCAGCTCGGTGCCGGCGAAGGAGAAGATCGCCATTTGAAATCCGGCGAAGAAGCCGAACAAGCCGTTAGGGAACGCTGCTTGTTTGTCCACCAGATGACTCAGGGACGCGGTGACGCCACTGGGCGAGACGAACGAGCTGGCGATCAGCACGCTGCTGACGCCGATCAGGGTTACGACGGCGATGATCTTGATGATCGCGAACCAGAATTCCACTTCACCGAACAGCCTGACGGTCAGCACGTTTAGCGCGAACAGGGTTGCCAGCATGCCGACGGCGGGTATCCACGCCGGTACGTCGGGGAACCAGTACTGGAAGAATCCGCCGACCACGACGGCATCGCCGATCACCGCCACGCTCCAGCTCAGCCAGTACGACCAGCCGAGGAAGAACGCCGCGCGCGGGCCGAGGTAGGCGCCGGCGAAGTCGGCGAAGGTTTTGAAGTTGAGGTTGGACAGAAGCATTTCGCCCATGGCGCGCATGACGAAAAACACGAACAGGCCGATGATCATGTAGATGAGGATGATCGACGTCCCGGAGAGGGCGATGATCTTCCCGGAGCCCATGAACAGGCCGGTGCCGATGGCGCCGCCCATGGCCATTAACTGGATGTGACGATTGCTGAGCGTGCGCTGCAGCGCGGGCTGTTCAGGCAGCCCGGAAGGGGTCGATTTCATTGCAAAACCTCTTGATTTTATGTTTTTGAGTTTTGGCAGAAAGTAGGTGTCGAGCGTTCTTGTTAGGGGTGCAGCGGCTGATCACAAGGTGAATCGCCCCCTGTGGTGGGGGCGGCGATTAGCGATCAACTGACGGTGCGCAGACGCGAGGTTTTGGCCGGTTGCGTATCGAGCAGTTGAAAGAGGTTTTTGATGTTGGCCGGCGTCGGCACCAAGTGGATGCGCTGGCCGATTTGCTGTGCCTGCGCCAGGTCTTTCAGGTAGCGCAATGACGAAAAGTCTTCCAGGGCAAAACCCACCGAATCGAACACCGTCACCTGCGCGTCGTTCTCGCGTCCGGCCACTTCGCCCAGCACAATGCGGAAAAATTCGATCACCGGGGAATCGGTTTCCAGTTGCTGAATGTCGCCCTCAATGCGCGTTTGCGGCTCGAATTCGACGATGACCCGGGCGTTGCGCAGGATGTCGGTGTGCAGTTCGGTTTTACCCGGGCAGTCACCGCCGACTGCATTGATGTGCATGCCGGGCTCGATCATTTCGGGCGTCAGAATGGTTGCGTAGGCTTTGTCGGCGGTGACCGTGGTGACGATATCGGCGCCTTTGACCGCATCCTTCACCGAGCTGGCCAGAATCACTTCGATGTCCGGGAACGCGGCGAGGTTTTGCTTCAACTTGAGCGAAGCGTCTCGATCGATATCGAAGATACGTATTTCGTTGATGCCCAACATTTCATGAAAGGCCAGCGCCTGAAATTCACTTTGCGCACCGTTGCCGATCAAGGCCATCGAGGTCGCACCCGGGCGAGCCAGCGATTGCGCGACCAGCGCGGAAGTGGCCGCCGTGCGAACGGCGGTGGTCAGGGTCAGTTCGCTGAGCAGGGTCGGATAGCCACTCTGCACATCCGCCAGCAGACCGAAAGCCATGACCGTCAGCAAGTTCTGCTGGCCGTTGTTCGGGTGGCCATTCACGTATTTGAACGAGTACTGCTGGCCGTCGTCGGTGGGCATCAACTCGATCACGCCGTCTGCCGAGTGATTGGCCGTGCGCGGCGATTTATCAAACTGTGCCCAGCGTGCGTAGTCCGCTTCGATGTAGCCGGCCATTTCGCGAATGGCGCGGCGGATACCGACTTGGGTGAACAGGCGTGCAGCATCATCGACATCAATAAAAAGCGTCATGTTCTTGTTCTCCGATCCAGTCATTGAAAGGTTGTAGAGCGGCGAGCCGGTTCAGCTGCGTTTGCTCTCGAAACCGTGCAGCACGTTGACGGCATTGATGCCGATTTCATCGACCATGTAGCCGCCCTCCATCACGAACAGGGTCGGGCAGCCGACGCTCGCGATCAGTTCACCGATGCCGATGAAGTCATCGCTTTCGAGCAGGAAGTGGCTGATGGGGTCGTCCTTGAACGTGTCGACACCGAGGGAAATCACCAGCACTTCAGGGGCGAACTGCTGGAGTTTTTTGCAGGCGTGGAGCAGGGCATTGCGGTAGCTCTCCCAGGTGGTGTTTTTCGGCAGGGGATAGTTGAGGTTGTAACCCTCGCCGACACCCGCGCCGACTTCGTGGCTGTACCCCGAGAAGTACGGATAGGACACCGCCGGTTCGCCGTGCAGCGACACGAACATGACGTCGCTGCGCTGGTAAAAAATGTTCTGCGTGCCGTTGCCGTGGTGGAAGTCGACGTCCAGCACTGCGACACGTTTGGCGCCTTGGGTGATGGCTTGTTGCGCGGCAATCGCGGCGTTGTTGAGGTAGCAATAACCGCCCATGTATTCGCGCGCGGCGTGATGGCCGGGCGGGCGGCACAGGGCAAAGGCACTGTCGTGGCCTTCATCGAGCAGGGCCAGGCCAGTGAGGGCGACGTCGGCGCTGGTTTTCACCGCTTGCCAGGTCGTGGCCGTGATCGGTGAGCCGGCATCCATGGCATAGAAGCCGAGCTTGCCGTCGATGAATGTTGGCACCTCTTCGCCGGCCAGATCGCGCACCGGCCAGACCAGCGGCAAGGCGTCGTGAGTGCGACCGGTTGCGCACCATTCGCCCCAGGCAGTTTCGAGAAAACTGACGTAGCGCTCGCTGTGCGCATTGACGTAGCACGAGCGATCAAACGCGCGCGGTTCGACGATCTGCCCGAGGCCGACCTGTTTGACTCGGTTATGCACGGTGTCGGCCCGACTCGGTTGCTCGAACGAGGGTTTGAGCACGCCGTCCTTCAATTCGGTGCCGTGGTGCAACCGGTGGGAATCACTGAAAACTGTAAACATTGTGCGCATCCGTTATTGTTAGCCAGTGCAAATATTCTGTTCCGGCTAGACTGCGCTTTCTTTGCTTTGTGTTCGGGATTCAGTCGATTATTCGGGCGTTTTTACTCAGGAATGGCGTTGTGCAGAAAAAAATATCCAAACGCATCAGTCTCGACGAAACCGACCTGGCGATACTTGAGTTGTTGCAGGAGGACGCCAGCATTTCCAACGCTGAACTCAGCGAGCGACTGTCGCTGAGCCTTACGCCGTGTTGGCGACGGCGCAAGCGCATGGAGGAGGCCGGGGTGATCAAGGGCTATCAGGCCAACCTTGATCGGCGAATGCTCGGGCTGGATATCATGGCGTTTGTGCACATTCGCTTTTCCACCCATGCCGACCACGCGCCGGACGCTTTCGAGGCGGTGATTGCGCAATTGCCGCAGGTGGTGGCCTGCCACAAGATCACCGGCGATGCCGATTATGTGTTGCAGGTGTTGGCGGAGGATCTTGATAGCTACAGCGATTTCATCGAGCAGGTGCTCAGGCGTCAGGTGGGGATTGCCTCGATTCAGTCCAGCCTGGCGTTGCGCGAGGTCAAGACCGGTAGCCGGATTGCGATCCCCAAACCGGGAAAGGATTGAACGGGCAGGCAATGCTGAACCGCCGCTGTCGATCAGCAAAGTTTCATCTTGCCGTGTGCAAAGCAGGCCTAGGATGCTGAGACAAGATCGTCGTTGTTCATCCCTAGGGGAATCGTGCCATGCGCCTTAATGTCGTCAAAGTGCTGTTGATCGCTGCAGCGGTATCGGTGTTGAGTGCCTGTTCGGGCGCGGGTGGCCTGACCACTACTAGTTGTTTCTCCAGCGACTGTCAGTCGCCGGAGGCCCGCAACGCCAACACGTTGAAGTTCGGTGGCAACAGTATCGGCAGCAGTCTCAATCAATACAGCTCCGGCATGTTGCATGACGATTGAGGATTACTGCGCGGCCGGTACGGCAATCCATTCGCTGAGGGTTTGCTGATACTTGCCGGTGACTTTGCTCAGATGCAGCCACTGATCGACATACAACTTCCAGCTGATGTCATCGCGCGGTAGCAAGTAAGCCTTCTCGCCATACTGCATGTACTGATGCGGATTCACCGCGCATAAGCCCGGTTTGAGTTTCTGCTGATACAGCGCTTCCGAGGCGTCGGTGATCATCACATCGGCCTGGTTGTCGAGCAGTTGCTGGAAGATCGTCACGTTGTCATGCAGGGCCAGTTGCGCCTTGGGCAGGAAAGCGTGGACGAAGGCTTCGTTGGTGCCGCCGGCGGGTTCGACCAGGCGCACGTTAGGCTGGTTGATCTGTTCGACGGTCTGGTACTTGCTGACATCAGCGCAGCGCACCAGCGGGATCTTGCCGTCGGTGTCGAGGGTGTTGCTGAAGTAGGCTTTTTTCTGCCGTTCCAGCGTCACCGAAATACCGCCCATACCGATGTCGCACTTGCCGGCCTGCATGTCCGGCATCAGGGTTTTCCAGGTGGTTTGCACCCATTGCACTTTGACCCCGAGGCTGTCGGCCAGCGAGCGGGCCATGGCGATGTCGATGCCTTCGAAGTCGCCGTCGGTGCGTTTGAAGGTGTAGGGCTTGTAGTCGCCCGTGGTGCAGACGCGCAATTGGCCTTGTTGCTGGATGCTGTCGAGGTGCGAAGGGGGTTCCTGCGCTTGAACGGCAGTGGCCAATGTGAGCGCGCCGCAGAAGATCATCGTGCTTTTTGGAATTGTCATTGAGATCGCAGTTCCGAGAAGGAAGGGTGGCCCAGTGTAGTGAAAGGCTTTCCCGGGTGTCATCCCGCGTCCGGGCTTAACGTGCCGAGCCACGCCACCAGTGCCACGATCAGCAATGCGATTGCCAGTTCAACGACAACGCTGCGTTTTAGCGCATTCGCCGCGACGACATGTTGTCCATCGCGCAATGCCTGCTGCAATGCCGGACCAAGATGAAAGCGATTCAACGCTGCCAACACCAACATTCCGGCAAACAGTAAAACCTTGATCGTCAGCAGCACCCCGTACGTGCCGAGCAACACTTCATCCAGCCTCGGGCCGACGATGAACAAGTAATTCACCACGCCGGTGATCGACAGCGTCAGCACAATCGCTGCGCCGACCCACTCAAAGCGCCGAACCGCAAACGCCAGCGAACGAATGCGCGCTTCATCAACCAGCCCCCGTGCCATCAACACCAGCGCCAGCATCGCACCCAGCCACGCACCCGCTGCAAGCAGGTGCAGAATGTCGCTGAGAAAATGCCAGAACCGCAGCGCTCCCTCGTCCATCGCCCCATGCCCGCTCCAGGCCAGAGAGGCGAGGGCAACGGCGCCGACAATCGACGCAAGCCAAGCCCCCGGCCTGAACAACACCACGATCAGCGCAATCATTCGTACTGCCCACGCCAGCCCGACGTCGGTTTCCAGCAGCATCATTTGCAGATGCGGCCACAGCGCCGCGAACGCCGTTTTGCCACTCATGGTGCGGGTCATCAGCACCAGACCAGCCACCGACAGCAGCGCCCCGATCAACGCCATTCCGCGCAACAGCGGCCGAAAGCGCAGCAGCGCATCACCGCTGTACAGCGCAAACAATGCCAGCCCGAACACCAGCAGCAAATCCACATACAACGCAAACCGCAGGAGGATGTTGATCAGTTCGCCCATCGCTTACTTCACTTTGAACGTGACGTTGCCGGTGATCGGGTGCGTATCGGAGGACACCGCGCGCCATTCGACTTGATAAGTGCCGGTGGGCAATGGAGAGAGCGGGGTGATCAGCATGCTTTTCGGGTCGCTGCCGGCGCTGACCTTGGCTTTCATCGGCATCGGCGAATGGGCCATGCCGGGCATTTCGGTCATGACCAGTTTGGCGCCGGAGAACTGGGTCAGCAGGTTCTCCGAAAAGTGCAGTTCAATCTTGCCGGGCGCGGCGCCATCGGCACCTTCGGCCGGGCTCGACGAGAGCAGTTTCGAGTGGGCCTGGGCGAGGCTGCTCAGGAGCAAGCCGCTGGTGAGTACAAGGGTGATTTTCAAGCTGCGCATGCAAGACCTCTGGGTTGTTTTCTAAGGGGATTCAGAACCACAGCCGCACGCCGAGCACGAGCCGCGCTTCGCTGCGATCCTCGCCTTCTTCGCGGGCGTAATCGGCGCTGTTGCCGTAAGTGCGGTTCCACGTCACGCCGATGTAGGGCGCAAATTCGCGGCGGATTTCATAGCGCAAACGCAGGCCGGCTTCGGTATTGGCAAGGCCGGAACCGATGCCTCGCTGCGGATCGTTTTTGCCGTAAATGTTGAGTTCAGCGGTGGGCTGCAAGATCAGGCGATTGCTCAGCAGGATGTCGTAATCACCCTCGAATCGCAGAGCGCTCCGGCCGCCTTCACCGATAAACGCCGTGGCCTCGGCTTCGAAGTTGTACAGCGCCATGCCCTGCAGACCGAACGCGGCCCAGGTCTGCGGCGCGCCGGGTTTGAAGTCCTGACGCACGCCGCTGACCACATCCCACCATGGCGAAATCGCATGGCCCCACAGCGCCTGAATCTCGGCGTCTTCGGTCTTGCCGTTACTGCGTTCGCCTTCGGAACGCAGCCACAGACGATCGATGTCGCCACCGATCCAGCCGGACAGATCCCAGGCCAACGCACTGCCGTTATCGGCGTCCTGCCATTCGAGTTTGTCGGCGAGGAAGTAGCTGTTGATCGCGCTGTCATGGACCTGATGGCCGCCGGGGCTGGTGAACACGGCGGCGCGGTCGGCGTCGGTCAGCGGCGGGATCTGCGTGCGACTTTCGGTCGGCGCGGCAGGCTGCATCATGCCGTCGTCCATGCTTTGCATCGTCGAGTGATCCATGCCGGGCATCTGGCTGTGATCCATGCCCGGCATGTCGCTGGCGGCCATCGCCGGACTGCCGATCAGCAGCAAGGTAAACGCAGTAAGTCGAGTCATCAGCGGCCCCTTCATTCTTCCACCCGCACTTCGCGGAACATGCCCATTTCCATGTGGTACAGGAGATGGCAGTGATAGGCCCAGCGGCCGAGTGCATCGGCGGTCACGCGGTAGGTACGGCGCGTGCCGGGCGGCATGTCGACGGTGTGTTTACGTACCTGGAAGTCGCCGTTTTCGTCTTCCAGATCGCTCCACATGCCGTGCAGATGAATCGGGTGGGTCATCATCGTGTCGTTGACCAGCACCAGGCGGATGCGCTCGCCGTACTTCAGGCGCAAAGGCTCGGCATCGGAGAATTTGATGCCGTTGAACGACCAGGCGAATTTCTCCATGTGGCCGGTCAGGTGCAGTTCGATTGTGCGGCTCGGGTCGCGGCCATCCGGGTCTGCGAAGGTGCTGCGCAGGTCGGCGTAGGTGAGCACGCGACGGCCGTTGTTGCGCAAGCCGAGGCCCGGGTCGTTGAGTTTTGGTGCGGTGGTCATGGCTTGCATGTCGACCAGCGGATTGTCTTTTTCGCTGGCGGGATGGGATTGCATCGGCCCCATCGCCGAGTGATCCATGGTGCTCATGTCCATTGAACCGTGATCCATGCCGCCCATGCCCATGTCGTCCATGGTCACCAACGGGCGCGGATCCAGAACCGGTACCGGCGCAGATAACCCGGCGCGAGTGGCGAGGGTGCCACGGGCATAACCGCTGCGATCCATGGCCTGGGCAAACAGCGTGTACGCGTCGGCATCCGGCTCGACGATGACGTCGTAGGTCTCGGCCACGGCGATGCGGAACTCATCAACGCTGACCGGTTTGACGTGCAGGCCATCCGCCGCGACCACGGTCATTTTCAGTCCGGGAATGCGCACGTCGAAGTAGGTCATCGCCGAACCATTGATCAGGCGCAACCGCAGTTTTTCACCGGGGCGAAACAGGCCGGTCCAGTTGTTATCCGGTGCGTGGCCATTCATCAGGAAGGTGTAGGTCGCGCCACTGACGTCGGCAATGTCAGTGGGGTTCATGTTCATTTCTGCCCACATCTTGCGATCGGCCACGGTGGCGCCCCAGCCTTTCTCGCTGACGTCATCGATGAAATCGCCGACGGTGCGTTTGTGGAAGTTGTAATAGTCGGACTGCTTTTTCAGGGTCTTCAGCAGGCTGGCCGGGTCTTCGTCGCTCCAGTCGCTGAGCATCACCACGAACTCGCGGTCGTACTGGAACGGCTCGGGTTCCAGAGCGTCGATCACCAGTGGCCCGTAGACACCGGCCTGTTCCTGTAACCCGGAGTGGCTGTGATACCAGTAGGTGCCGTTCTGCCGCACCTTGAATTGATAGACGTACACGCCGCCCGGTTCGATGCCGTGGAAACTCAGACCGGGCACGCCGTCCATGTTCGCCGGCAGCAGAACGCCGTGCCAGTGGATCGAGGTGCTGGCGCTGAGCCGGTTACGCACCCGCAGCGTCACGGTGTCGCCTTCGCGCCAACGCAGCAGCGGGCCGGGCAGGCTGCCGTTGATGGTCATCGCCGTGCGCGGGCTGCCGGTGAAGTTGACCGGGGTCTCACCGATGAACAGCTCGAAGTCGCTGCCGCTCAGTTCATTCAAATGACCAGGCGCATAGAGCGCCCAGACCGGCGTGCGCCACAGGCCCAAGCCGCCGAGCAGACTGCCGGCGGCGAGACCTTTGACGAAGGTGCGTCGTGATGGGTTGGAAGGCATGCGCTGGAAATCCCCGTTTGACTCATGACGGGGAGGCTAACCAGCGCCAGCTTTCAGTTGGCTGAGGCGTGGATTACAGTTTTGACAGTTTGATCGTTTGCCCTACAGGCCGAGGCCTTCCTGCACCGCCAGCAACAGATTGTTTTCGGTCAGCGCGATGGCATCCAGTTGCTGACCGGTTTCAATCGACTGCACCCACCAATGGCTTTCACCGTGCTCATCCACGGTACGCAGCAAATAGGTGTCCGTGGCTGACGGGATGATCTGCACACGGCCGGCGCCATCCTCGGTAAACCGCGCAATGGGATCAAATGTCAGGGTTTGATGATTGGCTTCGATCACCAGTTGATCGATCGCGTAGTCGTGCGCTTCACCGTCCGGTGAAGTTTCGCAAACGTGCGTAGGATTGCGCCGAATCTTCAGTCCTACCTCGGTGACTGGCTGTAACCAGGCCTCAATGCGGTGGTACAAGTCGTACACCTGAGCTGGCCAGCAATCGATCTCCAGCGTGGCATCGGCATGGGTGTGCCGGGTTTGCTTGAGTTTGGCGGCGAGTTCGTCTGCTTTACTCATTTCGGATCCCTTGGTTTGGTGTCTGCCTGTTAATCGTAGACCTTACAACGGCGTACGGCGTTGCCTTGCGTCATGCGCTTGCAACACAAGCGTGGCGAAATCAGCGCTGGCCAAGTCGGTCAGGATCGAAAACCATGGACGCAGGCGTCCCAAGGAGTGGGTACATGAAAAAGCTGTTTACAATTTTGGCGGTGATTGCGCTGACGGCCGGTAGCATCGGTTTGAGTTCGGCGCGGCAATCACAGTCGAGCAAGGCGCAGACGGAGTCGGTGGCGGGGGTGTTCGATTACTACCTGCTGGCGTTGTCCTGGTCGCCGACCTTTTGCCTTACGCATAAAGATGACTCGCAGTGCACTGGCAAGGGCTACGGCTTTGTGTTGCACGGTTTGTGGCCGCAATACGCCAAGGGTGGCTGGCCGGAGTCCTGTCCACCGCTGACCACGCTGAACGCGGCACAAACCAGCCAGGGCCTGACGCTGTTCCCGACCAAAAAACTGCTCGACCACGAATGGTCCAAGCACGGCACCTGCAGCGGCCTCGGCGCGATGGGTTATCTCGATGAAGCGGACAAAGCCGTGGCGGCGGTGAAAATCCCCGATGAGCTGCAACCGTTCAGCTCCTCGTATTACTTCGAGGCCCAGGAAATCGCCGACTTGTTCCGTAAAGCCAACCCGGGGATTCCGGCCGATGGCATCGCGGTCATTTGCAGCGGCCCGGAACTGTCGGAAGTGCGCGTGTGCATGGGCAAGGATCTGCAGTTCGGCGCCTGTGGCAAAGGCGTGAAAACCCAGTGCCGGGCGGGGGATATTCGCGTGCCGCCGTCGCGCTGATACCAGCAGTTTCCATAGTCAGGAAAGGCGCCCGATCGGGCGCCTTTTTTTGCCTGCAGGTTTGAAGTACCCGGCGAACTCCCGCATGCTTGCGCCCCCGAAAGGATGACCACGTAACATTGCAAGGAGCTGTTCATGAGCGGAAAACCCGCCGCCCGCGTCACCGATCCAACCGCCTGCCCATTGCCGGGACATGGCACCAATCCCATTGTCAGTGGCTCCCCGAATGTGAATTTCGACGGCTTGGCGGCTGCGCGGATGACTGACAAATCCGCCTGCGGCAGCCCGATTACCGGTGCTGTTGCGTCGACGGTGTTCATCAATGGTTTGAACGCCGCGACACTGGACAGCACCGGTGGTCACGGCAATGTCGTCATCGGCGGTTCAGGCACGGTCATCATCGGTGACACAGTGACAGCGGCTCCCTTCAGTGGCTTGTTGCCGATGCCGGTGCATTTCACTGACAGGCTGAAACTGGTCAATGACGTGACCGGTGAGCCCATGCCTGATCATCCTTACGTTATTCAGCGCGCTGACGGACGTCTGGAACATGGGGGGTCTGACGCGAACGGATTTACTCACCAAGTCAGCTCGCACCTGCCGGAAACCATCAAGTTGTTTTTGGAGGAGTAAGGCATGACGGCTGAAACGGTAACGTGCGCGAAGGGCAACAATTACAAGCTGCACAAGGAACATGCGCTGACGGACAAGAAAGATGTCAGCGACAAGCCTGTGCCGGTGGAGAGTACCAAGGCGATTGTGGTTTTTATTGGCGGTGCGGGAGATAAGGAGAGTTATTATTTTTCGGGGCCTTATGAAAACATCCAGGATGCACGGCTTGCATTTGATAGGCGCACTGAGACATTAAAGGGAGAAGGAAAATATAAATCGGAATGGTTGGGTTACAACGAAGTCAGGGGAAAGCAGGACATTCAACGGCACGTGCTAAGCCTTATTCCGTATAAAAGCTGTCCCGTCTATATCGTGGGCCATAGCCTCGGCGGCTGGAATGGTGCGCACCTGTCCAAAATAATGTCGGATTGGGGTTACAGGGTTCAGATGCTGATCACCCTGGATCCTGTGGGTGAAGGGGCTTTGGTTTGGCTGGGCTCAGACATTTATCGCGAACGTCCCACGCCAGTTTCGGTTGATTGGATCAATATCAAGGCAACACCTTCCAAGAGAGACCCATCAGATGGGGTCGCGGACTTCGGGGAAAAATGGATTATCTCCTGCGGACCGTCAATTAACGTAAATGTCGACACGAATCACGCTAACGCACTGGGATTGCTAAACGCCCCAATCGCTGATGGTAAATCTGCAAGTGACTTGTTGTTTGATTCAATCATGAAGGAGTTTCCGTGATGTATAGATTGTTCCTTTGTGTGGTTCTGGCTGTCTGTTCGGGATGTGCAAAGGACCATTCACAGCCTCCGGCAAATTTGAGTTATGTGTCCGTAGACAGGTCGAGCCCCCTTCTATATGTCATCAAATATCAATCCGATGTGGATGTTTTGAACCTGTTTGGCCGAGGCGAAAGGCAAGGGATGGCTTCGGGGACATTGAGGTGCGCGTTAGCGGATGACCACGATTTTTCGGTTGGTAAAGCTATTCAGTATTCTGCGGTGGGGCTGGTGGATTCTGATACAGGCGAAAGCGGCAGCTCCAAATTCTCCTTTTCGACCAGTACATTTATCACTGAAACCTCCAGCGACCGAAGTACGGAGAGAGATCTGTCAGCGTCAGAACTGAACCAACTCCTCGCCAACAAACAACAAATCCCCTGCAAAGTCGTCGTCACCGCCTACGGCTACAAACCTTATTACTCAAATACCATGAATGTCCCCGTCGCGGATCTACTGCGGGAAATCAATAAACCCCGGTAGCAGAAACGGGGGAATTTCAGGCGAATCCCCCGCATCCACGCCCAACTCCTGCCCCACGCGATTGCGCAACGGGCCTATGAGCAGATGCGCGAAAGCGATCCGGCCAGTGCGCGGGCACACCTGCACAGTGCGATGCGGCGCCTGGCCCTTCACAACTGACTAACCGTAAAGGAGCAATCGAAAATAAATCGTCGAACAGCGATCATCCAATCTCGTTGCGCGCCGATATAACTGGGCGGGACCGGGGCGTTTGCCCCGTACATCCCGGTGGGCTACGCTCACAGACATAAGGGTTTACCCGCTGGCGCCCTTGCCGTACCTGCCCAGGACTTGCTTTTGCCTATCCCCATTCACGATCCGCATCAGGCCCCCGGAGGCACCCTTAAACGCCTGCCGCTGCGCAAAGCGGCGGTGCTGTTTATCGTTGCGGTGGGGTTGTGCCTGTCCGGTTTGCTGTACCTGCAACTGGAGCAGTCGCGGCGCCAGGATCTGGCGGTGGCGAAAGTGGCGTCGAGCAACTTGACCCGGGCCATGGCGCAGCAGGCAGAGGACACGTTTCTGGCCGCCGATCTGGTGATGACCAGCCTGGTCGACTGGATTCAGGAGGACGGTTACGGCGCCGCGCAGAAACCACGCTTGCAGAGAACCTTTGCCCGTCGGGTGCAGCAACTCGATCAGTTGCATGGCATGTTCCTCTTCGACACGCAGGGTCAGTGGGTGATTACCTCGTTCGCCGATCTGCCCCGTGGCAACGGCGTGGCTGACCGCGAGTACTTCAAATTCCACCAGCAGAACGCCTCGACGCTGGCGCACATCGGACCGGCGATTCGCAGTCGCGAGAACGGCGAGTGGATCATCCCGATTTCCAAACGCATCAATGATCACGCCGGCAATTTTCAGGGCGTGCTGCTGGCCGGGATCAAGATGTCGTACTTCGACCGTTTCTTCGAAAGCTTCAGCCTCGATGATCAAGGCATCATGTTTCTTGGCCTGAGCGACGGCACCTTGCTCGCCCGCCGACCGTTTGATGAAAAGCTGATCGGCACTTCGCTGGCGCAGGGGCGGATCTATCAGAAGTTGCTGCCGGAGGCGGCTGCGGGCACGGCGATGATCCATTCAGTGGTCGATGGCGTGGTGCGTTTGTACGGTTATCGACGTTTGTCGGCGTATCCGTTGGTGGTGTCGGCGGCGACCTCGCGCGATACGATTCTCAAGGGTTGGTACGAGCGTGCGTTCCAAGCGAGCGTGATTGTCGCGCTGGTGATTCTCGGTGTCGGCCTGTTTGGCTGGGTGTTCATTCATCAAGTGCGCGACGGCGAACGCATCGAGAAGAACTTGCGCAAGGCCCAGCGCGCACTGGAGCAGATTGCGACTCACGACAGCCTGACCGGGTTGGCCAATCGCCGCTTGTTCGAACGATCGCTGGAGATCGAATTCGCACGCGGCGCGCGGCAGGTCAGCCCGGTCAGCCTGATCATGCTCGATATCGATTTCTTCAAGCGCTACAACGATGCCTACGGGCATGTGGCGGGGGACCATTGTCTGACTCAGGTCGCTCAGGTGCTGCGGGCGTGCTGTCAGCGCAAGGCTGATCTGGCGGTGCGCTATGGTGGTGAGGAATTTGCGGTGCTGTTACCGGACACCGATATCAATGGAGCGCTGGCGATCGCCGGGCAGATTCGCCGTAGCGTGATCGATAAACACATCATCCATAGCGGCTCGCCGACCGGGTATCTGACGGTGAGTCTGGGCTGCTATTCGTTTATCCCGAGCGGCAATGACAGCCTGGAAGTGTTTATCCAGCGTGCCGATGCGGCGCTGTATCAGGCGAAAAATGCCGGACGCAATCGCGCGGCGGTGTTGTCGCTGGACAGCGGCCTGGCCGAGTTGATGCGCTCCGATCGCTAACCCAGGCACGACACAAACCCTGTGGGAGCGAGCCTGCTCGCGAAGAGGTCGTGTCAGGCGAATAAAGGTTATCTGACACAACGCCTTCGCGAGCAGGCTCGCTCCCACATGGGACCTTGTCTAATCGGGATGGCTCTTGTTCGTTCAGCCGCCAGTGCCACCGCCCGCACCGCCAGTCCCGCCGCCGGCCGACCCGGTGCCGCCGCCCGCACCCGAACCCGAACCGCTGGCACCACCGTTGGTGCCAGTGCCGCTGTCCATGCCAGTGCCGGAGTTGGCACCGGAACCGCTGCTGGAGCTACCGCCAGAAGGTGCGCCGGGCGTGTTGTCCGGCGGCATGGTCGAACTGCTCGGGCCACCGGATTTAGTGCCTGTGGCGTCAGCGCCGTCGTTGGCGGCGAAGCTGGCGGCCGATGCCGTGGCGAGCAGGCCGGCGAGCAATAACGAGGTGAGTTTGCGCGTGATCATGATCCGTCTCCAGAAAGGGCATGTACCTGATATTGGTCTGACGCGCAGAACCCTTGGTGCCCAGTGGCTGACGAGCGGTCAGCGAGGAAACCGAGTGGCCTCCTGATCTTCTGGAATATTGGCTATTTGCCGAACCGGGTGCGAGGACTAACGTAGCCACACATTCACTTGCTGCCCGGAGCCACCATGAAACCTCGTACCGATTTCTACACCGCCTCCCCAGACGCCCTGAAAGCGATGATCGCCCTGGAAACCGCCGTCTCCAAACTGCCGCTGGAAAAGACCTTGATCGAACTGGTCAAACTGCGTGCTTCGCAGATCAACGGCTGCGCGTTCTGCATCGATATGCACACCGCCGATGCGATCAAGGGCGGCGAAACCCCACGTCGTTTGTTCGCAGTGACTGCATGGCGTGAAGCGCCGTTCTTCAGCGACCGCGAACGCGCTGCGCTGCTGTGGACTGAATCGCTGACCCAACTGAGCCTGACCCATGCGCCGGATGAAGATTACGACGTGGTCGCGGCCCAGTTCTCGCCCAAGGAAATGGTCGACCTGACCGTGGCGATCAGCACCATCAACAGCTGGAACCGTCTGGCCGTAGGTTTCCGCAAAACCCCACAGGCTTAAGCCCAAACGCATAACCCCTGTGGGAGCGAGCCTGCTCGCGAAAGCGGAGTGTCAGATAACAACCATGGTGACTGACACGACGCCTTCGCGAGCAGGCTCGCTCCCACAGGGGAAATGGGCATGGCCAGAAAATAGTGATCAATGCCCATCCGCACTCGGCGCCGCCGGTGGTTGCACCTTGCGCATCAAGGGCACCATCGCGGTGGCGATGACGAAGCACACGCCGATCATCAGAAAGGTGTCGCCGTAGGTCTGCGTCTGCGCCTCACGGTAGGTCAGCAACCACAACTGGCGCAGGCTGGCGGTGACGCCGACGTCGCCGCTCTGGCCCAGATTCGCGAGGTTGCCGCCGACCTGCGACAGCCACTGATTCATCGCTTCATTGCTGCTGTTCAGATGCTCGGCCAGCCGCGTGAAGTGCAGGTTGGTGCGGTCATTGAGAATGGTCGCGCATGCCGCAATACCAATCGCCCCGCCCAGATTGCGCATCAGATTGAACAGGCCCGACGCATGTTTCAGCCGCGCCGGCGCCAACCCTCCCAAGGTCAACGTCACTGCTGGCGGCACTGCCAGTTGCTGGGCGATCCCGCGCAACGCTTGCGGCAACATTAATTGTCCCGCGCCCCAGTCGTGGGTGATCGGGCTGAACTCCCACATCGACACCGCGAACAGACCCAGACCGACCATCATGATCCAGCGCAGATCAACGCGATTGGCCAGAAAGGCATACAGCGGAATCGCCATGATCTGGAACACGCCGGTGGAGAAAACCGCCAGACCAATGTCCAGCGCGCTGTAGCCGCGCACCCGGCCGAGGAACAGCGGCGTCAGGTAAATTGTCGCAAACAGGCCGATGCCAGTGACGAACGAAAAGAAGCAGCCGAGGGCGAAATTGCGATCCTTGAGTGCGCGCAGATCGACGATCGGATTGGCCACGTGCAAGGTGCGGCCAATGAACGCCAATCCCGCGAGGCCGCTGATCCACGCCGTGGTCAGAATGGTCTGGTCGCTGAACCAGTTCCAGCGCGGGCCTTCTTCGAGGGTGTACTCCAGGCAACCAAGAAACAGCGCGAGAAACACCATGCTCAAATAGTCCGCGCCCTTGAGCAGCGACAGTTCCGGCTGGTCGATTTTCACCAGCATCGGCACCGCCACGGCGACGAAAATTCCCGGCACCAGGTTGATATAGAACAGCCAGTGCCACGAGGAAATGTCGGTGATCCAGCCACCGATCACCGGCCCCAGTGTCGGCGCCAATGACGCGACCGCGCCGATGGTCGCGGCGGCGATTACCCGTTGTTTGCCGGTGAAGAAAAAGAACGCCGTGGTGAACACCAGCGGAATCATCGAGCCACCGAGAAAACCTTGCAGCGCCCGAAAGGCAATCATGCTCTGGATGTTCCAGGCCACGCCGCAGAGCAGGCTGGCGAGGGTGAAACCGACCGCCGACGCGCAGAACAACCAGCGTGTCGAGAACACGCGCGACAGCCAGCCCGACAATGGAATCACGATGATTTCGGCGATCAGGTAACTGGTCTGCACCCACGCGGTTTCGTCGGTGCCGGCGGACAGTCCGCCGCCAATATCGCGCAGCGACGCCGAGACAATCTGGATATCCAGCAACGCGATGAACATGCCAATGCACATCGTCGCGAAGGCGAACACCTTGGTCGCGGTCGCCATGTCCGCCGCGTTGAATGGCTGTGCAGGGGCGGCGAGGGTGCTGCTCATGGCGCGACGGCCACGGCAGTGGTTTCAGGTTGCGCGCGGGTGTCGACTTCCGCCGTTACCGACAGGCCCGGGCGCAAGTGCCCGAGTACGCCGTCAGCCGGGTCGAGGAGGATCCGTACTGGCACACGCTGGACGATTTTGGTGAAGTTGCCGGTGGCGTTTTCCGGCGGCAGCACACTGAATTGTGAGCCGGTCGCCGGGGCAAGGCTGTCGAGGCGGCCGTGGAACTCCTGACCGGAGAGCACGTCGGCGCGGATGCTTACGCGCTGTCCGGGTTTCATCCGCGCCAGTTGGTCTTCCTTGAAATTGGCATCGACCCACAGGCCGCTGGCCGGCACCACTGACAACTGCTGTGAACCGGCCTGGGCGTAAGCGCCAACGCGTGCACGACGGTTGCCGATCACCCCATCGACCGGCGCGCGCAGTTCGGTGTAGCCGACGTTCAACTGCGCCAGATCACGTTCGGCGCGGGCTTGCTGGAGGGCTGCGCGGGCCTGTTGTTTCTGCGTATCGATCACCGCCAGTTGGCGTTGCGCGGCGAGCAGTTCGGCCTGGGCGCGGGCGCTCAGGGCTTGCGCGGTTTTGAAGGTGGCGTCGGCGCGTTGTGCGCTTTCCACGGACACGGCATTGGTGGTCACCAGGCGTTTGTAGCGCGCGTTGTCATCTCGCGAACGCGCGGTTTCTGCGCCGGCGGCATCGATGCCGGCGCGGGCCTGACCGATCACTGCTTGTTGCAGTTGTTCGGTGGCGTCGAGGTTGGCCAGCAGCGCTTCTTCTGCAGCGACGGCACCTTCGGCCTTGGCCAGATTGGCGCGATAGTCGCGGGCGTCGAGGCGGATCAACACGTCGCCGGCCTTTACGTGCTGGTTGTCGCTGACCAGCACTTCGTCGATGTAGCCGGCGACTTTCGGCCCGATCACCGTAACATCGCCACCAATATAGGCATCGTCGGTTTCTTCAAGAAAACGCCCGGCACCCCACCAATGCACGGTGTAGACCCCGGCGAAGATCAGCGCGAGCAAACCGATACCGGGAAGCAACAGACGTTTAAGCAGCGGCGGCTTGGTCTTTACCGCAACAGGTTCGAGAGTGGGCATGCTGGTCATCGCGTCATTCCTGCAGAAATGGATCGTTATTACGGCCGTAATATTACGCGAGTAATATTTTGTGGCAATTCATTTTTGGCGCCGATCGTCAGTTCGCGGCATTCAAAAAAGCTGCATTTCTAAAAAGCTGATCATTTGTTTAAGAAATGTAAGCGCTGTAGGAAGCGTCTTGCTTTTGTGTGGGATGGCTCCGACTATCACGATCATTGATGACATGGCATTACGCCATTTGATGATCGCAAGGAAGTTGCGTGCCGTTTCCGTTTCGCGCTGTTTTTCGCCGTCGTTCCACGCTTTGCCCGCTGCTGTCGGCCTTTGTGTTGAGTGTCTGTGCCTCCTCGATTGAAGCTGCCGAACCTGTCGCGCCGGGCCAGGAAGTGCTGCGCCAGCAACAACAGCAACAGCGCGATCTGCAACAACTGCAACTTGAACAAAGAAAACGGCAATTGCAGCGCGGCGCGTTCGGCCCGACGCCGATCACCCCAGCCATCCCGCCAACCGTTGCCCCCGATGAACGTTGCTGGCCGTTGAGCGGCACGCGCATTGGCGGCGTCACGCTGATCGACAGCGACAAGCTCAATGCGCGGATCAAACCGCTGCTGGCGCCGTGCATGGGCGTCGGTCAGATCAATCATCTGCTCGCGACCATCACCGCGAGCTACGTCGACAAGGGCTACATCGCCAGCCGCCCGTATCTGGTCAGCGCACCGGCAGCGGGACAGTCGCTGGATATTCGTGTTGACGAAGGCTACATCGAGTCCATCGAACTGGCCGATCAAAGTCTGCCGGTTTCGTTGGCTGGCGCGTTCCCGGGAATGCTCGGCGAGCCGTTGAACCTGCGCGATCTGGAGCAGGGCCTCGATCAGTTGAATCGCCTGCGCTCGATCGATCTCACCGCCGACATCGCCCCCGGCAGCCAGCCCGGCGCCTCGCGCATCATTCTGCGCTCGCGCGGTGCCACGCCGTCACGCTGGGCTTTGAATGCCGGGATCGACAACCTCGGCAGCGCCAGCACCGGACGTGATCGCGACACGGTCAGCCTGAGTCTCGACAGCCCGCTGCAACTCAACGATTTGTTGAGCCTCAGCGCCAGCGACACGCTCAATCAGGGCGATCGTTACAGCCGCAACGCCAGCCTGTATTACGCGATCCCCTACGGCTACTGGACCTACAGCGTGTTCGCCAGCCACGCCGAATATCGTGCGCCGTTCAAACTGCCGAGCGTGACCTTTCACAGCACTGGCATCACCGACCAGGTCAGCCTGCGCGCCGACCGCGTGTTGTGGCGCGACCAGAGCCGTCAGCTCAGCGCCAACCTGCAACTGGCGCACAAGGATGTCGACAGCTATCTGCAAGACGTTCGCCTCGGGATTCAGAGCCCGACGCTGACGGTGGCCGAGGCCGGACTCAATCTGTTCTGGCTCGACCGCGCGGTGTGGAACCTCGACGTCAATTACGCCCAGGGCCTGCGCTGGTTTGGCGCTGACGACGATTCACAACAGCAGATCAACAATCTGCCCAAGGCGCAGTTTCGCAAGTACCGCGCCGGCCTCAGCCAATGGCGCAATGGCCAGTTCGGCGCGCAGGCGTGGCAATGGCAGAGCCAACTCAATATGCAGTACAGCCCGGACCCGTTGCCGGCCATCGAACAGTTGCTCGGCACCGACGATTCGGCTGTGCGCGGCTATCGGGTCAGCAGTGCCTCCGGTGTCAGCGGTGCGATCTGGCGCAATACCTTGCGCCTGCCGCTGCGCAGTGAGTGGCCGCTGCAGATCACCCCGCGTGTGGGCCTCGACCACGGCTGGATCAAGGCTGATCACGGTGCTCAGGGGCAACGCCTGAGCGGTGCCAGTGTCGGTCTGAATCTGGGCTGGAAGAACCTGCAAGTGGATGTCGATTACCAACGCGCACTCAACACACCGAGCGGTTTGCAGCACGAGCCAGAGACCTGGCTGATGCGCGTAGGCCTGCAAATCTGAACAACGCAGTGAACAAACAGCCGTCGGATCTGAGCGCGTCAGCCACGGCCAAGACTAAACGCGCAACGTGATGCCGTACTCACATGGAGACGTTTTTATGCCAGCACACACCTTTGCATTTCATCTTTCGCCTCGGGGCAAATTGCGCTGGGCGATTGCCAGCCTGTTCTTCGCCGTACACCTGCCGAGCGCGCTCGCCGGCGGTGTCGTGGTTGCGCCGGGACCCGGTGGCACCGCGCAATTGCAGACCCAGGGCGGTGTGCCCATCGTCAACATCGTCGCGCCCAACGGTTCGGGCCTGTCGCACAACCAGTTCCTCGACTACAACGTCGACCGTCAGGGCCTGGTCCTGAACAACGCCCTGCAGGCCGGGCAGTCGCAATTGGCCGGGCAACTGGCGGCCAACCCGCAACTGCAAGGCCAGGCGGCGAGCGTGATCCTCAACGAAGTGATCAGCCGCAATCCGTCCGCCATCAACGGCGCGCAGGAAATCTTCGGCCGGCCCGCCGATTACGTGCTGGCCAACCCTAACGGCATCTCGGTCAATGGCGGCAGTTTCATCAATACGCCGAACGCTAATTTGGTGGTCGGTCGCCCGGAATTGAATGACGGCAAACTGCAAAGTCTGAACAGCCGCGATGCCAGCGGTCAGTTGCAGATTCACAGCGGCGGCCTGCGCAACGGCGAGGGCTCGATCAACCTGATCGCACCGCGTATCGACAGTCAGGGCGCGATCACGACGCGCGACCAATTGAACCTCACGGTCGGGCGCAATCAGGTTGATTACGCCAGCGGTCAGGTGAACAACGTCGATCCATCGGGCAATACTTCCGATCAACGCATCGACGCCAGCCTGTTCGGCGCGATGCAGGCCGGGCGCATCAATATTGTCAGCACCGCCGAAGGTGCCGGCGTGCGGGTTGGCGCGGTGCAAGTGGCCGGGCGTGACGGCGTGCAGATTCGTTCCGCCGGTGACTTGAGTGTCAGCGGTGAAGCGCTGACCAACAGCCTCGACGTGACCCGTGCCGGTATTCGCAGCAGTCAGGGCGATGTTGGTTTGCACAGCGGCAAGGACCTGACCCTGGCCGCGACTGATGTCAGCGCTCGCGACGTCACACTCGACGCCAAACGCAACCTGACCTTGTCGACGGTCGAAAGCCGCAAGCTGCAGGAAAAGCGCGAAAACTGGAACAACAGCACCATCGGCATCACTTGGGAAACCTACAATCGCACCCAGACCGACAGTGAGTCGCGCCAGCACGGCAGCCAGATTATCGCCAGCCGCGACGCTAAATTGTCGTCCGGCAAAGACACCGAACTCAAAGCCGCCAAAGTCGAAGCCGCGAACAATCTCGACGTGCAAAGCGGCGGCGATCTGCGCCTGACTGCGGCCACTGAAAGCCATACGCAAACCGATCAAGGCAATCACCGCAAACACCTGTGGAAAGCCGACTGGAACAGCAGCAGCGAAGAGCAGCGCAGTGTCACCAGCCAGCTGAAGGCCGGCAATATCGCCCTGCAAACCGCCGCACTTTTGCGCACCGAAGGCGCTGAGTTGAGCAGCGCCGGCGATGTGCAACTGGCCGGCAAACAGGTGGAAATCACCACCGCCACACGGACCAATCGCAGCAGCGACAATCGCTATTCCGGTGACCTGGTTGGCGGTGGTTTCTTCGGCAAGACCGGCGATGCCGACAAGGGCAAGACCCAGCATCAGGGCAGCAAGGTCAACGCCAGCGGCAAGTTGATCGTCAAGGCTGACGACGTGCGCATCAGCGGCAGCCAGGTGCGCGGCGGCAGCGACGCCAGCGTGATCAGCGATAAAGGTTCGCTGGTCATCGATGGCGTGCAGGACACCTCGCACAGCAACAACCATGACAAGGACAG
This sequence comes from Pseudomonas sp. CROZ-RG-20F-R04-15, assembly GCF_022662375.1. Lineage (GTDB taxonomy): Bacteria > Pseudomonadota > Gammaproteobacteria > Pseudomonadales > Pseudomonadaceae > Aquipseudomonas. The sequence goes on along the minus strand of NZ_JAKNQL010000016.1, from coordinate 8,878 downwards.
CAAGTTCTTCGGCATCAGCAAGGACGAGTCGCGGCAGAACAGCAAAGACAGCAGCACCGTGCGCAGTGAGCTGGTGTCTGACAGCAATCTCAAGCTCAAAAGCGCCAAGGACATTGAAGTGGCGGGCTCGACGGTCAAGGCAGACGGTGCATTGACCGCCGATGCAGCGGGCGACATCAACGTGCATTCTGCGCAGAACACTCACGACAGCACCGACACCACGCAAACCCGTGGCTTCGATGCGTACGCCAAAGAGCAAACGCCGGAGCAATATCGCGCCGGGATTCACTACCAAGACAAACAGCAAACCGTCACCCGCAACGATGTTACCCAGCAGGGCTCCAGCCTCAGCGGTGGCAGTGTGCAGGTGAAGGCTGGCGGTGACGTCACGCTCAAAGGCGCAGAGGTGAAATCCACCGCAGGCGACACCAAGTTGAGCGGCAAGAATGTCTCGTTGCTCGCCGAAGCTGACAGTCACAAAACCGCTACCGACACCTCCAGCACTGGCGGTGGTTTCTACTACACCGGCGGCCTCGACCGTGCCGGCAGCGGCGTCGATTTCGCCCACAGCACGGCGCAGGATTCGACCAGCAAAACCACTGCGCAAACCAGCAGTGTGCAGAGCAACGGTGGCCTGACGATCAATGCTGACAAACTCGCCACCGAAGGCGCGCAACTCAAGGCTGGCAACGGTCTGAACGTCGCCGCCAACGAGATCGACAACCGCGCGGCCAGCAACAGCGAAAGCAGCACGCACAACGACAGCAACTGGTCGGCGGACATCGGCGCCAACGTCGAATACAAGGACATCGCCCGGCCGATCGCGGGCGCAGTCAAGGACGTGCTCAACGGCAAGGTGCCGGACAAGGACGCACTGGCCAAGCTCGGTCAGCCGAATGTCGGTATCGACGTTGCGGTCGGTCATGGCAGCGCGAGCAAAACCGAGCAGAGCAGCAACGCTGTGGTCAGCCGTTTTGACGGCGGCACTGTCGATGTGAAAACCACCGGCACGCTGCATGACCAAGGCACGCAATACAACGCAAGCGCCGGCCAAGTGAACATCAGCGCTGACCAACTGCTTGCCGATGCTGCGAGCAATACGCATAGCAGCAACGCTAACGCGGTGGATGCCAAGGTCGACGTGCGCGTCTACACCAAGACCGGTGAAGACGTGAACGTCGCTGGCAGCGGCGCGGGAGGCAGCAGTGCCTCGAGCAAGGAAAGTTCCAGCGCCGTCGTCGGCGCTTATGCCGGCAGCCAGGGTGTGAACATCAAGGTCGGTGGCGATGCGCAGTTCGCCGGCAGTCGTTTCGACGGCGGGCAGGGCGGTGTGAGCATCAAGACGGGCGGTGATCTGGCGCTGAATCAGGCCAGCGACCGCCAGACCAGCAATGACAGCAGCCTGCGTGGCAATGGCTCACTGACGGTCGGCACCTTGCCGGGCACCGACGGCACCAACGTCGACCTCGGCGCCGGTTTCCAGCTCGATCACACCGGCAAGCAAACCACTGACACCCAGGCCCGTGTGGCGAGCATCAGCGGCAACGGCCCGGTGCAACTCAGCAGCGGCGGTGATCAAGTCCAGCAAGGCACGAAAATCGACAGCGCCGGCGCCATCGATTTGCACGCCGACGGCAAGCTCGATCTGCAAGCGGCCACCGACACGCACACCGCCACCGGCAGCAACCTCGGCGGCGGCTTGAAGGGCGGCGGCAGCAAAACCAGCAGCGAGAAGAGTCGTGATCAGGGCGGCAATCTGAGCGGCAATTTCAATATCGGTCGGGTCAACGAGGATTCGAAAACCCTCAGCGGTGGCCAGCTCAGCAGCCAGAACGGCATCGTGTTGAGCGGTGATTCGATCCACCTGCAAGGCACTCAGGTCAGCGCATCGAACGTCAGCATCGACGCGCAGAAGGGTGGCTATGTGCAGGAATCGGCGCAGTCCAGCGACAACCGCAATAACTGGAATGTAGCGTTGAACGCCGGCGGCAACCTGAGCAGCAAAACTCCGACCGCTGAGGATGAGAAGGCCAGCAGCGATCACGGTTTCAATGCTGGGGCCAAGGTGGGCGTGGATTACTTGCAGGGCAGCGCCCAGCAGAACAGTCAGATCAAGGCTGACCATGTGGTGTTGAACAGTGCCGGTGATGTACAGCTTTCGGGTGCGCGGATCGACGCTAAAGATGTCAGCGGCAAGGTCGCGGGTGATCTAACTATCGAAAGCCGTCAGGACGTAACCAACCACGCCAATGTCGATGTCGATCTGGGCCTGACTGCGAAAAAAAATCCACCGAGCGATAAAGAGAAACTCGCCGGCACCGACTACAAACCGACGCTGAAAGTGCAGGGTGAGTACGCGCACAAGAGCAGTGTGGCGCAGGCGTCCGGGATCAGTGCCAGCCAAGGTGTAAACCTTACCGTAGGCGGCACGACACAACTGATCGGCGCGCGGATTTCGGCGACGGACGGGAAGGTTGAACTGGGTGGTTCGAAGGTCAGCAGCACTGACCTGAGCAACCGTGACTACGGTGTGAAAGCGGGCCTGGATCTACCGCATAAAGCCGAGGAAAACGCACCGAAGGTTTCCCTGGAAAACGGCAACCTGAAAGTCGGCCCGGTCACCCTGAGCGGGCATCTGGACACCCAGACCCTGCAAGCGGGCATCGACGAAAAAGGCTGATGCAATGGTCACTGGTGGATGCACTGAACCTGCACTCACCCAAAACCCTGTGGGAGCGAGCCTGCTCGCGAAAGCGTCCGTTCAGTCAATGCAGTAAATGACTGGCGGACCGCCTTCGCGAGCAAGCTCGCTCCCACTTTGTTTTGCGCCAAGCGTTAAATCTCGCGCATCATGCGCGACCTTAAATCCGCCAGGGAGGCAAACAATGAAGACAGCATTCGTCGCAGTACTCGGGGCAATGTGGATTGCTCAACCATCCGTGTCCTTCGCGGATAACAGCAATGGCAAAAACCTCTATTCGCAGCGCTGCGCTGTGTGCCACGGTGCCGATATAAAAGGCACCGGGCCGTTGGCGCATAAAAGCAATCCGCCTACACCTGACCTGACAACGCCTGCGTTCAAAAAACGCCTGAATGATTATCCGGGCGTGATTGTGTCGTCGATCATCCTTCGCCCGAACGGCAACCTGATTCCAAAAACGTTGCAGGAGAACGGGGTAAAAATACCGCCGCACGCCTGGAGCATTAAGGATCTGCGCGATCTGCATGACTACATGAGTGGTGTGATTGCGCTAGCACGCTGATCTTCAGTTGCTGCACTGAAGGTCGGTCGAGGAATCCATTGCTTCGCCTTAATAGGAAGCATTACTATTCACGCCCCTTTCCTCAGCACGCCACCCATACCCCCAATGCGTCCCCGCAGACCCGGCTTTTTCGAGCATTACGAAGAGTTGATCGGCACCTGGACTCGTCGCCTGCGCAATCGCGCGCAGGCCGAGGATCTGGCGCACGACACCTTTGTGCGGGTGCTTGAGTCGGATTCGGCGGCGGTGCAGCAGCCACGGGCGTATTTGCACCAGACCGCGCGCAATATTGCGGTCGACGGTTATCGGCGTGAGGATCGGCGCGGCGCCATGGAGTCACAGGCCCTTGATCACAGTGAGTCGTCATCCGGCGACCCGGAGCATTACATGCATGCGATCCAGTTGGCCGACTCCATCGAGCGGGCGCTCGCCGAGTTGCCGATCAATTGCCGGAAGATTTTTGTCTGGCAGAAGATCGAAGGCCTGACCCAGGCCGAAATCGCCGAACGCCTGGGGCTGTCCAAGAACATGGTCGAAAAGTATATGATCCGCACCCTGCGGCATCTGCGTGATCGCCTCGACGGGTTGCAGTCATGAGCCGCTGCGACATTTCCTCCCCAGCCCAACAGGACATTCCATGATGGATACGCGTGATTGCGCGTGCGGGCAAACAACGGTGCGCGATGACGCGGCTCGCTGGTTTGTGCGTTTGCAGGAGCCGGCCGTCAGTGCCGACGAGCAGCAGCGCTTTGACGCCTGGCTGAATGAACATCCGCAGCACCGTGACGAATTTCAGTTGCTGCAGGGCTTGTGGTCGGCGGCCGATCTGCTCCCGGCGCCACGCCTCAAAGCCCTCGCTGAAACCCCGCCGAACCGACGCCAACGCCGTCCGTTGTTGCGTTATGCCGTGGCCGCCAGTGTGCTGGCGGTGGCGCTCGGGCTGGGCTTGTTCAGTGGCTTGAATCATCCGGGCGGCTACAGCGCCGATTTCGCCACAGCGTTGGGCGAGCGTAAACATGTGGCGCTGCCGGACGGTTCGGTGATCGATCTGAACAGCCGCAGCCGTTTGCAGGTGCGTTTTGAAAAGGATCGTCGTGTCATCGAATTGAGCGAAGGCGAGGCGATGTTCAGCGTCGCGCACGACACTTCCCGTCCATTCGTGGTCGAGGCGGGCAGCGGCAAGGTCACGGTCACTGGCACTCGCTTTGACGTGCGCCGCGATGTCGCGCAAACCCGCGTGGCGGTGGAGCAGGGCACGGTGAAAGTGCAGGGGCGCGATGCAGCGGATGATCAGTTCATCAGCCTGACTGCCGGCCTCGGCACCCATGTCGATGCACAAGGCAAAGTCTCCGCAGCCTATGCGGTGAACCCGGCGGAGCTGACGGCGTGGCGTGGCGGCAAACTGGTGTTCAACAACGCCAGCCTCAGCGAAGTCGCCGCCGAAGTGTCGCGTTATCGTGAGAAGCCGCTGACTGTTGCCAATCCGGCAGTGGCCAGTCTGCGTCTGACCAGCGTGTTCAAATCCGACAACACCGATGCCTTGCTCAAAGCCTTGCCGAGCATCCTGCCGGTAGCCGTTCGCACCCTCGCGGATGGCACTGAGGAAATAATCGCAAAATAAAATTCAGGTTTTTTTCGAGTTCATCGTCTTCCTGTTCAACTGCAACTGGTTTGCATTAACAGCCGCACACTCTTGCGATCCACAGGACTACGTACGACGTGAAAAACACCCCTGCCAACAACAAAAAATTCCCTTGGTTGCCGCTGGCCCTTGCGTTGGCGGTCAACGCTGTCGTGCCGCTGGCGTTTGCCGGTGAAGCCATTCATATCCGTGCGCAGCCGTTGGGCCAGGCCCTGAGTGAACTGGGCCAGCAAACTTCGCTGCAAGTGTTTTTCAGCCCGGACCTGGTCGCCGGCAAACAGGCCCCGGCGGTCGACGGCGATATCTCTCCGGAGCAGGCTTTGCGCCAATTGCTGCAGGGCAGCGGTCTGGATTATCAGATCAACGAAGGGTCGGTGACCCTGTCGCCCGCCGCGACTTCCGCCGCCAGCAACGGCCCGCTGGAATTGGGCGTCACCGACATCAAAGTGGTCGGCGACTGGCTCGGCGATGCCAATGCCGCCGTGGTGCAGAACCATCCGGGCGCGCGCACGGTGATCCGCCGCGAAGCGATGGTCGAGCAGGGCGCAATGAACGTAAGTGACGTGCTCAAGCGTGTGCCGGGCGTGCAGGTGCAGGACTCCAACGGCACCGGCGGCAGCGATATTTCGCTGAACGTCGGCGTGCGCGGTCTGACCTCGCGTCTGTCGCCGCGCTCCACCGTGTTGATCGATGGTGTGCCGGCGGCGTTCGCCCCGTACGGCCAGCCGCAACTGTCGATGGCGCCAATTTCTTCGGGCAACCTCGACAGCATTGACGTGGTGCGCGGCGCCGGTTCGGTGCGTTATGGGCCGCAGAACGTCGGCGGCGTGATCAACTTCGTCACTCGCGCGATCCCGGAAAAAGCCACCGGTGAAATCGGCACCACCCTGGAAACCACCCAGTACGGTGGCTGGAAACACATCGACACCGCGTTCCTCGGCGGCACCGCCGACAACGGCATGGGCGTGGCGTTGCTGTATTCCGGCGTCAACGGCAACGGCTACCGCGAGCGCAACAACGGCAATGACATCGATGACGTGCTGCTCAAGACGCACTGGGCGCCGACCGATCAGGACGATTTCAGCCTCAACTTCCACTACTACGACGCCACGGCCGACATGCCCGGCGGTCTGACACAGAGGCAGTACGACGATAAACCGTACGACTCGGTGCGGGACTACGACCAATTCACCGGTCGGCGCAAAGATGTGTCGTTCAAGTGGATCCGCCAGATCGACGAGCGCACCCAAGCGGAAATCCTCACCTATTACACCGACAGCTTCCGTGGCAGCACCATCGCCGCTCGCGACCAGAAAACCCTCAGTTCATACCCGCGTTCGTATTACACGCTGGGCATCGAGCCACGGGTGTCGCGGGTTTTCGATGTCGGCCCGACCACCCAGGAAGTCAGTGTCGGTTATCGCTACCTGAAAGAGGCGATGCACGAATCGTCGAGCCGAGTGGCGCTGGTCAACAACCAGCCGGTGCTCACGCCGACCTCTGATGGCCACATATTCCAGGACCGCACCGGCGGCACCGAGGCCAACTCGGTTTACATCGATAACAAAATCGATGTCGGCAACTGGACCATCACCCCCGGCATTCGCTTCGAACACATCAGCACCGACTGGCATGAACGCGCGGTGCTCGATACGGCCGGCAAACCGGTGCAGGCGAAAAACCGCAGCATCGAGAGCAACGAACCGCTGCCGGCGCTGAGCGTGATGTATCACCTGTCGGACGCGTGGAAACTGTTCGCCAACTACGAAACCTCGTTTGGCAGCCTGCAGTATTTCCAGCTCGGTCAGGGCGGCTCGGGTGATCAGACCGCCAACGGTCTGGAGCCGGAAAAAGCCAAGACCTACGAGATCGGCACGCGCTACAACGATGACGTGTGGGGCGGTGAAGTGACGCTGTTCTACATCGACTTCGACGACGAACTGCAATACATCAGCAACGACGTGGGCTGGACCAACCTCGGCGCGACCAAGCACCAGGGTATCGAAGCCTCGGTGCACTACGACATGGCGGCGCTGGATCCGCGCCTCGATGGCTTGACCGCCAACGCGGGTTTCACTTACACCCGCGCTACTTATGAAGGCGAGATTCCGGGCTTCAAGGGCCGTGATCTGCCGTTCTATTCGCGGCAGGTGGCAACCGTCGGTTTGCGTTACGACATCAACCGCTGGACCTACAACCTCGACGGTTTTGCCCAGTCGAAACAGCGCTCGCCGGGCACCGGGGTTAACGCTGATGGCAGCTTCAACGGCAACTACATCACTGACGGCACCGCAGACGGGCAATACGGTGACATTCCGGGTTACGTGACCTGGAACGTGCGTGGTGGCTATGACTTCGGGCCGCAGGTGTCGAATTTGAAACTGGGCGCGGGGGTGAAGAACGTTTTCGACAAGCAGTACTTCACCCGATCGAGCGACAACAATTCGGGGATGTATGTGGGCGCACCAAGGACGTTCTTTGTGCAGGCAAGCGTCGGTTTCTGATAGACCGCATCAGCTTCTTCGCGAGCAGGCTCGCTCCCACATGGATCACTGAGTCCTGTGGGAGCGAGCCTGCTCGCGAAGCTTTTAGACTTTAAGGACTTTCCCGCCGATGGCCACCGCGACCAACAGCACCGCCATCAAGCCAAAGGCGAAACTCAAACTGCTGGCATGGGCGACAAAGCCGATCACCGCCGGCCCCGCCAGAATCCCTGCATAACCGAGCGTGGTAATGGCCGGCACGGCGATGCTCTCCGGCATCACCGTCTGCTTGCCCACCGCCGTGTACAGCACCGGCACGATGTTCGAGCAACCAGCGCCGACCAGCGCATACCCCACCAGCGCTGCTTCCCAGCTCGGCGCGAACGTCGCCAGAAACAGACCGGCAGCCGCCAATAGGCCACCAAACAGAATGATCCGCGTGGCACCGACCAGCCGCACAATCCGGTCACCCATCAAGCGTCCGGCTGTCATGGTCAGGGCAAACGCTGCGTAACCCAATCCCGCATACGCGGTGTCGATCCCGCGTTCCTGCGCCAGGAACACCGCGCTCCAGTCCAGCGCTGCGCCTTCGGTGAGAAAGACGATGAAGCACATCCCGCCGATAAACAGCACGATGCCGTGCGGGATGGCGAATGCCGGGCCCGAGCTTTCACTGCCGTAGGGCAACATGTGCGGCACGCATTTGAACAGCGCCGCGATCAGCACGACGACCACCACCAGCATCGCGGCGAGCGGCGTCAGTCCGAGGCCGAGCAAGGCACTGACCCCCGCCGCGCCGACAATCCCGCCGAGACTGAACAGACCGTGAAAACCCGACATCATGTTCTTGCCGCTGGCGCGCTCGACGATCACCGCTTGCAGGTTCACCGTCGAATCCACCGTACCGAGGCCGGCGCCGAACATGAACAGCGTGGCGATCAGCGCCGGTATCGACGACACCGTGGCCAGCAACGGCAACGCCGCGCAGATCAACAAGGTGCCGCCGGTGGCGACGCGCCGACAGCCGAAGCGCGTGGCCAGAATCCCCGCCAGTGGCATCGCCAGAATCGAACCGACACCGAGGCACAACAACAGCAAACCGAGTGTGCCTTCGTCGAGTCCGGCGCGCGCCTTGGCGTACGGCACCAAAGGGGCCCACGCGGCAATGCCGAGGCCGGCAATGAAAAAGGCGATGCGCGTGGACGTCTGTTGCAGGCGTCCGGGGACGAAGGTGTCTTGGGGGGGGAGGCTGGTCATATCGATCCTTGGCAAAAAACATCGCGTCCCCGAAGGACAGTGATATGGCGTCGAGGTTCGATCGCGGGGGTTCGGGGATCTGCAGACGACATCCTAACCTGTAGGAGTGAGCCTGCTCGCGATAGCGGCGTGTCAGATAAAGAAAATATCGGCTGACCCACCGCTTTCGCGAGCAAGCTCGCTCCCACATTGAATGGAGCGGGCTCACTAATCAGCGGTCATGCACATACCCC
>NZ_JAKNQL010000015.1 GCF_022662375.1 Pseudomonas sp. CROZ-RG-20F-R04-15 | reverse complement strand
ATTTCGCTGACACGATAAAAAACTGGAACCGCTCTCTGTCCAGCATTTCCTGCGCGTAAACATGATTCCGTGAGCGCGTTTAAAGTACACAACCCGTTACGCCACGGGGCCTACAACACCTTGCGCCGTTACCTACGCGTACGCCAGAATCCGCCGGCTTACACGGCTACAGGCCGGGCTATATCGTTTCCTTGTCACTGAAAAACAGTGATCGGGTTTGGTAGCCCGCTTTAAATTGTCGTTGTTGCGACACCGTCGATGCTGTCTCCTTTTTTGAGATATGGCTTTGTATGGTGGGCATGCGTGGGGCTCCTCTGTGAGCGCCGGGTTACCCAATTTGACCGGTCTACCAACCCGCGCATGGCCGCCACCCGCCGTTTGGTAGCGAGGGTGATGGCTCCCTTTTTCAAATTGGAGCTTTATCTATGTTCAAAATCACACCAAACCCGCCAGTCACCGACCCAGTCCCTCACTTGACCCGCAAAAGATCAAAGAAGCAACCGATCGCGCCCTCGACTACTACCTCCGACCCGAAGCCCTGGGAGCCCCACCAAGCTCACCCAAGTTTCGCCCCGTCTATCTCGTCGACCCCACGCTGGACGACGAAACCCTTCTGGTCGAAGCGAGCGAGTCGCTTTCATACGCCTATGCCATGGCCGGCAATATCGCCAACTCAATAGGCGGCCCGGAGCGCAAGCCACTACTGGCGCTGCAACAGGTGATCATGCTCAACGAGCTGTTGGTCAATCGACTGCTGGATAAGCTGAAGTTGCCTCAATAAATTCGCTGGCCGTTATGGCCTCTTCGCGAGCAGGCTCGCTCCCACAGGGATTGTCGTCGGACACAAAACTGGGGTCCCGAGCAGTTCCAATGTGGGAGCGAGCCTGCTCGCGAAAGCGGCCTGCCAAACAACATCTGTTTCAGACAGGCAACAAAAACCCGGAAGCTCTCGCTCTCCGGGTTTTTTGTTATCGCCAGTTCAATCAGCGGTTAAACCGCTCCACCAACGAATACTGCGTATTCGCCGTCTTGGTCAGCTCTTCACTCAACAACGCCGAGTTATGCGCTTGCTCCGACGTCTGATCCGCCAGCTCCGAAATATTGCTGATGTTGCGGCTGATCTCTTCAGCCACCGCACTTTGCTCTTCCGTCGCGGCAGCGATCTGCGTGGTCATGTCGGTGATGTTGGCCACCGCTTCACTGATGCCGACCAACGCCTGATCCGCTTCCAATACTCGTGCCACACCTTCTTCGGCCTGGCGATGCCCGGCTTCCATGGTCTGCACGGCACTCGAAGCCGTCTGCTGCAACTTGGCGATCAGGGCGTGAATCTGCCCGGTCGATTCGCTGGTGCGTTGCGCCAGTTGGCGAACTTCGTCAGCCACCACCGCGAAACCACGGCCCATCTCGCCAGCACGGGCCGCTTCGATAGCGGCGTTGAGTGCCAGCAGGTTGGTCTGGTCGGCGATGCCTTTGATCACATCAACCACGCCGCCGATTTCGTCGCTGTCCTTGGCCAGTTGGGTCACGGTCAGACCGGTTTCCCCGACCACTACGGACAAGCGCTGAATGGCTTCGCGGGTTTCGCCGGCAATGTCACGACCGCGACCGGTCAGGCGATTGGCTTCCTGAGTGGCGTCAGCGGTGCGCTGCACGTGGCTCGCCACTTCCTGAGTGGTCGCGGCCATCTGGTTGACGGCGGTGGCGACCTGTTCGGTTTCCACGCGCTGCCGTTCCAGGCCGGTGGAGCTGTTGTGCGCCAGGGCGTCGGACTGCTTGGCCTGATCGGTCAGGTGTTCGGCGGTGTCCTGCAGGCGGGTCAGGCAGGTTTTCAGGCGTGCTTCCTGGCTGAGGATCGACATTTCCAGACGCGCCTGGGCGCCACGGCTGTCGGTGTACATCTGCGCGATCAGCGGGTCGGAGGTGGTCTGCTCGGCCAAGCGCAGCAGGCGCTTGAGCCCGCGTTGCTGCCATTGCAGGCCCATCAGGCCCAACGGCACCGACAGACCGGCGGCGAGGGCAAAACCCCACTGCGAGTTCAGGGTCGCGCCGATCATGAAACTCAACTGGCTGACCAGAATGAACGGCAGCCAGTCCTGCAACACCGGCAGCCATTTATCAGTGGAAGGGATCGCCGACTTGCCCTGGTTGATGCGTTGGTAGAGCGCTTCGGCACGGCGGATCTGTTCGGCAGTGGGTTTGACCCGCACTGACTCGTAACCGACCACCTGATTGCCGTCGAACACCGGTGTGACATAGGCGTTAACCCAGTAATGGTCACCGGTCTTGCAGCGATTCTTGACAATGCCCATCCATGGCAAGCCTTGTTTCAGTGTGCCCCACATGTGCGAAAACACCGCAGCCGGGACGTCTGGGTGACGGACCAGGTTGTGCGGCGCACGGATCAGTTCCTCACGCGAAAACCCGCTGATTTCGACGAAAGCGTCGTTGCAGTAGGTGATCACGCCCTTGGCGTCGGTTGTGGAAATCAACCGCTGCTGAGCCGGGAAAGTCCGTTCGCGTTGTGTAATGGGCTGGTTATTACGCATGGTTTTTCAATCCGCAAGGCTTTGAAAGGTTGTCGGCGGTGACAGCTTTTTATTGAAGTTTTTTTTCAGATTTAAGTACGGCGTCGCAAAACGACCCTTGCGTCAGCCAGCGAGCATCGGATAAGTGAACAGGCCGAAATGCAGGAGGTTCAGGCCAAAATGTGTGGCGATCGCCGCGCCGAGTCCGCCAAAACGGTAGGCCAGACCATAGCCGACACCCGCCAGCCCTGCCAGCAACACCCAGGTCCAGCCCGCGCCGGCATGCACCAGACCAAACAGCAGCGAGGCCAGCAGCAGGGCGAGGTTTTCACCGTACGGCAGGTGTTTGAAGCGCTGACTGAGGCCGCCCTGTATATAGCCGCGAAACAGCGCTTCTTCGACCAGTGTCACTAGCAGCAGGTTGTTCAGCACCCACAGCCATGCCTGATCCGGCCACTTCGGCGCCCAGGCGATCACGCCCAGCAACAGCGCACCGCCGAGGGCCAGAACCGCGCTCAGCGTCAGGGCGAGGGCGGTGGCGTAGACGCTCAGGCGCAATGAACGGCGCCCGACAATCCACGGGCACACCAGCAGCAGCCAGAAACCGATCAGAGGTTTATCCAGATTCAGGTACATCGAGAACGGCACGGCGTTGTCGGTGAAGCGCTGCGGATCGATGGCGCGCCCGTTGGCGAACCCTGGCAGCCAATGCAGCGCCAGCGCCAAGGCCAGCACAATGAACAGACCGTGACCGAGAAACCGCGCGACCGGCACCTGTTGCTGGCGCACGGCAAAACCTGCGAATACCAGCAGCCCAATGGAAATCAGCGCCAGCCAGCCGAGGTGGCCGTAGCTCAGCGCCCAGCCATAACCGAGGCTGAGAAGTGCCAGATAGAGCCATGGCAAAGCCTTCATCGAAAGTCCCTGTGCAAATTTGTGGAAGGGCTTTCTACACGGGTGAAGGCGTGGGGACAAGTGAAGGTGTGGCGGGAAGTGGGGACGGCACACAATCCCTCGGCCACACACAAATCCCTTGTGGGAGCGAGCCTGCTCGCGAAAACGGTGGGTCAGACAACATCAATGTCGACTGATCCGCCGTCTTCGCGAGCAGGCTCGCTCCCACATGGGATTTGTGTAGGGCTTGGGATCAGTGAAGATTGAGTTTCGCGGCAGCGCGCTCGGTAATTTCCGTACGCAGTTTCAGCGATGGTGCTGCACGCAAACGCGCCTCATCGACAACCGCACCCGGCGCAGTCTCCGGGCTGCCGGAATTGAACGGCGGCGCCGGGGCGTATTCCAATTGCAACTGGATCAGTTGCGCCGCGTCGGCACCCACCAACTCTTCAGCCAATACCAAGGCAAAATCGATCCCCGCCGTAATCCCGCCACCGGTAAACAGATTGCCGTCACGCACCACCCGATCCTTCACCGCAATCGCCCCCAGCGTTGGCAGCAAATCGTGATACGCCCAATGCGTGGTCGCGCGTTTGCCTTGCAGCAGACCCGCCGCGCCGAGCACCAGCGAACCGGTGCACACCGATGTCACGTACTTCGCCTGAGCAGCCTGACGCTTGATGAAGGCCAGCGTTACCTCGTCTTCCATCAACGCGCCGACGCCACCGCCACCGGGGATGCAGATCACATCCAGATCCGGGCAATCCTCGAACGTGGTGGTCGGTTTCAGCAGCAGCCCGGTACTGGCGGTGACCGGCATCAGATCCTTCCAGATCAGATGCACCTGCACGTCCGGCAACGAGGCAAGCACGTCATAAGGGCCGGTCAGGTCGAGTTGCTGAACCTGTGGAAACAACAGAAAACCGATCTGCAGCGTCATCGTTCTTGCTCCATGAAAAGGGGTGGACGGCTTCACTGTAGGCGCGTAGGTTCTGGCGCATACGCCAATCACCCCACGAATTACGCCAAATGCCCAAAGCCATCCGCGTACTCGCGTTTGCCAACATGCAGATCCTCGACGTCACCGGGCCCTTGCAGGTGTTCGCCTCGGCCAACGACATTGCCCGTCAGCGTGGCTTGCCGATCCCTTATGCGCCGAGCGTGATCGCCAGCGGTGGCGGGGCGGTGATGTCGTCGGCAGGCTTGGCAGTATTGGCCGAGCCCTTGCCGAACGCGGCCAGCGACACGCTGATCATCGCCGGAGGCTGGGGAATTTATCCGGCCGCTGAAGATGTGCTTTTGGTCGATTGGGTACGCGAGCATGGAGCGAAATGTAGACGGGTGGCCTCGGTGTGCACAGGCGCTTTTCTATTGGCGGCCAGCGGCTGGCTCGACGGTCGACGCGTGGTTACCCACTGGACTCGCTGCGAACAACTGGCGCAGCAGCATCCGAATCTGCACGTCGAGGCGAATCCGATTTTCATCAACGACGGCCCGGTGTGGACCTCGGCGGGTGTCACCGCTGGCATCGATCTGGCCTTGGCGATGGTTGAAGAGGACCTGGGCAGCGACATCGCTTTGGACGTCGCCCGGCATCTTGTGGTGTTTCTCAAACGTCCGGGTGGGCAATCACAATTCAGCGTGACCCTGTCGTTGCAGAATCAGGGCAATCGTTTTGATGAACTGCACGCGTGGATCGCCGAAAACCTTACCTGCGACCTCGGCGTCCCGACCCTTGCTGAGCAGGCTGGCATGAGCGAACGCAGTTTCGTCCGCCACTACCGCGCCGATACCGGCCAGACTCCGGCGCGGGCGATTGAGTTGATCCGCGTCGAAACCGCCCGGCGGCTGTTAAGCGACACCGGATTGCCGGTCAAGCGCATCGCGGCCAATTGCGGGTTTGGCAGTGAAGAGACCTTGCGCCGCAGTTTCTTGCGGGCGATTGGTGTGACGCCGCAGGCGTATCGGGAGCGGTTTTCGGTCAATGTTGCAGTGGGCTGAACAGCGACGATTGAGGTAAGTGAGAAAAGCGTCCTGCTGTTGTCAGCATGACGCTTAGTCTGAAGAGAAATGTCGCTTATTACTTGATTGTAGAGCGGCAATCAAACGTGGTCTTTAGACGCGGCAGGCTTGGTTTTAGCGTTTTGCCCCACCAGGTTTTTAAGCTCTTGCATATCTTCTACTACAGCGATGCCCCATGCCGCGGTTTCTGCCATAACAATTTCATGAGCACGGTCGACGAATTTTTGCAGAAGTGCCTCGACTTCCCTAAGTTGGGTCGGCTCAATTTTTTCTTGAGGGTTATTGGCAAGCCACAACGACCATTGCACTTGGAAGTCAGTCAATAGATGCTTCAGTTCCAACTGAGCAATCACATAGCGAATATGGCCTCGGGTATACCCAAAGGTTCGATCTGCCAACATGGCTGCGCCCGCGATGGCCAGCACGGGGTAACCCAACCCCGTCAGCCATTTGAGGCACTCACTGATTCCCCCGAGCAACGGGGCAATCACACCAAGCGTGCCGAATCCGATTGAAATCCAGCGTGTTAATCTTGCCTTAGAGCCATGTTTCTTTCCCGAAGCTGCGTAGTAATCAAAGCTGTCATGCACCAGCGTATTAATTTCTTCAACGATACGTTTGATTGAAGCTTTATCCTGTTTCGCTTCGTTAATTGATTTGAATGCGTCCAGGACGGCTTTGAAGAGGTCTGGCTTTTGTGGGGTATTCACGGGCATTTATGTTCTTTGCATCCCTGTTGTTAGTTTTTTATACATTTAAAATATGGACGGCTTTTGCCTATCCCCAAAGTGATTCATGCTTTTGATGAAATTGCTCAAGGCCGAACAGCCGAATGCGTTCCAGCCATTGCTCTGCCTGAGTTCTAGAGACTTCGTGGGTCAGCGCTGCCTCTCTTAGAAGTGCAAACTCAGTGCGCAGCGTAGTGGGCATGATGCCGGGGTCGTCTGTATTGATGCAGAACTTGATCGGCCCACGTCGCAAACCGAACAGGTTATTTTTCGCGCCTTTGGCCAAGGTGTTTTCATCTGGCGGGTACCATCGAAAAACGGGATGCTCGCTGTGACATTTCAGGCGTGCGATGTAAACGTTGGAAGTCGGGTTGGCTTCAATGACCAGCCCCAGACGGTCATATCGGTCGAGCAGCCAGTCCTGAAGTGCGTGCATGAACAAAACTTCGTTGGACGTTTCGGTGACGGTAATCAGGTTCAAATCCCCTTCTGTCCGATAGTGACTGTCGGATTCATGATCCGACTGGCGAATTCGAACCTTGCAGAGGTGCTGTTTTTCATGACTCTCAAGCGGCGATGCATAGTTGTTCAAACCGGCTCGTCGAATTGAAAGACCCCGCCAGCGTTGTAGATAGAGTTGCGCGGCGGGAGAGGTTGTTTTTTTTGTGTCTTGTCCGAAATCACGGCGGTCAGGAACGGCAATCTTGAGTTTCGCGTCCTCAAAATAGGCAATGTTGTTGTACGTAACGTAGTGATAGCAGTTGCGTCGTAACCGCCATGCGTCGAAAAGCTGTTCGATCGTCGGCAACGTTGATTCTTGCTGTAACCAGGAAATGTTCGGAATGAGCCGGCGCAGAGTACGTTCCAGTTTGGGAACGATCTGTGCCGCCAGATCAAGGTGTGGGCTCATTTCGCAGGCGTGATGCCAGGCCCAGACCAGGTTGTCGACATGCTCATCAAGCGGTAGAACGGCTTCACCATGTCGATCCAGCCACATTTTGGGTTCTATACCAAGCGCCAGGGCATGTCCGAGCCTGTCACCCGAACGCATTTCACAAAATTCGACGGTTTCATCGATGTGGCGCATCCCCGACAGTGGATGGGCATAATCTTCGCCAGCGTGAATGCTCAGATGCAGTCCCGTTGCGGGAGCCGCCAGAAAAGGTTTGGATTGCAGGCCTTGGCGCAACCATCTGATCGCGGGGGCAAATACTTCGGTCTTCACCGCATTTTCATCTCCCGCCACATCTAGACCTCGTATCCAGCGGGCTGGTTGTAGCCGTCCGGGCCACAGCGACGACGTATTGATCAGTTCTTCACGTTCCCAAGAAGCATTGCTGGCGAGTTTACTTTGCAGCTTGTTGGCTTCCTGCCAGACGTTTGAAGGGTTATCTCGACTGAGTTCATCACGAATGAGGTGAATGCAGAAGTGCCAGCGCTCAAACGCATTGCGCATTGCCAGTTGTTTTGCCAAGGGTACTTGCCGGAGTTTTGGTGCCGACTCAAGGCCAATGGCGGTGCTCAGATGGCCCAACCACTGGACGACGGCTTGAGGTGAGAACTGATGATGGACAACCTTGATCTCCGCCACGTCACCTTCGCCGTGAAAGATACGCCGCGCGGCATCGGTGTACTGCTGATTCCAGCCCAGATTGCGGCGCGCCTGATTGTTGTAGACGTCTACAAAACGGGTCAGGCCCTGGCCGTCCATCAACAGTTGTCGGCGCATGTGAGTCAGCGAATTGAGTAGATAAAACAGGGCCATGCGCAGTTCGCTGGTGCAGGCAGGATCTTGATACCGCGTCCAGCACCAGATCACAAACCACAACCATGCCTTGCCGGTATCGCCTTTGATCAGGGCCCGGGCAATTTTCTGTCGTTGCCAATGCGGATGCAGAACATCGGCTGGTTCCATCTGTTTTTCTGCGAGCCATTTCCAATTGATGCTGATGGGCGGCTCGATTTTCCAGCGGCTGCCGAGACTCTTGGTGCAGATTTCACGGACCTGATTTGAATCAAGTGGCTCAGTGCCAACTTCCATCAACAGTCTTTGTGTCAATCGTTGCAGGGATGGAAGTATTTTCAGTGCGGGTTCGTTCGCCAGCTCTTTCAACGGCGCGGTCAAACCCGACATCAACACCAGGCCGTCATAGTGGACTCCGCCCAAGTGCACATGGTTTTCCGCAAACGCTTTGCCTGTCTGCGCACGTGGGCTGAAAAACGGCTGTTGAGCCTCCACAATCCGCGACAGGTCATTGCATCCAAGCCTCGGCTGTTGTCGCAGACGCCTGGCAATCCGCCAACCGGCCAGCAACGCCGGATCAAGCCGCGCAGCACATCGCACATAAGCCTGCACACGGTCATCGCGATACTGAATGACGTCACCGTTTTCCAGAAACAGTTGATCGAACAGGCCGTCGAGCATGTCGAGCCTTCCTCCCTGTGACTCAAGGAAGATGTTGCGAGGCCACAGAGTCTCGAGTGCCAGATCCATGTCGTTGATACGAAACCGGCGGGGGTAATCCGCATCAAGATCGAGACGCAGATTACGCAGACAGGTTGCGTGAAACGAGTCGTGTAGGGTCGGATCACCTAGGTCTGGTGCAACCAGGAGCCGCGACCGCAAGGTCTCCGCCAAGGATGTACTGGAGAAGCACGTGGCGCTGGCGAGCTCGAAGAGTGATTGGTCGAGCATCAGGCAGGACCAGACCCGGAAGTTGCGGCTTTTAAGTGCTCCACATACTGTTCATGCATGTATCTAAGATGGCGCTGTGGCGTTCCCGGCTCTACGTGTTTGATTCCATTTATGACATTGCTGAATTCAACTTTCAATGAGTCATCACATTTATCACTTACAGAGGTTAAAAACTTTAGCATTGTGTGGGAGGGGAGGTTTTTTATCGTGCCTATTTTTAAAGCTATGCCTTGCTCCCGGGCGGTTGCGTTGATTATTTTATTAAGTTTTGTTGAGTCTGTTATGTGTTTTTTTAAGTTTTCTGGTTCTGTTAATGATTCCATGGCTGTTTCAAAGAAGCCGGATAGGGAGTGTGTTTTTTTTATTGAGATTTTTCGTTCGTTTTCCTTCTTGTTTGTAGAGTTGTTTTGTGTTTTATGGTTGTTTGTCAATAGTTCCCGCAATAGGGTGCGGAGAGGGTGGGATTCCAGTGCAAAGGTGTAGGATCCAGTTTTAAAGTCGTGATGCTGCGCTCTATCATTGATTTTTTGCAGAAACGGAAGAATATTTTGTCGATAATGTGGATGTTGTTCGAAGTTGGTGCTGGAGCTTGACATGTTAACGTAGGAAATTATCCTTGGTAGGCCAAATACTTCACCTTTTTCGAAACTCCCGAATGCAGACCAAACGGAGTTAAACATTCGCATTCCCGAATCAATGATTTCGAATGGCGAGGGGGTGTTCGGCTTTTTATTAGTCGAAAATATACTTATTTGGTTGAACGATTTATTAAGAACGTTATGGATCAACCAGCTATGCGGGACCTGGATGTTGTTATTCTGGCGCCAGTTATTTATTTCACTTGCGAGATTGGCTATAGCTTCGTTCGTTTCGTGGTCGCCTTTGAGTGAATCTTCCGTACTGACATCTTCCCTAGATTCATCCTCGTTCGCGTCGAAGGCTTCAGAGAGATTGAGTGTGTTGGTATGGGCCAGCGCCGATATCGAGTGAAAAGGCGGACGGTTTATGATCTCCGTGATTTCGGTCTCCGAAATGTCCCGTATAAGGCTAGCGATAATCAGTTCAAAAATTCGCCCGTGAAATACGAGGTTCGCACGCTGGTTAGGCGAAAAAAAACTCCAGTGCACAAGCAGTTGCCGTGCCAGTTCTGCCTTGCCCTGAAGATCTTCGGGAACGTGGGGATTGAATGACCAACTGGAAGAAGGCTTGACATGAATTCTTTGGCCTTTCTCTGGAACCGGAAAGTACAAGATGGTCGACTTTGGGATTCGCTCTATCCAAGCTTGAGGAACAATCGGGGAAAATATTTCGGTCCAGACTTTGTTTATGCTGGAAATATTGTCAAAGTATTCATATTTTTTATTGTTTTGCTCCAGTGGCTGGAACATGTCATGTGCTAATACAGATGTTTTTTTACTGTCATTGCTTTCAGCGTGCCATTTTTCGTTGGTGAAAGCGGTGAAGTAAACGGCCCCACCTTTGCGATGATACTGAAAATAATCAGAAATGACTTTCTGCCACTGTTGAATGTAAGGGCGAAGTTCCTTTTTCAGATTCTCAGGGATGTCCGCTGTACTGGCTCCTAATGAACGATAGGCTCGCTCCTTCCCGGTGCGACCATCCCGTCGATGACGTTCGACGGTGACCGCCTTATTGAGATTTTCTTCAAAGTCCTGCACAGCCATCGCAACACCCAGTGGCATGAACAACAGGCGTTTAAGCATGGTGGGAAGAGTTTGAGGCGAGCAACTATTGAAATCTAGGTCAAGGTGATCCTTGAGCTTTGGAATCAGATGCTTGCAGCCATTGATGAATTGAGTCATTTCTCTGACGGTCTGTAGCGGGGTTTCAAGGCGACTATTTTCCTCTCCGTTGACTCGTTCGTTAAGTAATGCGTCAAGCCAGTATTGGAGCATGCCGAGCGGAAATATTTTTACGCCATTATCGGTCAGGATGATTTTTTGATTCTGCAGGTAGCTTGTTAGCGCCGGAAGTTTTACCCGTCTCGGTAGCGGAAGAACTTTACGTTGATATTCTTCCGCAAGATCCTTGGCCCTTGTTTGCGCTTCTTTTTCGATAGCCGCTTTGGGATGTGTCAGTCGTCCATGAAATTCACGCCAGATAACTTCGTCATACAGACTCAGGTCACCACTGATCAGGGGTACGACAAAAGGAGAGGTCAAGTATTTGCGAACAACCTCAATGTTTTCAAAGGCCAACTGCAGCGAAGTATCAACGTCATCAATAGGTAGAACAACCAGCTTTTTTCCAGTCAGTGACAAAGTTTTTTTCAGCAGAAGGTGAACATTTTCTGCGAGAGACTGGTTGCCCATGAACGCACGAAGTTTATCCAGACCATATTGCTCTTTCTGTTTCTGGATACCTTCCAGTGCCGCTCCCAGCTTATGCAACTGCTCATAAAACGCTTCAGCTTCCTTTTCATGGTTTTGCAGGGCGCCACGAACGGTCTTGTCTCTCATTAACGCAGCAACAATCACGTTGAGCAGGAGGTCATCACCGTTTTCCAGGAGTGTCGGATCCAAGGGTTTGAGGATCAACAGATCCTTATTACCTTCGAGGTAAGTCTTGAGATTGACTAAAACCGAGCTTTTCCCGGTGCCTCGACCACCGTCAATCAGAATCGCCTCATGGCTGCGATAGTCGTCAAGGTCGTCTGAAGGACTGTCCAAAGAGGGAGTTTTGCCAAGACTGTTTTGTAAGTGCTCTACGATTTTTTTGTAGACGTCTTGCGCCAACAGGTTTTTTGGTTCCGGTTGATGTGCCTGTTCGCCTTGGTCGATTGGCAATTCGATTTCGATGCCGGGATTCTCGCCCATGTAAACCGTTCCTTGTCATGCGCATAGCGCCTGCCCGACGGGGGAGGCGAAGATTTGATTGAATGGATCCAAAGAGAGTAGCCATGTGCTACTACAATTGCCAGTCAATCTCTTGCGTGGCTATGCGTTATCAAGGGGCGTTTATTTACGTTGCAACAGATCCAGCAATGCCTTGAGTGTTTCACCCGGCGCCTCTTCCGGAATGTTATGCCCAACGCCGGCCAGCACCCGCCGCTCGTAAAACCCGGTGAAGTGGTGGGCATCTTCATCCTCCGCCGGCGCCGGACCTACGCCATCATCAGCACCGCACAGTGAAATCGTCGGAACACTGATCGCCGGTCGTTTCTCCAGCGCCAGCTCCATCCCTTCCAGCGCCGGATCACCCGACGCATACATGAAGCGATGACGATAAGAGTGAATCACCACCTCGACGAAATCCGGGTTGTCGAACGCCGGTGCACTCAACGGATAACGCTCGGCGTTCCGCGCCCAGGTCGGCGACCACAACTGCCACAGCAATTCGCACAGCGCCCGACGATTCTGCGTCAGCCCTTCAACGCCACGGGGCGTGTGGAAGTAATACTGATACCAATAGCGATGCTCGCTCTGCGGATCCAGCGGCTGGACCGAATTCGGAATGTTTTGTAGGTTGTAGCCGTCGCCAGTCACCAAACCGCGCACCCGCTCAGGAAACAGCGCCGCCACAATGCACGCCGCCCGACCACCCCAGTCATAACCGCACAACGTCGCTTGCTCGATACCCAACGCATCCATCAGATCCAGCAGATCCTGCGCCAGCGCCGCTTGCTGGCCGGAACGCAACGTGTCCGGGCTGTTGAAACGGGTCGGGCCGTAACCGCGCAGGTACGGGACGATCACCCGGTATCCCTCGGCAGCAAGGGCAGGGGCGATTTCGTCGTAGCCGCGGGGTGAATAGGGGAAGCCGTGGAGCAGGATGACCGGTGTGCCTGTGTCCGGGCCATGGTATTCGTAGGCAATGGTCAGACTTGGAGTTCTGCTGAAAAGAATCGCACCATCGGTCATCTCATGCTCCTGTTATCCGAACAGCACCTTCTGCCAGTGATCTTCGCTGATGATCGCAATCGGCACGCCGTTGTCTCTCAGTTCTACGGCTTTTTTGATCTTGGTGCCATAAGTGCTATGAAGCCACTGATCATTGCCAATACTACCGACCACCAGATAGTGAGTTTTTTTACTGACGGAGCCGCCAATCAGTCCACCACGTTCGATAATCTTCGATTCACATTCCTTTCGTGGTCCGTAGGCCATGACGCCGGTAAAGAGGAATACCCTATCAACCAGACATAATTCCGGGGCCGGGTGGTCGAGAGGAAGACTGGTAGACGCTGTATGGGTTTGTGCGATGCCGACCGGTAAACCGGTGAACTGATGGAGCATTTCCAGCAATTCCACAGATTCATCGGCGTCTATAACACCGTCGTTGAGCATGTCGGCGAGTCGCTTGTATAGGATGTTTACGACCGGATCTTCCAAGTGCACCAAGTGGGTTTCGATCCAGGTCTTGAGAAACTCGGCTTCCTGCTGATTGATCTTGCCATCAGCGGCTAGCCCGGCAGCGACCCCTGCCAGTGCGTCGGCCGAACGCCTGTCAATCCGCGCTTCGTGAAAGAAACGGCTGTTTTGAAATTCCTGATGCAAATCGACCATCGCTGCTTCTCCTTAAGCCTCGGCTTCCGCCACCTGATTGAAATACTTTGTCCGATCCGGCGTAAACGTCACCCGCATCTTCGTCCGCGAGCAGGTCAGCGAACGCTCTTCACTCAAATGGATATCCAGATCCTCACCGCGCAAGCCTTGCCACTGCGCCAGATACTTCAGCGAGCCATATTTCTCGTTTTTCTTCAGGCTGCGGCTCACGCCACCTTTCCAGCCGAGCACTGGCAGTTCGCCGGCGAGGCATTTTTGTGCGAGGTCGGGGAAGCGGGTGGCGCGCTGGCGGCCGATTTCCCAGCATTTGATCAGGCCTTTGTCCGCGGCTTCCCAGAGTTGGGTGCGGGTCAGGCCGCTGCGAAGGGACGTGTCGATGCTGCGCTGGACGTGCTGGGACATTCTGGTTCCTTGAATTCGGGTTTTATTGGACAGCTCCGCTGTGCCCGTTGCGGTGGATGGTAGGGGCGGATGTAACGGCTGGCAACAAGGTATTTCGGGGTGTAAGTGCAAGTTACGAGGGTGGCTTTGCGTGGCGTTTGTGAGTTTTTTGCAGGCATTGATTTACACAAAATGTCGCCGCAGGTAACCGGTGCAGGGGGCAGCGCCGAAATTCGGCGCTGGGTGATGTGTTTGGCGTGTAGTCCGGCTTCCCACAAAAGGCGTTTAAAGTACGATTTATCTGACAGACGCTGACGAAGAACCGGACGACCTCAAGGCTGCCACTCACTCTTTTCCCCGCTCAAACGTCGATCCAGAAAGCTCGCCGCGCTGATCAACGCCAGATGCGTCAGCGCTTGCGGCGTATTACCCAAATGCCGGCCATGGCTGTCGAACTCTTCGGCATACAACCCGAGCGGGTTGGCGTAACGCAGCAGTTGCTCAAACTCCAGATGCGCTTTTTCCACCTGCCCCGCGCGGGCGAGGCATTCGACGTACCAGAATGAACACGCAGCGAAAGCGCCTTCGGTGCCGGCCAGACCATCGATATTGCTGTCGTCGTTGCGATAGCGATACACCATGCCGTCGCGCACCAGATGCTTTTCAATCGCCTCAAGCGTCGACAGCCAACGTGGATCCTTGGCGCTGACAAAGCGCACCAGCGGCATCAGCAACATCGAGCCATCCAGCGCCGTGCCACCCTTGTACTGCACGAAATGCCCGCGTTCCTCGTTCCAGAAGTTCTCCCAGATGTCGGCGTAAATTGCCTGCCGAGTCTGATCCCATTGCGCGAAGGGCGCCGGCAGCGAGCGTTTCGAGGCCAGTCGGATGGCCCGGTCCAGCGCCACCCAGCACATCAGCCGCGAGTGCAGAAAGTGATGTTGCTCACCGCGCATTTCCCAGATGCCTACATCCTTGGTTTGCCACGTCTCACAGACTTGATCGACCACTTCGCGCACGTGTTTCCAGCCTTCGTGGGAAATCGCGTCGCCGTATTTGTTGACCAGATACACCGCGTCCATCAGCTCGCCGAAGATGTCGAGCTGGATCTGGTCGTACGCACCATTGCCGATGCGCACCGGTTTCGCGCCGCCATGACCGGACAGGTGATCAAGTTCGGTTTCCGGCAATTCCTGTTGCCCGTCGATGGCGTACAGAATATTCAGTTTCATCGGTTGTCCATGGCAGTCGCTGACTCGTCCGCGCAGCCAACCCATGTAGGCGTTGGCTTCGCCGACAAAGCCCAGGCGCATGAACGCGTACACCGTGAACGAGGCATCGCGGATCCACGTGTAGCGGTAATCCCAGTTGCGTTCGCCGCCGGGCGTTTCCGGAAGACCGAAGGTGGCGGCAGCGAGAATCGCGCCGTGTTTGCGCGAGGTCAGTAGTTTGAGGGCGAGGGCCGAGCGGTTGACCATTTCGCGCCAGCGCCCGCGATAGATTGACTGACCGAGCCAGTCGCGCCAGAACTTCAGCGTGCGCTCCATGCACAGTTGTGCGGCACCTGCCGCGAAACGCGGATCGTCTTCGCCACCCAGCAAGAACGCGGCAGTCTGATCCTGTTTCAGGGTAAATGAGGCAACCGCTGCGTCGGTTTCGATGTGCAACGGCTGATCCGAGGTCAGGCGCATCGATGGCTGCCCATCGGCACTGAAAATCACCGCTTGCTGGTCCATTCGCGCACGGGTGTCGGCGCGCGCGTAGTCATGGCGCACCGCGCAACGCACGTGGAAGGTCGCTTCGCCGCTGACCACGCGGACCCGGCGCATCAGCAGCGGCAAATCGTCCTCGTTGTCCGCCACCGGCAACAGATCGGTGATTTCGACCACAGCACGCTCACTCAGCCAGCGGGTTTGCAGGACGTTGGTGTCCGGCAGATAAATCTGCTCGCGGCGCGCGTCGGGCAAGTCCGGCGCAAGTTGGAAAATCCCCGCGTCGGGAGTGTCCAGCAGCGAACAGAAAATCGATGGGCTGTCGAACTCCGGCCAGCAGAAAAAATCCACGCTGCCGCGATCATTGATCAGCGCTGCACTGCGCATGTCGCCGATGATGCCGTGGGCGTCGATCGGGCTTTGTCGTTCCTGGTGATGCTCAGCCATTGCCGCGAAACTCCGGATAGAGGCTCATGCCGCCGTCGATGAACAGGGTGGTGCCAACGATGTAATCGGAGGCATCCGAGGCGAGAAAGACCACGGCGTTGGCGACGTCTTCCACGTCGCCGATGCGCCCATAGGGAATCAGTTCAAGCAGCTTGTCGCCGGCAGCGCCTTCGGTCGCGTCTTTGTTGATTGCCGTGCGAATCGCCCCCGGCGCGATGCCGTTGATGCGAATGCGTTGATGGCTGACTTCCTGCGCGAGGGTCTGCATCAACTGATCGACGCCGCCCTTGGACGCGGCGTAATTGACGTGCCCGGCCCAAGGAATGCGCTGGTGCACCGAACTCATGTGGATGATCTTGCCGGCAGCGCGCGACACGCCTTCACGAACGCCCTGTCGATTGAAGATGCGCAGGGCAGCGCGGGCGCAGAGGAATTGCCCGGTGAGGTTAACGCCGATCACCGCGTTCCAGTCGTCGAGCGTCATGTCCACGGCGGCGGCGTCTTTTTGCATACCCGAGTTGGCGATCAGAATATCCAGCGAACCGAAGGCGTCGAGAGTTTCGGTGAACAGGCGTTCAACGTCGTCTTCCTTCGAGACATCGGCGCTGATAGCCAGCGCTTGACCACCGTCGGCAATGATCTGTCGGGCCAAGGCTTCGGCCGGTTCTGCCTGGCGGTTGTAGTTGATGACCACCGCCGCGCCGGCTGCGGCGAGGGCTTTGGCGGCGGCGTGGCCGATGCCGGAGCTGGCGCCGGTGATCAGGGCTACTTGTCCGGTGAGGGAGATTTGCATGCAGGGTCGCGCCTTGAGTGAGGGCTTACATAGCTGACTGGTGGCTGGCGCTGAGAGTTCATTCGGGGGATGCGGTGATTGCGCTGGCGCCTTCGCGAGCAAGCTCGCTCCCACACTGGATCTGCGGCGTACACAAATCCTGTGGGAGCGAGCTTGCTCGCGAAGGGGGCCTTCACATTCCACCAACAATTCCCCGCTTCCCCGACACCTGACCCTATGGCAACTTGGCCGCCCTTGATGAGGCAGCAACCGATGGCAAACCCTTACCGCGAATTGTTCAACGCCCCCGGTGCACGAAATTTTGTGCTGGCCGGGATGATCGCGCGGATGCCGATCTCCATGACCGGTATCGGCGTGATCACCATGCTCTCGCAGTTGAAGGGCGGCTATGCGTTGGCCGGTGGTGTGGCGGCGACGTTTGCTCTGGCCACGGCGTTTTGTGCGCCGCAGGTGTCGCGACTGGTGGACCGCTTCGGTCAGGGGCGGATTCTGCCGGTGTCAGCGTTGATCGGCGGCGGCGCACTGCTGATGTTGCTGCTGTGCACGCGGTTACAGGCGCCAAACTGGACGCTGTTCATCTTCGCCGCGCTGGCCGGTTGCATGCCGAGCATGTCAGCGATGGTGCGTGCGCGCTGGACCGAGATCTATCGCGGTCAGCCGCAATTACAGACCGCGTATGCGCTGGAATCGGTGCTTGATGAGGTCTGCTTTATCGTCGGTCCGCCGCTGTCGGTGGGCTTGTGCGTGGCGGTGTTTCCCGAGGCCGGGCCGCTGGCGGCTTTGCTGGCGCTGGCGATTGGCGTGACGGCGTTTGTCGCCCAGCGCAGCACCGAGCCACCGGTGCACCCGCATACGTCTGAACATCACGCCTCGATCATTGGTTCGACTGACGTTCAGTTGTTGCTGGCCTTGATGATTGCCATGGGCGTTATCGTCGGTGTCATCGATGTGGTCAGCGTCGCGTTTGCCCAACAACAGGGGCAACCGGCGGCGGCGAGCATTGTGTTGTCGGTGTATGCCATCGGTTCGTGCCTGGCCGGCATCGCTTTCGGGGCGATGCGTTCGAAATTGCCATTGCCGCAGTTGTTCCTGTACGGCGGCGTGGCGACGGCGGTGACGACGTTACCGCTGTTGCTGGCGAGCAATATTTTTGGCTTGTCGCTGGCCGTGTTCGTTGCCGGGCTGTTCTTCTCGCCGACGCTGATTGTCGCGATGGCGTTGATTGAACGCATCGTGCCAGCGGCCAAACTCACCGAAGGGTTGACCTGGCTGGTGACCGGTTTGAGTATCGGTGTGGCAGTGGGGGCGGCCGGCTCCGGTTGGCTGGTGGACGCTTTCGGCGCACGCAGCGGTTTCTGGCTGGCGATCGCGGCGGGGGCCGTGGTGCTGGGTTCGGCAATACAGAGTTACCGCCATCTGAAATGAAATTTCCATTGTGGGAGCGAGCTTGCTCGCGAAAGCGGTGTTTCAGTCAACATTCCTATTGAATGTGAAATGGCTTTCGCGAGCAGGCTCGCTCCCACAGGATTTGCCCTTTTACCAGCCCCGTCCCGAGTTGACCCAGAAATTCACTGACAGTGAAGTCGACACCGATTCCACCTGATGGAACCAGCCCTCCGGCAAAAACAGCAAATCCCCAGCCTCCAGCGTCACCCGCAGAAATGTCACGTCGCGGGCGGCAGGAAAACGCTCGTAGTCCGGCGCATCCGGATTGAAATCACAGCCATCCAGACCACCCTTGGGCGCAGTCGACCAGGTACCCAGCGCTTCACGGTGATGCGGCGCGGCGAGGGTGAAGGTCTTTTGCCCCCAAACCTGCGCAAACAGATTGTCGGTGTCGTCGCGATGCAGTGGTGTCAGCGTCCCTTTCGGCCCGATCCAGATTCGCGGCGGAATAAACAGCGCGGTGTCGAAGTAGGGCGGGTACTTGATCTGTTGCATCAACTGCGCCGGCAGGATGTTGTTGCCCATATACGCTGGCGGCTCGCCATCGGCGCCCTTGACCGCCGGTTTGTCCAGCGAGGCGATGAAGTCGGCCATCGACGTCGAGCGAAAATCACGTTCGGTGGAAAAGGTTTTCTTCACATAATCGCCATGGCGGGTGATGCCTTGCAGCTCGGCGAAATGCACCAGCGATTCTTCGCGACTGAGCTTGAACAGTGGCCAGTCGTGCAGCGCATTGCTGATCACCACCGGAATGCCATTGGGCAGGTAGCGGCTGTTGAATTCGGCGACCGACAGATCACCGCGGGCGAGGCGTTCGACGCTGCTTTGGGTCGGCAGGCTGGCGGTGAGTTTTTCGCTGAAGCGCGGCGGAGTCGGGTAGCGCTTGTTCATGTCGACTTTCTCCGCCACGGCGCGACCGTGCATCGCATGCTCGATGATCTGCGGCAGCATCGTTGCCAGGCCCATGTTGCCGCCAATCTTCAGGCGTCCGCTGGCGAACAGCTCTTCGACGTTGGCCATGCCGCTCATGATCCCGAGGAAATCGCGCTCGGCGACTTCAATGGTCACGTCCGGGCTGGCGTGAAGTCCTGGCTCGGTGCGGCTGCTGGCCTTGACCTCTGACCAGAAAGCCAGGTGCGGGCCAAAGACGAATTGGAAAACTCCTTCGATGCCGACGGCACCGGCATTGGCGAACAGCTTGCCCAGGATGCTCTGCAGGTCCACGGTGAATCCTCGTTATTGGTTTTAGCCTGAACAGTTAACGAGCGCCTGTGGGAAGAATTTACCGGTCGACGACTAATTTAACCGCGACGGGATCCGTTTCTCTCTACAGATGAATTTTCCGAGGAAAGCGTGGTGACCAAGCTGACCCTGCTGTGTCTGCCGTACTCCGGCGCCAGTGCCATGGTTTACAGCCGCTGGCGACGAAAGCTGCCGCAATGGCTGCAATTGCAACCGGTCGAGCTACCGGGGCGTGGCGCGCGCTTTGGCGAGCCGCTGCACACCGACATGCGTGCACTGGCGATGCAACTGGCCAAGGAACTGCGGTCGACACTCAAAGCCCCTTATGCACTGTTCGGCCATAGCCTTGGCGCGTTGCTGGCCTGCGAGATGGCTCACGCCCTGCGCGCACTGGGCTGTCCCGAGCCGGTAGCGATGTTCGCTTCGGGAACCGCGGCGCCGACGATGCGCGCCGATTACGATCGCGGCTTTGCCGACCCCAAGACCGACGCCGAGTTGATCGAGCAACTGCGCACGCTCAATGGCACCAGCGAAGAAGTCCTTGCCAACGCAGAGCTGATGAGCCTGACCCTGCCGATCCTGCGCGCGGATTTTCAACTGTGCGGCAAGTTCGAGCCGCTGGCGCGACCGCTGCTCAACTGCCCGGTGCATGTGCTCGGCGGCAAGGCTGACCGCGCGACCACCGAGCAATTGATCGGCTGGAGCAAGGAGACGCACGGCAGCTTTTCGGTGGACATGCTCGCGGGTGGGCACTTCTTTATTCATGAGCATGAAGCGAAGGTATTGAAGGTGATCAAGGATCAGCTCGACGGCCATCATCGCCGCCATGCCATGGCCGCAATCGCCTGAACACCGCAGAACCTGTGGGAGCGAGCCTGCTCGCGAAGGGGGCAGGTCAGTCAATATCTGCACTGACAGACATACCGCTTTCGCGAGCAGGCTCGCTCCCACAGGGTTTTCTGCCAGTCTGAAATTCCCCGTTCTGCCGCCCGCCTGACAGTTCTTCTCATTCGCTAATTTTTCCGGTCTGCATTCGTTTTATAGGGACGACGTGCCTTTGTGCTTCCTGCCTACTGATCCGGATGCTAAGAAATGAATGCTGAAGACTCCTTGAAACTCGCTCGCCGGTTTATCGGGTTGCCCCTGGAAAAGCGCCAGATGTTCCTCGCTGCCCTGCAGAGGGAAGGGGTGGATTTTTCCCGGTTTCCGATTCCGACCGGCGTCGAGGCCGAGGATCGGCAGGCGCTGTCTTACGCACAGCAACGCATGTGGTTTCTCTGGCAGCTGGATCCCCAAGGTGGCGCCTATAACCTGCCAGGCGCGGTACGGCTCAATGGCCGCTTGAACCTGGCGGCGCTGGAGCAAGCCTTTGCCAGCCTGGTCGAGCGTCACGAAACCCTGCGTACGGTGTTCCAGCGCGAGGCCGATGACAGTCTGCTGCAAGTGCCGGCCAGCGCGCCGCTGGTGATCCGCCATGAAGACTTCAGCGTGCTGCCGGCCAGCGAGCGTGAGCAGGCTGTGGTGCAGGCCGCCGAGCAACAATCGGTGTTGCCATTCGATCTGGCCGTGGGTCCGCTGCTGCGGGTGACATTGCTCAAGCTCGCCGAGCAGGAACATGTGCTGCTGCTGACCCTGCACCACATCGTTTCCGATGGCTGGTCGATGAACGTGCTGATCGACGAATTCATCCGTTGCTACGACGCGTTCGATGCCGGTCTGCAGCCGCAACTGGCCGCGCTGCCGATCCAGTACAGCGACTACGCCTTGTGGCAGCGCCGCTGGCTGGAGGCGGGCGAACAGGCGCGCCAACTCGATTACTGGCAGGCGCAACTGGGCGACGAACACCCGGTGCTGGAGCTGCCGCTGGATCATTCGCGTCCGGCGATGCCGAGCTATCGCGGCACTCGCTATGAGTTCGCTGTCGATGAACAACTGGCCGAGCAACTGCGCAACACCGCGCAGCAGCATCAAGTCACGTTATTCATGCTCTTGCTCGGTGCCTTCAACGCGCTGCTGCATCGCTATACCGGCCAGACCGACATCCGTGTCGGCGTGCCGATTGCCAACCGCAACCGTGGCGAAATCGAAGGGCTGATCGGCTTCTTCGTCAACACGCAAGTGCTGCGGACCCAACTGGACGGGCAGACCCGGATTGACGATCTGCTGCGCGCCGTCAAGGACACCGCGCTCGGCGCTCAGGCGCATCAGGATCTGCCGTTCGAGCAACTGGTCGAAGCGCTGAAGCTGGAACGCAGCCTCAGTCACACGCCGCTGTTCCAGGTGATGTACAACCACCAGCCGCAAGTGGCGGACATCGCCAGCATCAGCACGGCCTCCGGTCTACTGCTGAACAGCCTCGACTGGCAGAGCCGTACCACCCAGTTCGACCTGACCCTCGATACCTACGAGAAGGGCGGCAAGCTGCATGCGGCGCTGACGTACGCCAGCGACTTGTTCGAGCCCGCGACCATCGAGCGCATGGCGCGCCACTGGTTGCGCTTGCTCACGGCCATGGTTGCCGATCCGTCGCAACGCATCGGCGAACTGCCGCTGATGGAGGCTGATGAACAGCACACACTGGTGCATGACTGGAACAATGTTCACGCGGTTTATCCGACCCAAACCCCGATACACCAATTGATCGAAGCGCAGGTTGCGCGCACGCCGAATGCGCCTGCGCTGCTGTTCGGTGAGCAGACGCTGAGCTACGCCGAACTGGATGCGCGGGCCAACCGCCTCGCGCATTTACTGGGTGAACAAGGCGTGCGGGCCGACAGTCTGGTCGGCGTTTGTGCCCTGCGTTCGGTGGAAATGGTTGTCGCGCTGCTGGCGATTCTCAAGGCGGGCGGCGCTTATGTGCCACTGGATCCGGAGTACCCGCAGGAACGTCTGGCGTACATGATCGAGGACAGCGGCATCACCTTGTTGCTGACCCAGGATGCTTTGCTGGCATCGCTGCCGACTGACGGCGTGCAGGTCATTACGCTGGATCAGCCGGGCCTGCTCGACCGCTACAGCGACAGCCGCCCGAACGTCAGCGTCGATCCGCTGAACCTGGCCTATGTGATTTACACCTCGGGCTCTACCGGTAAACCGAAAGGCGCCGGCAACAGCCACGCGGCGCTGGTCAACCGCTTGTGCTGGATGCAGGAAGCGTACGCGATCGACGCCAGCGATTCGGTGTTGCAGAAGACCCCGTTCAGCTTTGACGTTTCGGTCTGGGAATTCTTCTGGCCGCTGCTGACCGGCGCGCGTCTGGTGGTTGCCGCGCCAGGTGCGCACCGCGATCCGCTGCAACTGATCGACATCATCAACCGCCACGGCATCAGTACGTTGCACTTTGTGCCGTCGATGCTGCAGGCGTTCATTCACGAGGCGGGCGTGGAAAGCTGCGTGGGCCTCAAGCGCATCGTCTGCAGTGGTGAAGCACTGCCGCTGGATGCGCAACTGCAAGTCTTCGCCAAACTGCCCAACGCTGGCCTCTACAACCTCTACGGCCCGACCGAAGCGGCGATCGACGTCACCCACTGGACCTGCGTTGACGAAGGCGCGGACAGCGTGCCGATCGGCCGGCCGATCGCCAACCTGCGCACCCACGTCCTCGACGCCGAGTTGCTGCCGGTGCCAAGTGGCGTGGCTGGCGAACTGTATCTGGGCGGCGCCGGTCTCGCGCGCAGTTATCACCAGCGTCCGGCGCTGACCGCCGAGCGTTTTGTGCCGTGCCCGTTCCACGACGGCGCGCGCCTGTACCGCACCGGTGACCGTGTGCGCCAGCGTGCCGACGGCGTGATCGAATACCTCGGTCGTCTCGACCATCAAGTGAAACTGCGCGGTCTGCGTATCGAGTTGGGTGAAATCGAAACCCGCCTGATGCAGCATCCGCTGGTGCGTGAAGCAGTGGTGCTGGTGCAGGGCGGCAAGCACCTGGTGGCTTACCTTGTGCTGGAAAATGCTCAGTCGGACGAACAATGGCAGCAGGAGGTCAAGGCGTGGCTGCTCGGCAGCCTGCCGGAGTTCATGGTGCCGACCTACCTGATGACGCTGGCCAAACTGCCGGTCACCGCCAACGGCAAACTCGATCGCAAAGCCTTGCCGCAACCGGACGCCGCGCCACAACAAGCCTTCGTCGCACCGCAGGATGCGCTGCAAAAAGCCCTGGCGGCGATCTGGGAGGACGTGCTCGGCCTTGAACGCGTCGGCCTCGAAGACAACTTCTTCGAACTGGGTGGCGACTCGATCATTTCGATTCAAGTGGTCAGTCGTGCGCGACAGGCCGGAATTCGCGTCAGCCCGCGTGATCTGTTCCAGTACCAGACCGTGCGCAGCCTTGCGCTGGTCGCCACGCTGGATAATCAGACCTCGGTGGATCAAGGGCCGGTAACCGGCGACGCCGTGCTCGGGCCAATTCAACAGCATTTCTTCAGCCGCGCGATGCCGCTGCGTGAGCACTGGAACCAGTCGCTGCTGCTGACCCCACGCGACACCTTGAACGCGCAGTGGCTGGATTCCGCACTCACCCAGGTGATCAATCATCACGACGCCTTGCGCCTGCGCTTTGTCGAAGGCGCCGACGGCTGGCAGCAGAGCCATGGCCCGTTGGTTGGCAGCGCTGACGTGTGGCAACGCGATGCCGAGTCCGCAGAACAGCTGCAGGCGCTGTGCAACGAAGCCCAGCGCAGCCTCGACTTGCAGAACGGTCCGCTGTTGCGTGCATTGCTGGTGACGCTGGCCGATGGCACTCAGCGCCTGAACCTGATCATTCACCACTTGGCGGTGGACGGGGTTTCCTGGCGTGTGCTGCTGGAAGATTTGCAACAGGCTTACGAGCAGCGCTCGGCGGGCGGAGGCATTCAGTTGCCGGCCAAAACCAATGCCTTCCAGAGCTGGACCGCGCGCCTGCAAAGCGCCGTTGCACGCTTCGATGAACAACTGGATTACTGGAAAACCCAGCATCAAGGTGCGCAGGATCTGCCGTGCGAACGTCCAGAGGGCAGCCTGCAAAACCTGCATGGCGAGAAAATCGAATGGCGCCTCGACGCCGAGCGGACCCGTCAGTTGCTGCAACAGGCGCCGGCGGCGTATCGCACGCAAGTCAATGATCTGTTGTTGACCGCATTGGCGCGCACCATCAGTCGCTGGACCCGCCAGCCCGGCACCTTGATCGAGCTAGAAGGGCATGGTCGCGAAGACCTCTTCGATGACATCGACCTGACCCGCACCGTGGGCTGGTTCACCAGTTTGTTCGCGGTCAATCTGACCGCCGCCGACGATCTCGACGGCTCGATCAAGTCGATCAAGGAGCAACTGCGCGGCGTGCCGGACAAAGGTCTGGGCTACGGCGTGCTGCGCTATCTCGGCGCGCCATCGGTGCGCGCCGAACTGGCAGCGTTGGCGCCGCCACGCATTACCTTCAACTACCTCGGCCAGTTCGACCGGCAGTTCGACGACGCGGCGCTGTTCGTGCCGTCCGCTGAAACCAGCGGCGTTGCGCAGGATCCGGCAGCGCCGTTGGCCAACTGGCTGACGCTGGAAGGCCAGGTCTATGGCGGTGAACTGTCGATGAGCTGGGGCTTCAGCCGCGAGATGTTCGACAGGGCGACCGTGCAGTATCTGGTCGATCAATACGCGCTGGAACTGCATGCGCTGATTGAACATTGCTGCACGCTGCAAGCCGCGCAAGCAACGCCATCGGACTTCCCGCTGGCCCGCGTGACCCAGGCACAACTGGATGGGTTGCCGGTGCCGGCAGGTCAACTCGATGATGTGTATCCGCTGTCGCCGATGCAACAGGGCCTGCTGTTCCACACCCTCTACGAACAAGCAGCGGGTGAGTACATCAACCAGTTGCGCGTCGACGTACAAGGTCTCGACCCCGAGCGTTTCCGCGCTGCGTGGCAGGCCACCGTTGATGCGCAGGACATTCTGCGCAGCGGTTTCGTCTGGCAGGGTGAGCTGGCGCAGCCGGTGCAGATCGTCCACAGGCACGTGCAACTGCCGTTCAGCACGCTGGACTGGCGCGACCGCGAGGATCAGCCGGCAGCGCTCGCTGCGCTGGCCGATGCCGAGCGTCAGCAAGGTTTCGATCTGAGCAGTGCACCACTGCTGCGACTGCTGCTGGTGCAGACCGGCGCCGAGCAATGGCACCTGATTTACACCCATCACCACATCCTCATGGACGGTTGGAGCAACTCGCAGTTGCTCGGTGAAGTCTTGCAGCGCTACAGCGGTCGCACGCCGGTAACTGGCGGCGGACGTTATCGCGATTACATCGCCTGGCTGCAACGTCAGGACGGCCAACTGAGTGAAGATTTCTGGAACGGCCAATTGGCTGCCCTGCAAGAGCCGACCCGGCTGGCGCGCGCGGCCACCGCTGGCGAAAAGCAGAGCGGCCATGGCGATCACTACCTGACCCTGGACGTGCAACGCACCCAGGCACTGGAAACCTTTGCCCGCCAGCAAAAAGTCACCGTCAACACTTTGGTGCAAGCGGCGTGGCTGCTGTTGCTGCAACGCTATACCGGTCACGAAGCCGTGGCGTTCGGTGCGACCGTGGCCGGGCGTCCGGCGGATCTGCAGGGCATCGAGCAGCAGGTCGGTCTGTTCATCAACACCTTGCCGGTCATCGGCGCGCCACGTCCGGATCAAACCGTTGGCAGCTGGCTGCAAGCGGTACAGGCGCAAAACCTCAGCCTGCGCGACTTCGAGCACACGCCACTGGCGGACATCCAGCGTTGGGCCGGGCAGGGCGGTGAGGCGCTGTTCGACAACATTCTGGTGTTCGAAAACTACCCGATTGCCCAGGCGCTGAGTCAGGCCGGGCAAGGGCTGACATTCGGCGATGTCGGCAATCTCGAACAAACCCATTACGCGCTGAGCGTGGCGGTCACCCTCGGTCAGCAGTTGGCGTTGCACTACAGCTTTGATCGCGGCCAATTCGCCAGCGATGTCATCGCCGGTATCAGTGCGCACCTGTTGCAACTGCTTGAGCAGTTCGCCCTGTCGGCGGAGCGCAACCTCGGTGAAATCGCCTTGGCAGATGCTCAAGAGCAGGCGCGCCAGCAAGCTGAAAACCACCCGCAGCCGTACCCGGTGGACATCGGCGTACATCAGCGCATTGCCGCGTTGGCTGCGCAAAATCCGCAGCGCACGGCGGTGATCTTCAACGGTGAGCATTTCAGCTACGGCGAGATCGACCAGCGTGCCAATCAACTGGCGCATGCCCTGATCGCCCGTGGCGTCGGCGCGGAAACCCGCGTCGGTGTAGCCCTGCCGCGCAGTGAGTCGGTGATCGTCGCGCTGCTGGCGGTGCTCAAGGCGGGCGGCGCTTATGTGCCGCTGGACACCAGTTATCCGCGCGAACGCCTGGCCTATCTGATCGAAGATTCCGGGCTGGCGCTGCTGATCAGCGACTCGTCGGTGTCGGCGCAATTGCCGGTCGATGAATCGGTGCCGCTGCTGGAACTGGATCGTCTCGATTTGCGCGAGTTGCCGATCAAGGCGCCGCAGGTGCAACTCGATCCGCACAACCTCGCCTACGTGATTTATACCTCTGGTTCCACCGGCAATCCGAAAGGCGTCAGCGTCGCCCACGGCCCGCTGGCCATGCATTGCCAGGCCATTGGTCAGCGCTATGAAATGCGTGACAGCGACTGTGAATTCCACTTCATGTCGTTCGCCTTCGACGGTGCCCACGAACGCTGGCTGACCAGCCTGACCCACGGTGCGTCGCTGCTGATTCGCGACGACACGCTGTGGACGCCCGAGCAGACCTACAACGCGATGATCGAACACGGCGTGACCGTGGTCGCATTTCCGCCGGTTTACCTGCAACAACTGGCCGAACACGCCGAACGCGTTGGCAATCCGCCGAAAGTACGTATCTATTGCTTCGGCGGTGATGCGGTGCCGAACGCCAGTTTCGAGCGGGTCAAACGCGCGCTCGATCCGGACTACATCATCAACGGTTACGGCCCGACCGAAACTGTAGTCACCCCGCTGATCTGGAAGGCCGGTCGCGAAGTGCCGTGTGGCGCCGCGTACGCGCCAATCGGCAGCCGCATCGGTGACCGCAGCGCCTACGTGCTCGACGCCGATCTGAACCTGCTGCCGCAAGGCATGGCCGGCGAGTTGTACTTGGGTGGTACAGGGCTGGCGCGGGGTTATCTGAACCGTCCGGGGCTGACTGCCGAGCGCTTTGTGGCTGATCCGTTCAGCACCAACGGCGGCTTGCTTTATCGCACGGGCGACCTGGTGCGTCAGCGTGTCGATGGCACGTTCGACTATCTGGACCGAATCGACAATCAGGTGAAAATTCGCGGTTTCCGTATCGAGTTGGGCGAAGTCGAAGCGGCCCTGCAAGCCCTCGACGGCGTGCGTGAAGCGGTGGTCGTCGCGCAGGAAGGCAGCGCCGGCAGTGGCAAGCGTCTGGTGGCGTATGTGGTCGGCGATTCCAACCGTGCCGACTTCACCGACGAGCTGCGTGCGCAACTCAAGGCGACGTTGCCGGGGCACATGGTGCCGGCGTATGTCTTGCGTCTGGAGCGCATGCCGCTGACGCCGAACGGCAAACTCGATCGCAAGAACCTGCCGAAGCCGGACGTCAGCCAACTGCAACAGGCTTACCTTGCACCGCAAACGCCGCTGGAACAGCAACTGGCGGCGATCTGGCAAGACTTGCTCAAGCTTGAGCAAGTGGGCATCAGCGACAACTTCTTCGAGCTGGGCGGCGATTCGATCATTTCGATTCAAGTGGTCAGCCGTGCGCGGCAGGCCGGGATTCGCTTCACACCTAAAGATCTGTTCCAGCACCAGACCGTTGCCGCGTTGGCGTTGGTCGCGCAGACCGGCGAAGCGCTGCAATTGATCGATCAGCAACCGGTGACCGGCACGACCGCACTGTTGCCGATTCATCAGGAATTCTTCGCGCAGGCGATTCCCGATCGTCATCACTGGAACCAGTCGGTGATGCTCAAGCCGATGCAGGCGCTGGACGCGGAGTTGCTGGAACAGGCGCTGGATGCTTTGGTACTGCACCACGACAGCTTGCGTCTGGAGTTTGTCGAGCAGGCTGAGGGCTGGGTCGCACAGTACCGCGACGTTGCAACGCAAGCCGGCGAGACCATTCTCTGGCAAGTCGATGTGGCTGATCTCGACGCTTTGCAAGTCCTCGGTGACAAGGCTCAACGCAGCTTGCAATTGAGTGGTGGTTCGCTGATTCGCGCGGTGCTGGCGAACCTGGCTGACGGCACGCAACGTCTGTTGCTGATCGTCCATCACCTGGTGGTTGATGGCGTGTCGTGGCGGATTCTGTTCGAAGACCTGCAGAACGCTTATCGCCAGCTCAGCGCTGGCGCGTCCGTGCAATTGCCGGCGAAAACCAGTGCAGTCAAAGCCTGGGCGGCAGCCTTGCAGGACTACGCGGCAAGCCCTGCGTTGCAGACTGAGTTGAGCTTCTGGCAGCACCAGTTGCGGGGCGCTTCGGCTGCCTTGCCTTACGACCGTCCGCACGGTGGGCAGCAACACGATCAGGCGCTGACGATCCGCCGCAACCTCGAC
Organism: Pseudomonas sp. CROZ-RG-20F-R04-15; assembly: GCF_022662375.1. Classification (GTDB taxonomy): domain Bacteria; phylum Pseudomonadota; class Gammaproteobacteria; order Pseudomonadales; family Pseudomonadaceae; genus Aquipseudomonas. Next base: position 110,758 of record NZ_JAKNQL010000015.1, on the reverse strand, counting down.
AAAAACCTCACCCGCCAGTTGCTGCAGGATGCGCCGGCCGCCTATCGCACGCAGGTCAACGATCTGCTGCTGACGGCACTGGCGCGAGTGATGGTGCGCTGGACCGGTGACGACCATGCGCTGGTTCTGCTGGAGGGCCACGGTCGCGAAGACCTCTTCGACAACATCGACCTGACCCGTACCGTGGGCTGGTTTACCAGTGTGTTCCCGGCGCGACTGTCGCCGGTGGCTGAGCTGGGCGCTGCGCTGAAACAGGTCAAGGAACAACTGCGGGCGATTCCGCACAAAGGGATCGGATTCGGTACGCTGGCACATCTGGGCGATGCGCAGTCTCGCGAGGCACTGCAAGGCTTGCCGGCGCCGCGCCTGACCTTTAACTATCTAGGCCAGTTCGACGGCAGTTTTGCCGAGGCGGATGAGGCGTTGTTCGCGCCGACCAGCGAATCCGGCGGCGCAGAAGTCAATATGCAAGGCCCGCTGGGCAACCCGTTGGCGCTGAACGGCAAAGTCTTCGGCGGTGAGCTGGATTTGAGCTGGACCTACAGCGGTGCGATGTTCGACGCGGCGACCATCCAGCGTCTGGCTGACGACTATGTGCAGGAGCTGACAGCACTGATCGGCCACTGTTGCGACAGCGGCAACCGTGGCGTGACACCATCGGACTTCCCGCTGGCGCAACTGTCGCAGCCGCAACTGGATGCGCTGGTGCTGGAGCCGCAAGGCATCGATGACATCTACCCGCTGTCGCCGATGCAGCAGGGCATGTTGTTCCACACCCTGCTCGAACATGGCAATGGCGACTACATCAACCAGATGCGTCTGGACGTCGAGGGCGTCGAGCCGCAGCGCTTCCACGCCGCGTGGCAAGCGGTGGTGGATGCCCACGACATTCTGCGTACCGGGTTCTTCTGGCAGGGTGACCTGCCGCAACCGGTGCAAGTGGTGCAACGCCAGGTCGAGGTGCCGTTCAGTGTGCTCGACTGGCACGGCAAAGCTGATCTGGACACGGCGCTGCAAACCCTCGCTGACCAGGAGCGCGCACTGGGCCTGGACCTGACCTGTGCGCCGCTGCTGCGTCTGGTGCTGGTGCGCACGGCGACTGATCGTCATCACCTGATTTACACCAACCATCACATTTTGATGGACGGCTGGAGCAGCGCGCAGTTGCTCGGCGAAGTGCTGCAGCATTATCGCGGCGAAGCGGTGCCGCGTCCGGCGGGTCGCTATCGCGATTACATTGGCTGGCTGCAACGTCAGGATGCGGCGGCTGCCGAGAATTACTGGCTGGCAACGCTGGAACACCTGCACGAGCCGACGCGTCTGGCCAACGCCATCGCACGGCCAGTCGACGGTTGGCCAAGTGTCGGTTATGGCGACCATTACCAAGTGCTGGACGCCGACCTGAGCGTGCGTCTGGGTGAATTCGCCCGGGCCTCGAAAGTCACCGTCAACACCCTGGTGCAGGCTGCGTGGCTGTTGCTGTTGCAGCGTTACACCGGTAAGGACTGCGTGGCATTCGGCGCGACCGTGGCCGGGCGTCCGGCGGATCTGCCGGGGGCCGAAGAGCAGATCGGGCTGTTCATCAACACCTTGCCAGTGGTGGCCGCGCCGCAAGCGCAGCAGCGTCTGGCCAGTTGGCTGCAAGCCGTGCAGGCGCAGAACCTCGCTTCACGCGAGTTCGAACACACGCCGCTGGCGGACATTCAGCGCTGGGCCGGGCAGGGCGGTGACGCGTTGTTCGACAGCCTGATGGTGTTCGAGAACTATCCGATTGGCGAAGCGCTTGAACGGGGCGCGCCGCAGGGGTTGCGTTTCGGCGCGGTGGTCAATCAGGAACAGACCCACTATCCGCTGACGCTGCTGGTGAGCATGGGCGCGCAACTGTCGGTGCATTTCAGCTATCAGCGCGACAGTTTTGCGGCGGCGAGCGTGGCGCAGTTGGGTGAAAGCCTGCAGCGTCTGCTCGGGCAGATGGTCGAAGCGGGTGAAGGCTCGTTGAGCGACTTGAACCTGATCGACAACGTCACGAACGTCGAGGCCGACTTCGTCACCGAGCTGTGCATTCATCAGGGTATTGCCCGTCAAGTGGCGGCGACCCCGGATGCGCTGGCGGTGACCTTCGCCAATACGCAACTGACCTACGCCGAGCTGGATGCGCAGGCCAATCGCCTAGCGCACAAATTGATCGAGCTGGGTGTCGGCCCGGAAGTGCGCGTGGGTGTGGCGATGCCGCGTTCCGAACAGCTGCTGATTGCCTTGCTGGCGGTGCTAAAATCCGGCGGCGCGTATGTGCCGCTGGACCCGGATTATCCGGCGGATCGCGTTGCTTACATGCTCGAAGACAGCCGAGCGCGGGTGTTGCTCACCGAACAAGCGGTCGCTGCGACGCTGAGCGTTCCGGCTGACACGCAAGTGCTGCTGATGGATCAGGTTTCGTTGAGCGGCTATTCCGCCGTCGCACCTGAAACGAAGGTGCAGCCGGACAACCTCGCCTACGTGATCTACACCTCCGGTTCCACCGGCAAGCCGAAAGGCGTGGCGATTGCTCACCGCAATGTCATGGCGCTGATCGACTGGTCGGCCAAGGTTTACAGCCGCGACGATATTCAAGGTGTGCTGGCGTCTACTTCGGTGTGCTTCGACCTGTCGGTGTGGGAGCTGTTTGTCACGCTGGCCAATGGCGGTTCGCTGATCATCGCGCGCAATGCACTGGAACTGTCGACCCTGCCAGCTCGCGATCAGGTTCGCCTGATCAACACCGTGCCATCGGCCATCGCTGCCCTGCAACGCGCCGGGCAGATTCCGCCGAGCGTGCGCATCATCAATCTCGCAGGGGAGCCGCTCAAACAAGGGCTGGTCGACGCGTTGTATCAGCAGTCGACGGTCGAGCACGTCTATGACCTGTACGGTCCGTCGGAAGACACCACCTATTCGACCTGGACCCGTCGCATCGCCGGTGGTCAGCCGCGCATCGGTCGTGCGCTCGAGCACAGCGCCAGCCATTTGCTCGACGCCGATCTGCAAGCGGTGCCGCATGGCGTGTCGGCAGAGCTGTACCTGTCCGGCGCGGGCATCACGCGCGGTTATCTGGGGCGTGCGGCGATGACCGCCGAGCGCTTTGTGCCGAACCCGTTCGTCGGCAATGGCGAGCGCATGTACCGCACCGGCGACCTGATCCGTGAACGCGAAGAGGGCGAGCTGGAGTACATGGGCCGGATCGACCATCAGGTGAAAATTCGTGGATTCCGCATCGAACTGGGGGAGATCGAGGCGCGATTGCTCGCTCAACCGGCGGTCACCGAAGCGGCGGTTCTTGCCGTTGAAAGCGAAACGGGCGCGCAACTGGTGGCCTATGTGGTCGCCCCACAACTGGACATGCATGACGGCGAAGCGCAGCGGCAACTGCGCGACGGACTAAAGACTGGCCTCAAGTCTTCGTTACCTGACTACATGATTCCCGCGCACTTGCTGTTCCTTGAGCAGTTGCCACTGACCCCCAACGGCAAACTCGACCGCAAGGCCTTGCCGGCGGTGGATGCCAGCCAGATGCAGGCCGCGTATGTCGCGCCGCAGAGTGAGCTTGAGCAGCAGGTCGCGGCGATCTGGCAGCAAGTGCTCGAGGTTCAACGCATTGGTCTGAACGATCACTTCTTCGAATTGGGCGGGCACTCGCTGCTGGCGGTCAACGTGGTGTCGCGCATCGCCCTCGAACTGGGCCTGACGCTGACCCCGCAACTGTTATTCCAGCACCCCGTCCTGAGCGACTTTGTCGCTCGACTCGATACAGGAGGCGGGGCAATCAACGAACAGAAACTGAGCAAGCTGGAAGCCCTGCTTGACGATATGGAGGAAGTCTGATGGACAAGAGTGTTGCTTTGAGGGTAGCCAAGCGCTTTATCACTCTGCCGCTGGACAAACGTAAGCTGTACCTGGAAAAGATGCTCGAAGAGGGCGTCTCTCCGGCTAACCTGCCGATCCCGGAAACACGTTCCGGGTTTGCAGCGATTCCTCTGTCGTACGCTCAGGAACGCCAACTGTTCCTCTGGCAAATGGACCCGCACAGCACCGCGTATCACATCCCCAGCGCCTTGCGCCTCAAGGGGCAGTTGGATGTGGCGGCACTGGAGCGCAGCTTCAATGCCGTGGCCGCGCGCCACGAAAGTTTGCGCACCACGTTTGCCGAGCACGGCGAAACCTTCTGCCAGGTGATTCACCCTCAGTTGCCGCTGAGCATCTCCTTGGCACCGTTGCCGGCCGGCCTCGACGCCGCTGGTGAAGAGGCGGCGATCAAGGCGTTCGTCGAAAGCGAAACCGCGCGCCCGTTCAATCTGCAACAGGGCCCGTTGTTGCGCGTGGCATTGCTCAAAGTGGCGGATGACGATCATGTGCTGGTGTTGATCCAGCACCACATCATCGCCGATGGCTGGTCGATCAAAGTACTGGTCAACGAGCTGATCCAGCATTACGCCGCCAACAGCGCCGGGCAGCCGTTGAGCCTGCCGGAACTGGAGGTGCAATACGCCGACTACGCGATCTGGCAGCGCCATTGGCTGGAAGCGGGCGAGCGTGAGCGACAACTGGCTTACTGGATCAAGACACTGGACGGCGAGCAGCCGGTGCTGGAACTGCCGATCGATTTCCCGCGTCCGGCAGTGCAAAGTTTGCGCGGTGCGCGCTTGCAACTGGACCTGCCAGCCGCCCTTGGCGACGCGCTCAAGCAACTGGCCCAGCGCGAAGGCGCGAGCCTGTTCATGGTCTTGCTGGCGTCGTTCCAGGCGTTGCTGCATCGCTACAGCGGCCAGGCGCAGATTCGCGTCGGCGTGCCCACGGCCAACCGTAACCGGGTCGAGACCGAAGGCCTGATCGGCTTCTTCGTCAACACGCAGGTCTTGAATGCCGAAATGAATGGGCAGTTGCCGTTCAACCAATTGCTGGCCCAGGTCAAGCAAGCGGCGATGGCCGCCCAGGCGCATCAGGATCTGCCGTTCGAGCAGTTGATCGAAGCGCTGCAACCGGAACGCAGCCTGAGCCACAGCCCGCTGTTCCAGGTGATGTTCAACCACCAGACCAGCCGTGATCAGGGCCGTGGCGCGGTGCAACTGCCGCAGCTGAGCGTCGAGGATGTGCAGTGGGAAGGGCGCACCGCGCAGTTCGATCTGACCCTCAATACTTACGAATCGAATGACGGTTTCGCCGCCGAGTTGACCTACGCCACCGATCTGTTCAAACCGGAAACGGTCGAGCGTCTGGCGCGTCATTGGCAAAACCTGTTGCAAGGTATTGTGGCCGCACCGACTCAACGGGTTGGTGAACTGCCGCTGCTGGAAAGTGCCGAGCACGGCGTGTTGTTGCAGGACTGGTTGCGCGTGGCGGATCACAGCGCGCAGGCCGAGTGCGTGCAGCAGGACTTTGCCTTGCAGGCGCAACGAAACCCGCAGGCCACGGCGCTGATCATCGGCGACGACGTACTGACGTATGGCGAGCTGGATGCCCGGGCCAATCAACTGGCGCATCATCTGATCGAGGCCGGCGTCGGCCCGGATCAGCTGGTCGGCATCGCGGTCGAGCGCAGCGTCGAAATGATCGTCGGCCTGCTGGCGATCCTCAAGGCGGGCGGCGCTTATGTGCCGCTGGACCCAGCGTATCCAGAAGATCGCCTGGCCTACATGATCGAGGACAGCGGTCTGCAATTGCTGCTGACCCAAACGCATTTGCAAGCGCAGTTGCCGATCCCGGTGGGTGTGCAAACCCTGTTGCTCGATCAGCCCGGTGACTGGCTGGCGGCTTATCCACAGACCGCGCCGAGCGTCGCCGTCAATGGCGAGCACTTGGCGTACACGATCTACACCTCCGGCTCCACCGGCAAACCGAAAGGCGTGATGGTGCGCCACGCGGCGCTAAGCAACTTTGTCGCGAGCATGATCAAACAACCGGGGATTGCCGCTGCGGATCGCATGCTGTCGCTGACAACGTTCTCCTTCGATATTTTTGGCCTGGAAATCTACGGCCCGCTGCTGGCTGGCGCCTGTGTGGTGCTGACCGGCAAGGATGTGCATCAGGATCCGCAAGCGGTGCTCGAACTGATCGAGCGTCATGCCGTCAGCGTGTTGCAAGCCACGCCATCGACCTGGCGCATGCTGCTCGACAACGAGAACGCCACGACTCTTAAAGGCCGCACATTCCTCTGTGGCGGTGAAGCGCTGCCGCAGGAACTGGCCAAGCGCATGCTGGCGCTGACGCCGAGCGTGTGGAACCTCTATGGCCCGACCGAAACCACGATCTGGTCGGCGCAACACGCACTGAGCGCGGACCATAGCCGTCCATTTCTCGGCACGCCGATCGACAACACCGCGCTGTACATCCTCGGCAGCGACCTTGAACTCAATCCGCTCGGCGCACCCGGTGAATTGCTGATCGGTGGTGATGGTCTGGCGCGCGGTTACTTCCAGCGCCCGAGCCTGACCGCTGAACGTTTTGTGCCGGACCCGTTCTCGGCAAACGGTGCGCGTCTATACCGCACCGGCGACCTGACCCGTTATCGCGCTGAAGGCGTGATCGAGTACATCGGGCGCATCGACCATCAAGTTAAAATCCGTGGTTTCCGTATCGAACTCGGTGAGATCGAAGCGCGTCTGCTCGCGCTGGACAGCGTGCGTGAAACCGTCGTCGTCGCTCAGGACGGCCCGACCGGTGCGCAACTGGTCGGCTATGTGGTGCCGTCCGCCAGCGTTACTGATGAAGTCGAACTGCGTGCCGCGCTGAAAGCCAGCCTCAAGGCTGAGCTGCCGGAATACATGGTGCCGGCGCACCTGCTGTTCCTTGCGCAGTTGCCGCTGACCCCCAACGGCAAAGTCGACCGCAAAGCCTTGCCGGCCCCCGACGCCAGCCAGTTGCAATCAACTTACATCGCGCCGCAAACCGCGACTCAACATGCCGTCGCCGAGATCTGGCAAGCGGTGCTCAAGCTTGAGCGAGTCGGCCTCAGTGACAACTTTTTTGAACTCGGCGGCCATTCCTTGCTGGTAACGCAAGTGGTCTCCCGTGTGCGTCAGACGCTGAACGTTCAGGTGCCGCTGCGCACGCTGTTCGAACACAGCACGCTGGAAGATTTTGTGGCCGCGCTGGGTGTCGATCAGGCCACTCAGGAACCGCCGATTGTCGCGTTGCCACGCCTGCAACCGATGGCACTTTCCTATGCGCAGGAACGCCAGTGGTTCCTCTGGCAGCTGGAACCGACCAGCACGGCCTATCACGTCCCGGCTGCGCTGCGTCTGCGCGGTGAGCTGAATCTGCCGGCATTGCAGCAAAGTTTCAATGCGTTGATCGAGCGCCACGAATCCCTGCGTACCTGCTTCGTCGAAGAGCAGGGCACAACCCTGCAAGTGATTCAGACGCAGGGCACGCTGGATCTGCAAGTGCAGGACGTTGCCGGGCTGGACGATGCAGCGCTGCAAGCGCTGGTCGCCGCAGAAACCCTGCACCTGTTCAACCTGCAGCAAGGCCCGTTGTTGCGGGTCAAATTGCTGCGCCTGGCCGCCGATGACCATGCGCTGGTGATTACTTTGCACCACATCGTCTCTGACGGTTGGTCGATGAACATCATGGTCGATGAACTGGTGGCGTTCTATGCCGCCTACAGCGAGGGCCAGACCGCGACATTGCCAACGCTGCCGGTGCAATACGCCGACTACGCCGTGTGGCAGAAACAGTGGATGGACGCCGGTGAGCGCGAGCGTCAGCTGAATTACTGGACCGCGCAACTCGGCGATGGTGATCAACCGTTGCTGGAGCTGCCGACCGACCGTCCGCGCCCGGCCGAGCAAAGCTATCGCGGCGCGCGTCGCGACATCCCGCTGAGCCTCGAACTGACCGCAGCCCTCAAGCACGTCGCGCAGCGTGAAAACGTCACCCTGTTCGCGCTGTTGCTGGCGTCGTTCCAGACCTTGCTGCACCGTTACAGCGGTCAGGCCGACATCCGTGTTGGCGTGCCCGTGGCCAACCGTAATCGGGTCGAGACGGAAGGGCTGATTGGCTTCTTCGTCAACACCCAAGTGCTCAAGGCTGAATTCGACAGTCAGCAGACCTTCCGCAGCCTGTTGCAACAAGTGAAGAACACCGTGCTCGGCGCTCAGGCGCATCAGGATCTGCCGTTCGAGCAACTGGTCGACGCGTTGCAACCGGAGCGCAGCCTCAGCCACAGCCCGCTGTTCCAGGTGATGCACAACCACCAGAGCCAGGCGCGTCAGGCGCAGGGCGCGACACGCTTGCCGCAACTGCAGATCGAAGGTTTGCCTTGGGCGTCCAATACCGCGCAGTTCGATCTGACCCTGAACACCTTTGAATCGACCGACAATGTCTGGGCCGAGCTGACTTACGCCACCGACCTGTTCGACGTCGAGACCATCGAGCGTCTGTCGCAACACTGGACGAATCTGCTGCAAGGCATCGTCGCCGACGGCGCCCAGCGTATCGCTGAACTGCCGCTGCACGATGCCGCCGAACACGCGGCGACCCTGCTGCAATGGAACCCGGCCGTGGCCGATTTCCCGAGCGAGCAGTGCCTGCATCACTTGATCGAAACCCAGGCCGCCCGCGCACCGCAAGCGGTGGCCGTGACGTACGCCGAGCAGTCCTTGAGCTACTTTGAGCTCAACAGCCGCGCCAACCAGTTGGCGCACAAGCTGATTGCCAGCGGCGTCGGCCCGGACGTGCGCGTAGGCCTCGCGGTCGAGCGCAGCCTCGACATGCTGGTCGGTCTGTTGGCGATTCTCAAGGCGGGCGGCGCGTACGTGCCGCTCGACCCCAGCTACCCGGAAGAACGCCTGAGCTACATGATCGGCGACAGCGGCATCGGCCTGCTGTTGACCCAGAGCCATTTGCTCGCACGTCTGCCGGTGCCCGACTCGGTGCGCAGCCTGGTGCTCGATCAGGATCGCGAAGACCTTGAGGGCTACAGCGACAGCAATCCGCACGTGAGCATGAGCGCGGATAACCTCGCGTACGTGATTTACACCTCGGGTTCGACCGGTCAGCCGAAGGGCACCTTGCTCGCTCATCGCAATGTGCTGCGCCTGTTCGAGGCTAGCGCCGCGTGGTTCGATTTCGGCCCGCAGGATGTCTGGAGCCTGTTCCATTCCTACGCGTTCGACTTCTCCGTGTGGGAGATTTTCGGTGCGCTGCTGTACGGCGGCAAACTGGTGGTCGTGCCTTACGAGGTCAGCCGCTCACCGGAAGACTTCTTCGCATTGCTGCGCCGCGAAGGCATCACCGTGCTCAACCAGACGCCGTCGGCGTTCAAGCAATTGATGCAAGTGGCCTGCGCCCCGGAACACGCCGCGCAACAACTGGCGCTGCGCTACGTGGTGTTTGGCGGTGAAGCGCTGGAAGTGAAGAGCCTGCGTCCATGGTTCGAGCGTTTCGGCGATCAGACGCCGCAACTGATCAACATGTACGGCATCACCGAAACCACCGTCCACGTGACGTACCGGCCGTTGTCGATGGCCGATTTGCAGCGTGACGCCAGCAGCCCGATCGGCGAGCCGATTCCGGACCTGTCGTGGTACTTGCTTGACGGCGACCTGAACCCGGTGTCCAAAGGCTGCATCGGTGAGCTGTACGTCGGTCGCGCCGGTCTGGCGCGCGGTTATCTGAACCGTGCCGATCTGACGTCGTTGCGGTTTATTCCCGATCCGTTCGCCGCTGACGGTGGTCGTCTGTATCGCACCGGCGACCTGGCGCGTTATCGCGCTGACGGCGTGATCGAATACATCGGGCGGATCGACCATCAGGTGAAGATTCGCGGTTTCCGCATCGAACTCGGTGAGATCGAAGCGCAACTGCTCGAACAGGCCGCCGTGCGTCAGGCCGTGGTGCTGGCGCAGCCGGGCCTCAGTGGTCAACAACTGGTCGCGTATCTGGTGCCGAGCGATGCTGCGTTACTCGACGCAAGCCCTGCAGAACAGGCGCAGTGGCGCGACAGCGTACGGGCCGAACTCAAGGAAAACCTGCCGGATCACATGATCCCGGCGCACCTGTTGCTGCTCGCGCAACTGCCGCTGACCGCCAACGGCAAGCTCAACCGCAGCGCGTTGCCGTCGCCGGATGCCAGTCAGGCGCAGCAGACCTATCAGGCGCCGCAAAGTGAGCTGGAACAACGCTTGGCGGCGATCTGGCAAGACGTACTGAAGCTGCCGCAAGTGGGCCTCAACGATAACTTCTTCGAACTGGGCGGCGACTCGATCATCTCGATTCAGGTGGTCAGCCGCGCGCGACAGGCCGGCATTCGCTTGAACCCGAAAGACCTGTTCCAGCACCAGACCATTCAACGTCTGGCTCTGGTCGCGCAGTTGGGCGATGACGAAACGAACGTCGACCAACAAGCGGTGACCGGCGCAGCGTTGCTGCTGCCGATCCAGCAGCAGTTCTTCGAAGATGAAATCCCTGAGCGGCATCACTGGAACCAGTCGGTGCTGCTCCAACCGCGCGAGCCGCTGGACGCGGAAAAAGTCGAGCAAGTGTTGCGTGCGCTGGTCGCCCATCACGATGCCTTGCGCCTGAGCTTCACTCAGCACAACGGCGTGTGGCAGGCCGATCACCGTGCGATTGAAGTGCCGTCGCAAAACCTGCTGTGGCAAGAAGACGTTGCCGATGCCGCCGCGCTGGAGGCCTTGGGCAACCGTGCCCAGCGCAGCCTCGATCTGCAGAACGGGCCGTTGTTGCGCGCCGTGTTGGCGAATCTGGCCGACGGTACTCAGCGCTTGCAGTTGGTGATCCATCACCTGGTCGTCGACGGTGTGTCGTGGCGGATTCTGCTGGAAGACCTGCAAAACGCTTATCAGCAATTGCTCGACGGTCAGCCACTGAAGCTGCCGGCGAAAACCAGTGCTTTCAAGGACTGGAGCGAGCACTTGCAGCGCTATGCCAACAGCGCGGCGTTGCAACAGGAACTGGCTTACTGGCAAGCCAGCCTGAGCGATGTCAGCACGGATCTGCCGTGCAAGCGTGTCGACGCCGGTCAGCACAATCGGCTGGCGCACACTGTGCAGAGCCGTCTCGGCAGCGAGCTGACCCGGCAGTTGCTGCAAGAAGCCCCGGCGGCCTATCGAACCCAGGTCAACGACTTGCTGCTGACGGCGTTGGCGCGGGTCATTGGCCGCTGGAGCGGGCAGGTGTCGACGCTGATTCAGCTCGAAGGTCATGGTCGTGAAGAGCTGTTCGACGGCGTCGATCTGACCCGCACCGTCGGTTGGTTCACCAGTCTGTTCCCGGTGCGCCTGACCCCGGCAGCTACGGCCGGCGAGTCGATCAAACAGATCAAGGAACAACTGCGCTCGATCCCCAATAAGGGCATCGGTTTCGGCGCACTGCGTCACCTTGGCGATGCTCAGGCACAACGGAGCCTGCGTGAATTGCCGACCCCGCGCATCACCTTCAACTACCTCGGCCAGTTCGACGGCAGTTTCGGGGGCGATGACGGCGCGCTGTTTGCCCCAGCGCCGGACAACGCCGGTCTCGACCAGAGCCCGGACGCGCCCATGGGCAATTGGCTGACTCTCAATGGTCAGGTATACGGCGGCGAACTGCGCGTAGGCTGGACCTTCAGCAGCGAGCGTTTCGACAGTGCCGTGATCGAAGCACTAGCGGCGGATTACGCCGAGGAGCTGGCCGCGTTGATCGGCCATTGCCTGACCCCGGACGTCGCTGGGCTGACGCCTTCGGACTTCCCGCTGGCCGGCCTGACCCAGGCGCAGCTCGACGGCTTGCCAATCCGCCCGCAGCAGATTGCAGACATTTATCCGTTGTCGCCGATGCAGCAGGGCATGTTGTTCCACACCCTCTACGCGCAACAGTCCGGTGATTACATCAACCAGATGTGTGTGGCCGTCGATGGCTTGCAGGTCGAGCGTTTCCGCGATGCCTGGCAAGCGGCGATGGACAGCCACGAAGTGCTGCGCAGCGGTTTTGTCTGGGAAGGCGATCTGCCCAACGCCCTGCAAGTGGTGCACAAAGGCTTGCAAGTGCCGTTCAGCGTGCTCGACTGGCGTGATCGCGGCGACCTGGCGCCAGCCCTGAAAGCCCTGGAGCTTGCGCAACGCCTGCAAGGTTTTGATTTGCACGCGGCACCGTTGCTGCGTCTGGTCGTGGTGCAGGTGGCGGCTGAGCGCTTCCATCTGATTTACACCTCGCACCACATTCTGATGGACGGCTGGAGCAACTCGCAGTTGCTTGGCGATGTATTGCAGCGCTATCACGGCCACGCGCCGGCGATGGGGGCGGGGCGTTATCGCGATTACATCGAGTGGTTGGCGCAGCAGGATGCGCAGGTCACGGAAAACTTCTGGAAGGGCCAATTGGCCGACTTCGAGACACCGACGTATCTGGCCGATGCCGTGCCGCACCTCGTTGATGCAACCGTCACCGGTCAGGGTGAATACCTGCTGACCCTCGATACTCACGCGACTGCCGAACTCAACAGTTTTGCCCGGGCGCAAAAGGTCACGGTCAACACGCTGGTGCAAGCCGCGTGGCTGTTGCTGTTGCAGCGCTACACCGGGCAGGACACGGTCACGTTCGGCGCCACGGTATCGGGGCGACCGGCGCAGTTGAATGGCGTCGAAGGGCAGATCGGTCTGTTCATCAACACCTTGCCGATCATTGCCAGCCCACGTGCCGAACAGTCGTTGCCGCAATGGCTGCAACAGGTGCAGGCACAGAACCTGTTGCTGCGCGAGAAAGAGCACACACCGCTGTTCGACATCCAGCGTTGGGCGGGGCAGAGCGGTGAGGCGTTGTTCGACAACATTCTGGTGTTCGAGAACTACCCGATTGCCGAAGCCTTGCAGCAAGCCGAATCGGCGGACCTGCGCTTTGGCGAAGTTGACCGGTATGAGCAGACCAACTATCCGCTGACGTTGATGGTCAACCTCGATCAGCAACTGACCGTGCACTTCAGCTATCAGCACACAAGCTTTGCCGCCAGCACCGTGATCAAACTGGCGACACAGTTGCAGCAACTGTTGCGCGGCATGCACGCCAGCGCCAATGCCTGCCTGGGCGAGTGGAACTTGCTGGAGGAAGGCGACGAGCAACGTATTCTGCGTGACTGGAATCCGCAGGCAACAGCTGACCTTGAGCCGATCTGCATCCACCAGGCCATCGAGCGTCAGGTCGCTGCCCAGCCGGACGCGCGCGCCGTGACGTTCGGCCAGCAGTCCTTCAGTTATGGCGATATCGATGCCCGGGCCAATCGCCTGGCGCACCGTTTGATCAGCACGGGCGTCGCCGCCGAAGTGCGCGTCGGTGTGGCCATGCAGCGCTCCGACAATCTGCTGGTGGCATTGCTCGCGGTCCTCAAGGCCGGTGGCACCTACGTGCCGCTGGACCCGGATTACCCGGCGGATCGGGTCGCCTACATGCTTGAAGACAGCCGCGCCCGCGTGCTGCTGACCGAAACCGATGTAGCCGCGACCCTGTCGCTCGCCAGCGACATGCAAGTGTTGCTGCTGGATCAACTGGATCTCTCGGCCTACAGCACGGTCGCGCCTGTCACCGACGTGAGCGTGAACAATCTTGCCTACGTGATTTACACCTCTGGTTCCACCGGCAAGCCCAAAGGCGTATCGATCAGCCATGCCAACATCATGGCGCTCAGCGACTGGTCGAAGCACCTCTACAGCCGCGAGGACATTCAAGGTGTGCTCGCTTCGACGTCGGTGTGTTTCGACCTGTCGGTGTGGGAGCTGTTTGTCACCCTGGCCAATGGCGGTTCGTTGATCATTGCGCGCAACGCGCTGGAGTTGCCGCACTTGCCGGCGCGCGATCAGGTGCGCCTGATCAATACCGTGCCGTCGGCAATCAATGCCTTGCAGGACTCTGGCGATATTCCTGCCAGCGTACGCATCATCAACCTATGCGGCGAAGCGCTGAAACAGAACCTGGTGGACACCCTGTATCAACAGGCGAGCATCGCCGATATCTTCGACTTGTACGGCCCGTCGGAAGATACCGTTTACTCCACCTGGACCCGTCGAGAGGCTGGCGGCACGGCGAACATCGGTCGACCGATGATCCGCACCGCCAGTTATGTGCTGGGCGGCGATCTGCAGCCGGCACCGCAGGGTGTGTCGGCGGAGTTGTACCTGGCCGGTGCCGGTCTCAGCCGTGGCTATCTGGGCCGGGCGGCGATGACCGCAGAGAAATTCGTGCCCAATCCGTTCGCCGGCAATGGCGAGCGTATGTATCGCACCGGCGACCTGACCCGTTATCTGGGCGACGGCACGTTGCAATACGTCGGGCGTATCGATCACCAGGTGAAGGTGCGCGGTTTCCGTATCGAGCTGGGCGAAATCGAAGCGCGTCTGTTGCAGATCGACAACGTCAGCCAGGCACTGGTGGTGGCGCAACCGATCGCCTCCAGCCATCAACTGGTGGCGTATGTGGTGGTCGATGATGCGACCGTGGCCAGCGCCGATGCGGCCGCGCAAGCGCTGAAGACGCGACTCAAGACGCACCTGCCGGACTACATGATCCCGGCGCACGTGCTGTTCCTCGCCAGCCTGCCGCTGACGCCGAACGGCAAGGTCGACCGCAAGGCCTTGCCGAGCGTCGACGCGTTTGTCGCGGCGGGTGACTTCGTTGCCCCGGTCGGTGAACTGGAGCAACAGATCGCAGCCATCTGGCAGAACGTCCTGGAGCTCGATCAGGTCAGCCGCGAGGATCATTTCTTCGAACTGGGCGGGCACTCGCTGCTGGCCACTCAGGCCGTCTCGCGTTTGCGCCATTTGACCGGCGGCACGTTGAGCCTGCGCGACCTGTTCAACTATCCGCGCCTCAAGGATCTGGCCACCTGGATGGCCGAGGAGCAGGCACCGGCCCTCGGCGGGACGGCCAGTCAGGCCGTTCCACTGAAGGCCTGGGGCGTCAAGTCGACGGCACCGCTGTCGTTGGTGCAACGGCGTTTGTGGGTCGCCGAACAATTGTCCGGCGGCAGCTCGGCCTACGGCATGCCGCTGGCCTTGCGCTTGCGCGGTGAGCTGTCGGTCGAGCGCTTCATGAGCAGTTTTGCCGAAGTGGTGCGCCGTCATGAAGTGTTGCGCACCGCGTACTCGCAGGATGACGAAGGTGATCCGATTGCGCTGATTGCCGAGCAGGTCGACGTCGACTTCCCGTTGCTCGATTTGTCCGGTCTGTCGCGCAGTGCCCAGGAAGAACAGGTCGCGCAGGCCGCGCTGGATAACGCGCGAACGCCGATCGATCTGGAGCAGGCGCCATTGTGGCGCGGGCGCATCCTGCATCTGTCACCGACCGAGCATGTGCTGCTGTTCGCCATGCATCACATCATTTCTGACGGTTGGTCGATGGGCGTATTGATCAACGAGCTGGTGCAGCTCTATGAGCTGAGCAAGGCCGGTGCTGCCGCGTCGTTGCCAGCGCTGGAGGTGCAATATTCCGATTTTGCCCTGTGGCAACAGGAACTGGAACGCCAAGGGATTCTCGGCCAGCAGGCGGATTACTGGAGAGAGAGGCTCAGTGGCTACAGCGGGCAGCTCAACCTGCCGATGGACACCCCGCGCGGGCCGGTGGCGTCGTACGACGGTGATGCTGTGCAGTTCCATCTGCCGAAGGATTTGAGTCAGGCCTTGCGCAAGGTTGCCAATGACGCCGGGGTGACGCTGTACAGCACGCTGCTGGCGTCGTTCCAGGTGCTGTTGCATCAATTCAGCGGCGGCGACGACGTGTTGGTCGGCGCCGACGTCGCCGGGCGCGAGCAGGCGCAGCTGGAGCAACTGATCGGCTTCTTCGTCAACGTCTTGCCGTTGCGTTCGCGCTTCTCGGCCGACACGGCGTTCTCGACTTTCCTCGCCGGCACTCAGGACACCTTGCTCGGCGCGCTGGAGCATCAGGACCTGCCGCTGGACATGATCGTCGAATCCTGTGGCGTGCCGCGTCACAAGGGCATGAACCCGTTGGTGCAGGTGTTGTTCGTGATGAACAACCTGCCGGGTCGCACCCAATCCATGGGCGGTTTGAGCGTCGAGCCACTGGCGGCGCTGCAGAGCCATTCTAAATTCGACATGGCATTGTTCGTTGACGAAGAAGAAGGGCAATTGCTGGGTAATTGGCAATTCGCCACAACCTTGTTCGGACACGAGCGCATTCAGTACCTGGTGCAGGCCTGGATAGCCCTGTTGGAACAGATCGTCGCTGATCAGGACATTCAATTGGGAGCTATCAGCATGCCAGTCGACAATTTAGCAGTGGCCGCCAAACCCGCTGCCCCCGGGCCCAAGGCCGACAAACTGGGCAAGTTCCTCAAACGTGGCGCCGCCCCGATGGCCAAGGTTCGCCCGGCGCCGATCCGCGAATCGCTGATCGCTGCGCCGCAGCCGTTCCCGCTGTTGATGGAACCGAACGAGCCGCAGCTGGATTTGATCGAGTGGATCAAGCACAACCGGCCGCTGATCGAAGAAAAACTGGCGACCCACGCCGGCATTCTCTTCCGTGGTTTCGAGCTCGACGGCATTCAGGGTTTTGAAGCGTTCGCCGAAGCGATTCAGCCGGGCCTGTACGGCCAATACGGCGATCTGCCAAAGAAGGAGGGCGGCAAGAACACCTACCGCTCCACGCCGTACCCGGAACGCAAGATGATCCTGTTCCACAACGAGAGCTCGCACCAGGATCGCTGGCCGCGCAAGCAGATGTTCTATTGCGAGCAAGCGGCGCCGGTCGGCGGTGCAACGCCGGTAGTCGACTGCCGCTTGATGTACGAAAAACTGCCGGCGGACCTGCGTGACAAGTTCGAGTCCAAAGGCTTGCTGTATGTGCGCACCTTCACCGACAACCTCGACGTGTCGTGGCAGCACTTCTTCAAGACCGAAGACCGTGCCGAAGTCGAAGCCCGCTGCCGCGCCGGCGGTATCG
Source organism: Pseudomonas sp. CROZ-RG-20F-R04-15 (assembly GCF_022662375.1). Lineage (GTDB taxonomy): Bacteria > Pseudomonadota > Gammaproteobacteria > Pseudomonadales > Pseudomonadaceae > Aquipseudomonas. The sequence goes on along the minus strand of NZ_JAKNQL010000015.1, from coordinate 93,838 downwards.
AGTGGCGCTGGCTCGACAACAACGAACTGCAAACCCGCACACCGGGACCGGCGATCATTCGTCATCCGATCACCGGGGCCAAGTCGTTCTTCAACCAGGTGCAGTTGCACCACATCTACTGGCTGGAGCCGGATGTGCGTGAAGACCTGCTGTCGATGTTCGGCGCCGAGCGCATGCCGCGTCATGTGTATTACGGCGACGGCACACCGATCGAAGACGACGTGATGCAGCGCATTGGCGAACTGTACGAAGAGTGCGCCGTGCGATTCGACTGGCAGAAGGGCGACGCGATCCTGCTCGACAACATGCTGGTGGCGCATGCCCGTGATCCGTTCGAGGGCCCGCGCAAGATTGTCGTCGCGATGGGTGACATGTACGACCACAGCAGCCTGGAGCGCCCGGCCACCAACGCCCGAGCAGCATTGAACACCGAGGAAAGCGGAGCATGAGCGAAGTCATGAAGGACGTGCAGGATCCGGGTTTCGCCCTGACGCCTGAGCAACAGGCGCTGCATGAGCGCCTGTCGAACACCGCCACCTGTAGCGAGGCCATGCGCTGGCTCAGCGTTGTCATTGACGGTGATCTTGATCCGCAACGTTTGCAGGCCGCGTTCGATACCGTGCTCGCACAACAGCCGATGCTGTTGGCGCGGCTGGACAAGGTCAGCGGTTTCCACGGTTTGCGTCAGGCTGCGGCCGACGCCGGACGCTTCCCGCTGACGATCCATGCCGGCGAGCAACGCGCCGGGGACGTTCAGGCGCAAATCAGCGAATCATTGGAACGCGCCTTTGTCGTCGGCGAATCGGCCAGTGTCCAGGCTGTGCTTTATCGACTGGCGTCACAGCAATGGCAACTGGTGCTGGGCATTGCTCGCTACAGTGCCGACGCGCCATCGTTGAACCTTGTGCTGCAACAAGTGCAGCAAGCGTACGCCGGGGCTCAGCCAAGCGAAGACGAAGAGTCGGGGGAATTCGCCCAGTATCTGGAATGGCGCAGTGAAGTGGTGCTCGACGAAGACGCTGCCACCGCGCGTACTTATTGGCAGCAGCACCTGCAAGGTGTACAGGCCGATATCGCCACGCCATGGCTGGCCGCTCGCCGCGCCGGCCTCGAAGCGAGTGCCGCCGATACGTGCGTATCGCTGAATCTGCAGTCGGCGCAGCGTATTGCTCTGCAAGCGCTGGCCGAGCAGCTCGGTCAGCCAGTCGCCACACTGCTGCAAGGCGCGTGGTGGGTGTTGCTGGGGCGTTTGAGCGGGCTCGATCAGGTACTGGTCGGTCTGCGGCATGACAGCCGTGCCGACTATGAGTATTTCGCCAACGCCGTTGGCGTGTTCGAGAAAAGCTTGCCGCTCTCGCTGGAACTGCCTGGCAGCGCGCGCTTCAGTGACTGGCTGGGGCCATTGGCGGCGATTGTTGAAGAACATCGCACCTGGCAGGAGTACTGGACCCCGGAACTGGCGCCCGACGCAGCACGTCCGGCCTACGGTTTCAGCCTTGGCCAGACCGGCGTTGCCGCGAGCAGCGGCGGTCTGCGCTGGAGCGTGGCTGACGCCGTGCAGGTGCAACCGGATGCTTTCGAGTTGTTGTTGCAGGTGCAACTGGACGAAAACCAGTGTCTTGCCGGCGCTGGTCTGCAGTACGCCGCTTCGCGCTATTCGCCAGCGGCAGCCAACGCGGTACTGGAACAGTTTGGCGTGCTGTTGAGCGCGATTGTCGATGCACCCCACACAAGACTGGCGCAACTCAACCTGCTCAGTCGCGCCGCCGAACAGCGCTTGCTGGCAATCAATCCGGCGATACAGGCGCTGGCTGATCAGCGTTATCTGCCCCAGCGCATTGCAGATCTGGCGCTGCGTACGCCGCACGCCATTGCCTTGACCGACGCTGAGCAGTCATTGAGCTACGGTCAGTTGCAGGCCCGCGTCGAAAGCGCCGCTCAGGGTTTGAACCATCAAGGGGTCAGCGCAGGCTCGATCATTGCGCTGGCGTTGCCACGCTCGGCGGATCTGGTGATCGCGATGTTGGCGAGCTGGCGCCTCGGTTGTGCGTATCTGCCGCTGGATGTGCAGTGGCCACAGGCGCGTCAGGCGTTGATGCTGGAACAGGCCGGCGCCGCGCTGTTGTTGACCGATGCGGCGCACCTGACGGCCTGGCAGGATCAGCCGTACCAAGCGCTGACGCTGGCAGAACTCGGCGCGCCGGGCGCGTCGTTGCCGGCGCTCGCGACGCAAGGCACCGACATTGCTTATGTGTTGTTCACTTCCGGTTCTACCGGTGTGCCGAAAGGTGTGGTGATCGAACATCGGCAATTGCTCAACTACGTCGCTCAGGCCAGTCAGGCGCTGGGTCTGGAGCGATGCAAAAACATCGGTTTCAGTTCTACGGTCGCGGCAGATCTGGGCAACACGGCGTTGTTCGGTGCGCTGTTCAATGGGGCAACCCTGCACGTCGCCAGTGATGCGCAAATGCAGGACGGCGCATTATTCGCCGACTACCTGCAGCAGCATCAGGTCGACTGCCTGAAAATCGTCCCGTCGCACCTTGCGGCGCTGCTCGACAATGAGCAGGCAACCTTGCCGCACACGCTGGTGCTGGGCGGCGAACCGATTGCGCCGACGCTGATCGAGCGCATTGCGCGGCTGCGCAGTGATTGTCGGGTGTTCAACCACTATGGCCCGACCGAAACCACGGTGGGCGTGATGATCCATCCACTGACCCTGGACGGCACGGCCAGCGATTGCTCGGCGCTGAGCCAGGTGCTGGGCAACAATCAGGTGTATGTGCTGGACGCTGATTTGCGTCTGGCGCCCGTCGGTGTGCTGGGCGAGTTGTACCTGGGCGGTGCGCAATTGTGCCGTGGTTATCTGAATGCCGAGGCCGATGCGCAGACGTTCATCCAGAGTCCGTTCGATGCGGCGCAGCGTTTGTATCGCAGCGGAGATCTGGCGCGTTACCGCACCGACGGAGCGATCCAGTTGCACGGTCGACGTGATCAGCAGGTCAAGGTGCGCGGGTTCCGTATCGAACTCGCGGAAATCGAAGCCGAGTTGCTGCGCCTGCCGGCGGTTGCCGAAGCGCTGGTGGTGCCTGCGGCGTCGGCCGAGCAAGGTCTGCTGGCGTTTATCGTGCCGCAGCAGGGCGCCACAGCGAGTCTGCTCGACACCGCGCGAGCCGAACTGAGTGCGCGCCTGCCTGCTGTGATGGTGCCGCAGCATCTGCAACTGATCGAGCGTTTGCCACGGCTGGCCAACGGCAAGATCGATCGCAAGGCGCTGCAACAATTGGCAACTACGGCAGCGGATGACGAAGGCGTTGCGCCGCGTGATGCACTGGAGCAATTGCTCGCCGTGCGCATGGCGCAACTGCTGGGGCTTGAACGCTTGAGCGTCGAGCGCGACTTTTTCGCGGCCGGAGGCCATTCGCTGTTGGTGATCAAACTGGTCGCCGGTATTCGCAAGTTGCTGCAATGCGAAATTCATCCGGGACTGGTCTTCGATCATCCGACCGTGGCGTCGTTGGCGCTGGCGTTGCGAGCGGTGGAAAGCAGCCCGGGGCAGTTGGAGAAAATGGCTCAGGTACGCCTGCGTATGGAGGCGATGAGTCCTGAGGAAAAGGCCCGTCTGGCCGAGCAGGCACGACAGTTGCAGGCCGCCAAGGCTGCGCAAACCAGCTGACACAGAAAGAAACAAAAGGCCGTCGCCCAACAGCGTCGGCCTTTTTTTTAACTTTTTGCGTTAATGATAAATAAACTCATTCCGGTTTTTTGGAGGTGCTGCGTCTTAATAAGGTATGTGGGCAAATCCGGTCAGGCAGGGCAGCCAAGGCAGCGGATTGTTCAGTAGAAAAATTTCGCCGTCGTCCAGCAGGATGACCGCGCCCGGGGAGGGGCCGGTCAACCGCGCACTGTCATGTCGCCCACGGGGCCAACGACAGTGGGCGGTTCCCATGTGCTGGCCGTGGCGGGCCCTTTGGCCCAATGGACTTTCACTTCTACCAATAATAGAGAGCACGATGTCAGCAATTCATGAGTTGAAACCTCTGTTCAAGGCACTCGTCATGTCCCGCGGCCTGCGTTCACGTCGCGTGTTGACCGGTCTGGGGCTGGTCTGCGTATTGCCTTTGAGCGCTCAGGTGATGGCTGAAAGCGTCAGCATCAATATCCCGGCGCAATCGTTGCCACAAGCGCTGCAGGCGTTCGGTCAGCAGACCAACCAGCAAGTGATCTACAACGCTGACGACATGGCCGGGCTCAGAAGCCACGCCGTCAGCGGCAAGATGAGCCCGCAGGCGGCCATCGCCGAATTGCTCAAGGGCACCGACGTGCGCTACAGCGTCGAGGGCAACACCCTGATGCTGGTGCGGGGCAGCAACACCCAAGGCCTGGAGCTGGGCGCGACCAACATCAGCGCACATCAGGTCGGCGCAACGACCGAGGGCAGCAACTCCTACACTTCCAACGCGGTGACGATTGGCAAGGGCACCCACACCCTCAAGGAAATCCCCCAATCGGTCACCGTGATGACCCGCAAGCAGATGGACGACCAGGACCTGGTCGACCTCAAGGATGCGCTTAACCAGACCACCGGTGTCGTGGGTCTGCAGGGCGTCGGCAAGGGGTTGATCATCTCCTCGCGCGGTTTCCAGATCGATGACTGGCAGTACGACGGCGTACCTATTCCACGTAACACCTATTCGCTGGGTAACTGGGCCACTCAGGATCTGGTGTTTTTCGATCGCCTGGAAATCCTGCGCGGTGCCTCCGGATTGCTGCAAGGCACTGGCAGCCCGGGTGGCGCCATCAACCTGGTGCGCAAGCGCGGCCAGGCTGCACCAACTGTGTCCGTGACCGCCAAAGCGGGCTCCTGGGACCATTACGGTCTGCAGGTAGACGCGGGCGGCCCGCTGAACCAGGCCGGCACCATCCGCGGTCGTCTGGTGGCCGATCAGGATCAAAGCAACTCGTTCATTGATCACGACTGGAGCCGGACGTTGTCGCTGTACGGCTCGCTGGACTTCGACCTGAGCGAAGACACCACCCTGGGCCTGGCCGTGAGCCGTTCCGACGGTGATTCGCGTCCGATGATTCGTGGCCTGCCACGTTACGCTGACGGCAAGATGCCGGATGTCTCGCGCTCCACCTACACCGGTGCACGCTGGAACAGTTCCGACATCGACGTCACCACGCTTTACGCCGACCTCGAACATCGCTTCAACGAAGACTGGGCACTCAAGGTCGGTGCGGTGCGCATGACCGAGAGCAACAAGGCGAAAAACCAGCGCGTGCAAAGTGCCGGCGACGGTCTGGAAGCGGATGGCAGCGGCGTGCAGTACGCCAACTTCGTGACCGATTTCGACTCGACAAAAGTCGGTATCGACATGAACCTCAATGGCAAATTCGAAGCCTTGTCGATGCAGCAGGAAGTGATGTTGGGCGGTAACTTTTCCCAGCTCGAAACGGACGATCAGCTCGCCCGTACCTTCAGCAACAGTAGCGACACGATTTTCGGCGTCAACAATGACCGTCCCGATATCAACTACGACAGCCTGATCGCTTCGGGTGGTCGCGGCACGCTGAGTAAATACGACGTCCGCCAGAAAGGCCTGTATGGCACCTGGCGCGTCAAGCCGATCGACGATCTGACTTTGGTGCTCGGCTCCCGTGTCAGCTGGTACGACTTCAGCTACAAATCCAAGGCGCAATCCTCGTTCGGCGGCATCACCAGGAACGACCCAAGCACCGCGACCGAAACCGGGGAAGTCACGCCTTACGCCGGTATCGTCTATGACCTGAGCCGCGAGTGGGCGGTTTACGCCAGTTACACCGACGTATTCCAGCCGCAGACCAACCGCGATGCCGGTGGCACCGTGCTCAAACCGGTGGTCGGCAGCAACTACGAAATCGGTCTCAAGGGCGAGCTGATGGACGGCCGGGTCAACACCTCCTTGGCACTCTTCCGCTACGACCAGGAAAACCGTGCGGTCAACGACATTGCCGGTGGCTTCGAGTGCGACGGTTCCTACTGCTCGACGGCCTCGGGCAAAGTGCGCAGCCAGGGTATCGACGCCGAGATCAGCGGCGAAGTGGTGGAAGACCTGCAACTGTTCGCCGGTTACACCTACAACACCACCAAGTACCTCAAAGACCCGATCAACGAAGGTCGCGTGTTCAGCACCTGGACGCCAAAACACATGCTGCGCATGTGGGCCAACTACCAGTTGCCGGGTGAGTGGGATCGTGTCAGCACCGGTCTGGGCTTCACCACTCAGAGCCATACGCTGGGCTATGAAGGGACCTACGATGTCGCGGGTTACACCGTATGGAACGCCCGTGTCGGTTACCGGCTGACACCGGAAGTCGATCTGGCCGTGAACGCCAACAACCTGTTCGACAAGAAGTACATTGCGGCCGGTTACAACCAGCTCGACGGCAACAACAACTTCGGTGATCCACGCAACCTGATGTTCTCCGTGAAGTGGACCCCAAAGTTCTGATGCACTGAAGGGCCTTCACCGAAGCGGCCCACGCTCCTCGAAAGAGGGCGTGGGCCGTTTTTTTTGCATGCCGTCGGCAGCTGAATCGCGGTGGGCGCAGCGCCCACAGGTGATGTGGCAAATCACGCAAACAAAAACGCAGAAGCCAGGGCTTCTGCGTTTTTGTTTGCCCGTATGAAAGTCAGTTGTTCAATGCCGCCTCACACGTCAGGAACACTGCTTCGAAGGACTCGAGCAACGACTCACCGTAAATCATGCTGCGGTGGGGCAGGGTGGAATGCACCGAGCCTTGCAGTCGTCCGCTGACGGTGTGTTCACGCAGCACCTGTTCCGAGTGCAACACCTGCTCCAGGGTCTTGTGCGACAGCGACCACCAGCAACTCGCCTCGACCTTGAGCGTTGGCAGCGTGAAAGCGTCGTAGGATTTCACCAGTCGGTCATGAATCTCGAACGCCTGGGCGTTCATGATTTCCTGTTTGATGGCGTCCAGCGTCGCCACCATTTCCTGTTCGCTGGTGGCGGCCTGTTGGCTGGCCCACTGGTAGAAAGCCTTGAGATCGGTTTGCGGGTTTTCGGCGAGGAAGCGTGCCGCCGGCTCGTGCAGATGCGCGAACATCAGGCTGAACATTTCCACGGCCGTCGCCAGTTCATTTTGTGCGCTGAAGTACTCGGGATTTTCTTCTTCCAGCGGTTTGCGCGGCAGATCGGCCGGCAGCAGGCTGTCCGGCAGTGTGGTATCGACCAGACCGAGAAAGCTCACCTCACGTCCCTGACGCTCCAGTTCGGCGGCGATGTCCATGGCGATGGAGCCGCCGAGCGACCAGCCCATCAAGCGATACGGGCCGTCAGCCTGTTTATCGATAATCTGTCGGGTGTAATCGGCGATCATTTGCGCCCAGGTCTGGGCGTGGGCGTGTTTGTCGGCGAAGCCTGTGTGCATCACGCCGAAAGTGCGCGCGTGTTTGCTCAGGCGTTTGGCCAACGGTTGGTAGCAGAACACGATGCCGCCGCTGGGATGCAGGCAGAACAGCGTCGGGGCGCTGGCGGCCGAGGCCGAGAGCTCCACCACGCATTGGGCTTGCTGCTGGTGTTCCATGGCAATGAATTGCGCCAGGGCTTCGACGGTGGCGTGGGCGAGCATTTGCTGCAAAGCGAGTTTGATCCCCAGGCGTGCATTGAGCGCGGCAATAAACTGGATCGCCAGAATCGAATGCCCGCCCAGTTCGAAGAAATTGTCGTCGAGGCCGACCCGGTCGACGTGCAGGGTTTCCTGCCAGAGCTCGGCCAGCGCGTGCTCCAATGCAGTTTCCGGGGCCTTGAAGCGGGTCTCCGATTGACTGAAGTCAGGCAGCGGCAACGCCTTGCGATCAAGTTTGCCTGTCGGACTGACGGGCATGGCTTCCAGCATCAGCAGATGGCTCGGGACCATGTAGGCGGGCAGAAGGCTTTTCAGTTCAGTCTTGAGCGCTGCGCGCAGTTGATCGTGCTGTTCACTCGACAAATCACTGTCGCTCGGCACGACATAACCGATCAACTGCATCCCGGCCAATCCTTCGCGAGCAAGGACCAGGGCTTCGCGAACGGCCGGAATTTGCAGCAGGCAGGATTCGATTTCACCGAGTTCGATACGGAAGCCGCGAATCTTCACTTGATGATCGAGTCGGCCGACGTATTCGATGACGCCATCGGAGCGATAGCGCGCCAGATCGCCGGTTCGGTACAGACGCCCGCCCTGCGTGCTGAACGGATCAGGCATGAAGCGTTCGGCAGTCAGCTCCGGGCGCTGGAAATAGCCCCGGGCCAATAGATCGCCGGCAATCACCAATTCACCGACGACGCCCACCGGGACCGGTTGGCCACCGCTGTCCAGCAGGTAAATGGCGCGTCCAGCCAAGGGGCGGCCGATCGGCATGGTTTTCGGCAGTGGCGCATGCCCGGTGACGTAGTCCGTGCAATCGAGCACCGTGGCACTGACCGTGGTTTCCGTCGGGCCGTAGGTGTTGAGCAGGCGCACATGGCCAAGTCCCGCTTTGCCCCACGCCGCCACGCCTTCCGGTGGCATGGCTTCGCCGCCCACGATCACTTGGCGCAACGGGCCATAGTCACGGACACCGGCAGCGGCAAAATCTCTCGCCAGCATGTTCCAGTACGTGGTGGTCAGGTCGCTGACCGTGAATTGCTTGTCGAGCAACTGCTGGTACCAGGTTTCGCTGTCCCAGATGTCCGGCCCGCGCAGTACCACCGACGCGCCGCAGATCAGCGCCGGGTAGAGCTGTTCGACAAAGGCATCGAAGTTGAACGTGGCAAATTGCAGCGAACGATCGGCGGGTGTCAGGCCGAGGAATTGCAGGGCGACTTGCGCGTGTCGGGTCAAAGCCGCCTGGGTAATTCCCACACCTTTTGGTCGACCGGTGGAACCTGAGGTGAACATCACATACGCCAGGTTATGGCCATGGGTACGGCAGGTCGGATTGTCGCTGTGCGCGCTGTCGGCGAGGTCGAGTTCGTCGACGCACAGCACGCTGACCGCGTCTACCGAGGGCAGGCGCTGGAGCAAAGAGCGCTGGCTGAGCAGCACGCTCAAGCCGCTGTCTTCGATCATCCAGGTCAGGCGTTCCTGCGGGTATTCGGGATCGAGCGGCACGTACACACCGCCGGCCTTGAGCACCGCGAGCAGGCTGACGATCATCCGCGCCGAGCGCTCGACCGCGATGCCCACCCGCACTTCCGGGCCCACGCCGTAGCCGAGCAGGGTCTGTGCCAGGCCATTGGCTGCGGAGTTGAGTTGGGCATAGCTCATGCGCACGTCATCGCAAATCAGCGCGAGAGCCTGCGGCGTGGCCAGTGCCTGGCGTTCGAAGAGCTGATGCACGCCTGCGCTCGGCAAGGGCGCCACGGCTGGGTTCCATTGTTCGCGTTGCTGGCGGCACTCGGTGTCGCTCAGCAGCGGCAATTCGCTCAGGGCAACCTCGGGATTGGCGGTGATGGCGTGCAACAGGTTCTGCCAATGCCCGGCCAACCGCTCGATGGTGGCGGGGCTGTACAGATCGCGGCTGAATTCGATGTTGGCGTCGATGCGGTTCAGGGAATAACTGACGTCCAGCGACAGGTCGAATTTCGCCTGCCCGCTGCCGGCATCGACAAAGTCCAGGGTCAATTCGCCCAGGTTCAGCGGCACCGCGGCGCCGCCGTCCGTGCGCCAGTTGAACAGCACCTGGAACAACGGATTGATCTGCTGACTGCTTTGCAGTTGCAGGTCGTCGAAGCTCAGTTCCAGCGGATAGTCGGCATGGTCGAGCGCGGCCAGCGATTCGCGGCGCAGACGCAGCAGGAAGTCCTTGCAAGGCAACTGCGGGTCAATCCGCACGCGATAGACCTGAGTACTGACAAAGAACCCGACCAGGTCCTGGATTTCACTGCGGTTGCGTGTGGCGTTGGGCACGCCGACGGTGAAATCGTCCTGGCCACTGTAGCGGCTCAGGAGCAATTGCCAGGCGCCCAGGGCGACCACAAAGGGAGTCAAACCGTGCTGCTGGCAGAAGCGATTGAGTGCTTGCGCCAAGGTGGCGGGCAGGCTGAAGTCGTGTTTGCCGGCCGCATGGCTGTGCTGGTCGTTGCGCGCAAAGTCCACCGGCAGATCCAGCGGCGGCAACGTCTGACCCAGATAGTTCTGCCAGTATTCGGCGCTGGTCTTGCAGGCCGGGCTGTGCAGATAGTCGCCACGTTGCCAGTCGGCATAATCGGCGTACTGGATGGCCGGGCGCGGCAGTGGCGCGCTCATGCCCATTGCCGCTTGCGCGTAGGCGCGGGTCAGGTCCTGCATCAGGATCGCGTTGGACCAGGCGTCCGAGGCGATATGGTGCATGTTGAGCAACAGCAAGTGCTCCGTGTCGGCGACTTGCAGCAGTGTCGCGCGCATCAGTGGTGCTTGCTTCAGGTCGAAGGGCTTGGCGGCCTCTTCGCCAATGCGCTGGGCAATCTGCTGTTCGCGCGTTTCAGCGCTCAGGCCGCGCAGATCATCGAACCCCAGCTGCAGCGTTGCGTGTGCATCGACCACCTGCATGGCGACCCCATCGATCTCGACGATCGCACTGCGCAGGACATCGTGGCGTTCGATGACTTTATTCAGCGCCATTTCCAGATGCCGTGCTTGCAGGGCACCGCTGAGGCGCACGGCGCGTGGCAGGTTATAGGCGGCACTGTCAGGTGTCAGCTGTTGCACGAACCACAGCCGCTGTTGCGCGAAGGAGAGGGGGGCCGGGGCCGGGTGGGGACGGGCAATGATGCCTTGGGATTGCTCGCCGGCATCTGCCATCAGCAGCGCCAGTACCTCATCATCGAGTAAGTCGTTCATCGGGCTCTCGTGGTTGGCAGCACCGTGAGCGCTGACGGCGTTGCCGACAGTCGGGTCCACGGCGATAAACATTCGGATTGAAGGCCGGCAGGACGGGCGTCCGGCCGGCTGCAAAGGTGCAATCGATCAAGCAGTCTCGAGGGGCTTCTTGTGGGTGACCACTCGGCCGCCCTCCATCCTCACCAACTGATCGGCGACGTCGAAGTAGCGGTCGTCGTGGGAGATCACGATGATGGTCTTGCCCATCTGTTTCAGCTCCGGCAGCAGCTCGGTGTAGAAGATGCGCCGGAAGGCCGGGTCCTGATCGGCAGCCCATTCGTCGAACACCAGCACCGGACGTTCTTCCAGCCAGGCGTTGATCAGCGCCAAGCGTTTGCGCTGGCCGGTGGACAGATCGGTGGTACTGAAAACACCGTCGTTAATGCTCACCTTGTGCGCAATCTCCAGGCGTTCCAGATAGCGGCTGGTGTCGGCCGGCACTTGTTTGTCGCCCTGTACCAGTTCATCGAACAGGTAGTAGTCGGCGAAGATCGTGGTGAACAGTTGGCGATAGTCATCGCGCGCCTGGGCATCGACCACCTGGCCATTGAGCAGAACTTCCCCGCGTTGCGGCGCATAGAGGCCCAGCAACAATTTGATCAGGGTGGTTTTACCGCCGCCGTTCTCGCCGACGATAAACACGATGTCACCCTGCGCGATGTCCAGATTGACCGGCCCCAGTTCAAACGCTGCGCTGCCCTGAACTGGCGGGAAGGCGTAGTGCACGTTGTGCATTTGCAACTGTTGCACGGCGGTTTTGCTCGCGGGCGTCGACTCGCGCAGGAGCAAGTGCGGTTCCGGCGAGGAAAACTGTTCGGCCAGGTCGGCGATGCGTTTGAAGGCAATGTTCGCGCGACTGACCACCGGCAGCGTGGTCACCAGATATTCCAGCGGGCCCTTCATGTACAGCAGCACCAGCACGAAGCCGCTGAGCACCGCTTTATCGGTACCGAGCCAGAACGATTGCAGGGCCAGGGCCAGACCGATCACCACGAAAAACAGCATCGAGCCAAAGGTTTTCGCCACCACGAACGTGTTGATCGAACGGATGTGCGTGTTGCAGATGTAATCCGCCGTGCCCTCGATGCGCTGGCTGAACATGCGTTGGCGGCGCGGGCGATGAATACGCAGTTCCTTGGCGCCCGCGGCGATCGCGCTGTAGTGCTTTTGCAGTTCGTCTTCGGCTTCGCGCGCCGCTTCGAAACCTTTGATGCCTTTGGCCCGGGCGATGTATTGCACGACGGTGCCGATCACGATCGCGATCAACAGCAGGGCAAACATCGGCAGGGACAGGTAGGCCAGGTAACCCAGGCAACCGAGGGTGACGGTGAAAGCGATCGCCAGTGGCGCAAAGGAAAACGCGAAATCACTGACAGTGTCGACGTCATGGGTCAGCACCGGAATCAGGCGATGACTGCGAAACCTCTCGATCTGCTCGATGGGCGCCAGCAGGACTTTTTCGCCGAGTGATTTACGCAGGCCGGCGATGATGTGCTGGCCGACGTGGTTGGTGCCGATGTCCGACAGAATCGAAGTCAACAGGGCGAACGCGCAGAGGCCGGCAAACGTCAGGAGTACGGTGGCTGACGGAGCGCCGTTGCCGTTCAGGGCTTTGTTGATGGTCGCGAGCAGGGCAGTGACGCTGACGCCACCGAGCATGCCGAGCAGGATCGACAGCGCCACGACGACCCGGTAAGGCTTGAGCAGGCCGAGGACTTCACTGATGGCTCCGCGCGATTTTGTGGTCATGGAGGTTTCCGCTTCTAGTGCCGCTAACGGCATCGTTTCAAGGATTGGGCTGGTTAAAAGACGAAACCCGTGGGCGGCGATTTAGCCGACCACGGGTTTATCGAGGCTGAAGCGACGAGCGACCGATCGATGCCGCCGTGGCGGCTGCCGTTACCGCTGTCCTTACAGATCGCGCGCGACGCGAAAACCAATCCAGTCGCCGCGGGTGTCGCTGTAGGTGGCGTTGCGGTTGCCCGAGCGCGAGAACACCGGTGCTTCACCCCAGTCATTGCCGCGGATGCGGCGAATCTTGCAGTCACCGGTCAACCAGGCGCTGCCATCACTCGGCGCGCCGACATAGTTTTCGTTGTAGCAGTCGGCGGTCCATTCGTAGATGTTGCCGTGCATGTCGTAGACGCCGAAGGCATTGGCCGGAAACTTGCCCGCCGGAGCGGTGAAGTTGTAGCCGTCGGCGGCGCCATAGGTATTGGCGTGTCTGGCGATGCTGTATTCCTTGCCCTCATCGAAGGGGAACGGGAAAGGCCCGGTGCTACCGGCACGGGCGGCGTATTCACGCAGCGACTCGCTGACCAGTCGATACGATTTGCCAGTTGTCTTTGACAGCCAGGCGACGTAGGCCTCGGCTTCGGCGAAGTCCATGCACACCGCCGGATGTTTGTCGGTGTACTGCTTTTTCGGATCGCTGCCCGCGTAGTCGGGAATACCGGCCTTGCACGCGCGGCCCGGGCGTTTGTCGCCGTCGGGCAGCTGATAGCCGGTGTCGGCGAGGTAGGCGTCCCATTGCCCTTTGAGCACCTGGAAACGACTGATGGCCAGCGGTTTGGCGAAGGTCACCGGGTGCATCGGACCTTCGTCCGGCTCGCGGCCGACTTCGTCATCCGGGGTGCCCATGGTGAAGGTGCCGGTGGGCAGCACGACCATTTCCGGGCAGTCCTTGCAGTCCTTGAAGACTTTGCCCGGTTTGAGCGGTTCGGCCGCTTGCGCCAGCCCTGGCAAGGCACAACCGAGCAATGCAGCCAGACCGAGCGCGGGCAACGCTTTCAAGGAAAAATTACGCAGTTCACTACTGTTCATCATGATTCTCGATAACAGGTTGAAAGGAAACGTGGGAACGGGGCGCCTACAGCTGTTTGGCCAATAGCGCAATCAAGCGATCGATTTGCGCTTCGTCGTTGAGCAGGCCCGGTGCGGTACGAATCACCGGACCCACATCGCGGTTCACGGCGTCGGCAACCACGCGGTTCTGCATCAGGTACGCGGCGACTTTGTCGCTGTCCTGGCCCTTGACTCGAAAGAAGGTAAAACCGGCCGACAGTTGCGGGCTCAGCGGGGTGACGAGTTCGATTTGCGGGTGTTCCAGCAGGCGCTTCTTCAGGTAGCTGTTGAGCGCGTGGATGCGCGCTTCGACCTCGGCCTTGCCCAGTTGCAGGTGCAGCTTGAAGGCTTCGTCCAGCGCCCAGCGATACTCGAAGGAGTGATAGCCACCGGGCGTCATGGTGGTGGAAAACGCTGTGGCCTCGGAGAAGGTCGGGGTGATCGGCGTGACGTATTTGACCTCCTCGAAACGGCTGCAGACGATGCCGGTGCCGCGCGGGCCAAACATCCACTTGTGGGTGCCGGCAATGAAGAAGTCACAGTTCATCTGCGCGAAGCTCAGGTTGTCGACGCCGAAACCGTGCACGCCATCGACCACATAAATGATCCGGTCGGCATCGCTGCGGCCACGGTTGTGCTTGTCGACGATGGCGCCGATGTCACCGATCGGCAGTTTCACGCCGCTGCCCGAATGCACCCAGCACATGCCCAGTACGCGGGTTTCAGGGCGGATGGCAGTGTCGATGGCGGCGAGGATTTCGGCTTTGGTCGCGGTCTGCGGATCCTTGAACAGACGGATCTTGCGCACCTGCGTGCCTTCACGTTCCTTGCGCAAGGCGAGGATGGTGTGGGTGGCATAGTGTTCGTGGGCGGTGGTGAGGATTTCCTGATCGGGGCGCACATGCACACCGCCGTAAATCATCGTCAGACCTTCAGTGGTGCTGCCGGTCAGGGCGATCTGTTTGGCGTTGGCTTGCAGGTATTGGCCCGCCCAGACGCGCACGTTTTCCTCGCGCTGCTCGATCACGCCGAGGTCCCAATCCATGGCCAGGCCGGGATTTTTGTCGAGGGCGGCGCGATGCCGTTCAATCGCTTCGCGCACCGGTTTCGGGTGCGAGGTGATCAGGAAGTTGGAAAAGTGCAGGTAGTCCGGATCCTGCTCGAACAGTTGCTGCAACTGCGTCCACTTGCTGCGCGGCATTGGCGCAGCGGGCGCAGCCGTGGCGGCAGCGCTGGCGATGTTCGGCAGGCTTGCGCCCAGTGGCAGCGCAGCGGCGAGCAGTCCGGCCTGTTTCAGAAAATCACGACGATTACTCATGGCTGCGTCGTTCCCTGCGCGTTGGCCAGCGCCGGTTTCGCGGCTTTTTCGACCTGATCCCAGACGCGCAGGAAGTTGCCGCCCCAGAGTTTGCCGATGTCGGCTTCGGAGTAACCGCGTGACAGCAGTTCAGCGGTGACATTGCGGATCTCGCCGACGTTCTGGAAACCTTTGACGCCGCCGCCCTCATTGAAGTCGGAGCTGATGCCGACATGGTCGATGCCGATCTTGCGCACGGCGTATTCGATGGCGTCGCCGAAATCCTTGAGGCTGGCCTTAGGTTCGTCTTCGAGGATCGCGTAGAGGCGGCTGGCGTACAGGCCGAATTTGGTTTCGGACCAGGCCGCAATGATCGGGTCGCCCGGCATCAGCGCCATCGCCAGGTTCGGCAGGGGCGGCAGGTCGAATTCCTTGCGCAGCTCGTTGAGGCGATCCTGGGTCTTCTGGGTCAGCGGCCGCAGGTACTGCGAGAACGCGACGATTTGCACCACGCCGCCGCTGTTCTTGATCAACTGCATCTCTTTGTCGCTGAGGTTGCGTGGGATGTCGACCATCGCGCGCGGCGCCGAGTGCGAGGCAACCAGCGGCGTTCGGCTCAGCTGTGCGACTTGTTCGAGGGCTTTGGTCGACATCTGTGATACGTCGATGATCACGCCCAGATCGTTGAGGCGCTTGACCGCCTGCTTGCCCAGATCGGAGAGGCCGTCGAGAGCATCCGGTGAGTCATTGAGAAATGGCAGTGGGCGAGACGAATCCGCCCAGTCGTTGTTGCCGATATAGCTGAAGCCGAACATGCGCATGCCGCGCGCCGTCCACAGGTCCAGCAGATTCAGATCATGGCCCAGCGGATAGGCGTTGAGCATGCTGATGAAAATCGCGAACTTGCCTTCGCCGTGCAGGCGGCGCATGTCGTCCGGGGTATAGGCGATCGCGACTTGATTGGGGTAGTCGCGAACCATGCCGGAGATGATCTTGTAGCGGATCTCTTGCTGGTTGCGCGCTTCATCAATGAAGCCAGCAGTCGGTTTGTGGGGGGCATCGGGGCCGTTCCACATTTCCGGCCAGCCGAAAATGGTCAGCGCCGCGCCAGACAAGCGACCGCGATTGGTTTTGGCCAGATCGAACTGGCCGGAGCCATCCTTGTCGGCTTCGTGACCGTCGGTGCCGAAGTTCTGCATCAGGCTGACATGGCTGTCGAAAGAGAGCATGCGTTCGTGCAGTTCATCTGCCTGTTTCACAACCTTGGCGGAATAGCCAAGGTCGTCCTTGAACCAGTGATGCCAAGCGGCAAAGCCTGCACCGGCGCTGATCGCCAGGGCTAAGGGCAGGCCGATGAATAGAGCCTTTTTCGAACGTGGTTTTGTCATTGCCATCTCAGTCGGGTTCGCCATCGAGGTGCAGGCGCAAAGCCTTTGCTATCTGGGAGGAACGAGCGATCGAGCGGGAAATTTAGGACGAGCGCCCCCCCGGCGAAAATGACGGCTTAAATTTGCCCGGGCAGCAAACGTTCTAGCTTGGATAAAGCCTGCTTCATGGCTGACACAGGTAGGGCAATGAAGATTTCTCGACGATGGTTCATGGCGGGCCTGGCGCTGACCGGCGCTGCCGTGCCGGCGGCTTATTTTGGGCATCGTGAATGGACGAAGCCGGATCCGACTATCACTCCGGGTGAAGCGTCTTTCGACGTCGCCGACCTCGCCGGACAACGTTTGGCCAGTGCCTTGCGGGGCGTCTGGGATATTCGCTTCGAAGGCCGTGACGCGGGCCTTGAAGGCCTGCCGGTCAGGGGACTGCAAGTGTTCCTCGACATCGGCCAGAAAGGTCGTGGCGTCTGTGGTTTCCTGGATACGCCGGAGCGTTTGCGTTCCGGCGAAACACCTCGTTACCGAATTCTTGGCGATCTGGCCGGTGCCGATGCGGCGAAACTGAGTTGGCGGCTGGTCGGTGCGCAAGGCCAGATCAGCTATGAGCTGGAAATGATCCTCGATGAGGTCTGGGCCGATTTCGGCAACGCCGGCAAAGGCACCCTCAGCGGTAAAGTCTTGCGCCTGGATCGGCCCTTGGCCTTGCCGATACAGAACAATGGTTTCGTCGCAGTCAAGCGCCTGTTTCCCGAGGCGCGTGAACGTACGCCGTTGAATCCGACGTTGCTGGCCTGGTTGATTTCCCCCGAGCACCGACTGTTCCACCAGTTGTGGCATGCCACGCGGGACAAGTGGCACACCTTGCCGGAAGACAAGCGCGAAGCCCTGCGCGGCATCGGCTGGCAGCCCGGACCGCGGGACAAGGAGCGCGATGCCCGTGGGCCGCGCAAGGATCGTAACGGCTCCGGGGTGGATTTCTTCTTCATGCACCGGCACATGCTCGGCACGGCGCGTTCAATGCAGGACCTGCCATCGTGGCAATACTTTCCGCTGCCACAACCGGAATTGATCCGTGATCGCCCGGGCTTCGCCCGTTACTTCGACAACCATGACGGCACGGCGCTGCCGCCCGCATGGCTGGCTGACGGTGATGACGAGTACAGCAAGTGGGTCAGCGACATCAAGACGGCCGAGACCTACGAAAGCAACTTCCAGGTCTGGGAGTCGCAATACCGTGATCCGGTGTACCTGGCCAGACTCACGCTCGGTCAGTTCGGTTCCGAGGTTGAATTGGGCCTGCACGACTGGCTGCACATGCGCTGGGCGTCCGTGCCGCGCGACCCGTCGAACGGTCAGCCGGTGCCTTTCGCGCGTGATCCTGCCGACTTCGCTGCGCGTTGGTATGGTCCGGAAAATGACTTCCTTGGCGACCCGTTTTCATCCCACGTCAATCCGTCGTTCTGGCATTTTCATGGCTGGATCGACGACCGTATCGAAGACTGGTTTCGCGCGCACGAGCGCTTCCATCCGGGTGAGGTCACTCGCAAGGTGGTCAACGGTGTGCAGTGGTTTGCACCAGGGCGCTGGAACGAAGTCGATGATCCGTGGCTGGGGCCGGTCACGCATGGCTGCAGCACTACGCCGGGGTTGCAGGCGGGCAAGACGGTGGAGATGGACCCGGAAACCATGAAGCTGGCACTGCGCATCACCTTCCTCAATGACGAGAAAAAACTCGCCGGGCTGTTCCGCCGCGTGCCGCAACGGCCGTGGTATGCGCGCAATCTGAAACCTAAAACCAGCCCGGCTTGAGGGCTGGGTCATCGTTCATTCGCGAGCAGGCTCGCTCCCACATTTGATCTCCGATGTTAAGAAGATCTTATGTGGGAGCGAGCTTGCTCGCGAAAGCGGTCTCACATTCGACCCGATTACAACGCCTGCCAGCCGCCACCCAAGGCTTTGTACAAGGCAATACTCGCCTGCATTCGCGACAGCCGCAGTTGCACGTTCTGGTCTTGCGCCGCATACAGCGTGCGCTGGGTTTCCAGCACGGTCAGCAAGTCCTCGGCACCGGCCTGATAACGGCTCTGGGCGATGTTGAAGGCGGTTTGCGCCTGGTTCAGTTCTTCACTCTGCCACTGCCGTTGTTGATCAAGACCGCGGATGCTGTTGAGGGCTTTTTCGACGTCGGCGAAACCGTTGATGATGGCGCCCCGATAGGTTTGCAGAAGCTCTTCCTGACGGGCCGTGGCCTTGTCGCGCTCGGCCCCCAGACGGCCATTGTTGAAGATCGGTGCGATCAGCCCGGCGGTGAGGTTGTAGAACGGACTGCGCAGCAGGTCATCGGCCTGGTTGGCACCGGAGCCAATGCTCGCGCCCAGCGTGATTTTCGGCAGCATCGCCGCCCGTGCCACCGTGACGTTCGCCTGAGCCGCCGCCAATTGCGCCTCGGCACGGGCGATGTCCGGACGCCGGGTCAGCAGTTCGCTGGGCAGGCCGGCGGATATCGGCGGCCATTGCAACTGGTCGAAGGACTCCTGGCTGGCCGGCAGGTCTTGCACCGGTCGGCCAAGCAGTGCCGCCAGGACGATCTGTGCGTCTCGAGCCTGTTGCTGAACGGTCGGCAGTTGGCGTTGCTGCGCGGCCACCAGGCTTTTCTGTTGCGCCAGTTCAAGCGCTGTGGCGGAACCTGCGTTGTAGCGCGTCTGCACCAGTTGCAGGACGTTTTGCGCGTTGGCCAGATTAAGCTCGGCGATGCGGCTCTGTTCCTGCAGCGACAGCACCTGCGTGTAGCTGTTGGCGACGCCGCTGAGCAGGGTCAGCTCGACGGTAGCGCGATCAAACTCGCTGGCCCGCAGGCTGAACCGGGCACTGTCGCGCGATGCGCGCTTGCCGCCCCAAAAGTCGATTTCGTAACTGGCGCTGAGGCCGACGTCGAAATAATCCACTGCCTTGTTGCTGCTGTCGGCATCCAGTTGACGATAGCCATCGCCACGCAACAGCTTTTGCCGATTGGCGTTGCCGGTACCTTGTATTTCCGGCAGCAACGAGCCGCCGGCAATCACGGTGTCGGCACGCGCCTGGCGCACGCGAGCGATGGCTGCGGCCAGATCGTAACTGCCGACCTGGGCCTGCTCGATCAATTGATCGAGTTGCGGGCTGGCGAAGCGCGTCCACCAGCGCAGGGCGTCGCGTTCGGCGCTGGTGTCGTGCGGTGATTGCCAAGCGGCAGGCGGCACAATGCCGCTGTCCGGGCGTTGCGGGGAACTGCCGCAAGCGCTGAGTATCAGGCAGGCGGTCAACAGACTGAGGCGCGGTTTCATAGAGCGATCATTCACTGGTAAGGGCCGTGACCGGGTCGAGCCGGGCAGCTTTGCGGGCCGGCATGAAGCCGAAGACAACACCGGTGACCAGGGCGCAACCAAAAGCGCCGAGGACCGCCATCAACGAGAACGCTACCGCGACTTCACTGAGAATCAGCACGCCGCCAATGATCAGCGCCAGGGCGATGCCGGCGATGCCGCCGACCACCGAGAGCATCACCGCTTCAGTGAGAAACTGGCGCAGGATGTCGCGCTGGCGGGCACCGGTGGCCATGCGGATGCCGATCTCGCGGGTGCGTTCACGGACGGTCATGAGCATGATGTTCATCACGCCGATGCCGCCGACCAGCAGCGAGATCGCCGCAATCGAGCCGAGCATCAGCGACAGGGTGTTTTGTGTGCGCGCTTCGGCCTGGATCATCGCGGCATTGTTGGTCAGTTCGAAATCCTTCTTGCCGTTGTGCAGGTTCAGCATCAATTGTTCGATGGCGTGTTCGGTGTCCTTGACCTTGCGCGCGTCGGCGGCAGCGATGGCCACGTACTCTGGATTACGCGTGCCAAACAACCTCACGCTGGCGGCGGAGTAGGGCACGGCGATGCGGTTGTCACTGTCGGAATCGCCGGAGCTGGCACCTTTTTCCGCCAGTACCCCGACCACCTGAAACGGCACGTTCTCGATCAGAATGTACTGGCCGATCGGGTTGGCAACGTCTTTGAGGAGTTTGCTCCGCACCTTGTGGCCGATCACCGCAACGGCTGCCGCGTTCTGTTCGTCGGCCTCTGTGAAGTAACTGCCCTGAACCACCGGCCAGTTGAAGATTGCCGGGAAGTTGGTGTCATTGCCGCCAACGTAACTGAGGTGATCGGCATTGCCGAAGCGCACACCGGCCTCGGCGCCGTTGACCGGCATGATCCGCTGTACTTGTGGCAGGCTCGCCAGGGCATGCACATCGTCGAGGGTGATGATGCCCGGTGGCGTTCGCGGGTTGGGCGCCGAGCCGCTGAGATAAATGATGTTCGAGCCGAACGCGCCCATTTGTGCCATGACCTGGCGCTTGCTGCCTTCACCGACGGCGAGCATCACCACCACCGAGGCTACGCCGATGATGATGCCGAGCAGGGTCAGCGCGGTGCGGAAGCGGTTGATCCACATCACCCGCCACGCAGCGTGCAGGGCGTCCACCAGTTCGCCTTTCCAGGCCCCGGTGGCTTCGGCGCCTTCGCTCAAGCGCTTGCGCAGATCCACCGCTTGCAGGGCACCGGGATTGGCACTGTGCTGGGCGTCGGGGTTGTCTCTGGCGCTATCGCTGATGATCAGGCCATCGCTGATTTCGATAATGCGCTTGGCGCGCGCCGCCACTTCGCGGTCGTGGGTGATGAGAATGACCACATGGCCCTGGCTCGCCAGTTCATCGAGCAGCGCCATGACTTCCTTGCCGCTGTGGCTGTCGAGGGCGCCGGTCGGTTCGTCGGCCAGAATGATGTGGCCGCCATTCATCAGTGCGCGGGCAATCGACACGCGTTGTTGCTGGCCGCCGGAAAGCTGATGCGGGCGGTTGCCGGTGCGCGAGGCCAGGCCGAGACGGTCGAGCAGGGCGGCGGCGCGGGCATGCCGTTCGGCGGCGGGGGTGCCGGCGTAGATGGCCGGCATCTCGACGTTCTCCTGGGCCGAGCCGGACGGAATCAGGTGATAGCCCTGAAACACGAAACCGAAGGCTTCGCGGCGCAGCCAGGCCAGTTCATCGCTGTCGAGGCCGGCGACGTTTTCCCCGGCGAAGCGGTATTCGCCGGATGTCGGCCGGTCGAGGCAGCCGAGAATGTTCATCAGCGTCGATTTGCCGGAACCGGACGCGCCGACAATCGCCACGAACTCGCCGGCGTGAATCGACAGGTCGATGCCGCGCAACACGTGAACTTCGGGAGCGTCACCGCCGCCGTAGGATTTGCGGATGTCCTGCAGGTCGATCAGAGGCGTTTGCATTCAACCTCCGCTGCCGTCGGCCGGGCCGATCAGCAAGTGATCGCCTTCGTTCAAGCCCTCGATGATCTGCACTTTGAGACGGTCGCTGATGCCGGTGCGTACTTCGCGGGACTGAATCTCGCCATTGGCGGCGATGACCTGCGCGGTCTGCCGATTGGCCGCCGCGCTGCCTTGCAGGGCGGCGACCGGTGCGGTGAGAACGTTTTTCGCCTGGTCGGCGACGAAGAACACTTGCGTGGTCATCTCTGCCATCAAGGCGTTGTCGGCGTTATCGACGTCCAGCAGCACGGTGTACAGCACCACGCGCGCGCTGCCGCTTTTACTCGAACTGGCCGGGCTGCCACCGCCCTGGCTGGTCTGGTCCAGCGGTTTGGGTGGCACCGGCAGGATTTGCCGAACGGTGCTGCTCCAGCGCCGATTGCCACCGCTGAGTGTGGTGAAGTAAGCAGTCATGCCCGGTTTTACATGGCCGATATCGGCCTCGGAGACCTCGGCCCAGACCGTCATCGGCGACAGTTTGGCGATGCGCAGAATCAGTGGCGTCTGCTGCTGGGCATTGAGTGTCTGGCCTTCGCGGGCATCGAGTGCGACCACGGTGCCTTCCATCGGCGCATAAATGCGCGTGTAACCCAGTTCGGCCTGATCACTGCGCAGACTGGCCTCGGCCTGACGGATCTGGGCGCGGAACATGTCGATACGTGCCTGGGTGGCCTTGAGCTCGGCGCGGGCGGTCTGCACGTCTTCTTCACGGGTGGCGCCGCCGGCCGCGAGGTTCTGCTGGCGCTGGTACTTCTGCCGCGCCAGTTCGTGCTGCGCCTGTTGCTCTTGCAGCTGCGCCTTGAGGTTTTCGATGGAGAACTGGCTGGCGTCGAGCTTGGCCTTTTGCGTGGACGGATCGATTTCGACGAGCAATTGGCCTTGCTTGACCACGTCGCCGACTTCCACATGGATTTTGCGGATTTGCCCGGAGGCCTGGGCGCCGACGTCCACATAGCGCCGTGGCTGCAATGTGCCAAGGGCAGTGACGCTGCTTTCAATGTCGCCGCGACTGACTTGCACGGTGGCGAACTTGTCCCGGCTGGGCGGCAATATCTGCCAGGCGGCTACGGCGACAACGGGAATCAGACAAAGGGCTACGAGCAGGGCGCGTCGGGCGGGGCGGGGACGTTTCATGCAGGGTTCCGGCCAGTGAAAATCGACCCGTCATCCAGCCGGCACCGCACGCGGGCCACGACCGAACGCTGGCGCAGGAGGCGACAGATACGGGGAACTGTCCTTTAAACGAGAGACGCGGCAGGTAATTTAAGCGCTGAAAAACCCGGTAACAGGTATAGATGCCCACAATTTGTCGGGCAAATTGAAACAGCACTTTAAATCTATATGAGAATTACTATAAATTACGCATCTGAAATTGCCACCATCGTGCCATTGTCGTTTTGACCCTGGCGGATCTGGCTCAAGGATCGAAACCGCACCGTTGCGGTCGGGAGTCATGTTGGAAAACTACTATCGCGAGCTGGTGTGTTTCCTTAACGCCAGACTGGGCAACCGTCAGGTGGCCGAAGATGTGGTGCATGACGCTTATGTGCGGGTGCTGGAGCGTTCCAGCGATACGCCGATCGAACAACCGCGGGCCTTCCTTTATCGCACAGCCTTGAACCTGGTCATCGATGATCATCGGCGCAACGCCTTGCGTCAGGCCGAGCCGCTTGACGTGCTGGACAGCGAAGAGCGCTATTTCACCCCGTCGCCCCATGGCACCCTTGATCACGGTCAACGTCTGGCAATGCTTCAGCGCGCACTGGCAGAATTGTCACCGCTGTGTCGCGAAAGTTTTCTGCTGCGCAAGATTGAAGGCCTGTCCCATAACGAAATCGCTGAAAGCCTCGGGATTTCCAAAGCGCTGGTGGAAAAACACATCGTCAATGCCATGAAGCATTGCCGGTTACGCATCAAACAATGGGACGCCCATTGATCCTTCCTCAGTAAATTTTTTTTCACCGTCCTCGTTCCTACTCAACAGACGATCTGCTGTCCTGCTTCGGGCCGGTCAGGTCACCCAGGCTTTATCCCCACGGTTGAGGGGTTCATCCAGAGGACACTGGAAATGACACAGGCAATTGCATCGCCCATCGT
Organism: Pseudomonas sp. CROZ-RG-20F-R04-15; assembly: GCF_022662375.1. GTDB lineage: Bacteria > Pseudomonadota > Gammaproteobacteria > Pseudomonadales > Pseudomonadaceae > Aquipseudomonas. The sequence continues at coordinate 69,988 of NZ_JAKNQL010000015.1, read as the reverse complement.
TCACGACCTGATCGGCGTCGGTTTCGGCCCTTCGAACCTGGCGCTGGCCATCGCTCTGCAAGAGCGCGGCCCGACTCAGGGCGAGCTGGATGTGCTGTTCCTCGACAAACAGGCCAACTACAGCTGGCACGGCAACACCCTGTCGACGCAAAGCGAGTTGCAGATTTCCTTCCTCAAGGATCTGGTGACCCTGCGCAATCCGACCAGCCCGTATTCCTTCGTCAATTACCTGAAGTACCACGGCCGTCTGGTCGACTTCATCAACCTCGGCACTTTTTATCCATGCCGCATGGAGTACAACGACTACCTGCGCTGGGTCGCCGGGCAGTTCACCGAACAAAGCCGTTACGGCGAAGAAGTGCTGACCATCGAACCGGTGCTGCACAACCATCAGGTTGAAGCGCTGCGCGTGATTTCCCGTGGCAGCGACGGTCTGCAACATGTGCGGACCACCCGTTCGGTGGTGGTCAGCGCCGGTGGCACGCCGCGTATTCCCGAGGCGTTCAAAGCGCTGAAGGGCGACACTCGCGTGTTCCACCACTCGCAGTATTTGTCGCAAATGGCCAAGCAGCCGTGCGTGAACAATCAGCCGATGAGCATCGCGATCATCGGTGGCGGACAGAGTGCGGCGGAAGCCTTTATCGACCTGAATGATTCGTTCCCGTCGGTACAGGTCGACATGATCCTGCGCGGCTCGGCCCTGAAACCTGCGGACGACAGCCCGTTCGTCAACGAAGTGTTCTCGCCGGAATTCACCGACCTGGTGTTCCAGCAAAACAGCGCCGAGCGTGAGCGTCTGGTCAACGAGTACCACAACACCAACTACTCGGTGGTCGACATCGACCTGATCGAGCGCATCTACGGCATCTTCTATCGCCAGAAGGTGTCCGGGATTGCCCGTCACGCGTTCCGTACGCTGACCACTGTCGAGAGCGCTACTGCCACCGACAACGGTATCGAACTGGCCGTGCGCAACAGCGCCACTGACGAAGTCACTGTGCGCAATTACGACGCGGTTGTTCTGGCCACCGGCTACGAGCGGCAGATGCACCGCAAACTGCTGGCGCCGCTGGAAGAATACCTCGGCGATTTCGAAGTTGATCGCAACTACAAACTGATTACCGACGAACGCTGCAAAGCCGGCATTTACATGCAGGGCTTCTGCCAGGCCAGCCATGGTCTGAGCGACACGTTGCTGTCGGTGTTGCCGATTCGTGCGGACGAGATTGCCGGTTCGCTGTATGAGCATGGCAAGCATCGCGGACATCGGTCGATGGCGGATCTGCTGTTGGCGACTGCCAGCTGAATCCACTTTGCCTGAACCAGATCGTTCCCACGCTCTGCGTGGGAATGCCTCAACGGACGCTCCGCGTTCGGCTTCTGGAAGGGACGCGGAGCGTCCCAGGCTGCATTCCCACGCAGAGCGTGGGAACGATCATCCTGAACCCTTCCTGAACATCCCCCACATTCCCCGACACACTTCCCTTTGCAGGTTTACTCTCCAATCATCGGGGCGTAAGCTTCGCGCGTTTTCATCAATAGCGGAGACCCACAGTGGGTACTTGTTCGAGTGACAGTTGTCGGCCGGTCTCGGTAACCGGCAGATTCTCGGCAAGATAACGCGCAGCCTTTCTCTGCCGTTGTCTCGCCGTAAAAGCGAGCAGCGGCATCCCGTGCATGCCCCGTCCTGGGTCATGTCTGGACGTTCCTTCTCATCGACGCTGAACAGAGCGTGATTGCGACTTTATTGTCGTCATCGCAGCCCTATCGACACGCCTGTCTTTTCTGACTGGCGCGCCAAGCCTTGCCGTGCCGGTTGTTCCGGCGGACGAGGCGCGGCCGTACCTGCTTGACGGTTTCCCGGCTGACCATAGGGGCAACAGCCATGAAACTTACGCTCAAGGAATTTTTCGCAGGTTTTCTGCGGACCCGCCACATCGCCCGGCACTTCCGTCGTCTGGCGCTGCTGGAATCGATCAACGACACCACGGTCAGCCGTGAAGTCCCACCCACTCTGGCCAACACCCTGGTCGATGCCGCGCATTGCGACACCGCTGGTTTACTGTCGTCACTCGGCACGCATTCCGATGGCCTGACCGATTTCGAAGTCGATGCGCTGCGTGCGCAATACGGTCTCAACGAAGTCGAGCACGAACAGCCGCTGCCATGGTGGACTCACCTGTGGCACTGCTACAAAAACCCGTTCAACCTGCTGCTGACCCTGTTGGCGGTGATCTCGTGGCTGACCGAAGACCTCAAGGCCGCCGTGGTGATTTTCTCCATGGTGGTGCTGTCGACGCTGCTGCGCTTCTGGCAGGAAAGCAAATCCAATCAGGCCGCCGACGCACTCAAAGCCATGGTCAGCAACACCGCCACGGTAATGCGCCGTGACGCGCCGCGCAGCGAATTACCGATCAAACAATTGGTGCCGGGCGATCTGATCGTGCTCTCGGCCGGTGACATGATTCCGGCCGATTGCCGGGTGCTCAGCGCCAAGGACCTGTTCGTCAGTCAGGCAGCGATGACTGGCGAATCGATGCCGGTGGAAAAATTCCCGCGTCAGGCCGATCGCGACACGCGCAATCCGCTGGAACTGGACAACATTCTGTTCATGGGCACCAACGTGGTGTCGGGTACGGCGGTGGCTGTGATTCTCACCACCGGCAATAGCACCTATTTCGGTGCGTTGGCGCAACGGGTTGGCGCAACCGATCGCGCAGTCACTTCGTTCCAGCAAGGTGTCAACAAGGTCAGCTGGCTGTTGATCCGTTTCATGTTCGTGATGGCGCCGCTGGTGCTGTTCATCAACGGCTTCACCAAGGGCGACTGGACTGAAGCACTGCTGTTTGCGCTGTCGATTGCCGTGGGCCTGACCCCGGAAATGCTGCCGATGATCGTCACCTCGACGCTGGCCAAAGGTGCGGTGTTTCTGTCGCGTAAAAAAGTCATCGTCAAACGCCTTGATGCGATCCAGAACTTTGGCGCCATGGACGTACTGTGCACCGACAAGACCGGCACGCTGACTCAGGACAAGATCTTCCTCGCGCGCAATGTCGATGTCTGGGGCGAAGACTCCGATGACGTGCTGGAAATGGCTTACCTCAACAGCTACTACCAGACCGGCCTGAAAAACCTGCTCGACGTCGCGGTGCTGGAGCACGTGGAAGTCCACCGCGAACTGAAAGTCGGCACGGCATTTCGCAAGGTCGATGAGATCCCGTTCGACTTCAATCGTCGGCGTATGTCGGTGGTGGTCGAAGGGCGTGGCCAGCCACATCAACTGATCTGCAAAGGTGCGGTGGAAGAAGTCCTGGCGGTGTGCAGCCGCGTGCGTCACGGCGAGGTCGATGAAGCCTTGAGCGATGAATTGCTGACCCGGATTCGTCAGGTCACCGCAGCATTCAACGCTGAAGGCTTGCGCGTAGTGGCGGTGGCCGCACGCTCGATGCCAGAAGGTCGCGAAGTTTATAGCCTGGCCGATGAGCAGGAACTGACGCTGATCGGTTACGTGGCGTTTCTCGATCCACCGAAGGAAAGCACCGCGCCCGCGCTGAAGGCATTGGCCGAGCATGGCGTGGCCGTGAAAGTGCTGACTGGCGACAACGAGCTGGTGACCGCGAAGATCTGCCGCGAAGTCGGCCTCGCGCAACAAGGCCTGCTGCTGGGCAATGACGTCGAGCGCATGAGCGATGCCGAACTGGCGGTGGCCGTTGAGAAGACCAATGTCTTTGCCAAACTGACGCCGTCGCACAAGGAGCGCATCGTGCGCATCCTCAAGGGCAACGGCCATGTGGTCGGCTTCATGGGCGACGGCATCAACGATGCCCCCGCGCTGCGTACGGCTGACATCGGTATTTCCGTGGACAGCGCGGTGGACATCGCCAAGGAAGCGGCGGACATCATCCTCCTCGAAAAGAGCCTGATGGTGCTGGAGGAGGGCGTGCTCGAAGGGCGTCGCACCTTCGCCAACATGCTCAAGTACATCAAGATGACTGCCAGTTCCAACTTCGGCAACGTCTTCTCGGTGCTGGTCGCCAGTGCGTTCATTCCGTTCCTGCCAATGCTGCCGATGCACCTGCTGGTGCAGAACCTGCTCTACGACATTTCGCAGATCGCCATTCCGTTCGATAACGTCGATGAGGAAATGCTGAAAAAACCACAACGCTGGCAGCCGGGCGACGTCGGGCGCTTCATGCTGTTCTTCGGCCCGATCAGTTCGATCTTTGACATCACCACGTTCGCCTTGATGTGGTACGTATTCGATGCCAACACCCCGGATCACCAGACCCTGTTCCAGTCCGGCTGGTTCGTGGTCGGGTTGCTGACCCAGACGCTGATCGTGCACATGATCCGTACGCCGAAGATTCCGTTCCTGCAAAGCCGCGCCGCCATGCCGCTGCTGGTCATGACCGGAATCATCATGGCGGTCGGCATCTTCCTGCCGATGGGGCCGCTGGCGCACTACTTCAAACTGCAGGCGTTGCCGTCGCTGTATTTCGTGTTCCTGCCAGTGATTCTGCTGGCGTACATGACGCTGACCCAGGCGGTGAAAGGTTTCTACATCCGCCGGTTCGGCTGGCAATAACCGCAGAACAACGCTGTTCCAATGTGGGAGCGAGCCTGCTCGCGAAGGCGTCGTGTCAGTGCCATGCATGTTGGCTGACACACCGCCTTCGCGAGCAGGCTCGCTCCCACAAGGGACTTTGTGTTTTCAAGGATTTCATCATGCAAGCCATCAACAACCTCAACCTCGATTCACTGCTCGACACCCTGGTCAGCCTCAGTGCCGCGTTCATTCTCGGTGGTCTGATCGGCTTCGAGCGCCAGTACCGGCAACGCACCGCCGGCTTGCGCACCAACGTACTGGTCGCCGTCGGCGCGGCGATTTTTGTCGACATGGCCAACCGTCTCGCGGGCGCCGAAGGTGCGGTGCGCGTGGTCGCTTACGTGGTCTCCGGCATCGGCTTTCTCGGCGCCGGGGTGATCATGCGCGAAGAGGGCAACGTGCGCGGTCTCAATACCGCCGCAACCTTGTGGACGTCTGCTGCGGTTGGCGCCTGTGCCGGTGCCGACCTGCTCGCAGAAGCCGTGCTCGGCACACTGTTCATCCTCGCCGCCAATACCTTGCTGCGGCCGATCGTCAACAACATCAACCGCCAGCCACTGGACGTGGTCTCGGCGGAAGTCACCAACATCGTCTACGTCATCGCCCGACGTTCGCAGCAAACCGCCGTGTTCGCCTTGCTCGAAGCCGAGCTTGAGCGCAGCAACTACCCGGCCAGTGATGTTGATGTGCATGCGTTTGGCGCCGATGAAATCGAGATTGAAGCGACACTGGCGACAACGTCGGTCGATGGCGATGAACTCGACGCACTGGTGGCGCGAATTGCCACGTCGGCGCTGGTGGTGCAGGCGTTCTGGAGTCCGAGTACCACGGAATGATATTTCTCGGTTGCTGAGAATTGTCCTACAAGACGGCAAGAAAGAACTTACATTTTCACGTTTGGGTCTCGATCACTATTTGTTCCGGAGCAGAGATGCCCGGCGTTCTGATGACTTGTTACGGATTTACGGCTGTGCAACGGATACCTGGAAAGTCCGGCAAGGAAAGGCCGGATATATGGGGGGGACCATCGGTTGCAAAGTTCGTGAGGACGTTTGTTCGCAACTGCGAATAAACCTGATGCCGCTGATGAGTGATTGGGAAAGCCAGGCCGCTGGGCCGAATAAATAACTATCCCAAGAGATGTGAATAATGAAAAAGTTCGTCGCTGTTACCGCCGCTACCGTTGTCATGGGTCTCGCTTCTTTCGCCAACGCTGCAACGCCGGCCTCCGGCAACCCTGGCACCGTGCGTTTCATTGGTGAAATCGTATCCGGCGCCTGCGGTATCGACGCCAGCTCTCTGGACCAGACCGTTTCCCTGGGTCAGGTGCCATCGAATCAATTCACCGCCATCGGCAGCCGTTCGACCCCGGTCAAGTTCGACATCATCCTGACCGACTGCGACACCACCACCCAGAAGAACGCGCGCTTCACCTTCAGCGGTGTGCAGGATCCAGCGGTTCCAGGCCTGTTCGCCACCACCGGTCTGGCGCAGAACGTCGGCATCCGTCTGCAGGCCAGCGCTGGCGAAATGCTCGACAACGGCACCGAGCAGGTCGCTCCGGTTGTGCTGCAGAACGGCAACAACACCGTGACCTTCGCTGCCATGTACGAAGCCACCGCTGCGACCGTCACCACCGGTGAAGCAGACAGCGTTGCCAACTTCACCGTGGCCTACAACTGATACCGCGGTATCGCACGTTGTAAGAAAAAGGGGTGAAAACCCCTTTTTTCTTTTCCGTCAAAGTTCTGATAAAGGCTATTTACCGTGTACGGCCGAAAACTTTTCGTGTCTTGCGTGTTGATCTCCTGTGCGCGTTATTCAAACGCCGTGGAGTTCAATTCGGAGTTCCTGAATATCGATAAGAGCGACGATATCAGTCTCGGACAGTTTGCCCATGCCCAATACACCGTGCCTGGCCGTTACTTGCTGGACATTACCGTTAACCAGCGTTACTTCGGCTCGCGCTCGATCGAGTTCAAGGCCGGTGACAAACCGGATGAAAGTTACGCCTGTCTGCCCGCAGACCTGGTGGCGACTTTTGGTCTCAAGCCTGCTTTGCTGGAAAACCTGCCGCGTCTGGCTGACGGTCAATGCGTGGATCTGCGCGGCATTGAAAATGCTTCGATCAAGTACATGAAAAATCTGGGACGGCTGTCGATCAGCCTGCCGCAAGCCACCTTCGAATACGACGACCCCAACTACATTCCGCCTGCCGCCTGGAGCGACGGGCTCAACGGCGCACTGCTCGATTACCGAGTGATCGCCAATAGCCACGAAACCAATACGCCGTCCGGCGATTCGCGTTCATTACAGAGCTACGGCACGGCCGGGATCAATCTCGATGCCTGGCGCATTCGCGCCGATTATCAGGCGCGCCAGGAATCCGGTAGCCAGAGCCATGATCCCCACGGCGAAGCGTTCCAGTTGAACCGTTTGTATGCCTATCGGGCGTTGCCATCGATTCGTTCGAAGCTGTCGGTGGGCGAGGATTATCTGAACTCCGACGTGTTCGACACCTTCGCTTTGCGCGGTGCGACCCTGAGCAGCGATGACCGCATGTTGCCGCCGAACCTGCGCGGGTATGCGCCGTTGATCAGTGGCGTGGCACGCACCAACGCGACCGTCACCGTGTCCCAACAGGGCCGCGTGTTGTACTCGACCACGGTAACGCCGGGCGCATTCAGCATTCAGGATCTCAACAGCAGCGTGCAAGGCACCCTGGACGTGACCGTGCGCGAAGAGGACGGCACCGAGCAGACGTTCACCGTGGCCACCGCCGCCGTGCCGTTCCTGTCCCGGGAAGGTGAGTTGCGCTACAAGGTGTCCGCCGGTCAGCCGCGCCTGACTGGCAACGGCGGCACTGAGCCCGAATTCGTGGCGACGGAGGCGGCCTACGGTCTGGCGAAAGACTGGACGGTGTACGGCGGCCTGCTCGGCGCTGCGGGTTACCAGTCCAACGCGATCGGTATCGGTAAGGATCTCGGCGTCTTCGGCGCGGTGTCGGGGGACGTCACCACCTCCCGGGCCAAACTGCGCTGGAGCGGTGAAACCGTGGTCGGCAACTCTTACCGGATCAACTATTCGAAACGTTTTGATGCCATCGGCACCGATCTGCGCTTTTTGGGCTATCGCTTTTCCGACAAGACCTTCACCAACTTTTCGCAGTTTGTCGGCGATGCCGATTCCTATGCGCTGAACTCGGGCAAACAGCGTTATTCGGTGACCGTGGCCAAGCATTTTTCCTGGTTGTCGACGAGCTTCTCGTACGACCACTCGACCTATTGGGATGCGCCCGCCGCCGATCGTTTCGGGTTGACCGTGGCGCGCAGTTTTTCCCTCGGCAACGTCAAGAACATCAACCTCAACGTCTCGGCCTACCAGACCCGGAACAGTCGGCAGAACGACTCGCAGATCTATCTCGGCGTGACAGTGCCACTGGGCGGCAACTCGATGCTGTCGAGCAACCTGCAACGTTCGGGGTCCGGCAATTCCTCAGCCAGTGTCGGTTACAGCCATGACGACGGCGAAGGCGTGAATTATCAGGTGTATGGCGGCGTCGGCGACAACCGCTACGTCAACGCCTATGTCGGCAAACGTGCGTCGAGTTACCGCGCCAATGCCTCGGCCTCCACCGATGGCAGCACCTACCGCTCGCTGACCGGCGAACTCGACAGCTCGCTGGTCGCCACCCGTTACGGCGTCTCGGCGCATGGCAACGGCACCAACGGCGATACCCGCTTGCTGGTGTCCACCGACGGCGTGCCGGACGTGGCCTTCACCGGCCAGACCCGCACCAACCGCGACGGCTATGCGGTGATGGATGGCTTGCCGTCGTTTCAGGCTTACGAGGCGCGGGTCAATGTCGAGAAGCTGCCGCTCAACACCGAAGTCTCCAACCCGATCCAGCGTCTGGCGCTGACCGAGGGCGCTATCGGCTACGTGAATTTTTCCACCGGTCAGGGCCATAACGCGTTTGTCGTGTTGACGCGCACCGACGGTAAACCGGTGCCTTTCGGCGCATCGGTGCAAGACAAGAACACCAACAAGGAAGTGGGCATCGTCGGCGAGGCGGGCGTCACTTATCTGTTGGGCATCAAGGCAGGGGCTGAGCTGGTAGCGCGTTGGGATGACGCCGGCCAATGCAGTCTGGCCAAACTCCCTGAGGAAGACGTGGTGACCAATGTCGCCAAGCCTGCTCAGTGTCTGTAACCGCGTCTTCCAATCAATCCGGAGTCAGCATGTCTCGTTTTACTGTGTTAACCGCTCATCGTCTGTGGCTGGCCGTCGGCCTTTGTCTGCCGCTGCTGGCCAGCGCCGCCGTGGTGCCTGATCGCACGCGTCTGGTGTTCGAAGAAAGTGCGCCGTCGGTCAGTGTCACGGTCAGCAACAAGAACCCGCAATTACCGTTCATTGTGCAGTCGTGGATCGAGAACGAGAGCGGTCAGAAAGTCACGTCGCCGTTCATGGTCTTGCCTCCGCTGCAGCGTATCGAACCAAACGAAAGCAGCGTGTTGCGTATCGTCAAACTGCCTGAACTGGCGCTGCCTGCGGATCGCGAGTCGGTGTTCTATCTGAACATTCGCGAGATTCCACCGAAGAGCCAGGCGGTCAACTCGATGCAGATTGCCTTGCAGTCGAAGATCAAGTTGTTCTACCGCCCGGCGGCGGTGAAACGCGAACGCGGCGAAGACCTCGCGCTGGGCCTGAATCTGAAAATCGATCCGGCGGCAAAGCAGCTGATTGTCGATAACCCGACGCCGTTTCACATCACTGTGGTCGGCCTGCTGGCCGGTCCGGAAAAAACCAGAATGCCGATCGATACGGTGATGATCGCGCCACGCGGCAACGCGCGGTTTGCCCTCAGCAACACTTCGTTCAACACCTTGCGGGTGTCGAACATGAATGACTTCGGTGGCCAGTCCGACACGCTGTTCAGCTGCGTGGCGAACGTCTGCAAGGGTGTGAAACCGTGAGGCTGCGCACGGCGCTGACCCGGCTGACGGTGGCGGCGCTGCTGATGATGGTTTCCCAATTCGCTTCGGCGATGGTCTGTAAAGCGCTGGACGGGAGCAGCAGTCTGAGCGAATACATCGGCCCGGTGTCGGTGCCGGACACGGTACCGGACGGCACGATCATCTGGCGCTCGAAAACTCACGTGGTGCCGGCCGATTGCTGGAAAGTCTTCGATATCCACTTTAGAGAGGACGATCCGATCTATTTCTACGGCAACCCGGCCGGTCTCAACGCCACGCCGTGGGGAATCGAATTCGGCCTGGTCTATCGCGGCGTGACGGCCTGGGACGGTGACTGGAGTTCCAACCCGACCCAAGGCGTGAACAGCGGCTTCATTTCCCGTGGTTGCCCGGACGCAACCAGCGCCGCCGACATGCTTGCCTGCTCGCGGGTGACGCCAAGCATTGCCTTTCAGGTGGTGATCCGCAAGCGTGGGTTGTTGCCATTGCAACGCCCCTCGCAAGACACCTATGACGTCTTTCAGTTCGACGGCCTCTATGGCTTGAATGGCGGGCCGAATAACCCGTTCGGCAACTTTCGCTTTCAACTGTCGGGGCTGCAGAACATTGTCGGCACGGCGTGCACGGTCGATGTCACGGTGACACCGGAGCCGGGCATCGTCGATTTTGGCGTGATTCAGAAAACCACCACCGGGTTCTCGCCGCCCAATCCGATCCGGCCTTTCAGCCTTGCGCTGGAAAAGAAGTGCAGCAGTGCGATCAACATCGGTGCGACGTTTGTCACCGCCAACCAGCAGGGGCTTTACAACATTCTGCCGACGGCGGGCAGCCAGTTCGGCATTCAGGTGCGTGATGCCCACAACAATCTGGTGCAGGTCAACGAGCCGTTCCCTTTGGCGAACTTTCCGGCAGACGTCAGCCATATCGATGTGCCATTCAGTGCGTCGGTGGTGTCGCTGGGCGATCCCGAGGTCGGACCGTTCGAAGCGATCATGGTGGTACAGATCGTTTACTACTGATGACGCAGCAGCCTCTGGGAAATTTCCTACATGGGCGCAGGATAAGTCCTGCGTTCAACCCTGCTGGCGCAGGCCACTATCCCGTCTCCCGGGTCAATTGAGTGATTAAAGGAAGATGACCTCTCCACGTATTCTGGTGCTGGAAAATCATGAGTTTGCCCGCAACGTGCTGGTCAGGATGTTGCAACAGTTGAGCGTGCGTGACGTGCTGATAGCGCCGGATGCCGAGCAGGCCATGGTGCAGATGCACCTGCAGGGCGGGGTCGATATCGTCATCTGTGATCTCACTGACCGGGGCCTCGATTGCCTGGAGTTCCTGCGGGTGGCCAGCCACAGCGGCATGGTCCGTGCCGTGTTGCTGTGCAGCGAACTCCCGCCGGAACTGGCGCGCACCTTGGGGCAAATGGCCTCGCTGGCCGGTCTGCAATTGCTCGGGGTGCTCAGCCGACCGGTACAACTGCGTGCGTTGAACCGCTTGTTGTATCGCTATAAACACGGGCGAATCCCGCCGGTGCTGGCGCCACTGAGCAAAGAGTTGCCCCACGAAGATGAAGTGCGCCGCGGGCTGGCGCTGGGTGAGTTTCGGGCGTGGTTCCAGCCGCAGTTTCAATTGCACAGCGGTGCGGTGATCGGCGTGGAAGCGCTGGTGCGTTGGCAGCATCCCGCGCGCGGGACGCTGCTGCCTTGCGACTTTCTCTCCGCCGTGCTGGCGTATGACTTGACCGACCAGATGTTCAAACAGTTGCTCGAACAGGGTCTGAACCTGCTGGGCATTTTGCGTCATCGCGGCGTGGCCTTGCAGTTGGCGTTCAACCTGCATGCCTCGCAACTGACCCACAGCGCACTGGTGGAACACATCAAGCGGGCGCTGGAGCGGCACGGGTTCAACGGATCGGTGCTGATGCTCGAGCTGGCGGAAAACGGTTTGCTCGATTGTCCGCCCGGCACTCAGGAGAACCTGCTGCGTTTGCGCCTGCTTGGCTGCGGATTGGCGGTCGACGACTTCGGTGTGGGGTTTTCCTCGTTGAAGCTGATGTGCCAGTTGCCGTTCACCCAGATAAAACTCGATGGGCGCTTTGTTCAGCACCTCGATCGTCAACGCAACCGGGCGATGGTTGCCAGCACGCGAGTACTGGCCCGCTCGTTGGGAATGGAGCTGGTGATCGAAGGCATCAGCAGTCCGAAGGTGCTTGAGCATTTGCGTGAACTGGAATGCGAAAGAGGGCAGGGCTATTACCTGGCTCGGCCCATGAACGGCCACGACCTGCTGCAATGGCTGGAAAAGCCTGAGGGCGAGCGCTGATCGTTGCGTGACGTTGTGCGGAATTTTTCAAGAATTTTCCTACACTCCGATGGTGCTCGTGTATGTTCGGCACGTGGATCATCTGGACTGCTGTCCCATTGTTGTTTGTGGCGTTGCCAAGTAGTTGATCAACGTCTTACAGGGGTTTTTATGCTTAAAGCGATCATCGTGGACGATCACCCGTTCATTCGCTCTGCGGTCAAGATGCTGTTGAAACAGGAACATTTCGAAGTCGTCGCCGAGGCGGACAATGGTGCCGATGCTGTGCAACAGGCCCGCGAGCACGCCCCTGACCTGATCATTCTGGACATCGCCATGCCCAAGCTCGACGGCCTGGAGGTGATCTCGCGTATCCGCGCGCTGAACCTGTCCTGCAAGATCCTCGTGTTGACGTCGCAGTCGGCGCAGTTCTATTCCATGCGCTGCATGAAGGCAGGCGCGGCCGGATACATTTCGAAAACCAACGACCTCGACGAGTTGATCAAAGCCATCAAGGTGGTGATGGACGGCTACACCTTCTTCCCCAATCTGGCCAGCAGCTCGGTGCGCCGCAGTGACGCCGAGGCTACCGACCTGGAACTGATCCAGAGCCTGTCTGATCGTGAGTTGACCATCCTGCAGCAACTGGCCAAGGGTTTGAGCAACAAGGAAATCGGCGAAGCCATGCTGTTGAGCAACAAAACCGTCAGCACCTACAAGACGCGGCTGATCGAAAAACTCAACGTCAAGTCGGTGGTGTACCTCGCTGATTTTGCCAAGCGCAACAACCTGCTCTAGATGATTATTTTCGTCAGGAATGGCCTTGCCGGCCTGCTGCTGTTCGGCTCGATGGCGTTGTCGCCGCTTATGGCGGCGGCACCACCCGACACCTTGCAGTTGCTCGGTCGCTCGGACGTCAGCGAATACGCGGTGTCGCTGGATGAACCGGACTGGAGCTGGTTGCGCCGCAAGGGGCGCCTGTTGCTCGGTGACAGCAGCCCCGATTATTCGCCGTTCGCGATTACCGGCAACGGAAATGACTACGAAGGCCTGACGGCCGATTACGCCCAGTTGATCGAGCAATTGCTGCACGTCAACATCGAGGTGCGGCGCTACGCTTCGCGCGGGGATTTACTCGCTGCGCTGAAGAATGGCGAGATCGACATGATCGGCACCGCCAACGGCTTTGAAGCCGCCGATCCCGAACTGGCAATCTCGGCGCCATACGCCGACGATAATCCCACGTTGGTGACGCGCGTTGAGGAGAGCTACAACCTGCCGCAAGACCTGGCGGGCAAACGGGTGGCGATGCTCTACCATTACCTGCCGCCGGACACGGTCAAGGCGTTCTACCCCGACGCGAAGGTGCAGTTGTATCCCTCGACGCTAACGGCCATCGGTGCCGTGGCGTTCGGTCAGGCTGACGTCTATCTGGGGGACTTGCTCAGCTCCAATTACCTGATCAAGAAGAACTACCTCAACAACGTCCAGCTCAGCGATTTTTCGCGCATGGAAACCCAGCCCTTCAGTTTTGCCGTGACACGGGAGAACGAGCGTTTGTTGCGCATCGTGGATGCGGCGCTGGAGGTCATTCCCGCTGAAGAACGCATGAGCATCCGCCGCCGCTGGAGTGTCGGTGGCGTGGCCATTCCCGGGCAGCACCGGCTGCACTTCAGCGTCAAGGAACAGCGCTGGCTGGATCACCACCCGCGCATCAAAGTCGCGATCAACGAAAATTTTCTGCCATTGACCTTTGTCGATGAAGCCGGAAAGTTTCGCGGCATCAGTGCTGATGTGCTGGCCAAGATCAGCCTGCGTACGGGACTGCAATTCGATATACAGCGTGTTGAGTCGGTGGGCGATCTGATCAGTGAGGTGACCAGCGGCAAGGCCGACATGCTGGCGGCGTTCACGCCGAGCACCGAGCGCGAAGGTGAATTGCGCTTTACCCGGCCGTACCTGATCAACCCGTTCGTGCTGGTCACTCGCCGTGGCGGCGAACCGATGACGCTGGATCAGATGGCGGGCAAGCGCCTGGCGCTGATCAACGGCAACGTTGTGCGCGAATACCTCATCGAGCAATTCCCCAAGGTGCAACTGGTGCCGGCAGGCAACGCCGCCGAGGCCATGGAGATGGTCGCGCTGGGCAAGGCCGACGGCGCGATCAATTCGCTGGTCAGCGCGCGCTATTTGATCTCGCGCCAGTACCGCGACACATTGCAGGTCACCAGCACGGTCGGCACCCAGCCTGCACGCATCGCACTGGCCACCAATCGCGGTGCGCTGGAGTTGTACTCGATCCTCGACAAGGCACTGTTGAGCATCAGTCCGGAAGAAATGGACGAGTTGACCAACCGCTGGCGCAGCGAAGTGGTGGTGGACGACAGCTACTGGCTGCGCAATCGCGCGATGATCATTCAGGGCTTCGTGATCGCCGGCGTGTTGCTGCTGGTGGCGCTGGGCTGGATTGCCTATCTGCGTCTGCTGATGCGCAAGCGCCGGCAAGCGGAAATCGCGCTGAACGATCAGATGGAGTTCATGCGTGTGCTGATCGACGGTACGCCGCATCCGATCTACGTGCGCGATCGCGAAGGCCGTCTGGTGATCTGCAACAGCGGTTACCTGCAAGTGTTTGGCACCGAACGCGAAGCGGTGATCGGCCAGCGGGTCACGGACGGCGTGCTCAGCGACCGACAGCAGGCGCAGACCTTCCACGATGATTATCTGCAAGTGATGGCTGACGGCTTGCCGAGCATCCAGGACCGCAGCCTTAATCTGGCGGACGGTCGCGCGCTGACGATTTACCACTGGATGCTGCCGTATCGCGACAGCGACGGTACAGTCGCCGGCATGATCGCTGGCTGGATCGATGTCAGCGAGCGCCAGCATCTGTTGCAGGAACTGCAAATCGCCAAAGACGTCGCCGATGACGCCAACCGGGCCAAAACCACTTTTCTGGCGTCCATGAGCCACGAAATCCGCACGCCGATGAACGCAATCATCGGCATGCTCGAACTGGCCCTGAAAAAAGCCGATCAAGGCGTGCTTGATCGCTTCGCCGTCGAGGTGGCCTCGGGCGCAGCGCGGGGCCTGCTGGATCTGATCGGTGACATTCTCGACATTGCGCGCATCGAGTCCGGCCGCTTGTCGCTGGCCCCGGAGCGCGCCAACCTGCGCGAACTGGTGGAATCGGTTGCGCGTATTTTTGAAGGTCTGGCGCGGCAGAAACAGCTGCGCCTGCAACTGGATCTGGATGCCCTGTGCAATGTCGATGTGTTGATCGATCCGCTGCGCTTCAAGCAGGTGCTGTCGAACCTGTTGAGCAACGCGATCAAATTCACGGACAGCGGACAAGTGAACTTGAGCGTGCAGGTCGAGGCCGGGAGCGATGAGCGACTGAGCCTGTGCCTGCGGGTCAAGGACAGTGGACGTGGCATCTCGGCGGCGGATCAGGCGCAATTGTTCAGTCCGTTCGCCCAGGCCGGCAATCATGGGCAGTCGGCCCGCAGCGGTTCCGGGCTGGGCCTGATGATCAGCCGCACGCTGTGCGAAATGATGGGCGGCAGCCTCACGTTGAGCAGTGAATTGGGGCAGGGCACGCAGATCGAGGTGCTGTTGAACCTGCCGACGCTTGATCCTTTGAGCGTCGCGCCGGAGCAGCACAGCGAGGCGCTGCCGAGCCAGCACAGCCTGAATATTCTGGTCATCGACGATTACCCGGCCAACCGTCTGTTGTTGTCGCAACAACTGAGTTATCTGGGGCATCGGGTGACGGATGCCGAGGACGGTGCCCACGGCTTGCGCGCCTGGCGCAACCAGAGCTTCGACGTGGTCATAACCGACTGCAACATGCCGATCATGAATGGCTACGAGTTCGCGCGGGCGATCCGTGATGAAGAGGCTGCGCGAGGTTTGCCGCGCAGCCTGGTGCTGGGATTCACCGCCAATGCACTGGCCGAAGAAAAGGATCGTTGTGCCGAGGCCGGCATGGACGATTGCCTGTTCAAACCGATCAGCCTGAAAGATCTGAATCTGCGCCTGGCCAGCGTGGTGCCACGGCCGCGTTCGTCAACCGAAGAGCAGGACGACGTTGCTGCTTGCGGCGACATCGATCTGGGCAGTCTTGAACAATTGACACGCGGCGACCGTGCCTCGATCAACAGTCTGTTGGGCGATCTGGCCACCAGCAATGCGCAGGACATGGCCCAACTGATGCGCCTGTTTACCCAGCACGACATGCCCGGGCTCGCCAATCTGGCCCATCGGGTCAAGGGCGGCGCGCGCATTATCAAGGCACAAACCCTGATCCAGGCCTGTGAAGCACTGGAGGTCGCCAGCGAAGGGCTCGACACGCAGGTGCTGACCGCAGCGGTGGATGCCTTGCAGCAATCAATGGAGCGTTTGGCGGAGCAACTGGACGAGCGCCTGGCGTAACAAACTATTTCCCGTTTCCCTGTGTTTCTTGCGAATTTTCCTACATTCGTCACTGCCCCTCTGTCGCTAACGTGCGGTGGTCTCGGCGTACCGCCGAGCTCACTTCACTGGTTAACATTTGGAGCTGTTGATGACCCTTCCACGTATGTCTTCCCGTGCACGACTGGCCGTCTGTGGACTGGCCGTCGCTGCAGCGTTGAGTGCCTGCGCCAGCGCGCCGGTTCCGGAGCAGCAGATCAGCTTGTCCAAGGACGCGGTCAACCGTGCGGTCGCGGCCGAAGCGACCCAGTACGCACCGCTGGAAATGAAGGCAGCGCAAGACAAGATGTTCCAGATGGAACGCGCCCTCGGCGAGAAAAACTACCCGCAAGCCAAGTTGCTGGCCGAGCAGATCGAAGCCGATGCCAACCTCGCCGAACGTAAATCGCGCGCGGTGAAATGGCAGAAGCAATTGACCGACGCGCGCACCGGCATTCAGGTGCTCAAGCAGGAAATGCTGCAAGACCCGGTCACCGGTTTCAACCCGCCCGCCAGCGCTCAATAAGGACCTGTCCATGCCGAATTTCAAACTGTTGCCCGCCGCTTCGCTGATCGCTGTGCTGCTTGCCGGTTGCGCCACTCCGCCGGAAAACCCGCAACTGCTGCAAGCCCGCGAGCAGTTCAGCGCGCTGCAAAGCAAGCCTGAGTCCAACACCCTCGCGGCCATTGAAACCAAATCTGCCTTCACGGCGCTGAACGCGGCCGATCAGGCCTCGCAAAAGGATCGCAAGGCCCCGCAGATCGACCAACTGGCGTATCTGGCCAGCCAGAAAATCGCCTTGGCCGAGCAAACCATTGCCGGTCGTCAGGCGGAAGCCGGGCTGAAAAAAATCGATGCCGAGCGCACGCAGGTGCAACTTGATGTGCGCACCCAGCAGTTGAAAGCGCTGCAAGCGATGAAGGCAAAACAGACCGATCGTGGTCAGGTCGTGACCTTCGGTGACGTGTTGTTCGACACGGGCAAGGCTGACCTGAAATACGGCAGCCAGCGGCAGTTTCAACAGTTGGCCGACTTCCTCAACAACAACCTGGAGCGCAAGGTGCGGGTTGAGGGGTTCACCGATGATGTCGGCAGCGAAGGGACCAACCAGCGACTGTCCGAGCGTCGTGCCGCCTCGGTGGCTCGGGCGCTGACGAAGCTGGGTGTCGATCCCCAGCGCATCTTTACCCAGGGTTACGGCGAGGAGTATGCGGTTGCCGATAACGGTAATGCGGCCGGCCGGCAGCAGAACCGCCGGGTTGAAGTGATTGTGTCGAACGGCGCCGCAGCCGTGGACGCGCGTAACTGATTCCCAAGGTGCCAGCCGCTCACCCGCAATGGCTGAGCGGCTATTCAAGTGTGACGAGAGCAGGAAATTTCCTACAAACAAAGGGAAATTTCCTGCTCTTTTTTTCTCCCCCGATCTCTAAATTCGCTACCTCATCACTGAGGTACGAAGCATGAAGACTGTCCCGGCAAAAAACTGTCCTGCACTGACCCTGTCACCCCTCGCTCTGGCCGTCGTCATGTTGATGCCGGTGCACGCGCAAGCCTTTACTGCAACCGTCAACAATGGCGCTGTGGTCGATGGCGAAACCGTGATCGGTGGCCAGCAAAGCGTTGGCAATAACGGCACCGCCAACAACACCTTGATTGAGTTGACGGGCACCCAGGCGGTGTTCCGCGATGGCGTGTCGAATGACGCGACGGTACTCGGTAGTCAACTGGTGCAGAGCGGCGTTTCCAACCGCACGGTGGTGGGCGCCACGGGGTCGCAGTTGGTCTCGACCTCCGGCATTGCCAACGACACCGTGCTCAATGGCGGATCGCAAACCGTCCAGACCTCCAACAGTGTTGCCAATCGTACGGTGATCAATCAGGGCGGGATCCAGACTGTTCAGCTAACCGCAACGGCGGTGGATACCCAGGTCAACGAGGGTGGGGTGCAGATTCTCACGGATCTGGGCAGATCCCAGGGCAGTCGGATTCTCAGTGGCGGTGAGCAGCGTTTGACCACCACCACGTTCGGCGGCGCGATCGCCACCGATACGCTCATCGACGGTGGTGTGCAAAACGTCTATGGCCGCGGCACGGCCAACAACAGTACGGTTAGCAATGGCGGGCAGGTCAATCTGTATGCCGACGCTCAGGCCAACGGGTTGGTTGCCCAAACGGGCGGTACCGTCAACATTATGGAAAACGCGGTGAAGACCGTTGACTCACTGACCCTCAACGGTGGTCGCCTGGCCTTTGTGCCGAGCAGCGATGGCACTTTCAAGACGTTCACCGTCAATGCCTTGTCCGGCAGCGGCAGCATTCTGATGAACAGCGACATCGCCAATCAGCAGAATGATTTGCTGGTGGTGCAAGGCGTAGGCCAGGCCAGCGGCGATCACACGCTGATCGTCGGCGATTCAGGGCATGAGCCGACGTCAGCGGACGGCCGCTTGCTGTTGGTCGACACCAACGGTGGCAATGCGAAATTCGCTCTCTACGGCGGGCACGTTGATGCCGGTGCATTCCGTTACACCTTGCAGCAGCAGGGCGATGACTGGGTCCTGGCCAGCGCGGGTAACGTTCCGGTGGATCCCGTAACGCCAGTCGATCCGGTGACGCCGGTTGATCCCGTCACTCCCGTCAATCCAGTGGACCCGGTCGCGCCACCACGGCCAGTCGACCCGGGACCTGAGCATTTGTCCAAGGGCGCCAACGCGGCCATCGCTGCACACACCGCCGGCGCCAGTTTGTGGGGCGCGCAGATGAACGCACTGGTCAAGCGTCTCGGCGAGTTGCGCATGGGCGAGGATGACGGTGGTATCTGGACCCGCGCCATCGGCAAGCGTTTCGACATCAGCGAGCACTCCAGTCGCGCCTATACCCAGGACGTCACGGGTGTGGAAATCGGTGCCGACAAGGCCTTCGCGGTTGACAGCGGCAAGGTCTACGCCGGTGCCATGGTGGGCACCGCGCGCTCGGATCTGGATTTCGGTGAAGGTGCCTCGGGCGAAATCGACAGCCGCATGTTCGGTGTTTACGCGACGTATCTGAACGACAACGGTGTGTACGTCGACAGCGTTTTGAAGTTCAGCCGTTTCGATAACGACATCAAGAC
The DNA here is from genome assembly GCF_022662375.1 of Pseudomonas sp. CROZ-RG-20F-R04-15. GTDB lineage: Bacteria > Pseudomonadota > Gammaproteobacteria > Pseudomonadales > Pseudomonadaceae > Aquipseudomonas. The sequence continues at coordinate 50,540 of NZ_JAKNQL010000015.1, read as the reverse complement.
GCCGGACAATCTTGGCCGCGCGGTAAAAGGTTCCTACAGCACCAACGGCGTCGGCGCGGACGTCGAAGTCGGCAAGCGTATCAATCTCAAGGATGGCTGGTTTGTCGAGCCGCAACTGGAGATCACCGCCACGCGCACTCAGGGTGCCAGTTACACCGCCAGCAACGGCTTGCGCGTCAAGTCCGATGATCTCGACTCGCTGCAAAGCCGTGTCGGTTCACTGTTCGGCCGCAGCCTCGAACTCAGCAACGGCATGAAGGCCCAGCCGTACGTCAAAGCGTCGTACATCACTGAGCATGCCGGCAGCAGCAAAGTCAGCGTCAATGGCAACAAGTTCGATGCCGAGCTTGCGGGCAATCGTGTCGAACTTGGCTTCGGCGGTGTGTTGCAGGTGAGTGAAAAAAGCAAAATCTCGCTGGATGCCGAGTACGCCAAAGGCGAGGGTATCGAGCAACCGTTCGGGGTCAGTCTGGGTTATCGCTACCTCTGGTAAATCGAGATCAGCCACGTCAGCTTGTTCCGACGTGGCTGATGTCTGGAAAGTGCCTCAGAGCATTCCGGGTGTCTTTTCAGAATCGTCCTACAGGTTTTGCTGGCTCTTTTGCCTAGTGTGGCGCCTATCCCACCACGAGCGGTGACGTTTTCTCTCACTGTTGAAACCATGTCCTACAAATGCTGGCGAATTCTGATTGTTGACGAGCAGCCCGCGCTGCAAAACCGAATCGGCAAAACCTTCAAGGAACTGGGCTGCCGAAGACTGACGCAGGTCCACTCGTTTCGTGAACTGCTGGGTGTGACCCACTATTCCTGCGAGCCCTTCGAGCGGTTTGATCTGATGATCATCAATGCTGAACTGATCGTCGCTGCCGGCGTGGACCCCGTTCGGTTTTTTCAGACCAGCACCCAGATTCGCCACGCTGTGATTCACGACGCTCGCCGTGGGCAGCCGCAGGCCGAGACGATCTACGCCAACCATCGACGTCAATTGATGCTGATCCGTCAAGCCGATCGGGACACGCTAGGCCCTTTGCTGGAGCACTTCGATGTTTAGCAGTACGCCCACCCGGGTCGCCACGCTGGCTGACGATTGCAACAGGCGATCGGCGCCAGCTCGATCTTTCCATTCCTTGCCCGAGCCATTGCCCATGCCCGAACTGCCTTTACGTGTGTTAGTGCTGGAAGACCATGCTTTTCAACGTTCAGTCGCGGTCAACATGCTCCGTAGCCTTGGCTGCCGCGAAGTCTTCGAAGCCAGTGACGGTGCGCAGGCGCTGGAGTTGCTGGCACGTGTCGGCACGGTCGATATTGCCTTGTGCGATTTGCAGATGGAGGGCATGGACGGCCTGGAGTTTCTGCAGCGGGTTGGTGCATCAGGGCAAGTCAAATCCGTGATCATCAGCAGCTCGCTGTCGGCGGACCTGCGTCGAGCGGTGCATCAGATGGTGGCGTTGCTCGGCCTGGAACTGTTGGGCGATGTCGGCAAGCCTTTGCACGTGCAGGTGCTGGCGAATCTGCTGCGCAAATCGATCGACAGGCCGGCCCTGACGCAACCTGCAGACACCGTGACGCTGGCCAGCGACAAGGCGGTTCGGCAGGCACTGGCACAGCAGCAGTTGCATGCCTGGTATCAACCCAAGTTCAACCTGTCTACCGGCGAAGTCTGTGGAGTGGAAGTGCTCTGCCGCTGGCTCCATCCGACGCAGGGTGTCATCCCGCCTGCGTTGTTCATGCCGGTGCTGGAACGTTGCGGGTTGCTCGACGAGTTGCTGTTTACCCAGATCGATCAGGCCCTGACGGTGCAACGCAGTGCGCGTGCTCAGGGCTTTGCATTGAATGTCGCGTTCAATCTGCAAGCGGTTCAGTTGGCCAATGCGCAGCTGACCGCGACGTTGAAAACGCTGCTGGCCCAACACGGCGCCTGCGGTGCGAACCTGACCTTCGAATTGACCGAAAGTGGCCTGCTCGAAGCGCCGGCCACCAGTCTGGAGAGCCTGGTACGGCTGCGGATGATGGGTTGTCAGTTGTCGATCGATGATTTCGGCGCGGGTTTTTCGTCTTTGCAGCGCCTGTGTCAGTTGCCATTCAACGAGATCAAGCTCGACGCTGAATTCGTGCGCAACCTTGAACACGAACCGCGTTGCCGGGCAGCGATCAGCAGCACCCTGGCGTTAGGCGAAACCCTCGGCATGACGGTGGTGATCGAAGGCATCGAAACCGATGCACAACGCTGCGAGCTGTTGGCGCTCGGATGCACGCAAGGGCAGGGCTACTGGTACGCACAACCGATGTCCGGTCCCGACCTGTTGCACTGGTTGCAACGACGCAGTGCTCGGCAAACCACCGATGAATAACCTCTTTTTTTCGGAACATTCCTACAGAACTCTACAGGTGGCTTGCGTAGTCTTGCCGCACCCAGAAACCCTGACACCGGGAGATCGATCATGATCAATAAAGCCCTGCGCATTCTGATCGCAGACCCTCAGCATTTTCACCGGATGAAAATCGAGCGACTGTTCAACGGTCTCAATTATTACCGCATTGCTCCGGTGCAGAACCTCACCGAGCTGCTGACCCTGGTGGATTACGGTTGCGAGCCCTTCGATGTGGTGGTCATCAACGCCGAACTGGCGGCAGGCTCGCTGGATCTGCTGGGTTTTTTCCTCGATAACCCGCAGGTTCGTCAGGCGTTGATCTACAACGAGCAAACGGCGCCGTTGCAACTGTCTTGCGGCTTCGCTCAGGAAAATGTCCAGATCAGCCATTTGTCACTGCCATCAAAACAGTCTATCGACCAGTTGATGGCGCTGGTCGATGCACCCGCACGGGCACAGACGCTACCAGCCCACAGGGTAAATCCGTTGGTGCAAAGCGCTGCGCATGCATAGAAATTCATTTCCTGCAACTGTCAGACCTGACAGGTGATTTGCTCTGCGTTACGTGTAACAGTCCCTGCGCAGCCACTGAGTCCGGATAAGCCGCAATCGGTGGCCTGTTCGTCAGACTTTGCACTGGGAGTGGCCATGAAGTCAGCGCTGATCGTCGACGATCATCCGGTGGTGCGCGCCGCCATTCGAATCGTGCTGCAAGCCACAGGCTTCAAACTGATCTACGAAGCCTCCCAAGGTAACGAGGTGCTGTCGCTTATTCGGGAACACAAACCTGAACTGGTGATACTCGATCTGAATTTGCCAGGACTCGGAGGGCTGGATGTTCTGGATCGGATCAAGGCGAATGAGCTTCATAGTCGAGTGCTGGTTTTCAGTACACACGAACCCATGTTCTATCAGGAGCGTTGTGTGCGTGCCGGGGCCATGGCTTACGTGACCAAAACCAATCAACTGGAACAGTTGCGCAATGCCATTCGGGCGGTAATGTCAGGGCATAGCTATTTTGCCGCGCTCCCGGACTATGTCAGCACGCTGAATGCCGTGCAGGTCACGGAAAAACAGATGATCGATCAGCTCTCCGATCGTGAGTTGAACATTTTCGTGCAACTGGCGCAGGGCAAGTCCAACAAGGCGATTGCCGAGGACATGCACCTGAGCCACAAGACCGTGAGTACCTACAAGACCCGTCTGATGAAAAAACTGGGAGTGATTTCGGCGGTGCTCTTGCGCGAATTCGCCAAGCGCAATCATGTGATCTGAGCGATCGCACATGAAGCCAGGATGCTGGATTGTCTGGTGGTGGTTGAGCCTGATGGCCACCTGTTGGGCGAGTGAAGCGCCGCAAGTATTGCAGGTGCTGACCCGCACCGGACTGGGAAGTATCCAGCTACGTCTGGACGAACAGGATCGGCAATGGCTGCGTTTGCACCCGGTGTTGCGCATGGGCATTTCCGGACCGGATTACCCGCCATTCGAAATCACCCGCAATCAGCATGAGCTCGAAGGACTGACTGCCGATTACGCCGATCTGCTGGCGCAATTGCTCGGCGTGCGCATCGAAGTCCAGCGTTTTGCCAATCGCGATGCGGTGATGGCGGCGCTCAAGCGCGGCGATCTCGATGTGTTGGGGACTTCCAACAGTTTTGAGACCGCCGACCCGGACATCATTCTGTCCCGTGCTTACGCCGAAGATCAGCCGATGCTGGTGACCCGGCTCGAAGAACAATTGCCGAGCGATCTGGCCGGCAAGCGCCTGGCCATGGTCGAGGACTACTTGCCGCTGGCGAGCGTGCAAGCGTTTTATCCTCGGGCAAATGTGCAGCGTTATCCTTCGGCAATGGATGCGCTCGGTGCTGTGGCTTTCGGCGCGGATGACGTTTATCTGGGCGACTTCATCAGCGCCAACTACCTGATCAACACCAATTACCGTAATGACCTGCAATTGGCCGGGCCGTCAGGGCTGGATGCCAATCCGTTCGGTTTTGCCCTGTTGCGCAGCGAGGTGCGCCTCAAACGTATCGTCGACAACGCGTTGACGGCGATTCCCATGGAGCGTCGCCAACGCATTGAACAGCGCTGGAGTGTGGGCCTTGCCGAGATGGCTGAACAATCGCGGGTTCAACTCAGTGGCAGTGAGCAGGAGTGGCTGGAGCAGCACCCGGTGGTGCGTGTCGGCGCCATTGAAGATTTCGCGCCACTGACTTTTTTCGACGCCGACGGTCGCTTCAGCGGACTGTCGGCGCAACTGCTGAGTTTGATCAGCCAGCGCAGCGGGCTGAAGTTCGACATCGTGCGCGGCGCCTCGCTGGATCGCCAGATCGAACAGCTCAAGGCCGGTGAACTGGATATATTGCCGGTGGTGACGCCGAGCAGCGAGCGCGAAACCGAACTGCAATTTACTCGCGCTTATCTGAACAATCCGTTTGTGCTGGTCAGTGCGAGCACCGAGCAGGGCTCGCTCAAACTCGATGACCTGGCAGGTAAGCGACTGGCGATTTATCGCGGCCATCCATTACGCGGTTATTTATTGGGACGTGTGCCGGGCATTCGTCTGGTCGATGCCAAAAGCCCCGCTGAAGGCATGGCGATGATTGCCAAGGGGCAAGTCGACGCCACGGTGAGTTCGTTGCTCGTGGCGCGCTTTCTGATCGCCCGTCACTACCGCGAACGTCTGCGCATCACCGGCACGGTCGGCGATCAACCGGCACGCATTGCGCTGGCGACCGCACCGCAAATGCCCGCACTGCATTCGATCCTGAACAAGGCACTCCTGAGTATCGCCCCGCAACAGATGGACGAACTGGTTGAACGCTGGAGCCACGATGTGGTGGTCGATGACAGTTACTGGTTAAAACATCGTCAGGAAATCCTGCTTGGCTTTGCCGGTGCAGCGGTCTTGTTGGCGCTGGCGCTGGCCTGGATCGTTTTTCAGCGTCAGCAGATTCGCCGGCGCCAGCAGTGGTTGCAGCAACTGCAGGAAGCCAAGGACGCAGCAGATGATGCCAATCGGGCGAAAACCACGTTTCTGGCGACCATGAGCCATGAAATCCGCACACCGATGAATGCCTTGATCGGCATGCTCGAACTGGCCCTGAAGCGCGCAGAAGAGGGCGTGACCGATCGTTTGGCCATTCAGGTAGCGTCCAATGCCGGGCAACAATTGCTGGCGCTGATCGGCGATATTCTCGACATTGCACGGATCGAGACCGGGCATTTGTCCCTCGCGCCCGAACGCGCCAACCTGCGCGAACTGGTGGCGTCAGTGTGTCGGGTGTTTGAAGGGCTGGCGCGGCAGAAACGCTTGTTGTGGCACATCGAACTGGATACCCGCAGCAACGTTGATGTGCTGATTGATCCGACGCGGTTCAAACAAGTGCTGTCGAATCTGCTGAGCAATGCAATCAAGTTCACTGAAGAGGGCGAAGTCAGTCTGCGGCTGGTGGTGAGTGCAACGGTGACAGACACACTGGCCGTGAAAGTGCGGATCGAGGACAGCGGCGTCGGGATCAGCCACGACGATCGGCGGCGCTTGTTCAGCCCGTTCGTGCAGGCCGGCAATCACTCGGCGTCGGCACGCAGCGGTTCCGGGCTGGGCCTGGTGATCAGTCGCAGCCTCTGCGAAATGATGGGCGGCACGCTGCGGCTCGACAGTGCGCCGGGCGAGGGAACGCAAGTCGAAGTCAGTCTCGAACTGCCGCTGTTGGCCGCACTCGCTCAGGCCCCGGCAATCCCGCGCGCTGCGGCTGCCGATGCGTGTTCACTGAGCGTGCTGGTGGTGGACGATCATCCGGTGAACCGTCTGTTGCTGTGCTGGCAGTTGAGTGAGCTGGGCCATCGGACGGTCGACACCGAGAACGGTGATGAAGGCCTGGAGCGCTGGCGCACGCAAGCGTTCGATGTGGTGATCACCGATTGCAACATGCCGAGGCGCAACGGTTATCAACTGGCGCTGGCGATTCGTGAGGAAGAAGCGACTGCCGGGCGCAAGCCGTGCCTGATCTTTGGCTTTACCGCCAATGCGCAGGCCGAGGAAAGGACGCGCTGCCTGAATGCCGGTATGGACGAGTGTCTGTTCAAACCGATCCGCTTGCACGATCTGGCGCAGGCGTTGACGGCGGCCAGTCATTGCGACATCGCGGCGGCTTCCAGCGCGGTGCCAGCATTGGCGGAAATCGATCTGAGTACCCTGGAGCAAATGGCCGGGGATGATCGTGGCTTGATCGAGCATTTGCGCAAGGAGGTGTTGAACAGTTTGCACCTCGATCTGCAACGTCTGGATGTTCTGCTGCATGAGCAGGATCGCGCAGGGCTGCGCGAACTGGCTCATCACATCAAGGGCGGGGCGCAGATGGTCGGGGCCGCGCGAGTGGTGGCTGCGTGTGTCGAGCTTGAGCAGGCGTGCCGCGAATCGCACGCGGCGCCATTGGCCATGGCGAGCGATACGTTGCGTGAGGCCATGGCCGGCCTCGCGCAACGCCTGCAAAACTGACGGGCGTCAGGTCAGTCCCAGTCTGGTGCGATGCCTTTCGGGCTGGTTAGGCGATGGCCACGATCCAGCGTGGCAATCAGCGCCATGTCGGCATCGCTCAAGGTCAGCGCCGTGGCGGCAAGGTTGCTTTGCAGGTTGGCGCGTTTGGTCGACGACGGGATCACCGCGTAGCCCGACTGCATCGCCCAGGCGAGGGTGACTTGCGCCGGGGTGGCTTGCAGGTGTTCGGCGATCTGCTGGATCAGCGGGTCTTTCAGCACTTCACCGTAGGCGAGGGTCATGTACGAAGTGATGTGGATGCCTTGGCTACGGGCGAACTCGTCCACCTTGCGGTTCTGCAGGTACGGATGCAGTTCGATCTGGTTGGTCGCGATGTTTTCTGCACCGACCGCCGCTATTGCCTGCTTCATCAAGTCGAGGGTGAAGTTGGACACACCGATCTGCCGGGTCAGGCCCAGACGCTTGGCTTCGAGCAGGGCGCCCATGAATTCTTCCACGGGCACCTGGTTTTCCGGCGACGGCCAATGAATCAGCGTCAGGTCAAGGTAGTCGGTCTGCAGTTTTTGCAGGCTTTCCTTGAGGCTGTCGATCAAGCGATCTTTGGCGAAGTTGGCGACCCAGATCTTGCTGGTAATGAACAGCTCTTCGCGCGAGATGCCACTGGCGGCGATGGCCTGGCCGACGTCGGCTTCGTTTTCGTAGATTTGCGCGGTGTCGATGACCCGGTAGCCGAGATCGAGGGCGGTACTTACCGAATCAATGACCACCTGGCCTTGCAGACGAAACGTACCAAGACCGAAAGCGGGAACAGACATGAAAGGCTCCAGGGGTTGCAGTGGGAATGGCCAGGAGTATCCGCGTCTGCATCGTTGAGAAAAACCGCTGGTGGGGCAAAGCACTGTTGACCGGAAATCATGAATCAAAAGGGGAATTTGTGTTGTCCGGGCTGGCCTCTTCGCGAGCAGGCTCGCTCCCACAGGGGATTTGTGAACGCCGCAGATCTCCTGTGGGAGCGAGCCTGCTCGCGAAGGGCGCCCCACCGATTCAAGCAATATCGCTATGCGCAAACTCTTCGCCGAGAAAATCGATCAAGGTACGCACCGACGGCAGCAACCCGCGCCGCGACGGAAAGATCGCATGCACCACCCCGCACTTCGGTGCCCAGCCGGGAATCAACTCGACCACGCGTCCGGCGGCAATGTCCTCACGCACCACCACACTCGGCAAGTGCGCCACGCCGACCCCGGCAATCACTGCCTGACGCAAGGCGATCAGATCATCGGTGACCAGGCGTGGCGTATGGCGAATCAGCGCCGTGTTGTCATTCGGCCCCAGCAACTCCCACTGATATTCACGCTGCGCCGCGCCCCAGTGCAGGCTCGGCAGTCCGTTGAGGTCCGCAGGCGAGGGCGGTGACGACAGGCGTTCGACAAACTGCGGGCTGCCGACCACCGATTGCGTGCTGTTGCCCAACACCTTCATGACCATGTCGGTGTTCTCCAGTGGCGGAAAACGCACCCGCAGCGCAATGTCGAATCCTTCGTGAATCAGGTCGACCCGGCGGTTGGTGCTCTCGATGAACAACTCCACCAGCGGGTACTTGAGCATGTAGCGCGTGAGCATCGGCCCGACCCACGAATTGAGCAGCGCCGTCGGGCAACTCAGGCGCACCAGGCCTTGCGGTTCGGAGCGGTTGCGCTCGATCAGTTCGGCGGCGCTTTCGGCTTCGATGCGCATGGCCAGGCAGCGCTGGTAATAGGCCTGGCCGATTTCAGTCAATGAACAATGACGGCTGGTGCGGTGCAGCAGACGTACGCCGAGACGCTCCTCAAGCTCGGCAATGCGCCGGCTGAGTTTTGATTTGGGCATGTCCAGCGCCCGCCCGGCGGCGGCAAATCCGTGGTGCTCGACCACTTGAGTGAAGTAGTAGAGGGTATTGAGGTCTTCCACCATCGTTCTCCAGATAGAACGCTAAGGCTGATTTTTGCAGTCTAGTGCATTGATGGTCATGGATTTAAGCTTAATCCATCGCGTCACTCACCCAAATTGGAGACAACCATGAAAAACATCATCGGTATCTACACCAGCCCGCGCGGCCATTGGGTCGGCGATGGTTTCCCGGTTCGCACGCTGTTTTCCTACGACAACCTGGGCAAACACATCAGCCCGTTCCTGCTGCTTGATCACGCCGGCCCGGCCGATTTCACCCCGACGACTGAACGGCGTGGCGTTGGTCAGCATCCGCACCGTGGTTTCGAAACCGTGACTATCGTTTATGAAGGCGAAGTGCAGCACCGCGACTCGACCGGCAGCGGCGGCATCATCGGCCCTGGCGATGTGCAATGGATGACGGCGGCGTCGGGGATCCTCCACGAGGAATTCCACTCGGAAAACTTCGCCAAAACCGGCGGCAAACTGGAAATGGTGCAGCTGTGGGTCAACCTGCCGGCCAAGGACAAAATGGCCGCGCCGGGCTACCAGACCATTCTTGACAGCGACATCCCGAGCATCGCGCTCAAGGACAACGCGGGCAGCCTGCGCCTGATCGCCGGTGAGTTCGATGGCCACACCGGCCCATCGCGCACCTTCACGCCGATCGACTTGTGGGATCTGCGCCTCAACGCCGGCAAGTTGCTGACGCTGGATCTGCACGAAGGCCGCAATACCGCGCTGGTGGTGCTGAAAGGCTCGGTGCAGGTCAACGGTGTGGAATCGGTGCGCGAAGGGCAGTTGGCGCTGTTCGAACGTGACGGCCATCAGATGACGCTCGAAGCCAGCCAGGACGCGGTGGTGTTGCTGCTCAGCGGCGAGCCGATCGACGAACCGATCGTCGGCCACGGCCCGTTCGTGATGAACACCGAGCAGGAAATCCACCAGGCGTTCGCCGACTTCCAGTCCGGCCGCTTCGGCCAGATGCACGCTTAACGCACCACCACTCCGCTCTACACAGGACGCGTAGGCCGGTTCGCAGGCCAAGGATGGCTGTTGCCTATAGAAAAGAGGAAACGCCCATGAACACTGTCAATGCAGCGAACTTCGACGGCCAGAAACCGACCATCGATGCCAGCGACGCGGCCATGTTGTTGATCGACCATCAGAGCGGTCTGTTACAGATCGTCAAGGACATGGACGTGCCGCAACTGCGCGCGAACGCCATCGCACTGGCCAAGGCTGCGACCCTGTTGAAGATGCCGGTGATCACCACCGCCTCCGTGCCGCAAGGGCCGAACGGGCCGTTGATTCCGGAAATCCACGAAGCCGCACCGCATGCGCAATACGTGGCGCGCAAAGGCGAGATCAATGCCTGGGACAACCCGCAGTTTCACGCCGCAGTGAAAGCCACCGGCAAGAAAACCCTGGTGATCGCCGGCACCCTGACCAGCGTGTGCCTGGCGTTCCCGTCGATCGCCGCCGTGCACGAAGGCTACAAGGTGTTCGCCGTGGTCGACGCGTCCGGCAATCACTCCAAACTTGCCACTGATCTGACAGTTGCCCGTTTGGCCCAGGCCGGGGTGGTGCCGATCGACATCATGGCTACGCTTTCCGAGCTGCAAGGCTCGTGGAACCGTCCCGATGCCGAGCAGTGGGCGGCCGTCTACGCCCAAGCCATGCCCCATTATCAATTGCTGATCGAGAGTTACCTCAAGGCTCAGCAAGTCGCGAACGAACACGAAGTGCTGGATTCCCAGCGCTGATCGAGTCACCTGAGGCCGACCCCCGTCGGCCTCTACCACCCGCGAGGATTACTGCTATGACCACTCAATACAAACGTCTGGACAAGAACAACGCTGCGGTACTGCTGGTCGACCATCAGGCCGGACTGCTGTCGCTGGTGCGTGACATTGAACCGGACAAATTCAAGAACAACGTGCTGGCGCTGGCCGATCTGGCCAAGTACTTCAAACTGCCAACGATCCTCACCACCAGTTTCGAAACCGGCCCCAACGGCCCGCTGGTGCCAGAGCTGAAAGCGCTGTTCCCGGAAGCGCCGTACATCGCCCGTCCTGGCCAGATCAACGCCTGGGACAACGAGGATTTCGTCAAAGCGATCAAGGCGACCGGCAAGAAGCAACTGATCATTGCCGGTGTGGTGACCGAAGTCTGCGTGGCGTTCCCGGCGTTGTCGGCGCTGGAAGAAGGCTTCGACGTCTTTGTGGTGACTGACGCGTCCGGTACGTTCAACGAACTGACCCGCGAATCGGCGTGGAACCGCATGTCCAGCGCCGGTGCGCAATTGATGACCTGGTTCGGTCTGGCCTGCGAGCTGCATCGCGACTGGCGCAACGACATCGAAGGGCTGGGCACGCTGTTCTCCAACCACATCCCGGATTACCGCAACCTGATGACCAGCTACAGCACCCTGACCAACGGTAAATAATCCTCGACACACCACGAAACCCCTGTGGGAGCGAGCCTGCTCGCGAAGGCGTCAGGTCAGTCGATGCACCTTTGACTGATCCACCGCATTCGCGAGCAGGCTCGCTCCCACATTTGGTTTTGCGGTGTTTTTGCGCGGGCGTTCATGCTCTGAAATCAATTGCTCCTACACTTGCTCAATCTGTGCGATCTTCTCGCGATTGGCCCCCGTCGGAGTTGTTTGATGCTGTCTCTGCTCACCGAACATCCGTTGTTCTGCGCGTTGATCCTGATCCTCCTCGATCTGGGCCTGTGGCGCCTGATCTCCTCCCATGGCAGCGAGTGGAAACTGCTGGTGCGGGTGCTGATTTTCACGTTGTTCAGCGTGCTGCTGTTCAACGAAGGCCTCAACCCGATGGAGCCGGCGCCGTGGGTCGACAACGTGCCGCTGCACCTGGCGGCGACCGGGTTGCAGATCGGCTGGTGGCTGTTCGGCGCGCGCACCCTGACGGTGTTGATCGGCGCAGTGATGATGCAACGGGTCGGCCACACCGGGCGGCTGTTGCAGGATCTGCTCGGTGCGGTAATTTTCCTCATCGCGATCATTGCCGCGCTGGCCTACGTGCTGGATCTGCCGGTCAAAGGCGTGCTGGCCACCTCTGGCGCATTGGCGATCATCGTCGGTCTGGCCTTGCAGAGCACCCTCAGCGACGTGTTCTCCGGCATCGTCCTCAACACCACCAAGCCTTATCAACTGGATGACTGGATTTCCATCGACGGCACCGAAGGCCGGGTCACCGACATCGACTGGCGCGCCACGCGCCTGCAAACCAGTCAGGGCAGCATGGCGGTGATCCCTAACTCGCTGGCGGCCAAGGCCAAGATCATCAACTTCAGTCGGCCGAGCAATATGTTCGGCGTCTCGGTCAGTGTGCAGGTCAGTCCGCATGCGCGACCCAGTTCGGTAATCGATGCGCTGGAGCGGGCAATGCAGGGCTGCCGGCAACTGCTCGACACGCCAGCGCCGAGCGTGGCACTGAAAAGCTCCGGCAGCAGTGGCGCGGAGTACGAGATCAGCGGTTTCGTTGCCTCGATGGGCGAGAAGCGCGTGGTGCGCAATCAACTGTTTGATCTGGCGTATCGGCACTTGCAGGCGTCCGGAGTAAGTTTGCTATCGAGCAATGAAACCGGTGCGCCGGCCAATCTTTCGCGGCCACGGGCATTGCTCGACAGCTCGCCGATTTTCTCGACGTTGCGCCAGGAAGAGAAGGAAACCTTCAGCCAGAACATGACCCTGCAAAGTTTCCGTGCCGGCGAGACAATTCTTGAGGCGGGGGAGGTCAGCGATCACTTGTTCATTATCGAGTCGGGGGTGGTCACGGTGACCTTGACCCGCCATGGCTCGCCGTTCGAGTCCGGGCGCATGGGCCCCGGCGAAGTCATCGGCGAGGCCGGCATACTTTCCGATTCTTCTGTGCCGGCCAAGTTTGCCGCGAAAACCTTTTGCGCTCTGTACCGCATCGAGAAGACTTACCTGAAGCCTTGCTTGGACGCTCGCCACGATATCAGCGATGCCATGAAAACCTTGCTCGATTACCGTCTGCACAAGGCGCAATCGCTGACCGAGGAAGCGCCGGTGGTGGTGGCGAAAAAAGGCTTTCTGCAGTGGCTGCGCAATCGCGCCTGAAGGGTCAGGCGCCGAGTTTCTGCTCCAGTTGCAAACGCACCTGCGGCCACTCGTCGTCGATGATGCTGAAGCGCACCGAGTTGCGCTTGCGTCCATCCGGCATGATCCGCTCATGCCGGACGATGCCTTCCTGTTGCGCGCCAAGGCGCAGGATGGCGTTGCGTGACTTCTCGTTGTTCTCGTCGGTGGTGAACTGCACGCGCACGCAATCGAGAACTTCGAAGGCGTGACGCAGCATCAGGTACTTGGCTTCGGTGTTGACGAAAGATTTTTGCCAGCTCGCCGCGATCCAGCTGCTGCCGATTTCCAGCTTGCGATTGAGCGGGTCGATCTTCCAGAAGCGCGTGGAGCCGATGACTTCGCCGGTCTCCTTGAGAACGATGACGAACGGCATCACCGTGCCGGCATCCCGCCCATCGAGTGCCTTTTTCAGATAACTGTCGACAGTGCTGACCGAAGGCACCACGGTGACGGTGAGGTTCCACAATTCGCCGTCAGCGGCCGCGTGGAGCAGGGCAGCGGCATCGGAATACTCAAGCGGGCGCAGAAGAATGCGCTGACCTTGCAGCGTGGTTTTCATGGAAGTCAGGTCTCGGCAGAGCGGGCGAATGGCGAGCGCCTATTACGCCGCAGCGGGCTGATCCGATGCAACCGCCACGATGTTCACGAGGTCAGAATTTTCACAGCACACGGACAGGAGCCTGCGCCGATGAAAAACCTGCGAATCGCCACCTACAACGTCAACGGTTTACGCGCGCGTCTGCCAAATCTGCTGGATTGGCTCAAGCGCGAACAACCGGATATCGCCTGCCTGCAAGAACTCAAGTCTGTCGACACGGCATTCCCTGCGGCAGAACTGGAAGCCGCCGGTTATGGCGCGATCTGGCAAGGCCAGGCCTCGTGGAACGGCGTGGCGATTCTCGCCCGTGACGCGCAACCGCTGGAGAGTCGACGCGGTCTGCCGGGCGATCCGGATGACAAGCACAGTCGTTATCTGGAAGCGGCGGTACATGGCGTGTTGGTCGGTTGCCTGTACCTGCCCAACGGCAATCCGCAGCCGGGACCCAAATTCGATTACAAACTGGCCTGGTTCGAACGGCTGATCAGCTACGCCAAAGACCTGCAGAGCAGCGATCACCCGGTGGTGCTGGCCGGTGATTACAACGTCGTGCCCACTGACATGGACATCTACAACACCCGCTCCTGGCTCAAGGATGCGTTGCTGCAACCGCAGAGCCGCGAGTGTTATCAGCGCCTGCTCGATCAGGGCTGGACCGATTCGCTGCGCCATCTGTATCCCGAGGATCGTCTCTATACGTTTTGGGATTATTTCCGCCAACACTGGCAAACCAACTCCGGACTGCGCATCGATCATCTGCTGCTCAACCCTGCGCTGAGTCCGTATCTGTATGAGGCCGGGGTCGACGCCTGGGTGCGCAACGAGCCGCATGCCAGCGACCATGCGCCGACGTGGATTCGTATCGGCTCACGCAAGAAACGCTAGCGGGCGATTGGCGAAATCAATTGTCGAAAACACCGCCCGATCCCGTATACATGGCGACCATCAACGCAGTGACCTGCGGCCCCATGCATAAGGACCGAGCAATGAGCGAGCCACGCCTGACGAATCTGAAGCTGTACCTGCAACGCTTGGGATTTGATGCCCCGCCGGCACCCACGCTGGACACCTTGCGCGTATTGCAACTGCGCCACACCGGTGTTTTTCCTTTCGAGAATCTGGCGACGATCACCGGGGCTCCGGTGTTGATCGATCTGCCGTCCATCGAGGAAAAAGTCCTGCTCGGTGGGCACGGTGGTTACTGCTATGAGCTCAACAACCTGTTTTTTGCCTTGTTGCTGGAATTGGGTTTCGACGCTCGCGCCATCAGCGGGCGGGTGGTGATGAATCAGCCCGAAGGCAGCTGGACAGCGCGCACGCACCGTTTGAGTCTGGTGACCATCGACGACGTGCGTTACATCAGCGATGTCGGCTTCGGTGGCATGGTCCCGACCGCGCCGCTGCTGCTCGACACCGAGACCGAGCAAGCGACCCCTCACGAACCTTATCGCATTGAAACGCAGGCCGACGGCTACATGCTGCGTGCCCACGTGGCGGGTGAATGGCGGCCGATGTACCTGTTCGACCTGCAGCGCCAGGAAGACATCGATTACACCATTGGCAACTGGTATGTCTCGACGCATCCAGAGTCACCGTTCACTCAGCGTTTGATGGTCGCGCGCACGGGTAATGGCTGGCGCAAGACGCTGAACAACGGCAGTTTCGCTGTTCATCGCATGGGCGCCAGCAGCGAGCGGCGCGAAGTGACACAGGTCGATGAGCTGATTGAATTGCTGGCGCGCGAGTTTGCTCTGCACCTGCCGGATCTGCCCCACATACGGCAGGCTTTGGCGCGGATGATCGTACCGGCTTCCGTTTAGGGCTTGGCGTCTGGCTCGAGCACTCGGCGGATTTCCCCGACCGCTGCCGACAGTTTTTTCTCGAGACTCTTGAGGTCTGCGGCGGTGATGCCTTTCTTGAATTGCCCGCTCGATTCGGCTTGTTCCGGTTTGGCAACGGCATCGAGCAGGGCATGACGCAGGGTGTTATTGATCACCGTCTGATAACCGAATCCTTCGTTTTCCGCGACCGTTCGCGCCGCTTCGATGACGGCGTCATCCAGCATGATGGTGATGCGGGTTTTGCCCTTGTTTGACGCCAATGCACCGCGTTTGCCCTGAGAGAAGTCATATTCGTCTTGCATCGATCAAGCCTCCAGAAAATAAGTGCTACGTTCGCTGGGTGTGGCGACACGTGCAGAAATGATTCGAACGACATTCGCATCCCGGTAACTGTAAGCAACGACCAACAAGCGCCCTTTGCCGTTGAGGCCAATAGTGATCCAGCGCTGTTCGTCATGGTCGTTGTCCTCGATTGTCAGTGCTCGTTCGTCGTGAAAGACCGGTTCGGTTTCCGCGAGGCTGACGCCCTTGTGCTTGAGTTTGTTGGCTGCGTTCTTGCTTTTGTCGTACTGAATTTCAATTGACTTAATTATGCATACTTTATATGTATAAAAAAGAGCGCGACCGCACCGTCGGTCGCCGTGAACACTTCAGCGTAGTGGCGGCAGGCGAGGGCACTGGAGAGGAAGTGTTGCCGGATTTGTGGGGGATGGGAGCAGCGGGCTAGAAGCTTGGGTGGCTACCTATCCATTATGTGACTGATAAGTTGTATACAACTCTATGGACATTTGTCACGAGTATTGAATACAGTGTGCGCATAACAAAAACCAGGGAACCCCCCACCATGAAAACGCCCCATGTTTCACACCAACGGCCCGAGGACGAAAATCTCGGGGTCGGCGCGAATATGGCTTACGGCCTGCAACATGTTCTGACCATGTACGGCGGTATCGTTGCGGTGCCACTGATCATTGGCCAGGCGGCCGGCCTGTCGCCGGCGGACATTGGTTTGCTGATTGCTGCTTCATTGTTTGCGGGGGGGCTGGCGACACTGCTGCAAACCCTGGGTCTGCCGTTTTTTGGCTGTCAGTTGCCGCTGGTACAGGGCGTGTCGTTCTCCGGCGTGGCGACCATGGTCGCGATCGTCAGCAGTGGCGGGGAGGGCGGCTTCCAGTCGGTGCTGGGCGCAGTGATTGCGGCGTCCTTGATAGGCTTGTTGATCACACCAGTGTTCTCGCGCATCACCAAGTTCTTCCCGCCGCTGGTCACCGGCATCGTGATCACCACCATCGGCCTGACGCTGATGCCGGTGGCCGCGCGCTGGGCGATGGGTGGCAACAGCCACGCGCCGGACTTCGGCAGCATGCAGAACATCGGTCTGGCGGCAGTCACACTGGTGCTGGTGTTGTTGCTGAGCAAGGTCGGCAGCTCGACCATCTCACGCCTGTCGATCCTGTTGGCCATGGTGATCGGCACGGTGCTGGCGGTGTTCCTCGGCATGGCGGACTTCTCCAGCGTCACCACCGGACCGATGTTCGGTTTCCCGACGCCGTTTCATTTCGGCATGCCAACCTTCCACTTCGCCGCGATCCTGTCGATGTGCATCGTGGTCATGGTGACGCTGGTGGAAACTTCGGCAGACATTCTGGCAGTCGGTGAAATCATCGGCACCAAGGTCGATTCCAAACGTCTCGGCAATGGCCTGCGGGCGGACATGCTGTCGAGCATGTTTGCGCCGATCTTCGGTTCGTTCACCCAGAGCGCGTTCGCCCAGAACGTCGGGCTGGTGGCCGTCACCGGGATCAAGAGCCGTTACGTGGTCGCTACGGGCGGTATCTTCCTGGTCATCCTCGGCCTGCTGCCATTCATGGGCCGGGTCATTGCGGCAGTGCCGACTTCGGTGCTCGGTGGTGCCGGTATCGTGCTGTTCGGCACCGTGGCAGCGAGCGGCATCCGTACGCTGTCCAAGGTTGATTACCGCAACAACGTCAACCTGATCATCGTCGCCACCTCGATCGGTTTCGGCATGATCCCGATTGCTGCGCCGAACTTCTACGATCACTTCCCAAGCTGGTTCGCGACCATTTTCCACTCGGGCATCAGCTCATCGGCGATCATGGCGATTCTGCTCAACCTGGCGTTCAACCACTTCACCGCCGGTAACTCGGATCAGCAATCGGTGTTTGCCGCAGCCGAGGAGCGGACCCTGCGTTATCGCGATCTGGCGGCGCTGCGTGAAGGCGATTACTTCAGCGACGGCAAGTTGCACGACTGCGATGGCAAGGAAGTGCCGGTGATCGAGCCGGATGATCACGATCATGGTCATGGCGCGCCGAAGGTGCAGGTGAAAAGCAGCGAGCATGTCTGACCGCTGTAACTGAATGAAAAAGGGCCGATCTGTTTTATACAGATCGGCCCTTTTTCATTTGCCGCTTAAAAGATCTTTTCGAGCGCCCACAAAAAAGCCCCTGAATCTTTCGATTCAGGGGCTTTGCTATTTGGCTCCACAACCTGGACTCGAACCAGGGACCCAATGATTAACAGTCATTTGCTCTACCAACTGAGCTATTGCGGAATTTGTGCGTATGTTACTGATTTAAAAAGACTAGTCAAGCACTCGTTGTGAAATTAAGTGATTGATCAGGACGACGGGCGGTTTGTCAGTGATTGGCGGTTACCAGAACCGTAGCAGAGGTCTACCATAGCCGCCCGGAAGTGGTCACACGCGCTGCCGGCCATTCGCCGAAAAGGTACGTGCCATGAAGCATTCAATCCGCAACAACGAGGTGTTCGCATGAGCATCGCGCAAATCAGCCTGCCCAAAGGCGTCGGTCCACACGCCGAAAAACTCTTCGACGCAATCACTCAGGCTGGCACCGCTGAAGAATTGAACCGCGCCGGCGGCAAGGCCGAAGGTTTTGTCCTCGGTCTGGAAAGCACCAAAGCGATCAAAAGCCAGATCGCCGAATCGCTTTACGTCGCTTATGACGATGCCGCCACTCAGCGTGCGAGCGAACTGGCTTAACTGCCGAAGGTAATGGTACCCAGCATCAGTTTGGCGTAAGCCGCTGTGGCTGCCAGTTGCACCAGCCACAGCACCAGGCCGCCGAGAAACACCCCGGCAGCCACTTGCAGCACCAGGCTTTTTTCGCGTTTGGCCGAGGCGCGGGGGATGAAATCATCCAGATCGTCACGGTCGGCGCGCAGGTTGTCGTTTTTCATATGGGTTCTCTCAAAAATCTCGGATGTACGCATAACCTGTGGGAGCGAGCCTGCTCGCGAATGCGGTTTGTCTGCCAACAATGATGGCGACTGACCCACTGCATTCGCGAGCAGGCTCGCTCCCACTCTTCAGATTTGTGTGCAGTTTAGAGGGAATGTGGCATTCCTTCGGACAAATAAAAAACGGGAAGCCCCAAGGCTTCCCGTTTTTCATCACGCGCTGAAATCAGATGACCTGAACAATCGCATCCGTTACAGCCTTGATGTTGCTCTGGTTCAGCGCAGCCACGCAGATCCGGCCGGTGTCCAGTGCGTAAATGCCGAACTCGTTACGCAGGCGATGCACTTGCTCAGTGGTCAGGCCGGAGTAGGAGAACATGCCGCGCTGACGACCAACGAAGCTGAAGTCGCGACCCGGGGCTTTTTCGGCCAGCAGATCGACCATCTGCGTACGCATGCCGCGAATGCGCAAACGCATTTCAGCCAGCTCGGCTTCCCACTGCGCGCGCAGTTCCGGGCTGTTCAACACGGCAGCCACGATACTCGCACCGTGAGTCGGCGGGTTAGAGTAGTTGGTGCGGATCACACGCTTGACCTGCGACAGCACGCGCGCGCTTTCTTCTTTCGATTCGCTGATGATCGACAGGGCGCCAACGCGCTCGCCGTACAGCGAAAACGACTTGGAGAACGAGCTCGAAACGAAGAAGGTCAGGCCGGATTCAGCGAACAGGCGCACAGCTGCGGCGTCTTCGTCGATACCGTCGCCGAAGCCTTGGTAGGCCATGTCGAGGAACGGCACGTGCCCTTTGGCGCGGACCACTTCCAGCACGTTGTTCCAGTCCGCCGGGGTCAGGTCGACGCCGGTCGGGTTGTGGCAGCACGCGTGGAGGATAACGATCGAGCCATTCGGCAGGGCGTTGAGGTCTTCGAGCATGCCGGCACGGTTAACGTCGTGGGTGGCTGCGTCGTAGTAGCGGTAGTTCTGCACTGGGAAACCAGCGGTTTCGAACAGCGCGCGGTGGTTTTCCCAGCTCGGGTCGCTGATCGCTACAACAGCGTTCGGCAGCAGTTGCTTGAGGAAGTCGGCACCGATCTTCAGTGCGCCGGTCCCGCCGACGGCCTGAGTGGTGATGACGCGACCGGCGCTGATCAGCGGCGAGTCGTTGCCAAACAGCAGCTTTTGCACGGCCTGGTCGTAGGCCGCGATGCCATCGATCGGCAAGTAACCGCGCGAAGCGTGTTGAGCAGCGCGAATGGTTTCGGCTTCGATCACGGCGCGCAGAAGTGGAATTCGCCCCTCTTCGTTGCAGTACACGCCAACGCCCAGGTTGACCTTGGTGGTCCGGGTATCGGCGTTGAATGCTTCGTTGAGGCCCAGGATTGGATCGCGGGGTGCCATTTCGACAGCGGAGAACAGGCTCATTATTGCGGCGGCTCTGAATGGAGAATGGAGGGACGTGTCGCGCTCCAGCCGGATGCACTAGAGCGGTGCACAAACGGGGAGCTAGTATAGAGGCCATTACTGAACAATGGCGACAGGCGATTCGGCTTTTAGGCCAAGTTTTTCCGATTATTTCTTGACCGTTAGTCGACTGCGCGTGTCAGAGTCTTTACCGGATGTAGGACGTTTGCCTTGAAAGGTGAGGCAATCGCCACCACATTGAGCACAATCCAGCTTTTTTCTTGCGCGACACCGGTCGTTTGCGGTCGTCCCCGTGGTGCTCCGCTTTACTCGGAATGCCGCGATTCCAGAGGTGTTTATGTCCGAATTCCAGCTCGTCACCCGCTTCGAGCCCGCCGGCGATCAGCCGGAGGCCATTCGCCAACTGGTGGAGGGCATCGAAGCCGGCCTGGCGCACCAGACGTTGCTCGGTGTGACCGGCTCGGGCAAGACCTTCAGCATCGCCAATGTCATCTCGCAGATTCAGCGCCCGACGCTGGTGCTGGCACCGAACAAAACCCTGGCTGCGCAGTTGTACGGCGAGTTCAAGGCGTTTTTCCCGAACAACGCCGTCGAATATTTCGTTTCCTACTACGACTACTACCAGCCCGAAGCCTATGTGCCGTCGTCCGACACCTTTATCGAGAAGGATGCGTCGATCAACGACCACATCGAGCAGATGCGCCTGTCCGCGACCAAAGCGTTGCTGGAGCGCAAGGACGCGATCATCGTCACCACGGTGTCGTGTATCTATGGTCTCGGTAGCCCGGAAACCTATTTGAAGATGGTGCTGCACGTCGATCGCGGCGACAAACTTGATCAGCGTGCGTTGCTGCGGCGTCTGGCCGACCTGCAATACACCCGCAACGACATGGATTTTGCCCGCGCGACCTTCCGTGTGCGTGGCGATGTGATCGACATTTATCCGGCGGAATCCGATCTGGAAGCGATTCGCATCGAGCTGTTCGATGACGAGGTCGAAAGCATTTCTGCGTTCGACCCGCTGACCGGTGAAGTCATCCGCAAGATGCCGCGCTTCACCTTTTACCCGAAGAGCCACTATGTGACGCCACGGGAAACCCTGCTCGACGCCATTGAACACATCAAGGTCGAACTGCAGGAACGCCTCGAATACCTGCGCAGCAATAACAAACTGGTGGAAGCCCAGCGGCTGGAACAGCGCACCCGTTTCGACCTGGAAATGATCCTCGAACTGGGTTACTGCAACGGCATCGAAAACTACTCGCGCTACCTGTCCGGGCGTCCGGCCGGTGCCGCGCCGCCAACCCTTTACGATTACCTGCCGGCGGATGCGTTGCTGGTGATCGACGAATCCCACGTCAGCGTGCCGCAGGTCGGCGCGATGTATAAAGGCGACCGTTCGCGTAAGGAAACCCTCGTCGAATACGGCTTCCGTTTGCCCTCGGCGCTGGACAACCGGCCGATGCGGTTTGACGAGTGGGAAGGGGTCAGCCCGCAGACCATTTTTGTCTCGGCGACACCCGGTAACTACGAAGCCGAACATGCTGGGCGCGTGGTCGAGCAACTGGTGCGCCCGACCGGGCTGGTCGATCCGCAGATTGAAGTACGCCCGGCGCTGACCCAGGTCGACGATCTGCTGTCGGAAATTTCCAAGCGCGTGGCGATCGAAGAGCGCGTGCTGGTCACTACGCTGACCAAACGCATGGCCGAAGACCTCACCGATTACCTCGCCGATCACGGTGTGCGCGTACGTTATCTGCACTCGGACATCGACACGGTTGAACGGGTCGAGATCATTCGCGATCTGCGCCTTGGCACTTTCGATGTGCTGGTCGGCATCAACTTGCTGCGTGAAGGCCTGGACATGCCGGAAGTGTCGCTGGTGGCGATCCTCGATGCGGACAAGGAAGGTTTCCTGCGTTCCGAGCGTTCATTGATCCAGACCATTGGCCGCGCGGCGCGGAACCTCAATGGCCGGGCGATTCTGTATGCCGATCGCATGACCGGTTCGATGGAGCGGGCGATTGGCGAAACCGAGCGTCGTCGCGACAAACAGATCGCCTTCAACCTCGAAAACGGTATTACCCCGAAGGGCGTGTTCAAGGATGTCGCCGACATCATGGAAGGCGCCACCGTGCCGGGCTCGCGCAGCAAGAAGCGCAAAGGCATGGCCAAGGCTGCCGAAGAGAACGCCAAGTACGAAGCCGAACTGCGCTCGCCGAGCGAAATCACCAAACGCATCCGTGCGCTGGAAGAGAAGATGTATCAGCTGGCGCGGGATCTGGAGTTTGAAGCGGCGGCGCAGATGCGCGATGAAATTGCCAAACTGCGCGAGCGGCTTTTGGCCGTTTGATCTTCATCGCCTGAGCGGGCCTCTTCGCGAGCAGGCTCGCTCCCACGGGGATTTGTGCACGACACAGATCCAAAGTGGGAGCGAGCTTGCTCGCGAATGGCGGCGACTCGGTCTTAATGAGACTCCCCAGCCTTCAATCCTTGTGGCAATTTCTTGGTCAACAAGACGGCGAGCATGCTGATCCCCAGCGCAATCCCGACAAAGTGAAACGCATCGTTGTAAGCCATGATCGCTGCCTGCTGATGGACGATCTCACTCAACTTACCCAACGCCGCCGTATCACTGCCAAACCGATCGGTCATCGACGCCAGTCGCTCGGCCACCTGCGGGTTGGTCGGCACCACCGCCTCACGCAGATAATCGAAGTACGTCTTGGTGCGCGCGTCCAGTAGCGTCGCGAGCAGGGCAATACCAATCGCGCCTCCCAGATTTCGCAGGATATTGAACAGACTCGACGCCGACCCCGCGTCCTGCGGCAGGATGTACGCCGTGGCGATCAGCGAAATGGTTACCATGATCAGCGGCTGCCCTAACGCTCGGATAATCTGAATCTGATTGAACTGCGGCCCGGCGAAATCCGGGTTGAGCACCCCCGACGAAAAACTCGCCAGACCAAACAATCCGAACCCCAGCGTGCACAACCATTTCGGTGAAATGATCTTCATCAGCTTCGGCACCAGTGGAATCAGAAACAGCTGCGGCACGCCCATCCACATGATCACTTCGCCGATCTGCAGGGCGTTGTAGTTCTGGATCTGCGCCAGATACAACGGCAACAAATAAATCGAGCCGTACAACCCGACCCCCATCCCCAGGCTGGAAATACTCGATAAACCGAAGTTGCGATTACGCAGAATGCCCAGGTTGATCAGTGGATTGGGTTTGGAAATCTGCACGATCACAAAGGTGATCAGGCTCACCAGCGCAATGCTGCCCAGCGTCACGATCAGGCTCGATTCGAGCCAGTCCTTGCGATGGCCTTCTTCAAGAAACACCTGCAAGCAACCGAGGCCAATCCCTAGCGTGAGGATGCCGGTGTAGTCGGTGCTTTTCAGCAATTCCCAGTGCGCTTCTTTCTTCTCCAGTCCGTACATCAACCCGGCGATCATGATCAGGCCCGGCGGAATGTTGATATAGAAGATGTATTCCCAGCCCCAGTTTTCCGTGAGCCAGCCGCCCAGCGTCGGGCCGATGGACGGCGCGAAGGTGGCGGTCATGGCGAACATCGCCATGCCTTTGGCGCGGTGGTGTTCGGGGAGTTTGATCAGGGTCAGGGTGAACGCCAGCGGGATCAGCGCGCCGCCGGTAAAACCTTGCATGGCGCGAAAGACAATCATGCTTTCCAGGCTCCAGGCCATCGAGCACAGCAGCGAGGAAACCAGAAACCCCAGCGACACCCACACCGCCAGTCGCCGCGCCGAGAGCAACTGCACCAGCCACGCGGTCAGCGGGATCATGATGATCTCCGCGACCAGATACGAAGTGGAAATCCACGAGCCTTCTTCCAGCGTCGCCGACAACGCGCCCTGGATGTCTTTGAGCGATGAGTTGGTGATCTGGATGTCGAGCACGGCCATAAAGGCGCCGAGCATCACGCTCATCACTGCAATCCAATCGCGCCGGGTCGGTTCGCCGACCGGGCGGATCAGCGCATCACCGGCCATTGTCCGGGGCGTCTTTGATGTTCACGGTGGCGGTCACCGACATGCCCGGACGGATCTTGCCGTGCAGCGGGTTATCGGCCTTGAAGGTCAGTTTTACCGGAATCCGCTGCACGACCTTGGTGAAGTTGCCGGTGGCGTTGTCCGGCGGCAGCAGACTGAATTGCGCGCCGGAGGCGGCGAACAGGCTGTCGACCCGCGCTTCGATCGGCGTGTCGCCATACGCATCAAAGGTCAGCTCGGCTTTTTGCCCGGGCTGCATGTGGCCGATCTGGGTTTCCTTGAAGTTGGCCTGTACCCAGATGTCTTCGTCCGGGACGATCGACAGCAGATAGGCGCCGGCCTGCACCACTTGACCGTTACGGGCGGCGCGCTGTCCGACCAGACCACTGATTGGCGCGTGGATTTCGCTGCGGGTCAGGTTGAGTTCGGCTTGCGCCAGATCGGCGCGAGCGTTGGCGATCTGTGCGTCGAGGCGTTTGATTTCCGCGTTCAGGGCGTTGACCTGTTGGCGCTGGCCTTGCGCATCAGCCTGCGCCTTGGCCACTTGCGAGCGGGCGATATGCGCGTCAGCGGAGAGGGTGGTCACGCGTTCTTCGGAAACATAACCGGGCTTGCGCAGGGTTTCCGCTCGCGACAAATCCATCTGCGAACGGCCCAGCGTTGCTTGTGTGGTCGCCACTTGCGCATCGCTGGCGGCGATCAGGCTCGATTGCTGGGTGAGTTTGCTCTGCGCTTGCAGGCGTTCAGCTTCGCGAGTGGCGAGAGCGGCGTTGGCGCGATCAATGGCCAGGCGGAAATCATTCGGCTCGAGGCGCACCAGCAGTTGGCCTTTTTCCACGTGCTGATTGTCCTGCACCAGCACTTCATCGATGCGCGCGCTCAATTGGCTCGACACACGGGTGATTTCGCCCTGGACATAGGCGTTGTCGGTGCTTTCATAAAAGCGTCCCTTGAAAAACCAATGGGCGAAAAAGCCCCCGGCAATCAGCAGGACGAGCAGCAGGAAAATCAACAGGCGACGCTTGAGTTGGGCAGGCATGGGCAAACTGTAGTCGAGGAATTGTAAGGAAAGTTATCAGCAGGCGAATCTGGCATACAGCCGATAAACGGTAAATGCCATCCGTTGATATTTGCCCATTCACCACGGCTTACGGGCGTTACAGACGCAAACTTGGCTTAAATGCCCTGCCCGCTGGAGCGGGGCGGGTGTCGCCTGTTACCATTCGCCGCTTGATTGTTTTGCTTTTCATTCTTTTCGAGACATGCCATGACCACCGTCCGCACTCGCATCGCGCCATCGCCTACCGGGGATCCCCACGTAGGTACCGCTTACATCGCATTGTTCAACTACTGCTTTGCCAAGCAGCATGGCGGTGAGTTCATCCTGCGGATCGAAGACACCGACCAGTTGCGTTCGACCCGCGAGTCCGAACAGCAGATCTTCGACGCCCTGCGCTGGTTGGGTATCGACTGGAGCGAAGGCCCGGACGTTGGCGGCCCGCACGGTCCATACCGTCAGAGCGAGCGTGGCGATATCTATCAGAAGTACTGCCAGCAACTGGTCGACATGGGCCATGCGTTCCCATGCTTCTGCACCGCTGAAGAACTCGATCAGATGCGCGCCGAGCAAATGGCTCGCGGCGAAACCCCACGCTATGACGGCCGCGCGCTGCTGCTGTCGAAAGAAGAAGTCGCGTCCCGCCTGGCGGCTGGCGAACCCCACGTGATCCGCATGAAAGTGCCGAGCGAAGGCGTTTGCGTCGTCCCGGACATGCTGCGTGGCGATGTCGAGATCCCGTGGGATCGCATGGACATGCAAGTGCTGATGAAGACCGACGGCCTGCCGACGTACTTCCTCGCCAACGTCGTCGACGATCACCTGATGGGCATCACTCACGTGCTGCGCGGCGAAGAGTGGCTGCCATCGGCGCCGAAACTGATTCTGCTGTACGAATACTTCGGCTGGGAACAACCAGAGCTGTGCTACATGCCGCTGCTGCGTAACCCGGACAAGAGCAAGCTGTCCAAGCGCAAGAACCCGACCTCGGTAACGTTCTACGAGCGCATGGGCTTCATGCCGGAAGCGATGCTCAACTACCTCGGTCGCATGGGCTGGTCGATGCCGGACGAGCGCGAAAAGTTCTCGCTGCAGGAAATGGTCGACAACTTCGATCTCAAGCGTGTGTCCCTTGGCGGGCCGATCTTCGACATCGAGAAGCTGTCGTGGCTCAACGGCCAGTGGCTGCGTGATCTGCCGGTGGAAGAGTTCGCCAGCCGTTTGCAGACCTGGGCGTTGAACCCGGAATACATGATGAAGATCGCGCCGTTGGTGCAGGGCCGCGTTGAAACCTTCAGCCAGGTTGCACCGCTGGGCGGGTTCTTCTTCGCCGGTGGCGTTAACCCGGATGCCAAGCTGTTCGAATCGAAGAAGCTCTCGGGTGATCAGGTTCGTCAGTTGATGCAGTTGATCCTGTGGAAGCTGGAAAGCCTGCGTCAGTGGGAGAAGGACAACATCACCGCGACGATTCAGGCAGTGGTCGAATCGCTGGAGTTGAAACTGCGCGATGCGATGCCGCTGATGTTTGCCGCGATCACCGGGCAGGCGAGTTCGGTGTCGGTGCTTGATGCAATGGAAATCATTGGCCCGGATCTGACCCGTTTCCGTCTGCGTCAGGCGATTGACCTGCTGGGCGGCGTGTCGAAGAAAGAAAACAAAGAGTGGGAAAAGCTGCTGGGCGCTATCGCTTAAGCATTTTTGTTCTCTGTGGGAGCTGCCGAAGGCTGCGATCTTTTGATCGTGCCTTCGGCGCTTCTCCCGAATTTACGGGGGGAGGGCGGTAAGTGATTGTTATGCCGACGAAAAACTTTGAAAAATTTCAAAAATAAGTTTGACAGACTTTCGATACGCCCTTAAGATTCGCCCCGTCCTCAGCGATGACATCAACGATGAGGGGCTATAGCTCAGCTGGGAGAGCGCCTGCATGGCATGCAGGAGGTCAACGGTTCGATCCCGTTTAGCTCCACCAATTTTACACTTCGAGGTCTGGCCACACCGGCCTTGAAGCGATCAACGCTCAGCGTTGATCAGTTGTATAGAAGGGTTTGCGTCCCCTTCGTCTAGTGGCCTAGGACACCGCCCTTTCACGGCGGTAACAGGGGTTCGAGTCCCCTAGGGGACGCCAGTTTTACAGAAGCGATGTTGCAAGATGTCGCTCCGCCGCGAGGCGAAAAATCCGGGGCTTTAGCTCAGCTGGGAGAGCGCCTGCATGGCATGCAGGAGGTCAGCGGTTCGATCCCGCTAAGCTCCACCAATTTTACACGTTCAAGGTCTGGCCACACCGGCCTTGAATCGATCAGATCTCAGCACTGATCAGTTGTATAGAAGGTTTGTGTCCCCTTCGTCTAGTGGCCTAGGACACCGCCCTTTCACGGCGGTAACAGGGGTTCGAGTCCCCTAGGGGACGCCACGATTACCCGCTCTGCGGGATTTTATAAGGGTCATTCAATTATTGAATGGCCCTTTTGTTTGTCTGGCGTTTGGCCAACTCTCCTTTTTCCTTACACTGTGCTTCAGACCAGCGGTCATATTCTTGACTTGCGGAATATTATTATGCGAATAATATTCTAGTCGTAATATTCGGAGGCAACGATGAACGATAAAAAAGCTCAAACCCGCGAACGCATCCTCAAGGCTGCCAGCGCCGCACTGATTCAGCGTGGCCCGGCGGATCCTAGCGTGGGCGAAGTGATGGGCGCAGCCGGCCTGACCGTCGGTGGCTTCTATGCGCACTTCGAAAGCAAGGACGCGATGATGCTCGAAGCGTTCAAGCAATTGCTCGGTCGCCGCCGCGACCTGATTGCCGACATGGATACCGAACTGACCGGCGAAGAGCGTCGTGCCCTGGTCGCTGCGTTCTACCTGTCGCGCAAACATCGTGATTCCAGTGACGCGGCGTGTCCGATTCCAGCGTCGATCGGCGAATTGGGCCGTTTGCCGGAATCGTTCCGCATCGCGCTCAACGAACACCTGGAATTGATGATTGCGCAGTTGGCGTCCAGCCCTGAGGACACCGACAAAGCCTTGGCTGATGTGGCCTTGATGGTGGGTGGTCTGGCCCTCGCAAGAGCGCTCGGCCCGGGAGATTTATCCGATCGATTGCTGCGCGCTGCCAAGTCGGCGGTGCGTTGACCTGAAGGCAACACGCCTGAGGAGAGAGCGATGAACACGTTGAAGTGGGTTCGTGGCGTTAATGGCACCTTGGGCTGGATTGCACCGCAACGGGTGGCGAGCAAAATGCGTCTGGCGTTCATGACGCCACGGTCGCTGCCACTGCGCGATTGGGAGCTGCCATTGCTGGCCAGTTCCGAACGAATCACTTTACGTTTCGGCCTCTCGGCGCTGCGCTGGGGTCAAGGCCCGACAGTGCTGCTGATGCACGGTTGGGAAGGGCGGCCCACTCAGTTCGCCGCACTGATTACCGCACTGGTCGACGCCGGTTATACCGTTGTCGCGCTCGATGGCCCGGCCCATGGGCGTTCGCCGGGGCGTGAAGCCAACGTGGTGTTGTTCGCCCGGGCGATGCTTGAAGCGGCTGCGGAGTTGCCACCGCTGCAAGCGGTGATCGGTCATTCCATGGGTGGCGCCAGCGCCATGCTTGCCGTGCAATTGGGTTTACGCACCGAAACTCTCGTCAGCATTGCCGCACCTGCACGCATTCTTGGCGTACTGCGTGGGTTCGCGCGCTACGTCGGCATGCCTCCCAAAGCGCGTTCCGCGTTCATCCGCCAAGTCGAACAAGACGTTGGTATGCGCGCCGCCACGCTCGACGTTGCCCACTATCAACTGGATATGCCCGGCCTGATCGTGCATGCCGAAGACGACAATTTCGTCTCGGTCAAAGAATCGCAACTGATCCATGAATCGTGGTTCGACAGTCGCCTGCTGCGCCTTGAAGGCGGCGGTCATCAGCGCGTGCTCGCTGACCCGCGTGTGGTTGATGGCGTGTTATCACTGCTGGCCGGCCGCAGTCTTCAGGCGCGCCAATCGGCCTGAGCTCCGTTACACTGCCCCGGTTGAATCATTGACCGGGAGTTGGGGCATGGGCTGGGATCGGGCAACGCCGTTTACCATTGATCTGCAAGTAGGCGCCGAGGACATCGACGGGCTGGGCCACGCGAACAACGCGGTCTACGTGACCTGGCTCGAGCGTTGTGCCTGGCGCCATTCGCAGCGTCTGGGCCTGGATCTGGTCGAATATCGGCGCCTGGATCGGGCGATGGCCGTGGTTCGTCACGAGATCGATTATCTGGCCGCCGCCTATGAGGGCGACGAGCTGCAATTGGCGACCTGGATCGTCGATTGGGATCAGCGCCTGAAAATGACCCGGCATTTCCAGCTCAAGCGCCCGAGTGACAACACCACGCTGTTGCGCGCGCAA
This sequence comes from Pseudomonas sp. CROZ-RG-20F-R04-15, assembly GCF_022662375.1. Taxonomy (GTDB): domain Bacteria; phylum Pseudomonadota; class Gammaproteobacteria; order Pseudomonadales; family Pseudomonadaceae; genus Aquipseudomonas. The sequence goes on along the minus strand of NZ_JAKNQL010000015.1, from coordinate 21,061 downwards.
ACAACTTTCGTCTGTATCGAGCTGTCCACGGGCAAGCCCAAGCGCATGCCGGCCGAGTTTATCGAGGGCTACGGCCCGGCGATCCAGCTTCCCGAGTCGGCAAATATCTAAACTGTAGGAGTGAGCCTGCTCGCGAATGCAGTCTGTCAGTTGATATATGCATAACTGACCCACCGCTTTCGCGAGCAGGCTCGCTCCCACAAGGTTTCTGCGATTTCTTGCGATATCCAGTAAACTGCCGCACGTTTTTCTTCAAGTAGTGTTTTCCCATGCAAATTGCTCTGGCGCCCATGGAGGGGTTGGTCGACGACATCCTCCGCGACGTGCTGACCCGCGTTGGCGGCATCGACTGGTGCGTGACCGAATTCATTCGGGTCAACGACCAGTTGCTCACACCGGCCTATTTCCACAAGTTCGGCCCTGAGCTGCTCAACGGCGCGCGCACCGCGTCCGGTGTGCCATTGCGCGTGCAATTGCTCGGTTCCGACCCGGTGTGCCTGGCGGAAAACGCTGCGTTGGCCTGCGAACTCGGCTCCGAAGTCATCGACCTCAACTTCGGCTGCCCGGCCAAGACCGTGAACAAATCCCGTGGCGGCGCCGTGCTGCTGAAAGAACCTGAACTGCTCAATCAGATCGTCGAGCACGTGCGCCGCGCCGTGCCTGCGCATATTCCTGTGACCGCGAAAATGCGTCTGGGCTTCGACAGCCCCGACGGTTCGCTGGTTTGCGCGACGGCATTGGCCGAAGGTGGTGCCGAGCACATCGTGGTCCACGCCCGAACCAAAATGGACGGCTACAAACCGCCGGCCCATTGGGAGTGGATTCCGCGCGTGCAGGACGTGGTCAAAGTCCCGGTGTTCGCCAATGGCGATATCTGGAGCGTCGAAGACTGGCGCCGCTGCCGCGAAATCAGCGGCGTCGAAGACATCATGCTCGGTCGAGGTCTGGTGTCGCGCCCGGATCTGGCCAAACAGATTGCTGCCGCCCGCGCCGGTGAAGAAGTGGTCGAAATGAGCTGGGCCGAGCTGATGCCGCTGATCCAGGACTTCTGGCTGCAGGCCAAAGCGCAGATGACCGCACGCCAGTCGCCGGGCCGTTTGAAGCAATGGCTGGCCATGCTGACGCGTAATTATCCCGAGGCTGCCGAGCTGTTTACCGTCCTGCGCCGTGAAACCGAGCCGGATCACGTCTCGCGTTTGCTTGGTCTGCCGGTTGCCGAAGCGGCCTGAAAAAATCTGCAAATAATCTCTTGAAATCAAATCAGCGGTCCCTATCTAAGGGTTACGCGATGCCGAATTCGGGTCGCGGAGTCAAAAAACCTTGCTGATTGTTTTCAGGAGATTTGAACCATGAGTACTGCATTTTCCCTCGCGCCACTGTTCCGTTCCTCGGTGGGTTTCGACCGTTTCAACGACCTGTTCGAAACCGCCCTGCGCAATGAGCCAGGCAGCACCTATCCACCTTACAACGTGGAAAAACACGGTGATGACCAATACCGAATCGTCGTAGCTGCAGCCGGTTTCCAGGAAGAAGACCTGGAACTGCAAGTCGAGAAAGGTGTGCTGACCATCAGTGGCGGCAAGCGTGATGCCAACGAAGGCGTGACCTTCCTGCATCAGGGCATTGCCCAGCGTGCTTTCAAGCTGTCCTTCCGTCTGGCTGATCACATCGAGATCAAGGCGGCGGATCTGAAAAACGGTCTGCTGAGCATCGACCTGTTGCGCGTGATCCCGGAAGAGGCGAAAGCCAAACGCATCCCGATCAATGGGACGCAGAAGCCGGCGTTGCAGCACTGAGTCATGTGCCGCAACACAATCGTCTGAACAGACGATGAGCCGCTGAATGAAGGCCCCGATACGTCGGGGCCTTTTTTGTGCGCGCAAGAAAACCGTTGTTCGACTTTGCCGCTGGCGGCGGTTTCTCTACAATCCGCCGCAGTTTTGCCGACCTCATTCCTCAACGGTCGGCCTGGAGCCTTTTTTCATGGACGAGATTCAACAGCGCTGGCTGTGCGCCCTGTCTGCACCCATGGCGGCGATCAATATCGGTGCCAGCTACGACGACCCCGCGTTCTGCGACGATCGCTACATCGACCTGAAAGACAGCTGGGGTATCGATGACCGTGGGCAATTATTCGACATGCTCGAACGGATGACCGACGACGGCCATGCCAAACACCTCAGCGCGGCCTATCTGACGTGGCAGCGTTGTCTGCCGAGTGAATGGCAGGCCTTGCTGGACGATCTCTCTCCCCGTGAACGCATCCTGCACGAGTTTGCCAGTCGCACTTTTGGCAGTTGTGGGCCGGGCGGGATATTGTCCTGGGACTATGGGCGCATGGGTTTTCTCTTGCGCTGTGCGGTGCGCAATCAGTGGGTCGACCTGGACGAAAGCAACTGGCTGCACAGCCGTTTGGCCCTCAGAGCGCAATTTCACTACGGTAGCTGGATGGCTTACTTCGATGGTTTTGTCGTGGGCCGGACGTTTTGGTCCTGCCTGAGTGCCAGCGACAATGAACTGGCGCGCGAACTGGATCGACAAGGCGCCAACGCCCTTAACGTGCGGATTGCCCGTGGGCTTGCCGAGAACATTCCTCAGTTCCTTGCTGATTTGCCGTGGCATATGGAAATCGATTTGCCGCCACGTCCGGCATCGCTCAAGGAGTTCGACTGGTCATGAGTTGCTGGATCCGCTTGGGCATCGAGCCTACTAACGACGAAAACCTGATTCGCAATGCCTACCGCGCACGTTTGCCAGCGCATCACCCGGAGACCGATCCACAGGGGTTTCAGGCGTTGCGCATGGCCTACGAAAACGCCCTGCGACTGGCGCGTGAAGATGAGGAAGAGGAGCCCGAGCACGAGTACGAGTACGAGTCCCAAGCCTCAGAACAGACTGTCGTTGAGGTCCCTCCCGTGTTCGGGGATTTTTGCGAGTTGCTGGATGATCCCGCGCGCCGGTTCAATTTCGCCGCGTGGCAGGCCTTTATTCGAGGGCTGGATGAGCTGTCGCTGGACGTGCTCGATGAACTCAGCTGGCCGCTGTACCACCGGCTGGCCGACGCCGGTCCGTTGTCGTACCGCTGCGCGAATCTTTTGGCCAAGCGTATGGCCTGGGATCAACAGTTGCTGGATCTGGGCTTCGACGACGCGCATCAGGTGGGCTTCTTTCTCCAGCGAATCGAAACGCCGGACCCGTTCGATACGGATCTGATGTGCACATGGTCAGAGGCCGCCCAGACTGAATCGCTGTGGTACGCCCGCAGCCTTGATTTCATCTTCACCCAGCGCCCACTGCACGAGTTCGCCGACTTCGCCAGTCAGCACACCTGCCTGCCGTTGCCGGAGGATGCCGTGTTCCTCAAGCGTCTGCTGGTGCAGTTCACTCAGGCAGGTATCGGCGGGCCGACGTTTTTGCAGTGCTGTATCGAACAGCAGCTTGCTGCACCGGATGATGTCGACTGGCTTTACCTGTTGGCGTGCCAGAACAGTCTGCTAGGGCGGGACGATCAGGCATTGCCGTGCTGGATCAGGCTGTGGAACGACCATCGCCATCCGATGGCTGAAAGTCGTTTGCTGGAGCTGTGCGCCAAGCGTCAGCCGACTTTTCTGCCGCTGCTGATTCAGGCATTCGATCGCCTGCAGGGTATTTCTGCCTGGCCAGAGGATCTTGCCGATGACGGCCAAGTGTATGGCTGTCCGTCACAACATCCCGAGACGCTGAACCGCTGGCTGGGTGTCGGGCGGTTAAAGCTTGAGAGCCTTGCGCAAAGCTTTGTCGATTGGCGCATGAGCGGTGATGAACTGCCATTGCTCGCGCAACTGCTGGGCGAGAATGCCGACAGCCGATTGCTGCATCTGTACCGCCACGCCTGGGCGCTGCATCGCGGTGATTCGGCGTTGTTGCAGCAGATTGTGGATGCACCGCTGCCCATTGATGCCCTCGAAAGCCTGGTGATGAGCGGGTTCAAATATCAGGCTGCGCAACACTTGCGCTGGCTCAGCGAGGCACCGATAGCGTTGGCCATGAGTGCTTTCTGCGATGCGCATCCAAGTCCCCAGCCATTGCCGCAGGTGCTGACAAAAGGTGAGCCGCACAAGGTCTGTCGTTTGTGGTTGCGGCGCTTGCGGCCCTACAGCGACACGGCGTTGGAACGAATCGCCGAAGCGTTCAAGCTGGCTGCCGTCAAAGACGACTGTGACTTGTCCGAACTCGATTTGATTCTGCAGTTGAGCCGGCGCAGGATTCAGTTGCCGCCGGTCGGGCTGGGTGAGGCCACCTGGGAGTGGCACGCGCAGACCTTGTTCTTGCTGGCATTGCTGGAACAACCCGAACGCTGGCTGCAAATGATGGATGCGCAGTGCGTGGAGCGGCTGCCTTTCAATCCGGCCCATCCGTTGAGTCGCCTGCAACCTTTGTTGCGGCGCTTGCTGCGTGAGCAAGGCAGTTGCGCCGGATTGCTCGGATGGTTGCAAGGCAATGACCCGGTGCACGGTTTGTTGGTGCAGCAATTGTTCAGCGTACAGCAGGCACTCGACAGTGCCCGGTTGCCGGCCAATAGCCTGCTTTACACCTGCCTCGAAAGTGATCGTGCTGCCTGCGGCGACGATTTGCTGGGTTTGATGATGTTCTGGGGCGTGCTCTATCACGACCCGAGTCTGAGTGCCGAGCAGCATCGTGCATTGTTGCAATCGATCGCGGCGATCAGTTGTGAGGACGATTGGTTCGAAGGCTTTCGCGACGGCTTGATCAAGGGCGAACCGGTTTGGCCGCCGCGCAAAGTGCTGACCGATTTTGGCGTCGACAAACTGCTGGCGTATGAAGCGCTGGATGCGCTCAAGGGCTTGATTCGCTATGGCGCTGCCGGGGTGCCGAAAACGCGCGTCCTGCGCCAACTGCAACAGGGCAAGGACGATGTGCAAAACAGCGTCGGTCTGCGCCTGGCCCTGTGCGCGTTATTGTCCTGGTCGGAACGATTACTGCTGGCGAAAAGTGATGTCGAGCCGGTGCCGGCGAGAGCGATCTGGCGCCTGGGATCTCGGTTGGGGCGCAAGGCTTTTATCGCTCAGGTCTTGGCCTGCGTGGTGATTGCGCCGGTGGCAGGGCTGATCAGTGGCACTACGGGCGCTGGCATTCTTATCCTGATACTCGGAGTTCTGCTGGTATTTGGCGCGATTTTGCGTCGCTTGCACGATATGGGCCGGGGCATCCCGACATTGTTGATCTTCATGGCGCTGACTCCGATGTTGCCATTCCTGCCATTGGTGCTGTTCGGCTTTCCCGGTGACAAGCTGCCCAACCGCTATGGTGTGCCGCAGGACAGCGGTGATAGCGAGATGCTGTCCGGCGGCCTGCAGGCTGCTTTGCGGCGGCTCAACGGCTAGAGGCGCAGTTGATCCAGCGCCTTGTTCAGCTCTGTGCGATGGCTGGCGATCTCCGCTGATTGCTGGCCACCGAGCACCGTGGTGAAACTGTGCAGCCACTCGGCAATGTGCTCGCGTTGCGCGCCGAGGCTTTGCATCCATGCCCGCTCCAGACGGGCCAGCAATGTGCGGTTGGGCAGTGCATCGCGTGGATGGACTTTCAGCGTCGACAGCCGGTTATGGCTGTCGCGGCGTGCTTGCTCGTCCAGACCGGTGGGGCTGCGGTCGATGCTGTGACTGTGACGCTCGCCGGTTTCGAGCAGAGTGACGTCGACTTCGAGCAAACCGTTGATGTCATAGCTGAAGCGCACGTCCAGTTCCTGGATGTGTTGAGTAGGCGTCAACGTGACTTCGAAAGCATCAATCAGAATGTTGTCGCACACCCACGGCCGTTCACCCTGATAGACGGCGATGCGCAGCAGCGATTGCTTAGGCTGGGTGGTGTAATAGCGCTCCACCCTTGACGTCGGAATGATGGTGTTACGTTCGATGATGGGCGAGAAGGCACCTTTGATGTCTTCTCCACGCATGGTCGAAATCCCCAGCGTATACGGGCAGACATCCGTCAGGATCAACTCTTCAACCGCCCCGTCACGCGCCTTGCACGCCGCTTGCGTCGCCGCCCCCAGCGCAACAATGGTGTCCGGATCAAGATGCCGGTAAGGCAGGCGCCCGAACAACGTCGCGACCATCTGCTGCACCGCCGGCATGCGCGTGGCGCCGCCGACCAGCACCAGGCTGTCGAGGTCGCGGGGCTTGAGTCGGGCATCGCGCAGCGCTTGTTCGATCGGTGCACGCAAACGCGCCAGTAGCGGCTCCCAGATTTTTACCGCAGCCGCTTCATCCAGTGACCATTCGAAGGTCTTGTCGGCGTGGCGCCAACTCAGTTGTTGAGCGCCTTCGCCGAGTTTGCATTTGAGTTGTTCCAGCGCATCGCCGAGGCTGGCCATGCTTTGTGCATCGACCATTGCCGGGGTGATTTGCCAGTGTTTCAGGCAGGCCTGTAACAGTGCGGCGGTGAAATCTTCGCCGCCGAGAAAGTTGTCGCCGGTGGAGGCGTGCACTTCAATCAGCGGCAAAGCATATTCCAGCACCGTGACGTCGAAAGTGCCGCCGCCCAGGTCGAAGATCAGCGTGCGTTCAAATTTCTGTTCATGCAGCCCGTAAGCCATGGCGGCGGCTGTGGGTTCGTTGATCAGACGCGTCACCGAGAGCCCGGCCAGTTCGGCGGCAAACAGTGTGCGTTTGCGTTGTTCGTCGCTGAAATACGCCGGCACGGAAATCACCGCTTCCGACACGGTGTGGCCGAGAAAGGCTTCGGCGTCCTGTTTGAGTGAGCCGAGCACCAGCGCTGACAACTCTTCCGGACTGAAGTGACGTGCACCGAGCTGGACTTGTTTATCGCTGCCCATGAAACGCTTGAACGCTGCAGCGCTGCGATCCGGGTGCGTGGTCAGGCGGGCGCGGGCGGCTTTGCCGACCAGAATCGTGTCGTCTTCATCGAGGCTGACCACCGAGGGTGTCAGCACATCGCCCAGAGCGTTGGGAATCAGGCGGGCCTGACCGTCCTGCCAGGCGGCGATCAGGCTGTTGGTGGTGCCAAGGTCGATGCCCAGCAAGGCCGGGCGGGGGAGGGTTGCATCCTGCATGACAGATCTCGAAACGGCGCAAAAACGCGACCCTACAGGTTGCCGCAAACCGTGGCAATTGCGCGTCTGTTGCAAGCTGCGCAGTGGCGGACGTCAGGGCAGCAGCAGTTTCAGCGTCTCCAGCGCCACCGGTCGACTGTGCAGGTAGCCCTGATACAAGTGGCAGCCCAGACCTTGCAGGAACGCCAGTTGTTCGGGGGTTTCCACGCCCTCGGCAATCACTTCCAGCTCCAGGCTGCGCGCCATGGCAACAATCGCGCGAATGATCTCGGCATCGTTCGGATCGGTCGTTGCATCGCGGATAAACGACTGATCGATTTTCAGCGTGTCTACCGGCAGACGCTTGAGGTAAGTCAGCGACGAATAGCCAGTGCCGAAGTCATCCATCGCAAAGCTTACGCCGAGCTTTTTCAGGCGACGCATTTTGCTGATGGTGTCTTCCAGATTCTGGATGACGATGCCTTCGGTGATTTCCAGTTTCAGCAGCGAGCAAGGCAGGCCGTGGCTGGTCATGCTGTGCTCGATGCGCTCGACGAAGTCGTTCTGGCGGAACTGTCGCGGGCTGATGTTCACGCACAGGCTGAAATTCAGCGGGTCGACCAGTTTCAGTGCGATCAGTTGTTTGAACGCATTGCAGGCCTCATCAAGGATCCACGTGCCGACCTCGAGAATCAGCCCGCTGTCTTCCAGCACCTTGATGAACTCGGTGGGCGACTGCGCACCCAGCTCCGGGTGATTCCAGCGCACCAGCGCTTCGGCGCCGATGATGCGGTTGTCGCGGGCGTCGACCTGCGGCTGAAAGTGCACGTTGAATTCACCGCGCGACAACGCCAGGCGCAAGTCGGTTTCCATGCGCAGCCGTTCGCTGGCGGCCTTCTGCATGGTGTTGTGGTACATCTGCGTGGTGTTGCGCCCGGAATCCTTGGCCCGGTACAGCGCGATGTCGGCGCGTTTGAGCAGGTCGGTCGGCGTCGAGCCGTGATCGGGGATCAGTGCCACGCCAATGCTTGGCGTGACTTGCAGGCGCTGGCCGTCGAGGAACATCGGCTCCGAGAGCAATTCGCGCAGGGTGTCGGCCAGATTGCGCACTTGTGCGCTGACTTCGTTGCGCGAACCTTCGAGACCGCTGAGCAGCACGACAAACTCATCGCCACCGAGGCGCGCGACCGTGTCTTCCATGCGTACGCTGGCTTCGAGCCGCGCGGTGATGATCTTCAGCACGGTGTCGCCGACCGGGTGACCGAGGGAATCGTTGATGTGCTTGAAGTGATCGAGATCGAGAAACAGCAAGGCGCCGCGCAGGTTGTGGCGCTTGAGCAGGGCGATCTGCTGGCTCAGGCGATCCATCAGCAAGGCGCGGTTGGGCAGGTTGGTCAGCGGGTCGTGATAGGCCAGATGACGAATCTGCGCTTCGGCGTTTTTCAGCAGGCTGACGTCTCGGGCGGTCAGCAACAGGCACGCGGTTTCATTAAGGGTGATCGGCTCGACCGAAACCTCCACCGTCAGCAACTCGCCGCGCTTGTTGCGGCCGAGCATTTCCTGATGGTGCACGCGGCCCTTGATCTGCAATTCGGCGAGTAAGGCCGAGCGCTGTTTTTCCTCAGCCCAAATCCCGACCTGATAAACCGTTTTGCCCACCACTTCTTCAGCGCGATAACCGGTGAGCCGGCAGAAGCCGTCGTTGACCTCCAGATAACGCCCGGTATCGCGCTCAGTGATGGTGATGGCGTCGGGGCTGGAGTGAAACGCTTTGGCGAATTTCTCTTCGCTGGCTTTCAGCGCCGCTTCCGAGCGCTGCTGCTGGGTGATATCGCGCAGGGTGGTGACGATACACGGTTGATCGCCGACGCTGATCTGCCGGCTGGAAATTACACAGGTCAGCGATTGGCCATCCTTGTGCTGCACGATAATCGCAACATTGCTCAAACCCTGTTCGCGGATCACCCGTTCAATGCGTTGCAGGCTTTTTGCCGAGGCGTCCCACAGGCCGATTTCTTCAGCGGTGTGGCCGATCACATCGGCGGCGCTCCAGCCGAAGGTCTGGGTGAAGCTGGAGTTGATCTCGATGAACTCGCCGGTATCCTGACGAGTCACGCAGATCGGGTCGGGGCTGACCTGGAACAGCGTGGCGAATTTTTCTTCCGAGGCCACCAGCCGCTGTTCGCGCTCGACCTGATCGGTGATGTCGAGCAGCGTGCCGGCCATGCGCAGCGGGGCGCCATTATCGTCGCGATAGAGGCGCGCACGGCTTTCCAGATAGCGCGAGCTGCCGTCCGGCAGTTGCACGCGATAGGTCAGTTGATAATTGCCCGCCGGGCCTTCGCGCAGACTGCGGTAGGCGTCGCGCATGCTGTCGCGCTCTTCGCCGGGTACGCCTTCGAAAAACTCTTCGAACGATTCATGGAACGGTTTCGGCTCCAGCCCGTGCAATTGCGCGGCGCGGGCCGAGCCGTAGAGCATGCCGCTGGGAATGTGCCAGTCCCAGGTGCCGAGTTGTGCCGAGTCCAGCGCCAGATCGAGGCGTTCCTGGCTGTCCTTCAAGGCGTGCTCGGCAGCCTTGCGTTCGGTGGTGTCGAGGAAGGTGCTGAGCAGATAGGGCTGGCCTTCGAGTTCGACTTTCTGCGCACTGAGAATGCCGTCGTGGATCTGCCCGTTGCTGGCGCGAAACTGCACTTCCATGCTGATCAATTCGCCTTTGGCCTTGGTTTTCTTGACCAGTTCGGCGCGCTGCTCGGGGTGTACCCACAAGCCCAGTTCCAGGGTGGTGCGGCCAATGGCGCTCTGCACCGGCCAGCCGAACAGGCTTTCGAAGTACTGATTGGCCTCGCTGATCAGGCCGTCTTCTTGGCGGGTCAGCAGGACCATGTTCGGGCACAGGTGAAAAAGTGTCGCGAAACGTTTCTCCGAGCTGCTCAGCGCCTGTTCGCGTTGGCGCTGGTGGGTGATTTCACGAATCACCCCGATCATTCGGGGCCGGCCGTTTTTATCCGGCAACAGGCTGCCGCTGATCTCCAGCCAGTGCAGGCTGCCGTCCGGCCAGCGGATGCGGTGGTGCATCGCTTGTTCCAGCGGTGCGCCGGCAATCACCGCGTGGAAGGCGCGAACAGTCTTCGCCCGGTCCTCCGGCGGCAGTAAATCGAGGTATTCCAGATCTTCGGGCAGCGGTTGCCGAGGATCGAAGCCGAACAATGCCTGCGTACCACGCGACCAACTGATCTGCCCGCGCTCGATGTCCCAATACCAGGCGCCGAGCCGTGCGCCGTTGAGCGCCGCCAGCAATTGCGGCGCGCTCTCCCAGCTTTGCTCGGAATGACGCGGGTCAATCGCCTGAATACGCGGCATCGGCGGAATTCGGTCAACAGATTTCGGCATTGTGGACAGGCCTTGAGCTGATGGTGTCATTAGGCACAGGGGCGGCGGCTCTATAGGAGTAGCACAAGTTGGCCTCAAGTCCCTGGCAGATCGAGTTGTGCGTCCAGCAATGCCATAAAGGCTCTCGCCGCATTCGATAGCGTCCGTTCGGTGTGCAGGATATAGCCTAGCTGGCGAGTGAGCTGTATGCCCGGCAAAGCGATGCTCGCCACCTGATCATCGAGCATGGTGCGCGGCAAAACGCTCCAGGCCAGGCCAATCGAGACCATCATCTTGATGGTTTCCAGGTAGTTGGTGCTCATGGCGATGTTCGGCGTCAGACCCTGCGCCTCGAACAAGCGTTGGACAATATGGTGAGTAAAGGTGTTGCCGCCGGGGAAAACCGCCGGATGACCGGCAATGTCCGCCAGACTGACGGCGCCGTTATTGATCAGCGAATGCTCCGGGGCAACCACGAAATCCAGCGGGTCGTCCCAGACGGGCGTGGCTTTGACCAGTGCGTGCGGCTCCGGCGCCAGGGTGATGACCGCCAGTTCGGCGCGGCCATGGAGAATTTCCTCGTAGGCCACTTCCGAATCGAGGAACTGAATATCCAGCGCCACCTGTGGGTAGCGGCGGGTGAATTCCCTTAATAGCGGCGGCAAGCGGTGCAAACCGATGTGATGACTGGTGGCCAGGGTCAGGCGCCCGCTGACTTCACCGGTCAGGTTGGTCAGCGCGCGGCGGGTGTCATCCAGTACGTTGAGAATCTGATAAGCCCGTGGCAGCAGGGCGCGGCCAGCCTCGGTCAGGCCGACTTCACGGCCCAGTCGATCAAACAGACGCACCTTCAATTGCTGCTCCAGGCCAGCAATGCGTTTGCTGATCGCCGGCTGCGTCAGGTGCAAGCGTTCGCCGGCGCCGGAGAAGCTGCCGGTCTCGGCAATCGCGATAAAAGCGTTGAGGTTGGCCAGATCCATGTTCGTATTCCAGTTGGTTATCCAAAGCATAAAAAATATGAATTTGAGTTATTTAATCTAACCCCATAGGATCGGCCTCACAAGCCAAAGGGTTATTGATAAGCCCAGGGCATAGAAACAAGCTGATGAGGAACCGTCTGATGGCCGGCAAAACGCTCTACGACAAGCTCTGGGATTCGCATTTGGTCAAGCAGCGCGACGATGGCTCGGCGCTGATCTATATCGATCGTCACATCATCCACGAAGTGACTTCGCCGCAAGCCTTTGAAGGCCTGCGTCTGGCCGGGCGCAAGCCTTGGCGGATCGATGCCAACATCGCGACCCCGGACCACAACGTACCAACGACGCCAGAGCGCAAGGGCGGCATCGCAGCCATTGCCGATCAGGTCTCGCGTTTGCAGGTTCAGACCCTCGACGACAACTGCGACGAATACGGCATCGTCGAATTCAAGATGAACGACGTCCGCCAAGGCATCGTCCACGTCATCAGCCCGGAGCAGGGCGCGACCTTGCCGGGCATGACCGTGGTTTGCGGCGACTCGCACACCTCGACCCACGGCGCGTTCGGCGCTCTGGCTCACGGTATCGGCACTTCCGAGGTCGAGCACGTGCTCGCCACGCAGTGCCTGGTCGCCAAGAAAATGAAAAACATGCTGGTGCGCGTTGAAGGGCAATTGCCGTTCGGCGTGACCGCCAAGGACATCGTCCTTGCGGTAATCGGCAAGATCGGCACCGCCGGCGGTAACGGCCACGCCATCGAATTCGCTGGCAGCGCGATCCGCGACTTGTCCGTCGAAGGCCGCATGACCATCTGCAACATGTCTATTGAAGCCGGCGCCCGCGTTGGTTTGGTAGCGGCGGATCAGAAGACTGTCGACTACGTGAAGGGCCGTCCATTCGCTCCGAAAGGCGCGGAATGGGACATGGCCGTCGAAGCCTGGAAAGATCTGGTCTCCGATGACGACGCCAAGTTCGACACCGTGGTTGAACTCGACGCTGCGCAGATCAAACCGCAAGTCAGCTGGGGCACTTCGCCGGAAATGGTTTTGGCCGTTGATCAGAACGTGCCGGACCCGGCGAAAGAAATGGATCTGGTCAAACGCGACTCGATCGTCCGCGCCTTGAAATACATGGGTTTGACCGCCAATCAGGCGATCACCGACATTCAGCTCGATCGCGTATTCATCGGTTCCTGCACCAACTCGCGGATCGAAGACTTGCGCGCTGCGGCGGTGATCGCCAAGGGCCGCAAAGTCGCTTCGACCATCAAGCAAGCGATCGTGGTGCCGGGCTCGGGTCTGGTCAAGGCGCAAGCCGAAGCTGAAGGTCTGGACAAGATTTTCCTCGAAGCCGGTTTCGAATGGCGTGAGCCGGGTTGCTCGATGTGTCTGGCGATGAACCCGGACCGTTTGGAGTCCGGCGAACATTGCGCCTCGACTTCCAACCGTAACTTCGAAGGCCGTCAGGGCGCCGGTGGCCGTACCCACCTCGTCAGCCCGGCCATGGCTGCTGCGGCAGCGGTGAACGGTCGTTTCATCGACGTTCGTGAATTGATCTGAAGGAGCGCAGCATGAAAGCTTTTACCCAGCACACTGGTCTTGTCGCGCCTCTGGATCGTGCCAACGTCGACACCGACCAAATCATTCCGAAACAGTTTTTGAAGTCGATCAAGCGCACCGGTTTCGGTCCGAATCTGTTCGACGAGTGGCGTTACCTCGATGTCGGTCAGCCGTATCAGGACAACTCCAAGCGCCCACTGAACAAGGACTTCGTGCTCAACGCCGAGCGTTATCAAGGCGCCAGCGTCTTGCTCGCTCGCGAGAACTTCGGTTGTGGCTCCAGCCGTGAACACGCGCCATGGGCCCTGGAAGAATATGGTTTCCGCAGCATCATCGCGCCGAGCTACGCCGACATCTTCTTTAACAACAGCTTCAAGAACGGCTTGCTGCCGATCATCTTGAGCGACGCCGAAGTCGATGAATTGTTTAAGCAAGTTGAGGCGGAGCCGGGCTATCAATTGCAGGTCGATCTGCAAGCGCAGACCGTGACCCGCCCGGATGGCAAGGTGTACAGCTTTGAGATCGATGCGTTCCGCAAGCATTGCCTGTTGAACGGTCTGGACGATATCGGTTTGACCTTGCAGGACGGTGATGCGATTGCGACGTTTGAGGCCAAGCATCGTGTGAGCCAGCCGTGGTTGTTCCGCGACGCGTGATTGATTTGAGATTGATGTAGTCAGGGTCGGCCCCTTCGCGAGCAGGCTCGCTCCCACCTTGGAATGCATTTCAAATGTGGGAGCGAGCCTGCTCGCGAAGGCGGCAGCCCAAACAACACAAATATCAGGATGTGACCATGACCAGTACCGCCCAACACACCCAGGTCGTACAAAAGCAATTCGGTGAACAGGCCGCCGCCTACCTGAGCAGCGCCGTTCACGCTCAAGGCACCGAATTCGCCCTGCTACAAGCTGAGCTGGCCGGGCAGGGCGCGGCGCGGGTGCTGGATCTGGGTTGTGGCGCCGGTCACGTCAGTTTCCACGTCGCACCGCTGGTCAAGGAAGTGGTCGCCTACGACTTGTCGCAGCAGATGCTCGACGTGGTCGCCGCCGCTGCCGTTGATCGCGGTTTCACCAACATTGCCACGGTCAACGGCGCCGCCGAGCGTCTGCCGTTTGCCGATGGCGAGTTCGACTTCGTGTTCAGCCGTTATTCGGCGCATCACTGGAGCGATCTCGGTGTGGCTCTGCGCGAAGTGCGTCGGGTGCTGAAGCCCGGCGGTGTGGCGGCGTTCGTTGACGTGTTGTCACCGGGCAGTCCGTTGTTCGACACTTACCTGCAAAGCGTCGAAGTGCTGCGCGACACCAGCCATGTGCGCGATTATTCAGGCGCCGAATGGTTGCGTCAGGTCAGCGAAGCCGGTTTGCATGTGCGCAGTACCACCCGTCAGCGCCTGCGTCTGGAGTACACCAGCTGGGTTGAGCGCATGCGCACACCGGAAGTGATGCGCGCCGCGATCCGCCAGTTGCAGCAGTCGATGGGCCACGAAGTGCGCGAATATTTTGAGATTGATGCCGACGGCTCGTTCAGTACAGATGTGATTGTATTGATGGCTGAGCGATAAGAATTTTTCCGGGCGCGCCTCAGATGGCGCACCGACTGAAGACACGAGGAAAGCATGAGCAAGCAGATTCTGATTCTCCCAGGTGACGGTATTGGTCCGGAAATCATGGCCGAAGCGGTCAAGGTGCTGGAGCTGGCCAACGACAAGTACAGCCTGGGCTTCGAGCTGAGCCATGACGTGATCGGTGGCGCCGCCATCGACAAGCACGGCGTGCCGCTGGCCGACGAAACCCTCGAGCGTGCCCGTGCTGCTGACGCGGTATTGTTGGGCGCTGTCGGTGGCCCGAAATGGGACACCATCGAGCGTGACATCCGCCCTGAGCGCGGTCTGCTGAAAATCCGTGCGCAACTGGGCCTGTTCGGCAACCTGCGTCCGGCGATTCTGTACCCGCAACTGGCCGATGCTTCGAGCCTGAAGCCGGAAATCGTTGCCGGTCTGGACATCCTCATCGTCCGCGAACTGACTGGCGGCATCTACTTCGGCGCGCCACGCGGCACTCGTACTCTGGAAAACGGTGAGCGTCAGTCCTACGACACGCTGCCGTACAGTGAGAGCGAAATCCGCCGCATCGCCCGTGTCGGTTTCGATATGGCCATGGTTCGTGGCAAGAAGCTCTGCTCGGTGGACAAGGCCAACGTGCTGGCGTCCAGCCAACTGTGGCGTGAAGTGGTCGAGCAAGTGGCCAAGGATTACCCGCAAGTCGAACTGAGCCACATGTACGTCGACAACGCCGCCATGCAACTGGTGCGCGCGCCGAAGCAGTTCGACGTGATCGTCACCGACAATATGTTCGGCGACATTCTGTCCGACGAAGCGTCGATGCTCACCGGTTCCATCGGCATGCTGCCGTCGGCCTCGCTGGATTCCAACAACAAGGGCATGTACGAGCCTTGCCATGGTTCCGCTCCGGATATCGCAGGCAAAGGCATTGCCAACCCGTTGGCGACCATTCTGTCGGTGTCGATGATGCTGCGTTACAGCTTCAATCTGCATGACGCGGCCGATGCCATCGAGAAAGCCGTGAGCGTGGTGCTGGATCAAGGCTTGCGCACCGGTGACATCTATTCGGCTGGTTGCAGCAAAGTCGGTACGCAGGAAATGGGCGACGCAGTAGTCGCCGCGCTGCGGAATCTGTAATCTCTCGGGCCCGCTGCGAAATTCAATACAAAGCAGCGGCCCACTTTTCAAGAAGGTGTAGTTGCGATGAAACGTGTAGGTCTGATCGGTTGGCGCGGGATGGTCGGTTCCGTGCTCATGCAGCGGATGCTGGAAGAGCAGGATTTCGATCTAATCGAGCCGGTGTTTTTCACCACGTCCAACGTCGGTGGCCAAGGCCCGTCCGTGGGCAAGGACATTGCTCCGCTCAAGGATGCTTACAGCATTGACGAGCTGAAGACCCTCGACGTGATTCTGACCTGCCAGGGCGGCGACTATACCAGCGAAGTGTTCCCGAAGCTGCGCGAAGCCGGCTGGCAGGGTTACTGGATCGACGCGGCCTCGAGCCTGCGCATGAACGATGACGCGGTCATCATTCTCGATCCGGTCAACCGCAAGGTCATTGACCAGCAACTCGACGCGGGCACCAAGAACTACATCGGCGGCAACTGCACCGTCAGCCTGATGCTGATGGGTCTGGGCGGTCTGTTCGAAGCCGGTCTGGTCGAGTGGATGAGCGCCATGACCTATCAGGCGGCCTCCGGTGCCGGCGCGCAGAACATGCGTGAACTGATCAAGCAAATGGGCGCGACCCACGCCGCTGTCGCCGATCAACTGGCCGATCCGGCCAGCGCGATCCTCGACATCGACCGTCGCGTAGCGGATGCCATGCGCAGCGAAGCGTACCCGACCGAAAACTTCGGCGTACCGCTGGCCGGCAGCCTGATCCCGTGGATCGACAAGGAACTGCCGAACGGCCAGAGCCGCGAAGAGTGGAAAGCCCAGGCCGAGACCAACAAGATCCTCGGTCGCTTCAAGAGCCCGATCCCGGTCGACGGCATCTGCGTGCGCATCGGCGCCATGCGTTGCCACAGCCAGGCGCTGACCATCAAGCTGAACAAAGACGTACCGATCGCCGATATCGAAGGGCTGATCAGCCAGCACAACCCTTGGGTCAAGCTGGTACCGAACCAGCGCGAAATCAGCATGCAGGAGCTGAGCCCGACCAAGGTCACCGGCACCCTGAATGTTCCGGTCGGTCGTCTGCGCAAGCTGAACATGGGTTCGCAGTTCGTCGGTGCTTTCACCGTCGGCGACCAACTGCTGTGGGGCGCGGCCGAGCCGCTGCGTCGCATGCTGCGGATTTTGCTTGAGCGTTGATCGTTTGCAGCAATGAAAGAGCCCGTGCCTTGTGAGAGGTGCGGGTTTTTTTATGCCGATCGTTCCCACGCTCTGCGTGGGAATGCATCCCGGGACGCTCCGCGTCCCTTTACAAGCCGAACGCAGAGCGTCCGATGCGGCATTCCCACGCAGAGCGTGGGAACGATCCGGGTGGGCAGAAATTGCCTGTGCGCCAGTCACCCGGTAAAGTGCCGCTCCCCCCGTTTCGCCAGAGGCTCGCACCATGACCCAGACCCTAGATATTGCCGTGATCGGCGCCACCGGTACTGTCGGCGAAACCCTCGTACAGATTCTCGAAGAACGCGACTTACCGGTCGGTAATCTGCACCTGCTGGCGAGCAGCGAATCCGCCGGCAGCTCGGTGCTGTTCCGCAACAAGAACGTGCGCGTACGCGAAGTCGACGAGTTCGATTTCAGCAAGGTCAAACTGGTGTTTTTCGCCGCTGGCCCGGCTATCACCCTGAGCTACGCCGCCCGCGCACATGCCGCCGGTTGTTCGCTGATCGACCTGTCCGGCGCGCTGCCGGCCGATCAGGCGCCGCAAGTGGTGCCGGAAGCCAACGCCGAAGTACTCGCCGGTTTGAAAGCGCCGTTCCAGGTCAGCAGCCCGAGTCCGTCGGCCACCACCCTCGCCGTGGTATTGACGCCGTTGCTTGATCTGATCGACCTGCAATACGTCAATGTCAGCGCCAGTCTGGCGATGTCCGCCCAAGGTCGCGAAGCGGTGACTGAGCTGGCGCGTCAAACTGCCGAGCTGCTGAACATGCGTCCACTGGAACCAACGTTTTTTGATCGGCAAGTAGCCTTTAACCTGCTGGCCCAGGTCGGCACGCCTGACGCGCAGGGCCATACGCTGCTGGAAAAGCGCCTGGTGCGCGAGCTGCGTCAGGTGCTGGCACTGCCTTTATTAAAGATTTCCGCAACTTGCGTTCAAGCCCCGGTGTTTTTTGGCGATAGCTTTAGCGTGACCTTGCAGTCAACGCAGGCTGTCGACCTGGAAAAGGTCAACGCGGCACTCGAAGCAGCGCCGGGCATTGAGCTGGTCGAGGCCGGTGATTACCCGACTGCAGTCGGTGACGCGGTAGGGCAGGATGTTGTCTATGTCGGTCGCGTGCGCAACGGTGTCGACGACCCGGCGGAACTAAATCTGTGGCTGACGTCAGATAACGTACGCAAAGGCGCGGCCCTTAACGCTGTGCAGGTGGCTGAATTGTTGATAAAAGACCTGCTGTAAAAGATACTTGGCAACAATTTGTCGACTGATTCTAGGTGAGCGCTATGCTTGCCCAGATTGCTTGATAACGTGTCACCCTCCGGGACTTTCCGGGGCATCAAAGAAATGATCGCGCGCGACATCTGTCGTCGTCGCGCGCAATGCCTTACGGCAGCGGTATTCAACATCTTCTCGCTGGCCGAGGAACGTTCAAACAAAGGATGAGGCTATGGTTCAAGTTCGCAAACTGGTGTTAGCAATAGCGGCCGCCTCGGCGCTGTCCTCCGGTATGGCGCATGCCCTCGGGCTCGGGGAGCTGACCCTGAAGTCGACCCTGAACCAGCCGCTGGTGGCCGAGATCGAGCTGCTCGACGTCAAGGATCTCACCGCCGCCGAAGTGGTGCCGAGCCTGGCTTCACCTGAAGACTTCGCCAAGGCCGGCGTTGATCGCCAGGCCTTCCTCAATGACCTGACTTTCACTCCGGTGCTCAACGCCAGCGGCAAAAGCGTGCTGCGCGTGACCTCGAGCAAGCCGCTGTCGGAACCGATGGTGAAATTCCTCGTGCAGGTGATGTGGCCGAACGGTCGTCTGCTGCGCGATTACAGCGTGCTGCTGGACCCATCGAAGTTCTCGCCAGAGACCGCTGACGCCGCCGCGCAACCAACGCCGTCGCAGACCATCACCGCGCCGACCACGGGCGCCACGCACCCGACGCAATACACCACCACGCCGCGCGATACCCTGTGGGAAATCGCCGCGAAGGCGCGCAACGGTGGTTCGGTGCAGCAGACCATGCTGGCCATTCAAGCGTTGAACCCGGATGCGTTCATCGGTGGCAACATCAACCGCCTGAAAACCGGTCAGGTGTTGCGTCTGCCGGACGCAGTGCAAAGCACCGCGTTGCCACAGTCCAAGGCGATTGCCGAAGTCGCGGCGCAGAACGAGGCCTGGCGTCAGGGGCGTCGTTATGTGGCCAAACCGGGCACCGGCCAGCAGCAGCTCGATGCGACCAGTCGTGGTCGCGGCAACGCCGGTGCAGGGCAAAATGCGCAAGACAATCTGAGCCTGGTCTCCGCCGAAAGCGCCAAGGCGCGCGGCAAAGGCCCGGCGGGTGATGCGAAGGCCTTGAGCAACAAGCTCGCGGTCACCCAGGAAAGCCTCGACACGACCCGTCGTGACAACGAGGAACTGAAAAGCCGCGTGTCCGATCTGCAAAGCCAGATGGACAAGCTGCAAAAGCTGATCGAATTGAAGAACAACCAGCTGGCGAAGCTGCAGGCTGAAGGGGCGGGCGCTGCGCCAGCTGCCAATCCTGCTGCTCCTGCGGTTCCGGCAATCACTGCTGAACTGGCTGCCACGCCGCCGGCGACCCCGGCAGAAGCGGCACCGACGCCAGAGTCGGCGATTGCACCTCCGGCTGAAACACCGGTTGAACCTGTTGTAGCGCCGAAACCGCCTGTCGATGAAGAGAAAACCTTCAACGATCTGCTGACCAACCCGATTCTGCTGGGTCTGATCGGTGGTGGCGCAGTCGTTCTGCTGCTCCTGCTGTTGCTGCTGGCGCGTCGTCGCAAAGCTCAGCAGGAAGCCGAGAAGCATCTGCGCATGGCCCGTGCCCTGTCTGAGGAGCAAGAGTTCTCCGCTGAGCAGGATCTGCCGGAAAGCAGTTTCGAAGGTCTGGAAACGCCGGCCGCTAGCGTCAAACTCAACACCCCGGCACCGGCACCGGCACCGGCACCGGCACCTGCTCCGGCGCCAGTGGTGGCTCCGGTAGTTGCTCCGATCGTGATGGCTGAACCGATTGCTGCGCCGCTGGTGGCGCCGGCCGCCGAGCGTTCGGATGACGTACTCGACAAGGCGCAGTCGCACATCAACGCCGGTCGTTTGAATCAGGCTGCCGCGTTGCTGGAGGAGGGCGTCAGCCTGGAGCCGCAGCGCAGCGATCTGCGTCTGAAACTGATGGAAGTCTACGGTCAGCAGGGCGACCGCGATGCGTTCGTCGGCCAGGAACGTCAGTTGGTGGCCAATGGCGACAACTTCGCCAAGGTCGAAGAGCTGAAGAGCCGCTTCCCGGCCATGGCCGTCGTGGCTGCCGCTGGTCTGGCCGCAGCCGCCGTGGCTGCTGAGCTGGACGCGCAATACGTCAAGGATCTGCTGCTGGATGAGCCTGAAGCGCCTGCGCCAGCTGCTGTTGAAGATGATCTGGACAGTGCGTTTGACCTGAGCCTGGACGATCTCGACAACATCACGCCGGTTGAGCCTGCGCCTGTGGTTGAGCCCGAAGCGCCGGTCGAGCTGGACGAGTTCCCGTCCGACGACGACCTGAGCTTCGAATCGGTGCTGCAACAGCAGACCGACATCAAAGAGAATCTGGACGATCTGTCGGACTTCGATCTCGATCTGGACCTCGGTGCCGAGCCGGCGCCAGCGGTTGATCTGGCGGACGATGACTTCCTCCTCGATCTGGACGAAGGCGTGAAGGATCTGGCGCCGGTCGAGCCGACGGTCGAGCCGCCGGTCGTGGCTGATGTGCCACAGGATGATCTGGAGCTGCCGGCCGATTTCGATCTGTCGCTGGCCGACGAAATGGACAGTAATCCGGCGGCGGAACCTGATGCGTTCGCTGCCGAGCTGGACGACGTCAACGCCGAGCTGGATCGTCTGTCGCAAAGCATTGCCGAGCCGACCTTCACCGAAGCCGATGCGGCAATCGGCGGTGATCTGGGCGAAGACGATTTCGACTTCCTCGCTGGCACCGATGAAGCGGCGACCAAACTCGATCTGGCTCAGGCCTATATCGACATGGGCGACAGCGACGGTGCGCGCGACATCCTCAACGAAGTGTTGACCGAGGGTGACGAGAAGCAGCGGGGCGAGGCCAAGGACATGCTGTCGAGCCTGTAGTAATTCCAGCAGTAAACGAAAACGGCAGCCCGGTGAGGCTGCCGTTTTTGTTTGTTCCGGATTCATTGGTGCCTGATCCACCG
>NZ_JAKNQL010000014.1 GCF_022662375.1 Pseudomonas sp. CROZ-RG-20F-R04-15 | reverse complement strand
CGGTCTATAAGTCAGCGAAGATATTCAGCCAGACCGTGGTAACAGGTCGCCAAGTGATACGGCGTAGTCGAAGGCATGTCCTTGCGACTGACTTCCCCCAACTCATCACGGCACTCATGCCAGCCACCGGCATGCAGAAACCGCTGCTGCAATGCCTGCAACTGACGCAGCACCACCGTTTCACTGTTCGGCCGCAAGGTCAGCGCCCGCAGATATTCCGCCTGAGCCCAGATCCGCTGGGTCGAGTCTCGCGGGCGTCCATTGGTTTCCAGATCAAGCATCGCCCGCACCGCACCGGATGGCTGCACCACACCGTATTGCTCGGTAAACGCAAATGCCCGATCGAGCGCCGCATGCAGTTTCGAACCGCGCAGCAACGGCGACGATTCCAGCAGGAAGTACCACTCGAACTGATGCCCTGGCTCATACCAGTTATCCACAGCGCCGAGCGGTTTCTCCATCAGCACGCCATATTGCGGATCGACGAACTGTTTGTGCATGGCTGTGCATAACTCCAGCAGAGCCTTCTGCGTCTGGGCATCTTCACGCACCGCCAGGGTGGCGAGAAAGGCTTCGGCCAGATGCATTAACGGATTCTGCAGCGGACCGGTTTGCAGGGTGATCCAGTCACGTTCCAGGCAGGCTTCGTACAAGCCATCGCCGGTGGCAAAGCGTCGGCCGATGATTTCCAGCGCCGCGTTGAGCGTCGACTCAGCCAGCGGATCGCCGGACTTTGCCCAGTAATGCGCGCAGGCAAACAGGATGAAAGCGTGGGTGTAGAGGTCCTTGCGCTGATCCAGCGGCTTGCCCTGCGCATCGATGCTGTAGAACCAGCCGCCATGCTCGGCATCATGAAAGTGCCGTTGCAAGGAGCGGAACAGCGCCGCCGCACGAACGTCGGCGTTATCCACAACCCCGATCAGACTGGAAAACAGATACAGCTGCCGCGCACAGGCCATCGCCCGATAGCGTTGCGCGGGCAGCGGCTGATGCGCGGCATCCAGCGCCTCAAAGGGCAGCGCCATGTCGGCGTTCCAGCCCGGGCCTTGCCAGAGGGGCACGATCACGTTGACGAAGTGCTGTTGCACAGCGCCGAACAGGGCGGTCAATTCGGGCAGGGTGGTGGAGCGGGAAGCGTGGGGCATGGGCGGACGTCGTCACGGGCTGGGGCGATTGCGCGACATGGTAGCAGAGCGGCAGCCTTTAGAGACGCGGTGTCTGTCAGTCCGCCTTCGCGAGCAGGCTCGCTCCCACAGTGGATTTGCGGTGTACACAAAACCTGTGGGAGCGAGCCTGCTCGCGAAGAGGCCAGTGCAGGCGCTAAAAAATCATCCTGCCAACAACCAGACCCCGGTCGCCGCCGAAGCCGCACCCGCCAACCGCACCAGCGGCGCCGCTGCCTGCGGCAACACGCGAACCACGCCATAACCGACGGCATGCAAAGCGGCGGTCGCCACAACGAAACCCGCCGCATACGCCCAAGGACTGCTCATGTCCGGCAGCTCCAAGCCATGCGCCACACCGTGGAACAACGCAAACACCGCCGTCGCCACCACCGCCATGACCAACGGCGGACGCACCGCCAATGCCACCGCCAGACCCAGCGCCAACACCGACGCGGCAATGCCGCTTTCCAGCGCTGGCAATTCCAGCCCTTCAAAACCGAGCATGCCGCCCATCAGCATGGTGCCGACAAAAGTGCACGGCAGCGCCCAACGCGCCGCGCCTTGCTGCTGCGCCGCCCACAGCCCAACAGCAATCATCGCCAACAAATGGTCGAGGCCGCCAATCGGGTGGCTGATACCGGCGATCAAACCGCTGTCGCCATGCCCTGGGTGAGCGAAGGCCAGTGCCGGAGTCAGCAGCAGCGCCACAGCGCCAAGAATACGTTTGAGTGTCATGGATAAGCTTCCTTGTTGAGCAGTGAATCAGGCTGCGGTCAGCAGGCCCTGGCGTTCGATGAAGGCGATGATTTGCTCAAGGCCCTGACCGGTTTTCTGGTTGCTGAAAACGAACGGCTTGCCGTTGCGCATGCGTTTGGTGTCGCTGTCCATCATCTCCAGCGAGGCGCCCACCAGCGGCGCCAGGTCGATCTTGTTGATCACCAGCAGATCGGATTTGCAGATGCCCGGCCCGCCCTTGCGCGGCAGCTTGTCGCCGGCCGAGACATCGATCACGTAGATGGTCAGGTCGGACAGTTCCGGGCTGAAAGTCGCCGACAGGTTGTCACCGCCGGACTCCACCAGAATCAGATCGAGGCCCGGAAAGCGTCGGTTCAGTTGATCGACCGCTTCAAGGTTGATCGAGGCGTCTTCGCGGATCGCCGTGTGCGGGCAGCCACCGGTTTCCACGCCGATGATCCGCTCGGGCGCGAGGGCTTCGTTGCGCACGAGAAAATCGGCGTCTTCACGGGTGTAAATGTCGTTGGTGACCACGGCGAGGTTGTAGCGCTCGCGCAAGGCCAGGCACAGGGCCAGGGTCAACGCGGTTTTGCCGGAACCGACCGGGCCGCCGATGCCGACGCGCAGAGGTTGGGTGTTCATGGTTGTTTCTCCTAAGAGCGAAAGAGGCGGCTGTACTGGCGCTCATGGGCCATGCACGCCAGGGACAGGCCGAACGCGGCGCTGCCGATGTGATCGGGATTGATTCGGCTGGCGCCCTGCTGCGCCTGTTGCAACAACGGCAGCAGTTCGCTGGTCAGGCGTTGCGCGGCTTGCTGGCCCAGCGGCAGGGTTTTCATCAGGACGGCGAGCTGGTTTTCCAGCCAGCTCCACAGCCACGCAGCGAGCGCGTCTTGCGCGCTGATGCCCCAGGCGCGCGCGGCCAGCGCCCAGCACAGGGCCAGATGCGGTTCGCTGCATTGTTCAAGAAAGTCGCGCGCCGACGCGTCGAGTTCCGGCAAGCCGTTGAGCAATTGCTGCAACGAGTAACCCATTTGCCGACTTTCCAGATGCAGTTCACGCGTCTCGCGACTGGCGCGGTGGCTTTCGCAGAGGCTCAGCAACTCGCTCCAGTTTTCGTCCGCTGCGGCTTGGCAATGTGCGAGCAGCAACGGCGCTTCGAAGCGGGCGAGGTTCAGCAGCAACTGATCGCTGATCCAGCGCCTGGCGCTGTCCGGGTTGTTGACGCGGCCGTTATCCACGGCCATTTCCAGACCTTGCGAATAGCTGTAGCCACCAATCGGCAGCTGCGGACTGGCCAGGCGCAGCAGCGCCCAGGCCGGATTCACAGGCGGACGCCGAACTGATGGAGTTTCGGCGCGTAATTGAAGTCTTCGTCGCCGTGTCGGGAATGGTGATGGCCGCCGCCGTAAGCACCGTGTTCCGGCTGGAACGGCGCTTCAATGGCTTCGACTTGCGCGCCCAACTGTTCGAGCATGGCCTTGAGCACGTAATCGTCGAGCAGACGCAGCCAGCCATCGCCAACCTGCAAGGCAACGTGGCGATTGCCCAAGTGATAAGCCGCGCGGGTCAATTCGAAGGTGTTGGCGCAGGTGACATGCAGCAATTGCTCGGGGCGGGCGCAGACGCGGACGATGCGGCCGTCTTCGGCTTGCAGGCATTCGCCGTCAAACAGCGGCGGCTGACCGCGATCCAAAAACAACCCGACGTCTTCGCCCTCGGCACTGAAACAGCGCAAACGGCTTTTGCTCCGCGCTTCGAAGGTCAGGTGCAACTCGGCGGCCCAGACGGGTTGAGGGTCGATTCTGCGGTGAATCACCAGCATCGGAAAACTTCCAGCTATGGACAATGATTGGGTTAGAGCAAGGGGCTTGCCAATCGGACGAGATGTAGGAAATCCCTGTCGGAGCGTAGTGGATGTTTCAAGATGTTGCGGAATTTTGGAATGTTTTGGTGCGTGAAGATTTTTTAATGCACCAAATCAGAGCCTTGGCACAGAACCAATTGTGGGAGCGAGCCTGCTCGCGAAGGCGGTGTGTCAGCCATATAAATGTTGCTGAAACTACGCTTTCGCGAGCAGGCTCGCTCCCACAGGGGGGGAATTTGGTATGTCAGTAATGAGGGGGTGTTACTCGGTACTGCCCAGCCCTTGCCAGTGCTTGAGCCCGATGAAGATGAAGCGCAACTGCTGGGTGATCTTCGCCTGCGGCGTCAGATGCTCCGGCAGGGCTTCAGCGGTTGGGTCGATGATGTCCGGGAGGGTGGCAAACACCGACTTGACGATCAGGTCTGCGATTACGCTCAGGCCGGCGGCGTCCAGATGCTGAAGCTTGGGCATCATCGTCAGATCAGACGCCAGGTCGGAACTGATGTTCTCGCGCAAGCGTCCGATCGCCTGACGCACCGGCAGCGAACCGCCGTATTGCTCGCGAGCGAGAAACAGGAATTGCGAGCGGTTGGCGCTGACCACGTCGAGGAAGATCCGCACCGAAGCATCAATAATGCCGCCCATGACGAATTCGTTGTGGCGCACCAAGCGGATGGTTTCACGGAAGGTCTGGCCGACTTCGCTGACCAGAACCAGACCGAGCTCATCCATGTCGGCAAAATGCCGGTAGAAACCGGTGGGCACGATGCCGGCGGTTTTCGTCACTTCGCGCAGGCTCAGGCTGCCGAATCCTCGGCCGCTTTCCATAAGGTGGCGGGCAGCGTCCATCAGGGCGTTGCGGGTCTGTTGTTTCTGTTCGGCGCGGGGCAGCATCGCAGGATGTGTTCTATGGCAGGACAAGCGCCGCACTCTAGCAAATCGGCTTTGTCGGCGTCGAACGGGAGGAGGTGGAGCGAAAGGTTTACCGGGCCAGAAAAGTCAAAAGCCCAATCCGGTGATTGGGCTTTTTTTCGAGGCCGCCATGGGCTTAGCTCAAGGCGCTGTTGCGTTCGATCACACGGTCACCACCACCTTCGGCAAGGGTTTGACCTTGTGGAGTGCGGTCGCCGCCGTCAGAAGCCAGAGTCTGGCCTTGTGGGGTGCGGTCGCTACCGTCGGAAGCCAGGGTCTGGCCTTGTGGGGTGCGATCACCACCGTCGGAGGCGAGGGTCTGACCTTGTGGAGTCTTGTCGTAGCCGTCTTGCACCAGACCTTTCTCTTCCAGACGATCACGGCCGCCTTCAGCCAGGGTCTGGCCTTGTGGGGTACGGTCGGAACCATCAGCGGCTACGGTTTGGCTGAACACCGAGTGGCTGGATTTCACTTGCGGAGTAGCCTGATCGGCAGCGGGCAGGGCGAAAGCAGTGCTGGCTAACATCGACAGGGTAAGGCTGAGCAGTAATTGGCGTTTCATGATGGGTTGCTCCTTGGGAGGGCGATAAAGTGGGTACGAGGGCAATGCTACTCTCGATAAGTCGATATAAAAGTTCATAAACGCAATGGTAATAATCAACAGAATTGATTGTTCTGCCAGGAGGCTCTAGATCGGGCCTTTCAGGGCAGCGGTTTTGCACCGGGGTGGGTATTTCCGACCCACTCGCGCCTCGCAAAAGTGCGGGTCGCGGTAACACTGTTCGACTGATCGGTCAGAATTCGCGTGAGTTTTTGCGCCTTAATCGACCTTTCGATTAAACCTGCGGCTGGTTTGCCAGTCGTAGATTTCATGAGGGCCGCTTTGGTCCGCCGTTTCAGCCGTACGCCGCAGTCTTTGCGTGCGGTCGTGATCAGGAGCTTTGTGCATGACGCGCACTGGAAAAATCTTCAGCTGGACCTTCGCCACCCTCGTGCTGCTACTGGCGGTGCTGGTGTTGATCATCGTGTTCTTCGACTGGAACCGGATCAAACCGCCGCTCAACGCCAAAGTCTCGGAAGAACTGCACCGACCGTTTGCCATCAACGGCAACCTCGCGGTGATCTGGCAGCGCGAGCCGGACGAGGGCGGCTGGCGCGCCTGGGTGCCGTGGCCGCACGTGGTCGCTGAGGATTTGAGCCTGGGCAACCCGGACTGGTCGAAAAAACCGCAGATGGTCACGCTCAAGCGCGTTGAGCTGCGTATCTCGCCGCTGGCGCTGCTGGCGCAACGGGTGGTGATTCCGCGTATTGACCTGACCGAACCGAACGCCGAGTTGCAGCGTCTGGCCGACGGCCGCGCGAACTGGACGTTCAAGTTCGATCCGAAAGACCCGAATGCCGAACCGTCGAACTGGGTGGTCGACATCGGCGCCATCGGTTTCGACAAGGGCCACGTCACTCTTGATGATCAGACACTGAAAACCAGTCTCGATGTACTGATCGATCCGCTGGGCAAGCCGATTCCTTACAGCGACATCGTTGGTGCCAAAGCGGCGAAAACTGCGCAGGACAAGGGCGGTGCACCGCAGGATTACGCATTTGCCTTAAAGGTCACAGGCCAATATCACGGCCAAAACCTCACCGGCCAAGGCAAGATCGGCGGGCTGCTGGCGTTGCAGGACGCGAGCAAGCCATTCCCTTTGCAGGCCCAGGCGAAGATCGGCGACACCAGCATCGAACTGGCTGGCACGCTGACCGATCCACTGAACCTTGGCGCGCTCGATCTGCGCTTGAAACTGGCCGGGGCCAGTCTCGGCAATCTCTATCCTTTAACCGGCGTGACCCTGCCGGACACGCCGCCGTACTCCACTGACGGCCATTTGATCGCCAAGCTGCACGACGAGGCCGGTGCGAAGTTCACCTATGAGCAGTTCAACGGCAAGATCGGCAGCAGCGATATTCACGGCGACCTGACCTACGTTGCCAGCCAGCCACGGCCAAAACTCAGCGGTGCATTGCTCTCTAATCAACTGCTGTTCGCCGACCTTGCGCCACTGATCGGTGCTGACTCCAATGACAAGCAAAAGGCTCGCGGCGGCGAGAGCAAACAACCGGCCGATAAAGTGCTGCCGGTGGAGGAGTTCAAGACCGATCGCTGGCGTGCGATGGACGCCGATGTCGAGTTCACCGGCAAGCGCATCGTCCACAGCGAAAAACTGCCGTTCAACGACCTTTATACCCACCTGAAACTCAACGACGGCGAACTCAGCCTGGAGCCACTGCGCTTTGGCGTGGCGGGCGGCAATCTTGATGCACAGATCCGCCTCAACGGTCGTACCGAGCCGCTGGAAGGCCGGGCCAAATTGACCGCGCGTCGGTTCAAGCTCAAAGAATTGTTCCCGACCTTTGAACCCATGAAGACCAGTTTCGGTGAACTCAACGGTGACGCCGATATCAGCGGGCGCGGCAACTCGGTGGCCAAGTTGCTGGGCGGTGCCAACGGCAAATTGAAGATGCTGATCAACGACGGCGCGATCAGCCGCGAGCTGATGGAGCTGGCCGGGCTCAACGTCGGTAACTATGTGGTCGGCAAGATCTTTGGCGACAAGGAAGTGAAGATCAACTGCGCGGCGGCGGACTTTGATATCAAGTCTGGTCTGGCGACTACGCAGCTGTTTGTCTTCGATACCGAGAACGCGATTATCTACATCGATGGCACGGCAAACATGGCCACCGAGCAGCTCGATCTGACCGTGACCCCGGAATCCAAGGGCTGGCGTTTGATTTCACTGCGCTCGCCGCTGTACGTGCGCGGCAAGTTCATCAAGCCGGATGCCGGCGTGAAGGCTGTGCCGCTGATGTTGCGCGGGGCGGGGATGGTGGCGTTGGGTGTGATTGCAGCGCCGGCGGCGGGGTTGTTGGCGCTGGTGGCGCCGAGTGGTGGCGAGCCGAACCAGTGTGCGCCGTTGCTGGAGCAGATGAAGGCGGGCAAGGCGCCTGTCACTGTCAAACCGACCAAGTAATCGGTGGCCGTAAGGGCCCCTTCGCGAGCAGGCTCGCTCCCACAGGGGACCGCATTCCTTCAGATGGATGCGGTCGAGTGTGGGAGCGAGCCTGCTCGCGAATGCGGTTTAGAAGAGTTAGAGGTCGTTCAGGATGTCAGCCATGTCATCGGCATGTTCTTCTTCCTGCGCCAGAATATCTTCGAAGATACGCCGCGTAGTCGGGTCTTTCTCACCGATGTACTGAATGATTTCCCGGTAGCTGTCGATAGCGATGCGCTCGGCGACCAAATCCTCGTAAACCATTTCTTTGAGGGTGTTGCCGGCCACGTATTGCGCGTGGGACATTTTCGACAGCAGGTCGGGGTTGAACTCAGGCTCGCCGCCCAATTGCACAATGCGCTCGGCGAGGCGGTCGGCGTGCTGGGCTTCCTGGGTGGCGTGTTCGAGGAACTCTTCGGCGGCCACATGGGCTTTCACGCCATTGGCCATGAAGTAGTGGCGCTTGTAGCGCAGCACGCAGACCAGTTCGGTGGCCAGCGATTCATTGAGCAAGCGCAGCACCTCTTCACGGTCGGCGCTGTAGCCCTCGGTGACGGCGCCGTTTTCGACGTGTTGGCGCGCACGGTCGCGCAGTGTTTG
This sequence comes from Pseudomonas sp. CROZ-RG-20F-R04-15, assembly GCF_022662375.1. Lineage (GTDB taxonomy): Bacteria > Pseudomonadota > Gammaproteobacteria > Pseudomonadales > Pseudomonadaceae > Aquipseudomonas. Next base: position 134,628 of record NZ_JAKNQL010000014.1, on the reverse strand, counting down.
GACATCTGACAGATGCAGGTCGTCGCTCATTTCGATCTCCTGGAGGCTAATCCGATGGGCGCCACGTTCTGCGGACGCGGTCGCTTCCTAAGCTGTGAGTCATGAGCGTTGCAAAAAGTTTTATGCGATTTGCGGCGACCTTGGGGCCAGGCCCGAGAGCTGCGCTTCCTCCCGCAACCAGGCGAAAAACGCCCGCACCGGTGGATGCCGCTCGCGACCCGGCACACACAACGCGCTGTAGCCGGCGCCATCGACTTGAATCTCACCCTTGTATGGCACCAGCAAACCACTGGCGACGCTTTCCGAGACCAGAATGTTGCTCGCCAGCACCAATCCTTGTCCGGCGATTGCTGCTTGCAGGGCGTAGTGTTCTTCATCGTATTCGCGGTTGGCTGGCTGCTGGTTCAACCACTGTTCACCGGCCTTGGCGCACCATGCTTCCCAGCCATGGGCATACAGTTTCGAGTTGTGCCAACGCACGCTGATCAACGTCGGTGTGCGCCGTGCGGCCAGCGCCACTTGCTCGGGCGAGCCGTAAACACCGAATGATTCATCGAACAGGCACAGGCCATAAAGGTTCGGGTAGTCGTCGAGGCTGTAGCGCAACACCAGATCGACACTGGCGTCCTGGTGCAGATCGATGACTTCGCAATGGGTATCGAGACGCACGGTGATGTTCGGATGCTGCGCATAAAACCGCCCGAGGCGCGGCACCAGCCACAGCGCGGCGAATGCGGCAGTGGTCGATAGCGTCAGCGTGCTCGCGTTGCGCTGCGGGCGCAGGGTGTCGACGCTTTGCGCCACTTCCAGCAGCGCGCCATGCAGACTGCGAAACAGGCGTTCGCCGCCCTCGGTCAGGCGCACCTGACGTGGCAGGCGTTCGAACAGCGCAACGCCGAGCCAGTCTTCCAGCGAGCGAATCTGGTGCGAAATCGCGGTGGGCGTGACTGACAGCTCTTCGGCGGCAGCCTTGAAACTGAGCAGCCGAGAGGCCGATTCAAAAGCGCGCAGAGCGGTCAGCGGCAGCGAGGCGAACATTGAAAGCTCCATGGGTGAAATGAATTCATCCCGACTGATTTTTGCTCATTTGAGGCTTAGGCGTGGCGCCTGCAATCTGCAGCGACACAGCAATCAAAGTCTAGCCTCAAGGAGTTTCAGATGAGCAAAATTCTTGCGATTCATGCCAGCCCTCGTGGTGACCGCTCTCACTCGCGGCGCCTGGCGGAACATTTTCTCAGTGCCTGGCAGGTGCGTCATCCACACGCGCAGGTGACTCGCCGCGAGGTCGGGCGGGCGCTGATTCCGGCGGTAAACGAAGCCTTTGTCGCCGCCGCGTTTTATCCACAGCCTGAGGCGCGTCCGTTATCGATGCAGGCGGATCTGGCATTGAGCGATCAATGGGTCGGCGAGTTGTTCGACCACGACTTGCTGCTGATTTCCACGCCGATGTACAACTTCAGCGTACCCAGCGGCCTCAAGGCCTGGGTCGACCAGATCGTGCGCCTGGGCCTGACCTTCGATCACACGCTGGACAACGGTGTCGCCCAGTACACGCCGCTGTTGCAGGGCAAGAAGGCGCTGATTGTCACCAGTCGCGGCGGGTTTGGCTTCGGTCCGGGAGGTGAACTGGAAGCCTTGAACCACGCCGATCCATGGCTGCGCACGGCGCTGGGTTTCATCGGCATCAACGACGTCACTGTGGTCGCGGCCGAGGGCGAAGAGTCCGCCGAGCGCACCTTCGCGGTGTCGGTGGCCGAGGCCGAGCAGCGCCTGCTCGACCTCGCCCGGGTGTTCTAGGTGGCCTGGCTGTTCTTGCTGATCGCCGCCGGGTTTGAAGTGACCTTTGCCATGGGCATGAAGTACGCCGAGGGCTTCACCCGGCTCTGGCCGTCGTTGATCACGGTGATTGCGGCGGTTGGCGGCATCTACTTTCTCACGCTGGCGATGCGCGAGTTGCCAGTGAGCATTGCCTACCCGATCTGGACGGCGATTGGCTCATTGGGCACGGTGTTTCTCGGTTTTGCCTTGCTGGGCGAGAGCCTGACGCTGGTCAAACTGCTTTCGGTAGGGCTGATTGTGGCAGGGGTGGTGGGCCTGAAGTAGGCTGGTCGCTGAGTTGTCATCATCAGGGAGGATGCTTGGCGGGCGTTTTGCACGCCTTGCATCCACTCACCGACCACAAGGATGTTTGCCCATGTCGACGCGTTATCCACTGGTGCTGGTGCCCGGCATGCTCGGGTTTATCCGGCTGGTCCTCTATCCGTATTGGTACGGCATCATCAAGGCATTGCGCCGGGGTGGTGCGACGGTGATTGCGGTGCAGGTGTCGCCGCTCAATTCGACTGAGGTACGCGGCGAGCAGTTGCTGGCGCGGATCGATGAGATTCTGCGTGAGACCGGGGCGCAAAAGGTCAACCTGTTCGGCCACAGTCAGGGTTCGCTGACGGCACGCTATGCGGCGGCGAGACGGCCGGATCTGGTGGCGTCGGTCACATCGGTGGCCGGACCGAATCATGGCTCGGAACTGGCTGATTACCTGGCGAAACATTACCCGGCGGACAGTGCCAAAGGTCGGATCCTTGCGGCGTTGTTGCGTTTTGTCGGTTGGCTGATGGCGTTACTGGAGACCGGTTATCACGGGCCGAAACTGCCGGTGGATATCCACGCCTCGCACCAATCGCTGACGACTGAAGGCGTCGCACTGTTCAACCAGCGTTATCCACAGGGCTTGCCCGAGACGTGGGGCGGGCACGGGCCGGAGGAAGTTAACGGCGTGCGTTATTACTCGTGGTCGGGGACGTTGCAGCCGGGCAAGACCGATCGTGGCGGTAATCTGTTTGACGGGACCAATCGCAGTTGTCGCTTGTTTGCGAAAACCTTTGTGCGGGAACCGGGGCAGTGCGACGGGATGGTCGGGCGGTACAGCTCGCATCTTGGCACGGTGATTGGCGATGACTTTCCGCTGGATCACTTCGACATCGTTAACCAGTCGCTGGGGCTGGTCGGCAAAGGTGCGGATCCGGTGCGATTGTTTGTCGAGCATGCGGCGCGGCTTGAGGCTGCCGGTCTTTAGCTTGTAAGACCGAGTTATCGTTCATCGCGAGCAGGCTCACTCCTACAGGTGAACGCATTCCAAATGTAGGAGTGAGCCTGTTCGCGATGGGGCCAGATCAGGCAATACTGATCCGGCGGCCCAACACGGTTGTCCAGCGCTCAGACAAAATCACCCCACCCAACGTCAACAACCCGCCCACCAGGTGATACATCGCCAACTGTTCCTTCAACACCACTGCCGCAATCAGCGCGGTAATCAACGGCAGCAAATTAAAGAACAACGTCGTCCGGCTCGGTCCCAACCGCTGCACAGCCTGCATCCACGCCAGCGGTGCGAGCATCGACGCCAGCAGGCAGGCATACAGCACCAGCGGAGTGTTCTGCAGGGTCAAACCGGTTTTCGGCGAAGCCGCATACAACGGAAACAACACGACAATCGCCACCAGCACTTGCAAATACAGCAACACCAACGGCGGCAGACGCAGCTGCCATTTTTTCAGCAAGGTGCTGTAGATCGCATAGGCGAGGGTGGCGATCAACATCATCGCATCCCCCATGTTCACGCCGTGCTGCAACAACGCACCGAGGCTGCCGGACGACACCACCACCAGTACGCCAGCGAATGACAACACCGCACCGACCAGCGCGCCGGCGGTCAGGCGCTGTCCAAGGCTGATAATCGCCATGGCCAGCGACATCAAAGGCATCAGCGACAGGATGATGCCCATATTGGTCGCGGTGGTCAGCGTCGCGGCGAAGTAGGCGAGGCTTTGATACACCGCCATGCCGAGTACGCCGAGGATGAAAATCTTGCCCAGGTTCGGACGGATCTGCGGCCAGTGCGCGATCACCGCTTTGAGCATGAACGGGGTGAACAGCAAACCGGCGAGCAGCCAGCGATAGAAACCGATCTCGGCGGGGAAAATTGCCCCGACCGCGAGTTTGTTGATCACGGTATTGCCGGCCCAGATAAAAATCGCCAGCAGCGGAAACGCGTATTGCATGAGCTGAAACCAGTACGTTGATGAAGGGCAATTATCCCTTGTCTGGATGCAGGCCTATACTTCGAACCGGACAACCTGCCTCTGAAACCGGACAGCATGAACAGTAAACACATCGATCTGCTGGATTTCAGCGAACTGCCGTCGGCGGTGTACTTCCGCTACGCCGATTTCAACGCCCACGAATTTGCCGCGCCGCACCGCCATCCATGGGGCACCCTGGAGTACGCGGCTCACGGCGTGCTGCACATGGACGTCGACGGCAGCCGCTTCATGTCGCCGCCGCAGTACGCGGTGTGGGTGCCGCCGCAGGTCGAGCACAGCTTTTACAGCCATCAGCCGGTCAACTATCGCGCGGTGTGCCTTGATCCCAAGGTCTGCACCGAGTTGCCCAAACGTGCCTGCACGTTGGCGATCAGCGACATCCTCAAGGCGATTCTCAAAGACTTCGCCGCCCGCGACGTGAAGATTCCCGAGCTCGATGCTGATCAGCGTCTGGCGCAGGTGTTGGTCGATCAACTGCAACAGGCACCGGTGCACGAATGTTATCTGCCCTACGCGAGCAGCACCGGTTTGCTGGCGATCCTGGAAACCTTGCAGGCCAATCCGGGCAACAATCAGCCGTTGGCGCATTGGGCGCTGCAGGTGCATGTCAGTGAGCGCACGCTGGCGCGGCAATTTGTTCGTGAGCTGGGGATGAGTTTCGGCGAGTGGCGTCAGCGTCTGCGCTATCTTGCCGCGATCGAGGCGCTGGAGACTTCACGCAGTGTGCAGGAAATTGCCTTCGACCTCGGTTACAGCAGCGGCTCGGCATTTATCGCCATGTTCGCGCGGCAGGCCGGCTGTACGCCGGAGCAGTATCGCCGTAGCCATCTGGAAGGCAGGAAGGTGTAACAAGATTTGGCTACACTCCAGCAGAGGCCGCCCCCGTCGGTGCGGCGACAAGGAGAAAACTCCATGAAGATGTTGCGTGTGCCTTTGTTGATGATTGGTTTGCTCCTGTGTTCCCAGGGTTTCGCCGCCACGGCGCAACAGAACAAGATGACCACCTGCAATGCTGATGCGACCGCCAAGAGTCTGAAAGGCGATGAGCGCAAAACCTTCATGAGCACCTGCCTCAAGACAGCGCCAGCAGCCAACGATGCCAAGACCCTGACCCCGCAGCAGGAAAAAATGAAAACCTGCAACGCCGACGCGAAAACCAAAGCCCTGACCGGCGATGCGCGCAAGACGTTCATGAGTGATTGCCTGAAGAAAAAATAACCCGGTTCGGTGGGGGGCCGCCCTCACCCTGACCCTCTCCCGGAGGGAGGGGGGACTGACCGCGTTGTTTTCAGATATCCATCGACCTGAACTATCCGGCCGATTCTGGATTCAATACAGCACTGGCAGGTCGCCGGATTTCTTCGCCATTCCTCGATCGGTTCCCTCTCCCCCTGGGAGAGGGCTAGGGTGAGGGGGCTGAAGCACCGCATATTTCTAGTGCTCACCCCGGAACGCTGGCAGACTGCCAATCCTTTTACGCCGTTCGTTTTGAGGCTGTATGCCAACGTTTTCTGAGCGTCATGTAGTGTTCTGGGTCAGTTGCATCATCATTTTCGGCGGTTTGCTGCTGGTGCTGCCGCTGCGCTTGTTGCCCAGTCTGTTGGCCGGGTTGTTGGTCTATGAGCTGGTCAACATGCTCACCCCGCAACTGCAACGGCTGATCGAAGGCCGCCGCGCGCGTTGGCTGGCGGTGGCTTTGCTCGGCACGCTGGTGGTGAGTGTGCTGGCGCTGATCTTCGCCGGCGCGATCAGTTTTCTCCTGCACGAAGCAGAAAACCCCGGCGCTTCCCTCGATAAATTCATGGGTGTGGTCGACCGCGCGCGTGGGCAATTGCCGCCGTTCATCGACGCCTACCTGCCGGCCAGTGCTGCGGAATTTCGCGTGGCGATCGGCGAGTGGATGAGCAAGCACTTGTCCGACCTGCAACTGGTCGGCAAGGACGCGGCGCACATGTTCGTGACGCTGCTGATCGGCATGGTGCTCGGCGCGATCATCGCCCTGCAGCGCGTGCCCGACGTGACCAAGCGCAAACCGCTGGCGGCGGCGCTGTTCGACCGTCTGCACCTGCTGGTTCAAGCGTTTCGCAATATCGTTTTCGCGCAGATCAAGATTGCTTTGCTCAACACATTCTTCACCGGGATCTTCCTCGCGGTGATCCTGCCGATGTTCGGCGTGAAGCTGCCGTTGACCAAAACCCTGATCGTGCTGACCTTCCTGCTCGGTCTGCTGCCGGTGATCGGCAACCTGATTTCCAACACGCTGATCACCATCGTCGGCCTGTCACTGTCGATCTGGGTGGCGGTGGCGGCGCTGGGTTATCTGATTGTTATCCACAAGCTCGAATACTTTCTCAACGCGCGGATTGTCGGCGGGCAGATCAGTGCCAAGTCGTGGGAGTTGCTGCTGGCGATGCTGGTGTTCGAGGCCGCGTTCGGCCTGCCGGGGGTGGTGGCGGGGCCGATTTATTACGCGTATCTGAAGAGTGAGTTGAAGCTGGGCGGGATGGTTTGATCCAAGCCTTGTAGCGACTGAACGGACCCCTTCGCGAGCAGGCTCGCTCCCACACTTTGACCGCATTCCTTCAGTTGAAATGCAATCCACTGTGGGAGCGAGCCTGCTCGCGAAAGGCGCGACGCCGATTTCAGGTCAGGCCATGGCGCCATAGCGTTTCATGGCTTCAATCGCCAATCCGCTACCAATGCTGCCAAAGATATTCCCTTCAACATGCCGCGCATTCGGCAGCATCGCCGAGACGCTGTTGCGCAGCGCTGGAATCCCGCTCGAACCACCGGTGAAGAACACGGTATCGACCTGATCCACCGCCACACCGGCATCGTTCAACAGCTGCGTAACGCTGCCGCGTACCCGCTCCAGCAGCGCATCAATTGCCGATTCAAACAGCGCTCGCGTCAGTTCCACACTCAACCCGGCCTCGATCCGGTCCAGCGGCACATGGCGGCTATCGGTGTGGGTCAGTTGAATCTTGGTTTCTTCGACTTCCATCGCCAGCCAGTGGCCGGCGCGCTGTTCGATCAACTTGAACAGACGATCGATGCCGCCGGTGTCTTCGATGTCGTAGCGCATGCTGCCCAGCGCCAGGCTGGATTTCTGTGAGTACACCGAGTTGATGGTGTGCCAGGTCGCCAGGTTCATGTGGTGGCTGGTCGGCATGTAGGCGCCGCTCTTCATGCGGCTGCCGTAGCCGAACAGCGGCATCAGGCCTTGCAGGCTCAGTTGCTTGTCGAAGTCGGTCCCGCCGATGTGCACGCCGCCGGTGGCAAGGATGTCATCGTGACGGTTATCGAAACCGCGACGCTCCGGCGACAGGCGCACCAGCGAGAAGTCGGAGGTACCACCGCCGATGTCGACGATCAGCACCAGCTCTTCTTTCTCGATGGTCGACTCGTAGTCGAAGGCGGCCGCAATCGGTTCGTACTGGAACGACACCTCTTTGAAGCCGATCTTCTTCGCCACATCGACCAGGGTGTCTTCGGCTTCCTGGTCAGCCAGCGGATCGTCATCGACGAAGAACACCGGACGGCCGAGTACCACTTGCTCGAATTCCCGACCAGCGGCGGTTTCCGCGCGGCTCTTCAGCTGGCCGATGAACAGGCCGAGCAAGTCCTTGAACGGCATCGCCGTGCCGAGCACGCTGGTGTCATGCTTGATCAGCTTGGAACCGAGCAGGCTCTTCAGCGAGCGCATCAGTCGGCCTTCGTAGCCTTCCAGATACTCGTGCAGCGCCAGACGACCGTAAACCGGGCGGCGCTCCTCGATGTTGAAGAAGACCACCGACGGCAGCGTGATCTTGTCGTCTTCCAGCGCGATCATCGTTTCCATGCCGGGGCGCAGCCAGCCGACGGTGGAGTTGGACGTGCCGAAGTCGATGCCGCAGGCACGGGCTGGAGAGGCGTCTTTCATGTCTTTCGGTTCCGGTCAAAAAAACGGCCGCGCAGTGTATGTCAGTGCGCGCCAGATTCGAAGGCCGGTCATCTGCTATTTCACGACTAAACTGCCTTGAAACCTCAAGCTTTGCCCCAAACTTGCTGGCATGGGCCGGCAGAACCACCGGCGGTCACAAGAACCGCCGTCCACTGCCGATAAACTTCTGCTGCGCCACCCGGTCACAACCTTGAGATCGGTCAACCCGGCACGCGCGAATCGGCGCATGCTGGCATCGGCGCGAAATCGATAACGGACGGTGATTCCTTCGATGGACTTCAAAGACTATTACAAGATACTCGGCGTGGAGCCGACGGCAGACGACAAGGCAATCAAGGCTGCCTATCGCAAGCTGGCGCGTAAATACCACCCTGATGTCAGCAAGGAAAAGGACGCCGAGGCCAAGTTCAAAGACGCCTCGGAAGCCTATGAAGCGCTGAAAAGCGCTGACAAACGTGCCGAATACGACGAGCTGCGCCGTTATGGCCAGCACGGTCAGCCGTTCCAGGGACCACCGGGCTGGCAGAGCCGTGGTGGCTTTGGCGGCGGCGGTGGCGACACCGGCGACTTCTCGGACTTCTTCAGTTCGATCTTCGGCAATCGCGGCCCCGGTTTCGGTGGCGGCGAAGGCCGGCAACAACGCAGTGCTGGGCGCCGAGGGCAAGACGTGGAAATGGAACTGCCGATCTTCCTCGAGGAGACGCTGTCGAACGAGTCGAAGAAAGTCACCTTCCAGGTGCCGCAATACAACGCCAACGGCCAGCACGTCAGCAATACCAGCAAGAGCCTGAACGTGAAGATCCCGGCGGGCGTGACCGACGGCGAGCGCATCCGCCTCAAAGGCCAGGGCGCACCGGGCGTCGGTGGCGGGGCCAACGGCGACCTGTACCTGACCATTCGTTTTGCGCCGCACCCGAAATTCGATGTAGAAGGCGAAAACCTCATCATCACCTTGCCGCTGGCGCCGTGGGAACTGGCGCTGGGTGCCGAGGTGGCGGTGCCGACGCTGACCGGCAAGATCAACTTGAAGGTGCCGGCCGGCAGTCAGAACGGTCAGCGCATGCGCGCCAAAGGTCATGGCTTGAAAAACAAGGCCGGCGAGCGCGGTTATCTGTTTGTGCAACTCAAAGCGGTGATGCCGAAAGCGGCCGACGACGAGGTCAAGGCGCTGTGGCAGGAACTGGCGAAGAAAGCCGCCTTCAATCCGCGAGAGAACTTCTAAATTCGACGACGGAGTAGCCCATCATGAGCAGCCCCCTGATCGTTCAACTGGACCTGGCAGAATTCTGTGAGGCGGCCGATCTGTCGGACGTCTACGTGATCGAAATCGTCGAGCACGGCATCCTCGAACCTCAGGGCGCGCAGCCCCGGGAATGGCGTTTCACCGATTACGAATTGGCTTTGGCCAAACGCGCCGCCAAGCTGCGGCGCGATCTGGAGCTTGAGTGGGAAGGCGTCGCCCTGGCGCTGGACCTGCTGGAAGAGGTGCGTGAATTGCGCGCTGAAAACCGCATGTTGCGCCAGCGTCTGGGGCGCCTGGTGGTCGAGTAGTTTTCCGCCGGTTTTGCCTGGCCCGATCGACCTTGCTCATGAAGCGAAGCCGCTTGCGCAAGGTTAATGTTTTTGCAGGTGTTTCCCCGGTTTTAACCGGCGAATCTCTCTGATAGTTTCGAGCAAGGATCGGCAATGGACGCCGGTCGCCGCAGCGCCAGCCATGCCGGCGGACGCCGCGTAACGCTCACAAGGAAACGTAAAAATGCCAGTCAAACCCAAACCGCCAACACCGGTAACGGGCCGCGTCGATGTGCCCGCGAGCCCGCGTACATCCGCTGATGCGGATTCTTCAGGAACCGGGACAGCGCATCTCGCCCCAGACCCCTTTCTGCGCAAAACGCCCGGTACTACGCCTGAAACGGCGGGTGGCACGCCTGAGACTTCAGTGGCTGCGGCGACGACGAGAGTGCATGTGCACGAGTCGACGTCGGTTTCCACCGGTGTCAGTACTACCGAAGCCCCTGGGCTGCAGCAATACCTGATCCCCGCATCAAGCGCGTTACCCGCCGCCGATGCCGAGGGCTTTCGCACTTTCAAGGGCCGGCAATACGCCGATATTCAGGATGGCGGCACGGTATTGCTTGCCGTCGATCCGCAAACCGGTCTGCACAGGGCCCGTCTGGCGAGCGAACTGCAACCGTCAGGGCCGGCGCTTGCATTTGATCCTGCGAGCAATCACTGGTTTCCATTGCAGGATTTCTCCGCTTCCACGCCGCAGGCTGTGATGCCGCGCAAGAGTCGTCGTTCTCCGCGCAGAAGTGACGATGAGTTCGAGTTGGCGCTGGAGGAGTTGCCGCGCAATGACGACGGTGCGTCGGAGCAGTTTTATCTGGCCTCCGAGTCCATGCCGATCAAGCCGTACACGGCGCAAGAGCTGAATCTGATGCGCAGTGAAACGCGCTATTCGTTTCTCGGTAATCAGCTGGGCACCTACAACCGCGCCAACAATGGCAAGTACCCGCTCCGCGACACCGCCGGCCGGCCGATCCGCATTCGAAAGTTGCAGACCAAGGTACGTTTTGAAAACGGTGACCTGTTTACCTCCGAGCAGATCAAGCCCTACATCAAATACGAAGGTTATGAAGATGTCGCGATGCTCTATGAAGAGAAACTGCAATGGCGACTGTTCACCGAAGCCGATGTAAAAGTCCCCGGTGAAAAAGCGTTGATCGGGCAGTCCATGGTGGTGGCCAACCGGCGCTTGGCCAAAGGCGAGGTGATCGGTGTCTACGGGGGCGCCATTACCCCGGCACGCTTCGTACAGCCATATGAACAGACGTTCAGCATGCTGGCCGGGGTGCGCTTGCAGTATGGTCCGGGGCAAATGCTGCCCGACCCTTTGGCGATATTGGGTGACAACATCATTTCCAGAATCAATTCCAACTTTGAGTACGACGCTGCAGGCAAGCCCGTTCGCCAGGCACGCGGTGGCTATAACGTTGAAACGGTGCCTTTCGACATCGAGGCGCAACAGTGGGTCGGCAAGCAATTGGTGACCAAGGACTTCATCCTTAACGCCGTGTTCGCTTCGCAAGACATCCCGGCAGGCACTGAGCTGCGTCTGGATTACAACTACACCGAACAACAGATGTCGTGGGCATTTCCCTGATTGATCTGGCATCGCTGCTGAATACGGATTTCAACGTCCGTATTCAGACGACGACGCTTGTCAGAACAGGAAATAGCGCTGCGCCATCGGCAACGTTTCCGCCGGTTCACACCACAGCAACACACCGTCCGCTTTGACCTGATAGGTTTGCGGATCGACATCGATGTCCGGCAAGTAATCGTTGTGGATCAGGTCGGTTTTCTGTACGTCACGGCAACCCTTCACCACGGCGATTTTCTTCTTCAGTCCTAGCGCTTCAGGTAATCCGGCTTCCTGCGCCGCCTGGCTGATAAAGGTCAGGCTGGTCGCATGCAACGAGCCGCCGTAACTGGCGAACATCGGGCGGTAGTGCACCGGTTGCGGTGTCGGAATCGAGGCGTTGGCGTCGCCCATCAGGCTCGCGGCAATCGCGCCGCCCTTGAGGATCAGCGTCGGTTTCACGCCGAAAAACGCCGGGCGCCACAGCACCAGATCCGCCCACTTGCCGACTTCGATCGAGCCGACTTCATGGCTGATGCCATGGGTGATTGCCGGGTTGATCGTGTATTTGGCGATGTAGCGTTTGGCGCGGAAGTTGTCGTTGCCTGCGCCATCCTGCGGCAGCGGGCCGCGCTGCTTTTTCATCTTGTCGGCGGTCTGCCAGGTGCGCGTGATGACTTCGCCGACGCGGCCCATGGCCTGGCTGTCGGAGCTGATCATCGAGAACGCGCCGAGGTCATGAAGGATGTCTTCGGCGGCAATCGTTTCGCGGCGGATGCGGCTTTCGGCGAACGCAACGTCTTCGGCGATACTCGGGTCGAGGTGATGGCAGACCATCAGCATGTCGAGGTGTTCGTCGATGGTGTTGCGGGTGAACGGCCGGGTCGGATTGGTCGAACTCGGCAGCACGTTAGGAAAGCCGCAGGCCTTGATGATGTCCGGCGCATGACCGCCACCGGCACCTTCGGTGTGATAGGTGTGGATAGTGCGGCCCTTGAACGCGCCGAGGGTGGTTTCGACGAAACCGGACTCGTTGAGGGTGTCAGTGTGGATTGCCACCTGCACGTCGAACTGATCGGCAACGCTCAGGCAGTTGTCGATGCTCGCCGGCGTGGTGCCCCAGTCTTCGTGCAGCTTGAGGCCGATGGCGCCAGCCTTGACCTGCTCGATCAGCGGCTCCGGCAGGCTGGCGTTGCCTTTGCCAGTGAGGCCGATGTTCATCGGGAACGCATCGGCGGCCTGAAGCATGCGTGCCAGGTGCCAAGGACCAGAGGTGCAGGTGGTGGCGTTGGTGCCGGTGGCCGGGCCGGTGCCGCCGCCGATCATGGTGGTGACACCGCTCATCAACGCTTCTTCGATCTGCTGCGGGCAGATGAAGTGGATGTGCGTATCGATGCCGCCGGCGGTGAGGATCATGCCTTCACCGGCGATCACTTCGGTACTCGCGCCGATGGCGATGTCGACGTTGGGTTGCACGTCGGGGTTGCCGGCCTTGCCGATCGCGGCGATGCGGCCGTCCTTGAGACCGACGTCGGCTTTGACGATGCCCCAGTGGTCGATGATCAGCGCGTTAGTGATCAGGGTGTCGACCACTTCGGCGGCCAGTAACTGACTTTGGCCCTGACCATCGCGGATGACTTTGCCGCCACCAAACTTCACTTCTTCGCCGTAGGTGGTGAAGTCTTTTTCGACTTCGATCCACAGCTCGGTGTCGGCCAGGCGCACCTTGTCGCCGACGGTGGGGCCGAACATGTCGGCGTAGGCTTGTCTGGAAATCTTCATGCTGCGTCCTTCAGGAAAATAGTGGTGAGCCATCGACCCTCACCCTAGCCCTCTCCCAGAGGGAGAGGGGACTGTACGCGGTGGGCCGGTTATCGGTGATCGGCTCCCTCTCCCTCGGGAGAGGGCTGGGGTGAGGGGCAGCGGTGCACGCAGAGGTCAGAGATCACCCATGATTCGCCCGGCAAATCCGAACACCCGCCGATGCCCGGCGTAATCCACCAGCTCGACTTCGCGACTCTGCCCCGGCTCAAAACGCACCGCCGTCCCCGCCGGAATGTTGAGGCGCATGCCACGGCTCGCGGCGCGATCAAAGGTCAGCGCATCGTTGGTTTCAAAAAAGTGATAGTGCGAGCCGACCTGAATCGGCCGGTCGCCACTGTTGGCGACTTTCAGGCTGACGGTGCGGCGGCCGACGTTGAGTTCGATGTCGCCGGGCTGGATCTGGTACTCGCCAGGAATCATCACTGGGCTCCTTGCAGAATCTTGTAGTAGAGGGCGGTCGCCCGGTATGTCCCGTGCGGGTCGCAGGCGTAATCAGGAATCTGACCCGCGCGGGTGTAGCCCAGCGCCTTGTAGAAATCCTCGGCGGGCGAGCCGGCCTCGGTGTCGAGGTAAAGCATGCCGCGTTTGTGCTTGGGCGCTTCGAGTTCCAGCGCACTCATCAATTGCTGACCGAGACCGCGACGCCGTGCGTGTTCGCGCACCAGCAGCTTCTGCACTTCGGCGCGATTGAGGCCGTTGGCTTTCTGGCACAACCCGAGCTGCACACTGGCCAGCACTTGTTCGTCCTTGACCACCACCCAGAGCAGCACGCTGCCCTTGTTGACGTTGTCCTGCACCTCATCGAAATATGCGCGCGCCTGCGCGGCATCGAGATCGGCCATGAAGCCAACGCTGGCGCCGTAACCCACGGCATCGAGCAGCAGGTCGATCAGGCCCTGACGGTAATGCGCAAAACTTTCCGCGTTGACGCGGCGCAGCTGGGCGGCGTTCATCGGTGTCACTCCTTGTTGGCGTCAGGCGGCTCCGCGCCAGGGTTGAGGGTCAGTTGCATGAAGGTCAGGTCGAGCCAGCGGCCGAATTTGGTGCCGACTTGCGGCATTTGCCCGGTGATGCTGAAACCGGCGCGTTCGTGCAGGCGAATCGAGGCAGCGTTGCCGCTTTCAATGGCCGCGACCATCACGTGTTTGCCGCAGGTTCTGGCCCGCTCGATCAGCGCTGTCATCAGTCGCGGGCCGAGGCCGTTGCCGCGCTGGTCGCTGCGCACATAAACCGAGTGCTCGACGGTGTGGCGAAAGCCGTCGAACGGTCGCCAGTCACCGAAGGAAGCGTAGCCGAGCACGCTGTTGTCGGCGTCGACGATCACCAGAATCGGATAAGCCTGGGCCTGACGCGCGCTGAACCACGCCTGACGGTTGCCGAGGTCGACGGCTTGTTCATTCCAGATCGCCGTGGTGTTGAGTACGGCGTCGTTGTAGATGTCACGGATCGCCGGCAGGTCGGCGTGAACGGCATCGCGAATGGAGTAAGTCATGGCGCGGCCTCAAACGATCGGTTGGTGGACGGTGACCAGTTTGGTGCCGTCGGGGAACGTCGCTTCAACCTGAATCTCCGGAATCATTTCCGCAATGCCTTCCATCACTTGTTCGCGGCTGAGCAGGGTGGTGCCGAAGTGCATCAGCTCGGCGACGGTCTGGCCGTCACGCGCGCCTTCGAGCAGTGCGGCGGAGATGTAGGCCATGGCTTCCGGGTAATTGAGTTTCACGCCGCGCGCCAAACGCCGCTCGGCGACGAGGCCGGCGGTGAAGATCAGCAGCTTGTCTTTTTCGCGTGGGGTCAGGTCCATTGTGGGGTTCCATCAGGGCAGTTTTGTGAGGTTCTTGCGGGCGCGGGGTGTCAGTTGGAGCCACCCCTCACCCTAGCCCTCTCCCGAGGGAGAGGGGACTGAACCCGGTTGTTTTCAATGGCCGGTTCAGTCAGCAGTGTTTTTTCAGGCAGTTGAATCATTTCAGGCGACTCGGTCAGGCTCCCTCTCCCTCTCCCTCCGGGAGAGGGCGGGGGGTGAGGGGCTTTTTCAGGTACTCCATATTCTGGGAGAAATCGCGTCACGCCCGAGCAGGGCCGGTCTGAGCAAGCGCCATAAATCGATAAGCCAGGCGCGGGCGAGCAATGCTTCGCTGGCCAGACACCGAGCCACCAACAACCCCGGCAACTGGGTCAAATCCCCGCGCACCTCATGGCCCAGCGAGCGGCAACGCTCCAGCAACTCAGCATTAATTTCACCCGTGACCAACAACGTTGCAAACACCGGATGACCATCCAGCCCGATCGGCGAATCAAGCAAACCGTCATCGCCGACAATGCGCTGGCGCTCATGCCAGAGCAATTGCCCGTCGCGGCGAATATCCAGGTGCGCCTGAAAATGCCCGCGATCAAAACGCTCGCCACTGGCCGGACGCCCCAACGCCACCACGTCCCAGTAAAACAACCGCGCGTCACCTTCAAGATCAATCGAAGTGCTCAGCTCAGCCTGAGCAGCGCTGTAGACGATAGTCTCCTGCGGCAGCCATTCCAGCGTCGCCCCGGCTGCCACTTTCAAGTCAAGTTTCTGATAAGCCGGCCCACCAGCGCGATACCATTTGGCCGCGCCGGGGCTGGTGATCTGCGCCCAGGCGTCGTGCTCGACGCGGGCGCTGATATCGAGGCGATCACCGCCGGCAATCCCGCCCGGCGGATGGACGATGATGTGCTGGCAGACCTCGGGGCCTTCGGCGTAAAGGTGTTTTTGCACCCGTAGCGGGCCGAGGTGCCGGCGCATGACCGGACGCGTGCAGTCGCCGAAACGGGCGTAAGCCAGTTCCAGCTCGGCGTGCCAGCTCGGGGTAAACAGGGCAGGTGAAACAGTCGAATTCATGGTTTGTAATTATCGTTAGGAAGCTACAGATTAGTTCGTTGTACTAGATCGTTACCAGCCCGCGTACACCTTCGGCCTCCATATTTTCACCGCGACCCTGCTGCACGATCTCGCCCCGGGACATCACCAGGTATTGATCAGCCAGTTCTGCGGCGAAATCGTAGAATTGCTCGACCAGCAAAATCGCCATGTCACCGCGTTCCGCGAGTTTCTTGATCACTGCGCCGATCTCTTTGATCACCGAAGGTTGAATGCCTTCGGTCGGCTCATCGAGGATCAGTAAGCGCGGACGACTGGCCAGTGCGCGGCCAATTGCCAATTGCTGTTGCTGACCGCCGGAGAGGTCACCGCCGCGCCGCTGCTTCATTTGTAGCAGTACCGGGAACAGTTCGTAGATGAAACTTGGCACTTCTTTCGCTTCACTGCCGGGAAAACGCGACAGGCCCATCAACAGATTCTCTTCCACGGTCAGGCGTCCGAAGATCTCGCGGCCCTGTGGTACGTAGGCGATTCCTGCGTGAACGCGCTGGTGCGGTTTGAACGTGGTGATCGCTTTGCCTTCCCAGTTCACCGCGCCTTCCTTGGCGGGCAGCAGGCCCATCAGGCATTTGAGCAGGGTGGTCTTGCCGACGCCGTTACGGCCGAGCAGGCAGGTGACTTCGCCGACCTTAACGTCGAAAGACAGGCCACGGAGGATGTGGCTACCGCCGTAGTACTGATGCAGCTTGTCGACTTGCAGCATGTTCAAATTCCTTCTGTTACACACAGAACCCTGTGGGAGCGAGCCTGCTCGCGAATGCGGACTGACATTCAACATCTTCATCGCCTGATGCATCGCTTTCGCGAGCAGGCTCGCTCCCACAGGTTTTGTATTCGCATACCTTAGCGGCCGAGATAGACCTCGATCACGCGCTCGTTTTCCTGCACCTGCTCAAGCGAGCCTTCCGCCAAAACGCTGCCTTGATGCAACACGGTGACATGGTCGGCAATCGAGCCGACAA
Source organism: Pseudomonas sp. CROZ-RG-20F-R04-15 (assembly GCF_022662375.1). Lineage (GTDB taxonomy): Bacteria > Pseudomonadota > Gammaproteobacteria > Pseudomonadales > Pseudomonadaceae > Aquipseudomonas. The sequence continues at coordinate 117,746 of NZ_JAKNQL010000014.1, read as the reverse complement.
AGCCCATGTCATGCTCCACGACCATCAACGAATGCTTGCCCGCCAGGCTCTTGAACAACTCAGCGGTGAACTCGGTTTCCGCATCGGTCATCCCCGCCACCGGCTCATCGAGCAGCAGCAGTTGCGGGTCCTGCATCAGCAACATGCCGATCTCGAGAAACTGCTTCTGCCCGTGGGACAATAACCCGGCCGGGCGATTGACCGAGGTGGTCAGGCGAATCGTCTCCAGCACTTCGCTGATCCGGTCCTTCTGCTCGCCACTTAACCGCGCACGCAAACTGGCCCACACCGACTTGTCGGTCTTCTGCGCCAATTCAAGGTTTTCAAACACGCTCAAAGCCTCGAACACAGTCGGCTTTTGAAACTTGCGACCGATGCCGGCCTGAGCAATTTGCACTTCGCTCATCTGCGTCAGGTCCAGTGTTTCACCGAACCACGCCTTGCCGTGACTCGGTCGGGTCTTGCCAGTGATCACGTCCATCAGCGTGGTTTTGCCCGCGCCGTTGGGGCCGATGATGCAGCGCAGTTCGCCGACGCCGATGTATAGATTCAGATTATTCAGCGCACGAAAGCCGTCGAAGCTGACGCTGATGTCTTCCAGTGTGAGGATCGTGCCGTGACGGGTGTCGAGACCCGGACCGACGCGCTGACCGAGGCCGATCGAGTCGCGGCTGGTGCCGGCGTCCTTGTTCGGTTCGACGGGAAAGAAGGCCGGTTCCAACATGAATTCAGCGCTTGCCGTGATTCTCATTGTTCACCTCGTTTCTTCAGCAGACCGATCACGCCTTTGGGCAGGTACAGCGTCACGACGATGAACAGTGCGCCGAGGAAGAACAGCCAATACTCCGGGAACGCCACGGTGAACCAGCTCTTCATGCCGTTGACCACACCGGCGCCAAGCAACGGCCCGATCAGCGTGCCACGGCCGCCAAGGGCAACCCACACCGCAGCCTCGATCGAGTTGGTCGGCGACATTTCGCTCGGGTTGATGATGCCCACTTGCGGCACGTACAACGCACCGGCCAGACCACACAGCACCGCGCTCAACACCCACACGAACAACTTGAAACCACGCGGGTCGTAGCCGCAGAACATCAAGCGGTTTTCCGCATCACGCAACGCCGTCAGCACGCGGCCGAACTTGCTCTGCGCCAGGCGCCAGCCGATGAACAGGCTCGCCACCAGCAACAACACCGTGGCCAGAAACAATACCGCGCGGGTGCCCGGTTCAGTGATGCCGAAACCGAGAATCGTGCGGAAATTGGTGAAGCCATTGTTACCGCCGAACCCGGTTTCGTTGCGGAAAAACAACAGCATGCCGGCGAAGGTCAGGGCCTGGGTCATGATCGAGAAATACACGCCTTTGATCCGCGAGCGGAAGGCGAAGAAACCGAACACCAGCGCCAGCAAACCCGGCGCCAGCACCACCAGACACATGGCCCAGACGAAGCTGCTGGTGCCGGTCCAGTACCACGGCAATTCGCTCCACGACAGAAAGGTCATGAACGCCGGCAGACCATCGCCGGCGGCCTGACGCATCAGGTACATGCCCATCGCATAACCGCCGAGGGCGAAGAACAGACCGTGACCCAGCGACAGCAACCCGGCGTAACCCCAAACCAGATCCAGTGCCAACGCGACGATGGCATAACAGAGAATTTTGCCGACCAGCGTCAGCGTGTACGCCGAGACCGACAGAGCACTTTCCGCTGGCAGCAATGACAGCAACGGCAGGGCGATCAGGAGGGCGAGGATCACCGCGCCGACCAAAATCGTGACTTTCGGCCCGGCCTTTTGTGTGGCCGTGACTAACAGAGGCTGGTTCATCAGTCGATCACCCGTCCTTTCAGTGCGAAGAGGCCTTGCGGACGTTTCTGGATAAACAGAATGATCAGCGCGAGGATCAGGATCTTGCCGAGCACCGCACCGATCTGCGGTTCGAGAATCTTGTTGGCGATACCGAGGCCGAAGGCCGCCAGCACGCTACCGGCCAATTGGCCGACGCCGCCGAGCACCACCACCAGGAACGAGTCGATGATGTAGCTCTGGCCGAGGTCCGGGCCGACGTTGCCGATCTGGCTCAGCGCTACACCGCCAAGGCCGGCGATGCCTGAACCGAGGCCAAAGGCGAGCATGTCGACGCGCCCGGTCGGCACGCCGCAGCAGGCCGCCATGTTGCGGTTCTGGGTGACGGCGCGGACGTTGAGACCGAGGCGGGTTTTGTTCAGCAGCAGCCACGTCAGCACCACCACGAACAGCGCGAAAGCGATGATGACGATGCGGTTGTACGGCAACACCAGATTCGGCAGCACTTGAATGCCACCGGACAGCCACGCCGGGTTGGCGACTTCAACGTTCTGCGCGCCGAACAGCAGGCGCACCAGTTGAATCAGCATCAGGCTGATGCCCCAGGTGGCGAGCAGGGTTTCCAGTGGTCGGCCATAGAGATGACGAATCACCGTGCGCTCCAGCGCCATGCCGATCGCCGCCGTGACGAAGAACGCCACCGGCAGCGCGATCAGCGGGTAGAACTCGATGGCTTGCGGTGCGTAGCGCTGGAACATCAGCTGCACCACGTACGTCGAGTAGGCGCCGAGCATCAGCATTTCGCCGTGGGCCATGTTGATCACGCCGAGCAGGCCGAAGGTGATCGCCAGACCGAGTGCGGCGAGCAGCAGGATCGAACCCAGCGACATACCGCTGAAGGCCTGGCCGAGGATTTCGCCGATCAGCAGTTTGCGTTTGACTTGAGCGAGGCTGGTTTCGGCGGCGGTGCGCACATTGGTATCGGCTTCAACGCCGGGTTCGAGCAAACCTTCGAGGCGCGTATGGGCCAGTGGATCGCCGGTTTCGCCGAGCAGTCTCACTGCTGCAAGGCGTACCGCCGGGTCAGTGTCGACCAGTTGCAGATTGGCCAGAGCGAGACTCAGGGCGGCGTGGACGCTTGGGTCTTTTTCACCCGCCAGTTGCTGGTCGAGGAATTTCAGCTGCGCGGGTTTCGCGCTTTTCTGCAATTGCTGCGCGGCATTCAGACGGATTTTGGCGTCGGCAGCGAGCAATTGATGGCTGGCCATGGCGGTGTCGATCAGACCCCGCAGGCGGTTATTCAGGCGCAGGGTTTTGGCTTGGCCGTCGATGGTCAATTCGCCTTGTTGCAGGGCGTTGATCAATTCGATACGGGCCGGATCGGGCTGCGCGGCCCAGGTTTCCAGGAGTTTGGCTTGTTGCACGGGATTGGCCGCGACGAAGTCTTCGGCATCGCCGGCGTGGGCCAGCATCGGCAGCAAGAGTGCGATGGCGAGAAGCAAGCGGTGTATGGCAGTGGGCATTAGTGGTGTTTCCTTTCTTGCGGTGGCCGATGGAGCGGTGTCCGGCTGTGAATCCGCCCCTCACCCTAACCCTCTCCCAAAGGGAGAGGGGACTGACCGAGTTGTCAGGGCATCCAACCTCGACCTGACATTCCTGCGTCGAACTCAGGTTCTGAAAGCCGTAGAGATCTGCTCCCTTCCCCCTCGCCCCCTCTGGGGGAGAGGGTTGGGGTGAGGGGGGAAGGATCTCCGCCCCAGCCCAAAATTCAAGTCAGACTCAGTTGCTCTTCACCGCATAATCCGGCTTCTTGTCGTTGCCCTGAATGAACGGGCTCCACGGTTGCGCGCGGATCGGTCCTTCGGTCTGCCATACCACGTTGAACTGACCATCAGCCTGAATCTCACCGATCATCACCGGTTTGTGCAGGTGGTGATTGGTCTTGTCCATGGTCAGCGTGTAGCCCGACGGCGCGGCAAAGGTCTGCCCGGCGAGCGCTTCGCGGACTTTGTCGACGTCAGTGGATTTGGCTTTCTCAACCGCCTGTGCCCACATGTGGATGCCGACGTAAGTGGCTTCCATCGGGTCGTTGGTCACCGCTTTATCCGCGCCCGGCAAGTTGTGTTTCTTCGCATAGGCCTTCCAGTCATCGACGAACTTCTTGTTCACCGGATTCTCCACCGACTCGAAGTAGTTCCATGCCGCGAGGTTGCCCACCAGCGGTTTGGTGTCGATGCCTCGCAGTTCTTCTTCGCCGACCGAGAACGCTACAACCGGTACGTCGGTAGCTTTCAGACCCTGGTTGGCCAGCTCTTTATAGAACGGCACGTTGGAGTCGCCATTGACTGTCGAGATGACCGCAGTCTTGCCACCGGCCGAGAATTTTTTGATGTTGGCGACGATGGTTTGATAGTCGCTGTGACCGAACGGCGTGTAGACCTCTTCGATGTCTTTGTCGGCGACGCCTTTGGAGTGCAGGAACGAGCGCAGGATCTTGTTGGTGGTGCGCGGGTAGACGTAATCGGTGCCGAGCAGGAAGTAGCGCTTGGCGCTGCCGCCTTCTTCGCTCATCAGGTATTCAACCGCCGGAATCGCTTGCTGGTTCGGCGCGGCGCCGGTGTAGAAGACGTTCGGCGACATTTCTTCGCCTTCATATTGCACCGGGTAGAACAGCAGGCCGTTGAGTTCTTCGAACACCGGCAACACCGATTTACGCGACACCGATGTCCAGCAGCCGAACACCACGGCAACCTTGTCCTGGGTCAGCAACTGCCGGCCCTTTTCGGCGAACAGCGGCCAGTTCGACGCCGGGTCAACCACCACCGGCTCAAGCATCTTGCCGTTCACACCGCCCTTGGCGTTGATCTCGTCGATGGTCATCAGCGCCATGTCTTTGAGCGACGTTTCGGAGATCGCCATGGTGCCGGACAACGAATGCAGAATCCCGACCTTGATGGTCTCGGCGGCCTGGACAGTCCAGGTCATGCCCATCGCGGCAATGGATGCCGTGAGTGTGAAAGCCTTGATCAAACTGCGACGCTTCATTGTGCGATCTCCATGAACGTTTGAAGTTTTTTTGGTTGGCAGATGCGGACGACTGAAGGGTGTTTTGCAAGGGCTGTGCCCGGTCGGGTTTTGGCAAGAAAATGTCGTGTTAGAGCGCTTGCGCTGCCGAGCGCTGCACCATGAAGGGACGCGCATGAGGCATTGGTGCAGGCAGCCGCGCCAGATTGGGGCGCAAAAAAATCCCGTGCAGGGGAGCCTGCACGGGATTGGCGTTGAAAACCTCGGGTGCGGTTTCAGGATGAAGTCGAGGCAGACTCGGTGTGCCGGTTCATCCGCGACAGCAGCAATCGATCCAGCAACCACGCCACCACCAGCGAAGCCCCCACCAGCGGGAACACCACCGCCAGCGCCAGCATGATCACCACGCCGGTTTTCCATTTCGGCAGGTCATGGCGCAGCGGTGGTACGCCGAATTTTCCCTGTGGCCGGCGCTTCCACCAGATCACCACGCCGCTGACGGCGCTGAGCAGAATCATCAGGCAGATCAGCAGGACGACAATCTGGTTGAAGGTGCCGAACATTTTGCCTTCGTGGAGCATCACGCCGATTTCCGTGGCGCGGGCAACGCTGCCGTATTGTTCGAAGCGGACATCGGCGAGGACCTTGCCGGTGTACTGATCGACATGCAGGGTCGCGTCGTTGCGCGGGTCATCGGCGAACACGGCGATGGTGAATACACCCGTGGCGGTGGTCGGCAGGGTGATGCTGTAGCCCGGTTCGACCTTGCGCTGGGTGGCGATGTTTTGCACGTCTTGCAGGCTGATGGCAGGTGCTGCGGGGCCAGCGTTGGCGCCGCCGTGGGCCATGTGTTCGGCGTGGTCGCCGGACATTGGCATCGGCGTGTTTTCCATCGCCCAGGGCACGGTCTGACGCGTGGCGCTGTTGAGGCTGCGGGCCTCGACGTCGGAGGTCGGTACGTTGTCCCACATCGCGGCCGGGAACACGTTCCACACTTGCGCATATTGCTTGCCCCAGAAACCGGTCCAGGTCATGCCGCTGAGCAGCATCACCAACAGCAAGGTCGCGCCCCAGAACCCGGTAACCGCGTGCAGATCACGCCACAGTACACGACCGCGAATGTTCAGCCGTGGCCACAGAATGCCCGCTGCCTGACCGCGCGGCCACCACAGGAAAAGCCCCGACACCACCAGCACCACACCCCAACCGGCAGCCATTTCGATGAGGCGATCACCGACGGTGCCGATCATCAATTCGCCGTGAATGGCGCGGGCGATGGCTTGCAGGTTTTGCTTGGCATCCTGTTCGCCAAGGATGTCGCCGTGGTACGGGTCGATGAATACGTTGAGTTCGTGACCTGCGTTCTTGACGACAAACTGCGCGCTGCGTTCGGCGTTGACCGGTGGCAGGTATTGGCTGACCTGGCCTTGTGGATAAGCGCTTTTTACTCGTTGCAGCAAGTCATCGGCCGAGACGGTGTGATGACCGGCGGGGACGTTGAGCAGGCTGCTGTACATCAGTGAATCGAGCTGCGGTTTGAACAGGTAAATGATGCCGGTCAGGGCCAGCATCACCATGAACGGGGCGACGAACAGGCCGGCGTAAAAATGCCAACGCCAGGCCAGGTTGTAGAAATTCGGTTTGGGCTGTTTCATCACGTGTGCTCCGCTTGGCTTGGATCTTTTAGTTGTTCTGCAACCTTGTGGGAGCGAGCCTGCTCGCGAAGGCGTCGTGCCAGACGACATCAACGTTGGATGTGCCGTCCCCTTCGCGAGCAGGTCGAATCGTCGCACCGTCGCTCCCACATGGGTGGGTGGGTGTTAGAAACTCATGTCGACCTTGGTCCAGAGCGTGCGCCCCGGCTCATTGATCGCTTGCGGGTCGTTGGCCGGGTAGCCGAACCCGGCGTTGCCCGCCAGGTTCAGGTGTTCGGCGTAAGCCTTGCCGAACAGGTTGTCGACGCCGCTGCTGACCTTCCAGTGCTTGTTGATCCGATAGGCACCGTTTAGCGAGAACACGCCGAAGCCCGAACTCTTGTCGTAATCCTTGCCGACCACGTTGCCCTTGTTCTGGTCGATACGGTTTTGCGCGGCAACCACCCTCCACAGTGCGCCGGCGCTCCAGTTATCTTCGGTATAGGTCAGACCGAAGCGTGCATCCAGCGGCGGCATCTGCGGCAGAGCCTTGCCGTCACTGCTGTTCTTGCCCCAGGCGTAGGCCAGGGTCGCATCGGCTTTCCAGTGGTCGGTGAGTCTGTAGGCGGCACCGAGCTCACCGCCCATGATTCGCGCGTCGATGTTCTCGGCGCGCGAGGTGCTCATGCCCATCATTGCCGGGGTGTAGTCGAAGAGGATGTAGTCGCGTACCACGCCGACATAACCCGAGGCCCAGGCTTCGAGGTCGGCGCTCTTGTAGTTCACGCCGAAGTCGAACTGGGTGGTCTTTTCCGGTTTGATCGAATCGAACGCATTGACCGATCCGGCCGGGCCGGACTTGGGCGAAAACAGCTCCCAGTAATCCGGGAAGCGTTGCGCGTGGCCCAAACCTGCATAGAGCGTGGTCGGGCTGTCGGCAAGATCATGCTCGTAGCGGATGAAACCACTCGGCAGGGTATCGGCGCGGGTGTCGTCGGCGGTCGGGTTCGGGCGAGTCATCATTCCCGAGCCAGTGGTCTGCCGGTAATCCTTGGCCGAGGCACGGTCGACCCGGGCACCGCTGATCAGCCGGTCGCGGTCGGCGGCGTACCAGGTCATCTCGCTGAACACGCCGTAGTTATGGAAATCGGCGTCCTTGCTGTACGGCTGATCCTTGTAGGTGTCGATGCCCATGCCGCTGCGCTGACGGTGTTCGTTGGTCTGCGCATCGAGGCCGGTGATCAGTTGAATATCAGCCCAGCGCCAGGTGGCCTTGATCCGTGCGCCGAGGGTGCGGCGGTCGACGTTGGACGCCATAGGCCCCGACATCATGCCGGTGCCGGACGGCGTGCGCAGGGTGTAGTTGTCCATCACGTGGTCGGCGTAGTTGTAGTAGACCTGTGCTTCGAGTTTCTCCAGCACGTCGGTGATGTTGGATTTTTCGAAACGCAGGCCGAGGCTTTCACGCAAGAACTGCGAACCGTCCATGCCGCGTCCGGCGTAGCGTGCTTCACCGTCGCCCTTGCCGGCGGTGAGTTCGATCAGGGTGTCGGCGTCCGGCGTCCAGCCGACCGCGATGTCACCGTTCCACTTGTCGTAACGCGAGGCGACGATGTCGTTGTCGCCGTCGCGGTAATCGTCGGAATGCGCGGTGTTGCCGATTACCCGCACGTAGCCCAACGGTCCGCCAGCAGCGGCATCGACGACCTTGTCGAAGCGTCCGTGAGAGCCGGCAAGGATGCTTGCGTTTACCCGTGTGCCGAGTTCGCCGAACCTCTCCGGTTCACGGTCAAACAACACCGTACCCGCCGACGCGCCCGGGCCCCAAAGCACGGTTTGCGGGCCTTTGATCACCGTCAGTTTGTCGTAGGTTTCCGGTGAGATATACGAGGTCGGCGCATCCATTCGGCCCGGGCAGGCACCGAGCATCATGCTGCCGTTAGTGAGGATATTCAGGCGCGAACCGAACATCCCGCGCAGTACCGGATCGCCGTTGGTGCCGCCATTGCGCACCAGGGCGAAACCGGGAATGGTTTTCAGATAATCGCCGCCGTCACTGGCCGGCACTGGTTGGCGCGGGTCCTTGGGGTTGGTGACGATGGTCAGCGGTGAACTCGGGGCGATTGCAGTAATCACCGTCGGGCTGAGTTCTTCGTTGTGCGCGGTGTGATCATCGGCTAGCACCTGCGGGGACAGCAATACGCCGCAAAGGACGGCGGTAGCGTGCCTGAAACGAATCCGCGATTCGTTCAAAGCGAAGGATGCCGGGGCACAGCCCGAGCGTGGAACAGCAGCAAACCTGGACATGACAATTTCCATCAAACAGTCGTAAACGACACGGCCGGCAGCCTGAAGCTGTCTTCTCAACCGTGTGCAATCAAAGGTGCGTGTTTACGCTGCGATGGGCGGGGCGCGACTGCGGGCTCCGGGGAAGAAGGGTTGCCGGGCGTGGCCCAGGCGCGGGGAGGGCGGGGTGAAGGTGTTCAGCGGCGGGATATTGAAGGCGACAAAATCGCCGGCTCCGGTCAGCGCCGGGCAGTTGAACAGCAGGCTGCAATAGCCGCACTTTTCCCACAGCACGTGGTGCGAGGATTGCGGCGGACAGTGTTCGGCGCTGGGTTTTGCATCATGGCCGCTGTGATCCATGCCCGGCATGTCCATCGACATGTCCATGCTCATCGGCATCGAAGTCGAGGCGTGTTGATCCATCGGCATCGACTGAGAAATCAGTGGGCCGATGAAAATCATCAACATGGCGAACAGGGCGATCCAGCTGCCGCGAGTCAGGTGTTGAGTCTGACGGCGTTGCAGTGGCGGCCTGGCGCTCAGCGGGCGCATGGGCGGAGTCTGCCGGAGGGCTTACTGAGCGTGCGCGTGGGCCTGCGTGGTTTCCGGCGGTTTCTTCTGCACCGAGACTTCGACGGTGACGTCACCGGCCTTCTCGAAATGCATCGTCAGCGGGAAGCGTTTGCCGTCGCTGAGTAGGCTGCGATCGCTCGGGTTGAGCAGCATTACGTGATAGGCCATCGGTGCGAAGGTCACGTTGCCGCCAGCGGGAATTTCCACGCTCGGCACTTGCTGCATCTTCATCAGATCGCCCTGCATCACGTGCTCGTGCAATTGCGCTTCGGGGGCGATGGGCGAGTCGACGCTGAGCAGGCGGTCGTCCGTCTTGCCTGCGTTGTGAATGACGAAGTAGGCGGCAACGGTGGGCGCATTCGGCGGCAGCTCTTGCGACCACGGATGAGCGATTTCCAGCTCGCCGGCCTTGTATTCGTGAGCATGGGCAAAGCACGCCGGCAACAGCAGCGCAGCGACGACGATGAGTTTGTTCAACATGGCAGTTCTCCAGAACGATTTGAAACGCAGGTCAATTGCGCGAACAAATCAAACCAGAGGGGAGGCGCGGGGATTGAGACTCGGCCATTGCTGGCGCGGCGTCGGTGTTTGCAGCAAGGCGGGCGCCACGCTGCGATTGCTTTCATAGCGGGCGAAATACAGCTGCGGCGAATGCCCCGGCAACGCCACCAATGGCGCCGAGCCCGAGCAGCACCAGCAATGCTGCATGTTCGAATGAGTGTCGTTGGTCGGGGCTTTTTGATCGGTGGCGCCGATGTTGATCGCCACCATCTTCGTCCCGCTGCCGGTGCAGAAACTGCTCCAGAGCAATTGCTCGGCCGGTGAACTGGCCGCCTGCGCCATCGCGCCGGTCATCGGCATGGCGAGCATGTTGAACAGCACTGCAAAGCAGGCGATCCAGGCAATTGCCAGCCGGTGTCGGTTCATGGGACAGATCCATTGGGTGGGCGATCAGGCGCGGCTATTTAGCCTGATCAGGGCCGATAAGTAAAAAAGCGTCGTGCGGTTTGGTGTCGCAGCGCTTCCTGCAAGAGCTTGAGAAGCCTGCGCCCCAGCTCGATTTCGCCGTTATAAATGAGTGTAGCGGCTTCGATTCGCATTGCCTGGGCGAAATTCGAGTCGCTTTCTATTCGTGCACGAATGGTCTGCTTGACGTCTCGAAGTGCTACCCGGTTGAGCTGCCCATCGCCCGAGTCTTCGATCTCACAGCCCTTGATGTATTCGCTAAGATCGACAGGTGTTTTCAGGTAATCCTTGACGTCGAAACGGGAGAATTTTTCTGACATTGGATGTGTGCGCCCTTGGAATCAAAGACGTTGAGCGTAGAGGTGGACGCTGACTGCCGATAGTCAGTGATTCGTTAAGTTGTTGTGGGCAGTGTCCGGCGCGTTTGTAGGATTCAAGTCAGATATCCGGCCGAGCCCGTGACATTGTGGGAGCGAGCCTGCTCGCGAAAGCGGTGGGTCAGGCAATGATGTGCAGACTTTGCCGACGTCTTCGCGAGCAGGCTCGCTCCCACAGTGGTCGGTGGCGACCACATAGCCTGTTTACCCCGCGAGCCCGGTGGGAGCAGCGGTGCGACGATTCGACTTGCCCGCGAAGGCGTGTGTGAGAACTGCGCTTGTATTTTTAGATAAGGTTAACGGTCGCGAGGGCCATGAGAATTTCGTCGACCGAGGCAAACTCCCGATCAACTTCTGGCAACCCCGGCCGCTTCAACACCAGCACCGGCACCCCACGCTCACGCGCCACTTCCAGCTTCGGCTCGGTGGCGGTGCTGCCGCTGTTCTTGCTGATCAACACATCGATCTGCCGCCGTTCGAACAGCGCTCGCTCATCCTCCAGCAGAAACGGCCCGCGTGCGCCGATCACTTCGCAGCGTTCGTTGCCGGGGTAGACGTCGAGCGCGCGCAGGGTCCAGAACTGTTCGGCAGGGATCTCATCGAGGTGTTGCAGCGGTTCACGGCCGAGGGTGAACAATGGGCGGCGGAAAGGCTTGAGGGCAGCGATCAGCTCGGCCCAGTCACTGACTTCACGCCAGTCGTCACCGGATTGCGGCTGCCACGCCGGACGGCGCAAAGCCCAGCAGGGGATGCCGGTCAGTTGCGCGGCGGTCGCGGCGTTCTGGCTGATCTGTGCGGCATAGGGATGCGTGGCATCGAGCAACAGGTCGATGCCTTCGTCACGAATGAACTGCGCCAGTCCTTCAGCGCCACCGTAACCACCCACCCGCACCTGACAGATCAGATCCGTCGGCACCCGGCCAACACCTGCCAGGCTATAAATATGTTCCGGCCCCAGCGTGCGGGCAATCGCCAGCGCTTCGGTGACGCCGCCGAGCAGTAAAGTCCGCTTCATGCAAAACCTCCGGCATGCCCGACAATCCCGCCCTGACGATCAATCGCAAACACCTCGACCTGGACCTGCGCCGGCACCACGCCGCGGGCGAAATTCAATGCATGTCGACAGACTTCATCTCCGAGGGCGATTCCCACCGCACTGGCCATCGCCAATGCCTGCTGACTGGTATTGGCCTCGCGAATGCCTTGCTGCAACGCTTCGTCCGCGCCAATCGCCGCCGCCCACTCCGCCAGTTGCGGCAAGTCGATACTCGAATGCCGCGAGTGCAAGTCCATGTGCCCGGCCGCCAGTTTGCTGATCTTGCCGAAACCGCCGCACAGGCTGAGTTTATCCACAGGTACTTTGCGCAAATGCTTGAGCACCGCGCCGACGAAATCGCCCATTTCGATCAGGGCGATTTCCGGCAGATCGTAGACCCGGCGCATGGTGTCTTCGCTGGCATTACCGGTGCAGGCGGCGATGTGCAGATAACCGTTGGTTTTCGCCACGTCGATGCCTTGGTGGATCGAAGCAATGTAAGCCGCGCAAGAGAACGGCCGGACGATGCCGCTGGTGCCGAGGATCGACAGCCCGCCAAGAATGCCCAGCCGTGGGTTCATGGTTTTCAGCGCCAGCGCTTCGCCGCCTTCGACGTTGACCGTGATGTCGAAGCCGCCGCCATAGCCGGTTTCGGCAGCGAGCAGTGTCAGGTGATCGCTGATCATCTTGCGCGGCACCGGATTGATCGCCGGTTCGCCGACACCCAGCACCAGCCCCGGCCGCGTCACGGTGCCAACGCCTGCGCCGGCATTGAAACGAATGCCCGGCTCACTCAGCAGCCGCACCCGCGAATAGAGCAGCGCGCCGTGGGTCACGTCGGGATCGTCACCGGCATCCTTGATCGTCCCGGCCTCGGCGCCGTCGTCGGTCAAACGACAGAACTCCAGACGCATCTGCACCTGTTTTCCTTTGGGCAAAACGATCTGCACCGCATCCGCCGACAGCCCGCCAAGCAACAGACGCGCGGCGGCAAGGCTGGTGGCGGTGGCGCAGCTGCCGGTGGTCAGGCCGCTGCGCAAGGGCGCGGGTTGTTCGGCGGTTTCGTCACGCATCGAGGGGTTTGACCAGATCGAGCAGGGTGATCGGCAACGCCTGACGCCAGGTTTCGAACTCGCCGAGCGGCTGCGCCTGGGCGACATGGATACGTGTCAGTTCGCCGCCGAAGCGTTCGCGCCAGTTCATCAGGGCCACTTCGCTTTGCAGGGTCACCGCGTTGGCGACCAGGCGGCCACCGGGTTTGAGTTGTTCCCAGCAGGTTTCGAACACGCCCTCACGGGTCACGCCGCCGCCGATGAAAATCGCGTCCGGGCGCTCCAGTCCGGCCAATGCCAGCGGTGCTTTGCCACGAATCAGCTGCAAGCCGGGCACGCCCAGCGTATCGCGGTTGTACTCGATCAATTGCTGACGGCCATCATCGGCCTCGATGGCCAAGGCGCGGCAACTCGGGTGCGCGCGCATCCACTCGATACCGATCGAGCCGCTACCGGCGCCGACATCCCAAAGCAATTCGCCGGGGGTCGGGGCGAGGCGGGCGAGGGTGATGGCGCGCACGTCGCGCTTGGTCAGTTGGCCGTCATGCTGGAATGCTGAATCCGGCAACCCGGCCAAACGTGAAAGTCGCGGGGCATGTGGATCGGCCAGGCATTCGATGGCGATCACATTGAGGTCGGCTATCGGTGCGCCGTCCCAGGCGTTGGCGCTGCTGTCGATGCGTCGCTCGGCGTCGCCGCCAAGATGCTCGAGAACGCTCATGCGACTTGAGCCAAAGCCGCGTTCACAAAGCAACTGCGCGACCGCCGCCGGACTCTGACCGTCATTGCTCAGCAACAACAGCCGCACGCCACTGAACAATTGCGCATTGAGCGCCGTCAGTGGCCGGGCCACCAGCGACAGCGTCACCACGTCCTGCAACGGCCAGCCGAGACGCGCGGCGGCCAGCGAGCACGACGACGGTGCCGGCAGGATCAGCATCTCCTCGCTCGGCATCTGGCGGGCGAGACTGGCGCCGACGCCGTAGAACATCGGGTCACCACTGGCCAGCACGCAGACCGCCTCGCCCCGCTGCTCAAGCACCGGTGCGAGGGAAAACGGGCTCGGCCACAATTGCCGCTCACCGCGAATACACACCGGCAGCAGATCCAGTTGACGCTGGCCACCGACGATCCGCGCGGCGCCCAGCAGGGCACGCCGGGCGTTTTTGCCCAGGCCCTTGAAGCCGTCTTCACCGATTCCCACTACCGTCAGCCAGGGTGACATCTATATTCCTCTAAACAGGCCGTTCCGACGGGCAGACTTTTCATGCCAGCGGACAAAGCAGGCATAATACCGCGCCTTCGCCCGCGAAGCGCCTTTCCCACGCAGCCGGTCCGCCCCTTGAACGAACGCCCGATGTCCACCGTCTTACGCCCCTCGGCCTGCCCGGGGTTGCTGCGTATCGTCCAGGCACTGGACGGCGGCATCTGCCGGATCAAGCTCAATGGCGGCTCGATCAGTGCCGATCAGGCCGACGCGGTGGCTGATGCCGCCGAACTGTTCGCCAGCGGAGCCATCGAAGCGACCAACCGCGCCAATCTGCAAATCCGTGGGATCGGCCAGCAATCTGCGGCATTGATTGAGCGTTTGCTCGCCGTCGGTCTCGGCCCGCGCACGGCGGCCGGTGACGATGTGCGCAACCTGATGCTCAGCCCCGCTGCCGGGATTGATCGGCAGATGCACTTCGACACGCGCGCTCTTGCCGAGCAGATCCTCGACACCCTGCAAAGCCATCCACGTTTTCACCAGTTGAGCGCCAAGTTCGCTGTGCAACTGGATGGCGGTGAAGCGCTGGCGATGCTTGAGCATCGCCATGACCTGTGGTTGTCAGCATTCGAACGTGACGGTGAAGTGTTGCTGGCATTCGGCCTCGCCGGAAGCCCGACGGATCGTGCGTTCGGCGCCGTGGCGCTGGAGCACGGCCATGCACTGGTGGTGGCGGTGCTGGAGTTGTTTCTTGAATCGGCGCGGCCCGAACAGACGCGCATGCGTCATTTGCTCGATGAGTTGCCGCTGTCGGCGTTTCTTGAACAACTGCGCAAGCACCTGCCGATCAAGGCGCTCAGTCACTGGCAGCGCACAGCCGCAGCGGACGATCTGCACATCGGCGTTCATCCGCAAAATGCACCGGACCGAGTGTACATCGGTGCGGTGCCGGCGCTGGGGCGTCTCGATCCGGCAATGCTGCGCGGGGCCGCGCAACTGGCCCGCCGGTTCGGCAATGGCAGCCTGCGTTTCACACCCTGGCAAAGCTTGCTGGTGCCTGATGTGCAAGCCAGCGATGCGGCGCAAGTGCTGGAAGGTCTTGAGCAACTGCACCTGTTGACCCGCGCTGCCCAACCCCTCTCACGCCTGATCGCCTGCACCGGCTCCAATGGCTGCGGCAAAGGCCTGGCCGACACCAAACAGGACGCCCGCCATCTGGCGACCTTGTTGCCTTCAGCCCTCAACGTCCACCTCAGCGGCTGCACGCGCTCTTGCGCTGCTGCACACTGTGCCCCGGTGACGTTGCTGGCTGTCAGTGCCGGTCATTACGACCTCTATTTTCGCGATGCCACGCTGCCGGGTTTCGGCGCGCTGCACGCACGCAACCTTACTATTGAAGCGGCCGCGACCCTGCTCGCCGCCCGCTCTCGGAGCCCCCTTGATGCTTGATTACATCCGCGACGGTCAGGAGATCTATCGCAACTCCTTCGCGATCATTCGCAGCGAGGCCAATCTGGCGCGCATTCCGGCCGATCTGGAAAAACTCGCAGTGCGAGTCATCCACGCTTGCGGCATGGTCGAAGCCATCGACGGTCTGCAGTTCTCCGAAGGCGCGGGCAAGGCCGGGCGCGATGCACTGGCGGCCGGTGCGCCGATTCTGTGCGATGCGCGCATGGTTTCCGAAGGCGTGACCCGTGCGCGTCTGCCAGCCAACAACGAAGTGATCTGCACGCTGCGCGACGACAGCGTGCCGGAGCTGGCGCGCGAGTTGGGCAATACCCGTTCCGCCGCCGCGCTGGAACTGTGGCGTCCACACCTGGAAGGCAGCGTGGTGGTGATCGGCAACGCGCCGACGGCGCTGTTCTATCTGCTGGAAATGCTTGATGCCGGCGCCCCGAAACCGGCGCTGATTCTGGGCTTCCCGGTCGGTTTCGTTGGCGCCGCCGAATCGAAAGCCGCTCTGGCCGCCGACAGCCGTGGCGTGCCATTCGTGATCATGCAAGGCCGTCTCGGTGGCAGCGCCATGGCTGCGGCTGCGGTGAATGCCCTCGCCACGGAGATCGAATGATGCAGGCTCAAGGACGTTTGATTGGCCTGGGCGTCGGCCCCGGTGATCCGGAACTGATTACCGTCAAGGCCCTGCGCCTGTTGCGCGAATCGCCGGTGGTGGCGTACTTCGTCGCCAAGGGCAAAAAGGGCAATGCGTTCGGCATCATCGAGGCGCACTTGCAAGAGGCGCAGAACCTGCTGCCGCTGGTCTACCCGGTGACCACCGAAGCGCTGCCGGCGCCGCTTTCCTATGAGCAGGTGATCAGCGATTTCTACGATGAAGCCGCCGAAACGGTGGCCGCGCATCTGGACGCCGGTCGTGACGTCGCAGTGATCTGTGAGGGCGATCCGTTCTTCTATGGCTCCTACATGTATCTGCACGATCGCCTCGCCACGCGCTATGAAGCGCAAGTGGTGCCGGGCGTCTGCTCGATGCTCGGCGGCGCTTCGGTGCTCGGCGCGCCGCTGGTGTATCGCAATCAGAGCCTGTCGGTGCTTTCCGGCGTGTTGCCCCATGAAGAGTTGAAGCGGCGTCTGGCCGATGCCGACGCCGCTGTCATCATGAAGCTGGGGCGCAACTTCCCGAAAGTGCGTCAGGTGCTGGAAGAGCTCGGTCTGGCCGAACGCGCGCTGTATGTCGAGCGCGCAACCATGGCCAATCAGAAGATCGTACCGATGGATCAGGTCGAGCCGATGTCGTCGCCGTACTTCTCGCTGATCATCGTGCCGGGCGAACGGTGGCAAGGCTGATGACTCAATCCACGCCAGCCATCGTCATTCTCGGTCAGGGCAGCCTGGCTACCGCGCGTCGTATTCAGCAGGTCTATCCGGCGGCGCAGATCCACGGCCTCGCCGGGCGGGTCGAAGGCGCCGATTGCACGTATCAGGAATTCGGCGTGACCCTGCGCGCGTTGTATCAGCAGGACACACCGATCATTGCCCTGTGCGCGGCCGGCATTGTCATCCGCACGCTGGCGCCGCTGCTGCTGGAGAAGGGCGCTGAGCCTGCGGTACTTGCGGTGGCCGAAGACGGCAGCGCCGTGGTGCCGCTGTTGGGCGGCCTCGGCGGGGTCAACATCATGGCGCGGGAAATCGCCGACGGGCTGCAAGTCGCCGCGGCGATTACCACCAGCGGCGAGTTGCGTTTTGGTACGTGCCTGCTCAATCCGCCGAGTGGTTACGCACTGGGCGATCTGGAACTGGGCAAGCGGTTTGTTTCCGACCTGTTGGCCGGCCACAGCGTGCGCATCGAAGGCGCGGCGCCGTGGCTGGATCAGGCGCAATTGCCGGAAGATCCGCAGGCACAGCGCTCGATTCATGTCGGCAGTGCCGCGCGTGAGGCGAGTGCCAGTGAGCTGCTGATCTATCCGCGCAGCGTGGCGGTGGCGGTGAGTGCTGAGACTGCAGATTTGCCAGATGCCGTTCGCAGTGCCTTGCAGCAGGCGAAAGTTGCCGTGCAATCGCTGGCTTGTCTGCTGGCCAGCGAGACGCAAATGGCTTCGCCACTATTGCGTGAAGCGGCGCTTGAGCTGGGTGTGCCGCTGCGCTTTGTCGCGGCACAAAGCGACATCGAAACCCTGGCGCGAGTCGCAGTGCCAGCGGCAACCGTCCTGACTGGCCACGGCATGGCAATCGCGGTCGCCGGGCAGCCATTGGATGTTTCCAGCATTGGCCGGCCACGTGGCCGTCTCGCCGTGATCGGCCTCGGCCCCGGTGCTGCCGAACTGATGGTGCCGGCGGTGAAAGCCGAGCTGGCGCGCGCCACCGATGTACTCGGCTACGAAACTTATGTACGCATGGCCGGGCCGTTTCGCGACGATCAGGTGCAGCACTGCACCGACAACCGTGAAGAAATGCAGCGCGCCCGCCACGCTTTCAGGCTGGCAGCCGAGGGACGCTCGGTGATCGTCGTGTCGTCGGGCGATCCCGGCGTGTTCGCCATGGCCGCCGCGGTGCTTGAAGCGTTGCACGAGTCGGCTGATCCGGCATGGCACAGCGTCGACCTGGAAATCCTCCCGGGCGTGTCGGCCTCGCTGGCCACCGCCGCGCAGGCCGGTGCACCGCTGGGCCATGACTTCTGCGTGATGTCGCTGTCGGACAACCTCAAACCCTGGTCGATCATCGAAAAACGCCTGGACCTGGCCGCCGAAGCGGATCTGGCCCTGGCGTTCTACAACCCGATTTCACGCGCGCGTCCGTGGCAACTGGGCCGGGCGCTGGAAATCGTCGCGCAACATCGTGCACCTGAAACGCCCGTGGTGTTGGGTCGCGACATCGGCCGTCCGGGTCAGACTTTGCGTACCACGACGTTGGGGGCACTGACGCCGGAGCAGGTGGACATGCGCACCATGGTGCTGATTGGTTCTTCCACGACCTGCACCTTCCCTCGCGCCAGCGGGGGTGACTGGGTTTACACGCCGCGCTGGTATGGTGAAAAACCGCTGTCCTGAGCATCACCCCGAGGCAAGTTGTAAATAAGTTGCCTCGGCGAGATATCAAGTCGAAATTCCTTATCAGCCGATAAGGTTTAAAACCGAGCGGTGAATCCGTCAGGAACACCGCTTCGTTTGTTTATTGAACGACTCGCCATGCCGCTGTTTGTTACCGGATCATGCGCGCGATGAACTTATCTGTCGTTTGATGTTTCTCGGGAAATTATTTGAGTTTTGTGTTTTTTGAAGTTGCCGCGTCGGCAGAATAACTTCGTCCTGGATTCTCTCAATGAATAAAGGATGAAGTCTGATGGGTGTCATGGAGCAATATGTCGGCGGGTTCAACTTTATTTCGCCTGATGAATATTCTGCGCTGAAACGAACGTTCAAGGCACTTTCCGGTTCTGCCGAATATGCAATGTTGGTAGCCCTTTACGAAAATGCCGGGCAGGCCACGAGTCTCACTGAAAAGCTGCAAGTTGTAACGCTCTTCGTTCAAAACCTCGAACGCTTGTCACATTTCAACTCAGCGCCCGTGCCGGCGTTGATCAATATGATTGAAGACAAGTTGCGAGACTATGCCGGTCGTTTGGCAGGTACTGTCAACATACTTAGTGATGTATCCAGTCCGGTCCCCGCAATCATGCACTTTGTCTGGGTGGGCGGCAGTGAAGTCGGCAGTATCCAGCGCGATTACATGAATATCTGGCGCCAGGTGCTGGCTGCCGAAAATTACCAGTTCAATCTTTGGTACGACAGCGATGCATTGCTCGCTTTCGAAATGAATCGGGTGATATCCGACAGTGCCAGAGTCGATGCGATGGAGTCGGGCGGCGACACTGTGACCAGCCCCGGTGAGCTGGCAAAGATGATTGAAGATCGTGCACGTGTATTGAAGCGCGAGATGTTTGAATACCTGCAACAGCCGCAATGGCAAGGCCACGCCGATCAGGCCCGAATCGATTTGATGGTGCGTGCGTACGGCAAGGACCGCGCGACGCTGGAGGCCTTTCGTCAACGCTGTTTGCAAAGTCATCAGCAAATGGCTGGCACCGATTTGCAGTTGCGCGATGTCGGACGGGAGTTTGCCGGGCACTTTTTACAGGATGTCTATCAACGCGAAGTGTCCATGCGCGGTAACTTTGCAGCAGCCAGCGATGTGGTGCGTTTGCAGGCCGAGTATCTGCAGGGCGGTCGTTACAGTGACATGGATTACTTGCCGCCGCTGTCCGACAAACTGGGTGGAGTCGATATAAGCGGTTTCAGTGACGAGCAGCGACTGGGGGTGCTGCAGCTTTTGCTCAATCATGACGAAACCTTGATGCCGGGGCGCGACCGCCTGCGCTACACCGACCACACGGATACGTTGCCTGTCACCCATCTCGATGCACTGCTGGCCTTTGCCCGCAGCAAGCCCGGCGTCGAGGCTATATTCGTCGCGCCACGTGAAGTCCACAGCCCGCAACACGGTCTGCGTATGGGCACGCAATTCAGCCGAGAGATGAACGCTCATCTGCTGGCACACCCGCAAAGCGAGATGACGCTCGCGGTCATGCAATTGATCCGCTTCAACTATGACTGTCTGCAAGCCGTTGAACAGTCGGCAATAGCATCGTCGGTCGACTGGTCACAGACGGAACGATTGCTCGATGTCATAGAAAACGTGATGAACGAGAAAATCGCGCAGGGGCAACTGACACGCACGCTGCAGGATTTTCTGGGCAAGTTGAGCGAGTCCATTTTAAGTTACTACCGCGATGGCATTCGCGTCGGAGCGCGCGGCACCATTACGCTGACCGGACCCGGCGCGGCGGTCACCGGATTGAAAAACCATGTCGAGACTCACCTCCTGTCGGACAACGAAGTCACGGTTCAGGAGCGTTTGCGCCTGGCGGAGGGTTACAACGTCCAGACCGAGGAGGAGGCTATCTCCGGTTGGACCGTCAATGACGACGAGGCGCAATGGCTGGCCAACGAGCAGGAAAAGTGGAAAGCCGGCAAACTCAAATCGCGTTATACCGGCCAACTGGCGGATCTGCTTCAACCGCGACAGACACTGACGTTCAAACAAGGCTGGCCCGTGGTCGGCGGTAAACCGGTACTGTTGACGGCAGTCCTGCAGCAATTGATGGATGATCTGGGCGAACCTTTTGTGCGCGCCATGAGGGACAAGCTGAGTGGTGACATCACCTTCACCAAGGGCTTTTCCATCGGCTTCGATAATCGTCAGATGATCCTTGCGCAACCTGTGCGCGCACTGCCTGTTTCCCATGGCGCCGAATCCTCGAGCAACCTCAACGAACTGTTCAGCCGCATTGCCCATGACGCTTTGCCGATTGAGCAACTGAGCCCGTTGGTGCGCGTCATGCTCGGGGGGATTTTCGGTGCGACAAGTCTGGACGATGCCGGCTTCAGCGAGGTCTGGCAAACCGTGCGTGACCTCGCTGTCGATACCGACGGTGACGGCACGTTCGCCCGTTATGACGCCGTCGAAAAAGCCATCCGCCAGCGGCAATCAGCCGATTTCGAGGCCGGGCTGGCGCGTGGAGAGGTGCCAGGGATTTTGACCTCGCGCGAACTCAAGGTGCAGGCATTGTTTGAGCCGCTGACCTTGCGGCAATGGGGCGAACGTATCGGCCAGATCAATCGCACGGCGCAGGGTGAGTACCGCTCGCGGATTCTCCAGCGCAGTGCGCAGGTGCGCGAGATGTTCGTCGAGGCCGGCGCGACCTCGGCCCGGCAACTGTCACAGGATTTGCTGATGCACAATGCCAGTGACCCAGGGCGTCGGTGTTATCCGCTGGCGCTGCTGATGGGCGCAGCGGTGGCTGCCGGCGAGTCGGCCGAACGGACGTTGGTGGGGCATGTCGCCACAGCCAACGTCAACCATCAGGAGCTTAGCTCCCAGGCATTGCTCAGTGCGTTGAACGAACTGCGGGCCCTGCCCGGCAGTGCCATCGGCGAATCACGCGGCTTGCAGAGTCTGGACACGGTCATGCAGACGCTGGAGGCGAAAACGGCGTCCAGCGTCTTCTTGCTCGACACCGGTGATCACGCTTTGCTGGTGGCCAAAGTGCAGGCTGGAGACCAATTCGTCTACCGCTTCTATGACCCGAACTTTGCCATTTACGCGTTCGCCAAAGGCGCGCAAGTGAAGCTCGGCGTTGAGCGTTATCTGAGCGCGGGCGACAGCGCACTGGCGAAGCTTTACGGGCTTGGCGAGATGGCCGCAGCGCGGTTCAACGTGATCGAGTTGAACACTGCAGCGATCGCGGCCCGCAAGCTATCGAGCGGTTTGCGCCTGGACAGTTTTTTGCTCATGCCTTCGAGTGATTCACAGCGTGTTCCGGTCTGGACAAAACAAGCCGTGGCGCGCCAGCGTTCGCTCAGCGAAAACGCGCGAATGGGCGCCAGTCTGGCGCAAATGGATGCGCGCTATTGGGCGCAGGAATTTGCTCAGGCTACGCGGCAGTTGCGCAGCGAGCATTCGCTCGGGCGGGAATATCTGCCTTTGCTGGAAACGCTCAAACCGCAGGCGGACGGGGGTTTTTCGCTGACGTTGGTCGATGCGCAGAATCGCCATCCAGCGCGCACCGTCAGTACGGCCGACCCGCGCTTCACTCAGCTCAAACAGCATCTGCATGAGAGTGTGAAGGCAGGCAACCCCGGTGGTCCGGCCGAGGCGGATGGCGGCAGTCGCTTGAGTTTCGCCTTTGCGATCCAGACGCTGATCAGCGAAATGCGTCATCGCGAATACCTGGCGGGTGATCAGGTGCCAGGCTTGTCGATCGCGCTGCAAGTACAAGTCTACGTCAGCTATGCGCAGTTGGGTTTTGGCGTGGTCAGCGATACCGCGCAGATGATCAACCTGGTGCGGCAAGTGGTGGCCAGTGAACAGGCGCTGCTCTTGCGCCAGTCGTCATTGTCTGGCCGCGTGCTCGGTCGCGCGGCAACCGGCGTTGGTTTTGCGTTCTCGCTGGTCAATATCGGCTTCGATATTTACAACCTGTCACTGGCGGAGAATCACGAGCAGCGCTCGCGCTTCTCCACATCCCTGGCGTTCAACACAGTGGCGCTGGGATTGGATATCGCCGCGTTGGCGGCAGGTGGAACGGCAGGCGCAGCCGCTGCTTTTCTGTCTGTGCCGCTGCTCGGCATCGGCATCGGTGTCACTGCCATCGCCAGTAATCTGGGGCAGATTGCCGACAAGGCAACAGCGGTCGGCAATCACCTGCGTGCCATCCACAATGCGTACCAACCGGGCGCATTCACTGTCGAAGACGGGGTGTTGCAGTTCCCGCCGGAAGCCGTCATCACCCATCTGGATTTGCAGGACCGGCGGGTGCGCTTTGACAGTCAGCGATTTTATCCGTGGGGCGGCGGTGCACTTGAATTGCCGCAATACAACGCTGATCCCAGGCAGATACACCGTTCCCTCAATATTCGGCATGCGTTCGGTCTCCCCGAAAGTGCGACGCTGAACATTCACAGAGCTGCTGCGCCTCATACCGTGGTGTTGCCGTGCACGCCGCTCTGCTACTACGGGTACGAATATCAATTGGGAGGCGCGGGCTACGTCTACGAGCCACTGCCGGGAGAGCAGGTAGAGCCTCGCATCGCCAGTGAAATGCCTGAGCCGAACTGGTACTCGTTGATCAATCCATTCACGGCATTGACCGATACGCTGAAGAATCAACTGGATGAACGCATCCACACGCGCTATCCGCAATTGCGCAACAGCGCGGCGGACAAGCTGGAGTATGACGAGCAGGGCAACCGACGCTTTTATCTGCACAGCACGCCGTCGCTCAAGCACATCCTCTACAAACTGCATCCGGTCTACAAACCGACAACGATCAGCGTGGTGCTGGACGAGCACGTGCGCCAACTGGCGGTGCCGGCCTTGCCGGTGGAATGCCAGCAAAAACTGTCCTACGAAATCAGCGCCACGTCAGACCGCTGCCAGCTACGTCTGACGCCGGGATTGAAAGCGGTGAAATTCAAAGGCGCGACCCAATGGCTGGTGCATGCCCCTTGGGCCAGCATCGAGCAGGTCAGCTTTGATGTCCTGCCCAAGATGGATGTCGACCCCCCGCAGACATACCTGGCGGGGCATCAACTGACGGTCGACGGTATCGTACTGTCGGCGTTCGAGGGGCTGATCGAGTTGGCCGGGGGAGAGTTGTTTCAACTGGACTGGCAACGCAATGCGTTGTGCCTGGTTTCCATCACCTTGGGCGATGATAAAAACACCCCGCGTGAAGTGCTTGCCCACCTGCGCAAACGAGATAAGGAGATGCGCCTAGGCACGGGGTACGTCACGCTTCAGCGGTTCAAGGTTCCGCTCAATCCGCCCAGCCTCGATGTGCGCACGACAGCCTTTTACGATGTCGCTCAAAAACGCGTGTTGTATGCGCGCGATCTGCCGGGCGAAGTCAATGAGGGTCTGATGCTCGGCGCCGCCAACACGACTCATGCGTGGTTTTATCATCCCGACCATGCCACGGTCTGGCGCGTCGATGTGATCACTGGCTCGGTCGTCCATCGTTATCGGTTACTGAGCCTGGAACCTGGTACGAAAATCACCACATTCGGGCAACTGGCTGACGGCACGCTGCGAGTCTCGCAGCAGTTGGTAGAACAAAAGTCCGTGAAAGTGCGCACGACGCTGGAGTTTCATCTGAGCGACCACGAGGTGATCCTGACGGACATCCACATGTGGTCGCCCGGTCTGGAAAACTCTTTCCTCAAGCCGGAGGAAGGCACGAGAATCGCGTTTTTCCGCCATCGCCAGAAAACGCAGCGCCCCTATGCGGACGAGACACCCGGCATGGCGTCGCCGGTCACTACCTGGACCTACGCACCGTATATTCACGCGCGTGCCTGGTCTTTCGATCAGTTGCTTGAGTGGGCATGGATTGGCGCGCATCACGACAGGTACTTCCGTGCCGACGGCGGCAGTGACGAGGACAGGGTGATGCTGATGCCTCGGTCCGCTGATCCGGCTGCTTCGCTGCTGTTTTACAGCCAGCAAAGCCAGACGCTCAGCCATGGCATCGAACTGCGCGACAATGTTTTCTGGCACAAGGCGCTGGCGAAAGATGTGATCGAGGTTACCCGTGTGGGTGAAAGCTTCCTCGCCACTCAAAACGACGGACGACTGTTCGAAATCGACCTCGGTGCCAAGGACGACAACTGGCTGTCCGAGCTTGATAGAAATGTTCTGAAGTTTGTCGGTCTCAGCCGGCATTGGCTGCAACAAAATCCCGATTGGCTGACGGCATTACCGGCGCTTGCCAGGCAATACAGTAGCGCAGCCTTTGCGATTATCGGCTTGCGTGCCCATCTGGGGCAGACATTTCTGGCGGCGTGGTGCATTGACGCAAAGCTCGTGCTGATGGACGCAACGGCTAACCGCGAGTTTGCTTTACTGGCGCTGACGCCTGATCGGCAGGCCGTTTGGTTGTTTGATGCGCGCGCCGGACAGCTTTGGCGCCAGACGCTGGTTTGCGTCGATAGGATGCGGACGGCGTTTGGCAGCGGCAGCGTGTTGTTGCATCGCGAAGCCTTGCCCCAGCCCGAACAGGTTTGGTCGTCGTGGGCGTTTTGCGAAGTGTTGCCGCACGCAGACGGCCTGCTCGGGCGTACCCGCGAAGGTGTGACGCTGCTACTGCGCGATCAGCAACCGGCGCGGATTACCAGCCTGGAAAACCGATGGTCACACGTCCCTGGTCAGACGCCAGGGCAGTTGCAGGAGCGTTTGCAACGGCGGCTGGAAGGGCAGTCCCATGCCGCATTTCTACCCGTGGAAAACACCGGTAATCGCTACCAGTACTACGTTCCGACGCTCGATCGGCTGTTTGAGGTGGCCGCACGGGACGATGGACAATGGGCAACATTCCTCGGTACGCGTGATGCGGCCAATCCGCTGCTGTTCGACCCTATTGACGAATTGCTCTTCAGTGCCGGAACAGTCGATGGCGTCTGGTTGCCGGGTAGCTATGCGCACCGTGATGAGGAAGTCATGGCGCTGGAGTTGAGTGATGATCTCGCCGAGGTGCAGCCATTGCTTGCCGACGGTGTCGAAAAGCTGATTCTGACCTTCGGTCCGCGCACCGAAGGCTACCGGATATCGGCCGAAGCCTGGCAGCGTCTGGATTGCATTGTTGTCGATGTGCGACGTCCATCTGCCGGGCAAACGCCGGAACCTGGCTTGCTGGTGCTGGATGTAGCGGAGGGTGGGCATTTGCTGATGTCGCGAGTGGCTGGCCACCTGGTACTGGCCGACCCGGACAATGGGCACAGTCTGATCATTCGCGGCGTCGAGGAGCAGGGTGAATGCGAGCTGGCGGTCAAAATGGCTGGCCGTCATTGCCTGTTCGCACTCGAACAGTGGTTGCAGGCTTTTGCGGCTGTGCAGGACGGTGACGCCATTGCCAGCCTGGCGGTGGTGGCTGAACGTCTGCCCTGAGCAGTAAATTCATCTGCACAGTAAAACGCCGCGAACGTTGTCGTTCGCGGCGTTTTTGTTTTGGCAGTTAAACCGAGGTTAGGCGCTCAAGGCACCAGATAACCTTTGACCCCGGTAAAAATGATCTGCGCCGCCAGTGCGCAGACAAACAAACCCATCAAACGACTGACAATCTGCAAACCCTGATCCCCCAGAATCCGTTCGATGCGGTTCGACAGATACAGCACCACGCCCACCGTGAAACTGGCCAGCGCAATACTCATGATCGCAGTGAGCTTGTCGTCCCAGTGCGGCTGGCTGACACCCATCACCAGCAAGGCGCCGATGGTGCCCGGGCCGACGGTCAGCGGAATGGTCAGCGGCACGATGGTCACGTCCTGCTGCACGTTGTCGGCCTGCACTGCCGGTTTGCCCTGCGCCATGCCCAGCGCCGAAATGAACAGCACGCTGCCGGCACCAATGCGAAACGCATCCACGGTAATGCCGAACACATCGAAAATCACCCGCCCGAACAAATACAGCAGAACGCTGGAGACCAGCGTCGCCACCGCGACTTTCCAGGCCAGCCGCCGTTGCTCTTTGCGTGAATAACCGCGGGTCAGACTGATAAAGCAGGACAGCACGAAGAAAGGGCTGTAGAGCACCAGCATCTTCAGGTAAACGCTGAACAACACATGGAGCATGGTGCAAGCTCACTGGCGAGGGAAGTCGAGGGGGAGTCTATCAGGCGCTACGGGGCCTGTGGACTCAGGAGGTTGGCGTCGTGGCCCGGTTCTGCTGATCACGCTGGGCCACCCAGTGCTCAATCAGCTCGCGCAGTTGCGACAGTTCGACCGGTTTGGACATGTGCCCATCCATCCCGGCCTGGCGCGCGCGCTCCTTGTGCTCGGCGAGAATGTGCGCGGTCAACGCCACGATCGGCGTGCGGATGCGCTGATTGCTGACTTCCCATGCGCGCAGTTGCTGGGTCGCCGAGAAACCGTCGAGGATCGGCATTTCGCAGTCCATCAGTACCAGGTCGTAACGCTGCGCTTTCATCGCTTGCAACGCTTCTTCGCCGTTGGCAGCGGTGTCCGGCTGCAGGTTGAGCTTACCGAGCATGCCGCGAATCACTTTGGTCGAAATCGTGTTGTCTTCGGCGACGAGGATGCGGAAATCGCTTGGCACTTTGGCGGCCGTGGCTGCAGTGACCACTTGCGGCTGGAACACCACCTGGCCTTTGTTGCGCTGGTTGAGTTCATCGGCCAGCGTGGTCTTGAGCGTGTAGCCGGCCACTGGTTTGGCGAGGATGCGTTTGATCCCCGAGTTACGCGCGATGATCTTGCTCGGCGCATTGCTGATGCCGGTGAGCATGATCAGCAAAATATCGTGGTTCAGGCTCGGGTCTTCCTTGATTTTGGCCGCGAGCTGCATGCCGGTCATGCCCGGCATGTTCTGGTCGAGCAGCACCACATCAAAGTAGTCACGCAAGTGCGCCTTGGTGCGCAACAGTGCCAGCGCTTCCTTGCCCGACGGTACGGCGCTGACATTCAGGCCCCAGGCACTGCACTGCTGCACCAGCACTTTGCGGCAGGTGTCGTTGTCATCGACCACCAGCACCCGCGCGCCTTGCAGCGGGCTGTCGAGATCCGAGGTCGGGTGTTCGAGGCGATCGGGATCCAGCGGCAGGGTCAGCCACAAGGTGCTGCCCTGATTGGCGCCGCTCTTGATGCCGAATTCGCCCTGCATCAGGCGGATCAGTTGGCGTGCGATCACCAGCCCCAGATTGCCACCCAGGCGATTGGCCGAGAGGAAGTGCTTGCTGTGCAGTTCGGCGTGCATCAGCGCATCGCGTTCTTCCTGATCCATGGGCTGGCCGCTGTCCTGCACGGCAATGCGCAGGCGCGGTTTGTTGCTGCGTTCGTCGAGGGCGACGACGATCAGCACTTCGCCTTCGTCGGTTTTCTTCAGCGCGTTTTCCAGCAGGCTCAGCAGGGTCTGGCGCAGACGGGTCGGGTCGCCGCTGATCACTCGCGGTACTTGCGGCTGGATGAAGCTGATCAGCTCGACGTTCTGCTGCTCGGCCTTGGCCCGGTAGATGCTCAGGCAATCATCGATCAAGGCGTTGAGGTCGAACTGCACGTCGTCCAGCTCGATCTGCCCGGATTCGAGCTTGGAGATGTCGAGGATCTCGTTGATCAGCGTCAGCAGTTCGTTGCCGGCGCTGTGGATGGTCTGCACGTAGTCGCGTTGCTTGACCGACAGCGGCGTACCCAGCAGCAACTCGGTCATGCCCAGTACGCCGTTCATTGGCGTGCGGATTTCGTGGCTGATCTTGGCGAGAAATTCGGCTTTTGCGTTGATCTCGGCATTGCTCGCCGCGAGGTCGCGGCTGACGCTGAAGCGGCTTTCGGTGATGCTGCGCTGACGCTCGCCGAGGGCGATGCTCATCAACAGGCCGCTGATGCAGATGAACGCCATCAGGGTCATGATCAGGCCTTGCGGCGATACCAGTGTCAGCCCCAACAGAGCCGGAAGAATGATCAGCGTACCGATGTTGAACACCACCATCGCCGCGACGAACAAGCGCGCCGGACGATAGCCCTTCTGCCAATGATAGAAGGCGACAAACAACATGCTCAGGCCGGCCAGAGCCACCAAGGCATAAGTGATGATGTTCAGCGGCAGGGTGTTGACGAACAGCAGCAACAGGCTGCAAGTGACGATGAACAGGATGTCGCCCAGCAGCAATTTGTTCAGCGGATGCGGGCCGAGCGGGGCGAAGAAACGATAGGCGAACATCAACCCGGCCGGAGCGGTCAGCAGCAACGCCAGATAGGCGCCCGGCGTCTGCACCGCATGCCAGTTCGGCAGCCACGGGCCGGCGAGATTGAGCAGCAGCAACAGACTCAGCCCCAGCAGGCCTTCACAGACCGCCAGCCACAAACTGCTGCGCGAGCGGGAGTAGGCGTAGCGCACCAGGTTGTGCAACAACAGCATGCCGAGGCAGCCGAACAACAAGCCGAAGACCAGCGTCTGATTGTGGTTGGCCGCGCTCATCACCGCCGATTGCAGGGTGACGTGCGGGCGCAACTGATGGTCGGAGACCATGCGCAGATAGACATCGAGGGGTTTGTCGCTCTGCGGCAACGGCAGCATGAAGTCGCTGCTCGGCAACGGCCGTTCGGCTTGCGGCTGGTCGGTACCGGTGTTGCGTTGCTCGATCAGTTTGTCACCGTCGAGTACATAGAGATTGAGCTGTGACAGGTCAGGGGCGAAGACCCGCAGCACTTGTTCGTGCTTGCCCGGTGCCAGCCGGAAACGCAGCCACAAGGCGCCATCGGGCTCGGACGCGGTGAGGCGGTCAAGGTCGATGGGGCTGAATTGATTGGTGTAACGAGTGGAGCGGATGTCGCTCAGTTGCAGATTGCCCTGATCATCAAGCAATACCGACCAGCCACTGCCTTGCGCGGCCTGGGCCGGGAGCATGCAGAGCAAGGTCAGCAACGTGACGGTGAAGCTTATGGCAATCCTGAGCCAGCGCACGGCGAAATCCCTTCGTAGGTTGATGCCAGAATATAACGATGCGCGGCGGCGGAACAGCCCGGCGAGGAACGGTATCCCTCGCCGGACTTGAGGTACAGCTTATTCCTGGGTTTCGCCACGCTCACGGGCAATGGCGCGGTAGCCAATGTCCTTGCGGTAGAAGCAGCCTTCCCAGTCGATGGCGGCCGCCAGCTTGTAGGCTTGCTGCTGCGCTTCACTCACGCTTGCGCCCATTGCGGTGGCGCAGAGTACGCGACCACCGGCGGTGACGACGTTGCCATCTTTCAGCGCAGTACCGGCGTGGAAGACTTTGCCTTCCAGCTTCGCGGCTGCGTCCAGACCGTTGATTGCCGCGCCCTTGGCGTAGTCGCCCGGGTAACCGCCAGCGGCCAGCACGATGCCCACGCTCGGACGTGGATCCCACTGTGCTTCAACCTTGTCCAGCGCTTGCGCCAGAGCGGCTTCGACCAGCAGCACCAGGCTCGATTGCAGACGCAGCATCACCGGTTGGGTTTCCGGATCGCCGAAGCGGCAGTTGAACTCGATGACTTTCGGGTTGCCGGCCTTGTCGATCATCAGACCGGCATAGAGGAAACCGGTGTAGACGTTGCCTTCTTCGGCCATGCCGCGCACGGTCGGCCAGATCACCAGATCCATCACGCGCTGGTGCACGTCGGCGGTGACGACCGGGGCAGGGGAGTAAGCACCCATGCCGCCAGTGTTCGGGCCACTGTCGCCATCGCCGACGCGCTTGTGGTCCTGGCTGGTAGCCATCGGCAGCACATTCTTGCCGTCGACCATGACGATGAACGAAGCTTCTTCGCCGTCGAGGAATTCTTCGATGACCACACGCGAACCGGCATCACCGAAAGCGTTGCCAGCGAGCATGTCGCGCACGGCGTCTTCGGCTTCGGCGAGGGTCATGGCGACAATCACGCCTTTACCGGCGGCCAGGCCATCGGCCTTGATCACAATCGGCGCGCCTTTTTCACGCAGATAAGCCAGGGCCGGCTCGATCTCGGTGAAGTTCTGGTAGTCGGCGGTCGGGATCTTGTGGCGCGCCAGGAAATCCTTGGTGAAGGCTTTCGAGCCTTCCAGCTGCGCAGCACCAGCGGTCGGACCAAAGCAGTCCAGGCCACGGGAGCGGAACAGGTCGACAACGCCAGCCACCAGCGGCACTTCCGGGCCGACGATGGTCAGGGAAACGTTTTTCTCGGCGAAATCGGCGAGTTGCTCAAGGGCCAGCACGTCGATGGCGACGTTTTCGCACTTGGCTTCAATGGCGGTGCCAGCGTTACCTGGTGCAACAAAAACCTTCTGCACGCGCGGATCCTGAGCCACTTTCCAGGCCAGGGCGTGTTCACGGCCACCGCTGCCAATGATCAAAACATTCATTTCAAAAACCTCAAAAATCTGTCAGGCGCTGCTGGAGCGCTTTATGTGGGAGCGAGCCTGCTCGCGAAAGCGGTGTGTCAGTCAAAACAGCTATGACAGACAGATTGCATTCGCGAGCAGGCTCGCTCCCACATTTGAACCGGTATATCAGTGACGGAAATGACGCATTCCTGTGAACACCATCGCGATGCCAGCCTCATCAGCAGCAGCAATCACTTCAGCATCACGCATCGAGCCGCCCGGCTGGATCACCGCAGTGATGCCGACCTTGGCCGCATTGTCCAGGCCGTCACGGAACGGGAAGAATGCATCGGAGGCCATTACCGAACCGGCAACTTGCAGGCCGGCATGCTCAGCCTTGATCGCGGCGATACGCGCCGAGTTTACGCGGCTCATCTGGCCAGCGCCGACACCGATGGTCTGACGGTTCTTGGCGTAGACGATGGCGTTGGACTTAACGTATTTGGCGACTTTCCAGGCAAAGATCAGGTCGTGGATTTCCTGTTCGGTCGGGGCGCGTTTGGTCACGACTTTCAGGTCATCGGCGCTGATCATGCCGATATCGCGGCTCTGTACCAGCAGGCCGCCGTTGACGCGCTTGTAGTCCCAGGCAGCGGCGCGGTCAGCCGACCACTCGCCGCAGGCCAGCAGGCGCACGTTGGCTTTGGCCGCGACGATGGCGCGGGCTTCTTCGCTGACGCTTGGGGCGATGATCACTTCAACGAACTGACGCTCGACGATCGCTTTCGCGGTCTCGGCATCCAGTTCACGGTTGAAAGCGATGATGCCGCCGAATGCTGACTCGGTGTCGGTGGCGTAGGCCAGTTCGTAGGCCTGACGAATACCGCCTTCAGCGTCCGGGCTGACCGCCACGCCGCATGGGTTGGCGTGCTTGACGATCACGCAGGCAGGTTTGACGAAGCTCTTCACGCATTCCAGCGCGGCGTCGGTGTCGGCCACGTTGTTGTACGACAGCTCTTTGCCCTGCAGTTGGGTCGCGGTGGCGATGCCGACTTCGGCAGGCTTGGCTTCAACGTAGAACGCCGCGCTCTGGTGCGGGTTCTCGCCGTAGCGCATTTCCTGAGCCTTGATGAACTGGCTGTTGAAGGTGCGCGGGAATTCGCTGCGACCGGAAGTCGAGAGGGTTTCAGCCGCCTGATTCACGGTGCCCATGTAGTTGGCGATCATGCCGTCGTAGGCCGCGGTGTGTTCGAAGGCCTTGAGCATCAGGTCGAAACGCTGCGCGTAGGTCAGGCCACCGGCCTTGAGGCCTTCGAGCACGCTGGCGTAGTCGCTGGCATTCACCACGATCGCTACGTCTTTGTGGTTTTTCGCTGCCGAACGGACCATGGTCGGGCCGCCGATGTCGATGTTTTCGATGGCGGTCGGCAGGTCGCAGCCTGGCTTGTTGATGGTGGCTTCGAACGGGTACAGGTTGACTGCAACCAGATCGATCGGCTTGATGCCGTGCTCGTTCATGATTGCGTCGTCGATACCGCGACGACCGAGGATGCCGCCGTGGATTTTCGGGTGCAGGGTTTTTACCCGACCGTCCATCATTTCGGCGAAACCGGTGTAATCCGCGACTTCCACAGCGGCTACGCCGTTGTCCTGCAGCAGCTTGAACGTCCCGCCGGTGGAGAGGATCTCGACGCCCAGGGCTTCAAGCTCCTTGGCGAATTCGAGGATCCCGGTCTTGTCGGAAACGCTGATCAAGGCGCGGCGGATCGGCAGGCGGGTAGTCTGGTCGGTCATCTCAATTTCCATCAAAAGCAAAGGAAGTCAGCAAAAAAGGCGACCGTTTTTTACGCGGGCGCCTTTCTGGTTTGATTGAATGCTTACAGCAGATCGTACTGCTTGAGTTTCTTGCGCAGCGTGCCGCGGTTAAGTCCCAGCAGCTCGCTCGCCTTGGTCTGGTTGCCCTTGACGTAGTTCATCACGCTTTCGAGCAGGGGCGCCTCGACTTCGGAGAGCACCAGGTTGTACACGTCCGTGACGGACGCGCCCTCAAGGTGGGCGAAATAATTGTGCAGCGCCTTCTCGACACTCCCGCGAAGGGTCTGACCTTCTTCGCTCGGGGTGTTGAGGTGCTGTTTCAAATTCACGTTGTCGCTCACGGGTGCTGTTCCACTCACTAAAGTCTCGGTCATCATCGTCATGCGGCCACCCCTTCTTCGTCCCCTGTCAGGCTCTTGTAATGCTCGGCGAAAAACTCCCGAACATTGGCGCATTGTGTTTCCGTACCATCCAAACGATTGAAGTGGGCGCGAAACTCCCTGGCGCCCGGCAAGGTTGCGAGATACCAGCCCACATGCTTCCGGGCAATGCGCACGCCCATCACGTCCCCATAGAAAGCGTGAAGTGCGGCCAGATGCTCCAGCAGTATGTGTTCCACCTCGATCAGCTCCGGTGCCGGCAATTTCTCGCCGGTACGCAGGAAGTGTTCGATCTCGCGAAAAATCCATGGCCGCCCTTGGGCGGCTCGGCCTACCAACAGGCCATCGGCACCGGTTGCGTCGAGGACGTAACGGGCCTTCTCCGGCGAATCGATATCGCCATTGGCAAACACCGGAATCGACACCGCCTGCTTGATCGCGGCAATCGTGTCGTACTCGGCTTCCCCTTTATACAGATCGGCACGAGTGCGGCCATGCACTGCCAGCGCCGTAATGCCGGCCTGCTCGGCGATCTTCGCCACGGTCAGGCCGTTCTTGTTGTCGCGATCCCAGCCAGTGCGGATCTTCAGGGTCACCGGCACATCTACCGCAGCCACAACGGCCTGCAGGATCTCGGTGACCAGTGCCTCGTCCTTCAACAACGCAGAACCGGCGGCCTTGTTGCAGACCTTTTTTGCCGGGCAACCCATGTTGATATCAATAATCTGTGCGCCCAGTTCGACGTTAGCCCGGGCTGCATCCGCCAGCATCTGCGCATCACCACCGGCAATCTGCACCGAGCGTGGCTCGGGATCGCCTTCGTGGATCATGCGCATGCGCGACTTGCGGGTGTTCCACAAGCTCATGTCGCTGGTGACCATTTCCGAGACTACAAGCCCTGCGCCCAAACGCTTGCACAGCTGACGAAAGGGCTGGTCGGTGACGCCCGCCATGGGGGCGAGAATCAAGCCGTTCTGCAATGTGTATGGGCCGATGCGTACCGCCGACATAGGACTTCCCTGAGGTGGGGCCGGATCATGAGAGTTCGAAAAAGGGTTGGCATGATACCCGCTCTCGATGACTGGATAAAGGCTGAATTGAACAAAATCTGAACAGTTATTCTGTTATCGCCACGGGTTTGGTTGTGGGTGGCAAAGTCAGAAAACCGCCGTCAATTGGAAAGCGACGCCGTGATTCACTCGGGCGAGTGGAAACTCAGGCTGTAATTCACCGCCTTCGGCCCGGGATCGAGAATATCCAGAGCAATATGGATTGGCGTCTGCGGCGGCATTTCCGCCAGACCTTCGAGATCACCTCTGAGGTATTCGCCGGGTTTGAAGCGACGACTGGCGATCAGGTGACCGTTGAGGTCGGCAAAGCGCAATTCCAGCAATGGAAACGGCTGGGAGAATGTCGCGCGGTTATAAATGATCGCGTCGACCACCAGCGCACCGTTGAACTCCGGATGGCTGCGCACCACCAGGTTGCTGCTCTTGATCCGGGCAATGTCGACCTTGGACGGCACCGTGCAGCCGATCTGCGGGCAGATTTGCTGGAACCACGGGCGATACTGATCCTGCCGCGCCAGCTCCTCGAAATGATAGGAAATGTACTGGGCCGCCAGTCCACCTGCCGCCAGCAGTACCAACAGCAGCCAGAGCATGCGTCGGCCCCACGGCGAGCGGCGCTTTTGCCAGTCCAGTTGCAGCGGGTCGTCGGTCAGGTCTTGCAGGACTTCGGCACGTACGCCGGGCTCTGCGCGCTCACGTTTTTTGCGCACTGGCTCGATCGATGGCAAATCGTCGTCATCGGCTTCGGCGCTGGCTGACAGGCGTTCGCGGCGGGCATTGGGGTCGATAGGATCGTGCAGGCGCAGATGCGGAATCGCTGGCTCGTCATCCAGATCCACCGGTTCCAGTGACAGCGATGGCTCGGTGCGCTCGGATTTGAGCGGTTCGATGTCGACGATTTCAGTCTCGTCGTCCTCGGGTTCGACCGTGTGCTCATCGGCGCGCTCGCTGAACAGACTGTCGCGCCAGAGCGTTTCATCCGGTTCAGGGTTGTCGCGGCGTGCGCTCAGGGCATCTTCGCGCGGACGACCGAATTCGGTGGTCGGCTGGATTTCCCGTTGTTCGAGGCGGGCCAGTTCTTCGTCCAGATCGAGGCTATCGAGATCCAGCTCCGACGCGCTCCACTGCTTTTGGCTGATGGCGCGCGGGGCGGGCTGTTCGACGATGGCCGGCGGCTCGATAACGGGCGGGGCCTCGACAAACGGCGGCTGCTCGACAATCGACGGTGCAACCGGCGTCACCGCGTCCTTGCCGGCGTGTTGCTCCAGCAGCTGTTTGGCCGCATTGAACACTTGCAGGCAGGAGCCGCAACGAACCACCCCGCGGGCCACGCTCAATTGAGCGTGGCTGACGCGGAAGCTGGTTTGGCAATGCGGGCACTGGGTGACGAAACTGTCGGTCATGCGGCGATCCGGATTATGCAGGCGCTCATATTAACGCCGACGGCCGGTGATGCGCACCCAGCCATCGCGATTGGCGATCGGGTCGAGATCGAAGTCCTGCGCATACGCGGCAGCGACTTCATCACCTTGTTCAGCGAGGATGCCCGACAGCGCCAGACGTCCACCGGATTTCACCAGTCCGGACAGTTGCGGCGCCAAAGAAACCAGTGGGCCGGCCAGAATGTTGGCGACCAGCACGTCAGCTTGAACCTGCGGCAGATCTTGCGGCAGGTACAGCGGGAACAGTTCGTCGGCAATGTTATTGCGCCCGGCGTTGTCGCGGGAGGCTTCCAGCGCCTGCACGTCGATGTCGGTGCCGACCGCTTCCTTGGCGCCGAGCAGCAGGGCGGCAATCGCCAGAATCCCCGAACCGCAGCCGAAGTCGAGCACGTTGCAGTCTTTCAGATCCTGACCGTCGAGCCATTCCAGGCACAGTGCGGTAGTCGGATGAGTGCCGGTGCCGAACGCCAGACCCGGATCGAGCAGCAGGTTGACGGCGTCAGGCTCAGGCGCGGCGTGCCAGCTCGGCACGATCCACAGGCGCTGGCCGAAACGCATCGGCTGGAAACCGTCCATCCAGCTGCGTTCCCAGTCCTGATCTTCAATGACTTCGCTGTGATGCTCAGGCAACGGGCTGCCAGTCAACAGTTCGAGATGGGCCAGAACCGGTGCCGGTTCGGTACCGCCCTCGAACAGGGCCAGCAGGTGTGTGTGCGCCCACAGCGGCGTGGTGTTGAGTTCCGGCTCGAAGATCGGCTGGTCTTCGGCGTCCATGAAAGTCACCGACACGGCGCCCACTTCAAGGAAAGCGTCTTCGTAGGTTTCGGCTTGTTCCGGGCTGATGGCGAGACGTACTTGCAGCCAAGGCATGGCGGGCACCTTTGAAAAATATTGATTGCAGCCTAGCGGCCGGCGAGAAGCGCGCAAGTTTACGCGAGCGCGCTGGGTTTGTGGGAGATGCATTGCACCCTGTGGGAGCGAGCCTGCTCGCGAAAGCGGAGTGTCAGTGAATGCATATGGATCTGATACACCGCTTTCGCGAGCAGGCTCGCTCCCACAAGGGGCTTGTGAAACCTGCAGAAACAACAAAGCCGCCCGAGGGCGGCTTTGTCTGGTGCAGGCTCGAAGCTAGTGCTTCTCAGCAGCCAGCTTGTGCTCGAGGTAGTGAATGTTCACGCCCCCTTTGCAGAAGCCTTCGTCACGAACCAGATCACGGTGCAGCGGGATGTTGGTCTTGATCCCGTCAACCACGATTTCGTCCAGGGCATTGCGCATGCGTGCCATGGCTTCGTCGCGGGTCGCGCCGTAAGTGATCAGCTTGCCGATCAGCGAGTCGTAGTTCGGCGGAACTGCATAACCGCTGTACAGGTGCGAATCGACGCGAACGCCGTTGCCGCCTGGGGCGTGGAAATGCTTGACCGTGCCCGGGCTCGGCATGAAGGTTTTCGGGTCTTCAGCGTTGATCCGGCATTCCAGCGAGTGACCGCGGATCACCACGTCATCCTGCGTGAACGACAGCTTGTTGCCAGCGGCGATGCTGAGCATCTCCTTGACGATGTCGATACCGGTGACCATTTCCGAAACCGGGTGCTCCACCTGAACACGGGTGTTCATTTCGATGAAGTAGAAACGACCGTTCTCGTACAGGAACTCGAAAGTGCCGGCGCCACGGTAACCGATGTCGATGCACGCCTTGACGCAACGAGCCAGCACTTCTTCGCGAGCCTTCTCGTCGATGCCCGGTGCCGGCGCTTCTTCGAGAACTTTCTGGTGACGACGTTGCAGCGAGCAATCGCGGTCGCCCAGATGGATCGCGTGACCCTGGCCGTCGGACAGAACCTGAACTTCGACGTGGCGCGGGTTGGTCAGGAATTTTTCCAGATAGACCATCGGGTTGCCGAACGCCGCGCCTGCTTCGGTGCGGGTCAGTTTGGCGAAGGCGATCAGGTCTTCTTCCTTGTGCACCACACGCATCCCGCGACCACCACCGCCGCCAGCGGCTTTGATGATCACCGGGTAGCCGACTTCACGACCGATGCGCAGCGCCGTTTCTTCGTCTTCCGGCAACGGGCCGTCAGAACCTGGAACGGTAGGTACGCCCGCTTCGATCATCGCGTGCTTGGCCGATACCTTGTCGCCCATCAGGCGAATGGTGTCGGCTTTCGGGCCGATGAAGGCGAAGCCGGAGTTCTCGACCTGCTCGGCAAAATCGGCGTTTTCCGCGAGGAAACCGTAGCCTGGGTGAATGGCGGTAGCGCCAGTCACTTCAGCTGCCGCGATGATGGCCGGGATGTGCAGGTAAGAGTGCGCGGCAGAAGCCGGGCCGATGCAGACGGATTCGTCTGCCAGACCCAGGTGCATCAGCTCTTTGTCGGCCTTGGAGTAAACGGCGACGGTCTTGATGCCCATCTCTTTGCAGGCACGCAGAATCCGCAGGGCGATCTCACCGCGGTTAGCGATCAGAACTTTTTCCAACTTCGCAGTCATCAAAGGCTCTCCGCAGTTCAAACGATGGTGAACAGCGGTTGGTCGTACTCAACCGGCTGGCCGTCTTCGACGAGGATGGACTCGATCACACCGCTGGTTTCAGCTTCGATGTGGTTCATCATCTTCATGGCTTCGACGATGCACAGAGTGTCGCCTTTCTTCACGGTCTGGCCGACTTCAACGAAGGACGGCGAGGTTGGCGAAGATTTGCGGTAGAAGGTGCCGACCATTGGCGAACGGGCAACAGTGCCGTTCAGCGCAGGTGCAGCAGCGGCAGCCGGGGCTGCGGCGGCAACCGGAGCAGCAACAGGCGCAGCGGCCGGTGCTTGCATCGGAGCCGGCGCGTAGTACTGCTGAGCCGGGGTCTTGCTGTGACGGCTGATGCGTACGGACTCTTCGCCTTCCTTGATCTCGAGCTCGTCGATGCCGGACTCTTCCAGCAATTCGATCAGTTTCTTAACTTTACGGATATCCATGAATCATCAACTCCCAAGGGTCGGTCAGGGGCGCTTAACGCTTGTAGTTCAAGTCGTTGCCTGTGTTTCAAGCTGTTCTAGTGCAGCCTCCAGGGCCAGTCGGTAACCGCTGGCGCCAAGGCCGCAGATCACTCCCACCGCTACGTCGGAGAAGTAAGAGTGATGGCGGAAAGGTTCGCGTTTGTGCACGTTGGACAAATGCACTTCGATGAATGGGATGCTCACTCCCAGCAGCGCGTCACGTAATGCGACACTTGTGTGTGTAAAAGCTGCTGGATTGATCAGAATGAAATCGACACCTTCGCCGCGTGCGGCGTGGATGCGGTCGATCAATTCGTACTCGGCATTGCTTTGCAGATACAGCAGATGATGGCCGGCTTCACGGGCGCGGCGCTCCAGATCCTGATTGATCTGCGCCAGGGTCGTAGAACCGTAAGTGCCGGGTTCGCGGGTGCCGAGCAGGTTCAGGTTGGGGCCGTGCAGCACCAGTAGGGTTGCCATCTGCGTAGTCCTTGTTATCAATGAGCATTCGTCAGAACCCGGCGACTATGCCGCAAAGACTTTGTGACTGTCCAGTTCTATGCAATAGCCAGCACGATGGCCGATGTTTGCGCGAAATATGTGACCAAGTGATTTGATCCGGTCATTCGCGGTGATGAGGCGGGCTCCTTCGCGAGCAAGCTCGCTCCCACATTGGAATGCATGCCCCTGTGGAAGCGAGCCTGCTCGCGAAGGCGGTCTATCAGACGCGAAAGGCTTGTACGGCGGTATGCAGTTGTCCGCCCAATACCAACAGGTTCTCACCCTGTTCGCGCCCACGACCGATACGCACCAGGTTATCCCCACCCAACTGATGAATCCGCTCACTGTGATCGCGAATCTCGCTGACCGCGCCACTCTGCTGCGCGGTGACATCGGCAATGCGGATCGCCGTGTCGGAAATGGTCTGGATCGCACCGACAATTTTATCCAGCGCACCGTCCGCCGCTTGCGCCTGATTGGCGGTGGCTTCGGCATGTTCGACCTGTGCGCGTATGCCTTCGACCGATTGCCGTGCCGCCGTTTGCAGGCCGGCAATCAGCGTCTGAATTTCGGCGGTCGCGCCGGCGGTGCGTTGGGCCAGCGAGCGCACTTCCTCGGCCACCACGGCAAAACCCCGCCCCATTTCCCCGGCGCGCGCCGCTTCAATCGCCGCGTTCAGCGCGAGTAGATTGGTCTGGTCGGCAATCGAGCGAATTACCGTCAACACGCCGCCGATGGTCGCTGACTCCTCGGCCAGATGCTCGATCATCTGCGCGTTGCCTTGCACTTCGCCGACCAAGGCGTGCAGGCCGGTCAGGCTCTGGCCGATCACCGTCTGGCCATGCTCGACCGCCAGCCCGGCATGACGACTGGCGTCTGCTGCTTGCTGGGCATCACCGGCAACCTGCTGGATTGTCGCTTCGAGTTCGCCGAGGGAATCGCGGATCAGTGCGGTATCGCCGGCCTGATGTTCGGCGCCGCTGTGCAAGTCGTTACTCAGTTCGGCGAGGGTGCGGCTGCTGCCTGCGACTTGTTCGGCATTGCCGCGAATCGTCCCGACCAGATCCACCAGATAGGCACGCAAGCGGTTGAGCGAGGCTTCGATGTCGTGCAGTTCACGATTGGTTTTGCCCAGATGTATGTCGCGACTGAAATCGCCCTCGGCCCAGGTTGAAAGCGCTGGCGCGAGATTGGTCAGGGTGCGCGAGAGACGCCGCTGCAAGGTGTCGATCAGTAAAGCGATCAGCAGAATCAAACCGATCATCACGCCTTGCATCAGGCGTACTTCGCCTTGAATTTGCCCGTGCTGAGCGCGCACGACCGGCTCCAGTCCAGCGATGGCTTGTTGCACAGCGGCGATTTTCTGGTGAGTGGCAGTGCTCAGGTCGGTGCGTTTCTGGATCTGATCGCGGGTACGCGCCAGCTCCGCCGGGTAGCGCCCGAGCAGACTGTTGAGTTCACGTTTGAAACTGACACCGGCGTCTTCGGCGACAGTTTTTTCAGTGTTTTCGATGCCCATCATCGCGGCGAAGTCATCACTGCCGGACTCACTGTTGGCGACCACGCCAAGCAAGGGCAGGGCATCGATCAATTGCGCTTGCGTGCGGATGTTGGTGACCTCGCGCTCGACATCGGCGGCCAGTTCACTGCGCCCGCTGCTGACCAGTTTGTCCCGTGCCAGCGACAGTTTGCCCAAATGCTGAGAGGCAACCAGCAGTGGTGTCATATAGGCCGCGTTGCCGTTGGCATAAGTGCTGAGTTGCTCAAGGCTGGCGCTCAATTCGCGCTCGGCCTGTAATAGCAACGCCTGCGGATCACCCGCCAGTTTGCCGGCCGCGAGCAAGTCGGTTTTGCTGAACTCATCCAGGCCCGACAGGCTCGGGCGCAGCGTTTCAGCCAGCGCCGGCGGCAACTCATCGAGTTCTTTGCGCAGGCTATCGATGGCCTGACTGGCGCCGCTCAGGCGCAGGGCATCACCGCTGCCGAGGTAATCCTCGACGTTGCGTGCGACCTCGTTCTGAAACTGCTGCGACAGGCCCAGATAGCGCTCCATCAACAGGTACGGGCGTTCGAGGGCTTTTTGCGACCACCACAGCGTGGCGCCGAGTGCGAGGCACACGGCGACCAGCAGCAGCGTATTGAGATTGGTGAGCAACTTCAGGCGCATGACGGCTACCAACGGCAGAAATGGTAAGCGCCTGAATTTATTGCGGTTCTGTTACAGGGTTATGACCGAATCAGTGGAATCCGATGAAAAAGTGGCACTTTGCTTTGAGTCGCGTGCGGTCTGCACCCGATTGCGTCCGGCACCCTTGGCACGGTACAGCGCCTCGTCGGCCTGGCTGGCCATCATCAGACTGTCGCAGTCGTCGTGCATTTCCACCACGCCGGCACTGAAGGTGCACCACAAATCCTGCGGCTGCGCCGGGTAATGAATTTCGGCAAAGCGCTGGCGAATTTCGTCGAGCACTTTGTGCGCCGCTTCTATATCGGTGTCGGGCATGACGATGGCGAACTCTTCACCGCCGTAGCGGCCGATGAAGTCGGTTTTGCGCAAACGCTGTTTGAGAAACAACGCCAGACTTTTGATCACCCGGTCGCCCATCGGGTGGCCGTGGCTGTCGTTGACCCGTTTGAAGTGGTCGATGTCGAGCATGGCAAAGCTCAGCGGCTTGTTCTCACGGCGGGCGCGGAACGAGCAGTCTTCGAGCAATTGCAGAATGTGCGTGTGGTTATACAAACCAGTGAGGCTGTCGCGGACCATTCGCGCTTTCAGATTGCGCGCCCGAGCGGCGCGGTTGCGCACGGTAGTGATCAGGTGACGCGGCTTGATCGGTTTGGTCAGGAAGTCATCGCCGCCCTCGCTCATGGCGTCAAGCTGCTTGTCCAGATCGTCCTCGGCCGACAGATAGATGATCGGCACGCTGACATAACGGTCGTTGTGGCGAATCACTTTGGCCAGTTCGGTGCCGGTGCAGGCCGGCATGTACATGTCGAGAATGATCAGGTCCGGCTGGAAATCCGCCAGCTCGGCCATTGCCTGAATTGGTTCGATCAAGGTGCGCGTGACGATGCCGGCGCTGTTGAGCAGGCGTTCGGTGTGCAAGGCTTGCGCACGCGAGTCGTCGATGATCAACACTTTATAAGGCTCGTACTGGGCGACGCAGGTGAGGACTTCGATCTTCTCCAGCAGGCTCGACGCTTCGAGGGTGCCAGTGAGGAATTC
The DNA here is from genome assembly GCF_022662375.1 of Pseudomonas sp. CROZ-RG-20F-R04-15. Taxonomy (GTDB): domain Bacteria; phylum Pseudomonadota; class Gammaproteobacteria; order Pseudomonadales; family Pseudomonadaceae; genus Aquipseudomonas. Next base: position 75,534 of record NZ_JAKNQL010000014.1, on the reverse strand, counting down.
CTGACCGCCAGCACGCACGGCAGCGAGGCGGGTCGGCGTGTCGGTTTCGTGCAGGCTGAAGAACAGCAGCGGCAGCGGCTCTTCCAGGCCGACCTGGGCTTCGGCGGCGAGTTTCAGACCGATACCGGCACCGCTGAAATCGACGTCCATGACGATCGCCGCTGGCAGGCGCTCGACCATCGATGAGCGGAAGGCCGAAACACTGTCCAGCGCCTGAGCGCTCAGGCCGAAGAACTCCAGTTGCTTGGCCAGACGTTCGGCGCGGTCGTGGTCCTGCAGCATCACGTAGATCGGTTTGCGCAGCGGCGGCAGGAAAGTCTGATCGAGTTGATCGCCATGGCGCAGGCCGGTGCGCGACAAGCGCTGCATCAAGCGATTGAGGTCGGTGATCAGGCCACTGCTGAGACGGCCGCGATTGGCGTCCACCGCTTCCAGCGACTGACTGATATGGCGCGCAAGCTGAGTATGTTCGGGCTGTTCGAAACGCTCGGCAAAACGCAGCAGGCGCAGGTTCGCCTCGCTCAGTTCGGCGAGGTCGACAGTGGACCACTCACTGCGTTGCAGGCGCTGCCATATCTCAAGAATCTGACGTGCCTGATGAATTACCCGCTGGGCAAAGTGGTGCTTGAGACGCTCACGGCTGGGGTCTTCTGGCTCGGTCATATCCTGACTACTAGTTAGGCTGCATGCTGAGATCGACTGGTGGCTCTATGCTAGCACCTCTTTTCCCTTAGACGAGTGTCGTACGTCAATAATCTGCAGTGCGTCACCATTCAGTTTCTGACCGAGCGGTTTCAATTTCGACCTTGTCGTCGTTCAAATCCCCGTGGAACGGGCGCTCGCTGATTGATTGGGCCGATCTGGATGAGTTGTCAGTCGTAAGTTCATCCGCACGATGAATGAGCTTTGCGAGGGTTTTCAATACTCTGCGACTCGATTGACTGAGGCGCGGGCATCGGGGATTCCCTTAGTTGGCATCGAAGCGTCATTCGCCCACATGATTTGCGGCTTATCTTTACGCGCGGGTGCCCGGCCTCGGCACGTTGTTGTATGGTTGTGGTCGAACCGTTGAACCCAAGATTTGAAAGGATATCGCCATGCTGGACTGGAAAAACCGCGCGGGCAGCGCGCCTGAACGTGCCGCCGAGCCCAAGTCGGCCACTCGCAGCTATGTTGGCGGGCTGTTCTTCAGTCGTGCCCTGGCCACGCTGATCGGCATTTATCTGCTGGTGACCATTGGCCTGGGCTGGTACTGGAGCCAGGAGCCGGCGTTGTTTCCGGTCGCGCAAAACGCCCAGATGGCTGCCGAGAAGGAAGGCAAGCAGATGGTCATCGGCTACACCACCGTCGAAACCCTGAAGACCGTCGCCGGCACCTTGCTCAACAAGCCGGGCGGCTATATCTCCAATGACCGCTTCCCGCCTGGCCTGTGGATGGACAACACGCCAAGCTGGGAGTACGGCGTGCTGGTGCAGGTGCGTGACCTGACCCGCGCCTTGCGCAAAGACTTCGCCCGTTCGCAATCGCAGTCAGCCGAAGATGCCGATCTGGCCAAGGCGGAGCCGCGTTTCAACTTCGACAACAAGAGCTGGATCCTGCCGTCGAGTGAGTCGGAGTATCAGGAAGGGATCAACTCGCTGAGCCGCTATCAGGCGCGTCTGTCCGATCCGACCCAGAAAAACGCACTGTTCTATGCTCGCGCCGACAACCTGAATAACTGGCTCGGCGATGTCGGCACGCGCCTGGGCTCCTTGTCGCAACGTCTGTCGGCCAGTGTCGGTCGGGTCAAACTCAACACCGCGCTGAAAACCGAAACCCCGGCCATCGGCGAAGTGCCACAGGTTGACGAGGAAGTCGTCGAGACCCCGTGGATGCAGATCGACAACGTGTTCTACGAAGCACGCGGTCAGGCCTGGGCGCTGTCGCACCTGCTGCGCGCCATCGAAGTCGATTTCGCTGATGTGCTGGCGAAGAAGAACGCCACGGTCAGCGTGCGTCAGATCATTCGTGAACTGGAGGCCTCGCAGGAACCGGTCTGGAGTCCTATGATCCTTAACGGCAGCGGCTTCGGCGTGCTGGCCAACCACTCGCTGGTCATGGCCAACTATATTTCCCGGGCCAACGCCGCTGTGATCGATTTGCGTCAACTGCTCAATCAGGGCTGATTCATGAGCCAGAACGCCAAAGAGGCGGCCCATCGCGCCGCCTCAGATGCCGAACAGATCGCTTGGGTCGACGAGCAGGACAACCTGCTCGGCGCTCTGGTGCGTGCCGATCTGCGCGAGCGCGGGCTCATCGGTCGCGGCACCTACATCATGTTGTTCAATTCCGCCGGTGAGCTTTGTGTGCACCGGCGCACGTTGAGCAAGGCGATTTACCCGGGTTACTGGGATGTCGCGGCAGGCGGCATGGTGCAGGCGGATGAGAGCTATGCCGAGTCGGCGGCCCGTGAGCTGGAAGAAGAGTTGGGTGTCAGCGGCGTAGAGCTGACGGCTCATGATCATTTCTACTTCGAAGACACCGGCAACCGTCTGTGGTGTTCGGCGTTTTCTGCCGTGTGGGACGGGCCGTTGAAACTGCAACCTGAAGAGGTGCTGGAAGCGCGCTTTATTCCGGTCGCACAGGTCATGCGGGAAATCCAGCAAAAGCCCTATTGCCCGGACTCTCTGGCCGCATTGAAGCGCTATCTGAAGGCGCAGCAAAGCGACGTCGCAAAGAACACATAAATTGGCGCCGATTGGCACTTAGCAAGGCGCTTTTTTGCCGTTACACTGCGCGACCTTTTCAAGCTGCACCGTCCTGCTTTTATTGAAGCATCGGTGCAGTAGCGCTGCCCCTGCCTGAGTGGGGCTTCGCGGTCGATGACCTTGCCCAAGGTCGCGATCAGTCTTTGTCCTCCCAAGAGGATTGCCGGTGGCCAAAAAAGCCGCATCCTTCGCCGCCTTAGGTGGCCTGGTATTTTCCACCGACGCAGGTCGTCATTGCCCGGAATGCAGTAAGCCGGTGGACGCCTGTATCTGCAAACAAACCGTGATCCCGGCCGGCGACGGTATTGCCCGCGTGCGACGCGAGAGCAAGGGCCGTGGCGGCAAAACGGTGACCACCATTACCGGCGTGCCACTGGCCGAAGAGGCGCTCAAAGAGTTGGCGACAACGTTGAAGAAACGTTGCGGCACCGGCGGCGCGTTGAAGGACGGCATCATCGAAATCCAGGGCGATCATGTCGAGCTACTCTTGGCAGAACTGATCAAGCACGGTTTCAAAGCGAAGAAGTCCGGCGGCTAGCAGCCTCTGTCAAAACCACCTGCGGCTTGATCCGGCTCTGCACAGTTGCAGATCCGGCGTCGTCACCATGGTTTTCACAGAGCCTGTTCATGACCGGTTTCTAAACTCCACGCAGTCAGTGCGGTCTACCGCCGCGCTGACGAACCGTCATTTTCATACTTTAGACTGCGCCGGCCTGAGATCAGGCGACGCACTATGACTTCTTTATAGGGGACTTCGATGTCCGTACGACGCACACGCAAAGACGATGGCAGCCAATGGACAGTTGCGGACAGCCGCAGTGTTTACGGGATTCGCCATTGGGGGGCCGGGTATTTCGCGATCAATGACGCCGGTCGCGTCGAAGTTCGTCCGAACGGCCCGAGCAGCTCGCCTATCGACCTGTTCGAGCAAGTCGACCAACTGCGCAAAAGCGGTTTGTCCCTGCCGTTGCTGGTTCGTTTCCCCGACATTCTGCAAGACCGTGTTCGCCAGTTGACCGGTGCTTTCGATGCGAACATCGAGCGCCTGGAATACCAGAGCAAGTACACCGCGCTGTACCCGATCAAGGTCAACCAGCAAGAAGCGGTGATCGAGAACATCATCGCCACTCAGGACGTCTCCATCGGTCTGGAAGCCGGCTCCAAGCCTGAGCTGCTGGCCGTGCTGGCGCTGGCGCCGAAGGGCGGCACCATCGTCTGCAACGGTTACAAGGACCGCGAGTTCATCCGTCTGGCGCTGATGGGCCAGAAGCTCGGCCACAATGTGTTCATCGTCATCGAGAAAGAATCCGAAGTCGGCCTGGTGATCGAAGAAGCGGCTTCGCTCAAGGTCAAGCCACAGGTCGGCCTGCGCGTGCGTCTGTCGTCGCTGGCCTCGTCGAAATGGGCCGACACCGGTGGCGAGAAGTCCAAATTTGGTCTGTCGGCAGCGCAACTGCTGTCGGTGGTCGAGCGTTTCCGCGCGGCCGGTCTGGATCAGGGCATTCGTCTGCTGCACTTCCACATGGGTTCGCAGATTGCCAACCTCGCTGACTATCAGCACGGCTTCAAGGAAGCGATCCGTTACTACGGCGAGCTGCGTAACCTCGGTCTGCCGGTCGACCACATCGACGTTGGTGGCGGTCTGGGCGTCGACTACGACGGTACGCACTCGCGTAACGCCAGCTCGATCAACTACGACATGGACGATTACGCCGGTGTCGTGGTCGGCATGCTCAAGGAGTTCTGCGACGCGCAGGCCCTGCCGCATCCGCACATCTTCTCCGAAAGCGGCCGTTCGCTGACTGCGCATCACGCGATGCTCGTGGTGCAGGTGACCGACGTCGAGAAGCACAACGACGAAATCCCCCAAATCGAAAACAAGGAAGCGCTGCCGGAGACCGTGCAGTGGCTGGTTGACCTGCTCGGCCCGACCGACATCGAAATGGTCACCGAGACCTACTGGCGCGCCACGCACTACATGAGCGACGTGGCTGCGCAGTACGCCGACGGCAAACTGACCCTGGCCGAAAAAGCCTTGGCCGAGCAGTGCTACTTCGCCGTGTGCCGTCGCCTGCACAACTCGCTGAAAGCGCGTCAACGTTCACACCGTCAGGTGCTCGACGAACTCAACGACAAGCTGGCCGACAAGTACATCTGCAACTTCTCGGTGTTCCAGAGCCTGCCGGATACCTGGGCGATCGATCAGGTGCTGCCGATCATCCCGCTGCACCGTCTCGACGAAGAGCCGCTGCGCCGTGCGGTGCTGCAGGATCTGACCTGCGACTCCGACGGCAAGATCAACCAGTACGTCGACGAGCAGAGCATCGAAACCAGCCTGCCGGTACACGGTTTGAATGAAGGTGAAGACTACCTGCTGGGCGTGTTCCTGGTCGGCGCCTATCAGGAAATCCTCGGCGACATGCACAACCTGTTCGGTGACACCGACTCGGTGAACATCTACCAGAACGCCGATGGCAGCGTGTACCACGCTGGCATCGAGACCCATGACACCATCGAAGACATGCTGCGTTACGTGCACTTGTCGCCGGAAGAACTGATGACCCACTACCGCGACAAGTGCGCCAGTGCCCGCATCAGTGCCAGCGAGCGCACGCAATTTCTCGATGCCTTGCGTCTGGGCCTGACCCGCTCCTCCTACCTGTCTTCCTGAGGCCAGGTGCGATCTCCCCGGGTTGTCCGAATTTTTTCCGTAAGTGGTGGAAAATTCGCATGACCCGGTGGGACATCTCCCAAAATCTTCGCGAAAAGCTTGGCTGTCCTGGCCAGCAAAGTCATCCGGTCTGCTTTTCGCGTAGGTCATTTCCTAAGTTGTACTTCAGCTCTCTACTCGGCCATGGCTCTCGGCGAGAATCCCCGACCGCCCCTCCTGTAGAGATCCGCCCATGTTCGATCCAGTCAACGAGTCGTCGTTTCGTCTCGATGTAGCGGGCCTGTCCGACCCCTTCGAAGTCCTGGCCTTTACCGGTAGCGAAGCCCTCAGCGAATCCTTCGCGTTCGAGATCGATGTGTTGATCAACGATCCGCACCTGGATCTCGCCGGCCTGCTTTACCGTTCGGCATTCCTCTGTTTCGGGCCGTCAGGGGAGGGCGTGCACGGGCAATTGCAGAGCCTTGTCCAGCATGAGTACGGCGAAGGCTTGCGGTTGAGCCGGATTCGTCTGGGGCCAAAACTCGGTTGCCTTGCGCTGCGCTTCAGTCAGCGGATCTTCAGTGGCCGTTCGGTGCCGCAGATCATCGATCAGGTACTCAAAGAGCACGGTATCGTCGCTGCCCAGCGCCGCTTTCAATTGCGTGGTGATTACCCGGCCCGGACGTTCTGCACGCAATACCGCGAGTCCGATCTGCAACTGCTTCAGCGCTTGTGCGCGCAAGCGCGAATTCACTATTACTTTGAACACGAGCGTGATCGGCATTGCCTGGTGTTCACCGACGATCCGGCGCAGTTGCCATTGGCGGGTGCCGCGAGCTATCAGCGCGAAGATGACGGACATCCTGCTTTTCCCGCGTTGCACCAATGGCAATTGCACAGTGCAATCCAGGTCAACTCGGCGGGTGTGCAACAGGCCGAAGGTCAGAGTGATCTGGCGACATTGCGCAGCGGTCATTGGTTGCGATTGGCCGGGCATCCCTTCGCCGAATGCAATCGCCCATGGTTGTTGACTCGCATTGAGCATCGCGCCGACCCGGCCCTCGAACCTGCCTACGCCAACCGCCTGTTCGGCGCGTTGCAACTGCCGGGTGCAGTGGCCACCGCGCCACCGCGCCAGCGCATGCACAGCCTGCAACGCGCCTGGGTGGTGGCGGTCGATGAACCACAACCCGATTGCTCGCGACCGGTAGCGGTGCAGTTCGACTGGCTCTATCAAGGCGAAGGCGCCGCGCCGAGTCACTGTTGGTTGCCGCTGGCGCCGTCTCTGCAGCAGACGCCGATCACGGCGCTGAGCGATGGTGTCGAGGTGGTAGTGAGTTTCTTCGAAGGCGACCCGGATCAGCCGATGATCAGCGGCGTCCTGCAGCCGCCACTCGCCGAGACTGACACGGGCGATGCCCCGCCAGTGCCCGATCGTCTGGTCAGTGACGGCTTGCAGCAATTGCTGGCGTCCGGTGAGCCGTTGCTGCTGCTGTGCCTGATCCCCGGCGGCGGCAGTTTCAGTCACTGCGCAGAGTCGGTGTGCAGTTGTCGACTGGTTACAGCGCTTGAACAGAGCGGCGCAACATGAGTGGCGCGGTGCATGAGCCCAGGCCGCAATGGCTGTTGCTCGATGGCCCGGATGCTCCACAGGCGTTGCTGACCTTGCGCCAGGCTTTTAGCGGTGTGCCGCGCTTCAGTCTGTTCGAGGGTACCGAGTTTGTACCGGTCAGCGAGTACGGCCCGGTGTTGCTCGAGTTGCGCAATTGCCCGGCGTTGGCCGCCTTGTGTCACAGCGATCCGGACACCTGGCGCGGGCTGTTGCTCGTCAGTGAGGCATCGGCGCAACAGTTGCTGGGCCACTTGCAACGCATGCTCACAGTGTCGTTTGGATTGAGTCATCGGGCCTTGCTCAGCTATTACAACCGGCAGACCGCGAGCTATTTCTTCGATGCCTGCGACGCCGCTGAATTGAGCCGCTGGCTCGGACCGATCCGCCAGTTGCGCTGGTTCGGTGGCACCTGGGCGGACCGCGCGATTGGCAGTCAGGGCTGGCAGCAGTTGCGCAATCCGGGACTTGCTGTCGAGCCGCTGTGCATCGAAGAAAGCCTGACCCGGCGCCAGCGCGAACGCTTGCAAACCTGCCTGCTGGAGCAGCATATCTGGCGCTGGTGCCAATCATTGGGAACCGATTACGCAACGATGTCCTCCCATGTCCAACAGGGGCTGGCGCTGGGGTTCAGTGACCGCACCGTGCTCGATGGCTGGTTATGGCTACGCTTGCTGCATCCGCGTGCCGTACTGGTGCCGCCGCCGGTGGGGCTGACCCAGCAACAACGGCTCGACCATGTGCGGCGTCAATGGCGCGGCGATCAGCTCTGAGACGAGGTTCGGCGCGTATGACACGGTTATTCCGGCAAGGGTTCGGTGCAGTGATCGGCAGTATATTGCTGTTGGCGCTGGGCGGATGTTCGCCGGTGCAATTGCTCAATGCGCTGACCCCGGACAGCACCTATGACAGGACGGCGGGCATCGCTTATGGTGACGATTCGCGGCAGAAGCTCGATGTGTACGTGCCGCATCAGCCGATGCCGGGCGCACCGGTGGTGGTGTTTTTCTATGGCGGCAGCTGGAACAGCGGCTCGCGCGTCGACTACCGGTTTGTCGGTGAAGCACTGGCGTCCAAGGGGATTGTCACGGTGGTGGCGGATTACCGCTTGTATCCGCAGGTGCGCTATCCGCTGTTTCTGCAGGACGGCGCGCGAGCGGTGGCGTGGACCAAAGCGCATATCCGCGAATTTTCCGGCAACCCGCAGCGCTTGTATCTGATGGGCCACAGCTCCGGCGGATACAACGCAGCGATGCTCGCGCTGGATGACCAATGGCTCGCAGCGGTGGGCATGTCGCCCAGTGATCTGCAGGGCTGGATTGGTCTCGCCGGGCCCTATGACTTTCTGCCGATCAAGAATCCCGATGTGCGTCCGGTGTTCTTCTGGCCGGACTCACCGCCGCAATCACAGCCGATCAACCATGTCCGTCGTGGCGCACCACCGGCTCTGTTGATTGCGGCAAGCAAAGATGATCTGGTCAACCCGACCCGCAACACCGGCGGCCTTGCGAGCAAGCTGCGCGCGGCCGGGGTGTCGGCGCAGGATTTGTATTACTCGCGGCCGAGCCACATAACCCTGGTGGCGACCCTGTCGCGTCCGTTGCGGCGTCTGGCGCCAGTACTCGATCAGGTCGTCGGGTTTATCGCGCACACGCCGACTCAGTGAACGCCGCCGCTGAACCAGCCGTCGTTGCGTTTGAGCCACCAGGCTTGGGCACCAAGGGTCAGGCTGCGCAACACCATGAACAGCAGAAAAGATATCCACAGGCCGTGATTGCCCAAGTCTTGCAGCGCCCACGCGAACGGCAGGAGCAAAACCACGGTGATAAGCATGCCGTTGCGCATTTCCCGGGCGCGAGTGGCGCCGATGAACAGGCCGTCGAGCAAGTAACTCCAGACCGCAATCAACGGCAGCACGGCGAGGTAGGGCAGGTAGACGAACGCGGTGTCGCGCACGCTCTGGATATCGGTCTGCATCTCGATGAACAGGTGCCCGGCGAGCAGAAACAGCGCGGCAAATCCGAGGCTGGCGAGCAGCGACCAGCCGCCGGCCACCACCAGCGAACGACGCAAGGCCAGGCGATCACGGGCGCCGATGGCGTGTCCGCACAGGGCTTCGACGGCGTGGGCCAGACCGTCCAGCGCATGCGCCGTCAACAGCAAGCCATTGAGCAGCAGCGCGTTGGCAGCCACCGTCGAATCGCCCAGCCGCGCGCCTTGCACGGTGATCAGGAAAAACACCGATTGCAGCGCCAGGCTGCGGATGAAGATGTCGCGGTTGACCGCCAGCAATGGCCGCCAACTTTGCCAAACCCGCAACGCCGCCCAGACGATGTGTCCCGGATACGCGCGCAGCGCCTTGCGGGTCAGCAGCAGGCCGAGCAGGGCGCCGCTCCATTCGGCGATCACCGAGGCCCGCGCCGAACCGACCACGCCCCAGTCCAGACCGATGACAAACCACAGATTGAGGGCAATGTTGATCAGATTGGTGGTCAGCAGAATCGCCAGCGGCGCCCGGGCGTTTTGCGTTCCGAGGAACCAGCCGACCAGCGCATAACTGGCCAGCGCCGCCGGCAAGCCGAACAGGCGCGTGTGGAAGAAATCCCGAGTGAGCTGGTCCAGTTCCGCCGAAGGTTGCATGAAGTGCAGCGCGACGCCGCTCAGCGGCACACCCAACGTGCCAAGCACCAGTGCCAGTCCCATCGCCAGCAGCAATCCCTGTAACAGAATCTGCCGTAACGCCGCACCGTCGCTGCGCCCGGCGGCTTGCGCGGCAAACCCGGTGGTGCCCATGCGCAGAAAACCCATGGCCCAGGCCAGAAAGGTGTACAGGCTGGCACCGACCGCCACCGCGCCCAATTGATGGGCGTGGGGCAAGTGGCCGATGACAGTGCTGTCGACCAGCGCCACCAGCGGCACGGAAATATTGGACAGAATCATGGGCGCGGCGAGTGCCCAGACCTTGCGGTGCGTCGGGCGGTCGCGCCAGTCGGCGATCAGAGTGGACATGCGGGCTCCTTGGGGGAGCGGGGATTGTAACGATTCATGGAGGATTTGATGTGTCTGACAGAAACAACCCCCTCACCCCAGCCCTCTCCCAGAGGGAGAGGGGGCCGACCGAGGTGTCTGGCGTCATCCATCGACCTGAGAGAATGTGCCGATTATGGATTCGCTGAAGCTCGCTCAAGTCGGTGTAGCTCTTGAATATCCCCCATTCAGTCCCCTCTCCCTCTGGGAGAGGGTTAGGGTGAGGGGCTCTTCAAGGGCCTAATGAATAATCCAGCTAAGCAACCACAACCCCAGCAACAACCAGATAATCCCGGCAATGATCGACGCATTCATGAACGCGCGAATCGCCGACCACAACAGCATCAGTCCGACAATGAGCGCGATGATGCTGATGATCGACGTGTCCATGCCCAGCGTTTTGGCCAGTCCGTCGACAAAGTTGCCACCGGCATTGCTCAAAATGTTGAACAGGCCGCTGAGGCCATCGACGATAAAACGGATGACCGAACCGAGCGCCTGGCCGAGCCATTCGAAAAAGCTTTCTAACTGCATATGTGCATCCTGATGAAAGGGCTGAGCCTTGGGCCACAACGCAGGTGGCCGAGTTCCCTGCATGATAGAAGGTTTGCACCAATCCCGTGTGGGAGCGAGCCTGCTCGCGAATACGGTGGATCAGATAACTGATGGGTTGAATGACACACCGCATTCGCGAGCAGGCTCGCTCCCACAATAGATCATCTGCGCTGCTTGCCTTCAGGTCGCATCCCCCCGAAGCTATACGCCTTCAGGAGAGCCCGATGAACCTTGTTGAACTGACCGAACGCCTGCACGCCATTCGCGACCGCAATGACTGGCGGCAATTTCACAGTCCGAAAAACCTCGCCATGGCGGCCAGTGTCGAGATGTCCGAGCTGGTGGAAATCTTCCAGTGGCTGACGGAAGACCAGTCGCGCCAGTTGCCCGCTGACAAACTTGCCCACGCCGGGCAGGAAGTCGGCGATATCGTTCTGTATCTGTTGCTGCTGTGCAGCGAGTTGGGGCTGGACATGAATGAAGTGGTGCGCGCCAAGCTCGCTGACAGCGAACGGCGGTTCAACTGATGAGCGACCGGCATTTCGATCAGTTGGCGACGCGGTTCGCCGAAAAAATCTACGGTGGCGCCAAAGGTGCGATCCGTCTCGCAGTGTTGCAGGCGGACCTGGCCGAAGCGCTGCCGGATCGGCCATTGCGCGTGCTCGACATTGGCGGCGGTCTCGGCCATATGTCGCTGTGGCTGGCCGAGCGCGGCCACGACGTGACCTTCACCGAGCCGGCCGCACCGATGCTCGACGGTGCGCGTCAGCGTTTCGCCGAAGCCGGGCAAACCGCGACATTCATTCAGGCGCCATGGCAGGAACTGCTCGGCCAGCTCACCGAACCTTACGATCTGGTGATCTGCCACGCCGTACTGGAATGGCTCGCCGAACCCCACGCGATCCTGCCGGTGCTGCATCAACTGACCAAACCCGGTGGCTGGTTGTCGCTGGCGTTCTACAACCGTGATGCGCTGATCTATCGCAACCTGCTCAAAGGCCATTTCAAGAAAATGCGCAAGAACGTCATGGCCGGCGAAAAGCAGAGCCTGACTCCGCAGCAGCCGCTCGACCCACGGGAGCTGGCAACGCAACTCGACGGCCTGTGGCAGGTCGAAAGCCAGAGTGGGATCCGGGTTTTCCATGACTACATGCCAGTGGAATTCCAGGCCCGCGCCGAACTCGTCGATTTGCTCGAGATGGAGCTCGCTCACCGTCGTCACCCAAGCTTCGCCGGGCTTGGGCGTTATTTGCACTGGATCTGCCGGCCGATCTGATCGGAGCGCGACATGAAAGCTCAATCCGGGTTACTGCTGATGTGTCTGGGCTTGGCTGCTTGCCAGAGCAGCAACCCATACGTGGCGCAATCGCGACCCTTGCCACCGGCGCCGCCACAAGCGGCCACCACCTTCGACCGTAGCGCATACCCGGCGCCGCCGCGTGATTATGGGCGCTACCGCAGTTGGGCCTGGCTCAATGGGCAACTGCCACCGGGCACGGCTTGGGCCGATTCTGCGCAAGTGGCCGAAGCGGTGAGCAATGCGCTGGATCAGCGCGGCTTGCGCCCATTGCACGACAATCGCCCGGCCGACTTGTTGGTCAGCGCCAATCTGCGTCTGGAAACCCGTTTGCGTCAGGTCCAGGATGACTACGGTTATTACGGCGGCGGATACGGCGGCTATGATCGCTATGGTCGCGGTTATGGCATGTACAACACGGTGCCAATCGTGCGCACCTATTCCGAGCAAGTCGTGGTGGTCCAGGTCAATCTGTTCGACGCAGGCAGCGGTCAGCCGGTCTGGAGTGCCAGTGCCGAAACCGCGAACAAGGGCAGCGAAATCGATCGCACCGATTCGATCCGCGAAGCTGTGGAAAAGGCCATGTCGGCGTATCCTCCCGGTTAGCTTTCCGCAAATGACAAGCTCTAGCAGGTTCATGTCTTCAACCGGAGAAAAACCATGTTCCGCCGTCTCGCTTTACTGGCCATGGCCGCGCTGCTCAGCGCCTGCGCCGCCAACCAGGTCAACCATGACTTCGATGCCAGCCGCGACTTTGCCGCCTATCGCAGCTGGAGCTGGAAAGAACCCGCCCTGCAATACCGCCCCGATGATCCACGAATCAAAAGCGACCTGACCGAGCAACGCATTCGCCAGGCCGTCGCCGACCAGCTTGACCAGCGCGGTTTGCGTCCTGCGGCGGCGGGCGCCAAGGGTGATTTGAATGTGCAGACTTACCTGATCGTCGAGGATCGTCAGCAGCAAGTGACCACCAACTACGGCGGCGGCTGGGGCGGCCCATGGAATGGATATTGGGGGGCGCCGATGTACAACGAAACGCGCAATATCACCTACAAGGTGGCGACCATCCAGATCGACCTGCTCGACGGCAAGGACGGCAAACTGGTGTGGCGCGGCAGCGATGAGCAGATGCTCGCCAGCAAACCGAATCCCGAGGATCGCAGCAATGCCATTCGTGAGACCGTCGGACGGATTCTGGTCAACTATCCACCGCGTTGAATCCGTTAAAAAAGTGGGAGCTGTTGAGCTCCCATTTTTTGTTCCACCATAAATTCTAATGTGGGAGCGAGCCTGCTCGCGAAAGCAGGGTGTCATTCAACTATTATTTATCTGACACGACGCTTTCGCGAGCAGGCTCGCTCCCACAGGGATGTTTGTCTGTTCGAAATGGCGCGTTGCCATTAGGCGCGTCTACACTCAGTTGCACCAATGGAGCTAGCGGCAAAGGAGTGCGCCATGTCGCCTCGTTCGCGATTCAACGGCCCGGCCCGCCAGCGCGGGGCGATCGGCTTGATGGCGGCGGCCACCCTCAGTCTGGCGGTGGTGATGCTGCTGTTAGTGGTCGACACCGGCCGCTTATACATGGAACAGCGCAAGTTGCAGCGGGTGGTGGACAACGCCGCCCTCGAAGCCGTCAGTCGTGGCGGTAATTGCCTGCCGGGCCTGAGCGCTGCCAGTTACGCCGGGCAGAGCGCCGTGCGCAATGGCTACATTGTCGATGCTGGCAATACCCTTGCTACCACGTGCGGCACCTTGGTCACGCCCGCCTCCGGCGTGCGCACGTTCGCAGTGGATGCCACGCAAGCGGCAGCGGTGAAAGTCGTCGCCAGTCGCACCGTGACCACCAGTTTCGCTGGCGGCGTGCAGGCCTTGTTCAGCGGCACACCGGTCAGTCTCAACACCACGCTCAATGCCTCGGCGGTGGCTGCCAAACCGCAGCCGACGGTGGCCCAACTGAATATTCGCAGCACCCTGGCCAGCATCGATACGGCGCAGTCGAACATCCTCAATCCGCTGTTTTCCGGACTGCTCGGCGGCAACGTCAATCTCACGGCACTGGGCTGGGATGGCCTGCTGAACACGGACATCAACCTGCTCAAATACCTTGATCAACTGGCGATCAATCTCAACGTCGCGGCGGGCAACTACACGCAGTTGCTCAATACCCAAGCGACCGTGACGCAACTGATTCAGGCGGCGGCGACGGTGGTGCAGCTCAATGGGGCGACTGCGCAGGTGATCACTGCGCTGGGCCAATTGCAGGTCGCGGCAATCAACGCGGCGCCGGTCAAACTGGGCGACATCCTGCAATTGCAGACTGGCACCACGGCAGCAGGACTGGACGCCAATCTGCAACTGCTGCAGCTGATTCAGGGCGTGGTGCAACTGGCCAACAGCAAGAGTGCGGTGGCGGCAACGTTGCCGATCAGTGTGCTCGGGCTGGCGAATGTCACGGTGCGGGTGAAAGTGATCGAGCCGCCGCAGTTTTCCGCGATTGGCGATCCGGCGCGTGCCAAGGCGAATCCGTTGGGGCCGGATCGGATTTATGTCCGAACCGCGCAGATTCGTACGATGTTGTCGGTGAACTTGCCGGTGCTGTCCGGGGTGACCGGGCTGGCCAATGCGGTTGTCGGGCTGGTCGGGACATTGACCTCTACGGTCAATGATCTGCTGCATCTGAATCTGGTGGCGGTACTGAGTTCGGTTATCTGCATCGGCTGCCAGCAGTTGGATCCTCTGCTCCTGCCGTCGCCGAGAATCGACATCAGTCTGGATGCCGGCGGCGCTAAAAGTTATCTCACCGATTACAGCTGCCCGACGGACACGACCGGCACCAAGAGCCTGACCGCACACACCGTCACCTCGATTGCCGATCTCAAACTCGGCAATATCGACGCCACCAATGCGTTTTCATCCGCTGCCGAGCCGACGGTCGCGCCGCTGGCGCTGATCGATTTGGGGATTGCCACGTGCTACAGGGTCGCCGGGCTCGGCAGTTGCGATCCGCACTCTCATATTACCTATGGCGCTGGTGGCATCGCGATCATGCTCGACACGTCGGTCGCGCAAAGCTCCCAGGACCTGCTGTTTTCCAGCGGTACGCCGTTCGCCACGCCGGCCAACCTCAAATTGCCACCGAGTATCCAGTCGGCGGCTCCGACCAATAATATCGTCGGCAGCCTCAGCAACACGCTGGCGGGGATCAATCTGATTGTTTACCAACCGCAGAGCGGCAACCCGTTTGGCGCCATTGTCACGGGCGTTGCTTCGTTGATCAGCGATGTCACCAGTAAATTGCTACCGGTGGTGACCAGCCTGGTCAGCCCCTTGCTCGACCCGCTGCTGAACAACCTGCTCAAAGGTTTGGGTATCAACCTGATGGACGTCGACGTTGGCGCCAACATGACCTGCGGCCAGACCGGCAAGGCCTATCTGGTGATCTAGGCGGCCACGGCAACCGGCAACTCGATGCAGAACCGCGCGCCCTCCGCCGAATTGCGCACGCTCAACTGGCCGCCCATGTTGTCGATGATGCCGTAGCTCACCGACAACCCCAGCCCGGTGCCGACGCCGATCGGTTTGGTGGTGAAGAACGGCTCGAAGATCCGCTCCAGCAGACGCGGATCGATACCGCCGCCGTTGTCCTCGACCCATAGCCGCACGCTCTGTTCATCGCGCTCGGCATAAATCGAGATCCACGGTTTGAAGGATGAATCCTTCTCGCGCTTGCTCAACAAGGCGTCGCGCGCGTTGACCATCAGGTTGATCAGCACTTGTTCAAGCTGATCGACATAGCCGCGCACCTGAACCTCGAACCCGGTCTCGCTGATGCGCAAATCCACGCCTTTGCCACGCATGCCCTCGGCCAGCAGCGACAGAGTGCCCTCAATGGCCGAGGCCGGATTGAACAGTTGCTGCTCGATCTCCGAACGCCGGCCAAACACGCGCATGTGATCAACCACTTTCGCGGCGCGCTGCACCTGCGCGTCGATGCGATTGAGCTTGTCGGTCAGGTAATCGATCTGTACATCGCCGTTGCTCAGGCGCTTGAGCACATTGACGATGGCCATGCGCATCACGTTCAGTGGTTGATTGATTTCGTGGGCCAGGCCGGTGGCCATTTCACCGAGGGTGGCCATTTTCGCGCTTTGCGTGAGCTGTTGCTGCGAGCGGCGCACCTCGGTGTTGTCGCGGCCCACCGCTTGCACTTCGATCAATTGGCCCTGCTCATCGAACACGCCGCGATCGGACCACACCCACCAGGCGTGCTCGCGGCCGGGCAGTTGCAGGCTGATTTCGGCGGTGCTCACCGGTTGCTCTGCGGTCAGCGAAGCGAGGCGCTGGACGAAGGCGGCACGTTGTTCGTCGGACATCCAACTGCCCAGATCGACCCCCGGCAACTCTTCCGGCGTGCATTCCAGATAGGTCGCCAACGGCCGGTTGCCGAAAGTCAGCGTCAGGTCCGGGCGGTAGCGACAGATCATCGCCGGCGAATCCTCCACCAGAATCCGGTAGCGTTCTTCACTCTTTTTCACCTGTTCGGCCGCCAAGGTCGCTTCGGTGACGTCCAGCCACAACCCGACCGCCTCCACCGGCAGGCCGAGGTCATTGCGCAGCAGTTTGGCTTCATCAAGCAGCCAGTGATATTCGCCGCGTCGGTCGCGCAGTCGATAACGCGTGCGCACTGAACCTTCACGCAGCAATTGGCGGCTGCGGGCGAAATACAGGTCGCGGTCTTCAGGGTGGATCATCTCGATCAACGCGCCGTCGCCACAATCATCAAGGCTCCAGCCCAGCAAGGGTTGCAGACTGGCACTGAAGAACGCCGGAATCAGCGCGCCTTCGTGGTAGTGCTGGACGTAAATCACCGCCGGCGAACTGGCGATCAGGTTGTCGAGCCGTGCATGCGCCGCAGCGGCGCGTTGTTGCTGGTTCTGGATGTCGCTGATATCGAGCATGAAACCGACCCGCCGACGGTGCTCGCCGTGGCCAATCACTTGGCCCTGCACGCGATACCACGTGGGCGCCTGCTCGTTATCACCACCGCGCAGGCGCACCGATAATGTCAGGGCTTCACCGTGTTGCTGCAAGGCCTGCAGACGGCTGCGCAACTCGTCGCGGTCGGCGGGATGGATCTGTGCCAGCCAGTCTTCCAGCGGTAATCCGCCAGGATTCAGGTTCAGGGTCAGGTTCAGGGCCGCCGCCAGCGCGGGGGCCAGTTGAATGTTGTCGTCGCCTGCCAAAATCTCCCACCAGCCGGTGCCAAGCAGGGTTTGCAGCGCTTCGATGCGTTCCAGTTGCAGGTGATGTTGCTGTTCGCGCAGGCGCCCGAGCAACGGCCCGGCCAGCGCGGCGAGCAGCGCTATCCAGTCGCGCTCGGTCAGGTAGGGCGCGGCGCTGTCCACGGGATAAAAGCCGCAGAGCAGCCAGGCCACCACGCCGCGTTCATCGCTATACGGCACGGCGAAACCTTCGGCATTGCCAAACAGAGCCTGCACCCGTGAGTGTTCGTCGAGACCATGGTGCGCGCCGACACGCTGTGGCGCGGCGCCGTTGAGGCTGTCCAGCGGCGTGCCGAGACGTTGCTCGTCATGCCACAAGGTTGGCGCATCGTGGGCGCGATACTGGCGATAAATCTGCCAGCCCTGTGCCTCATCATCGAGCAAGGCCAGTGCCAGACAAGGGATGTGCCAGCGCTGGGCAATCACCTGCAGTTGTTCGCTGACGATCACCGGCAATCGCAGCTGGCTGCACGCGCGCAGCTGTTCGCTGATCTGCCCGGCCATCAATTGGCAGGCGTCACGGTGGCGCGATTGCTGGCGTTCGATTAGCAGGTCGGCGATGTCGATCAACTGCATCAACCAGCCTTCGCCCTGCGGCTGGACCCAGCCACGCAAGTGCAAGGGCTGCTCGCCCAAGCCCGAAAAGTCGAGATCGAGCAGTAGCCCTTGCCACTCCCTCGGCCGACCTTCGATGGTCAATGTGCTGTGGGGCAACAGATAAGCGCTCAGTGGCAAGGGCTGATGGTGGGGGTTGTGCTGCGCCAGCAGATGACGTAACGGGCCAGCGATGTGCAGCACGCCAGCGTCGTCGTTCAGGTACAGGTGCAAGCCTGTTGCGGGTGAGCCGAGTGGGTCGGGCAACTCGTGGGCGGCGGGCGGTGTGCGTTTGAGCAAGCGCCCGAAGAGCTTGTCCCCCGACGTCAAAATTGCAGACTCGAGGTGGCGGTCAGGTAGGGCGGCAGATTGGGCACTGTGCCGATGCCCGGCAGCACCAGAAACGGCATGACCTGATTGAGTTTGCTGACCGGATAATTCACTTGCACCGTCAGCAGGCCCGAAGCGCTGTATTGGACGCTGGTATCAACGCCGATCACCAGGTTGAAGATCGGCCGGATCCACGACAATTGCTGGGTCAGGGTGGCGTTAGCGGTGTTGATCACCACCGTTGAATAATTAGGTGTGTTGGGGTCGACCGCGACGCTGCGGCGCACCGCTTCGGACGTGGCCTGATTGAACGATTGCATCATCACCAACGGCAGGCTGTAGCTGACCAGACCGTAGAACACGGCGAAAAAGACGATGAACACCAAGGCGAACTCGATCGCCACCGCACCTTTTTGCGACTTCCGAAAGCCGGTTTTCATGAGTGCGTCTACCCTGACTGTCACTGCGTAGTATCAGCATAGAATCATTCAGCAAAAACGGACGGTTTTTACCGGATGCACAGTTTTGTCCTCCTGATCTGGCTGGTGTTGTGCGCGGCGCAAGACGCCCGCCAGCGCCGCATTGCCAATGCACTGACCCTCGGCGTTGGCGCGCTGGCGCTGATCTGGCTGTTGTCGACCGGCAGCACCTGGCTGGGCGCGGAAGCGGCGCAGGGTGGTTGGGCTTGCGTGATTGCGCTGGCACTGACCCTGCCGGGTTTTTTCATGGGCCGCATGGGCGCCGGCGATGTGAAATTAATGACAGCTCTGGGGCTTGCGACGGACGGTCTGTTCATTCTTGGCGTATTTATTGGCGCAGGATTCGCCAGCGTGGTCTGGATGCTGCTGGCGCCAAGAGTCTGGCTTCATATGAGTCAAGGGCTTAGAGATCGTCTGCGATATCTAGGGCCAACTATGTCAAAAAAGCTGCCATTTGCTCCGTTTGTGCTGGTTGGGACGCTGTTGGTTCTACTTTGGATCCATTAGTCGCCAAGCGCCACTAGTCCTATGTACATAGTCGGAAAGTACGTCTACTTTCAAAGGAACTGGTTATACAGCCAAAGGCTGGCAGTACAGGAATGGTCAGCTTTGGCCTGGGACATGGAGTAGCACGTGAACAAGCTTACGTCTGCGGTAAAAGTCCTCGTGGTCGACGATCAGCCGTTGATTGTGGAGGAACTGTGCGAGTTTCTTGAAAGTAACGGGTATCGCTGTGTGCCGTGTGAGTCGAGTCTGCAGGCGATTGAGCGTTTCAGTGAGGACGCGGAAATCGGTCTGGTGCTGAGTGATCTGCACATGCCGGACATGGATGGCATTCAGTTGATTCAGGCATTGCAGCGGCTGGCGGGCAAGCATCGGGCGTTCGAGGCAATCATGCTCACCGGGCGAGCCGACAAGCAGGACGTGATCAAGGCGTTGCGTGCGGGGATTGCTGATTACTATCAGAAGCCGATCAATATGGATGAGTTGCTTGAAGGGGTGCAGCGTCAGGAGATGGCGCTGCAGGAGCGGCAGAAGAATCTGCAATTGGGGCATTTGAATCAGAAGTTGCAGTATTTGTCTGAGTCGATTGATGACCTGTATCAGGATCTGGACAAGGTTCGGCGCAATCCTTCGACGGCGGCTCGCGATGTGGCGGGGGGTGAGTCTGCCGAGGCTGAGGCGCAGGAGATGCCGGCGATTTTCAGTCAGTTGTCGCCGCGGCAGCTGGATGTGGCGCGGTTGGTGGGCAAGGGACAGACCAATTATCAGATTGCCTGTGAGTTGGGGATTACCGAGAACACGGTGAAGCTTTATGTTTCGCAGGTGTTGCGGTTGACGCATATGCATAATCGGACGCAGTTGGCTTTGGCTTTGTCGCCTAGTGCTTCTGCTTTGCGGCAGCGGGTTACGGCGCATTGACTTGGCGGCCTTTGGGCCGACCATGCTCTTGGGGTTTTGGGTGAATATCCGTTGCTGCGGGTGTTGCCGCTGGCGGTTTCGCCCTTACGGCGAGGCACTTTTTCCAGACGCCGAAAAAGTACCCAAAAAGGCTTGCCGCAACGTTCGGCCCACTCGCTGAGGCTCGGGGTTCCTTCGCTCCGGGATCGATCCGGGGGGCATCGCCTACGGTTTGCTTCGCTGCACCTCCTCTCGATGTGTTCGACTTCGTCGAACGGTCGCTGCGCTCCCACCCCCGAATCAATCCCTCCACTCAGCCTGCCGACGCGGCCGGTGAATCAAGATCAAAAGCTGCAGCCGAGCTAACGCTCATCCTGTTGAGTGGTTAGGAGCGGGGGAGGGGCTTTTGATCTGTTTCAGAGTCTGAATTCGACTCGGTATTTCATGTCGGCGTAGCTCTCCCAGACAACGCGGTCAGTTCCTTCTCCCCCCGGGAGAGGGCTAGGGTGAGGGTTGGCTTTTGGCTGTTTAAATTTGTGGCAGATAACCGGAACCTTCCCACACTGTTTTCAGGTTGTCCGTCGGACGCGCGCTCTCTAGTCTCTGGCTGTCGCTGAACACTCAGCGATCGGGTGTGAGAACCCGGCAATTTATGGTCATCCAGTCCTTGTGCACGCATAATCGCCGCCAGCTTGTCTGCTGTCTGCAATGTGTCATGGCGGCTGTGTGCGGGCAGACTTCGGTCTGGCCGGGTGTCCATAACCGGTATTCTCACCCCGCATACAGTTGCCACCTTTTGCCCCGTGAGGGCCGATTTGTGTGTTTTTCAAAGCCTGAGTTCGACTCGATATTTCACGTCGGCGTAGCTCTCCCAGACAACGCGGTCAGTCCCCTCTCCCTCCGGGAGAGGGCTAGGGTGAGGGTTGGCTTTTGGCTGTTTAAATTTGTGCCAGATAACCGGAACCTTCCCACGCGGTTTTCAGGTTGTCCGTCGGACGTGCGCTCTCTAGTCTTTGGCTGTCGCTGCCAATTCAGCGACCGGGTGTGGAAACCTGAATTTCAAGTAGATGCGTTGCATCGCTACCGCAATCATTGTCGGCGTCTTCTTTCGTCTGCAAACTGTGTCGCGGCGGCTGTGCGCGGGCAGGCTTCGGTCTGGCCGGTTGCCTACTTATCGGTTTTCCACCCTGCGTACAGCTGCCACCTTTTGTCGTGTGGAAACGACAAAGGTTGGCTCCTCAGCCAAGTAGGAGTTGTTATGGACAAACTGATCTCTGGCCTTAGCCAACACACTGGCCGGTAACTTAGCCGATCAACTCGGCCGGCCTGAGCGCCATACCGCGCTGGCGATTCAGCAGATCATCATGCTGGCCGAACTGGCGGTGAACCGGGCCTTGGATCGGGTGGATCCGCAGACCTGATCCGGCCGAAACACCGCGTCATCGTTCATCGCCAGCAGGCTGGCTTCCACAGGTGAAATGCATTTCAAAAGGTGGGAGCGAGCCTGCTCGCGAAAGCGCTCGCAAGGTCACCAAATCACTAATTCTTGGTCTCGATCTTCCCACCCGCATCCGGATCATAAAAATCCGGAATTTCATATTTGTACTTCTTCAACCAGCGCTGCATCGCCAGATCCCGTTCAGTCGCGGTCGCTGTTTGTGGTTTGGGCGATGCGGCTTTGTTGCGGCTTTGCAGGACCAGCCAGCCTTCGGTTTCCTGTTGTTGCGCCGAGGCGGGGCCGGCGTCGATGGCGGCGGCGCTGAGGGGCAGGCTGAGCAGGGTCAGGTAGCACAGGCCTTTGAAGGGATGCATGGCTGTCTCCTTATTTGAGCGATGACGGCAACGGGTCGGCGACGGCGGCCACTTGGTTGCTGGTGGCCGGTTTGGCCTTGACCGGGGCTTTGAGTTTTTCTGCGCGTTCCTGGGCTTCGGTGAATTGTTGCGGGGTCAGTTTGGCGCGGCTGACGATTTCGGCGGCTTGTGGCCAGTCGTTCTGGTACAGCAGTAGGGTGACCATGTTTATCGTTGCCAGTTGGTTGTTCTGCTTGAGTTCGATGGCGGTGAGGAACTCGAAACGGGCGTCGTTCAGGCGCAGTTGGTTGAGGTAGACCACGCCGAGGTCGTTGCGGATTTTTTCGTCGGTGGGGGCCAGGCGGGCGGCGCGTTGCAGGTGGGCCTGGGCCTGGCCGTTGTCGCCGCGAGCAGCGTAGAGCTGGCCGAGGCCGTGTTCGGCTTCGGCGGTCAGGCAGCCGCCGAGCAGGCCACGGTACAGCGGCTCGGCTTCGCTGCGGCCGAGCAGACGATAGACCTTGGCCTTGCGCAGGCGCACTTCGCTGATGTTGTCCGGGAGGCTTTGCAGGTTGGCCAGGCTGGCGTGCAGTTTGCCGTCGTTGGCCAGATCGTCCGCGAGGTTCAGGGCCAGTTCCTGCTCCTGGGTCATTTTGCTGCAACTGCTCGGTGCCAGCAGTGCCGTCCAAGGTGCCTGGCCGTCGGTGGCGCAACCGCCGAGCAGCAACAGACTTGCCATGACTATCAGTACTTTCATCAAACGCTCTCCATGAGCAAGGTCAGTTGGCGAACGCCCGGGCAATCGCGGTGAAGCCCGGGCCAGCGAGGACGATCAGCAGTGCCGGAAACAGAAACAGCATCATCACCACCGACATCTTCGCCGACATTTTCGAGATGTATTCCTGCAAGCGCGTCAGGCGACGGTCATCCAGCAATTGCTTGAGCGCCAGCAGCGATTTCATCGCGCCGCCGCCCTGTTGAATCAGTTGTTGCAGGATCACGCAGGTGTCGCTGAACTCGTCGACGGCGAGCATCACCGCGGCTTTGTTCAACTCCTGGCCGAGTTCGAGGCCTGAGTCGACACGGGTCAGGATCAGGCGCAGTTCGCTGGTCAGTTCCGGCAGCAGTTTTTGCGCTTCGATGCTGAGCACGCGCAGCGCTTGTTCGACGGCCATGCCGGATTCGAAGAGGATGCGCAGCAGCGGAATGAAGGTTGATACCTCTACGGCGATGGTTTTCTGCCGTCGTGTAGCGGCAAAAGCCAACAAACGTTTGGGCAGCAGATAACCGCCACCGGTGGCGAGCATCGGCACCAGCCAGCGGTGTTCCGCCTGAGGGAAGAAAACTTCCTGCAGAAAAATCGCCAAACCCAACGTCAGCAGCGGCGTGCCGATCTGGCAGGCGGCGTACAGCGCCCGTTCGTTGGCGCGGCGCCAGCCGAGGCGGTTGAGCAGGGTCTGGGTTTCGCTGTCGATGCTCACCGAGCGCTGGCCGAATTTGCTGCTGCCCAGTGCGCGCAACCAGCTGCCGAAGCGGTTCGCGCGCACCAGATGCCCTTGTAAACGCTGATTGACCTGACGCACCCGACGCCGTTCGGTGAGCAAGTGATTGACCACCAGCAGCAAGGCGCCGAGCAGCAACATGAGAGCGGCGAGGTAGACCATGTCAGACGCTCCGCAACATGCGCCACAGCGCCAGGCTGCCGAACACTTGCAACACGGCGGCGCTGATCAGCATGTGCTGCCCGCTCGCGTCGTTCCACATCCCGAGCATGTAGCCGGGGTTGGTAAGCATGAAGTAACTGACCAGCAGCAGCGGCAACGAACCGAGTACCCACGCGGTCATGCGTGTTTCACCGGTCAGCGCGCGCAGTTGCCGCGCGCCCTGGTCGCGTTCGCGGATCAGTTTGATCAGGTTTTCCAGCAGCTCGCTGGCGTTGCCGCCGTAGCGGTGGTTGACCTTGAGGCCGAGGGCGAACATGCGCAGTTCGTCCTGTTCATACAGCTCGGCGAAATCGCTGACGGCGTCAGGCAAGTTCACGCCCAGTTGCACGTTGCGCTGGACCCGGCCCATGGCTTTTTTCAACGGATCTTCGCTGGCTTCAATGCCGCCCATGACCGCGTCGCTCAGGGTGCGCCCGGACTTCAGGCTGCGCACGGTGTGATCAAGCAATTGCGGCAGTTGCTCGATCATGCGTTTGATCCGGCGCTGGTACAGGAAGGCGATATACAGCCGCAACACCAGTGGCGGTACAACGACCATCAGCAGCAGGCCGACCCAGTCGGCGAGAAAATAACCCAGCGCCATCGCCAGCGCCCACAGGCTGAGCCACAGACCGAAACGTTCGGTCGGGCGGCCCAGTCCGGCACGCAGGAACATGCGTTCAAGTCCGACCCACACAGGTTTTTCAGGCGCCAGTTGCGGTTGTCCGGCGGCGAGTCGGTTGAGGACTTTTTCCGTGGCAGTCTTGCGCAGCCCCTGCAGGAACAGACGAATCGACAGCCCCAGCAGCAACAGGCAGATAACGATGAGAATGATCGGTCCCAGCATGCTCGCAGCTCCTTGCGTCAGCCCAGATGCGCCTCGTGGCGCAGCTTGTCGCCGGCCGGGTTGATCGCTTCGCGCAAGAAGCCGAAACCGGTGCGGCGGTCAAGGCGGAACAGGGTGTTGGTGACGTAGACGTCTTCGCGAATACCGACCACTTCCACCACCTCACTGACGCAGCGGCGCCCGTCAGGCATGCGCGTCAACTGAATGATCACGTCGAGGGCAGCGCAGATCATCTGGCGCAGGGTGCGTTCGGCGATGGAGCGGCCCGTCAGGCCGACCAGTGTCTCCAGGCGCAGCAGGGCATCCTGGGCGTTGTTGGCGTGCACGGTGCTCATCGAACCGTCGTGACCGGTGTTCATCGCCGTGAGTACGTCGACCACTTCGACACCGCGAATCTCGCCGAGAATGATCCGGTCGGGGCGCATCCGCAAAGCGTTGCGAATCAGGTCGCTGGCCTTCACTTCACCGTGGCCTTCGGCATTCGGTGGGCGGGTTTCCAGGCGCACGACGTGAGGGTGGCCGAGTTGCAATTCGGCGACGTCTTCGATGGTCACCAGACGTTCGTGCGGGTTGATCAACTGGCTGAGAATATTCAGCAGTGTGGTCTTGCCGGTGCCGGTGCCGCCGCTGATGAGGATGTTGCAGCGCTTGCCGACGGCATCCTGGAAAAACTCGAAGATCGACAGGTCGATGGTTTGCATGGCCATCAGGTCGCTGCTTTTGAGCATGTCCTTGCGGAATTTACGGATCGACAGGCACGGGCCGTCGAGGGCAATCGGCGGAATGATCGCATTGACCCGGCTGCCATCCGGCAGGCGTGCATCGACCATCGGCGAGGACTCGTCGAGGCGCCGACCGAGTGGCGCGAGGATGCGTTGCATCACGCGTTCGACATGATGCGCATCGATAAATCGCAGGTCACTCTGGTGCAGCACACCGTCGCGTTCGATGAATACGCGGTGCGGGCCGTTGACCAGAATCTCGGTCACCGACTGATCGCGCAGCAACACTTCCAGCGGGCCGAAACCGGTGAGCTCGTCGACGATCTCTTCGGCCAGCCGTTCCATTTCGTAGCGGGAAATCGCCAAGTGCAAACGGGCGATGTATTCGGCGACTTTGTCGGTGACGAATTGCGCGAGTTGCTGGCGTGAACCTTCCAGCAGGTTTTTCCCGGATTCTTCGAGGGCGTCGATGATGTAGCGATGCAGGACCAGTTTCAGGCCTTCGTGATCGCTGTTGCCGACGCCACTGCGGGGCGCCGCGCCGAAGAGTTTTTCTGCGCTCATGAGGTGCCTCGCAAGCGGTCGAACCAGGTGACTTTAGGCTTGGCCAGACCTTCGGAACGTTTCGCCAGACGCTCGCCGAGGGCGCGCAGGCTCTGGGTGAGTTTTTCGCGCGGGGCCAGTTCGAACAGGCTGACGCCCTGGTTTTTGGCGTTGAGGCGTACTTCCGGGGTGAGGGCCAGTGTGGCGATCACTTCCAGATTGAAGGTCTTGCCGAGGGTTTCCGAGTTGGGCGCGACGTTGCTCAGGTAGCGGTCGATCAGCAGGCGCCCATGGTCGAGTTTCATGCCTTTTTCCCGCCACAGATTGAGCACTGCGAGGTTGCGTCGGCAATTGAGCACGTTCTGGTCGGTGTACCAGAGCAACTTGTCGCAGTGGCTGACAAAGGTGCGCAAGGCTTCACTGTCGGTCTGCCCGGTGAGGTTCACCACGATGTGCTGAAAATGCTGGCGCAAGGCGCTGAGCAACATGTACAGCTCGGCGGCGCTGGTGCTCTCCAGCGGCTCATCGTTGCTGGCATAAGCGAGAATGCGCAGGCCGGCTTCGGCGCTGGTGAAGGCGCTGTCGATCAGCGTGGCGTCGAGTCTGCGCAAGTGGCGCAAGGCATCGCCGAAGTGGAACGAACTCTCCAGGCCGAGCAGGGCAAGGCTGTCGCCGCGCGGCAAACCGAGATCTAGCAGCAAGGTTTGCTGACCGCTCTTTTGCACCACCAAGGCCATGTGATTGGCCAGCAGTGCGCCGTCGGAACTGCTCTGCACGCCATACATGACCGTGAGGCCACCCAGTTGCGTATTCGGTGCCACGGGTGGCAGGCGTTTGCTCAAGCGCCGCACCAGCCCGGCGACTTCACTGGAGCGCGAACCGTAGGCGACAAAATCGCGCGCACCGGCGCGCATGGCATTGAGCACCAGTTGATTGTCCATGCCGTCGCCGAGGGCGACGATCGCCAGCATCGGTTTGGCCTCCAGTGCGCCTTCGATCAATGCGCTCTGGGCGACCACGTGTTCGCGATCAAGGCCGACGAACACCAGGTTGGCAAAGGTCACGTCCACCAGCGCCAGCAGCTCATCGAGGCTGCCGCCACCGGCGCTGACCACCTGACCGAGAGGCGCGAGCGCGCCTTGCAACCACTCCAGATCGGTGCTGTTGCGGGTGATGGCGAGAAAGGTCTGGCTCAGGCTCTGGCTCATTGGGATAACCCGCTGCGCTTGTCGAAATTGCCGTTTTCCAGGAAGAACATGCGGTAGAAATTCGGGTCGTAATTACGCAGTTTCTCGCCGGGCAACGACGGCAGTTGGGCATCGGCGGCCAGTGGCTGGACCAGATGCGGGGTGACGATCATCAGCAGTTCGCGCTCTTCGCGTTTGATCTGCGAGCCTTTGAAAAAGGCGCCGAGCACCGGGATATCGCCGAGGCCGGGAAACTTGTTCACCTGCGAGCTGTTGGTGGTGCTGATCAAACCACTGATGACGAAGCTTTCGCCGTCGCCCAGCGACACGCTGGTGTCGGTGCGGCGGATGGTCAGGGCCGGCACGGTGGTGCCGGCGATTTGTACGGCATTGCTGAAGTCGAGTTCGCTGACTTCCGGGGCGACCTTCAACGCGATGCGATCGCGGCCGATGATGGTCGGCGTCAGGGTCAGGCGGATGCCGAATTCCTTGTATTCGATCGAGACGCTGTCGCTGCCGGAACTGGGCACCGGAATCGGTATTTCACCGCCGGCCAGAAAGCTTGCGCTCTGACCGTTCAGCGCGACCAGACTCGGCCGCGCGAGGGTGTAGGCGAAGCCGCTGGTTTCCAGAGCGTTGATGATCGCCATGGTCTTGCCGCCGATCCACGAGAAGTTGAACAGCGAGTTGTCCACCGGCAGGCGTGGCTGCGGCACCCCGTCAATCGGCGGCAGGGTACCGGGCGAACCGAAAAGGAAATTGCCACGCGTACCGATCAGTGAGGCGGTGGCTTCCTTGAGTTTGGTGCGGCTGACTTCGACGAAACGGATATCGGTCTGCACCTGGGACGGCAGGTTCGGGTCATCTGAGGGCAGGGTGCCGGTCATGGCGGCAGTGGCGGCGCCCTGAACAAAGACCATGCTCTGGCGCGGCTCGCTCGAACACGAGGTCCAGACCATCAGGCTGGTGGCGCCGGGCGCAACACCGGTGAGCAAAAACGACGAGCTGCCGTTGGCGTGTACGTCGGCGATTTTCGGGTCGCCAATGGCCAGACGAGTGATCGCCACTGGCGATTGCACGTCCTGCTGAAAGCCTTCGCCGATTTCGATCACTGGCGGCATGCGCCCGAGTGCCGAGCAATTGCCGACCGCCGCCAACGCGGCGTCCATCGACAGTCCCATCAGTAACAGGGCGCACAACATGGGTTTGAATGTCGGCCTGAAACGACTCTGCATGCCCTTGGATCCTTGCGCTGTCATGGGTTTTGTTGGGTGATCTGATTGCCGCGAATGATTTCCACGGCAGGCTTCGGGGCCGCGCCGGAACCACCGCTGGAAGGCGCTTTCGGCCCGGTGCCCAAGGCCAGTTGGGTGAACTGGAAGAGTTGGCTGTTGGCAGTGTTCAGATGTGCCGGCGCCTGAGTTTCGCCGGCCCAGTATTTGGCCAGGCGTTGTTCTTCGCTGCTGCGTACGGCCAGACGCAAGGTGCCGACTTGCGTTGCCAGCATCAGTCGGCTGAGCAGTTGTTCCGGCACCGCCAGCACCACGGTGCGCGCGGCGATGCGGCGTTGATCCTGTTTGAGCTTTTCATCGGCGCTCAGGGCCGGCGAAGCCGGTTGGCCGTCGTTGGTCAGTCCGTATTGATCGCCAACCCCGAGCACACGCATGGCCGGGACGACGATCTGCGCCGACTGTTCAAGGTTGCTGGTGTCCTGGCGCAGATACAGCAGCACATCGACGTAATCGCCGGGAATCAGTTGCCCGGCCGCGCCGATCACTTCGTCGACGGCCACGGTGAGGGCGCGTTCATCGCTGTGAATCATGCGTGCCAGTGAACCGCCGGCGGTGAAGCTTTCATCGTTCAGCCAAGTGCCGGCGCTGAGGTGCCGCCACGGCGTACGGCCGACGGCCTGGTCGACGTTGCTCAAGCTGCCGGCCGGTGCACTGCGCAGTTTTTCTACCGCGACATCGGCTGCCGTCAGCGCGGTGAATGGCGGCACATCGTGCAGCAACACCACCACCGGTTGGCGAGTCTGGTCTTCGGCGATCGCGACAGTTTTTTCAACGGTGACGGCTGGGGCAACGGGGGCTTCGGCAACGGGTGCCGGTTGACGGCTGAGCACCAGTCCCCAGTAACCGACAAAAATCGCTCCAAGCAGAAGGATGGCTGCAAGGCCCATGGTGACGCGACTGTTCATGACGGCTCTCCCTTTCCTGCTGCACTACCCACTGCACTTGCTAACGAGAGAAGTTCCCAATCCGGCAGCTATGAACATGCAACTATTTCGCTATTTCCACGCTAGCTGATCCGAGCCAAAACGCCATTAGTGACAGGAAAATAACCCACTAAAGTATGAGTCTTGGCCAATTAACAGCAGCAATCGGCAACTTCGCGATGTGATTAATCCTTTGTGATTAATCCGTTCTTACAGTTGTTGGGTGGGGCTTTGTTGACAATGCTCAAATGGCACGGTGGAACCTTGCCGCTGTAGTGCGACATCGGCGCCAGAGGCGCGAAGGAGTGGATGTATGTTCCAGATGATTGTTGATTACTTGATGGCCCGAGTCCGTCTGTTGTTCAGAAACGAGGAAGCAGCGTCGGCGATCGAGTACGCGATCGTGGTGGCGATGGTTGCTGTGGTGGTTGTGGCATTCGTCACCCCGCTGGGTAATCGGGTGCTGTTCTACTTCAACAACATCCTGACCGGACTGGGCGGCACAGCCGTGACCCGGCCTTGACCACTGAGGAGAACTGCGATGCTCTTTGAGTACCTGATGATTCGTGCCCGCAGTTTCCTGGCCAACGAAG
The DNA here is from genome assembly GCF_022662375.1 of Pseudomonas sp. CROZ-RG-20F-R04-15. Taxonomy (GTDB): domain Bacteria; phylum Pseudomonadota; class Gammaproteobacteria; order Pseudomonadales; family Pseudomonadaceae; genus Aquipseudomonas. The sequence continues at coordinate 45,965 of NZ_JAKNQL010000014.1, read as the reverse complement.
ACGCAGCATCGGCCATCGAGTATGCGATTGTGGTGGCGATGGTGGCGGTGGTAGTCATCGTGTTCGTCACGCCGGTGGGTGGCCGTGTGCTGGTCATGTTCAATAACTTGCTGGTAGCGCTGGGCGGAACGGCCGTGTCGACCACGCCTGCACCGTCGCCCTGAGCTGAACGAAGCTCAATGCCCGGCGAATGTCGGGCTACACTCGGGTTCACTTTCAGTTTTCAGGGATTGCCCATGACTGCTTCCTCGCTGCCGCGCCAACAGTTGCTTCTGGTTGACGACGAGGAGGACGCGTTGCTGGAGCTGGCGGAGTTGCTGGAGGGGGAGGGGTTTGTCTGTCATACCGCAACGTCGGTGAAGCTGGCGTTGCATCATCTGACGCGCCATCCCGATATTGCGTTGGTGATTACTGATTTGCGTATGCCGGAGGAGTCCGGGATGTCGTTGATCAAGCGCTTGCGTGAGCATACCTCTCGGCAGCATTTGCCGGTGATTGTGATGTCGGGGCATGCGGATATGGAAGATGTCAGTGATCTGTTGCGGTTGCAGGTGGTGGATCTGTTTCGCAAGCCGATTTATTACCTGAGGTTGTTGGAGACTTTGGATAATCTGTTTCCCAAGCCTAAGGTTCAGGTTGGCTGAGATTGAACTCGGCGGCCTTTGGGCCGACCGTGCTTTGGGGGTTTTTGGTGAATATCCGTTTTTTTGGGGGTTGCGGCTGGCGGTTTCGCCCTTACGGCGAGGCACTTTTTCCAGACGCCGAAAAAGTACCCAAAAAGGCTTGCTCCTGCGTGCGGCCCACTCGCTAAAGCTCGGGGTTCCTTCGCTCCGGGATCGATCCGGGCGCAGCGCCTACGGTTTGCTTCGCTGCACCTCCTCTCGCTGTGTTTGGCTTCGCCAAACGGTCGCTGCGCTCCCACCCCCGGATCAATCCCTCCACTCAGCCTTCCGACGTCGCCCGTGGATCAAGATCAAGAGCTGCAGCCGAGCTAACGCTCATCCTGTTGAGTGGTGAAGGGCAGAGGTGATGCGGGGTTTGGTGCACTGCTTCACTGCTTCACTGCTCTTGCTCTTTTGTAGGAGTGAGCCTGCTTGCGATGGCGGCCTGACTGCCGACCATTTTCTGTCTGATGTATTCAGATCCTGTGGGAGCAGGCCTGCCAGCAATGACGATCGACTGCTGGTCGGGTTCTTGAGAATTTGGCGCCATCTCTTTGACTTTTTGGTGGTATCAAAATAGTGGCTCCTGTAGATTCCCCGCGCCCGAGCCAGGACACATGGCGGGCCGGTAGGGATGCCTGTATGAATACGTGAACCCTGCTGAAACTGTTTTTCATGTTTTGGAAGGGAATCTCGTTTTGAATACTTCTTGTCTGCGCCGCTCTTTGCTGGCGCTTTCTGTGGCGGCTGCCGTTGTTCAGGCTCCGGGTGTCGGGGCTGTCACCCTCAATTACGATCTGGGCACAGGCCCGCTGGTCAGCGTCAAGCAGACCTACGATTTTCTCAATCTCGTGGGCACGGCGAATGTTGTGGAAAGCTCTACGTCGACGATGACCAGCGCGGCGCAGTTCACTGGGTTGTCGGTTAACAGCGAAATCGTCAACAAGGCCAGGATCACTATCGATGGCGCCACCCACGGTGTCGGGATCGACATCGCGCCGGCGGCGGGCGTGTCGTGGGCGCGGCTCGGTTCCAACTTCAGCAACGAGGGCTCGGTGACGGTCAACGGTCTGGCTGCGAGTGGTGAATCGACGGGTATCGCGTTGAGGGACATTCCGGTGCGTGGCGCTTTCATGAACTCAGGCCCGATCACCGTGAGCGGTAATAACGCCACCGGGGTTTCGCTGATCAACAGCAGTTTCGGTAGTGGGGTGATCAACGCCGGCACCATCGTCGTCAACGGCACCAATGCTCGTGGGCTTTATCTGGAAAACGTCACGCTGCCCGGCCCGGTCATGAGCCGGTCAACACTCAGGGCCACCGGCAGTGGCGCCGAAGCCATAGTGTTGAACGGGATGCAGCTTGTGCCTGCATCGTCTGCGAGCCAATACGGTCTCTACAACTACGGCAACGTATACGGGGAGAGCATCGGCATTCATGTGTACAACCAGCCCGCAGGACAAGGTCCGCTCAACATTGTTCAGTCATACGGATCGATCACGGGTGGTACGGCGGCCATTAAAGTGGACGATGGTCTGAGTTACTTTTACTGGAATTATGGCGAGGTCAAAGGCGACCTGTTGGGTCTGACCGGGGTGTCGATTGATGGCGAGGTCAGCTTCGATGGCGCGACGATCAAGTCCGGGTATGTCACCGTTCAAGAAGGCACTCTGACCCTGGCGCGGGCGCACACCACGATCGTCGGCGATCTGGACATGGAAGAAGCGGACTCGGTGATTGCGATGTCGGTCGGCAATGACACCGACATCAACCGGGCGATTCTGACCGTCACCGGCACCACCGAGATCGCGCCGGGCGGTCATGTGCAATTGCAGGCGCGCTCCAGCGATTTTCGCACGGCCGCCGGCGGCAACCGTTACACGTTGATCCGTTCGGGCAATCTGATCGGCGGCGAAAACCTTACGGTCGAGTCGTCTTCGGCATTGCTTGAAGTCAAAAGCTATGGCGTTGAGGGTAACGACGTTAAGGCGCTGGTCAGCACCAAGTCGCAAGAAGTGTTGACGCAAAATACTCTCGATGCCGGTGGTAGCCAAAACGCTGCTTCTGCGCTGGTCGGACTGTCGGCCTCGCTGATGTCACATCTTGATGAACAGGATCCGGTGTTCCAGGCGTTTGCCAATGCCGGCACCGACACGCAACTGGCGCGGCTGGCCGAGACACTCAGCCCGGACGTCAGCCGTGGCGTGCTGCACGCCGCCACCAACAGCCAGACGCTGGTGTCGGGCGTTATCAACGACCGCGCCAATCGCGCACGTACGACCACCGTCGCCCCGGAAAAAGGCGTCTGGCTGCAAGCCCTCAGCAGCGATGCCGATCAGGATGCCCGTCGCGGTGTCGCCGGTTATGACGCCGACAGCCACGGGATTGCCGTTGGTGCCGACGGTCAGTTGACCGCCGACACATCGATCGGTCTGGCTTACAGCTACCTCGACACCGATGTGAAATCCGATCTCGGCAGCAAAACCAAAGTGACCGGCCATGCGCTGACGGTCTACAGCAACTGGACGCATGACAACTGGTTTGTCGACGCTTCGCTGATGTACGGCTGGAACGACAACGAATCCAAGCGCTACATCGCCGGCACCCGCGCCAAAGGCGATTACGACAGCGATGTATTCGGCGTCAGCGCCTTGGCCGGTTATACCCTGCGCCTGACCCCGGGTGTGGTGCTGGAGCCGCAGGTCGGTGCGCGTTACGCCAATGTCGGCATGGATTCCTATCGCGAGAAGGGCAGTTCGGCAGCGCTGAATGTCGGCAGCCAGCGTTACGAAGTCGGTGAGATGGGCTTCGGTGCGCGCCTGGCCGCCGATTTTGCGCTCGGCACCGGCAGTCTCGAACCTGAGGCGAAATTCATGGCCTGGCATGACGTGATTGGCGACAAGGTTGCGACCTCCTCATCGTTCATACTCGGCGGCGATTCATTCACCAGCCGTGGCACCACACCCGTGCGCGACAGCTATGAACTGGGCCTGGGCGCCAACTACCGGATGGGCGCGTGGAGTGTCGGCGGTTCGTACAACTACGTAACGGCCAGCGGTTTCAATGCCGACGGCTTTACCGCGAAGGTGCGTTACGCGTTCTGATCCGCATCACGCAAAACCTGTGGGAGCAAGCCTGCTCGCGAAAACGGTGTGTCAGTCAACAGAACGCTTGGCTGATCCAGCGCTTTGGCGAGCAGGCTCGCTCCCACAGTTGTTTTGACTCAGGGGCGCAGTGCAATCCCCGCCCTACAACTGATAACTGAAACTGATGCTGTACCGAGGCTTGCGATTGAACGTATCCAGTGCTTCATCCGACATCGCCTTCGCTGCCTCCAGCGCAATGTTGTAGTACTTGGCATCGCCAAACCGCAGCCCGATCGCCGTCGATGACAGGTTGTTGGCCCGCACCGGCAATTCGTTGAACCAGCTGCGCGAGCGATCGAGCACGACATACGGTTGCAGGATGCGTACCCAACTGCCGTCGCGGTTGAAACTGTAGTTGACCTCGTAAGCCACGCCCCAGCCCTTGTCGCCGGACGCTTGATCGTCGGGATAACCGCGACCGAAATTCTGCCCGCCGAACACCGCGCGTTCGCTGTCGGGCAGGGTGTCGTCGCTCCAGTACAGCGCGGCGGACAGCACAGCTTGCCAGTTGTCGAAAAACTTGTCGCTCTGCACGCCGGACAGCCGCACGCGGAAGAAGTCGAGGTCGATGGCGTCGTTGTTGGTTTTCGCGCCCATGCTGTCCAGGCCTTGGTAGACACCGCCGCTGAGGATCCGCAGTTGTCGGGCATCAGCCTTGCGCCAGTCGCTCTCGAAGGCGAGGGCGCGGATGTCGGTGCGCTCTTCGACGCTCAGCGGCAAGCCGATCACGTTGTAGCGGGTTTTGTCGTTGACCGCGTAAAGCCTTGAACCGGCCGTCAGCAGTTCGTTGGAGGCGGCAATCAGCGGCAAGGTGAAACCGATCGAATAGCGATCGTTTTCGCGGTGCGGTTTGAGTTGCAGGCCGTTGTCGAGCACGACATTGGTGCCGGGGTCTGCGCGGTAGCGTGAAGCGGACAGTGCCAGTTGCGTGCCCTCGGCATCGAGGAACTGGCTGTAGTCGAGACGGTAGTAATGTTCGTGATCGTCACCCGGCGGGAACAAGCCGCTGAGGCTCAGTTGCTCGCCCATCGAGGTCTGCGAGTTGCTGCTGACACCGAGCAAGGCCTGGGTGCCGTTGCGGTTGTCTTCGGTGGTGCTCAGGGTACTGGTGAAAGGTTTGCGGCTGGCCTGAGCGATCAGCGTGGTCGCGCCATCGGTGGTGCCCGGTGGTGGCACCTGAGCCTGAATCGTCACGCCGGGGATGCGTGTCATCAGCGTGGTGTAGCGCTCGAAGGTCTTGCGGGTCAGTGGCCGTTCGGCCTGGATTTTCGCCGCCAGTTTATCGATGAGTGCTTTGACCCGGCCGACATCGCCCTGCATCTGGATATCCCGTACGTAACCTTCCACCAGCACCACGCGCGCTACGCCGTCATTGAAATTCTGCTGCGGCAAGAACGCGTACGACAGCAGGTAACCGTCCTGCTGATAACGCCGGGTGATGTTGCGCGTGGCTTCGATCAGATCGGCAAGGCGGGTTTCATGACCGATCAACGGTTTGTAGATTTGCGCGAGTTCGTTGAGCGGGTAGAGGGTGCCGCCTTCGATCTGCACGGTTTGCAGTTTGATTTTGGTGTCCATCAACAGCGGTTGCGCGGCTGCTGCACCGGCGTCCGGCACTTGCACGGGCGCGGCGCTCGGGCGATAGGCGTCGGCCGGCAGGTTCGGCACCGGCAGATTGCGGATGGTTTCGTTGCTGTTGAGAAAACTGGGCAGGGTGTCGGCGAGGGCGGCGGAACTGAGACTGAGGAACAGCAGGGATGCCATTACGCGCATAGGACACTCCATGGTCAGATCACAGCACTGGGCTGAATTCTCCTAAGAAAAAAGCGGAAGACTCGTGGGAATCTTCCGCCCTCAACCAAGCGTAGGCGCTGTAGGTGAGGCCGTCGAATCGGCCAGGTGCAATTTAGCGTTTGTTGCCTCCAAGAGCGCCGGTCAAACCGCCGAGTACGCCGCCCAGACCGCCACCGGTGGTGCCCCCGCTGGCACCGCCGTTGACCAGTCCGCCGACAGCGGCAACGGTGCCGCCGACGTTAGTGACCAGACCACCGACGGCAGTGGTGACCGGGTTGTTGGTAGCGGCAATCGCGCCACCCAGATTACTGACTGCACCGCCGACCTGACCGGTGAGACCTGCGACTGGCGAGCCGAGACCGGTGGCCCCGCCGACTTGCTGGGTCAGGTTGGTGACGGCACTGGTGACCGGATTCAGGCCATTGCCCAGGGCGCTGCCAACGGTAGCCAAGGGTGAAGTCGTTGCGGTGATCGGTGAACCCGAGCCGCCGAGTACGGTGTTGAGCGAAGCGACGGTATTACCGAGGCCGACAGCGGTAACGCCGCCGGCACTGACCACGCCGTTGGTATTGCCGGCATTCAGGCCAGCGCCGACGTTGACCACGGCACCGCCGACGGTTTGCAGCAAACCGGTGCCGCCAAGGCCACCGCCCAAACCACCACCCACTCCACCAGTGCCCGAGCCGGTGCCGTTGGACACCAGACCACCGGCCTTGCCGACTGCGGTGCCGGTATTGCTCAAGGCACCGCCAAGCGTGTTGGTCAGGGCATTACCGTTGCCGGCATCGGTGACCTTGTCACCCAGGCCATCGACGGCGCCGCCGACTTTCGCAATGACGCCTTTGAGCGGATCGCCCAGACCAGTTGCGTCACCGATCTTGTCCGTCGTGCTTTCGACCATGGCGATCACCGGCACCAGACTAGCGCCGAGTTTGTTCGTCAGTTGACTGGTCGGGCCGTTGGTCAAAGTGGTATCGAGAGTATTGCCGAGCATGGTGACTTTCTCACCAACACCGTCGAGCAGAGGCGCCACTTTGGTGACCACACCGCCCACCACCGGAACACTGCCGGTAGCCGTCGCCAGTTTGCCGCTGAGGTCGGAAACGCCGTTGCCGACATCGGTGACCACGCCGCCAACCGATGCGACGGTGGTGGTCAAACCTTTAGGATCGGTGGCCAGTTTGCCTACGCCATTGGCTACACCGTCACCCAAGGTGCTGACGACATTGCCGGCGGTGTTGGCCGCACTTTGTACAACGCCACCGACAACAGGAACGCTGCTCAGCGAGTCACCGATCTGGCCAACGCCATCGCCGACGCCAGCGACGGTTTTACCGACATCCTCTACCAGCGTAGTGGTCACCAGCGGTGTGGTGGTTGGATTGGTCGGGTTGGTGGGATCGGTCGGATCTGTCGGGTTGGTTGGATTGGTCGGATCGGTGCCACCTGTACCGCCGGTTCCGCCAGTACCACCTGTGTTACCGGTGCCGCCAGTGCCGCCAGTGCCCGCAGTATCACCGGTGCCCCCCGTACCGCCAGTACCCGAGGTGCCACCAGTGCCGGCGGTGCCGTCCGCCGCAGAACTGCCGGAACTGCTGTGATGGCCGCCACCGCCGCTGCTGCAACCGGCGAGGCCAAGGGAGAGAATCATTGCCAGAGCAATTGCTGATTTGCACCACACGTCTTGAGTTTTCATGATGGAGATTCCTTGCACCTGTCACAACGTTCGTTGACTTCGATGGCTCGCCGATCTGTCGTCGGTGATGCCTTCGACCGTTGTGCTCAATCTCAGTCCAGGGGCAGGTTCTGCACCATTCTCAAGTTGGTATTAACGCCTTTATATATAAGATGAAGAGCAGTGCGTAATGACTAATACCCAATATATAGGCGCACAAAAAAAGGCCTTGATAATCAAGGCCCGGAGGTTTTCGGCAAAGGCGGAGGAGGCGGAAAAAACTTAAGTGATATACACACAATTAATGGTATGGCGAAGGCTCAGGCAATCGGCTGCCACTGCCCGACCATGTGCTCCAGATCACCCGCGCCGGTCAGACGCAACTCACCGCTGGACCCCGCTGCACTCGCCAGCAATGTCACCTCACTGGGCAGGCGCACCGGTTTGCGAAAGTGCACGGCGATTTCGAGATTGGCCTTGGGCAAGTGAGCGCTCAGCGCCGCGAGCGTTCGCGCCTTGTTCCACAGACCATGGGCGATCGCTGTCGGAAAGCCAAACAGCTTGGCACTCGCCGCACTCAAGTGAATCGGGTTGTAGTCTCCGGAGACTTTGGCGTACTGCCGTCCGATGTCCGCCGGGGCTTTCCAGTGCGCCACTTCCACCAGCGATTGTGAGGGCTCCCAGGTTTGCTCGACAGCCTCGCCCTCAAGCTTCACGCCGCGACAAAGCATCTGGCTTTCCGCTTCCCACAACGGCCCAAGTTGATCATCCAGGGTGGTCAGCACATCGAACGTCGCACCTTTCGGATGCGCTTGCAGATTCGTCACGCGCACGCTCACTTGCGCCCGACCGATCCCGCCCATCGGCCGCAACAGGCGAATGCGATTGCTCAGATGAATCAGCCCCAGCAGTGGAAACGGAAACTCTTTGGCGGTGAGCAATTGCATCTGCAAGGCGAAGGCGAGGATGTGCGGATACGTCGGCGGCAGCAGACCGTCATCGGCGAACCCGCAGACCTTGCGATAGGCCGCCAGACGTTTGCCATCGACGTCGACCCAGCAGCGCAAGCCACCGTCAGGCAAGTGTGTGCCGGTGATTTTCCGTCGCGTCGCCGCCCGTGCGTACAGCCCGGGCAGACTCGGTTCGCGATCCAGCGTGTGCCATTCGATGCTCATGTCTACGCCCCCAGAACACTTTGTCCACAGACCCGCAGCGCCTGCCCGGTAAACGCGCCGGTGCCCGGTTGCGCCAACCACGCGACCGCTTCGGCAACATCCTGCGGCAAGCCGCCCTGACCGAGCGAACTCATGCGCCGCCCGGCCTCGCGCAGGCCGAACGGAATGTGTGCGGTCATCTGCGTTTCGATAAAACCAGGGGCGACGGCGTTGATGCTGATGCCGCGCTCCAGCAACATCGGCGCCCAGGCTTGCGCCAGACCGATCAGCCCGGCCTTGCTCGCGGCGTAGTTGGTTTGCCCGCGATTGCCGGCAATGCCGCTGATCGAGGCCAGCAGAATGACCCGCGCATCATCGTGCAGCGTGCCGCTGTCGAGCAGGGCTTTGGTCAGCACTTGCGGAGCATTGAGGTTGACCGCGAGCACCGCGTCCCAGAATTCCGGCGTCATGTTGGCGAGGGTTTTGTCGCGGGTGATGCCGGCGTTGTGCACCAGAATGTCGAGGCCGTCGGGCAGCTGTTCGATCAGTTGCGCGGCGGCGTCTTCGGCGCAGATATCGAGGGTAATGGCGCGCCCGCCAAGGCGCGCGGCGAGGGCTTCAAGATCGGTCTTGGCCGGGGGAACATCGAGCAGGATCACCTCGGCGCCATCGCGGGCCAGCGTTTCCGCGATGGACGCGCCGATACCGCGTGCCGCCCCGGTGACCAGCGCCTTGCGCCCGGCCAGTGGCCGCGTCCAGTCCGTCACTGGCGTCGCACACGCGGTCAGGCGAATCACTTGCCCGGACACGAACGCACTTTTCGGTGACAGGAAAAACCGCAGCGGGCCTTCCAGTTGATCTTCCGCGCCTTCGCCGACATAGATCAGTTGCAGCGTGCCGCCACTGCGCAGCTCCTTGGCCAGCGAACGGGAAAACCCTTCCAGTGCTCGTTGCGCACTGGCGGCAAACGGATCACTCAGGGTTTCCGGGGCACGACCGAGAATCACCAGATGGGCGCTGTGCTCAAGGTTCTTCATCAGCGGCTGGAAGAATTCGCGCAACTGTTTGAGCTGGTCGGTCTGCTGCAATTCACTGGCGTCGAACACCACGGCTTTGAGTTTCGGGCCGTGGCCGGGAATCCATTCGGCGGCGCTCGCCGGTTGCTCGCCGTAGCGGTAGATGCCGTCGGTCAAACGGTTGGCGAAGGCACTGATGCGCTCGGCCAGCGGCCCGCCGCCGATCAGCAGTGCACCTTCCACCGGCCGCAGGCGCCCGGCCTGCCAGCGTTCCAGTCGCACCGGCGACGGCAGGCCCAGCGCCCCGACCAGACGATGGCCGATGGACGAATTGGCGAAGTCGATATAGCGGTCAGACATGGAACGCTCTCCAGAAGGTGGGGTTCAAAGTGTGGACTGTCGATGGCAATCAATCGTTCGATCCACGCAATAAGGCCTACGCTAGAACAGCAGAGTAGTTTGCCCTCGACGGTTGTGTTGCCGAACCCACATTCAGAAACACAGCTGAACCTCTGTAGGAGTGAGCCTGCTCGCGATAGCGGTGTATCAGATAAACATTTTCTGACTGATACACCGCTATCGCGAGCAGGCTCACTCCTACAAGGGATTGGTGTGAATTCAAACCTTCGGAAAAGGAGTCATTCATGAGTCAGCTGCGCCGCGTCGCGATCATCGGCGGTAACCGCATTCCCTTCGCCCGTTCCAACGGGCCGTACGCCACGGCGAGTAATCAAGCGATGCTCACCGCCGCCCTCGAAGGCCTGATCGAACGCTACAACCTGCACGGCCTGCGCATTGGCGAAGTGGTCGCAGGCGCGGTGCTGAAATTGTCACGAGATATGAACCTGACCCGTGAATGCGTGCTCGGCTCGCGCCTGTCACCAGCGACACCCGCCTACGACATTCAGCAAGCCTGCGGCACTGGCCTGGAAGCGGCGATCCTGGTGGCGAACAAGATCGCCCTCGGCCAGATCGACTGCGGCATCGCCGGCGGTGTCGACACCACCTCGGACGCACCGATCAGCGTCAGCGAAGGCCTGCGCAAAATCCTCCTGCAAGCCAACCGCGCCAAAACCACCGGCGACAAGCTGAAAACCTTTCTGCAACTGCGGCCTCAACATCTGATCCCGGAATTTCCACGCAACGGCGAACCGCGCACGGGCCTGTCGATGGGCCAGCACTGTGAGTTGATGGCGCAGACCTGGCAGATCCCGCGTGAAGAGCAGGATCAACTGGCCCTCGAAAGTCACCACAAACTGGCTGCGTCCTACAGCGAAGGCTGGCACAACGACCTGATGACGCCCTTTCTCGGCCTGACTCGCGATAACAACCTGCGCCCGGACCTGACCCTGGAAAAACTCGCGACGCTGAAACCGGCGTTCGAAAAAAGCGCGAAAGGCACACTGACGGCAGGCAACTCCACGCCGCTGACCGATGGTGCTTCCGTGGTGCTGCTCGGCAGTGAAGAGTGGGCGAATGAACGTGGCTTGCCGATCCTCGCGTATCTGCGTGACGGCGAAGCGGCGGCAGTGGATTTCGTCAACGGCGCCGAAGGGCTGCTGATGGCGCCGGTGTACGCCGTGCCACGGTTGCTGGCACGCAACGGGCTGACCTTGCAGGACTTCGATTACTACGAAATACACGAGGCTTTTGCGGCGCAGGTGCTGTGTACGTTGAAGGCCTGGGAAGATCCCGAATACTGCAAAACCCGGCTGGGCCTTGATGCGCCACTGGGTTCGATTGATCGTAGCCGGCTGAATGTGAAGGGCAGTTCGCTGGCGGCCGGGCATCCGTTTGCTGCGACCGGTGGGCGTATCGTGGCGAACCTGGCGAAGTTGCTGGACGCGGCGGGGAAGGGCAGGGGGCTGATTTCGATTTGTGCGGCGGGTGGGCAGGGCGTCACCGCCATCATCGAACGCTGACGCTTGAAGAGCCCCTCACCCTAGCCCTCTCCCAAAGGGAGAGGGGACTGATTGGGGGATGCTTCGGAGTTACACCGAACTGAGAGAGTTGTGCTGAATCCGGAATCGAACTGATTTGGAGAATTCTGCCAAGCCATATTCGACGCGGTATTTCAGGTCGATGCACAACGCCAGACACCTCGGTCAGCCCCCTCTCCCTCCGGGAGAGGGCTGGGCGGGCGGCGTTCCGATGAGGGGGCTTTTGAGGTTCAGGTACGAAACCGTCTGACCAACCCATCCAGCTCATTCGACAACCCCGCCAGACTCTGCGAATCCAGACGCGCCGAGTTGGCCAGTTCCGCCACCAACTGCGCATCGCCATGAATCTGGCTGATGTGCCGATTGATGTCCTCAGCCACTTGATGCTGTTCTTCGGCGGCGGTGGCGATCTGCGTGTTCATGTCGCGGATCACGTCCACTGACTCGCGGATCTGCCCGAAACTTTCGCGCGCCTCGCCAATGCGCGTCACCGACTGCTGCGAGACCTGCAGGCTGGCGTGCATCTGCTGGGTGACCTGACTGGTGCGTTTGGCCAGATTACCGAGCAGGCCATCGATCTCTGCCGTCGAATCCGCCGTGCGTTTGGCCAGTGCGCGCACCTCGTCGGCGACCACGGCAAAGCCGCGACCCTGTTCACCGGCACGCGCCGCTTCGATCGCGGCGTTGAGCGCCAGCAGGTTGGTCTGTTCGGCGATGGAACGGATGGTGCCGAGGATCGACTGGATATCGTTGCTGTCGCGCTCCAGTTGCTGCATCGACTGCGCCGATTGCTCCAGCTCCTGGCTCAATTGGTCGACGCTGTTTACCGCCGCATCAATCTGCTGCTGGCCTTGACGGGCTTGACGCTGACCGCTGTCGGCGGAGTCCGCCGCCTGACTGCACGAGCGCGCAACCTCGTTGGCGGTGGCGACCATTTCGTGGAACGCGGTCGAGACCATGTCGACGGCTTCGCGCTGACGCCCGGCCGCTTCGGCCATGTCGCTCGACACCCGGGTCGAGCTCTGCGAGGTTGCGAGGATTTTCCCGGCGGCACCGCCGATGTGCTGGATCAGGCTGCGGATTGCGGTAAGGAATTGATTGAACCAGTTGGCCAGTTGCGCGGTTTCATCATTGCCACGGATGTCGAGGTTTTTGGTCAGGTCGCCTTCGCCCTGCGCGATGCCTTCCAGACCACTGGCGACGCTGCGGATCGGGCGCACGATCAGGCTGGCGAAACTGGCGCCGACCACGGCGAACAGCACGGCCAGTACGGCGGCGATAATTGCGATCAGCCAGGTCAGTTGCGTGGCTGAGCTCATCACATCGCTCTGCTTGATCAGGCCGACGAAGGTCCAGCCCAACTGCTCCGACGGCCAGACGTTGGCCATGTAGCGCTCACCGTTAAGCTCGACCTCCACCAGACCTTTGCCGGCCTTGGCCAGTTGCGCATAGCCTTCGCCGAGGCTGTCCAGCGGCTTGAAGTTGTGTTCCGGCTGTTTTGGATCGACCAGCACCGTGCCGCTGTTTTCCAGGAGCATCAGGTAGCCGGTTTCGCCCAGCTTGATCTGTTTGACGATCTCGGTGAGCTGCTTGAGCGTCACGTCGATACTCACCACGCCGCCGTTGCTGCCGAGTTTGTTGTCGATGGTGCGCACGGTGCTGACGTAGGTCGCATCGTCCTGCGCCCAGTAATAAGCGGCGGTACGGAACGGTTTGCCCGGTTTGGCCTGGGCGGCCTTGTACCACGGCCGCTGGCGCGGGTCGTAGTTGTTGAGTTTGGGGTCGTCCGGCCACGACACATAACCGCCGGCAGCGGTGCCGACGATGGCATAGGCGTAAGCCGGGTGGGCGTTACCCAGATCCTGGAGGAATGCGAAGACCTTTTTGTCCATCTCGCCTTGCGGCACCGATTCGGCGTTGGCACTCATGTAGGTCTTGAGGCTGTCGTCGGTGTTTTTGATCAGCGGTTGCGACGCCAGGTAATCGACGTTCTGGCTGATGCCGTCAAAAAACAGCTGCATGGCATTGCTGACCTGGCGGATCTCGCGACCGCTGCCGTCGACAAAGTTGTCCCGGGCATCGCTGCGCAGGTTCATCACCACCAGGGTCGCGACCAGCACCACCGGCAAGCAGGCGATGACTGCAAACGCCCACGTCAATTTCTGTTTGATGTTCATCCGCGCTCCAGATTTTCTTGTAGGCCCACGCAGTGCAGATGACTTGTGGTTTATTGGCAGCCGAAAACGTTGTGGATCACCCGTTTCCCTGAGTGCGACATCGCTGATTTTTTTGGAACGATTGTCGGACAAATCCCTCTGTCATTGAGGACTTCGGCTGCAAAACAGGGAAATTGAGGCGGCTTCGAAAAAATCTTCCGGATGGTATTAACCCTTGTGTCAGATTCTGTCGCAAATGCCCTCGAAGACATGTACCAACAAGTACAACAGGCTCGGCTATGATTCCCCACGGTCGATGCGCGAGCGCAGAGTTGGCCCTGTTTAATCCGGCACAGTGTGTGCATTCTCAACGTTCACAGGTCGGCAACCCCTCCCCGTTGTGCGAGGATTGCCGTATAACGAGTGACATTCGCGTGTTTGGTAATAAAGGACCCACAATAAAAGCTGATGAAGACTCCAAAACGCATTGAACCCCTGATCGAGGACGGTCTGGTCGACGAAGTGCTGCGCCCACTGATGAGTGGTAAAGAAGCAGCTGTTTATGTGGTGCGCTGCGGCAATCAGTTACGTTGCGCAAAGGTCTACAAGGAGGCGAACAAACGCAGTTTCCGCCAGGCGGCCGAGTATCAGGAAGGCCGCAAGGTTCGCAACAGCCGACAGGCGCGGGCGATGGCGAAAGGCTCCAAGTTCGGTCGCAAAGAGACCGAAGATGCCTGGCAGAACGCCGAAGTGGCGGCGCTGTTCCGTCTGGCCGGTGCCGGCGTGCGGGTGCCAAAACCCTACGACTTCCTCGACGGCGTGCTGTTGATGGAACTGGTGGCCGACGAATTTGGCGACGCCGCGCCGCGTCTGAACGACGTGGTGCTGGAGCCGGATCAGGCGCGCGAGTATCACGCGTTCCTGATTTCGCAGATCGTGCTGATGTTGTGTACCGGTCTGGTGCACGGTGACCTCTCGGAGTTCAACGTGCTGCTGACGCCGACCGGCCCGGTCATCATCGACCTGCCGCAAGCGGTCGACGCGGCCGGCAACAACCACGCGTTCAGCATGCTGGAGCGGGATGTCGGCAACATGGCTTCGTACTTCGGGCGCTTTGCGCCGGAGTTGAAACTGACCAAGTACGCGAAAGAAATGTGGGCGTTGTACGAAGCCGGCACCTTGCACCCGAACAGTGTGCTGACCGGTGAGTTCGATGATCCGGAAGACCTGGCCGACGTTGGCGGGGTGTTGCGCGAGATCGAAGCAGCGCGCCTCGACGAGGAACGCAAGCAGGCCATCCGTGCGGCGGACGACGAGCCGAAAGGCAAGTCCGACGAACCGCCGCCACCACCGTGGATGCAGTGATTGCTTGATGAGAAACCCGGCTTCGGCCGGGTTTTTTGTTTGAACCGGAAGCCCCAAAACCCCTCACCCCAGCCCTCTCCCAGAGGGAGAGGGAGCTTACCGAGGTGTCTGGCGTCATACATCGACCTGAAACACCGGGTCGATTATGGATTGGATGGGGTCAGCATTTGGACCTGTTTGGATTCGGTAAAGAAATTTCAGGTCGGCGTATCTCCACAGCATCTCCCAATCAGTCCCCTCTCCCCCTGGGAGAGGGTTAGGAGGGGCCTCTTTCGGATCAACGCAAATTCAAGTCTACTGTCCACCGCTCCACCCACACTCAAGGACTGAATGTGACCACCCCCCGCAACACCCACCTGATCGTCACCGCTCGGCTGATCTCCGATTTCGGCGCCTTCCTCAACATGGTCGCGCTAGCCACGTACGTCTACCTGCTGAGCAACAGCGCAATGAGCGTCGGAATCTTCCTCGCCAGTCGCGTCGGCGGGGGGATATTGGCCAGCCTGATTGGCACCGCGTTTTACCGTCGATGCAGCGGACGCGCACCGCTGATCGCGTTCGATCTGCTGCGCGCCAGCGTGCTCGGTTTGCTGTTGATCGTGCCCGTCAGCCAGCAAGCCTTGCTGCTGCCAATGATCGCTTTCGGTCTGGGCCTGGGCAATTCGATGTTCGCCATCGGCCTCAACAGTCAATTACCGCGTCTGATCCCTGCCGAGCAATTGCTCAAGGCCAACGCCTGGATCACTTCGGCGTCTTCAGCGGCCATGGTCGGCGGCAGTCTGGTTTCAGGTTTGCTGGTCGCGGGTTTTGGCTTTGAAACGGTGTTTGCCCTGAATGCGCTGACCTATTTGCTGGCCGCGTTGTTGATTGTGCCGCTGCGTTTCGAACCGGCAACAGCCAACGAGGAAACCGGACGCGGCGAATGGACCGCACTCAAGCAAGGCCTGCGCTCTGCACCGGTGATTGCCGCGATGCTCGCGGTGACCATGGCCGACACCTTGGGCAGCGCTGCGCACAACGTTGGCTTTCCGATCATCTCGAAACTGCTCACGCCAGAGTCGGCGAGCACCACGCTGGGCCTGATGCTCGCGGTATGGGCCAGCGGCAAACTGCTGGGCGCACGAGTCGCCAGTCGTCTCAAGGGCTCGGACAACAGCCATCTGGAACGGCGGTTTTTCTTCGGCGTGGCGCTGATGTCCTGCGGCTTTATCCTGATGTTCCAGCAGCACAGTCTCTATGGTCTGCTGCTGTTTTCATTGCCGGCGGGACTGGGTGACGGTTTTTCCGAAGTCGGGTTGATGTCGCGGCTGCAGCGCGAACCTGAGCAGTTGCGCTTGCCGATTTTCAGCGTCCTGACCTTGCTGCAAATGACCGGATTCGGCATCGGCATGCTCATCGCCGCGCCGTTCTACGGATGGTGGGCGCCGGGTGCCGTGGTCATGCTGTTCCACGGCATCCCGCTCAGTACCTTGTTGCTGATGAAAGCTCTGGCGCTCAAGCGCGGGCGGGTTGCGCGCAGCAGCCCGACGCCAGTTCCTTGAGGATCGGGCAATCGGGGCGGTGGTCGCCGTTGCAGTGCTCAACCAGGTCTTGCAGAGTGTCGCGCAACTCGCCGAGCTCGCGGATCTTCTGATTCAACTCGTCGATGTGCTGGCGGGCCAAGGCCTTCACATCGGCGCTGGCGCGTTGGCGGTCCTGCCAGAGGGTCAGCAATTTGCCGACCTCTTCCAAAGAAAAACCCAGATCCCGTGAGCGCTTGATGAATGCCAGCGTGTGCAGGTCATCATCGCCGTAGACCCGGTAACCGCTGTCGGTGCGCTGGGCCGCTTTGAGCAAACCGATCGACTCGTAATAACGGATCATTTTTGCGCTCAGGCCACTGTGCCTGGCCGCTTGGCCGATGTTCATCGGTGTTCCTCCAGGTCCTTGGGTTTCCAGGTTTTCAACAGTAGCGCATTGCTCACCACGCTGACGCTCGACAATGCCATCGCCGCACCGGCCAGCACCGGATTAAGGAAACCAAACGCCGCTAGCGGAATGCCGATCAGGTTGTAGACGAAGGCCCAGAACAGGTTCTGACGGATCTTCGCGTAAGTCTTGCGGCTGATTTCCAGCGCCGCCGGCACCAACCGTGGATCGCCGCGCATCAGGGTAATGCCCGCCGCGTGCATGGCCACGTCGGTGCCGCCGCCCATGGCGATGCCGATGTCGGCAGCGGCGAGGGCCGGGGCATCGTTGATGCCGTCACCGACCATGGCGACCACACCGGTTTTTTTCAGCTCGGCGACGGTGGCGGCTTTGTCCGCCGGCAGCACTTCGGCGTGGACGTTGCTGATGCCCAGCGCTTCGGCGACCACACGTGCGCTGCCACGGTTGTCGCCGGTCAGCAGATGGCTGTGGATATCCCGGGCGGCGAGTTGTTGCACGGCTTCCAGTGCCCCGGGTTTGAGGGTGTCACCGAAAGCGAACAAGCCGAGCACTTGCGGTTCAGGACTTTGCTCGATCAACCATGACAGGGTGCGGCCCTCGGCTTCCCAGGCTTGGGCGGATTCGCTCAGATTGCCGGCGCTCAAAGCACTTTCTTCAAGCATGCGGCGATTGCCCAAGGCCAGACGTCGGCCATCGAGATTGCCAGCGATGCCGCGACCAGTGAGCGACTGGCTGTCGCTGACATCCGGTACGTGCAGTCCTCGTTCCGCTGCGGCGTCGAGCACCGCTTTGGCCAACGGGTGTTCGCTGCCGCGTTGCAGCGCGCCGGCCAGTTTCAGCAAGGTGTCTTCATCGCCATTCACCGCGCTGAAATGGGCGATACGCGGCGTGCCAGAGGTCAGCGTGCCGGTCTTGTCGAACACCACACTGCTGACTTCATGGGCGCGTTCCAGCGCTTCGGCATCCTTGATCAGAATGCCGTGACGCGCCGCTACGCCGGTGCCGGCCATGATCGCGGTCGGCGTGGCGAGGCCCAGTGCACAGGGGCAGGCGATGACCAGCACCGCGACAGCATTGATCAACGCGGTTTCCATGGGGGTGCCGTAGAGCCACCAGCCGACCAGCGTTGCCAAGGCAATCAGCAACACCGTCGGCACAAAGATCTGGCTGACCTTATCCACCAGTTTCTGGATTGGTGCTTTCGCGGCTTGAGCGTCTTCCACCAAACGAATGATGCGCGCCAGCACGGTTTCCGCGCCGAGCGCCTGAGTGCGCACCAGCAGGCGACCTTCGCCGTTGATCGCACCGCCGGTAACTTTATCGCCCGGTTGTTTCGGCACCGGCAGGCTCTCGCCGCTGATCAGTGCTTCATCGGCGTGGCTCTGGCCTTCGATGACTTCGCCGTCGACCGGGAAGCGCTCGCCGGGTTTGACCAGCACTAGATCATTCAGGCGCAAAGCGCTGATGGCGACATCCTGCTCGTGACCGTCGATTACTTGAATGGCCCGTTCCGGGCGTAACGCCTCAAGGGCGCGGATGGCGCTGGCGGTCTGGCGTTTGGCGCGGCTCTCCAGATATTTGCCGAGCAGCACCAAAGCGATGACGACTGCCGACGCTTCGAAATACAGATGCGGCATGCGCCCGGCAGCGGTGGCCCACTCATACAGGCTCAAGCCGTAACCGGCACTGGTGCCGAGGGCGACCAGCAAGTCCATGTTGCCCGCTCCGGCACGCACGGCTTTCCACGCGGCGACATAAAAACGCGCACCGAAAATGAACTGCACCGGCGTGGCGAGGGCGAATTGCGCCCAGGCCGGGAGCATCCAGTGAATGCCGAACGGTTGCAGCAACATCGGCGCCACCAGCGGCAGCGCCAGGGCGATCGCGCAGATCAGCGCCCAGCGCTCATGCTTCAGCTTCTGTTGCTGGTTATCGGGTTGCGGGTGTTCGGCTTGCCAGATGCTGGCCGAATAACCGGCCTTGGTGACGGCTTCGAGCAAGGTTTGCGGATCGACCTGGCCGAGCAGTTCGAGGTGGGCGCGTTCGTTGGCGAGGTTGACGCTGACGCTTTTCACACCGGGGACTTTGTTCAGGGCGCGCTCGACGCGACCGACGCAGGACGCGCAGGTCATGCCTTCGATATTCAATTCGATCGTCTGCTGCGGGACGCTGTAACCGGCGCGTTCGACCGCGTCCATCAACGCCGGCAGACTGTCGCCTGGCGCCTGCACACGGGCCTGCTCGGTGGCGAGATTGACGCTGACGGCACTGGCGCCGCTGACTTTGCTCAAGGCCCGCTCGACGCGCCCGGCGCAACTGGCGCAGGTCATGCCGGCAATCGGCAGATCGAACGTGATGGAATCGGACATCGGTCGTACTCCCTGTAGTGGATGCCTACAAGGATCAACCTTGCCATGCGGGCAAGGTCAAGTGCCATTCTTTGACGCGCCGCAAAACCAACTGTGGGAGCGAGCCTGCTCGCGAAGGGGCCGTCCCATTCAGCTTCATCGCTGAATGACACACCGCTTTCGCGAGCAGGCTCGCTCCCACAGGTTTGATGTACTCAGTATTCGAGGGCGGCGGGGCGCAGGTACAAACCTTTGGCAGATGTCGCGATCCGGTACTTCACGACATCGCCGGCCTTGAGCGAGATTTCCTGCGCCGGTGGCGCCAGCATGCCTGGTTGACAACCCGGCACTTGGCCCGGCTCCAGTTTCAGGCGAATGGAAAACGTGCCGTGTTGCAGGTTGAACGATGTGGACTGCTCCTGAAGCAGTCGCCCGGCAAACTGATCCTGGATGTACACGCCGATCTCACAGGACGTCGGCACTTCCAGACGCTCACGCGAGATGATCAGAACGGCGTAGTCCTCGCCGGTCGCGTTGGCCGAGGGCAGCGCGGCAAAGAGACTGAGAAAGCCAAACAGGCTGAAAGCTGACCAGCGCATGGCTGAATCTCCTGAATCGAGTCATTGATGTACGCAGCTTGGCCGAGCGCGGCGCCGAATGCCAGCCCGGCAGTTTATTGCAGAACTTGACCTTGCCATCGTGGCAAGCTCGAAACTGCTGGCAACCTCACTCAAAGGAGTCATTCCATGCAAGTGTTCAACGTTCAAGGCATGTCCTGCGGTCACTGCGTCAAAGCCATTACCAGCGCGGTTCAGGCCAAAGATCCGGCGGCCAGCGTGCGGGTCGATCTGGCGGCGAAAGAGGTGGGCGTCGAGAGCGCGCTGAGTGCCGAGCAAGTGATTGAGGTCATCAGCGAAGAGGGCTACGCAGTGAAACTCGTCTGAAGTTTTATAGTTAGCGAGCTATCGGAATGTTCAAGGCGTCCGGGCGCGGCTAGACTGTCGGGCTGCCGACTTGCCAACCTGGATGCCTGATGAACTTCCGTACCATTCTGATTCTCGGTGCCTTGACCGCCTTCGGGCCCTTGGCGATCGACTTCTATTTACCTGCCTTTCCCTCGATGGCGCTGGCGTTCGGCACCGACGAGAAACATGTGCAGATGACGCTGGCAGCGTATTTCGCCGGGTTGTCCATCGGCCAACTGGCTTATGGCCCGGTAGCCGATCGCTTTGGTCGGCGGATTCCGTTGCTCGTCGGACTTGCCCTGTTCACTCTGGCGTCGCTGGCCTGTGCTTATGCGCCGAATCTGGAATGGCTGATCGGTGCGCGCTTCGTCCAGGCGTTGGGCGGCTGTGCGGGGATGGTGATTTCCCGGGCGGTGGTCAGCGACAAATGCGACGCGGTGGGCTCGGCGAAAGTTTTCTCGCAATTGATGCTGGTGATGGGCCTGGCGCCGATTCTGGCGCCGATGCTCGGCGGTCTGCTGGTCAACACCATCGGCTGGCAGTCGATCTTCCTGGTGCTGACCGGGTTCAGCGCGCTGGCCGGTTTGGCGGTGGCGCTGGGTCTGCCGGAAAGTATGCCGGCGAATATGCCGCGTCAGCCGCTGTCCGGCGCGCTGCGTCAGTACGGGCGCTTGCTCAAGGATCGGGTTTATCTCGGCCATGCCCTGACCGGTGGCATCGCCATCGCCGGGATGTTTGCCTACATTGCCGGCTCACCGTTCATCTTCATCAAACTGTATGGCGTGCCGGCCGAGCATTTTGGCTGGCTGTTCGGCACCAATGCGGCGGGGTTCATTCTGGTCGCGCAGGTCAACGCGCGGTTGTTGGCCAAACGCGGTCCGGCATTCCTGCTGTCGCGGGCGGTGTGGGTTTATTTCGCTGCCGGGCTGACGCTGCTCGCGGTCAGCGCGATGCATACCCAATCCTTGTGGCCGCTGCTGATCCCACTGTTCATCTGCGTATCGAGCCTGGGTTGCATCAGCCCCAACGCAGCAGCCTGCGCCATGAACGGGCAGGGCGCGCGCGCCGGCAGTGCCTCGGCGCTGCTCGGTTGCATGCAATTCAGTGTCGCCGCTGGGGCTTCGGCACTGGTGGGGGTGTTGCACGACGGCAGCGCTGTGCCGATGGCAATCGTCATCAGCCTGTGCGGTTTACTCGTGGTGTGCGTGGCGCTGCTCACCCGCCGTCTGCAGAATGCCCGGGCACTGGCGCAAGCCCAAGCCGAGGCATAAAGCAAGCCTCAGCCGGCAGCGCGCTGCTGGCTGCGGTCGGGAATCTGATGGGGCGCGCAGAGTCGCGCTTCGAGGGTGCGAGTGAACGCCAATGCTTCGGCTTCACTGCGGAATGTCACGGCGTGCTGGTCCAGACGAACCTGCCATTGAGACTTTGCCACTTCTTTTATCAGGATCTTCATTGCTGACCTCCCTTGCGTAAAAGATGTACCGCAGAGGCTTCGATTGTAGACCTGAATACGATCGCAATTGTGACAACGGTCAAGCATCGGACTGACGGCAAAAAACAGCGCAGCCTCGCCGACCGCTCTAGCTCCGGCGAAGGCTGCGCTGTGCGGTTTTTTAGAAACCTTCTAAAACAATTTTGCCCTTGGCTTTGCCACTTTCCAGCAGTTCGTGCGCCCGGCGCAGGTTCGCCGCATTGATCGTGCCGAAATGCTCGCCCACCGTGGTCTTCAACGTCCCGGCATCAATCAGCTCAGCCACGCGATTAAGCAGCTTGTGCTGTTCGATCATGTCCGGCGTCTCGAACAGCGAGCGGGTGTACATGAACTCCCAGTGCAGCGACAGGCTCTTGCGCTTGAGTTTGCTCACGTCCAGCGACTTCGGATCGTCGATCAGTGCCAGTTTGCCTTGCGGCGCCAGCGCCTCGACCAGTTGATCCAGATGTTGATCCGTCTGAGTCAGGCTGGCGACGTGGGTCACATTGTCGATCCCGGCGCGCTTGAGCTCTTCGCTCAGCGGCTGGCTGTGGTCGATCACCAGATCGGCGCCCAGCTCTTTGACCCAATCGGCGGTCTGCTGGCGGGATGCGGTGCCGATCACTTTCAGGCCGGTCAATTGCTTGGCCAACTGAGTGAGGATCGAACCGACCCCACCGGCCGCACCAACGATCAGCAAGCTCTGGTCTTCAGCGGTTTTGCCTTCGCGGATTTGCAGGCGTTCGAACAGCAATTCCCAAGCGGTGATTGCAGTCAGTGGCAGCGCGGCGGCTTCGGCAAAGCCTAGGGATTTCGGCATGTGGCCGACGATGCGCTCATCGACCACGTGCAACTCACTGTTGCCGCCGGCACGGGCGATGGAGCCGGCATAGAAGACTTTGTCGCCAGCCTTGAACAGCGTCACTTCGCTGCCGACGGCCTTGACCACACCGGCAACGTCCCAACCCAGCACTTTCGCCGCGCCGTTTTCCGGCGCCACGTTCTGCCGTACTTTGGTGTCGACCGGATTCACCGAAATGGCTTTGACTTCCACGAGCAGGTCGCGCGGGCCGGCGACCGGTTCAGGCAGTTCGATGTCTTGCAGGGATTTGGCGTCGCTGATCGGCAGGGAAGCGTAATAGGCAATGGCTTTCATGAGTGGCTCCGTACAGGTAATAGAAGAGGGAATCAGCCAATCGCGCCGAGGCGCTTGAGCTGGAAGTGTTCGATGGTGTCGCCGGCGCTGGCCTGGAAGTGCTGAAAGTGCGCGCTGTTGTTGTGCGCCTCAAGAATCGCTTCGCTGGCCCAGTGTTCGATCACATAAAAAACCTGAGGGTCGGCGAGGTCGCGGTGCAAGTCGTATCGGCTGCAACCGTCTTCGGCGCGGCTCGGCTCAACCAGTGCACGCAGGCCCTGTTCGAGACGATCCTGCTGGCCGGGTTTGGCGATCAGAGTAGCGATGGCGGTGAATGGCTGGGACATGCTCGGCTCCAGAGACGCGGGATGAATTCGATGGAGAGATGATTGGCTATTTCTCTGCGAGATAAAACCGGCTAAAAGAGCAGTCTCTTTCAATATTTTTTTGATAATCGAGGCTGAGCATGCTGCGTTTTGACGACTTGCAGTTGTTTGTCCGGGCGGCTGATCTGGGCAGTCTGTCGGCGGCCGCGCGGGTGATGGACATGTCTGCAGCCGTCGCCAGTGCGGCATTGAAGCGGATCGAACAGCAGCTCGGCGCACGCTTGCTCGCTCGCTCGACCCGCAGCCTGCGCCTGACCGCCGAGGGCGAAGGCTTTCTCGAATACGCGCGGGCGGCGCTGAGCAATCTTGATGAAGGCCGGCGTTTGCTCGCCAGCGGCCAGGATCAGGTCAGCGGGGTCTTGCAGTTGTCGGCGCCTTCGGACTTCGGCCGTAACCTGTTGCTGCCGTGGCTCGACGAGTTTCAGCGCGAGCACCCGAAGCTGACCGTGCGATTGCTGCTCGGCGACCGCATCGCCGACCTGTTCCGCCAGCCGGTGGACATCGCCTTGCGCTATGGTGAGCCGGAAGACTCGAGCCTGGTTGCGCTGCCCATTGCCCCGCACAACCGCCGGGTGCTGTGCGCTTCCCCGGCGTATCTGGCCCGGCACGGCGAACCGCGCCAGCTCGAACAACTGGCCCAGCACAACTGCCTGCTGTACATGCTCGGCAGCCGGGTGCATGACCACTGGAGTTTTCACGACGGTAAACGTGAAGTCGGGCTGACCGTCAGCGGTGACCGTTTCAGCGACGACGCTGACGTCGTGCGTCTATGGGCGGTGGCCGGTGCCGGGATTGCCTACAAATCGTGGCTGGACGTCGGCGCCGATGTACTCGCCGGGAGGCTCAAAGTGCTGCTGCCGGAGCTGCTCTGTGAGCGCGCACCGCTGAATCTGTTGTGCGCCCATCGCGCCCAATTGAGTAAGCCGGTGAACCTTCTGAGGGAAATGCTCGCCAGCCGATGCGCTGATTTGAGTAGTCAATTTCCCGTTTTTCTCAAAGATGATCATTAGTCGCAGGTAAATAGAGAAATTTCTGTCAGGAACAATCACCACCTGTGCAGGCCCCGGCGCGGGACGCGGGAGCTAACCCGCTTATACTAGCGCCCGCCTCACGCCAGCACCGACACCCCGGCCCGGAGACCTTCGCACCGCGTCGCCAGTCTTCAAGTGACGGTCGCGCAACTGCTGCGGGTTCTGTGCCGGAGCAGGCTGCGTCAGTAGCTTGCCTCGCCCCGGTTCATGGCGATTTTCGCGTCTTGGCCGATGAATCATTACCGGCCAAGATGTCTCCGAGCAGTAGACGATACGATTCAACAGGGAGTGAACACATGGAACATGCACCTTGCATCAGCCAGATCGCCACGTTGCTGGCCGACCCCAAGCGCAGCGCGATGATGTGGGCGTTGATGGATGGCTCGGCCCGGCAAACCGAGGAGCTTGCGCTACTGACAGGGCTGTCGCCATCGTCGGCCAGCGCGCATCTGGCGCGGCTATCCACGGGTGGTCTGTTGAAGGTCGAAGTCCGTGGTCGCAAACGGTTTTTCCGTCTCTCGGCACCGGAAGTCGGTGCTGCGATAGAAGCACTGGCCAGCGCCACCATCGCCAGTGCTCCACGGGACATTCCCGAGGTGTTCAAGCGCACCACCCCCATGGCCAAGCCGCAAACGGCACCGTCCTCGTTGCTGCGCGCGCGTTTTTGCGATGACCACCTGGGCGGTACGCTGGCCGCCGATCTATACCAGCGGCTGCTCGATGCCGGCTGGATCGAACAACTTGAGCAACGCGTCGTGGTGACTCTCAAGGGGGCGAAATTGCTCGCCGCCCGTGGCGTGTTCATCCAGGCGCTGGCGCATCGCAATGTGCAAGTGGCGTGCGCTTGTCCGGACTGGAGCGAGCGTCGTCCGCACATGGGCGGCTCACTCGGCGCGGCGTTGTTGCAGTTGTTCATGCAGTCCGGTTGGCTGACGCTGCCCAACGACTCTAGGGCCTTGCAGTTGACGGCTACCGGCCAACGGGAGCTGCATCGCTTCGCCAAGGAGACCGAGCTGGAAATGGCGTTGTAGAGCGCCGCGCATTCGACGCCTGAGAAGCACTGGTGTTTCTGGCGTCGTCCACGACTGCGAACAGGTCGCATCCAGCACGAACGCCGAAACGCTATCGCGCACACTCGATCCGGGGACATTTCGGATGGGGGGAAAGCGGCATGGACATACACGGCTACAGCGCGGCAGAACGCTTGGAAAGACTGCCGATCAGCGGTTATCACCGGATCATTTTCATCATCATCGCTCTGGCGTTTTTCTTTGACTCCATGGACCTGGCGATGATGACGTTCCTGCTCGGCTCAATCAAAGCCGAGTTCGGCCTGAGCAGCGCGCAAGCGGGGCTGCTCGCCAGTTCGAGCTTCTTCGGCATGGTGCTGGGAGCGTCGCTGTCCGGCATGCTCGCCGATCGCTTCGGGCGCAAACCGGTGTTTCAGTGGAGCATCGTGCTGTGGGGCGTGGCCAGTTATCTGTGTTCGACGGCGCAAACCGTCGAGACGCTGACGTTGTTTCGTATCCTGTTGGGGATTGGCATGGGCATGGAATTTCCGATTGCCCAGTCGATGCTGTCCGAGCTGATTCCGGCGCAACGCCGTGGCCGTTACATCGCGTTGATGGATGGTTTCTGGCCGCTGGGTTTCGTGGCGGCCGGCGTGCTGTCTTACTTCCTGCTGCCGCTGATTGGCTGGCGCGACATCTTTCTGGTGTTGGCGGTGCCGGCAGTGTTTGTGCTGGCGATCCGCTTTTTCATTCCCGAGTCACCACGCTGGCTGGAGCAGGCCGGCAGGCATGAGGCGGCAGACAAAGTGTTGAACGGCATCGAGGCGCGGGTGCGTTCGTCGCTCGGCGGTGCCGCGTTGCCGGAACCGATTCGATTGCCGCGTACCGTGACGCCGCCGGGCAACTTCTTCGCGGCGCTCAAGCAGATCTGGTCGCCGCAATATCGCCAGCGCACGACGATGATCTGGAGTCTGTGGTTTTTTGCCCTGCTTGGCTTTTATGGACTGACGTCGTGGCTCAGTGCATTGCTGCAACAGTCTGGTTTCGCCGTGACGCAGTCGGTGTATTACACGGTGCTGATTTCCCTGGGCGGCATTCCCGGATTTCTCATGGCAGCGTGGCTGGTCGAGCGCTGGGGGCGCAAACCGGTGTGCATCGTCACCTTGCTCGGCGGCGGGGTGATGGCATTTCTCTATGGGCAGAGCGCGGTGTTCGGCGGCAACGTGGCGCTGCTGATCGGCACCGGGTTGTTGATGCAGTTTTTCCTGTTCGGCATGTGGGCGGTGCTCTACACCTATACGCCGGAGCTGTATCCGACGTCGGCGCGGGCAACCGGTTCGGGCTTCGCCTCGGCGATTGGCCGGGTCGGCTCGCTGCTCGGGCCATTGGTGACCGGGCTGGTGTTCCCGATTACCGGGCAGGGCGGAGTGTTCGCGCTGGGTGCGGCGTGCTTTGCGATAGCGGCGGGGGTGGTGTGGTTGTTCGGGATGGAGACGCGGGGGAAAACCCTCGAAGAGCTGACTGAAACCCAAATCCCAGGCTGAACAAAGAACTCACTGTGGGAGCGAGCCTGCTCGCGAAAGCGGAGTGTCATTAAGAAAATGTTAACTGACACTCCCTCTTCGCGAGCAGGCTCGCTCCCACATGGGTTCATTGGTGTTGCTTAGGGTTTTACCAGTCGCGCATCCAGGCTGTTCTGAGCCAGACGCTTGGCCTGATCCTGGGTCATGCCCAAATGTTCATGCAGCGCGTAGAAGTTCTCGGTCACGTAACCACCGAAGTAAGCCGGGTCATCCGAGTTCACTGTGACCTTCACACCACGCTCGAGCATGTCGAGAATGTTGTGCTGCGACATGTGATCGAACACGCAAAGCTTGGTGTTGGACAACGGGCACACGGTCAGCGGGATCTGCTCGTCGATGATCCGCTGCATCAAACGCTCGTCTTCGATGGCGCGCACGCCATGGTCGATACGCTGGATTTTCAGCAGGTCGATGGCTTCCCAGATGTACTCCGGCGGGCCTTCTTCGCCGGCGTGGGCAACGGTCAGGAAGCCTTCGTGACGGGCACGATCGAACACGCGCTGAAATTTGCTCGGCGGGTGGCCCATCTCGGAACTGTCGAGGCCGACAGCGACAAACGCATCACGGAACGGCAGCGCCTGATCGAGGGTTTTCTCGGCTTCTTCTTCGCTGAGGTGGCGCAGGAAGCTGAGGATCAAACCGCTGGTGATGCCCAGTTGCTGCTCGCCATCCTTCAACGCGGCGGCGATGCCGTTGAGCACCACTTCGAACGGGATGCCACGGTCGGTGTGGGTCTGCGGGTCGAAAAACGGTTCAGTGTGAATCACGTTCTGTGCTTTGCAGCGCAGCAGGTAGGCCCAGGTCAGGTCGTAGAAATCCTGCGAGGTGCGCAATACGTCGGCACCCTGGTAATACAGGTCGAGGAATTCCTGCAGATTGTTGAAGGCGTACGCCTTGCGCAGGGTTTCCACGTCATTCCACGGCAGGGCGATCTTGTTGCGCTCGGCCAGGGCGAACAGCAGCTCGGGCTCCAGCGAGCCTTCCAGGTGCAGGTGCAGTTCGGCCTTGGGCAAGGCGTTGAGCCAGTCGTACATATTCTTTTCTCATCAGGTGCAATGACGGCATTCTACAGATGCTCGCCGAAACAATTGGCAAAACCTGACCAAGCGATCGATCAAACCGCTTCTTGCTCGCGGCGATAAGCGTAGGTATCGGCGAAGCGCGACAGCAGGAATTCGGCGCAGGTGGTGGTCGGATATTTCGCCGGATGCTCTGCGTCCTGACAACCCGGCAGGCATTCGATGCGCGTGTCCGGGTGCGGCTCGGCGAAGAACGGCATCGAGTAGCGATCCACGCCGAGCGGACTGATCACCCGGTGCGGAGTCGAGCGATAACGGTCGTTGCTCCAGCGCGCCATCATGTCACCGAGGTTGACCACGAAAGTGCCGTCGATCGGCGGTGCATCGATCCATTCGCCTTTGACGTTTTTCACTTGCAAGCCGCCGGCGCTGTCCTGGTAGAGCAGGGTGATGCAGCCGTAATCAGTGTGCGCGCCGGCACCTTGCTGCTCGGCGGAGCTGGCAGTGTGGCGCGGTGGGTAATGGATCATGCGCAGCACGCTGACCGGGTCAACGAAGCGGCTGTCGAAGAAATCGCGTTCGATGTTCAGGGCGATGGTCATCGCGCGCAGCAGGGTTTGCGCGAGGGCCTGCATGTCGAGGTAATGCTGCTCCATCAAGGTATCCCAACCCATTTGTGATGGATGCCGGTTAGGGCCGCGCAACGGTTTTTCGGCGAGCACATCGGGATGGTTGGCCGGCAGGTGCAGGCCCATGTCGAAGGTTTCTTTGAGGTCGCTGGGTTTGCTCGGGTCGAGTTGCTCGGTGGCGATGGCGCCGTAGCCACGATGGTGGCGGGTCTGGGTGATGTCGATCTTGAGTTTTTCTGCTGCGGGCAGGGCAAAAAAACGCTGAGTCTGATCGAGGATGGCGTCGATGCGCTGCGCCGAAATCGGGTGACCCTTGATGTAGAAGAAACCCCACTCGCGGCAGGCCAGGTCGATTTCTTCTGCCACGGCAGGCCAGGCATTGTGGTCGTCGCTGTACAGCGGGCTGATATCGATGATCGGAAGCTGATCCATACACAATCCTTGAAAAGTACGGGAGATCGTTCCCACGCTCCGCGTGGGAATGCCTCAATGGACGCTCTGCGTCCGCTTTTGGCAGGGACGCGGAGCGTCCCGGGCGGCATTCCCACGCAGAGCGTGGGAACGATCGGGGTCAGGGGGATTACTTCGGCATCTCAGCCTTCATGCCTTCAACGTAATAGTTCATCGACGCCAGTTCCGCATTGGTCGCGCTCACGCCGGCCGGGATTTTCTCGACGCCGGCCTGATCCTTGATCGGTCCGGTAAACGGCTGCAATGCACCGCTCTTGATATCGGCAATGATCTGCTCGGCTTCGGCTTTAACCGGTGCCGGCACCAGATCGCTGATCGGCAGTTCAACCGTGCCTTCCTTCAACCCGCCCCAGTAATCCTGGGATTTCCAGGTGTGGTCGATCACGCTCTGCGTCGCCTGAATATAGTGCGGCGCCCAGTCGTTGACGATCGACGTCAGCACCGCTTTCGGGCCGAAGTGCGCCATGTCCGAGGCGTAACCCACGGCGTACACACCACGACGTTCGGCAGCTTGGATCGGCGCCGGGCTGTCAGTGTGCTGGAACACCACGTCGACGCCCTGATCGATCAGCGCGTTGGCGGCATCGGCTTCCTTGCCCGGGTCGAACCACGAGTTGACCCACACCACTTTGATCTCGGTGCCCGGGTTGTATTTGTTCAGGGCCAGTTGAATCGCGTTGATGTCGCGGATCACTTCGGGGATCGGGAACGAAGCGACGTAGCCGATTTTCTTGGTCTTGGTCATTTTGGCCGCGAGGAAGCCGCCGACGTAGCGACCTTCATAGGTGCGCGCCAGATAGGTGCCGAGGTTCTTGTCCTGTTTGTAGCCGGTGGCGTGTTCGAAGGTCACCTTGGGAAATTGCCTGGCGACCTTCAGCGTCGGGTTCATGTAGCCGAAGGAAGTGGTGAAGATCAGATCGTAGTTGTCCTTGGCCATGTTGCGGATGACCCGCTCGGCGTCGGCGCCTTCGGCAACGTTTTCGACGTAGTTGGTGGTGATCTGAGTGCCGAGTTTCTCGGCAAGAGCCTTGCGCCCCTGCTCATGCTGATACGTCCAGCCGTGGTCGCCAATCGGACCGATGTAGACGAAGCCGACCTTCAGCGGATCGGCAGCGCTGGCGCTCAGGCTGATCCCCAGACCGAGGGCGGCGCACAGCAGTTTGTGCAGCGGACGTATTTGCATGAACTCGAACTCCATTTGGTTTTGTGTGGTCAGGGCCAATGCAAATTGCTGACCAACAGGACAACAAACCGGTTTGAAACCGTGTGAAGGCTTTCGCGAGCAGGCTCGCTCCCACAGGGGATTGCATTCCAAAGTGGGAGCGAGCTTGCTCGCGAAGGGGCCGGCAAGGCCAATAAAAGTGCATCAGGCAAAAGTCCCGCTATCCGTTGGTGCGCTAAGGTGTAACGAAACGTTAGCGCCGCCCCGCAGTCAGTAACTCATTCGCACTCTTCGGCAAAAAAGGCCCGCCATGCTCTCGATCCTCAAGCAAGAAAGTTTTCTGCTCTTGGCCGTCATCGCCGCGTGCGTCGCCTATCCGTTGGAACACTGGATGTTGCACAGCGGCCAGATCGTCGCGCTGACTGCCGGTCTGGTGCTTATCGCTTTCATCGTCGCCGCCTCGATGCGCGTCGCCCATCACGCCGAACTGCTCGCCGAAAAGGTTGGCGACCCTTACGGCACGATGATCCTCACGCTGGCGGCCGTGCTGGTCGAAGTGGTGATTCTGGCAATCATGATGAGCAACGAAGCGTCGCCCACGCTGGTGCGCGACACGATCTATTCCGCCGTGATGCTCGACATCAACGGCATCCTCGGCCTCGCCGCGCTGATGGGCGGGATCAAGCATGGCGAGCAGTCGTACAACGACGATTCCGCGCGCAGCTATAGCGTGATGATCCTCACCGCCATGGGCGTGTCGATGGTGGTGCCGGAATTTATTCCCGAGGCCAACTGGAAGATTTATTCGGCGTTCACCATCGGTGCAATGGTGGTGCTTTACGCGCTGTTTCTGCGCATGCAGGTCGGCCCGCACAGTTACTTTTTCAGCTACAGCTACCCGGACAAACGCCGCAAGAAAGAGCCGCAGGACGCGCAGGCGAAAGCACCGGGCATCGGCCTGTCGATCGGCATTCTGGTGTTTGGCATTGTGGTGATCGGCGCTCTCGCCGAAGTGATGTCGAAAACCCTCGATCTGGGCCTGGAAGGCACGGGCGCGCCGCCGGTGATCACAGCGATTCTGGTGGCAGCGATTTCCGCCGCACCGGAGATTCTGACCGCGTTGCGTGCAGCGTTGGCCAACCGCATGCAATCGGTGGTGAACATTGCGATGGGCGCGTCATTGTCGACGGTGATTCTCACGGTGCCGGTGATGGAGGCGATGGCGCTTTACACCGGCCAACCGTTTCAAATGGCGATGACGCCGGTGCAGACGGTGATGATTTTCCTGACGTTGATTGTTAGTGCGATCAACCTCAATGACGGTGAGACCAATGCCATCGAAGGCATGACTCACTTCGTACTGTTTGCGACGTTCATCATGCTGTCCCTGCTAGGCCTTTGATCTTGATCGTTCCCACGCTCCGCGTGGGAATGCCGCCATGGACGCTCTGCGTCCGCTGCTGGGACGCGGAGCGTCCCGAGATGCATTCCCACGCAGAGCGTGGGAACGATCAGACAGTTTTGAACGGCGGTGAATCAGGTACCGGCGATCAGTTGGCGAGCCGCCTGGCTGTGATCGGCGATCAGGCCTTTCAGATCCAGGCCTTCAACCTGGCCATCGACCACACGCCACTTGCCAGCAATCATCACCCGATCCGCACGATCCGCGCCGCACAACAGCAGCGCCGAAATCGGATCATGACTGCCCGAGAAACGCAGCTCATCGAGCTTGAACAACGCCAGATCCGCCTGCTTGCCCACGGCAATCTCACCGATATCGGTACGGCCCAACAGGCTCGCCGAACCCTTGGTCGCCCAGCCCAGCACGCGCTCCGGGGTGATCTTCTCGGCGCCGTAACGCAGGCGCTGGATGTACAGCGCCTGACGCGCTTCGAGAATCATGTTCGACGCATCGTTGGACGCCGAACCGTCAACCCCCAGACCAAACAACGCACCCGCGTCAGTCAGATCGATACTCGGGCAGATGCCGGAAGCCAGACGCATGTTCGAACTCGGGCAATGGCAGATGCCGGTACCCGCCTGACCGAGACGAGCGATTTCGTCCGGGTTGAAATGGATGCCGTGGGCCAGCCAGGTGCGCGGGCCGAGCCAGCCGACGCTGTCGAGATAATCGACAGTGCGCAGGCCGAAACGCTGCAGGCAGAAATCTTCTTCGTCGAGTGTTTCGGCGAGGTGCGTGTGCAGACGCACGTCGAGCTTGTTCGCCAGTTCGGCGCTGGCCGACATGATTTCCGGGGTCACCGAGAACGGCGAGCATGGTGCCAGCGCGATCTGGATCTGCGCGCCGTCGCCACGCTCGTGGTACTCGTGAATCAGGCGCTGGCTGTCGTCGAGAATCACCTGACCTTCCTGCACGGTCTGCTGCGGCGGCAGGCCACCGTCCTTCTCGCCGAGGCTCATCGAACCGCGAGTGAGCATGGCGCGCATGCCCAGTTCTCGGACGCTTTCGACTTGTACGTCGATAGCGTTTTCCAGACCGTCCGGGAACAGGTAGTGATGGTCGGCAGCGGTGGTGCAACCCGACAGCAACAGCTCGGCCAGAGCGACTTTGGTGGCGAGCGCGAGTTTCTCCGGTGTCAGTCGCGCCCATACCGGATACAGGGTTTTCAGCCACGGAAACAACGGCTGATTGACCACCGGCGCCCAAGCGCGAGTCAGGGTTTGATAGAAATGGTGATGGGTGTTGATCAGGCCCGGCAGGATCACATGCTCGCGGGCATCGAACACTGCATTGCACGGCGCCGACGGCTGCTGGCCAGCGGCAAGCACTTCGACGATGACACCGTCTTGCACAACAAGACCACCACGGGCATCGAGCTCATTGGAGGTGAAAATGGCGAGGGGATTTTTTAACCAGGTACGGGTCGCGGGCATGTTGCCGGCTCCTCTGAAAATGGGGTTCAGGGTTGCCAGCTCAGTGATGCCCTGTCTGCTGATCCAGGGTCGCCGCGAGGACGAGGTGCGCAGTTTCAAACAAAACGCCGCATCGGGCAAGCCCAACCCGACCATTCACCACACAACCCTTGTGGGAGCGAGCCTGCTCGCGAAAGCGTCGTATCAGTCGATACATTCATTGTCTGACACAGCGCATTCGCGAGCAGGCTCGCTCCCACTTAGGGATCTTCAGTGTTTACCAGGGAATCGTTTCACCCTTGTAGTTGATGAAGTGATGCCCGCCCTTGCTGGCATACGCGTTCACCTGATCCACCAGCCCACGGGTGCTGGTTTCCACGTCAAGGTCAGCCCCTTCACCGCCCATGTCGGTTTTCACCCAACCCGGATGCAGCGACAGCACCGTCATCTTCTGCTCGCCCAATTGCGTGACAAAACTGTTGGTCATCGAATTCAGCGCAGCCTTGCTGGCCTTGTACAGCGCCAGCTCCGGCGCATCCGCCACCGTCACGCTGCCCAGCCCGGAACTCATGAACGCCAGCACGCCGCTGCCGTCGCGAATCTGCCCGGCAAAACGCTGGGCCAGATTGATCGGCGCCACCGCGTTGGTGAAAAACAGCTGACCGACTTCAGCCAGTGTCGCGCCGCCCGGGGTCTGATCGGCCGGGCCTTTGACCCCGGCGTTGACGAACAGCAGGTCGAAGGTTTCGCCCTTGAGCTGTTGGCTCAGAGCAATGACCGCTTGCTGATCGTCCATGTCGAGCTTCTCGATCCGCACCTTGCCCAGCGCTTCCAGCGCCTGAGCATTGGCAGGATTGCGCACGGTGGCGGTGACTTGCCAGCCGTCGGCCAGCAGGGTTTTCACCAGACCGAGGCCAAGGCCCCGGGAGGCGCCGATGATCAGTGCGTTTTTTGCAGACATGATGGGCTTCCTTGATGAATGAGGATCATGGATTCAATGGACAGGCCTGACCGAGCCGAAGTTGCAGCTCCTGACGCAACGCGTCGAGTTCGCTCATGCGGGTTTCGATCAGTTGCAGTTTGTCGCGCAGCAACTGCGCCACGGCGCTGTCCGGATCGGGCGCGTTCCACAGCGCCGCGACACTGTTACCAATCTCGCCGAGGGTAAAACCCAGGCGTTGCGCCGTTTTGATATAGAGCACCAGTTGCAGCATTTCCGGCGGATAGTCGCGATAACCGTTGGCACTGCGTTGCGCCGCAATCAACCCGCGTTGCTCATAGAAACGCAAAGTGTCACGGCTGACGGCGCTGGCCTGGGCTAATTCACCGATACGCATGCTGGCTCTCAAAACAGCTGTTGACGCTGGAGCATACTCCAGGCTTTACCGTGCTCGCTCCCTCAATTTTTGGAGCAAGGACGATGTGGACTTCGACGCAGTATCGCAACGTGGTGCGCGGCAGCGCCTGGTATGACTTGATCGTCACGGCGGCGTTTGCCACGCCTTGGAGTTTTGCCGCTTTGCATGGTTTTTTGACCGCGCTGAATTTACCCGGCGAACTGCCGGCGTTTCAGCCTGTGCATATGTTGATGGCGAATCTGTTGGGGTCAGTGGTGTGTGTTTGGGCGGTGCTGCGGATTCGTGATCCGCAGGCGCTTTATGGACGGTATGACGCGGTGGCCAGATTTTTGTTTGCGGCTTGGCAGGCGTATGCCTTGCTCCACGGTGCCAGTTCGATCCTGCTGGTTTTCCTGGTCTTCGAGTTAGCGTGGGGCATTGCTCAGGTGTTGCCTGTGCGGACGCCTTCGCGAGCAAGCTCGCTCCCACAGGGAGTCTGAGTGAACTCGGTCAACTGTGGGAGCGAGCTTGCTCGCGAAGAGGCCAGTGAGTTCACCTCTTAATGTCCCGCCTGCCAAGGCTGCCCCAACGAAACCGGCGCATACAACCGCGTCCGCAACGCATCGCGCGACAACAACACCAACACCACAATCGTCGCCACATACGGCAGCATCGCCAGCAGACTCGACGGAATCGCCAACCCCAATCCCTGCGCCACCAGGTGCAGGATGCTGGCGAGGCCAAACAGATACGCCCCGAGCAACAACCGCCACACCCGCCAACTGGCAAACACCACCAGCGCCAACGCGATCCAGCCGCGCCCGGCAGTCATGTTCTCCGCCCACATCGGTGTGTACGCCAACGACAGATACGCCCCGGCCAACCCGGCCATCGCCCCGCCAAACAGCACCGCCAAGGTACGTACAGTCAACACCGGCAACCCCATCGCACTGGCCGCATCCGGGTTTTCCCCGACCGCCTGAATAATCAACCCGACACGACTTTTGACGATCACCCACGCCACCAGCGCAAACAGCGCGAACGACAGATACACCAGCAAATCTTGCGCGAACAGCATCCGCCCGATCAGCGGAATGTCACTCAGATAAGGAATCGCCAACGGCTCAAAACCCGCCAGCGGTTTACCCACCCAAGCCGCCCCGACAAAGGTCGACAGCCCGACGCCGAAAATCGTCAGCGCCAACCCGGTCGCCACCTGATTGGCGTTGAACACCAACGCCACCAGCGCAAACAGTGACGACAGCAACATGCCGGCAAGCATCGCCAACAACACGCCAAGCCACAGGTTGCCGCTGTTAAGCGCGACGATAAAACCGATCACCGCGCCAAACAGCATCATCCCTTCCTGGCCGAGGTTGAGCACGCCGCTCTTCTCGCAGATCAGTTCACCCAGCGCCACCAGCAACAGCGGCGTGCCGCAACGCACCATGGCGTAGAAAATATTGCTCAACAGATCGATATCCATCACAGCGCTCCGGCGGTTACGGCAGTGGTCGAAGTGCGCTTCACCCAGCGCAGGTTCAGGCGTGGCCGATAGAGAATCAGCACGTCACAGGCGAGCAGGAAAAACAGCATCATTCCCTGAAACAACTGGGTGATCGCCTGCGGCAAATTCAAGGTCATTTGTGCACTCTCGCCGCCGATGTACAGCAGCGCCATCAACAGACTTGAAAACAGAATCCCGATTGGATTCAAACGCCCAAGAAACGCCACGGTGATTGCCGCATAGCCATAACCCGGCGAAACCTGCGGCACCAATTGACCAATCGGCCCGGTGACTTCGCAGACGCCGGCGAGCCCGGCCAAACCGCCGCTGATCAACAGTGCCAGCCAGATCAGCCGCTTCTCGCGAAAACCGACAAACCCCGCCGCACGCTTGTCCAGCCCAAGCACTTTGATCTGGAAACCGACAAAACTTTTCTGCAGCAACACCCACACCGCAACCAGCGCGAGCAGGGCGAAATACACCCCGGCATGCACGCGGCCATCTTCTATCAACAGCGGCAAACGGCTGGCGTCGCCGAACATTGCCGATTCGGGAAAATTGAACCCGGCGGGATCTTTCAGCGGCCCGTGCACGCAGAACAGCAACAGGTTCAGTGCGATGTAGTTGAGCATGATGCTGGTGAGGATTTCGTTGGCATTGAAGCGGGTGCGCAACCACGCGGTGAGCCCGGCCCACGCCGCGCCGGCGAGGGTGCCGGTGAGCAGAATCAGCACCAGCGCCCAACGACTTTGCATGTCGATGATGTTCACCGCCAGGGCACTGCCGGCGAGCGCGCCGAGGAGCAGTTGCCCTTCGGCGCCGATATTCCAGATCCGCGCCTGATACGCCACCGCCAGACCCAGTGCGCAAAGCAGAATCGGCAGCGCTTTGACCAGTAATTCGGAGACGCCATACAAGTCGCTGACCGGCGCGATCAGCAGCGTATGCAAGGTTTGCAACGGGTCATGGCCCAGGGCGATAAACAACAGCGAACCGCAACCGAGCGTCAGCGCCGCCGCCAATAACGGCGAGCACCACAGCATCAAGCGCGATTGCTGGCCACGGGGTTCGAGGGAAAGCAGCATGTGGAAAACTCCGTTAAACCGTGGCGGCTGAAGGTGGGTTGTCGAACTGGCCGGCCATCCAGCCACCGACGTCGCTGAGTTGCGTATCGCTGGTGTTGTGTAGCGCCGACAGACGCCCGCCGCACAATGCGCCGAGGCGGTCGCTGATCTGGAACAGTTCGTCGAGGTCTTCGGAAATCACCAGAATCGCCGCGCCGGCATCGCGCAACGCGATCAAGGCTCGGTGGATAGTCGCGGCGGCACCGACGTCGACACCCCAGGTCGGGTGCGCGGCGATCAGCAGTTTCGGTTGCTGGAGGATCTCCCGGCCGAGGATGAATTTCTGCAGGTTACCGCCGGACAAACTACGCGCGGCGGTTTGCGTGCCCGGGGTTTTCACCCCGAAACGTTGAATGATTTGCTCGGCAAGGACTTCGACTTTGCCGCGTTCGATCAAACCGTGGCTGACCAAGCCTTGCTGGAAAGCAGTTAGCAGGGCGTTGTCCGCCAGGCTCAATTCGGGCACCGCACCATGGCCGAGACGCTCAGCCGGCACGAACGCCAAGCCCAGTTTGCGTCGCGCATCCGGGCGTAAATCGGCGACGTTTTGCTCGGCGAGTCGAATGGTCGCAGCTTCGACGCGGGGTAGGTTTTGCTCGCCACTGAGCAGGGCCAGCAACTCATCCTGACCATTACCGGCGACCCCGGCGATGCCGACGATTTCACCGCTGCGCACTTGCAGGTTGATGTCTTTCAGCGAGCAGCCAAACGGGTCCAGATTGTGCCAGCTCAAGCCGTTCACCTGCAAAAACGTCGCGCCGCCGCTGACCTTTGGATAGTCGCCAATCAACGCCGCCGCTTCGCCGACCATCAACTGCGCCAATTGCTGATCCGAACATTCAGCCGGCCGGCAATGACCGGCGACTCGCCCTCCGCGCAAAACTGTCGCGCTGTGACACAACGCCCGAACCTCGCCGAGTTTGTGGCTGATAAACAGAATGCTGCAACCCTCGGCGGCGAGACGGCGCAGGGTGATGAACAATTCGTCGGCCTCTTGCGGCGTCAGCACCGAGGTTGGTTCGTCGAGAATCAGCAGACGAATGTCCTGCATCAGGCAACGAATGATTTCCACGCGCTGCCGCTCGCCGATCGACAGGCTGTGGACAAGTCGCTCTGGCTCCAGCGCCATACCGTAGCGGCACGACACTTCGCGAATTTTTGGCTCCAGTTGTTTTGGTGGTCCGGCCGCAGCGCCCATCGCCAGCGCAATGTTCTGCGCCACGCTGAGGGTTTCGAACAGGGAGAAATGCTGGAACACCATGCCGATGCCCAGCTGCCGCGCCTGTGCCGGGTTGCGGATATTGACCCGTTGGCCCTGCCAGAGCATCTCGCCCGAATCGGCCTGGGTGACGCCGTAGATGATCTTCATTAACGTGCTTTTGCCCGCACCGTTTTCACCAAGCAGGGCATGGATTTCTCCCGGCGCGATGCTCAGGTCGATGGCGTCATTGGCCAGACAGCCGGGGTAGCGTTTGCTGATATGGCGCAATTGCAGGCGCGGGATGGGAGGAGCGATTGGCATGACAGGCTCGACTGGCTTGGAGTTGTGCCTGTGGATAAAGCAATTTCCTGGCCATTGAGTCAGGAACGCGAGCGGGCCGCGTGTGCCAGCCCTCGGCGTAGAGCATTCAAGAAAAAAATACGCTTCTGCCCGGCACCAATTCAGAGCAAAGCCGTTGATCGGGCTCCAGTTTTGCCCGTTGTTAACTGATCAAAAAACGAGCAAACCGTTGTGGGCTAGGCAGAACCTGCGACTGCGCCAGCCATGAACGGGTTATCCACAGCTTGTTCCACAGTTATTGTGTGCAAGCCGCAAACCCGGGCATAAGCACTGCGGTGCTTTCTTCTAATGGTGATAAACAACGCTAACTGACTGTTTCTTCTTGAAATTTTCGTTTGGTCGGGTGAATTGAACGAAAAGTGAACAAACCGCGCAAAGCCACGTGACAGAAGGGTTACAGCGGAATGTACTCAGGTTATCCACAGTCGGGTGCACAGCAGATGTGGGCAACTCTGTGGAATAAGGAAATTCGGGATCGCCCCAAAAGATCGCAGCCTTCGGCAGCTCCAACAGGGGAGCGCATTTCAAATGTAGGAGCTGCGGAACGCTGCGATCTTTGATCTTTTGATCTTTTGATCTTTTGATCTTTTATCGTTGAAGCAAAATTCGCCCACGGCTCAAATCTGCCAATTGGCTTTGCAACAACTCGATCTGCGCCTCACCCACCGCTAACTTCAACTCAACGCCGTTCGCCGTGAAGTTTTCTTCCACAACCAAGCCCCCGAGATCGGCCACGCGCAACTTCACCAGCGCCAACTCGGCAAACCCGCAAGCGCAACTCAATGACACCCGGCTGATCAACTCGACCTTGGCCGCCGTCTGCAAACATTTGTTCGCCCCACCGCCATACGCCCGGGCCAAACCGCCGGTACCGAGTTGAATGCCGCCATACCAACGAATCACCAGCACCGCGACCTGATCGCAATCCTGCGCCTCAATCGCCGCCAGAATCGGCCGACCCGCCGTGCCGCCCGGTTCGCCATCGTCGTTGCTGCGATATTGATCGCCGAGTTTCCACGCCCAGCAATTGTGCGAGGCATTGAAGTCGCTGTGCTGTTCGAAAAACGCCTGCGCCTCGGCAGGGCTGCCGATCGGCGTGGCGAAGGTGATAAAGCGGCTTTTGCGAATCTCTTCGCGGTACTCGCAAAAACCGCTGAGGGTGAAAGGCATAAACGTCTTATAGAGAAGGAGTGAGGCCGCAGCCTTTGAGAATGATGCGGATCAGGTTGTTACCGGCGTCTTCCATATCCTGCTTGGTCAGCTTGCTGCGACCGCTGACGCGACAGATCTGCGTGGCGAAATCGGCGTAATGCTGAGTGCTGCCCCACAACAGGAAGATCAGGTGCACCGGATCCACCGGGTCCATTTTGCCCGCATCGATCCACGCCTGAAACACCGCCGCGCGGC
Source organism: Pseudomonas sp. CROZ-RG-20F-R04-15 (assembly GCF_022662375.1). Taxonomy (GTDB): domain Bacteria; phylum Pseudomonadota; class Gammaproteobacteria; order Pseudomonadales; family Pseudomonadaceae; genus Aquipseudomonas. The sequence goes on along the minus strand of NZ_JAKNQL010000014.1, from coordinate 6,108 downwards.
CAGTGAACCAGGCGCGGTAATCCTGATTGAAATATTCGCTCAGGCATTCGCCGCCGCTGATCACTTCCATCGCAAAGATTCGCGAGGCTTGCGGCTGGCGACGGGAGAATTCCATCTTGGCGCGGATGTAGCGGGTCAGCGCTTCAGCCGGATCGTCTTCGGCGGTGAGGGTGTTGAAGGTGCTGTCCCACAACTCGATGATGTTGCTCAGCACCGCTACGTACAACCCAAGCTTGTTGGTGAAGTAGTAATGCAGGTTCGCCTTGGGCAACCCGGCATTCTGCGCGATGGTGTTCATGCTGGTACCTTTGTACCCGTGACGGGCGAACTCGTCTTCGGCGGCTTTGAGGATGGTCTCTTCGTTCTTCTGACGAATGCGGCTGGCGGGTTTGCCGCCATGGGCTGGGACTTCAAAGGTCATAGGCACTTCCGGGTTTGTCTGTGGGTGCAACCAGTTGCGTTGATAGCGCACCCACAGAGATCCGACAAGTCCTTGGGCGATAAAACCGTTACGCCTGTTCGATCTTGTTCAGCGCCGCGTGCACTTCAGCGGCCTCGGTTTTCGACTCCGGCAGCAGCAGACAAAGGATGATCGCGGTCAAGCCGCCGCTGGTGATCGCCGAGTCGAACAGGTTCTGCACCAGTTTCGGCAGCAGGTGCAGCAGGTTCGGTTGTGCGGCGATACCCAGGCCGACGCCGAACGAAGTGGCGATGATCAACATGCTGCGGCGATCCAGCGGCGATTGCGCGAGGATGCGCACGCCGGCGGCGGCCACCGCGCCGAACATCACCAGAGTCGCGCCGCCAAGTACCGGTTTCGGAATCTGTTGCAGCACCGCGCCGATCATCGGGAACAGGCCGAGGCAAAACAGGATCGCGCCGATGTACAGCCCGACGTAGCGGCTGGCGACGCCGGTCAACTGGATCACGCCGTTGTTTTGCGCGAACGTGGTGTTTGGGAAAGCACTGAAGGTCGCGGCGATCATGCAACTGACGCCGTCACCGAGTACTCCACCACGCAAGCGGTTTATATAAGAAGGCCCACTGATTGGCTGGCGGGCGAGCATGCAGTTGGCGGTAAGATCGCCGACGGTTTCGATGGTGCTGATCAGATAAATCAGCGCGACCGGCAGGAAAGCCGTCCAGTCGAAGCTGAAGCCAAACTTGAACGGCGTAGGAAAACTCACCAGCGGCAAGTCAGGCAAAGGCTGCGGCACCAGTTTCCCACTGAACCACGCGGCCAGACTGCCGAGCAGCAAACCAATGATGATTGCCGACAAGCGCACCCAAGGCGTGTTCGAGCGGTTGAGCAGAATGATCGTCAGCAACACAAACACGCCCAGCGCCAGATTGCCCGGTGCACCGAAGTCCGGCGCATTGAAGCCGCCGCCCAAATCGGTAATACCAACCTTGATCAGACTGATGCCGATCAGGGTGATAACGATCCCGGTCACCAGCGGCGTAACCACTCGGCGCAATTGACCGATGAAACGGCTGAGGACGATCTGCACGATTGCGCCGAAAAAGCACACACCGAAAATCATCGCCAGAATGTCTTCCGGGCTGCCGCCGCGTTGCTTGACCAGAAAACCAGCCGACAGCACCGCACCGAGAAAGGCGAAACTGGTGCCCTGCAGACAGATCATCCCCGCGCCGATGCCGAACGGCCGCCGCGCCTGAATGAAGGTGCCGACACCCGAGACCATCAACGCCATGCTGATCAAGTAAGGCAAATATGCGGTCAACCCGAGCGCCGAGCCGATCACCAGCGGCGGGGTGATGATGCCGACGAAACTGGCGAGCACGTGTTGCAGTGCCGCGAGTGTTGCGGCGAGTGGTTTGGGGCGGTCGTTGAGGCCGTAGATCAGGTCGCTGGACGGTGCGGAATCTGGCTGCATGGCTTAGGGCTTCTTGTTGAGGATCGAGGTTGATCCTGCTTTGCAAAAAGCTGTCCACTTGCTCAGGTTATTTGTCGAATTTTTTGCTAAGGCCCAACGCTGGCGGGCATCAGAGAATTTTCAACGCGTCGCCGCCAGACTCTCCAGAAAGCTTTCCAGCACCAAATGAGGGCGCCGCCCCTTGCGCGTGACCGATGCCAGACTCAAATCGTAAAACCGCGTTCCTGCTTTTAAAGCACGCAAGCGACCTTGCTGCACCCAGAGGCTGGCGTAGTGATCCGGCAGGTAACCGATGTAACGCCCGGTCAAAATCAGAAACGCCATACCCTCACGGTCCGAGGCACTGGCGGTGCAATTGAGCGCCTGGTAATGCGCCTGAATATCCGCCGGCAGACGAAAGGTCGGGGCAATCGCGTCCTGAGTGTTCAGACGTTCGTCATCGAGCTGTTTGTCATCGACATAAAACAACGGATGGCCCACCGCGCAATAAAGCAGCGAACGCTCGCTGTACAACGGCTGATATTCCAGTCCCGACAACGCACTGGCCTGCGGCACCACGCCAACATGTAAACGCCCATCGAGCACGCCTTGCTCGACTTCATTCGGCGCAATCATGCGGATCTGGATCTGCACATCCGGCCCGCGTTCCTTCAACTGTGCGAGGGCGTGGGTGATGCGCATATGGGGCAGGGTGACGAGGTTGTCGGTCAGACCGATGATCAACTCACCGCGCAAATGCTGGTGCAGGCCATTGACCTCAGTGCGGAAGCTTTCCAACGCACTTAATAGCTGTAGCGCGGATTGATAGACCTCGCGACCTTCTTCAGTCAGCGAAAATCCGGCGCGGCCGCGCTGACACAAACGTAAACCGAGGCGCTGCTCCAGATCGCTCATCTGCTGACTGATCGCCGAGCGACCGATGCCGAGCACGGTTTCCGCTGCCGAGAAACCACCGCATTCCACCACGCTGCGAAAAATTCGCAGCAGGCGAATATCAAAGTCACTGACCTGGGCCAGCGGATCGGGGCGGCGGCTGCTCATTTTATTGTTCTCATTGTTTAGCGAAGTTCTAACTGAAGGTTAGAAGAGTTGAATTTCACCGACTTTATCGCCGTGGCAATTTAGCTGCAACAACGCTTTTTATCTCCCTGACGCTTATGCCCTGCGAGGTTTTGCCCGATGAACATGCCTGAAAACGCTCAGTCGCCACTGGCCAGCCAACTGAAGCTGGACGCGCACTGGATGCCGTACACCGCCAACCGTAACTTCCAGCGCGATCCGCGTTTGATCGTTGGCGCCGAAGGCAGCTGGCTGATCGACGACAAGGGCCGCAAGGTATACGACTCGCTGTCCGGTCTGTGGACCTGCGGCGCTGGCCATACCCGCAAGGAAATTCAGGAAGCGGTCTCCAAACAGCTGGGCACCCTCGATTACTCGCCGGGCTTCCAGTACGGTCACCCGCTGTCGTTCCAGCTGGCCGAGAAAATCACCGAGCTGACCCCGGGCAATCTGAATCACGTGTTCTTCACTGACTCGGGCTCCGAGTGCGCCGATACCGCCGTGAAAATGGTCCGTGCCTACTGGCGCCTGAAAGGTCAGGCGACCAAAACCAAAATGATCGGCCGTGCCCGTGGTTACCACGGCGTGAACATCGCCGGCACCAGCCTTGGTGGCGTCAATGGCAACCGCAAACTGTTCGGTCAGGCGATGATGGACGTCGATCACCTGCCGCATACTTTGCTGGCAAGCAATGCCTTCTCCCGTGGCATGCCGGAGCAGGGCGGCATCGCTTTGGCCGATGAGCTGCTGAAACTGATTGAGCTGCATGATGCGTCGAATATCGCCGCAGTATTCGTTGAGCCTATGGCCGGTTCCGCTGGCGTACTGGTGCCGCCGCAGGGTTACCTGAAACGTCTGCGCGAAATCTGCGATCAGCACAGCATCCTGCTGGTGTTCGACGAAGTGATCACCGGTTTCGGCCGCACCGGCAATATGTTCGGCGCCGACACCTTTGGCGTGACCCCGGATCTGATGTGCATCGCCAAGCAAGTCACCAACGGCGCGATCCCGATGGGCGCGGTGATTGCCAGCTCCGAGATCTACCAGACCTTCATGAATCAGCCGACTCCGGAATACGCCGTGGAATTCCCGCACGGTTACACCTACTCGGCACACCCAGTGGCTTGCGCCGCTGGCCTGGCAGCACTCGACCTGCTGCAAAAAGAGAATCTGGTGCAGAGCGTCGCGGAAGTTGCGCCGCATTTCGAGAACGCACTGCACGGGCTGAAGGGTTCCAAGAACGTTATCGACATCCGTAACTTCGGTCTGGCCGGCGCCATTCAGATTGCCGGGCGTGACGGTGACGCCATCGTGCGTCCGTTCGAAGCGGGCATGGCCCTGTGGAAAGCCGGGTTCTACGTACGCTTCGGCGGCGACACCTTGCAGTTCGGCCCAACTTTCAACAGCAAGCCGCAAGACCTTGATCGTCTGTTCGACGCGGTCGGCGAAGTGCTGAACAAGCTCGACTGATCTTTCCTTCTATATAGCTATGCAAATAGCAGGCGCCTCTTGCGGGCGTCTGCGCACAAGAATTCAGGAGTTTTCGATGAGCGTTATCCCGCATTTGATCAATGGCGAACTGGTGACCGAGAACGGTCGCGCGGTTGATGTGTTCAATCCGTCCACTGGTCAGGCTATCCACAAGCTGCCATTGGCCAGCCAGGCCACCATCCAGAAAGCCATCGATGCCGCCAAGGCTGCGTTCCCGGCCTGGCGCAACACGCCACCGGCCAAACGCGCCCAGGTGATGTTTCGCTTCAAGCAACTGCTCGAGCAGAACGAAGCGCGCATTTCGCAATTGATCAGCGAAGAACACGGCAAGACTCTGGAAGACGCTGCCGGTGAACTGAAGCGCGGCATCGAGAACGTCGAGTTTGCCTGCGCAGCGCCAGAAATCCTCAAGGGCGAGTACAGTCGCAACGTCGGCCCGAACATCGACGCATGGTCGGACTTCCAGCCGCTGGGCATTGTTGCCGGTATCACCCCGTTCAACTTCCCGGCCATGGTGCCGCTGTGGATGTACCCGCTGGCGATCGTCTGCGGCAACTGCTTCATCCTCAAACCGTCCGAGCGTGATCCAAGTTCGACACTGCTGATCGCTCAGTTATTACTGGAAGCCGGTTTGCCGAAAGGCGTGATGAGCGTGGTTCACGGTGACAAGACTGCAGTAGACGCGCTGATCGAAGCGCCGGAAGTCAAAGCGCTGAGCTTCGTTGGCTCGACGCCGATTGCCGAGTACATCTACGCCGAAGGCACCAAGCGCGGCAAACGCGTGCAGGCACTGGGCGGCGCGAAGAACCACGCGGTGCTGATGCCGGATGCCGATCTGGATAACGCTGTCAGTGCACTGATGGGCGCGGCTTACGGATCGTGCGGCGAGCGCTGCATGGCGATCTCGGTTGCCGTGTGTGTAGGCGATCAGGTGGCGGATGCCTTGGTAGCGAAACTGGTTCCACAGATTCAGGCGCTGAAAATCGGTGCTGGCACTTCGTGTGGTCTGGATATGGGCCCACTGGTAACCGGTCAGGCGCGCGACAAAGTCAGCGGTTACGTGGATGACGGCGTGGCAGCGGGCGCGACCCTGGTGGTCGACGGTCGTGGTTTCAGCGTGGCCGGTCATGAAGAAGGCTTCTTCCTCGGTGGCTGCCTGTTCGACAACGTCACCCCAGAGATGCGCATCTATAAAGAAGAGATATTCGGCCCGGTACTGTGCATTGTTCGCGTGAACAGCCTGGAAGAGGCGATGCAACTGATCAACGATCACGAGTACGGCAACGGCACCTGCATCTTCACCCGTGACGGTGAAGCGGCGCGTCTGTTCTGCGACGAGATCGAAGTCGGCATGGTTGGCGTCAACGTGCCGCTGCCGGTACCGGTGGCCTACCACAGCTTCGGCGGCTGGAAGCGTTCGCTGTTTGGCGACTTGCATGCCTATGGTCCGGATGGTGTGCGCTTCTACACTCGTCGCAAGGCGATCACTCAGCGCTGGCCGCAACGGGCGAGCCATGAGGCTTCACAGTTCGCCTTCCCTAGCTTGTAAGTAGAAGGGGATTACAGAGAAGGCCGACCTCATTGAGGTCGGCCTTCTTTTTTCGTGGGTTTTTGACCGATGTGACAGATTTATGAAAATAGGTGTTGACGGCAGATTTCA
>NZ_JAKNQL010000013.1 GCF_022662375.1 Pseudomonas sp. CROZ-RG-20F-R04-15 | reverse complement strand
TGTTCAGACGGCACAAGGTGCAATGCAAACGGCGCAACAGGTCAAAGGTGCTGTACAGGGCGGAGTGGCTGGCCTGCCAAAACTGGCGAGTGCGGCAATGCCTAGTGCATCGAGCATCCTTGGTGCAGCAAGCAAGGCGGGCAAGCTGCCAAGCCTGCCGGCCCCGTCCTTGCCAAAACCTTCGCTCAAAGCACCTGGCCTATTGAATGGAGAGGTGCTGTCATGACTGAAGCTGCCGTTGCTAAGAAGCGCGAGCCGCAGGTAGCCGTTGTTCCGCTCAACACGCTGGACGTGCAGGACGTAGGTCGTGGTGCTGCTCGCTTTGATGCCTGGTTGCGATCCATCAGCGGTGACGTGGTCACGCTCGATCGAATCAAAGGGGTCGCCGGATCATTGCCGGTTGTAGGCAACATCATGGCGCTGGTCGACGCGCTTGGCGACATCGTCACGCTTACCAAAAGCAAGCAGCGGGAGTTGCTTGATTGGGTCAGCCTAGGGATCAACCTGATCGGTGTTTTGCCAGCCCCTCCTACCATGGCTGCTGCTCGTATGAGTTTGCGTCCGACCTTGTTTTTGGTACGTCAGGAATTGCGTAATAGCGCCAAGATGCTGTTGGGCGATTCAATGATCGAAGTGCTGGTCGGGCACTTGAACGCCACCATCGTCGGCACGATCGATGACTTCGTGAAACAGGCTCAAGGCAAGCTCTCGGGCATTCTCGCCGATGCTGGAAAACTCGGCGAGAGTGCAGTCACCGAAATCGCAAAGGGTCTCGAGGCCGTTGTAAATGGCAAGCTCGATTCAAAAGGCGATGCGCGCGCGGCGGGACAGAAGATCACGGCGGCGGGCAATCAGCTCCTCAGCGATCCCAAGGCAGCGATCAGCAATATCTTTGGGGCTGCATTCAGTGCCTACAAAGCCGTAGGTAAAGGAGTTGCCAACAGCGCGGCGAGGAATCTTCTGCCGGACCAAGCAAAAAAACTGGTGATGACGCACACCGGTACATTGAGAGCGATGGGGCCGGAGATCAAAACCCAAATGAGTAAGTTGGGTGACCCGGGAACGCGCCACTCCATCGGTTGGTTGTTGCAAATGCTCAGCGGTGCTGTGGTGACTTGGCGCAAGCGTCGTGGGCATGGGCAGAGCGCTAGCGTTAAACCCAATGCGACCAGTAAGGCGCAGAACAAAGCAGGTGAAGGGCGGCTCGAAGCCAGCAGCCGTCAGGCTCCTGCGAATGCCAACGCCAATGGCCAGAAAAATGGTGCATGCGCGGGTACTTGCAACAGTATTAGCTTCGCATTGGGCTCCGAGTCGCTAAGCCATACCGATTTCAGCCTTCCAGGTCCGTTTCCTATTGAATGGGTGCGTACCTACAGCTCCCGGTTCGATGCTTTTGACAATGGCGAATTGGGCGCTCGGTGGCTGACAGAGTTCACTACGCGTTTCGACTGCAAGGGAGATGGTCTGATTTTTTTTGGAGCCGATGGTCGTAGCATCGATTTCCCTCTGCCTAAGGTAGGCCTCTTTCACTATGACGCCGTTGAAAATCTCACGCTGGTTCGCTCCGGTGAGGATCAACTGCTCGTTTGCTTCGGTTTTGAACGCAAAGAAACCTATGTCCGTCGTGGCCGTTCCTTCTGGCTGACGGATGTCAAAATGCGCAGTGGTGCCGGGCTGATGCTGCACTACGAGCATCGCCACGGGGATGCCCTGGTATTGTCTGACCTGATCACCTATCAAGGGGATATCACGAAGGTCCACTTGCACGTTGGAACCCTGCTTGATGATCAAGGACGGTTGGCCGGACTCTGGGAGATCCGTGACGGCGCGCCCGTACGGCAATTGTGTAATTACCATTACAACATCCACGGCGATCTGATCCAGGCACAGGATGAAAACGGTGCTGCCTGGAGTTATCAGTATCAGCACCACTTATTGACTCGATATACCGATCGCACCGGCCGAGGTTTGAATCTGGAGTGGGATGGCCACACGTCGCACGCCAAGGCTGTGCGCGAGTGGACGGACGACGGCAGTTTCGATACCCGCCTGGAGTGGGACGAAAATATTCGTCTGACGTACGTCACTGATGCCCATGGTAACGAGACTTGGCATTACTACGACATCAAGGGATATACCTACCGGATTCGGTATGCCGATGAACGTTCAGAGTGGTTCTTTCGCGATGACGCGAAAAACATCATTCGTCACGTTCATACAGACGGTACCTCCGATCGATACAGCTATGACGAGCGCGGTAATTTGCTCGAACACATCAGTCCCGACGGCAGTGTCGCTCACTACGCCTACGACGATCTCAATCAAATGATCAAGGTTAGTGATGCAGAAGGCGGGCAGTGGCAGCGAGCTTACGATGATGCCGGTAATTTGGTGGAGTCGGTCGATCCTCTTGGAAACAAGACGGAGTATGCCTACGACAAAACCGGTCAGTTGATCGCTATCAAGGATGCAATCGGCAACGAGAAAGCGCTTGAATACAACGATGCTGGTCAGCTTCTGAAATATACCGACTGCTCTGGCAAGACCAGCGAATGGGAATACAACGATCGCGGTCAGATGATGTGTTTTACCGATGCAGCAGGACTAAGCACCGAGTATGAGTACAAGGCTGGACATATCGCCTTGATTACGCATCCAGATAAAACCGAGGAGCGATTCGAGCGTGATGCCGAAGGGCGTCTGCTTGCTCATATTGACGGTCTGGATCGCTGCACGACATGGAGCTATAACGCTGCCGGGTTGGTTGCCGAGCGCGTAGACGCCTGCGAGCAAACGCTTCGTTACCGTTGGGACCGGCTAGGCCGTCTTATAGCGCTGGAAAACGAAAACGAACAGCGCACCCAGTTTAACTATGATCCTGTCGGAAGGTTGCTTGAGGAAAAAGGATTCGATGGCGTTGCTACGCGCTATCAGTACGATTCTGAGAGCGGACGTTTGGCGAGAGCCATCAGCGGTGAGCGCGTCATTTCGATGTCGTTCGACCCCATGGGACGGCTTGTCGAACGCCACGCGAGTTTGGGCAATACGTCTCAGAGTGAATCCTTTGCGTATGACGGTAACGGCAACATGGTTTTGGCCACGAATGACCAAAGCCGATTGCTGTGGTTCTATGATTTGGCCGGTAATCTGATCAAAGAGCATCAGCATTATCAGAGTCTGGATGCACCGCTCGTAGCAATCTGGAGGCATGAGTACGACCCCCTCAACCAGTGTGTCGCTACGACCCGCCCGGATGGTCACCGGGTAAGCTGGTTGACGTACGGCAGTGGGCATTTGCTTGCATTAAAGCTGGATGATCACGAGTTGGTCGGTTATGAGCGAGATGATCTACATCGTGAGGTCGTTCGTCATCAAGGCAATCGGCTGCGCCAGACTCAACAGTGGGACCCGGCAGGTCGCCTGCAGGAGCAATTGCTAGGCCGAAGTGATGACAACTCCACTTTGCTGAAGCGCGAATACAAATACGATGCGGTCGGCCAGTTGACCGAGCTAAACGACACGCGTCGCGGACCGCTGACCTATCGTTACGATCCAGTAGGACGGTTGATCAGTGCAGCAAGCCGGCTCGGGGTTGAAAAGTTCGCTTTCGATCCTGCCAGTAACCTGCTCGACGAGAAGGTGACAGAAGTACGCCGGCCTCTTGATCAGGCCCCAATACGTAGCCGGTTGGTAGACAATCTTCTACGTGAATACGTCGGCACCCATTACGAGTACGACGATCGTGGCAATCAGACGCTGCGTTGGCAGAATGGTCAACGCAGTCGATTGCAATGGGACCTGTTCGATAGGTTAGTTCATTTCGAGGATGATCGTCTCTCGGTCAAATATGCCTACGACGCCTTGGGTCGCCGGCTGTATAAGCATTCAACCGCCCATTATACAAATCGTCCTGAGGCAGGTTCCCACTGGAATAAAAATGAGCAGGGGCGTGTTCAGCGTTTGCTTGGCTGTGGCCTGACTTTGTACGGTTGGGACGGAGATAATCTCTCTTGGGAAAGCAGTCCTGCGCCTGTCGATGGGGGGACTGGGCGCACAGTCCATTACGTTTATGAACCCGGCACGTTTGTTCCGGTGGCTCAAGCGGTCAGACACGTCTCGATTGATCTGTTAAATCAGCCTGAATATGTCGCTGGCGAGAGTCTTGAAGATGACCCGCTTTGGAGTCACGTACCGAAAGCACAACCGTTTGAAGCCTTGGCCTGGTATCAGTGTGACCATTTAGGCACACCGTTAGAGCTAACCGATCAGGATGGTCAAGTCGCCTGGAGCGCCCAGTACAAGGCTTGGGGCCAGGTTAAAGAACACACATCAGCCTCAGCAGTACAGCAGGGGCTGAGCAATCCAATTCGTTTCCAAGGTCAGTACCACGATCACGAAACAGGCTTGCACTACAACCGATACAGGTACTACGACCCCCATGTAGGTCGCTTCATTTCAAAGGACCCGATAGGTCTGATGGGTGGCATAAACCTTCATCAATACGCGCCTAACCCAACCCAATGGGTAGACCCTTTGGGGCTGGTGAAGAAACCGCCATCCAAGCGCGCCCTAAAAGACGGCGCTGGAGCCTCGCCTCAAGATATCGCTGCGAGTAAGGTCGGAGGAGGCAGCCGAAAAGGGCAGGGGGCATGTCGCAAAAAACTCATCGATAAAAGCAAGCCGGTGGGCGTTTACAAGTGCTGGCGGTGCGGGCATACCTCAACAAATCCTGATGACATGCACTTGGGGCATAAAAATGTGGCCACCTCAAATGGCGGCAACCTGGCCGATGTCAACGTAGATCTTGAGGGCGCATCGTGTAACCTGAGTGCGGGAAATAGCGGTTACGTGAAAGAAGGCATGTCGTGTGTCGAACGTGGAAGTTGTGGAGCGCCATATGGACGATAAAAAATTGCCTGTTCTGATTCAGGTGTTTGTATCAAATGACGATAGCCCTGTATTCGAGGAACTCCCCGCTATTGCGATGGGGTCGGATACTTATGAGCTGCTGTCTTCACCTGGTCTTGCGTTGAATTTGGCTCGAGGTGACGTCATCTCGATCAAGAATAAAAACACCCACGCCGAAGTCCTGAAGCGCGGTGGGAATTTTTGTATTCATATCTACGCCGACTACATTCCCGAGGAGGTCATTGCACAACTCGAAACTGATGTTGGCCGTGAGCTGGGTGGAACGCTTGATGGCGTTTTCGAAGGCAATCTCTCGTTGGCTGTGCCTTCAAGCAACGGCATGGACAAAATCAATGAGTTTTTTGATCGGTTTCGCGAGAAAACGGGGCTCGAATGGTATTACGCCAATATCTATAAAAATATTGATGACGAAGATGATGAAACGCTTCTGAATTGGTGGCTGCAGAGCTGACTGGTTTGAGAGGAGTTCTGGTTGGCTGCTTTCAACGCTTGGGAGAGTGAGCTTTCAGTCAACGGTACTCGATCGACCATGGACCCGCGGACCGATGTGTGAAGTCGGTGGGTGCTTGGTCGATCGACGTTGGGCATGGTGTGCTATCTCGGATATTCAAGTCATGAGTGAGAAATCGTGGATCAAAATGCCGAAGGTTGATGCGATTTTTCCCAACGCCTCTCAGAAAGAGGTCTGCGATAAGTTCGGTATGCCTGCGCAGGTACCTGAACCGATCGTGGCCTTGGCTACAGAGTCAGTAGGTCAATCACCGATCTACGGCACTCGAGTGCAGATACCCGAGGGATGCAATGTCAGCTGGTTCATACATTGCGGTGAATACTCGGAAGCGGACGATTTCTATAAACCGGTTCACATCAGCCATGTCATCGAAACGTTGCCCCAGGTGTTGAATTATTTATGCCTACCGGTCGGGGCCAAATTCATCATCGATGACTCAGGGTATGAAGATGTTTGGAAAGCCGAGTAAGTGTTAAGAGGTTCAGCGATGGCCAACCTGTTTTCATTGTTCGACGGCCGAGATGTAACCAAGATTTAGTCAAAGGAGTGACACCATGAAAGATGTAATCCGCTTGGGCGACTCCACCACTCACGGTGGCAAGGTGCTCGAAGCATTCTCTCGAACCGACCTCAACGGCAAGCCCATTGCAGGTGTCGGTCACAAGGTGAGCTGTCCACTGTGCAAGGGGGTTTTCCCTATTGCTGAAGGCAGCAGCACCTACACCGTTGATGGCACGCCCATCGCTCTGGACGGCATGAAAACCGCTTGCGGAGCTGCGCTCATTGCGAGCGGTCCGAAGGGCGCAGTGGTCAGTTGATCCACCTAAATAGACCCGGGCTCAATTGCTAGAGAGAGGCGACTTTCTGTCGGCTCCTCAAAGGCGATACGCCTCGTGACATTCCGAATTTCCAAGCCTGCTCGCTGAAGACGCTCCCATGACGACCAATACCTCTGTCGCAACCAAACGTGAACCCCAAGTCGCCGTTGTTCCCCTGAATTTGATCATGGTCGAAGACGTCGGGCGCAGTGCTGCTCAATTCGATGCCTGGTTGCGAGAGATCAGTGGTGATCTGGTCACCTTGGAGCGCATTAAAACAGTGGCAGGGGCTCTACCTGTTGTCGGCAACATCATGGCATTGGTCGATGCGCTGAATGATGTCGTAACGCTTTCCAACAGTCCGAGACAAGACCCTCTAAATTGGGTCAGCTTGGGGATCAACCTGATCGGTGTTTTGCCCATGCCGCCGAACATGGCCGCCGCGCGCATGAGCTTGCGACCGACGCTGTTCCTTGTTCGACAGGAAGTCGCCAAGGTCGGAAAGCTGGTCTTGGGTGATGCGTTGATCAACGTGGTGGTTGGTCATCTGAACGCTGATATCGTGGGCGTGATCGATGATTTCGTTAAGCAGGCACAAGCCAAACTTAAAGAGTTGCTCAGTGACGCAGGAGAACTGGGCGAGAAAATTCTCAACGAAATTGCCGTCGGCTTAGAGAGAGTTGTAAACGGACAACTCGACGCCAAAGGTAATTTGAAAGCCGCACAGCAGATGGCAAGTGCTGCCAGCAGCCAGTTGCTCCATGATCCTTTGAGCGCAATCAGTAACATTTTTGGCGCCGCGGCGAACGTTTATACGGCGGCCGGCAAAGGTGTTGCCAACAGTGCGGCCGAGCATCTCCTGCCAGAGCAAGCGAAGAAGAAAGTTCTTGTTCATACGAAATCGCTGCGCGCGATGGGACCTGAGTTGCGCACCCAGTTGAACAAGTTGAGTGACCCGGCCGTTCAAAGCTCGATTGGCGCGCTGTTGGTGGTGCTCGCCAGCGCCGTTGCAGCGTGGCGCATGCGCAATGCGCACGGGCAGGGCGGCAACGTCAAACCAGGCATGACCAGTCAATCCCGACGCGTTGCTAGCGACGGCAAGGTTGAAGTCAGCCGGGGTGAATCAAAGCCGAAGTCGCGCCCTAATGACGAGAAAAACGAAGTGTGTCCTGCGACCTGTAAGCGCATCAACTTTGCCATGGGTACAGAGACATTTGATCACTCGGATTTCAGCCTGCCCGGCACATTTCCCATTGATTGGACACGCACGTACTGCTCAGACCTTGGCGCCTATGATTCGGGCATCTTGGGAGCGCGCTGGATCACATCGTTTACGACGCGCATCGATGAGCAGGACGAAGGCCTGGTGTTCCACGATGCAGACGGTCGAAGTCATACCTATCCGCTACCCAAGATCGGCCAATTCCATTACGACGCGATAGAGAACATTACCCTGCTGCACGTTAGCGAGGGTCGGTTACTCCTATGCCGTGGTTTCGAGCGCAAGGAAACCTACAGCCGTCATGGGCGCAGTTACATGCTGGTCAGTGTCGAGTTACGCAATGGCGCCGGAATCATGTTGCATCATGAGCATCGCCACGGCGATGTGCCGGTCTTGTCGGACCTGATCACCTATCAGGAACATGACATCACCAAGGTTCACCGCCACATCGGCACCATGGTTGATGGCTATGGCAGGTTGATTGGGCTGTGGGAGATCTGTGATGGCGTCCCACAGCGTCAGCTATGTGCCTATGAATACGATGCACAGAGCGACCTGGTTCTCGCCCAGGATGAGAACGGTGCGGCTTGGTCGTATCAGTATGAGTATCACCTGATTACTCGCTACAGCGACCGGACCGGGCGCGGCATGAATCTGCAATGGGATGGCACAGGCGCTGATGCCAAAGCTGTGCGCGAATGGGCTGATGACGGCAGTTTCGACACCCGTTTGGAATGGGACGAGAACATTCGTCTGACGTACGTCACGGATGCTCACGGCAACGAAACGTGGCACTACTACGACAGCCTGGGCTACACGTATCGGATTCGACACGCCGATGGCTTGTCGGAGTGGTTGTTCCGAGATGAGGCGAAAAACGTAGTCCGGCATGTGCATCCGGATGGGGCCACTGATCGCTATAGCTACGACGAGCGCGGCAATCGGCTTGAGCATATTCGCGCTGACAATAGCATGGTGCACTTTGCCTATGACGACCATGACCAATTGATCAAAATCATGGACGCAGAAGGCGGGCTCTGGCTGCGCGCCTATGACGATGCCGGCAACCTCGTCGAAACGGTCGATCCGCTCGGCAACAAGACTGAATACGCCTATGACAAAAAAGGTCTGCCGATTGCCATCAAGGATGCCAATGGCAATGAGAAGACCCTCGAATACAACGACGCGGGTCAATTACTCAAATATGTGGATTGCTCGGGCAAGACCAGCGCATGGGAGTATGACGATCGTGGCTTGATGATCTGTGCAACGGATGCAGCAGGGCAGAGCACCGAGTACGAATACAAGGCTGGGCAGGTAGCGCTTATCAGGCACCCCGACAAAACAGAGGAGCGTTTTGAGCGCGATGCTGAGGGTAGGCTTCTGGCTCATGTCGATGGGTTGGATCGCTGCACGACCTGGAGCTACACGGCGGCGGGCTTCGTTGAAGAACGAGTGGATGCTGCGGAACAGACTTTGCGGTATCGGTGGGATCGGCTGGGACGTTTGCAAGCGCTGGAGAACCAGAACGAGCGCTCGGCGCAATTTCTCTACGACCCAGTAGGACGCTTGTTGACAGAAACAGGCTTTGACGGGCGCCTGACTCGCTACCATTACGACATCGCTTCTGGACGCCTTTCAAAGGTCGCTACCGGTGACCGCATTGTGACGGTAGCGTACGACGAGATGGGCCGTGTAACGGAGCGTCTTGCTTCGCTTGGCGATCAGTCTCAAGCGGAGCGTTACGCCTATGACGGCAGGGGCAACATGATTCTTGCCAGTAACGCAGACAGCCGAGTGCAGTGGTTCCATGACCTTGCCGGCAATATGGTGCGCGAGCATCAGCATTACCTTGGTTTGGAGAAACCACTGGTTGCTGTGTGGCAGCATGAATACGACGTGCTTAACCAACGAGTTGCCACGATTCGTCCTGACGGTCATCGGGTCAGTTGGTTGACCTACGGCAGCGGTCATCTCTTGGCGTTGCGCCTGAACGAACATGAGCTGCTGGGCTATGAGCGTGACGACATGCATCGCGAAGTGGCTCGGCATCAAGGCAATCGTCTTGTGCAGACGCAGAAGTGGGACCCGGCCGGGCGCCTGCAAGAGCAACTGTTGGGGCGTAGTGACGACAAGTCGGTTTTGCTTAAGCGTGAGTACGCCTATGACGCCGCAGGCCAGCTAAACGAAATCAAAGATACGCGCCGTGGCCAATTGTCCTACCGCTATGATCCGGTGAGCAGGCTGCTAAGCGCAGTGAGTCGTTTGGGTGTTGAAACCTTCGACTTTGACCCGGCGGGTAACCTGCTCGACGAGAGGGCGGCAGAGAGTCGGCGGCCTTTGGAGTTGACTCCCCCGCGCAGCAAGTTGGTCGATAACCTGCTGCGTGAGTATGCAGGGACTCACTACGAATACGATGAGCGTGGTAACCAGATCAAGCGTTGGCGCGATGGTGCTTACAGCCAGATGCGTTGGGATATGTTCGATCGACTGGTGCATTTCGAGGACGCCAGGCTTTCGGTGGAGTTTGCCTACGACGCCCTTGGGCGGCGTCTATTCAAGAACTCGAAGGTCCACTACAAGCAGCGGCCGGCGGCAGGCTCACTGTGGAATAGCGCAGAACACGCACGTTTACAGCGAGAGCATGGCTGTGGCTTTACGTTGTACGGTTGGGATGGCGATAACCTGGCTTGGGAAAGTCGTGCTGCTCAGCAGGACGGGGAGGCGGGGCGTACCATTCATTATATGTTTGAACCCGGAACGTTCATTCCTGTAGCTCAGGCGATGTCGAATCATTCCATTAATCTGATGGGATTGCCTGACTACGACGAGGATTACAGCTTAGAGGATGATCCGCTCTGGAATCGTTCCGTAGTATCGCCTCCTGTCGATGTATTGACCTGGTATCAATGCGACCACTTGGGCACGCCTCAGGAGTTGACCGATCAGAACGGTGATGTGGTGTGGAGTGCTCAGTACAAGGCTTGGGGCGAGATACGGGAGGAGCGGTCGCAATGGGCGAAGCAGCAGGGTATTGCTAACCCTGTCCGATTCCAGGGGCAGTACCATGATCATGAGACGGGGCTGCACTACAATCGCTATCGCTACTACGATCCGATGGTCGGGCGCTTTATCAGCCAAGATCCGATCGGTTATGCAGGTGGGTTGAACCTGTTTGAGTACGCTGCGAATCCTTTGAACTGGGTCGATCCGTTGGGATTGGCTAAAAAAGGCGCACAGTCGGGCGGCACGCCGAAGCAGGCCCAATCAAAGGTTAGAAGAGGTCAAGCACCGGCGGAAATCACTCGTATTGATGAACCAGAACAGAGTGTACCTAGTAGCCAATGGCACGCACACTGCAAATGTGGGTCGGGATACAATCTCGACGGATCAATACATGATAAAGGAAAAGGGGATGTGACCTTCTCCAAGAAAACAAAAGAATGGTTGAACGATCACGGATGGAGCATCCCTTAAATGAAGTTGGCTGAGATTTATAGCAAGATAATAAGTAAAGAGCCGTATAATGATATGGCTGTATTCTTTGAGAGCTATGAAAGCTTCGAGGAAATACCACTTGTGTCTAGATACAAGCGGTTGGACTTTTTAAAAAAAGAGATGAGCAACGAAAGGGTTTCCGCAGTTCTGGCTGGGGCTGCTATTTTTTTGATGAATTTGATAAGGGTAATGGGGCCGGCGGGTACGCTAAATTTCTACGCCATAACCTTTACCGATTTTGACAGCCTGGATGATCAAGATGTAATTATTCCAAATATCTTTGTCTATCCAACGCCAGCTTCAGTCGGTTTTCTGGATAAGCTCAAAGAAAATAGTGGTGGAGTTACCTCTCAGGAAATGAAGGAGGTAAAAGATTGTTTTGATAAGTTGGGTAGCAAGGCGCTTTTCGATTTTTATGAAAGCAGATTTTATGACTCTGCATGCGGCGAAGATATCATTAGGATTTATGCAGTCCCGAAAAAAGATTTTGGGTAGAGTTATCAGTTTTTGTTTAGTTGTTCCGACAGTAGACGCGCAGCACTCCGAGGGTGCTGCAATCTAGGACTGTATAGATGGTGGTAACCAATCAGATTTTGTCTGTCGTGCGCTCAATTTATGGGTAAGCGCTGTGTGTGCAGAGGTGAGTGAATGAGCGATCAGAAAGAAATTCAAGAAATTGAATTCTAGAGGAGAATCTGCTTGCCGCTGGTGTATCGATTAAATAAATTGGTACGTTGTTATGCGAGTTTTTTACGCAATTTGATTGAGAAAGTTGCACTACGTGGGATTTCCTCTGAAAAATTTCAGACCATGTTTTCCTATCTTGATAAAGCCTTGATGTCGGGATTGCTTGAGTCTAATCAAGAACAAAGGAAGAATTTCTTTGTCGCTCTCTGGCCAATTGAGAGGCAGTACCGTAACTCGGATCCTGCATTTGCGAATTAGGGAGTGATAGCTGAGCTGTTTTGCTGATACTCGCCATCTAAACTGATGGAGAAGAAAATTTATAGCGTTATTCAATTATCTTACGGCTTTGCGCTCGCGGCGTATTCGTGAATCTGGGAAGAAAGAGCCTCGATAGGCGCTGCGTGCTGAGTGAACATATACAGATATGTGCGCGCAGAAGGTATAGTCAGGACTGTATTACGTAAGTGCTAAATAAAAATTTCGTTATAAGTTTGATCCTCGCATGACGATCAGTCCAAGCTTTCAAACGACGTCACGGACGCAATACTGTCTTTCCCTCGCCTGTATTAGGCCAGAATCGGCGTAGAAGTGGGACAATAAAGTGAAAGATGATTTTGAGTGTGGAAAGTTTGACAAACTGGAAAGCGCGTTAATCGGCGCAAATGTGTCATTTGGTGAGGTCTCGCGCACATATGCCAGCTTTCTGCTTGATCTGATTGAAGAAGGAAGGCTTGATTCGGCTTGGGACGACAGGCAGCTATTGGCCGATTGCTTCCCTTAACGACAAGCAAAAATCAAGCAGGGGAGTCTCATGTCCACACTCACGCTGACCTCACGCATTTTCAGTACCTCGCGCCATACGACGCATTACTTGGAGTCCGGGCCAGACGACGGGCCGCTGATGATGTTCCTGCATGGTTGGCCGGAGATTAGCCTGGTCTGGCGCGCGCAGATGGAAGCGTTCGCTGCAAAAGGCTGGCACTGCGTTGCACCGGATATGCGCGGCTATGGCCGTTCTGCCGCGCCAGAATCCACCGGTGAATATACGATGGAAAAAATCGTGGCGGACATGGCCGAACTTCATGATCATCTCGACGGCAAGCCCGCTGTCTGGGTTGGCCACGATTGGGGCAGTGTTGTGGCCGGTGAATTGGTGGCTCATGAACCACAGCGCAGTCGCGGCGTGGTGCTGATTTCCGTGCCGTATTTCCCCGACACGAACGCATTGTCGACGCTGATTCCACTGGTTGATCGGGCGATCTATCCAGCCAATCAGTATCCTGATGGTCAATGGGACTATTACCGCTACTACAACACGCACTTCGCATCCGCCGTCGCTGATCTGGACGCGGACAAAGCGGCATCGCTGGCTTCGATTTATCGACGTGGAGACCCGGAGAATATTGGCCAGATCGCGTCGAATGCCGAAGTGACACGCAAAGGAGGGCGGTTCGGCGTCAGTCATCGTGCGCCGCCTACGCAGCCTGATCTGGCGCTCTGGCCAGTGACGGACTTCTCCGTACTGGTGCAGGCATTCGAGGAGCGAGGCTTCCGCTCTCCCTGCGCATGGTATCTAAACGATGACGCCAACATCGCCTACGCTCGTCGCGCGCCGGATGGCGGCAGGTTGTCATTGCCTGTGCTGTTCGTGAACGGCGACTACGATCAGATGAACAACATCAAGGGCAATCGATTGGGCGACCCGATGCGGGCGGCTTGTGCAGACCTCACCATAACGAGCCTGCCAGGCGCGCACTGGCTGCCGCTGGAGTGCAAGTCAGAACTCGTGATTGCCATTGATAACTGGCTTCAAAGCAAAAAGCTTTGATGCCTTGGCGTAGCCAGCTTCGATGAAAGCGCCCATCGATTTGGCCGGGAATATAAACGGCTGTTGGACGAGCCGCCTCGAGATCGTGTCTCGAATACCAAGAAAAGCCTGTCTGTCGGATAGGGTTCTGAAAGTGTTATCAAAAGGTCTGGCGTGGGAAGATGAGAGGGTAACCATGAACAACAGCCGAACGGCACTGGTCACTGGTGCCACCAAAGGAATCGGTTTTGCACTCAGTACTCAGTTGTATCAGGCAGGCTGGAATGTGGTCGGCATTGCCAGGCATCCGGTTGATGATTTTCCCGGGAAGCTGTTGCTCTGTGATTTAAGCGATGCTCAGCAAACGAGGGAAATGCTTGAGAAACTCCTGGAGCGGACCTCTATTGATGCCGTCGTCAATAACGCAGGTGTTGCGTCTCCACAAAGTCTGGAAACGCTGGAACTTGAAACACTCCAGAAAGTTTTTGACCTGAATGTCAGAGCCTCGGTACAAATCACCCAAGCTTGCTTGCCGTCTCTGAAGCGATCGTCTGCAGGACGCATCGTGAATGTCTGCAGCCGTGCCATTTTTGGAGCCCGGGACAGAACCGCTTACGCTGCCGCAAAAAGCGCATTGGTGGGTATCACGCGCACGTGGGCACTTGAGTTGGCGCCCACTGGCATTACGGTCAATGCAGTCGCACCGGGCCCTATAGACACCGAGCTTTTGCGAAAAAACCGACCCGTGGGAAGCGAGGGTGAGCGTCAGATACTGTCCACGATTCCGATGCAAAGACTGGGCACGCCATCAGAAGTGGCCTCGCTGATTACCTTCCTGCTGAGCGAGGGGGCATCCTTCGTAACGGGCCAGGTGATCAGCGTCGATGGGGGAGGGAGTCTCGGTGGGAAATAGCGATATGAAGCAGCTTTAAGAGTTATTGATTCACCTGGCCAGAGAGAGCAACCCCACATTACTGCGGCATAGCCGCAGCACTGTGGGGTTGGTATGACAGGGCCTACACCGCCCCGAAACGCACCTCCACCGACAGGCTGCCTTGGTTATCGCTCACGCCAGCCCCGTAACGCCTGTCCAGGTCGTCATTGATGCACAATTGCAACTCGCCCTGCTGGCCACGCGGCAGTTGCGCTTGGTTGCCGACCAGGAACGGTACGCCGCTGCTGCCGATACGCCCAATCAACGCCCCTTCCAGTTGACCGGGCAAGGTATACCCGGGCTTGGCGATCAACCTTGGATTGCCCGCCGCGCTGACCATGCCTGTCGCCGGGTTGGCCGTCCACTGCCCACCAGTGCAAACCGCCAGTTGCCAGCTCTGCCCGTTGACTTGCACGCCGGTGCCCTGCCAGGCCTGGTCGGCCTGCACCTGCACGGTATGCTTGAGCAGATCACTGGCGATTACGTCAGCGGCCTGAAAGGTCAGCGCGGTGATGGTCAAGGTCGGGTTGGCGGTGCCGGTGGTGGGGAATACGCCGGCACCAACCAGGAAGAGATTGGGGTGGTCCCAACTGCGCTGGTCCTTGTTTACTACCGACTTCTTGCTGTCCGTGCCCATGCGGTAAGTGCCCATCAGGTGGCCGGCGCCGAAGAAAGGATATTGTTCGCCGTGATACTCGAACACCGTCTGCGGTGCCGGCTCCACCTTGGCCGCGAATTTGGTCAGCTCGGTGGCGCACATCAGTTTGGTGATGATATGCGTGGCGGCCAGGCGCGCCTGCTTGAAACCCTCCATGGTGTATTCGGATAATTCGTAGGTGATCTGCGGCCGAGGCAGGCCCAAGCCATCGGTGAGCGTCTTGGACGGCTCCACCCGGCAGATCGCCTTGTCTGGGTCTTTCTCCAACTGCTCGACCAGGAATCCCAGGCGGAACTGGCGGGTCAGCACGCTGTTGAGCTGCCGCACCAGTGCCTCGCCGGACAACGCCAGATTCTTGGGGTTAGCGCCGCCGTTGTTGCTGCCGTCGATGAAATCGCAGACCGTGTTGTACGGATCATTCGCCGACCAGTTCCAGCCCTCGTTGCCGATCTCGATACGCCAGGCGGCGCGCTGGCTGCGGAACGGGCCATCGCGCATGTCCTCGATCCCCGAGGTGGACAGTGGCCCGCGGAACGGGAACAACGGCTTGCCTTCGGGCATCAGGCCCCAAGCCAGGTACACCGGGTGGTCGGACAACCCCAGGCCGACCTGCAAGCTGTTGTTGGCGACGCCGTGGGGGCTGTCCGGGCTGACCGAGTTGAGCAGCAGTTTCGGCGTTTCGATCGCGTGGGCGGCGATCACGTAGCGTTTACCCTGAGCCTCGCCGTTCTGGCGCGTGCCGTCGTTCTGGTACTGGATGTACTCGATACCGGTAACGCCGCTGGCATCGACCTTCACCCTGCTCGCCACACTCTGATAGAGGATGCGCACGTTGCCGGTATCCAGCGCCTTGGCCATGGTCACGGTGGCGTCATACTTGGCCTGGATCGGGCAGATCGGCGTGCAGCTGGTGTTGCCGGCGCACACCCGGCGGCCGTTGTCGTTCTGCGAGTTGCGCCCGGCCGGGGTCTGCCGGACGTTGAGAGTGACACCCGGGTACGGCTTGCCGTCGGGCGCCTTCTCCGGGCTCTGGTACACCTTGCCCGTGACGTTTTTGCTCAGGCCTTGGTCAACCAGCGACGGGGGGATGCCGTGCATGCTGTATTCGTAGCCTTTGGGGAAGGTCACGCCCAGGTAGGACTGCGAGGCGACATCGGCGGACACGCCCATCTCTTCCTCGGCGCGGCAGTAGGCGGTCTGCAGGTCGTCGTAGCTGATCGGCCAGTCCACTCCGACCTTGTACACGCTCTGCATGCGAAAGTCGTTGGGCAGCAGGCGCAGGGCCGTGCCCATCCAGTGCCACATAGTGCCGCCGCCTACTCGCTCGTAGGTACTGGCGAACAGCTGCTTGCCCTGCTGCACCAAATAGCTCTTCTGCGCCTTGTCCTTGTCTGTGCTGCCGGCCGTAATCAGGTCCTGAATGGTCGCTCGTGGCGCGAACTGCTTGGCCGGAGTCTGCTCGGACTGCTCGGGGGGGTATGGCGACTCCGGCGACTTGAGCACGGCGGTGTAGAAGCGCTCCAGGTACTCGCTGCGGTTAGGCGGAATCGCCGGGCCCGACTCGAGCACCAGAACTTTCAAGCCAGCCAGACCTAACTGGTAGGCCATGACGCTGCCGGCCATACCGGCGCCCACGACAATCACATCGGCGGTTTCGATGTTCTGGGTTTGTAGATTGCTCATGGCTGCTTCCCTTCCTTGGCGTCGACACCGGTGAATTGCTTGAGGGTCGGTGGCTCTTCGGCCCAGTAGCCGAAATGGTACTGGCTGTAGCCCATGGGGTGGGACTGGGCGATCTTCCACGCCCAGCTTTCCTTGTAGGCCTGGTCGGAGACCACACGGACGGCATCCTTGTGGGCGTTGCCTTGGTCATAAGGCTGGTACCAGCTGCCGAGCAGCCACAGCTTCATGATCGAGCGGGCGCCTTGGGCGATCTGCTGATCCGAATGGCCGAGTATGGCACTCGCGTTTTTTTGATCTAGTTGGCTCTTGAGGCTGGCAATTTGCTGGTCTGCCTGGCTCTTGAGGCTGGCGATTTGCTGATCTGATTGACCCTTGAGGTCGGCGATTTTCTGATCTGATTGGCCCTTGAGGCTGGCAATCTGCTGATCTGACTGGTTCTTGAGGCTGGCGTACAGCTCCAGCAGGTTGCTGAACGCTACGGTGCCCATCCCTTGCTGGGCAGTGGCGAAGAACAGCGGAGGCAGGTTGATCGGGTCGACGCGCGGCGCGAGCTTGTCGGCCGCAAGGCCGGTGAGCGTGGCGGACAGGTCGATGAAGTTCTTCAGGTTCGGGTCGCTCATGGCATCACTCCTTGGCGCCGGTGGATTGGGCACGTTCAAGCAGGAAGGTGAAATCGGCGAAGCTGGTGCGCGGTGACTGGGTCACGCGGGTGGTCGCGTTGTTATGGCATTCCATGCAACTGGACGAAGCCTGCGGCGTAGTGCCCTGGTTGTAGGTTTCCAGCGTGGCGTTGGCCAGGAAGTTCGGCGCAGGCGTGCCCAGCGGGTTGGTTGGCGATGGAACTTGGCAGTCATCGGCGCGTACGGTCGGCCACTGTGTGCTGATCAACTGGTAGTTGGCCCACACAGTGCCCTTGAGCGCACCTTGCCACTGTGCGTTGAGCTGGTGGGTTGCGGCGGTGAGCGGAACTTCCCGCACGATCTGCGAAGGCGTGGCCTTCTTCGACGGGTCCCACGGCTGCGCGGGCGGTTCGTTCACCGGGCGGTCGCTGGCATTTGCGTCGTAGAACAGGTAGGGGCCTTTGCGATCGTTGATCGGCGTGGTCTTTTCCGGCACGTTGCGCACGTGCTCGAAGCTCGACCACACCCACTGCGGCGCATCTTTGGTCTTGTGCACGATGTGCAGGCCGACCAGCCCGACCTTTTGCTTGCTGCACGACTCGGGGATCACCGCGCCCTTGTTCGGGTCGGCGTTGCCGGGGGTGTAGACCAGCGCGTCGGCGGCGTGGAAATCCCCCGGCTTGTCACTGCCATCGAGCACTTTCCAGGCCGACTTGACCATGATCGCGCCGACCTGCTTTGCCTCTTTCGAACCGCAGGCGAAGGCGATGTGGTTGTCGGCCTTGCTCAGGAACGCTTGCTGGCCTTCCTTGCTGTACAGGCCATTGTTGACGATGTCATCGAACATCGGCTGGTTGACCATGATCGCGTTGCGCGTGTAGGTGCCGCTCTGATCAACCAGTGGGCCGGTCTTGAACGGCTGGATGATCTCGTCGAGCACACCGGCAACCTTGCCCATCTGTTGCAGTACGGGCAGGTCACCCTTGCCTTGGCAGGCGGCGGGTAGCGGCGCCTTCTGGTTCCAGGCGACCGGTTTCTGGCCTTGGGGCAGGAAAATCTCGTAGCTCTCTTTCCACGATTCCCACACCGTCTGCCCCGGCGCGCCGATCTTCGCCGAGGTGTTGGCGCTGCCGTCAGCGTTGGCGGGCCAGTTCAGGGCGACGAACGTCTGCCACGAAAGCACGTCGAAATCGTTTTGCAGGCTGTCCAGAGTGAAGGGGGGGTGGCGGTGACGTCGTGGGGAATCGCAGCTAACAGCACCGGCGGGCCGGCCGCATCGGCCATGGCGAGCGCGCTGGTGAAACTTGCACCCAGGCACGCCAACCGTTTCAGGGTTATTTTCATTATCGTCTCCTCAGCAGATAAAGCGTCGGGACGACGAGGCGTACTGGCCCTTCATGGACCGAATGATCAGCGTTATCCCTGACGCCAGGCTGCAGGCTAGCTGTTGCGCTAACCCCCTCAGAAATATCCGACTAACGGTAGGGGTAAACGAGGATCTTCGCACCGCGGCAGGTGCTTTCGGGCGATGAATCACCCACCTGACAGTCTGTATTGCATAGGAGCCGTGGGATAACGGTCCGTCTGATATAGATACCGCCTCGATTTTAATCCGACCCTTTCCCAGCGGGATCAACTGATGAGGCTGATGCGATAGTTTGATGAGGGAAATTCATCAAAATACGCTTATGTGATCCGTAGAATCTCCTGATGGGGTCGCTCGTCCGCGCCCATCCCGCGGTGGGCCAATTACACGTCCAATGGTTTGGTGTTCATCGCCGCAGCGCAGGACTTTTACATCCGCGCTTTTGATGTTCGTAGCGGCAAGGAGCTGTGGAAAGGGCGGTTGCCAGTCGGGGCCGAGGCAACGCCGATGACGTACGTTTCGCCAAAAAGTGGCCGACAATATCTAGTCGTCAGCGCTGGCGGTAACTCAGCCACGACGCAGAAGGGTGATTATGTGGTGGCGTATGCGCGGCTGCAGTGAAAGAGAGGGAAAACTGATGGGCAAACGTTTATTAGGAGTGGTCGCATTGGCTGGATTACTGGCAGGACAAGCGCTGGCCGCCGAAGAAAATGGCCTAGTGGTGCGCATCGCGCAACTCGAAATCGATCCTGCACAGATTGCGGCCTATCAAGCCGCAGTCAAAGAAGAAATCTCAGAGTCGACTCGAACAGAGCCGGGCGTCATATCAATCTACGCTGTCGCCGAAGTCGACCGCCCAAATTGGTTTCATTTCTTCGAAATCTACGCCAGCGACTCGGCATACCGAAGCCATATCGAATCGCCGCACTTCAAAAAGTACGCTGTCACCACGCAGTCGATGATTGTGTCGAAGCGCTTGATTGAATCCACACCAATCGAACTTAGCCCCCGGCCTGGCCCGTAATCAGCTAGTTCGAAAGAGATTTGCGCGCTGGGCAAGCTGGTTTTTCAATGGAGCAAAGTGATGAAAAATTTAAAGGTGATGGCAATTGCAATGGCGGGACTGGCGTCTTTTGCGGCGGGCAGTTGTCGCGTAATGGCTTCGGACGACTATGCGGCAGCACCACCGGCCTATTATGTCGCCGAGTTTGAGGTTACCGATCCGGAGGGGATGAAGCCTTACAGTGCTCAGGTTGAATCAACCTTCAAACCCTATGGAGGGCATTTCATCGTGCGTGGCGGGAAGACCATTTCACTTGAAGGTGAAGCGCCAAAGCGACGCCGTGTTGTCATCGAGTTTGCGAGCGTCGAGAAAGCCCAGGCTTGGTACAACTCTGCGCAGTACACCGAACTGAGGAAAATCCGCCAGCGCTCAGCCAAGACCGATGTCTATTTGATCGAGGGAGTACCGGCGCGATAGTCACCGAGTTGCCTTTTAACTCCACCTGATGAGGTTTGCATTGAGGGTAGGGCGGCTCCGTCATGATTGCCTGGAGATGCCACCGGCGTAGTGAATTTCAAAAGCAGTGGCACGAGCATGGATCTATATTTATTAGAAATCATGTTTAACTACACTAAATGGTCGTTTAGTCGAGTTAACGAAAGTTAGCGGCATATTCGACGGAGAAGTGACCATGATCAAGCGTAAAGCCAAAGCTGGAGACATTATTGGAACGTTGGATCTGCAGCCTCACCTCGAAGGTGGCTATTTCCGTAGAACCTATCAGGCCGATCATCGCGACCCACTCGAAACCTCCAGCGGCCCACGGTATCTGATGACCTCGATTTACTATCTGCTGGATCAGCAATCGCCGGTGGGCCAGTTTCATTTCAATCGATCCGACATCCTGCATTATTTCCACCTGGGCGACGCCATTGAGTACAGCCTGATTCATGCTGATGGCTCGTTGCATACATTAGTGATGGGCACCGACATTCTGGCAGGACAGCTTTTGCAATTACACGTGCCGGGTGGAATATGGAAAGCTTCGCGGTTGCTCGAAGGCGAAAACGGATTTGGGCTGATCAGCGAAGCCGTTTCGCCAGGATTTGATTTTGCCGATATGGAAATGGGTGATCGGCAGAAACTCACACAGCAATTCCCACAGCATCGAGCGCTGATTGAAAAGCTGACGCGTGACGAGGGTTGAGCGCCGTCGAATTCAAGGAAAAGCTGTGGATCGGATTCAGGGCGATTCTATAGGTTGAAATCCACTGTGCAACGGGGCTGGTCTCGTAATATCTTGTTACGTGTAATGTATATTATGTTAAATGATGTATTACGCTACACGCCCTTGCAACAACGTCCGTTTCTATTTCGCCAATCCATCAGCATCTGTAGATCTCAGCAACCACCTGCATCGTTGTTTAACGCATTCCCGCCCCTTGCTGATACTCACGCGGCGTACAACCAAACTCCCTTCGAAACACCGTGTGCAAATACTGCGCAGATTTAAACCCACAACTGCGCGCAACGTCGGCAATCACCGAGTCAGTATTTTTCAATCCGCGGGTGGCCGCTGCCAGTTTGAAACGCAAAATCTCGTCATGCACGCTGCAACTACGCTCAGCACGAAAATGCGCTTCAAGTGACGAACGCGAAACACCGACATAAGCCGCGACCTGCGCCGTTTTGATGCCCTGGCAAGCATATTGTCGGATAAACAGCAGTGCTTGCATGACGTACGGATTGCCCAATGGCTGGTGCAAACTCGACACCTGCACGTTGACCGCATCCGGCGGGATCAGGATCTGCGTGCCGGTGGACGGCATGCCGTGCAGCATCTGGTGAAGCAATTGCGCGGCAGTTCGGCCCATGGTTTCCGTGCCCTGAATAACCGAACTCAGCGGCACCCGGGTCAGGCTGCGGGTCAGCGGATCATTGTCGATGCCAATCAATGCCACTTGCTCCGGCACGGCAATCCCGGCGGTCAGGCAGGCTTGCAGCAATTGCCGGGCGCGGGCGTCACTGACGGCGATGATGCCGATGGGTTTGGGCAGGCTGTGCAGCCAGGCGATCAGTTGTTCGACGGCGCTGTCCCAGAGCGGTGCGCTGGTGCCCATGCCGCGATAGATTTCGCCGTGCAGTCCATCGCGTTTCATCAGTTTGCGAAAGGCTTTTTCGCGCTCCTGCGCCCAACGATTGGCTTGCGCTTCAGGCAGGCTGAAGCAGGCAAAACGTTGCAGTCCTGCCTCTATCAAATGCTTGTAAGCCAGTGTCATCAGCGCGTTGTTATCGGTGGCGACGTAGGGAATCGCTTTCGGATAGGCGCGTTTATCCTCGTACGAGCCCCCTACCGCTACGACCGGCATCTGGATATCGGCCAGTGCCTCGCCAATCAGCGGATCGTCGAAATCGGCAATGATCCCGTCACCCTGCCAGCGCTCGATGCCTTTCAAACGACAGAGAAAGTCCTCTTCCAGAAACAGATCCCAAGAAGCACGAGTGCTGCTCAGGTAGTTGCCGATGCCGCTGATGATCCCACGGTCATAGATCTTGCTGCCGTTGAACAACAGAGCGATGCGGTGAACAGGCGGTACGGTTTTCATTGTTTTTATGCTTGTCCCGAGCCCCTTGTCACAGAGGCGATTGGCACAGACTAGGCGCCTGGCCGAAGAAGCTCAATACGCAAAATCGCACTCGGCGTTGATGTTTTTCATAATCAGCAGGGTCGGGGCCGTTGCTAGTATCGAGACACCGCCAAGAACAACAAGGACAAGGTCCATGCAGTATTTCCCCGATGTCGATGCGATTCGCTTCGAAGGTCCAGACAGCGATTCTCCCCTCTCCTTTCGTCACTACGACGCCGACAAACTCATCCTCGGCAAACCCATGCGCGAACACCTGCGCATGGCCGCCTGTTACTGGCACACGTTCGTCTGGCCGGGTTCCGATGTGTTCGGCGCGGGGACGTTCAAGCGCCCATGGCAACACGCCGG
This sequence comes from Pseudomonas sp. CROZ-RG-20F-R04-15, assembly GCF_022662375.1. GTDB lineage: Bacteria > Pseudomonadota > Gammaproteobacteria > Pseudomonadales > Pseudomonadaceae > Aquipseudomonas. The sequence goes on along the minus strand of NZ_JAKNQL010000013.1, from coordinate 127,470 downwards.
CGACCCGATGGAACTGGCGATCGGCAAGGCAGCCGCCGCCTTCGAATTTTTCTCCAAACTGGGTATCGACTACTACTGCTTCCATGACACGGATGTCGCCCCGGAAGGCAGCTCTCTGAAGGAGTACCGCAACCATTTCGCACAGATGGTTGATCACCTCGAGCAACACCAGGAAGCCAGCGGCATCAAGCTGCTGTGGGGCACCGCCAATTGCTTCAGCAATCCGCGTTTCGCTGCCGGCGCCGCGAGCAACCCCGATCCGGAAGTGTTCGCCTGCGCCGCTGCCCAGGTGTTCAGCGCCATGAACGCGACCCATCGCCTGAAAGGCGCCAACTACGTGTTATGGGGCGGTCGCGAAGGCTATGAAACCTTGCTCAACACGGACTTGAAGCGTGAGCGCGAACAGCTGGGCCGCTTTATGCGCATGGTGGTCGAGCACAAGCACAAGATCGGTTTCACCGGCGACCTGCTGATCGAACCGAAGCCGCAGGAGCCGACCAAGCACCAATACGATTACGACAGCGCCACCGTGTTCGGTTTTCTGCAGCAGTTCGGGCTGGAGCACGAAATCAAGGTCAACATCGAGGCTAACCACGCAACCTTGGCCGGGCATAGTTTCCATCACGAGATCGCGACGGCGGTCTCGCTGGGCATTTTCGGCAGCATCGACGCCAACCGGGGTGATCCGCAGAACGGCTGGGACACCGATCAATTCCCCAACAGCGTCGAAGAAATGACCCTGGCCACCTATGAAATTCTCAAGGCTGGCGGTTTCAAGAATGGCGGTTTCAACTTCGACTCCAAGGTCCGCCGACAAAGCCTCGATCAGATTGACCTGTTCCATGGCCACGTCGGCGCCATGGACGTGCTCGCCCTGTCTCTGGAACGCGCAGCCGCCATGGTCCAGAACGACGAACTGCAACGGCTCAAGGATCAACGCTACGCCGCTTGGAAGCAGCCGTTCGGGCAGGCGGTGATGGCCGGTGACTTCAACCTTGAGTCGTTGGCCGAGCACGCGTTTACCAACGAGTTGAACCCGCAAGCCGTCAGCGGCCGGCAGGAAATGCTCGAGAACATCGTCAACCGGTTTATCTATCGCTGATCACACAGGGAGTCTGCGGGCGCATCGACGCGGTGACATTTCTACGACAAATCTGTGCCTGCGGCGTCTGCGGATTCTCTACAGTTTTACCAGCCCGATACTCATCGTCAGGCCGTGTCTTTCCAAAAACAATAAAAGGACGCCCCACCATGAAGAACGTTAAACGCACGCTGTTGGCCTCTGCCCTGGCGCTGCTGTCACTGCCGGTGATGGCTGACGCAGCCCACCCGAAAATCGGTTTCTCCATTGATGACCTGCGCCTGGAACGCTGGTCGCGTGACCGTGATTACTTTGTCGCGGCAGCAGAAAAAATGGACGCCAAGGTCTTCGTGCAATCGGCCGATGCCAACGAGCAGAAGCAGATTTCGCAGATCGAAAACCTCATTTCCCGGGGCGTCGATGTCATCGTCATCGTGCCGTTCAACGCCACGGTGCTAACCAACGCGGTGGCCGAAGCGAAGAAAGCCGGGATCAAGGTTGTGTCCTATGATCGGCTGATTCTCAACGCCGATGTCGACGCCTACATTTCCTTCGATAACGAAAAGGTTGGCGAGATGCAGGCCAGCGGCGTGTTGAAAGCCGCGCCCAAGGGCAATTACTTTTTGCTCGGTGGTGCGCCCACCGACAACAACGCCAAGATCCTGCGTGAAGGCCAGATGAAAGTGCTGCAACCGGCCATCGACAAGGGCGATATCAAGATCGTCGGCCAGCAGTGGGTCAAGGAATGGAACCCGACCGAAGCGCTGAGCATTGTTGAGAACGCCCTGACCCGCAACGACAACAAAATTGACGGCATCGTCGCCTCCAACGACGCCACGGCCGGTGGTGCCATTCAGGCACTGGCGGCGCAGCAACTGGCCGGCAAGGTGCCGATTTCCGGGCAGGACGCTGACCTTGCAGCGGTCAAACGCGTGATCGCCGGCACGCAAACCATGACCGTGTACAAGCCATTGAAACTGATCGCCTCCGAAGCGGCCAAGCTCTCGGTGCAACTGGCGCGCAACGAGAAACCTGCCTTCACCTCGCAGTACGACAACGGCAGCAAAAAAGTCGACACCATCCTGCTCACGCCAACCCCGCTGACCAAGGACAACATCGACCTGCTGGAACAGGACGGCTTCTACACCAAGGCGCAAATTGCCGGGAAGTGATCTCCGGTAATGCGAAAACCCTTGTGGGAGCGAGCCTGCTCGCGAATGCGGTGTGTCAGTCAACGAAGCATTGTCTGAACTGACGCTTTCGCGAGCAGGCTCGCTCCCACCCAGGTTCAGTGGTGTGTGAGTCTTTGATATACGAGCCCTGTCCATGTCCGACTATCTGCTGCAAATGAACGGCATCGTCAAAACCTTCGGCGGTGTCAAAGCGCTCAACGGCATCGACATCAAGGTCAGACCCGGCGAGTGCGTTGGCCTGTGCGGCGAGAATGGCGCCGGCAAATCCACGCTGATGAAGATCCTCTCGGCGGTCTACCCGCACGGCAGCTGGGACGGTGAAATCCTCTGGGACGGGCAACCGCTCAGGGCGCAATCAATCAGCGAAACGGAAGCCGCCGGCATCGTCATCATTCACCAGGAACTGACACTGGTGCCCGACCTGTCGGTGGCCGAAAACATTTTCATGGGCCATGAACTGACGCTGCCCGGCGGTCGCATGAACTACCCGGCGATGATCCACCGCGCCGAAGCGCTGATGCGCGAATTGAAAGTCCCCGACATGAACGTATCGCTGCCGGTTTCGCAGTACGGCGGCGGCTATCAGCAACTGGTGGAGATCGCCAAGGCTCTGAACAAAAAGGCCCGCCTGCTGATCCTCGACGAGCCTTCGTCAGCCTTGAGCCGTTCGGAAATCGAGGTGTTGCTGGACATCATCCGCGACCTCAAAGCCAAAGGCGTTGCCTGCGTCTACATCTCGCACAAGCTCGATGAAGTGGCCGCCGTGTGCGACACCATTTCGGTGATTCGCGACGGTAAACACATCGCCACCACCGCCATGGCCGACATGGATATTGCACAGATCATCACCCAGATGGTCGGGCGGGAAATGAGCAACCTCTACCCCTCCGAGCCACACGATATTGGCGAGGTGATTTTCGAGGCCCGGCACATTACCTGCTACGACGTCGACAACCCCAAGCGCAAACGTGTCGACGATATTTCCTTCGTTCTCAAACGCGGTGAAATCCTTGGCATCGCCGGACTGGTCGGTGCTGGCCGCACCGAACTGGTGACTGCGCTGTTCGGCGCTTACCCCGGTCGCCACGAGGGCGAAGTCTGGCTCGACGGGCAACCCATCGACACGCGCACGCCGCTCAAATCCATCCGCGCCGGCCTGTGTCTGGTGCCAGAGGACCGCAAACGCCAAGGCATCATTCCCGACCTGGGCGTCGGCCAGAACATCACCCTCGCCGTGCTGGACAACTACTCGAAACTGACCCGCATCGATACCGAAGCCGAGCTGGGCTGCATCGATCAGGAAATCTCGCGCCTGCACCTCAAGACCGCCAGCCCTTTCCTGCCGATCACCAGCCTGTCGGGTGGCAATCAACAAAAAGCCGTGCTGGCGAAGATGCTGCTGGCCAGACCCCGGGTGCTGATTCTCGATGAGCCGACCCGAGGTGTGGACGTCGGCGCCAAATATGAAATCTACAAGTTGATGGGCGCCCTGGCCGCCGCCGGCGTGTCGATCATCATGGTCTCGTCGGAGCTGGCCGAAGTACTCGGCGTTTCCGACCGCGTGCTGGTGATCGGCGAAGGCCAGTTGCGCGGCGACTTCATCAATCACGAGCTGACGCAGGAACAGGTACTCGCCGCCGCCCTCAGCCAGCCTGGCAGCCATAACAATAATGATCGGAAATCCGCGTAAATGAATCAGGTCAAACAACTGTTCACCCGCTACAAAATGCTCGCGCTGGTGTTTGCCGTGGTGCTGATCTGGCTGTTCTTCAGCTGGCAGACCGAGGGCGGATTCCTCACTCCGCGCAACCTTTCCAATCTGCTGCGGCAAATGTCGATTACCGGCATTCTCGCCTGCGGCATGGTGCTGGTGATCATCAGCGGCGAGATCGATTTGTCGGTCGGCTCGTTGCTCGGCCTGCTCGGTGGCCTCGCGGCGATTCTTGATGTGGTCTATCACATTCCGCTGCTGGCGAATCTGAGTCTGGTCGCCCTGTGTGGCCTGATGATCGGACTCGCCAATGGCTACATGGCGGCTTACCTGCGCATCCCCTCGTTCATTGTCGGTCTGGGTGGCATGCTGGCCTTTCGCGGGATTCTGCTGGGGATCACCGGCGGCACGACCATTGCGCCGGTGTCGCCGGAGCTGGTTTACATCGGCCAGGGCTACCTGCCCCACGCAATCGGCACGGGCCTGGGCATTTTGCTGTTTGCGCTGACGGTGTTCCTGACCTGGAAACAACGGCGCAATCGCGCCCTGCACGGCCTCGCGGCGCATTCGTTGGCGCGTGACGTCATCCGCGTGTTGGTGATCGGCGCCGTGCTCGCCGGTTTCGTGCAGACGCTGAACAGCTATGACGGCATTCCCGTGCCGGTCTTGCTGTTGCTGATTCTGTTGGGGGTGTTCAGCTACGTGACCAGTCAGACCGTGTTCGGTCGCCGCGTGTATGCCGTGGGCAGCAACATGGAAGCGACGCGCCTGTCCGGGATCAATGTGCAGGCGGTGAAGCTGTGGATCTTCGGGATCATGGGTGTGATGTGCGCCCTCGCCGGCGTGGTCAACACCGCGCGCCTCGCCGCCGGTTCGCCCTCGGCCGGGAGCATGGGCGAACTCGACGCCATCGCCGCGTGCTTTATCGGCGGTACTTCCATGCGCGGCGGTTCCGGCACGGTGTACGGCGCCCTCCTCGGCGCGCTGGTCATCACCAGCCTCGACAACGGCATGTCGATGCTCGACGTCGACAGCTATTGGCAGATGATCGTTAAGGGCAGCATTTTGGTGTTGGCGGTTTGGGTGGATGTGAGTACGCGGACCGGGCGACGTTGAGCCACAGGGATCAAGCGGTGGGCGTAGTTGCGGCCGCCGGGCTGAGAATTTCCATCAGGAAGTCGATAAACACATTGATCCGGCTGGACCCACGGTGATTGGGTAAATACAAGGCATTGATGCAGGTGCTGGCGCTGCCGGGATTGACCTCGTACTGCTCGAGCAATCGGGTCAACCGGCCGGCTACCACGTCGTCGCGCACCAGCCAGTCGGCCAGCAGCGTTACCCCGCCGCCGCCGATAGCGGCTTCGCGCAGGATGTCGGCGTTATTACTTTGCAGGCGCCCGTGGACATTGAGCTGAATGGGCGCGTCTTCATTCTGAAAGGTCCAGTGCTGGTGGGTGCCGCCGTAATCGAAACGCAGGCATTGATGCTCCAGTAAATCCCGTGGATGACAGAGCGCCGCGCTACGAGCCAGATACGCCGGACTGGCCACCACCCAGCGCTCGAACTGCCCCACGCGTTTGCTGACGATGTCTTCACTGACCACCGACGATCCCAGCCGCACCGAAACATCGATCTGCTCGCTGAGCAGGTCGCTGACCTGATCGCTCAGCGACAGACTGATCTCCAGACCCGGATGCCGCTCGAGCAAGCGGCTCAAGTGCGGCGCGATCAGGCGTCGGCCGAACTCCACCGGCACGCTGATGCGCAGACGGCCCTGCGCTTCGGCGCCGCGATCGGCGACAACGGCATCGGCTTCGTCGATCGCGTCGAGAATCGCCACGGCTTTTTCAAAATAGGTCTGGCCGGCAACGGTCACGCTGGTGTTGCGCGTGGTGCGATTGAGCAGGCTCGCGCCCAGTTCGTGTTCCAGCCCGGCCACTTGCCGTGTCACTGACGAGGTAGATATCCCGAGTTTGCGCGCTGCCGAGGAATAGCCCCCGCAGCGCACGGTTTCCACAAACATCTTCAGTGCCAGCAACTTGTCCATAAGCGGGGTCCGGTCGAAAGGGAACGCGGATGATTGTGCATCACTGTTCGCCCTTCGTCTTGTGCCGCCGTGCTCGGCCGCACCTGCTGGATGTTCAGACATCGGCCTTGCGGCTCAGGAACAACCCGAGCGCCAGCGCTGGCAGTAGCGCCACCGCGACAGCGGACAGGTTCCAGCCGAAATGCTCGTATAACGGGCTCGCGACCAGCGAACCCAGCGCGCCGCCGACGAAAATACTGGTCATGTACACCGCATTAAGGCGCGCACGGCTGTGCGGATCGAGGGCGTACACCTCTCGCTGGCCGAGCACCATGTTCAATTGCACGGCGAAATCCAGCAGCACCGCGCACACCACCAGCCAGACATAGCCGCTGCCCGGGAGTGCGGCGATCAGCAGCGAAACCGGCGCCAGCAACAACGCGACCAGCGTGCCGCGCCGACCATGCCCGGCATCGGCCAGACGCCCGGCGATCGGCGCGGCAATGGCACCCACCGCACCGACCAGCGCAAAGATCGCGACTTGTGCCTGAGTGAAGCCGTGGTGACGCATCAGTTCAATCGGTGCAAGGGTCCAGAACAGGCTGAAACTGGCAAACAGCAGCCCTTGATACAGCGAGCGCTGACGCAACAGCGGATAGCGCCGGGCCAAGGCGAACACCGAACCGATCAGCGCGGCATACGTGGCTTTATGCGTTGGCAACCGACGCGGCAGTGCCACGGCGGTAATTAGAGCGATGACAGCCATCAGGGCCGCCGCGCTGTAAAACACCCCGCGCCAGCCGAACACTTCAACCAACAGGCTCGACAGTGGCCGTGACAACAGAATCCCCAACAGCAGACCGCTCATGATATTGCCGACGACGCGGCCACGGGTCGCTTCGGGTGCCAGGTGTGCCGCCAGCGGCACGAGGATCTGCACGGCCACCGAGGTCAGACCGATCAGTAACGACAACACGAGGAACATCGACGGCGAATGAGTCAGTCCGGCGCACAACAGCGTGACGCTGGCCGCCAGGGTGAAGCCGACCACCAGCCGACGGTTTTCCATCAGATCGGCCAGCGGCACCAGCAACAACAGGCCCAGTGCATAACCAAACTGCGTCAGCGAAACGATCAGGCTGGCATTGGCGCTGGACAGACCGATCTGCGGCGCAATCAGTTCGACGATTGGCTGTGCGTAATAAAGATTGGCCACGACCGCGCCACAGCAAAATGCCAGGAACGCGACCATCAGGCCGGAAAGTGACGTTGGCTGTTCGGCGCTGGCCGCAACGGCTGGATTGCCCGTGAGCATGATGACACCTCATTGAGTTCAGGAAAGTGCTGCCAAGGCTACGGCGCTGTGGCGATGCGCAGAATCCACGCGGCGAGCAACGCTGTGATGCGTCCGGTGCAATGGCGCAGGCATTGCTTCTCGCGCAACGCGCTGTTGCGTGCACGGGTGATTCTCCCGCGCCGACGGTTTATCTACGCTTTGGACCCTGGCGCCGTCGTTTCCAGCGGCGCCCTCCCCCGGCTGTTACAAGGAGCGTTGTCATGATCCGTATCCCATCCGTTCTGCCATTGCCTGCCGCGTTGTTCTTTGTCCCATGAACCGCCACTTGCTGAAGTCCAAAACGCTATGGATCAGCGTGGCAGTCGTCGCTGTGTTCGGCCTGATCGGCGCCGTTTGGCTGATGTGGCGTCCGCCAATTGCGCCGATCGAGCGCCCGACGATGTTCGAAACTGCGCAGTTGCAACGCGGGGCGCGGGTGGTGGAGGCCGGCGATTGTGCGGTGTGCCATACCCGCCCCGGTGGTCAATATCTGGCCGGCGGGCTGCCGCTGGTAACGCCGTTCGGCACGCTGTACAGCACCAACATCACCCCGGACGTAGAGACCGGTATCGGCCAGTGGTCACTGCCAGCCTTCGAGCGGGCGATGCGTCAGGGCATTGCTCGCGATGGTCACTTGCTCTATCCGGCGTTCCCCTACGTGCACTACCGGCGCATGAGCGCAGCCGACATCGCCGACGCCTATGCCTACTTGATGAGCGGCCCCGCCGTGCGCGCGCCGGCCGAGCACAACCAGATGAACTTTCCGATGAATATTCGCCCGTTGGTGGCGTTCTGGAACCTGCTGTTCCTGCACGGTGAGCCACTGACGCCGCTGGCGCAGCACAGCGAAGCGTGGAATCGCGGGCGTTATCTGGTCGACGGTCCGGGCCATTGCGCCGGCTGTCATTCGCCGCTGAACCTGATCGGCGCGGAAAAATCCTCGGAATACCTACTGGGCGGCAGCGTCGACGGCTGGCACGCGCCAGCGCTGGTCGGCATGGGACAACGCAGCAACCCGTGGAGTCGCGAGCAAATGGTCGGCTATCTGCGCGCCGAGATCGTTGATGGCCACGGCACACCCGCCGGCCCGATGCGTCCGGTCAGCTTGAGTCTGGCCCGCTTGCCCGCCAGTGAGGCCGAGGCGATTGCCGAGTATTTGCTCAGTCTGGAAAACCCGCACCCACTGACGCAGACGTCGCCAAAGACGCCTGCCAGTGAAGCGGCAGACCACTCGACCGGCGCCCTGCTCTTCAGCAGCGCCTGCGCCGGCTGCCATGGCCCGGCGGCGCCGATGCGCACCATCGATGGTCGCCCGGGCCTGCAAAACACCTCGGCGCTGCAAGCGACCAGTTCGCGCAACTTCCTCAAAACCGTGCTCGAAGGGCTACCTGCCACACCCGGATCGCCCGGCCCGCTGATGCCGGCGTTCGCCGCCAGCCTGGACAACGCGCAACTCGCTGCACTGGCTACGTACCTGCGTCAGCAAGCGAGCCCTGATCAACCGTGGGCCGACCTCTCTTCCACTATCGAAGCATTACGTCAGGAGGCGAAATGAGCCAGATCACTCTCAACGTCAACGGAGCCGCGCAACCGCTTGAGCTGGAGCCGGACATGCCGTTGCTGTATGCGCTGCGCAATCACTTGAACCTCAACGGCGCCAAATACGGTTGCGGTCTCGGTCAATGCGGCGCCTGCACGGTGATCGTCGATGATCAACCGGTGTTCGCCTGCCTGACGCCCTGCGCCGGTCTCGAAGGCAAAAAAATCCGCACCGTGGAAAGCCTCGGCAGCGCGGAAAAGCCCGGCCCTCTGCAAGCGGCGTTCATCGAGAAACAGGCCGCGCAATGCGGTTACTGCATTGCCGGCATGTTGATGCGCGCGCAGGCGTTGCTTGAACGTAATCGACACCCGGATGAGGCGACCATTCGCGAGCACATGGCCGGCAACCTGTGCCGCTGCGGTACGCACTTGCGCATCATCGAGGCGATCAAACAAGTGGCCGGGCACAGCGGGAGCCTGACATGAGCGAGTCGAATGGTTTGCACCCGAGCCGACGCGCCTTCCTGCGCGGTGGTGCATTGCTGATGGCATTCACCCTGATGCCGTTGGCGCGGCGAGCACTGGCCGACACCGAAGTCGATACGCTCGGCACCGTGGTCCTCGCGCCCGATCTCCCCGGAAGCCTGCGCACCAACCCGTTTCTCGACGCCTGGATCCGCATCGGCGCCGATGGCATCACCGTCTACACCGGCAAGGTCGAGTTGGGCACCGGGGTAAAAACCGCGCTGCTGCAAATCGCCGCCGAGCGTTTGCAGGTGCCGGCTACCGCCATCAACCTGCTCACCGCCGACACCGCGCTGACGCCCAACGAAGGCTACACCGCCGGCAGCCACAGTATTTTCGACAGCGGTACCGCGTTGTATAACGCCGCCGCGCAGGTGCGCGAAATGCTCGTCGATGCCGCCGCGCGCCGTTTTCAGGTCGATGCCGCGCTGCTGAGCACCCGCGACGCTGTGATCGTAGGCCCGGCCGCTCAACGGATGAGTTACGCCGACGCGGTCAAGCATGTCGATGTGCATCAATATGCCAAGGCTCAGTCACCGGCGATGGCCGCTGCTGACTTCACACTGATCGGCCATTCGTTGCCGCGCCTCGACATTCCGGCGAAGGTCAGCGGTGGTGCAGCCTTCGTCCAGGACATGCGCCTGCCGGGCATGCTGCATGCGCGGGTGATCCGCCCGCCCCGTCCGGGCTGCACGTTGCAAGCATTCGACACGGCGTCCATCGAAGCGCTGGCTGGCGTGGTCAAGGTGATCCGCGATGGCAACTATCTGGCGGTGGTCGCCGGTGATGAGTGGCAAGCGATCAAAGCCATGCGCCGTGCCAGCGAGGTGACGCAATGGAGCGGCGGCGAGGCGATTCCCGAGGCGACCGAGATTCATGGTCTGCTCAAACGTCTGCCCTCACGGCGCTATCCGATCAGCAACAGCGGCACGCCAAACGGCGCGGCCGACACGCGTTTTCAGGCGCGGGTCACCAAGCAATATCTGATGCATGGTTCGATCGGCCCGTCTTGCGCGGTGGCCTGGTTCAAGGACGGCACGCTTACCGTCTGGACCCACACCCAAGGTGTTTACCCGCTGCGCGCCGGGATTGCCGAAATGCTCGGTCTGCCAACTGAGCGGGTGCGCTGTATTCATACCGAAGGCTCAGGGTGTTACGGGCACAACGGCGCCGATGATGCCGCCGCCGATGCGGCATTGATTGCTCTGCGCGTGCCGGGGACGCCGGTGCGCGTGCAATGGATGCGCGAACAGGAAAATCTTTGGGAGCCGTATAGCTCGGCGATGGTCACCGAAGTTGACGCTGGCCTCAGCCACGGCCGCCTGCAGGACTGGGCCTACGAACTCTGGACCACGCCGCACAACGAACGCATCGTCAACGCCGGGCGTCTGCTGCCGGCACGTTTGCTCGCGCGGCCCTTCTTCTCGGCGCCATCCGTGCCGATCGCCCAGCCCGAAGGCGATGGTGATCGCAACGCAGTGCCGCTTTACCAGTTGAACTCGACGCGCATCAACATGACCTTCGTCACCGAGATGCCTTTTCGCACCTCGGCCATGCGTTCGCTGGGTGCGCACATCAACATCTTCGCCATCGAGGCGAGTATCGACGAGTTGGCGATCCGGGCCGGTATCGACGCGGTCGCCTTGCGTCTGGCCCATCTCAGCGACCCGCGTGCTCGCGCGGTGGTAGAACGTGTGCGTGACGAGATCGGTTGGCCACAAAAAAGCCGCGCGCCCGGCGCCGGGATCGGTTTCGCCTTTGCCCGCTACAAAAACATCATGGGTTACTGCGCCATCGCGGTGAAGCTGCGGGTGCATCCGCAGACCGGCGAGATCCGCATTGATCACGTAGTGACGGCGGTTGACGTTGGCCAGATCGTCAGCCCCGACGGCCTGCGCAATCAGGTCGAGGGCGGCATCGTGCAGTCCGCGAGCTGGACCCTGTACGAAAAAGTCGCCTACGACGCGGGCGGCATTCGCAGCTACGACTGGAGCGGTTATCCGATTCTGCGTTTCACGCAGTTGCCGAAAAAAGTCGATGTGCATGTGCTCGACCAGCCGGGAGAACCCTTTCTCGGTGCTGCTGAAATCGTCCAGGGGCCGATGGCCGCCGCCCTTGGCAACGCCGTCACCAACGCCACCGGCCGGCGCTGGCTGAACCTGCCGCTGACGCGCTCAAACCCACCCGCCTGAATCGCGCCCCGTGTTCATCGCTGATGAGCACGGGCGCCATTGCGCCGTGCGCAAAACAGCGTAGCGCCGGTCACTGATTATCAGCTCCGCTGAGCGCGGTTAAGTTAGCGGCACTGGTTTGCGGCACCGCTGCCGCACTTGAATTCCTTATATTGAAATCCGGAGCTACCCATGACTCGTCGCCTGTTCCAACCTCTCGCACTCGGTCCTTACACCCTCGCCCATCGCGTGGCCATGGCGCCGTTGACGCGCTCCCGCGCCGGCCAACCGGGCGATGTGCCGACACCGATGAACGCCGAGTACTACCGCCAGCGGGCCAGTGCCGCGCTGATCATCACCGAAGCCACACAAATCTCCCGGCAGGCTCAGGGTTACGCCTGGACGCCGGGCATCTACAGCCCAGAGCAAGTCCGCGCGTGGCGTGACGTCAGCGCGGCGGTGCATGAGGCCGACGGGTTGATCTTCATGCAGCTGTGGCACGTCGGCCGGGTGTCCCATCCGAGCTTTCAACCCGATGCCGGCCTGCCGGTTGCGCCCAGCGCGCTGCCGGTGCCGGGCAAGACGTTTATCGTCGATGAAAACGGTAACGGCGTCTGGGGAGACGTGCCGGTGCCGCGTGCGCTGGAAACGGCGGAAATCGCCGGCATCGTCGAGGACTACCGCGTGGCCGCGCGCAACGCATTGCAGGCGGGCATGGACGGTGTAGAGATTCATGCTGGCAACGGTTACCTGCTCGACCAGTTTCTTAACAGCAACAGCAACCAGCGTGACGACGCCTATGGCGGCAGTGTGGCGAACCGCGCGCGGTTTCTGCTGGAAGTGGTGGCGGCCGTCACTGAAGAAGTCGGTGCCGAGCGGGTCGGCGTGCGCCTGACGCCGATGGGGCGCTTCATGGGCATGGGCGATGACACCCCGGAGGCGACCTTCGGCCACTTGGTCGAGGCACTCAACCAATGGAACCTGGCCTATCTGCACCTGGTCGAGCCTGCCATGGTCGGCACAGTCAAAGACGAGAACTTCGACCCGCGCTGGGACGCGATCATTGCCCAGTTGCGCAAGACGTGGAACGGCGTGCTGATCCTGGCGGGCGGCTACGATGCGCAATCTGCCGAACAGGCGCTGATTGCCGATCGTGCCGACATCATCGCGTTTGGCCGACCGTTTCTGGCCAACCCCGACTTGCCGCGTCGGCTGCACGATGGCTTGGCGCTCAACGCGCCAGACCCGAGCAGCTTTTTCGGCGGGGATCAGCGTGGCTATATCGATTATCCGGTTCATGCCTGAGTAGAAGCAGACGACCCGCATTTCATGAATGGGTAATCGCTGGAAGCAGGGGCCGATGCGCCCCTGCCCTATCAAGTCATACGATCTCTACGCTTAATCAACTACCTAAAAATCCACCTTAACGCCGAACATATGCGTAGCTGTGCGTTTTCAGGTCTATTGCCCGACGTCGCCGAATGCGATAAAACGGTCTAGTTGTACGACAACCTAATAAAAACCAAGTCGTTCGAACGGCTAACAATCCTGAGACCTGCCATGCCTCGCCCTACCGCTGCGCAAACCGTACCGCCGCCCTTCCCCCGCTATCTGGCTGTGATCATTCTGTTGTGCATGGGCTGTGCGTTTGCCGGCAATCATGTGGCGGCGCGAGTCGCATTTGATGATGGTGCGGGGGTGCTGCTGGCGATTTTGATGCGGTCCGGCGGGACCCTGCTGGTGCTCGCCATCCTGGTGCTGTGGCAAAGACAAAGCCTGCGCTTGCCGGCGGGTGCGTGGCGCTGGCAACTGTTGCTGGGGTTGCTGATCACTGCGCAGAGTCTGTGCCTTTACTCTGCTGTCGCACGGGTGCCGGTGGCGCTGGCCCTGCTGGTGGCAAACGTATTCCCCATTTTGCTGGCATTGCTCACCTGGGCGCTGGGTGGCCAGCGACCGAGCGCCCGCACCGCGACGTTGATGGGCTTGATTCTATTGGGTCTGGTGTTTGTGCTGGATGTCCCCGGGCGTCTCTCGACCACGACAGACGTCAGTGCGCAATGGCTGACGGGCGTCGCGCTCGCGTTCTGCGCCGCCAGCGTGTTCGCCTGCGCGCTGTGGATCACCGACCACAAACTGTCTCAGGTACGTGGCTCGGTGCGCAGTCTGCTGACCATTTTCATCGTGTTCAGCAGCGTCAACCTGGCAGGGCTGACGGGCGCCCTTCCCGGCGGATTGAACCTGCCCGCCACCTCGACCGGATGGCTGGCCCTCGCCACTCTGGTAGTGCTGTACGGCACCGGTTTTATCGTCCTGTTCATTTCGGTGCCTCGACTCGACATGCCGCGCAATGCGCCGGTCATGAACATCGAGCCATTGGCAACGCTGCTGATGGGCTGGATTGTGCTGGACCAGATGCTCAGTAAGGGACAGATTTTCGGCGGGGTGATTGTGGTCATGGGCATCGTGTTGCTGACTTATCGTAAATCAGTCGTCAAGGCTGAGGTTAAAGTCGGTGCGTGAAGGTTTCTTGCCAGCGGTTCTTCACGGTCGAGTTTGGCCTGCTTCGGCCAGCTTCTTTTGTACATAAAAAAGCATCAACACCGAATTTGTCTGAGCCTGTCGAGATTGCTGCTCAAACAACGCCACAAGCTCTTCTTCACGCTTGCACTCAGCGTTGATATCGCCCCTTGCAAATTCGCAGCTAGCGTATTGGCCCCAGCCTTTTCGGGCCTCATCGGTATCTCGAGCGGGATACACCCAATACGCTTGCCATGCACCGTCGACGACAGGTTTACCGGCTGCGTCTATCTGTTCTATCGCCTGCAAGGTGGCTGTTGCGGCGTCGTCCAGAAAACGCTGAGGGGACGCATCGGCGTTATCCGCCTCAGCGCGAAGCGCCTGACACTGCGCGTCAGACAAACCGAACACGGGCAGCGCTTCAACGCTCTCGAACTCATCAAACGGATCGGCATGATTGCCCGGCAATTTGGCGTGATAAGCCGGCACGACATGGCCGGGGACGCTCATGTCCTGTATGTAATGCAAGACCCTTCCCGCTTGCTCGTATACCGCAACGGGATCGGCATCAGGTTCCACCAGCAGCGCGTTCAGCTTTTCAATACGCTTGGAAAAAATCACGTCCAGGCTACGGTTGGCGAACCAGAATGGCTCAAGTTTTTTGTTGCGGTTATAGAAGTGCCAATTGGTAGCGCGCTGCGGGAGCGTCAGCAGATTTGAATCCTCAGCGTCAGTGCCTGTCGCCAATGCCTCGGCCAACTGTTCTGGCAACTTGACTCCCGGGCAGCGTTGATACGCCTGAGCTGCTTTCAGGGCATAGGCCGAATGCAGGTCGGGGTTGAAGGCGAAGGCTGGGGTGGAAGGGTTGAACAGCAGCGATAGGCCAAATGCTGCGAGGTAACGTGTTGCGGCTGTTCGGCCTATCGGGGTGGCTTCCATGCTGTTGATCTCCAGAAACGTGCGTGATTGCGGAACACTTAGCGTACGCGAGGCAATTTAGCACTTGGGTGATCGCAAAAAGCTGTTTTTCCTCCGTCCGCTCAGGACAAACATAAACGGCAACACCTGCGTCCCAACGTCGCAGCAAACAGCTCTTGGCAAATCCTGCACAAGCCTTAGAATCCCGCGCTCTCTTGCAGCCCCCTCGGTGTCTGCCTGCACCACACACCCCGGCTTGGCAATCGCATGCGCAGAGGCGCACGTTGCGCTGTTCGTTCTCTAGAGGTTTTTATGTCTCCGCGTTTGCTGGCCATGGCGCTGGCGCCCCTGCTCGGGCTGTTCATTGTTGCGCTGGGCAACGGTTTCCTGTCTTCGCTGACCACCCTTCGACTGGACGCCGCCGGCGCTTCGGCGACGATGATCGGTGTCGTTTCATCGGCCTACTTCATCGGCCTGACCCTGGGCGCCGTATTCAATGATCGCTTGATTTTGCGCATCGGCCATATCCGCGCCTACGGCAGCTTTGCCTCGCTGATCGCCGTGACCATCCTGCTGCAGGGCTTGTTCTATGACACTTGGGGCTGGTTTGCCCTGCGCCTGATCAATGGCTGGGCCACGGTCGGTGTGTTTCTGGTGATCGAAAGCTGGCTGCTGCTGGCGGGTGACGCGAAGATTCGCGGGCGCTTGCTCGCGTTGTACATGATCGTCCTGTACGGCGCCGGTGTACTGGGCCAGGCAGCGCTGGGAAAAATCACCGGGTTGAGCGAGAGCGCACCGTTTATGGTTGCCGGCATGCTCGCTTCGTTTTCGGTGCTGCCGATCGTGATCCTGCCGCGCGTGTCGCCGCTGCTCGATCAGGTCGAGCCGCTCAAGCCTCGACAACTGTTGGGCGTGACGCCGACCGGGCTGGTCGGCTGTTTCGGCTCGGGTGTCACCATTGCGGCGATTTACACCTTGCTGCCGCTGTATCTGCAACGCGCCGGTCTGAATGTCAGTGAAGTCGGGAGCATGATGGCCTGGACGATTCTTGGTGCGATGCTTTTGCAATACCCGGTCGGACGTTGGTCTGATCGCAAGGATCGCTTGCAAGTGCTGACCATTCTGACGGTGGCGTGCACCGTGCTATCGCTGGTGATCGTGCTGTTGCCGCTGTCCTCGACAATGCTCGCGGTGATGTTGTTTCTGCTCGGTGGCGGCGTGTTTGCGCTGTACCCGGTGGCCGTCAGCCACGCCGCCGACCGCGCCCCTGCCGAAGCCTTGGTGCCGATGATTCAGGGCTTGCTGCTGATCAACTCACTGGGCTCGGCGATCAGCCCGATGATGATCTCGCCGGTGATGAACTCGTTCGGTGCCAATGGGCTGTTCTGGGTATTTGCGCTGGTCAATCTGTGCATGGTCACCTTCTTCCTGTGGCGCCGTGGCAAACGCCCGGTACCGGCCAATCCCGCGCCGTTCGCAGCGGCGGCAACGTTTTCGCCGACGGGTGCGGAACTGCGGGTGACCGAAGATCTGCGTCAAGCGGTGCAGGAGCATCCACCGATGGTGGATGCACTGAGCGGCGAGCTTTCACCTCATTGCGAGACGCGCTAAGGGTGGCGCCAGTCTGCGCCAAGCGCAGACTGGCTCGCACCACTATTCAGATTCGTGGGTGATATCCACGAGCGGAATCGGCTCGATTGCCCAAGCGCGAATTTGACGACGTTCGGGGCTGGGTACTGCACAGGCCTTGCGTCCGGTGAAAGTACGCGCAAGACGCTCCTCATCGATGCGCCAGCCGCGCTGCTCCAGGGCCTGTACGTCTTTGCGAAAAGCAATCTGCAGCGCATCGGATTTCAACGAAACCTCCTGCTGAAAAGAGTCCGGCACACGTTCGGGCCGGACGTTTTTCAGCACCGCATGATCTTGTTCGAAGATACGAATATTGCTCGCAATAAACCTGCGATCCAGCAGTCGGGTACGCAGGAACGTTCTGCCCATCATCCACCAGGTGCGCGTGCGATTGGCGTCAATCGGCACATGCGCCGAGACGATGTAGATCCGCCAGCCATTGGGCAACTCAAGCTCAAGCGTTGTACACGGGCCGGACAGGTGAAACCCCGGAACAGTAACCACGCTGACAAACTCGGTGGAGGATTTGCGCCTGAGCATTCCTTTGCGTGCCGGTCTGCGCATGAGCATTTGCGCGCTGCCGCCCCACGCATCGCTGTCGACCTCGAATGATTCAATCTCGGGATGGTCCGGATCACCGAAGGTTGAACCATGGACAAACGGTGCGTGGGCGAAGTCCAGACCGTTTTCGATAATCCGGTCCCAGCTGGCCTGCCAGTCAAAGTGGCCCGAGACCACACGGATGGCAGGATCGTTGACCCAGTCGAGCGTGGGCAACGGTGGACGCTCAGACTCAGGCAGATCACCTAAAAACGCCCAGATCCAACCGTAGCGTTCCATCGTCGGGTACGCATCCACTCGGGCCTTTGCCGGAATCCGCAGATCGGGCTGCGCCGGTATCAGCGTGCACACACCATCAGCGCCAAACCGCCAGCCGTGATAGGGACACTGCACGCTATTGCCCACCTTGCTGCCGGCGGACAGCGAGCCGCCGCGATGCACGCAAATATCCGAGAGCACATGAGCGACGCCCGCGTCATCGCGGAACGCAACGAAAGGTTGTCCGAGCAATTGAACCGGCATCAATCCGTCAGTCAGCTGTGACGATGGGACAACGACATACCAGAGGTTTGTGAGCATGGGTGGCGTGTGATCCGTCAGTACGGTTAGCTCAGACCAGAGAAACCTGAAATTCAAATTAGGCCAGCGCCTGCGCAGCGATAATCAGCCAAGCACTTTATAGATCTCTGTAACCACCTGAGTCGTTGCGGCTTCGATGGTTCCTTCGTTACGGCACAACACCCAGCCGTGATCGGCAACCGCCTGCTCGAACATCTCGCTACACACGACATGCTCGGCGTGTTTCTGGATCACCGTGCCGCCGAGCCCTCGTGACCTGGCCGTTGCCCGCGCCCATGAAATATCCGGTGCGGTGACGACGCCGACATGCAGATCCGGCACGCGCACGCCTCGCTGCATGTTCAACTGCAGAATCTCGGCAAACGGCACGCTATGGCGAAATGCGGCATCCGACGGATACCAGCGGTCGATCAGGATGATGCTGTCCAGCGGCTGTTTGGGTAGCACCCGCTCAGAAATCCAGCGACGACTATCCGCAAGACGCTGACACACCGCCCACTCCAGCTCCCGCGAGGGATGTCTGGCGAGTTGGTTGACCAGGGCCATGGTTTCGCCTCTGTAGGGATCGCTTTTTCTCTCGCACAACCGAATGACTTTCTGCTTGTCTGCCCGCAGTGCTGCGGTGACGGCCTCCAGCAGTGTGGTTTTGCCAGTACCCTTGGGCCCATCCAGAGAAATAAACAGCGGCAGCTTCATGGTTCACGCAAGGATTGAGACATTGCCGAGCACTCTAACCTCATTTGCGCAAATCAATGAGCTGATCCCTGCCCTTTGCCTACACTTGCTTGCCAATGATGTTCACCTCTCTGCCGAAGGAGTCACCATGTCCAAGCTCTATCCGAGCATCGATCCCGAGGGATTGGTCGAGTATTCCGTGGTCTACACCGACCGCTCGCTGAACCACATGTCGCAGTCCTTTCAAGGCGTGATGAAGAACATTTCCACGACCCTGAAAGAGGTCTACAACGCCGAAGCGGTGGCGGTGGTTCCGGGCAGCGGCACATTCGGCATGGAAGCGGTGGCGCGACAGTTCGCCACCGGCCAGCAGTGCCTGGTGATACGCAACGGTTGGTTCAGTTATCGCTGGAGCCAGATTCTGGAGATGGGCAACATCCCGGCGGACACTAAAGTTCTCAAAGCCCGGCCGGTCGAGACAGGGCGCCAGGCAGCCTACGCCCCGCCACCTTTGGACGAAGTGCTGGCCGCCATCGCGGCGCAGAAACCGCAGGTGGTTTTCGCGCCCCACGTTGAAACTTCATCCGGGATTCTCCTGCCTGACGAGTACCTGCGGGCCGTCGGCGACGCCGTGCATGCAGTGGGTGGTCTGTTCGTGCTGGACTGCATCGCCTCCGGCACGATCTGGGTGGATATGCACATATGCGCCGTCGACCTGTTGATCAGCGCACCGCAGAAAGGCTGGAGCGCCTCCCCTTGCTGCGCGCTGGTGATGTTCAGTGCTGCGGCGCTCGAGCGCATCGAACAAACGCAAAGCAGCAGCTTCGCCTGCGACCTGAAAAAGTGGTTGCAGATCATGCAGGCCTACGAACAGGGCGGACATGCCTATCACGCGACGATGCCCAGCGATTCCCTCGCGCGGTTCAACGACGTGATGAAAGAGACGCAAGCGTACGGCTTCGACAAGGTTCGCGACGACCAACAGGCGCTGGGTGATCGGGTGCGTGCGCTGTTAACCGGCAAAGGCATCAAAAGCGTGGCCGCTGCGGGATTTCAGGCTCCCGGCGTGGTTGTGAGTTACACCGATGATGTCGATATCAAGAACGGCAAGAAATTTTCCGAGCGCGGCCTGCAGATCGCTGCCGGCGTGCCGTTGCAATGCGACGAACCCGCTGACTTTCAGACCTTTCGTCTCGGTCTGTTCGGACTCGAAAAACTTCAAAATATCGAGCGCACAATCAGCCTTCTTGAGCAGGCACTGGATGAGGTTATTTAGATACCCGGCAGTCGGGCACTTGCTTCATGACATAACCGTCAGTTGGATTCCCAGGCTGTCCGGATTGTTGAATGAATTGAGTGTTGCGCAGCCATGCCGGATCGAGTCTGAAACGATACAAGTCGTCGGGCCGCCTGGTTCGGCCGTTTAATAGACTTGAGGCACCATGAGTTCCGGTGGCGTAGGACTGCGAGAGTAGTCCTCCTCGCGCACGCGCTGCGGCAGTTCAATCAGCGGTAACTCGACTTCTTCGTAAGGCATTTGACCGAGTAGATGTTTGATGCAGTTAAGTCGGGCTTTTTTCTTGTCGTCGGCTTGCACCACCCACCAGGGTGCTTCGGCAATGTGGGTGCGTTCGAGCATGATTTCCTTGGCCTTGGTATAGGCCTCCCAACGCCGACGTGACTCCAGATCCATCGGGCTGAGTTTCCACTGCTTGAGCGGGTCGTGAATGCGACTAAGGAAGCGCAGGTGTTGTTCCTGGTCGGAAATGGAAAACCAGTACTTGATCAACTGAATGCCGGAACGGGCGAGCATCCGTTCAAACTCTGGCACGGTCCGGAAAAATTCTTCGTACTGATAGTCGTTGCAAAATCCCATAACCTTTTCAACGCCGGCGCGGTTGTACCAACTGCGGTCAAATAGCACGATCTCACCTGCTGCCGGCAGGTGCGAGACATATCGCTGGAAGTACCATTGGGTACGTTCGCGGTCGTTGGGCGCGGGCAAGGCAGCGACACGGCAAACCCGGGGGTTGAGCCGCTGGGTGATGCGCTTGATTACCCCTCCCTTGCCGGCTGCATCACGTCCTTCGAACAGGATCACTACCTTGTGTCCAGTCTTGACCACCCAGCTTTGCAGCTTCACCAGTTCACCTTGCAGGCGAAACAGTTCGCTGAAATAAAGCCGTCTTTCGTCCTTCTCGATACCATTCGGAACGTGGTCATCGAACAGCGCCTTCAGATCATGCCCGTCTTCGGACAACTCCAATTCCAGCTCCTCGTCACTGTGGTCGAGCAGCTCGCGCTGAATGCGGTGTATCAAATGATCTTGAGCTGAGGGCATGGTGAAGACCTCGGGTACTGGATGGTACTGCCATAGTGACGTTGATTTATGACTGAGCAGTTACCGGGGTTCTCGGGATGGCTGATTGTTTGAAACAGAAGTTGTATACCGGCCCAACGTCCCGAGCGTTCAATCCTGTTGAGGGATCCGCTCAGTGAGCCTCACGCTCTGCTCTTTCGATATGTAGCCAGTCGGGGCACAATGCGCATCCTTTTTTGGCTGGCCTTGCCGGAGGCCTCGAAATGATCAAGACACCGTACTACCTCATCGATAAACAGAAACTGCTGACTAACATGCAGAAGATCGCCTATGTGCGCGAACAGTCGGGGGCCAAGGCCTTGCTGGCACTCAAGTGCTTCGCGACCTGGTCGGTGTTCGACTTGATGCAGCAATACATGGACGGCACCACATCGTCGTCGCTGTACGAACTCAAGCTCGGCCGCCAGAAGTTTGAAGGCGAAACCCATGCCTACAGCGTGGCCTGGGCCGACGATGAGATCGAGGAGATGCTCGACAATTGCGACAAGATCATCTTCAACTCCATCAGCCAGCTGCAACGCTTTGCCGAGCGCTCTGAGGGCAAAGTCCGTGGCCTGCGTGTTAACCCGCAAGTCAGCAGCTCCGATTATCTGCTGGCCGACCCGGCGCGTCCGTTCAGCCGTCTAGGCGAATGGGACCCGGTGAAAATCGAGGGCGTTATCAGCCAGATCTCCGGCTTCATGTTCCACAATAACTGTGAGAACGGTGATTTTGGCCTGTTCGACCAAATGCTCTGCACCATCGAAGAGCGCTTCGGTGAGCTGCTGCACAAGGTCAGCTGGGTCAGCCTGGGCGGCGGCATTCACTTCACCGGTGAAGGCTACGCACTGGATGCGTTCTGCGCTCGTCTCAAGGCGTTCTCGCAAAAGTACGGCGTGCAGGTCTATCTGGAACCTGGCGAAGCGGCGATCACTAACAGCGCTTCGCTGGAGGTCACCGTGCTCGACACCCTCTACAACGGCAAGCACCTGGCCGTCGTGGACAGCTCCATTGAAGCCCACTTGCTCGACCTGTTGATCTATCGCCTGAACGCCAAGCTGGCGCCGAGCGAGGGCGAGCACACCTACATGGTGTGCGGCAAATCGTGCCTGGCCGGAGACATCTTCGGCGAGTACCAGTTTGACCGTCCGCTGGCCATCGGTGATCGACTGTCATTCATCGATACCGCCGGCTACACCATGGTCAAGAAGAACTGGTTCAACGGTTTGAAAATGCCATCCATCGTGGTGAAACAACTCGATGGTACCGTCGAAGTGGTTCGCCAATTCGGTTACGAAGACTACCTGTCCAGCCTTTCTTGAAACGGACAGATAAAGGAGAGAAAAAGCAATTGAAAAAGAACGTTCTTATCATTGGTGCAGGAGGTGTCGCTAAGGTGGTGGCCCACAAGTGCGCGCAGCATAACGATGAACTCGGTCGTATCGCTATCGCGTCGCGCAACATCTCCAAATGCCAGGCCATCATCGATAGCGTCAAGGCCAAGGGTAGCCTCAAACAACCCGCCGATATCAAAGCCTTCTCGCTCAATGCGCTGGATGTCGAGGCGACCAAAGCACTGATCCGTGAAACCGGATCCCAGATCGTCATCAACGTCGGCTCCGCGTTCCTCAACATGTCGGTGCTGCGTGCCTGCATCGATACCGGCGTCGCTTATCTCGACACCGCCATTCACGAAGAGCCGGGCAAGATCTGCGAAACCCCGCCCTGGTATGGCAACTATGAGTGGAAGCACCTCGCCGAGTGCCAAGAGAAGAACATCACCGCCATTCTCGGCGTGGGCTTCGACCCGGGTGTGGTCAACGCCTATGCAGCACTGGCACAACAACAGTATTTCGACCGCATTGATTCGATCGACATTCTTGACGTCAATGCCGGTTCCCACGGCAAATATTTCGCCACCAATTTCGATCCGGAAATCAATTTCCGTGAATTCACCGGGCAGGTGTGGAGCTGGCAGAACAGCCAGTGGACCAGCAACACCATGTTCGAAGTCAAACGCACCGACGACCTGCCGGTCGTAGGCTCGCAGAACCTGTACCTGACCGGTCACGATGAAGTGCACTCGCTATCGAAGAATCTGGACGTACCCAACGTGCGTTTCTGGATGAGTTTTGGCGAGCACTACATCAACGTGTTCACGGTCCTCAGGAACCTCGGCCTGCTGTCCGAACAACCGGTCAAGACCGCCGAAGGCCTGGAAGTTGTGCCGCTGAAAGTGGTCAAGGCCGTGCTGCCTGACCCGAGCTCGCTGGCGCCCGGCTACACCGGCAAGACCTGCATCGGTGACCTGGTCAAGGGCACCAAGGATGGCCAGTCGCGCGAAGTGTTCATCTACAACGTGGCCGACCACGAGGAAGCCTTTGCCGAAACCGACAGCCAGGGCATTTCCTACACCGCCGGCGTACCGCCTGTTGCCGCTGCCCTGCTGGTCGCCCGTGGCGAGTGGGATGTGCAGCGCATGGCCAACGTCGAGGAACTGCCGGCTGAGCCGTTCCTCAAAGCGCTGGACGTCATGGGACTGCCGACCCGCATCAAGGATGAAAACGGAGACCGTCCCTGGAACGGCGTAGCCTGAGGCTCGCAATAACCCGCGACGCGTCACTGCCTGCTACAAAAAACGCCGCTCATTGAGCGGCGTTTTTGTCTGCACTGAAAATCAGGACACGGCTTCTGGACATTGTTGCGCCGGATTCCTGCTCCTGCCCTGTTGTTGCCGGGCGAGCAGTGCCTGTACGTCAGCGACGGCACCCAGAACCCGCTGCGCCCAATGCTCATCCTCCGGGTGCACGACAACAACGCGAAACCCGTGATCATGGCCTTCCGAGCGCACACCTTCGGAGTCATCGACATGCAAGTCGATATCGAAAGCCGGGGGGAATTTCGACGGACCGTTTGCCAACCCGTTTGTCACCAAAGCCTGGTTATGCACCACAATGTTGACCACCCCGTCGACGCGGATGCCATACAACAACAGCCAACGCCTGATATAGGCCGGGGTCCGACCGGACGACGTGTAAACCCAGATACTGCAGCCCTGACGGCGCAACTCGCGGGTCAATGAGCGCGTACCGCATCGCAGTGGCTCGCCGAACCAACGATGCAAGCAGGCCGGCAACCAGTTCTGCTCGACGGCACAGTGATGCAACTGGCAGGCCAGCGTGTCATCGATATCGAACGAAACCCGTATGCGCTGGCGAGCGAATACGCTCATGGGGATAGCACCGAGCATGGCTTGCCAAACGCGACTGACGGAAGCCTGGTACCTGGCGGAAATGGGTTGCCCGCTCATCAATCTCCCCCTTGCAAGACGGGCGAGGTCTTGTCTTTGAGTAAAAAATTCATCGACACAGGCGCCTGACCTTCGAGGAAGGCCGCATACTTTTTCTTGATTTTGGGCAATTCATACAACGCCTTTACCCCATGCTTGGCAGAGTTGCGGATAACCGAGGACGGATTGAAGTACCCCCCGGCATTTTCCAGCGTCAGCACGAATGGAGGTAATCCCGCGCGCATGAGCAAATAGCTGACGATGAGTGAGCCACTGCGGTTATTACCCTCGATAAACAACTGCGGCTTGCTGAGGATTCGCACATAAACACCAGCTGCTCGCTTCCAGACTGACTCACTGCGATACGCGCAATACCAGTTGAAGAGGTCCTTTATCCCCCCCTCAACGTTGTTGAAGAAGTGCTCTTCGGTAGCTGCCAGGTGTTGAGCGTACTCCAGTCGGCGAACCGGGTCCCGGCCACAGAGGACGGTAGCGTTGATCTCCAGCATCAGGTTCAGTTGCTGAAGGTCGAACAGGTCGACACCGCGAGCCACATAGTCGTCAATCAGCGCATAGCCTTCAAGCACATTGTGCAGCACTTCGTCAGTGAAGGGATCGCGAGGCTCGGTAAAGTGCCTGCTGAGTTCGGAGAAACGGCCCTGAACCTCTCGCAATACCCGTTCAATCGCGGGCAAATCAAGACGACGCGTTGCAGACATTGGCAATCCTGAGAACGGTAGATAAAAGGGTCAAACGGCCGGATGCCAGTACAGCACCCTTGTCCATGGCCGCTTGCCGTCTTGACTGGATGATTGCTGCTTAGCTGAACTTGCCGCTGATGTAGTCTTCGGTCATTTGTTCACGCGGTTTATCGAATATCTGGGTTGTCGGCCCCATCTCGACCAGATAGCCGGTGCGCGTCCCCTGGGAAATATCAACCGAGAAAAAAGCGGTGGTGTCAGCGACGCGGATAGCCTGCTGCATATTGTGAGTCACCAGGGCGATGGTGTAGTCCTTCTTCAACTCGATCATCAACTCCTCAACCCGCCGGGTCGCGATCGGGTCAAGTGCCGAGCACGGCTCATCCAGCAACAGCACTTCCGGTTCGGTCGCAATGGCACGGGCGATGCAAAGCCGTTGCTGCTGGCCACCGGACAGGGACAGGCCGCTGACCTTGAGCTTGTCCTTGACTTCGTCCCACAGCGCTGCGCCCTGCAAAGCGTGCTTCACGCGGTCACCCAGATCGCCCTTGTAGCGATTGAGGCGCAGGCCAAACGCGACGTTATCGAAGATGCTCATCGAGAACGGGTTCGGCTGCTGAAACACCATGCCGATATAACGACGCACGACCACTGGATCAACGCCCTTTCCATAAACGTCTTGCCCGAGGAAATGCACGTGCCCTTCGAAGCGAAATCCCTTCACCAGATCGTTCATCCGGTTGAGGCTGCGCAGTACGGTGCTCTTGCCGCAACCCGATGGACCGATGAAACCGGTGATCTTGTTTTTTTCGATCGGAACATGGCTGTCACGCACTGCCAGGAAGTTACCGTAGAAAATCTTGTCCAGCTTGCAGTCCATGACCACTGGCGCCTGAGTGACAAACGGAGCCGCGACTTGCAGATTTGATGCGTTCAAGGTTCAGATGCTCCGTTCTCAGTACTTGGGCTTGCCGAAAATACGGCTGACAATATTGACGACCAGTACGATCATCACCAGCACCAGCGAGGCCGCCCATGCCAGTTCGAGTTGGTTGTCGAAGGGCATGCCGGAAAAGTTGTAAATCAGCACGGCGAGCGAGGCCGTCGGATTCATCACCGCCAGGCTGCCATCGTGGTAAATCCAGTAGTTGCTGAACAGCGCCGTGAACAACAATGGTGCGGTTTCGCCCGCAGCGCGGGCCACGGCCAGCATGACTCCGGTGAGGATCGCCGGCATGCCGGTAGGCAAGACGATTTTCCAGATGACCTGTGAGCGGGTGCAGCCCATGCCGTAGGCGGCATCTTTCATGATCTTGGGCACCATCCGCATCGACTCTTCAGCCGTCAGCACAACGATCGGCAACATCAGCACGGCCAGTGCCACGCCACCGGCCGGCGCCGAGTAAGTACCAGTGGTCATCACGACCAGCGCGTAGGCGAATACCCCGGCCAGAATGGAGGGCAGCCCCGTGAGCATCTTGGCGGCAAAGCGCGCGGCGTTTGCCAGCTTGCTGTCAGGGCCCAGTTCAGCCAGAAAGATGGCCGCCATGATGCCGACCGGCACCGCGATCGCCGCTGCGATACCGACCATGACGAAGGTGCCTGCCATCGCGTTGCCAAAACCACCGCCCGTCTCGAAACCGGTGGGCGGAAGTTCGGTGAAGACCTCCAGATTCAGACGTGCCCCGCCGCGAGTGATCAGCATGTAGAGCACGGAGATCAATGGCACGCTGGCCAATAGAGCACCGCCCCAGACCAGCATGGTCAACACCAGGCTGCGCAGCGCGCGACCTTCAAACTTGCGCTGCAGGCTAGGAAATGCAGCGTCAGAGGACGTGATGTCAGTCATTATTTAGTACCACGTTGGGCATAGACCATGATCATGGAACCGATGATGTTCACCAGTAGCGTGATGAACATCAGGACCAGTGCCGCGTACATCAATACTTCAATCTCATTCGGCCCTGCCTCGGGGAAATTCAACGCCAGCAAGGCCGCCAGCGTATTGGCCGGGGCAAAGAGAGAAAGGGAGATGTTGTTGGCGTTGCCTACCAGCATGGCCAGCGCCATGGTTTCACCTAACGCGCGGCCCAGCCCCAAGACGAGGGAACCAAAGATGCCGGTGGCGGCAGAGGGCACCATCACTTTGAGAATGGCCTCCCAATGGGTGGTTCCCATGCCGTAGGCAGCCTGCTTGGTTTTCATCGGTACGCCGGTGAGCGCGTCCTGCGACACCGCAGCAATGGTCGGCAGAATCATGATTGCCAGTACCAGTGCCGCCGGCAGCAGCCCAGGCCCGCTCAACGATGTGCCAAAAAAAGGTATCCAGCTGAGTTCGCTGTTCAGCCACTCCGCCAGCGGCCGAATTGCCGGAATCACCACGTAAATCCCCCAGAGACCGTAAACGACGCTGGGGATGGCTGCCAGTAACTCGACGATGGTACGGAAGACGGCAGCCAGCTTGGCGGGCAGGAAATCCTGGGTCAGAAAAATCGCCATGCTGACACCGAAAAAACCGGCGATCAGCAGCGCAATGAAAGCACTGTAGAGCGTCCCCCAAATGGCAGGCAGAATGCCGTATTTGCCCTGATTGACATCCCAGACCGACCCCAAAAGCACATCCAGGCCGTGCTTCTCAATGCCGGGAATGGCCTTGCGCCCTACTTCGAATATCAGCGCAAAGACCAGTGCCAGAATCAGCACCACGCCTATTTGCGCTAGCGCACGGAAGACGCGGTCGACCAGAAAGTCCTTTGCGGACGGTGGTTGGCACGCAGAAGCCGGATTAACCGGTACGACAAAAGGTGTGTTCATTGGCTAATTCCGGAATGAAGGGAAACTCTGCCGGCGCTGAAAGCAGGCGCCGAGAGAGGCCTCGCGAGCGCTTACTGGATGTTGGCAGACGCCTTGCGAACCTGATCGACGACCGACTGTGGCAAAGGTATATAACCCATCGAGTCGGCGATTTTCTGCCCTTCGGTCAAGCTGTACTCGACCATCTCGCGCATGGCTTTGGCCTTGGCCGGGTTACCGTTGTCCTTGCGAAAGATCATCCAGGTGTAGGAAGTGATCGGATAAGACTTGGCGCCGTCCGGATCTGGCAGCCAGGCCACCAGGCTCTCGGGCATTTTTACCGCAGCGAGTGCCTCGGCGCCGCTTTCCGCGTTCGGTACCACGTACTGACCGGCCTTGTTCTGCAACTGCGCGAAGTCAACCTTGGCAAGTTTGGCAAAGCCGTATTCGATGTAACCGATGGCACCCGGGGTCTGGCGTACGGTGGCTGTCACACCGTCATTCTTCGGCGATTTGATGAATTTGTCGCTGGCCGGCCAGTTGACGGTGTTGCCCTCACCCAGCGCCTGCTTGAACTCCGGATTGATGGCCGCCAGGTGCTTGGTGAACACCGCAGTGGTACCGCTGGAGTCTGCTCGCACAACAACCGTGATCGGCGTATCGGCCAGTTTCAAATCGGGGTTGGCTGCGGCGATCTGCGGGTCGTTCCAGCGCGTGATCTTGCCCAGGAAGATGTTGGAGTAGACGTCGCGCGGCAATTTGAGCCCTTTAGGATTGCCCGGCAGGTTATAAGCCAGCACGATTTCACCCGCCGTCATCGGCAGCAACTGCACACCCTCGCTTACCTTGGCAATGTCTTCGTCTTTCATAGCCGAGTCACTGGCGGCGAAATCAACGGTCTTATTCAAAAAGTCCTGTACACCCGCGCCGCTGCCCTTGGATTGGTAATCCACAGTGACACCAGCCGATTTCTTGCTGAAATCCTTGAACCAGGTGAGATAGATCGGTGCCGGAAAACTGGCTCCGGAGCCTGTCAGCCGGACGTTTTCCGCCGCGAAGGACATTGAGGTAGCCAACAGAGATGCAGTCACAACGAACGCAGCAGACTTGATCAATCGTTTCATCAAGGAAACTCCTTATAGGGGCTCCTTAACTCTGCAGCAATCTCGTTAAGTTTTTATGAATGTTGGATGGCAGGACCCCGCCTCAATCGTTTTGACCCATTGCTACCCTTACTCACGCGGCCTGATTGATTGCAGGTATGCATTTTACTAAGAATTTAAGGAGTCTTCAGGGTGCAGCCTGATGACTTGGTTTAGTGCCGCTCATCTTTAGATAAAACTGAAAAGGTGCCTCAGATGAGCACCTTTTTTTCGGGTGAAAAATAAATGCCAGCATCCCTCGAAATGCAGGCGTCAACACGAACGACGCTTTAAGACCAGAAGCCTTTGTGCGGCTCAGCCGCCTCCCCCTCCAGCATCGGCCCCAACACACTGACCTTGCGCTGCCCCTTGGCAAACACCTCGCGGCATGGCAGCGAGAACGTCGGGTTCTCCGGATGGTCACCGGTCAATCCCAGCAAAGCATGCTCCGACAAGGCATAAACCACCCGCCCGATCCCGGTCCAATACACCGCGCCGGCGCACATGCAGCAAGGTTCGGCGCTGGTGTACAGCGTGCACAGTTCCAGCTCTTGCGGCGACTCTGGGGTGGCCAATGCGGTAATTTGCGGCATGGGCGCCGACGGATATCCCCTCGCCATCCGCGCCGTCGATGACTTGTTGCGGCGTCAGGCAGGCGATCACTGACACCGCTTCGTCACCTCCTACCACCCAAGCAAAATGTGCAGGATGCACTGGAGATTGGGCGGTAGGTGCTTTCGGTTGTATCTCACGGTCAGCAACGGCAGGAATCTACCATCTGCCGCCACTCATCAAGGGTAACGAATCACCCCCCCCACCTTCGTCACACCACAGCGGCTTCAATCGTTCTGGAACGCCACGCAAATCCCAACACCATCAGCAGCCCCAGGCCCGCCATCGCCGCGCCGGCCAGGGAGATCGCCGGATAACCCAGCCCGCTGCTGATCACCGCGCCGCCCAGCGCTGCGCCAATCGCATTGCCGAAGTTGAAGGCGCCGATGTTCACCGCCGAGGCCAGATTGGGCGCGTCCTTGGCCGCTTCCATGACGCGCATCTGCAGCGGTGGCACCAGGGCGAAGCTGGCAATACCCCAGATCAGGATGGCCACGGCGGCCGGCAGCGGCCAGCGCATCAGTACGGTGAACGCCAACAAGACGACAATCAGTACGCTCAGCGAGACGATCAAGGTGCGATCGATCGAGCGGTCAGCGGCCTTGCCGCCCCACATGTTGCCCAGCGTCAAACCGACACCGTAAAGCATCAGCATGGCGGTGATGAAGGCGGTGGACGCATGAGTCTCGCTGCTGAGGATCGGCGCGATGTAGGTGAAGACGGTGAACATCGCACTTGAGCCGACGACGGTCAGGGCCAGCGCGGCCAGCACCGGGCCGCGCCCCAAAACTCGAATTTCCGCCATGACACCGACGCTTTTCGGCGCCCGCACGTTCGGCAAGGCGAACCACAAAGCGGCCATGGTCACCACGCCCAGGCCGGTAATCCCCCAGAAAGCGGTGCGCCAACCGAACATTTCGCCAAACCAGGCGGCCAGCGGCACACCGCCGATGGTCGCCAGGGTCAGGCCCATGAACATCGCCGCCACCGCCCCGGCACGTTTTTCCGGAGCGACCAGGGTAGCGGCGACGACGGAGCCGACGCCAAAGAAGGCACCGTGGTTCAGTGAGGTCACTACCCTTGCGACCATAAGACTGTAGTAGTCGGTGGCCAGGGCTGACATCAGATTACCCAGGGTGAAAATCGCCATGAGCCCGATCAGCAGATAGCGCCGGGGAATCTTGCCGGTGGTCAGGGTCATCAGCGGTGCGCCGAGCAATACGCCCATCGCGTAAGCACTGACCAGCAAACCGGCAGCGGGAATGGAAACGCCCAGATCCGCAGCGATACCCGGCAACATGCCCATGGGGGCGAATTCTGTAACGCCGATGCCGAAGGCACCGATGGCGAGTGCAACAAGTGGTGGATTGATACGCATGGAAAGCTCCTTATCTATGCCGCCAATGCTACGATCCTGTCTTTTCAGGCGGTAGATGGCATTTTTGGCAATCACCTTTGCGTAGGAGGCACAAGTGGATTTCAACGGCAGGTCAGGTGAAATGAGCGTGTTCACCACCGTCGCGCAGGAAGGTAGCCTGTCGGCCGCCGCGCGTGCGCTGGGCCTGACACCCTCGGCCGTCAGTCGGATCATCGCGCGCACCGAGCAACGGCTTGGCACCCGCCTGCTGTTGCGCACCACCCGAGCGATCACTTTCACGGCCGAGGGCGAAGCGTTCCTGCGCGGCGCCCGGCGCATCCTCGCCGACATGGACGAGGTCGAAGAAGCCATCGCCGATCAAGGCGTGCCCCGGGGGAGATTGCGCGTGAGTGCCGCCCTTGGCCATGGACGCCTGGCCATTGTTCCCTTGGTCGCAGCCTTTAGCGCCCGTTACCCGAATATCGTCGTCGACCTCAACCTCGGCGACGAGGTGGTCGATATTCTCGGCGGGCAGGCTGACGTCGCAGTGCGCTTCGGTCATCTGCCCGACAGCCCGCTGACGGCACGCAGGATCGGTACGACCGGCCAGGTCGTGGTGGCATCGCCCGAGTATCTGCAGCGCCACGGCATCCCGCAGGAACCAGAAGACCTGCTCCAGCACAACTGCCTGCGCTTCAATTTCAAGCGTGCCGAACCCAACTGGCCGTTTATCCGCGATGGCAAAGTGTTTTCCCTGAAGGTCAGTGGCAACATCGAATGCAGCAGTGGTGAAGCGCTGGCGCAATTCGCGCGAATGGGCGCCGGCATTGCCCGTATCGGGGCGTTCAGCGTGAGCGAGGATCTTCAGCGCGGCGAACTGGTTTCACTGCTGGAAGCGTGGAACCCGGGGGACCAGGAACCGATTCATGCGGTGTTCGTCGGCGGCGCGACGATGCCGGCGCGGGTACGATTGTTTGTGGACTTCCTGGTGGAACATCACCGGATGTCAGCCGAGGCGTAAGCTGATATTTGCGCAGCTGCATTGCGGATAATTCGGCGCGTGCGAATGACATCCCCTACACAAGGTGCGGAGCAAGGAAGTCACCCATTGAGTACATTTCGAAAGTATCTTTGCCTGGACTTGTTACTTTGGATCTACCTCGGCTGTTGGAATACGACGCTACCTCTGATTATCGTGCAGCGAGGAAGCTTCCTGGAGCTGGCAGCCTACGAAACAGCCCTGGCACTCGCGGCGATCATTTCAATGTTGTGTCTGGCGCCGCGTGTTGAGTCAATGCGTCGCAGTACAGCGCTTAAGGTCGGCTGTTTTGCGTTATTGATTGCGAGCGTATTGCGATACTTTTTTGCCGCAAACTGGTATTCGCTTGATGCCCTGATACTGATCGATGTGATGGCTGCATCAGCATTTGGAATGATCCAGCCTCTTTTGGGCATCTATCCTGCGGAAACCGTTGATAAACATCGTGCGGACGCTGCATTTCGCGTCCGGCGCATCGTTGTTACTGTCGGCCGGGTTGCGGGGCCTTTGTTGGCGGGTATTGTCATTACGGTTTCCTCGCTGGAAGTCTCGCTGCTATTTGTGTCGATAGTGGGGCTGGCTATTGTGGTTTTAGCCATGGCGTTACCGATTAGCGCAGCCCCTGCCCTGCAACCCAGAAAATCATCAACCGATCTTGTTAATGACATGCTTTTAGGGCTTAAACTCAAATGCGTTCTACCGCCAGAACAATTTTTGACCTTTTCCGGATTACTACTTGGTTTTGCCGTCACAGCGACCGTACCGATGCTGGTGCCAACGCTCATACACACTCACGGTCTAGCTGAAGGTAGCGTTGGCTTGTTCAATGCGGTATTCGCCGGTGGAGCCGTTGCAGGTTTGTTCTTTTTAAGCCCGCTGATTAGCAAAAGGCAACATCAGCGCAACAAGTATCTCGGATGTTGGGCTTTATTAACTTCTGCACTCTGCGCAGCGGCGCAAGCAGACGAAATATGGCAGTTGAGTACTTGCCTGTTTTTCGCCGGGGCGGCAAGTACTTGCATTACGATGGTTGGAATGGACAAGAGAGTCTTGTCGATCCCCTCCGGCGTACGCGTGCGACTGATGGCATCCACGTTAGTGATCAGTCAGCTAGGAAGTTCGATTTCATTCATGATGACGGGCGCCATCATGTCCAGATCCGGCGCGACCAGTTTGATGTGGCTTTATCTCGGGGTATTTCTGATTGTCGTCATGTATTCCATGCGATCAAAAAAGATATGGCACTTTCTGGAAGATGACGCTGAGTCAGAGCTGTATTACGTGAAAAACCATCCGAAACTGGCGGCGATCATGAGTCCATGAAATGTCTCCTGAGTATGTGCCCGATAGCCCGGACGACGGATGGCAGTGCCCCCAGACAGGAACCTGACCCAGTCATTTCACCGGGTCATAGCTGATCAACGTCTTCGGCTCCAGATACGCGTTCATCCCCCACCTGCCCATTTCGCGCCCAAGGCCTGAATGTTTGAATCCACCGAAGGGGGCACGTGGTTCGTGGGCCAGGGTGTTGATGAGCACGCGCCCCGCATCGATCTGACGGGCGACGTTAATACAACGTTCAGCGCTTTTTCCCAGCACCAGGGCGCTCAGCCCATAGTCCGTATCGTTGGCAATGCTGATCGCATCGGCATCATCCTCGTAGGGGATGATCGTCAGCACGGGGCCAAAGATTTCCTCACGCGCGATGCGCATCCGGTTGTTGGCATCAGTGAAGATCGTGGGCTTCACGAACCATCCGGCATGCAAGCCTTGCGGGCGACCTTCGCCACCCGCCAGCAACCTCGCGCCTTCTTCCTGGCCGGTACGGATATAGCGCTGCACTCGTTCCCATTGTTTCTGGCTCACCATCGGACCGATGTCGGTGTCGGTGTCACGTGGATCGCCCGATCGGATCTGTGAGACGCCCTCCTTCGCAATCCGCTCGAACTCTGCCAGCCGGCGGCGCGGCACGAGGATGCGAGTGCCTGCGATGCAAGCCTGGCCGCTGTTGAGAAATCCGGCTTGCAGCACCAGCGGCATGACGGCCTGGAAATCCGCATCGTCAAGCACCACTGTGGGCGATTTGCCGCCGAGTTCAAGCGTCACACGCTTCATAGTGTCCGCACCAGTTTTGACCAGATGCTGGCCGATAGCGGACGAACCCGTGAACGAGATCTTGGCAACGTCGGGATGGCGGGCGATCTCCTCGCCAACCACATCGCCCCGTCCGTTGATGACATTGAATACACCCGGTGGCAGCCCCGCCTCGTGCAACGCCCTGACCACGACCTGCGTCTGCAACGCGCTCATCTCGCTAGGCTTGATGACGGCGGTGCAGCCTGCTGCCAGCGCGGTGGCCAGCTTGTTGCAGATGAAGCCCGCATTGCTGTTCCAGGGCGTGATCAAACCGGTCACGCCCACGGGCGTCAGAATGACCCTGGCCATACCGACCTGTTCCTCGAAATCGAATGCCTCCAGTGCATCGATTGCCTGCGCAATCACCTCGGCCGGATAAGTCGCCATCCAGCGCCCGCGAACCGCAGGCGCGCCGTACTCCACGAGGATGGCTTCCAGCAGCTCCTCCTCCCTTGCCGCCATGGCCCGGTGCATGCGGTGCAGTGCCGCAATGCGCTCCTCCCGGCTGGTACGGGCCCACGCTGGGAACGCAACCTTGGCGGCTGCGATCGCGCGCTGTGCGTCCAGTGCATCGCCCAGCCGAACCTGGCCGATGACTTCCTCGGTGCTCGGGTTATGAAGATCAAACCATTCCTGACCGTGTGGAAGGACGAACTCGCCGTTGATGTAGATATGTTCAATACGTTGCATGGCGACTCCTCGCTCAAAAACGACTCGCCTGAATCGAGCCTCTGTGATGGAGTCTAAGAAGGGTTCATTATTCCGATAAGCCATCCTTTGGCTGATGAAGCATCCTTATATTCAGGACAATCCATGCACAGAACAGCAATGACCGAGCTGGAAGTGTTACTGGCCGTGGCGCGCCGCAGCAGTTTTCGCGGCGCAGCACAGGAGTTGGGCATGTCCACTACCGCCGTGAGCAGCGCGGTGGCCGGCCTGGAAGCACGCCTGAAAGTGCGCCTGTTCAATCGCTCCACGCGCAGCGTTGCCCTCACCGACATCGGCCAACGCTATGTGGCCCGCATCGCCCCTGCGTTGGCACAGATCAAAAGTGCCGGCGAAGAAGCCAGCGTCGGCCCCGATGAACCCAGCGGCACATTGCGCATCAATGCACCGCATGGCGCGGCCTGCCTGCTGTTGGATCCGCTATTGAAGCAGTACGCTCAGCGCTATCCCGAAGTGCGCATCGACATCGTCAGCGAATCAAGCATGGTCGACATCATCGCCGGTGGCTTCGACGCCGGGATTCGCCTGGCAGAGTCTGTGCCGCAAGACATGATTGCCGTGGCACTCTCAGGTGACATCCGCATGCTCGTGGTGGCCACGCCCGAGTACTTCGAACGCCACGGCGTGCCCGAGCATCCGCGAGATCTGCTCACCCACCGGAGCATCGGCATGCGCATGGCCCATGGTGGCCTCTACCAGTGGGAATTGGAGTGCGATGGCCAAAAGCTGCAGATGGATTTGCCGGTGTCCTTCGCCTCCAACGAGTTGCTGGCCATCAAACAAGCCGTGGTGTCGGGCCTCGGCATTGGGTTCATTTCCGAGTGGTTCATCCAGGAAGAACTGGCGAGCGGCGCCCTGGTGCCGGTGTTGATGCCGTGGTGCCCGTCGTTTGGCGGGTTGAGGCTCTACTACTCGGGCCATCGCTTCGTGCCGGCGCGATTGCGCGCACTGATTGAACTGGCGCAGGCGTTGCGGCCCACTGTGGTTTGATCTGGGCTGAGACTTATCTGAAGGTCGCCGGCAAATTTGATGAGGTTGAAGGTTTGCTGTGGCGAACATGAGTTCCGTCAGATAAATATTCACCACTACCGCGCAGAGTCGGGAAGGTACACATTCATGGATCAGAAAAAAGGCCAGGCCGGCACCGCCGACTGGGTCATCCGCAGTGTTCAAGCCGGAGGCATCGAGCGTATCGAAGCGTGGTTCGGCAGCCACGGCTACGATCCTCATCGACACGACACCTACTCGATAGGTCGAACGTTGGCGGGCGTACAGAGCTTTCATTACGCAGGCTCGATGCGCCACGGTGTTCCCGGCAACACGCTCGTGCTTCACCCCGACGAACTCCACGATGGTATGGCCGGCACCGACGCAGGCTTTCGTTATCGAATGGCCTACGTTGATCCGGCATTAATCCAGAACGTCCTGGGCGGGGAACCCTTGCCCTTTATCGCAGGGGGACTTTCGAGCGATCCGCGTCTGTTTCATGCCAGTGAAGCATTCGTGCAAGCGGTGGATCATCCACTGGAAACACTCGAGGAACAGGACGCGCTGTATGACTTGGCGATGGCGTTGCGTGCCGTCGGGGGCAAGCCGCGCGGGCGCAAGCGTCTGGATTACCGCGCAGCCGAGCGCGCCAGAGCATTCATCCTCGAAAATGTGCACACCTGCATTACCCTGGAAATGCTGGAGCACGCCAGTGGGCGCGAGCGCTGGAGCCTGTCACGCGACTTCAGAACACTTTACGGTACGAGCCCTTACCGATTTGTCACCCTGCGCCGTCTGGATCGGTTCCGCGCATTGGTGCTTGAAGGTTTCACCCTGGTGGATGCGGCCCTCGTCGCGGGTTTCCACGATCAAAGTCATATGACCCGACACTTCAGCCGCTGCTACGGAGTTCCACCCATGCGCTGGCTGGAACGATTGCGGGCCGCACGCTGACTTGCAGGAACGTACAAGAGCGCCCTGCTCCATGCTCTATAGGATGACGACTTCGACCACAGAGGATTCGTCATGTCAAAGCTCCGTCATCAACAATCATCAGTTCCTGTAAACCTGGCACGTAAAGCTTCGCTCATCGAACAACAATGGAGTCCTAGGGTTATTGCGGAGATGAATGACTACCAGTTCAAGGTTGTGCGAATCGAAGGCGAATTCATCTGGCACTCACACCCCGAGACAGACGAGGCATTTCTTGTGCTGGAAGGCACCTTGCGCATCGACCTGCCGGAAGGCTGCGTCTATGTGAATCCAGGTGAACTGTATGTAGTACCCCGTGGCGTGGAACATCGGACAGCTGCAGAAGGTGAAGCAAAACTGATGATGATCGAGCCACGAGGCATTTTGAACACCGGGCATGAAGATGGGGAAAGAACGGCTTTGAACGACGTCTGGATATAATCCAGCGCCATCCTGTGCAACGTCTGCGCCGAGTTGGAAATAGTTGACCTTGACCGGAAGCTTTAGGCCATTAGCAGACGTTCGTGAACGACCGGAGCCGCGTGTCCGTTTTGACCTGGATCAACCAGTCGATGCAACACTCTGTTGATTCGACACTGAATACTTCTGCATCGACCTGGTTGAAACCAACGTATATACACGCAGCCTTATTTATTAAGCTTGTTGAGGCTCGACAGTCTCACATCCCCGTAGAGAACTCAGGTGGATGTTTGATTGCAGTTCGTATCGTACGCAAGGCGTCATCGTATTGGCAAAGAACATCCAAAGCCCAATCGGCACGTGCGCGGATACGAACATCATTTTCATCTGAAGGACATTTACTGTTAAGCACTGATTCAACGCTTCTTATAATCAGTTGCTCAGGCAAATACAGGATCCGGCTATTTTTATAGCTTGAAGCACGTAACTCTGTAATGGGATAGGCTCCCCCAAGTCCAGCCGAAACGCCAACCAGAAGCGCGGGCTTATGTCCTAGTTCGCTGAGCCCTGCGTACAAAAAGAAGTTCTTCAGGGCCGGGCAAGCCATGCCATTCCACTCTGGGCTAATCACGATCAATGCTGTTGCTTTTTTGAGGATGGATTGCTGGACACTCCAGGCTTTCTGAGTGTCTTCTTCTGGCCACAGCGGTAGCGGGCTCGACGCCAGATCTATTAGTTCGCTTGAGTCACAAAGCTCAAGTGCTTCCAACCGCTCGCGCAGATAATGGGCAACTTTGATTGATTGACTGTTGAATCTATTCGAACCAGACAGCAGAACGATATGACGACTCATTGTGCGACCTTCTGTTCAGCGTTACTTACTTTGGGGGCGGTGCGATGGGAGCGAACGATTGGCCAGAACAATTCTTCTTTCCAGGTTACCGGTGACAAATGTTCAATACCGTACGCTGGCGGACGCTTACGGGTAATTTTGGCTGTTCCGAACAAAACATCCCATAAAAATAACAGGTTACCGAAATTGCCTTTGTAGTGAGTCACGCCATCCTCTGCAGTCAAACCGTGATGCGCAGAATGAGTGGATGGAGTGGAGATGGTTCGCTCCAGAACCCAGATGAGCGGTCGTAAAACGCGAATGCGATAAAGTTTGTCGTCCCATGCAACACTGCTGTGTGCGGCGAAGATCACAGTCATTTTTATAATCAGATAAACGTAATAAACGGGTGCGAGCCCGAGATAAATCAACACGCCAGACAGCCAGATTCCCGGCATCAAGAGATAGTAGAAACTATTGTTGCGATAAACGATGCGAATGCTCATATAGGGCGCGGAATGATGTGCGCGATGCAATGCATAAAGAGCGGGAATCCGATGAGTCAGACGATGCCACCAATATTGGGTCATGTCATCCAGAAGTAGAAACAACGCAAATCCTGCGATCCATGGAATAGAGGACAGCGCGCCCTTCATTTCCGGGATGGCCTGATTTAGTATCGTGCCACTTAGCCACATGACTAAAGGGAATGTGACCGTCACTAATATACCGGAGCCGACCACTTCAATGAGTACGTCACGTTTACTACCTGACGACTGACGAAGCGACGAACAGGCAAGTTCAAGCAAAATGAAGGAGAGGAAAATCCCGGCTACTATCACGATGGGTTGATTGACGAGCATTGTTGTATTCATGGCGCTCTCGATTTAGGCCCTTCCGGGCAATGCCCTTTCATTAGAAACCTGCGAGCAAGTCCCCCCAATGCGCGAAATGGACAAAATTGAGCTAGAACCGGCCAACCGCCCACCCCAACGCTTTCATCGCGGCAGGCTGGGCCAGGTATTGGAGCGCTTCCTTGATAGCCAGGTTGCCCGGAAAAGTACGGATTACAACCTGATCGAACTGGATCAACTGTGGCGCGAAGCGGCCCGTATCGATCCGGCGATCGGATTAAAATTGTTCGCGTTATTCACACCCCAGGACTGGCATGTCCTGGCTTATCTTTGCCTGTACAGTCCAGATATTTTGTCAGCCATGCACCTTTGGGCCCGATATGCACCTCTTGCCTCGGACACAGACAATGTAAGGTTGGTGAAAGACGAAAACGGCGTCGGAGTCGAATTGAACGTTGATGCGCCAGGAGAGTTGGCGCGGTATGTCGTTGAACACTACGGGGTGATGTCCATTGCGCAGTTACGACGAGGTACAGGACACAATGTGCAGCCGATTTTGGCAAAGTTCACTCATTCGCGTCCGTCGTATTACAAGCAGTACACCCAATGGTTTGGTGATCGAGTTGAGTTTGATTGCTCGATCAACTGCTTCTATTTTCATCCTCGAAGCTTAAGCCTGCCAATGCAAACCCGTCATCACGGGATGTTGGAATTATTAACGCAGGAGCTGGATCGACGGATTGCCGCGCATCGGAATTTCAGCGGTTGGTCAGCCAAGGTTGCTGAAGGAGCGCGACGATCTCTAGCGAGACGTGAAATTCCCAATCTGGACAATCTGGCGAAGTCGCTGCACCAGACACCAAGGACCTTGCGCAGACGGCTGGAAGAGCAAGGTACAACCTTCAGACAATTGCTCGACCAGATTCGCGCAGAATTGGAAATGCATCTTGAATTGCAAGGAGAGTCATTAACGGATATTGCTGCTCAACTAGGTTACAGCGATTTGACGGCGTATCTCCACGCCCGAAGCCGATGGCGTGAGATGAAATAAGGTGGCAGCCAGAAAGTTGATGGCAAGTGGATTGTGATTAGCAAGTTTTTTCAAACTCACGTAGCGCCTTCGGAATGGGTCGTCCGACGGCCTCTGTTTATGCGTTGACATCAGAATCTGCTGCGATGGGCGAGAAAAAAGGCGCCAGATTGGCGCCTTAACGTTATCTAACGACGTTGATCACTACTTTTCCAAATGCTCCCCTCGCGAGATGTTCGTAAGCTTCTCGTGCTTTCTCGAACGGATAGACCTGATCAATCACGGGACGGATTTTGTGCTCGTTGAGGAAAGTATTCATCCGGTCGAATGATGAACGCGGCGCCACGGCGATACCGCGAATGGTCGTCTGGCGGAAAATGAGTGGCATCAGATTGAGTTCGACGGTTTGCCCTGTCAGAAAGCCGATCTGCGCAATACGCCCCGATGCCTTGGTTGCTGCGACCGATTGGTTGATGCCACTGCCACCGGCCACATCGAGTAACAGATCCACGCCCTTGCCTTCGGTCAGCTTCAGCACTTCGTCCGCCCATTCCGCAGTCGTTCTGTAGTTGATGCCCGCCACAGCTCCCAGCCCCTTCACGGTTTGCAGATTCTGGTCGCTGCTCGATGTTGCGATGACCTTCGCGCCAAGTGCAGTAGCAATCTGCACGGCAAATATCGATACACCTCCAGTACCTTGAACCAATACGGTTTGGCCCGGCTGGATTTGTCCAAAGTCCACCAGCGAATACCAGGCTGTGAGCGCAGCAATGGGCAGTGTTGCCGCCTCCTCGTCGCTCATGTTGTCGGGTGCACCGACGGCGCTGTCTTCATGGATGATCATGTATTCGGCCAGACCGCCGGGCAACGGCGAACCGAAGCAGTAATCGGGTTCGTTCGGCCCTGGCTCGCCATCCAGCCAACGTGAGTAAAGGTGGGAGTTGACGCGATCACCGATTTTAAAACGCGTGACGTTGTCACCAATCGCCACCACCGTGCCGGCTGCATCGCTCACCGGAATCAGCGGTTTGGGCACCCTGTGCGGTTCATAAATGCCGTCGACGATAGCCTTGTCGCGAAAGTTGAGCGAGACAGCGCCGACCTTCACCAGTAACTCGCCAGCCTTGGGTTGCGGGGTCGCAACCTCTCCCAATTGCAGGTTGTCGAGTCCGAAATCGTTCAATAACCAAGCTTTCATTGCCAATCTCCAAATACACATCAATGGCCTCGAACCAGAGCCGGTTCCGCCTTGGGTGCATTTTTCGCTGTTGAGGACGCGCAATAAATGCGTGGAAAAAGACATGATTGTTCTATTCTTGGATAACAATCATGTTCAACCTCTTATTCATTCGGGGTTCATAGGAAAGCGTCATGGAATTGCTTCAATCGATGCGGCTGTTCGCCAGGCTTGCCGAACTTGGCAGCTTTACCAAAGCCGCCGAATCGCTGGACATCGGGCGACCTCAGGTCACTCGGTACATCCAGGAGCTGGAAACGTCATTGGGCGTGCGCTTGTTCCAGCGCACCACGAGAAAGGTCGCACTCACCGCCGAGGGCGAGAGGTTCTATGAGCGGGTGCAGGAAATTCTGGCGGGTATTGCTGCTGCGACCTCAATGTTCGATCGATCCGGAGTAACACTCACAGGCCGACTTCGCGTCGATATCCCAAGCGCCTTTGCGCAAATGAAATTCATCAATAGCCTTAAAGAATTCACCGCCTCCTACCCAGGTATCAACATGGTCCTGGGCGTGACTGATCGGGCCGTCGACTTGATCGGCGAAGGCATCGACTGTGCGTTGCGTATCGGCGATCTACCGGATTCGAGCTTGATTGCTCGCCCTGTCGCGATGGCGACGATGGTGACGTGTGCCGCGCCCGGGTACTTGAACGAGCATGGCGAGCCCAAGACACTCGACGATCTGGCCTCCCATCGAGGCGTCAACTTCTTGTCCGGTCAGAGCAACAGAACATTGCCCTGGCATTTTTCGGTGAAAGGTCAGGATCGATCCTTTGTGAGTAACGCCGGCATCACCGTCACCGAGTCGAATGCGTACGTTCAGTGTGGCGTGTCGGGTTTCGGAATAATTCAGGCGCCCGGGATCGCCGTGGCCGAGCATTTGGAAAGTCGCGGTTTGGTGGAGATTCTAAAACCCTATCGGCCAGCCCCTCGTCCCGTGTCATTGCTATACCCGAGCCGGACTCATCTGGCGCCCCAGGTTCAAGCTTTTATCGAGTGGCTGCAAGAGCGCTTCCGCTGCTTCATTCCGACTGGCTTGAACTGTAGCGATTGAGCTGTGTAAACGGTGGTCACGGGGCAGAGCTGCTCCTTCGCGAATGTGCATTCCTGCCCAATTCCCATAACCCCCTCATGTAACCCAAAAACACGCCGATATCCTCCAGCAGCACGGAAGCACCGCAGCAGTACTTACTTCATGGACGGCAGGAACCCGATCAATGTTGGAATACCTCTGGCGCAGTATCCATTCCCCGGACTACTTGCCCAACGTACTGGAGTGGATGCTCCATATTCTCCTCAGCCCGTTCATGGTGATCATGTGCCTGATGGTCGGAGCGCTCGCCGGCAAATGGTGGAGAGCACTGCCCTACGGCAGTCTGACTTGTTATGTGGTCTTCCTGAGCCGGTCTTCTTTCTATCGGTGGGAAAGCATTTTCCCCGTAGCCGGCCTGCCTGCGCTGGCGATCGATAGCGCGCTGTTGGCGCTGCTCGGCTTCTATTTGAAAGGCGTACTCAGAACCCGCGTTGAAGCGAAACCCGAAGGCCATTGGCTGCGCAGGCTTTATCAAGGCCTTAAGGTCGTCATGCTGACCGTCATGGTGTTGTTCTGGGGCATCGTCGTGCTGTTTGTCGTGGTCTTCACTGTCTCGGTCGCGACGCAACCGTCATTGGCGCACTGAGCAGCTTCGTGCTTGATCAGACAAATCGGGTCTCAGGATCGCCGGGAACCGTGTCCGAATGAACTGCCGACTCAACAAGATGAACCTCCGTGGCATTGCGCCCCGCCAGCCATGCCAGCACTGAGGCGACAACCAAGACAGCGGCGCTAAGCTCGAATGTAGCTTTGTAACCGCTCAGATCAAAGGCCAAACCTCCAATGATTGCGCCACCGGCGATCGCCAGTTGGACAATCGCCACGAGCAAGCCGCCTCCAGCCTCCGCATCATCCGGCAGCGTTTGCGCCAGCCATGTCCACCAGCCGACCGGCGCGGCGGTAGCCACCAGTCCCCAGAGGCCGAGCAACATGGCGGTCAGCAGCGGTGATTTGCCGAAGCTGACTAATGCCAGCGCGATGGCCGCCATGATCAGTGGGATGACGGTTAACGTGCGGTAGAGGCCGCGGCCCATAAACCGTTCGATCAGAAAGGTACCGATAAAACCGGCCAGTCCCAGCCCCAGCAGCATCAAGGACAACGTAGAAACGCTGACGCCCGTCACGCCTTCAAGAAAGGGCCGCAGGTAGGTGAACAGCATGAACTGGCCCATGAAAAATACGCTGACAGCGATCATGCCCAAGGCCACTGGCAATTGCTTCATCAGCCGCAGGACGTTGCCGCTTCCGGGCTGGCGTTCGGCCTTGAAGGATGGAAGGCTGATCAGCAGCCACACGGCGGCAAGCACCGCGACCGGAACCACACAAAAGAATGCGCCGCGCCAGCCGATCAGCGAACCGAGAAAACTCCCTGCCGGAGCGGCGATGACCGTCGCCAGCGCGTTACCGCCATTGACGATGGCCAGCGCTCGCGAAACCTGTTCAGGCTTCACCAGACGCATTGCAGTCGCCGCCGACAGCGACCAGAAACCACCAATCGCGATCCCGATCAACGCACGTCCGAACATGAATGACGGATAACCCGGCGCGACCGCGACGACCGTACCGGAGACGA
This sequence comes from Pseudomonas sp. CROZ-RG-20F-R04-15, assembly GCF_022662375.1. Lineage (GTDB taxonomy): Bacteria > Pseudomonadota > Gammaproteobacteria > Pseudomonadales > Pseudomonadaceae > Aquipseudomonas. The sequence goes on along the minus strand of NZ_JAKNQL010000013.1, from coordinate 83,853 downwards.
TCATCAACAAGGTCAGACCCAGCAGCAATTTCTTGCGTTCGATCCGCGCGGCGACCGAGGCAATCAACAGACTGGTGATCAAGGCAAAGGCGCCGGACACGGAAATCCCCTGCCCGGCCTGGCCTTCGCTGATGTGCAGGTCTGCCGCAATCGGCGTCAGCAGACTGACCGGCATGAATTCTGAAGCGACCAAAGCGAATGCGGCCAGCGACATGGCCAGCACGGCGCTCCAGCCGCCTGTTCTTTTGGAAGGATCTGTAGAAGGAAATGTCATTTAAACGACCTGTGATGCGAAAAAACGGGTGGATGTGATGCGCAGGGGCAAGCAGTTCGACGTCCATCCGGGCACTGCCCCCGAAACAGATAGACACATTCTCCCGGTCAATCCGGCCCTTCCCTAGTGCATTCCTCTTGAATGCTTGCCTGATCCTCTGGCGATGCAGGGTGATGGATAGGAAACGTCTCGTGCGCGGATTAGAGTTCGCTCAACAGGAGTGACCCGACATGATCCCTACCCCTCTGCCCGAAGAATCGCCTTTGGCATTGAACATCGACCCGCGCGTGAGCGCGCCGGGTGACTTCGCCACGGCCATACCCGGACTGTCGCTGTTTCGTCGCGACCAGCCGGCGCCCCCCGTGGTGTGCATGATCGAACCGAGCCTGATTCTCGTCGGTCGCGGCGAAAAACGTTTGTGGGTCGGTGGTGAGGGTTACAGCTATGACCCTTCGCGGTTTCTGGTGACGTCGCTGGACCTGCCCGCCAACTCCGAAGTGACGCTTGCCAGTCCCGAACAGCCCTGTGTCGGTCTGGTGCTGAAACTGGATGTGAGCATGCTCGCCGAAGTCATCACCAAGAGTGGCTTGCCGGCCAAGCGGCAGCCATCAACGGGCTCCGGCGCCGCGATTGGCAGCCTGTCGTCTGCGCTGGAGGGCGCACTCGATCGCCTGCTGGCATTGCTTGATGAACCCGAGGCGATTCCGGTGCTGGCGCCGCTGATTTTGCGCGAAATCCACTATCGGCTGCTGCACACCGATCAAGGCGCACGGCTGCGGCAGATCACGGCCGTCGATGGTCAGGGTTACCGCATCGCCAAGGCGATTGACTGGCTCAAGGTCAACTACGCCGAAGCCCTGCGCATCGACGATCTGGCCGCGCGGGTGCAGATGAGCGCGCCGACCTTTCACCATCATTTCCGCCAGCTCACCGGCATGAGTCCGCTGCAGTATCAGAAATGGCTGCGGCTCAACGAAGCGCGGCGGCTGATGCTGGTCGAGCGCCTCGACGTTTCGCGCGCGGCGTTTGCGGTCGGCTACGAAAGCCCTTCGCAGTTCAGCCGTGAATATGGCCGCCTGTTCGGCACCGCGCCGAGTCGTGACATTGCCCTCCTGCGCGGGCAGCCATTCGAGGCGGAAGCGCTGGGCACAGTCGCCAATTGAACGAAAAACGCTGATGCGCCTCGCCGCGTGTCACCGCTCATAACAATGCACGTCAACCGATGATCAGCGGGTGAATCATGGAACTACGAATCAACCAGAAGACCTATCAGGTCGATGCCGACGCCGATACGCCCTTGCTCTGGGTGATCCGCGATGATCTGGGCATGACCGGCACCAAGTACGGCTGCGGACTGGCGCAATGCGGTGCCTGCTCGGTGCTGGTGGATGGCAACGTCGTGCGCTCGTGCGTCACGCCAGTGGCCGGTGTGGTCGGCCGCGAGGTCACCACCATTGAGGCTATCGAAAGCGATGACGTGGGCAAACGCGTGGTCTCGACTTGGGTCGATCTGCAGGTCGCTCAGTGCGGCTACTGCCAGTCCGGCCAGGTGATGGCCGCCACCGCGCTGCTCAAGCAAAACCCCAAACCGAGTGATGCGCAGATCGAAGCGGCAATGGTCAATCTGTGCCGTTGCGGTACTTACAACGCCATTCATGCCGCTGTGCATGAGCTTGCCGGCAAGGGAGACGCGTGATGAACGTTCGAATCGATCCTTCACAGCATGCCTCGGTACTGGATCTGCACGAACCGATCAATGTATCGCGCAGACGTTTTCTCACCGGCACCGCCGTCGGCGCACTGGTCCTCGGTTTCGGTCTGCCGCTCGGTACAACACGCGTGCAAGCAGCAGCGGCTTCGGCCGAGCGTGGCACGCAGGTGCCGGCGTTTCTCGAGATCCGCCCGGACAATCGCGTGCGTTTGCTCTGCCCGTTCATGGAAGGCGGACAAGGCACATTCACCGCGATGGCGCAGATCGTCGGTGAAGAACTGGATGCCGATCCGTCGACCTTTCTGGTCGAAGCGGCACCACCCGGCGAAGCCTATGTGGTATTGGAAAACGGCATGCGTATCACCGGCGGCAGCATGTCGGTGCGCATGAGTTACCCGGTCATGCGCCGCCTCGGCGCCCTTGCCCGCGCCATGTTATTGCAGGCGGGCGCGCAGCAACTTGGCGTGCCGATAAGCGAGTTGAGCACCGAACCCGGCAAAGTCGTGCACGCCAAGTCTGGCCGCTCGCTGGCCTACGGTGAACTGGCCGAGCGTGCGATGGATCTGCCGGTTCCTGATCCGGCTTCCGTGAAGCTGCGTGATCCGAGCCAGTTCCGCTGGATCGGCAAACCGGTGAAGCGCCTCGATGCCTACGACAAGTCCACGGGCAAGGCGCTGTACAGCATCGATCTGAAAGTCGACGACATGCTCCATGCCGCCGTTCAACATGCTCCGCGCCTGGGCATGACCGTGGGCAACCTGCGCAACGAAGAGCAGGTCAAGGCAATGAAAGGCGTACATTCCGTGCATTGTCTGCCGGGTGCCGTGGCGGTGGTTGCCGAGCGCTGGTGGCACGCCAAACGTGCGGTCGAAGCGATTCAGGTCGACTGGCAGGAGCCAACCGCCGAGAGCAAAGTGCGGCCGATGCCCGCCGACTTTTCCAGCGATGCCTGGTTCAAGCGCCTTGCGGAAGACAAAGGCCCGGCCAAAGATGATGAAAACCAAGGCGACGTGGCTTCGATCCTCAAGGATTCCAAGACCCGGATCGACGCCACTTACCACAACCAATACCTGAATCACAGTCAACTGGAACCGCCTTCGGCACTGGCCCGCTTCAACCCGGACGGTTCGCTGGAAGTCTGGTTGCCGAATCAGGCGCCGGACATGTTCCGCGCCGACATCGCCAAACGCACGGGCCTCGATCTTTCGCGCATCACCTTGCATTCGCCGCTGCTGGGCGGATTCTTTGGCCGGCATTTCCTCTACGATTCGGCCAGTCCCTACCCTCAGGCGATTGCGCTGTCCAAGGCAGTTGGCCGCCCGGTCAAACTGATCTGGAGTCGCGAGGAAGAGTTTCTGCGTGACGTGCTCCGTCCCGTTGCTGCAGTGAATTTCCGCGCTGCGCTGGACAGCGACGGCTGGCCGCTGGCAATCGAAGCGATCAGTGCCACCGAAGGCCCGACCGAAGCGCTCGCCGGCAAGCAGGGTGAGAAACTCGACCCTACGGCGCTTGAAGGGTTGTCGGGCAAGTCCTATGCGATCGCCAACAAACGCATCGCGCAGATCTACGTCAAAGGCCCGGCGATGCTCGGTTACTGGCGTTCGGTGGGCAATTCGCTCAACGATTTCTTCTATGAATCGTTCCTCGACGAACTGGCCGACAAGGGCGGCAAAGATCCGTTCGACCTGCGCCTGCATTTGCTGCGCGACAACAAACGCCTGACCACGCTGCTGCAAGCGGTGGGTGAACTGTCCGGCGGCTGGAAGCGCGGGCCGTTTACCGCCGAGGATGGCAGCCGACGTGCGCGCGGTGTGGCCATGGCTTCGCCGTTCGGAACGGAGACAGCGGTGATCGCCGAGGTGTCCATCGAGAACGGTCAGGTCAAGGTGCACGACATCTGGCAGGCGATTGACCCGGGCAGCATCGTCAACCCGGCGATTGTCGAGGCGCAGGTCAATGGCGCCGTGGCGCTGGGGCTGTCGCAAACCTTGGTGGAAGAAGCCGTGTGGGTGGATGGCAAACCCCGGGCGCGCAACTACGACCTGTATCCGATCCTGCCGCCTGCGCGGATGGCCCGGGTTCACGTGCGGGTGGTCGAGAGCGGGGAAAAAATGGGTGGCATCGGTGAACCGCCGTTACCTGCGGTCGCGCCCGCCGTCGCTAACGCGGTGGCAAGGCTAACCGGTCAGCGGGTGCGCAGCCTGCCCATGAGCCGACACACCTTCACTTGATCAGCGCCGGAGCGTCCATGAATAACAGCCGATTCGCAAGAACCGCTGGCTGGCTGGCCGTGCCGTGCCTGGTCGCGGCAGGCCTGCTGGCCTGGTATATCACCCGCGAGCCTGTCTCGCGCCTGGAAAACCATCAGATCGCCGTGGCCGATATCGACCCGGCACTGGTCGCGCGTGGCGAATACGTCGCCAGGCTCAGCGATTGCGTGGCCTGTCACAGCGTGCCGGGCGGCGCGCCATTCGCCGGCGGCCTGGAAATGGCCACACCGCTGGGCTCGATCCACGCGACCAATATCACCCCGGACACGGACACCGGCATCGGCCACTACAGCCTGGCGGACTTCGACCGAGCGGTGCGTCACGGCGTGGCACCCGACAGTCGCCGTCTGTATCCGGCGATGCCCTACCCGTCCTACGCCAAACTCAGTGACGACGATGTGCGCGCGCTGTATGCGTTCTTCATGAAAGGCGTGGCGCCGGTTAAACAGGCGAACATCCCCAGTGCCATTCCGTTTCCGCTGAACCTGCGCTGGCCGATCGCACTGTGGAACGGTGTGTTCGTCGATGCCGAACCGTATGCGGCGAAACCGTCGCAGGATGAACAGTGGAACCGTGGCGCTTACCTCGTTCAGGGTGCCGGGCACTGCGGCAGTTGCCATACGCCGCGTGGCCTGGCGTTCAACGAGAAGGCACTGGATGACACCGGTAAACCGTACCTCGCCGGTGCGTTGCTCGATGGCTGGTACGCACCGAGCCTGCGCGATGATCACAACACCGGGCTGGGCCGCTGGAGCGAGGCGGACATCGTGCAGTTTCTCAAGACCGGTCGCAATCAACACGCGGTGGTCTACGGCTCGATGACCGAAGCGTTCAACAACTCAACGCAGTTCATGAGCGATGACGATCTGACCGCGATTGCCCACTACCTGAAGTCACTTCCCGGGGATCGCGAACGGGATGGCGCGCCGTGGCAGTATCAAGCCGTACCGGCAGCGCAACGTCTGGATTCGCCCGGTGCTCATACCTACGTGACGCGTTGTGCTTCCTGCCATGGTCTGGACGGCAAGGGTCAACCTGAATGGATGCCACCTTTGGCCGGCGCCACCTCGGCACTGGCCAAGGAGAGCGCTTCGGCGATCAACATCACCCTGAATGGTTCGCAGCGTGTCGTGACTGCCGGCGTGCCGGATGCCTATCGCATGCCGGCCTTCCGTGAGCAGTTGTCGGACCAGCAGATCGCCGAAGTGCTGACGTTCATGCGCAGCACTTGGGGCAATCAGAGCACGGCGGTCGATGCGCAGTCGGTGGGCAAACTGCGTGAACACACCGATCCAGCCAGCAGCAGTCCGATCATCCTGCAGATGCGCTAAGAGGAGAGATTGATGGAAAGCATCGACTTGCTGGTCCTGCGCACGGCGCGGGACTGGCTCGCCGCCGGCGAGCGTGTATTGCTCGCCACGGTGGCGCGCACCTGGGGTTCTTCACCACGGCCGACCGGGTCGATGCTGGCCTTGCGTGAGGATGGTCGCGTGGTGGGCAGCGTGTCCGGCGGCTGCATCGAAGACGATCTGATCCATCGCTATACCACCGCCCATGGCGGCAACGCGTTTAGTGACAGCGCACCGCAAGTGGTGCGCTATGGCGTCAGTGCCGATGAGGCGCATCGTTTCGGCTTGCCGTGCGGTGGCACGCTTGAATTGATCCTCGAGTTCAACCCGGCGTGGCAGTCGCTTGATGAGTTGCTGACGCAACTGGATGCCGGGCAACTGGTTCGTCGTCGCTTGGTGTTGGAGTCCGGTCAGGTCACGCTCGAACCCACCACGACGCCGGAACAATTCAGCTTCGATGGCGCACAGATGCTCAACACTTTGGGACCGGGCTATCGGATGCTGATGATCGGGGCGGGTGCGCTGGCCGAGTATCTGGCGACCATGGCGTTGTTCAACGGGTTCAAAGTGGCGGTGTGCGATCCGCGCCCCGAGTACATCGAGACGTGGGCGATAGACGGTGTCGAGCGCATCGTCGGCATGCCGGATGACGTGGTGCGGGACTTTGCGGTCGACCTGCGCACCTGCATCGTCGCCTTGAGTCATGACCCCAAACTCGACGATCTGGCGCTGCTCGAAGCGCTGCACGGGCCGGCGTTCTACATCGGAGCGATCGGCTCGCGGCGCAACAGCCAGCTGCGCCGCGAACGCCTGATCGAACATTTTGGTGAAACCGAGGCGTCGCTTGAGCGCTTGCATGGGCCGATCGGCCTGTACATTGGCAGCAAGACGCCTGCGGAAATCGCCGTCAGCGTGATGGCGGAGATTCTGGCGGCGAAGAATGGTGCGCGCCTGCCGCAAGCGTTTTCAGTTGCCAAGGGCAAAGCGCTCGCGGAGTGAGTGGCACGTCTACACCGAGTCGATGTCATCGGCCGGGCGGTGACGGCAACAACCGAACCTTCCCGTGAAAACAGCGTCCGAGCTAAGGCGTTAACGCCTACCGCTCGCCACGAGGTTTCCGTTTGAAAGCTGCCATCGTCAAAAAATACCGTTTGATCATCAAGACTCTGGGCTATGTCGGCTGGGCGTTGTTCTGGCTGCTGCTCTGGGACATCGCCGTCACCGTCGACTTCATGCTGTTCCTCAATGCCAAGTTGAATCTGCCATTGATGCCCCTGACGTTATTGGGTTCGGCCTTGATCGTGCTGATCAGTTTCCGCAACAGCAGCGCTTACAACCGCTGGTGGGAAGCACGGACGTTATGGGGTTCGATGATCAACAATTCACGCAGCTTCGCCCGCCAGGTGCTGACGTTGCTGGATGATCCCGGCAGCGAGGTGAATCCGGTCAAGTCGACTCTGTTGCGCCGTCACGTCGCCTACGTGAATTGCCTCGCGGCGCACCTGCAAGGTCAGCCTTGTCCTGAGGAAGTCCGGGCATTTATTCCCGCCGATGAGTTCGCGCGCAATGGCACCACCAACAACTTTGCCAACGACATCCTCACCGGCTCCGCGACCTTGCTTGCAAGGGAATACAAGGCCGGGCGCCTGGACAGCATCCGTTTGGCGCGATTGGAATCGACCTTGGTGGATTTGTCCAACAGTCAGGGCGGTATGGAGCGGATCGCGAATACACCGCTGCCCTACCCTTATGTGTATTTCCCACGGCTGTTTATTTCACTGTTCTGCCTGATCGTGCCGATCGGGCTGGTGGAATCCTTGGGCTGGTTCACGCCGCTGGCTTCGACCGTGGTCGGCTTCATGCTGCTGGCCATCGAGCGCATTGGCACCGATCTGCAAAGTCCGTTTCGCCACAGCGAACATCAGATTCAGATGGAAGCGCTGTGCGAAACCATCGAGAAGAACCTGCAATCGATGCAGCGTGATTCGTTGGGCAATGTGCGCAGGATTGAAGAGAACGCTTAACGGTTGCGCAGACACCCCAAACCCATCAGCGTCGCCTCCACCGCGTCATCCAGCGAAGTGTGCGGCTCACTCCCCAACGTCGACTGCAAGAGCGAACCGCTCAAGCGCACCGGCTCATTCCACAGATAGCGCACTTCCAGCATTTCGCGGAATGTTTCGACAAAGGGTGACAGCCCCCTGATCAGCCACCAAGGGAAGGTCTTGATCTTCGGCATCTTGCCGCCGCGTCGTGCGACGACGCGGCGTATGGCTTCAGCCATTTGCCGGCCATCTGCGTCCCAGTGGCCGGCCATATGAAACGCCGCAAAAGGTTCGAGCGTTTCCCGACGTTCCAGCAATTGCGCTATTGTGCTGGCGACATCAGGCAAATAGGCCCACTGGTTGCCGATGCCTTCGGCATTTGGCAGCAGCACCCGAGTCACCGCCCTGCCCGGTTTGACCAGACCTTGGGAAAACCAGTTATTGCCCGGTGCCGGGCCGAAAAAATTGCCCGCGCGAACAATGATCACTCGACAGCCCTGAGTACTGGCGTTGCGCAGCCGTTGTTCAAGCTCAACCCGCAAAGCACCTTTGCGGGTCAAAGGTCGCTGTGGCGAATCTTCGTGCAGTAACGGAAAGGCATCCGGCCCGTAGTTATAAACGGTGCCCGGCAGGACAATTGTCGCGCCCTGTGCAATGGCGGCTGCGATGGTGTTGTCGAGCATGGGCAAGACCTGCTGGTCCCAGCCGCGATAACCCGGTGGATTGACCGCGTGGACGATGACTGAGCAGCCCTGTGCAGCGGCCATGACCTGCTGCCGATCCATCGCATCACCGGTAAACCAAGTGATGCCTTCGGATACCTCGCTCTGAGGACGGCCACCGCGACGCAGCGCACACACCTGCCAGCCTGAATCGCGCAGCGTGCGCGCCACTTCACCGCCAATGCCACCCGTTGCACCCAAAACCAAAACGCGCCGACTTGCGATCATGTTGATCGTCCTCTCGATGGAATGAGGGAAGTCTGAAGGCACTTACAGCTCAATGAAATTGCGTAATTTCGGCTAGCCGCTATACATTTATGCATGGATAACGACATTAGTTGGGAACTGTACCGCTCGTACTTGAGCGTGCTGCAGGAAGGTTCACTATCGGCCGCCGCACGAGCGCTGGGTGTCGCGCAACCCACGGTCGGGCGCCACATCGACATGCTCGAACGGCAACTCGGCGTGAGCCTGTTCACCCGTTCGCAACAAGGTTTGCTGGCGACAGAGGCCGCGCTGGCACTCAAGCCTTTCGCCGAATCAATGCGCGCCAATGCCGCCGCCCTTATACGCGCGGCCGAAGCTCAAGGGTGCGGCGTCCGAGGAACCGTGCGCATCAGTGCCAGCGAGGTGGTCGGCGCGCAAGTGCTGCCTCCCGTGATTGCCGGGCTGCAGCGCCTATACCCGGAACTCAATGTTGAACTCGTGCTGACCAATCGCGTTCAGGACCTGTTGCACCGTGAGGCCGATATCGCCGTGCGCATGGTCGCCCCCGAACAAGGCTCGCTGATTGCCCGACGTATCGGCGACATTGAACTGGGCCTGCATGCCCACCGCCGTTACCTCGATGCTCGCGGCGCACCACAAACACTGGAACAACTCACCGATCACGCGTTGATCGGGTTCGACCAGGAAACACCGTTCCTGCGCAACGCCAGACACTGGTTACCGCAGTGGCGCCGCGAACATTTCAGCTTGCGTACCGACAGCGATCTGGCCCAGTTGGCGATGATTCGCGCCGGCGTAGGCATCGGCGTGTGTCAGGTGCGAGTGGCGCAGCGTGACGCTGAACTGGTTCGGGTGCTCGCCCCTCTCTTCGAACCCAGACTGACTGTGTGGCTGACCATGCACGAAGATCTGCGCAACAGCCCGCGCTGCAAAGTGACCTTCGAGGCTCTGCGGTCAGGGCTCGAGCGCTATGTGGGCTAAGCTGCTTTTATCGGCATGCTTCAGCTGTCGCCAAACAACGGCTAAGTTCAGAGGCTGTCATAACCCGGATTTTTTCTGACGCAACAGCCACTTTTGCAGAGATTGCAAAAGCCTTTGCAACCCTGTGAGCGCGGCCGCTGCGACCTGGAAGCTTTATTCGGCAACGAACAACGCTTTATTACTGAATTTGTGATTTAACTAGATAGTTACCTAATTATATAATGCGTTCCTCATTTCAACGGGACACTCAACGTGAAGCAGAGTCAACGCCTCTCAGGCATCTCAAAATTCATTCTGGTCGGGCTGGGCGTGATCATCGCCCTGCTCGGCTTGGCGCTCGCTGCGGGCGGCGTGAAGTTGGTCAGCCTGGGAGGGTCGTGGTACTTCCTGGTGGGTGGTCTGGGCATGGCCATCTCCGGTCTGCTGATCGCCCGTTTCAAACCGGCCGGTGCGTGGGTGTTCGCCGCGTTTCTCGTCGGGACAGCGATCTGGGCAGTCAGCGACGCCGGGCTGGTGTTCTGGCCAGTGTTCTCGCGCCTGTTCATGTTCAGTGTGATCGGCCTGGTCGTGGCGCTGGTCTACCCGCTGCTCAAGCGGGCCAACGGTGAAGCTGCCGGTCGCGGCGCTTACGCCGTGGCTGCGGTGCTGGCGGTCGGCGTGGCTGTGGCGGCAGGCAACATGTTCGTCGCGCACCCGACCGTTGCCGCAACCGGCACTGGCCCGGGCCTGACTCCGGTCGAGCCGGACAAAGCGCAAAAGGACTGGGCCCACTACGGCAATACCGAAGGTGGCAGCCGCTTCGCCGCGCTGGACCAGATCAACCGCGCCAACGTCGACAAGCTGAAAGTCGCGTGGACCTACCACACCGGTGACGTCGCCGAGAGCGATGGCAACGGCGCCGAAGATCAGCTGACCCCGCTGCAGGTCGGCAACAAGGTGTTCATCTGCACCCCGCACAACAATCTGATCGCCCTCGATGCCGACACCGGTAAAGAGCTGTGGAAGAACGCCATCAACGCCCAGTCGAAAGTCTGGCAGCGCTGCCGTGGCATGGCTTATTTCGACGCCACCGCCGCCATCGCGCAGCCGGCCAATTCGAAAATCATCGAAGCCAAACCGGCGCCTGCCGCCAATTGCCAGCGTCGTCTGCTGACCAACACCATTGATGCGCGCCTGATCGCGGTCGATGCGGACACCGGCGAGTTTTGCCAGGGTTTCGGCAACAACGGCCAGGTTGATCTGAAGGCCGGTCTGGGTAACGTGCCGGACAGCTACTATCAGTTGTCGTCCGCGCCGCTGATGGCCGGCACCACAGTCGTGGTTGGCGGTCGCGTGGCTGACAACGTGCAGACCGACATGCCGGGCGGCGTGATCCGTGGTTTCGACGTGATGACCGGCGCCATGCGCTGGGCCTTCGACCCGGGCAACCCACAGGATAAAAACGCACCGGCCGACGGCAGCACTTACGTGCGCAGCACGCCGAACAGCTGGGCACCGATGTCCTACGACCCGGCGACCAACACCGTGTTCCTGCCGATGGGCAGCTCGTCTACCGACATCTACGGTGTCGAGCGCAGCAAACTCGATCACACCTACGGTGCTTCGATTCTGGCGCTGGACGCCACCAGCGGTGACGAGCGCTGGGTGTTCCAGACCGTGCACAACGATCTCTGGGACTTCGACCTGCCGATGCAGCCGAGCTTGATCGACTTCACCAAGGACGGCAAAACCGTTCCGGCGCTGGTCATCGGCACCAAGGCCGGGCAGATCTACGTGCTTGATCGTGCCACCGGCAAACCGCTGACCGACGTGAAAGAAGTGCCGGTCAAAGCGGCGAACATCCCGAACGAACCGTACTCCCCTACCCAACCGAAATCGCTGGGCATGCCGCAGATCGGCGCGCAGCACCTGACTGAATCGGACATGTGGGGCGCAACCCCGTACGACCAGTTGCTCTGCCGCATTGACTTCAAAGGCATGCGTTACGACGGCTTGTACACCGCGCCGGGCACTGACAAGTCGCTGAGCTTCCCGGGTTCGCTGGGTGGCATGAACTGGGGCAGCATCTCCACTGACCCGGTGCACGGTTTCATCTTCGTCAACGACATGCGCCTGGGCCTGTGGATCCAGATGATCCCGTCGCAGAACCAGGGCAAGGCCGCTGGCGGTGGCGAAGCGCTGAACACCGGCATGGGCGCCGTGCCGCTGAAAGGTACGCCGTACGCCGTGAACAAAAACCGCTTCCTGTCGGTAGCCGGCATTCCGTGCCAGGCACCACCGTTCGGCACGCTGACCGCGATCGACATGAAGACTCAGAAAATCGCCTGGCAGGTTCCGGTCGGTACTGTTGAAGACACCGGTCCGCTGGGCATCCGCATGCACCTGCCGATCAAGATCGGCCTGCCAACCCTCGGCGGCACCCTGTCGACGCAAGGTGGCCTGATCTTCATCGCCGGCACCCAGGATTTCTACCTGCGCGCCTTCAACAGCGGCAACGGTGAAGAAGTCTGGAAAGCGCGTCTGCCGGTTGGCAGCCAGGGCGGCCCGATGACTTATGTGTCGCCGAAAACCGGCAAGCAATACATCGTCATCACCGCTGGTGGTGCGCGTCAGTCGACCGATCGCGGCGACTACGTGATGGCTTACGCCCTGCCGTAAACCAAGGTGTTCACGTAAAGCGCGGCACCTTCGGGTGCCGCGCTGCTTTCCCCCTATTGCTCAAGCTTTCTGCAGGAAGATTTACATGCTATCGGCTGTTGGTTTTTCCCGTTCCAACCTGTTCAAAGGCCTGGTGCTGGGCCTCACATGCACCACCACCCTCCCCGCGCTGGCCGACAACGATGCCGATCTGTTGACCCGCAGCACCCTTACGGGTGACTGGGGCGGACTGCGTCACCAGATGGATGAACAAGGCATCAAGTTCACCGGCGACTACAGCGGCGAAATGGCTTACAACGCCGACGGCGGCTTGCATCGCTCGGCGCGTTACTCGCAGAACATCAAGCTCGGCGTGCAGTTCGACCTGAGCAAACTGTACGGCGTGGATAACGCCGGCAAGGTTCAGTTGACCATCAACGACCGTCGCGGCAACAGCGCCTCGGAAGATCTGGTCGGCAACCGCCTGCCGATCCAGGAAAACTACGGCGGCCTGTACACGCGCCTGACCGAACTGAGTTACGAGCGCAGCCTGTTTACTCCGGCGCTCAATGTGAAACTCGGTTACATGGCCATGGGCAACGACCTCGGCGGTCTCGACAGCGGCATCCTGTGCAACTTCATGAACGCCGGTTTCTGCGGCCATCCGCTGAACATGTCCGGTGGCAGCGGCTGGACCAACTACCCCAACGCGCGCCTCGGTGTGCGGGTCAAATACGATCTGTCGTCCTCGTGGCAATTGCGTGTGGCGGCGTTCAACGTCGACCCGGAAAGCAACGGCAACTCCAGCCGCGCCTGGCATCTTGATCCGAAACACACCACCGGCACCGTGGTGCCCATCGAGTTGGTGTACAAACACGCGGGCGCCCTGCCCGGCGAGTACAAGCTCGGTTACTACTACGACAGCTCTGATGTGAAACGCATCGGCAGCGACAAAGACGTGTCCGGTCGCGGCGGCCATTACTTGCTGATTGATCAAGCCGTCTGGAGCTCGCCGACCTCCGAAGGCCGCAGCCTGCACGCTTTCGGTCAGTACTCGGCGGCCAGCGAAGCAGCCTCGCCGTTCAGCAAGTGGTACGGCACCGGCGTGGTGCTGTACAAACCGTTCGAAGGTCGCCCGCGAGACACCGTTGCTCTCGGTTACGGCCGCGCCGTGCCGAACCCGCGCAGCCGTGACGTGCAGCAGGACGCCGCATTGAACAACGGCACGGCATTTCCGAACCTGGACAGCGCCGAGCAATTGATCGAACTCGGTTATGGCTATCAGGCCACGCCTTGGCTGACGCTGCGGCCGAATGTGCAGTACATCATCGAGCCGGGCGCGTTTTCCGGACAGGACATCGACAATGCGTTGGTGTTTGGTTTGCAGGTGAAAGCGGCGCTCTGATCTCCAAATAGCAGGCAATAAAAAACCCGATTTGAATGCCGGGTTTTTTATTGTCTTCAAGATCACTTTTTCTTTTTAGCCGGCTTGTCAGCTTTCTTCGAATCCTTGGCCTTCTCAGGCTTGCTGTCGGCTTTTTTGGCGGACTTCTTCGGCTCGGCATCTTTTTTCTTGTCTTTCTTGTCCTTGTCGGAGGACTTGGACAGCGCCGAAGCTGCCGCTGATTTTTTCTCAGGTGATGACTTTTTGTCTTTCAAATCCTTGCTGGCTTTCGAAGCGTCACCTTTGTCTTTGCTTTTCTTTTCGTCTTTAGCCACGTTGACCACCTCTCGGAGTGTGCCGTGATTGACACAGCGCCTGTGCGATTGACCACAAGCTAATCATTAGGCGAGCAGGTCCTACAGCGGTTCAGATTATTTTCAGGCGTTCAAAAAAGCCAAATGAAAAGCAGCGCCGGCTATTGCCGGCGCCACCTTTAACAACGGCCCGATACTCAGGCCTTGTTGCCAGCCTCCTGAAGCGCCTTTTCAGCGTTGAAGCCGTCGAAGTTTTCAAACACACCCATGAAACCTGGCACGGTTACCTCGCGCGCCCAGTCGCGTTGCAGTTCGCAGTACATTTGTACGCGGCTGATGAGCTTCGCACCCGCCTGTTCCATTCTGCGCAACGCCGCCTCGTGTGCGGCAAGCGATGTGCCACCCACCGCATCGACCGGCACATAAACCTCATAGCCTTCCTGAATAGCATCGAGCACCGGGAAGGCCAGGCAGGCTTCGGTCCACAGCGCAGTCATGATCAGTTTTTTGCGCCCGAGCGCCTTGACCGCCTGCTTGAACTCGGTGTCCTCCCAACTGTTGATCGACGTGCGGTCATAGGTCGGCAGATGGCCGAGCACCGCTTGCAACTCTTGAATCGGCGGCTTGTTGCGGCCCGTCGCGACATTGACGGTCGAATGGATGATCGGCAGGTTGTAGTTGACCGCCGCCTTCGCGACGCTGGTGATGTTGAACACCAGTTCATCACGCGGCATCGAGCGGATCGAGGACACTTGAACCGGTTGATAGTCGATCACGATCAACACCGAATTCTCGGGCGTCAGCAGTTGATCAGTGTGGGGGTTGCGGATTGTTTCGCTTGCCATTTGCAGGTCCTTTTGTATGGGTAACGCACGTGGGTGAAAAGGCCGGAGCCCGTGCGGCTAATGGATTCCAGGCACAGACGTGTGACGCCGCGCCTGGAAAAGCCATTGTGCTGTTCCCCTATTCGCTGCAGTAGTAGCATCCCGAGGCGAACTGTGTCGCGCCAAGGGGAACGCGAGAATGGATATTGAAGAACTGCAAACCTTCGTCGAAGTGGCGGATGCCGGGGGCATTTCACAAGCAGCGCTGCGGCTCGGGGTCTCGAAATCAATCGTCAGCCGCCGGCTGGCCCGGCTTGAAGCGGAACTGGGCGTGCAACTGCTGGCACGCTCGACGCGCGGGGCATCACTCACCGAGGCCGGCGCGACGTTTCGCGATTACGCCGCCCGAGTCTGCAGCGAAATCGACATCGCCAAAGAAACCATCCTGCCCGCCGGCGCCCTGCGCGGTCGCTTGCGCGTGGCAGTGCCGTTGTCGTTCGGGCCGACGCACTTCGCCCCGGTGCTGGCGGAAATGGCGCGCCGTCACCCTCAATTGCACATGCAAACCTGCTACAGCGATCGCTTCGTTGACCTGATTACCGAGGGTTACGATTGCGCCATTCGCGTGGGATATCTGCAGGACTCCAACTTGATCGCAAGGCGTATCGGCCCGGTCTACACCAAGCTCGTCGCAAGCCCCGACTACATCAAAGCGCATGGCGCCCCGGAAACCCCGGACGAACTGCACGCCCATCAGGCGCTCATGCAAGGCACCGAAGCCTGGCAATTCATGGAGGCTGACAAGGTCATCACGGTTCGCCCGCAAGGACGCTTCAAGGCTGACAACGGCACGGCGCTCGCCTCGGCCGCGGCTGCCGGCCTCGGCGTCGCCTACTTGCCCGATTGCCTCACCCACGAACACATCGCCTCGGGTGCACTCGTGCCGATCATGACCAACCATCCACCGCCCCCCGCCGGCGCCTACCTCCTCCGCGCGCCCGGCCCGCATCCCGCGCGCAAGATCCGCGTGCTCACGGATCTGCTGATCGAGTACTTCGGCGAATCTCCGCACCTCGCGGTGCAACCGCTGTCACAGCACGATGAGGCGCCGGCGTACAGCTGAGGAAAGATCGGTCCTGAAGCCATGAAAGGAGAAGTGAGGTGTCGCTACGCGCGCAACAGCCAACGCGTCGGACTGCATTT
The DNA here is from genome assembly GCF_022662375.1 of Pseudomonas sp. CROZ-RG-20F-R04-15. Lineage (GTDB taxonomy): Bacteria > Pseudomonadota > Gammaproteobacteria > Pseudomonadales > Pseudomonadaceae > Aquipseudomonas. The sequence continues at coordinate 67,911 of NZ_JAKNQL010000013.1, read as the reverse complement.
ATCGCAGACACCACGGCGCTGATCCTGTTTTTCACTACCACCGGCATCATCAATGAACGTTTGATTGCCGGCATGACCTGGGATCAGGTTCTGCACGCGCGCCTGCTGGGCGCAGTGCTGATGATTCCGGTCGCGCGACCTTACGGTGTCTGGCGCGATTGGGTGATGACACACGCCGGTCAGGGTCGGGTGTCGAGGTTGGTATGGGACAGTATTGCCCTGGTCAGTTTTCAGGTGCCGATCTATGCAGCGATCATTGCTTTCAGTGGTGCATCGGGAGAAGGTCTGGTGCGCGGCACTCTGGGTGCGGCGGTGATGATGTTGGTGCTGGGGCGGCCTTATGGGGCGTTTCTTAATGGCGTGCGCAGGTTGTTTGGCTTGCCTCCGGGTGGGGACAGGCCGATGTCGTTGAAGGGGTGAGTGGCTGGGGGAGATGTCAGGGACAGACCCCATTCAGAAAAACGTGATCTGTCCTTTAATCCCGCTTTTCTGACCAGTTTCAACGGTTCAACCTCTCGCTCCGGTTTCATAAAAATGGTCAACGCAATAGGCTCGTCCCTTGAGTACATGTTGCTTGCAGTCCTTCGCCAGACAAGCAGACGTATCCAGACCGCCATGATTCTCGACAATGCGTAGCTTGATCAAGGATTCCATATCAGCTGATTCCCAGCCCTCGGGCGAGTCCAGTTTGCGCGCGTACAGCGCTTGATATTTATCCCACTCATCGGTTCGCCAAAGCTGCCCACACCCGGGGCATTGCAATAGTTTGACCCAGTCCGCCGTTGCAAGACAGCGCATTCCTGCGACAAACGCCGTGTACTTCTGACCAATCTCTACCAGGTCGCCCTTAGCGTTGCAGGTACATTGCATTTTCCTACTCCGAATCTTCTTGCTTCTACTCGTTCCAGGATGAAGGTCTGCTTTTGGCCGAACGCCGCCCCACACGAAAGGCCGCTGTCGGCGCAGAAGCGGTCACTCCAAGGTGACTACGGATCTGGCATCGATTCATTCTTCATGAATAACGAGTACTGATTAAATGCAGCCTTTTCGACCTCTACCTATCATGACATGCAGAAATCGACAAAAAGAGCGGTAGCCCAAAAATGAAAGCCGCCACAGGGACGGCTCACACACTCACTACAACCGCTTTAACTCAGCAGCCACCACTCCGAAAAAACTCACTGACTCATATCATCTTTCTTCATCGTGTCTTTGGACATGGCATCCTTTTTCATGGTGTCTTTCGACATGCTGTCTTTCTTCATGGCGTCTTTCGATCCTTTATCCGTTTTCATCGAGTCTTTGGACATGGCATCTTTCTTCATCGTGTCCTTTTTCATAGTGTCCTTGGACATCGTGTCCTTGCTCATGCCGTCATTGCTCATGGTATCGGCTGCAAATACGCTCGCTGCCCCGAATGCCAGGCACATTGTCAGTACAGCAGTGGTCATCTTTTTCATGATGTAACTCCTGATGCTTGATTGCGAATGAACGCAGTTGGACTGCGCGTTGATGCAGCGAGGAAACCGGTCAACTGCCGCCAAACCAGTTGTATCCCTGGTCTTCCCAGTAACCTCCGCTATAGGTATTGCTGACAAAAATCGCCTGAATATGTTTGGGGTTCTTGTAGCCGAGTTTTGTAGGCATGCGCAGCTTCATCGGGAACCCGTACTGGCGAGGCAGCACTGCGCCGTCATAGCTCAGCGTCAGCAAAGTTTGCGCATGCAGCGCGGTAGCCATGTCGATGCTGGTGTAGTAATCGTCCGCGCATTTGAAACCGACGTACCTTGCATCGGTGTCTGCGCCGACGCGCTTGAGAAAATCGCTGAACCGGACGCCTCCCCACCGTCCGATGGCGCTCCAGCCTTCAACGCAAATGTGCCGGGTGATCTGTTCGGTTTGCGCCATGGCGCGCAGTTCTTCGAGCCGCCAACTGCGTTTATCCGCAACCATGCCGGTCACTTCCAGACGATAGCTCTCCTCATCCACCGTCGGTGCTTCGTCTATGCCGTAGAAGGCATTGAAAGGAAATGGCCGGGTGATCATGGATTCCGGATAGGTCGGCGCCATGGCGTTGGGATTGAACAACCAGCCTTGGACTCTATCGTTGAAGCGCGACATGGACGACAACGCAGTCTCGACGCTTTCGTTGTCGGTCAGGTTGCAGCCAGACAGCATCGCCACACCGCCGAGGGTCAGGCTGTGCAACAGGAACGCGCGACGCGAGCGGTCGATGATCTGTGGGGCGAGGAGTTTCCGGGCGTCAGTCAGGATTGATGACTCGTCCAGCCTGGAGCTTACGATGCGCTTTTTCATACCCGCTCCTTGCGACTGGCGATCATCGCCAGCAGCGTTTTAGGCACCAGCGCGACCATCACCAGGTGCACCGCCACAAACGCCATCAGCAGTACCATTGAGAAGAAGTGCACACGCCGCGCGCCCTCGTAGCCGAACAACAATTCCCGCAGCAGCGGAAACTGCACAGACTTCCACAGCACCAGCCCTGAGAGCACCAGCAGCGTGATGTCGACCATCACGAACAGGTACGCCACCCGTTGCACCTGGTTGTAATGGCTCAAGTCGGCATGCCCCAGTTTTCCCCGCAGGGCTGACCACAGGTCATGCAAAACCCCTTTGGGCGACACCGGAAAGAAACGGCGCTTGAGACGGCCGCTGAACAGGTTGATGGCTAGGTAGATCAGACCGTTGATCGCCAGGAACCACATGGCCGCGAAATGCCATTGCAGTGCGCCGCCGAGCCAGCCGCCCAGCGTGATCGATTTGGGAAAGCTGAAGTCATAAATCGGCGAGGCGTTATAGATACGCCAACCGCTGGTGACCATGATGAGTACGGCCAGGGCGTTCAGCCAATGGGTCAGTCGTAACCAGCGAGGATGGCTACTGTCAGCGGGTGAGGCAGATAGCTGCGACATGTCCGGCTCCCTGCGGTTGATCATTGGAGCCTAGTGTGGGCGTCGATAGATCGCCAAATCCTCACGTAAAGTTAAATTATTCGTGATAACTCTCGAGCTCATTAGAGAAGTCACAAATCGCCGTATCAGAGGTGCAGAGTAAGTGTCCTGGGCAGGAGCGAAAGTTCGCTTCGGGCCAAAGTTGTTAATTCCACTGTGCCAATTCAAAGAGGCTTGCAATGAGGACGGGGCCCTATATAGCTCTTCGTTGTGTCTAGGAATTCAGGGACGATGCAGTATCAACAAAAATCTTGTCGATTTTTAATGCGTCAACCTTCAGGTTCTCCAAAGAGACGGACTTGAATACCCTGTGAAATGCCAAAATTCCAGTGGATCGCATCAAGCGGTTGGTTTTGACGAGTTCAGCTCGTACCCCGCTTTTTCCACCACAATGAAACCAGAATGCCCGTGGCAATCGACACCAGTGGAATGCTTGAGGCAACGCCCAGTGCTGGAAACACCAACAGTATTTGCGAATCGTTGCCGCCGAGAATCATCGAAGCCCCAATCCCCATCAAAATACCCGCCAACAAATGAACCGCAGCCTTTGATGGCGTAAAGGCCTCGAAACGGAACGTTTTCCTGTACAGGGTAAAACTCAGCATGCCAGCCAGCAACATAACAAACACCGCAATACGCCGGGCGCTGATCGCCATATCGGCTTGCCAGAACATCTGCGAAACGTTGTAAAAGAACACACTAGGTGTCCATAACGGCTCAAACGTATAGAGCGCACTCGTCAACGCACCGAGCAGCATACTGGAGAGCACCAGGTGTTTATTACCATGTATGCCAACCAAAAATATCAGCACTAACGCCACCACACCGATCAACAACCAGTAATGGCGGCTAGAAATTTCCGGCATCAGAATGGTCTTCTGTTCGGGCATCATGCGCATGTAATACCAGAGCACGATCCCCAGTACCCAGCCGATAATCGTGAACAGTTTATTGATATTGCCACAGGCAAACCTGGTCAGCGTGCCTACGCTGCAACCGTTGTTCAGCACCGATGCCACTCCGAACAACAAGCCTCCCGCAACCATTAATGGATAGGAAATACCAGGCGAATACAGTGGCAGGCTGACCTCAGAGAAACGATAGACCGGGGCCAGCATCAACCCGAACAACCCACACGATGTCAGCGCCACAAATAACGTCGGGCGACCAGCCAGCAATTGTTCGCTCGCTTTGACAAGACACATACCCATGCGTTGCGAAACCCAGCCAATCAGGAATGCTAATACCAACGCCATCAATAAAGAGAAAACCATGTTCGTGCGCCACTGCTGATTGGGATGGTCCGGGTCTCACTAAGCATTAGCGTAGCTCTCGATCAGGTTACCGGCGTAGTGACACCGCCATAAGCTGACGGCCGCCTTATATCGCCCCTGTTTGCGTAGAAATCGAATGCCTGCTGTTGGCCGGCATTCGACGTTCGTGAATAGCGGTCTACTGCCCATCGCAGCCTTTCACAAGCTGCAAGGCGCGGTCAAAGTCGAACAGTTCCACCTGCGCCGCGACGAGTGTCAGACGGTCTGCCAACGCTCGATCGAGTGGCCTGTTGCGCAGTGCCGCCAGCACGTCCAAAGCCGCCGTATCACCTTCGTCCAAAAGAACAATTAGCCTGTTCATCTGCTCGCTGATTGCCGAGTCGTCCAGCAGGTCGCCATCCGTGGAGGCCGTTGTGTCCGCCTTAAGGTCGGCCAAAGACGCCAATGTCGGGCGCAAGCAATGCGTGAATTCATTACATTCGTGAATTGTCCTCGCCCTCACATATACCACCGATACTCCCGCGCCCCAATCTCCTGCATAAACGCCAAATGATCCTGCCGTTTATTCTCGCAATACACATCGACAAACTCCGCACCCAGCCCGTCGCGCAACTGCGCCTGATGCTGCATCGCACGCACGGCCTCGAACATCTCCTTGGGGAAATCGATCCCGCTGCTGCGATCTTCATTCAGCGGGGCAATGGGTTCCTTGCCCGATTCCAGCCCATGCTCCAGCCCCACCAGAATCGCCGCCAACACCAGATACGGATTGGCATCCGCACCCGCCAAGCGATATTCAACCCGCAGGTTTTTCGCGTCCGACTCCGGAATGCGCAGGCAGGCATCACGATCCTCAAAACCCCAACTGGCCTTGGTCGCGGTATTCACCGTGCCGCCCAAACGACGCATCGAGTTCTGGTTCGGCGCGAAGATCGGCATGCTGTGCGGCAGCAATTCCAGGCAACCGGCGACTGCATGGCGCAACGGCTGCTGGTCATTCGCCGCGAGCAAATTATTGCCCGCTGAATCGTAGAGGCTGACATGCACATGCATGCCACTGCCGGGATGCTGCAAGTACGGCTTGGCCATGAAACTGGCGCGGTAGCCATGCTTGAGCGCGACGCCGCGCGTGCTGCGGCAGAACAACGCTGCCCAGTCGGCCGCACGCAAGCCATCGTCGAGGTGGCCGAAGTTGATTTCGAATTGACCGGGGCCGAGTTCAGCCGTGATCACCGTGGCGTCGATACCTTGCGCCCGCGTGGCTTCGACCATGTCATCCAGCACCGGCGCAAAGCGTGAAAGCCGTTCGATGTGCAGGTTCGGTTGGTCATCGGCGTCGTCAGTCAGGTCGTCGCGGGGGAATTGCGGCAGGCCATCGCGCAGCTTTTTATCGAACAGATAGAACTCCAGCTCGAACGCCACCACCGGGTGAATGCCTTTGCGGGCCAGACGCTTGAGTACCTGCGCGAGCACTTCGCGGGGTTCGAACTCGATCGGTTTTTCGGTGCCGTCGGAAGTGATCAGCATCTGCCCCAGCGGCTGCGCCTCCCAGGTAACCGGTTTCAACGTGCCCGGCACGAGACGGCGCACGGCATCCGGGTCGCCGTCGTTGAAGCAGTAATCGCCGATCGGGAACAAGCCACCCTGCACGCCCAGCAATACGCAGTTCTGCGGCAGTTTCAGCACACTGCCGGCGGCGACTTTTTCGAGCATGTCGACCGGATAGCGTTTGCCATAAAAGTGCCCCGGAATGTCCAGGGAAATCAGGTCGACATAACGCACCTCGGGGTAGCGTTGGCGAAACGCCCGTACTTCGGCTAGCAGGTCAGCGCAGACAGCGTCCATCGTGTTCATCCTTTTTGGTTATCAGGTGTAGACCCAGAGCACGCGGGTGAGCTGCTCGGTAAGGTTGCCGTAGCGGCAGCGGGTGTGACTGTCGAACTGAAAGCTGTCGCCGGCCTTCAACGTAGTCGGCTCTTCATCGTCGCCCAGCCACAACGTCAGTTCGCCTTCGAGGACGTAACCGCCCTGCTCCGAGCTGTCGGTCAGATGGCGGTCGCCGCTGCTCGCGCCGGCTTCCAGATGACTTTCGAGCATGGAGAACGAAGCACGCATCTGCGGCGACACCAGAATGTCGGTGATGCCATTGGCGTAATACAGCGTGCGGCGCTCGTCCGGCCGGGTCACCCACGGCAGCTCTTTAGGCTTGGGCAAGCTGTAGAAATAGGTGGTCGGCACGCCGAAGGTTTCGCTGATCGCGGTCAGATCCGCCACGGTCGGCCGCGACATGCCGCGTTCGACTTGCGAGAGAAACCCCACCGACCGGCCGATCTTGTCGGCCAGTTCCTTCAGGGTCCACTTCTTGTGCTTGCGCAGGTCGTGGATGAGGATCGCCAGCGCGGCTATTTCTTCTTGCTTGTTCATGGCCGGAATTCCGAAAGATGTCTCATCAAATGCTGTCGCGCAGCCGATACCAGGCCTTGCCGATGGCTTCCAGCGGCGCCGCGAAATGCTTGCCACCGGGGAAGCTGCCATTGCTCAAGCCCTGATACAGCGCCAGTTCATCCGTATCGCCGAGAATGGCGTCAGACACCGCGCGTGCGGCGGCCAGTGTCGGCAACACGCCGTGGCCCGAATAGCCTTGCAGCCAATATCGATTGCCCGCGCCGCCGACATCAGGCGTGCGGTTCATCGTCAGATCGATATGGCCGCCCCAGGCAAACTCGATGCCGACGCCTTTGAGCTGCGGAAACACCCGCTCGAGAAACGGTCGGGTCGCCGCCGCGATGTCCTTGGGCATGCCGCCCAGATAGGTGCAGCCGCCGCCGAACAACAAACGGTTATCCGGGGTACGACGGAAGTAATCGAGGACGAACTGGTTGTCGGTCACGCAGACATTGCGTGGCAACAGCGCGGTGGCCTGCTCGGGCGTCAGCGGCGCGGTGGCGACCTGATAAGTGCCCACCGGCAAAATGCAGCGCGACAGTTGCGGATCGAGTTCATCGAGGTAGGCGTTGCAGGCCAGCACCAGCACATCGGCGCGCACCGAACCGCGCTCGGTGTCGACCCGGAAACCGTCGCCCTCCTCCCGATAACTCAACGCTTTGCTTTGTTCATGGATACGTCCGCCGGCACGCTCGATGGCGGCGGCAAGGCCCAGTGCCAGTTTCAATGGGTTGAGGTGCGCGCCTTGCGGGTCGTACAGCCCGGCCTGATAGCGTTCACTGGTGACCCAGTCGGACAATTGTTCACGAGGAATGAACTGCAAGGCATCATGGCCCCACTTGTGGCTGGCCTCGTGTTGCCATTCAGTCAGCAGACTGACTCGGCGCGGCATCACCGATGTCCACAAATGCCCGGGACGATAGTCGCAATCGAAACCATGCCGCCCGGGCAATTCACGCAACTCATAAGCCGCCCAACGCATGCCGTCCCACAGCCGTTTCGCCCGTTCATGACCCAGCGCGGCTTCCAGCGGCGGCATGTCGCACGACCAGCCGAGAATCGCCTGCCCGCCATTACGCCCCGACGCCGCCCACGCCACGCGACTGGCTTCCAGCAGCATCACGCGTTTACCAGCCAATGCCAGACGCAATGCCGTGTGCAAGCCACTGAAGCCGGCGCCAATGATCACCACGTCAGTGTCATGTTCGCCTTCCAGAGCCGGTCGATGGCTCAGAATATCGGCGCAACTGTGGGCGTAATAGCTGTCGACGTGCTGGCTGGATTGCAGGAACATTCGCGACCTCATGAAATTTATTTCTTATAATTTCATGAAAATCTACAGCGTTATTTTCATATCAGCAACCTGGCCGGCGGTATATAGCGATGCTTTGACCGGCCGATAACCTCACTTCCAATCGACAGGCAGGCTTCACAGCAATGAGCTCGCAACCTATTTGCTCCAATCCAGATGACAGCGCAAGCTTGAAAAAAAGTGCAGTGCCTCCCCAAGAAAAGGCGCTCCAGACACTTTCATGGATCGCCTTGGCGGTACTTGTTCTGGCACTGGGGATTGACCTGTCCGGCCTGCCGCTGGCCAATTACATGGTGGTCGCGTTGACCGGCTGCATGATTACCAGTGTTTATGTTTTCATCGGTATTGTTGAGCTAAGGCTTGCCGCCAGCGTTATCAATTTGAAATCAAACGCGCTGTTGTGGCTTTCTGTAGCGGGGCTGGTGATTTGGTTCGCGCACATCGATGCGGTATCAGATGTCAATGAACTCTTCGGGGTCGATGCTTCTTTGCTACCGGTCACAGTGGCTGCCGCGACTTTCATGCATGTCCTGATGCGTTTCCAGTTTCTGTGCGCTGCCGTAATCGCAGTGTTGCTTTTTCTAGGACTTTTCACCTACATGGCAGCGCGATTGAGGAAAGAGATTCCGCGCTCCGGTATCTCTCTGATTGCCAATGCGTTGGGGTTTGTCTTGATTCTTTCATTGATCTACAACGTCATTGAACCTGAACGGCGTCGAAACCAGATTCTGTACCACATCGCTCATATGGGTGATTTCAATTACGCATCCCCATGCGTGAACGTAGACAGCGCAAAAGACGCCGTGCTCTACCTGGACAACTCGCGCGAGAAAATCCTGATCGCGCACAAAATCAAAGAGCAACATCCGACAACGCTGCTGACACACTCCCTTCTTGCACCGACATTGATTCCTGATCACTTCGAATTTTTTGAATGCGTTTACGCGTTCGGCGCTAAAGACCAGAAAAATCAAAATGGACGTGAGCAAGCCGCGTCTGACAACGTTGACGCAGCAGATGCCACGCCCTCCGATTGAGTACTTCACGACAACGGCAACTCCACCCTAGCGGTCAACCCTCCACCGTGGCGGTTGCTCAGCGTCAACTCGCCACCCTGCTCGCGCGCAATCGCCCGCGCCGCCGACAGCCCCAGACCCACGCCGCCGGTGTCGCGGTTGCGCGAAGCCTCCAGGCGAAAGAACGGATCGAACACCTGTTCCAGCGCCGCTTCGGGAATACCGGGGCCTTCGTCGCTGACTTCGATGTAGATCGAATGATCGTCACGCTTCAACGCAATGACCGGACGCTGCGCATACTTCAGTGCATTTTCCAGCAAATTGACGATCACCCGTTTGATCCCCAGCGGCCGGCCCTCGTACACCAGATGCGCCGGGCCTTCGAAATCGACATTGATCTGCTGGTCACGGTAATCGTCGACAATGGTTTGCAGCAGTTCCGACAGATCGAACGCAGTGGTCTCCTCACGGTGCGTGTCCTCACGGAAGAACGCCAGTGCGGCGTTGATCATCGACTGCATCTCCTCGACGTCACGAATCAACTTGCCCTGATGATCGAGGTCTTCCATGAATTCGCTGCGCAGGCGCATGCGGGTCAGCGGTGCACGCAGGTCGTGGGAAATTGACGCGAGCATGTGCGTGCGCTCGGCGATGAAGTGCTGGATCTGCGCCTGCATGGTGTTGAAGGCGATGATCGCCTGGCGAATTTCGTCGGGGCCTTCGAGTTTGATCGGCGGTGCGCGCAGATCGGTGCCGAAACGTTTGGCGGCCCGGGTGAAACGCTGCAAGGGGTTGGCCAGTTGCCGGGTGGCGACCCAAGCGACGAGCAATGTCGCAATCAGTCCCAACGCGATGACGATCACGATACGCACGCCAAATTCCAGGCCCCAACTGCGCTCCGGCGGGATAAATGACAACCAGCTGCCATCGACCAATTGCACGACGGCGGCGTAATGCGCCTGGGGACTGCCGTTGGGCCAGTCGCCAGGGCTGAACACCTCGATTTTTCGATCACTCCCCAGCAGTTGCTGCATCACCGGCACTCTGTTCGCTGGCAAGCGAAGGCCGTCATTGGGCAGATCGAAGTCGGCGCGCAGTGCTTTCCACGACACTTGCAGCATGGCGCTGCTCGCCGCTGTGGCCAGTTGCGGGCGCAGGTTGGCCGGGGCAGCCTCAATCACCCGCGAGGTCGCGGCAATCTGCTCCAGCAGGCCGGTGCGTTCAATCGGCGGCCGGGCCCAGATGCCGGCGACTTGGACGAAAAGTGCATTCAACGCCAAAGACGCGACCATCGCTGCGATGATGGTCAAGGCGATGTGCCGGCGCAGAGTGTCGCCGCGCAACAGCCGGCGGATCACGAGCGAGTGACCTTGGCGGTGAACAGATAGCCGCCGTTGCGCACGGTGCGAATCAGGTCCGGGCGTTTGCTGTCCGGTTCGATCTTGCGGCGCAAGCGGCTGACTTGCACATCGATACTCCGATCAAAAGCGTCATGACCGTGACCGTGGGTCAGATCGATCAACTGCTCGCGGGTCAGAATGCGCTGTGGATGGTCGAGGAACACCACCAGCAAATCGAACTCGCCGCCGGACAGCGGAATCATCACGTTTTCCGGTGAACGCAACTCGCGGCAGGTGATGTCCAGATGCCAACCGGCGAAGCCGATTACCGGCCGCGAAGGCTCAACCGCTTGGCGCGGTTCGCCGGCGCGACGTTGCAAGGCTCGCACCCGCGCGAGCAGTTCCTGCGGGGCAAACGGCTTGGTCAGGTAATCGTCCGCTCCCAATTCCAGACCGACAATGCGATCGCTCAGTTCGGCCATGGCCGTGAGCATGATGATCGGAATGCCCAGTTGCGTATGCACCTTCTGGCACAGGCTCAGGCCGCTTTCGCCGGGCATCATCAGATCAAGAATGATCGTGTCCGGGCGCTGCTGCGCAATGGCCGCCCACATCGCCTCGCCATTAGGGGCAACGTCGACCTCATAGGCGTGCTGCACGAAGAACTTCTTCAGCAGCGCGAGAATTTCCACGTCGTCGTCGACGAACAGCAGTCTGCTCACAGTGACAGGATCCATGCACCAAAAAGAGCCAATCTAAAGCCATTCACCGCGCCGGTCATTTATTTCAATCGAGCAACATTTCTGCACGCCAGACATCAAGCGGACATCCTCCGGCAAAACCGCGCGGGCACTCTGCAGGTATTTCCAGCGGGGGGATTGGCATGAAGGTATTGAACAGCAAACCGGGCGTTACGCAGCACAACGGTAATCGGCCGTTGATTCTCAGCCAGCGCACCGCCGCGCTCGGCCCGGACACACCGGTGGTGTTTCAGGAATCGTGCATGGGGGTTTCCAGTGATCAGAGCACGGTGGTTTTACGCCGTTATTTCGAACATTTCAGCCCGACCAATGCGCACTGGGTGGAATACGTGCACAGCGTCAGCACTGCCGATCTGATGAACTGGATCATGGCCCACGGTCGATTGCACATCGAGTGCTCGGACAACCTGGCGCAAAACAAGGAAGCCGTTTGATGTCGCGCATTCGTTCGCTGTCGCTGTCGATTGTTGCCACGCTGAGCCTGGCGGCGTGCAGCAGCAAAACCCCGGAACACAGTGGGTTTCTGCATGACTACAGCGTGATGACCGAGCGCCAGTCGCCGTCCGGTCAGCCTGTGTTGGCGTGGGTCAGCCCGGCTCTCGCCCGGGGTCGATACACTCAGGTTTATCTGGCGCCGAGTCAGTTTTATCCGAGTGCCGAGCCGACGCAGCGGATTCCCTTGAGCACGCTGTCCGGGGTTACCGACTATTACGACGCGGCGCTGCGGGTGGAATTGGGCAAGGTCATGCATCTGGTCAATCAGCCGGGGCCGAACACTCTGGTGGTGCGCCCCGCCATTACCCAGGTGGCGACCAGCACTCAGGGTTTGCGCTTTTATGAGTGGCTGCCCGTCACCCTCGTCGCTGCCGGTGTGAGCACGGCGGCCGGCATCCGTGATCAGGACAGCGAAGTCGTCACCGAGGTGTCGTTCGAGGACGGTTCGACCGGCGAGGTGATTGCCGAAGTGGTGCGTAAAGGCACCGGCGTGCCACTGGAGAACGACAAGCAGGTGCTGACTGCCGATGACGTCAAGGTTGTGCTCGATGGCTGGGCCAGCGACCTCGGTAAATCCTACGCGACCCTTCGCCGGTAGCGGCATTCCCCTGTAGGAACTGCCGAAGGCTGCAATCCTGTTGGGACGCGGAGCGTCCCCGGCTGCATTCCCACGCAGAGCGCGGGAACGATCAAGATTGCAGCCTTCGGCAGCTCCTACACAGGTGCGCCAGGAAAAAAAGCAGCGAGCAGTGAATTATTTCGTGTCCTCATGTATCTGAGCCAAAGAGTACGCGCCATCAAATAGATGGCATCTACGCGGCACGATGGATCAGCAAAGAGAAGACCCGGATGAAATCACGCAAGAAAACCGTCAAGCCGATCGGCCTGAACGACATCACCATTGTCGACGACGCCAAGATGCGCAAGGCAATCACCGCCGCCGCACTGGGCAATGCCATGGAATGGTTCGATTTTGGTGTGTACGGCTTCGTCGCCTATGTACTCGGCAAAGTCTTCTTCCCCGGCGCCGATCCCGGCACGCAGATGATCGCCGCGCTGGCGACGTTCTCCGTGCCCTTCCTGATCCGGCCTTTGGGCGGTCTGTTCTTTGGCGCTTTGGGCGACAAGTACGGACGGCAGAAAGTCCTCGCCGCGACCATCGTCATCATGTCGCTCAGCACCTTTGCCATCGGCCTGATTCCGTCCTATGCCTCGATTGGCATCTGGGCGCCGATCCTGCTGTTGCTGGCGAAAATGGCGCAGGGTTTCTCGGTCGGTGGCGAATACACCGGCGCCTCAATTTTCGTCGCTGAATACGCGCCGGACCGTAAACGCGGCTTCCTCGGCAGTTGGCTGGACTTTGGTTCTATTGCCGGTTTCGTCCTCGGTGCCGGTGTGGTGGTGTTGATCTCGACGACGCTCGGCGAAGCCAAATTCGAGGAATGGGGCTGGCGTCTGCCGTTCTTCCTCGCCTTGCCGTTGGGCATGATCGGTCTCTACTTGCGTCACGCCCTGGAAGAAACCCCGGCGTTCCAGCAGCACGTCGAAAAGCTTGAGCAAGGCGATCGTGAAGGCCTCGCCGGTGGCCCGAAAGTCTCCTTCAAAGAGGTCGCGACCAAGCACTGGCGCAGCCTGATGACCTGCATCGGTGTGGTGGCGGTGACCAACGTCACCTATTACATGCTGCTCACCTACATGCCGAGCTACCTGTCGCACAACCTGCACTACAGCGAAAACCGTGGCGTGCTGATCATCATCGCGATCATGGTCGGCATGTTGTTCGTGCAGCCGGCAATCGGCTTTATCAGCGACAAGATTGGCCGCAAGCCTTTCATCGTCGTGGGCAGCATCGGTTTGTTCATTCTGGCGATCCCGGCCTTCATGCTGATCAACAGCGGCAAGATTGGTTTGATCTTCGCCGGCCTGCTGATGCTGGCCGTGTTGCTGAACTTTTTTATCGGCGTCATGGCCTCGACCCTGCCGGCGATGTTCCCCACGCACATTCGCTACAGTGCGCTGGCGGCGGCGTTCAACGTTTCGGTATTGATCGCCGGCCTGACCCCGACCGTGGTCGCCTGGCTGGTCGAAAGCACCAACGATCTGTACATGCCGGCGTATTACCTGATGGTCATCGCGGTGGTCGGTCTGGTCACCGGCGTAACGATGAAGGAAACCGCCAACAAACCGCTGCGTGGTGCCGCGCCGGCCGCGTCCGACCTTGAAGAAGCCAAGGAACTGCTGCAGGAACACCACGACAATATCGAGCAGAAAATCGAAGACATCGACGCCGAAATCGCTGCGCTGGAAGCCAAGCGCAAGGAACTGGTGCAGCAGCATCCGCGCATTAACTGAGCCGGATGCCGCGGTCAGGCAAAGCGCCTGACCGCGGCATCGATGAACTGGCGAACTTTCGCGGTCTTCTGTCGATGCGCCGTGTACAGCAGATGCATTTGTCTGCTCGGCGCCTCGAATCCCTCCAGCAACCTGACCAACTCCCCTCTGCGCAACGCCGGCTGAAGAAAGTCGGCAGGCCCCAGCACAATCCCGAACCCATCAATAGCCGCTGACAACAGCGCCTTGCTCTCGTTGACGTGCAAGCGACTGCTGACCGGCACGCGCTCGACCTCGGCGCCATTGAAAAATGACCACTCATGGTCGGCAGGCCGCGACCAATAGGCATAACCCAGGCACTCATGCTGTTGCAGATCGGCGGGCACTTGCGGCGTGCCGTATTCGGCCAGATAGCGCGGCGCTGCACAAACGATCAAGCGATACGCAGCCAACGGTCTGGCGGTCAGACTGGCCGTCGCCAGCGGACCGATCCGGAAAGCCACCTCAAACCCCTCCTCCACCAGATCCACGGCGCGGTCGGTCAAGTGCAGGTCGATTTCCACCTCGGGGTACTCGCGCAAGAACACGGTCACAAACGGCATCAGACTGTAGGAGCCAAAGCTTACCGGTGCGCTGACCCTGAGCTTGCCGCGCGGTGTGTCGTTCATGACTTGCGCCAGTGAATCAGCGGCTTCAGCCTCACTGACGATGTGCTTGCAGCGCTCGTAATAGGCCTGGCCCAGCTCGGTCAGGCTTTGCCGGCGTGTGGTGCGGTTGAGCAACCGTGCGCCGAGCCGCTGCTCAAGGGCGGCCACGTGCTTGGCGACCATTTGCGCGGACATGTCCAGGCGTTGCGCGGCGCTGGCATACGAGCCGGCTTCGGCCGCCATCACGAAAGCCGCCATGCTGGTCAGCCGATCCATTCGAAACTCCTGTTAGCGAAAGTAAGTAACAGAGTGCGATTTATCTGCACCTGGTCAGGAATCATCATAGTGGCTCCCCACCTGACAGAGGAACACACCATGCGCATTGGAATCGTTGGAGCCGGCTTCATCGGGCGCGCCGTCGCGCAAATCGCTCTCGCCGCCGGGCACGAAGTGATGCTCAGCAATTCGCGCGGCCCGCAGACCATGAGCAGCGTGCTCGCCGGCATCACCGGCATCACCGGCTGCCAGATCGGCACGGCCGAACAGGCCACACAGTTTGCCGACGTGGTGTTGCTGGCCATCCCCTACGAACACATCCCGAGCCTGCAACCCGCCTGGTTCGAAGGCAAAACCGTGCTCGACGCCAACAACTATTACCCGGATCGCGACGGCCACATCGCTGCGCTCGATACGTTCCAGAGCACCACCAGCCGCTTGCTCGCCGAGCATTTGCGCGGCGCCACGGTGGTCAAGGTGTTCAATGCCATTCTCGCAGCGGACTTGCTTACGGATGGCCGCCCGCATGATTCCACCGAGCGGCGCGCCCTGCCCATCGCAGCGGATGACGCGCAAGCCAAGGCGTTGGTCGCGGGTTTGCTGGATGACCTCGGTTTTGATGCGGTCGACGCCGGAGGCCTTGATGAGAGCTGGCGATTCGAACGGGCGAAACCGGCTTATTGCGCGTCGCTGGACAAGTCCGGGCTGGCAAGAGCCTTGGTTGCCGCCGAGCGCGAGGTCGAATTACCCTTGGGCAGTTGGCGGCGCTGATAAAGCCCGCTCAGCGTCCAGCCACTCGTGCTCCGGATGCAACAGCGTCAAATGTCGAACCAGCCAGACGCGCTCCTGCCCCGACATTTGCGGTAAAGCCATTGCGAAATCGCTGCGGTCTTTGGCGCGCGTGTGCCTGGCTTTGAACAAGAGAACGGCAGCAGGTCGCAGATACGGAATACCGGCCGTGCTGCGCAGCACCATGTCGGAGCGCGGGTAGGCAATCGACGGATCGCGTTTGTAGGTCCAGCTATCCGAAGATCCCGGTTCGATCATCACGTCCACGCGCCAGGCCTGTGCGGTGCTGTCGTATCCCCATATCTGAAAAATGTCTTCGGCGGGCAAGCAGGTCGCTGACAGAAACTGGAATGTGCCGTCCTTCACCGCGTAGAAATCCAGATCGTTCAACGCTTGGCGAAAAAAGACAAAATCCGCCCGCAACACCGTGAACTCCAGATCGCTATGATTCCGGGTTTGCTGCCCGAGCCATAGGTCCAGCGCCCAACCGCCGACCACGCACCACGGGCGATTTACCGAGCTCAGAAATGTTGCCAACTCCTCAGGTGTCCAGGGTTGCCATTGCTCTTGATCGGGCACCAGCGGCTGGGCTGTCGTCATGTCTCAGGCTCGTTGTTTTATTGATGGATAACGGGAGTGCGCCATTCGAACCCCTTTCACCACCCGGCTCAAGAGTTTTTATCAGCTAGCCTTGAATCCGCATCGCCCGTCATTCAAGGAGCCGTCATGTACAAGTTCATCAAGACCACCGTGATCGGCGGGTTGCTGTTCATCCTGCCGTTGGTGCTGATCGTCGTGCTGATCGAAAAAGCCATCCACCTGCTGCGCGGGCCGGTGGAAAAGCTGTTGCCGATGTTCAAAGGCTATGACGTCGCGGGCGTGACGCTGGTGAGTGTGGCGACGTTGTTGGGGTTGATCGTGCTGTGTTTTCTCGCCGGGTTGCTCGCGCGCACCTCGGCGGCGGCACGGGCGATGGAAGCCACCGAGAACAAGCTGCTGAGCAACCTGCCGGGTTATCAATTGTTCAAGGACACCACAGCGCGGTTTGCCGGACTGGAAAACGAGGACGGTTCCAAGGTCGGCCTGATTGCCGAGGGCGAAGGCTTTCGGCTGTGCCTGATCGTTGAGAGCGTGGATGACTGGCTGACGATTTTCATGCCGGACGGTGGGCCGGCCGGCGGCACCGCCGGTGAAGTGCGGTTGGTGCCCGCCGCACACGTCATCGTTACCGATCTGTCGTGGCTGACCCTGGCCACCGGGTTGCGCCGTGGCGGCCGTGGCATGCTCGCGCAGATGCAACCCTGGGTGCCGAAAAGCTGATCAAGGCGCGTTGACCACCACATACGTGACATCACTGCCCTGATACTGCGGCTGGTACCAGGTCGAGCCGCATTGCATGTAGGCGACGTTGTACTGAATCACTTGCACACAACTGCTGGGCATTTGCGCCGGGGTGAAGATCGCGCCCACCACTGCCGCCGTGACCGCGACGGTGGCCGTTACTGCCGCAGCGGTCGCCACCGGATGGTAGTGATCGTCGTAGCCATAACGGCCATGGCCGTCGACATCAATATCGACATCGCGACTGTTGTTGATGTTGACGTTTCGGTTGCCGTTGTTGACGTTCGTGCGATTGCCGACGTTATTGCCGGCATTCACCCGATTACCCGAATTGACCCGATTACCGGCGTTCACGTGATTGGTGCGCTGCGGCGCATTGATCCGCTGCGCCCGTTGCGCATTCGGTGCCGGCGCGCGGTTGACGTTGGCGCGCGCATGGCCCTGGGCGCGTTGCCCTCGGGCATCGGCTTCGGCGACATAACCGGCGGTCAACAGCGTTGCGGTGGCCAGCGACAACAACAGAGTCCACGTCATCGACTTGTTCATGTCACTGCCCTCCCTGATCGCTGGTTTTTTTCAACGCAATTGCCACATCGCCCTTGCCCGGTTTGAAGGTGAACTGCGTGTCGGGGATGTTCGGTTTGAGGTTCCACTGATACACCGCGCTGTACTCGGGAAAGCTCTTCTCGTCGGTGGTGGTGATCACCAGTTTGCACGGCAAGGGTTTGTCGGAACGGGTCAGCCACAATTGCCAATCAATGCCTTCCTGACGAAACGCCAAATGGTCGCAGAGCTGGCCCTTGATGATTGACGGCCCGACGTAGAGCGCAGCTTTCAAGGCATCGATCTGCGCCTGATCGCTGCCAAACAGAAACAAATCCTCCATCGGCACCTGCACGCCGTAGAAGTTCTCGACCTTGTGCAGGGTTTCCGCGACGGTGGCCGGGGCGTCGACCGTGGTGTAGTACTTCAGGTACGGCGAATACTGGGTGAGTTTTTTGCCGTTGTAGAAGAACTCGCGGGTGCGCACATCGCCTTCGCTTTTCGCATACAAACGATCATGGCCGACCACTTTCAGGGTGTTGGCGGACTCGGTCTTGATCTTCTGCCCGGACTCCAGAACGGTGTCGCGCGAGACTTGGGCATCGACCTGGAATTTCGGCAGGCTGCGCAGGTAATTGCCCATGTCGATCAGCTTGTCGACCACTTGCGGGTTGATCAACGGCGTGTCGTCGCTGGCCTCGGCAGCGGGCGTTGCGGGCGGCGTGCCGGGCGGGTCTTCGGCGCGGGCGGCCGGCGCGAGCACCAACGTGAACATCAGGCAGACAATACTGGCTGGGGCTTTCATCGGTTGCGCTCCTGTCCCTGGGTTGGGCGTTACGCCCCAAGGGCGACTGACTGACCAGCCTAGACCTCACTATTGCTGTGCGCCAATGCGCACAGCCACACCGCGCATTGATGGCCATAGGCTGTTACCCCGCCTCGTTGCAAGTCCCTGAAGCTGGCTGGAAAAGTGTAAGAAACGGCCTACGCTGAATTTGTCCGTCGCTTGGCGTCGGCACTCATTGGAAGGATTCAGCAGGCAGTACGAGGGCCGATCATGCAAGATTCACGGGGTGGATTTTCCGGCGCGCACTTGCGCCCGCAACGTCAGGCATTGGCGCTGGAGCCAAGAATCCTGTTCGACGGCGCCGCCGCTTCGGCAGCTGCCGATCAACATCACAGCGATCCCGCTGCCCCGCCGGCCGCTGTGGATGCCCAAGTCCCGCACGCCACGCCAACCGAAGGCCGCGCCGCCACCGAGCAAGCACCGTCGGCCGCGCGCAGCCTGCTGGTCATCGACAGTCGCATCGAAAACCGCGACCAACTCGTCGCGCAGTTGCCGGGCAATGTCACCGCGATTGTGGTGAATGTCGGCGAAGACGGCCTGGCCGCGATCTCCGCCGCATTGGCGCAACTGGGCAAGGTCGATTCGATTCAGATCATGTCCCATGGCGCCGCCGGGCAGTTCACCCTGGGCAACCGCACGGTCACCTCAGACAACATCGACTCGCTGGGCAAGACCCTCGAACAATGGCGCAACAATCTGACCCAAGGCGCCGATATTCAGCTGTACGGCTGCGATGTCGGCGCCGGTGTGGCAGGGCAAACCCTGGTCAGCGAACTGGCACGCTGGACCGGTGCCGATGTCGGCGCCTCCAGCAATGACACCGGCAGCAGCAAGGCTGGCGGCGACTGGACGCTGGAAACCCGCGTCGGCGACATCGATAAAAGCATCGCCATCAGCGGCCTCGCCATGGCGCATTTCGATGGCTTGCTGGCGGATGCTGCGCCGACCGCCACGGTGGCCACCGGCGGCAGCGATGTGCTGCTCGGCGACCGCTTCACCTTCACCGTGAATTTCAGCAATACCTCGACCCAAGTGGGTTACGCGCCGTTCATCAACCTGGCAATGCCGGCGACCGGCAAGGATGGCGACGACGGCGTCAATTTCATCTCGGCCACGTATCTGGGGCAAAACCTGATCAGCCATGTCGTCACGTTCGACGCCAATGGCAATGCCACGCACCCATTGGCCAAAGACGCCAACGGCAACTTTCTGATCATCAACGCCGCCACTTACGGCATGCGCGCCGGCGACAAACTGGTGGTCATCGAGTTGCCCTTCGCCAGCGTCACCAACCAGCAACCGGTGATTGGCGTGCAGATCACCGCCAGCCTGAGCAATCTGGCCGACACGGCGTTTTCCAACGGCACACCCGACCTGAGCATTCGCGCCAGTGGCGGTTTCGAATTCGGCAACGATGCACTGGACAACCCGACCAATGATCCGAGCCTGATTCAGGCCGGCACCGCAGCATTCGTCGTGCACCCGACGGTGATTACCGTCAGCGAAACCATCAATACTCCGGAAGGCGAAACCGCCACCGGCCCCAACTACGTGCGCACGCTGACGCTGTCGGCGACGCCGGCACCGGGGCAAACGCTGACTAACGTCGTCGTTACCCAACCGCTGCCAGACAATATTCAAGTCAATTCAATCACCCCCGGTGCCGGCGGGCGGCTGACCTCGATCACCCTGCACGACGGCACCGTGGTGACCAATCCTGCGCAAATCGCCGTGCTGATTGCGGCCAATGACGTTTACATCAACTCGTTCACCGTCGCCTACGACAGCCTTACCGGCAAGACCGATACCGTGGTGGCCTTCTATGTGCCGGAAGTCGGTGCCAACGGCCAACCGGTGATTAACCCGGTGACCGGCGATGCGGTCACCGTGACCCTTGGCCCGCCGACCGCTTCGGGGCAATGGGTGCCGCTGGATCCGCGCGACCTCACCGCGCCGAACACCACCATCGATTTCAGTGGCACCGGCCAGGGCACGCAATTCATCGCCAAGTCGATCACGCTGCTGAAAACCGCGACGATGCAGAACGACATCGGCCACACCGGCATCAGCCCCGGTGACACCCTGCAGTACACCCTCAATCTGGCGATTTCCGACTACTTTGCCTTCGGCAAGGATTTTTTCAACGAAGGCCAACTGGTCATTCGCGATCAGCTCAGCGACGGTCAGACCCTCAGCGGCACGCCGACCCTGACGGTGACCATCAACGGCGTCGCGCAGACCATCACGCTGGTCACCAGCGTGGTGAACAACGCCGATGGCACGACGTCGATGGTGTTCGACATCGCGCAGTCTTTGCGCGATGCGTTTAACAATGTTCGCGGCTGGCTCAACGGCGATCTGGCCTTCGACGACACCTTGCAAGGCGCGGTGATTGCAGTCCTGAGCTATTCGGCGATCGTCGGCCAGACCTACAAGCCGCCGTCGGGCGACCCGCACCCGGACATCAATGAAGGCGACGAGTTGGGCAACACCGCGACGGTGGACGGCACGCTGCTGCAGGATCAGTTCAACCTCACCGGCCAGAGCGAAACCGACGGTTCGAGCACCACCAGCGTCGTCCCCACCAGTAACGTCGATATCAGTCTGGTCGAGGTCAATAACGGCGCACCGCCGGGCAACGGCGAGTTGCGTCCTGGCGATGAAGTGACCTTCGAGCTGAGCTACGACCTGGTCACCGGTGATTATGAGCAATTCAAACTGACGGCTTACCTGCCGCTGCCGTTGTTCAATGTCACCGGGATTACCTGGGGTTCGGGCGGTGACGTCGGTCAATGGGAATTGGGCGCAGGCAATACCAATGCCGGTGGCGTGGTCAGCGTGACCAGCGCCAATGGCAACTCGGTGGTGTTCGATTTCGGCAGTTTTGCCACCAACACCACCACGGGCAGCCGCATTGTCATTCGTTTCACCGTCAGGGTCGGCGATCAGCCGTTTGCCGACCAGCGTTCGCTGGACGTATTGGCGCAATCGAGCCAGCAGACCACCCTCACCGACCGCACGCTGATTTCTTCTGACGTGGTGGCGATCGTTTCCGTCGCCGAACCGGTACTCAACATTAAGCATGGCGTGGTCTCCGGCTCGAACGGCACGGTCACCGGCACGAGCGGTAGCTGGAACCCACCGGGCAGCACCGGTGTGCCGTTCAATGGCAGTGTCACCGATCTTTCGGCGGTCGACGGCAACATCAGCAATATCGACGGCGCCGACCGTTTGCGCCTGGTCACGGCGATTGAAAACAGCGGTGGCGGTGGCGCGTTTGACGTGGTTACCAGTATCACCCTGCCCTCCGGCTTGAGTTTTGTCGGCGGCAGTCTGGCCGCGGCCAATCTGCAGATTTATCGCGGCGACGGCACCTTGCTGGTGTTGGGCACCGACTACAACGTCAGCGGCAACCAGATCAACTTCCTTGATGCGGGTGGTCAGGCCAGTCTGTTGGCCGGACGCAGCGGCACGACCGCCGATAACAGCGGCGCCAACGTCGTGGTGATCAGCTATGACGTCGTGGTCAGTGCGACCATCGAGGCCAGCCGCAGCCTGCAATCCACCGCCACCCTGAGCAATTACGCCAGCGTCAACGGCGGCAGCGATTTCACCCCGACCGACCTCACCGATCTGGCCAGCCAGCAAATCGCCGCGCCGGTGATCAGTAAAGTCTTCGCCGACGGCACGCTGGACAATGGCGACTCCAGCGCCAGCCACACCACGGGCAGCGATCTGGTGGTCGGCGAAAGCATGCGCTACGACATCGTCGTCACTCTGCCGGAAGGCACCACGCAAAACCTGCGCATCGAAGACCTGATTCCACCGGGCATGCGCCTGGACACCACGTTCAATGGCGGTCTCGGCTATCAGATCATCACCACCCGTGCCGGCAGTGGCGCGCTGGGCGCCGATTTTGCCGGCAGCGTGCTGGTCAGCGGTTTTGCCGGGATCGGCGGTGCGTTGGGCGGCGACGGTGTCGATGGGCGCTGGACCTTCAGCGTCTCCAGCGTGTCGGCGGACAACCAGACCGGCAACAACACCTTCGTGATTCGTCTGCAACTGGTGGCCAACAACGTGATTGCCAACCAGGCCAACGTCTCACTGCAAAACAATGCGCAGTTGGTCTACAGCGACCCGGATGGCGACACGCCGAACGGTGCGGTGGCGCTGGATCGCAACGTGGCCCTGAGCGGTGGCCAGCCGACAGTGACCGTGCGCGAGCCGACCCTGCAAATCAATCAGGTGATCACCTCCACCTCCGGCCTTGGCGGTTATGACCAGGGCGACACCGTGACTTTCAATATCACCATCACTAACGGCAATGGCAGCACCGATTTCAGTGCATTCGACATCAGTTTCCTCGACACCCTGCCGACCCAGCTCAGCAACGTCACGCTGGTTGGTGTGCTGTATCAGAACGGTGCGACCAATAACGGTGGCGTGGCGTTTGAAATCGTCGGCGGGCAGTTGCGCACCGCCAGTGGCGCCAATATCGATATCGCCAAGGGCGGCAGCATCGTTTTGCAACTGAGCGGCATCGTCAACGCCAGCGCCGCAGCCCTGTCGAACATCGCCAACGTCGCCAGCGTGCAGTGGACCAGTCTCGACGGCGGCAATGCCGGCGAGCGAACCGGCGTCGACGGCGTGCTCAATGGCGGCACGCTCAATGATTACCGCAACCTGTCGACGTTGCTGATTCCTGTGGCTCAGGCCATCGAAATCTCCCGTGTCGGCGGCCTACCGGACACGGCGGCGCCCAACCCGACCACCGCCACCGTCGAACAAGTCACCGTCGGCGAAGTGATTCGCTACCGCGTAGTGGTGCTGGTGCCCGAGGGCAACAACCCCAACTATCAGGTGCAGATCACCCTGGCCAACGGCTTGCAGTTCATCTCGCCGGACGCGCTGGTCAATGCCCTGCGCATTGCCTTCATCTCCAACGGCGGACTGACCAGCGACGCCAACCTGATCGTTGGCGGCACGCTGAATATCGACGGCAACGAAAACAGTCCTGAGGCGCTGCCGATCACTGCGGATCTGTCTGGCCTGGCGCCGCAAGGCATCTTCGACCCGAGCCGGCTGACGGTCATCACCAACCCCGATGGCAGCCAGGTGGTGACGTTCAACCTCGGCAACGTGGTCAACGGCAATGGCAACGATGACGATCTGGAAGGCATCTCGATCGAGTTCAACGTGCGTGTGACCAACATCGCCGCCAATATTGCCGGCGCACAACTGGCGGTAACCGCGCAGGAAATCGTCAACGGTGCCGGGCGTGCGGTCAGCGATACCGTGTTTGAACGCGTGGTCGAACCGAGCTTCAGCGGCCTCGACAAGCAGATAGTCACCTTCAACCCGAACCCGAGCGGCAGCACTGGCAATGCCACGGTGCAACTGAGCTTCACCCAGAACGGCGGTCTGCCGGCGTTCGATGCGCGCGTCAGCGACGGCTTTGCCGGCGGCAGTAATTACACGTTGCTCAGTGTCAGCATCAACGGCGTGAGTTACGGCCCGGGCAATCTGCCGGCGGGCATCAGTTTCAGCACCAGCGGCGGTTTGAGCGTCAATTTCGATCAACTGGATGTCGGCGCGCAGATTCAGGTGCGCTACTCGGTCGACCTGCCCAACTCGAGCATTGTCGCCAGCAGCAACGCGACACTGACCTGGAGCAGCCTGCCGGAAGACTTCACCAGTTGGGGCGGCAACAGCGTCGGCGTCGATGGCACCACCACCGGCGAACGCGATGGCAGCGCCGTCGGCCCGAACCAGTACATCTTGCGCGACACCGCCGGGCTCGGCGTGATCACCGGCACCTTGTGGAACGACACCGCGAGCCCGACTGCCAGCGCCACACCGGATGGCGCCGGTCTGGCCGGGCAAACCGTGACCCTGACCTGGGCCGGTGCCGACGGCCGCCTCGATACCACGGCCGACAACCTGCAATTCACCACCACCACGGATGCCAACGGCCAGTACCGCTTCGGCGTGTTGCCGCTGGGCGTGTTCCGTATCGACGTGCCGGCGGGACTGGTCAGTTATCCGCAACCGCTGGGCGATTTGCGCGTGCGGGTCGACAGCGACGCCGGCACCCTCGGCCAGATCACCATCACCTTGGGCGATGCCGATACGCAAAGCGCCAACGCCGGTTATGTCGAGCAGAACGACGCACCGGTCAACACCCTCCCCGGCACGCAAAACGGCCTGGAAGATGTGGTGCTGAATATCGGTGGAATCAGCATTGCCGATGTCGATGCCGACCGCGATCCGAACGTCAACGACCGGGCGATCAGCGTGATTCTCACGGTCACCCACGGCACGCTGTTCCTCGGTGCGACCGTGCCCGGCGTCACCGTCAGCGGTGCCAACACCGCGAGCCTGATCCTGACCGGCAACCTCGCCGACATCAACACCGCGCTGGCCAGCCTGCAATATCTGGGCAATGCCAACTTCAACGGCACCGACACCCTCACCGTGCTCAGCAATGACCGGGGCAACTACGGCGATGCCGACGGCGATGGGATTCCCGGCACCGCAGCCGATGCGCTGACCGACACCGACACCCTGCAAATCATCCTCGCCGCCGTCAATGACAACCCGGTCGGCGTCAACGACAGCGCCACGGCTTTGGAGGCCGGCGGCACCAACAACGCCTCCGCCGGTATCGATCCGCGCGGCAATGTGCTGAGCAACGACACCGACGTCGACATCGCCACCAACGCCGATCAGTTGCACGTGGTCTCGGTCGGCCCGGGTGCCGGCATTCAGACGCCGGTGCTCGGCGTGACGGTAATCAACGGTCTGTACGGCCAATTGGTGATTGGCAGCAACGGTTCCTATCAATACGTCGTCGATAACAACAACGCCGCCGTGCAGGCGCTGCGCGTGTCGGGCCAGACCTTGCAGGACAACTTCAATTACATCCTCGCTGACCTTGCCGGTGAAACCTCGACCGCCACATTGAGCGTGACCATTCAGGGCGCCAACGACACGCCGCAAGGCGTCGATGACGACGGTGTGGCCATCGAGGCCGGCGGCGTCAACAACGGCACACCGGGCAGTGACGCCAGGGGCAACGTGTTGAGCAATGATCTGGACGTCGACAGCGCGGCCAATGGCGAAACCCGCAGCGTAACCGGCATTCGCCCGGTGGCCGAGGCCGGTTCCGGCAACTTCACCGCGGTCAGCGGCGCCACGGCGATTGCCGGGCTCTACGGCACCTTGACCATCAACCCCGACGGCACTTACAGCTACGTGGTCAACGACAGCAACGCCACGGTTCAGCGCCTGAGTGCCGGGCAACAACTGGTCGAGTTCTTCAGCTATCGGCTGACCGATGCCGGCGGGCTGGATGATGTCGCGCAATTGCGCATCGTCATTCAAGGTGCCAACGACAACCCGGTGGCCAGCGATGACGCCGCCTCGGCGCAGGCCGCATCCACCAACGGCACCGCCTCGGAAAGCAATCCGAGCGGCAACGTGATTCAGTTCCCCAGCCGTCCCGGGCCGATCACTCAACCGGGCGGCAACGGCGTCGATCAGGACGTCGATGCCAACGATCAGCCGAGCAGCCAGTTGCTGGTCAATGGCGTGATCAACAAAAGCGAAGCCACCTACAATCCGGCCGTCGACGTGCTCAGCGGTGTCGCCACTGGCACCACTTCCGCCAATGGCACCGTGGTGGCCGGGCTCTACGGCACTTTGCGCATCGGCGCCGATGGCTCGTTTTTCTATGATGTCGACAGCACCAATGCGCTGGTACAGGCCCTGGCGCCGGGTCAGACCCTGACCGAGTTCTTCACCTACCGCGTCACCGACACCACTGGCCTGACCGACACCGCGCAACTGGTCATCACCGTGCATGGCGTCAACGATCCACCGGTTGCGCAAAACGTCACGGCGGTGGCCACAGAAGCGGGCGGCGTCGACAACCACACACCGGGTAACAACCCTTCGGGCGATGTCACGGTCAACGACACCGATCCCGATGGCGACCCACTGACGGTGACGCTGATCAAGTCCGGCGCGAGCGCGGATCCAGGCACGCCCATCGCGGTCAATCTCGGCGGTACGGTGATTGCCGGGCTGTACGGCACGCTGACGATTTTCCCCGATGGCAGCTACGTCTACGAAGTCGACAACAGCAACCCCGACGTGCAAGCCCTGCGCCGTAGCGCCGATCTGCTCTCGGAACGTTTCACCTACACCGTCAGCGATGGCGTCGGCGCGACCCCGCAAACCGACACGGCGGAAATCATCGTGTTGATTCGCGGGCAGAACGACAATCCGATTGCCAATGATGATGCCAGCGTGGCCATCGAGGCCGGTGGCCTGAACAACAGCCAGCCCGGTCAGGATCCCACCGGCAACGTGCTGGATAACGACAGCGATGTCGACGGCGGCGAAGTCCCTGGCGACCTGCCCAACTACGACTATGGCGAAACCCGCGCGGTGTCCTCGGTGCGCACCGGCAGCGAAGCCGCAACCGGCACGGCCGGCGCCCTCGGCACCGAGTTGCGCGGCACCTATGGCTGGCTGACCCTGAACGCCGACGGCAGTTATAGCTATCGTCTGGACAACAGCATGGCGGCGGTTCAGGCCTTGCGCGCCGGCAATACCCTGCTCGATGCCTTCAGTTACGAAGTGATCGATGCGGCCGGCGCCACTGATCGCGCCACGTTGAACATCAGCATTCAGGGACGCGACGACACGCCGGTCGCACAGAACGACAGCAACACGGCTGTCGAGGCCGGTGGTGCGAACAATGCCACGCCGGGCATCAATCCGAGCGGTAACGTATTGGCCAACGACACTGACGTCGATGGCAACGGCGAAGTGCTCAGCGTGACTGGTGTCAATCAGGGCGCCTCGGTGGGCCTCATCGGCAGCGGTTTCAATGGCACTTACGGCGTCCTCACCCTGAATGCCGACGGCAGCTACAGCTATCTGCTCGACAACCTCAACCCGCAGGTCCAGGCACTGCGCAGCAATGCCGACACGCTGACGGAAACCTTCACCTACCAGATCCGCGACCTCGCCGGCGCCACCAGCAGCGCGACCCTGACCATCACCATTCGCGGCGCCAACGACAACCCGGTCGCCAGCGACGACAGTGCCGTGGCGGTCGAGGCCGGCGGCACGTTCAACGGCACGCCGGGGGTCAATCCGAGCGGCAATGTGCTGACCAACGACAACGACGTCGATGCCAACGACGCGAAACTGGTGACCGGGATTCGCACGGGCAGCGAAGCGGCCGGCGGCGCTTTCACCAACGTTATCGGCGCGCAGACCTTCAACGGTTTGTACGGCACGCTGACCCTCAACACCGATGGCACTTACAGCTACGTGATCAATAACAGCCTCGCCGCCGTGCAGGCGCTGAAAGTCGGCGATTCGCTGGTGGAAACCTTCACCTACCGCCTGCGCGATATCGCCGGGGCCACCGACACCGCACAACTGAGCATCCGCATTGACGGCGCGTGGGATGCGCCGGTCGCCGCCAATGACACCGCGCTCGCCGTGGCCGATAACGGCAACGGTAACGGCGTCAACCCGAGCGGCAACGTGCTGACCAATGACACTGACGTCGACCAGAGTGACAGCAAAACCGTCACTGGCATCCGTTTCGGCACTGAAGACGCCGGCGGCAGTCTGGCCGGGGTCACCGCAGGCACCGATAACAGCAATGGCACGCTGATCAACGGCCTCTACGGGCAATTGATCATCGGCGCCGACGGCAGCTTCACCTACAACCTCGACTCCAGTAACCCGACCGTACTGGCCCTCGGGCCGCTGCAATTTCTCAACGAGCGCTTCACCTATCAAGTCAGCGACCGTGGCGGACAGAACGATCTGGCGGAAATCCACATCATCATTCGTGGCCGTAACGTTGCGCCAGTGGCCAACACCGACACCGCGACGGCGATCGAGGCCGGTGGCCGCAACAACGATCAACCCGGCCTCAACCCCGGCGGCAATGTGCTGGACAACGACACCGACGCCGAAAGCGATCCGCTGTCGGTGATCGGCATTCACACCGGCACCGTCGACGCGATCGGTACGGTCGGCAGCGTCGGCACTTCACTGCGCGGGTTGTACGGTGACCTGCTGATCAACGCCGACGGCAGCTACAGCTACACCGTCGATAACACTCTCGCTGCCGTCCAGGCCTTGCGCCAGAGCGGTCAGACGCTCAACGAAGTGTTCACCTACACCATCGTCGATCGCTGGGGCGACACCAGCACTGCCGAATTGCGTATCACCGTCGATGGCCGCAACGACACCCCGGTCGCCGTCGATGACAGCGCCACGGCGGTCGAGGCTGGCGGCGTCAACAACGGCACGCCGGGCAGCAATGCCACCGGCAACGTGCTGGACAACGACACGGACGTCGACAGCGTCGCCAATGGCGAAAGCAAACAGGTGCAGAGCGTCAGCAATCAGGCCGGCCAGTCCACCGGCGCCGGGCAAGTGTTGATCGGTCTCTACGGGCTACTGACGTTGAACGCCGATGGCAGCTACACCTACGTCATCGACAACAACAATCCCGTGGTCCAGGCCCTGCGCACAGCGGGCGAAACCGTCAGCGAAACCTTCACCTATCGCATGGTCGACACGGCGGGCGCGACCTCGGATGCGCGCCTGACCGTGGTGATTCAGGGCGCCAACGACGCACCGGTCGCCCAGAACGATAGCGGCTTTGCCAGCGACCAGTCCCCTGCCCCGCAAACCACCGGCAACGTGCTGCCCAACGATGGCGACGTCGATAACAACGACGGCCTCGTCGTGGTCGGCGTGCGCACCGGGGCCGAAGCGGATGGCGGCACGTCCGGCGTCATCGGCCAGCCGATCATCGGTCTGTACGGCACGCTGGTGTTGAACGCCGACGGCAGTTACACCTACACCATCGACCAGAACAACCCCGCCGTCCTCGCTGCCGCCGGTCTCGGCCAGGTTTTGCGCGACGTGTTCACCTACACCATCAACGACCGTGCCGGCGCCAGCGATCAGGCCGAACTGGTGATCACCCTCGACATCGCCACGCCGTTCATACCGGCGCCGGGCGGCAACAACTTCGAGCGTGATCCCAACACCCTCAACCGCAACTTCCTGATCCCGGACCCGCAACCGGCGATCTTCGTCACACCAGTGGTCGAGCGAGCCGCTGAAATCTCCGAGCTGTCGGCGTGGGGCGTCGATGGCAGCAACCTGCGCCTGGCAGCGGTCGGTGAGTTCAGCAGTGATTCGCTGGGCAATGGTCTGGGTCTGGTGCCGGGGCAATTTGTCCAGCAAGCGGTGCGCACCAGTCGTCTCGAAAGCGAACTCGACCTGCTGTGGATTCAGGGGCGTCAGGGCCGTACCGGGCTGAGCGCCGATGGTTTGTTGAGCGATCCGTCGCTGTTCACCTTGAACCCGGCCGACCTGACACACAGTCCGGCACACGCAGAGAAACAACAGGAAAAACCCCGGGCCAAGGGCTTCAGCGCGCAATTGCGCGATGCAGCGCAACGCCGCGCACCACGATAAAGCGGTCGACCTGAAGAAAAATTCGAAGAATGCAAAGGAATGAACATGCGCCTACACGCGACCCGGCTTCTCAGTACCGCCATCGCTTCTGCACTGTTGCTCAGTGCTTGCTCATCAACGGAGCCAAAACCCTCCACCGATGAAGAAAACCGCCAACGGATCATTGCCGACCAGTCACGCATGTATTCCGGTCAGGAGCCGGTCAGCGCGCCGATTACCTTTTATGAGGCCGCCGCACGGGCGCTGAAATACAACCTCGACTACCGCCTCAAACTGATGGAAAGCGCGCTGGCCTCCGACCTGCGCGACGTCTCCAGCCATGAAATGCTGCCGCGTCTGGTCGCGTCGGCCGGTTACGCCGGGCGCGACAACGACTCCGGTGGCACCTCGATCGGCATCGAAGACCGTCAGGTCAGCTTGCGCCCCTCCACCTCGGAAGAACGCTATCGCGAAGTCTACGGCCTCGGTTTGAGCTGGAGCCTGCTGGATTTCGGCGTCGCTTATTACCGTACGCAACAGAAGTCCGACCAGATTCTCATGGCCGAAGAGCGCCGGCGCAAAGTCGCGCAAAACGTCCTGCAAGACGTGCGCAACGCTTACTGGCGGGCGCTCGGTGCCCAGCGACTGATGCCGGAAGTCGACAAACTGCTGATGCGCACCCACACCGCGCTGACCTCGGCCCGCGAAGCCGAAACCCGTGGTTTGCTGCCGCGTCAGGAAATCCTCGCTTATCAGCGTGCGCTGCTCGACTCGATCTACCTGCTGACCGTGCGCCGTCAGGATCTGGAATTCGCCCAGGCTGAACTGTCGGCACTGATGTCGCTGCCGCCGGGCTCGAAAATGATTCTCGCCGACATGCCCGACCCGCCGCTGCCGGAAGTCCGTCAGAGCATGGCGCGGCTGGAACAGTTGTCGCTGGAGAACCGCCCGGAAATCATGGAAGAGTGGTACCGCAAACGCGTCAATCAAAAGGATCTGGAGATCGCCAAGGCGCAGTTGTGGCCGAACGTCAGTGTCGATTTCGGCTACAAGTACGACTCCAACAAATACCTCTACAACAACGACTGGATGAGCACCGGCCTGCAAGTGTCGATGAACCTGATTCGTCTGCTGCAATTGCCGTCGCTGAACGCCGCAGAGAAATCCCAGGGCGAAACCGACGACACCCGCCGCGTGGCGCTGTCGATGGCGATTCTCACGCAAGTGCGGGTCGGCACCCTGCGCTATCAACTGGCGCGGCAGGAAGTCGAGTTCGCCGAAGACAGCCTGCGCGTCGACCGCAGCCTGCTCGATTACGCGCAAGCGGCGAAAACCGGCGCGCTGGGCTCGGAGCTGGAAGTGATCCGCTCCGAAGGCCGTTATTTGCTGTCGCGTTATCAACGTGAGGCGGCGTTTTCCAGCGCTCAGGCTGCGTGGGGGCGGATGTACAACTCGGTCGGCCTCGACGTATTGCCGAAAGAAATCTCGCAACACGACATCAAGACCCTCGCCCGGGAAATCCAGCGCACCTTGAATGAACAAGAACAACAACGTCTGCTCGCTTCTTCGCAAGGAATGCCGAATGCGCAAAATCGCCCTTGAGTCCCGTATCGGGGCTCTGCTGTTGGCCAGTCTGATCCTGCCCGTCCACGCCGAAGACAGCCCTTCGGCCCCCGCTCTGGAAAGTGCCAGTGCGATTCGTGTGTTGCTCGCCGCCGAACTGGAAACCACCCTCTCCAGCCAGATGGCCGGCACCCTCGGTGAACTGAAAGCCGGGTTCGGCGAACAGGTCGCCAAATCCGAATTGCTCGCCCGTTTCAACTGCAATGAAGCCGAAGCGCGCTCGAAAGTCGCCGCAGCGGAACTGGCCATGGCCAAACAGAACCTGCAAGCGAAACAGCAATTGCGTCAGCTCAACGCGGTCGGCGATATCGAAGTGTCGATGGCCAACACCGAAGTGCAAAAGGCTGACGGCGCGCGGGCCATGGGCGCGGCGCAAAGCAGCTACTGCCAAGTGCTCGCGCCGTTTTCCGGGCGGGTGGCCAAGGTTTACGTCAAGCCTTACCAGACCGTGTCGGCCGGCACGCCACTATTCGATCTGGTCAGCGACGGTGCGTTGAAAGTGCGCCTGAACGTGCCTTCGAATTTGCTCAAAGACCTCAAACCCGGCTTGCCGCTGCAAGTCAGCATCCACGAAACCGGCAAGACCTACCCGGCCCATGTCAGCGCCATCAACTCGCGGGTCGATGCGGTGGCACAGACCGTTGAACTGGAAGCCCAACTCAACAACAAATACCCGGACCTGATGGCCGGCATGAGCGGCACGGCGCAGTTCGAACAAGTCGCTCGCCCATGACCATGAACGAATCGCTGCCCCACCCTCACCTGCTGCTCGAACTCGATGCATTGCGGGATAAAGCCATGGCCGCCGACTCGCTGAACAGTCTGGCGTTCAGCATGGCCAACGACTTGTACCCGTTGCTGCCATTTCATCAGGCGCTGGTGTTTGCCCAGCGTGAATCGTCGCTGGAACTGCTCAACGTCTCCGGCCTGTCGCGGCCCAGCGAGGATTCGCCGTATCTGGTCTGGCTGCGCCGCGCCAGTCGCTGGGTCGCGGCGCAAGTGCCCGACGCAGAGCCGGTGTGGATCGCTCAGGAAAACGCCGCGCCACCAGCGGACATTGCCGAAGGCTGGAACGAATGGTGGCCGTCGGGGCTGTGGTGCATACCGCTGCAGGATCGCGACAATCAGCGCTTGGGCCTGCTGATCCTGTTACTGGAGCAGGAACCGCCGGCCGTGTTGTGGCAACACCTCAAAGGCCTGGTCACGACCTGGGCGTATTGCTGGTCGGCGCTGACTCGGCGCAAGCGTTTCAGTCGCTGGCGACCCAATCGCAAGCAACTGCTGCTCGCGGCGCTTGTGCTTGGTGCCCTGCTGTTATTGCCCGTGCGGCAAACGGCACTGGCGCCGACAGAAATCGTCTCGCGCCAGGCGCAGATCATCAGTTCGCCGATCGATGGCGTGATCGAGAAGATTCAGGTTCGGCCCAATCAACCGGTCGAGGCCGGCACAGCGTTGTTTTCGCTGGATGAAACCACCCTGCGCAGCCGCGCCGAAGTGCTCGGCAAGGAAGTTGCGGTCGCCGATGCCGAATTGCAGGCGGCCAGCCAGCGCGCTTTCGACAACCCGCAAAGCAAAAGCGAACTGACCCTGCTCGCCGGCCGCGCGCAGCAACGCCGGGCCGAACTGGCAGCGGTGCAGGCGCAACTCAAGCGCACGCAAGTGCTGTCGCCACGGGGCGGCGTCGCGGTGTTCAGCGATCCCAACGACTGGCTGGGCAAACCGGTCGTCACCGGCGAGCGCATCATGCAAGTGGCCGACCCGTCGCAACCGGCCATGCTCATTCAACTCGCCGTGGCCGATGCCATTGCGCTGGAGCCGGGCGCTGAAGTGACGCTGTTCCTCACGGCATACCCACTGACCCCGCTCAAGGGCCAGATTCTGGAAACCAGTTATCAGGCGCGGCCCAGCGATGAAGGTGTGGTCGCCTACCGTTTGCTCGCCAGCATCGAGGGTGCCCCGGAGCACGCGCGCCTCGGCCTGCACGGCACGGCGAAGATTTACGGCGGGCGGGTGATGCTCGGTTATTACCTGCTGCGCCGCCCCTTGGCGACACTGCGTGCGTGGAGTGGCTGGTGATGCTCGACCCGGCCGACCTGCCCGTCCCGCCGCTGCGTGAAGACTTGCGCCTGAGCGAAGCGGCCCATGGCAGCAACGGCGAACCGGCGTGGGTGATTCAAGACACGGTGATCAACCGGTTCTACCGTATCGGCTGGCTGGAATTCGAGTGCCTGCTGCGCTGGGGTCAGTCGCCACGCACGATCAGCGAACAGATTGCCGACAACACAGCGCTGAAACCGGATGTCGAGCAAGTCCTCGATTTCCGTCAGTTTCTCGAACAGCATCAATTGCTGCGCGCCGGCCCCGCTGCGCTGGAACGTTTGAAGGATAAAAGCGAGCAAGGCAGTTGGCTGACCTGGCGCTGGTGGCTGCACCATTACCTGTTTTTCCGCATTCCGTTGCTGCGCCCGCAACAGCCGTTGCAGGTGTTGGCGCGAGCGCTGGGCTGGGTGTTTCATCCACTCACCGGGATTATCGTGCTGAGCCTGAGCCTGCTCGGGATCATTCTGGTGTTGCAGCAGTGGGACGTGTTCACCAGCGCCGTGGTCGAGTCGTTTTCCACCGAAGGCCTGTTCAGCTTCGCCTTGGCGCTGATCGTCGCAAAAACCCTGCATGAACTCGGACACGCCTTGGTCGCCACGCGCCTGGGGTTGCGCGTCGGGCACATGGGCATCGCGTTTGTGGTGATGTGGCCGATGCTCTACACCGACACCGGCGAGAGCTGGAAACTCAGTCGTTCGCGACAACGACTGGCCATTGCCTCGGCCGGCATCGTCACCGAACTGTCGCTGGCCGGGCTGTCGACGCTGGGCTGGGCGTTGTGCGATCCGGGCGCGTTGCGCAATGCGTTGCTGTATCTGGCGACCACCAGTTGGTTGCTGTCACTGGCGCTGAATGCCAGTCCGTTCATGCGTTTCGATGGTTACTTCATTCTTTCCGACCTGCTGGACTTTCCCAACCTGCACGAACGCGCCTCGGCACTCGCACGAGTGACGTTGCGGCGCAATCTGCTCGGTCTGCAGGAAGACTGGCCGGAAACCTTCCCGACCGGTCAGCGGCGTTTGCTGGTGACCTTCGCGATCATCACCTGGATTTATCGGCTGGTGCTGTTTCTGGGGATCGCGCTCGCGGTCTATCTGTTTTTCTTCAAGGTTCTGGGGATTTTCCTGTTCATGGTCGAACTGTCGTGGTTTATCGCCCTGCCCGTGATGCGTGAGCTGGGCCACTGGTGGAAAAATCGGGCGGCGATTCCCGGTCGCCGCAAACTGGCGTTTTACGCGGTGTTACTAGCGGTTCTCGTCGGGCTGGCGATGCCTTGGCGCACGCAGATCGATGCAGTCGGCGTGGCTCGCGCCGAGCATCAACTGCGCGTGTACGCGCCCTACCCGGCGCGCCTGCAATCGATTCACCCGGACGGCGCGGTCAAGGCCGGGGAAACCCTGATTACCCTCGATGAGCCGGACATCGCCTCACGCCTGCAATCCAGCGAAGCCAATGCGCGCAGTTACGAAGCGCGACTCTCGGGGCTGATCGCCGACCCCGGCGGCTTGGCTGAAGACGCCGTGACCCGCCAACGCCTCAACGTGCAGTTCGAAGAAGCCCGCGCCGCGCGCTCGGAAATCGCCCGGCTGAACCTGCAAACGCCGTTTGCCGGGGTGTGGCTGGACGTCAATCCCGACTGGAAACCGGGGCAATGGGTCGGTCGTCAGGAATCGCTGGGCATGCTGATTGACCCGCGCAGCTGGCAGGTCGACGCGTATGTTGCGCAGGATCAGGTGCATCGCATGGCCACCGGCGATCGCGTGCGCTTTTATCCGGATGGCCAGACCACGCCACTCAGCGGTCGCGTGGTGCAGGTCGGCAGCACCCGCGCCAGTCAGTTGTCGCACCGCATGCTGTCATCACGCTTCGGTGGACCTGTGCCGACCACCAATGCCGAACATTCATTGATTCCGAGCAGTGCGTTGTTTCAGGTGCTGATTCAGCTGGATGAGCCATTGCCGAGCCTGCGCGAAACCCGTGGCCATCTGAAAATCGACGGCGAGCGGCGTAGCCTGCTCGCGGACGGCGCGACCCATGTGCTCGCGGTATTGATGCGCGAGAGTGGCTTCTGACAAGCGAGCCTAACCGGCGACGACGAAGATGATGATCGGCCCGCACACCGCGAGCAAGACGTTGGAAATCGCATAGCACACCGTGAAGCCGATCACCGGCGTGTTGCTCCCCGACTGCTCGATGATCTTGTTCATCGACGCCGCTTCCGTCTGCGCCCCGGCCAGCGCGCCAAACAGAATCATCGGGTGCAGGCGCAGCACATAGCGGCCGAAGTACAACGCCACCAGTGGCGGCAGAATCGTCACCACCGCGCCGGACAGCAACAGCGCCAGGCCTTGCTCCTTCATCGCGGCAAAGGCTGCTGGCCCGGCGAGCAAACCGACCACCGCGCCAAACGCGGTCAAGCCGAATTCGGAAAACGCCCATTGCGCCGCTGGCGGCAACGCGCCGATTTCCGGGTGGCGCGAGTTGTACCAGCCAATCACCAGCGCGGCGACCAGCACCCCGCCGCCGATTCCCAGCTCCACCGGGATCATGCCAATGTGGGTCGACAACAACCCCAGCAACGAACCGAGCACCATGCCCAGAGTGTGCATGGCGATATCGCTTTTGTAGTTGTTCTTGCGAATGCGCCCCAAGCGTTTGGCCATGGCTTCGACACTGGCGGTGCGCCCGGTCAGCGAGATCACATCGCCGCGCCGCAGCACGGTATTGGGCAGCAACGGCAAGTCGTAGCCCTGACGGCTGATGTTGTTGACGAAGCAGCCCAGGCGCCGGTCGCTGGCCAAACGCGATTTGGCTTGATGGATGGTTTTGCCGGCGAACTCCGCCGAGGTCAGGACGATGTCTACCTGGCGGGTCGGAAACGACAGGGCTTCGAGATGATCGATCTCCGGCCCGACCCAGTGACTGAGGTTGCCCACCGCATCGCGCAAGGCGTAGACGCCGATGATGTCACCCGCCATCAGCACCAACTCTTCATCGCGCTCGATGACTTTGCCGGCGCGCATCACCCGCTCGACGGTCAGCGATTCGTGGGGTTTTTCCAGATCGGTGATGCGCAACCCGGCGGCCTGGCCGTTTTCCGCGACCTGATGCGCGCGCACCACCATGCGCGTATAGGGCACGGTGATCGCCTCCTCTTCCTTGGCGATACCCAGTTCCAGCTCCAGTTCCCGCGCCGATTCGCGCAGGTTCACGCCGAGCAGTTTCGGCGCGATGCTGCCGACAAACACGATCAAGCCGATGGTGCCGAACAGATAGGTAATCGCATAAGCAATCGCCATGTGGCTGTTGAGTTGCGCCTTGGCTGCGGCATCGATTGTCAGTTGATTGATCGCGCTGGTCGCGGTGCCCATGATCGCCGTGTCGGTCAACGCACCGGCGCCGAGGCCAGCGGTGAACCCGGCATCGAAATCGAACACCGAGTACATCAGCAGAATCGCCCCCAGTGCCGTGGCACACAGCACCACCGAAAGCACCACCAGTTTCAGCGTGCCGCGATTGAGGCTGCCGAAAAATTCCGGCCCGCTCTTGAAGCCGACGGCGTAGATGAACATCACGAAAAACACCGACTTCAGGCCCGCCGGTACTTCCAGACCGATCTGGCCGATCAGCAAACCCATCAGCAGCGCGCCGGCCACCGAGCCGAGGTGAAAACTGCCGATACGAATCCGGCCGATAAATACGCCGAGGGCAATCGCCAGAAACACGGCGATTTCCGGGTCGGTGCGCAAGGCGTGAAGGATAAATTCGAGCATGGGGCGAACTCCCTTTGAGCGGCGGTCACTGATCCTTCGGTTCTTGCGCAGGCGCGGTGTACCACTTGTCCCTCGGCACCCACTTTTCTTGTTGCGGATCGCCCAGATAGTGCGGCGACATGATCTGCACGCCGTACTCGTTGAACACGTCCTGAATATTGGCGTGGAGCATGCTCAGCAACACCGCGCGCGGGCGCGGCTGGCTCGGAATGGCCTGCGCGACCAGTCGGTATTCGGGATAGAAATCCGATAGCGCGGTCTGGAACACCTGCGCCGGCGGGTCTTCGAGAACGCCCGGCGTGCGTTTTGCCGCTTCCAGCAACATCGCCTCGACCTGACGCCATGGCGTGTCGTAGCCGATGGTCACCACCGTATCGACGACATAACCAGGGCCTTGCACGGTGCGCGAATAGTTTTTGGTGACGGTGCCGGTGATCATCGAATTGGGCAGCGTCAGCACTTCCCCCAGACCGGTGCGAATCCGCGTGGTGAACATGCCCAGTTCGGTGACCGTGCCTTCGTACTCGCCGATTTTCACAAACTCGCCGGGGCGCAAGGTGCGCGTGTAGGTGAGGATCAAGCCGGCCGCCGCCTGCCCGACCACACTGGTCGCGCCGAGGGAAATCATCAGGCCGATCAGCACCGACAAACCCTTGAAGGCATCGGTGCCGGCGCCGGGCAGATACGGATAGGCCATGGCCAGGGCAAACAGCCAGATCGCCAGCGCAGTCAGGCGTTGGGTCGGTTGCAGGGTTTCGTGATTGAGCCAGCTAAAGGTGCCCGGGGTGGCCATGCGCCGCAGGATCCGCCGGGTGAACGCGGTGACGCCACGGGCAATAAAGAAAATCGCCAGCGCCACGCCCAGTCCGGGAATCGCCCCGACGATGCCTTGCAACAGATAACCGGCCAGCTCGAACAGGTAGTTATTGAGGCTTTCGCCCCACGGCCGCGTATAGGGAAAGCGCGACAGGACAAAGCCCAGCCATTCATAGGTCAGCAGCAAAATCACCAGCCAGCGCAGCAACAACAGCAAACGGCTGACCATCGGATAAAGGAAGTTGGAGTCAATCAGTTGTACCCGCCCGACCTTCAGCGCCTGGGTGTGGCGATCCATCAGCGCGGGAAGTTTGGCCAGCAATTTGCGGCGCAGATACGCCAGACACCACAGCAGCGCAACGTAAATCAGCGTGGCCACAGCGGCCAGCCCCAGTGAACGCAGGATCATCTGCAGGTTGCGCGCCTCACGGGTTTCGGTGACCACCTGGCGCAGTTTTTCCGCTGCGCCTTCGGCGGCCTGTTGCACCGAAGAGTATTCGAGGCTGTCGATGTCCTTGGGCGCAACGATGAAGGCGCGCTTGTCACCGATCAGCACCATGTAGCTGTTCTGGATCGAATCCGTGCTGATGTTCAGCGCCGCGTCTTCGTCCAGCGCTTCGCTGATGACCATTTTCGCCCGTTTGACCCGCGAGGCCGGAGCCTCACCCAGAATGGTCGCGCGAAACAGCATGATGCTACGGTTGGCGACCTTCAGTTCTACCGCTTCATCCGCCGATTTTGCCGCGTCATCGGCCGCCCAGCCGGGCCCGCTCCAGAGCGCCGCAAACACCACTATCCAAACCGCCAGCAGCCTGCTTCGCATGCGCCTGTTTCCTTACGCCCAAGTGTCAGTGAGGGATACGTAAGCCAGCGTAGTTGAGCGATGAACGGTTGTCAGATTTGTGCAGTCGACAGATGTTGCGCTCGCCAGTTTCGCGGAGAAACGCCGGTCCATTGCTTGAAGTGACGACTGAATACCGAAACATCGGCATAGCCCAGATTCAGCGCCAGATCGGTGATGCTGGTGCGCTCGCGCAGCAGGTTTTGCCGAGCGATGTCGAGCCGGGTTTCCTGCAACAACTGACTGAAACTGCTGCTCTCGGCTTTCAGGCGCTTTTGCAGCACCCGGGGTTGCAGGCCGAGCGAGTTGCTGACTGCCTCGATGTTGCATTCGCCACTGTTCAGCAAGCTGCCGATCAGGTGGCAAACCTGCGCCTGGAGGTTGTCGGGGTACTGGGTCTTGAGTTGCTGCATACGGTTGGCCCAATGCTCGCGCATCAGTTCTTCGTTGGCGGACGGCGCGCGTTTGAGGTATTCGAGGGGAAAACTGACGCCGTCGAAGCTGCTGTCGAAGCGAACCTTGCCGTAAATATTGATGGCCTGCCAGCCGGGACTTTTCGATGCAGCCTGTTGCAGGTGCAGGCGGATCTGCGGGCTGTCGGCAGCGGTGAGAATTCTCACGGCATTGAACAATTGCGCGGCGCTGAGCTGACTCAAATGCTGCAGACCCTGCGGGTTGGTGAAGTCGAAGCGCAGTTTCACTTCGGCCCGCTCACCGCGCTTGCCCAGTTCAAGGTGCAAACCACTGGCGTGCAAATACAGGTACTGACGGGCGAAGTTCAAGGCATCACCGACGGTAGGCTGCCGGCTGCCTGACAGCGCGACATCACCGATCGCCAGCAGGCTCTGGCGTGAAGCCAGGCGCAGGCCGAACAGCGGTTCGGCACATTGCCGTGCGGTGAGATCAAGCAGATTGGCGGTTTTTTCGTACGACAGATAGCTGTTGGGTTGGCGCAGTTGCGCCACGACCATGCCGTGATCACGCAGCAGATTCACCGGGTTTTGCCCCAGCTCGGTCACAAGGGCACTGAAACCGTCGATGGCACCGCTGCGTAACAGGAACATCTGAACAATCCTTGCTTGAAAAAGTCACTAATGGATCAGTTTTTCAACGTGGATTGTCAAGCTGCGCCTGCTCGGGCGTTTGCTCGGCCAAGTGGCTGACATCCGCCGGCTGATAGACCCAACCGATGAACAGCTCATAACCCACGGCGAGAATCACCGGCCCGGTAAACAAGCCGATAATGCCACTGGTGACCATGCCGCCCAGCGCGCCAATCAACACCACGGGCATCGGCACCGCCACTCCGCGCCCCAGCAGCATCGGTTTGAGGACGTTGTCGGAGAGCCCGGCGATGATCATCCACACGGTAAAAATGATCGTGCCAGCACTGACGCCATCCTGGGCAAAAACGTAAATCACCACGGGCACCGTGATCAGCAACACCGGCAATTGCATGATGCCCAGCAACAACACCATCAAGGCCAGAATGCCGGCAGCGGGAATCCCCATGATCACCAGCGCCACACCGATCAACAGCATTTGAATGAAGGCGATGCCGACCACACCCTGCGCCACGGCACGAATAGTCGCGGTACACAGTTCCGCTATTTGCGGACCGCGCACCGGCCCGGAAATCCGCGTGGTAATCGCCACGGCCGTGCGGTGGCCGCCTTCACCGTGGGTCATGATCAGCCCCGCCACGATCAGCGCCACGACAAACACCACAATTCCGGCGCCGACGCCGGCGGCCTGATGCAGCAGCACCTTGCCCCAACTGGTCAGGTGCGGCGCCAGTTCCTTGAAAGCCCAACTCAAATCCTGCGAGGCGTGCTGCCAGATGCCGAAAAGCGGCGCGCCGATCAGCGGCCAGTTCTCGACGCTGGCCGGTGGTGGCGGGATTTCGAATTGGCCCGCCTCCATCGTGTGCATGCCGACTTTGACCGAATCAGCAACGGAAGCCCCGAGCAGGCTGAGCGGCACCAGCAGAATCACCAGCCCGAGCAGCACCAGAATGATTGCCGCCCAACCGTAGCGATTACCGAGCTTCTCGCCGAGTTTCTGATTCAGTGGGTACAAGGTGATGGCAAGGATCAGTGCCCACAACATCACGTTGAGGAACGGATGGAATATGTCGAAGCAGAACAGCACCAGCGTCGCAATCAGCCCGGCGCGGATCAGCACATCCAGCAGGGCTCTGGAGCTGTTGAAGGCAATCAGCGGCTTATCTTCCATCACGGTTTCTCCCGATGCCGAATTTCCGTCAGTGCGCTGAGACTAGAACACTTCGGGCCAGTTGCAATGTCAGCGCGCAAGCGCACTGAGTGGCGGCTCCCTTTGCAATTGTTCGCAATAAATCAAATTCCGTTCGCCAAACATCAAGTGATCTGCGGCGCGAAAAGATAATTTATCGCCACTGAATCTACCTGCAGGTTTCGTCATGACGAACTGGAACCATCGACGTCCCCGCGTCACCTACCTTTCCGGCGGTGGCAGCGGCATTGGCCTTGGGTTCGCCAAAGCGCTGATCGCTCAGGGCGGCAGCGTGGCGATTTTCGATTTACAGATGCGCGACGAACTGCTCGCCGAACTCAAACAGGCCTGCGTGGCCCACGGCCAATCGGTGTTTTTCTACCCCGCCGACGTCACGGATCCGCAGGGCATGGACAGTGCCATGGGGCTTGCTCATCTTCATCAAGGCCCGGCGGATCTGGCGTTCAACTGCGCCGGCCTGATGCGCAACGCGGTGTTTACCGAATTGCCTTTCGAGACGTTCGTGCAAGTGATCAACGTCAACCTGATCGGCAGCCGCAACTTCGCCGCCAGTGCCCTCAAGCACATGGCGCCGCAGGGGCATCTGGTGTTCATGGCATCGCTGGCCGGAATTGTCGGCAGTTACACCCAGGCCGCGTATGCCGCGTCAAAGTTTGGTGTGGTGGGGCTCGCCGAGGTGTTGCGCGCCGAGCAAAAACTGCAAGGCATCGATGTGTCAGTGGTCTGCCCCGGTGAAATCCAGACACCACTGCTCGACTACGAGCGCGAGCATGGCAGTGACGTCACCCGTCAACTCAATGCGGTGGCGGGCGTGTTGACCGTCGATCAAGCGGTGGCCGGCATTTTGCGCGGCATCCAGCGCCGGCAATTCATGATCACGCCTGGCTTCAAAGCCAAAGTGATCCGCGCCGTGGCGCGCAAATGCAGCACGCTGCAACGCTGGATCGTCGATCGCAATCTGGCCAGGAGTTTTCGTGCCAAACACCCCTCGGCAGCGCTGCGCTGATCCCTTTCACTCACAGGACGCTCCGACATGAGTGCATTTGAATCCATTCCTCACTTCGACGACTCGCGCGCCGCTGCCGGCCAGCAGGCCCGTGTCGAAGACACGCGGATCGCCGCGCAACAGTTTCGCCAGCACATGCTCAACGGTCCCAAGGTCCGCTATTTCGAATCGTTCGACCTGATCACCGTGCC
Organism: Pseudomonas sp. CROZ-RG-20F-R04-15; assembly: GCF_022662375.1. Lineage (GTDB taxonomy): Bacteria > Pseudomonadota > Gammaproteobacteria > Pseudomonadales > Pseudomonadaceae > Aquipseudomonas. The sequence goes on along the minus strand of NZ_JAKNQL010000013.1, from coordinate 25,393 downwards.
CTACCCCGTGCGCTACGGTCTGCGCAATGCGTTTTCCCGCGAGCGTTTCGTCGAGTACATGCACATTCAGAATCGCCTGTTCGTGGTGCAGTTCGACACACCGGACGGCCTCAAGACCTTGCTGGTGTCACCGTCCGATCACGAACGCAACATCGAGACGCCGTTCTTTCGCCGCTTGCAGGATCGCACCGCTGCCTGGTTGACCAAATTGATCATCAAGCGTCAAAGCAGCGTGCCGCAAATACTCGAACGCATCGGCCTGCGCCCCGAAGACGTCGATTACATCACCTACGATCACCTGCACACCCAGGACGTGCGTCGCTGGCTGGGCACCGACAAAACGCCGGGGCTGCTGCCCAACGCCAAGCTGCTGGTGCACTGGCGCGAGTGGGAATCGGCCAAAGATCTAAACCCGTACCAGGCCGACTGGTATTGCCCGGGCGGCATTGTCGGCATTCCCGAGAGCAAGGTGATCGGCTTCGACGGCTCGATCATGCTCGGCGACGGCGTCGCGCTGATGCACACGCCGGGGCACACCGAAGGCAACCATTCGATCGTCGTCCATACCGATGAAGGCCTGTGGGTGACCAGCGAAAACGGCGTCAGTGTCGATGCCTACGCGCCGTTGCTGTCCACCGCCAGCGGCGTGGCGGACTACGCGAAGATGATCGGCACCGAAGTCATCATCAACGGCAACACCCTGGAAAACGCCGTCGACCAATACATTTCCATGGTTCAGGAAGCCACGGTGGCCGGGCCTTCGCGCCGTGATCCACGCTTCCCGAACGTGTTCCCGTCTTCGGAAATGACGCCGTTCTGGATGTTCCCCGGCACCCGTCCGGCGTTCTATGTCGGGCATGCCCGACATGGAAAGCTTCAGCGTCCTTAACGTCGCTCCACTTTTTGCGCAATGGCAAAACCTGAACCAGACTGGCTCAGGTTTACCGATCCCGCATGAACAGGAATTCACTATGCACCCGTTGAAAACTGCCCTTCTGGGGATCGGCCTGAGCCTCGCGGCCATGGGCGTCACCCAGGCTGCCGAAAAACCCAACATCGTCGTGATCATGGTCGACGACATGGCGCCGATGGACGTCTCGGCTTACAACCGTGGCCTCGGCGCTGTGACCACGCCGAGCATCGACCGCATTGCCCAGGAAGGCATGATGGTCTCCGATTACTACGCGCAACCGAGCTGCACCGCCGGGCGCGCGGCGTTTATCACCGGTCAGTATCCGATCCGTACCGGTTTGACGGCCGTGGGTCAGCCCGGCGCCAAGGTCGGCATTCAGGACAGCGACGTCACCCTCGCGCAATTGCTCAAGGCTCAGGGTTACGCCACAGGCATGTTCGGCAAGTCGCACATTGGCGATCGCAATGAATACCTGCCAACCGCGCACGGTTTCGACGAATTCTTCGGTTTTCTCTATCACTTGAATGTGATGGAAATCGCAGAAATGACCAATTTCCCCAAAGACCCGAATTTCCCCGGCATTCCGCGCAACATGATCCATTCAGTCGCCACCACGACCGATGACGCCACGGTCGATCCACGCTGGGGTCGGGTCGGCAAACAAAAAATCACCGATGAAGGGCCACTGACCATCGAGCGTATGAAGTCAGTGGATGACCAGTTCACCGACCTGTCGATCGACTGGATCAAGAAACAGAAAGCCGCCGACAAGCCGTTTTTCCTTTGGTACAACCCGTCGCGCATGCACCAGAAAATCCATGTCAGTGACGAGTGGCTGGGCAAAAGCGGCCACACCGAATACACCGACGCGATCATGCAGCTCGACTCTCTGGTCGGCAAACTGCTCAAGACTCTCGACGATCAGGGGCTGGCGAAGAACACCATTGTGCTGTTCACCTCCGATAACGGCGTGAACCTGTCGCACTGGCCGGACTCGGGCGCAGCGTCCTTCCGCGGTGAAAAAGGCCTGACCTGGGACGGCGGTTTCCGCGTGCCGATGCTGGTGCGCTGGCCGGGCAACATCAAACCGAACACCTGGACCGGCGAGTTCATGACATCCGAAGACTGGGTGCCGACCTTGATGGCAGCCGTTGGCCAGAGCGACGTCAAAGAGAAGCTGTTGACCGGCCTCGACGTCGATGGCAAAACCTTCAAAAATCACCTCGACGGCTACAACCAGCTCAACATGCTGACCAAGCCTGACGGCAAGTCCAATCGCCACGAGTTTTTCTTCTTTGGCGAAACCCATATGAACGCCGTGCGCGTCGATCAGTGGAAAATCCACACCGCGATCAAAGACAAATGGATGGAAGCGGCCAAGGAGATTCCCGGCGGGCTGGTCATCGACATCAAGGTCGATCCTTACGAGCGCTCACCTGAAGCGGGCGATCACTTCCGCTGGCAGCAACAGCGCAGCTGGATCATCCCGATCATTGCGCCGTACATGCAGGCCTTCGCCAAGAGCATGCAGGACTTCCCGCCGTCGCAGAAAGGCGCGGGCGGCATCGGCATGGCGTCGATGGCGAACTGAAAAGCCCGCTGCTGCACTCCTGATTTTTACTGACAACGCAGGCGCCCCGCACACTCCCCAACCGGTGAGGTGCCGGGCGCCTGGGAGAATACGCATGTCGAAACAAACACCTTGGTTACGCTGTGCCCTTGCCGCCGCAGTGCTGAGCAGCGGGTTCTGCGGTTCAGCCGCGTTCGCCCAGGCCCAGCCAGACGCCCTGCTGAACATGCCGACCAGCCAGGAAAACATTGGTGCCGGGCTTGAGGCGGACGCCTATGCCAGCGGTATCAACGCCTACATCTGGGGTTATCCGCTGGTGCGCATGGAACGGGTGACTCGCGACTACACCGACGTGCCGAACCCGCGTCCCGACACCAGCTATCGCGCGCCACTCAATCAACTAGGCTGGGCGAAAGCCCTCGCCTCCCCGGCGGCAAAGGATATGCCGACGGCCAACAACGATACCCTGTACCTGAGTTCTGTCGTGCAACTGGACGAGCCTTACGTGCTGCACGTACCGGACACCGCCGACCGTTATTACGTGGTCGATGTGTTCAACATGTGGCAGGAACTGGAACATTACATCGGCCGCCGCACCACCGGCACCGCCGCCGGCGATTACGTGCTGGTGCCACCGGGCTGGAAAGGCACGCTGCCGGCCGGTCTCAAGCGTCTGGATGTGTCGACCCGCAACGTGTGGTTGTGGGGCCGCTTGCGCGTCAATGAAGGCGAGGACCTGAAACCGCTGCACGCCTTGCAGGTGCAATTCACCTTGCGTCCGCTGTCCCAGCGCGACAACCGCAACTATCAGGCGAAAAGCGTAACCCTGCCGGCCTTGCCCGCCGCCACTGACGACGGCCTGGATTTCTTCCGTGAACTGGCGGCGGCGATCAAGGAAAACCCGGTGCCGGCGCGGGATGAGGCGTTGTTTGCGCAATTCTCGCGCTTCGGCCTCACCGCCAAGGGCTTCGATCCCTCGCATTTGTCACCGCCGCAAAAGGCCGGTCTGGTGCGTGCTTTGGCCGATGGCCCGAAGGTCGCGGTGTCTTCGCTGGTGAGCAGCGCCAGTCAACGCAATGGCTGGGCCTGGGCCAAGGGCCTGGACAGTTTCGGCACCAACTACCCGTTGCGAGCGCTGGTCAGCGGTCCGTATCTGGGTGGTCAGGGCGAGAAGGAAGCGATGTACCCGCTGCGCTCCACCGACTCGAAAGGCCAGCAGCTCAGTGGTGACAAACACTACGTGTTGCACTTCAAGAGTGCGCCGCCGGTCGATGCGTTCTGGTCGCTGACCGTTTACAACGCCGCCGACAAAATGCTCGTGGACAACCCGATTGGCCGCTACAAACTCGGCACCGACACTCAGGGTTTGAAGATGCGTACCGACGGTTCATTCGACGTGCCGTTGCAAGCCGACAAGCCTGAGGGCGAGTTCGCCGCCAACTGGTTGCCGGCGCCCAAGGGCCCGTTCTACATGATCCTGCGGTTGTATCAGCCAAAGGGTGAAGTGCTTGAGGGCAAGTACGAGTTGCCACAGGTGGAAGCCGTTGAATAAGTCCACGTTACCCTCGCGACTGACACTGGCTGCGTTGGCGATCAGCAGTTTGCTGATCGCCCTGCCCGCCGCTCACGCCGACGAAGCAGCCATGTTTCCAGGTCCGGTGGCCAACACGGTGATGACTCCCGGCTACGCCCACGCGGTCGCGCAAATGGCTTATGCCTGGGGCTGGCCAATGGTCAACCTGCAAACCCGCCGCATGATGTATGAGCAGGTGCCGACGATTGGCCTGCTCGGCCCGACTCCGGTGGCACCGGTCAATCAATTGGCGATGCTGTCTGACTACATCGACCCGAACGTACGCATCGTGGCGCACCCGAACCAGGACGTGGTCTACGGATTCGGCGCTCTGGCGCTGGATAGAAGTCCGGTGATCCTGCAAGTGCCGGACTTCGGCGAGCGATTCTGGATGTATGAACTGGCCGATCAACGCACCGACAGCTTCGCTCAAGTGGCGAAAATCCATGCCAGCAAGCCGGGGTTCTATCTGATTGTCGGCCCTGACTGGAAAGGCGAAAAACCCGATGGGGTTCAGGCGATCCTGCGCTCGCCAACCAATACCGGTGTGGTCATACCACGGGTATTCATGGCCGACACGGCTGAGGACCGTGAAGCCATTCAGCCTCTGCTCAATCAAATCGCCATGTACCCGCTGTCGGCGTTCGATGGCAAGGTCAAGACCATCGACTGGAAAAATCTGCCGAAACTGCCGATGCCAAAAAACGCCACCGATCAGCCTCCGGGCGAAATGAAGTGGGTCACGCCCGAACGTTTTTTCCTGCAGTTGAAGCGTGTGCTGGCCGAAGTACCGCCGCTTGCCGGTGAACAGTCGTTGTATGCGCAGTTCCGCGCCTTGATTGCAGCCGGTGAAGCCGATCCTGCGGTCGCCAAGGTCTTGCAGGACACCGCGCAGCAAAGCGAAAAGGACCTCGTCGATCCGTTGTTCTATCTCGGCCACAACGGCGTACGCACCGCCAATGGCTGGAACCGCCCGTTCAACAATGCAGCGTTTGGCACCGATTACCTGACGCGTCTGGCCATCGCCAAGTCGAACATCTTCGAGAATAACGTCAAGGAAACCACCTACATTTTCCGCGAAGAGGATGGCGACGGTCAGCGCCTGAACGGTACACGCAGTTACACCCTGACCTTCCCGGCCGGGCAAACACCACCCGTGTCCGGCTTCTGGTCGCTGACCCTGTACGACAAGCTGCACTTCTTTGCCGCCAACGAGATCAAGCGTTACTCCACCGGTACCAAGAACAAGGATTTGAAGTACAACGCTGACGGTTCTCTGACCCTGTACATCCAGCATCAGCGCCCGACCGAAGACAAAGTCGGCAACTGGCTGCCTGCTCCCGAGCAGGAGTTCGCCCTGACCCTTCGTGCCTATGGCCCGTCCGATGCGTTGATCAAAGGTGATTGGACGCCTCCGCCACTGGTGCCCGGGCCAATTCACTACTAAAACTGATGCACGTCCCTATTGATAAGGAAGTTCCGGATGAGATCCACTTACTCACTGATCATTCTTGCATTGGCCGGCACTACGGGTCAGGCCCTGGCAGGCGGCATTCAGTTGTATGAAGCAGGTCAGGAAGGCGCAGGTCTGGCCAACGCAGGTTCGGCGGCGCTGGCCACCGACCCGAGCGTGCTGATGAGCAACCCGGCGGGCATTGCCGCGCTCAAGGGGACGCAGGTCACGCTGACCGGTCAGGCAGTGCTCGGTGGGCTGGGTTTTGATCGTGACAGCGACAATGACTTCTCCGGCAACGAAGGCGGCAACCCGCTGCCAGTGTTGCCGGGCAGCAGTTTTTTTATCAGTCATGAGGTCAATGACCGCGCCAGTATCGGTTTCGGTATGTACGGCAACTTCGGCCTGAGCGTGAAATATGACGATGACTGGGCCGGGCGCTATTTCAGCCAGGAATCGACGTTGATCGGCATCTCGATGCAGCCGACCTTCGCCTACAAGATCACCGATGACCTGTCGATGGGCATCGGTCCGCGCCTGGTCTATGGCTATTTCTACGACAAAATGGCCATCGACAATAACGCCTTCCTTCCGGGCCAGCCGTTCCAGCAAGACGGCAAGTTGCAATACAAGGACACGGACACGGGCGTGGGGATCAATCTCGGCTTGCGCTATCAGCTCGATCCGCGCACCACGCTGGGATTCGCTTACACCAGCAAGGTCAAACTGGAATTCAAGGACTCGCCGTCGGTGCATGGCGTGCGCAATCCCCTGCTGAATCTGGCGCTGTCGCGGCTGGATGTCGATCAACTGGAAATCGACATGAACATTCCGCAGACCGCGACGTTCAGCATCACCCATCAGTTGAATGAGCAATGGACCCTGCTCAGTTCGGTGAACTGGCAGGACTGGAGTGACTTTGCCGACGTCGGCGTGTCGGTGGACTCCGCCGCCGGGAATGTGTCGCGTTCGGTGGATCGCAAGTATCAGGACACCTGGCACCTGTCGTTCGGTGCGCAAAACCAGATCAGCCCGAAACTGCGCTGGAACATGGGCATCGGCTATGACAGCTCAGCCGTCAAGGACAAGGATCGCACCGTCGACAACCCGATGAACGAGAGCTGGCGGCTGGCGACCGGCCTGAGCTACAAACTGGCCGAAGACACCGACATCAACCTCAACTACACCCTGGTCTGGCTCGGCGACATGGACGTGCAGCAAACCAAACGCAATGGCCAGACGTTGTCCGGCAGTTACCCCAACAGTGCACTGCATATCGTTGGCGGCGGCGTGACCTGGCGTTTCTGATTCACCTGTACCCGGGCCGTGCATGCGCGGCCCCTATCAAGGCTGTACAACCCTCATGAGTTACCTCACCCGTGCGTCATCACTCCATGGATTCAACGAATTCGCCCGCAGCTTGCAGCTCAATCCCGTTGAATTGCTGCGCGAAGCCGGTCTGCCGAGGAATGTGCTGGACGACCCGGATGCGCTGATTGCCTTTCACCGCTTCGCGCGGGTACTGGAACTGGCGGGCAACGCCAGTGCCAACCCGCTGTTTGGCCTGGAATTCGGTTTGTATCAAGGCGTCGGCATCTTCGGTTCGCTGTTGTATCTGGTGCGCAATGCCAACAACGTGGGCGACGCATTGGCCGATCTCAGCCGCTACTTCCACGTCCATGACAATTACGGCGATGTGCGCGTGCATAGGGCCGATGGCCTGGCACACCTTTACTACGCCACTGAAGCGCAGAATCTGCCCGGCAGCCGGCATGTCAGCGAACTGGTGATGGGCGTCGGACATCAGTTGATGCGCACCTTGCTCGGTTCACGCTGGCAGCCGATGGCGGCGACGTTTCAACATGCGCCGGCGGCCAGCGCGGCACGTTATCGCCGTCTGCTGGGCGTTGCACCACGCTTCAACAGCGCGTTCGATGCCTGGCTATTCGATGCGCGCTGGCTGGACATTCCCCTGACCGACGCTGACCCGGCGCTGTACCGTTTGATGCAACATCAGCTCGATGCCATGTCGAGTCAGCACAACACCACCCCGTTGCCGAACGATGTTCAGCGTCTGCTGCGAAGCTTCCTGCCCAGTGGCCGCGTGACCGTCGACTGTATCGCCGACTTCATGAGCATGAGCCCGCGCTCATTGCAACGCCATCTCGCCGAGCAAGGCACTTCGTTTCAGACGTTGCTTGACGAGACCCGCCAAGCCATGACCGTGCGCTACCTCGAAGAATCGGACATGAGCCTGATGCAACTGACCGACGTGCTCGGGTATGCCAATCAGAGCGCCTTCAGCCGCGCGTTCCAACGCTGGTTTGGTGTCAGCCCACGACAGTGGCTGAAACAACAGACCCCACGCGTTTAACCTCGATGGGGTGAGCCCCCACAAAGCGATTGACGCCATTTGGTAAATCGCTGGCGTGAAATGCACGGTTTTCCGCCGCCCCGCTATTCATGATCTGCCTCAGCTTGTTCCAAGCCTCCAACAATAATAATCAGGAGGGCATTTCATGACCCCAGTCAAACGCCGCACCTCACTCGTGCGCACCGCTTTAGCCCTCACTCCGTTGTCGCTGGCCGTCATGCAGACCGTGCACGCCGGCGAGTTTGAATGGGGAGAGATCAGTGGCCGGGCCAACGGCAGTATCAGCATCGGTTCGGTCTGGAGCGCCGAGAATCCCAATGGCAATTTCATCAACCAGGCCAACGCCGACAGCATCGGCCGTGGCCACGCCGGGCAGTTCAACCCCAACAGTGCGCGCAACGTCGACGATAGCCGTTTGAACTGGCGCAAGGGTGATCTGGTGTCCTCACCCGTCACTGTGCTCGGTGAAGTGGAACTCAAGTGGCAAAATTACGGTGCCTTCATTCGCGGCAAAACCTGGTACGACTACACCCTCAATCACCACAACGTCGATTTCGGGCACTCGGCCAACGGTTACCAGGCCAACGACACGTTGAGCGACAGCCATTTCAATGATCTGGCCAAGTTCCAGGGCGTGGCGCTACTTGATGCCTACGTGTTCGGCGACTTCGACATCGCTGACCATCCGCTCAATGCGCGCCTGGGCAATCAGGTGGTGAACTGGGGCGAAGGCCTGTTCTTCCAGAACGGCATCAACGCGGTCAACCCGGTCGACACCACTGCCCTGCGCCGCGCCGGTTCGCAACTCAAGGAAGCACTGGTGCCGGTGCCGATGCTCTATGGCAACCTCGGCCTGACCGACAGCCTGAGCCTGGAAGCTTTCTACCAATTGCAGTGGAAAGCCTCGGTGCTGGAAGGCTGCGGCACGTATTTTTCCAGTAACGACTACATCACCGACGGTTGCTATGGCGTACCGCGTGCCGGTGCCAATGACCCGGCCTCCTACGCCGCCGGCCAATACATCAATCGCGGGCCGGACAACGAACCTGGTGACAGCGGGCAGTTCGGTCTGTCGCTGCGCTACTTTGCCGACAGCATCGGCACTGAGTTCGGTGCCTACGCGATGAACCTTCACTCGCGCACGCCTTACGCGAGCATTACTACCGATCTGTATGGCCCGACTGGCGCCGGTTGGCGCGATCCGAATCTGGCACCGGGTAACGCGGCACGCAACGCCAGTTACTTCGCCGACTTCCCGGAAGACATTCGTATTTTCGGTCTGAGTTTTTCCAGCAACGTCTGGGGCACCTCGGTGTTTGGCGAATACAGTTTCCGGCCCAACCAACCGGTGCAACTGGCCACGGGTGACCTGATTCCAGCCTTCGCCGGCAATGCTGCATTGACCGGTGCCGCCATCGGCCAGCCGTTGACGCTGGGCAACGATGCCCTCAGCGCCGCACCAGGTTCGGTGTACAACGGCTACGACCGCTTGAAGATTTCCCAGTTGTCCCTCGGTTTCATCAAATCGATCCCGCAAGTGCTCGGCGCCGACAGCCTGAACCTGATGGGCGAAGCGGCAATGAAATACATGCACGACCTGCCGGACCTGTCCGAGCGTCGCTACAACAAGACCGAAATCTACGGCAGCGACCTGGCGTCCGGCAGCGCCGCCGGTTGCACGGGCGGCGTGACCGTGCAGGCGTACAAGAAATACGGCTGCTCCAGCGACGGCTACACCAGTCAGTTCTCCTGGGGCTATCGCCTGCGCGCGCAACTCAACTATCCGGGGGTGTTTGCCGGGGTCAACCTGGCGCCGTTCGTGGCGTTCGGGCAGGACGTCAAGGGCTGGTCGTACGACGGTAACTTCGTCGAAGACCGCTTGCTCGGCTCCGTCGGCCTGCGCGCCGACTATCTGCAGGATTACTCCGCCGAACTGTCCTGGTCCGGCAGTGGCAACACCCCTTTCGCTCCAACCGACAAGGACTTCATTTCCTTAAGCCTGCGGATGGGCTTCTAGTTCAAGAGATCTCGCCATGAACCACAAAAAAATACTCTGCCTTTCATTGCTCGCAGCACTGATCAGCACCGCCAGTGTGCAAGCCTTCGCGGCGCTGGACGCCAAGGAAATCGCCCGTCTGGGCAGCGACCTGACGCCCGTGGGCGCGGAAAAAGCAGCCAGCGCCGATGGCAAGATTCCCGCCTGGACCGGTGGCCTGACCAGCGCTCCGGCCGGTTTCGATTCGTCGAAAGACTACATCGACCCGTATGCCAGCGAACAACCGCTGTACACCATTACCGCTGCCAACATGGCGCAATACAAAGCTGAACTGACGCCGGGCTATCAAGCCATGCTGCAGAAATACCCGACCTACAAGATGCTCGTATATCCAAGCCACCGCAGTGCCGCATTGCCAGGCAGCGAGTACGCGCAAATCCGCAAGGAAGCGGCGACCGTTTCGCTGGCCGGCAATGGCAACGGCTTGCTCGATTACCAGAGCACCAGCGTGCCGTTTCCGATCCCGAAAACCGGCCTGGAAGCGATCTACAACCACGTCGTGCGTTACCGCGCCGGCGGCTACCACTACTATCCGACCGAAATGGTTGTGCAAGCCAATGGCAAGTTCACCCCGGTGCGCCGTGACGTCACGGTCGCCATGGCCTCGGCGATGGGCAATCCCGAACCCAATCGCCTGTATTACTACCTCGGCAAAGTGACTTCGCCGGAAAGCGTCGCCGGCAGCCAGAACCTGGTGCACGAACCCATCGACCAGACCAGCGAGCAGCGTCTGGCCTGGACCTACAACCCCGGCCAGCGCCGCGTGTTGCGTGCTCCGGAGATTTCCTACGACTCGCCGGTGGCGACCTCTGAAGGCCTGCGCACCAACGACATGATCGACATGTTCAACGGCGCGCCGGATCGCTACGACTGGAAACTGCTCGGCAAGCAGCAAATGCTGGTGCCCTACAACACCTACAAACTCGCCGCGCACGCGCTCAAGTACAGCGACATCATTCAGCCCGATCACCTCAATCAGGATCTGATCCGCTACGAGCCGCACCGTGTCTGGGTGGTCGAAGCCACGTTGAAACCCGGTCAGCGTCACATCTACGGCAAGCGTGTGTTCTACATCGACGAAGACAGCTGGGGCATTTTGGCCGCTGATCTGTACGACGGTCGCGGCGAACTGTGGCGTGTCCAGGAAGCTCACAGCCTGCAGCGTTACGACGTGCTCTCGGCGATTCACATCAGCGACGTTTCCTACGATTTGCAGGCCCGTCGCTACATCGTCTCGGGGCTGGAAAACGAAGAGAAACGCGCGCAATTCGGCATTCAGGCGAACCTGAAGGATTTCAGCACCTCGGCCCTGCGTCGCAGTGGTCGCTGACACCGTGCTTGCCGCATCGGCGGGCGGTCAGTGACCGCCCGTTTCTCGTCGTCCCTCTGTAAAAAAACGGGTGCTGTATGACGCTCAACAATTCCCTGCAGATGACGCTTGCCCTGCTACTGACGCTGAGTGCCAGCGCAGGCGCGCGCGCGGTGACACTGACTGACCGCCTGGAACGTCCGTCGGCCATGACCCCGCTGGCCCTCCAGTCACCCTTGAGCGATGTGCAATCGGTCGGTGACCGGCAAGTGATGGTCGGCGCCTCGGGGCATATCCTTCTGCGCGACGCCAATGGTCAGGTGCAACAAGCGCAGGTGCCGGTCGACCTGCTGTTGACCGCGGTGCAATTCGTCGACGCCGATCACGGCTGGGCCGTGGGCCACGACGGCGTAGTCCTGCACAGCAACGATGGCGGGCACACGTGGCGCAAACAGCTCGATGGCCGCCAGATCAATCCACTGCTGGTGAAAGCCGCCGAAGCAGACGTCGCGCGTCTGGAACAGGCCGTCGATGCCGCGCCAGATGACGAGCGCCTCGCCACCGCGCTGGACAACGCGCACTTCGCCATGGACGACGCCCAGGCCGCCACGGACGCTGGCCCGGCCCGTCCGTTGCTCGGTCTGTGGTTTCGCAATGCCCATGAAGGTTGGGTGGTCGGCGCCTATGGCCTGCTGCTCAAAACCGTCGATGGTGGTGCGACGTGGGAAGTCGTCAGTGGCCTCGACAACCCCGATCGCCTGCACTTGAACAGCGTGCTCGGGCTGGCCGACGGCAGCCTGCTGGTCGCGGGTGAAGCCGGGCGTCTCTATCGCTCCGGGGATGGCGGCACACATTGGGACGCCGCGCGGCAACCCACGGATGCCTCGATCTATAGCCTCGCCGAACTGAAAAACGGCGACGTCATGGCCGCCGGGTTTGGTGGCACGTTGCTGGTCAGCCATGACCACGGTGCCACGTGGACAGCGCGTCAGTTGCCGCTGAAAACCAGCCTCTACGGCATCAAGCAATTGTCGTCCGGTGCAGTCGTACTTGCCGGTCAAGCCGGTTCGCTGCAATTCAGCGAGGACACTGAGCAATTCGCGGTGTGGCGCGCGCCGGGCAAAGCGGCGCTGCTCAATGTCAGTGAAACCCGCACCGGTCAGTTATTGCTGGTCGGCTCTGCGGGCCTGCAAGTACTGCCGATGGTTCCCTTCAAGGTGCAAACGAAATGAACGCCCTCTCCCATCAGTGCGACGCTGTTGTACCGCTCAGCCTCATGCAACGGATCGTCGCGGGCACCGAACGTCTATTGTTCGGCCATCGCCGTGTCGTGTTGGCCGTGTTTGCGCTTGCCACGCTGGTCTTGGCTTATGCCGCGCTGTCATTGCGACCGGACGCCAGTTTCAGCCGGATGATTCCCACCGGCCACCCGTTCATTGCCAATTATCTGAAGTTCGAAGATGTGCTGCGCCCGCAAAGCAATGTGCTGCGTGTGTTGGTGGAAAACCCCAAGGGCGACATCGTCACTCGGGAGTTTCTCGAGACCCTGCGCGAAGTCAACGACAAGGTTTTCTACATTCCCGGCGTTGACCGCAGCAACCTCAAATCCCTGTGGACCCCAAATGCCTTGTGGTCAGAAGTCACAACCGAAGGCCTGCGCGCCGGCCGGGTGATTCCCGACACCTACGACGGCAGCGCCGCGTCGCTGGAGCAGGTGCGGCAGAACATTCAACGCGCCAACATGATCGGCAGCTTCGTCGCCAACGACTTTCATTCGGCAATCATCCGTGTGCCGCTGTTGGAGCGTGACCCGCAAACCGGTAAACCGCTGGATTACGGTGCCCTCACCCAGTCGCTGGAAAAACAGGTGCGTGAACACTTTGCCGCGCAAGGCCTGACCATTCGCGTCATTGGCTTTGCGCAGATCATTGGTGACCTGCTCGCCGCAGCCGCTGACATAGTGCTGTTCTTCGCCCTGACCGTCGGTTTGATCACCGCGTTGCTTTATGGTTATTGTCGCTGCTGGCGCAGTACAGCGGTGACGGTGCTGACCTGTCTGCTCACAGTGGTCTGTCAACTGGGGTTGTTGAGTCTGTTGGGTTTTGGCCTCGATCCGTACTCGATTCTGGTGCCGTTTCTGATCTTTGCAATCGGCATCAGCCACGCGGTGCAGAACATCAACCTGATGATGAGCGAAATGAGCCATGGCCTTACGCCTGTCGACGCTTCGCGCAAGACCTTCCGCGCGCTGTTTATACCTGGCACCACCGCGCTGCTGGCTGACGCGGTGGGTTTCATCACGTTGCTAGTGATCGACATCGGCGTGATCCAGCAACTGGCGATCACCGCGAGCATCGGTGTATTCGTGGCGATCTTCACCAAAATGTTTTTGCTGCCGGTATTGATGTCCTATGTCGGCGTGAGCCCGCGCGGGTTGCGTGAACAGCACAAGCGCAGTGGTTCGTCGTGGCCGGTGTTTCGCCGACTCGCCACCATCGTGCAACCGCGCAAGGCCGTGACGTTGATTGCGCTCAGTCTGGTTCTGCTCGGTGTCGGTTACGCCGCGCGACAAGACCTGAAGATCGGCGATCTCGACAAGGGCGCACCGGAGTTTCGCCCCGAGTCGCGCTATAACCAGGACAACGCTTACCTGCTCGATCACTACACCACCAGCACTGATGTGTTCGTGGTGATGTTCAAAACGCCGGTGGAGCAATGCGCGCGGTTTGCCGCCGCGGACCTGGCCAATCAACTGGAACAGACGTTGCGCGCCGTGCCGGGTGTGGAGTCAGTGCAATCGCTGTACAACGCCATGCGTTTCAATATTGTCGCGCGCAACGAGGGCAACCCGAAATGGGCCGAGTTCTCCCGCGATCAATTCGTGATGAACAACGCCCGCTCCAGTGTCCCCGGCGAGTTCGTTGACCCCAACTGCAGCGTCGCGCCGATCAGCCTGTACCTGGCCGATCACAAGGCAGAAACCCTGAGCGGCGTGGTCAACGCAATCAACGCTTTCAGTGCGCGCTACGACGGCGGGGACTTCGAAATCCTCCAGGCCGCCGGCAACGCGGGCATTGAGGCAGCGACCAACATCACCATCCGCGATTCGGAAAAGACCATGCTGATGCTGGTGTTCATCATCATCAGTCTGGTGGTGCTCTGGGAGTTCCGTTCGCTGAAAGTCACGTTTGCCTTGATGGCGCCGCTGTACCTGTCGACCGTGTTGTGCGAAGCGGTCATGGCGAAAATGGGCCTGGGCGTGAAGATTGCGACCTTGCCGGTGATTGCCCTGGGCGTGGGGATTGGTGTCGATTACGGTATTTATCTGTACAGCCGCATCGAAGGATTTCTGCAGCAAGGTCTGAAGTTTCAAGCCGCCTTCTTCGAAGCGCTGAAGACCACCGGCACCTCGGTGGCCTTCACCGGCATCACGCTCGCGCTGGGCGTGGCGACATGGTCGTTCTCAGTGCTCAAGTTTCAGGCAGATATGGGCCTGCTGCTGGTGTTGCTGTTTTTGTGGAACATGGTGGGGGCGTTACTGCTGATGCCGGCCCTTGCCTCGATGCTGATCTTCAACAAGCACACACGTTAAGCAACTCACGTCTGAGCGTTCTCACGCTCTGCGTGGGAACGCAGAGCGTGGGAGCAATCACCTATGAACCGATCTGCCCGGTACTGCGCAGCCAGTCCTCCGAGCGGCGCAGCCCTTCCTCCAGCGACACCTTCGGCTCATAACCCAACAACCGCCGCGCCTTGGCAATAGAGATATCTGCGGTGCGCGCAAGCATGTACATCGCGTCCGGCGTCACTTCACTGTTGATCTTCAACAGCCCGTTAACCCGCCAGATCAGCGAGGTCAGCGCAGTGGCCAAGGGCAGCGGCAGGGTTTTCGGCGAGCCTTTACGCCCGGCCCAGCGCCAGTGATTGGCGAAGAACTCGCCACAGGTCGTCGGCCGCGCACTGCTCAAGTGGAAAATCTGCCCGCGCGCTTGCTCCAGCCCCGCCGCGAGCATGATGCCGTCAAGCAAATCATCGACGTACACCGGCGTGAATACGCCCTTACCGCGATTGGGCAAAATCAGCGCGCCGGCCTTGGCCATTTTCAACGGTTCGATCAACCAGGCCCGTGAACCCGGGCCGTAAACATCACCCGGTCGTACCACGGTGCAGTCGATCTCAGCCGCCGCATGGGCAGCCAGCACCACATGCTCGCTGGCGCCCTTGGCCACGCCGTAACGATACTGATCACCGATCACCACATCGCAGCGCTCATCGGCGAGCGCCGGATAGTTCCAGCCCAGCGCGGCAATCGAGGAAATCTGTACAAAACGCTTGGCGCCAGCGGCGATTGCCACATCCAGACAATGACGCACGCCGCGTACCGATACTTCGCGATACAGCGACCACGGCGCCGCCAGCGAAACCACGGCGGCCGTGTTGATGAACAATTCGCACCCGCTGGCGTGAGCCGCCCACCGCTCCGGCCGGGTCAGGTCGCCGGCGACAATATCGTTTTGAGGGTCGGCAACCAGGTCCATCCCGCGCACCGTTGCACCCAGTGCGTTGTAGCGTTTGAGCAGCGCCTTGCCGATAAAGCCACTGGCGCCGGTAATGAATACCGAGCGAGGCACGGGCGGTGTCTGTCCGTCGACGCCGGAGGGCATTCTTGCATCCGTCATAGGAGATCCTTGCAACGTGCGCAATGCCGTTGCTCTGTCAGCCATTTTTAGAGTTAAAGATCGCATGGATCCACCGGCTAGATTGAGCGCTCCGGTAGCCGCGGTTTGTCCATTTCACGCCATGTTTCCATCAGATGCTGCCAGTGCCCTGAACCGTAGCGGCAAATATGCGACGGTGGATTTCAATGCACAAAAAAACCGGTACACGACCGGTGTTTTTTTACCACCATGAACTAGCCTTCTGCGTGGCAAGCCCCCCAGCGCCCCCTTTCAGGCAATCAAGGAAAACTGCATGAAGCCCATTCTGAGCACATTGACGTTAGCTGTTGCTGTCATCACCCTCGCCGCTTGTTCCTCCACCTCACAACCCGGCAGGAGCACCACGCTGGGCGAAGAAAACCTCAATGGCTCAGGCTTTCTGGCCGATATCTACCCACAAATGAAAGAAGGTGACGACGGCGAAGCGCTGCGGCTGTACCGCAACCCGAAGTACGCTTCCACAGCGAGTTTTACCCGCTATAAAAGTGTGATGCTCGATCCGGTTCAGCTCTATGCCGGACCCAAGTCGAAACTGCACGAAGCACCGCAAACCGACAGCAACGCCATTGCCCAGGGGTTCTACAACCAGTTGCATGAACAACTGGCCAAGGACTATCGCATGGTCGACAAGCCGGGCCCGGACACCTTGCGCATTTCGGTGGCCATCGTCGATGCAGAGGCTGCCGACACGTCGATGAAAGCCGCGTCCTACATTCCGATTCCATTGGGTGTGCCGGGTGCCAAAGCCGCCGCCATGCAAGCGGCTTCTCACACGACCGGGCAGCCACCGTTCACCGGTCAGGTGACCATCGAAGGCAAATTGGCCGATGCGCAATCGGGTGACGTCATTGCCGCTGAAATCGACCGCCGCACCGGTTCGCGCCGGCCGATCATTGGCCTGTTCGAAAGCAGCACCTACGACTCGTGGAGCGACGTCACCGCTGCGGAAAAATACTGGGCGGAAAAACTGCGTTATCGCCTGTGCATGCGTCGTGAGGCTGGTAATTGCGTGAAAGCCACCGAATAGCTCAGCACTCCAGCATGCCGTGACACAACAGATTCAGAACCCCGCGCATGTGCAACGCATGTGCGGCTCGGTCCGGAACTTCTTGCGTCGCCAAGCGGATAAACGCCATGTTCGCGTACTGGTTGAACAGCGTTGCCACGACATCGAGATCGATCGATTCGCGCACCTTGCCCGCCTGCTGGAAATGCAAAAGCAACGCTTTGGTTTCCTCAATCACTGCCGCATTCCACGGACTCAGCGCTTCAGCGAGGTCACCCGTCAGCAGAAACGGCGCCAGTTCCCGCCACAACGAAGCCGGCATCGCGGCTAGCTGGTAATCGGTCATCAGCCCTTCGAACTCGCACAACGCCTCCAGCGGATCGCTGTCTGCGTCCAGATTCGCCCGCGCCTCGCGCATGGCCTGCTCGTCCGGTTGTTTGAGCAAGGCCAGCAGAATTTCCTGTTTGCCGCCGAAGTAATTCACCACCGTCGGCGCGGAAACGCCGGCCTGTACGGCGATCTGCTCCAGCGTGGTCGCCGCGAAACCATTGCTTTTGAACAGCTCAAGCGCCGCTGCGGCGATGACTTCCCTACGCTGTTCCTTCTGCCGTTCTCTGAGTCCGCTCATGTTGCCTCTGATGATCCTTGCGTGTCGGGCTCAGCCTACGGAGATATTTTTTCACCGACAAATATTTTCTTTACAAAAATATTTTTAAGTGACAAAACTTTACTCGCACAACGCAGGAATGAACGCACTCACTTTTCCCGTTTGTCTGGAGATCAGCCATGTCCGCCGAATTCGACCGCACCACCCGCGATTACCAAGCCGCCGACGCTGCGCACCACATCCATGCGTTCGTCGATCAAAAGGCTCTCAACGAGGAAGGCCCGCGAGTGATGGTCAGCGGCGATCGGCTGGCGTTGTGGGACAACGACGGCAATCGCTATCTGGATGGCATGTCGGGTCTGTGGTGCACCAACCTCGGTTACGGGCGCAAGGATCTCGCCGCCGCCGCGACCGCACAGCTGGAACAACTGCCCTACTACAACATGTTCTTCCACACCACTCACCCGGCAGTGATCGAGCTGTCCGAGCTGCTCTTCAGCCTGCTGCCCAAGCACTACAGCCACGCGATTTACACCAACTCAGGCTCCGAAGCCAACGAAGTGCTGATCCGCACCGTGCGCAAGTTCTGGCAGGTCATGGGCAAGCCCGAGAAGAAAATCATGATCGGCCGCTGGAACGGCTACCACGGTTCGACCCTGGCCGCGACGGCACTGGGCGGGATGAAGTTCATGCACGAGATGGGCGGCACCATTCCTGACGTGGCGCACATCGATGAGCCGTACTGGTTCGCCCATGAAGGCAATCTCAGCCCGGAAGAATTCGGCCTGCGCGCGGCGCGGCAACTGGAAGACAAGATTCTCGAACTGGGCGCCGACAAGGTCGCCGCGTTTGTCGCCGAACCGTTTCAGGGCGCGGGCGGCATGATCATTCCGCCGGCGACGTACTGGCCGGAAATTCAGCGCATCTGCCGTCAATACGACGTGCTGCTGTGTGCGGACGAAGTGATTGGCGGGTTCGGCCGCACCGGCGAATGGTTCGCGCATCAAACGTTCGGTTTTGAGCCGGACACGCTGTCGATCGCCAAGGGCCTGACTTCCGGTTACATCCCCATGGGCGGCTTGATTCTGTCGCGGCGCATGGCTGAAGCATTGGTCGAGAAAGGTGGCGTGTTTGCCCACGGCCTGACCTATTCCGGCCACCCGGTGGCGGCCGCTGTGGCGATTGCCAACCTCAAGGCCTTGCGCGATGAGGGCGTGGTCACTCAGGTGAAAACCGACACCGGGCCGTACCTGCAGAATTGTCTGCGCGAGGTGTTCGGCAATCACCCGTTGGTGGGTGAGATTCAGGGCGTCGGGCTGGTGGCGGCGTTGCAGTTTGCTGAGGACAAAGCGACGCGCAAGCGTTTTGCCAATGAAAACGACATCGCCTGGCGTTGCCGCACGATTGGCTTTGAGGAAGGCTTGATCATTCGCTCGACATTGGGGCGGATGATCATGGCGCCGGCGCTGGTGGCCACGCGCGCGGAGTTGGATGAGTTAATCGACAAGACGCGGATTGCGGTGGATCGGACGGCGCGGGAGTACGGCGTTTTGTGATCGGCTGAAGTGATGGGTTGGCAGAAACTCCGCTTTCGCGAGCAGGCTCGCTCCCACATTTGGAATGCATTCCACTTTGGCAGCCTGGATGCCTGTTTGAAATGCGATCCCTGTGGGAGCGAGCCTGCTCGCGAAGGGGCCGGCCGGAGAGAAACTCGGTGGGAGATCAATCCCGCCGATTACTCCGCGCCCCGCTTGGTGTTAAATAGGCGCCAGTCTTAACCTTGTCGCGTAAAGCCGTGCAACGAGAACCGCTATGAACCCCCATTCCAAGAAAAACACCTCTATTCCAACGGCGGTGACCGCATGATCGAAGTCACCGAAGTTTCCATTGCCCAACTGCGCGCCGCGCTCGAGTCCGGCCAGACCACTGCGATCGAACTGGTGC
Source organism: Pseudomonas sp. CROZ-RG-20F-R04-15 (assembly GCF_022662375.1). Lineage (GTDB taxonomy): Bacteria > Pseudomonadota > Gammaproteobacteria > Pseudomonadales > Pseudomonadaceae > Aquipseudomonas. Next base: position 5,870 of record NZ_JAKNQL010000013.1, on the reverse strand, counting down.
AGGCCTATCTGGCGCGTATCGATGCCTATGACGGTGCCGACACCCCGACGGCGCTGAATGCCGTAATCGTGCGCAACCCTGAAGCATTGAACGAAGCACAGGCGTCCGATGCGCGCCGTGCCAAAGGCGAAACCCTCGGCCCGCTCGACGGCATCCCCTACACCGCCAAAGACAGTTATCTGGTCAAAGGTCTGACCGCTGCGTCCGGCAGCCCGGCCTTCGCCGATCTGGTCGCCCATCGTGATGCGTTCACCATCGAACGCCTGCGCGCCGCCGGGGCGATTTGCCTGGGCAAGACCAACATGCCGCCGATGGCCAATGGCGGCATGCAGCGCGGCGTTTACGGTCGCGCCGAAAGCCCTTACAACGCCGCTTACCTCACCGCGCCGTTTGCCTCCGGTTCGTCGAACGGTGCCGGCACCGCCACTGCCGCCAGTTTTGCCGCGTTCGGTCTGGCGGAAGAAACCTGGTCGAGCGGGCGTGGCCCGGCGTCGAACAATGGCTTGTGCGCCTACACCCCGTCGCGCGGGGTGATCTCGGTGCGCGGCAACTGGCCGTTGACCCCAACCATGGACGTCGTCGTGCCTTACGCACGGACCATGGCTGACTTGCTCGAAGTCCTCGACATCGTCGTTGCCGAAGACCCGGACACCCGTGGCGACCTCTGGCGCCTGCAACCGTGGGTGCCGATCCCGAGCGTCAACGAGGTGCGCCCCGCCGCTTACGCCGATCTGGCTGCCGACGCCAAAGCGCTGGCCGGCAAGCGTTTCGCCGTGCCGCGCATGTTCATCAATGCCGACCCTGAAGCCGGCACCAGCGAAGCACCGGGCATCGGTGGCCCGACCGGCCAGCGCATCAACACCCGTGAGTCGGTGATCGATCTGTGGAAGCAGGCGCGTCAGGCGCTCGAAGCCGCCGGTGCCGAAGTCGTCGAAACCGATTTCCCGCTGGCCTCCAACTGCGAGGGCGATCGTCCCGGCGCGCCGACTGTATTCACCCGAGGTCTGGTCTCGAAAGAGTTCCTTCACCATGAACTGTGGGATCTGACCGCATGGGCGTTCGACGATTTCCTGCAAGCCAACGGCGACCCGAAACTCAATCGTCTGGTCGACGTCGACGGCGCGAAGATCTTCCCGCACGAACCGGGCACCCTGCCCAACCGTGAAGGTGATCTGGTCGCGGGCATGGATGAATACGTGCGCATGGCCGAGCGCGGCATCACGCCGTGGAATGAAATCAGCACCGTGCCCGATGGCTTGCGTGGTCTGGAGCAGACTCGACGTATCGACCTTGAGGACTGGATGGACAAGCTGGGCCTCGACGCCGTGCTGTTCCCGACGGTCGCTGACGTTGGCCCGGCAGACGCCGATGTCAATCCTGAATCGGCCGACATCGCCTGGAGCAACGGCATCTGGGTGGCCAACGGCAACCTCGCGATCCGCCACCTTGGCGTACCGACCGTCACCGTGCCAATGGGCGTGATGGCCGACATCGGCATGCCGGTCGGCCTGACCTTCGCCGGCCGCGCCTACGACGATTCGAACCTGCTGCGCCTGGCGGCCGCGTTTGAATCGACCGGCAGCAAACGCCAGATCCCGCCACGCACGCCGCCATTGTCGTAACGCGATCAAAAGGTGTGTCAGGCAACAAAAATGTTGCCCGACACACCGCCATCACTGGCACAGGTTTTTGCTCCCGCCACAAAACCCTCATATAACCCAAAACCCTGTGGGAGCGAGCCTGCTCGCGAAAGCGGTGTGTCTGCCGACAGAAATGTCGCCTGATGTGCCGCCTTCGCGAGCAGGCTCGCTCCCACAGGTTTTGTGTAGCCCCGTAAATTCAGCACATCCGCTCAATCCCCCGCACTGCAATCCCGCGATCATCCCAGCCATCTTAATTGCCGCTGGCCACCGACCATGATCGACCGCGCCCCTTCGCGTCTCACCCTCCTCGCGCTGCTCTGCGGTCTGAACCCAACCGCCCACGCCAACGGTTTTTTCGACGACGCCAAAAGCGAAATCCTCAGCCGCAACTTCTTCCTCAGCAACGATTACCGCTCGCCCTCACCGTCCGGCAAAAACTATAAACAGGAATGGGCTCAAGGTTTTATCGGCACCTTCTCATCCGGCTTCACATCAGGAACAGTCGGTTTCGGCATCGATGCTCACGCCTTCGCCGGGCTGAAACTCGACGGCGGCCGGGGCCATTCCGGCACCGGTTTGTTGCCAGTCGACAGCGACGGTCGCAGCGAAAACGATTACTCCAGCGCCGGCGGCGCGCTCAAGTTGAAAGCCTCGCGCACCACCCTCGCCTTCGGTGAAATGACCGTCGAAACACCGGTATTCGACACCTCCGACAAACGCCTGCAACCGGAATACGCCACCGGTTTTCTGCTCAACAGCGCCGAGTTCGACCACATCAATCTGGTCGCCGGGCATTTCACCGCGTTCAAGAATCAGGACAGCTCATCCGGCAAAGGCGACTTTTACGGTTACGGCGCCAATACCGAGGCCGGCGGCATCAGTTTTATCGGCGCCGACCTGTTCACCGACAGCCCGGTGGGCGGCGCGTTGTACGCCTCGGATCTGAGCGATACCTGGCACCAGTACTACGGCAATCTGCATTTCAAGCAGTCCGGCGTACTGCTCGACGCCAACCTCTACCACACCCGCGACACCGGCCGGGCGCTGGCCGGCGCCATCGACAACACCGCGTTCAGCCTGTCCGGCAAATACACCTTCGGCGCGCACGCGGTGATGCTCGGCTGGCAACGGATCAATGGCGACACGCCGTTCGATTTCGTCGGCGGCGACTCGATCTACCTCGCCAACTCGATCAAATATGCCGATTTCAACGGCGCCAACGAACGTTCCTGGCAAGCGCGCTACGACCTCGACCTCGGCGCCCTCGGCATCCCCGGCCTGACCTTCATGACCCGCTACGTCTCCGGCAGCCACATCGACGGCACCCACGCGCCCAAGGGCGGCGCCTACAACCCGTTTGATCCGGACAGCGGCAGTTATCAGCCGCAGCAAGGTGATGGCGGCAAGCATTGGGAGCGCGATATTGATCTGAAGTATGTCGTCCAGTCGGGTGCGGCGAAGGATTTGTCGGTGCAGTTGTCCCACGTATCGCACCGCGCCAATGAGGCGCAGGCTGGCGATGATATTGACCGGATTTACGTGGTGATCCAGTACCCGTTGGGTTTCTGACGCAACACGATCAATCCCGCCTGCAATCATTCAACTGTGGGAGCGAGCTTGCTCGCGAATGCAATAGATCAGTTACATTGATTTCGCCTGACAAAACGCCTTCGCGAGCAAGCTCGCTCCCACAGGTTTCTGCGTCCGTCACAAACCCTGGGGGAAACGGGGACAGACCACGGTTGCACCCAGCCAATCGCCCGATCCTTTGCTTTTTAAACTCCGGTGTTTAAAAGACACCTCCAGACACGCCTTCAAGGCTACAAATTCTTGCGCCATTGCCTACAGCTACGCCAGAATCCGCCGGCTTGTGCGCCTTTGGGGCGGGTTCTATTGTGGGTCGGTCGCTGATTGTCAGTGATCGGGTTTAGCAGCCCGGGTTTTTCTCTAGACGCATAAAGTCCGTTGCCGTTATGGCGGCTTTGCGTGGGGCACTTCGGTGCGCCGGGTTCTAGAGTCCTGGTCTGCTAACCCGCGTACAGCCGCCACCTCCTTCGTTAGCAGCGAACGGTGGCAGCTTCATTACTCTAGAGGCTTTACCGATGATCAAACCAACGCCAAACCCGCCCGAAACCGACCTCGCCTCCCCCTACGAATCCCTCAATTCAAAAAAGCTCAACGACGCTGCCGAACGCGCGCTCGATCACTACCTCTGCCCACCCGGCTCCACCCCACCACCACGAAAAACCCGCCGGATGTACGCGGTCACCGCGGACTTCAAAAACGAGGAACTGCTGGCCGATGCCAGCGAAACACTCGCCTCGGCCAGAACCATCGCCCATGACTTCGCCCACCTCATCCCCGCGTCGCAGCGCAGGACGCTGTTGGGGATCGCGCAGTTGATCATGCTCGGGGAGCTGGCGGTGAATCGGGTTATGGATAATCTGGAGTTGCCGGGCTGATCTGTACCCCGGCAATCTTGTGGCGAGGGCGATCGCTCTCGCCACAGGGATGGACGAACTCCCCGAAAGCACCTGCCTGAGATGCAATCCGTTCCGGCTCGCCGGACAACGCTCCTACCACTCGTCGCCACCTGTCAGAGTTGACAGTAGCCAACCTTCCCACCCCGGTGTTTGATCGCTCCATCGCAGTCAGCGCGCCGCGCTGACCAATCACCCGGGAAGGTGTCCCATGGCAAGCATTGTTTCAGGTAACGAAACGCAGCAGCTCTACCCCGCCAAGATCGCCCGTGCCACCAACGGCGTCATCAGCGACCAAAAGCCACCCGACGGTGTACCGGTGCAAGGGGTGCCATTGGGGATTTTCGAGGACGTACTTCGCAAGGATGGCACGCTCGCCGCAGCGGTGAAGGTCTTGGTCGATCCGCCGCTGGACCCCGACCAATACGACGAAATCACCCTCTGGCTCAATGGCGTACAGATCGGCCTGCCCCAAGAGGTCGGCAATCAAATCATCGCCTTCGACCTGTTCCAGTCCGACTTGCGTGACAGCATCACCAACGTCGTCCAGTACAAACTGAAAACTCACCCCGGCAATGAAAGCAAATCCACCGAGCTGTGGGCGCTTTACAGCGCCACGTTACCCGGTGGCAATGACGTGCCGGGTAATGGCGAACACCCGGGGCTGGGCATCAGCCTGCCCGCAGAATGGGGGGATCCGGCGAACATCGACAAGGACAAGATCGACAACAAGGTCCCTCTCACCCTCGCTTATTCGCACATGAAGGTTTACGACAAGGTCACCGTGCAAATCGGCAACGAGCGCTTCGAATTCACGGTAAAACCTGGTGAGGCGGCCGCTTCTTTTGTCGCGCTGATCGATCGTGAGCAGTTCGAACTGGTGGGCAGTCAGGACAACTGCCCGTTCTCCTACACCGTGGTCGATCAACTGCTAAACGCTACGGATAAACGGCGTTGGTCGAAGATTATTCGGGCGAACGTTGATCTTGATCGCCTCACGCTGGATAAACCGATCCTGCGAGAAGATCCCGACGACGATACGGATGATCCGACAATCATCGACCTCGACAAATTACAAGGTCGACCGCTACTGGTGGTTATCATTCCGCAAGCGCCGATCTATCAGAAAGATGACGACGTATTGGTGACTTACCGCTCCAGCGCGTCGGATGTTGATCTGACGATTCCCGGCAAGATCACGGCGAATTTTGGTGTGCTTCAGCCGTGCATTGTCAGCGTGCCCAATGACCGAATCGTTGCCGATAGCAATGTGGAAGTTTTCTTCGAGTTGAGGCGTCCAGGTGGAGATCTCCTGGGCCTCTCCAAAACGGCAATCGCCACGGTGACCGGCGCCGCCCCCGTCGACCTGCTGCCGCCAACGCTTATCGCGCCGGCCATCAATCCCATCGATGTGTTGGCTTATGAAGACGGCGTTACTGTGCGCATAGAACACCTTGCGGCGTTGCCGGGTGATCACGCTCAACTGAAACAAGTTGATCCGATAGCAGGCACCCCACCTTTTCCACTGGTGTTGATCAACCAGAACAAGCGCGCCAACTTCAAATTCACCTCGGCCTTCCTGGTGACGCAACGAGGGACTACCCAAACGTTCTACTGGGAACTTGTGCGTGATGGCAAACCGGTTGGCAAGTCGCCGGGGCTGGTACTGGTCATTAACGCTATTGCCGAGAATGATCCACGGTTGCCGATGCCGACAATTGCCGGGGAAACCGGCCAACAACTGAAA
>NZ_JAKNQL010000012.1 GCF_022662375.1 Pseudomonas sp. CROZ-RG-20F-R04-15 | reverse complement strand
CGGCAAATTGAGGCGCCAGCCAGCGTCGACACTGGCAGACTTCAGCAGCACCCCGACCAGGCTGTGCACCGAGATCAGACAAGGCACCGAAAGACGCGGATCCCATTGTTCAAGTAGTCGTCCTGCGTGGTCGTGATGTTGCCGGGTAATCAGGGCCGTCGCGGTGTCCTCGGCCACAGTACGCAGATACGCCACCTGTCGCACCGGCATCCCGCGCGCATCGCTGACGGCAAGTGCTGGCGTACGCCGATGCAGATTGCTGCTCATGACCGTTGCGCCTTCGGCGGCGCTGGCGGTTCGGCCGTGTCGTTGAAATCTTCGCTGGTGTGATACCACGGGTGGTAAGCCTCGCGAGACAATTCACCCTTGGCGTTGATCAGCCTGATCTGGCGACCCAGCGCATCGTAGAAAACCTGATCGAAGTGGCCCAGCTCGCGCAGTGACTGGTCGTCGACGTAGCGGTGGGTATCGGCAAAAAACGGCCGGAACTGACGCACCGCCAAGCCTTTGTTGTTGTATTCGACACGCTCGCTGATGCGCCAGCGCGGATTGGCCTCGACCTGTTTGTATTGGCCATCCTCGACGATCAGCGCGCCATCGTCGCCCACTGCGTAGGCCATGCCCGGATCGACCAGTTGCTGGGTTTGCAGAGGCCGGCCAAAGCCATCGACGCAGGCTTTGATGATCTGGATCTGCGCCTGCGCCGGATCGTCGGGGTAGCGGTCGGCGTTGAGGATGACGCTGTGCACCGGTTCGCGATGCACCGCGCTGATGGCCGCGTACAGGGTTTGCTCAGCAGGTGTCAGGGCGCTGCTGCGTTGTGCGAGTCGCCGCCGTGCGCTGGCCCTGATGTGGCCGCTGGGCAAGAGATCCCTTCGGGCGATCCATTCGCCGGTTGTCTGGCTGTCATTGGCCATCTGTCCCATCCAGCTGAACAGATCCTTGCGCAAGGTACTGGCGGCTTTTTGCACGGCATTTCCCGGGTCGGCGATGGCCGTCTCCGGGCGCCGGTCTTCTGGAACGCTGTACTCGTCCAGCGGGAAAAAACCGGCAGGCTGGCCGTTTTCTGTGCCGTAAAAGCTGCTGGTGATTGGCTGGCCGGATGGCTCGTAGATCGCTTCCTGAACGTTGTCATTGGCATCAAAGATCTTCAGCGGTTGCAGCGCGTGGTAGTCGTACTCGATGCGCGTGGTGCAGCCGTCCGGCAGCACCACGCGCGTCACGGCCAGTGCGTGAGCGTCGTATTCGGCGCGGGTGTAGCCATGGCTGAGGGTTTCGCGATAACGCTGTACTTTGTAGAACCCGTCGAGGCCAGCGTATTCGGCATAACCGAAATTGGCTGACCACAGGTCGTGATCCGCACTGCCCGATGGATCTGCCCAGAACAGAAACGGCATCGGCAGATAACCGATCTTTTGCAGTTCGTCCCGCACATTGAATGGCGGGGGCAGTACGCTGTAAGCATCCAGCGCGGTCTTGTCCAGTTGTGCCATTTCCAGTGGCCCGATCAGGGCTTCGAACCCGGCAACACCATCTTCCAGTTGCTTGCCATCGGTACCCAGGTAACGCTGCACGGACTGGGTGGTCAGCACGCGCTCGACATTCCAGTGCGCCGAATCCTCATGCGCCATCAGGCATTCATAAGACACCTGCTCGACGTCGAGCCCCGTCGGCAACATACCTTTTGGCAAGACCAGCGCGTTATCGCGTTGTTGATAGGGCAAACCCAGACGCCAATGCTGCAGGTCCTTGTCCAGATCGATGAACGCGGAACGGCTTTCGTTCAGGTAAAACGATTGCTGCGCCGGGTCATGTGCGTCGCACCACCATTGCTTCTCATCGGGGTCGTCAAATGGCGGCGGAGCCTTTTCGGTAAGCCGCCGGGCGTAGCTGACCGTGATTGCGTGAGTTGGCTGACCGTAGGCGTTCCAGCGCAGATTCAGCTCTTTGCGACACAGAGGGTCATCGACAAAGCGGTCGTACTGACAGCTGATTTTTTCCACCACCAGCGGCAGTAGAACGGCAGCGGCAAAAGCACCTTGCGGGCGTACTTCGCGCACCTGATATCGCCATTCTTCGACCACATAAGGCGTGGCGATCCCGGGGCCGTCCACCTCTGCATCGGCATAGGTTTCACTGCGGATTACCGCGCCGGCCAGCGCCCGGGAAATCTGGTACTGGGTATCGTAATCGTGCGCAGGAATGATCTCATCGAGGTCGTCGTCCGGATGATGCCGGCTGAACAGCGTGTCGCCGAGCGGGACCGCTTCTGTGTCCTGATGGAAGTAGTCGCTGCGCGGCCGGTTCATCGATTGCCCGGTGTGAAACCAGGTATACACCCGCACCGGTTCGCTGAAGCCGACGTCATCAGCGCCGCTGGCGCTCTCGCTGTCTGTTTGCTGCAACAGGCCGAAACCGCGGAACTCGCGCTCACGGCTGTCGTAGAAACCTTGCCGCCAGGTGAACGTCTGCGTCAGGCAATTGCCGGTGATTTCATCCAGCTGTTGCTGTTTCTTCACCACCGACACCGGAAACGGCAAGTGGCAAACCGGCAAACATTTGAGGGTGAGCAAACGATGTTTTTCATCCAGCCATTCCTGCGCCGAACTGCGGTAGATCACGCTGGTACTGCAGCCCATGTTGTTGTTACTGCCGGTCAACAGATACGGTTTGGCCGAGACAAAATCGTAGCGCCAGTGCTGCGGCTGCATGTGCGTAAGCGTCAGGATCAGGCTGGCGCAACCGAGGCCCTGCAGATCGGCAAAACTCACCTGGCTGAGACGGTCGTAACGGACGCCGTCGGGCCACGGCACGCTGATCGGCGTCTGCTCCAGGCCGTTGCCACCATGGTTCAGGTAAATATCGAAAGTATCTGAGTTCAGATAAATCAGCGATGCGGCACCGGAGCCATCGAGGTCGGCAAGGCGTACGCGTGCCGAATCGAATTGTTCGTAGTTGAAAGGCAATTCGCTGATCTTGCGACCTTGGCCAAAGCAGCCGTGACCGAGGTTCGGCCAGCAGCGGATTTCATCGTGGCGTATCCGGCACAGCTCGGGCATGTCGCTGCCGAGAAGATTGCCCAGCAGCACCAGTTCTGTCGGAGAATTGCTGAATAGCGGCAAGCGGTCGTCGTCGGGTTTGTGCGGCACCTCCTCAGGCGCGGCGAAACCTTGTTCGCGCTGGTTGGCATACAGCCGTACCGAATTCGGCCCGATCAAGGCCAGGCTGCTCAAGCCGTCACCGCTCAGGTCGCCAAGTGTCGAGAGGGCGGAGAAGAACTCCGGTGGGAAATGGCCGAAGGCAACAAAATCGTCAAACTGACGCTCCGCGGTGAATGTGCGAAAGCCGCTGCTGCCTGGTTGCGCGCTGACCCAGTCGAGTCGGCCGTCACCGGTAAGATCAGTCAACAGTTGCTGTACCGGACGGTTGCGATCGGCGACCGGAATCTTTTGCAATGCGGTCCAGGGTCCATAACCGATTTCATCGCCGCCCTTCGTCGCGCGCAGCGGTTCGCGGTAATACCAACTCTGGTCATAACGGCAGAGAAACCCCGGCACGCCTTCGCCAAAGAGATCGACGCACTGATAGAAGTTATTGTCTTCGATGCCCGGCTGCACATCGGACTCGAAGAGTTGAAGCGGTGTTTTATTGATATCGAAGGCGGCGTAGTCGAACTCGATCGGCGGTGTGTTCTCGACAACGCCGTTGGCATCGAACGCCTGATAGTGCGCCGCGCTGATCTGGCTGTAGGTCCATTGCGCGATATTTTGCGGTTGGTGATATTCCAGCAGCAGGCGGCGGACCAGTTTCGGTTGTTCGGTCTGTTCCTTGGAGAACTGATGAAACAGCAACGCTTGTTGGCACAGTCTGCGCGTGCCCAGTTCAAAGCCCCGACCATGGGTTGAAAAACGGTCGGGGCGGACTGTCCAGGGTTTCAGGGTGTCACCGTCATAGGCCGGGATATCGGTCAGCGACGTGCTGCGCTCGCCGTAGTCGAACAGCAAATGAAAGTGCCAGTCCAGGTCAGTGGGCGTATCGGTTGTCCAGCTGTACAGATCGGCGCTGGCCGTGCCGTTGCCGTAGCACACGCGGCGCAGATAACGCTGGGCGCGGTAGTCATGTACCGGGTCAGGATCCTGATCATCGGCCTTGTACTCAAAGCAGATATGTTCGCCACGGGCGTTCATGCTTTCGCCGATCAGCCATGCGGCGACGCGTCCAGGTGCATCGGGATCGGCGAGCCTTGTCGCTGCGGTTTTGCCGTAAATGTGCAATGAACCATCGGCGCCATGTATCAGCCAGAACACCGGTGGATCTGCTTCTCGGGTCTGGCGCTGCCAGCGCTCACGCAAAGCAAAGTCACCTTCGACTCGCGGCCAGTAACGCACCACTTTGTGCGGACCGATGTCGACGCCGTTGTAGCTGTTGGCATCACGGGATTTCAGTTCGCCATTCTCGTCCAGCTCCGGCATCCATACTTCGCCATCTACGCCGATGATTTCGTCGTGCTCGGTATAACGCGGCACGCCGTTGTTGGTGCGGCGGCTGATCTGACCCACACCACCCAGATTCCATGAAAGACCGAACGGACCGTTGCCGCTCTGACTGCTGTAGCTCAAGGAAAACTGCGGGTCCCAGCCCCGCCCGGCGGACGCTGGAATCGGCAGTTCGAACGCTGCCGCTCCGGTCGGGCCCACAGCGCCCCAACTTTTGCCGATGGTGGCGATCGATGCGCTTTTGGCGATGGAAGGCGTGGTGATGCTCAGTTCTTGTTGCTCGGCCATGGTCGAATCCATTGCGCACAGGGTAGGCGTGAATGGACTGACGCTAACAAGAACCGCGAGTAAATGAACCTGTCAGATCTGACAGGTGCGCAAGATCATTTTGTGTGCATTGACGACGTTTTTATCGCGTTCGGTTTGCACAAACAAAAACGGCCGGATCATCCATGGGATGAACCGGCCGTTTTTATGGGGGGTAAGCGCTTACTGCACTTCTACCGCCAGGCTTTCGCTGATCTTCTGTTGCCAGATCGCAGGACCGGTGATGTGCACCGACTCACCTTTGCTGTCCACCGCAACGGTGACCGGCATGTCCTTGACCTCGAACTCGTAGATCGCTTCCATGCCCAGTTCGGCGAATGCCAGCACTTTCGACTTCTTGATCGCCTGAGCAACCAGGTAGGCAGCACCGCCAACGGCCATCAGGTACACGGCTTTGTTGTCCTTGATCGCTTCGATCGCGGTCGGGCCACGCTCGGATTTGCCGATCATGCCCAACAGGCCGGTTTGCTCAAGGATCTGACGAGTGAACTTGTCCATCCGCGTCGCGGTGGTCGGGCCCGCCGGGCCAACCACTTCGTCACCGACCGGATCAACCGGGCCGACGTAGTAGATGAAGCGACCTTTCAGATCCACCGGCAGGGTTTCACCCTTGTTCAGCATCTCGACCATGCGCTTGTGCGCGGCGTCGCGACCGGTGAGCATTTTGCCGTTGAGCAGGACGGTTTCGCCCGGCTTCCAGCTCTGCACGTCTTCCGGGGTCAGGGTGTCGAGGTTGACGCGACGGGCCGAAGGGCCGGCTTCCCAGACGATTTCCGGGTAGGCGTCCAGCGGTGGCGCTTCCAGCGAGGCCGGGCCTGTACCGTCGAGCACGAAGTGTGCGTGACGGGTGGCGGCGCAGTTCGGAATCATGCACACCGGCAGCGAGGCGGCGTGAGTCGGGTAGTCCATGATTTTCACGTCGAGCACGGTGGTCAGGCCACCGAGGCCCTGGGCGCCGATGCCCAACTGGTTGACCTTCTCGAACAGCTCCAGACGCATTTCTTCGATGCGGTTCTGTGGGCCACGGGCCTTCAGCTCGTGAATGTCGATGGATTCCATCAACACTTCCTTGGCCATGACCGCAGCTTTCTCGGCGGTGCCGCCGATGCCGATGCCGAGCATGCCCGGTGGGCACCAGCCGGCGCCCATGGTCGGAACGGTCTTCAGTACCCAGTCGACGATCGAGTCGGACGGGTTGAGCATGGCCATTTTCGACTTGTTCTCGGAGCCGCCGCCCTTGGCCGCCACGTCCACTTCCACGGTGTTGCCCGGGACGATGGAGTAGTGAATCACCGCAGGGGTGTTGTCCTTGGTGTTTTTCCGAGCACCCGCCGGGTCGGCGAGGATCGAGGCACGCAGGACGTTTTCCGGCAGGTTGTAGGCGCGACGTACGCCTTCGTTGATCATGTCGTCCAGGCCCATGGTGGCGCCATCCCAACGTACGTCCATGCCGACGCGCACGAACACGGTAACGATACCGGTGTCCTGGCAGATCGGGCGGTGGCCGGTGGCGCACATGCGCGAGTTGATCAGGATCTGCGCCATCGAGTCACGGGCCGCTGGCGATTCTTCGCGCAGGTAGGCTTCGTGCATCGCCTGGATGAAATCCACGGGGTGGTAATAGGAAATGAACTGCAGGGCGTCGGCAACGCTCTGAATCAGGTCGTCTTGCTTGATCACGGTCATGAGTCGCGCTCCTCTAAAAGACGGGAACATTCAATAAGGTGCCTGCGGCTTGGGTGCTTCGGTCGGTCGCAGACACCTTTCAAGGCACGCCGGGGCTGCTGGCGCGACGCTAAAAAGGCGCGGCAGTATACCGCGCCTCGGTGGGGCATACACGCGCCGGCAGTCATTCGTTGGTCGCATGGATGGGCGAATATCGGCCAGCGGGTTTGCACGTCAGGATCTACCCCCTCACCCCAGCCCTCTCCCCCAAGGGGGGCGAGGGGGAAAGGGAGCCGATCTTCGTGCTGTTCAGAGCTGAGTTCGGCTCAGGGAAAGGGAGCCGATCTTCGTGCTGTTCAGGCCTGAGTTCGGCTCAGGAGCGGGAGCGAATCTTATGTTGTTCAAGCTTGAGTTCGGCTCGGTATTTCAGGTCGGCGGATTGCCAACAAACAACTCGGTCAGTCCCCTCTCCCTCTGGGAGAGGGCTAGGGTGAGGGGCTTTTGACGGTATACGCAGGCCACACTTTTGACGTCAATTTTCGAGCCCGAAAATCGGTGGTCATTTATCGACCGGGCCTCTAAAGTGGCAGCCGGTCTGTAGAGTAGGACACTCGGTCAGCCTCTTATCGCACGGTGAGTCAACGATTGACCCATAACGCCATTCAACGTCTTTTGCTCAAACGCTTTGCCCTCGCTGCGGCCACCTATGGATTGGCTTTGCTGCTGCTGTGGCTGGCGTTTTTCACGGGGCATTACGAGCAGTCCCTGACTTCTGTCGCTGTTGGCAGTGCGCTGGTCGTCATCACTCAGTCGGCGCTGTTCGCGCTGTTCTGGAGCGGGCGCAACCTGCGCTTCGCCGATCCCAGCCTGACCGAAGTGCAGGTACTTCTGGGCCTCGGCTGGCAGACCTGGCTGATCGCCCATCTGGATGAAGCTCGCGGCGCCTTTCTGGTGTTCTACGTGTTGATCCTGCTGTTCGGCCTGTTCCATCTCAGTCGGCGGGCGTTCATTCGCTGTGCACTGCTGGTGTTCTTCAGTTTCTGTGCGATCACGCTGTGGGACGGCTACTACTTCCGCTTGCGCGAGCCGGCGCTCGCGGCCTTGCAGGTGTGCATTCTTGCGATGGTGCTGGCGTGGCTGGTGCTTTACGCGCGCTTCGTCCAGGTTTCGCGACAACGTCAGCGTCAACGCCGGTTTGCCTTGCAGGCGCATCAGGACACCCTGCGCGGGATGATGCGGCAGCTCGAAGATCTGGTCGCCACCGATGAATTGACCGGGTTGTTCAATCGTCGGCATTTTCTGCGTCTGGCCACGCGAGAGCTGAATGAAATGGACGACGATATCGTGCACGGTCTGGCGCTGATCGACCTCGACCACTTCAAACGTATCAATGATCTGCACGGCCATGCGGCGGGCGATCAGGTGCTGCAGGCCTTCGCCGGCGTCGCACAGGCATGCCTGCGCGACGGCGATGTGCTGGCGCGTTATGGTGGTGAGGAATTCGTCGTGCTGTTGCCCGATTGCGACGCCGAACGGCTGACCGCTTGCTGCGAGCGTCTGCGCATCGCCTTCACCGACGTCGAACTGGTCGGCCTGAATGTGCGCAACCTGAGCCTGTCGGCGGGCATGACGCTGCTGGCGTTGGGCGATGATCTGGACGACGCCTTGCAGCGCGCCGATCAGGCCTTGTATCGGGCCAAGCGTGACGGGCGCAATCGTTGTGCGGCCGCATGGGAGAACGTCGATGCCTGAACTTCGCGTCGGTGAACGACAGTGGGCAGTGACCACGGGCAGCAATCTGCTCGATGCCCTTAATCAGAACGGTGTGGCGGTGCCTTACAGCTGCCGCGCCGGCAGTTGCCATGCCTGTCTGGTGCAATGCGTGCAAGGCCTGCCTGCCGACAATCGCCCGGACGCCTTGAGCGCCGAACAGCGTCAGCAAGGCTGGCGCCTGGCCTGTCAGTGTCAGGTTGTCGAAGACTTGCAGGTACACACCTTCGACCCGATCACCGACGGTCGCCCGGCGGTGGTCGAAGCGCTGGACTGGCTCAGCGACAACGTCCTGCGCCTGCGCCTGACTCCGCAGCGGCCGTTGCGCTACAGCGCCGGGCAACATCTGGTGTTGTGGATCAATCACATTGCCCGGCCGTATTCGCTGGCAAGCCTGCCGGAAGAAGACCGTTTTCTCGAATTTCACCTCGATTGCCGTCAGCCCGGCGAGTTCAGCGATGCGGCGCGGCGCTTGCAGATCGGCGACCCGATCCGCCTCGGTGAACTGCGCGGCGGCGCCTTGCATTACGATCCGGACTGGCACACTCGACCTTTATGGCTGCTCGCCGCTGGTACGGGGTTAGGCCCGTTGTTCGGTGTGCTGCGCGAAGCCTTGCGCCAGGATCACCAAGGCGCCATTCGTGTCATTCACCTGGCCCATGACGATCACGGGCACTATCTGGCCAAGCCCCTTGCCGCACTGGCCGCGCAGCGCGAAAACCTCAGCGTCGAGTTGTGGACGGCGGCCGAGTCAGCCGCCGCTTTGGCGCAACTGCGCCTTGTTTCCCGGCAAACCCTGGCCTTAGTCTGCGGCTCGACGACCAGTGTCGACGCCTTTGCAAGGCGTCTGTACCTGGCCGGACTGCCGCGCAACCAACTGCTGGCTGACGTATTTTTGAGCCGTGGTTGAGCGCTGAATCCCAGACGCGAGACACGCCATGACCGAAGCCATTCTGCTGGAACGCGAACGCGGTTTACTGACCCTGCGGCTCAATCGCCCGGACAAGAAAAACGCCCTGACCCGCGCCATGTACAGCCACCTCGCCGAAGCGCTGAAACAGGCCGATGGCGATCCTGAGATCAACGCCGTGCTGATTACCGGCAGCGCTGAATGCTTCACTGCCGGCAACGACATAGCCGACTTCATCCAGCAACCGCCGAGCGACCTCGACAGCCCGGTGTTTCACTTCATGCTCAACCTGCTCGAATGCCGCAAACCGGTGATCGCCGCTGTAGCTGGCGCGGCGGTGGGCATTGGCACGACGATGTTGCTGCACTGCGATCTGGTCTACGTCAGTCGCGATGCGCGGTTGCGCATGCCGTTCGTTAACCTTGGGTTGTGCCCGGAATTCGGCTCGAGCCTGATCCTGCCGCGTTTGCTCGGGCAAGCGAAAGCGGCGGAGCTTTTATTATTGGGTGAGGGTTTTACCGGTGAACAAGCAGCGGCTTGGGGCATTGCCACCGAGGCGTTGAGCAGTGGTGATGCGGCGTTGCGCAAGGCGCGGGAGGTGGCGTTGCGTTTCGACGAACTGCCGGCTGAGGCGGTGCGTATCAGCAAGCAATTGATGAAAGCGCCGGATCGCCAGTTGATCCGTAAGGTGATCGAGGAGGAGGGTGTGTTGTTCACCCAGCGCCTGAAGTCGCCGGAAGCGTTGGCGGCGTTGACGGGATTCATTAAACGGCATTGAGATTTCGCTGACTGGAGAGCCGCCATCGCGGGCAGTCAACACATCTTCAGGATCAAAACAAAAAGCCCCGCCATTCACGTGACGGGGGCTTTCTGGCTCTCAGGCGTGATAGCGCAGCAGCGCAACCTGCAAGCCGGGCAAGTTGGCGCAAATCAGAATTTTGCCATCCTCTTGCAGGGTCAGACCGGTTGCCATTTGCACCCCGTTTTCCAGATGCGTCCTTAGCCAGCCTTGTTCATTGAATTCCCGATCGAATTGCGCGTCGATAAATCTCGCCACGACGATGTCGGCCCGTCCCGGTACACCCAAACCTCCAGCGACCACTATCCTGCCGTTTTTTTGAATCGTTGCGCTGGTCCATGTGGTAATCGAATCGGGTTCCAACCCTGTATAGAGAGGTTTGCCGCCGTTGAATTGAATATTGGGGGCGCCATCAGGTTCAATGCTGACCATCACTCCAACGTTGTTGAGCGTGCCACCGAATCCCAGAATGCGTCGGTTGGGTTGCAGCACCATGCCCTCGATCAGGTTGGCGCGCACGGCATCGGTGATTGTGACAAATCCGCCCGTGCCAAAGTTCTTGTCCAGCGCGCCGTCAGTATCGTACCGCACGAACATGCCCGAACTGGGGTTGTCGGAGTCGTTATACACATTGCCGCAGCCCAGATACTTGCCATCCTCCTGCACGATCACATCTCTCAGAATGGTGGCGTTGAGTTTGTAATCGGGATGAATCACCGTGATGTAACCGATCTGGTTAAAGTCCGTATCCAGCTTTCCATCAGCATTGAGCCGGATAATCAGGCCGTGTGACTGGTGGAAATCGAAAAGATAGTGATGTGAGGCGAGGATCTTCCCGTCAGGCAGCACTTCCACCCCTTTGGGGCGTGCGGCGTTACCGTCAACGTTGCGTCGATCAACGGCGAAAGCCGCTCTGCCGGGTGGCGCCAGTTCGATGTTCAATACTGTTTGACCTAGAGAGCCAAATGTCGTGTCCAGCCGCCCCTTGGTGTCATACCGGGAAAAAGCGGGGACCAGCCCGCCCCTTTTATTGTAGACAGTGGCGAAAATGAGTATTTTTCCGTCAGGCTGAAAGGTGAAGGACTCGACCTGCTGCAGCCGGGCGTCTGGATAAGCGTCGCGAGTGAAACCCGCATCGCCAAATTCCCTGTCTTCAGTGCCATCGTCATTGAACCGACCCAGAAAATATGTCGGGTTCGGATCAGTGAAATCATCACTCTTGCCAACGCAGTAGATCTTCCTGTCCGGGCCTATAGCCACTGCGGATATCCGCGCAAACGGGAGATCGGGGATGGTCAGGATCACTCTGCCATTTACGCCGAATGCCAGATCGGGCGTACCTGCGTTTCTCAAGGTCTGCATGTTCATGATAGCCCTGCGCACTTTCGTTGGATGAAGCAATGCGGCATTTGTGGATGCCGCGTAGATATCCATTTAGGTGGCGAGCGGGTGAGGCGTCAACTGTCAAACCTGACAGTTGACATCTCGCTGAAAGCCGGCGTCATCAACACGCAGACAACAAAAAGCCCCGCCATTCACATGGCGGGGCTCTTGTTTTTCAGCGCATCACTCAGACCTGTGGATCGCCCACGTGCAGGATCTTCATACCGTTGGTGCCGCCGGTGGTGTGATAGCTGTCGCCCTTGGTCAGGATGACCCAGTCGCCTTTTTCCACAACGCCGCGTTTGGTCAGCTCATCAATGGCTTTCTGGCTGACTTCGTGCGGTTCCAGCGAAGCCGGATCGAACGGAATGGTGTACACGCCACGGAACATCGCTGCACGCGCCTGCGTTTCGCGGTGCGGCGAGAACGCGTAGATCGGCACCGAGGAGCGGATACGCGACATGATCAGCGGGGTATAGCCACTTTCGGTCAGCGCGATGATCGCTTTGACGCCCGGGAAGTGGTTGGCGGTGTACATGGTCGCCAGTGCGATGCTTTCGTCGCAACGGGTGAATTCCTTGCCGATACGGTGGCTGGAAGTCTTGCCGGTAGGGTGCTTTTCGGCGCCGACGCAGATGCGCGCCATGGCCTGCACGGCTTCCAGCGGGTACAGGCCGGCAGCAGATTCAGCAGACAGCATCACGGCGTCGGTGTAGTCGAGCACGGCGTTGGCCACGTCGGACACTTCGGCGCGGGTCGGCATCGGGTTCTGGATCATCGACTCCATCATCTGGGTCGCAACGATCACAGCCTTGTTGTGGCGGCGTGCGTGCAGAATGATTTTCTTCTGAATGCCCACCAGCTCGGCGTCGCCGATTTCCACACCGAGGTCACCACGGGCAACCATCACCGCGTCGGAGGCCTTGATCAGACCGTCGAGGGTTTCGTCATCGGCCACGGCTTCAGCGCGTTCGATCTTCGCTACCAGCCAGGCAGTACCGCCGGCTTCGTCGCGCAGTTGACGGGCGTATTCCATGTCGGCGGCGTCACGCGGGAAGGACACCGCGAGGTAGTCGACTTCCATTTCGGCGGCGAGCTTGATGTCGGCCTTGTCTTTTTCAGTCAGGGCTGGTGCAGTCAGGCCGCCACCGCGACGGTTGATGCCTTTGTGGTCGGACAGCGGGCCGCCGATGGTCACGGTGCAATGCAATGCATCGTCAGTTTGGGTATCAACGCGCATCACCACGCGGCCGTCGTCGAGCAGCAGCTCGTCGCCCACGCCGCAGTCCTTGACCAGATCCGGGTAGTCGATGCCGACCACTTGCTGGTTGCCTTCGGTCAACGGATGGCTGGTGGAGAAGGTGAACTGGTCACCGATCTTCAGCTCGATCTTCTTGTTGGCGAATTTGGCGATACGGATTTTCGGGCCTTGCAGGTCACCCAGCAGGGCGACGAAGCGACCGTGCTTGGCCGCCAGGTCACGCACCAGCTTCGCGCGAGCCTTGTGCTCGTCGGGGGTGCCGTGGGAGAAGTTCAGACGGGCAACGTCCAGACCAGCCAGAATCAGCTGTTCGAGAACTTCCGGCGAGTTACTGGCCGGGCCAAGGGTAGCGACGATTTTGGTACGACGGACGGACATGCAAAGACTCCTGAGTTCAAGCGCTAGCGAAGGCTACTATGCTCTTGGGGTGTAGTCATTGTTCGTTTGCACTACTTAATGGTTTCTTTATTGAACACGGTAACTTTGGGACAAACGCGCCTGAAGATTTCCGACCATGGGTCGATACATTGCTCAAGACAGGAGAACCCTCATGCGATTCGTACCCATTGCCGCCCTTGCCCTCAGCGTCCTCGCCGTCACGGGCTGCACCCGTTGGTCGATGAACCATCATTTGAACAACGCCTACAGCGCCTATGATCGCGGCAATTGCGAGCAGGTCATGCTCGAACTGTCCAAGGTCGAACGCGCCAGCCGTGCCCGCCCGTACGTGTGGCCGGAAGTGTCGATGATGCGCGGCCAGTGCCTCGAGCGGCAGAAAATGTTCGTCGACGCGGCGCAGACCTATCAGTTCATCATCGCCTCGTACCCGAACAGCGAATACGCCTTCCGCGCCCGCGCCCGTCTGGAAACCTTGCAGAGCCTGGGCCATTACCCGACGCGCAGCGCTGCTGCCGTGGTGCGCCCGACCCGTTTCTGATGACAGTTGTCATACAAAATCTGGCCGTGTGTACAAGCTGAGCTATAGTCGAAGAACCCGGGTCTGGCGCCACGTTGCTGAATCCGGAGCAACACCTGCGACTGGCAGTTGTAAAGTGACGGCGACGTAGCGACCGTCGCACCGGAAGCGGGGAGAGCGGGCCTGCGACACAGGCACGTTCCGAAGCAAAGGTGCGGCTCTGTGATGGAGCCTTGCATGGCGAACTGCGCATGTTTACCGACCGCCGGATCGAACGGCATCAACTGCCGTACTTCCTCAGAGTGTTCAATACCGTCACCGACAAACCGATCGGCTTTCTGGGCAACGTCTCCGACGACGGGCTGATGCTGATCAGCCAGTTGCCGATGATGGTGGGCGTCGACTTCCAGCTACGCCTGAAAATCCCCACCAGCGATGGCTGCCAGCAGGTCATCGACTTCACCGCGTGTTGCGTCTGGTGCCATGAAGACGCCACACCACTGCATTACGACGCCGGGTTCATTCTCCTGCAGCCGCCGGTGGAGTTCGGCCAGTTGGTGCAGGCGTTGCGGCAGTATTTCAGTTTTCAGCCGTTGCCGGCTTCGGCTTGATTCGATAGCGCGAAAAGCTTTGCGAGCGGCTTCGCCCTCACATTGATTTGGATTCCAACTGAAGGAATCCGGACAAATGCAGGAGCGAGCCTTCTCGCGAAAGCACCAGTCCAGGCAACTCATTTCCAGGGTCAACCCACCGCGATCGCTCGCTCCTGATCCAGCGCCTCTCCACCAGCAACAAGCCCGTCTCACTCAATGCAACGGCGCAAGCCGCTGCAGTTGCGATCTACGGTCGCAGAACTTCACGGATTACGGTGTGGGGTAAGTTACCGTTCATCGGGACTGTCAGAGTTGACAGGTGTCACACACGCCTTCCCGGACTTTAAATGGAGCGCCCTCCCTGTTGGTAGCGAAAAGGAAGCCCATCATGTCCGATGATCCGAGAACAGGCACCGAAATTCCCGACAACCCACAACCTGATGAAGAATCTTCTCTTCCAGTGACAGGTATGGAAAAAGATGACGCGGGGGCGCTGGTCGCTCCTTTGGAGTTTCGTTACCCGAATTCTACGATCCAGCTTGACCCAGTCATGGGGTGGGAGTTCAAGCTACCCAC
This sequence comes from Pseudomonas sp. CROZ-RG-20F-R04-15, assembly GCF_022662375.1. GTDB lineage: Bacteria > Pseudomonadota > Gammaproteobacteria > Pseudomonadales > Pseudomonadaceae > Aquipseudomonas. The sequence goes on along the minus strand of NZ_JAKNQL010000012.1, from coordinate 209,383 downwards.
GGCGAACGATGGGCGTATTCATAATGTCAGGATGGACTTTCACTCGCAAAACGGAGATTTTCAGGAGCTCACACGAGCGATGTTTTCAGGTGGTATTTGGCGAACGGCTGCGGCTTTCAGGCATGAAGAAACGCCTTCTGGACACATTGCCTGGATCGACGGCCAATGGGATTACGAGGGTAAATGGTCGAGTTGGGCACGTCAGCCGGTGGTGATCAGAAAGGCTGCCAGATTTGATAGTGCCAGTGTGGTGAGCACGCATGTGTCAGGTTGGGCTAGAAAGGGCAGTGTCATAACGCTTAAAAGTTACACTCCCGACAAGGTATTGAGCGAAACGGTTACGGTAGAGGCAAACGAGATCTGGAACGTCAAGTTGGAAAGGTCTTTGCCTCAAGGGCCGTATGAAATCTACATCCGCGAGGGCTTTGCAGGCGCACTGAATCGACATTCAGCGACCAAGAAATTTTTCGTTCTCAATCCTTTAACGATCACCCGTCCCAGTGTTAGTGATTTAATAAAGCCCATAATTTCGGGCACAGGGGGCATGTCAGGGGCGACGGCAGTCGTTTACGCCGAGGGAGTGGCCGGTGCGCTAATCGAGTCGCCTATTAGCTCGGACGGGAATTGGTCTGGGACCAGTAAAATCTCGTTGAATCTGGGGCAAACTTATAAGTTATCCGCTGTCCAGATTTACGACGGTGCCACCTCCGAGATTTCGGCTCCCTTCGAAATGGCCCTCTTCGGCGCCCCCAGGATCACGAGTCCATTGTCGGGCTCTTTACTTGATTCGTCTTTTTTATTGAAGGGCGTTTCCGGCATTTTAAGGGCGCAGCTTGAAGTGTTGCCGGCCAGCGGGGGCAAGCCTTATGGCTTCGGAAGCGTGACCAAAGCAAATGGTGAGTGGGAAATTGAGTTCAAAGACGTAGCGTTCGGCAAGATCAGCCTTGTGGTTGTACAGATTTTTAATAACGACCGCTCCGACCCTAGCCAAACGTTGTCGCTGCAAATCCGGCCTCCCGTGCTTCTGATCGCCGGTCCTCCTGCACAAAGCGAACAAAACACATCGTTCACCCTCACAGGGAAAGGCGCGGTGGCGAACGCGACCCTCAAGATTTTCAAGGATCTGGTCAACTCTCCGCCGTTGATCAGTATTCCCGGCGTGGCGTCCGGAGACTGGAGCGTCCCACTGGCAGGCCTGGAACCCGGAGTGCTGTCACTCGTTGCGGTGCAGGAAGTGGATGGCATTGCATCCACGCCTAGCACTCTCCGCTCCTTCAATATCCGCCCCCCAATGTTGAGCAACCCTGTCGTCGAATATCCCACAGAGAACACAATCAAATTCTCTGGATCGGGCCATAACCGCGCCACAGTGCATATCACTATCGACAGTGGCCCGGGTGCAACACTCCCGCCCTCTGTTGAAGTGGCGAATGGCATATGGGAAACCATCGCAACAAACTGGCCGGTTGGTACATACAAGCTGAAAATTGTTCAAAAATTTCCCATTGGTTCCGACGGCTGGATCGAATCGCTGCCACTGGAATTCACCCTCAACAACGCGCTGCCTGATGTCAGCGATTTGAAGCACACCCCGGAATACCGGCCGACCTTCAGCGGCAAAGGTTTCAATGGCGCCACGGTGCACGTTCGTCATCCCAGCAGCCCCAACCTGGCCGCGCCAACGAAAGATGTTGTCGGTAATGAATGGTCAACCACAGCATCGGTAGTGTGGGGACCCTCAAACAATCGGGAAGTCCATGTCAAACAAATTTTGAATAATCAGTGGTCACCCACTTGGGAGGTCCTCAAAGTCACAATTTTCCCCTTGGCGCCCGGACTCAACATACCTTCCGAAGAGGGGCTTTCCCCGGTATTCAGCGGTACCGGTTGGTCGGGGGCGGAGGTGTACATCAACTTCAGCGGTGATTTACAGACGTATAAAGTGACCGTCGTTGCAGACGTCTGGACGTTCCAGCGACCCACACCCTTTAGCAGTAATACCCCTCACACGATCGAAGTGCATCAGGTTGCCGAGGAGTTGGAATCACCGAAAGCGAAAAGGACTTTCACGGTTTATCCGGTGATAGAACAACCGGTCATCACGTATCCGCTTGATGACAGCGAAGTACACCGTGACCTGATCGTCACGGGTTTGGGCGGCATGGCAGGCGCCACGATGCAATTGTGGGACGATCGATTCCAGAAGTATCTGACTCCAGCACAACCCGTGCTCACTAACGGCGAATGGTCAATCGATCTCAAGGGACTGGCTTTTGATGAGCATGTCATTCGGGCGGAGCAAACGATCTATGCGCTACCTCCCAAGCGAAGTGAGCGATGCAACTTCAAGGCCGTTGTACTGCCTCCGGAGATTACCCGACCGGATGGCGGAGAAAAGTTGTCACGCACTTCGGAGCTCTCCGGGAAGGGGATGCCGCACGCGCGGGTCGAGGTGTGGATGCTCGGCGATACTTCTGCGCCACTCACCGAAGCGGATGTCGATGGCGAGGGCAACTGGCGTGCCGAGGTGACCTTGCCGGTGGGCGATAAAACCATCTGGGCCCTGCAGGTTTTCCACAACAACGGCGACCCTCAAACGTCGAAGGATAGCGATCCGGTGACCTATCAGGTCGTCCCGAAAGCGCCTGATATCGAATCCCCGACGCAAGACGATCATGCCGGGCGGGTATTGGTTGTGTCCGGTTTCGGTGTGTCGGGCGACACAGTCACGGTCAAGGTGGGCAGTTCGAATAAAAGCGCACTTGTGAAGGCCGATCGCACTTGGTGGGTAAAGCTGGAACTCGACCAGCCTGGTGGAGACTCTCTGCTGGAGGTGGTCTCGGCGCTGGGCGAATTCGAATCGGACCCGGCAACGCGCCCGATTGTGCTGAGGACCTATGAACCCACCATTGAGATACCCGCAGCGGGTACCTGGGTGACTAACCCGGTGTCCCTGGCGGGCAACGGTCGCGAAGGCGTCGGAACAGTTGTGAGCTGGTTCAATCCTGATCTGGTATTGACCGCGAACATTTCCGTCGATCCCGTGGCTGGCTGGCAAGCGCAGGCCGGACCGTCACTGATGACAGGCGGGCAATGGTCTCTATTCAGGCAGAGCCTCAATGATAGTGAGAAAGGATCTGACTGGGTCGATAGCGCTCGCTATGAGGTCGAACCCGTTTCTGCGAAACCTTCGTAAAGCCCATATTCCGATGAGTGGTCGTAAATACTGTCAGATCTGACAGTAGGCGAATCTCGGTCAAAAGCGCTAAATCCTTACACATCGACCGGCAATCTGATGGTGACGTCAGATTGTCGGGACCCGCTATCGTCTCAAGGATATTGATCATGACTGTTGCGTCCCGCCCCTTGGTGCAGATGTTCGACCAAATATTTGGCGAAGTACAAATTGCTGAAAACGCCGGGCTGGGAAAGCTGAGGTCTTATCTTGAGCAGGGTGGTTCGATTTTTCAGTTAGTCGAAAAAGGCGCTCAAGCCTTGGTCAGTGAGCATCAACTCAGCGTGGACGAAGCCCGGGAGTTCATGCGGCGGTCCAACAGCTACGTCACGTATATCCGGCGTGAGTTCATCGAACACACCTTGAAGGGCAATAAAACCACGCAGGTTGATCGGTCAGGCGGGTTGCTGTCGATGGTCAAAGGCCCGAAATACGAGATCATCTTCCCTACCGAATTCGGTAGCCTGTGCCCCCCCGAGGCGTTGGAATCATGCATCTCGCCCGTGGCATACCTGATCGATCTGTTGCGCTGGGTTCTCCTGCGTATCGAACCTTTTGGTGACGCGACAGAAAAGCTCCTGCTGCATGACCGACGTACCGACTTGAAGTTGCTGTCTGTCGACGGGCCTGCGGTGTATCAGGCGGTGTCGTCGGTCGACATTATTATCGCGGTGCTGGAGAAATTCATCACGGCACATCAACCAGAGTCGATCGAAGATGCCTTGATCAACGCGCGCTATCCCAATGGCCTGCCTTACTATCAGCATTGGGTCACGATTGACGGCGTGGCACGCTCCAAAGGGTTGTCGGTGGGGGATTTCGACCGCACCATCGATCTTTCCTACCCCTATTTTCTGCCGTCGGTTGTCAGTGCTTCCCGTAACACTCGGGCGCTGGCGCATGCCTCGCGGCTGGGCCCGTATCAGCGAAATCTGCTGACTGAGCCTATGTACCTTCTTTCACAAGCTGGGGACTTTTATCGAGACAATTTCGATACTGTCATTCGGGGGGATCTCAATCAGGTCAGTTATTTTGGTGAAGCAACCAAACTCGGGGCCGTGCAGATCGAACAGTTGTTATCGGTGGGGGATTTTGCACCGGTGCGCTCGGCGAATATCGACTATGTCGAGGAGCCTGCCGACGAACTGGACTCACCTGCGGAAAGTGCGCGTTCCGGCTCCGTTTATATCAACGCCAATGTGCACCCCGGTATCCGGATCAACTACGCAGAGCTGGAGTTTCTCAACAGGCTGACGGTTAACCCCAACAGCCAGGCAGGTTTGACTGCAATCGACCGGATGAACCGCAAACTGCGCCTGGACAACTGGCTTGAATTGCCGAGCGACCAGGTGGATGCCCTGTTGACGGCGGCAATCAGAGCTGAGGCTCGTAGCACTGAGAGTGAGCCGACATGGGAAATATCGGCCAACGTCGTGCATGCCTTGGGGTTGTTCCAGCATCTGCGCGAACGCTATCACTGCACAGCGGCAGATTTCGCGGTCATTGTTGACCAGTTTTCGCTCTATGGTCGTGGCGAAACCCTTTCGCAATTCGATCAGATCTTCAATGGCCAGGGGACATATCGCGAACCCTTGAGGCTCGGTGATGGATTGTTCCCGGTGACGCCGGTACCCGGTGAGGCCGATCTGACCATCAGCCAGCTGTGCAATGGCTTGGGTATCGATCTGCAGACCTATCATTATCTGGCGCTGGCGGTCGCCGGCGCATACAAGCGTAAAGACACCTTGTTACTCACCCCGGCGATCGTTTCCAGTTTATGTCGCCTGGTCATACTGCCGCGGCTGTTTAACATGACACCGGTCGAAGGTGTCTTGATGCTGACGTTGTTGGGCGGGGAGCAATGGCTGGATGGCTTGGCGGGCGAGCCGGTGATCAACGCCTCGGCGAGCGGCAAACCGGATGTGCTGAGTCTGGTCGAAGCCATGGACACCTGCGTGCAATGGTGCGAGCAATGTAATGTTTCGGTGCTCTGGATGTTGCAACACATTGCCGTACCGCAACGTGTCGGCATCGCGAGCGAGTCGGACCTGCAATTTTTCGATCAGATCACTAACCTCCTGTCAGCTGCGCTGCTGTCCAATAATGTGTTTTCGGCGGCAGGCGTTCCTCCTGTTGGCGCGGTCGACTGGCTGGACTTCCTGTCGACCCCCAGGGGGGGAGATCCTCTCGTCGATCCTAACGGACTGGTGTTGCCATACGCCGGAAGGCCAGAGGCATACGAGGCTGTCGCGCGCACGAAACTCCTGTGGGTTGTGGAAAATGCTTTTGGCGGGCTCGATGACTCAGTGCATGACTCCATCGTTAACACAATGCTCGCAGTGCTTTTGCAGGCCCGGAATGCTCAGGTATCACTGTTGAAGGAGACGTTGGCCGTCTATGCCGGGATTCCGGCCGAGTACGCGATACCGATATTGAGTTGGGCGAACTCAACCACTCACGCTTTTCTGGAACAGGTGGTTGCACATATTGCGCAGGGACGTCGTGACGCTGGCGGTCCGTTGTTTGATTTATTGGCTGAAGTGCGGCGGCGCAGTGAAGTGGCCATGACACTGAACCTCAGTGTCGAGTTGTTGCAGGACTACGTGGATTACGGCCACAAGGTCTGGTTTGACAAAAAACCGAACGCCCAGCCTGAACTCTCGGTGCGCACTCTGTACTACTTGAGCACGCTGGCGCGCGCTTTCGATCTTGGCCGGCAACCACCACAAAAACTGTTGGATTACCTGCGCCAGGTCAATGCTCTGCCTGAGGTCACAGGGAATGCACTGTGGCTGGCGCAGCAGGCTTCAGCCATCAGACTGGCCGAGTTTTTCGGCTGGAGCGCGCAGGATGTACGCGACTGTCTGACACACATCGACAAGTCTGGAAATCTGGTGCTCGCAGGTCTCATCGAGCTCGATCTGTTGATGCGTGTACGCGTGCTGTCGGGCAAAACCGGGATGGACGCATCGACGATTTTCCAGATCGGCAATCTGCCCGAGACGGTGGACAAGGAGGCCTACGCCAAGGCAGCCGAGCTCGCCTTGCTGAACGAGTCCCGACCGCAGGTACCACCGGTGTATGCACCGGGAGACCTCAAGGCATTGGTCAAAATCAGGTCTGTAATGATCGGTAGCAACCATTTGATCGCTAAAAAATCTGGTGAAAAAGTTACCTTCAAATTGACTGTCACAGATGCAGCAGACAAGCCCCTTTCGGGTGTCAACGTTTACTGGCACACCACATTAGGCACCATGAAAAACAAAGCAACCGATATCAACGGTCTGGTCGAGGTGGAATACAGGCCTGGCGAGGTCATGGGAACAGACCAGGTCATGTACTCGCTGGACTTGTTCGAGCCGGAGCCTGTCGCCTCCGTTTTTATCGACTTTGATACCAGCAGCATGGAGTTTCCGAGTGAGTTCAAATCCCCGATCCCCCTGGGGATTGTTCCACGAGGGCAGGAAGTCGAGCTTTACGCCACGACGGAAGATCAATACGGCAATCTCGGGAAAGGCGTACTCGTGAAGTGGTTCGTGGAAAGCGTGCCGCCATCGAAAATCAGTGAAGCGACCATTCGGCCCGCGGATGGATTCACCAGTCAGGATGGGGTGACGCGTGTGGTCGTTTCCAGCCGCACCGGCGGGAGGTTCGAATTCAGCGTGCGTACCGATGGTAGCGGAGTACAGGCTTATTTCGACCCCATCACTTTTGCCGGCGACGAGGCCGAGCAATGAGCGGCGTGGCCTGACGGCCATTTGACTCAGGATTTTGTCCCAGGGAGCACGGATCATGGATTTGAATACCACTGGTGGTTTGCTGGAAAAACGTCGTTCGGCTTTGCTTGATTACTGCGTTGGAAAGATCAACAGGGAAGAATACTGGTTCCTGAAAACGCCGGAAGATCTGTTTGAATTGCTGCGCATGGATCCGCTGGACACTTATGCCAGGCAAAGCTCATGGGTCGCTGAGGCGATCAGTTGCGTGCAGCAGTACATAAATTCGGTGCATCGCAAACTGGAACCGGGTTTCACCAAATATCAAGTGCCTGCAGAGCATCTGGCGCAGTGGGACCTCTACAACAACTATTCGGACTGGGCAGCAGTACAACTGATCAGCCTCTATCCGGAAAACTACATCAATCCGTTTGTTCGCTTGCGCAAGACCAGCCTGTTCAAAAACCTGGAAAACGATCTCAATCAGACGCGTTTGAGCGTCGATTCGGTTCAGGCAGCGATGCGTGCATATCTGCAAACGTTCGAGCAGACCTGCGATCTGGATGTCCTCAGTTGCTACATGGACGGGGATACACCTGAACGTGCCGATTACTACTTCATCGGGCGCCAGCGCGTGCAACCGTGCCAGTATTTCTGGCGCAGGGCACAGATCGAGCTGACGCCGACCTGTACGGCGGTCAACCCGGCGGCTTGGAGTGAGTGGCAAGCCGTGGACGTTCAGCCAGCCAATCAGGTTGTGGACATACGCCCGGTGTTCTGGAACGGCCGATTGTGTCTGGTCTGGGCGGAGTGGCGCGACCCGGTCGCCAGTAAAGATAACGTCCAGTCCATAGACGCCAGGCTGGATATCAATCTGGCTTTCATGACGCAGAACGGACAATGGTCGGCGCCGTTGATTGTGCACAGTGCCGCGTACCCGATGAGTATCACTGTTGGTGCAAAATTTTCCTTGACCGCCATGGTGGTGGCGGTGCGCACCGATTCTGCGGAACCCAGAGGGACGCTGGGCATCCTGTTCGAAGGGTTATATGACGATAAGAAAGTGTCAGCACTTACGATTCACGACGTACTGATGCGCCCCGTGACGTATGACGATGGCGCGTGGCTGAAAAAGGCATGGGAGACGCGCTTCACGACCCCCGAGACCGTTCAGCATCGGCTGCCCAGTCAGGTTGAGATTGTCAGCGAGGTAGAAGCAGGCGGTACGATGGCCCCGTTTCTGGGGTTGCGAGTCACGGCACGACGTATAGAGGTAGAAGAGGCTGAAGTCGATGAACTGATGGTGCAGGGATTTTGTAAGCCCACAGGCCAACCGGGTAACGTTGAGCCGAGCATTGCATTGAATTTGTTGATGCGAACAATTGATGACCCAGTGGACGTCTCTGCGCAACAGTCGATCGCAGGCAACTGGTACATGAACGCCGCGGGGGACTTCAGGCGAGCGAAAGGAATGTGGTCGAAGGAAACCACCTTCTCTCTTGATGCTGGTGAGTACGGCATCAAGCATTTCACGCTGGACGTTCGCGAGTGGCGGGATTTCACCCCGCCCACTCTGGTGAAGAACACCACCGATGCCGCCCAGTTTCTTTCATTCAACCAATCCTCGCTAAATCTGCAATACACCCGCCTGAATTCGCTGTTTGGTCCGCAGCTGGTCTGGCGCGCCAATATTTCAGTGGAGGCGGTGTTGCACTGGGACACCCAGTTCATGCATGAGCCGCCGCCGACAGGCTGTTCTTTCGTCGAACCAAACGGTGCTTTTGATGGTGCCAACGGGCTGTTTTTCTGGGAATTGTTTGTTCATTTGGCGCACCTTGTGGCGGTACGCCTGCGCGATGAGGAACGTTATCTCGAGGCGCAACAGTGGCTGCATTACATTTTTGACCCGCAGGCTATTGAAGAACCCGCCTCGCTGCATCCCAAACCGCTTTATTGGCGCAGCCGGCCCCTGGGAATGAACGAAGGCAATGCCGGCTGTGAAGCGCTGGCTCCGGCCGACCCGGATGCAATCGGCTATTCGAAGCCAGTGCACTTCAAAAAGCTGATGTTCACCGAATACGTGAAAAACCTGATGGCGTGGGGGGATTGGTATTACCGCCAACTGACACGAGACAGTCTGGTGGCGGCCAAACTGTGTTACGTGCAGGCAGGCTTTCTGATGGGCAAGGCGCCTACTGCCCAGACGGTGAGCCATTGGCAAACTGCTACGGTCGACGATCTGCTGTCGCAGTGTGGCACGCGCCCGGCGCTGGAAGCATTCGAACAGACATTCGATTTCAGTCTGGCCGATGTCCCGTCCGGCTCCGATACGGCGCCCATGCTTGGGCTATTGGCCTGCGGGCCATTCAGGGTTCCTATCAATCAAGCGTTGCTCGACCTGTTTGCCGCGCCGCAGCAGCGCATTTACAACCTGCGTAACAACCTCACGCTGGACGGCAAACCTCTGGACATTCCCTTGTTCAGCCCTCCGACGGATCCGAATCAATTGCTGCGCGATCTCGCGGCGGCCGGTGCCGCCGGGCCGAGGCCTTTGGGTGGGCGGCTGGTGGTCAACGCCTTCCGTTGGCGCGTGACATTCGAGGTCGCACTGCGGGCCGTACAAGCGCTGCAGGATTACGGCAGTCAGGTGCTCAATCTGCTTGAGCGTCGCGACCGCGCCGAGCAGGAAGAACTGCAGCAAAACCATCTGGTGGAACTGGGCAGCTACGCACAGACAGTCCAGGAGCAATCCATCGCCCAGCTGGAGGCGAGTGTTACGGCTCTCGAGCAGAGTCGTACGGTGGCACAGCAGCGCGCTGATGCCTATGCACAGCGCTATGACGAAAACGTATCGGCAGTCGAATATCAGGTCATAGACAGCCTGAATCAGTCGAAGGTATTCGCGTTGACCGCCAAGGTCATCAAGCCCGTCGGGGCAATTCTGGCGTCGTTTCCAAACGTTTTTGGCCTGGCCAACGGCGGCCATCGTGTTGAAAAGGTGACCGACGCCGTGTGTTTCGGGCTGGAAGTCGCCTCGTCGCTGTTGCAAATCGATGCCGATAAACAGTCCACCACCGAAGGTTATCGCCGCCGCCGCAATGAATGGGGGCTGCAACGTGATCAGGCGCTGGCGGAGGTCGGTGCGATCAATGCACAAATCGAGGCGCAACGGCATGCGGTGACCGCTGCTCGTTCCAACCTGGCGCAAACACTGCGGGCCAACGGCCAGGCATTGGCGGTGTACAACTATCTGCAAAAGCGTGCAACCAATGCTGAGCTCTACGGCTGGATGATCGGTCAGCTCAAAGCGTTGCATTACCAGGCCTACGATGCAGTGCTCAGTTTGTGTTTCAGTGCCCAGGCGTCGCTGAGTGCCGAAACCGGCGATTACGACGCTCAGTGGCCGTTGCAGCAGTTCTGGCTGGATCAGCGTCATGGTTTAACGGCCGGCGAGCATTTGCGTGCGCACCTCCTGCGTATGGAAAGGGAGTACCTGCAACGCAACGAGCGGCGACTCGAACTTGTCAAGACCGTTTCGTTGCGCCAATTGTTCGATGATGAGTTTGACCCTCAGCCGGGTATGGGTAGCTGGACGGAAGCGTTGACCGATCTGCAAGGCAATGGCTCGCTGGAATTCAAACTCACACAGTTGCTGTTCGACCGCGATCATCCTGGGCATTACTGCCGACAGATCAGCGCGGTGGAGATTGATCTGCCGGTTCTCACCGGGCCTCACGAGGATGTGCGCGCCTCTCTGGTTCAGCTCGGTAGCATGACGGCCACCAAGGCAACGTCGCAGTCGGTGAAGTACTTGCATGACGTTGTGGGTGGGGGGGCTCCAGTCGAGGTCCAATTCAACCTGCGCAGTGGTCAACAGATCGTCCTTTCCAAGGGCATTGCCGACAATGGTCTGACGGCAATGAAACCTGATGAGGGCTTTCTCAATCCGTTCGAAAATACCGGTGCGGTCTCCAGCTGGAGATTGGATTTCCCTTGGGCCGCGCAAGCTTCGCAGGCGGCAATGCTGTGCTCTCTGTCGGATGTCGTGATGCGCGTCTACTACGTGGCCAGGGCGGGTGATCCAGCGTTCGGGCGACACGTTGAAGACTTGGTCACCACCGCTAAAAAAGCAGGCGCAAAGCGTCAACGTCAAGGAGCGAGCCGCCATGAGTAAACCAGGGGTTTACGCCAACGAAAGTCTGATTCGCAATGGTGAGTTTCTTCAAGGACTGGAGCATTGGGATAAATCGGGGGCGGTCGGGAAAGAGGCAGACCAGTGGCAAGGGTTCCAGACGCCCTATTTGGCCATCCAGAATGGTGGCCGGGCAAGTCAGGACTTTTGGATACCGCAGACTCCCGGTGAAGACGCGCGTTATACGTTGAGTTTCTTGTGCGAAACGAGACACGAAAAATCGGGCTGGGTGTTCATCTTCAAGGGTGAGGAGCAATTGCACGAGATCGAGCTCAAACCGCACAGCCCGCTTGCTCTCGCACAAGACCAGGCCCATCGCGAAGCCGGTCAACCATTGGCGCTGGACCTGAAAGAATACAATTTGCCTTTGGGGGGATCGTTCGCTCGCGATGACACGCTGCGTATCGAGATTCACAGCCCGCTGAATAACCCGGGTGATCGTTATTCAAAAATCTGCATTACCCGCCTCGACATCCAACTGCAACTGGATGATTTGAAGCTGCAAGCGGTGCATCTGGATCAGGAGCGCCTGACGTCAGAGCAGAAGGTGTATCTGTGTGTGGGAGCATCGTCGCTGGGCGGGGACCAAAACCAATCGCCGATGTACATGCCTCACCAGTTGTCATTCGAGCCCGAGTCAGGCAACGCATGGCTCGGCACCAAGGCTGCCTTGATCAGCACAGGCAATCCGCAGGATGCGGTCGTGATCAAACCCGATTGGGGCGTCGATCAACTTTTGACTTCCGCTTGGTCGTTCGATGTTCCGATGATCAATGAGTCACTGCCCTACGAGTTTTCGCTGAGTTTGCAAAACCAGTACCGCGCCGATGCCTTCCCGATCTGCATATCACTGGGGCATCACCGTCTGAGATTCAGGGAGAGACTTGAAGCGGCGTATTACCCGGTGCTGGGCAAACAAACGGTGAAACTGGGCGTGCAAGTTATTTCTGCCTACACCTCCCAGTCCATAGCAGGTTGCACGGTGAAATGGTCGGTGGCCGACGAGGAGATGATAGATTCATCCGATGCCGATGAATTCGGCTGGGCTTACTACACCTTCGTGCCGAAGAAGGCGGGGAAAGCTGTTATCGAAGCCTCGGTCGAAAGCCTTTATTACGCCAGTGGAATATGGGCTGAAGAATTCGAAGTGCCGGTATTGGACGACGACCCCTGGAAAGACCTGCGGGCCGTGGTCGACGGTGGCGAGACAGCCTGGGACGCGCAAGGTTATCCGAATCGTGGAAGCACCCATGATCTGCAGGTACGCCTGCCGCTACCGCCTGGCAGTCCATTATTGGACGCCGGGTTTTCTTTGCGCTGGAGTGGCGAAAGCCCTGAGCAGCTGGGGGTTGAGGTCAGTCCTGCGCTTGAGGTCCCGGTAGAAGGCATCGAGGCCGATATAGTCTGGACACTGAGCAGTGAAGACAGACGCGACGGCGCCTTCGAGCTATCGCTGGTCTGTACGAAACTGTTGTTGCCGTCGCCCGCCAAACCGATGTCGCTGGCGCGTAATCGGGTCAGGGTCGGCGAGGTGCGTGAAGCCAATAAATCCCCGATCGTGGATGAAGCCGAAAGCGTGTTGCTGCGGTTGCAGGCCGTGCATGAGACGGTCAGCGGTGACGGTGATCCGGTCAGCAACGCGTTGGTCGAGTGGATCATTCCGGAGGGTGAACCTGTACACAGTGTCACCGGATCCGGAGGTTGGGCGAGTCTGCTGTATACACCAGAGACCGTCGGAGAACTGACTGTCAAAGCTGTTCTCAGGGCGCATAAAGATGCGGTGTCGAGTGAACACGACTTCAGCGTCAAAGCCATCGCCACGAGCCCTTGGAAACGCGAGGTCAGCATCTGGCTTGACGAGATTGATGTTCCAGGCAATCCGCTTGGCGTGCGCTGTCTGCGCGGAAAGACCCACACACTGAAAGTCGTGCCCGCTGACGACAGTACGTGGGTCGGCCGAAACATCAGCCTGCACTGGCGCGGTGACAAGGACCCTGGAATCGGATTGACACCTGCAGACCTGAATGTGCCCAGAGAGTTGATAGAGGGCGGGGTGCAGTGGGAACTTGTTTCAGATGAAACCGACAGCCAAAGCAGTTTGTTTGAGCTTGAACTGCGCCTTCAGGGTCTGCCGGACGTACGTGAATTGCCGGGACGTCTGCTCGCCGAAGATGTAAGGACGGAAGTAGCGCTGATGCTCGATCAGGTGCAGTCCTCGCTGGATGAATGCAGTCTGTATCCCTGTATCGAGGCGGTTCACCGCTTCAAGGTTTTACCCCATGCGCTGAGTCCTTTGGTCGGGCTCGAGGCATCGTTGATCTGGACGGGCGCATCCGCTGAATCGTTAGGGGCAAAGGTTCAGCCGAGCCTGGATGAGCCTCAGACACTGGGCGACGGCGGTGCGACCTGGGTGCTGGATTTTGAACAGAGCGCGAAGCCGGGCGAATTTGCCCTCGCGCTGGTCTTGCCGCAGTTGCAATTCGAAGCGGTCGCCAAACCGATGGTGCTGGATCACAACAAACTCAGGATTGAAGCGTGGCGTGAGTCGGCGGTGGATCCGGTCATCAACCAGGACGCGGCGTGGATGTGGGTGCAGGTTTACTCCCGCTACACTGAAAAGCCCGTGGATCAGGCGCCAGTGAACTGGACAGTCGATGCCGTACCGCGAGAAATCCACACCACGGTGGATGGCTGGAGCGGCTTCGAATTCAAGCCGCATAAAGCCGGCGAGCAGTCGGTGATTGCGACCGTGCTCAGTCGCTTCGACGGCTTTGAAGATCGCCGTCCAATGACGGTGCTATCGCTGGATAGCAATCCCTGGGCTGAGCTGGTGGCGGGTCTCGACCCTCCTGACCTTCAGGATTGCCAGCCAGTGGGTGAGCAAACGTTCTTTCCCCGGCGCAATCTCCAACATAAGTTGTACGTGAAAGCACCGCGCGACAGTGCTTTGGTGAACAGGCACCTGACGTTGGGTATGACGGGCACCGGACCGGCAGCACTGGGCATAAAGTTTGAGGAGCCTCTGTTGGGTGAGCCCCGATTGCTTTCAGATGTTGGAATGACCTATGAGTTCAAGGCGAATGGCTCCACGGATGGAAGTTTTGGATTGCGCTTTTCATCCACTCGGCTGGCCTGCTTGTCTCCCATCATTGCGATGTCGCTGGGGCCGGGTGAACGTGTGCTGAAAATCGCTGAACGCCAGCGTGTCAACCAGACATTGCTTTGGGGCGCCGAGGTGTCGGAGCAGGTCGAAGTGATCTCGGTGATCAGCGGCAGACCGATGGCCGGGGTGCCCGTGACATGGTTCAGCACCGATCTTGGCGAGTTGAAAGCCATCACCAATCACTACGGTGTGGCGCGCGTGCGGTTTGTACCGACGACGCCCGGGGCAGTGCAACTGACGGCCACAGTGGGTGACAGCCTGTATTCAGAGTCGATTGCGTTGCCTTATTTCCTGCATCAGCCACGGGAACTCCAGTCGCTGCAAAGTGAGGAACCCAGCGGGCATCCGGGCCAGGAGGTTTCAGCACAGGTAATTGTGATTTCCGCGCAGACGGGTGAAGCGTTGGCTGATGTCGAGGTGGAATGGGAGTATCCCGGCATCAAGATTGCTCCGACGAAAACGGATGCTACCGGCAAATCCGAGGTCACCTTCAAGCTTCCCCCGATCAGGGAGGGTTGGTTGCTCGCCACTGTTAAAGGTGGTTATACCGGATGGGAGGTCAAATCGATGATGTTCACCGCGATTCCAAACTCGGATACCTGGTTGCAGGAGTTCACCCTTTGGCTCAATGACGAAGAGGTGGATCTTGTTGATGGAAAGTTGGTTCTGTCACGCGCCTTGGCCTATGACCTGGAATTAAGGGTCAGGAAGCATAGCTGGTTGATTGGTTGGGCGAGTGTGGCTCTGGAAGAATTCACCGGAGCAGAGGCGCTGGGGTTGAAGTTTGATCCTGAACTGGAAACCCTGTATCCGGTGGATGGCAAACCTGTTCATTGGTCCGTATCTGCTGCCACTAGCGGGCCGAATGGCGAATTTACGTTGAAATTGTGCAGCCCCGATATACCTGATCGATTGTTGCCCGGTCAGTTGTTTGATGAATTCGACGTACAGTTCGACAGCTTCCCGAAATTTTTTGGTCACGGCACTTCGTACCCCTGCCTTGGAGCGTTACACGTCTTCAAACTGCGGGCCAAACCTGACAGTTCTTTGTTGGGTGGCTTTGTCAAGTTGGAGTGGGAAGGAGAAAGTCTTGGTGTTCAAGTAATGCCCGCGCTTGATGAGGAGCAACAAGTTGATCTCGAATGGTTGTCTTGGACGCTGATCTGTCGTGGCATCACGGAGAGCGGAACAATTTCGTTGAAGCTTAAAACTACACGCGGCGATTGGGTATCCTTGCCATTCGCGATGTCACTGGGACACAACTTGGTAACAGCTGAGAGGTGGATGACGAGGCACGGTGAGACAAGGTTTGAGTGGGGAATTCGCGCAACCTCTCCGTTCTCGAAAACCCCCGCTCCAAATGTTGTGGTTATGGTCAGCGAAGTGGGGGAAACGCCTTACCCTGCTAAAACGAATGAAGCGGGGGAGTTCGTTATTTTTAACTCCGGCGCGTCGCTCGTTCTGACAATCCAAAATCCTTATGATGGAAGCGTTGTTCCATAAGCTCCGCCACTTACAGGAATTAGCGCCCTTTTAAACGAAAAGGGCGTATTTCTATCAAAAGCTACCGGCCTTTTTCCAGCTTAAATATTGCGCTACCAATCCAGCCCCCAACTCAATAGGTTGAACATCCAGCACCGGAACCCCATGAGCACTCAAGCGCTCATGGAGTTCTGCCCGCTCATTCAAGTAATTCACCGTCCCGCAATAATCCAGGGCTTCGGGCAGTGTTTGCACCGGTGCGATACGTAGTCTTTCGAGCATGTCTTCGCGCAGGCTCGCCACCAGCACCCGGTGTTGCGCGCTCAGGCGTTTAACCGCATTCAGCAATTCTTCATCATCCTCATCACGCAAATTGGTCACCAGCACCACCAGCGCCCGGCGTTTTTGCCGGGCCAATAGTTGGTTGACGGCGGCCTGGTAGTCGGCAGGGCGTTGCGTACTGTCCAGGTCATAAACCGCGTTGAGCAGCACGTTCAATTGCTGCGTGCCTTTGACGGGTGCGAGATGGCGGGGTAAGTCGCCGGCAAACGTACTCAACCCCACCGCATCCCCCTGACGCAGGGCGACATAACTGAGCAGCAGGCAGGCATTGAGTGCGTGATCGAAGTGCGACAGTTCATCGTCCTGGCTGCGCATGCGCCGGCCGCAGTCGAGCATGAAAATGATCTGCTGATCGCGCTCGTCCTGATACTCGCGGGCAATCGGCGTGCGTTGGCGCGCGGTGGCTTTCCAGTCGATCTGGCGCAGGCTGTCGCCTTCGCGGAATTCGCGCAGTTGATGGAATTCCAGACCCTGACCGCGACGTTGCCGTTGGCGTACGCCGAGCTGGCTGAGCCAGTTGTCCACCGCTAACAGTTCACCACCGTAGAGCCGGGCGAAGTCGGGATAGACGCGGGTCTGGTCGCTGACGCTGAGCAGGCGTTTGCCTGACCATAATCCCAAGGGGCTGGGCAGGTTGATTTCGCAGTGGACGAAACTGAAATGACCGCGTTTGAGCGGGCGCAGGCGATAGCCGAGCAGGCTGCGCTGGCCCGGTTGCAATTCAATCGAGAGCGGCAGGTGTTCGAAGCTCAAGCCTTCCGGTGGGTGGTCGAACAGTTCGATGTGCATCGGCGCAGTAAAGTCATGTTCGACTTCCAGGCGCACCTCGCCCCAACGTCCGAGGGCGAGACTGCCGGGCATCTGACGTGTGATGCGCGGCGTCGGCAGACGTTTGAGGCGCAGCGCATCCAGCACCGCCAAGGCCAACAGTGCCAGCAGCAACCCCCAGTTGATCGAAATCAGACTGGCCGGGATATCGATCTGCAGTGCCCGCAATGTCCCCAGCACAATGCCGATGACCAGCAGCACGGCCAGCCAGATCAACAGCAGGCGCGAGGGTTTCACAGACGCGGCGCCGGGATCTGATCAAGTAATTGCTGCAATACCTGATCGACCTGCAAACCTTCGATGTCCAGCTCCGCGGCGATGCGTACGCGATGGCGCAGCACGGCCAGCGCGCAACCCTTGACGTCGTCGGGAATCACGAACTCACCGCCGCGCAACAACGCACGGGCGCGGGCGCAACGCACCAACGCAATCGAGGCGCGCGGCCCGGCACCAAGGGTCAGACCCGGCCAGGTGCGGGTGCTGCGCGCCAGGCGCACAGCGTAGTCGAGGACCTGGTCGTCCAGCGGCAAATCACTGGCGATGCGTTGCAAGGCTTGCACATCCTTGGCTTGCAATACGGTGCGCAGCGGTTGCACATCGAGCATGTCGGCACGGGTCGAGCGACACACCTGACGCACCATGTTCAGCTCCTGATCGGCATCGGGATAGTCCATGCGCACCTTGAGCATGAAGCGATCGAGTTCGGCTTCCGGCAGGGGATAGGTGCCTTCCTGCTCAATCGGGTTTTGCGTGGCCAGCACCATGAACGGTTGTGCGATCGGCAGGGCGCGACCTTCGAGCGTGACCTGACGCTCCTGCATCGCTTCGAGCAGGGCAGCCTGGGTTTTCGCCGGTGCGCGGTTGATCTCGTCGGCTAGCAACAGGTTGGTGAACAGCGGACCTTTGCGCAGTTTGAACTGCTCGGTTTGCAAGTCGTAAACGGCGTGGCCGGTGACGTCGCTGGGCATCAGATCCGGAGTGAATTGAATCCGCGCGAATTCGCCACCGAAGCAGCGGGCCAGGGCACGTACCAGCAGGGTCTTGCCCAGCCCCGGGACGCCTTCGAGCAGTACGTGGCCACCCGCGATAAGCGCTGTCAGCACGTCGTCGATCACCTGATTCTGGCCGATCAAGGCCTTCTGCAATTCACCGCGCACCGCTTGCGCCAACTGGCTGGCACGCTGGCGTTGCTGGGCGGCGTGGCTGGCGCTGCCGGGCTCGATCTGTTCGGTCATAGCGTGTTCCTCAGGGTTTGCAGGTGGGCGACCTGGCGGCAGAAATCGGCGCTGGATAGCCGCCGGTTCGGCACCGGGCTCAGGGCCTGGCTGATAGCGCGGGTGGGTTGCCGGGTCAGGCGCGCCAACGCCAGCCATTGTTCGGCAACGTTCAATTGGTCAAAGCCGGGATGGCGGCGGCGGGCGCGACGCAGCACATCCTGTTGCAGTGCTTGCAGCAGCGCTTGCTGGCCGTTGTGGCGCAACAGGAAATCGGCGCTGGCGCGCAGGTGTTCCTGCAACTGTCGCCGCCCGTTCGGGGTCGGCATCTGAAGCGGGCCGTGGCGCACACCGACATGCCACAGCCACAGACCGAGCAACGCGAGCAGGGCAACGATGGCTTGCGGGAAGTAGCGCCAGAGCAAGGTCAACAGGCCATCGTGCGCGGTGTTGTAGATCAAGGTGACGTCGGTGTCGGCGCTCAAATACCAGAGCAGCCAGGCGTTGTCGTATTGGCTGATGCTTTTGTTCTTCCACAACTCGGCATCGGTGACCACGGTGATCGTGCCCAGGCTGTAGGGCAGTTGCATCATGTGCGTGGCCTTGGCGCTGTTGGCCCAGGCTTGCGCGAGATTCTTCGGGTCGTCGAGGTGGAAGTCGGTGTCGAAGCCGGCGTAGGCCGGTGCGTCTTCGTCTTCCAGATAGAGTTTGGTCAGTTGCGGGAAGCGCTCTGGTTCAGCGTCTGTGGGTAAGTCTTTCAGATCCTTGCTCAGGGATTGATGCAGTTGCACCCTGTCGAGCAACAGGTCGTTGCTCTGTCGGGTCTGCTCATCCCACAGTGATTCGGCGACAAACACCAGGCGCCCGCCGGCGCGTGCCCAGTTCAACACCTGATCGACCTGACGCGGGGGCATTTGCGAGCGGTCGTTAAACAACAGCAATGTATGACGGCGTGGATCAGTGTCCGGGAGCACCGCGAGGCTTTCGGCATGACCGACATTCAAGCCACGTTCGCGCAAAAACAGCTCGGCCGCCAGATAAGGATTGGCTTGCGCGGCGGGCGAGGGGCCGTGATCGATTTCTTCCTGATAAGGCTCGGCCTTGAGGTAGAGGAAAACGCTTAACGCGCCCAGCAGCAGGGCGATCAACGCCGCGAGCCAGGACAATGTGCGGCGACTCAACGGGCGGCTCCCTGGCCGAACAAACCGCGCCAGCCATCGCACAACTCTTGTTGCAGAGCCGGTGCCGGCACGCGATGACCGTAAGCCATGTTTTGCCAGTGTGCGGTCAGGCTGCGGCTGAAAGCGAGCAGTTCGGGACGCTGTAATTTCTCGATGTGCGCCAGCACCTGAAGTTCGGTGTCGGCGGGTTTCAGGGTCAGATCGAAATCGTGGAGCAGATGGCTGAGCAATCCTCGATACAGCAAGCCCAGCGCTGCACGGGGCTGGCTTTGCCAGAGTTGTTCGGCGCTGCTGGCGATGTCGTCAGGCAAGGTGTCGCGGTTCAAGTCCAGACCGAACGCCTGCTGTGGCAACGCGCGTTGCGGCTTGGCAGGCAGTCTCGGGCGGCGGCTGACGAAGGTTTGCAGGAACTCGCGATAACGCCAGATCACCCAGCCGATTGCCGCCAAAAGTGTGCCCCACAACAACACTTCAATGATCTTCGCCAGCAGGTTGAGGTGTTGCCCGTCGAGCCAGCCCAGCAGGGTTTTCAGCCATTGCGGTGCTTCGCCGGGTTGCTGCGCTTTGGCGGGTGCTGCGGGGTCTTCGCCAAAGCGATAGCGGGTGACCGATTCCTTGTTCTTGAACGGCGGTTGTTCGAGCAACGCCTTGATGCTGTCCCGAGATGCCTGACTGGTGAGCGGCTGATTCAACAAACGCGCTGCCTGTGGACTGTCATCCGGCTCGGCTGCCCACACCGAAGGTACATTCGGCAGCAACAGAAAGACCGCCAGCAGCACCGCCAATACACCGCTGTTGAGACGTTGACGCAAGCGCCGGAACACCAGCTCGATGTCCCACGCTTCCAGTTGTGTGCGGCGGTTCAGATAAAGACTGAAGCCACAGGCGACATAAATCGGCTCCCACACCACCAGCACCAGCGCATAGAAGGCATTGGTCAGGTGTTCGAGCCAGCGCCAATCGTGATCCGCGGCGATTATCAGCGATTGCCAGTCCCAATCCGTCTCGATCTGCTCTGGCAGCAACAGGTAGAACAGCACCATCAGGCCAATCCACAGCGCGGTCTCCAGATGCACGCCGATGATAGTCAGCCATTGCGCGGCGCCGGCGTTGCGCTGCAGCAGCACCTGCAGGCGTTGTTGCCGGGCATTGCCGTCGAGGCCTTCGAGTTGCACCACCGGCAGCAAGAAGCTGCGGCTCAAACTCAGGCGGCGCCAGGTCAGGCTGGCCAGCAGTTGCGGTTTGAGCAGGCGCGGCCATTCGCGCAGGGCTTGCTTGAGTGTTGGCGTTTCGCCAAACAGCGCTTTCGACAGGATGTACAACGGCAGTCGTTCGTACGCCGGTTTCAGCCACCAGAATATAAACACCGCCAGTGACGGTGAATCCCGGAACAACAGGCTGAGCAAGGCGAACAGCGGCAGAGTGACGATCGCCCAACTGGTCATCAGCAGACGGCGATGTTGCTGGCTCATCAGCACGCCGAGGTCCATGGCTTCCCAGGTCGTGCGCGGGCGGATCACCACGGTGGCATCACTCAGGCGCATGGCGTGTCCTTCCGGCGAACAGCAGATAGAGCGCGACCAATGCCCACAGCCCGGCGCCAACCAGGTATTTGGTGAGTGGCGTGACACTGGTTTTCGATGACCAATAGGCTTCGATGAACGCGGCAATTAACAGAAACAACATCACGCCGCACACCAGCAACACGCTTTTGCGCGCCGCCCGTTGCAGCGCTTCGCTGCGGGTCAGCCGTCCGGGGGCAACCAGCGCCCAGCCGAGCTCCAGACCGGCCGCCCCGGCGAGGGCGATGGCGGTCAGTTCAAAGGCACCGTGGGCGATGACGAATGACCAGAAGGTCTGGCCAAAACCGATCTCGCTCAGGTGCCCGGCCACTGCGCCGATGACCATGCCGTTGTAGAACAGAAAGAACGCGCTGCCCACGCCCATCAGCAAGCCGCTGGCAAAGGTCTGAAAAGCGATGCCGATGTTGTGCATCACGTAATAGCCGAACATCACCCAGTCTTCGCTGGCCGCGCGTTCGGCGGGGCGCCCGAGGTGGCCGGCGACCGGGTCGTACATGCCTTGCATCTCACGAACCTGATCGGCGGGGATCAGGTTGTAGACCAGCTCGGGAAACACAAACACCAACACGCCGACGCTGATCAGGCTGCCGAAGAACAGCAAGCTCGCCACCAGCACAAACGGCCATTCGGCGCGTACCAGACGCGGAAAGTCGGCAAGGATGAAACTCAACAGGTTGGCGCCGAGGCGGCTGCGATGGCGGTACAACTGCTGATGCCCGCGCAGCACGTGTTGTTGCAACGAATCAATGAGGAAACTGCTATAGCCACGTTCCTGGGCCAACGCCAGATGCTGGCAAAGCCTGCGATAGGCCTTGGGGAAACCAGCGACTTGCGAGGTATCCTTGCCGCGCTCAAGGCGTTCGAGGGCTAGCGCAAAACGCTCCCATTCGGCCTTGTGGCTCGTTTCGAAAAGGCTTTGTTTCATGTCGGGCCCAACAAACCGCGAGCGATGCCGTTGAGCTCAACGACTGCTTTGGGTGCGGAAATATGCAATGGCTGGGCGAGCAAGGCAGCCAGCTCATTGACCCGTGCTGGCGATAATTCACCTTGGCGCTCGGCAAAGCCAAGCACGGCGCGTTGTTCTGCGAGCGTCAGGGTGACCGGCGAGCGCCGGGGTTGTGCATCAGGCAGTTGCGGTCGGGTCAACGGGCGTTCGCTGTAGACCACCAGGGTGCCGGCCGCGATGTCGCCGAGGCGTTTGAAGGTCGGGTGTTGCAGGCAACTGAGCGCGCCGAGGAAGTAGCCGAAGGGCAGCAGATCGACAAAGCGCAGCAAGTTGCGCAGCAGCGAGGCCGACCAGCCGACCGGTGTGCCGTCGTCGTGCACCACGCGCAGCCCCATCCATTGTTTGCCCGGCGAGCGGCCCTGACGCAGTACTTCGAACAGCACCATGTACCACCAACTGATCGCGAACAGCAGCAGCGACCCGAGACCGATGCCGAGCTTGCCGAGAAACGCCAGGGCGATGAACAGCACGCCCATGATCAGGCCGCGAATACCCAGATCGATGGCAAAAGCCACGGCACGAACCATCAACCCGGCCGGCCGCAACGGCAGATCGATGCCTTCCGGCGTTTCAACCTGATGCCGCGTATCCAGCGGTGGGGCCAGCGGTGCTTTCCTTGGCGGTGCTGTGGGCTCGAGCATGGGCTACCTGATGTTCGCCTGTTCGGGGTGCAAGTGAGGTCGATGCTAGCAGCCTCTCGGGGGAAAACGACATAACTATGTATTGCACAGCGATCGCCGCAAGGTGTTTGAATGTTTCAAGGCTGGCCGCGACGGCGGTCGAGCGCCTAGACTTCGCCGATCTTCAGTTCAGGAACCGCCCGTGACTTCAATCTTCTGGTACGACTACGAAACCACTGGCATCAATCCGCGCAACGACCGCCCGTTGCAGGTGGCCGGGATTCGCACCGACCATGCGCTCAATGAAATCGACGAGCCGGTGAATCTCTACTGTCAGCCCAGCGAAGACATCCTGCCGCATCCGGCAGCTTGCGCGATTACCGGCATTACTCCAAGCCAGCTCGCCGAAAAGGGCTTGAGCGAGGCGGATTTCATGACCCGGGTTCACGCTCAGCTGGCCGCCCCCGGCACCTGCGGCGCGGGTTACAACACCCTGCGTTTCGACGACGAGATGACCCGTTACAGCCTGTATCGCAACTTCTTCGACCCTTACGCCCGGGAGTGGCAGGGCGGCAACAGTCGCTGGGATCTGATCGATGTGGTGCGCGCTGCCTATGCATTGCGTCCTGACGGTCTGGTCTGGCCGACCGATGACGAAGGCCGGGTGACGCTCAAGCTCGAACGCCTCACAGCGGCGAACAATATCGATCATGGCCACGCCCACGAAGCCTTGTCAGACGTGCGCGCCACCATTGCGCTGGCGCGGTTGATTCGCGAAAAACAGCCGAAACTGTATGACTGGCTGTTTCAGTTGCGCAGCAAGCAGAAAGTCATGGACCAGATTCGCCTGTTGCAGCCCCTGGTGCATATTTCCGGGCGTTTCTCGGCGGCGCGCAGTTATGTCGGCGTGGTGCTGCCACTGGCATGGCACCCGAAAAACCGCAATGCGCTGATCGTCTGTGACCTGCACCTCGACCCGCAGGGTTTGCTGGATCTCGACGCGCAGACCCTGCGCCAGCGTTTGTACACGCGTCGTGATGATTTGCTGGAAGGCGAGTTGCCGGTACCGCTCAAGCTGATTCACATCAACCGTTGCCCGGTGGTGGCGCCGCTTGCAGTTTTGCGTGAGCAGGATCAGCAGCGTCTGGGTCTGGACATGGCGCTGTATCAGCAGCGAGCACTGCGGCTAACTGACGCACAACAAGTCTGGAAAGATAAAGTTGCGACAATTTATGCCAGTGAAGATTTCACGCCGAGCGAGGATCCCGAACAACAGTTGTACGACGGATTTATCGGCGACCGCGACCGGCGCCTATGTGAGCAAGTCAGGAGCGCCGACCCGGCACAACTAGCGCAAGAGCAATGGCCTTTCGATGACGAACGTTTGCCAGAATTACTCTTTCGATATCGCGCACGTAACTTTCCCGAGACGTTGAATTTCGAAGAGCAAGAGCGCTGGAGAATATTTTGTCAGCAGCGTTTGTCCACGCCTGAGTTCGGCGCACCGAATACCTTGAAATCTTTTACCGAGGCGGCCGAGCAATGGTCGATTAATGCCACGCCGATGCAGAGTGAGGTGCTCAATGAATGGCAGAATTATGTCCAGGCATTGCGCAAACGTTTGAATCTTTGAAATCGAACATGACCGGGCTTAAATGCCGGGCATAAAAAAACGCCAGCATTCGCTGGCGTTTGTTTTTTCGCGGATCGCTCTGCGAAGGCGTTGCGGCTTAGCCCAGCAGGGTAGCCCAGCCTTCCACCACGTCACCGCCCCACTTGGCTTTCCACTCTTTCAGAGTTTTGTGGTTGCCACCTTTGGTTTCGATGACTTCGCCGTTGTGCGGGTTTTTGTATTGTTTAACTTTGCGGGCACGCTTGGTACCGGTAGTTTTTACTGCGCCGCCGCGTGGTGCTTTGGTTTTCGACTCTGGGTCCAGCAGCGCGATGATGTCACGCAGGGACTTGGAGTATTCGCCCATCAGGGTGCGCAGTTTGCCTTCGAATTCCAGCTCGGTTTGCAGTTTGTCGTCTTGGGACAGGTTCTTCAAACGGGCTTGCAGCTCTTTGATAGCTTCTTCGGTGGCGCGGTATTCGTTGATCAAGGACATGATTACTACCTTAGTAGAGTGCGGGATGGCAGGGGGACAGTGCCGCAATAATAGTCAGGCTGTTTCATCAAGTAAACATTTAACCGGGGTTTTTATTTAAATTAGTTACGAGAAACTGCGTTCTATTGAATATTCAGTTAAATAGTGTGATCCAGTCATCACAGATATTCACAGTTGTCTGATCAAGCGATGCCGCAGGATCAGCGCCAGGTTGACGGTTACTCCATCAAGCACCTGTAGCGCCGGGCCTGTCGTGCAACCGTGTTGATCAATACTGCAGTTTTCCCCCGCAGCCGCTAGAATGGCGGCCTTTGCGAAGTTCTGGAGTTTCCCCCTCATGCGCACTTTTCGGCTGGTGATTTCTTGCCCGGACCGCGTTGGCATTGTTGCCAAAGTCAGTAATTTTCTGGCAGCCCACAACGGCTGGATCACCGAAGCGAGCCACCACTCGGACAATCAAGTGGGCTGGTTCTTCATGCGTCACGAAATTCGTGCCGATTCGCTGCCTTTCGGTATCGAAGTGTTGCGCGAGAAGTTTGCGCCGATCGCCGAAGAGTTTTCGATGGACTGGCGCATCACCGACACCGAGCAGAAAAAGCGCGTTGTGCTGATGGCCAGCCGCGAATCCCACTGCCTCGCTGACTTGCTGCACCGCTGGCACAGCGACGAGCTGGACTGCGAAATTTCCTGCGTGATTTCCAACCACGACGACCTGCGCAGCATGGTCGAATGGCACGGCATTCCTTATTACCACGTCCCGGTCAATCCACAGGACAAGCAACCGGCCTTCGACGAAGTGTCGCGTCTGGTCAAACAGCACGATGCTGAAGTGGTGGTGCTGGCGCGCTACATGCAAATCCTGCCGCCGGACATGTGCCGTGAATACGCACACAAAGTCATCAATATTCACCACAGCTTCCTGCCGTCGTTCGTCGGCGCCAAGCCGTATCACCAGGCTTCCATGCGTGGCGTGAAGCTGATCGGCGCAACCTGCCACTACGTGACCGAAGAGCTGGACGCCGGCCCGATCATCGAGCAGGACGTGGTCCGCGTCAGCCACAGTGACAGCATCGAAGACATGGTGCGTTTCGGCCGTGACGTCGAGAAGATGGTGCTGGCTCGTGGCCTGCGCTACCACCTCGAAGACCGCGTGCTGGTGCATGGCAACAAGACTGTGGTGTTCTGATTCAAACTACGCAGGCTTGAAAAAACCAGGGCCTGGGCGTTCAATCGCTCAGGCCTTTTTTATT
Organism: Pseudomonas sp. CROZ-RG-20F-R04-15; assembly: GCF_022662375.1. Taxonomy (GTDB): domain Bacteria; phylum Pseudomonadota; class Gammaproteobacteria; order Pseudomonadales; family Pseudomonadaceae; genus Aquipseudomonas. The sequence continues at coordinate 183,463 of NZ_JAKNQL010000012.1, read as the reverse complement.
CAAGTCCGAGGAAAAGTTCATGAGCGATCCACTGGACAAAGCCACATCCAAAGCCCCAGAAACCCTCGGTGAAGGTTGCCTGAGCCGTTATGACCCGGAGGACATGAGCCCGGAAGATGGCACTGAGTTTCCCGGCGCCGCCGAGTTGTGGGAACAACTCAAAGAGGATCGGGACGAACCTAAGAAGCCTGCCTGACATTCATCAGTTTCTTCAGCAACGGTCGCCCGAGCATCAATAGAAACACCGGGCCACCCACCAATAGATAGAAATAGTAAGTCACCACCCGCCAGATCAGAATCGCCGCCGCTGCGGTGGATTTCCCGATCATCGGCGCCAACAGTGCCGCCGATGTCAGTTCCGCCGCCCCCGCGCCACCCGGCAGCAGACTGAATTGCCCGGCACCCAGTGACAGCATCTGCACCAGAAAACTCCAGGCCCACTGCAAGTCTGCGCCCAGACCGCGTACCGCCAGATACAACACGCTGTAGCGCAGCAGCCAATGCACGCATGTCAGGGCGAAAACCTTGACCAGTGTCTGCCAGGGCAACTTCAGCGTGTCGGTAAAAGCCGCGAGAAAGTGCAGCAACTTGCGCGCCCAGCGCCGCCGGGTGCTGACCTTGACGCTGGCCCTTGCCAACAGGCGCCCACTCAGTCGAATCAATGAGCGGTGGTAGCGCGCGACCAGCACGCAACTGAACAGACCGCCAAACAACGACACGGCGCTGACGGTCAGCAGCCACTCCAGTCGATCGCTCAGATGCTGAAACAGCGCATAAATCAGAATCCCGCTCAGGGCGCAGAGAAAGAACAGCAAGTCGCTCAGCTGATCCATGGCAAACACCGCGCTGCCCCGCGCCGGGCGCACACCTGATCGGGCCAGCAGGGCCATGATTGTCAGCGGCCCGCCACTGCCACCGGGTGTCGCGCAGTAGGCGAATTCGGCGGCCATGACCACGCCCAGACTTTTCAGCGGCGTGACGCGGTCACGTTGATCGCCGAGCAACAAACGCAAACGCAGGGTATTGATGCCCCAGCACAGCAGGATCATGCCGAACATCACCAGTAAACATTGCAACGGGAAGCTTTGCAGGCGCACCCAGGTTTCGCTGCCACCGAGCACAACCGGAATCAGCACGGCCGCGAGCAGGCCGATCAATAGCAGGATGCATCGACTCATGCGGCGCGTTCCAATAGACCGCGCTGTTGAGCGAGCCAGTGCATTTTGGTCATCGGTACGCGTCCTTCCGCCAGCAATCGTTCAAGGGTGTGCAACCAGTAATCACGGGAGAAACGATGGCGCATGTCCACCGGATGCAAGCCTAGCCGAATCACCGGCGCCTGGCGCCAGCGCTGCTCGCGCTGTTCACTGACTATTTTTGACAAGCCACGGCGCCAGGCGCTGCGGGCACTCCAGACCAGACCGGGGGCGTCGATGGCGGTGAAGTCCGGTAAGCGATAAAGATGCTTTGGATCGCTGGTGTAGCTCAGTGGAAGCTCGCGCAGGGCTTGCCGGGTGCCGTCGCTCATCAGCCACGCCGGAGCGACGAAGCCGTGCAATGGCCAGTCGCAGCGCTGAAACAACTCGATGCCAGCGCGCAGGCGGGCGAGGGCAGTTTCATGGGGCAAACCGTAGAACTCGCCTTCATGGGTGTAGATCCGGCGCATGAACCAGTCACGCGGGGTCGTCGGGCCGGGCTCCTGGTCGTCATGAAAATAGCCGTGCAGAGCCAGTTCATCGCCACGGGCGATGCGCTCATCGAGCATTCGCCGAAACGTCGGGTGAGACTGCAGGGCGTTGCGTCGATGGAAGTCCGGCACCACCAGCCAAGTCATCGGCACATGGCCCATTGCGTCGACGGCCTCGACAAACGGCTGGTAATCCGCCCATGTCGAGGGCGCCACATCGTGCAGCACCAGCAACACGGCAGGGTGATTCACCGACTCAGCCATTGGCCACCCGTGGCAGTGCGTGGCCGAGGACGGCGTGATAGTGACTGAGCAGGCTGTCGACCACCGTATCCCAGGCGTAATGTTGCTCAACATGCCTGCGCGCCTGTTGGCCGAGTCTCACGCAACCACGACTGAACAGCTCGCGCACGGCATTGGCCATCGCCTGCGGGTTGTTCGGCGCACAGAGCAGGCCGCAGGACTCCGTGACGATTTCTTCAAAGGCCCCCGCCGCCACGGCGACAACGGGAATGCCGCAGGCCATGGCCTCAAGAATCACCAGTCCGAAGGTTTCCTGATCGCCGGCATGCACCAGCGCATCGGCACTGGCCATCAACTGCGCGACTCGCGCGGCCGGACAGAATTCATCGATCACACTGACGTTATCCGGCACCACGGCGGGCATCGATGAGCCGACCAGCAGCAGGTGATAACGCGGGCCGAGGCGTTTCATGCACTTGAGCAGCACTGGCAGGTTTTTTTCTTTCGAGCCGCGTCCAGCGAAAATCAGCAGGCGTGTGTCTTCGGCGATGCCCAGTTCAGCACGCAGATTGCGGTCGTGGGCATCGGGGTGAAAGGTTTGCAGGTCCACGCCCAAGGGCTGCACGAAGACATTGCGCACGCCCAGTCCGCTGAGTTTGTCAGCCATCACCTGGCTTGGCGCCAGGACTCGGTCGAAGTTGCCGTAGAGCCGGGTGACATACGCCTCGATATTCGGCGTAACCCAATGGCCCATACGATTGCCGACCAGCAGCGGCAGGTCCGAATGATAAAAACCGATCACCGGCACATCCAGTTGTCGCCGCGCATCCAGCGCGGCCCAGGCTGTCAGGTAAGGGTCGCCGACTTCGATCAGATCGGGCTGCAAATTCTGCAGGACATTTCGCCAAGGCGCGAGGCGCAGCGGGAAGCGATAACCTTTGCCGAAGGGCAGGGCGGGGGCGGGGACCGTGTAAACGCCGTCGTGCTCACCGAAGTGCGCGCCGGGAATCAGCAGGCTGTGACGAATGCCGGGTTTGACTCCCAGCCGGCGATGTTTGGCATCCAGATAAGTGCGCACGCCACCGCTGGCCGGGGCGTAGAACATGGTGATGTCGGCGATATGCACGGTGATCAAGCCTCCGCTGCGTGGTTCTCCCTTGGTTGACCTTTATCAGGAATAGATGTTCGGTCGGGATTGCGCGGTGGGGCTGAAGAGCTTCAGAGCGGAAGAGCCCCTCACCCTAACCCTCCCGAAACGTCGGACCGCCCGTAGGGAGAGGGGACTGACCGAGGTGTCTGGGCTTGATTCATCGACCTGAACGTCTTCAGTCGAACTCAGGTTTTGAACAGCATGAAGATCGGCTCCCTTTTCCCCTCGCCCCCCTGGGGGAGAGGGCTGGGGTGAGGGGGTAGGCTTTTGATCTTAAATCCGGAAACTACCCACAAGCTGTTTCAGACGCGAAGCCTGCTGCTCCAGATCCGAACACGCCCGCAGCGTCGCCTGCAAGTTCTCCACACCTTCCTGGTTCAGCGTATTGATCTCGGTGATGTCGACGTTGATCGACTCCACAACAGCGGTCTGCTCCTCCGTCGCCGTGGCCACCGACTGGTTCATCCCGTCGATCTCGCCAATGCGCTGCGTTACGCTGTTCAAGCGCTCCCCGGCCAGGTTGGCAATTTCGACACTGTCCTGACTGTGGCGCTGGCTGTCGCTCATGGTGCTCACCGATTCACGGGCGCCGACCTGCAGCTCCTCGATCATGGTTTGCACTTGCTGCGCCGACTCCTGGGTGCGGTGCGCCAGGTTGCGCACTTCATCCGCCACCACGGCGAAACCACGGCCGGCCTCACCGGCACGTGCCGCTTCAATCGCGGCGTTGAGCGCCAGCAGGTTGGTCTGCTGGGAAATGCTGGTGATCACCTCAAGAATCTGGCCGATGTTCACGGTCTTGCTGTTCAGCGACTCGATGTTGCTGCTCGATGCGCTGAGCATGCTCGACAGTTGATTCATCGCTTTAATGCTGCGATCCACCACTTGCTGGCCGTCTTCAGCCAGACCACGCGCATCGCTGGCCTGATTCGAGGCCTGTGCGGCGTTGCGGGCGATTTCCTGCGCGGTGGCGCCGAGCTGATTGATCGCGGCGGCAACGCTGCTGGTGCGCGAGGCTTGTTGATCGGAGTTGTACATCGACGAGTTCGACGCAGCGACCACCCGCAGGGCGACTTCGTTGACTTGCCCGGTGGCCGACGACACTTCGCGGATCGAGCCGTGAATACGCTCGACGAAGCGGTTGAATGCGGTGCCCAGCACGCCGAATTCATCGTTGTTAACGATGGTCAGGCGTTTGGTCAGGTCGCCTTCGCCGTCGGCAATGTCTTCCATGGCGCGAGTCATGACGTGCAGCGGCTGGATCAGAATGCGGATCAGCATGCCGAGCAGCGCGAGGATGATCGCGACCGCGATGACTGTGGCGATGACCGCCGAAGTGCGGAACTGGCTGAGCATCGCAAAGGCCTTGTCCTTGTCCACCGACAGACCGATGTACCAGTTCACCGACGGCAGGCCTTTGATCGGCGCGAAGGTGACGATGCGGGTCTTGCCGTCGACGGTGACTTCGCTGAAGTCGCTGCTGATGCGCGGGGTGTCCTGCGGATAGGCTTCTTTCAGGGATTTCATCACCAGAGCCTTGTCCGGGTGGACGAGGATCTTGCCGTCGGCGCTGACCAGGAACACATAACCCATGCCGTCGAAATCCCGAGCGGCGAGGGTGTCGACCAGCGATTGCAGACTCAGGTCACCGCCCACCACACCGACGCTCTGGCCGGCCTTTTTCGACGCGGTGGCGATGGAGATGATCAACTGGCCGGTGGCGGCGTCGATGTACGGTTCGGTCAGGGTCGAGGTGCTGCTGCTCTCGGCACCTTTATACCAAGGGCGCACGCGCGGATCGAAACCGTCCGGCATCTTCGTGTCCGGGCGGATGGTGAAGTGCCCGGTGGCATCGCCCAGATAGGTGGCCATGAACGTCGAGGTCAGGGTTTTCTGTTCCAGCAGGCTCGCGACGTTGGCAGGTTCGGGATTGATGGCAATGTTCTGGGCAGCGTTCTCGACCAGCAGAATACGGCCGCTAAGCCAGGTCTGAATATTGCCGGCGGTGACTTCGCCCATCTCGTTGAGATAGTTGTTCAGGTCATCGCGGATCGCATTGCGCTGTAGCCAGTCGTTGTACAAGGTAAACGAGGCGAAGGCAGCGATGACGATGAGGGCGGCGGCAAGCAAAATTTTATGGCTGAAGCGCAGATTTTTGTTCATGGCTTGGGGTTCCGCTAAGGTCTTAATGTCCAGGGCGTGCTTTTATAGAGGCGCGCGAAATGGGCAACGGTGAAAACAAGCTGATATTTCCGTCTCTCCTTAGGGAAATGTCCGGCCTGACTTGTGGTCGGGCTCTCACCTTTGTGTATCGGCCATGCGCAATCAAAGATTAACCATTGGGTGACAAAATGCCTGACTCATCGCAACTCGTAATCGGCGCCGACCTCGCGGGGCAACAGATTGCTCAGGCCATGCGCCTGGCGAACCGCCACGGGCTGGTTGCCGGCGCTACCGGTACTGGTAAAACCGTCACCTTGCAGCGTCTGGCCGAGGCGTTCAGCGACGCTGGCGTGGCGGTATTTGCCGCTGACATCAAGGGCGATCTGTGCGGCCTCGGTGCGGCCGGCAACCCGCAGGGCAAAGTAGCCGAGCGCATTGCCGGGATGCCGTGGCTCAACTACAAAGCGCAGGCTTATCCGGTGACACTGTGGGATATCCACGGCGAGTCCGGTCATCCGCTGCGCACCACGTTGAGCGAAATGGGGCCGCTGCTGATCGGCAGTCTGCTGGAGCTGACCGACAGCCAGCAGTCAGCGCTCTACGCAGCGTTCAAGGTCGCCGATCGCGAAGGCCTGTTGCTGCTGGACTTGAAGGATCTGAAAGCGCTGCTCAATCACCTCAAGGAAAACCCGCAGCTATTGGGCGAAGACGCGGCGTTGATGACCACCGGTTCCAGTCAGGCGTTGTTGCGCCGCCTGGCGACGCTGGAACAGCAGGGCGCCGAAGCCTTGTTTGGCGAACCGGCACTGCAACTCGAAGACATTCTGCAACCGGCGGCGGATGGCCGTGGGCGCATCCATTTACTCGACGCCAGCCGACTGGTGCACGAGGCGCCGAAGGTCTACGCAACGTTCCTGTTGTGGCTGCTGGCTGAACTGTTCGAGCAATTGCCCGAGCGCGGCGATGCCGATAAACCGCTGCTGGCGCTGTTTTTCGATGAGGCGCATTTACTCTTTGGCGATACGCCCAAGGCCTTGCAGGAGCGGCTGGAGCAAGTAGTACGCTTGATTCGATCCAAAGGTGTGGGCGTGTATTTCGTCACCCAGTCGCCGGCGGACTTGCCCGATGACGTGCTGGCGCAGCTTGGCCTGCGCATTCAGCATGGCTTGCGCGCCTTTACCGCCAAAGAGCAGAAATCCCTGCGCGCGGTAGCGGACGGCTTCCGGCCGAATCCGGCATTTGACAGCCTGTCGGTGCTGACCGAGTTGGGGATTGGTGAGGCGCTGGTCGGCACGCTGACCGAGAAAGGCACGCCGGAAATGGTTCAGCGCGTACTAGTGGCGCCACCGCAATCGCGAATCGGGCCGCTAACCGAGACCGAACGAACCGTGCTGATTGCCGGATCGCCGTTCAAGGGCCGCTATGACAAGCCGATCGATCGTGAGTCGGCGTATGAAATTCTCATGGGACGTAAAGGCCTGGCGCCTGAAGCCGAGGCACCCGCCGGCAAGCCTGCGGTTGAAGAACCAAGCCTCGCCGACAGGGCTGGGGAGTTCCTGGGTACCGCCGCGGGTCAGGCGCTGAAGTCGGCGATGCGTCAGGCCGCCAATAACCTCGGCAAGCAATTGGTGCGCGGTTTGATGGGCTCATTGCTCGGTGGCAGCAAACGCCGTTAAAACCTGTGGGAGCGAGCTTGCTCGCGAAGGCGGCCTGTCATTCAACATAGATGTCGTCTGACACGGCCTCTTCGCGAGCAAGCTCGCTCCCACATTGGTATTGCATGAAGATTCAGAATAGAAGTCAGGACTTGTCTTTGGCGTGTGCCGCTAAACGTTCCAGCGCCGCGCGCAAACCCGGATCAGTGATCCCGTCCGCCGTGGCCTGAATCGTCGCCGCAGCTTCCGTGGACAAATCCATCGTGTGCCCGGCTGCCCCGCGTTGAACCGTCGGCGGCTGCACTTTGAACAGAATCCGCGTCAAACTGGCGAACTCGTCGAACATCTGCAATTGCCGCTGCAGGCGTTTTTGCTGGTAGCGCAGGCGTGTGGCCCAGTGACCATCGGTGACGATCAGCAGCAAACTGCCTTCGCGCCACGAGGCGACATGGCAGTGTTCGCGGGCGGCAGGTTGCAGTTGGCTTTCGAGCAGGCGCTGCAAATGACCCAGTCGTTGGGCATGGCCGAGGATGGCTTTGAGCGGCTTGGCTTCGCGCAGGAGAACGGCGGGTGCTCTGGCCGTAAGAGGGCGAAATGCCATGATCGAACACCTGAAGTAACAGAAACGCCATGGTAGCAGAAAGGCCGAAATCACTCGCCCATTGCTTTTGCCCCCGCTTTACCCATTAAATCAACGACTAACTTCTGCCTTGTATGACTTGAAGTTGAGCAAAACGCCCCTATTTTAAGTGAGCCCCGTCAAAGCGCAGTGCCAGCATCGTGGAACATCGCCACTTTCCTCACTTACGTTTCCGGGTAGAATGCTCGTTCGCATGCGGCCATGAGGGCTGCACGGGCGACGCTCACGGGGCCGCCCTCCATCCCTTTAGTGTGGAAGATCCTGCCGATATGTTTGCGCCTTTGTTAAAGAAACTTTTTGGAAGCAAGAACGAGCGTGAAGTCAAACGCATGCTCAAGACGGTGCAGCTCGTCAATGCCTTCGAAGAGCAAATGGTGGCCCTTTCGGACGATCAATTGCGCGCCAAGACCGATGAGTTCAAGGCCCGCATCGCCAAAGGGGAAACCCTCGACAAGCTGTTGCCAGAAGCCTTTGCGGTCGCCCGCGAAGCCGGCAAGCGCATCATGGGTATGCGCCACTTCGACGTGCAACTCGTCGGTGGCATGACCTTGCACGAAGGCAAGATCGCCGAAATGCGCACCGGTGAGGGTAAAACCCTCGTGGCAACCCTGGGCGTTTACCTCAACGCACTGTCCGGCAAGGGCGTGCACGTTGTGACGGTGAACGACTACCTGGCCCGCCGCGACGCCAACTGGATGCGTCCGCTGTATGAATTCCTCGGCCTGACCGTCGGCGTCGTGACGCCGTTCCAGCCGCCGGAAGAGAAACGTCTGGCCTACGCCGCCGACATCACCTACGGCACCAACAACGAATTCGGTTTCGACTACCTGCGCGACAACATGGCGTTCAGCATGGAAGAAAAATTCCAGCGCGAACTCAACTTTGCCGTGATCGACGAAGTCGACTCCATTCTCATCGACGAAGCGCGCACCCCGCTGATCATCTCCGGTCAGGCCGAGGACAGCTCCAAGCTGTACATGGAGATCAATAAACTGATCCCGCAGATGGAACTGCACGTTGAAGAAGTTGAAGGCGAAGTCACCAAGGCTGGTCACTACACCGTTGACGAGAAGACCCGTCAGGTCGAACTCAACGAAGCCGGTCACCAGTTCATCGAAGACATGCTTACCCGCGTCGGCCTGCTGGCTGAAGGCGAGAGCCTGTATTCGGCGCATAACCTGGGCCTGCTGACCCACGTATATGCCGGTCTGCGTGCGCACAAGCTGTTCAACCGCAACATCGAATACATCGTGCAGGACGGTCAGGTCGTACTGGTCGACGAACACACCGGCCGGACCATGCCGGGTCGCCGCCTGTCCGAAGGCCTGCACCAGGCCATCGAAGCCAAGGAAGGTCTGAACATTCAGGCCGAGAGCCAGACCCTGGCCTCTACCACGTTCCAGAACTACTTCCGTCTTTACACCAAGCTGTCCGGCATGACCGGTACCGCTGACACCGAAGCGTTCGAATTCCACCAGATCTATGGTCTGGAAGTCATGGTCATTCCGCCGAACAAACCGTTGGCGCGTAAAGACTTCAACGACCTGGTGTTCCTCACCGCCGAAGAGAAATACGCGGCGATCGTTACGGACATCAAGGAAAGCATGGCGGCCGGTCGTCCGGTGCTGGTGGGTACTGCCACCATCGAAACTTCCGAGCACATGTCCGCATTGCTGGTGAAGGAAGGCATCGAGCACAAGGTTCTCAACGCCAAGTTCCACGAAAAAGAAGCCGAGATCATTGCGCAGGCCGGTCGCCCGGGCGCACTGACAATCGCCACCAACATGGCCGGTCGTGGTACCGACATCCTGTTGGGCGGTAACTGGGAGGTTGAAGTCGCCTCGCTGGAAGACCCGACCCCTGAGCAGATCGCTCAGATCAAGGCCGACTGGCAGAAGCGTCACCAGCAAGTGCTGGAATCGGGCGGTTTGCAGGTGATCGCTTCTGAGCGTCACGAATCGCGTCGTATCGACAACCAGTTACGTGGCCGTGCCGGCCGTCAGGGTGACGCTGGTTCCAGCCGCTTCTACCTGTCGCTGGAAGACAGCCTGATGCGCATTTTTGCCTCTGACCGGGTGAAGAACTTCATGAAAGCCCTGGGCATGCAGCCGGGCGAAGCGATCGAGCACCGCATGGTGACCAACGCGATCGAGAAGGCACAGCGCAAGGTTGAAGGCCGTAACTTCGATATTCGCAAGCAACTGCTCGAGTTCGACGACGTCAACAACGAACAGCGTAAAGTGATCTATCACATGCGTAACACGTTGCTGGCCGCTGACAACATCGGTGAGACCATCGCCGACTTCCGTCAGGACGTGCTCAACGCCACCGTCAGCGCGCACATTCCGCCGCAGTCGCTGCCAGAGCAGTGGGACGTGGCCGGTCTGGAAGCTACGATTGCCAGCGACTTCGGCGTGACACTGCCGATCCAGCAGTGGCTCGACGAAGACGATCACCTGTACGAAGAAACCCTGCGCGAGAAGCTCATGACCGAGCTGATGGCGGCGTACAACGAGAAAGAAGACCAGGCCGGTGCCGACGCACTGCGCTCGTTCGAGAAGCAAATCGTACTGCGCGTGCTGGATGACCTGTGGAAAGACCACCTGTCGACCATGGATCACCTGCGTCACGGCATCCACCTGCGTGGCTACGCCCAGAAGAATCCGAAGCAGGAATACAAGCGCGAGTCGTTCACGCTGTTCTCCGAGCTGCTCGATTCGATCAAGCGCGACTCGATCCGTGTGCTGTCGCACGTTCAGGTGCGTCGCGAAGATCCGGAAGCCGAAGAGCAACGTCTGCGTCAGGAAGCCGAAGCACTGGCCGCCCGCATGCAGTTCGAACACGCCGAAGCGCCAGGTCTGGAGCAACCGGAAGTACTGGGTGAAGAGGTCGATGTAGCCCTCGCCACCGCGCCGGTGCGCAACGAGCAGAAGCTGGGCCGCAACGAGCTGTGCTACTGCGGTTCGGGCAAGAAATTCAAGCATTGCCACGGGCAGATCCAGTAAAACCCGTTTCAATCGCTGAAATACCCGCGCCGCGACCGGCTCCTGCCGTCGCGGCGTTTTGCCATTTAAACCACCGTCACTGCGCGTGGCGGTGCTGACATCATTGAGTAAGGAGCGCATTCATGGCTGTTGGTCTTGGTCCTTTGCCAACGTTGCACCCGGTTGCCGGTTTTGAACTCGGTATCGCCTCGGCCGGCATCAAGCGCCCCGGGCGCAAGGATGTCGTTGTGATGCGCTGCGCCGAAGGTTCGACCGTGGCCGGTGTGTTCACGTTGAACGCCTTTTGTGCCGCGCCGGTAATCCTGGCGAAGAAGCGCGTGCAGAACGCTGTGCGTTACCTGCTGACCAACACCGGTAACGCCAATGCCGGCACCGGCGAGCCAGGCCTGGCCGCCGCTGAGCGCACCACCGCCAGACTGGCCGAGCTGACCGGCGTTGCTGCCGAGCAGATCCTGCCGTACTCCACCGGTGTGATTGGCGAGCCACTGCCGGTCGAGAAGATCGAAGGCGCGCTGCAAGCCGCACTCGATGACCTGTCGGAAAACAACTGGGAAGCTGCCGCCACCGGCATCATGACCACCGACACCCTGCCGAAGGGCGCCAGCCGCCAGTTCGCGCATGACGGCGTGACCATCACCGTCACCGGCATCAGCAAAGGCGCGGGCATGATCCGCCCGAACATGGCGACCATGCTCGGTTACATCGCCACTGACGCCAAAGTCTCCCGCGAAGTGCTGCACAACTTGATGCTCGACGGTGCCAACAAGTCGTTCAACCGCATCACCATCGACGGCGACACCTCGACCAACGACTGCTGCATGCTGATTGCCACCGGTAAGGCTGCACTGCCGGAAATCACCCGCGCCGAAGGCGAGTTGTTCGCCAAGTTGAAGCAAGCGGTGTTCGAAGTGTGCATGGACGTGGCCCAGGCCATCGTGCGTGACGGCGAAGGCGCAACCAAGTTCGTCACTGTTGAAGTGAATGGCGGCGGCAACCATCAGGAATGCCTCGACGTCGGCTACACCGTGGCGCACTCGCCGCTGATCAAAACCGCGCTGTTCGCCTCCGACCCGAACTGGGGCCGCATCCTGGCTGCTGTCGGCCGTGCCGGCGTGCCGAATCTGGACGTGAGCAAGATCGACGTATTCCTCGGCGACGTGTGCATTGCCAGCCGTGGCGCCCGTGCGGCGACCTACACTGAAGCCCAAGGCTCGGCGGTGATGCAGCAGGAAGAGATCACTATCCGCATCGAACTGGGTCGCGGCGATTGCAGCGAAACCATCTGGACCACTGACCTTTCGCATGAATATGTGAAGATCAACGCCGAATACCGCACCTGATCCAAGACCGGGTCGCTTCTTTCGCGAGCAGGCTCGCTCCCACAGGGGATTTGTGACAACACGATCCAATGTGGGAGCGAGCCTGCTCGCGAAGGCGGCAGCTCAAAGAATGCAAGTCTCCAGGTTTCTCCACTGACGAAAAGGCGCCACACCCATGTCCCTGCACCTGATCATCGGCGACAAACTGCTTTCCTCCTGGTCCCTGCGTGCCGCACTGGCCGTTGAGCTGACCGGCGCACCCTACAGCGAAGAGCTGATCAAACTCGGTAAGCCCGACACCCGCGAACTGCTGCTCAAGCACTCGCCGACCGCCAAGGTGCCGCTGCTGCAAACCTCGCGCGGGACCATCGCTGACTCATTAGCCATCGCCGAATACCTCGCCGAGCAGTTCCCGTCCGAGCAACTCTGGCCGAGCGATATTTACGCCCGCGCCCAGGCCCGATCCGCTTGCGCACAAATGCACAGCGGCTTCTTCGCCATGCGCAATCACATGCCCTTCAACCTCAACCATGACGCACCGCTGAACCCGGTGCCGCCAGAAGTGAAGGTCGACATCGAGCGCATGCTCGCGCTGTGGGCCGAATGCCGCGCCGCCGCGACCGAGAGCGGGCCGTACCTGTTCGGTCGGGTAAGTCTGGCCGATGCCTTCTTCGCACCGATTGCCGTGCGTCTGCGCACTTACCAGGTGCAGTTGCCGGCCGCCGACGAAGCCTATGTTGAAACCGTCTACCAATGGCCCGCCTTCAAAGCGTGGCAAAAGGCTGGACTGGAGGAGTTGAATCCGTGAAACGTGTACACGTCGCCGCTGCGGTCATTCGTGACGACAGTGGCAAAATCCTCATCGCCCGCCGCGCCGACACCCAGCATCAGGGTGGTCTGTGGGAGTTTCCCGGCGGCAAGGTCGAGGCCGACGAGTCGGTCGAAAGCGCACTGGCCCGTGAGCTGCAAGAAGAGTTGGGCATCGTCGTTGGCTCAGCCCGGCCGCTGATCAAAGTGCGTCACGATTATCCCGACAAACAGGTGTTGCTGGATGTCTGGGAAGTCTCGGCCTTCACTGGCGAGCCGCACGGTGCCGAAGGGCAGCCGTTGGCCTGGGTCACGGCGAAGGAACTGGTGAGCTACGAGTTCCCGGCCGCCAACCAGCCGATCGTTGCGGCGGCGCGTTTGCCGGCGGAGTACCTGATTACCCCTGAGGATCTGGAAACCCCGGCTCTACTGCGCGGTATCCAGAAGGCGATTGCCGGTGGGATCAAACTGATCCAGTTGCGCGCGCCGAACGGCTATGACCCCAAGTATCGCGATCTGGCTGTCGATGCGGCCGGGCTGTGCGCGGGCAAGGCGCAGTTGATGATCAAAGGGCCGTTCGAGTGGCTCGGCGATTTCCCGTCTGCCGGTTGGCACATCACCGCTGCTCAGCTGCGCAAATACGCGGCGGCGGGGCGGCCGTTACCGGCGGAGCGCTGGTTGGCGGCGTCGTGCCACAACGCTGAAGAACTGGCGCTGGCGGAACAGATGGGCGTGGATTTTGTGACCCTGTCGCCGGTGCAGCCGACCTTGACGCACCCGGATGCGCAGCCGCTTGGCTGGGAACAGGCTGGGGCGTTGATTGAAAGCTTCAGCAAACCGGTGTTTCTGTTGGGCGGGGTTGGTCCGGCGGAGTGCGAAAAAGCCTGGAAGTGCGGGGCTCAAGGTGTGGCGGGGATCCGCGCGTTCTGGCCTGATTCTCTGTAAAGGCTGCTGACCTCTTCGCGAGCAGGCTCGCTCCCACAGTTGATCGGATTTCTTCAGTTGGAATGCAATCAAATGTGGGAGCGAGCCTGCTCGCGAAGGCGATCTGTCAGGCGCTAGATTTCTGCAGGCTTTGCCGCCGGCTGCCAGAGAATCTCCGCAATCCCCTGCCGCCGCGCAATCAACCGCGCCGCGACAAACAACAAATCCGACAACCGATTGATATACGCCAGCCCAACCCCGGCCAACGGTTCCAGCGCATTCAAATGCTGACAACGCCGCTCGGCACTTCTCGCGAGGCTGCGGCACACATGCGCCTGCGCAATCAGCATCGACCCGCCCGGAAGAATGAAATTCTCCAGCGGCCCCAGTTCTTCATTCCACACATCGATCGCCGCTTCCAGCCGTTCGATTTCCGCCGCGTTCAACGCCTGATACTCCGGCATCGCCAACTCGCCACCCAAATCAAACAAGCGATGCTGACAAGGCGCCAACACCTCGATCAGTTCATTCAGTCCCGGATAGGTCTCGCGTTCGGCTATCAGCCCGGCCAGCAACACGCCGACCTGACTGTTCAGCGTATCGACCTCGCCAATGGCCTCGATGCGGGGGTGATCCTTGGGCACACGGCGGCCATCGCCCAGGCCGGTTTCGCCTTTGTCACCGGTGCGGGTGTAGATTTTCGACAGGCGAAAGCCCATGGTTTACCTCGATAATTGATTGGTTTCGGCAGCGATGGGCAGCGGTTGCGTCAACGGCAGGCGCAAGGTGAAACAGGTGCCTTGGCCCGGTGCTGACTGCACCTCCATCTGTCCTTTGTGATTGTTGGTGATGATGAAGTACGACACCGACAAGCCAAGCCCGGTGCCCTGGCCGATTTCCTTGGTGGTGAAGAACGGCTCGAAGGTGCGTTTGCGCACGCTCTCGCTCATGCCGATGCCGTTGTCCTCGACCTGAATTTCAGCCCACGGCGGATTGAGCCTGGTGCGCAGGATGATCCGGCCCGGCTCGCTATCGCCTTCACGCTGGTGAATGGCTTGGGCGGCATTTTTTAACAGGTTGAGCAGTACTTGCTCGAGTTCGTTGGCGGTGCCCGGCACCGGCCCTAGCGCCGGGTCGAACTGGCGAATAATCGCCTGGCCCTTGAAGTCGAAGCCGATGGCCAGATCGAAGTCGTTGCCGGCGATGTCCACGGCTTGGTCGATCAGTGCCGGTAAGTCGCACGGCGCCATTTGTCGGGTGCTGCGACGGCTGAAGCTGAGCATGTGCGTGACGATTTTCGCCGCGCGGGCGCCGGCCTGTTGGATGCCGTCGAGCAGTTGCGGCACTTCGCGGCCCTGCAGGTAGCGGTTCACCGTGTCCAGTTCGATGCCCAGTTGCTCGGCGGTTTCGAGGTTCTTCGGCAGATCGGCGGACAGGCGTCGCCGGATATTCTGCACGTTGTGCAGGATCGCCCCTAACGGGTTGTTGATTTCATGAGCCATGCCGGCGGCAAGGCCACCGACCGAAAGCATTTTTTCCGACTGCACCATCATTTCTTCCAGCGACAGTCGTTGGGTGATGTCGTCGATGCGGATTACCACGCCGCGCCCGGCACCGCCCATCAATGGATAGAAGGTCAGCGCGTAATGCTTCGGTTCTTCATCCTTGAACCACGTTACTCGCTCGATTTTCGCCACCGTGTGTTGTTCGACGGTCTGCTTGAGTTGCGGCAGGAATGGCTTGAGCGGTTCGAAGGCGAGGAAAATCGGCTGGTTCAGCGCTTCGTCCAGCCGCGTGCCGGAAAGGGCGCTGGCCTCCTGGTTCCATTGGGTGACGTAAAGTTGCTCGTCGAGGGCGATCAGCGCCGAGGGCATCGAGTCGATGATGCTGTTGAGGTAGTTCTGGAAACCGGTGAGCTTCTTTTCGATCTTGCTGCGCACCTGTACTTCCAGTTCCAGTTTGCGGTTGGTGTGGCGGGTTTCCTCGGCCAGACCCTGCGCCTGATCGTAAGCGGCTTGCGAGTCGTCGCGGGCACGCTTGAGTTGCTGCTCGCGGGCTTCGATGCGCGACAGCATGGTGTTGAACGCCTCGGCGAGACTGCCGATTTCGTCGTGATTGCCGCGCGAGGCACGCAGTGCGTAGTTTTCTTCCCGGGTCACCTGACGCGACAGCTCTTCCAGTTGATGGATCGGCCGGGTAATCAGGCGTTTGATCTGCCGGGCAATCACCAGCCACAGCAACACACTGAAAATCAGAATGCCGAGGCTAGCAGTCAACGTGCCGGTGTAGAACGCCATTGGCAGCTCGCTGCTGGCGACCAGCAACAGATGGCCCGGCGCCGTGCCGGGGCGGGGCAGGGTGATCAACTGGTTACTGCGAAATTCGGTCAGTTGCCAGGCTTCGATATGCCGATAGCGTTCCGGCAGGTTGAGTTTGTCGCCGCGCTGGACTTGCGCCAGGCGTTCACCCTTGCCGTCATACAACGCGGCGGCGCGCAGTGGTGAATAACTGTCGAGTTCTTTCAGCAGGCGCTCGGCGCTTTGCGGTGACTGCAGGGCTTCGCTGACCAGACTCGGGTTGGAAATCAGCCGGCCGATGGTCTGCAAGGCCTGCGGTGCCATGCTTTCCTGAGAGATGTAATAGGCGGCGCTGATAAAGGTCAGGTTGGCGACCAGCAGAACAGTGGTCAACAGCACCAGCAGGGCGGCCAGCAGTTTCTGGCCGACCGGCAGGTTTTCGAGACGCTGGCGCAATGGCATCAGGTTTATCGCAGCAAAGGAACAAGTGGCCAGCGTAGCCGCTGCTCAGTCGCTGGGCAATCCGAGGCTGTGCAGATGCGTGATCAGTCGTTGCTGCAATTGCTTGAGGTGCGGCAGGTTCAGCTGATGGCGCGCGGCGACTTTGCAGGCGTGGCCCAATAGATAGCTGATTTCCGTGCGGCGTTGATTGGCGACGTCCTGATACATCGATGAGTAATTGGCGGCGGTAGCATGGATGACCCTTTGGACTTCCTGTTGCAGGTTTTCTGCTGCAGCCGGTTGGCCGCAGCGCTCCAGCAGTTCGGCCAGCTCGTCGCACAGCGTGGCGACTTCGCAGTGATGTTCCTGCAATCCGCCGTTGCGGCAGTTGTGCAGCACGGTCAGCGGATTGATCGCACAGTTGAGCGCGAGTTTTCGCCATAACCGGGTGAGGATATCGGTGCTCCACTCGTGGGGGATTTTCGCGGCGTCGAGATCATCCAGCCAGATCGGCGCGACCGGATGCCCGGCATCGCCCAGCCAGGTAAAACCGTGACCGGCGAACACCACACGCCAGTCGCCATCGCGGAAGGCACCCTCGGTACTCGAAGCGCTGATGCAGCGTGCCAGCGGCACACGGTTGGCGACGGCGTCCTGACTGCCGAGGCCGTTTTGCAGGAGGATCAGTTCGGCGTCCGCAGTCAGCCGTGGGGCGAGGCGGGCGACGGCGCTTTCGGCGTCGTAGGCCTTGCACGCCACCAGCAAACGGCGGATCGGCTCAGGGCTGTCGGGCGTTTCGCCGGAAACCGCATAGCTGCTCGCCACACCTTGCTCCACCAGCGTCAAGCCGCCCGCAGCCTGATAGCTTTGCAAGCGTTCGGCATCACGCACGATCAGTCTGACCGGCAGGCCGGCGCGAGCCAGACGTGTGGCCCACAGTGTGCCGAGACTGCCGGCGCCGAGAACATGCCAGGGGGTGGACATCAGTTTTTTGCTCGATTGCGTACAGGCATGTGCGGCTCGCCGTGTCGGTGGGAAAAGACCCGTTATAATGAGCCCGATTTTAACCGCAAGCCAAGCGCGCTCCATCCACATCGAGCGCGCCTTTTTATTGGAGAGATTACATGCCGTCGTTCGACGTGGTATCCGAACTGGACAAACACGAACTCACCAACGCGGTCGAGAACGCCGTGAAGGAACTCGATCGTCGTTATGACCTGAAAGGCAAAGGCAGCTTCGAGTTCAAGGAAAAAGACCTGACCGTCAGCCTCACCGCTGAAGCCGGGTTCCAGCTCGAAGCGATGATCGAAATCCTCAAGCTGGCACTGGTCAAGCGCAAGATCGACGTACAGTGCCTTGAAGTCAAAGACGCGTACGCTTCGGGCAAGCTGATGAAGCAGGACGCCGTGCTCAAGGAAGGCATCGACAAGGAGCTGGCGAAGAAGATCGTCGGCCACATCAAGGACGCCAAACTCAAAGTACAGGCCGCCATTCAGGGCGAGCAAGTGCGCGTGACCGGCAAGAAGCGTGATGACCTGCAAGAGGCCATCGCGGCACTGCGGGCCAAAGAGTTCGGCATGCCACTGCAGTTCAACAACTTCCGCGACTAAACTCGGTCAGATGACCTGTGGGAGCGAGCCTGCTCGCGAAGGCGGTGTGTCAGTCAACTCATTGCTGAATGACACGGCGCCTTCGCGAGCAGGCTCGCTCCCACATTGTTTTGTGTACATCCGGCGGGTTTCTGCCGCTTATTTTTCGCGTGCCGAATGGCCGGAAATCAGGAGATAGAACATGGATTTGAATGCTGAGGTGGACAACCTGGTCAAGGCATCCCAGGCGTGGATCCCGATGATCATGGAGTACGGCAGCCGTGTGCTGCTGGCAGTGATTACCCTGGCCATCGGCTGGTGGTTGATCAACAAGGTCACGCAAAAGCTCGGTGGTCTGCTGGCCCTGCGCAACGCCGATCTGGCGCTGCAAGGCTTTATCAGCAGCCTGGCGAACATCATTCTCAAGGTGTTGCTGATCGTCAGCGTCGCGTCGATGATCGGTGTTGAAACTACCTCGTTTGTTGCTGCGATCGGTGCTGCCGGTCTGGCGATCGGTCTGGCCTTGCAAGGCAGCCTGGCGAACTTCGCCGGCGGCGTGTTGATTCTGCTGTTCCGTCCGTTCCGTATCGGTGACTGGATCGAAGCGCAAGGTGTGTCGGGTACAGTCGACAGCATCCAGATTTTCCACACCGTGCTGCGTACTGGCGACAACAAAACCATCATCGTGCCAAACGGCAACCTGTCGAACGGCATCATTACCAACACCAACCGTCAGCCGACTCGCAAGGTTGTGTTTGATGTAGGCGTTGATTACGAAGCCGATCTGCAGAAGGCCCGTCAGGTGCTGCTGGATCTGGCCAAGGATGAGCGTGTGTTGCAGGATCCGGCGCCACAGGCCGTGATTTCGACCTTGGGCGACAGTTCGATCACTGTTTCCCTGCGTGTATGGGTCAAAACTGCAGATTACTGGGACGTGATGTTCATGTTTAACGAACAGTCGCGTGATCGTTTAAAGACTGCAGGGATTGATATCCCTTTCCCACAGCGGGTGATTCGTGTGGTGCAGGAATCGGCCACACAATGATAGGTTGCTAATTAGTTGCCTGACTTGTCGGTCAGGCAACTATTGCAAGTGACAGGCAATAAAAAAGGCCCATCGCAAGATGGGCCTTTTTTTATGCTTCCAAACTAACCACTGACGATTACAAGATGTTCAGTGGGTATTCGGTGATCAGACGGAACTCTTTGACATCGCCTTCGCCTTCGTCAGCGTTAGCTGTGTGCCACGCTTGGCGAATACGGAAAGACAGGTCTTTTGCCGGGCCGCTTTGAACAACGTACTTGGCTTCAAAGTTGGTTTCGTGATGTTTGCCGTCTTCACCGTAAGCGCCGGTATAAGAACTGACGGTCGGAGTATTGGTGCCGTCGATGTTCCAGCCATTGACGTAACGGACCATGAAGCTCAGGCCAGGAACGCCATACTCAGCCATTTTCAGGTCGTAACGGGCTTGAACGGATTTCTCGCCAGGACCGTTGAAGTCAGAGTACTGGATGGAG
Source organism: Pseudomonas sp. CROZ-RG-20F-R04-15 (assembly GCF_022662375.1). Lineage (GTDB taxonomy): Bacteria > Pseudomonadota > Gammaproteobacteria > Pseudomonadales > Pseudomonadaceae > Aquipseudomonas. Next base: position 164,025 of record NZ_JAKNQL010000012.1, on the reverse strand, counting down.
TTGGCGAGGAAGATCGAGTCACCACCGCGGTTCGAAGGACCGTGGCCGCCGACACCGATGTAGTCAAACGGAGTGTCACCGTTGACCTTCTGGAAGGCGAGGGTGAAGGTGTGAGCTTTCAGGAACGAGAACGCAGCAGCCAGGGAGAACGCAGTGTTGCTGATCTCGCCTGCTTCAGCACGACCGGTGTCGGTGGTGCGGTAGATGTTACCGTCCAGGTTCAAAGACTCGTCGCCACCCATCGGGATGGTGTAGTTCAGGTTGGCGTAGTACTGGTTCCAGATGTCTTCCAGCTTGGCGCCATACAGCGAAGCGGAAAGATTGTCAGTGATGCCGTACTTGCCGCCGAAGTAGTCGATGGAGTCAGCCTTGACGCCAGCATAAGTGGCCCACAGCTCGCCATCACGGGCGTTTTTGTCCTGGCTGGTAGCCGAGTAGAAGTGACCCGCCTCGAGGTCGAGGTCTTTGACTTCGCTGCTTTGCAGTTGGAAGCCACTGGCAGTTTGTGGAAGGATGCGGGAACCGCCAACAGCGAAAACTGGTGCAGTGCTTGGCTGCATATCGCCGACTTTCAACTCGGTTTTGGATACGCGGAACTTGATGGCTGCGCCGGCTTTGCCCTGACTGTCATTGACGTCGCGGGAATAACCGTTGGCCTTGATGGTGTCGCTACGGCTCATGTTGCCCGAACCGGAAGTGCCGTCACCGCCATCGAGTTTCAAGGCCAGGTAACCGAATGCATCAATACCAACACCAACGGTACCTTGGGTGTACCCGGAGGTGAAGTTGCCCAGGAAGCCCTGAGTCCAGTCTTTCTGGTCATGGCCGCCGTTCTTGTTGTCGCGGTTGAAGTAGTAGTTCTTCAACGTCTCGGTGAGTTTCGCGTCTTCAACAAAACCTTTGGCTTCAGACTGGTCACTTACAAACGGGGCGGCCGTAGCCACTTGAGTACTGGCGGCTGCAGCAACTGCCAGTGCGATCATGCTCCACTTCATCACGCGCATCGTGATTTGCTCCTTTGGTTTTAGAAGAGTACTGCCGTCCCACCTGTTTTATTATCTGGGCGGCTCTTTCTTTTTGTGTCGGCGCAAACTTATATCACGCCGACAATGTTGGCGATACTTGCTAATCCAACCTTTCAGCTTCTTTACGACAGTGTCGCAAATGGCGTGGTGGAGGTCGCAAATTCACAGTACCAATGCAGCCGGACTGACAACTTTATCGCTGTTTCTGGGCCTTTTTGCATCGGTAAAAAAGAGTCCCTGGCAAAACACTTGAATCTCCATCGGGCAACCCTGCCACTGTTCTTATGGGGCTTAAGGCATCCACTTCCAGTGGTGCGCTTATAGTCCATATGGGTACGAATGCAACAAGCGTGCACAAACCGCAATTTCGTTGCGGTTATTTTTCTGAACACCCGCCTGCGCTTGTGAAAACCTCGTGAAAGCTGGGCTTCAAGCCTGATTTTTTCAGTGCTTGACGCCATTTCTCCTATGGTGTTGCCTCGCAGAAAAGCGCGCGTGACAACCAAAAACGTTACCGGTTCACCCCTCCAGTGAGTATTTGGCGGATGCCCGACGCAGTGAGCGTAGACGCACTGTGCGGTTTTGGTGCAAAAAAATTTACAGCTGTTCTGAATTCATACAGCTTGCACGGGCCATGTCGCTGAGCGTCGCTGAGGCTATCGGTCATTTTGTCGAGCTGAACATCGATGTTGGTTCCGTGCTGGTGCGTCGCGCTCGCAAATGTCACATCTCGGGGCGTTGGCAGGGCGACGGGGTTGACCGTCGTCGTGAAGGCTGACGCATTCGCAGGTATGCTGCCGTCCTGTCGCTTGGTGCGCTGTCCATAAAGGATCGTCGCTAAGCTGAATAATGAAGATCAGCCGGGAGTGCGCGTAGTGTTTGCTTTAGATTCACGACTTCAACAGGACACGCTGACCATCGGTGATTTCCCTCTCTGCCGACTGCTGCTGTCCAATGACGCCAACTACCCGTGGTTTATCCTGGTGCCTCGTCGCGACGATATCAGTGAGTTGTTTCAGTTGGATGTCGCCGATCAACAGCAGTTGTGGCAGGAAACCACCGCGCTGGCTGAGTTGCTCAAGGATTTGTTTGACGCTGACAAGATGAACGTCGCGACCTTGGGTAACGTTGTCAGCCAGATGCACATGCATGTGATTGTGCGTAAGCGCGATGACGCGGCCTGGCCTGCGCCGGTCTGGGGCAAACACCCGGCCAGGCCTTACAGTGCCGAGCAGGTCGCCACCATTCGCGAACGGTTGCGTCTGGTCCTGACTGAGCATTTCACTTTTTTGGAGGGCTGAGTCATGAGCCTGGAAGATCGCGTTACCGATCTGGAAAGCCGTCTGGCGTTTCAGGATGACACCATTCAGGCGTTGAACGACGTACTGGTGGCCCAACAGCGCGTAGTCGAGCGCCTGCAATTGCAGATGGCCGCACTGCTCAAGCGCCAGGAAGAAATGGTCGGCCAGTTCGAATCCTTTGAGGATGAGGCGCCACCGCCTCATTACTGAGGCGGACACTTTTCATCAGGCGTAAAAAAACCGCGAACAGCAGACTGCTCGCGGTTTTTTTATGCCTGGATCAGCGTCGCGGCAGAGCGGCGATCACGTCCTCGGCTTGCAGGCCTTTGTCGCGGTTCATTACCGAGAACTCCACGCGCTGGCCTTCGACCAGTACACGGTGGCCTTCGCCACGGATCGCACGAAAGTGCACGAAAATATCATCGCCGGAATCCCGGGAGATAAAGCCGAAGCCTTTGGAGGTGTTGAACCACTTGACGGTGCCGGTATCACGATTGGTCATGTCATAGCTGGTTGGAGCGGCAGCAGGCGAAGAACGATAGAAGCTGACGGCCAGGTGCAGAACCACGGCAACCAGTGCGATCACCAGGGTGAACAACACGGCTGGCTGGCCGGCGATGACGGGCATCGGCGCGATCAGGGTCAGGGTTTGCAGGACGACGGTCAGCACCAGAAGAGCGCTGACGAGGTTTTGCAGATGCTGACGAGGGCCTTTGTTCCAGTAAGGAATCACTGGGGCAATCACCAGGTTCAGCAGGCCGAAAAAGGCCAGGTAAAGTGCGTCGGGTTGTTGCAGGTAGGGAACGGCTTCGGATTTCAAGCTGGGTATGAACGACAGCAGCAAGGCCGCTGCGCCCATTAGCAGGTGGACGATTTTCAACATTTTGATTGGCTCACGTTTATGACGGCTCACAAGGAAGAGCTGAAGGCGCACGGTTCGCTTCGGAACAAAATAAGAGGCGGTGGACACGTTCACGGCATCAGCCTATGCGCAACGCCCCGAAAAATGGGGCATGGCGACACACTGCCTATTTAACAGCAAAGCCTGCGGCTACTCAAATCAGCCCGGCCGGCGGCATGGCCTCGGTCGATTTGTCGCAGCGTTTGCAGCCAATCAGGGCTGCGGGGTGTCGGTTGCCTTGCTAGAGTGGGTCTGCACCTGTTGGATGAATTCAATCGCCGTTAGGGGGTAAACATGGCAATCGATATCGGTATCAGTGAAGAAGATCGCAAGTCCATCGTCGAAGGACTATCCCGTCTGTTGTCGGACACCTACGTGCTGTATCTGAAAACCCACAACTTCCACTGGAACGTCACCGGCCCGATGTTTCGCACGCTGCACTTGATGTTCGAAGAGCAATACAACGAGCTGGCGCTGGCCGTGGACTCGATCGCCGAGCGTATTCGTGCACTGGGCTTTCCGGCACCGGGCGCCTATGCCACGTACGCTCGCCTTTCTTCCATCAAGGAGGAGGTCGGGGTGCCAAGTGCCGAAGACATGATCAAGCAACTGGTCGCTGGTCAGGAAGCCGTGACCCGCACGGCGCGCGGCATTTTTCCGCTGCTCGACAAGGTCAGCGATGAACCGACCGCCGACCTGCTGACCCAGCGCATGCAGGTTCACGAGAAAACCGCGTGGATGCTGCGCGCGTTGCTGGAAGCGTAATCGTCCGGGCGCGCGAGCCAGTCGGTAGGTCGAGGTTCGCGCGCTGTCCGAAATCTTACTTGTGTCGTTGGCTTATCCTACGGTGACGGTCAATAAGTCGTCTGGATATAACTTTGTGTCTGCGCTTTTATGAAAGCCACAGGATGTGACTTTTCAAACAAGCAGAGATGGCAAAGGAGTGTCACCGATATGGTAGAGGGAGACAGGCGAGGCGACAGGATTGTCGGCTTGCCGCATGAATTGAAAGTCGATCCGTTCGTCGACGAATTTGACATGGCGCTGGTTCAGCCATCGTCGCGATCCGTACGTCTGAACGGTTATGCAACCTGCCTGCGGCTTGAGCAGGTTTACTGGAACATCCTCGGCACGATGGCCGCGCAAAATTGCTGTTCGGTCAGTTCGCTGTTGTCCCACGTCGATCGTGAAGTGCATCTGCGGCATGGCGGGGTGAAGAATTTCAGCGCGCTTGTGCGGGTGGTGTGCGTCATGAACGGCATCAAGGAAGCGGCAACGACCGATTCGCTCTGAATCGGCGTTTGCAACCGAGGTCGCGGCCTGTGCAGTCTTACGGCTGCACAGGCCGCATTTAATCGATATAATCCCGCTCTTTCGCCGCAAAGCCCTGCGCGCGGTGGCAATCTGATCGCCGAGACACCCCCATGCCGATGTACGATTATCAATGTGCTTCCTGTGGTCATCAGTTGGAAGCCATTCAAAAGATCAGCGCTGCACCGCTGGTCGACTGCCCTGCCTGCCAGGCGCCAGAGCTCAAGAAACAGCTGTCCATGCCGGGTTTTCGCCTCAGCGGCGGCGGCTGGTACGAAACCGATTTCAAGACCGGCGCCAAGAAGAACCTGGCCGGTGGCGACAAATCTGACTAGGGTTCAGGCCCAGGTCGAACGACACGCGTGAGTTTTCCGATGCCGCACCCAGCTTGAGTGCGACGGGATCTCTACCGAATTTCGAATTACGAGAAGCGAACCACTACCATGATGCGCAGCCACTATTGCGGCCAACTTAACGAAAGCCTGGAAGGTCAGGAAATTACCCTTTGCGGATGGGTTCACCGTCGTCGCGACCACGGCGGGGTGATTTTCCTCGATATCCGTGATCGTGACGGTCTCGCTCAGGTGGTTTTCGATCCGGATCGCGCCGAGAGCTTCGCCGCTGCCGACCGCGTGCGCAGCGAATACGTCGTGAAGATCACCGGTAAGGTGCGTCTGCGTCCGGCCGGTGCCACCAACGCCAACATGGCGTCGGGCATGATCGAAGTGCTGGGCTACGAACTGGAAGTGCTGAACGAGTCGGAAACTCCGCCGTTCCCGTTGAACGAGTTCTCCGACGTCGGCGAAGAAACCCGTCTGCGTTATCGCTTCCTCGACCTGCGTCGTCCGGAAATGGCCGAGAAGCTGCGTCTGCGTTCGCGCATGACCACCAGCATCCGTCGCTTCCTCGACGAAAACGGCTTCCTCGACGTCGAAACACCAATTCTGACCCGTGCCACCCCAGAAGGTGCGCGTGACTATCTGGTGCCGAGCCGTACCCACGCCGGTTCGTTCTTTGCCCTGCCGCAATCGCCGCAGCTGTTCAAGCAACTGCTGATGGTGGCCGGTTTCGACCGTTACTACCAGATCGCCAAGTGCTTCCGCGACGAAGACCTGCGCGCTGACCGCCAGCCGGAATTCACCCAGATCGACATCGAGACCAGCTTCCTCGATGAAAAAGAGATCATGGGCCTGACCGAAGAAATGATCCGCAACCTGTTCAAGGAAGTGCTGGGTCTGGAATTCGGTGACTTCCCGCACATGACCTTCGAAGAAGCCATGCGCCGCTACGGTTCCGACAAGCCTGACCTGCGTAACCCGCTGGAACTGGTCGACGTTGCCGATCAACTCAAAGAAGTCGATTTCAAAGTGTTCAGCGGCCCGGCCAACGATCCGAAATGCCGTATCGCTGCTCTGCGCGTTCCAGGCGGGGCGAGCATGCCACGCAAGCAGATCGACGATTACACCAAGTTCGTCGGCATCTACGGTGCCAAGGGCCTGGCGTACATCAAGGTCAACGAGCGCGCTGCCGGTGTTGACGGTCTGCAATCGCCGATCGTGAAAAACATCCCGCTGGAAAACCTCAACGCCATCCTCGATCGCGTGGGTGCAGTTGACGGCGACATCGTGTTCTTCGGCGCCGACAAGGCCAAGATCGTCAGCGAAGCCCTGGGCGCGCTGCGTATCAAGCTCGGTCACGACCTCAAGCTGCTGACCTGCGAGTGGGCACCAATGTGGGTTGTCGACTTCCCGATGTTCGAAGAGAACGATGACGGCAGCTTCTCGGCGCTGCACCACCCGTTCACCGCGCCGAAGTGCACGCCGCAAGAGCTCGAAGCCAACCCGGCCGGCGCTCTGTCCCGCGCGTACGACATGGTGCTGAACGGTACCGAGCTGGGTGGCGGTTCGATCCGTATCCACCGCAAAGAGATGCAACAGTCGGTATTCCGTCTTCTGGGTATCAATGAAGCAGAACAGGAAGAGAAGTTCGGCTTCCTGCTCGACGCCCTGAAGTACGGTGCACCGCCGCACGGTGGCCTGGCCTTCGGTCTGGACCGTCTGGTCATGCTGATGACCGGCGCCCAGTCGATCCGTGAAGTGATCGCTTTCCCGAAAACCCAGAGTGCTGCTGACGTGATGACGCAAGCGCCGGGTGTGGTGGATGCCAAGGCTCTGCGCGAGCTGCACATTCGTTTGCGCGAAACGCCAAAGGCTGAGTAAGACGGGCCTGAAGGCGCATCTTCGGATGCGCCTTTTTTCTATCTATAGAGAGCAGGTCGAGATTTTTTTGTTTGCTGGCCGCTGCATGAGCAGGGCGGGCAACGTTTCAAAGAGAATTCGGAGCGAGTTATGGCTGGTCATTCCAAGTGGGCGAACATCAAGCACCGCAAAGAACGTCAGGATGCCAAAAGGGGCAAGATCTTCACCAAGTGGATCCGCGAACTGACCGTTGCGGCCCGTCAGGGCGGCGGTGATCCGGGCTCCAACCCGCGTTTGCGTCTGGCGCTGGATAAAGCGCTGAGCGCGAACATGAGTCGCGACATCATCGACCGCGCCGTCGCGCGTGGCGCCGGTGCCACCGAAGCGGACAACGTTGAAGAACTGACCTACGAAGGTTACGGCCCGGGCGGCGTAGCGGTGTTGGTCGAGTGCATGACCGACAACCGCAACCGTACCGCTGCAGCCGTGCGCCATGCGTTCAGCAAGTGCGGTGGCAACCTCGGCACCGACGGTTCGGTGGCGTACCTGTTCGAGCGCAAAGGCCAGATCAGCTTCGCGCCGGGCGTCGATGAAGACGCACTGACCGAAGCGGCGCTGGAAGCCGATGCCGATGACGTGGTTGCACACGAAGACGGTTCGATCGACGTGTTCACTTCGTTCACCAGTTTCTATGCGGTGCGAAACGCGCTGGAAGCTGCGGGTTTCAAAGGTGATGATGCGGAAATCGTCATGCAGCCAACCACCAGCGCCGAGCTGGATCTGGAAGGCGCGGAAAAGGTGCTCAAGCTGATCGACATGCTTGAGGATCTGGATGACGTGCAGAACGTCTACTCCAACGCGGACATTCCGGAAGACGTGGCCGCTCAGCTCGGTTAAGAGCGACTACGATTCAATGTGGGAGCGAGCCTGCTCGCGAAGGCGGATTTTCAGGCAACATCGTTGCTGATGATGAAACCGCTTTCGCGAGCAGGCTCGCTCCCATATTTGTTATGGGTTGATTTGAAAATCGTGCTTTTACCGAATCTGCAGGCGTTATGACTTTAATTCTTGGTATCGACCCCGGTTCGCGTATCACCGGTTACGGGATTGTTCGCGATACCGGGCGCGGTGGCTGCATTTATGTGGCCTCGGGCTGTATTCGCACAGGTGCTGGCGAATTGCATGAGCGTCTGCAGATTGTCTATCGCGGCGTGCGCGAAATCATCCAGACTTACGGTCCGGTGACGATGGGCATCGAAAAGGTGTTCATGGCGAAGAACGCCGACTCGGCGTTGAAGCTCGGGCAGGCGCGCGGCGCAGCGATTGTTGCCGGCGCCGAAGAGTGTCTGGAGATCGCCGAGTACACGGCCACTCAGGTCAAGCAGGCGGTGGTCGGCACTGGCGCCGCCAATAAAGAGCAGGTGCAGATGATGGTCATGCATATGCTCAAGCTGACCAGCAAACCGCAAATCGATGCCTCGGACGCCCTCGCCATCGCCATTTGCCATGCACACACCCGTTCCAGTCTGCTGCCGCACGGCTTGGGAACGGCACGCAGTCGTGGCGGGCGCCTGCGTCTCTGATAGCATCAGCATCAATTTTCCTGAAAGCGGAGTTCCTGCGCCTGGGTCGTCGGCCCGGAATCCGCCTTTCGACAGTCGCCAGCCCACGGCTGGCCAACGCTCAAGGATCTGAAACGTGATTGGACGCTTGCGCGGCACCCTGGCTGAGAAACAGCCGCCGCACCTGATTCTGGATGTAAACGGCCTCGGGTATGAGCTGGAAGTGCCCATGACCACCCTTTATCGCCTGCCGTCGGTCGGTGAACCGCTGACCCTGCACACCCATTTGGTCGTACGCGAAGACGCGCAATTACTCTATGGTTTTGCCGGCAAGCGTGAGCGAGACTTTTTTCGCGAGTTGATCCGTCTCAATGGTGTCGGGCCGAAATTGGCCCTGGCGTTGATGTCGAGTCTGGAAGTCGACGAACTGATCCGCTGCGTGCAATCCCAGGACACTTCGGCGCTGACCAAGGTGCCGGGTGTCGGCAAGAAAACCGCTGAGCGTCTGCTGGTCGAGTTGAAGGACCGCTTCAAAGCCTGGGAAACCTCGCCGGCCATGTTCGCGCTGGTGCCGAATCAGCCGGACGGGCCGGCGCCGGTCAATACCGCCGAGAACGATGCGGTCAGCGCGCTGATTTCCCTGGGCTACAAACCGCAGGAAGCGAGCAAGGCGATTACCGCCATCAAGGACAAGAATTTGAGCAGTGAAGACCTGATCCGCCGCGCCCTGAAGGGAATGATTTAAGTGATTGAAGCTGATCGTCTGATCGCCGCCGCGCACAGTCCGCGCGAGCGCGAAGAAGTCCAGGACCGCGCGATTCGTCCGGTCAGTCTGGCCGACTATATTGGCCAGCCGACGGTGCGCGAGCAGATGGAACTGTTCATCCAGGCCGCCCGTGGCCGTAGTGAATCCCTCGACCACACGCTGATCTTCGGCCCGCCGGGTCTGGGCAAGACCACGCTGGCCAATATCATTGCCCAGGAAATGGGCGTGTCGATCAAGAGCACGTCCGGCCCGGTGCTGGAGCGCCCGGGTGATCTGGCCGCATTGCTGACCAATCTTGAGCCGCACGACGTACTGTTTATCGACGAAATCCATCGCCTGTCGCCGATCGTTGAGGAAGTGCTGTACCCGGCGATGGAAGATTTCCAGCTCGACATCATGATTGGTGAAGGGCCGGCAGCGCGCTCGATCAAACTCGATCTGCCGCCGTTCACGCTGGTCGGTGCAACGACCCGCGCGGGCATGCTGACCAATCCCTTGCGTGATCGCTTCGGTATTGTCCAGCGTCTCGAGTTCTACAGCACGGCCGATCTGGCGACGATTGTCAGCCGTTCGGCGGCCATTCTCGGTTTGCCACTGGATCCGGAAGGCTCTTTCGAAATCGCTCGTCGCGCCCGTGGCACGCCGCGAATCGCCAACCGTCTGTTGCGCCGCGTGCGCGACTTCGCCGAAGTGCGTGCCAAAGGGCACATCACCAAAGCGGTGGCGGATCTGGCGCTGAACCTGCTGGATGTCGACGAACACGGTTTCGATCATCAGGACCGGCGTCTGCTGCTGACCATGATCGAGAAGTTTGACGGTGGTCCGGTCGGTATCGACAGCCTCGCCGCTGCGATCAGTGAAGAGCGGCACACCATTGAGGATGTGCTGGAACCGTATCTTATCCAGCAGGGTTACATCATGCGCACGCCACGGGGCAGGGTGGTGACGCGGCATGCGTATCTGCATTTCGGTTTAAACATTCCGTCACGAATGGGTGAAATGCCCGTGGCAGACGAGTTTCTCGATGCCGTGGACGACTAATACACATTTGTTGTCGATTTATTCAGGGTTTGTACTGTCAGAGGACGGTACTTTTACGGTAAAGCTCTGAAACCATGAAAAACAGTTGCCTGGCCGGATTGGCAACCTGAGGAGTAAGCACTAGAGTATGCGCGCGCAAAACGGGCTTGAGCCGTTCGCACATCGTTGTCGCGTTTATTACGAGGACACCGATGCGGGCGGCATCGTGTATTACGTTAATTACCTCAAGTTTATGGAACGGGCTCGAACCGAGCGGCTTCGCGAGCTGGGCTTTGCCCAATCGCAGCTGGCAGGGGAGGATCTGTTGTTCGTCGTGCACTCCAGCGAAGCGCGTTACCACGCGCCGGCGCGACTGGACGACGAACTGCTGGTAAGCGCTGAAGTAATCGAATTGAACCGGGTCAGCCTGCGCTTCAAACAGCAGGTCAGGCGGGCAACGGATAATGTGCTGCTCTGTGAGGGGCAGTTTTTGGTGGCCTGTGTGCGCACTAACAGTTTGAAACCCCGGGCCCTTCCCGAAGACTTGCGTGCGGCCTTCGCCGACGCGGTCGGCCCGGGTACACACTCAAAGCAGGAGATAAAGCGTGGAAGCTAACGTCGTCGACCATTCCTCCATGTGGAGCCTGGTCAGCAATGCCAGCATCGTGGTGCAGTTGGTAATGTTGACTCTGGTGGCCGCATCGGTGACCTCATGGATCATGATCTTTCAGCGCAGCAATCTGCTGCGTGCCGGTCGACGCGCCCTGGAGAGCTTCGAAGAGCGCTTCTGGTCGGGTATCGATCTGTCCAAACTGTACCGTCAGGCCGGTAGCAACCCGGATCCGGATTCGGGCGTTGAGCAGATCTTCCGTGCCGGTTTCAAGGAGTTTTCCCGTCTGCGTCAGCAGCCTGGTGTCGATCCTGAAGCGGTAATGGAAGGCGTGGCCCGTGCCATGCGCGTGGCCATCTCCCGCGAAGAAGAGAAGCTTGAGCAGAGCCTGCCGTTTCTCGCCACCGTCGGTTCGGTCAGCCCGTACATCGGTCTGTTCGGTACCGTATGGGGCATCATGAACTCCTTCCGCGGTCTGGCCAGCGCCCAGCAAGCGACCCTGGCCACCGTAGCCCCGGGTATCGCCGAAGCCCTGATCGCTACCGCGATCGGTCTGTTCGCCGCGATCCCTGCGGTCATCGCTTACAACCGTTTCGCCGCTCGCAGCGAAACCTTGCTGGGCCGCTACTACACCTTCGCCGATGAATTCCAGGCGATCCTGCACCGCAAAGTGCACACCAGCGAAGAATAAGCAGGTAATTTCCAATGGCTTTAATCGCTCGAGCTCGCAAAAAGCGCAAGCCGGTCGCCGAGATGAACGTGGTGCCCTACATCGACGTGATGTTGGTGCTGCTGGTCATCTTCATGGTGACCGCGCCGATGCTCAATCAGGGCGTGAAAGTTGATCTGCCCAAGGTTTCCAGCGAAGCCTTGCCGCAGGACAACAACACTCAGGTCCTGACCATTTCGATCAAGGCTGACAAGACCTACTACTGGAACCTTGGCAGCGAAGTCGATACCGAGAAGCAACAGGACAGGGCCATGACCCTGCCGCAAATGACCGACGCGGTGACCAAGATCATTCGTGCCGGCACTGAAGGCGGCAAGCGTACACAGGTCTTTATCCGCGGTGACAAGACCGTCGACTATGGTTCCGTCATGGGCGCCATGGGCGGGTTGCAGAAAGCCGGGGTCGGTAATGTTGGTTTGATTACCGAGGCCCCCTGATGCAGCAACAGCGAGAGCCGTCCGCCTCGGAAAGCTACTTCTGGCCTAGTGTTCTGGCAATTGTCCTGCACGTGCTGGTGTTCGGCATGCTGTTCGTCAGTTTTGCCTTCACACCGGAACTGCCGCCGGCCAAACCGATCGTCCAGGCGACCCTGTACCAGCTGAAATCGAAAAGTCAGGCAACCACCCAGACCAATCAGAAGATTGCGGGTGAGGCGAAGAAATCCGCCGCGCGCCAGACCGAAGTCGAGCAAATGGAACAGAAGAAGGTCGAGCAGGAAGAGATCAAGGCCGCTGCGGAACAAAAGAAAGAAGAAGCGGATCAAAAAGCCGAGGAAGCCAAGAAGGCCGACGAGTCGAAGAAAGCAGACGAGGCGAAAAAGGCTGATGAAGCCAAAAAAGCCGATGAAGCGAAGAAGACCGCCGAAGCCAAGAAGGCCGAAGAGAAACAATTGGCTGATATAGCCAAGAAGAAATCTGAAGAAGAAGCGAAAAAGGCTGCTGAAGAAGAGGCCAAGAAAGCCGCCGCTGAAGAAGCCAAGAAGAAGATCGTCGAAGACGCGAAGAAGAAAGCCGCCGAAGACGCCAAGAAAAAAGCTGAAGCTGAAGAGGCGAAGAAGAAAATCGCCGACGAAGCGAAGAAGAAAGCTGCTGCCGATGCTGCGAAGAAGAAAGCGCAGGATGCGGCACGTAAATCGACCGAAGACAAAAAGGCTCAGGCCTTGGCCGATCTGCTTTCCGATACGCCGCAGCGTCAGCAAGCCTTGGCCGATGAGCAGGGTGACGAAGTCGCGGGCAGTTTCGATGACCTGATTCGTGCGCGAGCAGCAGAGGGTTGGGCCCGTCCACCTTCGGCACGCAAAGGCATGACGGTCGTGCTGCAAATCGGCATGTTGCCGGACGGTACGGTGACTTCGGTCAGCGTGGCCAAGTCCAGCGGTGATGGTCCGTTCGATGCGTCGGCAGTCGCGGCAGTGAAGAATATTGGACGTTTGACAGAAATGCAGGGAATGAAGCCGAGCGATTTCGCTCCGTATCGTTCATTCAAGATGACATTCACACCTGAGGATCTAGCCTTGTGAGAAACCTTCTTCGAGGAATGCTGGTCGTGATCTGCTGCATGGCAGGGATCGCGATGGCGGATGAAAAGAACATTCTGGTTACCAGCGGCAGCGATCGGGCTACCCCGATCGCCGTTGTACCGTTCGGTTTCCAGGGCGGTGCAGTACTGCCGGACGACATGGCTGAAATCATTGGTAACGATTTGCGCAACTCGGGCTACTACTCGCCGATTCCAAAGCAAAACATGATCAGCCAGCCAAGTCAGCCGAGCGAAATCATCTTCCGTGACTGGAAGGCGGTGGGCGCTCAATACATGATGGTCGGCAGCATTGTTCCCGCGGGCGGTCGTCTGCAGGTGCAGTGGGCATTGTTCAACGTGGCCACCGAACAGAAAGTGGCTGACGGCAGTGTTTCCGGTACTACCGAGCAACTGCGCGACATGGCGCACTACATCTCTGACCAGTCGTTCGAAAAACTCACCGGTATCAAAGGTGCGTTTTCGACCCGTCTGCTGTACGTGACGGCCGAGCGCTTCTCCGAGAAGAACACGCGTTACACCCTGCAACGTTCGGACTATGACGGTGCCCGCGCGGTGACTCTGCTGCAATCGCGCGAACCAATTCTGTCGCCGCGTTTTGCGCCGGATGGCAAGCGTATCGCCTACGTATCGTTCGAGCAGAAGCGTCCACGGATCTTCATGCAGAACATCGACACCGGTCGCCGCGAGCAGATCACCAACTTCGAAGGCCTGAATGGCGCGCCAGCCTGGTCGCCGGATGGCAATCGCCTGGCGTTCGTACTCTCGAAAGACGGTAACCCGGACATCTATGTGATGAACCTCGGTTCGCGTCAGATCACTCGCGTAACTGCGGGTCCTGGCATCAACACCGAACCGTATTGGGGCAAGGATGGTTCGACCATCTACTTCACGTCCGACCGTGGCGGCAAGCCACAGATCTACAAAACCAGCGCCAGTGGCGGCGGTGCCGAGCGTGTGACGTTCATTGGCAACTACAACGCCAACCCGAAACTGTCGGCTGATGAAAAGACTCTGGTGATGATCCATCGTCAGGATGGCTTCACCAATTTCAAGGTGGCGGCCCAGGATTTGCAGCGAGGTAGTGTAAAGATCCTCACTGATAGCACTCTGGACGAGTCACCTACTGTTGCGCCCAACGGCACCATGGTAATCTACGCCACCCGCCAGCAGGGCCGGGGAGTCTTGATGCTCGTGTCCATTAATGGACGCGTGAGGCTCCCGCTTCCTACCGCTCAAGGCGAAGTCAGAGAACCGTCCTGGTCCCCTTACCTGAACTGACGCGGCGCTACACGTTTTACTTAACACACTGGGGTTCATTAGGAGTTTCACGATGGAAATGCTGAAGTTTGGTAAATTTGCTGCGCTGGCTCTGGCCATGGCTGTAGCTGTAGGTTGCTCGTCCAAAGGCGGCGACAACGCCGGTGAAGGCGCTGTTGATCCAAACGCTGGTTACGGCGCAAACACTGGTGCCGTTGACGGTTCCCTGAGCGAAGAAGCTGCTCTGCGCGCAATCACCACCTTCTACTTCGAATACGACAGCTCGGACCTGAAGCCAGAAGCCATGCGCGCTCTGGACGTTCACGCCAAAGACCTGAAAGCAAACGGCGCTCGCGTTGTTCTGGAAGGCAACACCGACGAACGTGGTACTCGTGAGTACAACATGGCACTGGGCGAGCGTCGTGCGAAAGCCGTTCAACGCTACCTGGTACTGCAAGGTGTTTCCCCAGCTCAGCTGGAACTGGTTTCCTACGGCGAAGAGCGTCCAGTTGCTACCGGCAACGACGAGCAGTCCTGGGCTCAAAACCGTCGCGTCGAACTGCGTAAGTAATTCGATATGCGAACGTGCCGTCGTGCTGTAACTGTTCTGGCTCTCAGCCTCGCGCCGCTTGCGGTGTGGGCTGCGGTTCCTGTGGTCGATGACAACTCCGGTTATAACAATAGCGGGAGCAGTTATCCGCCTGCAGGTTACGGTACGAACGGCGCCTATGCCGGGGGAGCGGCTTCGGCCCCTGCCTCGGCACAAGGCATGCTGTTCAACCAACTGCAACAAATGCAGGATCAGATTTCGCGCCAGCAAGGTGTGATTGAAGAACTGCAGAATCAGGTTGCGCGCATGAAGCAGGAATCCCTGGAGCGATACCAGGATCTTGATCGGCGCATAGGATCCGGTGCTGCACCTGCCGCGACTCCTGAGAATTCTTCTGCCGGTGGCGATGCAAGTGCTGCTGCCGGTGCTGCCGCTGGCGCCGGGGCTGCTGCCCAGGCACCTGCTGCGAGCAGCGAACCGGGTGATCCGGCCAAGGAAAAGCTGTATTACGATGCCGCTTTCGACCTGATCAAAGCCAAGGATTTCGACAAGGCCAGTCAGGCTTTTGCCGCTTTCCTGCGCAAATACCCGAACAGCCAATACGCGGGCAACGCGCAGTACTGGTTGGGTGAAGTGAATCTGGCCAAAGGCGATCTGCAAGGTGCAGGTCAGGCTTTTGCCAAGGTTTCGCAGCTGTATCCCAAGCACGCCAAAGTGCCGGATTCGCTGTACAAGCTGGCTGATGTAGAGCGCCGCCTCGGTCATACCGACAAGGTCAAAGGCATTCTGCAGCAGGTGGTGGCCCAATACCCGGGCACGTCCGCCGCTCAGTTGGCTCAACGCGATCTGCAACGCATGTAAGCACGCTTGACCCGTTTGGAAGAAACCCGCGCTTGTCGCGGGTTTTTTCGTTAGAATTCACGCCCTTTTTCTGAACACGCTTCTTGTGGTCTACGCGTTGGCGGGATTACCTGAAGTGCCTGACGGAGGCGGACAGCCTGTTTAGCTGTTACGCCCGTGGCGACTATGCAAGACACATTGAGAATCACCGAAGTTTTCTACTCGTTGCAGGGGGAAACGCGGACTGCCGGGCTGCCCACGGTTTTTGTGCGCCTGACCGGTTGCCCATTGCGTTGCCAATACTGCGACAGCGCCTATGCATTCAGTGGCGGCACTGTGCGCACCCTCGACGATATCCTTGAGCAAGTGGCCGGATTTCGTCCGCGCTACGTCTGCGTTACCGGCGGTGAACCGCTGGCACAGCCCAATGCCATTCCTTTGCTCAAACAGTTGTGTGATGCCGGTTATGAGGTCTCACTGGAAACCAGCGGCGCCCTCGACGTCTCGGCGGTCGATCCGCGCGTCAGTCGCGTTGTCGACCTGAAGACGCCGGATTCGAAAGAAGCCCATCGCAACCGTTACGAGAACATCGAACTGCTGACGCCCAACGATCAGGTGAAGTTTGTCATCTGCTCGCGGGACGACTATGACTGGGCCGTCTCCAAACTGATTCAGTACGGTCTTGATCGACGTGCCGGCGAAGTGCTGTTTTCTCCAAGTCACCATGACCTCAATGCCCGCGATCTGGCGGATTGGGTGGTGGCGGACAACCTGCCGGTGCGGTTGCAATTGCAGTTGCATAAATATCTTTGGAACGACGAGCCGGGGCGCTGATATGAGCGAACAACTGAACACTCTCGAAAAACGCGCGGTCATCCTGCTGTCAGGTGGCCTGGATTCGGCAACCGTTGTAGCCATGGCTCGCGCACAAGGCTACAGCTGCTACACCATGAGCTTCGATTACGGCCAGCGTTCCCATGCCGAATTGCACGCCGCCGCACGCGTCGCCCGCGACCTGGGTGTGATCGAGCACAAGGTGATTGGTCTCAACCTGAATGGTATGGGCGGCTCGGCACTGACCGACACCAGCATCGACATCCCTGAAGAGTTGGGCGAAGGCATTCCGGTGACGTACGTGCCAGCGCGTAACACGGTGTTCTTGTCGCTGGCGTTGGGCTGGGCAGAAGTGCTCGGCGCGCGCGACATCTTCATTGGTGTCAACGCAGTGGACTATTCCGGTTACCCGGATTGCCGTCCCGAGTTCATCGAGTCGTTCGAGCGCATGGCCAATCTGGCGACCAAGGCTGGCGTGGAAGGCAATGGCTTCCGCATCCAGGCGCCGTTGCAGAACCTGAGCAAGGCGCAGATCGTCCAGGCCGGCGTGAAGCTTGGCGTTGATTATGGCCTCACCGTTTCCTGCTATCAGGCCGACGATGAAGGCCGCGCGTGCGGCAAATGCGACAGCTGCCGCCTGCGCGCAGAGGGCTTTGCGGCCGCTGGTGTGGACGATCCAACACCTTATTTTTGATTATTTTCAAAAAGGTGTTGAATAGTCCTTAAAAATCAGTATTATACGCGCCACCACACAGCGGGTCGTTAGCTCAGTTGGTAGAGCAGTTGGCTTTTAACCAATTGGTCGTAGGTTCGAATCCCACACGACCCACCATATTTGGCGGTTTAGAAAATCCGGAAGGCCCACGAAAGTGAGGATTTCCGGGTTTTTTTTTGCCTGCAATTTCGCTATGCGTTTTTTCAATACCGGCAGTGCTGACGCAGGTCAGAATCATCTTTTGTATCAACGGGATATTCTGTAGCCTTGCGCAGCTTCAATGCTGTCCGTGCCTGATAATACTCACTCTCCCGGCGGTACCCTCAAGCGGTCCGGAGCCGGGTGTATACTCGACTTTCGCGCGAACGCGCCTGCAGGTCTTGCGAACATGACGCAGATTTCCGAACGCCTTCTGGTTCAAGCCCACCTCGATGCCAAACAGCCCAAACCGCTGACGGTCGAGGAAGAGGCTTATTACCGTTCCGCCATCGCCGCCGAGCTCAAGGCTCAGGACGCGGTGCTGGTGGCCCACTTTTATTGCGATCCGGTGATTCAGGCCCTGGCCGAAGAAACCGGTGGCTGTGTCTCCGATTCCCTGGAAATGGCCCGCTTCGGCAACGCTCACCCGGCGAAGACCGTCGTGGTGGCCGGCGTGAAGTTCATGGGCGAGACCGCGAAGATTCTCAACCCGGAAAAACGCGTACTGATGCCAACCCTGGAGGCGACCTGCTCGCTGGACCTGGGTTGCCCGGTCGATGAGTTTTCGGCGTTCTGTGATCAGCACCCGGAACGCACAGTGGTGGTGTATGCCAACACTTCCGCTGCTGTGAAAGCACGGGCCGACTGGGTGGTGACATCGAGTTGCGCGTTGGAGATCGTCGAAAGCCTGATGGACAACGGCGAGACGATCATTTGGGGCCCTGACAAGCACCTGGGCACCTACATTCAGCGCAAGACCGGCGCCGACATGCTGCTCTGGGACGGTGCCTGCATCGTTCACGAAGAGTTCAAGTCCAAGCAGCTCGAAGACATGAAAGCGCTGTATCCGGACGCCGCGATTCTGGTGCACCCGGAGTCGCCGACGTCGGTGATCGAACTGGCAGATGCCGTTGGCTCGACCAGTCAGCTGATTGCCGCTGCACAGTCGTTGCCGAACAAGACGCTGATCGTCGCGACCGACCGCGGCATCTTCTACAAGATGCAGCAGTTGTGCCCGGACAAGGTCTTTATCGAGGCGCCAACTGCCGGTAACGGCGCAGCCTGCCGCAGTTGCGCGCATTGCCCGTGGATGGCCATGAACACCCTTGAGCGCACGCTCAAGAGCTTGAAGGAAGGCACGAACGAGATCTTTGTTGATCCGGCGTTGATCCCGCAGGCGATCCGGCCGCTGAAGCGCATGCTCGACTTCACCCAGGCAGCACGGATGAAGCTGGCCGGTAACGCCTAAACTCTGAAAAGCGCCACAAAACCTGTGGGAGCGAGCCTGCTCGCGAAAGCGGTGTATCAGTCACCATTGAAATCGACTGATACGCCGCCTTCGCGAGCAGGCTCGCTCCCACAGTGGTTTTCAGAGTCTGGAAATTATTGGGTCTTTTTCGGGATCCGCACGACGCGAGTATCGGAATAGATGTCATGCCACGTGCGCTTCTGCTTGTCGTACAGCGACCAGAAGAATCCCAGACCGACGCACAACCACGACGCAATCGACACCATGAAGCGCAACAGCGCCTGCCACAGGCTGATCGCTGTGCCGTCCTTGTTCTGCACGCGAATGCCCCACACCTGCATGCCCAGCGTCTGCCCGCCGTGGGTCCAGAACTTGGCGAAGAATGCGAACAACACCAGCAGCAGCATGGTGGAGTAGAGCGGGTCGCCGTCCATTTTTCCGGCATCAGTCAGCACACGCAGGCGTTCTTCGCCAATGATCGCGGCCTGGATCAGTTTGTAAACGAAACCGGTGACGATCAGCAGCGCTGTGCACAACAGAAAGTCATAGAACATCGCGGCCAGACGACGGCCCAGGCCAACGGCAGGAAAATCGCCCTGTGGGGTGAGCAGGTTTTTCGACATGGCAGCCTCTGGACGCAAAGTGAAGCGCCATTTTACGGATTCGCGCGCACAAAAAAGCCCCTGATATCAATATCAGGGGCTTTTTAGTAACAGAAATCAGGCTTCTGCTTGTACTTCGTCAGCCTGCATGCCTTTCTGGCCTTGCACAGCAACGAAAGTCACTTTCTGGCCTTCTTTCAGGCTTTTGAAGCCGTTGCCCTGAATGGCGCGGAAATGCACGAACAGATCCGGACCGCTTTCTGGAGTGATAAAACCAAAACCTTTCTCGTCGTTAAACCACTTGACGGTACCGCTCTGACGTGTGGACATTTCTTATTTCCTTTGACGCAAAAATTGATGACAGTCTCTTTCTCATGAAAGAGTACTGGGGCTGGTTGCAGGAGAGTAAGAAGACGTCGAACGGGATGTAGCTAACTTGTAGGCTACTGCCCAGGTCACGATTCCAAGCTGACCCATGCAAACACAGTGGACAAACTCTACGCCAACTACGGGAGAAAAAACAAGCCCCGTGAAGGCCCCGGATTTGCTGCGCTTGCTGGCAGTTAGTCATTCCACTAGTGCGGCTTAGACGATTCGCTTGTTCAATTGTTTTCGAACGTTATAAGCAAAGTTCATATTCGAATCGATTGTTAGAAAATGCACTTTTTTGTGGCGATTGCGTGACACATTAGTGCACGTATTACGCAATCGCGTTACTTATAGAAACAGTCAATCAACCACGATAGTAGCGTTGTGGAACAAATGGCATTTTGCTTACAAGCATTTGCACCTTTTTCCCACGTACGATTGCCCAGACCGCTGTATCGAGCGTGACATAAGCACTGTCGAGGTAACCCATTGCCAACGGTCCACCCAAGGTTGGGCCGAAGCCACCGCTGCACACGCTGCCGATGATTTCGCCAGCTTCGTTGACGATTTCTGCGCCTTCACGCACCGGCGTACGTTCTTGTGGCAGCAGGCCGACACGTTTGCGTGCGACGCCATTCTGTTGCTGGGCGAAAATATTCTCCGCGCCCGGGAAACCGCCAGCCCGCGCGCCATCCGCGCGACGTGGCTTGGAAATCGCCCACAACAGGCTGGCTTCGATCGGCGTGGTCTCGGTGTTCATGTCGTGGCCATACAGGCACAGGCCGGCTTCCAGGCGCAGCGAATCGCGGGCACCGAGGCCGATGGCCTGGACTTCCGGTTCAGCGAGCAGGGCGCGGGCGAGTTTTTCCGCGTCGGCGGCAGGTACCGAGATTTCGAAACCGTCTTCACCGGTGTAGCCCGAGCGGCTGACGAAGCAGTCGACACCCAGCAGACCCACACGGGCGAACTGCATAAAAGTCATTTTTTCAACGGAAGGTGCCAGTCGCGCCAGCACGGTGACCGCCGCCGGACCTTGCAATGCCAACAGCGCACGCTCTTCGAACAGCGCCGTAATGGTGCACTGATCGCCGATGTGTTTTTGCAAGTGAGCCAGATCCTGATCCTTGCACGCGGCGTTGACCACCAGGAACAGTTCGTCGTTGCCGAGATTGGCGACCATCAGGTCGTCGAGAATGCCACCGGTCTCGTTGGTGAACATCGCGTAGCGCTGCATGCCCACTGGCAGGTCAATGATGTCCACCGGCACGAGGGTTTCCAGCGCTTTGGCGGCGTTGGCGCCGGTCAGGCGGATCTGGCCCATGTGCGAGACATCGAATAGCCCGGCCTGCTCACGGGTGTGCTGGTGTTCTTTCATCACGCCGAGCGGGTATTGCACCGGCATGTCGTAGCCGGCGAACGGCACCATGCGGGCGCCGAGTTCGAGGTGCAGAGCGTGCAGCGGGGTTTTCGACAGTTGTTCGGTGGACATGCGTGGCTCCTTGAAAATTTGAGTTTTGGGGTATAGGGCTAGATCAAGATCAAAAGCCCCTCACCCCAGCCCTCTCCCGGAGGGAGAGGGAGTTAGGTACGGTTATCTCCCAGAGGGAGAGGGGGCTAGTTCCGGTTCGTGATCAGCATTCGATAATGTTGACCGCCAGACCGCCGCGGGCGGTCTCTTTGTATTTGCTTTTCATGTCGGCGCCGGTCTGGCGCATGGTGCGGATGACTTTGTCGAGGGAGACGAAATGCTGGCCGTCGCCACGCAGGGCCATGCGCACCGCGTTGATGGCTTTCACCGAGCCCATCGCATTGCGCTCGATGCACGGCACTTGCACCAGTCCGCCAATCGGGTCACAGGTCAGGCCGAGGTTATGTTCCATGCCGATTTCCGCCGCGTTTTCGACTTGCTGAACACTGCCGCCGAGCACTTCACACAACGCGCCGGCGGCCATTGAACAAGCGACGCCGACTTCGCCCTGACAGCCGACTTCGGCGCCGGAGATCGAGGCATTTTCCTTGTAGAGAATGCCGATGGCCGCCGCCGTAAGCAGAAACCGTACGACGCCGTCGTCATTCGCACCGGGGATAAAACGCATGTAGTAATGCAGCACCGCCGGAATGATCCCCGCCGCACCGTTAGTGGGTGCGGTGACCACGCGGCCGCCGTTGGCGTTTTCTTCGTTGACCGCCAAGGCGTACAGGTTGACCCAGTCGAGCACCGACAACGGATCGCGCAGCGCTGATTCCGGGTTTTTGCACAGTTGCCGATGCAGCGCCGCCGCCCGGCGTTTGACCTTCAAACCGCCCGGCAGAATGCCTTCGTTACGGCAACCGGCGGCAACGCAATCCTGCATCACCTGCCAGATGTTCAGCAGCCCGGCGCGGGTCTCCGCTTCGGGGCGCCAGGCGCTTTCGTTGGTCAGCATCACCTGACTGATCGACAGACCGTAAGTGGCGCAATGACCGAGTAAATCCTTGGCACTTTTGAACGGGAAGGTCAGTGGTGTGGCGTCTTCGACGATGCGGTCGGCACCAGCGGCGTCTTCATCGACGACAAAGCCGCCACCAACCGAGTAGTACTCGCGGCTGCGAATCTGCAGGCCTGCCGCATCGAAGGCGCGGAAGATCATGCCGTTGGGGTGATAGGCCAGTGGCTTGCGAATCATCGCCAGGTGTTCTTTCTCGTTGAACGCAATGCTGTGTTCACCGAGCAGGTTAAGCCGGCCGTTGCCGCGAATTTCTTGCAGGCGGGCGGCAACGGTTTCGGTATCGACGGTGTCCGGGTGTTCGCCTTCGAGGCCGAGCAGCACGGCTTTGTCGCTGCCGTGACCTTTACCGGTGGCGCCGAGGGAACCGTACAACTCGACGCGGACGCTGGCGGTGGCCGTCAGCAGGTTTTCACGGCGCAAACCTTCGGCGAAACGCGCAGCTGCACGCATCGGGCCGACGGTGTGGGAACTGGAGGGGCCGATGCCAATCTTGAACAGGTCGAACACGCTTAACGACATGAGTGGTTCTCCGGTTTCTTGTTATAGGAATTGGCGGAAGTCCGAAATCGGTCGCAGATTCCTTGTGGGAGCGAGCCTGCTCGCGAAAGCGCTGGGTCAGACAACCTTTCATTAACTGACACTACGCTTTCGCGAGCAGGCTCGCTCCCACAGGGGGATCTGTGGTGTTGCAGAAATCGGGGCGATTAAAACGCCCCTCATTCGTTTAAGCGTAGCTTTCGATCGACGGGCAGGCACAGACCAGGTTGCGATCGCCGAAGACGTTGTCGACGCGACCGACCGGTGGCCAGTATTTGCCTTCGATCAACGAAGCAACCGGATAAACGGCCTGCTCGCGGCTGTACGGGTGAGTCCACTCGCCAACCAACTCAGCCGCTGTGTGCGGAGCGTTTTTCAGTGGGTTGTCGTCCTTGTCCAGCGTGCCGTTTTCCACAGCGCGGATTTCTTCGCGGATGCGGATCATGGCGTCACAGAAGCGATCCAGTTCTTCCTTGGATTCGCTTTCGGTCGGTTCGATCATCAGCGTGCCAGCGACCGGGAACGACATGGTCGGGGCGTGGAAGCCGAAGTCGATCAGGCGCTTGGCGACGTCATCAACGCTGATGCCGCTGCTGTCTTTCAATGGACGCAGATCGAGGATGCATTCGTGCGCCACCAGACCATTGCTGCCGGTGTACAGCACGGGGTAGTGCTCTTCGAGACGACGGGAAATGTAGTTGGCGTTGAGGATCGCCAGTTGCGATGCGCGCTTCAGGCCGGCGCCACCCATCATGCGAATGTACATCCAGGTGATCGGCAGAATGCTCGCGCTGCCGAATGGTGCCGCGCAGACCGCGCCTTCCTTGCGTTCCATCTGGCCGTGGCCCGGCAGGAACGGCGTCAGGTGCGACTTGACGCCAATCGGGCCAACGCCCGGGCCGCCACCGCCGTGGGGGATGCAGAAGGTTTTGTGCAGGTTCAGGTGCGAGACGTCGCCGCCGAACTTGCCCGGTGCGCAGAGGCCGACCATCGCGTTCATGTTGGCGCCGTCGATGTACACCTGGCCGCCGTTGTCATGAATGATCCCGCAGATTTCACGGATGCCTTCTTCGAACACGCCATGGGTCGACGGGTAAGTGATCATCAGCGCGGCGAGGTGTTCGCGGTGCTCGATGGCTTTGGCGCGCAGGTCTTCAATGTCGACGTTGCCACGCGCATCGCACGCGGTCACGACCACGCGCATGCCGGCCATGTTGGCGGTAGCCGGGTTGGTGCCGTGAGCGGACGAGGGAATCAGGCAGATGTCGCGGCGCTCATCGCCACGGCTCTGGTGGTAGGCACGGATGGCCAGCAGGCCTGCGTATTCACCTTGCGAACCGGCGTTCGGTTGCAGCGAGATCGCGTCGTAACCGGTAGCGGCACAGAGCATCGCTTCCAGCTCGTCGGTCAGTTGCTGGTAGCCGGCACTTTGTGCGGCCGGGGCGAACGGGTGCAGGGCACCGAATTCAGCCCAGGTCACCGGGATCATTTCGCTGGCGGCGTTGAGTTTCATGGTGCACGAGCCCAGCGGGATCATGGTGCGATCCAGTGCCAGGTCCTTGTCGGCCAGTTTGCGCAGGTAGCGCATCAGCTCGGTTTCCGAGTGATAACGGTTGAATACCGGATGGCTGAGGATTGGCGACTGGCGTACCAGCGATGCAGGGATGGTGCTCTGCACGGACGCGGCGAGGGCAGCGAAGTCCGGCAGGGTCTTGCCGTCGGCGAACAGACCCCACAAGGTTTCGATATCAGCCTGGGTGGTGGTTTCGTCGACCGACAAGCCCAGACGCTGAGCGTCGATCACGCGCAGGTTGATCTGTGCAGCGTGTGCCTTGTCGTGCAGTGCGGCGGTTTGTGCGCCGGTGGCCACGGTCAGGGTGTCGAAGAAGCTGGCTTGTTCGACTTTCGCGCCGAGCGCGGTCAGGCCCTTGGCCAGAATCGCGGTCAGGTGATGTATGCGGTTGGCGATTTGCGTCAGGCCTTTCGGGCCGTGGTAGACGGCGTACATGCTGGCGATGTTGGCCAGCAGTACCTGCGCGGTGCAGATGTTCGAGGTGGCCTTCTCGCGACGGATGTGTTGTTCGCGGGTTTGCATGGCCAGACGCAGGGCCGGCTTACCGAAACGGTCAACCGAGACACCGACCAGACGACCCGGCATATCACGCTTGAACGCATCTTTGGTGGAGAAGTAAGCGGCGTGCGGGCCACCGAAGCCCAGCGGCACGCCGAAGCGTTGCGCCGAACCGATGGCGACGTCCGCGCCGAACTCGCCCGGGGCGGTCAACAGCGTCAGAGCCAGCAGGTCAGCGGCGACGGCGACCAAAGCGTTGGCGGCGTGGAAGCGTTCGGTCAGTTCGCGGTAGTCGAACACGTCACCGTTGCTCGCCGGGTATTGCAGCAGTGCGCCGAAGAACGGCGTCACGTCGGTCAGTTCACGTTCATCGCCCACTACAACGTCGATGCCCAACGGCTCGGCACGGGTGCGCAGCACGTCGAGGGTTTGCGGGTGGCTGTGGATCGAGGCGAAGAATTGGTGGCTGCCCTTGTTCTTGCTCAGGCGTTTGCAGAAGGTCATGGCTTCGGCAGCAGCGGTGGCTTCGTCGAGCAAAGAGGCGTTGGCAATCGGCAGACCGGTGAGGTCGCTGATCATGGTCTGGAAGTTCAGCAGCGCTTCGAGACGGCCCTGGGAAATTTCCGGCTGGTACGGCGTGTAAGCGGTGTACCAGGCCGGGTTTTCCAGCAGGTTACGGAGGATCGGCGACGGCGTGTGGCAGTTGTAGTAGCCCTGGCCGATGTAGGTCTTGAACAGCTGATTCTTCCCGGCGATGCCTTTGATCATCGCCAGGGCATCGGCTTCGCTGAGGCCGTCGTCCATGCCGAGCACGCTGGTGCCCTTGATGCTTTCCGGGATGACGCTGGCGCTCAACGCTTCGAGCGAATCGAAGCCGAGGCTGTTGAGCATGGCTTGCTCGTCACCGGCGCGCGGGCCGATGTGACGGGCAATGAATTCGTTGGCGGTGCCGAGGTTGATTTGGCTCATGTCACTACTCCTCAGGCTTCGGCTTGGGCTTTGATCAGACGGTCGTACGCGTCCTGGTCGAGCAGTTTGGCCACGGCCGATGCATCGCTTGGCTTGAAGCGGAAGAACCAGCCTTCGCCCAGCGGATCTTCGTTGACCAGCTCCGGGCTGTCTTCCAGTGCCGGGTTGATCGCCAATACTTCACCGTCCAGAGGCATGTACACGCCGCTGGCGGCTTTCACCGATTCCACGGTGGCGGCTTCGGCGCCTTTGTCGTAAGCCTGCAATTCAGGCAGTTGCACGAACACCACGTCGCCGAGGGCGTTCTGCGCGAAAGCGGTGATGCCGACAGTAACGCTGCCGTCAGCTTCGGTGCGCAGCCATTCGTGATCTTCAGTAAAACGCAACTCGCTCATGGAAACTCCTCAGGGGGCCAGACTCGTCTGGTGGACGCGGTGGAATAGTCGGGCGCGAAGGCCCTTATTTATGAGGGGTTGATTAGCAAGAATGCGGCCAAAGTTGATTTGTTGTTATAAATCAATTGGTTGCGTGTTTGCGTGAACTCACTTGATTCGGTGTGTGTAGCGAAATCGCTACAGGTGGGCGCAGGGATAAAAGCTGAACGGGATCAAAGCCTTGCACAGCGGTGATTGGGGGAGGGTGTATCGATATCGTTCCGCTGTAGCGCTTTCAGTACAGCTGGAGGTCGTTTTTGATGCGACTTCGAATCCACCCTCTAACTCCTGTGGGAGCGAGCCTGCTCGCGAAGAGGGTGTGTCAGTCATCAATGATTCTGCTGATATACCGCTTTCGCGAGCAGGCTCGCTCCCACAGGGGGGATTTGTGGTGTTTTCAGGATTTGTTGGGGATGCCGTATTTGCGCAGGCGATGGGCGATCGCGGTGTGCGAGGTTTGCAGGCGGCTGGCCAGTTGTCGGGTCGAGGGGTAGCTGACGTAGAGCTTTTCCAGCAGCGATCGCTCAAAGGCTTCGACCGCTTGTTCGAGGCTGTCGACATCGCTGTCGGCCTGACGCGCCACTGAGGTGCCGGCGATGTCGAGATCGCCGATATCCACCAGGCTGCTCTCGCAAATCGCTGCGGCGCGGAAGATCACGTTCTGCAATTGCCGCACGTTGCCCGGCCAGCGATTGCCGAGCAGGGCCGGGTAAGTCCCCGGGGCCAGGCGGCAGACCGGACGCTGAATCTGCGCGCAGGCCTGCTGCATGAAATAGCGCGCCAACAGCAGAATATCCTGGCCGCGTTCACGCAGTGGCGGCACTTCAACGTTGAGCACGTTGAGGCGATAAAACAGATCTTCGCGGAACAAGCCTTCGCTGACCATTTTTTCCAGATCGCGGTGGGTCGCGCTGAGGATGCGCACGTTGACCTTCACTTCGCGATCACCGCCGACGCGGCGGAAGCTGCCGTCGTTCAAGAAACGCAGCAGCTTGGCCTGCAAGTACGGCGACATCTCGCCGATCTCATCGAGAAACACCGTGCCTTGGTTGGCCAGTTCCATCAGCCCCGGTTTGCCGCCACGCGCCGCGCCGGTGAAGGCGCCGGGGGCGTAGCCGAACAGTTCGCTTTCGGCGAGGTTCTCTGGCAACGCTGCGCAGTTGAGGGCCAGAAACGGTGCAGTGTGTCGCGCGCTGATGGCGTGGCAGGCGCGGGCGACCAGTTCTTTACCGGTGCCTGTTTCGCCTTGAATCAGCAGCGGCGCGTCGAGGGCGGCGACCCGTTGCGCACGAGCCTTGAGGGTGCGGATTGCCGGGGATTCGCCGAGCAGCGCGTCGAAACCTTCGGCGTGGTCGTGGTGCAGCGCCGAGAGTTGTTCGCCAATGCGGTTCGGTTGGTACAAGGTCAGCAGGGCGCCGGCGTCGGTGATCGGCGTAGCGTCGAGCAGCAGGGTCTGACCGTTGACGGTGATTTCACGCAGCGGCAGACGAAAGCCGTGCTCGAGCAAGGTGTCGAGCAGGGCGGGATCGTTGAACAGTTCAGCGACACCTTCCCCGGCCGGTTCACGACCGTACAACGCGATCAATGCCGGGTTGGCCAGCAGCACTTTGCCGGCGCTGTCGAGGGCGAGCACCGGGTCGGTCATCGCAGCCAGCAACGCGTCGAGTTGCAAGTGCCGACGCTGGCCGGGGAGGATGTCGACCACGGTCACAGCCTCTACACCGAGAACGCGGAACAGCGCATCTTTCAGTTCTTCGAGCA
Source organism: Pseudomonas sp. CROZ-RG-20F-R04-15 (assembly GCF_022662375.1). Taxonomy (GTDB): domain Bacteria; phylum Pseudomonadota; class Gammaproteobacteria; order Pseudomonadales; family Pseudomonadaceae; genus Aquipseudomonas. The sequence continues at coordinate 136,187 of NZ_JAKNQL010000012.1, read as the reverse complement.
CTTGTGGGCTGAGGGTCGGCGCGTCGATGTAGACGTTGGGGGGGATCATCTCCACCGCATCCAGATTGAGATTGCGCCCACCGAGGATAGCCAGGACTTCCTGGGTGATGCCGACGCGGTCGATGAAGCTGACGTGGATACGCATGGGGCGGTTCAGTGATCTGCAGAGCGGAGGGTGGCAAGTATGCCTTGGGCTTGGAGAGAGGTGAAAGCAAAAGCACCCTCACCCCAGCCCTCTCCCGGAGGGAGAGGGGGCTGACCGAGGTGTCTGGCGCTATACGTCGACCTGTTAAATCGAGTCGATTATGGATTCAGTGATACAGGATCAGGTCGGCGTAACTCTGCAGCATCCCCCCATCAGTCCCCTCTCCCTTTGGGAGAGGATTAGGGTGAGGGGCTTTTCGGGTTATTCGAAATGCTCGGGATTGACCGGGTCCCCGGATTGCATATTCAACTGCTTGCGGATGTCTTCAAACATCAAATCGTAATGCTTGTGCACCGAACCGATCTGGCTATGAGCCTTGGGAATCCCGTATTTCTCGGCGATCCGGGTCACGTCACGGGCGAAGTTGTAAGCCTCTTCCTTGGGCAGGAAAAACGTTTCCTTCATGTCTTTGCCCTGCATGCTGCCATGCAGGGTGAACTGAATCCCTTTGCCTTTCTGCGGGTCGGTGAACACTTCATAGTCGAGGTGCACGTTGTAATTGACGTCATCGTCGGTCAACGCGTGTCGCTCGATGTGCAAATGACCGGGTTCAAACTGGGCCATGGTTTTCTCCTTTCAAGGCATGGGAGAAGGGCAGACCTCGGGCCTGCCCCCGCAGTTTCTAATTATCGGTAAGTGATGCCGGGCTTGGCGGTAGTCACACGCGTACCGGCAGTGCCCTGAACGATGGCTTCGATATCCGCCAGCGAACCGATCACCGCGACCTTGCCAGTATGGCGCGCAAATTCGCAGGCTGCCTGTACCTTCGGCCCCATCGAGCCGGCGGCGAAACCGAGGCGTTCGAGTTCGTCCGGGTGCGCTTCGGCAATAGCTTTCTGCGTCGGTTTACCGTAGTCGATGAACGCCGCATTGACGTCCGTGGCGATCACCAGCAGGTCGGCTTCCAGTTGCTCGGCAAGCAGCGACGAGCACAGATCCTTGTCGATCACCGCCTCAATGCCTTTGAGGTTGCGGTTCTCGTCGTACATGGTCGGAATCCCGCCGCCACCGGCGCAAATCACGATGCTGCCCTTGTCCAGCAACCACTTGATCGGGCGGATTTCGAAGATGCGTTTTGGCCGAGGGCTGGCCACCACACGGCGGAACTTGTCGCCGTCCGGAGCAATCGCCCAGCCTTTATCGGCGGCGAGTTTTTCCGCTTCGGCCTTGTCGTAAACCGGGCCAATCGGTTTGGTCGGGTTCTTGAACGCGGGGTCGTTGGCGTCGACTTCAACTTGGGTCAGCAGGGTGGCGAACGGCACTTCGAAGTCGAGCAGGTTGCCCAGTTCCTGTTCGATGATGTAGCCGATCATGCCTTCGGTTTCCGCACCGAGCACGTCCAGCGGATAAGGGGTGACCGAGGTGTAGGCCGCTGCTTGCAGCGACAGCAGGCCGACTTGCGGGCCATTGCCGTGGGCGATGACCAGTTGGTTGCCGGGATGGATCTTGGCGATTTGCTCGGTGGCGATGCGGATGTTGGCGCGCTGATTGTCAGCGGTCATCGGTTCACCACGGCGGAGCAGGGCGTTACCGCCCAGAGCTACGACGATACGCATGGTGCATGTCCTTTTCGTAGTGATCGTTCCCACGCTCTGCGTGGGAATGCCGCCACGGACGCTCCGCGTCCGCTGTGACGCAGAGCGTCACGGGATGCATTCCTACGCGGGAGCGTGGGAACGATCATGGATCAGCAGTGGTTACAGATCAGCCAGGGTCGAGACCAGAATCGCCTTGATCGTGTGCATGCGGTTTTCCGCTTGCTCGAAGGCGATGCAGGCCGGCGACTCGAACACGTCGTCGGTCACTTCGATGCCGTTTTTCAGGTGCGGATACTGCTCGGCAATCTGTTTGCCGACCTTGGTATCGCTGTTGTGGAATGCCGGCAGGCAGTGCATGAACTTGGTGCGCGGGTTGCCGCTGGCTTTCATCAGTTCGGCATTGACCTGATACGGCAGCAGTTGCTGGATACGCTCGGCCCAGGCTTCCACTGGCTCGCCCATCGATACCCAAACGTCGGTGTGAATGAAGTCGACGCCTTTGACCGCCGCTTTCGGGTCTTCAGTCAGGGTGATGCGCGCACCGCTTTCTTCGGCATATTTGTGGCAACGCTCGACCAGATCATCCAGTGGCCACAGCGCTTTCGGCGCGCAGATGCGCACGTCCATGCCGAGTTTGGCGCCGACCAGCAGCAGCGAGTTGCCCATGTTGTTGCGCGCGTCGCCCAAGTAGGCGTAGCTGATCTCATGGATCGGCTTGTCGGCGTGTTCACGCATGGTCAGCACGTCGGCGATCATCTGAGTCGGGTGATATTCATCGGTCAGACCGTTGAACACCGGCACACCGGCGAACTTGGCCAGCTCTTCGACGATTTCCTGTTTGAAGCCACGGTACTCGATGGCGTCGTACATACGACCCAGCACGCGTGCGGTGTCTTTCATGCTTTCCTTGTGGCCGATCTGCGACGAGTTCGGGTCGATGTAGGTGACGTTGGCGCCTTGGTCATAGGCCGCCACTTCGAAGGCGCAGCGGGTACGGGTCGAAGTTTTTTCGAAGATCAGGGCGATGTTGTTGCCCTTCAGGTGTTGTTGCTCGGTGCCGGTGTACTTGGCGCGTTTCAGATCGCGGGACAGGTCGAGCAGGTAACGCAGCTCACGTGGGGTGTGGTGTTCCAGGCTGAGCAGGTTACGGTTGTGGATGTTGAACGCCATGATGATTCTCCTTGGATTCGGTAATCGGCCCGGCCGCTACGGGGTAGGTGCGGCCGGGGAGATGGTCGTTTAGTAATCGATTGGGTCGCGGATGATCGGGCAGGTCATGCAGTGGCCACCGCCACGGCCTCGGCCCAGCTCACCGGCGCTGATGGTGATAACTTCCACGCCTGCCTTGCGCAGCAGGGTGTTGGTGTAAGTGTTGCGGTCGTAGCCGATGACCACGCCCGGCTCCACGGCCACCACGTTGTTGCCGTCGTCCCATTGCTCGCGTTCGGCTGCGAAGCTGTTGCCGCCGGTTTCCACCACGCGCAGCTTCGGCAGGTTGAGGGCTTTGGCCACGGTGTCGAGGAAGGTGCCTTCTTCGCGGCGGATGTCGATGCCGCCCTGTTTGCTTTCGTCAGGGCGCAGGGTGAACGCGACAATCTGATTAACCACCTCAGGGAAAATCGTCACGAGGTCGCGGTCGCAGAAGCTGAATACAGTGTCGAGGTGCATCGCCGCGCGGGATTTCGGCAGGCCGGCGACGATGACTTTTTCCACGGCTTTGTTCTTGAACAGATTCAGCGCCAGTTGGCCGATGGCCTGGCGGGATGAGCGTTCGCCCATACCGATCAGCACCACGCCGTTGCCGATTGGCATGACGTCGCCGCCTTCAAGGGTGGAGCTGCCGTGTTCCTTGTCCGGATCGCCGTACCAGATTTCGAATTCGGCGTTGGTGAACTGCGGGTGGAATTTGTAGATGGCGGTGGCCAGCAGGGTTTCCTGACGGCGCGCTGGCCAGTACATCGGGTTCAACGTCACGCCACCGTAAATCCAGCAGGTGGTGTCGCGGGTGAACTGGGTATTCGGCAGCGGCGGCAGAATGAAGCTGGAGTGGCCGAGGAAGTCGCGGAACATCTGGATGGTTTTGCCACCGAAGCTGTCCGGCAGATCATCGGCAGACACGCCGCCAATCAGGAATTCGGCGATGTGCCGTGGCTCCAGGCTTTTCAGCCAGGATTTCACTTCGTTGATCAGGCCCAAGCCCACCGAATCGGCGGTGACCTTGCGTTCGAGAATCCAGTCCAGCGCTTCCGGGATAGCGACGATGTCGGTCAGCAGGTTGTGCATTTCCAGCACGTCGATGCCGCGCTCGCGCATTTTGGTGACGAAGTCGAAGTGGTCGCGCTTGGCCTGGGCCACCCAGAGCACGTCATCGAACAGCAGCTCATCGCAGTTGTTCGGGGTCAGCCGCTGATGGGCCAGACCTGGGGAGCACACCATGACTTTGCGCAGTTTGCCGGCTTCGGAATGGACGCCGTACTTAACTTTTTCCGTGGTCATTTCAGATCCTCCAGATAACAAAACAATCAGGGGTTACAGAGTCAGGAAGCCGTCGTAGAGACCGTAGGCAGCCACCAGGGCACCCACGACCACTGCGGCGAAAATCAGCTTCTCGACGTTAGTGAAAATCGGTTGTTTGAGTTCCAGCTTGGCTTTGGCGAACAGGATCGCGCCAGGTGCGTAGAGCAGGGCCGAGAGCAGCAGATACTTGACCCCGCCGGCATACAGCAGCCACACCGCGTAGATCAGCGCGATGCCGCCGATAATCAGATCCTTACGGCGTTCGGCCGCGAAGCCTTCGTAGCTTTCGCCGCGCACCGCCAGTAGCAGGGCATAGGCCGCCGACCACAGGTAGGGCACCAGAATCATCGAGGTGGCGAGGTAGATCAGCGAAAGGTAAGTACTGGCCGAAAACAGCGTGATGATCAGGAAAATCTGCACCATCGCGTTGGTCAGCCACAGGGCGTTGACCGGTACGTGGTTGGCGTTTTCCTTGCGCAGGAACTCCGGCATGGTGTGGTCTTTGGCGGCGGCGAACATGATCTCCGCACACAGCAGCACCCACGACAGCAGCGCCCCCAGCAGCGAGATGATCAGACCGACGCTGATCAGCACCGCACCCCAGTGACCGACCACGTGCTCAAGCACGGCGGCCATCGACGGGTTCTGCAGTTTCGCCAGTTCCGGTTGGGTCATGATGCCCAGCGACAGCACGTTCACCAGCACCAGAAACAGCAGCACGGTGATGAAACCGATCACGGTGGCTTTACCCACGTCTGAACGTTTCTCGGCGCGGGCCGAGAAGATGCTCGCGCCCTCTATGCCGATGAACACCCACACGGTGACCAGCATCATGTTGCGCACCTGATTCATCACGCTGCCCAGATCCGGGTTTTTGATGCCCCAGATGTCGGCGGTGAAGATGTCCAGTTTGAAGGCGAACACCGCGATCAGCACGAACAGCAGCAGCGGCACGACTTTGGCGACCGTGGTCACCAGGTTGATGAACGCCGCTTCCTTGATCCCGCGCAGCACCAGAAAGTGTACGGCCCACAGCAGCACCGAGGCGCCAATCACGGCTGCGACGGTATTGCCCTCGCCGAAAACCGGAAAGAAATAGCCGAGGGTGCTGAACAGCAGAACGAAGTAACCGACGTTGCCCAGCCAGGCACTGATCCAGTAACCCCAGGCGGACGAGAAACCCATGTAATCGCCGAAACCGGCCTTGGCGTAGGCGTAGACACCACCGTCCAGGTCAGGCTTGCGATTGGCGAGGGTTTGAAAGACAAAAGCGAGTGTGAGCATGCCGACAGCGGTGATGGCCCAACCGATCAGCACTGCACCGACGTCGGCGCTGGCGGCCATGTTTTGCGGCAAGGAGAATATCCCGCCACCGATCATTGAGCCGACTACCAATGCAACCAGTGCACCTAGTCGTAGTTTTCCGGGAGCTTCAGACATTGCATGACTCCATTGCAGGAGAGAAGAGATCACAGCGTAGTTCTGTTGTCTGTTCAAACAGCTGACTTAGATCAGTGCATGGTCACATTCCATTGTTAATGAATGACTTAGGCTTCGACTGAAGGCATAAATATCCTGCCCGCAAGGCCCGTCCTAGAGGCGTTGTGGCTACATTTTTGGGAATGGCTATTATTACTTTCGAATTATCACGCTAGTTCTTTTTCAGCGTTTGGCAAATTTTCCGGCTCTGTTTTCAGTACAGAATTGATTTATCAGGATCAGCGCACAAAACTGTCTTAACGTGCTAGGCGTTAGCGTCATCAGCTATATATAAATGGGCGTTAATTGGCGTTACCTGATAAACGTCATCTACCTTTATCCGTTTAGTTAATAGTTGTTACAAATAAACTCTCACCACACTTCAAAGGGAAAATGAAATGTCGCAACCGACGCAAAAGCTGCGCCTTGGCGCGTTGATCGCCCTGGTGGTGGGTTCGATGATTGGCGGGGGGATTTTTTCGCTGCCGCAAAACATGGCGGCGCGCGCGGATGCCGGGGCGATTCTGATCGGTTGGGGGATTACCGCGATCGGCATGTTGACCCTGGCATTCGTGTTCCAGACTCTGGCCAATCGCAAGCCGGAACTGGACTCGGGTGTCTATGCCTACGCCAAGGCCGGGTTTGGCGACTACATGGGCTTCTCGTCCGCCTGGGGTTACTGGATCAGTGCGTGGCTGGGCAACGTCGGTTATTTCGTCCTGCTGTTCAGCACCCTCGGCTATTTCTTTCCGGTGTTTGGCCAGGGCAATACGCCGATCGCCATCGGCTGCGCCTCGGTGCTGCTGTGGGCCGTGCATTTTCTGGTGATGCGCGGGATCAAGGAGGCGGCGCTGATCAATCAGCTGACCACGGTGGCCAAAGTCGTACCGCTGATCATGTTCATCGTCATCGCTGCCGTCGCCTTCAAGGCTGACATTTTTACCCGCGACATCTGGGGTACCAGCAACCCGAATTTCGGCGGGGTGATGGATCAGGTGCGCAACATGATGCTGGTCACGGTGTTCGTGTTCATCGGCATCGAAGGCGCCAGCGTGTACTCGGCGCGGGCGGAGAAACGCAGCGATGTCGGTCGCGCCACGGTGATCGGTTTTGTCGGCGTGCTGGCGCTGCTGGTGCTGGTGAACGTGCTGTCGCTGGGGATCATGAGCCAGCCGGAACTGGCGAATCTGCAGAACCCGTCACTGGCGGCGGTACTCGAGCACATCGTCGGGCCGTGGGGGGCGCTGTTGATCAGCGTTGGTCTGGCGATTTCCCTGCTCGGCGCGTTGTTGTCGTGGGCGTTGCTGTGTGCGGAGATTCTCTTCGCCACGGCCAAGGACAAGACCATGCCGGCGTTCCTGAAAAAGGAAAACAAGAACCATGTGCCGGTCAACGCGCTGTGGCTGACCAACGCGATGATCCAGATTTTCCTGTTGATCACGCTGTTTTCGGCAGGGACTTACACCAGCCTGATTTATCTGGCCTCGTCGATGATTCTGGTGCCGTACCTGTGGTCGGCGGCGTACGCAGTGCTGTTGAGCGGGCGCGGCGAAACCTATGAACACGCCTCGGCAGAGCGCACCAAGGACCTGCTGATCGGCGGTATTGCCCTCGGTTATGCGGTGTGGCTGTTGTACGCCGGCGGGGTGAAGTATTTGCTGCTGTCGGCGCTGTTGTATGCGCCGGGGGTGATTCTGTTTGCCAAGGCCAAGCATGAGGCGGGCGAGCCGTTGTTCACCCATGTCGAGAAAGGCATTTTCACCTGCGTGGTCATCGGTGCGGGGCTGGCGGCTTACGGTTTGTACAGCGGTGTGCTGTCGTTGTGAGGTTGCCGCTTGTGTATGCGCCGCCGTATGACTGGGAGGCGATGTTGGGGTTTCTGGCGGCACGGGCTGTGGTCGGGATGGAGACCGTGGTCGATGGTGTGTATTCGCGCGCGATTGGATTGAACGGTGTTCACGGCACGGTTTCGGTGTGGCTTGGGGCAGCGGATGCGCTGGAGGTCGAGCTGGACTTTGCTGATCCGGCAGCGGTGCCCGAGATCGTTATCAGGTTGCGGCGGATGTTTGATCTGGATGCGGATCTGGCGGTGATGCATGGGCATCTGGCGAATGATCCGTTGCTGGCGCGGCTGATTGCCGAGCGGCCGGGATTGCGGATTCCCGGAGCGTGGGATGGCTTGGAACTGGCCTTTCGCGCGGTGCTCGGGCAGCAGATTACCGTGGTGGCGGCGATTCGTCTGGCGGGAAAACTGGTGGCGCAATATGGCGCGCCGCTGGATTCCACCATGCCCGGATTGACGCATGTGTTTCCCGAGGCGCACGTGTTGGCAGTGGCAGATCTGGCGGCGCTGGGCATGCCGAAAAGTCGCGGGCGGACGCTGTCGGGGGTGGCGCAGGCGTTGCTGGAAGAACCTTCATTGTTCGAGCCGAATCGCAAGGGCGGCGTGGCACGGCTACTGGCGTTGCACGGGATAGGTGAGTGGACGGCGCAGTACATTGCGTTGCGGCAGTTGCGGGATTTGGATGGGTTTCCCCATGGCGATGTCGGGTTGTTGCGCGCGTTGGAGGTGCTCGAAGGCGAGCGGCCGACAGCGCGGGATCTGGCTTTGCGCGCTGAGGCCTGGCGGCCTTGTCGAGGGTATGCGGCGCAGCTTTTGTGGACCTCTTTGAGCCGCGCAGATTGATCATCATCGCCCGGCCTGAAATTGCAGCCCTCACCCCAGCCCTCTCCCGGAGGGAGAGGGGGCCGACCGAGGTGCGTTGCGTTGTCCATCGACCTGAAAGACCGAGTCGATTATGGATTCAGCTCCAAGCGTTCAAGTCGGTGAATCTCTCGAATATCCCCCAATCAGTCCCCCTTTGCCCGAAGGAGAGGCGGCTCTGGCGCTATACGTCGACCTGTTAAATCGAGTCGATAATGGATTCAGTGATGCAGGGTCAGGTCGGCGTAACTCCGAAGCATCCCCCAATCAGTCCCCTCTCCCTCTGGGAGAGGGTTAGGGTGAGGGGCTTTTTTAAGCCCACCGTGGTCGATGAGAACCCAACTCTGTAGCCGGCAACGCCCATTGAATCGGCGTGCCGCTGATCTTCACTGGCACCTGCAAGCGATGCGCCGGGCCCCACGGGGTCTGTTCCAGAAATGAACCCTGATCCCGCTCATCTTCCGCCCGCATTGCTTCACTCGTCCCTGGCCCAGACTCGATCAACAGTTTCGCCGTCCGCGCCAGTGACAATCGCGCCGAGCCACCGCGACCCGTCTTAAAACGCTCGGTCAACAGTCGGAGCGCACTCGCCGCCATCAAATACCCGGTCGCATGATCCAGCGCCTGCACCGGCAACGGCGTCGGTTTGTCTGCCTGCAGCCATTGCTGCCCGGCCTCGGCGATGCCGCTGCTCATCTGCACCAGACTGTCGAAGCCGCGGCGGTTCTGCCACGGGCCGCTCCAGCCATAGGCGTTGAGGCCGACATCGATCAGGCCCGGCGCGAGCTGGCGACGGCGCTCAACGCCGAATCCGAGATTTTCCAAGGCATCGGCGCGGTATCCGTGCAGCAGAATATCGGTTTCTTTCAACAAACCCTCGAACACCGCGCGATCCACTGGATCCTGCAAGTTCAGCCGCGCGCAGCGTTTGCCGAGGGTCATTTCCGGGACGACGCCGGGCTCGTTCCAGGTCGGTGAGTCGATGCGCAATACATCGGCGCCAAGCCCGGCGAGAAAACGGCTGGCGGTGGGACCGGCAAGCACGCGCGTCAGGTCCAGCACCTTGAGCCCGGCCAATGGTTGCGCCACCGAACCTTGCCACGGTTGACCGTGTTCATCCGGCGAATCGAAGAAATGCACCAGCGGTTCGGCATTTACCGCCAATCCCTGCGGATGCTTTTGCCACTGCGCCCAACTGCGCATCTCGGCCGCGCAGCCCTTGGCCTCGACGACCGCTTGCTCCAGATCCGTGCTCGTCCACTGCGCGACTTTTGCCGCCATCGCGGCACGATCGGCGCAGGCACCCAGCACGCGTTCAGCGGCGGCGCGGTGATGCGGGGCGTTGGTGTGCAGGCGGATCCAGCCGTCTTGCGTGGGGTAATCGCCGGCGACCGGGTCCCACAGCGGTGGTACTTGCCAGCCCATCGGGCGCAGCGAGGTCGAGAACCAGAACGAGGCGAGACGTCGGTCAACTTCCACGCTGGGCAGGTGACCGGTCTGTTGCTCGATCAATTGGCTGACGGCCTGACCGGCCGCGGCCATGCTGGCGCAGGCAAGGTCAGTGACGGCGAACGCCGAGGGCAGGGCGCCGCGGTCGGTGAACGGAACCGGCGTGTGTGGCAAGCCGAGTGCGGCTTGAATGGACGTGAGTAAATCAGTCATCGAAGGCCCTCCGGAGCGAGAGGGCGATGATAGTGCAAAACATTATCGGATTAGATGAAAGCCCAGCGAATGAACACTCTCCCCTGTGGGAGCGAGCCTGCTCGCGAAAGCGGTGAATCAGTCACATTAATGTTGAATGTGCTGCCGTCTTCGCGAGCAGGCTCGCTCCCACATGGATTTTTGCAGGTTTGCTAGACGCGGAACTGATCCATCAATTTCATCTGCTGGCTGGCCAAGGCATTGAGCTGGCTGCTGATTGCTGCTGACTCAGTGGCTTGTTCAGTCAATGTTTCGGTGACGGTACGAATCGCCGACACGTTGCGGTTCACTTCTTCCGCCACCGCACTCTGCTGCTCAGCCGCACTGGCAATCTGCAGGTTCATGTCGCTGATCACCGTTACCGCATCGCTGATCTTGCCCAGTGCATCCACCGCCTGACGAATCTGCCCGGCGTTGTTGTGCGCCTGGGTCTGGCTCGAATGCATGGTCGCGACCACGCCACGGGTGCCGGTCTGAATGCGCTCGATCACGATGCGAATTTCTTCCACCGAATCCTGCGTGCGCTTGGCGAGGTTGCGCACTTCGTCGGCAACCACCGCGAAACCACGACCGCTCTCACCGGCACGGGCGGCTTCGATGGCGGCGTTGAGGGCCAGCAGGTTGGTCTGTTCGGCGATGCTGCGGATCACTTCCAGCACCGAGCCGATCTGTTCGCTGTTGACTGCCAGCGCTTCAACCTCGGTCACCGCTTTGCTGACTTCATCGGCCAGTTGGTTGATGTCGCGGGTGCTACGCTCGATGATCGACATGCCGTCCCTGGCCGACTGATCGGCACCTTTCGCCGCATTGGCCGCGTTGGATGCACTGTTGGCGACGTCGTGGGCGGTGGCGCTCATTTCGTTGGAGGCAGTGGCGACCTGGTCGATCTCGCGGAACTGCACCTGCATGCCTTCGCTGGTCTGACGGGCAATTTCCGAAGACTGGTCGGCGGTGCCGCGTGCTTCGGTGATGCTCTGTTTGATCTGCGCGATAGTCGGTTGCAGCTTGTCGAGGAAGCGGTTGAACCAGTTGACCAGTTCGCCCAGTTCATCTTTTTTGCTGTAGTTCAGGCGTTGGGTCAGATCGCCTTCGCCGCTGGCAATATTTTTCAGCATCTCGGCAACGCTGTTGATCGGCCGGGTGACGCCGGATGCGGTCAGCCAGATCAGCAACAGACCGACCAGACCAGCGACCACGGCAACCAGCAGCGCCGTGATCACGCCGGTTTCCTGAGCATCATCGAGCACCGCTTGCAGCTTGACCGAGTCAGCCAGCAGCACTTGTTTCGGCAGGTCGATGACCACGCCCCAGGCGCGTGAATTGCCAATCGGATCGACTGGGTAAACGGCGCGAATCAGGTCGCCCTGTTCAAGAATCTTCGGTGTGCCGGAGGTCAGCAGTTGCAGCACATCCTTGCCATCGGCGCCGAGGGTGTCGCTGATTTTCTTGCCGACCTTGGTCGCATCGGAACTGTCGGCGCCGAGCACGCCACTGACAGAGACGATCAGCATATGCCCGGCGTTGTTGAACAGGTTGCGCTGGGAGTCGACGGCCGCTGCTTGCAGGGCGTCGAGGGCGATGTCGACACCGACCACGCCGATGGCTTTGCCGTCGACGATCAACGGCACGGAAATGGTCGTCATGAGCATTTCCTTGTTGCCCACGGTGTCGGCATACGGGTCGAGCAGGCAGGTACGCTTGTTGTCGCGAGGGCAGGTGTACCAGCTGTTGTAGGGCGTGCCGCTGACGCTGAGGGTGGTTTTGGTCAGGTCTTCTTCGACCATGATGGTGTTCAGCGAGGCCCCGGCGGCGCGACTCCAATAGGTGGCGAAGCGCCCGGCTTCGTTGGATTGGCGGGCGGCGTCGTTGACGAACTCGCTGTCCTTGCCGTCGAGGCCGTTGGGTTCAAAGGCGAGCCAGATGCCGAGCACTTTGTCGTTGCGCTCGAAGGCGGTTTTCAGGCTCAGGTTCAACTCTTCGCGCAAGGCGCCGGCGTCCAGCGCACGCTTGGCGGCCATCACCCGCATGTCCTTGATCTGATCCGCTACGGCAGTGATCACCGTCAGGCTTTCGCCGAAGGTCTTCTGCACCCGCACCGCTTGTTCGGCGGCTTTGGCTTGCAGCAGATTCTCGACACTGGCGGTGAGCAGCTTGTTGCTGGAGTCACTGACCAGTTCGTCGTTCCGGTTGGTCTGGTAAATGTTCATGCCGACGATCAGCGCGACCACACCGAGCAGGCACAGGCCGGAGAGCAGAACGATTTTCAGGCGAATGGACAGAGAGTCGAACATGGGGCGATCTCGCGAATGAATAAACGGGTGGCAGGCGGATATGAACTATCCGGTTCGCCAAATCCATTCAGCGCCATTCAATGCTCATCGGCGTGGAACGAGAGCGCATGAGGCGGCTGCCGACGAACGGTCAGCGCTAAACGTTTGCGCAGGGGAAAGTGCTGAAAAAGCGATTAATTACAGGGATGTTTCAGGACGGTGACGGCGCTTGTCACGGGCGGGAGAGACTTGTGGCGAGCGTGATCAGACAGTTTTTGCCAGAGATTCCGGGCGCGACCAGATCCACAGATTGCCCAGGCTCATCCCGGTAATCGCCAGATAAACCGGCCAGCCGTGATCGAGCATCAGCAGCATCAAGGTGGCGCACAGCAACATGCTCACCGTGGCGCTGACCTTGGCCTTGCGCGCAATGATCTTGCCGTTGCGCCAGTTGCTGAGGATCGGCCCGAACAAGCGGTGATTTTCCAGCCAGGCACTCAGGCGCGGCGAGCTGCGGGTCGCGGCCCAGGCGGCGAGGAGGATGAACTCGGTGGTCGGCAGGCCCGGCACGACAATGGCGATCAGGCCGATGCCGAGGCTGACGTAGGCCAGCAGTCCGAACAGCAGACGGGCGAGTTTCGAGGAGGCGGGTTGCGGCATGGGCTCAGCGGTGGCTTCTGAAGCGGAATGGAGATCTTACAGGCTTACGCAGTTCCTATGTGGGAGCGAGCCTGCTCGCGAAAGCGGTGGACCAGTCACATTAATGTTGAATGTGCTGCCGTCTTCGCGAGCAGGCTCGCTCCCACAAGGAATCAGTGTTGTGTCAGGCCAATTCGGCTTCAGTGGCGTAAGCCTGTTCCAGCAGCACGGTAAAGCGGTTGAACGCGTCGATTGCGCCTTGCTCCACTTCGGCCTCTTCTTCAGCACTGAACTGCAGCGAATCGAGGGTACGCACGAAGCTCTTCCAGCCCTCGGCACGGCCACCTTCTGGCTCGCCGAGGTGACGGGCACCAAAGGTTTCGCTCAGCTCCAGCGCCACGGCGCGTTTGATCAGGAACGCCGCGCCGAGCTTCGAACCTTCGGAAACAAAGATCCAGCCCAGCGCACGAGCCTTGCTCGGGTTCTTCACCGCGCCCGCAACCGGCGCCGGCACTTCGGTGTCCAGATCAGCCAGGTCAGCCTTGGCCGCTTCGGCGCGGCAACGCGCTGGCAGGTCAGGGACAATGGCAGTCAGTTCGGCATCGTTGTACAGCTCGACCAGTTCCGACTGGAACAGGTATTGCGCAACGACGAAGCGGGCGAAGTTGGCGCGGGTCTCGAACGGCGCATGCGCCTTCACCAGTGCATCGAGCCTGGTGTGCGGTTCGTTGGTGATCTGGTTCAAGCGTTGTGAACGCAGGGCTTTTTCCGAAGTGGTCATGACATGTCCTTGATAAAAGAGGCGCTTGATAACGAGACGAACGACAAGACGTGCAAGCGTAAAAAAACCTCACGGCGCGATGTGTGAAAACGCGCAGTGAGGTCGACCGGATCAGATATCCCAGATCAGGTTGATCGCGAAGTTGCGGCCCGGTTGGGTCAGGCGATCGAGATTGGCCGGTTGCGTCACCGAAGCTTCGCCGACGCTGTCGTAACCGCGCACGTCATCCCACAGCCAGTATTTCTTGTCGGTCAGGTTGTAGATGCCGCCGCTGACGGTGACGTCGTCGGTGACTTTGTAATAACCGGCCAGATCCAGAATGCCGAAGCCCGGCGTCTTGAACTGACTGCTGACGCCATCCGGCGATTTGAAGTTGCTGTCGTCGACGCGATCCTTTTTCTTCACCACGGTCCAGCTCAGCAGGCCGCCGTAGTTGTCCTGGTCGTAGCCCAAACCGAACACGCCGGTCAGCGGGTTAACACTGTTGAGCGGCTCGCCGTTGTCGTTGTTGCGACCGTAGGCGTAGGCGATCGAGCCCTGGGTGTAGAGGCCTTGTGGGGCGCCGAACGCATCCAGATTCAGACGACCTTTGACTTCCGCGCCTTTGATGGTGGCGTGCTTGATATTGGCCGACTGGAAGGTCAGTTCGTTGCGGCCCGGGGTCACAGCGTCTTCGTTGATGAAATCGCGATACTTGTTATAGAACACCGCTACGTCGAACGAGCCTTGCTCGAAGTTGCCGCGCAGACCGGTCTCATAGCTTTTGCTTTTTTCCGGTTCGAGGTCCGGGTTCGGCGCCACGCTATAACCGGTGGTGGTGTTTTCGAAGCGGCCGTACAGGGCTTTCGCGGTCGGCGTGCGGAAGCCTTCGGCGTATTGACCGTACCAGGTGTAGTTCTCGGTCAGGGCGTAGGTCAGGCCGAATTTCGGTGAGACTTTGTGCCAGGTCTTGTTCTCGTCGCTGACTGTGCCTTGGCCATCCGCTGCCACGGTGTTGAGGAATTCCTGAGTGATGTGCGGCTTGAGCTGGGTGTAGTCGTAGCGCAGGCCCGGCAGGAAGGTCCAGTTGTTCCAGCTGATCTGATCCTGAGCGAACACGCTGTAGGTGTTGATGGTCGGGTCCGGGAAGTCGGTGGCTTTGGCCAACACGTCAGCGGTACTGGTTGCGCCGATGGCGGTGCAGCCACGGCCAACGGCCAGGCAGGTACCGTCGCCGCTGCGCGAGCCGGTGACTTTCTGTTGCTTGATGGTGGTGCCGTAGGTCAGCACGTGATCGGTGTCGCCGATGGCGAACGCCTTGTCCAGTTGCGCATCGAAGACCCACTGCTTTTCTTCGTAAATGGTGTCGCGAGTACGCAGCACTTTACGGGTGATCGGGTAGTAGAACTCGGTGGTGCTCTGGTCGGTCTTGGCGATCTGGTGGTTGAGGCTCCACTTCACGTTGTCGACCAGCAGGCTGTCGAGGGCGAAGCGGTGTTCGATACCGAAGCGCTCACGGGTGATGGTGTCGTTGCCGGTGCGCCACTGGTACATGCCGCCGGGCAGCACGCTGTCCGGAATGGTCGGCGCGCCGTTGAAGTATGGGCCGCCGTAAGCACTTTTCTGATCGGTGTCGCGATCATCCTTGTACTTTTCGTAGGTCAGACCCAGACGCGAATCTTCGTTGTAGTTCCAGCCGATCTTGGCCAGCACGTTGTAGGCGTTGACGTCTTCCGGGTTGGCCGCAGTGCGTTCCAGACCGGTGCCGTTGTTGCTGCCGTAGGAATCGGTTTCGTGGCCGTCGCGCTGGCTGTAGTGCAGCAATCCATCGAACTGCTCGGCACGGCCGGCCACGGTGGCGGACTTCAACCAGCTGTCATCGGCCGAGCTGTAACCGGTTTTCAGACGAGCACCGACGTCTTTGCCCGGCTTGATGATGTCGTCGGCATCGAGGGTGTAGTAGCTGACGGCGCCGCCAATGGCGTTGCTGCCGTACAGCACCGAGGCCGGGCCACGGAGGATTTCCACGCGTTTGACGATTTCCGGATCGACGTAGTTGCGCTGGGTCTTGGCATACGGGCCGTTGAAGAAACCGTCCGGGACTTCCACGCCGTCGACTTGCGTCAGGATGCGGTCGCCGTCGATACCACGGATGTTGTAGCCGCTGATGCCGCCACGGGTGCCGGCGCCGCCGACGGAAACGCCCGGCTCATAACGCACCAGATCCTTGATGGTGTTGACGTTGTTGCGGTCCAGGTCCTGACGGGTCTGCACGGTGACAGTGGCCGGCACGCTATTGACCGACTGCTCCTGACGGGTGGCGCTGATGGTCACCTGATCCAGATTGAGCGTGCCGCTGGCGTTGCGCTTTTCCAGCACGACATTGTTGTTGCTGATTTTGCGGAAGCTCAGATTGGTCCCCACCAACAGACGCTCCAGGGCCTTTTCCGGTGGCAGCGAGCCACGCACGCCCGGCGACGACACGCCCTGACCCAATTCTGCCGGCAAACCGACCTGCCAACCGGTCACGGCGGTGAAGGCATTGAGCGCCGACACCAGCGGCTGCTGACCAATGGCGAACGAGTAATCGCCCATGTTGCGCGTCGGTTGCTCGGTGGCCGCCATCAGCGGTGCAGCACCGGCCATCAGGATGGCAGCGGTCAGCAGCGACAGCACGCGGGAAGGGGAGGAAGTCTGGCGGGTAAGGCGTGAGGACATCGATAGCGCTCCGTGTCGCACGAATCTTTATAGGGGCTGATTGGCTTCGCGTGTTGCGAATCAATTGCATTGGCTATAACGAGACGTACTGACGTTGGCTATCGAGTAAAAATAATTCTCATTTAGTTCAGGATGACCACGGCGGGGAATTCTTTCAGTTGCGCCGAGGTGATGTGCGCGAGGGAGCGAACCACGTCGAGCGGCTGATCGAGACGGTAATTGCCAGTCACGGCGACGTCGGCCAATTGCTCGTTGGTGTTGATGATCCAGCCTGGATAGTAGCGGCGCAATTCGGCCAGCACCTGATTCAGCGGGCAGTTCTCGAACACCAGCCGGCCCTGCACCCACGCCAGATCGGTGTTGGCATCGAGTTTGGCCGGGCGGTCAAAACCGTTGGGACCGATGCGGATGCTCTCGCCGGCCGTCAGGCGCACACGGGCATCGTTGTGGGTGGCGCGCAGATCGACATCGCCGCGTTGCACATTGACCTGCGCGACGCCATCGAGATAACGCACGGCGAACGCGGTATCGCGCACGCTGGCAGTGACCGGGCCGGCATCGATTTCCAGCGGTTGACTGCGGCCGCTGGCAATCTCGAAAAACGCCTCGCCCTGAAATAACCGGGCAACGCGCTGCTGATCGTTGATGGTGCTGGAGAATGCCGAGTTGGTATTGAGCAGGACTTTCGAGCCGTCCTCCAATTGCAGACGTTGGCGCTCGCCAACCACAGTCAAATGATCGGCCTGAATGCGCATCGGCAAATTGCTGAAACTGAACAGACCGAGCACCAGCACCGCGGCGGTGGCCAGCGGTTTCCAGTGCGGACGCAGACGCTTGAGGAAGGTGACTTTCGCAGGTTTGGCCGCGAGGGATTGCGCGCACTGGGCGATTTGCGGGCCGTCCCAGATCGCTTGGGCCTTGGCGAACGCTTCGGCATTCAGCGGATCGGCCGCCAGCCAGGCGTGAAATTGCCGGGTCTGCTCCTCGTCCGGGCTGCCGAGCACGATGAGCCAGTCCAGTGCCTGGTCCATTGCGTTTGCAGCGTCCTGCACCGAATCCGGCGAAGGCGAGCGGTGGGTGTCCGTCACGGTGGTTCCTCGGCAGTGTCTGCGCACGGCTGTTTTTCTAAGTGAAGCGTAAAAGTCGGGCAAGGGTAACAAAGCCCGATGATCCGTGCAGTCGATCCGCGCACTTACAGAAAGGGCCTACAGTATCAGTCGCCATTCAGACGTTCAGCGACGCCGATGCAAATGCTCATGATCAGCTTCAATTCTTTTTGTACGGTGCTGAGGGAGACGTTCAGTTCATCAGCGATTTCCTGATAACTGTTCCCGTGCAAACGGCTGAGGATGAAAATCTGCTGCTGGCGGGGGCTGAGTTGACTGAGGCTCACATTCAGGCGCTCCAGCATCTGTTCGGCGTGTGCGGCATCTTCGGCGCTGCTGGCGGGGGCGGCGACGCTGTGCACGATATCTTGCGGCACATCATCGACCATGGTTCGCGAGTGGATCTTGCGCGCGCGCAAATGATCCAGCGCCAGATTGCGCGCGGTCTGGAAGACAAAGGGTTCGAGGTGATCGATGGCCCGCTCGCTCAACGCCCGCGTCACGCGCAGGTAGGTCTCCTGCAACAGGTCTTCAGCGGTGCTGTGATTGTTGACCATCCGTTCCAGCGTGCGTAGCAAGGACGTGCGCTGGGTGAGGAAGACGTGGTTGAAGCGCGATTGACTCACGGGAGGACCTGATCGATTTCCAGCGAATGATAATGCTTATCATCTGCCTGTATGGTCAAGCCCTGATTTTGAATAGAACGAAAAACCTTGTGGGAGCGAGCCTGCTCGCGAAAGCGGTGTATCAGCCAACATAAATGTTGAATGACACATCGTATTCGCGAGCAGGCTCGCTCCCACAGGGGCAGGGGATAACCTGGGATTACTCGGCGTTACACAGCGCCAGGCAGTTATCCAGCATGCGGTTGGAGAAGCCCCACTCGTTGTCATACCAGGCCAGCACTTTCAGCAGTTTGCCGCTGGCTTTGGTGTGGTTGGCGTCGAAGATCGACGACAGCGGGTTGTGGTTGAAGTCGCTGGACACCAGCGGCAGGGTGTTGAAACCGAGAATCTTCGAATGCTGGCTCGCGGACTTCATCAGCGCGTTGACTTCTTCGGCGCTGGCTTCTTTTTTCAGCTGTACGGTCAGGTCCACCAGCGACACATTGATCACCGGCACGCGCACGGCCATGCCGGTCAGTTTGCCGGCCAGTTCCGGCAGCACCAGGCCCACTGCTTCAGCAGCGCCGGTCTTGCTCGGGATCATGTTCTGCGTGGCCGAACGCGCGCGGTAGGGGTCGGTGTGATAGACGTCGGTGAGGTTTTGATCGTTGGTGTAGGCATGAATGGTGGTCATCAGACCGCTTTCGATTCCCAGCTCGCGGTGCAGCACTTGCGCCACGGGCGCCAGGCAGTTGGTGGTGCACGAAGCGTTGGAGATGATCTGGTGCGACTGGCGCAGAATGTCGTGGTTCACACCGTAAACGACGGTGGCGTCGGCGCCCTTGGCCGGGGCCGAGATGATCACTTTGCGCGCGCCGGCAGTAAGATGCGCGGCCGCTTTGGCGCGATCGGTAAAGAGACCTGTGCATTCGAACACCACATCAATCTTTTCCGCCGCCCATGGCAGTTCGGCCGGGTTGCGAATCGCGCTGACCGCGATGCGGTCGCCGTTGACGGTCAGACTTTCGTTGTCATGCTCGACTTGAGCATCGAATGTGCCGTGAACGGTGTCGTATTTGAGCAGATGAGCATTGATCGAGCTGTCGCCCAGATCGTTGATGGCGACGATCTGCAAATCCTGTCGATAGCCTTGGGTATACAGTGCGCGCAGGACATTACGGCCGATGCGGCCAAAACCATTGATTGCGATTCGAAGAGTCATTGAACAGCGCCGCCGTCGTTTTGTTGTTGGAATTACAAGATTATTCGCATAAAAATAGAAAACAAGCCTTTTTAGTGGCAATATTTTGTTTTATCTACAACGAGTGACCTGAATCAACTGGTCCGAATGGTCAAAAAAGCCGTCTGTCATTCCAACAACAACGGCGTTTGATCAGCATAGACAATCAGGTCGCCACATCCGTTAGCCTGGAGTTCTACACATGCATCCCCGCGTCCTTGAGGTCACCGAACGGCTTATCGCCCGCAGCCGCGCCACGCGTCAGGCTTACCTTGCACTGATTCGCGGCGCCGCCACTGACGGGCCGATGCGCGGCAAGCTGCAATGCGCCAACTTCGCCCACGGCGTGGCCGGGTGCGGCAGCGAAGACAAGCACAGCCTGCGGATGATGAACTCGGCGAACATCGCCATTGTGTCTTCGTATAACGACATGCTCTCGGCGCACCAGCCGTACGAGGTGTTCCCGGAACAGATCAAGAACGCCCTGCGCGAAATCGGCTCGGTTGGCCAGTTTGCCGGCGGTACTCCGGCGATGTGCGACGGCGTCACCCAAGGTGAGCCGGGCATGGAACTGAGCCTGCCGAGTCGCGAAGTGATTGCCATGTCGACCGCTGTGGCGCTGTCGCACAACATGTTCGACGGCGCGCTGATGCTCGGCATCTGCGACAAGATCGTGCCGGGCCTGATGATGGGCTCGCTGCGCTTTGGCCACCTGCCGACGATTTTCGTCCCGGGCGGGCCGATGGTCTCGGGGATTTCCAACAAGGAAAAAGCCGACGTGCGGCAGAAGTACGCCGAAGGCAAAGCCACCCGCGAAGAGCTGCTGGAATCGGAGATGAAGTCCTACCACAGCCCGGGCACCTGCACCTTCTACGGCACCGCCAACACCAACCAGTTGCTGATGGAAGTCATGGGCCTGCACTTGCCGGGCGCTTCTTTCGTCAACCCGAACACGCCGCTGCGTGACGCGCTGACCCGCGAAGCCGCGCATCAAGTCACGCGTCTGACCAAGCAGAACGGCAACTTCATGCCGATCGGCGAAATCGTCGACGAGAAGTCGCTGGTCAACTCGATCGTCGCGTTGCACGCCACCGGCGGCTCGACCAACCACACCCTGCATATGCCGGCGATCGCCATGGCGGCGGGCATTCAACTGACCTGGCAGGACATGGCCGACCTCTCCGAAGTCGTGCCGACCCTGAGCCACGTCTACCCGAATGGCAAAGCCGACATCAACCATTTCCAGGCGGCGGGCGGCATGTCGTTCCTGATCCGCGAACTGCTTGGCGCCGGTCTGCTGCACGAAGACGTCAACACTGTGCTCGGTCATGGCTTGAGCAAATACACCAAAGAACCGTTCCTTGATAACGGTGAACTGGTCTGGCGCGAAGGCCCGGTCGACAGCCTCGACGAAAACATCCTGCGCCCGGTCGCCCGTGCATTCTCGCAGGAAGGCGGTTTGCGCGTGATGGAAGGCAACCTCGGTCGCGGTGTGATGAAAGTGTCCGCCGTCGCGTTGGAAAACCAGATCGTCGAAGCGCCGGCCATGGTGTTCCAGGATCAGCAGGATCTGGCCGATGCGTTCAAGGCTGGTCTGCTGGAAAAAGATTTTGTCGCAGTGATGCGCTTCCAGGGCCCGCGTTCCAACGGCATGCCGGAACTGCACAAGATGACGCCGTTCCTCGGCGTGCTGCAGGATCGCGGCTTTAAAGTGGCGTTGGTGACTGACGGGCGCATGTCCGGCGCCTCGGGGAAAATCCCCGCAGCGATTCACGTCAGCCCCGAAGCTTATGTCGGTGGCGCTTTGGCGCGCGTGCAAGAGGGCGATATCATCCGCGTCGATGGCGTCAAAGGCACTTTGCAACTCAAGGTCGACGCCGCAGAATTTGCAGCGCGCGAACCCGCCAAAGGCCTGTTGGGCAACAACATCGGCAGCGGTCGCGAACTGTTTGGCTTTATGCGTTTGGCCTTCAGCTCGGCGGAGCAGGGCGCCAGCGCCTTCACTTCTGCCCTGGAGACGCTTAATTGAAACTGGCTTTGGTCGGTGACATCGGAGGCACCAACGCACGGTTCGCGTTGTGGAAAAACCAGCAACTGGAATCGGTTCAGGTTCTGGCCACCGCCGACCACGCCAGCCCGGAAGAGGCGATCAGCCTCTACCTGAGCGGGCTCGGTCTGGCGCCGGGCTCGATCGGTTCGGTGTGCCTGTCGGTGGCCGGCCCGGTCAGTGGGGATGAATTCAAGTTCACCAACAACCACTGGCGCCTGAGCCGCACGGCGTTCTGCAAAACCTTGCAGGTCGAGCAGTTGTTGCTGGTCAACGACTTCTCGGCGATGGCGCTGGGCATGACCCGTTTGCAGCCCGGCGAATTCCGCGTGGTCTGCGAGGGCACGCCGGAGCCGTTGCGCCCGGCGGTGGTGATCGGTCCGGGCACTGGCCTTGGAGTTGGCACCTTGCTTGATCTGGGTGACGGTCGTTTTGCGGCATTGCCGGGCGAGGGCGGTCACGTCGATCTGCCGCTGAGCAGCCCGCGTGAAACCCAGCTGTGGCAGCACATCCACAACGAGATTGGCCATGTCAGCGCGGAAACGGCGTTGAGCGGCGGCGGTCTGCCACGGGTTTACCGGGCGATCTGCGCGGTGGACGGCCATGAACCTAAGCTGGATACGCCGGAAGCGATCACGGCAGCCGGTCTGGCAGGTGATCCGATTGCGCTGGAAGTGCTCGAGCAGTTCTGCTGCTGGCTCGGCCGTGTCGCCGGCAACAACGTGCTGACCACGGGCGGGCGTGGCGGGGTGTATATCGTCGGCGGGGTGGTTCCACGCTTTGCCGATTTCTTCCTTGAAAGCGGTTTTGCCCGCAGCTTTGCGGACAAAGGTTGCATGAGTGATTACTTCAAAGGCATTCCGGTGTGGCTGGTGACAGCGCCGTATTCCGGGCTTGTCGGTGCCGGTGTGGCCTTGGATCAATCAACCCCAACCTGAAATGCAATCCAGTTGTGGGAGCGAGCCTGCTCGCGAAAGCGGTGTGTCAGTCAACAGATCTGTTGAATGTTTAAACCGATTCGCGAGCAGGCTCGCTCCCACATTGGTTCTGTGGTGTTTGCAAGTTCGATGCTTAAGGCATAATCCGCCCCAATTCCAACAACAAGGATGCCTTCGAAGTGAGCTCAGTCAACAAGTCGATATTGTTGGTCGATGACGATCAGGAAATACGCGAGTTGCTGGAAACCTACCTGACCCGCGCCGGGTTTCAGGTACGTGCCACCGCCGATGGCGCCAGTTTCCGTCAGGCCCTCAACGAGGCGCCGAGCGATCTGGTGATCCTCGATGTCATGCTGCCCGACGAAGACGGCTTCAGCCTCTGTCGTTGGGTGCGTCAGCATCCGCGTCAGGCGCAGGTGCCGATCATCATGCTCACCGCCAGTTCCGACGAAGCCGACCGCGTGATCGGTCTGGAACTCGGCGCCGACGATTACCTCGGCAAACCCTTCAGCCCCCGCGAACTGCAAGCACGGATCAAAGCCCTGCTGCGGCGTGCGCAATTCGGTCAGGAGCGCAGTGGCAGTGATGTGCTGTCCTTCGACGAGTGGCGGCTGGACATGGTCAGCCATCGGCTGTTTCACACCGACGGCGAGGAAGTGATTCTCTCCGGCGCCGACTTCGCCCTGCTGAAGCTGTTCCTCGATCACCCGCAGGAAATCCTCGACCGCGACACCATCGGCAACGCCACCCGTGGCCGCGACCTGATGCCGCTCGATCGCATCGTCGACATGGCCGTCAGCCGCTTGCGCCAGCGTCTGCGCGACACCGAGAAACCGCCACGACTGATTCGCACCGTACGGGGCAGCGGCTACCAATTGGCAGCCAACGTGGTTGCCGGCAATGGTCACTGACTCGCTGCGTAAACTCGCCGCCAAGGTCCCGGTGCCGCGCTCGTTGCTCGGGCGGATGTTGCTGCTGACGCTGTTGGCGGTGCTGTTCGCGCAAACATTGTCGAGCGTGATCTGGGTCTCGCAACTGCGCGCTACGCAGCTCGAAGGCCTGGTCACCAGCGCCCGCAGCCTTGCCCATTCTATGACCGCCAGCGTCAGCTATTTCCGCTCGTTGCCGGTGGCTTATCGGCCGTTGGTGCTCGACCAATTGCGCAGCATGGGCGGCACCCGCTTCGTGGTGACGCTCAACGACAAACCGCTGGGCATGGACGTGCTGCCGGTGACGCCGCGTAAAGCGGCGGTGATGAAAGCGGTCGACGAAGTGCTGCGCCAGACGCTCGGCAATGACACGGATATTTCGGTGACCTTTGTCAGCCCCGAAGATCTGCGGATCTTCAACGCCGGGCTGAAACTCGATGAATTGCCGCGCTCGTGGGCGCATTACGCGCTGACGCTGGAACCGGTCAATCCGCCCGTTCTGGTCACGCAGATTCAGATGGCGCCGGGCGAATGGCTGTACATCGCCTCGCTGTTGCCCGAGCCGTACACCAGTCTTGAAGAACAAGGCCTGCCCTCGCAACAGGTGTGGTTCATCGTCCTCACCAGCGGATTCCTGCTGCTGTTCATCGGCCTGCTGGTGCACTGGCAAAGCCGGCCGCTCAAACGTCTGGCACGGGCGGCACGGGATTTGTCGCTGGGCGCCGATGTCGAGCCAGTGGCCGAGGGCGGCGGCAGCGAAGTGGTCGAAGTGGGCCGTGCATTCAACACCATGCGCGAGCGCATCAGCCGTTACCTGACCGAACGCAGCCAGTTGTTCAGCGCGATCTCCCATGATCTGCGTACACCGATCACGCGTTTGCGTTTGCGCGTCGAATTGCTAGAAGACGAGAAGCTGCAGGCCAAGTTCGGCCGCGATCTGGATGAGCTGGAACTGCTGGTCAAAGGCGCGCTGCAATGCGTGAAAGACACCGACATCCACGAGAACATCGAACCGGTGGATCTCAATCATGTGCTGGATTGTCTGGTCGAGCCTTATCTGGCGCCGAATGGCAACGGTCGCGTGACGCAGCATGGTCGCGCGCTGGCGGCGTATCCGGGCAAGCCTTTGGCGTTGAAACGCTGCATTGGCAATCTGATCGACAACGCGTTGAAGTATGGGCAGAACGCGCATCTGCATATCGATGACGATGACAGCGCGTTTGTCTTGCACGTTGATGATGAAGGCCCGGGCGTGCCGGAGCAGCGCTTGGAGCAGGTGTTTGAGCCGCACTTTCGGTTGGCGGGGCAGCAGCAGGGGTATGGGCTTGGGTTGGGCATCGCGCGCAATATTGCCCACAGCCATGGTGGGGAAGTGACGTTGCAGAATCTGCGTGAGGGTGGATTGCGGGTGACCCTGCAATTGCCGCGTTCGGTGGATTAGGTCAAAAGCTTTCCCTCACCCTAGCCCTCTCCCAGAGGGAGAGGGGACTGATCGGGGAATGCTGCAGAGATACGCCGACCTGGAAGTCCGGTAGCGAATCCATAATCGACTCGATGTGTCAGGTCGGCGGATAACTCAGCACCACTCGGTCGGCCCCCTCTCCCTACGGGCGGTCCGACGTTTCGGGAGGGCTGGGGTGAGGGTGGTTCTTTTGTCACGATCCGGTGACAAACCCCGCCCCCTTCGTTACAAGCCCACCCCGGCCCGTTGTTTAGACTCCCCGCAGTCATAACAACAAAAAAGGCCACCCATGGATATCTTCCAACCCGGCTTCAGCAGTTGGCTGAACGCCCCTGCCCACCAGCAATGGCTCGCCGCCGAAGGCCTGCGTCTGCTGGATTTCGCCAAGGCATCGAAACTGCCCGAAGGCTTCGGCAACCTCGACGAACGCGGCCGTCTGCCAGCGAACGCGCAAGCCGAAACCATGAACACCGCGCGCATGACCCACAGCTTCGCCATGGCCCACATTCAGGGCCTGCCGGGTTTCGCCGAGCTGGTCGATCACGGCATCGCCGCCCTGCGCGGGCCGTTGCGTGATGCGTTGCACGGCGGCTGGTTCGCCGTCGCCGAACACCGCGACGACAACACCGGCAAGAACGCCTATCTGCATGCCTTTGTCGCACTGGCCGCCAGTTCCGCTGTGGTTGCAAAGCGCCCCGGCGCCCAAGCGCTGCTGGATGACGCCATCGATATCATCGACACGTATTTCTGGAGCGAAGAAGAGGGCGCCATGCGCGAATTCTTCAATCGCGACTGGAGCGAAGAAGAAGCCTATCGCGGCGCCAACAGCAACATGCACGCGACCGAGGCGTTCCTCGCGCTGGCCGATGTCACCGAAGATCCGCGCTGGCTGATTCGCGCGCAACGCATCGTCGAGCGGGTGATCCACGGTCACGCCGCCGGCAACGGTTACATGGTCATCGAGCACTTCGATCGCGATTGGCAGCCGCTGCGCGAATACAACCACGACAATCCTGCTGACGGTTTCCGCCCTTACGGCACCACACCCGGTCACGGTTTCGAGTGGGCGCGGCTGTTGCTGCACCTCGAAGCGGCGCGGGTGCAGGCCGGTATGCTCACCCCCGGCTGGCTCGCCACTGACGCGGCAAAACTCTTCGAGAACAACTGCCGTAACGGCTGGGACGTCGATGGTTTGCCGGGCATCGTCTACACCCTCGACTGGGACAACAAAGCCGTGGTCCGCCATCGCCTGCACTGGACGCACGCCGAGGCCAGCGCCGCTGCCAGCGCCTTGCTCAAACGCACCGGCGATGAGCAATACGAGGCGTGGTACCGACTGTTCTGGGAATTCTGCGAGATGAATTTCATCGACCGTTGCGACGGCAGTTGGCACCACGAACTCAATCCGCAAAACATCCCGAGCGCCGATATCTGGGCGGGCAAGCCCGATCTGTATCACGCCTGGCAGGCGGTGCTGATTCCTCGTCTACCCTTGTCACCCAGTATGGCCACCGCGCTGGCGCAGCCGTCCCAGAGCATTCCTGTGTAACCATGTGGTGACATTCGCGCGTCCCTTCGTTACCTGCGAGGGGAAACGTCCTGTTTAAACTCCTGTGCAGCGCAAGCACCAGACTTGCATGCATAACAACAAGAAAGGTACATCTCAGATGAATGCGATTTCTCGCCTCGCTACTGTCATTTCTGTCGCCTCCCTGTTCCCGCTCGCAATTCTGCCTCTCAGTGTTTCCGCTGCCGAATCCAAAGGTTCGGTCGAAGTCGTGCACTGGTGGACGTCCGGTGGCGAAAAAGCCGCTGTTGATGTGCTCAAGGCGCAAGTCGAAAAAGACGGTTTCACCTGGAAAGACGGCGCTGTCGCCGGTGGTGGCGGTGCCACTGCCATGACCGTGCTGAAAAGCCGTGCAGTCGCCGGCAACCCGCCTGGCGTTGCTCAGATCAAAGGCCCGGACATTCAGGAATGGGCATCGACCGGTCTGCTCGACACCGACGTGTTGAAAGACGTCGCCAAGTCGGAAAAGTGGGACAGCCTGCTCGACAAGAAAGTCTCCGATACCGTGAAGTACGACGGTGATTACGTGGCCGTACCGGTGAACATTCACCGCGTGAACTGGCTGTGGATCAACCCGGAAGTGTTCAAGAAAGCCGGGATCACCAAGAACCCTACCACCCTCGAAGAATTCTACGCCGCTGGCGACAAGCTCAAGGCTGCGGGCTTCATTCCGCTGGCTCACGGCGGTCAGCCTTGGCAGGACAGCACCGTGTTCGAAGCCGTGGTGCTTTCGGTCATGGGTGTCGATGGTTACAAGAAAGCCCTGGTTGACCTGGACAACGCCGCGCTGACCGGCCCGGAAATGGTCAAGGCACTGACCGAGCTGAAGAAAGTCGCGACCTACATGGACGCTGACGGCAAAGGTCAGGACTGGAACCTGGAAGCGGCCAAAGTCATCAATGGCAAGGCCGGCATGCAGATCATGGGTGACTGGGCCAAGTCCGAATGGACCGCCGCCAAGAAAGTCGCTGGCAAGGATTACGAGTGCGTAGCCTTCCCGGGCACAGACAAGGCGTTCACCTACAACATCGACTCGCTGGCTGTGTTCAAGCAGAAAGACGCAGGCACTGCGGCCGGTCAGAAAGACATCGCCAAAGTCGTGTTGGGTGAAAACTTCCAGAAAGTCTTCAGCATCAACAAAGGCTCGATCCCGGTTCGCAACGACATGTTGAACAACATGGAATCGTTGGGCTTCGACTCCTGCGCACAGACTGCTGCCAAGGACTTTCTGGCGGACGCCAAGTCCGGCGGCCTGCAACCAAGCATGGCGCACAACATGGCGACCACGCTGGCGGTGCAAGGCGCGTTCTTTGATGTCGTGACCAACTACATCAACGACCCGAAAGCCGACCCGGCCGACACCGCCAAGAAACTCGGCGCTGCGATCAAGTCGTCCAAATAAGCGTCGGTAGCGCAGGCTTCTCCTGTGGGAGCGAGCCTGCTCGCGAAGGCGTTGTGTCAGTTGCTCCATCCGTCGACTGACACTCCGCATTCGCGAGCAGGCTCGCTCCCACAAGGGATCTCACTGTAGTTTTTATTCCCTGTACTGGATTTCCCCATGAGTTCTGTTGCTGTGTTCAGCAAGGCCTCGCCGTTCGATGCATTGCAACGCTGGCTACCCAAACTGGTGCTGGCGCCGAGCATGTTCATCGTACTGGTGGGCTTCTATGGCTACATCCTGTGGACGTTCGTGCTGTCGTTCACCACCTCGACTTTTCTGCCTAACTACAAGTGGGCGGGTCTGGCGCAATACGCGCGTTTGTTCGACAACGACCGCTGGTGGGTCGCGAGCAAAAACCTCGCAGTGTTCGGCGGTATGTTCATCGGCATCACTTTGGTGATCGGTGTGTTGCTGGCGGTGTTCCTCGACCAGCGCATTCGTCGCGAAGGCTTTATCCGCACCATTTACCTGTACCCGATGGCGCTCTCGATGATCGTTACCGGTACCGCCTGGAAATGGCTGCTCAACCCGGGCATGGGCCTGGACAAATTGTTGCGTGACTGGGGCTGGGAAGGCTTCCGTCTCGACTGGCTGATCGACCCTGATCGCGTGGTCTACTGCCTGGTGATCGCCGCTGTCTGGCAAGCCTCGGGCTTCATCATGGCGATGTTTTTGGCCGGTCTGCGTGGCGTTGATCAATCGATCATCCGCGCCGCGCAGATCGATGGCGCAAGCATGCCGACGATCTACTGGAAAGTGGTTCTGCCAAGCCTGCGTCCGGTGTTCTTCAGTGCGGTGATGATCCTTGCGCACATCGCGATCAAGAGCTTCGACCTGGTTGCGGCGATGACTGCCGGTGGCCCGGGTTATTCCTCCGACCTGCCCGCAATGTTCATGTATTCCTTCACCTTCAGTCGCGGCCAGATGGGCATGGGCTCGGCCAGTGCGATTCTGATGCTCGGTGCGATCCTCGCGATCATCGTGCCTTACCTGTATTCCGAGCTGAGGACCAAGCGCAATGACTAGTCTCGCTGCCAAACCCGCTATCAGCCTGAGTCGCATCGCGATCTACGCAGTGCTGATCATCGCCGTTCTGCTTTATCTGGTGCCGCTGGTGGTGATGTTGCTGACCAGCTTCAAGACCCCGGAAGACATCAGCACCGGCAACCTGCTGAGCTGGCCGACCGTGGTCAGCGGCATCGGCTGGGTCAAGGCCTGGGCCACGGTTGACGGTTACTTCTGGAACTCGATCAAGATCACCGTCCCGGCTGTGATCATCTCTACCGGCATCGGCGCATTGAACGGTTATGTGCTGTCGTTCTGGCGCTTCCGCGGTTCGCAGTTGTTCTTCGGTCTGTTGTTGTTCGGCTGCTTCCTGCCGTTCCAGACCGTGCTGCTGCCGGCCTCGTTCACCCTCGGCAAAATGGGCCTGGCGAGCACCACCACCGGCCTGGTGTTTATTCATGTGGTTTACGGTCTGGCGTTCACCACGCTGTTCTTCCGTAACTACTACGTAAGCATTCCGGATGCGCTGGTGAAAGCTGCACGCCTGGACGGTGCGGGTTTCTTCACGATTTTCCGGCGCATCATTCTGCCGATGTCGACGCCGATCATCATGGTCTGCCTGATCTGGCAGTTCACCCAGATCTGGAACGACTTCCTGTTCGGTGTGGTGTTCTCCAGCGGTGATTCGCAGCCGATTACGGTAGCGCTGAACAACCTGGTCAACACCAGCACCGGCGCCAAGGAATACAACGTTGATATGGCAGCGGCGATGATCGCCGGCCTGCCGACCCTGCTGGTCTATGTGGTCGCAGGCAAGTATTTCGTGCGCGGGCTGACGGCCGGCGCAGTCAAGGGGTAATCATGGCAACGCTCGAACTTCGCAACGTAAACAAGACCTACGGTGCCGGCCTGCCGGACACCCTGAAGAACATCGAACTGTCGATCAAGGAAGGCGAATTCCTGATCCTTGTTGGCCCGTCGGGCTGCGGCAAATCGACGTTGATGAACTGCATCGCCGGTCTGGAAACCATCACCGGCGGCGCGATCATGATCGGTGATCAGGACGTCAGCGGCATGAGCCCGAAGGATCGCGACATCGCCATGGTGTTCCAGTCGTACGCGCTGTACCCGACCATGAGCGTGCGCGAGAACATCGAATTCGGTCTGAAGATCCGCAAGATGCCGCAGTCGGCGATCGACGAAGAAGTCGCGCGCGTCGCCAAACTTCTGCAGATCGAACATTTGCTGAACCGTAAACCGGGTCAGCTTTCCGGTGGCCAGCAACAGCGTGTGGCTATGGGCCGCGCACTGGCGCGTCGGCCGAAGATTTATCTGTTCGACGAACCGCTGTCCAACCTCGACGCCAAACTGCGTGTCGAGATGCGCACCGAAATGAAACTGATGCACCAGCGCCTGAAAACCACCACGGTCTACGTGACCCACGACCAGATCGAAGCGATGACGCTGGGCGACAAGGTGGCGGTGATGAAGGACGGCATCATTCAGCAGTTCGGCACGCCAAAAGAGATCTACAACGACCCGGCCAACCTGTTCGTGGCGAGCTTCATCGGTTCGCCGCCGATGAACTTCATTCCCCTGCGTCTGCAACGAAAGGACGGTAGTCTGCTGGCGCTGCTCGACAGCGGTCAGGCGCGTTGCGAGTTGCCGATGTGCATGCAGGACGCCGGCCTTGAAGATCGCGAAGTGATCCTCGGTCTGCGCCCGGAACAAATCGTGTTGGCGAACGGCGAGGGCAATGGCCTGCCAAGCATTCGTGCCGAAGTGCAGGTCACCGAGCCGACCGGCCCGGACACTCTGGTGTTCGTCAACCTCAATGAAACCAAAGTCTGCTGCCGTCTGGCGCCGGACGTGGCACCGCAGGTGGGCGAAAGCCTGACGCTGCAATTCGATCCGTCGAAAGTGTTGTTGTTTGATGCCAACACCGGTGAGCGCCTCGGCACTGCCGGTCAACCGCAGACCGATGCGCGGTCTGCGAACGTGGCGCAGTTCAAAGGCCGCTGAAGAACAAATGTGGGAGCGAGCCTGCTCGCTCCCACAAAGGAGCACGCGGTGGATTGCCTGTAATCCATCGCACTTTATGTAAACCGCGTTAGATAAAAACAGTTAATAACAATAAAGACGAGGATGTAGGGATGAAAAAGAAACACGTCAATGTCCGGTTGATCTGCCAAGTGTCAGCTGCGGCGGCATTGGTGCTGGCCGGTAACGCCATGGCGGCGGACGCCTTCAGTTCCGATTCGAAATGGATGACCGGCGACTGGGGTGGCGAGCGTACCAAGCTGATCGAGCAGGGTATCGACATCAAGGCTGACTACGTTGGGGAAGTCGGTGGCAACCTGCACGGTGGCTACAACGACGACAAGACCGCGCGTTACGCTGACCAGTTCGGTCTGGGCGTGGCACTCGATCTGCAAAAGCTGTGGGGCTGGGATAACACCCAGGCGAAGATCCAGCTGACCAACCGTAACGGCTACAACATCTCCAACGATCGCGTTGGCGATCCGCGTGCCGGCACCCTCAGCTCCTCGCAAGAAGTCTACGGCCGTGGCCACATGGTGCGTCTGACCCAATTGTGGATTCAGCACCAGTTCTTCGACAACAAACTCGACGTCAAGGCCGGTTACTTCGGTGAAGGCGAAGACTTCAACACCTTCCCGTGCGACTTCCAGAACCTCGCGTTCTGCGGTTCGCAAGTGGGTAACTGGGCAACCAACATCTGGTACAACTGGCCCGTCAGCCAGGCCGCGATCCGCGTCAAGTACAACATCAACGACGAGCTCTACGCGCAGATCGGTGCGTACAACCAGAACCCGTCGCAGCTGGAACACGGCAACGGCTTCAAGCTCAGCGGCAGCGGCACCGCCGGTACTGTGTTGCCGGTCGAGTTGGTCTGGTCGCCGAAGGTCAACAGCCTGCCGGGCGAATACCGCGTCGGTTACTACAAGAGCACCGCTGATGCCAGCGACGTCCGTGAAGACGTCAACGGTTTCGACGCTGCAACCACTGGCGATGCCTACAAAACCCACAGCAGCAAGCACGGCTACTGGTTCGTCGCGCAACAGCAGCTCACCAGCCACAACGGTGATGCTTCTCGCGGTCTGAACATCGCCGCCAACGCCACCTTCCACGACAAGGACACCAACTTCATCGATAACTACCAGTCGGTGATGTTTGTCTACAAAGGCCCATTCGACGCGCGTCCGAAGGATGACGTCGGTATCGGCGCGGCGCGTATCCACGTCAACGATGACGTGAAGAAAAACGCCGAGCTGCTGAACGCTTCCAACGGTGTTTCGGACTACGACAATCCGGTGTTCTCGCCGATTCGTGAAACCGAATACAACTACGAGATCAACTACGGCTTCCACGTCACCAACTGGCTGACCGTACGTCCTAACCTGCAGTACATCACTCACCCGGGTGGGGTGGATGAAGTGGACAACGCATTGGTCGCTGGCCTGAAAATTCAGTCTACGTTCTAACGCGTCTGCGATAAGCTCCTCTCTATGTGCGCATATTTGCGGACAGCCCTGGCTGTCCGCTTTTTTTTGAGGGTTCGCGCAGCCCGTTACAGTGAATTCGGAACCGTGGCAAATGCATGAGCATCCGCTACAACGCTTCTTCAAATCCCTGCGTGAACAACCGGTGTTCGCCTGGGAGCGCTATCAGATGCGCGACGTGTTGGTGATCGATCATCCGCTGTGTCAGGCGGTGTTCAGTCGTCAGGGCGCGCAGTTGTTGCACTTTCAACCGCGCGGGCAAAAGCCGTGGTTGTGGTGTGCGGCGAAGTGGCCGCACGTGGGTGCCATTCGCGGTGGCGTGCCGGTGTGCTGGCCTTGGTATGGCCGTCATCCCAGCGAAAACGCCTGGCCGTCCCATGGCTGGGCACGGTTGCTCGACTGGAAGTTGCTCGACAGCAGCAGCACCGACGACGGCGTGCGCCTGCACTGGCAATTGCAGCTGTGTGACTGGCAGGTTGACCTGCATGCACATCTGGGCGAACGCATGGAATTACGCCTGAGCACCGAGCATCAGGACGACATGCCCTGCCAGTTGAGCCAGGCTTTGCACGCTTACTGGCGTATTGGCGATGTTGGTGAGATAGCGCTGTCTGGGCTCGAAGGGGCGCAGGGTTATGACCAGTTGAATCGCCAGGTTTGCCAGCAGGAAGGCGAGTTGCGGGTGGATGGCGGATGTCAGCGAGTGTTTCAGCATGACGGTGAATTGCAGCTGAAGGATCATGCCTGGCAGCGCGAGTTGTGCATTGATACCGGTGACAGTGCGGATACGGTGGTCTGGCATCCGGGGGCACGGCCGTTGTTGGGCGTGACGTGGGATGAGATTTCGGAGTTTGTCTGTGTGGAAGCGGCGGCGGGTGGGACGGACAGCCTGCATCTGGCGCCGGGGGAGAAGGCGCATTTGAGTTTGCAGGCGTGGGCGGCGGCTTGAGTGTGCCAGTCACATCGTAGCCCCTCACCCTAGCCCTCTCCCGGTGGGAGAGGGGACTTACCGAGTTGGATTGGCTATGTCCACCGACTTGCGACTATAACGGTGATCTTGGCTTGGCCAAACCTGAGGTCGGTTTGAACGTTCAGGTCGATGTAACCCCTGAGAGCACCTCGGTCGGCCCCCTCTCCCTCCGGGAGAGGGCTGGGGTGAGGGTGCTTTTGATCTTTAGTTGAATTCATCCCCAACCGGATACCGGCTCGCATTCAAACTCTCTTTGATCTTGCGCAAATGCGGCTGGAAATCCACCCCGCGACGCAAGGTCATCCCGGTCGCCAGCACATCCAGCACCGTCAACTGAATGATCCGCGACGTCATCGGCATATAAATGTCGGTGTCTTCCGGCAACGGAATATTCAGGCTCAAGGTACTCGCCTTGGCCAGCGGCGAATTCTCCGCCGTCAAACCCAACACCGAAGCACCGTTCTCGCGTGCAATGCGCGCCACTTCGACCAGCTCACGGGTGCGCCCGGTGTAGGAAATAATCACGAACAACTCACCGGTATGCGCCACCGACGCAATCATCCGCTGCATCAGCACATCGGCATGCGCAGTGACCGCCAGGTTGAAGCGGAAGAACTTGTGCTGCGCATCCAAAGCCACGGGCGCCGAAGCCCCGAGGCCGAAAAAGTGGATCTGCCGCGCCTGAATCAACAGGTCGACAGCACGGCTGATCAGGTTCGGATCGAGCGCCTGGCAAGCACTGTCCAGGGAGGCAATGGCGCTGCCGAAAATCTTCTGCGTGTACGCCTCGGGATTGTCGTCGGCCTCGACCGCGCGGCTGACATACGCCGCGCCACTGGCCAGGCTCTGCGCCAGTTGCAGCTTGAGTTCCGGGTAGCCGCTGACACCGAACGAACGGCAGAAACGGTTGACCGTCGGTTCGCTCACCGAGGCCGCCTGGGCGAGGGCGGCGATGCTGAAGCGGGTGGCCTGCTGCGGGTTGAGCAGGATCACCTCGGCGACCTTACGTTCGGCCTTGTTCAGCTCTTCAAGGCGACTCTGGATCTGTTCCAGTAAATTTCGCACGCGGTCCATATGGAATTCCTGATTCACCGACGCAAAGGTGCGCCGGGCTATGCAAATTGGGCCTTTGATATGGCCCGTAACGGTGGCCTATCCTACTGATGCGTCCGAGCGACCACCACTCGGAATCTGTATTTTGCGAAAATGTTGTGGTTATTACTACATTTTCCCTTGAGTGATGCCTTGAAAAAAGGTATTTGTAGCTTAACTTGATAAAAGAACAAACATCATGCCTTCGATTACGGTTGAACCGTGCACCTTTGCCTTGTTCGGCGCGCTTGGCGATCTGGCTCTGCGCAAGCTGTTTCCTGCCCTTTATCACCTCGATGGCGCCGATCTGTTGCACGAGGACACGCGCATCATCGCGCTGGCCCGTGAAGAAGGTTCCGAGCAGCAGCACATGGCGTTCATCGCCGCCGAACTGCGCCGCTATGTAGGCAAAGAGCTGGACGAGGCCGTAGCCGAGCGTTTTCTCGCACGCCTGACCTACCTGCACGTCGACTTCCTCAGATCTGAAGATTATGTGGCGCTGGCCGAACTGGCCGGCAGCACGCAACGCATGATTGCCTACTTCGCCACGCCCGCCGCGGTGTACGGTGCGATCTGCGAGAACCTGGCGAAAGTCGGTCTGGCAGAAAATACCCGCGTGGTGCTGGAAAAACCGATCGGCTCTGACCTCGAATCGTCGCGCAAAGTGAATGACGCCGTGGCGCAGTTCTTCCCGGAGAACCGCACCTACCGCATCGACCACTACCTGGGCAAAGAAACCGTTCAGAACCTGATCGCCCTGCGTTTCGCCAACAGCCTGTTCGAAACCCAGTGGAACCAGAATTACATCTCCCACGTGGAAATCACCGTGGCCGAGAAGGTCGGCATCGAAGGCCGTTGGGGTTACTTCGACAAGGCCGGCCAACTGCGCGACATGATCCAGAATCACCTGTTGCAGTTGCTCTGCCTGATAGCCATGGACCCGCCGGCCGACCTGTCTGCCGACAGCATCCGTGACGAAAAGGTAAAAGTGCTCAAGGCGCTGGCGCCGATCAGCCCGGAAGGCCTGACCACGCAAGTGGTGCGCGGCCAGTACATTGCCGGTCACAGCGAAGGCAAGTCCGTACCGGGTTACCTCGAAGAACCGAATTCCAACACCCAGAGCGACACCGAAACTTTCGTCGCCCTGCGTGCCGACATCCGCAACTGGCGCTGGGCGGGCGTGCCGTTCTACCTGCGTACCGGCAAGCGCATGCCGCAGAAACTGTCGCAGATCGTCATCCACTTCAAGGAACCGTCGCACTACATCTTCGCCCCGGAGCAGCGCCTGCAGATCAGCAACAAACTGATCATCCGCCTGCAACCGGACGAAGGCATTTCCTTGCGCGTGATGACCAAAGAGCAGGGCCTGGACAAAGGCATGCAACTGCGCAGCGGGCCGCTGCAACTGAATTTCTCCGACACCTGGCGTAGCGCGCGGATCCCCGATGCCTACGAGCGGTTGTTGCTGGAAGTGATGAACGGCAATCAGAACCTGTTTGTCCGTAAAGATGAAATCGAAGCCGCGTGGAAGTGGTGTGACCAGCTGATCGCCGGGTGGAAAAAATCCGGTGACGCGCCCAAGCCGTATGCGGCCGGGTCGTGGGGGCCGATGAGCTCCATTGCATTGATCACGCGGGACGGGAGGTCGTGGTATGGCGATATCTGATGTGCAACTGCCTGCGGGCGTGAACGCTCATGAATTCAAGAGCCCGGTGCTGTTGGCCGAAGGTCTGGCGCTGAACGTTGCCAAGCAATTGAGCGAGGCCATTGCGGCGCGTGGCAACGCGGTGCTGGTGGTGTCGGGCGGTCGTAGCCCGGTGGCGTTTTTCCAGCATTTGGCCAAGCAGGACCTGGACTGGTCGAAGGTCGTCGTGACCCTCGCCGACGAGCGCTGGGTACCGGTTGAACACGCCGACAGCAATGCCGGCCTGCTCAAGCAATACCTGCTCAAAGGCCCGGCGGCGAAAGCGCAGTTCCTCAGTCTTTATAGCGCTGCAGCGAACGTCGAGCAGGCTGCTGAACAGGCTGACCGCTTGCTCGCCGAACTGCCGCCGATTGACGTGCTGGTACTGGGCATGGGCGATGACGGCCACACCGCGTCGCTGTTCCCCGACAGCCCGAACCTCGCCGAAGCCTTGCAGGCTGATGGCACGCGCCGTTGCTGGCCGATGCTGGCGCCGAGCGTGCCGCGTCAGCGCCTGACCATGAGCCGCGCGCTGCTGGCCTCGGCGAAGCACAAGATTCTGTCGATTTCCGGTCAGTCGAAACTGACCACCCTGAATGCCGCACTGGCATCCGACGTCGCCGCCATGCCGGTGCGCGCGTTTCTGCAACCTACGTTAGAGATTTACTGGTGCCCATGAGCCAAGGAACAGCCGCTATGACAACCCCATCCCCGACCGTTTCCATGGCGGACAAAGTTGCCCTGATCGACAGCCTCTGCGCCAAGGCGCGGATCCTGCCGGTGATCACCATCGCTCGCGAACAGGACGTGCTGCCACTGGCTGACGCTCTGGCTGCCGGTGGCCTGACCGCGCTGGAAGTGACCCTGCGTTCGCAGTTCGGCCTCAAGGCCATTCAGATCCTGCGCGACCAGCGTCCGGAACTGATGACCGGTGCCGGCACCGTGCTCGATCGCAACATGCTCGCGGCGGCAGAAGCGGCCGGTTCGCAATTCATCGTCACCCCGGGCATCACCCGTGATTTGCTCGAAGCCAGCGTCGACAGCCCGATTCCGCTGTTGCCGGGCATCAGCAACGCTTCCGGCATCATGGAAGGCTACGGTCTGGGTTATCGCCGCTTCAAGCTGTTCCCGGCTGAAGTCAGCGGTGGCGTGGCTGCAATCAAGGCCCTTGGCGGCCCGTTCGGCGAAGTGAAATTCTGCCCGACTGGCGGCGTCGGCCCGGCCAACATCAAGAGCTACATGGCGTTGAAAAACGTCATGTGCGTGGGCGGTAGCTGGATGCTTGATCCGGAGTGGATCAAGAACGGCGACTGGGCGCGCATTCAGGAATGCACCGCTGAGGCGTTGGCGCTGCTCGACTGATGCCGCTGGATTCAATTGTTACCTGACACTTCGTTGTGTGTTCTACGGCTTTACGGTGCGCTTGGTCGGTGCACCGTTTTTTTTTGCCCGGAAAAAAGTGCCGGGACATCAAGCGATACATAGTTACCGCACAGCTGCGTTTGCGTGGCGCTAATCTGCGTTCATCT
This sequence comes from Pseudomonas sp. CROZ-RG-20F-R04-15, assembly GCF_022662375.1. Classification (GTDB taxonomy): domain Bacteria; phylum Pseudomonadota; class Gammaproteobacteria; order Pseudomonadales; family Pseudomonadaceae; genus Aquipseudomonas. The sequence continues at coordinate 98,520 of NZ_JAKNQL010000012.1, read as the reverse complement.
TACGGAAAAGAGAACGCCTCATGGACGACCATCAATCTGTCGCTTTATCAAACAACGCTCTGCGCACGGGGCAGTTGCCCGTGGTTGGCGGTTTCGATTGGCACAACAGCCAGGGCAAGGTGCGCAACATTAGCGCGGGCATCGAAGGCTTGCCCCTTTTATTGCGTCTGACCCTGGTCGATGCCATGACCGGCGAGCCGGTCAGCGGCGCCGTGGTCCGCATCGAGCAACACATTGGCACCGACATGCTGTGTGGCAGCCAGTCGACCGACAGCAAAGGCATCGTTCGTTTCACCAGCCTTTACCCGGATCGGCACTCGGCCTTTACGTGCATCGCTCTGAATGTCGCCATCGCCAATGACGATCAACAGCCGCAGCTGTACCAGGAGGCCTGGGTCGGGCGCCTGCATTTGCCCTGTGCCTGCAATTGCACAGCCGTTGATGACGATGCCGTTCGGCTGGCGTTGCGCCCGATCACGGACGATGGCCCGGAGGACGGCTACTTCGGCAACCTGACGATCGGCGTCGACACCTTTGCACTGTCATCGCAGATCGGCGTGGCGGGCTACGACAAATACCTGATCACAGTGTTTTAGCGCAGCTCGCTCAGCGCGCGCACCAGCAACTGCATGTCGCCAGCGGTGGTGGTCAGCCCCGGTGTGATACGGATGCTCGGCCCGCTGGCGGCACCGTTGCGCACCACGGTGAACAGGTTGTAGTCGTTGAGCAGACGCTCGGCCATCGCCTGTTGATCGTCGTGCCTGCTGAAGCGCAGCGAGGTGATGCCGCAATACAGTCGTGGATCGTCGGGCGTCATCACCTCGATACCCGGCAAGTTCCGCACGGCGCTGACCCACAGGTTGCGCAGGTAATTCAGGCGAGCGCCCTTGGCCGGTGCGCCACCGAGGGAACGGTGCTCCTCGAACACCAGCGGCAAGGTCATCAGTGCTGGAATGTTGGGCGTGCTGTACGAGGTGCGCGCACGGATGTCATTAGCCGGGTAATGCATTTCCCCCATGTCCGGATCAATGTCGGCCAAACGTTGCGGCGCGATATAGAGAAAGCCGAGGGTGAGCGGCGCACCGATCCACTTGTGCAGGTTGTAGCCGGCGAAAGCGATCCCCAGCGCTTCAAGATTGAACTCGACCTGACCCAGCGCATGGGCGCCGTCGAGGATGACATCGACGCCGTGCTCTTTGGCGAGCGCAGCGATGGCTTGCACCGGCATGACCAGTCCGGTGCGGTGAGTGACGTGAGTCAGGGCCATCAGCTTGATCTTCGGATGACCGACGAAGGCTTCGCGGTAAGTCTCCAGCAGGCTGTCGTAGCTCGCCGGGTGCGCGTGGGCAATCTCTATGACCTCGGCGCCGCGATGTCTGGCCAGCCAGCGCATGGCGCCTTTGACCGTGTCGTACTCCAGATCACTGATCAGCACCTGATCGCCCGGCTGCAAGCGGTTGTAGTTGCGGATCAGCGACTGCAGGCCTTCGGTGGCGTTGCGGGTGAACGCCACGCTTTGCGCGCGCACGCCGATCAGCTCGGCCAGTTGTGCGCGGATATCGAGATTGTCGTGCTGTTCGAAACGCTGGCGCACGTACACCGAATTACTCGTATTGATCAGCTCGATATTGCGTTGGTACTCCTCGATCACCGTGCGCGACATGCGCCCGAAGTAACCGTTTTCCAGGTTCACGGGGCCGGGTTGAACGTCATAGCGGTCGGCGAACGTTTGCCAGAAGGCTTCGTCACGGGCGCGGCGGGTGTTATCGGGCATGGTCGGCTGACTCTGAGAGAGGAGGGCGCTTCAGTGGCGCGGGGCAGGTTTGCCATGTTTGGCGCGCAGCGGTTCGAGCAGGTCCGAGAGGCCGTTATGGTCGATCTCCTGCATCAGCGCGAGCAAACCACCGAGTTCGCCATGCGGGAAACCTTCGCGGGCAAACCAGTTCAGGTACGGGCCTGGCAGGTCGGCAATGATTCGGCCCTTGTATTTGCCGAAGGGCATTTCGCGGGTGATCAGCAGTTCGAGTTTTTCGGGATTCATCAGGGTTTTCGTCTGGCTTCAAAACAGTCAGGAAAATACAGGCATTCTGCATGCAGGCCAAATGACAGATCATGCAAATAACCGTGATGCAGATAGTTCACTTATATTTAAGTTATTGATTTAAAACAGTTTATTAGAAATAAAAAAGCTGGCACGCACACTGCAATATCCCTTGCATCTTCAACCAATCGCAAGGAATTGAAAAATGACCGACATGAATAAAGAAGCCATCTCTGTACTCAATGACCTGATTGAAACCTGCAAGGACGGTCAGGAAGGGTTCAAGACTTGCGCTGAAGACATCAAGCATCCAGAACTGAAAACCCTTTTTGTCACTCGCTCTGCTGATTGCGCGACTGCCGCCGCTGAACTGCAAGCCGAAGTTCGCAAGCTGGGCGGCGATCCGGAAACCTCTACCAGTGTCAGCGGTGACCTGCACCGTCGCTGGGTCGACGTCAAAGCCATGTTCACCGGCAAAGACGAAGAGGCTGTGCTGAACGAAGCCGAGCGCGGTGAAGACCATGCGCTGAAGGCTTATCGTGAAGCCATCGAGAAGATCAACAAGCATAACCTGGTGGGTATTCGTGATCTGGTTGAACGCCAGTACCACGGCGTGCAACGCAACCACGACCAGGTGAAAGCCCTGCGTAACCAGGCTCGCGCTCGTTCGTAAGCGTTTGCCGGTTACAAAAAACGCCAGCTAGTCTGGCGTTTTTTATGTCTGGGGGAAAAGCCAAAGCAAGAGCCCCTCACCCTAGCCCTCTCCCGGAGGGAGAGGGGACTGACCGAGGTGGATGTTGGAGATACACCGACGTGAGCGATCTGAAGTGAACTCAGGTTTTGAAAAGCACAAAGATCGGCTCCCTTTCCCCCTCGCCCCCCTGGGGGAGAGGGCTGGGGTGAGGGGGAAAAGCTGTACCTGACACACCACCAGTCAATCAGCCAATGCTGATCGTCGGCAAAGTCGGCAACGTCACCGTCTGCTGCTTGCGCGGCGCGAGGATTTCAGCCTCGCCATCCACCACCAGTTCATCCTTCTGGTTGAACACACGAGTGGCAATGCGCACTCGAAACTTCGGCAGCTTCTCGAGAATTTCCAGACGCACGGTCAACGTGTCGCCAATCTTCACCGGCTTCTGAAAACTCATCTGCTGACCGATATAAATGGTGCCCGGTCCAGGCAATTCGCAGGCCACCGCAGCACTGATCAGTGCACCACTGAACATGCCATGAGCGATACGCTCCTTGAACATGCTGGCGGCGGCAAATTCGGCGTCCAGGTGCACCGGGTTGTGGTCGCCCGACATCGCGGCAAACAGTTGAATGTCGCGCTCTTCGACGGTCTTGCTGTAGCTGGCGGTCTGGCCGACTTCGAGGGCTTCGTAAGGGATGTTGGTAACCTGGGTCATCGGTCTCGATTCCTGTAACGGATTCAATGAATCCACAAAAAATTATTCGCTGCGATGCGGGCGCGGATGGCTCAGGGCCTGATCGATCCAGGCCAGCACATCAGCGATCACTTCATCGCGGTTGGTTTCGTTGAACAATTCGTGCCGCGCCTGCGGGTAAATCTGCAGTTGCAGGTTCTGGCTGCCGGCGCTGCGCAAGGCATTGGCCAGATCTGTCAGACGCTTGCCTTCACTCACCGGATCACATTCACCGCCGATTACCAGCAGCGGCAGGCCCGGGTCGATCTGCGCGAGATTGGACGCTTTGCTGATCTGCTGCAAGCCGCCGAGCAGGTCGATCCACAGTTGATTGGTGCAGCGAAAGCCGCACAGTGGATCGGCAGCATACTTGTCGACCTCGACCGGGTCGCGGCTCAGCCAGTCGAAGCGAGTGCGCACCGGTTTGAATTTGTTATTGAAAGAGCCGAATGACAGCCACTCGATCAGCGCACTACGACCCTTGCCACCCTGACGCAGTTTTTCCAGCCGGGCAATCTGCCGCGCGGCGCCGTATAGCGCAACGGGCTGAAAGTTTGAACCACTGAGAATCGCTCCGTGCAGACTGGCGCTGTGATGCAGCAAATAACCTTGGGCGATGTAACTGCCCATGCTGTGCCCGAGCAAAATGATCGGCACACCGGGGTGCTGCTGACCGATTTGCTGATTGAGGGTAGCCAGATCGCCGAGCACTTTGCACCAGCCATCGTTATCGGCGAAGTGGCCGAGGGTGCCGTGATTGGCGGTTTTGCCATGTCCGCGCAAATCCGGGGCATACACGCCATATCCTTTGTCGCAAAAGGTTTCGGCCAGTCGCGCATAGCGGCCGCTGTGTTCGGCCATGCCATGGGCCAGCAGGATCAGCGCTTTCAACGGTGCCGCCGGCAGCCATTGATTGACGAAGAGGCGGCTGCGGTCACTCGCGTCCAGCCATAGGGTGTCGTGGATCATGGCGCTTCCTTTGCTCAGAGTCGGAACATTGTATAGCGCGTCTGATCAGCCCACGCCACGGCAGGAAGATTCACACGATCAATGACGGCTTTGTCCATATTTGCCTCAATGGCCATAACTGCTAGTGTCCGTGAAGCTCCGCTTTTTCAGAAATGACAGAAAGCGGCCCCGGATCGGCTCAGGTAAAGAGGACAAGAACAATGCAACCTGATTTCTGGAACGACAAACGCCCGGCCGGCGTACCGCTGGACATCGACATGGGTGAGTTCAAGTCGGTGATCGAGGTGTTCGAGCGTTCCTGCAAGAAGTTCGCCGACCGCCCGGCATTCAGCAACATGGGCATCACCCTGACCTACGCCGAACTCGAACGCCAGAGCGCTGCGTTCGCCGGTTACCTGCAAGCGCATACCGATCTGGTGCCGGGCGATCGCATCGCGGTGCAGATGCCCAACGTCCTGCATTACCCGATTGCCGTGTTCGGTGCCTTGCGCGCCGGGTTGATCGTGGTCAACACCAACCCGCTGTACACCGCACGGGAGATGCGCCACCAGTTCAAGGATTCCGGCGCACGGGCGCTGGTGTACCTGAATATGTTCGGCCAGAAAGTCGAGGAAGTGCTGCCCGACACCGACATTCAATACCTGATCGAAGCGAAGATGGGCGACTTGATGCCCACCGCCAAAGGCTGGCTGGTCAACACCGTGGTCAGCAAAGTGAAGAAAATGGTCCCGGCGTATTCGCTGCCGCAGGCGATTTCCTTCAAGAGTGCGCTGCGCATGGGCCGAGGGCTGGGGGTCAAGCCGCTGAAGGTCAGCCTCGACGACATCGCCGTGCTGCAATACACCGGTGGCACCACCGGGCTGGCCAAGGGCGCGATGCTGACCCACGGCAATCTGGTGGCGAACATGCAGCAAGTGCGCGCCTGTCTCGCCCAACTCGGCCCGGACGGCCAGCCGCTGCTGCGCGAAGGCCAGGAAGTGATGATCGCGCCGCTGCCGCTGTACCACATCTATGCCTTCACCGCGAACTGCATGTGCATGATGGTCTCCGGCAATCACAACGTGCTGATCAGCAACCCGCGCGACATTGCCGGCTTCATCAAGGAGCTGAAGAACTGGCGCTTCTCGGCGTTGTTGGGCTTGAACACCTTGTTCGTGGCGCTGATGGATCACCCGGATTTCAAGACCCTCGATTTCTCCAGCCTGAAGCTCACCAACTCCGGTGGCACCGCGCTGGTCAAGGCTACCGCCGAGCGCTGGGAGCAGATGACCGGATGCCGCATCACCGAAGGTTACGGCCTCACCGAAACGTCGCCGGTGGCCTGCACCAACCCGTACGGCGATCAGTCGCGGCTGGGCACCGTCGGTTTGCCGGTGCCGGGCACGCTGCTCAAAGTCATCAACGATGACGGTGTCGAGCAGCCGATGGGCGAGCGTGGCGAGTTGTGCATCAAGGGCCCGCAGATCATGAAGGGCTACTGGCACAAGCCTGAGGCCACGGCCGAAGTGCTGGATGCCGAGGGCTGGTTCAAGTCCGGCGATATTGCGGTGATCGATCCGGACGGTTTCGTGCGCATCGTCGATCGCAAGAAAGACATGATCATCGTCTCCGGTTTCAACGTGTACCCCAACGAAATCGAAGACGTGGTCATGGCCCATCCGAAAGTCGCCAACTGCGCGGTGATCGGGGTGCCGGACGAGCGTTCGGGAGAGGCGGTGAAGCTGTTTGTGGTGGCGCGGGAAACCGGGGTCAGCCTCGAAGAACTCAAGGCCTACTGCAAAGAGAATTTCACCGCGTACAAAGTGCCGAAACACATCGTGTTGCGTGAGTCATTGCCGATGACGCCTGTCGGGAAAATTCTGCGGCGTGAGTTGCGCGATATCGCGTAGCCCTTAACCGCTGCGCTTCGCGCATTCGTCGGAACGCCGCCCGGAGCAGGCTCGCTCCCACAGGGAAAGACGTGATCCTTGTGGGAGCGAGCCTGCTCGCGAATTTTTTTGGCCGATGTCCCCGAAAACCGGGGCTTTCAAGGCGATCTAGGATTTTTGCTCTAAAATGACTGCTAGATAGTCTTGAGTCATGAATATGACTGTAGGGGCCGCTTTTGGCTCTAGTCGACCCTTGGCAAAGCTGCTACTCTCGGCGCGCTTTGTGACTTCTCGGCCTATGTAAAAGCCAGATTCACCAATACCAAACACACACCAATAATAATCGCATCAAATGCGGTGAAGAATTCGCGTTGCTGAGGAGTGGGCTTCCATGATCGAAGACTTTTGGAAGGATAAATACCCGGCTGGAATTGCTGCCGACATCAATCCGGACGAGTATCCGAACATTCAGGCAGTGTTGAAGCAATCCTGCCAACGCTTCGCCAACAAACCGGCTTTCAGCAACCTGGGCAAGACAATCACCTACGGTGAATTGTACGAATTGTCCGGTGCGTTTGCCGCGTATCTGCAACAGCATACCGATTTGCAGCCCGGCGATCGAATCGCCGTGCAACTGCCCAACGTCCTGCAGTACCCGGTGGCCGTCTTCGGTGCGATTCGCGCCGGGCTGATCGTGGTCAACACCAACCCGCTGTACACCGCGCGGGAAATGGAACACCAATTCAACGACTCCGGCGCCAAAGCCCTGGTTTGCCTGGCAAACATGGCGCATCTGGCCGAAGCCGTGGTGCCGAAAACCGGCGTCAAACACGTCATCGTCACCGAAGTTGCCGACCTGCTGCCGCCGATCAAGCGCCTGCTGATCAACAGCGTCATCAAGTACGTGAAGAAGATGGTGCCGGCCTATCACTTGCCTAAAGCCGTCAAGTTCAACGACGTGCTGAGCAAAGGCCAGGGCCAACCGGTGGCCGAAGCCAATCCCGACAGTGGCGATGTGGCGGTGCTGCAATACACCGGCGGCACCACTGGCGTGGCCAAGGGCGCGATGCTGACCCATCGCAACCTCGTCTCCAACATGCTGCAATGCAAAGCGCTGATGGGCTCCAACCTCAACGAAGGTTGCGAAATCCTGATCACGCCGCTGCCGCTGTACCACATCTATGCGTTCACCTTTCATTGCATGGCAATGATGCTGATCGGCAACCACAACATCCTGATCAGCAACCCGCGCGACCTGCCGGCGATGGTCAAGGAACTGTCGAAGTGGAAGTTCAGCGGTTTCGTTGGCCTGAACACCTTGTTTGTGGCGCTGTGCAACAACGAAGGTTTCCGCAAGCTGGATTTCTCCGCGCTGAAAGTCACCTTGTCCGGCGGCATGGCCCTGCAACTGGCCGCTGCCGAGCGCTGGAAAGCGGTTACCGGTTGCGCCATCTGCGAAGGTTACGGCATGACCGAAACCAGCCCGGTGGCCACGGTCAACCCGATTCAGAACATCCAGATCGGCACCATCGGCATTCCAGTGCCATCGACCCTGTGCAAAGTCATCGACGATGCTGGTGTCGAGCAGCCGCTGGGTGAAATCGGCGAACTGTGCGTCAAGGGCCCGCAAGTGATGAAGGGCTATTGGCAGCGTCAGGAAGCCACAGATGAAATGCTCGACAGCGAAGGCTGGTTGAAGACTGGCGATATCGCGCTGATCCAGCCGGACGGCTACATGCGCATCGTCGATCGCAAGAAAGACATGATTCTGGTCTCCGGTTTCAACGTCTACCCGAACGAACTGGAAGACGTGCTGGCGACCTTGCCGGGCGTGTTGCAGTGCGCGGCCATCGGCGTGCCGGACGAGAAGTCGGGTGAGGCGATCAAGATTTTCATCGTCGCCAAGCCGGGCGTGACACTGACCAAGGAAACGGTGATGGAGCACATGCGCGCCAACGTCACCGGCTACAAGGTGCCGCGTTCGGTGGAGTTCCGCGATGCGCTGCCGACCACCAACGTCGGCAAGATCCTGCGTCGTGAGCTGCGGGATGAAGAGCTGAAGAAGATCAAGGCGAAGTCCGCCGCTTGAAACACCAAGCCCCGCAGATGCGGGGCTTTTTTGTTGGCGCGGAGCAGGGCTTTGATCGTTCCCACGCTCTGCGTGGTAACGCATCCCGGGACGCTCTGCGTCCCTGAAGTACTGGACGCGGAGCGTCCGGGGCGGCATTCCCACGCGGAGCGTGGGAACGATCAGCGTACAAACCCTACTGACGAAACGGCGCAAAATTCACGTTAGTCCCCGCCGGACGCATGTCCTGCAGATACGAATCCTTGTCCGCACTCAGTTCCAGGCTCAACGCCGCTTTACGCTTGCCTTCATTACGAATCACCAGCCCTTCAAGCTTTTCACGCAGAAACACCGTCGGCACTTTCAGGTGCAGCAGTTCGTCGGTGGCTGGCGTGTGCATCAGCAGGTGAATCCACTCGTACTGACCGATGGCCAGACGCGACACCGGCAGGTCGAACCACCAGATGTTGCGGTTACGGTTCAGTTCGGCGAAGTGGCAGTTGTTGGTGCCGAGCACGGCGCCGCCCAGTTCCTTGTTGCGACGGGCGATGGCCTGCGTTTTATCGAGTTTCATAACATTCCTGCGGGATCGGTTCCTGGCGCGTGGCGCCCATATGGTGGGCATTCTCGTGGGTTGGGCAGCAAACATAAAGCCCAACCTGCTCGTCGCGACGAAATGAACCGCTGAAAATAAATGAAACTTGGCGCAAACCCGGCCAGTCAATCATTACGTACTGACTTTTCCCCCTTAATGCACCAAGGAGAAACACCATGAGTAGCACAGGCGATAAAGTAAAAGGCATGGCCAACGAAGCGGTCGGCAACGTCAAGCAAGGCGTCGGCAAAGCCACCGACAACACCAAGCTGCAGGCCGAAGGCAAGATTCAAGAGAAAAAAGGCGAAGCCCAGCAAGCGGTCGGCAAAGCCAAAGACGCTGTGAAAAAAGGTGTCGACAAGGCGTAATCCAGCCTTGAACGAAAGACACGAACGGCCATCCAAGGATGGCCGTTTTTGTGTCGAAATCCTGCTGACACCGGGCAAGGTTCGCCAAACAGGCTACCTTGATGTAAAAAACGGCCCCTGAGTCGCCACGACTTCAAACCTGTACTGCGGCGAAAGGAGACGCGAATGATATTTCCAGACATGAAAGGTCTGCCCCTGCATCGGGTGATGATGCGCACGGTCACTGAATTCGTCGACGACGAAATGTCGACCTACGCCTCGGCACTGGCCTACCAGATGCTGTTCTCGCTGTTCCCGTTCATTCTGTTTCTGATTGCCTTGATCGGTTTCCTGCACCTGCCGGACTTCTTTTCCTGGCTGCGCCTGCAATCGGAACTGGTCCTGCCACCGCAGGCGCTGGAGCAGGTCAATCCGGTGATCGACCAGTTGCAGCAGTCCAAGGGTGGCCTGCTTTCAGTCGGTATCGTGATTGCCCTCTACACCGCTTCCGCCGGTGTGCGCTTGATGATGAGTGCGATGAACGCGGCGTACGACGTGGTCGAAGGCCGACCGGTCTGGAAGCGCTTCCCGTTGTCGATTTTCTACACCGTCGGCATTGCCGGGATGCTGCTGGTGGCTGCCGCGCTGATGGTGCTCGGGCCGCAAGTCATGGGCTGGATTGCCGCGCAGGTGGGGCTTGAAGACTTCATCGTCACCGTGTGGACCATCGCGCGCTGGCCGGTGATCGTGATTCTGATGATGGTCGCCGTCGCCCTGATTTACTACGTCATGCCAGACGTCAAACAGGAATTCCGCTTCATCACACCCGGCTCGGTGCTGGCCGTGGTGGTGTGGATCATCGCCTCGCTGGGTTTCGCCTTCTACGTAAAAACCTTCGCCAACTACAACGCGATGTATGGCAGCATCGGGGCGATCATCGTGCTGTTGCTGTACTTCTACATTTCTGCCGCTGTGTTACTGCTCGGCGCCGAGATGAACGCGGTGATCGAACACATGTCCAGCGAGGGCAAGGATGCGGGTGAGAAAGTCCCCGGCGAACTCGATGAACAACCCAAACAACATGTCTCGGGCCTGGGCCGCGATCATTCGCTCAAGCCGGACACTGACGAAGTCTGATCATGATCCGTGAAATTCTGAAAATGGGCGACGAGCGCCTGCTGCGCATCGCCCCGCCAGTGCCGGCCGAAATGTTCGACAGCCCTGAGTTGTGGCAACTGATCGACGACATGTTCCAGACCATGGAAAGCGTCGGCGGCGTCGGCCTGGCGGCGCCGCAGGTCGGTGTCGACCTGCAACTGGTGATCTTTGGATTCGAACACAGCGAACGTTACCCGGACGCTGAAGCGGTGCCGCAGACGATCCTGATCAACCCGCTGATCACGCCGCTGAGTCCGTTGACGGAGGAGGGCTTTGAAGGCTGTCTGTCGGTACCGGGTTTGCGTGGCGCGGTGGAGCGTTATCAGCAGATTCGCTATGAAGGGTTTGATCCGAAGGGTGAACCGATTGTGCGTGTCGCGTCAGGCTTCCACGCACGCGTTGTGCAGCATGAATGCGATCACCTGATCGGCCGGCTGTACCCGTCGCGCATCACCGACTTCAGCAAGTTCGGTTTTACCGAAGTGATGTTTCCGGATCTCGATCCCGCAGCCGACGATTGATCCAAGACCCAGCACATATCCCTGTGGGAGCGAGCCTGCTCGCGAATGCGCAATGTCAGTGACAGATTCTGTGACTGACACACAGCTTTCGCGAGCAGGCTCGCTCCCACATTGGTTTTACATTGCACATCAGGATTGAGCAGAAATCAGCTCCATCGCAATCATCGGCTTGCTCCGTGCATACCGGCTCAAGCGCTCCGCCATCGCCTGGGGCAGCGCCGGGTCGAACGTGAACCCGCGTCGCTCATAAAACTCGCGCAAATCCGGATGACAGAACAGCCACACCGGCTCGCTCACACCCTTCACCGCAGCCGCAATCAACTGCGCCGCAATCCCCTGATCCCGGCACCCCGGCTCAACAAACAGCCCGGTCAACCAATGCCCGCCAGACACCGGCCGCAAGCACAGCGCGGCAACAATCTCTCCCCGCCGCGCGACCCACAATTGCGCATCGCGAACCGCTTTCATCGAGGACTGGTGGCTGCGGTAAAACTTGTTCATCAACGGCCATAACGACTCGTCGAGCAAGGTGTATTGGGTGTCAGGCATGGGTTCGGACTGTCGGTGGGCAAAGCGGCGATTATAAAAGAACGCACGGCTCTGGATAGGTGTATACCTGACCTCACATCCCCTGTGAGTGGAGTACGCATCATGTCCAAAGGTATGGATTCAAAGAAAGCCGCGAAGAAGAAACCGGCCAAGACCGCGATTGAAAAACGCGCAGAGAAAAAAGCCAAGAAAGTCGACATCTTCGGTCATTGATCACACCTTTCCGGAGCCCGGTTCTCGGGCTCCTGCCTTGACCTGAAAATAAACTGCAAGATCCAGCATCGTCGTTGCACAGAAGGGCAAGACTCCCGTTTGAGCAACGCCATGCCCCATTACTTCGACGCCGCCCATCGTCAGCAGATCGACACCCTGCGCCAACGCTTTACCGCCCGCACTGAATGGCCGACCTGGCTGTTGCTGATCGGTGTCTATGCCGGCTGGTTTGCCATTGTTCTCAACATTCACTGGCTGGGCCGTGCCTTGAGCACGCTGTTGCTGATCCCGCTGCTGGTGTTGTGGCTGTCGGTGCAGCACGAGTTGCTACACGGGCATCCGACGCGCTGGGTGCGCCTCAACAAGATCCTTGGCTATGCGCCTTTTGCCGTGTGGTATCCGTATACGCTGTATCGCGACAGCCATTTGTTGCATCACCGCGATGAGGATCTCACCGTGCCCGGCGTCGATCCGGAAAGCCGTTACCTGACCCGCGCTGGCTGGCAGGGCAGTTCGCTGTTAGAACGCAGCTTGCACTGGTTGAACAAAACCGTGCTCGGCCGCTTCGTGATCGGCGCACCGCTGGCGCTGATGGCGCTGGCCCAGGAAGAGTTGCTGCGGCTGAAGAATGGCGAACGCCAGGCGTGGATGATGTGGTTGACGCATGCTGCATTCACATTATTGATGCTGTGGTTCATCGCCCGTTTCAGTGTGCTGCCGGTCTGGCATTACCTGCTGTTGATCAGTGTGCCGGCGCTGTCGGTCGCGATGATCCGCTCCTACTATGAACATCGCCCGCATGCGCAACCGGAACAGCGCACGGTGTTGAACGAAGCGGGTTGGCCGTGGCGCTGGTTGTTCCTGAATCTGAACTTTCATCTGGTGCATCACGACTTGCCCAAGCTGGCGTGGTACGACTTGCCCACGGTTTACCGGATGCATCGCGAGCAATGGATTGCGCGCAGTGGCGGGTTTCTCGTGCAAGGGTATGGCGCGTTCTGGCGGCGCAATGGCTTCAAGCCCATCGACAGTCCGCAATATCCCTTCCACTGATCTCATGAACACTACCGTCCCCTGTGGGAGCGAGCTTGCTCGCGAAGGCGTCGTGTCAGTTGATGGATCTGTTGTCTGACCCAGCGCTTTCGCGAGCAGGCTCGCTCCCACATTGGATATTTGTAACTCGGGAAAAATGTGTATGACCCAACACCACACCGAACTCCTGATGTACGTCGCCCCCGAGCCAATCCGCGTGGCGAATGAGCGCTGGATTGCGCGCATTCTCGAGCAACTTGGCCACACTCGCCTGAATGCTGAAGGCCTGTCATTGCCCGAACTCTGGCTATCCCCCGATCTGCTGCTCACACAAACCTGCGGCTATCCGCTGATGACTGCATTGCGCGGACACGTGCGCATCGTCGGGCGTCCTCGCTACGAACTGCCTGACGCCAGCGCCGGCAACCATTGCAGCCTGATCCTCAGCCGAGTTGACGACCCACGCAAAACCCTGGCGGACTTTCACAACAGTCGCGGGGTGATCAACAGCGAAGACTCCAATAGCGGCATGAACCTGTTGCGCCAGCGCTTGGCGCCACTGAATCAGGACGGACAATTCTTTGCCTCTGTCGGCATCAGCGGCGGCCATCGCGAGAGCCTGCGCTGGTTGCGCGAACACCGCGCCGATCTAGCCGCCATCGACAGCGTCACTTACGCCTATCTGGCGCAACATGCGCCGGAAGACGTCCGTGCCTTGCGGGTGATTGCGCGCAGTGCCCTGAGCCCGACCTTGCCGTTCATTACCGTCGCCAGCGCCACGGATGAACAGATCGAGCAGCTCCGACAGTTAATGAATGAAACCTTGCGCGAACTCCCTGATGTCGTGGAGACCTTGGGATTGCCTGAGGTGTTTGCGGCCAGTGAGCGCGATTATCAGATCCTCCTCGACTATCAGCGTGAGGCTGAAGAACTTGGCTATGGCCGCTTGCGCTAAAAGATCGCAGCCTTCGGCAGCTCTACAGGGGATCGGTGCAGGAGATGCCGAAGGCTGCGATCTTTTGATCTTTTATTTGTAAATGGAATATAAAAATTCGTTTTAAGTATTTTTAACGAATAAGGCGCCTTGCTACGATCGCGCCACCGGAACACCGGACATTCAGCGACCCCTCATCAAGGAGCCCCTATGTCCGGCGCCGAGCTTTCCCATCGCAACACCGTGGACGATCTGTTTCGCGCCCACTATCGCTGGCTCTGTGCTTACCTGCGCGGTCATCTGCACGACGCGGCCGGCAGCGAAGACATCGCCGCCGAAACCTTCGCGCAATTGCTTGAAGCCCCGGCACTTAGGGCCATTCGCGAACCTCGCGCCTTGCTGACAACCATCGCCCAACGCCTGCTCTATCAACGCTGGCGGCGTGGTGATCTGGAGCGTCGCCATCGTCAGCAGATCGACGTCGATTACGCCGCATCAGCGGAAGAACTCGTCCAGCTGACGCAAACCCTCAATCGCCTCGATCACAGCTTGCAACGCTTGCCCGACAAGGTCCGCACGACGTTTCTGCTCGCGCGCATCGACGGCCTGACTTACCCGCAAATCGCTGCCGAACTGGGCATCTCCCAGCGCTCGGTCAGCGAGTATATGAGCCGTTCCCAAGCGCTGTGCAATCGCCACAGCGCCAATCCATACCTGCAAGACAAGAGGTCCGCATGAGATCGATCAAAACCCTGCTCGGCACTTCGCTGCTGGCGTTGAGCCTGAGTGTCGGCGCTGTTTCGGCGGCGGAGAAAACCGCGCCGATCCACTTCGGCGACATCACTTGGGAAAGCGGCAGTTTCATCACCGAAGTGCTGCGCCTGATCGTTGAAAAAGGTTACGGCTACCCGACCGACACCTTGCCCGGCAGCACGGTCAGCCTTGAGGCCGCGCTGGCGAAAAATGACATTCAAGTGATCGGCGAGGAATGGGCCGGGCGCAGTCCGGCGTGGGTCAAGGCCGCAGCCGAGGGCAAGGTATTTGGCCTCGGCGACACGGTCAAAGGCGCCACCGAAGGCTGGTGGGTGCCGGAATACGTGATCAAGGGCGACCCTGCGCGCGGGATCAAAGCGCTGGCACCGGAGCTGAAATCGGTGGCTGACCTGCCGCGCTACAAGGATGTCTTCCGTGACCCGGAAGATCCGTCTCGCGGGCGCTTCCTCAACAGCCCGACCGGTTGGACCTCGGAAATCGTCAACAGCCAGAAGCTCAAGGCTTATGCGTTGAACGACAGTTTCGTCAACTTCCGCACCGGTTCCGGCGCGGCGCTGGATGCCGAGGTGGCCTCGTCGTTCAAACGCGGTAAACCGGTGTTGTTCTACTACTGGTCACCGACACCGCTGCTCGGCCGGTTCAAACTGGTGAAACTGGAGGAGCCGCCGTTCGATGCTGAGGCCTGGAAGACCCTGGCCGATGCCAATAACCCGAACCCCAAGGGCACCCGTTCAATGCCGGCGCGCCTGGCGATTGGCGTGTCGGCGCCGTTCAAGGCGCAGTATCCAGAACTGGTGACGTTCTTTGAAAAGGTCGATTTGCCGATTGATCTGTTGAACCAGACCTTGGCCGGGATGAGCGAAAAACGTTTGCAGCCGAGGGTGGTGGCAGAGGCGTTTTTGCGTGATCAGCCGCAGGTCTGGAAGCCTTGGGTGCCTGCGGATGTGGCGGCCAAAGCGTCTGGAAGTCTGTAAGTCGTTTCTGTTGTTTTTGTAGTGCTTCTTACGGCGCCTTCGCGAGCTGGCTCGCTCCCACAGGAGATATGCATTCCAATGTGGGAGCGAGCCTGCTCGCGAAAGCGTCCGCTCCGGCAACAATTCTCCCCGCGCTGAACCGTTTCTTGTGCAAAAAGTGCCAGATACTGGCCGACTAGTGGCCTTGCGCAAGGCCTGCCGCTGGCTATGCTTCCTGTAACTAACTATGTCGACCGTCATGCAAAAACATGCCGGATGCACAGCGTTGGTCCGTGAATTCATGCTGCCAGAGTGCGCAAGCCAAGGCACCGACACTGAACCAACAAGGAGCGTCGCTTACATGGAAGTTCTTCAACGCGTTAGGGCTGGCCCGCGTGCGGGCTATCAAGAGAAGGATGTCTTGATTAGAGCGTCGCTGCATGGACTCTCCGATTGATCATCATTTATCACCTGACAACTTCCTCCCGTGGAGGAATGCGTGTGCCTGTTCTGTGGAACGTAGTGGTGGATCGTGAAAGAACTGAACTTTCATCAAATCAAAAGTCCGCGCGGAAGGTGATACAACCATGTTCAACCTACATCACAAGGCTGACCTGCAGCAGATCGAGCGATTCAGCTGCGCCTTGACCGAGGCCAACGCCAAACTGGAAGCGATCAGCCGTTCGATGGCAATGATCGAGTTCACCCCTGAGGGCATCGTCCTGGATGCCAACGAAAACTTCTGCAAGACCATGGGTTACAGCGCCGATGAAGTGCGCGGTAAGCATCACCGGATCTTTTGTGAGGAAGCGTTTTATCGCAGTGAGGAGTACGCCAGGTTGTGGCGTGATCTGGCTCGCGGTGAACCCATCAGCGGCACTTTTCTGCGCTTGAACAAGGCCGGCAAAGAAGTCTGGCTCGAAGCCAGTTACATGCCGGTGTATGGCCCGGACAAGCAAGTCAGAAGCGTGATCAAAGTAGCGGCGGACATTACCGCGCGGATCAACAAGGAACATGAAGAAGAAAGCATGCTGGCCGCGATCAGCCGCTCGATGGCGGTGATCGAGTTCACCCCGGAAGGCAATGTCATCGCCGCCAACGACAACTTTCTGAAGACCATGCAGTACTCGCTCAACGAAATCGTCGGGCATCACCACAGCATGTTCTGCCATCGCAGTGAAGCGGAATCCTCGCAATACAAGGCATTCTGGGCCTCGCTCAATCGCGGCGAATATCACTCGCATCGTTTCGAGCGCAAGAACAAGTCCGGGCACATGGTCTATCTGGAAGCGTCGTACAACCCACTGTTCGACGCCAAGGGCCGCCTGTACAAAGTGGTCAAGTTCGCCAGCGACATCACCCATCAGATGACTACGTTGCAGAACGCTGCCGAATCGGCCCACAGCACTTCGGTACAAAATGACGCCTGCGCGCAAAAAGGCTCACAGGTCGTGCAGCAGACGGTGCAGATCATTCAGGACATTTCCCGCGACCTCAACGAAGCAGCGGCGAGTATCGATGCGGTGAGCAAACAGTCAGACATCATCGGCACCATCGTTCAGACCATTCGCGGCATTGCCGACCAGACCAATTTGCTGGCGCTTAATGCTGCGATTGAAGCGGCGCGGGCCGGGGAACACGGACGGGGTTTTGCGGTGGTCGCCGATGAAGTGCGCAGCCTCGCGGCAAGGACAAGCCAGGCGACCCTGGAAATTGTCGATGTGGTGCGCAAGAACCACGACCTGTCGCTGAGTGCGGTGTCGAGTATGCAGTCGAGTTTGAGCCGTACCGGGCTCGGGGTTGAGCTGGCGAATGAAGCGGGGGAGGTGATTCTGGAGATCCAGCAAGGATCGCGGCATGTGGTGGATGCGATCAGTCAGTTCAACGAAACCCTGCAACTGAACTGATTTTTCCTGAACACACAAAAAACTGTGGGAGCGAGCCTGCTCGCGAAGGCGGCGGAACATTCAACATCTACGTTGATTGGTTCACCGCCTTCGCGAGAAGGCTCGCTCCCACATTTGATTTCAAGCGACCTGGAGATCAAAGCGCAGCGAGAAACTTGTCCGCCTGCTTGTCGCTGTCCTTCACATCGTTGTCTTTCTCAGCCTGCGCCAGCTTCATCTTGTCCTGCAAACGCTCGGCGATCTCTTTGCCGATGGCCAGTTGTTTCTCCGGCGGCATGGCTTTGATGTCGTCTTCGGTCAGCCCCATCGACTGCAGGATACTGTCGCGCAGACGCTGTTCCGGCGTTTTGCTCATGTAGTCCTTGAACTCGTCGGTAGCCGAGGTGCCGGTGCTCGTGGTCGACGTGGCATCGGTCGATTGCAGGCCCACGCGCGTTTTGGCGAACGCTTCGTCGACATTGTCGCTGATGCGCGAGGCTTCACTGACTTGCTGGGTGGCGATCTGCGTGGCCGAGTCCTGCACTTTGGCGGTGGCTTCAGCGGTTTGCGCCTGAGTCTGGTTTTGCAGGGTTTGCAGCATGGCGCCGTGCAGGCCACCTTGCAGACCGGCTGCGGCGGTGGACGTCGCATCGTCATTCAGCGCTTTGGGCAAGTGAATGATTTGCTGTTGTTTGGCACTGATCAACATGATGTGCGGACCTGTAGGTAATTGCTGACTGGCGTAGTGGAGCAATTACCGTGCCTTCTGAATAAATCCTTTTATTTCAATAAGTTGATCATTGGTCAGGTGTTGGCGGCGGTCATCCCTTGCCGATAAGCGGCAGAGGATGACCGTTGCCTCTCAGCGATGGGCAATGTTCTCCAGCGCCAGATTGCGCGTGCGCGGACCGAACCAGCCGATGGTCAGCATCACGATCAGCATGCTGCTGACGATGAACGCCAGTACGCCCGGTGTGCCGAAGTTGTCGAGAAACAGACCGATCAACAAACTGCTGAACACCGTCGACAAACGACTGAACGAATAGCAGAAACCCACCGCGCGGGCGCGGATGTTGGTCGGGAACAGTTCGCTCTGGTACGAGTGATAGCTGAAGCTCAACCAGGCATTGCAGAAGGTGATCATCACCCCGCAGAAGATCAGCCCGAACGCACTGGTCTGTAGCGCGAACAAGGTGCCGAAGGTCATCGCGCCGAGGGCCGAGCCGACGATCTGCCATTTGTTCTCGAAACGGTTGGCAAACTTGACGAACAGCAACGGCCCGAGCGGGTAGGCGAGGGTGATGATGAACGCGTACATCAAACTGTGCGTAACGCTGACACCCTGGCCGGACAGCAGCGCTGGCAACCAGTTGCCGAAACCGAAGAACCCGATGGCCTGGAAGATGTGGAAGACGATCAACATCAACGCGCGACGGCGATAGGGCGGTTGCCAGATATCGGCGAAGCGGCCCTTGCCTTCGACGTCGACCGGGACCGTTTCCGGCGTATCCAACGGTTTGCCGTGATCTTTCTCGCAGCGTGCTTCGATGCCATCGAGAATCCGGTTGGCTTCGTCAAAGCGGCCATGCTGTGCCAACCAGCGCGGCGACTCCGGCAGGCGTTTGCGCAACCACCAGATAAACAGCGCAAACACCGCGCTGGCCAACACCACCCAACGCCAGCCGCTGATACCGAATGGCGCTTGCGGCACCAGCCACCACGACATCAGCGCCACCGCCGGTACCGACAGGAACTGCACGAAAAACGCGAAGGCAAACGCCGAACTGCGCATGCGTTTGGGTACCAGTTCGGAGAGGTAGGCGTCGATGGTCACCAGTTCGATGCCCAAACCGATGCCGACCAGAAAACGCATGCAGATGATGCCCAGCGCCGAACTCTGAATGCCCATCAACACCGTCGCCACCGTGTACCAGACCAGGGCGAAGGTGAAGATCGCGCGGCGGCCAAAGCGATCCGCCAGCGGGCTGAGCAGGCTGGCGCCGAGGAACAGGCCGAGGAATGTTGCCGAAGCAAACGCCGCTTGATCGGAGAAACCGAACACGCCCTGATTGCCGGTGGCGAAGATGCCGTCGCGGATCAGACCGGGGCTGATGTAGGCGGTCTGGAACAGATCGTAGAGTTCGAAAAAACCACCGATCGACAGTAGCGCCACCAGCCGCCAGATCGTTGCGACCGCCGGAAGGCGATCGATGCGGGCGGACACCTGGGCGGCGCGGATCGGGTCGATGCCGTCGCTTTGCGCGGCGGCGGGGGCGTGAGCAGTCATGGGCTGATCCATTTTTTATTGATGGAAAAGCTTAGCCTGCTATCGGAGTTAACGGATTGTGAATATCGGCGGTTTATCCCGGTAAATCGCTGATTTCTCGCAATATCCGCTTACGAATTAACGATTTATGCCGCAGCCGGCGAATCCGGCAATGCCGAGGCAGGCAGCCCGAAGATCCGGTCGAACAGCCAGTTGAAGGCGAACGTGTAGCACGGAATGAAAATGATCAGCGCCAGATCCAGCAGAAACGCCTGCACCAGGCTGATGTTCATCCACCAGGCGATCAACGGAATCAGGAACACGATCAACGTCAGTTGAAAACCGACCGCGTGAGCGATGCGCCGTTTCACTGTGCGAGTGCGCGAGCGCTGACGGCTTTCCCAGTGTTCGAACATCGAGGTGTAGATGAAATTCCAGGTCACGGCGATGGTGGTAATGATCACCGCCAGCGGCCCGGTGCTGCCCGGCGAGGTGCCGGACAACAGTGCCAGACCGAGGGCCGAGAAGGTCATGCCGATTACTTCGTAGAGCGACACGTAGACCAGTTTGCGTTTGACGCCTTGCATGGGGTTTGCCTCATTCTTGCCATTTGTTGGCCAGCGGGGCTGGCGAAGGCGGCGAAAGATAGCTTCAATAGGGCTGACAGAAAAAGTCGGTAGCTTTCAGTTTTGTTGATAGGTGTGAAAAGTGAATTTCAACAGCGACAGCATCGAGCTGTTTCTTGCCGTGATCGAACGCGGCTCGTTTTCGGCGGCAGCGCGGGCGCTGGGCAAAGTCCCATCGGCGGTGAGCATGGGCATCGGCAATCTTGAAGCCGAACTGGGTTATCTGCTGTTCGACCGCAGCCACCGCGAACCGCAACCGACGGCGATGGCGCTGTCGCTGGTGCCCCACGCGCGATTGATCGCCGAGCAACTCAAACACCTGCAAGTGCACGCGGTGGAATTGTCGCTGGGGCTGGAGAGCAAGTTGTCGATCGGCGTGGTCGCGGACATCGACCGCCGTCGTTTGCTGGCGGCGATCAAGGTGATCGCCGAGCGGCATCCGCTGCTCGACATCGAAGTGCTGACCGCACCGCAGGATGACGTGCTGGCGATGCTGCACAGCGGCCGGGTCAGCGTGTGCCTGGCGTTCGCCGGGCTGAGCATGAACGTGCTGGAGCGTTTTCAGTTTGTCGGCAGCGAACGGATGATCGCCACGCTGGCAGCGGACAGCCCGCTGTTGCAGGGGCAGGATGTGTTTCTTGAAGACCTGGTGCAGGTGCGGCAGATCATCGTTGCCAGTCGCGACTTGCCGATCAGCGAAACGCGGCCATTGGTGGCGCAATCGTATTGGCGCACCGACAGCCTTGAGACGGCGATGGAAATGGTCGAAGCGGGAATGGGCTGGGGCAATTTTCCGCTGTCGGTGGTGCAGGCGCGGTTGGACAGCGGACGGCTGAAACGCCTGAATTTCCGCAATATCGAAAACGGACTGGTGATGCCGGTGCATGCGGTGTGGCTCAAGAGCCAGCCCTTACAAAAAGGCGCACTGGCCCTCGTCGACCTGCTCAGCCATTGAACATTGTGCAGATCCAACTGTGGGAGCGAGCCTGCTCGCGAAAGCGTCGTGTCAGTCGGCACATGCTTATCTGACACGACGCTTTCGCGAGCAGGCTCGCTCCCACAGGGATTGTGTTTCAACCTTGAATCTGTGGCGGTCAGGTACTTTCGCGAATCTTCAGTTCGAAGCCCATGTCTTCCACCGGCCGCGCCACGCTGTTACCCGCCATCAATGTCAGCATCTGCTCCGCCGCGCGCCGGCCAATCGCTTCACGCGGGGTGTTGATGCTGCTCAGGCGCGGCACCATGTGCTCGGACATCGGCAAGTCGTTGAAACCGAGAATCGCCACTTGTTCGGGAATCTTGATGCCGTGGCGCAACGCTTCCAGCAAGGCACCCTGCGCCAGGTCGTCGTTGCCAAAGAAGATCGCATCAACATCCGGATGCGCCGCCAGCAACTGCAGGAACAACTCACCGCCTAGGCCCACCGACGAGGCACGCGGTGTCAGCACTTCCAGATCCGGGTCGTAACGCCCGGCCTTCTGCAACGCTTTGCGGAAACCTTCACCGCGCAGCAACGTACGTTGATCGAGCTGCGCGCCAATGTAAGCGAGACGCTTGCGTCCACGAGAAAGCAAATGCTCCGCCGCCGTTTCACCGGCGCTGAGCTGCGAGAAACCCACGCAATTCACGCCAGCGGCACTGTCCAGCTCCATCATGTACACGCAGGGAATATTGCTCGCCTCGATCATCCGCCGCGAACTTTCCGTGCGATCAAACCCGGTCAGCAGGAAACCGCGCGGCTGATAGGCCATGTAGTTGCGCAGCAGGTTTTCTTCTTCATCGCGCGAATAGTGGAAGTTGCCGATCAGCACTTCAAAGCCTTTGGGCGTGAGCACCCGATGAATGGCTTCCAGCGTATCGATGAACAGCAAGTTGGACAGCGACGGCACTAACACCACCACTGAATGGCTCTGCGCCGAGGCCAGCGCACGGGCGGCGGGGTTCACCACATAGTTGAGTTCGAGCGCGGCTTTCTGGACTTTTTCCACCAGTTCCGTGGCCACGGTGCTGACCCCGCGCAAGGCGCGGGAGGCGGTAATCGGGCTGACGCCGGCCAGGCGGGCAACTTCGTTCAGGGTGGGACGGCCGGTGGTGCGGGTATTTTTATCGTTTTTAGGGGGGGTCATCGACGGCTTGCCAAACAAAAATCAAGGCACTAAGGTAGCGCTGTCCTGATGCAGCTGTAAATGCGTAAGCGAGGTCCTGCCTGATCTTCGCTTTTTGGCGTTGGGAACAAACCTGCTGCAACCCAAAAAAACGACAAGAAGGCGTCGGCAACTTCTGCCTGTGCACTAGAGTCATAGCTAGCAAAGGTAGCGCTGTCTGCGCGCTGAGGTGTTATATGAGTCATCCCATCACCGCCCTGGTCATCATGGGCGTTGCCGGTTGCGGCAAGACGTGCGTCAGCGAGGCCCTGTGCCAATTGAGCGGCGCCACTGCCATTGAAGGCGATACTTTCCATCCGGCCGCGAACATCGAAAAGATGAGCGCGGGGATCCCCCTGAACGACGACGACCGTGCCGGCTGGCTCGACAGCCTGTGCGATGAACTGCGTCGCGTCGATGCGTCGGGCAAACGCCCGGTGCTGACCTGCTCGGCCCTTAAACACAGTTATCGCGAAGTGCTGCGCAGCGCCTTGCCGGGCCTGGGTTTCGTGTTTCTTGAATTGACCCCTGAAGTCGCCGCTGAGCGTGTGTCCCATCGTCCGGGCCACTTCATGCCGGCCACGTTGATCGAAAGCCAGTTCGCCACCCTCGAATCGCCCAAGGGCGAGCCGTTGACGTTGGCCCTGAATGCCTCGATCCACAGTGTTGAAGAACTGGCGTCCCAGGCTCACGTCTGGTGGCAGGCCCACGGTCTGAAACAGGCGGTATGAGTGTGTTGAAAGAGCTAGCGCGGTCCTCCCGACTTCTGTTTAACCCGCTTTAATAACAACAACAATCCAGGAGACACCCCCAATGTTTGGCATGTCCCACGACGCGTTTCTGCTGCTTGATGCAGTGGTCACGGTGATCGGACTGATTGTCCTGATCACCAAGTTCAAGCTACACCCGTTTATCTCCCTGACCATTGCCGCCGCGTTCCTCGGTCTGACTTCCGGTATGCCGGTCGGCACCATCATCAAAGCGTTCCAGGACGGCTTCGGTGGCGTGCTCGGTTTCGTCGGCATCATCCTTGCGCTGGGCACCATGCTCGGCAAAATGATGGCCGAATCGGGCGGGGCGGATCAGATCGCCCAGACCCTGATCCGTGCGTTCGGTAAAGACAAAGTCCAGTGGGCAATGATGTTCGCCGCGTTCCTGGTGGGCATTCCGTTGTTCTTCGAGATCGGCTTTGTCCTGCTGATTCCACTGGTGTTCATCGTTGCGCGCCGCACTGGCGTGTCGATCATCAAGATCGGTATCCCGCTGCTCGCCGGTTTGTCCGCCGTGCACGGTCTGGTGCCACCGCACCCGGGCCCGCTGCTGGCCATCGGCGTGTTCGGCGCTGACATCGGCAAGACCATTCTCTACGGTCTGATCGTTGCGTTGCCGACCGCGATCATTGCCGGTCCGATCTTCGGTACGTTCATTGCCAAGCACATTCCGGGTCATCCGAATCAGGAACTGGTCGATCAACTGGCCCGTGAAAACGATGACTCGGCCACGCTGCCGAGCTTCAGCATCACCCTGATCACCGTGCTGCTGCCGGTGTTCCTGATGCTGCTGAAAACCTTTGCTGACGTGGCGCTGCCGGACGGCAACTTCTTCCGCACCTGGATGGACATGATCGGTCACCCGATCTCGGCGCTGCTGCTGGCGTTGCTGCTGTCGCTGTACACCTTCGGGCACAAGCAGGGCATCGGTTCCCAGCAGATGCTCAAGTGGCTCGACGCCAGTCTGGCGCCAACCGCCGCGATCATCCTGATCATCGGTGCTGGCGGTGGCTTCAAGCAGATGCTGGTGACCAGCGGTGTGGGCGACGTGATCGGCCACATGGCGGTCAGTGCACAGATCTCGCCGATCCTGCTGGCGTGGCTGGTGGCAGCGGTGATTCGTATCGCCACCGGTTCGGCGACTGTGGCAACCATTACTGGTGCGGGCATTGTGGTGCCGGTGGTGGGGATGATTCCGGGCGTTAACCGTGAGTTGCTGGTACTCGCTACCGGCGCCGGTTCGTTGATCTTGTCGCACGTGAATGACGCCGGTTTCTGGCTGGTGAAGCAATACTTCAACATGACCGTGGCCGAGACGTTCAAGACCTGGACGGCGATGGAAACCATCCTCTCGGTGGTTGCGTTGGGCTTTATCCTGCTGTTGTCGCTATTCGTTTAAATAGCTTCTTGCAGACACAAAAAAACCGCAGCGATGCGGTTTTTTTGTACGTGGATTTCGTGGTTCACCCAAAACCAATGTGGGAGCGAGCCTGCTCGCGAAAGCGGTGGGTCAGTCAACATTGATGTAGCTGACACGACGCCTTCGCGAGCAGGCTCGCTCCCACAGGGGGCAGGTGTCAGTTACCGGTTTTCGGGGCCAGGCCATCCGCCCGGAACATCCCGCGAATCCCGCGTACAGCCTGACGAATGCGGTCCTGGTTTTCGATCAGCGCAAAGCGCACGTGATCATCGCCATACTCACCAAAACCCACCCCCGGCGAGACGCAAACCTTGGCCTCGGCCAGCAGTTTCTTGGCGAATTCCAGCGAACCCAGATGCGCGTACTGCTCAGGAATCTTCGCCCAGACATACATCGACGCCTTCGGATTTTCGACCATCCAGCCCAGCTCATGCAGACCTTTCACCAGCACGTTGCGGCGCTGGCGATACTGCTCGGCGATGTCGCGCACGCACTGCTGATCGCCTTCCAGCGCCGCGATCGCCGCGACTTGCAGCGGAGTGAAAGTGCCGTAATCGTGGTAGCTCTTGATCCGCGCCAGCGCGTTGACCAGTTCCGGGTTGCCGACCATGAAACCGATGCGCCAGCCGGCCATGTTGTAGCTCTTGGACAGGGTGAAAAACTCCACCGCGATGTCCTTGGCGCCCGGCACCTGCATGATCGACGGCGCTTTCCAGCCGTCGTAGACGATGTCGGCGTAAGCCAGATCGTGAATCACCAGCACGTCGTATTGCTTGGCGAGAGCGATCACGCGTTCGAAGAAATCCAGTTCCACGCACTGCGCGGTCGGGTTCGACGGGAAGCCGAGGATCATCATTTTCGGTTTCGGAATCGAGCCACGAATCGCCCGTTCCAGTTCATCGAAGAAGTCCACGCCGGGCACCAGCGGCACCGAACGCACCTGCGCGCCGGCAATCACCGCGCCGTAAATGTGAATCGGGTAGCTCGGGTTCGGCACCAGTACGGTGTCGCCCTGATCCAGGGTGGCCAACATCAAGTGCGCCAGGCCTTCCTTGGAACCGATGGTGACAATGGCCTCGCTTTCCGGGTCGATGTCGACCGAGTAACGATCCTTGTACCAATTGGAAATCGCCCGGCGCAGACGCGGAATGCCCTTGGATGTCGAGTAACCATGGGTGTCTTCGCGTTGCGCAACTTGTACAAGTTTTTCGACAATGTGCGGCGGCGTGGCGCCGTCGGGGTTGCCCATGCTCAAGTCGATGATGTCTTCACCACGACGACGCGCGGCCATCTTCAGCTCGGCGGTGATGTTGAAAACGTAAGGGGGGAGTCGATCTATGCGCGCAAAGCGGCGCGGCGAACCTTGTTCAGCCATTGTTGCCTCGGATAACGTAAGCGCCCGGAACCGTCCGAGCGACGCTGGTCACTGCGGTGACCTGTGGCGGAAGATAAGGGCTGTGATGGCATACTGTCCAGCGCGTTTTTCAACAAATCTTGCCCAAGGAAATCGGTAGATGGAATTCACCAGCGGCTTCTTGCTGAGCCTTTCGCTGTGCCTGGATATCGGCGTGGCCAATATCGCCATGATCACTCTGGCGATGCAGCGCGGTTACTTTCAGGGTTTCGCTTTGGGCCTCGGCACTTGCGTTGGCGACCTGATTTACGCGGTGCTGGCACTGGCCGGGATGACCGTGTTGCTGCAATACGAAAGCGTGCGCTGGGTGCTGTGGATCGGCGGTTCGGTGCTGCTGATCTACTTTGCGGCGAAGATGATTTACTCGGCGATCCAC
Source organism: Pseudomonas sp. CROZ-RG-20F-R04-15 (assembly GCF_022662375.1). Taxonomy (GTDB): domain Bacteria; phylum Pseudomonadota; class Gammaproteobacteria; order Pseudomonadales; family Pseudomonadaceae; genus Aquipseudomonas. The sequence continues at coordinate 72,169 of NZ_JAKNQL010000012.1, read as the reverse complement.
CACGAAGCGCAATTGGCCGCGACCGCTGAGGTGGGGCAAAACTCGCATCGCAAGGAGTTCTTCCGGGGGATTTTTCTCGCCATGTCGTCGCCGAGCGCGATTCTCTGGTTCGCTGCAGTGGGCGGTACGTTGATCGCCCGTTCCGGTGGCGGAGGCCCACTGAGTTCGGCGCTGTTTCTTGGCGGGTTTCTTTGCGCCGGGCTGCTGTGGTCGGCGGGTTTGTGCTTCGCGGCGAGCCACGGCGGCAAGCTGCTGGGCGACAAGCTGTTGCGCTATTCCTACATGGCATCTGCAGCGATCTTCTGCTATTTCGCGGTCTACGTGATCGTATCTGGCTACAACGAATTTGTCGGCTCAGGCGCCGTCGAGCAGTTGCACGCGCTGTAATCGTGCGAAACGGGTTTGGCTTTCTATACTCCCAGCCGAACCCCTTTTTTTGTGCCAGGAGTCGAGTCATGGATGAGCAAAAACGCGTCGAAGTGGCTGAACCTCGCTTCGAACATGGACACTTTCTGCTGATTGCAGGTTTGCGCGGTCGATTTACTCAAGACACGGCCAGGGACATCCCGGCGCTGTGGGAAAAGTTCTTGCCGCACCTGGGAAAGATTCAGGGGCAGAAAAACGAAGTGACCTACGGGGTCTGCAGTAATTTCGACGGCAAGGGCGGCTTCGATTACATCGCCGGGGTGGAAATCAGCAAGCTCGACGACCTCGACCAGAAGGTCTACCAGTGGGTCGAAGTGCTGCCCCGGCAATACGCGGTGTTTGAGCACAAGGGACCGCTCGAGCAATTGCCGCAAACCCTGCAATACATCTACAAGACCTGGTTGCCGAGCTCCCATTACGTGGAACTCAACGCCCCGGAGCTGGAACGTTACAGCGCGGATTTCAATCCGAAGAAGCACACCGGCAAACTGGAAATCTGCGTGCCGGTCGATACCAAGGGCTGAACCAGCAATGAGGCGGATCAATGATCCGCCTCGTGCGTTTGCGCTGTGTGCGGATCGATATGCCCCCGCGATTCCTTTATGCTTTCGGCACTTTCTTCTGCTGATTTCCGAGCTGCCATGAACACCGTCATCCGCAACGTCACCGCCGCCGACCTGGATCGCTGCTACGCCATCGAAACCGTTGCCTACGAGGGCGACGAAGCGGCCACTCGCGAGAAGATCGCCACGCGCATCGCCACCTGGCCGGAAGGTTTTATCGTCGCTGAGGTGGATGGCGTGGTGGCAGGCTTCGTCAATTCCGGCGCGGCGTTTGATGTGCAGATGTCGGACGAGGCGTTCAAGGAACTGATCGGCCACGATCCGAAAGGGCCGAACGTGGTGATCATGTCGGTGGTGGTGCACCCTGATTATCAGGGGCAGGGTTTGGCCAAGCGCTTGATGGGCGAGTTCATCGAGCGTATGCGCGGGATGGATAAGGCGACGATTCATTTGATGTGCAAGGAAAAGCACATTCCGTTGTATGCCGGGTTTGGCTTTGCTTACATCAAACCGTCGGAGTCGGATCACGGCGGCATGGCGTGGCACGAGATGATTCTTACTCTCTGACCCAACACTGATCAAAACTGTGGGAGCGAGCCTGCTCGCGAAGAGGCCGTGTCAGCCAACCAATTTGTTGACTGATATGACGCTTTCGCGAGCAGGCTCGCTCCCACAGGGTGTTGTGGCGTTTGAAAATCCGCGTTTAGTAGAGGGTGTCGCTTACTCTTTTTGGGGCTTCGCGGTCGTAGGTGTCGGCGTCGAACTCGCCGTCATTCAGGCGTTTGTGGAAGGCGCCGGCAGAGGGCAGGGCCGAGCGCGGCAGATGGGTTTCAGGATTCCACGCATCCGAACGGACGAAGGCTTTCGAGCAATGAAAAAACGCCGCTTCCACCGTCACCAGCAACACGGTTTTCGCCGGTTTGCCATTCACCGCAAAACTCTCCAGCAGCGCCGGCTCTGCGCTGATCACCGCCGTGCCATTAACCCGCAACGTTTCACCAATCCCCGGAATGATGAACAGCAACGACACCCGCGAATCCTGCAGCACATTGCGCAAGGTATCGATGCGGTTGTTGCCCGGGCGATCCGGCAGGGCCAGGGTGTTTTGATCAATGATCCGCACAAAGCCCGGCGCATCCCCGCGCGGCGAATTATCCAGGCCATCGGCGCCCACCGAGCTGACGATCACCAGCGGCGAGACGCGCACCATCGCCTGATAATCTTCGTTGAGAAAACCGATCTGTTTGCGTACCGCCCGCTCGTGGGGCAGTCCGTAAATCGCTTCCAGCGCTTCGATTGAATCGATCATCCTTGCTCTCCCGCTGACTTAGAAAAACAGCCCCATGCGCCGCTCGTAACCGATCCGGCCTTTGTACGCTTCCCCGCTGTCGACGTAGCCGTGCTTGGCGTACAGCGCGATCGCGGCATCGTTATCAGCGTCCACCGACAATTCCAGACCTTTGATCTCCGGCCACGCCTGACGCGCAACCTCGGGCAGCGCTTGCAGACAGGCCTTGCCGTAACCCTTGCCCTGCGCGCGGCGATCGACCTGCAACGCATGCAAGGTGGCGCTGTGTTCATCGGCCCAGGCCGGCAATACCGGCGGGCGCTTGAGCAGCAGAAACGCCACCGGCACGTCCTCCGCCAGCAGGGCAAAACCCTTCACGCCGGGGCCGGGTTTCGACAGCAGGGTGTGCAAGGCACCGTGGATATCACCGGAGAACTTGATCTGTTCGGCATGGATTTCAATCGCCTCGACTTGCTGACGCTGTAAGGCGTTCAGGCTGTCGTACGGCACGAGTTGGGCTGACACGGGAATTTCCTTTTTCCTACAAGTTAAGTCGCCGATTCTAGCGATTTTGTCTTCTGTAGAATTTTTTTGTTTGCTCTGTCGATCTGCCCGATCGCCGGACGACTAAGGGTGTCTTCACAACAAAAACCACGGAGAACACCATGAGTGCACAAGCTGAAATCCAGACCCTGATCAACACCTACCGCGAAGCCGTCATGACCAAGGACGTGGAGAAAGTCATGGCGTTGTACGCCGACGACATCGTCTCCTTCGACGCGATCAAGGCCCTGCAATTCAAGGGCAAAGCCGCCTACCGCGAGCACTGGGTGGCGTGCATGGAAATGTGCCCCGGCCCGCACGTCTTCGAATTCCATGAAATCGCCATCGAAAGCGCCGACAACATCGCTTTCGCGCATTGGGTGGCCAACTGCGGCGGCACCAACGACAAGGGCGAAACCCAGAGCTGCTGGATGCGTGTCACCGCCTGCTATCGGCAGGTCGGCGGGGCGTGGAAAATCGCCCACGAACACTGGTCGGCGCCGTTCGATCCGATGAGCGGCGCGACCCTGTTCGATGTGACTCCCTGATCTTCAGCCATAGTTGAACCGTCCGATTCAGGAGAACGCCATGAAGTATTTATGCCTGGTCTACAGCGATGAACGCCTGCTGCATGCATCGCCCGACAGTCCGGAAGACGCCGAGTGCTGGGCTTATGCCGAGTCGATTCAGGGCAGCGGCCGGATGGTTGCCGCCGAGGCACTGGAGTCGGTGCAGACTGCCACCACGGTGCGTATGCGCAACGGCAAACTGTCGATCACCGATGGCCCGTTCGCTGAAACCAAGGAGCAATTGGCCGGTTTCTACCTGATTGACGCCAAGGATCTCAACGAAGCGATTCAGGTCGCCGGCAACATTCCGGCGGCGCGGGTGGGCAGCGTAGAAGTGCGCCCGGTGCGGCAGTTGAATGTCTGAAGTCCGGGCGCGGGTCGAGCAGGTCTATCGCGAAGACTCGCGGCGGATACTGGCGACGCTGATTCGTCTGCTCGGTGATTTCGACCTCGCCGAAGAAGCCTTGCACGAGGCGTTCTTCGTCGCGGTCGAACGCTGGCAGCGCGACGGCGTGCCGGACAATCCGCGCACCTGGCTGGTCTCGACCGGGCGCTTCAAGGCGATTGATGTATTGCGCCGCCGCGCGCGGTTCAAGGCCTCGCAGCCATTGTTGTTGGCGCAACTGGAAGAACTGGAACAGGCCGACTGGAGTGGCGAGGATGTGGAAGACGATCGCCTGCGGCTGATCTTCACCTGTTGTCACCCGGCGCTGGCGGCGGACGCGCAAGTGCCGCTGACCTTGCGTGAAGTCTGCGACCTCACCACCGAGGAAATCGCCCGCGCCTTTCTCTCCGCGCCAGCGGCGATTGCCCAGCGCATCGTGCGTGCAAAAGCCAAGATTCGTGATGCGAAAATCCCTTATCAAGTACCGAGCCTGAGCGAATTGCCCGAGCGCCTCGACAGCGTGTTGCGGGTGATTTATCTGGTGTTCAACGAGGGGTATTCGGCGTCGGTCGGGGCTGAGTTGACCCGTGAGGACCTGACTCGTGAGGCGATCAGGCTGGGGCGACTGTTGATGGAGTTGCTGCCAGAACCGGAGGTGATGGGGCTGTTGGCGATGATGTTGTTGCACGAATCGCGACGCTCGGCGCGCACTTCGCCGGACGGTGAATTGGTCTTGCTGGATGATCAGGATCGCTCGCGCTGGGATGCCGATCTGATCGCCGAAGGTTGTGCATTGGTCGAGCGTGCGCTGACCACGCGGCGGTTCGGGCCGTATTGTTTGCAGGCGGCGATTGCGGCGGTGCATGCCGAGGCGCCGTCGGCGGGGGAGACGGATTGGGAGCAGATCGTTGGCTTGTATGACGTGCTGTTGCGGGCAGTGCCTTCGCCGGTGATCGAGTTGAACCGGGCGGTGGCGGTGGCCAAGCGTGATGGGGCGCTGGCGGGGCTGAATCTGATTGAGGGGATTTTGGCGCGCGGCGAGTTGCAGGATTATCACTTGGCGCATTCGGCGCGGGCGGAGTTCTGTCGGCAGTTGGGTCGGGTGGCGGAGGCGCGGTCGGCGTATCTTCGAGCATTGGAATTGACGCGGCAGGAGCCGGAGCGGCGGTTTATTGAAGGTCGGCTTTCGGCGCTGGAATTGCCCTCACCCTAGCCCTCTCCCAGAGGGCGAGGGGACCGATTGGGGGATGCTGTAGAAGTACGCCGACCTGAACGCTCAGCGGTGAATCCATAATCGACCCAAATTTCACGACCATATATACCGCAGCAATCAATCCATAATCGACTCGGTCTCTCAGGTCGATGTCTGACGCAAGACACCTCGGTCGGCCCCCTCTCCCTCGGGGAGAGGGCTGGGGTGAGGGTGGCTCTATCTTCACCGCTATTCCAGCATCTTGCTCAACAACCAACTGCCCGCCGGCCCCGGTGGATACAGGCGCGACCACAACGCATCGACAAACACCGGTTTCGGCCACCCACGCACCTTCAATTCCACCAGCAAATCATTGCCATAACGCTGTGCCAGCCAGCGCGGCAACGGCGCCCAGCCAAAACCTTTCTCGGCCATTTCCAGCAGCATCAGGTAACTCGGCGCCGACCACACCCGACCTTTGCCACGACTGTCATACGGATTGACGATCGTCGCCAGACGCAACTCGCGATGCTGCTCGAGGATGTGCTGATCAATGTGATCAAGCTTGGCCAGCGCATGGTTGCGATTAACGAACAAGGCGATCTCCGTGCGCTCGGCCACGGTCGAGGTGACCAGATCCGGCGGATAGCTCTCTTGCATTTCCGCGAACGCGAGATGCGCGCGACCACGCTGCACCAACTCGACCAGGTCATCGCATTCGGCGATCAGACATTCCAGCTCCAGATCCGGATAACGCTGCTCGAACCCGACCAGCGCCGCTTCAAAACGGTACGACTGATAAGTATCGGAAATCGCCACCGTCAGTTTCGGCTCGACGCCTTGGGACAACTGCCGCGCAGTCATTTCCAGGCGATTGCTGGCCGCCAGAATCGCCTCGGCGCGTTGCAGCATCACATGCCCGGCCTGGGTCAGGGTCGGTTTGCGACTACTGCGATCGAACAGCTGCAGATCCAGATCGATCTCAAGACTGGCCACCGCCGCGCTGATGGTCGACTGGCTGCGCCCGAGCTTGCGCGCCGCTGCTGAAAACGAACCTTGGGTGGCAGCCTGGACAAATGCCAGCAGCACTTCTTGGGAAATCATCAACTATCGCCTTGATCGATGGTTATTGGTTATGAAGTATCGATGCGAGCATAGATCATGGCAACCATCTTCACTCAAGGACTCAGGCCATGACTGCCAACAAATCCATCACTGAACGTTTTTTCCAGGCCATCGGTTTCGAACTGCTGGCGATTCTGATCTGCACCCCGTTGCTGGCGTGGATCATGCAAAAACCGATGCTTGAAATGGGCGCGGTGACAGTATTGATCGCCATGCTGGCGCTGGGTTGGAACGTGGTGTTCAACCGCTTCTTCGATCGCCTGCTGGCGCGGATGAACGTTGCGCACAATGCCTGGGTACGGGTGGTGCACGCGCTGCTGTTCGAGGGTGGTTTGATCGTGATGGGTGTGCCGCTGATTGCCTGGTGGCTGTCGGTCAGCCTATGGCAGGCGTTTTTGCTCGACATCGGCGTGTTGCTGTTTTTCCTGCCGTACACCTATGTGTATCACTGGGGTTATGACGTGGTGCGTGAGCGCGTGATGATGCGTAATGCGTGTCAGGGCTAAACAAAAAAATCGCAGCCCGAAAGGCTGCGATTTTTTGTGCCCGGTATTTAGAGAAACATCCCGCCGGATGCCTCGACACGCTGACCGTTGATCCACTGCGCACCCGGCGACAGCAATAGCGCCAACGCCCCGCCAATGTCATCCGGCTGACCGGCACGACCCAGCGCAGTGTTGTCGGCGACCACCGCATTCACTGCCGCGTTGTCGCGAACGGTACCGCCACCAAAGTCGGTTTCAATCGCACCTGGCGCCAGGGTATTCACGGCAATCTGCCGTGCGCCCAACTCTTTCGCCTGATAGCGGGTCAGCACTTCAATCGCACCTTTCATTGCGGCATAAGCGCTGGCGCCGGCAATGGTGAAGCGGGCGAGGCCGCTGGATATGTTGATGATCCGCCCGCCGTCGTTGATCAATGGCAGCAGTTGTTGGGTCAGGAAGAACGGCCCTTTGAGGTGCACATTCATCAGCAGGTCGAATTGCTCGACGGTGGTCTCGGCGAAACCGGCATGCAAGCCGACCCCGGCGTTGTTGATCAGGAAATCAAAGCGCTGGCGGTCGAAGGTTTGCTGTAACGCTTGCTCAACATGTGTAGCGAAATCGGCAAAGCTGTCGCTGCGGCCAACGTCCAGTTGCAGCATCACGGCTTTGCCGCCGAGAGCCTGCACTTCGGTGATCAGCGCTTGGGCTTCATCAGCGCGGCTGTTGTAGGTGCCAATGATGTCGATGCCTTGCGCAGCAAGGTGCAGGGCGGCATTTTTGCCCAGGCCACGACTGGCGCCGGTGATCAATGCGATTTTGCGATTCATGGTTTTTTCTCGATTGCCGTGAATGATCAGGTGATGGATCAAAGTTTATTTGTCCGCCCTGTGGTGATAAACAGACTGAAAGCGGAATCACTGATCGCTTGAGCCGAACAATCAACGGGTGGCCCATGAACAAACTGGAACTGCTGCGCACCTTCGTCCGTGTCAGCGAACTGTCGAGTTTTACCCTCGCCGGGGAAAATCTCGGTCTCCCGCGATCGACCGTTTCCGAGCATGTGCAAGCGCTCGAAGCGCTGCTCGGCACGCGCCTGTTGCAACGCACCACGCGCAAAGTGCAGGCGACTCAGGATGGTCTGGTGCTGTACGAACGCAGCAAGGATCTGCTCTCGCACATGGACGAGATCGAAGGCTTGTTCCGCCAGGATGAGGCGTCGCTGACCGGGCGCATTCGTGTCGACCTGCCGAACATTCTGGCGCGGCGCCTGGTCATGCCGCACCTGCCGCAGTTCATGGATCGGCACCCGAATCTGGAACTGGAAATCAGCAGCACCGACCGCCGCGTCGATCTGCTCAGCGAGGGCTTCGATTGCGTGGTGAGGATTGGCGCGCAACCGGATCAATCGGTGGTCGCGCGACACCTCGGTGACTTCCCCATGGTCAATTGCGCCAGCCCCGCCTACCTCGAACGCTACGGTGTGCCGCAGTCGCTGGAAGATCTCGCGCAGCATCGACTGGTGCATTATGTCGGCGTGCTGGGTTCGCGTTCGGAAGGGTTTGTGTACGAGGAGGGCGGGCAGGTTAAGCGCTTGCCGATGGCAGGCAGCATTACGGTCAACAGCACTGAGGCTTACGAGTCGGCGTGCCTCGGCGGCTTCGGTCTGACTCAGGTGCCGCGTACCGGCATGCAACCGCATCTGGATAACGGCGAACTGCTGACGGTGTTGCCGCAATTTACGGCGCCGGCGATGGGCATTTCATTGCTGTATGCCAGGCAGCGGCATTTGCCGTTGCGGGTGCGGGTGTTTATGGATTGGCTCGGCGATCTGATTCGCTCTGCGCTCTGAACCTGATCACTAAGCCAATGTGGGAGCGAGCTTGCTCGCGAAGACGGAGTGTCAGTCAATTCAGAGTTGACTGATCCACCGCTTTCGCGAGCAAGCTCGCTCCCACAAGGAGATTTTTGCTGATTAGAAGATCTGGGTGAACAGCCAGTAAAGGCTGCCCGACAGCAGGATCGCGGCCGGCAGCGTCAGCACCCACGCCATCAGCAGATTGCGGATGGTCTTCATCTGCAATCCACCGCCATTGGCAACCATGGTCCCGGCCACACCGGAGGACAACACATGCGTCGTCGACACCGGCAAGCCAAACATGTCCGCCGCGCCAATGGTCAGCATCGCCACGGTTTCCGCCGATGCACCTTGCGCATACGTCAGGTGAGTCTTGCCGATCTTCTCGCCAACCGTCACCACAATCCGCTTCCAGCCGACCATGGTGCCCAAGCCCAGCGCAATGGCCACGGCGATCTTCACCCACAGCGGAATAAATCGCGTGGCGTTGTCGATCTGCTGCTTGAACAATTGCAGTTTGCTGCTGGTGTCGGCGTCGAAATTGCCGACCTTGTTCTTGTCCATCAGGCGAATACTTTCGCTGGCCAGGTACATGTCATTGCGCACGTTGCCCATGGCTTCAGCCGGGACTTTCGCCAGTGAACCGTAGCCTTTGACTTCTTCACCAATGTGCCCGGTGAGGGCGGCGAGGGCGGGAATCAGTTGCGGTGTGGCTTCCTTGCTGCGTACGTAGTCGGAGAGGACGGGACGCGGATCGGCCGGTGCCGGCAGCGGTGCACTTTTCACCAGCGCTTGCTGGGTGACCTGCGCCACAGCGGCAAACTGCAGCGATTGTTCTTCCGGCATCGTGCGGTTCAAGGCGTAGGCCATCGGCAGCGTGCCGACCAGAATCAACATGATCAGGCCCATGCCTTTCTGGCCGTCATTGGAACCGTGAGCGAAGGACACGCCGGTACAAGTCAGAATCAGCAAACCGCGAATCCACCATGGCGGCGGGGTGTTGCCTTCCGGTGCCTTGTACAGCGAACGGTTTTTCACGAACGCCCGCAGTGCCAACAGCAACAGCGCCGCACAACCGAAACCCACCAGCGGCGACAGCAGCAAGGCGTAACCAATCTTGGTCGCCTGCGCCCAGTCGACACCGCTGGTACCGTCGCGGCCATGCATCAAGGCATTGGCCACGCCGACGCCGATGATCGAACCGATCAAGGTGTGCGATGACGAGGCCGGCAAACCCAGCCACCAGGTGCCGAGGTTCCACAGAATCGCCGCGATCAGCAGGGCGAAAATCATCGCGAAACCGGCGGACGAACCGACCTGCAGAATCAGCTCTACCGGCAGCAAGGCGATGATGCCGAACGCCACGGCACCACTCGAAAGCAGCACGCCGAGGAAGTTGAAGAAGCCCGACCAGACCACCGCGACATTCGGCGGCAGCGAGTGGGTGTAGATCACCGTCGCGACCGCATTGGCGGTGTCGTGGAAACCGTTGACGAACTCGAAGCCCAGCGCAATCAACAGCGCCACGCCGAGCAGCAGGAACGGCGTCCAGGTGGTCACCACCGTGCCGAGTTCGTGCATGTCGTGCATCAGGCTGTAGGCGGTGAACAACATCCCCATCGCCAGCACGGCGAAAAAGATCACGTAGGTAAACGGGCCGGTTTTCTTGTCGAGGGCTGGCCTGCCGCTGGCGGCGGACGCGGGGCTGGCGGTCAGGGAGGGAGTAGCCATGAGCGGACAATCCTGAGCGAGGGAAGGAGTGTCGCTCATGATCATTGCAGAATGTTACAGAGAGACTGCGTCAGGTCAGTGTTTGCGGTTTTAGCTCCACCGCTGATCCGAAGACTGAAGAGGATCCCTGTGGGAGCGAGCCTGCTCGCGAAGAGGGAGTGTCAGTCACCATCATTGTTGAATGACAGATCGCTTTCGCGAGCAGGCTCGCTCCCACATTGGAACTGCGGTGCTAGCGCATTTTGTGGTCAGTAATCGCCTCTCTTGCGAAACGCCCAACGCCCGGCAATCACGGTAAACGTCGCCACCAGCGCAACCAAAATCCAGAACCCTTCCGGATCCTGCGACAACGGCACCCCGCCCACATTCATCCCGAAAAAACCGGCAATGATGTTGATCGGCAACGCCAGCACCGTCACCACCGTCAGCGTAAACAGCGTGCGGTTGCTCTGTTCGTTGAGGTTGGCGGCGATCTCTTCCTGGAGCAATTTGATCCGCTCGCCGAGGGCGGTGAGGTCGTTGATGATCAGCGCAAACTCCTCGGTGGATTTGCGCAGCTCCTTGACGTCCTCCTTCTGCAACCACGGCGGCGGCCGATTGAGCAGGCGCAGCAACGAACCCGGCTCCAGCGCCAACAGCCGTTGCAGACGCACCAGCACCCGGCGGTTGGCACCGAGTTCGGCGCGGTTGGTCGACAGCCGCGAGGAAAGCAATTCGTCCTCGACCTGATCAACGCTGAGGCTGGTCTTGCGCACGATCTGCGTAAGCACTTCGCCCTGATCGCGCAGTAGGTGCACAAGCAGTTCCGAGGGTGAACGAAAACGCTCGCCGGCCTTCACCGACGAACGCAATTTGTCCACCGAATGCAGCGGTTGCAAACGCGCACTGACGATCAGTTTGCTGCGCACACAGACCCACAGCGTCGACACATCCGAAGACACCATGCTGCTGAGGTTGAACACCACATCGTTGACCACCGCCAGCAACGCCGAGTCGACGTGCTCGATGCGCGTCGACCGCGAGCCTTCGTGCAGCGCCTCGAAAAACTCTTCGGGCAATTGCAGGTGACTTTTCATCCAGCGCTCGCACGCCGCATGCGCCAGATTGAGGTGCAGCCAGAGGAACTCGCCAGTGTCGCTGTCGTCCTGCAAACAGCGCAATGCCGTGGCCGAATCGACTTCGCGGCCACGTTCGCCGGGCAGGAAGCGAAAGCCGTAGAGCAGGCCAAACAGATCAGGATCGCGATGACTGATATCGAGGCTGTGGTTCATGAAGGCTCGCTGCGAAGAGGGGGCGTCGGTCGCGCAAATGGCAGGTTCACTGAGCCGCATCATCGCAATGTCACATGACGTTTGTGTGACAGCAAAATGACGTCAAATCAGCAGCTTACCGGCGGTCGGATTTTCTTCAAGAAGCGCTCTGGTGCGCCGATCACGCTTAGGTTACGTTGCGCGCGCTTGGCCATGAGCCAAGGCTCGCCGACATGGATGTCCGGCACAATTTCACGCCTTACCGGGCGTGCCTCATCCTTGTCCTGAGTATCTTTCGATGCTGCAAAAATCCCTGAGAGCGCAAATTCTCGCCCTGCTGAGCGGCAGCCTGCTGGCGATGCTGTTGATCGCGCTGGCCTGTTTTCATTTCCTCTCCAACGGCGTGCAAAGCTACAGCCAGTTGATCGCCGGCCCGTTGCACACCTCGCAACTGATCGACGAGGCCAACCTGCAATTCAAGGTGCAGGTGCAGGAATGGAAAAACGTCCTGCTGCGCGGCAAGCAACCGGCGGATCTGAGCAAATATTGGGGGCAGTTCGAAGACCGTCAGCGCGACGTGCAGAACATCCTCGGCGAACTGGCCGGCCAGAAAGGCCTCGAGCCGAGCCTGAAAAACCGCATCGAACGTTTGCGTGATGAGCATCGTCAACTCGGTTCCGCTTACCAGAAGGGCCGCGACGCCTACGTGGCGGCCGGTGGCGATCCGACGGCGGGTGACACAGCGGTCAAAGGCGTCGATCGCGCCACCAGCGATCAGATGAGCGAACTGGTCGCCGAATTGCGCAAGCAAGGAACAGAGCAGTCGGCGCTGATCAGTGCCGAAGCCGATCGCACGGTGTTGTTCGGTCTGCTGGTGATGCTTGCGTCGGGCCTGCTGATCGGCCTGCTCAGCCTGTGGCTGGTCAACCGCAATCTGGTCGAGCCGATCCGCAAACTGATCGATTACGTCACGCAGTTGAGTCGCGGCAAACTCGCCGAACGTGTGGTCAGCGACCGTCAGGATGAACTGGGCAATCTCGCCGCAGCGGCCAACACCCTGCGTGATTTCCTCGCCGACACCTTCACCCGTTTGCAACGCAGCGCGTCGGATCTGGACAGCGCCAGTGGCGAGCTGAATGCGATTGCCACGACCATGGCCGGCGGCACCAACGAACAGTTCAACCGCACCGATCAGGTGGCCACGGCGATGAACGAAATGTCCGCGACCGCGCAGGAAGTGGCGCGTCATGCGGCCGATGCCGCACGTGCTGCCGACGATGCCGACCAGTCCGCCCAACAGGGTGAAAAGGTCATGCAGAGCACCATCCACTCGATCACCCAAATGCGCGGCGAAATCGCCAACACCGCCACGGTGATCCGTCGTCTGGAAGCCGACAGCGGTCGTATCGGTAAAGTGCTGGAGGTGATTCGTGGTATCGCCGAACAGACCAACCTGCTGGCGCTCAACGCGGCGATCGAAGCGGCGCGCGCCGGTGAAGCCGGGCGTGGTTTTGCCGTGGTCGCCGATGAAGTGCGCAACCTCGCGCAGCGTACGGCCGAGTCGATCATCGAGATCAATCAGATCATTCAGAGCGTGCAGACCGGTGCGGTGGATGCGGCGCAAGCCATCGACAGCGGCCAGACGCGCAGCGATGAAAGTGTCGAGCAAGTGACTCAGGCCGGCGCGATGTTGGAGCGCATCACTCACGCCGTGGAGGCGATCCGCGACATGAACCGTCAGATCGCTACCGCTGCTGAAGAGCAGACCTCGGTTGCCGAAGACATCTCGCGCAACCTCACCGAGATCACCTCGATCGCCAGCACCAACCTCGACAACGTGCAGCGCACCGAAAGCGCCAGCCAGAACCTGCATAGCCTGTCGGGGCAACTCAATGAAGTCACCGCTCGCCTGAGCGCCTGACGCTATCGGACGTGTACCGGTTCGGATACCGAGTCGGTACACAGTCGATCTCAAATCGATGCGGACGTGGTCGATGACCGGTTATCCATAACCGGCATTGGAGCCTTTCCATGGTCAGCATCACTTCTGTCTCGATCAATCAGACCGTCACCACACCCACCAGCAAAACGTCGATCAGTGACGTTGGTGACGACACGTCTACCTCAGCAACCGCCAGCACGGGCGCGACGGCCGATACCGGTAAAGTTGCCACCGGTGGTGGGGCCGCTCCGGCGGGTGACAGCAGTTCCAGCAGCAGCGAAGAATCGGATTCGGTGAAAGAACTGCGCAAGCAGATTGCCGAGTTGCAGAAGCAATTGCAGGAAGAGCAACAGGCGTTGCAAGCGGCTCAGGCGAAGCAGGAAAGTTCGGATGCCAAGGCTGCCGAAGTAGCCTCCGCACAAGCGCAGATCACTGCCACCTCGGCCTCGCTGTCCACCGCCACAGCCTCATTGTTGCAGGCGTTGCAGGATTCCGACTCGAGCACTTCTGGCTCGTTGGTCAGCACCTCGGCGTGATGCTCTTTTCCCTCACCCTAGCCCTCTCCCAGAGGGAGAGGGGACTGACCGTGGTGACTATTTGAGGTACGCCGACCTGAAATATCGAGTCGTGCTCAGGTCTTGAATAGCCCGCGGTCTGCTCCCTTTCCCCCTCGCCCCCTTGGGGGAGAGGGCTGGGGTGAGGGGGAGAAAATCTCACTGACAACACATCAACTAAGCCAAACACCAGACATGAAAAAGCCGCACGATCTTTCAATCGTGCGGCTTTCGCTTGTGCGCTGTATCAGTGGTCTTGCTTGTTGCTCAACACCTTGCCAGTGGTCGCATCAAAGTCCACATCAAATTCTTTACCATCAGCCGTCTTCAACTCAACTTCATACTCATAACCATTGAAGTGGTTATCCAGGTCAGTGTCAGTAATGGTCGCACCCGGATGCAGTTTCAGCGCTTCGGCGTTCATCGACTCCAGCGACTTGATCTTGCCCGACTTAACCAGTTCAGGGATCTGGTCAACGCGAACATCAGCCTGGGCCAGGCCAGCGGTAAGAGTCAGGGCAGCGGCGGTAAACAGGGCAGTCAAAGTTTTCATCGGTTCGTTCCTTGGGGTGATTCGTTTAAGTGGCCTCAGGTTAACCAGCGCAACTTAACTCACCCTTAAAACCCTTCACCCAAACAAACCGGGCAAGCCATACACCCGCACAGAACCTGTGGGAGCGTGGTTTGCCCGCGATGAAGGCGCCTCGATTTCAGATCAGAAACCGTTGTTCTTCAACACTTGGTCAACACTGGCGGCAGCCGGGCGTTTATAGAACTTCAATAGTTCGCTGGCACGGTTAGTGAAGATGCCGTCGACACCAGCGGCCATGACTTTCTCGAAGTCCACCGGCTCGTCGACGGTATAGACGTGCACCAGCAGGCCTTGATCGTGGGTGTATTTATTCATCCACGGTTGCACCAGATCCGAATAGCTCTGATCGCCGCCCTTGGTCAGCTTCGCCGAAGGGCCGGTGCCGATGGCACCTTGGGCCTTGGCGTAGTCCACCCATTGCTTGAACTCGGCTTCAGACTTCGGCTCCTGTTTGCCGTAGAAAACGTTTTTGTCTTTCTCGCCGGACTCAGCAAAAGACACCTTGGATTTCGGCTCGATGCTGCCTTCACCCACCCACAGCAAGAGGATCTTCGGCACCTGCGGCATTTCTTTTTCCAGCAGTTCGAGGCTGTTTTTCTCGAAGGTTTGCAGGATCACTTTGCCTTTGCCCTGACCGACACCCAGCGCACTTTTCGCCAGTTTCGAGCCGGCCGGGCTTAGCCAGCCGCGGTCCTGCAGTTTTTCCTTGAGGTCTTTCTCGATCCCAGGAAACAGCTGCGGTTCTTTGGTCTCGATGTACAGGCCCGGCTTGTGTTGCGGATTGGCCTGGGCGATGTCGATGATTTCATCGAGGGTCAGAATCTTCAGCCCGGCGTAGGTCGGGCGCGCGCGATCCGGGTAGGCCTTGTTGTACCAGCTGCCGGCGTCGAGGGTTTTCAGCTCGGCCATGGTGAATGCGTTGGCCGGGCTGTCCTTGCGCTCCGGGAACTTGCTGGCGACGTCGGTGGTGCGTTGCAGGTTGTTGTCGTGCAGGGCGAACAGCACGCCGTCCTTGCTGCGCTGCAAGTCCATTTCCAGGTAATCGGCGCCCAGATCACGGGCCAGTTTGTAGGACGCGGCCGTGGATTCCGGTGCATCGAAGGACGCACCACGGTGAGCAATCACCGCCGGGTGCGGGATGCCGTGGGCCGCGGCAACGGCGGCAGGATCCGTCTGGCTGGCGGCGTGCGCCTGACCGAGGCCGAGCAGCAGGCTCAGGACCAGAGCGCTTTTGGTGAAAGTGGCGGGCATGTTCGAGTTCCTTTCGCAGGGCATTTTCAAAGACGTATCTTTTAACAACTGAATCGATTGCGTGCTATCGCCAGACCGACATAAACGTATTAAAAGCGATTTTTCCTGCACTTTTGTGGCGCCGTTTGCAGTACGCTTGCCCTCGGCAGACGTCCCGGCAGAGGGCGCGCCGCTCAGTTGCCCTGCGTGTAAACCATCGATCACCTTTCGTGAGGTTTACCATGCGCATCACCTCCCAACTCATCTGCCAGGCCGCCGACGATCTCAAGGGATTTGTCGGCCTCAACCGTAAAACCGGTCAGTACATCGTGCGCTTCAGCGAAGATTCGTTCGGCATGGACGTGGCGGATGACGGCATTATTCCTGTGAGTGAATTTGTCTGGGCGCCGGCGACAGCGCAGACCATGACGCTTAAACGCGAGTTGATTCAGTTGTTGCTGGATCAGAACATCGATGACCGCATCAACATCACCGAGCCGTTGCGCGTTTATATGAGCAAGGTTGAAGTGCCGGAGATTGAGGCGGTGCGCAGCCTGGTGCGCGGCTGAAGTTTTGCTGTGACAGTGCGGGCCTCTTCGCGAGCAGGCTCGCTCCCACATTGGATCTGCGTCGATCACAAATCCCCTGTGGGAGCGAGCCTGCTCGCGAAGGCGGCCGCCAATGCGCCGCCATTTTATGGCCCAAATCGATACTCGCGTTCAACCTTGCACACCCGCGTATGAAATGCCGAATACCACTGTTCCCGCCCACGCTGCTGAATCAAGCGATGCTCAGGATGCTGCCGCCACGCCAGAATCGCCGCTTCGCTCTGCCAATACGACACCGTAATCCCCACGCCATCTGCCCCACGAACCGACTCGACACCCAGAAACCCCGGCTGCTCACTGACCAACGCGGCCATGCGCTCAGCCGCCTCGGCATAGCCGTTGTCACCCTCGGTTCGAGTCGAGGTAAAAATCACCGCAAAGCAGGCAGTCATCAACGTCGCTCCGCACACGCTTCAACAAACGCGCGTACCAGCGGTGGCATCTGCCCTTTTAGCGCGGCACGTTCCGGCTGGAACAACGTCGCGACAAAGAAGCGGTGATCCTTGAGTTCAATCGCGCGTAAATCCCCCGACGAATCATGGCCTACGGCTTGTAGCCGATCGCCCAACAGTTGCTGTTCAAACTGTGGATTCACACCGAAGCGGCAGCGATAGCCTTCACGAGTCTGCGACGTTTCGTACGCCTTGGCGATCAACGAGCCGGGCACCAAGTGAATGCTGTCCACCGCTTCGACCAGCGAGCAAGTCAACGGCGTGAGCACCGCGCGCTCGGAATCGGGCGATGTCTCGCCATGCTCGGCATCGGTCCAGCCCAGCACGTGGCGGGAAAACTCCAGCACCGCATGTTGAAAACCGCCGCAGGTTCCGAGGAAAGGGCGCTGCTGTTCGCGGGCAAAACGGATCGCCCGCAGTGCGCCTGATTCACTTTTGTAAGGGCTGGCCGGCACACACCAGAAACCGGCGAAGTGCTCGAGTTGTGTGTCGGCGTGGATCTGCTCGGTGGCCAGCCATTCGAATTGCACGCTCTGGCTGAGGTGTTCGGCGACCAGCCCGAGGGCGACGGGAATGGCTTGGTGGGCGGTGACTTGCGGGTCGTAATCGCCAATCAGGGCGATACGGAGGGCGCTGTTTTCCATGGGGGTTCCCTGCGCTTGTTGATTGATGGTCCTCACTATAGATTGGCGTTCACGCACTCAATATGGGCGTTTCCCCAAGTGATCAATGCAGCGACGCACTATCAGCTCGACTACCCCGATCTGGCCCTGATTCTGGCCTTGGTGCGCGGCGGCTCTCTGGCTCGGGCCTCGCAGTTATTGAAGGTCGATGTGTCGACGGTGTTCCGCGCCGTGCGCCGTCTCGAAGCTGCACTCGGTCAGCAACTGTTCGAAAAAAGCCGCGCAGGCTACTTGCCGACCACCCTCGCGCAGACGCTGGCCGAGCAAGCCGAACGCGCCGAACGGGCACTGGAAGCCGCGCGCATTGGCGTCGAGCAGGGCGGCGAAGTGGTCAGCGGCACGGTGCGACTGACCTGCACCGATTCGGTGTTGCAGGGTTTATTGCTGCCAGCGCTGGCACAATTCATGCCCCAATACCCAGCGCTGACTATCGAACTGAGCACCTCCAACGATTTCGCCAACCTCAGCCGCCGCGACGCCGACATCGCCCTGCGCCTGACGCGTACACCGCCGGAGCATCTGGTCGGACGGCAACTGGCGAAGATTTCCTACCGGGTCTGCGCCAGTTCGCGCTATCTGCAGAACGTCGATGCTTCGGATCTGACGACACTGACGTGGATCGCCCCGGACGACTTTCTACCCGATCACCCGACCATCGCCTGGCGCCGTCAGCAGCTTCCCGGCATTACACCGGGCTATCGCTGCAACAGCATGTTGTCTGTCACCGAACTGGTCCGCGCGGGCCTCGGCGTCGCGGCATTACCGGACTTTCTGATTGGCGATGAGTTGCAGGCGTTGGGCGAACCGCTGCACGGCTATGACACCGCGCTATGGCTGCTGACTCGCCCGGATTGCCGGGCGTTGCGCTCTGTGGTGACACTGTTCGATGAGCTAGGGCGGGTGTTGCGGTTGCCGTGATCAGCGCTGCGGGTTCTGGCGCATGTGATCGTGCAACTCGCTGGTCAGGCTGGCGATGCGTTCGGTGAGGTTTTTGGTCATCTCGGTGAGACGGGTGTTCTGCTCCAGCAGTTCAAGCAGTTGCGCGGTGTTCTTCGCGGCTTGGGCCTGACGCTCGGTATTGGCCTGTGCCAGGGCTTCACGGTGTTGCGCATCGGCATCGGCTTGCGCCTTGTCACGGGCGGCCTGACGGGTTTGTGCGAGCAGAATCAGCGGTGCGGCGTAGGCCGATTGCAGGCTGAAGGCGAGGTTCAACAGGATGAACGGGTAAACGTCGAAGGTGGTCACGCCAAACACGTTCAGACACACCCACAACAGCACAATCAGGGTTTGTGCGCCGAGAAACATCGGCGTACCGAAGAACCGCGCAAACGCCTCGGCGCGCAGAGCGAACTTGTCGTTGCCGAAAGTGGTGCTGAGATGGGCGTGGGGACGGTGGAAGCGCAGGTAATCGACGGGGACTGCTTCAGGTGTTGCGGGTTTTTCAGTGGTCATGATGCACTCGGCAGGGCGTGGGGCGTGTAGTTACTATAGCCCTGCGCTGTGGCAGCCGGCCTCTTCGCGAGCAAGCTCGCTCCCACAGGTAGCCGGGATGTTCACACATATTGTGATCAACCTAACCCCTGTGCGAGCGAGCTTGCTCGCGAAGGCAACGACGCGGTCTACCTGCCTTTAACCCGGCACCCGCTCATTGGCAAACATGCTCACCGCATCCACCGCCTCGCTGGCGCCATCACGAATCTGCAAGATCACCGTGCCCGCCTGATTCGCCAATTCGACCCCTTCAGCCGCGCGACCCCGGGTGCCCTCCATGCTCTTGATGGCCTGCCGGGTCTCGTTCTGGATCAAACCGATCATGTTGGAAATTTCCGCCGTCGAGCCGCTGGTACGTGCCGCCAGTTGTCGAACTTCATCGGCAACCACAGCAAATCCGCGTCCCTGTTCACCGGCGCGTGCAGCTTCAATGGCAGCATTGAGCGCCAGAAGATTGGTCTGGTCGGCAATCGCGCGGATGGTGTTGACGATGGCGGTGATCTGTTCGGAGCGCTCACCCAGTTGCGCAATCAACGTGGAAGACTGGGCAATGTCCTCGGCGATTTCGCGCATTTCGCTGGCAGCCTGCTGGATCACCTGAGTGCCTTGCTCGGCGACTTTTCGTGTGGCCACCGAGATGTGATACGCCGCGCTGGCACTGCGCGCATCCTGCTCGTGTTGTTCGACGCGGGCGGTGACATCGGAGGCGAACTTCACGACTTTGCACAAGCGCCCGGCGGCGTCGTAGACCGGGTTGTAATTGGCCTCGAGCCACACGGTCTGCCCGCGCTTGTCCACGCGCTCGAACAGACCATGGAAAAACTCACCCTGATTCAAGCGGCGCCAGAAATCTTCGTAGGCACTGCTATTGACCAGTTCCGGCGTGCAGAACAAACGGTGATGTTTACCTTTGAGTTCGGCGAGGGTGTAACCCATGCGCGTCAGAAAATTCTGGTTGGCCGTGAGAATACTGCCGTCGAGATTGAATTCGATGACCGCCATCGCCCGGTCAATCGCCTGCAACTTGGCATTGGCCTCGCTTTCCTGCTGCACCTTGGCGGTCACGTCCATGGCGTACTTGACCACTTTCACCACGCGGCCCGCAGCATCCTTGATCGGGTTGTAACTGGCTTCGAGCCAGATCGGCTGCCCCTTACTGTTGACCCGTTCGAATGTACCGGACTGGAAATGGCCGTTTTTCAGGCGTGACCACAAATCAGTGTATTGAGCGCTGCGCCCGAACTCTTGGGTGCAAAAGCGTCGATGGGGCTGGCCGATCGCTTGTTCGGCGGTGTAACCCATGGTCTTGAGAAAGTTGTCATTGGCGCGCAATACCACGCCATTCAGATCGAACTCGATCACTGCCATCGAGCGATTGATCGCGTCGAGCAACCCGGCTTGTTCGGTAAGGGAACGTTGAAGATCGGCGACGGCGGCTTTGTGGCGATTGAAGAACATGCTCGCAGTACTCTGGAAGGAGGGAAGATCGAGGATTCAGTCCCTATTCCCGCGCTGGCAGACCGAATGCGCGGACGGCATTCGGCGGTGACTGCTCAATGCCAGCATTCCTTAACTGGCAGATGGCTACTTATACAAAACTTCATAAAGTTGTACAAGAAAGTAATTATTTGTAAGTTTGTATAACTTTTTAGGCGTCTGCGCTGTCCGTCGCTACCCCGATCAAGGCAACGCTGATGGTGTTGCGGCCCGTGTGTTTAGCGGTGTAGAGCGCTTTGTCGGCATCGTCCAGCCAGTCCAGTGCATCCTTGTACAAGGATTGGTAGCGCGCCAAACCGATACTAAGGCCCACTCGCAACGCTGGTACCTGCGGATGACGATACTGCAGCAATGCCTCGCGCAGTTGCTCCATCACGGCTTCGGCCTTGTGCAATGGCAGTGTCGACAGGACCACGCAGAACTCGTCACCACCGTAGCGCCCGGCCAATTCGTACTGATCGAGCAGGCGTTTGAGTTCCTGACTCAATTGCCGAAGCACCTCATCGCCGACAATGTGCCCGAAGCTGTCGTTGATCTGCTTGAAGTGATCGATATCGATCAACGCCAGCGTGGCCTGGGTGTTGTGCTGGCGGCATTGCTGAAACTTCAAGTGCAGCAAGTCTTTCCACGCGCCGTGGTTGAGCAGTCCGGTCAGGCTGTCGGTACGGCTGAGGGCGGTCAGCGTGCGTTTGTGTTGCGAGAGTTTGATCGCCAGGCGATAACAGACCATGCCCAGCGCCAGCGGGTACAAGGTGAGCATCGGCAAGCAAGCCCAGACTTGCGCCTGCGTCATCATCAGGCTGAATTTGAAACCGAAGATCGTCCAGCCGAGCAAAACGCCGGCGAGTTGGGCGAGGGCGCCGAATACGAACAACCGATAGCCACCGGCGGCGACGTTGTTCATGGTCATCATCGACAGGATGGTTACGGTGGTCAGCGGATTGAACTGAAAACACGCCGCCCAGAAACCGCCGCACAGCGAGTCGTAGAGTAAATTGCGCCGTTCAGCCTGATACGGGAACGCCGAGCGCGTGGAGATCTGATAAGCCAGATGCGGCCAGACAAAGCCATTGAATATCAACAGTGCCCAGATCCAGCCGGGCATGTTCAACGGATACAACGCAGCACCGACGCTGAAGAAACCGATTCCCAGACCGATGGCCCTGGGCAGGTAAATACGTCTGGCGAATGACAAGCCTTTGCCGCGTTGGTTTTCCATGATGCCCTGCGCGAAATTCATCCTGAAATACTTTGCAGTATTTTCTCAGGCTAACCGTTCGTCGGTCGATTGTCGGACATTGTCATTTATTCCAACGGGAATAATCAGTGTCCTTCCGAGCCATTTAATCGGTAGCACGCGCAGGAGAGGGGCGATTTAGAGCTGATAGTGGGCCAGAAACATTTCCAGCGCCGATTCGGCGACGGTGTTTTGCATATCGATATCAAGGGCGGCGCGGCCCATCGACATCTGCGGCCAGAAGGCAAAGGTCTTGAGCAAGCCTTGCACCTGGTGAGCGGCGAACTCCGGATCGACCTGTTTCAAGCGGCCGTCAGCCTGCGCGGCACGAATCCATACAGTCAGACCTTCCTCGCGTTCACCCATACGCTCGACCATGTTCTGCGCGCGCTCCGGCGAATGGATAGTGGCGGCAATCGCCACGCGTGCCAGGGTGAGGAAATTCTCGTCGGCCATCAACTGCACCTTGGCCTGCAGCATCTTCAGTAACTGCTCACGCAACGGCTGATCGCGGTTGTAGGTCACCGATTGCTCAGCGCTGATTCGAGTCCATAACTGGTTGAGAATTTCGGCGAACAGCTCTTCTTTACTGGGGAAATGGTTGTACACCGTGCGCTTCGACACACCGGCCGTGGCGGCGATCTTGTCCATGCTGGTGACTTCGAAACCGTTGGCCCGGAATTCGGCAATTGCCGCCTGAATAATGGCTTCGCGTTTACGGTCGGTGAGGCGCTGTGGAGCTGTCATAAATACGCTTCGGCAGAGAAAGGATGAAATTACACTTGGCAGTTTACTTGTCATCCGCTTTGATGCAACCTAGAAACTACACCGGTCAGTGTAATGTTGCGTTAATCCTCGCAGCCTAAAAACAGACAGTTCGGCCGATTGCGTGCAGCTTTGGCCATTTATCGTCCCACCGCGAAAAACCGTGAATTGCGCGGTTTTTCTGGAGTCATTCAGTCATGGCCAATCCAGTTTCGATCCCGGATAACACATCCACGCCTGAAGCCTCGCGGCAGAATCAGGGGCTGTTTCGCAACCACGCGCCGGTGCAACGCGAAGGCGTACGCAAAATGCTGCGGATCATGTGGAATATGATTTTCCACAAACCGCGCAACACCCGGCCCGCCGCGCCGATCCCGGTGCAAGCGTTGACCCGGGAAGCGTTATTGGCGGCGCCAAACCACAGCGTCTTTCGCCTCGGCCACTCGACCCTGCTGCTGAAGCTGCGCGACAAATTCTTCATCACCGACCCGGTCTTCGCCGAGCGTGCATCGCCGGTGCAGTGGGCCGGCCCGAAACGCTTCCACCAGCCACCGATCAGCATCGACCAGTTGCCGCCGATCGAAGCGGTGATCCTGTCGCACAACCATTACGACCACCTCGATTACCAGGCTGTGCTCCGACTGGCCGCCAAAACCAACCTGTTTCTGACCCCGCTCGGCGTCGGCGATACCCTGATCAAATGGGGTATCGATGCCAGCAAAGTCCGCCAGTACGATTGGTGGCAGGGCGCCGAGATTGCCGGCATCCGTTTCGTCGCCACACCGTCACAGCACTTCTCCGGCCGTGGCCTGTTCGACGGCAACAGCACCCTGTGGGCGTCATGGGTAATGATCGACGGCGACACGCGGATCTTCTTCAGCGGCGACAGCGGCTACTTCGACGGCTTCAAACGCATCGGCGAGCAGTACGGCCCGTTCGACCTGACCCTGATGGAAACCGGCGCCTACAACGTTGAATGGCCGCATGTGCACATGCAGCCCGAAGAAACCCTGCAAGCGCACATCGACCTCAAGGGCCGCTGGCTCTTCCCGATCCACAACGGCACCTTCGATCTGGCGATGCACGCCTGGCACGAACCGTTCGACCGGATTCTGGCACTGGCGTGGGAACGCAGTATTTCCATTACCACGCCGCAGATGGGTGAGGCGTTTAACATCGCTCAACCGCAACGCGGGGAGGCGTGGTGGTTGGCGGTTGAAGGAGAGAATGAGGCGGTGGTGCAGAGCGCCTGATCAGGTGGCTACGGTTCGCGCCTGAGGGGGCGAACCGGTTGCTCCAGAAACGAGCCCTGAAATCTTACGGCTGTAATCGGCCATAGTAGTAACCGACACTTCTCGAAATTTTCCACGAAGTAATTGCTGCAGGCTCTCCAGAGGTATTCCCAGTCTTTGTGCAGCCTCAGATTCGCTCACGTCGGTGGACTCGATGAGCGAGATCAATTTTGTCGCGTACTCGGACTTGATCTGCATCTCGCCTGCATCCTCAAGCCCTAAATCTTGATAAACATTGCCTCTGCTTTCTTCGATCTCGCTCATGTTTCTATCCTTACTCAGCCATCGCAAAATCCCCACGCCCCATCGCTTCCGACGACACGCCCTGTACACTCGCACTACGCCCCGGCGCAAACCCGGGAAAGAACACCAGCCCCTGCGCCTCGAACCGATAAGCCAACGCCAGTCGCGCCGCATCCGCGACATCCTGCTGCGCTTCAAACCGTTGAATGTCTTCCACCGAAACCTCAGCCTCCCGCGATAGCTGTTCCACGCTCCAGCCCAACATCGCTCGGGCCTGGACGCTGTGCGTCGGGGTGAACTGGAAAAGGGCAATGCGTTCGAGGATGTGGTTCATCGCAAGAGAGGCCATGGTGTGCTCCGGGCTCAAGAGTGCTGATTGAAAATGTACTGTGTTTTTGTACAGTTGTTTTCGGCCGGGATCAAACGCATTTTTTGATTTGCGCTAATTTGCCGCCTCCAACCAGACGGACGGTGCCTGACCAAGGATCCGCCGGAACATCGTCGAGAACGCCGCCGGGCTTTCATAACCGAAATTCAGTGCGATGCGCGTCACCGCTTCACCTGCGGCCAGTCGTGCCAGCGCCAGGACCACGCACGCCTGTTGCCGCCATTGCCTGAAACTCAGCCCGGTCTGCTGACGGAAAAGTCTGTTGAAGGTGCGCAAGCTTATGTGTAAATGGTCGGCCCACTGCTGTGGTGATTGGTGGGCGTACGGCTGATGCAGAAAGGTCTGACACAGAGACAGGAGCTTTCCGTCAGTCGGTAGCGGGATGTGCAACGGCAGCGGCGCACTGCGCGTCAATTCATGCAGCAACAGATCAATCAACACACCATCGCGTCCGATCAAGTCATAGGTCAGCGGTAACTCCACGGCTTCCATCAGCAAATGCCGCATCAGCGGCGACACGCTGATCACTTGGCAGCGCTCCCCCAAATCCACCGCGCCCGGTTCGATATACACACTGCGAGTACTGACCCCGAGCATCAACACCTCATGCGCCACCCCCGGCGGAATCCACACCGCCCGTTGCGGCGGCACCACCCAGTTACCGTCATGCGTGCTGACCTGCATCACACCGGTCGCGCCGTACAACAATTGCGCCCGCCGATGCGTATGAAAAGGCAGTAGGTGACCGTGGGAATAATCCGTACCGATCGCCACCACCGCGCGCGGCGTGTCATCCAGCAGATTGATCGAAACATTGCGCATCAGGCGTTTCCCAGTGGTTGGCGTAAACGCAAACATTATTGGCTGACTTGCTGAAGCAGGCCAAGCGATGCCGCTCTATCGTCGACCGCTCTCCCTACACGGACGCCTCGACATGTTCTATCTACTGCTGACTTTCTTCGGTTGCCTGACCGGCATCACCGCCGTCCTGTTCGGCTTCGGCGGCGGCTTCGTTATCGTGCCGCTGCTGTATCGCCTGCTCACCGCGAGCCACGGCGCCGACGACCCGATCAGCCAGTCGGCAATGCACATCGCCGTCGCCACCTCGACCTGCGTGATGATCGTCAACGCCCTGATCGCCACCGACAAACATCGTCGCGCCGGCAATCTCATCCGCCATTACCTGTGGCCGTTGGGTGGATTCATCGGCGTGGGTGCAGTCGTTGGCGCAATAGCGGCGGTGTGGGTCAGCGGCGAAGTGATTCGTTACGCGTTCATCGGCTACCTCGGCGTGACCATCGTCGACTGCCTGCTGCGACGCGGCTTTCTCACTCAAAACGCAGACGTCATCCCACGCCGACTTGGCGCTACGGAAACTTCCGCAGGTGGTGTAGGCATCGGCGCCATCGCGACGTTTCTCGGTGTAGGAGGCAGCGTCATGACCGTGCCGCTGTTGCGCCGTTGCGGGCTGAGCATGTCGCAAGCGACGTCCATGGCCAATCCGTTGAGCGTGCCAGTGGCATTAGCAGGGACGCTGACGTACATGGTGCTGGCCGGGTTCAGTCAAGCTGAATTGGGCGCGTGGTTTGTCGGGTATGTGGATCTGCTCGCGTTTGCGGTGCTGACGGTGGGTTCGCTCATCGGGATTCGATTGGCCGCGCCATGGATTGGGCGGATCCCGGATCGGGTGCATGCCAGGGTCTATATTGGTTTGCTGATTATTGTGCTGCTGTGCATTTCGCTCAAATGAACCATTGCCAGGTTACAGCGGAAGAAATCAAAATTGATAACCGAACGCTGTCCACCAGCAATGACCAGAGAACCAGGATGTTGATCTTCAATTGCACCGAAGCCGCCAGTAAGTTTTTCAGCCGTGTTCACAAAGGCAAAGTGATCACTCCGGTGGACGCTAAACCCCCGACCGCAGTGATCGAAGATGATGAACCGGGCAGCTCCAACGAGCAGTGGCTCGTGCACGCAATCACCGTGCAACGCAAACACGTGTTGCTCGTCATCCATGTGCAAACCCGTTATTGCATGATCCTCGCCGATGCCAAAAAGGCCGATGCTGAAGGGTTTTTCGCAGGATTTGTCGAACGCTGGCGCGAAGGCCTGCTACGCGACGCGATCAACCATGACTTCATGCAATGGGCTGACGCGGGAATCCTGTCGGATCGTTTTGAAGAAGCCTGCGCAGAACATCGGTTCTATCGTCGCAGCCATCGCGGTGCACAACAGCACATTGAGCAAATCGCCTGGTTTTTCCAGGACTGTGCCGCCGAGTGGGGTTGTTTGCCACAGGGCGAACGTGCGGCCATCGGGTTCGATGCGCAGATGAACAGTCGACTCAGAAACAGTAAAGGGCGCAAGGATTACTTCAGACCAGATGAAGAAATGATCGCCCACTGGCTGCGTCAATATTGCGCTGTCGACGAGGCTGGTATCCAGACTGCGCTGGAGCGACGCAAACAGGCAGAGCGGGAGATCAAGGCGTTTCAGAGTGAACTGCAATAGCCTGAAAGGCACTGCGGTCCTCGCATGCCCGGGTTGCTCTCGCCATCATTCGCAACGTTCTCTTCCGGGCAAACACCCAGTCACTCAAGGATGAAAGATGTATCGCGGACTGTTGCGAATTTCCGGCATTTTGCTGCTCGTCGGTTTAGTGCTCTCAACCCGGACATGGGCCGACGAGAGCAAGCAGGTGTATACCGGCACCCTGGGCAAAGCCGCGATCGTTGTGGAAATCGACACCCGTTACAGCGAGGGGCGTTACTTCTACAAAAAGTACCGCAAAGACCTGGCGCTGGACATCAGTAGAGAGGACGACGCACTGGTGATGGTCGAAGGCGCGGCGATGGATAGCGATTCGCGCCCGACTCTGCGCTTGCAACCGAAATTCAACGGCTGGAACGGCGAATGGAGCAACCCGGACGGGAAGGTCCTGAAGGTCGAATTACAGCCCGCCAAGCTCCCCGATGTTCCCGCCGGTGCCTTGCCGTATTTCGCCGAACTGCATGACAAGAACCCGTACGAGTACCTACGGTTGCAGGGTCTGCGACTTGTAAAAGGCAAAACCGAAACCTTCATGGGCTACACGCTGCAATGGTGGAGCGAGGCGAAGTCGGGGGCTTCGCTGTTTGAAGTGGTATCGGGTTATTCGCCACAAGCGCGGGAGCGCATCAATCAATATTTAATGGCACGCTTGTGGGGCGAGGTGGACGCACACTTCAGCTGTGCGGGGAGTTACTCGCAATCCAGTCAGCCGCTATGGTTGTCGCCTTCGGTGATGAGTGCGCGCATTGCTACCGAATATTATTGTGGCGGTGCCTATCCGGATCAAAACAATGAATCGCTCAACTTTGATACGCAAACAGGGAAGTTGCTGACCCTTGAGGATGTTTTGTGGGTGGGGCAGGGCAAGCCCTTTCATTATGTGGAGGGATTGGAAGGTGCCTCTACAGTATCCTCCGCTGACTATTACAACTACCGCTCCAAAGAATTCGCACCCTGGCTCGTCGCGCAGTTGCTAAAGCTTTATTCCAGGGAAATGACCGTCGTCGCGGAAGGCGAAAACGAATGCGGGTATGACGAGCAAGAACCTTGGGCATTCCCATCGTGGTACTTCAGCGCAAACGGCATCACCTTCACGCCGTCGTATCCTCATGTCGCCGCCGTGTGCGGATACGTCGAGTGGGGCATGCTGCCTTATGACCTGATCAAACAGCACCCCGGCGGCGTTCCATTGCAATTGCCTTGATTCGCGCGTCGAAGGGGGTTGGAATCAGTCAGCGTGTTCGCAAGAATATGTTTCTTTTCTCTAGAAATCACATGGGGCCTACATGCTGATCTTTAACTGCACCGAAGCCGCCAGCAAGTTTTTCAGCCGTGTTCACAAAGGCAAAAAGATCACGCCGGTGGACACTAATCCGCCGTCCTCCATCATTGAAGATGATGAGTCGAACGGCGCTGATGAGCAGTGGCTGGTGCACGCGATAACGGTACAACGCAAGCACGTGCTGCTGGCCATTCACATAAAAACCCGCTATTGCCTGATTTTCGCTGATGCGAAAAAGGCTGACACAGAAGACTTTGTTGATCGATTTGTGGATCGTTGGGTCAAGGGGATAGTGATCAACGCACATCATCATGACCTCGGGCAGTGGCTTAACCCTGAGTTGATGTTGGCGCGGCTGAAACAGACTTGTGAGCATCAACGGTTCTATCGGCGTAGCCATCGCAGCGCGCAAAAACATATTGATGAGGTTGCGTGGATTTTTCAGGACAAGGTCGCCCATACGGGGTCTTTGCCACCGGATGAAATCACAGCGATGGTATTTGACGAGCAAATGAATGACACGCCGAGGAACAGCAAGGGCGCCAAGTCTTACTATTTTCCGAATGAGGAAATGGCGCTTCACTGGCTGCGTCATTACTGTTTTCTTGATGACGTCCAGCTTCATGCTGCCAAGGAGCGTCGTCAACAAATGGTTCGGGAAATTGCGGCCCTCGAGCGCAAAGCCTGGCTTGAAAAGTACGAGCAAGAAAACTCGAATAGTTAATCCGCCCCCGCCATAATCCGCAGCGTATTTTTCAGCGTCGGCGCCTGTGTGCCGACGCGACCTCCGACTCCTTCAAGGATTGATTCATGCTCAAGGGACTGATGCGCCTGGCGCCATATGCCGCGGCGCTGCTCACACTGATTTCCACTGCCCATGCCGAAGATGGCCGGCGCGTGTTTACCGGTACGCTGGGTAAAACACCGATTGTCGTGGAGCTCAACACCACGCAGCCGGATGAAGTGACTGGGCGGTATTTCTACGAGAAATATCATCGCGACCTGGCACTCAGCGGTTCGCTACAGGACAGCACGCTGAGCCTCGTCGAAGGCAATAACCGCTACGGTGACGACAAGCCGCTGCCGACCTTGAAGCTGGAAGAAACCGGCAGCGGCTGGCAGGGCGAATGGCAAAGTCCGCAGGGCAAGAAACTGCCGGTGAAGTTCACCGAGGCCAAACTTCCCGCGCCCACCTCAGCAACTTTGCCGTTCATTGCCGCACTGCCCAATGGCGAGCCCTACGAGTATCTGCGCCTGCAGGGACTCAAGCTCAAACCGGCGAAAAAAGAAAACTTCATGGGCTATGACCTGCAATGGTGGACCGAGCCCGAGACAAAGATTTCGCTGTTCAGCGTGGAGTCCGGATTGTCGAAAGATGATCAGCAACGGGTTAACCAGCAGTTGCTCGGGCGCCTCTGGAATGAAGTCATCAGTTACCACAGCTGCCAGTTGCAGGGCGGCGAAAACGTCGAATTCATGCAACAGGCAGAACCGAAAATGATCTCGCCAGCCGTGGTCAGCCTGAACATCTCGACCAGCTATTACTGCGGCGGCGCGCATCCCGACTTCGGCGACTCACCCCTCAACATCGATGTAAAAACCGGCCACCCGTTGTCACTCGAAGATGTCTTTTGGGTAGGTAAGGGCACGCCGATTTTGCATGCCGAGCGCGACAGCCTGGGCGACAAACCGCTGAGCGAGGCCGAAAGTAACGCGCGCTATCAATACGTAAGCAAAGAGTTGGTGCCTTGGGTGATCAAGCAATTCACCGCCCTGTACCCCACAGAAATGAAGACACCGACGGGAGATGACGACTGCAATTTCCAGGATGAGAGCATCTGGGGCACTTCACCTTGGTACTTCACCGAGAAGGGCTTGTACCTCGGCGCCTACTTCGCCCGCGTGCAGCGCTCTTGCGACAGTCCTGACTGGTCGATCCTGCCGTACTCCCTCGTCAAACAACACCCCGGCGCCGTCAACCTGCAACTACCCCAGGGCTAACCATCACTCCAGCCCCGGCGCTTCGCGAATAATGAAGTGATCCAGATTCTCGATATTGGCATTGAAGACCTCGAAAGGCTTTTCGGGGTTCTTCTTGCCAGGCACCTGCTTCAACTCCGGCGTCACCCCATAGAAGAAACAGAACAACGCCTTGTCGCTGTCCACCGCGTGCTTGATCTCCTCCAGAAACGCCTTGCGCTTGCGGTAGTTGTCGATCAGCTTCTTGTTCAGATAAACACTGACCGGATACGGCTTCTTCTTGCTGTCCTCGGGCTTCTTGAACCAGACCTTGTCCTCGAAATCGATGCGAAAACTGGCGCCGCTGTGGAAGTCCTCGATCTTCTTGATCCGCCCCCAGTAAATCAGCCCCTTGTTGTCCGTCAGATACTCGATCTTCTTGAAGAACGAACTGTACGGCGCCGAATGCTCGCCGACCTTCAACGGCATGCGCTTGAGCAACTCCTTGTCCGCGAAGTTGGAAACAAAACACTCCACCGGATGCGCAAACACACTGGTCTTGTCCGGCGCCGACTCACGCCCCGCCGACTCTTTACCACTATCCGCCGCCGCCCGCACCGGTTCATCGCGCAACACATCCGCCGCCCCCGCTGGCGCGACAGGCTTGCGCACATACTCACGCCGGGTCAGCAACAACTCTGATGGGAAGTGCTCCTCACGCCCGTCATCCACCTCGCCATCCGCCGTCTCAACGCCAGACGCTGAAGCCTTCAAACTCACATACGGACAACCCGCCACATGCTGCGTAGTGGGCAGATTCTTGAAATGCGGCGTGCGCACGTAATTCACGTTCTTGGCGTTGAACGTACCCAACTCGTTGGAAGCCTCGAACGCCGAACGACAGGCATCGTTGGGGCACTGGAAGTGTTCCTTCGCAGAGTCGAACGCCACCGTCTCATCGAAATTGAGATCGCGAACATCATAGATCGACAACTTGTCGTCGAGGCTGAGGCAGTAGGCGAGATCGAATTTCATGGTGGGGCTCGGATCCTTGAGGAGAAGATGGCGTGTTAAGACGAGTAAACGAGTTAGGGGGAGCACGCCGATATTAAAGGCAACGCATAGAAATAGTGGCTCTTTGCTCTGTCATGTATTGAAACCCTTTTGGAGTTTGGCGACTATAGGAATTTTCCTACAGCCATTGACTACAAAGGGCGGCACTCGTGGTGATCAAAGCGGTCTCGAAGGAACGAATAGGCAGCGCGATGCTGGAGTTTGATCACAAATTTCGGAGTAGGCCTGAGTGGAAAGGCTGGGAAAAAAACCAATCGCATCGTTATGCCATTAACGCGGGCGGGGTCCTGTATCCAGCGAAGAAAATTGTCTCTTTGGCGACTGGCATTGCGGCAGGCGATTTTTCGGGTGGGCATCCGACCAACAGTTACCTTAAGAAGCGAGGCTTCACTATTGTGGAGTTACCTCGTGAAGAAGGTGAGCTTGTGTTGCAGTTCACGCCGGGGGCTGTTTACGATCGAAAAACTGAAATTAATGGTGCGTTCGGCGGTAGTCGGCAAAGTGGCATTGCAGCGTCAGCTATCTATCCAGTGATTTTTTTGTTCACTGGCGATAGCGGTGAACAATACGGTTATGCAGATCGTTGGGACGACGGCGCCTACCTTTACACGGGTGAAGGACAGCGAGGTGCGATGACTTTGACTCGTGGCAACCGCGCCATTGCTGAACATGCCGTGGATGGCCGAGCACTGCATTTGTTCAAGTCACTCGGCAAAGGTAAAGGCTGCGCTTATGTGGGTGAGTTTTCTTGTGCTGATATGTTCACGCGAACTCAACCGGATGTAACTGGCCGGGATCGTGCGGCTATTGTTTTTCGACTAGTCCCGGTCGGTATTTCTGGCGGAACGATTGAAGTTGGTGACGAGGACGAGGATAAGGCTGACCTTCCCGAGTCTCTGGCTGCTGCGCGGCTGATCGCGCTGGCTGCGTGTAAGCTTGCCAGTGATGGAGTCGGGCAATCCGCCCCGCGTAAGATTTATCAGCGTAGCCGGAAGGTCTCGTTTTACGTATTGATGCGTGCTCAGGGAATATGTGAAAGCTGTGAGATGCCAGCTCCGTTCTTGAAGAAAGATGGCACCCCTTATTTAGAACCGCATCATGTGAATAGGCTCTCCGATGGTGGTTTAGACCACCCACGGTATGTGGCAGCTGTATGTCCAAGTTGTCATCGGGAAATTCACTCTGGGGTGCATGGCGCATTGGTGAATCAGAGATTGAAGCTTCGGTTGGAAGCAATTGAAGGTTGAGTATTCCATTCACGGTTGTTCTTTTTCGCACCCATACGATCGCCGAGGGTGCAATCCCTCGGTCGATATTGGATGGCTGTCATGAACTTCTTGTGAAGAGTCGTGGGGGCTTGCAAGTGCTCCTATTAACACGTCACCTAGCCATATAGCGCCTCGAAGATTGGAGTGCCTGAGCAACTCGTCGCCACCAAGGTCGAATCGTAGTTGCTCTCCGCTGCGGCTGATCATTTAACAGGTGAGGCATATCCCGCAGCCGAATCCAGCCCTCATCTTGCCAATGCAGCAAACTCAAAGACATCTCCGGCCAATCCAACAAACTCAACATTGGCCGATTTGAATCTCCTGAATCCTGCGCATCGCGCAAGGTTGGCACGACCTCGTTGGTCAACCACTCACGCAACAACCGATTCCCCGGAACGTAGTGATAGACCAACAGCGCGTACACCCCAGACTCACTGAGCATCAGATGCTGTTCTGGTTCTCGAAAGTACTTAATCCACATGACCCGGCGTTGATCGCTATCTAGCTTGTTGACCACCCGATCATTGAGGTGGAAGCCCATCAAACGGCCAACATCCCGGGCGGAGAACCAGGGCTGGTTTTCTAGTAGAAGGGCATGTAGAGAAAGGTTGTGGCGAGAGAAAACAGTTGCCGAGCATGGATGAGACATATCTATGACCTCTACGTTATGGATTTTGGGAGGGCCTGACCCCAACGTAGAGCGGACTTAAGAAATCCCAACGAGCAGAGCAGTTGCCACCGACGAATTACACGTCTGTGTCACTGACCAAGCTTTCTACGTTGGGCGTTTCTTAGGCACCTGCGATAGAGCTTAGTAGTGCTCGCAGCACGCTTCAATGGGAAGCGACTGTAAGTGCTGTAGGAGATTGAACGCTGTGACGTAGGCGTAAAAGGGCTCACCAATCGCCCATAAAAAAGCCCCGATCAGATCGGGGCTTTTTGCTTTCTCGACTCGCCGACTCAGGCAGCAATCGTCAAATCGTGCCGAGCGAGACTATTAGTCCCAGCTCAACGCACCACCAGTTTGGTATTCAATCACGCGAGTCTCAAAGAAATTCTTCTCTTTCTTCAAGTCCATAATCTCGCTCATCCAAGGGAACGGATTCGTAGTCCCCGGATACTCTTCCTTCAAACCAATCTGGCTCAAACGACGGTTAGCGATGAACTTCAGATAATCCTCCATCATCGCCGCGTTCATACCCAACACCCCACGAGGCATGGTGTCACGCGCGTATTCGATCTCCAACTGCGTACCCTGCAGAATCATCTGGGTCGCTTCTTCTTTCATCTCGGCATCCCACAGGTGTGGGTTTTCGATTTTGATCTGGTTGATCACGTCGATGCCGAAGTTCAGGTGCATGGATTCGTCGCGCAGGATGTATTGGAACTGCTCGGCGACGCCGGTCATTTTGTTGCGGCGGCCCATGGAGAGGATTTGGGTGAAGCCGCAGTAGAAGAAGATGCCTTCCAGAACGCAGTAGTAGGCGATCAGGTTGCGCAGCAACTCTTTGTCGGTGTCCGGGGTGCCGGTTTCGAACTTCGGATCGGAGATCGAGCGGGTGTACTTCAGGCCCCAGGCGGCTTTTTTAGCGACCGATGGGATCTCGTGGTACATGTTGAAGATCTCGCCTTCATCCATTGCCAGCGATTCGATGCAGTACTGGTAGGCGTGGGTGTGGATCGCTTCTTCGAAAGCCTGACGCAGGATGTACTGGCGGCATTCCGGGTTGGTGATCAGGCGGTACACGGCCAGGACCAGGTTGTTGGCAACCAGGGAGTCGGCGGTGGAGAAGAAGCCGAGGTTGCGCATGACGATGCGGCGCTCGTCGTCGGTCAGGCCTTCCGGGTCTTTCCAGAGGGCGATGTCGGCGGTCATGTTGACTTCTTGCGGCATCCAGTGGTTTGCGCAACCGTCCAGATACTTCTGCCAGGCCCAGTCGTACTTGAATGGCACGAGTTGGTTGAGGTCGGCGCGGCAGTTGATCATGCGCTTTTCGTCAACGGCGACACGGGCGGAGGCGCCTTCGAGTTCGGCGAGGCCTTCGGCGACGTCGAGGGAGTTCAGTGCAGCCTTGGCGCGGGCGACAGCGGCCGAATCGTCGGCGGTCACGGCGCGGGCTTCGATCGCGGCGGCACCGCCAGCGTTGTCGAGGCGGTCCATGTTGGCTTCAGTAGCGTGGCCGGCGTTGGCGCCTTTCACGGTTGCTACTTCACTGTCTTCTTTGTCGAATTCGTCCCAGCTCAGCATGACGTGTCGTCTCCTGCGTGAGGGCCTGTGCCCGTGTGAAACCTGATTGGTTGGTTTTTCACACGGTCGTACAGACCGCGTTGGATGTCGTTTTTTGCAGCGATGCACGCAGGCAAATAAACAGAAATTTTGACGGGTTCCGAGAGCCTCTGATGGGCGCAATCAGCGTTGAACGCTGCTGCGGGGCTTCAGAATGGCTTTTGCTCCCTGTAAGGGAATATTGCTGACCCGTATGGGGCGGCATTATAGGGAAAAAAACACGGCTGTGCTGAGGCGAATCCGCGCATGGAGCGGTCGGGGAGGGTGGTTTTTCGACGAGAGTGAGGGTTTACAGGGCTTTGCCGGGGATAGATTTTTTTTCGTAAAAATCTCGCCATTGTGAATTTGCTCAAAAAACGAACAAAAAAATGGGTTTTTCACTACATCTAGTGTTTTGCAAGCATTTCTGACGGTTTCAAACACAACTGAGCCCGACCGAAGTCGGGCTGGAATCGACCCTCAATGAAGCGCTGAGAGATCCAATTCGGTGCAGTCTCGAATCATCAATTAGTGCAGCCGTTGCCCATCACGCTGTAACGCAGGATGTGGCGCTGACCTTTGGAGTCGTCGTACTCCATTTTTGCCGGTACTACTTCGCAGACGTTGGGAATTTCACTCATCGATACAACGTTGGCGATGTCCAGGTGAGTGGAGTAAGTGTATTCCTCGATCACCGGTTGTTGCTGTGCGACATCAGTCGGGACCTCGTCTGCCATGGCGGCTGCGCACAGACTGCTGAGGGCCAGAACCAATAAAGCTTTCATTTCAAATTTACCTTTTTGAGGTCGAGTGGGGTCACGCAACCTTTATGGGTTGCGTGTGTAACTTCATCGTTTG
Source organism: Pseudomonas sp. CROZ-RG-20F-R04-15 (assembly GCF_022662375.1). GTDB lineage: Bacteria > Pseudomonadota > Gammaproteobacteria > Pseudomonadales > Pseudomonadaceae > Aquipseudomonas. Next base: position 36,523 of record NZ_JAKNQL010000012.1, on the reverse strand, counting down.
CAGTTATTACTTGAGAGCTGGATTAACGGCCTTCGTGGGGGCTGTAACGTTGTTAATCGCGTTTGCCTTGTCGGCGAGGTGGATTTTAGGGAGGTAGGGCGGGGGTAAACAGAGCGGGTTTTGATAAACACCTTTGGCGGATTTGGTAACAATCCCTTGAGATGGGGATTGATAACCGGGTGTTTTGTCTGTGGGACCGAGTTGTCTGATTCGCTTGCAGGCAAGCTCCCACAGGGTTCGGGGGTGTTTTGGAGGTTGGTGTCTAGCAAGTAAACGGGGTAGGTGGAGGATTTGTAGGGGCTTGTTACTACCATCGTCGAATGGTTCTATGGCCCCCGCCCCGTTACAACAGGGTCATACAAAAACAACTATTACACCGAGGTAGGAAAGATGAGTGCGGCTTCTCTGTATCCCGTTCGTCCCGAGGTTCTGGCTAACACGCTGACTGACGAGGCGACCTACAAAGCCATGTACCAGCAGTCGGTCGTCAACCCTGACGGCTTCTGGCGCGAGCAAGCTCAGCGTCTCGACTGGATCAAACCTTTCACCACGGTGAAACAGACGTCGTTCGACGATCACCATGTCGACATCAAGTGGTTTGCCGACGGCACCCTCAACGTTTCCTACAACTGCCTCGACCGTCATCTGGCCGAGCGCGGCGATCAAGTCGCGATCATCTGGGAGGGCGACGATCCTTCCGAAAGCCGCAACATCACTTACCGCGAACTGCACGAGCAAGTGTGCAAACTCGCCAACGCCCTGCGTGGTCAGGACGTACACCGCGGCGACGTGGTGACCATTTATATGCCGATGATTCCCGAAGCCGTGGTCGCCATGCTGGCCTGCACCCGGATCGGCGCGATTCACTCGGTGGTGTTCGGCGGTTTCTCGCCGGAAGCCCTGGCCGGTCGCATCATCGACTGCAAATCGAAAGTGGTGATCACCGCTGACGAGGGTATTCGTGCCGGCAAGAAAATTTCCCTCAAGGCCAACGTCGACGACGCACTGACCAACCCGGAAACCAGCAGCATCCAGAAAGTCATCGTCTGCAAGCGCACCGGTGGCGACATCAAGTGGAACCAGCATCGCGACATCTGGTACGAAGACCTGATGAAAGTGGCGGGCACCGTCTGCGCGCCGAAAGAGATGGGCGCCGAAGAAGCGCTGTTCATCCTTTATACCTCAGGCTCCACCGGCAAGCCGAAGGGCGTGCAGCACACCACTGGCGGGTATCTGCTGTACGCGGCGATGACCCACGAGCGCGTGTTCGACTACCGTCCGGGCGAGGTTTACTGGTGCACCGCCGACGTCGGCTGGGTCACCGGCCACAGCTACATCGTCTACGGCCCGCTGGCCAATGGCGCGACCACGCTGCTGTTCGAAGGCGTGCCGAACTACCCGGACATCACCCGGGTGGCGAAAATCGTCGACAAGCACAAGGTCAACATCCTCTACACCGCACCGACCGCAATCCGCGCAATGATGGCGTCGGGTCAGGCCGCCGTTGAAGGCGCGGATGGCAGCAGCCTGCGTCTGCTCGGTTCGGTCGGCGAGCCGATCAACCCGGAAGCCTGGGACTGGTACTACAAGAATGTCGGCAAGTCGCGTTGCCCGATCGTCGATACCTGGTGGCAGACCGAGACTGGCGGCAACATGATGAGCCCGTTGCCGGGTGCGCACGCGCTGAAACCGGGTTCGGCGGCACGTCCGTTCTTTGGTGTGGTGCCGGCGCTGGTCGACAACCTCGGTAACATCATCGAGGGCGAGGCTGAAGGCAATCTGGTGATTCTCGATTCCTGGCCAGGTCAGGCGCGCACGCTGTACGGCGATCACGATCGTTTCGTTGATACCTACTTCAAGACCTTCCGTGGCATGTATTTCACCGGTGACGGCGCGCGCCGTGACGCCGATGGTTACTACTGGATCACCGGGCGTGTCGATGACGTGCTCAACGTGTCCGGTCACCGTATGGGTACGGCGGAGATCGAGAGCGCGATGGTTGCGCATCCGAAAGTCGCTGAAGCGGCGGTGGTGGGTGTGCCGCATGACATCAAGGGGCAGGGCATTTATGTCTATGTCACGTTGACGAATGGCGAGGAGCCGACCGAGCAATTGCGTCTGGAGCTGAAAAACTGGGTGCGTAAAGAGATCGGGCCGATTGCTTCGCCGGACGTGATCCAGTGGGCACCGGGGCTGCCGAAGACGCGTTCGGGCAAGATCATGCGCCGCATTCTGCGCAAGATTGCCACGGCGGAATATGACGGGTTGGGGGATATCTCGACGCTGGCAGATCCGGGTGTGGTGCAGCATTTGATTGATACGCACAAGACCATGAATGTTGCTTAAGTAGCAGGTCTGAAAAGGAAGCCCTGTCCGGTGTATGCCGGGCGGGGCTTTTTTGTGTCTGGAGGTTTTGTGGTGTTTAGGCTGGCCTCTTCGCGAGCAGGCTCGCTCCCACAGTTTGACCGAGTCCTTCAGACAAAATGCAGATTGATCGTTCCCACGCTCTGCGTGGGAATGCAGCAAGGGACGCTCTGCGTCCCAGAAGCCGACGCAGAGCGTCGAGGGAGGCATTCCCACGCGGAGCGTGGGAACGATCAGCCTCTCAACCAATAATTATCGATCTCCCCCGTAAGACATTTCCCGCTGTTACCTCACGTCTTCCACGTAACCGAATGTGTAACCGTCCGCCCCGCGACGGGGCAAAGAGAAACGCATCTCCCCGTTTTAGAGCCTCGAAACCCCCGGTGAAAAATAAGACACAACGCTGCGCTTGCCGGATTAGAAGGGTTTGCGAATAATAGGCCCGCAATTTGCAACATGGATCGGTTCACTGTCTTTCGCTCCTGCATGAAATTGCAGGGCTGTCAATGTGCCAAAGTCGCTTTCTCTGTGCATCTGTAATTAGTTGTCGCATTGAGGAAATATCGGCTTCCGGCCTGTCGTTAGAATGCCGATCACTCGCTCATCGTGGCTGACGTTGAAATCTCTGACGGTTTCAATGGGAAATTTCCTACCGATGTAGCAACCGATTTCCCGATTCACCCATTCGCATATTGGGCTGTCGCTCACTCTGCCGTTTTTGCCCTTTACCGATGGAGTCCCGAGATGAAGAAACTTGTGCTGCTTGGCGCCCTGGCACTGTCCGTGCTGTCGCTGAATGCCTTCGCTGACGAAAAACCTCTGAAGATCGGTATCGAAGCGGCTTACCCTCCGTTCGCTTCGAAAGCGCCGGATGGCAGCATCGTTGGTTTCGACTACGACATCGGCAACGCTCTGTGCGAGCAGATGCAGGTCAAGTGCGTGTGGGTCGAGCAAGAGTTCGACGGTCTGATCCCGGCACTGAAAGTGCGCAAGATCGACGCGATCCTGTCGTCGATGTCGATCACTGAAGATCGCAAGAAGTCGGTCGACTTCACCAACAAGTACTACAACACCCCGGCCCGTCTGGTGATGAAGGCCGGCACTCAGGTCAGCGAAAACCTGGCTGAGCTGAAGGGCAAAAACATCGGCGTACAACGTGGTTCGATCCACGAGCGTTTCGCCCGCGAAGTTCTCGCGCCACTGGGTGCCGAGATCAAGCCGTACGGCTCGCAGAACGAAATCTACCTCGACGTGGCCGCTGGTCGTCTCGACGGTACCGTGGCTGACGCCACCCTGCTGCAAGATGGCTTCCTCAACACCGACGCAGGCAAGGGCTTCGCCTTCGCAGGCCCGGCGTTCACCGACGTCAAATACTTCGGCGACGGCGTAGGTATCGCAGTCCGTAAGGGCGATGCCCTGAAAGACAAGATCAACGCAGCCATCGCGGCCATCCGCGAAAATGGCAAATACAAGGCAATCCAGGACAAGTACTTCGCCTTCGATATCTACGGCAAGTAACACGTCTCTGCGACAAGTCCGAAATGGCGCAAGCAACAGGATCTCTGCGGTTTGCGCCATTTTTTCATCCCAACTTTCGAGGACCTGAATCATGTTGAAAGGCTACGGGGCTGTCATCCTCGATGGCGCATGGCTGACGCTTCAGCTCGCCTTGTCGTCCATGGCTCTGGCCATCGTTCTCGGGCTGATCGGTGTCGCGTTGCGCCTGTCGCCGGTGCGCTGGCTGGCCTGGCTGGGCGATCTGTATTCCACGGTGATCCGCGGGATTCCCGATCTGGTGCTGATCCTGCTGATCTTTTACGGCGGTCAGGACTTGCTCAACCGCGTCGCACCGATGCTCGGCTATGACGACTACATCGATCTGAATCCATTGGCCGCCGGTATCGGCACCCTCGGTTTCATCTTCGGTGCGTACCTGTCGGAAACCTTCCGTGGCGCGTTCATGGCGATCCCAAAAGGTCAGGCCGAAGCCGGCATGGCGTACGGCATGAGCAGTTTTCAGGTGTTCTTCCGGGTGATGGTGCCGCAGATGATTCGTCTGGCGATTCCGGGCTTCACCAACAACTGGCTGGTACTCACCAAGGCGACCGCACTGATTTCCGTGGTCGGTCTGCAAGACATGATGTTCAAGGCCAAGCAGGCGGCAGATGCCACTCGCGAGCCTTTCACCTTCTTCCTCGCAGTGGCGGCGATGTACCTGGTCATCACCAGTGTTTCGTTGCTGATCCTGCGTCAACTTGAGAAGCGCTACTCGGTAGGCGTAAGGGCGGCTGATCTATGATCTTCGACTACAACGTCATTTGGGAGGCCATGCCGCTGTACCTCGGCGGCCTGCTGACCACCCTCAAACTGCTCGCGCTGTCGCTGTTTTTCGGTCTGCTCGCGGCCCTGCCGCTGGGGCTGATGCGCGTTTCGAAGAACCCGGTCGTCAACGGCGCCGCGTGGCTTTACACCTACGTGATCCGTGGCACGCCGATGCTGGTTCAGCTGTTCCTGATCTACTACGGTCTGGCGCAGTTCGAAGCGGTTCGCGAAAGCTTCTTGTGGCCGTGGCTGTCCAGTGCAACGTTCTGTGCGTGCCTGGCCTTTGCGGTCAACACCAGCGCCTATACCGCTGAAATCATCGCCGGCAGCCTCAAGGCCACGCCGAACGGTGAGATCGAAGCGGCCAAGGCCATGGGCATGTCGCGCTTCAAACTGTACAAACGCATTCTGCTGCCATCGGCCCTGCGCCGGGCACTGCCGCAGTACAGCAACGAAGTGATCATGATGCTACAGACCACCAGTCTGGCCTCCATCGTGACTTTGATCGATATCACTGGCGCGGCGCGTACGGTCAACGCGCAGTTCTATCTGCCGTTCGAGGCGTACATCACCGCTGGCGTGTTCTACCTGTGCCTGACGTTCATTCTGGTCAAACTGTTCAAACTGGCCGAGCGTCGCTGGTTGAGCTACCTGGCCCCGCGGAAGCACTGATATGGAACGCATCGACCACGTATTGCCGTGGAGCCACCTGGGCAGCGAGCGCAAGATTGCCGTGTTCCGCTTCGGCCACGGCGAGCGCAAGGCCTACATTCAGGCCAGCCTGCACGCTGATGAATTGCCGGGCATGCGCACCGCTTGGGAGCTGAAAAAGCGCCTCGGCGAACTCGAAGCCAAAGGTTTGCTCAACGGTGTCATCGAGCTGGTACCGGTCGCTAACCCGTTGGGCCTCGGGCAATTGCTGCAAGGCAATCACCAGGGCCGTTTCGAGGCGGGCAGCGGCAAGAATTTCAACCGTGATTTCGTTGAGCTGAGCGCGCCGGTTGCGGCCGCTTTGGCTGACAGTCTCGGTGATGATCCGCACGCCAATGTGCGCCTGATCCGTCAGGCCATGGCCGATCACCTGGCGGCATTGCCGGAGGCGAGCAGCCAGTTGCAAGGCATGCAGCGTGTGTTGCTCGGCCACGCCTGCACCGCTGATGTGGTGCTCGATCTGCACTGCGATGCCGAAGCTGCGCTGCACATGTATGCGTTGCCGCAGCACTGGCCGCAGTGGCGTTCGCTGGCAGCGCACCTGAATGTGAAGGTCGGATTGCTGGCGGAAGATTCCGGTGGCAGCTCGTTTGATGAAGCCTGTTCGCTGCCGTGGTTGCGTCTGTCGCGGCAGTTCCCCGATGCGCAGATTCCGCTGGCGTGTCTGGCGACGACAATCGAATTGGGCGGTCAGGCCGACACCGGTCGCGCTGAAGCTGAAGCGTATGCTGAAGGCATTCTCGCGTTCCTCGCCGAGCAAGGTTTGCTCACCGGCGAGTGGCCGAACCCGGCGCATGACGCGTGCGAAGGCATGCCGTTCGAAGGCACCGAGTTGCTGTTCGCGCCGCATCCGGGCGTGGTGAGTTTTCTGCGCAAACCCGGCGAATGGGTCGAGGCGGGCGACGAGATTTTTGAAGTGATTGATCCTCTGTCCGATCGGGTCAGCACGGTGTGTGCTGGTACCTCCGGGGTGCTGTTTGCCATTGAACGGCTGCGTTATGCCCAACCCGGTTTCTGGCTGGCCAAGGTGGCGGGGCGCGAAGCGCTGCGTCACGGGCGCTTGCTCAACGACTGACTGACTGTTTTTGTGAGAACCGACCGCATGTACAAACTTGAAGTCCAAGACCTGCATAAACGCTATGGCAGTCACGAAGTGCTCAAGGGCGTGTCCCTGAAAGCGGCAGCCGGCGATGTGATCAGCATCATCGGCTCCAGTGGCTCCGGCAAAAGTACTTTCCTGCGCTGCATCAACCTGCTCGAGCAGCCGCACGCGGGCAAGATTCTGCTCAACAACGAAGAGCTGAAACTGGTGGCGAACAAGGACGGCGCGCTGAAAGCCGCTGATCCGAAACAGCTGCAACGCATGCGTTCGCGCCTGTCGATGGTGTTCCAGCATTTCAACCTGTGGTCGCACATGACTGCGCTGGAAAACATCATGGAAGCGCCGGTGCATGTACTCGGCGTGTCCAAGGCTGAAGCCCGCGAGAAAGCCGAGCACTACCTGAACAAGGTCGGCGTGGCCCATCGTAAAGATGCGTTCCCGGGGCACATGTCCGGTGGCGAGCAGCAGCGTGTGGCGATCGCCCGTGCGCTGGCGATGGAGCCTGAAGTGATGCTGTTCGACGAACCGACGTCGGCGCTCGACCCGGAACTGGTGGGCGACGTGCTGAAGGTGATGCAAGCGCTGGCTCAGGAAGGTCGCACCATGGTTGTGGTGACACACGAAATGGGTTTCGCCCGTGAAGTGTCGAACCAGTTGGTGTTCCTGCACAAAGGCGTTGTTGAAGAAAGCGGCAACCCGCGTGAAGTGCTGGTTAATCCGCAATCTGAACGTTTGCAACAATTCCTCTCGGGCAGCCTCAAGTAATCGCTGCCGTTATGCACCAGATTAGGTCATGCTTCGCGACCTAGAGACTGACCGAAATCCCTGTGGGAGCGAGCCTGCTCGCGAAAGCGGTTGTTCAGATAGCAACGATGTTGACTGATACACCGCTTTCGCGAGCAGGCTCGCTCCCACAATGGATCTCTTGCAGTTTCAAGATTTGTGTTCATTTTCGGGCTAGCATTGGCCCTTGCCTTCATCACTGTTCTTCGTTTCGGATTGCCCGCCCATGACTGCCCATCGAATTGGTTTCCTGATTTGGCCCAGCACTAAAGCGTTGACGCTGGCGCTGGCGGAGGAAGCCTTGCGTGTTGCTCAGCGTGTGCACCCGGACGTGGTTTACGAATTGTCGTTCCTGCAGGCCGAAGCCGTTACAGGAACCGGGGCCGAAGGCGCCTGGCAATTGCCCGGTGAGGCCTGGACCGGCAAGCTCGAAAACTTCCAGAAACTGTTCCTGCTCGCTGACGAGCCGCCGACCACGTTGGCCCCGGCCCTCAGCAGCGGGCTCAAGCAACTGGTGCGTGCCGGTACGGTCATCGGCGGTTTGTCCGCAGGTGTTTATCCGTTGGCGCAACTCGGTTTGCTCGACGGTTATCGCGCGGCGGTGCACTGGCGCTGGCAGGACGATTTCGCTGAACGCTTCCCGAAAGTCATCGCCACCAGTCATCTGTTCGATTGGGATCGCGATCGCTTGACCGCGTGTGGCGGCATGTCCGTTCTTGATCTGTTGCTGGCGGTACTGGCTCGCGATCACGGTGCGGAACTGGCCGGTGCAGTTTCGGAAGAGCTGGTGGTCGAACGCATCCGCGAAGGCGGCGAGCGTCAACGCATCCCGTTGCAGAACCGTCTCGGCTCCAGCCATCCGAAGCTCACCCAAGCGGTGTTGCTGATGGAAGCCAACATCGAAGAGCCGCTGACCACTGACGAAATCGCCCAGCACGTCTGCGTGTCGCGTCGTCAGTTGGAACGGATCTTCAAGCAATACCTCAACCGTGTGCCGAGCCAGTACTACCTGGAACTGCGCCTGAACAAGGCCCGGCAGATGTTGATGCAAACCAGCAAGTCGATCATCCAGATCGGCTTGTCGTGTGGCTTCTCCTCGGGGCCGCATTTCTCCAGCGCCTATCGCAACTTCTTCGGTGCCACGCCGCGGGAAGATCGCAACCAGCGGCGCAGCAGCAGTCCGTTCGAATTGTCGTCAGTGCCGCCCGAGCGCGGCTGAGTACCGGTTAGCTGACGCTAACCAGTGGTCACGTGCTTAGGGTTGTTCTTCGCCATCGGAAAAGTTTGAATCCTCGAAGTCGTCGAGTTCCTGGTGGATTCCGCTCTGGGCTTCTCGCGCCTTGAGCAGTCGTAGTTCATTGGCCTCATTGTAAGTGGCCAGGCTCTGCTGACTGTTCGGGCTTAACGGATTGTCACTGAAGTCATAGGTGACGGCTCTGCCCTCTGCGGAAAAGGGCAGCGGGAAGGGCAGCTCGGTAATGGCATTTGCGGAAAGATCGGCGTACGTCAACTGCGGCAGATCAAACAGGCCGGTGGGCAGTTCAGTCAGTCCGGTGTCGCCAAGATGCAGTGAATGACACGCCTGCAGGTTTCGCAGATCCGGCGCACGCCCCAGCGGGTTGTGCTTTAAATCCAGCACGCGAAGGTTGGTCATGGCAGCCAGCGCATTCGCGCTTTGCTCCGTCAGAACGATACGGCAACGGCGCAATTTCAGGCTGGTCAGGTTGTTCATGCTGAACACCGGCGGGGGGATTTCGTTGAGTTGATAGGCGCCGATGTCCAGTTCGCTCAGGTCTGGAAACAGCTCAAGCAGACGCTCGACCCGTGGGTGCACCTGGGCGGTGCTGGTCAATTTCAGTTGGCTGACCTGTTCGAAGCGACCGCTCAATGCCGGCAGCTCGCCGGTAAACGCTATATCCAGTGTGACGTCAATCGGGGCCAGGCGTGTCGGCGCCAGGCGCAAGCGTTGTTCCAGTTGATTGCTGAAATCCGTGCGCCGGGTATGTTCCTGGCGTAGCGCTTCGCCTTCAAGGTTCGCACCGGTCACCGGGTCACGTGGCACCTCCTTCGTCCACACGTCGAGCGTGTCGAGCAGCGTGGTGAGATCGCTCTGGCGCCGCAGCAATTCAACCCGCCCCTCGACCAGTGTGCCCGGCAGACCATAGATCAGATGACCGGCATCGGTTTCGCTGATGTCGGGATACAGCGCCTGTGTCAGGTCGATGTCCGCCCGGTCAGGCGCAACCCCGAGGGTCTGATAGCTGGACTGGTAGTAGGTTTTGATCCGCTCTCTGGCGGCAGTGGATAGCGGATTGGCCCTCAGGACAACGCCGTTTGCGGCAAACCCGCTCATGTCTTGCGGCAACTCCACAATGGCGTTTTCGTTGAGGAAAGCGCCGCGCAGCTGAGGCAACCGGCCAACGCCGGCCGGCACCTCGGTGATGCCGGTGCGACTGAGTTCCAGTTCCGTCAACGCGAGCAATGAGCTGACGTCCGGCGTTGTGCCCAAAGGGTTGTTGTAAAGATCCAGCTGTTTCAGTTGGCTGATCGCCGTCAGTGTGGCTTGCCCTGCCGCGTCGAATACAATCGCGCAACTGCTCAGCGTCAGTGTTTCGAGGGTCGGCATGAGTGTCAGTGCACGAGGCAGGCGGCCCAGCGCGAAATTGCTCATGTCCAGCGCCTGCAGGCCGCTGAAGCACGAGAGAAAAGCGTCAGGGGCATTCAAGGCCTGACCGCCCCGGATGGACACGCGCACAACGTGACTGAAATCGGCCGTTAGCGCTGGCAGGTTATCGGCAAAAGGTGCGTCGATATCAAACGTGTTCAGCCTCAACTCAGTCTTGTCGACATTCCTGCTGCGCCAGAATATCTCCAGTTGCTGGCTGAACTGTCTCTTCCTTGTCTGTTCTGTCGCTCGCGCAGAGGCGTCCCAGTATTCGCCGGTCGCGGGGTTGCGCATCAGTGCGCGTTCGGACCAGGCACTCAAATCGCTGATCATCTGGTTGATCTCCGTTTCCCAGTGCAGCAATTGTGCTGTGCCCGCCTGCAGTGTGCCCGGCAGGTGATAGATCATGTGGCAGGCATCGTCCCTGTCCAACTGCGGAAACAACCTCTGCGCGCTGTCCAGATCGCTGGCGTCGGGCATGACGTCAAAGCTGCGCCCATTCTCGACATAGTAGGTTTTGATACCGTCGCGGGTTGCCATGGACAGTGGGTTGTCCGTCAGGTTGAGGCCGTCGGCAAGATCCAGGTCGAGGTTGAAAAACGCTTCGGGCAGATCGGTGATGCGGTTGCCGTTGAACAAGGCGTTTTTTAGCTTCGGGTGATTGGCGACGCCATTGGGCACTGCCGTGATACCGGTATTGGTCAGCAAAATGTCATGCAGGGCCGGGAATCTCTCAAGGTCGGGTATCACTGTTAGCGGGTTATCACTCAGATCAAGAAGTTCGAGGTCGCTCAACGTGTCGAGGATGTTCTGATCAGCAGGAGTAAGTGTCACCCCGCAGTCCCTCAGCGTGAGTTCTGCCAGCTCTGGCAGTTGGGTTACGACCTGGGGGATTTCACCCAGCGGGAACGCTTGCAAGTCCAGATCGCGGATGTTGACGAACAACCTGATGAACCCGTCCGGTGCAGCAATGGCGGCGTTGCCTTTGAGCTTCAAATTTGAAACGTGAGTGAAGTCAGCGGTCAGTTGGGGAAAGTCACCGAAGAATCGCAGGTCTGACTCGAAAAGGTCCGCGCGCATGTTTGAATCGCCTGACCTGTGGCGCCAGAACCGTTCCAGGCGTTGCCCGAACTCGGATCGGGTGGCGTACTGGTCGAACAGCTCGATCGCCGAAAGGGGTTGTCCTGTGACAGGGTGAACGCTTGGCACCTGTGGCGCCCACAAAGTCAGGTCCGACCTCAACTGATTGAGTTCAGTCCGCCATGTGACCAGTTTAGTGCGGCTGTCGGCCAGGGTGCCGGGCAAATCGTAGATCCCGTCACTGGCCGCTTGCTCGTCGAGGGACGGGAACAGTTGGCGCATCAGGGCAATATCGGCATCCTCGGCTCGTACGTTGAAGTCTTGGCCCGTGTGTCGGTAGTAGCTCTTGACCTTGTTGCGTGTGGCGGGCGACAGGGGGTTGTCGGAAAAATCGAAGCCGTCACTTCGATGGGCCGGATACGCAAACAATGCATCGGGAATTTCAGTAATGCGGTTATCGCTGAAAATTGCTGTGGTCAGATTCAGATGGCTGGTCGTCCCGTCGGGCACCGCATTGATGCCGCAGTTGGACAGATCGAGGTAGGTCAGATCCGGCAGGAGGTTGAGGTTGGGGAAGGTGCCCAATGGGTTGTTGCTTAAATCCAGCGTACGCAAATGATTGAGTGAAACCAGGGTTGCCTGATTTTCCGGGGTCAATACCACGCCGCAATCGTTGAGCTCCAATGTGCTGAGGTTGGGCATCGTGATCTGTGCAAGCGCGACCGGTTCCAGGTCGAAGGCGTGCAGTTCCAGCGTGGTCAGATTCTGAAAACGCTGGATGAACGGCAGTGTCGCCGTGATGTTTTTATTGCCCACCAGTGTCAGTCGGGTGGCGTGGTCGAAGTTGGCGCTGAGTACCGGCAGATCGCCGATGAACTCCAGCGTTGCTGTCAGCTCGCTGTCTCTGGCGGTCACCGATCTGGAGCGCCAGAACTGTTCCAGTTTTTGCCGGAACGCGTCCCTGGCATTGCGCTGCAGTACCTGTTCTTCCAGCGTCAATGGCCGTTTGAACACGGGGTCGAGCGCAGGAACTTGAGTGACCCATTCACCGAGTTGAGTCTGCAGTGTGGTGAGCTCGGTTTCCCAGCGAGCGAGCTGGGCCCGACCTTCAACCCAGCTCCCGGGGAGTCGATACAGCATCTCACTGGCCTGGTCGGTATTCAGTTCAGGAAACAACGTCGTGGCGCGCGAAACATCCGCAGTCTCCGGGCGTACCCCGAACTGCTTGCCCGTGTGGTTATAGAACGTTTTTACTTTCTCCCGCGTGGCGGCCGACAGCGGGTTGTCAGCAAAACCGTAACCATCGCTGAGCGAGCTGGCCAGGTCGAAAAAGGCATCCGGTATTTCCGTGATCCGGTTGCCATCGAAATTGCTACTGATCAATCGCGGGTGATCAAGCAGATTGGCCGGCACGCTAGCGATACCCGTTTTCGATAGATTGAGGTAACGCAGCGAAGGTAAGGCGCTGATCTCGGGAGGCGTACCCAATGCATTGCCCCGCAGATCCAGCAATGAAAGTTTTGCCAGTGAGGCAAGCACTGCCTGGTTGGCCGCCGAGTGGTTGATGCCACAATTGCGCAAGATCAACTGGCGTAATTGCGGCATGGCCGCGAAAGACTGGGGCAGGCTCGGCAGGCTAAGGTTTTGCGCATCCAGGTACAGCAGCGACGGGAAGCGTTGCATGAACGCATCCACTGCTCTGGTTTCTACGCTGCCATTGATCGACAGCATGGCGACGTGGCTGAAATCCGCCTCCAGTGCAGGCAAGTCGCCCAGTATCGGTTGCGCAATCTGCAACATGTATCCGGCAGGGCCACGGTTTTGTCGGCGCCAGCAACGCAGCAGCGCATCTCTGAACAAGGCGCGATTCTGCAGGGCAGCCCGGCGCTCGATGTAGGTCAGCGGCTGACCATTTTGCGGATGGTTGGCGGGGACGTCGATTTCCCATCGGCGCAGGTCGTCACTGAGTTTGGTGTACTCGATGTGGCGCCGGGCCAGATCAGCGTTGAGTGCCGCCGTGTCATTTTGAAAGGTCGCGACGAAGTTCCGCGCTTCTTCGCTGGAGAGGCCTCGATAGAGTGCCTGCACCCGCTCCTCGGGGCTGATGATTCGGTGGCCCATCGTGGCCAGGTTGTCCTGGTTTACGATGCCGATCGCACTGAGTTCGCCCGCTTCAAAAAAGTCGGGGTTTTCACGCTGCCGTGCCGGTGTCGGTCGTTCATCCGCGAAGCCGGCCAGACGCAACGTGTCCACACCAGACTGGCGAATCGGTGCATCGAACAGCACGGTGCGCAGCTCATTGCGCTCCAGTGTGCGCTCGCGGATCGCCGCTTTCAGTGCGTCAGCCGCGCCGATCTGCAGGTTCAGGCTTTGGCGCTCACCGTCCGGCAATGCATATAACAGGCTGGAGTAGAAGTCAGTGGCCGAATGCAGTTCCTGACCGCGATCGTCGTAGGGTTGATAGCGGCCGTCGTGCTGACGAACCAGCACTTTGTGTGCGGGCGCATCGTCGCGTCCGATGCGGTCGAGCACCGCTCCTTCGTAACGTGCGTCGCGGATCTCGATACGCACATCGCCGCTCCAGCCAGGCAATAGCTTGAGGCTGTGCATCGCCAGGGAATCGGAATCGGGATTGTTGATGGCCTTCAGTTGCAGCCCTTCGTACGCCCGGTTGACGCGCACTTCCTGGCTGGCCAGTTGCATGAGTTCGTGCTGGCGCGCTGGCAGTTGTCCGTCATTGATCTGATGCAGTTCACTGCCGGTGGCGGTGTCGAGCAGTTCGCGGGTGACGCTGGCCGGCAAGCCGGGTTGATGTTGTGCCAGTTGTTGTGCGAGTGGATCGTCGATGCGCTGCAGTGCCTGATAACGCGACTCGAACAGCGTGCTGCGATGGCGTCTGCTGAGGTGGGCCAATTGTTGGCGCAGCGTCTGGCTGCGCAGTTGCACCGAAGGCGTCGGCCCGCCGAACGGCTCTGCGAGCAGGTTTTTGGTTTGCTGCTCGTCCAGGGCGCCCAGCAGTGTCTTCAGCACATCGCCGTCGGGCTCTTGGCGAAGCTCGGTCAGCGGCAGGGTTTCGTCAGTGGAGGACTGCCAGATCAGCTCGCCCTGTTGATCGATGAAACGCAGACGCTGGCTGCGTGGCCAGCGACCATGATCCGTCAGCAGTTGCAGCTGCGTGACGGGATCGGCGCGCAGGTATTCTTGCGCTTCACGGCTATCGAGTTGGTCGCTCAGGCGTTGCAGTTCCTGATCGATCTTGAAGCGCTGGATGCTGTCGGCCAGCAGCGGGGGCAGGGTTTGCTGATCCGCATGCATTTTGCGCAAGGCATCTTCGTTGACGCCACTGACTTGCAGAATCGTCTCGCGCTCGGCGGGGGAAAACGACTCTACGGAAGGCCCGATGCGTTGCAGTGCGGTGGCGCCGTCCCACTCCAGTGGTTGCTCGAATTCGGTGTGCCAGGCGCCGTCACCGTTGTGTCGCACAACGGGTTGATAGGCGTCGGCGCGCGTCGGGTGTTCGATACGGTATTGGCCGGGGATCGGGCTTTCGTTGACGGCGAAGTGTGCATCGTCGAGAGGCAACAGCTGCTTGCCCTGATATTGATGCAGGCCAAGTGCATTGGCTTTTGAGCCGGTTTCAGGAAGGCTCGTGTGTTGGTAACGGGCGAGGTTCGGGTCCCAATAGCGGGTTTGCTCGTTGGCCAGTTGCACGGGTTTGAAACGGTCGATGAACGCGACAATCTCCTTGGGCAATAGCTTGCGAAACTCGGCAGCGCCAATCGCCCCGCCGACGGCGAACGTGCCGAGCTGGACCAGTGATTCGACGGTGCCCATCAGGTGTTCGAACGCTTCGGTTTTGCGCCCCTGCGCCCATTCGATGATGCCTTCGAACGCTTCGTCGAGAAACTGATAGGCCATGTACGCCATCATCGCTTCGCCCAGAACCGGAACGAATGGCGCGACGACCAGTGCGGCAGTTTGCGCAATCGTGCTGATGATGTTGACCACCGAATCCCAGAAGGCCCAGCGCGCTTTCTGGTCCACCGACGCGGTGGGAACGGCAATGACCTGGGCGTCATTGATGATCTTGTTCAGTCGGGTCTGGTAGAGGTGCTGCCACAGATCGTCAGCGAACGGCTCGAGCCCCGACTGCAGATCGGGGCGCTCGACCGGCGCTTCACGCCATGCGGGCAGCGCGTTGCCCGGCTCGTGGGGGTGCCACTTGATCCGCGTGAGTCGACTGTTCAGCGTGCTGAAGAAAGCCCCGCGTTGATCGTGATTGACGAATCGACTGAAGAATTGCTGGTAATCCTTCGAACGCAGTTGCCGTGTCAGCTCAACCACCATGTCGGCCGATGAGGCATATTCCTTGAAAGGGTGCTCGGGATCATCCGGAACGTAGGCCACCACGCGGGCGGCGCTGCGAGACACATACAGATCCGGGGCAAACACGATAATACCGGTGAGCGACGCGCCGAGCATGGTCATGTCGTGGTTGCGTATCGGCGCGCCCTGGACATAGAGGCCGCCCATCCCGTCGAGCATCGCTTCAACCAGACGAAAGTAGTTTTCCGATATGTCCCGGTTCATTCGCGCCCATTGTAGAGCGGCTTTCATGGCGGCTTTGGCACTGGCGTCTATTTTTTTTCGCAGTGCTGACTTCACTGTCGAGTCGGTAAAACC
Organism: Pseudomonas sp. CROZ-RG-20F-R04-15; assembly: GCF_022662375.1. GTDB lineage: Bacteria > Pseudomonadota > Gammaproteobacteria > Pseudomonadales > Pseudomonadaceae > Aquipseudomonas. The sequence goes on along the minus strand of NZ_JAKNQL010000012.1, from coordinate 20,813 downwards.
CAGCGTGTCTTCGAGTTTTTTCTTGTACTGCGCGCCGATATCCAGCCGTCGGCACAACTGGGCAAAAGCCGGAATGCTCAGTTTGGCTTTGATCGAGGGCAGCGTTTCGAACTGGCCTGTGGAGGACGGGCGGGCGGTGTAGGTCGATGTGGTTTCGAAGGCTGCCGCGTAGGTTTCCTTTTCCTCGAAGTTATGCAGCGCGGCATCCAGCAGCGAAACGGACCAGACGCGCGCGCCTGTGCTTATCGCAAACCCCGGCGTGGTGACGGGAATGTACAGGCGGACAAAAGTGTTTCTGACATCCAGATCCAGATCGAAACATTGTTTCAGTTCCGCCTGGAGCAGCGGCTCGGCGAAGGCGCTGGCGTCTTGCAGGTCTTCAAGGCCTTTATCGACCTCGCTTTGTGCGGCCATGTGGGCGGCATTGAGGTTTTTCATCTCTGCGTGTTGCGTGGCGGGCGCAGATTGCACGGGGGCCGAGAGCTGCGGCGAAATACGCTTGAGCGCCTCGCGGCGGGCGACTGAAGCATTGCCCAGCCAATCGGGGATTGCGTTCTTCAGTGGCAGGTAATGATCGTCAGGGTGTTGGGCACCGTTGGTGTCGGGCGGTGCTGCCGGTTGTTGTCCTTCGGGCAAGTTCATTGGCCATTCCTTGGGCGTTGAAAGGAATGCCCAGCAAATCAGCAAAGGGCGATCGAGGTGCGGTACATATATATACCTGTGCAGCGAGCTTCAGTTGATATCCTCTGGTGCCTGCCGCAAATCGGCGGCGGCAGTTAAACTGCGCCTTTGCGACGCTATTTGTCGCATTGCCGTAAACCCGTGAAAATCCGGGGTTTGCGCTATAAGAAGTTGTCGCTTGGCGACAAGGCCGGGCAGAAAACTGTCCTTACAATCCCCCCATCGCTCGCCAGTTTCAGGCGGGTGGCCCTCATCAGGAGACTCCGATGTCCGTTGAGCACGCTGCGGTACAACGCGCCGATTTCGACCAGGTAATGGTTCCCAACTACGCGCCTGCCGCTTTTATACCGGTGCGTGGCGCCGGTTCCCGTGTCTGGGATCAGGCCGGCCGCGAGCTGATCGACTTCGCCGGCGGGATTGCCGTTAACGTATTGGGCCACGCGCACCCGGCGCTGGTCGGTGCACTGACCGAGCAAGCGAACAAGCTGTGGCACGTGTCCAACGTGTTCACCAACGAACCGGCTCTGCGCCTGGCGCACAAGCTGATCGACGCCACGTTCGCCGAGCGCGTGTTCTTCTGCAACTCCGGCGCTGAAGCCAACGAGGCCGCGTTCAAGCTGGCCCGTCGCGTTGCGTTCGACCGTTTCGGCAACGAGAAGTACGAAATCATTGCCGCGCTGAACAGCTTCCACGGCCGAACCCTGTTCACCGTCAACGTCGGTGGCCAGTCGAAGTACTCCGACGGTTTCGGCCCGAAAATCACCGGCATCACCCACGTGCCTTACAACGACCTGGCCGCGCTGAAAGCCGCTGTTTCCGACAAGACCTGCGCGGTCGTGCTGGAACCGATCCAGGGCGAGGGCGGCGTACTGCCGGCCGAGCTGGCTTACCTGCAAGGTGCCCGCGAACTGTGCGACGCGAACAACGCGCTGCTGGTGTTCGACGAAGTGCAGACCGGCATGGGCCGCAGCGGCAAGCTGTTCGCCTACCAGCATTACGGCGTGACCCCGGACATCCTCACCAGCGCCAAGAGCCTGGGCGGCGGTTTCCCGATCGCGGCGATGCTGACCACCGAAGCGCTGGCCAAACATCTGGTCGTCGGCACTCACGGCACCACGTACGGCGGTAACCCGCTGGCGTGTGCGGTCGCGGAAGCGGTGATCGATGTGATCAACACCCCGGAAGTGTTGAACGGCGTGAACGCCAAGCACGACAAGTTCAAGGCGCGCCTCGAGCAGATCGGCGAGAAATACGGCCTGTTCACTCAGGTGCGTGGCCTCGGTCTGCTGATCGGTTGCGTACTGAACGATGCCTGGAAAGGCAAGGCCAAGGACATCTTCAACGCCGCGGAAAAAGAAGGCCTGATGATTCTGCAAGCCGGCCCGGACGTGATCCGCTTCGCCCCGAGCCTGGTGGTGGAAGACGCCGATATCGATGCCGGTCTGGATCGTTTCGAGCGCGCTGCCGCAGCACTGACGCAAGCCTGATAGACCCTTCGGCGCCTGGAGTTTTTCAGGCGTCGAACCCAATTTTTGATGCCGGTGAGATTCATTGTGGGAGCGAGCTTGCTCGCGAAGAGGGAGTTTCAGTCGCCATCTATGGTGACTGATACACCGCTTTCGCGAGCAAGCTCGCTCCCACAGTGTCCGGTGTTTTTTTCTGTGAATTGATAAGAGAAAGGAGTGACACCATGCTGGTGATGCGCCCCGCGCAAATGGCTGATCTGGGCGAGGTACAGCGTCTGGCTGCGGACAGCCCGATTGGTGTCACCTCCTTGCCGGATGACGTGGAACGTCTGAGCGACAAGATCGCGGCGAGCGAAGCTTCGTTTGCCGCCGAAGTGAGCTTCAACGGTGAAGAAAGCTATTTCTTCGTCCTCGAAGATTCCACCACCGGCAAACTGGTCGGCTGCTCGGCGATTGTCGCCTCGGCCGGTTACTCGGAGCCGTTCTACAGCTTCCGCAATGAGACCTTCGTGCACGCTTCGCGCGAGCTGAAGATTCACAACAAGATCCACGTGCTTTCGCAGTGCCACGACCTGACCGGCAACAGCTTGCTGACCAGTTTCTATGTGCAACGCGAGCTGGTCGGTTCGCCGTGGTCCGAACTCAACTCCCGTGGCCGTTTGTTGTTCGTTGCCAGCCACCCGGAGCGCTTCGCTGATTCGGTGGTCACCGAGATCGTCGGTTACAGCGACGAGAACGGCGACTCGCCATTCTGGGACGCGATCGGGCGCAACTTCTTCGACCTCAACTACGCCGAAGCCGAACGCCTGTGCGGGCTGAAAAGCCGCACGTTCCTTGCCGAGTTGATGCCGCATTACCCGATCTACGTGCCGCTGCTGCCGGATTCCGCCCAAGAGGCGATGGGCCAGGTGCACCCGCGTGCGCAGATCACCTTCGACATCCTGATGCGCGAAGGCTTCGAGACCGATCATTACATCGACATTTTCGACGGCGGCCCGACCCTGCATGCGCGCGTTTCGGGGATCCGTTCGATCGCCCAGAGCCGCGTGGTGCCGGTGAAGATCGGCGAGCCGGTGAAAGGTGCCGGGCGCCAGTATCTGGTTGCCAATGCGCAGTTGCAGGATTACCGCGCGGTACTGCTGGAGCTGGATTACGCGCCGGGCAAACCGGTGACTCTGGATCTGGAAGCAGCCGAAGCCCTGGGCGTCGGTGAAGGTGCCAGCGTGCGCCTGGTGGCGGTTTAACGCCTTAGCGAGTTTCACGGGTGGCGAAGGCGGCCCGTTTGAGGAGATAGCATGATTGTTCGTCCCGTACGCAGCAGCGATTTAGCCGCTCTGATCGACCTGGCCCGCAGCACCGGCACCGGCCTGACCACGTTGCCGGCCAACGAAGAACGTCTGGCCCACCGGGTCGGCTGGGCCGAGAAGACCTTTCGCGGTGAAGCCGGCCGTGGCGATGCGGACTACCTGTTCGTGCTCGAAGATGACGACGGTCGCGTGGTGGGGATTTCCGCCATTGCTGGCGCCGTCGGCATGCGTGAGCCTTGGTACAACTTCCGTGTCGGCCTGACTGTCAGCGCTTCGCAAGAGCTGAACATCTATCGCGAGATTCCGACGCTGTTTCTGGCCAACGACCTGACCGGTAATTCCGAGTTGTGCTCGCTGTTCCTGCACGCCGATTACCGCAGCGGACTGAACGGTCGCATGCTGTCAAAGGCGCGGATGCTGTTCATTGCTGAATTCCCTGAACTGTTCGGCAACAAGATCATTGCCGAGATGCGCGGTGTCTCCGATGACGCCGGACGTTCGCCGTTCTGGGAAAGCCTCGGTCGGCACTTCTTCAAAATGGAATTCAGTCAGGCCGATTACCTCACCGGTGTCGGCAACAAGGCGTTCATCGCTGAACTGATGCCGAAATTCCCGCTGTACACCTGCTTCCTCTCCGAAGGCGCGCGCCAGGTCATCGGCCAGGTTCACCCGGACACCGAGCCGGCTCTGGCGATGCTCAAGGGCGAAGGTTTCAGCTATCAGGGTTACGTCGACATCTTCGACGCCGGCCCTGCGATCGAATGCGAAACCGGCAAGATCCGCGCGGTGCGTGACAGCGAAGCGCTGGTGCTGGCCATCGGCACACCGGGCGATGACGCCACGCCGTTCATCATCCATAACCGCAAGCGCGAAGACTGCCGCATCACCGCTGCACCGGCGCGTCTCGCTGCCGGCACGCTGGTGGTTGATCCGCAGACCGCCAAACGTCTTCAACTCAACGCTGGCGACCAAGTGCGCGCCGTAGCGTTGTCCGCTGCACGGGAGTCGAAATAATGAATTCGCTATACATCGCAGGTGAGTGGCTGGCCGGTCAGGGCGAGGCGTTTCAATCGCTGAACCCGGTGACCCAGCAAGTGCTGTGGTCGGGGGAGGGCGCCACGGCTGCTCAGGTCGAGTCGGCTGTGCAGGCTGCGCGTCAGGCGTTTCCAGGTTGGGCGCGTCGTACGCTGGACGAGCGCATCACGGTGCTTGAAGCGTTCGCCACCGCGCTGAAAAGCCACGCTGACGAACTGGCTCGCACCATCGGTGAAGAGACCGGCAAGCCGCTGTGGGAATCGGCGACCGAAGTGACCAGCATGGTCAACAAGATCGCGATCTCGGTGCAGAGCTACCGCGAGCGTACCGGCGAGAAGAGCGGCCCGCTGGGCGACGCCACCGCCGTATTGCGCCACAAGCCACACGGCGTGGTTGCGGTGTTCGGCCCTTACAACTTCCCCGGCCACTTGCCGAACGGCCATATCGTGCCGGCGTTGCTGGCCGGTAACAGTGTGCTGTTCAAGCCAAGCGAACTGACCCCGAAAGTCGCCGAGCTGACGGTCAAGTGCTGGATCGAAGCCGGTCTGCCGGCAGGCGTTTTGAACCTGCTGCAAGGCGCTCGCGAAACCGGCATCGCACTGGCAGCGAACCCGGGCATCGATGGTCTGTTCTTCACCGGTTCGAGCCGCACCGGCAATCACCTGCACCAGCAGTTCGCCGGTCGTCCGGACAAGATTCTCGCGCTGGAAATGGGCGGCAACAATCCGCTGGTGGTTGATCAGGTGGCGGATCTGGATGCAGCGGTTTACACGATTATTCAGTCGGCGTTCATCTCGGCCGGTCAGCGCTGCACTTGTGCACGCCGTCTGCTGGTGCCGCAAGGCGCATGGGGCGACAGCCTGTTGAAGCGTCTGGTTGAAGTCAGCGCGACTATTGAGGTCGGCGCGTTCGATCAGCAACCGGCGCCGTTCATGGGCTCGGTGATTTCCCTCGGCGCGGCGAAAGCGCTGATGGACGCTCAAGCACATCTATTGGCTAACGGCGCGGTTTCGCTACTGGCGATGACTCAGCCGCAGGCGCAAGCGGCGTTGCTGACGCCGGGCATCGTTGATGTCACTGCGGTCGCTGAGCGTCCGGACGAAGAACTGTTCGGCCCGTTGCTGCAAGTGATCCGCTACGTTGATTTTGAAGCAGCGATCGTTGAAGCCAACAACACCGCTTACGGGCTTGCTGCTGGTTTGCTGTCGGATTCCGAAGCGCGTTATCAGCAGTTCTGGCTGGAAAGCCGTGCCGGCATCGTCAACTGGAACAAACAGCTGACCGGTGCTGCGAGCAGCGCGCCGTTTGGTGGTGTGGGTGCCTCGGGCAACCATCGCGCCAGTGCCTATTACGCAGCGGATTACTGCGCGTACCCGGTGGCGTCGCTGGAAACACCGAGCCTGGTGTTGCCAGCCTCTCTGACACCCGGCGTGAAAATGGCGTGATGCCCATTCGCGAGCAGGCTCGCTCCCACAAGTACGATGAAGATCCCTGTGGGAGCGAGCCTGCTCGCGAAGGCCGCGCCCCGGTCGCAAAGAATAGTTACTGAAGCCTATAACAACAGATTCTCGTGGAGCCTCGCTGATGAAATCCTATGAAGTCAATTTTGACGGTCTAGTGGGGCCGACCCATAACTACGGTGGTCTGTCCTACGGCAACGTTGCCTCCCAGAGCAACAGCCAGCAATCCTCGAACCCGAAGGAAGCGGCGCTGCAAGGTCTGGCGAAAATGAAAGCGCTGATGGAAATGGGCTTTCAGCAAGGTGTGCTGGCGCCGCAGGAACGTCCGGACGTGGCCGCTCTGCGCCGTCTGGGTTTCAGTGGCACCGACGCTCAGGTGATCGAGCGCGCCGCCAAAGAAGCCATGCCGCTGCTGGTCGCCAGTTGCTCGGCGTCGAGCATGTGGGTGGCCAACGCCGCCACGGTCAGCCCGAGTGCCGACACCGCTGACGGTCGCGTGCATTTCACCGCTGCCAACCTCAACTGCAAATATCACCGCAGCATCGAGCACCCGACCACCAGTCGCGTGCTCGGCGCGATGTTCGCTAATCAGCAACACTTCGCCCATCACGCCGCGTTGCCGGCCGTGGCGCAATTCGGCGACGAAGGCGCGGCCAACCACACGCGGTTCTGTCGTGAATATGGCGAGGCGGGCGTCGAGTTCTTTGTGTTCGGTCGCAGTGCTTTCGACAATCGTTTCCCGGCGCCGCAGAAATACCCGGCGCGCCAGACCCTCGAAGCCTCGCAAGCCGTTGCACGTCTGCACGGTCTGCGTGATGAAGGCGTGGTTTACGCTCAGCAGAACCCGAACGTGATCGACCAGGGCGTGTTCCACAACGACGTGATCGCTGTAGGTAACGGCGAGGTGCTGTTCTATCACGAGGATGCATTCCTCGACACCGAGTCGATGCTGGCCGAACTGCAAAGCAAACTGGCCAAGGTGGGCGGCAACTTCCAGTCGGTGTGTGTGCCGCGTTCGGCGGTGACCGTTGATGACGCGGTGCGCTCCTACCTGTTCAACAGCCAGTTGCTGTCGCGTCCTGACGGTTCGATGCTGTTGATCGTGCCGCAAGAGTGCCAGGCCAACGAACGCGTCTGGGCTTACCTGCAAAGCCTGACCAGCTCCGGCGGTCTGATCCGCGAGGTGAAAGTCTTCGACCTCAAGCAAAGCATGCAGAACGGCGGTGGCCCAGCGTGTCTGCGTCTTCGTGTCGCGCTTAACGAAACCGAACTGGCGGCCGTCAACCCAGGGGTTATCATGACGCCACCGTTGTACGGTTCGTTGACCGCATGGGTTGAAAAGCACTACCGCGACCGCCTGAGCGAAACCGATCTGGCGGATCCGCAATTGCTGCTTGAATGCCGGACGGCACTGGATGAACTGACGCAAATCCTTAAACTGGGCGCGGTTTATCCATTCCAGATCAATTGATGGCCGGCGCGTCGCCTGATCGCGGCGCGCGGCTTGTCTCCCCAAGAGAGTAAAAACATGAGCGATTCCCTGCAGCTGATCCTTGAAGACACCGACGGCACGCAACTGGAGACTTCCTGCACCCGCGTCGCGGTCATGTGGCAAGGCAAAGAGCTGTGGATCCAGCAGGACGGCCGTGGCCAGTTGCTGATCGGCGTGGACGTTGAAGAAGGTGACGCCGAGTACGCCAACCTGCTGCTGCGCCCATTGGCGACTAATCTGGTAAGTCTGCAACTGGAAATGGAACCGGCTGACGTCGGTGACGACGAAGACCACGTGCACGGCCCGGATTGCAACCACGACCACTAAGGAAATCGCTCTATGCTCGCCCTCGGCAAACTGCTTGAACTGACCCTCGCCGGCCGCGAACCGGCGGAGAAGACTCAACTGACTGTCGAAGGCGTGCGTATGCGCTGGTTGAGCGAAGGTGCGCTGGAAGTCCGGCCACCGGAAGCACGCGACAATGGCCTGGACCTGCTGCTATCGGCGGGCATCCACGGCAACGAAACAGCGCCGATCGAGTTGCTTGATCGGCTGCTGCACGACATCGCACGCGGCGATCTGAAGCCGCGCGCACGCATTCTGTTCCTGTTCGGCAACCCCGAGGCAATTCGCAAAGGCGAGCGTTTCGTCGAGCAGGACGTCAATCGGCTGTTCAACGGACGTCATGAACAAAGCAGTGGCTCGGAAGCGCTGCGTGCCTGTGAGCTGGAGCGTCTGGCGGCAAGTTTCTTCAGCCTGCCGGATCGCCAGCGACTGCACTATGACCTGCACACCGCCATTCGCGGTTCGAAGATCGAACAGTTCGCGCTGTATCCGTGGAAGGAAGGTCGTCAGCATTCGCGCCTTGAGCTGGCGCGCCTGCGCGCTGCCGGGATGGAAGCGGTGCTGCTGCAGAACAAGCCGTCGATCGTCTTCAGCTCGTATACTTACGACAAGCTCGGTGCCGAGGCTTTCACGTTGGAATTGGGCAAGGCGCGGCCGTTCGGGCAGAACGACGGGGTTAACGTCTCGCTGCTGGAAACCCGTCTGCAGCAGATCATTGAAGGCACTGAACCAGAAATGGCTGAAGCGAAGCTGGATGGTTTGCAGTTGTTCAGTGTTGCGCGGGAAATCATCAAGCACAGCGACGCGTTCCGCCTGAACCTGCCGCAGGACATCGAAAACTTTTCCGAGCTGGAAGTGGGTTACGTGCTGGCCGAAGATCTGGCCAATACCCGCTGGATTATCGAGGAAGAGGGCGCACGGATCATCTTCCCTAATCCCAAAGTCAAGAACGGCCTGCGCGCAGGCATCCTGATCGTCCCGACCAGCGACGAAAACCTTGCCTGATGTGATGATCGTTCCCACGCTCCGCGTGGGAATGCAGCCCGGGACGCTCCGCGTCCCAAAGCGGACGCAGAGCGTCCATTGAGGCATTCCCACGCAGAGCGTGGGAACGATCGTTGGAGGCTTACACCGCTACAGCATGCGGCTCGGTGCGGCGCAGTGCGCGAACCTTGCGCAGCGTATCCGCGCAAGTGCGCGCCGCTTCCTGACCCTTGTGCACAAAGTGCTCGAAGAAGAACTTCTGATGCTCGTCACCGGCATGGAAGTGATGCGGGGTCAGCGACACCGAGAACACCGGCACTTCGGTTTCCAGTTGCACTTGCATCAAGCCGCTGACCACCGATTGGGCAACGAACTCGTGACGGTAGATGCCGCCATCCACCACCAGGGCTGCCGCGACGATGCCGGCATAACGGCCGGTCTTGGCCAGCAACTTGGCGTGCAGGGGCATTTCAAAGGCGCCGCCGACTTCAAAGATATCGATGTCCGATTCCTGATAACCCAAGGCAATCATTTCAGCGACGAAGCCTTTACGGCTCTGGTCGACGATTTCCTTGTGCCAGCAGGCCTGGATGAACGCGACGCGCTCGCCATGAGGGTGTTTGCTTTTGCTGTCGATAGCGGTGGGTTGCATGTTCTGACTCCTGTTTGTGTGAAAAACAGGGCGTTATGAATCGAAAGGGATTCAAGGGTGCGCACACGCACAACATCGCGCGGACGGCCCTTTGGCGTTAATCCCGTTCTCTCTTCATCCGGACTATGACCGTCGGCCCCGGGATCACACCGGGTCTGCTGACCTTGCCGCCGTTCACAACCAAAGCCGTGTCCGTCGCCAAGCGCTCGCGGGCTATGCGCATTGCGCGCAATTACCGCCGGTGGGGAGTTGCACCCCGCCCTGAGAACGTTTTTGCCGCCCTTTCTCGGGCGGCGCAGCGTTTTTAACACAGATTGTGTGTCTGTGCATTGCGCCTTTCTGATGATTGCCATCGAATTTTTCGACGGCTCGAAATGACTTTTCCTTGCGCAAGGCTTGATTAATCCACGCGATGCCCGCAGTAATCCCACTTCGTAAAGGGATTTCCCCTGCTGATTAGAGGCCAGGTTCATGAGCGTTATCGATCTTCGCAGCGACACCGTCACCCAACCGACACCCGCCATGCTCGACGCGATGACCGCTGCGGACACCGGTGACGATGTGTACGGCGAAGATCCCACGGTCAATCGCCTGGAAGCCGAACTGGCCAAACGTCTGGGCTTTGCCGCCGCGCTGTTCGTGCCGACTGGCACCATGAGCAATCTGCTGGGTTTGATGGCGCACTGCGAGCGCGGCGACGAATACGTCGTGGGTCAGCAGGCGCATACCTACAAGTACGAGGGCGGCGGCGCGGCGGTGCTCGGTTCGATCCAGCCGCAGCCGCTGGAAGTGCAGGTCGACGGCTCGCTGGATCTGGATCAGGTCGCGGCAGCGATCAAACCGGACGACTTCCACTTCGCCCGCACTCGACTGCTGGCGCTGGAAAACACCATGCAGGGCAAAGTGCTGCCGCTGGAATATCTGGCCCGGGCGCGCCGTTTCACTCAAGACAATGGCTTGCAACTGCACCTCGACGGCGCGCGCCTGTACAACGCGGCGGTCAAGCTGGGTGTCGATGCGCGGGAAATCACTCAGTACTTTGATTCGGTATCGGTGTGCCTGTCCAAAGGTCTTGGCGCGCCGGTTGGCTCGGTGTTGTGTGGTTCTGAGCAACTGATCGGCAAGGCTCGCCGTCTGCGCAAAATGGTCGGCGGCGGCATGCGTCAGGCCGGGGTATTGGCGGCGGCGGGGCTGTATGCGCTGGATCACAACGTTGAGCGTCTGGCAGACGATCACGCCAATGCGCAATTGCTCGCCGAGGGTCTGCGTGAAGCAGGTTTCATCGTCGAACCCGTGCAAACCAACATGGTTTATGTGCAAATGGGCGACAAAGCCGAAGCGATCAAGGCGTTTGCCGCCGAACGCGGGATCAAATTGAGCGCCGCCGCGCGTCTGCGCATGGTCACGCACATGAACGTCAATCGCTCGCAAATCGAGCAAGTGATCGCGACATTCGTCGAGTTTTCGCGCAAGTGACAGCGTTAGCCGTCCAATTGACCGTTTCTATCGTATAAACACGCTGTACCCCGCGCGCAGGGCCGATATAATGCGGCCCTTTGCCGTCGCTTCGTCTGTTGACGTTTCGAACAGGCCTTTGGCCGCAGCCTCCGTGGAAGAACCTAATGAAAAGCGCAGAAATCCGTGAAGCCTTCCTTCGCTTCTTCGAAGAGCAAGGCCACACCCGTGTAGCCTCCAGCTCTTTGATTCCGGGCAACGACCCAACCCTGCTGTTCACTAACGCGGGGATGAACCAGTTCAAGGACTGCTTCCTGGGCCAGGAAAAACGTGCGTACACCCGTGCGACCAGCAGCCAGAAATGCGTGCGTGCCGGTGGCAAGAACAGCGACCTGGAAAACGTCGGTTATACCGCTCGTCACCACACGTTCTTCGAAATGCTCGGTAACTTCAGCTTCGGTGACTATTTCAAGAAGGACGCGATCACCTTCGCGTGGACCTTCCTGACCGGCGTTCTGCAACTGCCGAAGGAAAAACTCTGGGTCACCGTCTACGCCTCCGACGACGAAGCGTATGACATCTGGACCAAAGAAATCGGTGTGCCGGTCGAGCGCATGATTCGCATCGGCGACAACAAAGGCGCGCCATACGCCTCCGACAACTTCTGGACCATGGGCGATACCGGCCCGTGCGGCCCGTGCACCGAGATTTTCTACGATCACGGCGACCACATCTGGGGCGGCCCACCGGGCTCGCCGGAAGAAGACGGCGACCGTTACATCGAGATCTGGAACAACGTGTTCATGCAGTTCAATCGCACCGCCGATGGCGTGTTGCATCCGTTGCCAGCGCCGTCGGTCGACACCGGTATGGGCCTGGAGCGGATCAGTGCGGTGATGCAGCACGTCAATTCCAACTACGACATCGACCTGTTCAAGAACCTGCTGAAGGCCTCGGCTGAAGCCATCGGTTGCGAAAATGGCGATCAGTCGTCGCTCAAAGTGGTGTCCGACCACATCCGTTCGTGCGGTTTCCTGATCGCCGACGGCGTGCTGCCGTCCAACGAAGGTCGCGGTTATGTACTGCGCCGGATCATCCGTCGCGCTTGCCGTCACGGTAACAAGCTGGGCGCCACTGGCAGCTTCTTCTACAAGATCGTTGCTGCACTGGTTGCCGAGATGGGTGAAGCCTTCCCGGAACTGAAGAAGCAGCAGAGCAACATCGAGCGCGTGCTCAAGGCTGAAGAAGAGCAGTTCTCCAAGACTCTGGAGCACGGCCTGAAGATCCTTGAGCAGGATCTGCTGGAGCTCAAAGGCACCGTGGTGCCGGGCGACGTGGTGTTCAAACTCTACGACACCTACGGTTTCCCGATGGACCTGACCGCCGACATCGCGCGTGAGCGCAGCCTGACTGTCGATGAAGTCGGCTTCGAACGTGAGATGGAAGCTCAGCGTGTGCGTGCGCGTTCGGCCAGCTCGTTCGGTCTGGACTACAACACTTTGGTCAAGGTTGATGTGGCCACTGAGTTCACCGGTTACAAAGACACCAGCGGTTCGGCAAAAATCGTCGCTATCTATAAAGATGGCCAGTCGGTCGACGTCTTGAATGAAGGCGAAGAGGCGGTGATCGTTCTGAATCAGACGCCGTTCTACGCTGAATCCGGCGGCCAGATCGGCGACTGCGGCTTCCTTCAGGCGGGCAGCGCACGTTTCGACGTACGTGACACCACCAAGACCGGCGGCGCATTCCTGCACCACGGTGTGCTGGATTCGGGCAGCCTGACCATCGGCGCGCCAGTGGAAACCCATGTGGATGCCGAAGTGCGTCACGCGACTTCGCTGAACCACTCGGCCACGCACTTGCTGCACGCGGCACTTCGCCAGGTACTCGGCGAGCACGTTCAGCAGAAAGGTTCGTTGGTGGATAGTCAGCGTCTGCGTTTCGACTTCAGTCACTTTGAAGCGATCAAGCCTGAGCAGATCAAAGCGCTGGAAGACATCGTCAACGCCGAGATTCGCAAGAACTCCGCCGTTGAAACCGAAGAAACCGACATTGAAACCGCCAAGAACAAAGGCGCGATGGCGCTGTTCGGCGAGAAATACGGCGACAACGTGCGCGTGCTGAGCATGGGCGGCGATTTCTCCGTCGAACTGTGCGGTGGTATCCACGCCAATCGTACCGGCGACATCGGCCTGCTGAAAATCATCAGCGAAGGCGGTGTAGCCTCGGGCGTACGTCGTATCGAAGCAGTGACCGGTGCTGCGGCACTGGCCTACTTGAATGCCGCAGAGGAACAACTCAAGGAAGCGGCCAGCCTGGTCAAGGGCAGCCGTGACAACCTGATCGACAAGCTGTCGGCTGTGCTGGAGCGCAATCGCCAACTGGAGAAGCAGCTCGAGCAGTTGCAAGCCAAGGCGGCCAGCGCTGCGGGCGACGATCTGTCGTCCTCGGCACTGGATGTCAAAGGCGTGAAGGTTCTGGCCGCACGTCTGGATGGTCAGGACGCCAAGGCGCTGCTGGCGCTGGTTGATCAGTTGAAGAACAAACTCGGCCGCGCAGTGATCCTGCTCGGCAGTGTCCATGAGGAAAAGGTCGTTCTGGTTGCAGGCGTAACCAAAGACCTGACTGGCCAACTCAAAGCCGGTGATTTGATGAAACAGGCTGCTGCGGCAGTGGGCGGGAAGGGCGGTGGTCGTCCGGACATGGCGCAGGGCGGCGGTGTTGATGCCGGCGCGCTGGATGGCGCATTGGCGCTGACCGTTCCATTCGTCGAGCAGGGTTTATAAGACGGTCCGCCGGGTTCGCAGTCTAGTGGTGGACCCGGCGGCTGTTCGAGTGATTATTGGGCGCCCTTCATGGGCAGAGGCGGCTTTGAAATGGCTTTGATCGTACAGAAATTTGGAGGCACCTCGGTCGGTACTGTCGAGAGAATCGAGCAGGTCGCCGACAAGGTTAAGAAATTCCGCGATGCCGGCGATGACCTGGTGGTTGTGCTGTCTGCAATGAGCGGCGAAACCAACCGTCTGATCGATCTGGCCAAGCAAATCAGTGGCGACGGCCAACCGGTTCCGCGCGAGCTGGACGTGATCGTTTCCACCGGTGAGCAGGTGACGATTGCCCTGTTGGCCATGGCGCTGATCAAGCGCGGTGTGCCGGCGGTGTCGTACACCGGTAATCAGGTGCGGATCCTCACCGACAGTGCGCACAATAAAGCGCGTATCTTGCAGATTGATGACCAGAAGATTCGTGGTGATCTGAAGGCAGGTCGCGTGGTAGTTGTCGCCGGTTTCCAGGGCGTCGACGAGCACGGCAACATCACCACCCTCGGTCGTGGCGGTTCAGATACCACCGGTGTGGCACTGGCTGCTGCGTTGAAGGCTGACGAGTGCCAGATCTACACCGACGTTGATGGTGTCTACACCACCGACCCGCGCGTTGTGCCAGTCGCCCAGCGTCTGGACAAGATCACCTTCGAAGAGATGCTGGAAATGGCCAGCCTCGGTTCCAAGGTGTTGCAGATCCGTGCGGTGGAATTCGCCGGCAAGTACAACGTTCCGCTGCGCGTACTGCACAGCTTCAAGGAGGGTCCGGGCACCCTCATTACTATTGATGAAGAGGAAACCATGGAACAGCCGATCATTTCCGGCATCGCTTTCAACCGCGATGAAGCCAAGCTGACCATCCGTGGCGTGCCAGACACCCCGGGCGTGGCGTTCAAGATTCTCGGCCCGATCAGTGCCGCGAACATCGAAGTCGACATGATCGTGCAGAACGTCGCGCACGATAACACCACCGACTTCACCTTCACCGTGCACCGCAACGACTACCAGGCCGCACAGACCGTGCTGGAAAACACCGCTCGCGAGATCGGTGCCCGTGAAGTGGTTGGCGACACCAAGATTGCCAAGGTCTCGATCGTCGGCGTCGGCATGCGTTCCCACGCAGGCGTCGCCAGCCGCATGTTCGAATCCCTGGCCAAAGAAAGCATCAACATCCAGATGATCTCGACCTCGGAAATCAAGGTTTCCGTGGTGATCGAAGAGAAGTACCTGGAACTGGCCGTGCGCGCCCTGCACACGGCTTTCGAACTGGATGCTCCTGCCCGTCAAGGCGAGTAATTCCAATTCTTGAAGGGCGCGGTCTGACCGCGCCCTTTATTTTTTGAATGGCGCGAGCCCTGAACTGTTCTTTTGCTCGCGCTGGTCAATACTCAGGCATGTAGGGCTACGATCGCTCCGGTTGTAGGTCGGGTGCCTTTTTTTTGCAGACTGTTGTCCCTGAACTGAATTGCGTAAGGAGAAAGGTATGCTGATTCTGACTCGTCGGTGCGCAGAAAGCCTGATTATCGGTGATGGCGAAATCACCGTGACCGTGCTCGGCGTTAAAGGAAATCAAGTGCGTATCGGCGTCAACGCCCCGAAAGAGGTTGCCGTGCACCGTGAGGAAATTTACCTGCGTATAAAGAAAGAGAAGGACGAAGAACCAAGCCATTAATTTTTATCGATTTTTATGTTTGCAAACGGGGAAAAGGTTGGTTAAGATACGCCCCGTGTTGCGGAGAGCTGGCCGAGTGGCCGAAGGCGCTCCCCTGCTAAGGGAGTACACCTCAAAAGGGTGTCGGGGGTTCGAATCCCCCGTTCTCCGCCATTATTTGCTTAGTACGTCGTAATCTGGCTTTTTCTGTAAGTTGTTGAAATTAATAGAAAAAGTGGTTGGAATAGAGATTAGACGGGCTATAATGCGGCGCAACAAATGCACTCGTAGCTCAGCTGGATAGAGTACTCGGCTACGAACCGAGCGGTCACAGGTTCGAATCCTGTCGAGTGCACCATTTAAGAGTTAGTTACAGCGATGTAAATAACTTGGCTTCAACCAGATGTGATCTGGTCTAAAAACACAAATGCACTCGTAGCTCAGCTGGATAGAGTACTCGGCTACGAACCGAGCGGTCACAGGTTCGAATCCTGTCGAGTGCACCATTTAAGAGTTAGTTGCAGCGATGCAGATAACTTGGCTTCATCCAGTTGTGGTCTGGGCTAAAAACACAAAATGCACTCGTAGCTCAGCTGGATAGAGTACTCGGCTACGAACCGAGCGGTCACAGGTTCGAATCCTGTCGAGTGCACCATATACCGAAAAGCCCGCGTTTATCGCGGGCTTTTTGCTGTCCGGGATTTGGCTTTTGCCTTCACGCATCCCCTCTCGTCAAAATCTATTTGAGCACTACGGCCTCGCTTGAGGTCGTATCGATAGCTCGTCGTCGATGTTCGAATATTCACCTTGTCCGGTTTGCCTAGCGCGCTTTCGACGTCTTGCTGGCTCATGCCGGCAATCACGCGTCGATTGATGATCGCGGCGCGGCGTTGCCTGGCGTCGATCAGATTTCCGCATTTGTCTTTAGTTTGGCCAACGATGCCCGGTTCTCGGCCTGTGGTTGTCATGCCGGAGGTTTCTTCATGGTTGTGCTCTGGCATTACGGCCACAACAGATCCAGGCGAGTAGGGGTGGACTTCCTGTGCAGAGCGCCGTTCACCTTGCGCACAGCTCATCGAAGTGAAGGTGATGCTGCCATCGGCGGCTTCGCAACGATGGAGGGTAACGGCGGCCCCGGTCGGCGGCAGGCAGAGCAGGCTGGTGAGTACAAAGTGGGATGGTTTCAATGGCATTCGATGTCCTCCATGACGATCTACGCTCAAGGGTAGTCGCTACATTTTCGAGTGCCGGTGTGTTTTCTTTTCAGGATGAGTCGTCGCATGTGCAGGGATCAGGACAGTGCTCAGGTTTGTTTCGCAAGCGCTTGTTTCGACCGTGATTTTTTAACGTTTTAAACCGTCAGGCGGTGTATCATTGCGCCCGTCAGCCCCGCCGGGGCTTATGGAAAACCTCCATGGACTTACCCAGTAGTTACTCAGTAAACCGCTTTACCAATCATGAATTGACTGATTGATCCTTCCGGCGTGCCCCGCTGCTGGGAGTGGAGTTCGCCTATGTCTGAAATCGAAGTAAAGAAAACACAAGAAAGCCTGCAGGATCGTCTGGCTCAAGTCGTCGAGCTGCTGCAGCGTCAAAGGGTCGTCGAAGACCTGACTCATCGTCAGGAAGGCGCGCATCACGACCGCGTCGAAAATCTGGTTCACCGGCAAAATCTCGTCGAGCTGCAGCGCAAACTCGATGATCTGCACTCCGCCGACGTCGCCTACATTCTTGAAGCCTTGCCGCTGGACGATCGTCTGACGCTCTGGCAATTGGTCAAGGCTGACCGCGACGGCGACATTCTTCTCGAAGTATCCGACTCCGTTCGTGAAACGCTGATCGCCGACATGGACGATCACGAACTCCTGGCGGCTGCCAAGGATATGGATGCCGACGAACTTGCTGACCTGGCTTCCGAGCTGCCGCGAGACGTCGTCCATGAACTGATGGAGAGTCTGGATAACCAGCAGCGTGAACGCGTTCGCTCGGCCCTGTCTTACGACGAGGAGCAGGTCGGTGCGTTGATGGACTTCGAGATGGTGACCATCCGTGAGGATGTCAGCCTCGAAGTGGTTCTGCGTTATCTGCGCCGCCTCAAAGAGCTGCCGGGCCATACCGACAAGCTGTTTGTTGTCGACTACGACGGTGTGCTCAAGGGTGTGCTGCCGATCAAACGCCTGCTGGTCAATGATCCGGACAAGCAAGTTGCCGAGGTGATGGCCAGTGATCCGGTAAGTTTCCATCCGGACGAAGATGCCTACGACGCTGCTCAGGCGTTCGAACGTTACGACCTGATCTCGGCTCCGGTGGTCGACAAGAACGGCAAGCTGATTGGTCGTCTGACCATTGATGAAATGGTTGACCTGATTCGTGAAGAGAGTGAGAGCGAAGTTCTCAACATGGCCGGTCTGCGTGAAGAGGAAGACATCTTCGCCTCGGTCTGGAAGTCTTTGCGTAACCGTTGGGCCTGGCTGGCGGTCAACTTGATCACTGCGTTTGTCGCCTCTCGAGTGATCGGTCTGTTCGAAGGCTCGATCGAGAAACTGGTAGCGCTCGCAGCGCTGATGCCGATCGTGGCCGGTATTGGTGGCAACTCCGGTAACCAGACCATCACCATGATCGTTCGCGCCATGGCGCTCGACCAGGTCAGCACCGGCAATACTTCGCGCCTGATGCGCAAAGAGCTGGCGGTAGGCCTGATCAATGGCCTGGTCTGGGGTGGTGTGATTGGTGTGGTTGCTTATCTGCTCTACGGCAGTTGGTCGTTGGGCGTGGTAATGACAGCGGCTATGACGCTCAATTTGCTGCTGGCGGCATTAATGGGTGTATTGATCCCGATGACCCTGGCGAAAATGGGGCGCGATCCGGCCATGGGGGCGAGTGTGATGATTACCGCGATGACCGACAGTGGCGGCTTCTTCATCTTCCTCGGGCTGGCGACGATCTTCCTGCTCTGATCTGCTGCATCGAAACAGCCCGTCTATATGGCGGGCTTTTTCTTGTCTGCGAAAACTCAAAATCCACGCAAAAAAAAGCCAGCGGTTAAGCTGGCTTGAGGTGTTCGGTGTGGCTCAGGACGCGTCTGCTGCCATTTCAGCGTCATGGGCGATCAAGGAAACCAGAGCGTTCTGCTGACGGTGAGAAAGCTGACGGAAACGTTGCAAGAGCTCACGCTCATGCAGCGACAGTTCCGGGCTGTCCAGGCGCATGCTCAGCTCTTCGCCCAGTGCACCTTCCTGAATAAGACTCTGCTCAAGGCGCGCAATGATCTCGGAGTTCATGCTGCGATGATGATTGCGAGCCACCTCGGCAATGCGTTCACGCATTCCGTCTGGCAGACGTACGACGAACTTGTCAGCCGTACGGCTGGAATAAATTGCCTGTTTCAATGGGCGCATATATTTAACCGGTTAGTTCAGGGGAGCGGTTCTCGGGATTGGCCGCAGGATGTGTGGTAGGACAAGCATCCGCGCCAAATGGTTCAACCTGAATTGTTAAGAGGCCCGCATCATGCCTCAAAATTGCCAGATCATTGGCGTCAATTCTGTGACAAATATTGAGCTGGGTAAAGGCGTAATGCCAGCACCAATTATCAGAAATGCGGACTGGTTGGAAATCTTCGCCTCTGTCCGCATCCTTTGCCGCTTCCTGCTGTACATCAATTGATGTCCGAAGGCATCAGAACGTGCATGCTATGCGGGTTCTGCATCCTTGTTCCTTACCTGTACAGGATAGTGGCAAATTGCCGATTTACTAGTGGCGGACACCTGCCGGAGGGCGTTTTCAGGATGGATGGCAAGCTTATTTATTTGATGGGGCCGTCCGGTTCGGGCAAGGACAGTTTGATCGAGGCTGCGCGTGAACCACTGCAGGCAATGAACTGCGAAGTCATGCGGCGGGTTATTACTCGATCAGCCGAGTCGGTGGGCGAGGATGCGGTGGGGGTGACGCCCGAAGAATTCGAGAATCGTCAGCGCGCTCGCGAATTTTCGCTGGCTTGGCACGCTAACGGTCTTGCTTATGGAATACCGATTGAGATGGACCATTTTTTGGCGGTGGGGCGGCATGTGTTGGTAAATGGCTCTCGCGCCAACCTGCGGCAAGCGTTGGAGCGATACCCGACGCTTCTGCCTGTTCTGTTGACGGTAAATGACGAGGTTTTGCGAGAGCGCCTTCTTCGGCGGGGTCGAGAGGCACCTGAACAGATAGAGGCTCGACTTAGCCGTAATGCCTTGTTCAAGGACAGAAGATCAAGCGATGAGGTGGTACATTTAATCGACAATTCGGGCGACCTGACGGACGCGGTGAGTCAGTTGCTGGATGTGATCCGGTTTAACGCAGTACCGGATCGAACTTGATTTTGCGACCGGCGATCAGTGCCAGGACAAACAATACCGAAAACACGCCGCAAGCAATCAGTGGCAGGGTGACAACGGTTTCCTCGAACAGCGAAAAATGCATAACGCCACTCATAGCGGCAAGAATCAGAAATCCCGCGGCTGACTTTGACATGCTGTACTCCTGAAGATATTTCAAAAAACCAGACGATCGATCATTTGGGATGGCAGGGCTTGCTCTTGCGCGCTGACAACCCTTGGGGCAAGACTTTCCTTGTCGCTGAGAACTGCCAATTGGGGTTTCCTCTGCACCTGCAGATAATGCGGCATACGTTGGGCTATCGATTTCGGCGTGGTGCTTTCAGGGATAAAGTGAAAGCTGGCCACAATCGCCAATGCGGCGGCGTTTGCAAGCAAGAGGGTCGTATTCATGAGTCGGCGCTCCGATTGTTCTTCTATGGAACAGGCGAAGCAGCCGTCGTGCCAACAGTCTAACCGCTGTTTAGTCCTTTAAAAACAAGGATTTGAGAGGTTTTGGCGGTATGCCGGGCTTGCAATCTGCATTGGCGGCGTTTTACGGGCGTGCAAAATGCACGGTAAAACTTCCCGCAGCATTGCGGTGCACATGCCTACACTTAATATGGCTACGGATGACATGACAAATCAGGACTTGGCCGTTAACATGCAGGCCGCCCGTCACGCAGCGTCTGCTCGTGACAATTCTGTGTCTCAGTAGCTCAATTGGATAGAGCATCCCCCTCCTAAGGGGAAGGTTGGCAGTTCGAACCTGCCCTGGGACACCATCTATTGTTTGAACTCCCTTCTGTTGCCAGATTCCGCCGTCCTCCAGCTACTCCATAACGCTATCCTTTTGTGCTGCCTGATAATCCGTTGTGTAGGCGGGCTTACGTCATCTATAGGTTTCCGGCTACCTGCATAGGTGTTTTCCCTCTCTGCGGTGACGCCTTCTATATAGAAAGAAGGGGTTTAGGGTGTTTTCGATAGAAAAGCGAAATTAACGGTTGACGGCAGATTCAGGATGTCTATAATTCGCCCCACTTCCGGCGCAGTCGAAACGGAAAACTCCTTGAGATTCAATGAGTTATGTAGGTTTCGGCAGCGAGTC
>NZ_JAKNQL010000011.1 GCF_022662375.1 Pseudomonas sp. CROZ-RG-20F-R04-15 | reverse complement strand
TAGTTTGACAACATCCAATGGCGCCCAAGTGCCCGCCAATGGAGGATCAATCAAAACCATGGCCCCTTCGCCATCGCTGACCAGATCAATGGCCACCTTTGGCACTCCCGCCATCGCACCGATGATGGAGTTGGTCTGGCCCTGCACCTTGGGTGGATAGAGCGTGAGGACGGTGTTGTCGGCGGTGGTGGATGTGGACATTTTGGGTGCTCCTGCATGGGTCGTAGCGACAGGAACGATGAAAGCGCGATTGACGGGAAAGCGCACCTGTCAGATCTGACAGGTGGCGACGAGTGGTAGAAAACTCGGGATTGAAAAGCAAAAGATCGCAGCCTTCGGCAACTCCTACAAGGATCGGGTAGGAACTGCCGAAGGCTGCGATCTTTTGATCTTGCGGCTATCAGACGCGTAAACGAATCTGCCGCCCCAACACATCCATCACATCACAACCATCACGCAGCAACATCGCCGCCACGTGCGCTAGTTGCTGCACGTCGGCGCCTTTGGCCGAGGAAATATCCAGGCTGGCGAGGCTTTCCATCATTTGCGTTACCGCGAGAAAGCGGCTGGCGGCGCTGCTGTGCAATACGTCTAGCGGCGCTTCAGTGGAAACGAGTAGAACCGGAATGCTGTCCTCGTTGTGCGTCATCGAAATCTGCGAGTTCATACGTCACCCCGGGCCTGCGCGGCGTGCACACGAGCGATGGCGGCCAGCATCAGTGCGCGGGCATTGGCAAGCATTTGCTGGCTGGCCCAGCGCATCGAGCTGCTGTGTTCCGGGCGAGCGACGCTAGGGGCTTGGTGGGCGAGGGTTTCGGCGCAGTTGAGGTAGACGGCCGCGTGTTCGAGGGCGTCGAGGAGGGAGATGTCGGGGCGGACGTTGAAAGGGTGGTGAGCGACTTGGTCGCAGGGAGTCGAGGTTGTGGTTGTGTGCTTCATAAGTGAGGTGTCTCTTTCAGAGTTAAAGAGAGCTGCCACTTGATCGCCGTCAAACGAATGGGTGGCAACTGTGCGCAGGTTGACGGACCGGTCCTCACAAACCCGGCGCATCCGAAGATGCCCCACGCACAGTCACCATATGCAATGACCGGGCACAAAAGTGCACGAGCAGAGAAAGGCTATGCGCGTAATGAGGAGTCCAGGCCGTCAAACCCGATCACGAATGAGTCGTGACAGGGCGCGAGGATAGGGAGTGAGGGCAAGTCAGTCAACCGCCGTATTCTTCCGGAGTTTGCCGGGATTTCTTGTAGGAGGAAGGCTACTCGCGATGACGATTGATGAGTTTCCAATGATGCCGAATATCGCAGCGTCCACGGCGACAAAATCATGAGGCGTCACCAATTGATGTTCCACCAGCCAGCGTGCTGCAACCGTTCGCCTGGGACGCAAACGCTGTTTTTTCAACCTTTCGGCCGGACAAGGCGCGTCGGTAAACTCCCTCAGATCCGCTACGACAGAAAAACGTAGTCGGCCCCATTAGTGCTCATAGTGGCGCCATTGAAATCATAGGCTGCTCATAATCTAAAAGTGAAGGTATCAAAATAAATAACATCATCAGTAACGCTATTGATGACTATCCTGTTTATTTCCTTGGATTCAAAAAACATTTTTAGTGGTTCTTGGTTTTCCGATGATGGTAATAGTGGTTTTTTACCTAGTTCTAAAGATGATGAGTAAAATATAACTTCTGCAGAGTTTCCATAGTTAACATCTACGTACCAGAACTCAATGCTGGAATAATTGGTTCTTAAGGTTATTTCAATTGTTCGGAGTTTGCCGTTCGAAATCAGAGTTTGCTTTTCTATTTTTCCTGGGTATGAGAAATTTGGTGGGCCGATTTGGATCCAGTTTGTATCAGAAACATTAGTAATAATCATACTGCCGATGTCTTTTGATCTTCCTGGTAAAATCGTTGAATTTGGCTGCGCATCAAAGTTTTCCCCGGTGGGAGCAAGTAGGGTAGTTAAGTTGCGCACATTCGAATGCACAGGAGTACTGTGATACAGAGATTTTGCGTACAGCCGATGTGCACCTTCCTTGACTTCGATATCAAGGTCCCATGTCTCTCTCATGCTATGTGCCGTCGCGATACCCATAGACTCCGCGTTCGGCTCTCTTCCATCAAATACTTCGACCTGCTGGCCTTGGCTGGCGGTACCTTTAAGTTTCAGTGTGGTGCTAAAGGTCGTTTCATCATCAGGCACCTCTATACCCTTATGATCCAATACATTGGTCAGTGTCGGATTCATGAGTTCGACCACCACAACATCATGTCGATCAGAGATCGCGCCATCCTTGCGTTTAGCGGCAAGGTTGTAAGTGTTCCCGGCAACCAGTCCGCTTAGCTGAGCTGTCCAAATACCTCGTGAGTCGACTGGGATTTCATCATCGGAAATCGTCTCGCTGCCATTGACCAGATCGATCTTTGTGCTTGGCGTGGCCGTCCCCGTTAGCGTGATGTCTGTTTCTACCGTCAGGCCGCCGTGGAGGATTTCTTCATTGCTGGAGGTGCCTTTGACCGATGTAATCGCGGGCACCACAACCTGCACCGCACTGACGGTATAGGTGCGCACCACGAACTGCTTAGCCAACCCCAGATCTTCGCTTTTACCAAACGCCACCCACATCTCCATGGTCAATGGCGTCCCATCCTTCAACCCTTTCAAATCCACATAAGGCGCGGTCGCTTCGAAGTAGCCATTCTTCACCCAGTCATCATTAACAAAGGCAAATGGCGCCGCCCAAATGTACTTTTCATAGGCCGAGCCATCGGCATTGGTGCCTTTGAACAACAGCCAGACAAACTGCCCCGCGATGTTTAAGGGAAACCCCGAGAACCACATTTTGCCTTCGGGCGTCAGGTCGCTCAGTCTCAGTTCCGCGCCTTCGCCAGCATCGGCGGCTTGCTTCAAACGAGGGGCGGGGAGAACGGACTGCGGCAGGTTTTGCACGTTGAGGGTCAGCGTCTCGGACGGTAAAGGAATGCCATCGCGGGTGATGCTGTAGCTGACCGTTATTTGGTCGCCCAGACAATACGCCATCAGCGCGGGTGCAATCGGGATGTTCAGACCGATTTCGCTGATCGGCCGAGGCGGGGTGGTGATCGAACCTTCCTCGTGCGTGCCCGGTTTGGCGGTCCAGCTCACACTGAGCAGGTCAGTGGGCCGCGTGGAACCTGGCGGCACGACGATGGTGAGTTGGGTCAGGGCGTCTAGTGGCGCCAATGTCGCTCCGTTGGCCTGCAGCACGCTGGGTGGTTTGAGTTCGAGGGCAGCACCGACGACCAGTGCGCTCGCGGTGTTGGATATACCCACCAGAGCACCGGGGGAACCGTCCGCGTTGTCGGGCTTTCTCAGTTCATAGAAAACATTGACCGTGCTGCCCGGGACGCTGACCTTGTGGTTCGGTACTTCGATAACGACGAGCTGTTTTTGCTCGAATTCGTCTTCCGTCACCGTGCTGCTTTGTTCATCAAACACATCGGGATGATCAGGGTGGGTAGCCGTGTAGAACGTGGTGACCTTGTAGCCGGTCACGAAGCGAGGGTCCATCGTGGCAACGACGATCAGCAGAGGTTTGTCCTTCAGTTTGCCAAGGTCGATCTCCGGTGTATCGCCCGGGTCATTCAGTTGTTCGCGCAGGACGGGTTTTGCAAGGCGGGTGCCGTCCAGATCCTCATCGACGAATTGCGGCTTGGACCACTGAGCATCGGGATCAGCCGAGTTGTTCAGTTGGTCGTAGACGGTAAACAGAAACGCCATCCGGTGGTCTTGTTGCTTGGCAAGTTCCAGAAAGGCCCGGTCTACGTCGAAGTAAAGGGTGGTCGGGGTTTCGGACCCGTGATCGGGCGGTTCAGGCGCTTCAGTGGGACCTACAGACACTTCCAGGATCTTGCCGTTGCACATGAAACTGATGCGGTCATACGCTCGGGCATAAGGATATTGCACAGCCACGCGTGCGGTGGTAAAGCCAGGGCCGACACCGTTTTTTATTTCATCGGGCAGCAATAATTTTAGTTTCGAGTGGCCGCCAGGTACGGTCAAATCATCCTTTATGCCGGGGCGGATGCGGTTGTAGATATAACTGAGCGGGAGAGAAGTACCGAGATTTTCGCTGTTACGCTCAATCGTATAGAACAGATAAACCACCACGTCAGTCAGGAACTGACTTTCCTTAATGTGCAGCTCGATCGTCGCATTGACATCGGCTTTGATCGTCGTGGCGTCCAAAAGCAATGGCGCTCTGGTCGAATCGGACAAGTCCGGCTCTGTGACCGCACCAACAAGCGCAGGATCAAGCGTTGCCCATAGCCTCACGTCGTCGTGTTCTTCCACCGTCCCGGCCAGCGGTGGATCAATCGAAACCCGAGCTCTTTTGAAAACCAGTTCGGGCGGATAGATAATCACCGCATGCAGCGGTACACCGATTTGCGCACCGACGATGTCTTTGGTCTGTAGATCTATTTTGGGGGGGGAAAGCTGCAGAACGGTGTTTCTACTGGAGTTCATGGTCAGGTTTCCTGCTGTTAGGCGGCAGGAACTATCAGAGCGCTTATCTGGAAAATGCGCACCTGTCAGATCTGACAGGTGCAAGCGGTTTTCCGATGAGCGGTCGCTCGGGCTTGCTTTCACAGTATTTGCGCTGGCCAGGCGGATCACGGTCGGTTTAGAGTGATCAGCCAACCCTGATCACGGATCGATCCCATGCCAGACCCCAACCCCGCCATCCACCTCGAACGCTTCAACGAATCCCACCTCGAAGGCATCACCGCGCTGTACAACGATCCGGCCGTGGCGCGGCAGGTGTTGCAGATGCCGTTTCAGTCCGTGGAAGTCTGGCGCCAGCGCCTGCTGGCGGACAACGAACGCGCGGTGAAACTGGTGGCGCTGCATCAAGGCGTGGTGATTGGCAATCTGGGGCTGGAGGCGTATTCGCGGATGCGTCGGGCGCACGCTGGCAGTTTCGGCATGGGCGTTGCGGTCGCGTGGCAGGGCAAAGGCGTGGGTTCGCAGCTGTTGGCGGCGGCGTTGGACGTCGCCGACAACTGGATGAATTTGCACCGTGTCGAACTCACGGTCTATGCCGATAACGAAGCGGCCATCGGCCTCTACCGCAAGTTCGGTTTCGAGGACGAAGGCCTGTTTCGCGATTACGCAGTGCGTGACGGGCAGTGGGTCGACACCCTGAGCATGGCCCGTCTGCGCAATCGGCGGAAAACCTGACTCAATCGCCCAGCGCGAACGCCACCGCCGACTGTGCATGCAGTTCGGTGGTGTCGAGCAGGGGCAGGGTGCTGTGTTCGGGTTTGATCAACATGCCGATTTCGGTGCAACCGAGAATGATCGCCTGTGCGCCCCGTGCGGTGAGGGATTCGATCACCCGTTGATAGATTTGCCGCGATGCCTCGCTGATCACGCCGACGCAGAGTTCGTCGTAGATGATCCGGTGCACGTCCTTGCGCTCGGCTTCGTCTGGCACCAACACGGTCAAACCCTTGGCGACCAGGCGTTGCTTGAGAAAGTCCTGTTCCATCGTGAATGCCGTGCCGAGCAACCCCACTGTGCGTGCGTCGATTGCCAGCGCAGCGTGTGCGGCCGGTTCGGCGATGTGCAGGAACGGAATGCTGATCGCTGCCTGAATCTGCTCGGCAACCTTGTGCATGGTGTTGGTACACAGCACCACGCATTCCGCGCCGCCGGCTTCGAGCCTGCGCGCGGCGTCCACCAGAATCGCTGCCGCATCGTCCCAGCGCCCGGCGTGCTGGGCCTGTTCGACAGGGCCGAAGTCGACGCTGAACATCAGCAATTGCGCCGAGCGCAACGGGCCGAGACGATCACGGACTTGCTGATTGATGAGTCGATAGTATTCGGCGCTGGATTCCCAGCTCATGCCGCCGATCAGGCCGATGGTGCGCATTGAAGTTCCTCGGGCAGGGGCCGGATCAATAGATCCTGACATGCCCGAAGTTTCCTGTGGTTCTCGGCCAGACGCCAGTGCCCAATGAACTGTATCGCTCATCTTTCACGCAAGTGTCACGGTGCCTTTTCAGGCAACGGTACGACGTGATTGCAGCCAGCCTCCAGTGTCTTGGCATACCCCACGTCCGGACGCCAGGGTTCGAGGTTCCACTGCGGTTTGTCCCGTGCAATTGCCATATGGCAAATCAACTGATGGCGCATGCCGTGGGTGTTTCCCCAGTAGCGACCGTTCGAGTAGTCGCGCGAAAGTTCATCCCAGATGAACGGTGTGCCTGACTCCTGAGTTCTTCTCGCACACTTCGTCGGGGTAATGGAGAGCACCCATTGATAGTCCCGATATATCCAGTACGCGCTTTCTATGTATTTGTTACAGCGCTCGACAATCACGATGACGCTTTCACCGTCAACCGCAGTGGGTGCATCGACAGCTTGAACAACAGGCGTTGCGAGTCCCCACCCGGTCAGCGCCAATGCCTGTAACAGAGAGGCGGTCCTTAGCAGTTTCATCGAGTAACCTCCTGGTCAGCGGCCACGTAGGTGAACGTCGCCGTTCCTGTCGCACTGTTGGCCGGTACCATTCGAATGATTGGCACCATTCTTTTCGGGTTGGTCGAGTTGTAAAAGTCTCGCTGGTTGTACTTGGCATCGGCCAGTGGCTTGGGGTCAGTTCCTCCGGAAACGTAGAAAAACGCCAGAATCGGAAAGGTGTTGGCCTTGCCTGCAGGCCAGGTTTTGATGATGACTTCGTTGTGTTCGTTGAAACCTGTAGCTCCCAACATCGCTTTGGCGCGCAACGACTGATAGAACGCGGGCGCGGCCAGGGTATTGCGTTCGTCTCGTACGTCAAAGCCGCATTGCTGGAGGTTTTTGTTCACGGTTGCCCTGTCCCAGGCTGCTTTGAATTGCTCCGCAGTGAGTACATTCGCGTTGTGGCAGTAGCCGCTTTCAGGGTGTGCAGGGGTGGGAATGCACACGCCATTTTTACCGCGATGCCAGCCCCATGAGTCCATTGGGTAAGAGCACAGTACTTGCAGTTGATCGGTATTGGCGGGTCGTTCCAGGACGGGGTAAAGGATGTAGCCATTGCCGTAACCCCAAGCCAGTCGGCCGAAGTTGGTATCGGCCCGGAGATAGGAAAACGAAATACCGCCACTTGTTACGGAAATGGGACTGGGTTCCCAGACTTTGTAAGTATTGTTCGGGTCTTTGACCGTGACTCGGATCATCACCCCCGAGCACAGGAACGAAGGCTGAGAGTCCACTTTGTTGCAGTTGGGAAACTTGCGAGCGTAAAGCTCAGTGAGATAAGAAGCCGTTGCGGGACCGTCTAACGCCAGAGTTCCGTTGATGTTTATGGCAGCGGGCGGTGGAGACGGGGTGTGTGAACAGCCGAACAGAAGTGCAACAAGCAGTAATCCGATTATTTTATGCATGACTGTCTCCGTGTCTTTGTTAAAGACAACTTGGTGGAGCTGCTTTTGATAGTGAGGCTTGCGTTGATTTCGAGATCGCTTAAAGCGTCAGCCTCAAGCACCACGAAAAGATCAGTGGCTCACTGGCCCCGGTGCGGTTCAACGTGTAATTGAAGATTACGGAGCGTCCGCGGTTTTCGGCGATCCAGGCGGATGGGATGGGGATATTGGTATATGACGGTTCGACGATATTGATCTCGTCGCCATAGCGAACAAAGACGCCATGCAACGCCATGCGTACCGTGTAGAGCCCAACAATGCCTTGGTCCGGGTAGTAAACCCTCAGATTGTTCATGTCCTTATTGATGGTGGGCTGGCCTAGCACGTATTTTTGCTGGGTGACCGTCAGATCCAGATCACGAGAGGGAATGTCTACAGTTGTGTCGGGTTTTCTGACGGTATAACTCACCTCGCCACGACTGCCGCCGATGATGTCGATGACCTCCAGGCGTGGAATCCGGAAGCGCAACGTTTGCCCGGCTGTTGTGACGGTCTGGATCTCAGGGAAATAGGTGAAGTTACGGCCCAACCATTTAACTCTAACCGTCTGACGTGGTTGTGAACCGATGTAGTTGACTTCAACCGTGGCAAACTCGGCGGTGTAAAAATCCTTTTCGAAATTCAGCACCGTGCCGCCGGCTTCCCTGGCCTCGAGTACTTTCGGTTTGAGCAGATCCAGTTCCGGCTCCGGTTCTTCGCGTATATGCACATCAACCGGGGTGACCTTTGACCAGAAAGCCTGTGGACCCGCTGCGTTACCGAGTTGGTCGGTGACTCTGAAACGCAGGGCAAATTTCGGGTTGTCTTGCCAGAAATCGCTGGCGACCAATGTCATCACCACACGGCCCGCAGATGCTTGTGCGGCGGTTACCGTATGCGCTCTATCACGACCGTCACGAGAGACTGTGATGACGTCCTTTTCCCGCATGAAAACGTAGTTCAGCGTGACCAATACACCTTTGGCTGCTCGTTCGGCATTTACCCCGTCGGCAATGACGTCGGCCGGCAGCGTCATCATCAGATTCGGGTTGTCCCCATTGCCCGCGACGTCTCCACCAGGGCGTGGGGTGTTGTAGAGGACTTTCAGCGGCTCCGATGTTGCGGGAAGGGGTTGACCGATCCGGATTACTTGAAGACGCAGTAAATTGATGCCGTCGGGAAGATATGCTGCGGGCAAATCCAGTGTGAACCGTTTGTTCTCTTCGCCTGGCTGAATGATCTTGTGAACGACCGAGGTTTCCGAGTCGTTAAGCAATACATGGGCCGCGTCAAAGGGACTCTGATTCAACCATGGGTCTATGAGCAACTGGATGTGTCCATTGCTGACCAGTGAGAGTGGTATTCCACCGTGGGGACTTTCTGCGTGGTCCACGGGTGAAACCCAGCCCGGAATCTGTACCGGGTCAATATCCAGCGTGTGAGCAATATCGGTTCGAGTGTGCATTATGTACGTCCCATGGCTTGCAACAGACGTCTATATCTAAAACCTGCTGCCTGAGTTATTTGACCTGGTCGGCCGCGGTGTAGATGAACTGCGCGTCGGCGGTAACTGTTCGCTTTGACCGGGATTCAAGGCTTGACCAGTTGATCGGACTCGACGTACTGGAACGTGGCCTCGCTGGTGGGGGTCGAGGGAGGAAACAAACGGATGACCGGCACCCAGATTCTTCGGGTGGTGGAATTGTAGAAATCCTGCTGGTTGCCTTGGGCTTCCGGCAGGCCGGCATTGCTGCCACCGGCGATAAAGAAGAACGCCATGAGCGGTAGGGTGTCTTGCAGATTTTGTGGCCATGTCTTGACCACGACTTCATTCTGTTCAGTGAAATGCGTGGGGTTCTGACTCAACATTCCACGCGCTCTTACCGACTGGTAGAACGGCACTGCGGCCGGCTTGCCGGTCGCCTCTGAAACATCGAAGCCGCATTGGCGAATGTGGTGGCTGTTGGGGGAGTTGTCCCAGACGTTTTTCCACTGTTCGGCGGTGGACACTCCTGAACTCTGGCAACGCTGGCTGGTGGTAGGGTATGAGGCGTGATGACCGCAAGGTGTGGTGCGGTTCCAGGTCCAGCCATCGATTGGAAATGAACACAACACATCGAGATCGACCTTGTCTTGCGGGGCGCCGAAAATCGGGTACAGCATGAATCCGTTGCCATGGCCCCAGGCCAGTCGACCGTATTTGGAGTCTGCTCTCAGGTAAGAGAAGTAGACTCCACCATTCTTGACGGACGTCGGGCTGGGGTTCCAGACGTGATGAGTCTCGCCTGGCTGTTTATCAGTGACTCGAAGAATTATCCCCGAACACAGGAAGGCGGGCTGGTTGGCTGATTCATGGCAGTTCTGAAATTTCGAGTTATAAAGGGTATTCAACCACTCGACGACTTGCGGTCCGGTCAGGGCGCTATTTGCATTACTGCTGGTAACTGGCTGGTTCTGTGGCGGTGTAGTCGTGTGAGCACAGCCAAGCAGCAATGCGATTGAAACTGAAAGAAATAAAATTTTCATTTTGCTGCTCCCTGCGTTTCGGCCGTTTGTCGTCTCTGCTGCACTTCACCTCGCTGATGAATTAAACGCTAACTTAGCAGGCCGGCGCACTGTCAGAACTGACAGGTATTTTCGCTTATTTTAACCGTCTGTCGGTTAAAGGGCTCGATAAAGGAGGACGGGATGATGACTTAAACGTACGTAGGCCGGTCGATCTGCCACTATCCGTACTCATAGGCCAATCGAGGAGCTTGCTCATGAACGACATACAGCAACTGGGCGAAATGCTTCGTCACTACGCCGAGAGTGAAGCGCACAAGAAACAACTGTTCGAGACGCAGTCGGCGACATGGGCCACACGGATTACCGCGCTGTTCGGCGATATTCAGCAATGGCTGGAACCGGTGCAGGCACCGAGTCTGCTGGAGGTGAGTCGTGAGGCTTATGTTGCGTTCGGGCCGAGCACGCCGGTGGAAACTTCGACCTTCAAAACAGAAAAGCTGAGCATTGTGATTGCCGGCAAACCGGTGGAGTTCGTGCCGGATGTGATGGGCAGCGCGGGGCAGATCTCGCTTGCGGTTATGGGGCTGACGGCGGCGCGCTATGGCAGCATTTCGTTGGTTGGCCTGCCAAATGGCGAGTGGCAGTGGCGCAAGACCAATGGACTGAAGGATCCGGATACGTTTGTCTTCGACGCCAACTTCCTCGCCCAGCAGTTGCAGAGTTTGATCCCGCGCGAGCGCGGTTAAGATCAAAGGCTAACCCCCTCACCCCAGCCCTCTCCCCCAAGGGGGCGAGGGGAAAGGGAGCCGATTGGGGGATGGCCAAAACCTGAGTTCGACTGAATATTTCAGGTCGGTGTACCCGAAAACATACCTTGGTCAGTTCGCTCTCTCCCAAGGGGGCGAGGGGGGAAAGGGAGCAGACCGAGTGCTGTTCAAAACCTGAGTTCATCTTGATATTTCAGGTCGACGTAACCCGAACAAACGACTCGATCAATTCCCTCTCCCTCCGCGGGCGAGGGGGAAAGGGAGCCGATCTCCATTGGTTTTGAGATTGCATTCACCTTGGATATTTCAGGTCGACGTAACTCGAACAATCAACTCGGTCAGTTCCCTCTCCCTCTGGGAGAGGGCTAGGGTGAGGGCAACCCACCTGACACCCCTCACATCTCCAGATTGACCCACCCCGGCTTCGCCACCTCCGGCGCCACCGCGTTCACGGTTTTACCAGTGGCCAGCTCAACCCGTCGCGCCACCTCGGGGTCATCGGCAAACGGCACCATGCTTGCCTCATCCAGACTCTCTGCTGTCTCCCGCCGCAAGCAGTACTCCACCGCCAGCCACAGAAACACCACCCCCAGCACATTGAAGAAAATATCCATCACGTTCGGCTCCCTGCCTCAGGCGATCTGCGCTTCACGGTGGGCCATTGCCACGTCCGCCACTCGAACCGTACGCCACACGTTGTAAGCCATCAGCAACATGCCGGTAAGAAAGAACACCCCGCCGGCAAAACGTACGATGAACCCCGGGTGACTGGCCTGCAGCGCTTCGACAAACGAATAGGTCAGCGTGCCGTCCTCGTTGATCGCCCGCCACATCAGGCCCTGGGTGATGCCGTTGACCCACATCGAGGCGATGTACAACACCGTGCCAATCGTGGCCAGCCAGAAGTGCAGGTTGATCAGCGGCGTGCTGTACATCTGCTCGCGGCCAAACACTTTCGGCACCATGTGATAGGTCGCGCCGAAGGTGATCATCGCCACCCAGCCCAACGCCCCGGCGTGTACATGGCCGATGGTCCAGTCGGTGTAGTGGGAGAGGGCATTGACCGTTTTGATCGCCATCATCGGCCCCTCAAAGGTCGACATGCCGTAGAACGCCAGCGACAGCACGAGAAAGCGCAGAATCGGGTCGGTGCGCAACTTATGCCAGGCGCCGGACAAGGTCATCATGCCGTTGATCATCCCGCCCCAGCTCGGCGCCAGCAGGATCAACGACATGGCCATGCCCAGTGACTGCGCCCAGTCCGGCAGCGCGGTGTAGTGCAAATGGTGCGGGCCGGCCCAGATGTACAGGGTGATCAGCGCCCAGAAATGCACGATCGACAGGCGATACGAATACACCGGGCGATTGACCTGTTTCGGCACGAAGTAATACATCATCCCGAGGAACCCGGTGGTCAGGAAGAAGCCCACCGCGTTGTGCCCATACCACCACTGCACCATCGCGTCGGTGGCGCCGGAGTACACCGGATAGGATTTGAACCAGTCCACCGGAATCGACAGGTGATTGACCACGTGCAACATGGCGATCACCAGAATGAACGCGCCGAAAAACCAGTTGCCGACGTAGATGTGCTTGGTCTTGCGTTGCACCACGGTGGTGAAGAACACCACGGCGTAGGCCACCCAAACGACGGCCATCCACACCGCGCCGGAGAATTCGATTTCGGCGTATTCCTTGGTGGTGGTGTAGCCCATCGGCAGGGTGATCAGCATGATCACGATCACCGATTGCCAGCCCCAGAAAGTGAACGCCGCGAGTTTGTCTGAATACAGCCGCACCTGGCAGGTCCGCTGCACCGCGTAATAACTGGCGGCAAATTGCGCGCTGCCGGCGAAACCGAAAATCACCAGGCTGGTGTGCAGCGGGCGCAAGCGGCCGAAGGTGGTCCACGGCAGGTCGAGGTTCATCTCTGGCCAGACCAGTTGCGAGGCGATCAACACGCCCATCGCCATGCCCACCACACCCCAGAAAATGGTCGCAATGACGAATTGGCGGACGACCTTGTAGTTATAAGCCTGTCCGATTGTTGCTGTACTCATGGTCAGTTCATCCACGGTTGCAAAGTCTTGCCAGGCCACCCGGTCTGGCATGAGCTGCACTGTAGAAACCCCGTCAGAAACAAAACAGGCTCAGGAATTGATCATTTGTGCGGATCAGATGGAGGTGCTGACTGCGGCGTTCTGCCGCGCCCTGATACGGTTTTTATCGCCTCAGGTGAATCTGTAACGTGCTGCGCTGCATCGTCATAGTGCTCTGAAGAAAACTGTAGGAGTGAGCCTGCTCGCGATAGCGGTGTGTCAGTCAACATCTCAGTTGCCTGACACACCGCTATCGCGAGCAGGCTCACTCCTACAGGAATTGTGTGCGTCCTGATGAGGTGGCAGTGGCATGTATCAATACGATGATTACGACCGGGCGCTGGTGTTCGAGCGCGTCGCGCAGTTTCGCGATCAGGTCGAGCGCTTCATGGCCGGGGAACTGAGCGAAGAGGAATTTCTGCCGCTGCGTCTGCAAAACGGCCTGTACATGCAAAAGCACGCCTACATGCTGCGCGTGGCGATTCCCTACGGCACGCTGAGCGCCGAGCAGATGCGCACGCTGGCGAGCATCGCCAGCGACTACGATCGCGGTTATGGCCACTTCACCACGCGACAGAACATGCAGTTCAACTGGATCGAACTGAGCGACGTGCCGGACATCCTCGAACGTCTGGCGCAGGTCAACATGCATGCGATCCAGACCTCCGGCAACTGCGTGCGCAACATCACCACCGAGGCGTTCGCCGGGGTCGCGGCGGACGAACTGATCGACCCGCGCCCGTTGGCCGAAATCCTGCGGCAGTGGTCGACGATCAACCCGGAATTCCTCTTCCTACCGCGCAAATTCAAGATCGCCATCTGCTCGGCGAAGCAGGATCGCGCGGCGATCATGATGCATGACATCGGCCTGTATCTTTATCCCGGTCGCGACGGGCAGATGCTCCTGCGAGTGATCGTCGGCGGTGGTCTGGGGCGCACGCCGATTCTCGGTTTGCAGATCCGTGAAGGCTTGCCGTGGCAACATTTGCTGTCCTACGTCGAAGCGGTTTTGCGCGTGTACAACCGGCACGGCCGGCGCGATAACAAGTACAAGGCGCGGATCAAGATTCTGGTCAAGGCACTGGGTATCGAGGCGTTTGCCAAGGAAGTCGAAGAGGAATGGCAGCACCTCAAGGACGGCCCGGCGCAACTGACCGAGGCCGAATTTCAGCGGGTCGCCAGTGCCTTCGTGCCGCCGGTTTATCACACCTTGGCCGACACCGATCTGGACTTCGGCACGCGTCTGGCGGAAAGCCCGGCGTTCGCCCGTTGGGTTGCGCGCAACGTGCAGCCGCACAAGGTGCCGGGTTACACCAGCGTGGTGCTGTCGACCAAACCGGGCATGGCTTCGCCGCCGGGAGATGTGACCGGTGTGCAGATGCTGGCGGTGGCCGACTGGTCGCAGCGTTTCGGGTTTGGCGAGATTCGTATCGCCCATGAGCAGAACATCGTCCTGCCCGACGTGGCGAAAAACGACCTTTACGCGCTGTGGCAACTGGCGTGCAAACACGATCTGGGCAGCGCCAACGTTGGCTTGCTCACTGACATCATTGCCTGCCCGGGTGGCGATTTCTGCGCGTTGGCCAACGCCAAATCGATCCCGATCGCCCAGGCGATTCAGGCGCGCTTCGACAACCTCGATTACCTGCATGATCTGGGCGATATCAGCCTGAATATCTCCGGCTGCATGAACGCTTGCGGCCATCACCACATCGGCAATATCGGCATTCTGGGCGTCGATAAGAACGGCAGCGAGTGGTATCAGATCACCCTCGGCGGCGCCCAAGGCAAACACAGCGCGCTGGGCAAAGTCATCGGCCCGTCGTTCAGCGCCGCTGAAGTGCCGCAGGTGATCGAGCGGATCATCGGCACCTTCGTGCGCTATCGCGAGCACGAGGAATTGTTCGTCGACACCGTGGCGCGCATTGGCCTGGAGCCGTTCAGGGAACGGGTCTATCCGAAGACCCTGGAGGCCACGGCATGAACAATCTGTTGCGGCTGGAGCAGGGCGTGGCGCGGATAGTCGCGGATGACCCATGGACGCTGCTGCGTGAGCCTTCGACGCCGAGGCCTGACGGGTTGTTGATGCTGCCGCTGGCGCATTGGCTGCAATCGCCGTCGACTCATGCCGTGTGGCTCGGCCCGGATGATGAGGTCGAAAGTCTGGTGCCGTGGCTGAGCTCGTTGCCGCTGATTGCGCTGGATTTTCCGAGTTTTCGCGACGGCCGTGCATATAGCCAGGCTTATCTGCTGCGCAGTCGGTTCGGCTGGGCAGGTGAGTTGCGTGCGATTGGCGATGTATTGCGTGATCAGCTCAGCCATATGCGCCAGTGCGGGTTCGACAGTTTTGCGGTACGTGAGGACAAATCTGCCGAGGATGCGTTGAAAGGATTGGCCGGGATGAGCGTGTTGTATGGGCGTTCGGTGATCGAGCCACGCCCGTTGTTCCGTCGGCGCTAACCCTTTGCCCGGGCAGGGGAAACCCCTAGAAACCTGATGAATCGGGCATTTTCCCTTGGGTCGATGGTGGCCTTTTGGTAGAGTCGCCGTCGCCAGCGGGTTTTCGGCTGGACGATGGAACCGAAGAAGGGAGTCTGATCAGTGAGTCCGGGCAAAAAAATCCTCGGTCTCACAGCGTTGCTTTTGATGGTGACGCTGTGGGCCAGTTACTTTTACGTATTCAAGGAAAACCGCAGCGGCCAGCTCGGCGGTGTCGGCGAAAGCACCGCGTGGTGCGGCACGCCACCGTCCACGGAAGCGGCGTTGCTGGGCAAGGACCAACTGACCTTGCGCGTCACCAACAACCTGCGCGGCGAGTTCATGCTCAGTGGCTCATTGGTGGTTTCGGAACGCACTTTCAACCGCTATGACCTCGGTCGCAACGAACTGCGTTTGCGTCTGGAACCATTGCAGTGGTCCTACGGCGTCACGCCGATCTTCCTTGAACAGGTCAAGGTGCAACCGCTGAGCCGCAACCTCTCGGCCACCAACAAAAGCGCCTACGCCGAACTTGAACCACGGCCGATCGGCGTGCAGGGTCAGGTCACTGAATTCCCTTTCGACACCTACCGCTACGGCTACAAACCGGTGCTCTATTACCTCAAGGGCAGCGAGCGCATCGACCTGCGTTTCAAGAACATCACCACGCTGATGGAGATGTCCAACACCTTCACACCGATCCAGAAGTACAACCGCGTTGACTACATCAACGAGAACAACTCGATGATCCGCGACGAGGACTACAAGGCTTACGGCCCGCACGAATGTGCGTTCAGCGTCGAGCGTAAAGGCTCGTTCAAGGTTGTGGTGTTGTTGCTGCTGTTGGTGCTGTGCCTGCCGTTGCTGCTGGTGTTTTACCGTAATGAACCGGGGATCGACTTCCTTGCCACGCTGTTGGGCGCCGCGATTGTGCGGGTGCTGCTGATCGGGCCGGTGCAGGATTTCCAGCTGTACAACATCGACTTCCTGTTGGGCGCGGCGATTTTGCTGGTGGGCACGGTGTCGTTGATCAAGGCGATGCACATCAACAGCCGGCGGGAGATGGCGTTGCGCAGTGGCGAGACTTCGTCCTGGTAATTGGGTGAACGCTTAGAAGCCCCTCACCCTAACCCTCTCCCGGAGGGAGAGGGGACTGAATGGGGGATATTTGAGAGATAAACCGACCTGAACGATTGGCTTTGAATCCATATTCGGCTCTATTTTTCAGGTCGATGTATCTCGCCAGGCAACTCGGTCGGTCCCCTCTACCTCTGGGAGAGGGCTAGGGTGAGGGCCAACGATCTCCAGCCAATCACTTAAGCGCCGGATCCCCCATATTCATCTTCTTCCACCCCTGCAACAGCACCTGCGCCTTGGGCTCCTGCCCGCTGTCGAGATACCACTGAATCAGCGACAACCGCGCATTACGGTTCGCCGGTTGAGACTTGAGCAAACCTTCCAGCACCGCGCAGGCCTCATCGACCTTGCCGCTTTCATGCAGTGCCACCGCCAGTACATAACCGTATTGCGCGTTCTGCGGCTCCAGTTGCGCGGCTTTCTTCAGCGGTGACATGGCGTCGGCGGCCTTGCCGGCACGGATCAGCGACAGGCCCCGGGTGTGCTGCAACAGCGCCGCGTCCGGATGCTGCTTGAGGCTGTCATCCAACAGCGTCTGCGCTTCCTGACCACGGCCATTGGCTTCCAGCCATTGCACCAGCGTCACCAGCGCCGGATAAAAATCCGGGTCGCGCTTGAGTGCTGAACGCAACAGACCTTCAACTTCCGCGCCACGGCCACTGGCCTGATACAGCATCGCCAGATTCAGATTGGCCTCGGCACGTTCCAGCAGGCTCTTCTGCACCGCTTCGTACTCGGCAATCGCGGCTTCCCAGTTGGCTTGCGCAGAACCGAGACCGCCATTGCGCGCAACACTCAGCAGATCCCGTGCGGCAACGATGCGCACGGCTTTCACCGGGTCGCCCAGCAACGGCGCCAACAACGGCGCACGCTCCGCTGGCGGCAGGAATGCGCTGATCGCCCGCACGGCACTTTCACGCACTTGCGGCGCCGGATTCTTCAGATCCTGTGTCGCCAGTTTCAACGCCTGTTCGCTCGGATACAGCGGCAGTTCCGCGAGCAATGTCGCGCGTTGAATCGCCGGCAGATTGCTGCGCTGCAACTGCTCATACAGTGCATCAGCGGCGCCCGGCTGGCCGTTGCGGATCAGCCACAGACTTTCGTCATAACGCGGTGCCTGCGCCGCGGTGGACGCGCTCCACAACTTGAACTGCGCGGTGACCTTGTCGCCAGCCTTGCCCTGATGGCAGGTCAGGCACGCATCCGGCGTGCCGAGCTTCTGCGCCCGTTCGGGGTTGGGAATGCTGAAGCTGTGGTCATGCCGGAAATCGTTGCCCATGTAGAACTTGCCGGGCATGTGACAATCGACGCACTGCGAACCGGGCTGGCCCATGGTGTGGCGCGTGTGCTCGACGGAATCGTAGTTCTTCGCTTGCAAGCCTTGACCGTCGACACCTTCAACCGACGTCTTGCCAGCAGTGTTGTGGCATTGCAGGCACACCGCGTTGCCCGGTGCCTTCAGTTCGGTGCTGTGCGGGTTGTGGCAGTTGCTGCACCGCACGCCCTTGTCGAACATTTTGCTCTGCAGGAACGAGCCGTGTTCGAACACCTCATCCTTGATCTTGCCGTCCAGCGCATAGAGTTCGCGGGTGAGGGGGCTTGGCAGGTAATCGTCCATCAAGCGCTTGCCGACGGTGTAGCCATCGCCCAGCGGCGCACGCCGCGCGTGGCAACGGGCGCAGGTTTCGATCTCGACGGTAGCGTTCTTGTCCTTGAGATCGACGTCGAAACCCTGATGGATCAGATCGGTTTTTTTCTGCGTCCACTCCACGTGATTCGAGGCCGGACCGTGGCACGCCTGGCAGCCGACACCGAGGCTGTTCCAGTGACTGTTGAAGGTGTTGCTCGCCGCATCGAAGTTGCGCTTGAACCCGGTGGTGTGGCACTCGACGCACATGAAGTTGGCGTTCTGGCTCGGCTTGCTCCAGTGCAGCGGATTCTTGAAGTTCACGCCCTGACCGGGGTAAAGGTGAAACCAGCGATGTTTCTCGGTATCCCACGCCACGCCGAGCGCTTGCAACCGGCCTTCGCCAACCTCGATCAGATACTGCTGCAGCGGTGCGATGCCGAAGGTGTAGGCGACTTTGAAATCAGCATTCTTGCCAACGATGCCGGGCGTATTGACCCAGAACTCATCGCCCTTGCGCGAGAAGCGTGTGGTCTCGTTTTCGGCTTTGAAGGTGATGTTGTTGAAATCGCCGAGCATCGTTTCAGCGTTCGCCGGTTGCATCGCCAATTGGTGATGCGAGCCTTGCCAGTCCTTGACCTGTTCGGTGTGGCAGCCTTGGCATTGCTGTTCATCGACCATCGTCGCCGGTTTGCTTGCGAGCACGGCTTGCGGCTTGGCAGGGGCGGTAACGGGGGCGCTGACCGGCGCAGGTTTCACCGGCACCGCAGCAGGGCTGAACAGAAACCAGCCGATCCCCGCCACGGCGGCCAGCAGCACGCCAATGGTGATCGGGAACAGATATTTTGAGGGTGACGATTGAGTCGAATCAGGGTCAGGCTGTGCGGTTTTATTTTTATGCTTGGGCATTGCGACTTCCGTAGTCCAGGTGCATTTGCCGTCTGGCGTGCGTTCAAGCTCGATGCAGCTTTGCCGGATGACCGGCGTCTGTCAAATGACGGTTGTGATCCGCCACGCAGCCTTGCGTGAATATTGTGCTGTGCAATCGCAATTACTGAGGTTTTAGCTATACCTGTAACTCCCCCGGCAAAGTTTTTGGCCTTCTGACAGGAGTTACAGCATGAAGCTAGCAGTGATGATGGGCACGCTGTGCATTGCCACCGTGGCGATGGTGGGTTGTTCCAGCAAAACCGTCGACCCGAAAGAGTACTCCGGCTTCCTCAAAGACTACAGCCAGCTCAAGGAGGCCAAATCGCCGTCCGGTGCCGAGGTGATGCGCTGGATGGACCCGAAATTCGACATCAACAAATTCACTAGCGTCTACATCGAACCGAGCCAGCTCTATCCCAAGCCGCAACCGACCGCAAAGATCCCGCAACAGACCCTCAATGGCATCACCAGCTACTACGATCAGGCGCTCAAGCGCGAAATCGGCAAGTCGTTGCCACTGGCTACAGGCCCAGGCCCTGGCGTGATTGTGGTGCGCCCGGCGATCACCGCCGTGAGCAGCAAGACCGAGGGCCTGCACGCCTATGAAGTGATCCCGATTGCGCTGGTCGCTGCCGCCGTCAGCACTGCCAGCGGTATCCGCGATCAGGAAACCACGCTGGCGACCGAAGCGGTATTCATCGATGGCGCCAGTAACAAGGTGGTGGCTCAGGTGGTGCGCAAAGGCACCGGCAAGCCGCTGGAAAATGACTCGCAGGTGATGAAGGCCGATGACGTGAAAAAAGTCATCGATGGCTGGGCGGACGACATGCATCAGATGTATCTGAAGCTCAAGGCCGGCAAATAAGCGCACCCGGCCGGATGATCCAGCAGGATTGTCCGGCCTGCGTGCCCCTTCAGAAATCGGCGCGCGCCCGGCGGTTGTAGTGGCTGAGCAGGGCGTCGTAACCGCGAGTGACGGCGTAGTAGTCGTCGCTCAAGCGTTGCGGTTCGGCGTGGTTCTGCCAGTCCTTGTGCAGGGTGTTCAGCGCGTCGAGATATTTTTGCGCGGGCTCGTTGATATGTCGCCACAGGTCACGCGCGTCATCGTCCTTGTTCCGGAATCCAGGCTCGCGCGGGCCGATGAAAGGCTCGCGGCGATCCCACGCCTGTTGCAGGTCGGCGGTGGTCTCGGCTACGGCTTGTGGCGTCAGGGTGCGGTGTTTCATCCCGTCTTCGAGCAGATCCAGCGTCTCGCGGGCCTGAATCATGTAGGTCAGCAGGGACCAGTGGATATCCTTACCCACCCGCGCTTCGAGTAATTTGAGTTGCTCGGGTCGCTGCGCCACATCCAATGGCAGCAGTTCCTCTCGCAAGGCTGTCGATGCGTTGATGTAGGCATTCCTGGCGGTCTGAATTTGCGCCAGAAGTCGCGGTGTCTGGTTGAACGGTATAACAAAGAAACTCGCACTTTTATCGAGTCGAGTCGGTGGCGAAATCACCGATGCCCACTTCAGTGCTTGCGCGTAGTCGCGGACTTTCTGCGACAGCGCTGGCTGGTAGGCCAGCAGCTCGAGCTTTTCGTTGATATCCCGCAGGCAGGTATCCTCCTGGATGTCACGCACAGTGAATGCATCACTGTTATCGAAATCCCGTGGCTCTGAAAAACGTCTTCCGAACGCATCAGTCATTGGTCGCGAATGTTCGTCTACGTCGTAGGCGTTGAGCCAATGCACATCAACGCGGTTGACGCAGGCGATGATTGGGCTCAGCGCGTTGGCTTGGGCCGTCACCGGTGCTTCGCGCTGATCAAGCCACAGGTCGAGTTTCACAAACGGGCGGGTTGCGCTCGACAAACCGAGCACCACCAGAACGACTACCAAGCCGCTGACAAACACGAATCTCGACGTCATGGCCGTGCCTCCGCCGGATACCATTGTTCTGGGGTGGGCGGAGCGCCGCAATCGAAAGAACTCGCCGGCAACCGGCTACAAAAACGCTCGGCCCAGGGTTGCAGGCCTTGATTGCGATTGACCGTGCCTTGGCCGGCGGTCACTTTGAACACGCCCAGTACCAGCACCAGGGTGACTACCCCGAGTAGCGCCAGGCCGATTTTCACTGGCAGGTTGGTCTTTTCCCAGGACGTGTGTGGCTTGACCTGACGGCGACGAATCAAACCCACGCTGGCCAGCGTGGCCGCATAGACGACGCCGGCGATGGGGCCGAA
Source organism: Pseudomonas sp. CROZ-RG-20F-R04-15 (assembly GCF_022662375.1). Taxonomy (GTDB): domain Bacteria; phylum Pseudomonadota; class Gammaproteobacteria; order Pseudomonadales; family Pseudomonadaceae; genus Aquipseudomonas. Next base: position 204,452 of record NZ_JAKNQL010000011.1, on the reverse strand, counting down.
AAACCAGCTGAGCCCGGCCACCATCAATGCGCACGGAATCAGATCGCGCAGTACGCCGAACGGCGCAGCTTCCTTGGCGAAACCCGGCCACAGCCGCGCGCTGAAGCGGTCATCCAGCAGCCAATGGGTGTGCGCCAGTTCGTGTGTCAGCCAATTAATGCCCGCAGCGATCACGCCAAACACGATCGTTGAGGTCATGACGATATTGATAAGCCCGGTGACGCGCAGCCCCAACGGGATGAAATGAGTAAACGCACCGATCAGACAGGCCAGCACCACGCCAACGTACGTCGGCCATTCGCCACGGCTCAGCTCCCAGTCGCGCCAGAAAAACGCAGTGCCACCGGGCATCTCTGCGCAGACCTTTGGATGATTGGCATACAGCGCTGAACTCAACTGCCGGCATTGCGCCCAATCCTTCTCGCGCAAGCGCCGGGCCATGGCTCGGCGCTGACTGAACGGGCCAGTGCCGAGTAACAGGTGTGCGGCGCGATGTTCGGCAGTGGCGGGCGGCTCTTGAGCGAGCTGACGCTGATGCGCGATAAACAGCGGGGCTTCATGGCGCGCAACCAGACGCTTCCATTCATCTTTCGGGCAGCGGTTGGCCGGGCCGGATTGCCAACCCTGGCCCGCACAAACCTGCTCGAAAACAGTAGAGGACCAATATTCGCTGTCCAGCAGCAATCGACTCAGCAACTGATTGAACCACTGCCGATGGACTTCAGCGTCAAGCCACAGGCATTGGCCGCACTGCGCGTAGGCCTGCAAAAAGGCTGCACTGTCCTTACATTTGAGTGCTTCACGCAGCGATCGAGTAATGCGTTCGCGCTGCTGATCGAGCAACAACTCGATCGACTCTTCATCCAGTTCAAGCCGTTGCCAGGCACTGAACCAGTGATAGGTCTGCACCGCCCAATCGACCATCGGCGCCGATGTTTCCGGGTGCTCGATGCAATGCTGCAGCAGGGTTTCTTCGAGGATATGCGCGCAACCCTGTTCAACGGCGAGGGCATGGCGCTGCTGTAACTGCGCAAGGCAGGTGCCGTGCAGCGAGCGCGTCGCCTGTTGCAAGGCATCGACCTCGACTACCGTCAGGCCGGTCAAATCCCAGCTGTCGTCTTTGCTATCTGTGTCTTCGTTGGCCTGCGCCCATTCCTTGTAATTCAGGGCTTGCTCATAAGCGTCACGCAGGCGCTGGAAGCCCTCGGCGTCTTCGTCCGGACGGGTCTGTTTGAGCAGGGCAGCGTATTGGCGTTTGATACTGCGCGTATCGGCGTCGGCCGTAAGGCCAAGGACGGTCCAGCAACTCATTGCGTGTACAACTCCATGAAAACCTGCGACGCGGTCCAGTGATGGCACTTTGATTTTGCGCACCCTACCTGTTTCGCGTCGAAAAGTCCTCAGCCGCAGTTCATTTGCCGACGAACCAGCGGAAATACGGGTTGCCGCCATCGCCGCGCATCACTTCGCCGATGTCCCGCGCCCAGGCATCGCGGTCGCCGTCATAGGCATGCAGGCTGGCGCGATAGAACTGCATCAGGCGCTGGCGATGGCTGTCCATGCGCTCGTTGAAGCCGGCATCGGCATTGACCAATGGCGGCGCCTGATACAGGTCCAACAGTGCCGGCAACACCCGCGTGATTTCCTTGCTGCGCACCCACGGCGCATATTCGATACGCGGTTGATCGTCGGTCACCGCAGGTGCATCGGCGGCAAAGCGCTCAAGCCCGGCGCGATCGGTGACCCAGGTCGCGAGCAGGGCGGCGGCGGAACCGATGCCGACATCCTGCAAGGTGCTGCGTACGCTGTCCTGCTGGAATCGTGCGGTGATTTTTGCCGCGTCCAGCTCCATCGGCTGCAGCGAACCGACCAGCAACATCTCGTGGAACTCGCTGGTCCACAGCGAGGCGTACGGGAACACGTCAAGGAAACTGCGCACCAGCGATCGCGAGTCATCGATGTTCTGCGTCGGCAACGGCAGCCACTGGGCGATGATGCCTTGGTCCTCCAGGCGACTCGCCGCCAACTGGTAGAAGTCCCGTGAATACAGATTGACCACACCGGCAGCCGAGGGCGGCGGCGGTTCGAGGGTGATCAGGTCGTAGGTTTGCGCGCTGCGCAGCAGTTCCTGACGGCCGTCACGCAAACGCACATCGACGCCGGGATCGCTAGCGGCGTTGAAGTTGCCCTTGAACAGTGGCGCGGCTTTGACCACCGACGGCAGCAGCTCGGCGACCACTCGATGTTCCAGTCCGGGATACCGCAGCATGGCGCCGGCGGTGATGCCCGTGCCGAAACCGATCACCAGCGTCGAGCGTGGCTCGCCGTTGTGGATCAGCAGCGGCAGCAAGGCTTGCACGCGCATGTAGCGCAGTGAGGGCATGGCATCACCGGTGTTCGACACGCCTTGAATATACAAGCGGTGGAAGGTGTTTTCGCCGCGACCTTGAGCAACCACGGCGACCGTGCCGCCCCGGCCTTCTTCATAGAACACCAGGCTGCCGTTGCGCGCACCGGGCAGCAGGCTGGCGAGTTTGTCGACCGGGGTGAACACGGCAAAAGCAATCGAGACCAGACCGAGGGCGACCACGGCCTGACGCCGGCCTTTCTTGACGTGATGACCTTTGCGCACGGCGAAATAGCCGATGCCGGCGGCGATAATCGCCAGCAGGCCCAAGGTGCGCACCAGCCCCAATAGCGGGATCAGCAGAAAGCCGCACAGCATCACCCCGACAATCCCGCCGAGCGTGTTGAACGCCACCACGGCGCCGACATCCCGGCCGACGCGCTCATGGCCAACACTCAAGCGCAAGGCCAGCGGAAACGCCGCGCCGAGCAGCAGCGTCGGCACAAACACAATGCTCAACGCTGCCACCGCGAAGCGTGCGCTCATGCCGGCCAGTTCACTGGCGCCCAGACTCAACAGCCACATTTCCGCCTGACTTTGCGCGATCACCAGCCAGCGCCCGAGCACGGCGATTTCCAGCAGCGCGATCAACCCGGCGCCGGCAATCAGCAAGCCGAACACGCCCCACGGATCGCGGATCCGTTCGACCCGCCGGGCGAGCAGGGCGCTGCCGATAAACAGCCCGGTCAGATACGTCGCCAGCACCACGGCAAACGCGTAGGTGCGCGTGCTCATGAACTGCACGATCGATTGCGACCAGACCACCTCATAACCGAGTGCCACGCCACCGGCGATGGAATACAGCCATAGCGCGCTGCGATCCGGAGCTTTTTCAGCGTGATGTTTAGTGACGGTTGCCACTGGCGCCGGATGCTGTCGGGCCAGCCATAACGCACCGATGGCGGCCAGCAGATTGAGCATCGCCGCGAACAACGCGCTGCCACGGACGCCGAGGCTGGCGATCAACACAAACGCGGCGAGCAGGGTGCCGACAATCGCCCCCAAGGTATTGGCCGCATACAACTGACCGCCAGCCTTGCCCGGATCGGCGGCAAGCGAACGCACCAGCACCGGCAGGGTGCCGCCCATCAACACCGCCGGCAGGCCGACCAATGCGAACGGCAATATCCACGCGAGCAGGCCGACATGCTCTTGCAGCCAGGCAAACGGACTGGCCGCCAGGCTCATGGCCACGGTCGCGCCGACGCCGAGAATCGCCACCAGCACTTCCAGCCCGGCATACAGCAGAACCGGCTGCTGCACACGGTCTGCCCAACGCCCGAACAGCCAGCCACCGATCGCCAGGCCTGCGAAAAACGCGCTGATACCGGTGGTGATCGCGTAGACCTCGACGCCGACCACCAGCGACAGCTGCTTGATCCACAGCACTTGATAGACCAACGCCGCGGCACCGGAAATGCACAGCAGCAGGGCGGGGATGAGCAGGGCCGGGGAGGTGGTGTGCGAAGCGGGTATGGCCGATGGCTTGCTGGCGATACGTGAGGACATGCGAAGGCCTTAATTCAAGAGTCACTGTGACGGTACTGGCCCCTTCGCGAGCAGGCTCGCTCCCACATTGGACTTGTGTACGCCACAATCCCCTGTGGGAGCGAGCCTGCTCGCGAAGAAGCCGACACGGTCCCAAGTCAAAAAAACAGGGCCGTCCGCCGGTGAGGGCGAACGGCAGTCCAGCGGTCTTACTGTGCAGCTTTCATTTTTTCAGCGACTTTCGCGTCTACCGCAGCACGGATCTGGTCGATGCTGAAGCTGGCCGGTTTCTGGCTAGGTGGGTACTCGATGAAGGTCTGCAGGAACGCCGCCGACTTCATCACCGCCATTTCGGTCAGATAAACGTTTTTGGTGGTCCAGTCGTAGTACTGATCGGAAACGATGTCAGCACGTTCATACGGGTCCATGCGCAGGTTGAATATTTTCGGTACGCGCAGACACACGAACGGTTCGCTCCAGACCTTGAAACCACCCGGTGCACGTTGTTCGCAGAACACCGCTTTCCAGTTGCCGTAGCGCATCGACACCAGTACGCCGTCATCGTTGAAGTAATAGAACTCGTTGCGTTCACTCTTCGGCTGCTGACCGGTCAGGTACGGCAGTTGGTTGTAACCGTCCAGGTGCACCTTGAAGTTGGTGCCGCCGGCAACCGGCGCCCAGCCTTTTAGCAACTTGTCTTTCACACCCGTATCACCAGCAGCGGCAAGCAGTGTCGGGAACCAGTCAAGCCCGGAAAAAAGTTCGTTGGAAACTTCTCCCGGTTTGATCTTGCCCGGCCAGCGCACTAGTGCCGGCACCCGGTATGCGCCTTCCCAGTTGGAGTTCTTCTCGTTACGGAACGGCGTGGTTGCCGCGTCCGGCCAGGAGAACTGGTTCGGGCCGTTATCGGTGGTGTAGACGACGATGGTGTTGTCGGTGATTTTCAGGTCATCGAGGGTTTTCAGCAGTTTGCCGACGTCGCCATCGTGCTCGAGCATGCCGTCCGCGTATTCGTTGCCGGGCATGCCACTCTGACCCTTCATCGAATCACGTACGTGGGTGTACATGTGCATGCGCGTGGTGTTCATCCACACGAAGAACGGTTTGTCCGCCTTGGCCTGTTTCTCGATGAACGCCTGTGCCGCTGCCGTGGTTTCGTCGTCGATGGTTTCCATGCGCTTGGTGGTCAGCGCGCCGGTGTCTTCGATCTTGCCGTCTGCGAAGCTGTGGATCACGCCACGCGGGGAAACAGCCTTGACGAACTCGGCGTCATCTTTTGGCCAGTACGGACGCTCCGGCTCTTCTTCGGCATTGAGGTGATACAGGTTGCCGAAGAACTCGTCGAAACCGTGGTTGGTCGGCAGGTATTCGTCCTTGTCGCCCAAGTGGTTCTTGCCGAACTGGCCGGTCGCATAACCCTGCGACTTGAGCGCCTGAGCAATGGTGATGTCGCGTTTTTGCAGGCCCACCGGTGCCCCGGGAATACCGACTTTCGACAAGCCGGTACGCAACGGCGTCTGGCCGGTGATGAACGACGATCGTCCAGCCGTGCAGCTGTTCTCCGCATAGTAATCGGTGAACATCATGCCTTCTTTGGCGATGCGGTCGATGTTCGGGGTCTTGTAGCCAACCACCCCCATCGAATAGGCACTGATATTGGTCTGGCCGATGTCATCGCCGAAGATCACCAGAATGTTGGGTTTTTCAGCTGCTGTAGCCGTTGCCGACAGCGCCATGACCGAAGTCGCCACTAAGGCGAGTTTCGGTAGCCACTTGCGTATGCGAGTCATCTGACTTGCTCCTTTTCGCGGGGGTCGTTTATTGCGACTAACGTTTATTGCAGTCCTGCATCACGCTTTTTTATTGCACCTGCCCGGTTGCCGGTGACTCGAACGGATAGATCCGGCGCCACTCCGACGCCATGTCGACCACGGTCCAACCACGGGAATTCGCTTCATCGAGGGCCTTGTCGAGCCGGCCGATATCGGATTTGCGGTCATAGGCCCATTCGCGTTTGGCGTCGGTGTGATGCACCAGACCCATGAAGCGCTTGCCGGCCCCGGCGGCTGTCCACTGCAGCATCTGCAGGTCGCCGTCGGAGTTGCCGAAGGCGAGGATCGGCCGTTTGCCGATCACTGCGTCGATGCTTTCCGGTTTGCCGGGGCCGTCGTCGTTGTGCGCCAGTTTCGGCGTACGCACGATCGAGGCCTTGCCGTCCTTGTATTGGAATGCAGTGATGAAAGTGGTGCCGATCACTTGTTCTGGCGGGATGCCGTAGACCTTCTCGGCGAAGGCGCGCATGAACGCGGTATCGCCGCCGGAGACGATGTAGGTCTTGAAGTCCTGGCTGCGCAGGTAGTCGAGCATTTCCAGCATCGGCTGGAAGATCATCTCGGTGTACGGCTTGCCGGTTTTCGGATGGCGCGCCTGGCTGAGCCAGGTTCTGGCGTAGTCGTCGAAGGCTTCGGTGGTCATGCCGGTATGAGTGGCCCCGACGATTTTCAGCAAGCCCTCCATGCCGGAAGCCGCCAAGGCCTTGTGATCGTTTTCCAGCACAGCCTTGAATGGCTGAGTGGTCTTCCATTCCGGGTGCTGTGCGGCGGTGCGCTTGACTTCGTCGAAGGCAAAGAGCAATTCGAAATAGGCCGGTTGTTCACTCCACAACGTGCCGTCGTTGTCGAACACGGCGATACGGTCGCCGGATTTGACGAAGTCCTTGCTGGTCTGGTCGGTCACAGCCTGCACGAATTCGATGATGCTCTTCTTCGCCGGGCCGTCATTCCACGACGGCAGCGGCTCGCTGGCCTGGGCCAGCAGCGGCAGGGCGAGGCCAAACAGCAGGGCCAGTGCGAAACGTTGGCGGTGCAGCAGCGCAGGCGTCATGGGAAATCCTTCTCGTGAACGGGGTTGAGCGGGCGCAGGGCCGAGGCCGGTTTTGCTTGCTGCTGTTCGGCCTGACTGTGAAGCGTAGTCAATGATTCGCGCAGTTGAACGAGTGTTTGCTCGGGACTTGGCTGGCGACCGTAAAGCCCGCGTAACAGGCCTTGCAGGCGTGGGCCGGCATTGACCAGTTTCAGCCCCAGGCGACTGCGCCGCAGCCACAGGTACAGCGCGCTCAGCTGCGCCGGCCTGGCTTGTAGCTGTGCGTTGATTTGTTGCCAGGCGAAGTCGGGGGATTGCTGCCATGCCCGTTGCTGCGCTTGTCGGCGTGCTTGCCACTGTTGTCTGGCACGGATAAACGTGGGACGCAGCAGATAAACGGCGGCAACGACTGCGGCGATCAGCATCAGCCACAACAGCCAACGCATGGAGAAGCGCAGCTGATTCTGGCCCAATTGTCTAAGGTCTTCGCTGATCGAAAATACCGGCTTGTAAGGTGTGCCAGCGGCTGCTTCGAACGTGACTGCCGGGACTTGCGCGGTACGTGTTTGCCGAGTGCTGGTGTCCCACCATTTCACTGCAATGGCTGGCAGCGTGTACGACCCGGCCTTGTCGACGCGGTAGGTGACGCTGTCGATGCGCTGACCGCCGAGGATGTCACCGCGACCGTCATCCAGCGAGGTGACTTGCGGGGTTTTCGTATAACGGCTCAGGCCGGGGACATCACTGAATGCCGGAATCGGCAGGGCCATCGCCAGTGCGCCGTCTGCTTGCAGGGTCAGTTGGCGGGTGAGGCTGTCGCCGACCTTTAACGGCGTGGCTGAGTTGACGAGGGTTTGAGTGAAGCGCAAACCGGTAGTCACTAACGGTGTTTCCCCGGGTTTGAAACCGGGCGGTTGTGCGGCGCTGAACTGCACCGGTTGGCTTTGCGCAGTGATTTCTGTCGTGGCTTGGCCGGGCGTGGCGCGCACGGTCAGCGCCGGGATTTCGAATGTGCGGGCGACGTTCGGGGTTATCAGATAGCTGTAGCGCAAACCGCTGAAGGCCTGGCCATCGATGGATTGATTGAGGTGCTGCGCCTGACCGCCCGGTGGCATGACCAGGGCACCGTCGAGTTTCAGCTCGGGCAGGGTGGCGGCGCTGGTGAACCAGGTGTCGGTGAGGACGTCGATTTGCAGTTCGACCAGACCACCGACCATGGCGCCTTCGGCGGGCTGCAGGTGGGCCTGGACTTTGAGTTGGGGCTCGGTGGCAAAAGCATTGAGGCTGAACAGGCTCAACAGCAGTAAGGTGCCGACGGTTGTGGCGACTGAATGGGCCTCTTCGCGAGCAGGCTCGCTCCCACATGGGTGTTGTGTACGGCGCGAATCCCCTGTGGGAGCGAGCCTGCTCGCGAAGGCCGCAACTCGGTTCATGGCCTGGCCTCCTGCTGATCCTGCAAGCTGAACTTCTGCTTGAGAAACTTCGCCGGCGAGGTGGTCAGGTTCTGCAACCACAGGGCATCGGACGCGGCCTGCTCAGTCTCTACGGCTTTGCTCTGGCCCTTGCCCGGTGCCTTGTCGAATTTCACCTCATCGGGTTTGGTTTGCGGGGCGTTTTTCTCCGCGCTTTCGGTGTCCTTGAGCAACGCCTGCGCCAAGGCCAGATTCGCCGTCGCTTCGGGGAACTGCGGTTGCAGCTTCAAGGCCTGGGTATACGCAGCGATGGCTTCATCGAACTTGAAGCGGCGCACGTAAATATTGCCCAGATAGAAATAGGCCTGCGGCGTGTCGAGCCGGGCGAATGTCGCCAGCGCCAGGTCGTAATCGGCCGCGTGATACGCCGCGACACCTTTCCAATACGGGTCGACAAACAGCGCCGCCGCTTGCGGCAGGTGCTCATGCTCGAACGCCCAGCGGCCTTGCTGGTCGCGGGTGAAAAACGCATCGGTCAGCGCATTGGCCTGCGCCGGTGCCGCTGGCCAACCGAGGCCAATCGCCAATGCCAGCGCGGGCATCCAGTTGACGCTCCAGCCCTTGCGCACATTGCACAGCGCCAACAGCAACAGCGGCCAGCACAGCCAGTAACCAGCGTCTTTCCAGTGCAATTCACGCTGTTCGGCGCTGGCACTCTGAAAATGCTGCTGGGCGTGCAGTTCGATCCAGTCCAGGTCGTCGTCATTCAGGGTCAGGCTGCCCAGCGGCGCATCGAGGGCAGAGGCCAATTGTTTGATTGCCGCCTGATCAAAACTGCCCAGCGCCGGGCGCCCGTTGGCATCGGTGCGCGGCTGGCCGTTAGCGTCGTGAATGATGCCGCCGTCCTCACTGCCGACCGCGAGCACCAGCACCTGCAACTGACTGTCGCTCAGACGTTTGTCGAGACCGTCGAGTTGCGCAGTGTCGGCGCCGTCGGTGATCAACAGCAAACTGCCGGGTGTTTTTTCGGCGCTGAGCAAGCGTTTCGCCTGATCGATCACCGCGCCGACGTCTTTGCCCGGTTTGTCGATCAATCCGCTGCCCAAGGCTTGAATAAACGTATCGAGCAGCGCCGGATCGTCGGTGGGCGGCAACACCAGATGTGCGCTGCCGGCGTAGGCGATCAGTGCGGTGCGCGCGCCGGCGCGGCGCTGAATCAGGTCGTGCAGTTTGTGTTTCGCCGCTTCCAGGCGAGTCGGCTGCACATCGCTGGCGTCCATCGATGGCGACAGGTCGACGGCAATAATCAACGGCGCACGGTTTTCGAGAAAGTCCGGTCGATCCTGCTCCCAGGTCGGCCCGGCAACGGCAACTGCGCCGAGGATCAACAGCGCGCACAGCAGGTGCACCGGGCGCAGGCGCTGATGGTCTTGAGGGGTGATGAGTAAATGCGGCAACAGGTGCTCGGCGATATTGCCGCGCAGGCGTCGTTGCAGGTCGCGGCCGCGCCGCCAGAGCAGCGGCAGCACGGCACCGAACAGTGCGAGCAGCAGCCATAGGGGGCGGAGGAAATGGAAGTCGCTGAGATTGATCTCCATCTCAGGCCTCCTGCCGCTGACGGGCAAACGCCAGGCGCACACGCAGCCGCGCGCCGAGGTGATACAGCGCCAGCAGGGCAATCGCCGCGCCCAGTGGCCAGTAGAACAACTCGCGTTGCGGTTGATGGCTGAAGGTTTTCACTTGATGCGGGGTCAGCCGATCGAGGGTGCTGTAGACCTGATCCAGCGCGTTGCGGTCTTCGGCGCGGAAGAACTGGCCGCCGGTGGTTTTGGCGATCTGCTCCAGCGCCGACAGGTTGACCTTGGCTTCGCCGGATGCGCTCGGGTCGCCGATGCCGATGGTGTGAATGATCACGCCTTTGTTGGCGGCCATTTCGGCGGCGTGATCGGGAGTGATCGCGCTGCTGGTGTCGTTGCCGTCGGTGAGCAGGATCAGCACTTTTTCCTGCTCGTGGGCTTTATCCAGCAGCTTCAGGCTCAAGCCGATGGCATCGCCGATCGCGGTGTTCGGGCCGGCCATGCCGATGCCGGTGTCGGCCAGCAACAGCGACAGACTGGCATGATCGAGGGTCAGCGGTGCCTGCGGATAGGCGCCGCTGCCGAACACGATCAGGCCAAGACGGTCGTCCTTGCGCTTGTCGATGAAGCCTTGCACGACTTGTTTGACGGCGGCGAGGCGATTGATTTTTTCGCCGTTGGCGTTGCTGAAATCTTCGGTTTCCATCGACTGCGACAGGTCGATGGCGAGCATCAGGTCGCGTACCGGTTGTTGCCGTTCAATGGGTTTTTCGACGAACACCGGGCGCGCGGCGGCCAGCAGAATCAGCGCCCAGACAATCACGTTCAGCAGCAATTGCCAGAGATTACGCCGGCTGCCGACGATGCCCGGCGCCTCACCGACCGCGCGGCTCATCGCCGCAAAAAACGGCACACGCACGGCGCTGCGCGCTTCGTTGTAGGCGGGTAGATAGCGGTAAGCCAACCAAGGTAATGGCAGCAGCAGTAACAGCCACGGGTAGTCAAGCTGCCACATGGTGATGCTCCATCCAGTATTGGCAGGTCTCGAACAGTGCCTGACGTTGCGGCGCGGGGAGGGCGCGCAGTGTGTCGTCGGGGGCGTAGGCGAGTTGCGCCAGTTGTTCGCTGAAGTCGGCCGGCAACGGTTTTTTGCAGTGCCGTTGCAGGAAGACTTGCCAATCGTCTCGCCTAAGCGCCCCAACCCCCTGTGGGAGCGAGCCTGCTCGCGAAAGCGGTGTGTCAGGCGCCAAAAATGTTGATTGTGCCGGCCTCTTCGCGAGCAGGCTCGCTCCCACAGGGATCGGGTTCCAGTTCGAGGATTGTGTCGGCATCGACAGGGCCACGCGTTTGAGCAGTTCCGGCAATTCGCGCAAGGCATTGAGGTCATCGCTGCGACCCCGCAATTGCGCCAGACGCGCCAGACCCTCACGCCGATAAGCGTCCCTGCGCCATTGCACATAACGCCGAATGCCAATCAGCAACGCGGCCAAAACCAACACAGCGAGCAACACCCACCAACCCCACGTCTGCGGCGCATAACTGACCGGTGCCGGCAGGCCCAGCTCTTGCAGCTGTTCAATGCTCGGCACATTCGGATTCACCGCCGTGCCCCGGCGCTTTTGCCCAGCTCGGCACGCAGTTGCGCATGAGCCTCTTCTGCGGTGCTGAACATCATCAGCGGTACCTGACTGCGGCGCAGCAGGGTGGCGACGTCCTTGAGCCGTCCGCTGAGGAAATCCCCCAGCGGCTGGTGGACGTTGCGTTTCTCGATGGCCAGTTCCACCTGCAATTCGCCCTGGGTCACCAGCAGCCGACCGTTGTTCGGTAGCTTCATCGCCAACGGGTCGTAGACTTGCAACGCAATCACATCGTTGTGCGCCGACAATTGCCGCATCAGTTGCAAGGTGCGCTCGCCGGCCCCGGCGAAGTCGCTGACGATGCAGATCAAATGATCATGCCCGGCCAGGGCGAGGCAGCGTTGCAGGACCTTGTCCAGTTGGTCTTCGTCTTCAGCGTCGGGGTTGGCCGCGCTGAGTGCCTGATTCTGTTCGGCGATGCGGCTGAGCAAGGCCTCCACGCGTTTGCGGCTGCGCAGCGGCGCCACGCTGTCGATGCGCTGATCGTTGAACACCAGCCCGCCGACCCGATCGCCGGCGTTGAATACCATCCACGCCGCCAGTGCTGCGAGTTCAGCGCCGACGGCGGATTTGAAGCTGCGTTGCGAGCCGAAGAACATCGACATACGCTGATCGACGACGATCAACGCCGGGCGGTCGCGCTCTTCGGTGAAGGTGCGCACCACCGGTTTTCCAGTGCGCAGCGAGGCGCGCCAGTCGAGGTGGCGCAGGTCGTCGCCGGGCTGATAGCGGCGCAACTCATCGAAATTCAAGCCGCGTCCGCGCAGGCGTGAAGCATGGTTGCCGGCGAGGATGCTGCCCCGAGGCTGACGGGCGAGAAAACTCAGGTCACGGGCCTTGAACTCCAGCGCCATCAATTGCGCGAGAGAGACGTAGACCCGTCCTTCATCGTTCACGCCGGAATCGCCACTTTATCGAGAATCCGGTCAAGCACCTGATCGGCACTGACACCATCGGCCACCGCGTCGTAGCTCAATTGCAGGCGATGGCGCAGCACCGGATGCACCACCGCGCGCACGTTGTCTGGCGAGACAAAGTCCTGACCCTGCAACCACGCATCGGCACGCGCGCACCGGTCCAGACCGATGCCGCCACGCGGGCTGGCGCCGATGGCAATCCAGCGCGCGAGGTCTTCGTCGTAATCGGCGGGGTGGCGGGTGGCGTTGATCAGGTCGATCAAATAATTGTCGATGGCCGGCGATACGTGCACGGCGCTGACTTCCTTGCGCGCGGCAAATATGACGTCCTGCGGCAGGCTGAAACCCTTGGCTGGCGTGGTGCTCGCACCCTGGGCAAACTCTTCATTACGCAGCAGGCGCAGCACTTGGCTTTCGTTTTCCGCGCTTGGGTAATCGAGCAGGACTTTCATCAGAAAGCGATCCATCTGCGCTTCCGGCAGCGGGTAGGTGCCTTCCTGTTCGATCGGGTTTTGCGTGGCCACGACGATGAACAAATCAGGCAAGGCATGACTGTTGCCGGCCACGGTGATCTGCCGTTCTTCCATGGCTTCAAGCAAAGCGGCCTGGACTTTCGCCGGTGCGCGGTTGATCTCGTCGGCGAGAATCAAATTGCCGAACAGCGGCCCCGGCTGGAAGCGGATTTCATTCTTGCCTTCGACCTGATGCAGCACCTCGGCCCCGGTGATGTCCGAGGGCAGCAGATCCGGGGTGAACTGGATGCGGCTCATCTTCGCGTCGAGGTGTTTGGCCAGCGCCTTGACCGTGCGGGTCTTGGCCAGCCCCGGCAGACTTTCCAGGAGCAAATGGCCGTTGGCCAACAGGCCTAGGAGGATCTGGCGGATCACCTGATCCTGGCCGAGCACCGCTTCGGCGATGCTGGCTTGCAGCGCGTTGAGGTCAGTAAGCGCAGTCATGGGACAGTCCTTTGTAGCCGATCTAGAAAAAGGCCAGGGTCAGGTTGACGCTGAAGCCGTTGCCTTCGGGGCGGTTTTTGGTGTCGAACTCCGGTACCCAGCGCGCACTGATGTTGGCTTGGGCGTCGGCGAATTTGCCGGCCCAGCCGATCACCGGGCCGGCGCCCACCGCGCGTCCGCGATAACCGTTGAAGGTGTCGGCGGTCTGGCCTTTGTCGTCGGTCAATTGCTGGATGTAGCCGGCGGCGACACCGGCGTTCCAGCCATTGCCAAAACCGTGGGTCCACAGGGCATCGAGGCGGAAGATGTTGCCGTTGCGGTAATCGGTAATGTCGTTTTCGGTGTAGCGTTCGAAGGCGCTCATCAGGCTGAATTCGCCACCCTTGCCATCCAGATGCGTGAACGCCACCGTCGGCATGAACGTGTAGTTGTTCTGTCCGGGGTTGGCCAGGCGGTCCTTGTTGTAGGCGCCGGTCGGCACGTAGATCGGCAGCGAAAACGAGATGTGGTTCAGCTCATCGAAGTGGTAACCGGCGGCAATCGGCGTGATCAAGGCGTCGGCGAATTGCGTGCCGGAGTCGCTGTCACCCAAGGTGCGGCCGCGCGGGCCGGTGATGCTCGCCTTGATGTCGGTGTACTGCACCGGCACGCCGATCGCCGAAGCATAGTTCCAGCGACCTTTGCCGGTGTCCCAGACATGCGTGAAGTTGCCCATGGTGTAGGAGACTTTCATGTCGATCCCGCCACTGACCGCACCGGAAATCGGCGCGCCGGAACTGCCCTTGAGCGAGCCGTCGTACCAGATGCTGGTCAGCGACATGATCCAGCCCGGTTCCGGCGGGACGACCCCGGCGTTGGAAAACACCTGCTGGCCGGTGATCGGTCGGCCAACGCCACCCTCTGCTGCATAAAGCAGAGGACTGCCGATCATGCACAGCGCCAGCAACGGGCGCACTACGTTGGGCTTGACCATCAATCAATGACTCCGCTTATTGTTTTGTGTTGACCGGTGTGAGGGGCGGTATTTTCCATTCGCCGCTGGCCACTTCCGGTTTTGGCAGATAAAGACGCAGAATCCCGTAGAACGGCCCGTTGGGCGCAGGCAGCCAGTTGGCCTGTTTGTCCTTGCCGGGGTTGTTGTGCTGGACATAGAGGGTCAAGCCACCGTCGGCGTCGAGCGCAAGGTCCGGTAGCATTCGCGAGTTGATCAGGTAGCGATTGAGCGGGTTGGCCACCAGCAGTTTGTTCTTGCCGTCATACATCGTCAGCGACCAGAACGCCTCGGCCGGAGGCAGGGCGCCTTTGTCGAAATGCAGGGTGTAATCGTGTTTCGAGGCGTCTACCGGTTGGCCATCCTTGTCGACGAAGTAGCCGATGTAGTTCGCCTCTTCCGCGGAGTTGCCGAAAATGCCCATGTTGGCGCCGACGTAGCGGTATAGATAATTGCCTTTCAAGTGATCGCGGGTGCCGAAAAAGTCGCCGCTGCTCACTTCATGGGTGTCGATCTTGTCTTTCTTGAGTTGCGCGAATTCGGCTTTGCCATCGGCGATTCCGTCTTCAAGGGCTTTGCGTTGCTCGGCAGTGAGCTGTTGCAAATGGAACGGCTGGCCAGCACCGATGCCGATTTTGGCGAAACGCGCGAGCAGGTCCTTCTCGACATCCTGCGGCGGCGTGAAGGCGAGCATGAAGTTCAGGTAACGGAACAGGTCCGGCGTCTCGCTCATGGTTGGCGTTGGTTTTGGCCAACTGATTTTCGGCGCGGCAGCCGGGGCTTTCTGATTGAGGTAATGGCTGAGGGGCTCGACCTTGTAGCCTTTCTGGATCTGCTTGACCTTGTTCAGGTCTTTTTCATCGAACAACTGCGTGCGATACAGCGCATAGGTGATGTTGCTTTCGCTGCGCACCAAACGGTCGATATTGACCGGTTGCTGTCCTTGCCAGTCAGGCCCGGCCACCATGAAGTGGCCGCCATTGTTGCCGGTGCTGCGGGTGCCGAGATAGGCGAAGTTCTGCGTGTAGGCGTCGATCAGTTGCACCGAGTAATAGCGGTGTTCCTCAATCGGCGGCAGGGTCAGGATCAGCGGCTCGCGGCGCAGGTCCATCCAGACGAACGAATAAGGCGTGTCGGCGTTAGGCGTGACAAATGCGGTGTCCTTGGGGGTGAAGGCCTTGGCCGTATTGCCGATCTGGTTGAACGGTGCCTTGTAGTTCGAGCTTTTGCTGTCAATAGCCTGGGTGTAGAGGGTTTTGTACATCTCCACCACCGGGAACCCGTAGAGGTAGGCCTCTTTGGCAATCCCTCGGGCCTCTTCCGGGCTGGCGGTGAAATCCTGGGCACCGACGCCACAACTGACGAACATCGTCATCAGGCTGTAACCGGCGGCTTTGAGGGTTCCTTGCATGGCGTGTTCCTTATTTGCCGAACGTTACGTTGAGGCCGGCATAGAGGGTGAATTGCGGCAGGCCGTCGCCCTTGCGGTCGACCGTCCACTGCGGTTCGACGAAGGCGTTGAGGATGTTGCTGCCGGACCTCCAGGCTTTGCCGACACCGAGGCCGATCGGGATGTAATGGGTGTCGTTTTTCAGGTCGAAGGTCCAGGTGCCGGTCGAGCGCAGGTACCAGCCTTTTTCCAGGTTATGGATGATGAACGGCTGCATCGTTGCGCTCTCGACGTGCGGGCGATCGTTGTCGCCGGCAAACGAACTCTGGTACTGCACCAGCGCGCCGAGCAGACCGCGCGGCGAGGCGTCGATAGCCACCGCCGCCAGACCCCCTTGCCATTTACCGGTGCCGAGTTCGTCCTGTTCGGCCGTCGGCGCGGTGATCAACGGGCCGACGCCCAACTGCACGCCTTCGGTTTTCACAATGAAGATGTCGAACAGGTTCAGATCGCCGATGCCGGTGCTGTAACCGTTGTGCGGATCGGGGCGGGTGCTGATCGGCAGGGTGGTGCGAACCAGTTGTGGCACGCCGATGAAATCGTTCGGCGCGATCGGCAGGGTGCCGCGCAGCAACACGTCATTGGTGTGCAGATTGCTGTCGTAGAGTCTGGGGGTGTAGTAGTCCTGCAGGCTGGCGCCCGGTGCGACGTTCAGCGGATTGTTGCTTTTGTTCGAATCCTCGGCGTTATCCGCTAGCGCGCAACAGGCAGCCGCCAGCGAACTCGCCAGAAAGAGAGTCTTCCCCACTCGATTGAACTTCATCCCCGATTCCCTGGTGGCTTATGGATAACTCGGCACTCTTCTCGGCCGTTATGGCGTAATCCCTTTCTTTATCAAGCCTGTAGGACACGTCTGGTTGACGCTAGCAGCTAATCGGGAGTTAGCCAGCCGAATGGATTAATTCTTTGGTTTTGTGAGCAGGATCACGGTGATGTTGTGTACTAAAAGGCTGGTGCCCGTGTAGGAGCTGCCGAAGGCTGCGATCTTTTGATCTTGTTTGTAAGTTCAAGATCAAAAGATCGCAGCCTTCGGTAGCTCCTACCTATGCGTATTTCAATTCGGGATGTTTAAACGTTGTTTGGAATTTGCGGAACGTTCCCACAAGGTTTTCAGGTTGTCCGTCGGACGTCGGGTCTCTAGCCTGTGTTCGTCGCTGCCAAATCAGCGACCGGGACTGGAAACCCCGGGGGAAAACTGAACGCAACAGCACCGTTCATGACGTATGCTTGCGCACCTTTTTTGGTACGTACTTAGTTATGGCGGCTGTGCGTGGGGGACCTTCGGGTCGTCCGGGTTTCTCTGTCCCCCGGGTTTCCAGCCTGCGTACAGCTGCCACCCATTCGACCGGAAGCCGAATGGGCCAGCTCCACCGTTCGGATAGAGAAAACACTATGAAAAAGCCAACACCCAATCCCCCAGAATCAGACGCCGACACCACATCACCCTACGCCTCAGTCGACAGTAAAAAGCTCCACGAAGCCGCCGACCGCGCCCTCGACTACTACCTCAATCCAGCCACCCGCATCATGTCCAGTGCCAATGAGCCGGAACCCATGTACCTCGCCAATCCCAGGTACAACACCGAATCCCTGCTCGCCAACGCCAGCGAAACCCTCGGCTCGGCCAGCGAAATGCTGATCAACTTCGCCGCCTCGCTGGAAACCTCTCAGCGCAAGACTGCATTGGGTATTGCACAGGTCGTCATGTTGGGAGAACTCGCGGTGAATCAAGCCCTGGATCACGTCGAACTCAAGAACTGATCTCTGGTGAATGATCGTTCCCACGCTCTGCGTGGGAATGCAGCCCTTGACGCTCTGCGTCAAATTCACAAGCTGGAACGCGGAGCGTCCCTTGAAAGACGGTTGGGCATAACCGTGACAATTGCAGGAGCAAAGGCTTGATAAGGAAAATGGTTACAAACAGGCGGATTAGCCTGTGGCTAATGGCAGCTTTATCCGTCAATGCGGTTTTTTTGGCTTTTCTGATTTTTGGTGATATCGGGAAAGGGCACGACAGGAAAATGATCAAAACCAAAGAACCATTACTGATTGAAGGCCCAAATGGCGACGAGAACTACTATGTCCTGCCTTTGGGTACCACGCTTTATCACGATAAAAGCTTTCCTGAAGGGCACGACCGTTATGTCGTGTATCTCAACCATAAAGGTGCAATTGCACACGAAGAAGTACCGATGAAGCCTGAGTATGGCGGCTCATTTATCGATCCGCTCTGCCTGGCCAATGTTAATGAGGAAACCTTGAAAGAAATTTTCAAACGTTTTCCGCTTTCCAAAGCAGATGTCGCCGCAGCTATCAAGGCCAATGAAATAACCAAAGATGATCTGGCCGACATCATCCGCTCGATGCCCGACTGATCGATTTGGCTGCGATCTTTTGATCTTGTTTTGAAGATCAAGATCAAAAGATCGTCCGATCGCGGCCCGAACCTTCGGCAGCTCTTACATGTGATATCCGGTTCAGCCGTTTTTCTTGGCCTGTTCGCGAACGCGCTCTTCCTGCTCCCGTGCTTCCGGGGTGAATTCGGCGCCGAAGTCTTCGGCAGAGAATATCTGGCGGATTTCAATTTCAGAATCGCCCGGCATCGGATTGGGGCAGCGCTTGACCCATTCGATGGCTTCTTCCTTCGATTTCACCTCCCAGATCCAGTAGCCCGCCACCAGCTCTTTGGTCTCGATGAACGGCCCGTCGATCACCGTGCGCTTGTCCCCGGAGAAACGTACGCGGGCGCCTTTGCTGCTCGGATGCAGGCCATCGCAATCGATCAGGATGCCGGCCTTGACCAGTTCTTCGTTGAAGTTGCCCATGGCGGTGATCAGCTCTTCGCTGGGCATGATGCCGGCTTCCGAATCGGCGCTGGCTTTGACAAGGATCATGAATCGCATGGCGGTGACTCCGTGAGTTTGGTGGGATTCATTGCTTAGTCGAACGGGTTAGCGCTGAATCGACAGGGGCTCTAAATAAAAGACCAATAACACCGCAGAATCCAATGTGGGAGCGAGCCTGCTCGCGAAGAGGTCGTCACATTCAACATTTATGCTGACTGATCCGGCGCCTTCGCGAGCAGGCTCGCTCCCACATGGGAATTGTGCTGGTTTTGTATACAATTTTTCACGCAGGCACCTAACAATTTCAAAACAGGGCATAGGTCGTCGGACAATTTCGTGGTTAACTTCGGCCTCTTGCATGCTTTCCAATCAAAACATCAGAAGGACTCAAGTCATGGCTCAAGTCACCCTTAAAGGCAATCCGGTTCAAGTCAACGGCCAGTTGCCACAAGCCGGTTCCAAGGCGCCAGCCTTTTCTCTGGTTGCCGGCAATCTGTCCGACGTCACCCTGAAAGACTTTGCCGGCAAACGCAAAATCCTCAACATCTTCCCAAGCGTCGACACCCCGACCTGCGCGACTTCCGTGCGCAAGTTCAACGCGCAGGCCAACGACACCGCTAACACCGTGGTGCTGTGCATCTCGGCTGACCTGCCATTCGCCCAAGCGCGTTTCTGCGGCGCTGAAGGTCTGGAAAACGTGCAGAACCTGTCGACCCTGCGCGGTGCCGAGTTCATCGAGAACTACGGCGTGGCCATTGCTGACGGCCCACTTAAAGGCCTGACCGCTCGCGCCGTCGTGGTTCTGGACGAAAACGACAACGTCCTGCACAGCGAACTGGTCAAGGAAATCGCTGAAGAGCCTGACTACGAAGCGGCACTGTCCGTTCTCAAGTAAGCGCTTTTACAATTGTTAACGGCCTGGCCCTGTCCAGGCCGTTTTCATTTGTGTATCAGTGTTTTGCCTCACACCTTGAAACGTAAGTTGAAGGTAAATTGCCGGTAAAGCTGCTTTGCTATTTCCCCACCAGTGCTTATCGTTCAGCCTCCCGTAAAAGAAGCCCACGCGCCCAATGGTTAATGACTCCATGCAATCGTCCCCTCGTAACTCCCGTCGCTGGCTGATCAGCCTGCTGGTCCTGTTGGTTATCGCCGTCCTGTGCTGGAAGTTCTGGCCCGCCGGTTCAGCCCACAAAGAGGGCGCTGACAAGGCGGCGGCCGGGCACACCGGGCGTTCGGGGATGATGCGGCCGGGCTTCGGTGGCGGCACCGGGCCGATTCCGGTACGCGTAGCGCCAGCAGTCACCGGCGACTTCCCGCTGTATTACAAGGCGCTGGGTACGGTGACCGCGCTCAACACCATCAATGTGCGCAGCCGGGTGGGCGGCGAACTGGTCAAGATCAATTTCGAAGAAGGGCAGATGGTCAAGGCTGGTGACCTGCTGGCCGAGATCGATCCGCGCCCGTACCAGAACGCCTTGCTGCAGGCCGAAGGCACCTTGCTGCAGAATCAGGCACAACTGAAAAACGCTCAGGTCGATGTCGAGCGTTATCGCGGTCTGTTCAAAGAAGACAGCATCGCCAAACAGACGCTGGACACCGCCGAAGCGCTGGTCGGTCAGTATCTGGGCACGGTCAAGACCAATCAGGCGGCGGTCAACGATGCCAAGCTCAATCTCGAATTCACCAGGATCCGCGCGCCGATTGCCGGCCGTGTCGGTCTGCGTCAGGTTGACGTCGGTAACCTCGTCACCGCCAACGACACCACGTTCCTTGCCGTAATCACCCAGACCCAACCAATCAGCGTGGCTTTCACCCTGCCGGAAAACAGTCTGGAAACCGTGCTCACCCGCTATCGCAGCGGCGCCAAGCTGCCGGCCGAAGCCTGGGATCGCGGCGACACCAAACTGCAAGCCACCGGTGTTTTGCAAAGCCTCGACAACCAGATCGACGTCGCCACCGGCACCCTGAAGTTCAAGGCCCGCTACGAAAACCGCGATCAGGCGCTGTTCCCCAACCAGTTCGTCAACGTTCACCTGTTGGCTGATACGCTGAAAGGCGTGGTGCTGGCACCGTCGGCGGCCATCCAGTTCGGCACCAACGGCACCTTCGTCTACGCACTGGACGGCGACAAGAAAGTCACCATTCGCCAGTTGAAGATCGGCGCCAGCGATGGCGAAAACACCGTCATTACCGAAGGCCTCGCCGCTGGCGACCGCGTGGTACTGGAAGGCACAGACCGCCTGAAAGAAGGCAGTGAAGTGGAGGTGGTCAATGACAGCAATCAAGTGCCGACCACGCCGACCGAACACTTGCAAGGCAAATCCGCTGCCAACCCTTCGGACGCAGCCGTGACTGACAAGGCCAAGAAGGGCGCATGAACATTTCGCGGCTGTTCATCCTCCGACCGGTAGCCACTACCCTGAGCATGCTGGCCATTGTTCTGGCCGGCCTGATCGCTTATCGCTTGTTGCCGGTATCGGCGTTGCCACAAGTCGATTACCCGACCATCCGCGTCATGACCCTGTATCCCGGCGCCAGCCCGGATGTGATGACCAGTGCCGTGACCGCGCCGCTTGAACGCCAGTTCGGGCAGATGCCCGGCCTGACGCAAATGGCCTCGACCAGTTCCGGCGGCGCGTCGGTGCTGACCCTGCGTTTCAGCCTCGACATCAACATGGACGTTGCCGAGCAACAGGTGCAAGCCGCGATCAACGCTGCGACCAATCTGCTGCCGACCGATTTGCCGGCGCCGCCGGTGTACAACAAGGTCAACCCGGCAGACACCCCGGTGCTGACCCTGGCGATCACCTCGAAAACCATGCTGCTGCCCAAACTCAATGACCTGGTCGATACGCGCATGGCGCAGAAAATCGCCCAGATCAGCGGCGTCGGCATGGTCAGCATTGCCGGCGGTCAGCGTCAGGCCGTGCGCATCAAGGTCAACCCGGAAGCGCTGGCCGCCAACAGCCTGAACCTGTCGGACGTGCGCACCTTGATCAGCGCCTCCAACGTCAACCAGCCGAAAGGTAACTTCGACGGCCCGACCCGGGTGTCGATGCTCGACGCCAACGACCAACTGACATCGCCCAAGGATTACGCCAACCTCATTCTCGCCTACAAAAACGGCGCGCCCCTGCGGCTCAAGGACGTTGCGGAAATCGTCGATGGCGCCGAGAACGAACGCCTCGCCGCGTGGGCCAACCAGAATCAGGCGGTATTGCTCAACATCCAGCGTCAGCCGGGTGCCAACGTGATCGAGGTGGTTGACCGCATCAAGGCGCTGCTGCCGAGCATCACCGACAACCTGCCGGCCGGCCTCGATGTCACCGTGCTGACCGACCGCACGCAAACCATCCGCGCCTCGGTCACCGACGTGCAACACGAATTGCTCATCGCCATCGCCCTGGTGGTGATGGTGACGTTCCTGTTCCTGCGCCGCGCCAGTGCGACGATCATTCCGTCGGTGGCCGTGCCGCTGTCGCTGATCGGCACCTTCGGCGTGATGTACCTGGCCGGTTTCTCGGTCAATAACCTGACCCTGATGGCGCTGACCATTGCCACCGGTTTCGTGGTTGACGATGCCATCGTCATGCTCGAGAACATCGCGCGCTTCATCGAAGAGGGCGACAGCCCGATGCAGGCCGCGCTCAAGGGCGCCAAGCAGATCGGTTTCACCCTGATTTCCCTGACCCTGTCGCTGATCGCGGTACTGATTCCGTTGCTGTTCATGGCCGACGTGGTCGGGCGATTGTTCCGCGAATTCGCCATCACCCTGGCCGTGGCGATCCTGATTTCGCTGGTGGTCTCACTGACCCTGACGCCGATGATGTGCGCACGTTTGCTCAAACGTGAACCCGAGGAACATGAGCAGGGCCGTTTCTACCGCGCCAGTGGTGCGGTGATTGACTGGATGATTGCCGAATACGGTCGGATGCTGCGCTGGGTACTCAAGCACCAGCCACTGACCTTGCTGGTGGCGATCGGCACACTGGCGTTGACCGTATTCCTCTATATGGTCGTGCCGAAAGGCTTCTTCCCGGTGCAGGATACCGGGGTGATTCAGGGCATTTCCGAGGCGCCGCAGTCGATTTCCTTCGCTGCGATGGGTGAGCGTCAACAGGAACTGGCGAAAATCATTCTCGAAGATCCGGCGGTGCAGAGCCTGTCTTCCTACATCGGTGTCGACGGCGACAACGCCACGCTCAATAGCGGGCGCTTGCTGATCAACCTCAAACCCCATGGCGATCGTGATCTGACCGCTACTGAAGTGATTGCGCGCCTGCAACCACAACTGGACAAACTGGTCGGCATCCGCCTGTTCATGCAGCCGGTGCAGGATCTGACCATCGAGGACCGCGTCAGCCGCACGCAATACCAGTTCAGCATGTCCTCGCCGGACTCCGAACTGCTCAGCCAGTGGAGCAGCCGTCTGGTCGAAGCGCTGGCGCAGCGTCCGGAACTGACCGACGTCGCCAGTGATTTGCAGGACAAGGGTTTGCAGGTCTATCTGGTGATCGACCGCGATGCCGCTTCCCGCCTTGGCGTTTCGGTGGCGAACATCACCGATGCACTGTACGACGCTTTCGGCCAGCGGCAGATCTCGACGATCTACACCCAGGCCAGCCAGTACCGCGTGGTGCTGCAAGCTCAGGCCGGGGAAAAGATCGGCCCGCAGGCGCTGGACCAGATTCATGTCAAGACCACCGACGGCGCACAGGTACGCCTGTCGAGTCTGGCCCATGTGGAAGAACGTCAGGCGCAACTGGCGATTACCCATATCGGCCAGTTTCCGGCAGTGATGATGTCGTTCAACCTCGCGCCCGGCGTGGCGCTGGGGCATGCGGTCGACGTCATCGAGCAGGTACAGAAAGATATCGGCATGCCGGTCGGCGTACAAACCCAGTTCCAGGGTGCGGCCGAAGCGTTCCAGGCGTCACTGTCGAGTACCTTGCTGCTAATTCTGGCGGCCGTGGTGACCATGTACATCGTGCTCGGCGTGCTGTACGAGAGCTACATTCACCCGATCACCATTCTCTCGACCTTGCCGTCGGCGGCGGTCGGTGCGTTGCTGGCGTTGCTGCTCAGTGGTAATGACCTGGGCATGATCGCCATCATCGGCATCATCCTGCTGATCGGTATCGTCAAGAAGAACGCGATCATGATGATCGACTTCGCCCTCGATGCTGAGCGCAATCAGGGGATGGCGCCGCAGGAGGCGATCTATCAGGCCGCGCTGCTGCGCTTCCGGCCGATTCTGATGACCACCCTGGCGGCGCTGTTTGGTGCGGTGCCGTTGATGCTCGCCACCGGTTCCGGGGCTGAACTGCGTCAGCCGCTGGGTCTGGTGATGGTTGGCGGTCTGTTGGTGAGTCAGGTGCTGACGCTGTTCACCACGCCGGTGATCTACCTGTATTTCGACCGCCTCGGTCGGCGCTTTGGCAAGACCAATGCTGACACTGAAGAGGTGTCGGTATGACTTTGCGAGCATCGCACATTCAAGGTGGGAGCGAGCCTGCTCGCGAAAGCGGCCTATCAGGCAACATCCTTGTTGAATGTAAGATCGCATTCGCGAGCAGGCTCGCTCCCACAGGGATCTGCGGTGAAGGCGGAGATCGCGGTCAATGAACCTCTCCGGTCCTTTCATCAAGCGCCCGGTCGCAACGATGCTGCTGAGCCTGGCGATCATGCTTCTTGGCGGTGTCAGCTTCGGCCTGTTGCCGGTGGCACCGCTGCCGCAAATGGACTTCCCGGTGATCGTCGTGCAGGCGAGTCTGCCCGGTGCCAGCCCGGAAGTTATGGCGTCCACTGTGGCCACACCGCTGGAGCGCTCATTCGGCGCTATCGCTGGCGTCAATACCATGAGCAGTCGTTCCAGTCAGGGTTCGACCCGGGTCATTCTGCAATTTGACCTCGACCGCGACATCAACGGTGCCGCGCGGGAAGTGCAGGCCGCGATCAACGCCTCGCGCAACCTGTTGCCGAGCGGAATGCGCAGCATGCCGACCTACAAGAAGGTCAACCCGTCGCAGGCGCCGATCATGGTGCTGTCGCTGACCTCCGATGTGCTGGAAAAAGGCCAGCTCTACGATTTGGCTTCGACCATTCTGTCCCAGAGCCTCTCCCAGGTGCAGGGCGTCGGTGAAGTGCAGATCGGCGGCAGTTCCCTGCCGGCGGTGCGCATCGAGCTCGAACCGCAGGCGCTCAACCAGTACGGCGTGGCGCTCGACGATGTGCGCAAGACCATCGCCGATGCCAACGTTCGCCGGCCGAAAGGCTCGGTTGAGGACGGTCAACGGTTGTGGCAGATCCAGGCCAATGACCAGCTGGAGAAAGCCAAGGATTACGAGTCACTGATCATCCACTATGCCGACGGCGCCGCACTGCGCCTCAAGGACGTGGCCAAGGTCAGCGACGGCGTCGAGGACCGCTACAACAGCGGCTTCTTCAACGATGACGCGGCGGTGCTGTTGGTGATCAACCGCCAGGCCGGCGCCAACATCATCGAGACGGTCAACGAGATCAAGGCGCAACTGCCGGCACTGCAAGCGGTGTTGCCGGCCAGCGTGAAGCTGAATCTGGCCATGGACCGTTCGCCGGTGATCAAGGCAACGTTGCACGAAGCCGAGATGACCCTGCTGATTGCCGTGGCACTGGTGATCCTGGTGGTGTTCCTGTTCCTCGGCAATTTCCGCGCCTCGCTGATTCCGACACTGGCCGTGCCGGTGTCGCTGGTCGGCACCTTTGCGGTGATGTACCTCTACGGCTTCTCGCTGAACAACCTGTCGCTGATGGCGTTGATCCTCGCCACCGGGCTGGTCGTGGACGATGCCATCGTGGTGCTGGAGAACATTTCCCGGCACATCGACGAAGGCGTCAAACCGATGCAGGCCGCGTACCTCGGGGCCAAGGAAGTCGGTTTTACCTTGCTGTCGATGAACGTTTCGCTGGTGGCGGTATTCTTGTCGATCCTGTTTATGGGAGGGATTGTCGAAAGCCTGTTTCGCGAGTTTTCCATCACCCTGGCGGCGGCCATTGTTGTCTCGCTGGTGGTTTCGCTGACGCTGACGCCGATGCTCTGCGCCCGTTGGCTAAAGCCGCACACGCCGGGGCAGGAAAACCGCCTGCAACGCTGGAGCCGCCGCACCAACGACTGGATGGTCGGCAAATACGCGACCAGCCTCGACTGGGTGCTGCGCCACCGTCGGCTGACATTGCTCAGTCTGCTGATCACCGTCGGCGTCAACGTCGCGCTGTACGTGGTGGTGCCGAAAACCTTCATGCCGCAGCAGGACACCGGCCAGTTGATCGGTTTTGTGCGCGGTGACGACGGCCTGTCGTTCAGCGTGATGCAGCCGAAAATGGAAATCTTCCGCCGTGCCGTGCTCAAGGACGAAGCGGTGGAAAGCGTCGCCGGTTTCATCGGTGGCACCAACGGCACCAACAACGCTTTCATGCTGGTACGTCTGAAACCGATCAAGGAGCGTCAGCTCAATGCGCAGAAAGTCATCGAACGCCTGCGCAAGGAAATGCCCAAGGTCCCCGGTGCGCAACTGATGCTGATGGCGGATCAGGATCTGCAGTTTGGCGGCGGACGCGAGCAAACCACGTCGCAGTACAGTTACATCCTGCAAAGTGCGGACCTCGGTTCCCTGCGTCAGTGGTATCCGAAAGTGGTCGCCGCGCTGCGGGCGTTGCCTGAACTGACCGCGATTGATGCCCGCGAAGGGCGCGGTGCGCAGCAAGTGACACTGATTGTCGACCGCGATCAGGCCAAACGCCTCGGTGTCGACATGAACATGGTCACCGCCGTGCTGAACAACGCCTACAGCCAGCGGCAGATTTCGACGATCTACGACAGCCTCAACCAGTATCAGGTGGTGATGGAGGTCAATCCGAAATACGCCCAGGATCCGGTGACGCTCAAGCAAGTGCAGGTGATTACCGCCGATGGCGCGCGGGTGCCGTTGTCGACCTTTGCCCATTACGAAAACAGCCTGGAAGACGACCGCGTCAGCCACGAAGGCCAGTTTGCCTCCGAGGACATTTCCTTCGACATGGCTGAAGGCGTGACGGTGGAGCAGGGCAGTGCGGCCATCGAGCGGGCGATTGCCAAGCTCGGCCTGCCGGAAGATGTCATCGCGAAAATGGCCGGCACCGCCGACGCTTTTGCCGCGACGCAGAAGAGCCAACCGTTCATGATTCTCGGCGCGCTGCTGGCGGTGTATCTGGTATTGGGCGTGCTGTATGAAAGCTACATCCATCCGCTGACGATCCTGTCGACCCTGCCTTCGGCCGGGGTCGGTGCGCTGCTGTCGATCTATGTGCTGGGCGGCGAATTCAGTCTGATCTCGTTGCTCGGATTGTTCCTGCTGATTGGCGTGGTGAAGAAAAACGCCATTCTGATGATCGACCTCGCATTGCAACTGGAACGTCATCAGGGCCTGTCGCCGCTGGAGTCAATTCGCAGTGCCTGTCTACAGCGTCTGCGGCCGATTCTGATGACGACGTTGGCGGCGATTCTCGGTGCCTTGCCGTTGCTGCTCAGCCGAGCCGAAGGCGCGGAAATGCGCCAGCCGTTGGGCTTGACCATCATCGGCGGGCTGATTTTCAGCCAGGTGCTGACGCTTTACACCACCCCTGTGGTTTACCTCTATCTCGACAAGCTGCGCCATCGTTTCAACAAATGGCGTGGCGTGCGTACTGATGCCGCTCTGGAAACTCCGCTATGACTGACCGTTCGCTTTTCAATCTGGCCACTGTTCGCGGCTCGCGTCTGCTGAGCCTGTCGCTGTGCGTGGCGATGCTCAGTGCCTGCGCCGTCGGCCCGGACTACCAGCGTCCGCAGACCGCTGAAATTGCCCAGTACAAGGAAGCCGAGGGCTGGACCCAGGCCAACCCGAGCGATTCGCTGGCCCGGGGTGCCTGGTGGGAGTTGTACGGCGATCAGCAGCTCAACGGGCTGATCGAGAAACTCAACAGTTCCAACCAGACAGTCGCGCAGTCGGAAGCCCAGTACCGTCAGGCCCAGGCTTTGGTACGCAGTGCGCGCGGGGCGTTTTATCCGAGTGTCGATCTGAGCTTGGGTAAAACCCGCTCAAGCCAAGGCACCGGCAGCAGCAGTTCGAGTCTGAGCAGTTCCTCCAGTGGGATACGTGACACCTACAACGCCGAGCTGGGTGTCAGTTGGGAAGCGGACGTGTGGGGCAAGCTGCGCCGTGGACTGGAAGCCGATGAGGCCAGCGCCCAGGCCAGTTTTGCCGACTTGGCGGCCATGCGCCTGAGCCAGCAATCGGAGCTGGTACAAAACTACCTGCAACTGCGCGTGATCGATCAGCAGAAGCGCCTGCTCGAAGCGACGGTGGCGGCGTATGAGCGGTCGCTGAAAATGACCCAAAACCAATACCGCGCGGGTGTTTCCGGGCGGGATGCGGTCGCGCAGGCACAGACGCAGCTGAAAAGTACCCAGGCCGATCTGGTCGATCTGATCTGGCAACGTGCGCAGTTCGAAAATGCGATTGCCGTGCTGACCGGGCAAGCGCCGGCGGATTTCAACATTGCCGAAGTGCAGACCATTCCGAAGCTGCCGCAGGTGCCATTGAGCCTGCCGTCGCAGTTGCTGGAGCGGCGCCCGGATATCGCCTCGGCGGAGCGTTCGGTGATTGCGGCCAACGCCAACATCGGCGTGGCGAAAGCGGCGTATTACCCGGACCTGTCGTTGAGCTTGAGTGGCGGCTACAGCAGCAGTACGTCGCAGAACCTGATCAGCCTGCCGAACCGTTTCTGGTCGGTCGGGCCGAAACTGTCGTTGCCAATTTTCGATGGCGGCATCCGTTCGGCCGAAGTCGACCGCACTGAAGCGGTCTACGATCAGACCGTGGCCAAGTATCGCCAGACTGTGCTCGATGGTTTCCGTGAGGTGGAAAACTATCTGGTGCAGCTCAAGGTTTACGAGGACGAAGCAGCAGTGCGCCAGGAAGCGCTGGATGCTGCCCGCGATTCCCTGCGCCTGACGGAAAACCAGTACAAGGCCGGATTGATTGCCTACATCGATGTGGTGGTGGTGCAAGCGACAGCGTTGAGCAACGAGCGCAATGTGCTGAACATTCTGCAAAGCCGCTTGATCGCCAGCGTGCAATTGATTGCTGCGCTGGGCGGCGGTTGGGACGGACAATTGGATGTCAGCGATAACACCCGCTGAAGGTTGGCTTCACTGATCGTTCCCACGCTCCGCGTGGGAATGCCTCAACGGACGCTCCGCGTTCGGCTCTGGAGGGGACGCGGAGCGTCCCTGGCTACATTCCCACGCGGAGCGTGGGAACGATCAAAACGCAGAGCGTCCGCTGAGGCATTCCCACGCAGAGCGTGGGAACGATCGGGTAAAGCCGTGAACGCCGCGCCAGAGCCTCGTCGGCCGATCAAACGAGCGTTTCATCGGCTTGATGGCCATTTGATTACTTTGTCAGTGCGTTCTTCTGTGCAATCAGTACAATCGCCGCCTTTGCCTGACCGAGAATGGACGCAGTCCGCGTTGGGTGGCCACGAGAAATCCCATGCTCATCGGTAGTTATTCCTCCACCCTGGTTTTCATTTCGTTGTGCGTGGCGATTCTCGCTTCGTACACCGCGCTCGACCTTACCGGTCGCATCGCCACGGCCAAAGGCCGCGCGGTGCATTTCTGGACCGCCGGTGGTGCGTTCGCCATGGGCATCGGCGTCTGGTCGATGCATTTCATTGGCATGCTCGCCTTCAAACTGCCGATCGATCTGGGCTATGACATCAGCCTGACCGCGCTGTCGCTGCTGATCGCGGTACTGTCCTGCGGGTTCGCCTTGTGGTTGGTCAGCCAGCCGAAACTGCCAATGCTGCAACTGGCATTCGGTGCGCTGATCATGGGCAGCGGAATCAGTGCCATGCATTACACCGGCATGGCGGCGATGCGCATGACGCCGGGCATCGACTACGACCCGACGCTGTTTGGCGCTTCGTTGCTGATTGCCGTCGGTGCGTCGGCGGCGGCGTTGTGGATCGCCTTCCGCTTGCGTCAGCATTCTCCCTATGTGCGGCTGATTCGCGGCGGCGCAGCGATCATCATGGGCATCGCCATTGTCGGCATGCATTACACCGGCATGGCTGCCGCGCAATTTCCTGATGGCAGTTTCTGTGGTGCCACGGTCAACGGCTTGAAGGGCAACGGCCTCGACAGCCTGGTGTTGATCACCACGTTGGCGGTGCTGTCGATTGCCTTGCTGACCTCGATTCTCGACGCGCGTCTCGAAGCGCGCACGGCGGATCTGGCGCACTCGCTGACCGTGGCCAACCGCGAACTCACGCAACTGGCCCTGCACGACACCTTGACCGGGCTGCCGAACCGCATGCTGCTGGACGACCGCATTAATCAGGCAATGAAAAAGGTTCATGAGCAGGGTGGCTGTTTTGCCTTGATGTTCATCGATCTGGACGGCTTCAAACCGGTCAACGATGCGTTCGGTCACCACATGGGCGACCAGTTGTTGCGCGAAGTGGGGTTGCGTCTGCGCGAAGATTTGCGCGGCCCGGATACCCTGGCGCGGATCGGTGGCGATGAATTCGTGCTGCTGGTGCGTCTGGCCGAACCCAACGACGCGTTAGGTCTGGCGGCACGCCAGGTCGGCCTGATCGCGCAATCGTTCCGTGTCGCCGAGCATGACTTGCAGATCTCCGCCAGTGTCGGCATCGCCCTGTACCCGGGGAACGGCCAGAACGCGCAGGAACTGCTGATGAACGCCGACGCCGCGATGTACCACGCCAAGGGCGGCGGCAAAAACGGTTACAGCTTCTTCGACGCGTCGATGAACAACAACGCCCGCAAGCAGTTGCAGTTGTTGCAGGACCTGCGTGCGGCGCTGGAGCACAGTCAGTTCAGCTTGCATTACCAGCCGAAGTTCGACGCCGCCAATGGCCGTCCCGTCGGCGCTGAAGCGTTGCTGCGCTGGCAGCATCCGGTCCACGGCATGCTGATGCCGGACAAGTTCATCGAACTGGCGGAGAAATCCGGACTGATCATTCCGATTGGTGAATGGGTGCTCAACGAAGCCTGCCGGCAGATGCGCGAGTGGTACGTGCTCGGTTATACCGACTGGCGTATCGCGGTGAATCTGTCGGCGTTGCAGTTCTGCCACACGGGACTGGTGCGCAGCGTGGCCAGGGCGCTGGCCACTCACCATTTGCCGGCCAACAGCCTGACCCTGGAAATCACCGAGACTACGGCCATGAGCGATGCCGATGCGAGCATGACGGTGTTGCAGGAGTTGTCGGACATGGGCGTCGACCTGTCGATCGATGACTTCGGCACCGGTTATTCCAGCCTGATGTACCTCAAGCGGTTGCCGGCCAATGAACTGAAGATCGACCGTGGGTTTGTCCGCGATCTGGAGCATGACAGTGACGATGCGGCGATTGTCTCGGCGATTGTCGCGTTGGGGCAGGCGCTTGGTTTGCGCATTGTCGCTGAAGGCGTGGAAACCGGCGTGCAGCAGGAGTTCTTGACTCAATTGGGTTGTGATTCGCTGCAGGGTTATCTGCTCGGGCATCCGATGCCGGCGGAAAAATTCATGCAGGATATTGCGCGGGGCGAGCAGTTAGCGGTGGTCTGATCGACCGCGTTACCGTTCTTCGCGAGCAGGCTCCCTCCCACAGGGGCGGCGTGGAGCACAAATACAGTGTGGCAGCGAGCCTGCTCGCGAAGGCGTCTGCCCAGACACCACAGACTCCATGCAAAAGCCGCCAATGGCGGTTATTCTTCCCCCCGACTGTTACGTGTGCATTTGGGGGAAAGGCCAGCATGGATAAAGTCATTGTGATCACCGGTGGCGGGCGCGGAATTGGCGCCGCTACGGCTTTGTTGGCTGCCGCGCAAGGCTATCGGATCTGCATCAACTATCAGTCGGATGAACAGGCTGCGCAAAGCGTGCTGGAGCAAGTCCGCGCATTGGGCGCACAAGCCATCGCCGTACGTGCCGACGTCAGCATCGAAGACGAAGTGATTGCGCTGTTCCAGCGCGTCGACAGCGAACTGGGCCGTGTCACCGCTCTGGTGAACAATGCTGGCACCGTCGGACAAAAGTCGCGAGTCGACGAAATGTCCGAATTCCGCATTCTGAAAATCATGAAAACCAATGTCCTGGCGCCGATCCTCTGCGCCAAGCACGCGATCCTGCGCATGTCGCCCAAGCACGGCGGGCAGGGCGGCAGTATCGTCAACGTGTCGTCAGTGGCTGCGCGCCTCGGCTCGCCGAACGAATACGTCGATTACGCCGCCTCCAAAGGCGCGCTCGACACCTTCACCATCGGTCTGTCCAAGGAAGTGGCGGGCGAAGGGATTCGGGTCAACGCGGTGCGTCCGGGTTACATCTATACCGATTTCCATGCCTTGAGCGGCGATCCGGACCGGGTCAGCAAGCTCGAGTCGGCGATTCCGATGGCCCGTGGCGGTCGGCCGGATGAAGTGGCGGAGGCGATTGTCTGGTTGTTGTCGGACAAGGCGTCGTATGCGACCGGGACGTTTGTTGATTTGGGGGGTGGGCGTTAAGTCCAGAGAGTTTCGCTGCCAGGTCTGCTCGCGAAGGCAATAGCCCAGACAACACAGGATTGTCAGAACGACCGCACAATCCGCCCCAACGTCTCCATGGCCTTCTCCGAATCCTCAGTCCAAGGGCTGCCATAGTTCAGACGAATACAATTCCTGAACCGCTGCGTCGGCGAGAAAATCGGCCCCGGCGCAATGCTGATGCCTTGTGCCAGCGCCATCTGAAACAACTTCAACGAATCCATCTGCGGCGGTAATTCCAGCCACAAGAAGTAACCGCCCGCCGGTTGGCTGACCCGCGTCTGCGCCGGGAAATAACGGGCAATCGCGGCGAGCATCGCGCTCTGCTGTTCTTCCAGGGCGTAACGCAGTTTGCGCAGATGCCGATCGTAGCCGCCGTGCTGCAGATAGTCGGCAATCGCTGCCTGCGCTGGCATCGAGGCGCACAGCGAAGTCATCAGTTTCAGTCGTTCGATTTTCTGTGCGTAGCGGCCGGCGGCGACCCAGCCGATGCGATACCCGGGCGCGAGGCTCTTGGCAAAGGAGCCGCAATGCATCACCAGACCTTCGGTGTCGAAGGCCTTGGCCGGTTTCGGGGCCTGTTGGCCGTAATAGAGTTCGGCGTAGACGTCGTCTTCGATCAGCGGCACTTGATGGCGGCGCAGCAGTTCGACCAGTTCCTGCTTCTTCGCTTCGGGCATGGTTGCGCCCATCGGGTTCTGGAAACTGGTCATGCACCAGCAGGCCTTGATCGGATGGCGCTCCAGAGTTTGCGCAAGCACGCCGAGGTCGATGCCGTCGCGCGGGTGCACGGGGATTTCCACGGCTTTGAGTTTCAGCCGTTCCAGCACTTGCAGGCTGGCGTAAAACGCCGGGGCTTCGATCGCCACCAGATCGCCGGGTTCGGTTACGGCTTGCAGGCACAGGTTCAGCGCTTCGAGAGCGCCGTTGGTGATCAGCAGTTCTTCCATCGGCAGCATCAGGCCGCCGACCATGTAGCGCAGGGCGATCTGCCGGCGCAGTTGCGGGTTGCCCGGCGACATGTCGGTGACGACCATGCGCGGGTCCATCTCGCGGGCGGCGCTGGCCAGCGAGCGCGACAGGCGTTGCAACGGAAACAGGGTCGGGCTGGGGAATGCCGAGCCGAAGGGGACGGTGCTGGGGTCCTTGATCGAATCGAGGACCGAGAACACCAGTTCGCTGACGTCGACTTCGGTGGAGTCGTTAACGTGGCTGCTGATCACCGGCTCGGAAAACGGGCTCGGCGCGTGGGTGTTGACGAAGTAGCCGGAACGCGGCCGGGCGCGGATGAGGCCACGGCGTTCGAGCAGGTAATAGGCTTGGAACACCGTGGACGGGCTGACGCCATAGGTCTGGCTGGCGTAGCGCACCGAAGGCACGCGCTGGCCGGGGCCAAGGACGCCGGAGCGGATCAGTTCAGCGATGTCGTCGGCGAATTTTTCGTAGCGTTTCATCGAGGAGCCTTGGTGCTGGTTGATTGATGGGTGTCAGGGAAATTGCCCCTCACCCTAGCCCTCTCCCAGAGGGAGAGGGGACTGATTGGGGGATGCTTGTGAACTACACCGACCTGAAAGTGCTTTTCTGAATCCATAATCGATTCGGCCGGAAAGTGCTTTGCTGAATCCATAATCGACTCGGTCTGTCAGGTCGATATCTAGCGACAGACACCTCGGTCGGCCCCCTCTACCCCTGGGAGAGGGCTGGGGTGAGGGGAAAAGATTCTAACGGCTCAGCGATTCATCGGCGCCACAAACCTGCTTTTCGCCACGCTATAAACCTCAGGCTCATCGCTGTCGGCAATCTTGAAGCTCAGGGTCTGCGAACTGCTGGCCGGGCGTTCTGTGGTCATCGCCACCGACACCGGCACATCGACAATTTCCCCCGGCGCCAGGCTCAACTCATTCTTGCCTTGCAACTGGAAGCCATCGCCGTCGACCAAGCTCAGGTGGTAATCCTGACGCTGCTGGGTCTTGTTGATGACTTTGAGGCTATAGATGTTTTCGATCTGGCCCTGACCGTTCTCGCGGAACAGCCCGCGATCCTTGGTCACGTCCAGCGACACCATTGGCCGCTCGACCAGCGCCAGTGCCAACGCGCCGATCATTGCCACCAGCACCACGGTGTAGCCAATCAGGCGCGGGCGCAGCAGATGGGTTTTGCCACCCTGCAATTCGCGCTCGGAACTGTAGCGGATCAAGCCGCGCGGGTAGTTCATCTTGTCCATGATCGAATCGCAGGCGTCGATGCACGCGGCGCAACCGATGCACTCCATCTGCAAGCCGTCTCGGATGTCGATGCCAGTCGGGCAGACCTGCACGCACAACTGGCAGTCGATGCAATCACCCAGACCGGCTTCTACCGGCTTCACGTCGCGTTTACGCGGGCCCCGATTCTCGCCACGGGCCACGTCGTAGGCAATCGCCAGGGTGTCCTTGTCGAACATCACGCTCTGGAACCGCGCATACGGGCACATGTGCATGCACACCGCTTCACGCAACCAGCCGGCGTTGATGTAGGTGGCCGCAGCGAAGAACAGCACCCAGAACAGGCTGACACCGCCGATTTGCAGGGTCAGCAACTCTTCAGCCAATGGCCGGATCGGGGTGAAATAACCGACGAAGGTCAGGCCGGTCATTACGCTGATTGCCAGCCACAAAGTGTGCTTGGCCGCACGGCGCGCCAGTTTGTTCAGGCTCCAGGGTGCGGCTTGCAGTTTGATGCGCTGGTTGCGCTCGCCTTCGGTGATCTTTTCGCACCACATGAAGATCCACGTCCACGAACTCTGCGGGCAGGTGTAGCCGCACCAGACCCGACCGGCAAACACGGTGATGGCGAACAGGCCGAACGCGGCGATGATCAGCAGCGCCGAAAGCAGAATGAAATCCTGCGGCCAGAATGTCGCGCCAAAGATGTGGAATTTGCTTTCGGAAAGATCCCAAAGCACCGCCTGACGACCGCCCCAATTCAGCCACACGGTGCCGAAAAACAGCACAAACAGAAATCCCGCGCCGCTCATGCGCAGGGTGCGGAACAGGCCGGTGAAGCTGCGGGTGTGGATCTGGTTGTCGCTGGATTTGGCCGTCGCCTTCATTGGGCGTGCGGGCACACTCTTTATAGTGGGCGTTGCTTCTACGGTTCGGACGGGGATTTGTTCGCTCATGGTCATTCGCTCATCAGCCTCCATCAGGCCGGAGCACTATGAGCGTCGATCTGTTTGCATAACAGACTCAGGTATTTCAATAAAAAGCGGATCAGATGAGATTTCGCGCAGCGCCTGCGACAACTTGAAGCAGCCCGCAGACGTGGGCGCAAACGCCTATCGCAGACGTTTGCGCGCGGTGTTGATCAAGGTCAGTCAAATCACCGAATCACTCTCGTCGGCTTTCAGGTGTTTGCGTCCGTCCTTGGCACCTGCGACGGTCAATTTGTCGGCTTCTGCTTCGGTGATGTAAACGCGCCGGCCTTCTATGTCCACGAACGACATGGATTTTTCGCTATCCGTCATGACTTCCAGGGTGTCGCAAATGCGAATTTCCTCGCCATGTTCAACGGTGAAAAAACACACTTTTTGCTCGGGGTTGGATTCATCGACTCGAAGAGGCATAGGAGCAGTCCTTTTTCAGGTAGGTCTGCAAGATTAGGACGCAAGGTTCGCGGATCGTTCTGCGCAACCGATTAATGGTCGCCGTTGTCCATCGTCTATCCAGCCAATAACAACAAGGACTGCACGATGAACGCGTGGTGGCATGAAGTGTGGCAAACCCTGCAAGCGGAATTCGCCGACGTCGGAGATGCTTCGCAATTGACGCGCATCACCGTGCGCCTGCTGATGGCGGCGGTACTCGGCGGAATTCTCGGCTTCGAGCGCGAGCACAAGGGCAAGGCGGCCGGGGTGCGCACGCACATGCTGGTAGCGCTGGGGGCAGCGTTGTTTGTGCTGGTGCCGCAGACGTCCGGCGCCGAGTCCGATGCGATGAGCCGGGTGGTGCAGGGGGTGATTGCCGGGATCGGCTTTCTCGGTGCCGGGACTATTCTGAAAAACAAGGAAGGCGATGAAGGCCATGTTAAAGGCCTGACCACGGCTGCCGGGCTGTGGATGACGGCGGCCATTGGTGTGGCCGCCGGGTTGGGCAAAGAGGCTACGGCGTTGCTCAGCACCTTTCTCGCACTGGCAATTTTTAGCGTGATGCCGCGGATCGTGAAGCTTTTCGAAAAGGAAGAGGATAAGACTGACGACCACTGATCATTCCGGTGCCGGATGATCGTTCCCACGCTCTGCGTGGGAATGGCTCAATGGACGCTCCGCGTCCGCTATGGGACGCGGAGCGTCCCGGGCTGCATTCCTTTGCTGCGCGTGGGAACGATCAGTTAGACGATGACCGGGGGCATCGTGCTCGGCGGTTCCTCTTTAGGCGGTGGCGTGGTGCCGGGTGGTTCCTGCTCGGGAATCGGTTGCGGCTCGGTCTCGGGCAGGGTGGGTTTGTCGATGTTCGGATCGGGCGTTTCCGCCGGAATCGGGATGTTCATCTGTTGACCTCCGTGTGGCACATGGCGTGAGAAGTGCTTAAGTGGATTGACCACCCTGCGCGCAATTCGATCCGCTTTTCTGACACGGCAATTTCATCTGAACTTTTCCCGGCGGCGGTTGCTCGGAACCTAAGTGAGTTCATTCCGGGGCAGGCGCTGCGTTGCGAACACTGACCCGGCACAAGAGCGTCCTTGGGGCGTTAAGGAGAGATGCTCAATGACGTCTGAAAAAACTTCTGAATTAAGCTACAACCCGCACATGCCGCTGTCGCAGGCGTTGCTGCTGCCGCGCATTGCCATCGAAAACATCATGCCGACGCTGGATGGCGGGCAGTTCGCCGTGAAGTCGATTGCCGGTCGTGAAGTGGTGGTCACCAGCAAAGTGTTTGCCGACGGTCACGACAAACTCGCCGTGCGCATCCGCTGGCGCGAGGAAGGTGAGGAAACCTGGCAAAGCGAAGTCATGACCGATCAGGGCAATAATGGCTGGCAAGGCCAGTTCCGCCCTGAACATCAGGGCCGCTACCTGTATTGCATCGAAGCGTGGATCGACCACTTCGCCAGTTTTCAGTATGAACTGGAGAAAAAGCACAACGCCGCCGTCCCTGTCTCGCTGGAGCTGCAGGAAGGCCGGACGATGGTGCAACAGGCCGCCGAACGCAGCGAAGGCCAGCTCAGTGAGCAACTGGCTGCCTTGCACCATGAATTGTCCGGCCTGCTCGAAACCGAGCAAGTTGCGCTGTTTCTGCACTCGCGCAGTGCGCAACTGATGGCCGAGGCCGATCACCGCGCGTACTTGAGCGTCAGTCCTGAGTTCCCGATGGACGTCGAACGCGAACTGGCTGAATTCGCTAGTTGGTACGAACTGTTTCCGCGCTCGATGACCGACGATCCCCATCGCCATGGCACTTTTAATGACGTGCATTCGCGCCTGCCGATGATTCAGGACATGGGTTTCGACGTGCTGTATTTCACGCCGATCCATCCGATCGGTCGCGCCCACCGCAAGGGCCGCAATAATTCTCTGACCGCCGGCCCGGATGATCCCGGCAGCCCTTACGCGATTGGCAGCGAGGAGGGCGGACACGAGGCGATTCACTCGCAACTCGGCACCCGCGAAGACTTCCGCCGACTGGTCGCCGCTGCTGCCGATCACGGTCTGGAAATCGCCCTCGATTTCGCCATCCAGTGTTCCCAGGATCACCCGTGGCTCAAGCAGCATCCGGGCTGGTTCAACTGGCGCCCGGACGGCACGATCAAATACGCGGAAAATCCGCCGAAGAAATATCAGGACATCGTCAACGTCGACTTCTATGCGCCGGATGCGATTCCGAGCCTGTGGATCGAGTTGCGCGACATCGTCATCGGCTGGGTCGAGGAGGGCGTGAAGATTTTCCGCGTCGACAATCCGCACACCAAACCACTGCCGTTCTGGCAATGGCTGATCGCCGATGTGCGGGCGCTGTACCCCGAAGTGATTTTCCTCGCCGAGGCCTTCACTACGCCAGCGATGATGGCGCGGCTGGGCAAGGTCGGTTACACGCAGAGCTACACCTATTTCACCTGGCGCAACACCAAGGCTGAGCTGGCGACGTATTTCACCGAATTGAACGAATCGCCGTGGCGCGAATGCTACCGGCCGAACTTCTTCGTCAACACGCCAGACATCAACCCGGCATTCCTGCATGAATCCGGGCGTCCGGGTTTTCTGATTCGTGCGGCGCTGGCGACCATGGGCTCGGGCCTGTGGGGCATGTACTCGGGGTTCGAGCTGTGCGAGTCGGCCCCAGTGCCGGGCAAAGAGGAATATCTCGACTCAGAGAAATACGAGATTCGCGTCCGCGACTTCACCGCGCCCGGCAACATCATTGCCGAGATCGCCCAGCTCAACCGTATCCGCCGGCAGAACCCGGCGCTGCATACGCACCTGGGCCTGAAGGTCTACAACGCTTGGAACGACAACATTCTGTATTTCGGCAAGCGCAGTTTCGACGGCAGCAACTTCATTCTGGTCGCGGTCAGCCTCGATCCGCATAACGTGCAGGAGGCGAATTTTGAGCTGCCGTTGTGGGAAATGGGTCTGCCCGACGATGCGACGACCCACGGCGAAGACTTGATGAACGGCCATCGCTGGGACTGGCATCGCAAATATCAGTTCATGCGCATCGACCCGGCGTATCAGCCGTTTGGCATTTGGCGAATCACCGCTACGTAATGATCGTTCCCACGCTCTGCGTGGGAATGCATCCCGGGACGCTCCGCGTCCCAGAAACTGACGCAGAGCGTCCATGGCGGCATTCCCACGCAGAGCGAGGGAACGATCATCGTGGGGCGCTTTTAAAGCATTCAGCAGGAGTTTCACATGGCGAAGAAACCCAAGGCAGCCACCTTCATCAAAGACCCGCTCTGGTACAAGGACGCGGTGATCTATCAAGTTCACGTCAAATCGTTTTTCGACTCCAACAACGACGGGATCGGCGACTTTCCCGGCCTGATCGCCAAACTCGATTACATCGCCGACCTCGGCGTCAATACCATCTGGCTGTTGCCGTTCTACCCCTCGCCACGTCGCGACGACGGCTATGACATCGCCGAATACCGTGGCGTGCACAGCGATTACGGGACCATGGCCGACGCCAAGCGCTTTATCGCCGAGGCGCACAAACGCGGCTTGCGGGTGATCACCGAGCTGGTCATCAACCACACCTCCGACCAGCACCCGTGGTTCCAGCGTGCGCGCAAGGCCAAACCCGGCTCGGCGGCGCGGGACTTCTACGTGTGGTCGGATGACGATCAGAAATACGACGGCACGCGGATCATTTTCCTCGACACGGAAAAATCCAACTGGACCTGGGACCCGGTCGCCGGCCAGTACTTCTGGCACCGGTTCTATTCGCACCAGCCCGATCTGAACTTCGACAACCCGCAAGTGATGAAAGCCGTGCTCTCGGTGATGCGCTACTGGCTGGACATGGGCATCGACGGTTTGCGTCTCGACGCCATTCCATACCTGATCGAGCGCGACGGCACCAACAACGAAAACCTGCCCGAGACCCACGACGTCCTCAAGCAAATCCGCGCCGAGATCGACGCCAATTACCCCGACCGCATGTTGCTCGCCGAGGCCAACCAATGGCCGGAAGACACTCAGCTGTATTTCGGCGATACCGATGCGGCTGGCCTCAACGGCGACGAATGTCACATGGCGTTCCACTTCCCGTTGATGCCGCGCATGTACATGGCGCTGGCTCAGGAAGATCGTTTCCCGATCACTGACATTTTGCGTCAGACCCCGGAAATCCCCGCCAACTGTCAATGGGCGATTTTCCTGCGCAACCACGATGAACTGACTCTGGAGATGGTCACCGATAAAGAACGTGACTATCTATGGAATTACTACGCCGCTGACCGCCGTGCGCGGATCAATCTCGGCATTCGTCGACGTTTGGCGCCATTGATGGAACGCGACCGTCGACGCATCGAATTGCTCAACAGCCTGTTGCTGTCGATGCCCGGCACGCCGACCTTGTATTACGGCGATGAAATCGGCATGGGCGACAACATCTACCTCGGCGACCGCGATGGCGTGCGTACGCCGATGCAGTGGTCGATCGACCGCAACGGCGGCTTCTCCCGCGCCGACCCGGCTAGCCTGGTGCTGCCGCCGATCATGGATCCGCAATATGGCTACTTGTCGGTCAACGTCGAAACCCAGTCCGGCGACCCGCATTCGTTGCTGAACTGGACCCGACGTCTGCTGGCGGTGCGCAAGCAGTCCAAGGCCTTCGGCCGTGGCACCTTGAAGATGCTGTCCCCGAACAACCGCCGCGTGCTGGCCTACACCCGCGAATTCACCGATGCCGACGGCAAACACGAAATCATCCTCTGCGTGGCCAACGTCTCGCGCAGTGCGCAAGCGGTGGAGCTGGACCTGTCGGCCTACGTCGGCATGGTGCCGGTGGAGATGCTTGGCGGAAACGCCTTCCCGCCGATCGGTCAGTTGAATTTCCTCCTGACCCTGGCGCCGTATGGTTTCTACTGGTTCGGTCTGGCCGCAGAAAACCAGATGCCGAGCTGGCATGTCGAACCGGCGCAAAGCCTGCCGGACTTCACCACGCTGGTGCTGAAAAAACGCATGGAAGAACTGCTCGAAGCGCCGTCCCGCACGACGCTGGAGCAGAGCATTCTGCCGAGCTGGCTGCAGAACCGCCGCTGGTTCGCCGGCAAGGACGCGGCCATCGAAAAAGTCCATCTCGCTTATGGCGTGCGCTTTGGCGATGCACAGCACCCGGTGTTGCTCAGCGAAATCGAAGTCACCAGCGCTGGGCAGACCAGTCGCTATCAACTGCCATTTGGCTTCATTGCCGAAGATCAGGTCGGCCCGGCGTTGCCGCAGCAATTGGCCTTGTCCCGTGTAAGACGGGTGCGACAGGTCGGTTTGATCACCGACGCGTTCAGCCTTGAGGCGTTTATTCGTGCGGTGCTGCAAGGCATGCAGAACAACACGGTGCTGGAGTCGGCCGAGGGCGAAATCCGATTTGCGCCGACGTCGCAGCTGGAAAAACTCGGCCTCGGTGCCGAGTCGGACGTGCGCTATCTGTCCGCCGAGCAATCGAACAGCTCAGTGGTGATCGGCAACAGCCTGGTGCTCAAGCTGATACGTAAAGTCGCTTCTGGCGTACACCCGGAACTGGAGATGAGCGCTTACCTGACCGAGGCCGGATTTGCCAATATCTCTCCGCTGCTCGGTTCAGTGATTCGCCGAGACGCCAAGGGCGAAGACAACCTGCTGATGATCGCCCAGGGTTATTTGAGCAATCAGGGCGACGCCTGGGAATGGACGCAGAACAACCTCGAACGGGCGCTGCGTGATGAACTCGCCGATGCCATGTCCGAACAGGAACAGCATTACAACGCCCTCGGTGAGCTGAAGGATTTTGCCGGCATGCTCGGCCAGCGTCTGGGCGAAATGCATCAGGTGCTCGCCGCGCCAACCGACAATGCCGACTTCGCGCCGCAGGTGTCGACGGCCAAAGACATGCAGGCCACGGGCAAGGATGTTGTCGCGCAAGTCGAGCATGCCTTGAAGTTGCTCAACCAGCATCAAGGTGAACTCGATGCGGCGGATCAGAAGCTGGTCAAACGCCTGATCGACGAGAAGAAAACCATTCTTGCGCATCTGCAGGAACTGGCGAAAAAAGCCACGGGTGGCTTGCGTATCCGCGTCCACGGCGACCTGCATCTGGGCCAGGTGCTGGTGATCAAGGGCGATGCCTATCTGATCGACTTCGAGGGCGAACCGGCGCGTCCATTGAGCGAGCGCCGTGGCAAACACAGCCCGTACAAGGATGTCAGCGGCGTGCTGCGCTCCTTCGATTATGCGGCGGCGATGACCATCAACGTGCACAACGTTGACCACAGTGCCGAGTCTGAAACCGCGCGGCGTCTGGTCGCCGAGCGCTATCTGCGTGAGGCCCGTGAGGCATTTGTGCAGGCATATCGCCGGGCGGCAGCTAGTCTTGAGCATGCCTGGCAAGATCCTGAAGGTGCCGACGCCGCTTTGGCGTTGTTCGGCCTGGAGAAGGCGGCCTATGAAGTGGCCTATGAAGCCGAAAATCGCCCCACGTGGCTGCCCGTGCCATTGCACGGCTTGTATGGGTTATTGACGGGGCTTAAACCCTTTTCCGATCTTGGTGGAGAGTAGTCATGAGTTTCTCGAACAAGGAACAGGGTCAGGTCAAAGAAGCACTGCTGCCCTCGGCGAAAGATATCGATGCCTTGGTCCGCGCTGAACATCAGGACCCTTTTTCCATTCTTGGCCCGCACGGCGATGGCGCTGGCGGGCAGTTCATTCGCGCTTATCTGCCCGGTGCATTGAGCGTCGTGGTGCTGGACAAGGACAGCGGTGAAGAGCGCGGTCCGTTGGCGCAGACTGAAACGCCGGGGCTGTTTGTCGGCCATTTCGATCAGGCGCGACCGTATCAGTTGCGCACGCGCTGGGCCGGCGGCGAGCAAGTCGCCGAAGACCCGTATAGCTTCGGCCAGTTGCTCGGCGAAATGGATCTGTATCTGTTCGCCGAGGGCAATCATCGCGACCTCAGTGCCTGCCTCGGCGCCCAACTGAAAACCGTGGATGGTGTCGACGGCGTGCGTTTCGCCGTGTGGGCGCCGAATGCCCGGCGCGTGTCGGTGGTCGGTGATTTCAACGTCTGGGACGGCCGCCGTCATCCCATGCGCTTGCGTCATCCGTCCGGGGTCTGGGAGTTGTTCATTCCGCGCCTGCAAGCGGGCGAGTTGTACAAATACGAGATTCTTGGTGCCCACGGCATTCTGCCGCTCAAGGCCGACCCGATGGCACTGGCCACCAGCCTGCCGCCGGACACCGCGTCGAAAGTCGCCGAACCGCTGCAAATCGACTGGCAGGATCAGGACTGGATGAGCAGCCGACGCGACCGGCAGAAACACTCGGCGCCGCTGTCGATCTACGAACTGCATGCCGGTTCCTGGCAATGCGAGCTGGACGATCTGGGCGAAGTGGCGCGCCAGTACACCTGGCCGGAACTTGCTGAAAGGTTGATCCCGTACGTCAAGGAACTGGGGTTCACCCATATCGAACTGATGCCGATCATGGAGCACCCGTTTGGTGGCTCTTGGGGTTATCAATTGCTTTCGCAGTTCGCGCCGAGCGCGCGCTATGGTTCCCCGGCGCAGTTCGCCGAATTCGTCGACGCCTGCCACCGGGCGGAGATCGGTGTGATCCTCGACTGGGTACCAGCGCATTTCCCCACCGATACCCATGGTCTGGCGCAGTTCGACGGCACCGCGCTGTACGAGTATGGCAATCCGCTGGAAGGCTTCCATCAGGATTGGGACACGCTGATCTACAACCTGGGTCGTACCGAAGTGCACGGTTACATGCTGGCGTCGGGGCTGCACTGGTTGAAACATTTCCATGTCGACGGTTTGCGCGTTGATGCGGTGGCCTCGATGCTTTATCGCGACTATTCGCGCAAGGCCGGTGAATGGGTGCCGAACCGTCATGGTGGTCGGGAAAATCTGGAAGCCATCGACTTCCTGCGGCACTTGAACGATGTGGTTGAACTGGAAGCGCCGGGTGCGCTGGTCATCGCCGAGGAATCCACGGCATGGCCCGGCGTCAGCCAAAGTACGCAGCAGGGCGGATT
This sequence comes from Pseudomonas sp. CROZ-RG-20F-R04-15, assembly GCF_022662375.1. Taxonomy (GTDB): domain Bacteria; phylum Pseudomonadota; class Gammaproteobacteria; order Pseudomonadales; family Pseudomonadaceae; genus Aquipseudomonas. The sequence continues at coordinate 160,613 of NZ_JAKNQL010000011.1, read as the reverse complement.
GGGTTTCGCCTACAAATGGAACATGGGCTGGATGCACGATTCGCTGCATTACATCCAGCAGGATCCGGTGTATCGCGCGCATCACCACAACGAACTGAGTTTTGGCCTGGTCTACGCCTGGTCCGAGCGGTTCATCCTGCCGATCTCCCACGACGAAGTGGTGCACGGCAAGCATTCGCTGATCGACAAGATGCCCGGCGACCGCTGGCAGAAATTCGCCAACCTGCGCGCCTATCTGAGTTTCATGTGGACCCATCCGGGCAAGAAACTGTTGTTCATGGGCTGCGAATTTGGTCAATGGCGCGAGTGGAATCACGATCAACAGCTCGATTGGTATCTGCTGCAGTACTCCGAGCACAAAGGCGTACAGAAGCTGGTGGGCGACCTCAATCGGCTGTATCGCGACGAGCCGGCGCTGCACGATCAGGACGACGCGCCGCAGGGCTTTCAATGGTTGATCGGCGACGATGCGATCAACAGCGTTTATGCCTGGCTACGCTGGAGCAAGGACGGCAAACCGGTGCTGGTGGTGGCCAACTTCACGCCGGTGCCGCGTCAGGCGTATCGCGTCGGTGTGCCGTTTGCCGGGCGCTGGACTGAGTTGCTCAACAGTGACGCGGGGATTTATGCCGGGTCCAACTATGGCAATGGTGGCGGGGCGGAGACCGAAGAGGTGCCGAGCCATGGCCAGTCGTTGTCGCTGGAGCTGAACCTGCCGCCGTTGGCGGTGTTGATCCTCAAACCGGAGGGCTGATCCGAGACCGCGTCGCTGCATTCGCGAGCAGGCTCGCTCCCACAGGGGGAATACATTCCAAATGTGGGAGCGAGCCTGCTCGCGAAGGCGCCGGTTCAGACACCTTCAAAATCCGGCTCACCGCTCACCGCTCACCAACGCATCCGCACCCCAAGGCTGCCAATGATCCCGTTCAAATCATTGTCATCGACATCACTGCTGTAATCGGCACTGACATACAGACTCACCGCCGGCGTCACCCGCGCCACCAGGCCCAAGCCCAACTCAACAGTGGATGACTTGCGGCTGCTGCTGATCTTGTCGACCTGATCCAGTGTCACGGTATTGCCGGTGTACACCGTGTGCCAGAGGTTGGTGCGCACATAGGGTTCGACCGGCAGGCCATTCAAATCGTAACTGCCTTTCAAACGTGCACCGACGCGGCCGCTCCAGGCTGTCAGATCGGTGGAGGAGGCATTGCCCGAACCGGCGTAGGGTGTGTCGAGGGTGATGCGTTGATTGATCAGTTGCGCCTGCGGTTCGACCACCCAGTTTTCGCTCAGGCCAATCGGATAACCGCCTTCTACTGACAGCGTCAGTGCGCTGCCCTCGGTGGCTTGTCGTGCGCCCTGTTCGTTGCGACTGAAACCGCTGACCCGGCCGCCACTGGCGGATAAATCCACGTGCCAGCCCTGAGCTCCGCTCAGGCTGTAGTAGGCGCCAAGGCTTTGGCCTTGCAGATTAAGGGTGTCGCTGTTCGGGTCTGCCAAGGCGCGGCTGGTGAGCAGGCCATTGGCATTGGCTTGAATCTGGTTGAGGCCGCCGATCAGGCCGATGGTCTGGGTATGGCTGCCACTTTGCAGAGTCAGCACGGCTGGTCCTTTGAAGTCGCCGCTGCCGGGTGTTGCGTAACCCGACGACAGCACATCGGTTTGTGCCTGACGCGCACTTCTGCCGTACAACTCATTCCAGGCTGACGGGGCGAGGTCTTCGGTGATCAGGTTCGCCCCCTGCAAGTCCGGGCGTGGGCTCAAGCGTTGCGGGCCGGGGGTAATGACGGTGACGGGCAGTGTCATGACCGGCACGTCCGCGCGATACCACGGGGTGGTTTCATCCGCCGCAGGACCGGCCTGCGCCTCCATGGATGAGCACAGCAAGATAGAACTCGACACTGTGCAAAAAGTGATTTTGATCTCGTGTGGGGTGATGGGCGTTTTCATGGAGGTCTACCTTGCAGGCGCATGCATTCTCTCTGTGTGGCGTCTCTCCTACCCCGAACGAGGGGCGACCGAATGGAGCGGGACAAACCCTGGTCGCTCGTTTTCGCGAGTGTCCGAAGGTTCGTCCCGGGTTGTGATTCCGGGGGTAGTTAAGGTTGAGATAAGAAGAGTCGAGCGTGCCCGTCAAGAAATTGAACGATGAGCGGTAGTGGCAAAACGGGCTTTGCAAGCGTTTGTTTTTCTGCACATAACTAAGTGGTTGTTTGCATGGAAAAACGCAGGAAAAGCTCAGAGGTAGAGAGGTTTGATTGCCGACGGAAGGTCTACCAGCTAATGCGCACACCCAGGTTGCCGACCACGCCGCGCACGTCAGTGCTGTCAATATTGCTGCTGTAATCGGTACTGGCGTACACACTGACGGCGCGGTCGAGGGTCAACACGACGCCCAAGCCAATGTCTGCTGTCGAGGATTTCTGTTCGGTGCTGATGACATCGCTGGCGCCGAATGTCACCGAGTCAGTAGCGGAAAACGTATGCCATAGATTGGCGCGCAAGTACGGTTCCACCGGCAGCCCGCTGACTTGATAACGGCCCTTGAGGCGGGCACCGAGGCGACCGGTCCAGGCACCGTCGGAATCGAACGAGACGCGTGAAATGCCATCGTCCTGGCTGTCGAGGGAGATTTTCTGGTGGATGACCTGCGCCTGCGGCTCGATCACCCACGTGTCACTGATCGGCAATGGATAACCGGCTTCGGCCGACAAGGTCAGCGCGTGCCCGCGATTGTCCAGTTTGACGCCACGATCGGAATGGTTGTCGCCGTCAAAACGGGTGCCCATCACCACGGTGTCGACGTACCAGCCGTAAGGGTCGGTCAGCGTCCAGTACAGGCCATAGCTGTCGCCTTCGAGTTTGATCTTGCCGGCGCTGTTGTGCTGGAAGCCCTCGTTGAAACCGTCGACATCACCCTGCAAACGGCTGTGGCCGACGAAGAACCCCACGCGCTGGTTCTGACCGCCGGAAGTCTGCGAGCTGTACAGATCATTGCCGACCTGAAAGCCATTAAGCGAGCCGTCCAGACGCGGAGTCACCGTACCGGCCCAGGTCTGCTCGAGATTCTTGCCGTAGACCCGGCCCCAACCGGCGCCAAATGCGCCGGTTTCGCTGAGCAGGCGCTGATCGCCCTGACGATCATGAAACGTGCCCAGTGCATTCAGCGTCAGTTGCGCGGCAGCGGGCGGCAACACCGACCAGGTCGGTACTTCCGGGCGATACAGAGGAATTGGCGCGGCGCCGGCCACGGCGGCAGGTAACACCGGCAGCGAGGCAATGGACAGCGCTTCACCGGACTCGCCGTCGAGCGGGGTGATGGCCGCTGCAACGGGCGTGGCCACGACCGGAACCAGCAGCGGCGGTAATGCCGGATCGGGATTGGGCACGCTCATCAATTGCGGTGCGACAACGGCTGAGCGCAGATACCAGTTGTTCTCGGTGCCGGCGGTGACGCCACCCTTGAACAGGTAGTAATCGTAAGCGCCGGTCGACACCGGGCCGCTGAGAGTAAATGCCGTGTTGCTGCTGACAGCGCTGCCTTGTGCCTGCACCAGTTCAATGCCATTTACCTGAGTCAGTGCGCCCAGACCGCCGACGTTGCTGACACTGATGACCGTCGAACCCTCCAGGCCGCCGTTGTTGACGATCAGTCTGTCGCTTGCTGAATCGTCACCAGCCACGGTGCTTTGCAGCAGTAACTGACCACGATTACCGACGTAGTTGCCTTGCACGGTCAGTGTGTCGTTGGTGCGGCTGTTGCCTTGTGTCAGGTCGATGATCCCGGCGTTGTTGAGCGTCACGCTTTGTCCCGTCAGCGCTGGCACAACGCTGCCCTGAGTGGAAAACAGGGTGCTGCTGGCGTCGATGTTCAACGCGCCCGTGCCGGTTCCCGCGTCACCCAGCACCAGGCTGGACGAACCCAGATCAAGCTGCGAGGCATTGCTCAGGTTGACCGTTTCCCAATTGATCAAGCGCGCAGGCAGGGCGGTGCGCGTGTTGTCCAGTGTCAACGTATCGGTGCCGACGCCGCCGTCCACGCTGGGCGTCAGCGTGAGAATGCTGTCGCCAAGATTGCGCAGGGTAGCCGTGTCATTGCCGACGTCCATCAGGATCGCCGAGCGGATAATGCCGCCGCCGTCCCACAGGAAACGGTCATCACCGACGCTGGCGCGAATCTCGCCGACGATTTCCCCACCACTGACGGTGATGCTGTCGTTACCGCCGCTGACACTGATGTTGCCGCCGATGCGGCCGCCGGAAACGATGATCGTATCGGTGCCGAACCCGGTTACCAGATTGCCGAGGATCTGCCCGCCGGACATGTCGAAAATGTTGTTGTCGAGTTTCATGTCGACCCGGCCGATCGTGCCACCGGTCATGCGCGCGACATCGCCGTCCTCGAAGGCGCCGACGATGGTGCCACCGGTCATCAGGAACGTATCGCGGCTGTCGCCTTGGGCCAGCGAACCGATTGAACCGCCATTCATGACGAAATCATCGACGCCGTTGCCCTGACTGACCGCGCCGGTGATGACGCCGGAATTGATCTCGACCCGGTCGGCACCCGCGCCAAAGGTCACGCTGCCATTGATCTGGCCTGTGCCGTTGGCGGGGAAGGTCAGGCTGTTGTTGCCGGCGAGATCCGTCAGTGGACCACTTGTGCCGCTGTCACAGGTGAAGTTGTCATTGCCTGGTCCGGGCACCAGGTTGCAGGCCGCAGAAGCGGGGTGGCTGGTTAACATCAGCAGAGAAGCAGGCAGGAGCAAGACGTGCGGTAGTGACCGCAGAGGTGTGGAGTAGCGCGGCATGGTCATTCCCTACGGCAAATTCGGGGAATTCATCCTTGGGTGTGCCATGAATTGGGCATCATCTACAGTTGATGCCCTACATCAAATCCATGGCCTAACGGATTGAATGCGCTACTCCTTGAGCTTTTTTAGGTGTAGATGAATTTGCTCACGGTTCAAGCAGGACTGACGGACGGTCTTGTCAGAATCGCGCTTACAGATGCACTTCCACCGCCAGCGGCAAATGATCCGACAGATGAGTCCACGGCTTGTTGCCGAGGATCTGTGGGTCATGGCTGCTGGCATTGCGCAGGTAGATCCGGTCCAGCCGCAGCAGCGGAAAACGCGCCGGGTAAGTCTTGGCCGGGCGCCCGTGATGACGCTCGAAGGCTTCGTGCAGATAGTCGCGACGGGCGAGGGCGACATTGCCCTGAAGCTGCCAGTCGTTGAAGTCGCCGGCGATGATTACCGGGGCGTCGTCGGGTAGGGATTCGAGCAACTGACACAGCAGCTGCAACTGCAATTGCCGATGACTTTCCAGCAGGCTCAGGTGCACACAGATCGCGTGGACCTCGGCGTGCCCCGGCACGTCGAGCACGCAGTGCAGCAGGCCGCGACGTTCAGGGCCGGTGATCGAGACATCAAGGTTACGGTACTCACGGATCGGGTATTTCGACAGCAGCGCATTGCCGTGGTGGCCGTCGGGGTAGACGGCGTTGCGCCCATAGGCGAAATCGCTCCACATGCTGTCGGCGAGAAATTCGTATTGCGAGGTTTGCGGCCATTCGTTGTAACGACTCGAATGTCGCTCGTGTTCACCCACCACCTCCTGCAGAAACACCAGGTCAGCCGAAGTGCTGCGCACCGCTTCACGCAGTTCCGGCAGGATAAAGCGCCGGTTGAGCGCGGTGAAGCCCTTGTGGGTGTTGACCGTCAGCACCCTGAGACGATGGATGACGGGCGCGTCGACGACATGACGCTCGGGATCGCTGGACACGTTCACTCCTTTGGATTGCGGGCCGCTTATTCATGCGACTGATGGGGAGGGGCGGCAGTTCCTTGCAAATCATGTTTGATCACAATACCTGTGGGAGCGAGCCTGCTCGCGAAGGCGTCGGCAAATCCAATACATGAGTTGGTAGAACCACCGCTTTCGCGAGCAGGCTCGCTCCCACCCGAAACGGCGTCAGACAAACACGATTTCGTAGGGCAAACGCATTCTTTCGAGAAGCACCGGTGGCAGCATCGGCGCTATGCCGATCGCCGGTTCGCCGTTGAGCTGGCTGGCATAGGCGTGGGTAGCGTGGCTCTTGCGCGCTACGGTCCAGGTGTCGAGGCGCAGTTTGCGCGCGCGTTCCCAAGGGATCAGTTGCTGGTCGCGCTCGGGCCAGTGCCAGGCCCAGACCGGTACATCATGGAAGGTCGCGCCGGCCTGTTCCGCCGCTTGCGCGCTGGCCCGGCCCACCGCTTCATGGTCGTCGTTGCCATCGCCGCGCCAGGTGCTGAACACCACGTCGCCGGGGCGCAGGTAGCGGCTGATGAATTCGCTGACCTGGTCCTGCTGATCGCACAGGGCGTTGTCGGTGAAGCCGCCGCGCACCCATTTCAGGCTGTGCATCGGCAGACCGAGACGGCGCAGGGCTTCGACGCTCTCTTGCGGACGGAACACGCTCAGACGTTTTTCCGACCACTGCCGCGAACCCGGATGGCTGGCACTGCCATCGGTGATGGAGAGCAATTGCAGCGGATGACCCAGACTTGAAAGCAATTGCAGCAGACCGCCGCAGGTCACCACTTCATCGCCCGGATGCGGTGCGATGACCACGGCGCGGGCACCGTCGGGTACCAGACTGCGGGTATTGATGACGGGGATGTTGTCCAGTTGCGCGGCGCTGTTCCAGATTTGCGTCGACGAACTGCTGTCGCTGAGGGTTAACGGTTTCATGATATGACGTCCTTGTGTTGACTCGCCCTCAGTCGTGCGCGTGACAGTGATTGCCCGACGCTACCGACCCGTGAAGGCTGGTTGATTGCCCCGCGACGCTCCGAACCCTGGATTGCCGCGCAGCAGAGTATTGCTCATGAAGTGAAGTTCGTCGCGTCACAGATCAATCTGATCCGCTCTTTTTTGCTCTATCTGTGCCAGATTTCGCAGATAGTCACCAAAGCCACCGCGCGCTCGGCTGTCGAAGCGAGCGCTGGTCAGCACTTGCGGACGATGGCTCCAGGCGATGTTGGCACCGTCCAGTTCCAGTTCTCGCACCAACTGCACATCTTCGTCGCAGGCCAGCGGTTTAAAGCCTCCGGCCCAGCGGTAGGCGTCGGCGCTGATGCCCAGATTCGCACCGTGGATATGCCGATGGCCATCACAGGCCCGGTAATGCCGGTGGTAGCGGATTTGCGCCGCTGCATCGAACGACTCGTGCCAGTGCTCGACCGTGACGGTACCGCATACCGCGTCGGCACCCAAGCCCAGCTGTGCCACCAGCCAGTCATCGGCGACGCGGCTGTCGGCGTCCGAACAGGAGATCCAGCGCGCGCCACGCTCGAGCAACAGCTGTGCGCCAGCCGCGCGGGCCTGGCCGACATTGCGGGCGTCGATGTGCAGGCTCAGCACCGGATAGTTGCTGACAATCTGCGCCGAGCGGTCGGTGCAACTGTCGAGCACCACCAGCACTTCAACGCGCTCGCCGGCCAGCAAGCCATGCCGGCTGGCGCGCAGGGCCGCGTTCAGGCATTCGTCGAGCAGGTCTTCTTCGTTGTGTGCCGGGATCAGAATGCCGATCATCGCAACCCCTCCAGCGCCGCTACCGAGCGCGGTTCGCGGCTCCATATCTCAAGGATAAAGTCCGCTTCCTGATGCAAAACCAGGCGTGGCAGATGCAGTTTTTCGTGGATCAGGTCGTGAACCTGCCGCGCATTCAGCGGGCAATCGTCGATCGGTGGACGCCAGTGACAGGCGAGGAACTGACCGTCGGCAGTCAGGCAATCACTGGCCCGACGGATCACCTCTGTCAGATCTTCGCCATCAAGGTAGTAGCCGATCTCGCTAAATACAATCAGGTCGAATTTTTCCTCCGGCCAGTCGCCGGGAAGACGGTTTTGCCGCACTTCGGCGTGTTCGAACAGGCTCAAACGCGTGCGCGCCAGGGTCACCGCCGCACTGGCGGTGTCGCAGCACAGCAAACGATCGCAACGGGCGGCCAGTTCGGCGCTCAACTCGCCGTTGGCGCAGCCGGGTTCGAAGATCGCCCGATAATGCGGACGCGGCAGGGCGGCGAGGGTGATCGCGCGTTTGCGCTGCTCGTACCAGCGCTCGCGGAACGCCCACGGGTCGTCGCTGCCGGCAAACAGGCCGTCGAAATACCGATCCTCGACACTCATAGAAACACCACTTCAAAGGGTTGCAGCAGGCGATCGAGCACATAAGGCGCCAGCACCGGGCCGAGTCCTGCGTCGGGATCGCCTTCCAGTTGACTGGCAAAGGCGTGCACCGCGTGGCGTTTGCGCGCCACTTGCGCTGGCGTCAGGAGAATCTTGCGCGCCCGTTGCCACGGTACAAAGGCGTCTTCCGGCGTTGCCCAGTGCCACGTCCACACCGGCAGTTCATGACAGGTCGCGCCAACCCGACGCGCCGCTTCAGCACTGGCGTGGCCAACGGCTTCGTGGTCGCAATGACCGTCCTCGCTCCACGTGGTGAAGAGCACGTCGTCGGGTCGCAGATGACGCTCGATGAACTCGACCAACTGCGCTTCCTGCGCTGCGACCTGAGTGTCAGTGAAGCCGCCGCGCAGCCACTTCACGCGATGCATCGGCAGACCGAGACGGCGCAGCGCTTCGGCGGATTCCTGTGGGCGAACCACGCTCAACCGTGCTACTGGCCAACGACTGGAACCGGGGTGGCTGGCGCTGCCGTCGGTCACCGAAATCAATTGCAGAGACCTGCCAGCGGCGGCGAGCAATTGCAGCAAGCCGCCACAACCGAGCACTTCGTCGTCCGGGTGCGGCGCGATAATGACTGCCCGTGCGCCCGGTGGCACCAGACTGAGGATGTCGATGCTGTCCAGCTCCGCCAGATGCCGCGAGGCCTGCCACTGATGCAGGCTCGTGCCCTGACCGACAATCGGATTGGTTTTCATAGTGCCCATGCCTCCATAGAGTGCCCGGCCACCAATTGCCCTAGCGCGGCCAGATCCCGTTCGGCATGACTCTGGCGCAAGAACACCGGCAGATCGGCGCTGAGCCGGGCAAAGTGCCGATCCTTGCAAAACGGCCCGGCGCCGAGGGCGCGACCGACTTCACGCATCACCTGTTCGGCCGACTGTTCGACCACCGCGCGAGCACGCCGGGCCAACAGTTCGGCGTTGTCCTCGGGATGCGCATCGATGTGCAAGGCGCTGAAGCGCAATACATCGGCGGCGGCCTGCAAAGCGCTGTCGACCGCGCCGAGATGCGCCAACGCATGCGGTTCCGGACGTTGCCCACACTGCGTGCGCAATGCTTCGGCTATTTGCCGCGCGGCGCCGTACCAGCATGCCGCAATGCCGATACCGCCCTGCCAGAAACCGGGGCGTTGCAGATAGTCGCCGGGGTTGCCGATGGCTTGCGCTTCAGCACCGTCGAACAGCACTTCAACGCTGCCAGTCGCGCTCATGCCCACGGCTTGCCAGCCCTGTTCGGTGATGGTCACACCCGGTTGGTCGAGGGCGACCGCCACCAGTTGTTGCTGATCATCGGCGTCCCACGCAGTCAGCAAGGCATGGCTGAGCACCGCAGCACCGGAGCACCACGCCTTGCGCCCGTGCAGCGCGACCATGTGCCCGGCCGGACTGACCTTGACCCGTGCCTGCGGCGGTTCAGCGGCCCACATGCCCCAGGTGCTGCCCGGCGTCGGCGTGCCGCCCAGTTGTTCGATGATCGCCAGTGCGTCGGTATGACCTTCAAACAGTTTGCACAAACCGAGGTCATGCCCAGCGACCTCCGCCAGACACTGAAAACGTTCCAGCGTGCGGCCACTGCCCGGTAACGGCAAACGATCCAGCCCGGCTTCGACCAGCGCCCGCAGGCAATTGCCGAGCGCTACGGTGTGCGGATAATCCGCTGGGCAGCGGCCGAGATAACGATGCAGATCCATATCAGTCTTCTTCATCACGTTGCAGTTCGAACAGCAGCAACGAGCGCCCGGTGACCGAGTATTGGTGACCGAACTCGAAGCGTTCCTGACCGCGAATCGACGGCTGATTGGTGTCGATCATACAGGTCCAGAAACCGCCGTCAGGCACTTCCGGCAAGGTGAAATTGACGATGTCATGGTGCGCATTGACCACCAGCAGCAGCGTCGCATCCGCGCCTTTACGGCGAATCCCGGTTTCCTGCGCGCGACCATCGAGCAGCATGCCCAGGCAACGGTTGTGCGCATCGTGCCAATGCTCGGTGGTCATCTCGGTGGCGTCCGGAGCCAGCCAGGTGACGTCCTTGACGCCGATGTCCTCGTTGTACTCGCCGACCAGAAAGCGTCCGCGACGCAGGATCGGATAGGCCAGGCGCAACTTGATCAGACGTTTGACGAATTTCAGCAGTGCCTTGCCGTCTTCGCTCAGGTCCCAGTTGACCCAGCCGATCTCGCTGTCCTGGCAATAGGCGTTGTTGTTGCCGTCCTGAGTGCGGGCAAATTCGTCACCGGCAACGATCATCGGCGTGCCCTGGGAAAGCAGCAGCGTGGCGAAGAAATTGCGCATCTGCCGGTGGCGCAGGGCGTTGATCTCGGGATCGTCAGTCGGGCCTTCGACGCCGTGGTTCCACGACAGGTTGTTGTTGCTGCCGTCCTGATTGTTCTCGTCGTTGGCTTCGTTGTGCTTGTCGTTGTACGAGACCAGATCGTTGAGGGTGAAGCCGTCGTGGGCGGTGATGAAGTTCACCGAGGAATACGGACGCCGCCCACGCTGGTTGAACATCTCGCCCGAGGCGGTCATGCGACTGGCGAAATCGGCGACCTGGCCATCGTCGCCTTTCCAGAAGGCACGCACGGTGTCGCGGAACTTGTCGTTCCACTCGACCCAGCCCGGCGGGAAATTCCCCACCTGATAGCCACCGGGACCACAGTCCCACGGCTCGGCAATCATTTTTACCTGACGCAACACCGGGTCCTGGCGGCAGGCGACAAGGAAGCTGTGACGCTCGTCGAAACCGTCGTGGTAGCGGCCGAGAATGGTCGCCAGATCGAAACGGAAGCCGTCGACGTGCATTTCGCTGGCCCAGTAACGCAGCGAGTCGGTGACCATTTGCAGCACGCACGGGTGGCTCAGATCCAGCGTGTTGCCGGTGCCGGAATCGTTGATATAGAAGCGCTTGTCGTCGGGCATCAGCCGGTAGTAGGACGCGTTGTCGATGCCGCGCATCGACAGGGTCGGGCCTTGCTCGTTGCCCTCGGCGGTGTGGTTGTAGACCACGTCGAGGATCACTTCGAGATTGGCTTCGTGCAGATGCGCGACCATTTCCTTGAACTCGGCGATCTTGCCGCTGGCCAGATAACGCGGGTCCGGGGCGAAGAACGCGATGCTGTTGTAACCCCAGTAATTGGTCATGCCCTTTTGCAGCAGATGCTGATCGTTGACGAAGGCATGGATCGGCAACAGCTCGACCGACGACACGCCGACATTGCGAATGTGTTTGAGCACATCGTCATTCATCAAACCGGCAAAGGTGCCGCGCACGTTTTCCGGCACCGACGGGTGACGCATGCTGATGCCGCGCACGTGGGTTTCGTAAATGATGGTCTTGTCCCACGGCACGCTGACGCGGTGGTCATTGCCCCAGGTGTGCGCCGGGTCGATGACCTTGCATTTGGGCACGAACGGCGCGCTGTCACGTTCATCGAAACTGAGATCGGCGTCGGGGTGGCCGATGGTGTAGCCGAACAGCGCTTCCGACCATTTCAGTTGGCCGACCAGTTGTTTGGCGTAGGGGTCGATGAGCAATTTGTTGTGGTTGAAACGGTGACCGTTGGCCGGATCATACGGGCCGTAGACGCGGTAGCCGTAGATCAGCCCCGGGTGCGCGTCGGGCAGGTAGCCGTGGTAGATCTCGTCGGTGTATTCCGGCAGTTCGATGCGTTCAAGTTCGACCTCGCCGGCATCGTCGAAGATGCACAGTTCGACTTTGGTGGCGTTGGCGGAAAACAGCGCGAAGTTGACCCCCAGCCCATCCCAGGTCGCACCCAGCGGGAAGGGCAGGCCTTCACGGATTCTCGACGGCTCGGCGTGCGCGGTGGGCTCGGCTTTCTTTGGACGGGTCATGATTGCTCCTGCAAAAATCGGGATGGTTCGGTTAACACTGTTTCCCCTGTGGGAGCGAGCCTGCTCGCGAAAGCGGTGGGTCAGCTGACAGAGATGTCGGATGTGCCGACGTCTTCGCGAGCAGGCTCGCTCCCACAGGGTTTTGTGTATTTATTCAGGGCGAGTGAACCCTCGGTGGCGAGCGAACCCGCCACACGGTCATTCAATTCATATTTCCGGTAAGCGTCAGATCGCCGAAGGCTTCTTTGGCGCTCGAGGCTTTTTCTCGGTGGCTTTTTCGCCCGGGGGAATCACTTTGGCGGCGCTGGCGGGCTTGGCTTTCGCCGCAGGTTTCGGTTTGGCGGCCGGCGCCTTGGTTTCGGCAGTCTTGCCAGCGGTTTTGCTGCCTGCCGCTTTCGGTGGCTTCTTCGGGGCCAGCGCCTCGGCTTCAGCCAGTTTGCGCGCCATCTCCCAGTGGCGCGCTTCCTGACCGTCAGGCTGACCTTCCGATTCCCAGATTTGATAGGCGAATTCGCGAATGCGTTTATCGTCGGTACTCATCGCAATGCTCCTGAACTGAACTCGTGCTTACGTTAAGTGTTGGATAAAGAGATTGACCGGGACATCCCCCAGCGCGTCGCTGATATTCAGCTCCCTGTTTTTTGTGACTGCGCTGCTTGAAAAAAGTCCCTTCAGGTTTGTCTCAGAGGCGGCGAACGGTAAAATCACCCGCGTATCGCCCCAGCGCAGCGCATCGACCTGAGGTACAGCACTGTTTTCCAGCAGCGTGGCGCAACGGATCGGCACGATCACGATGGCCTGCTTGCCCTCATGTTCGCGGGCAAACGCGAGCACGTTGTGCGCCTGATTGCCCAGTACCTCCAAGGGCTGGTAGGTGCCACGCCGAAACAGCTCGGCGTGCTCGGCGCGCAGGTTCAGCACCTGGGCGATCAAGGCTTGCTTGATGCGCCCGTCACGCCAGTTCGCCAGCAACTCCACAGGTGGCAATGGCTCCTGCAAAGCTCGTTCGCGAGCGGCGTAATCCACCGGCCGGCGGTTGTCCGGATCAACCAGGCTGAAGTCCCAGAACTCGTTGCCTTGATACAGATCCGGCACCCCCGGCACGGTCATGCGCAGCAAGGTTTGCGCCAAACCATTGAGGGCGCCGGCAGCGGCGATGCTGTTGACCGTCTTGCTCAGTGCGGCGCGCAGCAGTTCGCCTTCCTCACCGGTAAGGAGTTTTTCGGTGAATGCCTGCGCGGCGTTTTCATAGGCTTCGTTGGGCGCACTCCAACTGCTTTGCAGCTTGGCTTCGCGCAGGGCTTTCTGCTGCCATTGCCAGATGCGCTTGGCGTAATCGGCGAACCCGGACTGATCGTCTTCGCGCAGATGCAGCGGCCAACTGCCGAGCAACGCTTGGTAGAGAATCAGCTCATCACCGCTTGACGGCAGTTGATCGTCAACCCGCACCGGTCGGGCGAGGGCGCGCCACAATTCGATCTGCTCGGCGTACCAATGGCTGCGTTCACTGAGCACGGCCAGCCGTGCGCGGGTGTCTTCGCCGCGTTTGTGATCGTGGGTCGCGGTGGCCAGCAAGTTGTCGGGAAATTCATTCAACCGTTGCTGATTGACCGCATGAAAGTCGCTGACCGGCGCGCTGAACTGTTCGGTGTTGTAGCCGACGTCATTGCGCGACAGCAGCACCGCCGAGCGATACAGCGCGGTGTCCTCCACGGCTTTGGCCGCCGCCGGTGAAGTCAGTTGCTGAAAACGCACGCAGGCATGTTTGAGAATCTTCCGTGAGCGCCCGCGCGGTTTGTGCCGCCAGGGTGTGCCGCCGAGCCAGGCAGCGACGCAATCAAGCACCGGCCAGTCGGCTTCGCTCAGTGTTGGTCGGGCACCGTCCATGGCCTGCTGGAAAAACACCTCGTCCTGCGTCGAGCGACCCATGGCGCTGATGTAAGTGCGATACACCGGGAAGTGCACGATCAACGCCTGCAACACCCGGCGGATCGCGCCGAGCGTCAGGTCACGGGTCATCAGGTCGTCGCGGGCAACTTGCAGCAGCGCCTGAGCGACACTTTCGCAGTCACTGGCGAGAGAGCCGTTGAGGATCTGCTGGCGCGCCAGTTGTGCCTCTTCGATGAAGGCGGCCGGGCGTTCGGTGCGCCGTTGCCAGAGATCACCGAGTACGTATTCTCCATCGGGATCGTGTTGCAGCAGCGATAGCTGATTCATGAATTCATAACCGGTGGTGCCGTCCACCGCCCAGTCGCGGTGCAGGGTTTCGCCGGCGCCGAGGATCTTCTCGACGTAGATCGGCAAGTGCCTGCCGGGTGCCAGCAGATCAACGCGGCGGCGCAGTTTGCGGCAGTAGCCGCGCGGGTCGGCGAGGCCGTCGATGTGGTCGATGCGCAAACCGTCGACCAGACCTTCGGCGATCAACTGGAAGATCTTGCCGTGGGTGGCCTCGAACACCGCTGGGCGTTCAACGCGCAGCCCACCGAGCTCGTTGATGTCGAAAAAGCGCCGCCAGTTGATGTCATCTGCGGCGGTGCGCCAACTGGCAAGGCGATAGCTCTGGCGCTCCAACAACGCATGCAGTGTGTGGAAGCCTTCTTCGCTGGTTGAGTCGAAGTGCTTGAGGTTGTGTTCAATGGCTTCAGCGATTGACGGATCCGCCGCCAGTTGCCGCAATTCTTCTTGCAACGGAATCGCCAGCGAGTGGGCATCGGTTTGATAGCTGAGGGTGCTGAAGCGATCGGCTAAAGGCTTCAGCGCTTCCGCGGATTTGAGCAATTCACCGTAATCGTTCGGGCAGATCGGGAAGTGATGATCGTAGTGCTCGACGTAAAAGCTGCCGGTGTCGGGGTTGAAACGCAGTTTCAGCGTGCCTTCCTGCAGCGCGACGCCGTAATCGCTGCCAAGAAATGGCAGCAACAACTGGCCCTCCATTAACGGGTCGGGCGAGTGCCATTGAATGTCGAAGAACTCGCCGTAAGGGCTCAGCCGTCCCCATTCCAGCAGGTCGAGCCACCACGGATTGTCGTTGCCGCCGACGGCCATGTGGTTGGAGACAATGTCGAGGATCAGCCCCATGTTGTGTTCGCGCAGGGTGCCGACCAGGCGCCGTAATGCCGCTTCGCCGCCGAGCTCGGGGTTGACCTGGGTCGGGTCGACCACATCGTAACCATGCATGGAACCGGCCCGCGCCGCGAGCAGCGGCGAGGCGTAAATGTGGCTGATGCCGAGCCGGGCAAAGTACGGCACCAAGGGCACCGCGTGTTCGAGGGTGAAACCTTTATGAAATTGCAGACGCAAGGTCGCGCGCAAGGGCTGGATGAGCGATTGATTCATTGGTCACGCTCGGCTGCCTGAAGACGCGCGCAGGCCAGTAACTCCAGACGTCGCGCCGCATCGGCGCCGTCGAGTAGCGCCTCACTGGTGCCGGGCAAGCGCCGCGACCAGTTTGGATGGGTGTCGATGGTGCCCGGCAGATTCGCCTGTTCATTGATGCCCAGCGCATCTTCCAGCGGTAACAGCACCAGCGGCGCGCGGGTGTGGCCGAGGAAGCGTACGGCGGCGTCGACCACTTGATCGGCCTCGTGGGACTCCTCGCGAAAATTCTGCGGATCCTGGCTGAGCGCGCTGCGCAAACCTTCGCGCTCACGCTGGCGGTGCTGGCGCCATTCGATTTCGCCGTTGGCATCGACAAAACCCAGCCGCGCGTTCCAGTCGATGTCACGGCCATGCCACCAGCCGTTGAGCGTCGGCAGATCGTGAGTGCTGGTGGTTGCCAGTGCGTTGTCCGGCCAATCCAGAATCGGTTTGAAAAAGGTGTTGTCCTGTTCGAAGAGCAACACGCGCATGCCCAGCATCGAACGGGCGATGAGTTTCTCGCGCAGGCCATCGGGCACGGTGCCGAGGTCTTCGCCGAGGACAATGGCCTGATGGCGATGGGATTCAAGGGTCAGCAAGCGCAGCATGTCATCGACCGGGTAATACAGATACGCGCCATCGGCCGGGATGGCGCCGTTGGGGATCACCCACAAACGTTGCAGGCCCATGACATGGTCGATGCGCAAACCGCCGGCGTGGGCGAAGTTGGCGCGCAGCATGTCGATGAAGGCACGGAAGCCATTGCGGATCAGGCCTTCCGGGGAAAACGCGGAAATGCCCCAGCCCTGGCCCGAGCGATTGAGAATGTCCGGCGGCGCACCGACGGTGAGCGAGGCGAGCAATTCGTCCTGAAAACTCCAGGCCTGACTGCCGGCGCCGTCGGCACCCACTGCCAGATCGGCGATCAGGCCAATGCCCATGCCGGCACTGCGTGCAGCGGTTTGCGCGCGTTCCAGACAACGGTGGATTAGCCACTGGCAAAAAGCGAAATAGCCGATGCGTTCGGCGTATTCCTCGGCAAACGCTTCCAGCGCAGCACCACGCGGGTCGTGCCAGTGTTCCGGCCACTGGCGCCAGTCGAGGTTTTCGCCACGGGCGGCGCGCATTTCCTGAATCGCTTCGAACCGGCAATGGTTTTCCAGTGCTTCGCCACCGGCATGGCGGAAACTGGCGAAGTCCGGGTGCAGCGGGTGGTCACCGGCAACGAACCCTTCATACAACGCTTGCAGGAGCTTTTGCTTGGTGTCGGCGGCGCTCGGCCAGTCGATCAGTTTCAAGTCTTCGAGTTGCGCGAACTGTTCGGCCAGACCTGCCGCGTCGATGGCATCGCGCAAAGCACGCTCACCGAGAATCGCGCCCGGTGCGGCGTACAGAGAGTTGAGGAATAGCCGACTGGACGGCGAATAAGGGCTGTAGCGCCCGGTATCGGCGCTGAACATGGCGTGCAGCGGGCTGATTGCCAGTGCGTCGGCACCGCGTTCACCCGCTACACGAACCAGTTCTTCCAGCGCTTGGGTGTCGCCAAAACCGCCATCGCCTGGGCGGCGCAGGGAATACAGCTGCACACTCAGGCCCCAGGCGCGCGGGATCGGATTATCGACCGCATCGCCGACGCTGAAGCAGCGCTCGGGCGCCACGGCCAGGGTGAAGTACTGATCGGCAATGTGCACTTGTTGATAGCCGACCGGAATCAGCCCCGGCAACACCGCTTCGCTATCCAGTTTGAGGTTCAAGCGCGAGCCGTCTTCAAGGTGGATTTCGCAGGGAGTCTCAGGCGCGAAATAGCGCGCCAGATCGAGGCCGACGCCGACGTCGCTGGTCAGCAGCGGCGGCAGATGGCGATCTTGTTGTACCGCTTGCAGTTCCAGCAGGCTGGCGTCGATTTCCTGCGCCGTGCTGGCAGGGTGGCCGAGGCCGATCAGAACATTGCGCAGCACCGCCGGGGCGACTTTTTGCTGGCGACCATTGGCGTCGATCCAGTCGACGGCGATGCCGGCGCGGCTTGCAAGAATTTCCAGTTGCGCATCGCTCATAGGCGCTCTCCATCCAGAGGTTGCAAAGGGGTTGCGGCCGTGAGGCTGACAAGCGCGCAATACGCGGGCAGTTGGCCCGAATCCGAGACGACGGCGGGCGGCTGTTGAAACAGCCACACAGCGTCGGTCTGTGCAGGGTTGACCACTGGCGTGTCGCTGAGGTTCAGGTCAATTCGCAGCTCGCTGCCATTGCCCAGACGCCAGCGCGCACTGACCGCGCCGTGACCGAGCATATGGGCGCCGAGCGCTTGCGTGCCGGACAGATGGGGAATGATGTATTGATGGCGAAACTGCAGGAGCTTTTGGTACAGCGCGAGGGTTTCCTGCTGTTTTGCGCTGCCATGACCGATCAACCTTGGCTGTGAGGCATGGAAGGTTTTTTCCGCATTCGGGTCGGGAATCTGCTCGCGCTTGTGCGGATCGGTGAAGGCGCTAAACGCGGCGAATTCATTGCGTCGACCTTCTCGCACCAATTCCGCCAGTTCGCCGTGGTGACTGGTGAAAAACAGGAACGGCTGCTCGGCGGCGAACTCGTCGCCCATGAACATCAGCGGAATCATCGGTGACAGCAGCAACAGCACGGTCGCTGCCTGCACGGCACGCGGATCGGCCAGATGATGCAGGCGCTCGCCGAACGCACGGTTGCCGATCTGGTCGTGGTTCTGCAGAAACAGCACGAATGCCGTCGATGGCAGATGCTCGCTCGGTTCGCCACGTGGCTCGCCATGGCGGGTAATGTGCCCCTGGAAGACAAATCCCTGACTCAAACAGCGCACCAATTGTTCGGTGGGTTGTGCGGCGTAGTCGGCGTAATAGGCGTCGGTTTCGCCGGTGAGCAGCACGTGCAGGGCGTTATGGCCGTCATCGTTCCATTGCGCGTCGTAATCGTATTCGAGCAGGCTCGACTGGTTCAGCTCGTTCTCCACGGTCAGCCAGACATGCCGTGTCGGGTCGATCTGCTGGCGGATTCGCTGGGCCATCTCGGTGAGGAAATCCGGGTCTTCGATGGCATGCACCGCATCCAGGCGCAAACCGTCGAAGCGGTATTCGAGCAACCACATGAGCGCATTTTCGATAAAGAATTCGCGAACTTCGCTGCGGCGAAAATCGATCGCCGCGCCCCACGGTGTGTGTTTGTCCTCGCGGAAAAAGCCTTTGGCGTAACGGTGCAGGTAATTGCCGTCGGGACCGAAGTGGTTGTAGACCACATCAAGAATGACCGCCAGACCGTGGCCGTGGGCACTGTCGATCAAGTGCTTTAGTTGTTCCGGCGTGCCGTAGGAGGCTTGCGGTGCGTAGGGCAAAACACCGTCGTAGCCCCAATTGCGTTCGCCGGGGAACTGCGCCAGCGGCATCAGTTCGATGGCGGTGATGCCCAGGCCCGCGAGGCGCGCCAGATGTTGTTCGACTTCAGCGAAACCGCCGAGCGCACCGACGTGCAACTCGTAGATCACCGCTTCGCTCCACGGCCGACCGTGCCAGGCACTGTGTCGCCATTGATAGCTCAGCGGATCGACCACCACGCTGTGGCGGTCGAGATCACCATCCTGTGCTCTGGAGGCCGGGTCGGGCACCTCCAGTTCGCCGTCGA
This sequence comes from Pseudomonas sp. CROZ-RG-20F-R04-15, assembly GCF_022662375.1. Classification (GTDB taxonomy): domain Bacteria; phylum Pseudomonadota; class Gammaproteobacteria; order Pseudomonadales; family Pseudomonadaceae; genus Aquipseudomonas. The sequence continues at coordinate 141,523 of NZ_JAKNQL010000011.1, read as the reverse complement.
TGTTGTAGCGGTAGCGGGTGCCCGCCGGGCAACGGGCCTTGATCACAAACCAGCCGTCCGCCTGAGACAGCATTGGCAGCGACTGGCCGTTTTCCAGTTCGACACTGACGTAAAAAGCATCCGGCGCCCACAGCGCGAACTGTGTGTGTTCGGCGTCCAGCATTATCGCGCCGTGGGGCCAGTTTTCAGTAGACCGTAACGGCATCGTAGCCAACCTCCCTGGTTACTTGTGGTGCGTTTTACCCAGTGCCTTGGCCACCAGTCGTTCGTAGAGTTCGGCGTACGGTTCAACCGCTTTGCACCAGTTGAACGGCGCCGCCATCGCCCGGCAACGCATGGCATTGAGCAGTTCGGGAAAAGCGAAAACCTTGAACGCGCGGCTCAGGGCTTCCTGATAGCTTTCGGCGGTGGATTCATCGAAGAGAAAACCGGTGACGCCGTTTTCAATGGTGTCGGCCAGCCCGCCAGTGTTGCGCGCCACCGGCAGCGAGCCGAAGCGCTGGGCGTACATCTGGCTCAAACCGCAAGGCTCGTAACGCGAAGGCATCAGCAGGAAGTCGCTGCCGGCGAACATGCGGCGGGCATCGGTTTCATTGAAACCGATGCGCACGCCGATCTGGCCGGGGAAGCGCAGCGCCAGTTCACGCATGGCTTGCTCTTCTTCCGGTTCGCCGCGACCGATGATCGCAATCTGGCCGCCGCTTTCAACGATGTACTCGGATACCGCGATCGTCAGGTCGAGTCCTTTTTGATAGACCAGGCGGGAGACCACGGCGAACAACGGACCTTCGGAGTCATTCAGTTCGAACAGGTCGCGGACATGGGCGGCGTTGACCGCTTTGCCTTCCCAGTCACCAATGGCAAACGGTGCGAACAGGTGCGGATCGGTGGCGGCGTCCCAACTCTCGTCGATGCCGTTGGGGATACCGCTGAGCAAGCCTTGCTGGGTCTTGGCGGCGAGAAAACCATCGAGGCCGCAGCCGAAATCCGGGGTAGTGATTTCCTGCGCATAAGTCGCGCTGACCGTGGTGATGTGGCTCGAATAGGCCATGCCGGCCTTGAGGAACGACATCTTGCCGTAGAACTCCATGCCTTCCTGTTGCAGGGCATGGTTGGGAATTCCCAGCTCAGGGCAGGAACCGAGGCTGGTGACGCCTTGATAAGCGAGGTTGTGAATGGTGAACAGGGTCGGCGTGCGCTGCCCGCGCCAGTGCATATAAGCCGGGGCCAGACCGGCCGGCCAGTCATGGGCGTGCACCAGATCCGGGCACCAGTGAATTTGCGCGAGGTTGGCGGCGATGTCGGCAGCTGCCAGACCGAGGCGGGCGAAACGAATGTGGTTGTCCGGCCAGTCGCGACCGTTGTTGGCGCCGTAGGGCGAGCCTTCGCGCTCGTAGAGTTCCGGGCAGATCAACACGTAGATGACCAGACCGTCAGGCATGTCCATGCGGCCGATCTTGCACGGCGGCAGCGCTGCGTGGCCACCGAGTTCGCCGATGATGTGGATCGGGTTCTCGCTGTGCATCACTTGCGGATAACCGGGGATCAGCACGCGCACATCGTGCAGATGGGCCATGGCGCGGGGCAGGGCAGCGGAGACGTCACCCAGACCACCGGTTTTCACCAGATCGGCGATTTCCGAGGTGACGAACAGCACTTTCTTTTTGTTCGGGTTCTGGCTCGCTACCGGAGTCAGCGTTTTGGTGCCGGGGACGTTGATCTGTCGGCTGCCGGGAACACTGACGGTGCTCGATTCGCCTACTGACTGCTGAGCACGCTCTCCCTGAATATCCAATGCCGCACTGATCATATGTAACTCCCGTTTTGTTGATCTGATTCTTGTCTGAAACAAGTGATGTCCATGGCCACATCCTGTGGCCGGGCGCAAACGCGCCACGCATCGGTGAGCAAACGCTACCCAACACGCGCAAGCAGAATGGGTGTAGAAGCCGTTGCAAGGATTGCACCAGTCGCTTTGGCCCTGCCTTTCAGATGACCCGCCGCTTTGGGCAAAAGTTTCGAGTTTTTTTCCGCAATGTGACCGACAGGTCGTACCCCGAAAAAACCAGTCTAGGCCAGATCCTAGAGCGGGCCAGAGCAAATGGGTAAATTGTTCGACAATCGGTTTGCCGTTAACGGCAACCGTGCTTTGGCGGGGTAAACGCACCGACGAAGTGCAGGTTTTTTTACGAGGAAGGGCTAAAACGGTGACTGGGTAGTCACAATATTGTGCTAGCTGGGAGGGCGCTTGCACTGTTGTGGTGCGGGCAGTTTGTTGGTGAGCGGACAGTGAGTGCCCCCTCGCGAGCAGGCTCGCTCCCACATTGGATCTGTGCCGGGAACAGATTTTCTGCCCACTGAAGATCCCCTGTGGGAGCGAGCCTGCTCGCGAAAGCAATGGTCGCTACACCACCGTATTCATGAAGGTCTCAGTTCAACAGGCGAACCGGCTCCCCGGCAGACCAAGCCTGAATATCCTCGATCATCTGCGAAAAGAACTGTTCATAGTTCTGCCGACTGACATACCCCACATGCGGCGTCGCCAATACGTTGTCCAATGTGCGAAACGGGTGCATGGCCGGCAGCGGTTCCTGCTCGTACACGTCCAGCGCGGCCCCGGCGATCTGCTGTTTCTGCAACGCCTTGATCAGCGCGGCTTCATCGACAATCGGCCCGCGGGCTGTGTTGACCAGCACGGCCGTCGGTTTCATCCAGCCCAGCGCCTGCGCATCGACCAGGCCGCGACTGCGCTCGCTGAGCACCAGATGCACCGACAGCACATCGGCCTGCTCGAACAGCTCTTGTTTGCTGACATAAGTCACACCGACCTGTTCCGCCCGTTCGGCCGTAAGATTTTCGCTCCAGGCGATCACTCGCATGCCGAACACCTGGCCGAATTGCGCGACGCGCTGGCCAATGCTGCCCAGGCCGAGAATGCCGAGGGTCTTGCCATGTAGATCGCCGCCCAGACCTTGCTGCCAATGGCCTGCGCGCAGGGAGTTGGCTTCATTCACCAGATTGCGCGTCGCTGCCATGATCAACGCCCAGGTCAACTCTGGCGCAGCATGCTTGTAGCTGTCGGTGCCGCAAACCTTGATGCCCAGCTTTGCTGCGGCCTGCATGTCCAGCGCCGCGTTGCGCATGCCGCCAGTGACCAGCAATTCGAGATTGGGCAAGCGCTTGAGCAGGTCTTCATCGAACCGCGTGCGCTCGCGCATCACACAGATCACCTGATAGCGGCCGAGACGCTCGGCCAGTGTCGCGTTGTCGGCCGGGTAATCGTGCTCGAACGTCACTTGCCCAAGGCTATCGAGCACTGACCAGTCGACCACGTCGCGGGCCACGTCCTGCCAGTCATCGATCATTGCAATCTGCACCGCCATCAGCCTTACCTCATCAACGAACGGGATTGGATGTATTCAGCCAGCCGAGCAGGGCTTTGTGGAATTGCGCCGGCTCTTCCATTTGTGGCGCGTGGCCCATGCCGGGAAATTCCACCAGCGTCGACTGCGGGATCAGCTTGGCCACTTGTTTGCCAAGCACCTCGTAATGGCCGATTTTGGCTTTTACCTCAGGTGGCGCGAGGTCCTTGCCGATGGCGGTGGTGTCGGAGGTGCCGATCAGCAGCAGGGTCGGCATCTTCAGGTCCTTGAACTCGTAGTACACCGGCTGGGTGAAAATCATGTCGTAGATCAGCGCCGAGTTCCAGGCCACCTGGGTTTTGCCCGGGCCTTTGCTCAGGCCGGCGAGCATATCCACCCAGCGGTCGAACTCCGGTTTCCAGCGGCCATCGTAGTAGGTGCTGCGTTCGTAATCACGAATGCCTTGGGCGCTGACTTTCAGTTCGCGCTGATACCACTGATCTACCGTGCGGTAAGGCACGCCGAGGGCTTTCCAGTCTTCCAGGCCGATCGGATTGACCAGCGCCAGTTGCTCGACCTGCTCGGGGAACAGCAAGGCATAACGGGTGGCGAGCATGCCGCCGGTGGAATGGCCGAGCAGTGTGGCTTTTTGAATGCCCAGCGCCTTGAGTAACTGCTGGGTGTTGGTCGCCAGTTGCTGGAAGCTGTATTGATAGTTGTCCGGTTTGCTCGATGTGCAGAAGCCGATCTGATCCGGTGCGACCACCCGGTAACCGGCCTCGCTCAAGGCCTTGATCGAACTGTCCCAGGTCGCTGCGCAAAAATTCTTGCCATGCATCAGCACCACGGTGCGGCCATTGGCTTTGCCATGAGCGGCGACGTCCATGTAACCCATCTGCAGGGATTTGCCCTGAGACTGGAAGGTAAAGTGTTTAAGCGTGTAAGGGTATTCGAAACCTTGCAGTTCCGGGCCGTAAGCCGGGCCCTCGGGCGTTGCTGCGGCTGGCGCGGCAGCCTGCGCAGACAAGGGCAGGGCGGCGCAGAGGAGCAGGGAGGGGAGCCAACGGGAAAACGTGACAGACATAAGGTCAAACTCCGTTTGAAATCGGCCGATGCTGGAACGGCTGGATTATGCCGACGTTAAACACAGGCAATCCCCGCGCCTGATCGTTCAACCGAACCAGCCCAGCGTGAGCACGGCCAGCACGCCATAGCGTGCACCTTTGGCCAGGGTGACAATCAACAGAAAGCGCCCGAGCGGTTCGCGCATGACGCCGGCAATCAGCGTCAGGGGATCGCCGATGATCGGCACCCAACTGAGCAGCAACGACCAGTGGCCATAGCGCTCGTAATGCTTGCGCGAGGTGGCCATGTGTCCGGCGCTGATCGGAAACCAGCGTCGATCCTGAAATCGCTCGAGCCGGCAACCCAGCCACCAGTTGGTCAGTGAGCCCAGTACATTGCCCAGCGTTGCGGCGGCCAGCAATCCCCACAGCCAGTAGCGTTCGCTGACGATCAAACCGACCAATAATGCCTCGGACTGCAGCGGCAACAATGTCGCTGCACCGAACGCGGCAAAGAACAGCCCGAAGTAAGCCGCGCCGATCAATGGGCCGGGTAGTCCGCCACCACCACATCAGCGCCGTCCTTTTTCAGGCCGATCACTTGATAAGCATCGCTCATGCCGTCCATCTCCATGCCCGGCGAACCCATCGGCATACCCGGTGCGGCGACGCCGAGCAGGTCATCGCGCTTGCTCAGGGCCAGCACTTGTTCAGCGGGCACGTGGCCTTCAACGAATTTGCCATTGATGATTGCGGTGTGGCACGAGGCCAGACGCGGCGGTACGCCATGTTGTTGCTTGAAGCTGCTCATGTCGCTTTCAACGTGGTCTTCGACTTTGAAGCCGTTGGCTTCGAGGTGGCTGATCCATTTTTTGCAGCAGCCGCAATTGGCGTCACGATGGACTTCGATCGGGATCAGATCGGCGGCCTGGGCCAGGGAGGAAATGAACAGGACGCTCAGGGCGGCCAGACGCAGGTGGGTTCGCATAACGGATTCTCGGCTCGGGTGGCGATCGGAAAGCAGGCATTTTGACCGGTTTTTTCCGCCGGGCATCAACGCAATGTTTCCAGTTGTTGCAAGAGGGATTGGCAGGATGATCGTAGATCAACGCTGACAGGTTGCTGAGCGCGAGATGACAAAGTTGTCAGGTGGCAATGGTGTGAACGCCATCGAACCCTGTGGGAGCGAGCCTGCTCGCGAAGGCAGTGTGTCAGGCACTGGATGCAGTGACTGAAAGGACGCTTTCGCGAGCAGGCTCGCTCCCACAGGGGTTATCTGATTGGCAGAAATCCCTGCATGAATCAGCGGACTTTGAAACGTCCCATGATCGCGCTCACCCGGCTGTTGGCCTCGAGCAACTGGTGGGTGTTGAGCTCGCTGGCTTTGCCGCTCTGCACCAGCTCATCGACCATGTGGCGGATCTGCACCATGCTGCGGTTGATCTCTTCGGTCACCGCGCTTTGCTGCTCGGCAGCGGTGGCGATCTGGGTGCTAAGGCTGTTGATGTGACTGACGGAACCGGCCATTTCATCCAGACCGGAGTTGACCCGCGCGGTGGCGTCGGCGGCAGACTGACAGCTGGCCTGGGTGTTTTCCATGGCACTGACCGACGAGCTCACACCCTGCGTCAGACGCGTCAACATTTCGTTGATTTCCGAAGTGCTGGCCTGGGTGCGGGCGGCGAGGGCGCGGACTTCATCGGCGACCACGGCAAAACCCCGGCCCTGTTCACCGGCGCGTGCTGCTTCAATGGCGGCGTTGAGCGCCAGCAGGTTGGTCTGCCCGGCAATCGCGCCGATCACCCCGAGAATCTCGGTGATGCGCTGGGCGTCCTGCTGCATGTTTTCGACTTTATGTGTAGCGCTGGCGACTTCATCGATCAGCGCCACGACACTGTTGGTCGCTTCGCCCACCACCACCCGGGAACGGTCGGCGTTTTCATTGGCGCGCTGGGTGAAAGCGGCGGTTTCAGCGGCGTTCTGCGCCACGCTTTCTGCCGTCGAACTCATTTCGGTGATGGCGGTAACGGTCTGGTCGGTTTCCGAAGCGTGACGCAGCAGGATCTGGCTGGTGTGTGCCGAGGTACGTTGCAGATTGTCGAGGCTGGACGCCATGGCCCCGGTGGCCTGGGTGACTTCGCCGATCATATTTTGCAGATAGGCGATGAAGGTGTTCACCGAATGGCCAATGGCACCGAGCTCGTCTTCGGCGCGAATGGTGATGCGCCGGGTCAGGTCGGCATCGCCGCTGGACAGCAGGTCGATGTTGGCTTTCAACGCTTTCATGCGCTGCACCAACTGGCGAATCGCATAGACCTGCAACAGCACCAGCAGGATCACCAGTGGAATCTGCAACAGGCTCAAGGTGCTGAGGACGTCATCACGTTGCGCCGTGAGCATTTTCGTCGGCAGGGCAGTGGCGAGGAACCACGGCGTGCCTTCAATCGGACGCATGAAAAAGGTGCTGGCCTCACCGTTGTTATCGAATTCGACGCGCTGCGCCTGATCGCGGTTTTGCAGGCCGGCTTTGACCTGGCTGGCAAAGGTTGAGGTGCCGGCCAGTTCGCTGATGTTCTTCAGCACGATCGGGCCACTGATGCGCGAACTGTTACTGATGATCTTGCCGTCAGCTTCGACAATGAGCATTTCGGCGTTGAGGTCTTTTTCCTTGCGTGCCACCAGATCGTTGAAAAAGCCGAGGGTGACGTCGATGGTCGACACGCCCCAGGCGCTGCCGTTTTTCTGGATGGCCATGGCGCAGTTGGTGCGCGGCTCGGCACTCGCGTCATCTTTGTATGCCGCCGCCCAGGCACATTGGCCACGCGGTGTGGCCATGCCGCCCTTGTACCAGCTCTGGTCGTAATAGTTGGGCGCCGCGTCGCTGTTCCAAAAGGTGTTCACCGCCAGTTTGCCCGAAGCATCGCGGTGCCAGAACGTACTGAATTTGTTGCGCCCGGCCTCTCGCTGCCCCGGCAGTGGCCAGATCCCGCCGCCGAAGACCTTCAACTCGCCGTACTGATCGACCAGGCCTGGCAGCACCGTGTCGATGGCGGCGCTGTCGAGCAGCGGGATGGTCTGGGTGATGCTGCGCTGTTGCGCCTGCACTTTGTTCAACTCGCCCTGAATCTGCTCGGCGACTTCGGCGATTCGGTTGAGGACCACCTGTTCTTCGGTTTGACGCAGTTTGGGGGCGACCAATTGGCTGATGCCGACCACGGTCAACACCGACAACAACAGGATGAACAGAACCAGAAACAGCGTGTAGCGAGCCGAAATAGTACGGAATGCGGGCATGGAGACCGGTCCTTGAGCAGCGTTTCTTATTAGGGGGCAGGGGTAAAACAATGCGGGTATCCACAGCGTATCGTCGCTGTGCCGGGAAGCTTTAGGTACTCACGTCCTAAAAAGTGCAGGTGCCGATGACTGGTCGGTATCAAGTCCGATACAAAGAAACGGATCAGCGTATGCGCACGTGTGAAAACGCGATTTTCATTTCATTGTCATGACAGCTCTCGGACAGGCTTTATAGGGCATTGGGCCTTTGTATCGAGAATGTACAAGAATTGTAAAAAAGTGCAGAAACAGCTTGGTGCCATCAGTTCGCCCGCCGATACTCGCGCCCATTAATGCCGTTCATCACGGATATTTTCAGGTCATTTCGCAGGGAGTCTTTTCATGACGATCGGTATTGTCGGCGGCTGGGAAGCCAAGGCAGGAATTCTGGTACGCGACACCGGTGCAAAGAAACAAGTGTCCCAGAGCGTCAAAGTGCAACAGATGCTCACCCTGGTCGGTAACAATCCCACCGCGCTGAATACCGCCGAAATGGATAAGCAGGGCCTGCGCAAGGCAATCAAGGGTTTCGATCCGGCGAACGTCTCGGTCAAGCAATTGGGCAATCTGAGCGAACTTCTCCGTAGCCGCGGGCTTATCTCCGAAATCACTTCCTTTACGTTGAAGAACGCCGGGGACAAGTTCGACCGTTTTGGAGTGACGAAAGATATCGATGCCAAATTCAACGCACTGGAGTATTTTGCCACCCAACTCGATGCCATCCAGACTAACGGTCTTAATGGTAACGCCTACGGCAAAAGTCTGATTCCCGAGTTCAAGAAAGCCATCTATGTCCTGCAGAACCTGAAGACCTATGGTGATGGCAACGCGCCGAAGCCGCTGGATCAGGGCGTCAAGGCCAAGGCATAAAGCCTTGCACCGTAGCCCGCTCAAGATTTGAACGGGCCAGGTCGACAGGCCGGTTTTTACTCAAGAGTGTGGTGATGTCGGGCTGGCGCGCGCGGCGCTGTGCTGTTGCGCCTGATCATGCAGACGCTGCATGTGCGGGCAATGTAACTCCAGCGAACGCGGGCGATAGCCCCGATGAAACAACGCCAGCCAACCCGCGCAGCGATCATTCGGGGCAATCCCGGTAAAGATGAACCCCATTGCCGACAGGTCTTCCACGGCGCTGGCAAACCCCGCTGCAAGTCTTAGCCTTATTGAAATCATCCAGTGTGCTGGCAGTTGTCGAAGCTGCTTGAGCAGGCTGCTGTCGAGTTTTTTCAGCATCACGTCATAGCGCCCGGTAGAGGGTTCGACATGGATCGGCGGCCCTACCCAGGGAGTCTCCTTGTCCTGTGTCCCGTATACCTCGCACAAATGCTCCATGAAATTGCCACAGCTTTGCGGCCATGGCAGTGTCGGGAGCGGGCGGCGGTAGCCATCAATCGGCGTATAGCCGATGACGATGGACTCCGGCAGCAGTTCGCCAAACGGCGAGGGAACATAGTCGAGCAGCAAGCCGCTGCTGCAGAAGCCGAGCCGGTCAGCCATGCGTTGTGTGTAGGGGTGTTGCGTCACTTGTTTGATGGTCACGCCTTGGCAGCCGAGCGCTTGCGCATGGATCAGTAGCCGAGTGCCCAACTGCGTGGCGATGTTCTGCCCGCGGGTCGACGGATGGACCACGCTCAATGCCAGTTCCGCGGTGGGCGATCCGGGGTTTCTGCATAACGTGGCGTGACCGAGGATTTTTTTGCCGGACTCCGCCACCAGTGAATGCCAGCTGCCATCGCCATGGTTCTGGTTGATCATCAACGGCAAATACACGTGTGGCTGCACGTAGTGATCACCATAGATTTCCCGGAACAGACGGCTGACAGCCCCGGCGTCGGTGCGTCGATAGCTGCGCAGCGTCACGTCGTCCATGGGCGTTGCTCCGGGCGTTGGGTGTTGTAGATGCGCAGGTCGACGATTCGTTGTCGCTTGCCGGAGCGCGGATGTCGAGCGAGTTCATCGGTTGTGCAACGGCCAACCTGTAATTCAAGTTGGCCTTCAACGCACAGTTGCGTCATCAGCGGGTAATGCTCGATCAATTCTCGGTGCAGCGTTGTGCCGGCATCAGCGTTTTCGGCCGTGAGCCCGTCGGGCACCCACTTCACACGCAAGATATCGACGTTGGCCGATTGGCTGATGACCAGTTGCCAGTCGTCGCTGGCGGTGGTGCGCTGGACGATCCGGGCGATGTCTTCAACCAGCAGGGTCAGGCTGCTCACCCGCACGCGCTGACTGCTGGCGCTGCGGCCCAGCAGGGCAAACTTGCGCATGGCTGCCGTGGCTGGTTCTCGCCAGCAGGCGAGATCGCCCACGGGGTAGCGAATCAACGGCATCAGCCGACGGGTGAGGTTGGTGATCAGCAGTCGCCCGCTGCGGTCGCATTCTTCGATCACTTCACCGGTATGTTCGTCGACGATTTCCAGCAGGCTGTGGCTGGCCAGCATCCGGTGTTCACCCAAGGCGCAATCGCGGCTCGTGGCGCCGATGAAGCCAGCGTCGACACTGGCGTAGCCGATGGAGGCGATCCGAGCGTTGGGAAACACCCGCTGCAATAACTGCAATTGCCCGGCGAACAGACTTTCGCCGCCATACAGCACGGTCTCGACTTCAACCAGTGTTTGCGCCTGGCGCTCCAGCACGCCGGCGAATGCCAGCAATTGCGCGGGCACACCGGCCAGCACGTTGATCCGGTGCTGATGGATGGAATCAGCCAGCACAAAAGGGTCGACATCACCGGTAAACGGGTATTCGGTGACACCCGCTGTTTCCTGCGCCAGTGCGTCGTGGATAAAAATGAAACTGGCATACAGATCGCCAACATAGAACAGATTTGCCACCCGGTCTCCCGGATTCAGTTGTTGGCCCAGATGACTGCCAAAGTCTTTTACAAGTGTCTGCCATTCTTCGCGGGTAAATACCGAAAGTTTACCGGCGCTGGATGTTCCGCCGGTCTTGAACACCAGTGCGCGCTCAACCGTTGATGTCAGTACCGGCCATTGATCGAAGTTCTGGCTGGTCGCCCAGTAGTGTTGCGGATCGATGACCGGAAGTTGATCCAGTGTGCTGACCTGCGCGGTAACGTGATGCAAATGGCTGGCGTAATACTTTGAATGTTCGCGGGCAAAAGCGACCAGCGCGTTTAACTCAAGTGTCGTGTTCATGATGTTGTCCTGGATAATGGCCGCCGTGGGCGATAGTGCTCTTAACGGCGCGCGTCGATGACTGACGGGATTTTTCCGCTGTGTCTGTTTTTGCAGAACTGCTGCGGCTCGCAGGTTTGCGCTTCAACCGTGAGCAGCCCGGTGCGCTGCAGAACGGCCAGCGTCGAGTAGTTCTGCAGTTGCTCGAGGATGTCGGCAGGCTCGCCGGGGCTGCGAATCAGCAAGCGCTCCAGGCCATCAGGGGCGTGATCGAGGTGCAACTGAAATGGTGCTTGCAGGTGCGCGGCGAGTTCGTTCAGGCAAATGAAATCAGTGCCGATGCGCAGCAGTCGGCCGTGCCGTTGCAGCAGCTCGAAGCGCGGCGAACTCAGCCCGCACGCGCAGGCGCCGGGCAGCCATCGACCGGTGTCGCCGACTTCATAACGTTGCACCTGCTGACCTTCGCGTGCTTTCGAGGTGAACAGTAAGCGGCCGATTTCATTGCCGACGACCGCGACGTCCTCCTCCAGTGCAACGATTTCCAGATGCTGGATGGCGTCCATAAGATGAAACACACCATCGCCGGTGGCGGCGCAGGCATGCCCGAATGGCCCCGCATCGACACTGCCGTACACCGCCGAGCGAATGCTGGAGACGCCGCAGCGTTGCAATAGCTCGCGACACTGATCGCTGATGTGCTCACCGCCGAGAAACACTTTTTCAATCGCACCATAGCGGCTCAGACGCTGTTGTTCGTTGAGGAACAACCGATGCAGGGTGCTGGGCATGCCGATCAATACAGTCACACGTTGCTCGATGATCACTTGCGCAATATCGCTGTAGTCATCATCGGCGGGGGCGCCCATGGGCAGATGGGTGGCGCCCAGCAGTTCGAGGACTTTGGCAAAACTGAAAAAGCCACCGTACAAACCGCCACTGAAGAACAGGTTCATCACCTTGTCGCGGCCCGGATCGAGGCCCGCCGCGAACAACCCGTCGGCCGTCGCCTGCATTTGTCGTTGAAAATCGTGGTAACTGAATCCCGACAACGCCGGGGTGCCGCTGCTGCCGCCGGAGCGGAAAAACAGCTGCGCCGCCGCTGTCGTCGGCCGAGCGATAAACGCTTGTTTGTCGGTGATCGGCAAGTTGCTCGGGGGCAGCGCACAAGGTGTCCGATCAAGGTTCATGTGGCGGGGCAGTTGCGTCGGCGCGACGCTGACCGACACCCGTCGGCTCAGGCGTTGCAGCGCGTAAACGCCGTCGTGGGGTTCGCCGTCATAGCCGTCATGGATCGCCTCGATCGGGGTGATTCGGCTGACGCCCGCCGCAATCAGTGTGAGCGACAGTGCGGCGATCTGTGCTTCGCTGCACACCAGCGCACAGCTCTGCAACACGTTGCGCCAGGGCTGCAGGGTTTGCGCCAGACGCTCGCGCGGCAGCGGTTTGAGCAGCAGCGTGCGAAACAGCGGCGAGGGCGCGAGCAACGCATTGTGGGTCCAGACAACGCGCCAGCCCGGCGCACTCCAGACCTGCGCGGTGACCCCGGAAAAACTCCCGCTCAAACGCGTCATCATGCTGTGGCTGCTGATTTCGCTGGCTTCCTGAACCGTCGGGACCAGCGCCGGCCAGTGCCCGGCACGTCGCTCGAATGCTTTGGCCAATGCGCAACCGATGTCCTCAAGAACGATCGGGTCATCGCTGTCGACCAATAACCACTGCGGGCTGGAGCAGGCCTGTTGATCCAGTCGACAAACCTCATCGACGATCGCTTCCAGTGCCTGCGGCGAAGCTGCGTCTGGCGTCAGATAGGCAAAACTGATGCGGTGCCCCCAGTCGATCCAGCGACAACCGGGTGGCAGCTGTTGACGGATCGCTTGCAGCGCCGCTTCGCCACCCCACGCCGATACGCCATTGGCCATTTTGCACAAGCGGCCGATCTGCTCCGTCGCCAGCGGCAGCACGGCCACGTGGTAGCGCAACTGCCCGCTGGGGTCGCATTGCACCAGTGCGTGCAACACGCGGGCGGTCAAACCGTGGTCGCTGCGGCTGGGGCGCAGCCAGTTGATGTTGCCGGCCAAGAGGCTTTCGATCATCGCGCAGCACGCCAGCAGCGGCGCGTTTGCCGGTGTGACATGGACCACCAGACCCAGCGGGCTCCAGCGTTCAAACTGCGATTGGCGATAATCGAGACGCCGCAGGGTTTCGGCTTGATCGCCCAATTCTCGTTTGAGTTTGGTTTGCAGCGCGTGAGGCTGGCAGAAGTCGATCAGCGCCTGGCGTTGCGTGTCATCCAGCGGCAGCTCGGCGCTGCGCAGATGTCGGGCAAAGTTGGCGGTTGCGGTCAGCACGGTGGCGCTGTCCAGCGGCGTGTTCAGGTGTTGCGGCAAGGCCTGATGAAGCAGTGCCAGTGCGTTGTCGAGGTCGACGTCCGCGTGCAGTTCTCCGTTGATCAGGTACATGTCAGTTGCTCCCCAGTAATTCCGATGCGGCCATCGCGCAGCTTCTGCCGGCAGTGGTTCCCGCGCGTCCATGCAGTTCGAACCAGTCACAGGCAAGGCCACAGCCACAACTCGAGCCGGGGTGCAGCGTTGCCAGATCACTCATCACTACCGCGTGCGCCGGGCTGGATGAAATGTAGGGTGAGACGAATCCCAGCAAGCCTTGCTGGCCGTAGGGCTGCACGGAGAAGTCCTGCGGATTGCGCACGTACGCTTTGGCGTAAACCGGAACATGGAAATGATGGTGGGCACATTCGATGTAAGGCACCGCGTGCTCGACCGCACCGTAACCGTCGCGACAGCGCGATGTCGGGATACCGAGTTGCCGGGAGATGCGCTCATACAGTTGCAGTCTGGGGATTTCCTCGCTGCTGCGGGTTTTCCAGCCGCCGCCGAAAAACACCAGTGAATCGTCTGGCAGTTGCAGCTCAGGCACGCCGTTAGTCTGCATATGCTGCAAGGCCTGCCAAAGGAATGCCGGGAAGCCGAAAATGCGTACCGGCAAGCCTTCTTCGGCGAACGATTGCAGGGCCGCGATGACCCCGAACAGATCGAACTGGTGGCTGTCACCGGTACAGCGCAAGGCGTAGGCGACGCGATTGACCGGGGCAAACCGGCAGAGGAACTGGTCGGTATATGCCGTCCCCAATGTGATGGCGCCCTGCGGCTCATAGCTCAGCAGCAGGTAGTTGCACGGCGTATCGGCGCAGTTCCAGCCGTAATGGCTAAAGATCCGTTCGACCATGAACTGCGCGCCCGACAGGCTGCGTGAGTCGTAACGCATGCGACTTTTCTGGCCGCTGGTGCCGGACGATGTCAGTTCCAGGGCGTTTTCCCCGGTCGGACTGAGCAACAGTTGCTGTTTGAAAAAATTGGCCAGAATCGGTGGCAGCCGCGACCAGTCATCCAGGCTGTCGAGCGCTGCCACGTCGAGACCGTTGGCATTCAGCCAATGGGCGTAACCGGGAGTGTGCTGGCAATGGTATCGACTGATCTCGGTCATGGCCCGATCGAACAGGCCCGCAGGCACCGAATCCGGGCAATAGGGGTGTGGCAACGCGCAGAGCGCATCGCTGGCGGGGAACAGATTCATTCAATATTCCTTTATTGAGCGGCGGGGGAGTCGGCGTGTGTGCCTTGTAACAATCCCTGCACCAACGGCAGGCTCATCAGGCCGCTGAAGGCGGCGAAGAGCGCGAAGAGTTCGAGGCGTGCGCCACCGCCGAAGGTGGCAATCAGCAAGCCGCCAAGGCCCATCACGGCAATCGAAATCATGCCGACCATGGCCGAGACCAGGCCTTTGCTGTCATCGCTGGTAAATAACGCCAGCCGATAGAGTGCGGCGTTGCTCATGCCTAGACCGACCGCGTACAACGCCAGGCTGGCGACCACCAGGCCCAGGCCTGCGCCGGACAGCGCGCTGACGATCAGCGCCAACAACCCCAGACAAAAAGGCCAGAGCGCCAGGCGGATCAGTTGGCGCAAAGAGTGAGTGACGAGCAACCGGTCGAGGATCAGGTTGCCGGCGATCACGGCAGAAAAAACCGGAATCTGCCACACGCCGTATTCAACAGGCGACAGCCCGAGCAACTGCATCAGCAGCAACGGTGACAGGCCGATCCAGGCAATCAATGGCAAGCTCATCAGGCCGAGCGCGAGGCTGGCAGCGAGGAATCGGCCATTGCCGAACAAGACGCGGTAGCGCTCGCAGGTCTGGCGCCAGGAAAAACGTACCGCGGGTTGCAGATGCCCGTCGCGGCGCGTCACCCCGACCGTTTCCGGCATGTAGACGAACAGTCCCAGCCAGACCAGCGACGCTACCAGGCCCAGGCCCAAAAACAGTTCGCGCCAGGACAACCATTGCAACAACAGAATGCCCAGCAGCGGCCCCACCAGCGGTGACAGCAGGGCGATGTTGCCGAGCAGCGCCATCAAGCGCACCGCATCGGCCTCGCAGAATACCTCTTGAAGGGCCGGGTAACTGACCGCGACAACAAAGCCCAAGCCCATGCCTTGCAGCAGTCTCAGTAGATTGAAAGTCTCAATACTCTGACTGACAAACGCGGCAGCGCAGGCCATAGCAAACAATGCGCAACCGCTCAGCAATACCCGCCGTCGGCCCCATTGATCGGACAATGGCCCGATCAGCCATTGCAGGCAGATACCGCCAAGCAGATAAAGATTGAAGGCGTTGGGAACATGTCGCACATCGGCCTGAAGATCAGTTGTAACGCTGAGCATGGCCGGCATGATCAAGTCGCTGGCCATATACGTCAGAAGTTCAAAAGCGCTTAGCGCTAAACAGAATCCGAGCACTTGTCGCGGCCCGATTTTTATCAGTGTTCTCTGCATAAACGTCCCTGTTAGTGAGTGGAAGGAAAGTTGCCAGAGACTAGTTGCAGAGGCTTGTGTGACCTATTTTTTTGCTGCGACATTAGATTTCAAATGCTTGCAACTTGTTTGCTGGTTACTGCCGGCCGTATCCGTGTGAGTTATTGCGGTGTGGTGAACTCAGACGACGAAAACAGAAAAGCCCGCGACGGGGCGGGCTTTGTTTGAAGTTGATCGGACTTGTTGATTTCCTGCCGCAGTCTGCTTATCGGCCAGCGGGCAGGGCGAACAATCCTGTTCTATCGATGTTGGTAGTAGCCAGGGCCGCCCTGGTAGTAACGGTGGTGATCGTCATGCCAGCCGCCGTGGGGGAAGATGATGCAGCCACTCAGGGTCAGCAGGGCCAGAACGGGAATCAGCCAGGTGATTCGACGCAGCATTTTGAAAGTTCCTCATGGTTACGCCGTCATGAAGCCAAAACTCTTCATCGGCTGTAACATGAGACCCCGATTGCCACGCGGCATCCCCGGAGAACGGTAAGTGCATGGCATGCAATCGGATACAAAGCAGATACATTTCAACGTTTCAGGAAGCCGCAATGACCCACAAGCAACGTTTGATTTATTCGATTCTGATCGCCGTGTCGGTGCTGGCGATCATGCTCGGCCTGTCCTGGCTGCAAAACGCCGGAATGATTTCGGAGAAGACGTTTCAGTTCGTCGCCATCGGTGTGGCAGTGATCGTGGTGGTGATCAATGGCGTAATGCGCCGCAAGGTCAAGCCTTGACGGCGTTTGCCGCACGCTTCAATCGTTGTTGAGGACTGCCGCAGCCTGTGGGTGCAGGCTGTAGCTCTTGTCGTCATTGAAGGTGATTACACCTTCGGCGCACAGCCGTTTGAGCACTTCGCGCACACTGAGGAAGGACAGCGGAATATCCAGATCGAGCAATTGGCTGTGGACACCGCGCACGCCCAGACGTCGCTCGCTTTGTGCGGCGACCAGCAGGGCGTCGATGACTTTCAGACGAATCAGGCTGGTGCGCAGGCCGAAACTTTTCAGCAGCAGCCGGATGCGTTCGTTGCCGTGACGCTCGACGCGTTGCCCGAAATCGCTCGCGTGGGGGCTCATGGAGACTCCTTTGGGTGCCTGGCTACCGTCCGTTGGTAGTTGCGAGTTGTACATGCGATTACTCCTTTTCAGAGCCTGATCGGGGTGGTTTTTTTGCGCTCTCTAAGACAAGACGTATCAGCACGACAAATCATGAAAGAAAAAATGTAGAAAATTTGTCGGGGATTTGTCTTTTCCTTGTGATTGTGGCTTGAAGTTGCGTTGGGCTTGGCGGCCTTTGGGCCGGCCATGCTCTTGGGGTTTTGGGTGTATATCCGGTGCTTCGGGGGGGGGCTGCTGGCGGTTTCGCCCTTACGGCGAGGCACTTTTTCCAGACGCCGAAAAAGTACCCAAAAAGGCTTGCCGCAGCGTTCGGCCCGCTCGCTGGGGCTCGGGGTTCCTTCGCTCCGGGATCGATCCGGGCGCAGCGCCTACGGTTTGCTTCGCTGCACCTCCTCTCGCTGTGTTTGGCTGCGCCAAACGGTCGCTACGCTCCCACCCCCGGGTCAATCCCTCCACTCAGCCTGCCGACGCGGCCTGTGAATCAAGATCAAGAGCTGCAGCCGAGCTAACGCTCATCCTGTTGAGTGGTGAGAAGCAAGGTGTGTTTGGCTTTTGATCTGGATTGTTGCTGGGCTTGAATTCAGCTTGGTATTTCACGTCGACGCATCTCTGCAAAACACCTTGGTCAGTCCCCTCTCCCCTGGGAGAGGGCTAGGGTGAGGGGCTTTTGATTCTGCGTTTTTGGGGGATTGCGTGGTGGTCCTAAATTTTTTGCTCTGGCTTCGTTTCTTCGACAGGCTCATTGCGCGTGGACGCGTGGGTGTTTCCAGGGCGGATCGGCGTTAGCGCCAGGTCCGCTGTTTGGCATGTCGATCAGGAGCGAGTGTGATTATTTTCAGACAGTTAACCGGACTGACCTTGGCGGGCGTGTTTCTTGGCCTGAGTTGTTCTGCTCATGCGTTCAGCCCGGCCACTGATGTCAGTGCCGATATTCGTCGCACCGCTTTTGGCGTGCCGCATATTCGCGCGCAAGACGAGCGCGGGCTCGGTTTCGGTATCGGTTATGCCTATGCGCAGGACAACTTGTGTCTGCTGGCCAACGAGATCGTCACGGTCAACGGCCAGCGTTCACGTTACTTCGGTCCGGATCAATTCACCGTCGAACAGCGCGAGAACCGTGTCAGCGATGTGTTTTTTACCTGGCTCAACACCCCCGAAGCGGTCAAGGCATTCTGGCAGGCGCAACCTGTGCAGGTGCGTGATCTGGTCGAAGGCTATACCGCCGGTTACAACCGTTATCTGGCCGAGCGCCGCCAGCAGGGCTTGCCGCAACAGTGTCAGGGCGAATGGGTGCGGGAGATTGCTCCGCAAGATCTGATGAAGTTGACCCGTCGTCTGCTGGTCGAGGGTGGCGTCGGGCAGTTTGCCGAGGCTTTGGCCGGCGCCACTCCGCCGCAAGCGACGGCCGGGATCGAACACGACGTGCAGGCTTATCGGCTGGCCGATACGCGTCAGCAGCGTTTTGCTCTTGATCGTGGCAGTAACGCTGTCGCTGTGGGCAGTGAGCGCTCGTTCAATGGGCGCGGGATGTTGCTGGCGAACCCGCATTTTCCTTGGGTCGGCGGCATGCGCTTTTATCAGATGCACCTGACCATTCCCGGCAAGCTCGACGTCATGGGCGCCGCGTTGCCGGGGCTGCCGATGATCAATATCGGCTTCAATCAGCATCTGGCCTGGACGCACACGGTCGATTCGTCGAAGCATTTCACCCTGTATCGCTTGCTACTCGATCCAAAAGACGCCACACGCTACCTGCTCGATGGCAAATCCCTGCCGATGAACAAGCAGACTGTGACCGTGCAGGTGAAGCAGGCTGACGGGCAAGTGGTGGCGGTGTCGCGGGATGTCTACAGCTCGCAGTTCGGGCCGATTGTGCAATGGCCGGGCAAGCTCGACTGGGACAATCAGTTCGCCTACAGCCTGCGTGATGCCAACCTCGACAATGATCGAGTGCTGAATCAGTGGTATGCAATGAATCAGGCGTCCACGCTTCAGGAACTGCAGGATTCGGTGCACAGGATTCAGGGCATTCCTTGGGTCAATACCCTGGCCGTCGATGACAAGGGCCAGACGCTGTACATGAACCTGTCAGTGGTGCCGAACGTCAACGCCGAGAAACTGGCCAAGTGCAGTGATCCGCGTATTGGCACAAAAATGATCGTGCTGGACGGTTCCAACAGTGCCTGCGCGTGGGACATTGATCCACAAGCCGCGCAGAAAGGCATTTATGCCTCCAGCCAATTACCGCAACTGCTGCGCAAGGATTTCGTCCAGCACTCCAACGATTCGGCGTGGCTGGCCAACCCGGCGCAACCGCTCACCGGTTTCTCGCCGCTGATCAGTCAGGACGGCCAGCCGCTGGGCTTGCGTTCACGGTTTGCGCTGGATCGTTTGAGCTCGCTGAGCAAGAAAGGTCCGCTGGCGGTGAAGGATCTGCAGCAAATGGTGATGGACGATCAGGTCTATCTGGCGACCCAGGTTGTCCCCGATCTGTTGAAGTTCTGTGCTTCTGACCTCGGTGCCGACGCGCAGGCGCTCAAGCCGGTTTGCGTCAGTCTCAAGGCCTGGGATGGCCGCGCCAATCTGGATTCAGGCCTGGGCCTGGTGCATTTCCAGAACATCATGCAGGCGCTGCAGGCTTCGCCGGATGTCTGGCGCGTGGCGTTCGATCCCAAAGATGCGCAACACACGCCGCGGGGATTGGCGGTCGAGCAGCCAGCGGTGGCCAAGGCGCTGCGTGACGCCATGTTGGCGTCGGTCGAGTTGAGCACGAAAATGGGCCTGAAGCCGCAAACCCGCTGGGGTGATATCCAGGTGGTCAGCAGTGGCGGGCAACAGACGCCGATTCACGGCGGCCCGGGCACTCTGGGGATCTACAACGCCATTCAGAGCGTGCCGCGTGAAGACGGCAAACTTGAAGTGGTCAGCGGCACCAGCTACCTGCAAGTCGTGACCTTCGATGAGAAGGGCCCGCACGCCCAAGGGCTGCTCGCGTTCTCGCTGTCGAGCGATCCGGCATCGAAGTATTCGCGGGACCAGACCGAGGCGTTCTCGAAGAAACAGTGGAGTGTGCTGCCGTTTACCGAGCAGCAGATTCAGGCTGACCCGCAGTACCAGGTGCAGACTGTTCGCGAAACGCTGAACAAGGCGGGGAAAGTCGCCGCTCAATAATTCGAGCGATAAATGCATCGAGCCCGAAGGCCGCCTCCTGCAAAGGACGCGGCCTTCAGCTTTTTGGCGGTTGTTGCGGTATCGAGTTGATCACCGGGTTACCTTCCTTGTTACGGCTCAGGTAAACCGGCAATACCTTGGGCAGGCTGTTGGCCAGGTTGTTCAGCTCTTTGACGTTGTAGATGCCACCCACGCGGATCGAACCCGTGCTGGTGTCAGCCAGCTGCAATGGATTGTTCAGATAACGATTGATCAGTGGCAGGGCTTCGCTCAACGCGAGGTTATCCAGCACCAGTTTGCCGTTGCGCCAGGCCAGTGACGTGTCACCGGAGTAGGTCTGACTGATCTGCGGCATGTAGTCGCCGTGTTTGTAGCGCGCCTGCATCGACGGGCCGAGGCGCAAGCCATCGCCGGGCAATGAGCGATCGCTGGTGACCAGCACCGAACCTTCGATCAGGTTCACGCGGACTTGATCCTGATACATCCAGACATTGAAACGCGTGCCAGTGACGCGAATCCTGCCTTCGCCTGCGCGGACGACAAACGGGTGGGACAGGTCGTGGCTGACGCTAAAGAATGCCTCGCCTTTTTTCAGGGTGACGCGGCGTTCGTCCTTGTAGTTGCTGAAGGTCAGATCGGTATTGAGGTTCAGTTCGAGTTGGCTGCCGTCGCTCAATGTCACCTGCCGCACATTATCGGTGGCGGCAAAATGTTCATAGCTGTTGGGCAACCAGCCCAGGTTCCAGCCGGTGTACGCCGCCAACGGTAGCGCGAGCGCACAGACACCTGCGGCTACAGCGAATTGACGCCACGTACGCGAAGGCTGCTGCACTGGCAGCTGGGTCGGGATGACGGTAGCCGAATCCGGGCGCGGCAAGTGCTCGGCCACGTCCCAGATTTCCAGCATGGCTTCATATTCGAAAGCGTGTAGCGGATGGGCGTCGTGCCATTGCTTGAATGCGCGATGCTCTTCATCCGTGCAATCGGCGGCGTGCACACGCATGCACCAATGCGCGGCGGCATCGGTGATCGCATCGTATTCGGCTTCCGAGAGGGTGTCTTGGGTCATTGACTCGTCCTGATTTCGCACATTCTAACCTTGTCGGGAAGTTACCGAGAACATTCGTCATGGCATTTACCCATCAAAGTGGAACTTATTTTTCGCCCCGGCACCCAAAAAAACAGGATGCAAATGCCTACTATCCACAAATGGAGTGAAAAAATGATCAAAAAGACAATCGCAGCGCTAATTGCCACTGCCGGCTTGCTGAGCGCAGGCGCAGCGCTGGCTGACCGGCCGGGCGCTGGCTGGATCACCATCGAAAAAGCCATCGAGATCGTCAAGACCAAGGCCGGTTATGTCGAGGTCTACGAGATCGAAGCCGACAACGATGGCTACTGGAAAGGCGAAGGGCGCAAGGCTGACGGTGTTGTCTACGAGTTCCGCATCGACGGCGCTTCGGGCAACGTGTTGCGGGATCAGAAGGATTGACCGAGGCGGCTGCACCTTGTAATCAAACGCCGGCTGCATGCCGGCGTTTGTCTGTTGCGGTGGTTACGGCAACGCTGGCAGGGCACCTGTCTGGCTAGTGATTGGCGCCGGCAGAGGTATCGGTGCCGGAAGGGGATCCAGCCGCCTGCCCATTTCGCTGATGAGCAGCGCGATCGAGTCGGCGTTGGCCAACTTCACCTCTATGCGTACGTCCGCAGACACTGGATTGCGAAAGGCTTTGCGTGCATCTGCAAGGTTTTTGCTTTTGGTCAGTTTGAGAAGTTTTCTGTAGTCATTGGCCCGCTCCGGCACGTGGTCCATGTCGACCCACACGCCATTCTTGCTCTTGTCCGCAAACAGGCGTGTCGGCGCAGCAGAGCGGGACAAGGATTTACGCTCACGCTCCAGACCCGTTTTGAGCGTTTCACCGTCAACGGTTGTTATGTCGATAAGGTCGGGGTAGGGACTCATCGCCTCCACGAAGTCGAAATCTTCGGCGTCGCAAACCAGATGCGACAGCTCGTGGATCAGCGTGACAGCACGAGCATGGGAGTCGACATTGAACCTTGGGGGCAAGAAGGCAGTGTAGGGATCCAGGCGCGGATTAAAGAACAACTCGGTCAGGTGGACTATCTTTCGCCGGTCCTGTTTGAACACAAAGGCCACCGTATCGTTGTCGTAATGCACGTTCAAACCGGCGAAAAATCGCTCTGTGTAGAGCAAGTCATCCGTTGGATCTGTCAGCTCCCGGCAGATGGGGATGATCACCTTTTCAAATTTTCCGAGCAGTGCAGGCGTGACTTGGGACACCTCGAAAAAATCCTTGAGTACAGTTTCCAGGCGACTGCCACCCAGGTGGTCGCGATGTATGACGAAGTTATGCAGACAGTTCAGCGCATATTCTCTTGCCCGAGCCACAGCCTGCCGGATCACGAAAGCCCTGGCCGGATAGCGGCGATTGATTTGGGCCATCCCTTGGGCCTGGATATACATCAGTACTGAACGGCTGCGTTCAACGTCAGCTTGCAGGCGGTTGCGCTTCGATCGACAGCGATGAACGATCTGACCGGGGCGTGCCAGTACCAGCCTTGAGTTTTTCTGTTCCAGGGCTGGTCCCTGTCCGCCGTCTTTATTGCGCAAGTGCCAGACTTTTTCATCCTCGATCACGGGATAGACCTTGCCGGCGATCGCTGCATATTTTTGTGTGCTCGAAGAACTGCCATAGACAAGTTTATTGCTTTGAAGCTTTAGGTTTTCCAGCGCTGTGGTGGTTTCAAAAGGCTGTAAATCAACGCGAGACGGCGTGACGGGGTCGACCTTCGACCAGCGCGGAGCGGCTTTCGCTGTCGTGCTCGCGCCGGTTTCGGCTGCCGTCGTGCCGGGTGTTTGCGCCTCGGCGGCAAATTCGGACGTTTGCGTTTCTGCCTCTGCTTCCCAGGAAAGACGACCCAGACTCAATAGCGAGATCGCCCCGGCGATGAAGTTTTTCAAGCCATTTGCCCAATGATGTTGCTGAAGGTCCTCGGCGGACGCTTTGAAATCTTCGTAGCTTTTCCATAGAAAAAACGGAGAAGCGAGTTTCCCCGGCAGAAGGTGCGGGACCAGACGGATACCGTGACTGAATAGAAACTTTGCCGCCTCCCAGTCCGCTTGCGCGTTTATCTGTGGTTGGCAACCGAGTAACTGCGGAAAAAGGCTGAGCGTGTCCTTGTGCAGATGTTCCAGCACATTGCCGCTGATGGGCGTGCTTTGCAGCTTGATTTCACTGGTTTTGCCAATTGTCGTTTTCAGCAGATTCTTGAACACGGCCTGCTCGCCGGAGGGCAGGCGCCGGATGATCAAGTCCTGAAAGTGTCCGGGTGCATTCAGTGCATCGATCAACTGCGCTGCATTTTCGAATTCACGAAAAACGTATTTGGAGTAGGCGGCATAAAGCACCTGTGGTCCTGTCTGCCCCGCACCTGGCCCGATGACATAAAGCCCAAGGGTATCGACGGAGTCAGCCCCCGTGGTCTTGATCAATGACAGTGGACTGGCAATGGCGTGAGCCCCCTCTACGGTGGCACGCGCTACTCCGTCCGGCATGTCCAGCACCTGACAAATGTAGTCGTAGCCGGTTTCTGACAACTGTTGCTGCAACTTCATCGCGTGCGCATGCTGCATCAATTGCCAGGGCAACTGACGTAAAAACCGCTCTTTGCTGGTGCGCGCAGATTCGCTGTCGGCCGACAGCGCTTCGCTCACTTTCTGCGTGTAAGTGGTGGTGATATCGAGGGATTGCAGCAGTTGGCGGACAGCGGACTGATTGAGTTGTGCCGGCAACGCCGTGGCAGTATTCGAGGCCACCTTGAAACCGCTGTCCTGCACAATATTGTAGTGCTGCAGAGCAAATTCGAGCAGGTTGCTGGCAGGACCAGCCAACGTCAGATTTGGCGTGATGCGGATATCTTGTGGCTTGAGGCCGTTGTTTGGAAATCTGCTGTCGAGCAGTGTTTTCAGAGTCTGCTCGACATGACTGCTCAATGCCGGCACACCGTCGAGAAAATCCTTGCCATCGATAAAACAGCGGCGCAGTTCGTCCAGCAGCGCAAGCTGGGTGCGCTGTTCCGCGACTGGGGCCATGCGCAACCAATCGGGGAAGTCCAGATGACTGGCGAGCGTTTTGGCGAGTTCGATGGCCCGAACCAGATTGGTGTCGATGACCTGGTTTTTCAGCTTGTCGAGAAAGCGGGTGAGGATGTCCTCATCCTTTATGCAAACGCGTAACGCCTCGCAATGGGCCAGATAGTGGTCAATGGCCGATTGCATGCGGTCGTGCAACACATTGCCTTCAATCAACTGAAAGGTGCCCATCGTGTACTGCTGATCCAGTTGCTGTTGGGTGATCGGCAGGTTTTCCAGCAGTGTCTGACACTGGTTGTTGTCGTTCAGTCGTCGTTGTAGTTGTTCTCGGGCGATGGCGATGTCGTCGAACGATTCCAGGCCGATGGCTGGCGTCCACAGGATGGCGCGCCCCGAGTGCGCTACATCCATGCCTCCACGTTCGGTCAGCAGCAGGCAATGAGCGAGCGTAACCACGTCACTGTGACCGGCGCACGTGAGGGTGAGCTTCCATGCATCCGGGCGGAAACCGTTGAGTGACTGGCGGTCCACGCGCGTTGGGTGTTTGGCGTCGAACACGGTATCGACTATTTTTCGTTCGGCAGCTCGCCAGGAGTCGCCGAGGTTTCTCATGTGCGCTTCACCGCGCACGCCATCCTCGAACGCCTGCGCCAGTTTCCATCGAATGCCTTCGAGAAAGTCGCGTTGTTCCGCGCTGCTGGTGGCCGGCTGATCCTTGAAGTTGTCAGTGAGACTGACCCGTGCCCGCTCCAGCACGGCTGCCAGTTGCGCGGCTTTGTCAGCGTGGACCAGTGACGAGGGCGGCGCACTGGAGAACAACGGACGGGTACTCCAACGGCCATCGACGTCCAGCTTGAGCAGGCGCTCATGAATCATCGAGCGGATATCCAGCGCCTTATCGAAAAAGGCATGAATGTCAGTCTGGCGCTCGCTTTGGCGAAACAGCTGCAAGGCGAATTCAACGTTCTGGCGTTGCTTGGTGATGTTCGCCTCCATCAGCGTCGCCATGATGTCGCCGGCTATTTTTGCGCCGGACACCTGAGCATTGGCGAATCCCAGATAGCGATTGCGCTCTTCCAGGTTCATCAGCCCGTACAGCTCATCTTCATGTCCGGCGGCATTGAGCTTGGCGATCAGCGTTTGTGTGAGGTCGGCGTAGTCGGTGAGTACTTGCACGCCTTGGGTGGGGGTGTAGAGATAAGCCTTGTCATGGTTGATCATCAGCGAACCCGCCAACTCGACATAGGCGGTTCCTTCGCTCAGGCAAACCGTTTCGAAGGTCGGACGCCGCACGGCGCTGTCCGGCTCACGTATCAAGCTGTGAAGGGTGGCGAATTCCTTTGCGTCGAGGATGCCGGTTTCGCGCTTGAGCAGTAAGTCTGCACGCACCTGATCCAGCAACGTCCGGCTGAAGAATGTGCGTCTGGAGGAGCCCTCGAAAGCGGCAGCATTCCAGTAAGCCTCAAGCTGTCGAAACAACAGCATGGTCAGTTTCCCCGAGGCGGTCTTGATCGCATCCGCCCATGCGGTCTGGTCAGCCTCTGTGCTGGACCGGGCCGGGTTGGAGAATTCGGCTTTCTGCCCACGCGGCCAGCCTTGGCGGCGAAAGTGCAACAACAGTGCTTCACTCAGCGACAGCGAATCGACCCATTGCCGCACATCCCCAGCGACCGGCGCGGTGTCGGCGAAAAAACTGACGCGGGTGCGTGACTGTTGCAGACCTGCGAAGTGGGGTTCGAGCAGTTCGTCGAGAATCTTTTCCAGCAGGGTGGTGAGCGAAGGCAGACGTTTGAGCTCATCCAGCAGGTCGCGCGTAGCCGATTCCTGTGACGTGTTGATCGCCGCTTGTTGGTCATCAAACACGTCTCCTTCGATCGTTTCGAGGGTCAGGCTGATACCGCGCTTTTCCACCAGTTCCTTGCGCAGCGAAACGCTGAGGAAAGCCAACAGATCATCTTCTTCGTCAGCGTCGTCGAGGCGCGCCTGCAACGCTTCGAGTAGCGCCTCTTGATCGCTGTATTTTTTCAGGCCGTCATAGGGGGTGTACAGAAACACACCGCCATCATCCGGCCCGGCGCCGAGGATAAAACTCCCGGCCAGTGGCACCGCCAATTGCCGGTCGGCGTTGAGCAGAATGCGTTCGGCCAACATGGGCGGGGTTTGTTCATTGCGCAACGTCTGAGTCACGAGCAGCACATGCGCGAGCCAGCTGAAATCTTTGCTGTTGAGGCCATGCGCGCGAGCCAGGTCAGCGTGCAGGCCGGGAGAATCGAGAATTTCCGGGAACAGTAGGGGGGCAACGGGCGTAGACATTATCGGGACTCGGAACGGAGGCGCCAGGGCCGGGGAGCGCAAGAATAAGTACGCGAACGAGCGCACAGGCGGTAAATAGTTACCGCACACAGCGAGTCGAAATGTGCCTGACAGCAGCCACTGACATTGCCGAACGATGGAAAGGTTGACAGCTGGCCGCCCGGCCATGGTTAATCGGCGAGCAAGTCGTCCATACGCTGTTGTTCCCTCCAATAATCATTCTGGAGCTTCAGATGTCTGCGCCTCACGATCATGTGTCTTCTGCTGTCTCGTCCTCGTTGTCTCTCGAAGCGCTGACGCAACTGCTTGAAACGATTTTTCTGCGCCACGGCACTTCCGCCGAAGTCGCGCAAGTTTTGGCCGCCAACTGTGCCGGCGCCGAACGCGATGGTGCCCACAGCCATGGCGTCTTCCGCATTCCCGGCTATGTCTCGACCCTGGCCAGCGGATGGGTCAACGGGCAGGCCGTGCCGCAAGTCGAAGATGTTGCCTCGGGTTTTGTTCGTGTCGATGCCGGCAACGGTTTCGCTCAACCGGCATTGGCCGCCGCCCGGCCGCTGCTGGTGGAAAAGGCGCGGCAGGCCGGGATCGCCGTGCTGGCGATTCGTAACTCTCATCACTTCGCCGCACTGTGGCCGGATGTCGAGCCGTTCGCTGACGAAGGTCTGGTGGCGCTCAGCGTGGTCAACAGCATGACCTGCGTGGTGCCACATGGCGCTGACCGGCCGCTGTTCGGCACCAACCCGATTGCCTTTGCCGCGCCACGCGCGGGCGCTGCGCCGATTGTCTTCGATCTGGCCACCAGCGCGATTGCCCATGGCGACGTGCAGATTGCTGCGCGCAAAGGCGAACGGCTGCCGGCCGGAATGGGCGTGGACAGCCTCGGCCAGCCAACCCAGGATCCTAAAGCGATTCTTGAGGGCGGGGCGTTGTTGCCGTTCGGTGGCCATAAAGGCTCAGCGCTGTCGATGATGGTCGAACTGCTGGCGGCTGCATTGACGGGGGGCAATTTTTCCTTTGAGTTCGATTGGTCCAATCATCCCGGGGCGAAAACGCCGTGGACCGGGCAGTTGTTGATTGTTATTGATCCGAGCAAAGCCGCCGGGCAGAGTTTTGCCGAGCGCAGTGGCGAGCTGGTGCGGCAGATGCACGGCGTCGGGCTCAAGCGTTTGCCGGGGGATCGTCGGCATTGGCAGCGCAGTAAGTCGCTGGCTGAGGGGATTGTGCTGGATGGGCAGACGTTGGCGCAGTTGCGTGAAATGGCGGGGGAGTGAGAAAAGAGCAAAGGCCCCTCACCCTAGCCCTCCCGAAACGTCGGACCGCCCGTAGGGAGAGGGGACTGACCGCGGTGAGTGGGGGATGTACGCCGACGTGGGATACCTAGCTGAATTCAGGATATGAACAGCAAAAAACTCGCAGGCATAAAAAAGGCGAACCCATTGGGTTCGCCTTTTTTGCGCGCTTGAATCAGCGACGGCCGAGCAGCAAGCCGACCACCAGACCGAATCCGGCAGAGATCGCCACGGTCTGCCACGGATGACCGCCGATATAACTTTCAGTGGCATCGACCGCCGGTTTGGTGCGATCACGCACGCTCGATACCGAGTCCAGCGCCTGCTGCAGTTTCAGGGCGATCTGTCCACGCAGCGTTTCCGCTTCTTCGCCGACCAGTGAGGCGCTGCTCTTGAGCAGTTTGTCCGACTCTTCAATCAGAGCCTGAAGTTCGCTGAAGGCCTGATCCTTGATTTGATCTTCGGCGGCTTGCACGGCGGTTTTGCGGGCCATTGGGTGACTCCTTGCAGTTGAATGGACAGTGATCAATGGAGTGTGGGGCTGAGCAAAAAGTTGCACTGAATTTAGGCCGGAAAGAAAAACCTGCGCGGGAGATTTCCGTCGAGCGTGTAAGATGTCGCCATTTTACGCAGCAGGATAATTCCCGATGAGTTTCAATCTGGCCGACAAATCACTCGCAGAGCGCGCCGCGCTGGAGGACGAGAAGTCCCGTCTGTTCGAACTCTGGCAGAACAACCTCGGCAAGGCCAAAGGCGAAGCCGCGCGTTTGTTCGGCGAGCGCGCCAAACGCAAAGGCAAGTGGGCCGAGTGGGTCCGCGCCGAACTGGACGGCATGTCGCCGCCGGAGTTCGCCAACATGGTGCGCAGTGAAGTCAATCGACTGATGGCCGCCAACAAGTAATGCCTCAGGTGAAGGTCGCGGCAATCACCTCGCGAACCTTGACCACCACCGGATCGATCTGCGCGCTGGTGCGCCAGCCCATTTCGATCGGGTAACGCGGCAATTGCAGCGGGCAGGGCAGCAGTGCCAGACCGCTGAGTGCCGCGATGCTCTCGGCGGCATGCGCCGGAATCGTCGCCAGCGCCTGACTGCCCTTGAGCAGATACGGTAGCGCGGCGAAGTGCGTGGTCGAGGCGCACACTCGTCGGCTCAGGCCTAGCGCCGCCAAGCCTTCATCGGTAATCCCGATAAATCCGCCGGACGACACCAGAATGTGCTCGCGGGCGACGAACTCTTCAAGATCGATCTGCTGCTGGCCGGGCGCCAGGCTCGCAGGATCGAGCAGACACGCGTAGCCGCCTTCGCCCAACACCTGACGACTGAGCAAGCGTTCGGCAAAACCGCCGGCGGTGATCGCCAGATCGATGCTGCGCTCCATCAGGGCGCTGGCGACAATCTGGCTGTGGGTCTGCCGAAAAATCAGCCGCAGATTCGGTGCGCTGCGGGCAATTTCCTCGATCAGGCGGCGACCGTAGGCGATCTCGAAGTCATCCGACAGGCCCACGGTAACCGAGCGACCCTCGTATTGATTGGCCGTCGGGTCGACCATCGCCAGGCTTTGCCGGCACTTGTTCAATGCTTCGCTGACCACCGGTTTCAGTTGATTGGCTTTGAGCGTCGGTGCCAGTCCGCGCCCGGTGCGCACGAACAATTGATCGCCGTAGACCTCGCGCAACCGGCGCAACGCCGCACTGACCGCCGATTGCGTGACGCCCAGGCGCAACGCTGCGCGGCTGGCACTGGATTCTTCATGCAGAGCTTCGAAGACTTTCAGCAGGTTGAGGTCGACGGTGGCGATATTCATTTGGCTCATATCATTCAGCAGTGAACGGGGCTTTATTCATGATCGCGTGGCGCCGCAGAATCGGCAACCACTGAACCTGACGGAGTTATTGCGATGGCCAAATCAATTGTTGCTGCGCTGCAAATCGGCGCCTTGCCCGAAGGCAAAGGCGCGACCCTGGAGCAGATTCTGAGTTGGGAAGGCGCGATCATCGAGGCCGGCGCCGCGCTGGTGGTAATGCCGGAAGCGTTGCTGGGCGGTTATCCGAAGGGCGAGGGTTTCGGCACGCAGTTGGGTTATCGCTTGCCTGAGGGCCGCGAAGCCTACGCCCGCTATTTCGCCAATGCGATCGATGTGCCGGGCGCCGAGACGGGAGCGCTGGCGGCGCTGTCGGCGCGCACCGGGGCCAATCTGGTGATCGGCGTAATCGAACGCGCTGGCAGCACGTTGTATTGCACGGCGCTGTATTTCGATCCGCAGGCAGGGCTCGTCGGTAAACATCGCAAACTGATGCCCACCGGCACCGAGCGGCTGATCTGGGGCAAGGGTGATGGCTCGACCTTGCCGGTGTTCGACACACAGGTCGGCAAGCTCGGCGCGGTGGTGTGCTGGGAAAACATGATGCCGCTGCTGCGCACGGCGATGTATGCCAAAGGCATCGAAGTCTGGTGCGCGCCGACCGTCGATGAGCGTGAGATGTGGCAGGTCAGCATGCGTCACATCGCCCATGAAGGCCGCTGCTTTGTGGTCAGCGCGTGTCAAGTGCAGGCCTCGCCGAGCGAGCTAGGCGTGGAGATCGCCAATTGGCCGGCGGAGCGTCCGCTGATTGCTGGAGGCAGCGTGATTGTCGGGCCGATGGGCGATGTGCTGGCGGGGCCGTTGCGCGGCGAGGCGGGCTTGCTCACGGCGGAAATCGATACCGATGAACTGGTGCGCGCGCGGTATGACTATGATGTGGTCGGCCACTATGCGCGGCCGGATGTGTTTGAGTTGAGTGTGGATGAGCGGGCCAAACCGGGCGTGCGCTTCAACACATAACCCCGTCTTATAGAGAACCTGTGGGAGCGAGCCTGCTCGCGAAAGCGGAGTGTCAGTCAACGAAAATATTGAGTGTGACGACGCATTCGCGAGCAGGCTCGCTCCCACAGGGGGCCTCACAAGGCTAGGTTTTTTTGGCGTTGCTGCCATTCTTCCCGGGTGATTTCCCATAGCTCCCGAGGAAAACGCCCGCTGACAAAGTCATCTTCATCGGTGCGAATCAAACGCATCCCGGCCCGCTCCGAGAGCTTGCGCGAGCCAATGTTCGGCGCGGCTTTCGGCACACGCATCACTGGGCGTTGAAGAACGTTGAACCAGTAATCAGTCACCACCACGCTGGCTTCAGTCATCAATCCCTGGCCTTGCCACGCCGGCGCCAGCCAGAAGCCGCGGTGGTTGTCCGCTTGATCCATCAGGCTGATGTTGCCGATCAACTGTTCCGGCGCGGACTTGAGGCGAATCGTCCAATGCCATTCCTTGCCCGCCGCCACGGCCGGCAAAGCAATGTCGCGCAAGTAGGTGAGGGCACCGTCCTCCGGGTACGGCCATGGCACGGCCGCATTCAGATAACGCACCACGTCCCAATGCGGAAATTCGCGCTGCACGGCTTCGGCATCCGCCAGTTGCAACGGGCGCAGGATCAGTCGTTCGGTGTAAAGCGTCGGCATGTTTTCCATAAACCTGCAGCCTCCATAAGTATCTTTAAGGAACGAGGCAGGCTAACGCATTTTTACCACGTCGCGGCACTGGTCTTGGGCAGGCTGAGCTTGCCGCTGTCGACAAAACGCATGGTGCCGAACAGGCCGCCGGCGAGTTTGCCGCGCAGCACGTAAGGCAGGTTGTCGAGGGTTTGTGTCTGGCTCAGGCCGAGGGTCTGGCGCAGCACCGAGAATGCCGAGATGCTCACCGGTACGCTGACGATGGTTTCGGAAAAGCGTGGGATTGAACCGCTCTGATCGCTGACACCCGAGGCCAGTGAATGGCCGTTGACCTCAAGGTCCAGGGCGATGCCGTTGTAGTCGATGGCCGTCTCATTGGGATTCTGCACGCGAATCTTGATGGCGAAGCGCACTTCCAGATCCTGGCTCGGCAGCGGTTCGAGGCCGACCACGTTGATGTTCACCGGGTCGCGATTGGGGAATAGCGCACAAGCGCTGAGGGACAGCAGGAGCAGTGACAGCATGACGGCTTGGAAACGGCGCATAAACGGTCTCTCGACAAAAAAGGGCTGAACCGTCGCCGGCTCAGCCCTTTGTGTCAAAGGCCAGACGTTAGCGGTTCAACTGTGCGACAGCCGCCGCTGGGGCAGGTTCACCTTTGGCCGGCATGTCCGGGTTTTCCATGACCTGAAGAATAGAGGCTTCCGGGTCGAAATCGTCTTCTTCCAGCTCGATGAATTCTTCTGGCAGGAAGATGTTCAGCACGATAGCGCACAACGCGCCGACGGTGATCGGCGATTCGAAGATGTTGCGCAGCGCCTGCGGCAGTTCGCGCAAGACTTCCGGCACAGCGGCGATGCCCAGGCCCATGCCCAGCGAAATCGCCACGATCAGCATGTTGCGCCGATGCAGGCCGGCTTCGGCGAGGATCTTGATCCCGGCCACCGCGACGGTGCCGAACATCACCAGTTCAGCGCCGCCAAGCACCGGTTTCGGCATCAGTTGCAGCACCGCGCCAATCATCGGGAACAGCCCCAGCAACACCAGCAAACCGGCGATGAAGAAGGCAACGTAGCGGCTGGCCACACCGGTGAGCTGGATCACGCCGTTGTTCTGCGCGAAGGTCACCATCGGCATGCTGTTGAACACCGCCGCCATGGCTGAGTTGAGGCCGTCGGCAAGCAGGCCGGACTTGATCCGGCGGATGTACAGCGGACCTTTGACCGGTTGCCGCGAGATCATCGAGTTGGCGGTCAGATCTCCTGCAGCTTCCAGCGGCGACACGAGGAAAATCACCGCCACCGGCACGAACGCCACCCAGTCGAAGTTGAAACCGTACTTGAACGGCACCGGCACGCTGACCAGCGGCACCTCGGGCATCGAGGCGAAATCCACCGTGCCCATCAGCCACGCCACTACATAGCCAAGCGTCAGGCCGATGACGATCGCGCCGAGGCGCAAGAACGGTACGTCGACGCGGTTCAGCACGACGATGGTGCCGATCACCAGCGCTGCCAGAAACACATGGCTGGCGGCGCCCAGATCAGGCGCGCCGAAGCCGCCGGCGATGTCGGTCATCGCCACTTTGATCAGCGACAGGCCCATCAGCGTGATGATGGTGCCGGTGACCACCGGGGTGATCAGCATGCGCAGTTTGCCGATGAACTGGCTCAGCACCACTTCGATGAACGCGGCGAAAAAGCACACGCCGAAGATCGTCGAGAGAATTTCATCGGTGCCGCCACCGCGCGCCTTGACCATGAAACCGGCGCTGAGAATCACGCTGATAAAGGAAAAACTGGTGCCTTGCAGGCACAACAATCCCGAACCGACCGGGCCGAAGCGCTTGGCCTGGACGAAGGTGCCGAGGCCGGAAACGAACAGCGCCATGCTGATCAGGTAGGGGATTTCACTTTGCAGACCGAGGGCGCCGCCCATGATTAACGTCGGGGTGATGATGCCGACGAAGCTGGCCAGCACGTGTTGCAGCGCGGCAAACACGGTAGCAGTCAGGTGCGGGCGGTCGTTGAGGCCGTAGATCAGGTCGTTGTTGCGCGGGGCTTTTTCAGAGGCGGTCATGGTGTTTTGCGCGCCGCAAGGCGGGGCCGGGTCAGAAAATGGAGGCGCAGGATGCCGGAAGAGGGCGGCGAGGGCAACGAGCAATAACTGCCTGAAAGGTCAGGTTTTGCGGGCGCTGCTCGCTAAATCGATTCATGCAAATGCGCTGAGCAGATCTTCTTCAAAGGCTTTTTGCGCATCCCCCGGCACCTGCGCCCGATGTCGGGCCAGATGAAACGCCACGTCAAAACTCAACGCGCCTTCACGCAGCGGTCGCAGCAAACCCTTCGCTTGCCAGCTCCGCGCATAGTGATCGGGCAGATAGCCGACATGTTTGCCGGACAGGATAAACGTCAGCGTGCCTTCGACCTGTTCCGATCGCGCCGAGCAGAGCTTGCCCTGAAACGGCTCGTCGCTGCGTAAAAACCGATAGGGATGATCGACCCGGTCGCAGGCCTGCAACGCGGCATCGCTTGGCGCTTCATCGGTAAACAATGGATGGCCGGCGGCACAGTACAAATGCTGGGTTTCGCTGAACAACTGGTGGTAGTCGAACGCACTTTGCACTTGCGAGAAATAGCCGATTGCCAGATCCAGGCGTTGTTGCAGCAGCAGTCGTTCCATTTCGCCGGGCATGGCACTGATCAGCTCGATGCGCACCGACTCATCGCGTTCGCGAAAACGCCGGATCGCCGCCGCCACCCGTTGCAACACCGATTGATCGACCGACTCGGAAATCCCCAGACGCACCTCACCGATCAAGCGGCCGGCGACGCCGTTGGATTGATGGCGGAAGGTTTCGATCGATTCAAACAACGCGCGCGCAGCAATCAGCAATTGCTCGCCCTTGGGCGTGACACTGAAACCGCCCTTGCCGCGACTGCACAAACGGTAGCCGAGACGGGTTTCCAGTTTGGCCATTTGCTGGCTGATGCTCGACTGGCTCAGGCCCAGATCGCCTTGGGCGGCACTGAAACCACCGCACTCGACCACCCGCACAAACAGGCGCAACAGTTGCAAATCCACGTCGTGCAGTTGACCCAACATCACATTACTCCGGGGTAAAGTCAGGATAATTATTCGGCTATTTTTCTAATGTATCCGACGGCGCATCCTGCAACCACTTCCTCCGGTCAGGTGTTCGTCATGGCTCCCGTGTTCAAGCTGTGTTTCCCCGCGCTGTTGTTGTCCGTGGCTCTTCAGGCTCAGGCCGAGGACAAGACCCTCAATCTCTACAGCTGGGCCGACTACGTGCCGCCGCAAACCCTGCAACGGTTCGAGCAGGAAACCGGTATCCATGTGCGTTACGACACCTTTGATACTTCCGAGGTGCTGGAGACCAAATTGCTCACCGGCGGCAGCGGCTATGACGTGGTGGTGCCGTCGTCCAGCGTTCTCGCCCGTGGACTCGCGGCCGGCGCATTGAAGGAAATCCCCCACGAGGGCCTCAAGGGTTACGCCAATCTTGATCCCGACTTGCTGGAGAAAATGGCCGCCGTCGACCCCGGCAATCGCTACGGCGTGCCATACACCTGGGGCACATTGGGGCTGGGCATGAATGTCGAGGCGGTGAAGCAGCGTCTGCCTGAAGTACCGCTGAACAGCCTTGATCTGCTGTTCAAGCCCGAGAACGCCAGCAAGCTCAAGGATTGCGGCATCGCCATTCTCGATTCGCCGCAGGAGGTCATCGGCCTGGCCTTGCATTACTTGGGTAAAGATCCCTACAGCACCGACAAGAATGATCTGGCTGCCGCCGAAGCGTTGTTGCAGAAGCTTCAACCGTCGGTGCTCTACGTCGCCACCGGCCGGCAGATCAATGATCTGGCCAGCGGCAATGTGTGTCTCGCACTGACCTACAACGGCGACGCGAGCATGGCCGCTGATCAGGCGCGCAAAGCCAACAAAGCGTTCGAAGTGGCGTACCGCATTCCCAAGGAAGGCACGCTGGTGTGGCAGGACAATCTGGCCATCCCCAAAGACGCGCCGCACCCCGAAGCCGCGCGGGCGTTCATCGAATTCATGCTGCGCCCCGACTCGGTGGCCGAGCTGACCAATACGCTGTTTTTTGCCACCGCCAACCAGGCCGCGACGCCGCTGGTGGATGAGGCGGTGCGCAACGATCCCGACATTTATCCGCCGAGTGACGTGCGTGCGCGGCTCTATGCCGACCGCAGCATGAGCCTCAAGGACATGCGTCAGCGCACGCGTCTGTGGACCACTTTCCGTAGCCATCAATAACAACAGGAGCACCACGATGGATGTGCCCATGCAGAATGATCAGGCCATGACCCGTGACAGCCTTTATGGCACTGCCGCCGAAAGTACCTACGCCGGCATCACCAGTTTCATGCGGCGGCGCTACAGCCGTGACTTGCGCGGCGTCGATGTCGCGGTCAGCGGCGTGCCGTTCGACACCGCTACCAGCAACCGCCCCGGCGCTCGTTTCGGGCCACGGGGGATTCGTGCGGCTTCCACCGGGATCGCTTGGGAACGTCATTGGCCGTGGACGTTCGATCCGTTCGATCATCTGGCGGTCATCGATTACGGCGACTGCGACTTCGATTACGGCTCGCCCCACAGCATCCCGGAAAGTATCGAAGCTCACGCCGAGCGCATTCTCAACGCCGGCAGCGCCATGCTCACGTTTGGCGGTGATCACTTCATCAGCTATCCGCTGCTCAAGGCCCACGCGCGCAAGCACGGCACGCTGTCGCTGATCCACTTCGATGCGCATAGCGACACCTGGCCGGACGAGGAGGGCAAGCGGGTCGACCACGGCACCATGTTCTGGCACGCGGCGCGCGAAGGGCTGGTTGATCCGGCGCGCTCGGTACAGATCGGTTTGCGCACCACCAATGACGATCACATGGGCTTTCAGGTACTGGATGCCCGGCAGGTGCACCGGCGCGGTTGCGAAGCGATTGTCGAAGCGATCCGCGCGCGCGTGGGCGACAGCCCGGTGTATTTGACGTTCGACATCGATTGCCTGGATCCGGCGTTTGCACCCGGAACCGGCACGCCTGTTTGCGGCGGTTTGAGCACCGTGCAAGCGCTGGAGATTCTCGGCGGTTTACGCGGGATCAATCTGGTCGGCATGGATGTTGTCGAAGTGGCCCCGGCATACGATCACGCCGACGTTACCTCACTTGCCGCTGCCACACTGGCCATGGAAATGCTCTGCCTCTACGCCGCCCGCCACAAGGTTGATATTTGACGCAACCCTGTGGGAGCGAGCCTGCTCGCGAAGGCGTCAGATCAGCCAACCTCTTGTCGACTGACCCGCTGCTTTCGCAAGCAAGCCCTCACAGTCGCGTCAGGCTACCGGGATCATCGGCAGGTCGAGGGTTTGTGGTCCGGTGTAACGCGCGACTGAACCGGCAATCGTCTCGTGCGGCACACCGGCCGCCACGACGCTGATGTCATCCAGACGCGCCATGTGCTGTTCGCTCAATTGCACCTCAAGTGCGCCGAGGGTGGCATCCAGTTGTTCGCGGGTACGCGAGCCGAGGATCGGGATCAGCGCGGTCGTCGAGCGCCGGGCCTTCTCACGTAACCAGGCAATAGCGACATGGGTCGGGCTGGCGTCGATTTCTGCGGCCACCGCCAGCAACGTATCGAGCAGGGCGGTTTCGCGGGCACTTTTTTCCGCGTGCACCAACATGCCGAGTTTGCTCGCCCGGTTGTTGTCATCGCCGCCGCGATATTTGCCCGTAAGGAACCCGCCGGCCAGAGGTGACCACAGGGTTGCCGCCAGTCCAAGTGCCTCGGCCATTGGCAGCAACTCACGCTCGGCGCTGCGTTCGGCGAGGCTGTATTCGACTTGAATTGCGGCGATCGGTGCAAAGCCGCGCAGTTCAGCCAACACGTCAGCGCGGGAGACGCGCCACGCCGGGAAGTTCGACAACCCGGCATAGTGGATTTTGCCGGCCCGCACCAGATCATCAAAACCGCGCAGGATTTCTTCCATCGGCGTCACGCCATCGGTCACGTGCGCCCAGAACAGATCAATGTGATCGGTGTTCAAACGTTTAAGACTTTCCTCTACTGCGCGAACCATGTTCTTACGGCTGTTGCCGGTGTGGGAAATGCCTTCGGCCGGGGTCGTGCCCATGCTGTATTTGGTGGCGATGACCAGACGATCACGCTCCGGGGCAATGAACTCACTGAGCATCGATTCCGACTGCCCGCCCTGATAACCATTGGCGGTATCAATGAAGTTGCCGCCTGCATCGAGGAAACCATCAAAGATCCGCTTGGCTTCGTCACGTTCGGCGCCGTGGCCCCAACCGGTGCCGAAATTGCCGGCGCCCAGCGCCAGTTCAGAAACACGCAGGCCGGTTTTGCGACCAAAAACCTTGTAGTGCATGGCAACGTCCTCGATGGAAATTCGCGTGATATAAAAATTACGATCGAAATATCAAGCCAATATGATGTTGATAATATTCAGTGTCAAGACGCTCGTCGCTCAACGGTCAAACCTGCGCATCATCGTCGCCACACTCCTGCCATTT
This sequence comes from Pseudomonas sp. CROZ-RG-20F-R04-15, assembly GCF_022662375.1. Taxonomy (GTDB): domain Bacteria; phylum Pseudomonadota; class Gammaproteobacteria; order Pseudomonadales; family Pseudomonadaceae; genus Aquipseudomonas. The sequence continues at coordinate 103,686 of NZ_JAKNQL010000011.1, read as the reverse complement.
TCTGACACCAGCCTCTGCTAAGCTCCGGAATCTTTTCCCTCCAGAGTCCGCCGATCGTGTCGCGTACCACTCGTCTTTTGACTTTGCTGCAAGTGCTGCGCGGCAAGAAACGTCCGGTGACGGCGGCGATCCTAGCCGCCGAGCTGGAAGTGTCGGAGCGCACGCTCTATCGAGATATCGCTGAACTGACCGCCCTCGGCGCGCCGATCCATGGCGAGGCGGGGATTGGTTATGTGCTGCGCAGCGGCTTGTTTCTGCCGCCGCTGATGCTCAACGCCGACGAGACCGAAGCCATCGTTCTCGGCCTGCGCTACGTTGATCAGCGCGGTGATGAAGTGCTCGGCAAAGCGGCGGCGGATGCGCTGGCGAAAATTGCCGCCGTGCTCGATCCGCAGGCCCAGGAAGCGCTGCGCAATCCCACGGTGATGCCGGGCCCGCCGGGCTATGGTTTCCCGCAAAACGCCGTGCCGTTGAACGTGTTCCGCCACGCCATTCGCGATCAGGCCAAACTGCACATCGATTACGCCGACGCGCAACAGGTGCCCAGTCAGCGCCTGATCTGGCCTTTGGCGCTGGGTTTTCTCAATGAGGTGCGGATCATTGTCGCGTGGTGCGAATTGCGCAGCGCTTACCGCACTTTTCGTACCGATCGGATCAGCGCCGCCAGCCGTCAGGGCGACATTTATCCGGGGCGCCGCAGCGACTGGTTGCGCACTTGGCGCGAGCAGATGCAACTGGATGAAAGCGGGCGTTTCACTCCTGACAAAAACTGACGCAGGGCTGTTTTACGATGTGAGCAGAACCACACAAAAGGAGCTGCAATCATGTCTCATCCCGCCTCAACGCTGGCCCCGGCCATCGCTGCGTATATCGATGCGGCCAACGCACGCGACACCTCGCGGGTCGCCAGTTTTTTTGCCGAGGATGCCAACGTGTTCGATGAAGGCCAGCATCAGGTCGGCGCGAACGCCATTACGCAATGGATGCAGGATACCGGGCAACGCTATCAGCCACGGGTCGAAGTGCTCGACGTCCAGCAGCGCACCGGCAAAGTGCTGGTGCACGGGCTGATTTCCGGGACATTCCCCGGCAGCCCGGCCCAGTTGCGATACACGTTTCGCTTGAACGAACAGGGGAAAATCGCCCGGCTGGATATTTCCCTGTAAGCATCGTGGCATACTGCCGCGCATGACTTTCGACTCCCCCCTCAGCGCCTGGCAACACGCCGTTCAACACAAGGGCTTCATCCAGGATGAAGCCCAGGAACACGCGGTCTTTGCGCTGCAAAAATGCCATGAAGCCCTGCACGCCGGTGCCCGTTCGGTCACCGGCGTTTATCTGTGGGGCCCGGTCGGTCGCGGCAAGACCTGGCTGATGGATCAGTTCTATCAGAGCTTGCGGGTGCCGGCGCGACGCCAACACTTTCATCACTTTATGGGCTGGGTGCATCAGCGTTCGTTCCAATTGACCGGGATTGCCGATCCGTTGCGTGTGCTGGCCAAAGAGCTGGCATCCGAGGTGCGGGTGCTGTGCTTCGATGAACTGTTCGTCAACGACATCGGCGACGCGATCATTCTCGGTCGGCTGTTTCAGGTGATGTTCGATGAAGGCGTGGTGATCGTTTGCACCTCCAATCTGCCGCCGGATGATTTGTACGCCGATGGCTTCAACCGCGACCGTTTTGTCCCGGCGATTGCCGCGATCAAGGCGCATATGCAGGTGGTCGCGGTGAATGGCGCCGAGGATCATCGTTTGCATCCCGGCGCGGGCCTGCAACGCTACTTTGTTGCCACATCCGGGGTCAGTGCGCTGGACGAAGTTTTTCAGGCGTTGAACGCCGGGCAGTCAGCCAGCGCCGAAGCGGTGTCGGTCGGTCATCGCCAGTTGAACGTGGTGCAGGCCAGCGAAACGGTGGTGTGGTGTCGCTATGCGGATCTCTGCGAACAACCGTTCGCCGCCATGGATTTCATCGCGCTGTGCGATCGCTACAAGGCTATTCTGTTGAGCGAAGTGCCGAACCTCAGCGCCCAAAAGCGCGAAGGGCGCATCGCCCGCGGCACCGAAGATGGCGCCGAGCGGGTGGTGGCCGGTGATCGCGAGTTGCCGCAATTGTCGGTTCACGATGACGGCGTGCGGCGTTTCATCGCGCTGGTCGACGAGTGCTACGACCGCAAAGTGCCGCTGTACATCGAGGCGCAAGTGCCAATGGCTGCGCTGTACACCGAGGGTTATCTGGAATTCCCGTTCCGCCGCACCCTCAGTCGCTTGCAGGAGATGCAGCTGCAGCGCTTTGCCGAAGCTTGAGTGAAGAGGGTACCGACATGAGCCAACCGCTTTCCCATCACTTGCTGACCATGGCCTACCAGAATGCCTGGGCCAATCATCGTCTGGCCAAGGCCTGGAGCCAGCTCGAAGCGGCAGATCTGGGCGCGCCCCGGGTAAGTTTCTTTCCGAGCATTCGTCTGACCCTCAATCACATCCTCACCTGCGACTGGTTCTACGTCGATGCACTGGAACGCGAGTTGCGCGGGGACGAGCCGCATCCCGACTGCTATGTGTTTTTCAATGCGGACGAGCCATTTACCGACGGTCCAGAACTGCGCGAAGAGCAGGCGCACGTTGATCGGCGGCTGATCGCCTATTGCGAGCAACTGCGCGATGCCGATCTGGCCCGAATCGTCACTATCGCCCGCGACACACCGCAGCACGACAGCCGTCTGCGCATGCTGTCGCACCTGTTCGAACATCAACTTCATCATCGTGGCCAGGTGCATGCGATGCTCAGCGACACGTCGGTGAAACCGCCGCAACTGGATGAGTTTTTCTGTGTCGGTGAGAGCGGCCTGCGCGCCGAGGACTTTGCCGAACTGGGCTGGACTGAAGAACTGATCTGGGGGCACTGACGAGACAAAAGATTGTCGGCCGGTCCACACTCGCGCTAAGGTCAGACAGCCTTTCAGCACGCACTTTGCGCGCCGGGGCTTTTGTGTGTTCGGGGATGGAAATGGATTCCGCAGAGATTCTTGTACTTCAAGCCAGCTACAGCAATCCAACGCACGCCGAGGCCATCGGTATCGTGCTCAATCATTATGCAGAAGATCCTATGGGCGGCGGTCATTCGCTCGACCCCGATCTGCTGCGTCGACTGCCCGAAGAGCTGGCCCGGCGACCGCATGCGTTCAGCGTGCTGGCCTTCGCCGATGGTGAGCCGGCGGGGTTGGTGAATTGCTTTGAAGGCTTTTCCACGTTTGCCTGTAAACCATTGGTCAACGTCCACGATGTGGCGGTGGTGGGCAAGTTTCGTGGTCTCGGCCTGAGCCAGAAAATGCTCCAGAAAGTTGAAGAGATTGCCCGCCAGCGCGGCTGCTGCAAGATCACCCTTGAAGTGCTGGAAGGTAACGCCGTCGCGCAGAATGCTTACGGCAAATTTGGCTTCGCGCCGGGCATGTTCGACCCGAATCACGGGCGCATGCTGTTCTGGATCAAGAATCTGCAGGACTGAAAGCCTGAAAGCCCCTCACCCTAACCCTCTCCCGGAGGGAGAGGGGACTGACCGAGGTGTTTGGGCAAGGTACGCCGACCTGAAACATCGAGCCGAACTCAGGTTTGAAAAAAACCACAAATCAAACGCCGGACACCCATCCGGCCTACAGGCAACCGCCGATCCCGAAAAAACCACAAAACAGCTCCCTCTCCTTCGGGAGAGGGCTGGGCGGGCGGCGTTCCGATGAGGGGCGAATTCACCACAGTAGAAAGCCGAACATCCATCTCAATGCCCCAAAAAAAAGGCGCCCCCAATCAGGGCGCCAAACTGTCTTCTCCCAGGCCAGAGCGGAGCCACGGAAGGTCCATCGGTTGCTCGGTCAATCTCAGTCGCGGTAGGACTCGGTCACTTGCGCAGTCTGGTCGGCGGGAACGCGAATTTCTTTCGCGTTGGCGTCGCTCTGCTGCGCGCTCTGGGCGTGGTGGACCGGGAAGTTGTCGTAGTAATACCGCATGCGCTCAGCGCCGCCTTCGGCGAAGACGCTGGCAGAACCCAGGGCAAACAGCCCGGCAAGGATTACGGTAGTGATTTTCATGGTGCCTCCTACTGAACAAGTGGGAGCCGTTTCATCCATGAATCAGAACTCGAGAGGAGTCTCTCCCGTGTGAATTAACACGGGGTTAACGCCCGTTCAGTGTAGGTTTTGCAGCATGTTGCAGAGCGATATCGGACAGACGCGGCGCCCATCGGGCGAAGGTGCACCGCGTCAGAAAGCAAACGTCAAAGCTTCCAGTCGAGACTCACCGTTAGTGTGCGCGGATCACCCCAATACACGCCGTCATAGAAGCCGACGTTGTCGTAATATTTCTTGTCGAACAGATTGTTGACGTTCAGCGATGCTGACAGGTGCCTGTCGAATTCATACCGCGACATCAGGTTGACCACGGTGTAGCCGCTCTGGTTGATGCGCGTCTCTTCAGTGTCGAGGCCAACCGGTCGGGGCGCGGTGCCATACATATCGCTTTGCCAGTTCACCGCGCCGCCGACGGTCAGAGCCTGCCATTCGCCCGGCAGACGATACGCGGTGGAGACGCGCAACAGGTTCATCGGCTGATTGGTGTTGGTTCGCTCGCTTTCACCGTCGACCGAGTGGGTGTAGGTGTATCCGGCGGTCATGTTCCAGCCACGCAGGACTTCCCCGGACACTTCGGCTTCAAAGCCGTTGACCTTGTTGCCCTTGCCGCCGGATTTGTAGAACTGCTCGCGGGTAACCGGATCCGCCGGGACCGAGTTATCGACTTCAGCGACGTTATCCTGCTTGCTCCAGAACAGCGCCGTGGACAGGTTAAGGCGCTCCTCGAGCAAACTGCCCTTAACGCCTACTTCATAGTTCTTGCCAATCACAGGGTCGATGTATTTGCGATCTTTATCGCGGTTGCCCTGGGGTTTGAAGATGTCGGTGTAACTCACGTACGCCGTGTATTCCGGGGTCAGGTCATACAGCAGACCGGCGTAAGGCGTCCAGACGTCGTTCTGTTTCTGGCTGGTGTAATCGACCTTGGTCAACTGCCGGTTGGCGTTGTAGCTGTTTTCGGTTTTGGACGCTTCCCAACTGCCGTAACGGCTGCCCAACACCGCGTGCAGCTCATCCGTCAGGCTCAGGCGTGTGGCGATGTATCCGGCTTTCTGCCGGGTATCGTCTTTCGAACCGGTGAGGTCGGTAACGGTGTCGCTGAACTTGCCGATGTCGCCCATGTATTTCCAGTCGCGAATGGACCCGTAGCCCTTGGGGCGCGCACCGGCAATGGTGTAAGGAGAGTTCGAGCGGCGCTCGGCCTCTCCGTAGCCGAACATCATTTCGTGCTCGCGGCCCAGCAGCGAGTAGGGGCCGGAGACATTGAAGTCATACGCCTGCATTTTCTGCGTGCCGATCATGTGCGAGATGTAGGCGCTCATGCCACTGCGGTCGGGCTCGGGATATCCAGTGCCAGCGTAATAGACCTTGCCGTCGGTATTGCTCTCGCGGTGGGTATACGCCGCTTTCAGGCGCCAGCCGCCGGCCAGTTGCTGATCGAGCGTGGCGAACGCGGTTTTGTCCTGCAGCGGCCAGGAACTCCACGACGTCGCCATGTTGGTCGAGCGACCCAGACCGGCCTTGCTGCCATCGGCATTCCAGTAGGGCACGGTGCCCCAGGATGAACCCTGCACATGCTTGTTCTGATAATCGTAACCGACCGCCAGCACGGTGGAATCGCTCAGATCTGCCTCGAGCACGCCATAACCGACTTCCCGTTGCAGCGCGTATTTGTCCTTGATCGACTGGTTATCGCGGTAGGCCAGCACCGTGCGCCCGCGAAGACGACCGTCGAAAGCCAACGGCCCGCCGACATCGACATAACTGTAGTAATTGTCGTAACTGCCGCCGCTGACCCCGGCCAGCGCCTGCCATTTTGCGGTCGGGCGCTTGCGCACCATGTTGATGGTCGCCGACGGATCACCCGCCCCCGTGGTCAACCCCGTAGCACCGCGCACCACCTCGATACGGTCGTAAATGATCGTGTCGGAGTCGGACTTCATGCGATCGAAGGTGTTGAGCATCCCGTCGATCTGGAAGTTGTTGATCGCATAACCGCGCGACGAATAGCTGACCCGATCGGAATCCAGATGCTGCACGACAATGCCCGTGGTCTGGCGCATGGCCTCGGACAATGTACCGAGTTTGAAATCATCCATCTGCTGACGCGTGATCACCGACACCGATTGCGGGGTTTCCTTGATCGACAGATTCAGCCGCGTCGCGGTGCTCATCGCGCCGGTGGTGTAAGACTCGGTGTTTTCGGTGGTGGTGCCCAGGCCTTGCGCGCTGACGTTGGTCGCGGCCAGCTCCAGCGCTGTGTTGTCGGGCTGCGGCGGCTTTTCGGCTTCGGTTTCAGCCAGCAGATCGGCGCTGAACGCAGCACTGCACAGGCCGAGGGTGAGGGTCATGGAACGGGTAATAGGCGCGAACATCGCAGCCGACTCCTTGTCTTCGAGGGAAAAATTCCGTTTGTTCAAAGACGAGGGGTAGGGCGGGGATTTAGTATCAAACGAGAAATATTGTTATTTGTAGATGTGTCTTGCATGAAAAAGGAGCCGGTGTCGGCCCCTTCTGGTGTTACTGCTGTGCGACGCCAGACGGTGCGGCGTCAGGCTTCTTCGGCTTCATCAAACTGAAGTCGATCAGCGCACGCTGCTCGGTCTGGTACGGGTCGCCGATCAGCAATGGACGCGCCTTGAAGCTGTCGCTGACCAGGCTTTTGCTGTGGTCGAGTTCATCAAAACTCAAACCGGCGAGATCCGCCCAGGTGTGGATCAAGTGCGAGCTGCTGTACGGACGATCAAGGTCAGCGGCGAAGTTCCAGTCGTGGCTTTCCTTCCACTTCGGCGACGCCCAGGCCATGAACGGGATGGTGTACATCGGCGCGGTCGGCTTGTTTTCGTTGCGGCCCAGAGTCTTGTGGCCGACCGAGTCGAACACGTCTTCACCGTGGTCGGAGAGGTACAGCAGGAAGCCGTTCGGATCGGATTTGGCGTAATCCTTGATCAGGCTCGACACCACGAAGTCGTTGTACAGCATGGCGTTGTCGTAGCTGTTGTAGGTTGGCACCTGGTCATCACGCACACCCGGTGGCACGCCGTTGCGGTCCTGAAACTTGTCGAACGTCGGCGGGTAGCGGTACTGGTAGCTCATGTGTGTGCCGAGCAAATGCACAACGATCAGCTTGCGCGGTGCCGCGTCAGCCAGAGCCTTGTTGAACGGCTCGATCACGTCGCCATCGTATTGCGCGGCGTTCTGGTTGCGGTTGTTGTTCAGGTACACCTGCTCGTCAGCCTGCTCGGAGAAGGTCGTGAGCATGGTGTTGCGCTTGGTCATGGTCTGCTGGTTGGTGATCCAGAAGGTCTTGTAACCGGCCTGTTTCATCATGCTGACCAGCGACGGCGTCGACAGGTACAGATCCGGATGCTCTTCGTCAGCGAAGGTCAGAACCTGCTGCAACGCCTCGATGGTGTACGGGCGCGGGGTGACGACGTTGTCGAAGATCGCCAGTTGATCCTTGAGCTTGTCCAGTTCCGGCGTGGTGTTGCGCTGATAGCCGTAGAGGCTCATGCGCTGACGGTTGGTCGATTCGCCGATCACCAGCACCAGGGTCTTCGGCTGATCGGCCGAGGCGTCCTTGAGGTTTTTCAGCGGCGGGATCTTGGCGACGTCATGCAGCATGCCCTGCATGTCGGCGAGGGTTTCCAGGTAACGGTGATAGGCCACGGCCATCTGCCATGGCACTGCAGGCTCGATGCGGGTTTCAAACTTTTCGAAACCCTGGGCGAACGTACCCATGCGCAGAGTCTGTTTGACTAGCGGATAACCGACCACGGCAATCACGATCGCAAGTGCTGCGACCAGCGCGCGGCCACGGGGCATGTACACCGGGCGCAGGCGCGTCCACAGGAAGTAGGCGAACGCGGTATGGGCGAGGAATGCGGCAACCATCCACCAGGCAAAATACTGGGTCATGTATTCGCCAGCTTCAGAGATGTTCGACTCGAACATGATGAAGATGACGCTTTGCGAGAATTCCTGCTGATAGATGAAGAAGTAACCGAGGCTGGCCATCGAGCAAGCCCACAGCACCACGCCGATCAGCGCAGCGAGAAGTCTGGTGCGTTTGGGGAACAACAGCATCGGCGCCAGCCACAGCGCGCTCATGAAGAACGCCTGGCGGAATCCGCTGAAACCGGAGGTGCCGGTCAGCTGGATCAGCAGTTGGGTGATACCAGAGAAGTACCAGAAAAACACAAACAGCCAGAGAAGACCGGCCCAATCGAAACCTGTCGCAGTCGTTTTGCTGCGTTTGAACAATGCCATTCGGCGCTCCAGCTTACTCGTTACAACCACCGCCGGAACATCCGAGAAACCGACGAACGGAGGCCGTACGCGCAGGTACGGCCAGAATGGGGGCGGAGTATTACGAAGAGAATGTGAAAAGTTTGTGAGTTGCCGCTTTTTGCAGAGCGAAGCGGGCAGGTATACAGCGGGTCGGGAACCGCATTTGCCGTTCCCGAATCAGGCGGGGATCAAGCGTGCGGGTGGCGCTGAACGACCGGCAGGGGTTTGGGCTGAGCGCCCTGAGTCAAAGCGCGCAACTGCGCCAGTTCCTGCTTCAATTGGTCGCGTTCGTCTTTCAACTGGCGCAATTCATCGCGACGAATCGTCACGTACAGGGTTTGTGGCGGCATTGCTGTGTGTACTGTGCCCATTGCTCACCTCGCAAATGGCGTGCATCAACTGTAGGTCGTCCCGATTTACGGTACTGATCTACTATCGGCGCCGATTTTGATTTCTTTTGCCTGTGAATGGAACTTTTTTATTTTTCATGGTCGGTGTGTCTTCGGCATGATTCGGGGCGTTATCAGTCTGGATCGGGCACAATGCCCGGAAACTTCATCGCGACGCTCTGGACTAACCTCCATCAACTGCGTTGGGCTATAACCAATGACACACATTTATTTGTAGTAAGGAGCATCAGCACATGCAACTCGGGATTATTGGACTGGGCCGCATGGGCGGCAATATTGCGCGACGTCTGATGCTCAACGGGCACACCACCGTTGTTTACGACCGCAATACCGCTTTCATCGATAACCTGGTCGCCGAGGGCTCCACCGGCGTCGCCGACTTGCCGGCACTGGTTGCCGGCCTGGCCAAACCGCGCGCGGTATGGGTCATGTTGCCGGCCGGCGCACCGACCGAAGACACCATCAACACCCTGAGCGATCTGCTCGAAGCCGGCGATACCATCATCGACGGCGGCAACACCAACTATAAGGATGACATTCGCCGGGCCAAGACCCTGGCCGAGAAGGACCTGCACTACATCGACGTCGGTACTTCCGGTGGCGTCTGGGGCCTGGAACGCGGCTATTGCATGATGATCGGCGGCGACGCTGAAACCGTGCAGCGCCTCGACCCGCTGTTCGCCGCACTGGCGCCGGGCATGGGTGACATCCCGCGCACCAAGGATCGCAAGTCCGACGATCACCGTGCCGAACACGGCTACATCCACGCCGGTCCTGCCGGTGCCGGGCACTTCGTGAAGATGATTCACAACGGCATCGAGTACGGCATGATGGCCGCGTTCGCCGAGGGCTTCGACATCCTCAAGACCAAGTCCAGTGAACGCCTGCCGGAAGATCAGCGTTTTGATCTGAACGTGGCCGACATTGCTGAAGTGTGGCGTCGTGGCAGCGTGGTCTCGTCGTGGCTGCTCGACCTGACCGCCGATGCACTGGCCAGCGATCCGAAGCTTGACGGCTTCTCCGGTTCCGTCGCGGACAGCGGCGAAGGTCAATGGACCATCGAAGCGGCCATGGAACAAGCGGTGCCGGTACCGGTGCTGTCCAACTCGCTGTTCTCGCGCTACCGCTCGCGCGGTCAGGGCACCTTTGGCGACAAGATTCTTTCGGCCCAACGCTTCGGCTTCGGCGGCCACGTGGAGACACCGAAGAAATGACCCATACGATCCGCAGGAAATCCAAGGCAGAACCCGCACCACCGACCACGCTGTTTCTGTTCGGTGCCCACGGCGACCTGGTCAAGCGCTTGCTGATGCCGGCGCTGTACAACCTCAGTCGCGACGGCTTGCTTGACGAAAACCTGCGGATCGTCGGCGTTGACCACAACGCCATTACCGATGAAGCCTTTGCGCAGAAACTCGAAGACTTCATCCGTACCGAAGTGGCGGCGAAGGTCGGCAAGGGCGATCAGATGCTTGATCCGGCCTTGTGGGCCAAGCTCGCCAAAGGTATCAGCTACGTCCAGGGCGACTTTCTGGACGACAGCACTTATTCCGCGCTGGCGGCGAAAATCGCCGACAGCGGCACCGGCAATGCGGTGTTCTACCTGGCCACCGCGCCGCGTTTCTTCAGTGAAGTGGTGCGCCGACTCGGCAGCGCCGGTTTGCTTGAAGAAACCCCGGAAGCGTTCAGAAGGGTGGTCATCGAGAAGCCGTTCGGCTCCGATCTGCAAACCGCCGAGGCATTGAATGCCTGCCTGCTCAAGGTAATGTCCGAGAAGCAGATCTATCGGATCGACCATTACCTGGGCAAGGAAACCGTGCAGAACATTCTGGTCAGCCGGTTCTCCAACAGCCTGTTCGAAGCGTTCTGGAACAACCACTACATTGACCACGTACAGATCACCGCCGCCGAAACCGTCGGCGTTGAAACCCGTGGCAGTTTTTACGAACACACCGGTGCATTGCGCGACATGGTGCCCAATCACTTGTTCCAGTTGCTCGCCATGGTTGCCATGGAGCCGCCGGCTGCGTTCGGCGCCGATGCGGTGCGGGGCGAGAAGGCCAAAGTGGTGGGCGCGATTCGTCCCTGGACAACTGAAGAGGCTCGGGCCAACTCGGTGCGCGGTCAGTACAGTGCCGGCGAAGTCGACGGCAAAGCGCTGAACGGCTATCGCCAAGAGCCTAACGTTTCGCCTGACAGCAGCACCGAAACCTACGTCGCGCTGAAAGTGATGATCGACAACTGGCGTTGGGTCGGCGTGCCTTTCTACCTGCGCACCGGCAAGCGCATGAGTGTGCGCGACACCGAGATCGTCATCTGCTTCAAACCGGCGCCGTACGCGCAGTTCCGTGACACCGAAGTCGACGAATTGCAGCCGACGTACCTGCGCATTCAGATCCAGCCGAACGAAGGCATGTGGTTCGACCTGCTGGCCAAACGGCCGGGGCCGGCGTTGAACATGGCCAACATCGAGCTGGGTTTTGCTTATAAAGACTTTTTCGAGATGCAGCCGTCGACCGGTTACGAAACCCTGATCTATGACTGCCTGACCGGCGATCAGACGCTGTTCCAGCGCGCCGACAACATCGAGAACGGCTGGCGCGCGGTGCAACCGTTCCTTGATGCCTGGCAACAGGACGCGAGCGTGCAGACCTATGCCGCCGGTGAAGACGGCCCGCAAGCTGCCGAAGATCTGCTGACTCGCGATGGTCGCGTCTGGCATGGTCTCGGATGAGTGACGCGCCGAAACACCCCATCCGTTTTCTGCTCAGTGACATGGACGGCACACTGTTGCTGCCCGATCACACGCTGAGCCAGCGCACCATCGATGCGGTGCGTTCGCTGCGCGAGGCCGGCGTGCTGTTCAGTCTCGCCACCGGGCGACCGCCGAAAGCCATGCTGCAGCAGATCGAAGCCTTGGGCGTTGATTTGCCGACGGCAGCGTTCAATGGCGGCACGATCGTCAATCCGGATGGCAGTTTGCTGGTCGCGCATTACCTGCCGGCCACCACTGCGCTGATTGCGCTGGCAACGTTTGCCGATCAGCCGGATGTGGAAATCTGGGTGTTCAGTGGCGGCGACTGGTTGCTCAAGGATCCGCACGGGCCGATGGTGCCACGCGAACAGCATGGCCTCGGTTATCCGCCGGTGGTGGTCGAGAGTTTCGAACCGTATCTGGAACGCATCGACAAGATTGTCGCGACCAGCAACAACACTGACCTGCTGATCGAACTGGAAGCGCGACTGTTGCCGAAGGTCAACGGTATGGCGCAAGTGTCACGTTCGCAACCGGTGTATCTCGACGTGACGGCACTGGAGGCCAACAAGGGCACCGCGCTGGCGACCTTGGCCGAGCACTTGGGCATACCGCTGGAGCAGACTGCTGCCATCGGTGATGGCGGCAACGACCCGGCAATGTTTCATTGCGCAGGCTTTTCGATTGCCATGGGGCAGGCGGAGGAGGCGGTGAAGCGCCAGGCCGACGTGGTCACCGCGCCGAACACCGAAGACGGCGTGGCTCAGGCGATCGAGAAATACATCCTGCCACGCTGAACACATACAAAACCCAATGTGGGAGCGAGCCTGCTCGCGAAAGCGGTGTGTCATTCAACGAATCTGTTGTCTGACACACCCTCTTCGCGAGCAGGCTCGCTCCCACAGGTTTATTCAGTGTTGATCAGAGCCAGTAGCTCACCGCATACCAGCCCAGCAATCCCATCACGAAGGTGTATGGCAGCGCCATCCACACCATGCGCCCGTACGACAGACGCACCAGCGGCGCAATCGCCGAGGTCAGCAGGAACAGAAACGCGGCTTGACCATTCGGCGTCGCCACACTCGGCAGGTTCGTCCCCGTGTTGATCGCAATCGCCAATGTTTCGAAATGCTCACGGCTCATGTGTCCGGCGAGGAACGCCTGCTTCACTTCGGTAATGTAGATCGTCGCGACAAACACGTTGTCACTGATCGCCGACAGCAAACCGTTGGCAATAAACAGCATGCCCGGTTGTTGTTCGACCGGCAGGGCCAGGACCCACTGGATCAACGGCGCAAACAGCTGTTGATCGTGAATCACCGCGACCACTGCAAAAAACACCACCAGCAACGCGGTGAACGGCATGGCGTCCTTGAAGGCACTGCCCAAACGATGCTCGTCAGTGATGCCGGTAAACGCGGTGATCAACACAATCACCATCAAACCGATCAGACCGACTTCAGCGATGTGCAGGGCCAGGCAGCCGATCAGGATCAATGCCGCAGCGCCTTGCACCAGCAGTGCTGCGCGTTGGCGCGCCGTGCGTTCGGCGTTGTCTTCGGCGGCGTAGTTGGCCAGCACGGCGCGAACATTGTCCGGCAGCAGTGTGCCGTAACCGAACCAGCGCAGTTTTTCCAGCAACACGCAGGTGACCAGACCGGCCGCCAGCACCGGCAGCGAAACCGGCGCAACCTTGGTGAAGAACTCGCCGAAGTGCCAGCCCATTTCGTGGCCGATCAACAGGTTCTGCGGCTCGCCCACCAGCGTGCAGACACCGCCCAGCGCCGTGCCGACCGCGCCGTGCATCAACAGGCTGCGCAGAAAGGCGCGGAACTGCTCCAGATCATCGTGATGCAGTTTCGGCAGGTTCTGGTCGTCAGCGAATTCACTGTCCTGACGCGGATCGTTGCCGGACGCGACGCGGTGATAGACGGAATAAAAGCCGACCGCCGCGCTGATGATCACCGCCGTCACCGTCAGGGCATCCAGAAACGCCGAGAGAAACGCGGAAAGAAAACAGAACATCAACGCCAGCGCCGCTTTTGAGCGCACGCCCAACAACAGGCGCGAGAACAGAAACAGCAGCAGATCTTTCATGAAGTAGATACCGGCCACCATGAACATCAGCAGCAGGATCACTGGAAAGTTGTGTACCAACTCATCGTAAAGGGCTTGCGGCGTGGTCATCTTCAGCAGTAGCGCTTCGATCAGCAGCAAGCCGCCGGGCATCAGCGGATAGCACTTGAGCGCCATCGCCAGGGTAAAGATGAATTCGATCACCAGCAGCCAGCCGGCCGCGACCGGGCCAACCGTGAACAGCACCAGCGCATTGAGGATCAGAAAACCGACGATGGTCGCCTTGTACCAGCGTGGCGATTGCCCGAGAAAATTGTGCGCGAACGCCTGGGCCATTGAACCGGACATCGGTTGCTCCTTGTTTTATCGAAGCGCGCAAATTGCCGGATGTGCGGTCCAAGTTCAAGGTGTAACTGGATTTAACGTGGATGTTGCATGGAAAAGGAACCGCCTTATCGACGCTGCATGAAAAAGCCCCATCGAGTAATGACTCGGCGGGGCTGAGGTCAGATGCCCGATCAAGGTCTGCGTCTACTGTCAGAAATTACAGGTACAGGCCTATTCCCGACGAACGGCGAATGCCTTTTATCTATTCCGAAACGAAAAAAATCCGCCGAGTCATGACTCGGCGGATTTGTTTTGCTTGATGTAAGGAACCTAATTTTTTTGCAATTTCGACGAAACAACCCTAATCGCCCATGGCGTTGAGATCCGCAGGTGATCGCGATCAGATCGGAGCCTGAAGGTGTGTACCCGGTTTGGTTCCAGGCCATTGATTGCTACGGAGTAAATGCCGTAATTATTTGCAGCGAAGGGCTCCAGATCACCCTGGTAGTCGACAACCCAACCCGTTTCACCAGGGTTTGCCGTGCCCACCAATGTCACCGATCTATCGGTCGTGGACTCATGATTTCCGATCAATTGAAAAGCTTCATTGGCCCATACAAATTGAATCCTGAGTAGAGCTGGTTCTTTGATCCGAATGTTCCAGGGATCTGATTGGCTATTTTCCCCTCGCGCGATGAACTCATGGCTGCCTGGCACCAAACTCTCGACTAAAGCACTCCAATGGCTATGATCATCCACATTGAGTTCTTGCTCTTCTTTGCCATTGACCAGAAGTTTGACTTTCGTGCCGGCTACACCTCGACCGACGAAGCTCAAACTACTATGCAAAGTGCTGCCACCGGGTTCGATGAGTTTACCCTCAGGATCGGTAACGTAGCTGATTGATGCTTTTTCCTCCACATCCACGAAGACAGCATATCCCGCTGACACGTTGTTATCGGAGTTTTCCAACTTGTATTCGTGAAATCCCCGTTCCTGATTCGCCAGATAGAATCGGACGTTACCGCCTCCGTCAGCAAAAACCGGTTCGCCGATAGGAATACCGTGCCTCAGTAATTCCACTTTTTGAGCAGGCGCGACTGTGCCGTCAATAATCAAATGAGGGCTTGTGGAAGTGCCCCCAGGCTCAATGTAGTCGCCTTTGCCATTTTTGATGGTTCTTATGACGGGAATTGTGTTCGTACGCTTGTCCGGAGTATCCACAGCCTTACGCTGTTCAGACAAAGTCACTTGATCGTTCATATCAAAATTCCTTTTTCGGGTAGAGCACGCAGTGTTCTGCGCGCTCTGCTATCTGATGCCCGATCAAGGTTTGCGTCTACTGTCAGAAATTACAGGTACAGCCCCATTCCCGACGAACGGTTAATACGGCTCGCCTATGAATTTAGATACCGCGCCACCATCGCCCGATAGTTACCATCCAGTGAATAACCGCCCACGAGAATGGCATTATCCGCCTGCACGGCCAGCGAATTGGCCGTGTCCAGACTTCGGCCCAGCCGCGTGCGCAGCCAGCCTTTACCGTCGCCAAAACTGTGATCCAGGTCGCCATCACTCAAGTAGCGAGCGACGATGAAATCCGCTTCGATTCCACCAATGGTTGCACCGACCGCGATGATGCGGCCGTCCACCATGCGCTGGGCGGCGCTCCACTGGCAGCCGCTGGGGCCGATTTCCAGGAGGTGTGGCTGGCCGCCATGGTTGTGCAGATTGGGGCGGCCATTGGTGTGCGGGCTGAAAGCGAGGCAACGGATCGGGTCGCGACTGCTGCCGAAACAGTGCAGCGCGTCGGCGGACTCAAGAACCTGGCTGACCAGAGCGCTGTTGCCGTGTGCCTTGAAGGTCATGAAACCGTCCACGGCGAAGCGCTCATCGAGGCGCCCGTCGGGCAGATAGCGCGCCAACAGACCTTCCTGCGGAAAGTCGATGGAACCTGCCACCACGATCCGCCCGTCCTGTTGCACCAGCAGGCTGCTCAGCCAGGTGTTGAGCAGCAAGTGGCGAATCATCACAAAACCGCGGCCATTAAAGGTTTCATCCAGGCTGCCATCGGGTTTGAGGCGAATCAGCATGCCGGCATGGTCGGCCAGTTCGAAGTGGTGATTGGCGATCAACAGAATATGGCCGTCGTCCTGCACGACGAAATCGCAGGCTTCGGCGCCCGGTACACCCGGCGGCAGCCAGCTGTCACGACTGCCCATGGACAGGTCGCCGGGCAGGCGCACCACTTGACGACCGTTGTCGCCGAAGCGCAAATCCGGCTTGCCCTGAGCGTCGAACAACGCAAGTGCGGGCAGGGTGCGATGAGCGTTTTCATAGTGCAGGCCGGCGAGCAGGATGCGCCCGTCGGGCAGTGCCTGGACTTTGCCGGCCGTGGCTTCGAAGCCAGGAGCAAAGGTATCGATCACGCTGCCTTGATCGCCAAAGGCCAGATCGGCCGAGCCATCGGCGAGCATTCGCGCCAGTCCGAACCGGTTGCCGGCAGCAACGCCGACTTTCGCCGCGACGAGGATCCGTCCCTGTGCATCGAGGGCGATATTCTCGGTCAGGCTGGACAGACTGCCAGCGAAATACACTTGGGCGATGCCGGTGGTGGCGAATGTTTTATCGAGTTGGCCGGCAGACGCCGATAACGCCGGCAGCGCAAAAGTGTTCAGAGTGGACATGCACGCATCTCCTTGCGAGTTGACCTGTACCGGAAACCGGGTGGGTAACTGCATGAGCGGAACATTCAATCCCTGAACCGGGAGAAGTACAACTGTAAGAACTAACAGGTGGAGGGTCGCACTGTGCCAGAACAGTGTCTTTTTGAACCAATAGCAAGCCGGCCAAGCAGTTATGTCTGGGTACGTTGCAAAGAGTTGTACAGAAGTAGCAGGTGTTTAAAAGCTTACAACTAAGCGAAGAGGGCGGATGACCTGAAAGTCATCCGCATCGCCCGGCTGTTAGTGTGGCATCGACCACGATTGCAGGCTGTAACCTTCTTTACTGAGTTCAGCGCGAGCCTGCTGCAGCAGTTGCTCGAGTTGCGCTGGATCGGAGTAGGCGCTGCTTGGGATCTGTTGGCGACCGATGTGCGAATTGGTTCGGTCGATGACGGTAAGGCTCAGTTCGCCATTGCCGTCTTGTGGCGCCCAGGCCACGCACTGGAAAGGTTTGAACGCGTGGTTGGCAATCAAAAGAGCTTCGTTGATACGGAGCGGGGCGGTCATGGGGTGTTCTCTCCAGGTTGCCCAATCAAGTGATGTGCCGTCGGTTGGGCTTACCGTGCGGCTGGTTACTTGTACTGATGCACCGAACCTGTCGACGGGTCACACATGAAACAAAGAAATTTCAACTTTCTTTCATGAAATTGCTTTTTACGCGGTTTTTGAAAGCGTGTTGAAAGCTTGGGACTAGAAATTAGTCGATAGCTCACTAACAACTTCGTTTCTTATAACGTGTTTGCTTGTACACCTATAAGCAATCGATACAAGGCGCTGTCAAAATCTTGCTAATGTTACAGTCGGGTCTGCCAAATGACTGTTTTTACAATCATTTCTAATAATTTGGCGCCAAGGAACAGTCATGAGCGAAGCGCCTGCGTTACGACGTTTACTGGTGGTCGATCCGTGCGACGACTGCCACCGCTTATTGCCCGGATTACGCGCCGTAGGTTGGGATGTCGACAGCTGTACCCTGGAAAACGCCGCCGATCGCAGTTGTGACGTTGGCTTGTTGCGATTACAGCCGTTTCACCTCGAACGTCCCGAAGCCGTCAAAGAACTGATCAGCCGCAGCGGCACCGAATGGATCGCCGTCCTCAACCAGGAAGTCCTGCGTTTACAGAACGTCGGTGACTTCGTCTGTGAATGGTTTTTCGACTTTCATACCTTGCCGTTCGACGTCTCAAGGGTGCAGGTGACCCTCGGACGCGCGTTCGGTATGGCGCGTTTGCGCGGGCAAGGCACGATCCACGTCGATCAGCCCGAACATGAACTGCTCGGTGACAGCAAGCCGATCCGCGAGCTGCGCAAATTACTCAGCAAACTGGCACCGACCGAGTCGCCGGTGTTGATTCGCGGCGAAAGCGGCACTGGCAAAGAACTGGTCGCCCGCACCCTGCACCGGCAATCCCAGCGTCACAGCAAACCGTTTGTGGCGATCAATTGCGGGGCGATTCCCGAACACCTGATTCAGTCCGAGCTGTTCGGTCACGAGAAAGGCGCGTTTACCGGCGCCCATCAGCGCAAGGTCGGGCGCATTGAAGCTGCCAATGGCGGCACGCTGTTTCTCGATGAGATCGGTGATTTGCCGCTGGAGCTGCAAGCCAATCTGTTGCGCTTTCTCCAGGAAAAGCACATCGAGCGCGTCGGTGGCAGTCAACCGATTCCGGTGGATGTGCGGGTGCTGGCGGCAACTCACGTCGACCTTGAGTCGGCGATCGAAAAGAAACGTTTTCGCGAAGATCTGTATTACCGGCTCAACGTGCTGCAAGTGGTCACCGCGCCTTTACGCGAGCGCCACGGTGATCTATCGATGCTGGCCAATCATTTTTCCCACTTCTACAGCCACGAAACCGGCCGCCGTCCGCGCAGTTTCAGTGAAGATGCGCTGATTGCCATGGGCAAACACGACTGGCCAGGCAACGTCCGTGAACTGGCCAACCGGGTGCGACGTGGACTGGTGTTGGCCGAGGGGCGGCAGATCGAGGCCCGCGACCTGGGCTTGATCAGCCAGCACTCGATCGCCACACCGATGGGGACCCTGGAAGATTACAAGACCCGCGCCGAACGCCAGGCGTTGTGCGATGTGTTGAACCGGCACAGCGATAATCTCAGCGTCGCCGCCAAAGTGCTCGGCGTGTCCCGGCCGACGTTCTACCGTTTGCTGCACAAGCATCAAATCCGCTAGGGCGGGGGAACGAAAAAGGCCCGTTGCGGGGTGATCGCAACGGGCCTTTTTCGTTTTCCGAATGGTTAGAAGTAGTACGGGAATTTCAGGCTGAAGGAAAAGTCCGGGGCGTCGTCGGTCAAACCGATCGACAGGTTCGGCACGATGGTCAGGTTGTCGGTGGCCGCAATGGTCATGCCGACGTTGAAGTAACCGGCGTTGGCGTCACTGGACACCACCGATTGCCAATCCCCGCCATCCTGTTTCAGCTTGCTTTTGCGCTGTACCAGGTCAGACATCGAGAACGACATACTCATCTTCTCGTTCAGCGCAAACGCGATGCCGGCGCCGATCTGGAAGCTGTCGCCAATCTGTACCTTGCCCGGGGTTTTCTGGTTGACCGTCGAGCTGATGTCGTCAAACGACTCCTCCAGGTTGTGGGTGTAGGACAGGCTGCCGAACAGCACTGCCGGGTCAAACGTCTTGACCAGCGAGATGCCCGGCGTGACCGACCAGACGCCGTTGCCGGTGGGCAGGGTGTCAGGCACGAACAGGTTGGAGTTGGCATCGGTCTGGCGCAACTTGATGCCGAACGGATCCTTGCCGGTTGGGGCTTTGACGCGCAAGGTCACGACCGCATCCGGCGTGTTGGCCGACTCGTCGAGGAACTTGTAGGCGATGCCGAAGTTGACGTCGCCAATGGTTGGATCGCGCGTCACGTCCTGCTCGGTCGTGACGTTGGCTGCCCCTTGGTTGCCGCCGCCCGACTGATAAGTCGAATCGCGGTAGACCACCGGCACGTTCAGGTCGAACTGCCAGCGATTGTCGAAGTTGTAGCGGCCCGTGAGGTCGAGGGTCCAGGTATCGGCCTTGATCCGGTCAAGGTTGATGTTGCCGAGAAAAATCGAGTCGAGTGCCAGGAAGCCGTTGAGAATCAGCTGACGGGTGTCGTAGCGCGAATAGGTGATACCGGTTTCGAAACTGAATTTGCCGCCGCCGAAGAAGCCGCTGGCCTCGTCGTACAGGTTGGACACGCTCTGTGCCGGTTGCGAATCATCTGCCAGCGATTGCCCGTAAGAAGCACCGCTGCCCCCGGCTGCGCCCCCCGACGCTGCTGCGGCCCCGGTGCCGGTGGCCACTTTTGGATTGCCTTTCAAATCCGCCGGCGACTTGGCCAACCTTTTGGGCGGCGGCGCTGCCGGTTGATCTTCGACCTGGCGGACCCGTTGTTCGAGTACCGCCAAGGCTTTTTGTTGTACTTCGTATCTTTGCTTCAGCTCCAGCAGTTCTTGCTTCAAGACTTCTACATCGGCGTCCGGTGCCGCTTGCAGCATCGCTGCAGGTAGAAGAGTGCTCAAACAAACAGCGGCACGCAGTGATACTGATCGATACATGAATAAGCCGTCCCTTTAAGCCCAATGATCGAGACTCAGCGTAGTTCAATATCCAATAGTGCGTAGTGCCCTGAGTTGAGTCAGGTTGCAATCCAGTGCGCCGGCGCTCATGCCGTTATTGTTCAGGACGACGTTGAGTTGAGTCATGTTGTTGACCACGTTGGCGCTGCCCAGCAAACGGGTGTTCTGCAGCAAGCCGCCCTGAGCGACCTGTTGCAGGGCTGTGCCCTGATTGCCGGAGGCTTGAATGGCCATTTGTATACCGCCTCCGCTCGCCGAGACAGTGACGCTGCCCGCCGCATTGCTGCCGCCGATGGTCTGCCCGGCCATCAAGGCCTGCCCTTGTGCGGGCACCAGCGCCGGCGCCTGATTGGCTTCCGAAACGTTGATGGCAACATTGTTGTAGGCCGTATTGCTGTCGCCGGCGGCACGCACGCTTTGCGTTACGCCCTGGCTGCTGTCAAGTCCAGCGCCACCAGTGATCGTGCCGGTGCCCGTTGGCAGGACGCTGCCGTTGCCGTGCTCCTTGATTGTCTGCACGTAGAATTCGGGTTTGATCGTTGCTGCCTGAAGTTGCATCGAGGTTGCCGCCCCGATCAGATCGCCACTGGCGTTGCGCCAGGTACTGCTCATGACAATGCCGAAGCTGATAATCCGCCCCGGCATCACATAACGACCACGTAGTTCGGACAGTTCCTTGTCCTGTATCTCGATAGGTTTGAATCCTGCATTGGCATAGCCTGACGCACTCGCTGCCAGGCAGGCGGCGGCCAGCCAGTATGAGGTTTTCATTTGCTGCTCCCGGGACATCCAGCCCCATTCTTTATAATCGGCGATTAAAAGAAGTCGCTCTGTATGAACCCGAAGTCCATCAATTCAGCATCTCTGACAGGGTTGAAGTTATCCAGCTTGTTCTTGGCCGTCAGCGGTGTCGGCGGGCTGCGCAAGGCATTGGTTTTGTCATAACCGGGGCCGACGATGGCGAAGACTATGCCGTTCCAACCTTTGACAAAGTCATCGTGTTTGTAGCGCTTATGGCCTAGAACCGGGTCTCCGATGTAAACCCAATCCTTGTCCGAACGCTGCAGAACCACGAAATGCTTGTAGCCGCGAATTTCCATCAGTACCACCACCGGGATCGTTACAGCGTCGAGTTTTTCCGGTGGAATCTTGTAACCCCTGGCGCGCATGCCGATGCTTTCTATGTAGCGCTTCATGTCGAGCATGGAAAACCCTTGAGTACGAACAAGGTCCTGGTCAGCGTTGACCAGCATGCCTTTGATGATGTGCTCCTCATCGACGTCGAGCCAATAAGCCTGGCGTAACACCGTGGCCAGTGCAGCAGCGCCGCAGCTGAAATCGGTTTTCTGTTCGACGATGTCGGAAAACTTGCGCTCACGGATGCTTTGCACGTTTTTGTAGATGAGTGTGCCGCCGGGGAGGGCAGCCACGGGCATCTGGGCGGCCTGGGTCAGGCCAGACAGACAAAGCAAAGCGATAAGGGCAGTCTTACGCATGATCGATACGCCTTTGCGGACTGAGGAAAAGCCCCGTTTCCGGGGCTTTCGTTTCGATCGCGATTACATGCAGGCTTTGCAACCTGCAGCGATGGACAGCGAGTTGCTTTGCTGGTTGCCAACACCCGCGGCGTTGTTGAAGCCAGCGTTGCCGGAGAAGTTGTTGCCAACGTTGCTGACAGCGGCATTGTTGGTCACAGGGTTTTTCCAGCCGTCTGGAGTCATCACTTGTTGAGTGGTCACACCCGCCAGACCGAAGACACCCACAGCTTCGAAGGTAGCTTTCTGATCTTTGCTACCGCCACTGCCGCCATGCCCTTTGTCGTTGTTGCCATAACCGCCACCACCGTGACCGTGATCGTCATCTTTGATGGTAGCTTCACCCACGGCGCCGAACACGCCGACAGCAGCAACAGTGCCAGTGAGGGTATTGGTTTTGTAGGTCTGAGTGCCGTAGTTGCCTACGTTAAGACCGGTAGAGCTTTGGTTGGCAGCTGCAGCAGCCTGGGCCACACGGCCACCGGATACGGCGATTGCCAGGTTGTTTTTCTGTTGGTTGAAGTTGCCGGCACTGTTGTTGACGCCGATGTTGCCGGAACCGCTGTTGCCGACGTTGTTCATGCCCGCAGTGTTGGTGGTGGAGTAGTTGGCAACGGAGTTGCCCGAGTTGACCTGAGTAGCGCTGGAAGCAGACACAGCCGAACCGAAGATGAAGCTTTCGTCAGCGGTTGCCAGAGCAGCAGCGTTATCTTGCTGGTTGCCGTCGCCTGCGGTGTTGTTCATGCCCACGTTGCCGTTCGAGCCATTTGCCGAGTTTTCGATACCGGCACTATTTTTTGTGCCTTGGTTACCGACTACGTTGCCCTGGCTGTTTTGCACGTCGAGTACTGCAGCACCGGCACCTGCGCCGATTTGCAGCAGTTCTTCGAGGGTTGGACCTTTTGGTGGAGGAGGCTGATGACCATGACCGCCGTTGTTACCATGATCGTTGCCGCCTGCTTGCGCTGCCATTGCCATTACTGCTGCAAGTGCGAAAACCAGTGGTTTGAGAGCCATTGTAGTTTTCATGGTGTTTCTCCGTGCTTAATTAGTTGGTTAAGTGTTGGTACTTTCTAATTGCACTGCTTTTGTTGTTTGGGTCAGTCAGCGACCCGGATGCTCAGGGTGTTAGCCATACGGTTCCCCACCCCAGCACTCTGGTTCACCTGGATTACCCCGCGGCTGCCGGTGAAGGCCTGATCACTTGTCGTGACCTGGCGACTGCCGGGTGAGGTACCAGTTGCTCCTGAGCTCGGTAGAAGCGCCACGTTCTGTTGCGAAAGGGCACTGTCGTCAACGCTCTGCGGGGCAGCACTGATGCTGACGCGCGTGACGTTGGCCATCTGGTTGTTGGCCCCGGCGCCCTGGTTCACGCCCAGAATCCCGTTGCCATTACTGAAAGAGTTGCCGCCAATGGTCGCGCTGGCGTTCGTTGACGGATTGCCTGGGGTGTCGATGTGCTGGCGGACAATCGTGGTGGCGCTGGCCGAGGTGCCGATGGCGATCGCCTTGGTGTTGGTCTGCTGCATCTGGTCGCCGGCGGCCTGGTTGATGTTGTAGTTGCCGCGGTACTGAATGCCGGTGTCCTGAATGTTCGCGTTGTTCACTGAGCTGGGATCGGCGGCCATGGCGCTGGTGCAACCGAGGAGGGCAAGCAGGAGCAGAGTGCGATTCATCTTATTGGCCTCCAGCCATGCGGGTCAGCGGGGCAAGGCCGGTGCTCATTGCGCGGTTGACGGTATTGGAAATCGAACTGCCGGCACCGCCACCGTGACCTCCGCTCATGCCGGGCAAGCCGTTAGGGTTGGTCAGCACATTGGTGCCCGGCAGACTGCCGGTGGTTGTCGACATCGTGTTGCGGATGGACGAACCGCTGGCGATCGCGGCGAAGTCACCGTCACTGAGTTCGGTGCTGTTCATCGCTTGATTGATGCGTGCCGAAGGGTTGGCGTTGACGGTGGTCGGGTAGGGGTCTTTGCCGGGTGCGCTGCGACCGATGGGAATTGGCTGAACATCGCGATTGAGGACAATCACGCCATTGCCTTCTGCCTGCACGTTGAAGCTGATCAACACACTGGCTGCTGATCCGATCAGCAGAAGGCAGGTCAAACCTTTTTGGATGTTCCCCACGGCTGCAATTCCTTCTTCAGTGGGCTGGCCCGAGTCAGCGTTGTGAAGGAGAGAGCGAAAGCTGTGCCGCTTTTTAAATGTTTTTAATTTTCAATGAGTTGGGAAATAAACGCGCACGCCTGATACACAAGCTGTTTCAGCGCTGAAACACGCACTACCACGTCGACCTGTCTACTGGCTGAACAATGCTCTGGAACAAGGGTTTGCAGCGCTGTGTATCAGCCGCGTAACAACTCGGATGACAAAGCAGTGAACAGTGCTGAAACGGGCACTTTGCAACTGGCGGGGTGTTTCAGGAACGGACACTTTGCCCCCACAACGGGGGAAGTTGCCGGGTAGTCTGACCCGCTGACCGGGTCATTCAGCCAGCAATTGCTCGACGGCGGCAAAGGCTTGAGTCTGGCGATCGGCCCAATCGCCCTGAATGACCTGAACACGCTGGTGGTGGCTTTCCAGCCAACTTTGTGTGGCCCGGAAAAACACCAGGCGCTCGTCCAGATCGGGTTGGCAGCGCTGGCCGTCATCGCTCCAGTCGACCTGCTCTGGCGAGAGCAACAGGTGCAGGTCGTAATGCCGCCCCAACAATTCCGATTCCAGCCAGTCCGGGCAGTCGCCGAACAGCGTCTGGCTCCACAGCATATTGCTGAGCAAATGGGTGTCGAGAATCAGCAGCGGCGGCTGTTGCGCCCGTGCCTGATCTTCCCAATGCAGTTGACCGCGAGCGATTTCGGGGATGTCAGCCAGGCAGGTGTCGCGGGGATTGAGTTCGATAAAGCGGCGCACGTACTCATCCACGCGTACACCGCCAAAGCGTTGTTGCAGGCCCGCCGCCAGCCAACTCTTGCCGGTGGATTCTGGACCGGTCAGGACCACGACCTTCATGTGCGCAACGCCGGATCGGCGCGCCATTCGCGAAAACCTTGAATGGCCAGCAGGGTGAACAGACCGTACAGCGCAGCGGTGAGGTACAGCCCCTTATAGATGAACAAGCCGACGAAGATCACATCGAGCACAAACCACAGTGCCCAGCATTGCAGGCGTTTCTGCGCCATCCACAATTGTGCGACCAGGCTGAAACCGGTGAGCGCCGCATCGAGCCACGGTTGCGCGGCGTCGGTCCAATGGGCCATGGCCGCACCGAGCAACACGCTGCCGACTGCACCGACGCCGAGGCCGAGCAGGATCGAGCGCTGATCGAGACGCGTGACTTCACGGCCATCATGCATCGTCCCGGCGCGGGTCCATTGCCACCAGCCATAGACTTGCAATGCGGCGTAGATCACTTGCAGCAACATGTCCGAATACAGCTTAACTTCAAAGAAGATCCAGCTATAGAGCAGCACCATGACCAGCCCGATCGGCCAGCACCACGGATTCTGTTTGACCGTCAGCCAGACGGCGATCACACCGAGGGCGGCGGCAAACAGTTCAAGCCCGGACATGTAGATTCCTTGGGGGAAATTGAGGAGGGGGCGGATTGTACTGCATTGGGCCAAACCCCTCACCCTAACCCTCTCCCTGAGGGAGAGGGGACTGACCGAGTTGGATGTTCGAGATACGCCGACCTGATCTTTCTGCGTTGAATCCATAATCGACTCGATTGTTCAGGTCGACGTATAGCTTGAGACACCTCGGTCGGCCCCCTCTCCTCGGGGAGAGGGCTGGGGTGAGGGGTGGGCTCACCAGAATTGCACGGGTCAGACGCGGAACTGGCGCAGGAGGCCGTTGAGTTGTTCGCTCAGTTGGCCAAGTTTCAGGCTGGCCGCACTCGACTGTTCGGCAGCGATCGCCGTGCTGTGCGAAAGACCGGCCGCTTGGGTGACGTTCTGATTGATGTCCTCGACCACATGCGCCTGTTGCAGCGTGGCGCTGGCAATCGACGCATTCAGGCCATTGAGATTACGCAGTGCCTGGCCAATCGCATTCAGGCTGGCACCGGCCAGCCCGGCTTGTTCGATGGTCAATTGCGACGCCTTGCTGCTGTCGCCGATGACCTTCACGGCGGCTTCGGAATGGTTCTGCAGGCGCTCGATCATCGACTGGATTTCCGCTGTCGACTTCTGCGTCCGCTGCGCCAGCAGGCGTACTTCATCCGCCACTACGGCAAACCCGCGACCTTGCTCACCGGCCCGCGCCGCTTCGATCGCGGCGTTGAGCGCGAGCAGGTTGGTCTGCTCGGCAATCGAGCGGATCACTTCCAGTACGCTGCCGATCTGCGTGCTTTCGGCCGCGAGGGTGCGAATCACTTCAACCGCTTGATCGATGGTCCCGGACAGTTTGTCGATCTGCTGCAAACTGCCGTCGATGTTGATCTGGCCCTGTTGCGCCTGCGCTTCGGCATCACGCATTTCAGCGGCGGCATGCTCGGCGTTCTTCGCCACATCCTGCACGCCATAGGTCACTTCATTGATCGCGGTGGCCACCAGTTCCATCTGTTGCGATTGCTGCTGGCTGCGCTGCTGGGCCTGCGTGGCGTCGTTGCCCAGTTCGCTGGACGATTGCCCCAAAGCGCTGGCCGACACCTGCAAATCGCCGATCACCCGCCGCAGTTTGGCGGTAAAGGCGTTGAAGTGATGCGCCAGTTCGGTGACTTCATCCTTGCCGTGGGTATCGAGACTGCGGGTCAGGTCGCTTTCGCCGCTGGCGATGTTGGCCATGGCGTTCACGGTTTCCTGCAGCGGACGCACGATGCTGCGCGCGATCAGGATCACCAGCAACGCCATGATCACGGCAATCGCCAAACCGATAACCGTCGCTTTGATCACCTGGCCCTGGAATTCTGCCTGCACATCATCGACGTAAACCCCGGACCCGAGCACCCAGCCCCAAGGCTCGAACAGTTTGACGTAGGAGGTCTTGGCTACCGGCTCGCTGGCACCCGGTTTCGGCCAACGGTAGTCGACCATGCCGGCGCCTTTGGCCTTGGCGATGGCAATCATTTCGTTGAACACCGCAAAGCCGTCCGGATCGCGGATCGCCGAGAGGTTCTGGCCTTCGAGTTTCGGGTTGGTCGGGTGCATGACCATCACGGGCGTGAGGTCGTTGATCCAGAAATAATCGCTCTGGTCGTAGCGCAGGCCGCGAATCGCTGTCAGGGCCTGTTTCTGCGCCGCGTCTTTGCTCAACGTGCCGGCCGTTTCGAGGTCGTGGTAGTAGGTCAACAGGCCACTGGCCGTCTGCACCACGTGCTGGGTTTTCTGGGCCTTGGCGTGATACAGGTCGTCGTGGATCTGCTTGAGCATCAACATGCCCAAGGTCAGCAACATGACCACCGCCACAATCAAGATGAGCCACAAGCGTCGGCTGATCGACACACTGCGCAAGCTGTTCATAACGCTGTCACTCCGGATTCTTTTTCTTGTAATAAACGACCGCCAGCATCCAACCACGATTTCGCGGTGAGGCATACGCGACCCAAGTCGTATAACGCGGCAGCGCTATTAAGGCTTGTCTGTTAGGATTTCGGCCCCGCGCGTGAAAACCTGAATCCAAATTGAAATTTCACGGAATTTTGACCGTTTCGTGTGGATCCTGTGCGTGCGGAATCGGTACAGCCATAACCAGCTACGCTGATCGCAGTGAACGTAAAAAAATACTATCGGGGCATGCCGACGCGCATCGCTCTTTGGGGGATTGATGGATCTTTGGACGGCCTTGCAGGCACTGATACTAGGAGTTGTAGAAGGGCTCACGGAGTTTTTGCCCATTTCCAGTACCGGACACCAGATCATCGTTGCCGACTTGCTGAACTTCGGCGGCGAACGGGCCATGGCATTCAATATCATCATCCAGCTCGGCGCGATCCTCGCGGTGGTCTGGGAGTTTCGGCGCAAGATTCTCGACGTGGTCATCGGTTTGCCGACCCAGCCGAGCGCACGGCGTTTTACCGCCAATCTGCTGATCGCTTTCCTGCCCGCCGTGGTGTTGGGGGTGATCTTTGCCGACCTGATCCATGAATACCTGTTCAACCCGATTACCGTCGCGACCGCGCTGGTCGTGGGCGGCATCATTATGTTGTGGGCGGAAAAGCGTCAGCATGAAGTGCACGCCGAAACGGTCGATGAGATCACCTGGAAAGATGCCCTGAAAGTTGGCTTCGCCCAGTGTCTGGCGATGATTCCCGGCACCTCGCGTTCCGGCTCGACGATTATCGGCGGCCTGCTGTTCGGCCTGTCGCGCAAGACCGCCACCGAGTTCTCGTTCTTTCTTGCCATGCCAACCATGGTCGGTGCGGCGGTCTACTCGGGCTACAAGTATCGCCACCTGTTTGTGCCGGCGGACTTTCCGGTGTTTGCCATCGGTTTTGTCACCGCGTTCATCTTCGCCATGATTGCCGTGCGTGGCTTGCTCAAGTTCATCGCCAGCCACAGCTATGCGGCGTTCGCCTGGTATCGGATCGTGTTTGGTCTGGTCATTCTGGCGACGTGGCAGTTTGGCTGGATCGATTGGGCGGCGGCCAAGCCATGAGTGATTCCCGCGCACGCCGGCCGGAAGGAAGACCTTCCGGTGGCAACAACATCCAGCATCTGAAGTTGAAACTGGTGGTTCTGCTGGTCGTCTGCGCGCTGCCGTTGTTCGGTTCTGTGTCGATGTGGCTGCGCGGGATTTCGCGGGTGCCGTTGGCAGCCTATGGGGTTGTCAGCGTGCTGGCGTTCTTCATGTACTGGGCCGACAAGCGCAAGGCGCGCGCTGATGCCTGGCGCACCCCGGAGAACATCCTGCATGCCGTGGAACTGGCCGGCGGCTGGCCGGGCGCGTTGATCGCCCAGCAGGTGTTCCGGCACAAGACACGCAAGGTGTCGTTCCAGATTCTGTTCTGGGTGATTGTGCTGCTGCATCAGGTGTTCTGGATCGACCAGCTGTTTCTTGGCTCCAACTTGCTGGCGCTATTTTGAATACGCCACAACTCCCTTTGTAGGAGTGAGCCTGCTCGCGATAGCGGAGTGTCAGTCGACCTCTCATTAACTGATCCACCGCTATCGCGAGCAGGCTCACTCCTACAGGGATCTGGTTTACAGCAATAAACCGATTTGGGTTTTCTTTGGTAGCTTGCTCACCACCAGTTGATGCGAACGTTGCAGCAGCCCACGCAATTCCTCAGCACCCAACGGGTAGGGCGGGTGCATGATGATCCACTGCGCCCGCGCCAGATACGGCGCCGGGTGAATCCCCGGACGGTCGCAATGGCCGAGAAACAGATCCTTGTCGACCTTGAACGCCAGCGAATCGCCGCGCAGCCCCTGCAAGGCAAACATCTTGTTGCCGGCAATCGAGAACACCCGCACGCCGCCCCATTTGTAATCTTCCCGAGCGCCCGGCAGTTCCAGGCAGAACGCCGCGACGTCGGCTTCGTTCATCTTTCCCTTGCTCATAACAACCGCTCCCCACAGGCATTGAACGACTCGACCAGATGATCGATCCAGGCACGCACCGCCGGCATCACCCCGCGCCGATGCGGATACACCGCTTGCAGCCAGCCGCCAGGCAGCGACCACTCTGGCAGCAATTGCACCAGCGTGCCGTTTCTCAGTTCTTCTTCGCAGTACATCATCGGCAGCAAGGTAAAACCCTGACCGGCCAGCACGCAGGCTTTGCGCACAATAAAGTCATCGATGCCCAGGCGCGCTTCCATGTTCAACTCGAAGCTTTCACCCTGTTGATCAAGCAAGCGCACATGCACCATGCGATCAGCCTCCAGCGCGCCGAGCACCGGCAGATTTTTCAGGTCTTGCGGATGGTTGATCGACTGGCCCTGTACAAAATCCGGACTGGCGACCACGACCATTTGCGCCTGACGCAAGCGCCGCGTCACCAGCAACGGATCTTCGTCACCGTGTTCACGCACACGCAGCGCCACATCAAAGCCTTCGCCGACCAGATCGACCCGGCGATTGAGCAAGACGACTTCCAGTTGCACCTGAGGAAATTTGCCAAGGAATTCGCTGATGACCCACGGCAACATTTCCCGCGCCAGACCGGTGGGGCAGGAGACCCGCAGTCGGCCACGCGGCTCGCTGGACATGCTCGCCACCGCTTCATCGGCCATCTCCGCCTCGAGCAACATCGCCTGACAATGACGCAGATAACGTTCTCCCACCGCTGTGAGGTTGAGTTGCCGGGTGGTGCGTTGCAGCAAACGCGCGCCAAGACGCTCTTCCAGTTCGGCGATCCGTCGTGACAGCCGTGACTTGGGAATGCCCAGCAAACGCCCGGCCGCGGCAAAACCGCCGGCCTCGACGACTTTGGCGAAATAGTAGAGATCGTTGAGGTCTTGCATAGGGAAATCCAACTGTTCTATCAGTGGGACAAACTATCGCATTTCAGGCGGCTAATCATCCATTGGTTTCTTGCGTAGGATTGTCTCCATTCCGTCGCCACTGGCGATTCCTTCCAGGAGATTCCACATGAAACTGCTGCATATCGATTCGAGCATTCTGGGCGACAACTCGGCTTCCCGTCAGTTGAGCAGCGAAGTCGTCAAAGCCTGGCAGGCCGCCGAGCCAAGCGCCGTGGTGACCTACCGTGACCTGGCCGCCGATGCCATCAGCCACTTCTCGTCGACCACGCTGGTCGCCGCTGGCACCACCGCTGAACTGCGCAATGCCGCACAACAGCACGAAGCCGATCTGAGCGCTTCGACTTTGGCCGAGTTCATCGCTGCCGACGCCGTGGTGATCGCCGCACCGATGTACAACTTCACTGTACCGACCCAACTCAAAGCGTGGATCGATCGCGTTGCAGTTGCCGGTCAGACCTTCCGTTACACCGAAGCCGGCCCTGAAGGCCTGTGCGGTGGCAAGAAAGTGGTGATCGTTTCCACCTCGGGTGGCATCCACGCCGGTCAGGCCAGCGGCATCGCTCACGAAGAATACCTGAAGCTGGTACTGGGCTTCCTCGGCATCACCGACATCGAAATCGTCCGTGCCGAAGGCCTGGCGTATGGCGAAGAAGTGCGCAACAACGCCATGACCGCTGCCCAGGCAAAAATCAGCGAGCAACTGTTCGCCGCAGCGTAAGGCTTGCGTAAAGAACAGCTGATGTTCAGGTAACACCCAAAAAACTCTGTATTCTGGTTCCGCAAGGGGCGAATACGGAGTTTTTTGTTTCTGACTGTTACATAATCTGGCCCGGGTTATGCAGTCGAACAATCAGTGTCTGAATGCATGTCGTACCGAAGCACCGATTCCCGGGGTTTCTGGCCCGCCACGCAACGGATCTTTCGATTGAGTAACAACAGGGTGGGGCATCCCATGATGCGTCTTTGTGCAACGTTACTGATTTGCCTGCTTGGCAGCCTTAACACAGTGCATGCTGCGCCTGGGCGACACCCTGTGTGGAGCGTCGGTTATCACGAGATGACCTTCCTCGACCCCTTGGATCTGCAACCGATGCGCGCCATCGCGTTCTATCCCTCCAGCGACCGCGAACACATGAGCCTGCTCGAGGGCTACTCGGTCGAGGCCGGCGAAGACACCAAAGTCGCCATCGGCCGCTTTCCGATGTTGATGCTCTCGCATGGCAACACTGGCACGCCGCTGGCCTTGCACGACCTCGCCACGTCGCTGGCACGCAAAGGTTTTGTCGTGGTGGCGGTGATCCATCCCGGTGACAACTCCAAAGACCACAGCCGACTCGGCACCCTGAGCAACCTGTACGGGCGGCCGATCCAGATTTCCGAAGCGATTACCGCGACCCTTGGCGACCGCATGCTCGCGCCGTACGTCAATGCCGATCAGGTCGGGGTGATCGGTTATTCGGCGGGCGGCGAAACGGCGTTGATCCTGTCCGGGGCGCAACCGGATCTGGATCGTCTGCGGCGTTACTGCCAGGAACGTCCGGATGATCGTGATGCCTGTAATACGCAGGGTGAACTGATCGTCGATCGCGATGACCTGCAACCGGTGGCCGATCCGCGCGTTCATGCCTTGCTGTTGATGGCGCCGCTAAGCCTGAAGTTCGGCCGGCACACTCTGGCCGATGTGCATGTGCCGGTGCTGCTCTACAGCGGCGATGGCGACAAACTGGTGGCCTTCGACAAGAACGCGGCAGCGCTGGCGCGCAAACTGCCGACAGCGCCGGATTTCAAATTACTGGCCGGGGCGGGGCACTTCGTCTTCATGGCGCCGTGTAATGAAGAGCAGATTCGCGCCATGCCGGCGTTGTGTACCGATGCTGATGGCGTGGATCGCGAGGATATCCATCGCAACCTGATCTCTGAAGCCGGGCGTTTCTTCTCGCACACGCTGGGCAAGCCGACCCGGGCCGGCATGCAAACCGCAGATCAATAGTCAGCCACAGAACCACTGTGGGAGCGAGCTTGCTCGCGAAAGCGTAGTGTCAGTCAATACATGTGCTGACTGATTCACCGCCTTCGCGAGCAAGCTCGCTCCCACATTGGTTTTGCGTCGATGATTCAGGAAATCGCCCGGCGCTGGAGCAGCAACGTCAGCCCCAACCCAATCACCGACAACAGCGCCGCACAGAAGAATATCCACGAATATCCCAGATTCAACGCCACCGCGCCCATCAACGGCCCGGCAATCGCCAGCGCCAGATCGAAGAACACTGCATACGCGCCCAAACCGGATCCTCGGCTGGAGCTGGGCACCTGTTTGATCGCTTCGACGCCCAGCGCCGGGTACACCAGCGACAGGCCAAACCCCGCCAGTCCTGCGCCGATCAACGCGAATGCGGTGGAGGGCGCCAGCCACAACATCACCAGCCCGACGGTTTCGATGGTCATGCAGGCGATCGCCGATTTGAAGCCACCAAAGCGACTGATCGCCGAAATAAACAGCAGCCGCGACAGAATGAAACACACGCCAAACACCGTCAGGCAATACGCCGCGCCGGTCCAGCCACGGTTGAGGTAATACAGGGTGATAAACGTGGTCAGCGTGCCGTAACCGATCGAGGCCAGGGTCAGGCTGGCGCCGTACGGGGCAATCCGCCCGAACACTGCCCAGAATGGCAGGCGTTCGCCACGGATCACCGGCACCGACGGTTTGTTGCGGATCAGCAGCAGTGCGCTGGCCGCCAGTACCGCCAACGCGATGCCGAGGCTGGTGAAACCGTAATCGGCGACCATCACCACGCCCAGTGGCGCACCAATCGCAATCGCACCATAGGAAGCGATGCCGTTCCAGCCGATGGATTTCGCCGTGTGTTCGACACCGACCTGGCCCATGCACCAACTGATCGTGCCGACGCCGATCAAACCCTGCGCGATGCCGAGCAGCAAACGGCCGATAATCAGAATGATCAGGCTGGCCAGCGGGAAACTCTGCAACAGCGTGGAAAGCAGCGTCAGCAAGCCGCTGAGGACAATACCCCACAAGCCATAAATGATCGCCCGCTTGGTTCCGACCGTATCCGACATGCGCCCGGCCATTGGCCGGCTGAGCAGGGTGGCCAGATACTGCGAGCCAATCACCAGCCCGGCAACGACCGCGCTGAAACCAAGCTGCTCATGCACGTAACCGGGCAACACCGCGATTGGCAGACCGATACAGAGGAAGGCAATAAAGGTATAGAAAACGATGGAGACGATCTGCAGGGTGATCGCCATGGAGCTTTGCGGTGGCTGTTGCTGCGCAGACATGAGGACTCGTTCGCGGGCGGCGGTGGGAGAGCTCGCATCATGGCTTGAGCGTCATATAAAAGAAAGCAGGCTAACTAATTTCCCTGAGGATTGATGTAGCTGCTGATGGCCCCTTCGCGAGCAGGCTCGCTCCCACCTTTGAAATGCATTCCCCTGTGGGAGCGAGCTTGCTCGCGAAGGTAGCCGCACCAGCAAAACCCTCACCTTGAAATGCATTCCTCTGTGGGAGCGAGCCTGCTCGCGAAGGTGGCCGCACCCGCAAATCCCTCACCTTGAAATGCATTCCCCTGTGGGAGCGAGCCTGCTCGCGAAGGTAGCCGCACCAGCAAATCCCTCACCCTGAAATGCATTCCCCTGTGGGAGCGAGCCTGCTCGCGAAGGTAGCCGCACCAGCAAAACCCTCACCTTGAAATGCATTCCCCTGTGGGAGCGAGCCTGCTCGCGAAGGTGGCCGCATCCGCAAATCCCTCACCTTGGAATGCATTCCCCTGTGGGAGCGAGCCTGCTCGCGAAGGTGGCCGCACCCGCAAATCCCTCACCTTGAAATGCATTCCCCTGTGGGAGCGAGCTTGCTCGCGAAGGTAGCCGCACCAGCAAATCCCTCACCTTGGAATGCAAAAAGCCCCGTCACATGGACAGGGCTTTAGCTTGAAGCTAGCAGCTCAATACTTGAGGCTGCTTTTAGAACACCACACCCTGACTACGCAGGTAGTCATCGTAAGTGCCGCTGAAGTCGGTCACGCCATCCGGGCTCAGCTCGATGATGCGCGTGGCCAGGGACGATACGAACTCACGGTCGTGGCTGACGAAGATCAGCGTGCCCGGGTAGTTTTCCAGCGCCAGGTTCAGCGCTTCAATGGATTCCATGTCCAGGTGGTTGGTCGGTTCGTCCATGATCAGCACGTTCGGCTTTTGCAGGATCAGCTTGCCGAACAGCATGCGACCTTGCTCACCACCGGAGATGACCTTGACCGACTTGAGGATCTCGTCGTTGGAGAACAGCATGCGGCCCAAAGTACCGCGAATCATCTGCTCGCCCTGAGTCCACTGACCCATCCAGTCGAACAGCGTGACGTCGTCTTCGAAGTCGTGCGCGTGATCCTGAGCGTAGTAGCCCAGTTCGGCCGCGTCGGTCCACTTGATGCTGCCGGCGTCCGGGGTCAGTTCGTTGACCAGGGTGCGCAGCAGGGTGGTTTTACCGATACCGTTCGGGCCAATGATCGCTACGCGCTCGCCCGCTTCAACCTGGAAGCTGAAGTCTTTGAACAATGGCTTGCCGTCGAAGCCTTTGGCCATTTTTTCGACGATGACCGCCTGGCGGTGCAGCTTCTTGTTCTGGTCGAAGCGGATGAACGGGCTCACGCGGCTGGAAGGCTTGACCTCGGCCAGCTGGATCTTGTCGATCGCCTTGGCGCGGGACGTGGCCTGTTTGGCTTTCGAGGCGTTGGCCGAGAAGCGGCTGACGAACGATTGCAGCTCGGAAATCTGCGCTTTCTTCTTGGCGTTGTCCGACAGCAGTTGCTCGCGGGACTGGGTCGCCACGGTCATGTACTCGTCGTAGTTGCCCGGGAACAGGCGCAGCTCGCCGTAATCCAGGTCAGCCATGTGCGTGCACACGCTGTTCAGGAAGTGACGGTCGTGAGAGATGATGATCATCAGGCTGTTGCGCTGGGTCAGCACGTTTTCCAGCCAGCGAATGGTGTTGATGTCCAGGTGGTTGGTCGGTTCGTCGAGCAACAGCACTTCCGGATCGGAGAACAGCGCCTGCGCCAGCAATACGCGCAGTTTCCAGCCTGGCGAGACTTCGCTCATCGGGCCGAAGTGTTGCTCGATGCCGATACCCAGGCCCAGCAACAGTTCACCGGCGCGGGATTCGGCGGTGTAGCCGTCCATCTCGGCGAATTCGGTTTCCAGCTCGGCCACGGCCATGCCGTCTTCTTCGCTCATTTCCGGCAGCGAGTAGATGCGGTCGCGCTCGGCCTTGACCTTCCACAGCTCTTCGTGACCCATGATCACGGTGTCGATCACGGTGAATTCTTCGTAGGCGAACTGATCCTGACGCAACTTGCCCAGGCGCACGTTCGGCTCGAGCATGACCTGACCGCCGGACGGGTCGAGGTCACCGCCGAGGATTTTCATGAAGGTCGACTTGCCGCAACCGTTGGCGCCGATCAGACCGTAGCGATTGCCCGCGCCGAATTTGACCGAAACGTTTTCGAAGAGCGGCTTGGCGCCGAACTGCATCGTGATGTTAGCTGTAGAGATCAAGAGTTTTTCCTGCGAAGCATTCTTAAAAAGCGAGGGTGCGGCTGCAGCGCTTGGCCCGAGTCAAAGTGCGCTGAAGCGGGGAAGTCCCGTCATCAACCAAGGGGGCGCGTAAAGTTTGGCGGCGATTGTACTGGTCTGGCGCTTTAAACGATAGGGCGATCACGCCACGATCGCCGATTGGCATGATCGCAGGACAGTTTTTCACAGTTGAAGATTCACTATCGGTTACAAACTGTGGCTAAAATGCCATCTTTCACCGAGCGCCCGGTTTCTGGCGCGGGCTCAAGGACGTGCCATGTGTATTCAGACCACTGCATAAGACGCTGGGCCCCAGGCCGCCAAGCGCGCAGTTTGTTCACTTCTGACGTGTGACGATTTCCGTGAAACTCATCATTGCTGCTATTTATGTCATTTCGATTGCATACGTTCATTTGCGTGGC
This sequence comes from Pseudomonas sp. CROZ-RG-20F-R04-15, assembly GCF_022662375.1. Lineage (GTDB taxonomy): Bacteria > Pseudomonadota > Gammaproteobacteria > Pseudomonadales > Pseudomonadaceae > Aquipseudomonas. The sequence continues at coordinate 67,428 of NZ_JAKNQL010000011.1, read as the reverse complement.
CGTGTGCGCCACAAACTGGGTCGACAGCTCAGCGACCATTCGACGTTTCTCGCGCCGATCAACTGCTTTCTGTACCTGTTCTCGAAAAAGCCGAACAAGCCTTATCTCGACCCGGCCGAGTTCCCTGATCTGAGCCCGTTGCAGGCGCACTGGGAAGAAATCCGTGAAGAAGGTCAAAACCTGCTGCGTGCCGGCGAAATCAAGCGCTCCAACCAATACGACGATGTTGGCTTCAACTCGTTCTTCAAGAGCGGCTGGAAGCGTTTCTATCTGAAGTGGTACGGCGAGAGCCATCCGTCGGCCATGAAACTGTGCCCGCGTACCACCGAGCTGGTGCAGAGCATCGGTTCGATCAAGGCGGCGATGTTTGCCGAGCTGCCGCCGGGTTCGAAGCTGGTACGCCACCGTGACCCGTATGCAGGTTCCTACCGTTACCATCTCGGTCTGGACACGCCGAACGACGCCGGCTGCTACATCAACGTCGATGGTGAGAGCTACCACTGGCGTGACGGCGAAGCGGTGGTGTTCGACGAGACGTTTATTCATTACGCCGAAAACACCACCGACAAGAACCGCATCATCCTCTTCTGCGACATTGAACGGCCGATGAAGTACCGCTGGGCTGCAGCGTGCAACGCCTGGTTCAGCCGTACGGTGATGTCCGCTGCCGGTGCACCGAACGATGCCGGCGACCGCACTGGCGGGATCAACCGCTTGTTTACCCGGATCTACAAGATCCGTTTGCGTGGCAAAGAACTGAAAAAGCGCAATCGCAAGCGTTACTACATGGAAAAGTGGGCGATCTTCGGCGGTTTGCTGGCGGTGTTCATTCTGATCTGAGTTTTTGCATTGCTTTGGCTGGCCCCTTCGCGAGCAGGCTCGCTCCCACAGTGGAATTGGGTGAATGCGAATTTCGCACTCGACTCAGAACCCTGTGGGAGCGAGCCTGCTCGCGAAGACTTTCTCAAATACAACCTGTCATTTGCCTGACGTTACTTGGATTCTCATTCGCCGGAGGCTTTCTTAGTCCTCTTGGCTGGCGCTGTCTTGTTGGCAGGCTTCGCCTTCGGCTTGGCCGCCGCTTTCCCGCCCAGACTGCGTTTGAGCAGCTCGGTCAAGTCGATCACATCAGCGGTTTTGCGTTCTTCCTCGCCACCCACCGTTTCAACGTCCTCGATCTCGCCCTCATGGGCCTTTTTCTCGACCAGCGCCATGATCTTGTCTTCGAACTCATCCTTGTAATCCTCGGGCTTCCAGTCGGCGCTCATGTCCTGCACCAACCGCTTGGCCATGTCCAGTTCACCCTTGGCCAGCTGTGGCTTGGTCACTTCAGGACCCAATTCCAGCTCATCGAGGCCACGCACCTCCTGCGGCCAGCGCAATTTCACCAGCACCAATGCATCTTCCAGCGGCATCAACGCCGCCAAGTACTGGCGCGTATGCAGCACCACGCGGGCGAGGGCGACCTTATTGGTTTTGCTCAGGGTTTCGCGCAGTAACGCGTAGACCTTGCCGCCACGCTTGTCGGGGGCCAGGTAGTAGGGCGTGTCGATGTTTTGCAGGGGAATCTGCTCGGCGTCGACGAAAGAAAAGATGTCGATGGTCTGCGTTGAAACCGGGTGCGCCGAGCGGATTTCCTCTTCGCTGAGCACCACATAACGGCCTTTTTCATAGGCCACACCTTTGACAATGTGCTCCTTGGTGACTTCCTTGCCGGTGACCTTGTTCACCCGTTTATAGCCCACCGGGTCCATGCTGCGGCTGTCGAGCCAATCGAAATCGACGCCCTGCGAAGAGGTCGCCGAGACCAGTGCGACAGGGATGTGTACCAGTCCGAAACTGATCGCGCCTTTCCAGATTGCCCGAGCCATGATGCGTTCTCCGAGTGATGATCGGATGACCTGCGGCTGTGGCTGAAAGTTTCCCCGAAATGCGCGGGTTTCCCAGGACTCGGTCAAGTCGTGTTACATGTTGTTTAAGGCTTGTGGGTTAACAAATCCGAACCCTCGGCGTAGCGTGGACTCGAAGGCTCTATCCCTGGCCCATCGAGAGGCAGCGTCATGAACCGCATTCTGCTTGGCATCGTCGTCCTGACCCTCAGTGGCGGTCTGTTTCATGCCGACGTCCTGTTGGCGCAAAGCCCGACCGGCAACAGCAATAACCCCTACAACAGTCCGATTCGCCGGGCCAACCCCAACAGCATGCAGGGCACCCAGCCGAGCGCTCCCCCCGTTCGGGGACCGAACACTGTGCCGACGCCACGTCAGCCTACGGTCGAGAACCGAGGCATTGGCAACGGCCAGCCGATCCGCTCGGTGCCGGGCACACCCCCCACGTTCATTCCCAACCCTCCTTCGCGTAGCGGAGACAGCAACCGTTGAGCGGCAGAACAGAGGTTCTGCCGGCCTTTGCAAACGAACAAAAGGAATCGTGCATGTTGCGTAAAACCCTTCTAGCCACTGTCTGCGCCGGCGCGCTGATCAGCGCTCCGGTATTCGCCGCCGCCGCTAAAGAGCTGCAAAGCGAACAGGGCACCCTCGAAGTCACGACCATCAGCGCAAGCCTTGAGCATCCATGGGCCTTGGCGTTCCTGCCGGATCGCCAAGGCATGCTGGTCAGCGAACGTCCCGGCAATCTGCGCGTGGTGAGCGCCGACGGCAAATTGTCGGCGCCGATTTCCGGGGTGCCGCAGGTCTGGGCCAAAGGGCAGGGCGGGTTGCTGGATGTCGTGCTGTCGCCGGACTTCAAAGAGGATCGCCTGGTCTATCTTTCTTATGCCGAAGGCGGCGGTGCCGGCGACAAGGCAGGCACCGCCGTCGGGCGGGGACGGCTTTCAGATGACTTGAAGACGCTGAAGGATTTCAAAGTGATCTTCCGTCAGGAACCGAAGCTTTCGGTTGGCAACCATTTCGGCTCGCGGCTGGTGTTTGACCGTGATGGCTATCTGTTCATTACCCTGGGCGAGAACAATGACCGGCCAACGGCGCAGGATCTCGACAAGCTGCAAGGCAAGGTCGTGCGCATCTATCCGGACGGCAAGGTGCCGGACGACAATCCCTTTGTCGGCCAGTCCGGCGTTCGTCCCGAGATCTGGGCATACGGCCTGCGCAACCCGCAGGGCGCGGCGCTCAACCCATGGACCGGTACGTTGTGGGAAAACGAGCACGGCCCGCGTGGTGGCGATGAGGTGAACATCATCGAGCGCGGCAAGAATTACGGCTGGCCACTGGCGACCCACGGCATCAATTACTCGATGCAGCCGATCCCGGAAGCCCAGGGTAAAACTGCCGAAGGCACTGTCGCGCCGCACCATGTCTGGGAGAGGTCGCCGGGCGTCACCGGTATGGCGTTCTACGATGCCGACCGCTTCAAGCCGTGGCAGCACAACGCATTTATCGGCGCCTTGGTAACTCAGGAACTGATTCGCCTGCAGTTCGATGGCGACAAAGTGGTGCACGAGGAGCGCTTGCTCGGCGAACTCAAGCAGCGCATCCGCGATGTGCGGCAAGGGCCGGACGGCTATTTGTATGTGCTGACGGATGAAGAGAAGGGCTCGCTGTACAAGATCGGTCTGAAGCCCGCACCTTGACGGCTATTCCCCTGTAGGAGCTGTCGAGTGCAACGAGGCTGCGATCTTTTGATCTTGGTTTTCAAAATCAAAAGATCGCAGCCTGCGGCAACTCCTGCATGTGGACGCTTACGTTTCGCGGGAATACACCACCACCGCCGCACGCAATTTGCCCCGGCCAAACCGGCACATCTTGTCGAACTCGCCATGACTCACCGGCACATGCTGGCAGTCCATAGGCTGTCGATGCTGGCTGTGGTCGACATCCGGGTCGTGCAGGTATACGAAATCTTCGTCGCAATCGGTCACCACCACCCAATGCGGCGATTTGGAACGGGTCAGCCGATAGCTGCTGATCAACACCAGCGGCTGCCCGCCGGCAGCGAGCAAGCGCGGCAGATCCAGCGCCGCACCGATCACGCACGCGACATCGGTGTCCTGCAATTGCGCCGTGAACTCGTCGTGCACCAAACGCATGACGTCTTTTTTATGCGCATCACGCACACCGTCGAGGAACAGCGGCCCAGCCAGACTCAACTGCAAGCACACCTTGAAGCCCCGACGCCACGCCGCCAACGCCAATCCCTGCGGACTGCAACCGCCATGGCCGGACGTCATGAACACCGTGGTCGCTTCACGCCAGATCTGCAGTTCTTCTCGGCGCTCCAATAAACGATCCGATTGCAGTGCGCCCATGGCCATCAACAGGCACGCCTGGCCACAGGTGAAGTCGGTGGTTTGCGGGTAGTAAGGCACCTTGATGCTGCGCGTGTCGCGATGCTGAAGAATGCGTTTCTCCAGGCGCAGCGCATCGGCGTGGTCTTCGTAGTAATCGTGAATCAGTGCAAAGCGCCGGTAGCCATTGCGTTCATACAGCGCAATCGCGGCAGGGTTGTTGGTACGCACCTCCAGGCGCAGGTACGCGCAGTCGTGCTCCAGCGCCAGCGCCTCGATACGTTGCAGCAGTTGTTTGCTGAGACCGGTGCCTCGCTCCTCAACCGCGATCGCGATGGAATACAGCCGCGCGAGTGAAGTGCCGCGATGAAACAACACCAACGCGTAACCCAGCAATTGCCCGTCGCACTCGGCCACCAGCAGCCGCCCGTGAGCGCGGGTGATCATCCATTGAAAGCTGCGACTGGTGAGCCGGTCCGTGGTGAAACATTGCATTTCCAGTGCCAGCAGCGCCGGCAAGTCTTCAACTACCGCCAAACGAAAAACAGCCTTCATATGACCACCGTAAAAGTTACGTAACGAAACGAGACTTTCGAAAAACTTCGTGCTTAATAGAAAAGGTCTTGTTCTCCAACGGATCAATCTCTATGTCAGCGGTACAGGGTCATTGGCGCGAAGTATCCGAGCAAAGTTTGCCGGCGGCAACTTATTTAAACTCGGCGATCAAAACATCCAGCCAGGTTGTAATCATTGTCGAGCGCAAGGAAGACTGGGCTTCATACTTCCCCAGTGAAGACATCGTGACGGCTCAGGAGTACCTCGAGCACAGCTGCGACAGCGAGACGGGAAAACGTGTGCAGGTGATCAATCTGTGCCGCAGCTACAAGTACCTCGGCCACGGCTACTACTGCTCGTTGCTGGCCGAAGCCCGCGGGCACAAGGTGATTCCGTCGGTGCGCACCATCAGCGAACTGACGAAAAAATCACTCTACGGCCTGGCACTGGACGATCTCGACAAAACCCTGGAGAAAGCCCTCAGTCATCATCTCTACAGTGATACCGAAGGTTTTACGCTGACCCTGTATTTTGGCCGAACACATATCGAGCCATTACAGGATCTGGCGCGGCAGTTGTTTGAAGTGTTTCCCTGTCCGATTCTGTTAGTTGAGTTTCGCCGAACTAACGGCTGGCACATCGAAGGTATAAAGTCCGGCGCCTTGCACAAGTTGCGCGATGATCAGGAAGATCAATTCGCCAATGCGCTGGACGGCTTCAGCCGTAAAGTCTGGCGAGTGCCGCGCTCGCCGCAAGTAGCGCGCTACGACCTGGCAATTTTGCACGATCCACAGGAAGCGTTGCCGCCCTCCAACAGCAAGGCACTGGCGAATTTCGTCCGGGTTGGCAAAACCATGGGTATTGATGTCGAGCTGATCGAACGGAAGGATTATGCACGGCTAGCCGAGTACGACGGTTTGCTGATCCGCGAAACCACCAGCGTCGACAACCACACCTATCGCTTCGCCAAGAAGGCCGAGAGCGAAGGTCTGGTGGTGATGGACGACCCGACATCGATCCTGCGCTGCACCAACAAGGTCTATCTGACCGATCTGCTCAACAGCCATCAGTTGGGCATGCCCGCCACCGAAATCCTCTACAAGGAGCGACCCGAAGACTTCGAACGTGTGGGTGAGCGCCTTGGCTTTCCGTTGGTATTGAAAATCCCCGACGGTTGTTTTTCCCGTGGGGTGATCAAGGTCGAAAGCCAGCAGGCCTTGCTTGAAGCCACCGCCGAACTGTTTGAACACTCGGTATTGCTGCTGGCTCAGGAGTTTTTCTACACCGAGTACGACTGGCGCATCGGCGTGCTCAACCGCAAACCGATCTTCGCCTGCCAATACTTCATGTCCAAAGGTCACTGGCAAATCTACAACCACAAGGCCAAAGGCCAGGACGTCAACGGCGAATGCCGGACGATGGCGATCCACGAAGCACCGCGCGCGGTGGTCGAGCTGGCGGTGAAGACTGCCAATCTGATCGGCGACGGCCTCTACGGCGTCGATCTGAAACAGGCGGGCGACAAGGTTGTGGTGATCGAAGTCAACGACAACCCCAACCTCGACGCCGGCATCGAAGACGCTTATTTGCACGACGATCTGTATTCACTGGTGCTGGATGAGTTCGTGCGCCGTCTGGAACTCAAACGTCGCGGTCAGGCCTGGTGAAACACCGATGATCAACAGCTTTGCACTGAGCCACGGCGCCTTGCAGCGGGTCGAGCGACTGGACGCCGAGGTCATGCTCTTCAGCAACCCGGATGCCGCCGAGCGCGACTTGCTGCACAGTCATTTCAAGGTCGATGAGCATGCACTGGCGTCAGCGCTGGACCCCGACGAGGTGTCACGCATCGAGTTTCACCCCGACCATTTGTTCCTGATCTGGAAGCGTCCGGAAAACTATTCCGGTGGCGGCAGTCTGGCGTTTGAAGTGTCGTCGTGCGGATTGTTGTTCGCGCCGGGACAACTTCTGGTGATCGCCACCGACGACACGCCGCTGCACGGCCTCGGCACCCGCCAGTCGTTGAATACGCCGCTGGATGTGTTGCTCGACCTGCTGTTCAACAACATCCATCACTACCTCGGCCATTTGAAGGTGATCAAACTGGTCGCCCGCGAACTGCAGCAGAAATTCAACGCCTCGATGCAGAACCAGCATCTGGTGCAGATGTTCAACCTCAGCGAAAGCCTGATCTATTACATCAACGCGCTGCACAGCAACGGCGCAGTCCTGACGCGCCTGCGCAATCATGCCGAGAAGCAGCATTTCGGCAGTGAAGCGCTCGGTCTGATCGACGACCTGATCATCGAAAACAACCAGTGCTACAAGCAGGCGGAGATCTACTCAACGGTGTTTTCCGGGTTGATCGATGCGCGCGGCAATCTGATGAACAACAGCATGAACAACCTGCTGCGCAAACTGACGTTGATCAACGTGGTGTTTCTGCCGTTGAATTTGATTGCGAGCATTGGCGGGATGTCGGAGTTCAGCATGATGACGGCCGGGACGCCGTGGTGGATTTCCTATCCGCTGTTTCTGGCGGTGATGTTGCTGGGGGCGGGGGGGATGTTGTTTGGGCTGCGGCGGTTGGCTCGATGATTTGTAGTGACTGATCGGACGTCTTCGCGAGCAGGCTCGCTCCCACAGGGGGAGCGCATTTCAAAATGTGGGAGCGAGCCTGCTCGCGAAGAGGTCGGCACAGACAACACAAATCTCAGGACAGTCCCGCATTTGGCCGAACCGCCGCCGTGATGCCTTGTTATAGTTCGGGCCTCATTTTCAGCCCGGTAAAGGATCACTGCCATGACTCAATACTCCGCCTTCAGCGTCGAACTGGCCGATAACATCGCCCATGTGCAGATCAATCGCCCGGAAAAGATCAATTCGATGAACGCGGCGTTCTGGAGCGAGATCGTCGAGATTTTCCAGTGGGTCGACGATACCGATGAAGTGCGCGTGGTGGTGCTCAGTGGCAACGGTAAACACTTTTCTTCCGGCATCGACTTGATGATGCTGGCCGGCGTGGCCAATGAACTGGGCAAGGACGTCGGCCGCAACGCGCGCCTGCTGCGCCGCAAGATCCTCACCCTGCAAGCCTCGTTCAACGCCGTCGACAACTGCCGCAAACCGGTGCTTGCAGCGATTCAGGGTTATTGCCTGGGTGGCGCCATCGATCTGATCGCCGCGTGCGATATGCGTTACGCCGCCGAGGACGCGCAATTCTCGATCAAGGAAATCGATATCGGCATGGCCGCTGATGTTGGCACTTTGCAACGGTTGCCACGGATCATCGGTGACGGCATGCTGCGTGAACTGGCGTACACCGGTCGCACCTTCGGCGCTGACGAAGCGCGCAGCATTGGCCTGGTCAATCGCGTGTACAGCGACAAGGACGCGCTGCTCGAAGGCGTGCTCGACATCGCCCGTGAAATCGCCTCGAAATCGCCGATCGCGGTCACCGGCACCAAGGAAATGATCAGCTACATGCGCGACCATCGCATCGACGACGGCCTCGAATACGTTGCCACCTGGAACGCCGCCATGTTGCAATCCACCGACTTGCGCGTGGCCATGGCGGCCCATATGAGCAAACAGAAACCCGAATTTCTGGACTGAGAAACCATGACATCTCGCTGGACCACTGCAGTACTCGATACCGATCAACCCGGCGGCTGGGCCGTGGCGCGCAGCCCGGACGGCTTTCTGTTCGATGACAACGGCGCGTTGTTCCCTCGGGAATGGCTCAAGCGTCAGGACCTGTCGATCCTCGCCGAGCACGGTATTGGCCATCTCGATGGCGAGCCGGTGTACCTGCTCGAACTGCGCAGTGCCAGCGAAGTGCCGGGTTGCAACTGGAAAGGTCTGCGGGCGTTCATGCTCGATGGCGATCACACGATCTACAAAGTCCTCGGTTACGCCGCGCAGATCGGCACCTGGGCTCGCGAACACCGCTTCTGCGGCAACTGCGGGCAGGCGATGACGCAGGTGCCGCGCGAGCGGGCGATGTATTGCCAGCCGTGCGACTTGCGCAGTTATCCGCGTATTTCGCCGAGCATGATTGTGCTGATCACTCGCGGCGACGAGATTCTGCTGGCACGTTCACCGCGTTTCGTCACCGGGGTTTACAGCACGCTGGCCGGGTTTGCCGAACCGGGCGAGTCGGCCGAGGATTGCCTGATTCGGGAAGTACGCGAGGAAGTGCAGATCGAGGTGAAGAACATTCAGTATCTGGGCAGCCAGTGCTGGCCGTTCCCGCACTCGATGATGCTCGGCTTCCATGCCGAATACGCCGGTGGCGAGATTGTCTGTCAGGAAGACGAGATCGAAGACGCCCAGTGGTTCAACGTGCACGACCTGCCGCCGCTGCCGGCGTCCAAGTCGATTGCCCGTTACCTGATCGACGTCTACGTGGCGCGGCGCTTAGGCCACGCTGAACCAGTGCTGCCAGGCTAGGCGCACGGTCAAACCCAGCACCACGGTGATGAACACCGGACGAATGAACTTGGCGCCACCGCTGATCGCGGTGCGCGCGCCAAAGAATGCGCCGACCATTACCGACAGGCCCATGCTCAGGCCGATGATCCAGTCCACCTGCCCGGAAAACACGAACACCGACAGCGCCGCAATGTTGCTGACGAAGTTCATGCTGCGCGCCACGCCGCTGGCCTTGACCAGGTCGATCGGGTAAAGCAGCAGGCTGCTCACCGTCCAGAATGCGCCAGTGCCAGGCCCCGCCACACCGTCATAGAAACCGAGGCTGAAGCCTTGGGTCGACTGCCATTTCTTTTTGATCGGCGCATCGCTGTCCAGCGGCGCTTTTGGCGTGCCGCCGAACAACAGATACAGACCGCAAGCGAAGACGATGACCGGGAGCATCTTGTTCAGCCATTCGGCCGGCAGGTAATGGGCGACGATAGCACCGGCCAATGCGCCGACCAGCGTGCCGACAATCGCGTGCACCCACTGCCGTGGGTGGAACAGTTTGCGGCGGTAAAAGGTGAAACTGGCGGTGGCCGAGCCAAACGTTGAGCTCAGTTTGTTGGTGCCCAGCACCAGATGCGGCGGTAGGCCTGCGGTCAGCAGCGCCGGGGTGGTCAACAGACCACCGCCGCCGGCGATGGCGTCGATGAAACCGGCAATGAAAGCGACAAGGGCCAGAATGGCCAGGGTGGTGAGGTCAACGCTGAGTTCGAAAGGCATGGAAATCGGCTTATTCGGCAGGGCGCAGATTTGGCTGCGGGGAGGGCGGTCATGTTACTCATTTCCAAGTGTTGCGGCGACCCGTCTGATGCCTTCGCGAGCAGGCTCGCTCCCACAGTTTTTTGGGGTGTTCACAAAATCAATATTCACTACAAATCCCCTGTGGGAGCGAGCTTGCTCGCGAAGGCGGCATCCCAGCCAATGAAAAACTTACTGTTGCCCACTCAACATCCAGCCAACAAATCCCCCTTAAAAAAACATCTCGATAGCCGGGAAACCCAACAAACCCGGGCATTCCAGCCCTGGCACGCTTGCTGCTCTACCACTCCCATCTCCGCAAATGTCCCGAGGACACGCCAATGAGTCAGCAAGCCGTGAAATTTGCCTACTGGGTGCCGAACGTCAGCGGTGGGCTGGTGGTCAGCAAGATCGAACAGCGCACCGATTGGGGCATCGACTACAACCGCAAACTGGCACAGATCGCCGAAGCGGCCGGGTTCGAATATGCGCTGACGCAGATCCGCTTCACCGCCGGTTACGGTGCCGAGTTTCAGCATGAGTCAGTCGCGTTCAGCCACGCGTTGCTCGCGGCCACCAGCAAACTCAAGGTAATTGCAGCGATCCTGCCCGGTCCGTGGCAGCCGGCGCTGGCGGCCAAGCAACTGGCAACCATCGATCAACTCACCAACGGCCGCATCGCGGTGAACATCGTCAGCGGCTGGTTCAAAGGCGAGTTTCAGGCCATCGGCGAGCATTGGCTGGAGCATGACGAGCGTTATCGTCGTTCCGAGGAGTTCATTCGCTCATTGCGCGGCGTGTGGAGTCAGGACAACTTCACCTTTCGCGGCGACTTCTACCGTTTCGACAACTACAGCCTGAAACCGAAACCCTTGGGCCGTCCGGAGATCTTTCAGGGCGGCAGTTCCCGTGCGGCACGGGACATGGCGGCGCGGGTGTCGGACTGGTATTTCACCAATGGCAACAGCGTTGAAGGGATCAAGGCGCAGGTCGACGATATTCGTACCAAAGCAGCGGCGAACAATCATTCGGTGAAGGTTGGTGTGAATGCCTTTGTCATCGCCCGTGACACCGAAGAAGAGGCCAGAGCCGTACTGGCGCAGATCATCGATCAGGCGGATCCAGAGGCAGTGAATGCGTTTGGCGACGCGGCGAAACAGGCGGGCAGGGCGTCGCCGGAAGGTGAGGGCAACTGGGCGAAATCGACGTTTGAGGATCTGGTGCAGTACAACGATGGCTTCAAGACCAATCTGATTGGTACGCCGTTGCAAATTGCCGAGCGGATTGTCGCGCTGAAAGCGGTGGGGGTGGATCTGGTGCTGGCGGGGTTTCTGCACTTTCAGGAAGAGGTGCAGTATTTCGGCGAGCGAGTGTTGCCGCTGGTGCGCGAGCTGGAGGCAGAAAAGACTGCCGCCGTCGCCTGAATCCTATGCAAAACCTGTGGGAGCGAGCTTGCTCGCGAAGGCGTCCTTTCAGTAAATATTGTGATTACTGATACACCGCATTCGCGAGCAAGCTCGCTCCCACATTAGATCTACGGTGTCTTAGAGACCGAGGTCGGACAGGCCTGGGTGATCATCCGGGCGTCGGCCCAGTGGCCAGTGGAACTTGCGTTCGCTCTCTTTGATCGGCATGTCGTTGATGCACGCGTAACGCTGGAACATCAGGCCTTGCTCATCGAACTCCCAGTTTTCATTGCCGTAGGAGCGGAACCAGTTGCCCGAATCATCGTGCCATTCATAGGCATAACGCACGGCGATGCGGGTATCCGAGTAAGCCCACAGTTCCTTGATCAAACGGTAATCCAGTTCCTTCGCCCATTTACGGGTCAGAAACGCCTTCGCCTCTTCACGGTTGTTGGCGAATTCGGCGCGGTTGCGCCATTTAGTGTCGAGGGTGTAAGCCAGCGAAACCCGTTCCGGATCACGCGAGTTCCAGCCATCCTCGGCCAGACGAACTTTCTCGATCGCCGATTCACGGTTGAAAGGTGGCAATGGCGGACGTACCTGGGCTGCAGTAGACATGTTCAGTCTCCCGATCTAATTAATAATTGAACAACAAGTCCGGCTTATTAAGGCGTTACAGGTCCAATAACTTTCGCGCCATGCATTGCGCATTATCGGCGGCACTGTGATCACCCATCACAAGCGCTACGGTAATGGCACCGTCAATCAGGATCAGCAGCTGTTTGGCCAGCAGTTGCGGATCTTCGGCGCCATGTTCGGTACACAGCTCGCACACGTAGTCGAGCAGCTTCTGTTTGTGTTCTTTGGCGACCAGGCGCACCGGGTCCTGCGGATCGCCGGTCTCGCCGCTGGTGTTGATGAAGGCGCAGCCGCGAAAACCTTCCGAGGCGAACCAGCTCCTGAGCACGGTAAACAGATTGAGCAGGCGATCGGCCGGGGTTTCGGCTTGATCGACAGCGCTTCGGTACCAGTGCATCCAGCGCACATCGCGGCGTTGCAGGGCGGCAACGGTCAAGGCGTCCTTGTCGGCAAAGTAACGGTAAATGCTTTTTCTGGAGACGCCGGCGGTTTTCACCAGAAGATCCATGCTGGTGGCAGCGATGCCACTTTTGTAGATCAGCTTTTCGGTGACATCCAGAATGATGTCGCGTGTGTCGTTGCTAGTGATTTCGCTCATGAGGCAAACAGTAGAACGATTGTTCTCCTTGGTCAAGCGGGTGTTTTTGTTGGCTGTAAAATCGTCTTCGCGAGCAGGCTCGCTCCCACAGGGGAATGCGTTTCAAAGGTGGGAGCGAGCCTGCTCGCGAAGAGGTCATTACGGACACTAACAAGACCCGAAGGATGTGATGGTGTAAGCTCTCGGGTTCTTCGGATTCGACCCATTGCGAGCCCTATGCCGTTGCTTTTCAAACGTTCCTTGCTGCCCAAACTGCGCAGCTTTCCGCTGACCGCCGAGGCCGTGACCATACTGTCCGGCGCCGCCGAGTTCCGTCGTTGCCTGCTGGAGAAAATCGCTGCCGCGACCCAGCGCATCTACATCGTTGCGCTGTATCTGCAGCAAGACGAAGCCGGTCAGGAAATCCTCGATGCGCTGCACGCTGCCAAGCTCAAGCGCCCGGAGCTGGAAATCGCCGTGGTCGTCGATTGGCTGCGCGCGCAACGCGGGCTGATCGGTGCCGGCAAGCAGCCGGGCAATTCGGCGTGGTATCAGGAAATGACCCGCACGCACCAGAGCGAAGTGCCGGTGTACGGCGTGCCGGTGCAGACCCGTGAACTGTTCGGCGTGCTGCATCTGAAGGGCTTCGTGATTGACGATTGCGTGGTTTACAGCGGCGCGAGCCTGAACAACGTTTATCTGCACAAGTTCGATAAATACCGTTTCGACCGCTACCACGTCCTGCAAAGCCACGAACTGGCGGATTCGATGCATCACCTGGTCAAGCACGGCCTGATCGAGTCAAAAGCAGTGCACCGCCTCGATCTGCCGAACCTGCCGACCACGCGCAGTCTGCGCAACGACATCGGCGATCTGCGCAGCCGCTTGAAATATGCCACTTACGACACGGCCACGGGCAGTACTGCCCGAGACGGCTTGTCCGTTACCCCGTTGCTCGGCGTCGGCAAGAACAACCCGTTGAACCGGGCGATTCTTGAGTTGATCGCCAGCGCGCAAAAACAGCTGACCATCTGCACGCCGTACTTCAACCTGCCGCTGGGGGTGATCCGTGAGGTCAATCGTGCGTTGGCCCGTGGTGTGAAGATCGACATCGTGGTCGGCGACAAGACTGCCAACGACTTCTATATCCCGCCGAGCGAGCCGTTCAAGGTGATTGCGGCGCTGCCGTATCTGTACGAGATCAGCTTGCGCCGCTTCGCCAAACGGCATCAGCGCAACATCGACAGCGGCCAGTTGAACCTGCACCTGTGGCGTGATGGCGACAACACCTATCACCTCAAAGGTATGTGGATCGACCAGCGCTATACGCTGCTGACCGGCAACAACCTCAATCCACGGGCATTCCGTCTGGATCTGGAAAACGCGTTGCTGATTGATGACCCGAAAGGCGAATGGCTGGCGCCTCGGGCGAAGGAGCTGGAGGAGATTTTCCGCCATACCACGCGGATCGAGAATTTCCAGAGTCTGGAGACGCTGCCGGAATACCCGGCCGGGGTGGCCAAGTTTCTCAAGCGTGTGAGTCGGGTGCGGATTGAGCGGTTGCTCTATCGGATTCTTTAAACCTTCAGATTATTTTGTGCGGCTGAAAATGCCTTCGCGAGCAGGCTCGCTCCCACAGGGGGAATGCATTCCAGATGTGGGAGCAAGCTCCCTCCCACAGGGAAATGCAGTTCAAAATGTGGGAGCGAGCCTGCTCGCGAAGGGGCCCGCTCAAACGCTACAAAACTAGTTGAGACCCAGCTTGCCACGCAACGTGGACAGGTCTTCCGCCAAAGTATTCACCGGCCCAACCAACGCTTTACGATCGTTATCCTTCACCTTGTCGTAAGTCTCGAACCCACCATCCTTGGTCTTGTACTTGGCCAGAATCTTGTCGACCGTGGCAAAGTTCTTGTCCACTTTCGCTACGAAAGCCTTGTCCTGCTTCTCGATCTGCGGACGGAACAGGTCGACGATTTTCTTCGCGCCGTCGATATTGCCCTGGAAGTCATACAGGTCGGTGTGGCTGTAGCGATCTTCTTCACCAGAGATCTTGGTCGCGGCCACTTCTTCCAGCAGCGCAGCAGCACCACCGACGACTTTCTCAGGCGGGAAGGTCAGGCCGGCGACACGGGTTTGCAGGTCTTTGACGTCTTTGTTCAAACCGTCTGCCAGTGCATCGAGGTCTTTGGTGCTTTTCTCCGAAAACAGCGAGTACTCGATGCGGTGGAAACCGGTGAAGTCTTCCGCTTTCACGCCTTTCTCGTGGTCGTCGACGCGCGAGTCGATGGACGCATCGAGGTCACTGAACAGCTCGGCAATCGGCTCGATCGACTCGTAGTAAACGCGGGTCGGTGCGTAGAGCTTTTGCGCGGTGGCCAGGTCGCCTTTTTTCACCGCGTCGGTGAACTGCTGCGTGTGGCTGGCCAGTTCATCGAGTTGTTCGGTGACGTAAATCTTGTAGTCCGACACCGGCCCCACCAGATCCAGCGGTGCTGTCGCGGCAAACGCCGACAGCGGGGTGTTGAGCAAACCAAGGGTCAGCAATAACGCGAGTGGCGTCTTTTTCATGGGGGCGGCTCCAGTGTTGAGATTGTTTTATGCAGCGGTTTTCGGTTGTGTGGCGTTGAGCAGCGAGCGACCGATGAAGTCCTTGTCGCCCGTGACACCCGGCAGGGTGAAGAAGTAACCACCGCCGACCGGTTTGAGGTATTCCTCAAGCGGTTCGCCGTTGAGGCGGGTCTGCACAGTGATGAAGCCTTTTTCCAGATCAGCCTGGTAACAGATGAACAGCAGGCCCATGTCGAGCTGGCCGTTCTTGTTCACGCCGTTGGAATAGTTGAACGGCCTGCGCAGGATCAGGTTGGCCTGAGTCGCGGCCGTGCGCGGGTTGGCCAGACGAATGTGCGCGTCGAGTTTGGTCAGCTTGCCCGCCGGGTCCTTGCTGTAATCCGGGACTTCGCTTTCATGCTGGCCACCCATCGGTGCGCCGGTGGTTTTGACCCGGCCAAGGATGCTTTCTTGCTCCTGCAACGGCGTCCGGTCCCAGCGTTCGACGAAATTGCGGATGATGCGTACGGCCTGATAACTGCCGTGCGCGGCCCAGGCCGGCTCGTCGCTGCCCGGCTGCACCCAGACCAGGCGATCCATGGCTTTGCCATCGTTTGAATCAGGGTTGGCCGAACCGTCGCGGAAGCCGAGGAAGTTCCGCGCCGATTGCGCTGGCACACCCGGTTTCGCCGGGGCTTGCGGCGGCACGCTGCCTTCCTGTTTCCAGCGCACCAGCAGCAGGTCGGGCAGGTTTTTGACGATGTCGCGCAGGGCGTGAATGTTGGTGTCGGCGGTGTTCGAGCAGAACTGCAGGCTCAGGTCGCCATGGCAACAATCGGCTTCCAGCGCGTCGTTGGGGAAACCGACCATACGGATCAGCCGTTTGGGTTTGGCGTCGGCCAGCCCGAAGCGTTCGTCGAACAGCGATTCACCGACGGAAACGGTGATGGTCAGGTTGTCCGGCGTGACGTTCGGGCCGAGGATGCCGGAATCCGGCGGTGGCAGTTTCGGATCGATCTGCGCGACCGGGCCGCCCTTCATCAGGAACGCAATGCGCTCGTTGAGGGTGCGGAACAACCGCTCGAGGTCTTCGCGGTCGCTGGCCAAGACATCGAACGACACCAGCATGCCCGAGGCCGGGCGCGGGGTGACGATGCCGGTCTGGTGCACGCCGTGGAAATCGTGGCGGTCCTCAGTCTTGTCGCTGCTCGGCGCTTCGGTGACTTGCGCCGGCGCGGCGGCCATGGCCGGGCAGCTCAGGGCTGAACCTGCGAGGGCGACACCGGCGGCGCCCATGCCCATCAGGACACGGCGACGTTGCAGGTTGAGGTTTTCTGAATCTTTCATCGGGAATGGGTCTTCTGCTTACAGGCCGGAGAGGCCGAGGGCGGGATCGATGCCATCCAGTGCGTCGGCCAGGGCCTGAGCCTTGTCGGCGATCTGCTTGCGTTGTGCGCCGCTGATGGAGTCGTAGCTGGCGTAGCCGTCCTTGATCTTGTAGCTGTCGAGTTCGCTGTCGAAATCCGCCAGTGCCTTGTCGATTTTCGGCAGCAGGTCGGCGGCTGATTTGCTCAGCATCGGCCGCAGCAGATCGACGACTTTGTGCGCGGTTTGCGCATTGGCGGCGAAACCGTTGAGGTCGCTGTGGCTATAGCGTTCTTCCTCACCGCTCGCGGCGCGCACGTCGGCCAGTGTGTTGAGGTTACGCACGACGATGTTGACCAGTTGCTCCGGTGGCAGCGATTGCGCGAGCAGTTGCTGTTTGAGCGTGGTGACGTCGCTGAGCAGGCGCTGGGCGACCGGCGTCAGATCGTCGAGTTTGCGCTGTTGGAACAGGCCGAATTCGAGACGGTGGAAACCGACGAAGGCCGGATCCTGCTCGCGTTTCTCGAAGTAATCGGCGCGGGCGTTGATGCTGTTGTCCAGCTCCGCCAAGCGCTGCGCGGCCGGGGCCAGATGTTGATATGCCGCACGTGCCGGCAAATACAGCGCCTGAGCCTGGCTCAAGTCGCCGCTTTCAATCGCTTGATTGAGCGCCGTCACGGCTTTGATCAGCGCGCTGCTTTGGCTGGCCAGGTACACGCGAAATTCCGACAGCGGCCCGACGAAAGCGACCATTGAAGGTTTGGCCTTGGCGGCAGCGTCGGAGGCGGCGGTTGGCGTCACGTGCAAGGTGCCGCGCGGGTTGCTCAGCAGGCCGCAGGTGATTGCATAGTCACCGGGCTGCAGGTTGGCGTTGATCACCTGACTCAGGCCCGGCGCGATGTTTTCGCGTTCTTCGACAACGAGCACGCCATCGAGAATTTCCCATTCCACCGCACGGTCGGAGCGGTTGACGATGCGGAAACTGGCGCGGCCGGCCGGCACCGTCAGTGCATTCGGCTCGCAGTTACCGGGATGAATGTTCACCACCACTTCATCGTGGTTGTGCTGACGCTTGGCGGCGGCCATTTTCGAGGCGTAATAAAACAGGCCACCGGCGGCGATCATCACCACCACCGAGCCGGCCACCGCCCAGCGCAAGGCGCGGGGAGGGGAGGCCTGAGGAGAGTTAGGCTTTGACATGAATGCCCTTATTGGCTGGAAACGGAAGACGGTTGTGCGGAGGGCTTCGGCGCCGGGTAAAAGAACATCACCAGCGCCACCAGCAGATAGATCAGATACGCCCCAAGGGTGCTGACAGTCGGCGCATCCTGATAACCGAACATGCCGGCCAGCACCGAGCCCAACGGGCCGTCCATTGGCAGCGTCGCGCTGAAATCGAAGAGCACGGTTTGCAGGTGATTCCACAGCCCGGCTTCATGCAGCGCTTGCACCGAGTTGGCAAGAATCCCGGCGGCGACCACCAGAATGAACAGGCCGGTCCACTTGAAGAACGCCGAAAGGTTCAGGCGCATGCTGCCGCTGTAGATCAGGAAACCGACGATGATCGCCAGAATCAGCCCGAGCAGGGCGCCGATCGGCGCGCCCGGGCCTTCGCTTTGCTGGAACACCGCGAGCAGGAAGAACACCGTTTCCAGACCTTCACGGGCGACAGCGAAAAAGACCATGGCGATCAGCGCAATGACCTGATGCTTCGAAGAGGTCAGCGCGTGATCCAGCGAGGCTTGCAGCGAATGCTTGATCGAACGCGCAACCTTGCGCATCCAGAACACCATGGAACTGAGAATACCCACGGCCACCAGGCCGACAATGCCTTCGAACAACTCCTGCTGCTTTTGCGGGAATTCGGCACTGACCAGTTCCAGACCACCGCCGACCAGCAGGGCGAGGGCGGCGGCGAGGAATACGCCGATCCACACGGCAGGCATCCATTGACCGCGACCAGTCTGTTGCAGGTAGCTGGCGATAATGCCAACGATCAGCGCGGCTTCAATGCCTTCGCGCAGCATGATCAGGAAGGGAACGAGCATTCGGTATCCAACAAGTCATTCGAAGAGGTTACAAGTTGTAACATAATGACAAGCATTCTCACATGACAATCATTGACACAAACCTGAACGCAAGCTGAACAAGTTAAAGAACAACCATTCTCATGCGGGTGACGCCAAAGCCGTGTAGGAGCTGCCGAAGGCTGCGATCTTTTGATCTTGATTCTAAAAATCAAAAGATCGCAGCCTTCGGCAGCTCCTACACAGGAATTTGAGTTGGATGCGGTAAGATGCGCGTCATCCAAAAACAACAAGGCTCACCGCGTTCCATGTCGGAAAAAGACACCATTGCCGTCCAGCTCTTGCGTGAAGCGCTGCTGCAAAGTTGTGCCCCGGGCGCAGCCACCGAAGAGGTCTTGAACAAGGTCGGAATTGATCCGGCGTTGCTGCACACCGAACACAGCCGGGTGCCGGCCTCGCAGTACGCGAAACTCTGGCGGTTATTGGCCCGGCGTGGCGATGACGAGTTTTTCGGCATGGACCCGCGCAAGCTCAAGTCCGGCAGCCTTGAGTTCCTCTGTCGCAGTGCGATGGCGCAATCGACGCTGGCGGCGGGATTGAGTACCGGCCTGAGTTTTCTGTCATTGATGCTTGAACGCATGCCGGCGCAACTGGTGCACCAGCAAAGTCTGGCGGAAATTGTCCTGCTGGAAGACGACCCCGATCCACGCCGCGCCTTCACTTATTTCACCTACTGGATGATCGTCCACGGTGTGGCCTGCTGGCTGGCCGGGCGGCGGATTCCGATTCTGGCGATCGAACTGCGCTGCCCCGCGCCGGATTTCACCGATGACTACCGGGTGATGTTCTCGGAGAATCTGCGTTTTGAGCGGCCACGTACGCGGATGATTTTCTCTGCCGATTGCCTCGATCTGCCGATCAAGCGTTCTACCGAAGAGTTGAAACGCTTTCTGGCCCACGCACCGGCGAACATTCTGGTGAAGTACCGCGACCCGGAGAGCCTGGCCAGTCGGATCAAGCAGGATCTGCGGCAACTGCCCGCCGAGCAGTGGCCTGAAACTGAAGCGCTGGCGCAGCAGCTGTGCATGTCGGCCTCGACCTTGCGCCGACGCTTGGCGGAAGAAGGGCAGACCTATCAGGGGCTCAAGGACAGCGTGCGCAAGGAATTGGCGATTATCTGGCTGGCAGAGCCTTCGATCAGTTTTGTCGAGATTGCCGCGCGGTTGGGATTTGCCGATGCGAGTTCGTTTTACAAGGCGTTTCGCAAGTGGTCGGGGTCCAATCCCGGGCATTACCGCACGCTGATCCTGAATGAGGTTGTCTGACCCGGCCTCTTCGCGAGCAGGCTCGCTCCCACATTTGGAATGCATTCCCCCTGTGGGAGCGAGCTTGCTCGCGAAGAGGTCAGTCCAGGCAACACAAAACTTAAACCTTGGCCAAACCAGTCAGCCACTTTGATGGCTTTGACCATTGCCCCAAGCCCCGCACAGCGCGACTATCCCCCTGTTGTTTACGCTTCCCAGCCTAATAAAAAACAGAGGGATTCTGGCAATGCGCGATTACTTGTCTGCCACCGAACAGTTCAACTATCAGCACACCGTGGATGCCGCGCTCAGCGGTACGCTTGAGGCGCTCAACGCCTGCGTCGAATGCTGCGACCGCCATGCCTTGCCGGGTCGCATCGCACTGTTCTGGGAAGGCCGCGACGGCGCCAGTGCGACGTACACCTTCAGCGACCTGCAGGACAAAGCCGCGCGTTTCGCCAATTTCCTTCTCGGCCAAGGCGTGCAGAAGGGTGACAAAGTCGCCGGCCTGCTGCCGCGCAACAGCGAATTGCTCATCACCGTGTTGGCCACCTGGCGTATCGGTGCGGTGTATCAGCCGCTGTTCACCGCGTTCGG
The DNA here is from genome assembly GCF_022662375.1 of Pseudomonas sp. CROZ-RG-20F-R04-15. Classification (GTDB taxonomy): domain Bacteria; phylum Pseudomonadota; class Gammaproteobacteria; order Pseudomonadales; family Pseudomonadaceae; genus Aquipseudomonas. Next base: position 46,948 of record NZ_JAKNQL010000011.1, on the reverse strand, counting down.
CCCCAAAGCCCTTGAGCATCGCCTGAACAGCTCCGGCGCCAAAGTCGTGGTCACTGACGCGGTCAACCGGCCGAAACTCGCTGAGGTTGCCGACTGCCCGACACTCGTCACCGTTGGCGGCGCCAAAGGCCAGGGCATCGTCCGTGGTGATTACAGCTTCTGGGCCGAACTGGCCAACTATTCCAACGTTTGCCAACCGGTGCTGCTGACCGGCGAAGATCCATTCCTGCTGATGTTCACCTCAGGCACCACCGGCCCGTCGAAAGCGCTGTCGGTACCGCTCAAAGCCATCGTTGCGTTCCAGAGTTACACCCGCGACGCCGTCGATCTGCGCCCGGAAGATTCGTTCTGGAACGTCGCCGATCCGGGTTGGGCCTACGGCATCTATTTCGGCGTCACCGGCCCGCTGTCGATGGGCCATCCGATCACTTTCTACGATGGCCCGTTCACCCTTGAAAGCACCTGCCGGGTGATCAACAAATACGGCATCACCAACCTCACCGGTTCGCCAACGGCTTATCGCTTGCTGATTGCCGGCGGTGACGAATTCGCCAAGTTGATCAAAGGCAAATTGCGCATTGTCAGCAGCGCTGGCGAACCGCTGAACCCGGAAGTGATCCGCTGGTTCGCCGACAACCTCAATGTGGTCATTCACGACCATTACGGCCAGACCGAACTGGGCATGGTGCTGTGCAACCACCATGGACTTGAGCATCCGGTGCACGTCGGTGCCGCCGGCTTCACCTCGCCGGGCCACCGTATCGTCGTGCTCGACGAGCAATACAACGAACTCGGTGTCGGCCAGCCCGGCATCCTCGCCATCGATCGTCCGCAATCGCCGATGTGCTGGTTCGGCGGTTACGAAGGCGCGCCAACCAAGGCGTTCGTCGGCGATTACTACCTGAGCGGCGACACCGTGGAATGGAATCCGGACGGCAGCATCAGCTTCGTCGGCCGCAGTGACGACGTGATCACCACCTCCGGCTACCGCGTTGGCCCGTTCGATGTGGAAAGCGCGCTGATCGAACACCCGGCGGTGGTCGAAGCGGCGGTCGTCGGCAAACCGGACCCGGAGCGCACCGAGCTGGTCAAAGCCTTCGTGGTGCTCAGCGCGCAATACCGCGCCGCGCCGGAGTTGGCCGAAGAGTTGCGCCAACACGTGCGCAAACGTCTGGCGGCGCATTCGTACCCGCGTGAAATCGAATTTGTCAGCGAATTGCCCAAGACCCCGAGTGGCAAATTGCAGCGCTTTATCTTGCGCAACCAGGAAATCGCCAAGGCTCAAGAGGCCGCAGCGCTTAACGTTTCAGCTTGAATCAGGAACTACAGTCATGCAGATCGAGAACAAGGTTTTTATCGTCACCGGCGGTGCCTCCGGCCTCGGAGCCGCCAGCGCTGAATTGCTGGTGAGTGCCGGCGCCAAAGTGATGCTGGTGGACATGAATGCCGAAGCGGTGGCCGCGCAGGCTCAGCGTCTCGGCGCAAAAAGCGTGGTTGCCGATATCAGCAATGAAGCTGCCGCCGAAGCCGCCGTGCAAGCGACCGTCGCAGCGTTTGGCAGCCTCAACGGTCTGGTCAACTGCGCCGGTATCGTGCGTGGCGAGAAGATCCTCGGTAAGAACGGCCCGCATGCACTGAGCAGTTTTGCTCAGGTAATCAACGTCAACCTGATCGGCAGCTTCAACATGCTGCGTCTGGCTGCTGCGGCGATCGCCGAGAGCGAAGCCAACGCCGACGGCGAACGCGGCGTGATCATCAACACTGCCTCGGTGGCAGCGTTCGACGGCCAGATCGGCCAAGCGGCTTACGCGGCGTCCAAAGGCGCGATCGCCAGCCTGACGCTGCCAGCCGCCCGCGAACTGGCGCGCTTCGGCATCCGCGTGATGACCATCGCCCCGGGCATTTTCGAAACGCCGATGATGGCCGGCATGACCCCGGAAGTCCGCGACTCGCTGGCCGCCGGCGTACCGTTCCCGCCGCGTCTGGGCAAGCCTGCCGAGTACGCCGCACTGGTTCGGCATATCATCGAAAACAGCATGCTCAACGGCGAGGTGATCCGTCTCGACGGCGCCTTGCGCATGGCCGCCAAGTAAGGAGGATTTTTCATGACTATTTCCAGTGATCCGATTGTTATCGTCAGCGCCGTGCGCACGCCCATGGGCGGTTTTCAGGGCGAACTGAAAAGCCTCACTGCGCCGCAACTCGGCGCTGCGGCGATCAAAGCCGCAGTGGAACGTGCCAGTATCGCCAGCGACTCGGTCGATGAAGTGCTGTTCGGTTGTGTGCTGCCTGCCGGGCTCGGTCAGGCGCCTGCACGCCAGGCTGCGCTGGGCGCCGGGCTGGATAAATCGACCCGCTGCACCACCGTCAACAAGATGTGCGGTTCGGGCATGGAAACCACCATTCTCGCCCACGACATGCTGGTTGCCGGCAGCGCCGACGTGGTGATCGCCGGTGGCATGGAAAGCATGTCCAACTCGCCGTATCTGCTCGATCGTGCCCGCGCCGGTTATCGCATGGGCCAAGGTCGCGTGCTTGATTCGATGTTCCTCGACGGTCTCGAAGACGCCTACGACAAGGGCCGCCTGATGGGCACCTTCGCCGAGGATTGCGCCGAGACCAACCACTTCAGTCGTGAAGCGCAAGACGCCTTTGCTATCGCCTCGACCACCCGCGCGCAACAGGCGATCAAGGACGGTAGCTTCAAAGACGAAATCGTCCCGCTGACCGTGACCGTCGGCAAAGAGCAGGTGCTGATCAGCGATGACGAGCAGCCGCCGAAAGCCAAACTCGACAAAGTGGCCTCGCTGAAACCGGCGTTTCGCGAAGGCGGCACGGTGACGGCGGCAAATTCCAGTTCGATCTCTGACGGTGCGGCGGCGCTGGTGCTGATGCGCCAGTCGCAGGCGCAGAAGCTCGGGCTGAAACCGCTGGCGGTGATTCACGGTCATGCCGCGTTCGCTGACACCCCGGGCCTGTTCCCGGTGGCGCCGATTGGCGCGATCAAGAAGCTGATCAAGAAAACCGGCTGGTCGCTGGGTGACGTCGATCTGTTCGAGGTCAACGAAGCGTTTGCCGTGGTTGGCATGGCAGCGATGACGCATCTGGAAATTCCCCATGACAAGTTGAATGTGCATGGCGGTGCCTGTGCGCTGGGCCATCCGATCGGTGCCTCTGGCGCGCGGATTCTGGTGACGTTGCTGTCGGCCTTGCGTCAGCGGAAGCAGAAACGCGGCATCGCGGCGATCTGCATCGGCGGCGGCGAAGCCACGGCCATGGCTGTGGAATGCGTGTATTGAAACAAACGCCAATCCCTGTGGGAGCGAGCCTGCTCGCGAAGGCGTCGTGTCAGCCAGCATTGGAGTTGAATGACACACCGCATTCGCGAGCAGGCTCGCTCCCACAGGATTTGTGTCTGAACTTGAAGTAAGGATTCACCATGATTCCCAACGAAGACCAAACCCAGATCCGCGACATGGCCCGGCAGTTCGCCGAGGAACGCCTGAAGCCGTTCGCCGCCGAGTGGGATCGCGAGCACCGTTTCCCCAAGGAAGCCATCGGCGAAATGGCCGAACTGGGCTTCTTCGGCATGCTTGTGCCGGAGCAGTGGGGCGGTTGCGACACCGGTTACCTGGCCTACGCCATGGCCCTGGAAGAAATCGCCGCCGGCGACGGCGCCTGCTCGACGATCATGAGCGTGCACAACTCGGTGGGTTGCGTGCCGATCCTCAAGTTCGGCAACGATGATCAGCGTGAACGCTTTCTCAAGCCGTTGGCCAGCGGTGCCATGCTCGGCGCCTTTGCGCTGACCGAACCGCAGGCCGGTTCCGACGCCAGCAGCCTGAAAACCCGCGCACGCCTGGAAGGCGATCACTACGTGCTGAATGGCTGCAAACAGTTCATCACCTCCGGGCAAAACGCCGGGATCGTCATCGTCTTTGCCGTGACCGATCCGAGTGCCGGCAAGCGCGGTATCAGTGCGTTTATCGTGCCGACCGATTCGCCGGGCTATAAAGTCGCCCGCGTCGAAGACAAGCTCGGCCAGCACGCCTCCGACACCTGCCAGATCCTCTTCGAAGATGTGCAAGTGCCGGTGGCCAACCGCTTGGGCGAAGAGGGCGAGGGCTACAAGATCGCCTTGGCCAACCTCGAAGGCGGCCGCGTCGGTATCGCTTCGCAATCGGTGGGCATGGCCCGCGCGGCGTTCGAAGCGGCGCGTGATTACGCCCGCGAGCGCGACACCTTCGGCAAGCCGATCATCGAGCATCAGGCCGTGGCATTCCGCTTGGCCGACATGGCCACGCAGATCGCCGTCGCCCGGCAAATGGTGCACTACGCGGCGGCCCTGCGTGACAGCGGCCAACCGGCACTGGTCGAGGCGTCAATGGCCAAACTGTTCGCCTCGGAAATGGCCGAAAAGGTCTGCTCGATGGCGTTGCAAACCCTTGGTGGTTACGGTTACCTCAACGACTTCCCGCTGGAACGGATCTACCGCGACGTGCGCGTCTGCCAGATCTACGAAGGCACCAGCGATATTCAGCGCATGGTCATTTCGCGCAATCTTTGAGAAGGAATTTTTATTCATGACTTATGAAACCATTCTGCTGGACACCCACGGCCGCGTTGGCCTGATCACTCTCAACCGCCCGCAGGCGCTGAACGCGCTGAATGCGCAACTGGTCAGCGAAGTGAACCAGGCCCTTGATGCGCTGGAAGCCGATGCGGACATCGGTTGCATCGTCATCACTGGCTCGAAAAAAGCCTTTGCCGCCGGCGCCGACATCAAGGAAATGGCCGAGCTTACTTACCCGCAGATCTACATGGACGACCTGTTCAGCGACAGCGATCGCGTGGCTAATCGGCGTAAACCGATCATCGCTGCGGTCAACGGTTTCGCCTTGGGCGGCGGCTGTGAACTGGCGTTGATGTGCGACTTCATTCTGGCCGGTGACAACGCAAAATTCGGTCAACCGGAAATCAATCTCGGTGTGTTACCGGGCATGGGCGGCACCCAGCGCCTGACTCGCGCCGTGGGCAAGGCCAAGGCCATGGAAATGTGCCTGAGCGGGCGTTTGATTGATGCGGTGGAGGCTGAGCGTTGCGGCATCGTTGCGCGGATCGTGCCGAGTGATGAACTGCTTGATGAGGCGCTGAAAGTGGCCGCAGTGATCGCCAGCAAGTCGCTGCCGATTGCGATGATGATCAAGGAGAGCGTGAACCGTGCCTTCGAAGTCAATCTGACGGAAGGCGTGCGTTTTGAGCGTCGGGTATTCCATGCGGCGTTTGCCACGCAGGATCAGAAGGAAGGGATGGCGGCGTTTATTGCCAAGCGTGAGGCTGCGTTCCAAGGCAAGTAACGCGCGGATCTGACTGACGCCTTCGCGAGCAGGCTCGCTCCCACATGAGGTTCTCGGCGTTCACAAAACCTGTATTCGCTGGAGATCTCTGTGGGAGCGAGCCTGCTCGCGAAGCTTTTAAGGCTTGATGTACATCAAAATCAAAAGCCCCTCACCCTAACCCTCTCCCGGAGGGAGAGGGGACTGATTGGGGGATATTGGTGATCTGCGCCGACCTGAAAGAGCTTTACTGAATCCCTGATCGACCTGGTTTATTCAATCGATAATCGACCCGTTCTTTCAGGACGATGGAGAACGCCAGATACCTCGGTTGGCCCCTCCGGTGGGAGAGGGCTGATTGGGAATGCTTTGGAAATACGCCGACTTGATTCTGCTTTAGCGAATCCATAATCGACCTGGTCTTTCAGGTCGATGGATAACGCCAGACAACTCGGTCGGCCCCCTCTCCCTCTGGGAGAGGGCTGGGGTGAGGGAAAGGGGCCTACACCATTACATCTGGTAGTTCTTCAGCTCCCGCGCAATGACCATCCGCTGAATCTCGCTCGAGCCTTCATAGATCTGGGTAATCCGTGCATCGCGGTAGTACTTCTCGACCGGATAATCCTCCAGATATCCATACCCGCCATGAATCTGAATCGCCGAGGAACATACTTTCTCGGCCATTTCCGACGCAAACAACTTGGCCTGCGAAGCCTCGGACAAACACGGTTTTCCTGCCGTCCGCAGTCGCGCCGCATGCAGAATCATTAACCGCGCCGCGTTGATCTGCATGTGCATGTCGGCCAGCAGATTGGCAATGCTCTGATGTTCATTGATCGGTTTGCCGAACTGGATACGGTCGCGCGAATACACCAGCGCTGCTTCGAACGCCGCACGGGCGATACCCAATGCTTGCGCGGCGATGCCGATGCGTCCGCCTTCAAGGTTGGACAGGGCGATCGCCAGACCTTTGCCACGCTCGCCGAGCAGATTGGCCTCGGGGATGCTGCAGTTATTCAGCGTCACCGCGCAGGTATCAGAAGCGCGGATGCCCATCTTGTGTTCGGTGCGATCCACGATAAAACCGGCGGTATCGGTCGGCACCAGAAACGCCGAAATACCTTTCTTGCCCAGATCCGGATCGGTCACCGCAAACACGATCGCCAGTTTCGCGCGTTTGCCGTTGCTGACAAATTGCTTGGCGCCATTGATCACCCACTGGCCATCGCGCAGTTCGGCGCGGGTGCGCAGGTTGTGCGCTTCGGAGCCGGCCTGCGGTTCGGTCAGGCAGAAGCAACCGATGGTTTTCCCGCTGGCCAGATCCGCCAGCCACGTTTGCTTCTGTGCTTCGCTGCCGTAATTGAGCACCGGGCCGCAACCGACCGAGTTGTGGATGCTCATGAACGCGCCGGTCGCGCCGTCACCGGCGGAAATCTCTTCCACGGCCAGCGCATAAGCGACGTAATCGACGTAGGTGCCACCCCATTCCTCAGGCACCACCATGCCGAGCAAACCGAGTTCACCCATCTTCGCGACGAGCGCGTCATCGATCCAGCCAGCCTTTTCCCAGGCCTGCGCGTGCGGCGCGATTTCGCCACGGGCAAAGTCCCGGGCCATGTCGCGGATCATTACTTGTTCTTCAGTCAGTTCGAGATCGTGCATGGCTCAGCTCCCGCTCTCGGCAAATTCGTGAAAGAAACTCGCGACATGCTCTGCGTCCAGCGCAGCCAGGGTCGGCGGGTTCCAGCGCGGTGTCTTGTCTTTATCGATCAGCAGCGCGCGCACGCCTTCGATCAGGTCGCCACGCTCGAACCATTGGCGATCCAGATGCAGTTCGAGCGCGAAGCAATGTTCCAGGCTCAAGTGCCGGCCGCGACGGAGCATTTCCAGGGTCACCGCCATGGCCAGCGGCGAGCGGGTTTCCAGCAGGTCGGCCGTGGTGGTCGCCCATGCGTGGCTGTCAGCCACGGTCACTGCGCGCAATTGCTCGACCATGCTCGGCACATCCGGCAGGGCGAAAAAGTGATCGATGGCCGGGCGCAAGGCTTGCAACGGCGCATCAGGCAAAGTCTGTACGGCGTGTTTGGCCAACAGGTTCTGCAGCGCCTTGAGCGGAGTGTCCTGCCATTCCATCTGATCGAGTTTTTCGTCGAGCAGCGCCAGTTTGCTGCTGTCCAGATACCAGTCAGCCAGCCCGCAATACAACGCATCGGCCGCGCGGATCTGCACGCCACTGACCCCCAGATAAATCCCCAGCTCACCGGGAATGCGCGGCAGGAAATAACTGCCGCCGACATCGGGAAAATATCCGATGGCCACTTCCGGCATCGCCAGACGGCTCTTTTCAGTGACCACGCGCAGATCGGCGCCTTGCACCAGGCCCATGCCGCCGCCGAGGACAAAACCGTCCATCAAGGCCAGCACCGGTTTGCGGTAGTGATGAATCGTCAGGTCGAGGGCGTATTCCTCAACAAAGAAATCTTCGTGCAGCGTGTCGCCGCTTTTGAAACTGTCGTACAGGGAACGAATATCACCGCCGGCGCAGAAGGCTTTTTCACCGGCACCGCGCAGCACAACGGCGTGGACATTGGCGTCGGTCGCCCAAGCGTCGAGTTGCTGTTGCAGCAAACGCACCATGTCGAGGGTAATGGCGTTGAGGCCGGCGGGGCGATTGAGGGTCAGGTGACCGATATGGTTGCGAACCTCGGCCAGCACTTCGTTTTGCGTGGCGTCCATGGACTGGGTCCGCGGGGATGAAGCCTGAGCAGTCATCAGTAACTCCCTGCTTTTATTGTCTTTATTCGAAAAACTCGCGCGCGAGCGTTACCGGATCGTAACAGTGCAAATTTGCCCTGTACAACGGGGATATGTGCAGGCGCTGTCTGCGTTTTTACCTTAGACGATATGCAGAAGATTACTTCGAAAAAACCTCACCGATACTGCGGCGTCTGGCGTGCATTTCGCTGGCATGGATCAATTGCTCGAGATCCTCGGGGGTGATGTCGATGAAGCCTTCCATGTCGGCCAAAGCGAGTTTGAGGTCTTCGGCGGTGATGGCCTGAGTGTCGACGGGCGCAACGATCGGCGCCGGCTCTGCCGGACGTTTCGGGTAACGGATTCGCGTCAGATTGTTGTAGGCCAGGGCGCTGAGCAGCATGCACGCCGCGCCGAGCATCACCGGTTCCATGGCCTTCCAGTCCAGGGCGATGGTCGCAGGATCGGCCAGCACCAGCGTCAATGCCAACGCGCCTGCCGGTGGGTGCAGGCAACGCAGCCAGCACATCAGAATCAGCGCCATGCCCGCCGCCAGACAGGCGCTGCCCAGAGTTCGACCGAGCACGTGGGCGACCAGCAATGCGACAACGCCGGCACATAAATAGCCGCCGAGAATCGACCACGGCTGAGCGAGGGCACCAGAGGACACGGCGAACAGCAACACCGCCGAAGCGCCCAGCGGCCCGATCAAGTGATAGGCGACTTCATGGCCGAACACCTGCGCGCACAGCCACACGCTGAACAATGTGCCTAATGCCATGCCGATGGCGGCACGGCTCCATTCAGTCGGGCGGGTATTAATGGCGGCGGGCAACCAGCGAGCGAGCATGTGAATCCGGTCCTTGCAGCAAATTCGAGGCAAAAAAAAGGACTTGTCCGGCATATCCGGAAAGCCCTCGAAGCGTTCCAACATTGGGGGAGGAACGTGCACAGTGTGCCGATCAAACTCGATGCTGACAAATTCATATTAATGCACATTTAGTGCATTAATTTTGTATTGAAGCGACGCGGCGGCCACTCACGAAGCACAAATAGCCGCCCACCGCCGCCAATGCGCTCAAGGCATAGAACATGCTCGGCGCGGGTGTGTGCATCAGCAGAAACCCGCACATCACCGGGCTCGCCGCACCGCCCAGCGCTGCGAGGTTCTGCGCGCCGTAATAGCTGCCGCGCAGTTCTTCCGGGGCGAGGGTGTCGACAAACAGAAAATCGGCCGGGTAAATGATCATCTCGCCCAAGGTGAAGATGAACATCGCTACGCACCAACCGAGCAGACTGTCGGCCAGACTGAAGCCGATCAGCCCGACGATGAACAACGCGGTGCCGCCGGCAATCCAGTAGCGCAGGTGCTCGCGGCTGAGCAAGCGGCCGATCTGGTACTGCAACAGGATCACCGTGATCGCGTTGCAGGCGAGCAGGGCGGCCATGGTGTCCAGCGTCTGTTGCTGGGTGTGGGTGACCAGCAGGTATTGCGACAGGTACAGGGTGAAACGTCCGTGTACCAGCGTGCTGAGCAGGCAACCCAGCGTAAACAGAATCATCGTGCGGTCGTTTTTCAGGATGATCAGGGTTTTCAGAAAACTCGGAGGCGCAGTGACAGCTGCTATCGGGCGCACTTCCCGGGTGGCGCCGAGCAGCAAAAAAATACTGCCGATGGCAATCGCACCGGCCACGATGAAGGGCGCCGAGGGCTGTACCCCGGCAATCACCACGCCGATCATCGGGCCGACGGCATAGCCGATGTTGGTCAATGTGTAGTTGAGGGAAAACGCCTTGACCCGTTGGCCGACTGGCAGGTTTTCACTGAGGATGGCTTTGGAGCAGATGAGGAACAGTGCCGACGCCGTTTCGCTGATGATCAGTACCAGGGTGACCAGATACAGGTTCTGCGCGAAGGTCAGCAGGATCAGACCGATACCACTGGAGAGCATGGTCAGGATCAGTAACCGGCGCTTGTCGAGCCGATCGATGATGTAGCCGCCGTACAGCGACAGCAACGTGGCGCTGAACACCGCGATGCCCAGCAACAGACCGACGTCCTGCGGGTTGAGGCCGAGCTTGTTGCTGAGGAACAACGTCAGTAGCGGGCTGATCAGCGCGCGGCTGATGACGACGCTCAGCGAACTGATCATCAACCGGCGGATGAGACGCGAGTAGGTGGCCACGAAGGGTCAATGTCCTTATTTCAAAATGCCTGGCGGGCGTGCGTCATCCTCACCGGGCAATCACCACCGGTCAAGCTGCCACAACACTATCCCTGTGGGAGCGAGCCTGCTCGCGAATGCGTTGGGTCAGGTACATCAATGTTGACTGACACTCCGCCTTCGCGAGCAGGCTCGCTCCCACAATTACCTTCATTGCGTTCAAATCAGGCGCAGGCGCATGGCGCAGCGCCGCTCTGCGGGAAAGCCATAACGGATTTCGGCTTGCAGCGCATCGTGTAAATGGCGATCGGCTTGTACATTCGTCAACTCGACAAACCCCATGCGTTGATAAAACGGCGCATTCCACGGCAGATCGCGAAAAGTGGTCAGCGTCACTGAGATCAACTGCATCGCGCGCGCTTGTTCAATGACGGCCGCAACCAGTGCGCGCCCCATGCCTTGTCCTTGAAAAGCCTGGCTGACGGAGAGCTCCTCAATGTGCAGGTGCTGATCGATAGCTACAGCACGAACAAATCCAGTCAGTTGCCCGTCGCGATTTGCCGCAACCCACACGTACGCCTGTTCGATGGCTTGCAAATGTCGGGCAGCAGCGGGCACCTCGGCATCAGCCAGCCACGCCAGAGAAGGATCAAGACGAAACAATTGCGCTGCCGAGCGCTCGATCGCGGGGAGGGCCACCGCGTCAGCGAGGCTGGCGCGGCGTACGTCGATGGTCATGTTGAGGCGCATCCTGCCGATCAAAAGGTCGACAGGTTACGGTTTCAGCCACAGCAATACATAGTCGTTTTTGTCGAAACGCCCACTCAACACCGGCTGCGCGTTTTCCAGCGGCGTGGCTTTGAGGGATGGCAGATCACTGCGATCCATCATCAACCACGCCGGACCTTTGAGCGCCTCCAGTTGCTGCACCGAGTCGCTGAACTGCGGTTGCAGGTCCTGCCCGACATTGACCATGAACTTGATCGCCTTCGCGTCCTTGCCCATGCCGTGCAATACCAGTGGCGCCGGATTTTGCTGAACCTGGGCGAACACCGCGTGACTGAACGCTTGCGTGTCATACAGGCGACGTTCTACGGGTTCAAACACTGCCGCATACACCGTCCATAGCGCCAATACGGCGCACAATGCCAATACCTCGACGCGCCAGCGCGGGATCAATAATCGCGACAGCGCCAGCAGTTGCAGCACGCCCAGGGCGATCACCACAAATGTCATGTCACTCAGTTGCTCGGGAAAGCGCCGTTGCGCGACCAGCAAAACCACCAGCAACAAGCCCGGTGTGACCAGCCACAAGCCCATGAGCAAACCGCGCAACCAGCGGAACACGCGCCCGTGCGCGACCTGAAACGGATACGCCGCAATGATCGCCGCCATCGGCAGCATCGGCAGCAGATACCGGGCCTTCTTCGCCTGAGGAATCGACAGCCCGACCATCACAATCAACCCCGCCGCCGCGCAATACTGCACCAGACGCAACGCCGGGCCACGTTGCTGGGGTTTGCTCAGCCACGCCGCCGCCAACACCAGCAATGCCAACGGATACGCCAGCGCATAGTTACCGAACGAGCTGGTGAAGTAATACAGCGAACCGCTGACACCTTCGCTGCCGTCCATGCGCCCCATGAACTGCATGCGGATCACGTCCTGCAGGAACACCGGGCCAGCGCTGACCTGCGCCAGCCATAACAACAGCCCGACACACGCGACCAGCAACAGTGAAGCCAACACGCCGAACACCAGCAACCGCGACCATTCTCGGTTGAGCAGGTAATAGCTGCAGAGCATGCCGGTCGGCACCACCAGCCCGATCGGCCCGCGAATCCCGAAACCCAGCAAGAGCAATACGAAGATCAGCGGCCAACGACGGCCGCCGCCAAAATGATCATGGGCATAACCCAGATAGAACACCGCGAACGCCACCGCCGCGAGCATCAAGTCCTGCGACACCGCGCGCACTTCGGTGACGAAACCGCTGGTCAGCATCAGCAAGGCAATACTGATCAACGCCCAACGCCGTGAGTACGGTGCCAGCAGTCGATACATCTGCGTCACGATCAACGCGCCCGCGATCGCGCTCGGCGCCCATGCAGTCAACGCATTCACCGCGCCGAACGGCAGCGACAGCAGCCAGATGAACAAGGTCGACACGGCCGAATAGTCCGCGTACGGCTGACCATAAGTGGTCGGAAACACCGTCGGCCCATGGCGCAACATTTCCTGCGCGAACAACACAAATCGCGAGTCGAAACCGATCGGAGCCTGCCCATAGACCCCGGCCATGAACACTAAAAACGCCAGCAGCCCTGCGATCAGGGACTGCCGGCGAATCTCGGGCGATAACGCGATCAAGCGACGTCGGACGCGTGCGGCCACTGTTGCAGCGGGATCGGCAATTTGCGCGATTCGCCACGGCCCATCGGGAAATAATGGAAACCGTTGCGCGCCAGACGCTCGGCGTCGTACAGGTTGCGCCCGTCAAAGATCACCGGGGTGTTGAGGCGCTGTTTGATCAGGTCAAAGTCCGGGGCCTTGAACTGCTGCCACTCGGTGCAGATGATCAGTGCGTCGGCGCCGGGCAACACCGATTCCGGCGTGCCCATCAGCATCAGTTTCGACTCGTCCGGGTAGAGGTTCTGGGTTTCCTGCATGGCTTCCGGGTCGAACGCGCGCACGCTGGCACCGGCCGCCCACAACTCTTCCAGCAACACCCGGCTCGGTGCATCGCGCATGTCGTCGGTGTTGGGTTTGAATGCCAGGCCCCACAGGGCGAAGGTCTTGCCGCGCAGATCACCCTTGTAGAACGCATTGATACGCTCGAACAACTTGTGTTTCTGCCGCTGGTTGATCGCCTCGACGGCTTGCAGCAAGTCGCTGGAGCAATGCGCTTCTTCGGCACTGTGGATCAACGCGCGCATGTCTTTGGGGAAGCACGAGCCGCCATAACCGCAGCCCGGATAGATAAAGTGGTAACCGATGCGCGTGTCGGCACCGATGCCCTGGCGCACCGATTCGATGTCGGCGCCCAGGTGTTCGGCGAGTTCGGCGATCTGGTTGATGAAGCTGATCTTGGTCGCCAGCATGCAGTTGGCGGCGTACTTGGTCAGCTCGGCGCTGCGCAGGTCCATGAACATGATGCGGTCGTGGTTGCGGTTGAACGGCGAGTACAGATCGCGCATCACGTCACGCACTTCATCACCCTCGCAGCCGATGACGATGCGGTCCGGACGACGGCAGTCAGCTACCGCCGATCCTTCCTTGAGAAATTCCGGGTTGGAGACGATATCGAATTGCAGCAGGCGGCCAACCTTGATCAAGGCCTTTTCGATGTGCGTGCGCAACGTATCGCCAGTGCCCACCGGCACCGTGGATTTTTCCACCAGAATCAGCGGCTGCTCACGATGCCTGGCAATCGCGTCGCCCACTGACAGCACATAACGCAGATCGGCCGAGCCGTCCTCCCGCGACGGCGTACCGACGGCAATAAACGCCACCCGACCGTGCTGCACGGCAAGTTGCTCATCAGTGGTGAATTGCAGGCGTTTCGAATCGAGACCTTCGCGCACCAGGCTGGCCAGCCCCGGTTCGAAAATGCTGACATGACCCTGGCGCAACAGGTCGACCTTCTTCTGGTCGACGTCCATGCACACGACATCATGGCCGACCTCGGCCAACACAGCCGCTTGCACCAGACCGACGTAACCGCTGCCAAATACTGTGATTTTCATGGAGCACTCCTGAATTCGGGCGCACGAGCCGGACGAGTGTTAATAGTGATGACCCCGAGCATGACCAGCGCCACGCCCAGTGATTTAGTGAAGCTGAAAGATTCGTTGAACAGCGGCAGACTGGCCGCCAGCAGATACACCAGCGCATAGCTGATGCTCAGCAGTGAGTACGCCCGGCCCAGCGGCAGATCGCGCAGGGCGGCGAGCCAGCAGAGCATCGACAGGGCGTAGGCGAAGATCGCCGCGATGACCACGGCCAGCGCGCGCCAGTCGAGACTGTCGATGTGCAGCCATTGGTCCGGTGCGGGCAGACGGGTCATGCTCCAGCGCATGCCCAGTTGCGCAGCGCTGACCAACAACACGCTGCCCAGTGCGAAGGTGATGCCACGACGTTGATTCATGACTGTTGCCCCAGCAACACCACGCCGCCGATCACCAACGCCACGCCGAGCCAATGCTGACGGTCGATGGGTTCACGGAAGACGAAGCGCGCGATCAGGGTGATCAACACGAAGTTGAGGCTGAGCATCGGGTAGGCGATGCCGACTTCCAGACGCTGCAACACCAGCAGCCAGACCAACAGCCCCGAGCCGAGGGCGAGCAGCGCCAGCCATAACCATGGCGAGCGCAGTTTGTCGGCCCAGGTCGAATCGACACCGCGCCAACTCTCCACCGCGTATTTCTGCGCAACCTGCCCGAGACAGGTCAGCAGGCACGCGGCCAACAGCAGCAACAGGCTCATGACGCCTCCTTGGGCAGAATCATGATCACCAGGTTGCCCTGCTCGTAACGGACGCCGTCCTTTGGCAACTTGTCGATTTCGTCCAGTTCGTCCTGCCCCTTGACGCGCATCACCACGCCGACCGAACCGCTGCGGCGCGCCTCGCGCATCCACTGTTGTACGTGTTCGGGATCAACCCGCTGTTGAATGCCGTCAGGATAGGCAAGGCCATATTTCAATTCGCCTATCGTGTTGTACAACGCCACTTGCGGGGTTTTCAGGCGCCAGGCCAGCGCCGAAGCGGCGCCCAGATCGTTGCTCAGCAGGTGCTCGGCCTGCGCCAGTTCGGTGACGTGATGCTTGATGAACTGATCCGGCGTCTTGTTGGCAACCACCGATTTCGGCAGCGCCGCCGGCAACACCGCGATCAGCAACAGGCTGCCCAGCGCCGGTGCCGCCCAGCATTGCAGCGGCAAGAAGGCTTGCAGGAGGTTGGCGATGATCCAGCCGATCAACGCAATGAACACCAGCACCATGCTGTGCAGTTCGTGGTCGTAGACCGGTTTAGTCAGTTGCAGATAGACCAGCGCCACCAGCAACACGATGCCCAATGCCAGGTTGAGCAGGCCATTGAGGCTCAGCGCCCGGCCTTGCTCCAGACGCAAACGGTCGGCCACGACGTTACCGAGCAGCAAGGCCATCGGTAGCAGGCACGGCAGGATGTAGGTCGGCAGCTTGCCGTTGGCCAGGCTGAAAAACCCCAGCGGCATCAGCAGCCACAGCAACACAAACACGACTTTTGGCTGGACGCGGGTTTGCCATGCCTGCTTGAACGCCGTCGGCAGCAAGCCCACCCACGGCAAACTGAACGCCACCAACAGCGGCAGATAAAACCACCACGGCGCGTCGTGTTGCGCATCGTCACCGGCAAAGCGCCGGATGTGCTCGTGCCAGAAGAAGAACCGCCAGTAGTCCGGCTCCTGCGCATGCACCGAGAGCACCCACGGCAGACTGACGATGATCGCCACGGCAATCGCCACCGGGCCAAACATCAGCAGTTCACGCCAGCGTTTTTGCCAGAGCATCCACGGCAGCGCGATCAACACCGGCAGCAGCCAGGCGAGGAATCCCTTGGTCATGAAACCCATGCCGCAGGCGAGCCCCATTACCGCCCAGGCTGCCATGCGCTTGCCGCCGGTGTGACTGTCGAGGGCAAACCACAGCGCCACCAGACTCAGGTTGACCCAGAAGGTGAATTGCGGATCGAGGTTGGCGTAACCGGCCTGACCGGCGACCACGGTAAAACTCATGTAGAGCAGGGCGCAGACGAAGCTTTTGCGCGGCTCGTTCCACAAGCGCCGAGCGACCAGATAGCACAGCAGCACGCTCAACCCAGTGCTCAGCGCCGAAGCAAAGCGCACGCCGAACAGGTTCTGCCCAAACAACTCCTGACCCAGCGCGATCATCCAGTAACCGGCAATCGGCTTCTCGAAGTAGCGCAGGCTCATGAAGTGCGGCGACACCCAGTTGCCGCTCAGCAGCATGTCCTGACTGATCTGTGCGTAACGGGTTTCGTCGGGAATCCACAAGCCGTGCGTGCCCAGCGGCAGCAGATAGGCCAGCAAGCAAATGACCAGCAACAGCAGTGGCAGCGTCCAGCGTTTGGTCATGCGCCTTGCACTCCCAGCCAGCCTTCACGGCCGTCGAGGGCGCCGCGTTGCACGCGACCCACGGGCAAGGTGTTGAAGAACTCGGGCAGCAAATCGCCCAGCGGTTTGAAATCGATATCTCGCTGGCGCGCATCGGCCAGCAATTGACGAAAATCCTCAGCCATCAGAATCCCTTCTACTTCGGCGTGAATGGTGTAGACGTTGAGCTGTTGCGGGCGGAAGTGATCAAGGATGAATCCGTTGAAGTCCCGCGCCGCGACGATCGGTCCGACGACTTCGTCGAAGGTCGGCAGGTCCACCGGAATCTGCGGCGTGCCCGGTGTGCCGTCGGCCAGCAGCGGACGAAACAGGCGTTGCCCTCGGCAATCGCTGTTGTAGCGAAAGCCGAAGGCTTGTTTGGCCTCGATCACGCGCTCGTCGGCACGCCAACCAGCGGCGGCGGAACAGTCGACTTTCGCGCCGAGAATGTCGCTCAAGGTGTCGACGCCCTGACGAATCTGCTCGATCAGTTGCTTGTTGCTCCAGGTCCCGGCGTTGGCCTGCCAGCCGTGGTGATCCCACGCATGCAGGCCTACCTCATGACCGGCATCGCGGGCCTGACGCATCAGGTGCCCGAGATCACGGCCAATCGGTTTGCCCGGCCACGCGGTGCCGGCCAGCAGAATGTCCCAGCCGTACAGGCCGGCCGCGTTGGAGCGGAGCATCTTCCAGAGGAACTGCGGGCGGATCAGGCGCCACAGATGCCGGCCCATGTTGTCGGGGCCGACACTGAAGAAAAACGTTGCCTTGATCTGCGCCTCGTCGAGTATTTCGAGCAGCCGCGGCACCCCTTCACGGGTGCCTCGGTAGGTGTCGACATCGATACGAAGGCCTGCCTGCATTAGCGCTTGTCCGCTTGTTCGAGCATGGCTTCACGCAAGAAAAAGTCGAGCGTGTTGCCAATGGTCTCGCGCATTTCCACGGTTGGCGTCCAGTCGAGCAGACGCTTGGCGTTGGCAATGCTGGGTTTGCGGTGTTCAACGTCCTGATAGCCAGCGCCATAGAACGCCTTGCTTTCCACGTCGCGGAAACCGGCGAACGGCGGGAAGTTGTCACGCAGCGGGTGCGCTTCGAACTGACGCAGCAGTTCTTCGCCCAGCTGACGGATGCTGGCTTCGTTGTCCGGGTTGCCGATGTTGATGATCTGGCCGTTGCAGACGTCGTTGTCGTTGTCGATGATCCGCGCCAGTGCCTCGACGCCGTCAGCGATGTCGGTGAAGCAGCGTTTCTGCTCGCCGCCGTCGAACAGACGGATTGGCGTGCCTTCGACCAGATTGAGGATCAATTGGGTGATGGCGCGGGAGCTGCCGATCCGGGCCGAATCCAGACGATCAAGGCGCGGGCCCATCCAGTTGAACGGGCGGAACAGGGTGAAATTCAAACCCTTGGCGCCGTACGCCCAGATCACCCGGTCCAGCAGTTGTTTGGAGACGGAGTAGATCCAGCGCTGCTTGTTGATCGGGCCGACGATCAGGTTGGAGGTGTCCTCATCGAAGTGCTTGTCCTGGCACATGCCATAGACTTCCGAGGTCGACGGGAAGATCACGCGCTTGTTGTACTTGACGCAGTAGCGCACCAGTTTCAGGTTTTCTTCGAAGTCGAGTTCGAACACGCGTAGCGGGTTGCGGGTGTATTCGATCGGGGTGGCGATGGCCACGAGCGGCAGGACCACGTCGCACTTCTTGATGTGGTACTCGATCCACTCGGAGTGAATGCTGATATCGCCTTCGACGTAGTGGAAGTGCGGGTGGCTGCGCAGACGGTCGATGGCGTCGGAACCGATGTCCAGACCATAGACTTCGTAACGGTCATCGCGCAGCAGACGCTCGGACAAGTGATTGCCGATAAAGCCGTTGACGCCGAGGATCAGCACGCGGGTACGACGTGGCGCACGACCGGATTCGGCGCCGCGCAGCAGCGAGCCATCGACCAGACCCAGTTCGTTGGCCAGTTGCGGGCCGCTGAGGAACAGACCGTTGTCGTTGCGTTGACCGGAGAGGATCACCAGCGAGTCTTCACCGCAGGCAATGCGCAGCGGATCGACGCTGATCACCCGGCCCGGCGCCTGGCCGTCGTTGCCCTTGGCAACTTCGGCGCTCCAGACGATCAGTTTGTGCTCACCCACGGCGCAGAATGCACCCGGATAAGGTTGTGTCACGGCGCGAACCAGGTTGAACAACTGCTCGGCCGGTTGCGCCCAGACCAATTTGCCGTCCGCTGCGGTGCGACGACCAAACACGGTAGCCTTCGATTCGTCCTGCGCGGTTTCGCTGATTTTGCCTTGCAGCATTGCTGGCAGGGTGTCACGCAACAGATCAGCGGCGGCGGTGCGCAGCTTGCCGTGCAGGCTCAACGCGGTGTCGCTGCGTTCAATGGCAACACGCTGCTGGGCGACGATGGCGCCGGCATCGGCACGCTTGA
The DNA here is from genome assembly GCF_022662375.1 of Pseudomonas sp. CROZ-RG-20F-R04-15. Taxonomy (GTDB): domain Bacteria; phylum Pseudomonadota; class Gammaproteobacteria; order Pseudomonadales; family Pseudomonadaceae; genus Aquipseudomonas. The sequence goes on along the minus strand of NZ_JAKNQL010000011.1, from coordinate 28,096 downwards.
CCATGCGGTGCAGGGTCACGCCGGTTTCGGTTTCGCCGTTGACCAGAACCCAGTTGGCCGGGGCGCGACCACGGTAGCTTGGCAGCAACGAGCCGTGCAGGTTGAACGCGCCTTTTTTGGCCAGGGCCAGCAGTGGTTCGCTCAGCAGGTTGCGATAGTAGAACGAGAAAATGTAATCAGGATCGAGTTTGGCAATGCGCTCGATCCACAGCGGGTGATTGACGTCTTCCGGTGCATGCACCGGGATACCTTTGGTGGCGCACAGCTGTGCAACCGAGCCGTAAAACGCGTTTTCTTTCGGGTCATCCGCGTGAGTGAACACCGCTGCGATGTCATAGCCGCTGTCGAGCAGGCCTTGAATGCCGGCGCAGCCAATATCGTGGTAAGCGAAGACAACAGTTTTTGCACTCATGAGTGAACCTGACCGGTAGTAGAAGTAGTAGTGGAGAGACCATCAACGGTGACCGCAGGCGCCGGCTCGGCGGCGTGGCTGCGCAAGACTTTTTCAATGAAGAAACGCGGGCGGGCGCGCACGTCGCTGTACATGCGCCCCAGGTATTCGCCGAGCAGGCCCATGCCGATGAACTGGCCACCGGTAAATACGAACAGCACGGCGAACAGCACGAACAGACCATCACCGCCCCAACCGGCGCCGAGCGCCAGGCGCAGGACTATCAGCGCGAAGGCAAACAGCAGACCCAGACCGGCCATGGTGAAACCGACGATGCTGAGCAGGCGCAACGGCGTGGTGGTCATGCAGGTGATCAAGTCGAACATCAGGTTGATCAGGCGCATCGGGCTGTATTTCGAATCGCCGTGTTCACGCTCGGCGTGGGCGACGACGATTTCCGTGGTGTGGCGGGCGAAGCTGTTGGCCAGAATCGGGATGAAGGTGCTGCGTTCCCGGCAGGCCAGCATGGCGTCGATGATCGTGCGGCGGTAAGCGCGCAGCATGCAGCCGTAGTCGCTCATGGCGACGCCGGTGGAGCGCTGCACGGCGAGGTTGATCAGCTTCGACGGATAGCGGCGCAGGGCCGAATCCTGACGGTTGCCGCGCACGGTGCCGACGACGTCGTAACCCTTTTCCGCTTCAGCAACCAGGCGCGGAATTTCTTCCGGCGGGTTCTGCAGATCGGCGTCGAGGGTGATGACGACATCGCCTTTGCACTGCTCGAAACCGGCCATGATTGCCGCGTGCTGGCCGTAGTTGCGGTTGAGGATGACCGCTACGAACGGGCTGTCTTCACGGCTCGCAGCTTCTTCCAGAAGGTTGGCGGATTCATCACGGCTGCCGTCGTCGACGAGGACGATTTCATAGTCGTGACGCAACATGCGGCAGGCCGCTTCGGTGCGGCGCAGCAGTTCCGGCAGGCTGTCCTGTTCGTTGTAGACCGGGATGACGATCGACACACAGCGGATCGGATAAGGTTTCACGGGCGTTTGTCCATAAGAGTGGCGATGGCGCCGACCACGCGATCAAGGTCTTGATCGCTCATGTCGGGGAACAACGGAATCGAGCACAGCCGCGCCGAGTTCCATTCGGTGTTGGGCAGGTACAGGTCGGGGTCACGCTGGCGGTACCAGGTGTGCAGGTGGGTGGCGATGAAATGGATACCGGTGCCGATGCCCTGGTCCTGCAAGCCTTTCATGAAGGATTCGCGGTCCATGCCGCAGCGCTCGCTGTCGATGCGCAGGATGAACAGGTGCCAGGCGTGTGTCTGGGCGTAAGTCGGTACGGCCAGTGGTTGCACCGGCAGGCCCTCGAGTTTTTGCCGGTAGGCGGTAGCCAGTTCGGTGCGACGGGCGTTGATTGCGTCCAGACGCTCAAGCTGCACCAAGGCAATTGCAGCGTTGATGTCGGCGAGGTTGTATTTGAACCCCGGCTCCATCACTTGCGCCTGCGGTTTGCGGCCACCGGTGAGGCGATCGTAGGCGTCAACGCCGAGCCCGTGGAACTTGAGCATGCGCACACGGCTGGCCAAGGCTTCGTTGTCGGTGACGAACATCGCGCCTTCGGCACAGGTCATGTTCTTGATCGCGTGGAAAGAAAAAATCGCCGTGCCTTGCGAACCGACGTGGCGGCCCTTGTAACGAGTACCGGCGGCGTGGGCGGCGTCTTCGATCACAGCGATGCCGTGCTTGTCGGCCAACGCATACAGCGGATCGAGATCGAACGCGGCGCCGGCGTAATGCACGGGGATGATCGCTTTGGTGCGCGGGGTGATGGCGGCTTCGATGCGCTCTGCGTCGGTCATCAGGGTGTCGCGGTCGACGTCGACGAACACCGGTGTGGCGCCGAGCAGCGAGATCATGTTGGCGGTCGACACCCAAGTCTGCGACGGGGTGATGACTTCGTCGCCGGGGCCAATTCCCAAGGCCAGCAGAGTGATGTGCATGCCGCCGGTGGCTGAAGACAGTGCCACCGCGTGACGGCAGCCAACGTACTGTGCGAATTGCTCTTCGAGTGCCTGGTTTTTCGGCCCGGTGGTGATCCAGCCGGAACGCAAGACTTGTTCTACGGCTGCAATTTCTTCATCGCCGATACTTGGGCGGGAGAAGGGGAGAAACGCCTGACTCATGAACACCTCATCACAAACGATCAGAAGAAAACCAACTCACCCAATAGGATCCAATCTCAGCGTAGACGCAAAAAATACCTTTGCATCAATAAGTTGCTGAAATGACATACCGTCGGTGTGCGGTTGACTTTTGTGGCTTCGCGCGGCAGTTTGGACAGGGCCGACACGGGATCTGTTGGAATTAAGGTTATGCCCGTTTTTGTGAAAGGAACATGAAAACCCGGTCGGCGAATCGTTTATCTAGAGCTCATACAGCCGCTGTTCAGGCTTCTACCGTTTATCGTCGTTTTTAGTGGAAAAGTCCTACGGAAGTGTTCCCTTTATAGAGGGAATGTTGCAGTTGTTAGTTGCTGTGTTGAATTGTTTTTACTCAAGGCCTTTACGTTTGACTGACTTGTCCGTTGTACCGTTGCAAACCCGCCAAACCAATCCGATGACCCTGTATCTGGCGCGCCTGGCCCCCTCCAGCCAGCTGACCATGCGCTATGTTTTGCAGGACGCGGCCGACCGTCTCGGTTTTGAAGACATGAATGTCGAGGAAATTCCCTGGCACGCATTACAACCTGAAGATGTGGTCGCCCTGGTTGCCGCTTTGCGCGAAGACAACTATGCGCCGAACACTTCTTCGCTTTATGTAAATGCCGTGCGCGGGGTGATGAATGAAGCGTGGCGCATGAGTCTGATTTCTCAGGATCATCTGTTGAAAATGCGCTCGGTCAAAGCCATTGCCGGTACGCGGTTGTCGCAGGGGCGCAACTTGAAGCGCACTTTGATTCATGAACTGATGGAAGTTTGCGCCGCCGATCCACGCCCGCAAGGCCTGCGCGATGCGGCGGTGATTGCGTTGTTGTACGGCACCGGCATGCGTAAATCGGAGTCGGTGGATCTGGACTTGAATCAGGTCGACTTCACTGAGCGCAGCCTGACCGTCACCGGCAAGGGCAACAAGCAACTGATCAAGTACGCGCCGGCCTGGGCCTTCGCCAAACTCAATGCGTGGCTGGAGCTGCGGCGTTCAGAACTCAAGGAAGGCGAGAGTGACGATGCCTTTCTGTTCAACCGTATCCGTCGCGGCAGCCATATCACCCGCGAGCGCATCACCAAACACGCGATCTACTACATTGCCCGTCAGCGTGGCACGCAAGTCGGGGTGAAGATCATGCCCCACGATTTCCGCCGTTCGTTTATCACACGGGTCATCGAAGAACATGATCTGTCGATCGCCCAGAAGCTCGCGCACCACAGCAACATCCAGACCACCGCCAACTACGATGTCCGTGATGACAACGAGCGGCGGCGGGCGGTGGATCGCTTCGATCTGTGATCAGGAAAGCGTGAAGATGTGAGCAGCGCCGAGTACCGATAGCTGCACGTCGCTACCGGCCGGCGGCGCGTGCATGCCGGAGCTGCGTACCAATAGCGAGCGGCCAGGATCCTGATTGATCGGCGAGCGCAGTTCGACTGTGAGGGTGCAGGTGTTGCCGGCGAAATCCCGTTCGGTCACCACGGCGTGACAGCCTTGGTTACCGATCACCGTACCGGACAACTGCAACTGCTCGGGCCTGAGCATGATCTGCGCGTTGCCGCTAAAACCGTTGCTGTTCACCGGCACCGGACCGAGATCGCAGTGGGCGAGACCGGAGTCGATCCGCGCCGGCATCACCACGGCTTCGCCGAGAAAGTGTGCGGTCTGCTCGTCGTGCGGGTATCGGTAAAGATCCATCGGATGCCCGGACTGCACCAGCCGTCCGCCGCGCATCACCGCCAACTGATCGGCAAATGACAGCGCTTCGCCCTGATCGTGGGTCACCAGAATCGTGGTGACGCCGGCGTCCTCCAGCAAACGCGCGACCATTTTGCGCATGGCACTGCGCAGGCCGGTGTCGAGGGCGGAGAACGGCTCATCAAGGAGCATCAGTCGTGGTTGCTGGGCGAGCGCCCGGGCAAGGGAAACCCGTTGCTGCTGGCCGCCGGACAGTTCATGCGGCCAACGGTTGGCCATGTTGGCGTCCAGCGAAACGCTGTCCATCAATGCCTTGATCCGTTCCTCTCTGGCGGTGCCGGTCAGCGCCAGACCGAAGCCGATATTGGCGGCGACCGTCATGTGCGGAAACAGTGCGCCATCCTGGGGAACATAACCGATTTGCCGCTGGTAAGCGGGCACGGCATGAGTGCTGTCGACCAGCACCTGACCGTTGAGAGTCAGGCTGCCGGCATCGGGGAATTCGAAACCGGCAATCATCCGCAGCAATGTGGTTTTGCCGGAGCCGGACGGGCCGACAATCACCGTACGGCTGCCGGTCGGCACCGACAGACAGATGTCATCCAGCGCTTTCTGCGCGCCAAAGGATTTGCTCAGAGAGATCAGTTCAAGTGCGTTCATCGGCCAGCGGTGCGCCTGGATTGGTGATAGAGAAGGGCGGTCAGCGGCAGCGATAACAGCACCATCAGCAGCGCATAAGGCGCGGCGGCGGCGTAATCGATTTCGCTGGTCATGGCCCAGAAACCGGTGGCCAGGGTGCGGGTGCCGTTAGGCGCGAGCAGCAAGGTCGCGGTCAATTCATTGGTGATCGCCAGAAACACCAACGCGGCACCGGCAGCAGCGCCCGGCGCGGCAAGGCGCAAAGTGATCAGCCACAAGGCGCGCAACGGTGAACGGCCGAGACTTTGCGCAATGTTTTCCAGCTCGACCGGCGCCTGGGCGAACCCGGCGCGCAGGCTGACCAAGGCGCGCGGCAGGAACATCAGCAAGTAGGCGAGCAACACGGTGATGGTGGTCTGGTAGATCGGCCGGGCGAAGTGGATGGTCACGGTGACCAGGGCCAGCGCCACGACAATCCCCGGCAGCGAACTGGTGATGTAGTTGCAGCCTTCGAGCAAGCGCTGCAACCTGCCCGGCGCACGAATCGACAGCCAGGCAATCGGAATCGCCGCCAGACTGGTCAACAGTGCGCCGGCCACACCGAACGACAGGGTTTGCAGCAGCGCCGGCAACAGTTCGCCGCCGCCCCAGACCTCGGCGCCACCGGCAATCAGCCAGCGCCCCAACGTCAGCAACGGTACGCCGAGCGCGAGCACACAGGTCAGCACTTGCAGGCTCAAGCCAAGGAATACGCTGGCGCGATTCAAGCGCACCGTGCGTTGCTCGCGAGCGCTGCCGGAACCGACGCGGGCGTAGCGCGCCTTGCCTCTGGCGGCGGATTCGACGGTGAGCATCGCCAGACAACACAAGGCCAGAACGCCCGCCAGCATGTTCGCCGCCGGGCCGTTAAAGGTTGACTTGAACTGATCGAAAATCGCCGTGGTGAAGGTGTCGAACCGGATCATCGCGTAGAGGCCGTATTCGGCCAGCAGGTGCAAGCCGACCAGCAACGCACCGCCACAAATGGCCAGACGCAACTGTGGCAACACTACCCGGAAAAACACCGCCCACGGTTTCAGGCCGAGGGATTCGGCAACGTCCTCAATCGCCGGGTCGAGGCGACGCAATGTCGCCGCCACCGGCAGGTACAGAAACGGAAAATAAGCGATCACCGACACCAGCACCCCGGCCGGCAATCCGTGAATCGAAGGAATCAGACTGACCCACGCATAGCTATGCACGAACGCCGGCACCGCCAGCGGCGCCACGGCCAGCAATGACCACAGGCGTCGACCGGGCAGGTTGGTGCGCTCGGTCAGCCAGGCCAGTGCGGTGCCGAGCAGAATGCACAGCGGCAGGGTGATCAACACCAGCAGCACGGTGTTGATCAGCAGTTCCGCCACCCGTGGGCGAAACACCAACGCTTCGATGGTCGCCCAACCGGTGGCCCACGACACACCGAGCACAAACGCGATCGGCAGCAACGACAACAGTGAAACGCCGACGGCCAGTGCAACCACCCAAGAACCACCGCGCCCGGTCAGGGCGCGGGGTTTTAGCCTCAGGCTGGCGGAGGAGGCCGCAGCGACCTGCGCAGGAAGGGTTTCGGGGAGCACTTACAGGATTCCCGCCTGGGTCATCAGCTCGACGGCTTTTTTGCTGTCGAGTTTCGACGCATCGACTTTGGGTGCGTCGAGATCTTTCAGCGGCGTCAGTTTCGGGTTGGACGGTGCGTCCTTGCCGACCGCGTACTCAAACGAGGTGCCGCTGTGCAGAATCTCCTGGCCTTCTTTGCTGGTGATGTATTTGACGAACTTCTGCGCCTCTTCCTGATGTTTGCTGGAGGCCAGCACGCCAGCGCCGGAGGTGCTGACAAACGCGCCCGGATCCTGGTGTTTGAAATAATAGAGCTGGGTGTTTTTGCTGTTTTCGCCGGTCTTGGACTGATCGACGAAGCTGTAATAGTGATAGATCACGCCGCTGTCGATCTGCCCGGCGTTGACCGCTTTGAGCACGGCGCTGTTGCCGCGATACACGGTGGCGTTGGTTTTCATGCCTTTGAGCCAGTCCAGTGTGGCGGCTTCGCCTTTCTGCTCGAGCACGGCAGCGACGATGGCCTGGAAGTCTGCGCCGGCCGGCGAGGCAGCCCAGCGACCTTTCCACTCCGGTCTAGCCAGATCCAGCAGGGATTTCGGCAGGTCTTTCTCAGCCAGTTTTGCCGGGTTGTAGACGAACACCGTTGAGCGCGCGGCGATGCCGATCCACTGGCCGTGAGCCGGGCGGTACGCCGCATCGACTTGTTCCAGCGTGGCTGGCGCGATCGAGGCGAACAGCTTGGCGTTGTCGACCAGCACCATCGCCGGGGAGTTTTCGGTGAGGAACACATCGGCCGGCGAGGCCGCGCCTTCCTGCACCAGTTGGTTGCCCATCTCAGTGTCATCGCCATTGCGGATCGTCACCGGAATGCCCGTCTCTTCGGTGAATGCGGCCACCCAGGCTTTGGTCAGGCTTTCGTGCTGGGCGTTGTAAACCAGCAAACCAACACCGTCAGCCGCAAAGGCCGGGCCTGCGCCAAGCAGGGCAGTGACCAGCAATGCGCGTTTCAGAAAGGACGGAACCTGTGGATTCATGACGACAACGCTCCTGATTTTTTAGACGTTATGGGCAGGCATTCGCGGGCAGACTTCAATGCGAATGATTTGCAGATATTCAGCCGCAGGCAATGTAGAGAGGCAAATGAGAAAAAAACGTCAAACAAACCGTTAATACATGTCATTGCCATTCAGATTAGCAGCGACTCGACGACGCACGATTGCCGTGCGTCATTTCACGTCAGGTGTTCAGGAGGGATTGGGCAGGTAGGCGACGCTCTGGTCCTGGCGGCCGTGGAACACCTGTTCACCGCGAGTCGGCGTGGTAGTGATGGTTCGGTGGTCGGCGCTGAGGTAGTCGAGCGGCAGCGGATCGCCGCTTCGATATTGCGCAACGATGATGGTGCGTTGCGGGTCCCAGTGCTGGCCGCTGCTGCGCTCTAGCCAGGCCCACATCGCCGCGCTGTCGCCCGCACGGGGGAAGTCTGCGGTTTCTGCCACATAGTAGAAGGGCGCGCCGCCGGTTTGCAGGTACATCGGCACTTTGTTGTCGACCTCGATCATGACCATACGCCACTGATTCAGTGGTGCCTGTTGGCTGGCCTGCTCGCGCACGGTTTCGCCGAAACGGATCACGCCGCCACCGCTATTGGTCCATGGATACAGTATGCCGAGCACACCGGCCATCAAGGTCGTAGCGATCGCAAAACCGATTTTCAAGCCTCGCCCTTCGAGATTGCGCGCCGCCATGCGCCGGGTGATCCACCACGCACCGAGCAGTTGCGCGAAGGGCACCAGTGGCAACACGTAATAGCTGCGCCGACTGCCGCTGGCGGTGAAAAACAGCAGCAACAGACCTAGCCCCTGAATCAGCCAGCGGGTGTCTGGTTCGATGTTTCGCCAGTTTCGCAGCGCCACCCACAACGCAATGAGCCAGCACGGCGCCCATGGCAGGGTGTAGACCGGCAGGTACAACAAATAGGTGTAAATCGGCCCGATGTTGTCGAACGGCTGGAAAAACCGCACGACGTTTTCTCGCAACACCAGATCCAGGCCGCTTTGCCGATAGTCAGGCGATCCATAGACATGTGAGAGCAGGAACGGCGTCATGTAGAACGCCCCGGCGATCAGCAATGCGGCGAACAAACGCCGATTGAGATGGCGTTTCCAGCGCTGGCCTTGCAGCAGATGCGGCAGCAACACCAGCCCCGGCAGAATGAAACCGATCAGTCCCTTGAACAGCGACGTCAGCGACAGCAGGGCGAAAAACACCACGTAACGCCCCAGCCGAGTGTCATCCGGCCCGCGCCAGTACCACCAGACCGCCGCCAGGACCCCGCAGACCGTGAGAATGTCGGCCGTGGCGACCCGCGCCCAGAAGACAAAATAGAACGTCGTCGCCAGCATCCATCCGGAAATCAAGCCGGTGCCCTTGCGGAACAGCTGCTCGCCCAGCAAATACACCAGCCACACGCTGAGCCACGCTGAAATCACCGAGGACAAACGCAGTGACCACGGCCCCAGCCCGCCAGTCAGCCAGGACGAAGCCGTGATCAGCCAATACGACAGCAGTGGTTTGTCGTAGTACGGATCGCCCTTGAGATAGGGGTCGAAGTAGTTACCGCTCTGCAGCATCTGCAAGGCGATATTGGCCCAACGGGTTTCCGCGCCCCACAGTTCGCGACTGCCCAGCCCGAGCAGCAGCATCAGGGCAGTCGCGGACAGCAGAATCCATAACGCCCTGCGTTCTTGGGCCGTGGCGGTCATGGCTGGCGCTTGGCAAAGATGTAGATCTGCAGGTTGCCACGCTGGTAATGCGTACCGTCGGCCGGCAACAATTCGATTTCCTGGGCTTCCTGCGTGCTGTTGACGCGCATCACCACCGCCACCGAGCCTTTTTTGCGCGCGTCAGTCATCCACTGACCGACATCGTCCAGACCGACCTTGCGGGCAGCCATGGCCGGATCGTCGAGGCCGTATTTCAGTTCACCGACGGTATTGAACAGATCCACTTGCGGCCGCTTCAGACGCCACGCCAAGGCCGACGCGGCGCCCAGATCGTTACTCAACAACGACGAGGTTTCGCTCAAGGCCTGTTGATGCTCGGCAATAAACTGGTCGGGCATCTTGCTGTCGACGATCGTTGCCGGCATGGCGGCGGGCAGCAAGGCAACCAACAGGCCAATGCCGAGCGCCGGCATGGCCCACATCGTCAGCGGTCGCATGATTTGCAGAGCGTTGGCGATGATCCAGCCGATCAGCACGATAAACACCAGCGACAGGCTGAACATCTCGGTGTGTTCGTAGACTTCTTTAGTGGCCTGCAGATAGATCAGCGCAATCAGGGCAACGCTGGCCAGAACCGTATTGATCACGCCGTTGAGGCGCAAAGCCTTGGTGTGGCGCTGCTCCAGCCATTTCACCACGGTGTGGCCCATGAGCAAGGCCAGCGGCAACAGGCACGGCATGATGTAGGTCGGCAGTTTGCCGCTGCTCAGACTGAAGAAGGCCAGCGGCAACACAAACCACAGCGCCAGAAACGCAGTTTTTGCCTCGCGCTTTTCGCGCCATGTGCGGATCAACGTCGACGGCAACAGCACGGCCCACGGCAATGTCGCAGCAAATAGCAACGGCAGGTAGAACCACCATGGCCGCGCATGCTGGGCATCATCGCCCGCAGCGAAACGGCGAATGTGTTCATGCCAGAAGAAGAACCGCCAGAAGTCCGGTTCACGAACGTGTACGGCCAATGCCCACGGCACACTGATCAGCGCAGCGACCAGCACCGCCACCAGACCGTAGCGCAGCAGTTCGCCGAAGCGGCGCTGCCAGATCATGTAGGGCAGGGCGATCAGCACCGGCAGCAGCAGGGCCAGAAAGCCCTTGGTCATCAGGCCCATGCCGCAAGCAGCGCCGAGCAATGCCCAACTGCCAAGGCGCGCCTTTGCGGTAGTGCTGTCGATGGCAAACCACACCGCGACCAGACTGAGGTTGACCCACAAAGTGAACTGCGGATCGAGGTTGGCGTAACCGGCCTGGCCGGCGATCAGACCAAAACTCATGTAGAGCAAGGCACAGGCAGCGCTGATGCGCGGGTTGTTCCAGAGCCTGCGCGCCAACAGATAGGCGAGCCAGACGCTGACCCCCGTGCTGACGGCCGAAGCGATGCGCACACCGAACAGGTTGTCGCCGAAAATCGCCTGGCCGATGGCGATCATCCAGTAGCCAGCGATTGGTTTCTCGAAGTAGCGAATACCCATGAAATGCGGCGCGACCCAGTTGCCGCTCAGGAGCATTTCCTGGCTGATCTGGCCATAACGGGTTTCATCGGGGATCCACAGCCCGTGGGTCATCAGCGGCAATAGATAAAACAGCACAAACGCCAGAATCAGCCCGGGGATCGCCCAGCGTTCGACCAGCGACGGGGATTGCAGCAAATGACGGGCAGCGTGGCGCAACGGTGGGTTATCGGACGTCATGACTGAGCCTTGGGGCGAATAAAAAAGTATCTGGCTTAAAACACTGGAAGCCGTGGCGGTTTTTTCATTGGTTATGTGTGACGTCTAATGTCTGCCAGAACGGCGTATTGATAATGCCCAGCACTGTAAGTTGTTTCTGGTTATCAATTCGTACAAGTAAGGTACTTCCATACTCCGCGGCAATCGCGTGAGGAAAACCGGTCTGTTTTTCAAAATCACTGATGCAACCGCTGTGGGTGACCAGCACAAGATTCTGCTGCGCCACTTTGCGCGCGATGATTTCATCGCGAAGTGTTGGTCCGCAGGTGGCCAGCCAGTCTTCGGCGAGGGCCTCGTGGCCGAACATGTAATGCGCGGTTTGCGCCGTACGGGTCAGCGGGCTGCTCAACACTGCAGCCTGTTGCATCCCCAATCTGACGAAGCCTTGGCCGACCTCTTGCGCCGCGCTGCTGCCCACTTCGGTAATGCCATCCGCCGGGCCCAGGCAGGTATTGCTCGACCGGTCGCAGCGTTCGGTGTGCCGCACCAGCGCAACGACTTCACCGGCCCGCCAGGCTTTTATCCATTCAGCGGTGGTGCTGCGCCCGGCATGATCGAGGTCGGTCGGCGAGCGTGGCCACCAGACAAAACCACTGACCAGAATGGCCACGACCACGACACACACCAGTGCAATCCATAGCCGAAAGCGCGGCGTACGCCGGTAGCGGAATAAACTTTTCAATTGAAATAATTGCGCCACAATGTTGCCTCTTTAAACGCCGGATAGTTCATTCAGTGCAACGCAAGGCTTGGGCAGCGAGCAACTTTACGACTGTTTACTTGAATGCAGGCTGAACACTACGTTTACACACGTTGGGGCGCAGTGAAGAACATGTGAAAAAAATGCCAGAAGTTGATCGGTGCAACTAAATCGGCTATTTGATAAATAAACTCAAATACTGTTTTTATTCATCGAGGGCCTTACCCGGCGTTCACCGTTGCGGTGAAGCTCTGTCCTGTCGAGTAACGGCCTGGCCTGGTCTATCGTTGCCTTGACGCCGGACAACCACACAGGAGCCACCCGAGCGCATGGATCTCAAGCAAAGCCTGACGAAACGGATCGTGATTGTATTTGCCCTGATGAGCGCCTTCGTCGCGGGTGTATTTGCATTGGGCATCGTCGCCACCGTGCATGTGGTCGAGCGCAAGTTGACCAGCACCACCCTCAGCGGCGGTCTGCGTCGTTTGCTGGCAATGGACGACATCAGTCTGTGGAGCCACACACCGGAAAAAAGCGAACTGTTTTTCTTCGAGGGTGGCAAGGGGCCGCTGGCGCTGACCGAGCAACTGGCGGCGCTGCCGATGGGGTTTCAGGAAATCAGATTCCATAACGATGACTTCTACGCGATGGTCGAAGCCGTCGGCGGTCGCAAATACGTGCTGTTGCGCGACCAGGAAAGCCTCGAACAGCGTGAGCGCCTGCTGTTTATTGTGGTGATTGTCGGATTTATCCTGAGCATCGTTTTGGCGCTGGTGCTTGGGCGATTGCTCGCACGAAGGGTCATGGCACCGGTGATTCGACTGGCGCAACAGGTGCGCCATCGCGATCAGCTCATTGAGGTCGCGCCGCCATTGCACCCCGATTACGCCGCAGATGAAGTCGGCGAACTGGCGCTGTCATTCGATCAGACGTTAGGCCGCCTGCGGGCCACTTTGAGTCGGGAAAAACTCTTCACCAGCGACGTCAGCCATGAATTGCGCACGCCGCTGATGGTGCTGGCGACCTCCTGTGAGCTGCTGCTGGTCAACCCGTCACTCGATGCCCGTTCAACGGCACAAGTCAGCCGGATTGCCCGGGCCAGTCACGAGATGCGCCAATTGGTCGAAACCTTTTTGATGCTTGCACGCAAGCCTGAAGAAGTCAGTGTGCAGTCGACTTGCACCTTGAAGGACATCGCCGATGCGCAGACTGAAGTTTGGGGACGTTTGATTCGCGAAAAAGGTCTGGAGTTTATCTACGATCCTCAATTCGCCGGCGCAGCGCGTTTCAATCTGACCTTCCTGCAATCAGTGATGGGCAATCTGTTGCGCAACGCCTGGCATTACACCGACCACGGTTACGTACGCCTGACCCTCAACGAAAACAGTTTTGTGGTCGAAGACAGCGGCATCGGCATCCCCGAAGAGCAACGCCACGCGATGTTTCAGCCCTTCGTGCGCGGTGATGAACAGCGCGGGGAAGGGCTCGGCCTGGGGCTTTCGCTGGTGCAGCGGATCTGCACGCAGCAACACTGGCGCGTGCAACTCACCACCCGCGAACCGAATGGCTGTCGCTTCACGGTAACGCTGTGTCAGGAAGAGGGCGGACAGCCGCGCGGGTTGCCTGCCGCCTGACTGATCAACGCAGCGAGGCGTTTGACGTTGTTCTGCTGGGCGCTGACCAGTTCGTCGATGCTCGGCCCCGAAGGTGTTTGCAAGGTTGAGCGACAGGTCACCAGTTCACTGTCGGTATCACCCAATGGCCGCAACCGCCATTTGGCATCGATCAAGGCGTATTGGCCGGGAATCGAATCGAAGCGCTGCACCTCGATGCGCACCGAGACATTGCCACGCCCGCTGGTGTTGTTCAACTGATCGATCAGCGCACTGCGCAATTCATCGGCAAGACTCGCGCCCCACCATTCAGTCTCCAGAATCGCCAGACCGCTATTGCCCTGGCGAATGACGATTTGCGGGCGATCAACTTGCGGCGGCACGCTGATGCCTTCAATCGGGATTTGCGCCCCGGCGCGGCTGCTGCCCGGTTGCACCGGAGTCAGCGTATGAAAGCTGATCGGGTCGCTGCGGCAAGCGCCCAGCAACATGAAAGCAGCGAGCACGGTGATCTTCAGCGGTAAAGCCATTGAGTTAGCTCCTGTGCTCAATTGCGTGGCGGTCCTTTCAGGTCCAGCGGTGCGGCGTTGTCGGGACGGCCACGAATCAGCGATTCCGGGTGACGACCGAGATAGTCGGAGAGCTCACGCAGGGAGCGCGACATACGCCCGAGTTCGTCGAGAGTCTCGGTGAGTTTCTCGCGCTGCGGTGAGTCCTCGGCCAGGGTCGAGCTGGCAGACTGCAAGGTCTTGCTGACATCAGCGAGAGTGCTCTGCACGCCCGGCAAGGTCTTGGCGTTGAACTGGGCCAGGCCTTTGCGCAGTTCGACCAGATTGCTGTCGAGGTTGCCGGCGATGCGTTCAATTGGCAGTGCGTTGATCTTGTTGACCATCGCTTCGAGTTTTTCCTGCAACTGTTCGAGGCTGCCCGGGATGGTCGGGATGCTGATCGGTCGGGCGGTGGCGTCAAACGCGACTTTCGGCGCTTTCGGGTAGAAATCCAGAGCGATGTACAACTGGCCGGTGAGCAGGTTGCCGTTGCGTGCCTGGGCGCGCAATCCGTTTTCGATGAAGGTGCCGAGCAGGCGCGCGCCGGTGGCTTCGTCGTTTTCGTCGCCATTGAATGCCTTGAGCATTTTCTGATGCGCCCGGCCCAGACGCTGCGGATAAATGACGATGCCGACGTTGACCGGGAACGTACGTTTGACTTCGTCGAAGTCCAGATTGACCGCCACCACGCGACCGATCTCGACACCGAGGAACTCGACCGGCGCATCGACTTTGAGCCCACGCAAGGCCTGATCGAAACGCAGGCTCAGGTATTGCGCCTTGCCGTTGGGCGGGGCGAGGGCGGCGGTCTGATCGGCGAAGAGCTCGAAGTCTTTGTTTTCTGCAGCGACACTATCGTTGGGGCTGTAATCCGGTGCCCGGAAGGCGATGCCGCCAACCAGCAGGGTCGACAGTGATTCGGTTTTCACCGCAAAACCGTTGGCGCCGACGCTGACATCCACGCCACTGGCGTTCCAGAAACGGGTGTTTTCGGTGACGTAGGCGTCGTTGGGTGAATGGATGAACACTTCGATGTTCACGCCTTTGCCATCAGGATCCAGCGCGTAGGAGACCACTTGGCCCACGGGGATCTTGCGGAAGTAGACCGGTGAACCGATGTCCAGCGAGCCCAGGTCGGCGGTGTGCAACGAGAATGTCTTGCCGGGTTCGCCATAGGTGATCGGTGGCGGGTTTTCCAGACCCTTGAAGTTCTTCGCGCGGTTATTGGCCTCGCCAATGTCGGCGCCGATGTAATCGCCGGAAAGCAGGGTGTCGATACCCGAGACGCCACCCGCACCAATCCGTGGGCGCACGACCCAGAACTGCGAGTCTTCGCGGGTAAACTCTTCGGCCTGCTTGGCCAGTTTGATCGTGGCGTTGACGCTTTTGTGATCGCTGGCCAGTTCCACATCCGAGACATGGCCGATCACCACATTGCGGTATTTGACTTCGGTCTTGTTGGCAGTCAGACCGTCCCCGGTCTTGAAGGTGACGGTGATGGTCGGGCCTTCCTGCAGGATGTTATGCACCACCAGCGAGATGCCCACCAGCACGGCAACGATCGGTACGATCCAGACGAGCGAGATGCCGAAACGGCGGGTTTTCACGGGGGCTTGGCCTGGTGCTCGCGGCTCGTCGGTGGCTGACGACTTCATCCATGTCCTCCTCGATTGATTGGGCACTGAGCGTCAGGAACGCAAAAGCACCTCATCAATATAGAAGTGCTTGGCGATAGAGCAAATGTGTATAGCGCGCATTGTTGGCAGGATGATCGTTCCCACGCTCTGCGTGGGAATGCCTCAAGGGACGCTCTGCGTCCAGTGACGCGGAGCGTCACGGGCTGCGTTCCCACGCAGAGCGTTGGAATGATCAGATCGCGACAGTGCTGTCAGCCGAGCATTTCCCGCAAGCGATACCAGAACATGCCCAGTGCCAGCAGCGGCGAGCGCAAGGCCGGGCCGCCGGGGAAGGTCATGTGCGGCACGCCGCTGAACACGTCCATGCCCTGACTGTGACCGGCGTGAATCGCCTCGCCGAGCAGTTTTGCGCACCAGTGCGTAACGTTCAGGCCATGGCCGGAATAACCCTGCGCGTAGAACACGTTCGGCTGTTGCTTGAGGCGACCGACTTGGGGGAAGCGGTTGGCGGTGATGCCGATCTTGCCGCCCCACTGGTAATCGATGCGCACGTCCGCCAGCTGCGGGAAGACTTTGAGCATCTTCGGTCGCATATAGGCGGCGATGTCCGCCGGATCGCGTCCGGAATAGTGGCAGGCACCGCCGAACAGCAGGCGTCGATCCGCCGAGAGTCGGTAGTAATCGAGGCCGACTTTCTGATCGCACACCGCGAGATTGTGCGGAATCAGTTGCGCGGCACGTTCCTCGGACAACGGTTCGGTGGCGATGATGTAGCTGCCGGCGGGCAGGACTTTGCCACTGAGTTGTTGTTCCAGTTCGTCCAGATGCGCATTGCAGCCGAGCACCAGACTGCCGGCACGCACTGAGCCCTTGGCGCAACGCACTTGCACGGTCGGACCGTGGATGATTTCCAGCACTTCGCTCTGCTCGAAAATCTTCACGCCGAGCGACGCTGCCAATCGCGCCTCGCCCTGCACCAGATCCAGCGGGTGCAGGTGCCCGGAACCCATGTCGACCAGTCCGCCGGCATAGATGTCGGAATTCACCACTTGCTGGCGGATCTGCTCCGCGCCGATCAGACGGGTTTCGTGGGCGTAACCGAGTTCGGCGAGGTCGACCAGCTCATCCTTGAAGGCAGCGAACTGCGCCGGGGTATTGGCCAGATCGCAGAAGCCCCAGCGCAGATCACATTCGATGCCGTTGTCGCCGATGCGCTGACGCACCAGTTCCACCGAATCGATGCCGGCGCGCTGCAAATAACGCACGCCTTCCTGGCCGACATATTTGGCGAAGCCTTCAACTTCATGACCAATCCCGCGAATCAACTGACCGCCGTTGCGCCCGCTGGCGCCCCAGCCGATACGCCGGGCTTCGATCAACACCACCGACAATCCGCGCTGAGCCAGCTCGATGGCGGTGTTGACCCCGGTGAACCCGCCGCCGATCACGCAGACATCGGCGGTCAGGTCAGCGTCCAATACCGGATAAGGTGTGGTCGCCCGCGCCGAAGCTGCGTAGTAGGAGCGAGCGTGTTCTTGGGTGTACTGATTCATTTGTTCGACTTCACTTTGCTCCAGGAGCGGGTCATCAGACGCATGATCGCCTGGGGCGGGGTGGTAGAAATGTAGAGTTTGTCGAGCACGGCTTGAGGTGGATAAACCTCTGGGTTGTTGACCAGTTCCGGATCCATGAACTGCTTGGCGGCCGGGTTCGGGTTGGCGTAACCGACCGAAGCGCTGACCTTGGCGATCACTTGTGGATCGAGCAGGTAATTGATGAAGGCGTGGGCTTCTTTGGTGTTGCTGGCGTCGGCCGGGATCGCCAACAGATCGAACCAGAGGTTGGCGCCTTCCTTTGGAATCGCGTAGGCGATGTTCACGCCGTTCTTGGCTTCCTTGGCGCGGTTGGCGGCCTGGAACACGTCGCCGGAATAACCGAAGGCTACGCAGATATCGCCGTTGGCCAGGTCCGACACGTATTTCGAAGAGTGGAAATAGGTGATGTATGGACGGATGCTCAGCAGTTTGGCTTCGGCTTTTTTGTAGTCTTCCGGGTTCTCGCTGCGCGGGTCCATGCCCATGTAATTAAGCACGGCAGGGAAGACTTCGTCGGCGGAGTCCATCATCGACACGCCGCACTGGGTGAGTTTCTTCAGGTTCTCGGGTTCAAACAGCACGGCCCAGGAATCGATGTGGTCGATGCCCAGCACTTGTTTGACCTTGTCGACGTTGTAGCCGATGCCGTTGGTGCCCCACAGGTACGGCACCGAGTGTTCGTTACCCGGGTCGTTCTTTTCCAGCAGTTCGAGCAGCTTCGGATCGAGGTTCTTGAAGTTCGGCAACTGCGAGCGATCGAGTTTGAGGAACGCGCCGGCCTTCACCTGACGAGCAAGAAAGTGGTTGGACGGCACGACCACGTCATAGCCGGTGCGGCCGGCGAGGAGTTTGCCTTCGAGGGTTTCGTTGGAGTCGAAAACATCGTAGATCACCTTGATCCCGGTTTTGCTCTGGAAGTCGGCGAGGGTGGTTTCGCCGATGTAGTCGGTCCAGTTGTAGACGCTGACCTGGGGTTGGGCTTGGGCTACAGCGCTGAACAGCACGCTCAGGGCGACCGGGAGTACGGATTTCAACAGACGCATTTCGACACCTCTTCTTATAATGATCGTTCCCACGCTCTGCGTGGGAATGCCTCAACGGACGCTCCGCGTTCGGCTTTGGATAGGACGCGGAGCGTCCCGGGCTGCATTCCCACGCAGAGCGTGGGAACGATCGACACAGGGGGATCTTTTGGGTTGGGTTAGACGCTGAGCATCAGGAACTCACGCTCCCACGAGCTGATCACGCGCTTGAAATTTTCATGCTCGGCACGCTTCACCGCGACATAGCCCCGGACGAATTTGTCGCCCAGGTACTGCGCAACGGTCTCGCACTCTTCCATTTGTGTCAGCGCTTCTTCGATGGTGATCGGCAGGCGCAGGTTGCGACGCTCGTACGCACGGCCCTGTACGGCAGCGCTCGGCTCGATGCCTTCGACCATGCCGATGTACCCGCAGAGCAGGCTCGCAGCAATCGCCAGATACGGGTTGGCATCTGCGCCCGGCAAGCGGTTTTCCACGCGCATGGCCTCTGGGCTGGAAGTCGGCACGCGCAGGCCGACGGTGCGGTTTTCTTCGCCCCATTCGACGTTGACCGGCGCCGAGGTGTCCGGCAGGAAGCGGCGGAACGAGTTGACGTTGGGCGCAAACATCGGCAGCACTTTCGGGATGTACTTCTGCAAACCGCCGATGTAGTGCAGGAACAGTTCGCTCATCTGCCCATCTTCATTGGCGAAGATTGGTTTGCCGGTGGCGATGTCGACCACACTCTGGTGAATGTGCATGGCACTGCCCGGCTCATCGCCGATCGGCTTGGCCATGAACGTCGCGGCGACGTTGTGCTTGAGCGCAGCCTCACGCATGGTGCGTTTGAACACGGTGATCTGGTCAGCCAGATCCAGCGCGTCGCCGTGACGGAAGTTGATTTCCATCTGCGCCGGGCCGTCCTCGTGAATCAAGGTGTCGAGATCCAGACCTTGCAGTTCGCACCAGTCGTAGACGTCTTCGAACAGCGGATCGAATTCGTTGGCGGCATCGATCGAGAACGACTGCCGGCCACTTTCCGCACGGCCCGAGCGGCCCAGCGGTGCCTTGAGCGGCAAGTCCGGGTCTTCGCAGCGTTGGGTCAGGTAAAACTCCATTTCCGGCGCCACAATCGGCTTCCAGCCTTTGTCGGTGTAGAGCTGCAAGACTTTCTTCAGCACGTTGCGCGGCGACAGTTCGATCGGGTTGCCGAACTTGTCGAAGGTGTCGTGGATGACGATGGCGGTCGGTTCGATCGCCCACGGAATCACGTAGACCGCGTCAGCCACTGGCTTGCAGACCATGTCGATGTCGGCAGGATCGAGCAGGTCGTAGTAGATGTCGTCGTCGACAAAATCCCCGGTTACCGTTTGCAGCAGCACACTTTCCGGCAGGCGCATGCCGCGCTCATGCAGGAACTTGTTGGTCGGTGCGATCTTGCCGCGGGCGATGCCGGTCAGGTCGCTGACCACACATTCGACTTCGGTAATCTTGTGATCTTTCAGCCACGTGAACAGCTGATCGAAAGGGGCATTCATAAAGACCTCGTTATTGGTTTTATAGACGCCGGGGAGGGCGGGTTTCATCTTCCGCCCCTTCCCCTGTGGCGCGTTGACGACTATCTTGGGCGAGCCTTGCAGTTCCATCTATCCACTTTAAGCAGCACCAAAGCGCACCAAAAGAGTGCGCAAGGTCACCCCATGACGACGTGCAATCCGCTACAAGTCCAAGCGTTCAACACCGCCGATGTCGCCGAACAAGTCCGTGTTACACCGGGCTGGGTCCAGCATTACCAACAAATGTCGCCGGGCCATTTCGCCGGGCAGATCCGCTATCTGGATCTGCAAGGCGTCGAGGTCTACGAAGAGCAGATGAACACCCGGGTCGAGCAGAATTTCAGCGCGCCGTCGGGTGCTTTGGCGTTCTGTTTTGATCGCAGCGACAACGCGCTGTACCTGCTCAACGAAGACAGCCGCAACATCTGGATCACTCCGGAGAACTACCAGGAAATCGCCGTGGTGTTCGGCCCGCAATTCGTCCTTCAGCACGGTTTGAATGTGGCGAAACTTGAAGGGTTGTTCATGACCCAACTCAACTGCGGACAGAACGCCTTGTTCAGTCGCTGGTTAAGCTCGACTCTCACGAAGGTGTCGCAAGCTGTTGATCTGCTTGATAAAGATGCACTGACTCAGCAGCTGCTGGAAGACTGTTTGTTCATTCTCGACAACGCTCATACCAGCCTCGATCGCGGCGGGTTACAGAAACGTAGCGAAGAACGGATGATCATGAAACGGGTAGGCGAGTGGGCGGCGGATTCGCCGGAAGACACGGTCAATCTGCTTGAGCTTTCGCAGGTGGCAGGGGTGCCATTGCGGCAATTGCAGCAGGCATTCAAGGCCTATACCGGGATGACGCCAAGTCACTGGCTGCGCCTGCGCCGGTTGAACAGCGCACACCGCGAATTGCTCAAGCGACGGCCCACGGAAACTACGGTGGCCGAGGTGGCGATGCACTGGTCGTTCTGGCATTTGGGAAGGTTTTCAAGCAGTTATCGGGCATTGTTCAAGGAGTTTCCGAGTGAAACGCTGAAGCGCTCATAAAACGCGCGGGATAAAAAGGCTTTGTGTCGGCGAGCGAGTTAAATAGAATCAGTCTCATTTGAATTCTTACTTCGCGCCGGGACTCTTGAGATGACTGAAGCAGCGACGCCCTCGCCGCAGCACCTGCACGAACTGTATCGCGATCATCGCGGCTGGCTGGAAACCTGGCTGCGCCGACGCATGGGCAACGCGTGGGATGCGGCTGACCTCAGTCAGGACACCTTCTTGCGCGTGCTGTGCAGCGCTCAGCCGATTGCCGACATGCGCGAGCCGCGCGCTTATCTGCTGACTGTGGGCAAACGCTTGCTGAGCAATTTCTACACCCGCCGCAGTCTGGAAAAAGCCTACCTCGAAGCACTGGCGCAATTGCCGGAGGAGTGCGCGCCGTCGCCCGAGCAGCGTTGGCTGCTGCTGGAAACCCTGCAAGCGCTCGACGAATTACTCGATGGTTTGCCACGACCGGTGCGTCGGGCGTTTTTGTGGAGTCAGCTTGAGGGCCTCGGTTATCGCGAGATTGCCGAGCGCTTGCAGGTTTCCGATCGCACCATAAAACGTTACATGGCAATGGCTTACGAGCATTGCTTGATGTTGGATCTATGATGCGCATGGCGCCTGACGCAGACGCGCGCGAAGTTGCACGTGCCGCTGCGCAATGGCTGGCGTTACTCGAATCCGGTGATGCTTCCGATGACGATCATGCGCAATTGCAGCATTGGCGCAGCAGCGACAGTCGTCATGAAAACGCCTGGCAGAAGATTCAATTGCTGCGCCAGCGCTTTTCCAGTCTGCCGACAGAATTGGCCATGGCCACGCTGGATCGCCCGGATCTGGCGCGGCGTGCGGCACTGAAACGAGCGCTGGGTCTGGCGGCGTTGGTACCGACGGCGTGGTTGATCAGTCGTCAGTTGCCGCTCGACGTCTGGCGCGCCGATTTACAGACCGGCACTGGCGAGCACACCCGAACACGGTTGGCCGACGGCAGCACGGTGCAACTGAACACCGCCAGTGCGGTAAACGTCGATCTGGCCAGCCATCAGTTGACCCTGGTGCGTGGCGAAATGGCGCTCAACGTCCCCGGCAGCAGGGCGTTGACGGTCAACGCTGCGTACGGTCGGATCATCGTCAGCCGCAGCGAAATCTGTGTGCGCCTCAACGAGCGTGATTGCCACGTATCGGTGGTCAGCGGTTCGGTGCAATTGCAGCCGTTGCATGGGCCGGCGCTGAATTTGAACGCCGGGCAACAGGTCAGTCTGCAAGCTTCCGGCGCCGGACCGATCGCGCTGTTCGACGAAAAAATGCCGGACTGGCGTGACGGTGTGTTGATGGCGCAGAACCAACCGCTGGGGGATTTCCTGCGTGAACTGAGTCGCTATCGTCCGGGGCTGTTGCGCTGGGATCCGGCGCTGGAAGCGTTGCGCATCACCGGGAGTTTCCGCCTCGACAATACCGATCAAGTGCTTGCACTGCTCGCGGCGAGTCTGCCGATTGAAGTCCACACCCGTACGCGGTTCTGGGTTTCTCTTGCGCCTCGGCAAAATGTTGGCTGAAGCCTGTCCCTTTTTTTTGCCTCGCTGGTCATTCCAGGCAAGTGAACAAAATCGAGAGCTTCTTCCAATGCCCGCAGTATTCCCAAGTCGTTTGCGTCCGTTGTTGCAGTTGAGCCTCCTGCTGAGCCTGAGTGCCAGCCCGGTGTTGATCCAGTCGAGCTGGGCCGAAGACGCCCGGCGCAGTTATCAGGTGCCCGGCGGGAGTCTGAGTGCGGCGTTGACGCGCTTTGCCGGGTTGGCCGGGGTCAATCTGTCAGTCGATCCGGCGCTGGTCAGCGGGCGCAGCAGCAATGGTTTGTCCGGCGAGTTTGGCGTGGAGGAGGGGTTTACCCGGTTGTTGCTGGGCTCTGGTTTGCAACTGCAACCGGTGGGCGATCAGGCTTACACCCTGGTGCCTGCACCGGAGGCCGGCAGCCTGCAACTGGCGCCGACTTCGATCCTCGGTGCCAGTGATTCGACAGGCGCCGATGTCTTTGCCGGCGGGCAGGTAGCGCGTCGCGGTTCACAGGGTTTGCTCGGGTCGAAAGACTTCATGGAAACCCCGTTGAGCATGACTACCTACACTAGCGAGGCGGTGAAGAATCAGCAGGCGCGCACCTTGGGCGATCTGATTGCCAGCGATCCGTCGGTGCGCGCGACCAACCCGGCCGGTGGCCGCTACGAGCAGTTCACCATCCGTGGTTTCAGTCTGTTCAACAGTGACGTGGCCTATAACGGTCTCTATGGGGTGCTGCCGACTTACACGATCGACATGGAAATGGCCGATCGCGTCGACATCCTCAAAGGCCCGAGCCAACTCATCAACGGGATTTCGCCGAGAGGCAGTGTGGGCGGGGGGATCAACGTGGTACCCAAGCGCGCTACCGATAAGCCGATCACTTCGCTGACGGCCAATTACGCGTCGAATAATCAGGTCGGTGGTGCGGTGGATGTCGGGCGCCGTTTCGGTGAGGACAACCAGTTCGGCCTGCGTTTCAACGGCGTCAAACAGTCCGGTGATACCGAATGGGATGATCAAAGTGTCGACCGTGACATGGCCGTACTCGGCCTGGATTTTCGCGGTGAGCGCCTACGGCTTTCGACCGACATCGGCCACACCGAGCGCGACACCGACGCGCCGCAGGAGCGCGTGCAGGTCGCGGCCAATGCCAAGGTGCCCAACGCCAACGATGTGCGCGATAACTACGCGCAACCGTGGAGCCAGGCGCGGACCAAAGACACCTTCGGCACCGTCAACGCTGAGTTCGACGTCAGTGATTCGGTGATGGTGTACGGCGGCGTCGGTGCGCGAAAAAGTAATCATGACTTCCTCCGGCATGCGGTTTCCGTGACCAACGATGCTGGCGACTTCAGTGTGCAACCGCGTGATTTCACCCGTGACGAGAATGTCCGTACCGCCACGGCCGGTGTGCGCAACTGGTTCCACACCGGGCCTGTGAGCCACGAAGTCAATTTGGCGGCCAGCTACTTTTATATGGATTTCGAGAATGGCGGCGCACGTTATGCCGCAGGCCGAAGCAATTTGTACGACCCGGTGGAAACCGCCAAGCCGGGCACACCGACGCGCTACGACGCCAAGGTCTACACGGAAAACCGCTTCAGCGGCGTGGCGTTGTCCGACACCCTGGGCTTTTTCGACGATCGATTGCTGCTGACCCTTGGTGCGCGCTGGCAACGAGTGAAAGTCGACGACTGGAGCGATGACGTCAAAGGCGACACGGCTTACGACGAAGAAAAGGTCTCGCCATCGGGCGGGATTCTGTTCAAGGTTACGGACCGATTGTCGCTGTACGCCAATTACATGGAAGGCCTGAGCCAGGGCAAGATCGCGCCGTCGACGTCAGTCAACGAAGACGAAATCTTCCCGCCGTTTATCAGTCGTCAGGTCGAGGTGGGTGCCAAGTACGACGCCGGTTCGTATGCGTTGACGGCTGCCGTGTTCAGGATCAAACAACCGGCCTACGAAACCAACGCCACGACGCGTGTCTTCGGGCCGAACGGCAAACGACAGAACGACGGCGTGGAACTGAGTGTGTTCGGCGAACCGCTCAAAGGCTTTCGCTTGCTCGGCGGCGTGATGTACATCGACAGCGAGCTGACTCACACCACCAACGGCACCTTCGACGGCAATCGCGCGCCGGCGACGCCGAAATACAACGTCAATCTGGGCGCAGAGTGGGACGTGCCGACTGTGCCGGGCTTGACGCTGACAACACGGGGCATCTATTCGAGTTCGCAGTATCTGGATCAGTCCAACGAGAAGGAGATCGACTCTTGGGAGCGCTTCGATGTGGGTACGCGTTATGCCTTTAAGGTTGACGACAAGACCATCACCTTGCGCGGCAATATCGAGAATGTGCTGGACAAGCGTTATTGGAGTTCGGCCGGGGCCTCGGATGACAGCGAGCCGGGGTTGACGTTATCGACGCCGAGAACCTATCTGCTTTCAGCGACAGTGGATTTCTGATTCCACTCGGCAAGTCAAAAGCGTGCTATCAGCGAGCTGACCCAATCTTACAGTGATGTCCTGACCACCAATGGACAGTCGACTCGCTGGGTTCCCGATAGCTCCAGGGTCTCGATCAGATGCCGTGCAGCTTGGCGCCCAATCTCGTAGTACGGCAGTTGCACGGTAGTCAGCGGCGGGATGAACAACTCGGCAATGCCGATCATGTTGTCGTAGCCGAGGACGGCGACATCGTCGGGAATTTTCAGGCCACGCCCCAACAACAGCTGATAGGCACAAAAGGCGATACGGTCGTTGCCACAGATCAGAATATCGAATTGGGGACGACCATCAATGACATGCCGGTCGAGGATGGCGGCTGTTTCACTGTAGGCATCATGATCGGAAAGGTCGTATTGCAGGAGCGTGTCCGGCGCCAGCCCGAATGCCTGACAGGCACGCTGCAGGCCTTTTTGTCGCAGCCCCCCATGCCAGACTCTGTTTCGGCAGATTGATACACAGAGGACGCTTGTAGCCGAGGCTCAACGCGTGGTGTACGGCGCGATACTGGCCCATTTCGTCGTCGGGTACATAGCTGACGAGGCCGCTGTCATCTGCCAGGCAATTGGCGAGCACCAGAGGCTTGCTCTTCAAGCGCTCGGGAATGCTTACGTGACGAACCCCCATGGCGCTGAAGATCAATCCATCCGGACGGTGCGACAGCATCAGGTCAATGTTCTGGTCGGTGGGCGGGTTGCTGAGCAGGTTGAGGATAAAGACATTCCAGCCGGCTTGCTGCGCAGTTTGCTCAATGGACAGCAGCAGCTCGACCGCGAAAGGTGTGGTTGCAGTGTCCAGCGCGAACACACCGATGGTGCGCGACTGGAGGTTGTCACCGCGCATCTTGCGCGCTGACAGGCTGGGTACGAATTGCAGTTCATCAATGGCACGACGCACCCGTAGGAGGGTTTCGGGGCTCAGTTTTTCCGGAGTATTGAGCGCTCGAGACACCGTCATCAGGGACACGCCGGCCAGCTGTGCAACGTCTTTCACTGAAGTCATGCGAAGTGCGGCCGGTCAGGTTGACGCCGAATCATGACACAGGGCCCGGGCTTCTCGCGACCCGAATGACGCCGCTCATGACCATGCAGAACCGAGCGGCCATGCCTTGGCAATCGAGACGCGTCCGCCACTCCCGCTTGCCAGCAGCTTCACGCCCAGACTGTCGGAACGCGGATAGAGGCGACTGCTGAGGCTGAAACGGCCGTTTTCGTCGAACACCTCGATGGATGAGCGATCGAGGAACACGCGCAGCTCGAGTCGCTCTTGTGTCGGGTCTATCGAGACGCTGCGCTGGCCTGTGACTTGCGCACCCGAGCGGCTGCGGTCAAGCACCAGGCGCTGCAGTGACGCATCGTAATAGAGCAGGGTTTCTTCACGGCCATCGTCGCTGCAGCGCAAGGCGACTCCTAAATGGCCGTCAGTGCAGCCGAGCAGATCGAGATGCACATGGATTTCCAGCATGTCGCCGTTTACCTCCGGCACCCAGCGGGTTCCCGACGCTCCCCACCACGGCGTACCTGGCAATTGCGTCATTCGCAGCGCGGTGAGCACCTCTGGATTGAACATGCCTGTGCGAATGCTGACTCGAATTTTTTTGCACAGTGACTGCTGAGCCCTCAGTTTTTCTGCAGCTCTTTGCGTGTAGGTGGCGACGGCTTCCTTTATCGGTGGAAGCTCTTTCAGTCGTTGCCCGAACATTCGACTGCAGCAAATCTCCTGTTTAGGTGGATCTGGTTCATCGAGTTCCAAGCAGGGTGTCCCCGCCAACTCACGGGCAGTTTTCTCGATCACTACGCTGAAGTTTTTGCGCAACGTCCAAGGATCGGCTTTGGCGAGATCCATGGCGGTTTTGATGCCCATCGCATCCAGGTGAAGCTTCATTCGTCGCCCGACGCCCCATACTTCTGATACATCGGTATTGCGCAGTACCCAATCCCGCTTGGTGGAATCACAAATGTTCACGACACCACCCGTTTGTGCCTGCAACCGTTTGGCCGTGTGATTAGCCAGCTTGGACAGGGTTTTCGTGTGTGCGATACCGACGCCAACGGGAATACCTGTGGAGCGCAGAACTTGGTTACGAATCTGACGGCCGAGTCCATCTAGATTCTTAATGCCGGTGAGGTCTGCGAACGCTTCATCAATGCTGTAAACCTCCACAGCGGGCACCAGAGACTCAATAACGGTCATGACCCGTTCGCTCATATCTCCATAGAGCGCATAGTTGGACGAGAAGGGAACAATACCGTGCTGGCGAAGCTTCGCTTTGATTTGAAAGTACGGCTCACCCATTTTCACGAAAGGCTTAGCGTCGGCGGATCGAGCGATCACACAACCATCGTTGTTGGATAAAACCACTATCGGTACTCTGGCCAAATCCGGACGGAATACACGCTCACAGCTAGCGTAAAAAGCTGTTGCAGTCGATGAGGCCAAATACAGGCGGGGTGTTAGACATGGCTGCGTACGCTGCCGGTAATGACTCCCCAAATGGTCAACTCATCGCTTTCAAGGACGTAGCGTGGGGGAAATTTCGGGTTTTCAGACAGCAAGATGATTTCCTTGCCGCGCAGACACAGTCGTTTGCACACGGGATCGTTGTTCAACAGGGCAACCACGATATTCCCGTGAACAGGTTCAATAGAGCGATCCACAATCGCGAGATCTCCCTCAAAAATACCTGCACCCTGCATGCTGTCTCCAGAAATAGAAACAAGATAAACATGCGGTGCGCGGATGTTCAGGACCTCATCCAACGAGATGTGGGCTTCGATGTGATCTGCTGCGGGCGAAGGAAATCCCGCAGGCACACTCGAGAGACAAAGGGGCAGTTTTCGACCGCCCACGGCGATGGGGCCTAGGACTGAAAAGCTCATGACGCACGACTTCCGATACTGTACGAATATACAGTTAACGGGTTTGAGGCATTTTGGTCAATTTGAACCAGGAAAAATCTGACAGCCGGAAGAGCGATGGTGAGCGGAGATCCGCATTACCACCAACACTTGGGTGATTGGGTTTTGAAATCTTCCATTTTTTGAAGTGCGCAAGAAGTTGCGCAGTGCCTGCTCGATTTTCGACTGTTAAATCCTCTGAAGCCCATGTATTTAAAGGGCTACAGCCGAGTGCGCAACTTCTTGCACACCACTGCGCAAGAAGTTGCGCACTTCTTTCAAATTTTCCTTGGCTCGATGGCTAAAGATCGCGGTCGATTCACTGAAAGCCTTGTTTTATAAGGCTTAAATTGAAGTTGGCACGTATTTTGATGGCTCATA
>NZ_JAKNQL010000010.1 GCF_022662375.1 Pseudomonas sp. CROZ-RG-20F-R04-15 | reverse complement strand
GGAGGGAGAGGGGACTGAATGGGGGATATTGGAGAGGTACGCCGACTTGAAATAGCCTTACTGAATCCATAATCGACTCAATCTTTCAGGTCGATGTAGAGCGCCAGACACCTCGGTCGGCCCCCTCTCCCTCCGGGAGAGGGCTGGGGTGAGGGTTGGTCGAATCCAAGGCATAAAAAAACCGCCCTGAGGCGGTTTTTTGCAAAGAGCGAAGCCAGCGAATTAAAGACCGGACATTTTGTGGATCGCGCCCTTGAGTTCGTCGTCGGAGCAGTCGGCGCAGGTGCCTTTAGGTGGCATCGAGTTAATACCGCTGATGGCCTTAGCCAGCAGACCGTCAATCCCGCCCTGCTCTTTGGCGCGTTTGCCCCAATCCGCCGCATCACCAATCTTCGGCGCGCCCAACAACCCCGTACCGTGGCAAGCGTTGCAGTGCTTGGCAATCACTTCATCCGGGGTTTTCGCCCCGCCACCGCCGCCTGCGGAAGCGGCAACTTCCATCCCCTTGCACTCCTTGCCTTGTACACACACCTGGCCGACTGGCTCGAGGCGCTTGGCAATGTCGTCATTCGTCGCAGCTTGAGCGCTGACAGCCCAGAGGGCCAATACAGTTGCTGGTGCAGCCAGCATTTTCATAATTAGATTCACGCGTTCACCCTCAATGGTGGCTATTCACGCCTGCGGCCACGGTTCGCAGGCGGGCGGAAGTATAGCGGGTAGCCCGTCACACTGAAACAACCCCATAGTCGAAGGGGTTATACCGCACGGTAGAAAAACTCTCCGGATGCCTTTGCCATCATGGCTTGGCACCTCTTTGTTAAAAATTCGCCGGCGTGGCTGCGCTGATTAGTCGCGCAGGCAAGTCGAACGGATTACGGAAACGGTGCGGCTTGGTACTTTCAAAGTAGTAGCTGTCGCCGGCTTCGAGAATAAAAGTTTCCAGACCCACCACCAGTTCCAGACGACCTTCCACCAGAATCCCGGTTTCTTCGCCTTCATGGGTGAGCATTTCTTCGCCGGTGTCGGCGCCCGGCGGGTAGATTTCGTTGAGGAAGGCGATGGCGCGACTAGGGTGCGCGCGGCCGACCAGTTTCATGGTCACGGCGCCGTCGGAAATGTCGATCAGCTCGTTGGCCTTGTAGACGATCTGGGTCGGGACTTCCTGCAGGATTTCTTCGGAAAAGAACTCGACCATGGACATGGGAATCCCGCCCAGTACCTTTCTCAACGAACTGATCGAAGGGCTGACGCTGTTCTTTTCGATCATCGAAATGGTGCTGTTGGTGACGCCCGCGCGTTTGGCGAGTTCACGCTGAGAAAGCCCTTTGAGCTTGCGGATCGATTGCAGTCGTTCACCGACGTCCAAGGCGCGAGCCTCCTGATGTTGTAAGAATATTGAGCGTTATCATGGCGACAGCGTTCAGTATTTACAACACTTGGCCCCCGCAGCGGCGTCAACCCTCGGAATAGAGCCTTGGCACCCGGCGCAGGTTGCAGAAGATCTGGTACGGAATGGTCTCGGCCCACTGCGCCACTTCACTGGCGAGGATGTTTTTGCCCCACAGTTCGACGGTCGAACCGAGGTCGGCTTCCGGCACATCGGTGAGATCGATGCACAGCATGTCCATCGACACGCGACCGAGAATGCGGCTGCGCTTGCCCGCCACCAGAACCGGCGTACCAGTCGGCGCCTGACGCGGGTAGCCATCGGCGTAACCCATGGCGACCACGCCGATGCGCATTGGTCTGTCGGTGATGAATTTGGCGCCGTAACCCACCGGTTCGCCGGCCGGCAGTTCACGCACGCAGATGACTTTCGATTCGAGGGTCATCACCGGTTGCAGACGCTCGGCCACGGCATTGGCTTCTTCGAACGGGGTTGCACCGTAAAGCATGATGCCCGGGCGCACCCAGTCACTGTGAATCTGCGGCCAACCGAGTACGGCGGGCGAATTGCGCAGGCTGACTTCCGCGGCCAGACCCTGACGCGCCGCTTCGAACACCGCGACCTGTTCGGTGCTGCTCTGCGCGTGCAGTTCATCGGCGCGGGCGAAATGGCTCATCAAGACGATCTTCGCGACTTTGCCGCTGGCCAGCAGACGTTGATAGGCGGCTGCGTAATCCTTTGGATGCAGACCGACGCGGTGCATGCCCGAATCGAGCTTCAGCCAAACAGTAATCGGCTTGCTCAGCGCTGCCTGCTCAATCGCTTCGAGTTGCCACAGCGAGTGCACCACGGTCCAGAAATCATGCTCGACGATCAGCGCCAGCTCATCGGCCTCGAAAATCCCTTCCAGCAACAACACGGGCGCCTTGATGCCGGCCGCGCGCAACTCCAGCGCCTCTTCGATGCAGGCCACGGCAAAACCATCGGCCTCGGACTCCAGCGCCTGGGCGCAACGTACCGCGCCATGGCCGTAGGCATCGGCCTTGATCACCGCAAGCGCCTTGGCGCCGGTGACTTCGCGGGCAATTCGGTAGTTGTGGCGCAGGGCTTCTAGGTCGATCAGGGCACGGGCAGGACGCATGGCGGCAGACTTCTAGGCGGTCATGGGAAGAAAAACCGGCGCCGACTGACGACGTGAACCGCCAACAGCGCCGGGAGAGGGATCTTTACAACGGTTACGGCAGCGCGGCGACGATAGAGATTTCTACCAGGATGCTCGGCTTGGCCATTTTCGCTTCGACGGTGGCACGGGCCGGCGCGGCGCCTTTCGGCAGCCACTGATCCCACACCGAGTTCATCCCGGCGAAGTGTGCCTCGATGTCGTTCAGGTAGATCGCCGCCGACAGCAGGTGTTGTTTGTCGGTGCCGGCCAGATCAAGCAAACGCTCGATATTGGCCAGTACGTCGCGGGTCTGCTGTTCAATCCCGGCGTCGAAGTCGTCGCCGACCTGTCCGGCCAGATACACAGTGCCGTTGTGGCTGACGATCTGACTCATGCGCTCATTGGTGAGCTGGCGCTGGATTGACATGTTTTGCGGACTCCTGGGTCTTGTTGCCGTAACGGGAAATATCGAGGCCTTCGGCGCTGATCTGTGGTTTTTTCTTCGCCATCAGGTCGGCCAGCAAACGACCGGAGCCGCACGCCATGGTCCAACCGAGGGTGCCGTGACCGGTGTTGAGGAACAGGTTCTTGAACGGGGTGGCGCCAACGATCGGCGTGCCGTCCGGGGTGGTCGGACGCAGGCCGGTCCAGAAACTTGCCTCGGCCAGATTGCCGCCCTGAGGATAAAGGTCGTTGACGATCATCTCCAGGGTTTCGCGTCGACGCGGGTTCAGCGACAGGTCAAAACCGGCGATCTCGGCCATGCCGCCGACGCGAATGCGATTATCGAAACGGGTGATCGCGACCTTGTAGGTTTCGTCGAGAATGGTCGAGGTCGGGGCCATCGCCGGATTGGTGATCGGCACGGTCAGCGAGTAACCCTTGAGCGGATACACCGGGGCTTTGATGCCCAGCGGCTTGAGCAGTTGCGGCGAGTAGCTGCCGAGCGCCAGCACGTAGCGGTCGGCGGTTTCCAGCTTGCCGTCGATCCACACGCCGTTGATGCGATCACCGGCGTAGTCGAGTTTCTGGATGTCCTGGCCAAAGCGGAATTCCACACCCAGCTTCACGGCCATTTCAGCGAGGCGCGTGGTGAACATCTGGCAGTCGCCGGTCTGGTCGTTCGGCAGGCGCAGGGCACCGGCGAGGATGTCAGTCACACCTGCCAGTGCCGGTTCGACGCGGGCAATCCCGGCACGGTCGAGGACTTCAAACGGCACGCCGGATTCTTTCAGCACAGCGATGTCTTTGGCGGCGCCATCGAGCTGCGCCTGAGTGCGGAACAGCTGAGTCGTACCGAGGCTGCGGCCTTCGTAGGCGATGCCGGTTTCGGCGCGTAATTCGTCGAGACAGTCGCGGCTGTACTCGGACAGACGCACCATGCGCTCCTTGTTCACCGCGTAACGGTTGGCGGTGCAGTTGCGCAGCATCTGCGCCATCCACAGGTACTGGTCGATGTCGGCGGTGGCCTTGATCGCGAGAGGGGCGTGGCGTTGCAGCAGCCACTTGATCGCCTTGAGCGGCACGCCCGGCGCGGCCCACGGCGAGGCGTAGCCCGGCGAGACCTGGCCGGCGTTGGCGAAACTGGTCTCCATGGCCGCAGCAGGCTGCCGGTCGACCACCACCACTTCAAACCCGGCACGGGCCAGATAGTAAGCACTGGCGGTACCGATGACGCCGCTACCCAAGACCATTACGCGCATTTTTGTATCCCTCATCGCGGCAGGGCCGCGTACGTCTGTTGTTAGAGCAATGATGGGCGCAGTGTAAAAAAGAAATGCCAGTGCTTTTCACTATATAAGCGCCTATATTTGGCGACAATTCTCGGCAAAAACCCCTTTCACAGAGGCGCATCCCCTATGCGTACCAACACTCAGACCAAACGTGAGCTGGACAAGATCGACCGCAACATCTTGCGGATCCTGCAGGCGGACGGGCGGATTTCCTTCACCGAACTGGGCGAAAAGGTCGGGCTCTCGACTACGCCCTGCACCGAGCGGGTGCGGCGTCTGGAGCGCGAAGGGATCATCATGGGCTACAACGCCCGGCTCAATCCGCAGCATTTGAAGGGTAGCTTGCTAGTGTTCGTCGAGATCAGCCTCGACTACAAATCCGGCGACACTTTTGAAGAGTTCCGACGCGCGGTGCTGAAATTGCCGCACGTGCTGGAATGTCATCTGGTGTCAGGGGACTTCGACTATCTGGTGAAGGCGCGGATTTCCGAGATGGCCTCGTACCGCAAGCTGCTGGGCGACATTCTGTTGAAGCTGCCGCATGTGCGCGAGTCGAAGAGTTATATCGTCATGGAAGAGGTTAAGGAGAGCTTGAGCCTGCCGATCCCGGATTGAGATTGGTGTCGCTCCATTCGCGAGCAGGCTCGCTACCACAGGGGAATGCATTTCAAATGTGGGAGCGAGCCTGCTCGCGAAAGCGGCGCCTCGGTCCCAAGTGAACGCGTTAAACCAGCACCTGCCGATTCGCCGCCATGTACTCGAATATCTGCTTCTCCACCCGTGGATGAATCAGCTCCACCGGCCGCCGCTCATTCGGGCAAGGCAAAGTTTTGGTCGTGCCGAACAACCGGCAAATCAGCGGCCGCTCTTCATAGACCGTGCAGCCATTCGGCCCCAAATGCACACAGTTCAGTTCTTCCATCGCCGCATCCTGCTCGGCGCGGGTCTTGCGCGGCAGGCGGGCCATTTCTTCCGGCGAGGTGGTCACCGGGCCGCAGCAATCGTGGCAGCCGGGCACACACTCGAACGAGGGAATCTGCTGGCGCAAGGTGCGGACTGTCTGGCTGTTGCAGCTCATCGAAACGGTAACCAAGGTGGGATAGGCGACAATTGTGCCGCAAAAGCCGTGATCCAGACACCGCAGGCCGACCAGTGTTGCCCCCATTCGCGCGTGCGGCTTATGCTCCGTCAAATTTTCTCGACACCTTAGCCGTTGGATGACGCCCATGACTGCCCGCGCCTTCACCTCCGCGAGCCAACCCCACGTTGCCTCTTACTACGCCGCCAGCAGCCTGCCACAGCCGGATCACCCGCTGCTGCAAGGTGAAGTGATCGCCGACGTCTGCGTGGTGGGTGGCGGGTTTTCCGGGTTGAACACGGCGCTGGAACTGGCTGAACGCGGGCTCAGCGTGGTGCTGCTGGAAGCGCACAAGATCGGCTGGGGCGCCAGTGGTCGCAACGGCGGGCAACTGATTCGCGGCGTCGGCCACGGTCTCGATCAGTTCGCCAACATCATCGGCACCGATGGCGTGCGCGAGATGAAGCTCATGGGCCTGGAGGCGGTGGAAATCGTCCGCCAACGCGTCGAGCGTTTTCAGATTGCCTGTGATTTGACCTGGGGCTACTGCGATCTTGCCAACAAACCTTCCGATCTCGAAGGTTTTGCCGAAGATGCCGAAGAACTGCGCGGCCTCGGTTATCGCTACGAAACGCGATTACTGCAAGCCGACGAGATGCACACGGTTGTCGGCTCCAAACGTTATGTCGGTGGTTTGATCGACATGGGTTCTGGGCATCTGCATCCGCTGAATCTCGCATTGGGCGAAGCAGCGGCGGCGCAGCAATCGGGCGTCAAACTGTTTGAACACTCGGCGGTGACGCGTATCGATTACGGCCCCGAAGTCAAAGTCCATACAGCCCAAGGTTCGGTGCGCGCGAAAACGCTGGTGCTTGGCTGCAACGCTTATCTGAATGATCTGAATCCGCAACTTAGTGGCAAGGTTCTGCCCGCCGGCAGCTACATCATTGCCACCGAACCCTTGAGCGAAGAGCAGGCGCATAGCCTGTTGCCGCAGAACATGGCGGTCTGTGATCAGCGGGTGGCGCTGGATTACTACCGGCTCTCGGCGGATCGGCGTTTGTTGTTCGGCGGTGCCTGCCATTATTCGGGGCGTGATCCGAAAGACATCGCCGCGTACATGCAACCGAAGATGCTCGAAGTGTTTCCGCAACTGACGGGCGTGAAAGTCGATTATCAGTGGGGCGGCATGATCGGCATCGGCGCCAACCGTTTGCCGCAGATCGGCCGGCTCAATGATCTGCCGAATGTGTATTACGCCCAGGCTTATTCAGGCCACGGGGTGAACGCCACGCACCTGGCGGGCAAGCTGCTCGCCGAAGCAATCAGCGGGCAGCACAGCGGTGGCTTTGATCTGTTTGCCAAGGTGCCGCACATCACCTTCCCGGGCGGCAAGCATTTGCGCTCGCCGTTGTTGGCGTTGGGGATGTTGTGGCATCGTCTTAAAGAGCTGGTCTGATTGATCGTTCCCACGCTCTGCGTGGGAATGTATCCAGTGACGCTCTGCGTCACAGCGGACGCGGAGCGTCCGGGGCGGCGTTCCCACGCAGAGCGTGGGAACGATCGGTGGTTGTCAGATCCGCCAGAACGGCTTCAACCCCTCCTCCTGCGCCTGCTCAAGCGTCAACCCGATGTCCTTGAGCTGATCCGCCGTCAGCGCCAGCAACGCCCTGCGCGTGTGCAGACGATGCCAGAACAGATCCCAGCGACTCAGGCCGGACGGTGCGTTACGCATGATCTCATTGCGTGCACGATCCTTCTGCCCTGCCGCCAGTTCCTGACTGTGTAACGTCAGCCGCACATCACTCAAGCCGTTCATTTTGGTTGCTCCTGTTTACTTGGGTAGCCAGAGATTCCATGATGCGCGGGCGAGCAAAACCGTTACAGATTCAAAGCCACTGTATTTACTCCATACAGATTTGCCGCTTTATCGACTGAATTGTCGATTTCTGTCGCATCTGTACTGGTTTTACGAATCACCTGCACCGAGGCTGAGCCATGACCCTTTACGTAAACCTCGCCGAATTGCTCGGCACGCGCATCGAACAAGGCTTCTATCGTCCCGGCGACCGCTTGCCGTCAGTGCGTGCCTTGAGCGTCGAACACGGGGTCAGCCTGAGCACGGTGCAGCAGGCTTATCGCGTGCTCGAAGACAGTGGTCTGGCCACGCCGAAGCCCAAATCCGGCTACTTTGTGCCGGTCGGCCGCGATTTGCCGGAGCTGCCCGCCGTCGGCCGTCCGGCGCAGCGGCCGGTGGAGATTTCGCAATGGGATCAGGTGCTGGAATTGATTCGCGCGGTGCCGCGCAAGGATGTCGTGCAACTGGGTCGCGGCATGCCCGACATCAGCTCGCCAACGATGAAACCGCTGCTGCGCGGCCTCGCCCGCATCAGCCGTCGCCAGGACATGCCCGGCCTGTATTACGACAACATCCACGGCACCCTCGAACTGCGCGAGCAGATCGCCCGACTGATGCTCGACTCCGGCTGCCAGTTGAGCGCCAGCGATCTGGTGATCACCACCGGTTGCCACGAAGCACTGTCCACCAGCATCCACGCAATCTGCGAGCCGGGCGACATCGTCGCGGTGGATTCGCCAAGCTTCCACGGCGCCATGCAAACGCTCAAAGGCCTCGGCATGAAAGCCCTGGAAATTCCCACCGACCCACTCACCGGCATCAGCCTCGAAGCACTGGAACTGGCGCTCGAACAATGGCCGATCAAGGTCATTCAGCTCACCCCGAACTGCAACAACCCGCTCGGCTACATCATGCCGGAGTCGCGCAAACGCGCCCTGCTCAACCTCGCGCAGCGCTTCGACGTGGCGATCATCGAGGACGATGTGTATGGCGAGCTGGCCTACACCTACCCGCGTCCGCGCACGATCAAATCCTTCGACGAAGACGGCCGCGTGCTGCTCTGCAGTTCGTTTTCCAAGACCCTGGCGCCGGGGCTGCGCATTGGCTGGGTCGCACCGGGTCGATACCTTGAGCGCGTGCTGCATATGAAATACATCAGCACCGGTTCGACCGCGCCACAACCGCAGATTGCCATCGCCGAATTCCTCAAGGCCGGTCATTTCGAACCGCACCTGCGGCGCATGCGCACGCAATACCAGCGCAGCCGTGACCTGATGATCGACTGGGTAACGCGGTACTTTCCCGCGGGTACTCGCGCCAGCCGGCCGCAAGGCAGTTTCATGTTGTGGGTCGAATTGCCGGAAGGTTTCGACACCCTGAAACTGAATCGTGAGTTGCACGACCAAGGCGTACAGATTGCCGTCGGCAGCATCTTTTCCGCCTCGGGCAAGTACCGCAATTGCCTGCGGATGAACTACGCTGCCAAACCGACAGCGCAGATCGAAGAGGCGGTGCGCAAGGTCGGCGAGACGGCTGTCAGATTACTGGCCGAAGCCGACTGACCTTTTTCCCGAGAACCGCGTCCATATGCCGACCCTAGCCGCCAACCGGAATGATCCTACGTGAGCTTCAGACAGCCCTTGTTCGCTTTGCTGTTACTCGCCTCGTTCCTGAGCGGCTGTGCCAGTCTCGATGTCCCGCGCGAGCCGAGTCAGGCCTTGCCGGCTTCCGATTCCAGCTTCGGCCGTTCGATTCAGGCACAAGCGGCGCCCTATCAAGGACGCTCGGGTTTTCGCCTGCTATCCAACAGCAGCGAGGCATTCACTGCACGCGCCGAGCTGATCCGTAACGCCCAGACCAGTCTCGATCTGCAGTACTACATCGTCCATGACGGTATCAGCACGCGGATGCTGGTAGAGGAATTGCTCAAGGCCGCCGATCGTGGCGTGCGTGTACGCATTCTGCTCGACGACACCACCAGCGATGGCCTCGACCAGATCATCGCCACACTCGCAGCGCATCCGCAGATTCAGATTCGCCTGTTCAACCCGCTGCATCTGGGTCGCAGCACCGGTGTCACCCGCGCGGCTGGTCGCTTGTTCAATCTGTCGCTGCAGCATCGACGCATGCACAACAAGCTGTGGCTGGCGGATAACAGCGTGGCCATCGTTGGCGGACGCAATCTGGGTGACGAGTATTTCGACGCCGAGCCAAACCTGAATTTCACCGACATCGACATGCTCAGTGTCGGCCCGGTGGCCGAGCAGCTCGGGCACAGTTTCGACCAATACTGGAACAGCGCCCTGAGCAAACCGATCGACGAATTCCTCTCCAGCCAACCGACCGCCAAGGACCTGGAGAACACCCGCACGCGCCTGGAAGAATCGCTGGAAGAAACGCGCAAACAGAATCACGCGCTGTATCAGCAGTTGATGACCTTCACCACCGCGCCGCGCATGGATATCTGGCGCAAGGAGTTGATCTGGGCGTGGAACCAGGCGCTGTGGGATGCGCCGAGCAAGGTGCTGGCCAAGGGCGAGCCGGATCCGCAGTTGCTGCTGACCACGCAACTGGCGCCGGAGCTTAGGGGGGTCAGCAAAGAACTGATCATGATCTCGGCGTACTTCGTTCCAGGCCAGCCAGGGTTGGTGTACCTGACCGGACGCGCCGATGCCGGCGTTGCCGTGAGTCTGCTGACCAATTCGCTGGAAGCCACCGACGTGCCGGCGGTGCACGGCGGATATGCACCGTATCGCAAGGCGCTATTGGAACACGGCGTTAAACTGTACGAACTGCGGCGCCAGCCTGGGGATAACTACGGCAGCGGGCCGCATGTGTTTTACAGCAAGTCGTTTCGCGGCTCGGATTCGAGCCTGCACAGCAAGGCGATGATCTTCGATCGGCAGAAGTCGTTTATCGGATCGTTCAACTTCGACCCGCGCTCGGTGTTGTGGAACACCGAGGTCGGGGTGTTGGTCGATAGTCCGGAGCTGGCCGAGCATGTGCGTGAATTGGCCTTGCAGGGTATGGCGCCAGCACTGAGTTATGAGGCGAAATTGCAGGATGGCCAGATTGTCTGGGTCACCGAAGACAACGGCCAGATGCATACCCTGACCAAGGAACCGGGGAGTTGGTGGCGACGCTTCAATGCGTGGTTCAGCACCACTGTCGGCCTGGAACGCATGCTTTAAAAAGCAAAAGATCTACGCAGGCTCGCTTACTGGGCCGAATGCTCCTTGGCGCAAAAGCAGAATCACCAAGCCAAACGCGCCGATCGCCATCAGCAGCGGCAACGCGTGTCCGTTGATCCACTGACTGCCTGCCCCCGCCGCAAGCGGCCCGACCAGACAACCGACACCCCACAACTGCGCAATGTGAGCATTCGCCCGCACCAGTGCATCGTCACGATAACGCTCGCCAATCAGAATCAGCGACAAGGTGAACAAGCCACCGGCACTCGCCCCGAACAACACCCAAAGCGGCCAGATCAGCAGCGTATCGAGCAGCAGCGGGATCGCCAGGCTCGACAGCATCAATACCACCGCACACCCGGCGAACAACGTACGCCGCGACAGGTAATCCGCCAACGCGCCGATCGGCAATTGCAGCAGCGCATCACCGACCACCACGGTGCTGACCATAGCCAAGGCGATTTCAGCGGTGAAACCCTGTTGCAGGCAATACACCGGCAGCAACGTCAGGATCATTGCCTCGAACGCGGCAAACAACGACACCGCCCAGGCAATTGCCGGCAGCTCGCGCGCGAATCCCCAAAGATCGCGGAATGTCACGCTGCTGGCTTCACTGCTCGGCGCACCGCTGCGACCGATTAACAGCAACGGTGAAACCAGCAGCAAACCGACACCGACCCAAAAGCCGTAATCATGCTCGGTGCCCAGCGCGCCCAACAGCAACGGCCCCGACAGCTGGCTCAATGCATAGCTGCTGCCATACAGCGCCACAAGGCGGCCGCGCCAGTGTTCGACCACCAGTTGATTGATCCAGCTCTCGCCGAGGATGAACACGATGGTCAGGATCACCCCGATCATCAGACGCAGCACCAGCCAGACCGGATAACTTGGCAACAACGCCAGCAGGCCGATCGATAGCGCCCCGGCCCACAGGCACAGGCGCATCAGGTTCGCCGTGCCGAAGCGCGCCGCCAAATGGCTGGAAATCTTCGCGCCCAACAACACGCCAATCGCCGGCATCGCTGCCATTACACCAATGGCGAAGGAACCGTAACCCCAACCCTCAAGACGCAACGACACCAACGGCATGCTGACCCCCAGGGCCAGACCGACACTCAAGACAGACGCCAACACGGCGAAATACGTCGCCCAACGCATGTTCCACGCTCCTGTGGATAATTATTTTTAAAGGCCACATCAAGCAAATGTGGGAGCGAGCCTGCTCGCGAAAGCGGTTTCACATTCAGCACATGGGCTGACTGATACACCGCTTTCGCGAGCAAGCTCGCTCCCACAGGGATCTGCCTCGTCTGGAGGATCTGCTCTTGCGAACAGCCCCTCCTAACGGCTTACAGCTTGATCCACGTCGCCTTCAGTTCGGTGTACTTGTCGAACGCGTGCAGCGACTTGTCGCGACCGTTGCCCGACTGCTTGAAGCCACCAAATGGCGCGGTCATGTCGCCGCCGTCGTACTGGTTAACCCACACGCTACCGGCGCGCAGCGCTTTGGCGGTCAGGTGCGCCTTGGAGATGTCCTGGGTCCAGACCGCAGCGGCCAGACCGTAGGGCGTGTCGTTGGCGATCTGGATAGCTTCCTCGGCAGTATCGAAGGCGATGACCGACAGCACTGGGCCGAAGATCTCTTCCTGAGCGATCTTCATCGCGTTGCTCACGCCGTCGAAAATCGTCGGCTCAACGTAAGTGCCACCGGTTTCCTGCAGAATGCGCTTGCCGCCAGCGACCAGTTTGGCGCCATCGCTGTGGCCGGACTCGATGTACGACAGCACGGTGTTCATCTGTTGGGTGTCGACCAGTGCACCAACGTTGGTGGCAGGATCCAGCGGGTTGCCCGGCTTCCAGGCTTTCAACGCCTCGATCACCATCGGCAGGAATGTGTCCTTGATCGAACGCTCGACCAACAGACGCGAACCGGCGGTGCAGACTTCGCCCTGGTTGAAGGCGATGGCACTGGCAGCCGATTCGGCAGCCGCTTGCAGATCCGGCGCATCGGCAAAGACGATGTTCGGGCTCTTGCCACCGGCTTCCAGCCAGACGCGTTTCATGTTCGATTCGCCGGAGTAGATCATCAGTTGCTTGGCGATCTTGGTCGAACCGGTGAACACCAGCGTGTCGACATCGTTGTGCAGGGCCAACGCCTTGCCGACGGTGTGACCGTAGCCGGGCAGCACGTTGAGCACGCCTTTCGGAATGCCGGCTTCAACGGCCAGCGAGGCGATGCGGATGGCGGTCAGCGGGGATTTTTCCGACGGTTTGAGGATCACAGAGTTACCGGTCGACAGCGCCGGGCCGAGCTTCCAGCAGGCCATCATCAGCGGGAAGTTCCACGGCACGATGGCGCCGACCACGCCCACCGGCTCGCGGGTCACCAGACCCAGTTGATCGTGCGGCGTGGCAGCGACTTCGTCGTAGATCTTGTCGATCGCTTCACCGCTCCAGCTCAGCGCTTGTGCCGCGCCCGGCACGTCGATGTACAGCGAATCGCTGATCGGCTTGCCCATGTCGAGGGTTTCGAGCAGAGCCAATTCTTCGGCGTGCTGTTTCAGCAGGCCGGCAAAACGAATCATGGTGGCTTTGCGTTTGGTCGGCGCCAGGCGCGACCAGACGCCGGAATTGAAGGTGGCGCGGGCGTTTTCCACAGCGCGCTGAGCGTCGGCGGCGTCACAGCTGGCGATCTTGCCAAGCAGACGGCCATCGACCGGGCTGATGCACTCGAAGGTCTCGCCGGAGACGGCGTCGGTGTATTCGCCATCAAGGTAGGCGCGGCCTTCGATCTTCAGGTCGCGGGCGCGTTGTTCCCAATCGGCACGAGTCAGGGTGGTCATTTCGAGTGTCCTCCGCTTGTTGAATACGAGCGCCGCGCGATCTTCGCCAGCGTCCTCAGGAATTCTGCCCGGCCAGCCGGTTTTTCGGCCAGAGGCACCCGCCACCCTAAACCAGCGGCCGGGGTTGTTTCAATATATTTGACATAAGGTGGTCCTACGGCCTTGCGGTGTTGATTTTAATCAACATAGACTTTGGCCCTTTCCAGCCAATCGCGCCGTATTCACGGGGGATAACAACAATGAACATCCAGAACGTCGTCGACATCAGCCTGACCAGCAGCGAAGCCGAACGCTATCGCCCGGACCCGGCCAAAGTGCTGAAGGGCGATCCTGAGCAAGCGGTGTTCCATCAGTACGAAAGCCCTTGTGGGCAGATGGGCGTCGGCGTGTGGGAAGGTGCGGTGGGGCAATGGACGGTGAATTACACCGAGCATGAGTATTGCGAGATTTTGCAGGGGGTTTCGGTGTTGCGCGATGGCGATGGCAATGCCAAGACCCTGCGTGTGGGCGACCGGTTTGTGATTCCGGCGGGGTTTCGTGGCACTTGGGAAGTGCTGGAGGCTTGCCGCAAGATCTATGTGATCTTCGAACAGAAAGCTTGAGGATTTTCGCTGGCTGATCCGGCCCTATCGCGAGCAGGCTCACTCCTACAGGTGACCGCATTCCAATGTAGGAGTGAGCCTGCTCGCGAAGAGGCCCGGACAGGCGATGCAAATCTGAAGGCAACAAAAAAGGCCCGTATCGTGAGATACGGGCCTTTTTCGTAAGTCGGGAAAAATCAATTACTTGATTTTGCCTTCCTTGTAGATCACGTGCTTGCGAACAACCGGATCATATTTCTTGATCTCGATTTTGTCCGGGGTAGTACGCTTGTTCTTGTCGGTAGTGTAGAAGTGACCAGTACCGGCGCTCGAGATCAAACGAATCAATTCACGCATGATTAACTCCCTTAAATCTTGCCATCGCGGCGAAGTTCGGCGAGCACGACAGTGATGCCACGCTTGTCGATGATACGCATGCCTTTGGCAGATACGCGCAGACGCACAAAACGTTTCTCTTCTTCAACCCAGAAGCGGTGATGCTGCAGGTTCGGCAGGAAACGACGACGGGTTTTGTTGTTTGCGTGGGAAATGTTATTCCCAGTCACCGGACCCTTACCGGTAACTTGACATACTCTCGACATGCCTCAGCCCTCTAAAACCACATGCCCAACCCGGCATGGGTTGGCCGCTTAATCTCTCAGTCATTTGGCGCCAGGCGCCGCGTTTCTTTAGAGGTCTTACCGGCTACA
Organism: Pseudomonas sp. CROZ-RG-20F-R04-15; assembly: GCF_022662375.1. Lineage (GTDB taxonomy): Bacteria > Pseudomonadota > Gammaproteobacteria > Pseudomonadales > Pseudomonadaceae > Aquipseudomonas. Next base: position 254,189 of record NZ_JAKNQL010000010.1, on the reverse strand, counting down.
CCTACAGTGAAGGAACCGGGCCCCTAGAAAAGAGCGCTGCTTTATACCAGAAAGACTGGGGTGCAACAACATTCGGTGTGCAATCAATCCACAAAAAGGCGCTTTTTCAGCCCGCGAACGCCTTGGATAAAGGCTGCCATCGATTTTTACCACTCGTCGCAGAAAATCGCCTGAGCAGGCGTTTCCGACTTTTAACGTGACGCCGTGGTCTGAAAAACTGCCATCACTGTGCCCCGAAAATACAAAAAGGGGATAGTCATTTGTAATCCAGCCCTCTAGGGTAGGCCTTTTCCAGACTGCACTTGCAGATGGGCCTTCGATCTGTAAAAGGAAACCGACCATGCGCCTCGCTGCCCTACCCCTGTTGCTCGCCCCGCTCCTGCTGAGCCCTCTGGCCGAGGCCGCCGCGCTGAGCGTCTGTACCGAGGCCAGCCCGGAAGGGTTCGACGTGGTGCAATACAACTCGCTGACTACCACCAACGCTTCGGCTGATGTGCTGATGAACCGTCTGGTGGACTTCGACACCGCCAGCGGCAAAGTCGTGCCGAGCCTGGCCGACAGCTGGGAAGTCAGCACCGATGGCCTGACTTACGTGTTCAAACTGCACCCGCAGGTGAAATTTCACACGACCGAGTACTTCAAGCCGAGCCGCGAGCTGACCGCCGAAGACGTCAAATTCAGCTTCGACCGCATGCTCGACCCCGCCAACCCATGGCACAAGGTCGCGCAGAGTGGCTTCCCCCATGCCCAGTCGATGCAGTTACCGGCACTGATCAAGAAGATCGACGCACTTGATCCGCTGACCGTGCGCTTCACCCTTGATCACCCGGACTCTACGTTCCTGGCGACCTTGAGCATGGGCTTCGCCTCGATCTACTCCGCCGAATACGCCGACAAGCTGATGAAGGCCGGGGCGACGGACAAGCTCAACAGCCAGCCGATCGGCACTGGCCCGTTCGTGTTCAACCGCTTCCAGAAAGACGCGGCGATCCGTTACAAGGCCAACCCGGACTACTTCGGTGGCAAGCCTGCGGTGGATCCGTTGATCTTCGCCATCACCCCGGATGCCAACGTGCGCCTGCAAAAGCTGCGACGTAACGAATGCCAGATCGCCCTGTCGCCGAAGCCTCTCGACGTACAGGCCGCATTGAAAGAGCCGACACTGAAAGTCGAAAAGACTGACGCGTTCATGACCGCATTCGTCGGCATCAACAGTCAGCATCCGCCGCTGGACAAGCCGGAAGTGCGTCAGGCGATCAACCTCGCCTTCGACAAGGCCAACTACATCAAGGCTGTGTTCGAAGACACCGCTGAAGCCGCCAACGGCCCTTACCCGCCAAACACCTGGAGTTACGCGAAGAACCTGCCGGGGTATCCGCACGATGTCGCCAAAGCCAAGGCGCTGCTGGCCAAGGCCGGTTTGAAGGACGGCTTCCAGACCACCATCTGGACGCGTCCGTCAGGCAGCCTGCTCAATCCGAATCCGAGCCTGGGCGCACAGATGTTGCAGTCGGATCTGGCGGAAATCGGCATTCAGGCGGAAATCCGTGTGATCGAGTGGGGCGAGCTGATTCGCCGCGCCAAGGCCGGCGAGCATGATCTGCTGTTCATGGGTTGGGCCGGCGATAATGGCGACCCGGACAACTTCCTCACGCCGCAGTTTTCCTGCGCCGCGGTCAAGTCGGGCACCAACTTCGCGCGATACTGCAATGCCGATCTGGACAAGCTGATCAGCGCCGGCAAGACCACCAGCGAACAAGGTGTGCGCACCAAATTGTACGAGCAGGCGCAGGCGCAGATTCAGCAGCAGGCGTTGTGGCTGCCACTGGCGCACCCGACTGCCTACGCGCTGACGCGTAAGGATGTGCAGGGTTACTCGGTAAGCCCGTTTGGCCGGCAGGACTATTCCAAGGTCAACCTCAAATAACCTTGCCTGCATAGTTCCCAATGTGGGAGCGAGCCTGCTCGCGAAAGCGGTCCGTCAGTAACAAAAGTGCTGACTGACACACCGCCTTCGCGAGCAGGCTCGCTCCCACAGAGGTTTAGCGTTTGTCCCTGAGAACTACATCCAGCCGCACTCCGCCATCGACAGCGGCTCACCATCGCCGACAATGAAGTGATCCAGAACCCGCACATCAATCAGCTCCAGCGCCTTTTGCAGACGCTTGGTCAGCAGCCGATCTGCCTGACTGGGGTCGGTATTCCCCGATGGATGGTTGTGGCACAGGATCAGCGCCGCCGCGTTATTGGCCAAACATCGTTTAACCACCTCGCGGGGATGCACGCTGGTGTTGTCGATGGAGCCGCGAAACAGTATCTCGAAGGTCAATACTTGATGTTTGGAGTCGAGAAACAGGCAACCAAACACCTCATGCGGTTCGTGACGCAGCATCGATTTCAGATAATCGCGAACGACCTGAGGGTTTTCCAGGGCGGGTTTCTGCCGTGATTTCTCAGCCAGATGTCGCCTGTTCATTTCCTGAGCAGCTTGCAGTTGCGCAAACTTTGCCGGCCCGAGCCCCAATTGTTTGCTGAATGCGTCCTGATCGGCCTCAAGCAGCAAACGCAGGCTACCGAATTGAGTCAACAGATTGCGCGCCAGGTCGACAGCGCTTATTCCGGGCAATCCGGTACGCAGAAAAATGGCCAATAACTCAGCGTCCGAAAGGCTCGCTGCACCGTGTTCCAACAACCTTTCCCGCGGCCGTTCCGCCGCAGGCCAATCGCGAATACTCATACACATTCCCTGTCTGTGGGCGCCGCTGTTCCGTAGCGGTCGCTGTGATATCGTAGCCCATCTTTTTTGTGGTCGATTCAACCCTGGGGAGGGGGCATCGCACCGCAGTCATCAACGAAATGAAAGGCAGACCTATGCAGCGGCTGTATCGGAAACGCATCGTTCTGGGCGTCGGCGGCGGCATCGCGGCCTACAAGAGCGCTGATCTGGTTCGTCGCCTGATCGACCAGGGCGCCGAAGTGCGCGTGGTCATGACCCATGGCGGCGCCGAGTTCATCACCCCGCTGACCATGCAGGCCTTGTCCGGCCACCCGGTGCACCTCGACTTGCTCGACCCGGCCGCAGAAGCCGCAATGGGCCACATCGAGCTGGCCAAGTGGGCCGATCTGGTGCTGATCGCCCCGGCCACCGCCGACCTGATCGCCCGTCTGGCTCAAGGCATCGCCAACGATTTGCTGACCACCTTGGTGCTGGCCACCGACGCTGTCGTCGCCGTTGCTCCGGCGATGAATCAGGCGATGTGGCGCGACCCGGCGACCCAGGCCAACCTGCAACTCCTGGAAAGCCGTGGGCTGAAGACCTTCGGCCCGGCATCTGGCAGTCAGGCCTGCGGCGACGTCGGCATGGGCCGCATGATGGAAGCCACCGATCTGGCGCAATGCGCGGCGGACTGCTTCCAGCGCCAGGCACTGACCGGCAAGCACGTGGTGATTACTGCCGGCCCGACCCAGGAAAACATCGACCCGGTGCGCTACATCACCAACCACAGCTCCGGCAAAATGGGCTTCGCCCTCGCCGAAGCTGCGGTTGAGGCCGGCGCCCGCGTGACCCTGATCAGCGGCCCAGTGCACCTGCCAACGCCAGATCGCGTCACGCGCATCGACGTAGTCAGTGCCCGCGACATGCTCGCGGCTTGCGAATCGGCGATCCCGTGCGACGTGTTCATCGCCTCGGCAGCCGTAGCGGACTACCGCCCGGAAGTCGTTGCCCCGCAGAAATTGAAGAAAGACCCTACGAGCGGCGACGGCTTCGTCCTGCAAATGGTGCGCAATCCAGACATTCTGGCCACCATCGCGACCCGTCCCGACCGTCCGTTCAGTGTCGGCTTTGCCGCCGAGACCGAACACCTGCTCGACTACGCTGCACGCAAGCTGAAGGACAAGAATCTCGATTTGATCGTCGCCAACGACGTCGCCAACCCGAGCATCGGTTTCAACAGCGAAGAAAACGCCTGCAGCGTGATTGACCGTGCGCTGCACGCCACGGTTTTCGCCCAGACCAGCAAGAGCAAGATCGCTCGCCAACTGGTCACTTTTATCGCCGAACGTCTGAACCAGGTTTAATTTACATGCACGCTTTGCAAGCCAAGATCCTCGACCCACGAATCGGTACTGAATTCCCGCTGCCGCAATACGCCACCCCGGGCTCCGCCGGCCTCGACCTGCGCGCCATGCTGGATCAGGACATCGTGATCAAACCGGGTGAAACCGTGCTGATCCCCACCGGTCTGTCGGTCTACATCGGTGACCCGAACCTCGCCGCACTGATCCTGCCGCGCTCGGGCATGGGCCATAAGCACGGCATCGTGCTGGGCAATCTCGTCGGTTTGATCGACTCCGATTACCAGGGCCCGCTAATGGTGTCCTGCTGGAACCGTGGCCAGAGCGATTTCACCATGACCGTCGGCGAACGTCTGGCGCAACTGGTGCTGGTACCGGTGGTGCAGGCGCACTTCGAAATGGTCGAAGAGTTCGTCGAAACCGAACGCGGCACCGGCGGATTTGGCCACACCGGCACCAAGTAATCAGATGAATATCCTGTAGGAGCTGCCGCAGGCTGCGATCTTTTTATTTTCAAGATCAAGATCAAAAGATCGCAGCCTTCGGCAGTTCCTACAGGGTAAATTTGTGCAGTTTCAGCGACAGGTTTTAACACCGAAAATCAAGGTTTTGCCGGCCGAAAGCCACGCCAGGCGAGGCGTCATGGCCCTTTCACACCACGAACTCTCTGTGGAAAACGCCGTCATACCCTTCAGTTTGAGCCTGCCGTCGAACGATTCGTCGGTCTGTCCCGCCACTTTCGAGATGGAGCATTTCCGTAGATGAGCACCCCAGCCAAGATTGCCCCGACGCTGCCCGACAGCATTTTCCGCGCCTATGACATTCGCGGCACCGTGCCGGAATTCCTCAATGCCGAAACCGCCTACTGGATCGGCCGCGCCATAGGCTCGCAGAGCCTGGCGCAAGGTGAGCCGAACGTGTCCGTCGGTCGTGACGGTCGACTGTCCGGCCCGGAGCTGGTTGCAGAGCTGATTCGCGGTATTGCCGAGAGCGGCTGCCACGTCAGCGATGTCGGTCTGGTGCCGACGCCGGCGCTGTACTACGCCGCCAACGTCCTGGCGGGCAAGTCCGGGGTCATGCTCACCGGCAGCCACAATCCGTCGAACTACAACGGCTTCAAGATCGTCATCGCCGGCGACACCCTCGCCAACGAACAGATTCAGGCCCTGCACGAGCGCCTCAAGAGCAACAACCTGAGCAGCGGCACGGGCAGCGTCACCCAAGTCGAAATCCTCGACCGCTACAACACCGAAATCGTCCAGGACATCAAACTGGCGCGGCGCATGAAAGTCGTGGTCGACTGCGGCAACGGCGCGGCAGGTGTGATCGCTCCGCAACTGATCGAAGCGCTGAACTGCGAAGTCATCCCGCTGTTCTGCGACGTCGACGGCAACTTCCCGAACCACCACCCGGACCCGGGCAAGCCTGAAAACCTCGTCGACCTGATCGCCAAGGTCAAGGAAACCAACGCCGACATTGGCCTGGCGTTCGACGGTGACGGCGACCGTGTCGGCGTGGTGACCAACACCGGCAGCATCGTCTACCCCGATCGCCTGCTGATGCTGTTCGCCCGTGACGTCGTGGCGCGTAATCCGGACGCGGAAATCATCTTCGACGTCAAATGCACCCGTCGTCTGGTGCCGCTGATCAAGGAATACGGCGGCCGACCGCTAATGTGGAAGACCGGTCATTCGTTGATCAAAAAGAAAATGAAACAATCCGGCGCGCTGTTGGCCGGGGAAATGAGCGGGCACATCTTCTTCAAGGAGCGCTGGTTCGGTTTCGACGACGGCATCTACAGCGCCGCACGACTGCTGGAGATCCTCAGCAAGGAAAAATCCACTGCGGAAGAGCTGTTTGCGACCTTCCCGAATGATATTTCTACGCCGGAAATCAATATCCATGTGACCGAAGAGAGCAAATTCAGCATCATTGATGCACTGCATGACGCACAGTGGGGCGCAGGCGCTGACCTGACCACCATCGACGGCGTGCGAGTCGACTACGCCAAAGGCTGGGGCCTGGTGCGCGCATCCAACACCACACCGGTGCTGGTGCTGCGCTTCGAGGCCGATGACGAGGCTGAATTACAGCGCATCAAGGACGTGTTCCACGCCCAATTGAAACGCGTTGCACCTGATCTCCAACTACCGTTCTGATCCACCCGGAGCCCTGAATGACCCTCGAACGCGATGCCGCCGCCAACACTGCCAAGGTCCTGTCCGAAGCGCTGCCTTACATCCGACGCTATGTCGGCAAGACCCTGGTGATCAAATACGGCGGCAACGCGATGGAAAGCGAGGAGCTGAAAACCGGCTTCGCCCGCGACATCGTGCTGATGAAAGCCGTCGGCATCAACCCGGTGGTCGTGCACGGTGGCGGCCCGCAGATCGGTGATCTGCTCAAGCGCCTGTCGATCGAAAGCCACTTCGTCGATGGCATGCGCGTCACCGACGCTGCGACCATGGACGTGGTGGAAATGGTCCTCGGCGGCCAGGTCAACAAGAGCATCGTCAACCTGATCAACCGCCACGGTGGCAGCGCCATCGGCCTGACCGGCAAAGACGCCGGGCTGATTCGCGCGAAGAAGCTCACGGTGACCCGCCAGACCCCGGAGATGACCCAGCCGGAAATCATCGACATCGGCCACGTTGGCGAAGTAGTCGGCATCAACACCGAACTGCTGAACCTGCTGGTCAAAGGCAATTTCATCCCGGTGATTGCGCCGATCGGCGTCGGTGAGAACGGAGAGTCGTACAACATCAACGCCGATCTGGTGGCCGGTAAAGTCGCCGAGGCACTGAAAGCCGAGAAGCTGATGTTGCTGACCAACATCGCCGGCCTGATGGACAAGTCGGGCACCGTATTGACCGGCTTGAGCACGCAGCAAGTCGACGATCTGATCGCCGACGGCACCATCTACGGCGGCATGCTGCCGAAGATCCGTTGCGCGCTGGAAGCGGTTCAGGGCGGCGTGGGCAGCTCGTTGATCATCGACGGTCGTGTACCGAACGCGATCCTGCTGGAAATCTTCACCGACACCGGTGTGGGTACGCTGATCAGCAACCGCAAGCGCCCATAAGCACTGGCGTAAACAAAAAAACCCCGCTCAGCCTGGCTGAGCGGGGTCTTTTTTTGCCGGCAACCTCAGAATCTGCACCCCTTCTGTGTAGGAGCTGCCGAAGGCTGCGATCTTCTGATCTTGCTCTCAAATGCTAAAATCAAAAGATCGCAGCCTGCGGCAGCTCCTTGGGAAGGTGTGTCAGACGCCGAACTGCGCGCGGTAGGCTTCCACGGCTGGCAGGTGCTGCTTGAGCTGCGGATCATCGGCAAGGAATTCCAGCACCTGGTTCAGCGAAACAATGCTGATCACCGGGATACCGAAATCACGCTCGACTTCCTGAATGGCCGACAACTCACCGTTGCCACGCTCCTGACGGTTCAGCGCAATCAGCACGCCCGCAGCCTTGGCACCGTCCTGGGAAGCGATGATCTGCATCACTTCGCGGATTGCCGTACCGGCCGTGATCACGTCATCAATGATCAGCACATCGCCAGTCAGTGGCGCGCCGACCAGGCTGCCGCCTTCGCCGTGGGCCTTGGCTTCCTTGCGGTTGAAGCACCATGGCAGATCACGGTCGTGATGCTCGGCCAGTGCCACAGCGGTGGTCGCCGCCAACGGGATGCCTTTGTAGGCCGGGCCGAACAGAACGTCGAAAGGAATGCCGCTCTCAGCGATGGCTGCCGCGTAGAAACGCCCCAGCTGCGCCAGGGCCGAACCCGAGTTGAACAGGCCGGCATTGAAGAAGTAAGGACTGGTGCGCCCGGACTTCAGGGTGAACTCACCGAAGCGCAAAACGCCGCGATCGATGGCAAAACGAATGAAATCGCGCTGATACGCTTGCATGAAAAAAACCCCAAATACCACGGATTTAGCTAATTAGCTTGACGCCGTGTATCATACACGCACGCGATTTTTGGGGCCATTTATGCGGATCATCAGTGTGAACGTCAATGGTATTCAGGCTGCAGTCGAGCGTGGTTTGCTCAGTTGGCTGCAAGCACAGAATGCCGACGTCATCTGCCTGCAGGACACCCGTGCCTCCGCCTTTGAACTGGATGACCCAGCCTTCCAACTGGATGGCTACTTCCTTTATGCCTGCGATGCTGAAGTCCCTGCCCAAGGTGGCGTGGCTTTGTATTCGCGGTTGCAACCGAAGGCTGTCATCAGCGGTCTCGGTTTCGAGACGGCCGACCGCTACGGGCGCTACCTGCAAGCAGATTTCGACAAAGTCAGTATTGCCACCTTGCTGCTTCCTTCGGGGATGAACGGCGATGAGGACTTGAACCAGAAGTTCAAGCTCATGGACGACTTCGGCAAGTACCTGGACAAGCAGCGACGCAAACGTCGCGAGTACATTTATTGTGGCTCGCTGTACGTGGCGCAGCAAAAGCTCGACATCAAGAACTGGCGCGACAGCCAGCAATCCCCGGGCTTCCTGGCGCCAGAACGCGCCTGGATGGACGAGATTGTCGGCAACATGGGCTATGTCGATGCCCTGCGCGAAGTCAGCCGCGAAGGCGACCAGTACAGCTGGTGGCCAGACAACGAGCAGGCCGAGATGCTCAATCTGGGCTGGCGTTTCGACTACCAGATCCTGACCCCGGGCTTGCGACGCTTTGTACGCAGCGCACGCCTGCCACGTCAGCCACGGTTCTCGCAGCACGCACCGCTGATCGTCGACTACGACTGGACGCTGACCATCTAAGCGCCTTTTCGAAGTAAAAAATGCCCGTATCGCAAGATACGGGCATTTTTTATGCGTCACGTCCCGGCAGGCTCGAATTCAGACAGCCGCGAAGAACGGCAAGGCCAGATACAGCTTGATCACGATGACATTGATGATGTCGATGAAGAACGCCCCGACCATCGGCACCACCAGAAACGCAATCTGCGAGGGGCCGTAGCGCTGCGTCACCGCCTGCATGTTGGCAATGGCAGTCGGCGTGGCACCCAGGCCAAAACCGCAGTGCCCTGCCGCCAGCACGGCCGCGTCGTAGTTGCGCCCCATCATCCGGAATGTCACGAAAATCGCGAACAACGCCATGACCAGCGCCTGTACAGCCAGAATGATGAAAATCGGCAACGCCAGTGCGGCCAGATCCCATAACTTGAGCGACATCAGGGCAATCGCCAGAAACAGCGACAAGCTGACATTGCCCAGCACCGACACTTCACGCTCGAACACCTGATACAGGCCCAGCGCCGAGAGCCCGTTGCGCAACACCACGCCAACAAACAGGACACAAACAAACGTCGGCAACTCGAATGCGGTCCCCTGCAGCAGGCCGTTCAACAGATTGCCCGCCAGCAAACTGACCGCGATCAGGGCGAGTGTTTCTATAAACGAAAACGGGGTAATCGAGCGTTCTTTGTTTGGTTGCTCGAAGCCTTTCGGCAACCGCGGCGGTGCATCCGGACTCTGACAACCGGGCACCTGCACTCGCTTGATGAGCAAGCGCGCGACTGGTCCGCCGATCAAACCACCCAGCACCAGGCCAAACGTCGCGGAAGCCATCGCCAGCTCCGACGCAGATGCCAGACCGTACTTCTCACTGAATACCGTGCCCCACGCGGCACCGGTGCCGTGACCGCCCGCCAGTGTGATCGATCCGGTCAACAGCCCCATCAACGGGTCCAGCCCGAGCATTTTCGCCAGGCCGATACCCATGGCATTCTGCACCACCAACAGCCCGGTCACCGCCAGGAGAAATATCCCCACTATGCGGCCACCTTTCTTCAGGCTGGCAAAGTCTGCACTCAGACCGATGGTGGCAAAAAAGGCCAACATCAATGGTGTCTGCAGGGAAGTATCGAAACGAATTTCAATATCGAACGTCCGCAGCAGCAACAAAAGCAAGGCAACTACCAAGCCACCCGCGACAGGTTCTGGAATATTGTAACTGCGCATGAAACCTACACGCATAACGAGCCCGCGCCCCAGCAGAAGTACTAAGGAGGCGGCCACAAGTGTTCCGTAAAAATCGAGCTGAATCATTGGGATTATTCTTGGCTATATATTCAGAGGCGAGCTATTTACCTGCACGCGCCTCATGAACCGGCTGATTGTCTCAACACTGATTACTCGGAAATTCAAGAGCCTTCGATGGCTTGAATATATCTTAATATTTCAGGAGAAATATTATCCGAGCAACTTTAACAATCGCCGCCTTTGATTCCAAGGCTATGAATCCGAACTAAGCCGACGCAGTTGTGACTAAAAGTGTATATACAGAAAGAGCATCGACCGATCATCGCGATCAGATTAATCCTACCCATAATAGCGATTAATTTTGTTGCATTAATAAAATGCCCTGACAGGTCAGGGCATTTGTTTTAAAACTTTTCGAGCGTCTTATTTGATCAGCCGCCAGGTAAACGGATATCGGTAAGGAAAACCTTCATTGGCCTTCACACCGGCGATGATCGTCAAAACCAGCGCGCCGATAGCCAGTATGCCCAATAGAAAGAACCCGATGATCAGCACCATCAGCAGGAAACAGATCAACGAAGCAATGGCGACGGTGATCTGAAAATTCAACGCCTCCTTGCCTTGAGCATCGATGAACGGATCTGTCTCGCGCTTCATCTGCCAGAGAATCAATGGTCCGATCAGATTACCGAACGGAATCCAGATCCCCAGCAAGGCGGACAAGTGACAAAACATCGCCCACTGGCGAACCTCTTGGCTCGGCTTGGGCAGCAACTCTTGCTCGTCACTCATCGCGTCCTCCTTGCGGTTATGAACCTGCTCAGTCGGCCAGTGCAGCCTTTTGCAGTTCAAAGATTTCGTTCATGCCTTTTTTGGCCAGTTCCAGCATGGCGTTGAGGTCTTCAGGCTGGAACGGCGCGCCTTCGGCGGTGCCCTGCACCTCGATGAAACCACCGGTGCTGGTCATCACCACGTTGAGATCAGTCTCGGCGGCGGAATCTTCAAGATAGTCCAGATCCAGCACGGCCTCGCCCTGATACATGCCGACCGATACCGCACCGATCATTTGCTTGAGCGGATCGCCGCCTTTCAGGCCGCCGCGCTTCTTGATCACTTTCAGTGCATCAACCAGCGCAACCATGGCACCGGTGATCGAAGCGGTACGAGTACCGCCATCAGCCTGAATCACATCGCAGTCGACATACAGAGTGACATCACCCAGTTTGGACATGTCCAGCGCCGCGCGCAGGGAACGGCCGATCAGCCGCTGGATTTCCAGAGTGCGACCGCCCTGCTTGCCACGGCTCGCTTCACGCTGGTTACGCTCGCCGGTGGCGCGCGGCAGCATGCCGTATTCGGCAGTCAACCAACCTTGGCCCTGGCCTTTGAGGAAACGCGGTACGCCGTTCTCGACGCTGACGGTGCAGATGACTTTGGTATCACCGAATTCGACCAGCACCGAACCTTCGGCGTGCTTGGTGTAGTTGCGGGTAATGCGGATCGAGCGGAGCTGATCGGCAGCGCGACCACTTGGACGTTTCATAGGAGATACCTGTACTGAGGACGGAAAACTGCCGAGCATTATAGAGCGCTGCACCGCGCCTGGGCACTCGCTAAAAAATCGGGGCGACGACCGAAGCCCCTGAAACACCCATTACCGACGGGCTGCAGCCCTTTGTCACACCGTGTGTTTGGGCGCATTCGCCGCACTGCGCTACAATCCTGCGCCTTTGCTGCCAGTCGGCTTAAATTCATTGATATCGAGCCTGCGGAACATCCCTGCTGCGCCGATCTGCATTGCGAGGTCACCGCCATGGTGCACAGCATGACCGCCTTCGCCCGCGTCGAAAAAGCCGGCGCCCAGGGCACACTGAGCTGGGAACTGCGCTCGGTCAACAGCCGCTATCTGGAACCGCACCTGCGCCTGCCGGAGTCGTTTCGCGACCTCGAAGGCGCGGTGCGTGAAGCGCTGCGTCAAGGCCTGTCGCGAGGCAAACTGGAATGCACCCTGCGTTTCACCGAAGAAAGCACCGGCAAAACCCTGCAAGTCGATCGCGAGCGCGCCGCGCAGTTGGTTGCTGCGGCCGAGACCGTTGCCGGCCTGATCAAGAATCCTGCCGCACTGAACCCGCTCGAGGTGCTGGCCTGGCCTGGCGTCCTGGTCGGTGATGCGAGCGACCCGCAGGCACTGAATGCCGACGCACTGGCCCTGTTCAATCAAGGCTTGAAAGAGTTGAAGGCCGGCCGCGAGCGCGAAGGCGCGGAGCTGGCACGCTTGATCAACGAGCGCCTGACATCCATCGAAGAAGACGTCGTGACCCTGCGTGAACTGGTGCCGCAAATGCTCGCCACTCAGCGTCAGAAGGTCCTCGACCGCTTTACCGACATGAAGGCCGAACTGGATCCGCAACGCCTCGAACAGGAAATGGTCATGCTCGCGCAAAAGAGCGACGTGGCTGAAGAACTGGACCGCCTGAGCACCCACATCATCGAAGTGCGCCGGGTGCTCAAGTCCGGCGGAGCAGCCGGACGCCGCCTCGACTTCCTGATGCAGGAGCTCAACCGCGAAGCCAACACACTGGGCTCCAAAGCCTTCGACCCGCGCAGCACCCAGGCCGCCGTCAACCTCAAGGTGTTGATCGAGCAGATGCGCGAACAAGTGCAGAATATTGAGTAAGGCTACCCCGACATGACCCACAGCACCGGCACCCTGTACATCATTTCCGCGCCATCCGGCGCGGGCAAGAGCAGTCTGGTCAAGGCTTTGACCGACGCCGACGCGGAAATCCGCGTTTCGGTCTCACACACCACCCGCGCCATGCGACCGGGTGAAGTGGACGGCGTGAACTATCACTTCGTCTCACGCGAAGCGTTCGTGAAAATGGGCGAGCATGGCGATTTCCTCGAGCGCGCCGAAGTGTTCGGCAACCTCTACGGCACTTCGCAAAGCCACCTGCAGCAAACCCTCGACGCCGGCCACGACCTGATTCTGGAAATCGACTGGCAAGGCGCCGAGCAAGTGCGCAAATTGATGCCGCAGGCACGTTCGATCTTCATCCTGCCGCCATCGTTGCAGGCGCTGCATCAGCGTCTGACCAACCGTGGCCAGGACAGCGACGAAATCATCGACGGGCGCATGCGTGAAGCGGTCAGCGAAATGAGCCACTACGTCGACTACGACTACCTGATCATCAACGACGATTTCGCCCACGCGCTGGATGACCTGAAGGCGATTTTCCGCGCCAATCAGCTGCAACAGAAACGCCAACAGCAGCGTTTCGGCAAATTGCTGGCTGAGTTGCTGGGTTAAATCAGCACTTCCCAAAACCGCTGCAAGCGCTTTACATTGGTGCTTGCAGCGCGTTGAAGGGCTTGGTTAAAAAATCAGCGCTTCCCTAATCGCTGGTGATTTTTTAAACTGTTGAGTCCGCTCGCCCAACCGGGCAGCGCGCATATTGCATTCGCTCCGAGGAATACCATGGCCCGCGTAACCGTTGAAGACTGCCTGAACCACGTGGAAAACCGTTTTGAGCTGGTCATGCTCTCTACCAAACGTGCCCGTCAACTGGCCACCGGCGGCAAAGAGCCACTGGTTCAGTGGGAAAACGACAAGCCGACCGTTGTCGCCCTGCGTGAAATCGCTGAAGGCCTGATGAGCTACGAGTTCATCGCCGAGCAGGAAATTGTCCACGAAGAGCCGCTGTTCGCAGCGTTCGAGGACGAGTCCAACGAGGCCGTCTAAGCCTATGCCTGGTCGACGTAGCACGGCGCGGGATCACAGCTTACGGCAGGAATCATCATGCCGAGCATAGACGCCCTCGCCGATCGCTTATCGACCTACCTCGGCAACGACCAGGTCAACCTGGTCCGCCGAGCGTATTTCTACGCCGAACAAGCCCATGACGGTCAACGCCGTCGCAGTGGCGAGGCGTACGTCACGCATCCTCTTGCCGTGGCCAATATTCTTGCCGACATGCACATGGATCATCAGAGCCTGATGGCCGCGATGCTGCATGACGTGATCGAAGACACCGGTATCGCCAAAGAAGCGCTGCAAGCGCAGTTCGGTGAAACCGTGGCCGAACTGGTCGACGGGGTCAGCAAACTGACCCAGATGAATTTCGAGACCAAGGCCGAAGCCCAGGCTGAAAACTTCCAGAAAATGGCCATGGCCATGGCGCGCGACATTCGCGTGATCCTGGTCAAGCTTGCCGACCGCCTGCACAACATGCGCACGCTGGAAGTGCTGTCCGGCGAAAAACGCCGCCGGATCGCCAAGGAAACCCTCGAAATCTATGCGCCCATCGCCAACCGGCTGGGCATGCATGCGATCCGCATCGAATTCGAAGACCTCGGTTTCAAGGCCATGCACCCGATGCGTTCCGCGCGGATCTACCAGGCGGTCAAACGCGCCCGGGGCAACCGCAAGGAAATCGTCAACAAGATCGAAGAATCCCTTGGCCATTGTCTCGCCATCGACGGCATCCAGGGCGAAGTCAGCGGTCGCCAGAAACACCTCTACGGCATCTACAAGAAAATGCGCGGCAAGCGTCGGGCCTTCAACGAGATCATGGACGTCTATGCGTTCCGGATCATCGTCGACAAGGTCGATACCTGCTACCGCGTGCTGGGCGCTGTTCATAATTTGTACAAGCCGTTGCCGGGGCGCTTCAAGGATTACATCGCGATCCCCAAGGCCAACGGCTATCAGTCGCTGCACACCACGCTGTTCGGCATGCACGGCGTACCGATCGAGATCCAGATCCGTACCCGCGAAATGGAAGAGATGGCCAACAACGGCATCGCCGCCCATTGGCTGTACAAATCCAGCGGTGACGAGCAGCCGAAAGGCACTCACGCCCGCGCCCGTCAGTGGGTCAAAGGCGTGCTGGAAATGCAGCAACGCGCCGGCAACTCGCTGGAATTCATCGAGAGCGTGAAAATCGACCTGTTCCCGGACGAGGTCTATGTGTTCACGCCAAAAGGCCGGATCATGGAGCTGCCGAAAGGCTCCACGGCGGTCGACTTTGCTTACGCGGTACACACCGACGTCGGCAACAGCTGCATCGCCTGCCGGATCAACCGTCGTCTCGCACCGCTGTCCGAACCGCTGCAAAGCGGCTCCACGGTCGAGATTGTCAGCGCCCCCGGCGCACGGCCGAACCCGGCGTGGCTCAATTTCGTGGTCACCGGCAAGGCGCGCACGCACATCCGCCATGCGCTGAAACTGCAACGTCGCTCCGAGTCCATCAGCCTCGGCGAACGCCTGCTGAACAAAGTCCTCAACGGTTTCGACAGTTCGCTGGAGAAGATCCCGGCCGAACGCGTCAAGGCGATGCTCACCGAGTACCGCCTCGAACTGATCGAAGACTTGCTCGAAGACATTGGCCTCGGCAACCGCATGGCTTACGTCGTTGCCCGACGGCTGCTCGGCGAAGGCGAACAGCTGCCAAGCCCGGAAGGCCCGCTGGCGATTCGCGGTACCGAAGGTCTGGTGCTGAGCTACGCCAAATGCTGCACGCCGATCCCGGGCGACCCGATTGTCGGGCACCTGTCGGCAGGCAAAGGCATGGTCGTGCACCTGGACAACTGCCGCAACATCAGCGAAATCCGGCACAACCCGGAAAAATGCATCCAGCTCTCGTGGGCCAAGGATGTCACCGGCGAATTCAACGTCGAACTGCGCGTCGAGCTGGAACACCAGCGCGGCCTGATCGCTCTGCTGGCCAGCAGCGTCAACGCCGCCGACGGCAATATCGAGAAAATCAGCATGGACGAACGCGATGGTCGCATCAGCGTGGTCCAGTTGGTGGTCAGCGTTCACGACCGTGTGCACCTGGCCCGTGTGATCAAGAAGCTGCGCGCCCTGACCGGGGTGATCCGCATCACCCGCATGCGTGCATAACTCAACCATTACAAGGAGTCATACATGACCAAGACTGTTATCACCAGCGACAAGGCCCCGGCCGCCATCGGCACTTACTCCCAGGCGATCAAGGCCGGCAACACCGTTTACATGTCGGGTCAGATTCCTCTGGACCCAAAAACCATGGAACTGGTTGAAGGCTTCGAAGCCCAGACCGTCCAGGTGTTCGAGAACCTCAAAGCCGTGGCCGAAGCCGCTGGCGGTTCGTTCAAGGACATCGTCAAACTGAACATTTTCCTCACCGACCTGAGCCACTTCGCCAAGGTCAACGAGATCATGGGCAAATACTTCGACCAGCCGTACCCGGCTCGCGCCGCCATCGGCGTGGCTGCCCTGCCAAAGGGTTCGCAGGTTGAAATGGATGCCATTCTGGTCATCGAGTGATGCGCACGGCGCGGCCTTCAACCGCCGCGCCGACTGCTGCAAGAAAAGGTTTTGAAAGGATTCCACCATGCGCAAAGCGCTAGCTCTCCCGCTGCTCGCCATTTTCCTCGGCGGCTGCGCCAGCAACCCTGCCGACCGTGACATCAGCGGCACCTGGATCAACCAGGTGGCGATCGATGCCGCAGCCAAGGGCGGCCCCCTGCGCGAAGCGCTTCAGGCTTACGGCCCGAACCTTGAGTGGGACGTCAACACCAAGGCCAGTCAGGCCCGCTACACCAACGGATTTGAGAACGTCGAAGGACGGCTGCTGGGTGAGAAATCCGGCGCCTGGAAAGTCGACTTCTATGGCAGCTCCGCCAGTGAGCTGAAACGCGATGGCGGGCAACTACAGCAAGCCGCCAGCGACAACGAACCCGAGCAGGTGTTCGACCGCGCACAGATTCCGGTGCCGGAAGGCGCACCGATTGGCGCCAGTTTCGAGCGCGCGCTGTATTCCGCCTACATGGGCGGCAGCTGGACAATCGCCAGTGGTCAGGGCGAAGGCGGCACCGTGCAGTTCCAGGCTGACGGCCAGGTTTCCGGATTGCCGGGGGCCGACCGTTACGCCTTGTGCCTGGCGGGCGATTGCGCATCGATGAGCAGCACCAATGACAGCATGTGGTTGCAGCAGAACGGTCAGGGCAATAACTGGATCTTTGTGCGCAAGGGCAAAGAGCTGGAAATCCTGCAAGCGGTGAACTCCGCTCAAGCGGACGAACAACCGCAGTTCACCGCAGGTGAGCGCAAGTGGTTGCTGGAAAAACAGTAAACCGCTTCTGAAACCGCTGAAGATCAAATGTGGGAGCGAGCTTGCTCGCGAATGCGGTGCAACAGCCAACAGAGATGTTGGATGTTAAGCCCTCTTCGCGAGCAAGCTCGCTCCCACATTAGTTTTGTGGTGTTTGGAAGTCAGCAGCGCCCTTCTAAAATGGCGGCATAACCTTCGCGGTAACTTGGGTACGTTGGCGTCCAGCCCAACGCTTTCGCCCGGCCATTGCTGCAGCGCTTGCTGCCGGTGCGCCGCACACTGGCATCTTCAGACCATTCGGTAACGCCCAGATACTCGCGTAACCAGCCCACAACTTCCGCCAATGGCGCCGGTGCATCGTCGACGCCGATGTAGAAATCTTCCAGATTCACGCCCTGCCGAGCCTTCTCCAACAGGAATGCCAGCAACCCGGCCGCATCGTCAGCATGAATCCGATTGCCATACAGCGGCGGTTCGACCGCCACGCGATAACCGCGACGCACTTGAGTCAACAGCCATTCGCGGCCCGGGCCGTAGATGCCAGTCAGACGCAGGATGCTCGCGGGAATGCCACTATTAAGCGCCACCTGCTCAGCCTCCAGCATCAACCGCCCGGAGTATCCGGCAGCGATGGTCTCTGAGCTCTCATCGACCCACTCACCCTCCTGCTGCCCATAAACGCTGCTGCTGGAAACAAAGATCAGCCGCTCAGGCACCTGCCCATAGTCGTCCAGCCAGCTCAGGACATTCTGCAAACCCTGCACATAAGCCGCGCGATAACCGGCCTCATCGTGATCAGTGGCGGCGGCGCAATACACCAGATAGTCCACGGCACCCACCGGCCAGGTCGCCGGGCAGTCTTCATTGAACAGGTCGCCGGCAACGCCGATCACTCCAGCAGGCAGCTTCGAAACATCCCGGCGCAGGCCGTGAACTTCCCAGCCAGCCGCCAGCAATTGCTTGGCCAGACGACTGCCGACATCACCACAACCGGCAATCAAAACAGAAGGCGCGGACATCAAAAAACTCCTATCGGAAAGGCACAGACTAGCTCTGGCACAGGACGAACGGCTAGCAATGAAGGAAAAAAAGATACTCTATTACTTTTGTTAACAAGAATTACTTGCAATAATGCACGCCACTTTTGTTCTCGGCCTTACGAGGCCTGGTAGAGCATCACCGTTTTTCTATCTCAGGTCCGGCCAGCATGACACGTAATCAAATCCCCGCTTCGCCAACCAAACGACCTCGCGTTTTTAGCGCGGTGGCGGCTCTGTTGCTCAGCCTGATGCTGGCACCGACTGCTGCTTTCGCCGATGCCCAGGCACCTGCAACGCCAGCCGCCACCGAGCAAAGCGCACCAGCCGCCGCTCCGGCTGCCCCGGCCGCTACCGATCCAGTGCAAGCAGTTGACGCTGCCGATGTCCCTGAAGTTCTCGAAGCCGACAACAGCCTGGGCATGGCCCACGACCTGTCGCCGTGGGGCATGTACCAGAACGCCGACATCATCGTGAAAATCGTGATGATCGGTCTGGCCATCGCTTCGATCATCACCTGGACCATCTGGATCGCCAAAGGCTTCGAGTTGATGGGCGCCAAGCGTCGTCTGCGTGGCGAAATCGCCGCTCTGAAAAAAGCCACCACCCTGAAAGAAGCCAGCGCCACGGCCGGCAAGGAAGGCACCCTCGCCAACCTGCTGGTGCACGACGCGCTCGAAGAGATGCGCCTGTCGGTCAACAGCCGCGAGAAGGAAGGCATCAAGGAGCGCGTCAGCTTCCGTCTCGAGCGTCTGGTTGCCGCCTGCGGTCGCAACATGAGCAGCGGCACTGGCGTCCTCGCCACCATCGGTTCCACCGCGCCGTTTGTCGGCCTGTTCGGTACCGTGTGGGGCATCATGAATTCCTTCATCGGCATCGCCAAAACCCAGACCACCAACCTTGCTGTCGTCGCGCCCGGCATTGCTGAAGCGCTGCTGGCCACCGCACTGGGCCTGGTTGCCGCGATTCCAGCCGTTGTGATCTACAACGTCTTCGCCCGCTCCATCGCCGGTTACAAGGCGCAGGTTTCCGATGCCTCGGCAGAAGTCCTGCTGCTGGTCAGCCGTGACCTCGATCACCAGCCTGAGCGCAGCTCGCAGCCGCACATGGTCAAAGTGGGGTAATCGGCCATGGGCCTGCATTTGAAAGAAGGCGCAGACGACGATCTGGCCGAGAACCACGAAATCAACGTCACGCCGTTCATCGACGTGATGCTGGTGCTGTTGATCATCTTTATGGTGGCCGCTCCGTTGGCCACTGTGGATATCAAAGTCGACCTGCCTGCCTCGACCGCCAAACCGGCGCCGCGGCCAGAGAAACCGGTGTTCCTTAGCGTAAAAGCTGATCAGCGCCTGTTCATTGGTGAAGACGAAGTGAAGCCCGAAACCCTCGGCGCCTTCCTCGACGCCAAGACTCAGGGCAAGAAAGACACCACTATCTTCTTCCAGGCCGACAAAGGTGTGGATTACGGCGACCTGATGAGCGTGATGGACAAGCTGCGCGGCGCCGGTTACCTGAAGGTCGGTCTGGTCGGACTTGAGACGGCAGCCAAGAAATGATCACGACGCGCCATAAGCTGACGCGTTACAGCGGTAGCCTGGCCGTGGTGCTGGGCGTTCATGCGCTGGCCATCGCGCTGGCGCTGAACTGGACCGCCCGCCCGCCCATCGAATTGCCGCCGCAGGCAATGATGGTCGAGCTGGCCCCGGTTCCGGCCCCGCCACCGCCTGCTCCGCCGAAAGTCGTCACACCGCCGCAGCCACCGGCTCCGGTTGAAGAGTTGCCGATTCCGAAGCTGGCCGAAGCACCGAAAGCTGAAATCGCGGTGCAGAAACCCAAGCCGAAGCCCAAGCCTAAACCGCCGAAGCCGGTAGAGAAGAAGCTGCCCGATCCACCGAAGGAAAAACCTTCCGAGGAGAAACCGGCCGACACGCAACCGACTCAGGCGCCGACGGAGAAATCCGCCCAGCCTGCACCGGGTCCGTCGCCTGCTCAGATGGCTGCCAAGGCCAGTTGGCAAGGCACCCTGCTCGCGCACTTGGCCAAGTACAAAAAGTACCCGGCCAGTGCTCAGGCGCGCGGTAAAGAAGGCTTGAACCGCCTGCGTTTCGTAGTGGATGGCGAAGGTAATGTACTGTCGTTCGAACTGGTGGGCCGCTCCGGCAACGCCGATCTGGACCGGGCTACCCTGGAAATGATCCGCCGCGCGCAGCCGCTGCCCAAGCCACCGGCCGACATGCTCAACAACGGCTCGATCGAAATTGTTGCGCCGTTTGTTTATTCCCTCGAACGCCGCCGTTAAGGAACACCGCAATACCTGTGGGAGCGAGCTTGCTCGCGAAGAGGTCGTGTCAGTCAGCCCATGCTTGTCTGACCCACCGCTTTCGCGAGCAGGCTCGCTCCCACAGTGGTTATGTGTTGAACGTTAGACCGAGATAAAGGCACCGAAAGGTGCCTTTTACGTATCTGCCTGCGGCAAACCGAGATTGCCCGGTGTCGCATTGGGCGCTCAGTCTGATAACGTGCGTCTATCGATTGCAGCCGGTATGCTTGGCCCGCATCTTCATGGACGCTTGCTATGACCCTCACAGAATTACGCTACATCGTTACCCTCGCCCAAGAGCAGCATTTCGGCCACGCCGCCGAACGTTGCCACGTCAGCCAGCCGACCCTGTCGGTGGGCGTGAAAAAGCTTGAAGACGAACTCGGTGTGCTGATTTTCGAGCGCAGCAAAAGCGCCGTGCGCCTGACCCCGGTCGGCGAAGGCATCGTCGCCCAGGCGCAGAAGGTTCTGGAGCAAGCACAAGGCATCCGCGAACTGGCCCAGGCCGGCAAGAATCAGCTGACCGCGCCGTTGAAAGTCGGTGCGATCTACACCGTCGGCCCGTACCTGTTCCCGCATCTGATTCCGCAACTGCACCGGGTCGCCCCGCAGATGCCGTTGTACATCGAAGAAAACTTCACCCACGTGCTGCGCGACAAACTGCGCAACGGCGAACTCGACGCGATCATCATCGCCCTGCCGTTCAACGAAGCCGACGTGCTGACCCTGCCGCTCTACGACGAGCCGTTCTACGTCTTGATGCCGGCGCAGCACCCGTGGACGCAAAAAGAGACCATCGACGCCGGCCTGCTCAACGACAAGAGCCTGCTGCTGCTCGGCGAAGGCCACTGCTTCCGCGATCAGGTGCTTGAAGCCTGCCCGACTCTGACCAAGGGCAACGACGGCGCCAAGCACACCACGGTCGAATCCAGCTCGCTGGAAACCATCCGCCACATGGTCGCGTCCGGTCTGGGCATCTCGATCCTGCCGTTGTCGGCGGTCGACAGCCATCACTACGCCCCGGGCGTGATCGAAGTGCGCCCACTGTCGCCGCCGGTGCCGTTCCGCACCGTGGCCATTGCCTGGCGCGCGAGCTTCCCACGGCCGAAAGCCATCGAGATCCTCGCCGACTCCATTCGCCTGTGTTCGGTGGCCAAGCCAGCGGCACCGGTTACGGCCGGTTAAGCGAGCGTCATGACTGAGCTGTCGCAAGTGTCGGTGACGGCACTCAAGGGTGTCGGCGAAGCCATGGCCGAGAAACTGGCCAAGGTCGGCCTGGAGAATCTGCAGGACGTGCTGTTCCACCTGCCGCTGCGCTATCAGGATCGCACCCGTGTGGTGCCGATCGGCGCGCTGCGACCGGGACAGGATGCCGTGGTCGAAGGCACCGTCAGCGGCGCCGACGTGGTCATGGGCCGACGCCGCAGCCTTGTCGTGCGCTTGCAGGACGGCACCGGCGGTCTCAGCCTGCGCTTCTACCATTTCAGCAACGCGCAGAAAGAAGGCCTCAAGCGCGGCACGCGGGTTCGCTGCTACGGCGAGGCCCGGCCCGGCGCGTCAGGACTGGAAATCTACCACCCGGAATACCGTGCCATTACTGGTGACGAACCGCCGCCAGTGGATGAAACCCTGACCCCGGTCTATCCGCTCACCGAAGGCCTGACCCAAGCGCGTCTGCGCCAGTTGTGTCTGCAGACACTGACGATGCTCAAGCCAGATACCTTGCCCGACTGGCTGCCGACCGAACTGGCCCGCGACTATCAACTGGCGCCGCTGGCCGATGCGATCCGCTACCTGCACAACCCGCCCGCCGATGCCGACGTCGACGAACTCGCCCTCGGTCATCACTGGGCGCAGCATCGTCTGGCTTTCGAAGAACTGCTGACCCATCAACTGTCGCAGCAACGTCTGCGCGAAAGCATGCGTTCGCTGCGCGCGCCAGCCATGCCGAAAGCAAAAAAGCTGCCGCCGAAATATCTGGCCAACCTCGGCTTCAACCCGACCGGCGCGCAACAGCGCGTCGGCAACGAAATCGCCTACGACCTCAGTCAGCACGAACCGATGCTGCGACTGATTCAGGGCGACGTCGGCGCCGGCAAAACCGTGGTCGCCGCCCTCGCCGCGTTGCAAGCGCTGGAGGCCGGCTATCAAGTCGCGCTGATGGCGCCGACCGAGATCCTTGCCGAACAACACTTCATCACCTTCAAGCGCTGGCTCGAACCGCTGGGCATTGAAGTCGCGTGGCTGGCCGGCAAGCTCAAAGGCAAAAACCGTGTCGCCGCACTGGAACAGATCGCCAGCGGCACGCCGATGGTGGTCGGCACCCACGCGCTGTTTCAGGACGAAGTGCAGTTCAAGAATCTGGCGCTGGTGATCATCGACGAACAACACCGCTTCGGCGTGCAGCAGCGTCTGGCGCTGCGGCAGAAAGGCGTCGGCGGACGCATGTGCCCGCACCAACTGATCATGACCGCCACGCCGATTCCTCGAACACTGGCGATGAGTGCCTACGCCGACCTCGACACCTCGATCCTCGACGAACTGCCGCCCGGTCGAACCCCGGTCAACACCGTGCTGGTCACCGACACCCGCCGCGTCGAAGTCATCGAACGCGTGCGCGGTGCCTGCGCCGAAGGCCGTCAGGCCTATTGGGTGTGCACGCTGATTGAAGAATCCGAAGAGCTGACCTGTCAGGCCGCCGAAACCACCTTCGAAGACCTCACTCTAGCCCTCGGCGAACTGAAAGTCGGGCTGATCCACGGGCGCATGAAACCCGTCGAGAAGGCCGCCGTCATGGCCGAATTCAAGGCCGGCAATCTGCAACTGCTGGTCGCCACCACGGTGATCGAAGTGGGCGTCGACGTGCCCAACGCCAGCCTGATGATCATCGAAAACCCCGAGCGCCTCGGCCTCGCGCAACTGCACCAGCTACGCGGCCGCGTTGGCCGGGGCAGCGCCGCCAGCCATTGCGTGCTGCTTTACCATCCGCCGCTGTCGCAGATCGGGCGCCAGCGTCTGGGCATCATGCGCGAGACCAACGACGGTTTCGTCATCGCCGAAAAAGACCTCGAACTGCGCGGGCCCGGGGAAATGCTCGGCACTCGCCAGACCGGCCTGCTGCAATTCAAAGTCGCCGACCTGATGCGCGACGCCGACTTGCTGCCCGCCGTCCGCGACGCCGCGCAAGCCTTGCTGGAACGCTGGCCAACCCACGTCAGCCCATTACTCGATCGCTGGCTGCGCCACGGGCAGCAATACGGCCAAGTGTGAGCACCGTCGCAGTTTCTGACAGATCGTTCTGATCAAGGTGGTTATACTCCTGCCATTGTTTCAAAAACGGATACAGATCATGACCGAAGCCGCTCTCGCCCCCGAATCCCCGCACGCGCCGTCTGTCATTCGGCTGCTGCTAGGCAAACTCGGGATCGCCTACGAAGAAGTGCTCGACCACCACGGCCTCAATGCCTCGCGCAAGGTACAAGCCGTGTTGCTGGACGACGCCGTCGGCGCGCTGATGGTGCTGTTTCCGCAGAGCCAATTGCTTGACCTCAATCGCCTCGCCGAACTGACGGGCCGGCGCCTGACTGCCGTGTCCACCGAGCGCCTGGAAAAGATGCTCGGCAAGCACAGCCTGAGCCTGCTGCCGGGCCTGCCGGCGCTGACCAGTTCGCCGTGCCTCTACGAAGAAAGCCTGCTGCGCGAACCGAAGTTGCTGATCAACTCCGGCGAGCCGGGCCTGCTGCTGGAAATCGCCAGCGAAGACTTCAAGACCATGCTGACCAAGGCCAGCGCCGCCAACTTCGGCGAAGCCCTGAGCAGCATCCGCCCGAACCTCGACCGCCCGGACGATGACCGCGAGGAAATCACCCAGGCCGTGCAAGCGTTCACCGCGCGGCGCATTCAGCAACGTCTGGAAGCGACCATCGAGATTCCGCCGCTGGCCGAGACCGCGCAAAAAATCATCAAACTGCGCGTCGACCCCAACGCCACCATCGACGACATCACCGGCGTCGTTGAAACCGACCCGGCGCTGGCCGCGCAAGTGGTGAGCTGGGCGGCGTCGCCGTACTACGCCTCGCCGGGCAAGATTCGTTCGGTGGAAGACGCGATCGTTCGTGTGCTCGGTTTCGATCTGGTGATCAATCTGGCGCTGGGCCTGGCCCTCGGCAAGACTCTGAGCCTGCCCAAAGACCACCCGCAACACACCACGCCGTATTGGCAGCAATCGATCTACACCGCCGCCGTCATCGAAGGCCTGACCCGCGCCATGCCGCGCGCCCAGCGCCCGGAAGCTGGCCTGACCTATTTGGCCGGCCTGCTGCACAACTTCGGCTACCTGCTGCTGGCCCACGTGTTCCCGCCGCACTTCTCGCTGATCTGCCGCCACCTGGAGGTCAACCCGCACCTGTGCCACAGCTACATCGAGCAACACCTGCTCGGTATCAGCCGCGAACAGATCGGCTCGTGGCTGATGCGCTACTGGGACATGCCCGACGAACTGGCCACCGCCCTGCGCTTCCAGCACGACCCAAGCTACGACGGCGCCTACGCCGAATACCCGAACCTCGTCTGCCTGGCCGTGCGCTTGCTGCGCGGTCGCGGGATTGGCTCCGGCCCGGATGAAGACATTCCGGATGCGCTGCTTGAACGCGTGGGTTTGACTCGCGACAAGGCCAATGACGTCGTCAGCAAAGTGCTTGAGGCCGAGGTGTTATTGCGCGAACTGGCCTCGCAGTTCAGCCAGGCCTAAACAAAACAGGCCCGCTCCCTCAAGGATCACCAAAATCCCTGTGGGAGCGAGCCTGCTCGCGAAGAATCCAACTCGGTCTAACTGACCACCCCTGATCGTTCCCACGCTCCGCGTGGGAATGCATCCCGTGACGCTCCGCGTCACCAAAGGCTCAAGCCTTAGGCTTAGCCTTCCTCGGCACCAAATACTTCATCAACCCCTGAAACCACATCACCAGCGCCGGATTGCCCTTGAGCTGGATCGACTTGTCCTGAATCCCCTGCATAAACGCCAACTGTTTGTTCTTCGCCTGCATCGTGGCAAAGCCATAACCGGCATCTTTAAACGCAATCGCAAACGCCGGCTCCGCCACCACGCCGGACTTGCTGGTGATGCGCTGATCCTTGACCACAAAATGCCGCGCCACTTTCCCATCCAGCGTCTGCAGCTGAAACACCAGATCCTTGTCACCCAACTGCTGCTGGAAAGCAGGATTTGTCCGGCTGGCCTTGCCCATCAACAAACCCATCATCCACAGAAGAAAACGAAATTTCATGCGCACAGCCTCAAAAGGAAAATGAACGGCCGGGGCAGTGTAAGGGATTCGGACGATAACGCCAGTATCTGACGCTGTTGGAGGATGATGCAGACCATTTCCCGCACGATGACCGCCAAGTCACTATTCAACGTTTCCCCCTGACCGTCCCCCCGCTCCGCGTGGGAATGCAACCCGAGACGCTCCGCGTCTCATCACTCACCTTTCCTACACCTGTTGAAACACATCCCTGTAGGAGCCGGCGAAGCCTGCGATCTTTTGATCTTCCGGCCCGCGAATCTATGGGAAATTTCCTGCAAAGTACGGTGCTGTCCATGAACTAGGCGAGTTGGCCGGCTATCGATAGGCTCTGTGTGTCACCGCAAAATCGGTGACTCGGACGTGCAAGTCCGGTTCAGGTGCACAATCGTTAGTGGCGTTTCGCCGAGCGTTTTCCTATGCTCCCGATCGTTATGGCGGCTGTGCGTCGGAGACCTTCGGGTCTGCCGGGTTCCTGGACCGGTCTTGCACACCTACGCACAGCTGCCACCTATTCGAAGTGCAAAGCGAATTGGTGTCGGCCTCATAACTTCAGGAAGCTGCACCATGATCAAACCAACACCCAATCCCCCCGAAAACCCAGACGTTTCGCCCTACGAAACCCTGGAATCAAAGAAATTCCACGAAGCCGCCGAGCGCGCCCTCGACCACCATTTCAAACCAGCCGTCGATCCACACCCCAAGCGCGAGAACGGCCTCTTCAAACTCTCCCCCGGCACCGACGCCGAAGCCCTCATGGCCAACGCCTCCGAAGACCTCCTGTCCATCAGCGTCATCGCCTGCGACCTCGCCGACGACCTCCACGGCTCCCGCCGCTCGGTGGCACTGGCCCTGAGCAGAATGGCGGACGGCGTGAGATTGATGGTGGAAGGGACGCTCGACCAGATTGAAGTGCGAAGCGTGGCGGCCAAGCCGTAGCGAGACTTGTGGATGAAAAAAGGGGACGTTAAGTCCCCTTTTCTAAATCTCGATAACAAAAACTAGCGAAAGTCCTCTGCGCTTTTTGGGCGCGTTTCCAACCCCTGGAGCGCCGCCCGGTTTATGTAGGCATTCCCTCCCTCACCGCAATACTGCCGGAACACCGCCTTGTCGTCCTTGAGCACCGTCAGATAACTCAGAAAGGCTTGATTAACGAGGTAGGTATAAGCACCGTTTTTGAACTTGATGATGTTCAAGTTCACGCTGCCTTCCGAAGCGTTCACGACAAAGAATTTGCCCTTGGGCGGCAAAGCCGTCTTCGGATAGACCATCTCTATTTTGCTCGGCACGCCGTAACGGTACTGAACAAAACCGGCCGTGGGCTTGTTGTTTCCCCGTGCACAAACGGAAACCGTCTTACCACCCTCCAACGGGCAACTGAAGTAAATGTCTTCGTCATCTGAACACAACGTTCCATCCTGCCCGCCCTTCAAAGGCGCTGTTTCTTGCGAGACGCGTTCTGGTATTTGAGTGACATCGGCGCAATTGGACAAACACACCAGCTTCGAAAGCTCCGGAACATCACTTTCAGTAAACAGGTACGTCGCTGAACCGTCACGGTTGCGGGCGTGGTAAACGGGAACACTGACGGCCAGCCCCTTGGCAGACACCGGCACCTCGGTATTCCGACCCGAGACGACCCAGCCTTCGGCCTCCCCGCACAACTCCTCCAAAGCGACATCATTGAACGGATCTTTCGTGGGCACGGCGAACGGCTTGGCATCACCTCGGCAGTCGTAGCCATGCCAATAGGGCCCGGTGTTCATATCAATGTCGATCGAGAAAACATAAGCGCCGTCGAGCACCACTTTTCCGCTGTCGTAGGTGAATACCAGCCAGCGACGCGACTTCGCCTGTGAGGAGTTTTCCTCCTCCAGGATGTAGCGCTCGCCATCTCGATACAGCCAGAAAACACTCATCGCTCCGGCCGATACCGGCCTTTCGGAGAGACGTTGCCCGGACTTAGCGTCCACCAGAAAATCGTCTTTCAGCGCCAGCGCACAATCGCTGTCGGCGGCCATGCAAGACTCGAGTGACGGGAACATCGGCCCTGCCCCCACAGAGAAAGAACACAGCAATAACGCGATCAAGCCTAATTTTTTCAACTTGCTTCCCTGCTCATGATTTACGGATCTGATTGAACAGACTTCTTTCCTCAGCCCAGTTCTCTGCGTTTAAAGCGAGTAATCCATCACTTCTTCCAACTGCCAGCATTGCCCACGGACAAACCGATACTCGAAGATGTAGTCGGTATCTGGCTTCTGCAGGATCGCAATTGCCTTGTCGCCCCGCTCTTCCTTGACGGTCAACGTCAGGCCCTGGGCCTTTCGCTTTGCTTGATCCGGAATGATTGGAAACTTGAGCTGATCGCCGCTGAGGCTGCGCTTTTCCATCTCGGGTTCGGGATCGCCGGCCACAGTTGTAACCATTTTCAGTGGCTGCTGGACGAAGGATTTCTGTACATCGGCGCGCTCGGAGAAGGCTGTGAGAAATGCTGCAAAGTCGGTCGAAGGGCAAGCAACATTGGACGTATCAACCTCGGCTTTGAGTGAATTCTGGCCGTTGTCCTGATGCAGTTTTGAATCCGCAATTATCTTTGCATCCAAGTCTGCCAAGCGCTTTTTAATGCTGGTCGCATCCTTGTAAGCACATTCGACCTTTACATCATCCGCCAGATTTCGACCGTCGAGGCAGTTCTCAAGCTCGGGATCTGGCGGGTCGCCGCTAAAAAACCGCAAAGCCAACTGATCGCCGTCCTTTACCAGAGGCAATTCCAGCACCGAATAGGAATCACCTTCGAATTGACTGTGCGAGACTTTTTGTTTTGTCAGAACAAACATGGACTTCCCCGCTTGCTCCGGGAATTTGCGTTCAAAGAAGAACACCGAGGCGATCTGCTCGCCTTCGACCTTCCACACATAATTCAGCGAAGGCTTCACCGCATTCGTGGTGGTGTAGAAGATCTCGGCGTAAGGAACATGCCCTTCCCTCACCTGACCTTTGAGGTTGTTCTTCAAAAAGAACACGGTGATTTTTTGATCACCGAGCGAGGCAACTACAGGCGGATGCAGCTCACCGATGGTTTGTGGGTCACTCGCTATTGCCTGCTGAGCCAACAAGGCAACCACGAATCCGAGCGCACTCATACAACTTAAGAGCCTGGCCAATTCCACTCACTTCCCTGTTGATCAATCTTCGAATGTTAATGCTGATGGTTTCACGATGATTCAGGTGCGCCGCATTTCAGCTCTTTGATTTGCTCGCTCTGAATCGGAATCACACAGGCAAGGCGCTTCTCTCCGAGCCCACGAAGCTCCGTCAAACTGAGCGTCACGTACAACCCATCCTCGGCAAACACATGATCCTCAAACCCGGCATCGGCATAGTCCGTCCAAAATTCCTTGCCCTCGAAACTGCAAAACCGCTTGGAGGACAGCACCCTCCAACCGCCGTTCGGCGCCAGTATCTGGATTGTCAGACATGGGCTGCCAAAGGTGCTGACATAACGTGCCACGATATCGCCGAAGCGCTGGGAGCCGGACAGGTACACCTTGTTGAGATCGACCACATTACCCGGCTCATCAGCGACGATTGTGTCCAGGTAAGCCGCACGCTCCAGACTCATTCTGGCCATGCAGTTGTTGATCGTCGTGACATGCGCTGCCACCCCAGGCTCGATTTCCGTGGCTTCAAGTGGGCATGTGGTGTCGCGCAGCTTGATCCAGGCGCGCTGGGATTCTCTGGCCATGGCGACCAGTGCCTTGCCCTGCTCAGGGTCACGCCGTTGTTGAGTCTCAAGCCGTCCCAGCAGTTTCTTGTAGCTGGCATTGAGTTGCGCGTCGGCTTCCTTGCGGGCTAACTCCACACACCGATCGACCTGGGCGCTCACGGTGATTTCTTTGCAGTCGTCTTCGGCCATCGCAAAAGAGGCAAACAGGCATCCAAAGGACAACGCGATAAAACGCAAAAACCTGTTCAATTTTTCATTCCCTGAATGGCGGATCGCTCAACGACACGTTGAGGTATTTTCTGCGTCTTGCCGTCGGCGCTCATCGCGTCGCGGTACTGGCTGTAATAGCGCTGCGCTTCATCTTTGCGATCAAGGCGCCAGAGCGAGTCGGCAATGTTCAACATCAGTACCGTGCGTTTACCAACGGCCTCAACGCCGCGATAAAACTTCAGCGCCAGCTCATCTCTACCGCCCTCGGCCAAGTAGAAAGCCAGGTCGTTGAAAGCTTGAACATTGCGCGACGGTGGGTGACAAGCCATATAGGACTCTGGACTTATAGTGCGAAGATTGAATGCGAGTTCTTCCACGCGAGATTGTGGCATCTCAATATTTGAGACCTGCTTCAATAAGTCCTTTGGAGACGGCGTCTGCATGACGAGGTCAGGCGCATCCTCTTCCCCGGAAGTCCACCGATTGCCCTCCCACTTGCCGTAGCAAAACCTGGCTACAGGCTGACTGAGCACGCAACCGGTCTCCATCGAAATGACCCCGCAACCAGTTTCCTCTGTCGGGATTTCTTCACCCTCCTGGCCAATGACAACGCCATACAGAGTCTGAAGGAGGAGCAATGTTTTCTTGTCGGGACTTAACCAAGCCTCATGCGTTTCAGTACCCACCGCGGGTACATAGAGGGGAAACGTTTTTCCATTGGCGGTAAACGAGGCAACCGCCGCCTCCGGAGCAGGCCTGCCCCATGTCTTGTCCTTCAGCGTCACTAAGTGCCCGCCACCCCCCACAATCTGAATATTTTCAGACAAGGCATCGGCTGAAGCTAACAGGCTCATGACAATCATCATCCGCTTAAGGCTGCCCGCGAGAAGACGGTTCATCCACTCACTCCTCATCCATCGGCGACGATTCAACGTCGGTCATGCTCAGCAGCCGGAATTCGTTGTTCACAAACTCGTAGTAACGATCCCGGTTACCGCTTTCCAACGCGTTCCCCTGCGCATCTTCTTCGCCGTCGAGCGTGACGCCGGAGACGATGATCAAGCGGCTGTCGGGCTGGTAAACCATGCCGAACGTGCTGCCGTCGTAAGCATTCGGCAGACCGCCAACGACTTCCCCAGTCTGAGCATCCAGCACTTCGCCGCAAATGGCGCTACCGCCACAGCCGAGCCTGTGCAGGATGTAATGGCCGGCGAAGTTGACCTTGCCTTTCAGGGCTTGTGCCCGTGCCTGATCCATCATTGGACTGCTGTTTTCTTGCGGCACCAGCTTATGGTTGGGGCCGTTGAAAACTCGCGCGACGCTGAAATCCTTGAAGGTTGGATCGGCAGCGAATGCCATGGACGCGGCAGCCAATATCAAGCTGCCGAGAAGAACCGAAAATCCTTTCACGCTGTAGCTCCGTCGACGTAATGCATTTTGGGGATGTTCATTCGAAGGCAATGCCGCGCACCGCTTTCCTGATTTGCTCGAACCCTTCGTTGCTGATCGCCAGCGGGGCGGATGAACCCGATTCCGCCGAGCCGATCAGCACGTCTTGGCCCCTCAGCAGGCAAAAAGCGATGCGGGTAATGTGCCGTCGTGATTTGTCGTGGAAACCGAAGATGAACCCCGAAGAATTCTCCCCACCCCATTGTTCGAAGGTGTAGGTGTTCGCACGACCGGCCAGCGAATTGGGCACCCAGCCCTGATCGGTAAGGGTCGCCGGACACCTGCGGTCGTTGTCGTCACGCAGGATTTGCACCGCAAACGCATCGTCTTCCGGAGGTTTCCAGTCGGTGAGAAGCGAAAAGTACTCCGAGTTTTCACACATCAAACCAAACCACGGCTGGCTCAGGTCACCGTGTTTCTCGAAGTGCCAGTCGGCACCACTCGACGTCTGCGCTTGCCACAAGCTGGGGGCGCTTGACGATTTGGGCAGTTGTTTGGCTGCGATAAATACCGAATAGAAATCGTCGAACTTCAACCATTGGTCCTGCAGCAACGGCATGGAAAACCGACACGCCCCCATGTCGACAACTGTCTCGGTCGGGCCTTGGGCAACCGGCGACTGACCGGGTTCGTTACCGACCAACACAGCAGCTGCGGCGGTCACATAACCCATCTGTAAAAGCACGACCAGACCAATGATCAATTCGCGGAGGCATCGTAGTTTCACGTCACATCCTTCGAATTGATCAATTCCAACTCACCATCCCGATACAACACCTCACACCCCACCCACGCCGGATCCACCTGCGGCATCACCGCCGATGGCTTGCGCAGCTCCCGCAGCAACGTCGAGCCATGCGACAAGCGTCCACCCATCCGCGCAATCACCGCCCGCGCGGTTTGGTAATGCGCGTGCCGCCCCGGATCGAGTGTTTCTTCGAGCAAGATGTCGGCGCCGAGGATGCCCTGCACCTGCCCCGGATAAATCATGAACCCGGTGGCCTGCTCCGCACCTTCGCGACCGTCCTGCCAAAAGCTGCCATCGCGGGTGCGCACATCGGGGTGCGGTGCAAACCAGTGCTCGCGATCCACCAGCGGCATGGCGTGATGCAGACGAAAGAAGATGCGCATGAGGTTGTCGCGATACCACTCGCGTACTTGCAGGTAGTAGCCGCGCAAGCCCGGCAGGCCGCTCGAATGGGCGAGGCGGATCAGACCTGGCCATTGCGGGAATGGCTGTAGCGGCAGTTCGCTCGACGCGGGTCGAGGTGTGGCTGGATCGGTTTCCCACGGTAATCGATGCGGACTGTTTTCCAGATTGTCGTAAGCGGTCGGCGGGCGTCCGAGCCAGTCGCCGCCACTGCTGGCCAGCGCTGTAGCGATGCAAAGATTGCCTTGCACCACGAACACGTAAAACCGGGTGAACCAGTCCGCGAGTTGTTGGCCATCGGCACTCTGGGCGACGAGTTCGGCCAGTTCCTGATCGAAGCGCTGCAAGCCATTTTCAAGGCTCAGCAAATGGCCGCGAGCCTTGCGTTGCATACGCAAAAACAGCGGAAACGAACGCAGCATCTTCAGCGGTTGCCACGGCAGATGCGGCGTCGCACCGCCGACTTCACCGGCGTAGTTAGCGGCGCTAATGCCCCAGTCGGCCAGCCGGGCGAGAAACAGATCATTGTTGATATAGGACGCGCCGCCGAACACGGCGGTGAACGGCTCGTTGTCCTGCAACACCCGCGCATCCCAACGCGCCATGATCGCCGGAATACTCGCGGCGGCTCGGCGTTGGGCGTATTCCACCAACACGCTCGGTTGCGGCGGCAGGATCTCGGCGATATTGGCGGCGGTCAGGTGGCGGCGCCAGCCGTAATCGCTGATCGGCCGGTATTGCAGCAGCCACAGTTGTGAGCCGTCCCAGGCCCATTCGACGTCGCCGGGCACGTAGTGGAACACGCGCAGTACGTCTTGCAGAAAGCGCCAGAGCAGGTCTTCGGTCAAGCCATGGGATGGCGTGAACGTGCCGCTTCGCCACGCATCGCCAACCCGCGAAAGCGTTGCTCGCGAAGGGCTGACGTGACCGTCGGCCAGCGATTCGAGATGGCCTTCAACCCACTCCAGCTCTACCGAGAGATGGCGCACAAAAGCGATCCCGGAAACGACCGGGATGATGAAGCGTTGCACCACAACTTCCTCGACGCCTTCGGCCGTCAGTTCGGCGATGCGTGTTGGCACGTTGGCGGTCGGCTCGCGCAGATAGGTGGTGCTCAAACCGGCATTCGCGGAGTCGGCCTGATCTTCGCCATAACTGGAGGAGCGCACCGCCCAGGTCACATCAGGTTGGGCGGCGAGAAATGCCGGCAGGCGCGGATCGCTGCAATCGTTGAGCGTAAGCGCTGCCGGGACCGCTTGCCGGGCCAGTTCAGCCAGGCGCAAACGCCCACCCTTGGTGTGCGCGACAAACCCGCGCTCGCCCGACTCCAGCCACTGCGCGAATTCGGCGGGCGAGTCGATCCACGGGTAATGACCCCAACCAGATTTGAGGCTGATGGTCAGATCAGCGCGCGCAAGAATCGCCGACCACGCCGCCGCTTGCTCGATTCCGAGCACAGCGTCCTGATCGCCCCAAACCAGCTCGACCGGATCGGTGATCCACTCCAGCAGCGGCAGCGCAGTGTCGGCGCGAATCAGATCCCAGTGCGGCACAAACGCACGGCAGCGCGCATAACCGGCGCCCATGCGCTGGTACTGCGCGGGCGTCCAGATCTGGTTGGAAAACTTGCGCGCGAACAGCGTGGGTTTGTTCGACAGCAGCCAGTGAATGGTCTTGCGGATCGGCAGTGGCGACATCAGTGCCGGCAACCGCCGCTGCCACAAAAACGCACCGACCGGCGCCAACAAAACGCTGCGCGAAAAGTGCCCGGGCCGACGTTGCAACGCATGCAATACAAGCAAGGCATTGACCCCGACCGCCATGATCGCGCTGCCCTGCTCCGTCATCGCCAGCAAGGTCTGCGCGTAGTCCGCTAGATCCACACAGGGTGGCTGCGGATTGGCGCCGAAGCCCGGCAACTCCAGCGGCACCACGTCGTAGCGCTGGAAGTGTGGCAGTGCGTCGTCCCACCAATCGGCAGCGCTGCCATTGCCGGCCAGCAGGTACATCAAGGGCTTGCTCATGGACGATCCTCAGGTCAGATCGCGCAGAGCGGCGTCGAGGGTTGGATAACGGAATGTGTAGCCAGCCTCGGTCAAACGCTGCGGCACCACGCGCTGACCGTCGAAGAACAACTGCGCCATCTCCCCCGCCAATGCACGCACTGGCGCGGCGGGAATGTGCAACCACACCGGACGCTTGAGGACCTTGCCAGCCTGCTCGGCGAACGCGGCCTGACTGACCGTTTCGGGCGCGACCATGTTGTAGGTGCCACGCAGAGTGTCGTCGTTGAAAGCCCGCGCGATCACCTGAAGCACATCGTCGCGATGCACCCAGCTCATGATCTGCCGACCGTCGCCCATGCGCCCGCCGAAGCCCAGGCGGAACGGCAGCAGCAACGGCGTCAACGCACCGCCGGGGCCGAACACCACGCCGAGACGCAGCACCACCTGACGCACGTCAAACTCAGTGGCCGGTTGCGCGGCGGCTTCCCAACGTGCACAGAGTTCGGCCATGAAACCCTCGCCCTTGCTGGCGTGTTCGTCGAGGCTTTCGCTGGCATCGCGCACGCCGTAGAAACCGATGGCCGATGCTTGAATCCATAGCGCTGGTTTGTGCTGGGTGTTCTTCAGCCAGGTCATCAACGCTTCGGTGGTGCCGACTCGGCTGGCGAGCAGTTGCGCCTGACGCTTGGGAGTCCAGCGTGGGCCGGCGACTGGGGCGCCGGCGAGATTGATCACTACGTCGAAGGCTTCGTCATGGCTGAGTTCACTGAGCGAATGCACACAGCGGATGCGGCCGTTGAATAGATTGGCCGCGCTCAACGGATCGCGCGTCAGTACGCTGGCTGAATGGCCGGCGTCGAGTAATTGATTGACCAAGGCTTCACCGATGAACCCGGTGCCGCCGGTGATCAGCACGCGTTTGAAAGCGCTGTTGGCAAACGGGTTGGATTGGCTCGGCGCCTTTACCGAAGAAGCCTTTCGGCGGTCATGCCGATACAACCAGAACAGCGGCGGCAACAACACTAGCAACGCAAAACCGTCGAGCCACAGGTGCGACCAGACCTGTTGTTGCGCCGAGAGCCACATGTCCTGCGGCGCCCATAACAGGATGCCGGCGCTCAACCAGCCCCAGAATGCCGGGGCTTTCAAGCGATTGCCCAAGTGCACCAGCGCGAGCATATACAACGAATAACTTTGCAGCGTCGCGCCGAACAGCGCGAGCCACCAGACTTGTTGTTCGTGGCCGGCGGTGGGTACTGCGTCGGTGCCCCAGAACGACAGTTCGAGAACGTGCAGATAGCCGTCGAGTAATCCGGAATGACCAGCCCAAGTCAGGGTGAGACCGGCGAGAATGTGCACGATTGCGGCGGCGTATAGCCAGAGCACTAACGCTGGGCGAAGGGAGATCGAGGGGGCTGGCATTCCGTGTCCTGAGCGCATTCCTTGGGGGTGGGGAGTTTAAAGGAAAATCGCAGTCGTCAGATGCTCAAAAACTAAACGTTTTACCGGACGGATTCAGACCCAACGACTGCGAAAACGCATCAGCCATGACCTGGCATTTCAGATGCAGTGACTGGCCTTGATAGGTCCAGCGCCCTGCGATCCCAATCGCCCCACGTTGAAGATGCCCAACTGATTACCTTTGTCAGCCGCCATCTGATAACAGGCTAACGCCCGGGACATATCCTTCGTTCCAAACTCGCCACCTTCAAAGGTCGAGGCCAGATAATTCATCGCATCAGCGGAGCCCATGGAAATAGCACGAATAACCTGCTCTTTTGCCTGCTCGGGATGGAGGCAAGGGCCGTTATAGTCGGTCGAGTTTCCTGAACAAAGAAACGTGGCATAGGCCAACGCGCCACTCGGTATTTTCGAGGCCGCTTTGAACAACGCCTCTACCTTGCTCGTTTCCAACTGAGACGCCATTTGCGAAAGGCTTAGGCTTGCCGCCGACAGGCTCGCCTGTGCGTCACCCGACTCTGCAGCACACACAAAATTTTCCAGCGACGCTTCAATCAACTCCACCGTCAGCGGGTATTGTTCAAGAAACCCCAGCCCACCTAGCGCTTCGGCACGCTGATAACAGAAGTTCTCGGCGCGGCTCATTCCCGGGTTCTCTGTTGCGACAAGATCCTTCTCACTGATCGACCAATCCTCAATCCCCTCAAGCACCCAGCACGCCTGACGAGAGAAGTTGAAGATTTTCACATTGCTGTTACCCGCCCGTTTATCCACAACGTTGACGTGACTGTCATCGACCTCTTCGATCTCGACCCCAGGTGTCTTGCCGGGTGTGATTGCAGCCATCAGCGGATAGGTGAACGTTGTTCCACTAACACCGGAGGTCGAAGGCTCAAAGGTACTTCGATCCTTTCCTGCTACCGGTTTCAACACCAGCGACTTGACCGTCATCGCCGTGAGACGGCGCTGTGATTCGCTGTTGGCGGAAAACGCAGTCAGGAAAGGCGCGAACTCCTCCGAGGGGCAAGCGTCGCTGGTGGGAGCCGTCGAAGCGCTCTTATCGGATGCAAGCGCAGGGACAATCTTGTCCAGATACGCCGAGCGCTCGCGACTCATTCTGGCGATGCACGAGTTAACGGCGAACACATGCGCCGGCATCCCCGCCTCGATCTCGAACGCCTCCAAGGGGCAGTTCGCATCGCGCAATTTCAGCCACGCACGCTGCGACTCTTTAACCTTCGCCGCGTACTCCGCACCCAACGCCGGATTTGCTCGATAATCAGACTCAAGTCGCGTCATCAACTGCTTGTAGCTGACATTCAACTGCGCATCAGCAGCCTTCTTCGCCGCCTCCGAGCAGGGCACCATTTCCAGGCTTGAGGTGACATGGCTGCAATCGTCCTGCGCATAGGCCGCTGAAACTGGCAGTAGTAGCGCGGCTAGCAGGGTAAAAACAAAACGTTTCACGGTGTTCATCCTTGAGTCATTCAGGTTTTGCGTTAAGTGAATCGGGTGATGCATTGATCTGGTCCGTTCATGCCCCAGTAAGTGCTGAGCAACGCTTTACGCTTTTTGTCGACGCGCAGGTTAACGAAGCCATCGCCGCAGTCCGGCTGCAACTCTTCGAACACGCCGGTTTTGGCTTGATAAATGAACACTCGGTAGTAGTCATAAGTGCCCATGCCGTCATCGAGCTGCCAGATCGCGAAATCCTTGTCGCCGTCGAAATTGAAATCGTCGAACTGCATGTGGAGTTCATTCTCGGCTTCAAAATCGATTGTTCGCGACTCGCTGTGCGTTTCGCTTTTAACCGCGACGTTCAGCTTGGGGCCTTCGAGAACCAGCGTCGCTTCGACGCCTTTGGTTGGGCTGAACGTGGTGGTTTCGGCTAACGCCGGGATCGTCCACATCAGGCCGAGCAGTGATACCGCTAGAGTTTTGAATTGCATGTGCTCGCTTACTCATCCCCGTGAAACGCGGCTCGTCTCAATTGCAGTTTTCTCGAGATTCCGCTGACTGTGGAATACGTTCACCCTTTCCGCTCTCTGTCATTTTAGCGATGTATTCCTTATAAAGCGGACATGCGTTGGACTTCATTCCGATATCCCAATAAGCATCTGCCAAATTCAATATCGCAACGACTCTCTCCGGAAACTTTTTATGAATCCCCCTCAAAAGCAAAGCAGCTAAAACATTGTTTTTGCTACGGTACAAATAATAAGCATAGTCATTTAGAGGCCCGACATTATCATTGGAAATTATCAAAGTTAGCTCATACACCAGCTCTTGAGGAATACTCTTCCTTACCTTGTTCCCGCTATCATCGAGCCCATAAAATAATTCTCCTTTTTCGCCCTGAGGAAGCTTACCAAGAATATATTTGAAGTCTTTCCTGATTTCTGCAAGCTGATCCTCATTACTCAAATAGCTAAAATCTGGCCCATTTTCGGAGAACTGAGAAAACAGGGTGCAACACGCCACACGCTGAATATTGAACTTCTGCGGAAATAGTGCTTCGACTGGTAACCTCTCACCACCCAAGGTATATTTTTCATCTCTACCAGGTTCCGCCCAAGTAGATTTTTTATAGAGAACCCAGTCTTTCCGCGCAGAATTCCATTTAAAACCATACTGCGTAAGATCAGTATTACGAGTATAAAAATCCAGCAACAACGAGAATTCACCTGGTAGATAACCTACTGACAGCCCACCATCTCCAAGTTCAAAATCCCCCGAAACTGACTTGTCGCTTCCGCCTATATCGATAGTGATTCGCGAAACTGTGCCGTCATCCTCAAGTGGTCTAACACCATACGGATCGCAGATTCCATCCCCATTCAGGTCAGCCTCGCAGCTAGAGCTCGCATTGACCACTGACGCCAGGAGCGCTAAAACTAAAAAAGCTACCACCCTCATTCTAAGGTCCCCTCAAGTGCAACTATGCGTGCTTCGGCGTATTGTTTAGCCGCTGAAAATAAAAATGGACAACAAAGGGGACAGATTTATTTGGGCTCAACGATAAAGCAAACGGATAAATAAATCCGCCCCCTTTACCAGCTCCCTTTACCACCTGACTTAAATTGCCAATGTGGTGACGTATGCGCTGGATCATCTGGAAGACTAGATGGCGGTGAAGCAGGAAGTAAAACCGCAAGAAGATACACGGGACGGATTCAGCTAAAAATGAACAGCCCCGTTTTCTCTTTTGCCGCGCACACAACTTTTAATGTTTTTTATCCTGCAAGCTAAAGTAATTTTTAATGCTCGCCGCATCTTTATAAGCACAGACCACTTTATTTCCCGTAACCAGATCTGCCCCCTCCATACAATTATCTAGAGCTGGGTCAGGCAAATCGCCACTAAAATGAAGCAAGGATACACTTCCACCATCTCTCCTTATTGGGAACTCCATTACCGAATAAGCAAAACCGTCAAATGCCGAGTTCGACAATTTTCTTTTTATCAACACAAACATAGACTTTCCGGCTCTCGCAGGGGACTTCCACTCGTAGAAAAATACAGAATCGATCTGATCTCCCTCGACCTTCCAAACATAGTTTAGAGAGGGTTTACCGGAGCTCAATGATGAGTAATATATCTCAGCATCGGCAACATGCTCTTCTTTAGCTATCGCCTTCAGACTATTTTTCAAAAAAAATACAGCGATCTTTTCTTCGCCCAAAGAGGCTACCACCGTAGGATGGAATTCACCTATTGTGGGTGCGGCGTCCGCAAACACATTGGACGCTACGAAACCAAAAACTACATACGGAATAAAATGCCGCTTAAATAGAGTTAAATATTTTTTCAACTTTATATATCCTTTTTAGGAAAAAATGGAACAGACCACGTTTTTCGTGGCAAATACTAAAACCGTGATCTGTCCTCATTTCACCCTAAGAGCTGCTCGCGGGACGGACTAAAAAATAAATCCGTCCCTTTTATTACGATCGCTCTAAAACTCTCTTAGGAATTTTCATGGCTTTTCCCGACTGCTGCATCATAGAGATATATTTTTTATAGTTCTCTGCAGCCAAATCTTTTTGGCTCAACCCCCAATATGCATCAGCTATATTCAAGTAAGCGACAGTTCTCTCTGGTTTTTCAGAAATCACCTTTCTTAGTAGTTCAACCGATTCTGAATAATATCCTGCCTCAGCAAACAAAAATCCGAGATCATTGGACCAACCCACCTTGTCAGGATAGAAATACGCTTCAGCTATGTAGCTTTCAGGTGCACACGACTCACTACTGCCCCCATCGGCAACAAGATAACCCATAGATTCTATGAGCTTATTTTTATCATTATTTTTGTATGCAACGAGTGCTTGGTCTGCCGTCGAGACAACAAAGGATGACATGAGTTTTTCACCTTTCACCCGCCCCGCCTGAATGTCCAAATTTAACTTTTGAAGATATTCAAATGCAGTCGCACCGTCGAAATCTTCAAGTGATTTAGAAATCAAAACATTCAGAGGTAAAATATAAGCACTCTTAAGAGATCTATCGCACGATTCATTATTAACCGTATAGACAATCCGGCTAACTGCCACACTTTTGCGAGTAGCATCATATTCAAATTGAACATTAAAATTCTGCGACGTTTGGTCTTCTTTTTTTGTAATCAAATTCAAAACATCTCCCACAACGTGAGCGTCTGAATTGAACGTGTATATTTCCCCTTGATAATCCACAACACCTATAGTTTTATCGACGCCTTTAACAACAGAAACATTGAAGCCGTCATAACTTTTAGGCGAATACACATTATTAATTTTCGCCAATGCCGATTTTGCGCTCAATATAACCGAGTCTTTCCCAGACACCTCAGCAACCAAGACTAGTTTGTCGGGAAGTGCAGCATCGTCATTTTTTACGACCAGGAGTCTTGGAGACTTTAATCCAGGAACCAAACCAACATCAAACTGTTTCTTCACCATTTCTGCAGGAGGAAGACTATCGTTTGCAGTACCAAGTGAAGACTGGCCAGCAAAAAAAATAAATAAAAAAATCTGTAGACACCAAAATTTTTTTAAAATAATCATTTATTAAGCTCCTGATAAATCGCTGTAAAATTAGTCCTGCGCTCCGCATAACTATCAGTATGCTTATTAACTACCTCTGTAATTTTATTAGTAGAGTCCGTATTTGGCGCGACTAGATTATTTATATTATTTACATCCCAAAACCCCATAGCCGATAATAATCCTATTTTTGTATCCAGCAACTGGTCTGGATTGGAAACCATTTCAATGGTTTCCTCAGGTATTTTTTGCTTTAAGCGGTCCTCTACCGCCTGATAGTTTGATTTCCACGTCAGCTGAATAAAACCTTTGCCTTTATACTTCTTACCTTCTTCACAGCCACCCGCAGTCAATACAAATCCACCTTGAACTGAGTTGCAGCAATAAATACGCTTCGCGATCTCGTCTTCATTTGGGAATTGAGAATATGCTTTATTTTTACGAATCGTATAGGCGCTCTTTGCCGCAGGGCTTAGTGCATTATACTGCGCCATTGTAATGCGTTTATATCCATACAGTTCAGCTTCCGCAGGATATGTGTTGAAATACCTTCCAAACTTAGACCTGAGAGCTTCAGCTGAATACCAAAGATCTTCTACCTTACCTACCAAGGCGCTACCAACCTCGGTCTTCACTTGAGCAAAAAACTGAGCCATTTTCGGCGCGGTATTAATTTCAAATCGATCAGCATACTTATTAAATAACCCCCTTACCTCCTCACGCTTTTGATCGGTAGAGTCTGGGAACATTTTCTTCATTTGATCGAAAGAGATCAGTTCCGCGGCCGATGAAGTAAACCCAGCTATGAACTCTATCGGATGAAAGTGCCAAACTAGACTGGATTCAACTGACGCTTTTCCAGATAGCTCATCCCAGAAGATAAATTTATCTATCCTCTCTTTTTCATGAGCCTTTAATTTTGGCGAATGCTCTAAAATATCATCCAACCGAGCCCATTTTGGTTGATTAGCTCTATCTTTCCA
Organism: Pseudomonas sp. CROZ-RG-20F-R04-15; assembly: GCF_022662375.1. Taxonomy (GTDB): domain Bacteria; phylum Pseudomonadota; class Gammaproteobacteria; order Pseudomonadales; family Pseudomonadaceae; genus Aquipseudomonas. The sequence goes on along the minus strand of NZ_JAKNQL010000010.1, from coordinate 212,346 downwards.
TTCCGTTGGATGCTTGGCGACAAGCTTTGACCATTGAGAGCGTGTGTCAGTATCCTTCAACGCGTCGGCCAACTCTGATGCGTCTATCTCTTTATTATTATCTTTATCGATTTTTTCAAACAATCTTTTGAAGAAAACGGGCATATCGTTTGGATCGAGAAATCCATCAGCAGCAGCGTTTGACTCCTCCACTATCTGAAAGCCCAGCTTCGCCCAATCATGCTGCGATATTAAGGTGGCGCCAGCCTTACGTACTAAACCGGCCACGTTTTGCCCTTCGTCTATTACATTGATCTCATACCACTCTTGTGTATCTTTATAAATCGGCGCTTTGCTTAACTCTACAGCATGCAGTTCTTTCAGAGAAACTTCCCCAGTGGCTGGGGCCTTTAACTTAACCAGAGAATTTTTGGCTAAATACAAATACTGTCTGCCAACTTTTAAGGCAGCAGTATTATTCAAAAAGTCTTCTATACCTGTATCAGCGGTAAAAATTTCTATATGGGCTTGGAACTTACTACTAACCTCCCCAGCTTCAGTGACATTCTCCATTTGCCCAAGGTAACCGACAGGATCTCCCGCCTTAATTCCAACTCCTATGTTCAAAACAGTGTCAACAGATGCCGGTTCAGCTACACTCCATTTTAGAACATTATTTTCCGAAGTATTTTCAACACACGCCCAGAATGTCGGTGGCACATTTCCTGTGGCGACCGGACCACCACTCACCATCGTGCATTCGGCCATACGCTGCAGGGATGGCCCGACAACTAAATTCAAAACTTTTTGACTATCAAAAGCTACGACGCTGTTCATCATCAACTGCAAGGCACCGAGCGAAGCACCCGCCGGCTTGCCATTAGTAGGATCTGACGGTGCATCGAAAAGGGGAAGCTTATTAACTACTGTCCCATGAACCTTGCCCTGCCAATAGGTTGGCCGCTCTCGCTCTGGTACCTTTTCTTCCAACCAAACTCTATCACCGGCGTTGTTTTTATAGGGTTCGCCGGCCTTTAAGTACGCAAACCAGACTTCACTCCCTACTTCTCGTGTCTTTTGTGAGTTTAGCTGCACACTTCCAGATATGATTTTACCTTTAGCATAAATTCGGTCTGTACCCGCGACCGGACTTTGATCTAAGATTTCAAGTTTCGAGTCTTTATTTAACTTACCCACAGACACAATACTAGATGACACTGGCAATTCGTCATATGCTTTAAAATCATTGACCTGCATTGTCACTTTCGGCTTAGGCGCTTCCTCAGGAGGTATAGGATAACGATCAAACGGTAGCAAATGCATATATAGGCTATAGAATGTCAGCTTATTTTGCTTCCCCTTATTCGCCCCTTCTTCTGGATTAGGTGCAGACTTATACTCGTGCCGGACCAGACAGAAAGAATTCGAATACTTTAATTTTTTTGAACTCCCACCTGCATCAAATGATGATTCTAGATATTCTTTATTTAGGCGATAAGCAACGACTTCACCATCAGCCATACACCGTAATGGTTCATCCAATACACATTGGGGAGCGCTTGCATTGCTAACATGTAGTCCGCCATGCCAGAATTTGTTACTACCTAACAAATAATGACCAGATACTTCGCTCTCTAGTACCTTATATACTTCGTCAGCCCCAGTGAACTGCTTGCCATCTGGTTTACGGAATGGATATTGGAAGCTCATCAGCGGAGCTGGGCCTGCCGGTGCAGGGGCCGGCGCAGGATTAGGTGCGGGTGCTGGTTGTGCGCCTCTGAATTGGGGCCTCGGGCGTAAAAACTTTTCAGGCATTGGCCAGTAACCACTGCCCACCCCATATTTGGCAGATTTCGGTCCGTTTGAAGACTGTGAACCGAAGAAATTCCCCCGATCTCGAACAGGCGATCCGGAGATGTCTTCGATGACCCCAGTGTGCCCATGAAAGTTTATCCACAGCGCAATATCGCCAGGCTGTACTTCCGCGAGTGGGATCACATCAAAATAAGTAGTGTCGGTATTTAACCCTGATGTTGTGAGGTAAGGGATCGTATATCCAGCATCCTTAAGCATTCGATACAGAAGCCCGGAGCAGTCAATTTCCTTCTTGCCATTGTTATCATGGTCAGTCTCGCCCTTGAAAGGGCCATACTCATAACCAGTGCGATATTGCTGCCTTTGCTCAAGTAGTCCTGTGCTCATCAAAAGCTTCCTGCTTCAAAACATTGAATAGAGTTATCGCTGACGACGCCTCGGGCTGCCAAGCGCTCAACCAACGCGGTAGCCGTGTTAGGATCGGTTTTCTGGATCTTCCGGTAACACGCCATCGCGCGAGGCAAGTCAGCAGCTACGAGGGCTCCCGCTTCGTACACTTCACCTAATCGAATCAGTGCGTTAGTCGAACCTAGGCGGGCGGCACGCTCCAATGTCGCTATTGATTCTTTGGGGTTAATACAACCGTGATTTTCGTCGTACTCACCCTCATCGCAATAAAAATCTGCGAGAGTCAAGCCGGCATCCGGAACTTGTTCTGAAGCTTGAATCAATAACGCCAGGATTCTGAAATTCTCCAAGCGTGGCGCTTGCCCAGAAAGACTGATTCCCGCAGCAGCAAATGCTGCTTGCGCCGAACCCTTCTGGGCACCATCTAAATAGCTATCCAATGCCGCAGCGTATAAAGAGATACCTGATGCTGGAGACGCCTTATTGACCAGTCTGTCAAATATGACGCCTTTTTTGAGTTCTAGCTCACCTGGCGTTAGTTTCTCAGACTGAGTGATCTCTTCCATGACCGCATCGATTGCCCAGTTCTCCACTCGATTCAGAGCCCAGCAATCACTGTGTTTGAAAAGAAAAATCTTCAAAAAATGGCCCGCCTCATCTCGGACGACCACCCTGTCAGGCACCTTGGTTTCAATAGTGAGACCCAATTTGGCAGCATTTTCCGGAAGCAGCACCTTCAACTCATCGGCGGAAATCGAGCCCAAGCTCCGTTCGACAACCTTCGGTATTTTCCCATCAGCTATCACGTGAACATGCTTCACAGGAGACGCAATAAACGCTTTCTGTGTCTCTGGCTCAGATGCAAAAACTTTTACGAAATCAGCAAAATTGCCGCTTGGGCATTGGGCGGTGCTGGACGAAGAGGCAAAGGCCCCCGAAGTCATGCCCCAGCACAACAAAACAATCGAAAACCACTTCATCTGCCTTACGTACCTGTTTGTTGTCATCACGACACTCATCATTCGGAAAACACAAAAAAAGCCTTCGGTTTAACCTTCTCAGGCACCGCATTCCCCAACGCCTGATCCATCAAACTCCCCGCCTTATCCTTATCCGCCGCCCCCGGCAGCACCGGCGGTTTAATCCCGATCCCCGTGCCGGAACCAGCCGAACCACCCGCATTGATCTTGATCACCGGCCCAACCACCGTCACCCCACCGCCATCCAGCTTGATAAAGCTCCCACCCCCAAGAATGGTCAGCTCCGTCCCCGCCTCAATAACAATCTTGTCCCCAGCCTTGAGGTGAATCTCTTTCCCCACACTGGTCAGTTGCGCAGTCCCCAGTTTCACATGCTGGTTCTGCCCCACCGTCAGGTGATCATCCAGCTTCGCTTCAATCTTGCGGTCGCTGATAGTGGTGCGGTGTTCTTCAGCCTTCAGCTCGGTGTAGGTGTTCTTAACCACCGTGTCGTGACGTTCATTGCCGACCCGAATCTTCTGGTCATGCTCGACGTTTTCATCCCAGTCACGCTGCGCATGAATGTAGATCTGCTCCGCACCTTTCTTGTCTTCGATGCGCAGTTCGTTGTACCCACCGCCCCCCGGCGAGCTGAGTGTTTTGAACACACTGCGAGTCTTGTTCGCCGGCAGGGCGTACGGCACCGGGTTTTCCTTGTGGTACAGGCAGCCGGTCACCAGCGGTTGGTCGGGGTCGCCTTCGAGGAAGGTGACGAGGACTTCCATGCCGATGCGCGGGATGCTGATGGCGCCGTAGCGGTCGCCGGCCCAGGAGCTGGAGACGCGCAGCCAGCAGCTGGTTTTGTCGTCGGCGAGGCCTTCGCGGTCCCAGTGAAACTGGACTTTGATGCGGCCGTATTGGTCGCAGTGGATTTCTTCGCCTTTGGGGCCGGTGACCATGGCGGTTTGGCTGCCGAGGACGCGCGGTTTCGGGTGTTCGAGGGCTGGGCGGTAGAACACGTCCCACGGGGTGGCGAGGAAGGTGTTGCGGTAGCCCTGGTGGAAGTCGTCCTTGTTGTCGGTGGTGTCGCTGGTCACGCCTTCTTCGAGGACTTGCGGCTGTTTGCCTTCGTGGAAGATTTCGGTGAGCAGCCACAGGTCGTTCCACTCGCTGCGGGGGTGGTCGGACATGGCCATGAAGTGGCCGCTGACCAGTTTGGTCTGGTCGCCACGGCCTTCGGCTTGACGGTAGTCGGCGCGATGGCGTTCGAGGGCGCGTTGGCTGAGGAACTTGCCACGGGCGCGGTCGATGAAGCGGCCGGGGTAGTCGTAGTCTTCGAGATCTGGCTCGGTGCTCTCGCCGTCCGGTTTGTAGGCCGCTTCCATTTGCAGGCGCGGTTTTTCGAAGTCGTAGTCGCGGCGCGTGGTGCGGCTGGTGCGGGTTTCCAGGCGCAGCTTGAAGCCTTTGATCACCGGTTCTTCGGCGACCATGCCGCTGCCCTGCACGTACGCGGTCGGCTGGCCGAGGTCGGGGAACACGGTCTGGTCGTCGCCGAACACCAGCAGGTGGCCTTTGTCGCTGTGCTGGAAGTGGTAGTGAATGCCTTCCTCTTCGCACAGGCGCTGGACGAAGTGCAGGTCGGTTTCGTCGTACTGCACGCAGTAGTCGCGATCTGGGCACGGCTGGCTGAGCTGGAAGCTGTAGGCGTTGCCCTTGATGCCGTGCTCTTCGAGGATCAGCGCGATGATTTTCGGCGCCGACATCTGCTGGTAGATGCGCTGGTTGGTTCGGTGATGCAGGTATTGCAGTTGCGGCACCATCGACACTTTGTAGCGGGTCAGGCGCTTGCCGGCATCGCCTTGGGCGACGCGGTAGATCTGCCCGTGGATGCCCGAGCCTTGTGGATCGAATGCGAGAAACGCCTGCTTGTGCAGCAGTTGTTCGAGGTCCAGATCAGGGTTTTCGCTGACCAATTCCAAGTCGAAGCGAAACGGCTGGCTGATGCCTTCGGTGCCGGTGAACGACAGCACTTGCAGGTCGCCGACGTAGTCTTCGACCTTGAGGCTGAAGTGGGTTTCGTTAGCTGGGTTGAACATAAAGTGCTCCCTGTTCGAATGTCATCCGTTAGGCCCGAAGTCGCAACCGTTGCAGCCAGGACGAAGTGGCGCCCAAGGCGTCACGCAATTGTTGGGCAGTGATGGTGCGTTCTGCCGGGTCGAAGCTCAGCGCGGTTCGCAGCGCTGGCCAGCCGTGTTTGGGTAAATTCGCCGGTGCTTGCAGCTCGCGCTCCAGATGCTCGTCGCGGGCCTGGGTCGAGGGCAAGCGGCGGAACGGGTGTTTGCCGCCCGCCAATTCATAGATCACGCAGGCCACGCCGTACACGTCCGCGCTGGCCGACAACGGTTGGCCCTCAAGCAGTTCGGGGGCGGCGTAGCCCGGGGTCCAGGCGTTGAAGCGTTCGCGGCTCAGGTGTGGCAGGCCGGGCAACACGCCCTCCTCTGCCTGACCGAGGCCGAAGTCAAAGAGACGCAAGCCGTCTTCGCTGAGCATGACGTTGCTCGGTTTCAGGTCACCGTGCAGCACGCCGCGACCGTGGGCGTAGGCCAACGTGTCGAGCAGCGGCAGGACGATGTCGCGCAGTTCTTGCCACGGCAGGCCGAGGGGCCGCTCGCAGAGCAATTTGTCCAGGGTCAGGCCACGCATGTATTCCATGGTGATGAAGGCCCGCTGGCAGTCGGTGTCGACTTCAAAAGTGTGTGCACGCACGACGTTGTCGTGGCGCAGGCGTCGGGTCAGGGCGAACTCGCTGTAGAGCAAGGCACTGGCGTCCGGCGATTCGGCAAATTCTTCGCTGAGGATTTTCAGCGCGATGTAAGGATCGGGATCACCGAACTGTTCGTGCAGCAGATCCCGCGCCCGGTAAACGGCGCCCATGCCACCGGCCCCGAGCAGACGCTCGAGGTGGTAGCGACCGGCGAGTACATCCGGCAGTGCACCGATGCTGGCCTTGGTCGGCGCCAGCAAAGGCTCTGCCTTGTTTTCCTTGGCGAAGGCGAAGTAGGTCAGGTTGTTGGCCTGTTCTTCGCTCATCAGTAAGTCATCGACTGAGGATTCGATTTCAGTCATTGGCGGATCACCACGGCTGTCAGGTTGTCGCGCGCGGCGCCACGCAGAGCGCCGTCGAACAAACGTTCCAGCGCCACGTGCGGCGCGCTGAGGCTGAGAGCGTTGCCGAGGGCATCGCTGCTCAAGCCCTGATACAAACCATCGCTGCAGAGCAAAAACGCATCGCCCGGATAGACCTCGAGTTCGAGGACATCCAGGGTCAGTTGTTCGGCGGCGCCGACGGCTCGGGTCAACGCCTGAGCCGCCGGGTGTGCTGCCGCTTGTTCGACGCTCATTTGCTGCTCGTCGATCAATTGCTGTTGCAGCGAATGGTCCTTGGACAGCTGATACAGCCGCTGCCCGCGCCACATGTAACAACGGCTGTCGCCGGCCCAGATGCAGGCCGCGCGATTGCCTTCCACCAGCAGCGCGACGACGGTGCTGCCCATGATGCTGTCGTGACGCCCGGCGGTGACCGTCAACTCCTGCCCCAAACGCCGGTTCAGCCAGTGCAGGCACTGGCGAATGGCTTTGAGGCGTTCGTCGAAGTCCTCGTGTTGCGGCAGTTCAGCCAGGCTGGCGACGATCAACTGGCTGGCGATGTCGCCACCCTGATGACCGCCCATGCCGTCCGCGACCACCCACAGCCCCTGCTGTGGCGAGTCGAGGAAGGCATCTTCGTTGCGCGCCCGCACCTTGCCCGGGTCGGTCCGCGCCGCGCTGCGCCAGGCACTGGCCACCAGCATCAGAGCTGCACCGGCATACGGAAGGTGCGCAGTACGCCCATGTCGAACGGGTTCGGCGTGCGCTGGCTGGTCAGCAGGTAGTTGGCGCGCAGGCCACCTACATCGGCTTTCAGCACCAGCACGTCGCGGCCGGTCAGGTACTCGGTCTGCATCAGGTCGAACAGACGGAACAGCGACCATGGGCCGGAGTTCTTCTCGATGCCGATCGGGCGCCCGGCCATTTTGTCCATGACCAGACTGGTGCGACCGTCTTCAGCATCGGTCGGCCACTTGAAGGACATTGGCAGGATCGGACCGTGGCGGTATTCCATGGTCTTGTCGCCGAACTTGAACTCGGAACGGCTGACCGCCGGGTCGAGGGTGTACGGCTCCAGTTTGAACTGCACGGTCGGCTCGGCCGGGTTGATCGAGAAGAAGCTCTGACGAATCGTCAGCGCTGCGGCCATTTGGTCCAGGTACATCTTCGATACCGGCAGGCTGTGACCATCGACGCTGCGCATGCGGTAGTTGCCCGGATCGCCGCTGACGAACGGACGCAGGTAGCTGTCGAAGAAGCGGTCGACGGTGCCTTGCGCGCGGAAGAACTCACGGAAATCGCTGATCGCTACGTCGCTGGTGCTGCTGGCGCTGAACGGATAACGCTTGCTGATGGTTTTGCCATACACGCTGTACAGCTCGTTCTGATAACGGCCGTTCAGGTATTGGTAAGCATCGTTGAGCACCAGACGCCACGAATCTTCGGCCAGCACGTTGAACCACACGCTGAGCGGACGCGGCAGTCGGCTGGAGGCATTGCGCAGGTTGGTCAGCGCATCACGCTGGCCGCTCATGCGGGTTTTCGCCATTTCGAACGCGGCTTGTTCCGGCGTGCTGGAACGGGCCAGACCGGCGAGTTGCAGTTGCAGGTCGTTGAGCGCGCTCAGTGCAGGCGTCAGGTCCGCCGCCGGGCCGTTGTTGTCATCGAGCAAACGATGCAGCGGTTCGAAGCGGCGTTGCAGCGACTTCTTCGCGGTGTCCGGCAGGGTTTTCGCCACGTTCAGGGCCGAAGCCTTGTCCGCCACGGCAGACGCCAGTTTGCCGACTTTACCCAGTTTGCCTTTCTGCCCGGACAGCGCATCAGCAGCGTCGCCAGCTTCTTCGACCGGATCTGCAGCGGCCTGGAAGCGGGTGTTCTCACGCACTTCGGTCAGCAATGCCAGCACCGGCGAGTTGGCCGAGGTCAGGCCCGCCAGTTGCTCGGCGCCTTCACCGGCGTCGCTGATCGGCGGCAATGCAACTTGGCCAACGGCTTCGCTCCAGTAGTTGGCGTAGTCGCGGAAGTACAGCTGCTCCAGCTCGACCATCAGACGACGCAAGTCCATGTCGCTGATGCCTGCGCCTTCGCCGAGTACCCAGTTGTCACGCAGAATGTCGGTGACCAGCGCCGAACCCTGTACCGAGAAGTACTGCTGATAACCGGTTTGCGTGTAGAAACCCGGGATCACGTATTCGGTGCCGATAAACAGCGAGCCTTGTGGACCGAGGTGTTGGCTGAAACGATAGTCCGGCAGGTTGCGCGCCTGCTCGCGGAGCATGCGGTAAACCACGGTGGCCAGCGATTCGCTGCGCAATACCTGACGCGCCTGAGTGACCAGTTGGTCGTTCAGCGGGTAGATAAACGGCTGTTTCAGCAAACGTTCCAGATGCGCATTCAGACCGTTCTGCACCGCAGTATTACCGGTGTAGCGCGTCGACCAGTCAGTGCCGACCCAGTCCTTCAGCCACGCCGCATCGCGACGGTCTTTCATGTTCAGCATCAGGTACGCGCGCAGGCTGTTGAGCAGGCGGTCACGGTCCTTCATGTTGGCGCGGATCTGCCCTTCGAGCATGGTCGCCACCCGTGGCAGCAGTTGCTTTTCAAGCTCGCGCTCGTAAGCCTCTTTGACCACTGGATTGACGTCTTCACCCTGATACAGCCCGCCACGTTCGTGATACGAAACGTCGCCCTTTTTCGGGAACACCTGAGTTGCGGCATAGCTGCTGTCGAGGGTTTTCAGCACGCCCATGGCGTCATCACGCGGCGACAGCGCCGTGCGTTGCTGCGTCCAGTTCTGCGCCAGATTGCGCAGGTTTTCCAGGCGCTCGTAGTTGGCCGAGAAACCACCCGCCCAGAGCATGCCGAACAGTGCCAGCGAGGCCAGTGCGCCAACGTACAGCGCACGCTGGCCCCAATGAATGCGGCTGCGTTCGCGCTTGTCCAGACCGGCCAGGTCGGACTCAGGGAAAATCACCTGGCTGAACAAGTGGTGGATGAACCGCGAACGACCGCTGCGCAGGGTCGGCAGCACGCCGGCGCTCATGCCGAGGCTGGCGCCGATGCCGGCGGTGGTCGCATCCATCTCTTGGGTCAGGTGCGGCGCGCTGGTCAGGTAGAAACCACGCAGTTGCGTGGCACGCTGATAGCGGTTGCCGGTGAACGCCATGTCGACGAACAGGCACAGGCGCTCGCCGATCTGCCCCAGTTGATGCGGGAAGTCGAGGATGCGGCCACGGCGCTGAGTGTCGCGCTCGGAGTGCATGCGCATGATCACTTGGCTGTTGAGGCGACGCAGCAGCTCTTCGAACTCGTTGCGCAGCACAGCGACGTCGGTGCCGACCTGATCCTTGCGGAAACTGGTGCCGAGCACTTGATCGCTTTCTTCGCGGGTCAGTTGATCGAAGAACTCGTCGAAACCGAGCAACTTGTCAGCTTTGCTCAGGACCAGATACACCGGTACGTCGACGTGCAGTTTCTGATGCACGTCTTGCAGACGGCCGCGAATCTGGCGCGCGAGGGTGTCGATGTCCTGCTCACTGCCGCCGAGCAGGGTTTCCACCGGAATGGTCACCAGCACGCCGTTCAACGGACGGCCGCGACGACGCTTGCGCAGCAGCTCCAGCAACGTTGTCCAGGCACCGCCGTCGACTTCCACATCCGGTTGCGTGGTGTAACGCCCGGCGGTGTCGATCAGCACACCGTGGTCGGCGAAGTACCAGTCGCAATGACGGGTGCCGAGGGTGTCGCGGGTCAGCTTGCGGTCGATCTTGTTGATCGGGAATTCCAGACCGGAAAAGTCCAGCAGGCTGGTCTTGCCGGAAGCCTGCGGACCGATCAGCAGGTACCACGGCAAGTCGCTGCGCCAGCGCTCGCTGCGGCCGCGATACAGGCTCGACGTCTTCAGGGTTTTCAGCGCGTCTTTGAAACGTGCCTTCAACTCCTTCTGTTCTTCGTCGATCAGCTCTTCGCGGCGAATGCGATCCTGGCCGTCCTCGCTTTCTTCCTCGGCTTTCTTGCGAATACCCGAGCGCCAGCTGACGAAGACCATGGTCAGGCCCCAGATCAGGAACAGCACAGCGATGGTCAGCAAGCGCGCGGTCGCACTCTCCCAGAACTTGTAGTCATCCACCGCCAACAACGGGCCGACGAACCACACCAGCAGCGCCACAAACAGCACCAGCAGCAAGGTCCAGACCCAGGTCTGGCGCAGGAAGGCGCCGACTTTCTTGAAAAACTTTTTCATCACACGTCCCTGTTTACGGCTGCGACTGCGGTTGCACCGCGGCCGGATCAAGCGGCTGATAAGGTTGCAGAACGGTGTCGCGCTGCTCGCCCAAGACCCAGGCGAAGCCCGAATACATCACCACCAGACAGACGAAAGTGAACAACACCACCATCCACGCCGGCACGATGCGTACCAGGTTACGACGCTGATCGTTCAAGCCTTCCCAGTGCGGCGACAACTCGCGCGGCACGTCGCCACGCAACTGACGGATCTGCCGATACAGAGCATCGCGGATGCCTTCAAGTTCGAGCATGCCGCGTGCCTGTACGCGGTACTTGCCCTCGAAACCGAGGGACAGGCACAGGTACATCAGCTCGAGCATCGGCAAGTGCTTGACCGGGTTTTTCGACAGTCGATCGAGCAACTGGAAGAACTTCTCGCCACCGAAGGTTTCGTTGTGGAAGCTGCTCAGCAGGCTCATCTGTGACCATTCGCTTTCGTTGCCCCACGGCGTCGTCACGACGGCTTCGTCGACCACGGTGCAGAGCACGTAACGCGCGGCCATCACCTGGCTGCTCTCGGCGCCGTTGTGCAGGGCGCGTACTTCAAACAATTTCAGCCCGGCAGTCAGACGCTCGTTGAGTGCGTACAAGTCTTCGCGGGTTTCGCTGTGCTTGAGGCGCACCACTTCCGAAAGCAGCTCGGACGAAGCAGCGACCAGCGAATTGAGGCTGATGTTGAACGCTTCCGCCGGGCGCAGGCGCGCGGCGTAGATCATGCGTTCTTCCAGTTGCTCGAAACGCGGCGGCGCGGCGAAGTCGGTCAGCGGACTCGATGCCGGTCCGTGGCCCTGACGATCGAGCAGGACGGTTTTGTCGTCCTGGTTGTAATCCGTTTCCTTGATCATGTCGGTCAGTTCCTGATGGCCCAGAATTTCAGTTCAAGCTCGGCGAATTCGCCGGACACATGGAACGCGAAACCGCCGGAGCGCTCGAGTTGTGCCAGGTCTTCGGAACTGAGTTCGAGGATGAAATAGGTTTTGTTCGAGTGAAACGCGATCTGCCGTGGGGCCACCGGCAACGGTTTGACCTTGATCCCCGGCAAGTGCAGGTTGACCAGTTGGCGGATACGTTCCACCGGGCCGACCTTGAGGTGCGCCGGCAAGCGGTGGCGCAGTTCTTCGGAGTCGCAGTTGGCACTGGCTGCCAGCACGAACGACGCCGAGCCGAGCAGTTTGTGGTCGTGCAACGGCGAGACGATGATGCCGTACTGACGCGCTTGCAGGATCAGTTCGATGGCGTGCTGTTCGAGCACCATCGACAGCACCTGACGAATCGCTTCCATCAGTTTGCGGAAGCTCCCACCCTGGTCGGCGTGGGAATAGCGGCTGTCCAGGCGCGGGCGTTTGCTCTCGCCGGAGAAGGTCGCCAGATCGCCGAGCATGGTCAGCAACGTGCGATACAACTCTTCCGGGTGCACTTGCTCCAGGCCGAGGTAGTGGCGCAGCAGCAGTTCGGTGCGGTTGATCAGTTGCAGCATCATGAAGTCGCCGACTTCCGCGCCGCCAACCTTGCCATTGGAGCGAATCCGCTCGGCAATCGTGTCGCCACGGTGGTTGAGCATGCTGATGACTTCTTTCAGGCACGACAGCAAATAGCTGGAGGCGTGGGCCTGAATGTAGGTCGGGACGAAATCCGGATCGAGGCTGATCACGCCGTCAGGGGTGGTGTCGAGCACGTCGCAGATCTTCAGCTTCACGTAGGCCTGATCGCTCTGCTGCTCGCCGAGCAACAGTTTGAAGTCCGGGCGACCGCAGCTGACCTGGCTGGCGGAATCGTCGCCGGCGTTGGAGTCGGCCACTTCGGCGTCGTACGCGGTGTAACGCGCGAGCACGTCGGATTGCTCCGGACGGCGCGACTCGATGTGGTTACCGGTGACCAGCGGCAGCGCCAGATAGATCGGCGTGTTGCCAGTGTTCGGTGGTACGTCGAGCGCCAGCGGCTCGGTGTTGCCACCGAGTTCGAACAGGCTGCCGTCCGGCAGAATCCCCGAGGCTTCACTGATCACCAGTTTGCCCATGTTGAGGAACTGCAGGTCGATCTCCAGATTGAGGAAACCCCAGGTGTAGCCACCCAGCAACTGGGTGCGGGTTTTCATCTGGTGATCGTAATAACGATCGTTGTGCTGGAAGTGCTGCGGACGCAGCAGCATGCCTTCCTGCCAAATGACTTTATGGGTATTCATGATCAGTCATCCGCCTTGGCGAGCACTTGATTGGTGTTGCGGATGCCGGTCTGGTCCAGAGTCAGATCGACTTCGGTGACTTCCAGCGGAGTGATCTGAACGGTGTGGCGCCATTGGGTGTCCGGCAAGTCGCGGTAAGCGGCGAGAACGCCAACATAAAGGCTGCCCTCTTCCACCTTGAGCTTCATTTCCACGGTTTCACCCGGGCGCAGTTCGAGTTCTTCGCTGGCCACCAGATCCGGGTTGAGGGATTCCTTGGCGCGTTCGTAGAGGCTGAAGAAGTCAGCGTTCTCGAAGGTCACCGGGTGCTTGAGTTCGAACAGGCGCACGACGATCGGCGAAGGACGGCCGTTGAGGTCCGGGTTGAGCTGATCGCTGCCGGTCAGCTTGAGGTTGATCTTGGTCACTTTCGAGTACGGCGACAGCGACGAGCAACCGGCGAGCAGCACCAGCACGGTGAGCGCAGTCAGCGTCTTGAAAAAAGCGGTCGAGCGGCGAGACATGCGCATCATCCTTGGTGGTCGGTGTGGAGGGTGGAGATCAGGCGGATCTGTTCTTCGTAGGCCTGAGCGAAGTCGCGGGCCAGCAGACGCTCGCTCCAGTCATCGTCCTGACGCAGCGCCTGGTGATAACGGCCGAACGCTCTCCAGCGCCCGCCCGAGGTGGCGATCAACGGCTTGCTGTCACGCTCGAAACGCAGGGTCAGTTGCTCCGGCGAGAAGTGCTCCAGCGTGCCGCGTACGGCGGCGCGACTGGCGGTCAGCAGCGCCACTTGATGCGCCTGCAGGTCGCGGAACGCGCGGGAAATGGCTTGCTCGGCCGGCAGATGGCCGGGCTTGCTTGGTTGCAACAGAATCTGCAGGGCTTCGCTCGGATCGACGGCGAATTTCAGCGGATTCTTGTTGGTGCCTTGCACGGTGGTCTGGGCCAGACGCAATTCGTTTTTCAGCTCCGAGCGGGTGCGCAGGCTCTGCTGCAATCCGCCGATGCTTTGGCGCAGCAAGCGCGCCGCGTTCAGGGCCAGGGCTTCGCGTTCGTCGTGGCTGAGGCCTTTGACGTCGACGCCCAGCGCAGCACCGAAGTGCTCCCAGAAACCTTCGCTTTGACGCTCAACGGCTTTCGGCGCCGGAGCAGGCTCTGGTTCGGCAGGCGCGGCGATCAGTTCCGGCACCATCAGGCTTTCCATGTCGATGCGCGCGTAGTCGGCGCGCTGACGGGAATCCTCAGGCTTGGTGTTCGGCGCCAGCAGTTCGTCGATTTCTGAGTACACGCGCTCTTGCTGTTCGAGGGCATTGAGCGGGTCGAGATCGAGGAACGCATCGTCCGGAATGATGCTGCCAGCGGCGCGTGGGCGGCCGACTTCGCCGTCGAAGGTCGCCGGGTCACGGACCAGGCGCGCGCGAATCTCGAAGTCACCCAGTACGTAGGTGCTGCCATGCTCGATGCGCACCGGTTCGCCTTTGTGCAGGCGTGCACCGCTCTCGCCGTCCTGAACACCGTTGCTGCTGGTGTCGGTGAGGAAGAATGTGCCCTCGCGATAGCTGACAATCGCGTGGTGATTGGACAGGTGACGCTTGCGGTCAGGGATGATCCAGTCGCAGTCCTCGCCCCGCCCGATCACGCCGCCGGCCTGTTTAAAGGTCTTCTGGCACAACTCGGTGGGCACGAACTGCTTGGTGTTCAGCATTTCGAAAACCAATTCCATGTTTGATGCTCCTTGCGGTCACTTGCCGCGATTGACCGCTTGCGGATCACCCAACGGGCGATAGTCGTTGTCGTTGAATTTGTAATTGCCGCTACAGCCGCCAAGGCCGCATAGAACGACGAGGGTCAGCAGGACAGCTTGCCAGTGACGAACAGACATCAGAGGGTCTCCAGGTGTAGACAAAGCACAAAGCGCCGACCCTTGCGGGCGGCGCTGAAATTGGTTTTTGCGGGAAAATCGAGGATGTTTTGCCTACCCATCGAAATCTCCCAGATTGATGTTCAGACGGCCGAGCCGGTACAGCAGCGTGCGCCGTGGCAGACCCAGTTCGCGGGCGGCGAGGGTCTGGTTGCCGTCGTTCTTGCGCAGGCAATCGAGCAACAAAGTGCGTTCGACTTGCTCCAGTCGTTCGCGCAGATTGAGGTGGCTGTTGTCTTCCGGCATTGCCTCCATGCGCAGGGAGAAATGCTCGGCGAGCAACTCACCGCCCTCGCACAACAGCACCGCGCGCTCGACCAATGCCTTGAGTTCACGCACGTTGCCGGGAAAGTTGTAGCCGGACAGGTGTTCCAGCGCCGCACTCGACCAACGCACCGGATCGCGCTGCAAATACGTGCAGGTCTTTTCGGCGAAGTGCTGGGCCAGTTCGAGGATGTCGCCTTCGCGCTGACGCAGTGCCGGCAGCTCGATCGGAAATTGCGCGAGACGGTAATACAAGTCCTCGCGGAATTTGCCCTCGCTGACCAGCGTCGACAGATCACGGTGGGTCGCGGCGATGATGCGTACATCGATCTTGTGGGTGTCGTTGGAACCCAGCGGACGAATCTCGCCTTCCTGCAACACGCGCAGAATCTTCGCTTGCAGCGACAGCGGCATATCGCCGATCTCGTCGAGCAACAGCGTGCCGCCATTGGCCGCATCGAACAGGCCGGCGCGGTCGCGATCGGCGCCGGTGAACGCGCCTTTGCGATAGCCGAACAGTTCGCTTTCCAGCAGGTTTTCCGGGACCGCCGCGCAGTTCTGCACGATAAACGCCTGCGACCGACGCGGGCCGCAATCGTGAATAGCCCGCGCGACGACTTCCTTGCCGGTGCCGGTTTCACCGCGCAGCAACACGGTGTACGGACTGTGCAGGACTTTGCTGATCAGCGAATGGGTCTGGCGCATCGCCGCGCTTTTGCCGATCAGCCCATAGCCACTGATGCTTGGCACGCTGCGCACAACCGATGCCGACTCTGCCAACGGCTGACGCAAACGTTGCAGCAAATGCAACTGGCCGAGCACGAACGAGCCGAGCTGGCCGAGGGAATCGGCGAAGCCTTGCAGGTGGGTACGACGACGGCTGGCGCACAGCAGCAAGCCTTCGACCGCCTTGTGCTGATTGACCAGTGGCACGCACAGCAGCGACTGCCACGGCGAAACCGCCGCCGGCAGAAAACTGGTTTCGTGCAGGCTGCCGCTCAAGTCGTCGAGGCACACCACGCGATTCTGGCACAGGGCGAATTGCAGCAGTTGCTCACCGTTGTAATCCGCCGGCAGGATCGCCGCTTCACGCGGTTGCAGGGCGCCGTCGAGGCATTCGGCGTTCATCCCCAGGCACGTGTGGGTGGCGTCGAGCAGATACAGCTGCGTCAATTCGCAACCGCTCAGCTCGGCCAGACCACGCACGAAGTCACCCAGCAACGCAGCACCGTCCGCCGCCCGCGACAGACTGGCGAACTGCGCCAGCAACGCTTCGGCATAGACCAGTGGCTGCGGCACCTGAGTGAACATCACACCCACCTCAGGCGAACTCGCACGTCACGCTGGCGTCGCCGTCGAGCGTGGCATGCACACGCTTGAGGCTTTCACCGGTGGCCATGGCGTCGAGCAAACGATCCGCCACCAGCGGCAGCACATGCTGGTCGAGCAGATGGTCGATCAGGCGCGCACCGCTGTCGCTTTGCGTGCAACGCTCGGACAGGTGATCGACGAGGTTCTGGCACCAGCTGAAATCCAGCTGACGACGGTTGAGGCGCTCGCCGAGACGACCAAGTTTGATCTCGATCAGCTCGCGCAGCACCGGGCCGCCGACCGGGTAGTACGGCACCACTTTCATCCGCGCCAGCAACGCCGGTTTGAAGTGCTTGCTCAGCACCGGGCGAATGGTTTCTTCGAGGACTTCAGCGGTCGGGCGTGCGCCGTTCTCGCAAAGGTCGCTGATCTTGTCGCTACCGAGGTTCGAGGTCATCAGGATCAACGTGTTGCGGAAGTCGATCTCGCGACCTTCGCCGTCGTTGGCCACGCCTTTGTCGAAGATTTGGTAGAACAGGTTGAGCACGTCCGGGTCGGCCTTCTCGACTTCATCGAGCAGCACTACCGAGTACGGCTTTTGGCGCACGGCTTCGGTGAGCATGCCGCCCTCGCCATAACCGACGTAGCCCGGTGGCGCGCCGATCAGACGAGAAACGGTGTGTTTCTCCTGGAACTCGGACATGTTGATGGTGGTGATGAAACGATCACCGCCGTAGAGCAAGTCAGCGAGGGCCAGTGCGGTTTCGGTTTTGCCGACGCCGCTCGGGCCGACCAGCAGGAACACGCCGACCGGTGCGTCAGGCTTGTTCAGGCCGGCAGCGGTGGCGCGCATCGAGCGATCCAGTGCGTGCACGGCTTGTTCCTGACCACGGATGCGCGTGCGCAGGTCGGTGGCGAAGCTGGCGACTTTGGCGTTGTGTTCGCGGGCCAGTTGCGCCAACGGCACGCCGGTCCAGGCACTGATCACTTCGGCAACCAGACGCGGGCACACTTCGAAGCTGACCAGACGCTCCTTGACCTGTGCGGCGGTCAGGGCGCTGTGGGTTTCGTTGAGCTGGGCTTCCAGCGCTTCGACGCTCTGGCCTTCTTCGACTTCGGCAGCGACGGTTTCGATCACGGTGCCTTCGGCGTCTTCCTCAACGGTGACCACTGGCTCGACGGCAGCAGCTTCGCGGGCCTTGGCCAGTTGCTGACGCAGTTCCAGCAGGCGTTCGGCCAGTTGCTTCTGCTCAGTCCACAGGGTTTCCAGCGCGACCATTTCGTCTTCGGCTTCGTCGAGACGTGCTTCCAGTGCATCCAGCGCTTCGTGGTCGATCAGCAGACCGGCTTCGGCATCACGGCGCAACGCCTGACGCTGGCGGCCACCTTCAGCCAGTTCGCCACGCAGGCGCTCGAGACTTTCCGGAGCGGCGGCTAGGCTGATGCGCACACGGGCGCAAGCGGTGTCGAGGACGTCGACGGCTTTGTCCGGCAGTTGTCGGCCGGCCAGATAACGCGCAGACAATTCGGCAGCGGAAACCACCGCGTCATCACGCAGGTAGATGCCGTGGCTCTTCTCGTAAACCTGGGCCAGACCACGGAGGATGGTCACCGCTTCGCTGACAGTCGGTTCGTGCAGTTGCACCGGTTGGAAACGACGGGCCAGCGCCGGGTCCTTCTCGAAGTATTTCTTGTACTCGGCCCAGGTGGTCGCGGCGATGGTGCGCAGTTCGCCACGCGCCAGTGCCGGTTTCAGCAGGTTGGCTGCGTCGGAGCCACCCGCATTGCCGCCTGCGCCGATCAGGGTGTGGGCTTCGTCGATGAACAGAATGATCGGTTTCGGCGAGGCTTTGACTTCGTCGATCACGCCTTTGAGGCGACGCTCGAACTCGCCTTTGACGCTGGCGCCAGCCTGCAGCAGGCCCATGTCCAGCGACAACAGTTCAACGCCTTTGAGCACTTGCGGCACTTCACCGGCGGCGATGCGCGAAGCCAGGCCTTCGACGATGGCGGTCTTGCCGACACCGGCCTCACCGACGACGATCGGGTTGTTCTTGCGGCGACGGGCGAGGATGTCGACCATCTGCCGGATCGCGCCGTCACGGCACAGCACCGGGTCGAGTTTGCCGTCGCGGGCCTGTTGGGTCAGGTTGTGGGTGAAGCGCTGCAACAGCGATTCGCCCTGCGCCGCCGGTTTGCCATTGGCCGCTGGTTGCTCCTGTTGCGACAGGGCAAATTCCTTCAGGCGATCGATGTTCAGCTTGGCGAGCAGCGGCTGATAACGGCTGCCGGCGTAGCGCATCGGATTGCGCAGCAGCGCGAGGATAAGCGCCGCGTCTTCGACCTGGGTCTGACCCAGCTCGAGGTTGGCCACCAGCAGCGCGTCTTGCAGCCACTGCACCAGTTCCGGGGCGAACACCGGGTTGCGCGAAGCGCTGTGTTCGACGCGCGATTGCAGCGCGGCGCTGAGTTCGCCGGCGTCGACGTCTGCATCCTGCAGTGCACGCGACAACAAGCCGTTCGGACGCTCGAGCAGACCGAGCATCAAATCTTCGACGAGGATCTTGCTGCCGCCACGGGCCACGCAACGCTCGGCAGAACGTTCCAGATCACGACGGGTTTCGGCGTCCAGCGCCTGGATGAGTTGTTGCAGGTCTACGTTGATCATGGCTCACTTCCTTAATGAATTTTGCTGCCCAGGGTCACCACGCCGTCCGCTTTTTCGCGGCCCAGCCAACTGGTCCAACCGAGGCGACAGGCGTTCTGCTCACCAATGCGCAGTTCGCGGATTTCTTCCTGGCGCAGAACCAGGCGAATGTCGTAATCGAGCGGGTCACGCAAGGTGAACCGCACCAGCGCGCAGAGCGGCTGGTAACCGAAACCGATCGGCAGGAATTCATGGAATCGCTGCCAGTCGAGTTCGGTGATGTGAATGCGGAATTTGCCGCTGCGGTCGCGCACGTGTTCGCCGAGCACCAGGTCTTCACCGAGCAGGCTGTTGGCGCGGCCCAAACGATTGCGCTGCTCTTCGAGAATTTCCACGCGACGCTCGATGCACTGCTCGATGACCAGGTCTTCGTGCTTGAAGTAGTAACGCAGCACGGCTTCGATCAACGCCGCCGAGTGCGCGCGCAAGCTGAGCAGGCCGAGGTACGGCAGCAGGCGTTTCCAGTTGAGTTCCTTGGCCTTGCGGATCTCGTCGCCGCCCAGACCAATCAGCGCAAACAGCTGCGCCGAAAACGGGTCGAGCGCGCCGCTCTGGAAACTCGCGCGGTAACGATATTTGCGCCAGATCGGCAGCATCAGCCGTTGCAGGCGATGGTGGAACAGGTCGAGGAAGTTGCGCGTAGGGTTGCCGTCTTCACTGTCGCCCAGGGCTTGTTCGCCATAGAACGCCGGCAACGGCGAGCCCGAGCCGACCAGGCCGATCAAGTTGAAACGCATGCGCGCGCGCATCTGCCCGTGCTCTTCGAAAAACTCCACGCGATCGACGTCGCTGCGCGGAAAGCCCAGGCTCGGGTTGGCCTGGAACTCCACGTGGTCGTAAAGATCGTCTTCGCTCAGGTGCGGGTGTGCCTCGCGCAGCCGGTCGATCACCAGCAGCACGGCCTGAAACAGCGAGTACTCGCGTATTACCTTGGTCAGCCCGCTTAAAGCAGGGGCTGCAGGCCCATACGTGGTGTCCATTGGTACACCTCTCCCTGTGTGCTTTTTACGCGCAGCTCATGGAATGAATTGAGACTGGCGTAAAGCGCGAAAAACTCGTTAAGAACCGAAGCGAAAACGAACAGGTCGCCCTCGCCGATGTACCCTTCCGGGTCGATGGTCAGTTCGGTGCGCAAACCGCGCACCGGCAACCCACGGTGCAAGCGGTCGACGTGGTGATGCTTGATGTGCTTGAGGCCGCCGAGCAGGCGTTTGCTGACCTTCTCCGCGTGCTGGTCGTAGTAACGCGGCAAGTCGTAGGTTTCGAGAATCACCTTCAACGCATTGACGTCGGCCAGCGACAGATAGTTAAGCGACATGTTGCTGATCAGCTTCCACAGGAAGTCACGATTCAGCGGTGGCGCAAAACTCGACGTAGCCGGGGTGATGTTGCGGAAGCTCAAGAACTCCGGCGTCTCTTCGCAGGCCATGCAGATGTCGCCAAGCTTGAGCTTGCGCGGCAGGTTCTGGTTGGTGCAGATCAGCTCGATCGACAGGGTTTCGTGGGCTTCGGTGTGGCGGATGCCGAAGCTCAGGTAAGTGTCGAGGCCGTCGTGCAGCAAGGACGACCGCTGGCGAATGCTGTAATGCGGACGGCTGTTGGGTACGTCGAAACTCGGGTCGTGCTCGAAGGATTCGAACGGCACGTACTCCTGATAACCGAGCCCGCCGGGTTTCCAGCCGGTCACGGTTTCCACCGAAAACACACCACAGTTTTCCAGATCGTATTCCGCCGGCAGCAACAGGTATTCGTCCTGCTTTCCGTCGAGGCGAATCGGCAGTGCGTCGTGCGCAAACAGGTTGGCAATCGGCGTGCAGAACAGCTTCACGTTATCCAGCGTCGGCCGCATGCGCATGATGCCGCTCTTGCGAATGTCGAAGCGCAATTCCAGGCCGCGCATCTGCTTGAGGGTGTCTTCCGGCAGCGCGTTGAGGATGTCCAGACCGTTGACGTCGACGAACAGGAACTTGTCCTGGAAGGCGAAGTATTCCTGCAGGTAGCGATAGCCACGGAAGGTGTTCAGCGGATACGGGATCAACGCTTCTTCTTCGGCAAAGCCCACCGGTTTGACCCGATCACCGGGAATCTTGAACGCCATCGGTTTGCCGCTGACGCCATCAATCGGTTTGCCGGCACCGTCGAGCGGGATCAGCTCGATGCCTTCGAGGTTGCGCAACAGGCTCAGGTAGAGCATCTGGCTGATGTAGCGCTCACCGGCAAAGTGCAGACGCAGTTTGCTCAGTTCCAGCTCACCAAGGTGGCCGTCGGCGCTCATTTCCAGACGCAGGCTGAGCAGCGAGCCGTCGCCCTTCACCGAGTAGTTCAGCGCGGCCAGATCCAGTGGCAGCACGTCAGTCGGGTAGCAGGTGCGGAAGCGGCAACGCACGTCTTCGATCGGCTTGCTTTCAATCGGCGTATCGCGCTCGACACGCAACGCCGGCCCGGAACGCTTGAGCGGATCGAACTGCAAAATGCTGAACGCCGGCAGCGGGCGCATGTAGTTCGGCCACAGCAACTGCATCAGCGAATGGCTGAGCTCCGGCAACTCGTCATCGAGCTTCTGGCGCAGACGCCCGGTCAGAAACGCAAAACCTTCGAGCAACCGCTCCACGTCCGGATCCCGCCCGGCCTGCCCCAGATACGGCGCCAACGCCGGACTACGCTCGGCGAAGCGGCGACCGAGTTGGCGCAGTGCGGTGAGTTCGCTTTGGTAGTAGTGGTTAAAGGACACGGGTTACCTGCCTGGTAATGGAACGCATCAAAAAAATATCCTGTAGACCGCGACCGTCACGCCGGCACAGACGTAACCGCCAATCAGGAGAAACGGCACAATCGAGATCCAGCCGTACGCCATGTAGGCATCACTGAGCTGACCGACGGCCAGACTGAGCAAGCCATACAGCATCCATGGCACGGCATAGAACGGGATGAACTTCACCGGCGCCCACCAAACCATCCGCAATGCCTGCTGCTCGTTTCGGCGCTGCGCCGATCGGGACATCCACAGCGAGAAACCCAGAAGCCCGGGAATTCCCCACCACAACAGGTACTGCCAATAAATTCCGGACGACTCGGGTGTTGAATACTCGCCATTCCACAGGTCACAGGAACTGATCGCCAACACCGCCAGCAATGGCCACCACAAGGCGCACATAAAGAAGCTAAGTTGCGCACGACTAAGCATGAGCAGGGCTCGCAGGCGACGTCTGCCGCATCAGCGCAAGCTTTTCCCAACGCAGTTCAATGACCTGCGTGAGCAGAATCGCCAACAACGTGACTCCGCCTTGGGCCACGGTGTAGAACAGTGCGCGTAGCGGGTTGTCAGGCACCATCATGAACAGAATCCAGGCAACCATTAGAGCGAGCAGACCGAGCTTGGCCCACAGGTTCGGGATGATCACGGCCAGCGCGTTTATGCCAAAAAATATGTAGATGAACATGTAGTGGGCGATGCCAATCGCCACGCCACGGGTGGTGAATCCGCCGTTGAAAGCCTTGTAGGCCACAACCACTGCGTTATTCAGAAACACGTAGGCCACACATCCCGCCGCGTGGATCACCAGACAGAGTGCAAGACGCGCATAGATATTCATCACTGCGCCACTCCCTGCTTTTTCGGCGTGATCGCCATCCCCGAATACACATAGAGTTCGACGCCGTCGTAGCCACCGATAGCGGCAGCGCTCAATGGGTAGCTGTCCCGTGTGCCGTATCGAACCCAGCCCTCAGTCCACACTCCGCCACTCTCGTGGCGAATCTCGACGTAATAGTCCGGCGCCTCGTTCCTGGTCACTTCAACGAATACCCCGCCATCTTCGGCGCCCACCCACAATGCGTTGGGATGAGCGAACAGCTTTGGTTTGGTCGAGCTTTCCATTCGCAACAGCAGCGCGAAGCCGACCAGAATCGTCAGCAAACCGACCGAGCAGAGGAAAGCGGCAAGGCATTGCCACGCTCTTGATTTCATTGAGCCGTTCCCGCTAAAAAACTTCATGGGCAGAAAGAACCATCAGTAATGACCCATGAACGAACAGCTTTTTCTTCAGTTCTTTCGGTGCTTGCGACAGCCTTTCGCAACGTCTGCGCGTCGATGGTTTTGGTCGCCGTCGGGCTCTTGATCGACAGGCTGTACTGGTCGCTGATCTGACCGGCTACGTCCTCGCCGAACGAGCTGTAGTTGGCGATAGTTCTGCGCTGATCTGGATTCAACGCCAAGCGGCGGGGTTTATCGTCATAGTTGGAGTCATGCACCACGCACAATTCCAGAGGCACACCACAGGTGTTCAGCAGGAAAACATTATTGCTGTAGACCTGCTGAGCGGCGTAGGCAGTCACTGGGATGAAAAACGTGAAAAACACTGCCCCCCCCGACATGGAAATCATCCTTGGCTGTTTCATGAGCAGATCGATGCCTCGCTGATCATTTCTTCGTACCTTGTTTCGCACTGCACCATGTTTTGAAATTCAGACGATCAAACCCCTGACAAACATTTGCTTTGGAAATAAAAATGTAAGGCGCAGCCGCGTCATAAGAAAAATAATAATAATTTTCCCCATCCTGACCGTAGATCCAATAGGAAGACGACCCTTGATTTATCTCATAAGGTTCAAAAGCGAGGATTGAAGATTCCGCAGGAATAAAATTAACGCCGTCCATTAACAGCATCAGCGAATTGGAGAAAATGTTTGTCCACACGACAACCCCCACAGCCAAAATGCCGGCAGCAAGCGCAAGAGTGGTAGACGTCGAGAGTTTATCTTTCATAAAAATACAACCACGCCGTACCTGCTTTCGCTGCGTCTAACAACGTCATAGCATCGGTTGAATACTTTTCGGCAAGCGGCCCCGAACCGTTGTAGGAAGCAATCACCTTTTTCAGCTGCTCTGCGGTCAGCGCCCCGGAGTGACAGCTAGTCCCGGTAGCCCGGTCAACCAGTTCACGTAAATGGCCGGCGCAATAGTAGAGGTCTGCCTTCCAATCATCGCCCGGAATTCGCGTGTCCTGGTTCCAGCCAAAAATCCGGTACTGAACGTCTTCGGGCAAAGGTTTCTTGCAGTAATAGTTCTCTGTGTATTGAACGGACTTCTGCAATGTTGCCCTACTCATATTGGCAAAGCCGCTGGAGCCACCGGCCAACTTGTCGGGGACGGCATCGAAAGCCAAGTTGTCAACAATTGCCAGCAGAGTGGTCAGCGACCGTTCGCCGAATTGCATGGTTTGAAGAAATTTACTGCCCTTAGGTCCATTCTCCTGCTGCAGAATAACCGCCAGCAAAATATGCGGGACGCCATAATATTCAGCCGCCTGCTTTATCCAGACACGAATTTCTGTATCAGAGAAACTTGCCTTAAGCATTTCTTTGGTTTTTGGCACGTACCACATAATTTGCAACGGAGAAGGCAGCTCGCCGGTATAGCTCGGGATGCTGTCGTAGCCAGCCAGCGTTGTGACTTCTTTTCCGTTACAGCGGCAAACCTGCAACTCTACCGGCGCAACCTCAGAGGTTTTTGTGCTCGCGGCCCCGCCCGCTGGCACATATTCCTGCCCATCCTTATTGATTTTTTCAGCCTCGGCCATGAATGAGTACTCCCTCAGCTCTCAATAAAAACTTCGATTTTTTCGGAGGCTGTGTGGGCCTTCACGCGATGAGTCAGGCCCAACTCATTGGTGATTCCACTTTCGAGAGAACCATCCGCTCGACGGAGTAGGTATTTAGTATCCGCAAGCGGATTGCCCAGACCGTTTTTCAGCTGGAACTGAGCATCAAAACCCGGAATGATCAAAGGCACTGGCGGCACAAACGCCACAGGCGAATGCGAATTCCCGATGATGACCGTCCCGGAACCTGCCGTAACCTTGTTGCCGTGAGAGCCAACAGAGCCGACCGTGGCGGCCGGTTTGCCATTGATCAAAACCGTGGTCGCCAGATCGCCGACCATCGCACCACCACACGCCGAGGCATCGCCTTGGCGGGCGGCCGCGAGGCCGTCGAAGAACACGTCGCCGGAACCGGCGGCGATCGGGTTGGTACCGTGGCCTGGAAGTGGGCAAGCGGTGGGGTCGGATACGCGTGCTGCGGGTTTGCCAGACATCGGGGATCTCCTTAGGTGACCTTCACTTGACCGCTGCCATCCAGGCGCGCGGAAAAACTGACTTGACGCTTGAACCCTTCAACTTCCAGCAGGCCTTCGATGCTGAAGGCCAGGCGAAGTTGATCGTGGTCACGCGGCAGGGAAATGACACGCACGTTGCTCAGGCGCGGCTCGTAGGCTTCGATGAAATTTTCGATGGCCAGACGGGCCTGACTCAGGGAGTCGTGCAGGCTCAGACGCATGTCATTGAGATCGGGCAACCCGTAGTCGGCCAGCGTTTGCACGCTGCCGGCCCGGGTGCTGAGCATTTTGGCCAGATGGGCAGCCACTGACGCCATGGCACAAGCCTCAAGGCTGTTGCCCTTGCGTAGTTGCGCGTCGCCGTTGAGGCGTTCGAACAGGCTGCCGTATCCGTCCATGAGTCGCTCTTACTCTTTGTCCAGCTTGCCAACCAGCGACAGGGTGAAATCGGCACCCATGTACTTGAAGTGCGGACGCACGTTCAAGCTCACGCGGTACCAGCCCGGCTCGCCTTCAACGTCGCTGACGATCACTTGCGCAGCGCGCAGCGGACGACGGCCACGCACTTCGGCGCTCGGGTTTTCCTGGTCGGCAACGTACTGACGGATCCACTTGTTCAGTTCCAGCTCAAGGTCGGTACGCTCTTTCCACGAACCGAGTTGCTCGCGCTGCAGCACTTTCAAGTAGTGAGCCAAGCGGTTGACGATCATCATGTACGGCAGTTGGGTGCCGAGCTTGTAGTTCAACTCTGCGGCCTTGCCTTCTGCGCTGATGCCGAAGAACTTCGGCTTCTGCACCGAGCTGGCGGAGAAGAACGCCGCGTTGTCGGAGCCTTTACGCATGGTCAGGGAGATGAAGCCTTCCTCGGCCAGTTCGTATTCACGACGATCGGAAACCAGAACTTCGGTAGGAATCTTGGTTTCGATTTCGCCCATGCTTTCGAAATGGTGCAACGGCAGGTCTTCAACCGCGCCACCGCTTTGTGGGCCGATGATGTTCGGGCACCAGCGGAATTTGGCGAAGCTGTCGGTCAGCTTGGTGCCGAACGCGTAAGCGGTGTTGCCCCACAGGTAGTGCTCGTGGCTGTTGGCAACGGTTTCCTTGTACACGAACGATTTGACCGGGTTTTCTTCCGGATCGTACGGGTTACGCAGCAGGAAACGCGGCACGGTCAGGCCAACATAACGGGAGTCCTCCGAAGTACGGAAGCTCTGCCATTTGGCGAATTGCGGGCCTTCGAAGTGGTCTTTCAGATCTTTCAGATCCGGCAGGCCGGTGAAGCTTTCCAGACCGAAGAATTTCGGGCCGGCAGCAGCGATGAACGGCGCGTGGGACATGCACGAAACGCTGGCCACGTACTGCATCAGCTTGACGTCTGGCGAGCTTGGCGACATGTAGTAGTTAGCGATGATCGCGCCCACAGGCTGACCACCGAACTGGCCGTATTCAGCGGTGTAGATGTGCTTGTACAGGCCCGACTGCATGACTTCCGGCGAATCTTCGAAATCGTCCAGCAGGTCTTCTTTGGAGACGTTGAGGATTTCGATCTTGATGTTTTCGCGGAAGTTGGTGCGGTCGACCAGCAACTGCAGACCACGCCACGACGATTCCAGCGCCTGGAAATCCGGGTGGTGCAGGATTTCGTCCATCTGACGGCTGAGCTTGGCATCGATCTCGGCGATCATGCGGTCAACCATGGCCTTCTTGACCGGCTCACCGTTGTTCTGCGGCTTGAGCAGTTCTTCGATGAACGCCGACACACCGCGCTTGGCGATGTCGTAGGCTTCGTCGTCCGGAGTCAGACGGGTTTCGGCGATGATGCTGTCGAGAATGCTGTACTCGCCGTTGCCGGCGCTCTTCTCTTGTGCTGCGCTAGTGCTCATTGTGTTGGCTTCCTTGGCTGGAGTCTCAGGCGTCCGGGGCTGCGGCGTTCAGGCCCAGCTCACCGAGTACGCGACCGCGGGATTCGTCGTCGGCGAGCACGCCTTCGATCGCTTTACGGAACGCAGGTGCGTTACCCAGCGGGCCTTTGAGGGCCACCAGCGCATCGCGCAGTTCCATCAGTTTTTTCAGCTCAGGCACTTGCTCGACCAGGCTGGCCGGGTTGAAGTCCTTCATCGAATTGACGCGCAGTTGCACAGCCAGCTCGTCGGCCTCGCCATCTTCCTGCAGACGGTTCGGCACGCTCAGCGTCAGACCCAGTTCTTGCTTGGCCAACACTTCGTCGAAGGTCATCTTGTCGATGCTGATCGGCTTGCGATCTTCGATTTTGCGATCGTCCTTGCGGTGGGTGTAGTCACCGATTGCCAGCAGCTTCAGCGGCAGTTCAATCTCTTCCTGAGCACCGCCGGTGGCGGGTTTGAAGGTGACGTTGATGCGTTCCTTGGGGGCTACCGAGCCTTCTTTGGCCATGGCTTTTCTCCTTGCGGTTGTGGCCCTGGGGCCTATTCGAGTACCACTTCGAGATCGAGGTGGCACAGCCTGCGATAAATCTCTTCCTTGCGTTCACGTACGGCATGGTTCTGCGGCAACAACTCGCAGCAGCTATGCAGTAGATGCAGCACTTCCAATGCAAGATCGGGCTCCCAGGCGTGCAGGCCTGAGTCCTGTAATGTCTGATCGAGGGTTTCCAGCTGGTTCTTGGCCAGTTCGTATTTCTTGGCCATGAAGCACAGGCGCGCGAGCGCAAACTGCCAGAAGAAGCGTTCGCGTCCGCCGTGGGCCGACTGCAAACCTTGCTTGAGGGTCTGCACGGCAGGCTTCAGGCCTTCCTTGCGCAGCAGCGGCAGGACTTCCTCGAGGGCCTTTTCCCAGGCCGGCTGGGTTTCGACATTTTCGCTTTCGACCTTGCGCGGCGCACTGGCGCTTTGCAGGTGCGGCATGACGTTGGCGGCGATCCACGCCCGGGTGGACGGATCGGCAAACGGCGCGCCGTCATGGAAGCGCAACTCGACAATGCCGGGCAGGCGCTGAATCAAAAGCGCGAAGTGGATTTCCACTTCGCGCATTGCCAGCTCGGCGTTGAGGTTCTGGAGACATTCCCAGACCATCCTCTGGCCATCGAACCAGAACGGCGCCTTCGCCAGGCTCGCCTCCAGTTCCACCAGCAGGTCAGCGTATTTGCCCTGATCGAAACGGTCCTGATAGAGCTTGAGTTTTTCCAGCGGCAAACCGCGCAGCACGGTGATTTGCTCGGCGTTGCGCTCGGGTACCGCGTCGATGGTCATCCACAGCAACGTGCGATTGAGGCGCAGGGCGCGCAGGTCGGTGGCTTTCTGCTTGAGCCACCAGGCACACAGCGGACGGGCGCTTTCCTGCTGGGCGCGCAAGGCTTTGTGCGCATCACGCTCGTTGTCGATCGGCGCGCCGGGGGTGAGCAACTGGCTCGCGGCCTGCTTGACCTGCGCCACCGCCGCGCCGACCACACCGGGAGCCGGCTGGTTGTCAGCGGCGCGCTGGATCATGGTTTTCAGGCGACGGGAGATCGGCAGCAACAGCGGCGAGTCATCGCCCAGGTGCTCAGCACACGCCCCTTCGAGACCGGACAGGTGCTCGGAGAGCTGCCGGAACATCGGTAGCTGCTCTTTGATCGCAATGTTTTCGGTGATGACCTGCTCGAGACGCGGCACCAGCCAGCCGATCGCGGCGGCACGGGTGCGGGGTTTGAGCGGGTGAACGTCGGCCCAGTTGTTTTCCGACAAATGGTGCAGCAAGCCGAGGCCGGCAAGGAGGCCGGGAAAGGACTCGCGCTGGTACAGCGACCAGGTCAGCCAGGCGCCGACACGCAAATCCTTGGATTGGGTACGCAGCAGGTTTTCGCTGTTTTCACGGATTTTCAGCCAGTCGATCTGCCCGCTTTCGTGCATCGACGAGGCTTTGGCCAGCTCGCTTTCCAGCGCCTCGAATTCGCTCGAAAAACGAACGTCTTCGCCCGCGAAATTCTCTTTGGAAACAGAGACTTTAGCGAGTTCGAGGTAATGGGCGGAAAGTTTGCTTGAGTAGGACATCCATGGCCTTTATTAAGGATTACAGTCAGGCGCCTGTTGGAGTAACCGTGGCGCGGGACAGTATCGAAGAGCGGTGAAGCGACTCATCCAATTGAGATGTGCTCTTTCAAGTGGGCGCATCGTAATCACTATGATGGCCACTAGCAAGCATCTGATTAAACAACAAGACGAACTGTTCTTTGTTTGTTGTAGGAGGTTTCCCTATATTTAGTCAGGGGATCCCCGATGCCGCCTTCATATATACGCAGCCGTACGAAACACTTGAAAGCCCTGACTTAGAGCGTTCGTTCCAATCGGCCGTGATCACCGAAAACCGGGGTCGATGAGAATGGCGCGGAGCATGACGGGTTTTGAAAAAAACGGATGTAGGATGATTCCGAAAGATTTCAGTGTTGTTTCAACAATTCACCGCAAGACAACCAACAGCGTAGAAAGTGCCATCACAATGATGGCTTTTATATATAGAGAATTGATTTAACTGCGTGACGGATCGATAGCCAGCAAATGCAACCAGTTGCGCTGCCTAATAAAAGGCCGCAAAAACTGTTGGGTGTCAGAACCAGACAACAGGCACAAAAAATGGGCACCCGACCGCAATCGGTGTGCCCATTTTTATACGGTTCTCCCCGTTATTCGAGGAGTTCGCCGCAATTATGGATTAACGCTGTCTTTCAACGACTTGCCTGGCTTGAACGCAACGGTGTTGCTGGCCTTGATTTTCACCGGTTCGCCGGTCTGCGGGTTTTTGCCGGTGCGGGCGCCGCGGTGGCGTTGCAGGAAGGTGCCGAAGCCGACCAGCGTCACGCTGTCCTTGCGGTGCAGAGCGCCGGTGATTTCTTCGAGAACGGCGTTGAGTACGCGGTTGGCCTGTTCTTTGGTCAGATCTGCTTTTTCAGCGATTGCAGCGGCGAGTTCTGGTTTACGCATTAGTGAAGCCCCTTTGACGGTTTTTTGTTGTTATGTCCGTGCTGTCCTCGTTGGAACAGCGCCCAAGGCGCCGCAGGTGCTCTACTCTGCGGCAGACGGGAGTGAGAATGGCACGCGGATACCGGCGGCGCCAGTCTCCCCGCGACCTTTGTAGGGGCAAAAGCGGGGTGATTCCGACAGAACGACCGGTATTTACGCCAGCAGGGCCGGAAGCTGTTTGTTCAGGGCGAGTTTTTCCATTACCGCAGCGCCGGTCAGCGCGTAACCGAGCAACTGGCCGTCGGTGCTGTGACACAGGGCCTTGATGTCGGCGCCCTGCCCTTCAACCGTCCAGACACCTTCGCTGCCCCGTGGTGGCGGCGAAACCACCAATGGGCACACCGGGGTTTTCACCGTGATCGGCATCGGGCCGTAACTCACCGCAGTCAGGTTGCCCGCCAGGGTTTGTGCCAGCGCTCGCGCACAACTCATGAGGGGCATCACGTACAGCAGATTCAGCCCGTCGACTTCAGCGCAGTCGCCCAAGGCGTAAATATTGGCGTGGGAAGTTTTCAGGTGCCGATCGACCACGACACCACGATTGACCTGTACACCGGCAGCCGCCGCTAGATCGATGCGAGGACGCAGGCCAATGGCTGAGACCACCACATCGCATGGGATGACCTGGCCGTCGGACAGATGCGCTTCGAGGCCGTCGGCGACTTTCTGCAAGCGTGTCAGTACCGGGCCGAGATGGAATTTCGCACCGAGACTTTCCAGCCCGGCCCGCACGGCCGCCGCAGCCGCCGGGTGCAGCAGCATCGGCATGACCTGTTCACAGGGTGCAACCAGTTGCACTTCGTAGCCGCCGAGGATCAGGTCATTGGCGAATTCGCAGCCGATCAGGCCGGCACCGAGCAGTAGCACCCGGCGCTTGCCCGCCGCAGCGGCACGGAAACGCGCGTAGTCTTCGAGATCGTTGATCGGGAATACCAGCTCCGCGCCATCGCCTTCGATTGGCACACGCACGGTTTCCGCGCCCCAGGCGAGGATCAGATCACGGTAATAAACCGCTTCTTCGCCGATCCACAGACGCTTGTGGCCGGCGTCGATGCCGCTGATGCGCGTATGAGTGCGAACCTCGGCTTTCAACTGCTCGGCCATCGCGCCCGGCTCGGCCATGCTCAGACCATCGGCGTCCTTGTTCTTGCCGAAACCGGTGGAGAGCATCGGTTTGGAGTAAGAGCGGCCGTCATCGGCAGTGATCAGCAGCAGCGGGGTTTCGCTGTCGAGCTTGCGAAACTCGCGGGCCAGGTTATAGCCCGCAAGGCCGGTGCCGATGATGACGACAGGTGCGCTCATGCCTTACTCCTTTGTTTTGCTTAGTTGATTTCGATCATTTCGAAGTCCATCTTGCCGACGCCGCAGTCCGGGCACAGCCAGTCTTCCGGCACGTCCTGCCACAGGGTGCCCGGCGCAATGCCGTCATCCGGCCAGCCGTCGGCTTCGTTGTAAATCAGGCCGCAGACCACACATTGCCACTTTTTCATTCAGGTACTTCCTCAGGGTTCAGGCTTGGTGCCGGCGCGGACGGTCGATGGAGTTGCGCTGCCATCCGGCTCAGGGCGTTTTGTACTGATGGTGCCGGGCAGATGCAAGCCTGTTCGGCGCAATGGCGACCCGGGTCACTCAATATCGCAGCGCGCCATGGTAAGCTCGCCGCCTCATTTGCGGCCAATAATGACTCATTGTGCAACATTCAAATGCCTGCCCGACCCCGCTCTGGCTGACCCAAAGCCGACTGACGCCCCTCCCCGATTCGTTGACTCTCGACTGGTTGTTCGACGAAGGCTCCCTCACCCGCCGACTGACCCGGCTGTCCAATGATGGCTTCAGTGTTACGCCGTTGTTCGAAGGCTGGGACACCCTGCGCGCTGACGAATGCGCCGCACTGGATCTTCCCGAGGGCAGCGAAGGCTGGGTGCGCGAGGTGTATTTGCGCGGCCACGGCGAGGCTTGGGTGTTTGCTCGCAGCGTCGCCTCGCGCGCCGCCCTGCAAGGCGACGGGCTGCACATGGATGAACTGGGCAGCCGCTCGCTGGGCGAATTGCTGTTTTGTGATCAGGCCTTCCAGCGCCGCGCCATTGAAGTTTGCCACTACCCTGAACAATGGCTGCCGGAAGCCGCCAAAGCGCCGGAACTGTGGGGCCGTCGTTCGCGTTTTGACCGTGGCGCTTTGAGCGTGCTGGTGGCGGAGATTTTCCTGCCGAGCCTGTGGAGCGCTGCCCGCGCCCATCCGGAGAATTGCTGATGTATCAGAGCCTGCTCAAGTCCCTGAACCGCTTGAACCCGCGCGCCTGGGACTTCATTCAATTGACGCGCATGGACAAGCCGATCGGCATTTACCTGCTGCTGTGGCCGACCCTGTGGGCGCTGTGGATTGCTGGCAAAGGCTCGCCGTCGCTGGCCAACGTGGTGATTTTTGTCCTCGGCGTGATCCTGACCCGCGCCGGTGGCTGCGTGATCAACGACTGGGCCGATCGCAAGGTCGACGGCCACGTCAAACGCACCGCGCAACGGCCATTGGCGGCCGGCAGAATCAGTTCGAAAGAAGCGCTGGTGTTCTTCGCCCTGTTAATGGGCGTGAGTTTTCTGCTGGTGCTGTGCACCAACGCGCCGACCATCTGGTTGTCGCTGGGCGGTTTGGCGTTGGCGTTCACCTATCCGTTCATGAAGCGTTACACCTATTACCCGCAAGTGGTGCTGGGCGCGGCGTTCTCGTGGGGCATGCCGATGGCGTTCACCGCCGAGACCGGTGAGTTGCCGGCGGCAGCGTGGCTGCTGTGGATCGCCAATCTGCTGTGGACGGTGGGTTACGACACCTATTACGCGATGACCGATCGCGATGACGATTTGAAGATTGGCGTGAAATCCACGGCGATTCTGTTCGGCGAGGCGGATCGGGTGATCATTCTGAGCTTGCAGGCGTTGTCGCTGGGTTGCCTGTTGCTGGCAGGGTCGAAGTTCGAGTTGGGTGTCTGGTTCCATCTCGGCTTGCTGGTGGCTGCCGGTTGCTATGCATGGGAGTTCTGGTACACCCGCGATCGCGACCGGATGCGCTGCTTCAAGGCTTTCTTGCACAACCATTGGGCCGGGTTGGCGATTTTTGTCGGAATCGTGCTGGATTACGCATTGCGCTAAACGCAAATCAATATAGGAGTGAGCCTGCTCGCGAAGGCGTCGTGTCAGTCAGCCAATGCGTTAACTGACACACCGCTTTAGCGAGCAGGCTCGCTCCCACAGGGACGCAGTTGCTGTAGGACTCAGTGTTTCGGCATGTGCCACATGTCCTTGAAGCCTTCCCCCTTCATGTCGCCTGGTTTTTCATCCTTCATGAAGGTGTAAAGCGGCTTGCCGTCATATGCCCATTGCATCATGCCGTCATCACGCTTGATGGGGGTGAATTTGCCTTCAGCCTTGGCACCCGCCGGCGCCATCATCGGCGGCCAGTTCTTCGCGCAATCGCCGTTGCACATCGACTTGCCGCCCGTGTCCTTGTCGAAGGTGTACACGGTCATGCCTTTGTGGTCGGTCATCATGCCGTCTTTCATCATGACCGGGTCAGCGGCGAACGCCATCGACGGTAATGCAACGGCAGCGGCAAGCAGCAGTGCTTTGAAAGAAACAGTCATTTGAGTCATGGAAACCTTCTTTTGTGGTTGTCAGGATTCGGACTTAGAGCTTAGTTGAGGATTTGCACAATCGCTGCCGGACTAAAATACTGTCACACGACTGCAATAATTCCGTTATCTAATGCGGCGCAAGACAGTTAAATGACAAGAGGATTAAGGCATGGTTGGCAGGAGCATTCTGATCGTCGACGACGAAGCGCCCATTCGCGAAATGATCGCCGTTGCGTTGGAAATGGCCGGCTATGACTGCCTCGAGGCAGAGAACTCGCAGCAGGCGCACGCCATCATCGTCGACCGCAAGCCGGACCTGATCCTGCTCGACTGGATGCTGCCCGGCACGTCGGGCATCGAGCTGGCCCGTCGCCTCAAGCGTGACGAGCTGACCGGGGACATCCCGATCATCATGCTCACCGCCAAGGGCGAAGAGGACAACAAGATCCAGGGGCTGGAAGTCGGCGCCGACGACTACATCACCAAACCGTTTTCCCCGCGCGAACTGGTCGCCCGCCTGAAAGCCGTGCTACGCCGCGCCGGCCCGACCGACGGCGAAGCGCCGATCGAAGTCGGTGGCCTGCTGCTCGACCCGATCAGCCACCGCGTGACCATCGACGGCAAACCCGCCGAAATGGGCCCGACCGAATACCGTCTGCTGCAATTCTTCATGACCCACCAGGAACGCGCCTACACCCGAGGCCAGTTGCTCGATCAGGTCTGGGGCGGCAACGTCTATGTGGAAGAGCGTACCGTCGACGTGCACATCCGCCGCCTGCGCAAGGCCCTCGGCGACGCCTACGAAAATCTGGTACAAACCGTGCGCGGCACCGGCTACCGGTTTTCCACCAAGGCCTGATCCGACCGCCAGACTCGCAGACAAGGACCGTATTTCCCGTGAATCAAAACTGGCATGGCACCCTGATTCGCCACATGCTGTTGCTGGTCACCGCCTGCCTTGTGATCGGCCTGATCACCGGCTATTACGGCTGGAGCCTCGCGGCGGGTCTGGGTATTTATCTGGGCTGGACGCTCAAGCAGTTGCTGCGTCTGCACGAATGGCTGCGCCAGCACCAACCCGACGAAGCACCGCCGGACGGCTATGGCCTGTGGGGCGAAGTGTTCGACAGCATCTACCACCTGCAACGCCGCGATCAACGCGTGCGCGGGCGTCTGCAAGCGGTGATCGACCGGGTGCAGGAGTCCACCGCCGCGCTGAAAGACGCGGTGATCATGCTCGACAGCGACGGCAACCTGGAATGGTGGAACCGCGCCGCCGAAACCCTGCTCGGTCTCAAGACCCCGCAAGACAGCGGCCAACCGGTGACCAACCTGGTGCGCCATCCGCGCTTCAAGGAATACTTCGAGCAGGACAGCTACGCCGAGCCGCTGGAAATCCCCTCGCCTACCAATGATCGCGTACGCATTCAGCTGTACCTGACCCGCTATGGCAACAATGAACACTTGATGCTGGTGCGCGACGTCACGCGCATTCATCAGCTGGAACAGATGCGCAAAGACTTCATCGCCAACGTCTCCCACGAGTTGCGCACGCCGCTGACGGTGATCTGCGGCTACCTGGAGACCCTGCTCGACAACGTCGAGGAAGTGAATCCGCGCTGGAGCCGCGCCCTGCAGCAGATGCAACAACAGGGCGGGCGCATGCAGACGCTGCTCAACGATTTGCTGCTGCTGGCGAAACTCGAAGCCACCGATTACCCGTCGGACAACCATCCGGTGCAGGTCGACACGCTGCTGCAATCGATCAAGAGCGATGCGCAGCAATTGTCCGGCGCGAAGAACCAGCGCATCACCCTCGAAGCCGATACCAGCCTGCTGCTCAAGGGCAGCGAGGCGGAATTGCGCAGTGCGTTTTCCAATCTGGTGTTCAACGCGGTGAAATACACCCCGGCCGAGGGCAACATCCGCATTCGCTGGTGGGGCGACGATCAGGGCGCGCACCTCAGCGTGCAGGATTCCGGGATCGGCATCGACAGCAAACACCTGCCGCGCCTGACCGAACGCTTCTACCGCGTCGACTCCAGCCGCAACTCCAACACCGGCGGCACCGGGCTCGGTCTGGCCATCGTCAAGCACGTGTTGCTGCGCCACCGGGCACGCATGGAAATCAGCAGCGTGCCCGGACACGGCAGCACATTCACCTGCCATTTCGCCCCGGCACAAGTGGCCAGCGCACGGGCGATCAGCGCCGCTGAGTAATGTCGCACTAGGCAATCGTCAGGTCAGCCGCTACATTGGCTGACTTGTGCCTGCCTTTCAGGCGCGACTTTTACCTCTCTTGAATCACACGGAACCCGCAAAACTCCATCATGGACCCTTCCCCTGGCTTGTCCCTCGCAACAATATTTGCCGATTTCGGCATGATCCTTTTTGCTCTGATCCTGGTTTTGCTCAACGGCTTTTTCGTTGCGGCAGAGTTCGCCATGGTCAAACTGCGCTCGACCCGGGTCGAGGCCATCGCTGATCAGAACGGCTGGCGCGGACACATCCTGCGCACCGTGCACAGTCAGCTCGATGCGTATCTGTCGGCGTGTCAGCTCGGTATCACCCTCGCCTCCCTTGGCCTGGGCTGGGTCGGTGAGCCGGCGTTCGCGCATATTCTCGAGCCGCTGCTGAGCGCGGTCGGCGTGCAGTCGCCGGAAATCGTCAAGGGCGTGTCGTTCTTCACCGCGTTCTTCATCATTTCGTACCTGCACATCGTGGTCGGCGAGTTGGCCCCAAAATCCTGGGCGATCCGCAAACCCGAGCTGCTGTCGCTGTGGACGGCGGTGCCGCTGTACCTGTTCTACTGGGCAATGTACCCGGCGATCTACCTGCTGAACGCCAGCGCCAACGCGATTCTGCGTATCGCAGGGCAAGGCGAACCCGGCCCGCACCACGAACACCATTACAGCCGCGAAGAACTGAAACTGATCCTGCACTCCAGCCGTGGCCAGGATCCGAGCGATCAGGGCATGCGCGTGTTGGCCTCGGCGGTGGAAATGGGTGAGCTGGAAGTGGTCGACTGGGCCAACTCCCGCGAAGACTTGATCACGCTGGAATTCAACGCGCCGCTGAAAGAAATCCTGGCGATGTTCCGTCGCCACAAGTTCAGCCGTTATCCGGTGTACGACAGCGAGCGCCAGGAGTTCGTCGGCCTGCTGCACATCAAGGATCTGCTGTTGGAGCTGGCGGCGCTGGACCACATTCCCGAGTCGTTCAACCTCGCTGAACTGACCCGTCCGCTGGAGCGCGTGTCGCGCCATATGCCGCTGTCGCAGCTGCTGGAGCAGTTCCGCAAGGGCGGCTCGCACTTTGCCGTGGTCGAAGAGGCCGATGGCAACATCATCGGCTACCTGACCATGGAAGACGTGCTGGAGGTGTTGGTCGGCGACATTCAGGACGAACACCGCAAGGCTGAGCGCGGCATCCTTGCCTATCAGCCGGGCAAACTGCTGGTGCGTGGTGACACGCCGCTGTTCAAGGTGGAACGCCTGCTGGGCATCGACCTTGACCACATTGAAGCGGAAACCCTTGCCGGGCTGGTCTACGAAACCCTGAAACGGGTGCCGGAAGAGGAAGAAGTGCTGGAAGTCGAAGGCCTGCGGATCATCATCAAGAAGATGAAAGGGCCGAAGATTGTGCTGGCCAAGGTGTTGATGCTGGATTGATGGGCTGATCCGGCACCGCGCCGCTGCCTTCGCGAGCAGGCTCGCTCCCACAGTTGAAATGCATTCCAGGGTGGGAGCGAGCCTGCTCGCGAAGGGGCCCGCAGGTGCAGCACATCATTGCTTGCCCAACGCAAAGTTGGGCAACGCCCCCAGCGGCTGGTTGAACTGATACGGAATCGACACCAACCCTTCCCCGGTATTGCGCTGCACCACAAAGTGCAGGTGCGGGCCGCTGCTGTTGCCGGTATTGCCTGACAGCGCCAGCGGACTGCCCACGGTCACCCTTTGTCCTTCGCGCACGCTTACCGAGCCTTGCTTGAGGTGCAGGTACACGCCCATGGTGCCGTCGTCGTGCAACACCCGGACGAAATTGCCGGACGCATCCGAGCCGCGCCCGCTCTGGGAATTCTCGGTCTTCACCACCACCCCGGCCCGCGCGGCAATGATCGGTGTGCCCACCGGCATGGCGATGTCCATCGCATAGCGATTCTTCGGTCCATAGTGGCTGTATTGGCCATTGGCGCCCTGACTCAGACGAAACGGTCCGCCACGCCATGGCAGTGGATAGCGATAGCCCTGCGCGGTGCCTGTGGGGTCGCCGAGGGAGTAATGGAACTGCGGCGAATAGACCAGCGGCTTGCCGCTGGTAATCGCCGTCAGCAGCGCCAGACGCGTGTTGCTGCGCGCCGGCAGTACCCGGCGGATGGTTTGTGCCGGCGCGCCGCGCACGTTGCTCATCCCGGTAAACGCCAGTGCCACCTCGACCGGCGCATACAGATCGTTGCGCACGAACACCACATCGGTGCCCTTCTGCTTTTTGATGTCGAGATAGACCTGCCGCTCCAGGCGCTCGACCATGCGGTCCTGAAAAACGAACACCTGCGAGCCTTTGCTCGGCCGGTCGCTGTACGAGACCACGCCGTTGGCATCGGTGGATTTGTAAATGGTCATGGCCACAGCCGAGGTGGAGGCCATGAAGAGACCACAGAGAAACAGCAGGCGCGCGAGCATGGGCAAGAGTCTGTCGAAGTGAGGCCTGGGAATGAGCCTAGCAGGTGAAGCAGACCAGGCTAGTCGACAGATGTTTCAAATTAGGCAGTCTGGGAGATTGGTGGTGAAAGTGATGGCCCCTTCGCGAGCAGGCTCGCTCCCACATTTGGAATGCATTCCAAGGTGGGAGCGAGCCTGCTCGCGAAGGCGGTGTGTCAGGCGACGAAGATCACGCGCCCGGAACGAAGTGCTTCTGCGCCGTGCCGCGGGCGATCAGGCGGGAGATGTAGTCGAGCTTTTGCGCGTCCTGATCGACGAAACGGAAGGTCAGTTGCAGCCAGTCGCTGTCCGGTTTTTGCTCGAAGGCGACGACGGCGTGCAGGTAGCCGTTGAGGCGGGCAATCTCGGCGTTGTCGCCCTGCTCCAGATCGAGCACAGCACTGTCGAGGATCTGCGGCAGGGTGTCGGTACGCTTAACCACCAGCAACGCTTCCTTGATGCTCAGCGCCTTGATCACGCATTGCTGAGTACCGCTTGGCAGGCGCAACTGACCCTGACCACGACCGCTGGCCGGAGCCGATGCGGCGGCTGGAGCCTTGACCGGTGGGCTGTTGAGCAAACCACGCGATGGCGCAGCGGCGGGCGCTGGCGCGGCTGCAGCCGGTTTGGCAAACGGATTGACCGCAGCGGCTGCCGGAGCACCGCCGACCACGGCAGGCTTGCCACCGGTCAGGGCACTCAGGGAATCGTTGCCGAACGCCGAGTTCATCTTGGTCGGCGCGCTGTTCATCAGGGTGTCGAGCTTGCCGACCTTGTTCAGCGCCTGTTTGACCTTGGTCAGCAGCTGCTCGTTGGTGAACGGCTTGCTGACGTAGCCGGAAACGCCAGCCTGAATCGCTTGCACGACGTTTTCCTTGTCGCCACGGCTGGTCACCATAACGAACGGCATGGTCTTGAGGTTGTCTTGCTCGCGGCACCAGGTCAGCAGTTCGAGACCGGACATTTCCGGCATTTCCCAGTCGCACAGGACCAGGTCGAAGGCTTCCCTGGCCAGCATGGCCTGAGCCTTTTTACCGTTGACGGCGTCCTCGGTGCGGATCCCCGGGAAGTAATTACGCAGGCACTTTTTCACCAGGTCACGAATGAACGAAGCATCGTCCACGACCAACACACTGATCTTGCTCATCCAACACCCCTATTAAAATCCCGGCAAGCATAACGCTGGCTGATGGCACATTGCCAAAACTCTTCAGTCACGCCGGGACTTTTCGTTCGCGGGTGCTGCTTTTTAATTCGATCTGCCTTGTGAAAAGCACAAACAAAAACGCCCGGCCAAAGGGCCGGGCGCTTTTCTCAGGCAATCTTACTTATCGTCAGCATTGCCCGGAACATTAGCGGTTTCGCCGCTTGTGCCTTCAACTTCTTCCTTCATGCGCTTGAGGCCCATGTGGCGCACGTCGGTGCCGCGCACCAGATAGATGACCAATTCGGAGATGTTGCGCGCGTGGTCACCAATCCGCTCCAGCGAACGCAGCACCCAGATGATGCTCAAGACCCGCGAGATAGAGCGCGGGTCTTCCATCATGTAGGTGGCCAGCTCACGCAAGGCGGTCTTGTATTCGCGGTCGATGATCTTGTCGTACTGCGCCACCGACAACGCCAGATCAGCGTCGAAGCGGGCAAACGCGTCCAGCGCATCACGGACCATGTTGCGTACCTGGTCGCCAATGTGACGAACCTCGACGTAACCGCGCGGCGCTTCGCCTTCTTCGCACAGCTGAATCGCTCGACGAGCGATCTTGGTCGCTTCGTCACCGATGCGCTCCAGGTCGATCACCGACTTGGAAATACTGATGATCAAACGCAAATCGGACGCCGCCGGCTGACGGCGGGCGAGAATGCGCAGGCATTCTTCGTCGATGTTGCGTTCCATCTGGTTGATCTGGTCGTCGATCTCACGCACCTGCTGAGCCAGACCGGAGTCGGCCTCGATCAGCGCGGTCACCGCGTCGTTGACCTGCTTCTCGACCAGCCCGCCCATGGCCAGGAGGTGGCTGCGCACTTCCTCGAGCTCGGCGTTGAACTGCGCGGAGATGTGGTGGGTAAGGCCTTCTTTACTAATCATGTTGGCGTCCTTGGAGCGTCCGGTAAGGTGCGGTGGGCCGCAGCGTCAATCTGTGAATAAACCGCAACTGTCAGCCATAACGACCGGTGATGTAGTCTTCGGTCTGCTTCTTCGCCGGATTGGTGAACAAGGTATCGGTGTCGCCGAATTCCACCAGTTTGCCCATGTACATGAACGCCGTGTAGTCGGACACCCGCGCGGCCTGTTGCATGTTGTGCGTGACGATGACGATGGTGAACTTGGACTTCAGCTCGTAGATCAGCTCTTCGACTTTCAGCGTCGAGATCGGGTCGAGGGCCGAGCACGGTTCGTCGAGCAGCAGCACTTCCGGTTCAACCGCAATGGTACGGGCGATCACCAGACGCTGTTGCTGACCGCCGGACAGGCCGAGGGCCGAGTCGTGCAGACGGTCTTTGACTTCGTCCCACAGTGCCGCACCTTTCAACGCCCACTCGACCGCTTCGTCGAGGATGCGCTTCTTGTTGATGCCCTGGATGCGCAGGCCGTAAACCACGTTTTCGTAGATGGTCTTCGGGAACGGGTTGGGCTTCTGGAACACCATGCCGACGCGACGACGCAGCTCGGCAACGTCTTCGCCCTTGCGATAGATGTTGTTGCCGTAGAGGTTGATCGCGCCTTCTACGCGGCAGCCGTCAACCAGATCGTTCATGCGGTTGAAGGTGCGCAGCAGCGTGGATTTACCGCAGCCGGACGGGCCGATGAAGGCGGTCACACGCTGTTTCGGGATGTTCATGCTGACGTCGAACAGCGCTTGTTTCTCGCCGTAATACAGGCTCAGGCCCGGTACTTCGATGGCCACGGTTTCCTGCTCGAGGCTGAGGCTTTGCTTGTCGCGACCCAGGGCCGACATGTTGATGCCGTGGGTATGTGTTTCGTGCTGCATGGGAGGCTCCCTGTGCTAACAAAATTCGGTTCGGTTTTTGTGGGAGCCAGCCTGCTGGCGATTCAGGCACTGCGGTTTGTCTATGAAACCGCGGTGATGCCTTCGCGAGCAGGCTCGCTCCCACATAGAAATCAGTGCTGCAAATCAGCTGTCCAGTGCTTTGTATTTTTCGCGCAGGTGGTTGCGGATATACACCGCCGACAGGTTCAACGTCGCGATCACCAGTACCAGCAACAGCGCCGTGGCGTACACCAGCGGACGGGCCGCTTCGACGTTCGGGCTCTGGAAGCCGACGTCATAAATGTGGAAGCCCAGGTGCATGATCTTCTGGTCCAGGTGCAGGTACGGGTAGTTGCCGTCCACCGGCAGCGACGGCGCCAGTTTCACCACACCCACCAGCATCAGCGGCGCCACTTCACCAGCGGCACGCGCTACGGCGAGGATCATGCCGGTCATCATTGCCGGGCTGGCCATCGGGATGACGATCTTCCACAAGGTTTCAGC
Source organism: Pseudomonas sp. CROZ-RG-20F-R04-15 (assembly GCF_022662375.1). GTDB lineage: Bacteria > Pseudomonadota > Gammaproteobacteria > Pseudomonadales > Pseudomonadaceae > Aquipseudomonas. Next base: position 170,479 of record NZ_JAKNQL010000010.1, on the reverse strand, counting down.
CTTGGTCGCGCCGAGGGCCAACGAGCCTTCACGCACGGTCCGCGGAATACGCGCCAGACCTTCCTCGGTCGCCACGATCACCACCGGCACCGCCAGCAGTGCCAGCGTCAGCGACGCCCAGAGCAGACCCGGTGTACCGAAAGTCGGTGCCGGCAGCGCTTCCGGGAAGAACAAGCGGTCAACCGAACCACCGAGCACGTAAACGAAGAAGCCCAGACCGAACACGCCGTAAACGATCGCCGGTACGCCAGCGAGGTTGTTCACCGCGATACGGATGATCCGCGTCAGGGCGTTCTGCTTGGCGTATTCACGCAGGTACACCGCCGCGAGCACGCCGAACGGGGTGACGATCATCGCCATGATCAACGTCATCATCACGGTGCCGAAGATCGCCGGGAAAATCCCGCCTTCGGTGTTCGCTTCACGCGGGTCATCCGAAAGGAATTCCCAGATCTTGCCGAAGTAGAAGCCGACCTTGGTGAAGGTGCTCATCGCGTTCGGCTGGTAGGCGTGAACCACTTTGCCCAGACCGATTTCGATTTCTTTGCCGTTGGCATCACGAGCGGTCAAGGCATCGCGGTTGAACTGTGCATGCAAGTCAGACAGACGCGCTTCGATGTCCTGATAACGCGCGTTCAACTCGGCACGCTCGGATTCCATGTCCGCTTGCGCGGTGGCGTCGAGCTTGCCTTCCAGTTCCAGTTTGCGACCGTGCAGACGGATGCGCTCCAGGCCTGCGTTGATCGCACCGATATCAGTCTTTTCCAGCGACTTCAGTTGCGCAGCCAGACCATTCACACGGTTGATCCGCGCTTGCAGCTCAGGCCATGCAGCCTCGCCTTCGGCGATGACCTTGCCGTCCTGTTTGACGTTGACCAGGTAGCCGTAGAAGTTGCCCCACTCGCGACGTTCGATCGCCATCAGCTCCGGCGGCGTGGTCTGGTTGGTCAGCCACTCACCGACGATCCACGTGAAGTCGTTGCCGTTCAGGTCACGGTTGCCGACCTTGATCAGCTCGCGGGTCATGAATTCCGGACCTTCATCAGGCACCGGCAAACCGGCGCTCTTCAGACGGGCACGAGGCACTTCTTCTTTCTGCACCACTTCACCGACGATCAGGTGATTGGCCTGACCCGGTACGTCGTAATTGGCGTGGACCAGGTCCGCCGGCCAGAAGTGACCCAGACCGCGCACGGCAATCACTGCCAGCAGGCCAATGGTCATGATGACCGCGATGGACACCGCGCCACCGCTGATCCAGACGCCCGGGGCGCCGCTCTTGAACCATCCTTTCAGGGAGTTCTGTTTCACAGACTTCTACCTTTGCTTAAAGCGACGAGTATTTCTTGCGCAGACGCTGACGAATCAGTTCTGCCAGGGTGTTCATGACGAAGGTGAACAACAGCAACACCAGCGCCGAGAGGAACAGCACGCGGTAGTGGCTGCCGCCGACTTCCGACTCGGGCATTTCCACCGCGACGTTGGCGGCCAGGGTGCGCAGGCCTTCGAACAGGTTCATTTCCATGACCGGGGTGTTGCCGGTGGCCATCAGCACGATCATGGTTTCGCCGACCGCACGGCCCATGCCGATCATCAGCGCCGAGAAGATCCCCGGGCTGGCGGTCAGGATCACCACGCGAGTCATGGTCTGCCACGGCGTAGCACCCAGCGCCAGCGAGCCGAGGGTCAGGCCGCGCGGCACACTGAACACGGCGTCTTCAGCAATCGAGTAGATGTTCGGGATCACCGCAAAACCCATGGCCAGCCCCACCACCAAGGCGTTGCGCTGGTCGTAGGTGATGCCCAGGTCGTGGGAGATCCACATGCGCATATCACCGCCGAAGAACCAGTTCTCCATGAACGGGCTCATGTACAGCGACAGCCAGCCCACAAACAGGATTACCGGAATCAGCAGCGCACTCTCCCAACCGTCCGGGACTTTCAGGCGGATCGATTCAGGCAGACGGCTGAAGGTGAAACCGGCGACCAGAATGCCGATCGGCAGCAACATCAAAAGACTGAAGATGCCCGGCAAATGCCCTTCCACATACGGCGCGAGGAACAGACCGGCGAAGAAACCGAGGATCACCGTCGGCATCGCTTCCATCAGCTCGATCACCGGTTTGACCTTGCGGCGCATGCCCGGGGCCATGAAGTACGCGGTGTAGATCGCAGCAGCAACGGCCAGCGGCGCCGCCAGCAACATCGCGTAGAACGCGGCTTTCAGGGTGCCGAAAGTCAGTGGCGAGAGGCTCAGTTTCGGCTCGAAATCGGTGTTGGCCGCGGTCGATTGCCAGACGTATTTAGGCTCGTCGTAGTTCTCGTACCAGACCTTGCTCCACAGCGCGCTCCAGGAAACTTCCGGGTGCGGGTTGTCGAGCAGCAATGGTTGCAGTTTGCCGCCGGCTTCGACGATGACACGGTTAGCGCGGGGCGACAGGCCGAATACGCCTTGGCCGTCGACCACCTGATCAACCAGCAGCGTGCGGTGCGCGGTGCTGTGGAACACGCCGAGCTTGCCGCTGGCGTCGAGGGCGAGGAAACCTTTGCGACGCTCTTCGGCGGTGATTTCAACGATCGGCGTGGTGCCCATCTGGAAGGTACGAATCTGCTTCAGGCGCAGCTCACCGTCGGTGTCGCGGGCCATGAACCACTGGGCCAGACCACCCTTGGAGTCGCCGACGATCAGCGAGATACCGCCGACCAGTTGCGTGGTTGCAGTGACTTCAGCGTCAGCGTTTTCCAGCAGTTTGTAGCGACCGTTGAGGCTCTTGTCGCGCAGGCTGAAGACGTCGGCCTGAGCCCGACCGTTGACCACATACAGCCACTGCTGGCGCGGGTCGACGAAGATGTTTTTCACGGGTTCAGTCATCTGCGGCAGATCGATACGCTTCTGCTCGTTGGTGACTTCGCCGGTCATCATGTTTTCTTCGCTGGTCAGCGACAGCACATTGAGTTGCGAACCGGTCGAACCGACCAGCATCAGCGTCGTGTCGGTGGCATTCAGGCTGACATGCTCCAGCGCACCGCCGGCTTCGTTCAACGCGATCGGCGTCTCGCCATACGGATACTCGATGGCCGGGGTGATGGTTTTCTTGCCATCGGGGTAGCTGACTTTATAGGTGTGACGGAACACCAGCGCCTGACCGTTGGACAGGCCCACGGCCACCAGCGGATGGCCCGGCTGGTCTTCACCAATGGAGGTCACGGTGGCGCCGGCAGGCACCGGCAGATCGACGCGCTTCAGCTCAGCGCCACTGTCGATGTCAAAGAACAATGCCTGGCCCTTGTCGGAAACGCGCATGGCCACCTGATTCTGCTCTTCGAGCGAAATCATCAGCGGCTTGCCGGCGTCCTGCATCCAGGCCGGGGTGATCGAGTCTTTCGCGGTCAGGTCGGCCCCCTGAAACAGCGGCGCAACCACGTAGGCGAGGAAGAAGAAGATCAGGGTGATGGCTGCCAGCACCGCGAGGCCGCCAACGAGGACGTACCAGCGGGTGAAGCGATCCTTGAGCGCGCGAATGCGGCGCTTGCGTTGCAGCTCAGGCGTATTGAAATCAATGCGCTTGGGAGGATTAGTAGTCATGTGGGAATTGGCCAGATCATTCATGCGCTCACCCTAGCGATCCTGTATGACAGAAAGATGACAGTGCAGTGACGCAGCAAATCCACCGCCAGCGGGACTGGCAGGGGATCAAAAATTTGAGGTGTGGAAAAGGCCGGTCTGCAAGCAGTTCCGGCCTTTTACCTGAGTCCGGCGGGGTTCACCCCGGACTCAATTTGTTACTTCTTTGCGACTTCAGCGCCGCCTTCCTGCAGACCCAGGTCAGCCAGTGCTTTTGCAGCAACTTTGGCTGGCAACGGGATGTAGCCGTCTTTCACTACCACTTCCTGGCCCTGCTTCGACAGCACCAGTTTCACGAACTCAGCTTCCAGCGGCGCCAGAGGCTTGTTCGGGGCTTTGTTGACGTAAACGTAGAGGAAACGCGACAGCGGGTATTTGCCGTTCAGGGCGTTTTCTTCGCTGTCTTCGATGAACTCGGTGCTGCCCTTCTTCGACAGTGCAACAGTCTTCACGCTAGCGGTCTTGTAACCGATACCCGAGTAACCGATGCCGTTCAACGAGGAGCTGATCGACTGCACAACCGACGCCGAACCTGGTTGTTCGTTGACGTTTGGCTTGTAGTCGCCTTTGCACAGGGCTTCTTCTTTGAAGTAGCCGTAGGTGCCGGATACCGAGTTACGGCCGAACAGTTGCACTGGCTTGTTGGCCAGGTCGCCGGTCACGCCCAGGTCGCCCCAGGTTTTTACGTCGGCTTTGGCGCCGCACAGACGGGTCGACGAGAAGATCGCATCAACCTGCTCCATGGTCAGGTGCTGGATCGGGTTGTCCTTGTGCACGAACACAGCCAGGGCGTCCACGGCAACCGGGATAGCGGTTGGCTTGTAGCCGTACTTCTGCTCGAAGGCCGCCAGTTCGGTGTCCTTCATCTTGCGGCTCATCGGGCCCAGGTTGGAGGTGCCTTCAGTCAGCGCAGGTGGCGCAGTGGCGGAGCCAGCGGCCTGAATCTGGATGTTTACGTTCGGGTATTCTTTTTTGTAGTTCTCAGCCCAGAGGGTCATGAGGTTGGCCAGGGTATCGGAGCCGACGCTGGACAGGTTGCCCGACACACCAGTGGTCTTGGTGTAGCTCGGGATCGACGGGTCAACAGCGGCAACCGCGTTGGCAGTCGCAACGCCAGCAGCGACAAAAGTCATTGCCGCCATCAAACGCTTCAGTTTCATGCCTTACTCCTAGCAGATAGGGTGTGTTAAGTCGGGGCCAAGTATCAGCAGGCCGTGTGAACACTCTATGGCTGAAATATGACAATTGGATGAAAGGCCAGCATCGAGGTTTTACTGAATGATTCGTGGTGCCCCCATTCGCGAGCAGGCTCGCTCCCACAGTTGAAATGCATTCCTAATGTGGGAGCGAGCCTGCTCGCGCAGGCGCCGGGACTATTGAGGGAGATTTCGGATCAGCGCCCCTTCTTCCACAGCCACGCCCCGACCAGAATCCCCATCGTACAAAGTACCGCCACATAGTAGGCCGGCCCCATCGCACTCTCCTTCAGCAGCAAACTCACCACCATCGGCGTCAGGCCACCAAAGATCGCGTAAGCCACGTTGTACGAGAACGACAATCCACTAAAACGCACCACCGGCGGGAACGCCTTGACCATCACGTACGGCACCGCACCAATGGTGCCAACCAGAAAACCGGTCAGCGCATACAGCGGGAACAACCAGTTCGGATGATCGGCGAGGCTGTGATAGAAGGTCCACGAGCTGATCAGCAACCCCAGGCAACCGAACACGAACACGCGGCCGGCACCAAAGCGATCCGCCAGTGCGCCGGAGATGATGCAGCCGATGCTCAGGAACACGATTGCCAGACTGTTCGATTGCAACGACTCGGTCGGCGAGAAGTGATAGACCGTTTGCAGCACGGTCGGGGTCATCAGGATCACCACAACGATCCCGGCCGACAGCAACCAGGTCAGCAGCATCGAGATCGCAATCGCCCCGCGATGGTCACGCAGCACTGCGCGCAGCGGCACTTCTTCAGCCAAGGCTTTACGCAGTTGCAGCTCGGCGAATACCGGCGTCTCGTGCAGCCAACGACGCAAGTAGACCGAGAACAGGCCGAACACACCGCCGAGCAGGAAAGGGATCCGCCAGGCGTAATCGGAAACCTCGGCCGGCGTATAAATGCTGTTGATCGCGGTGGCGACCAGCGAGCCGAGCAGAATACCGGCGGTCAGGCCGCTGGTGAGGGTGCCGCAGGCGTAACCCATGTGCTTTTGCGGTACGTGTTCGGAAACGAAGACCCACGCGCCCGGCACTTCACCGCCAATCGCCGCGCCCTGAATCACCCGCATCAATAGAAGCAGGATCGGCGCCCACATGCCGATCTGTGCATACGTTGGCAGCAGACCCATGATCAGGGTCGGCACGGCCATCATGAAAATGCTCAGGGTGAACATCTTCTTGCGCCCCAACAGGTCGCCGAAGTGCGCCATGACGATGCCGCCCAGTGGCCGCGCGAGGTAACCGGCGGCGAAGATGCCGAAGGTCTGCATCAGGCGCAGCCACTCGGGCATGTCGGCCGGGAAGAACAGCTTGCCGACCACGGTGGCGAAGAACACGAAGATGATGAAGTCGTAGAATTCCAGCGCGCCGCCAAGGGCGGACAGCGACAGAGTCTTGTAATCGTTGCGGGTCAACGGTCGTGCGGGTTGCTCGGGCTGCGCGAGGCTCGAAGGCGCTGTGGTCATGGCAAGGGCTTCTCTTATAGTCGGATCTGCCGCCACAACAACGCTGGCGGTGGCTTGGGCAGGTTCGGCACCATAGCAAATTGTTCGAAAAAGCACATAGAGGTGCGTATTTGACGGTCGAAATGAGAACCGGATGGTCGTCGCGGAGTCTACCGACCGATATACTCGCAACCTGCTCCGGTTTGTAGGGGGTTGCTGTGCGAAAACGTCGTTGGCCCGGCCTTTGCTCGGGATTAGCCGGTTTCGCAGAGTTTCTCCTTAGGCGCCTGATGGAAAACGTGACGAACGTAGTATGTTCGGTGCTGAATCGTTTTTCCCGAAGACGGCTACCACCAGCAATACCAACGAAGAGTCACGGGTCAGAGGCACCCCCGGCATGATAGAGCTCGAACAAGAAGATCCGATCCCGCAAGGCGACCTGGCCCTGCAAATCACCGCACTCCCACGCGAAACCAACGGCTTTGGCGATATTTTCGGCGGCTGGCTGGTGGCACAGATGGATTTGGCCGGCACCGCAATGGCCAGCCGTGTCGCTGGCGGACGCGTCGCCACCGTCGCCATCGACCGCATGGCGTTCCTCGTGCCTGTGGCTGTCGGCGCGCAATTGTCCTTTTATACCCAGACCCTGGAAATCGGCCGCAGCTCGATCCAGATGATGGTCGAAGTGTGGAGCGATGACCCGCTGTCCAGCGAGTGGCGTAAAGTCACCGAAGCGGTCTTCGTCTTCGTCGCCATCGACGGCAGCGGCCGCACTCGCTCGGTTCCACCACGCGCGCGTTAAACATCGTCGCCGTTTTACGGTCGATAGTTGTCCTTGTTACTGATCGAGAGCTGTCCCATGAACACGCCCAACGTTGAAGCCGTGAAACTGGATGAACTGAACTGCTGGCGTATCCGCCACGGTCAGGCCGAAGTGCTGGTGGCCCAGCAAGGCGCGCACATCCTCAGTTATCAGATCGATGGCCAGCCGCCGATCATCTGGCTCAACGACAAGGCCGAGTTCAAGACCGGCAAAAGCATCCGCGCCGGTGTACCGGTGTGCTGGCCGTGGTTCGGCAAGTTCGAGCGTAACCCGCAGAGCGTGCAGGCCATGTTTACCGGTGAGCAACCGGCACCCGCGCACGGTCTGGTGCGGGCGATGGATTGGGAACTGGGCGGCATCGAATCAGAGGCTGACGGCGTCAAGGTCGAATTCAAGCTGCCCTACCCCGAAGGTGGCCTGCCGGGCTGGCCGCATCAGGTCGATCTGACCCTGACCCTGCATTTATCCGAGCAACTGAGTTTCAGCCTGACCAGCCATAACCGTGGCAGTGACAGCGTCAGCCTGAGCCAGGCGCTGCACACTTACTTCGCGGTCAGTGACGTGCGCAATGTGCATGTCGATGGCGTGGATGGTTTGAATTACATCGAGACGCTGGATGACTGGAAAACCACCAGTCAGCAAGGTGCTCTGCATTTTGCCGGAGAGACCGACCGCATCTACCTCGATGCTCCGCCACAGCTGAGCATTGTCGATCCAACGTGGGAACGACGCATTGTGCTGACGGCTACCGGTTCGCGCACGGCGGTGATCTGGAACCCGTGGATCGATCGCGCGGCAGCACTGGCCGACATGGACAACGATGGCTGGCAGCGCATGCTGTGCATCGAGACGGCGAATGTGATGGATGACATCGTCACGCTGGCGCCGGGTGCGAGCCATACCATGGGCGTCAGCGTCGCCAGCAAACCGCTCTAAGCAACAGCCGATAAAACTGTGGGAGCGAGCTTGCTCGCGAAAGCGTCGTATCAGTCAACATCAATGTGACTGAGAGACAGCATTCGCGAGCAAGCTCGCTCCCACAATTGTTTTGTATAGGTCTTACAGATCAGATTCCTGCACCACCCGCACTTTGTCCGCTTCCAGCGCATACGCCGCATCGGCCAGATCATTGCTGACCTTCTCGACCTTCAGCGTGCCGGTCACCCACAGCGGCGTGTAGATATCGTCCAGTTTCAAACCTTTCGGATAACGCACCAGCACCAGTTGATTTGGCGGCGGTGGCGGCACGTGGATGCAGGCGCCCGGGTACGGCACAAGGAAGAACAGCGTGCTGCGGCCCTTGGCATCGGACTCCAGCGGCACCGGATAACCACCGATGCGGATGTGTTTGTCGTTCATCGACGCCACGGTCTTGGTCGAATACATCACCGCCGGCAGACCTTTGGCCTGCTTCATCCCGCCCTTCTCGGTGAAGGTGCCGGTGGCTTCCGGGGAGTTGTGGTCGATTTCAGGCATGGCCTCGAGGGCCTTTTGGTCCGACTTGGGCATCAGTTCGAGCCAGTCGGTTTCCGGCAGTTCGCCGGCGTGGGCCAAACCGCTGCCCAGAAAAAGGAGAGTCAACAGAAGACGGCGCATGAAGGTGCTCGGTATAGAAAGGAAGGAACAGTGAATCGCCGAGCATTCTAGCCCTCCCCGCCACTTTGGCAGAGAGGGCTTTGTCGCTTTGGATCAGTTCTTTTTGATCAGGCCGTAGATCACCAGCAACACGATCGCGCCGACCAGTGCGCCGATGAAGCCTGCGCCCTGACCTGCCTGATAAATACCCAGGGCCTGGCCGCCGTAAGTGGCTGCCAGCGAACCGCCGATACCGAGCAGGATGGTCATGATCCAGCCCATGCTGTCATCGCCCGGTTTCAGGAACCGCGCCAGCAGGCCGACGATCAAGCCGATAAAGATGGTTCCGATAATTCCCATGGCAATTCCCTCTCAGTAGTAGATATGCGAAGCCTAGTCAGACTTTGGCATCCTGCCATGAGAGAACGGCGGCCCCTGAATGGTTCCGCCGCTGCCACATGAAACTGCCGTTACTCGGCGATCAGCGCTTCGACCTTGACGATCTGCGCCTGCAGCGTGGCCATGTCGGCGCAACGCAGGTTGGCGTGACCGACCTTGCGTCCGGCCTTGAAGGCTTTGCCGTAGTGATGCAGGTGGCAATCTTCGATGGCGATGACCTTCTCAACCGGCGGTACCACACCGATGAAGTTGAGCATTGCGCTCTCGCCGACCTTGGCGGTCGAACCCAGCGGCAGGCCGGCAACGGCGCGCAGATGGTTTTCGAACTGGCTGCACTCGGCGCCTTCGGTGGTCCAGTGCCCGGAGTTGTGCACGCGCGGGGCGATTTCGTTGGCTTTCAGGCCACCGTCGATTTCAAAGAACTCGAACGCCATGACGCCGACGTAGTTCAACTGCTTGAGCACACGGCTCGAATAGTCTTCGGCCAACGCCTGCAACGGGTGATCGGTGCTGGCCACCGACAGCTTGAGGATGCCGCTGTCGTGGGTGTTATGCACCAGCGGATAGAACTTCGTTTCACCATCGCGGGCACGCACGGCGATCAGCGAGACTTCACCGGTGAACGGCACGAAGCCTTCCAGCAGGCAGGACACACTGCCCAATTCGGCGAAGGTGTCGACCACATCTTCCGGCTTGCGCAGGACTTTCTGGCCCTTGCCGTCATAACCCAGAGTGCGGGTTTTCAGCACGGCCGGAAGACCGATCGAAGCCACGGCGGCATCCAGATCGGCTTGCGATTGAATGTCGGCGAAGGCTGGGGTCGGAATGCCCAGGTCCTTGAACATGCTCTTTTCGAACCAGCGGTCGCGAGCGATGCGCAGGGCTTCGGCGCTCGGGTAGACCGGGACGAATTGCGACAGGAATGCCACGGTTTCGGCCGGGACGCTTTCGAACTCGAAGGTCACCAGATCGACTTCATCGGCCAGTTGGCGCAGATGATCCTGATCGCCGTAATCGGCCCGCAGGTGTTCGCCCAGCGCGGCCGCACAGGCGTCCGGCGCAGGGTCGAGGAAAGCGAAGTTCATGCCCAGCGGAGTGCCCGCCAAGGCCAACATGCGACCCAACTGGCCGCCACCGATTACACCGATCTTCATCTCAACAACCTCAGGCAATACGTGGGTCTGGATTGTCCAGGACGCTGTCTGTCTGCTCGGCACGGAAGGTTTTCAGTACCGCGTGGAACTGTGGGTGCTTGGCGCCGAGAATGCTCGCCGAGAGCAGCGCGGCGTTGATCGCGCCAGCCTTGCCGATAGCGAGTGTGGCGACCGGAATGCCCGCTGGCATCTGCACGATCGACAGCAGCGAGTCGACGCCCGAGAGCATGGCCGACTGCACTGGCACGCCCAGCACCGGCAGGTGGGTCTTGGCCGCACACATGCCTGGCAAGTGGGCTGCGCCACCGGCACCGGCGATAATCACCTCGATGCCGCGGCTCTCAGCTTCTTCGGCGTACTGGAACAGCAGATCCGGGGTGCGGTGGGCAGAGACCACTTTGACCTCGTACGGGATGCCGAGCTTTTCCAGCATATCGGCGGTGTGGCTAAGGGTGGACCAATCGGACTTGGAGCCCATGATCACGCCAACCAGTGCACTCATCGTCGCGCCTCTTCTCTCTGGAGCGCCCGCAGGCGCGTCATAAAACAACAAGCCACGCAGGTTGCGTGGCTTGATTGTACGAAAAATGGCCGGACGTGCCGGCCGAAGGCCGCGCAGTATACCGCAAAGAAAGCAATAAACAGCCCCCGAAACGACCATCTGTCAAATGAGCGAAAGGCCCGGTTTTATTGACCTGAAGGTCAGCGGAGAGACACCTCAAATTTCATTGCGGGAGCGAGCCTGCTCGCGAAGAGGGAGGGTCAGTCAACATTGATGCTGCCTGACCCACCGCATTCGCGAGCAGGCTCGCTCCCACAGGGGCTGCGAGTGGGTTCAGGAGTTTTGTGCGGCGCCGCCTTCGAGCTTGCGCCACAACAGCCGCACGTTGGCTTTTCGCACCAGTGCGCAGCGGTACAGGCGAATCTCCAGCGGCACATGCCATTGCGGGCCGCCGCAGACCACCAGCTCGCCACGTGCCAGCTCAGCACGCACGCTCAACTGCGGCACCCAGGCAATGCCAAGCCCCTCCAGCGCCATGCTTTTCAGGCTGTCAGCCATCGCGGTTTCGTAAATAGTGGTGAAGCGCAACTGACGCTGACGCAACAAGCCATTCACCGAACGCCCAAGAAACGCCCCGGCGCTATAAGCCAGCAACGGCACGCTGGCCTCTCCTTCGAGATCGAACAGCGGCTTGCCCTCCGCATCCGCCGCGCACACCGGGAGCATCTCGGTCTGGCCCAAATGCAGCGAGGGGAAAATCTCCGGGTCCATCTGCATCGCCGCGTCCGGGTCGTAGAACGCCAGCATCAGATCGCAACCACCTTCGCGCAACGCATGCACCGCGTCGCCGACGTTGGTCGCGACCAACCGTGTGGCGATGTTCAAGCCTTCATTACGCAGTTGCGCGATCCAGCGCGGAAAGAAACCCAGTGCCAGCGAGTGAGCGGCAGCGACTTGCATCACCTCGCCCTGCCCGCCTTCCAGATGATGCAGATGGCGCAGCACTTCACCGAGCTGTTCGACGACCGTGCGCGCAGTGACCAGAAACAGTTGCCCCGCCGCCGTCAGTTCGATCGGCGTGCGCGAGCGATTGACCAGAGTCAGCCCCAGTGCCGCCTCCAGACTGCGGATCCGCCGACTGAAGGCCGGCTGAGTCACGAAGCGCCGTTCAGCGGCCTGCGAGAAACTGCGGGTGGCGGCCAGAGCACTGAAGTCCTCGAGCCATTTGCTTTCCAGATTCATCACGTCCTCCCGGACACGCACCAAAACAGGTCACACGTCTGCCGCGCACGCGGCGTCACATGGGCATTATGCCGAATGTGCATAGGGCAGTGCTGAACAGCATTGGCCCAAAATTTCCCACAAGCCTAGCATTCGCAGCGTTCCGGCACAGACCGGGTCCATATCGAGATGATTTCTATCATGTCCTCCGCTGCATCTTTCCGCACAGAAAACGACCTGCTTGGCGCCCTCGAAGTACCGGCTCAAGCGTATTACGGCATCCAGACCCTGCGAGCGGTGAACAACTTCCGTCTCTCCGGTGTTCCGATTTCGCATTACCCGAAACTGGTTGTCGGTCTGGCAATGGTCAAACAGGCCGCTGCTGACGCCAACCGCGAGTTGGGTCACCTGAGCGAAGCCAAGCACGCTGCCATCAGCGAAGCCTGTGCCCGATTGATCCGCGGTGATTACCACGAAGAGTTCGTGGTCGACATGATTCAAGGTGGCGCCGGTACTTCCACCAACATGAACGCCAACGAAGTGATCGCCAACATTGCGCTCGAAGCAATGGGTCACGAGAAAGGCGAGTACCAGTACCTGCACCCGAACGACGACGTCAACATGGCGCAGTCGACCAACGACGCCTACCCAACGGCGATCCGCCTGGGTCTGCTGCTCGGTCACGACACCCTGCTGGCCAGCCTCGACAGCCTGATTCAGGCGTTCGCGGCCAAGGGCAAAGAATTCGATCACGTCCTGAAAATGGGTCGTACCCAACTGCAAGACGCCGTGCCGATGACCCTCGGCCAGGAATTCCGTGCCTTCGCCACCACCATGGGCGAAGACCTGGCCCGTCTGAAGACGCTGGCCCCGGAACTGCTGACTGAAGTGAACCTGGGCGGCACCGCGATCGGTACCGGCATCAACGCCGACCCGCGTTATCAAGCGCTGGCGGTACAGCGTCTGGCCCTGATCAGCGGTCAACCGCTGGTTCCAGCCGCCGACCTGATCGAAGCGACTTCCGACATGGGCGCCTTCGTGCTGTTCTCCGGCATGCTCAAGCGCACTGCGGTGAAGCTGTCGAAGATCTGCAACGACCTGCGCCTGCTGTCCAGCGGCCCACGCACCGGCATCAACGAAATCAACCTGCCGGCGCGTCAGCCAGGCAGCTCGATCATGCCCGGCAAGGTCAACCCGGTAATTCCGGAAGCTGTGAACCAGGTTGCTTTCCAGGTCATCGGTAACGACCTGGCGCTGACCATGGCAGCCGAAGGCGGCCAACTGCAGCTGAACGTGATGGAGCCGCTGATCGCTTTCAAGATCTTCGACTCGATCCGCCTGCTGCAACGCGCCATGGACATGCTGCGCGAGCACTGCATCGTCGGCATCACCGCCAACGAAGCGCGCTGCCGTGAACTGGTCGAGCACTCGATCGGTCTGGTCACCGCACTGAACCCGTACATCGGCTACAAAAACGCCACCCGCATCGCCGGTCTCGCTCTTGAAAGCGGCCGCGGCGTGCTGGAACTGGTGCGCGAAGAAGGTCTGCTCGACGAAGCCATGCTCGCCGACATCCTGCGCCCGGAAAACATGATTGCTCCGCGTCTGGTTCCGCTGAAAGCCTGAACCGACGCGTTACTTGTAGCACCGCTCACCAGGTCGAGGGACTAGACACCTCTCACCTTTTGAGGGCTTGGGGATTTAGTCCCCAAGCCCTTTTTTTTAACTTTCTGACCCTGAGACCCGTATGTCTGGGGACTGCCCGCTCTCACAGAAGAGCAGTTCCTGCACAAACCCGACGCCGGTAACGTCGGGTGTTTCACAGCCTCGTTTCGTCGCTTGCACCACTACCGTGCAGACGGGCGCGCCACTGATCGGTATAGTGCCGCCCCTCTTCGCGTGAGCGGTCGTCGGTAACGAGGCCATAACCCATGCGAAACCCGAACTAATAACAAACCCGCGAAATGGAACGGGACGAAACCTTCGCCTCACCCGTCGTGCCGCGCGCACACCGGTGTAACACGATGTTTCTTCCATCCAGTATTTGCTTACACAATAAACAGCGAGGAAAAATCCATGCTCGAAGTCATTAACGACTTCCTCTCAGGGAAAGTACTGATCGTGCTCATTGTCGGGCTCGGTAGCTACTTCACGATTCGCTCGCGTTTCGTTCAACTGCGTCATTTCTTCCACATGTTCGCGGTGTTCCGCGACAGCCTCAAAGGCAGCGCCGGGCAACTCAGCTCGTTCCAGGCCTTGATGCTCAGCCTTGCCGGCCGTGTCGGCGCAGGCAACATCGCCGGTGTCGGCATCGCCGTGACCCTCGGTGGTCCGGGTGCGGTGTTCTGGATGTGGGTGACCGCACTGGTCGGCATGTCCAGCAGCTTCTTCGAATGCACCCTGGCTCAGGTCTACAAGCGCGCCGAAGGCGACGGCTTGTACCGCGGTGGCCCAGCCTACTACATCCAGCACGGCCTGAAGCTCAAAGGCATGGCGGTGGTGTTCTCGGTCCTGCTGTTGGTCACCTACGGCTTTGCCTTCATTGGCCTGCAGTCCTACACCGTGACCCACTCGCTGCAGAACGCCTTTGAATTCAACCCACAACACACCGGTATCGTCCTGGCAGTGCTGCTGGCCATCACCTTCATCGGCGGCATCAAGCGCATCGCCTCGGTGTCTGACCTGCTCGTACCGATCAAGACCCTCGCCTATATCGGCGTGACCCTGTACGTGATCGGTACTCAGATCGAACACGTGCCAGCCATGCTGGAAACCATCTTCAAGAGCGCCTTCGGCCTCGACCCGGCCTTTGGTGGTCTGCTCGGCAGCGCCATCGTCATGGGCGTGAAGCGTGGCGTGTTCGCCAACGAAGCGGGTCTGGGCAGTGCGCCGAACGTCGCCGCCGTGGCCGCCGTGAAGCACCCGGGCGCGCAGGGCGTGGTTCAGGCTTTCAGCGTGTTCCTCGACACTTTCGTGATCTGCACCTGCACCGCGCTGCTGATCCTGCTATCGGGCTTCTACACCCCGGGCTTCGAAGGTGACGGCATCGTCCTGACCCAGAACTCGCTGGCCGCCGTGGTCGGTGACTGGGGTCGCATGTTCGTCAGCGTCGCACTGTCGCTGTTCGTCTTCACCTGCATCCTCTACAACTACTACCTGGGCGAAAACAGCCTGCAGTTCCTCACCCGCAACCGCGCCGCGCTGATGATTTTCCGTGGTCTGGTGCTGGCGCTGGTGGTATGGGGTTCGATGCAGGATCTGTCGACCGTGTTCGCCTTCGCCGACATCACCATGACCTGCCTGGCCTTCGTCAACCTGGTGGCCCTGGCCATGCTGTTCAAGGTCGGCATGCGCGTGATGCGCGACTACGACGGGCAGCGCCGTGCCGGCGTCAAACAGCCGGTGTTCGACTCGAGCAAATTTGCTGATCTGGACCTCGACCTGAAAGCATGGCCGGCGAACCCGTCGTCTGCCGCTGCCGGCAAGACCGAAGCCGAGCCGCAAGGCGTGCCTGCAGCGCAACGCTGACAGGTGAATGACGGGCGCATCCCCTGCGCCCGTCAGTTATTGTGGTGCAATAACTTGTAGGAGCGAGCCTGCTCGCGATAGCTGTCTTTCAGCCAACATCAATGTTGAATGATGAACCGCCATCGCGAGCAGGCTCACTCCTACAAGGACCTCATCCTTTCGGAGAATCCCATGAATTCGTCGACTTATCCCGCCGCCCAGCACGTCATGGTTTTGTACACCGGTGGCACCATCGGCATGCAGGCCAGCGCCAACGGCCTGGCCCCGGCGTCCGGTTTCGAAGCGCGGATGCGCGACTACCTGCACAGCCAGCCTGAACTCGCCGTGCCGCAGTGGCGCTTTCGCGAGATGTCGCCGCTGATCGACAGCGCCAACATGACCCCGGCCTATTGGCAGCAACTGCGTGAAGCGGTGGTCGATGCCGTGGATGAGCAAGGTTGCGACAGCGTGCTGATCCTGCACGGCACCGACACGCTGGCCTATAGCGCGGCGGCGATGAGCTTCCAGTTGCTGGGGCTGAATGCCCGTGTGTGCTTCACCGGTTCAATGTTGCCGGCGGGCGTGCCCGACAGCGATGCCTGGGAAAACCTCGGCGGCGCACTGGTTGCTCTCGGCCAAGGCCTGGCACCGGGCGTGCACCTGTACTTCCACGGTGAACTGCTGCCGCCGACCCGTTGCGCAAAAGTACGCAGCTTCGGCCGTCATCCGTTCAAACGTCTGGAGCGTCAGGGTGGCGGCGTGAAAGCCTCTTCGATTCCAGCGTCTTTGAACTACAACCAGCCGAAGCAACTGGCCAAAATCGCTGTGCTGCCGCTGTTCCCAGGCATTAGCGCTGAAGTCCTTGATGGTTTGCTCGACAGCGGCATTCAGGGTCTGGTGCTGGAGTGTTATGGCAGCGGCACCGGGCCGAGCGATAACCCGGAGTTTCTGGCGAGCCTCGGCCGCGCGCGGGACAACGGCGTGGTGGTGGTGGCGGTGACGCAATGCCATGAAGGCGGGGTGGAGCTGGATGTGTATGAGGCAGGCAGTCGCTTACGCGGTGTCGGCGTATTGTCCGGTGGTGGCATGACTCGCGAGGCAGCGTTCGGCAAGTTACACGGCCTGCTCGGTGCAGGGCTTAACACACAGGAAGTTCGTCAACTGATTGAGTTCGACCTGTGTGGCGAGCTGGTCTGATCAGCGCTGGCCAATAAACCTCTCGTCATAAATAAACCTTCCTGCAAAATAAATGCAGGAAGGTTTAAACAATCAAGCTAACGTGATTTCAAACTTTCCGCCGGTGAGTTTGGAGTTACCGTCTATATCGCCCTGCACATCATCCAGCAATCCAACGATTTTTTTACTGCCTTCTTTCCACTCCACTCGAATCCAGCCCTTTGTCGCCACCCACTCTTGCACAGAATCCTGAAACAACAAATAAACAGGATCGCCGTGCCCCACAAACGTCACTTTCTTATTCAAATGAGCTTTGCCGACTACCATAGCGATAATATTATTGCGGCCCGGATCTCCGCCGCTCATATCGAAGTCCAAAACAATATCATTTGCACGGACTTCGACGTGAATGACCGGAAACTTTTGCTTGTCACCGTCAACTTCCACAGTGATTTCGCCTTGACCCTCCTTCTTGCTGCCTTTGAAAAATTCCGGAGTATATTCTTTAGTTTGTGAACGGCTCATTTAAATCTCCTTTTCGACACGTTAGTCAAAATTCATATTTACTGAAAAATCCGCAACATCCACTGAACAACCAGCGACATTCACTGGCAAACTAGACCCGACTTATGGAGCTGTCAAAAAAAATACCTACAAATAAAAATATTCGACAAACGGCTAATAATTCTCCAAAAACCTGTAATTTCTGACAGTAGACCAACCGCAGCTTAAACTTTAGAATTGACATGCGCCATGTCCTGCCCTGATTACTCAAAAGCTTATAGCTGACTTTAGAAAACATAACTTGCAAATCTCTCGCCAGTGATTGAGAGTTTAACTTTCAATATAATCGCGACATTACAAATTATCTTGAGCGGCACATAAATTGCTGGAGTATCCCCATCCATGATCGGGAAACTTCTTATGCTCCACTCCCACCTCACTACCCTCAACGCGGTCTCGCTAATCCTCAACACCTTCAAAGCCGAAGGCCTGTCGAGCGAGGCGTTGCTGGCCGGCAGCGGCATCAGTGCGGCGGATTTGCAACGTGCCGACACACGCATCACCACCAATCAGGAGATGCAGGTCTGCGCCAACGCGGTAGCGCTAAAGCATGACATCGGCCTGGAACTGGGCCGGCGCATGCACGTTTCCTGCTATGGCATCCTCGGTTACGCACTGCTTACCTGTGCCACCTTCGGTGACGCTTTGCGCTTGGCGATCCGTTATCCGGCGCTGTTGGGAACACTTTTCGAACTGAGTCTGGAAGACGATGGCGAGCGCGTCTGGTTCGTCGCTGCCGATTATCGCGAGAGCCCGGCGATGGCGGTGTTCAATGCCGAGTTCTGCCTGGTTTCGCTGAAAGTCATTTGCGATGACCTGCTCGGACATCCGCTGCCGCTGCTTGCCACGCGGTTCGAACACGCGGCCCCGGATTACCGCGACAGCTATGCCGAGCACTTCGACAGCCCGCTGCACTTCACCGCCAAGGACAACGCCTTCGCCTTCGACCGGCACTGGCTCGATCAACCGCTGCCGCTGGCCGATCTCATCACCCACCAAGCCATGGCTGAACGTTGCCGCAAGCAGAATCTGGAATTCACCGGGCGTCAGGCGTGGTTGGGGCGGATTCGGCAGTTGCTCAGCGCGCAACTGAATGCCGCGCCGGGACTGGAAGGTCTGGCGCAGCAGATGAAGTGCTCGCCGCGCACTTTGCGCCGGCATCTCAAGGACATGGGTAGCAGCTATCAGGAACTGCTCGATGAGCTGCGCTTCGAGCGGGCGAAGCAGATGTTGTGTGAGGACCAGCTGCCGATCTACCGTATCGCCGAAACCCTCGGCTTCAGCGAGACCGCCAGTTTCCGCCATGCCTTTGTGCGTTGGAGCGGCGTGGCTCCAAGCCAGTTCAGGGCCTGAAGAAGGGGCGAATTGCGGTCACGATTTTTGGCCAGATCCATCCCCTTTTGGCCTTTCCTGCCGTTCTCCGATTCGCTTCACGCCGCAACACTGAGAGCAACCGAATCAGCCCTGCGGAGAACAACAAATGCTGACGATCTACTCGGATGATCACCACCTGCACCATGGCCGCTGCGAACTCATCGATGGCCAGCTCAAGCCGTGCTTCGAGATGCCCTCGCGCGCCGACCATGTGCTGCAACGCGTGAAACACCAAAACCTCGGCCCGGTCGAGGCACCGAAGGATTTCGGTCTGGCGCCGATCGCCCGCGTCCACAGCCACGACTACCTCGACTTCTTCAAAGGCGCCTGGGCGCGCTGGACTGAATTCAATACTGACGGTGACTTGCTGCCCTACACTTGGCCGGCGCGCACCCTGCGTGCGATCAAACCGACCAGCCTGCACGGCCAGCTCGGTTATTACAGTTTCGACGGCGGTGCACCGATTACCGCCGGCACCTGGCAAGCGGCCTACAGTGCGGCGCAGGTGGCACTGACCGCACAAGCGCAAATCCAGCGCGGCGCGCGCAGTGCCTTCGCGCTGTGCCGGCCGCCGGGGCACCACGCCGCCAGCGATTTGATGGGCGGTTATTGCTACCTCAACAACGCCGCCATCGCCGCGCAGGCGTTCCTCGATCAGGGCCACAAGAAAGTCGCGATCCTCGACGTCGACTATCACCACGGCAACGGCACGCAGTCGATTTTCTACGAGCGCAGTGACGTGCTGTTTACCTCGATCCATGGTCACCCCGAAGCGGAATTTCCATTCTTCCTCGGCTATGACGATGAGCGCGGCGAAGGCGCCGGTGAAGGCTTCAACTTCAACTATCCGCTGCCCGCCGGCTCCGGCTGGGAAGTGTGGAGTGCAGCGCTGGATCAGGCCTGCAAGGAGATCGAAAGCTATGGCGCCGACGTTATCGTCGTGTCGCTCGGCGTCGACACTTTCAAGGATGACCCGATCTCGCAGTTCAAACTCGACAGCCCGGATTACCTGGCAATGGGCCAACGCATCGCCAGACTCGGCAAACCGACGCTGTTCGTCATGGAGGGCGGTTACGCGGTGGAAGAGATCGGCATCAATGCGGTGAACGTGCTGGAAGGATTCGAGCAATAACCACACGCCAGTGGCCACGCAAAAAACCAGACCCGCCCACGCGGGTCTTTTTTTGCCGGCAATATTTATGTACCGCACATGCCCCGCAGGCCGCCGCTACCTTGCCCGCAATCGCCGCCCTTTCGGCGCGTCCATCAGAGCAGGAGTTGCCCATGTCCGAAATCCCCTCGCCCAGCGCCGTCGATATCCTGACCCAGTTGGTGACCGGCCCTTCGCTGCGAGAAGTCGCCTCGAAAACGCTGCGTCCGGCGCTCAAGACGCTCTATCCGGATCTGGAGATCGACCCCCAACGAGCCATGGTCGTAAGACCGACCTGGGTCATCGAGGATGATCAAGTCGTCCCCGGCCGTCACCTGATCGAATCGCTGACCGACACACTGGTGCGCCTGGGCCTCTCCGGCACTGCCGTGACTTACCTCGACGGTGATCATTATCTGACCTTGCAGCCCGACCAGCCCGCGGCCATTCAACTGCCGGTGAAAATCAGCGCTGTCGGCAAGCTGCTCAATGACTTGGCACCGCTGCTGTTCATTGCCTACAAGGAACAGCAAGTCAATTACTGGGACGAGTTCACCTACCCGGGACAACCGCGTTGGCAGCAGATGTCGCAAGCCTTGCGCAAGCTGTGGAACGTCGAAGCCAATCCTGACTGGGATACGGACCAGCGCACCATGGTCGACGCGGTTTACCAGCACCCCGACAAACAGCAGCGGCGGCCAACCGGCAAATACCAGGTACGCGCCTGCCTGATCGATCTGGACCGCGACGAGGGTGGCGAACGGAACCACCTGACTCTGCTCGATACTGCAGTGTTGATCGGTACCGATGGCCAGCGCACCTGGATCATGACGCACTCGGTGATCCAGGGTTTCGAGAGCTTCGAATCGCTGGATGAACTCGGCAAAGCCTTGCCGCGCCACTACTGGAAAGAGGCCTCCGGGGCCGGATTGAAGTGGCGACTGTTCGAACCGCAGGGTAACTTCTTCGACTATCAGGCCTGTACCTTGATCGCGCTGGAGGCTGATGCCCTCGGCGCGATCAATTTCTTTCAAGAGTCGGGCCCCCGTCCGCCCTATCCGCACCCCGGGACTGTCGGCGACCCGCGAGAACCGACACCGCGCCTCAAACCGCATATCGAGCGTCTGCGTCCGATGCTGCCAGCCTGGCTCGACAGCGCCGCGCCGGCCGATCAAACCCGTTACAGCCGGCATCTGCTGGACCTGACCATGGTGCAGCATGCCAACAAAGGAAAAACCTTCCAGAGCGAAGTCGTCAGGCTGCAAGCGTTTACCCGCGATGCCCTGAAACAGCAGATGCTCAAGGATCATCCGAAGGCCAGCGACGTAACGATCGATGACATTGAAATCAGCATCACCAGCCTGGTGGTCTGGGGCACGTTTGTCTTGCCGGGCAACACGCAGACCCAGACGCTGTCACTCATTGAGCTTGCCTTGCAGAACCTTGCCGGACAGCCGATCGGTAACAAAACCGTACGCTACAAGGACGGCAGCGAATTGCCCACCTGGATGACCGTCAGTTACGTGGAAACGCTGGTCAGCACGGTCGATATCGGCAAGACCTACCCGGCGCACCTGCAAAATCTGCTGATCGACGACACCGAGCAAGCGACCGCACTGCAAGGGCTCTACACCAGCCAGTTGCCCATCGAGCTGCCACTGCTGGCGTTGCAACGCAAAATACAGGGTGAGGCGGGCATGACGGATCTGGGTTACCGCTATGTCGTCGCCGCACTGGCCAACACCGACGAGGAACGGCATGTCGATCACGAAGAAGTGGTCATTCGCCCGCTGGCATTCGTTGCCCATCGCTCCCGCTCACAGGCCGACACCGTCAATAACATGTTCATCATCGGTCCGCGCACGGTGGAAAAAGGGCCGTGCGTGCTTTATCGGCCACTGTTCGAAATGGCGCTGATGCAGTTTCCCTCTCACGCCAACCTGCTGTACGAAATCCAGCAGTCTCGCCATCTGCGTGAGTCAGTCCTGGCCTGGTTGCCGGACGACGTCCGCTTCAACTACAGCCAGTTCGTCTTCACTGCCCGGCTGCCTTCGGTATGGACAATCCCGCAACTGCTGATCAACCCCACTACCGCGCTCGACATGTCCGGTCCGGTTGCACTGGGGACTGCGGTGATTGAGGAAGATGTGCTGGCGACGCTGCACAACAGTAACGTTCAGGCGGTGATTACCCAGGCTGATCGCCAGTCGGTCTCCGATGCAGAAGCACGCTGGGCCACGCTGAAACACGGCGGCTGGATGCTGTTCAACGCGGCATTGCCGTTCCTGGGGCGCAGCGTCGGCACAGCGGCGTGGATCTGGCAGATCATGGACGACCTGCAAGAAGTCAGCGACGTCGCCAATGAACAATCCGGCAAGACCGCCTGGGTCGCACTCACCGATATTCTTCTGGCATTGGGCATGGTGCTCGCCCATCGCGCAGCGGTCGGCGACAAGCCACAAAGCGAATCACTGACAGAGGAAGAAACCGTTCACCCCATCACCACCGCCACCGTCACCCCCCGTGCATTAAAGCTGCCCGACATCTCCGGCAGCGCATTACCCAGCGGCCACGAAATGTCGATAAATCCTTTTGCCGCACTGAAGCGATCTCCCGTTGCGCTGGCGACTTTGCTCGAGAGTTTTCAGATCGCCAAACCCCGAGGCATAGGCGATGCCGCCAGCGAGGGGCCCCACAGATACCTCTATCCGCGCCAGAAACAATGGTTCGCCCCCGTGGGCAAGCGCTGGTTCGAAGTCACGATCAATGAGCACGCCGACGTGCAGATCATCGACTCACGCCAGGCAACGGCGCGTCCCGGACCACCGCTGACCCGCACTGCCAATGGCCAATGGGTGGTCGATCTGCGCTTGCGCCTGCGCGGCGGTGGGCTCGACAGTGCGCTTGAAAAAGCTCAGGACTTCAGCAAGAAAACCGCGAAGCAGCTGACCACCGCGATCAGCGCTTTTGACGCAACCATGAAGGCTAAACAAGTCAAGCGTGATGCAGACCACAACGTGCTCAACAACGCACCTGCGTCGACTCGTGCTCAGGCGCGTCAGCAGTATCTGGATACCCTCGATGCTCAACTCAAGGCGTACGGTACGAGCATCGAACAGATCAAGGCATTGAATAAAAAGGCACCCATTCCCAACTACCGGGAAGTGATGATTCAGCGTCTCGAGATGCAGTTGTTTCTCGGACAGGAATGGCTCGAACTGCATTCCACAGAGTTTCAGGCGAGCCTGCAAACGATGCAGACAATGCTTGCCGATGAACGCCGTTTCGCCATACAGACGTTTGTTCAAACCTTCGACCGCATGACCGATCAGACCCAGGCAATCATTGAAAAAATCGAGTCAGCCCAGACTCGTTTTGACGAACTGATGCTGCTGGGCAAAGACGCGGTCAAGGTCCTTCACACCTATCGCGAGGCGTTACCGAAATATGATCTGAACGACCTCAAACTTTTGCAGATCAGTCTCGGTCAGGAGATCTGCATCAAGGCCGGTGACACGACGACGAGCGCCAACGCCTATCAAGCGTTGTCCACGCTCATCGAAGAGGCTGCGCTGAATATCCAGAGCGCCTTGAATCTGACCGTCGATGAGAGCCTGGACAACCTGCGCGAACGCAAGGAGGCCTTGAGCAACGTCGCCGAACAATTCACCGCGATCGATCAACGCTTTGGCGATCTGCTGATCGACTATCCCGAGCAGATCTACACTGAGCGCCTGGCACATGTGCGCAGGCGGATAAACGCGTTCAAGGCCCGCACCGATGTAAAGCTGGCCGAGCTGCTGCGCTTCAGGCACTTGCTGGACCCGGCGCCAGGTCCTTCCAGACCGGCATCGGCGTCATCATCGGCACGCCAGATCATCAAAACCAAATCCAGGCGCACGCTGGTCGGCGAACGCAAAAAGAGCCTCGAAGGCGAGGATACCGATCTGGTGGAAGTGCGCACCACCCTGACGGGTGTCATTGCCACCTTCGAGGAAGAATCACCCGGCGTCTGGGTCGAACAGCGCAGAGCAAAACCCAAGGCGCCCAAGCCCAGCCTCGACCTGACCGCCAGTGCGCGAGAAGGCCAGGCCCTGCTCGACGGTTTGGCCGCGTTCCACCGGCGTATCGAAGCCCAACTCAAACGAGGACCACGGATTCCTGTCGAGATCGAAGAAGAATATCAACAACACGCTGCCACCTTGCGCAAAGCCAACGCAGACATCGATGAAGCGTTGACTGCCAGCAACCTGACTGCCGACCTTAAAGAACCGACCGAAAGGCTTGGCCACAAGCTCGACGAGGCCGCTGGCACCCTGGACGCCAAAGGCACCAGCACGCGCATCCGGATGGTCAAGCAACAGCCTCCGACAGCGGCCGGAATCCAGTGGCTGAAGGACAAGGGCGAAGTGAAGATTGCCCAAACCGTGACTCGTCGCCGGCTCAAAGGCCAGCCAAAGGACTTTCTCGACGAGTATGAAATACGCGATAGCCACACCGACAAAGTGCTGTGTTACGCACACTTCCACTACAGCAGCGTGCAGGCGCCCGTTGCGCCGTTCCCCATCGGGCATATGAAAACCGTTGCACAACGCTATATGGCAGGAACCTACGAACCACACCTGCTCGACAATCAGGCGTTGATCAGGGTCCACCGCAGCGGCATTTCCGACAAATCCGCACAGGCGCTGTTTCTCACTCCCGCCACGCCTGTCGCAAGCGAATCAGTGCCGCGTTGATCGCCGCTTCAGGTACGGCGGCAAACCCCAGCACCAACCCGGCGCGCTGATCCATGGGCGTGGTGGAATCAGGCAGCCAATAGCTGCTCAGGCCGTTGATCTCCACATCGACGCGAGCAGCTTGTGCAATCAACTGCTGCTCGCGCTCGATGCTGTCCACGGCCACGGTCAGGTGCAGTCCGGCCGAGACGGCAGGCAGATCGCCGACTCCGGCAATGGCAGTCGGCCAACCATCGAGCAATGTATTGCGGCGACTCAGTGCGGCCCGCCGCATGCGTCGGATATGCCGCTGGAAATGCCCGGCAGCCATGAATTCGGCCATCACCGCTTGGGTACTCACCTCCGAATGCCGGACATCCACAGCCCGCCGTTGCGAAAACGCATCCACCAGCCCCGGCGGCAGTACCAGATACCCGAGCCGCAGCGCCGGGAACGCAACCTTGCCGAAAGTGCCGACATACAGCACCCGCCCCTGTCGATCGAGTGCCGCCAACGGTGCCAGTGGCGCACCGGTGTAGCGGTACTCGCCATCGTAGTCATCCTCGACGATCCAGCCTTGGCAGCGCTCGGCCCAGGCGAGCAGTTCAAGACGTCGCGCCAGGCTCATGACCACGCCTGTCGGGTATTGATGAGAAGGCGTCACATAGGCCACGCGACAATCCCCGGTGGCCGACAGCGCCGAGCAATCCATGCCCTCTTCGTCCACGGCAATACCGTGCAAACGAGCACCAGCCACAGCGAACGCATGACCGGCCGCGCGGTAGCCCGGATTTTCGATTGCCACGCCATCGCCCGGCTCCACCAGCAACTGTGCACAAAGGCTAATGCCCTGCTGTGCACCACTGGTGATCACAATTTGTTCAGGCGCACACTGCATGCCCCGCGAACTACGTAAATAGGCCGCGATCATGGCGCGCAAACGCGCATCGCCGGACGGATCGCCGTAGCACAGTTGCGCCAGATCCGGTTTGCGCCAGAAAGCCGCATTCAGCTTGGCCCACACCTCGAACGGGAACAGATCAAACGCCGGAACACCCACCCGAAATGCTCGCGGCGGACCGCTCGGCGGCCGGGACAAATGATTCTTTTCGATGCGCAAGAAACTATCGCTGTGGATAACTTTACTGGATGGAACCACAGGTAAATCCAGCCAATTTGTGGATAAGGCTGTGGGTAAGCCTGTTGAAAACCCTGTGGATACTTTTGTGGATAGTTTTTTTGCTGGAGCCGTTATCGGCATCAATTGCGCGACATAAGTCCCGTCCCCGACCCGCCCTTCGATAAACCCTTCGGCATACAGTTGATCGTAGGCGCGCACCACGCTGTTGCGGGAAATGCCCAAGGCCGCCGCCAGATCGCGACTGGCGGGCAAGCGCGTGCCGCTCGCCAGTCGCCCATCCAGTACCCGCAGGCGCAAAGCCTGATAGAGCTGGCGACTCAAACCCTGACGGCGATCAAGCTCGATACCCGCAGGATTGAACGGCATGGACAACGTCGGCGAATCGGACATGACAATGGACCTATGAAATTGGTCATCAATGGCTCTTACAACAGACCAATAGCCTGCCTACGATGCAGGCATTCGCCAAGGAAAATCTGTCCATGTACACGCCACGCGCCTTTGCCATCGAAGACCTGTCCCAACTGCACGAGTTGATCCTCGCCACTCGCCTCGCCATTCTGGTGACCCACGGCGAAAGCGGCCTGCAGGCCAGCCATGTGCCGGTGCTGCTGCATTGCGAACAAGGCGAGTACGGCACGCTGTACGGACACCTGGCCCGCGCCAATCCACAATGGAAAGACCTGCGCGACGGTGCCGAAGCCATGCTGATTTTTGCTGGCGCCGACGCCTACGTCAGCCCGGGCTTTTACCCGAGCAAGGCCGAGCACGGCAAAGTCGTGCCGACCTGGAACTACATCGCCGTGCACGCCTATGGCCATGCCGAAACCTTCAGCGATGGCGGGCGCCTGCTCGACATCGTCAGCACCCTCACCGACCGGCATGAAGCCGGCCGCGCACAACCGTGGTCAGTTGCCGATGCGCCCGCCGATTACATCGACGGCATGCTCAAAGCCATCGTCGGTTTCGCCATTCCCATCGACCGTCTCGAAGGCAAGCGCAAGCTCAGCCAGAACCGCAGCGCCGAGGACATTGCCGGCGTGCGCGAAGGCCTGGCCGCCAGCCCGGAAATCAATGATCAAACCCTCGCCCGATTGATGCGCTAAGGAAACCACCATGAGTCAGATCGACATTCGCCAGGTCAGCGCCGCCGACCGCGCCGCGTGGCTGCCGCTGTGGCAGGCCTACCTGCGTTTCTACAACACCGAACTGCCGGAAGCCGTGACGGAAAATACCTGGCAGCGTTTTCTCGACCCGAACGAACCGACTCACGCCGCCCTCGCCTGGGCTGGCGGTAAAGCGGTAGGCATGGTGCATTACATCTACCATCGCTCGAACTGGAGCATCGAAAACTCGTGCTACCTGCAGGATCTGCTGGTGGTGCCGGAAACCCGTGGCACCGGCGTCGGTCGCCTGCTGATCGAACACGTCTACGCCACCGCCAAGGCTGACGGCTGCGGCAAAGTGCACTGGCTGACCCACGAAACCAACGCCACTGCGATCCAGCTCTATGAGCGCATCGCCGAACGCCCGGGCTTCATCCAGTTTCGCAAAGCCATTTAAGGAGACGCACGCATGACCGCTTCACTCGCTGACTGGAAAGGCGCGCCCGCCCCTACCGCCACTCTGCTCGAAGGGCGCTTTATCCGCTTGGAAAGGCTTGACCCGGCGCGCCATGGCGAACAACTGTTCGCCGCACTGGAAGGCCCTGGCGCCGACCCGAAACTTTGGGATTATTTGCCCTACGGTCCGTTCCCGGAACGCAACGTTTTTGACGCCTGGCTGAAGAACCATGCCGCCAGCAGCGACCCGTATTTTTTCGCTGTCATCGACCGCGCGAACAACCAGGTGCAAGGCATCCTCAGCCTGATGTCGATCGTCCCGGCGCAGGGCCGCATCGAGATCGGCCACGTCACCTTCGGCGCACCAATGCAGCGCTCGCCGAGAAGCACCGAAGCGGTGTACCTGTTGGCCAGGCACTCCTTCGACCTCGGTTACCGCCGCCTCGAATGGAAATGCAACAACGGCAACGCCCGCTCCAAGTACGCCGCCGAGCGCCTGGGTTTCAGCTTCGAAGGCGTGTTCCGCCAGCACATGGTGGTCAAGGGCCAGAACCGCGATACCGCGTGGTACTCGATTCTGGATGGCGAGTGGCCAACGATTGCGGCAGGTTTCGAGCAGTGGCTGTCCGATGAAAATCAGACGCCCGACGGGCAGGTGAAAGGCTTGGTCGAATGCCGTTCCTGATTATCTGAAAAGCAAAAGATCGCAGGTTGCGATCTTTTGATCTGCTATTCACCCCAGCTTTTGCGCCAGCACCGCAATGTGTTCCGGCCCGATCCCGCAGCAACCACCCAAATGGCTGGCACCGCGCTGCTGCCAATCAATTGCCCAATGCAAGTAACCCGGCGGATCAAGATCCTCGCGCAGCGGATCGAGTCCATCATTGGCCGTAGCCTCTTTTGGCTGCGGTGGAAACGCATTGGCGTAAGCGCCAATATGAATATTCACCCCCAGACGCTCGAAGGTTTCACGCGCCGCATCAATCGCTGCGCCAATCACTTCCGGCTGACTGCAATTGAACAACAGCGTCTCGACGCCCAACTCAGCCGCCACCGCCGCCGCTTCGGCGACCGGCTCGCCAGAGCGCAGGCGCGGCACTTCATCGGTGTCTTCATCCTTCAAGGTGAACGACAACCAGAACGGTTTGCCATCCTTCGGCAACCCAGCGTGAATAGCTCGCGCCTCAATGATCGAACTCTGGGTTTCCGCCAGCCACAGATCTACATGCGGAGCCAGGCCATTGACCAAGGGCGCGAGCAACTCGGTCACTCGGTCGGCGTTGAACAGATCCGGACGATAGGAGCCGAACAGCGGCGGCAATGAGCCGGCCACGCGCACGGATTTTCCCGATGTCTGCACCGCACGCCGCGCCAGTTCGCCAGCCAACGCGGCCAACGTCTGCCCTTCGGCAGCGAAACGCTCTTCGCCAATGTGGAACGGCACCACGGCATAACTGTTGGTGGTAATCACGTTGGCGCCACTGGCGATATAAGCCGCGTGTACCGCCTCGACCGCTTGCGGTGCTTCGCTCAACGCCAGCGCCGACCACTCTGGCTGGCGAAATGGCGCACCGGCGCGCTGCAGTTCACGGCCCATGCCGCCATCGAGAATAATCGTGCTTCCTGCGCCCATATGCTTTTCACTCATATGCTTATGAAAATAACTCACTATCAGAGTCGTTCTTATAACTATTTAATACGCACCATTCGGTTAATAACAACCTCTTTTTTGCTCAGGGATCGACTGTGAAATTTCAACCGCTACAGGCCCTGGGCCTGATGATTCTGGCCGCCTCCACGCAAGCCATTGCTGGCACGACACTGGACCGTATCGAGCAAAAGAAAGAACTGGTCGGCGTGCTGATGGAAAGCTATCCACCGTTCTCGTTTCTCAATGACCAGAACCAACTCGACGGCTTCGACGTTGATGTCGCCAAAGCGGTGGCTGACAAGTTAGGCGTCAAGTTGCGGCTCGAAACGCCGTCGTGGGACGTGATTGCGGCCGGCCGCTGGAGCGGGCGCTACGATATCTGCATCTGCTCGATGACGCCGAGCAAGGCCCGCGCCGAAGTGTTCGATTTCCCGGTCGAGTACTACGCCTCGCCCGCAGTGATCGTAGTCAACGCCAAGGATGAGCGGATTCACGCTGCCAAGGACTTGAGTGGCAAAAAAGTCGGCCTCACCAGCGCGTCCAGTTACGAAAGCTATCTGAACAAGAACCTTGTCATCGAAGGTGCCGAAGACACGCAGTTGCAGTACCCGTTCGACGATGTGCAGATCGCTCCGTACGATACCGACAACGTCGCCTTCCAGGATTTGGGGCTGGGCGCTGGCGTGCGCCTGGATGCCATCCTCACCAACCTCGTCACCGCGCAGCCACGCCTGAACGAAGACAAACGCTTCAAACTGGCGGGTCCGGCGCTGTATTCGGAGCCGAATTCGGTGGCCATCGAAAAGGGTGACGCGCAATGGGATGCCAAAGTGCGTGAGGTGTTCGCGCAACTGAAACAGGACGGCACCCTGAGCCAGCTGTCGCAAAAATGGATCGGCGCTGATATCAGCCAATGACTTCTTTCCCGACACCTCCCCAGCCACCGCAATCGGTGGCTGAAACTCGCCTGCAACGCTTGTTCGGTTTTCGTACGCGGCTGTACCTGACATGGGCAGCGCTGTTCTGCCTGTTCGCCGGGTTCTTCCTGAGCTTCGACCTGAAGTTCTCGATCATCCTCGACAAACTGCCCAACCTGGTCGGCCTGCACCTGGCGCCCAATGGCTTTTTGCAAGGCGCGGCGCTGACGCTTTTCCTCTGTGCCTGCTCGATTGTCGCCTCGTCCCTGCTGGGTTTCATCACCGCATTGGCACGTCTTTCGAAAAGCGCAGTAGCGTTCGGCATCGCCAGTTTTTACACCTCGTTCTTTCGCGGCACGCCACTGCTCATCCAGATCCTGCTGATCTACCTGGGCTTGCCGCAACTGGGCATCGTGCCTGGCGCCATCGTCGCGGGGATCATTGCCCTGTCGTTGAACTACGGCGCCTATCTCAGCGAGATCTTTCGCGCCGGCATCCTCGGGGTCGACCACGGCCAACGCGAAGCTTCGCTGGCACTGGGTATGCGCGAGACAGTGATTTTCTGGCGCATCACCCTGCCGCAAGCCATGCGCACGATCATCCCGCCCACGACGAACCAGTTCATCTCGATGCTCAAGGACTCGTCGCTGATTTCGGTGATGGGCGTCTGGGAAGTGATGTTTCTCGCCCAGTCATACGGGCGCTCAAGCTACCGCTACATCGAAATGCTGACGACGGCGGCGATCATTTACTGGCTGATGTCGATTGGCCTGGAGTTGATTCAGGCGCGCATGGAGCGGCACTACGGCAAGGCTTACGTGCGACGGAGCTAGGGCGATCGGCACATTGCGGGCTGCGTCGGGTTTCAATTGGTCTCTCGGCGTACCCGCACAACGCCCATTTTCAGGCCAAACAATCGGAATATTGAGTCCAACGACCTCAACGTCTGATTGCCCTCAGCGTGCTCTATGTGTATCAACGTGCGGACCGAAATTTTGCACATCTTAGCGAATTGGATTTGATGCAGCCCTGTCACCTCCACTCGTAAACGGCGGACGGCTTCGCTGATTTCTAATGTCCCGTCGGCCAGCGCTTCCTGGATGCTTTCGATGAGCGCCATGCGCTCAGCTACCGTCAGGCTCATTGCAGATCCCACGCTTTCATTTCCTCTACTTTTAAATGCATTTCAACAGAGCCTTCATTGATGCCGGATGCAATGTAGTGAATTCAAAGCCTGATAGAACGCCAAAATCTGCAACAAAATGCAGATCTACCCCTGATAAGCGAAGTCTGAATGCAAAACAATGCAGATCAGCCATCGACATCATTCTGTAAAAACCCTTCGCTATACAGGACGGCCCGCTTATAACAAGAAGGCCGTCCACTCATGCCGTTCCCGCCCCAGCGTCTGTCCCTCGCCATTGCCCTGTTGATCGCTGCCACGACAGCCCACGGCAAAACCGTGCAGATCGACACCGCCACCACTGCAGCGCAAACGTTGGGTGGCAGCGACACGTTGACGATTTCTGCGCCGGGCAGCATCACCAATAGCGGCAAGACCGTGAGCCTGAAAGACAGCACCAGCGGTGCCGGTGTGGTGATCGACAACGCCGGCAAAATCGTTTCCAGCGGCGGCCGGGCCATCGACAGCAGCGGCGACCTGACCCAGGCGCGCAACTACACAATCTACAACCGCAGCGGCGGGCAGATTCTCGGCGCCAACGACGCCTTGCGCATCGACAGCAACTTCGTCAGTGGCAGCCTGTTGATCGACAACAGCGGCGTGATTCGCTCAACCACGGGCCAAGGTCTGGACCTCGATGCGCTGCGCAGCGACGGGGTGAAAACCACCATCATCAACCGTGCCGGCGGGCTGATTCGCGGCGACGCCAGCGACGGCATGAAGACCGGTGCCAACGCGACGATTACAAACTACGGCGAGATCTCCACCGGCGATTCGCACAATGCCGACGAGAAGTTCGACGGCATCGACATCGATTCCGCAAGTGGTGTCAGCGTGACCAACTATGGAGTGATTTCCGGCGGCCGGCATGGCATCACTACCGACCTTGGCGCGACGCTGCTCAACTACGGGCAGGTCACTGGCCGCAATGGTTCCGGGTTCGGTTCCGACGGCGATGGCACGGTGATCAACCACGGCACCATCACAGGCGCTTACTCAGGCTTGCAAGCGAACGGTGATGGCGATGGCGTGGACATCGACAAGATCGCCCACATAGAAAACTACGGGACCATCCAGGGCATCGGTGCCGGCGGTGTGGACAAGGGCGGTTTCGCCAATGGCAGCGAAGGTATCGCCCTCGGTGGTGGCTACATTCTCAACGCCAACAGCGCTTTGATCAGCGGCGCCGACAGTGCCATTCTGGTCGACGATGGCAGCGGCGGTTCGGGGCTG
Organism: Pseudomonas sp. CROZ-RG-20F-R04-15; assembly: GCF_022662375.1. Taxonomy (GTDB): domain Bacteria; phylum Pseudomonadota; class Gammaproteobacteria; order Pseudomonadales; family Pseudomonadaceae; genus Aquipseudomonas. The sequence goes on along the minus strand of NZ_JAKNQL010000010.1, from coordinate 138,333 downwards.
GCGGCGACTACACTGGAAAACTTCGGCACCATTCAAGGCCTCAACGGGTTCGGCGTGAAATTCGTCGGCGAGTTCGCCGACAGCGTCAACAACGGCGGTACGATCAGTGGCAGCAATGGCCTGGCGCTGGACCTGGGTGGCGGCAATGACAGCCTGACCTTGCGCAATGGCAGTCGCTTCGTCGGTGTTGTCGACGGCGGCAGCGGTTATGACCGGGTGGTGATGGATGACGCGGCCGGTGGCAGCTTCGGCGCCAGTCGCAACTTCGAATGGCTGGAGGTCAAGCAAGGAGCCTGGACGCTGACCGGCCATGACGATTTCAGCGATGGCGGCGCAGTGCGCAACGGCGCGACACTGCTCAACCAAGGCAGCATCGCCGGTAACCTGAGCGTTGACGCCGGCGGTGTGTATGCCGGTGGCGGTTCGGTGGGCAGCCTCAACGTCAACGGCACATTGCGCACCGACACCAGCCTCGGTCGCGCAACCATCGTTCGCGATTTGAACATGGGCAGCGCCGCCACCCTCGCCTACGGCGTCAACGCCGACGGCAGCAGCGCGCCGGTACAGGTCGGCGGCATCGCCAATCTCAACGGCGCAACCCTCGCGGTGAATCCCGGCAGCGGCACGTACCCGTGGCAGAGCCATTACACCGTGCTGCAGGCGGCGCAGGTCAACGGCACCTTTGGCAAGATCAGCAGCGACTATGCGTTTCTGACGCCGACCCTCGCCTACACGCCCACCCAGGTCGACCTGACCTACACCCGCAATGACGTGGCCTTCAATGCGTTCGCCGCGACCGGCAATGGTACAAACGCCGCCAACAGCCTGGCCTCGATCGGCAAAAACAACGCTCTGTACAACGCCTTGCTCAACACCACCCAAAACAGCGCCGGTGCGGCCATCGAGCAACTGGCCGGTGCCAGCAACGCCAACCTGACCAGCGCCACCCTCGGCGCCAGCAGCCAGGTTGGCAGCAGCATGCTCTCGGCCATGCAGCAAATGGCCGGCAGCCCGGGACTGATGGTCGGTCTCGATCAGCGCGACACACCCGTGCTGGCGGCCAATGGCGTGCCCTCCGAGACGCGCAATCTGAATGATCCGAACGCGCGCGGGCGGCTCTGGCTGCAAGGCATCGGCGGCTACGGCAAGCTCGATGGCGAGCATGGCAGCAGTGGCCTTGAACAACGCACCAAGGGCAGCGTGCTGGGCGCCGACTGGGCTCTAAATCCGGCGTGGCGCCTGGGTGTACTCGGTGGCTATTCGAAAACCGATCTGGACGCGACCGGCGTCGACGGCAACGTCGAGAGCTGGCACGCCGGGGTTTATGCGCTGCATCAGAATGGTCCGATCGCCGTGCGCCTCGGCGCGGCGTACAGCGGTCATCAAGGTGAAAGCAAACGCACCATCGCCTTCAATGGTTTCAGCGACCGTCCGAAAGGCGATTACGACGCCGACAGCCAGCAAGCCTTCGCCGAACTCGGCTACGCCATGGGCAGCGGCCGGCTCAGCGCCGAGCCATTCGCCAGCCTCGGCTATCAGCGCTACCACCGCGACAGCTACAAGGAAAAAGGTGGCGCCGCCGCGCTGCAAGTCGACGGCCAGATCCAGGACAACTTCAGCAGCACCTTCGGCCTGCGCCTGGCGCACTTGAGCAGCCTGGACAACGGCATGAGCGTGACCCCACGCATGGCCGCTGGCTGGAAACACACTTACGGCGATGTCAGCAGCTCGACGCGTCAGGCGTTTGTGACCGGCGGCACGGCGTTCAGTGTCGATGGCAGCTCGCTGGATCGCGACAGTCTGGTGCTGGAAGCCGGGCTGGATGTAGGGATCTCGGCGCGGCATACATTGGGTGTGGGATACAGCGGCGAGATCGGCAGCAACAGCCGCAACCACGGGCTGATCGGGCAGTGGCAGATGAGTTTTTGAGGGTTGAACAGCCGGCGGGGTCTTGATTGGCTGTAGGAAAAAGGACCGCTGCAGCCGAGTAAAAGGCTTGGTTGCGGATCTGAGGGTCATTTTCTACAAAATGATCCGACGTCGCCTGCAAGCGTGCGGGAAGCAGCCGACATCGGATTTTGGGGTGCATCAATAGAGTTGGGTCTTCTTCCAAAGAGAGGCCCAACCCGATGCCCACTCAACACATATTCAAACCAAAACACTTGGCTTTGGCCATTTCGCTGGCACTGGGTTGCGTAGCGTTTGCCAACGCTCAGCAACCCTCTGAAGTCGCTGATTCACCCGCAATAATGGATGCTGCAGAATCGTCCGAAACCAGCCATAAAGAAATGGCGCTTGAACGACTCAGGGCATTTCTCACTGCCCCAAGTACGGTGCCCATCGCTTTTGAAACCCCTGAAAAAACTTTTAAAGGTACCGCTGTAAACGATCTGATCACGCTCACGGACGGCGCAAGCTTTACGGGCCTGCTGGATGGTGGCGAGGGGGATAACGTCCTCTTTTTGAATGCCGCTGAAGGCGGAGAGTTGAAAGACACACGTAACTTCAACGGTCTATTTCTCGCTCGAGGAGCCTGGACGTCGAGTTCCAAGGGAGACTTCAAGGAAGGTGTGCTGGTGAACAGTGGTACCGCTCTGACCAACTTGGGAAGCATCAAGGGCGACGTCTATGTCGCGAGGGGTGGCAGCTTTGCAGGTAAAGGTGCGGTGGGAGGCTTGGAGGTCGACGGCCTGCTTACCGTCAATGGAGCGCTAGGCAGTCCGCGAGTGAAAGGAAATTTGCGCCTGTCTCCAACCGCCGAACTGGCTTACGAGGTCACTCCCGATGGCAGTCAAACGATCAAAGTCGATGGCACCGCCAGGCTGGAAGGCGCCACTCTGAATGTCATTGCCGCTCCGGGAGAATATCCGCAAAGCAAACAGTACAAAATCATCGAAGCCAGCAATGTCGAAGGTGAATTCGGTAAGGTCCTTAACAACCTCGCCTTCATGACAGCCACACCTCAATACAACAAAAAATCCGTCGGACTGACTTACGCCCGTAACGGTGAGCCACTTGCGGGCGCTGCCACGACAGACAACGCTCGCGCCGCTGGCGAAAGCATTGTCGAACCACAAGCGCCTGCGCCTTCCACGGCTTCAACTCCAACGCCATTGATTGCGTCCGCAGCGGTTCCAGTTCCGACCTCAGCGTTGACTTCCGTTGCAGAGTCCATCCCATCGCCACTACAGGAGAAACCTCTTACTGCGCAAGTTAACGAGTCCGCCGAACAGCCCGCACCTGCGCCAATAAAACCTGCAAACGCAGCAGTCGCCGCGCTTCTGACCAGCGACAAAACCACCGCACCTGTCGCCCTCGAACAACTCGCCGCCGGCAGCAACGCCAACCTCGCCAAAGCCACGCTGAGCAGTATCACCCCCGTGAGCGCGAGCATGCTCTCGGCCATGCAACAACTGAATAGCCGTTACGGCTCTGCTTACAGATCCGGCAACTCGCCGCGTCAGGCGACCGCCGCGGCCGATTCCGGTCGGGTATGGATTCAGGCGCTCGGCCATGGCGGCAAGGTCGATCGCGAGTTCGACAGCACCCTCAAACACGCGACCCAGGGTCTGGTCATGGGCGCCGACTGGCGGCTCGATGAGCAATGGCATATCGGCCTGATCGGCGGTAAATCGCAGACCAGACTGGACGCTCGGCAATACGATGGCGACCTCGACAGCTGGCACCTCGGTGCCTACGCCGTGCGCCAGGACGGACCATTCTCACTGCGTCTCGGGGCGACATACGCCAGCCATGACGGCGACAGCAAACGTCGGGTGGCCTTCAACGGCTTCAGCGATCGACTCAAGGGCAATTACGACGCCAATACCCAGCAAGCCTTTGCCGAACTGGCGGTCAATGTCGGCCGCCACAACGCCACGCTCGAACCGTTTGCCAGCCTCGGCTATCAGCGCTACCAGCGCGACAGCTACAGCGAAAAAGGTGGGGATGCGGCGCTGAAAGTCTTTGGGCAAACCCGCGACAACCTCAGCAGCACCTTCGGCCTGCGCACGGCAAAAATCAATCGACTGGATAACGGCATGACGTTGACGCCGCGCTTCAGTGCCGGCTGGAAACATACCTTTGGCGAGATTGAAAGCGACACCCGCCAGCAACTGCTCAAGGGTGGCAAACGCTTTGAGGTTGCCGGTGCAGCGCTGGATCGCAACAGCCTGTCGGTGGATGCCGGCCTCGATCTGGGCCTTTCAGCCAATCACACAGTCGGCGTGGGTCTCACCGGAGAAATAGCCACTGACAGCCGCACTCACGGCGTGATGGGCCAATGGCGCATGGCGTTCTAACGGCCTGAACATCGTCACTGTGGGAGCGAGCCTGCTCGCGAATGCGATCTGTCAGTTGAAAAAATATCGACTGACACTCCTCTTCGCGAGCAGGCTCGCTCCCACATAGGTCTCATGTGATGCAGACAAATTCCGCATGAAAAAAAAGGGGAGCACATGCCCCCCCGAGGTTTAAAGCGTTGTATCGCGGCCGTTATCTCAGCCTTCGATCTCGATCAGGATTTCACCCGGATTGACCCGATCACCCTTGGCCACATGAATCGCGGTGACCTTGCCGGCAATCGCAGCCTGGACTTCGGTTTCCATCTTCATCGCTTCGGTGATCAGCACAGCCTGGCCCGCCTTGACGGTGTCGCCCTCCTTGACCAGCACATCGACGATGTTGCCCGGCATGGTGGTGCTGACGTGGCCCGGCGCCGACGCTTGCTTGCGCTTGCTGCTGCCACCACTGACGAATTCGTTGAGCGGCTCGAACACCACCTCTTCCGGCATGCCGTCGATGGACAGGTAGAAGTGACGCTTGCCTTCAGACTTGACGCCAACACCGGTGATGTCGACGCGGTAGGTTTCACCGTGCACATCGATGACGAACTCGGTCGGTACGCCTTCGCCGCCCGCCGAAGCAACGCTGCCAGCCTCTGGGATCGGCAGCAGCACTTCCGGCGTGAGGGTGCCAGCGGCACGCTCTTCGAGGAACTTGCGACCGATGTCCGGGAACATGGCGAAGGTCAGTACGTCTTCTTCGGACTTGGCCAGTGCGCCGATATCGGCACGCAGCTTGGTCATTTCCGGCTTGAGCAGGTCCGCCGGACGCACATCGATAACTTCTTCGCTGCCGATCGCCTGACGACGCAGCTTCTCGTTGACCACGCCCGGCGCCTTGCCGTAGCCGCCTTGCAAGTAGAGCTTCACTTCGTTGGTGATGGTCTTGTAGCGCTCGCCGGCCAGCACGTTGAAGAAAGCCTGGGTGCCGACGATCTGCGAAGTCGGAGTCACCAGTGGCGGGAAGCCAAGGTCTTCACGTACACGCGGGATTTCCGCCAGCACTTCGGCCATGCGGTTCAGCGCGCCCTGCTCTTTCAACTGGTTGGCGAGGTTGGAGATCATCCCGCCCGGCACCTGGTTGACTTGCACACGGGTGTCGACGGCGGTGAATTCGCTTTCGAACTGGTGGTACTTCTTGCGCACGGCGTAGAAGTACAGACCTATCTCTTGCAGCAACTCGAGGTTCAGACCGGTGTCGAACTCGGTGCCCTTGAGCGCAGCGACCATCGACTCGGTGCCCGGGTGGCTGGTACCCGATGCGAAGCTGGAGATCGCGGTGTCGATGTGATCGGCACCGTTTTCGATTGCCTTGAGCTGGCACATGGTCGCCAGACCGGCAGTATCGTGCGAGTGGATAAACACTGGCAGCGACTGCTCGGCTTTCAGTGCGCGAACCAGTTCGCCGGTGGCGTACGGGGTCAGCAGACCGGCCATGTCCTTGATCGCCACCGAGTCGCAACCCATGGCTTCCATTTGCTTGGCTTGTGCAACAAACGCATCGATCGTATGCACCGGGCTGGTGGTGTAAGCGATGGTGCCCTGGGCATGTTTGCCGGCCGCTTTCACCGCTTCGATGGCCACGCGCAGGTTCCGCACGTCGTTCATCGCGTCGAAGATGCGGAACACGTCGATGCCATTGACCGCAGCTTTGGCGACGAAGGCTTTGACCACGTCGTCGCTGTAGTGGCGATAGCCCAACAGGTTCTGGCCGCGCAGGAGCATTTGCAGACGCGTGTTAGGCAGTGCCGCGCGCAGTTGGCGCAGACGCTCCCACGGATCTTCCTTCAGGAAGCGGACGCAGGCGTCGAACGTCGCGCCGCCCCAGCATTCCAGCGACCAGTAGCCGACTTTGTCGAGCTTGTCGCAGATCGGCAACATGTCTTCGGTGCGCATGCGGGTGGCGAGCAGCGATTGGTGAGCGTCGCGCAGGATGGTATCGGTAACGAAGATCTTCTTGGACATTGTTGTATTCCTCACAGGCCTGCGTGGGCGGCGATGGCGGCGGCGATGGCCAGGGCCAGCTCTTCGGGTTTGCGCTTGATCGAGTAGTTGGTCAGTTCAGGGTGGCTTTCAACGAAGCTGGTATTGAACTGGCCGCTACGGAATTCCGGGTTGCGCAGGATTTCCTGGTAGTACGCGGCGGTGGTCTTCACGCCTTGCAGGCGCATGTCGTCCAGCGCACGCAGGCCACGGTCCATCGCCTCTTCCCAGGTCAGTGCCCAGACCACCAGCTTCAGGCACATCGAGTCGTAGAACGGCGGAATGGTGTAGCCGGTGTAGATCGCTGTGTCGGTGCGCACACCCGGGCCGCCGGGGGCGTAATAACGGGTGATCTTGCCGAAGCTCGGCAGGAAGTTGTTCTTCGGGTCTTCGGCGTTGATGCGGAACTGCAACGCGAAACCACGGTGCTGAATGTCTTCCTGCTTCACCGACAACGGCAGGCCGGAGGCGATGCGAATCTGCTCGCGGACGATGTCGATCCCGGTGATTTCTTCGGTGATGGTGTGTTCCACCTGCACCCGGGTGTTCATCTCCATGAAGTACACCTCGCCCTCGGCGAGCAGAAACTCCACAGTACCGGCGTTCTCGTAACCGACAGCCTTGGCCGCACGCACCGACAGGTCGCCGATGTAGGCGCGCTGTTCCGGGGTCAATTGCGGGCTCGGGGCGATTTCGATGAGTTTCTGATTGCGGCGCTGGATCGAGCAATCACGCTCGAACAGGTGCACGACGTTGCCGAAGCTGTCGCCGAGAATCTGCGCTTCGATGTGCTTGGGATTGACGATGCATTTTTCCAGGAACACTTCGGCAGAACCGAAGGCCTTGGTCGCTTCGGAAATCACCCGAGGGAAATTCTGTTCGAGTTCTTCGCGGCTGTTGCAGCGACGGATACCGCGACCGCCACCACCGGAAGTGGCTTTGAGCATCACCGGGTAACCGATGCGGTCGCCCTCGGCCAAGGCTTCTTCGATGTCCGCTACGTTGCCTTCGGTGCCCGGCGTCACCGGTACGCCAGCCTTGATCATGCTGCGGCGCGCTTCGGTCTTGTCGCCCATGCGGCGGATGACTTCTGCCGACGGGCCAATGAATTTGATCCCGCGCTCGGCGCAGATGTCAGCCAGTTCAGCGTTTTCCGAGAGGAAACCGTAACCGGGATGCAGTGCATCGCAGCCGGTTTCAACTGCAAGGTTCACCAGCTTGCGCGGGTTCAGGTAACCGGCCAGTGGCTCGGCACCGATGCTGTGGGCCTCATCCGCACGCTTCACATGCAACGCATGACGGTCGGCGTCGGAAAAAATCGCAACCGAGCGAATGCCCATTTCAGCGCAGGCTCGCACGATTCGTACGGCAATCTCACCACGGTTGGCGATCAGGATCTTTGTTATCACTTGGAGGTTCCCTTGAGCCGGTGGCACCACGACCTGCTAGACCCAGGTCGACGCGTGACCAAATGTTTCAATTTGGTCGCAGGTCCACACTAGCGCTCATGAGGGATTAACAAAAATGAATAAAAATTGGGTCAGTCATAAGTAAAGACTTATAGTTGAAACATCCGCCAGCCGTCAGAGCCTGTATAAAATGCGTAAGTCCTTGATGCGTATGACATTGCGTCAATTGCAGATCTTCAACGAGGTATGCGATTTACGCTCTTACAGCCGTGCAGCCGAGGAAATGTCTCTCACACAACCGGCCGTCAGCCTACAGATTCGTCAGCTCGAGGAGCTAATCGGCCAGCCATTATTCGATTATGTCGGCAAAAAACTCTACATGACCGAAGCCGCCGAAGCACTTCAGCGTGCCAGTCGAGACATTTTTGGCCGCCTGGAAAACCTCGATATGCAGCTGTCGGACATGCAGGGATCGCTGCAAGGTCAGCTAAAACTGGCGGTAGAATCCAGTGCAAAATATTTCGTGCCGCACTTGTTCGCAGCATTCAAGCACCAGCACCCGGAAGTGAATCTGCAACTGACCGTGGTCAACCGTGGCCAGGTGATTCGCAGACTTTCGGACAACCGCGACGACCTGGTGATCATGTCGATGGTGCCGCAGGACATGGGCCTGGAATTCCTGCCGTTTCTGAACAACCCGATTGTTGCCGTGGCGCGCCCGGATCACCCGTTGGCGCACATGGGCCCGCTGCGTTTGCAGGATCTGGAACCCTACACGCTGCTGATCCGCGAACCCGGCTCGGGGACACGACTGGCTTGCGAAGAGTATTTCAAAGAGAAGCGCGTGCACTTCACCCAGACCCAGGAAGTGGCCTCGGCCGAAGCTCAGCGCGAATGCGTGGCGGCGGGTCTGGGCCTGGCGCTGTTGACGCGCCACGCCCTTAACCTGGAGCTGGCGACCGGCGGGCTGGTGGAACTGCCGATCGAAGAACTGCCGCTGCTGCGTAGCTGGTGCCTGGTGCAGGCCAAGGCGAAACGCCTGTCACCGGTGGCGCACGCCTTCCTGGCGTTTATCCGCAGCGAGCGTGTGCAGATCAGCGCGCTGGTTGAGCGCTTCGACGGGAAGCTGAAGGTGCTGCCTGCCAGTGATTGATCTCGGGAAAGTCGCCGATTTCGGCCTGAAGCTGGCGGAGTTCGAAGCGATCTTCGATAGCGCGACGGAATTCCATGCGGCGCTGGTCTTCCTGCTGACGACGGGTTTTCGCGGCGCTGTTGCGTTCTTCGTAGGGCTGAGCCATTTCGAGTCTCCCAAGGCGATTACGGGAGTTTCACGATAGGCGTGGGGGATGACGGTTTGGCTGCGTGTGGATGACAGTGCGATGAAACTTGCGCAGGGGTGTGATGTTTTTGAGGACGCCTTCGCGAGCAGGCTCGCTCCCACATTTGATCTCGGTGTGACACAGAATTTGTGTACCTCGAAGATCCCCTGTGGGAGCGAGTCTGCTCGCGAATAAGGCGGAACGACCTTAGTTGGCTTCAGTCATCCAGCGCTTTGGCAGCCTTTGGCGACAAGCGCAAGCTGCGCAAACTGCGCTTCACGCTCTTGAGGTGATTGACCAGGCTCGGCCCGCGCGCCATGGCCACGCCCATCGCCAGCACATCGATCACCACCAGGTGTGCGATACGCGAGGTCAGCGGCGTATAGATTTCGGTGTCTTCATGCACATCGATCGCCAGATTGACGGTCGACAATTCGGCCAGAGGTGTCTGGCTCGGGCACAAGGTAATCAACGAAGCGCCGCTCTCACGCACCAGATTGGCGGTGATCAGCAAATCCTTGGAGCGCCCGGACTGGGAAATGCAGATCGCCACATCGGTCGGCTTCAGCGTCACCGCCGACATCGCCTGCATGTGCGGATCGGAATACGCCGCTGCCGTCAGCAGCAAACGGAAGAACTTGTGCTGCGCATCCGCCGCCACTGCGCCCGAGGCACCGAAGCCGTAGAACTCGACACGCTGCGCCTGCGACATCAGCGTCACGGCACGCTGCAACTCAACCGGATCGAGCTTCTCGCGAACCTCCATCAAGGTGTGCAACGTGGTGTCGAAAATCTTCAGGCTGTAATCGGCAACCGAATCGTCTTCGTGGATCGCGAACTGGCCAAAGCTGGCACCGGCAGCCAGACTTTGCGCCAGTTTGAGTTTGAGATCCTGAAAACCGGAGCAACCGATGGCGCGACAGAAGCGCACGATGGTCGGCTCACTGATGCCGACGCTGTGGGCCAGATCGGCCATGGAACTGTGCATCACCGCCGCAGGGTCAAGCAGCACGTGGTCGGCGACCTTGAGCTCCGACTTGCGTAACAGGTGACGTGACTGGGCGATGTGTTGCAGCAGATTCAAGGGGCTGGACTCTTCTTATGGGCAAGGATGTAGCACGCTTGTAGTTATACTACATGAATTGGCTTTTTGCCTGCTCAATGCGTAACTCGATGTCCCCATATCAGGCGCGATGAGGTGCATGTAGCCCTTAAAGCGGTTTTTCCTGATCGCGCAAAAGCCCGGCCAGACTGGCAGCTTCTACCGGGCGGCTGATCAGATAGCCCTGCACCTCATCGCAACGCTCGGCGCGTAAAAACTCCAGCTGATCCTGTCGCTCGACGCCTTCAGCCACTACTTTCAGTGACAGCCCATGAGCCATGGCAATGATCGCGCGGGTAATCGCCGCATCCTCGCTCCCTTCGCCCAGGCCACGAATGAATGCCTGATCGATCTTCACGTAGTCCACCGGAATGCGCTTGAGGTAACTCAACGACGAATAGCCGGTGCCAAAGTCATCAATGGCCAGTTTCACCCCCAGATCGCGCAGTTGCTGGAAGGTCGCGATGATGTGTTCGACGCTGTCGAGCAACTGGCTTTCAGTCAGTTCCAGTTCGAGGTAGTGCGGCGCCAGACCGGTTTCTTCCAGCACCTGCCGCACCAGACTGACCAGTTTGCCCTGGCGCAATTGATGCACCGACAGGTTCACCGAAACGCGGATCGGCTCCAACCCTTGGCGCTGCCACTCGCAGGCCTGCCAGCACGCCTGACGCAGGACGAATTCGCCGATTGGCCCGATCAAACCGGTTTCCTCCGCCAGCCCGATGAAATCCCCCGGCGGCACCCGGCCCATGCTCGGATGATCCCAGCGCACCAGCGCTTCCGCCGCATTCAAGCGTCCGGTTTGCAGGCACAGCTTGGGCTGATAGAACACTTTCAGCTGCTTTTCTTCGATGGCTTTGCGCAACTGGTTTTCCAGTTGCAAGCGCTCGAGGGTGCTGGCCTGCAAGCTGTCGGTGTAGAACTGAAAATTGTTGCCGCCCAAGTGCTTGGCATGTTGCATGGCCATGTTCGACTGGCTGACCAGCGCAGAAATCTCCCGCGCATTGTCCGGCAACATGCTGATGCCCATCGACGCGCTGACCACCAGTTCATGCCCTTCCACGGTCAGCGGCAAGCGTAGTTTGGACGACAACCGCGTAGCCACCCGGGCCAGACTCGACAGGTTGCCGTAGGCATCGAACAGCACCGCAAATTCATCACCGGACAACCGCGCGATGGTGTCGGCTTCTGGCAAGGCGTTGACCAAGCGGCGCGCCATTTTCTGCAGCAACTGGTCGGCAATCTCATGGCCCAAGCTGTCGTTGAGCAGCTTGAAGCGATCCAGATTGATGTGCAGCAACGCCAGACTGCGTCGACCCTGACGCGAACGCTGATGCGCTTCGTGCAAGCGTTCGCGGAACAGCGAGCGGTTGGCCAGACCGGTCAGTTCGTCGTAATGGGTCAGGTATCGCATGCGCTCTTCGGATTCACGCCGCGCTGAAAGATCGGCGAAGAACCCGACGATATGACTGACATTTCCCCGACCATCACGCACCGCATTGAGTTGCAGCCACTGCGGATACAGTTCGCCGTTCTTGCGCGTTTCCACCAGTTCGCCCTGCCAACTGCCGTGCTGCTCCAGTGCATGACGGATCGCCACGTAATGGCGGCGCGCATCGCGGCTGCACGGCAATTCGACAACGTTGCGCCCGAGCATGTCCTCGATGTCGTAACCGGTGACCCGGCTGAACGCCTGATTGATTGCGATCAGCGCGTAATTCGGGTCGAGAATCACGATGCCTTCACTGGCCGCTTCGAACACCGTCGCCGCCAGACGTTGCTGTTCTTCGAGGCTTTTGCTGGCGCTGATGTCGCGACGGGTGCCGACCATGCGGATTACCCGCCCGCTGTCGCTGCGCTCTACCGCGCGGCCCCGATCCTCGATCCAGACCCAATGACCATCGCTGTGACGCACGCGGTATTCGATCTGGTAGTCCTCGGTGCGGCCCTTCAAATGCTCGATCAACGCGTATTTCAGCGTCGGCACATCGTCGGGATGCAGGCGTGGCTTGAGGTCGCGCAGGAGCGCCGTGACGTATTCCGGAGCGAGGCCGAACAGTTCCTGAATCTGTGTGTGGTGGACTTCGTCGGTTTGCAGGTTCCAGTCCCACAGCCCCAACTCACTGGCTTTCAACGCCAGCGCCAGCCGCGCTTCGCTTTTGCTCAGGGCCTGATTGGCTGCATCCAGCTCGCGGCTGCGCTGGGCAACGCGGTCTTCGAGTTCGACCTGAGCTTCACGCAGCTTGCCCTCGGCACAACGCCGATGGTCGATTTCCTTGGCCAACTCCTGATTGAGCTGCTCGCTGCGCAATTGCGTCTGTTGCAGGTGTTCGATCAAGTGCTGATTCTGGAAGCGCCGCAGCAAGCCGCGATCGATCAGCCGATTGACCTGCCACGCCACCACGCTCAGCGAGCCGAGCAGGATCAACCCGAGCCAGCCCCAGCCGCGCGCCTGCTCATCACCGCCCCAGAACAGATAACCGATCGCTGGCAACAGACAGGGCAAGGTAAAGGAAAGAAACGCCGGCAGGCTCACCGCGTAGGCGACACTAGCCGACAGAGTTGCGGCGCCAATCAGGCCGAACACCCACGCCTGCTGCATGAAGTTGTCGGCAGGCACCAGGGCGATGCCGGCACCGGCCAGTGTCAGGCCGGTCATGGTCGAGCCGAGCAGAAACATCCGCCGCCAGATCGGTTGCGCCTGCCGGTCCGGGATGGCCGAGTCGAACGCGGCGACCTGAATCACCCGCAGCGCCACCAGCGACAGCAACCACACCAGCCAGACGCTGACCACGAAGTAACGCTGCGGGCTCCAGAGCAAAGCGGCGCAGACCAGACCATTGATCAACATGAACAGCGTGGGCAACAACGAGCCCTGATACAGCAGACGCGTGCGCTCGACCGACATTTCGACGGCATAGTGCTTGCGGATAACCCGGGGTTCCACAGAGGGGCCCGACAGTTCAGAGCTGAGGGTCATGGGCAACGTTCTTGTTCTTATAAGGAGGGCGTGCGCCCGAAACGTGGACGGAGCATACACAAGCAGCTCCCGTTGCCAAACTGCTCCAGATCACAATTTCAGCGAAACTTTTCCGCCCTTTGCCACCCGCGAAACCCTTGGAGCGCGGCGGGCCGATGCCTGTAGCCAGTGACTGACCGGTCGTCATCGGCAGGAGTTTCATCGGCTAATGCAAAGCTCGGTTTGCCCGGGCCTGCGGCGCACCCTAGAATGCCCCGATGCGCGATGATCTCTCCCTTCTGCTGAATTCCCTCAACGATGCCCAACGCCAGGCCGTAGCAGCCCCCGTTGGCCGTCAGTTGGTCCTGGCCGGCGCCGGTTCCGGTAAAACCCGAGTGCTGGTGCACCGTATCGCCTGGTTGATCCAGGTCGAAAACGCCTCGCCCCACTCCATTCTGTCGGTGACCTTCACCAACAAGGCCGCTGCCGAGATGCGTCACCGCATCGAGCAGTTGCTGGGCATCAACCCGGCGGGCATGTGGGTCGGCACCTTCCACGGCCTGGCGCACCGCTTGCTGCGGGCGCACTGGCAGGAAGCGGGCCTGAGCCAGACCTTCCAGATTCTCGACAGCGACGACCAGCAACGGCTGGTCAAGCGGGTGATACGCGAGCTCGGTCTCGACGAGCAACGCTGGCCGGCGCGTCAAGCGCAGTGGTTCATCAACGGCCAGAAAGACGAAGGCCTGCGTCCGCAACACATTCAGGCCAGCGGTGATTTGTACCTGGCGACCATGCGCGGCATTTACGAAGCCTACGAGGCAGCGTGCCTGCGGGCCGGCGTCATCGATTTCTCCGAACTGCTGCTGCGCGCCCTCGACCTGTGGCGCGATCATCCGGGCCTGTTGGCGCACTACCAGAAGCGCTTCCGCCATATTCTGGTGGACGAATTCCAGGACACCAACGCCGTGCAGTACGCCTGGTTGCGCTTGCTCGGCAAGGGCGGCGACAGCCTGATGGTGGTCGGCGACGACGATCAGTCGATTTACGGCTGGCGTGGCGCGAAGATCGAAAACATTCATCAGTACTCTTCCGACTTCGCCGACTCGGTGACCATTCGTCTGGAGCAGAACTACCGCTCCACCGCCGGCATCCTCAAGGCCGCCAACGCGCTGATTGCCAACAACACCGGCCGCCTCGGTAAAGAGCTCTGGACCGACGGCGGCGACGGCGAAGCAATCAATCTGTACGCCGCGTTCAACGAACACGACGAAGCACGCTACGTTGTCGAAACCATCGAAAGCGCGCTGAAAACCGGCTTGGCCCGCAGCGATATCGCGATTCTGTACCGTTCCAACGCCCAATCACGCGTTCTCGAAGAAGCTTTGCTGCGTGAACGTATTCCGTACCGCATCTACGGTGGTCAGCGCTTCTTCGAGCGTGCGGAAATCAAAAACGCCATGGCTTACCTGCGCTTGCTCGAAGGTCGCGGCAACGATGCGGCGCTGGAACGGGTGATCAATGTGCCCGCCCGTGGCATCGGCGAAAAAACCGTCGAAGCCATCCGTGATCACGCGCGCCACAGCGATGTGTCGATGTGGGAAGCGATGCGTCAACTGGTTGCCAACAAAGGCCTGACCGGTCGCGCGGCCGGTGCACTGGGTGCGTTTATCGAGCTGATCGAGAACCTCGCCGCCAAGTGCATGGAAATGCCGCTGCACCTGATGACGCAAACCGTCATCGAGCAATCCGGCCTCATTGCCTATCACGAAGCGGAAAAAGGCGAGAAAGGCCAGGCCCGGGTAGAGAACCTTGAGGAACTGGTCAGCGCCGCGCGCAACTTCGAGAACACCGAAGAAGACGAAGAACTGACGCCACTGGCAGCATTCCTCGGCCACGCTTCGCTGGAGGCCGGCGACACCCAGGCCGACGAGCACGAAGACAGCATTCAGTTGATGACGCTGCACAGCGCCAAAGGCCTGGAATTCCCCTACGTGTTCCTCGTGGGCATGGAAGAAGGCCTGTTCCCGCACAAGATGAGCCTGGAAGAACCCGGGCGTCTTGAGGAAGAACGGCGCCTGGCCTACGTCGGCATCACCCGGGCGATGCAGAATCTGGTCATGACCTATGCTGAAACCCGACGCCTGTACGGCAGCGAGACCTACAACAAGGTCTCGCGTTTCGTTCGCGAAGTACCGAAGGGCCTGATTCAGGAAGTGCGCCTGTCGAACAGTGTCAGCCGTCCATTCGGCGGTAATCAGTCGATGAGCGGCAGCAACCTGTTCAGCGGCAGCGAGATTCCGGAAACGGGTTTCAGCCTCGGTCAGGCGGTACGGCATTCGATTTTTGGTGACGGTGTGATCCTCAACTTCGAAGGTGCCGGTGCGCAGGCACGGGTGCAGGTGAACTTCAGCGAAGGCAGCAAATGGCTGATGCTCGGTTACGCCAAGCTGGAAGCGATCTGACGCCGATTTCGCTTTTCTGTGGGAGCGAGCCTGCTCGCGAATGAAATCACCGCGGTTGATCTGATAGACCGCGGTGCGGCGTTCGCGAGCAGGCTCGCTCCCACAGGGTTTGGCGGTGGATTATCGAACAAGGACATTTCCATGGGCTCAGGCTTCTTTTCTTCCTGGACATTCTGGGCCTTGCTCTCGGCCACTTTCGCCGCATTGACGGCGATCTTCGCCAAAGTCGGCATCGAAAACGTCAATTCCGACTTCGCCACTCTGCTGCGTACGATTGTGGTACTGGTCAGCCTGGCCTTGATTTTGTACGCAACGGGCCAATATCAGTCATTGGGATCGATCTCCGCCAAGAGCTACCTGTTCCTGCTGTTGTCCGGTCTGGGCACGGGCGCATCGTGGCTGTGCTACTTCCGCGCATTGAAAGTCGGCCCGGCCTCACTGGTCGCTCCGGTGGACAAACTCAGCGTGGTACTGGTGGCGGTGCTCGGCGTGATTCTGCTGGGTGAGAAACTCGACCTGCGCCAATGGGGCGGCATCGGCCTGATCACTGCCGGTGTAGTGATGCTGGCGTTTCGTCGCTAAGCGCGTTTTCTCACTGAACCTGTCCCGATTTCCTACAGCCAAAAGTACATGGCCTTATTGCCCCGACCGAGCTGAACGTAACCTGTCAGGCAAAAGCCCGAAACACTCTCTCGCTAGCCAGTAACACTTCAGCTGTGCAACATGGCGCGCGTGTCTCCACAAACGGGAATTCCCTTTATGAAACGTTTTCTTAGCATCGCCATGGCGTTGTGCATCGGCCTGACGATGAGCCTCGACGCCAACGCCAAGCGCTTTGGTGGTGGCAAAAGCGCCGGCGCTGCGCCGACGCACCAGACCAGCCAGATGGCTCCTTCTTCTCCAGGTGTCGGCGGCGCGGCTGCGACCGCTGGTGCTGCCGGTGCCGCGGGCGCTGCGGCCAAGGCCGGCGGTGCTTCGAAATGGCTCGGCCCGCTGGCCGGCATCGCTGCCGGTGGCCTGCTCGCATCCATGTTCATGGGCGGCGGCTTCCAGGGCATGCAGATCTTCGACATCCTGATCATGGCAGTGATCGCGTTCGTGATCTTCCGCTTCATCGCCGCACGTCGACGCAAGCAGCAGGAGCAATTCGCTCCGGCCGGCGCGCCGATGCAGCGTGAAGTGTTCGAGCAGAAGCCTGCTGCCATGGGTTCGATTTTCGGTGGTTCGGCTGCGCCTGCTGCCGCTCGTCCGGTGATCAACGCACCAGCCTGGTTCAACGAGCAGAACTTCCTTGACGCTGCACGTAGCCACTTCCAGTCGCTGCAGCAGCACTGGGATGCCAACGAAATGGACAAGATCGCCGAGTTCGTGACCCCGCAAATGCTCGAGTTCCTCAAGCGTGAGCGCGCGGATCTGGGCGACGCGTTCCAGTCGACCTACATCGACAATCTCCAGGTTCAACTGGATGGCGTTGATGACCGTGCCGACAAGACCATCGCCACCCTGACTTTCAACGGTGTGTCGAAGTCCTCGCGCTTCGATCAGGGCGAAGTGTTCAGCGAAAGCTGGAACATGGAACGTCCGCAGGGCGAGAACCAGCCTTGGCTGGTTGCCGGTATCCGCCAGAACGGCTGATCCCCCCGCGCGCTTCACTTGCGGTAATAAAAACCCCAGCCTCGGCTGGGGTTTTCTATTTCGCGGTTGCATCTATAGCGAGCTACTGTATAAACCGGCCCATATAAACCGCGCCATTCAAGCAAGAGGATCCCGGACGTGGAAGAAATCATCGAACAACTGCGCGAAGCCAACGAACCCGTACCGGTTCCATTGGAGTTGCCTGACGAAGACCAACTGGTGGAAGTCGAAGAAGAACTCTTCATCAACATCCCGTTCGTCTTCAAAGAATTTTTGCTGACCGTCAGCGACGTGGTTTACGGCAGCCTCGAGCCGGTGACTGTCACCGACCCGCAATCGCACACCTATTTGCCGGACGTCGCGGCCAATGCGTGGGACATCGGCGTACCGCGTGACCTGATCCCGATCTGCCAGGACGGTGAGAACTACTACTGCGTCGAAGAAGACGGCACCGTGGTGCTATGGTCCGGCGAAGAAGAGCTGATCACCGAAGAGTCCTGGGAATCGGTGTGGCACTGGGCGCGGGACGTCTGGCTGGAAAGCTGATCGGTCAGCCGCCCCGACGGTTCAGTGACCCGACGACTCTTTGTGGTTGTCGAGGGTTTCCAGCAGCGCCACCTGCATCCGCGTGTGCACGCGGATGAACCAGCGCCAGAGCAGCGCCGCCACGGCGGCCGCGACCACGGCGATCAGCATCAGCAACTTGTTGGTCGGCAAGATACTGGCCGACAAGGCTGCCAGCAGCAGGAAAATCACCAGCAGCGAGAGAATCGGGATCACTTCGGAGATCACCCGGCGCACTCGCTGCGTGTGACGCCCGGCCATCTCCGGCTTCACGCCCATCTCTGCCAGCAGCATCGACAGTGCCTTGAGCTTGCGGTACGCCGCGATCAAGAACGGCAGCGACACCAACAGCGCTCCGCCCCAGATCAACGCTTTCTGCCAGCTAGGATCGCTGATCCAGTCCTGTAACCACAGCGAGATGCGTTCGGCGAAATACGCGCCTGCGAAGAAGATCGCGATGACCAGGGCGAGATTGACTCCGACCTGCAGCAGGATCTTGCGAATTATTGAAGCCAGCATCGCACCCTCGCCTTGCGGCTGAATGCTGCGCAACCATTCCCCGTACATGCCCAGCACGCGGCCAAGAGGCTTGGGCACCGCCGCCGACAACTTGATCGACAGCGGATCAGCCGCACGGATCAGATACGGCGTCAGCAGCGTGGTAATCACCGACACGGCCACAGCGACCGGATAAAGGAAATTGCTGGTGACCTGCAAGGTCATGCCCAGTGCGGCGATGATGAAGGAAAATTCGCCAATCTGTGACAGCCCCATCCCCACGCGCAGTGAGGTACGTCCGTCATTACCGGCGATAAACGCACCGAGGCCGCAGGACAACATCTTGCCGAGTACCACGGCGACGGTAATCACCGCGATCGGCCATGCGTATTCGAGAAGAATCATCGGGTCGAGCATCAGGCCGATCGCAACGAAAAAGATCGCGCTGAACAGATCGCGAACCGGCTCGATCAGGCGTTCGATTTTCAGCAACTGCCGCGACTCGGCCATGATCGCGCCGATCAGGAACGCGCCGAGCACCATGCTGTACTCCAGCTTGACCACCAGCAGGCAGAAGCCGAAACACAGGCCGAGCACGGTGATCAGGAGCATTTCATTGCTTTCGAATTTGGCCACGTAAGCCAGCAGGCGCGGCACCAGCAGGATGCCAATGACCAGCGCGACGATCATGAACAACGACAGCTTGCCGACCGTGGAAAACACTTCGCCGGAGCTGACGGTGCCGCTGACCGCGATGCTCGACAGCAGTGCGATGATGCCGATGCCGAGGATGTCTTCGACGATCAGCACACCGAAGATCAACTGCGCAAAGCGCTCGTTCTTCATCTTCAGATCATTGAGTGCCTTGACGATGATGGTGGTCGAGGAGATCGCCAGGATGGCGCCGAGGAACAGCGAGTCCATGGTGTTCCAGTCGAACCAGCGGCCGATTTCGTAGCCGATCCAGATCATCAGGACAATTTCGAGGAACGCCGCGATAAACGCTGTAGCGCCGACCTTGAACAGTTTGCGCAGGCTGAACTCCAGCCCGAGGCAGAACATCAGAAAAATAACCCCGAGTTCGGCAAGAGTCTTGATGGTTTCTTCGTCGTGAATCAGGCCGAACGGCGGTGTGTGCGGGCCGATGATGAAGCCAGCAACGATATAGCCAAGCACCACCGGCTGCTTGAAGCGGTGGAACAACACGGTCACCACACCTGCGACCAACATGATCACTGCCAGGTCCTGAATAAAACTGATGGCATGCATGGCGTGGGCTCCTTGAATGACGAGACTCCCGGCAGACGTCAGAAAGGTCTGGGCGAGCTAGGTAAAAATCCGCTTTTTGTGTGGGAATTGCCCTCGAGGTGGGCTTTTGCAGGTTAACACCGCGACTTCCGCCTGGAAGGCGGTGCAATATATGGAAACAGATCGATTCCGGCGTGACGGCGGCCAGTCGCCCGGCGTCCCGATAACGGTGCTTTTGAAAAGCGACCAGGCACCCGCAGAGGTGCTTCCAGAAATCAGCCTTGATCCGTGAGAACGTTATGGAACCCGGAAACGCCCAACTGTCGATGACGGTACTGATGACCCCCGACATGGCCAACTTCTCTGGCAATGTCCACGGCGGCACCCTGCTCAAATACCTCGACGAAGTGGCTTACGCCTGCGCGAGCCGTTATGCCGGCCGCTATGTGGTGACCCTGTCGGTGGATCAGGTGATTTTCCGCGAGCCGATTCATGTCGGCGAACTGGTGACCTTCCTCGCCTCGGTCAACTACACCGGCAACACATCGATGGAAGTCGGCATCAAAGTCGTCACCGAAAACATCCGCGAGCGTTCGGTGCGCCACACCAACAGCTGCTTCTTCACCATGGTGGCGGTGGATGACCAGCGCAAGCCGGCCGCCGTGCCGCCGCTGCAACCGCAGAACAGTGAAGACAAGCGTCGTTATATGCAGGCGCAGCAGCGTCGGCAGATTCGCCAGGAGCTGGAGAAGCGCTATCAGGAGATCAAGGGCGACGCCTGAGATCTTTAGCGCTCTGAAGAACGCTTTCGCGAGCAAGCTCGCTCCCACACTGGATCTGTGGCGTACACAAAACCAAATGTGGGAGCGAGCTTGCTCGCGAATGGGGGCAGCGCGGTGTTACAGACTGATTGCAGTCGCCTCGAACTTCACCCGCGGATGCGCAATCCGATCCTGCGCTCGCACCAGTTGCAGCTCATAACTGGCGCAAGCCTGAGTCTCCAGCAGCACCTCATGCACCGCCGCCGCCGTGAATTCAAACGCCGCCACCAGGCTATCGCCCAACAACAGCCGCGCCAGAAACAGGCCAGACGTCAGATCGCCAACACCCACCGGCTGACGCGGAAACGCCAGCAACGGACGGCGCAAATGCCAACTGCCTTCGGCCGTGACCAGCAGCATCTCGAAGCCATCGGCCGGTTTTCCCGGATAATCCAGATGCTTGACCAGCACCACTTTCGGCCCACGCGCCAGCAACGCCCGCGCCATTGCCAGGCAATCGAACAACGACTGCGGCTTGCGCCCGGAGAAGCTGTCCAGCTCCAACTGGTTCGGACACATGATGTCCGCCACCGCAGCCGCCTCGTCCAGGAGGAAGTCGCTGACCTCGGTCGGCACGCTGCAACCCTTCTCTGGATGGCCCATCACCGGATCACACAGATACAGCGCTTTCGGATTGACCGATTTGATGCGCTCGACGCCGCTGAGGATCGCTCGACCCTGCGCCGCACTGCCGAGATAACCGGACAGAACCGCATCGCAGTTGCCCAGCTCGCCAATCGCGGCGATGCCTTCGACCAGCTCGGGAATCTGCTGCGGCGCCAGCACTTCGCCAGCCCACTGACCGTACTGGGTGTGGTTGGAAAACTGCACGGTGTTGAGCGGCCAGACATTGACCCCGACCCGCTGCATCGGAAAAACCGCCGCGCTGTTACCGGCGTGGCCGAACACGACGTGGGACTGAATGGCGAGCAGATGAGGCGTACGTTTCATTCGGGTCATTCCGTAAAACGATTGAAATTCAAGCCGCGCAGTATGCGACGAAACGCAGCCTGTACGACAGACCGGCGACGCAGTTAAGCTGACGCTATCTTTTGGAGTTCGATGTTGATGCTGACCCTGGAAAACATCTTTGTGCTGATGCTGTTCGCTGCTGCCGGCGCGTGGCTATGGCACAACCACGGCTTGCGCGAGCGGGCGCTGGAACGGGTCAAGCAGCATTGCCTGAACGTGCGCGTGGAGTTGCTCGACGGCAACGTTGCACTGAAGAAGATCGGTTTCATCAAGGACGCCAATGGGCGCCGACGACTGGCGCGGGTGTACAACTTCGAATTCACCGTGACCGGTGAAACCCGGCATAACGGCACGATTACCCAGTTTGGCGCGCACAGTGCGCAGATCGAGCTGGCGCCCTACCCGGCGCCGTTCGACGATACTCCGCCAGTGGTCGAAGTGCAGAAGCCACGGGCAGAAGTCATCGAGCTGAGCCAGTGGCGGCAGGAACACACGAAGTGGAAACCTTGAGCTGAATCACCGGGTTCGGCATCGCGCCAGCCCCGCCTGCAATTGATCAATATTTTGCGGATCGACGAAGATCAGTTCGATTCGCGAATCTTTCCGCCATTCGCTGGCCTGCCAGATCAGCTTGGCATTATCCAAAGCATTCGCAGACACCCAGCCATCCGAGCTGCGGATCACCAGTTTCGCTCGCTTCCAATCAAGGCCGGTTAGCCAGTCGACAGTGCGTTGCTTGTCGAACGTCTGGCCCGGATGCCAACGCCAACCAATGCTCCAGCCACCCTCCTGCGTCTGACTCAGGCAAATCGGCAACGTCGGATCGCTCCAGACGGCCGGCATTTGTCCCAATCCTTTGGGCACGGCCAGGTTATCCACACCGTCGACTGCTTTTGCAGCCAGGCCCGGCAGTTCGTTCAGCGGTAGTTGCGCCTGTTGCGTCCAGATCAGCGGGACTGGCGGCAATCGGTTGGCGATATTTGCCCGGGCCGTGTCATCCAGGTTTTCGGCCTTGTTCAGCAGCAGCAATCCGGCGCTCGCCAACGCGTCCTGTTGCGCGGCTGGTAATGCTTTCCCGACATGCAGCGCCTGAGCATCCAGCACCAGCACACAGGGCTGGACCGCCAGAACGCCTGACCATGGCGCTTCATTCAACTGCTTGAGCAATTGCGCCGGATGCCCCAACCCGGACGGTTCGATGAACAGCCGATCCGGTTTCTCCTTGCGCAACAACCGCCCGAGACCAATCTGAAACGGCGCGCCATTGACGCAGCACAGGCAGCCCCCGGCCACTTCGCCGAGTGCGACACCATCGGCATCGCGGGTCAGCAGCGCCGCATCGAGGCCGATCTGGCCGAACTCGTTGATCAGCACCGCCCAGCGCTCACCGTCTGGCCGCTGGGCCATGAGCTGGCGAATCAGGCTGGTCTTGCCTGCGCCCAAAGGGCCAGCAATGACATGGGTAGGAATGTTCTGCAACATGGCGGGAAGCTTTCTTGGGAGATGCAAAGATGCGTTGGATGGGATGGTCGTTGCTGTTGACGCTGCTGTCGAGTGAAGCGTGGGCCCAGGCTTGCGTAGTGCATAGTCAGGGCGAGCGGCTCGACGTCAAAGTCTGCCAGCAGAACCGCAATATCCCGGAGAGGCTGTTCAACGACGGTTTCTGCCAGCCAACGCTGGCCGGGCAGAAAGTCGAAGTACAGTACGTCGATCAATGCCCGAGTGGTGCGTTTGGTGTGTGCAGCAACGCGCAAGTCGCCAATATGCCTTATCGCCAGGACATCCACTATTACGGCGTCGCCACTGATGCAGCGTATTTGAAGCCATATTGCGAAGGCCAGAGCCAAGGATCGTGGCTAAAACCTTAAAGCGTCTTTGAGACATTAGCCGAGCCAGTCGAGGGTGAGGATCAATCGACGCTCGCCAGTAGGCGGTTGTGGCGAGCGATGGATGAGACCGAAGCCTTCATTACCGTGCCATTTTTCGCCTTTCAACAGCGCGACATCGCCACTGCTGAGTTGCTGAATTAGCACCTGGGGCTCAGCGTTGGCCTGCCCCAGTTGCTGGCGATCCATCACGCCTTCCTTGAGCCATTGGCTGCCGACGCCAGCGTACGTGGTGATCAGCCGCACCGGCACGTGATCAACGTGGAAGCGCGGGCACATGGCTTTATCGAGCGCCCGCAGGCGCAGGCCGATGCGCTTGGCGCCCAGCAAACAGGCAAAGGCACTGACCAGCCACTTCAGGTCGGCGATAAAGCCTTCATAGCCTTCCAGATCGCGGAAGCCTGAAGCCAACCCGGTCAGGTCAGGCTCGGCGTCCTCGCTTGCCAACTCCAGGCATAACGATTGCGCCAAGGGTTCGTTGAGCGACAGCAATAACTGAGCGAAATCGCTGATGTGCAACGGCAGTTGCCGCTGCCACACGGCAAGATTGGTGTCATCGTCCAGAATTCGCGCCAGCGTCTTTGGAGTCGGCCCTTGATGCTGATGGCGGGTACGGTCCTGCTGCAGTTTCAGGGCTAACATCAGGCAGCCTCTTCATGCCAAGGGCCGAATGGATCCGCCAGCAATCGCCAACCCTCTACGCCGAGCGCCATTTCTTCATCGGTGAGCAGGCAGTCATCCAGTTCGTCGGAGAGCTGTAGGAAATCGATGTTCTGTCCGATGAAAACCAGCTCCTGGCGGCAGTCTCCGACGCTTGGCGTCCAGTTTTCCATGATCGCGGCGGTGCTTTGTTGATCTTGTGGCCATTGGTCCTTCGGCACAAAACGCCACCAGCGTCCGGCAAAACCGTGGCGCATCAAACCGCCAGCCTGCGACCAGCTGCCAGCGTCCGTAGGCTTGCTCGCCAGCCAGAAGAATCCTTTGGAGCGCAGCAGCTTGCCGTTCAGCCACGGGCGGTCGATGAAGCTGAAGAAACGCTCCGGGTGAAACGGCCGGCGTGCGCGGTAGGCGGTGGAAGCGATGCCGTACTCGTCGGTTTCCGGCACGTGCTCACCGCGCAACTCCTGCAGCCAGCCCGGTGCTTGCGCGGCTCTGTCGAAATCAAAACGGCCGGTGTTGAGGATCTTCTCCAGCGGCACCTCGCCCATCACCATCGGGATGATTTCGGCTTGAGCATTGAGGCGTTTGAGGATGGCGATCAACTCTTCGCGCTCGGGCTGGCTGATCAGGTCGATCTTGCTGATCAACAGTACGTCGGCGAACTCGATCTGTTCGATCAACAGGTCGGTGATGGAGCGCTCGTCTTCCTCGCCGAGAATTTCGCCACGGGAGGCGAGGCTTTCCGCCGCCTGGTAGTCCGGCAGGAAATTCACACCGTCGACTACAGTAACCATGGTGTCGAGACGGGCGATGTCGGAGAGGCTTTGGCCATGTTCATCGCGGAAGGTGAAGGTTTCTGCGACCGGCAAAGGCTCGGAGATACCGGTGGATTCGATGAGCAGATAATCGAAGCGATCTTCACGGGCGAGCTTGCTGACTTCTTCGAGCAAATCTTCGCGTAACGTACAGCAGATACAGCCGTTGCTCATTTCAACGATTTTTTCTTCTGCACGGTTCAGGCTGACATCGCGCTGGACTTCGCTGCCATCGATGTTGATTTCGCTCATATCATTGACGATCACAGCAACACGCAGCCCCTTTCGATTACGTAGTACGTAATTCAAAAGTGTACTTTTTCCAGCGCCGAGAAATCCTGAAAGTACGGTGACGGGCAATTCGGCTGACATTGGATAATCCTCATAGGAAGGTGGCCGATTGGCGCTTTTGTCAGCGCTTGGCGTTTGGGCGCTTCATACGAGGGGCTCGCTGAAGGTAAACGCTTGAAATCGGCCCGCTCAGGCTCAGTTATTATTTATGTTATAGTATAACAACATGAATAAACCAGCCCTGCTCTTGTCCTTAGCGATAAACAGCAGGAAGCTGAGCTCATCCCACTCCCGGAATTGGTAATGAAAACTGCGCTGAAATGCTCGTTGTTGAGCCTTGGATTGCTCGTTGCTGGCGATACGTGGGCGCAGATGCCGGCGCTGGCGAGCTGCACACGTAGCGCTAATCTGCTGGCGTGCGTCGATGCCGAGGGCAACGCTTATAGCGTCAACACCGTCGGCAACACGCTTTATCTGCGTGGGTTTGAAAAGGCTGACCAGCGTTATTGGGCACAAACCAATAGCCGCTTCGGCCAATTGACGTTCTTCACCGGCATTGCCTCTGACGGAGAAGCCTGGGTCGGTTACACCCGCCGCGTCGGCTGGACAACCATCAATCGCTTTTCCAGCTCGGGCGGCAGCAGTGCAAAGTTCACCTGTAGCCGGATTGCCGGTTGCTAAACCCGTGCGGTTTTTTGCTCCTGCTGCCAGGCGAGATAACTGTCGATCGGTGGATTTCTCTCAAAGTAACGCTGCAACCCTTCAAACAAACCATCTGCCACGGCCTTCTGATGCCGCGCAGTGACCAGTCGCTGACTGTCGCGAACATTGGAAATAAAGCCGGTTTCCACCAGGATTGAAGGCACATCTGGCGACTTCAACACGGCGAAGCCTGCCTGTTCCACGCGTTTCTGATGCAGCGTAGTGATGCCCGCCAGACTGCCCAATACCGTGTTGCCCAACTGTAGGCTGGCAGCGATGGTGGCGTTCATCGACATGTCGAGAATTACCCCGGCGAGCATCGGATCTTTATCTTTGAGATTAAGCAGACTGGTCGCGCCGAGCAGATCCGCACCGTTCTCACGCTGCGCCATAAAACGCGCCGTCGCTGATGTCGCGCCACCCTCAGAGAGGCAATACACGGAGGCACCAGAAGCCGTCAGCCTTGGCGCCGCGTCGGCATGCACAGAGATAAACATGTCGGCTTTATGCTGACGAGCGATCTCAACCCGCTTGCGCAAAGGCACGAAAAAATCGTCATTGCGCACCAGTTTCACATCGAATCCTTTCTCTTTTTTCAGGCGCTTGGCGAGTAGCTGAGCAATGGAAAGCACCACATCTTTTTCCCGCTCCCCCTTGGCGCCAACCGCACCAGGATCCTTCCCACCATGTCCTGGGTCGACGACTACGATGATGTCACGCTTGGGGTGAACGTCAATTCTGGGTGTTTCACGTGGAACCATTGGGGCTGTTTGAGGTGCTTTTGTGCTGACGAGATCCAGAACCAACCGATGACTTTGGCCGTTTTGCGGAGCCAAAAGGAAGCTGTTCAGCAGCACTGGATTGCTCAGATCGAGAACAATCCGCGTATCTCCCTGACCAAAAGGACCGGATCGAATGGAACGGATCACTGTGCCATTCAAAGCCAACTGGCTGAAGTCAGCGCTTAGATTGGCTCCGGACACATCGACAATCAGTCGTTCAGGCGAACTCAGCGTGAAGGTTTTGTAGCGCACCGGCCCGCTCAGATCGAATACCAACCGCAGCTTTTCATCAGAACGCCAAAGCCGCGCGTTGCGAATTTGCGTGGCCGAAACACCGAAAGGGAAGGCGAAGGCCGTGCTGGCCAGAATCAGATAAAGCAGATGGCGTCTGTGCATATGAAAGCCTGTTCATGAAAAAGGCATCGTGATTTGAATTGTTATAATGTAACATTGATTTCAATCAACACGATGGTTCCAAACATGAATTCGCTGACACTTCCGGATATCGCCGCGCAATCCGCTCGCCAAGCCTTACCCCTCGAATGGGTGGGTATGCACGGCATCGCGTTACCTGTTTTACTGGAAGGCCAACGCTTGAGTGCGAAGGCAGATGCGGGAGTGAGTCTGGATGACGGCGAGGCTCGCGGGATTCACATGTCGCGACTTTATCTAGCCTTGGAGACGCTCGAACAGGAACAACTTTCCCCTGCTCTTCTGCACCTGGTACTGAAACATTTTTTGGATAGCCACGAAGGTTTATCCAACTGTGCCTACCTGAACATCCACACCGATCTGCTGCTGAAAAGACCCGCGTTGATCAGTCCATTGGCCGGATGGAAGTCCTATCCCGCGACGATTTCAGCCAGCCTGAAAAACAAGATGTTCCACGTGGAACTCAAAATCGAAGTGCCCTACTCCTCAACTTGCCCCTGCTCCGCAGCTTTGGCGCGCCAGTTGATCCAGCAGCAATTCATCGACGACTTCGCCAATAAAACTCTTCAGCACGCAGACATTCTGGCTTGGCTCGGCTCGACACAAGGCATCGTCGCTACGCCTCACAGTCAACGCAGCGCTGCACAGCTGCATTTACATCTCGACGAATTCATCGATGAGCTCCCGCTGAGCGTCATCATCAATGACGCCGAAACCGCCCTCGGCACTGCCGTGCAAACCGCAGTAAAACGCGCCGATGAACAAGCCTTCGCTCTGGCGAATGGACAGAACCTGATGTTCTGCGAAGACGCCGCACGCCGGTTGAATCTCGCACTTCGCCGCACACCCGGAGTTAATCAATTCCACCTGCGAGTGATCCACGCCGAAAGCCTGCACGCCCACGACGCCGTCGCCGAAAGTCATTGGCAGCGTGAGCAAGCATGATCCGCTGCCAATCCCTGAGCTGGGGCGCCCCGGGCCAACCGCTCACCGCCCCCCTGAATCTTGAATTGGAAAGCGCCAGCCTCACGGCAATCATTGGCGCCAACGGCTGCGGAAAAAGCAGCCTTTTGAAAGTTATCGCCGGGCTGCAGAAACCCTTGGCTGGCAAAGTCAGCCTGAGTGTTCCACGCCAAAGCGGATTGTCTTTCCTGCCCCAACAACAGCACCTCGACCGCCAGTTCCCCATCAACCTCGAAGACCTGATCGCCGCCGGTTTCTGGGGACGTCGACTCTCAACCCGACTGCGCGCACAACGACTGAACGTCGCACTGGAAAACTGGCACCTGAGCGGACTCGAACGGCGCCCGCTCATGGCCCTGTCCGGTGGCGAATTGCAGCGCGCCCTGCTCGCCCGATTGAGTCTGACCGACGCCCCGGTTCTGCTCCTAGACGAACCCCACGCCGCCCTCGATGAACTCGGCCAACAACTGCTCTGGCAGCACATCCATGCCTGGCATAGCGAAGGTCGAACGCTCGTCGTGGTCTGCCATGACCTCGTCGCCGTACGCCAACACATCCCGCAAACTTTGCTGATCAAAAACCGCGAATGCGTGTACGGCGCCAGCGTTGAACTGATCCAGCAAACCCCTCACACGCAGGTGGCCTGATGCTCGTCGTCCCCCACTTCTGGCAACCGTTCAACGAGTTCGTGTTCATGCGCCGCGCCCTGCTTGGCGGGCTGGTATTGGCGTGCAGCACCGCACCACTCGGCGTGTTTTTGATCTTGAGAAGAATGAGCCTGATCGGTGACGCCGTCGCCCACGGCATCCTCCCCGGCGCCGCACTGGGATTCTGGTTCGCTGGCCTGAGCCTTCCCGCCCTCACTCTCGGCGGCCTCGGCGCCGGTCTGAGCATGGCCGGCCTTGCCGCCTGGATCACTCGCCGCACCGGTCTGCGCGAAGACGCCAGCCTCGCTGCGATCTACCCAATTTCCCTCGCGAGCGGTGTGCTGATTCTCGGCATGGCCGGCAAACGCCTCGACCTGCTTCACCTGCTGTTTGGCTCGGCATTAGCCGTCGATGGCCCAACCCTCACCGGCATGTTGTGGGTCTCGGGATTCAGCCTGATGGCCATGGCGCTGATTTACAAACCGCTGCTACTCGACACTCTCGACCCACTTTTTCTCAGAACCGTCAGCCGTCTCGGCCCACTCGCCCACGGCGTGTTCCTGACGCTGGTCGTGCTCAATCTGGTGATCGGATTCCAGGCCATCGGCGCACTGATGGTCGTCGGACTGATGATGCTCCCCGCCGCTGCCTCACGATTCTGGAGCCGCCGGTTACCGATCCTGATTGGCATCGCCGCGGTCATCGGTTGCCTCTCGGTATGGTTCGGCTTGTTGCTGTCGTTGTACTACTCGCTGCCCAGCGGACCGGCCATCGTGCTGGTCGCCGGCGTCGGTTATCTGCTGTCAGTGGTGTTCGGGCCGGTTCACGGCCTGCTACGCCGCCCACCTTTGCTCACATCCCAATGAGGTGTTTCCCGATGCGCGTTCTAGTCGTGTTGTTCAGCCTGATGCTGTCGATGTCATTATCGGCGGCGGAAAAATTGCCGGTGGTGACCAGCTTCAGCATTCTCGCCGACATGGTGCATCAGGTCGGCGGCGAACATATCCAGATCACCAACATGGTCGGCCCGGACGCTGACGCGCACACCTACGAGCCGACACCGGACGACGCCAAAGCGCTGCTCAGCGCCAAACTGATCATCAAGAACGGCCTCGGTTTCGAACCGTGGCTGGATCGACTGGTGACCAGTACCGAGACCAAAGCCACGGTCATCAGTGCCAGCCATGGCGTGATTCCGCGCTCACTGGATGAAGACGGCGAAACCGTTGCCGACCCGCATGCCTGGCACAATCTGGCGAACGCTGAGTTGTACGTCGCCAACATCACCAAGGCGCTGATCGCTACCGACCCGGCGAACAAAGCCGACTACGAACGCAACAGCAAAACCTATCTGAAGCAGATCTACGCCCTGCTCGCCGAAGCCAAAACCAAACTCGGTTCGCTGCCACCGGGCAACCGCAAGATCGTCACCAGCCACGATGCTTTTGGATATCTCGGCCAGGCGTATGGTATCGAC
Organism: Pseudomonas sp. CROZ-RG-20F-R04-15; assembly: GCF_022662375.1. Taxonomy (GTDB): domain Bacteria; phylum Pseudomonadota; class Gammaproteobacteria; order Pseudomonadales; family Pseudomonadaceae; genus Aquipseudomonas. Next base: position 108,363 of record NZ_JAKNQL010000010.1, on the reverse strand, counting down.
TTCATGGCACCGCAGGGCTTGTCCACCGAACGTGAACCCTCCGCCGCCGAAGTCGCAGCACTGATCACCCAGATTCGTCAGGCCAAAGTCAAAGCGGTATTCATGGAAAACATCAAGGACGCCCGCCTGCTCAAACAGATCGCCGACGAAAGCGGCGCGCACATCGGCGGCACACTCTATTCGGATGCCCTCGCCGCCAGCGGCCCTGCCAGCACTTTCACCGGTCTGTTCGAATACAACCTCAACACCCTTTACGACGCGCTGAGCCGACCATGATCCGCAAGAATCCTTCAGGTGATTTACCGCAGATCGCCGAGTCGGCCTACGTCGATAAAACCGCGATCATCTGCGGCAAGGTAGTGATCGGCGAGAACGTCTTCGTCGGCCCCTATGCGGTGATCCGCGCCGACGAAGTGGATGCGTCGGGCGAGATGGAGCCGATCACCATCGGTGCCAATTCGAACATTCAGGACGGTGTGGTGATCCACTCCAAATCCGGTGCAGCGGTGACCATCGGCGAATTCAGTTCCATCGCCCACCGCTCGATCGTGCATGGACCCTGCGTGGTTGGCGACCGCGTGTTCATCGGCTTCAACAGCGTCCTGTTCAACTGCGTTGTAGGCAATGGTTGCGTAGTTCGACACAACTCAGTGGTCGACGGCCGGGATCTGCCGGACGCCTTCTATGTACCCTCCACTACTCGCATAGGCCCGAATACAGATCTGTCGTTGTTCCCTCCTGTGAGTGTCAGCGCTTCGGAGTTTTCCGAGGACGTGGCGCGCACTAACGTCGATCTGGTGCGCGGCTACAAAGCCTTGCAGAACGAGTTCTGAACCATGAGCAGCGTGCTGATTCGCAATGCCAGACTGGTTAACGAAGGGTGTGAGTTCGACGCAGATCTGTTGGTCAGCAATGGACGCATCGTCAAGATTGCACGCAGCATCGAAGGTGAAAGCGCCAAGGTGGAAATCGACGCCAACGGCCGATGGTTACTGCCGGGGATGATCGATGACCAAGTGCATTTCCGCGAACCGGGTGCATTAGCCAAAGGCAGCATTCATACCGAGTCGCGGGCGGCGGTCGCCGGTGGCATCACCAGTTTCATGGACATGCCCAACACCAACCCGGCCACCCTTACGCTCGAAGCGCTGGCGGATAAAAAGCGCCGTGCGGCGATCAACTCGGTGGCTAATTACGGCTTTCACTTTGGCGTGAGCCGGGACAACCTCGACACCGTTGCCGCGCTCAATCCGTGTGAAGTGGCCGGGGTGAAAGTGTTCATGGGGGCATCCACCGGCAACATGTTGGTGGATGATCCGCAGATTCTCGAGCGGCTGTTTGCCGAAGTGCCGACCATTCTGTTGGCGCACTGCGAACACACGCCGAGCATCGACGCCAACGCGGCCAATCTGCGAGAGCTGTTCGGCGAGCGAATTCCACCGGGAGCTCACCCACTGATCCGCAATGCCGAGGCATGTTATCGCTCCTCTTCTCTGGCGGTGGAACTGGCAAAACGTCATGGCACTCGTCTGCACGTTTTGCACCTGACCACGGCGCGTGAACTGGCGTTGTTCGAGGACAAACCGTTGGCGCAGAAACGCATCACCGCTGAAGTGTGTCTGCATCATTTGTTGTTCGATGATCGCGACTATCCAAACCTCGGCAACCTGATCAAGTGCAACCCGGCAATCAAGACTCAAAACGATCGTGACGCTTTGCGCGACGCGTTGAACAGCAACCGGCTGGACGTCATCGGCAGCGATCATGCACCGCATACCTGGGAAGAAAAGCAACTGCCTTACACGCAGGCGCCTTCGGGATTGCCATTGGTGCAGCATGCATTGCCGGCGCTGATGGAGTTGGTTGCGGAGGGGGTTCTGCCAATCACGACCTTGGTGGCGAAGACCAGCCATCGCGTCGCGGATCTGTTTGCGATTCCGGATCGTGGTTATTTGCGTGAGGGGTATTGGGCGGATCTGGTGCTGGTTGAGGCGCAGACGCTGGAGGTCGATCGGCAACCGATTCTGTCGCAGTGCGGATGGACGCCGTTTGCCGGGCGCAGCTTTCGGCATCGAGTGAATGCGACGATGGTGTCGGGGCAGATTGCTTGGAGAGGTGGTCGGGTGAATGAAGGATGTCGCGGGTTGGCGCTGAGGTTTATGCGCTGAGCTTGAGGACGCTTTCGCGAGCAAGTCGAATCGTCGCACCGTCGCTCCCACACTTGGAATGCATTTCAAGGTGGGAGCGAGCCTGCTCGCGAAGCTTTTAGGCTCTTGGTTTCACAGCGCCGCAATCCTGGCCGAGCCAAACCGCGCGAGTCTCCAGACTGCCCTTCTGATTGATCCCGATCGCATTGAACGTGCCATTGGCCACGGTGGTGAACTCGCGATCACTGAGGAACGTCGCCACCCCGGTGCCCTGCGCTTTCGGGCAGCTGAAGCGGAATTTCCACTGATTGCCCGTGCGATCGGTGATCTGCTGTTTGCAGCCCGATTGCGGGTCTGCCAACGGAATATCGTTGGTCGCCACCTGTTCAGGCGTCAGGCAGGCACGAATGCCTTTTCCGCCAATATTGATCCCATTCTTCTCCAGCGCCGCGCGCTGTTGCGGGGTCATCTGGCCTTGCAGCTGGCCGAGGATCGATTGCACATCCATCGGCTGATCATCGACCTTGACGTTGCTCGATGTCATTTCCCACAGCCCCGGCTGCAGCATCTGCGCCTGCGCAACCATCGGCAATGCCAAACCCAGGCCCAGCGCCAAACCCAGCAGACGAACGTTCATCGAAAAACTCCTGATCAGTAGTGGCCGTTAGACGTCGGCCGATTGCTTCGGTTCATGCACCAATTAAATAGCGACAATCGCGACAGAACATGGTCTGTTAAGCATTGAATCTTCCGGAGCAAGGCTGCCCCATGGATTATTTTGGACCGCACATTTTCGGTTATCTGATCGCCCTGATACACACCCTCGGCTTGATCGCCGCGATTCACGCGGTGCTCACCGTACGCACGGCTCAAGGCTCGATCGCCTGGGCATTGTCGCTGATCTTCATTCCCTACCTCACGCTTATTCCGTACCTGGTGTTCGGCCGCAGCACGTTTGACGGTTACATCAAGGCGCGGCGTCAGGCCAACGAACAGATGCGTCAGGCCATCTCCGAACTGAACTGGCGCCCGTGGGTGGAAGAAGCCCTGACCGCGCGCGCCTCGAATGCCTACGCCTCGTTACGCGCGATGCCCAAACTGGGACGTATGCCTTGTCTGGCGAACAACGAAGTGCAATTGCTGGTAAACGGCACGGCCACATTCGAGGCGATTTTCCAGGCCATCGATCAGGCGAAAGAAGCGGTGCTGATCCAGTTTTTCATCATTCACGATGATCGACTCGGCCAGCGTCTGCGCGACCTGCTGCTGAAGAAGGCCGCCGAAGGCGTATCGATTCATCTGCTTTACGACCGCATCGGCAGCCACGCCCTGCCCCACAGCTATGTGCAGACGCTGCGCGATGCCGGCGTCGAGGTGAAAGCCTTCGCCACGCGCAGCGGCTGGCTCAATCGCTTTCAGGTCAACTTCCGCAACCACCGCAAGATCGTCGTGGTCGATGGCGTGGTGGGATTCGTCGGCGGGCATAACGTTGGCGATGAATACATGGGCGAAAAACCACCGCTGGCACCGTGGCGCGATACCCATGTGAAGGTGCGCGGCCCGGTGGTCGCGTGCATGCAGGAATCCTTTGCCGAAGACTGGTTCTGGGCCGCACGCACGCTGCCGCCGCTGATCCTGCCCGACGAATACCCGGATGACGGCGTGCTCTGCCAACTGCTGGCCAGCGGCCCGGCCGACGCCTATGAAACCTGTTCACTGTTCTTTGTCGAAGCCATCCACGCGGCAACCGAACGAGTGTGGATCACCAGCCCATATTTCATCCCCGACGAGGCTGTGTTCGCCGCACTGAGATTGGCGGTGTTGCGCGGCGTCGATGTGCGTCTGCTGCTACCCTCGCGACCCGATCACCGCATCGTTTACGCCGCTTCCAGCCTCTATGCATTCGAAGCGGTGCGCGCTGGTGTGCGAGTGTTCCGTTACGAACCCGGTTTCCTGCATCAAAAAGTGGTGTTGATCGACAGCGAAATCAGCGCCATCGGCAGTGCCAATCTGGACAACCGTTCGTTCCGGCTGAATTTTGAAGTGATGCTGCTGACCGTTGACAGTGACTTTGCCGCCCGTGTGGAAACCATGCTCATCGCCGATTTCGAGCAAGCCTACGAAATCGCCAAAGAAGAAAGCCGGGAGATCCACCGCCTGCAACAAGTCGGCATGCGCATCGCCCGGCTAATTTCGCCGATTCTTTGAAACCCTCTCCCAAAGGGAGAGGGAAAGGCTCAAGGGTTGTAGATGTCGTCACGGGTCCATGGCAGTTCATGGCTGCCATCCGGATGCGCCTTCACCGCGAGGATCTGGTGCAAATTGATCCAGCCCCGGGCAAAAGCGTAAGCACAGCCGGCCAGATACAGGCGCCAGATGCGCAGTGCCTGATCCGGCACCAGTTTGCCCGCGGCCTCAAGGTTGTCCTCCAGGCGCTCGCTCCAGTGATCCAGCGTGCGCGCGTAGTGCAGGCGCAGGCTTTCAACGTCGACAATTTCCAGGCCCGCCTCGCTGATCTCCGCCGAGATCATCGACAAGTGCGGCAACTCGCCGTTGGGGAACACGTACTTCTCAATGAAATCCCCGGCTCCGCGTCCCACCGGACGGCCATCGGTGTGTTTGGCGGTGATGCCGTGGTTCATCACCAGACCGCCCTCCTTCACCGCGCCGAACAGGGTTTTACAGTACTCGGCGAGATTGGCGTGGCCGACGTGCTCGAACATGCCGACACTGACCACTTTATCGAAACGCCCGTCCTGAGGCAGATCTCGATAGTCGAGCAGTTGCAGTTCGATCTGGTCTTCCAGACCTTCGGCCTTGACCCGCTCACGCGCCAGTTCCAGTTGTTCCTTGCTCAGCGTGATACCAAACACTTTGGCGCCGAATTCCCGCGCGGCGTAACGTGCCAGACCACCCCAGCCGCAGCCGACATCCAGCAGATAATCGCCAGGCTGCAGACGCAGCTTGCGGCATAAATGGCGGAATTTGGCTTGTTGCGCCTGCTCCAGGGTTTCGCTGCCCGTTTCGAAATACGCACAGGAATACGCCATGTCGCTGTCCAGCCAGAGCTGGTAGAACGCGTTGGACAAGTCGTAGTGATAGGAGATGGCTTTGGCGTCGGTTTCCTTGTCGTGCAAGGCCCGCACCGGCTGGTTGTCGTCATCGTCACCGAGCAAGGCGTTGCTCAATTCGTCGCAGACCCGGATGACCTCGCTGATCGAGCCCTCCAGTTCCAGTTTGCCTTCAACGAATGCCGCTCCGAGCGCATCAAGGCTTGGGTGGGTGAACTGGGTGACCATCTGCGGGTCCTTGACCACGATGGTGACGCTGGGCGTCGGCCCCAGATTGAACTCATGGCCGTCCCAGAGTCGCAGGCGAAGCGGTAGCTGCAGATTCTGTAAGGCCGGTGGAAGTTGCGCAAGCATGGAAAATCCCCCTTGTTTCAGACGTCAGATCTGAGGGTAGACCATCCCGGAAAAATAGCAGGCTATCGATTTGATTAGCCGTATCTATCGTTGCAGACGCTCCAGCAAACCGTCCTGAACCCACTGTTTCAACCAGCTAACAGCTTGAAGTGGCGCGCCCTCACCATAAATGACTGCTAACTCTGCGCACAGTTCGGAGAAATTCCAGCCGCCGTCGAGCAGGCCATTGAGGGCTGTAGCTTCGGCTGGATCGAGACTGCGGTAATTGCAGATCAGTTCGCTGCGCCAGATCAGACAGGTCTGGGGGATTTCGAGCGTTGTGCTGTCAGGGAATTCGGATTCTTCTTTCACCGAACGCCATAGCGCAAGGCTGTTGAAGCGGCATTCCAGCCACTGCAGCGAAGGCGTCGGCTTCACCCGCAGCTCAGGCCACTCCTCTGCGGCCAGCATCGCCATTGATTCGAGCGTCAATGGCTGACCCGCAGGCGCATCGAACGCCAGCGTAAATGCCCATTCAAGCGAGGCCAGTTCGGCCAGTGGCGCGCTTTGTTCCGGCACCAGATGCTCGCGAATGAAGCCTGCGAAACCTTTGCCCAGCCAGCGCAGGCTGTAATGCCCGGACGGGTACTGGCGGAGATAAGAACTGGCGAGCCGATCGAATTCGTCGTCACCCATCCAGTGCAAGATCGCCACGAAGTCATTGCGCAGGACTTCGAGAAGACGGGCCCTGTAGGCATTGTGATAGATCGCCAGTCCTGTGCCGACATCCAGCGTCGGGCCACCGATCAGGCTTTTGCCCAGGATCAGATTCGCCGTAGCGTCGTCGTCGAGCAGAAACGACTCGAACGCCAGTTGCCATTCTTTCAGGCGCATTGCTGCCTCCCGGCCAAGACCTTGTCACCCAGCTCACGTGCCTTTTGCAACTCAGCGAGCAGTGCTTCGAAAGGTGGAAAATGGTCGTCGCGTTCCAGCAATGTGGCCACCGGGCCGAAGTGTTCCAGTGTGCGTTGATAGAGCGCCCAGACCGGATCGCTCACCGGATGGTCGTGAGTGTCGATCACGTAATCGCCGTAGTCACTGTGCCCCGCCAGATGCAATTGGCGGACTTTGTCGACGGGCAGGCTGCGAATGAACGCCCACGGGTCGAAGCCGTGGTTGCGCGAGCTGACATAGACATTGTTCACATCCAGCAGCAACTCGCAGCCGCTGATCCGGCTAAGCAAAGCCAGAAACTCCCACTCGCTGAAGTCATCCGAGACAGCACGCACGTAACTGGAGACATTCTCCAGCACCAACGGACGCTGCAGGGTGTCCTGCACCTGCCTCACCCGGCCGGCAATGTAATCCAGGCTTTCTTCGGTGTATGGCAGTGGCAGCAGATCATGTAACTGATGGGCATTGCCACGGCTCCAGCACAGATGATCGGAGATCCATGCAGGTCGGACCCGATCGGCCAGTTGCTTGAGTTGTTTGAGATAGTCCGGATCGAGGGCATGCGGGCCGCCGATGGACAGGGATACACCATGCATCACCAGCGGATAGCGCTCGGCGATGGCGTCGAGGTAATACAGGGCTTTGCCGCCCTGCACCATGAAGTTTTCCGAGACCACTTCGAACCAGTCGACATTCGGCGACTGCTCGAGGATCTGCTGGTAGTAAGCGCTACGCAGTCCGAGGCCGTAACCCAGGAAAGGTACAGAAGCTGACATAAGCGGACTCCTGATAAAAGTGGCCGCAGTGGCGCAAACCACTGCGGCGACACTAACCGGTCAGTTATTCGCCAACCTTGCCACCGGCTTTTTCGCAAGCCGCCTGAGTCATCGCCTTGAAGCCCTGACCTTTGCACGAACCCAGGCCTTTGCACGCGTGGTCTTTGGTTTTGCAGTCGTTCTGGCCCTTGCAGCCATTCACGCCATAGCAGTGAACGTTGGCATCAGCGGCCATCGCGTTGGTGGCAACACCGGCAAACAGGGTAGCGGCGGCCAAAGCGAGAGCGGCACCAGCAGCAGCGGTCTTGATGGTCATTTTTCTTATCCTCGGTAATCGTCAGGGGTGTCGGCTGGAAGGTTTGTTCAGTCCCGACATAGCACTAGAGAGAGCGCCCCCGACGGCGTTACAGAAGATCAAAAATAATGTTCAACGGTCTTCCTTGAGCTTCAATAACGGCTCCTGAAAGCGCAGCAACCGCCCAGCATTACCCAGTACCAGCAGCGTGCTGAGGTTGTGCAGCAGCGCGGCGATCATCGCCCCGGCAGCGCCGAGCCAGCCGAACGCAGCGAACACGACGATGGCCAGCGTCCAGCCCAGACCAATGATCACGTTGACCTGCAACGTCCTGCGGCACTGACGACTGAGGCGCACGCACGTGCCGAGGCGGCGCAGGTCGCTGCCGATCAAAACTATGTCTGCCGAGGCGAGCGCGATGTCCGCGCCACCCGCGCCCATCGCCACACCGACAACGCCCGCCTTGAGCGCGAGCGAATCATTGATGCCGTCACCAACCACCATAGGACGGAAGCCGTTGTCGATTTCCTTGAGCACGCGATTGAGTTTGTCTTCGGGCAACGCCTGGGCTTCGACCTCGTGCAAACCAACATCCTTGGCCAGCGACTGCGCCACGCTCTGGCGATCGCCCGTGAGCAACAGCTGTCGACCCAGACCCAGTTCACGCAATTCATTGAGGGCAAAGCGCGCTTCCGGTTTGACGCTGTCAGCCAGCAGCAGCCAGGCCAGAAACTCACCGTTCAGTGCCAGGCCGGCGATGGGGCCGTCATGATCGGGAACCGTTGTCGTAATAATGCCGAGTTGTGCGAACAACTCCGGGCGGCCGAGCGCCGCTTCGCCCTGCCCGGTCATGGCCACGACCCCAAGTCCCTGACGCTCGTGGATATCACTCAAGGGTAGGCACTGATCTTGAGTGACCAACCCTGCGAGCGCACGACTGACCGGGTGGCTGCTCGCCGCCCCGAGGCTGGCGGCGAGCGCCATGAGGGTGGACGACTCTGCGCGCGGGTTGTCGATCGACTGCAAGCGCAAGGTGCCGTAAGTCAGCGTGCCGGTCTTGTCGACCACCAGCGAAGTCAGGTCCGCCAGTTCCTCGAGAAATGCTGAACTACGGATAAGAATCCCATGCCGTGCCGCCACTGCCACACCGGCAATTGCTGTCGCCGGGGCAGACAACACCAACGCGCAGGGACACGCGGCTACCAACACGGCGAGCATTGCCTGAGCATCATTGGTGATGAACCAGGTCACCGCCGCCAGCAACAACACCAGCACCATGTAGCTGCCGGCGTAACGTTCAAGCAAACGCGTGATCGGCGGCTTCGAGCGCTCGGCGTTCTGCATCAGCGCGATGACCTTGCCGAGGGTCGACTCATCGCCGGTTCGCGTCACTTCGATGCGCAACAGGCCGTCGAGGTTGATCGCGCCGCCGAATACGCTCATTCCGACGCCCGCCTCGACCGGCACTGATTCGCCGGTAATCGAAGCGGTGTCGAGGCTGGCCTGGCCAGACAGGATTCGCCCATCTGCCGGCACCCGATCACCGGCTCGCACCTCAACGGTGTCGCCTGCTTTCAACGTTCCGTTGTCCACTTCGATGATCGCGCCATCCGCCTGCACCTTGCGCGCATGGCTGCGGGTCAGTTGGCCGAGGGCGTGAATCGCTTCCTGCGACCCGATAACGCTACGCTCTTCCAGCACATGGCCGAAGATCATGATGATCGGCAATAACGCCGCCGTCAGCAGATCACCGGTTGCCCATGCGCCAAGCATCGCCAAGGCAATCAGTTGATCGGTAATGCCGTGCAGACTCGGATAACGCAGGCTGTACCACGCCGAACGCATGACCGGCACGGCGACCAATAAAGAAGCAAAACCCAACAGCAACTGGCTGACACCGGTTTGCTCTGGCACCAGCCAGCGCCAGATCAAACCAAGACCCAGCAGGCCCAGCGCAAGCATGGCCAAGGTCAGTTGCCGGGCAGCGCGGCGTTGTTCAGCCGAGGACAACAAGCTCGGTGCAGCGGTCGTCGCGGTCATTTACTGGCTCCCTGAATGATCAGGCGGGAATCGTCTTTTGGGTCGACCGTGGTCACGGATCCCGCCTGACCAAGAATCTTCGGCATGCGCTCGCGATACAGGCGCAGGAGCATTTGCGGGTCGGTGCTGCTGGCCAGACTTGATACCGTGGCGGTGTCGGCAGACGCTTTGGCGAGGCGTTCCCCGGCCTGTGCATGAGCGACTTGCAACGTGCGGTCGGCTTGTTCGTTGGCGGTCTGCGTGAGTTTCTCGGCGTCGGTGCGTGCGTTGGCCACGGCTTTGTCAGCTTGCTGACTGGCCGTCAAAACCGCATTGAAAGCACTGACCGCCGGATCGGGCAGACTCGATTGCACATCGACCCGCGCCACCTCGATGCCGATGCCCTGCCCGCTCGCCTTCAACTCGGCCAAGCGTTTGTTGATGCCCTGTACCAGATCACCGCGCAACCGCTCACGACGTTCGGCAGCCTGATTGTCGGCGCCGATCAACTCCGGTCGAGCGACCAGAATAGTGTCCAGATCTCGCGCGGCCGTCAGTGCCACAGCGCTGCGGGTGACCAATCGATCCAGCGCCGGCAGCACATGATCGGCCTGCAAGACGAAGTCATAAGGGTCGGTGACTTTGTAAAATACCCGCACATCCAGTTGCACCACACCGGCATCACCGGTCAATAAATAACCAGAACCGGCCAGTGCATCGCTGAGGGGTGTTGCGAAAGATGCGACCCGATCAGCCTTGAGCGCCTCGTCGCTGCGCAGCAGATTGTCGACGCGACGCTCAATAACCCGATCGGCTGCCGGCAACAGAATCACTTGTTCGAATGGCTGTGGCCAGGCCAACAAAAGTCCGGCGTTGTGGATGCGATCCAGCGCGCCGAAGTGCAAAACCACCGCGCGATTCTGCGGATCGATTTGCCGCACATTGGAAACCGCCCACGCCAAAGCGGCCAGTACCGTCACCGCATACAAAGCAAAAAATGCCAAACGCCCAGCCTGAATCCACGGACTGTTCGGCGCATGTGTTCCACGTGGAACTTCTTCACTCATGGCTGCGATCCGGATTTGCTGTCGAGTGTCGGCGGGCCGTCAACCAACACGCGGAATGGCGCGGCGTCGGTGCGTAGAATCAGTTTGGTGTCTGGCGTGACGATGGTGCCAAGGGTGTCCAGCGAACGCAGCAAGTTGTACAGCTGCGGCGAACTGGCGTAGGCACGGCCATAGATCTGTGCGGCTTCGACGCGAGATTGCGCTTCGATTTCTGCCGCTTTCACCGTGGCGTCAGCCTGCACAATTCGCGCATCGCGCTCGGCGGCGGAACGAATTTGCGCGGCTTCGCGCTTGCCGATCGCCGTACGCTCGGTGGCAATTGTTTCACGCTCGGCGCGCATGCGATCGACCGTGGCGGTGAGCGTCACCGACGGCAAGGTCAAACGCTCAATGCCGACTTGCACGACACGCACGCCATAGGTCGCGAGCAATTGCTGATCGATCTGCTGGCGCAACTGCGCTTCGAAGTCGGCGATGCGCACCTGACTGGCGTCGGTGTTGACCAGATTTGCCAGATCGAAACTGCTGGCTGTGGTTTCCAGTGCCGAGCCGACAAAGGTACGAATCTGCCGCGCAGCCTCATCCGGCTGGTTCTGCACGGCGCGCATGAATCGCTGCACGTTGTCCGGATCACCCTGAACCTGCCACGCCACGTAGGCCTGGACGATGATGCGCAAACCGTCACGCGTGCCGACATCCTGCAAGCCGCTGGACGTCGTGCGCAGCCGCAGATCCACCGGAATCGCTGCTTCGAACGGCGCCGGCCAACGCCAGCTCAAACCCGGATCCAGCAACACCCGCGACGGATTACCGAAACGGGTGATAACCGTGGCTTCACCGGAGCGCACTTGCACCAGGCTCGCCGCCGCGATAGCGAACGCCACCAGCAACACGGCCCAGCCCATGCGTCGCCACGGAAACGGCCCCGCCTCCTCCGGCACACCGTGGTGATGGTGATGTCCGCCGTGGTCGTGATCGTGGCCGCTGTGATCATGCGGTTCGTGCGTGTGCGACTGGCTCAATGGGCGACTCCTGGTTGAGCGGTGGTGCGCGCGGGCGTCGGGTCAGCCGGCAGCGAGAAGGTACGCAGGTCGATGGTCGGCGCATTGCTGCTGCCACCCAGACGATGATCGAGTACCAGCAATTTGGCTTTGCTCAAACCTTGGCTGAGCTGGCCGAGGTATTGCTCGAGCACGAAGGCCTGCCCGGCACTGGCATAGGCTTTTTGCTCGGCGCTGAATCTCAGGTCCGCCGCTTGCGCCGTGGCACTGGTTTCCCGCGCATTGGCGCTGGCCTGATCGCGAGCAAGGCTGGCCTGCAACTGCGCCTGATTACTCGCTTCAGCCGCTGCGCCACGCTCGCGGGAGATCAACGCTTGCGCGCCGATCTGCGCGGCTTGCACGCTGTGATAGGCATTGGCGGCACCGGCCGGCGGGTGAATGGCTTCGACGACCGTGGCGAGAATTTCCACGCCACTGTTGAGCTTGTGCAAATCGCTTTGCACCGCACGCCCAATCTCTTCGCCCAGGCCTACCCGGTCTGCACCGAGCAAACCGTCGAGCGTGCGCGAGGCAAAGTCGTGCACCAGAATCCGGCTGGCGGTGCTGCGAATCAGCGTCGGCACATCGGCGCTGTTATAAGTCGCGGCCAGCGCGGCTTGATCGCTCAGGCCGATGCGATAGACGAAGCGTACGTCCATGTTGACGATCTGGAAGCTCTGCTGATCGCCACGGCTGCTGGCGATGACCTGCGACTTGTCGTTGACGTGACTGGCGTCCCACAAACGATTAGCGGTGAAGGGCGCCGGGCCTTCAGCAGGATCGGCTTGCAGTGGCGCAGGATTCTCGCCAACGCTGGTTGCCAATTCATGCACCACGCCGTTTTCAACGATCAAAACGCGCCCCAGCGGCCACGGCAAACCTGTGTGCAATCCCGGGCCGAACACCTGCACCGGTTCGCCGAAACGCTCATAAATGCCTCGGCCTTGCAGGGGGACTTCATGAATGCCGGTCAGCAACCAACCCACGGCCGCAACCAACGCCAGCACCGGCAGAAACGCCCGGCGCATGTAGCTGAACGCCCAGATCTGCCGCAGATCGATGCCAAAACGGTTGTGCAATTCATGCTGCAATGCGAGTAACGGCTGGGGCGGCCAACGCAGCATATCGGCGACAAAACTGCGCGCCAGCAAGGTGGGTTCAAGTTGCTCGCGGCGGGGACTGAAAATCGAAAGAACGGCGCGCAATAGCAGCTCAATCGCGACCAATCCCGGCAATATTCCCAGCAGAACGGCGACGCGAACCGGCCAAACGGCGTTCTCGCTCGCGAACAGCAAGCACAGCGCCGCAAGCACCAGCGTGATGATCGCCACACGCGTCAGTTGTGCCAATGAGCCCGCTTCCGGCCATTGCGCGGGATTTTCCTGTGCAAGTTGTCGCTCCAGCACCAGTAAGCCGAACGCCAGTAACAATGTCAGCGTCGCGCCCACAGTTGCGGATACACCGACGGCCGCGGCAGGCAAGGCGAGGTTCCACACCGGGTCGATGCTTAACACCACCAGCAGCGCCCAGCCGCCCAACCACAGGGTCGCCGCACCGATCTGGCCGAGCAGATGCAAACTGCGCTGGCTCAAGCGATCCAATAATCGCTCGTACCAGCCCTGCGGCGCCGACTCTTCGTCCACAGCAACCATCGTCACCGCGCCAGGATTGATCGCCCGCGCGCGCCATTGCGTCACCCACCAAGCCGATTGGAACCCGGCAACCAGCACCAGCAGCGCCGCGCTCTGATTGATCAGCAACGGCAACCATAATGATTGCGGAACAAACAGGCCGACAAAAAACGCCAGTATCCACCCTGCCCCGGCCAATCCGCCGAGGCCGATCGCCCAACGTCGCAAGCGTCGGCTCTGCACGGCCGCCTGTTGAAAGCGCGGCAGTCCGGTCACTTGCGTGCCATCCACCTCCAGATCGACTTGCATATCACCCCAAATTCAATGGTTCGCTGTTCATATCGTTACGATATAACGAAAAGCGTGAAATATTCGTACACAATTACCCGTATTCAAAGATGCCCAACCTGTCGCTTGCCTGAAGCCTTGACCGAAATGTCCGCAAACGCACATATTACGTTCGTAATTTTTATCCAGAACTACTTTTAGCGATCCGCATCCATCAATCAGGAGCAAGCGCATGAGCAACTATGACGTAGTGATTCTGGGCGGCGGCCCCGGTGGTTATAACGCGGCGATCCGCGCCGGCCAGTTGGGCCTCAAGGCCGCCTGCGTGGAAGGTCGCGCGACCCTCGGCGGCACCTGTCTGAACGTCGGTTGCATGCCGTCCAAAGCCCTGTTGCATGCCTCGGAACTGTATGACGCGGCGATGGGAGCGGAATTCGCCAACCTTGGCATTGAGGTCAAACCGACGCTGAACCTCGCGCAAATGATGAAGCAGAAAGACGAAAGCGTGGCCGGCCTGACCAAAGGCATCGAATTTCTCTTTCGCAAAAACAAGGTCGACTGGATCAAAGGCTGGGGCCACATCGACGGCCCCGGCAAAGTCGCGGTGACTGACGCTCAGGGCAACAAAGTGGGGCTGACTGCCAAGGACATCATCATCGCCACCGGTTCCGAGCCCACTCCCCTGCCCGGCGTCGAGATCGATAACAAACGCATCCTCGATTCGACCGGTGCGCTTGCACTGAGCGAAGTGCCAAAACATCTGGTGGTGATTGGTGCTGGCGTGATCGGCCTGGAACTGGGCTCGGTGTGGCGGCGACTGGGGGCTCAGGTAACCGTGGTCGAATACCTCGACCGCATCTGCCCCGGCGTCGATGGCGAGGCCGGTAGAACCCTGCAACGCTCACTGAGCAAACAGGGCATCGCCTTCAAATTGAGTTCGAAAGTCACCAGCGCCACGTCTTCCGCCAACGGCGTACAGCTCAGCGTCGAGCCTGCTGCGGGTGGCACAGCTGAACTGCTCGAAGCCGATTACGTGCTGGTAGCCATCGGTCGCCGCCCGTACACCCAAGGCCTGGGCCTGGAAAACGTCGGCCTCAGCACCGACAAACGCGGCATGCTCGCCAACAAACAGCATCGCACCGAAGCCCCTGGCGTCTGGGTGATCGGCGACGTGACGTCCGGGCCAATGCTCGCGCACAAGGCCGAAGACGAAGCGATGGCCTGCGTCGAGCAGATCCACGGCAAGGCTGGCGAAGTTAACTACGACCTGATCCCCAACGTGATCTACACCCGACCCGAGCTGGCCAGCGTCGGCAAGACCGAAGAGCAGCTCAAGGCCGAGGGCCGCGCCTATAAGGTCGGCAAGTTCCCGTTCACCGCCAACAGCCGGGCGAAGATCAACCATGAGACCGAGGGTTTTGCCAAAGTCCTCGCCGACGAACGCACGGATGAAGTACTTGGCGTGCATCTGGTGGGACCGAGCGTCAGTGAAATGATTGGCGAGTTTTGTGTGGCGATGGAGTTCAGTGCGTCGGCCGAGGACATTGCGTTGACGTGCCATCCGCATCCAACGCGGTCAGAGGCGTTGCGCCAGGCGGCAATGAATGTCGAGGGGATGGCAACGCAGATGTAGGTTTCGGAATTTTTATTGGCGGACCCACCGCATTCGCGAGCAGGCTCGCTCCCACATTCGACCGCAGTCTTCCAGAAGGAACGCGGTCAACGGTGGGAGCGAGCCTGCTCGCGAATGCGGGCCACCCGGGCTAAAGCGGAAGATGTCCAAGCGGCAACGCCCCCGGCGTCTTCACCGTGTGAATGGCAAAGTTGCTGCGAATATCGCTGACCCCGGGCAACTTCAACAGGCAGCCGCTGAGAAAGCGGTCATACGCACGCAAGTCCGGCACCACCACTTGCAGCAAAAAATCCGACTCCCCCGACACCAGAAACGCGGAAATCACTTCCGGTAACGCGGTCACGGCTTTGTAGAACGCCCCGGCCTGCTCGTCGTTATGGCGCTCGACCTTGACCCCGACAAACACCGTCAACCCCAGCCCGACTTCATCACGATCGAGATTGGCCTGATAGCCGCGGATCACTCCAGCCTCTTCCAGCATCCGCACGCGGCGTAGACACGGCGAGGCCGACAGGCCGATTTCGTCCGCCAGTTCGACATTGCTCAGGCGTCCATTGCGTTGCAGGGCCGCGAGGATCTTGCGGTCGAAGGCATCGAGTTTCATCTTTGGCAGATTCCGCTAGTCATGGCGCTTGAAACCAGCAGGTTATGCCAATCCGTCGAGCTTTTGAAGCTGACTTCGCAAGCACCTGCCCTGCCCCTCGGCCATAGACTGACGGTCACCGAATCGACAACGAAAGGGGTGCAGCGTGGCAAATCTCTGGCTGTTTTTCCTCGCATTGGCGGTGGTTTATCTATTGCCCGGGCCGGACATGATCCTGCTCCTGCAAACCGGTGCCCGGCAGGGACGCGGTGCGGCACTGGCCACTGCCATCGGTCTGGGCATTGCCCGTGGCTGTCACGTGGCATTGGCCGCGTTGGGACTGGCGGCACTCTTCAAAGCCGCGCCGTGGACGTTCGACGTGGTGCGCCTGGCTGGCGCGGCGTATCTGTTGTGGATCGGAATTCAATGCCTGCGCAGCACACTGCTGCCGAACCTGACGACGGGCGATGTGGCCAACACGCACGGGCAATGGCGCGAAGCAATCCGTCGCGGTTTGCTGACCAACCTGCTCAACCCGAAAGCATTGCTGTTCTGCTCGGTACTGTTGCCGCAGTTCATCGTCACCGACGGTGCTCCGGTGCTGAGCCAATTCGCCGTGCTCGGCGCACTTCTGGTCGGCATCGGGCTGCTGTTCGACAGCGCCTACGCCCTCACCGGCGCCGCGCTGGGCCGTTGGCTGCAACACAGTCCAACGGCCCAACGCGTACAACAATGGCTGTTCGGCAGCCTGTTGATCGGTTTTGCGGTGCGCTTGACTTTCGTCCAGCAGGCTTAGTCTTTGCGTGCCTTGCGCTGGCGGCGGCCGATCAGCAACAACGCAGCAGCCGTGACCAAAACAATGGCGCCGACCTGCACCGGCCACTTGTACGGCCGCAGTGATGAACGCACGGCATCAGTGATCTGGGTAACGTAACGCTTGTCGGCGTTTTCGAAATCCGGGTACGGGCACTGATTGCCGAAATCCACCGCCCACGGCACGAACGGGCCTTCCTTGATATAGCGCTGATACAGCGCACTCTGATCCTCCAGGCTGCTGTTCCAGCCGGCGGCGTTGCACAGCACGGCGGCAAACGCCTGACTGGTGTGCGGCAGGTTATCGGCGGCGCGACCGGCCAATGCGGTGGCGACAAAACGATAGTGGTAACGCTGATCCGGCTGCGCGGTGCTGGCCTGCTGACGTTTGACTTCCGCTTCGGACACCAGCGGACCGACTTTCAGCTCAACATTTTCCAGACTGTAGTTGCCACCGAACGTGGCGTAGTCCGGCGCCATCTCATAACCGAGAATATCCATGCCCCACTCGCGGGCCGTCCACGCGGCGTTATACAGCGCGCTGGCGCGTTTCGTCGGCCACCACGCGGCATCGGCCTTCAGCCGTTGCTCGCCGTAGAGTCGAGCCTTGTTCTGCAGATCGGGATTGTCAAAGTAGGCAACCGCGTCCGCGTAATGCCCTTCGCGCAACAGTCGCCGGCCGAGCAGATTGCGCAGGCTGGCGGCGACCGGCAGCGGCACGTAGTTATCGCGCTCCTGCTGAGTCAATGCGGGCGGCGCCGGCACGTTATCGTCGACGTATTTTTTCAGCTCCTCGACCGTCAGCACACGCTCGGCGACGGTGGCGGCATCAAACCAATAGGTGCTGTTGCTGCGATACAACTGCACGAACGCTTGCAGATATTCGCCGCGTTGCAACGCGAGGATCGCGCTTTCGCCCTCGACCCGGCATTTCGGCTGCAGGCTTTCGTAAGCCCAGTCCGGTGTGCGGCGATAACCCCAATCTTCTTTCTGCGGGAAGGCCTGCGCAGCTTTCGAATAGGCAGCAGCGGCAGCATTTTTATCACCGTCACGCACCGCCAGTTTCGCCCGCAGCCACCACGCCAGCCCGCCGTCGCCAGCGTTTTCGAGGAAAGCCTTGGCGCCGGCGTAATCGCCTTGTTGATAACTCATTGCCGCCAGACGATCGGCGTTTTCCAGGCTGCCACGGGTGCTGTTTTGCAGCAGCTTCACCAGTTTCTTCTCGTTCGGCGGTTCGTCGCCGAACGACCAGCCCTGGCGGCTGACCAGCGATGCAGTCACCAGTTGCTGCACGGATGGGTGCTGGAGCAACTCGGCCAGTTCGGCCTCGGGCAACTCCGCCAGTTCGTTCATCAACTGTTTGAGCGAGGTGTAACCCACGGCGGAACCGTGCAGATTCTGCGCTTCATACAATTCAATGGCGCCGTTCCAGTCGCCGGCGGCACGGACAACACGCGCCTCTTCGCCAAGACTGGCAACCCCCAGCTCCAGCGGATCGCTGAAACCGTCAATGCTCAGTTGACGGGCCTGCCGGAACGCATCACGCGAGCGCTCCAGCGCCACGACCGCATCCCCGGCCTCACTGCTCATGGCGAACAACGTCCGCCCGAGAGAATACGCAGCCCACGTGCTGCGCAACGGACGCTGATCCGCCGGCAGCGCCAGCAGCTTGTTGAAATATTCAACGGCGAGTTGATGATCGCCGGTGGCAAACGCCACCGCGCCGGCCACGTACAAACGGATTTCCGCCGGCAGACTGGCGCCCTG
The DNA here is from genome assembly GCF_022662375.1 of Pseudomonas sp. CROZ-RG-20F-R04-15. Taxonomy (GTDB): domain Bacteria; phylum Pseudomonadota; class Gammaproteobacteria; order Pseudomonadales; family Pseudomonadaceae; genus Aquipseudomonas. The sequence continues at coordinate 89,946 of NZ_JAKNQL010000010.1, read as the reverse complement.
CACTTCGACTTGCCGGGCATCAGTCAACTCGCGCAACTGCTTGACCAGCGCTTGCTGGTCGACACTCAGGCCGGCCTGCTCGGCTTTTTCGCGCGCCTCGGCGGCCGCGTTTTCATCACCGTACAGGTCGTCGGGATTGTGCGTCGCAGCGGTGACGTTCTTCAGCCCGGCGATGGCTTTGCCGAGGCGATTGAGTTCGAAGTTGAAGTTGCCCTCCGGCAGATCCGCCAGGGTCTGCCCGCGATTGTCGAGCAGGCGCATCGGGAAGTCCGGGCCGCAGGCCAGCGCCGAACCCAGCGGCAGGCAGAGGCTCAAGCAGAGCAGATGGCGGGGCCAGTTACGGGTCAACATGAGAACCTCCTTGATCAATATTTGCGCAACGCGCCCAACCGATGGCACGTTGTCCGCCCGCCGGCAAGCGGCCGTCGCGCAGGCGGGTGAAGGTAAGCAGATCCGGGCTTTGTTGCAACGAGTAACCGGCGAGTGCATCAGCACCTTCACAGCTTTGCGCCTGCAGCGTGATGCGCGCCGGCCAGACACTGTCGAGATTGCCGGGGTTGTCGAGTTTGATGTCGTAGAGACCGTTGTGTTCGCTGACCGTCACGCCGAGCTGACTGACGAGTTGCTCGCCACGGGCAACCGCACGCAGGGTGGTCAGGCTCCAGGCGCGGCGGTCGTTGACCAGCGGCAGGCGAAACCAGATCAACCCGGCCAGATGCGCCGGCGGGTCCTCGCGCAAGGCCTTGCCGAGTTGGCTCAATTGCAGTGGATCGGCGAGCAGTTCCCGACGCTCGCCACCGCGCTCAAGTTGCACTTCGCTTTCCACCACGGGTGCACCGCCGTCATCCGGCAACAGCGCGACACCGTACGCCGGCAGCGCCAGATAAAATGGCTTGTCAGTGATTCGCGCCCAGGCCTTGGCCCATTGCAACGCCTGATCAGAATCGAACAATCCTCGACGCGGATTGCTGACCGCGTGGACTTGCAGCACGCTGCTGTCGACGGTTTGCAGGAGCATTGGCAATTGCGCACTGCCGAGCCAGGCCGGAAGTGCGGTAATGCTCAATGGCAGGGACGTCGGCAATGCCGAGCGCAAATGTTTGAGAAATTGCGCGTAGGCCGGCAAACGTGCGTTACCGGCATCGTGATCAATCTCGACGCCGCTCAATACAAGGCCTTGCGCCTGCCAATCGGCAAGCACCTGAAGAATCTGCGTGGTGACTTGATCCTGGTCCAGCGCCTTCAGCTGGCCATCGAGACGAATCACCGCGATCAACGGACGGCCGTCGGCTTTCAACAACGGCGCATCGATCCGGGCGCGACTCCACCCTGCGTTTGGAAAGGCCTGCAGCGCGAGCACGCGCAGCGTCGAGAAGTCGTCGTGGCTGTCACGGAGCGCCAATTCATGGGCCGGCGTCCATTGACGTTGCCAGATGTAGAGTTGCTGATCGAGAGGGAGCGCGTCCTGCTGCTTGCAAGCAGACAGCACCATCAAAACAAACAGACTGACGATAAACCGCATACCTTCCACATCCCTGAACCACAAGGCTGCAAGGTTACACAAAACCCTGCCGGCCTCGCTCCCACAAGTCGCAATCAGGAAGTGACTTCAGTAGACGCGACGGTAGCTCGCGACGTCCTCAGGCGTTGTACCAGCGCGGTACCGCGTCTGCGCATAGGCATTTCAATGAAGCGATAATTCAGTTCGCTGAGCAATACGATCAGGACGCATGCACACAGCAAAGTGACGATCGGGTGCCCGGCCGGGCTCGGCAGGCCTGCACCCTGCAAACGGAAAATCACTTCGCGTATCAGGAAATACACCGGAATGTGGATCAGGTAGATCCCGTAGGAACGATTGCCCACCCACGCCATCACCCGCTGCAAACGTCCGGGTGGCATCAGATAATCTCTGTTGTAAGACGCGATCCATACCAGCACTGCACTGAGGATGGCGATAGCGCCGATGCGATAGGGTGCCGAGGTGAACCGGTCGGTGCCCAGGTAACTCAGCAGCAGCCCGATAATCACCAGCACTGAAATCCCGGCCCACGGGCGGCACAGAAACGTTGGTTGCCAGCGTTGGTAACTCGGTTGAACACTCCACATTGCCAACAACACACCGAGGGCAAGCGCGTCGGTTCGTACACTCATCAACAGCGACGAACGCGCCATGAAGAGTTGCACCGCAACCAGCGCCAGCAGCACCCACACCAGGTGTTTGCGACAGAGCAGAATCAGCAGCGGAAACAGCAAGTAGAACTGCTCCTCCAGCGCCAGACTCCAGTAGACGAAACTGCTGCCGTACTCGTAATGAAAGATCGCATCGGCAAAGCGGAAATTGGCGTACTGAAATACCCCCGCAAGCGTGGCCTGCACGTTGGCTTGCACCGTGCCGAAGGCCCCAGAGCGGTTAAAGAACACACACAACAGCAGCATCAGTGCCAGCCACAACCACGCCGATGGCAGCAGGCGAAAGGCGCGACGCAACCAGAAGTTACGCGTCTGCTCCCAGTACTCCTGACGGTTGCTGCAACGGCGCAGCGCAGGAATCAGACTGCGAGCAATGACGAACCCGGAAATCGCGAAGAAAAGATCCACCCCCCACCACAACCCCACCCAGTCACGCAGGACTGCGAGCAGCGGCACGGGGTCGCTGAACAGACCTTGCAAGTGATGAAACACCACCCCAAGCACTGCAAAGGCGCGCAGTACTTCGATATCCATGATTCGCTTACTGATCATTTGGTCCCCCCCGCATCCAGCGGTTTACGGGCAATGATCACCTGACTCTTGGGCATGAACTGGTCGAGGATCTGTTTGATCGCCAGCCCGTCAGGCCGGTCAAGCATCTCTTCCCAGGTTCTGGCCCAGCCGCCCATCAAATGCGGGAACGGTGCCTGAATGCGATCACGCACCGCACCACCCGGATCTTTGCCGGCAGCCTTTTCGCTGGCCCAGAAGAAAATCATCCCCATCACCCAGAAGAACCCGGTGGCTTGCCGATGTTCGATGACCAGCCCGGCATCCTCGATCATCGCCTCGAAGCGCTCCGGGGTGAAAATCTGTACATGGTTGGGTGACTGGTAATAACTCTGAGGGGCGATGCCTTTCTGCAAATGCTCGCCAACCGGCGCTGGCACACTGAGCAGATACAACGCACCGGGCCGGCCCATACGCGCCAGTTCGGCCATGAACGGCTCGGGCTCGTCGACGTGTTCCAACACCTCCATGCACACCACTCGGCTCGCGCAGCCATCGGCCAATGGCAATGGCAAGCTGTTGCTGACCAGTCCCAGACTCGGCTTGGTGCTGCGCGCTTCAACCTGGCGGGCCAGCTCGCTCACCTTGTCGTGCTCGCTGTCGGTGAAGATCACGGAAGCGCCCTGGCGTATCGCAAACAACGTCGCGGCCCCCTCGCCACAACCGACGTCGAGCAAGGTGTCTTCAGGCGTTATGGCGAAGCCCTTGAGCAATTCACCACTGTCATTGAGAAACCAGCCGTCGAGGACCGCATCACGTAAACCGACATCGCGTGGCGACCAGGTGAACAACGGTTCCGGCTCAGATTCAGGCGGCAGTTCAACCACCGGTTCGTTGACCGGTTCAACGGCTTGCGGCGCTTGCGGCTCGGCTAAAAATCGCTGGAACAATCGACGGATCATGCTCCAGCAACCTCCGTTGCAAGTTCGGCGTGCCGCTCGAACAACTGCGCGAAAAATGCCTGCAAGCGCTGCTCGGCCACGGCTTGACTGCAAAACCCCTGGAGGCTTTCCACAGCCTGCGCCGACATGTGCGCATAACGTTGCGGATCGTTTTTGGCCACCTCGTAGCTGGCTCGATAAGCCGCACAGATCGACGCCCAATTGGCCGCGTAACGCAGTGTCCGGTAAGCCGAGCGCGGATCGTGCGGCCAGGCCGTAAATTCCTCGGTCGACGAGATCAGGAACGCATTATCGGCGTGCAGATAATCGATCATCGCTGTCGTGCACGGTGCGACTGCCGGTTTGCCACAGGACATGAATTCCATCAGCGGCAGGCACTGGCCCTCGCCGTAGGACGTGTTGACGACGTAACGGGTCGCCTGTACCAGCCGTTCGTAATCCGCGTCCGCCAGATAACCGTAGACCAGCACGACGCGGCAGCGATAAGGCTGGTTTTTGTACAGATGATGAAGAATGTCAGTGAGCGCTTCTTCGGCATCGTGGTGCGTGAGTTTGAGCACCAGCGTTGCGTCGTCGTTGTCACGGAAAGTCGTACAGAAGGCACTGATCATGTCCTCCCAGTTCTTGCGGCCGTCGCGAGGGTTGAACACCGAGGTGTACACCACACCTTCAAGCAACAACGTCTGCTCGGTGACAGGCGCCAGGAAATCGATGCCCGGGCCACGGCGCAAATGCACAGGGCCGAAGGCATCCAGATCGATTTCGCGACTGTCGACCACCAGCCCTTTGATCGTCAAACGCACCGGATCGACCACAGGTTGCCCCTGCAACTGAACGCCCCGCGCGGCAAATCGATCCCAGACCGGGGCCGGTACGGCGACAATCGGGTAATCGGCAGTCATCGCGTCGCGCACCGCATCGACTGTGTAAGTGGAGTGAGTGATCGCGGCACCGCAGGCAGCGAGTACCGTGCGCCAGTCGTTCAACGGATCGCCGGCAAACGGTTCGTTGGGGATGGTGCTGAACTCCCAGGCGAAGACCGGCAACGTCGGGCAGGCCAGATGTACCGGGGTGCGGTGCGGTGGCGAAAACGAGAGAAACACGCAAGGCTCGCCACGGGACTGGCAGTCGGCGTACAACGCGTCGACTTCGGTGTTCGGCTCCAGGACCTCGATCACCCGCCCGAGGCGTTCCAGCACCGGCCGGTATTCCTTGAGCACAAAGAAATAGCTGTATTCGGAACGCCCGAGGTTGCGGCTGATGGTGTGCTGGTTGGTTTCGGAATGAATGATGATCAGCATGAGGCGTTATCCGTAACCGGGGCAACGTTGCCAGCCTGTGATGCCAGCCCGAAAAAATCTTCCACACGCTTTTGCAGAGCCGCTTGCGCGCAGTAATCGCGCATGCGTTCGGCTACTGCCAGCGACATGCGCTGATAATCCTGTGGTTGTGTCTTGGCCATCCGGTAGCTGTTTTCGTAGGCCTTTTTCAACGACCCCCAGTCCGGTCGATGACGGTGTGCGCGAAACAGCATTCGCGGGTCATGGGGCCAGGTGCACGCCTCTACGCTGGAGCCGACCACGAACGCCACAGATGCGTCGATGTAATCTTGCATCGCCGTGTGATCGGGAGCGATCACCGGTTTGCCGCACGCCATGAACTCCATCAACGGCAAGCACAGCCCTTCACAATGCGAAGCGTTGACGTAAAAACTCGCCGCCTGATAAAGCCGCGCATATTCAGCATCGTCCAGATAGCCGTGAATCATCACGACCCGGCAGGAAAACGGTGCCAATTGCGCCAGCGGCGTCATCAGATGTGCGTAGACGGTCTCCAGATCGCTCTGAGTAAATTTCATCACCAGTGTGGCGTCGGGGGTGTCACGAAACGCTGCGCAAAAAGCCGTCAGGATCTGTAGCCAGTTCTTGCGCCCGTCCTCGGGGCGGAACACCGTCACGTAAACCACACCGTCCACGCGGGTTTGAACCTCTAATGAACTGTCCGGCATGTCTCGCGGCGGCGGTTGGACCGTCACAGGCACCGGCTGCGGGCCGGCGATATTGGGCAGACGTTTGCCGAGCCAGTCATGCAAAGTCTCTGGAACCAGGTCGCGAACGCCTTCCCAGTACCAGTTCTGCAGAAACCTCACGCGTGGCACTGGCGGTTCCTGCTGATGGCCCACATTCAGTAGCCACAACCGCCAGTAATGCCGGGCAATCACGAAGCGCCGCTTCAAGGTCAGCGGCGGTGGCCGTGAGGCTTCCAGGCGGGCTTCGATTTCGGCCAGTTCTTCAGGCGCAATAGGCTTCGGCAGCAGGTTATCCGGGTGCAGGTTCATCTGGCGGGAATCAAAGATGCAACCTTTGACCGTCAAGGTCGCCCCCGCATTGACCGCTGCACTGACAGCCTGTTCGCGAATCGCTGCAAAGCGTTCCCACAGGGGTGCCGGCAAGACCAACACCGGGAAGTCTTCGCCCATGGAGCGACGGATCGCTCGGGCCGTATGGCTGGACAGCGTGATCACGCGGCCATGTTTGGCCAACATGCGCGTCCAGTCCTGCCGTGGCTCGTCGTTCCACTGTTCATCAGGGATCGAATCGTACTCCCACGCCACAACGCAGACGGTGGGGCACTCCAGATCGATAGGAGTTTTCTGTGGTCGGGTGAACGAGAGGAAAACACTCTCCTGGCCAGCGGCGAGCAGCTGCCGGTAGAGCGGATCGACCTCGGCCACAGCACTCACCACATGGACTCGCCCGAATGTTTCGAGCAACGGGTGATAGGCCCTCAGCACAAAGTAATAACTGGAATCGGGATGCCCCAGATTCTGGCTGATGGTGCGCTCGTTGATGTCCGAGTAAAGAATGAAATTCATGGCATTCCACGATGAAACTGCCATCCCGGCAGCCTCACACTATGACGGCCAGGCGTTGAATCGGATCGATGCCCGTTCTTCGTCTTCGGTTCCGTCTTGTTCTTGTTTTAGTGGTCAGTTTCACCTTTTGACACGACGACTCCGACGAACCCGGCCAATCGTGACAAGGCGCATTCTAAACACATCCACAAAGGGTTCGTGAACCGCTTGGCGAGAATAAACCGGACTACGCTAACGAGAACTGACCAGTCACGGTTTGGCCTGTTGAAATTGCCGAGCAATTGGCACAGATTGGCAACAAACAACTACAACAACTGACTTCGCCTGTCTTTTAAGCGGTTTTTTTACCGGTCTGACAGACCTTCCTTCAAAGCCTGTGGGAAAGTGGCGCAAGTTCAAGACCAAGGGGTCGCTGTTTGAAAAAGCGTCTGTTCGTCACGGGTCTCAGTGGATTCGTGGGACAACATATTCAGTCGCGTCTGGCGCTGCCGGATTCGTCGTGGGAGCTGCTGCCTGCCGCGGTACCCTACGACCTCACCGATCCGCACAGCCTCACCGACCTGTGGCCACAACTGCCTGATGCCGTCATTCATCTGGCCGGGCAGACTTTCGTTCCCGAAGCCTTCCGCGATCCGGCACGCACACTCGAAATCAATCTGCTCGGCACGCTCAACCTGTTACAAGCCCTCAAGGCGCGCGGTTTTGCTGGTACGTTCCTGTATGTCAGCTCTGGCGATGTTTACGGCCAGGTCGGCGAAAGCGATCTGCCCATCACCGAACAACAACCGCCCTGCCCGCGCAACCCGTACGCGGTGAGCAAGCTTTCGGCGGAATTTCTCAGCCTGCAATGGGGCCTGAGCGAAGGTTGGCCAATACTGGTCGCACGACCGTTCAATCACATGGGCAGCGGACAGAACCCAGGTTTTGTGATTGCCAGTGCCGCGCGCCAGATCAATCGCATCAAACAGGGCCTGCAAGCCCCGCAGCTGGAAGTCGGCGACATCGACGTGACGCGGGACTTCCTCGATGTCGGCGATGTGATTTCGGCCTACTTCGCACTTCTGGAAAAAGGCACGCCAGGACAGGTCTACAACATCTGCTCGGGCCGCGAGCAAAGCATCCGCAGCCTGATCGAGCAGCTCGGCGATCTGGCCGAGGTCGAGATGCAACTGGTTCAGGACCCCGCGCGCATGCGCCGTGCCGACCAGCGTCGCGTTTGCGGCAGCCACGCCAGCCTGACCCGGACCACAGGGTGGACGCCTGAAATCACTACACAACAATCCCTGCGGGCGATCCTGTCCGACTGGGAGACGCGAGTAAGACAAGAATGACAAAAAGTGCACTGATCACAGGGATCACCGGCCAGGATGGCGCGTATCTGGCCAAGCTGTTGCTCGACAAGGGCTACAAGGTTCATGGCCTCGTCGCAAGGCGCAGCAGCGATTCGCGCTGGCGCCTGCGCGAGATGGGGGTCGAAGCCGACATCGTCTATCTGGACGGTGACATGGCCGATGCCTGTTCGGTACAGCGTGCGGTCATTCAATCGGCGCCGGACGAAGTCTATAACCTCGCCGCGCAGAGCTTTGTCGCCGCGTCGTGGAATCAACCGGTCACCACCGGCATCGTCGACGGCCTGGGCGTTACTCACTTGCTCGAAGCGATTCGTCAGTTCAGTCCGCACACTCGGTTTTATCAGGCCTCGACCAGCGAAATGTTCGGTCTGATTCAGGCCGAACGGCAGGATGAGAACACCCCGTTCTACCCGCGCAGCCCGTACGGCGTGGCCAAACTGTATGGCCACTGGATCACCGTCAACTACCGCGAAAGCTTCAACCTGCACGCCAGCAGCGGCATCCTCTTCAACCACGAATCACCGCTGCGCGGCATCGAATTCGTGACCCGCAAGGTCACCGACGCCGCTGCACGCATCAAACAGGGCAAACAGCAGGAGCTGGCCTTGGGCAACATTGACGCCAAGCGCGACTGGGGGTTTGCCGGTGACTACGTCGAAGCCATGTGGCTGATGCTGCAACTGGACAAGCCTGACGATTTTGTGGTCGCCACCGGCGTCACCACCACGGTGCGCGAAATGTGCCGCATCGCCTTCGATCACGTCGGCCTCAACTACCGCGATTACGTGAAGATCGACCCGGCGTTTTTCCGCCCGGCCGAAGTCGAAGTGCTGCTCGGCAATCCGGCCAAGGCTCAGCGCGTGCTGGGCTGGAAGCCGAAAACCGACCTGGATACCTTGATCCGCATGATGATGGATGCGGACATGAAACGCGTCGCCAAGGAGTAGGCCATGCTGATTCCCGTGATTCTGTCCGGCGGTGCCGGCACCCGTTTGTGGCCGGTGTCCCGCGAGGGCCATCCCAAGCCGTTCATGACCCTGCCCGACGGCCAGTCGCTGCTGGGCAAGACCTACCAGCGTGCGGCAGCACTGCTCGACGGCTGGGGCGACATTGTTACGGTGACCAACCGCGAGTACTACTTCCAGAGCAAGGATCACTATTGCGCCGCCCACGTGTCGCGCCATCGCGGGCACTTTCTGCTGGAGCCGACCGGGCGTAACACCGCGCCGGCAATTGCGGCGGCGGCGTTGTCGCTGCAAGCCTTGCACGGTGACGACGCGATCATGGTGGTGATGCCCGCCGACCATTTGATCGTCAATCAGGACGCGCTGAAAACCGCGGTCGAGCACGCGGTCAATCTGGCCAAGGACGGTTATCTGGTGACGTTCGGCGTGATCCCGACCGCAGCGGAAACCGGCTTCGGCTACATCGAAACCGGCGCGCCGCTGGACGCCAAAGGCGCGGCGAAAGTGCAGCGTTTCGTCGAGAAGCCCGATCTGCAAACCGCCACGCATTATCTGGAGAGCGGCAACTTCCTGTGGAATTCGGGAATGTTCTGTTTCACCACCGCCAGCGTGATTGCCGAATTGCAACTGCACGCACCCGAACTGCTGGAGCAGACCCGTGCCTGCATGGCTGCCAGCGCGCCGATCGAAACGGTTGGTTGCCTGCAGCAGGAACTGTCACCGGCGCTGTTCGCTGAAATTACCGACATCTCCATCGACTACGCGCTGATGGAGCGTTCGGAAAAAGTCGTCGTCGTGCCCGCCGGTTTCGACTGGAGCGATATCGGTTCGTGGGGCGCCGTCGCGGCACTGGTGCCAGCCGATGCCGACAACAATCGCGCCAGCGGTGAAGCGATCTTTATCGACAGCCACAATAACTTCGTGCAGAGCGAAGGCCGCCTGGTGGCGACGGTGGGTGTGGATAACCTGATCGTGGTCGACACCGCCGACGCCGTGCTGGTGGCCCATGCCGACCGTGCGCAGGACGTGCGCCGGGTGGCCAAGCAACTCAAGGACAAATCCCACGAAGCCTATCGGCTGCATCGTACCGTCAGCCGCCCGTGGGGCACTTACACGGTTCTCGAAGAAGGCCCGCGCTTCAAGATCAAGCGCATCGTGGTCAAACCCGGTGGCAAGCTCTCGCTGCAAATGCACCATCACCGCAACGAACACTGGGTGGTGGTCGAAGGCATGGCCAAGGTCACCAACAACGGCTCCGGCACGACGCTAGTGGCCAAGAACGAATCGACCTTCATCGCCGCCGGCCACAAGCATCGCCTGGAAAACCCCGGCGTAATCGACCTGGTGATCATCGAAGTGCAAAGCGGCGAATACCTGGGAGAGGACGATATCGTCCGCTTCGAAGACCAGTACGGCAGGACGGTTTAAATGCTGCTTTCCCTGTACCGCTCATTGCATGAATACCGAGGCTTCATCCTTGGCAGCGTGCAGCGAGAGTTTCAAGCGCGATACCGCAACTCGCTGTTTGGCGCTCTGTGGCCAATCTTCAATCCGCTGTCGATGATCATCGTTTACACCGTGATCTTTTCCCACATCATGCGCGCCCGTTTACCGGGCGTGGATGACAGCATGGCCTACAGCATTTACCTGTGCGCCGGCCTGCTGGCGTGGGGTCTGTTTTCGGAAATCACGCTGCGCAGCCAGAACATGTTTCTGGACAATGCCAATCTGCTGAAAAAAATCAGCTTTCCGAGAGTCTGTCTGCCGGTGATCGTGCTGATCAATGCCGGGATCAATTTCGCCATCATTATTGGCTTGTTCCTCGGTTTTCTGCTCGTCACCGGACGCTGGCCGGGCATGGCCTTGCTGGCGCTGGTGCCACTGGTTGCCCTGCAAATGATGCTCAGCGCCGGACTCGGCATGGTGCTGGGCGTACTCAACGTATTCTTCCGTGATGTCGGGCAACTCTTCGGCATCTGTCTGCAATTCTGGTTCTGGCTGACACCGATCGTTTATCCCATCAGCATCTTGCCGGAGTGGCTGCGAAGCCTGCTGCAATTCAATCCGCTGACCAACCTGATCGCCAGCTACCAGAACGTGTTCCTCTACGGTCAATGGCCACTCTGGAGTTCACTGCTGCCGGCATTCGTGATCGGTGCCGTGTTCTGCGCAATCGGTCTGCGTCTGTTCCGCCAACGGGTCGGTGAAATGGTGGATGAGCTCTGATGGGACATATCCGTGTTACCGGGCTGGGCAAAGCCTATAAACAATACCCCAGCCGCTGGAGTCGCCTGGCCGAATGGCTGATTCCTTTTTCGCCGCTGCGTCACCGCCAGCATTGGGTACTCAAGGAGCTTACCTTCGAGATCCCGGCCGGCGAGGCCGTGGGTATCGTCGGGGTCAATGGCGCAGGCAAGAGTACGCTGTTGAAGATGATCACCGGCACCAGCCGACAGACCTGCGGCACCATTGAGCTGTCGGGTCGGGTCGCCGCGCTGCTGGAACTGGGCATGGGTTTTCACCCGGATTTCACCGGCCGGCAAAACGCGGTGATGGCCGGGCAACTGCTCGGTATGCAACTTGATGAAATCAACGCGTTGATGCCACAGATCGAGCGCTTCGCTGAAATCGGCGAGGCGATTGATCATCCGGTACGCACCTACTCCAGTGGCATGCAGATGCGTCTGGCATTCAGCGTCGCCACCGCACGCCGCCCCGATATTCTCATCGTTGACGAAGCCTTGTCCGTGGGCGACGCCTACTTCCAGCATAAAAGCTTTGAGCGTATCCGCAGTTTCCGCGAGGCCGGTACCACCCTGCTGATCGTGTCTCACGATCGCTCGGCGATTCAATCGATCTGCGATTCTGCGATCCTGCTCGATGGCGGCCGCATGGTCATGCACGACAGGCCTGAAGCGGTGATGGATTACTACAACGCCTTGCTCGCCGAACGTGAGGGCCAGATCGTGCGCCAGGAAACGCTCAGCGACGGCCAGGTGCAAACCGTATCGGGTACTGGTGAGGCGGGCATTTTGCGCGTGCGCCTGCTCGACGAATCCGAACGCGCCATCGAAGCCGCCGAAGTCGGCCAGTCTGTGGTGCTGGCCGTGGACGTCGAGGTTCGTCAGGACATCGAAAGGTTGGTGCTGGGATTCATGATCAAGGATCGCCTCGGCCAGCCCATGTATGGCATCAACACCCATCGCCAGAACCAGGCACTGGAAAACCTGCGAGCCGGCGAGCGCATCACCTATCGCTTTGCGTTTGTCATGGGTCTGGGTAAAGGCAACTATTCAGTGGCCCTGAGCTTGTCGAGGCTGGACTCGCACCTGGATCGAAATTACGAATGGCGTGATCTCGGTCTGGTGTTTCATGTCATCAACAATCGACGCGAAGATTTCGTCGGTTGCGCGTGGCTGAACGCACGGACCACGATCAGCCGTGATGTCGAAACCAGCCGTGTGGAGCGCACACCATGACCCGCTTGCTGGTGGAATGCACCCATGTGTTCAAACACCCGACGGTCAATTCGGGTATTCAGCGCGTGGTTCGCAATGTCATCAAACAACTGCCTGCCAGCGCTGAAGGCGTCGAGTGCCTGCCGGTGGTCGTGCTTAATGGCGAACTCTATCGCGTGCTGCAACTGGCATCGCTCGATACGCCTTTTTTCAACAGGCTGGAAACCTTCGGTGGACGCCTGGAGCGCCTCGCTCATCGCTTCTGGCAGTGGCACCAGCGTCGTGATGCGCAACTCACCTCGAAACTGGCGCGACGGATTTTGTATGTCGGCTACCGGCTGACGATCTTCGGCGCGTTCGGCCTGCCGATCCGCCTGATCCGACGGATCAACCGCACGCAACTGCTCAAACGTTGTTCACCCCTGCAACATCAGCCGGGCGATCAACTGGTGCTGCTGGACTCATCCTGGCACTCGGATCTTTTCGCCCACGTCGAACGGCTCAAACGTGACGGCGTCGGTTTGATCGCGGTGATCTACGACCTGATCCCGCTGACTCACCCACAGTTTTACGACACACGTCTGGTCGAGGTTTTCAGTGAGTGGTTCGACTGGATCACCCGCACAGCCGACGGCTACATGGCCATTTCTGCCACGGTGCGCGATCAGGTGCGTGAAGAATTGCAGCGCAGAATCGGTGCAGAACACACCGACCAGCGCTGGTTCGATTTCTTTCACCTGGGTTCCGAACTGGATCTGCACAACAACCAGGCCACGGTCGAGCCGCGCCTGAAGCAATTGTTCACGACAACAGACCCGGTTTACCTGATGGTCAGCACCATCGAGCCACGCAAGAACCACGCGTATTTGCTCGATGCCTTCGAACGCGCCTGGGCCACTGGCTCAACGGCACGGCTGTGCATCGCCGGGCGGGTCGGCTGGAAATGCGACGCCCTCCTCGCCCGGGTGCGCAATCATCCCGAGCTGAACCAGCGTCTGTTCATGTTCAACGACCTCAGTGACACCAGCCTTGAACACGCCTACGCCCACGCCAGTGCGCTGGTGTTCCCCTCGTTCGTCGAAGGCTTTGGCTTGCCGTTGGTGGAAGCCATGCAGCGAGGCTTGCCGGCGATGGGCAGTGATATTGCGGTGTTCCGCGAAATTGGTGGCGAGTTCATGGCGTATTTCGACTTGCAGGATCCGCAAAGCCTTGCCGACTTGATCAACGTCTTCCAGCGCAGCGGCCAATTCCCCGCCGCTCGCGATGTCGCCGATTGGCAGTGGATCGGCTGGCGCGAAGCCAGTCAGCAACTGGCCGAACGCAGTGTGCGTAACGTCCAGCAAGCGCCGGCGGCGCCAGCGAGGCAGCATGCGCATAGCGCTTAACGCACGCATTCTCCAGGCACCGCGCACCGGCATCGGGCATTACGTCGCCGAGCTGGTCAACGCTTTGCGCAGTGAACCCGACGTGGACGTGACGTTGTTCCACGGCTGGGGCTGGAGCTCGGCACTGCCGGAAGCGGCCATGCCAGGTTATTCGCGTCTTACACCACTACTGCGGCAGATTCCCGGAGCCTATCAGGCGCGCCGCTGGCTGGAGCAGAAACGCTTCGATCAGGGCCGCACCCAAGGCATCGACCTCTATCACGAGCCGAGCCTGTGGCCACTGGCCTTCGATGGCCCGACGGTGATCACTCTGCACGACCTGACTCACCTGCATTTTCCCGACACGCAGCCCGCCGCGCGACTCAGGGAAATCGAGCGACGGTTGGCCGTGGGTGTGCAGCAGGCCCAAGTGATTCTCACCGACTCGCAAGCCATTGCCGAAGAAGCTCAGGCCTGGTTCGGCCTGCCTGCCGAGCGTTTCGTCGTCGCGCCACTGGGCGTCGCCGAGCGTTTTCACCCGCGCGAGGCGAGCGTCATTGACGCAGTACTCAAGGCGCATGCAGTGGCGGCACGGGAATATTTTCTATGCGTGGGCACGCTGGAGCCGCGCAAGAACCTTGGCTTGGCCCTGCGCGCCCACGCCCTGTTGCCGGAAGCCGTGCGCCAGCGTTATCCGCTGCTGATCGTCGGCATGGCCGGGTGGGAGCGCGAGCAGTTCAGTGAACCTTTGCGTCAGGCGCTGGCCAGTGGGCATGTGTGCCTGCTCGGATATCTGCCCGATGAACAGGTCGCGCAACTACTGGCCGGGGCGCGGGCGCTGATTTTTCCGTCGTTGTATGAAGGTTTTGGCCTGCCGGTGCTGGAGGCCATGGCCAGCGGCACACCGGTGGTGCTCACGCGTTCTTCGGCGATGCCGGAAGTCGCGGGCGCCGCAGGCAACTATATTGAAGCTGACGATGCACAAGGCCTGCGTGATGCGATGAGCCTTCTGATCGACGATCAAGCGCATTGGCAGGCATGCCGAGAAGCCGGGTTGCAGCAGTCACGGCTTTTTTCCTGGGAACGTTGTGCACAGGCCACGGCCAGTGCCTACCGCCAGGCCATGGGAGGTTGAATGCGAGTTCTTCATTTTTTCAAGACGTACCTGCCTGACTCGGTCGGCGGCATTGAGCAAGTGATCTTCCAACTCTGCGAAAGCGGCGCCCAGCATGGCATCGATGGCCAGGTGCTGACGCTCAGTGCCGACCCGACACCACCCGTGGTGCAACTCGGTCAGCACGAAGTGCACCGCGCCAAACTGGATATTCAATTCGCCTCCACCGGTTTTTCCTGGAGTGTGTTCAAACAGTTTCGCGAGATGGCGGCCGAGGCCGATGTGGTCAATTACCACTTCCCGTGGCCGTTCATGGACCTGGTGCACTTCGCCAGTGCGATGAATAAACCGAGCGTGGTGACTTACCACTCGGACATTATTCGCCAGAAGCACCTGCTCAAACTCTACCGACCGCTGATGAATCGCTTTCTCTCCAGCGCCGATCGCATCGTTGCCGCTTCGCCGAACTACCTGCACACCAGCGATGTACTGCAGCAGTTTCAGGACAAGACCCGGGTGATTCCCTACGGTTTGAACAAGGCCGGTTATCCACAGCCTGATTCCGCACGGATGAATCGCTGGCGCCAGCAGCTTGGGGATAAGTTTTTCCTGTTTGTCGGCGTGATGCGTTACTACAAAGGCCTGCACATTTTGCTGGAGGCACTGAAAGACGTGGACTATCCCGTGGTCATTGTCGGTGCCGGGCCACTGGAGCTGGAACTGCACGCTCAGGCGCAGGCGCTGGGCCTGCGCAACATTCACTTCCTCGGACGTCTGGATGACGAAGACAAGGTCGCGCTGCTGCAACTGAGCTACGCCATTGTCTTCCCTTCGCATCTGCGTTCGGAAGCGTTCGGCATTTCCTTGCTGGAAGGCGCGATGTACGGCAAACCGATGATCTCCAGCGAGATCGGCACCGGCACCAGCTACATCAATATCCACAACGAGACCGGGCTGGTGGTGCCACCGAGTCATCCACAGGCGTTCCGCGAGGCGATGCGAACCCTGTGGGAGGATCCGGTGCGGGCTGCTGCGATGGGCGTAAAAGCTGAAGCACGTTATCGGCAGTTGTTCACAGCCGACGACATGGGCCGCAAGTGGACAGAGCTGTATCAGGAATTGCTGGAAGAGAAATCGCTGTCCTACGCCTGAACCTGTTTTGGAACGCATACCAACTGTGGGAGCGAGCCTGCTCGTGAAAGCGGTCTGTCAGCAACAATGATGTTGACTGATCCGACGCATTCGCGAGCAGGCTCGCTCCCACAGGGTATTTGTGGTGGGTTCAGAATTACAGATCCAGCACTAAAGGCTGCGTGCTTTGTGCCGGAACGGCACAGCAAATCAGCACATGCCCCGCCTCCGGAATGTCCGCCGGCACCTGTGGATAATTCACCGCCCCGCTGACCAGTCGGGTCTTGCAGGTACCGCACGAACCGCCACGGCAGCTGAACTCGGGACGTAAACCCCGGCTTTCCGCCAGTTCCAGCAAACTCCCGCCATCCGGCTGCCAGCGCGCCTCTTTCGCCGAGCGCTCGAACACCACCGGAACCGATGTGGTCGCTGCGGGCGGTTGTTCGATGACGATCGCGTCCGGATCGGCCTGACGTTTCAGCGTCGACGGCCCGAAGGTTTCCGCATGAATCTGCGCGTCGCGTACATCCAGCTCACGCAAGGTGTCGTACAACCCTTGGGTAAAACCACCGGGGCCGCAGAGGACAAAGTCGAGCTGGTCGAAATCCTCGGCATCCAGCAGGTTTCTCAGCACTTGCGCGTCGATACGCCCCGACAGATCGAAATCCTCACCTTCGTGCAGTTCGGCTTCCGGCTGGCTGAGCAAACGCACCACGCGCACAGAATCGCCAGCACTCTCAAGCAAGCGATCCAGTTCCTTGCGAAACGGCTGATCCGCCAGGCTGCGTGAACTCTGCAATAACAATGTCGGACGAATACCCCGCGTTCGTAGGCCTTGGTAGACCACTTCGCGCAGCATCGACAGCAACGGCGTGATGCCTACTCCGGCCGCCAATAACACCAACGGCCTGTGTTCCAGTGGCGCCACGGTGAAATGCCCTTGCGGCGCCCGCGCTTCAAGTACATCGCCGACGCGAATCTGTTCATGCAGATGCGATGAAATCAGGCCTTCGCGCTTGACGCTGATCCGGTAAAAACCATCCGACGGCGCACTCGAAAGGCTGTAAGTGCGGATGTGTACATCGCCATCAAGGGTGAAACGCAGCGGCAGATGCTGGCCGGCAAGAAACACCGGCAAACCGGCACCGTCGGTGGGCTCCAGATAGATCGAGCGAATGTGCTGACTCTCCGCTTCGATCTTCGCCACCCGCAGCGGCCGCCATTGATTGCCCAGCGCCTGCGCCTGCAAACGTGCGTCCGCCTCGGCCCAGTTACCGGTCAACAGACTGGTCGGCGACATGCCGTCGAAGCGCCAGCGCAACACCAATGCCGCCGGGCGCCGCACCAGTTTTTCCACATCGAATGTCCACAGGCGCTCGGCGCCCTGAAAAGCCTCAATCTGCGGATCATCGAGAAGAATCTCGGTACGCCCGCTGAGTTGCAGCACATCGCCTGTGGAAAAGTCGATGAACAGCAAGCCCGCTTTAGGGTTGAGCAGCAAATTGCCGAGGGTATTGAAGTGCAGATTGCCGGCAAAGTCCGGGATGGTCAGACGATTCCCTTCAACGCGTACGAAACCGGGTTGACCACCGCGATGAGAAACATCCACCGCACGCAAGCCATCGACATCCACATAACTGGCGACAAAAAACGTATCCGCGCCAGTGATCAGCGCGGTGGCCGCATCATCGAGGCCATCCAAATGTTTAGCCGGGCGCGTCTGTGGATCCGTCAGCGGCACACGCTGAAACTGGCGCAGTTGAATGTATTGCGGGCAGTTGCCGAAAGCCTGATCCACGCTCACGTCGAAACCCTGCGCGGTCAGATTGTCGACATGGCCGTTGAGGCGATTGCGCCGGCGGGTGTGCAGTTCGATGCCGAGTAAACCGATCGGCTCGCCGTTGCGCAGTTGCGCCGGATCATCGGCCGAGGGTTGGCTGGCGAAATGCAGATGCTCGGGATCGGGCGAGTGGGCAAACCCCGGCGCACCTTCAAGCACGCTCGCCCACGGCCGACCCTGCGCATCGACGGCGCCGTACAGCATGAAGGGCAATTGCTGATAGAACTCACGGTGCTGATCCGGCATCCACGTGCGAATCACCTTACGCCCGAACGCCCCCATGCGTTCGGCAACCCCGACTTTCGCCTGCAACTGTTGCTCGCCTGCGTGCCACGGTGAACGTTCCATCACGACCTCTCCCCTGCACCGCTGGCACAGTGTGGATTGCGAAAATCAGGCAGTGGTTTGCAGACCGGCGACAGTGCGCGGCATACCGACGAAACCGGGCAAGGCTTCAACGCGAGCCAGCCAGCCGCGAACGTTGCCGTAGTCGTCCAGCGACACATTGCCTTCCGGTGCGTGGGCGATGTAACTGTAGGCGGAGACGTCGGCGATGGTCGGTTCGGCGCCGGCCAGATACGCCGTTTTACCCAACTCGGCGTCCATTACCTTGAGCAGGTTGTGCGCACGGGTGATGGCTTCTTCAGCATTCAGTTGCGCGCCGAATACGGTGACCAAACGGGCGGCAGCGGGGCCGAAAGCAATAGGTCCGGCGGCGGCCGACAACCAGCGCTGCACCCGTGCCGCACCGACCGGGTCAGCGGGCAGCCAACGACCATTGCCGTATTTCTGCGCCAGATACACCAGAATTGCGTTGGAGTCGGCCAGCACCACGCCGCCGTCATCAATGGCCGGTACCTGGCCAAAACTGTTGATCGCCAGATACGCCGGCTGCTTGTGCTCACCCTTGGCCAGATCGACGAAGATCAGCTCGGTCGGCAGTTGTAGCAGGGACAACATCAACTCGACACGGTGGGCGTGGCCGGAACGTGGAAAGTTGTAGAGTTTGATCGCTTGCATGGTCGACTCCGCTGGACAGGGGCGCCGCTGCGGGGATGAGCGCGCCGAGGCAGCCATCTTCCCCTGATCGCGAAAACAACAGAATCACCAGCAACTGCAATCGATTATTTCAGCTCATGCAATAACGCAGCATTTTTAAGCGCCGGGTGCTCACGCAAAGCCTTGGCCGTGAAATCGACGAAACTGCGGATTCGCGCCGGCGCCTTGCGCCCACCCTGATACACCACGTGGATCGGTAATGGCGGCAGCTCGAATTCGGCAAGGACGATTTCCAGCTCTCCGGTGGCGATTTTGCTGGCGACTTGATAGGACAACACTCGAGTGAACCCCAACCCCAAACAGGCAGCAGCGATGGCCGCCTGATTCGCCGTCACCACCAGACGCGGTTCCGGGCGCACGCTCAACGGCTCGCCGTGTTCAAGAAACGGCCAACTGCGCTGCTGCCCGATCGATGAAGTCGCCACCACCGGCGCCCCGGCCAACGCCCGTGGATGCTCGGGACGACCGTGTTTATCCAAGTAAGCAGGCGAAGCGCAAATCACCCGCCGCACTTCGCCCACGCGAATCGCATGCTGGTTGCTGTCCGGCAGATCACCGATACGCACCGCAACATCAATGCCTTCCTCGACAACACTCACCACTCGGTCGACCAACAATGCATTGATGCACACGTCCGGGTACTGCGCGAGATAACCCGCCATCACCGGCGTGACAAACAACTCGCCGAACAACACCGGCGCCGTGACCGTCAATTGCCCACGCGGCTCGGCATGACTGCCCGCCGCCGAATCCTCGGCTTCCTGCACCTCGGCAAGAATCCGTCGACAATCCTCCAGATAACGCTGCCCCGCTTCGCTCAAATGCACACTGCGCGTGGTGCGAATCAGCAACTGCGTACCAATCCGCAACTCCAGCGCCGCTACCGCCCGCGTGACGCTTGCGGCCGACAACCCCAAGCGCCGCGCGGCAGCAGAGAAGCCTTGCTCCTGGGCGACGGTGGTGAAGATGTGCATTTCCTGGAAGCGATCCATCCAATACCTCTCAGCGGGGCGATAGGTTCTTTGGAAACGATTACACCAGCGAGAAAGCGATCGACCGCTCAAAAAATACTGTAATCGCGGATTTTTACGAAGCTATAAATGCGCTCAAACGCCCGTCTTATCTAGCCGCCGGAGGTTTTGGTCAGCAACGATAGGCGGATTTTTTCGCGGATTTTCAGTAGAGGAAATTGGTGAAGTAATAAAGCAGGGGGAACAACGCAGGGAGCAAGAAAACTCTCGCCCCTGCGTAAGGACAATTACTCCACCGTCACTGACTTCGCCAGATTACGCGGCTGATCCACGTCCGTACCTTTAAGCACCGCAACGTAGTACGACAGCAACTGCAGCGGAACCGTGTAGAGGATCGGCGAGAGAATGTCGTGGATGTGCGGCATCTGAACCACGTGGGTGCCCTCGCCGTTGGTCATGCCGGCTTTTTCGTCGGCGAACACGATCAATTCACCGCCACGGGCGCGGACTTCCTGCAGGTTGGATTTGAGCTTTTCCAGCAGTTCGTTGTTCGGCGCCACGGTGACTACCGGCATGTCGTTATCCACAAGCGCCAGCGGGCCGTGTTTCAGTTCGCCGGCCGGGTAGGCTTCGGCGTGGATGTAGGAGATTTCCTTGAGTTTCAGGGCACCTTCCATCGCCACTGGGAATTGCGCACCACGGCCAAGGAACAGGGTGTGGTTTTTCTCGGCGAACAGTTCGGCGATCTTTTCCACCGTGCTGTCCATGGCCAATGCTTCGCCGAGACGGGTTGGCAGGCGACGCAGCTCTTCGACCAGACGCGCTTCAACGCCGTCGGCCAACGTGCCGCGCACCTGGCCCAGCGACAGGGTCAGCAGCAGTAGACCGACCAATTGCGTGGTGAAAGCTTTGGTTGAGGCGACTCCGATTTCGCGGCCGGCCTGAGTCAGCAGGGTCAGATCGGATTCGCGCACCAGCGAGCTGATGCCAACGTTGCAGATCGCCAGGCTGGCCAAGAAGCCCAGCTCTTTGGCGTTACGCAGGGCCGCAAGGGTGTCGGCGGTTTCACCGGATTGCGAGATGGTCACAAACAGGGTGTCCGACTGCACCACGACTTTGCGGTAGCGGAATTCACTGGCGACTTCGACCTGGCACGGGATACCGGCCAGTTCTTCGAGCCAGTAACGGGCGACCATACCGGCGTGATAGCTGGTGCCACAGGCGACGATCTGTACGTTACGCACTTTGGCGAACAGCTCGGCCGCTTGTGGGCCGAACGCTTGTACCAGCACCTGATCGTTGCTCAGGCGACCTTCGAGGGTGCGCTGCACAACGGCCGGTTGCTCGTGGATTTCCTTGAGCATGTAGTGGCGATATTCGCCTTTGTCGGCGGCTTCGGCACCGTCGCTGTACTGCACGGTCTGGCGTTCGACAGCGTTGCCGCTTACGTCCCAGATCTGCACGTTATCGCGGCGAATTTCGGCGATATCGCCTTCTTCCAGGTACATGAAGCGGTCGGTGACCTGACGCAGGGCCAACTGGTCAGAGGCAAGGAAGTTCTCGCCCAGACCCAGACCGATCACCAACGGGCTGCCACTGCGGGCGGCGACCAGACGATCCGGCTGCTTGGCATTGATCACGGCCAGGCCATAAGCACCGTGCAGTTCCTTGACCGTCTCTTTAAGTGCAACGCTCAGATCAGGCTGATCCTTGAGTTTATGGTTGAGCAGGTGAGCGATGACTTCGGTATCGGTATCCGAAGTAAACACATAACCCAGCGCTTTCAATTGTTCGCGCAGGGCTTCGTGGTTTTCGATGATGCCGTTGTGCACCACCGCGATGTCGCCGGAAAAATGCGGGTGGGCGTTGCGTTCACAGGGTGCGCCGTGGGTCGCCCAACGGGTGTGGGCAATGCCGAGACGGCCAACCAGCGGATGCTCGGCCAATGCGGCTTCGAGTTCACTGACCTTGCCCGGACGACGCATGCGCTCAAGGGTTTCGTCGTTGGTGAAGACCGCGACACCGGCGCTGTCATAGCCGCGGTATTCCAGGCGCTTGAGGCCCTCGAGCAGGATGGCGGTGATATTACGTTCAGCAACTGCGCCGACAATTCCACACATGCTTATTTCTCCTGACTGACAGCCGCGCAAATCACGGTGATACCGCGGGCCTGTATCTGATCGCGCGCTTCGATAGGCAGGCGATCATCGGTAATTAGGGTATGGACGCTGCTCCACGGCAGTTCCAGATTGGGGATCTTGCGACCGATCTTGTCGGCCTCGACCATGACGATGACTTCTCGCGCCACCTCGGCCATGACCCGGCTCAGTCCCAGCAATTCATTGAAAGTCGTCGTGCCGCGCACCAGATCGATACCGTCGGCGCCAATGAACAACTGGTCGAAGTCGTAAGAGCGTAGTACTTGCTCGGCGACCTGGCCCTGGAAGGATTCCGAATGCGGATCCCAGGTGCCGCCGGTCATCAACAGCACCGGTTCGTGTTCGAGTTCGCTCAAGGCGTTGGCGACATGCAGGGAGTTGGTCATCACCACCAATCCTGGCTGTTGGCCGAGTTCGGGGATCATCGCAGCGGTGGTGCTGCCGCTGTCGATGATGATCCGCGCGTGTTCGCGGATGCGTTTCACCGCCGCGCGGGCAATCGCCTGTTTGTATTTGGAAATGCTCTGCGCCGTTTCCGCGACCAGTTCCTGCGGCATGGTGATCGCCCCACCGTAGCGGCGCAGCAACAGACCATGACTTTCCAGCGCGGCGAGGTCCTTGCGAATCGTAACTTCGGAGGTTTCGAAGCGCTTGGCCAGTTCATCCACACTGACTTCGCCCTGCTCGTTGAGCAAGGCGAGAATATTATGGCGGCGTTGTGGCGTGTTGCGTTTCGACATGGCGACCTAAGTTTCGATTCGAAAGATAACGGAAGCAATCAAAACCTATCAGCCATAAATCGTCAAGCCGTCATCCAAAAAAAATCGCAACCTCCAACAGTCCCCGTAGGAGCTGCCGAAGGCTGCGATCTTTTGATGTTCAAAAGGCAGCTGTGGATAACTCAGCTCTTCCTGATCTTCTCCGGCCGCTTCCAGCCATCGATGTTTCTCTGCCGCGCACGACCAACGGCCAACTGCGCGTTATCCACATTCTGGGTAATGGTGGATCCGGCTGCTGTGGATGCACCGTCAGAGATATCCACAGGCGCCACCAACGAATTGTTGGAGCCAATGAACACGTCCGCACCCAATACGGTTTTCCACTTGTTGGCGCCATCGTAGTTGCAGGTGATGGTGCCGGCGCCAATGTTGGTACGCGCACCGATCTCGGCATCGCCCAGATAAGTCAGGTGACCTGCTTTGGCGCCTTCACCCATGTGGGCGTTTTTCAGCTCGACAAAGTTACCCACATGCGCACGTGCTTCGAGCACGGTGCCTGGACGCAGGCGCGCGAATGGTCCGGCATCACTGCCCTCGCCCAGCACCGCACCTTCAATGTGCGAGTTGGCCTTGATCACCACGCCTTTGCGCAGGGTGCTGTCCTTGATCACACAGTTCGGACCGATCTCCACATCATCTTCGATGACCACGTTGCCTTCGAGGATCACGTTGATGTCGATCAGCACGTCTCGACCCACGGTCACTTCGCCACGCACATCGAAACGTGCCGGATCCCGCAAGGTGACGCCTTGCGCCATCAGACGACGGCCAGCGCGCAATTGGTAATGACGCTCCAGCTCGGACAACTGCTTGCGATCATTGGCGCCCTGCACTTCCATTGGATCGTGCGGTTGTTCGGTGGCCACCACCAGACCATCACTGACCGCCATTTCGATCACATCGGTCAGGTAGTACTCGCCCTGGGCATTGTTGTTCGACAAGCGGCTCATCCAGTCGGCCAAGTGATTGGCCGGGACTGCGAGAATGCCAGTGTTGCCTTCAGTGATCGCGCGTTGCGCTTCGCTGGCGTCTTTGTGTTCAACGATTGCGGCCACCTTGCCGTCGGCATCACGCACGATACGGCCGTAACCGGTAGGGTCTTGCAGCTCGACGGTGAGCAAACCCATCTGCCCAGGCACGACATGTTTGAGCAGTCGCTGCAGGGTTTCGACTTCAATCAGCGGCACATCACCGTAGAGAATCAGCACGGTGTCGGCAGTAATGAACGGCACAGCCTGGGCAGTGGCGTGGCCGGTGCCCAGTTGTTTGTCTTGAAGGACGAAATTCAGATCGTCAGCAGCCAGACGTTCACGCACTACGTCAGCGCCATGGCCGATGACCACGTGAATGCGTTGTGGATCGAGTTGGCGGGCGCTGTGGATAACATGACCCAGCATGGAATTGCCGGCAATCGGATGCAGTACTTTCGGCAGGGCCGAACGCATACGAGTGCCTTGACCGGCCGCGAGGATAACGATTTCAAGAGACATGACTGGCTACCAATCCTGGGTGGTCAGCAACTGCGACCGGGTTTCGGGAATTCGGAAAAGAAAAAAGGGTAGCCGAGGCTACCCTTTTTTATCAATCGCACAACAAGCGGCTGACGGATTAACCGCCAAACTTCTTGCGGATCTGCTGGACGGTGCGCAGCTGAGCTGCAGCCTCGGCCAGACGAGCTGACGCAGCGCTGTAGTCGAAATCAGCGCCTTTTTCATGCAGAGCATGCTCGGCAGCCTTGAGAGCTGCTTGAGCCTGAGCTTCATCCAGGTCGGCGGCACGTTGCACGGTATCGGCAAGCACTTTGACCATGTTCGGCTGAACCTCGAGGAAACCACCGGAGATGTAGAACACCTCAGGCTCCCCGCCTTGCTTGATCAGGCGGATCGGACCTGGCTTCAGATTAGTGATCAGCGGCGCGTGACCCAGAGCGATACCAAGATCACCCAGTGCACCGTGCGCAATCACCATCTCGACCAGGCCGGAAAAGATTTCCCCTTCCGCGCTGACGATATCGCAATGGACTGTCATAGCCATCTGATTGCCTCAACCTAAATTAGCACCCGTTGCCGGGCGCCGGGATTACAGTTTCTTGGCTTTCTCGATCGCTTCTTCGATGCCGCCAACCATGTAGAACGCTTGTTCTGGCAGGTGGTCGTAGTCACCGTTGAGGATGCCTTTGAAGCCAGCAATGGTGTCTTTCAGGGAAACGTATTTACCCGAAGCACCGGTGAAGACTTCAGCCACGAAGAACGGCTGCGACAAGAAGCGCTGGATCTTACGAGCACGGTTTACCAACTGCTTATCGGCTTCCGACAGCTCGTCCATACCCAGGATCGCGATGATGTCCTTCAGCTCTTTGTAACGTTGCAGAACGTACTGAACGCCGCGAGCGGTGTCGTAGTGGTCCTGGCCGATTACGTTCGGATCCAGCTGGCGCGAAGTCGAATCCAGTGGATCTACTGCCGGGTAGATACCCAGGGAAGCGATGTCACGGGACAGAACGACAGTGGCGTCCAAGTGGGCGAAGGTGGTCGCTGGCGACGGGTCGGTCAAGTCATCCGCAGGTACGTATACCGCTTGGATCGAGGTGATCGAACCTTCCTTGGTCGAAGTGATACGTTCTTGCAGAACGCCCATCTCTTCAGCCAGGGTCGGCTGGTAACCTACTGCCGAAGGCATACGGCCCAGCAGTGCGGATACTTCAGTACCGGCCAGGGTGTAACGATAGATGTTGTCGACGAACAGCAGAACGTCGTTACCTTCGTCACGGAACTTCTCGGCCATGGTCAGGCCGGTCAGAGCTACGCGCAGACGGTTACCCGGCGGCTCGTTCATCTGACCGTAAACCAGTGCCACTTTGTCCAGAACGTTGGAGTCCTTCATCTCGTGGTAGAAGTCGTTACCCTCACGAGTACGCTCACCCACACCGGCGAACACGGAATAACCGCTGTGCTCGATGGCGATGTTACGGATCAGTTCCATCATGTTTACGGTTTTGCCTACACCGGCACCACCGAACAGACCGACTTTACCGCCTTTGGCAAACGGGCAAACCAGGTCGATAACCTTGATGCCGGTTTCCAGCAGGTCGTTGCCGCCTGCCTGTTCAGCGAACGAAGGCGCTGGACGGTGAATGCCCCAACGCTCTTCGGTGTCGATCGGGCCAGCTTCGTCGATCGGGTTACCGAGGACGTCCATGATCCGGCCCAGGGTCGCTTTACCGACCGGTACGGAGATGGCTGCGCCAGAGTCGGTAACTTCCAGACCGCGCTTCAAGCCCTCGGTGGAACCCATCGCAATGGTACGAACCACGCCGTCGCCCAGCTGCTGCTGAACTTCCAGAGTGGTGCCGGCATCGCTTTTGACTTTCAAAGCGTTGTAGATGCTCGGTACGCTGTCGCGTGGAAATTCCACGTCGATAACGGCGCCGATGATTTGAACGATACGTCCGCTACTCATAGCTGGATCCTCTGAATATTTGAACCGTTAAACCGCGGCAGCGCCGCCGACGATTTCCGAGATCTCTTGGGTGATCGCAGCCTGACGCGCCTTGTTGTAGATCAGCTGCAAATCGCTGATCAAATCACCGGCGTTGTCGGTAGCGTTCTTCATCGCGATCATCCGCGCAGCTTGTTCAGCCGCGTTGTTCTCGACCACCGCCTGGTAGACCTGCGACTCAACGTAGCGGACCATCAAGCCGTCAAGCAGCTCTTTGGCATCCGGTTCGTAGAGATAGTCCCAGTGGTGCTTGAGATCCTGATCCGGGGTGGCCACCAGTGGAATCAACTGCTCCACGGTAGGCTGTTGCGTCATGGTGTTGATGAACTTGTTGGACACCACGGACAGGCGGTCAATACGGCCGTCCAGGTAGGCATCCAGCATCACCTTGACGCTGCCGATCAGATCATTGATCGACGGCTCTTCACCCAGGTGGCTGATAGCTGCAACGACGTTACCGCCGAAGTTGCGGAAAAAGGCCGCACCCTTGCTACCAACAACACACAGATCAATCTCGACGCCGTTTTCGCGGTTTACCGCCATGTCCTTGACCAGGGCCTTGAACAGGTTGGTATTCAAGCCGCCGCACAGACCACGGTCACTGCTCACTACGACATAACCAACGCGCTTGATTTCGCGGTCGATCATGAACGGGTGGCGGTATTCCGGGTTGGCGTTGGCCAGATGCCCAATAACCTGGCGGATACGCTCCGCATAAGGACGGCTAGCAGCCATGCGCATTTGTGCCTTGCGCATTTTGCTGACCGCCACTTTTTCCATGGCGCTGGTAATCTTTTGCGTGCTTTTGATGCTCGCAATCTTACTGCGAATCTCTTTTGCGCCTGCCATGTAACACCTATCAGGTTAGCAAGCGGGAGCCTCGCGGCTCCCGCTGCGGCTTACCAGGTTTGGGTGGCCTTGAACTTCTCGATACCGGCTTTCATGCCAGCGTCGATTTCGTCATTGAAGTCACCTTTAACGTTGATCTTGGCCATCAAATCGGCGTGATCGCGGTTGAAGAAAGCAATCAGCGCTTGTTCGAAGCTGCCGATCTTGGCGATTTCAATGTCAGTCAGGAACCCACGCTCAGCGGCATACAGCGACAGCGCCATGTCAGCGATCGACATTGGTGCGTATTGCTTCTGCTTCATCAGCTCGGTAACGCGCTGACCATGCTCAAGTTGCTTACGGGTCGCTTCGTCCAGGTCAGAAGCGAACTGGGCGAATGCCGCCAGTTCACGGTACTGAGCCAGAGCGGTACGGATACCACCGGAGAGCTTCTTGATGATCTTGGTCTGAGCGGCACCACCCACACGGGATACCGAAACACCGGCGTTCACTGCAGGGCGGATGCCCGAGTTGAACATGGCCGATTCCAGGAAGATCTGACCGTCGGTGATGGAAATCACGTTGGTCGGAACGAACGCGGAAACGTCGCCAGCCTGGGTTTCGATGATCGGCAGTGCGGTCAGGGAACCGGTTTTGCCGGTCACTGCGCCGTTGGTGAACTTCTCTACGTATTCTTCCGAAACGCGGGATGCGCGCTCCAGCAGACGGGAGTGGAGATAGAACACGTCGCCTGGGTAAGCTTCACGGCCTGGTGGACGGCGCAGCAGCAGGGAAATCTGGCGGTAAGCCACTGCTTGCTTGGACAGATCGTCATAAACGATCAGCGCGTCTTCACCGCGGTCGCGGAAGAATTCACCCATGGTGCAACCGGAGTACGGTGCCAGGAATTGCAGCGCAGGAGATTCCGAAGCACTGGCAGCCACGATGATCGTGTTGGCCAGGGCGCCGTTTTCTTCCAGCTTGCGAACCACGTTGGCGATGGTCGATTGTTTCTGACCGATAGCTACGTAGACGCAGAAAATGCCGCTGTCTTTCTGGTTGATGATCGCGTCGATCGCCAGAGCGGTTTTACCGATCTGACGGTCACCGATGATCAGCTCACGCTGGCCACGGCCGACAGGAATCATGGCATCGACAGCCTTGTAGCCAGTCTGTACAGGCTGGTCTACCGACTTACGCCAGATCACGCCTGGAGCAACTTTCTCGACCGCGTCGGTCTCGGTGTTGCCCAGTGGACCTTTGCCGTCAACAGGGTTACCCAGTGCGTCGACTACGCGACCCAGCAGTTCCTTACCAACCGGAACTTCGAGGATGCGGCCGGTGCACTTGGCGCTCATGCCTTCAGCCAGAGACTGGTAAGCGCCCAGTACAACGGCACCTACGGAGTCTTGCTCCAGGTTGAGGGCCATACCGTAGACGCCGCCCGGAAACTCGATCATCTCGCCGTACATTACGTCGGCCAGACCGTGAATCCGCACGATGCCGTCAGATACGCTGACGACAGTGCCTTCGTTACGGGCTTGGGAGGTCACATCGAGCTTGTCGATGCGGCCCTTGATAATTTCACTTATTTCGGAAGGATTGAGTTGCTGCATTGCTCTGCTGCCCCTTCAAACTCAAGATTTCAATGCTTCGGCAAGTTTCGCGATTTTGCCGCGAATCGAGCCATCGATAACCAGGTCGCCGGCGCGGATGACGACACCACCTATTAGGGCAGCATCCTCCGCAACTTGCAGGCGCACTTCCCGGTTGAGTCGTGCACTGAGAACCTTGGCGAGTTTGTCTTGCTGTTCTTGGTTCAATGCAAAAGCACTGGTCACTTCAACGTCTACCGACTTCTCTTGTTCGGCCTTGTACAGGTCGAAAAGAGCGGCAATCTCCGGCAGAAGCGGGAGACGGTCGTTTTCGGCAACGACATTGATGAAGTTCTGTGCCTTCGCATCAAACTTGTCGCCGCACACGTCAATAAACGTGGCGGCCTTTTCTGCGCTCGTCAGTCGCGGGGCCTTGAGCACGCGCTGCATGGTGTCATCTTGTGACACCGCTGCAGCCAGGCCGAGCATGGCTGACCAATTGGCCAGTTGCTGGTGGGCCTGAGCGTGCTCGAAGGCCGCCTTAGCGTAAGGTCGGGCCAACGTGGTCAGTTCTGCCATGATCGCCCTCGCTTAGATTTCAGCAGCCAGTTGGTTAACCAGCTCTGCGTGCGCGTTTTGATCGATTGTGGCACCCAGGATCTTCTCGGCGCCGCCGACAGCCAGCAAACCCACTTGGGCGCGCAGCTTGTCTTTGACACTGTTCAGTTCCTGTTCGATCTCGGCTTGAGCCTGAACCTTCACACGGTCAGCATCGACACGGGCCTTTTCAACGGCCTCTTCGACAATCTGGTTACCGCGTTTCTTGGCTTGCTCGATGATTTCAGCTGCCTGAGCTTTCGCTTCGCGCAGTTGCTGACCCGCTTTTTCTTGGGCCAACTCCAGGTCGCGAGCTGCACGGCTGGCAGCGTCCAGACCATCAGCGATCTTCTTTTGACGTTCGTGCAGAGCAGCGATGACCGGAGGCCATACATACTTCATGCAGAACAGTACAAAAATCAGGAACGCAACGGACTGGCCAATCAGGGTCGCATTAATGTTCACGCCAACACCTCGCAGTTACGTTGTCCATCACATCAAATTACTCGGAAGAATCCGGGTAATTAGCCAGCGATCTGACCAACGAACGGGTTCGCAAAGGTGAAGAACAGAGCGATACCAACACCGATCATGGTTACGGCGTCGAGCAGACCGGCAACGATGAACATTTTAACTTGCAGCATTGGAACCATTTCTGGCTGACGCGCTGCGCCTTCCAGGAACTTGCCGCCCAGCAGGCCGAAACCAATTGCGGTACCCAGTGCGCCCAGGCCGATCAACAGTGCAACAGCGATAGCGGTTAGACCAACTACAGTTTCCATCTTTCCTCCCGACTTTTACGTCGTATGGTTTAGGTTTTTTAGATTAAAGCGGTAAAACAAATCGTTTCAGTTGCCCTGTGAAGAGCCCCTTCCCGTTTGACCGGGAAGGACATCAGACTAGTCGAGACTGGCCTTAATGGTTTTCTTCGTGCGCCATCGACAGGTAGACGATGGTCAGCATCATGAAGATGAACGCCTGCAGCGTGATGATCAGGATGTGGAACACAGCCCACGCCCACTGCAGAACAACGCCCAGGCCGCTCAGCCAGAGCAGGCCGCTGCCGAACATCACAGCGATCAGAATGAACACCAGCTCGCCGGCATACATGTTGCCGAACAGACGCAGAGCCAGAGAGATCGGTTTAGCGATCAGGGTCACGAATTCCAGCAGGAAGTTCACCGGGATCAGCAGGGCTTGAACGAAGATGTTCTTGCTGCCGAACGGGTGCAGGGTCAGTTCGCCGATGAAGCCGCCGAAGCCCTTGACCTTGATGCTATAGAAAATGATCAG
This sequence comes from Pseudomonas sp. CROZ-RG-20F-R04-15, assembly GCF_022662375.1. GTDB lineage: Bacteria > Pseudomonadota > Gammaproteobacteria > Pseudomonadales > Pseudomonadaceae > Aquipseudomonas. Next base: position 59,403 of record NZ_JAKNQL010000010.1, on the reverse strand, counting down.
TGCGAAAACCGAGAACGCCATGCCCAGGGTCGCGTTCGGGTCGGTAGTCGACACGGCGCGGAACGGGATGTGGTGGTCACCGGAGATCAGGATGGCCAGCTGAGGAATCCAGTCGACCGGTACCAGGTCGACGGCGTTCATCAGGAACACCCAGACGAAGATGGTCAGTGCCAGCGGCGCAATCACCGGGCTACGGCCATGGAAGCTGTCTTTCACGCTGCCATCGACGAATTCGACCAATACTTCAACGAAGTTCTGCAAAGCACCCGGCTGACCCGAAGTCGCTTTCTTTGCCGCCATGCGGAAAAGAAGTACGAAGATCAGACCCAACGCGACCGACCAGCCGAGGGTATCGACGTGGAAAGCCCAGAAGCCCATTTCTTTGGCTTCTGCTGCGGTATGGGCAAAGCCCCAGCCGCCGTTAGGTAGCTGACCGAAGGTCAGGTTCTGCAAGTGGTGCTGGATATAGCCCGAAGCGGTTGTTTCTGCCATGGTTGCCTCAAACGCCCTAAGGTCTCGAAAGTCTTGTTCTCATCAGCAGGGGAGCGAACCAGCTGACCGACTGAGTCAGCACGAACGCGCCGAATACAGCTATCGGCGCCAGTGGCTTCACACCTGCAAACACCAGTGCAAAGAGCACTGCCGTCAAAATCAGTTTGCCTGCCTCGCCGGCATAAAATGACCGTACGATGGACTGGGCTGCTCGGGCGCCGGAAAACCGAAATGCCTTGTGAGCAAAATAAACATTGGGCAGCAAGGCTATCAGGCCTCCGCAAAGTCCCGAGTATCCGGCAACGACTCCGTGCCATTGCCAGAGCGCCAAAGCGGCAATGAGCAAAATGACAAATTGAGCCATCAACACCGGAAAAACCGCCAGGCGATGGAACGGCAGGCGGTTTGGCTTGCGGGTTTCCATCACTATTGCTCTCCAATGGTCGGCTGCCAGAATTCAATAACTTGGCATAATTTGTGCCGACAAAATGCGCGCAGAGTATAGGGGCGGTTCTGCCCCTATTCAACTGTCAGGTAGTGATTTCCGACTGCGCGCTACATGAGGAAATGTTTCAGCGGATGTGTGCGAGCACACCTTGAAGCTCATCGAGAGAGTTGTAACCGATCACCAACTGCCCCTTTCCCTTCTTGCCGTGGCGAATCTGCACCGCAGAGCCTAGGCGCTCGGCCAGACGCTGTTCGAGACGAGCAATATCCGGGTCGGTTTTGGTCGCTTCCACAGGCTCCGGTTTGCCACTCAACCACTGGCGAACCAACGCCTCAGTTTGGCGCACAGTCAGGCCGCGTGCGACAACATGTCGCGCCCCTTCCACCTGCTGATTGTCCGGCAGACCGAGCAAAGCACGGGCATGACCCATTTCCAGGTCACCGTGGGACAGCATGGTCTTGATGACTTCCGGCAGTGCAATAAGCCGCAACAGGTTAGCCACAGTGACGCGGGACTTACCCACAGCCTCGGCGACCTGCTGCTGCGTCAGCTGGAACTCCTGCTGCAAACGCTGCAGGGCCACCGCTTCTTCGATCGGGTTGAGGTCTTCACGCTGGATGTTTTCGATCAGCGCAATGGCGATTGCGGTTTCATCCGGTACGTCGCGCACCATCGCCGGGATGGTTTCCTGCCCGGCTTGCTGGCTCGCGCGCCAGCGGCGTTCACCGGCGATGATTTCAAAACGACCACCGCCAATCGGGCGTACCACGATCGGCTGCATTACGCCTTGAGCCTTGATCGACAGCGCCAGCTCTTCCAGCGCCTGCGGATCCATGTCCCGGCGCGGCTGATACTTGCCACGCTGCAGCAGATCAAGCGGCAGGTGTTGCAACTCACGGGTGTCAGCTTGCGCGGCTTGTTCTTCCAGCGCGCTGACGGTCGGACCACTCAGCAGTGCATCCAGTCCACGTCCGAGACCTCGTTTCTTGACGGCCATGGGGATTCCTTAAGTTGCCTGAGCGGCGGCGATGCGTGAATTTTTGCGCTGACGGCGAACCATCTCGCCAGCCAGGGCCAGATAAGCCAGGGCGCCACGCGATTGCTTGTCGTACGCCAGCGCCGGCATGCCGTAGCTCGGCGCTTCGGCCAGGCGGATGTTGCGCGGGATCACCGTGTCGTACAGCTGCTCGCCGAAGTGTTCCTTGAGCTGCGCCGAAACGTCGTTCATCAGGCTCAGGCGCGGGTCATACATGGTCCGCAGCAGGCCTTCGACTTTCAGATTCGGATTGAGCAATTCAGCGATGCGCTTGATGTTATCCACAAGGTCGCTCAAGCCTTCGAGCGCGAAGTACTCGCACTGCATGGGGATAATCACCCCGTCAGCGGCGACCAGCGCGTTCAGCGTGAGCATCGACAGCGACGGCGGGCAGTCGATCAGAATGTAATCGTAGTTTTCACGGATCGGCGCCAGCGCGCTGCGCAGACGGCTTTCCTTCATCTGCATTTCCAGCAGCACCACTTCGGCCGCCGTCAAATCGCGGTTGGCCGGCAGCAGTTGGTAACCGCCGTGCTCGGAATAGTGCATGGCCTGGGCCAGATCGCATTCACCGATCAGCAGGTCGTAGACCGAGTTTTCCAGGCCGTGTTTATCCACACCGCTACCCATGGTGGCGTTGCCCTGTGGATCGAGATCGATCAACAACACCCGGCGCTTGGTCGCGACCAGGGATGCTGCGAGGTTGATGCAGGTGGTGGTCTTGCCCACACCACCCTTTTGGTTCGCTATCGCGAATACCTTAGCCATTCTTGCTTGTGTTCCCAATCATGCCGTGCGGCGCAGTATCAGCAGATGGCGTTGGCCTTGGCAACCGGGTACGGCCAGGGCGTGTTCGCTATCGAGTTTGAAGTCTGCCGGCAATGCTACCAGCTCATCGGCCGGATGAACGCCCTTCATTGCCAGCCAGCGTGTATCGGCATCGCCGAGGTGGCGAGTCCAGTTGGTGAAGTTTTCCATGCTGCTGAACGCCCGGGAAATGATCCCGTTGAACGGCTGTGCAGGCTGGAAGGCTTCGACACGACTGTGGATAACTTGCAGGTTATCCAGTTTGAGTTCGAGTTTGACCTGAGTCAGGAAGCGGGTTTTCTTGCCGTTGCTGTCCAGACAAGTCACTTGCGAATCCGGATACAGGATCGCCAACGGGATTCCCGGCATGCCGCCGCCGCTACCGACGTCGAGCCAGCGACCGTTTTCGATGAACGACATGACGCTGAGACTATCGAGCAAATGCCGCGAAACCATTTCGTCCGGATCGCGCACGGCAGTCAGGTTGTAGGCCTGGTTCCATTTGATCAACAGGGCCAGATAACCCAGCAGCAATTCGTGCTGGGTTTCAGTGAGATGGACACCGAGCTCGCGGGCTCCTGTGGATAACTCTTCGGCGTGTTGCGAAGTGACCTTAGAACTCAAGCGCTTTGCTCCAACTGACGGCCCGCGCCGCGTTTTTTCAAATGAATCATCAACAGCGAAATCGCTGCCGGGGTCACGCCCGGGATCCGCGAAGCCTGGCCCAGCGTCTCTGGTCGAGTCGCGCCGAGCTTGCTCTGGATCTCCTTGGAGAGACCGGAAATGTTGGTGTAATCGATATCCACAGGCAATTTCGTGTCTTCACTGGCGCGCAGACGGGCGATTTCGTCCTGTTGACGGTCGATATAACCGGCGTATTTGGTCTTGATTTCAACCTGCTCGGCGACCTGTGGATCTTCGGCGCCGTTGCCGGTTACTTCGACCAGACCAGCGTAGTCGATTTCCGGACGGCTCAAGAGGTTGAGCAAGTTGTATTCGTGGGTCAGCGGCGTGCCGAACTTTTCGGCAATCGCATCGCCCTGCTGAGTATTCGGGCGAACCCAGGTGCTTTTCAGGCGCTGTTCTTCGAGTTCGATGCTTTCGCGTTTCTTGCAGAAGGCCGCCCAACGCGCGTCATCGACCAAGCCGAGTTCGCGACCTTTTTCGGTCAGACGCAGGTCGGCGTTGTCCTCGCGCAGAATCAGGCGGTACTCGGCACGGGAAGTGAACATGCGGTACGGCTCTTGGGTGCCGAGGGTGATCAGGTCGTCGACCAACACACCGATATACGCTTCATCGCGACGCGGGCACCAGGCTTCTTTGCCCTTGGCGCGCAGTGCGGCGTTGGCACCAGCAAGCAAACCTTGCGCACCCGCTTCTTCGTAACCGGTGGTGCCGTTGATTTGCCCGGCGAAAAACAGACCGCCGATGACTTTGGTTTCCAGGCTGTACTTCAGGTCGCGCGGATCGAAGTAGTCGTACTCGATCGCATAACCCGGACGCACGATGTGCGCGTTTTCCATGCCGCGGATCGATTGCACGATCTGCAATTGCACGTCGAACGGCAAGCTTGTGGATATCCCGTTCGGGTACAGCTCATGGGTGGTCAAACCTTCCGGTTCGATGAACACCTGATGGCTTTCCTTGTCGGCAAAGCGGTGGATCTTGTCTTCAATCGACGGGCAATAACGCGGGCCGATGCCCTCGATTTCACCGGCAGCGGAATACATCGGCGAACGGTCGAGGTTCGCCGCGATGATTTCGTGGGTGCGGGCGTTCGTGTGAGTAATCCAGCAGCTGACCTGGCGTGGATGTTGTTCTTTGTTGCCCATGAACGACATCACCGGAATCGGCGTATCGCCCGGTTGCTCGGTCATCACCGAGAAATCCACAGACTTGCCATCGATACGCGGCGGTGTCCCGGTTTTCAAACGACCGACACGCAATGGCAGTTCACGCAAACGGTGAGCCAGGGCGATTGACGGCGGATCACCGGCACGACCGCCAGAAAAATTCTGCAAACCAATGTGGATAAGTCCGCCGAGGAACGTACCGGTGGTCAACACCACGGAATCAGCGAAGAAACGCAGACCCATTTGCGTGACAACACCACGGACTTGTTCCTGCTCGACGATCAGGTCGTCAGCGGCTTGTTGAAATATCCACAGGTTCGGCTGGTTTTCGAGGATTTCGCGGACAGCGGCTTTGTACAGAATCCGGTCGGCCTGAGCGCGGGTTGCACGCACCGCCGGGCCTTTGCGGCTGTTCAACACGCGAAACTGGATGCCACCCAAATCGGTAGCCGTGGCCATCGCGCCGCCGAGGGCATCGATTTCCTTGACCAGATGGCTTTTGCCAATGCCACCGATGGCCGGGTTGCAACTCATGGCACCGAGGGTTTCCACGTTATGCGTCAGCAACAGGGTTTTTGCCCCCATACGTGCTGAGGCCAGTGCTGCCTCGGTACCGGCATGACCGCCGCCGATGACGATCACTTCAAAACGGGAAGGGAAATCCACCACGCACCTCGTGCCTGCTTAAGTAGGTAATTCAGGAATAGTTTGAGATCAGGTTTCTGGACCTGGTCGACAAGTATAGGGACTTCGCCCTTCCTAAAGAACCCTTTGCACAAAATTTAACCAGCTGTGGAGAACTCGAGGTTAAAAGAATAAAAAAGAGAGAAATTTATAAAACCTTTGTTTTTATGTTTATTTCTACTGAGCATCATTTCTGTGGATAGATCGCTACAGGCCTTGATATTCAATATGTACAGAGTTTCAAAACCCTGTGATCATGTGCCAATGAGGGCCTTGGATAACCGGTTTAAGCCTGTGGATGAAAGGGATGGTTATCCACAGAGGGGGTTATATCCAGTTTTCAGGCCCTGTTATCAACTGCCCTTAGTGGCAGTTATTCACAGGGCTTAATCTACAGAAAGTCGATAAAACAGCGTATTCGGGACGCAAAAAAATCGCCAACGAGGGTTCGCTGGCGATGAAGAAGCCGATGGAGGGAAGTGCGAGGGCTATTGTGAGAGAACGTAACAGGGGCTAATAATAGGCATTATCATTAACTCATCAGTTCTTCCCCATGTCCTTACCCGCCCATAACGCTGCGATCGAGCAAATCTACGAGCAACACCATTCGTGGCTATATGGCTGGCTCAAGGGCAAATTGCATGACGCCTGCGATGCCGCCGATGTCGCGCATGACACGTTTGTGCGGATTCTGGCGGCGCGTAATGCCGCGCAGATCCGCGAGCCACGAGATTATCTGGCGACCATCGCGCGCGGTCTGGTCATTGATCGTTATAGAAGGCAGGCTATCGAAGTCGCTTATTTGCAGACCCTCGCGGCTCGACCGCAAGCCACTGCCATCAGCGAGGAAGACAAGGCGCTGATCATCGAAACCCTGGTCGCTGTGGATAAAGCCTTGGCCGGGCTCGGCGCCAGAAGCCAGCAGATCTTCATGCTCTCGCAGATTGATGGTCTGACTTATCAACAGATCGCTCTGCAGTTAAAGGTTTCACTGACCACCGTAAAGAAGCACATGATCCGCGCTCTGACGGAATGTGCCCTGATCATGGCGCAACGTTGATGGCCATCGCCCCCAATCGCCAGATCTTCGAAGCGGCTGCCAGCTGGTATGTGCAGTTTCAGGCGGATCCGCCAACGCTCGCCGAACAGAAGGCGTGGCAGCTGTGGATAGATAGCGACCCTGCGCATCTGGCGGCGTGGAACCAGATGGAACAATTGCAGCGCCACCTCGGCACCCTGCCGCAGGATCTGAAACGTCGCGCACTGAATAACGGTCAGCAACGCCGCCAGGTGCTGAAATTGTTGCTGCTCGCAGCGGGGACGGGGTTCGTTGGCTGGAATGTTCAGCAACACCCATCTCTGAGGAATGTCTGGGCCGACTATAAGACCGGGGTTGGTCAGCGCCGCAACATCGCGTTGGCCGACGGCAGCCAGATTCAACTCAACACCGACACTGCCATTGATGTGTCTTTCGATGCGGCACATCGACTGATTCGTTTGCGCTCGGGTGAAATCCTCATTCAAACCGGCAAACTTGGCGATCAACGGCCCTTTTTCGTCGAAACCCGGGATGGCCGGATTCAAGCACTCGGCACCCGTTTCTCCGTTCACCAGCTGTCGGGCTCTACCCGAGTTGGAGTGCTGGAAGACCGGGTCAGTGTTCAGCCCGCGGATGCATCAACGGCCGCAAGAATTCTGCAGGCAGGCGAAGGCGCGGATTTCGATCGTCAGCACATCGGCTTCATTCATCCCTTCAAGTCCTCTGAAGTGGCATGGATCAACGGCCAGTTGATCGTGCTTGATGCACGTTTGGGCCATGTCATCGACGAATTGGGCCGCTATCGCAGCGGTGTTTTACATTGCGATGCGCGAGCCCGGGAGCTGCGTGTCTCCGGGACATTTCGCCTCAACTCCACCGATGCAGTCCTGGCCAACCTTCAGGCGTCACTACCGATTAACGTGCGCTATTTCACTCGTTACTGGATCTCGATCAGCCACAACACTTGATTGAAATTTCACCTGGGGAAAATAAATCGACAACAGGGTTATCTTTTTTTGCCCTGACCCGGCCCTTCAGGTAATCGCGATAAACGCGGCTCTTTGCCACCTTCAGGGCTTATCCACACATGCGTCTTCCCACGTTTCGTCAGCGTTTTTCCTACCATTGCATTGCCTACAGCTTACTGATGACCAGCGCCGCATCCTGTCTGGTGATTAGCCATAACGCCGTCGCTGCATCGACCACCCAGCGTTATGCGATTGCAGCGGGCCCGCTGGACAATGCACTGAGCCAGTTCGCCTCGGCCGCCAACGTGATTCTGTCGTTCTCGCCGCAACAGACCAGCCGCTTGCGCAGCGTCGGGTTGAACGGCAACTTCACCGTCGACCAGGGTTTCGCCCAACTGCTGCAAGGCTCGGGTTTGCAATCCGTACCGCAGGCGCCGGGCAGTTACATTCTGCAGGCGCTTCCGAACGGTGATTCATTGGAGCTGGCCCCGACCAACATCAACGGTCAGTTGGCCAATCCGATGAATCTGGATTACGCCGCCGACGTCGGTTACAAGGCGCAGAACAGCCGGATTGGTACGAAAACCAGTACGCCGTTGTCGGAAACGCCGCGCTCGGTATCCGTTGTAACCGCCCAGCGCATGAAGGATCAGAAATCTCAGACACTCACCGAGGTACTCGGCTACGTGCCGGGGATCTTTGCCCCACCGTTCGCCGCCGGCGATAGCCTTGCCGGGGATCTGTTCTACATTCGTGGTTTCAACGCCACCGATTACGGCTACGGTCTGTTGCGCGATGGACTACGCGTACAGGGCAATCGCTACGACACCAGCACCGAGCCTTACGGACTTGAGCGCGTCGAGATTTTCCGTGGCCCGTCTTCTCTACTGTATGGAGAAAACGCACCGGGCGGTCTGGTCAATCTGGTGAGCAAACGCCCAACTGCCGCACCGCAAGGCGAAGTGCAATTGGGTTATGGCTCGAATAATCGCCGGCAGATCGGCGTCGATGTCTCCGGCCCGCTCAATGACAGCGGCAACGTGCTCGGGCGCGTAGTGATGCTTGGGCGCAAGTCCGACACCCAGACCGATCATGTTCCGGACGACCGCATCTACATCGCACCCTCCCTGACTCTGAATTTCGACGATTACAACACGCTGACCCTGCTGGCCAACTACCAGAAGGATCACACCAATATGGAACTTGGCCTACCGGCCGCCGGGACTTTACTGACAAACCCCAACGGCAAGTTATCCAAAGGCACCATGCTCGGCGACCCGGACTGGAACACCTTCGAACGGGAAACCTGGAGCACCGGTTACGAGTTCAGCCACTCCTTCGATGATGATTGGCAGTTCCGGCAGAACTCGCGCTACATGCAGTCGCGTATTACCCGTCATGAAACCTGGCCGGGCAACCTCAACAATGCCGGTTTCGGCACACGCCTGAACATGACGGCCTACGATCGCTACAACAGATCGATGGTGTATTCGCTGGATAACCAACTGGAAGGCAAATTCCAGGTCGGCGGTCTGGAGAACACCGTGCTGTTCGGCGCCAGCTACGATCGCACCTCGTTCAATCAGGACTGGAACGCCGGCATCGTCGGGCCGATCGATGTGTATAACCCGGTGTACCTGCGCGCCCCGACCACACCGATTGCGGTGCAAAACACCTTGCTTGAACAACAGATGAAAGGGGTTTATGCACAGATCCAGAGCAAATATGACCACTGGCTGTTCCTGCTCGGTGGCCGTCAGGATTGGGTCGACAGTGATTTTCGCGACAAGGTGGCCCAGTCGAGCGACATCAGCTCCGAGGATAAGAAATTCACCTATCAGGGCGGCGTGATGTACCAGTTCGACAACGGCATGACGCCGTATGTCAGCTATTCCACCTCGTTCGTGCCGGTGCAGCAGATTTCCAATGCGGGCGCGCCACTCGACCCAATCACCAGCAGCCAATACGAAGTGGGCCTGAAGTACGAACCGATCGGCTGGGACACTGCCTTCACTGCGTCGGTGTATGACCTGCGCAAAAAAGACGACACCTACTTCGACGCCACCACGTCGAGCTACCGCCAAGTGGGCGAAAGCCGTTCCAAGGGTGTGGAACTGGAGCTCAACAGCAACCTGACGCAGAACCTCAACGTAACCGCGGCCTACACCTACACCGACGCCCGAATCACCAAGGATGCCGCGACGTCATTGGTCAAAGGCCATCAAATGACCGGCGTGCCGCGTAATCAGGCTTCGGTCTGGGCGAAATACCGTTTCCTCGATGGCGACTTGAAAGGTCTGTACGTGGGCGGTGGTGTGCGTTACTTCGACAGTGCCTTCGCCTACACCTCGCCTTCTCTCTACGGAAAGCTCGATGCCGGCGATGTCACGTTGGTAGACGCGGCGATCGGCTATCAGATCGACACGCACTGGAGCGTCGACCTGAACGCGAAGAACCTGTTCGACAAGGAATATGTGTCAGGTTGCAACGACGCTGGCCGTTGCTACTGGGGTGAAGATCGCACCCTGCTCGGTACTGTTTCCTACAACTGGTAATACGAAAAAGGGGCTGTGGATAAATTCTCCACAGCCCCTTTTTTCATTTGCCAATGCAGAAGCTGGAAAAGATTCTTCCGAGCAGATCATCAGAGCTGAAAGCCCCGGTGATTTCACCGAGAGAATGCTGGGCCTGGCGCAGATCTTCGGCCAGTAACTCGCCAGCGCCAGCCAGGGTCAACTGAGCGCGGCCGTGTTCCAGCGCAGCGCTGGCATGGCGCAAGGCTTCCAGATGCCGACGACGTGCACTGAAGCTGCTTTCCGACGTTTGTTCGTAACCCATGCACGCCTTGAGATGATCGCGTAGAAGATCCAATCCTTCACCAGCCGACTTGGCGCTGAGGCTGATCGTCACGTGCCCGTCTTCGCTGGTTTCCAGGACAATCGCTTCGCCGGTCAGGTCGGCTTTGTTACGGATCAGGGTAACTTTCGCCGGATCAGGTCGGGTTTCGAGAAACTCCGGCCACAACGCAAACGGGTCCAGCGCTTCCGGGGCGGTCGCGTCGACCACCAACAACACTCGATCGGCCTCACCGATAGCCTTCAATGCCCGCTCAACCCCGATCTTTTCCACATGATCATCGGTGTCACGCAGTCCTGCGGTATCGACAACATGCAGCGGCATGCCATCGATGTGGATATGTTCGCGCAGAATATCGCGGGTGGTGCCGGCTATCTCGGTGACGATCGCCGCTTCGCGACCGGCTAACGCATTCAACAGGCTGGACTTGCCAGCATTCGGACGACCGGCAATCACCACGGTCATGCCATCGCGCAACAACGCACCCTGCCCGGCTTCACGCAGTACTGTGGATAACTCATCACGGACTTTGTCGAGCATGCTCAACACGTGGCCATCGGCGAGAAAGTCGATTTCTTCTTCCGGGAAGTCGATGGCGGCTTCGACGTAGATGCGCAGGCCGATCAGTTGTTCGGTCAGGTTATGCACACGCTGGGAAAACGCACCTTGCAAGGAACGCAGAGCATTACGCGCAGCCTGTGCGGAACTGGCTTCGATCAAATCGGCGATGGCCTCGGCCTGGGCCAGATCGAGCTTGTCGTTGAGGAAGGCACGTTCACTGAACTCACCCGGACGGGCCAAGCGGCAACCCAATTCCAGGCAACGCTTGAGCAACATATCCAGAACGATCGGGCCACCGTGGCCCTGCAATTCCAGAACGTCTTCGCCGGTGAACGAGTTCGGTCCCGGGAAATACAGCGCCAGGCCTTCGTCCAGCACCTGCTGGTCGTCGCTGAAAAACGGGCCGTAATGGGCGTAACGTGGTTTCAGTTCACGGCCGCTGATGGCTTTTGCCGCCACGCTGGCCAACGGCCCGGAAATACGGACGATGCCCACACCACCACGACCTTGAGCGGTGGCGACGGCGGCGATGGTTTCACGAGGTACGCTCATTAACCGGAATCCAGACAAAAATGACAGATAGCAAAACGCCCCACTAGGGGGCGTTTTGAGTGGTTATCCACAGTGTAAATCAAGCGGCTGCTTTGGTAGCCCGTTCGATCTTACGCGTGATGTACCACTGTTGGGTGATGGACAGGCAGTTGTTCACAACCCAGTACAGCACCAGACCTGCAGGGAACCACAGGAAGAAGAAGGTGAAGATGATTGGCATCATTTTCATGACCTTCGCCTGCATCGGATCCGGCGGAGTCGGGTTCAGCTGCTGCTGGATGAACATGGTTGCGCCCATGATGATCGGCAGAATGAAGAACGGATCCTTGATCGACAGGTCAGTGATCCACAGCATGAACGGCGCCTGGCGCATTTCCACGCTTTCCAGCAGAACCCAGTACAGCGAAAGGAAAACCGGCATCTGCACGAGGATCGGCAAGCAGCCGCCCAGCGGATTGATCTTCTCTTTCTTGTACAGCTCCATCATGGCTTGCGACATTTTCTGCCGGTCATCGCCATGTTGTTCTTTCAGTGCAGCCAGTTTCGGTGCAACGGCACGCATGCGCGCCATCGATTTGTAGCTGGCAGCCGACAGAGGGAAGAAAAGCCCCTTGATCAGCATGGTCAGGAAAATGATCGACCAGCCCCAGTTACCGACAATGGCGTGGATGTGTTGCAGCAGCCAGAAGATTGGCTGGGCAATGAACCACAGAATGCCGTAGTCGACGGTCAGTTCCAGACCTGGGGACAACTCTTTCAGCACAGCCTGGCTTTTCGGACCGGCATACAGCACAGCGCTGGTTTCAACTTTGCCACCCGGTGCAGCGGTCAATGTAGGACCGGTGTAACCGATGATGTAGTTGCCTTTGCTGTCTTTACGGGTCTGGACGACGTTGTTTTCGCCCTTGGCCGGAATCCACGCAGTCACAAAGTAGTGTTGCAGCCAGGCTACCCAACCACCGGTGACGGTTTCTTTCAGCTGTGCCTTGTCCATGTCCTTCATGGACACTTTCTTGTACGGCTCGGAACTTGTCCACAGGGCGGCGCCCAGGTAGGTCGCGGTGCCAGTAGCAGTGGTGGACGAAGGATCAGCGCTGTTATCACGCTTCAACTGAGCAAACATTGCGCCGTTCCAGGGCTGAGCGCTCTGGTTATCCACAATGTAGGAAACGGCTACGTCATACAGGCCGCGTTTCAGGGTGAAACGCTTGATGTAATTGACGCCGTCCTTGCTGAACTTCAGGTCTACGACCAGTTGGTCCTGACCGTCAGCCAGTTGATAAGTCTTCTTCTCCGAGGAGTAGACCGGACGACCGGCCGGATTTGCGTCCGGGCCGTTGGTGCCGATCAGACCGCTTTGGGCCAGATAAACACGTTCGCCGCCGTTATCGAACAGCTGGAACGGAACATCAGGACGATCCTGACGACGTGGATACAGAGGCAAGGTCAGTTGAGCGACATCGCCACCTTGTGGATCGATTGCAAGATCGAGCACGTCGGTTTTGATCTGGATCAGATCCTTGCTGGCAGCTACCGGTGTTTCGGCAGGTGCGCTGGTATCGCTTGCGGCGCGCGGAATATCGTCACTGGCGGCAGCATTATTGCCTGTGGCGGTGTCCGGCAAACCGGATGTAGTCGTACTGGAAGCAACATTCTGAGTCGGCAGGGCAGCCTGACCATAGTCCTGGTTCCATTTAAGGACCATAACGTAGGCCACGATTGCCAGGGCGACGATCAGGATCGTGCGTTTGATATCCATGATTACTCGGCCATCGAAGAAGAACGGGAGGTAGGGATAGGTGGAACCGGGTCATAACCACCGGGATTCCACGGATGACAGCGACCTAAACGACGAAAGGCCAGCCAGCCACCGCGCAGAAGGCCATGATTTTCGATGGCTTCTAACGCGTAGCAGGAACAACTGGGGTAGAAACGACAGTGGTTGGCCATTAAAGGACTAATGGCATAGCGATAAAACTGGATCGGAACGAGGGCCAGTTTACGCATCTGGACTGTCTACCCCTACAGTTTCGGTTTTGACTTCTGGAACTGGCTTGCTGCGTGCCAGACGCTTCCAGAGCTTGCCGAAATGCTGAATCAATTCGGGGTTTTCTACATCGCCCAGACCTTTGCGCGCGACGATAACGATGTCCCAGCCGACCAGTGAATCCTGGTGCAGACGGAACGATTCGCGCATCAAACGTTTGAGGCGATTGCGCTCAACGGAGAGCTTTACGCTCTTTTTCCCGATAACCAGCCCGAGACGGGGGTGATCAAGATCGTTGTTGCGTGCAAGGAGCAGGAGATTTTTCCCCGGAACCTTGCCGGTAGGGGAGTCAAAGACTGCCTTGAAATGCCGGGGGGTAAGCAGACGCTTTTCCCGACTGAAGTCCTGACTCACCTCCAGTACCGGATTATCAAACTGCCAGACGCGCACGACCTTTGGCGCGACGACGCGACAGGACTGCGCGGCCGTTCTTGGTAGCCATGCGAGCACGGAAACCGTGGGTACGGGCGCGTTTGATAGTGCTTGGTTGGAAAGTACGTTTCATGTCGTGTTACCTGGTTCGTCCACAACGGGCCGGAATGGCCCCCGTTTTAAGAGACCGGGGATTCTAGAGAAAGCAAGCCTTCAGGTCAATTTCCAACCAGCGTTTCCTTATAAATAGATCTTCAGGTGTTCTTTGCCTGATCACCTGCTTGCCATACATAAAAATAAAGAAGGGAACTATTTAAAGCTTTTCTGTAAAGCTTATAAAAGCTAGGTACGCCTTCTTCTGTGGATAAGTGACAACAGGCCTTGGTTTACCTGATGTACAGAGAATGACAACTACAGTGGAAAACCGTGTTCAGCCTGTGCTGCGCTGTCGGATAACCTGTGTGTGGAATGGCCTGTTATCCACAGGCAGGTTATCCACCGAGTTCGACCCCTAGTTGTCCAGTGCCCTTAGAGGGGGTTATCCACAGAGCTTATTCACACACCGTTGGTCGCCTTTTTTCGATTTAACGCATTGATAAATCATGGTCACCGGGCAACCTGCATGTGGATAAGTGGACGGCTCGCCGCTACAATGGCCGCTTGTTTTTGCCTCACCGGCTTTCAACTTAGGGGATATCCGTGTCAGTGGAACTTTGGCAGCAGTGCGTGGAGCTTTTGCGCGAGGAGCTGCCTGCCCAACAATTCAACACCTGGATCCGTCCACTACAGGTCGAAGCCGAAGGCGACGAGTTGCGCGTCTACGCACCGAACCGTTTTGTGCTGGACTGGGTCAACGAAAAGTACCTGGGTCGTGTCCTTGAACTGCTGGATGAGCATGGCAACGGCATGGCGCCGGCGCTTTCCTTATTAATAGGCAGCAAACGCAGTTCCGCTCCGCGTGCCGCACCGAATGCGCCGCTTGCAGCCGCGCAGGTTTCCCAGCAGGCTCAGGTAAATGCCACGCCTGTGAGTACGCCGGCCCCCATCCAGACGGCAGCGCCGGCAGCCAAGCGTTCGACGCAGAAAAGCCCCGAAGTCAGCGATGAACCGTCTCGCGACAGTTTCGATCCAATGTCCGGTGCCGCGTCGCAACAAGCTCCGGTCCGCGCTGAACAGCGCACCGTGCAGGTCGAAGGTGCGCTAAAGCACACCAGTTACCTGAACCGCACCTTCACCTTCGAAAACTTCGTCGAAGGTAAATCCAACCAGCTCGCCCGCGCGGCGGCCTGGCAGGTGGCGGATAACCCAAAGCACGGCTACAACCCTCTGTTCCTTTATGGCGGCGTTGGTCTGGGTAAAACCCACTTGATGCACGCGGTGGGTAACCATCTATTAAAGAAGAACCCGAATGCCAAGGTCGTTTACCTGCATTCCGAGCGTTTCGTCGCTGACATGGTCAAGGCGCTGCAACTGAACGCGATCAACGAGTTCAAGCGTTTCTACCGTTCGGTGGACGCCTTGCTGATCGACGACATTCAGTTCTTCGCCCGCAAAGAGCGTTCGCAGGAAGAGTTTTTCCACACCTTCAACGCCCTGCTTGAAGGTGGCCAGCAGGTTATTCTCACCAGTGACCGCTACCCGAAAGAAATCGAAGGTCTTGAAGAGCGCCTCAAATCCCGCTTCGGCTGGGGCCTGACGGTGGCTGTCGAGCCGCCGGAACTGGAAACCCGGGTGGCGATCTTGATGAAAAAGGCCGACCAGGCCAAAGTCGACTTGCCGCACGATGCCGCGTTCTTCATTGCCCAGCGTATTCGCTCCAACGTCCGTGAGCTGGAAGGCGCGCTGAAACGCGTGATCGCCCACTCGCACTTCATGGGCCGCGACATCACCATCGAGCTGATTCGCGAATCCCTGAAAGACCTGTTGGCGTTGCAGGACAAACTGGTCTCTGTGGATAACATTCAGCGCACCGTCGCCGAGTATTACAAGATCAAGATCTCGGACCTGCTGTCCAAGCGCCGTTCGCGCTCGGTAGCGCGTCCGCGTCAGGTGGCCATGGCGTTGTCCAAGGAACTGACCAACCACAGCCTGCCGGAAATCGGCGATGTGTTTGGCGGTCGCGACCACACCACCGTGCTGCACGCCTGCCGCAAGATCAACGAACTTAAGGAATCCGACGCGGACATCCGCGAGGACTACAAGAACCTGCTGCGTACACTGACCACTTGATGAACACCAGCGCAGCTTATTAAGGCAAGGGACTAGACCATGCATTTCACCATTCAACGCGAAGCCCTGTTGAAACCCCTGCAACTGGTCGCAGGCGTCGTCGAGCGTCGACAGACCTTGCCGGTACTGTCCAACGTGCTGTTGGTAGTCGAAGGCCAGCAACTGTCGCTGACCGGTACCGACCTGGAAGTCGAACTGGTCGGTCGTGTGCAACTCGAGGAGCCGGCTGAAACAGGCTCCATCACCGTGCCTGCGCGCAAGCTGATGGACATCTGCAAAAGCCTGCCCAACGATGCGCTGATCGACATCAAGGTCGACGAGCAGAAGCTGGTGGTGAAGGCTGGTCGCAGCCGTTTCACCCTGTCGACTCTGCCGGCCAACGATTTCCCGACCGTTGAAGAAGGTCCGGGCTCGCTGACCTGCAGCCTGGAGCAAAGCAAACTGCGTCGTTTGATCGAACGCACCAGCTTCGCCATGGCTCAGCAGGACGTGCGTTATTACCTCAACGGTATGCTGCTGGAAGTGTCCGAAGGCATCATCCGCGCCGTGGCCACCGACGGTCACCGTCTGGCCATGTGCTCGATGAAAGCCGATATCGGCCAGCCGGACCGCCACCAGGTAATTGTGCCGCGCAAAGGTATTCTGGAACTGGCGCGTCTGCTCACCGAGCCGGACGGCAATGTCAGCATCGTCTTGGGTCAGCATCACATCCGCGCCACCACTGGTGAATTCACCTTCACCTCGAAACTGGTCGACGGCAAGTTCCCGGACTACGAGCGCGTGCTGCCGAAGGGCGGCGACAAGCTGGTACTCGGCGATCGCCAGGCGTTGCGTGAAGCGTTCAGCCGTACCGCGATTCTGTCCAACGAGAAGTACCGCGGTATCCGTCTGCAACTAGCCAGCGGTCAGCTGAAAATCCAGGCCAACAACCCGGAGCAGGAAGAAGCGGAAGAAGAAGTGGGCGTTGAATACAACGGCGGCTCGCTGGAAATCGGCTTCAACGTGAGCTATTTGCTCGACGTGCTGGGCGTGATGACCACCGAGCAGGTTCGTCTGATCCTGTCCGACTCCAACAGCAGTGCGCTGGTGCAGGAGTCCGACAACGACGATTCGGCTTACGTTGTCATGCCGATGCGTCTGTAATCAGCTGATCCTGGATGTCCTTAAGTCGTGTTTCGGTCACCGCGGTGCGCAATCTGCACCCGGTGACCTTCTCCCCCTCCCCCCGCATCAACATTCTTTACGGCGCCAACGGCAGCGGCAAAACCAGTGTTCTGGAAGCCATTCATCTGCTGGGGCTTGCCCGTTCGTTTCGCAGCACGCGTCTGTTGCCGGTCATCCAGTATGAGCAACTCGCCTGTACCGTATTCGGTCAGGTTGAATTAGCCGAGGGTGGCCACAGCGCATTGGGCATCTCGCGCGATCGTCAGGGCGAGTTCCAGATTCGCATCGACGGCCAGAACGCTCGCAGCGCTGCGCAACTGGCGGAGATCCTGCCGCTGCAGTTGATCAACCCCGACAGCTTCCGTCTGCTCGAAGGCGCGCCGAAGATTCGCCGGCAGTTTCTCGACTGGGGCGTGTTCCACGTCGAACCACGGTTCATGGCCACTTGGCAGCGTTTGCAGAAGGCCCTGCGCCAGAGAAACTCTTGGCTGCGGCATGGTACACTTGACGCCGTTTCACAAGCGGTTTGGGACAGAGAACTGTGTCAGGCCAGCGCTGAAATCGATGAATACCGCCGCGCTTACATCAAAGCCTTGAAACCAGTCTTTGAACAAACCTTGAGCGAACTGGTTGAGCTCGAAGGTTTGACGCTCAGCTATTACCGAGGCTGGGACAAAGACCGGGAATTGAGCGCCGTACTGGCCGGTTCCGTGCAACGGGATCAGCAAATGGGTCATACCCAGGCGGGACCGCAACGGGCTGATTTGCGTCTTAGATTGGGCGCACACAATGCCGCGGACATCTTGTCCCGGGGTCAGCAGAAGTTGGTGGTCTGTGCACTGCGGATTGCCCAAGGGCACCTGGTTAGCCAGGCCCGCCGCGGGCAGTGTATTTATCTGGTGGATGACCTGCCGTCCGAACTGGACGAGAACCACCGCCGCGCGCTGTGCCGCTTGCTGGAAGACTTACGCTGCCAGGTGTTCATCACCTGTGTAGATCACGAATTATTGAGGGAAGGCTGGCAGACGGAAACGCCAGTCGCTCTGTTCCACGTGGAACAGGGCCGTATCACCCAGACCCACGACCATCGGGAGTGAAGGCATTGAGCGAAGAAAATACGTACGACTCAACGAGCATTAAAGTGCTGAAAGGCCTGGATGCCGTACGCAAACGTCCCGGTATGTACATTGGTGACACCGACGATGGCAGCGGTCTGCACCACATGGTGTTCGAGGTGGTCGACAACTCGATCGACGAAGCCCTCGCCGGCCACTGCGACGACATCAGCATCATCATCCACCCGGATGAGTCCATCACCGTTAAAGACAACGGCCGTGGCATCCCGGTAGACGTGCACAAAGAGGAAGGCGTTTCCGCCGCCGAGGTCATCATGACCGTCCTCCACGCTGGCGGTAAGTTCGACGACAACTCCTACAAAGTATCCGGCGGTCTGCACGGTGTAGGTGTGTCGGTAGTGAACGCACTGTCCGAAGAGCTGGTACTGACCGTACGCCGCAGCGGCAAGATCTGGGAACAGACCTATGTCCACGGCGTGCCTCAGGCACCGATGGCGATCGTTGGCGACAGCGAAACCACCGGCACCCAGATCCACTTCAAGCCTTCGGCTGACACCTTCAAGAATATTCACTTCAGCTGGGACATCCTCGCAAAACGTATTCGTGAACTGTCCTTCCTCAACTCCGGTGTCGGCATCGTCCTCAAGGATGAGCGCAGCGGCAAGGAAGAGCTGTTCAAGTACGAAGGCGGCCTGCGTGCGTTCGTTGAATACCTAAACACCAACAAGACTGCGGTCAACCAGGTGTTCCACTTCAACATCCAGCGTGAAGACGGCATCGGCGTGGAAATCGCCCTGCAGTGGAACGACAGCTTCAACGAGAACCTGTTGTGCTTCACCAACAACATTCCGCAGCGCGATGGCGGCACTCACTTGGTGGGCTTCCGTTCGGCACTGACGCGTAACCTGAACAACTACATCGAGCAGGAAGGTCTGGCGAAGAAGCACAAAGTCGCAACCACCGGTGACGATGCCCGTGAAGGCCTGACCGCGATCATTTCGGTGAAAGTGCCGGATCCGAAGTTCAGCTCGCAGACCAAAGACAAACTGGTGTCTTCCGAAGTGAAGACCGCGGTCGAGCAGGAGATGGGCAAGTACTTCTCCGACTTCCTCCTGGAAAACCCGAACGAAGCCAAGCTGGTCGTCGGCAAGATGATCGACGCTGCCCGTGCCCGTGAAGCGGCGCGCAAGGCCCGTGAGATGACCCGCCGCAAAGGCGCGCTGGACATCGCCGGCCTGCCAGGCAAGCTCGCTGACTGCCAGGAAAAGGACCCGGCACTGTCCGAACTGTATCTGGTGGAAGGTGACTCCGCGGGCGGCTCTGCCAAGCAGGGACGTAACCGCAAGACCCAGGCGATCCTGCCGTTGAAGGGCAAGATCCTCAACGTCGAGAAAGCGCGTTTCGACAAGATGATCTCTTCCCAGGAAGTGGGCACCTTGATCACCGCGCTGGGCTGCGGTATCGGTCGCGACGAGTACAACATCGACAAGCTGCGTTATCACAACATCATCATCATGACCGATGCTGACGTCGACGGTTCGCACATCCGTACGCTGTTGCTGACCTTCTTCTTCCGTCAGTTGCCGGAGCTGATCGAGCGTGGCTACATCTACATCGCCCAGCCGCCGCTGTACAAGGTCAAGAAAGGCAAGCAAGAGCAATACATCAAAGACGACGACGCCATGGAAGAGTACATGACGCAGTCGGCCCTGGAAGATGCGAGCCTGCACCTGAACGAAGAGGCCCCGGGCATTTCCGGTGAAGCGCTTGAGCGTCTGGTGAACGACTTCCGCATGGTGATGAAGACCCTCAAGCGTCTGTCGCGCCTGTACCCGCAGGAACTGACCGAGCACTTCATCTACCTGCCGGCCGTGAGCCTGGAAAAGCTCGGCGACCACGCAGCGATGCAAGAGTGGCTGGCCCAGTACGAAGCACGTCTGCGTACCGTCGAGAAATCCGGTCTGGTCTACAAGGCCAGCCTGCGCGAAGACCGTGAACGTGGCGTGTGGCTGCCAGAGGTCGAACTGATCTCCCACGGCCTGTCGAACTACGTCACCTTCAACCGCGACTTCTTCGGCAGCAACGACTACAAGACCGTCGTTACCCTCGGCGCTCAGCTGAGCACCCTGCTCGACGAAGGCGCGTACATCCAGCGTGGCGAGCGCAAGAAAGCGGTCACCGAGTTCAAGGAAGCACTGGACTGGCTGATGGCTGAAAGCACCAAGCGCCACACCATTCAGCGATACAAAGGTCTGGGCGAAATGAACCCGGATCAGCTGTGGGAAACCACCATGGACCCAAGCGTGCGCCGCATGCTGAAAGTCACCATCGAGGACGCCATTGGCGCAGACCAGATCTTCAACACCCTGATGGGTGATGCGGTCGAACCTCGCCGTGACTTCATCGAGAGCAATGCGTTGGCGGTTTCCAACCTGGATTTCTAACGAATTCTGTTCGGGCTTGAAGTAAAAAATAAACCCCGGTGAGTTTTGGCTCATCGGGGTTTTTACGTTTTCATGCATCCCTACATACATACAAGTCTGCGTCATGATTTGTATGTACATGTTTTCCGGATTGATAACTCCTCGCGTCAGTGCAACGCTCTGTCTGGCTACTTTCGACTTATTCATCCAGTAGAGGATTTACCGTTGAGCGAACAGCATCAGACGTTTGAAGGCCTCAAGTACCGAACCGACGATGGAGTGGAGTACTGGTCTGCCCGAGACCTTGCTCCGCTGCTGGAATACAGAACGTGGCGTAACTTCGAGAACGTTATCGCCAAGGCTATACAAGCTTGTGAACACGGTGATCATTCGGTATCCGACCATTTTGTTGAAACCAGCAAAATGGTCTCCTTGGGGTCTGGTTCTCTGCGAGAACTGAAGGATTTTCACCTCTCCCGCTATGCCTGCTATTTAGTTGTCCAGAACGGAGATCCATCCAAACCCGTCATCGCCGCAGGGCAAACCTACTTTGCGATTCAGACCCGACGTCAGGAGCTGACAGACGATGCCGGATTTCAAAGTCTAAGGGACGATCAGAAGCGTTTGCTGCTGCGCAATGAGTTGCGCGAGCACAACAAGCTTCTGGTTGAAACGGCACAGCAGGCAGGCGTTGAGACAGAATTGGATTTCGCCGTTTTCCAGAATCATGGATATCAAGGGCTCTACGGAGGACTTGATCAGAAAGCGATCCACCAGCGCAAAGGCCTCAAAAAAAGCCAAAAAATTCTTGATCACATGGGCTCGACTGAACTGGCCGCTAATTTATTTCGAGCGACTCAGGCTGAAGATAAATTGCGTCGCGACAATGTTCAGGGCAAGCAACAAGCTAACGAAGTTCACTTGCAGGTTGGTCGAAAAGTCAGAGAAACCATTTCCGAACTTGGCGGCACCATGCCAGAGGATCTTCCAATGCCGGCTACCAGCATCAAGCAGTTGGAATCTGCGATCAAAAAATTGAAGGGTCGCGCCGAAGAAGAGTGAAACGGCCAGAACCATTACTGCGAGTTCGACGCCACACTCTCCAACCGGTACCCATACCCGTAAATCGTCAGCAACTGCCAACCCCGATCCGCCGTCAGCCCGAGCTTGTTGCGCAGACGATAGATATGCGTATCCAACGGTCGCGATGACGCCATCTCCTCATGCGGCCAGAATCGCTCATACAGATAATCCCGCGACAACGGCCGGCCCAGATTGCTGAACAGGCACCGAGCCAGTCGATATTCACGCTCGGTCATGACGATCGGCTTTCCCTCCCGAGTAACGGTCAGTTCAGCGTCATCAAAAGTAAGATCATTAAAGCTCAGCACTTCCGTTGCCGCCGCACGTTGCTGGCTATGCCGACGCAGCACCGCAGCCACCCGCGCCTTCAACTCATTTGGCCGAAACGGCTTGCTCACGTAATCATCAGCCCCGGCATTCAACGCTTGGACGATATCGCTTTCGCCATCGCGACTGGTCAGCATGATCGCGGCCGGAGGCGCTTCCATGTGTTCGCGGGTCCAGCGCAACAACGCCAGGCCGGTGAGGTCGGGAAGTTGCCAGTCGAGGATCAGCAGGTCGAAGGTCTCCCGGCGTAGCTGTCGCAACAGGTCTTCACCACGCTCGAAGCTGTGCAGCGACCACGGCTGTTCGCCGGCATCAGCCATTTGCTGCAGGGTTTGCTCGACCCGGCGCAGTTCGGCGGGTTCGTCGTCCAGAATCGCAACGCGCATTCGCGGTTATTCCTTGTTGCTGGGGCAGTTGGCGGACAACCATAGTCGCTCCGCCATTGCAGGGAAAGTAAGCGGCCCGCCGTTGGTCGACGTCCGCTATGATTCTTCGGGTCTACGTCTCAGACCTGTGGCCCATGAAACCATTCACCCTGCCCTGCCCTTTTTCCCCATGAACAATCAGCGTCGGCGTGAAAGCCGTGAACCGAGCCAGGTGCAGCGATTGTTTCGACAGTTGGTGCGCGAATGGTTGTGGATAAGTCTAGTGCTGTTGCCGCTGACTGCGTTGTTGTCTTATCGCGCGCAGGTCAATTTGCACGATGCATCTCCCGCCATGGGCGCCTTGTTGTCGGTCGCCTTGGTGGCCGGCAGTCTTGGCCTGCTGTTGTGGCGTCCGCGCTGGGCGCTCTGGGTCACATTGATCGGCATGGCGTGCGCGCTGCTGGCCAGTGCAGGCTTAGCGGAAATGCGCCGTTGGTGGTCGCCGACGCCAGCAGTGCTGGGGATGTTGTTCGGTTATCTGATCTGGAACTGGCGGCGCCTGAGTGTGGTGCTGACCTATTTCGGTTGGGAGTTGGCACGGCTGGACAGTGAACCGAAAGTTTTCCCCGAGCGCCGTCGCTCGCAATTCACCGGGGCTGACCGCCTGCAGGGTCAGATCATGGCGCTCGAACAAGCCATGAGCCGTACCCGCGATACACGGCGTTTTATCGCCGACGGTCTGGAGTACCTACCGGTTGCCACACTGATCAGTGACCCCAAGGGGCAGATTCTGTTGGGCAATCGCAAGGCTCGCCAGCTCTTCGATAACAACCTGGTGGGGGACGACGTCCTCAATCAGCTGGCGCGCCTTGGTTACCCGGAGTTGTCCACAGAACAACGTCCGTTACTGTCCGCCCTGCCGTTGCTGGAATTCCGTGATCATAAGGAACGCAGCCTGCGTCTAGAGCGTGCCGCCCTGCTGCCCGTGGACGGTGACACGCCGATCGGTTGGCTGCTGAGCCTCACCGACCTCAGTGCCGAACGCGCCGCCGAAGAACAGCGCAGTGTGTTGCTGCGCTTTCTTTCCCACGACTTGCGCGCGCCGCATTCGGCCATCCTCGCCTTGCTCGATGTGCACCGTCATCAAGTCGGGGCCGATGCGCCGTTGTTCGAACAAATCGAACGCCAGGTGCGTCGCGCGCTGGATCTGACTGACGGGTTTGTGCTGCTGGCGCGGGCCGAATCCGAGGCTTACCAGTTTCAGCCGACGCTGTTCGCGATGCTGGTATTGGATGTGCTGGATCAAGCGTTGCCCATCGCCCAGCAGAAACGTATCGAGCTGCTGCATGACATGGATGAAGAGTCGCAGGAACGTCTGATCAATGCTGATCAGGGCTTGCTGACCCGCGCGCTGTTCAACCTTTTGGAGAACGCGATCAAGTACAGCCCGGCAGATACCACTATCACCCTGCGCGTCAGTTGCCGCGAGGAATGGTTGCACTGTGAATTGATCGATCAAGGCAAGGGCATCGCCGCCGATGAATTGCCCGACCTTTTCAGCCAATACCGACGTTTTTCTTCCGCGCAGGGCATCGACGGCGTGGGCCTCGGCTTGTCGATGGTCAAAGCGGTAGTCGATCACCACGGCGGCAAAATCGAATGTCGCAGCGTGGTTGATCAAGGCACCACCTTCCTGCTTGAGT
Organism: Pseudomonas sp. CROZ-RG-20F-R04-15; assembly: GCF_022662375.1. Classification (GTDB taxonomy): domain Bacteria; phylum Pseudomonadota; class Gammaproteobacteria; order Pseudomonadales; family Pseudomonadaceae; genus Aquipseudomonas. Next base: position 35,318 of record NZ_JAKNQL010000010.1, on the reverse strand, counting down.
TACCGCTTGTCCCCGACTGATCAGGCACAAAAAAACCGGCTATATCAGCCGGTTTTTTTACATCCGAAAAAAACTTATGCACCTTTTACGGTCTTTTATGAGCTTGAGAAATATATAAGTAAATCAATAAGTTAATTTCAATATTCAAGCCTTTTCAACAAAACCGTACACAGGTTATCCACAAAATCTCAGACAGCGATCTGATCATTTGCCGCCGGTGCCTGCGGGGCTGGTGGCAGCGAGCCCATCTCGCGTTGAGTCTTCTCGTTCCAGGCTTGTACCCGGTCGTTCAACTCGGCGATGGCGCGCGGGCCTGTGCCTTCGGCATACATCGGTTCGCCGATGACCACAGTGATCACGCCAGACTTTTTGCCCCAACCGATTTTCGGCCAGAACTTGCCGGCATTGTGTGCAATCGGCAGCACCGGAAGCGCCGCATTCACCGCCAAAGCGCTACCACTGCGGGAGAACTTGCCGACAGTGCCAAAGGGAACACGCGTACCTTCCGGGAAGATCAGCACCCAAACGTTATCCTTCAGCAGCTCATCACCTTTTGCCGCGACCTGTTTCAAAGCAGCTTTCGGGTTGTCGCGATCAATCGCGATCGGCCGCAACATGGCCATGGCCCAGCCGAAGAACGGTACATAAAGCAGTTCGCGTTTGAGCACCTGGCTCAACGGCGAGAAATAGGCGGAGAGAAAGAACGTCTCCCAAGTGCTCTGGTGGTTCGATTGAATCACGCAGGGCCGGTCAGGCACGTTTTCCGCGCCTTTGATTTCGTAACGGATACCGAGGAACACCTTGGTCAACCACAAGGCGCAGCGGCACCAGTACACGTTGATAAAACGATAGCGCGCCTTGAACGGCAAAAACGGCGCGATAAAAAAACTCAAGCTGCACCACAGCAGGGAGGTGGTGCCCAGCAACAGGTAAAAGAGAAAAATCCTGATGGCCCGCAGTATCGACATAGTGACGTTTACCGTGACGGGGCAATGCCCGAATGTTCAAGCGCACTCCCGATCAATCCCTGGTCAGGAACTTCAGAAGTACTCTAGTTGTGGATAAGTTCTGCGGCAATCGCCGCCAGATCGTCAAAAATCAGAGTGCCAACCGGCAGGGTTTTGCCCTGAGTCTTTGCGCCTTTTCCGGTCTTTACCAAAACTGGCTGTGAATCGACGGCTTTGGCGGCCTCCAGGTCACCAAGGCTGTCACCGACGAACCAGACATTGGCAAGCGTGACGTTGTAATGCGCCGCGATGGTTTTCAACATCCCCGGTTTCGGCTTGCGGCAATCGCAACCTTCATCCGGCCCATGCGGGCAATACACGATCAGCCCGACTTCACCGCCCTGCTCCGCCACCAGTTCGCGCAAGCGCGCATGCATGGCATCAAGGGTAGCGAGGTCGTAGTAACCGCGAGCAATGCCCGACTGGTTGGTGGCCACCGCCACCGTCCAGCCGGCCTTGCTCAACTGCGCAATCGCTTCGATCGAGCCGGGCAACGGAATCCACTCCGCCACTGACTTGATGTAAGCGTCGGAGTCGTAATTGATCACTCCGTCCCGATCGAGAATCAGCAGTTTCAACAGCAATCCCTCAACCCAGCAGCGAAATGTCGGCAACGCCGAGGAACAGGCCACGCAGACGCGCCAGCAGCGCGTAACGGTTGGCCCGCACATTGGCGTCGTCGGCATTGACCATCACCGCGTCGAAGAACGCATCCACAGGCTCACGCAATGCCGCCAGGCGTGCCAGCGATTCGTTGTACTGACGCGCCGCAGCCATTGGCTGTACCGCCTGATCCGCTTGCTGGATCGCCGAGTACAGCGAGAACTCGTTGGCGTTGTCGAAGTACTTGGCTTGCACCTCGGTCGGCACCGCGCCTTCGAGTTTGCTCAACAAGTTCGATACACGCTTGTTCACCGCCGCCAGCGCTGCCGCTTCCGGCAGTTTGCGGAAGGCTTGCACCGCTTGCACTCGCTGATCGAAGTCCAGCGCCGAACCCGGCTTCAGGGCACGCACCGACAGGTAAGTGGCGACTTCAACGCCTTCATCTTCGTAACGCGCACGCAGACGGTCGAAGATGAATTCCAGCACGGACTCGTTGAGGCCGGCAGCCTTGACCTTGGCACCGAACGCGGCCACGGCGAACGCCACGGCGTCGTTCAGGTCGAGATCAAGTTTCTTCTCGATCAGGATACGCAGCACGCCGAGTGCCGCACGGCGCAGGGCATACGGGTCTTTGCTGCCGGTTGGCAGCATGCCGATACCGAAAATACCGACCAGGGTGTCGAGCTTGTCAGCGATCGCAACGGCGGCACCGGTCAGGGTGGCTGGCAGTTCAGCACCGGCACCGCGCGGCATGTATTGCTCGTTGAGTGCCAGCGCGACGTCTTCCGGCTCGCCGTCATTGAGGGCGTAGTAGTAACCGGCGACACCTTGCATCTCCGGGAACTCGCCGACCATTTCGGTGGCCAGGTCGCACTTCGACAGCAGGCCAGCGCGAGCAGCCCACGAAGCGTTGCCGCCGATGCGTGCGGCGATGTACGCAGCGAGCTTGGAAACACGCTCGGCCTTGTCATAGACGCTGCCGAGTTTTTCCTGGAACACCACGTTTTTCAGGCGATCGTTAAAGGCTTCGAGCTTCTGCTTCTTGTCTTGCTTGAAGAAGAACTCGGCGTCGGTCAGGCGTGGGCGAACCACTTTCTCGTTACCGGCGATGATCTGCTGCGGGTCTTTGCTTTCGATGTTGGCCACAGTGATGAAACGTGGCAGCAACTTGCCGTCGGCATCCAGCAGGCAGAAGTACTTCTGGTTGTCCTGCATGGTGGTGATCAGCGCTTCTTGCGGCACGTCGAGGAAACGTTCCTCGAACGAGCACACCAGCGGCACCGGCCATTCAACCAGCGCGGTCACTTCGTCGAGCAGTGCCGGCGGAACGATTGCCGTGCCTTCCTGACGGGTGGCCAGCTCTTCGGTGCGCTTGCTGATGATCTCGCGACGCTCGTTGGCGTCGGCCAGTACGTAAGCGGCACGCAGGTCGGCGAGGTAACTCGATGGCGAACCGATGTGCACGCTTTCCGGGTGATGGAAGCGGTGACCACGGGAGTCACGGCCAGCCTTCTGCGCGAGGATGGTGCAGTCGATGACCTGGTCACCGAGCAGCATCACCAGCCATTGGGTCGGACGCACGAACTCTTCCTTGCGCGCACCCCAACGCATGCGTTTCGGGATCGGCAGGTCGTTCAGCGAATCTTCGACGATGGTCGGTAGCAGGCTCGCGGTCGGCTTGCCGGCGATGCTCTGGCTGTAACGCAGTTTCGGGCCGCTCTGGTCGATTTCGCTCAGATCAACGCCGCATTTCTTGGCGAAACCCAAGGCTGCCTGAGTCGGATTGCCTTCAGCGTCGAACGCCGCCTGACGTGGCGGGCCGTCGAGGTTGATGCTGCGATCCGGTTGCTGGGTGGCCAGCGCGGTGATCAGCACAGCCAGACGACGCGGCGCGGCATAGACGGTTTTAGTCTCGTAGCTCAGGCCAGCGGCTTGCAGGCCTTTGTCGATACCGGCGAGGAACGCCTCAGCCAAGGTGTTCAGGGCTTTCGGTGGCAGTTCTTCGGTGCCCAGTTCAACCAGAAAATCTTGCGCACTCATTGTGCAGCCTCCAGCTTGGCCAGTACTTCGTCACGCAGGTCCGGGGTCGCCATCGGGAAGCCCAGCTTGGCGCGTGCCAGCAGGTAGGCTTGCGCAACGGAACGCGCCAGGGTGCGTACGCGCAGAATGTATTGCTGACGCGCGGTCACCGAGATCGCCCGGCGCGCATCCAGCAGGTTGAAGGTGTGCGAGGCCTTCAGAACCATTTCATAGCTCGGCAACGGCAGCGGCTGGTCGAGTTCGATCAGGCGCTTGGCTTCGCTTTCATAGAAGTCGAACAGTTCGAACAGCTTGTCGACGTTGGCGTGTTCGAAGTTGTAAGTGGACTGCTCGACTTCGTTCTGGTGGAACACGTCGCCGTAGGTGACTTTGCCCATCGGGCCGTCAGCCCAGACCAGGTCGTAGACCGAATCCACGCCCTGCAGGTACATGGCCAGACGCTCGAGACCGTAAGTGATCTCGCCGGTCACCGGGTAGCACTCGATGCCGCCCGCCTGCTGGAAGTACGTGAACTGAGTCACTTCCATGCCGTTCAGCCAGACTTCCCAGCCCAGACCCCAGGCGCCGAGGGTCGGCGATTCCCAGTTGTCTTCGACGAAACGAATGTCGTGGACCAGCGGGTCCAGGCCGACATGCTTGAGCGAGCCCAGGTACAGCTCCTGGAAGTTGTCCGGGTTCGGTTTCAGGACCACCTGGAACTGGTAGTAGTGCTGCAGACGGTTCGGGTTTTCGCCGTAACGGCCGTCAGTCGGACGGCGGCTTGGCTGCACGTAAGCGGCGTTCCAGGTTTCCGGGCCGATGGCGCGCAGGAAGGTCGCGGTGTGGAAAGTGCCGGCGCCTACTTCCATATCGTAGGGCTGAAGTACCACACAACCTTGCTCGGCCCAGTATTGCTGGAGCGCGAGGATCAAGTCTTGGAAGGTACGCACGGCTGGCGTAGGCTGGCTCACGAAATTCACCTGTTTCTTGGGCTGCGATTTAAAGAGCGGGAGTATACCCGATTCATTGCTGCGCACGCCCCCTGGAGCCTTATGCCACGCTGCTTTTGGTGTACCGAAGATCCGCTGTACATGGCTTATCACGACCAGGAGTGGGGCACGCCGCTACGCGATGCGCAGGGTTTGTTCGAGTTGCTTTTGCTCGAAGGGTTCCAGGCCGGGCTTTCCTGGATCACCGTGCTGCGCAAGCGCGAGCGTTATCGCGAGGTGTTGTTCGGCTTCGATGTGCAGCGCGTGGCGCAGATGAGCGACGCCGAAATCGACGAATTGATGCTCGATCCGGGGATCATCCGCAACCGCCTCAAACTCAACGCCGCCCGCCGGAATGCCCAGGCCTGGCTGGCACTGGAGGACCCGGTGGCGTTCCTCTGGGCGTTCGTCGGTGGCCAACCGATCATCAATCATTTCAAGGATCGCAGCGAAGTCCCGGCGATCACCCCCGAAGCCGTTGCCATGAGCAAAAGCCTGAAAAAGGCCAGGTTCACGTTCGTCGGACCGACCATTTGCTACGCGTTGATGCAGGCCTCGGGCATGGTCATGGATCACACCCAGGATTGCGACCGCTACGCGCAGCTCGTCAACGGCGGTTAGAATGGCCGCCTCGCGCACCGCACAAGATCAGGAGTGACCTGTGGAAAAGTTTAAAGGCGCCTTGCTGGTAGGCGCTCTGCGGCTGTTTGCCCTGCTGCCATGGCGGGCTGTGCAGGCCGTCGGTTCGGCGATCGGCTGGATCATGTGGAAAACCCCCAACCGCTCCCGCGACGTGGTGCGGATCAACCTCGCCAAATGTTTTCCACAGATGGACCCGGCCGAGCGCGAGCGCTTGGTTGGCCAGAGTTTGAAAGATATCGGCAAGTCGCTGACCGAAAGCGCCTGCGCGTGGATTTGGCCAGCGCAGCGTTCAATCGATCTGGTGCGCGAAGTCGAAGGCCTCGACGTGCTGAAAGACGCATTGGCCTCGGGCAAAGGCGTGGTCGGCATCACCAGCCACTTGGGCAACTGGGAAGTGCTCAACCACTTCTATTGCAGCCAGTGCAAACCGATCATTTTCTACCGTCCGCCGAAGCTCAAGGCTGTGGATGAATTATTGCGTAAACAGCGCGTGCAACTGGGCAACAAAGTCGCCGCTTCGACCAAGGAAGGCATCCTCAGTGTCATCAAGGAAGTGCGCAAAGGTGGTGCAGTGGGCATTCCCGCTGACCCGGAACCGGCCGAATCCGCCGGGATCTTTGTGCCGTTCTTCGCCACGCAGGCGCTGACCAGCAAATTCGTGCCGAACATGCTCGCCGGTGGCAAAGCCGTTGGCGTGTTCCTGCATGCGCTGCGCCTGCCCGACGGTTCTGGCTACAAAGTGATCCTTGAGGCCGCGCCCGAAGCCATGTACAGCACCGATACTGCGGAATCCTGCGCAGCGATGAGCAAAGTGGTCGAGCGTTATGTGGCGGCGTATCCGAGCCAGTACATGTGGAGCATGAAGCGCTTCAAGAAGCGTCCGCCGGGCGAAGAGCGTTGGTACTGAGCTGATTGGCATGATCTGTGGATAACCTCACTGGCGAGGTTATCCACAACCCGTTCATTCAAGGGCGCATAAAGATGTCCGAACACCGCAAATCCTTCCGCATCAAAATCACCCACGACAGTTTTGGCGAATGCCTCGGGCAGACGCGCAACCTGTCGCCTACCGGGGTGTTTGTGCAGCATCCGGTTCTGGCTTCTTTGCCCAAAGGTGCAGTGGTTTACGGCCAGGTGCAGGATTTACCCACAGGCGCGCCGCGCGTGAAGATGGAAGTGGTGACGGTGGACGCCGACGGTATTGGCCTTCGCTACTTGTAAAGCGTCACTGCGCCTGACGATCGAGCTTCTTCAGAAACACCGTCATTTCCTTTTCGGCCTGCTTGTCGCCATGGGCACGGGCGGCTTCCAGACCCTGTCCCCACGCCTGACGCGCAGCGGCGTGATCGCCCAGCGCGAGATGCGCCTTGCCCAACAGTTTCCATGCCGCCGAATATTTCGGATCGAAGCCGACGCAGCGCTGGAAATGTTCGGCAGCCTTGGCGTTTTCGCCCAAGTCCAGATAGCCCTTGCCCAAGCCGAAGCGCAGCAAGGAGTTATCCACACCCTTGGCGAGCATTTTTTCCAGGGATTCGAGCATTTTTGCCCCCTCGTTAATGTGATCGTTCCCACGCGGAGCGTGGGAACGATCAACCTCAAAAGAAGCTCAACCCCACATGAAACAGCTTCTCCACATCGCGAATATGCTTTTTATCCACAAGGAACAGAATCACATGGTCGCCCGCCTCGATCACCGTGTCGTCGTGGGCGATGATCACCTGTTCGTTGCGGATCACCGCGCCAATCGTGGTGCCCGGCGGCAGGCCGATTTTCTCGATGGGCTTGCCGATGACCTTGCTCGACTTCGCATCACCGTGGGCAATTGCCTCGATCGCCTCCGCTGCACCGCGACGCAATGAGTGCACGCTGACGATATCACCACGACGCACGTGGGCCAGCAGCGTGCCGATGGTCGCCAGTTGCGGGCTGATGGCGATGTCGATGTCGCCGCCCTGAATCAGGTCGACGTAGGCCGGGTTGTTGATGATCGTCATGACCTTCTTCGCCCCCAGCCGTTTGGCCAGCAGCGACGACATGATGTTGGCTTCGTCATCGTTGGTCAGCGCGAGGAAAATGTCGGCGTCGGCAATGTTCTCCTCCAGCAGCAAATCACGGTCGGAAGCGCTGCCCTGCAAGACCACGGTGCTGTCGAGGGTGTCGGAGAGATAACGGCAACGCGCCGGATTCATCTCGATGATCTTCACCTGATAACGGCTTTCGATGGCCTCGGCCAGACGTTCACCGATCTGCCCGCCGCCAGCGATGACGATGCGTTTGTAGGTTTCGTCGAGGCGGCGCATTTCGCTCATCACTGCGCGAATATTCTCACGGGCAGCGATGAAGAAGACTTCGTCATCGGCCTCGATCACCGTGTCGCCCTGCGGCAGGATTGGTCGGTCGCGACGGAAAATCGCGGCCACGCGGGTTTCGACATTCGGCATGTGCTCGCGCAACTGCCGCAATTGCTGACCCACCAGCGGCCCGCCGTAATAAGCGCGCACCGCCACCAGTTGCGCCGCGCCTTCGGCGAAGTCGATCACCTGCAAGGCACCCGGATGCTGGATCAGGCGCTTGATGTAGTTGGTCACCACTTGCTCGGGGCTGATCAGCACGTCAACCGGAATCGCTTCGTTCTGGAACAGCTGTTCCTCGCGATGGAGGTAGGACGCTTCGCGGACCCGGGCGATCTTGGTCGGGGTGTGGAACAACGTGTGGGCAACCTGGCAGGCGACCATATTGGTCTCGTCGCTGTTGGTCACCGCCACCAGCATGTCGGCGTCGTCGGCACCGGCCTGACGCAGCACCGACGGCAGCGAGCCACGGCCCTGCACGGTACGGATGTCGAGGCGGTCGCCGAGGTCGCGCAGGCGCTCGCCGTCGGTGTCGACCACCGTGATGTCGTTGGCCTCGCTGGCCAAATGCTCGGCCAGCGAACCGCCGACCTGTCCCGCACCGAGGATGATGATTTTCATCCAGTCACTCCATTGAATCCGTTTAGCCGCGCGCGGCAGCGATCTTGATCAGCTTGGCGTAGTAGAACCCGTCATGCCCACCTTGCTGGGCCAGCAATTGGCGACCATGGGGCTGTTTGATCCCGGCCGTGGTGGCCAGATCCAGTTCGCGGGCACCCGGGGTGCGCTCAAGGAACGCGGCGATGACTTCGGTGTTCTCGGTCGGCAGCGTCGAGCAGGTGGCGTACAGCAGGATGCCGCCGACTTCGAGGGTTTTCCACATGGCGTCGAGCAGCTCGCCTTGCAGTTGCGCGAGGGCGACGATGTCGTCCGGCTGACGGGTCAGCTTGATGTCCGGATGGCGACGGATCACGCCGGTAGCCGAGCATGGCGCGTCGAGCAGGATGCGCTGGAACGGTTTGCCGTCCCACCACTTCTCGATATCGCGACCGTCGGCCGCGATCAGTTCGGCGTTTAGACCGAGACGCTCAAGGTTCTCTTTGACGCGCACCAGACGCTTGGCTTCCAGATCCACCGCTACCACACCGGCCAGCGTCGATTCGGCTTCGAGGATGTGGCAGGTTTTGCCGCCGGGGGCGCAACAGGCGTCGAGCACGCGTTGGCCCGGCGCCAGATCGAGCAGGTCGGCGGCCAGTTGCGCGGCTTCGTCCTGCACGCTGATCCAGCCTTCGGCGAAACCCGGCAGGCTGCGCACGTCGGCGGCGGCTTCGAGAACGATGCCGTCACGGCTGTAAACGCACGGCGTCGCAGCGATCCCGGCTTCAGTCAGCAAGCCAAGGTAGGCATCGCGGCTGTGATGGCGGCGGTTGACCCGCAGGATCATCGGCGGATGCGCGTTGTTCGCTTCGCAGATGGCTTCCCACTGCTCCGGCCAGAAAGCCTTCAGGGATTTTTGCAGCCAGCGCGGATGGGCGGTGCGCACCACCGGATCGCGTTCCAGTTCGGCGAAAATCGCTTCGCTCTCGCGCTGCGCATTACGCAGCACGGCGTTGAGCAGGCCCTTGGCCCACGGCTTTTTCAGCTTGTCGGCGCAACCGACGGTTTCGCCGATGGCGGCGTGAGCCGGGACGCGGGTGTAGAGCAATTGGTAGAGACCGACCAGCAGCAGCGCTTCGACATCAGCGTCAGCAGCCTTGAATGGTTTCTGCAGAAGTTTTTCCGCCAGCGCCGACAGGCGTGGCTGCCAGCGCGCGGTGCCGAACGCCAGATCCTGAGTGAAACCGCGATCGCGATCCTCGACCTTGTCCAGTTGTGTCGGTAAGGAGCTGTTCAGCGAGGCCTTGCCGCTGAGTACGGCGGCGAGTGCCTTGGCGGCGGCCAGACGCGGGTTCATTGCGCGTCCACCGCTGCACCCAACACAGTGCCGACAGCGAATTTCTCACGGCGACTGTTGAACAGGTCGCTGAAGTTCAGTGCTTTGCCGCCGGGCAGTTGCAGACGGGTCAGGCACAGGGCTTGTTCGCCGCAGGCGACGACCAGGCCGTCCTTGCTGGCGCTGAGGATTTCACCCGGCGCGCCTTTACCGTCGGCGAGTGTTGTCGCCAGCACTTTCAGCGCTTCACCGTTGAGGGTGCTGTGGGTGACCGGCCATGGGTTGAAGGCGCGCACCAGACGTTCCAGCTCAACCGCCGGGCGGCTCCAGTCAATGCGTGCTTCGTCTTTGTTCAGCTTATGCGCGTAAGTGGCGAGTTCGTCGTTCTGCACTTCGCCTTCCAGAGTGCCGGCAGCCAGACCGGCGATCGCTTGCACTACGGCCGGTGGGCCCATTTCGGCGAGGCGATCATGCAGGCTGCCACCGGTGTCTTCGCCGGTGATCGGGGTGACGACCTTGAGCAGCATCGGCCCGGTGTCGAGGCCGGCTTCCATGCGCATCACCGTGACGCCGCTCTCGGCATCACCGTGTTCGACGGCGCGCTGAATCGGCGCCGCACCGCGCCAGCGTGGCAGCAAGGAGGCGTGGCTGTTGATGCAGCCCAGACGCGGAATATCCAGCACGACCTGCGGCAGAATCAAACCGTAGGCGACCACCACCAGCAAGTCTGGTTTCAGCGCAGCCAGTTCAGCCTGCGCGTCGGCGTTGCGCAAAGTCGGTGGCTGCAACACCTGGATATCATTTTCCAGGGCCAGCTGTTTGACCGGGCTCGGCATCAGTTTTTGCCCGCGACCGGCCGGACGATCCGGTTGGGTGTAGACCGCAACGATCTCGTAAGGGCTGTTCAGCAGGGCCTTGAGGTGTTCGGCGGCGAATTCCGGGGTGCCGGCAAAAACGATGCGCAGTGGCTCAGTCATGAAGGGCGTCTCTTGAAAAGAAAAAGGCTTGCCGCAGCAAGCCTTTGAAGGAGGGGCATCAAGCGTTCTGGCGGTGCTGCTTTTCCAGTTTCTTCTTGATCCGGTCGCGTTTGAGCGTGGACAGGTAATCGACGAACAATTTGCCGTTGAGGTGGTCGCATTCGTGCTGGATGCACACGGCGAGCAGGCCTTCGGCGATCAGCTCATAGGGCTTGCCGTCGCGGTCCAGCGCCTTGATCTTGACCTTTTGCGGGCGATCGACGTTTTCGTAGAAACCCGGTACCGACAGGCAGCCTTCCTGGTATTGCTCCATTTCTTCGGTCAGCGACTCGAACTCGGGGTTGATGAACACCCGCGGCTCGGTGCGGTCTTCGGAAAGGTCCATCACGACGATACGTTTGTGCACGTTGACCTGGGTCGCGGCAAGGCCGATGCCCGGCGCTTCATACATTGTTTCAAACATGTCATCGACCAACTGACGCACTTCGTCGTCCACTACAGCCACAGGCTTGGCGATAGTGCGCAGACGCGGGTCCGGGAATTCGAGGATGTTTAAAATGGCCATAGGCTTTGATTGCTGCACACGTTGAGTAAAGTCGGGCGATGGCCTGGCAGGTCCGAAGATGCAGGCTACCGTTGTGAAGCGTAGCTTGTGCATTTTGCACAAGCGAGCCACGGGGGCTCTGACGGTTCACGCGAATGCACATGATAAAGGGATTCACTGCATGAGGAAAACACTACTCGCCCTGCTGCTGTTGGCTTCGGCCGGCGTGGCGCAAGGGCAAGTGCAACTCAGGGATGGTTTTCCACAGCAATACACGGTGGTTTCGGGGGACACGCTCTGGGACATTTCCGGCAAATACCTGCGCGAGCCCTGGCAGTGGCCACAACTGTGGCGGGCCAATCCGCAAATCGAAAACCCCAACCTGATCTATCCCGGCGACACGCTGACGCTCAGCTATGTCGACGGCCAGCCGCGTCTGACGCTCAATCGTGGCGAGTCGCGCGGCACCATCAAGCTCTCGCCGCGTATCCGCACCAGCCCGGTAGCCGAGGCGATTCCGAGCATTCCACTGAAATCGATCAACAGCTTTCTGTTGAGCAACCGTATCGTCGACAAGGCTGAGGATTTCGACAAGGCACCGTACATCGTCGCCGGCGATGCCGAACGCGTGCTCAGCGGCACCGGTGACCGTATCTTCGCGCGCGGCCATTTCGATCCGGATCAGCCGGTCTACGGCATATTCCGCCAGGGCAAGGTCTACACCGATCCGCAGACCAAGGAGTTCCTCGGGATCAACGCCGACGACATCGGTGGCGGTGAGATCGTCGCCACCGAAGGCGACGTCGCCACCCTCGCCCTGCAACGCACCACCCAGGAAGTGCGTCTCGGCGACCGCTTGTTCAGCGGCGAAGAGCGCTCGATCAACTCGACCTTCATGCCTAGCGCACCAACCACCAGTATCAATGGCGTGATCATCGATGTCCCGCGCGGCGTCACCCAGATCGGCGTGATGGACGTGGTCACCCTGAACAAGGGCAAGCGCGACGGTCTGGCCGAAGGCAACGTGCTGGTGGTGATGAAAACCGGGGAAACCGTGCGCGACCGGGTCACCGGTCAACCGCTGAAGATCCCCGACGAACGCGCCGGGTTGCTGATGGTGTTCCGCACCTACGACAAACTCAGCTACGGCCTCGTTCTCAACGCTTCACGCTCGCTGGCGGTGCTCGACAAGGTGCGAAATCCGTAAGCTTGCTTAACAAGTTACCAACAGAGTTATCCACAGCTTGTTCCGAATGGTTCGGGGCTTATAACGATCAAGGATGATCCATGATATCGCCTGTCTGTACGCCGCTTTCCCCGGCGGAACTGGAAGCGCGTCTGCGCTTGCACCGCTTGCCGGAAATCGGCCCGAAGCGTTTTACAAAATTGCTCGAAGCCTTTGGCTCGGCCTCGAAAGCCATCGGCGCCCCCGCGAGTGCCTGGCGTTCGCTGGGAATGCCGGCGGCGAGTGCCGAGGCGCGCCGATGTCCTGAAGTGCGCGATGGCGCCAGCCACGCAATGCGCTGGCTAGAGCGGCCGGAGCATCATCTGCTGATGTGGGATCAGCCGGATTACCCGGCGCTGCTGGCGCAGATTCCTGATCCGCCGCCGTTGCTGTTTGTCGCGGGTGATCCACTGATTCTGGAAAAACCGCAGTTGGCGATGGTCGGCAGCCGCCGCGCTTCGCGTCCGGGAATGGACACGGCGGCGGCGTTTTCCCGCAGTCTGGCCGGGGCAGGTTTTGTCATCACCAGCGGTCTGGCGCTGGGCATTGATGCCGCCGCGCACCAAGCCGCGCTGGATGTCGGCGGGCTGACAGTCGGGGTGCTAGGCACCGGGCTGGAAAACTTTTATCCACAGCGCAATCGACGCCTCTGCGACGCGATGATTGCGTCCGGCTGCGCGGTGCTTTCGGAGTTTCCACTGGATGCCGGGCCAACCGCGAGCAACTTCCCGCGACGCAACCGCATCATCAGTGGTTTGTCCCTTGGCGTTCTGGTAGTCGAGGCGAGTGTTGCCAGCGGCTCTCTGATCACCGCAAGGCTGGCAGCGGAACAGGGGCGCGAGGTTTACGCGATTCCCGGTTCGATCCATCACCCCGGTGCGCGCGGTTGTCACCAGTTGATTCGAGACGGTGCAGTGCTGGTGGAAACCATCGAACACATCCTCGAAGCGTTGCGTGGCTGGCAGCATTTGCCGTTGTCCACGGACTCTCCGAAAGTCGATCATCCGTTGCTCGCCCTGCTCCACGCCGCGCCGCACACCAGCGAAGGCTTGGCCGATAGCAGCGGCTGGGCATTACCGAAAGTGCTGGCGGCCCTCACCGAACTGGAAATGGATGGCCGTGCGGTGTGCGAAAACGGTCGCTGGTTGGCCAGGACGCGCTAGGTTTTACAAGGAAGATCGGTAAACTGCGCGAAACCTGTTTGCGGAGAGTTTTTTCATGGTCAACAGTTGGCGTGTGCAGCAAGCCGCACGAGAGATTCGCGCCGGGGCGGTGATTGCCTATCCAACCGAAGCCGTCTGGGGGCTGGGTTGCGACCCGTGGAACGAAGAGGCAGTGGATCGATTGCTGGCGATCAAGAATCGTTCGGTGGTCAAAGGGTTGATCCTGGTTGCCGACAACATTCGCCAGTTCGACTTCCTGTTCGAAGACTTCCCGCAAGAATGGATCGACCGCATGGCCAGCACCTGGCCAGGGCCGAACACCTGGCTGGTGCCGCATCAGGGTTTGCTGCCGGAATGGGTGACTGGCATGCACGATACCGTGGCGCTGCGGGTCAGTGATCATCCGCAGGTTCGCGATCTGTGCTCGATGGTCGGGCCATTGATTTCGACCTCTGCCAACCCGCAGGGTCGTCCTGCGGCGCGCACGCGTTTACGGGTTGAGCAATATTTCCGTGGCCAGGTCGATCTGGTGCTGGGCGGCAGTCTTGGCGGGCGGAAAAACCCTAGCGTCATTCGCGATTTGGCGACGGGTAAGGTTATTCGTCCCGACTGACCCGATTTCCGCCTCACCTGTTTTTAACTCCTCGACTGATTTGGCGAGGAGTTTTTTTCTGTCTGCGATTTATCCTTGGTCAGTCTCCATAACTTAAACAATCTGTTGTTTATGTTGTACTACTGTGTGTCAGATAAATCGATAAGTTAGAAGTATCAGTGATTTTTCCCACGTCATTATCAGAAGTCGCGCAGTGGCGATATTTCTAAAAGCATCCATTATTTCAATGCGCTCAGAAACTTCGATAAGTTAACGTCTGCGGAGAAGGAATGGATACTACGAACTTGCAACTCAAGGATTATCTGCAGGGGCTTCAAGAGACATTAACCAGGCAGCATGCCGATTATCGTATTGTTATTCTTGATGCGGGGTCAGATGCCAGCGAATTTGAACGATTTATCAGTCGCCAGTTTCGTCTGCGATTAAAGCATTACATGCTGACGTCCAGAGCCCGGGCACTTGAAACAAGGCTGGCGATTTCATCGCGCAGTACACATTTTCTGCTGTATCAACGCGATCAACTGACGGCGGTTTTGCGGGTGACCCCTGCGCCTTTCGAATGGGCTTCGCTGGCGCACCAGTATGTTTCTCCGACCGTGGCGCTGGCGCGTCATGTCGAGTTCAGTCGCCTGATCACGCATTCGCAACAGCACCGGCCGGTGCTGACCAATTTGTTGCTTGCAGCCGCCACCGAATGGGCGATCGATCGCGGCTATCAAGGTGTGACGGCGTTGTGCCGATCGCCACAACGGCGACTGTTCCAGCGCTTTGGCCTGACCCCGATCACTTCCAACTCACTGCATATCGAACACCGTGCGCGCGGCGATTACTGGCTGCTGTCTGCGCAATGGCGGGAAGTCCTCACGGCGCTGCAACAACCTTTCCCCATCAACGGCACCTACCCGGAGAATCGCGATGAATGCGTCCGTCAGTTTTGAACAACAGCTGATTCTGCTCGATCAGCGCATTGAAAAAGCGTGGGCCGATATTCTGGATAACTCCCGGCTGGTCAAGGCTATACGCGAGGGTAGTGTTTCCAGAGCGTTATATGCGATCTACATGATCGAAACCTATCATTACACCGCACACAATGCCCAAAATCAGGGTTTGGTCGGTGTGCGGCATGCCGATAATCCTGTTTATGCGAAATTCTGTTTCGAACATGCTGCGCAAGAAGTCGGTCATGAAAAAATGGCCTTGCATGATGTCATGAGCCTGGGATCGAAGAATGAAGTCTTTGATATGCCACCGGCACTTCCGGCGACGGAAGTATTGATTGCTTATTTGTACTGGATTTCTTTTACCGGTAATCCGTTACAGCGGCTGGGATACAGTTACTGGGCGGAAAACGCTTATCACTTTATTACTCCGCTGATCGACAAGCTGAGTGAAACCCTGGCGCTGAAGCCCGCTCAACTGACGTTCTTCATTGCTCATTCGGATATCGATGTCGAGCACTTCAATGAGATCAAACTCATCCTGCAGCGGACCTGCAAGCGTCAGGCTGACTGGGATGCCATTGCCACCGTGATGGAAACCAGTCTGCGCCTGACCGGCAACATGCTCGAAGCCGTTTATGAGCAGTATGAAGCCTGGCAAAACGGCGTCGCGCCACGCTACGAATTCCTCCATGTGCTGGATAAATCATGACGCCTTCACGTTCATTTTCACGTCGGGCAGGCGGAGGTCGAGATGGCTGATTACTTCGAGCGGTTGAACTACGCGTTGGGGGATGAAGACACAGCACTCGAGTACACGATTTTGCCCGAGCAGGCCAGGCACGTGTTGGGTGTTGCCGGCTGCGGCGGGCGGCTTCTGCCGTTGCTGGCCCGTCACCCCGCCCGCATGACTTGCGCTGATATCAGTGCGCCGCAACTGGCCTTTACCCGCTTGCGTTTAGCTTTGCTTGAGCAGACCGATCGCCAGTCGTTCATGGATTTCATGGGCTACCGGCCGGAAACGTCGGTGGCACGGCGCAAATCCATCTTTCGCCTTCTGGATCTGCCTCCGCTTGATCGCCGCTGGCTGGCGGACCTGTTTCATTCCCGTCATTGGCAGGCACCGATTTACCAAGGGGCCTTCGAGCAGACTCTGCAGCGGTTGGCGAAGATCAATGGTTTGTTCACCGGCAAGGCGGGGCGAGCGATTTTCCGGTTCCGTGATCTGGGAGAGCAATCGGCTTATTACCAAAGCCGGTTTCCCCTCAAGCGCTGGAAGGCTGTGATCGCCTTGTTGGGCAACGCAGCGGTGCTCAATTCGCTGTTGTACAAAGGCGCGTTTCCCCGCAACAACCTGGGTATCAGTTCTCGAGAGGTGTACCTGGATATTTTCCATACCTTGTTTACTACCCAGGTCGTGCGCGAAAGCTTTTTCCTGCAAATGCTGTTTTTCGGTGAACTGCGATATCCGCAGGGCTTTCCGCTGGAGTGCGATCCACAGGTTTTTCAACAGGCACACAAGGCGCAGCAGCAATGCCGGTTGACTGTGGTGCAGGGCGATATCTTCGACTGTGCTTCGAGCTGCACGGATGTCGATTTTGTCTCGTTTTCCGACGTGCCTTCATTCCTGCCGGCGGAGGTTGGCATGGATGTCCTGCAGCGACTCCGGCCCGCCTTGGGCGAGGATGCGCTGACGGTTATTCGTGGCCATTTGCATGTGGTCAGGCCCGATAGCGCAGGCTTCTGCGACGTTACTGCGCAGTTTCAGGACGCGATCGCACGAGAAAAAACTCAACTCTGGCGAGTACAGGTCTATCGTCAGACATCATCTGTGCAGGTATCCCGATGAACACACCTCATCCGACCGTCAATTGGGTCAAGAACCGTGTCCGTCAGGCGCGTGACGATCAGCAGCAATTGTTCGACGCCGGGCTCAATGGCCTGAACCTGGTGCAGCGCGATGGCAAGGTCATAGAGTTGAGCAGTGGCGAGCAGTTGACCGAATATCTCTCGTGCTCCTATCTGGGACTCGAGAGCGATCCCCGTCTGGTTCAGGGCGCAGTGCAAGCCGTCGAGTCTTTCGGTGTGCAGTTTGCTGCCGCCCGCACCCGAGCGCTGTTACCGCCGATGCGCGAACTCGATGGGCAGTTGAACCGCATTTTCCAGGGGCATACGGTGACATTCAACTCGGTGGGCAGCGCCCATCTGGGTTGTCTGCCGCTGCTGGGCTCCGGTGAGTTGCCGTCGTATCCCCTGCGCCGTGGCCCGGGCTGGATCGTTGACCGCGCGGCCCATGCTTCGATGCAGGTACTGCAAGGCATTCTGTGGCAGTTCGGCCCTGTCCAGCGCTGCGATTGCAGTGATCTTCAGCAAGTCGAGGACGCCTGCTCCACCGCTGTCGCTGCCGGCAATACCCCCATTATTCTGACTGACAGCATCGGCTCGATGCGCGGGCTTTATCCCGTTAACAGGCTGCTGCAACTGGCTGAGCGCTTTGAGGGGTATCTGTATGCGGATGACGCTCACGGCACTTCGATCCATGGCCGGACCGGGGGCGGTTATGCGCTTGATGTCGCCGCTGAGCCGTTGCGCGATCGTTTGATCCTGCTGTCGTCATTGTCCAAAGCCTTCGGCGCAACCGGCGGTGCAATTACGGTGCTGACGTCGGCCGATGCCGAGCTGATTCGGCGTCATGCGTCGACTTATACGTTCGGGGGGCCACTGTCCATGGGCGGAGTCGGTGCGGCAGTCGCCTCGGCAAAGATTCATCTATCTGCAGGTTTGCGGGAGTTGCAGGCTTCATTATGGAAAAATGTTGAAGCTATCGATGGTCTGCTCGGGCCGGTTCTGGGCAACCATCAGATTGCTTCACCAATACGTTTCGTCCGGGTCGGAGCCGAGAGAGACGCCATCAACCTGGCGTTGCACCTGCGTCGGCACGCCATCGCGGTCACCACGGCCTTGTTTCCGGTGGTGGCCAAAGGTGAGGCAATCCTGCGACTGGCCATCAGCGCCAATCACAGCGAGGGTCAGTTGAAGCATCTGGCCAGTGCCGTCAACGAAGGATTCGCTGAGTTGGGTATTCGTCAGGGAGAGCCGCTTCATGTGCAGTGACCTGATGCAACGGAGCTGTGCAAAGACCGTTCAGGCTGCAGCCGCAGAGGCCTTCGCGCGTAAATTGGACTATGCGCGGTCGCTGCCCTGGTTCTGCACGCTGTGTCCGCCGATTCAACACGTACAGACCGCAGAGGATCTGCATCGGCTACCGATCCTCGCCGTGGAGGACGATCAGGGCGGGTTGCTTTTTGCCCACCTCAGCGAAGCGTCACATCGCGCACCGGGCGGTGGGCTGACCCTGACTTCAGGTGGCAGCACCGGCAATCGCAAGCACATCACCCATTCCTGGGCATTCAACGACAGCATCGTGCCCTTGGGTGCGCGAATGTTTGCTGCGAGCAATGACCCGCCCCGTGTCGTCATCAATTGTCTGACGCCTGGTGAAATGCAGGGAGCCTTTCAATACGCGGCGGCCATCGTCCAGCACATTGGCGCGCGTCTGCTGCCAGCAGGCGCTCTGATGGGCATGCAGCGCATTGCCGAGTTGATTCATTCACAAGCGGCCGATGCTTTGATCTGCACGCCCTCGTTCGCCGAGGCGCTGTTCAATCATGCTGATGTCGATGGGGTGCAGCTGCGCAGTTTGAGATGGCTCTACTACATCGGTGAACCTTGCCGTCAGCCGTTACGCGAGCAATTGGCACGAGACTGGCCGGCCCTGAACATACGATCGTTGGGTTATAGCTCGACGGAGACCGGCCCGATCGGTTTCCAGTGCGCGCACCTTGAGCATGGTTTCTACCATCTGCATGCAGACGCCATGCTGCTTGAAGTGGTCGATCCTTTAAGCCTGCAAACGGTGGTGGACGGTGAACCCGGAGAGTTTCTGCTGACCCCTTTGCTGCCCGATCAGGTGCCTTTGTTGCGGTACCGCATTGGTGATCGTGGGCGAGTTTTGCCCAGCCAATCCGGCTGTGCCTGTGGCAGCGCTTTGCCAATACTGGAATTGCAGCGCCGAATCGAAACTTCGATCAAGCTGGGCGGAGCGATCATCACTCAGCGCCAGGTTCTGAATGTGCTCGCAGAAGCGTTGCCCGAACTGCACGCTTCGGATGTGCAGGTGCAGATCGATCGACAGGCCGACGGTGCGCACCTGCGGCTGCTTATTGCTCAGGACCGATTGCCGGCCGCTGCTGAACGTGTCATCGAACAGGCTTTGCACAACGAGGCGCAATCGAACGCATTGCTCAGATTGCCCGGTGTGCTGGGCCTGCAGGTACAGCGTCTGCCCCGTGGTGATTTCGCAACCACCCTGGCAGGCAAGACGCCGTTTTTTGTCGAGAGGTGAGACGTCCCGGGCCAGCCTCTTGAGGCTCGCCCGGGTACTTTGTCAAATAACAGGGTTTCAGGGTTGCAGAACGGTGGAGCCAGTGGTGCGCCGCGCCGACAGTTCGGTTTGCGCCTTCGCCGCGTCAGCCAGTGGATATCGCTGGCTGACGTCCACCTTCAATTTGCCGCTGATGATCATCTCGAACAACTCATCGGCCATCCGCTGCAGACTCTCGGCATTGTTGGCATAAGTCGCCAATGTCGGTCGGGTCACGTAAAGCGAGCCTTTGGCGGCCAGAATGCCCAGATTGACCCCGTCCACCGCACCGGAAGCATTGCCGAAGCTCACGACCAGGCCGCGTGGGGACACGCTGTCGAGGGAGGTCAGCCAAGTGTCCTTGCCGACGCCGTCATAGACCACCGGGACTTTTTTACCGTCGGTCAACTCCAGCACGCGCTGGGCAACGTTTTCGTGGCTGTAGTCAATGGTCGCCCAAGCGCCATTGGCCTTGGCCAGTTCGGCTTTTTCTTTGGAGCTGACGGTACCGATCAGCTTCACGCCCAACGCCTTGGCCCACTGGCAGGCCAGTGACCCGACGCCACCGGCCGCGGCGTGGAACAGAATGCTTTCGCCACCCTTGAGTTCGTAGGTCTGGCGCAGCAGATATTGCACGGTCAGGCCCTTGAGCATGACCCCGGCAGCCGTTTCGAAACTGATTTCGTCGGGCAGGTGCACCAGGTTGTCCTGGGGCAGCACATGCAATTCGCTGTAAGCCCCCAATGGGCCGCTGCCATAAGCGACGCGATCGCCGACCTTGAAGCGGGTGACGTCGCTGCCCACGGCATCGACGATGCCTGCACCTTCAGCCCCCAGGCCGGATGGCAAGGCGGGCGGTGCGTACAGACCGCTGCGGTAATAGGTGTCTATGAAGTTCAGGCCGATCGCCTTGTTGGCCACGCGCACCTGATTCGGGCCAGGTGCAGCGGGTTGGTAGTCAACATATTCGAGCACTTCGGGGCCGCCGTGGGCGCGGAACTGGATACGCTTTGCCATCTGCCTGCTCTCCTTGGGTCGTTCGTAAGCCCCCTATCCAACTCCCATGCTTGATCTTCGTCAACTGCGGCGCGCCGTTGTGCGGTGGTATGCTACGCGCCCATTTGCGTCGCCCGCCTGCGGGGCGCCGCCCGATTCAAGGTGAAGCCATGACGACCCGCACCGACGCCGTAAAGGCCTATCTGCTCGACCTGCAAGACCGCATCTGCGCGGCTCTCGAAACCGAGGACGGCGGCACGCGCTTCGTCGAAGACGCCTGGACCCGGCCTGCCGGCGGTGGCGGTCGCACCCGCGTGATCGAGAACGGCACGCTGATCGAAAAGGGCGGCGTCAACTTTTCCCACGTCTTCGGCAGCGGTCTGCCACCGTCAGCCAGCGCCCACCGCCCGGAACTGGCCGGCCGTGGTTTTGAAGCCCTCGGCGTGTCGTTGGTGATTCATCCGCACAACCCGCACGTGCCGACGTCCCACGCCAATGTGCGTTTCTTCATCGCCGAGAAAGAAGGTGAAGAACCGGTCTGGTGGTTTGGTGGCGGCTTCGACCTGACCCCGTATTACGGCAACGAAGCAGACTGCATTCATTGGCACCGCGTTGCCGAACAGGCCTGCGCGCCGTTCGGCCCGGACGTCTATCCGCGCTACAAAGCCTGGTGCGATACCTACTTCCATATCAAGCATCGCCACGAGCCGCGCGGCATTGGTGGCCTGTTTTTCGATGATTTGAACGAGTGGGATTTCGACACCAGCTTCGCCTTCATGCGGGCCATCGGCGACGCTTACATTGATGCGTATCTGCCGATCGTGCAGCGCCGCAAAAATGATGCGTTCACCGCTCAACAGCGTGAGTTTCAGGAATTCCGCCGTGGCCGCTACGTCGAGTTCAACCTGGTTTATGACCGTGGCACGCTGTTCGGCCTGCAATCGGGTGGGCGTACCGAGTCGATTCTGATGTCGCTGCCGCCGCAAGTGCGCTGGGGCTACGACTGGAAGGCCGAGCCTGGCAGCGAAGAAGCGCGCCTGACCGAATACTTTCTGCAGGACCGCGACTGGCTGGCCGAGGCCTGAGGATTTCTGATGGATCGTTATGTCGTTTTCGGTAATCCGATTGGTCACAGCAAATCGCCGATGATTCACAAGCTGTTTGCCGAGCAGACCGGGCAGAGCCTCGACTACAGCACCCTGCTGGCGCCGCTCGACGATTTTTCCGGTTGCGCCACGGCGTTTTTCCAGGACGGTCGCGGTGCCAACGTGACCGTGCCGTTCAAGGAAGACGCCTATCGTCTGGCCAACAGTCTGACCGCCCGCGCACAAAGGGCCGGCGCGGTGAACACCTTGAGCAAACTGGCTGATGGCTCGTTGCTCGGTGACAACACCGACGGCGCCGGGCTGGTGCGAGATTTGACGGTGAATGCCGGGTTCAGCCTGACTGGCAAACGTATCCTGTTGCTCGGCGCCGGTGGCGCTGTGCGCGGGGCGCTGGAGCCTTTGCTGGCGGAGAAACCAGCGTCGGTGATCATTGCCAATCGCACGGTGGACAAGGCTGAGTTGCTGGCGGAGTTGTTCTGCGACCTGGGGCCGGTGTCGGCCAGTGGTTTCGACTGGTTGCGCGAGCCGGTGGACGTGATCATCAATGCGACGTCGGCCAGTCTTACTGGTGATGTGCCGCCGATTGCGCCGAGCCTGATCGAGCCGGGCAAGACCCTGTGCTACGACATGATGTACGGCAAAGAGCCGACGGCGTTTTGCCGCTGGGCCAGTGAACATGGCGCGGCGGTGTCGATGGATGGCTTGGGCATGCTCGCTGAACAGGCGGCTGAGGCATTTTACCTGTGGCGCGGCGTACGCCCGGACACAGCGCCAGTATTAGCCGAACTGCGCCGCCAGTTGGCCCAATAAATACCCATGTGGGAGCGAGCCTGCTCGCGAAAGCGGTCTGTCTGACACATCAATGTTGGATGTGCCTCCGTCTTCGCGAGCAGGCTCGCTCCCACAAGGTATGTGCGATCCCGAGATCAATCTTCAAACCGGATCGGACATTTCTCCGGCCCTTCCAGCTTCCTCAACTCCTCCACCACCTGCGGCCGCGCCCGGCGCAAGGTCAGGCTGCGATTCTGGCGCAACAACCGCCGCGCCTCCTGATGCAGCATCTCCACGCCCGAATAGTCGATGAAGTTGATCTGCTGCGCCTCAATCACCACCCGCGCGCCATGCATCCGTTGTAAGCGCACCTGCAGGTAATGGCTGGCGCCGAAAAAGATCGAGCCACCGACGCGCAACACATCGTCCTCGCCGTCGCGCCAATGCTGCACGCGCGGTTGCGAGGTGCGCTTGAGGTAGAAGAACAGTGATGCCAGCACACCGGCATAAATCGCCGTCTGCAACTCCAGCAGCAACGTCGCCAGGCAAGTCAGGGCCATCACCACGAACTCGGCACGGCTGACCCGCAGCAAGGCACGAATGCCGCGATGATCGACCAGACCCCAGGCAATCAGCAGGATGCTGCCCGCCATCGCCGGAATCGGAATATGCGAAATCAGCCCCGCGCCGAAAATCGCAAACAACGCCACCCAGATCGCCGAAAAAATCCCGGCCAGCGGCGAGCAGGCGCCCGCCTCGTAACTCAAACCGGAACGGGTAAACGATCCGGCTGACAGTGACCCGGAAAAGAACGCGCCGACAATATTCGATAAACCTTGCGCGCGGACTTCCTGATTGGCATCGAGCAATTGCTGCGAACGCGCCGAAATCGAGCGGGCAATCGACAGGCTGGTGACCAGCCCGAGCATGCCCACCGCGACTGCACTCGGCAGCAGGCGCAAGATCAAATCCAGATCCAGCGGCAACGCACTGAACGGCGGTAACCGCCCGACGAATGCGCTGACCAGATGCACATGACCGAACATCGCCGGCCACAGCCACACCAGCAAACTGGCCAATGCGAGAGTTATCAACAGCGTCGGCCAGCGCGGCAACAATTGTTTCAACACGACACCGACGACCACCGTCGCCACACCGAGCACCAGCGAAGGTTTATCCACACCCCGGAGGTGTTGCAGCAGATCCATCAGACTCGCCAGCGCTGTGGCCTTGGCCGGCAGATCCAGCCCCAGCAGATTCGGCAATTGCCCGATGGCAATCACTACCGCCGCGCCGAGGGTGAACCCCAGCACCACCGAGTGCGAGACGAAATTCACCAAAGCGCCGAAGCGCAGCAAACCGAGCAGCCATTGGAAAATCCCGGCGAGGAAGGTCAGCAGCAGGATCAGCGTGATGTAGTCCTGCGATGCGGGTACGGCCAAAGGACTGACGCTGGCGTACAGCACGATCGAAATGGCCGCTGTCGGGCCGCAGATCAGATGCCACGATGAACCCCACAGGCAAGCGATCAATACCGGAATGATTGCGGCGTAGAGGCCATATTCGGGTGGCAGGCCGGCGATCAGAGCGTAGGCAATCGACTGGGGTAACGCGAGAATTGCGCCGCTGAGGCCGACGATCAGATCCCGTCCTACGCTGGCACGGGTTTGCCGTGGTAGCCAGGTGAGGAAGGGGAAGAGAGAGTGGCGGCTGGGGAAGGCCATGGGTCCTCGCGGTTGGGGTTTTTTTCAAGGTTATCAGGGTGTCAGGGGAAAGGCCCTCACCCTAGCCCTCTCCCGGAGGGAGAGGGGACTGACCGAGGTGAATGAGAGAGGTACACCGACCTGAGATATCCAGTAGAACTCAAGTTTTGAACAGCGCGAAGATCGGCTCCCTTTCCCCCTCGCCCCCTTGGGGGAGAGGGCTGGGGTGAGGGGGCAAAAATCTCAAGCCGAGCAAAATTCAGAACAACCCCAAATCAAAGCTTCGCCTTCACCGCCGCCAACGCATCCTTCCCGTCAGCCGTCTTAACCCCATCCAGCCACTTATCCAACACCGCCGGATTCGCCTTGATCCACGCCTTCGCTGCCTCGGCATTGCTGACCTTCTTGTTCACCACCTCAGCCATGATGCTGTTTTCCATCTCCTGAGTGAACGACAGGTTGGTCAGCAATTTACCCACATTCGGACACGCCTCGGCGTAGCCCTTGCGCGTCAACGTAAACACGCTGCCAGTGTCGCCAAAGTATTTCTCGCCGCCCTTCAGGTAATGCATCTTCAACTGCACGTTCATCGGGTGCGGGGTCCAGCCGAGGAAGGTGACGAATTTCTGCTTCTTCACCGCTCGCGAGACTTCAGCCAGCATCGCCTGCTCGCTGGACTCGATCAGCTTCCACTGGCCCATGTCGAAGTCGTTCTTCTTGATGATTTCCTGCAGCGAGATATTCGCTGGGGCGCCCGAGCCGATGCCGTAGATCTTCTTGTCGAACTTGTCGGCGTATTTGTTCAGGTCGGCAAAGTTATGCACACCCGCGTCCCACACATAGTCAGGCACGGCGAGGGTGAACTCGGTGCCGTCGAGGTTCTTCGCCAGTTGCGTGACATCGCCGGTGGCGACGAACTTGTCGTAGAAGCCCTGCTGCGCCGGCATCCAGTTGCCGAGGAACACATCTACCTGGCCATCCTTCAAACCGCCAAAGGTAATCGGCACCGCAAGGGTGTCGACCTTGGCCTTGTAGCCCATGCCATCCAGCAGAAACCCGGTGATGGCGTTGGTCGCGGCGATGTCGCTCCAGCCCGGATCAGCCATTTTCACCGTGTCGCAGCTCTGCTCGGCGAAGGCCGAAGTACTGCTCAACGCGATCAGGCCAATCGTCACTACTGTGGATAACTTGCCCATGGACTTCCCCTTAACATTATTGGTTTTGGCAGGGTTGTGGATAACGTGCTTTGCGTTCCAGATCATCGAGGTCGATGTGGTTGCGCATGTACTGCTGACTGGCGTCGACCAGCGGCTGGTGATCCCAGCTCTTCAGCTTGCCGATGGTTAACGCGTCGGCGACAAAACGGCGGCGGCGTTGACTGGCCAGTACTTCCTGGTGGATCGCCGGAATGTCCCACTTGGCCCGCGCTTCGGCAAGAAAGTCGTCGAACAGCTGGCGATGTTGCGGCGATTGGCTGAGTTCTTCGAGTTCGCGCGGATCGTTGTCTACGTCGAAGAGTAGGCAAGGGTCGCTTTCACTGTAGATAAATTTGTAGGCGCCGCGACGGATCATCATCAATGGGCTGACGGTGCCTTCGGCCATGTATTCGCCGAACACTTCGTCATGGCCGCCCTGCCCTTGCAGGTGTGAAACCAGTGAGCGGCCGTCCAGCGGCAAACCCGGTTCCAGCGTGCCGCCGGCCAGTTCGACGAATGTCGGCAGCAGGTCGGCGGTAGACACGGCAGCGCTGACCCGGCCTGAAGCGAACTGTCCAGGCGCACTTATCAACAGCGGCACGCGGGCAGCCATCTCATACCAGTGCATTTTGTACCAAAGGCCCTTTTCGCCAAGCATGTCGCCGTGATCACCCGAGAAGACGATGATGGTGTCATCGATCAGGCCGGTTTCTTCAAGGGTTTGCAGGAGTTTGCCGACGTTGGCGTCGATATAGCTGCACGCCCCGAAGTACGCCCGGCGCGCGTCGCGAATCTTATCCACAGGCAATGGTTTATCCCACAGGTCATAAACCTTGAGCAGACGCTGCGAGTGCGGGTCGAGTTCGTGCTGCTCCGGCGTTGTCGGAAGCGGGATATCGCCATCGTCGTACAAGTCCCAGAACGCCTTGGGAATTGTGTACGGATCGTGTGGGTGAGTCATCGATACGGTCAGGCAGAACGGCTGGTCGCCATCCTCGCGGATGTGATCGAACAGGTATTGCTGCGCCTTGAACACCACCTCTTCGTCGAAATCGAGCTGGTTGGTGCGCACACATGGCCCTGCCTGCAGCACCGAAGACATATTGTGATACCAGCTCGGCCGCACATCCGGCTCATCCCAATTCACTGCCCAACCGTAATCGGCCGGGTAGATATCGCTGGTCAGGCGTTCTTCATAACCGTGCAATTGGTCCGGGCCACAGAAGTGCATTTTCCCGGACAACGCGGTGCGATAACCGAGGCGTCGCAGGTAGTGGGCGTAAGTCGGAACGTCGGCAGGGAAATCGGCAGCGTTGTCATAGGCGCCAATCTTGCTCGGCAATTGGCCGCTGACCAAGGTGAAACGCGACGGCGCGCACAACGGGCTGTTGCAGTAAGCAGCATCGAAGACCACGCCTTGTTCGGCGAGGCGCGAGAGATTCGGCAGTTTGATCGGCGAAGGGCCGTAGAACGGCAACATTGGCGCGGCCATCTGATCGGCCATGATGAAAAGAATATTCTTGCGCTTCATGTGATCGCGTCATTCCATAGTGAATATTTATGCGACATTGCTGCGATCGAGCATGGAGTCCATGCTGTATCCGGTAAAGCCCGCGCCGGACAATGACTAGGATAAGCACTGCTTATGTATGAAGCCTTGGGTGATCTGTCGCTCGACCTGTTGCGCGCCTTCGAGGCGGCGGCGCGACAGCGCAGTTTTACCGCCGCGGCGGTTGAGCTTGGCACCACGCAACCGGCGATCAGTCAGCAGATCAAACGGCTGGAAGAGCAACTCGGTACGCGGCTTTTTGATCGGATCTACCGAGGCATCGAATTGACGGAAGTCGGCGCGATCCTGTTCGAGCAAGTTACCCTCGGTTTGCAGAATATCGATGCAGGATTAAGCGCAATCAGCACGCAACAGCAACATGAAGTCCTGCAGGTTGCCACCGATTTTGCCTTCGCTGCGTATTGGTTGATGCCCCGCTTGCACCGCTTTCACGAAGCCAATCCTCACGTTGATGTCAGCCTCGTCACCAGCGAGCGCAATCACAACATGCTGCGTACGGATATCGATGTAGCGATTCTGTTCGGCGATGGGCGTTTCAAGCAGGGCGAGAGTCACTGGTTGTTCAGCGAAGAAGTGTTCCCGGTGTGCAGTCCGCAGTTGCTCAAGGACCGTAACCTGCCCTTGCCCGCTCAGGCGTTGCTGGAGTTTCCATTGCTGCACCTGCGTGGCGAAAACAGCAGCAACTGGTTCGACTGGAGTGGTCTGTTTCGCCAACTCGGCATCACCACTGCGCCAGCGCCGGGGCAATTGCGCTTCGACAATTACACCCTGTTGATTCAAGCGGCGATTGGCGGGCAAGGCGTGGCAATTGGCTGGCGGCACCTTGTGGATAACTTGCTGACGCAAGGTTTGTTGTGCCGGCCGCTTGCTGAAACGACGTTGTCGCGGCTGGGGTATTACGTGGTGTTGCCGCAGCGCAAACGTCGCGGGGCGTTGATTCAACAGTTTGTCGATTGGTTGATGGCGGAGCAGGCGAGCAGTGCGCAATCCCTGAATGGACTCGCACTGCCTTCAATTGCGGTTTGAAGATCTTTTACGAATCTGAAGCCGCCACAAAATTCACATGCTGCCCCACATGCAAATTCAGCCTTAGCTCATCGGTTATGCCTACCGCTACACGATTCAGACGCTCCAGCGGTTCCGCCAGACCCGGTTCCAGATTCCCGCCGACCTGACTGAAATGCTCAATCGTCAGCCCGGCCACGCCGTGCGGAGCATTGACCAGCGTCCAGTGCAACGGACTGCTTTGCACGGCTTCACGGATTTCTTCGGCGGCATGACGTTGCAGGCGATCATCGACATCCGGCTCATCGAGCACGGCAAAGTCGCCCACCAGAAACAGCCGCGACACATTGGCCGCTTGCAGACCATCGACCAACGCATCGACGGCCAGTACCTGCTCGACCGGCCCGAGCACGACGGCCCGTTCAACCTGATCGCTACTGAACGGCAACCCCGGCGCATCCAGTAAACAGATGACCGCCGAACTACCGGCCACGCTCTGATTGACCCGCTCCGAGTCGAACAAATCACCGGTTTTGGTACGCAATCCTGGACGCGGTGCGAGTGCGGTCAAATCGTCGAGAATGGCGATGACTTCGTGCTGACGCCGCAGCAATTCAGCCATCAACGCGCTGCCCAGGCTACTCATGGCACCATAGAGCACCACTTTTACCGCCGGGGTTTCGGCATTTTTCATGGCTGATCCCTTTTCTTGTCCCTTGTATGGCGTGTGACATACGGGCAACGCCGAGGGTTCGAATCGATTCAGAGGCTTTCAAATGCAAGCGATCAAGGGTTACCACGCCCACGTCTATTTCGACGCCGACACCATCGAGCAGGCGCGGGCCCTGTGTGAGCAGACCGCGCAGTTGTTTCCATTGAAGATGGGCCGCGTCCATGAACGTCCGGTCGGCCCGCATCCGGACTGGAGTTGCCAATTGGCCTTCGGCCCTGAGCTGATCGCCGATGTGCTGCCGTGGCTGGCGCTCAATCGCAAAGGCTTGGTGGTATTCCTGCACCCGGACACTGGCGATGATTTGCTAGATCACACGGAGCATGCGATCTGGATGGGCGCGATCAGACCGCTGAATTTGTCTGTTTTTTGATCACAGCGTTTCTTCGGCTTCGCCCGGTAGCTGTTCGTCGAGATGCAGCCAAGGCAGTTGGCTGTCCGTCCAGATATGGCGCTCGGCGGGCGCCAGTTCCGGGTGATCGAGGGTGGCAATGGTCACGTCGATGCCCTCGGGACTGAGCAACGTCACCAACGCCAGTTGCGCGCCGCACTGCGGGCAGAAGTACCGTGCGCAGCTATTTGAGGAGTCATAGCGCGACGGCGTCCCCGCCAGCCATTGGAAATTCGCCGCCGGCACGGTGATCCACGTCGTGACAATCCCGCCGCTGACCTTACGGCAGATCGAACAATGGCAGTGGGCGATATCCTGCAGCGCCCCACTGAACTGATAACGAATGTGTCCGCAATGGCAGCCGCCACTGTGCAATTGGCTCATGGTCAAAGTCCTCCTTCCCGTGTTCATTGACTCTGGTTCGCATCCGACCGCCGGTTGACCGTTCATTCAAAGCTTTCTTGCGCGAAAGGTAGCTGAAAGCTTCCCCGATTAGGATCGCCCCACTTCCGGCAACAGACCGGTCGGCCAATGCGTGTGATACCCCGCGCGAACGGCCCAATTAACAACAACAATGGTGATTCTGATGTCCTCTGTAGCCCGCCTTTGCGCTGTCAATCCTCCCGTACGTCTCGTGCTTCCCGTTCTGCGCTGATCCCGTCCGATCTGCTCATTTAACTAGCCGCGCTACGCCTGGAGTATTCCCATGCTGACTTTCCTTGGCTTCGCCATGGTCATCACGTTCATGTTTTTGATCATGACCAAGCGCCTGTCCGCGCTGATCGCTCTGATCATCATCCCGATCGTCTTCGCCCTGTTTGGTGGTTTTGCACCGAAGATCGGCCCGATGATGCTCGAAGGCATTACCAAGCTGGCGCCGACTGGCGTGATGCTGATGTTCGCCATTCTCTATTTCGCCCTGATGATCGACTCCGGCCTGTTCGACCCGGCCGTGCGCAAGATCCTCAAACTGGTCAAGGGCGATCCGCTGAAAGTTTCGGTCGGCACCGCCGTACTGGCGCTCGTCGTCTCCCTCGATGGTGACGGCGCGACCACTTACATGATCTGCGTGGCCGCCATGCTGCCGCTGTACAGCCGCATCGGCATGAGCCCGCGAATCATGGCCGGCCTGATCATTCTCGCCGGTGGCGTGATGAACATGACCCCGTGGGGCGGCCCGACTGCCCGTGCGGCGAGTGCGTTGCATGTCGACCCGTCGGATATCTTCGTGCCGATGATTCCGGCCATGGCCGCCGGTGTGGTGGCGATCCTTCTTATCGCCTATTTCTACGGCAAACGTGAGCGTGCGCGTCTGGGTGAGTTGCATCTGGTTGGCGATGATATCGACCACAGCGAAATCAGCGTCTCGCAGTTCCCGGATGCCCGCCGTCCAAAACTGATCTGGTTCAACGGCGCCCTGACCTTCGGCCTGATGTGCACCTTGATTGCTGGTCTGCTGCCATTGCCGGTGCTGTTCATGGTCGCGTTCAGTATTGCCATGATCGTCAACTACCCTTGCCTGCAGATGCAGAAGGATCGCGTTGCGGCTCACGCCGGCAGCGTTCTGGCAGTGGTCGGGCTGATCTTTGCGGCGGGTATCTTCACCGGTATCCTGAGCGGCACCGGCATGGTCGATGCGATGTCGAAGAGCCTGTTGGCAGTGATTCCGGATTTCCTCGGCCCGTACCTGGCCGTGATCACGGCGCTGGTGAGCATGCCGTTCACCTTCTTCATGTCCAACGATGCGTTCTACTATGGCGTGTTGCCGGTGTTGGCCGAAGCCGCCAGCCACTATGGGATTACCGCAGTGGAAATGGCCCGTGCCTCGATCGTCGGTCAGCCCGTCCATTTGCTGAGCCCGTTGGTGCCATCGACCTATCTGTTGGTGGCCCTGGCCGGCATCGATTTCGGTGACCACCAGCGTTTCACCCTGAAATGGGCGATCCTGGTGTGTATCTGCATCCTGATTGCTGCGCTGCTGTTGGGGACTTTCCCGGTGTTCAGCACTCTATAAGCCCAAGACTCACCGTTTCGGGTCCTGGCTTCGCGGTTTGAAGCCCGGACCTTTTTCGGTTTAACAATTGCTCAAAGGAATACACATGGAATGGCTGACCAACCCCGAAATCTGGGTTGCCTTCTTCACCCTGACCGCCCTGGAAATCGTCCTCGGCATCGATAACATCATCATGATTTCGATCCTGGTCAGCCGCATGCCCAAACACATGCAGCAGCGCACCCGGATCTTCGGTCTTGGCCTGGCCATGATCACGCGCATCCTGTTGTTGCTGTCGATCACCTGGGTCATGCGTCTCACCGCCGACCTGTTCGAAGTGTTCGGCCAGGGCATTTCCGGTCGCGATCTGATCCTGTTCTTCGGTGGTCTGTTCCTGCTGTGGAAGAGCTCGCAAGAGATGTACCACGCGCTGGAAGGCGAAGACGAAAGCGACGACACGCCTGGCGGCAAGGGCGGCAACTTCCTCTACACCATCATCCAGATCGCGATCATCGACATCGTCTTCTCGCTGGACTCGGTGATCACCGCAGTGGGCATGGTTTCCCACGTGCCGGTGATGGTCGCGGCCATTGTCGTGGCGGTGCTGGTGATGATGCTGGCGTCGGGCAAGATCAGCGAATTCATCGACAAGCATCCGTCGCTGAAAATGCTGGCGCTGTCGTTCCTGCTGGTGGTCGGTACCGTGCTTATCGCCGAGTCGTTCGACGTGCATGTGCCGAAAGGCTACGTCTACTTCGCCATGGGCTTCTCGCTGGCGGTTGAGGCGATCAACATCAAGTTGCGCGGCGCGATTGCCCGGAAGAAGAAACAGCAGGATCCGGTGAAACTGCGCAAGGACATCCCGGGCCAGTAACCCGGTAGTCTGGCAATACGCAGTATCCTTGTGGGAGCGAGCCTGCTCGCGAAGACGGAGTGTCAGTCGACAGAAATGTTGGCTGATCCACCGCTTTCGCGAGCAGGCTCGCTCCCACATTTGTTTTGGGCAACACACGGGATTCGCGTTGGATTCGGGTGGGTGGATGAACCCATTTTCATGACACTTTTGTTTCAATCCACACTTTAGCTGTGCAATGCTGGCGCCCAGACCGTTAGCCAACTACAGCTTAAGTATCAGAACGTAGAAACCGCGCGGTACCGTCAATTTGCCCCTCTGGGGCACTGCTATTACAGGGGGTCTGCATGCTCACCCTGCTCAATCTGCTTTCCGCCGTCGCCCTGCTGATCTGGGGCACGCATATCGTCCGAACCGGCATCCTGCGGGTGTACGGCACCAACTTGCGTCATGTGATTGGCCAGAACATGTCCAAGCGCTGGCTGGCCTTTGTCGCTGGCATCGTCGTCACCGCGATGGTGCAGAGCAGCAACGCCACCGCGATGCTCGTCACTTCATTTGTCGGCCAAGGCTTGATGGCGCTGACCCCGGCGCTGGCGACCATGCTCGGCGCCGACGTCGGTACCGCGCTGATGGCGCGGGTGCTGACGTTCGACCTGTCGTGGCTGTCGCCGCTACTGATTTTCCTCGGGGTGATTTTCTTTCTGTCGCGCAAACAGACGCGGCTCGGGCAGATGGGCCGGGTGGCCATCGGGCTGGGGCTGATCATTCTCGCGCTGCAACTGATCGTCGAAGCCGCCGCGCCGATCACCCACGCCCAAGGGGTGAAGGTGATTTTCGCCTCGTTGACTGGCGACATCCTCCTCGATGCCTTGGTCGGCGCGCTGTTCGCGATGATTTCCTACTCCAGCCTCGCTGCCGTACTGCTCACTGCAACCCTGGCCGGCGCCAGTGTGATCAGTCTTCCAGTGGCAATCGGTCTGGTGATCGGCGCCAACATCGGCAGCGGCGTGCTGGCGTTCATGAGCACCAGCATGCAGAACGCCGCCGGCCGGCAAGTGGCGTTGGGCAGTCTGTTGTACAAACTGATCGGCCTGCTGCTGATCATCCCGGTACTTGATCCGCTGGTGCACTGGATCGACAGCCTCGATTTCAGCCCGCAGGAAATGGTCATCGGTTTTCACCTGCTCTACAACACCGCGCGCTGCCTTATTCTGCTGCCAAGCGTCGGGCCAATGGCACGCCTCTGCGCCTGGCTGCTGCCGGAACGCCCCGAGGTCAACGGCACCGCCAAACCGCGTCACCTCGACGCTACCGCGCTGGTCACGCCGAGCCTGGCCTTGGCCAATGCCGCGCGGGAAACCCTGCGCATGGGCGATCTGCTGGAGAACATGCTCGACGCCACCCTCGATGTGCTGCGCGGCAAGCAGACCGCTGTCACCCAGGAAATACGCCGGCTGACCGATGACGTCGAAGCGCTGTACAGCGCGATCAAGTTGTACCTGGCGCAAATGCCCCGCGAGGACCTTGGCGAACAGGACAGTCGGCGCTGGGCCGAAATCATCGAGCTGGCGATCAACCTGAAACTGGCCGCCGACCTGATCGAGCGCATGCTGCGCAAGATCCAGCAGCAGAAGACTTCACAGCGCCGCTCGTTTTCCGAAGAAGGCCTTGAGGATCTGGCCGGACTGCAGCAGCAATTGATCGCTAATCTGCGCTTGGGGCTGTCGGTGTTTCTCAGTGGCGACCGCGAAAGCGCCCGCCAGCTACTGCGCGAGAAACGCCGTTTTCGCGCACAGGAACGCCGTTTGGCCCATGCGCATGTCAGCCGTTTGCAACGCAAGATCGTCCAGAGTCTGGAAACCAGTTCGTTGCACCTGGAGTTGATTGCCGACATGAAACGCTTGAATTCACTGTTTTGCGGCAGTGCGTATGTGGTGCTGGAAACGGCGGACACCGGAGCGCTGGCGGCGGATGATATTGCCGACATTACGCATTCGCCTTGAACGTCTGGGGCTAGGGTCAGTCAGTAACACAGGGTTCGGCCTCAGGGACGCCTTCGCGAGCAAGCTCGCTCCCACAGGGTTTTGTGTTCGGCGAAACCACTGTGGGAGCGAGCTTGCTCGCGAAGGCGATCTGACTGACGAAACGGATCTCCAAATCAGCCGTATGGAAGCCTGTTATGCGTTGCCTGTTGTTCGCCTGTCTGTTGCTCGGTTCCCTGCCCGCCTTCGCCCTGGATCGTTTTCAGGTCGAAGGCTATGCGCTGCCCAACGGTTTGCAGTTGCTGCTCAAACCCGGTACCGAACGCGGGCATGTGGCGATCCGCTTGGTGGTTGGCGTTGGCCTCGATGATTTCGATTGTGATGAAAAAGAGCTGCCGCACCTGCTCGAACACCTGCTGTTCAGCGGCATCGACGCCACTGGCGAAGGCGGTCTGGAGGAGCGCATGCAAGCCCTGGGCGGTGACTGGAATGCCTTTACCAGCAACGCCGACACCACGTTCGTCATCGAAGCGCCGGCGAAGAATCAGCGCAAGGTGCTCGATCTGCTGCTCGCTCTGCTCACGCAAACGCGCATTGACGACAACGCTATCAATGCCGCCAAACGCGTGGTCGAACGTGAAGACGGCGGCCATTACACGCGCCTGCAACGCTTCCTCGATCGTCAGGATTTGGGTCACACCGCGAGCAATCAACTCGCCGTCGAGCTGGGCCTGAAATGCCCGCAACGCGCCGAGGTAGGTCATCTGACTCAGGAACAACTGGAGAAGGTGCGCAAGGCCTGGTATGCGCCGAACAACATGACCCTGATCGTCGTCGGCGAACTCGACAAACTGCTGCCGGCCTACCTGGAACGGACTTGGGGCGCGCTCGAAGCGGTTGAGCCGAGCGAGCACCGTGCACTGCCCGACATCAGCACCAGCGCTGCCCATGAGCGCACCCTCATCCGTGGTTTTATCGGCGACAGCGCCAAGCTGCACTGGCTGGTGCCGGAACCGGTGATCGATGATCAATACGATCAGACCTTCGACATTCTCAAGGATTACCTCGACTGGGCGCTGTACCGACAGATTCGCCTCAATCACGGCTTGTCGTATGGACCTTGGGCCGAGCGTGAAGTGTTTGGCGGTGTCGGCTTCATGAGCCTGAATGCCGATCTGGATCGCGACGATGTCGACGAAGCCATACAAGTGCTGGAAGACCTCAAGGCTGACCTGCTGAAAAACGGCCTCGACGCGGATACCTTTGCGCGGATCAAACAGGCGTCCATCGCCCATCAGGCCTGGGCGGTGCAGGGTAATAGCGCGATGGCGGATTATTACTGGAGTGCGCTGGGCGATTACGAGGATGGCCGCTTCGCCAACCCGGCGCGGGAGCTGCAAGGCGTGACGCTGGAAGCGGCGAACAAAGCCATGCGCGAGTTGCTGTTGCAACCGGGCTATCTGCGGATCGAGAAGCCGTTGATCAGTGATGATCAGGTGTTGTGGCTGAGTGCGGGAGGCTTGGCTCTGGTGTTGCTGGTCCTGATCGGCTGGCGTTTGCACCACCGCCGAAAGCCCGCCGAACACTAACCC
>NZ_JAKNQL010000001.1 GCF_022662375.1 Pseudomonas sp. CROZ-RG-20F-R04-15 | reverse complement strand
TGTGCCACCATCGAAGGCAATCGCCCGGCTATCGGCGACGAAGGTGTCGTTGAAGTTCGAACCGCGAATACCTTCGATGTCGGTGAAGGTGTCACCCTTGGCAATACCTGTGTGAACACCCGTCTTCAGATTCACAGTCACACCGACAGTGCTGTCGGTATAGCCGACCGTGTCGATGCCTGCACCGCCGAAGAACTGGTCGGCACCATCACCACCGAACAGGGTGTCGTTGCCGATGCCGCCAGTAATGATGTTGTCGCTGGCGTTGCCATAACCGGTGAACGCGCCGGTACCGGTATAGGTCAGACGCTCGACGTTGGCGTTCAGGCCTATTACGCCGTAGTTGGTGCGCACTTCGTCATTGCCGCCGCCCACCTGCTCGATGACCGTCGAGTTGCCACTGTTGAGGATGTAGACATCATCGCCCGCACCACCTTCGAAGGTCGCCGAGATGGAATCGATGCTGAAAGTATCGTTGAAGGCCGTACCAATGACCTTCTCGACGTTGAACAGAGTATCGCCTTCCGAATCACCGCCGATGCCCGCACGCCCTGGGGTGGTGTAGCGAATATCGACGTTGATGCCTGCGGCAGACGCCGAGTAATCCACCGTGTCGGTACCTGCACCACCGTCGATCTTGTCCGCACCGGCACCACCCAGAATCAGGTCGTTGCCGCCAAGACCATTGATCTCGTCATCACCACTGGTACCCGTCAGCGTATCCGCGCCGTTTGTCCCATTTATAACAGCCATTGTTTCTTCCTTGCCTTGTTGTGAACCGGTACCGGTTCGCGTGGCGATCACACGTCATCGCGGCGAACGATAAAGAACTCCGAATGTGTTGATATCGACAGGAATGCATCACAACTTGAGCCATGGCGTAAAAATGTATTGGGATTGATACAAATACGAAAAGACGACGCAAAAAAAAACAGGCGACTGCAAAAGTCGCCTGTTTTTATGTCGCCGGAGTTGATCGATCAATCCGCCAGCCAGCCATGTTCCCAGTAACGCAGGTTATCGCCGCGCAAGATGTAGTCGCGCAGCACGACTTCACGCAACTCGTCGCCCATGCGGTAGCTGGCGTCCGGATCGGCCAGGTGCATGCGGATAGCCTGCAGCCATTCGTCCGTAGTGTTGGTCTTGATCCGCGTGCACGGCAGGTAGCCGCGGTAGGCCTCGGTGTCGGTGCAGATCACCGGGTAACCGCAGGCACCGTACTCCAGCAGACGCAGGTTACTTTTGCAGTCGTTGAAAATATGGAATTCCAGCGGCGCCAAAGCCAGATCCAGATTGAGGCTGGCCAGTTTCGCCGGATACGCGTCGAGGCCGATCACGCCATGGAATTCATGCATGTAAGGACGCAGATCGTCCGGGCACATGCCGAAAAATACCCAGTCGACTTCATCCGCCAGTTCGCGCACGACATCCGCGATCACCGCCAAGTCACCATGGTGACTGGTGCCGCCACCCCAACCGACTCGCGGTTTTTTCGAGGTCCGCCGCTGGCCGCGCAGGTTGCTCCAGAACTCTTTCGCCAACATGTTCGGCACCACGCGGATGTCGTGATGCATGTCCGACAAGACGTTGGCCAATGGCTGAGTCGAAACCACGACGCGGTCGCACATGCCGATCGCACGGCGAACAATACGCTCCATTTCATACTTGTCCGGCATGTTGCGGATATGCGCATTGCGATGAGGAACATCAATGACGTAGTCGTCAAGCTCATAGATGCTGCGAGCATTGAAGTAGTTGCGCAGTACCGGCATTTCGTTGACCGACGCCGCTGTGTAACGCCCTTGCAGAACGATGACATCAGGCGACATACGCTCGATTTCAACAATCGGCGGCAGGTTCACGCTATAGCGAATCTGCCCCTGTACCCGCCCGGCCGCTTCAAGTTCGATCAGCGGTTGCGTGACACGATAGTGACCGATCGCGGAGGCGTTGAGCGGCAACCCGAGAATCTTCGGCAGCGTGCTGTTGCTGAAAGGACTCCAGCCTGTGCGCAGGCCCGGCTCGAGCGTGAAGCTCGAACCCGTGTGCTTGTGCAACGACAGATTGGGATTGTAGGCAGGGTCGCGGGCAATGACCGGCAGCCAGCGCTTGAAAAACGTTTCTTCCTGCTGATTGTGCGAGACCGCTTCTTCATTGATGACCGCGTCGACTGGCTGCGCGCCCAGCGCCAGCACCGCATAAGGCGTCCACACCACGAGATAACCCTGCTGGGCTACGCGCAGTGCCAGGTCCACTTCATGCAGCATACGCGGCAGGCTCTGCTCATCCAGACGGTCAACCGCATCGAACACTGACTTGCGCACCATCAGGCAATCGGCGCCGACGGCACTCAGGTCCTGAACCACTTGCAAGCGGAACATGTAGCCGGATGACTGCATCGCCTGACCATAAAACGGCAGACCGGCCGGCCCCTGCAAACCGAGCACCAGCCCCGCATGCAACACATAGCCATCGGGATTGAAAAGCTTGGCACCGACGATGCCGACTTCCGGGCGCTGAGCGTGATTGAGCAACTCGTCGAGCCAGTCAGCCTGAGTGATCACGGTGTAAGGGTTGAGCAGCAGGACATACTCGCCCCTCGCCTGAGCCACGGCAAAGTTGCGCAGCGCGGCGACGTTACCCTGCTGCGGGTAAGTCAGCACGCGCACGCGCTCGCTGCCCAGTTGCGCCATGCCGTCCAGCCAGGCGCGGGCCTCGGCGCTCTCGCTGGCATTGTCGACCAGCAACAGCTCGTACTCGCTGTACGCGGTTTTTTCCAGCAGGCTTTCGACACAGCGTTGCAGGGCAGCAATCTGGTCGCGAGTAGAAATGATGATCGAGACCAACGGCCGACGGGCATGCCGGTAATCGACTCGATTGAGCAACTCGACACTGCCACGACGCAGATCGTGGGCGATGCCCAGGCGATCAAGATGTGCCGACAGCAATCGCGCGTTGTTATCCGTTACAGCGGGCAGCGACAACCACTGCGCCAGGTCGAAAGACGACTCGATGGCAATCTCGGCCAGATGCCCCACCACCTGAGTGCCTTGATCCTCAACCATGCGCCAGAGGATGTCGTGAGGCGCGAGTTCGGCAAACGTCGAATCGAAGCCGCCGAGTGCCAGGAAGGTCTCGCGCCGGAACGCCAGGGCGCGGCCGACATAGGGGTAGGTGCGCATCAGATCCAGGTTGAAGTCAGGCTTGAATGCCGGCTCCACCGACTCACCCGCACGCAAACTGCCTTCATCGCTGTACAGACAGTGCAAAGCGCTGTTGAACGCGATCCGCTCGGCCATCATCAGCAAGGCCGGGGCCACCAGACGATCACCGGCGCGCAGCAGATAGAACCAGTCAGCGCCTTCCAGTTGCGGCAGCAACTGATTGATCTGTTGCAGGTAGTCGTCCTGTAACGGCAAATGGAACACCCGCCCATCCAGTACCGGTTCAGCGCAATGGCTGGACAACACCAGCGTCAGCTCGGGCGGATAGACCTGCGCGGCGAGACTTTCCAGCGTGCGCTCCAGCGCCGCAGGACTGCCCTGCTCATCCACCACGATGGGCACGATACGCGGTGTGGCCGGCCAGCCTGCCAGGGTGTCGGGCAGCAATCTGCTCTGGACGTCACTGAGCCTGCGGCACGCCAGCCATTGCGAGTAGAGTTCGGAAAAACTCTGGCTGTCAGCGCCAACCTGCCAGATCTGGGCGCTCTGTTTGGTACCGAGCGTTCGGCTCAGCGGCAGCTCTGTCCAGACCCGAGGCGACTCATCCGCTTTGGGCATTGGCACATAACGCGCCCAGCCCTTGGCTGGCGCCGACTCTCCGCTGCGCGCCTCGAGCATTTGCAGCAGCCATTTCTGCTCGACGCCCATCGCGTCCTTCATGGCTTGCTGGCCGCTCAAACGATCCGGATACAGGCGTTCGACACTCAACACATGATTGGAAATCACTACGTTGCCGCGTCGCAGCAAACACACGAACAACGCGAAATCGAGGCTCGCGACAAAACAGTGGTCTGGCTGAGTCAGCGCCGGCAGTAATTCGACAATGTCGGCGCGACGGAACAGGGCATTACTGAAACCACCGAGGAGGTTCGACGGGAACGTCTCGAAGAGCGCCAGCAGGTCCTCCCCCTTGAACAAGCCACTGATCGGTGACAGTGGTGTGTTTTCCAGCCGTGACGGCAGCACCATGTCGTCGGTGTCCCAGAACAACCGCTGGGCCAGCACCAGATTGACTTCGTCACGATGAGCAAGCACGTCGGCCTGACGCTCGATGCAACTGCTGAACAGTTGATCGTCATCGCACAGAAACTTGATGAATTCGCCCTGCGCCTGATCCAGGCAGGCCTGCAGGTTGCCGACCATTCCCAAGGTGTGCGGATTGCGCACATAACGCACCACCACCCCGCTCTGCTCGATCAAGGCTGTGACAATGGCTTCGATTTCACCGCCGCGACTGTCATCGCACACAATGATTTCAAGATTGCCATAACCCTGGCTGACGGCGCTGCGCAATGCCCGCTCGAAGAAGCGCGGATTGAAGGCAGGAATGACAAGGCTGACAAGGGGAAGTGACTTCACGGCGGACTCGCAAGCGGCGGGAACCCGCCCGGAATTGCGAGCCCTCTGAAACCGCGAAAAAAGACATTGAAAACTCAGGAGCCGAAGTTCCGGGCGCTTGCGCGCCCGTTACCGTCAGATCTTGTTGAACAGACCCAACTGGCTGATCTTGCTGAACGCCAGTTGCGCAGCCTGCAACATAGTCTGTTGCAAGGTCAGACGAGTCATGACTTCGGCCGGATCGGAATCGCGGATCGAACCTTGCGTCGTGGTGTTAGCGGTGCTCAGACTGTCGTTGGTAACAGCCTGCATATCCAGCGACTGACCACGGGCACCGATCGACGTGACTGCGGTGCCAATCTGATTGGCCGCAGCGTCGATGTTACCGATACCGGCTTCCATGGCGCCCTGCAGTTTTTGCTTGGCGACCGGATCGCCATCGATGGGTGTGTTCAGCGCAGTAATCATCTGACCCAGGGTATCGAGCACGTTCTGGGTCTGGTGGTTATTTGGCTGAATCGAAAACTGATCGCCGGCCGCAGGGGTGTTGCCCAAAGCGAATGTCACGCCGGCCGCCGTTGCATTACCACCGGCCACGGTGCCCGAAGAAACAGGCTTGCTGTCCGCCGTGACCGGCGCCGCGTACAGGTCAAACGCTGTGGCGCTGGTGAATTTGAGCACCGCGCCACCCTGCGGGAATGCTGCGGTGTAGGCGGCCTGATCGGTGATATTGGAACCGGTGATCACCGCCGTCGAAGGGTTGCCCGGGCTACGCGCAGTGGTGAACGTGTCCGGTGTGACCGCCAACTGAAAGCTGTGCCCGGCAATGACCGCGTCCGGGTTGGTATCACCGGCCTTCAGGTTGATGTTCAGCTGCATGTCGACGCCACGGAAGCTGAAGCTCTGATTGGAACCACTGGTGTTGCTGATCACGCCGTTCTTGCTGGCTTCAGCAGTCACATCGTTACCCAGTGCGTCAGTGATTTGCATCTGTGTGCTGCTGACGAAACTGACGGTGTACGGCTGCCCGGCGGTGAACTTGGCGTTGTAGGTAGCTTCAGTGCCGATCGTTCCGTTGGACAGCACCACACGGCCATCATCTACCGCCGGAGCGGTGCGGGTGACGTTGGTGCGGGCGGTATTGATGGTCTGCTGAAAGGCATCCCAACCGGTGGTGTTGGTGCCGACCGACAGGCCATCGCCAATACCCAGATTGATGGTGGTCTGGTCACCGTTGTAGGTGTAGGTGCCGTCGCCGTTCTGCGAGTAAGGGGCCGTGTCGGTTTTCGAACCGGAGAACAGGTAGTTGCCGTTGGCATCCTTGGAGTTCATCAGGCCCAGCACTTGTTTCTGGATCTCGCCCAGTTCCGAGGCGTAAGCCTGGCGGTCCTTGTCGGTGATCGTGCCGTTGTTGGCTGCCAGGGAGATTTCCTTGGCGCGTGCCAAAGCCGTGGTGATCGAATCCAGCGTGGACTCCTGCACGTTCAATGCACTTTTGGTGGTATCAACGTTGGTCTTGTACTGATCCAGCATCGCGGCCTGCTGGCCCAGTTGCAGCAAACGCCCTGCACCGATCGGATCATCGGATGCATTGGTGATGCGCTGCAGGCTGCTCGCCTCGCTGGCCGTGGCGACAGCCTTGTTGAAGTTACGCTGATAGTCCGACGCTTGCGTGCCGTAATACTGGGCGGTGGAAATGCGCATGAATTACGACTCCTTAAAGGCTGTTGATCAGCGTGGCGAAAGTTTCCTGCGCAGCTTTGATGATCTGCGAAGACGCTGTGTAGTACTGCTGATATTTGACCAGGTTGCCGGTTTCTTCATCCAGGTTCACGCCGGACAGCGAATCGCGGGCGCCTTTGGCGTTATCCAGGATCGCCGAAGTCGCGGCGCTGTCGGACTTGCCCTGGGCGGTCTTGGTACCGACGTTGGTCACCAGCTTGTTGTAGGCGTCAGTCAGGCTGATGCCCTTGCTCGCCGAACCGGTATCGACGGTCTGCGCCGTTTGAAGGGCGACCAGCGATTGCGCGTTGCGGTTGTCCGAAGACGCCGCACCGGTCAGGTTCATGGTGAAGGTTTCGCCAGGCTTCGGCGTGCCGCCAACGGTGGTCTGCACGGAGAAGGTTTTCTGTACGTTCGGCGTAACGCTGGTGTCCAGCACCGGGTTGCCGCTGGCATCGACGATGCCGACTTTAAGTTCCAGCGCGTTCGATTGACCGGGAACGATAGTGCCGCTGCTGATGAGGCCGCCCTTGGCATCCACAAAAGTGTAAGACTGGCTGCCCCCGGTAACCGCACCGAACACCAGTTTCACCGGCGTCGAATTCTTCAGCGCCGCCTGCATGTCAGCCTGGGAAGTCGGGTTGTAGATATCGATCTTGCTGGTCAGCGTCGGCTGGGTGAAGGTGCCCAGACCGCTAGCGCTGGCCACACCGGTCAACGGACCGGCCGCAGCGATTTTCTTCGGATCGGTGAGCACTGTCTGGATGCTCGCCGCCGCATTACGGGTCGGGGTGATTTTGAAGCTGTCACCGGCGCTCAACGCACCACCCTTGAGCGCAAGGGTGAAACCGTCGATCACTGGCGGCGGATTGGTCGTGGTGCTGAAGGCGCCCATATCGGTGCCGTCGGAACGCTTGACGGTGTAGTCAGTGGCGCTGGTGAACGTCACTTGATAATCGCTGGTGGTCAGCTTGCCGGTGTCCTTGATGGTGACATCGAGGTTACCCGAACCGGTACTGTTGCCAGACTGCGCGATGCTGCGCGAACTGACCAGCGCGGTACTGTTGATGTTGTTGAAAATCGCCGCACCGAAGTCACCGTTCTTGTCGATGCCCTGGGCTTGCTGGCTGTTGACCTGATCCGCGATCACCAGCGCCACTCGGCCCAGCTCATTGAGCGACGGGTCGAGGACTTCTTTGCGGTAAGTCAGCAGGCCGCCAATTTCGCCACCGCTCATCGCCGAGGTGATGTCGATGGTGCTCGAACCGCGATCCATCTGGATGGCCATGCGCGACGGATCGTCTTTGCTCGCGACCATGCTCAGCGTGTTGGTGGTGTTGCCGATCACCAGCGGCTGACCGCTGCCGATGTAGACGTCAAAACTGGTGCCACGCTCGACGACCTGTGCACCGGTCAACTCGGACAACTGGCGTACGGCTTCGTTACGACTGTCGAGCAGATCGTTCGGCGCACCACCGCTGGTGGAGATCTCACCGATCTTCTGGTTCAGGTTGGCAATCGAGGTGGCCAGCTTGTTCACCTGGGACGTCATGTCGCCCAGGCTGCCATTGATGGTGGTGTTCTGGTCGTTCAGCTGTTTGGCGAGGGTGTTGAAGCGGCTGGTCAGCGCCTGCGCGCCGGTCAGCACCGATTGACGGGAAGTGTCATCGGTCGCCGAGGTCGAAACGCCCTGCATCGTGGTGAAGAATTTCTGCAGCACGCCGGTCAGGCCGGTGTTGGTGTCCGACAGCATGGAGTCCAGCGGCGTGGCCTGCGCCAGGTAAGCAGCCGATTCGCTGTCGAGCGAAGTAGCGGTGTGCAGCTGGCTTTCCAGGTACGAGTTGTACACCCGGCGCACGTCGGCCAGGGTGGTGCCCGTACCGATGAACACGGTGCCGAACTGCTGCGAGGATTTGGTGCCCTGCACGGTTTGCTGACGTGAATAACCGGCGGTGTCGACGTTGGCAATGTTGTTGCCTGTCGTAGCCAAAGAGGACTGGCTGGCCGACAGTCCCGACATCCCGATATTGAGCAAACTCATGGTTCAGACCTTATACCTTGTGCCTTAGAAAGGCGTGGTGGATACACCCGCCGCAGCGTAGTTTTGGAAACTGTTCATCTGCTTGGCTATCTGCGAAATCTTTGTCGCGTAGTTCGGGTCGGTGGCGTAACCGGCCTTTTGCAACTCGCGTACAAACTGTTCTGGGTTATCGGCAGACTTCACGACATCTTGATAGCGATTATTGCTCTGCAGCAAAGTCACCAGATCGTGGAAGCTGTCCTTGTACGAGGCATAGGAACGGAACTCGGCCGTCTCCTTGACCATCTGCCCGTTGCGGAACTCGCTGGTGATCGCCCGCGCCGAATCGCCCTTCCAGTTGCTGCTCGCCTTGATGCCGAACAGGTTGTGGCTGCTGCTGCCATCCTGGGCACGCATGACCGATTTGCCCCAACCGGTTTCCAGCGCAGCCTGTGCCACCAGATAGCGCGGATCGACGCCGATACGGTCGGCCGCTTCCTTGGCCATCGGCAGCATGGTGTTGACGAATTCGTCGGCGGAGCTGAAGGCTTTCTTCGCCGGCGCCAACGGAATCTGCGCCATGGCGCGACCATAAATCTGCATCTGGCCGCCCGAGGCTTTTTCGTTCTCGGCACGCGCCAGCCAATCGCCGTTGTACAGCGGGCCGGCGCCAGTGGTGGCCGCCGTGGTCGCGCGTTGCGGCAATTGTGTGGCCGCTGCCGACGTAGCCGATGGCACCAGGCCTGCGAGCAAACGATCGGCCAGTTTCGGTGGCAGAGCCAGACGACGCTGATTGATCAGTTCCATGTCGTTGCGATGGGCCAACTGCGTATTCGGTGCATTCACCGAACGCGACGCCCACAACGGACGCTCACCATTGAGGCGCGACAACGGGCCGTTGGTGGCCACGGTGCCGGCGGCAATCGGCGTGACCACTGCAGCGGCTTTTGCCTTGGCTTCTTCCTGCTTGGC
Source organism: Pseudomonas sp. CROZ-RG-20F-R04-15 (assembly GCF_022662375.1). GTDB lineage: Bacteria > Pseudomonadota > Gammaproteobacteria > Pseudomonadales > Pseudomonadaceae > Aquipseudomonas. The sequence continues at coordinate 934,973 of NZ_JAKNQL010000001.1, read as the reverse complement.
GGCGGACGCGGCCGCAGCCTCGCCCGGCGCCATCGGTTTGTTCTTCGACATCTGCCGCATCAGCACGTCGGCCAGACCGATACCACCGCCCTCGCGGGACATGGAAACGGCCAATTGCTGGTCGTACATTTCCTGGTACTGCTTGGCCGCCGGCGTGTTGAGCGGGTTGTCCTGACCCAGCGCTTCGGTGGCTGAACGCATCGACTTGAGCATTTCACCAAGGAACAGCGATTCGAACTCCTGCGCCACTTTGCGCATGTTCGCATCGCTGTTCTTGTCGCCGACCTTGAGCTGGTTCAGGCGATTGAGGTCCGAGTAGGAGCCCGAATCGTTGCTGCTGACCAGACCGCTTTTGCGCATATCCATAAAGGTCGGCCTCAGATCACGATCAGGTCGGCTTGCAACGCGCCGGCCTGCTTCAGCGCTTCGAGGATCGCCATCAAGTCACCCGGTGCCGCGCCGACCTGGTTCACCGCCCGCACGATCTCGTCGAGGGTAGTGCCCGGGCCAAACTTGAACATCGGCTTGGCTTCCTGCTCGGCATTCACCCGCGAACGCGGCACGACAGCGGTCTGGCCATTGGACAGCGGGCCCGGCTGGCTGACGATAGGGTCTTCGGTGATGGTCACGGTCAGGCTGCCGTGAGTCACGGCGGCTGGCGACACTTTCACGTTCTGGCCGATGACGATGGTGCCGGTACGCGAGTTGATGATGACTTTCGCCACCGCCTGACCCGGATCGACTTCAAGGTTTTCCAGGATAGACAAGTAGTCGACGCGCTGGCTCGGATCGAGCGGCGCGGTGACACGAATCGAACCGCCGTCGATGGCTTGCGCGACGCCAGGGCCGAGCATGTCGTTGATCTTGTCGACGATACGCTTGGCGGTGGTGAAGTCGGAACGGTTGAGGTTCAGCGTCAGGCTGTTGCCCTGGTTGAAACCGCTCGGCACCGAACGTTCCACCGAGGCACCGCCAGGGATGCGACCTGCCGACGGAACGTTGACGGTGATCTTCGATCCGTCACGGCCTTCGGCGTCGAAACCGCCAACCACCAGGTTGCCCTGAGCGATGGCGTAGACATTGCCGTCGATACCCTTGAGCGGGGTCAGCAACAGTGTGCCGCCGCGCAGGCTCTTGGAGTTACCGATCGAGGACACCGTGATGTCGACCTGCTGACCCGGCTTGGCGAACGGCGGCAAGTCGGCACTGATCGACACCGCCGCGACGTTTTTCAACTGCACGTTGCCCGATCCCGGTGGCACCTTGATGCCGAACTGCGAAAGCATGTTGTTGAAGGTCTGCAGGGTGAACGGGGTTTGCGTCGTCTGGTCGCCGGTGCCGTTAAGCCCGACCACCAGGCCGTAACCGATCAACTGGTTGGAGCGCACGCCGGAAATGCTGGCGATATCTTTCAGCCGCTCGGCGTGGGCAGCAAAGGCTGCGGACATCAGCGCCGCAGCCAGCATGAGGCTCTTGAAATTCAAAGTCGCCACCTAGAAAGGGAACAGCGGGCTGAGGAAGAAACGGTCGAACCAGCCTGGCTGACTCGCATCGGCAAACGAACCGGTGCCCGAGTAGGTGATGCGCGCATCGGCGACACGAGTCGACGACACGGTGTTGTCAGTGGCGATGTCATCGGCACGCACTAAACCTGCAATCCGCACCAGCTCATCACCGGTGTTGAGAGTCATCCACTTCTCGCCGCGCACAGCAATGATGCCGTTGGGCAAGACGTCGGCCACAGTCACGGTGACCGAACCGGTCAGGGTGTTGCCCTGCGCGGCCTTGCTGTCGCCTTTGGTGGCGCGGTCGCCGCTGTAGCCCACATCAAGACTCAGGTCGTTGCCGCCCAACGGGTTGTTGGTGGTGCCACTACCGCCGAACAACGACGTCAGGCCGATACCGGTCTTGCTGTTCTTGGCCACTTGCGAGTTGGCGTTCTTGCTCGCCTGGGTCTTCTCGTTCAGGGTGATGGTGATGATGTCACCGACCCGGAACGCCTTGCGGTCGCTGTACAGGTTCTGCTCGAAGCCGGCCTGGTAGATCGAGCCGTTATTGGCCGCAGCCGGCAGCGGCGTGCGCGGCAACACCGGGGCGTAGTAAGGGTCATTGGGCTTGGGCGTCGGGGCGACACAGCCCGCGAGCGAGACGACCCCACTCAATGCCAGAACAGATACAAAGCGATTCATGACCCTACCTCACGGTGTTGCAGGCGACCTCATGGCCGCCTCATAGACTTGATTACAGATTCTGCGTTACGAACGAGAGCATCTGGTCGGCGGTGGAAATCACCTTGGAGTTCATCTCGTAAGCGCGCTGAGTGGTGATCATGTTGACCATCTCTTCAACGGTGCTGACGTTGGAAGTTTCCAGGGTGTTCTGCAGCATGGTGCCAAACCCGTTCAGGCCCGGAGTACCGACTTGTGGCGCGCCGGAAGCGGCGGTTTCCAGGAACAGGTTGTTGCCCACGGCTTGCAGACCGGCCGGGTTGATGAAGTCGGCGGTTTGCAGGTTGCCGATCACTTGCGCTGCCGGGTTACCGGCGATGGTCACCGACACGGTGCCGTCACGGCCGACAGTGAAGGTCTGCGCATCGTTCGGGATAACCACGGCAGGCTCCAGAGCGAAACCGCTGGCGTTGACGATCTGGCCATTGGAATCGAGGTGGAAGGTACCGTCACGGGTGTAGGACGTGGTGCCATCCGGCTGCAGAATCTGGAAGAAACCGCGACCGTCGATGGCCATGTCCAGCGGCTGCTCGGTGGTTTGCAGGCTACCGGCGGTGAAGTTTTTCTGGGTGCCGACAATGCGCACACCAGTGCCCACTTGCAGACCCGACGGCAGTTCGCTGTCCTGGGTCGACTGGGCGCCTGGCTGACGCTTGATCTGATAGAGCAAGTCCTGGAACTCGGCGCGATCACGTTTGAAGCCCGTGGTCGACACGTTCGCCAGGTTGTTGGAAATGGTGGTCAGGTTGGTGTCCTGGGCGGACAGACCGGTTTTGGCAACCCATAGAGCCGGAAGCATTCGATTCTCCTCGTGCGCCTGTTTTTCGGCGCGACGTTCTGATAATTAGCTGATCTGCAAGACCCGAGCCATGGCCTGGTCATCGTCTTTGGCGGTGTTCATCATCTTGACGTGCAACTCGAACTGCTTGGCCAGGGCCAGCACCGAGGTCATCTCTTCAACGGCGTTGACGTTGCTCGATTCAAGGAAGCCCGACACCAGTTTGACGTTGGCATCGGCCGGCGCAGGCTTGCCGTCCTTGGTGTAGATCGAGCCGTCGAGGCCCTTGTTCATGTTCTTGATGTCCGGGTTGACCAGTTTGATCCGGTCGACTTCCGCCATGACACGCGGGCCTTCACCCATCGCACGAATACTGATGGTGCCGTCTTCGCCGACTTCGATCTGCTGCTCGGGCGGCACGGCGATCGGACCGCCATTGCCCATCACCGGCATGCCGTTGCCGGCACGCAGCACGCCGAGTGCGTCAACGTTGAGGCTGCCGGTGCGCACGTAGCTTTCGCCGCCATTGGGGTTCTGCACGGCGATAAAACCGTTGCCGGTCACCGCGACGTCGAGGTCACGACCGGTCTGCACCAGCGAGCCCGGGGTGAAGTCGGTGGCTGGCCGTTCGCTCATGGCAAACGCACGCGCCGGAAAGCTGTCACCGAACACCGGCATCGAACGCGCCTGTTCCAGGTCGCGCTGAAAACCGTTGGTGGAGATGTTCGCCAGGTTGTTGGCATGCGCCTTTTGCGCCAGTGCATTCTGGCTGGCGCCGGTCATTGCCACATAAAGGTACTTGTCCACACTCTTTCCTCTGCATGCCGGACGTTTGCCGCCCACCGCTGTACTGCTGAGCCATAAGCAATTTGCAGACCAACTTTTTTCTGGCGGACAAAGACCCGGCAAACAAAGGACTTGAGGGATGACGAGGGGAAATTTGAAATGTATCGAAGTCGAAAAACCGGCGGTGTTATGCCGGTAGGTGGCAAAGTCTGGTACGGCGTTGATCGTTCCCACGCTCCGCGTGGGAACGATCACGTGCTGCCCGGATCTTTGCCGACTTCGTATTCGCGCAGTTTGTTGGCGATGGTGGTGTGCGAAACCCCCAACCGCTTGCCCAATTGCCGGCTGCTCGGATGCTCGGAATACAGCCGCTCCAGCACCGCTTTCTCGAACCGCCCGACAATCTCGTCCAGCCCGCCTTCCAGCGAGAAATCGCCAAGCGGCTGACGCACGCCGTAATCCGGCAGCCGAATATGCTCCGCCTTCACCGTGCCGCCATCACACAGCGAAACCGCCTGAAACAGCACGTTCTCCAGTTGCCGCACGTTGCCCGGCCAATGGTAATGACTGAGTCGATCCATCGCCGCCGGCGCCAGTTTCGGCAGCGAACAGCCGATCTGCCGACTGGCCTGATCGAGGAAGTGCTCGACCAGCGGGGTCAAGCCGTCGAGGCATTCGCGCAGCGGCGGGATGTGCAGCGAGAGCACGTTCAAGCGGTGATACAAATCCTGGCGAAACTCGCCGCGCGCGCACAGCTCGGACAGATCCACTTGCGTGGCGCAGATCACCCGCACATCCAGGTAAACCTCTTCATCACTGCCGACCCGGCGAAAGCAACCGTCCTGCAAAAAGCGCAGCAACTTCACTTGAAGACGCGGGCTCATCTCACCGACACCGTCAAGAAACAGCGTGCCGCCCGCCGTCAGCTCCAGCAGCCCGAGTTTGCCTTCGGCCCGCGCCCCCTCGAAAGCGCCGGGGCCGTAGCCGAACAGCTCGGTCTCGGCCATCGACTCCGGCAAGCCCGCGCAGTTGAGCGCCATCAGCGGCGACTGCCCGCGTGGACTGGCGAGGTGACAGGCGCGCGCGAGCAATTCCTTGCCAGTGCCGGTTTCACCTTCAATCAATAGCGGCGCATCCAGTGGTGCCATACGCCGTGCTTCACGCACGACGGCGGCCATGACTTTCGAACTCTGAAAGATGCTGTCGAAGCCACGCAGCTCCTGCTTGCGCACGTTGTAAATGCGCTCGCCGACACGGTCGGCGCGGTGCAATGTCAATACCGCGCCAGCCATCGCTTCACTGTCGTCGTGCTCTGATTGCAGCGGCGCGATGTCGGCCAGAAAGATGTCGCCCTTGACCTTGACTCGCATGCCATTGATTCGCGATTTATTCGCGCGTACCAGTTCCGGCAAGTCAAAATCTTCGGCGTAGCGCGACAGCGGAATCCCCGGCACTTCATCGACGCGCACCCCGAGCAACTGCGCCGCCGCGCGGTTGGCGGCGACGATCGAGCCGCCCATGTCGATCGACAGCACCGGAAACTCCAGCGCACCGAGCAACGCGTTCAACTCCATGTGCCGTCGTTCGCTGGGCATCAGCCCTACCCGCTTGACGCCAAACACCCCGGCAATCGCCTCGAACTTGGGGCGCAGCGCCTGGAACTGGATATTGATCAGGTTCGGGCAATGCAGATAGATCGCATTGCCATGCTCGCCACCGACCTCACCGCGCGCCACGTTGATCCCGTAGGCGACCAGCAGGTTGAGGATGTCGCGCAGGATGCCGATGCGGTTCTGGCAGTGGACTTTGATGCGCATAGGAGAAAACCCGCCAAACCAGTCATAAGGTTAAATACAAAACCTGTGGGAGCGAGCCTGCTCGCGAAGACGGCGGCACATTCAACATTAATGTGTCAGACAAATCGCATTCGCGAGCAGGCTCGCTCCCACAAGGGATAGCACCACGACTTTTTCTGCCGAGGCGCGCAGATAGTTGTCAAGATTATGTGACAGCCACCAGGCTTTTCAAACCTGAAAATCACCGAAAATGCGCGACGGCGATCAAACCGTAACGATAACTTTACGAATCAAAGAGAAATTTCCTACGCACAGACAAATCAACATGCTGCACATCAACCCGCTCTCAGGTAATTCTGAATCCATAGCTGGACATAACAAGAACGAATTCCCCTAGCAGGAGAGCAGTATGAAGCAGACGCAATACGTGGCCCGCGAGCCCGATGCGCAAGGTTTTATCGACTACCCCGCCGAAGAACACGCGGTGTGGAACACGCTGATCACTCGCCAGTTGAAAGTGATTGAAGGGCGTGCCTGCCAGGAGTACCTGGACGGTATCGAAAAACTCGGTCTGCCCCACGACCGCATTCCGCAACTCGGCGAGATCAACAAGGTGCTCGGCGAGACCACCGGCTGGCAAGTCGCCCGCGTTCCGGCACTGATCCCCTTCCAGACCTTTTTCGAACTGCTGGCCAGCAAGCAATTTCCGGTGGCTACGTTTATTCGTACCCGCGAAGAGCTCGACTACCTGCAAGAGCCGGATATTTTCCACGAGATCTTTGGTCACTGCCCGCTGCTGACCAACCCGTATTTCGCCGAATTCACCCACACCTACGGCAAGCTCGGCTTGCAGGCGACCAAGGAAGAACGCGTGTACCTGGCGCGTCTGTACTGGATGACCATCGAGTTCGGCCTGGTCGACACCCCGCAAGGCAAACGCATCTACGGCGGCGGCATTCTGTCTTCACCGAAAGAAACCGTTTATTCGCTGTCGGACGAGCCTGAGCATCAGGCGTTCGATCCGCTCGAAGCCATGCGCACGCCGTATCGCATCGACATCCTGCAACCGCTGTACTTTGTCCTGCCGAACCTCAAGCGTCTGTTCGACGTGGCCCATGAAGACATCATGGCCATGGTTCGCCAAGGCATGCAGCTGGGTCTGCACGCACCGAAATTTCCGCCGAAACCCAAAGCCGCGTGAACCGCGACTTTTGCTGACAATTGAGCCTGTCAGTCGCCGCCACTTTGGTTTAGCGTGACGGTATTGACGACTCAGAAGCCTTTATAAAAAAAACACACTCGATTTCAGGAATACACCATGTCCACTTTGAACCAAGCCCACTGCGAAGCCTGCCGCGCCGATGCGCCACAAGTCAGCGACGAAGAACTGCCGATCCTGATCAAGCAGATCCCTGACTGGAACATCGAAGTACGCGACAGCATCATGCAGCTGGAGAAAGTTTTCCTGTTCAAGAACTTCAAGCACGCGCTGGCCTTCACCAATGCGGTCGGCGAGATCTCCGAGGCCGAAGGTCACCACCCGGGCCTGCTGACCGAGTGGGGCAAAGTCACCGTGACCTGGTGGAGCCACTCGATCAAAGGCCTGCACCGCAACGACTTCATCATGGCCGCGCGCACTGACGAAGTGGCCAAGACCGCAGAAGGACGCAAGTAATGCACTTCGACGCCATCGGCCGGGTACCCGGCGACCCGATCCTCGGCTTGATGGAGGCGTATGCGCAGGACAGCAACCCGCGCAAATTCGACCTGGGCGTTGGCGTCTACAAGGACGCCCAAGGCCTGACGCCGATCCCGGAAGCGGTGAAAATCGCCGAAGCGCGACTGGTCGAAAGCCAGGACACCAAGACCTACATCGGCGGCCACGGCAACCCGCTGTTCGGCAAAGTCATCAACGAGCTGGTGCTGGGCGCCGACTCGAAGCTGATCGCCGAGCTACGTGCCGGCGCCACCCAGACGCCGGGCGGTACCGGTGCGTTGCGTCTGGCCGCTGACTTCATCGCTCAGTGCCTGCCGGGCAAAGGCGTGTGGTTGAGCAATCCGACCTGGCCGATCCACGAGACCATTTTCGCCGCCGCCGGGGTCAAGGTCAGTCATTACCCTTATGTGGGCAGCGACAACCACCTCGACGTTGAAGCCATGCTTGCCGTGCTCAATGAAGTGCCGAACGGTGATGTGGTGTTGCTGCACGCGTGCTGCCACAACCCGACCGGTTTTGACTTGAGCCATGACGACTGGCAGCGCGTGCTCGACGTGGTGCGCAAGCGCAATCTGCTGCCGCTGATCGACTTTGCCTACCAGGGTTTTGGCGATGGTCTGGAACAGGATGCGTGGTCGACCCGCTTGTTCGCGGCAGAAGTGCCAGAGTTGCTGATCACCAGTTCCTGCTCGAAGAACTTCGGTCTGTATCGCGACCGTACCGGTGCGTTGATCGTCTGCGCGAAAAGCGCCGACAAGCTCATCGACATCCGCAGCCAACTGGCCAACATCGCTCGCAACCTGTGGTCGACGCCGCCGGATCACGGCGCTGCAGTGGTCGCGACCATCCTCGCCGACCCGGAGCTGAAAGCGCGCTGGGCCGATGAAGTGGAAGCCATGCGCCTTCGCATTGCACAACTGCGCAGCGGCCTGGTCGAAGCGCTGGAGCCGCATGGCTTGCGCGAGCGTTTTGCGCACATTGGCGTGCAGCGCGGGATGTTCTCTTACACCGGCCTGTCGCCGGAGCAAGTGCAACAACTGCGCGAGCATCACAGCGTGTACATGGTCAGCTCGGGCCGGGCTAACGTCGCCGGCATCGACGCCACGCGCCTCGCATTGCTGGCCGAAGCCATCGCCAGCGTCTGCAAATAATCCCTCCCATTGCTCGTTCCCACGCTCCGCGTGGGAATGCAGCCCGGGACGCTCTGCGTCCCAACAGCGGACGCAGAGCGTCCATTGAGGCGTTCCCACGCAGAGCGTGGGAACGATCAATCACCACAGTTTTGGCGCCCCCTGCGGCCATCTGTCGCATTAATTTGAATTAAAAGTCTGATTGTCATTTTTCCTGCTGTATCCTGCGCAGGCTTTCCAAAAGCGCGGATCTACCAGATCTATCAACAGACTTAGCGAGGAGCGCAACCATGCACGAGATTCCTAATCTCCCCTTCCCAAGCCTGCACGTACCTGAGCAGACGACCACGCAGCAAGCCGGTGCTCAACAGCCCGAGCCGAAAGAAGCCGTTGAGAGCCGCCCGGCCGACAACGAAGAGTAAGACCCGTCGTACAGACCGTGTGGAAAGCGCTAACATGCGCTTTCCACACTGCCTGAACCCGAGCCCGCCATGACCGACGAATTCTCTGAAAGCCAAGCTGCCGTCCTGATCGGCGCGACCGAGAAAATGATCGAGATCTGGAATCGCCTCTCGCCCGAGAAACAAGCCGCCCTCCTCGCCCGTTTCGGCACAGAGGAAAATGCTCTCGCCGCGCTGGTTACCACGCAACTGGTTGCCCCGGACAAACCTTGAAGCGGTCGCCCGACAAATAGTTTTACTTTTCCCGCCCCAGAGGCGTCCGCGCCGGTATCATAAGCAGCCTATCTAATCTGCCGCTCCCGTGGATCGTTACCCATGTCGCCCTCTATGCCAGAACCCCAGCGTCCCCTGGCGGTCACGCTGCAAGTCGTCTCCATCGTCCTCTTCACCTTTATCGGTTATCTGAACATCGGTATTCCGCTCGCGGTATTGCCGGGTTACGTCCACAGCGATCTGGGCTTTGGCGCAGTGATCGCTGGACTGGTGATCAGCGTGCAATACCTCGCCACCCTGCTCAGCCGCCCGTATGCCGGCAAGATCATCGACAACCAGGGCAGTAAACGCGCGGTGATGATTGGCCTCGCCGGTTGCGGCTTGAGCGGTGTGTTCATGCTGATCTCGGCGTGGACGCCGAACCTGCCGATGCTCAGTTTGATCAGTTTGTTGATCGGTCGACTGGTATTGGGCAGTGCGGAAAGCCTCGTGGGTTCCGGCTCGATTGGCTGGGGCATTGGCCGCGTTGGCGCGGCGAACACGGCCAAAGTGATTTCCTGGAATGGCATCGCCAGTTACGGCGCACTGGCGGTCGGCGCACCGTTCGGCGTGTGGCTGGTCGGCCAGTTGGGTCTGTGGAGCATGGGCGTCAGCATCATCCTGCTGGCCGCGCTGGGCCTTCTGCTCGCTTGGCCAAAAACACCGGCACCGATTGTCGCCGGCGAACGCCTGCCGTTCATGCACGTGCTCGGCAAAGTGTTTCCCCATGGCTGCGGTCTGGCCCTGGGCTCGATCGGCTTCGGCACCATCGCCACCTTCATCACCCTGTATTACGCCACCCAGCACTGGGACAACGCGGTGCTGTGCCTGAGCCTGTTCGGCGCCAGCTTCATCGGCGCGCGGCTGCTGTTCGGCAACCTGATCAACCGTCTCGGCGGCTTCCGCGTGGCGATTGCCTGTTTGTCGGTGGAAACCCTTGGCCTGTTACTGCTGTGGCTGGCACCCGACGCGCATTGGGCGCTGGCCGGTGCGGCGCTGAGCGGGTTTGGTTTCTCGCTGGTATTCCCGGCGCTGGGCGTGGAAGCGGTGAATCTGGTGCCGGCGTCGAGCCGTGGCGCAGCGGTCGGCGCCTATTCACTGTTCATCGATTTGTCGCTGGGGATCACCGGGCCACTGGCCGGGGCGATAGCGGCAGGCTTTGGTTTCGCCTCGATCTTCCTCTTCGCCGCGCTCGCCTCGCTGAGCGGACTGGCGCTGAGCGTGTACCTGTACAAGCACACTGCCAAATACCGCGAAGACTAGAAGTCCACTTTGCCGCGCCCGGCCTTGATGCTGCCGCGCTTGGTTTTCGATTCAAGCCGACGTTTTTTTGAACCGAGAGTCGGTTTGGTCGGGCGGCGTTTCTTTTCCACTTTGGTGGCGCTGAGGATCAGCTCGACCAGACGCTCCAGCGCATCGGCGCGATTGGCTTCCTGCGTGCGGTATTGCTGGGCCTTGATGATCAACACGCCATCGCTGGTGATACGACTGTCGCGCAGCGCCAGCAGCCGCTCCTTGTAGAACTCGGGCAAGGACGAGGCCGGAATGTCGAAGCGCAGGTGCATGGCGCTGGAGACCTTGTTGACGTTCTGCCCACCGGCGCCTTGCGCGCGGATGGCTGTCAGCTCGATCTCGGCATCCGGCAGATGCACATTGTTGGAAATCACCAGCATGGAAAAACGCCCTTATTCAGAACGCACAGGATACCGCGATTAGTCGCAGAGTGACCGGCTGCCCGCTGGCACAACTTCCTGCGCACTTATGTCGAGCGTCATTTCGAGTTACCATTACCGCCTTTTAACTTACCCGATCAATGCAGGAAGCAGACTTATGAGCAACAAGGCAGTTATCGTGTTTAGTGGTGGCCAGGACTCTACGACTTGCCTGATCCATGCACTGACCCACTACGATGAAGTCCACTGCATCACCTTTGACTATGGTCAACGCCACCACGCCGAAATTGAAGTTGCACAGCAACTTTGCAAAAAACTCGGCGTCACCGTGCACAAGGTCATGGATGTCTCGCTGCTTAATGAACTCGCCATCAGCAGCCTGACACGCGACAACATTCCGGTGCCGACCGTGAACAGCTCCGGAGAAAGCCTGCCCAGCACTTTTGTCCCGGGAAGAAACATTCTGTTTTTGACCCTTGCTTCCATTTATGCCTATCAAGTACAAGCCCGGACGGTCATTACCGGCGTATGCGAAACCGATTTCTCCGGGTATCCGGATTGCCGAGACGAGTTTGTCAAAGCATTGAACAACGCTCTTGAGTTAGGCATGGATTACAAGTTACGCCTCGAAACACCCCTGATGTGGTTGAACAAGGCAGAAACCTGGGCCTTGGCTGACTATCACAACCAGTTGGATCTGATACGCCATCAGACGCTGACTTGCTATAACGGTATCGCCGGAAGCGGATGCGCTGACTGTGATGCTTGCAATCTTCGCGCGAAAGGACTCAACGAGTTCCTGGAGAATAAAGAGCAGGTCACCAATAGCTTGAAAACAAAACTCAAGTTGAATTAAGGCACAAAATAACGCTCACCTGGACAGCCCAGGCGAGCGTTATTTTTTATTCGATCAAGCCTGACTGCCCGTCAGGTATTTCTTGAACAGTGACCGCGCGCCATACGCCGGCATGATATTAAAGAAAGCAAAGCCCACTTTAATCGCGATCTGCACATAGATCATGCTCAGGATCGCGCTGTTTTCCATCGTTCCGTAAAAGGCGATGTAACAGAACAGAAAACTGTCGATGATCACCGCAAACAATGTACTCAAGAACACGCGCAGGAACAGGAATCTGGAGTTGGTCAGCTCCTTGATCTTGCACAACAGATACGAATTTATATTCTCGGACACCAGAAAAGAAATGGAAGATGCCACCAGAACGGAAGCCAGCTGACTGATCACGTCATTGTAAGGCCCATCAAGCTTCCACCCCGGCAGCCCCGGAAGATGGGTGGTAATCGCCAATAGAATGATAATCGCCGCATTGCTGATAAACGCGAAGAGTATCGCTCGGCGTGCAAGCCTGAGCCCGAAGGTTTCGTTCAACAAGTCAACGATCAGAAAAGTCAGCGGATACAGGAATGTTCCCGGAGTGACGACAATGTCGAAACAATCCAGATAAATAGGTTTTGTCGCGGCAATACTGGTGAAGATATACAGCGTGAACAGCATCAGGTTCAGGATAATGTAGATCATCCAGGAACTCTCATGACGGTCATTTATTTCGTAAGCGGTGAGTGCCCCGCCCTGCGAGTAAAACTTCTTGTAGAGGTTTTTTACTTCGATTTTATTCAGATTATCCATAATCTCACTATTCAATACTTCACTGAGCTTTATTTTAATTATCTTGCCTGTCGCGATGACCATGATCACGGCCAGGCTTTTTCCATTCTCGAATCCCAGCAACTTGTACTTGCTGTTTTCCATTTCAACACTGCAATCCATTAAATCGTTCCTCGATTACATCTCCGATCACGCATACACGATCCGTATCAAAGCTGCCTTCATGGCTTATAGATAACTTCGCTGTGATTTTGTCATACAGCAGTTTTTCCCTGTCGCTGGTTGACGCTCCTTTCTGCACAATCAACAAATCGCCGGGCTCATTCATGCCACTGATTTCGTTTTCCAGAAGCACGCCAATCAGGTTGAAAGACGCGCCAAAATAGTAAGTCAGCGGATAAATCGTGGCCAACTCACCAATTCTTTTATCCAGACTTTGCAGGAGCATGCTTTCCTTGATCACAGGCACAGCTGCCGGGTTCATGTTCCCCTGCGGAGAGATACTGCTTTCGATTATTTCCTTCTCTTCAAAATCGATCGTCTCGATTTCTTCATAAGACACCCCGAAGAAATCAGAGATCTTGCGAACAGTGGACTGCTGTACGTTGACCACCTTGCCTTCGAGAATGTTATAGATGGTCGTTCGGGTCAAACCACTGGAGTGACACAAGGACAGCTGCGTCTCCCCGCGACTCTTGATCAGGTACTTGATATTGTTCTTCAGATTCTCCGATCTTTCTCTTCTATGCATCACATGCTTATCATCCATTTTTAACTGCAATCAATGTCACGTCTGGAATGATCATTCCGGACATACACAAGTGAGGTAGGAAATTGCAGTTTTATCCCTGTCAGTGCCGCGCGAAATCATAGCACCCTCCCTCCCTGGATTCGGTATAAAAAGTCAGCTTTCACAGGTTGCTTGCGCCAACGTGCTGGGTCATTTCAGCCTGGCTAGTGACTCGTCAGTTCCTGTCGTCTTCCATCCCAGGTCTGAAAATCGGCCCAGGGCAATAGCTGTTTTACACCCGACGCGACTCCAAAAAGAATCATTTTCTTTGAAGAATGTTCATTTATTTGATTAATTCTGTAGCGTTCCTCACTGAAAAATCTATGATGCGTCAATCCGGCGTCTCATTTGCGAGAGTGAAAGAGCGAAAAATCGGGGGGCCTGTACAGGGTTTAGTTTTGCGCACACAGCAGTCAAAACACGGATTCGCCTGTACAGATCTGGCAAGCAAGGACATGCGCAAATCACGCAAAACCAGGGAAGGAATCAAGCAATGGCAGTCATTACTGAACCGCTCAAGAACCAGGCTGACTTGCTGCGACGCGGCTTGGCAGATCTCCGCGCAGAAGACGCCGAACTGGCGGCCATTCTCGACGCTGAAGTTACTCGTCAACAGCACACGCTTTCACTGGTCTCGTCCTCCTGCGCAGTCCAGCCGCGAACCTTGGTGGCTTCTGCTTCAGTGCTGGTCAATGTGAGCGCAGAAGGCATGTCCGGCAAACGTCACAGTGCAGGGTGCGAGAACGTCGAGTTGGTCGAATCGCTGGCCATCCGCAGGGCGCGGGAACTGTTCGCGGCCCAATACGCCAACGTCCAGCCTCACTCGGCGTCGAACGCCATTTACCAGGTGCTCACGTCCCTGCTTGAACCCGGCGATACCTTGCTGGGCATGGCAGTGGAACACGGTGGCCATCTCACGCATGGCAGCCTCGCCGCGTTTTCCGGCGCCTACTACAAGGCGATCCAGTACGGCACGACATCAGACGGTCTGATCGATTACGACAAGGTTCGCTTGCTGGCACTCGCCCATCGCCCACGCGTCATCCTCTGCGGCGCCACCGCCTATTCGCGACTGGTGGACTTCAAGCGGTTTCGCGAAATTGCCGATGAAGCCGGTGCCATCCTGCTCGCCGACATTTCGCATATCGCCGGGCTTGTCGCCACTGGCAGGCATCCAAGCCCGATCGACGCCGCACAGGTCACCGTGACTTGCACGCACAAGCAACTCGCCGGGCCTCGGGGTGGCGTGATCCTCAGCGGGCGTGACGCGAACACCAAGATTCCCGGTTTGCGGACCACTTTCAGCCGCCTCCTCGATCAAGCCGTGTACCCGCGAATGCAGGGCGCGCCTGCCGCCAACATGATCGCGGCAAAGGCTGCCGCGCTGGGCTACGCAATGTCTGCCGAATTCGATGCCTGCATGGCGCAGATCCGCAGTACCGCGGATGAAATGGCCAAAGCGTTTCAGGCCAAGGATTATGAGGTGGTCGGCGGCTGCAGTGAAAACCACACGGTGCTGGTTCACTTGCATGGCGGCGTTACGGGCGCCATCGCGGAGGCGGCGCTGGGGCACTGCGGGATCATCGTCAGCAAACATCGCGTACCCGGCGATCACCGCTCGGCACTTGTTACCAGCGGATTGCGCATCGGCACGGCTGCTCTGGCGCAACGCCGGGTCGATGTCCACGGCAGCCGTCAGATCGTCGATTTGATCGTGCGAATACTGAATACCGTGGCGCCGCTCGGCGAACAGGATTACACCCTGGAACCCCTGCTCCTCGCGCAGTTTCGCTCAGAAGTCGAAACCTTGTGCAGGGATTATCCTCTCGCCGACTATCAATAGCGCCCCAGCATTTGCCCAGATAAAAAAACCCGGCACTCAGGCCGGGTTTGGTGTTTCTGCGTCAACGCTTACTTGGCAGCACCTGCCGCGTGCACGGCCTGCTGCGCACCGCGCTTGTTCTTGATCACGTAGCAGACCCACATGAACACGACCCACACCGGAATCGCATACACCGAGATCTGAATGCCCGGGATCAGCAGCATCACGCCAAGAATGAACGCGACGAACGCCAGGCAGATGTAGTTGCCGTACGGGTACCACAGCGCCTTGAACAGCGGCGTCTGCCGGGTCTTGTTCATGTGCTGGCGGAACTTGAAGTGCGAGAAGCTGATCATCGCCCAGTTGATCACCAGCGTTGCAACCACCAGCGACATCAGCAGTTCCAGCGCGTGTTGCGGGATCAGGTAGTTGAGCAGCACAGCAACCAGTGTCACTGCAGCCGAAGCGAGGATCGACCGCACCGGCACGCCGCGCTTGTCGATCTTCGCCAGACCTTTCGGCGCATCACCCTGCTCGGCCATGCCCAGCAGCATACGGCTGTTGCAGTAGGTGCCACTGTTGTACACCGACAAAGCTGCGGTCAGGACCACGAAGTTGAGGATGTGCGCGGCGGTGTTGCTGCCGAGCATCGAGAACACTTGCACGAACGGGCTGCCGCTGTACGAATCGCCGGAAGCGTTGAGGGTTGCCAGCAAGCTGTCCCAAGGGGTCAGCGACAGCAGGATCACCAGTGCGCCGATGTAGAAAATCAGGATCCGGTAGATCACCTGGTTGATCGCTTTCGGGATCACGGTTTTCGGCTTGTCGGCTTCAGCTGCGGTAAAACCGAGCATTTCCAGACCGCCGAAGGAGAACATGATGATCGCCATGGCCATCACCAGACCACTGACGCCATTGGGGAAGAAACCACCGTGTGACCACAGGTTGCTGACCGAGGCTTGCGGGCCGCCATTGCCGCTGACCAGCAGGTAGCTGCCCAGCGCAATCATGCCGACGATCGCCACGACCTTGATGATCGCGAACCAGAATTCGGCTTCACCGAAGACTTTGACGTTGGCCAGGTTGATTGCGTTGATCAGCACGAAGAAGACTGCCGCAGAGACCCAGGTCGGGATGTCCGGCGCCCAGTAGTGGATGTATTTGCCGACCGCAGTCAGCTCCGACATGCCCACCAGAATGTACAGAATCCAGCAGTTCCAGCCCGACAGGAAGCCGGCAAAGCCGCCCCAGTATTTGTGCGCGAAATGGCTGAAGGAGCCGGCCACCGGTTCTTCGACGATCATCTCGCCGAGCTGGCGCATGATCATGAAGGCGATGAAGCCGCAGATGGCGTAGCCGAGGATCATCGACGGGCCGGCGGATTTCAATACCCCGGCCGAGCCGAGGAACAATCCGGTACCGATCGCGCCACCGAGGGCGATCAGTTGAATGTGGCGATTTTTCAGGCCGCGTTTCAGCTCGCCTGATTGCGAGGGTTGTCCACTCATGAAAAAGGTCTCACGCAAGGTTTGATGGTGTTCAGTAGACGTTGCTGCAAGGTTGCGATTTCAGGCAGCCCCGATCAAACCCCAGCGCAGGCACCAGGAGTTCAGCTTGTTTACAACGGTCATGCGTCACCTGTTTGTTTTTATCTGTGACGAAATCGAACCCGAAACGCTTGTGGCGCGACGGAGTGAACAAGGCGGATAGCCTTGAGATTTGCGCGATTACGCAGAGGGTCACAGTTAAAACGCGGCGCATTGTACACCGCTAACCCCCTGCTGCCAGACCCCGCTGGATCAGCGTGATGGTTGCCGGGATTGCGTGTGTCCGCCTCGAGACACTCGAGCGGCTGCAAAAATTGAGTCAGGCCTTTGCAGGCCATCGGCGTGGACGAGGAAAAAACCGTCCCACGGGGAGAGATGGAGATCAGTCACGGCGTTCATTGCGCCTCCTTCTTGTTATGCACCTGCACGACAGGCATGGGTCGCATCTCACCCTGCAAACGCCGCTGAAACAAGCGCGCCAGAGCCTTGCGCAGCGCCCGGCCGGTCAGGCTTCGGCAGCTTTTCCTTACAGCCTCCATGGAGGGTTGGATTCACTTGGCTTTCCCGGCTTTTTCGTAAACATTTCTTTACGACGCGTAACGCAGAGTTTCCATTTCAGAAATTTCTGTCAGACGTCTGCAAATTGACGGCAGCTAGCTTGCTAATGAAACGTGCCGCTTAGTTTTTTGTTTTCAAATAAGAAAACTGCCGGGGAAAAACAGAATAAAAAGTCTATTTAAAAATTAAATGAATAATTTTTTGCATTACAAAAAACCCTGAACTAGGTTCTTCACGTCTTGCCGGCCACCTCGACCGGCCAGTCACAACCGTGAAAGTCATCTAGGAGATCGACCATGCAAGCACTGGAAAAAGACTTGGATACCGAACTGCAACTGGACGAATGGTTTGAAGCACCGACCCACGAGGCGGCTGTAGAAATGATGCAAGCCGACGCGGTGGTTCCGTTCGGCACGGCGATGTGGCCTCTGTAAGACATCACCGGGCAGGCACGATCCGGCCGGTCGTGCCTGCCGCTTTCTTCACGGTCAGTCAGGGAGGACTCATGGATAAGCCCCGCGCGATCTCGCATTTCCTTTACTACCTCGAACACCACCCTGCCCTTGCCGGCCTCGACTCGGCGAAGGTACTGCTCGGCCACACGGCTGATTACCAAGCGCTGACCGGCGCCATCGCCGAACAGGCCGGCGATCATCCCCGTTTCCAGTTCAGCGCCCGGCGCCTGGACCTGGAAAGTACCGCAGCGCTGACTTCGGCAATCACCGACAGCGATCTGTACATTTTCTTCTACGACTCTTCCACCCTGCCCAATCCGCGCCCCGACGGCCCGGAGTTTGTCCGCGCACTGCAAGGCGTGATGGCGGAAAACTGGAAGAAGTCGCTACTGTTCAAGGATTACGGCGATTATTTCTACGACACCTTCAGCGTCACCCCGCAGCGGATTGCCGGGCTCAACAGTCACTTGATCCAGCGCATGTCCCAGGCGACCACGCTGAGTTTCAAAGACGATGACGGTTCATGGTTTGAAACGCCGCTGAGCAGCATCAAGAAGTGGACCGACATCAACGGTGTCGGCAACTTCGACCTGGCCCCCGGCGAAATCGCCACCCACAGCGAAGCGATCAACGGCCACGTGAAGTTCAAGGGTACGTTCCTCAGCACCATCCCGTTTGCGCGCAAATACGGCGTGCTGGAATCACCGCTGGAACTGTGGATCGAGAACTCGACCATCAGCCGCATCGCCACGGACGTGCCGGGGCTGGAGCATGATTTCAACAAGTACCTGGATGCGAATCCGTCGAACCGGCGGATTGAAGAATTGGGGATTGGCACCAATGAAGGCGTGAAGGATTTGTATGCGCGTAATGCCGGGTTTGAGGAACGGCATTGTGGCTTGCATCTTGGATTGGGCGGTGGCGCCAAGGGCAGTCATCACCTGGACCTGATCTTTTCGGGTGGGGTGTTGGCGCTGGATGACAAGCCGGTGTTTGACGGACGGTTTGTGTTCTAGCCCCAAGATTCCTTTATTGAAGCTACCGGCCCCTTCGCGAGCAAGCTCGCTCCCACAGGGGATTTGTGTACGACATAGCTCCAATGTGGGAGCGAGCTTGCTCGCGAAGAGGCCCTACCAGGCGCTACATACCGTTCATCAGACGAAAAAAAACGCCAACCCTGAGGTTGGCGTTTCTGCTTTGGCTTGAAGCTTGCGGCTAGAAGCTCAGAGCTGCCTTATTCCGGCTTTTTGCGACCGAAACCCGGACGCTGGCCGGAACCGGCCGGTGCACCACGACGCTTGCCCGAAGGCTTGTCGCCATCAACCAGCTTGATCCCCGGACGCTTCGGCGCAGGTTTGGCCGGGCGCTTGTTGGTGGTGTCTGCTGGGCGATCCGCCACTGGCGTACCACGACCGCTCGGAGCACCACGCTCGCCACGTTCAGTGCGACCGTTGGCCGGACGCGGAGCGCGCTCGCCGTCACGGGCGGCAACTGGCTTGCGACCTGGGCGCTCGCCTTCGATCTGCGGCTCACGGCTCGGGCGTGGGCCGGTCGGCGCGCCAGCGGCTGGACGCAGCGTGCGCACACGCTCGGTCTTGGCCATTGGACGCGACGATTTGCGCTGCATGCGCTCAAGCTTGTCTTTGCTCTTGGCGTTCAGTTGCGGCATCGCTACTGGCGTCAGGCCGACTTCAGCACTGAGGATGTCGACTTCGTACTGGCTCATTTCGCGCCAGCGGCCCATCGGCAGGTCGGAGTTGAGGAACACCGGACCGAAACGCACGCGCTTCAGACGGCTGACCACCAGACCTTGCGATTCCCACAGACGACGAACCTCACGGTTACGGCCTTCCATTACCACGCAGTGGTACCAGTGGTTAAAGCCTTCGCCACCTGGCGCCTGCTTGATGTCGGTGAACTTGGCCGGGCCGTCTTCCAGCACCACGCCGGCCTTCAGGCGCTCGATCATTTCGTCGTCGACTTCACCGCGTACGCGCACGGCGTACTCACGGTCCATCTCGTAGGACGGGTGCATCAGGCGGTTGGCCAGCTCACCGTCGGTGGTGAACATCAGCAGACCGGTGGTGTTGATGTCGAGACGACCGATGTTGATCCAGCGACCTTCTTTCGGACGCGGCAGCTTGTCGAACACGGTCGGACGGCCTTCCGGGTCGTCACGGGTGCAGATCTCGCCATCGGGTTTGTTGTACATGATCACGCGGCGTACCGATTCGGCCGCCTCTTCGCGCTTGATCACCTTGCCATCAATGGTGATGGCGTCGTGCATGTCGACGCGCAGACCGAGGGTGGCGTCTTTGCCATTGACCTTGATCCGGCCCTGGCTGATCCAGGATTCCACGTCACGGCGCGAGCCGACGCCGATACGGGCGAGGACTTTCTGCAGCTTTTCGCCTGCAGGGCCGATTTCCTGGTCGTCTTTCTGAATGATGTCGCTCATCTGGGCACCTCCCGGTGTGGTCTGTTCAAGCGCTCTGAATTGGACGCCTGAAGCATTGAAATCTGGGTTCTCGGCCGAAGGGATCGGCGAAGGGTCGCGAATCATACGCGGATGTGCGCCGTCGCGCATCAGAGACTAGCTGATCGATCGGCAGTTATTTCTTTTTCCGCCGACCGGCGCCACCAAGTTTGATCAGGCGCAGCGCGGCTTCGGCCAGTACGGTGCGCTTGTCGTCCTTGTCGAGTTTCTTCCAGGCCTTGATTTCACGCTTGCTGCGGCCGCAGCCGAGGCAGATGTCGTCAGTGAACTTGCAGAGGCTGATGCACGGGTCTTTGGTGGAACTCATCACTCACTCCGAATATGCACCGTTTCCTGTGGGAGCGAGCCTGCTCGCGAAAGGGCCCTGTCAGTCGACATCATCGTTGTCTGACACACCGCATTCGCGAGCAGGCTCGCTCCCACAGTTGTGCGTAATCAGTCTTCGAATTCGCGGCGCTCGGCTTCGATGGCTTCGGCCAGGGCGCGGGCTTCGGCTTCTTCTTCGCTCAGCTCGGGTTCGGGCGCGGGTTGTTCGAGGGCGGCGACGGCGGCCAACAGCTTCTCGCGGGCTTCGGCGACGCCAAGAATGTCCTCTTCCGGTTCGGCTTCGGGCTCTGCTTCAAGTTCAACTTCAATCGCTGGCTCGGCGACCTCGGTTTCAGGCTCGGTCGTCGGCGCGTCACTGTCGGCCGCTTCACCATCCACCGCATCCCGCAGCAAGTCGTCGAAGTCGGTCTTGATCCCCTCCTCCATGCTGTCCAGCTCCAGCAGCAAGGTGTGGAAACTGGTCTCTTCCTTCTCTTCTTCCGGCTCGGCGCTGGCGTCGGCCAGTTCCTGCAGACCCTGAGGCACCGGCGCATCGTCGAAATCGAGCACCGGGTCGGTCTCCATTTCGCGCAGTTCGGCCAGCGGCGGCAGGTCTTCGAGATTTTTCAGATTGAAGTGATCAAGAAACATCTTGGTGGTGGCAAACATCGCCGGTTTGCCCGGCACATCGCGGTAACCCACAACACGAATCCACTCGCGCTCCAGTAAGGTTTTGACGATGTTGCTGTTCACCGCCACACCGCGCACGTCTTCAATCTCGCCACGAGTAATCGGCTGGCGATAGGCGATCAGCGCGATGGTTTCCAGCAAGGCACGGGAATAGCGCTGCGGGCGCTCTTCCCAGAGGCGGCCGACCCAGGGCGAAAACTTCTCGCGAATCTGCAAACGATAGCCCGACGAGACTTCCTTGAGCTCGAAGGCGCGGCCCTCGCAGGACTTGCCGAGCAGGGTCAGGGCTTTCTTGAAAACCGCCGGCTCGGGGCGTTCGCCCTCTTCGAACAGTTCAAACAGACGATCAAGAGATTGCGGCTTTCCCGAGGCCAACAGAAAGGCTTCAAGCAGGGGCGCCAGCTCGCGGGGTTCAGTCAGGTTCATGTTTCGACTCGTTATTCGGCTCGGGCTCGCACGTGGATCGCGGCGAACGGCTCATTCTGCACCAGCTCGACCAAGGATTCCTTGACCAGTTCAAGGATCGCCATAAAGGTCACCACCACACCCAGCCTGCCCTCTTCGGCCGTGAACAGCTCGACGAACGGCACAAAGCCGCCGCCCTTGAGCCGCTCCAGCACATCGCTCATGCGCTCGCGGGTGGACAGTGCTTCGCGGCTGACCTGGTGGCTTTCAAACATATCGCCACGGCGCAGCACTTCGGCCATGCACATCAAAATCTCTTCCAGCGCGACATCCGGCAACAGCTTGCGCGCTCGGGCTTCCGGGGCGTCGAGCTTGGGCACGATGACGTCGCGACCAACGCGGCTCAAGCCGTCGATGCCTTCGGCGGCAGCCTTGAAGCGCTCGTATTCCTGCAAGCGGCGGATCAGTTCGGCGCGCGGGTCGTCTTCTTCATCTTCGACGGTTTCCGCACGCGGCAAGAGCATGCGCGACTTGATCTCGGCGAGCATCGCGGCCATCACCAGATACTCGGCGGCGAGTTCCAGGCGCACCGACTGCATCAACTCGACGTAACCCATGTACTGACGGGTGATTTCCGCCACCGGGATGTCGAGGATGTTGATGTTCTGTTTGCGGATCAGGTACAGCAGCAGGTCGAGCGGGCCTTCGAAGGCTTCAAGAAAGACCTCCAGCGCATCCGGCGGGATGTACAGGTCGAGCGGCATTTCCATGACCGCCTGGCCATAGACCATGGCAAACGGCAGTTCCTGCTGAGCGCCGGCCTGGGGATCGACAACGGTTTCCACTGCGGACATTCAGGCCTCGACCATGAACGGCGTCGGATCGCCGCAACCAACGCGGACCACTTCCGGGTCGTCGCCGGTCAGGTCGATCACCGTGGAGGCCTTGATGCCGCCGAAGCCGCCGTCGATGATCAAATCCACCTGGTGCTCAAGCAATTGACGCATTTCGTACGGATCGCTCAGCGGGTCTTCGTCGCCGGGCATGATCAGGGTCACGCTCATCAGCGGCTCGCCGAGCTCGGCCAGCAGCGCCAGCGCGATCGGATGGCTCGGAACCCGGAGGCCGATGGTGCGCTTCTTCGGGTGCAGCAGAAGACGCGGGACTTCGCGGGTGGCGTTGAGAATGAAGGTGTACGGCCCCGGCAGATGCGCCTTGAGAATACGGAAGGTACCGGTGTCGATCTTGGCGTAGTTGCCCAACTGCGACAGGTCGCTGCAGATCAGCGCGAAGTTATGCTTTTCATCGAGCTGACGCAGGCGGCGCACGCGCTCGATCGCGGTCTTGTCGCCGATCTGGCAACCGATAGCGTAGGAAGAGTCCGTGGGATAAACCACCACCCCGCCCTTGCGGATGATCTCGACCGCCTGTTTTATCAGGCGCGCTTGTGGGTTTTCCGGATGTATCTGGAAAAATTGACTCACATTCTCTACCTGTTCAGACGGCGGCAATATCTGTGTCATGTTTGAACCGACACCACAGGGGTGGAAGGTCCTCGGGAACCGGCCGGTACTGGCCGATCTCGGACCAGCCGCCAGGGCCATGGAAGTCACTGCCGGCGCTGACCAGCAGACCGAACTCACGGGCAAGGATTGCCAGGCTGCCGACCTGTTCCGCAGGCTGATGGCCATTGACCACCTCGATTGCATGCCCGCCTGCTTGAATATAGTCGGCAATCAGCTTTCGGCGCTTGCTGCGGGTGAAATCGTAGTGCCATGGATGCGCCAGACTGACCCAGGCATTGGCGGCGCGCAGCGTACCGACCGTGTCTTCCAGCGTCGGCCAGTGCAACTTGACGTCACCGAGCTTGCCGGCGCCGAGCCACTTGCGAAAGGCCTCGGCGCGATCCTTTACAAAACCTTCACGCACCATCCAGTCGGCGAAATGCGGACGGGCCGGCGCGTTGCCGCTGTCGCCCAGCTCCTGCTGGATTTTCCGGGCGCCGTCGAGCGCGCCGGGCATGCCTTTAAGCGCGAGCTTGCGGCTTATTTCTTCCGACCGCAGCCAGCGGCCATCGTGCAATTTGGCGATCGCCTCGACCAACGGCGCGGCGTTGACGTCGAAACCGTAGCCCAGCACATGAATGGTCGCGCCGCCCCAAGTGCAGGACAACTCGACGCCGTTAACCAGTTGCATGCCCAACTCATTGGCGGCGGAGCGCGCTTCGGCGAGGCCTTCGAGGGTGTCGTGGTCAGTCAACGCGAGGACTCGCACGCCGTTCTCGAACGCACGCGCAACCAGAACCGCAGGCGCCAGGGCGCCATCGGAGGCCGTGCTATGGCAGTGCAAATCTACATTCACGGAGAGTTGTAACCTCAAATCAGCTGGCGCTATCGCGCGCCCATATGTTTGTTATTATGCCGCCACATCCAGCTTCTGGCTCTCACTGTGAAACAATTCATCGATTTCATCCCGCTTCTGCTGTTCTTCATCGTTTACAAACTTGATCCACGGGTCGTCGACATCGCTGGCCATGAAGTGACTGTAGGCGGTATTTACAGCGCCACGGCGATGCTGATCATCAGTTCCCTGGTGGTGTACGGCGCCTTGTTCGTCAAACAGCGCAAGCTGGAAAAGAGCCAATGGCTGACGCTGATCGCCTGCCTGGTGTTCGGCAGCCTGACACTGGCCTTCCACAGCGAGACCTTCCTCAAGTGGAAAGCGCCGGTGGTCAACTGGCTGTTCGCCGTCGCCTTCATCGGCAGCCACTTCATCGGTGACCGTCTGCTGATCAAACGCATCATGGGCCACGCGCTGACCCTGCCGGATCCGGTCTGGACCCGTCTGAACATCGCCTGGATCGCTTTTTTCCTGTTCTGCGGCGCTGCCAACCTGTTCGTCGCCTTCACCTTCCAGAGCATCTGGGTCGACTTCAAGGTGTTCGGCAGTCTGGGCATGACCGTATTGTTCCTGGTCGCACAGGGCATTTACCTGTCGCGCCATCTGCACGATGCCGATACCACAACAACACCAAAAACCGAGGACTGACATGCTCTACGCCATCATTGCCACCGACGTCGCCAACTCGCTGGAAGCCCGCCTCGCGGCGCGCCCTGCGCATCTGGAACGCCTGCAAGCGCTCAAGGGCGAAGGCCGCATCGTACTGGCCGGCCCGCACCCGGCCGTCGACAGCAATGATCCGGGCGCAGCGGGTTTCACCGGCAGCCTGATCGTCGCCGAATTCGACTCCCTGAGCGCCGCGCAAGCATGGGCTGACGCCGATCCGTACATCGCCGCTGGCGTCTACGCCAACGTGGTCGTCAAGCCGTTCAAGCAAGTCCTGCCGTAACTTTCCTGCGCAAGTCTCTCCCACGCGATGAACCTTGTCGGTTCATCGCGTTCTCAATCGCTCATTATTCTCGTTTGCCTGCCGACAACCTGCCCAATATCCATTTGGAAGCAGGTGTTGCGATGCGCAAGGGTCCGTTGTGTCTGATGTTGGTCACGTTGTCGATCATGGCGCCCGCCCATGGTGAGGAATCCACCGAAGGCGGCAGCTCCACGCCATTGTCGTTAAGCGCCGGCAGCCAGATCACCGAGTTGCAGAAGCGCCTCAAGGCCAGCGAGCAGCAGCGCGAAGAACTGAGCAAACAACTGCAAAATGCCGACAATACCCGCGAGAGCGCCCAGCTTGCCCGGTTGCGCCAGGAGAACCAGCGTCTCAAGCTGCAACTCAAGGAAGCCCAGGCAAGTCCCTTGCCGCGCCTGCTGACCGATCAGCAGCAGTGGTTCGTCACGGGAGCCGGAGTAGCGCTATTGGCGCTGCTCTGCGGTATCTTTGCCAGTGGAGCAAGCCGAAAACGTCGGCAATGGCTAAATTGAGTGAGTCATGAGCGAGCTGTTACTGATTGATGATGACCAGGAGTTGTGCGAACTCCTGAGTAGCTGGCTGAGCCAGGAAGGCTTCCACGTGCGTGCCTGCCACGATGGCCATAGCGCCCGCAAGGCCTTGGCTGAAACGGCCCCGGCGGCAGTGGTGCTGGACGTGATGCTGCCCGACGGCAGCGGGCTGGAGCTGCTCAAGCAGTTGCGCCACGATCACGCCGACCTGCCGGTGCTGATGCTCTCGGCCCGTGGTGAACCGCTGGACCGTATCCTCGGCCTGGAACTGGGCGCCGACGATTATCTGGCCAAACCCTGTGACCCACGCGAACTGACTGCGCGCCTGCGCGCGGTATTGCGCCGCAGTCACCCGGCAGCGGTGTCGACGCAACTTGAGTTGGGCGACCTGAGTTTCAGCCCGGTGCGCGGCGTGGTCAGCATCGACGAAAAAGAACTGACCCTGACCGTGTCCGAAAGCCGTCTGCTCGAAGCCCTGCTCAAACAGCCCGGCGAGCCGCTGGACAAACAGGAACTGGCGCAAATCGCCCTCGGCCGCAAGCTGACCCTGTACGACCGCAGCCTCGACATGCACGTCAGCAACCTGCGCAAAAAAATCGGCCCGCATCCGGACGGCCGTCCGCGCATCGTCGCCCTGCGCAGTCGCGGTTACTTCTATAGCCTGTAGGTTTTGTCAGGTCAGCGCTCGAGCGTCTTTACCGAAGCTTTACGCAGCGCTGACCGCCGCTGACCTTGATCTCCGTAATCTGTACTCATCCGGAACGTACCGGGAACGAGACAAGGAGATTCACCATGCGCAAGACTCTTATCGCTCTGATGTTCGCTGCCGCTCTGCCAACCGTCGCCATGGCCATGCCGCAAGACGGCGGTCCGATGGGTGGCCCGATGGATGGCGCTCGCCACGGCGGTCAGATGCACGGCATGCACGGCAAAGGCCCGTACAGCCAACTCGACCTGTCCCGCGAACAGCGCGAGCAGATCCGCAAGATCATGGGCGAGCAGATGCACGAGCGTAAGCAAGTGGTCGACAAGTATCTGGAAAAACTCTCGCCGGCTGACCAGAAAGCCATGAAGGACGAGATGGCGGCCAACCACAAGAAAGCCGAGACCGATGTGCGTGCGGTGCTGAAACCGGATCAACAGAAGAAATTCGACGAGATCCAGAAGAAGCAGGCCGAGCGTCGTGCCGAATGGGCCGAGTTCAAGGCGTGGAAAGCGCAACAGGCGCAAAAGGCGCAATAATGCACTAACCCCGGACCCGACGGCTAAACACCGTCGGGTTTCTTGCTTTAGATCTAATGTGGGAGCGAGCCTGCTCGCGAAAGCGATGTATCAGACACATATAAACTGACTGACACTCCGCTTTCGCGAGCAGGCTCGCTCCCACCTTTTAGATTTGTGTTTGATTGAGGATTCTTTGTGCGCTCACTGTTCTGGCGTATTCTTGCGAGCTTCTGGCTGGCCATTGCTCTGGTGGCCGGGCTGTCCATTCTGCTCGGGCACATGCTCAACCAGGACACGTGGATCCTCAGCCGCCACCCGGGGCTCAACACCCTCGCCGCCGAGTGGACGCAAACCTACGAAGCCCAAGGCGAAGACGCCGCTCAAGACATCCTCCAGCAGCGCAAACGCCAGTATCACATCGATGTTCAGGTGCTCAACGAAAGCGGTGATCCGGTCGTGCGCGGCACCTTCCCGCGTCGCGCGGCTGCCTTCGAAGCGCGGCAGAACAACGATGACCGCCGCCTGCCCTGGCGGCGCCTGACCGATGAGTTCACCAGTGAAAAAACAGGTGACACTTACCTCTTTATCTACCGTATCCCGCACCCGGAACTCGACGCCTGGCACCGCGAAAGTCTGCTCTGGCCGCTGAGCGCATTGGGCATCGCGTTGGTGGTGCTG
Source organism: Pseudomonas sp. CROZ-RG-20F-R04-15 (assembly GCF_022662375.1). Classification (GTDB taxonomy): domain Bacteria; phylum Pseudomonadota; class Gammaproteobacteria; order Pseudomonadales; family Pseudomonadaceae; genus Aquipseudomonas. The sequence continues at coordinate 907,656 of NZ_JAKNQL010000001.1, read as the reverse complement.
ACCTTGTTCAGCCTGCTGGTGACCTTCTCCATTACCCGCCCGCTCAGCCGTTTGCGCGGCGCAGTGCATGATCTCGGGCAGACGACTTATCAGCAGAACAGTCTGGCGAAACTGGCCAACCGTCGCGATGAATTCGGTGTACTGGCCACCGACTTCAACCGCATGGGTGCGCGCCTGCAGAGCCTGATCGGCAGTCAGCGCCAGCTGCTGCGTGACGTGTCCCACGAACTGCGCTCACCACTGGCACGGCTGCGCATTGCTCTGGCACTGGCGGAACGGGCCAATCCTGAAGAGCGGGAAAAACTCTGGCCACGCCTGACCCGCGAGTGTGATCGGCTGGAAGCATTGATTAGTGAAATTCTGGTATTGGCGCGGGTCGATGCCGACAACGCCAGTGCTGAAGAGGTGGATTTGAATGTACTTCTCGGCACGCTACAGAAAGACGCGAAACTTGGATCGCCCGAGCAGATTGTGCGTCTCGATGCCGAACCGCAACTGAACCTGAAGGGTTGGCCGACGATGATCGAGCGCGCCGTCGACAATTTGCTGCGCAATGCCCAGCGTTTCAACCCGCAAGGTCAGGCGATTGAAATGCAGGCGTCGCGTCAGGGCGAAAAAATTGTCGTGAGTGTGCGCGACCATGGGCCGGGGGTGCAGGCCGAACATTTGAGTCAGTTGGGCGAACCGTTTTACCGGGCGCCGGGGCAGACGGCGGCGGGGCATGGCTTGGGGCTGGCGATTGCGCGAAGGGCGGCGGAGCGGCATGGTGGGAGTTTGACGTTGGCCAATCATCCGCAGGGAGGGTTTATTGCGAGTCTGGAATTGCCGCTATTGCCGGGTGCGGTGGTGCAACCCTAAGAGCCGCCCTCACCCCAGCCCTCTCCCAGAGGGAGAGGGGGCCGACCGAGGTGTCTTGCGTCAGACATCGACCTGAAACACCGAGTCGATTATGGGCCAGGAAGGCACGTGAATCGTCGCCGACTCTGGGTTCGAAATGCATCGGAACCGTTATCGACTCCGAACTCGAAATGCATCGGAACCGTTATCGACTCCGAACTCGAAATGCATTGGAGCCGCTATCGATTCTGGATTCAGCCGAGCACTTTCAGGTCGGCGTACCTCTTGAGCATCCCCCAATCAGTCCCCTCTCCCTACGGGCGGTCCGACGTTTCGGGAGGGTTAGGGTGAGGGGCTTTTGATCTTCAGGCCTTACCCGGCCAGGCACTGACGAACTCGCTCAGATCGACTTTATCTGCCACACGCGGCTCTTTCTGCGGCGTGCCGAGATACAGGAACGCAATCACCTCTTCACCTGCCGCCAGCCCCAAGCCTTTCGCCACATGCTGCGAATAAGCCAGATCACCCGTACGCCACACCGCACCAATCCCCTGCGCATACGCCGCCAGCAAAATCCCGTGCGCCGCACACCCGGCCGCCAGCATTTGCTCGGCCTTCGGATATTTCACGTGTTCCTGCAATTTGGCGATCACTACCACCACCAGCGGCGCACGCAGCGGGCCGTTGCGGGCCTTATCGATCATCGCGTCGGTGACTTCGCCTTCCTGCATCTGTGCAGCCTCGGCCAGCAACTCGCCCATCCGCTCGCGTGCCGCGCCTTCGACCGTCAGAAAGCGATATGGCTGCAAGTGCCCGTGATCCGGTGCGCGCAATGCGGCGCCAAACAGGGCTTCGCGCTGCTCGGCAGTGGGGGCCGGTTCGACCAGTCGTGGAACGGAAACACGGTTGAGCAACGCGTCGAGAGCCTGCATCGGCCACCTCCTGAGAAAAATGTGCAGCTATTCTAGCTTCATCTGCCAACCGGATGCCGGTTTACATGCCCTGCCTCACGGGTAGAATGGCGCCCTTCCCACATCAGCCCGAGCGGACTTCATGGCGTTGCCGACCTTACGGATCATTGGTTTCATCATCGGCATCTTCCTGATCACCCTGGCTGTCGCCATGATCGTGCCCATGGCCACCCTGGTGATTTTCGAGCGCACCGGCGACCTGCCGTCGTTCCTCTGGGCGAGCATGATCACCTTCGTCGCCGGCCTCGCACTGGTGATTCCCGGCCGCCCGGAACATATTCACCTGCGCCCGCGCGACATGTATCTGCTGACCGTCAGCAGTTGGCTGGTGGTGTGCATTTTCGCCGCGCTGCCGTTTCTGCTGACCCAGCACATCAGCTACACCGACTCGTTTTTCGAAAGCATGTCCGGCATCACCGCAACCGGCTCGACTGTGCTCAGCGGGCTGGACACTATGTCACCGGGGATTCTGATGTGGCGCTCGCTGCTGCACTGGCTCGGCGGCATCGGCTTTATCGGCATGGCGGTGGCGATTCTGCCGTTGCTGCGCATCGGCGGCATGCGCCTGTTCCAGACCGAATCCTCGGACCGCTCGGAAAAGGTCATGCCGCGCTCGCACATGGTGGCGCGGCTGATCGTCGCCGCGTATGTCGGCATCACCATCCTCGGCAGCCTGGCGTTCTGGTGGGCCGGGATGAGCCCGTTCGACGCGATCAACCATGCAATGTCGGCAATTTCCACCGGCGGCTTTTCAACCTCCGACCAATCCCTGGCCAAGTGGACGCAACCGGCGGTGCACTGGGTGGCGGTGGTCATCATGATTCTCGGCAGCCTGCCGTTCACCCTGTACGTGGCGACGTTGCGCGGCAACCGCAAAGCGCTGATCAAGGATCAGCAGGTGCAGGGGTTGCTCGGGATGTTGCTGGTGACCTGGCTGGTGCTCGGCACCTGGTACTGGTGGACGACCAACCTGCACTGGCTGGACGCATTGCGCCACGTGGCGCTGAACGTGACCTCGGTGGTCACCACTACCGGTTTTGCCCTCGGTGATTACAGTCTGTGGGGCAACTTCTCTTTGATGCTGTTTTTCTATCTGGGTTTTGTCGGCGGCTGTTCCGGCTCGACCGCTGGCGGGATCAAGATCTTTCGCTTCCAGGTCGCCTACATCCTGCTCAAGGCCAACCTTAATCAGTTGATTCACCCGCGCGCGGTGATCAAGCAGAAGTACAACGGCCACCGTCTCGACGAAGAGATCGTCCGTTCGATTCTGACCTTTTCGTTCTTCTTCGCCATCACCATCTGCGTGATCGCCCTGTTGCTGTCGCTGCTTGGCGTCGACTGGATGACTGCGCTGACCGGCGCCGCCAGTACCGTGTCCGGCGTCGGCCCGGGCCTTGGCGAAACCATCGGCCCGGCGGGCAACTTCGCCACCCTGCCGGATGCGGCCAAATGGATCCTGTCGTTCGGCATGCTGCTCGGCCGACTGGAGATCATTACGGTGTTTGTACTGTGTATTCCGGCCTTTTGGCGTCACTGATCGCACTCGGCGCCTGCAACAACCGCGTCCGGTAATCGCCGGGCGTGGTGTCGAACCAGCGGCGGAACGCGCGAAAGAAGTTGCTCGGGTCGGCAAAGCCCAACAGATAGGCAATCTCCAGCAAAGTCATGCTCGGTTGCGCCAGATACTGCTCGGCCAGTTCGCGGCGCGTGTCATCGAGCAACTGCTGAAAACTCGTACCCTCCTCCTGCAAGCGGCGCTGCAAAGTACGCTGCGACAAATGCAGGGTCTGCGCCACGGTATCGCGCTTCGGTTCGCCTTGTGGCAGCAACCGGCAGAGCACCTGCCGCGCCTTGTGGGTCACACGACTTTCGGAAAACCGCGCCAGATATTCCCCGGCAAACCGGTCATGCAACAGCGCCATCGCCTCGTTGGCAGTGGGCAGCGGCGCCTCCATGTCGGCGCGTTCGAAGATCAGCGCATCGTACGGCGCGTTGAACACCAACGGCGCGTGGAAGGCTTGTTTGTAGGGTTGCAGATTTTCCGGCTGATCACCCTGCACCAGCACTTTGACCGGATGCAGCGTGCGCCCGGTCAACCAGCCGCACAGGCCCAGTGCACAGGCCAGTGAAGCTTCAGCGCTTTGCCGGGTCGGCGGCAGATGGTCGCCGTGCACGGTCAGAATCAGCGCGTAACCTTCTTCCAGCAGACGGAAACTCAGGTCGGCACTTTCGGCAATGATCCGCTGATAGCGCACCAGTCGCTGGAAGCCTTCGGCCAGGGTATTGCTCGACATCAATGCGTAGCCGGCGACATGAAACGACGCCGGTCGCACCACTTTGCCCATGTTCAGACCGATCGCCGGATTACCGGACAACTCGACCGCCCGTTGCCAGAGGCGGGTCATGGAATCTTGCGGAAAGCGCGCATCCGGATCATCCAGAGCCGTGTAATCGAGCCCCAGTTGCTTGAACAGAACCCGGCAATCCAGGCCGTCCATCTCCAATGCTTTGACAATCCCCATCGCCCAGCTTGCAGAAGTCGTTCGTTCGCTCATGGCGTTATTCTTTTACATGATGGGCCGCATGTTACGGCCTGATTTTCGAAGGATACTAAAGTGGCGCCGATTGTCACTGGCCCACGCCAATGATCACTCTAGACTCAAATAAGCTACCCGCAGAACAACTCGTCGCCAGAACAATAACCACAGAGAACGCGGTCGTGGAAAACATCAAGCAATTCAACAGCTTCGCTGAGTTCTATCCGTATTACCTCAGCGAACACAACAACAGCACCTGCCGGCGCCTGCATTTCATCGGCACGACGCTGGTTATTTTCATTCTGGCGATGACCATCGCCAAAGGTGCCTGGCTGCTTCTATTGGCGGTGCCATTGGCTGGCTACAGCTTTGCCTGGGTCGGGCATTTCTTTTTCGAGAAGAACCGACCGGCGACTTTTCAGCATCCGCTGTACAGCCTGCTCGGTGACTTTGTCATGTACCGCGACATGATTCTGGGTCGCGTGGCGTTCTGAATAACAAGTAAGAGGATGGCCAATGAACGCCAATGCCCGCTTCACCCATATGAAGGACGGTACGCAGGAAGATTGGGCGATCATCGCCGCGGATTTCACTGCCTACGCCAAACAGTTGCCCTCACGGATCATGACCCACCTGAAATTGCTCGAAGGCGATTTCGGTGGTTTCCCGGTGGATCGCCTGACCCATTCGTTGCAAACCGCGACCCGCGCCTTTCGTGATGGGCGCGACGAGGAATATGTGGTGTGTGCGTTGCTGCATGACATTGGCGACACGCTTGGCTCGTATAACCATCCGGACATTGCTGCGGCGATTCTCAAGCCGTTCGTCAGTGCCGAGAATCTGTGGATGGTCGAAAAGCACGGGGTGTTTCAGGGCTACTACTTCTTTCATCACTTGGGCATGGATCGGCATCTGCGCGAGCAGTTCAAGGAGCATCCGCAGTTTCAGGCGACCGCCGAGTTTTGCGCCAAATACGATGCGGCGGCGTTTGATCCGGCGTATGACACGCTGCCATTGAGCTTCTTTGAGCCGATGATGGAGCGGTTGTTTGCGCAGCCGAAGAACTCGATTTACAAGGCAGCGATGGAAGAACACACCACGGCTTGAGAACACCACAATCCAATATGTGGGAGCGAGCCTGCTCGCGAATGCGGAGTGTCAGGCGACACTACTTTGCCTGATGTAACGCTTTCGCGAGCAGGCTCGCTCCCACAGGGAATTTGTGTCGCTCAGGCGAGTTCAGCGACTTTGGCCGCCTTGAGCTCCGCCTCGCGCGCCTGCGCATCCGCCAGCCGATACAGCTCGATCGTGCCATCCCAATGCTCGATCAGCGCCGTGCAAGACTCCACCCAATCACCGCAATTGAGGTAATCCACCTCGCCCACCTTGCGAATCTCGGCGTGGTGGATATGCCCGCAGACCACGCCATGCAACTTGCGCTTCACACACTCATGGGCGATGGCTTCTTCGAAATCGCTGATAAAACTCACCGCCGTTTTCACTTTGTGCTTCAGGTACGCCGACAACGACCAGTAGCCGTAGCCATAGCGTGCACGCCAATGGTTGAGCCAGCGATTGAGGGTCAGGGTGAATTCGTAGGCCGAGTCGCCAAGGAACGCCAGCCAGCGGTGATAACGGGTGATCACATCGAACTGATCGCCGTGAATCACCAGCAGATGTCGACCATCGGCCGTGACATGCACCGCCTCGTCAACCAACTGGATGTTGCCCAGAATCAGCTTCGAATAACGGCGTAAAAACTCGTCATGATTACCGGTGACGTAGATCACTTCGGTGCCGCGCTTGCTCATGGTCAGCAAGCGACGGATCACGTTGGTATGCGCCTGCGGCCAGTACATGCCGCCACGCAGTTTCCAGCCATCAATGATGTCGCCGACCAAATAGATCTTGTCGGCGTGATAGCCCTTGAGAAATTGCGACAAGTGCTCGGCCTGGCAATCGCGCGTGCCCAGATGCACGTCGGAGATCCACAAGGTGCGTACGCGTTGTTTACGGCTGGGTCTGGCGAGCTCGGCGCTGGTCATGGGCAACCCTCTGCGATGTTTTCGCCACTCTGCGCCTGCCCGGTTAATCGACCATGACAAGCGCGAGTCAGTCCTGTGACAACGCAGGCTGCGCGCGGCGGTGTAGACTGGCGATCACTTCGGAGACGACCCTGCCATGCGACCGATCCTCACCCTGCGCCAGTACACCCGCGATTTGATCGTCCACAGCCACGACCACGCACAATTGGTGTTCGGGCTGTCCGGCGCGCTGGATTTCGAGGTCGAGGGTTGTGGCAGTCAGGTGCGTCAACAGAGTTTTGTGGTGATTCCTACCGGTGCGCATCACGCTTGCGGCAGTCCCGACGGCAGCCGCTGTCTGGTGCTGGACATCCCGGATGAGCAATGGCTGAAGGACTCGCTGGGTGAGCATGCCGAGGCCAGTCGCCGCTTGCTCGATCAGCCCGCGCGCTTGTCGCTGGATTCGGGACAAAGCCAGTTGGTCAGCTGGCTCGCGAACAGTCCGGTGAGCGATCCGTTGATCGCACAGCAAGGCGCGGTGTTGCTGCTGGCCAGCCTCAATCATGCGCAACCGGCCGAACTCGCCGCCCGCCGTTTGCCGTATGCAGCGCTGGATGCACACATCGAGCAAAACGCCGCTTACCCTTTGCAGGTTGCCGATCTGGCGAGGGTCGCCGGGCTCTCGAGCGCACGTCTGCATGCGCGGTTCATGGCCGAATGCGGGCAGACGCCAATGGATTACATCCGTAGCCGGCGGCTGCATCTGGCGGTGCAACTGCTGCGCGACACGGTTTTGCCGATGGGTGAAATTGCCAGTCGCGTCGGCTACAGCTCGCAGAGTGCCTTCTCGGCCGCCGTCCTGCGTGAGTTCGGTTCGTCTCCCGGCCAGCTTCGGCGCGATTCCTGCGACAAAAGACGATAGCCTGCCGACAGACTTCTGGCCGTTACCCGGTTCAATATGTAGTTGAAATCGCGTTTGAGATAGAAGGATTGCAATGACTCCGCGTACCGCCCTCGGTGCCCTGCACATTGGTGCTTTGATGTTTGGCCTGACCGGTGTGTTCGGCAAACTCGCTGCCGCCTCCCCCGCTGTGATCGTGTTCGGTCGCGCGGCTTTCGCCGTTGTCGCCCTGACGTTCTTCGCCCGTTTTGCCAGTCAACACGGCTGGCAGAAACTGCAGGCCGTGGACTGGCGGCGTCTGGCGCTCAGCGGCGTGTTGCTGGCCGGGCACTGGGTGAGTTTCTTTGTTTCGGTGAAGATCGCTGGCGTCGCCATCGCGACGTTGGGCTTTGCCAGTTTCCCGGCCTTTACGGTGATTCTTGAAGGGCTGATTTTCCGCGAACGCATCCGCGCCAATGAAATCATCCTCGTCGTTTTGGTGACGGTTGGTCTGGTGCTGGTAACCCCGGCGTTCGATCTGGCCAGCGGCGCAACCACCGGCCTGCTCTGGGCAGTTTTGTCGGGTCTGCTGTTTTCCCTGCTGTCGCTGGCCAATCGCGCCAGCTCCGGGCGAATTCCGGCGGTGCAGGCGGCGTTGTGTCAAAACGTGGTGGTGGCGCTGTGTCTGCTGCCGGTTGCAGCACCGCAACTCAGCGACGTGCGGACACTGGACTGGTTGTGGATCGGCTTGCTCGGGGTGTTCTGCACCGGCGTCGCTCATAGCCTGTTCGTCGCCAGTCTGGCGGTGATCAAGGCGCGCACGGCGGCAGTGGTATTTGCGATGGAACCGGTTTACGGCATTACCATCGCCTGGCTGCTGTTCAACGAAAACCCAACGCTACGGATGTTGATGGGCGGCGCACTGATCATCATCGCCATCGTCGTTTCCGCGCGGATGTCCGGCGGCGCCGACAAGAAAACCGTCGCCGCCGAGGCCGCGTCTCACTGAGTGCGGTCGTTGTGACCGAGGTCGCGGTCAGGATCGATCTGATCGCGAACTCGCTGCTTCAGCACCTTGGCCTCGGGAAAACCACCGTCTGCCTTGCGTTCCCATATCTGCACACCGTCGCAGGTGATGTGAAATACCCCGCCGGTGCCCGGCACCAGAGACACCTTGCCGAGGTCATCGCCAAAGGTGCTGAGCAGTTCCTGCGCCAGCCACGCGGCGCGCAGCAGCCACTGGCATTGGGTGCAATAGGTGATGACAACTTCTGCTTTTGCGACAGTCATGTTTGCTGAAACTCCTGAGACAGAGGGCGCCGCTATAATAGCCGGCTTTATCGCTTGCCCCGAGACTCACAATGCGCCGTCTGCTGTTCTGCCTGCTGCTTGGTTTCCTCCCTTTATTCGCTCACGCCAGCGTCGATACCAGTGACGCGACGCGACCGAAAGTCGGCCTCGTGCTTTCCGGCGGTGCTGCGCGCGGACTGGCACACATCGGTGTGCTCAAGGCGCTGGAAGAACAAGGCATCAAGATCGATGCGATTGCCGGCACCAGCATGGGCGCGGTGGTCGGCGGCCTGTACGCCTCGGGTTACAAGATCGATGAGCTGGAAAAGCTCGCACTGAACATCGACTGGCAAGCCGCGTTGTCCGATGCGCCACCGCGCGAAGACGTGCCGTTCCGGCGCAAACAGGATGACCGCGACTTTCTGGTCAAACAGAAACTCAGCTTCCGCGACGACGGCAGTCTCGGCCTGCCACTGGGCGTGATTCAGGGTCAGAACCTCGCGCTGCTGCTGGAAAGCCTGTTGGCCCACACCAGCGACACCCGGGATTTCGACAAACTGCCGATCCCGTTTCGCGCCGTCGCCACCGACATTTCAAATGGCGAAAAAGTGGTATTCCGCAAAGGCCACTTGCCCCAGGTGATCCGCGCGAGCATGTCGATCCCGGCGGTGTTCGCCCCGGTCGAACTCGATGGCCGGCTGTTGGTCGACGGCGGCATGACCGACAACATTCCCCTTGATGTCGCGCGGGAAATGGGCGTCGACGTGGCCATCGTCGTCGACATCGGCACACCGCTGCGCAACCGCAAGCAATTGACCACCGTGGTCGATGTACTGAACCAGTCGATCACCCTGATGACCCGCAGTAATTCCGAAGAGCAACTGGCGGCCCTGAAGCCTTCCGATGTGCTGATCCAGCCAGCGCTGGCGGCGTTCGGCGTCACCGATTTCGGCAAGGCACAGGAGATGATCGACGCCGGTTACCGCGCCACCCGAATCCTCGATGCACGCCTCGCTGTGCTTAAACCCAAAGATTCCCAGGACGCCGAACTCAATGCCGCGCGTTCGCCGGGTCAGCGCACGCCGATCATCACCGCGATCCGCGTCGAGAACGACTCGAAAGTCGATGACGATGTGATCCGTTACTACATTCGCCAGCACATCGGCGAGCCGCTGGATCTGGCGCGTTTGCATTCGGACATGGGCACCTTGTACGGCCTCGACTACTTCGAGCAGGTGCAATACCGCGTGGTGCACAAGGGCCAGGATCACACGCTGGTGATCAGCGCCCGGGGCAAACGCAGCGGCACCGATTACTTGCGGGTCGGCCTCAATCTGTCGGACGACATGCGCGGCGACAGCGCCTTCAACCTTGGCGCCAGTTATCGCATCAATGGCATCAACCGCCTCGGTGCGGAATGGCTGACCCGGGCCCAAATCGGTGACAAACAAGAGTTGTACAGCGAGTTCTATCAACCGCTGGACGTCGGTTCGCGCTACTTCGTCGCGCCGTACGCATCGTTCGAAGCGCAGAACGTCGACTCGGTGCTGGACAACGATCCGATCGCGCAGTATCGCGTCGAACGCTACGGGTTCGGCCTCAACTTCGGTCGACAGATCGGCAACAACGGCGAAGTGCGTTTCGGTGTCGGCGAGGCCTGGGGCAAGGCCGATGTGCGCATTGGCGATCAGGATCTGCCGAGTGAAAACTTCAACGAAGGCTTTTATGCGCTGAAGTATTCCTACGACTCACTGGATAACGTGTACTTCCCTCACGAGGGCAAGGACGTCAGCCTGACGCTGATGCAGTTCGAGCCGGGGCTCGGTTCGGACACGCGTTACCGACAGTGGGATCTGAAAATCGACAAAGCCATGAGCCGCGGGCCGGATACGTTGATTCTCGGCGGACGATACGGGCGCACGCTGGATGATGCCAACGTGGTGACCTCAAGCTTCCTGCTCGGCGGTGCGCGGCAGTTGTCGGGCTTCCGTGAAGACGCGATTTCCGGGCAGAACATCAGCCTGATGCGCGCGGTGTACTACCGCCGCCTGACGCCGCGCTCGTACCTGCCGCTGGACTTCCCGTTGTACGCCGGCGCCTCGCTGGAGCGTGGTCGAGCGTGGAATAACGACAATGACTTCGACAGTGGCTACATCAACGCCGCGAGCGTGTTCATTGGTTTTGACACGCCGCTGGGGCCGCTGAATTTCAGTTATGGCTTGAATGATGCGAATGAGCAGGCGGTTTATCTGAATCTGGGGCAGACCTTCTGATCCACGTTCGGAATTGATGTTGACTGACCGTCAGTCTTCGCGAGCAGGCTCGCTCCCACAATGGTTCTGCGAATACAGTTCAAATGTGGGAGCGAGCCTGCTCGCGAAAGCGATATCGGATCCACCGCAAATCGACCGGGGGGTTCAGCGAATCCCCGCCAGCAACGTCCGCGCCGTTTGTTTCAACGGTTCATCGCCTTCCTTGAGCAACTCATTGAGCAATGCAATCGCACTGTCGATGTCGCCGTCGTCAATGCACGTTTGCGCCTGTTCGAGCTTTCCGGAGTTTTCGTCGTGTACCGGCTCCGGTTCCTGCAAATCCAGCGGCTGCAACGCCAGTGACGGCTCGGCATCGGCAAACTCATTGAGAAAATCGTCATCCAGCGGTTCGGCGTCCGGTTCAGGGATCCACTCAAGCTCAGGATCTTCGCTGGACGCTTGCGGCAATTCAAAGTCCTGAGGCAGCACTTGCAGACCGGCGCCGAGCGCCGAGGTGTCAGCCGGCGGTTCAGGCGTGGCCGAGCGACTGTCTTCCAGGTCCCAGCTGGAATCCATCGACAGTTCGCCCAGATTCAGTTCGAAATCGGCTTCGGGCACCAGTTGTGCCGCGACAACAGGTGCTGCTGCCACAATCGGCGACACAGCGGCCAACGCTGCGGTGCCTCGCAATTTCGGGTGTCGGGCACGAACATCCTGCAACGTCTGGGTATCCACGCCCTGCTCACGCAAATGATTTTCCTGTTGTTCATACGCGGCGCTGTCACCCTGACGCCCCAGTACTTCAAGCAATTGCAAAGCGATGTCGGTGCGCTCCGGCTCCTTATGCAAGGCATCGCGCAATAATCCGGCGGCTTCGCCCAGTCGGCCGTACGCCAGATAGATGCCGACCGCCTCCAGCACATCGCCCGCCGCCGGTTCTTCGCGGTGATCGGCTGAGGCGCGAACACTGACCGGTTCCACAGACTCGGCTTCGGCTATGTCCGGTTCATGGCTTTGCGCCAATAGCGGTGCGTCTGATTGCAGTTGTTGTTGCCGTCGACGGTGTATGAACAACCCGGCCAATGCCCCCAGCAACAGCAACAAGCCACCGAGCAACGGCCAGTTCAAGCCTTCATCCGCGGATTCGACCGGCGTCACCACCGGTGCCGGAGCGGGTACCGGTGTTCCCACGGCCGGCGGCGGTGCTTGCTGAAGTTCGACCAGGCGTGTTTGCAGGTCAGTGATCTGCTTTTTGCCATCGGCAATCTGTACATCCTGTGTTTGCAGTTTTGCGCTCAGTTCGTCGACGCTCTTCTGCAATTGCTGATTCAGCAACACACTGGCCGCCAACTGCTCGGCCAGTGCATCGTTGGCGGGCGATGTCACTGGCGTGGGGGCTGGTGCGGTATCGCGTTTGGCTTGAGGCGCCTGCGGTGCAGCCACGGCAGGTTCGACGGTGGGAAACGCAGAGGATTGCGCACGCGGATCCGGCTCATCAGTGGCCGGTACGATACCCGGTGAACCCGGGGGATCGATCAATACCGTGTACTCACGCAGCAACCGGCCATTGGGCTGATTGAGCTGCACAAGAAAATTCACAAAGGGTTCGTTGACCGGTTTGCTCGACGTCACCCGGATCATCTGGCGATTGCCGTGCAGGATCGGGACGAACTTGAGGTCGTTGAGGAAAAACACTCGTTCGACCCCGGCCTGAGCAAACTCGTCTGCCGTGGCCAGGCTCACCGAAAGATCGTTTTGCGTCAGGCCACCGACATCGACCAGTGCGATGTCGGCCTTGAGCGGCTGGTTGAGACCTGAATGAACAGTGATATCGCCCAGCCCCAAGGCCATCGACCCGGCCGAATAGCTGAAAATGCCAGCGACCAGCAACCATTTGGCGCCACTGCGCAGTACCACGTGCCGACTTGCGAGCATGAGCATCCCTTAAATAAGCAAAACCGACTTCTATGCGTTCGCACATCCGGTACGAACACGATATTGCCCAGTAGTTCTTATAGTCGGCTCAGCGCGATCTCTCAAAGATCTGGCAGGTGGATATGCCTCAAGATTTTTCCAGGTTGCCCAGAATGTGCCCGTGAACCCGCATGCACACCTTTAAATCCGCTTCGTCGACGCCTTCGAACAATTCGTGGCGCAGTTGCGTGGCAATGGTTTCGATTTGTTCGATCAACGGCAGGGCTGGCGCGCAGAGGACGATCTTTTTCGCCCGGCGGTCTTCCATCACGGACTGGCGTTGCACCAGGCCCTGGCTTTCCAGACTATCGAGCAAGCGCGCAAGGGTCGGACCTTCGACGCCGACGCTCTGCGCCAGCTCTCGTTGGGTCGGTGCTTCTTCAAAACGCGCCAGATGCAGCAGCACCAGCCAGCGCGCCTGGGAAAGCCCCAACCCGGCGAGGCGTCGATCCAGTTCGGCACGCCAGCCACGGGACATCTGGGCCAGTTGCATGCCAAAGCGGTGTTGATCGGTTAACGGCATAAAACACTCACGGTTAGACTGAAAATAAAGAATTTCTAATTATTAGCCAGCTAAGCATGAGCTGCAGTTATAGGCAAGTGGCGGTCTGTACTGAATCGTTACATCTTGAAAGCCCCTCACCCTAGCCCTCTCCCTGAGGGAGAGGGGACTGATTGGGGGATATTTGGGAATTACGCCGACCTGGCAGATCGGCGCTGAATCCATAATCGACTCGATTTTTCAGGTCGATGTATAACGCAGGACACCTCGGTCGGCCCCCTCTCCCTCTGGGAGAGGGCTGGGCGGGCGGCGTTCCGATGAGGGGTATGGCCAAATTACATCTCGAATTCCGACTGCAGCGCAGCCCTTACGCAATACAGCACGCCTTCTGGAACACGCCCCGCAAACAATTCGGCAATTTCAGCGACCGACGGCAATTCACCCTCACCATCAAGGAACGCGTCCTGCACCTCACCCATCAATTCTTCAGGCAAATCCAGCGCCTGCTCAAGTGACAACTGCTGCTTGCCAATCGCCTCGGCAAGCATGGTGTACACATTCTTTTCCGAGCACTGCAACTGACCGGCGATCTGCAACGGCGTCATGCCCGCGCGAGCCAGGGTAATCAGTTCGTGGCGCACGTCGGCCACCGCTTTCGGCGCCTCGACTTCGCCGCCAAGCACTTCGAGGAAGGCATCGCCGTAGCGCTCCAGCTTACGCGCACCGACGCCGCTGACCCGGGCCATTTCCGCCAGCGAAGTCGGTTGGCTGCGCAGCATTTCCAGAAGCGTCGAGTCGGGAAAGATGACGTACGGCGGCACACCATGTTCTTCGGCCAGTTTGCGTCGCAGTGCGCGCAGGGCTTCCCACTGTTCGCGCTCTTCGCCGCGCACCAGCTGACTGGCCGGGCTCTTGCTGTTGCTCTTGGCGGCGACTTGCGGTTTGAGGTCGCGGCGCAGCTCCAGGCTCACTTCGCCCTTGAGCAGCGGTCGGCAACTGTCATTCAGACGCAGACCGCCATAACCTTCGTGGTCGACATCCGCCAGCCCACGCGCGACCAATTGACGGAACAGCGAGCGCCACTCGCTTTCGCTCAACGCCTTGCCGACGCCGTACACCGACAAGTGTTGATGGCCGAAACTGCGGACTTTTTCGTTTTCCTTGCCCAGCAGCACGTCAACCAGATGACCGACGCCATAACGCTGACCCGTGCGGAAAATCGCCGATAACGCCTGACGCGCCGGCTCGGTGGCGTCCCAGGTCTGCACGCCGTCGACGCAGTTATCGCAATGGCCGCACGGCTCGGGCATGTCTTCATCGAAGTACGCGAGCAGGGTCTGACGACGGCAGCGGGTTTCTTCGCACAGCGACAGCATCGCGTCGAGCTTGTGTTGCTCCAGGCGCTTGTGCCGCTCGTCGCCTTCGGAGTTCTGCAGCATCTGCTTGAGCATCACCACGTCTTGCAGACCGTAAGCCATCCACGCATCCGCCGGCAGACCGTCACGGCCGCCGCGACCGGTTTCCTGGTAATACGCCTCAAGGGATTTCGGCAGATCAAGGTGCGCGACAAAGCGCACGTTGGGCTTGTCGATACCCATGCCGAACGCCACGGTGGCGACCATGATCAGGCCTTCCTCGTTAAGGAAGCGCTTCTGATTGAAGGCACGCAGATCGTTGGGCAAACCGGCGTGATACGGCAGCGCCGGGAAGCCCTGCTCGCTGAGGAACGCTGCGACTTCCTCGACTTTCTTGCGCGACAGGCAATAAACGATGCCGGCATCGCTGCGCCGCTCGGCGAGGAACGCCAGCAACTGCTTGCGCGGCTGCTCTTTGGGCACGATGCGGTAGAAAATATTCGGACGGTCGAAGCTCGACAGGAAGCGCTCGGCATTCTGCAGATGCAGGCGGGTAACGATTTCTTCGCGGGTGCGCTTGTCGGCGGTGGCGGTCAGGGCGATGCGCGGCACGTCGGGAAACATCTCGGCCAACTGGCCCAGTTGCAGGTATTCCGGACGGAAATCGTGACCCCACTGCGATACGCAGTGCGCTTCATCGATGGCGAACAGCGCAATGTTCAGGCTTTGCAGGAACGACAGCATGCGCGGCTGCACGAGGCGCTCGGGCGCCAGATACAACATCTTCACTTCACCGCGCTTGATTCGCACAGCAAGGTCGCGCTGCTGCTCGGCGCTCAAGGTGGAGTTCAGCGCAGCAGCCGCTACACCCAGCTCTTCGAGGGTGGCAACCTGATCGTCCATCAACGCGATCAACGGCGAAACCACCACCGCCAGCCCCTCGCGCAACAGCGCCGGCACCTGGAAGCACAGGGATTTGCCACCACCGGTAGGCATCAATACCAGCGCATCACCGCCGCCGGCCACGCGCTCAATGATTGCACCCTGACGGCCACGGAAACTGTCGTAGCCGAAGATGTCCTTGAGGACGCGTTGAGCCTGTTCGAGCATAAAAACTCCAAAAATCTACCAATACATCCCTGCTCAGGCTGGTTCAGAACAGCCAGGGCTGCTTAAACAAAACGTAAGAGCGCATTGCACGACAGCCACAAGGCGGGCAGGGATCGCAAAACGCGGCAGTATACCCGAGCCCTTCCCTGCACAGGGTGCCACTGATAAGACACAGATAAACCTGCCACACATAAATCCCCTGTGGGAGCGAGCCTGCTCGCGAATACGCTGGATCAGTCGATACAAAGGTGCCTGATACGCCGCTTTCGCGAGCAGGCTCGCTCCCACACGTTTGGCATGTGGCCCGGCAATTGCGGCAAATCTGCCATGCGGCTGGCTTGAGCGCGCAAGAAGGCCTAGAATTCCCGCATTGTTTATTCCCCAAGGTAGCCCCGTAATGTCCTTCGCTGAGCAACTGACCCGCCTGCAAGTTTTCCTCGACGCCGACGAGCTGCATGACGAGGCGCTGGATTACGTGGCCGCTCACGGCTACCTCACCGCGCTGTCGATCTGCGCCGAAGACGTACCGGAGCGTGAGTGGATCGACGCCCTGTTCGCCGAAGAGCCGCACTACAGTGGTGAGGCCCAGCGCGAAGAAATCGAAGCCACCCTGATCGGCCTCAAGGCCCACATCGCCCGCCAACTGGCCTCGGATGAAGAATTCGAGCTGCCATGCGAACTGGATCTGGGCGACGAGCCGGACGATTCCGAACTGCGCGGCTGGTGCATCGGTTTCATGGAAGGCGTGTTCCTGCGTGAAGCCGCCTGGTTCGAAACTGCCGAAGAAGAAGTCAGCGAAATGCTCCTGCCGATCATGGTCGGTTCGGGCCTGTTCGACGAGCAGCCGGAATTCGAAGACATCGCCAAGGACGCCAATCTGATGGACGACATGATCGTGCAGATCCCGGAAGCCCTCACCGCGCTGTACCTGCTGTGCCAGGCGCCAGACGAAAAACCGGCCATCCTCAAGCCTCGTCACCACTAAGATCCGGCCTATGGACAACCCCATAGGCAACCGCCCCCTGATGTTGCGCTACTTCCTGCTGGCCGTCGGCTGGCTCAGCGTGGCATTGGGGGTGATCGGGATTTTCCTGCCCGTCCTTCCCACCACCCCTTTCCTTCTGCTCGCCGCGGCCTGCTTCGCGCGCAGCTCTCCGCGTTTCTATCGATGGCTGGTCGAGCATCCCCGGCTCGGGCCATGGATCCGCGACTACCTCGATGGCAACGGCATACCGCTCAAGGGCAAGGTCTATGCGATCGGGCTGATGTGGGCGAGCATTCTGTTCTCGTGTTATCTGGTGCCGTTGCCTTGGGCGCGGGGGTTCATGTTGACCAGTGCGGTGTTGGTGACGGTTTATATTTTGCGGCAGAAGACACTGCGCAAATCCTGAAACACGCCGTTAGCAGTGAGCATGTATTCACCTGTATTCATTCACAGTAGAATTTGCACCACATCGGTCCCCGCCAATATAGCCACTGCCGTAGCCTGGAATCGGTTCACATGGAGGAAAGTCTTTGAAACTGATCAGGCTCGATCTGGAAAACTACCGCTGCTTCCCCGCGCTGACACTGGAACTCAATGAACAGCTGACGCTGCTGGTTGCGCGCAACGGTCAGGGCAAGACAAGTTTGCTGGACGCTATCAAAGTGGCGTTGTGGCCCTTTGTTCGCGGATTTGATTTGGGTAACGCTCCTTTGACGGGCATTCAGCCTGACGATGTTTTTTTACGCCCCGTCGAGGCGCATCAAATGGAACCCTCTCTTCCAGCTCGCCTGACGGCTCATGCTGATTTTCAGAGTGCTGCCATTTCCTGGTCACGCAGTCGAATCAGTATTCGCAAAGGAACGAAAACCCGCAGCGACCAAGGTGCAAGGGTTTTGGAGAACAAAGCTCGTGATTTGCAAGGCTGGATCTTTCATAACGTATTAATGGACGTTACCAAACCGATCGATTTACCTGTGCTGGCCTATTACGGTACGAGTCGCCTATGGAGGGATAACACGCCTACCTCTGAACCCATCGATAACGCCGAACTTTCCAGAACCTATGGTTATCGGGACAGCCTTGACCCTGCCTCCAACTACAAGCAGTTCAGCAAATGGTACACACGAATTTTTCGTACCTATCGTGAAGAACAAATTCGCAGTCTTGAACGAGGACAAACAACGTTCGATGTTAAAGACGAGTTTTTGAATCCAGTCAAAGCAGTTCAGAACACAGTCAACTCGATGCTTGAATCACAAACTGGATGGAGAAATCTTGCCTACAGTAGTGAGTTTGCAGATTTGGTGTTGGAGCATCCAATACATGGCGTGCTGAAAGTCAGCCAACTCAGCGACGGTATTCGCAACATAGTTGCCTTGGCAGCCGATATTGCCTATCGCTGCGTAAAGCTGAATCCTCACTTCGGCAGCACCGCGCCACGCCAATGCATGGGAGTGGTGCTGATCGATGAAGTCGATATGCACCTTCATCCTGCTTGGCAGCAAACGGTCATACCCGATCTGCTCGGCGCCTTTCCGAACATCCAGTTCGTCGTCACCACACATAGCCCGCAAGTAATTACCTCCGTTCAGGCAACGTGTATCCGTGTGCTGCATACAGTGACTGACGACAATTGCCGTCACGTTAGAATAAGTAATGTCGATCAACAAACTCAGGGCGTCACCAGTTCTCAGGTTCTGGCATACATCATGGGTATTGACCCCACACCAGACAATGAACCCTCTCGCAAATTGAGCGAATATAAAGCCTTGATTCAGCAAGATCTGCATGAGTCGGACCAAGGACTGTCATTGCGAAAATATCTGGACACGCACTTTGAGACACAACACCCCGTCATGCTTGACTGTGATCGGTTGATTCGCCTTGAAACATTCAAACGCAAACAACTGACACAACAAAAATAAGGAAGTCGGGCGAATGCGAAAACTGATTCGAACTGCTACTCCAAACTGTCTTGCTGGATATAGGCATGGATTACATCGATGGGTTGATGTGACACACGCAGATAGAGACCAAATCCGCCAGTGCCTTCAAGCGATGCAAGATACTCGTTGCGCCTACTGTGAAGCGGATATCAGCGTGCCAGGACTTTCGCATATCGAGCACTTTCGACAAAGACGCAGTTATCCGCAGGGCACCTTCGAATGGACCAATCTATTCCACTCATGTTGTAGGGAGGAAGCCTGCGGAAAATTCAAAGACAATTGCCCGCCCTATGATCACAGAGACCTGCTCAAACCTGACGAAGATGATCCGGATGGCTATTTACTTTTTGTCAGCGACGGCACAATCAGCCCTCTTGCCAACCTCGATGTTCGAGCACGGACGCGTGCCGTCGAGACGTTACGTTTATTCAATCTTGACGCACAAAACGGCGCCCTGCGTGCCATAAGACGAGAGGCTATTCGCCCGCATCTGCAGACTGTCCAGGAGCTGATGGCTATAGCCGATGATTTTTCGCCGGACGACTTTCTAGCGTTTCTGGAAGGCGAAATTCAGAACACCGCACATCTGCCATTCTCTACAGCTATCCGACACACCCTGTCGAAATCTCAGGCTGTTTAAAAGACACCTCCAGACACGCCTTACAGGCTACACACCCTTGCGCCTTTGCCTATAGCTACGCCAGAATCCGCCGGCTTGTGCGCCTTGGGCTCGGGTTTTATTGTGGGTCGGTCGCTGACGAATCAGCGATCGGGTTCAGCGATCCGACACACTACAGACGCAACAATCCCCGGTCTCAATTGCAGCTTTGTCTATCTGCACTTGGCGTCATGGTGGCTGTGCGTGGGAGACCTTCGGGTCTACCCGGGGTTTCTGTGACCCGGATCGCTAACCTGCGTACAGCCGCTACCTTGAGTTGTTTAGCGATGAGCCGTGGCGGCCAAATCAACCACGCAGTCTCACTATGATCAAACCAACACCCAACCCACCCGAAACCGACCTCGCCTCCCCCTACGAATCCCTCGATTCAAAAAAGCTCAACGACGCCGCCGAGCGCGCCCTCGACCACTATCTCTGCCCACCCGGCTCCACGCCACCACCCCGCAAAACCCGCCGGATGTACGCCGTCACCGCCGACTTCAAAAACGAAGAACTGCTGGCCGATGCCAGCGAAACTCTCGCCTCGGCCAGAACCATCGCCCATGACTTCGCCCATCTCGTACCGGTGTCGCAGCGCAGGATGCTGCTGGGTATTGCGCAACTGATCATGCTGGGTGAACTGGCGGTGAATCGGGTGATGAATAATCTGGAGTTGCCGGGTTGATGCAGGCGTGATCAACCGCTGAGTTATTCGGCGTCAGATCTGGCGCTTTCGCGAGCAGGCTCGCTCCCACAGTTAACCGCACTACAATGCGGGAGCGAGCCTGCTCGCGAAGGGGCCAGAATGAGCAACGCCATACTATCAGGCAGAAAAAACCCGCCGCCCCGGTTGAACGGGACGGCGGGTTTTGTCGTTTCAGGCGTCGCTTACACCGTATCCACCTTCAACGAATGATCATTCAGCATCCCGCTGATGATCGTCGCCGTGTCATGCCCACCGGCAACCACGCCGCCCGCCCCTGGCGTCACGCCGTAGTGACTGGCGAGGTTGACGCCGGCCAGATCAATCGTCTGGTTCGGCGTGGCACCGGCCATGGCGCTGACGTCGATGCTGGTGAGCACCGAGGCGCCGCTGCCGGTGACGGTGAAGTGCAGGTAGTCATCCAGCGAGGCGGTGGTGCCGTTTTCACCCTGCAGCAGTTGCGACAGGTCGAGCTTGTCGGTGCCGGGAGTGAAGTCGGTAATCAGGTCGTGGCCGCTGTTGCCCTTGAGCCACTGGAAGGTGTCGGCCCCTGAGCCACCGGTCATGGTGTTGTTACCCATGCCGCCAATCAGCAGGTCATCACCGCCGCCACCGTTGAGGATGTCGTTACCCAGGCCACCGTTGATCACGTTGTTATTGTTGTCGCCGGTGAGGGTGTCGTTGAAGTTCGAGCCGACGAGGTTTTCGATGCCGGTCAGCGTGTCTGTGCCAGCGCCGATGGTGTTTTGCGCACCGAGCAGGCCGAGGTTGACCGTCACTCCGGCCGTGGCGTGGGCGTAGCTGGCGGTGTCGATGCCAGTGCCGCCGTCGAGCAGGTCATTGCCCGGGCCGCTGTAGAGCAAGTCGTTGCCGGCGCCGCCGTGCAGTTCGTTGTTGCCGGAGCCCGCGGTGAGCACATCATTGCCATCGCCACCGTTGAGGATGTTGTCACCGGTGCCGGCCACAAGAATGTCATCCCCCGAGGTGCCAGTGAGGGTGTGCCCGTCCTGATAGCTGATGGTCACGTTGGCCGTGTCGCTGCCGCCATGGTTGTCGTTGGCGGTGTAAGTGCCGTGGAAGTCCGGGGTGACGTCGTGCGCCCCGGCATAGTTGACCGTCATGGTCAGTTGATAGTTTTCCGCCGCGTTGGTGTTGCTGCCGCTGGTGTTGGTGATGTTGGTCACGTGAATCTGATAGGTGCCGTCGGCGCTGGCGGTGATGGTGCCGCCGTCGGCAATGGTGACGAACGCGCCGCCATTGAGCGAGTACTCCATGGTGATGTGCCCGGCTGCCAGGTTGTGATCCAGGTTAAGCGTTTCGCCCTGTTTCAGTTTGACCGTGATCAGGTCTTCATCGTTGGCATTGGCGTTGGTTACCGCGCCGAGGTAGCCGCTGACCACCAGCACGGCGGTCATCGCTGCCGTGTTGGCCGCGAAGGCATTGCGCACATCGGCCAGGGTCTGGTTGGCGGCGGTGTTGCCGGTGCCGGCAAAGTTGATTGCACCAGTGCCGCTGAAGTCCGCGCCTTTCGCTGCCCAACCGGTGTTGAAGGTGGTTGGCGTGGCGTTGAGCGTATCGCCATTCGGATCGGTGTCGTTGGCCAGTAGCAGCTCGCCCGGCACCACAATGTTGCTCGACAGCACGTTGGTGATGACGTGGTCGTCGACCGCTACCGGAGGCGCATTGGGGATTACTTTTACCGTCAGCGTCGAGCTGGCGAGGTCGCCGTCGTTGTCGCTGACGGTGAAACCGATGTTCTCGGTGATGACCACCGCCGTGGTTTTCTGCGAGGTGTAGGTGTAGTCGCCAGTGTCGAGGTTGATCACCAGCGTGCCGCTGTTGTTGGTGGCGATGCTCAACGTGTTGTTGGCGGTGTTGAAGGTGCCGTGATTGGTGCCGCCACTTGGCGTCAACGAGCCTTGGCCGCTGAGCGCTTTCGGGTCGTAGGTGTAGGTGGTGCCGTCGACCACGATGGATTTGATGAAGCCGCTATCAGCGCCGAAAGTGCCGCCCTCGCCCAGCAATGAACCGGTGACTGGCGCGCCCTGCACAGTGCCCGACAGCACCGAGTTGAGCTGGTTGAGATCGGTGACCACCACCGCGTTGGTGTTGGTGTGGCTGATGCCGTCATACGCCAGCGGATCGAGGTTGGCGTTGCTCACGCCGCTGCCGAGGCCGATCGCGTAGTTCTTGATGTTGTTGGCATCGAGGAAGGCCTTGAGCGTGGCTTCGTCGCTGGTGCCGATATCCTGGCCATTGGTCGGTTTGCCATCGGAGAAGAAGTAGCCGACGTTCTGCGCCCCGGTGAGTTTGCCCGCGGTGTTGAACGCGTTGTACATGGTCGCGACAGCGGCATCGTAATTAGTGCCGCCACCGGCGTTGAGGCCGGCGAGCAGGGTCTTGGCGGTGGCGACATCGACCCACACCGAAGTGCGGTCAGTGGCGCTGCTGCTGAAGGTCACCAGTTGCACTTTTACATCGCCGAGGTCGTCGTACTTGTCGAGCAAGGCACTGATCGCCTGCTTGGCCAGGTCCAGCCGCGACAGGCCCGGTACGCCGGAGGCGTCGGCCATACTGCCGGAAATATCGAGGACGATAAGGATGTTGGAATCGATCTCCACCGCCGCCACCGAACGATCCGACGCCACCGCTTTTGGTACGTCATCGACGATGTTGACCACGAGGGTGCTGGTGGTGCTGTTGCCCAGTGCGTCAGTGGCTTTGTAAGTGAAACTTTCGCTCAGCGTGTTCGCGCCGTCGTTGGCGCTCGGCGAGGTTTTCGGCGCCGAGGTCAGCGTGTAGGTGTAGGTGCCGTCGGCGTTGAGCTGAATCTGCCCATAGCTGCCGGTGGCGCTGCCGACCAGCGTGTAAGTGATCGCGCCCGTGCCGCCGGTGACTGCGCCGACCAGCGTGCCGGTCGCGGTTTCGCCGGTGTTGGTGGGGTCGCTGCCGGTAACCGTACCGGCGGCCAGATCCTGGCCGTCC
Organism: Pseudomonas sp. CROZ-RG-20F-R04-15; assembly: GCF_022662375.1. Lineage (GTDB taxonomy): Bacteria > Pseudomonadota > Gammaproteobacteria > Pseudomonadales > Pseudomonadaceae > Aquipseudomonas. Next base: position 884,647 of record NZ_JAKNQL010000001.1, on the reverse strand, counting down.
TTGGTCAGGTCGAGGGCTTTTTCATACACCGTCACGTCCTGATCGACCGACGCTACCAACTTGCTGTCGGCAACGTTGATGGTGATGGTCGTGGTGCTTTCATCGCCATCGCCATCGCGGATGGTGTAGGTGAAGGTGTCGGTGGCGCCCGGTGGGCTCACCGAGTTCGGGTTGCTGTGATAGACGGCATTGCCCGCCGCATCGAGGGTCAGGTAACCGAAGTTGCCATTGATGTTGCTGTTGAGGCCGCCGATGGCTGAAGTGCCGGTGTTGCTGCCGGCGCGCACGCCGACCACCGCCCCACCCGCTGCGGCACCATCGGCGCCGGTGACGTCGTTACCGAGCACGCTGATGTTGACCGTACCGCCCTCCGCCACCGAGCCGGTGTCGGCTTTGGCGGTCGGCAGGTCATCGATGATGTTGACGTTGATCTGGCCGTTGGCAGTGCTGCCATCGGTGTCGGTGGCCACCACGTTGAAGTTCTCGGTGAGGCTGTTGGCGCCGTTGGCGTTCGGGTGAGTTTCGTTGTCGACCAGGGTGTAGCTGTAGCTGACGACATCGGTTGCCGGGTTGTAACCGGTGATGGTGAAGGTGCTGCCCAGCGGCGAAACCACCGATTGCGGGAAACCTGCGGCGACGCCATTGGTGACCACGGCAATGCCGCCGACGGTCAGGGTCTGCAGGCCATCGAGCGCCGTGACGGTGAAGGTGCCGCTCTGGGTCAGCGCCGGGATGTTCGGATTGCTGCCGTCGCTGAGGTTTTTCTCGTAGACGGTGAGCTCACCGCCATTGACGTCGAGACCGTTGAGTACCACCGGATCGTCGTTGTTGTGGATGTTCAGCACCAGGTTGGCGGTGCTGGTATCGCCGTCGGCATCGGTCAGGGTGTAGGTGAACGTCTCGGTGCCATTGCCGCCGCCGTGCAGGTTTTTGAAGTCGGCATCGTTGGGGTTCAGGGTGTAGGTGTACGTGCCGTTGGCGTTGAGCACCAGCGTGCCGTAAGTCCCGGTGAACGTACCGGCGGTGATCGGCCCGGCATTCGGTCCGGTCGCGACCACATCAGCGCCTTGCACATCGTTGGTCAGCACGTTACCAGTCAGGGTCAGCTGGGTTTCCGAGGCGCTGTTGGCGTTGCTGTCATTCACGGCTTTCGGCACATCATCGACGATGCTGACGACGATGGTGCTGGTGACGATGTTGCCCAGCGAGTCAGTGGCCTGATAGGTAAAGGTTTCGGTCAGGGTGTTGGCGCCATCGTCGGCATGTGGCGTGGTGCTGGCCGGTGAGGTCAGTGTGTAGGTGTAAGTACCGTTGGGGTTGAGGACGATCTGCCCGTAGTTGCCGGTGGCACTGCCAACCAGCGCGTAGCTGATCGCGCCGACCGCGCCGGTGACCGAGCCGACCAGGGTGCCGGACGCGGTTTCACCGGTGCTGGTCGGATCGCTGCCGGTGACCGTACCGGGCGCCAGATCAGCGCCGTCCTTGGTCAGGTCCAGCGCTTTCTCGTACACGGTGACGTCGGTGTCGCTGGTCGCGTACAGCTTGCTGTTGGCGACATCGATGGTGATGGTGGTGGTGCTTTCATCACCGTCGGAATCGCGCACGGTGTAGGTGAACACATCCACCGCGCCCGGGCCGTTCACCGCATTCGGATTGCTGTGGTAGACCGCGTTGCCGTTGGCGTCCAGGGTCAGGTAGCCGTAGGTGCCGTTGATGTTGCTGTTGAGGCCGCCGATGGCCGACGTCGAGGTATCGGCGCCGGCGCGCACGCCGACCACGGCACCGGTAACAGCCGGACCGTCAGCGCCGCCGATATCGTTGTCCAGGACATTGCCGCTGACGGTGCCGCCCTCGGCCACCGACGCAGCGTCAGGATGGGCGCTGGGCAAATCATCGACGATATTGACGTTGATCTGGCCGTTGGCGGTGCTGCCATCGGTGTCAGTGGCGACGACGTTGAAGTTCTCTGTGATGCTGTTGGCGCCGTTGGCGTTCGGATGGGTTTCGTTATTGACCAGGGTGTAGCTGTAACTCACAACACCCGTGGCCGGGTCGTAACCGGTGATGGTCAACGTGCTGCCGAGCGGCGTGACGACCGATTGCGGGAAGCCTGCCGCCACGCCACCGGTGACCACATTGATGCCACCCACGGTCAGGGTTTGCAGACCGTCGAGGGCGGTGACGGTGAAGGTGCCGCTCTGGGTCAGCGCCGGTGTATCTGGAGCGGTACCGTCGCTGAGGTTTTTCTCGTAGACAGTGAGTTCGCCACCGTTGACGTCGAGACCGTTGATGATCACCGGATCGTCGTTGTTGTGGATCTGCAGGACGAGGTTGGCGGTGCTGGTGTCGCCGTCCGAGTCGGTAATGGTGTAGGCAAACGTCTCGGTGCCGTTGCCGCCGCCGTGCAGGTTTTTGAAGTCGGCATCGTTGGTGTTGAGCGTATAGGTGTAAGTGCCGTTGGCGTTCAGCACCAAGGTGCCGTAAGTCCCGGTGAACGTGCCAGGAGTTACCGGCCCGGTCGGCACGCGATCGGCGCCTTGCACGTCGTTGGTCAGGACGTTGCCGGTCAGGGTCAGCAGAGTTTCTGAAGCGGTGCCTGTGTTGCTGTCATCCACAGCTTTTGGCAAGTCATCGACGATGTTCACGTCGAGAGTGGCATTGGCGGTGGTGCCGTTGTCATCGACCACGGTAACGGCAAATTGCTCTGGCAGATTGTTCGCGCCGTTGGCGGTTGGATGGGCTTCGTTGTCGACCAGGGTGTAGCTGTAACTGACCACGCCGGTGGTGGCGTTGAAACCGGTGATGGTCAGGGTGCTGCCCAACGGAGTGGTGACCGATTGCGGGAATCCGGCGGCCACGCCGTTGGTGACCACGGCGATGCCGCCAACAGTCAGCGTCGTCACGCCATCGAGAGCAGTGATGGTGAAGGTGCCGCTCTGCGTCAATGCAGTGGAATCCGGTGCGCTGCCGTCGCTGAGGTTTTTCTCGTAAACGGTGAGTTCGCCGCCATTCACATCGAGACCGTTGATGATCACCGGATCGTCGTTGTTGTGGATCTGCAGGACGAGGTTGGCGGTGCTGCTATCGCCGTCGGAATCGGTGATGGTGTAGGCGAACGTTTCCGTGCCATTGCCGCCACCGTGCAGATTTTTGAAATCCGCATCGTTGGTGTTGAGCGTGTAGGTGTAAGTGCCATTGGCGTTGAGCACCAAGGTGCCGTAAGTCCCGGTGAAAGTGCCAGGAGTGACCGGACCTGTTGGCACACGGTCGGCGCCCTGCACATCGTTGGTCAGAACGTTGCCGGTCAAAGTCAGCAAGGTTTCTGATGCGGTGCCGGTGTTGCTGTCATCCACGGCTTTGGGCAGATCATCGACGATGTTCACGTCCAGCGAGGCATTGGCGGTGGTGCCGTTGTCATCGACCACGGTCACGGCGAACTGCTCATTGAGCGTATTCGCGCCGTTAGCGGTTGGATGGGCGTCGTTGTGATCGAGCGTGTAGCTGTAGCTCACGACGCCAGTCGTGGCGTTGAAACCGGTAATCGTCAGTGTGCTGCCCATCGGTGTGGTAATCGATTGCGGGAAGCCTGCCGCTACGCCGTTGGTGACGACGGCAATACCGCCGACGGTTAACGTCGTTACACCGTCCAGCGCGGTGATGGTGAACGTGCCGTTTTGGGTCAGCGCGCTGGAGTCCGGCGCGCTGCCGTCGCTGAGGTTTTTCTCGTAAACGGTGAGTTCGCCGCCATTGACGTCGAGACCGTTGATGATCACCGGATCGTCGTTGTTGTGGATCTGCAGGACGAGGTTGGCGGTGCTGGTATCGCCGTCGGAATCGGTGATGGTGTAGGCGAAGGTTTCCGTGCCGTTGCCGCCGCCGTGGAGGTTTTTGAAGTCGGCATCGTTGGTGTTGAGCGTATAGGTGTAAGTGCCGTTGGCGTTCAGCACCAAGGTGCCGTAAGTCCCGGTGAACGTGCCAGGAGTTACCGGCCCGGTCGGCACGCGATCGGCGCCTTGCACGTCGTTGGTCAGGACGTTGCCGGTCAGGGTCAGCAGAGTTTCTGAAGCGGTGCCTGTGTTGCTGTCATCCACAGCTTTTGGCAAGTCATCGACGATGTTCACGTCGAGAGTGGCATTGGCGGTGGTGCCGTTGTCATCGACCACGGTAACGGCAAATTGCTCGGGCAGATTGTTCGCGCCGTTGGCGGTTGGATGGGCTTCGTTGTCGACCAGGGTGTAGCTGTAACTGACCACGCCGGTGGTGGCGTTGAAACCGGTGATGGTCAGGGTGCTGCCCAACGGAGTGGTGACCGATTGCGGGAATCCGGCGGCCACGCCGTTGGTGACCACGGCGATGCCGCCGACGGTTAACGTCGTTACACCGTCCAGCGCGGTGATGGTGAACGTGCCGTTCTGGGTCAGCGCCGTGGCATCCGGTGCACTGCCGTCGCCGAGGTTTTTTTCGTAGACCGTCAGCTCGCCGCCCTCGACGTTCAAACCGTTGATGACCACCGGATCGTCGTTGTTGTGGATCTGCAGCACCAGGTTCGCGGTGCTGCTATCGCCGTCCGAATCGGTGATGGTGTAGGCGAACGTTTCCGTGCCATTGCCGCCACCGTGCAGATTTTTGAAATCCGCGTCGTTGGTGTTGAGCGTGTAGGTGTAAGTGCCGTTGGCGTTGAGCACCAGCGTGCCGTACGTGCCAGTGAAAGTGCCCGGGGTGACAGGGCCGGTGGCAACCCGGTCAGCGCCTTGCACGTCGTTGGTCAGCACATTGCCAGTCAGCGTCAGCAGGGTTTCCGAAGCGGTCGAGGCGTTGCTGTCATCCAGCGCTTTGGGCACGTCGTCGGTGATATTGACGTCCAGCGTGCCGGTCGCGGTGTCGCCATTGCTGTCGCCAGCGATCACGGTGAACTGTTCACTGAGATTGTTCGCGCCGTCGCCGGCCGCGTGGCTTTCGTTGCCGTTGAGGATGTAGCTGTAAGTGACCACGCCAGTCGCCGGGTTGTAGCCGGTGATGGTCAGGGTGTTGCCCAGCTGCGTGGTGATCGATTGCGGGAACCCGACCGCTACGCCGCCGTTGATCAGGTTGATGCCGCCGACATTCAGGCTGGTCAAACCGTCCGGTGCCGTGACAGTGAAGCTGCCACTTTGGGTCAGTGCGCCAGGGTTGGCGGCAGAGCCGTCCGGCAGATTGGCTTCGTTGAGGGTCAACTCGCCCCCCGGCACGGCCAGGCCCGTCAGGGTCACGATGTTATTGACGGGAGGCGGCACGATCGCCGCCGGAGTGCCGTTGTCGACGACAGCGTTGTGGCGTTCTTCAGGGAACTCGGGAATACCGCCGAAGCCGGCAGTGGGGAAACCGATGATCGGGTCGACCCGTCCGCCCACCTCGGTCAGCAGTACAAAACTATGCCCGCCACCCGCCTCTCCCGGCGCACCGCCTGGAGCGTTGGGACCAGCAGCGGTGGCTTCAGCGGTTTTGCTCGGGTCATCACCGGCGGCGATGGCTTTCTGGATTTGCTCAACGTCAGTCAGTTGCGCTTCGCTCGGGGTCACCGCCTCGGCGACATTCACGTGGGCCGCTTGATCGGCGAGCAATTGCCCGGTCATGGTCAGGCTGCTGTCGCGTCCGAGGGTCAGTTCCTGGCCGTTTTGCAGATGAACGGCGACGGCGCCTTCTGCGCCGGTGATCAGTTGGTCGCCTGCATACAGGCGATCGCCTTCCACCAGTGCGCGTTTGGTACCGTCAGTTGCCTGAGCGAAAACCTGGCCAATGACTTTAGTGACTGTGCCGATGAGCGTTGCCATGTGAAATCCTCCGCTGCCGACCACCGTCGGCACTGGTAAGCGAAGCAGCCCATGGCTCAATCGGGTTGTCGCAGGCGACGCTCGCACCTTCGACAGTTCGTTTCGCGGGTGGCCTCTAAAGGAAACTTCCGTGCTTTCAAGCACTTCCGAACCCTGATCAAGGCAGCATGCCCACTAACGCTACGTAACGGTGGTGAATCACTCGAGTGACAAAAAACTGTCGCCCCGCAACCGCTACGCGTCCCTCCCCTTCAGCAGTACTTCGCCGTATGTCGCAAAGTGAGTGGAACTTTCCTCAAGCCTTTTTGAGCTCCCTAAAGCGCATAAAACAAAGGCTTTCGTGCTGAACAATGTGCCGGTTTTTACAAAGCGCATAAGTTTTTTTCGGCATAAGCCTTATGAAAAATTTTTCTTAGCTACGCTCTAGGATGTTCTTAGCTCTGTTGTTACAAGAGTGAAACGCTTAGACCTATAAATATCGTCAAATATTTGGCGACAGTAACACACCATCAGGACTCAGGGAGATGCACCCATGCGCGTTCTAACCCCCCTCTGCAGCGCGGTTTTGCTGGCCATGGCTTGCACTTCTCAAGCCCAGGCCATGAACCTCACCGAGGCCATTCAAAGCACCATCGCCACTCACCCGGAACTGGCCTCGCGCGTGGACGCCCGCCTGTCGGCTGATGAACAAGTCAAAGTGGCCAAGGGCGGCTTCTATCCGTCGGTCGATTTGAACGCTGCGTATGGCCGTGGCTACAGCGATAACACCAACACCCGGGCCTTCGGTAATCACCATACCGAGATCCTCAATTACACCCAGTCCGAGCTGCGCCTGCGGCAGATGCTGTTCGACGGTTTCAACACCGCCAACGAAGTCGAGCGCACCAAAGGCGTGTCCAATTCGCGCGCGTACTACGCACAAGGCACCGCCCAGGACCTGGCCCTGCGCACCATCGAGGTCTACCTCGAAGTACTCAAGCGTCGCGAACTGGTGACCCTGGCCAGGAACAACCTGCAGGCGCATTTGCGCGTCAACGACCAGATTGGCCTGCGCACCGAGCGCGGCGTCGGCAGCACCGCTGACTCCGACCAATCGGTCGCTCGTAAAGCGCTGGCGCAAAACAACCTCGACACCGCCGAAGTCGATCTGGCCGACGCCGAATCGAACTTCTACAGCGTGGTCGGGCGCATGCCCGATGAACTGGAAACCCCGGCTTCGACCCGTGGCGAATTGCCGACCAGTCTGCCGGAAGCGCAGCAGAGCATGGTCGAAAACAACCCGTATCTGAAATCTGCGCAGGCTGATGTGCAGTCGGCCGAGAGCCAGTACGAAGTCGCCAAGTCGCCGTTCTATCCACGTTTCGATGCTGAAGCGGCCGTCGGCGCGAACAACAACGTGCAGGGTGATGAAGGCCACGACAACGAATGGCGTGTAGGTGTGGTGATGAACTACAACCTGTTCCGTGGCGGCAGTGACAAGGCGCGTCTGGCCTCCGATGCGCACCAGATCAACCAGGCGATGGATATCCGCAACAACGCCCTGCGTCAGCTCAACGAAAACATTCACCTGGCGTGGAACGCCATGGTCAATGCGAAGAAACAGACCCCGACCGCCCGCGAATACGCCGAAACCACCAAACGTGTACGCGCCGCGTATCAGGATCAGTTCGGTCTCGGCCAACGTACCCTGCTTGATTTGCTCGACAGTGAAAACGAGCTGTACAACGCCAACCGTCGCTACACCGAAATCCGCTACACCGAGGAGTATTCGATGTACCGCGTGCTGGCGAACATGGGCCAGTTGCTGAGCAAACAGCGCGTGGTGCTGCCGGCCGATGCGATCGCTGCAACCGAGGTGAAAAACGAAGCGCGCCTGCCGGAACTGAAATAAGTCCCATGTTGATCGTTCCCACGCTCTGCGTGGGAACGCAGCCCGTGACGCTCCGCGTCACTAGACGCAGAGCGTCCCTAGAGGCATTCCCACGCAGAGCGTGGGAACGATCAAATGTGTGGATTCCCGTGCCCGTTCAACAGAGGCGATCAATATGACCAGCATGGAACCCGGCCATTCCGGGGTCGATCCGCGGCTGAGCTTCGATGATCCGTTACTCGACGGTCTGTTGATCCTCTGCAAACTGCATGGCGCCACCGTCAGTCGCGCCAGCCTGAGTGCCGGGCTGCCCCTGAACAAACAGCGCCTGAGCCTCGACCTGCTGCCCCGCGCAGCCGCCCGAGCCGGGTTACAGGCGCGTATTTTACGCCGAGAGCTGAAAGACATCTCGCCACTCAACCTGCCGATTCTGCTGCTGCTCAACGACGGTCGCACCGCTGTTTTGCGGCGTTTCGGCGACGACGGCAAAGCGCTGATCCTGCCCAGCGAAGCCGACGGCGGTGAGCAATGGATCAGCCGCGACGAACTGAATGAGCACTACAGCGGCCAGGCCTTGTTCGCTCGGCCGCGCCACGAACTCGAAGACCTGCGTTCACCGCTGGTGCCGCGCGTCCATGCCTGGTTTCGCGACACGTTGAAGCTGTCGAAATGGCTCTACAGCGATGCGATTCTCGCCAGTTTCCTGATCAACTTGCTGGGCCTGATGGTGCCGTTGTTCGTCATGCAGACCTACGACCGAGTGGTGCCGAATCAGGCCACCTCGACCTTGTGGGTGCTGTCGATCGGTTTGCTGATCGGCACCGGGTTTGAACTGGTCCTGCGGGTGGTGCGCGCGCACTTGCTCGACACCGCCGGCAAGAAAACCGATGTGATCCTTTCCGCCACATTGTTCGAACGCATCACCGGCATGTCGATGAAGGCGCGACCAGCGACCATCGGCGGTTTCGCCCAGAGCATTCATGACTTCCAGGGCCTGCGTGAATTTCTCACGGCGGTTACCCTGACCAGCCTGATCGACCTGCCCTTCGTGGTGTTGATGCTGGTGGTGATCGGCTTGCTCGGCGGTTGGCTGGTGGTGATTCCATTGCTGGCGTTTCCGATCACCATCATCTTCGCGATGATCATTCAGGTGCGCCTGCGTGACACCGTGCAAAAGAGCTTGAGCCTCGGTGCTGAGCGCCAAGCGGTACTGATCGAAACCCTCGGTGGCCTGGAAACCCTCAAGGCTTGCAGCGCCGAAAGCGAGCGCCAGCACAAATGGGAAAGCACCCACGGCGCCCTCACCCGCCTCGACAGCCATGCGCGCAATCTCTCGGCGCTCGCCACCAATGGCACGCTGTTCATTCAGCAGTTTTCGGGGATGGCGACGATTGTCGCCGGGGTTTACAGCATCATCGCCGGTAACCTCAGCGTCGGTGCACTGGTCGCCAGTTATATGCTCGGCAGCCGCGTGCTTGCGCCGCTGGGACAGATTGCCGGGTTGATCACCCGCTATCAGCAAGCGCAACTGACCATGAAAAGCACCGATGCGCTGATGGCCCTGCCGCAGGAACGCGACGGCAAACAGCGACCGCTGGAACGCACGCAGTTACAGGGCGCGCTGGACGTCAGCGGCGTGACCTTTCATTACAACGGCCAGAATGCCCCGGCGCTGAGCAATGTCAGCTTCAGTCTGAAACCCGGTGAGCGGGTCGGCATTATCGGTCGTAGCGGTTCAGGCAAAAGCACGTTGGCGCGATTGGTCATGGGTTTCTATGAACCCGAAGAAGGCCAACTGCTGCTCGACGGTCTCGACCTGCGACAACTCGATGTCGCCGACCTGCGTCAGCAAATTGGTTACGTCGCCCACGATCTGCCGCTGCTCGCCGGCAGCCTGCGCGACAACCTGACCCTCGGCGCGCGCTACATCAGCGATTCACGCATGCTCGAAGTCGCCGAACTGACCGGCGTCACCGAACTCGCCCGCCAGCATCCGCAGGGCTTCGACCGGCCAGTGGGCGAGCGCGGGCAATTGCTCTCCGGCGGCCAGCGCCAGGCTGTTTTGCTGGCGCGCTCGCTGCTGCTCGATCCGCCGATCATGCTGCTCGACGAACCCACCAGTGCCATGGACAACAGCAGCGAAGACCAATTGCGCCAGAAGCTGCACGACTGGGTGCAAGGCAAAACCTTGCTGCTGGTCACCCACCGCACTTCGATGCTGAGTCTGGTGGATCGCTTGCTGGTGCTGGACAACGGCCGGGTCGTCGCCGACGGTCCGAAAGAAGCGGTCATCGATGCACTGCGCAAGGGCCGTGTCGGCTCGGCGGCGGTTTAGGAGTTGCCCCATGTCTGCTTCCTCCGATAGCAAAGATCGCGGCTACTTCGACAGTTTCGGTAAAAGCGCCGAGGCCGAATTCATGCCGGAAACCGCCGGCGCTTCGTTGCAGGATTCGCCACGCTGGTCGCGGATCACCGTGTGGCTGGCGGCGGCGCTGCTGATCAGTGCGCTGGTCTGGGCCAAGTTCGCCGTGCTCGAAGAAGTCACCATGGGCGAAGGCAAGGCGATCCCGTCGAGCAAGGTGCAAGTGATCCAGAACCTTGAAGGCGGGATCGTCACCGAAATCTTCGTGCGTGAAGGGCAGATGGTGAACAAGGGCGACACCTTGCTGCGCCTGGATGACACGCGCTTTCGCTCGAACAAGGGCGAGAGCGAGGCCGATCGATATGCGCTGACGGCACAGGTCGAACGGCTGTCGGCGGAGGCCGAAGGTCGGCCATTCAAACTCTCCGATGAAGTCATCGCCAAGGCACCGCAAGTCGCCGAGGACGAACGCTCACTGTACGAACAACGCCAGCGCCGCTTGGCCAGCGAGCAGCGTACGCTGAGCGAACAACTGCGGCAGAAGACTCAGGAACTCGCCGAGTTTCGCTCCAAGCAAGGTCAGTTCAGCTCGAGTCTGGCGTTGCTGCAACAAGAGATGAACATGTCCGAACCGCTGGTGAAAACCGGCGCGGTTTCGCCCGTGGAAATCCTGCGTTTGAAGCGCAGCGCGGTGGAAATCCGTGGCTCGCTGAACGCGACAACGCTGGCCATTCCCCGCGCCGAATCAGCGATTGCCGAGATCCGCAGCAAGATCGACGAGTCGGAACAGACCTTCCGCTCGGAGGCCGCGAAAGAGCTGAATGAGAAACGCACCGACCTGTCGAAAATCACCGCCACCAGCATCGCCATCGACGACCGCGTCACCCGCACTACCGTGACCTCACCGGTGCACGGCGTGATCAAGCAATTGAAGGTCAACACCATCGGCGGCGTGGTCCAGCCGGGCAGCGACATGGTCGAAATCGTACCGCTGGAAGACAACCTGTTGATCGAGGCCAAAGTGCGGCCACAGGATGTCGCGTTCCTGCATCCGGGCCAGAAAGCCATGGTCAAGTTCAGTGCCTATGACTACACGATTTACGGCGGGCTAAGCGCCAAGCTTGAGTTGATCGGTGCAGACACCATCACCGATGACAAGGGCAACAGCTTCTATCTGATTCAGGTGCGCACCGATAAAAACCATTTGGGCGGGGATGTGAAACCGTTGCTGATCATCCCGGGGATGGTGGCGACGGTGGACATAATTACCGGGGAGAAAAGTGTGCTGGATTACTTGCTCAAACCGGTGCTGAAAGCGCGGACCGAGGCGATGCGGGAACGGTAGTCATTGTTGAGATTTGCGGTGATTGATCTGGCGCCTTCGCGAGCAAGCTCGCTCCCACATTTTGGAATGCGTTCCCCTGTGGGAGCGAGCCTGCTCGCGAAGAGGCCAGCCGCCTCAGCATTTATCTATCGCCATGATTACGCTGAAAGGTCTCCTCCCCCATCGCCGCAATCTGCCCCTCGATCAACGCCTCGAACGGCTTGAGCAACGGCTCGAATGATGCCGACGGCTCCAGCGTCTGCAACGCCTGCACAATCGCCTCGATCGTCGACAACGCCCCCGGCCCCGGCGCCTTGCGCAAGCGATAGCGCGACACGCCACCTTCGGCCAGCGTCACCCGTGGCAAAGCCGCCAGCAGCGGATTGAGGTGCAACATCTTGCGCGCCTTGCGCCACGTACCGTCCGGCACCACCAGCAGCAACGGTTCATCGGATTCGCTATAAGCCTGCATCGGTTGTGCATCGTCAGCCGGAAACAACAACCGCGCCCGATACCCCGGCCGGTTCAACAGCGCCGGCAAATCCTCGAACACCTCGCCAACGATCAGCTCGGCATTGGTCAAACCGAGTGCCGCCAACCGCGCGGTATTCAACGCATGATTAACTTCACTTGGATGCTGCAACAGCAACACCCGCGTGCGGCTGTCGAGGCTCGGGATCAGCGAACACAGGCAATGGGTTTGGGGGCGCAGGCAGCGCGGGCATTGAATTCTGGACATACTTCTTTTCCCTACAAGCTAAGCCTGATTGAGCTGTGCTTTGAGCAAATCACGGAAGGTCTGGATCAGCGGCTCGCGGCTGCGGCCCCGGCGCATGATCATCGAAAACGGCGCCTGATAGCCGAACGTCGCTGGCAGCAACACGCGCAAATCACCCTTGTCAGCCCAGGCCTGAGCGTAGTGCTCCGGCAAGTAGCCGATGTAGGCGCCGGACAGCACCAGAATCAGCTGCGCTTCCATGCTTTCCACCGTCGCGGCGCTGTGTTTGAAACCATGGCGCGCCAGTTCGGCCTGACTCCAGTACCCGCGCCCGACCATGCGTTGCTGGGTGATGACCTGTTCGGGAATGCGCCGCTCGTTGAACAACGGGTGACGACTGCTGCAATACAGCCAGTGTTGTTCGCGGTACAGCGGCATGTACACCAGACCGCTCATGCGCGTGGAAAACGCACCGATGGCCAGATCGAGGCGGTTGTCCTGCACGCCGAGTTGCAATTCGTAGGGGCTCATCACCGACAGATGCAAATGCACCGCCGGGTGTTCCTGACTGTAGGCGCCGATGGCCTCGGCGAATGGCAACGCCTTGTCACTGACGGTGGAGTCGATCACGCCGAGGTTGAGCGTGCCGCGCAGTTCGCCTTTGAGCGCGGCGGCGTATTGCTCGAAACCTTCGAGTTCGGCGAGCAGACGCAGGGTTTCCTGGTGGAACAGTTCGCCCTTGCTGGTCAGGCTGAAGCCGCCGCGCCCGCGATGGCACAGCACCAGACCGAGCGCGGCTTCGAGCTGGCTCATGTAGGTGCTGATCGCCGAGGTCGACAGGTTGAGTTCCTGCTGCGCGTTGGCGAAACCCTGATGACGCACGACGCTGACGAAGATGCGCAACAGTTTCAGGTCGGGTAAAGCGTTGGCCATGTCTGCTCCGGGCTTTGCAACTGTGTGTCTGTGGGAAAAAGCCCCTCACCCCAGCCCTCTCCCGGAGGGAGAGGGGGCCGACCGGGTTGTATTCGGGATTTACATCGACCTGAAATACCGAGTCGAACTCAGGATTCGAAAGCCATGGAGATCAGCTCCCTCTCCCTCCGGGAGAGGGCTAGGGTGAGGGCAACTATCTTGAGCCGATCACAATCTTGAACCCGACAAAGTCTAATCCGCCCACCACCATTAGTTTAGAAAAATCTGAACTAAGTTTTTGCCCGTAGCGATTCTTTCCCCTCACTACATTTCGCATCATCGGCCCCACAGCGGCGTCCGAACCTGTGCTCCACGGCGCGCCGACATAAATAAAACAAAGACGATGAGGCCTTACCCGTGGACAAGATTCTTCACCAACCACTGGGCGGCAACGAAATGCCGCGCTTCGGCGGCATCGCCACCATGCTCCGACTTCCCCATGTACCGACCGCTGCCGGCCTGGACGCTGCCTTTGTTGGCGTGCCGCTGGACATCGGTACTTCGCTGCGCCCCGGCACCCGCTTCGGGCCGCGCGACATCCGCACCGAATCGGTGATGATCCGCCCGTACAACATGGCCACCGGCGCTGCGCCGTTCGACTCGCTGTCGGTGGCCGACATCGGTGACGTGGCGATCAACACCTTCAACCTGCTCGACGCCGTGCGCATCATCGAAGAAGCCTACGACAACATCCTCGAGCACAACGTGATCCCGATGACCCTGGGTGGCGACCACACCATCACCCTGCCGATCCTGCGTGCGATTCACAAGAAGCACGGCAAGGTCGGTCTGGTGCACATCGATGCCCACGCTGACGTCAACGATCACATGTTCGGCGAGAAAATCGCCCACGGAACGACCTTCCGTCGTGCCGTCGAAGAAGGCCTTCTGGACTGCGACCGCGTGGTGCAAATTGGTTTGCGTGCGCAGGGTTACACCGCTGATGACTTCAACTGGAGCCGCGATCAGGGCTTCCGCGTCGTACAAGCCGAAGAGTGCTGGCACAAATCGCTGGCGCCGCTGATGGCCGAAGTGCGCGAGAAAGTCGGCGGCGGTCCGGTTTATTTGAGCTTTGACATCGACGGCATCGATCCGGCCTGGGCACCGGGCACCGGCACCCCGGAAATCGGTGGTCTGACGACCATTCAGGCGATTGAAATCGTTCGCGGCTGTCAAGGTCTCGACCTGATCGGTTGCGATCTGGTAGAAGTCTCGCCCGCTTATGACACCACCGGCAACACCTCGCTGCTGGCCGCCAACCTGCTGTACGAAATGCTCTGCGTACTGCCTGGCGTGGTCCATCGCTGAGGGTCGGGTCATGAACGAACGTGATCAGGTTTTGCAAGCGGCCGCCGAACTGGTGGCTGCCTTTGCCCGTAACGATCGCGAAGCTTACTTCGGCGCCTTCAGCGCCGATGCGAGTTTCGTTTTCTACACCCTCGAACAGCCGCTGCTGTCGCGCGATGCCTATCAGGCCTTGTGGGACAACTGGCGCGCCGAGGATGGCTTCGAGGTGCTTGCGTGCACGTCGAGCAACGCTTTCGTCAGCCTGCAGGGTGACGTGGCGATTTTCATCCATGACGTGGCCACCGAGCTGCGCATGCAAGGGGAGCAACACTTCAGCCAGGAGCGCGAGACGATTGTTTTCAGGAAACAAGCGTCGAGCCTAGAACAACAAGGCCATTGGCTGGCCTGCCACGAACATTTGTCCGCAATGCCGGAAGGGCTGCCATCCCCTTAGCCAAGACAGGTGACGCTCACGCACGATGAGCGCGCCTTTATGATCGGAGCAGATCATGAATAACAACAACAACGACCAAAGCCTTACGCAGATTGAAACCCACGGGGTCGAACAGATCCCGGACCACGAACGCAGCGCAGGCCCGACGGACTTGTTCCGGATGATCTTCGGTGGTTCGAATACCTTTGCCACCGCCGTGCTCGGCAGTTTCCCGGTGCTGTTCGGTCTGTCTTTTCAGGCCGGCGTCTGGGCGATTGTGTCGGGCGTGCTGCTCGGCTCGCTGATCCTCGCACCGATGGGCCTGTTCGGTCCGCTCAACGGCACCAACAATGCCGTTTCGTCCGGGGCGCATTTCGGCGTGCACGGGCGGATCGTCGGTTCGTTCCTGTCGCTGTTGACCGCTATCGCGTTTTTCTCGCTCTCGGTGTGGAGTTCGGGCGATGCGCTGATCGGGGGTGCGAAACGCCTGATCGGTCTGCCGGAAACCGACCTGACCCTGGGCCTGGCCTACGGTCTGTTCGCGATTCTGGTGCTGACCGTGTGCATCTACGGCTTCCGCTTTTTGCTGTGGGTGAACAAGATCGCGGTGTGGAGCGCCAGCCTGTTGTTCCTGTTGGGCATCTTCGCCTTCGCCGGTCCTTTCGATGTGAACTACGCCGGTACGGTGAACCTCGGTCAGCCGGGCTTTTGGGCGGCATTCATCGGCGCCTCGCTAGTGGCGATGAGCAACCCGATTTCCTTCGGCGCGTTCCTCGGCGACTGGTCGCGCTACATCCCGCGTGACACCTCCAAGCAACGCATCATGGCAGCGGTGGTGCTGTCGCAGATCGCCACGTTCATCCCGTTTCTGTTCGGCCTGACCACCGCGACCATCGTCGCGATCAAGGCGCCGGACTACATCGCGGCGAACAATTATGTCGGCGGTTTGCTGGCGGTGTCGCCGAGCTGGTTCTTCCTGCCGGTGTGCCTGATTGCGGTGATCGGCGGCATGTCCACCGGCACCACTTCGCTGTATGGCACCGGGCTGGACATGTCCAGCGTGTTCCCGCGCGTGCTCTCGCGAGTGAAAGCGACGTTGCTGATCGGCGTGCTGTCGATTGCCTTTATCTTCATCGGCCGTTTTGCGGCGAACCTGGTGCAGAGCGTGTCGACCTTCGCCGTGCTGATCATCACCTGCACCACGCCATGGATGGTGATCATGATCATCGGTCTGCTGGTGCGTCGCGGTTTCTACTGCCCGGATGACCTGCAAGTGTTCACTCGCGGCGAACAGGGCGGACGCTACTGGTTCAGCCACGGCTGGAACTGGCGCGGTCTGGGGGCGTGGATCCCGAGCGCGGCGGTGGGCTTGTGCTTCGTCAATCTGCCGGGGCAGTTCGTTGGCCCGTTGGGAGAAATGGCCGGTGGCATCGACATCAGTTTGCCGGTGACATTGGGCCTGGCTTCGGTGGTGTATTTGACGCTGCTGAGCCTGTTCCCGGAACCGCGCGAAGTGTTCGGCCCGACGGATGCCCGCAGCCAAGTCGGGGAGTCGTCGGCTAAAGCGCAAGCCGCCTGAGTAAACGCCTATCCCCTGTGGGAGCGAGCTTGCTCGCGAAAGCGATCTGTCAGTCACATCACTTTTGAATGTGCCGCCGCCTTCGTCGGATCGCCGCCCGGAGCAAGCTCGCTCCCACAGGGAGATTCGAATCAGCCTCACATAAAAAAGACAATCGGAGACACGCCATCATGGCTTTGGATTTATTCGTCGTCCTCATCTACGCCGCCGGCATGCTCTTGCTCGGCTACTTCGGCATGCGCAAGGCCAAGACCAACGAGGACTTTCTCGTTGCCGGTCGCAACCTCGGCCCAAGCCTGTACATGGGCACCATGGCCGCGACCGTGCTCGGTGGCGCGTCCACCGTCGGCACCGTGCGTCTGGGCTACGTGCATGGCATCTCCGGCTTCTGGCTGTGTGCGGCACTGGGTTGCGGGATCATCGCGCTGAACCTGTTCCTCGCCAAACCGCTGCTGAAACTGAAGATCTACACCGTTACCCAGGTGCTGGAAAAACGCTACAACCCGATGGCCCGCTCGGCGAGCGCGATCATCATGCTGGCCTACGCGCTGATGATCGGCGTGACCTCGATCCTGGCCATCGGCACCGTGCTGCAAGTGCTGTTCGATCTGCCGTTCTGGGTATCGGTATTGCTCGGTGGTGGCGTCGTGGTGGTTTACTCGGCCATCGGCGGCATGTGGTCGCTGACCCTGACCGACATCGTCCAGTTCATCATCAAGACCGTGGGCCTGATGTTCATCCTGTTGCCGATCTGCCTGTACCGCGTCGGCGGCTGGGATGAACTGGTGCTGAAATTGCCGGCCGCTGCGTTCAATTTCACCAGCATCGGCTGGGACACCATCATCACCTACTTCATGATCTACTTCTTCGGCATCCTGATCGGTCAGGACATCTGGCAACGGGTGTTCACCGTCAAAAACGAAAAAGTCGCCAAGTACGCCGGCACCTTCGCAGGCTTCTACTGCATCCTTTACGGCCTGGCCTGCGCCCTGATCGGCATGGCCGCTCACGTCCTGATCCCGGACCTGAGCAACGTCAACAACGCCTTCGCCGCCATCGTCAAACTGTCGCTGCCGGACGGCATCCGTGGTCTGGTGATCGCTGCCGCACTGGCGGCCATGATGTCCACCGCCAGCGCCGGCCTGCTCGCCGCTGCCACCACCGTGACGGAAGACCTGCTGCCGAAACTGCGCGGTGGCAAACAGTCGAGCCTTGGCATCAACCGCTTGTTCACCCTGCTGACCGGCATCGTCGTGCTGGGCATCGCGCTGGTGGTGAACGATGTGATCAGCGCCCTGACGCTGGCGTACAACCTGCTGGTGGGCGGCATGCTGATCCCGCTGATCGGCGCGATCTTCTGGAAGCGCGCGACCACCGCCGGCGCCATTGCCTCCATGGGTCTGGGTTTCGCCACTTCGCTGCTGTTCATGTTCAAGGACGGTCTGGATGCCAACACGCCGATCTACTACAGCCTCGGCGTAGGCCTGGTGAGTTTTGTGGTCGTCAGCCTGTTCTCCCCTCGCCCGGCAACCGTGGCGAGTGCGATCTAAGCTCTGATGTAACGACTTGATGCTTTCTTCGACGGGTGTGGCGTCGGTTGCCCCACCCGTTTTTTTACGCTTGGAGAAAATGATTTATGAAGATCGTTTCTCGCGATCAGTGGTTTGAAGTGCAGCACCTGAGTGACGGCATTCGGCTGATTCACGAGCCGTATATTCGCCCGTTCTACCGCTGCAACCTCTGGCACATTCAGGGCCGTGACAAAGACTTGTTGCTGGATAGCGGCTCAGGGCTGGTCAGCCTGCGCGAGCAGTTGCCGTGGATCACCGAGCGGCCGCTGGTGGCGGTGGCCAGTCATTGCCATTTCGACCACATCGCCGGGCATCACGAATTTGCCGAGCGGCTGGTGCATCCAGCCGAAGCGGACATCCTTGCGGCGCCGGATGGCGAGAATGATTTGAGCCGCGCTTTCGTCGGCGATGACATGTTCGAGGCGCATCCGGATTGCCCGCTGTGCTATGCCGAGTACCGGGTCAAAGCCGCGCCGGCCACCGGATTTGTCGACGACGGCGATGTACTGGATCTGGGCAATCGCACGCTGCAGGTGCTGCACACGCCGGGGCATTCGCCGGGCGGGATCAGCCTGTATGAGGCGGCGACGGAAACGTTATTCAGCGGCGACATCATCTATGACGGGCCATTAATCGAAGACGCCTACCATTCGAATCTCGAGGACTACGCCGCCAGCCTGCGACGTTTGCAGGCGTTGCCGATCCGCACGGTGCATGGCGGGCATTTCGGCAGTTTTTCCGGGGAGCATTTGCGCTCGATGATTGACCAGTGGTTGCGCGGGCACGCCTGAGGCCTGCTTCACTCAAGCAGAACAACCATCAGAAAAATCTGCCATGAGAAGAGCTGCCGTGCGTGCCGCCGTGCACCGATACATCCGGCGTCTGCTGGAAACCCGAGAATTCAACGACAACACCAGCCTGGTGCAACTGGGGCTGGAGAAAGCCGATATAGAAGATCTGATCTTTCATCTGGAAGATGAATTCGGACTGACGGCGTTCACCGCCGAAGAGGACCGCATGCTCAAGACCGCGAAAACCGCGAATGACTTGAGCCGGTTTTTACTGGAGATCGGTCGTCATTAAAAGCAAAAGATCGCAGCCTGCGGCAGCGCCTACATTAATCCACGTAGGCGCTGCCGCAGGCTGCGATCTCTAGATCTTGAATCCGTTGATCTCGGATCGGGGACGTTACCGGCGCCGTTGTTGACGGCGGCGCTGCTCGTCATCGGTGCGGATCGGTACAGGTTGCAGAGGCGGTTCGATCAAGCCGAGGGCAACACCCAAGTCGTGCAGCCAGTTTTGAATTTTCTCTTTCATCGTCATGCCCCCTTCAGGGTGGTGCTGAGCGGCCGGAATTCTGAGGCCGCTTCGCACTGATAATAGTCCGAAGTCCTACGCAATGCTCGGCCAAATCCGCAATGATCTGTTACTGAATTGAACAGAATTCGCCGAGATTGGTTCAGGCTGTTTCCCGGGTTTCGATCTGAGCCGCAGGATAGACAGCCTGCTGCACCTCAATCCAGGCATTGAGGTTGGCGCCGACCATGCCCTTGCGCCACATGAGCCATGTTGTCGCACCCGCAAATGATTCGGCCAAAGGGTGCACCGCGACGCTTTCACGCCCCGGCAGACTGGCCAGCATCGACTCCGACATCAACGCCACGCCACTGCCGGCAATCACGCAGGCGAGCATGCCCTGATAGGATTCGATCTCCATCGCCCGGCCCATCGTCGCGTGATAGTGCGAAAACCACGCCTCCAGGCGCATGCGATACGAACATCCGCGACGAAAGGTGAACACCGACCGCCCTTCAACGTCCCGGGCGCTATGCACTGGCGGATGATCAGGTTCGGTGATCAACACCAATCGCTCTTCGCACAACGGCACACCGTCCAGTCCGGCCAGCTCCAGCGGACCATCCACCAGCGCCGCATCAAGACGTCCGGTGAGCAGACCTTCCAGCAACTCGGCACTCGGCGCCGACTGCACCTGCAGATTCACCGCCGGGTATTGCTTGTGATAGCGCGCCAGCAAGGCTGGCAAATGAATCGCCGCCGTGCTGTACATGGTGCCGAGGACAAAATCCCCCGCCGGCTGCCCGCCCATCACCGCCGCATTGGCCTGATCGCGTAACGCAAACAACTTGCCGGTGTAGTCCAGCAGGACTTTTCCCGCAGGCGACAGCTGCAAACGCTGACGCTCACGGACGAAAAGTTCGACACCGAGTTGCTCTTCCAGCTGTTTGAGCCGCGTCGACAAATTCGACGGCACTCGGTGCAAGCGTTCGGCGGCGCGGGTAATCGAACCCTCCTCGGCCACTGCCTGAAAGATCCGCAATTGGCTGAACTCCACAAGCTTTCTCCATAACAGAACAAGTTGCTCACTATTATTCAATTTTAAAGAAAGTCAATCAGTCCTAGCCTGACGGTCATTGATCCTTCAAAGGAATCCCGACCATGTCGCCGCTGATTCGCTTATCCGCTTGTTTCGTTGCCCTGATGATGGCCATGGGTATCGGCCGTTTCGCCCTCACCCCGCAAATGCCGCACCTGCTCAGCGAAGGTCAGTTCGACCTGACGGCCGCCGGTCTGATTGCGGCAGCCAACTACCTCGGTTACTTGTTGGGTGCAGTGGATGCGATGTTCGCCCATCGCCCGCAGCAGATTCAGCGGCGCCTGCACGGTGGCTTGTGGTTGTGCGTGCTGCTGACCCTGGCGTCGTTTTGGGCCAATGGTTTCTGGTCGCATCTGGTGCTGCGCTTCGGTACCGGGATAGCGAGTGCCTGGGTGCTGGTAATGATCACTTCGTTGAGTCAACCGTTGGCGGCGGCAGCAGGTCGTCCGGGATTGGGCGCACTGGTGTTTGCCGGACCGGGGTTGGGGATTTTTCTGACGGGGTTGCTGGCACTGGTCTCACATCTGCTGAATCAGACGTCCGCGACGTTGTGGCTGATTTATGCGGCGGCCGCATTGGTCATGCTGTTGAGCGTCTGGCGATTGCTGCCAACGCCTGTCGCAACGGCAACGGTGGTTGCAGCGCCAGTAAGTCCATCGAATCGGGGCATCGGACGGCTGGGCTTGATTTATGCGCTTTACGGCGTCGGCTACATCATTCCGGCGACCTTCCTGTCGCAAATGGCTAATGCGCAGTTTCACGGGCAATGGCAGGCGGATCTGTTCTGGCCTTGTTTTGGTCTGGCTGCGGCGCTTGGCGTATTGCTGGTGTGCCTGCGGCGTCACGACCCAGAGACCACAAGGCATTGGTTGATGGCGACTTTGTGGCTGCAAGGGGCCGGCGTGTTTGCCTGTCTGCTGGGCAGCGGCCTCGGCCTGGCGCTGGGGGTGATCCTCTGCGGCACTCCGTTCCTGGCGTGTATGCAACTGGTCATGCAGCGATCGCGGGAACTGGCACCGCACGCCACCCAGCGCAACGCCGGCATGCTTACCGCGTGCTTTGCGCTCGGCCAACTCAGCGGCCCGTTGCTGGCGGCGCTGAGCAGCCATTTCAGTGGCGGTTTGCAGCCGGCATTGGTGATCGCCGGCAGCGGTTTGCTGATGGCCGGCGGTCTGGCGATGCAATCGGCTAGCGCTGGCCGAGCGCTTTGCGCAAACGCCGACGCAGCCACTGCTCGGCGCTGACAAAGGTGATGCCGAGCAACACCAGCACCGCGCCGATAACGAAGTTCACGCTCAGCTGTTCGCCCAGCAGAATCACGCCGAAGGTTACGCCGAACAGCGGCGTCATGAACGAAAACACCGCCAGGTTGGCCGCCAGATAACGGCGCAGCAACCAGAACCAGATCAGGTAGCTGAAGAACGACACCACCAGGCCCTGGAACAACACGCTGGCCACCGCCACGGGGGTCAGACTGACATGAGTGATCTGGCCGCTGAACAGCGCAATCAGCAGCAGGCCGAGGAAGCCGACGATCAACTGATAGAACAGCGTCAGTGTCACCGGTGCCTCCGACAATCGCGAGGCGCGCACCACCACCGTGGTCGCGCCCCAGCAGGCCCCGGCCAGTACACCAAAGGCATCGCCCAGCAACATGCGCCGGTCGAGGTTGTCCCATGACACGCCACCAGCGAAGGCAATCGCGATGCCGATAAACGCAAGCAGAATGCCCAGCCATTGCAGCGGACGCAGGCGTTCACTGGCCAACAGAAAATGTACGCCCAGCGCAGTGAAAATCGGCGCGGTGTAGAGGAACACTGACATGTGTGCGGCGGTGGTCAGTTGCAAGCCTTCGGCGATGAAGAAGAACTCCAGACCAAACAGCGCACCGGCCAACAAGCCGCCGCGCCAGGTAACGCCGACCTGATCCCAGCCACCCTTCCAGCAGATCAGCAAACCGACCAGCAGCGCGGAAATCCCCGAGCGCGCCGCCGCTTGCATCACTGGCGCGATGTCCGGCGCTGCCCATTTGATCATCACCTGCTGCACGCCCCAGATCAGGCACAGGCCGATCATCACTTGCAGGGCAAAACTGTCGGCGTTGCGCCGCTCAATACTCACCGCAACACCTCGAACATACACAACATGGCAGGCCATCCAATGGTCAAAAAACAATGCTGGGGATTATCAATCAGTCGGGCGGAAAAAGCCGTCTGGAAAAGACATTTAGTTCTTCAGTGGCGTCAGCGCTGAGTGGCTGTCGGCTGCGCCGCCATTCGCGAGCAAGCTCGCTCCCACTTTGGAATGCGTTCCCCTGTGGGAGCGAGCCTGCTCGCGAAGAGGCCGGCATTGCTTAACTACATTTCGGATCAGACCTTGCCAAACCGCCTCGCCAGCAAAAACCCGACGCTACAAGCCACAGCCGTGGCAAACGTTCCCCACGCCCAATCTATCAGCGTCACCTGCACCGACCAGCCGCGCAACGTCGCCCAATTGGTCAGGTCATACGTGCCGTAAGCTATCAGCCCTAACAACGCGCCCCGCTTCGCTGCCCATTGCCATGTCACGGCCGGCAACACCACAAACACCACGCAACCAAAAACATACAGGCAATAAAAAACCGCTGCCGGAACAAGCAGCGGTTTTTCAAGCATCAACGAACCGAGCAGTTCGCGATAGGTCGGCGCCATCAGCAGGCCGAGCCAGATGCCGTCGAGCAACAGAAACGTCAGCAGCGTTGCAACATAGGCTATCAGCGTTTTTTTCATCGACCCGACCTCGTGTGTGCCCCATGCAAGATGGGCCACCCAAGGCTCAGGTTAGTTCAATGCGATCAGCATGAATAACGATCTTGCCGTCCTTGTACAGCGAGCCGATGGCCTTCTTGAAGTTGCCTTTGCTGACGCCAAACAGGCTGCTGATCAACGCCGGATCACTCTTGTCGCTGACCGGCAAAGTGCCGCTGTTGTCGCGCAATTTGCTGAGGATCTTCGAGTTCAGGCTGCTGGCCGCTTCCTGGCCAACCGGTTGCAGGCTCAGGGCAATCTTGCCGTCGGCACGGATTTCCTTGATGTAGCCCTTCTCGCTCATGCCGGCACGCATGAACTTGAAGATTTCATTCTTGTGGATCAAACCCCAGTGCTTGTTGTTGATGATCGCCTTGAAGCCCATATCAGTGGCTTCGGCAACCAGCAAATCAACTTCCTGGCCCTGGCTGTAGTTGGCCGGGGTCTTGTCGAGGTAGCGATCCAGACGCGCGGTGGCGGTGATACGGCGGGTGTGCTTGTCGAGGTAGACGTGCACCACGCAGTATTCGCCGGCGGTCATCTGGCGCTTTTCTTCGGAATACGGCAGCAACAGATCCTTCGGCAGCCCCCAATCGAGGAACACACCGATGCTGTTGACTTCAACGACTTTCAGACTGGCAAACTCGCCGACCTGAACTTTTGGTTTTTCCGTGGTAGCGAGAAGTTTGTCTTCGCTGTCCAGATAAACAAATACGTTGAGCCAATCTTCATCTTCGGTAGGAATATCTTTCGGAATATAACGATTGGGCAAAAGAATCTCGCCGTCGGCACCGCCATCCAGATATAAACCGAAGTTAGTGTGTTTAACCACTTGCAAACTGTTGTAACGCCCGACTAAAGCCATTTCCAGAACCCTCATTGCGTGGGCGGCATTCTACCCGTTTTTGACGTGGCCGTCGGGCGGCAGATCCGCACGCGTCGGAAATTTGCGCAACGCCTTGATTTTCCTTGCGCGCGGCCGGGCTGAGGTGCCGCTCGTCAGGCAGACACCACCGCTCGCGGTCGAATATTTCAATGCCTGCAAACCTGAATGTTCTTATTTAAAACAGCAGGTTAGCCGGATATATCGCATATTCAATCGCGAATAATGCAGTACAGCGCTGGGTTATTCCGGGGGATATTTACCAAGCAATTGTCAAGTTATTCCTGTACGATGCCTGGCCGAGTTACTTTTCTACAGGTTAATGGCCGCCATGCGTGTAAAAGCATCCACCAGCAAAGCAAAGCCAGCTCCAGCCGTTGAAACCAGCGAATCGATCAACGATCAGATCGCAGCGTTCCTCAAGTCTGGCGGCGAGATTCAGCAAATTGCCAAAGGCGTCAGTGGCCAGACATTCGGCCCGTCCAAGCAGATCAGCCTGGGCAAGAAGTAACACCCGGTTTTACACCCGTCCAGAGGCGCTTTGAGCTTCGAAGCGCCTGGACTGGCACCGCGCAACCCCCCTCCTTTTTAAACAAAAATCCTTGTAAATCGACGAACGGCCTTCAATGCCGATCATTCGCCGGTATCCTTGCACGCGTCTAGATCAAGCGTTTCAGCAGGCCCGCCGCCTGTGCTCGCTGTTCATGGAGTGACGCATGCGCAAATCATCCTGTTTATCACTTGTAGGCCTGCTGGCTTGCGCGACCGCGCACGCGCAGATTTTCCAGCGTGAACTGGGCGATTTCGATCTCAAACTCGGCACCACGCCTTCACGCAGCATGGCCCAGGGTCTGGTCAAACCGGCTGCCGTCGGTTCCTTCCACGGCGGCCTCGACCTGAGCCACGACAGTGGCCTCTACGTTGGCCAATACGCGCCGAGCATGGGCATCACACCTGGCAAGAATCTCGAAATCGATTCCTACGTCGGATTTAAACAGCCCTTCGATCAAACCCTCGGCTATGAAGTCGGCATGATCCACTACAGCTATCCCGAAGTAGACACGCTCGACAGCCAGGAACTGTTCGGCGGCCTGACTTTGCTCGGCAGTCGTTTCGGCGTGGCCTTGAGCAACGACCCGGACAAACAGAACAACACCTTGTTTGCCGATCTTGGCGGCAATCAACCGTTCGGCATCGGCGTCAGCATGAAATACACCACTCACCAACTGAACACGCCGGTGGCCGTAGACGGTGGTTATGTCAGCAGTTTTACCGATTGGTCGGTGAAACTGTCCCGGCCGTTCATGGGCGTCGATCTCGACCTGATCTACAGCAACTCCAGCCTCAGCGGCAGCGATTGCTCGGCTTATTCCGGGCACAACAGCCAGTGCGACGGGCTCGTCACGCTCAAGGCTGAGCGCGCGTTCTATTGATCGGCTGAACTGCCGGGTTCATTCTGCGTTCACATAGGAATCAGTCCCTCGAAGCCAGGCTTACGCAAGGATTCGCCCATGTCTCGCTGGTTCAAGCACATCGCCGCGCTACTGATCTTTACCCTCGCCCTCGGCGCTTGCAGTCGCGTCGGTCTGGCCTATCGCAACCTCGACGTGATCATTCCATGGACGCTCAGCGACTATCTGGACATGAACGGCGAGCAGAAAGACTGGTTCAACGAACGCCTCAAGGACCACCTGAGCTGGCATTGCACCACGCAATTGCCGGGTTATCTGGACTGGCTTGATCGCCTGCAGACCATGGTCGAGACCAATCAGGTCACCGATGCCGCGTTGCAGGCGCGCACTGCGGAAGCCAAGCAAGCCATTGCCGAAACCGCTCGAGAGATCACCCCGTCGGCTATCGAGTTGTTGCAAGGTCTGGATGACAAGCAAGTGGCCGAGATGAATGACGCGTTTGCCAAGGATCTGCGCAAGCGTCAGCAGGAATACCTGAAACCACCGCTTGATCAGCAAATTGCCGAGCGTGGCGCGCGCATGGTCAAACGCCTGAACGACTGGCTCGGGCCCTTGAGTGCCACGCAAGAGCAGCGGGTCATGGCGTGGTCGACCGCCCTGGGCGATCAGTACACGCAATGGATTGCCAACCGGGCCCATTGGCAGAAGCAGTTCAGTGCGGCGGTAGCGCAACGCAAAAGTCCCGAATTCCCACAGAGAATAGAGACGCTTCTGGTCAATCGCGAGAGTCTATGGACAGCGGATTACCGCAAGGCCTTCGCCGATACTGAAGCGCAGGGACGCTCGCTGGCGGTTGACCTGATGGCAGAAAGTTCGCCGCAGCAGCGGCAGCGCTTGTTGAAGAAGATTGATGGCGTACGCAAAGACTTCAACGACCTCAAGTGCCTCAAGGCCGCGCAAAAAACCTGAACAGACCCGAATCCAATGTAGGAGTGAGCACGCTCGCGATCGCGGTGTAACAGTCACTGTTTATGTGGCTGAAAGAACGCAATCGCGAGCAGGCTCACTCCTACAGGGGTTCTGCGTAAACTCAGGCGATCTGGGCTTTGGACGCCACTTCGTCGAACGTCGCCTCAGCCAGCGCATCTTCCTGCTCATCCAGCACCTGACGCGGATGGTCATTGCCGGGAATGCTGCTGTCGATCAGGCTCAACAGGCTGGAACCGCGCGGCGTCAGGACAAAATTATTTCCCGTGCTGCCCTCTTCATCCGGACGCGGTGCGATGTAGCCACGCAAGAGCAACAACCTTTCATAGTCGCAGGCCTGCGTTTTCAGATGATCAAGGTTCTCGATCGGCTCGCCGGCGCTGGCTTTTTCCGCCGCATAGTCTTCGGCGTAAGCCCGAGGGGCAAAACTGTGGCCGGCGCTGTTCTGCACTTCATGCAGCAAGCGTTCAATCAAATCCCAGTTATAAGTCGTCATCCTGATACAACCTCCGGTGCGCGTGATTTATGGCGCGTTCATAGGTTGTGACCGGAGCCGTTCCCAGCCGTTCAGCCGCATTTTCAGGGCCGACCGACCGGCGGTCTGTCGATCTTGCGCAGGGTTAAACGACTAGTCTGAGACAGACGGTTTCAACCCCGCAGGAGAAATCTTCATGAACGTTGAGAATCATCCGGTGGTGTCGCGCGAAGAATGGCTCGCCGCCCGTAAGCAACATCTGGCCCACGAGAAAGCGTTCACCAAGGAACGCGATCGCCTCAGCGCCGAGCGTCGCGCTTTGCCATGGGTGAAGGTCGACAAGGATTACCACTTCCAGGGCCCGAACGGCGAATTGAAGCTGGCTGATCTGTTTGGCAAACACAGCCAATTGGTGGTTTACCACTTCATGTTTGCCAAGGATTGGGAGGAAGGCTGCCAGGGTTGCTCGTTCCTCAGCGACCACATTGATGGCGCCAACCAGCATCTGGCTCATCACGACATCGCGGTGGTAGCTGTTTCGCCTGCGCCGTTCAACGAGTTCCAGGACTTTAAACGGCGAATGGGCTGGAAGTTTGATTGGGTGTCTTCAGAGGGTTGCGACTTCAACTACGACTTCGGTGTCTGCGCCCGGGCTGAGGATGTCGCGGCCGCAAAGGCTACGTACAACTACGAAAAGACTGACAGCGCCGAGGAAGAAATGCCGGGGTTGAGTGTGTTTTATCGTGATGAGGCCGGGGAGATTTTCCATACCTACTCGACCTACGCTCGCGGTCTCGACATGTTGGTCGGCGCCTACAACTACCTCGACCTCACGCCCAAGGGCAGGAATGAAGACGAGATCATGGAATGGGTGCGGCATCATGATCGGTATGAGCAGGTTTCTAGAACGAACTGCTGCCACGAACAAACTTAAGCACTGAACTTTTCCCGCGATCAAGGCCTCAACCAGTTAACCCGCCTTAACCGGAACTGAGGCCTGCCCCGATGAAAACCCTGATCAAGCTCACCCTCGCCGCCACCCTCGCCTGTGCCCTGCCTGTCTGGGCCTGCACGCCGGAAGAAGCCACCGCCAAGCGTGAGCAACTGGCCAAGGAAGTCGCCAAGCTCACCGAACAGAATCCAGCCAAGGCCAAAGAGATCAACGCCGAGTTGCAGAAGATGGACCTGGGCACGGCCAGTGCGGATCTGCCGGACAAATGCCAGTTGATTGATCAGCGCTTGAAAGAATTGGATACGGCAGAGAAAAAAACCGAAGGCTAAAAATCAAAAGATCGCAGCCTTCGGCAGTGCCTACCCAAAACCGTGTAGGAGCTGCCGAAGCCTGCGATCTTTTGCACATGAAAATGCATAAATGCATTTATTTATTTGCACAAACGCATATTCAGATCTACGGTTACATCGAGCAACGAGATCGGAACCTGCCATTTGACATGGCAACCGTTGAACACCGATCGCTCGGCAACACCGCAACACCACACAAGCTGGACGCTTGTTTTCACTCATGGAGGATTGAAAAATGTTAACAACAGCAGCAACACAATTCACCGGCGAATCCCTGCCAAGGTGCCTGGCCGGTCACCTGCTCGACCCGCAACTCGCCGAAGTCGAGGCCGCTGAACAGCTCAGCGCCCGCACCGCTGGCAGTCTCAACTTCAACATGCAGAAACAGACCCAGACCAACTGGTGCTGGGCGGCCGTTTCCGCCTCGGTCGGCAACTATTACGGCACCGGCAACTGGACGCAGTGCGGCGTGGCCAGCACTCAGCTCGACCGCAACTGCTGTAATCAGCCGGGGCCATGCAACGTCTACGGCTATCTGGATTCGGCCCTGCAAACCACCCGCAGCTACAACGGCATGAATCAGGGTTCGCTGCAGATGTCGGCCATTCAGAACCAGATCAGCATGGGCCGCCCGGTCGGCCTGCGCTGCGCCTGGTACGGAGGCGGTGCGCACTTTCTGACGATCTACGGCACCAATGGCGATTACGTGTTGGTCGCGGACTCGATCTACGGCTATTCGACCCGCGCACTGAACGCGTTCCCCCGCGCCTATAACGGCGGCGGCAACTGGACCCACACTTACTTCACCGTGAAAAACTAGGAGGGCAACATCATGCAATTGACTTATCCAAAGGCGCCTTCCAACGGCGTACAGACCTTACGCCCGGCCTTGCAAGCCGCGCTGCAAACCCCAGGTCTTGGCGCCAATCGCCAGTTCGCCAACGCTGTACCGGCGAAAATCAGCCTCAGCGAAGCCTACCGTGGCTATTCGCTCAGCCTGGAAGACCTGAGCCAAGGCAAAGGCCTGAAAGGCGCACGAATCGGCGACTGGCATTACCTGGTGTTTGCCGACGGCGTGACGATTGCCGATGCGCAATTGGCCGAAGTGCGCGGGCATGTCGAGTTCGCCTCCTTGAACCACGGCGATCACGCCGCTGCTACGGTGGGTGCACTGAAACTGGCAGAACAAGCACCGCAACTTCAGGGCAAGAGCGTTGAGCTGCGAGTGCTGTTTGTCTCGGCGCTGCACGTTGTGGCGATCTGGCTGCATGCCGACGGTGAGGATGTGTTGATCCCGATTGAGCCGACGCCGAAAGATCTGGCGGTTACGCGGTTGTACAGCGAGGCCACCTTGCTCGCGGCACTGAAACCGGCAGCGAATCAAGCCAAGCGGCGCTTTGACGCCGACACCAGTGGCCAGCTCGGCAACTGATGGACGAAAAAAAACCCGGACACTGTCCGGGTTTTTTATGCACGCCTGAAACGCGTTACTCAGCCGCAGGCTCTGCTGGCTTGCGGCGTTTCAGCGGCGCCATGCCATCGCTGCTCACCAACGAGTCCGGCTTCGGACGGTTGGCGCTCTTGCGCTTGGTCGGCGTCTTGGCAGCAGTTTTTTTCTTGTCGCCCTTGGCGTCAGTCTTTTTCTTCTTCACGCCAACGGCTTTACCCGAAGCCTTGACCTTTTTCGGCCCGCCGTAGGTGCCTTTGACTTCCTTGATGGTACGGCGCTCGAAGCTCTGCTTCAGGTAGCGCTCGATGCTCGACATCAGGTTCCAGTCGCCGTGGCAGATCAGCGAGATCGCCAGACCGTCGTTACCGGCGCGGCCGGTACGGCCGATGCGGTGCACGTATTCGTCGCCGCTGCGTGGCATGTCGAAGTTGATCACCAGATCCAGGCCATCGACGTCCAGACCACGGGCCGCGACGTCGGTAGCGACCAAAATCTTCACGCCGCCCTGCTTCAGACGGTCGATCGCCAGTTTGCGATCCTTCTGGTCTTTCTCGCCGTGCAGCACGAACGCTTTGTATTCCTGAGCCACGAGGCGGCCGTAGATGCGGTCGGCCATGGCGCGGGTGTTGGTGAAGACGATGGCCTTCTGATAGGTCTCGTTGGCCAGCAGCCAGTTCACAATCTGCTCTTTGTGCTGATTGTGGTCGGCGGTGATGATTTGCTGACGGGTGGTCGAATTCAGTTGGCTGACCGCGTTGAGCTGCAAGTGCTCAGGGTTGTTCAGCACCTTGCCGATCATGTCGCGCAGGCCGGAACCACCGGTGGTAGCGGAGAACAGCATGGTCTGCTGACGATTCGGGCATTCGTCGACCAGACGCTGCACGTCTTCGGCGAAACCCATGTCGAGCATGCGGTCGGCTTCGTCGAGCACCAGCACTTCGACTTCTTTCAAGTCGAGGTTGCCGGCGTTGAGTTGCTCGATCATCCGGCCCGGGGTGCCGATGAGGATGTCCGGCACTTTGCGCAGCATCGCGGCCTGGACCTTGAAGTCTTCACCGCCGGTGATCAGGCCGGACTTGATGAAAGTGAACTGCGAAAAGCGTTCAACTTCCTTCAACGTCTGCTGGGCCAGTTCACGGGTCGGCAGCAGGATCAGCGTCTTGATGCTGACGCGAACCTTGGCCGGGCCGATCAGGCGATTGAGGATTGGCAGAACGAAAGCGGCGGTTTTGCCGCTACCGGTTTGCGCCGTCACCCGCAGATCACGCCCTTGGAGCGCCAGCGGAATGGCCGCGGCTTGCACAGGCGTTGGCTCGACAAATTTCAGCTCGGCCACAGCTTTAAGCAGGCGTTCGTGCAGGGCGAATTGGGAAAACACGGGTGCTACCTCGAAGATATGCAAAAAAACAGCTGCATAGGTTACCGGTTTCGAGCGCTCAGGCCGAGTTTCTTTATACAAACGGACGCAATCAGTGGCTTTTTTGTTGCTCGATTTGTCTTCAACGGTAATACACGACGGCTTAAATGCTCTAATCACCCATCGCGTCTTACAGAAGAATCGTTGCTCATATGGATTTCAAACAGCTCTGGCTCAACGCCCAGGACCTCTGGGGCACCCTCGAACAGCATCCGCTTTTGCAGGCGGGCCTCGCCCTGACGCTGCTGCTGGTGATCGCGCTGGTGCTCGGACGAGTGGCGCGATACCTGATCCTGCACGCCAGCCGCATGCTCGGCCGCCAGCCGGCGCTGCACTGGATCAATGACTTTCGTCACAACAAGGTGTTTCAGCGTCTGGCGCAGATGACGCCATCGCTGGTGATCCAGTTCGGCCTGCATCTGGTGCCGGAACTGAGCAAAACCGCGATGACCTTCCTCGGCAATGTGGCGTTGTCGTTCACCATCCTGTTCCTGCTGCTCTCGGTCAGCGCCCTGCTCAACGCCCTGCTCGACATCTACGCCCGAACCGAACACGCCCGCACACGCTCGATCAAAGGCTATGTGCAACTGGCGAAAATGGTTTTGTACGTGTTCGGCGCGATCATCATCGTCGCCACGTTGATTGACCGCTCGCCGCTGTTGCTGCTGTCCGGTCTGGGTGCGATGTCGGCAGTTATTCTGTTGGTCTACAAGGACACGCTGCTGTCGTTCGTTGCCAGCGTGCAGCTGACCAGCAACGACATGCTGCGGGTCGGCGACTGGATCGAGATGCCGCAAGTCGGCGCCGACGGCGATGTGGTCGACATCACCCTGCACACGGTCAAGGTGCAGAACTTCGACAAGACCATCGTCTCGATCCCGACCTGGCGGCTGATGTCCGAGTCATTCAAGAACTGGCGCGGCATGCAGCAATCGGGCGGGCGGCGGATCAAGCGCAGCCTGTTCATCGATGCCAGCGGCGTGCGTTTCATCCGCGATGACGAGGAGGAAAAGCTCACCCAGGTGCACCTGCTCACCGACTACATGAGCCGCAAGAAAGCCGAGCTCAAGGCGTGGAACGAGGCGCAGGGCAATGTCGCGGCGATGTCCGCCAACCGCCGCCGGATGACCAATATCGGCACGTTCCGCGCCTATGCGCTGGCGTATCTGAAGAGCCATCCGGAGATTCAGCCGAACATGACCTGCATGGTCCGCCAGATGCAGACCACGGCGCAGGGCATTCCGCTGGAGATCTACTGCTTTACCCGCACCACGGCTTGGGCCGATTACGAGCGGATTCAGGGGGATATTTTCGATTATCTGCTGGCGGTGCTGCCGGAGTTCGGGTTGAGCCTGTATCAACAGCCGAGTGGTGGGGATTTGCGGTCGGGGTTGTTGCCGGCGGTGCTCGGCGCGGCCAGCATTCCCGAGCCGCAGAAACACCTCATGTAACCCAAAGATCAAATGTGGGAGCGAGCCTGCTCGCGAATGCTATGTGTCAGTCGCACCATAATTATCTGACCCAGCGCCTTCGCGAGCAGGCTCGCTCCCACAGGGGTTATGCGGTGGCTGGGGATTTGCGGATGCCCAGTCGGCTGATCCATACGGCAGCGAGGATGACACTCCCGCCAAGGAACAACCGCCCCAGTTCCTCATGCTGATTCCAGATCAGCAAATTCAGCAGCAACCCCACCGGCACATGCAGATTGTTCATGACCGCGAGTGTGCCGCCGTTGACCATGCAAGCACCCTTGTTCCACCAGTACATACCCAGCGCGGTCGAGACCAGGCCGAGGAACAGCAAAACGGCCCACTGCAGCGGCGCTTCCGGGAGGAAGTTGGCTTTGCCGAACATCAGGAATGCCGGCAACACCACCGCCAATGCCCCTAGGTAAAAGAAGCCGAAACGCCGGTAATGCGGCAGGTCGCTCGGGTGTTTCGCCACCAGATGCTTGTACATCACCTGCCCTGCCGCGTAGGTGAAGTTGGCCAGTTGCAGCAGCAGGAAACCCATGAGGAAGTCAGGACTGATGCTGTCGAAGCGAATCACGGCTGCCCCGCTTACGGCGACCAGCGCGGCGATCAGTGCCCATGGATTGAAGCGACGGTTCAGCGCATCTTCGATCAGCGTCACGTGCAGCGGCGTGAGGATGGTGAACAGCAAC
The DNA here is from genome assembly GCF_022662375.1 of Pseudomonas sp. CROZ-RG-20F-R04-15. Classification (GTDB taxonomy): domain Bacteria; phylum Pseudomonadota; class Gammaproteobacteria; order Pseudomonadales; family Pseudomonadaceae; genus Aquipseudomonas. The sequence goes on along the minus strand of NZ_JAKNQL010000001.1, from coordinate 851,450 downwards.
ACCTCCGGCACCGTCAGCACGCGGAAACTCAGGTACAGGCAGACGTAAGTTACGCCAAACTGCAGCGCGCCAATTACTAGCATGCCGCGCATGAATGCAGGTTCCACCGAACGCCAGCGGGTCAGCGGGATAAACACCAGCCCGGCCAGCACTACACGCACCAGCACCGCGAAGTAACTGTCGACGTGGCCGGCCAGGTATTCGCCGATCAGACTGAAGGAAAACGCCTGGATCAGCGTGACAAAAAGTAGATAGCCCATGCTCGCCTCGAAATCGAATGGCGGCGACGATAGCGGTTTTCTGATCTCACTGCGAATAGCCAGAAACACAAAATCCCCCTGTGGGAGCGAGCCTGCTCGCGAAGGCAGAGTGTCAGACGGCAAATACTTGTCTGATACACCGCTTTCGCGAGCAGGCTCGCTCCCACAAGGAGACTTGTGGTGTTCATCAAATCCCAGGCAAAAAAAAGCCCGATCTCGCTAATGCGTTCAATCGGGCTACAGCACTCAGGAGCAACAAGTGCAAAGGGAGGTTCGATGCGCGTAGAGCCTTGAAGGGGTTGCGCCAGGTCACTTAAACAATCGGCGATTATCTGGCGATTAACATATCAAGCAACCTGGGACAGCTTGGCGTTGGCCTGATTCAGGCCCTTCTCCTGGAAGTCGCCACCCAGGTTCATGCCTTCGGCGTGAATGAACGTCACGTCGTTGATGCCGATGAAACCCATCACCTGGCGCAGGTACGGTTCCTGATGGTCCGCCGGGCCTCCAGCGTAAATGCCGCCACGGGCGGTCAGCACGTAGGCACGTTTGCCGCTGAGCAAGCCTTGCGGGCCGGTTTCGGTGTACTTGAAGGTCACGCCGGCACGCAGCACGTGGTCGAGCCAGGCTTTGAGGGTGCTCGGGATTGCGAAGTTGTACATCGGCGCGGCCATCACCAGTACGTCGGCGGCGAGCAACTCATCGGTCAATTCGTTGGAACGGTCCAGCGACGATTGCTCGTTGGCGTTGCGTTGCTCGGCGGGTTTCATCCAGCCGCCCAGCAGATTGCTATCCAGGTGCGGCACCGGGTTCACGGCGAGGTCACGTACGGTGATCTGATCGGCCGGGTGCGCCGCTTTCCACTGACTGATAAAGGTCTGGGTCAGTTGACGGGATACCGAGTCTTGCTGGCGGGCACTGCTTTCGATGATCAGAACGCGGGACATGGTGTGTAGCCTCCATCCGAGAATGTTGTAGGTCGATGGAGTGAAGGTTAAACAGAGTTGAATCGATGAAAAAGCGCAAATAATTGCTGCAAAGTATCGAATAATTCGTTTAGATGCAGTTTGTGCCCTGTGGGAGCGAGCCTGCTCGCGAAGGCGGTATATCGGTCAGAAAATGTGTCGACTGACGCTACGCCTTCGCGAGCAGGCTCGCTCCCACAGGTAAATACAGTGTTATTTCGGAGTGCAGCTCAGTTTGATGCGCAGTTTGATAATCGAGCGATTGAACTTGGCCGTGGCGTTCTTGTGCTTGCCGGCCGGGACATCGATGTTGCGCGTGCGTGGTGCTTCCGGACCATTCTGGAAAACCGCTTTGCAGGCCGCATCGACGTCACCGTAGTTAGCCACCCGGATGGAGCCGATGTCGTTATCGGTGTCGAAGGTCTCGTAATCGATCTTCATGCCGTTGAGATCTTTCTGCACATCAATCGGATAAGCAAAAGCCGTCAGCGGCAGCATCGCCAACAGCACACAACAGAATTTTTTCATTCGGCAGTCTCCATGAGGGACGGCCAGCTTAGGACAAGAGGAGCTATTGATGAAAGCGCCCCGCGTGACCCTTGATCAATGGCGAACATTGCAGGCCGTGGTCGACCACGGCGGATTCGCCCAGGCCGCCGAGGCCCTGCACCGTTCGCAATCGTCGGTGAGTTACACCGTCGCCCGCATGCAGGACCAGCTCGGCGTGCCGTTGCTGCGCATCGACGGGCGTAAAGCCGTGCTCACCGAAGCCGGTGGCGTATTGCTGCGCCGTTCGCGGCAACTGGTAAAACAAGCCAGTCAACTGGAAGACCTTGCCCACCACATGGAGCAAGGCTGGGAAGCTGAAGTCCGTTTGGTGGTCGACGCTGCTTACCCGAGTGCGCGTATCGTCCGCGCGTTGACCGCGTTCATGCCGCAGAGTCGCGGCTGCCGCGTGCGTCTGCGTGAGGAAGTGTTGTCGGGTGTCGAGGAAGTGCTGCTCGAAGGCGTGGCCGATCTGGCGATCACTGGCCTGAGCATTCCCGGTTACCTCGGTGCGGAATTGAGCGACGTCGAGTTTGTCGCCGTCGCCCATCCCGACCACCCGCTGCATCGGCTCAATCGCGAACTGAGCTTTCAGGATCTGGAAACCCAGATGCAGGTGGTGATCCGCGACTCCGGTCGTCAGCAACCACGGGACGTTGGCTGGCTCGGCGCCGAGCAGCGCTGGACCGTCGGCAGCCTCGCCACGGCGGCGACGTTCGTCAGCAGCGGCCTCGGTTTTGCCTGGCTGCCACGGCACATGATCGAACGGGAGTTGAAAGAAGGTACGCTCAAGCTGCTACCGTTGGATCAGGGTGGCAGTCGCAACCCGAGCTTCTATCTGTACTCGAACAAGGACAAACCCCTGGGCCCGGCCACGCAAATCCTCATCGAATTGCTGCGCACCTTCGACACCTTGCCGCTGGATGCACCGTTCGCCGCCCCTGAACAAGCCTGACACGGAGTTCACCGATGGCCTGGTTCGAGCACGAAGGTTGCAACCTGCACTACGAGGAATATGGCCACGGTACGCCGTTGCTGCTGGTTCACGGGCTCGGTTCGAGCACGCTGGACTGGGAAATGCAGATCCCGGCACTGGCCGCGCACTACCGGGTGATCGTCCCGGATATTCGCGGTCACGGGCGCTCGGACAAACCGCGCGAGCGCTACAGCATCGCCGGTTTCAGCGCCGACCTGCTTGCCCTGATCGAGCATCTGAACCTTGGCCCGGTGCATTATGTCGGGCTGTCGATGGGCGGCATGATCGGCTTCCAGTTCGGCGTCGATCAGCCGCAATTGCTTAAAAGCCTGACCATCGTCAACAGCGCACCCGAGGTGAAAATACGCAGCCGCGACGATTATTGGCAGTGGTTCAAACGCTGGATCCTGATGCGTGTGCTCAGCCTCGCGACCATCGGCAAAGCCCTTGGTGGCAAACTTTTTCCCAAGCCGGAGCAGGCGGATCTGCGGCAGAAAATGGCCGAACGCTGGGCAAAAAACGACAAACGTGCTTATCTCGCCAGCTTCGACGCAATTGTTGGCTGGGGGGTTCAGGAACGACTTTCCCGAGTGTCCTGTCCAACGCTCGTCATCAGCGCCGACCGTGACTACACACCCGTCGCGCTGAAAGAAACCTATGTAAAACTGCTGCCGAATGCGCGGCTGGTGGTGATCGCCGATTCACGCCACGCCACCCCGCTCGATCAACCCGAACGCTTCAACCAAACGCTGCTGGAGTTTCTCGCCGCAGCCGATATTCAATCTCAGGATCACTGACCCATGCTGAAAAAACTCGCCCTCGCCGCTGGTACTGTGCTGTTTGCCGCCAACCTGATGGCTGCCACGCCAGCCAAGGCACCGCACGTGCTGCTGGACACCACCAACGGTCAGATCGAAATCGAACTGGACCCGGTCAAGGCGCCGATCAGTACCAAGAACTTTCTCGATTACGTCAACAGCGGTTTCTACAACAACACGATTTTCCACCGTGTGATCCCGGGCTTTATGGTCCAGGGCGGCGGCTTCACTCAACAAATGCAGCAAAAAGAAACCAAGGCTCCAATCAAGAACGAACACAAAAACGGTCTGGCTAACGTTCGTGGCACCTTGTCCATGGCTCGCACTTCCGTACCTGATTCGGCGACCAGCCAGTTCTTCATCAACGTCAAGGACAACGACTTCCTCGACCAGGGCGACGGCTACGCAGTATTCGGCAAAGTGGTCAAAGGCATGGACGTTGTCGACATCATCGTCAACTCGCCAACCACCACCAAAAGCGGCATGAAAGACGTGCCTTCCGACCCTGTGTTCATCAAGTCGGCCAAAGTCATCGACTAAGCTGTACAGGGCGTATCGAGCGGCGTGAATTCAACCTCACGCCGCTCACACCGATAAAAGGAGAGCCCGTACTCCGGGCGGTTATCTGATGCTCTATCGCCGTTTCGAACAACTGATTGACGTGTTCCGCGACGCCCCCACGGCATCCCCGCCGGATCGCGTGCTGCCCTTCTACACCTATTACCTGAAGCAGGTCTGGCCGAGTTTTGCCGCCCTGCTCACCGTCGGACTGTTCGGCGCCTTGATCGAAGTGGCGTTGTTCAGCTACCTCAGTCGCATCATTGACCTCGCCCAAGGCGCGCCGAACCCGAACTTCTTTCAGGAGCATGGCCTGGAATTGGCCTGGATGGCCGTGGTCGCGCTGATCTTGCGCCCGGTCTTTGTCGGCCTGCACGACCTGCTGGTGCACCAGACCCTGAGCCCGAGCATGACCAGCATGATTCGCTGGCAGAACCACAGCTACGTGCTCAAGCAGAGCCTTAACTTTTTCCAGAATGACTTCGCTGGTCGTATCGCCCAACGCATCATGCAGACGGGCAACTCGCTACGTGACTCTGCGGTGCAAGCAGTGGATGCGTTGTGGCATGTGCTGATCTACGCGATCAGCGCGCTGGTGCTTTTTGCCGAGGCCGACTGGCGCCTGATGATTCCGTTGCTGACGTGGATCGCCGCTTACATTGGCGCGCTCTGTTACTTCGTGCCGCGGGTCAAGGAGCGCTCGGTGGTGTCCTCCGATGCCCGCTCCAAACTGATGGGGCGGATCGTCGATGGTTACACCAATATCGCCACCCTGAAGCTGTTCGCCCATACCAATTACGAGCAACAGTACGCCCGCGAAGCAATCGAAGAGCAGACCGAAAAAGCCCAACTGGCGGGCCGCGTTGTGACCAGCATGGACATCGCCATTACCACCATGAACGGCCTGCTGATCGTCGGCACCACGGGCCTGGCCTTGTGGCTGTGGACGCAATCGCTGATCACTGTAGGGGCGATTGCCCTCGCAACCGGTCTGGTGATTCGCATCGTCAACATGTCCGGCTGGATCATGTGGGTGGTCACCGGCATTTTCGAAAACATCGGCATGGTCCAGGACGGTTTACAGACCATCTCGCAACCGGTCAGCGTCACCGATCACGAGCAGGCCAAACCGCTGGAAGTGGCCCGTGGCGAAGTGCGTTTCGAGCACGTGGATTTTCACTACGGCAAGAAGCGCGGGATCATCGGCGACCTCAACCTGAACATCAAACCGGGCGAAAAAATCGGCTTGATCGGGCCGTCCGGCGCCGGTAAATCGACGCTGGTCAACCTGTTGCTGCGCCTGTACGACGTCGAGGGCGGACGGATTATGATCGACGGCCAGAACATCGCCGAAGTCGGCCAGGAAAGCCTGCGTGCGCGCATCGGCATGATCACCCAGGACACCTCGCTGCTGCACCGTTCGATCCGCGACAACTTGCTGTACGGCAAACCGGATGCGACCGACGCCGAGTTGTGGGATGCGGTGCACAAGGCGCGCGCCGATGAGTTCATTCCGCTGCTGTCGGACGCTGAGGGCCGCACAGGCTTTGATGCGCATGTCGGTGAGCGTGGGGTGAAACTGTCCGGCGGCCAGCGCCAGCGCATCGCCATTGCGCGCGTGCTGCTCAAGGACGCGCCGATCCTGATCATGGACGAAGCGACCTCGGCACTGGATTCGGAAGTCGAAGCGGCGATTCAGGAAAGCCTGGAAACCCTGATGCAGGGCAAAACCGTGATCGCGATTGCGCACCGACTCTCGACCATTGCGCGGATGGATCGGCTGGTGGTGCTGGAGAACGGCAAGATTGCCGAGAGCGGCACCCATGCTGAATTGCTGGCTCACCGTGGGTTGTATGCACGGCTGTGGGCGCATCAGACCGGGGGGTTTGTCGGCATCGACTGACAGTTCGCCCGACGTAAACCTGTGGGAGCGAGCCTGCTCGCGAAGGCGGTCTGTCAGTCACATTGATGTTGACTGATACACCGCTTTCGCGAGCAGGCTCGCTCCCACAGGGGATGTGCGCAGTCCCGACTGGATAAAACCGCCACAGCCCGCCAACCACGGGCGCTGGCGGTTTTTTTGTGGCCGCTGGAAATCCACCAAAAGCCTGCTGTACTCAGCCAAGGTTCCGGAACGGAACCTGTCGTAAGTCTGCAAGGACGCACAACTCGATGCAGTCTCGATAGCGAAGCTATCAAGGACGCTCTCATGTCTCTGTTCAAACGTTCAGTCACTGAGTTGTTGGGTACGTTCTGGTTGGTATTGGGTGGTTGCGGCAGCGCGGTGATCGCCGCGTCTTCACCGCTGGGAATCGGGGTGCTGGGGGTGGCCCTGGCGTTTGGTCTGACGGTGCTGACCATGGCGTTTGCCATTGGCCACATCAGCGGATGTCACCTCAACCCGGCCGTCTCGGTCGGTTTGTTCGTCGGCGGTCGGTTTCCGGCCAAAGAGTTGCCCGCTTACATCATTGCCCAAGTGCTCGGCGCGATTATCGCGGCGGCGCTGATCGCCCACATCGCCAGTGGCAAGGAAGGCTTCGATATCGCCTCTGGCCTCGCCTCCAACGGCTATGGCGAGCATTCGCCGGGCAAGTATTCGATGGCGGCCGGGTTTGTCACTGAGCTCGTGATGACCGCAATGTTTGTGATCATCATCCTCGGCGCCACCGATAAACGCGCACCTCCCGGACTGGCCCCGATCGCTATCGGCCTGGGTCTGACCCTGATTCACCTGATCTCGATTCCGGTCACCAACACTTCGGTGAATCCAGCCCGCAGCACGGGGCCGGCGCTGATGGTCGGCGGCTGGGCGATCGCACAGTTGTGGATGTTCTGGGTCGCGCCTTTGATTGGTGCGGTGGTCGGTGGCGGGATCTATCGCTGGTTGGGCAAGGAAGAAACCTGAGGGCGTATGAAATCCCTTTGTGGGAGCGAGCCTGCTCGCGAAGACATTCTGTCAGTAACGTATATGTCGACTGACACGACGCCTTCGCGAGCAGGCTCGCTCCCACAGGGACTTATGTCTGGCGGTAGGGCAACGCTGTTTTCGCTTCCTCGGCGTAGGCAAGGATGCCAGCACGTTCCTGTTGCAGGAAATCCTTCACCGCTGCTTTCAGACCGGGATGCCGCAGGTAATGCCATGAATGGGTGATCACCGGTTCGAACCCGCGAATCAGCTTGTGCTCGCCCTGGGCGCCAGCGTCGAAACGCTGAAAACCCTGGGCAATCGCATAATCCATCCCCTGATAAAAACAGGTTTCGAAGTGCAGTCGATCAAACTCCGCCAGACATCCCCAGTAACGCCCATAGAAACTGTCGCCGCCGACCAGGCTGAACGCCATCGCCACCGGCCGTGAGCCCTGTTTGGCCAGTACCACGCGGATCGCTTCGGGCATGCGCTCGGCCAACAGACTGAAAAATTCCCGCGTCAGATACGGGGTCTGACGGCGCACCGCGTAGGTATTGGCGTAACAGGCGTAGACAAAATCCCACTGCACCTCGTCCAGTTCGCGCCCCTCCAGCCACTCAAATTCAAAGCCCTGCCCCGCCACTTGCTCGCGTTCCTTGCGCATCTGTTTACGCTTGCGCGAACTGAGCACGTCGAGGAAATCCTGAAAGTCGCGGTAACCGCGATTCTGCCAGTGATACTGACAGCCAATGCGTTGCAGCCAGCCTGGCTGTTCGGCCATCGCAGCGTCGGTAAAAGCGTCGGTGAAATTGATGTGCGCGCTGGAAAGCCCTTCGATCTCCAGATAGCCGGGCAGGCTCTTGAGCAGTTCGAAACCGTCTTCGACATTGGCCGCCAGCAAGCGTGGGCCGCTGACCGGACTGAACGGCACGGCGGTCAACAGCTTGGGGTAGTAATCGATGCCGGCGCGGGCGCAGGCGTCGGCCCAGCCGTGATCGAACACGTACTCACCGTAGGAATGCCACTTGCGGTAACTGGGTAACGCGGCGATCAGACGATCGTCCTCGATGTGCAGCAAATGCTCCGGCTGCCAGCCACTGTGGGGGCCAACGCTGCCGCTGTCTTCCAGCGCGCTGAGAAAAGCGTGGCGTAAAAACGGCTGGCTTTCAGGCACCAGTGCATCCCAGCTTGCCGAGGCGATTTGCGACAGGTTTTGCAGGCGTTGCAACGGCATCAACAAGCTCTCCACAACAGGACTTCAGCGCCCGGCGAGTATCGCCGATTGCGCGGCATTGCACACCCGCAATCGGCCGACAGCGCTCTAGATCAATAGTTCAGGGCGAATCGATATCGTCATCAACCTGCCATCATCGTGCCACTGCTCTGTCATAAACGATCGCGATACTGGCGCCTGTTTTTAGAGCGCCGGGTTCTACCCGGACACTGTTTTCCGACGTTCAAATCGTCGGTTGTGCCCGGGATGGTTCAGCCATCCCTCTCATCTTCGGAGATTGCTATGCGTCTTGCTTCCACGAAAACTGCGGCGGCCCTGTGTGGCGGCCTGTTGCTGGCCATGAGTGTTCCGGCCAGTGCCGCAGTCGACGCCAAACTGCTCGACATGCTCAAGGCTAACGGTTCCATTTCCCAGGCGCAGTACATCGAACTGCAAACTGAACTGGCCAAGGATCAGAAGGCTCAGCAAATCGCGCAGCAGGCGCAGCAAGAGACCAACGAACAAGTCGCGGCTGTCGCGAAGAAGAGCACCGAACAAAGCGCTTTCGACCAGAAACTGGCCTGGGCCGCGAAGACCCAGTTCAAGGGCGACGTACGTATTCGTCAGGAAACCATCAAGATCGACGGCGAGCCGAACAACGGCGGCCGCGACAAGGATCGTCAGCGTATCCGTGCCCGTCTGGGTGCCTACACCGAGATCAACCCGCAGGTCGACACCGGCATTCGTATCGCCACCGGCGGCGGCGACGATGCCCGCTCCACCAACCAGGACCAGGACAACTACTTCGACAAGAAGCAGATCTGGCTCGACCTCGGCTACATCGACTACCACCCCGATCAGATCAAGAACCTGCATATCATCGGCGGCAAGATGCTCCAGCCGTGGGTCAGCATGGGCGACGTGATCTGGGATAGCGACATCAACCCGGAAGGTCTGGCCGTCACCTACAAATACCCGTTGGGCGGCAGCGCCGAACTGTTCGGCAGCCTGGGTAACTACAACCTCAAGGACAACGTCGACGGCGATGGCGTGCAATTCCGTCACGACCTGCGTCTGACCGCTGGCCAGTTGGGTAGCCGCTTCAACATCACCGACAACCTGAAAGTCACCGTGGGCGGCAGCGTCTACGCCTACCAGAACGACGAAGACAGCCGTTGCACCGGGACTTCCACGCCGTGCGCACTGGCGGTCAACGGCAACTCGGCCAACAACGAATTCCGTCTGTATGAAGGGTTCAGCCAGGTCGACATCGGCGGTCTGCCGATGCCATTGTCGTTCTACGGTCAGTACGTGAAGAACAACGATGCCGTGACCGATCAGGACACTGCATGGCTGTTGGGTGCCAAGTCGAAAGTCTTCGGCCTGAACCTCGATTACAACTATCGTGACGTGCAGCGCAACGCCGTGGTCGGCGCCTTCACCGACTCCGACTTCGCCAACGGCACCACCGGTTCCCGTGGCCACAAGTTCAAGGTCGGTTACGACATCGACAAGAACTTCGCCATTGGCGCTACGTACTTCCTGACCAAAGCCGACTTCGCCAGCCGTACTCAGCGTGATGCTGACGCCAACACCCTGCAGCTGGACGCGGAAGCCAAGTTCTAAGAAAACAGCGACAAGCTTCGAGCGACAAACTGCAAGTCACCGCTCCCCTTGCGATTTGCCGATCGAAGCTGATTTTCCTGCAGCCCGGTGCAGTTACAGCGATCCCCATCATCCGTTCGCTGGCGCTGCATCGGGCTGTGTTTTTTCACGGGCTATCGTCCCGCCGCTGCGCCGCCAGGCGTTCAGCCAACGCATCCACCCCCTCCTCCGGTTTCTCCGGCATCGCCTTCAAGGTGGCTTGCATCAAACGCATCTGACGAATGAAACGCCGACAGTTCGGGCAAAACATCAGGTGATGACGCACCATCAGCTTTTCGCGAAAGCTCAATTGGCCATCGAGATAATCGCTGGAGCGCGCCACTTGTTCCTTGCAGGTCAGCATTCCCCGGTCTCCTCAAAATGCTCCACGGTCGCGAAGACTTTCAGCCGCGCACGATGCAGCAGCACACGGACATTGGAGAGCGAGATCTCCAGAAGATTACAGATCTCTTCCAGCTCCAGCCCCTGGCGCTCACGCAACAGCAAAACGCTGCTTTGCAATTCCGACAGATTCAACAAGGTGTGCTCCAGACAGTCGCGCAATTCGCTCTCGGTCAGCAGCGCTTCCGGTGTGTCCTGGTGCCAGGCGAACGGGGCGACCAGCCAATGGCCGTCACCGGGAGAAAAGCGGTCGTCGTCGATCGTGCCGTGGGGCGATGGCAAATCGTCCATCAACACTTCCCGGCGATTTTGTTTATAACGACTTTTGGCTGAGTTGGCCGTGATGGTCAACAGCCAGGTCTTGAGACTGGAGCGACCTTCGAAACTGGCGATGTGGCGAACCACCGACAGCCAGGCGTCCTGCACCACTTCTTCGACATGACGCTGGCCGACAATGGCGTACGCCACGGCGCGCATGGCGCTCTGATACGTCGTCACCAGTTCCTTGAAAGCCTGTTGCTCACCTGCCAGCAGGCGCGCAAGCAGTTGGGTGTCGTCAGCCGCCATCCAAAAATCTCCTTGTGCCGATTCCGAAAATGATAGCGGCAGGTTTTCACCTGCCGCCATTTCCGAAAAATTACAGCGTTTGAGCCGATTCGGATGTAGGAAAGGTCGGCGCGATTAAGGGGAAATTAAACCCTTTTCAACGCTTGCGCAGAATCACGCTGCCGATCGAATAACCGGCGCCGAACGAACTCAGCACCGCCAGCGAACCGCTCGCCAGATCATCCTGATACTTGTGGAAGGCAATCACCGAACCTGCGGAGCTGGTGTTGGCGTAAGTGTCGAGAATCACCGGCGCTTCTTCTTCAGTGGCTTCGCGGCCCAGCAGCTTGCGCACGATCAGGTGATTCATGCTCAGGTTGGCCTGGTGCAGCCAGAAGCGCTTCACATCGCCGACGTTGAGCTGGTTCTCTTGCAGATGCTCGCCGATCAGTTCGGCAACCATCGGGCAGACATCCTTGAACACTTTGCGGCCTTCTTGCACGAACAGCTTGTCGCGGGCACCGATGCCCTCTTCCGCTGCGCGGTTGAGGAAGCCGAAGTTGTTGCGGATATTGTTGGAGAACTTGGTCAGCAGCTTGGTGCTGACCACGTCGAACTGGTGCTTGGACGTCGCGGTGTCAGCACGCTCGATGATCACCGCAGTCGCGGCGTCGCCGAAGATGAAGTGGCTGTCGCGGTCACGGAAGTTCAGGTGCCCGGTGCAGACTTCCGGGTTGACCATCAGGATCGCCCGGGCCTGGCCCAGTTGCACGCTGTTGGCGGCGGCCTGAATACCGAAAGTCGCCGAGGAGCAAGCCACGTTCATGTCGAAACCGAAACCTTGAATGCCCAGAGCTTCCTGGACTTCGATGGCGATGGCCGGGTAGGCGCGCTGCAGGTTGGAGCAGGCGACGATCACGCCGTCGATGTCAGCGGCAGTTTTACCGGCGCGCTGCAAGGCTTGTTCGGCAGCGCCGATGGCCATCTGGCAGAGCACCGACCATTCGTCGTTGGAGCGCTCCGGCAGGCGCGGGGCCATGCGTTGCGGGTCAAGGATGCCGTCCTTGTCCATGACAAAGCGGCTTTTGATGCCCGAGGCTTTTTCGATGAACGCGGCGCTGGATTCGGTCAGGGCCTGGACTTCGCCGCTGGCGATGGCCTCGGCGTTGTCGGCGTTGAACTGGGCGACGTAGGTGTTGAAAGACTGCACCAGCTCTTCGTTGGAGATGCTGTTGGCCGGGGTGTACAGGCCGGTGCCGCTGATGACGACGTTATGCATGGTCGTTTCTCTAATCTGTTCAGGCAGAAAGTGCTGGAACCGTCGTACCAACACACAAAGGGTCTATTCCCATCCGGGGGACGCAAACCTGGCATCGCTTTATTCCGTCTCGCACCACGGCCGAAGGCTCTGGGTCGCGAAACCGGCGTTTATGGTCGCGAAGTTTGCCATAAACGGGGCCTTTTGGCGCCTTTCTCTAGATCAACACGGATGATCGTTCCCACGCTCCTGCGTGGGAATGCACCCCGTGACGCTCCGCGTCACTGGACGCGGAGCGTCCCCAGAGGCATTCCCACGCAGGAGCGTGGGAACGATCAGCGTTACGGTTCGACCTGGGTCCACTGCTTGCTCAGGCGCTTGTCGGAAATCGGCACCTTGGTGCCCAACTGCTGGGCAAACAGCGACACCCGGTATTCCTCCAGCCACCAGCGATACAACTCAAGCTGCGGATCGCGTTTGCCTTCCTGCGCATGTTTGGCCGCGCGGGTCTGGTATTGCGCCCAGAGACCGGCGAGTTCGCCGCTCCAGACGCGATCCTTCTGCACCTGCGCGCCGAGTTTCTCGAAACGCTGCTCGACGGCTTTCAGGTAACGCGGCAGTTCCTTGAGCCACTGCATCGGCGTCTCGCGGACAAAACCCGGGTAAACCAGATTGTTGATCTGCTGCTTGATGTCGTTCAACGCCACGGCCTGGGCCAGATCGATCTTGCCCTTGAAACGCTTTTGCAGACCGTGCCAGACCTTGAGGATCTCCAGCGTCAGCCGCGCCACCCGTTCGGCATGCTCGGTCCAACTGCCGCGTTTGCGCTCGGCCAGTGCCGCCAACCCGGCGCCATCACGCGGCAGCGGGTCTTCGCCCTCGAGAATGCAGCTGTCGAGGCTGGCCAGCAGAATGTCTTCAACCAGCGCATCAACGCGGCCCAACTCGCGATAGAGCAAGCCCAGCTCGGTTTGCCCCGGCAGCTTGCCGCGCAGGAACTTGGCCGGCTCGGCCAGTTGCTGCATCAACAGACGCTGCAAGGCGCGACGATGCTGGAATTCAGCCTCGGCCGGGGTCGAGAAACGCCCTTCCTTGACCGTGCCGCCCTCTTCGACCAACGCTGGATACACCGTCATCGACAGCCCGGCGATCTTCTGTTGAGTCTTTTCCGCCACTGGCGCGAAGACTTTGGCCTCGACCGGTTGCTGGCTTTTCGCAGTTTGCGGCACGGCCAACGCGGCCTGGCTGGCTTCGGCAAACCGCGCGGTCAGCTCGGCCAGATCGCGCCCCTCACCGAGAAACTTGCCCTGGCCGTCGACGATTTCCAGGTTCATCCGCAGATGCCCTTCAACCCCTTGCTCAGCTTCCGCCCACGCTTCATCGCTGACCCGCGCGCCGGTCATGCGCAACAGCTCACGGCCCAGCGCTTGCGGCAACGAGCCTTCGGCAAAGGTCATGCGCTGCAATGCAGCCTTGATGAAGTCCGGCACCGGCACAAAATTCTTGCGCAGCGCTTTCGGCAGGTTGCGCACGAGGGCGATGCACTTGGCCTCGATCAGCCCCGGTACCAGCCACTCCAGACGTTCTGGCGGCAGCATCGGCAGCAGCGGCGCCGGCACACGCAGGGTCACACCGTCACGCGGGTGATTGGGTTCAAAGTGATAGGTCAGCGCCAGTTCCAGATCACCGATGTGCAGGGTGTCCGGGTAATCGCGCGCGGTGACTTCACTGGCCTCTCGAGCCAGTACGTCTTCTTCGCGCATGATCAACAACTGCGGATCTTTCTGACTGTTGATGCGATACCAACTGTCGAACGTTGCGGTCTGGTGAATCTCCGCCGGCAGCCGCGCATCGTAGAACGCGTACAAGGTTTCTTCGTCGGCGAGAATGTCGCGGCGACGGGCCTTGGCTTCCAGTTCGTCGAGCTGTTCCAGCAGTTGCTGGTTGGCCGTCAGGCATTTGGCTCTGGACTGAATCTCGCCACGCACCAGACCTTCACGGATAAACAGCTCACGCGAAACGACGGGATCGACCGGACCGTAATGCACCGGCCGGCGGCCGACGACGATCAGCCCGAACAGGGTGATCTGTTCAAACGCCACCACTTGGCCGCGCTTCTTCTCCCAGTGCGGTTCGAAGTGATTTTTCTTGATCAGATGCCCGGCCAGCGGCTCGATCCAGTCGGCGTCGATCTTCGCGACCATGCGCGCGTAGAGCTTGGTAGTTTCCACCAGTTCGGCGGTCATCAGCCATTGCGGGCGCTTCTTGCCGATGCCCGACGAGGGATGAATCCAGAAGCGCCGCTGACGCGCGCCAAGGTAATCGCCATCTTCGGTTTTCTGACCGACCTGGCTCAGCAGGCCGACCAGCACCGCTTTGTGCAGTTTCGGATAATCCGCCGGCTCTTTGTTCAGACTCAACTGCATGTCGCGGCAGATCAGGCTCAACTGTCGATGGGAATCGCGCCATTCGCGCAAGCGCAGATAGTTGAGGAAATTCTTGCGGCACCAGTTGCGTAGCGGACTCGCGGTCAGTGCCTGGCGCTGCTCCTCAAAACCACGCCACAGATTTACCAAACCGGCGAAGTCCGAATCGACATCCTTCCACTGTGCGTGAGCCTGATCGGCGGCTTGCTGACGCTCCGGCGGCCGCTCGCGCGGATCCTGAATCGACATGGCACTGGCGACGATCAGCACTTCCTGCAGGCTGCCAAGTTTTGCCGCTTCGAGCAGCATGCGGCCCATACGCGGATCGACCGGCAGGCGCGCCAGTTGACGGCCAAGCGGGGTCAACTGACTGTTGCGGTCCACCGCCGAGAGTTCTTGCAGCAGGTTGAAACCGTCGCTGATCGCCTTGCCATCCGGCGGCTCGATAAACGGAAACGCGGTGATTTCGCCAAGGCGCAGATGCAGCATCTGCAAGATAACCGCCGCGAGGTTGGTGCGCAGAATCTCCGGATCGGTAAATTCCGGGCGACCGTTAAAATCTTCTTCGCTGTACAAGCGAATGCAAATGCCGGGCTCGACCCGGCCGCAACGACCCTTTCGCTGATTGGCGCTGGCCTGGGAGATCGCTTCGATCGGCAGGCGCTGCACCTTGGCGCGATAGCTGTAGCGGCTGATGCGCGCGGTGCCGCTGTCGATCACGTAACGGATGCCCGGCACGGTCAGCGAGGTCTCGGCGACGTTGGTCGCCAGCACCACGCGACGGCCCGGGTGCGACTGGAAAATCCGCTGCTGCTCGGCCGGCGACAGGCGCGCGTACAACGGCAGGATTTCAGTGTGTTTGATTTGCGCCTTGCGCAGCATGTCGGCGGCGTCGCGAATCTCGCGCTCGCCCGGCAAGAACACCAACACGTCGCCCGGACTGCGGCGTTCGCTGCGCTCGTAAGCGGCGATCTCATCAAGGGTCGCGAGGATCGCCTGATCCACCGTCAGGTCATCCTCGACGCGGTTGCCCTCTTCGTCCTGCTCCAGGGTCAGCGGGCGATACCAGGTGTCCACCGGGAAAGTACGGCCCGACACCTCAACAATCGGCGCGTCATCGAAGTGCTTGGAAAAGCGCTCCAGATCGATGGTCGCCGAAGTGATGATGACTTTCAGATCCGGGCGACGCGGCAGCAGGGTTTTCAGGTAACCGAGCAGGAAGTCGATATTGAGACTGCGTTCGTGGGCTTCGTCGACGATGATCGTGTCGTAGCGTTCGAGGTAGCGATCGTTCTGGGTTTCCGCGAGCAGGATGCCGTCGGTCATCAGTTTGATCAGGGTGTTGGAATCGCTTTGATCTTCGAAACGCACCTGATAGCCGACCAGCGAACCGAGCGGTGTGCCGAGTTCTTCAGCAACGCGGCTGGCAACGCTGCGCGCAGCGATCCGGCGTGGCTGGGTGTGGCCGATCAAGCCATGCTGACCGCGACCGATTTCCAGACAGATCTTCGGCAACTGGGTGGTTTTGCCCGAGCCGGTTTCGCCGGCGATGATCAGCACCTGGTGTTTTTCCAGCGCCTTCTTGATTTCGTCGCGCTTGGCGGCAATCGGCAAACTGTCGTCGTAACGAATCACCGGCAGGCTGGCCTTGCGCGCCAGCACCTGATCACAGGACGCCTGCATGCGCGTCACCCACTGGGCCAGCTTGGCCTCGTCGGGTTTCTTGCGCAGCTCAAGCAACTGCCGCCGCAGCCGGTGACGGTCGGCGAGCATGGCGTGATCGAGGTTTTTCAGCAGTTTGTCGATGGAGGGCGATTCGTCGGTCATCGGGTAGGCAATTCGGTCGTCTATATGTGCAGGGGGCGGATTGTCGCAGATTTGGCGGATTTGTGGCGTGTCTGGGGGATTGCTGCCCTCACCCTAGCCCTCTCCCGGAGGGAGAGGGGACCGATTGGGGGATATTCCAGAGGTCCATCGACCTGAAAGAAATTTACCGAATCCATAATCGCCAAGGCCTTTCAGGTAGGCGTTCGACTTGAGGCACCTCGGTCGGCCCCCTCTCGCTCAGGGAGAGGGGACCGATTGGGGGATGCTGAAGATGTTCAGCGACCTGAAACCGCTATACCGAATCCATAATCGCCAAGGTCTTTCAGGTCGGCGTTTGGCGCAAGACACCTCGGTAGGCCCCCTCTCCCTCTGGGAGAGGGCTGGGGTGAGGGTTTCTGGCTTATTCGTTATCCAACCCTTTACGCCGATACGGGAAAACATCAATGACTTTCCCGGCCCGAATCGCCTCCTGCAAGCCCTTCCAGTAATCGGCGTTATACAACTCGCCATGCAATTGATCGAACAACTTGCGCTGCCCCGAGTCGGCAAACAGGAACGGTGGAAACTCCTCGGGAAAGACATCCAGCGGCCCGATCGAATACCACGGTTCAGAGGCCATTTCGTCCTCCGGCGTACGCGGTGCCGGAATGTGGCGGAAGTTGGCTTCGGTCAGAAAGCAGATCTCGTCGTAGTCATAAAACACCACCCGCCCATGCCGGGTGACGCCGAAGTTCTTCAGCAGCATGTCTCCGGGAAAGATGTTCGCTGCCGCCAGTTGCTTGATCGCCAGACCGTAATCCTCCAGCGCCTCGCGCACCTGCGCGTCATTGGCGTTTTCCAGATAAAGGTTGAGCGGGATCATCCGCCGTTCGGTCCAGCAGTGACGGATCAACACGGTGTCGCCTTCGACCGAGACGGTGGACGGCGCGACCTCCAGCAACTCCTCAAGACATGCCGGATCAAACTTGCTCAGCGGAAAACGGAAGTCGGCAAACTCCTGGGTATCGGCCATGCGCCCTACCCGGTCGACGCTTTTCACCAGCCGGTATTTTTCGATCACCGTGGCGCGGTCAACGTTTTTCGACGGCGAAAATCGGTCCTTGATGATTTTGAACACGGTGTTGAAACCCGGCAGGGTAAACACGCTCATGACCATGCCGCGCACGCCCGGCGCCATGATGAACTGGTCATCAGTATTGGCCAGATGATTGATCAGTGCGCGGTAGAACTCGGATTTACCGTGCTTGTAGAAACCGATCGAGGTGTAGAGCTCGGCAATGTGCTTGCCCGGCAAGATGCGCCGCAAAAAGCCGATGAACTCCGCTGGCACCGGCACGTCGACCATGAAGTACGAGCGGGTGAACGAGAAGATGATCGACACATCGGCTTCGTCGGTGATCAACGCATCGATCTGAATCCCGCGCCCTTCGCGGTGCAGCAATGGAATCACCAGTGGCCATTGTTCGTCACGGGTGTAAATGCGCCCGACCAGGTATGCGCCCTTGTTGCGGTACAGCACCGAGGAAAACAGCTCGACACTCAGTTCCGGGTCTTTGCACACCCAGTCCGGCAGGTTCTCGCGCAGTTGCGCTTCGAGCCGGAGCAAATCGCCGGGCAGATCGGCATAGTCCTCGCTGAAGCGATAGTCGGCAAATATGCTCGCGAGCATCCCCGACAGCTGTCCCTGTGGTTTGTACGTGCGGGTTTGCGCGGCGCGGGCGCGGCGCAGGCTCGGGCGGGTGGTGTGGATGAACATGCAGCCGTCGCTGATCAGGTCATGGCTGAACAGACCGCAGAAAATCGAGTTGTACCAGGTCTCGGACAGCTCATCGTCGAAGCGCAGATCGATGACGCTGATGTAGGCGCTTTTCACCAGCGGCCAGCAGCTGACATTCATCAGCGTGTCGTCGTCGAAATACTCGCGCAGGCGGGCGATGGTTTCGCCGACCTTTTCTTCGTAGAGATTGATCCGCGCCGCCGACGCCGTTTGCGTCTCCTGCCAGCGCGCCTGTTCGAAGCGTTCCCGGGCGCCGTCGGTGATCCGCCGGAAATGCTCGCGGTAATCGTCAAAGCCATCGAGGATCATCCGGGCGATGTCGGTGGCTGGCCATTGCTGCGGCATAGATAAGACCTCGGCGTGCGTGGGGAAATCTGTGCCTGAGCTTAGCCACGGAAGCGGGCGCAGGTGAAGTGCAATTTCTGCCAAATCTGCGCCGGGGTTGTACGCCAACAGCGTTTTTGCAAAGTTTTTTTAATCAACCGTTCGGTCAGTTAACGCCTGAGCGGTTCTTCATGCCGCCCTGCGCCAGCCCGCGAATCCTCTGGGTTTCGGATCCAAAAGCGAATGCACGTGTCTAGCCCGTGGCTTTGCTACGACTGCGCAGAACGTCAGCGACGAGTCCAGATTGGTCTTACCAAAATAGTGGCACTTTGATATACAGCCCGCCGTTACCCGCCTCATAACAAGATCCTCGCTGACGAGGACGACCTCCCCCCTTCAAAGATCAAGGAGCACACTGATGTCTATCCGGAATCTGCGCATAGGTTTGCGCGCCAGTTTGAGCTTTGCCGTTTTGGCCAGTCTGCTGGTGGTGGTCGGCCTGTTCGGGCTAGGCCAGATGAAAACCCTGCGCGAAAGCGCCACGGTGATTGAAGAATCCTGGATGCCGAGCATCGAGAGTATCCATGACGCGGCGGCGAACATCGCCAGCATCCGTCTCGAGTCCTTGCGGTTGATCACCAGCACCCAGCCTGCCGTGCGCGACAGAAGCAAAGGCATCATCAAGGCGCAGCGCGAGGAATTGCTCAAGCGCCTTACCGATCACAAAACCCTGCTCACCAGCGAGGAAGAACGGCTGATGCTCGACGGTTTGAATGCCAACACCGCCAAGTACATGAGCATCCTCGAACAAATCATCGGCCAGATCGACGCCGGGCAGAGTGAACAGGCCTACACGCGTCTTAACAATGAATTGGCGCCACAGGGAACGGTACTCGACAAGGCACTCGAGCAGATGATCTCGTTTAATCAGCAAGGCGCCGATGCCGCTGCTGATGCCGCCGCCGCGATGTACCAACGGGCATTGTGGATCGTCGCAATCATCATCGTGTTTGCCCTGATTGCCACGCTGCTGTTGGCCTGGCAACTGACACGCAGCATCACCACGCCGATCAATCAGGCACTGGATGTAGCGCGGCGCATTGCGGCCGGCAATCTCAGTGGCGAAATTATCAGTAGCGGCAAAGATGAGGCGTCGCAGCTGCTCGACGCCTTGGCCGAGATGCAGGGCAATCTGCGCTCGACCATCCGCGGTATCAGCGAATCGGCGCAGCAACTGGCCTCCGCTGCCGAGGAAATGAGTTCGGTTATGGAGCAAAGTACTCGCGGCCTGCAGCAGCAGAATGATCAGATCGAACAAGCCGCCACGGCAGTCACCGAGATGAGCACAGCGGTGGATGAAGTCGCCGCCAACGCCGTGTCCAGCGCCGAGGCGTCCGCCGCCTCCAATGAAGACAGCAAGCACGGCCATGTGCAGGTCAGCGAAACCATCAGCTCGATTCAACAACTGGTCGATGCGGTACTCGGCGCATCGGCGCAAGCCGAGGGCCTGGCCACTCAGGCGCAGGACATCAGCAAAGTGCTGGAGGTGATTCGCGGGATTGCCGGGCAGACCAATCTCCTGGCCCTCAATGCGGCGATCGAAGCGGCTCGGGCCGGTGAGGCCGGGCGCGGCTTTGCCGTGGTCGCCGATGAAGTGCGTTCGCTGGCCCAACGCACGCAAAATTCCACCGAAGAAATCGAGCTGATGATCAGCAGCATCCAGCAAGGTACGGGGTCGACCGTGGGCGCGTTGCAGAGCAGTGCCGAGCAGGCGGGTCAGACGTTGCGCCGCGCCAACAGCGCTGGTCAGGCGCTGGAAAAAATCACCGCGTCGATCTCGCAGATCAACCAACGCAACCTGGTGATCGCCAGTGCGGCCGAGCAGCAGGCATTGGTGGCGCGTGAGGTCGATCAGAATCTAGTGACCATCCGTGACCTCTCAACGCAGACCGCCGCCGGCGCCACTCAGACCTCGGCCGCGAGCCAGGAACTGTCGCGTCTGGCCGTCGATCTCAACGGCCTGGTGACACGCTTTGTGATCTGATCGGAAAGTTGCATGCCCGAATAGCG
The DNA here is from genome assembly GCF_022662375.1 of Pseudomonas sp. CROZ-RG-20F-R04-15. Classification (GTDB taxonomy): domain Bacteria; phylum Pseudomonadota; class Gammaproteobacteria; order Pseudomonadales; family Pseudomonadaceae; genus Aquipseudomonas. The sequence goes on along the minus strand of NZ_JAKNQL010000001.1, from coordinate 830,932 downwards.
GTTGCCTTCGTCAGGGCGCTCGGCAACACTCTCGTCCCGATCAAGGAAGGAGACCCGCCGTGAGCCCTGTCGATATTTTCCGTATGTTGTCGCTGGCGGCCATCTGGGGCGCGAGTTTTCTGTTCATGCGCATTATTGCGCCGGTGATCGGCACGATCCCGACCGGGTTCTTTCGCGTGTCGATTGCAGCCGTTGGCCTGTTGGTAATCCTCGGGCTGATGCGCGTGCGCTGGGATTTCAAAGGCAAACTGAAAACCGTGATGCTGCTGGGCGTCATCAACTCGGGAATTCCGGCGACGCTGTATTCGGTCGCAGCCCAAGTACTGCCAGCCGGCTATTCGGCGATTTTCAATGCCACTACGCCGTTGATGGGCGTACTGATTGGCGGATTGTTCTTCAGTGAAAAACTCTCCGCAGCCAAACTCGGCGGGGTGTTCCTCGGCCTGTTCGGTGTTGGCGTGCTGACCCGCGCCGGTCCCGTGGCGTTCGACTTGCAGCTGTTGATGGGCGCCGTCGCCTGTCTGCTCGCAACCACTTGTTATGGTTTTGCCGGATTCCTCGCGCGGCGCTGGCTGGATCAGGCCGGTGGCCTGGACAGTCGTCTTTCGGCGCTGGGCAGCATGCTCGGTGCGACGTTGTTCCTGTTGCCGTTGTTTATTTATAGCGTGATCAGCGCTCCGCCCGTCAGTTGGGGCGGCTGGAATGTCTGGCTGTCGCTGCTCGGTCTGGGTCTGGGCTGCACAGCGTTCGCCTACATCATTTACTTCCGCCTGCTCAGCTCGATCGGCCCGGTGAAATCGATGACGGTGACCTTCATGATTCCGCCGTTCGGGGTTTTGTGGGGGGCGTTGTTGCTGGATGAGCCACTGTCGATGGCGCATATCTATGGTGGCGTGCTGATTGCGGCGGCGTTGTGGTTGGTGTTGAAGCCTGCTGTGGTGAAACCTTCGCAGGTGACAGCCCGCTAGACTTCTGGCGCTGCTGAAATGGCTATCGCGAGCAAGCTCACTCCTACAATTGAAATGCGTTCCCCTGTACGAGTGAGCCTGCTCGCGATCGGCGGCCTGAAAGCCGCCACCTGACGATCTGTTAGCTGGTTTTACGGAATACAAACGCCAGACCGACAATGATCAACAGCATCCCCAGCACACTCAACGCTGCCAGGCGATTGCCGAAAATCAGGTAGTCCATCACCGCCGTCACAGCCGGCACCAGGTAAAACAGACTGGTGACGTTCACCAGATTGCCCCGCGCGATCAGCCGATACAGCAACAGCGTCGCCAGCACCGAGACCACCAGCCCCATCCACAACACCGGCACGATGAAACCTGTGCTGTGTTCAAAATGAAATGGCTGGAACGGCACGAAAATCCCGCACAACAACAGCCCGGCCAGATACTGCACCGGCAGCGTACCGAGAGGATTGTCGGTGATGCGCTTCTGCATGATCGAACCCAGCGTCATGCTCGCCAGCGCCAACAGACCAAACAGCATTCCCGCCCAGGACATCCCGGCCAGACCGATGCCCTGGTACACCACCATGATCAGCCCCGCCAGCCCCAGCGCCAGACCGAACATTCGACTGGCCGAGCGCTGCCGCTCCATCAAGACCACGGTGAGAATCGGTTGCACACCCATGATGGTCGCCATCACACCGGGGGTGACTTTGGTGTTGAGCGCCAGCAGATAGAAAATCTGATACGCGCCCAACAACACCACACCCGTGGCGATCGCAAACAGCATTGGCCGTCGACCTTTGGGCAACTTTAGCTTGAGCAACGGCGCCAGCAACATCAGCCCGCACAGAGCAATCACAAAGCGAATCAGCAGAAAGGCAAACGGCGAAGCGTGAGCCAGGCCCCATTTGGAGAAGATCGCCCCGCTGCTCCACAGCAGAACGAACAGGCTCGTGGACGCGGCCGCGAGCGCGGATTTTTTCGATAGGACAAACATGAATACCACCTGTAGTCAGGCAAGAAGCCAACTCAGCCGAGGCTGAAATTCAGTAGGTTTTTCTGGCAGGCGCAGGGGTCAGCAGAAACTGCCGATCAGCCCGAAACGCCAACACCCGGCGGCGATACGACTGCGCACACCGGCGTGCTACTGACAGGTGGGGGGTAATGACTGATCTGCTGGGGCTGCTGATTCCCGCACGGCACGACGCCAGCGTTGACCGCTGAATCGACTACCGCGTTGATGAGGGATGCAGGCATTGGCGCAGATCTTTTTTGAAGGGGGGGAGCGTGAGCGGTGCGGCTCACGAGCGCTGACTATAACCAGCGTGGGACATGGATTGCAATGATTTGGACAAAGGGCCAGTAGCGACGAATGGATGACTGCTGAATAGGCTGTAGAGCAACCGCAACACCTATCGATGGGGAGACATGGAATGCTCGGAATCATAAGCCAAGGGAACGGAGTTATCTGCGCTATCAGTTGTATCGGTCAGAGGCGAGAAAGGCGGCTAGTATCACCACCAAGAAAATGCTTTTTCATGAGGGAGCAGACTTTTCGAAAGTACGCTTCGAAGCCATCGATGCTCAGGCAATGAGTGCTTTTGAGCTTTGGGATAACCCGCATTTTTCCTGGGGAGATGTCGTCACCTGGAAGACCCGAGAACCCTTGTCTCTGGATGTCGCGATCTGGTTTGAACAAGAGCTCTGCGGGCTGTGTTTTGTCATTCCAAACAATAGCCGTCAGCGAATTCGAATCGTGCGGCTAGAGGGAAGGCCAGGGGAAGCGCATCCACTTAAAAACCGTATCGCGGCGTTGGCGATGCTGGCCATTGACGAATTTGCCCAAATTATTGGCAGCAGATTGATTGAAGTTCAGGAGCCCATGCAAGGAGCCATTCCGAAATATAGACAGCTCGGCTTCACATTTGATTTGGATGGCCGGCTTGTGCTCGCGGTGGAGGGTAAAGTATTGTGAAAACTGTTCAATTAATGATCAGCGAGGGCAAAAAAATGCGTAAGGTTGTTAAACGAGCCCCCTCGAAAAAGGGATCACGCAAAGCCGATGAAAAGCTGGGGGATTTAGTGTTATCCACCAACCAGCAACGATTTCTGCAGGTTCTTGTCGATGGCATTGACGTAGATGAACCCAACGTTCTCGCTGGACGGCGCTGATTCGCAGGCAATAAAAAACCGCTCACAAGGAGCGGTTTTTTATTACAACATCCAGCCTCAACCAAACAGCCAATACCCCAACAATGTCAACACCACCACCGCCAGCACCGGACGCATCACGCGGTAGGCTTTCGGATGACGACGTTTCCACTGTTTGACCACGCCGCTGAACCTGTCACTGAAGTTCTTGCTCCAGGCGTAGGCCTGGTTGATCCCGCCGACGCGTTCGTCATCAAGGTTCTGCGGTGCGGTGGCACGGCCGAGCCAGGCGCTGATCGCGCGGTTGATGCGAGTCATGAGGCGGTTGCTCAGCGGACGCTCGACGTCGCAGAACAGGATCACGCGGGTTTGGTCGGTTTCGTTCTTGACCCAGTGCACGTAGGTCTCATCGAACATCACGTCTTCGCCGTCACGCCAGGCGTATACCTGACCATCGACGAAGATCCGGCAATCATCGGAGTTTGGCGTCGACAAACCGAGGTGATAGCGCAGCGAGCCGGCGAACGGGTCACGATGCGGGTTCAGGTGACTGCCACCCGGCAGCAACGCAAACATCGCCCCTTTGACGTTGGGAATCGCACTGACCAGCGCCACGGTTTTCGGGCAGAGGGTTTCGGCCGATGGCAGCGGTTTGTCGTACCACTTGAGGTAGAAACGCTTCCAGCCCTTCTTGAAGAACGAACCGAAACCGGCGTCGTTGTTCTTTTCCGCCGCGCGAATGTAGCCTTCATCGAACAGATGCATGGCTTCGTCGCGAATGGTTTCCCAGTTGTCGCGCAGCACATCCAGTTCCGGGAATTTGCTGCGATCCAGATACGGCTTGGACGGTACGCCGGAGAACAGGTAGATCAAGGCGTTGTACGGGGCGAACAGCGCCGAGTGGTTGACGAACTGGCGCAGAACCGGCAAACGCGCCTTGCCGCGCAAATGCACATACAGGATGCTGCCCACGAACAGCAGCAGCACCAATACCTTGGCGGCTAACGAAAAGGTCATCAACGACTCCTTGAATAAAGACAACGCTGCGCAATGCCCTTTACCCGGCATGGCAGCCGGCCATGATAAACACTACCGGCGCCGGGCAAAACCCGTTCAACCCAAGATTCAGTGTTAAGAATTGCGCAACAAAGCATTTATTAGCATAACGATCCTGAACCCGGGCTGACCTGAATCAACTCGGTTACTGCTGCGTCTCCTGTTCGGTAAACAAGTCACTGAACAACATGCTCGACAGATAACGCTCGCCGGAGTCCGGCAGAATCACGACGATAGTCTTGCCCTGCATCTCCGGCGTCTCTGCCAGACGCACCGCCACGGCCATCGCCGCACCGCAAGAGATACCGCACAAAATCCCTTCTTCCTGCATCAGACGCAGCGCCATGGCTTTGGACTCCTCGTCGGTGACCTGCTCGACCCGATCAACCATCGACAGATCGAGGTTTTTCGGCACAAAGCCAGCACCGATGCCCTGAATCTTGTGCGGGCTCGGTTTGATCTCTTCACCGGCCAGCGCCTGGGTGATAACCGGCGAGGACGTCGGCTCCACAGCTACCGACAGAATCGGCTTGCCTTGGGTATTCTTGATATACCGCGAAACGCCGGTGATGGTTCCGCCAGTGCCAACGCCAGCGACCAGTACATCGACAGCGCCGTCGGTATCGTTCCAGATTTCCGGGCCGGTGGTTTTTTCGTGAATCGCCGGGTTGGCCGGGTTGTCGAACTGCGCCGGCATGAAATATTTGTCGGCGTCGCTGGCGACGATCTCGGCAGCCTTTTCGATAGCCCCTTTCATGCCCTTGGCCGGCTCGGTGAGCACCAGTTCGGCACCCAATGCCTTGAGGACCTTTCGGCGCTCGATGCTCATCGAGGCCGGCATGGTCAGCATCAATTTGTAACCACGGGCAGCAGCAACAAATGCCAGGCCAATGCCTGTGTTACCCGATGTAGGTTCGACAATGGTCATGCCCGGCTTGAGTTTGCCGCTGCTTTCGGCGTCCCAGATCATGTTGGCGCCAATCCGGCATTTCACCGAATAGCCGGGGTTGCGCCCTTCGATCTTGGCCAGAATGGTCACGCCACGCGGCGCGATGCGGTTGATCTGCACCAGCGGCGTGTTGCCGATGGAATGGGCGTTGTCAGCAAAAATACGGCTCATGGCTGGGTCCTTATGCAGCATTGAATTCAGCCTTCAAAGGTATGCCTGTTGCCTGGCGCAGTCCAGTCGGGTCGAACGACTGCGCCAGGCAATAGTCAATCGCTTACATCGTCAGGGAATTGCCGTCATGAAGCGTCGCTACAGTTGGCCACTAGGGATTTTTGCCGTCGTCGTTGTGTTGCTGATCGCGCTGCATATCGCGCTGCCTTACATGGTGCGCGACTACCTGAACGGCAAACTCGCGGATATGGGTGACTATCGGGGCCAGATCACTGATGTCGATCTGGCCCTATGGCGCGGCGCCTACAAGATCAACGGGCTGAAAATCGTCAAGGTCGACGGCAAGGTACCGGTACCATTCGTCAACGCACCGCTGATCGATCTGGCGGTCAGCTGGCATTCGCTGTGGTACGACCATGCCGTTGTAGCGCAGGTTAAATTCGTCAAACCTGAAGTCAACTTCGTCGATGGCGGGGCCAACAAGCAGAACTCGCAAACCGGTCAAGGCACTGATTGGCGCGCACAACTGGGCAAATTGCTGCCGATCACCCTCGACGAGGTACAGATTCATGAGGGCAAGATCAGTTTCCGCAATTTCAACTCCAAGCCACCGGTCAACATGAACGCGACCAATGTCGAAGCCAGCATCTATAACCTGACCAACGTGGTCGACAAGCAGGGTAAACGCGACGCCCGCTTCGAAGGCAAAGCGCTTTTACTCGGGCATGCCCCACTGGAAACCACTGCCACGTTCGACCCCCTGAGCAATTTCGAAGACTTTGAATTCCGCCTGCGCGCAAATGACATCGAACTCAAAAGCATGAATGACTTTGCCTCGGCCTACGGCAAGTTCGACTTCAACGCCGGTCACGGCGATGTGGTGATCGAAGCCAAAGCCAAAAAAGCCCAGGTCAACGGCTACATTAAACCGCTGCTGCGCGACGTCGAAGTGTTCAACTGGCAGCAGGACGTGGAAAACAAGAACAAGAGCATTTTCCGCTCGGTCTGGGAGGCGCTGGTGGGCGGCACGGAAACCGTGCTGAAGAATCAGGCAAAAAACCAGTTCGCCACCAAGGTCGAACTCAGCGGTAACGTGCATCAGCAAAATATCAGCGCATTCGAAGCGTTTCTGCAGATTTTGCGTAATGGTTTCGTACAGGCATTCAATGCCCGCTATGAACGGCCTAAGCCGGACGCAGGTTAGAGTTCACTTCTGGAAAAGCATCCAGATATAGAGTATCGGCGCCTGCTCGCAGCCCAGCGGGAGCAAGCTCCCTCGCCACAGATTCAGTGGACGTCCTGAAGGCTATCGTCAAATCAACGAGGCCTGAATACTGGCCATCGGCCGAGACTGAGTCAACATGTGACGCCCCATTCAGAGACTGAATAAGCCGTCTGCGTTCACAGTCGACCGGGCTGCGCGTTATAGTCGGGCATCCGATTATTTCGCCTCCGCCCTGCCCGTCAGGTCGGCGTTACCGTTCGAGGATTAGCAGATGAAGTTCGAAGGCACCCAGGCCTACGTTGCCACCGATGACCTGAAGCTGGCGGTCAACGCCGCCATCACCCTGGAGCGGCCGCTGCTGGTCAAGGGCGAGCCAGGCACCGGCAAGACCATGCTCGCCGAGCAACTGGCCGAATCGTTCGGCGCCAAGTTGATCACTTGGCACATCAAGTCCACCACCAAGGCCCATCAGGGTCTCTACGAGTACGATGCGGTCAGCCGTCTGCGCGACTCGCAACTGGGCAATGAAAAAGTCCACGACGTGCGCAACTATTTGAAGAAAGGCAAGCTCTGGGAGGCTTTCGAGTCCGAAGAGCGGGTCATTCTGCTGATCGACGAAATCGACAAGGCCGACATCGAGTTCCCCAACGACTTGCTGCAAGAACTCGACAAGATGGAGTTCTACGTTTACGAGATCGACGAGACCATCAAGGCGAAAAAACGCCCGATCATCATCATTACCTCCAACAACGAAAAAGAGCTGCCGGACGCGTTCCTGCGCCGCTGCTTCTTCCACTACATCGCCTTCCCGGATCGCCCGACGCTGCAGAAAATCGTCGATGTGCACTACCCGGACATCAAGAAAGATCTGGTCAGCGAAGCGCTGGACGTGTTCTTCGACGTACGCAAAGTGCCAGGCCTGAAGAAGAAGCCATCGACCTCGGAACTGGTCGACTGGCTGAAGCTGTTGATGGCCGACAACATTGGCGAAGCGGTGTTGCGCGAACGCGATCCAACCAAAGCGATTCCGCCACTGGCCGGAGCTCTGGTGAAGAACGAACAGGACGTGCAGCTGCTTGAGCGTCTGGCGTTCATGAGCCGTCGCGGCACCCGCTAAGAGGCTGATGCCATGCTGCTCAACCTGTTCAATGAAATGCGTGCAGCCAAGGTGCCGGTGTCGGTGCGCGAGCTGCTCGACCTGATCAACGCGCTGAAACAGCGCGTGACCTTCGCCGACATGGACGAGTTTTATTACTTGTCGCGGGCGATTCTGGTGAAGGACGAACGCCATTTCGACAAGTTCGACCGCGCGTTCGGCGCCTACTTCAATGGCCTCGAAAAGCTCGATGATCACTTGCAGGCGCTGATTCCCGAAGACTGGCTGCGCAAGGAATTCGAGCGCTCACTGAGCGACGAAGAACGCGCACAGATCCAGTCACTCGGCGGTCTGGACAAGCTGATCGAAGAGTTCAAGAAGCGGCTGGAAGAACAGAAGGAACGCCATGCCGGCGGCAACAAATGGATCGGCACTGGCGGCACCAGCCCGTTCGGTTCCGGCGGTTTCAACCCGGAAGGCATTCGGGTTGGCGATGCCGGCAAACGTCAGGGCAAAGCCGTAAAAGTCTGGGATCAGCGCGAGTACAAGAACCTCGACGACTCGGTGGAACTCGGCACGCGCAATATCAAAGTCGCCCTGCGTCGGCTGCGCAAGTTTGCCCGTCAAGGCGCCGCGGAAGAACTCGACATCGATGGCACCATCGACCACACCGCTCGCGATGCCGGTTTGCTGAATATCCAGATGCGCCCCGAGCGACGCAACACCGTGAAGCTGTTGCTGCTGTTCGATATCGGCGGTTCGATGGATGCGCACGTGAAGATCTGCGAGGAGCTGTTCTCGGCCTGCAAGACCGAGTTCAAGCATCTGGAGTACTTCTACTTCCACAATTTCGTTTACGAATCGGTGTGGAAGAACAACATGCGCCGTACGTCCGAGCGCACTTCGACCCAGGATCTGCTGCACAAGTATGGCGCCGACTACAAAGTGATCTTCATCGGTGACGCCGCCATGGCGCCCTATGAAATCACCCAGGCCGGCGGCAGTGTCGAGCACTGGAACGAAGAGCCGGGTTACGTGTGGATGCAGCGCTTCATGGAGAAGTACAAGAAGCTCATCTGGATCAACCCGTATCCGAAAGATACCTGGGGCTATACCTCATCGACCAACATCGTGCGGGATCTGATCGAGGATCAGATGTATCCGTTGACGTTGCGCGGGCTTGAGGAAGGGATGCGGTTTTTGTCCAAGTGAGGTCCCGAAGGTAAATACTGAAAGGCAAACCGTATGAAAGCGGCTGCCTTTCAGGCCTGCGGATTTACCAACCTGTCGCGAGATAAGACTTGCACAGCCGGTCCATGAAGGAGGTGTCCTGAATCGCCGGTCCGACAGCAGCCGTTTGTTGCCCGCGGCGTTTTTTCTTCCCTTTGGCGACAACTTTCGCCCCACCATTTTCCAGCGCTACCCTGCGATTCTTTTCAATGTCCGTTTCAGGACTCAGGGTCATTTCACTCTTCAATTCGCCCTCAGGGGTCAGAATGCGAAACCTCACGCTTTTCGCTTCTGCACCCGCGCTGGCCTCCACGGCAATCAGCTCAATGGCATTGCCGCTCGCCTCTGTACGGTGATTCCAGGTAAACATACGCATCATGTCGACGGTTGCGTTGGACATGAATGTCTCGATGCGCGCCACGATGTCCTGATCAGCGGCGTGTTCGCCGTTCAGTCGCTGCACATTGTAGAAATGGTCAACGCTGGCCTGATAAACAGGCACGCTGCCCACGCCATCATAAAACCCGACAATGTGCCCATCGACACCGCTCGCGCACTCGCCCTCTGACTGAGCCATTACTTTCAAATAACGCATCTGGAACTTCCTTGTAAAAGATGAAGACCGATAGTTCCACACCCCCTCGCCAAGTGATGTAGGGCGACTTACCCATGCACGTGGAATCGTCTCGGTCTTCAGTCCGAATAACGGACAATTACAAGTAGGACTTCAGATAGTCGAGATGAGCTTGCCATGCCCGCTCTTGCATGACGGGCGTAAACCGAACCCTGTCGCCCGGCAGACACTGCGCCAACCGTGCCAGCGCCAGCGGCGTCAATGCCCCCAAGCGTGGATAACCACCGATGGTCTGCCGATCATTGAGCAGCACGATCGGTTGTCCGTCCGGCGGCACCTGCACTGCGCCGAGAGGAATTCCTTCGGAAATCATCGGCTGCCCCTGATAGTGCAAGGCGCTGCCCAACAAGCGAATGCCCATGCGATCTGCGCGGCTGTCCAGCGCCCAGGTCGTATTGAATACATCAAACAGGCTTTGCCCGCTGAACTGGCCGATCTGCGCGCCGAGTACCAGATCCAGCGGCGCATTCGCTCGCAAATCCGGCCGTAACGCCAAAGGCACTTCGCGAAGCAACACCGATTCCCCGCGATAACCCAGCGCCGCCCCATTGGCCAGCGGCAAGCCCATGCCATCAAGACCGCCGAGTTCCTCACGCACCACTGTCGCACGGCTGCCCAACACCGTTGGCGCATCAAAGCCGCCTGGCGCTGCCAGATAAGCCCGGGCGCCAAGCAATGGCTGAGTGAGCTGCAACCGCTGCCCTTTGCCCAACTTGAAACTGCGCCACGACGACAGCGGCTGACCATCAATCTGCGCGCCAAGATCGGCTCCGGCCAACCCCAGCAAGCAATCATCCTCTGCCACCACAGTAAAGCCGCCGAGGGTGATTTCGATCACCGTTGCATCGAGATTATTGCCCAGCAACCAGTTGGCCCAGCTCATCGAACACCAATCCGCCGCACCGCCCTGTGTGACGCCCAGGTGCCGCACGCCAAACCGTCCTGCGTCCTGCAACAGACACAGCGCGGTACTCGCCTCAATCCTCAGTCGGCTCATGCCTGCGCCTCCAATGGCGTGTCGTCGCCGCCGAGTCGAATGAATTCGGCGTGGCTGACTGCTTCGAACCGTACGGTGTCACCGGGCTGCATCAAGCTGTAGCCATCACGATGACGGTCGAACAGTTGCGCCGGGGTGCGGCCAATCAGGTTCCAGCCACCGGGGGATACGACCGGATAGGCAGCGGTCTGGCGCTCGGCAATACCGACACTGCCCGCCGCGACTTTCTTGCGTGGAGTGTTCAGACGTGGCGCGGCAAGAATCTCTTCGACCAGCCCCATAAAGGCGAAACCCGGCGCGAAACCCAGGGCGAACACCTGATATTCGCGGCCGCTGTGGCGACGAATCACCTCCTCCACCGCCAAGCCACTTCGCTCGGCGAGCACGCTCAGTTCCGGCCCGACGCTCAAGTCATACCAGACCGGCAGCACATGGCAATGACCGGCGGGTCGTGAATTCGGCGACAAATCAATCAGCGCCCCGGCGATCAATTCCCGCGCCTGATTCGGGCTCAAAACCGTCAGATCGTAATGCACCATCAATGTCGTATACGACGGCACCAGATCGATCAATTGCGCGCCAAATGCCGCACGCAAGCGCTCACTGGCGGCGAGCATCCACGGCATGTTGGCTTCGGCGATTTCATCGAACAGACGCAGCATCAGGCAATCCACTGCCACCACTTCAATCCTTGGGTTCATGATGCACTCTGCTGGTTCAAGGCCTCGCGAATGCGCTGCACCGCGGCCACCGAACTGGCGTTGTCGCCGTGTACGCAGAGGGTGTTGGCATGCAGGCGCAAGGCGCTGCCATCGCTGGCGGTGAGGTTGCCGCCACCGGCGATGGTCAGCGCTTGTTCGATGATTTTTTCAGGTTCGTGATGCACCGCGCCCGGCAGTTGTCGCGACACCAGTTTGCCGGCGCTGTCGTAGGCGCGGTCGGCGAACGCTTCGAACCACAACGTCACGTCGTATTCATCGCCAATCTGTTGCGCCGCCGAGTTGTCGCGAGTGGCCATCAACATCAGCGGCAGGCTGCGGTCGTAAGCGGCCACGGCCTGAATCACTGCACGCAATTGCGCCGGGTTGGCCATCATGTCGTTGTACATCGCGCCGTGGGGTTTGACGTAACTGACCCGGCTGCCCTGGGCTTTGCAGATGCCATCGAGCGCGCCGATCTGGTAATGCAGGATGTCTTGCAGCTCTTGCGCCGAATACGCCATGGAGCGACGGCCGAAACCGACCAGATCCTGATAGGCCGGGTGTGCGCCGATCTGCACGCCGTGGCTCAGGGCCAGACTGACGGTCTTGCGCATGATGCTCGGGTCGCCGGCGTGGAAACCACAGGCCACGTTGGCGCAATCGATGAAGGGCATGACCTCGGCGTCCAGACCCATGGTCCAGCTGCCGAAGCTCTCGCCAATGTCGCAATTCAATAGCAGGCGGCTCACGGTGAACACTCCTGTAAGTGCTTGGCTTTTTATCTGTAGGACTGTGCTGCGCAGGTTATCAGTTACTGCGCGTCCAGTTGCTTGCCACGGGTTTCCGGCAGGCTCAGCGCCGCGATAATCACCACGCCGTAAGACACCGCCGCAAAGGCGCCAATGCCGACGCTCAACGGTACTTTCTGGCTAAGCAGTCCGATCAGCAGCGGAAACAATGCCGCCAGCGCCCGACCGATGTTGTAGCAAAAGCCCTGTCCCGAACCGCGAATCCGCGTGGGGAACAGCTCAGTGAGAAACGCGCCCATGCCGCTGAAAATCCCCGAGGCGAAGAAACCCAACGGGAAGCCCAGCCACAACATCACCCCGTTGCTCACCGGCAGTTGTGTGTAGAGCAGAACGATGGTGAACGAGCCAACTGCGAACAGGATGAAATTCTTTTTCCGTCCCAGCAGATCAGTCAGATAGGCGCTGATCACGTAACCGACGTAGGAGCCGACAATCACCATGGCCAGATAGCCGCCGGTGCCGAGTACGCTCAAGCCGCGTTCGTTTTTCAGAAAGGTCGGCAGCCAGGAAGTGATCGCGTAATAACCACCCAGAGCACCGGTAGTCAGCAGCGAAGCGCGAAGCGTGGTGAAGAGCATGCCGGGTGCGAAGATCTCGTAGAACTTCGACTGATTCTCCGGCGTTTGTTGGGCCTTGGCCTCGCGATAGATCTCCGGATCCTTCACCAGTCGACGGACGAAAATCACGAAAATCGCCGGCACGATGCCAAGGATGAACAGCGCCCGCCAGGCATCTTCCGGTGGCAACACGGAAAACAGCAACGCATACAGAATCGCCGTCAGTCCCCAGCCCAGCGCCCAACCGGATTGCACCATACCCACCGCTTTACCACGGTCCTTGGCGCGGATCACTTCGCCGATCAGCACCGCACCAGCGGTCCATTCACCGCCGAAACCGAAGCCCATCAAGGTGCGAGCAATCAGCAGTTGTTCGTAGTTTTGCGCGAAACCGCAGAGGAAGGTGAAGAAGGCAAACCACAGCACGGTGAGTTGCAGGGTGCGCACACGACCGATGCGGTCGGAGAGTATTCCGGCGACCCAGCCGCCGATGGCCGAAGCGATCAAGGTACTGGTGTGAATCAGCCCCGCTTCACCGGTAGTGATGCCCCACATCGCGATCAGCGTCGGCACGACGAAGCTGAGCATCTGCGTGTCCATGCCGTCCAGACCGTAGCCGATCTTGCAGCTCCAGAACGTACGGCGTTCCTGCTGGTTGATGTTGCGATACCAGTCGAACGGCCCGGGACGCGCCGTTGCCGTGGATGCTTGCAGGGTGTCGGGAGCACTCATGGCTTATCTCCGCAGGTTTTTTATTGGTCTTGTTCGTAGCCCCGACGACGCCTATCGTGGGAACCGGATGCGTCGATTTTTCGTCGCGCGGCCCTGCTGCGTCCAACGAATAAAAACCCGCCTTAGCCATAAGAAAAACTTGTCACCCGAGCCTTGCCCATGAACCTGAAGTTTCTCGAGACCTTTGTCTGGGTCGCCCGACTGAAGAGTTTTCGCCTGACCGCCGATAAGCTGTTCACCACCCAGGCGTCGATTTCCAGCCGCATCGCGGTGTTGGAGGGTGAGCTGGGGGTGAAGCTGTTTTTGCGCGATTCGCGCGGTGTCAGCCTGACGCCTGAAGGCCTGAAAGTGCTGGAGTATGCCGAGCAGATGCTCGACACCATGTCAGCGCTCAAGCAATCGATCGAGACTCGCTCAAGCAAGGTCGGCCGCGTGCGCATCGGCGTGATGGACACGGTGATCCACACCTGGCTCAGCCCTTTGGTCGCGCAGATGACCGACCTGTATCCGCGAGTGGAAATCGAGCTGGTGGCGGATACCTCGCTGAACCTCTGCGATCAACTGCAAAAAGGTTTTCTCGACATCGTTTTGCAAACCGATCTGGTGCGCCATGAAAGTGTGCGCAGTCAGGAGCTGGCCAGTCATCCATTGGGCTGGATTGTCGCGAGTAATTCGATCTATAACCGCGACTACGCCGACCTCGCTGAACTGGCGCAGGAACGGATCATCACTTACTCGAAAAACTCCCGACCGCATCAGGATCTGCTGGCGTTGATGCAGGCCAGCGGTGTGCTGGCGCCGCGCTTGAATTGCGTGAATTCGGTGTCGGCGATTACCCGGTTATTGCGTGATGGATTCGGGATTGGTGTGCTGCCACCGGTGTTGGTGGCCGAAGAGTTGGCGCGGGGGGAATTGACCTTGCTCGACATCAATCAGCGGCCGCCGAACTTGCAGGTGGTGGTGTCGTGGCGAGTAGGCGTGGAATGGGTCGAGGAGATTGTGACGTTGTGTCAGCAGGTGCTGGAAGGTTACGCGCGCCAGGTGGGCAAGGACTACATCGCTTTAAGTTGATCGTTCCTACGCTCCGCGTGGGAATGCAGCCCGGCACGCTCCGCGTCCCTTCAAAGCCGAACGCGGAGCGTCCGTTGAGGCATTCCCACGCAGAGCGTGGGAACGATCATCCTGCGCTGATCTTAGAGACCGCGCACGTCGCGGTCTTCGATCGGCCGGCTCTGGCGCAAACGTCGGCCACCGAGGACGACCCAGTCGATCAGTCGGAACAGGCATTCAATGCCGAACGACAGCAGCAACGCGCCGCTCATGCCCCAGATCATTGCTTCCGGCGTCAGCAGGATCTGATAGCTGTAACCATTCCAGGTTTCCTTGCGGATATCCGGATCAGCGGCCAATACCACTTGCAGGAAGCGGATGTACCACGGGCCTTGCATCGCCTGGAACTGCTTGTCCAACGCGATCTGGCGGCTGAGCAAGGTGCTCAGGCTGTCGGCATCGCTGCGAAACACCGGGTCTTCACTGGCGCGATAATGCGCCACCAACGCCTGCATATCGCCTTTGAAAAACTGCTCGGCAGTGCCCTGAAAACCGCGCAGACCGGTCTGCGCCTCGATCAGATGCGCCTCGACCCGTTTCGCGTAATCGTTGATGAATCCCGGCACCTGGACACCGATCAACAGGCCCGCCGCAAACAACACCAGCCGTACATAACTGAGCAACATCGGGGTAGATCCTTATTCGGTCTTGCCTTGGCTTACGCATTCGCCGCGTCGCCACAGGCTCCATTGGCCCGGTTCGTAGCGGGTCCAGGTTTCATTTTCGGTCAAAGGCTCGGTGGCGATCACCGTGACCACGTCGTTGGGCGTGGTTTCCGCCTGGAAATCGACGATCACGTCGACATCCTTCAACCGCGCCGGGCCGAACGGTGCGCGTCGGGTGATCTGTGCGAGTTTGGTCGAGCAATAGCAGAACAGCCAGTCGCCATCGCTGAGCAGGCAGTTGAACACGCCTTTGCTGCGGTATTCGGCGCACGCGGCGACCAGATCCGGCAGCAGTTCTTCTATATCGACCGGCTCCGGAAAAGCCGCACGCACGCGGTTGAGCAAATCGCAGAATGCCGCTTCGCTGTCGGTATCGCCGACCGGGCGGTAGAAGCTTTTGATCGGAGTGAAATCGGCGAGCTGGCCGTTATGCGCGAAACACCAGTTGCGCCCCCACAGTTCACGGACGAACGGGTGGGTGTTGGACAGGCAGACCTTGCCGACGTTGGCCTGGCGGATGTGGCCGATGACCACTTCACTCTTGATCGGATAACGCTGCACCAGGTTGGCGACTTCCGACTCGCAACTCGCCGCCGGGTCCTGAAACAGGCGCAAGCCCCGGCCTTCATAGAAGGCAATGCCCCAGCCGTCGCGGTGCGGGCCGGTGCGGCCGCCGCGCTGCATCAGGCCGGTGAAGCTGAACACGATATCGGTCGGCACGTTGGCACTCATGCCCAGTAATTCACACATGTGCGGACTCTCGGGTTACAGGCGCGGCTCGACCCGCATGCGCTGCGGATTATTCGGCAGAGGTGGACGGCCGTAACGGTCATCGCCCGCGCCGCCAAACGGTTGATCGTCATCGCGGTCATCGGCGCGAGCGGCGGCCTTGGCGGCTTCTGCCTGTTCACGACGCGCACGCGAAGCACGTTCGATCGGGAAGCGGATCAGCACAAAGATCAGGTAGATGCCGAAAGCGATCATGCTGTACATGAACAGATCGGAGATCGCCCGCCAGGCGTTGTTGCCGACCTTGAAGGCCAGGTCCAGCGCGGTAATGGCGATGGACGGTGCAACCTTGGCTTTCACCGGATCAATGATGGTCGGGCTGAACAGCAACACCGCCATCAGCACGCGCAGCGGCTCGCGCAACCAGCGCCACATCCAGGTGGTCAGGCGCATCCATACCAACAGGCAGCCCACAGCGGCAAAGGCGTAGAGGCCCCAGGCGATCAGATAGTCGTTCTCGGTCATGGTGTCCATGGCAAGGCAGGCAAGTCGGGTAGAGACAGACCATTACTGGTCTGCCTCCCCCTAAGAACCGTACGTGCGCCTTTCAACGCATACGGCTCAAGTCTTTAGTAAGCCCCGTTTGGAGCCGGCTTGTTTACTGTCAATCCACGGCTGTGTAGCTGCTGATGACAAACTGGGTGTAATAGTACTCGGTTATCCAAGGTGTCTCCACCGCCTTGGGAGCGGTGAATTATGTGGTGGTCATGCCAACCGCTATCCTTGGTGATCGGCTGTTTGCACAGTGGACATAGACCTTTTTGGGTTTGGAAAAGCCTCACAATCTGTTTACGGTATTTCAGCTTTTTGAGCATTCGTACCATTCGCAGTTTCTCTCCCATTTCCTCCATGGAAGGATCAAAGGGGTTGTAGCCCCCACTCACCTTTCTATGCCGCTCGATCGCGGTACTCGCAATTGAGTACAGAGGTGCTATTGCTTTCGATCCGTCAACCTTCATTGCCGTGGTGGCAAATACCCAATTTCTGCCTTCGTGAGCCTGAAAATAGTTTCTCCTGACCCACTCCAACGATTTGTTTGGATGTCGCCTCTTCGCCCAGTACCAGAGAGCATGGAAAACAGAGTTATCCATTCGGCTAAACGCCTTCTTGGCCACAACCGGCTGGTGATAAACCGCCCAACCTCGCAGTATCGGGTTAAGCAATCGAATCAGATCCTCTTGCCGGGCCGTTTTATTAGCGCTGATGACTGTCTTCACTTTGCGATAGAACGCTTTCACGTTTTTCTTGCTCGGTTTGATCAGGAGTTTCCCGTCGTACTTGCGGAAATTCCATCCCAGAAAGTCGAAGCCTTCGTCTATGTGAACCACGCGGGTTTTCTCGAGTGACAACTGCAGCCCCCTTACAGCGAGAAACTGCTCCACCCAAGGTCTGATTTCGCTTTCCAGCACCTCTTTCGAGTCTCCGGTAATCACAAAGTCATCCGCGTAACGCACCACGTTGATTTTCAGCTTCTTGGCCTGTGTCACGCCCAGATGTTGCTTGAGCTGTGATTCCAGGCCATCCAGCACCATATTTGCCAAGGTGGGCGAGATAATCCCGCCCTGCGGCGTCCCAGCATTCGTTGCCTGCAGTTGGCCTTTATGAATTACCCCGGCTTTCAACCACTTCCGAAGGATCTCGTTGTCTGTAGGGACATTGGCGATCAGCCAGTCATGATTGATGTGGTCAAAGCAGCCTTTGATGTCCGCCTCCAGTACCCATTGGGCCGAAACCTTTTTGGACAGGCAGACGAACAGCTGTCCCATTGCATCCGCCGTCGAACGTTCGATCCTGAAGCCATAGCTATTTGGATCACCGGTGGTTTCCGCGATGGGCGCCAGAGCTAACAAATACAAGGCTTGCATAGCTCTGTCTGTCATGGTCGGAATGCCCAGAGGGCGCTCCTTTCCATTCGACTTCGGAATAAAAACTCGCCGTAATGGCCGAGGTTTGTATCCGTGGCGCTTCAACCCATTTGCCGCTTTCCATTTGGCATCGGGTGTATCCCAGAGCACGCGGTCGACTCCCGCCGTGCGCTTGCCCTGGTTTTCAGTGACTCGCCGAACGGCCAAGTATCTGGCCGATCGAGAGCGGGTCAGCATCCGTTGCAAGGATTTAACCTTGCGCCAGTCGCCTTCCCGACCAGCCTTCGCGATCCGCACCTGCATTGCCCGAACGTTCCGCTGGACACGACGCCAATCGATGTCATGCCATTGCTGCGGAGCGCTGGAGGGCGCAGACACGGCCATAGGGCTATGTACTAGCATGCTGCCTTCCTCTCAAATTGCCTGAGCTGAAGACGTACGCATTCCCTGACGGGAATGGACGTCCCGTCAGGGCTGGATTAATGGGAAACCTAAACACAGGTTTCTGAAATTATTGAGACAGGCTCAGTCAGAGTTCATGCGACAAAAGACCACGCAGAAGTCTGCCCGGTTTCCCGTGAGGTGATGTTCCAACCCCTATTCGATTCATTACAAATCGACTTTCGCTTTCTCTGCGATCCCATACCCGCACGGCCAACAGATCCCCTTGCGGTTCACCTGCCCGAAGGCAGCCATACGGACTTACCACGTTCCCTGCCTGTCACACGATTGGGTTAGGGCCTGCCTTTCCGCCGGTGATCCTGATGACGACGTACCCCCAGCCTCTACGGAGGTATCCGATCACTTTGCCTGTTGGCTCAAGCCTGACAGCAGTTTTGGCTTGTTTATAATTACGACGTTTATCAGCAGTTCACATATGTTGCCCATTCCGATCAGCCTAGCGTCTCAACCCGGTTCTGCTCCGAGCATCCCCGCATCCCCTCGCGGAAAATGCAGGCCCTTTCGGGGACTACGTTGTCAGAAAAGCTTCACACCTCATCGTTGCCAATGACGCATGTTTTCCTAGGCTATCGTTGGTCGCACAACGAGTCCGCTGCTAACTTGCAAGCAAATTAGATGGACAATGACAGACAGAACTTTCGCTCGCGTCTTCAGATGGATAGGAGCGGGGACTGCCTAAGCAGCATGCTCTAAGGTTTGTTTCCCCCTGTTTCAGAAGCAGGAGAAAACCCCTGCGGGGATTCTTTCCCGCGTGGGTTAGGTTCTGAGAAGAACCGATGATTTGAGATGCATTCCAGAAAGAAAAACGCTTTCTGAGGGCGAGTTTTGAATGCTGTATCGACCCTTTTGCATACCCCGCCGCAGCGGCAAGCCCTTGAAGGTACTGGACTTCTGGGACAGATTTGTTTCCAAGGAGGCGATACCTAGGCTTCGACTCCACTCAAGGAGCCCCTCAAGATGATCTGACACCTCGAGGTCTTGAAGACACGCTACGCGTGTCGCACAGAGGCGCTTATAGTAACGACTTTTCGCCCGTGCGGCTTGTCCCAATAGACACACGACCTGTGGGAGCGAGCCTGCTCGCGAATACGAACTGTCAGTTGAAACTTTGTTGTCTGACCCACCGCCTTCGCGAGCAAGCTCGCTCCCACAGGGGGCTGCGGCGGTATCAAGCGCTGTAAAAAACCTTATTCCGAATATTGTCCGAGAGCCTTCCATGCCCCAATCCGCCAACGCCAACAGTGCCCCGATCGCCCACAAGGCCGCCGGTGCCGACCCGTATGCCTGGCTGCAGGAGCGCGACACCGACGCGGTGCTCGATTACCTCAAGGCCGAAAACGCATACCAAGAGGCGCAAACCGCCGATCAGGCCGAGTTGCGCGAAACTCTGTTCGAAGAGATCAAGGGCCGGATTCTTGAAACCGACCTGTCCCTGCCCTCGCCGTGGGGCCCGTACCTGTATTACACGCGCACCACGGCGGGCGACGAGTACGCCCGGCATTACCGCTGTCCGCGTCCGGCAGACGACAGCCTGAGCCTCGACGAAAGCCGCGAACAGCTGCTGCTCGACCCGAATGTGCTGGCCAACGGCGGGTTCTTCTCGCTGGGCGCGTTCAGCATCAGCCCGGACCACCAGCGTCTGGCCTACAGCGTCGACGCCTCAGGCGATGAGATCTACACGCTGTTCGTCAAGGAACTGGCCAACGACAAAGTCAGCGAACTGGAATTCGAAGACTGCGACGGCAGCATGACCTGGGCCAATGACAGCCTGACCCTGTTTTTCGGCGTACTCGACGACACCCATCGTCCACACAAGTTGTTCCGTTACCGCCTCGACGGCACCGCTGCCGAAGAAGTTTTCCACGAGCCGGACGGGCGTTTCTTCCTGCACTGCTACCGTTCCAGTTCCGAGCAGCAATTGCTGCTGTCGCTGGGCAGCAAGACCACCAGCGAAGTCTGGGCGCTCGACGCCAATCAGCCGCACCAGCCCTTCACCTGCCTGGCGCCACGGGTCGAAGATCATGAATACGATGTCGATCACGGCCTGCTCGATGGCGTGTGGACGTGGTTTATCCGCACCAACCGTGACGGCATCAACTATGCCCTGTATCAGGCCCCGGATAACGGCACCGCGCCGACCGAAGCCGAATGGCAGAACCTGATCCCCCACAGCGACACGGTGATGCTCGACGGTGTCAGCCTCAACACCGAGGCCATGACCCTGAGCCTGCGCGAAGGTGGCTTGCCGATCATCGAAGTACATCCACACGGTCTGGCGCCGTATCGCGTGCAATTGCCGGACGCCGCCTACAGCCTGTATGTGCAAAACAGCCTGGAATTTGAAAGCGACCGCATTCGTCTGCGCTACGAAGCATTGAACCGCCCGGCACAGGTTCGCCAACTGATTCTCGCCAGCGGCGAACAAGCGGTGTTGAAAGAAACTCCGGTACTTGGCCCGTTCGACGCCGACGCTTACGTCAGCCAGCGTCTGTGGGCAACGGCGCCGGACGGCACGCAAGTGCCGATCAGTCTGGTGATGAAGCGCGAAATGGTTGGCAAAGCAGTGCCGCTGTATCTGTACGGCTACGGCGCTTACGGTTCGAG
Organism: Pseudomonas sp. CROZ-RG-20F-R04-15; assembly: GCF_022662375.1. Classification (GTDB taxonomy): domain Bacteria; phylum Pseudomonadota; class Gammaproteobacteria; order Pseudomonadales; family Pseudomonadaceae; genus Aquipseudomonas. The sequence continues at coordinate 810,173 of NZ_JAKNQL010000001.1, read as the reverse complement.
CCTTGATCCGTGGTTCTCCCACGCCCGTCTAAGCCTTCTGGATCGTGGCATGGCCTTCGCCATCGCTCACGTGCGCGGCGGCGGTGAACTGGGCGAAGCCTGGTATCGCGCCGGCAAGCAGGAACACAAGCACAACACCTTCAGCGACTTCATTGCCTGCGCCGAATTCCTGATCCTCAACGGCATTACCACCGCCGATAAACTGGCAATCAGCGGTGGCAGCGCCGGTGGTTTGTTGATCGGTGCAGTGCTCAACCAGCGTCCGGATCTGTTCGCCGTGGCGATTGCCGAAGTGCCGTTCGTCGACGTGCTCAACACCATGCTCGACCCGGACCTGCCGCTGACCGTCACCGAGTATGACGAATGGGGTAATCCTGAAGAGCCGGATGTTTACGAGCGGATCAAGGCGTATGCACCGTACGAAAACGTCAGCGCGCAGGATTATCCGGCGACGCTGGTCATCGCCGGCTACAACGACAGCCGCGTGCAGTACTGGGAAGCGGCGAAGTGGGTGGCGAAATTGCGCGCGACCAAGACCGACGACAATGTGCTGCTGCTCAAGACTGAACTGGGCGCCGGGCATGGCGGGATGAGCGGGCGTTATCAGGGATTACGTGACGTAGCGCTCGAATACGCATTTGTTTTCAAGGTTTTGGGCCTGGCCTGAGGAACTCCGTTGGTCACTTGGGTCTTAATTGCAGACCCAAGAGGCCGATACCCCACAGGGGCGGTGTACAGCCTTGAAACAGTGAAAACAAAAAGACCGTGACGACATGTCAGAACCGACCTTCCTGAACAACGAAATCCGTGACTGGCTGATGGACTGTGGCCTGTTCGATCAATTGCAGCTGGCCGATTTTGCGGCCGCTTCCGGCTATTTCAGCATCAGCACCGTGGCCGAAGGCGAGGCGATTTTCCGTGAGGGCGATGCCGGCAGCTTCATGTGCATCCTCCACACCGGTCAGGTCGCCGTGCAAAAAACCGGACCCGATGGCCAGGTCATCACCATGGCCACCCTGCGCAGCGGTCGGGCGTTTGGCGAAATGGCCGTGCTCGATGGCGAACGCCGCTCGGCCACCTGTGTCGCCGCGAGCAATTGCCAGTTGCTGAACCTGGGCAAGGATTCGCTGGAAAAAATGCTCAACGATGCGCCGAAAATCGCCGCCAAGATCATTCGCGCCCTCGCCGTATCCCTGTCGAAACGCCTGCGCATGGCAGACGGCCAATTGGCCGCGCAGCAGGTTTAACCGCCGGGGGATTTGGCTTTGGTGCCGCTCGGTTCAATGCCCGGCACAGGTTGATCCTTGCTCGGCGGAGTGGGCATTTCAATCGGTACCAACGGCGGGCTGCCACTGCCGGCACCTGACTTGGGAATGTTGATCGGCGTTATCTGCGGATACGGCGTCGGCGTCGCGGTGCCGGGCGAGCCGGGTTGCGGCGCCGGGCTGACCGGTATTGTCTGTTGCGCCTGCACTGCAGTAATCGAGAGCGCGGCCAGGGCAATGACCGTTAGAATGGTGCGCTTCATCAAGGGCTCCGTTTGGCCTCTAGTCTGTGCTCAGGCTACTCCCAACGGGCCTGCTTGCCTTCCCCCCTTGTAGAGATTTCCATGAAACGTTTCGTTCTGCTCGACACCACCCCGATCCCTGAAAGCGGCGGTGCCCTGTGCCTGTTCGAGTATGGCGAAGATTTCGTCATCAAGATCCAGGGCGGCGACGGCGGGCAATTGATGAACACGCGCATGCACGGCTCCGAAGATGCGCTGGCGGAAATTCCTTGCCGTAAAGTGGCCGGGCGGCCGGACTCGCGGGTGCTGATCGGCGGACTGGGCATGGGTTTCACCCTCGCCTCGGCGCTCAAGCATCTGGGCAAAACCGCTGAAGTGGTGGTCGCGGAACTGGTGCCCGGCGTCGTCGAGTGGAACCGTGGCCCGCTCGGCGAAAAGTCCGGTCGACCGCTGCTCGATTCGCGCACGGTGATCCGTCAGGAAGACGTGGCGAAGGTGCTGCAAAGCGAACCGAACGGCTTCGACGCGATCATGCTCGACGTCGACAACGGTCCCGAAGGCCTGACCCAGAAGGCCAACAGCTGGCTGTACTCCGCCGCGGGTCTGAATGCCTGCGCCAAGGCCCTGCGCCCCAAAGGCGTGCTCGCTGTGTGGTCGGCCAGCGCTGACCGGCTGTTTTCCGACAAATTGAAGAAGGCCGGATTCAAGGCCGAAGAAGTCCAGGTCTTCGCCCACGGCAACAAGGGCACCCGCCACACGATCTGGATTGCCGAGAAGCTCAAGGGCTGAGCTAAACTCTGCTCATAACCGTCATTAGTCTTTTTACAAAGGTGAACCCATGAGTTCGTCCACCCCAACCAACACGTCGAAGCTGGATCGCATCCTCGCCGACAACCAGCGCGACAAAGAAATGGGCTACCGCGACAAAGCCCTGAAGATGTACCCGCACGTCTGTGGCCGCTGCACCCGTGAGTTTTCCGGCAAGCGCCTGAGCGAACTGACCGTGCACCACCGCGACCACAATCACGACAACAACCCGCAGGACGGCTCGAACTGGGAATTGTTGTGCCTGTATTGCCACGACAACGAACACTCGCGCTATACCGATCAGCAGTATTTCAGCGAAGGCTCGCTGAGCACGCCGAAGATTGCCAAGGCAACGCATAACCCGTTTGCCGCCCTCGCCGGGTTGATGAAAAAAGAAGACTGATGATCTTCAGCGCCTGAACTGGCCCCTTCGCGAGCAGGCTCGCTCCCACATTGGTTTAGTGTACGACGCCGATCAAATGTGGGAGCGAGCCTGCTCGCGAAGGCGGCCGGCCAGACACCGTAGATCTCGAATCTGCCCGCCCTCCCCCAATCCCCGTATAATCGCGCTCTTTTTCCCGAAGGCACCCCGCTCGTGGCAGACAAACGGTACAGCTGCATTGGTTTGTATAACCCCAAATCACCAGAGAACGTCGGTTCGGTGATGCGCGCCGCAGGCTGCTACGGCGTGGCGTCGGTGTTCTACACCGGCAAGCGTTATGAACGCGCCGCCGACTTCGTCACCGACACCAAACGTGTGCACTACGACATCCCGCTGATCGGCATCGACGATCTGAAAAAGATCCTCCCGCTCAACTGCGTGCCCGTCGCCGTGGAACTGGTCGAGGGCGCCCGCCCTCTGCCGGAATACACCCACCCGGATCGCGCCCTGTACATCTTCGGCCCCGAAGACGGCTCGCTGGACAAAGAGATCCGCGACTGGTGCGAAGACGTCGTGTACATCCCGACCACCGGCTGCATGAACCTCGCCGCGACCGTCAACGTCGTGCTCTACGACCGCATGGCCAAGGGCTTGAACACCCGCTCCGGGCCGAAATTCCGCTGAAACGCCGCATATTCGATGGAACGAGCTGACCGCTCCGGCAGTCAGCTTGTTTATCGATTACTCATTGCCTGGAGAAAGATCATGACCGAGCTCAAACGTGTCGAACGCATCGAATCCACCCCGTTCCAGAGCCATTCCGAGCAGAACGTCGAAGGCTGGGAGCGCATCGGCTCACTCGCGGGCGGCGTGATCATGGTCGGTAAAGGCCTGCGCCGTGGCGGCGTGTTCGGTTTGATTCAGGTGGCAATTGGCGGCGTGGCGATGGCGCGCGGGATTACCGGGCACAGCTCGGTCAAAAGCCTGTTTGAGAAAAGTCGTCAGGACATGAATAACGTGCGAGCGAAGATCGAGCGGGCCGGGGAAGAGTTGAGCAAGCTGAAGGCGAATGCTGAGGCGGCGACCAAAACCGCTACCGTGACCGGCAATGATTCGGTGAAATCGCCGAAAGCCGGGGTTTGATCGCAGATTTGCGGTGGGGTTGAAGGCCCCATCGCGAGCAGGCTCACTCCTACATTTGGAACGCGTTCCCTTGTAGGAGTGAGCCTGCTCGCGATAGCGGTCTCACTGAAGCAACGCGGTATCAAGGACTTTTGAGGACTCGCCAAGAACACTCTCGGCCAGTTGCACAAACTCCTTGGTACTCACCGTCCCCAGATGCATCGCCCCACGCAACACGTCATCCAGCGAACGCTTGTTACGTGTCTTCAGGCGAATCTCGCGATCCAGCTCCTGCAACACCACCACCGCTTTCGAAACCTGTGCCGGGCTGATCTGTTCGCCGCGTAACGTCGTGACTTTCTGGCTGTCCCTGGCCAGTTTCGTCTGCAAACTCTGATAACGCTCATCGCTCATGCCACCCGCGCGGCGCACCAGCTCAACGGCGTAATACTCGGCAAAGCCTTCGCTGATCCAGTCGCTGCGCTGCTCGTCGTTGATCCGTCCGAACACCTGGGCCAACTCACGCACCAGTGCACTGCTGCCGTTTTCGCTGACCAGCGGCAAGCGCGTGTTCACGTAGATCGATTCATGCGCAGCGAGGCTGCCGCGCCACATCGGATCGTTGGCGCCGACAATCAACAGCTTGGCCGGATGGCGTGGATAAACGGCCTGCACCTGCGGCCAGACGAACGTCAGCAAGGTCAGCACATCCATGCGGCGCATGCCCTGCCCTTGTGGCGAAGCCACGGTGACTTCGGTTTCGCCCAGCCGTGTGCGGCGGCTGCCGAGATGGCCGGCAAGCATCCAGCCGGTCGGGCGGTCGAACAGGCGTGATGGATTATCGATGCGGAATTTGTTCTTGCCGATGCGTGGCCACGCGGTTTCGATACTTTTCCAGCCCTCGGGCAATTCGAATTGCAGACGCGCGACCAGTTCGGTGCCGTCCTGCTGATCAAGTTTGGCCGGCGGCACCAATTCGTCACCGCGCATCAACGCCCAGCTTGGGGTCATGCGCGTGTCGAAGCTGCCGTTCTTGCGGCCGTGGCTGATGCGCACGCGGTAGGTGAGACTGGATTGGTCACTGGCTGGCCGCCAGACGCCACGTGCATTTTTGCCCGGTGTCAGCAGCCACTGGCCGTCGGCCTTGAAGTCACTGTAATGGCTGCCGTCGCCAAGGTCGAAATCAAGGCTGCGCACCGCCTCGCCTTTGGCCAGGGTCAGACGCACTTCGGCCTGATCGCTCTGCGGCAACAGGCGTACGTGATAATCCAGATCGACCTTCTTCGCTGCCCAGACCGGCGCACTCAACGCCAGCAGCGCAACCATCAACGCTCGCTGCAATCCGACAGCCATACACACTCCTTGGCAAAGCTTGCGTGCGCAGGTGTTTAACCTGCGCGGAAAATCAGGTGATCTTCCCAGTCATCCTCCGGCACGCTGCCTTCGGCGAGCATGCGCCCGGACTGGGAAATCCGTTCGTGGTGCACCGCGTCGCGATCGCCACACACCAGGTGGTGCCACAACGGTAGATCCTTGCCCTCGCTAACCAGTCGATAACCGCAGGTCGGCGGCAGCCATTTGAACTCTTCGGCCTGGCCCGGGGTGAGCTGGATGCAGTCCGGAACAAACTTGAGGCGGTTCGGGTAATCGCTGCACTGACAGGTTTTCAGGTCCAGCAGTTTGCAGGCAATACGCGTGTAATAGACGCTGTTGTCTTCCTCATCCTCGAGTTTCTGCAGGCAGCACAGACCACAGCCGTCGCACAGCGATTCCCATTCCTCGTGATCCAGCTGATCGAGGGTTTTGCGTATCCAGAACGGTTCGACTTTGGCGGTCATGGCTCAAACATCAACATCAGGTGGTGAAAAGGCCGCCAGTCTAGTGCTCAAGGCCTTGCGGGCCAAGCGCTGGCGACTGTCGGTAAATCGCGCTTGTCAGCCTGATCGCCGCCACGTAGGGTTTTGCCTCGAATTCATGACTCAAACGTAGCAAGGAATCTCTCGATGAGTGCCAACCCTCGCGTTGCCGATTACGCCATTCACCCGCAATTCACCAACCGCTGGTCGCCGCGCGCCTTCACCGGGGAAGCGATTCCGGAAGAAACCCTGCTGAGCTTCTTCGAGGCCGCGCGCTGGGCACCTTCGGCGTACAACTCGCAGCCATGGCGTTTCCTCTATGCACGTCGCGATACGCCGAACTGGGAGCGTTATCTGGGACTGTTGAACGAGTTCAACCGCAGCTGGGCGCAGCATGCGTCGGCGCTGGTGATCGTGATGTCGAAAACCACCTTCACCGCACCGGGTGCCAGCGAAGAAACTCCAGCGCTGTGGCACACGTTTGATACCGGTTCGGCGTGGGGCCATCTGGCGCTGCAGGCGAGCATCAGCGGCTGGCACACCCACGGCATGGCCGGCTTCGATCAGGAACTGACCCGCAAGGAGCTGAACATTCCTGAAGGTTATGCGCTGCATGCTGCCGTGGCCGTTGGCAAACTGGGTGACAAGGCAACGCTGGCTGAATACCTGCAAGCCCGTGAAGAGCCGAGCCCACGCCGTCCGCTGAACGAACTGGCGGCAGAAGGCGACTTCACCCTCTAAGCCAGCACAAAAACAAATGTGGGAGCGAGCCTGCTCGCGAAAGCGGTGTGTCAGACAACGATGATGTTGGCTGATACTCCCCCTTCGCGAGCAGGCTCGCTCCCACATTTTATTCGGCGAACATTCAATAACCGCGATCGAAATCCACTTCCCCGCGCAACGCTTCGCTCGCCTGATACGCCTTTAGGTTCTCGACAAACAGCTGCACCATCAACGCCGGTGACGTCGGTGCCGAGCTGTGCCCGGTCAGCAACAAACCCCACGCCGTCCAGAACGGATGGCGCTGCGGCAGTGGCTCCTGACGGCAAACGTCGATCACCGCCCCCGCCAGATGCCCTTCTTTCAGCGCTTCCACCAGATCAGCATCGACCACCGCGACACCGCGTCCGGCGTTGATGAACAACCCGGTCGGTTTGAATTGCTTGAACAGCGCCGCGTCGTAGATATCGTGGGTGTGCTCGGTGTTCGGCAGCAGATTGACCACGTAATCCACCTCGCCCACCAGGCGTGGCAGATCGGCCATCGAACCGACCTCGACAAACGGCGCTTGCTCGCGGGCAGTGCTGGCAATGCCGTACAACTCGATGCCGAATGGCAGCAGGAACTGCGCCACGCTCTGGCCGATGTCGCCCGTGCCGACGATCAGCACTTTGCGTCCGACAAGACTCTGGCCGCTGCGATTGTCCCACTTGCGCTCGACCTGGCTGACCAGTCGCGCCAGCACTTCGCGCTCATGGCCAAGAATGTACGTCAGCACGTATTCAGCCATCACCTGACCGAAAATCCCTACCGCACGGGTCAAGCGATAATCGCGGCGCAAGCCGTCAGCGAGCAGCGGCGTGATGCCGGCCCAGGTCGATTGCAGCCATTGTGGCTGATGCCCTTGGCGCAACAGGGTCGCCAGCAGATCCGGCTGGCCCAGCCACACCGGGCAATCGGCGGCCTGACGGGCCAGTTCGGCGGAGTCGCCACTGGTCATTACTTCCAGCTCGGGCGCTGCCTGACGCAGCAGCCGGGCGTATATCGCGTGGTCGTGTTCAGCAATCAGAACGCGCATCTTCAAACCTTTCGCAAACCGTGCAGACGGCCGCCGGATTTTGGCCGGCCATCGCGGTAAAAACAGTTCCAGGGTAAACCGAGACTCAGAACTGAGCCTCGCAGATCAGACCGGGTCGTTGCGTCGCAGCAACTCTTCGGGCAGGTGCTCGATGTATTCGTCCTCGGCCGGCGGCATTTGCAGGTGATAGCCCTGCTTGTCGAGGTTTTCCAGGACCACGACGATGTCTTCGCTGGCCAGTTTGCGCTCGGGCGACAGCACGAGGTCGAAGGAATGCTTCGGCTTGCCGAACGCCAGCATCAGCGCTTCCGGCACACGCTCCAGCGCATCGCTCTTGAGCACGTAAAGGTACATGCCGCTGCGCTTGGAGCTTTGGTAGATGGAACAAATACGTTTCAAGGCTGTTCTCCGGCGGTGGCCAGGCTGTCGAGCAGCTTCTGGCCCATGAGTTCGCGGCGCCAGCCACGCAACGACTCAGGCAATTGGTAAGGACCCTCGGGGAAGCCGCTTTTGACCAGGGCTTCGAGGGTTTTCTTGCGCAGCATCAGTTCCGGGGCGATGCCCAGACGCTCGGCCTCAGCCTGGCCCAATGCACGCAGTTGTTTGATCAACGCAGCCGCCTCGATCGGCAATGGCTCCGCGACAGCGGGCGGCCATTGATCAGGCCCCACACTGCCAGAGCGCTTGATCAGATCAAGCAGAAACTGGCCGTCCTGACGCACGGTACGCGGGTGCATGTCTTCGATCTTGCCCAACGCGGCGAGGTTATCCGGCTGCGTCCGAGCCAACGGCCACAGCGAATGCTCGCGGACGATGCGGTTGCGCGGCAGATCGCGGGCGCGGGCTTCGGTTTCACGCCATGCACACAATTCGCGCAGTACCGCCAGTTGCGCGCGCGAGAGTTTCCACGCCAGTTTGGCTTCGCGATAAACCTCGTAAGGATCGGTTTCGCGGCGCAGGTTGGCGACCAGTTCGGCACCGTCCTCCAGCACCCAGGCGAATTTCTCGTCAGACAGTTTCGGCCGCAGCTGTACGAAAACCTCAGCCAGATGCACGGCATCTTCGGCGGCGTAGCTGATTTGCGTATCGGACAACGGGCGTTGCAACCAGTCGGAACGGGTCTCGCCCTTCGGCAGCTCGATGCCGAGCACTTCCTGCACCAGCCGCGAATAGCCCATCGAGAAACCGAGGTTCAGATAAGCCGCGCCCAATTGCGTATCGAACATCGGCGCCGGCAGGCTGCCGGTCAGGCGCAACAGGACTTCGAGGTCTTCGCTGCAGGCGTGCAGGACTTTCAGCACCGCCGGGTTTTCCAGCAGTGCGGCCAGCGGTTGCCAGGCATTGATGGTCAGCGGATCGATCAGGTAGGCGCGTTTGCCGTCGCCAATCTGCAACAGGCCGGCAATCGGGTAGAAGGTGTCGACCCGCATGAATTCGGTGTCGAGGGCAACGAACGGCAGCTGCTGCCACTCGGCGCAAAACTGCGCGAGGCTTTCGTTGTCGCGAATCCAGTGAATATCGATGGCCACACGGCTCTCCCTTGAAGAATGGCGCGCAGTATATATCGCCACCGGCGATTTACGCGCCTGCGAAGGGCAAGAGCTGTAACGAAATGTCCTGCCAAAGAGCAAGAATAGTCTGACAGAGGAAACAGACAGGCCCGTCAGGTCAGAGTGACGGGCCCGAATCAGCTCAGTCCTTGGCCAACACGCCATCGATCACCGCGCCGCGGCAACCGGCGAACATGTCCAGACCCGGCTGATAGACCTTGCTCTTGACCTCGAGCAGGCCAAGCATCGAGTGGAACAGGTTGTCCTGACTCAACGGTTTGTCGCGGCTCATCTGCAGGCAATGAGTGTCGACCGAGTAGGCTTTCTGATAGTTGTCGGAGAACCACGCCAGCATCGCAACATGCTTTTGTTGCTCAGGCGCCAACATGTAAGGCGTGCCATGCAGAAACAGGTTGTATTCGCCCAGCGACTCGCCGTGGTCCGACAGATACAACATGGCGGTGTCGACTTTGTCCTGATTGCTGCGCAATACATCGATCAGGCTCGACAGCACATGGTCGGTATACACCAGCGTGTTGTCGTAACCGTTGACGATACTTTCGCGACTGCAATTGTTCAGCGCGTTACTTTCACAAACAGGCGTGAAGTGCTCATATTCCTTCGGATAACGCTTGAAGTATTCCGGACCGTGGCTGCCCATCTGGTGCAGGACCAGAACGGTGTCCTTGTCGAGATGATCGATGAAACTTTGCAGGCCTTGCAGGAGGATTTCGTCGCGGCATTCGCTGTTGGCACACAGCGCCGGGTCTTTCAGGTTGCTGACGTCCTGCAGGGTGACTCGATCACAAGTGCCTTTGCAGCCAGACTGGTTGTCGCGCCAGATCACGTCGATACCGGCACGTTTAAGCACGTCGAGCAGACCTTCTTCATTTTTCGCCTTACTGGCGTCGTAATCCTTGCGGCCCATGTTGGAGAACATGCACGGCACCGAAACGGCCGTCTCTGTGCCGCAGGAATGCACATCGGTAAAGGCGATCAACCCGGCTTCCTTGTCGAGTTTCGGTGTGGTGTCACGGTCATAGCCGAGGATGCCGAAGTTCTCTGCGCGAGCGCTTTCACCCACGACCAGAACGGTCAGGGATTTGCGCGGCTGAAGTTTCAAATCGGGATTGCGCTGGGCGTCTTCACCGATCTTGACGAACGGTTGCTGCGAAGAGACCACTTGCTCACGCAGGTAACCGGCCGACGCGCCAATGTAGTTGCTCGGCACCAGCATCAGGCGAATTTCGTGGTGGTTGCGAAACAGCGAAGACAGCCCTTGGTAGTTGGCCAGGGCCACACCACCGATAACGGCTGCCGAGGCGACACTGACAATAACTTTGCTGAACAACTCACGGTGCCAGCGACGATAATTAACCGGCAACTTCCACAACAACCAGGAGGGCAAAACTCCGAGAAACAAAATATAGGCAAACAACTTCAACGACAGCAGGTCGCGAACTTCTGTGGCATTGGTCTCGGCAAAGTTACGCAACATGCCCGCATCAATCATGACGCCATATTGGCTCATGAAGTAAGCCACCCCGGCACTGATCAAAAATATCAACGTCAGTGCTGGCTTAAGCACCGGCCGAAAAGCGATAAACGTCAGCACGATGTTGAACGCCGCGAGAATCATCACCCCGAAAGCCACGCGCATGGCGATGCCTTGGCCATCGGCGGCAGTGATTTCAAAGAGATGCTGCCAGAGGACAAAATTGAAACCGATCAAAAGAAAGGCGCTGGCGATCAACGTCACCCATTCCGGGCGCGCGGCTTTTAACTTCAACATAAAGGTGGGCGATTCCTGAAAAGAAGAACCTTGGTTAATGATGAAAATTCGATTGTGAAAAATTCATTAACCAAGGCAGTACAAATGCTAAGCAGGCAACCATCAATTTTTTGTGAAAAAGACGCCAACGATTAGTTGGCTTTCGGCAATACATAGAAACTTGTGAAGTATTTGAGAATGGTTCAGCTTTGATTCAGAAAAAACAACACGGCTGTTTATTGTGGGAGCGAGCCTGCTCGCGAAGAGGTCGGCACATCCAATATTTCGGTGGCAGACCATCCACTTTCGCGAGCAGGCTCGCTCCCACCATGGGTCGCGGGGTATCGAGTTTTTAAATACTGCTCAGGATTTTCTGGTTTGCCCGGACTAGACGGCTGCGCGCCTAATCACCAGCCCCGCCCTAAGGTTTGATGATGGATAACGTCCGCGCCACCGCCCGTCCTGCTGTCTGGTTAATGCTCGCCATCATCCTCGTTGCGCTCAACCTGCGCCCGTCGATGGCTGCGGTCGGTCCACTGCTGTCAGCGATTCGCAATGATATTGCACTCAGTTTCAGCCTCGCCGCACTGCTGACCATGTTGCCGGTAATGGTCATGGGACTGGCAATGTTTGTCGGCCTCGGCATCAGTCAGCGTTTGGGTGAGCAACGAACGGTGCTGCTGTCATTGCTGATCATCGCGCTGGCAACGTTGTCACGGCTGTTTATCGACACGGCATTTCAACTGATCGTCAGCGCCGTGCTGGCCGGGATCGGCATTGCGCTGATTCAGGCATTGATGCCGGCGTTGATCAAATCGCGCTTCGCCAACAACGTCTCGTTGTGCATGGGTTTGTACGTCACTTCGATCATGGGCGGTGCAGCCATTGCCGCCTCGCTTGCACCGCTGGTCATGGCGCAAACGGGCAGCTGGCGCAACGGTCTGGCAATCTGGGCAATCCTTGCTTTGCTCGCACTGGTGTTCTGCTGGTCGCAACGCCGCCATCTGCCCTCCATGGGGTTGGCAAAGCGTGAGGATCGCTTCTTCAGCAATCCTCGCGCCTGGCTACTGGCGGTTTTCTTTGGGTTGGGTACGGCGTCCTACACCTGTGTGCTGGCCTGGCTCGCCCCGTACTACGTGGAAAAAGGCTGGAGCGAACAAAACGCCGGGCTGCTGTTAGGTTTTCTGACGGCCATGGAGGTGATTTCCGGCCTGGTGGTTCCTGCTATCGCCAATCGCAGCCGGGATCGACGGGTGATTCTGATGGCGCTGCTGACGCTGATCATCGCCGGGTTTTGCGGCCTGATCCTCAGCCCGCAACACTTCAGCCTGCTATGGCCCTGCCTGTTGGGTCTGGGTATCGGCGGTCTGTTTCCGATGAGTCTGATCGTCGCTCTCGACCACCTCGACAATCCGCAACGTGCCGGGGGCCTGGTCGCTTTCGTGCAGGGTATCGGCTATTTGATCGCTGGCCTCTCACCGTTGTTGGCCGGAATGATCCGCGATCGACTCGGCAGCTTCGAAGGGGCCTGGTGGTCATTGATGGCGGTGATGGGTTTGATGTTGCTGATGGTGTGGCGCTTCGATCCTCGGCATTACGTGCGGCACTTTCGGGGATCAAGCTAAAGGCCTCTGGCCATCTTTGCGCGCTTTGATCGGCGACGTCGTGTTACTAAAACTTTCTGTCCCACAACTGACCGTGAAACGTCCTACAGGGCTTTGTCCTGGCACCATCGTTCCGTTAGGATCGTTCGCACACGTTTGCGCGGATTCAGCGCAAGGAGCACAGCGAGACAGAACGGATGCTGAACAGTAACTTGCTACGCAAGCTCGACATGCAGGACCTCATGGTGTTTGTCGCCGTTTATGAGCAAAGCAGCGTCACCGATGTGTCGGAAACCCTGTTCGTCAGCCAGTCCACCGTCAGTTACTGTCTGAAAAAACTGCGCACCAGTTTCGAAGACGAACTGTTCATCAACACCCGCACCGGTATGCGTCCGACCTACAAGGCCAGCAGCATGTACGGCCATGTGCAGAAGATCCTCGAAAGCATAAACCTGTGCCACGCCGGCGCCCCCACGTTCGACCCGACCCAACAAGCCGTCACCTTCAACATCTGTGCCCCGGAATACTTCGAACAGTTGATTCTGCCGCGCCTGTTGAAACGTTTTGATTTCGACGACCTGCCGGTGATGGTCAACATGCACAAGTTTGAAACCGATGTCCCGGCGGATGAGTTGCGCGATGGCAGCCTCGATCTGGTGATCAGCTTCGGTCCCAACTTCCACCGCCATCACACTGACCTCAAATCACGGATGTTGCTGGAGGATGATCTGGTCTGCGTCTTCGACAAGCGCGCCACGCCACTGGAACCACGCCTGAGCCTGCAAGCCTTCACTGAACGCCGGCATGTGTTTCCGACACCGTGGACATCGACCACCAACATGGTCGACGGCTGGCTGGCGCGGCAGGCGCAGAAACGCCAGATCGTCGCGCGCTCGAACAGCTACAGCGCCGCATTGAAAATGATCACCGGGACTGACTTCATCCTCACCCTGCCCCGCCGTATTCAGCGCTTGCTGACCAACGAAGCAGTGTTCAATCACTGTGAAGCGCCGAACGGCTTGCCCGGTTTTACCCTGGACATGCAGTGGAGCCAAAGCGTTGATCAGGACAGCGCCAATCTGTGGTTGCGCGAGCAGGTGGTCAATGTGTGCAACGAGCTGGAAACGGCCTGAATCCTACGCGCCAATCGCGGTTTTGCTGTAGGACTCGCGATCCATGTCGACCAGTTCAACACACAGCTGCACTTCGACGCCGGCCGGCCATTCGCACAAGTCCTGCAAGACGGCCAACAGGCTTTCTGACAACTGTTTCTTGATCTGCGCCGAACGCCCGCTGAGCAAAGCCAGCTTCACATAGACGAAACCGCGCTCGGCCATGGCGGTGCCGACCTTGAACGTTTCGACTTTCACCGCGCGACTTTTGATATCGAACTCCGCCGCGAACTGCCCGGAGCCCACCAGGGTGTTGTTCAGGCGGATCAACGCGACGTCGGCGTTCAACTGCGGCAGGTTGGCGGTGTATTCCAGATGCAGGTGTGGCATTGCAGTTCCCCGGTGGTTTGGCAGAAAGCTCGTACATATAGCACAGCTCCGTCCTACCCTCCCGGTGACTTTCCAATGTGGGAGCGAGCTTGCTCGCGAATGCGGTCGTTCAGCGACACTTAAGGTGCCTGATACGCCGCGTTCGCGAGCAAGCTCGCTCCCACACGGTATGTGATGTTCGTCAGACTGGGGTCAGCGGCCGTTCGCTCATGAACTGCTCCAGCCTGGAACGCAACCAGCGCTCGGCCGGGTCACTGTCCACGTGGCTGAGCCAGACCATCGACAGATCCAGCGTTGGCGTCTTGAACGGAAACGGTTCCTTGAACAGTAGCCCGGAGGTGGCCATGGCGGCCGCGGTGTAATCCGGCAGGCTGGCGATCAGATCAGTACCGGCCAGCAGCGCCGGCAACGCGCTATATTGCGGCACCGACAGCACCACCTGACGGGTACGACCGAGCTCCGCCAGCCACTCATCAGCAAAACCACTGACATTGGCCGTGTGCGAAACCAGTACGTGCGGACGCGCGCAATATTCATCCAGTGTCAGCGGTGTGTCGCTGGCGTCGGCGCGCAGGATGCTCGGCTGGATGTGCCGCAACAGTTTGCGTTTGGCGTTGGCCGGCAGACCACGGGTCTGACTGATGCCGACCGTGATGTCGCCCGCCGCCAGCAGATCGGGAATTCGCCAGTAATCGACGTGTTGCACCACAAACACCACATTCGGCGCTTCCTGACGCAACGCGCGCAACAGCGGCGGCAGCAGGCCGAATTCGACGTCATCGGACAGGCCGATGCGGAACGTCATGGTGCTGACGGCCGGGTCGAAATCGCGGGTCAGGCTCAGCGCCACCGACAGCGAATCCAGTGCGGGTTTGAGATGGCGGAAAATATCTTCGGCGCGGGCGGTCGGTTCCATGCGGTGACCGACGCGGATGAACAGCGGATCGTTAAGCATCGTGCGCAAGCGGTTAAGCGCCGAACTGATGGTCGGCTGGCCGAGAAACAGTTTCTCGGCGGCCCGGGTCACGTTGCGTTCGAGCATCAAGGTCTCGAACACCACCATCAGGTTGATGTCGGCCTTGCGTAGTTCATTTCGGTTCATCCTTTACCCCCTACCCCCCGGAATACCGGCAGTGTAGAAAGGCGCAGGCCCCGGCGTCCATCGCCACAGTGCGTCAGTTCACCGTCAAGCGTTTCAAGCCCAGGCCCATGACCCGTGAATCGTCGTTCAGGCCCAATTGTTGCGGACTGATGGCGTCGGGTAATCGCAGCTCGATCGTCAGACGATCATTGTCCACCAGTTGCTCGCGGATCGCCGCAGGGATCGGGATTTCCAGTTGATTATCCTGAAGTTGCGTCAGCCGCGTGGTCAGCACCTGCTCGCCATTCAAACTGACAATCACTCGCTGCGCCGGGTGTTGCGGCAGAACGAATGCCATGACCTCCAGCGCAATCGAGCGTGCCTCGGGTGTCACCCGCAAGTCGACCTGCGCTTGCTGCCCCGCAGACCATGTTCCCCAGTTTTCCGGGGTCGACCAACCGCTGCTGAGCTGCCGGGTAGTGTGGTTGAACGTCATCACCTGACCGGGACGGGACAGCGCCATCCATGACATTCGCCGACCTTCATCCGGCATGCTCAAGCATTGCGAACAGCGCTTCCAGCCCGGCGCCAGCACCACCAGGTCATCTACTCTGGTCAGCAGATCGGTTTCACTGTTGACGCTTTTCGCAGCATCGGCCAGCACGGAATCGTCGAGTATGTACAACGAGTCGGCATCGTATTGCCCTGAGTCGAGCATGCGCTGCGTTTTCTGCCGGGCCTGATCCAGTGCTTTGGCACTCATGCGCCCCAAATAGACAGCATCGGTTTTCAGGCCATGGGTCGCGGCGAAATCGGCAATCACTTGCCAGCGTTCGGACTGATTCTGTGGCATCAGACTGCGCACCTTCGAGTAATGCGCCGCTGCACTCGCCCAGAACGGATCGTGCATCGGCGTTGCCCATTCTGCGGAGGGCGTGATCATCTTGCTGTTGCGCAAACCCATCCAGCCGTTGCGTGTGTCGACAATCTGTATCGTCAATGCCAGTGCCAGCAGCGCGACGACGATGCGTGGCCGGTAACCGCGCACCAGCAGGAACATCACCATCAGGATGAGCGCGTACAACACCGGCCAGAACATCCGTCCCGAAGCGCGAAAGACATTGGCCAGTTTGAGGGCGATTTTCGGCAGCGGGTAGCTGAACGTGTGCGCGCCGACACCGATCTGGTTCGATAACGCGAACAACGCCAATCCGAGCAACGCCAGCAACAACCAGGGGCGAACGCGCAGCTCTTCCTTCAGCGGCTTGCGGTTCCTCACCCAGGCAATCAGTGCCAACGGCACCAGCAACAGCACGCCGAGGCCCGGGTAGTTGAAGCCTTCGTAATCGCCGCTGGCTTTCGGCAGATTCGGCAAAATGAACGACCAGCCTGCCGGATCCAATGGCGACAGCAGGTTCATCCGGTACAAACCGAAACCACCGGATTGCCCGCCGTCAGCAATGGCGAAGTACCCGGCCTGCCAGCAACACACGCTCACCACGGCAAACAGCGAAACGCCTTCGAGCAGCCCTTGGCGCCGAGTCAGTTGTTGGCTGAAGGTCTTGCCAAGCAGATCCGCCACCCAGATCAGCGCCACCATCGCCAGCAGGTACGCATGCACCATCGCCGTCACCGCCAGTAACGCGCCCCAGGCCAGACGACGTCGAGACAGGTTCGGCAACAACGCCAGGTACAGCGCCGCCAGGATCAGAAAATGCCCGGACAGAGAAAGGTGTCCGCCCATGCGCAGGAACATCGGTGGTGAGACCACCAGCAATCCGGTGCCCAGCAAGCGAATCAGCGGATTGCCGGTCATCAACCCCAGCAGTTTCCAGGCGAACCAGGCTTGCAGTACGAAACACACCAGCAGCCACAGGCCGAAATACTGGAAGGTCGCCGGTAACCACTCATTGAACGGCTTGAACAGCAGCGCCAGCAGCGGATTGGAGTCGGAAAAAATGATCGAATTGCCCAGTTCCAGACCATAGAACGGGTTGAGCCCGAGCGGAAAGGTCCAGGGTGAATGGCGGAAATATTCCCAGCCCAGATAATGCGTTGCCGGATCGCCCTGCTCCAGCCAGGCAATGTTTTGCGGATCCAGCGCTTGCGGCCCGATCACGCAGAAGAACGCAAACACGCCGAGCAACAACGGCAGAACGCCGAACGCCGGATGCTTTGCTAAATCCTTCATCGATACGTCCAGAAATTGTGCAAGACAAAAGTGAATGCCGGAATCGTCAGCGCGACTGCAACGATGCCCAGCAGGTAGGGCAACCCGGCAATCTGCGCCGCCCAGGCAACGAACATCGCGAGGAAGAAACCACCCGTGGACACCAGCAGAAAACGCCGCAGTGTTCGCCCGTGCAGCCGGGCAGAAAAACTCCAGGTGGTGTTGATTACGTAGGACACCACCGTCGCCACGGCAAACGCCACACCGTTGGCAAGCGGCGGTTGCGCGGCGATGAAGTTGATGAACAGCACCGCCACCAGCGCGTGCAGCGCAGTGACGAACAGACCGGTCAGGGCAAAGCGCAAACCACGCTGGAGCAGCGCTGATTTTTCCCCTGAAGTCACGGCTTTTGCGCCAACACAAAAACACTCAAACCGGCGAGACGGTTCATGCCCATCAACGGCAACTCAAGGCTGCACAAGGTCTTGAGCACGCCATTCACCAGCGGATGATGGCGCTTGAGTTGCGAACGCGCCGGCTGGGTCTGGGCGCTTTGCGGCACCAATCGCAACGCCGCCGCAATCGGGAACACCGCACCGAAATAATAGGCCCCACGCTGCACTGTCAAACCGGCATCGCGAGCGAGTGTTTCGAACTGCGCCAGAGTGTAGCGGCGCTTGTGTTCGAGAAAGTCGTCGTGACCACTCCACAGGAACTGGAATGCCGGCACTGTCATCAGGAATCGACTGCCCGATGGCACTTTATCGACATACATCTTGAGCAAGCCGAGGTCGTCATCGACATGCTCCAGCACGTCCATCAGCAGCACCAGATCGGCATTGATGGTTTCAATTGCGCGACGGTAATGCACCGGTTTGCCGGCAGTGGTCGCGCTGGAGTCGGCGGGATAACTGATGTCCACGCACCACGCTTCACGTGCATCGGTATGCGTCAGCAAATGATGGGAAAAAAATCCCGAGCCGGCGCCGACATCGAGGATTCGGCTGATCCGGGCATCGCCCAGCAATCGCCTGGTGGCTGCAGCTTTCGAGCAGTAATACCAATGCTCGTTGATGCTGTCGCCGAGGATGTCGGTTTCCTTGAGATCCATGTGTCAGTCCTTGGGGTCGTAGACGCGACGCACCAGAAAAACCGGCCGGCGTTTGGATTCGATATAGGTGCGGCCCAGGTACTCGCCGAGCACTCCGATGCCAATCAATTGCAGCCCACCGAGAAAGGTCACGGCCACCATCAGCGAGGCATAACCGGGCATGTCGACACCGTGAATCAATGTGCGCACGACAATGAAAATGGCAAAGGCAAAAGACACCAGCGATACCAGCGCGCCGACATACGTCCAGACCCGCAATGGCTCGGTGCTGAAACTGGTGATGCCCTCCAGCGCGAAATTCCACAGCCGCCAGCCATTGAACTTGCTCTGCCCCGCCACGCGCTCCGGACGTTCGTAATCGACGTGGGTGGTGCGAAAGCCGACCCAGGCAAACAGGCCTTTCATGAAGCGCCGGGATTCGGGCAACGTCAGCAAGGCATCGACCACGCAGCGATCCATCAGACGAAAATCGCCGACGTTTTCGGGCAAAGGCTGTTCGGCAATTTTGTTGTGCAGGCGGTAGAACCAGTGAGCGGAAGTCTGCTTGGCCCAGGTGTCGCTGCGACGACTGATGCGGTGACCGAGCACCACTTCATAACCCTCACGCCAGCGCTCGATCATTTGCAGAATGACTTCCGGGGGATCCTGCAAGTCAGCATCGATCGGCACGACGATCTGCCCGGTGGCGATCTGCAAACCGGCAGACAACGCCGCTTCTTTGCCGAAGTTGCGGCTCAGGTCGACGATGCGCAGACGCGCATCCTGGCGCTGATGTTCGAGCAAGCGTTCGAGCGTGGCATCGGTGCTGCCGTCGTTGACGAACACCAGCTCAAGATCGATCAACGTCTGTGCCCGAAAGACTTCATTGATGCGCCGCAGAAACGTGTCGAGACTGTCCTCCTCGTTAAATACGGGGACCACCAGCGATAACGTTACCTGCCCGGCCTGTTGCGTTCCGTGCTCGGTCAAAGGAGTGCTCTTTTTATAGTGTTTGTCGGTCGCCGAACGCTGTTCGACGCCATGAGCCGTCCCGTATTAAGCAGGAGCGTCGACGGCGTTGCAAGGAGCAGACGGCGTCATATTGGCCAATCCAGACGCTGATCCATGCGCTCTGGCCCGCGCCCTTCAGAAACATCCGCGAACGATTGGAAACAAATGTCCGATAGCCAAAAAAACCCTCTGCGCTAGGCTTGCGACCATGCGCCACACAGGCTGTCGCACAAAATCAATCGCATGGAGCGAACTGAATGTATTTCGAGATTTACAGGCAATCCAGAGGCACCCCGAGTACCGGCAAGGGACAATGGCGCTGGAGGTTGAGGGCGGGTAATCACGAGACGATCGCCAGTGGCGAGTCTTATGTGAACAAGGCGGATTGCTTGCATGTGATCGGGTTGATCAAGGCTGTGCAGGGGGAGACGCCGGTTAAGGAGATTTAATCGCGAAAGCGAATGATCGGACGCACAGGGTGATGTAACCCTGTGAAATGCAAAAGCCCCACAGCCGTATGGCCTGTGGGGCTTTTTTATCCTCGGTGCGCTGAGAGCATCAGTGCGACGCGCAAGGTTCGGCTCGATCACATGCCAGATCAGGCATGCACTTCACGGTCAAGAATATCAGCCACCCACTGATTGATACTTTTGCGAGCCAACTGCGCTTTGATCGCAACGGTTGCATGAAGTGCGGGAGCTAAACGCAGGCTTAGGTTTCCGGAGTAAGGCTTCTGTGGGGCTCGACCGAGCTTGGAACAGGTATCCAGATAATCAGTAACCGCTTCTTCAAAAGCTGTCCGAAGCTCTCTAACTGACTCCCCATGAAAACCTACAACATCCTTGATGCCGGCGATGTGACCAACAAACAGGCCGTCTTCATCGCTATATTCGATTCGGGCCGCATACCCGTTGTAATTCATCACGTTCATGGAAAGACTCCTGCTTGTTCAAGGAAAGCCCGAGCATCGCGAACCTGATAGGGCTTTGCTTCTTTGTCTGGGTGGGGACGGTGGAAAGTCGCGACCACACCGCTGAGTTCGAACTGTTGCGGATACGTGAAGCGCCCTCTAGGCACAAACAGAAACGCCGCTTGTCCAAAAATTGGAAGCGGTGTTGTTGGTTATGCATTTAAGCGGGTATCAGGATAATTGAGTAAACAGTGCCCAGGTTGTAGGCAAACTCCGAGAGTTATGTACGAACAGACATCAACTACGATATCCAGGAGTTATTGTTTTAATGACACAGGAAACAAAAAAGCCCCGTAGCTTCTCAGCTACGGGGCTTTTTCTATGTAATGGCGGAGAGATAGGGATTCGAACCCTAGGTACCGGTGAAGGTACAACGGATTTCGAATCCGTCCCATTCGGCCACTCTGGCATCTCTCCAACGGCGCGCATCATAACAACACTTTTACCGAAAGCAAACCCTCTTTCGAAAATTTCTTCGTGCTATCAGATGCTTGCGTCGATTAAAGCGGTACGCCCAGACGATTGGCGACTTCTTCATAGGCTTCGATGACATCACCGAGGCCTTGGCGGAAGCGGTCTTTGTCCATCTTCTTCTTGGTGTCCTTGTCCCACAGACGGCAGCCGTCCGGGCTGAACTCGTCGCCGAGGACGATGGAACCGTCACTGAACACGCCGAATTCAAGCTTGAAGTCGACCAGCAGCAGGCCGGCGTCGTCGAACAGTTTGGTCAGGACTTCGTTGACCTTGAGCGACAGTTCTTTCATGCGAACCAGTTGCTCGGCGGTGCCCCAGCCGAATGCCACGACGTGGGATTCGTTGATGAACGGGTCGCCCTTGGCGTCGTCCTTCAGGAACAGTTCGAAGGTGTAAGGGTTGAGCTTCAGGCCTTCTTCGACGCCCAGACGCTTGACCAGGCTGCCGGCAGCGTAGTTACGCACAACGCACTCGACCGGGATCATGTCGAGCTTCTTCACCAGGACTTCGTTGTCGGCCAGCAGCTTGTCGAATTGGGTCGGGATGCCGGCCGCTTCGAGTTTCTGCATGATGAAGGCGTTGAACTTGTTGTTGACCATGCCTTTGCGGTCGAGCTGCTCGATGCGCTTGCCGTCGAACGCCGAGGTGTCGTTGCGAAACAGCAGGATCAAGCGGTCAGCGTCGTCGGTCTTGTAAACCGATTTGGCTTTGCCGCGGTAGAGTTCTTCACGTTTTTCCATGATGGGCTCCGCTTGCTAAGTAGGTGGGCTAGGCGATGTGGCGCCAGTCGAGCCCTGAATCTTGATCGGCCAGTTGCAGCCAGTCCGGGTCGCACCCGAGGGTGTCGACAAAACATTGCCGGGCCAGCTGCGGCAGGTTGTTCTTGCTGCTCAGATGAGCCAGGACAAGGTGTTGCAAGCCCTGCCAGCCCAACTCCGACACCAGGAATGCCGCCTGATGGTTGTTCAAATGTCCCAGCTCGCCGCCCACCCGCTGCTTGAGAAAGTACGGGTAATGACCACGGGCCAGCATGTCGCGACAATGGTTTGACTCGATCATCAACGCATCGAGGTCCCGATAACCGTCCAGCACCCGCTCGCAGTAGGATCCCAGGTCGGTCAGCAGGCCGAAGCGCCGCTGCTCGTGATCACTGAAGACATACTGGGTCGGCTCCTGCGCATCATGGGCCACGGCAATGACCCCGATGTTCAGTGCACCGATCTGCAGTTGCTCGCCGCCGGCCAGGAAGCCTGCGGGTTCAATCGGTTTACGCATCCCGCGCAGTGTGCCGCGACTGAGGTAGACCGGTAGATTGTAGCGCCGAGACAGCAAACCCACGCCATGCACGTGGTCGGCATGTTCGTGGGTTACGAGTATCGCGCTCAGTTGCGCCGGGTTCACACCCAGGCGCAACAGGCGTTTTTCGGTTTCCCGCAGGGAAAAACCACAATCCACCAGCACGTACGTATCAGCACTGGCGATCAGCGTGCCGTTCCCTTGGCTACCGCTGCCGAGAACGGCAAAACGCATGGTTGATCAGCCCAGGTTGTCCTGAATCACGCTCAACACTTTGCGTGCCACTTCAGCCGGCGCGACGGTGTTGATGTTTTTCTCGACGGTCACCTGAATGTTCTCGCCAACCTTGCTCAGGCGAACCTGATAACGCTCGGCACGGGCTTCAACTTCTTCCTTGCTCGGCGCACTGCCGAACAGGCTGCTGAAGAAACCAGGCTTGTCGTCTTTCTTCTCGGCTTTTTCGGCCAGGTTGATGTAGTACAGGCCGAGGCTGCGGTTGATGTCTTCAACGCGCCATTCGCCTTGTTCCAGCGCGCGGCCAACGCTCGACCAGGCACGGTCAAGATCGGTACCGACGTTCAACACCGGGTTACCGCTGCCGTCTTCGCTGAGGCTGACACGGCTTGGCGTGTCGAAATCACGCGAGGCCAGCATCGACACCGAACCGCCCTTCTCGGAGATCCGGCTCATGCTTGCGAGCATGTCGTCGACCAGTGCTGCGTCCAGGCCCGTGTTGACCGAACGGTTGGTGAAGGCCACATCGGCAGTGCTGCCGGCAGGACGCTCGGCGCTGACCACGTAGATTTCACTGGTGTTGCGCTGCACGCCCGGCTCGATGCGAACACGCACACGGGTTTCGCTGTCGCTGGCAATGCCGGCTGCGCTCAGGCGCTTGGCCATGGACGCGGACAGTTCATCGGAATGCTGCCAGGTAGTGGTGAATTCGCCGGTTTGCGGGCGCTGTTCGTCCAGACGGAAACCGTTGTCCTGGAAGAACTGCACCGCCACTGGCCAGACTTCGGCCGGCGGATGCTGGGCCACGACCCAACGCGAATCACCGCTCTTCTGCAGCGAGTAATCGCTGGCATCGGCAACGGCCGACAGCGGCTGAGGACGCGGCACAATGTATTCGCCCTTGTCGGTGTCATCAGCAACGTTACGCGGAATCGGCAACAGCGGATCCAGACGTTTGGAAGTGCTGACTTCCGGCGGCAGTTGCATCGGTGCAGTCTGTTGCGCTTGCAGGTAATCGCTACCACGGTCGCGGAAATAACCTTCCGGCCCCCAGACCCATCCGCAGCCACTGGTGCTGGAGATAATCAAGGCAAGTGCGGAAAGTCCGGCCATTCGCTTCATGCGTTGTACTTCCTCAATTAAACCAGGACGCTGCACTGGCGCAGGGCCGTGCGAAGCGTTTCATGACAAGGTGTGCTCAGCCAGGTCAGTGGCAGGCGGATGCCTTCGTGCATCAGGCCCATTTCAACCAAAGCCCACTTCACCGGAATGGGGTTGGCTTCGATGAACAGGTCTTTGTGCAGCGGCATCAGTTTTTCGTTGATCGCCCGTGCGGTGTCGGCGTCGCCTTTCAGCGCGGCCTCGCACAGGTCGGCCATTTCGCGCGGCGCGACGTTGGCGGTCACGGAGATGTTGCCTTTACCGCCCAGCAGGATCAGTTCAACGGCGGTCGGATCATCGCCGGACAGCACGATGAAATCCTTGCTCACACCATCGATGATCGCCTTGGCGCGTTTCAGGTCGCCGGTGGCTTCCTTGATGCCGATGATGTTCGGCACCGTAGACAGGCGAATCACGGTCTCGGCCTGCATGTCGCAAGACGTGCGGCCAGGAACGTTGTAGAGAATCTGTGGAATGTCGACCGCTTCAGCGATGTACTTGAAGTGCTGGTACAAGCCTTCCTGGGTCGGCTTGTTGTAGTACGGCACGACCAGCAGGCAGGCATCGGCGCCGGCTTCTTTAGCGTTGCGGGTCAGCTCGACGGCTTCGCGGGTCGAGTTGGCGCCAGTGCCGGCGATGACCGGAATGCGCCCGGCAACCTGTTTGACCACGGCTTTGATGACGGCGATGTGTTCTTCAACATCAAGGGTTGCCGACTCGCCGGTAGTACCGACCGCGACAATGGCATGGGTGCCGTTCTTGAGATGGAAGTCCACGAGTTTGCTGAGGCTGTCCCAGTCAAGACGCCCTTGTGCATCCATGGGAGTGACCAGTGCCACCATACTGCCCGCAATCATGAAACCGCTCCTGCCGGAAAAAGAGAGCGGTAATGGTACTGGCGCCAAGATGCTTGCACAAGCGAAGTACTGCGCTGCCGCCATTCCCCTTGGCGTCGCTTTTCGCTACCCTTCAGACTTTGATCGGTACTGATCAGCTTGTACGCCGGGTTTCAGCCTTCCTTTACGGCCTCCCAGACCCCGTTCCTGCGTCGCATCGACGCGCTCCCGCTATAGTGGAGCGAGCCGCGAGCGCTTGCCGGGTCTTTTAGTACGGACGGCCACAACAGGCACTCCCCGGCAGCCAACGCGCGTAAACCTACCGACCGCTCATCGCTTTAGGAATGCTGCATGTCCACCCCCACAGTTCGCGAACAATTCCTTGTCATCAGTGCCCTTGGCGCCAACCCCATGGAGCTGACTAACGTCCTGTGCCGCGCCAGCCATGAAAATCGCTGCGCCGTGGTTACTTCGCGCCTGACTCGCCATGGCGAATGCAGTGCGCTGATCCTTGAGGTCTCCGGCAGCTGGGACGCCCTTGCTCGCCTGGAAGGCAGTCTGTCGGGCCTGTCCAAGAAACACGCTTTCACCGTCAACGTGGTGCGCAGCGCGCCGCTGGAAAATCGTCCGCAGGCGCTGCCGTACGTGGCTTACGTCAGTTCGGCGTATCGCCCGGACATCATCAATGAGTTGTGCCAGTTCTTCATGGATCACAACGTCGAGCTGGAAAACCTGACCTGCGACACCTATCAGGCGCCACAGACCGGCGGCACCATGCTCAACGCCACGTTCACCGTGACCCTGCCGGCCGGCACCCAGATCAGTTGGCTGCGCGACCAGTTCCTCGACTTCTCCGATGCGATGAACCTGGACGCACTGATCGAGCCTTGGCGCCCACAGAACCCAATGTAAGGAAGCTTTCATGGCCGTTGTCATCGACCAACCGGTTGCCGATTTCGCAGCACCTGCCACCAGTGGGCAGACTGTCAGCCTGTCTGCCCTGAAGGGCAAACAAGTGGTGATCTACTTCTACCCGAAGGACAGCACGCCGGGCTGCACCACCGAAGGCCAGGGCTTTCGTGATCAGTACGCCGCGTTCAAGGCTGCCAATACCGAGATTTTCGGAATCTCCCGCGACAGCCTGAAATCCCACGAGAACTTCAAGTGCAAGCAGGAGTTTCCGTTCGAGTTGATCAGCGACAAGGACGAAGCCGTCTGCCAGCTGTTTGACGTGATCAAGTTGAAGAAGCTGTACGGCAAGGAATACCTGGGCGTTGATCGCAGCACGTTCCTGATTGATAAGGACGGTGTGCTGCGTCAGGAATGGCGCGGTGTGAAAGTGCCCGGGCACGTGGATGCCGTTCTGGCTGCTGCTCAGGATCTGAACAAGGCCTGATGTTTTTGCGTCATTTTTACTGACGGCTTCGCGAGCAGGCTCGCTCCCACATTAAACCGTGTTCGCATGGGCGAATCGATCAAGTGTGGGAGCGAGCCTGCTCGCGAATAGCCTTCCTGCAAAATCTGGATCAATCGCTACAGTAGTGGTGCCACCGCCGGTTCCTGGCGCGGCCACGCATCCAGTACAGCCTTGAACAGCGTCGCCAGCGGAATCGCGAAGAACACCCCCCAGAATCCCCACAACCCGCCAAACAACAGCACCGCGCAGATAATTGCGACCGGGTGCAGGTTGACTGCCTCCGAGAACAGCAACGGCACCAGCACGTTGCCATCCAGTGTCTGGATGATTCCGTACACCGCCATCAAATAGATGAACTGATCGCTCCAGCCCCACTGAAACAGCGCGATCAGCAACACCGGCACGGTCACCACCACCGCGCCAACATACGGCACCACTACCGACACACCGACCAGCAACGCCAGCAGCGCCGCATAATTCAATCCGAGCGCCACAAAAGCGATGTAGGTCACGCCACCACAAATCACGATCTCGATGACCTTGCCGCGAATGTAGTTGGCAATCTGCCGGTTCATTTCCTGCGCAACCCGGGTGATCAACGCACGCTCACGCGGCAAGTAGCCACGCACCCATTCGCCGATCATGACCCGATCCTTGAGGAAGAAGAACACCAGAATCGGCACCAGAACCAGATAAATCATGATGTTCACCAGCAGCGGCAGACTCGACAGTGAGAATGTCAGCGCCCACTGGCCGAACTTGCCGATCTCGCCACGCGCCGCCTCGATCGCCTGCAACACCTGCTCATCGGACACCAGATGCGGATAACGCTCTGGCAGCAATAACAGCAGCGATTGCCATTTGGCGAGCATGCCCGGCAGCTCGTTGAACAGCGTGATCAACTGATGCCAGAGCAACGGCAGCACCACGACGATAAACAGCATCAGCACGCCCATGAACAGCGCAAACACCAACCCTACCGCCACGCCACCCGGCACACGCAGGCGTTCCAGCGTGACCACCAGGCCTTGCATCAGATACGCCAGCACCATCCCCGCCAGCACCGGCGCGAGCATACCGCCGAGAGTGAGCACCGCTGTGAAGGCGAGAAACAGCAGCACCGCCAGCACCACCGCTTCTTCATCGGAGAAATAGCGCTGAATCCAGTCGCGTAACACTTTGAACATCAATAATCCTTAGGTCTTTTACGCTGTGAGTTCAGGCCTTTTTCAACCAGTAACGGTAAATGCCTGCTTCGTCTTCTTCGCGCAGCAGGGTATGACCGGCCAACCTGGCAAAGGTGCGAAAGTCGCGCTGCGAGCCTGCATCGGTAGCGATCACCTTGAGAACGGCGCCACTCTTGAGCTTGTTGAGTTCCATTTTTGCCTTGAGCAACGGCAACGGACAATTCAGGCCACTGGCGTCCAGTTCCACGTCATGGGCTACAGCGTCGGTCATTGCGTCACTCCGGTCCGGGTCGTCGAGCTGCCTAGAATATCTGGTCGCAGCTCCGGTGTCCGGCTACAGTAAGGTCTTTGTCTTCTAAGGCTTTGTGCATGACTTTTCTGCGCCCTACCCTGCTGACGCTCGCTTGCCTGCTCGCCTCACCAGGCTTTGCCGACGATCTGCCGTCACTCGGCGACGCCAGTTCTGCCATTGTCTCGCCGCAACAGGAATATCAGCTCGGCCGCGCCTGGCTGGCGATGTTGCGTAGCCAGGTTTCCCAGCTCAACGATCCGCAACTCAAGGACTACGTCGAATCCAGCGTCTACAAACTGGTGGAGACCAGCCAGGTCACTGACCGGCGTCTTGAGTTCATTCTGATCAACAGCCCGCAACTCAACGCCTTCGCGGCGCCGGGCGGTGTGGTCGGGGTCAACGGCGGTCTGTTCCTCAATGCGCAGACCGAGGGCGAATACGCTTCGGTACTGGCGCACGAACTGGCTCACTTGTCGCAACGCCACTTTGCTCGTGGCGTCGAAGCCTCACAGCGGATGCAGGTGCCGATGATGGCTGCGCTGCTGGCCGGCATCGTCATCGCGGCGGCCGGTGGCGGTGACGCAGGCATCGCCACAATTGCCGGTACGCAGGCAGCGGCGATTCAATCGCAACGCACCTTCTCCCGCCAGAACGAACAGGAAGCCGACCGTATCGGCATTCTCAATCTGGAAAAGGCCGGCTACGATCCGCGCTCGATGCCGACCATGTTCGAGCGCCTGATGCGTCAATACCGTTTCGACGCCAAGCCCCCGGAATTCCTGCTGACTCACCCGGTCACCGAATCGCGTATCGCCGATACCCGCAACCGCGCCGAACAGGCCAAGCCAGGCGGTATCGAAGACTCCAAGCGCTATCAACTGATCCGCGCCCGCGTGCAGTTGATCTACGAAGAAACCCCTGGCCTGGGTGCCAAGCGTTTCCGTGCGCAACTGGACGAAAACCCGAACAACGATGTGGCGCGTTACGGTCTGGCGATTGCGCAGATCAAGGGCGGCCAGCTGAACGAGGCTCGCGAGAATCTCAAGCAATTGCTGGCGACCTCGCCGAACGAGATCATTTACAACCTCGCGCAGGTGGATCTGGACATTACCAACAATCGTTTGCCGGATGCGCAATCGCGGGTTGACCGGATGCTCACACAATACCCGGGCAACTATCCGTTGAATCAGGTTCGAGTGGATCTGTTGCTTAAACAGAATCGCGCACCTGATGCCGAAAAGGCGCTGGAAGCATTGCTCAAGTCACGTCCGGATGATCCGGATGTCTGGTATCAAGTCGCCGAAACCCGTGGTTTGTCGGGCAACATCATCGGCCTGCACCAGGCGCGTGCCGAGTACTTCGCACTGGTGGGTGATTATCGTCAGGCGATCCAGCAGCTCGATTTCGCCAAGCGCAAGGCAGGCAGCAACTTCCCACTGTCTTCACGCATCGATGCTCGTCAGCGGGAGCTGATGGAGCAGGAGCGCATGATCAAGGACATGATGGGCTGAGTCTTACCGGGCAAGGCAAAAGCTTCAGGCATAAAAAAACCGCCTCTTTCGAGGCGGTTTCTTTTTTACCTTACCGCTGAATTATTCAGCCAGCTTGAAGGTGATGAAGCTGGCGCGACCTTGACGCAGCACGCGCATCGACACCGAACGGTTCTTCGGCAGCGCTTTGGCGATCTCGCCGAACTCCTTGGAAGAGCCGATGGCTTGATTGTTCAGGTGCGTGATCACGTCACCTGGCTGCAGACCGATCAACGCCGCAGGACCGTCCTGCACTTCCTTGATCACCACACCACCTTTGAGGTCGTAGGTTTTCTTCTGCTCGGCGGTCAGCTCGCCCACCGAAACACCGAGGCGGTTGCTGGTACTTTCAGCGCCGGACTTCGGCAGCGCATCAAGCTCTTTGTCTTCGTCAGGGATCGCGCCGACCGTCAGCTCGACGTTCTTGCGCTTGCCTTCACGAATCACTTCCAGATTGGCTTTGGCGCCAGCTTTCAGTGCGCCGACCAGATGCGGCAGGTCAGCAGACATGACGATCGGCTGGCCGTTCATGCTCAGGATCACGTCGCCAACTTGCAGGCCACCCTTGGCTGCCGGGCCATCATCCTGAATCTGCGCAACCAGCGCGCCGGCTGGCTTCTCCAGACCGAACGACTCGGCGAGATCCTTGTTAACTTCCTGGATGACCACGCCCAACCAGCCACGGCTGACTTTGCCGCCGCTTTTCAGCTGATTGGAAACGTCCATCGCTACATCGATCGGAATCGCAAACGACACGCCCATAAAGCCGCCGGAGCGGGTATATATCTGCGAGTTGATCCCGACCACTTCACCGTTCAGGTTGAACAGCGGACCACCGGAGTTACCCGGGTTGATCGGCACGTCGGTCTGAATGAACGGCACATAGTTTTCGTTCGGCAGACTGCGGCCGACGGCGCTGACGATGCCCTGAGTCACGGTATGGTCAAAACCGAATGGCGAACCGATCGCGACGACCCACTGACCGGCTTTCAGGTCTTGGGATTTGCCGAGTTTGAGCACCGGCAGATCTTTGCCTTCAATTTTCAGCAAAGCCACGTCGGAGCGCGGGTCGGTGCCGATCAGTTTGGCTTTCATTTCGCTGCGGTCGGCGAGGCGGACGAGGATTTCGTCGGCATCGGCAATCACATGATTGTTGGTGAGGATGTAACCGTCCGGAGAAATGATGAAGCCCGAACCCAGCGACTGCGCTTCACGCTGCCGACCACCGCCGCCCGGCGAACGCTGCTGAGGCGGCATGCCACGTTCGAAGAACTCGCGCAGCATCGGCGGCAGGCCTTCCAGGTCAGGCATCTGCTGGTTCACTTTGCGATCCGGCAGTTTCTGCGTGGTACTGATGTTCACCACAGCTGGCGAAGCTTGTTCGACCAATTGGGTGAAGTCAGGCAGATCGGCCGCTTGCGCAGCAGGGACCACCTGACCGAGCAACAGCACAGTGGCGAAAATGGAGAGATAAGATTTCAAACTTGGTATCGACATACAGCTCCCGTTACGACGAGCAGGGTTAAGCGATATGGAGCAAGGAACACCGTAAACCACCGACCGGCATTTTTGTTCCGGCAACAACAAACAAGGCCAGAGCCGTGAGGCTCTGACCTATAAAAAATTTTCGGGTTATTTGCAAATGAAAATGCTCAGCAAACATTTCATCTACGTCTCGATGAAGAAGTGGTAGTGACTGAATCAGCTCACTGCTTGCTGGTGGCAGTGCCATCAGTGTTACGCATCGACAGAGCAATTCGTTCGGCGGTGCCAATCGGAATTTCACCGACCACCGTCACCATCATCTCGCCTTCGGGCGTGGTCAGGCGACGGGAAACGGCAACGGTCGGGCCCAGTTGAGTCCGCGTGTCAGTAACGGTTGCGCCGTTCAATGGCTCAAGGAAAACCGAAAAACGCGCCAGACCGTCGTCATACAGCAAGCTGTTGACCTGAGTCTTGGTTTCCGGATCTTTGTGCGAGGTGCTGCTGGTCAATTCAAAACCCGGCGGCAGCCATTCAGAGTGCCAGACCTGTGCAGTCTTGACGGCCGAAGCCTTGTCGCTGTCGAGCGTAATCGCTTTACAGTCGGCATCCGCCTGCAAATCTTTGTCCGAAGGGACGTCGTCAGTATCAAGACTGGTGAACTGGAAGCGCTCGAGCAACTGCCCTTTGTCGTTCAGCAACAACGACTTCAGCGGCAGGCCGGTTTTCTTGTCCAGATGCAATTCAAAGCCGTAACGATGCTGATCGCGAGGCGTCAGCGATACGATCACTGCGTCTCGCCCAGCCACGCGCGATTTGCCGATGACGGCAAGGTCATACCAGTTTTTCAGCTTTTGCGGATCGAGAGGACGAGCGGCTGAGTTCGGAGAATCCCCCAGCCCGGCAATCAGGGTGCCGCTGACGCATTGAGTATGTCCATCAACGCGCACGACTTCCTGCGCCGAGCCGTCGAGCTGGAGTAAACGCTCGCGGACCTGGCCATTCTGGACGCGATGCCAGATGTTATGGGTAGAAAAGCTACCGTTACGCTCGTAAACGAATGTGCCGTGAAAGCTTTGCTGCTGCTCGGCCTGGCCCAGACGGGTCAACCAGTCCTGGGCCTCGTCAGCGTGGGCTGGAACAATGAACCAGCCACTTAGCAGAAGCGAAAGTAGAGGTATGGCGCGCATGATCCTCCTTAACGGTTTTCCAGGCTTGCAGCACGTGCGTAAGGCAGCGCGCTTTCAGTACCTTTCAGTGCAGCCTGTTGAGCGTGCTGGCGCAAGTAACCTGGCAGACGCTGATCGTGCCAACCTGGCTGACCTTGCAGTACGCCGTTAGCCATCGGGCCAGTGGCTTCCGAACTCTCGCTATAGCCTGCCAGAACAGCCGGACCTTTGACCTGTGGAGTGGCCAGGGTTGGCTGATTGGACTGCTGAGCCAGTTCGACACCAGCGATTTCGTCCTGGTTGTACAGGCGAACACCGGCCAGAACGGCAACAGTCACCGAGGCTGCAACAGCCAGACGGCCAAGGTTGCGCCATGGGCTACGGGATACTTTGGCCGGAGCCGTTTCGTCTTCCAGTGCAGCAGACACTGCCGCAGCGATATCCAGACGCGGAAGCAGCAGATCCTTGTGCATGGCTGCCCGAGCGATCTGGTAACGAGCCCAGGTCTCACGGGTATCAACATCATCCAGTGCATTGAGCACTCGACGCAATTCCAGTTCGTCCGCTTCGTTATCCATCACTGCGGACAGCGATTCCTGCAGGGCTTCACGACTCATGGCGTTCCTCTCTTGGCTGTCGCCGCTGTCTCAGTTTTCCTGCAACAACGGCTGCAGGGCTTTATCGATGGCCTCCCGGGCGCGGAAAATCCGGGAGCGCACGGTACCCACCGGACACTGCATGACGCTCGCAATGTCCTCGTAACTCAGACCATCGAATTCACGTAAAGTTAAAGCTGTACGCAAATCCTCTGGCAGTTGCTGAATGGTTCGATGGACGGTGCCTTCGATCTCATCCCGCAGCAGTGCACGTTCTGGCGACTCGAGATCCTTGAGGCCATGATCGCCATCGTAGAACTCTGCATCTTCGGAACTTACATCGCTATCCGGCGGCCGGCGGCCGCGTGAAACCAGGTAATTCTTCGCCGTGTTAATGGCAATACGGTACAGCCACGTATAAAACGCACTGTCGCCGCGAAAGTTTCCAAGTGCTCGATACGCCTTGATAAAGGCTTCCTGAGCCACGTCCTGGGCTTCATGGGTGTCGTGCACAAAACGCACGATCAACCCGAGAATCTTGTGCTGATACTTCAGCACCAACAGATCGAAAGCTCGCTTGTCGCCGCGTTGAACGCGCTCGACCAGCTGCTGATCCTCTTCCTGGGTTAGCATGAACACTCCTCGATAAGCCCGAAGGAGACTTGCATAACTAAACGACCAGACTTGCAAACATAGACTCGGGCTTTTCGCAAAAGTTCTCCCCCTCC
This sequence comes from Pseudomonas sp. CROZ-RG-20F-R04-15, assembly GCF_022662375.1. Lineage (GTDB taxonomy): Bacteria > Pseudomonadota > Gammaproteobacteria > Pseudomonadales > Pseudomonadaceae > Aquipseudomonas. Next base: position 777,551 of record NZ_JAKNQL010000001.1, on the reverse strand, counting down.
AGGCAAGTTTCCTGCGGGCTCTGATTTGGCACGCACGAAAAACGCAGCGCGGGATAAACCGGCTGCGCGAATAATCTTGTTATCGGTTTCGCCGGGCAGGAATCCAACCGCAGATTCCGCACTGAAGCCGACACGCCCCTTGTTTCTGGCACCGACTATTGATCTTGGGCCTTTGGCAAAAGTTCCAATTATTTATAGCCGCACCGCCCTGACATTGGGCAACCCAGGGCAGAAAAATCCTGTTTCAGCGCCGATACAGTCGTGTTCTACCCAAAAGGGTGAAAAAAACTTCCGACGAAGCACGCGGTTTTTTCCTACGCAGTAGTTTCACAATGCCATGTCGGCTCGGCTATTGTGCCGCCCCCCCCCTCTATATACTAGTGGGCTGTGTGGCTGTCTTGACTCGCCGATCCAGCTGTCTTGCGCCACCCCCGACCCGGGTCGCTTTGAGCGGAATCCTGTAATGAGCCAACAATTCCAACATGATGTTCTGGTCATAGGCAGCGGTGCTGCCGGTTTGAGTCTCGCGCTGACCCTGCCAGGTCATTTGCGCATTGCCGTTTTGAGTAAAGGCGATCTGGCCAATGGGTCGACCTTCTGGGCCCAGGGTGGCGTCGCCGCCGTGCTCGACGACACTGATACTGTCGAATCCCATGTTGATGACACCCTGAACGCCGGTGGCGGTCTGTGCCATGAAGACGCCGTGCGGTTCACTGTCGAGCACAGCCGCGAAGCCATCCAGTGGTTGATCGACCAAGGCGTACCGTTCACCCGCGACGATCAATCCGGCACTGAAGATGGCGGATTCGAATTTCATCTGACCCGAGAAGGCGGTCATAGCCACCGTCGCATCATCCATGCGGCCGATGCTACCGGCGCGGCAATCTTCAAAACTTTGCTGGCTCAGGCCAAAGAGCGTTCGAACATCGAATTGCTGGAGCAGCGGGTTGCCGTTGATCTGATTACCGAACGCCGTTTAGGCATGGAAGGCGAGCGCTGCCTCGGTGCCTACGTACTCAACCGCAAAACCGGTGAAGTCGATACCTACGGCGCACGTTTTGTGATTCTGGCCTCGGGCGGCGCGGCCAAGGTTTACCTCTATACCAGCAACCCCGACGGCGCCTGCGGTGATGGCATCGCCATGGCCTGGCGCTCCGGCTGTCGGGTGGCGAACCTGGAATTCAATCAGTTCCACCCGACCTGCCTGTACCACCCACAAGCGAAAAGCTTCCTTATTACCGAAGCCCTGCGTGGTGAAGGCGCACACCTGAAGCTGCCGAACGGCGAGCGCTTCATGTATCGCTTCGACAAACGCGCCGAACTGGCACCGCGCGACATCGTCGCTCGGGCCATCGACCATGAAATGAAGCGTCTGGGTGTCGACTGCGTCTATCTCGACATCAGCCACAAGCCTGAAGACTTCATCAAGACCCACTTCCCCACTGTTTATGAGCGCTGCCTCGGTTTCGGCATCGACATCACCAAACAACCTATTCCGGTCGTACCCGCCGCGCACTACACCTGCGGTGGCGTGATGGTCGATCAACAAGGTCGCACCGATGTTCCGGGCTTGTATGCCATCGGTGAAACCAGCTTCACCGGCCTGCACGGCGCCAACCGCATGGCCAGCAACTCGCTGCTGGAATGCTTTGTCTATGCGCGATCGGCCGCAGCGGACATCCTCGCGCAACTGGACGATGTCGCCGCGCCAAGCGCCCTGCCCGTCTGGGACGCCAGCCAGGTGACCGACTCCGACGAAGACGTGATCATCGCGCACAATTGGGATGAACTGCGGCGGTTCATGTGGGACTACGTCGGCATCGTGCGCACCAACAAGCGCCTGCAACGGGCGCAGCACCGCGTGCGTCTGCTGCTGGACGAGATCGACGAGTTCTACAGCAACTATAAAGTCAGCCGTGACCTGATCGAGTTGCGCAACCTCGCTCAGGTCGCCGAACTGATGATCAGCTCAGCCATGGAGCGCAAGGAAAGTCGTGGCCTGCACTACACGCTCGACTATCCCGATATGCTGCCCGAAGCGCTCGACACTATTCTGGTGCCGCCCACCTACGTCGGCTGAACTTGAGCCGCACTCGCAGGCGTCGGTGCAGATCCGCCGCCTGCGAATCCCTTGGCACGCAGATCGATCTGACCCGCCATTCACCGCGCAACCTGAACCTCAGCACCACGATCAGCGGCAGCGCGAGACTGTCCGGGCGCAGCTGTGCGGCCTGCCAACCCTCCACCTGATTCCACAGCTGCCAGCCATCGGCGTCCCGGCGCAATCCACGAAACGCAGCGGGATGACTCAACAGAATCTGCCGTGGCAACACCCAAAAGCCATGAAACAGGCAGACTAAAGCCCCAAGCAGACTGGCCCAAAGTGGAATAGAAAGCAGAAACAACGAACCCAGTGCGAGCGCCTGGGCCAACAGATACGCCGCCAGCAACTGCCGTGAGGCATGCCAGCGGCATTCGAACGTATTACTTGGGCTGGACACGGTCCAGAATCATGCGAACCATGCGCTGCAGCTCCGGGTCTTCAGACTCGCTGCGCTCCATGAACCAGCCGAACATGTCCTGATCCTCGCACGTCAGCAGACGCACATACAGATCGCGATCCACCTGATTCAGAGTCGCGTAAACCTCCTTCACGAACGGCACCAGCAATACGTCAAGCTCAAGCATGCCGCGACGGCTGTGCCAAAACAGGCGATTCAGTTCAACTTGTTCGACCATGGGGCCCTCCTCAAATTTGCCGGCAAGTATACAGCCCCGACGCGGGTCGCACAGTCGGCTTTGGTCGGGCACCACCGATCCTTTATCAACTACCCATTTCACCGACGCCCCCTTATGATGTGCCCCAGTCTATTTACCCTGCGATGACCCATGGCCGATTCTGCTTTTTTCTGCACCCTGTCTCATGAAGGCGTTCTCGCGGTTCGCGGCGCGGATGCCGGAAAATTCCTGCAAGGCCAGTTGACCTGCAACCTCAATTACCTGAGCGACAGCCGTGCCAGCCTCGGCGCCCGCTGCACGCAGAAGGGCCGGATGCAGTCGAGCTTCCGCATTCTGCTCGAAGGTGATGGCGTGGTCCTGGCAATGGCCAGCGAGCTGCTGGAGCCGCAACTGGCGGACCTGAAAAAGTACGCGGTGTTCTCCAAATCGAAACTGACCGACGAAAGCGCCGCCTGGGTGCGTTTCGGCGTGGAGAATGGCGACAACGCTTTGACCAGCCTCGGTCTGGACCTGCCGGCCGAAACCGACAGCGTCGCGCGTAACGAAGGTCTGATCGCGATTCGCGTCTCGCCCGATCGCGCGGAACTCTGGGCTCCGGCCGATCAGGCTGACGCAATCAAAGCCAAATTGGCTGCGGCCGTGCCTGAAGCCGAGCTGAATCAATGGCTGCTGGGCCAGATCCGCGCCGGTATCGGCCAGGTCATGCCGAGCACCCGCGAGTTGTTCATCCCGCAGATGCTCAATCTGCAAGCCGTCGGCGGCGTGAGCTTCAAGAAAGGCTGCTACACCGGCCAGGAAATCGTCGCGCGCATGCAGTACCTGGGCAAACTCAAGCGTCGTCTGTATCGCCTGAGCCTGGACGCTGCCGAGTTGCCGGAGCCTGGCACGCAATTGTTCGCGCCAAGCCACAACAGCTCCATCGGCGAAGTGGTGCTGGCCGCCAACGCCGGGCAAAACATTGAACTCCTGGCGGTGCTGCAGGCCGAAGCTGCCGAAGCCGGTGATTTGCATCTGGGCACCCTCGAAGGACCCGCGCTGCATCTGCTCGACCTGCCTTACGAACTGGATCGCGACCGCGAAATCCAGCGCTGATCGCAGCATTTGTTGCAACACCCTAGAGAGTTTAAATGAGCGAACTGGCGGAAAAAGTCCAACAGGATTTGGTTGAGGCCATCGATAACGATGACCTGGTTCTGCCCACGTTGCCGGAAGTGGCCCTGCAGATTCGCAAGGCCGCTGAAGACCCGGAAATCAGCGTCAGCGACCTGAGCAAAGTGATCGGCCGGGACACGGCGCTGTCGGCGCGCCTGATCAAAGTGGTCAACAGCCCGCTGCTGCGCGCCGCACAGGAAGTCACCGACCTGCACACAGCCATCACCCGTCTGGGCATCAACTACAGCAGCAACCTGGCGATCGGTCTGGTGATGGAGCAGATCTTCCACGCCCGCTCAGAAGTGGTCGAACAGAAAATGCGCGAAGTCTGGCGCAAGAGCCTGGAAATTGCCGGGGTCAGTTACGCGCTGTGCCGCCGCTACACGCAGCTCAAACCCGATCAGGCTGCGCTCGGCGGGCTGGTGCATCAGATCGGTGTGCTGCCGATTCTGACTTACGCCGAGGATCACTACGAACTGCTCTCGGACCCGGTCAGCCTCAACCATGTGATCGATCACATTCATCCGTTGCTGGGCGACAAACTGCTGCGGGTCTGGGAGTTTCCGGAACGTCTGGTGGAATTGCCGGGGCGCTATCAGGACTTCAAGCGCGACTCGACGGCCATTGATTACGTCGATCTGGTGCAAGTGGCGAGCCTGTATTGCCACAAGGGTACTGATCATCCGTTTGCGCGGATCGATCCACTGAGCGTGCCGGCGTTCAGGAAGCTTGGGATTGATCCGGAGAACAAAGCATTGTGTGAAGATCTGGAAGAATCGCGGACGATGTTTTACTGATCCGAGACCGAGGCGCGACCTTCGCGAGCAAGCTCGCTCCCACATTGGAATGCATTCCAGAGTGGGAGCGAGCTTGCTCGCGAAGGGGCCAGCAAACCACCACAATTACCCGGCAATAAAACTGACCCGCACCTTCAACCCCGCCTGCTCGCCATCATGCAGACTGATCTGCGCCAGATGCGCCCGGCAGATCTCACCGACAATCGCCAAGCCCAATCCAGAACCCGCCACCTGCTGATTGCGTCGGTAGAACCGCTCGAACACCCGATCACGTTCCTCCAGCGGAATCCCCGGGCCGTCATCCTCCACCTCAAGTACCGCCGGCGCCGTGACCCGCAAAATCACATTGCCGCCCGGTGGCGTATGCGCCAGCGCGTTGTCGACCAGATTGCTCAGCAACTCGTTGAGCAACGTCGGCTCACCGCGCAACCACACTGGTTCGTCCGCCTCCAGCGCCAGCGCCACCCCGCGTTTGTGCGCCAACGGCGCCATCGCCATGCCCAGCTCACGAGCCAACTGACTCAGATCGAGCAACTGCGCACCGCCCTCGGCGATCGCCCGCGCACCGTTTTCTACGCGCGCCAGCGACAGCAACTGATTGGCCAGATGGGTCAGGCGATCGGTGCTTTGCGCCGAGGATTCCAATGTCGTGCGCCATGTCTCGGGCTCGTTCGAACGCAGGCCCAACTCAAGCCTAGCCTTCAGCGCTGCCAAGGGCGTACGTAACTCATGCGCCGCATCGGCAATGAACTGCGCCTGCCGCTCAAACTGGCCACGCAAGCGCTCGGTGAAATGGTTGAGCCCGCGTACCAGCGGCCACAGTTCATGCTGCACTTCAACCAATGGCAGCGGACGCAAATCATCGGGCTGTCGCTCTTCCACCGCTGTGCGCAAGCGCTCCAGCGGTCGCAGCGCAGCACTGACCGCAAACCACACCAGCAACAACGCGCCGATCGCCAACATGCCCAAGCGCAGCAATGTGTCTGCGGCGAGACTGCGGGCCATGCTCACCCGCGCCTCGTCAGTTTCGGCCACGCGGATTTCCGCCATGCCGTTCATGTTCGGCTCGGTCACCGCTTTCAGCAGACTGACCACGCGCACGTTCTGGCCGTTATAGGTGGCGTTGTAGAACCGCGCCAACGCCGGGTAACTGTCAGTGCGCGGCGTACCGGGTGGTGGGCCGGGGAGATTTTCGTAGCCGGAAATCAGCTTCTGATGGATATCGTTGACCTGATAGTAAATCCGCCCGGCGCTGTCGTAGGCAAATGTATCGAGGGCCACGTAGGGCACGTCGGCGCTGAGGCTGCCATCGCGTTGCGAAAGGCCTGCAGCGATGGTCCGTGCCGAGGCCAGCAACGTGCGGTCGTAGGCGGTGTCGGCAGCTTCGCGGCCATTCCAGTAAGCGCTCAAACCACTGGCGAGCATCAACACCACCAGCAGCAATGCGAGGTTCCACAGCAAGCGCCAGCGCAGGCTGCTGGGCTTATGCATCGCGGCTTTCCAGCAGATAACCGAGGCCACGGAAAGTCACGATCGCCACCGGTTGGCCATCGAGTTTTTTACGCAAGCGATGCACGTAGATTTCGATGGCGTCGGGGCTGGCTTCTTCGTCGAGGCCGAACACCTGAGAGGCCAGTTGCTCCTTGCTCATCACCCGCCCCGGACGGGCAATCAGTGCTTCCAGCACCGCTTGCTCGCGGGACGTCAGGGTCAGCAATTCTTCACCGACGGTGAAGCGTCGGGTGTCGAGGTCATAGGCGAGTACGCCACAGCGCTGTTGACGCTCGCCGCCCAGCACACTGCGGCGCAGCAAGGCTTTGACCCGGGCTTCCAGTTCAGTCAGTTCGAACGGTTTGGCGAGGTAATCGTCGGCACCGAGATTGAGGCCATGGACGCGATCCTTCACATCGCTGCGCGCGGTCAACATCAGCACCGGCAGATTTTTTCCGCGAGCGCGCAATCGCGCCAGTACCTCGAAACCGTCCATGCGCGGCAGGCCGACATCGAGGATAGCCACGGCATATTCCTCGCTGCCCAGCGCCAGATCGGCGGCCACGCCATCGTGCAACACATCCACGGTCAGACCGGTGCTCTTGAGCGCCTGAGCGACACTTTCGGCCAGTTGCAGATGGTCTTCGACGAGCAGAACACGCATGGATTTTTACCTCGTTCAGGGATGGCCGGCGCCACGCTTTGCCGCGGAGTTTACAGCCGCAACCGCCGCTGTGAAGCCCGAAAACCGTGAAAGTCAGCTGAAAGGTTAGCGAAAGGTTAGCCCGTTAGAGTCGGCCCACGGACAGTTCCGACTGCCGTCGCTGATGCCACACAGCGTAAAGAAAAACGCCACGAAGCGTTTTCGACCAATAAGAACAATAAACGGAGTACCCCGCATGCCGTCCATGCAGACCAAGGCACCTGTGCCTGTTCGCCCTTCCCGTTTCAGCCACACCGCCCTTGCCAGTGCCGCCGCTCTTGCCGGTTTTTCGCCGCTGAGTTTTGCCGACTTCATCGAAGACAGCAGCGCCACTTTCGAAACCCGCAACATGTATTTCAACCGCGACTTTCGCGATGGCACCAGCGCCCAGCAATCCAAGCGTGATGAATGGGCCCAGGGCTTCATGCTCAATCTGCAATCGGGCTACACCGATGGCACCGTCGGATTCGGTGTCGATGCTTTAGGCATGCTCGGCGTCAAGCTCGATTCAAGCCCTGACCGCACCGGTACCGGCCTGCTGCCGACCCACGATGACGGACGCGCCGCCGATGAGTACTCCAAGGTCGGCCTGACCGGCAAAGTGAAAATTTCCGCCACCGAGCTGAAAATCGGCAGCCTGATTCCTGAACTGCCGATCCTCAAACCCAACGACGGGCGCATCCTGCCGCAGACCTTTGAAGGCGGTTTGCTGACCTCCAAAGAGATCAAGAACCTGACCTTCACCGGTGGTCGACTGGAGAAAGCCAAGGATCGTGACAGCACCGATTTCGAGGACATCGCCCTCAACAACAAGAACAGCCGTTTTGCTGGCACCGCTGCCGGCAAGCATTTCGATTTTGGCGGCGTGGACTACAAGTTCACCGACAAGATCACCGGCAGTTACCACTTCGCCCAGCTCGACGAAGTTTACAACCAACACTTCTTCGGTCTCGTGGCCTCACGTCCGATGGGCCCTGGCACGTTTGCCACTGACCTGCGTTTTGCCGTCAGCGATGATCAGGGCGCGGCCCGTGGCGGCGAGATCGACAACCGCTCGCTCAACGGTCTGGTCAGCTACGCGCTGAGCGGCCACAAGTTCAGCGCCGGTTATCAGCACATGTCCGGCGACAGCGCCTTCCCGTATGTCGATGGCAGCGACCCGTACCTGGTCAACTTCGTGCAGATCAACGACTTCGCCGGTGCTGAAGAGCGCTCATGGCAAGCACGCTACGACTTTGACTTCGCCAAACTCGGCGTCCCCGGCCTGAGCTTCATGAGCCGCTACTTGAGCGGTGACAACATCAAGCTCAAGAACGGCGAAGAAGGCAAAGAGTGGGAGCGCAACACCGAGATCAAATATGTAGTACAAAGCGGCGCCTTGAAGGATGTCGCCGTGCGTTTGCGTAATGCCACCTACCGCTCCAATTACTCGGCTCGCGATGCAGACGAAGTGCGTTTGCTGGTGAGCTACAGCGTTGCGCTCTGGTAATGGCCTGCTGAAGAAAAACACGTCGAATAACAACAATGCCCGTGGAGAATCGAATGAACCTGTCACTGCGTAAAGTTGCACTAGCCGCCAGTTGTGTCCTGTTTGCCGGCCAACTGATGGCCGAACCGAAACGTCCGGAATGTATCGCCCCCGCCTCGCCCGGTGGTGGTTTCGACCTGACCTGCAAACTGGTGCAGAGCGCCCTGGTCAACGAAAAACTGCTGACCAAACCAATGCGCGTCACCTACATGCCCGGCGGTGTCGGCGCGGTGGCCTACAACGCTGTGGTCGCTCAGCGCCCGGCCGATGCCGGCACGCTGGTGGCGTGGTCGAGTGGCTCGCTGTTGAACCTGGCGCAGGGCAAGTTTGGTCGCTTCGATGAAACCAACGTGCGCTGGTTGGCGGCGGTCGGCACCAGCTACGGCGCCATCGCGGTGAAAAGCGATTCGCCCTACAAGACCCTCGACGATCTCGTTCAGGCACTGAAGAAAGATCCGAGCAAAGTGGTGATCGGTTCCGGCGGCACTGTCGGCAGTCAGGACTGGATGCAAACCGCACTGATCGCCAAGGCTGCCGGGATCAACCCGCGCGACCTGCGTTATGTCGCCCTCGAAGGTGGCGGCGAAATCGCTACCGCGCTGCTCGGTGGTCACATCCAGGTCGGCAGTACCGACATCTCCGACTCCATGCCGCACATCCAGAGCGGTGACATGCGTCTGCTCGCAGTGTTCGCCGACAAGCGTCTCGACGAGCCGGAAATGAAAGACATCCCGACCGCTCGCGAGCAAGGCTACGACATCGTCTGGCCGGTGGTGCGCGGCTTCTACCTGGGGCCAAAAGTCAGCGACGAAGATTACGCCTGGTGGAAAGACTCGTTCGACAAACTGCTGGCCTCGCCGGAGTTCGCCAAGCTGCGCGATCAGCGTGAACTGTTCCCGTTCGCCATGACTGGCCCGGAACTGGACACCTACGTGAAGAAACAGGTAGCGGACTACAAAGTGCTGGCCAAAGAGTTCGGCCTGATCCAGTAACCGTCCCTGCATCCCACGGCCGTGTCCCTGCGCATCAGGGGCATGGCCCAGGAGTTTGTCATGTCCACACTTTTACAACGCATTTTCGCCTCGGTGCTGTTGCTGGTCTGCGTCGGCCTGGCACTGATGGCGTGGCCGTACCAAGCGGCTTTTTCCTACGAACCGGTCGGCCCGCGTGCCTTTCCCCTGTTGATGCTTGCCCTGATGGGCGCAGCACTGCTGTACATGGTGTTCCGTCCGGCAGCGATCAAGCACAGTGACGACGAGCCGCCACTGGACCGCGAAACCCTGACCAAGATCGGCATCTGCGTGGTCCTGTTGCTGGTGTTCGCCGGCACGTTCGAACCCCTTGGTTTCATCGTCGCCAGCATTATCACCGGCGTACCGATGGCTCGCCTCTACGGCGGCCGCTGGCTGCCGAGCGTGGTGATCATCAGCCTGATGGCCATCGGTCTTTACCTGCTGTTCGACCGTGTGATGGACGTTCCGCTGCCTCTCGGCCTGCTCAGCGTTCTGGAGAACTGATATGGATACTCTTGGCTATTTGGGCCAGGGTTTCGGCGTCGCGCTGAGCCCTTACAACCTGGTGACCGCGCTGTGCGGCACCCTGATCGGCACCGTCGTCGGCCTGTTGCCGGGCCTGGGTCCGATCAATGGCGTGGCATTGCTGATCCCGATCGCATTCGCCCTCGGTCTGCCACCGGAGTCGGCATTGATCCTGCTGGCAGCGGTGTATCTGGGCTGCGAATACGGCGGCCGGATCAGCTCGATCCTGCTGAACATTCCGGGCGAAGCCTCCACCGTGATGACCACCCTCGACGGCTACCCGATGGCCCGCAAAGGCCTGGCCGGTGTGGCGCTGTCGTTGTCGGCGTGGAGTTCGTTCATCGGTGCGTTTATCGCCACTTGCGGCATGGTCCTGTTCGCGCCGCTGCTGGCGAAATGGGCGATTGCCTTCGGCCCGGCGGAATACTTCGTGTTGATGGTGTTCGCGATTGTCTGTCTCGGCGGCATGGCCGGTGATCGACCGTTGAAAACCTTCATCGCGGCATTGATCGGCCTGTTCCTGTCGACCGTCGGCATCGATGCCAACAGCGGGGTTTATCGCTTCACCGGCGACAATATTCACCTCACCGACGGTATTCAATTCGTCGTGCTGGTGCTGGGTCTGTTCTCCATCAGCGAAATCCTGCTGCTGCTGGAAAAAACCCACCATGGCCAGGAAGCGGTAAAAGCCACCGGCCGGATGATGTTCAACTTCAAGGAAGCGGCCTCGGTATTCGTGGTCAACGTCCGTTGCGGCGTGCTGGGCTTCATCATGGGCGTGTTGCCGGGTGCCGGCGCGACCCTCGCCAGCGCCGTGGCCTACATGACCGAGAAGCGCATCGCCGGTGCCAGCGGCAAATTCGGTGAAGGTGACCCTCGTGGCCTCGCCGCGCCGGAAACTGCCATCGGCGGCGCAGCGTGCGGCGCACTGGTGCCGATGCTGACCCTTGGCGTACCGGGTTCGGGCACCACTGCGGTGATGATTGGCGCGCTGTCGCTGTACAACATCACGCCGGGCCCACTGCTGTTCCAGCAACAACCGGACATCGTCTGGGGCCTGATCGCCTCGTTGTTCATCGCCAACGTCATGCTGGTGATCCTCAACATTCCGATGATCCGCATCTTCACCCGCATCCTCGCCGTGCCGAACTGGGCGCTGGTGCCGGTCATTGCGATCATTACCGGGATCGGCGTTTACGCAGTGCACGCCACCACATTCGACCTGTTCCTGATGATCGGTATCGGCATTTTCGGCTACATCCTGCGCAAGCTGGACTTCCCGTTGTCGCCGCTGCTGCTGGGCTTCATCCTCGGCGGTCTGATGGAGCAGAACCTGCGTCGCGCTCTGTCGATCTCCAACGGTGCACTGGAAATTCTCTGGTCGAGCCCGATCACTTTCGGGGTCTGGGTACTGACGGCGATCATGCTGCTGATGCCGATCATCCGCATCTGGCGTAAACGTTCGGCTGCGCAACGCGCCATTGCCGATGTTTGATCGCGCCTCACTGAAATCCTGGTGGGGAACCCCGCTGGTCGGTCTGCTTGGCGGTTACCTCGCCAGCCAGATCGGCTGGCCTCTACCGTGGATGGTCGGCTCGTTGCTGGCGATCATCCTGGTGCGCTGCCTGACGCCGTGGCAACTCACCGAAATCCCTGGCGGCCGCAAGTGCGGCCAGTGGATCGTTGGCATCGGCATCGGCCTGCACTTCACCCCGGTGGTGATGGAGCAGGTACTCAGCCATTTCGGTTTGATCTTCTTCGGTGCGCTGGTCACCAGCCTGTCGGCGGTGGTCGGCGTGTGGTTGATGCGCCGCACCGGTGAGGATCGCGCCACCGCGTTTTTCTCAAGCATGCCGGGCGGTTCCGGGGAGATGGTCAACCTCGGCGCGCGTAACGGCGCGCTGCTCAGCCACGTCGCGGCGGGGCAAAGTTTGCGGGTGCTGGTGGTGGTTTTGTGTGTGCCGGCAGCGTTCAAGTATTTGCTCGGCGACGGCAACCCGATTGCTCACGCCGGCAGCGTCGATTGGCGCTGGCTGGCGATTCTATTTCCGGCGGGCGGTTTGCTTGCGTGGCTCTGGCAGCGTTTGCGCCAACCCAATCCGTGGCTGTTCGGGCCGTTGCTGGTGAGTGCGGCGGTGAGTATCATCTGGGATTTGCACATCGGTCTGCCCAATGGTGGCAGCCAGATTGGTCAGTGGCTGATTGGCAGCGGTTTGGGCTGCCACTTCAACCGGCAGTTCTTCCGCCGTGCGCCATCATTCATGGGGCGGACGTTGATTGGCACGGCGTTGACCATGTTGATCGCGACGTTGGCGGCGCTGGGCTTGAGTGCGCTGACCCATCTGGATCTGCGCTCGCTGACGCTGGGCATGATGCCCGGCGGGATCGCCGAGATGAGTCTGACGGCGGAGACCCTGCAACTGTCGGTGCCGCTGGTGACGGCGATGCAGGTGATGCGGCTGTTGTTTGTGCTGTTTCTGGCGGAGCCGCTGTTCAAATACTGGAATCGTAATCCCGAGTAAGTCTGGAAGACCGAGTTGCCTCCTTCGCGAGCAAGCTCGCTCCCACACTGGTCATGTGAACGCCGCAAAACCAATGTGGGAGCGAGCTTGCTCGCGAAGGGGCCCGCTCAGCCAACCGATCAGATCGGTGGCAGGCGCCACTCAATCGGCGTCTGGCCATTCTGCTCAAGAAACTTGTTGGTCCGGCTGAAATGCCCGCAACCCAAAAACCCGCGATAAGCCGACAACGGCGACGGATGCACCGACGTCAGCACCAAATGTTTGGTCGCGTCGATCAGCTTCTGCTTGCTCTGCGCGTGCGCGCCCCAGAGCATGAACACCAGATGCGGCTGACGCTCGCTGACCAGTTCAATGATCCGGTCGGTAAAAAACTGCCAGCCCTTGTCCTTGTGCGCATTGGCATTGGCGCGCTCGACGGTCATGGTGGTGTTGATCATCAACACGCCCTGATCGGCCCAGCTCTGAAGATAGCCGTGATTGGGAATGTCGATGTTCAGATCGCGCTTCAACTCTTTATAGATGTTGACCAGCGACGGCGGCGCCGGCACGCCCGGCTGCACCGAAAAGCACAAACCGTGGGCCTGACCCGGACCGTGATAAGGGTCCTGGCCGAGGATCACCACTTTCACTTTATCCAGCGGCGTCGAATTCAGGGCATTGAAAATCATCGGCCCCGGCGGATAGATTTCCTTGCCGGCCGCCCGCTCCTGCTGCAGAAACTGGCGCAACTCTGCCATGTAAGGCTGGTCGAACTCAGCACGCAGTGCCTCCTTCCAGCTCGGTTCGAGTTTGATACGGTCGTCAGCAGTCATGGTCATACCCGGCAAAAACAATGGGGCGAACCCTAGGAAAGCCGACCACGCTTGTCAATTGCTCTGACACAGATCCGGCACTTTCCCACACAACGATCATACTGATCGTTCAAATTCCCGATCGAGGTCACGATGAATCTGCACTTCGAAGAACTCACCGGCACCGACGGCGCCCGCATCGGTATCGCCAGCCTGGATGCTGAAAAATCGCTGAACGCGCTGTCCCTGCCGATGATCAACGCCCTCAGCGACAAACTGAACGCCTGGGCCAAGGATCCACAAATCGTCTGCGTGTTGCTGCGCGGCAACGGCGCCAAAGCCTTCTGCGCCGGCGGCGAAGTACGCAGCCTGGTCGAGGCCTGTCGCGCCCATCCCGGCGAAGTCCCGCCACTGGCCGCGCAGTTTTTCAGCGCGGAATACCGTCTGGATTACAGCCTGCACACCTATCCAAAACCGCTGATCTGCTGGGGGCATGGTTACGTGCTTGGTGGTGGCATGGGCCTGTTGCAAGGCGCCAGCACACGGATCGTCACGCCGAGCAGCCGCTTGGCGATGCCGGAAATCACCATCGGTCTGTATCCCGACGTCGGCGCCAGTTGGTTTCTCGCGCGGCTGCCGGGCAAGCTCGGTCTGTTCCTCGGATTGACCGGTGCGCACATGAACGGTCGTGATGCGATCGATCTGGATCTGGCTGACCGCTTCCTGCTCGACGAACAGCAGCCGCAACTGATCGAAGGGCTGTTGCAGCTGAATTGGCAGGAGCAGACCGACAGGCAGCTCAATAGCCTGCTCAAAGCGCTGCAACAGGAAGCCGTGGCGCAGATGCCCGAGGCGCAGTGGCTGCCGCGGCGTCAGCAGATCGACGAACTGCTCGATGTCAGCGACGTTACCTGCGCCTGGAAAGCCATCAGCCTGCAACGCGACAGCAGCGATCCGCTGATCGCCCGGGCGGCGAAAACCATGAGCGAAGGCTCACCGCTGACCGCGCATCTGGTGTGGGAACAGATCATCCGCGCCCGGCACATGTCGCTGGCGGAAGTCTTTCAGATGGAATACACCCTGAGCCTCAATTGCTGCCGGCATCCGGAATTCAGCGAAGGGGTTCGCGCACGGTTGATCGATAAGGATCAGAAACCGCATTGGCATTGGCCGGACATTAACAATGTGCCGGATGCGGTGGTTGAGGCGCACTTTCACAAGGTTTGGGAGGGGCGGCATCCGTTGGCGGATTTGACGCAGTATTGAAGATCGATTGCCCGCGATGCACACCTTTTGGTCCCATCGCGGTTTCCTCAATCTGAAGTTATTGCGGTCACATGTTCAGTTCGTAGAACTTGATTATTTCGGCCAATGCGAGTTGCGACTCTTCATTTTCCCTTACAAGAATATCCTCCACATCACGCAGTGGCGGAAGAGGATGCAGTCGTTCGGCAATTTGCGTTGCGGTGTAGTCTTGAACCGTTTTTCCTTCGCCGCTAACCCTTATGAACCCAATCGCGCTTTCGCCTCCAGAAAAATGATTAGCCACTCGAATCTTGGGGCCCATGCCATAACTGACCACTATCACAAGATCATCCTGATCGCGGTGAAACCTTAATTGTTCAATAGGTAGGTCCACACCAGAAAAATCGATTCCATCGATCCCGCCCCCAATGTTATTGATCAAGTCTCTTCCAAGACCATCGTATTTATAGAGATCGTTGCCAGCACCACCAGACAATGTGTCATTACCATCGCCGCCTACCAAAACATCATCGCCGACACTGCCAGCAAGCATGTCATCGCCCTGCATACCTCTGATTTCACCAGCACCGCTTAAGGTGTCGTTACCGTGACTTCCCACCAGTGGGAGCGCTTGGCCATCCCTCATAGATTTGGCACTGGCCGCATTATCGACCAAGAGACCATTGTGATAAGTATCCGGGGCAGGACCCAGCTGACTGGAGCCCAACAGATCTTTGAGACTAGCGCTTGATCCATCTGCAAACTTTATAACCTCGATACCGGAACCCTCGATATCTCCGGCATTGGGTAGAACAATGCGAACTTTCTGAGATCCACCCCATTTAATATCGAGTGTCGAATAGAGCATTTTCGCCCGAGGCGGATGGCGATAGGCATCACGACGCGAATCAGATGCCAACTCAATATTCACTGTTTCAATGAGTGTTGCGCCCCAACTGAGCTGCAAATTCTCCTGCGTCGCGTCCTCTGGAAGCACGACAGTATCTTGATCGACCAATCCATACTCGTCCTTCCATCCGGCCACACCTACTTCAGGTCGGAGAAAAACCGGATTCAGCACATCCGCGATAATGGTCGTTGCGCCAGCATGCGCCTGCACGATGTAAGTATCGGCACCGTTTTCACCGTACAGGTAGTCATCCCCCGCGCCGCTCAATAAATAATCAGCGCCTTCAGAACCGAGCAGGGTATCGTTGCCTGCCCCGGCGGACAAAAAGGCACCCGGTATCCTGTCATTAACAGAGCCATAATTAAGTAGAAACCCAGAATAGGCGACGATCAGGTCATCGCCCGCACCACCCTGGAAAAGATTGCCGACTTCGACATTAACTCGCCCACCGGCATCGTTGCCGTGGACAAGTTTATGCTTGATCGTTTCAGTTGTGACATCCCGCCGAAATTCCTTGCGGACAGTTTCGCCCGCCGCGAAACTTTCAGCGGGATAGATGTACCACCCTTCAATAGCGCCTGAATCTTTTCTATCCGCGATAATTACGTCGCCGATTTTGAATGAAAAAACGCTGGCAGTGCCAGATCGAAAATAATGCGGTTTCAGCGATGACGGCGCCGTAATGCCCTCTTTCTTTACCTCTCGAAAACTTGATTGGGATGTAGAGCTTGACTGTCTTTCGCTAAACACCGCATCGCCAGTGGCAGACCCCATCCATTGAGGCGTTTCAGACAATGCCCCCGTTTCGATGCTTTCATCGATCACATCAATGTGGGTGATATAACCCGTATCGTTGGTGGTTATATGGTTACGAACCCAGACACCTGGTTTGCTCAAGGTAAATCCTGTTGCATGCCTGCTAGCGGAGCGCTTTGCTTTGAGCTCCGCCAGGAACCTGTCTGTCCAGCCAACATCATGATCAATGGCATTACTTCGTTCCTCGCCAGGAACAACGATCCCTGATTGGTCCGGAACAGCAACCTGATCTTTCTCTTCAATGATGTGTTTAACTTCTTCTTTGGCCAGCACTCCATCCCCTGCTGGCGGCTCGATGATCTCTACGGCTGGCAGCGTTTTTTTCATGACCTCTTGATAGCCGAGAATGACACCATCGCTAAACGTGAACGTTGAATTCTTCCATTCTTCATGATTCCTGATAAGGATGGCGTCCCCCTCGCCATTGAACAGTCGCAAGACCCGGCCTACGGAAACTTCAATGATGTCGGCCTTCAGACTTTCCGCAGAAAACCCGGCGCCGAACTTGATGACATTGCTGCCACCTGAATCGGTGATAACGTCAAGACCATCACCCACCCCGAAACAGTAAACATCAGCGCCGTCATGGCCCTCCATCACGTCGTTACCGGCCCCGCCATCAAACACGTTATTGCCGGAATCCCCACGAAGGTGGTCTACGCCCTCCCCGCCCAATAACGTGTCATTCCCACCACCGCCGAGCAAGGTATCGTTGCCTGAACCACCGTCCAGATAATCTGCGCCGTGTTCAACCTCGGCTGTCTGCTCGTAGTCGCCGGATAAAATGTCATCATCAGCGCCACCATAAAGCGTGTCGGCGCCCAAGCCGCCTAAAAGGGTATCGTTTCCTTCATCGCCTTGAAGGTAATCATTGTTGATTCCACCTGACTGCAGGTTGGAGACATCGCCATCCAGCGCGTCAGCTCCTGCCCCACCGATCAGGGTATCGGAGCCACCCATTCCCTGAAGTGTGTCATCGCCCGCTCCACCATCAAGTAAATCATTACCGTGGTACCGAATCGGATGCTCAGCATTGTCCCCGGCCAGCGCGTCGTTACCTTCCCCTCCGAACAGCAGATCATTCGCCCCGCCGCCCAAAAGTTTGTCGTCTCTCGCACCACCGTCCAGCAGGTCATTTCCAAAAAAGTGGGCGGCGTCACCGGCAACGCCGTTCAGTACATCGTCATCCCCGTGGAGAGTGTCATTGCCTGGGCCACCATAAATTGCATCGGCTCCACCGTTACCAGCGAGCCAATCATCGCCACTGCCACCGTCCAATACATCGTTGCCATGGTGTTTGCTTTGCAGTCCACCTCCCCAGTCGAGGTTGTCTCCCAATAGTGTGTCGTTACCGCATCCTCCCGCCAGCGTGTCATCCCCCCCATCCCCTCCAAGAAGATCATCTTCAGTTCCGCCATCAAGCAGATCCTCGCCCCATCCGCCATTGAGAACATCGCGACCGCCCTGGCCGTAGAGAACATCGTTATCGCCCTGCGTCGAACTGTTAAAGGAGGCCTTTGAAAAGACAGTTCGGTGGCTGGTGACACCACCGTCTATAAGTACGTCGACGCGTTTGAATCCCCATTTCTGCTCCAGCGCGCCGGTCGTTGCATCCCCTGATAAAACGTCATCTCCCGCACCTCCAATCAGCGTATCCCGATCATTACCGCCCAGAAGCACGTCCTGGGATGCCGTACCGATGAGCAGATCGTGACCCGCACCTCCATCAAGCCAATCGCCGCGAGTTGCTTTCCCTTTAGAGTCGCCAGCGGCCATGGCCTTTTCGAGCGTCGTCTGTTTGTCCCCAAACAACTGATCGTTTCCGTCCTTGCCGAACAATCGGTCTGATCCGCCAAGTCCGAGAATGACGTCGTCTTTTGCAGAGCCGTAGAGCACATCGGCCTTGTTTCTCTGTTTTACGTTGGCCAATAGCAAGGCGTTGCCAAGCTCATCGTATGAGAACTGATCACCGGGAACATTGGGGTCGATATCCTTCGCTTTCCAGTCGCCCTGGAGAACCAGATCGGGAGCAGATACCGTATGGCCTTGGTATTCGGGAAGTCGGATACCTAACATCCCCGGGCGGAAGTTCTTGATAACGACGAGATCGTTCAGGCCATATTTGATGTTGAGCGTAGGTTCATTGCTTTCTTCGATGAGGGTCAGGGTGATGGCCTGATCCTCGGTCGACCAGATATTGCTCAAAGGGGCGCGACGTTTGAGTGAAGGAATCGGCAAGCCGTTGATCCATAGCTGCCCATTTGCGTTGGTGTCGAAGATCACATCGATGCCATCACCGCTGGAAAACTCATAGCGGTCGCTGCCTTCGCCACCGATCAAAGAGTCATTGCCCTTGCCGCCGACCAAAACATCATCACCGGCCATTCCGTGCAACGCATCATTGCCGTCGCCTCCGGCAAGCAAGTCGTTGCCGCCTCCACCCTCGATGACATCCTCACCTGCCAGCCCGTTGATCGTGTCATTGCCCGCGCCGCCAAACAGATGATCCGTGTTCGCACCGCCCTCGAAAGACCGCGCGCCGTCATCACCGAACATGACCAGCGGGTTCAACACACCGGTGGTCATCGGCACCTGTTTGGCGGAAGCAAGATCGGAGTAGGAAAACTTCTGCAGCGAGTGTTCTCCAAACGAGTGCTGAGTTCGGGCAATCAACCGGGCCAGCATCTGCGCACGATCGGCAAGCCATTGCGCGGTGATGAAACCTTCGCCGGTCAGCGGATCGTAGAGTTCCAGTCCGCGTCCGGGGTAACCGTCAGCTCGTTCAATGACGATTTCACTGAGTTGCTTCAGGGAGTTGCGCAACGACAGGCCGATGGGTGTCGACTCGCCAGCCAGTTTTGCCCATGAATTAGCGCTTCCATATTCGCCTATTGATTGAGTGACGATGCTTTGGGACTGCTCTGGTGAAAATGCCGAGAAGAATGCGTAAGCGTTGGTGGCGAAGGTTTCATCGGTGGTAGGTGCTGCTGAATCGCCGTCGTAGGTGCGCTTGAACATGTCCAGGAATTCGTTCTGGCCATAGCGCAATATCAGGTCGACCACGACGGAAACTGGCGTGCCTTTCACGACATGCTGAATCAGCGGATTGAGGCTGCCACTGGCGAGCGCGATATTGATTTGTTCCGGCACCACCGAAAGCAGACTTTGCAATGGATTAACGCCGAAATTGCTGAGCGCCGCCCGCAGGCCGACACTGTATGAATCGATGGCGAACAGAATATTTTTATAGTCATCGAGCCTGTTGGCTTTTGCTTGAGTCGGCGGTCCGCCATCCTCCCCTTGCGAATCACCAGCGGAGATCAATCTCCAGGTTTCATAGGGAGGCGCTCCACCCAACAGGCTGAATCCGACTGTCCCGGACCAGCCGGTGTTATGGCTCACCGCTGTATCCCTCTCTCCGCAAGCCTCACTAAACAGTGCCTTGCCGATCGCGCTGGCATCAATCTCTGCAATCTGGCTGATGGATGGAACCGTCCAGGGTGCCAGCCGACCCGCGAGGGATCCGTCGATCAAGGTATTGATGAAATTGGCGGCGACCTGATTCGATGACAGCTGCATCAGGTTTTCACTGAAGATTTTATTCAATCTCAGTTCACCTTGCCGCGAGGTGTAGCCGCGAATCAGGGCGGAGTAGGCACCGTTTCCACCGTTGGCATCAATGGCCACGGCAAGCCAGAGCCTGGCGCTTTTCAGAATTTTTCCCGCTTCATTATCGACAACTGTAACCTCAGAAACTCTTCCGCCAATAATATCGAATAGTTTTTGATACAAGGGAGCGCAGCTAGCCCCTGTTAATTCCAGCGCAAGATATTCGACATCTTCAGAATCGAACATCAGTCCCTTGCAAATATTTGCTGCATTTAAGATTTCTGTTTTTTCAAGATCATTAAAAACATAACTCATCGTTACTTCCTTGTAATAACAGAGCGTGAAAGATAGCCACTGAGAAACTTAAGCATCTCAGGTGACTCTCGTAATGACGTTAGACCGAGACTTACCCGACCGTGCCCTCCGGAAAAATCAAAGCTGTGTAACTCCACAGTGCAAAAAAAATTCAAACTCCCAAAATCCAGGTTTTCCAATTCGGCTCTACTGAGCTTTGCCAATTTCTTGTCAGTCAGTTCTTCCTCAGCAGCCGGGCGAATCAAGCCGTTACAGCTTATCAATCGAGGGGTGCCATCACGCCGCGGCCAGTCAGCAATGACAAACTTGCGAACGGAAGCCTCATTCTTGAAATGCGGCGGAGGCGCATTAAGCCAAAGCTCCAGTCCTGGATAATTTTTTAGCTTTACAATCAACTCATCCGGCCAGTTGATGTGGCGATAGCCCCGTTCATGGGGCTCGGCAGTCTCTTTTTTTGTATAAAGCCCGGCGTTCACTTTATAAAGACGCCAACTTTCAGGAGTCGGCTTTACACTCTGATCGTGGTACGACCGTATATCCGTCCCGGTCCACCAGAAATGCCCCTTGAGCGTATTGGCCAGACACGCTTTCTTATTCGACAACTCAGGCATGCCAACATAAAACTCCGGGACCAGAGTCTTATCCACATAGCTGCCGCCCAGTATGGGCACCTGCTTCATGCTCGCCAGCTTCTTTTGACAGGCCTCCTGATCCGCGTAATAGATTGCCATCGCCTTGGCGATTTCTTCTTCACGAATATAAAAATCTACCACGCAATAAAAAACATAAATAAACAGGCCATACTTCAACAACTTCTTAAACCATTTAACCAATTGCTTACGCGACATCCGGAGCATTTCAAATCCCCCTGTCAAACTGAGGAACAGGCTGTTTTTTGAGATACCCGGACATCGCGCTTTCAAACACCTCAAAGTGTTGTTTCGTGCCGTTCTCCACATCAAATCTGCTAGCTGTCAACTTCGCAGCACTGCGAAGGCAGTCGTACTCATCAACGGAATCAAGAACCTTGGCAATACGTTTGGCGATACCGTGATGATCGAAGAAATCCACCAGCATTCCATTGTGACCATCTACGATCACCTCCCTTACCGGAGCTGTATCTGACGCTATTACCAGACACCCAGCCGCCATCGCCTCCAGTAACGACCACGACAAAACAAACGGATACGTCAAATAAACATGAACCTTTGAACAGTCCAGAACTGCCCGGTAAGTCTGATAAGGAAGCCTCCCTGTAAAATAAACGGTGGAATGATCGAAACTTACCTCTGCCTCCATCCTGCTGCGCCAGTTTGCATATCCAACCGGCTTACACCCGTAACTGACGTCATCACCGCCAACTACGATAATTTGTGCATCGGGACACTTAGCCTGAATATGCGGGATCGCTCGCATAAAACTATGAAACCCGCGATAAGGCTCAAGATTCCTCGCGACATAAGTAATGATCGGCTGCCCAGCTCTCAGCTCGACGCCATTGGGCAACCTGACTGCCCCAGCTTTCGCCAGGTTAGAACTTTGAATGACGCCCTCGTGAATAACCCGAATGGCCGGCTGATAAGCTGCAGGAAACAGACTGCGCTGCCACCGCGTAGGCGCGATGGCAATGTCACATTGTTCGAGATTCAAAAGATGCAGCGAATTGAGTATTCGCAGGCTTGATGACTCCCTTGTGGCTCGCGGGAATTCAGGGTCGAACCCAGAGTCCGCACCCTGCGCTCGATAGTAATATTCGCAATAGTGAATAAGTGGCGTGTCAGGATAGACATCCTTGACGAAGAGCGTTTCCCCCCATCCGGGATGAGCGAGAATCACGTCCGGCTGATAACCCGAATGTTTCAGCCTGCTCAGAATTTCAAAAACCTTCTGTCCATCAATCACCGCTTGCTCGTAACGGGCCAGATAGGGGTGAGTATCGCCCGGTGCTCTGCGGGCAGCACGGTATCGATATATTTTCACCTCCGCGATACCCGGCGCCGTATCCCGACCTATCGCCAAAACCTCATAACGCCTGTCAATCGCCGCCAGCACCACGTGACGGAACTGGCCCGGAAAGTTTTGGTGAATAACAAGAAGCTTCATAGCGGCATCGTCCTCTTATTCGCCGCTATTGAACTGAGTTTTCCTCACCTCGATCGGCAGGAACAAACGCTAACAAATGCAAGGAAATGAAACTGTAGGAAGCGTCTGGGAATGCCCTAGGAGATGGCGAATGAGGCGACTTTTCGACGGGCACAAAAAAGCGGCGCTCTAAGCGCCGCTTTTCATTTGCGGGTGATTACCAGCGGTTGCCACGTCCGTTGTGGTCACCGCGCCCACTGTGTCGATCGTAGTTGCCACGACCGCGATGATCGTTATCCCAACCGCCGCGACGGTGGCCATCCCAACGTCCGCGATCGTTGTCGTGCCAGCGACGGCTTTCGTAGTAACGCGGGGCCGGTTGATAGTAGCGCGGCGCCGATTGGTAATAACGCGGTTGCTGGTAATACCGCGGGGCTGGCTGGTAGTAGCGTGGTTGCGCGTAATACGTGCTGCCACCGTTGTAATAGGTGCCGCCCGTGTTGTAGTAAGCCGGTGCGGGGGATGTGTAGACCTCTGAGCTGTAATACGAGTCCGCGTAGGAGTACGGGACGCAACCGGCAACGGAAAACATCAACGCAGCAAGTAGAAGAATTCGTCTATACATGGCGGCCTCCTGGACCGCGGGTTGGCCACACCAGCGACGCTGGCAGGCGACAGTCATTTAATCGGTGACTGTCGAAAAATCAGACAGCGTTTTCCGAATCTGGTGCGTTCCTGCAACAAGTTGAAACAAGTGATTGATGAAATCCTGTTCATTTGCAAAACGCTGTCATTCAGCCACTGATCAATGGTGGCCACCGTGATATCCGCCGCCGTGATAACCCCGCCCGTAGCCACCCCGATAACCGTAACCACCATAGTAATAACGCGAACCGCCGTAGTAGCGCGGGCCGTAATAACCACCGTAGTAATAGGGTGAGTAATAACCGGGATAGTAATAGGTGGCAGGGTAAGCATCGTAGGGACCGGCGTAGTAGTAACAACCGGACAAACCGAAAATCAGCACTGCACCGAGCAACATCTTCTGAACACGCATGGCGGCCTCCTGAAAGACCCACGGCAGCAACGGAACAGAGCTGCCGACACATGTTTGACTGGTGCAGATCAATCAAGTGCCCGGTCCGACCCGGCTTCAGATCAGCGGTGTCCGCCACGATGTAGCGAGCTTGCTCGAGAAGGCGGTGGGTCAGCCAATCCGTGTTGAATGACATACCGCATTCGCGAGCAAGCTCGCTTCCACAGGTTCATGTCCATCCCTCCTACGATGCAGGAACGACCATTCGCGCCGTACATGAAGCAGTTATTTCCCGGCAGTGCCACTAGAATGCATGCCATCGGGCCACTGCCAACGGATCTGCCATGCCGCTTCGTTCTCCCCTCTACTCGCAACGCTCGCTGGTACTGACGCTGATCGCCCTGCTCGGCGCCGGTTTCCTCGCCACGTCGTTGCTGAGTTACTACGCCTCCCGCGCGTCGATCCGCGACAACATCGTCAACACCGAACTGCCGCTGACCTCAGACACCGTCTACTCGGAAATCCAGAAAGACCTCGTCCGGCCGATCCTGATTTCCTCGATGATGTCCCGCGACACCTTCATGCGCGACTGGGTGGTCAACGGCGAGCAGAATCCCGAGCAGATGACCCGCTACCTCGACGAGGTCATGACCCACTACGGCGCCTACACGGCGTTCTTCGTTTCGAACAGTACGCACACCTATTACCACGCCAAAGGCGTGCTGAAGCAGGTCAAGGTCGACGAACCGCGCGACGCCTGGTACTTCCGCGTGCGTGACATGAAGGATCCGTACGAGATCAACGTCGACCCGGATCTGGCCAACAAGGACAACCTGACCTTCTTCATCAACTACAAGGTTTACGACTACCACAATCGTTTCATCGGCGCGGCGGGCGTCGGTCTGACGGTGGATGCGGTGATCAAGCTGATCGACAAGTATCAACAGCGCTATCAACGCAGCGTGTACTTCGTCGACACCTTTGGCCGACTGGTCCTGACCGGCGCCGAAGGCGGTCCGGAAGGCGCGCACATTGACCAGAGCCTGAGTGAACTGGAGAGCATGAAGAGTCTGGTCAGCCAGTTGCCCAAACCGCACAGCGGCAGTTACGAATACTCCGCCCACGGTCAGGGGCACTTTCTCAACGTGCGGTTTATTCCAGAGTTGAACTGGTACCTGTTCGTGGATAAACGCGAAGACGGCGCTTTGAGCGAAATCCGTCAGTCGCTGTATCTGAATCTGCTGATCTGTCTGTTGGTCACGCTGATTGTGCTGGCGCTGCTCAACCGCGTGATCAAACGTTATCAAAGCAAAATCCAGGCGCAGGCCATTCTCGACAGCCTCACCGAACTGCCCAACCGCCGAGGTTTCGACATTCTCGCCGCACAGGCCCTGCACGAAGCCCAGCGCGAGACCAAACCGTTGACCGCGTTGCTGCTCGATCTCGATCACTTCAAGGTGTTGAACGACACTTACGGGCACATGGCCGGCGATCAGGTGTTGATCGGTTTTGCCCGCGATCTGCAAAGCTGCCTGCGCCACGCCGACATCGTCTGCCGCTGGGGCGGTGAGGAATTCATCGTGTTACTGAAGGACACCGACGGCGACACCGGTCAGAAAATTGCCGAGAAGATCCGCCAACATGTCGAACAGCACGAATATGCCTACGACGGCCACCGCCTCAATCTGACGGTGAGCATCGGCGCCACCACCCTACAACGCGATGACACCTTGCACAGCCTGCTGTCGCGGGCCGATCATGCGATGTACCGAGCCAAACAAACCGGCCGCAATCGCACCTGCGTGGAAATGCCTCACTCGACTTATGCCTGATTCCGACGTTAAACCCGACCATTGCCCGGCCTGCGGCGCCCGTAACGACTGCAGCCTGGCCGACCCGCGCACAGCCGACCGCGAATGCTGGTGTTATGGCGTGAGCATCGATCCGGCCGTACTTGAAGCGCTGCCGCCAGAACTGCGCGACCAATCCTGCCTGTGCCCACGTTGCGCGCAGGTCGAGGCGCAACTGCAAGCAACCGGGCGGCCGATCCCGTAAGATGCGCGCCCCTTCATTCAACGAACACTGAACATGCGCGTCGACCGTTTCCTCAGCAACCTGCCCCGCTACAACCGTCAGCAGGTTCGCCTGTTGCTGGTGGAAAAGCGCGTGCGGATTGACGGAAAAGTCGTCAGTGATCCGCACAGTGAAGTGCTGGAGTTCAGCCGCGTCGAAGTCGATGACGAAGTCCTGCAATGCGGCAAACCAGCACGCTACTTCATGCTGCACAAGCCGCCGGGCTGCGTCAGCGCTACCCGCGATCCGCAACACCCGACCGTGCTCGACCTGATCGATGAACCGGACAAGGACGACCTGCACATCGCCGGACGCCTGGATTTCAACACCACCGGCCTGATGCTGATCACCAACGACGGCGCATGGTCGCGCCGCCTGACCCAACCGCAGACCAAACTGCCGAAGGTCTACTACGTCGAGACCGAGCAGGAGATTGGCGCGCAATATGCGAGCACTTTTGCCGAGGGCATCTACTTCGCTTTCGAGGATCTGACCACGCAACCGGCACAGCTGGAGCTGCTCGGGCCACGGTCGGCGCGGCTGAGTATCATCGAGGGGCGCTACCATCAGGTGAAGCGCATGTTTGGTTACTTCAACAACAAAGTCCTGCACCTGCACCGCGAATCGATGGGCCCGCTGCTGCTCGATAACGCGCTAAAACCGGGCGAGTACCGCGCTTTGCGCACCGAAGAGATCCATTTGTTCTAAGCCCGCGACCGCTCAGCAGAAGTTGTCGAACAATTTACCAACGGCACTTGCGCGATCCCGACTCCCCTGCTTGAATCAGGACGTCGGCCAAATTGTGACCGACGAGTCACACCATACTTCCAAGAAACTTTTTGTCGGTCGTAAGCCCCAAGGGCTTCGCCTCAGCCGACAGACTGCCCGCCAATAACAATACCCGTCGACCTGCCGTAACGGATCGACATGGGCCAAGCAAATTCCAGGCGTATGCCTACCTGTCACAAAGCTCGTGCAATCTCTATTTGCGCGCATACCCGCTTGCTTGCCAGGAGTCTTATGACATGAGGCCAGAAATCGCTGTGCTGGATATACAGGGTCAGTATCGGGTTTACACGGAGTTCTATCGCGCAGACGCCGCAGAAAAGACCATCATCCTGGTCAACGGCTCGATGGCCACGACTGCGTCGTTTGCACAGACTGTGAAAAACCTGCACCCGCAATTCAACGTGGTTTGCTACGACCAGCCCTACGCGGGCCGGTCAAAAGCCCACAATCGCCACGAGAAACATCTGACGAAGGACGTCGAAGGGCAGATTCTGCTCGAGCTGATCGACCACTTCGCCGCCGAACACGTGCTGTCGTTCTCCTGGGGCGGCGCCGCGACCCTGGTCGCCCTCGCCCATCAGCCACGGCGCATTGAACGAGCTGTGATCAGCTCGTTCTCGCCAGTGATCAACGCGCACATGCTCGATTACCTCGAACGCGGCGTCGACTACCTCGGCCAACGCGACGGCGACCGCGTCGGCCATCTGGTCAACAACACCATCGGCAAACACCTGCCGTCACTGTTCAAACGCTTCAACTATCGCCACGTCAGCAGCCTCGCCGAGCACGAATACGGGCAGATGCACTTTCACATCAGCGACGTGCTGCACAGCGATCGGCAGTGCTACTTGAATGCGGCGAAAAAGATCAACGTGCCGGTGCTGTTTTTAAACGGCGAATGGGACGAATACACCGCTGCCGAAGATGCACGCCTGTTCGGCAACCACGTGGCGCAGAGCACGTTCACCACGCTGCAAGCCACCGGGCACTTCCTCGACATGGAACACAAGGCCGCGTGCCGCGATAGCCAGAATGCCCTGCTCGGCTTTCTGAAACCGGCGCAGCAGGCCAGCCGAACGCGTTACTCGTTTGTTCAGGATCAACATGCATTGGCTATTTGAAAGAGTGTCTTCGCGTGCGGGACTGCGGGATTGAGATTTTGCTTTTCTCACCGCAGTGCTCGCCCGCGATTGACCGTTTTCAGTGATTCAAAGCGTTCATGAGTAAAAGAAAAACTTCAAATCCGTGGCCGAGTCTGGTACAAAGTCAGCCGCTCTGAGCGGGTATAGTTTAATGGTAGAACAGTAGCTTCCCAAGCTTCCGACGAGGGTTCGATTCCCTCTACCCGCTCCACTCAATTTTTGTCTCACGTTGTGTTTTTTGACGGGGGATGCAGGAACAGAAAAAACCGGCCTTGATGGCCGGTTTTTTTGTGCCTGAAAAAATCCGATGCTGCATTTCGAAACAATGCAAAAACCTGCAACACAGTCAGAATCCCTGCGCTGCCTCCCCATCTAGACTGATTCACACCGCTGAGCCGAATGATGGACGATGACCACTTGGTGGTTATAGTGTTGATCGCAAAAGCCAAGCAGGTATAGTACCCACCAAGCACATCACAAGGAGGTGTTGTGAATAGCCGTTTTTTAATCGGCCAACTCGTCGCAGACGGTTGGTATTTAGTGCGAGTCAGAGGCAGCCACCATCACTTCAAACACCCGGTCAAGCCTGGACTGGTCACTGTGCCGCATCCGAAGAAAGATCTGTTGAAGAAAACGGCCATCAGTATTTTGCAACAAGCGCTGCTCTGACTTGTTCAGGTCATCGGCGCGATGGAGGAAACGAATATGCTCTACCCGATTGCGATTTCAATAGGTGATGAGGAACACGCCTGGGGCGTGGAGGTGCCGGACATTCCGGGCTGCTTTTCGGCTGGCGATGATCTGGATGATGCCGTCGCCATGGCTCGCGAAGCCATCGAGGGACATTTCGAAATTTTGGCTGAGGACGGTGCGCCGATCCCGGCTGCGAGCAAACTGGGCGTGAACGTCGCTAATCCGAAGTACGCAGGATGTGCATGGGCCGTGGTCGATATAGATGTCGTGAAGTACTTGGGTAAAGCCCAGAAACTCAACATCACGTTGCCGGGGCATTTGCTTAACCGCATTGACGAATATGTGTTGCACCACCCGGAAGAAAAAAGCCGCTCCGGCTTTCTGGCGTCGGCGGCTCTGAAAGTTTTGCAGCAGGGTTGAAACTTGTCGCGTCAACCTGTGCCGACCTTATCCTACCCATTAAACCTAATTACATTTTAATGTGGGTTAAATGATATTTTTAGGTTTAATCCACAGTATATTGCGTATAGAGAATCAAAACTGAACGCCGACGGTACCCACGACATGCTGGATTTAAGCCTCACCACCGCAAGCGAGATCGTCAACCGGATTTGCCAACGCCTGCGCACAGAACGATTGGCTTTGGAGATGACACAGGCAGACGTGGCCGCTCGCGCGGGCATTGCGACGAATACGGTGTCAAACCTTGAAGCCGGTCGTAATGTGAGTTTCGACAACATGGTGCGAGTGGCGATGGTTCTCGGGCGCGAAAAGGAACTCGAAGGGTTGTTTCTGCCAAGGCTCGAAACTCTTGACGATATCATTCGCTACGAAAAAACGGCCAAGCGTCATCGCATCAAAAGGAAAGTCGACAATGCTTGAACGAGTTGACGTCTACTACGAGGGCTGGGGTGAACGTTGGCGGTGGGGCACACTTGCTTCGACGAAAGCCCTGACCGGTCGCCCGCAGGTCATGTTTGAGTACAGCGATGAGGCAAAAAACAGAGGGCTGGAACTCTCGTCCTTGAGGCTTTCATTACAGGGAGCCAGGTTAAACCGGGATTTCCCGTCACATCAGTTGGGACTGCCTGGGCCGGTTTATGACTCGCTGCCGGATGGCTGGGGCATGTTGCTGATGGACCGATTGTTCAAACGTCGAGGCCTCAACCCTGCGCGCATAGGCCCCTTGGAGCGGCTAGCCTACATTGGCAACAATGCCATGGGGGCCATGTCGTTTGAACCTGTTGCACCCGAGGCGCTGGAACCGCAAATGCATGTTCCCATCGAGTTGCTCGCGTCCGAAGTGCAGGAAGTACTCAAAGGTAAAGGTGGAGAGCTTCTTCAGAAGCTGCTACTGGTCGGAGGTTCTCCACAGGGCGCCCGACCAAAAGCGCTGGTATATCGCGATCCGCACACTGATGCCTTCACTACGGTTGCCACTCCCGGTTTCGAAGCCTGGTTGGTGAAATTTCCGGCTCAGCAAGAACATCCCGAGGTGTGCGCCATCGAAATGGTCTATGCCGAGTGTTTACGCTTGTGCGGTATCCAAACTCCTGACACTCGTTATTTCAGCCTGTCTGAGGGAATGGCCGCTTTTGCCACCAAACGCTTTGACCGACAAAATGACTTGCGGGTGCCCATGCAGAGTCTTGCAGCCTTTACCGGTGCGGATTTCAGATCCCCCGGGGCGCTGGACTACGTCAACTTCCTGCGTGCGACTCATAAGTGCAGCAATGACGTACGAGAGAAAGCCGCAGCGTTTGAGCGGGTCGTCTTCAATGTCGCATTCAACAACCGAGACGACCATCCGAAGAACTTTGCTTACATCATGTCGCCTGGCGGAGACTGGAAATTAGCGCCGGCCTATGACGTCACTTTCTGCGAGGGGCCGGGAGGCTATCACCAGATGGACGTGATGGGTGAAGCCTTGGAAATTGGAAGAGAAAACCTGCTCAACCTTGCAGTGGAGGCTGAAGTAAACGCCGCTACCGCCGCCGACATCATTGACAGATTTTGCGAGGTAGCTGGCCGATTCTCAGCCATGGCTGAAAGTTTGTATCCGGGTGTGATCACCCAGGAAACCTTGCGCACCATTCAACAACGCATCGACCAAAACATCGGGCTACTTGCCTGAGTTCGTGCTGCCACGTTGCAGTCTCGAGAAACCGGCGCTAATTGGCCGGTTTCTTTGGCTTCTTAAAGCGTTAGGGTTAATCCGCCGGCACAACCTTATCCAGTGCCTGATTCACCGCTAATTCACCCAACATGACCACCTGCGCGATGCCGAGTGCAGTCTTGCGGTGTGAGGTGTCGAGCAGCGCGGCGAAGTTGTTAAGCATGGTGGTGGCCGAGCCGAGTGTTTCGCTGGCGTTGGCCAGCAAGGATTCGGTGTCGTAGGCAGGGTTGGCGAGGTACATCGGTTCGGGTTCGCGGGTGCAACCCATGATTCTGGCTGTGGGGCTGAGGTAGTGGTCGAGGGCGCGTTCGGCGGCTTCGTGGAATTTCTTTGAGTTGGGTGATTCGTAGGGGGATGCCGGATCGGTTTCCGGCGGATTTGGCGTTACTTTGAACATGGGCTTGGTACCTATCAATAGGGGCCGCAACCAATCTCGCTACTAAACGGATGGGAGGCAGCTGTGCGCAAGTTAGTAGACCGGATCCCAACCCCTAAATCCGGCGCACCCGAGGGCGCCATGCGCACAGCCACCATCGAGTACAAGCATTGCCTGTTTGAATGGTACTTGTGCAGCCATTTAGGGGGGATTCCGGGCTACTAAACCCGATCACTGGAAATCAGTGACGCGAACCAAGTTACCGACCGCTCCTAAAGCGCACAAGCCGGCGGATTCTGGCGTAGCGGTAGGCAACGGCGCAAGGATTTGTAGGCTTCAGGACGTAACACCGAACACTTATAAACACTGGCCACCGAATGCGTTTAAGCAGACAAAAACCTTGCAGCATTTTCTGACATTACAGATCCACAACACTCCATCGTTTTTCACCTTCCTCTCGACCGACTAGCATTTCCATATCAGCCACTACCCTCCCCCTGCGCGGCCATCGACGAATACGCGCCATCACTTTCGAGGGATTCCAATCGCGGCCACTTTGCCGCTGACGATCGAACTCAAAAGAGCATTTCAACATGACGCAAAACATTTACGACGATCCCGAATTTTTCCAGGGCTACAGCCAGATGAACCGCTCCATCGGCGGCCTCGACGCGGCGCCGGAGTGGCCGGCGCTAAAAGCGCTGCTGCCATCAATGCATGGCTTGAAAGTGGTGGATCTGGGCTGCGGTTATGGCTGGTTCAGCCGTTGGGCCATCGAGAATGATGCGGGGAGTGTGTTGGGACTGGATGTCTCGGAGAAGATGCTGGAGCGGGCGCGGGCGACCACAACGGCGGCAAATATTCGTTATGAGCGTGCCGATCTGGAACAGATCGACTTGCCCGCCTGCAGTTTTGATCTGGCTTACAGCTCACTGGCGCTGCATTACATCAAGGATTTGCCGGGGCTGTTTGCGCACCTGTACGCGGCGCTGAAACCGGGTTCGCACTTTGTCTTTTCCATTGAGCATCCGATCTTTATGGCGCCACGTAATCCGGGTTCGTTTGTGGATGGTGAAGGTAACAAGCGTTGGCCGCTGGACAGTTATCAGTTGGAGGGTGAGCGGGTGACGAACTGGCTGGCTGAAGGCGTGATCAAGCAGCATCGTACGGTCGGGACATTGCTCAATTCGCTGATCGATGCGGGGTTCTCGATTCGACATGTCAATGAATGGGGGCCGAGCGAAGCGGAGGTCGCGGCGCAACCGGCGCTGGCAGAAGAGCGGGAGCGGCCGATGATGATGTTGGTGGCGGTGCAGCGCTGAGAAGCCCTCACCCTAACCCTCTCCCAGAGGGAGAGGGGACTGACCGCGGTGGCGGCACGAACTACGCCGACGTGCAAAATCGAAGCGAACTCAGGTTTTGCAAGCGATACCAATCGGCTCCCTCTCCCTCGGGAGAGGGCTGAGGTGAGGGGGCCAATTTATTTCAGCGAGTCGCGACGATAAATAACCGTGGGAATGGCAACAGCACCGAGCCATCCGCCAATGCCGGATAAGCCTTCTCAACCTCCGCCAGATACTGCTCCAGGTACTGCGCCTTTTCCGCTTCGGTCAGCGGATTCAAAAACGGAATCAACCCGCTGCCCTTGAACCACTCCACCACCCCCGCCGCCCCGCCAGACAGCTGATGGTGATAGGTGGTGCGCCACACATCGACCCGCGCGCAGTGTGGCCGCAGCATCGAGAAATAATCGCTGGCGCTCGCCATGTCGGTACGCTGCCCCGCAGCGCCTGAAAGCTTGCTCGCCCATGGGCCATTCGCGGCGACTTCACGCATCAAACGGTGGGAGGGTTCATTGAGATTGTCCGGCATCTGAATCGCCAGACTACCGCCCACCGACAACTTGCTGGCCAATGCTGGCAGCAACGTCGCGTGATCCGGCACCCACTGCAGCACAGCGTTGGCGAAGATCACATCGAAGGGGCCTGCATCCGCCCATTGATCAATCTCGGCCACATCGAACTGCAACTGCGGCAAGCGCTTGCGAGCCGCGTCGATCATGTCTGCCGAGCTATCCAGCCCGCTGACCTTCGCCCCGGGAAAACGCTGCACCAGCAGCTCCGTCGAGTTACCGGGACCGCAACCGATATCAACCACTGTTCCCGCTTCAGGCGTGGGAATCGCCGCCAGCAAATCGCGGGCCGGGCGGGTGCGTTCATCTTCGAAAGCGACGTATTGTTTGGCGGACCAACTCATTGCGTTCTCCTGTCGGGGACATTTCAGCGGTCCGTCACGATACAGCGATCCAGTACATGTGCCTCCCCTACCAACGTCCGATGCCATGAACTGATTTGTAATTAGAATTTTCCACGTACCGCAGATGTCTGAATTTCAAGACTCTTCCCAATAAGGAACACGGCTATGAAATTCGCAAAAATCTCCCAGAAGCTCGCGATGGTGGCCGGTAGTCCGAAGACCTTCATGGGCGCGTTGATCTTGATCGGGTTGTGGGGTTTAAGCGGGCCGATCTTTGATTACAACGATACCTGGCAACTGATCATCAACACCTCAACCACGATCATCACGTTCCTGATGGTGTTCCTGATCCAGAACACACAGAACCGCGATACCGACATTCTGCATTTGAAGATCGATGAATTGCTGTTGGTGACCAAAGAGGCGCAGAACGCGATGCTCGGGCTGGAGGCGCTGGATTTGAAGCAGTTGGAGGCACTGCGCAGGCACTACCGTTCTTTGGGCGAAGGCGAAGTGTTCAATCTTGAGGGGCTGGGCGAGAAGAGTAAGTCGAAGCAGGACTTGAATGAATGTTGAGGGTTGAAAAATCAAAAGATCGCAGCCTTCGGCAGCTCCTACAAAGTTTGGTGTAGGAGCTGCCGAAGGCTGCGATCTTTTGATCTTGATTAACGGCTTGCCTGTAACTGGCGGGCCATTTCCAGGTGGATCTGCAGTTTTGGCAGTGTCTCGTCGGCGAAGGCTTTGATCTCCGGCACGTCGGTGGTCTGCGCTTCCTGCTGAATCTGCTCGATGGCCTCTTCGGTGGCTTTGACCTGACTCGCGGCATAGGCCTGATCGAAGGAGGCGCCATCGGTCACTTGTGGCATCAATTCCTTGGCCTTGTCGGCCAGTTCTTCACGGGGCGCGACGGGCAGGTCGAGCTTCTTGGCGATTTTCGCCAGGTGCTGGTTGGCCGTCGTGCGGTCGTTGATGACGACGATGGTGTAGTCCTTGACCTCTTTCGATTCGGCTTTGCTGTGGGCCAGACGACTGGCCTCGATGTCGGCCATGCCTTTGGCCGAGGCATCGTTGATGAAATCGGCGGGCGACTGGGCAAAAGCACTGCTGGCACACAGGCCCAACAGCGATGCAAAACTGATAGTGCGTATACGGGTGGCCATTCGGCTCATGGTCGCGCCCTCCTTACTTGCAAAATTCAAGCGGGAGCTTACGCCCCCGCCTCTCAATCAAACAACCTTCACCAACTACTTCGATTTCTGAGCGGGCTTGCGGCCCATCTCTGGTTTTGGC
The DNA here is from genome assembly GCF_022662375.1 of Pseudomonas sp. CROZ-RG-20F-R04-15. Classification (GTDB taxonomy): domain Bacteria; phylum Pseudomonadota; class Gammaproteobacteria; order Pseudomonadales; family Pseudomonadaceae; genus Aquipseudomonas. The sequence continues at coordinate 743,482 of NZ_JAKNQL010000001.1, read as the reverse complement.
TCTTTGTCGACAGTCGTTGTGGTGGTTTTCCCACCTTTGCGACCTGCTTCAGAGGCCTTCGTTCGATCGTTGGCGAAGTTTCCCGAGTTCGAGTTTCTTGAGTTAGGCATGATTCTCTACCTCTTGGTAATGATCGTGGCGAGCCGTTGCCCGCCTATGATTGAGAATTTTCTGCCCGGCAAAGGTTTAGAAAAGTTGCAGTTGCTGCGACGAACGGCGCCGACTTCTCAGCTGTTGAGCGCGTGATGGTTCAGGCGTTTAGCGGCGTACATCGCCTGATCGGCATGGCGAAACAGTTGCTGCTCCTCCCTGCCATGTTCTGGGTAGCGGGCAACGCCGATGCTCGGTTCGATGCGCAGGTTGTGGCCATCGAGGCGCATCGGTTGCACCAGTACCTGTCGGATTTTTTCCGCCACGCCGTCAGCATCTTCCGAAACCTGCACGCTGTGCAGCAGCACGACAAATTCATCGCCGCCAATTCTGGCCACGGTGTCGGTTTCCCGCACGCAGCCTTTCAAGCGGTTGGCCACGGTTTGCAGGAGCATGTCGCCGACAGCGTGACCAAAGGTGTCGTTGACCTGTTTGAAGCGATCCAGATCGACATACAACAAGGCCATGTGCCCGGATTGCTCGCGAGCGCCGGCCAACGCGGCTTTCAAGCGATCACGCAGCAATTCACGATTGGGCAGTTGCGTCAGTTGATCGTATTGCGCCATGCGTCGTAGCCGGGCGTGCAATTGCTGACGCTCGATGGCGGTGGCGACCTGGGCGCAGACGTATTGCAGCAATTCCTTGTCTTGCTCGGTGTAGCGCTCGCCGCCGGGCAGGCTTTTGACGATCAAGGCACCAATGGTGCCGTTTTTCGAGTTCAACGGCACGCCGAGCCAGCAAGGTGAATTCTGCCCTGCCACCAGTTCGGCGAAACCGGCTGGGGAATCCGGGCTGTCCGGGGTCAGAAGAATCGGCTGGCCGCTACGAATGACTTCCGTGCACAGGCGTCCGGTGACGGTGCCCGGTTGCTCGGGCTGCAGTTCGTGATCGTCGACGTGATAGGGGAAATTCAGTTGTGCGCAGTGCTCGTCGTACAACGCCACGGAGAAATTCATCGCCGGCAACCATTCGCCGATGATCAGGTGAATGCACTTGAACAGCGCCAGCAGATCCTCCGCCACATGCGCCGCTTCGGAAATCGCATAGAGTGCAGCCTGGCGCGATTCAGCCTGTTTGCGCTCGGTGATGTCACGCGCCACGGCGATGCGCAGTTGATCGACTTCCGACCAGCGCGCCGACCAGAGGATATGCACCGCGCTGCCGTCCTTGCGCAGGTAACGGTTTTCGAAGTTGAGCTTGGGCTCGCCGCCCATGATCTCGCTGGCCGCCGCGAGCGTGCGCTGACGATCCGCCGGGTGCACCAGTTCGATCATGTGTCGGCCGATCAACTCGTCAGGCGTGTAGCCAAAAATGCGCTCGCAGGCCGCGCTGACAAAAACGAAGCGCCCCTGCTTGTCCACCGCGCAAACGGCGTCCAGCAACAGGTCGATGTAACTCGCCAACGGCGCGGAGTTTCGGCTTTCCATGGTTCAGCGTGGGCGTCCGGGCAATGCAGCACTGATCAACCATCCCTGACCTTTTCCTGCATCCGTGCACACAATCTCAAGCCTTGTTCGGCATCAAACCCGGCAGCGCATGCATCAGCGCGTTGATGGCAAAACCGATGAACATCACGCCACACAGGCGGGTAATCAACAATTCATGACGCTGATACAGCGTGCGTACCCGCTGCGCGCCGACCACGCCAATCAGAATAGCGTAGGCCAGCAGACCGCCGAGGAAACTCAACACGATCAGTGTCGGCAGCATCGACCAATTAAGCAGTTCGGCGCGGCTCGACAGCAACGCGGTGAACGTTGCGACCGCCACCGGATACGCCTTTGGATTGGTCAGACCGAACAGAATGCCGTGCCAGAACGGCTTGCGCGCCGCGCCCTGGGGTTCGTCACCATTGCGACGCTGCGCTCGCACCGCGCGCCAGCCGAGCCAGAACAGATACAGGCCACTGAGTACACCGAGCACATCAAACGCGGTGCTGCCGATTTCCCGGGCGCCGACAATCGCGATCAGCGCGGTGCTGCACCAGACCACATCGCCGAGCAGATGCCCGCAAAGAAACCCCGCCCCAGCCCGCCGCCCGTGGGCTGCACCGATGCCGAACACCGCTAGCACACCCGGCCCTGGCGTAATGCCGTAAATGAAACCCGAGGCCAGCACGGCCATTAGCAACGATGGAGTCATGGAAAACCTGCAGCGCCAGAACACGTGACCGCCAGTCTATAACAGACAAATGTGTCTGATCATGACTCGTCGTAAAAACGCATGCCGGCGTACGGTTTTTGCCGACACGCTGCCAGTCGTGAAGCGAGATCGCCGACATGGGCTTCGAGCTTGTGGCCATCGGGATCGAGGAAGTAGAACGACGCGCCTTCGCTGCGGTTGTCGCGCCATTCCTGCACGTTCGCCGCTTTTAGACTTGCTACGAAGGTGGAGAAATCCGCCGCGTTGAGGCTGAACGCGTAATGGGTGTAATCGACGCACGGTTCACTCGAACGCAGCGGATCAAACGACAGACACAACCACAGTCCCGGCAGCGACAGGTAAGCACCGGCATCCCACGTGGCTTCGACGCGCAACTGCAACACATCGCGATAGAACGCCAGGCTGCGCTGCACATCGCTGACCGCGAGGGTCAGGTGGTTGGGCCGGTGAGCATCGGGTCAGTAACCTCTGAGGTCTTCGGGGACGATGTATTGTTGGCCGTCGTAGGTCAGGGTGATCTGCTTTTGCTTCAGGCGGGTGGTCTTGGAAAGACACTCTTTACCCGACTGCGTATTTTTCATTTTGCTGCCGTTGGTGGTGACGATCAAATCGGCCAGACCATGATGGCTGGAAGAGCCGATCTCGACGGTTCGGCGAATGGTCTTCGTATAACCTTCACAATCATTCATAAACTCGCCATTGCTCTTGGCAACCACCAAGCCCTCCAGCACCGGACGCAACTGACTGCCTTCGCGAACGTACAACGCCAAGTCGGTTTTCTCATAAGGAATAGCGTGGGAACTGTGGGAAAACTTTGAGCGCAGACCAAAGGCCCGGACGTCCGGCGTCAAACGGTAGCGAGCCGTATCAATGCGCACATCCTCCAGACGCACGGCATCGGAGTTGTAGGCGCCCGGCTTACGGTAAGTAGCTATGGGTCTGGCGTCGCTGGCATTGAGGATTGCCAGATCCAGATCGAAGGCTCCGGCATCGTCCCCGCCGGCATCAGCCAGGTAGGTGGACTTCACCGAAATCGCCTGACTCGGGAAGGCCGGCCAGACATTGCAACGCGACATGGATTTGCCGTCAAAACCCTGTGTAGTGCAAGCGGCTTGGGTTTGGGTCGTGATGACCAACAAACCAAGGGAAATCAGAAGTCTGGTTGGAGTGAGCATTGTTCTTCCTTGATAAAAGTCGTGTTGAGCAGGCCGGTTACAAGCCTTTGAAGCTTTGCGGCAAGACGTAAGCTTTTCCGTCGTAGCGCAGCGTGGTCAGCACGGGCTTGTCGGTCGTAGTCTTCATTTCGCAATTGTCAGGCGATCCTTCTCCGACGAGACCGGTGGTGACTGATTTAACGACAAGGTCGGCAAAACCATGAGAGCTGGTTTTACCCATTTCGATGGTGCGAACAGTGGTCGCGCGTTCTCCCGCGCAATTGCCGTCCCATTCACCACTGAAGCGGTAAACCACTAATCGATCCAACACAGGACGCAGTTTGCTTCCCTCTTTCACATAGAGCGACAGCACGGTTTCATCCAATGGATTAACGCGAGACGAGCCTTTGAAATTTGCCCGAATACCAAAAGCACGAAGTTCAGGCGTGAGTTTGTAGCGCGCGGTGTCGATCTGCACGCTATCCAGCGCGAACGCATCAGAAAAAAATGCAGCAGGTTGATGGTACGTGGCGATGGGGGTTGGGTCGTCTGTTGACAACACGGATAAACTCAAATCGTAAGAGCCAATCTTATCGCCATTGGTGTCAACTGGATCCGGCTCAAACTTCAATAGCGAAGAGATGGTCAGCCCTGGATAAGCAGGCCAATCCTTGCACTGGCCAAAGTCCCTGTTTCCCGACACCGCTGGTGGCGTGCAATCGGCCAATGCCTGCCCCGCCAGTAACCACCCGCACAATGCCGCACACCCGATCCAGCCAGACTTCACTGTCACTTCCCGCTCCTTGATAACGTTTCAGCCGCGCACTATCCCCTGCTCAATCGTCCGATTCAACCAGTTCAACGCCTGATCCCCACCCCGCCGCTTGTGCCACGCCAGTACAAACGTAAACGACGGTATTTCAAACGGCGGCGGCACCACGATCAGTTCACCCTGATCGATCTCGCGCACGCTGCGCGAAGACACCGTAAGAATCAGATCCGTGCCACTGATGAACTGCGGCGCGACGTTCCAGTGCGGCAGGCTGATGGCGACGCGGCGGCGCTCTCGCAGAGACGTCAATGCGCGCTCGATTTCCGGTGTGCCGCTGCCGCGCATTTCCAGCAGGACGTGCGGACAAGACAGGTAAGTCGGCAAGTCCAGCACACCGCTGGCCGGCAGCGTCTGGCGATCCAGCAGGCAGACATAGCGCTCTTCAAACAGCACCGAGCTGCGCAGTTCGTGGGGCATTTCCGGGAAGACGCCGGCGGCCACGTCGATATCGCCATTGAGCACGCCCTCCAACATGCCTTCGCGGCTGGCATGGCTGATTTGCAGGTCGATGCCCGGCGCTTCCCGGCGCAGGGTGCGGATCAACGTAGGCAGAATGATTGCCGCGCCGTAGTCCGACATCGCCACACGAAAGGTCCGACGCGCACTGGCCGGATCGAAGGTGTTCGGCGCCAGCAGCGATTGCACCTGTGCCAGCGCTTCGGCCAGCGGTGCGACCAGTTCCAGCGCTCGTGCGGTGGGCACCAGGGTTGAGCCGGCGCGCACCAGCAACGGATCGCCGAGCAGATCGCGCAAGCGTGCCAGCGCATGGCTGACTGCCGGTTGACTGAGGTGCAGACGCTCGGCGGCACGGGTGACGTGCTGCTCGCTGAGCAAGGCGTCGAGGATCACCAGCAGGTTGAGGTCGATACGGCGCAGATCATTCATCTGATGCATGTTCTGGATGAGGAAACGGAATTTAAATCTGCGCGACGAATACTCTAGAGTCCAGCAAAACCTGTTGGAGAATCGAGATGAGTACGTTGCAGTGGGCCGGCTTGTTGGTACTGGCCGCGTTCGCCGGAGCGGTGGTGCCGTTTCAGAGTGCGATCAACAGCAATCTGGCGCGGGGGCTGGGACATCCGTTGTGGGCAACGTTGGCTTCGTTGCTGGTGAGTGTGTTGGTGTTGCTGCCGGTGATTCTGGCGTTGCGTTTGCCGTTGCCGTCGTTGACGTTCATCAGCAAGGCGCCGTTGTGGATGTGGGCCGGTGGTGCGTTTGGTGTGTGTTTTGTGGCGTTGGCGGTGGTGTTGCTGCCCAAACTTGGCGCTTCCGGGTTTGTAGCGCTGGCGTTGGCTGGGCAGGTGATTGCATCAATGGTGCTGGATCACTTCGGGTTGTTTGGGTTGGTGGAGAAACAGCTGACTGTCTCGCGAATTTTTGGGGCGGTGTTGTTGATTGCCGGGGTGGTGTTGATTCAGTTTGGCGGGGTGCTTGAGAGAAATGCAGTGGCTGCTGGATGATCGTTTGAATCGATGATTTTCAGTGTCCGGAAGTCAGTCTTCGCGAGCAGGCTCGCTCCCACAGGGGAATGCATTTCAACTGTGGGAGCGAGCTTGCTCGCGAAGGCGTCATTGCAGGCGCCGCAAATCTCAGAACTTGTCGAGCGTGCGCAATTTCTGCGGCAAGCCCCACAACAGCAATGCCGCCGCAATCAGCGCCGCCACACCGATCACGTAGAGCGCCGGTGTGGTGCTGCCGGTCAGGTCCTTGATCCGTCCGACCATCACCGGGCTGACAATTCCGCCGAATTGCCCAAGAGTGTTGATCACCGCAATCCCGCCCGCCGCACCAGCGCCCGCCCCGGCCAACAACTTCGGTGGCAGTGTCCAGAAGCTCGGAATCGAGGCGATGATCCCGGCGCCAAGCAAGCCAAGAGCAACGATCAAAAACGTGGTGTGACTGGCGAAAATCCCCGCACTGAAAAAGCCGATCGCACCGACGACGACCAGCCCGGCGACAAACTTGCGCCGCTCACCGGTGGCATCCGACAAACGCCCGATCACCACCATGCTGATCGCCCCGCAAATGTACGGAATGGCCGTCAGCAGACCGATCATCACCGGGCTCTCGGTGCCGGCGCTGCGGATCAACTGCGGCGCCCAGAAGTTCAAGCCGTAGGAAGCGACCTGGATCAGAAAATAGATCAGGCCCAAGGTCAGAAATCCGGGAATCTTCAACGCCGCGAGCAACGAACCGCCACTCTTGTGCGGCTCATGCTGGGCGATGCGACTGGAGAGCAGTTTCTTCTCGTCAGCCGTCAGCCAGTGCGCATCCTCGATGCGATCCTTGAGCAGCGTCAGCACCAGAAAACCGAGGCCGATGCACGGCACGCCGCCAAGCAGGAATAGCCAGTGCCAGCCGCGCATTTGCAGCACGCCGTCGAGGTGCTCCAGCACCAGCCCGGAGAACGGCGCGCCGACCAGCCCGGCAAATGCCGAGGCGAGAAACAGCATCGAGGTGATGCGCCCACGGAAGTGCTGCGGGAACCACAGCGTCAGGTAATACAGCACGCCCGGGGCGAATCCGGCTTCCATTGCGCCAATCACAAAGCGCAGCGCGTAGAACTGCCATTCGCTGTTGACGAACACCATCGCCGCTGTCGCCACACCCCACGACATCATGATCCGCGCGATCCAGCGGCGTGCGCCGACCTTGTACAGCATCATGTTGCTCGGCACTTCGAACAGCACGTAACCGACCACGAACAGCCCGGCGCCGAGGCCGTACGCGGTGTCGCTCAGGCTCAGGTCGGTCTGCAACTGGAACTTGGCGAAGCTGATGTTGATGCGGTCGAAGAAGGCGAACAGGTAGCAGACCATGATCAGCGGCATCAGGCGCCAGGCGACCTTGCTGACCAAGGCTTTTTCAGCGTCGTGATCGACGGACGGACGGGCGCCCGCCTCCATTACATTGAGGCTCATAGCTTTTCTCCAGACGGACTGCCGGTGGGCGTCCGATTGTTTTTGTTGTCTGGTCATAACGCTCACTGTGGAGCGTTTTTTTGTGGGAGTGAGCTTGCTCGCGAAGGCGTCGAGTCAGTCAAAATCAAATGTGAATGACACACCGTCTTCGCGAGCAAGCTCGCTCCCACAGGGGGATTTGTATATTCAGGTGGGGATCGGGTGCAGGTCGCAGTTGCGCCCGGCCTTGGCCAGTTGGCCGGGTACTTCGTGGCCCAACAGATCCGGCAAGCCGCGCGAGAGTTTCAGCAACAGCGGCAAATCGATGCCGGTGTGAATACCGATCTCAGCGCACAGGTTCACCAGATCCTCGGTGCAGATATTGCCCGACGCGCCCGGCGCAAACGGGCAGCCGCCGAGGCCACCGAGCGCCGCATCGAAACGCCGCGCCCCGGCCTCATAAGCCGCCAGTACATTGCACAATCCCAGACCACGGGTGTTGTGGAAATGCAGGGTCAGATCCGCCGGCGAAACCCGCTGCAGCACCCTCCGCACCAAACGATCCACCTGACGCGGATTGGCCATGCCAGTGGTGTCGGCCAGGGTGATGCCCTCAATCCCCAGTTCCTGATAAGCATCGACGATTTGCAGCACGCGATCCTCGTCGATCTGGCCTTCGAACGGGCAACCGAACGTCGTCGCGATACTGCCATTGAGGCGCACGCCGGAGCCGCTGGCAAACGCGACAATCTCTGCAAACGCCGCCAGCGAATCCTCGCAGCGCATGCGCATGTTGGCCAGGTTGTGCGTCTGGCTGGCGGACATCACCAGATTCAGTTCATCGGCACCCGCCGCCAATGCACGCTGCGCACCTTTTAGGTTGGGAATCAGCGCGACGTAAATAACCCCCGGCTGGCGATGAATGCCGGTGAAAACTTGCTCGCCATCGCGCAGTGCCGGAATGGCTTTCGGTGAGACGAACGAGCCAGCTTCGATACGGCTGAAACCGGCCAGCGACAGTTGATCGATCAGGGCGATCTTGTCAGCGGTTTCCACCCACGTCGGCTCGATCTGCAAGCCATCGCGCGGCGAGACTTCCTGGACGATCAAGCTTTGCGAATAGTCGGTGATCATTGCACCACCCCTTGGCTTTTCAGGCGTTCGATATCGAGTTCAGTCAGTCCCAGGCCAGCCAGAATGCCGTCAGTGTGCTGGCCAAGTTTCGGCCCCGACCAGTTCACCCCGCCAGGTGTTTCCGAGAGCTTGGGGACAATTCCGGGCATCTTCACCGTCGCGCCGCCGGGCAGTTCGGCGTTGAGCAGCATGCCCCGCGCCTGGTAGTGCGGATCGGCCACAATGTCGGCCACCGAATAGATTCGCCCGGCAGGCACTTCAGCGGCTTCGAGCGCGGCGAGCACGTCGTCGATCGGCAGACTGCTGGTCCAGTGAGTGATGGCGGCGTCGAGCAAACCGCTTTTGGCCGCCCGCCCGTCGTTGTGAGCGAATTCTTCGGCGTCGGCCAGATCATCGCGGCCAATGGTGTGCATCAGCCGTTTGTAAATCGGGTCACTGTTGCCGGCGATCACCACATAAGCGCCATCGGCCGTGAGGTAGGTATTGGACGGCGCGATGCCGGGCAAAGCGCCGCCGCTGCGCTCACGAACATGTCCAAGCATGTCGTACTCCGGCACCAGACTTTCCATGACATTGAACACACTTTCGGCCAGCGACACGTCGACGATCTGCCCGCCGCCCTGCCCGGTCTTGACCCGCAACAGCGCCATCAGCGCGCCGATCACCGCATGCAGCGAGGCCAGCGAATCGCCGAGGCTGACGCCGACCCGCGCCGGTGGCGAACCGGGGGTGCCAGTGGTGTAACGAATGCCGCCCATCGCTTCGCCGATCGCGCCGAAGCCCGGGCGATCGCGGTACGGGCCGGTCTGGCCGTAGCCGGAAATACGCACAAGGGTGAGATTGGGGTTCGGCGCGTGAAGTACATCCCAGCCGAGGCCAAGTTTCTCCAGCGCACCGGGGCGCAGGTTTTCGATGATGACGTCGGCATCGCTGGCCAGTTGCTTGACCAGTTCAATGCCTTCGGCAGATTTGAGGTTGAGCGCCAGGGATTTCTTGTTGCGTGATTGCAGGTACCACCACAGCGACGTGCCTTCGTGCAACTTGCGCCATTTGCGCAAAGGGTCGCCCTGACCCATGGCTTCGATCTTGATCACCTCGGCGCCAAACTCGGCGAGCATGCGCGCGGCAAACGGCGCGGCGATCAGCGTGCCGATCTCGATCACTTTGATCGCACTCAAAGGGGCAGTCATCGCGGGGTACCTCTTGTTCTTGGAATAGGTGACCAAGGCTAGAGGAACGATGATCGGGTAATCCAGCCGTCTCTTGGCAATGGGCGTTCGCGAAATGCGAACGCTCGGGGGATGTAGCGAACTCAGGTCAGTCTTCGCGAGCAGGCTCGCTCCCACGGGGTTTCGTGGCGGCTGCAGATTCTGTGTTCAACACACATCCACTGTGGGAGCGAGCCTGCTCGCGAAGAGGCCGGAACATTCACTGAAGATCTATGCGCCCTGCCCACGCAAATGCTCAAACAACAACCGACTCACCGGCGACAACTGCGCCTCGTCCCGCACCACCACAATCAACGCGCGATCCGACCAGTCATCCGTCAACGGCACCGCGTGCAACCCCAATGCCTGACCAAACAGTTCATAGGCACGCTGCGGCAAAATGCCAATGCCCATGTTGGCCTGGACCATCCGGCACACCGCGTCGAAGCCCGGCACATGAATGCGAATGCGCAAAACCTTGCCAGCCTGACGCGCTGCCGCGTGGGTGCGCATATTGATCGAGCTGGCGGCGTGCAAACCGACGTAATCGCTGTCCAGCGTCTCATCGAACGCCAGCGATTCACGCGCGGCCAAGGGATGTTCTGGCAGCATGACCACTACCAGTTTGTCCTCGCGGTACAACACGCTGCGCAGACCTTTGGTGTCGCTGTCGTTGGAGCAAATGCCGAGATCCGCCACGCCATCGAGCACACCTTGAATCACCCCAGCGCTGGGCCGTTCTTCGAGGTCAGTCTTGACCTGCGGGTGCTGCGCGGAGAAGTCGCGAAGGTCCTCGGGAAGAAACTGAATGATCGCCGACAGGTTCGCCAGCATGCGCACATAACCGCGCACACCGTGGCTGTGCTCGCCGAGTTCCAGGCCCATTTTCTCGACGTTGAACAGCATCTGCCGCGCATGGTGCAGCAGCGTTTCACCGGCGGGCGTCAGCGTCATGCCCTTGGCCTGACGCACGAACAAGCTGATCCCGAGCGCCTCTTCCAGCTCCATCAGGCGCTTGCTCGCCGCCGAGACTGCGATGGCTTCACGCGAGGCCGCACGGGTCAGCGTGCCCTCTTCATGGACGGCGACGAACAGTTGCAGGGTGATCAGGTCGAGGCGGCGGATCAGGCTCTTTTGCAGCATGGTGGGCTCGCTGACTGGGGTTGTTCCGAGTCGGCAGGATAGCCCGGATTTATCTGCAACTGATCAATGGCCGGGGCTGTTACCGCGTTTAATCACAGGTGCGGTCAGCAAGCGGATCAACTGCGCGCCGTTGTCGCTCCTTCCCAGCACAAGGATCGCAGAACTCTGCGGACAGGCATCGATGGCGGTCCACGCAATATCCTTCGCGCCCTCGACATTAAACGATTGATCCACAGCACCATCGACCAAAAAGCCCCCCGTCAACAAACCTCGTGTGCCGCCCGACGTTTGTCCGACCGTGACAATTCTTTTGCCGGCAATGTCATCCAGCGCGAATCCTGCTTTCCAACGCCTGAGATCCTTTTCCTCTGTGGTCAACGTAAAAACAGGATTTTTGCCATTGAACGTTTCATCTTCCTTGCCGGTGGAAGTGAACCCCTTGATGAACGCATGCTGAAATTTCCTGCCTTCCAGTGCTTCGACCGCCGAACCGAGCACGAGCAAGCGCGCCGCCGTTTGCACAACGATGTGCTCCACCGCGCTTTCGAGCGGCTTGCCTTCCTTTTCAAGGTTCAACAGCAATATTCCCTTGTCGCCAAAGGTGTCTGCGACTTTTCCGGCACTGTCGAACGCCATGGCCAGTCCCTAGTTCATTACCTCTGTCTTGCCATGCACGAGAATCAGCCCATCGTCGAGCTGGATGATTCCCGGCAACGAAATCCCCACCCCAGACAGGGTCAGGACGATCCAGCCGTTGCTAGCGAACGATGAGTCGTCCGAGCCATCGAGATGGAACCGCGTCAGCAAGCCGCTGCCCTTTTGCGAGGTCACGAAAAGCAGTCGGTCCGGCTCGGCTGCCTGAGGCGTGGATTTCGCTAGAATCAGACGCCCACCCGTGGCACCTGTCAGGAGAGGAATACGCGTGGGCACAATCCGATAGCCGCTCTTGTCGTCGCCGAAGCCGGTATCCGGCGAGCCATCGGGCAGAAAGCGGGCGATGACCTGTTGGTAGTCGATGGCCGTGCCTTTGATCACGCCGATCACACCGCACAGATAGATCCGACCGTTTGCAGCAACGAGCAACTGTCCGCCTTGCGAGAGCAGACCCGTGCCAAATTGGCCGCGAAGATAGCCGGCCTTACCAAAGTCCGGATCTGGATCGCCATTGGCATCCAGACGCACCAGCCCGTAATACGAAAGGCCCGATACCTCAACGGTTGCGCTGACCATGATCTGCCCTGTCGGGGTTATCGCCACCCCATGGCCAATGGTTTTGCTCGCTGCGGGAAACTTCATCGTGCGCAGGCCAAAGCGATCATCCAGATCTCCCGCTGACTGTGCTTTTGCTGTTTTGCGGGCTTTCGATACTTTGGGTGCTGTGGCTTTCGGCATGTTCGTGTGCTCCTCAAAAGATCGAAGTAGATCCCGTTGTTCAGAGCATTCGATCCGAAGCACCCAAGCGATACAACTGACAGAAATGACAGTTTTTTAGAAAAAGACGAAATTAAGGTTCGACCAAAACAAGCTAAAAAACTGGTAGTTCTTACAGGTTCGAAATGAAACGTGTCATGCCAACCTCTCGATTCAAGTCAGCTTGAAACGAGAAGAACAATGACCACTACCGACAAGCCCAATACGCAACCTGTCCCGCCCCCGACCATCACGTACCCCGAAGAGGGCAAGAAAACGGGGGTTGCAACACTTTTTCTCGGCAGCGGTATACCGGGTGCGCTGGTGCAGGTTTGGAACGCTGAAGAGTCGCATTCGCTGGGTGGAGGACAGGTCAGCGCGAAGGGACGATGGGCGTTTAGCTTCAGCGGTGCCCAGTTTACGGGAGAGCATAGGATCAAGGCCCGCCAGGAGGTGGAAGGCGTCATGTCAGATTGGAGTGAGGAGCGCAAATACGAGGCGTTCTTGTTCCCCCCCATCAACATTCCAGTAGTTAAGGAACCGGAGGAAGAAGCCAAGGTAGATGCCGTTCCGGTTTTTCGTGGAGATGTCACAAAGCCCATTGGCATCGTTAGCATTATCGATCTGGACACCGACCTGGAGATTGCCAGAGCCGGCGTCGACAGCGAAAAGCAATGGCATACACAAGTTACGCACCCCTTACCGGAAGGCAGGTATCGAATATCCGCCGTTCACAATATCAATGGAGAATTGTCAGATTGGGGCCGTGTCCGAACGTTTACGGTGACCACTTAGGGCAAGGGCGAAACATAGCAGTCAAGCCATTGAGCCCGTCATGGCGTCTCAAAACGCGTTACGAAAAACCTCCTCGATCTGGCGCTGATCCGCCGCCCGAGGATTCGTCAAACCGCAGGCGTCTTTCAGCGCATTGGCGGCGAGCACCGGAATGTCGCTGAGCCTGGCGCCGAGTTCGCGCAGGCCACCCGGAATCTCGACATCTTTGGCCAGGCAACGGATCGCAGTGATCGCCGCCTGGGCGCCCTCTTCCGCGCTGAAACCGCGAATATCCGCACCCATGGCGTGGGCCACATCGGTCAGCCGATCGGCACACACCAGCGCATTGAACGTCTGCACATGGGGCAGCAGCACGGCGTTGCACACGCCATGGGGCAGGTCGTAGAAACCGCCCAATTGATGCGCCATCGCATGCACGTAACCGAGCGAGGCATTGTTGAAGGCCATGCCGGCGAGGAACTGCGCGTATGCCATGTTTTCCCGTGCGGCGAGGTCGCGGCCGTCGCGCACGGCCAGGCGCAGGTTGTTGCTGATCAGGGTCATCGCCTTCAATGCGCAGGCATCGGTGATCGGGTTGGCAGCGGTCGAAACATAGGCTTCGATGGCGTGGGTCAGCGCGTCCATGCCAGTGGCGGCGGTCAGACCTTTGGGCATGGCGACCATCAGTTCCGGGTCATTGACCGACAGCAGCGGCGTGACATTGCGATCGACAATGGCCATTTTCACGTGACGCGATTCGTCGGTGATGATGCAGAAGCGGGTCATCTCGCTGGCGGTGCCGGCAGTGGTGTTGATCGCGATCAGCGGCAGTTGCGGCTTGCTCGATTGATCGACGCCTTCGTAATCAGCGATCTGTCCGCCGTTGGTCGCACACAGGGCGATGCCCTTGGCGCAATCGTGGGGCGAACCGCCGCCCAGCGACACGACGAAATCGCAGCGGCTTTCCTTGAGCAGTTCCAGCCCGGACTCGACATTGGCGATGCTCGGGTTTGGCTTGGCGCCGTCGAAAATCACCGAATCGATGTCCTGCATCGCCAGCTTCTCGGCGACCATCGTCGCCACGCCAGCCTTGGCCAGCCCCGCATCGGTGACGATCAGCGCCTTGCGAAAACCATAGTTGCGGATCGCGACCATGGCTTCGTCGAGGCAGCCGTTGCCCATGATGTTTACCGCCGGAATGAAAAAGGTACTGGTCATGCGCGCGTCTCCTGACAGGGGGCCGAATCGACTGCTCCGGTTCGACGGATAGACACAGCATCGACCGATCGGTCACGCGCGATGTTGATCTGGCTCAATGCCCGCTCGTGATAAAGTCGCCGCCCATCAGCCCCTTTGTTTTGAGACTTCCTACGCAATGACCGATTTTCTCGATGTCGACGCCACCCTCGAAGACTGGAACACCCTGCGCGCCGCGACCGAGTTCAACGGTTTGCTGGTGGGCAATGGCGCCAGCCGCGCGGTGTGGGACGATTTCGGCTATGACTCGCTGTTCGAAAACGCCCGCACCGTCGAAGAAAAACCGCTGAGCGCCTCGGAACTTGCCGTATTTGACGCGATGCAGACGCGCAGCTTCGAGCAGGTGCTTGGCGCGCTGAAAACCACCAGCCGGGTCAACAAGGCGCTGGCCGTCAGCTCGGCGGCGCCGCGCAATCGCTACTACGCGATCAAGGAAGCGCTGATCAACACCGTGCACGCGGTACACATTCCGTGGCGACTGGTGAAGCCTTCGACGCTGACGGTTTTGAATGAAGAACTGGCGCGTTATCGCACGGTGTTTACCACCAATTACGACCTGCTCAACTACTGGGCGCTGCAACACCAAAGCGACGCCATCGACGACCTGTTCAATGGCCCGAACGCGAGTTTCGACCTGAGCGAAAGCAGCACTGACAAACCGCGTTTGCTGTATCTGCACGGAGGTCTGCACCTGGTGCGCAATCAGGACGGCACCGCGCGCAAACTGACCTCAACCGAAGGCACGCTGCTCGGCAGTTTCGCGATCAACAACACGATCAAGACGCTGGATGACGTACCGCTGTTCGTCACCGAAGGGCCGAGTGCGGACAAGCTCAAGACCATTCGCAGTTCGGACTATCTGTCGTTTTGTTATGAGCAGTTGTTGGGGCATGACGGCGGTTTGTGCATCTTTGGTCATGCCTTGGGCGAGCAGGATGCGCACATCGTGCGCGCGCTGCGCCTGGCGAAACCTGCGACGGTGGCGATCTCGATTTATCCGCGCAGTGCGGCGTTTGTTCAGCATCAGAAGCGGCATTACGCGAAGGTGTTTGAGGGGACGGGGATTGCGTTGCGGTTTTTTGATGCGAAGAGCCATGCGTTGGGGAATCCGAAGTTGTCGGTGCCGGTCGAGGTTTGATGTAAACCGGTCTGACGCCTTCGCGAGCTGGCTCGCTCCCACTTTTGGAATGCATTCAACCTGTGGGAGCGAGCCTGCTCGCGAAGCTTTTGGGGGCACCTCAGTCTTCGCTGCTGTGCACCACCACCAGCAACTGCGCCTGCACATCCCCCACTGACCGGATCCGGTGCGGCTTTTGCGCATTGAAGTGCAGCGCATCACCGCGCTCCAACAAAACCTTCTCGTTCATGAAATCCACCTCGACCTGCCCTTCGTGAACGAACAGAAACTCCTCGCCCAAATGCTCCTTGAAGGTCTTGTCGCTGAACTCTTTTGGCGGGTAGATGATGAACGGCAGCAGGTTGCGCTCGCTGACCTGATGCGCCAGCACCGCATACCCCGGGCTCTGGTCATTCGCCGCCAGTGACTGACGCTCGTGGCTGCGCACCAGGCTGTAGCTGTCGAGGCTGACGTTGTCTTCGGAGAACAATTCCTCGACTTTCACATTCAGCGCTTTCGCCAGCTTCAACGCGGCCGCAATCGACGGGGTGTTCAGCCCGCGCTCGACTTTCGACAGATAACTCTTGGTCATGCCGGATTTTTCGGCCAGTGCCTCAAGGGTTACGCCAAGTTTTTTTCTCAATAATTTCAAACGGATAGACATGCGCAGCGGTTATTCCAGCAAGGAAGCGACGATTTGTGCTTGCCAATGACACTTTGTGTCATATAGCCTCTTTAGTGTCATTTGCAATCACCCAAAGGACACAGACATGGCCAAGACATTAGCACTACCCAAAGACCAACTGGTCAAGCAAGCGCTGACCCAGATGCAAAAAAGCCTGGCGGATAATACGTGGACAGACCGGCAAAAGCTGGCCCTGACCTGTCGGATTCTTTTCGAGAACGGTCACGACTCAGGTCTGGCCGGACAAATCACCGCTCGTGGCCCGCAGCCCGGCACCTATTACACTCAGCAACTGGGTCTGGGTTTCGACGAAATCACTGCGAGCAATCTGTTGCTGGTCAACGAGGATCTGGAAGTCCTCGAAGGTCACGGCATGGCCAATCCGGCCAACCGTTTCCACAGCTGGGTGTACCGCGCCCGTCCGGATGTGAACTGCATCATCCACACTCACCCGACCCACGTGGCCGCGCTGTCGATGCTGGAAGTACCACTGCAGATTTCCCACATGGATCTGTGCCCGCTGTACGACGACTGCGCATTTCTCGAAGGCTGGCCGGGCGTGCCGGTCGGTAACGAAGAGGGCGAGTTGATTGCCGGTGCACTGGGCGACAAACGCGCGATCCTGCTTTCGCACCACGGTCAGCTGTCGACCGGCACGACGATCGAAGAGGCGTGTGTCATTGCCCAATTGATCGAGCGTGCAGCCAGGTTGCAACTGCTGGCGATGGCCGCCGGCACGATCAAACCGATCATTCCCGAGCTGGGCCGCGAAGCTCATGACTGGATCGCCAAGCCAAAACGCCACGCCGCCGCCTTCAACTATTACGCTCGGCAGAACCTGCGCCAACACGCCGATTGCCTGAACTGAACCCTGTTACGGAGAGATTCCCATGTCCACTATTCACGGCATTATCGGTTACACCATCACCCCGTTCGGCGCCAATGGCGAAGGGCTGGATCTGCCCGCGCTCGGCCAATCGATCGATCGCTTGATCGACAGCGGCGTCCACGCCATCGCGCCACTGGGCAGCACCGGCGAAGGCGCTTATCTGAGCGATGCGGAGTGGGATCAGGTTGCCGAATTCAGCATCAAGCACGTGGCCAAACGTGTGCCGACCATCGTCAGCGTGTCTGACCTGACCACCGCCAAAGCCGTACGCCGCGCGCGTTTCGCTGAAGCCCACGGCGCCGATGTGGTGATGGTGCTGCCGGCCTCGTACTGGAAGCTCACAGAGGCAGAAATCCTCGCCCACTACCGTGCCATCGGCGAGAGCATCGGCGTGCCGATCATGCTCTACAACAACCCGGCCACCAGCGGCACCGACATGTCGGTTGATTTGATTCTGCGCATCGTCAACGGCGTGGAAAACGTAACCATGGTCAAAGAGAGCACCGGCGATATTCAGCGCATGCACAAGCTGCAACTGCTCGGCGAAGGTCAGGTACCGTTCTACAACGGCTGCAATCCGCTGGCACTGGAAGCGTTTGCCGCCGGGGCGAAAGGCTGGTGCACAGCGGCGCCGAACCTGATCCCGCAGCTGAACCTGGACCTTTATGACGCGGCCATGGCCGGCGATCTGGATCGCGCGCGGGATTTGTTCTATCGCCAGCTGCCGCTGCTGGATTTCATTCTCAAGGGTGGCTTGCCGGCGACGATCAAGGCCGGGTTGCGGCAGACCGGGCTTGAGGTGGGTGATCCACGTTTGCCGGTATTCCCGTTGAATGAAGCGGGCCAAACCCAGTTGCAAACGATCCTCAAGACCCTGCGCTGATCTCACTGCAATATACAAAAACCTGTGGGAGCGAGCTTGCTCGCGAAGGCGTCAGCTCAGTCAACATTGATGTTGAGTAAACGACCGCTTTCGCGAGCAAGCTCGCTCCCACAGGGGGGTTTTAATGGATTTGAAAGTGAGGTCAGAGCACCGGCAGCGTCTTGTCCTTGATCACTTTCGTCGGCCCATTCGTTTTAACGCTGGCAATACCTTTGTCGCACGCCGCCTCCGAGGAATACGCTTCGCTGCTGCCGATAATCTGATGATTGGCCGCTTTCAGGTTGAAGTACGGATGGCCGTCCTTCGTCGACTTCTTCTCATAGCGTTCATCCAGCGGGCTGTTGCTTTGCACCGAAGCGATGCCGCCTTCTGCTGCCGCGCGAGTGGTGTACAGCTCGCTGGTCAGAATCGTTTCGGCATTCGCCGCTTTCAGCACAAACCTGAACTGGCCGTTGCTGCTTTTACTGAGTTCGTACCATCCGGACATGCTCGTTTCTCCTTGGCGATTGAGAGATTTCGCGCTTCAGAGTAAAGACCAGTCCGGAACATCTGTCGCCTGTACCGGCCTCTTCGCGAGCAGGCTCGCCCCCACTTTCGACCGAGTTCTCCAAGGACATGTGGGAGCGAGCCTGCTCGCGAATGAGGCAACCCGGTGCTGGCTATTTCACCACCGCCCGCACCACTGACAACTCCGGCGCACTCACCCGCCGCTGACTCAGATACCGCGTACAACTCACCCGCAAGAACGAGGCAAAATTCACCACCTCCCCGCGATAATCCATCACCTCTTCATACAGTTTGGCGATCAATTGATTGGTGGTCATACCGTCGACCTCGGCGATTTCGCTGAGGATGTCCCAGAACTGATTCTCCAGGCGCAACGTCGTCACCACGCCGCAGATGCGTAGTGAACGCGAGCGCGATTCGTAGAGAATCGGGTCAGCTTTAACGTAGAGCTCGCACATCGGCGATTCCTCGTTACAGGGTGATTTTAGTGCCGAGCAAGCCAAGGAAACCGGCCAGCCAGTTCGGGTGCGCCGGCCATGCCGGAGCAGTGGCCAGATTGCCTTGAACGTGGCCGTCCGTCACGGGGATGTCGATGTATGTACCGCCCGCCAGTCGCACTTCCGGGGCGCAGGCCGGATAGGCGCTGCATTCGCGACCTTCCAGAATGCCTGCTGCCGCTAGCAGCTGCGCGCCGTGGCAGACTGCGGCAATCGGTTTGCCGGCCTTGTCGAAGGCGCGCACCAGATCGAGGACTTTTTCGTTGAGGCGCAGATATTCCGGGGCACGACCGCCGGGAATCAATAGCGCGTCGTAGTCGGCTTCGCTGACTTTGGCGAAGTCGAAGTTGAGGGCGAACAGGTGACCGGGCTTTTCGCTGTAGGTCTGATCGCCTTCGAAATCATGGATCGCGGTGCGCACGGTGTTGCCGGATAGCTTGTCCGGGCACACGGCGTGGACGGTGTGACCGACCATTTGCAGGGCCTGGAACGGCACCATTACTTCGTAGTCTTCGACGTAATCGCCGACCAGCATCAGGATCTTTTTCGCGGCCATGGGGAGGACTCCTCTGGGGGAATGCTTGGGAGTATTGAAGGTAGACCTATTCGAGAGTGACGGGTAACAACGGGCTACTACCTGAGACCGTGTCATCGTTCTTCGCGAGCAAGCTCGCTCCCACATTTGGAATGCATTCTCCTGTGGGAGCGAGCTTGCTCGCGAAGGGGCCCTGAAACTGTACGCCTAAGTCCGTGCCTAGCTGTAACAGTCACAAGCCCCCGGTTTATGGCTTTATGAAGGGCATTCCCTGCCACCTTCAATTCCGGTCCCCCATCATGTCCTCGCGCGAAAACACCGGCATGGCCCTCGGCCTGCTCGGCGTGGTGATTTTCAGCCTTACCCTGCCCTTCACCCGCATCGTGGTGCAGGAACTGCATCCGCTGCTCAACGGTTTGGGCCGCGCGTTGTTCGCGGCGATTCCGGCAGCGCTGCTGTTGTTGTGGCGCCGCGAGAAATGGCCGACGTGGCAGCAGGTCAAAGGTCTGAGTCTGGTGATCGTCGGGGTAATTCTGGGTTTCCCGGTGTTGTCGGCGTGGGCCATGCAAACGCTGCCGGCGTCCCACGGTGCGCTGGTCAACGGCCTGCAACCGCTGTGCGTGGCGCTGTATGCCGCGTGGTTGTCACACGAGCGCCCGTCAAAAGCCTTCTGGGCCTGCGCGGCGCTGGGCAGTGCGTTGGTGCTCGGTTATGCGCTGTATACCGGAGCGGGCAGCATTCAGGCGGGTGATCTGTTGATGCTCGGCGCGATTGCGGTCGGTGGTCTGGGCTACGCCGAAGGTGGTCGTTTGGCCAAGGAGATGGGCGGCTGGCAAGTGATCTGCTGGGCGCTGGTGCTGTCGACGCCGTTGTTGATCGGGCCGGTGCTGTATCTGGCGCTGCAGCATCAAGGCGCGGTGTCGGCCAAGACCTGGTGGGCGTTTGGCTACGTCGCGTTGTTCTCGCAGTTTCTCGGTTTCTTTGCGTGGTACGCCGGGCTGGCCATGGGCGGGATTGCCCGGGTCAGTCAGATCCAGTTGTTGCAGATTTTCTTCACCATTGCGTTTTCGGCGCTGTTCTTTGGTGAACATGTCGAACCGATTACCTGGGTGTTTGCGTGTGGCGTGATTGCGACCGTCATGCTCGGTCGCAAAACTGCGGTGAAATCAAATGTGGGAGCGAGCTTGCTCGCGAAAGGGCCGTAACAGGCGACATCATCGTTGCCTGTCAGTCCGCTTTCGCGAGCAAGCTCGCTCCCACAGGGTTTTGTGTCAGGCCAGGTAGCCGTCGGCGCGCAGCAGGGTTTCCAGGCAGTGCTCGCTGATGTTGTAGAAGGCTTTCAACTCTTCGATCTTCACCAACAGCTGAGCCGGGTCGACCGGCTCGGCGCGCTTCACCGCCAGAATCATCTTGTTCTTGTTGGTGTGTTCCAGCGAGATGAACTCGAACACCTTGGTCTCATACCCGCAGGCCTCGAGGAACAATGCGCGCAGACTGTCAGTGACCATTTCCGCCTGCTGGCCCAGGTGCAAACCGTATTGCAGCATCGGCTTGAGCAGCGCCGGGCTCTGGATCTGCAAGCGGATCTGTTTGTGGCAGCACGGCGAGCACATGATGATCGACGCGCCCGAACGGATGCCGGTGTGGATCGCGTAGTCAGTGGCGATGTCGCAGGCATGCAGGGCGATCATCACATCCAGCTCGCTCGGCGCCACGCTGCGCACGTCACCGCACTTGAACACCAGCCCCGGATGATCGAGTTTTGCCGCTGCGGCGTTGCACAGGTTGACCATTTCCTCACGCAACTCGACGCCAGTGACCTCGCCCTCGGCCTGCAAGGTGTTGCGCAGGTAATCGTGAATCGCGAACGTCAGATAGCCCTTGCCCGAACCGAAATCCGCCACACGTACCGGTTGGTCCAGCGCCAGCGGCGACGAGGTCAGAGCATGGCTGAACACTTCGATGAACTTGTTGATCTGCTTCCACTTGCGCGACATCGCCGGGATCAGCTCATGTTGCGCGTTGGTCACGCCCAGGTCTTTGAGGAACGGTCGGCTCAGTTCGAGATAACGGTTTTTCTCACGGTTGTGTTCGGCGGACGGTGCTTCGCGCAATTGCTGAGGTTTGCTCTTGAACAGCGAAGACTTGCCCTTTTTGCTGTATTCGAGCTGGGCTTCGTCAGTCACCGCGAGTAAATGGGCATTTTTGAACGAGGCCGGCAGCAGCTCGGCAATCGCCGCCACACCCTCAACCAATGGCAGGTTTTTGGTGATGTCGCGGGTTTTGTAGCGATAGACGAACGACAGATTCGGCTGCGCCTTGACCGTCACCGCTTTGATGATGACCCGCTGCAGATCCGCCTCTTCGCCGACGTACTTGGCCAACACCAGTTTGATGAAACCGTTCTGTTCGAGGCTGGTTTGCAGCAGCTCGATGAACTGGGCGTGGTGATCGGGCGCGGGTTTGGTGGCAGGAGCAGTAGCGGACATGGAAAAGCGGCCTCGGACGGGCGAAATCGGGAATGGCGGGTATTTTAGGGGGGATGG
Source organism: Pseudomonas sp. CROZ-RG-20F-R04-15 (assembly GCF_022662375.1). Classification (GTDB taxonomy): domain Bacteria; phylum Pseudomonadota; class Gammaproteobacteria; order Pseudomonadales; family Pseudomonadaceae; genus Aquipseudomonas. The sequence goes on along the minus strand of NZ_JAKNQL010000001.1, from coordinate 721,698 downwards.
GGGTTGGGGACACGCTCTTATTTACCCAACGGTTGTTAGAAGCGCCCTCACCCTAGCCCTCTCCCAGAGGTAGAGGGGACCGACCGAGGTGTTTTCACGAGTTACACCGACCTGAAAAACCGGGCCGAACTCAGGTATTAACAGCATCAAATCAAACGATCATCTGTTAATCCATAATCGACTCGGTTTTTCAGGTCGATGTCGAACGCAAGACACCTCGGTCGGCCCCCTCTCCCTCCGGGAGAGGGTTGGGGTGAGGGGCTTTGGCTTTTAGGCCATCAGGCCAACACCACCAACCGATTCGGCAACTCATTCCTCACCTGCGTCACCGGCACATGCACTTTCAGCAATTCCCCACACGCCTCGATACACGTGACAAACCCTTCCAGCGTGCGCCCCTGCCGCACCTGCTCGGTAAACGCCGCGACAATTGCATCCCAGGATTTATCGTCCAGTCGTTTGGAAATCCCTTCATCCACCAGAATCTCCACATACCGCTCCGCCTCACAGACAAAAATCAGCATGCCGGTACTGCCCACCGTGTGGTGCAGGTTCTGCTCGAGGAACTGCCGGCGTGCCAGGTTCGACGCGCGCCAATGACGCACGCGGCGCGGTATCAAATGCGTGGTGATTTTCGGCAAACGAAACAGCAGGCACAGCACGATAAACGCCCCCCACTGCACCAGCAGCAAACTGTGCATGGTCAACCACCCGGTCAGGTAGTGCACGACGCCCGGCACCACCAGCGCCAAAAGGCTCGCCCACAACAGCGGGATGTACGCGTAGTCATCAGCGCGGGCGGCCAGTACCGTCACCAGTTCGGCGTCGGTGTCGCGCTCGACCCGGGCAATCGCCTCGGCGACTTTGCGTTGTTCGTGTTCGGTCAGTAGTGCCATGTTGAAAAGTGCCTGCTCATTATTCTTCTGATCTCACCAGCCGCCGGACGAACCGCCGCCGCCGAAACTGCCCCCGCCGCCGCTGAAGCCCCCGCCTCCACCGCCGCCGCCAAATCCACCACCACCGCCAAAGCCGCCCCCTCCTCCGGAGCCGCCCCGGCCGGCAGGCAGGATACCGAGCATCTGGCAGACAAACACCGTCAGGATGAACAACATCACCAAAAACACGAACAATGCCGGGTGCCGCGAGATGAAATCATCGGACGGGTCACCGCTGGATTCATACACCGTCGATGGCTCATCCAGCGGATTGCCGCCCAGCACCACCAGCATTGCCGCAACGCCGTCGCTGATGCCTTTGCTGAAATTTCCGCTCTTGAACGCGGGCGTGATGACTTGATGGATGATCACCGAAGTCTGCGCGTCAGTCAGCCGGTCTTCCAGGCCATAACCGACTTCAATGCGCAGTTTGCGTTCGTCACGGGCGACGATCAGCAGCGCGCCGTTGTTCTTGTCCTTCTGGCCGATGGCCCAATGGCGGCCGAGCTGGACGCCGAAGTCCTCAATGGTTGTGCCTTGCAAATCCGGCACGGTGACGACGACCAATTGCTCGCCGATCGCCTGCTCGTGGGCCTGCAATTGCTGGCTCAGTTGCGCGCGCACCGACGGCTCGATCATCTGCGCTTCATCCACCACCCGGCCGCTCAGCGCCGGGAACGTCAGCTCGGCCCGGGCGCTGATGGCGAACAGCAACAGCATCAGCACCAGGCCCATCTTCAACACGCGCATGGACAACCTCGAATCAGAATTTCACTTCCGGGGCCTTTTCCGCGCCGGGCGTGGTGGCTTCGAAGGTTTCGCGGATCGGCAGATCGCTGTACATCACGCTGTGCCAGAGGCGACCGGGGAAGGTGCGGATTTCGGTGTTGTACTTCTGCACCGCCAGAATGAAATCGCGGCGCGCCACGGCGATGCGGTTTTCCGTGCCCTCAAGTTGCGATTGCAGGGCGAGGAAGTTCTGGTTGGCCTTCAGATCCGGATAGCGCTCGGACACCACCATCAGGCGGCTCAATGCGCCGGTCAGTTGGTCCTGCGCCTGCTGGAATTGCTTGAGTTTCTCGGGATTGTCGAGGGTGCTGGCATCCACCTGGATCGACGTGGCTTTCGCCCGCGCCTCGATCACTGCGGTCAGGGTTTCCTCTTCATGCTTGGCGTAACCCTTTACCGTTTCCACCAGGTTGGGGATCAGGTCGGCGCGGCGCTGGTACTGGTTCTGCACCTGGCCCCACGCGGCTTTGGCCTGTTCGTCGAGGGTCGGGATATTGTTGATGCCGCACGCGGTCAACAGCGTGGCCAGCACCAGCAGTGTGGCGACCTGCAAACGCGAGCGATTGGTTGGGCTTACATTCATCGCAGTGATGCTCCTTGGCACATTTCATTATAAAAACCGAGCGCGAAACATTCTCCGCCGGCTCTTGGGGCATAATCGGCCGCGCCGCTGGATTACGACGCGCCAATGGGCTAAAAAGTGCCCTGCGCGATCACGCTGCCGCAGTGTCGGCTGTCGTTTTTGGCTCTGCTTTTTTGAGCCTGCACCCGAACAACAATAGTCGCTCCCTAAATTTTGGCTGGCCGGCGTTACCTCGCCGTTTGGGCCCTTGAGAAAAATATTCATGAAGAAGCTGTGTTTGCTGGGTCTGTTCGTCAGCCTGGCCAGTCATCAAGTATTGGCCGCCACGACCCCGGTACCCCTGGAAAACAAGGACGCGTTCATCAGCAATCTGATGAACCAGATGACCCTCGATGAAAAGATCGGCCAGTTGCGCCTGATCAGCATCGGCCCGGAAATGCCTCGCGAGTTGATCCGCAAAGAGATCGCTGCCGGCAACATCGGCGGCACGTTCAACTCGATCACCCGTCCGGAAAACCGTCCGATGCAGGACGCTGCCATGCGCAGTCGCCTGAAGATTCCGATGTTTTTCGCGTACGACGTGATCCACGGTCACCGTACGATTTTCCCGATTCCGCTGGCCCTCGCCTCAAGCTGGGACATGGACGCCATCGGCCAGTCCGGCCGTGTTGCCGCCAAAGAAGCCGCCGCCGACAGCCTGGACATCACCTTCGCGCCGATGGTCGACATCTCCCGCGACCCGCGCTGGGGCCGCAGCTCCGAAGGTTTCGGTGAAGACACCTACCTGACCTCGCGCATCGCCGGCGTCATGGTGCGCGCCTATCAGGGTGCCACCCCGAGCGCCGCCGACAGCATCATGGCCAGCGTCAAGCACTTCGCCCTCTATGGCGCCGTTGAAGGTGGTCGCGACTACAACACCGTCGACATGAGCCCGGTGAAGATGTACCAGGACTACCTGCCACCGTACCGCGCCGCGATTGATGCTGGCGCCGGCGGTGTGATGGTCGCGTTGAACTCGATCAACGGCATTCCGGCCACGGCCAACACCTGGCTGATGAACGATCTGCTGCGCCGCGACTGGGGCTTCAAAGGCCTGGCGGTCAGCGACCACGGCGCGATCTTCGAACTGATCAAGCACGGCGTCGCTCGCGACGGTCGTGAAGCGGCGAAGCTGGCGATCAAGGCCGGCATCGACATGAGCATGAACGACACCCTGTACGGCAAAGAGCTGCCGGGGCTGCTCAAGTCCGGCGAGATCGAACAGAAAGACATCGACAACGCCGTGCGTGAAGTGCTCGCGGCCAAGTACGATATGGGCCTGTTCAAGGACCCGTACCTGCGTATCGGCAAGGCTGAAGACGATCCGGCCGACACCTACGCCGAAAGCCGTCTGCACCGCGCCGAGGCCCGAGAGGTCGCGCGTCGCAGCCTGGTGCTGCTGAAGAACCAGAACGAAACCCTGCCGCTGAAGAAAGACGCAAAAGTCATGCTGGTCGGCCCATTGGCCAAAGCACCGATCGACATGATGGGCAGTTGGGCAGCAGCCGGTAAACCGGCGCAATCGGTGACCCTGTTCGATGGCATGAGCTCGGTGATCGGCGACAAGGCGAACCTGATCTACGCCCGTGGCGCCAACATCACCAGCGACAAGAAGGTCCTCGACTACCTGAACTTCCTCAACTTCGATGCGCCGGAAGTAGTCGATGACCCGCGCCCGGCCAACGTGCTGATCGACGAAGCGGTAAAAGCCGCCAAGGACGCTGACGTGATCGTGGCTGCGGTGGGCGAGTCCCGTGGCATGTCCCACGAATCCTCCAGCCGCACCGACCTGAACATCCCGGAAAACCAGCGCGAGCTGATCCGTGCCCTGAAAGCCACCGGCAAACCGCTGGTACTGGTGTTGATGAACGGCCGCCCACTGACGATTCTCGAAGAGAACCAGTCGGCTGACGCGATTCTGGAAACCTGGTTCAGCGGCACCGAGGGCGGTAACGCCATCGCTGACGTACTGTTCGGCGACTACAACCCGTCGGGCAAATTGCCGGTGACCTTCCCGCGCTCCGTGGGCCAGATCCCGACCTACTACAACCACCTGAGCATTGGCCGGCCGTTCACGCCGGGCAAACCGGGCAATTACACCTCGCAGTATTTCGATGACACGACCGGGCCGCTGTTCCCGTTCGGTTATGGTTTGAGCTACACCAGCTTCGCCCTCAGCGACATGGCGCTGTCGTCGACCACCCTGAACGCCACCGGCAAACTCGACGCCAGCGTCATGGTGAAAAACACCGGCAAGCGTGACGGCGAAACCGTGGTGCAGTTGTACATTCAGGATGTCACCGGCTCGATGATCCGCCCGGTGAAAGAACTGAAGAACTTTCAGAAAATCATGCTCAAGGCCGGCGAACAGAAAGTCGTGCACTTCACCATCACTGAGGATGACCTGAAGTTCTACAACGCCCAGCTCAAGTACGCGGCGGAGCCCGGCAAGTTCAACGTGCAGATCGGCCTGGATTCGCAGGACGTGACGCAGCAGAGCTTTGAATTGCTGTAAAAACCCTGTGGGAGCGAGCCTGCTCGCGAAAGCGGTCATTCAGCTAAACAATTGCTGACTGACACACCGCCTTCGAGAGCAGGCTCGCTCCCACATTGGATTTAGGGCGTATTCAGAATCGGGTTTATCCGCGGCGATCGAGGATGTTAACCACCACCCGATCCACCCAGCCCCACACCCGCTGCTTCACCCGCCGCCACAACGGCCGGCGCTGCCACTCTTCCAGACTCACCTGCTGACTCAGCCCGAAGTCCTTTACAAAACTCGCCTGCACCGCTGCCGTCAACGACGGATCCAGTGCCTCGAGATTCGCCTCCAGATTGAAGCGCAGGTTCCAGTGGTCGAAGTTGCATGAACCGATGCTCACCCAATCGTCCACCAGCACCATTTTCAGGTGCAGAAAACACGGCTGGTATTCGAAGATCTGCACCCCGGCCTTGAGCAGTCGCGGGTAATAACGATGCCCGGCGTAACGCACTGACGGGTGATCGGTGCGCGGCCCGGTCAGCAACAGCCGCACATCGACACCACGCGCCGCTGCCTTGCGCAGGGAGCGGCGGACTTTCCAGGTCGGCAGGAAGTACGGCGTCGCCATCCAGATACGCTTTTGCCCACTATTCAGCGCACGGAACAGCGACTGCAGAATGTCGCGGTGCTGACGGGCGTCGGCATACGCCACGCGGCCCATGCCCTCGCCCTTGTCCGGCACGCGCGGCAACCGTGGCAGGCCAAAATGCGCGGCGGGGCGCCAAGCGCGACGATAGCGGTTGGCGATCCATTGGCGGTCGAACAGCAATTGCCAATCGATCACCAGTGGGCCGCTGATCTCGACCATCACTTCGTGCCACTCGCTGGTGTCATGGCCCGGCGTCCAGAACTCGTCAGTGACGCCAGTACCGCCGACCACCGCCAGACGCTGATCAACCAGCAGCAACTTGCGGTGATCCCGATAGAAGTTGCCGACCCAGCGCCGCCAGTTCAGCCGATTGTAAAAGCGCAGCTCAACCCCGGCATGGGTCAGGCGCTGGCGCAGATTGAGGGTAAACGCCAGGCTGCCGTAATCATCGAACAGGCAGCGCACACGCACGCCTCGCTCGGCCGCCAGCACCAGCGCTTGCACAATGGTTTCGGCACAGGCGCCCGCCTCGACCAGATACAGCTCCAGCTCGATCTGCTCCTGCGCGCCGGCAATCTGCTCAAGCATGCGCGGGAAGAATTGCGGGCCGTCGATCAACAGCTCGAACCGGTTGCCGTCCCGCCACGGGAACACCGCGCCGCGCATGTCAGCGCGCCGTGAAAATCAGTACCGCACCCACCGGTACCGACAGACTGATGGCCGACAGGTCGGCAAGTTTGCGCAGGCTTTCCAGCCCAGGCGCGAGATCGAAATCCTCGGCGTTGATCACCAGCGGTTCCAGGGTGACCACTTGAAAACGCCGGTCATCGAGGCGCGTCGCCAGCAGCTCAGCGGGGTATTCGTGTTGCTTGCCGTGCAGGCTGACAGTCAGCGGCAGACGCAATTCCAGTTGCGCACCGGGGGCCAGGTCGTTGATCGGGCGCAGATCGATCTGGGTGGTGATGGTCGCTTCGGGGAATTGCTCGATCTGGAACAGCTCCTTGCGCATACGCTCGTCGCGCAGCGGGATGCCGCTGTTGATCGAGTCCAGCTCGATTTCGACTTCGGCACGACCATTGGGATCGACCTTGCCATGCAGCACCAGAAAGCGCTGCACTTCAGAAATGCTGGCGTTTTTCGTGCTGACGAACGACAGCCGCGACGACTCGCCGTCCAGATACCAATTGGCCTGCGCCGGCAACGCGACGGCGGCGAGCAGCAGGCTGGACAGGGTTGCACAGAGGGAGCGGTTGAACATTGAACACTCGTGGGGCCGATAAACCTGCACGAACCTTAACCGCCCACGCGGTTATTGCAAACTGAAGATCACACCCGGCGGGAGCGAGCCTGCTCGCGAAGACGTCATCTGCCTCAACAGAGTAGGTGCGCCTACTATTGCATTCGCGAGCAGGCTCGCTCCCACAAAAAAGCAATCGGATGTTTTCAGGGATTCAGGCGGCAACCCTGACGTTCGCTTTGCCACTGGGCGCGGTTGCTGCGGCCCATGCCGCTGACGGTGATGGTTTTGCTGGCGCTGTCATCGGTGAATTGGCTGGTCGGCAGCCATTGTTTTACATAGCCACGGCAATACTCGGCATCGTTGTTCATCACATAGCGGCAGGAACAATATTCCTTGGCGGTGTAAGCGCTGATGATGTCGGGGAAGGCCCACAGATTTTCGCGCTCGTAGACGACCCAGCCGAGCAGCAAAACAAGCAGTAACAGCAAAAAGCGCTTCATGGCCGCACCGCCTTCAGCACGTGTTTGAGCAGTTCGTTATGGCGGTAGCTGCCATCGCGATCATCGGCGTAACGCACGATCAGCAGTTTCTCGCTGGGAATCACGTACAACGCCTGACCCCAATGGCCCAGGGCCGCGAAGGTGTCCGGCGGTGCATCGGGCCACGGTGATGCCGCGCCATCGACGGGGCGATTGAGCCACCACTGACCGCCCGGGACCGCTTCGTCCTGATGAGCCTTGTAACCTGCGAAGGGTTTAAGGTTGAACGCGAGCCAATCTTTGGGCAACAGTTGCCGATCATTCCAGCGCCCGTCGCGGGCCATCAACAAACCGACCCGCGCCAGATCCCGCGCGGTGAGATAGGCATAAGAAGACGCGACAAACGTGCCGCTGGCATCGGTTTCCCACACGGCGTGCTGGATGCCTAACGGCTCGAACAACGCCGTCCACGGGTAATCCGCATAACGCTGAGGGCCGACGATATTTTTTAACGCTGCCGCGAGCAAGTTGCTGTCGCCACTGGAATAACGGAAGGCCTGCCCCGATTCGGCGTAGGTGTCGTGCTCAGCGGTAAATGCAGCCATGTCGCGATGGCCACGGGTGTAGAGCATCGCCACCACCGAGGATTTCAGCGGGGCGTATTCATAGTCTTCCTGCCAGTCGATACCGGAGGCCCAGTGCAGCAGATCGGCGATTTTTATCGCCGGGTGTTTGGTCAGTGGCGGGTAAAACTTCGCGGCCGGATCGTCGAGCCTGAACAGGCCTTCGCCGTAGGCCACACCGAGGACGGTGGCCATCAGGCTTTTGCTGATCGACCAGGTCAGGTGCGGGGTTTGTTCCGTGCTCGGGCCGGCGTAGCGTTCGTAGATGATCTGGCCGTCGCGGATGATCAGCAGGGCATCGGTGCGGATGCCTTGGCGGGTGGCGTCGTCGCGGGGTGGGAAGGCGTAATTTTCCAGCGCCCCGGTATCGGCGATCGTCGTGCCGATTGGCCACTGCTCGCCGGGCCATTGTTCGGCGTGAACGGTGAAGGTGATCAGCAGCAGAAACAGCGACAGGCCTTTGCACATGGTGAGGGCTCTGGGAATGAACCTGCTGAGACTAGTCGGGGTTTATGACAGATGTGTGGGGATGTTGAGGCCGCCTTCGCGAGCAAGCTCGCTCCCACAGGGGACCGCGTTTCTTCAATTGAAATGCGATCAAAATGTGGGAGCGAGCTTGCTCGCGAAGGCGCCAGTCAAGACACCACCAAAGCCTTGGCCAGACGCTTGGCCCGAGCCCCCGCCGCCAACTGCATCACGCCTTGATCGCGCTGCCACATCTGCGCCCACTCTGCCGGACCTTCAGCCAACGCCTGACTCACCTCCCCCTCCAGCGCTTCAAACTGTGCAAACAACCCACCCAGCAACACATGCCCGGCCGGATTGTTCGGTGGCTGCCGACTCGCCTCGGCACACCCGGCCAACAGCGCCAGCAAACGCAATTGCAGCGCTTGCGGCCAGTCGCTGTCTTGCCCGACGCCGTACAGCCACGCAGTCATCGCGCTCAGCACATAGACATCTTCCAGCGTGCGAAACGGTTTGACGTAAGCATCCCAACCATCCCCCGCCAGCAACTCACACAACGCGCCATCAAGCTCCAACCGGCCATGACTGATGTCCGGCATCAACGGCAGCGCGGGCAGTTTCTCCACGGTCACACCGGGCTCGCCGGGATAGACCACGGCCAGACTTAACCGCGGCGTTTCACCCGGTTCTTCACTGCGCGCAGCGATCAACAGCCAGTCCGCCGCATCGCCAGCGGTGACGAAATCCTTGCGCCCGCTCAGGCGCAATTCACTCAGCCGCGTCTGCATGTCCGCCGGACGCAAACTGCGCTGTTCGGTCGCACACAAAGCGCCAAGGCTCAGCGGCGCACTCGGCCACAACATACGCAATGCCGCCTGATAACCGACCAGAAACGCAAGCCCCGGTGTTGCCATCCGCCGCCCGCCCGCGACCGCCAATTCGAACGGTGTGACATTGCCCAACTGATGCAACAACGTCGCAAAACCCTCGGCCAGGTCAGCAACGGCGGGCAATCGGTCACAGCTTTGCAGCAGATCTGGCCAGGGCATAAGAGGCTCCTTGTGGGCTGTCATATAAGCATCACCGAACGTTCATGGCGATGACACCGGGGCTACATAGCCTGACTTTGCACAACACGGCTGCATAAAGAAAGTCGATCGGCTGCAACCCACGACGGGTTAAAGGCCCGTACGGAGATTCACATGACTCAGATCGCCCGCATCAGCGACACCGGCAATGAACGCCGCCTGCAAGCCGAACGCCTGATCGGCGCCGAGGCCTTGCAGCAAGCTCAGGCCCTGCGCTTCAACGTCTTCAGCGGCGAGTTCAACGCCAAGCTGAAAGGCGCGGAACTGGGTCTGGACATGGATGATTATGATGTTCACTGCAGCCACATCGGCGTGCGTGATCTGAATACCGGCCGCTTGGTCGCGACCACGCGTTTGCTCGATCACACCGCTGCGAGCAGCCTGGGCAAGTTCTACAGTGAAGAAGAGTTCAGCCTGCACGGCCTCGCGCATCTGCAAGGCCCGATCCTCGAAATCGGCCGCACCTGCGTCGACCCGGCGTACCGCAACGGCGGCACCATCGCGGTGTTGTGGGGCGAGTTGGCCGAAGTATTGAATCAGGGCGGCTACAGCTATCTGATGGGTTGCGCGAGCATTCCGATGCAGGACGGCGGCATTCAGGCCCACGCGATCATGCAGCGTTTGCGCGAGCGTTATCTGTGCACCGAACACCTGCGCGCCGAGCCGAAAAATCCGCTGCCGACGCTGGATATTCCATCGAACGTGATCGCCGAAATGCCGCCGCTGCTCAAGGCGTATATGCGTCTGGGCGCGAAGATCTGCGGTGAGCCATGCTGGGACGAAGATTTTCAGGTCGCCGACGTGTTCATCCTGCTCAAGCGCGACGAACTCTGCCCGCGCTACGCCAAGCACTTCAAGGCGGCTGTGTAATGAGCCGGCTGCGGGTGTACGCGCGGATCGCGCGGGTGCTGTTGGTGGTCTCGCTGGGCTTGACCATGGCCAGCGTCTTCGGCGTGTTTGAACGCATCGGCCGGGCGCATTCGATGGAGCGGCGTCAGCGCTGGTCGCGCTTTTTCATGGCGCGTTTGAGCAACGCCCTGCCCTTTCGCGTGACGGTGCACGGTGAGCTGCCGAAACAGCCGATGCTGTGGGTCAGCAATCATGTTTCATGGACGGATATTCCGTTGCTTGGCATGCTCACGCCGCTGTCGTTTCTGTCCAAGGCCGAAGTGCGCACCTGGCCGGTGGCCGGTTGGCTCGCGGCGAAGGCCGGCAGCCTGTTCATCCGTCGCGGTTCGGGCGACAGCCAGTTGATCCGCAAGCAGATGACCCGTCACCTGCAAACCGAGCATGCATTACTGATGTTCCCGGAAGGCACCACCACCGACGGCCGTTCTTTGCGCACCTTTCATGGTCGCTTGCTGGCGGCGGCGATTGATTCCGAGGTGATGCTGCAACCGGTGGCGATCCGTTATCTGCGTGACGGCGAAATCGACGCGCTGGCGCCGTTCATAGGCGATGACGATCTGCTCTCGCACCTGATGCGCCTGTTCAGTAATGATTGCGGCGATGTCGAAGTGCACCTGCTCAAGCCGATTGCCTGTCAGGGGCGTGAGCGTGCGGCATTGGCGTTCGAAGCGCAGCAGGCGGTGCAGAAAGCGTTGTTTGGCGAAGTGGTGAAACCGGCCGAACCGCGTCGCGCAAGCGACCTGATAGCCGCCTGAAAACACACCTCTCCCCTGTGGGAGCGAGCCTGCTCGCGAAAGCGGTGTCTCAGCCAACATAGATGCTGAATGACACGCCGCCTTCGCGAGCAGGCTCACTCCTACATTAGATCTGCGGTGTCTGGGGGTTTTGGGCGAAGTCCTGGAGTTGTGGGTAGAACAAAGCGAAATCTTCACTCAGCGGCTCATACAACCGCCGCAATTCCTCCATCGCCCCCGCCAATTCCTCCGGCCGGGTCAGCCGCCGCGAGATCCCGCGCAACACCTGCTCCAGCACTTCAAACTCCTGATACGAACCCAACCAGTCATTGGCAACCATGTGCGGGGCGATCTTCGCCAGGCGCTCGGGCAGTTGCCGTTCGTGGGTCAGCACCCGATACACATCAGCGGTGAAAACCTCCAGTGGCTGATCGGCATACAGCCGCCAGTCCCGCGCCAGGCAATGATCGAAAAACACATCGAGCACGATCCCGGCATAACGCCGGCGGGTATCGGAAAATCGCCCCAAGGCAATGTCCACCAGCGGATGGCGATCGGTGAATACGTCAATCCGGCGATGCAGTTGAATGGCCGCTTCCACCTCCGGCGCAAACTGCCCTTGCAGCCGACCTTTGACGAAATCGCCATACAGACTGCCGAGCAGTTGCCCGGGGCGCTGGCCACCGAGGTGTAAATGTGCGAGATAGTTCATGGGCGCAGCTTAGCACTGCGGCTCGCCCTCCATACATCCACGTATCGTTATAACGCGATATACCAATTTATGCTGATTTCAGATCAAAATCATATTGGTGTATCGCGATCTAACGATTTATATTTCGCCACATCGCGATATAGCGTTGTACACATTGTGAGCACCCTGCCATGAACCTCGACCTCGACGAAATAATAAAAGCCCTGGCGCACCCAGTACGGCGAGACATCCTCAACTGGCTGAAAGACCCGAAGAACGAATTTCCGGAACAGCTGCACAACCACGAATACGGCATCTGCGCCGGGCAGATCGATCAACGCTGCGGGCTGTCGCAGTCGACCGTTTCGGCACACCTCGCGACGTTGCAACGCGCCGGTCTGATCAGCAGCCAGAAGGCCGGGCAATGGCACTTTTTCAAACGTAACGAGGACGTGATCCAGGCGTTCCTCAGCACCCTCAGTAAAGAGCTCTGACCCTTAACGTCAGCCAGCCGACAAGGAAACCTGCATGCCCCTCTCGCTCCTCATACTCGCCTTGAGCGCCTTCGCCATCGGCACCACCGAGTTCGTCATCATGGGCCTGCTGCCCGATGTGGCGGCCGACCTCGGTGTGTCGATCCCCGGCGCCGGCTGGCTGGTGACCGGTTACGCCCTCGGCGTGGCCATCGGTGCGCCGTTCATGGCGATGGCCACGGCCAAACTGCCGCGTAAAGCAGCACTGGTCGCGTTGATGGGCATTTTTATTGTCGGCAACCTGCTCTGTGCGATTGCCAGTGATTACAACGTGCTGATGTTTGCCCGGGTGATCACCGCGCTGTGTCACGGTGCGTTCTTCGGCATCGGCTCGGTGGTGGCGGCCAATCTGGTGCCGGCCAACAAGCGTGCGTCGGCGGTGGCGTTGATGTTCACCGGTTTGACCCTGGCCAACGTGCTCGGCGTGCCGCTGGGCACTGCGCTGGGTCAGCAATACGGCTGGCGCTCGACCTTCTGGGCGGTGACCGTCATCGGTGTGATTGCGCTGATCGGCCTGATCCGCTTCCTGCCGGCCAAGCGTGACGAAGAAAAACTCGACATGCGCGCCGAACTCGCCGCCCTCAAAGGTGCCGGGATCTGGCTGTCGCTGAGCATGACTGCACTCTTCGCCGCATCCGTCTTCACTCTGTTCACCTACGTCGCCCCACTGCTCGGCGAAGTCACTGGTGTATCGCCGCGTGGCGTGACCTGGACGCTGATGCTGATCGGCCTGGGCCTGACCGTCGGCAACATCATCGGCGGCAAACTCGCCGACAAGGGCATGGTCGCCACGTTGATCGGCGTGTTCATCGCCATGGCCGTGGTTTCCACCGTACTGACCTGGACCAGCGTTGCGCTGATCCCGACTGAAATCACCCTGTTCCTCTGGGCCACCGCGTGTTTCGCCGCCGTACCGGCGCTGCAAGTCAACGTGGTGACATTCGGCAAAGCCGCACCGAATCTGGTTTCGACCCTGAACATCGGCGCCTTCAACGTCGGTAACGCGCTCGGCGCCTGGGTTGGCGGCAGCGTCATCGCCCACGGCTTCGGCCTGACCAGCGTACCGCTCGCAGCCGCCGCCCTGGCCGTGCTCGCGCTGCTGGTGACGCTGATTACTTTCCGTCAGAACGGCAATGCCGATCTGGCCCCGGCTACTCACTGATTAACTTTCACTTACGAGGGTTGTAGACATGGCAACTATTTTCGATCCGATCAAACTCGGCGACATCGAGCTGGCCAACCGCATCATCATGGCCCCGCTGACCCGCTGCCGCGCCGACGAAGGCCGCGTACCGAACGCGCTGATGGCCGAATACTACGTACAACGTGCGTCCGCCGGCCTGATCCTCAGCGAGGCCACTTCGGTGACGCCAATGGGCGTTGGCTACCCGGACACCCCGGGCATCTGGTCCAACGATCAAGTGCGCGGCTGGGCCAACGTGACCAAAGCGATTCACGGCGCTGGCGGCAAGATCTTCCTGCAACTGTGGCACGTCGGCCGGGTTTCCCACCCGTCGTACCTCAACGGCGAAGCACCCGTCGCTCCGAGCGCGATCCAGCCGAAAGGTCACGTCAGCCTGGTGCGCCCACTGGCCGACTACCCAACCCCACGCGCCCTGGAAACCGCTGAAATCGCCGACATCGTCGACGCTTACCGCACCGGTGCCGAAAACGCCAAGGCCGCCGGTTTCGACGGCGTGGAAATCCACGGCGCCAACGGTTACCTGCTCGACCAGTTCCTGCAAAGCAGCACCAACCAGCGCACCGACAATTACGGTGGCTCGCTGGAAAACCGTGCGCGCCTGCTGCTGGAAGTGACTGACGCGGCGATCGAAGTCTGGGGCGCTGGTCGCGTTGGTGTGCACTTGGCACCGCGCGCGGACTCCCATGACATGGGCGACGACAACCTGGCGGAAACCTTCACCTACGTCGCACGTGAGCTGGGCAAACGCGGCATCGCGTTCATCTGCTCCCGTGAGAAAGAAGGCGCCGACAGCCTCGGCCCGCAACTGAAAGAAGCGTTCGGTGGGCCGTACATTGCCAACGAACGCTTTACCAAGGACAGCGCCAACGAGTGGCTGGCGAGTGGCAAGGCTGACGCTGTGGCGTTTGGTGTGCCGTTCATTGCCAACCCGGATCTGCCGGCGCGTTTGAAGGCGGATGCGCCGTTGAATGAGGCGCGTCCGGAGTTGTTCTACGGTAAAGGGCCGGTCGGTTATATCGACTATCCAGCGCTGTAACAGGCAACACGCAGAAACGCAAAAGCCCCCGACTTGTGAGAGTTGGGGGCTTTTTTTGTGTTCGCCGGGAGATTGATTGCGCTTTTTAGTACGCAGCCCCTCACCCCAGCCCTCTCCCGAGGGAGAGGGAGCCGATCGGGGGATGTTCGAAACCTGAGTTCGGCGGGATATCTCAGGTCGGCGTATCTCGCAAGACCACCTCGGTCGGTCCCCTCTACCTCTGGGAGAGGGCTAGGGTGAGGGCAAGCGGCTCACACTCATTCACACAGAAGACACAAATTCCCTACAAAATGCGTAGCTCGCTACGTATAAACTCCCCGCCGCAAACGTATATAAAGGCAGGCCAATTGACATAAGCTGTGCCAATTACGCATTTTGTTTCATTTGCGCAGGCTGGGGCTCAGGCGCAGCATATCCAACCCTGTATCGACCCAACGCTCGGCCTCGGCATGCAGCTCAAAGCTGTCCGGCGCCAGAAGCCATCCATACAGAAGGCCATCGATGTAAGCGTGAATGCTGATGGCCGCACGGGCAGTGTCGAGATCTTCCGGCAACTGGCCGCGATTTACCGCATTACGCAACGTCAGAGCGATGCGCTCATTGCAATCGAGGCTGACGTCCCGGCGCTGCTGGCGCAAATCGCACATTTCATCGGTGAACTCGCACTTATGAAACAGAATTTCGTTGATACGCCGGGTTTTCGGGTCCAGCGCAACTTGATGAAACAAATGAATCAGCAGTTGGCGCATGCAGCCCAGCGGATCGAGTTCGTCTTCACTTTCGCTGGCTCTGGCCAGTTCATCCAGCGGCTCACGCAACGAGTCGAGCATCGCCTGCACCAGATCGGCCTTGTTGCTGAAATGCCAGTAAATGGCACCGCGCGTGACGCCGGCCAGGGCCGCGATATCCGCCAGGGTCGTGCGCGCAACGCCCCTTTCATAAAAGGCTTTCTCTGCCGCTTCCAGAATCTGGCTGCGGGTTTCCTGAGCTTCCTCTTTGGTACGACGGACCATGGCAGTAAAACCTCAAACAGGATGTTTCAGGGATGGCTGAATATCCGCTGAATAAAGAGGGGGCGATCTCTCATGAATCGGCTCCCCGGCCTACAATTTCAAACCTTGCGACGAATTTTGTAACAGGGTGGGTACGACGCCAAGGTATTTACAAACAACCATGAACGTAAGTATATTCCTTAGCAAGCTACTTATCCACCCGGCATCATTTTTTTACCCTTCCACACTTCTTGTGCGCTTTTCGCGCGCCTGACCCGAGGATCTTCATGCAATTCAAGCCAGCTGTTACCGCTCTGGTCACTGCCGTTGCCCTGGCATCGCTGCTCAGCGGATGTAAAAAGGAAGAAGCGGCCCCGGCCGCTCCACCGCCTCAGGTCGGCGTCGTCACCCTGCAACCACAAGCCTTTACCCTCACGTCGGAACTGCCGGGGCGCACCAGTGCGTTCCGCATCGCGGAAGTTCGCCCGCAGGTCAACGGCATCATTCTCAAGCGTCTGTTCAAGGAAGGCGGCGATGTCAAAGCCGGCCAGCAGCTGTATCAGATCGATCCGTCGGTCTATGAAGCGACACTGAAAAGCGCCGAAGCCAACCTGCGTTCGACCAAGTCGATCTCCGACCGCTACAAGCAACTGGTCGATGAGCAGGCCGTCAGCCGTCAGGAATACGACACTGCAGTCTCCAACCGCATGGAATCGGAAGCGTCGCTGCAGAGCGCGCAGATCAATGTGCGTTACACCAAGGTGTACGCGCCGATCTCCGGTCGCATCGGCCGCTCTTCGGTCACCGAAGGCGCACTGGTCAGCAATGGCCAGACCGACGCGATGGCAACGATCCAGCAACTGGACCCGATCTACGTCGACGTCACCCAGTCCTCGGTTGAGCTGCTGGAACTGCGTCGTGAGCTGGAAAGCGGTCGCCTGCAGAAGTCCGGGGATACCGCCGCAGCGGTCAAACTGACCCTGGAAGACGGCAGCCAGTACAAGCTCGACGGTAAGCTGGAATTCTCCGAAGTCACGGTCGACCCGACTACCGGTTCGGTGACCCTGCGCGCAGTATTCCCGAACCCGGATCACACTCTGCTGCCAGGCATGTTCGTTCGCGCCCAGTTGCAGGCCGGGGTCAACGCTGCGGCCATTCTGGCGCCGCAACAAGGCGTCACCCGCGACCTCAAAGGCACCCCGACCGCACTGGTCGTCGGCGCCGACAACAAGGTCGAATTGCGTCAGCTCAAGGCCAGCCGCACCGTCGGCAGCCAGTGGCTGATCGAAGACGGCCTGAAGGCCGGCGATCGTCTGATCACCGAAGGGCTGCAATACGTGCGTCCAGGTGTTCAGGTCAATCCGACCGAAGCGACCAACGTTGGCAAAAAGAACCCGGCACCCGCTCAGGCAGCTGATAAAGCCTACGGCGGCAAAGGGGAGTAACTCATGTCAAAATTCTTCATCGACCGTCCGATTTTCGCCTGGGTAATTGCCCTGGTGATCATGCTGGTCGGGGCACTTTCGATCCTGAAATTGCCGATCAACCAATACCCGAGCATTGCCCCGCCGGCCATTGCGATCTCCGTGACCTACCCGGGCGCTTCGGCGCAAACCGTGCAGGACACCGTGGTCCAGGTGATCGAGCAGCAGCTCAACGGTATCGACAACCTGCGTTATGTGTCCTCGGAAAGTAACTCCGACGGCAGCATGACCATCACCGCGACCTTCGAGCAAGGCACCAACTCCGACACCGCGCAGGTACAGGTTCAGAACAAGCTGAACCTCGCTACCCCGCTGTTGCCGCAGGAAGTGCAGCAACAAGGTATCCGCGTGACCAAGGCAGTGAAAAACTTCCTCTTGGTTATCGGCGTGGTATCGCGTGACGGCAGCATGACCAAGGACGACTTGTCCAACTACATCGTGTCGAACATGCAGGATCCGATCTCGCGGACCGCCGGTGTCGGTGACTTCCAGGTCTTCGGTGCCCAGTACGCGATGCGCATCTGGCTCGATCCGGCCAAACTGAACAAGTACAACCTGACCCCGGGCGATGTCAGCACCGCGATCTCGGCACAGAACGTCCAGGTGTCGTCCGGTCAGCTCGGCGGCTTGCCGGCATTGCCTGGCCAGCAGTTGAACGCCACGATCATTGGCAAGACCCGTCTGCAGACTGCCGAGCAGTTCAAGGCGATTCTGCTGAAGGTTAACCAGGACGGCTCGCAAGTGCGCGTCGGTGATGTTGCCGATGTAGGTCTGGGTGGTGAGAACTCGACCATTTCGGCACAGTTCAACGGCAAACCGTCTTCCGGTCTGGCGGTAAAACTGGCCAACGGCGCCAACGCCCTCGACACCGCCAAAGCCCTGCGCAAGACGATTGACGAGCTCAAGCCGTTCTTCCCGGAAGGCATGGAAGTGGTGTTCCCGTACGACACCACCCCGGTGGTGACCGAATCGATCAAGGGTGTGGTTGAAACCCTGGTCGAAGCGATCGTGCTGGTGTTCCTGGTGATGTTCCTGTTCCTGCAGAACTTCCGCGCCACCGTCATCACCACGATGACCGTGCCAGTGGTATTGCTCGGTACGTTCGGCATCCTCGCCGCGTTCGGTTTCAGCATCAACACCCTGACCATGTTCGGTATGGTGCTGGCCATCGGCTTGCTGGTGGACGACGCCATCGTCGTGGTGGAAAACGTCGAGCGGGTGATGAGCGAAGAAGGCTTGTCACCGAAGGAAGCGACCAAGAAGTCCATGGGCCAGATCCAGGGCGCTCTGGTCGGTATCGCGCTGGTGCTGTCGGCAGTATTGCTGCCGATGGCGTTCTTCAGCGGTTCCACCGGTGTGATCTACAAGCAGTTCTCGATCACCATCGTTTCGGCCATGGCCCTGTCGGTACTGGTCGCGCTGATCTTCACCCCGGCACTCTGCGCCACCATGCTCAAAGCGATTCCGAAAGGCGAGCACGGCACACCGAAAACCGGTTTCTTCGGTTGGTTCAACCGCAGTTTCGATCGTGGCGTCAGAAGCTACGAGCGCGGCGTCGGCAACATGCTCTCGCGTAAAGCCCCGTATCTGCTGGCCTATGTGCTGATCGTGGTTGGCATGATCTGGCTGTTCACACGCATTCCAACCGCGTTCCTGCCGGAAGAAGACCAAGGCGTACTGTTCGCCCAAGTGCAAACCCCGGCCGGTTCCAGTGCCGAACGTACGCAAGTCGTGATCGACGAAATGCGTTCCTACCTGCTGGAGAAAGAATCCGGCGCGGTAGCCTCGGTGTTCACCGTCAACGGCTTCAACTTTGCCGGTCGCGGTCAGAGTTCGGGTCTGGCGTTCATCATGCTCAAACCATGGGATGAGCGTGACGCGAGCAACAGCGTGTTCGCCCTCGCCCAACGTGCGCAGCAACACTTCTTCAGCTTCCGCGACGCGATGGTGTTTGCTTTCGCCCCGCCAGCGGTACTGGAATTGGGTAACGCCACCGGTTTCGACGTGTTCCTGCAGGATCGTGCCGGTATCGGTCACGAAAAACTGATGGAAGCGCGTAACCAGTTCCTCGGTCTGGCGGCGCAGAGCAAGGTGCTCTATCAGGTGCGTCCGAACGGCTTGAACGACGAGCCGCAATACCACCTGGAAATCGACGATCAGAAAGCCCAGGCGCTGGGCGTGAGCATTGCCGATATCAACAGCACGCTGTCGATCTCCTTCGGTAGTAGCTACGTCAACGACTTCATCGACCGTGGTCGGGTGAAGAAGGTGTACGTGCAAGGTCAGGCCGGCGCTCGCATGAGCCCTGAAGACTTGAAGAAGTGGTACGTGCGCAACAGCGCCGGAACCATGGTGCCGTTCTCCGCGTTCGCCAAGGGCGAGTGGATCTACGGCTCGCCGAAACTGGCACGTTACAACGGTGTAGAAGCGATGGAGATCCTCGGTTCTCCGGCGCCGGGTTACTCCACCGGTGAAGCGATGGCCGAAGTCGAAGCGATTGCCAAGAAGCTGCCGGCCGGTGTCGGTATCTCCTGGACCGGTCTGTCCTATGAGGAGCGTCTGTCGGGTTCGCAAGCGCCAGCGCTGTACGCTCTGTCGCTGCTGATGGTGTTCCTGTGTCTGGCGGCGTTGTACGAGAGCTGGTCGATTCCGATCGCGGTTATGCTCGTGGTGCCGCTGGGGATCATCGGTGCGCTGCTGGCCACCAGCCTGCGCGGTCTGTCCAACGACGTGTACTTCCAGGTGGGTCTGTTGACGACCATCGGTCTGGCGGCTAAAAACGCCATTCTGATCGTCGAGTTCGCCAAGGAACTGCATGAACAGGGGCGCAGCCTGCGCGATGCGGCGATCGAAGCCTGCCGCATGCGTCTGCGACCGATCATCATGACCTCGCTGGCCTTCGTTCTCGGTGTTGTACCGTTGGCGATCTCCACCGGCGCCGGTTCAGGCAGTCAACATGCGATCGGTACGGGTGTGATTGGCGGTATGCTCACGGCCACGATCCTGGCGATCTTCTGGGTCCCACTGTTCTTCGTTACGGTTTCGTCCCTGGGCCAGCGTAAAATCGCTGACGAGGATGAAACGACTGAAACTCCTAAAGAGGCTGGCCAATGAGCAAGTCGCTACTCTCCATCGCAGTCGCCGCCTTCGTGCTGAGCGGTTGCTCGCTGATACCTGACTATCAGCAGCCTGAGGCTCCGGTCGCAGGTCAGTTCCCGCAGGGGCCGGCGTACTCGCCGGCCCAGGCACCGGCGCAGGCCGCTGCCGAGCAGGGCTGGAAGCAGTTTTTCCATGACCCTGCGCTGCAACAGCTGATCCAGGTCTCCCTGGAAAACAACCGCGACTTGCGTGTCGCGGCGCTGAACATCGACGCTTACGCGGCTCAATACCGCATCCAGCGTGCCGATCTGTTCCCGGCGGTATCGGCCAATGCCAGCGGCAGCCGTCAGCGGGTTCCGGCCCGAGCCTCACAGACTGGTGATTCGACCATCACCAGTTCGTACTCGGCCACCGTCGGCATCAGCGCCTACGAACTCGACCTGTTCGGTCGCGTTCGCAGCCTGAGCGAACAAGCGTTGCAACAGTACTTCGCTACCGAAGAAGCGCGTCGCAGCACCCAGATCAGTCTGGTCGCCAGCGTCGCCAACGCCTACCTGACCTGGCAAGCGGACAAGGAACTGCTCAAGCTGACTCAAGACACCCTCGGTGCCTTCGAAGAAAGCTACAAGCTGACCAGCCGCAGCAACGAAGTCGGTGTGGCTTCGGCACTGGACCTGGCGCAGTCGCGCACTTCGGTCGAAAACGCTCGTGCCCAACTGGCGCGTTACACCCGCCAGGTGGCACAGGACGAAAACAGCCTGACCCTGCTGCTCGGCACCGGTATCCCGGCCAATCTGCAAGCGGCCAAACCGCTGTCGGATGACCTGCTCAGCGACGTACCGGCCGGTCTGCCTTCGGACCTGCTGCAACGTCGTCCGGACATTCTGCAAGCCGAGTACAACCTGAAAGCGGCCAACGCCAACATCGGCGCGGCCCGTGCCGCGTTCTTCCCGAGCATCAGCCTGACCGCCAACGCGGGCAGCCTGAGCCCGGATCTGTCCGGCCTGTTCAAGGGTGGTTCGGGGACGTGGTTGTTCCAGCCGCAGATCAACCTCCCGATCTTCAACGCCGGCAGCCTGCGCGCCAGCCTCGACGCCGCCAAGATCCAGAAGGACATTGGCGTGGCGAACTACGAGAAGTCCATTCAAACGGCCTTCCAGGAAGTCGCCGACGGCCTGGCCGCGCGCCAGACCTACACCGAGCAGCTGCAAGCGCAGCGTGACTTCGTGCAGGCCAACCAGGATTACTACCGTCTGGCCGAACGTCGTTACCGCATCGGCGTCGACAGCAACCTGACCTTCCTCGATGCCCAGCGTCAGCTGTTCAGCGCGCAACAAGCGCTGATCACCGACCGCCTCGCGCAACTGACCAGTGCGGTCAACCTGTACAAGGCTCTGGGCGGTGGCTGGAATGCGCAAACCGCGCAGAACGAACCGCTGAAAGAAGAAGCGCCGAAGATGAAGTTGTTCTGATCATCGGCTGAATACAAGGAGCCCACCGATTGGTGGGCTTTTTGTTGTCTGTCAGAAAGGTATGTCGTCTGGGTTGCCCCTTCGCGAGCAGGCTCGCTCCCACAGGGGATCGCATTCCAAATGTGGGAGCGAGCCTGCTCGCGAAGAGGCCCTCACAGACACCATAAAATCCAACTTAATCTTGCGTTCGATAATCGCCCAAAACCCGCTTTTACCAATTGAATCAAAACATCCGCGCCCCGCACCATTCGCTCCACAAAACCAATAACAACAGGTTCGATACCATGCTCCCGCGCCCTGCCCCGTCCGGCTGATTGCCGTCGTTTTACCCCTGAACACTTTTCATGTCTGTACCCCCGAAAACCGGTGGCAGCGCCCCCGTTCGCCTTAAAAAAACAAGAGAGACCCCAGCTATGACAACCTCCCCTGCGCCTTACGCATTTCC
Organism: Pseudomonas sp. CROZ-RG-20F-R04-15; assembly: GCF_022662375.1. GTDB lineage: Bacteria > Pseudomonadota > Gammaproteobacteria > Pseudomonadales > Pseudomonadaceae > Aquipseudomonas. The sequence goes on along the minus strand of NZ_JAKNQL010000001.1, from coordinate 699,727 downwards.
CGGTCTGATCGCCCTGGCCCTGGCCGGCGCGGCGATGCCCGCTGCGGCTGAAGAGGCCGGTTTCATCGAAGGGGCCAAGGTCAACCTGAACCTGCGCAACTTCTACATCAACCGCAACTTCACCAACCCGACCAAAGCGCAGGGCAAGGCTGAAGAGTGGACACAGAACTTCATCCTCGACGCCAAGTCCGGCTTCACTCAGGGCACCGTCGGCTTCGGCATGGATGTGCTCGGTCTGTATTCGGTGAAGCTCGATGGCGGCAAAGGCACGGGTGGCACGCAGTTGCTGCCGCTGGATCACGACGGCCGCCCGGCGGACAACTTCGGTCGCACCAACGTCGCCTTCAAAGCCAGACTTTCGCAGACCGAAGTGAAAGTCGGCGAGTGGATGCCGGTGCTGCCGATCCTGCGTTCGGACGATGGCCGCTCGCTGCCACAGACCTTCCGTGGCGGGCAGATCACCTCGAAGGAAATCGACGGCCTGACCCTCTACGGCGGCCAGTTCCGCGCCAACAGCCCGCGCGACGACAGCAGCATGAGCGACATGTCGATGACCGGCAAAGCGGCGTTCACCTCCGATCGCTTCAACTTCCAGGGCGGTGAATACGTTTTCAACGAAAAACGCACACAGATCGGCCTGTGGAACGCCGAACTCAAAGACATCTACAGCCAGCAATACGTCAACCTGATCCACAGCCAGCCACTGGGCGACTGGACTCTGGGCGCCAACCTCGGCTTCTTCTACGGCAAGGACGATGGCAGCGCCCGCGCCGGCGATCTCGACAACAAAACCTGGTCGGGGATGTTCTCGGCAAAGTACGGCGGCAACACCTTCTACGTCGGCCTGCAGAAACTCACCGGCGACAGCGCGTGGATGCGTGTCAACGGCACCAGCGGCGGCACCCTGGCCAACGACAGCTACAACGCCAGCTACGACAACGCGCAGGAACGCTCCTGGCAGTTGCGCCACGACTACAACTTCGCCGCCATGGGCGTGCCCGGCCTGACCCTGATGAACCGCTACATCAGCGGCGACAACGTGCACACCGGGACGATCACCGACGGCAAGGAGTGGGGCCGCGAATCGGAACTGGGCTACACCGTGCAGAGCGGTGCGCTCAAGGATCTCAACTTCAGATGGCGCAACTCGACCATGCGCCGGGATTTCAGCAATAACGAATTCGATGAGAACCGCTTGATCGTCAGTTACCCGATCAGCCTCCTCTAACACCGCTTTAAAACTGTAGGAGTGAGCCTGCTCGCGATAGCGGTGTGTCAGTCACTTTAAATGTCACTGATAAACCGCTATCGCGAGCAGGCTCACTCCTACAGGAGATTTGTGCCACTTGTCGGGAGAAATGGCACTTCGTCGGGCGGCAGGTAAAGTGACAAAACCTGAAGGACTCAGGTGCTTCACCTTTGCGCTTCCGTCGTCGTAGTCGGTCCTCAAGCTGGGCGCCAGGTTGTCATCGGAAGACACCAACGATCACCGGAGGACCACCTCAATGATCTCTCGTCTCGCAACGCCCGACTGGGACGCCAAGGCGTACCAGCAGTTTTGCCGTCTCAGGCAACGGCCGGTCAATGAATTGCTCGAGCGCGTCGAATTACAAAACCCTCAACGCATTTACGACCTCGGCTGCGGCACCGGCATTGCCACGCAGTTGTTGGCCAAACGCTGGCCGCGCGCGCAGTTGCAAGGAATCGACAGCTCCGCGCAGATGCTTGAAGAAGCGCGGTGCCTGCCGATCAAGGCCTTGTGGAAACAGTGCGACCTGCTCGACTGGCAACCTGAGCATTCGGCAGATTTGCTGTTCGCCGCCGCCGTACTGCACTTTATCGACGGCCATGAAACGCTGTTGCCGCGCCTGCTCGGCCAGCTCAACCCGGGCGGTTGCCTGGCGGCGCACATGCCCGACTGGCGCGATGCGTTGTGGTATCGGCTGATGCTCGACACCCTCGAAGACGGCGGCCCCGGCGGTGCGCCATTGGGCACAGCGCAACTGCGCCAGCGCATGGCGGCGCGGCCGTTGTTGTCACTCGAAGATTACTACCGCTTGCTCGCGCCCATGACCACGTCGCTGGATATCTGGGAAACCGAGCAGTTGCAGGTGGTCGACGGCAAATCGCCGATTTATGACTGGGTGAAGGTCTCGGCGCTGCGGCCGGTGATGCAGGCGCTGGATTCAGCGGAGCAGGCGCGGTTTATCTATCGCTATCTGATGCGCGTGCATGCGCAGTATCCGCAGGAGGCGAATGGGCATACGTTGTTTGCGTTCAAGCGGATATTCATCGTTGCCACGGTTTGAATGAGTTGTGCTGATTGATGCGCAACGGCGTCTGCCCCCCTTCGCGAGCAAGCTCGCTCCCACATTGGAATGCATTTCCCTGTGGGAGCGAGCTTGCTCGCGAAGGCGTAATTTCTGGCGCCATCAATCCCGGGATTCGACTCCTAGCTCATCCCAAACCGACTCGGCCAGATGAAACGTCGCATTCGCCGCCGGGATCCCGCAATAAATCGCACTCTGCATGATCACTTCCTTGATCTCGCCCCGGCTCACACCATTATTGGCCGCCGCACGCAAATGCAGTTTCAGCTCACCCTCGCGGTTCATGCCGATCAACATGGCGATAGTGATCAGACTTCGCGTGTGCCGAGGCAAGCCCGGACGCGTCCAGATATCGCCCCAAGCATGCCGGGTGATCATCTCCTGAAACTCCGAGTTGAACTCGGTCAGCGTGGTCAGGCTGCGATCGACATGCGCATCACCGAGCACCGCGCGGCGCACTTGCATGCCCTCGTCGTAACGTTGTTTCTCGTCCACGAAAGTCCCCTTATCAAGCGTTCAGAAACGCCAGAACACGATCACTGAAATCCGCGCCAGCCTGCACGTTGGACAGATGCGCCGCATAGAACTCGGCGTACTCGGCACCGCGTACATGCTCCTGAATGAAATGCCCACCGGCCGGCGGCGTCACCGCATCTTCGGTGCCGGCAATCACCAGCAACGGCACGGTGATCGAAGCCAGTTGCTCGCGGAAATCGGCATCACGCACCGCCGCGCAGTTGGCCGCATAACCCTCAGGCGAAGTGGCCGCAAGCATGTCAGTAATCTGCTTGGCCGCCGCCGGATGCGCCGCCGAAAAGTCCGGGGTAAACCAACGGGCAATCGATGCATCTCGCAGCGCAACCATCGCCGCCGCACCATCGCGCAGGACGGTGTCGATGCGTGGATTCCACACCGACGGATCGCCGATTTTTGCCGCCGTGTTGCAGACGATCAGCTTGTACAGACGATGACCGGCGTTGATCCCCAGCCACTGGCCGATCAGTCCGCCCATCGAGAGTCCACAGAAATGCGCGCGCTCGATGTGCAGTGCATCCAGTAAACCGAGCACGTCATGACCGAGCTGCTCGATGCTGTACGGCCCCGGCGTCACCAGCGATTGGCCGTGACCACGGGTGTCAAAACGCAGCACCCGAAAATGTTCGGTAAATGCCGGCATCTGCGCATCCCACATGTGCAGATCAGTGCCCAATGAGTTGGACAGCACCAGCACCGGCGCATCGACCGGGCCCTCTATTTCATAGTGCAGTTCGCCATCGGCGAGTTGAACGAAAGCCACAGCCCTCTCCTTTCAGTCAGACAATGCGTTGTGTTCGGCCACCGCGCGCTCGACCCAGGTTTTCGCCTGACCGAGGTAATGGGCGGGGTTCAAAAGATGATCGAGTTCGGCGCTGCTCAACTCGGTGGTGACCCTGGGTTCGTCACCCAGTACGGCGCGCAAATGGCGCTGCTCGGCCACCGCGCGTTTGCAGCATTGTTCGAGCAAGTGATGCGCGGTGTCACGGCCGACCCGTTGCGCGAGGACGATGCTGACGGCTTCAGCCAGCACCAGCCCCTGAGTCAGTTCCAGGTTGCGGGCCATGCGTGCGGCGTCGACTTCCAGACCGTCGGCCAACAAGCGCGCCTGTTGCAGCGAACCCGAAACCAGGCAGCAGATTTCCGGCAGGGTTTCCCATTCGGCATGCCACAGACCCAGACTGCGTTCGTGCTCCTGCGGCATCGCGCTGAACAGCGTCGAGACCAGACCCGGCACCCGCGTCGCGGCGCCGATCAACACTGCCGCGCCGACCGGATTGCGTTTGTGCGGCATGGTCGACGAACCGCCCTTGCCCGGCGCCGATGGCTCAAACACTTCGGCGGCTTCGGTCTGCATCAACAGGCTGATGTCGCGACCGAATTTGCCGAGGCTGCCGGCGATCAAACCGAGCACCGCACCGAACTCGACCACGCGATCACGCTGGGTGTGCCACGGTTGCTCGGGCAAGGTCAGTTGCAGTTCTTCGGCCAACGCTTGGGCAATCGGCAAGGCCTGTTCGCCCAACGCGGCGAGGGTCCCGGAGGCACCGCCGAACTGCAGCACCAGCAGACGCGGCTTGAGTTCGCGCAGACGTTGGCGGCTACGAGTGACAGCGCCCAGCCATCCGGCGATTTTCATGCCCAGGGTCACTGGTGTCGCGTGTTGCAGCCAAGTGCGTCCGGCCAGCGGCGTTGCAGCATGACGTTGTGCTTGAACAGCAAGAGAGTCAGCCAGTTGCGTCAGATTGTCCTCGATCAACGCCAGCGCCTGCCGCAATTGCAGCACCAGCCCGGAATCCATCACGTCCTGACTGGTCGCGCCCAAATGCACATAACGCTCAGCTTGCGCATCGGTCGCAGCAATCTGTTTACCCAACGCCTTGACCAGAGGAATCGCCGAATTGCCGGCCGTGGCAATCGCCTCGCCCAGCGCCGCAAAGTCATACAGACCGGCACTGCAAGCCGTCGCAATCGGTGCCACCGCAGAGGAAGGAATCAAACCAACCCGCGCCTCGGCCCGGGCCAGCGCCGCTTCAAAATTGAGCATGGCCTGCACGCGGCCCTGATCGCAAAACACTTCACGCATATCGCGGGCAGTGAAATAGGCATCGAACAATTGATTGCCCGGTCGCTGAGTCATAAACAGTCCTTGCCGGCGCGGGCCATGGCGGCCCGCGCGCTTCGGGTTAGAGATCGTGGTGCAAGTACGCCGCCTGTTTCGGCAGGCGCAGGCTGAACAGGAAGGCGATCGCCATCATGGCCGTCACGTACCAGTAGAAGGAGTTTTCCATGCCGATGTTTTTCAGGCTCAGCGCGACGAATTCCGCCGAACCGCCGAAGATCGCGTTCGCCACCGCATAGGCCAGACCGACACCGAGGGCGCGGACTTCCGGCGGGAACATTTCGGCCTTCACCAGGCCACTGATCGAGGTGTAGAAGCTGACAATCGCCAGCGCCACGGTGATCAGCACAAACGCGAGGAACGGGCTGCTGACGCTTTTCAGGCTCAACAGAATCGGCACGGTGAACAGCGTACCGAGCGCGCCGAACCAGAGCATCGAGTTACGTCGGCCGATCTTGTCGGCGAGCATGCCAAACAGCGGCTGCATGCACATATACAGGAACAGCGCGCCGGTCATGATGTAGCTGGCGGTCTTGGCGTGCATGCCGGCGGTGTTCACCAGGTACTTCTGCATGTAGGTGGTGAAGGTGTAGAAAATCAACGAACCACCGGCGGTGTAACCGAGCACGGTGATGAACGCGGCTTTGTGATCGCGGAACAGCGCGGCGATGCTGCCGGCGTCTTTGTGTGCGCGGGTTTCCTTGTTGGTGGTTTCTTTCAGGCTGCGACGCAGGAATAGCGAAATCAGCGCCGCTACCGCACCGACCACAAACGGAATCCGCCAGCCGTAGGCACGCAGATCGTCTTCGGTTAGGAACTGCTGCAGGATCACCACCAGCGACACCGCCAGCAGTTGCCCGCCGATCAGCGTCACGTACTGGAACGAGGCGAAAAATCCGCGCTGGCCCTTGAGGGCAACTTCGCTCATGTACGTGGCGGTGGTGCCGTACTCGCCGCCGACCGACAGGCCTTGCAGCAAGCGTGCAAACAACAGCAGGACCGGCGCCCAGACGCCGATGTCCTTGTAAGTCGGCAGACAGGCGATCAGCAACGAACCGAAGCACATCATCAGAATCGAGATGAGCATCGAGTTCTTGCGCCCGTGCTTATCGGCAACCCGACCGAAAATCCAGCCACCGATCGGACGCATCAGGAAGCCGGCAGCGAACACGCCAGCCGTGTTGACCAGTTGCACCGTGGGGTTGTCGGAGGGGAAAAACGCCGGGGCGAAATAGATCGCGCAAAAGGCGTAGACGTAGAAGTCGAACCATTCGACGAGGTTGCCGGACGAGGCGCCGACAATGGCAAAGATGCGCTTGCTGCGCTCTTCACCGGTGTAATGGGAGGTGGTGGTTGTCATTGTTTTTCACTCGATAGGGACAGTGAGAGTCTAGACATACTTTGCAACAGTCCCGTTCCACAGTTCCATCTGCAACACAGTTCTCCCCTGTGGGAGCGAGCCTGCTCGCGAAGAGGGAGTGTCAGACGACATTTATGTTGGCTGACCCACCGCTTTCGCGAGCAGGCTCGCTCCCACAGGGGATGGTGGTGATCTATCAATAATCGAAGAACACCGTCTCGGCATCGGTGCCCTGCAGAATCACATTCCACTGGTAAACACCCGATGCGTCCTTCTTCGCCAGCAAGGTGGCACGACGCTCAGCCGGCACGCACTCAAGCAACGGATCATCGACGTTCGCCGGCTCACCTTCAAAGTAGATCCGCGTCAGCAAATGCTTGACCAAGCCACGGGCAAACACCAGCACCACCAGATGCGGTGCCTGAGTCGAGCCCTTCAGCCCTTCAACCGTGCCCGGTTTGATCGTGGTGAAACGGAAGCGCCCTTCAGCATCCACCGGCACCCGGCCAAAGCCTTCAAAATTAGGGTCGAGCGGTTTGTTCTGCTCGTCTTCCGGGTGGTCGTACTTGCCGGCAGCATTCGCCTGCCAGACTTCGAGCATGGCGTCGTTGACGACATCACCATTGCCGTCCACCACCTGCCCGGTGATCGCCACGCGCTCGCCGAGGGTTTGCTCGACGGTAAGGTTTTCGCGGTTCAGCCAGGTCAGGCCGATGTGGTAATACGGCCCGACGGTGTGGGACGTGGTCGCAGTCAGCGTCATCTTATTTCTCCATCGGCGTGGCTTCACGCCCGCGCAGCACGATGTCCCAACGATAACCGAGGGCGTAGGACGGAATGGTTTTTTCCAGATCGAAACTGGCGATCAGGCGTTCCTTGGCCGAAGTGTCCGGCACACAGTTGTAGATCGGGTCGTACGCTAGCAGCGGGTCGCCCGGGAAATACATTTGTGTGACCAGGCGGGTAAGAATGCTCGGCCCAAACAGCGAAAAGTGGATGTGCGCCGGACGCCAGGCGTTGTGGTGGTTGCCCCACGGGTAGGCGCCGGGCTTGATGGTCTGGAACTGATACCAGCCGTCAGCATCGGTGACGGTGCGGCCGGTGCCGGTGAAGTTCGGGTCCAGCGGCGCGTCGTGCAGGTCGCGCTTGTGGTTGTAGCGGCCGGCGGCGTTGGCCTGCCAGATTTCCACGAGAATCCCCGGCACTGGCAGACCGTTTTCATCGAGTACACGGCCGTGAATGATGATGCGTTCGCCCTGTGGCTCGCCGCTGTGTTGCGCAGTCAAATCGTTATCGGTGTCGCCCACACGTTCGGCGCCGATGGTCGGCCCGGTGATTTCCGACAGCGAATGCGGCAGAAACACCAACGGCTTCGACGGCGAGCGCAGGTTGGTGGATTGATAGGTCGGGTGCAGGTATTCAGGCTGAGTGCCTTCCTGCGGACGACGGTAACCAGGCTTGTCAGACATGTCGCTTTCCTCTGTTCTTTTTCGTCACGGCTTGCGTCAGACGCGTTCGATGGCCAGGGCCAGACCTTGGCCGACACCGACGCACATGGTCGCCAGACCTTTCTTGCCACCGGTCTTTTCCAACTGATGCAGGGCGGTCAGCACCAGTCGCGCACCGCTCATGCCCAACGGGTGGCCGAGGGCAATCGCTCCACCGTTCGGGTTGACCTGCGCGGCGTCATCGGCCAGACCCAGTTCACGCAGCACCGCCAGGCCTTGGCTGGCAAACGCTTCGTTGAGTTCGATCACGTCGAAATCGCTGACGGCTACGCCGAGGCGTTCGATCAACTTGCGTACCGCTGGCACCGGGCCGATGCCCATCACCCGAGGTGCGACTCCGGCGCTGGCCATGCCGAGCACTTTGGCGCGGGCGGTCAGACCGTGTTTTTTCACCGCTTCGGCGGAAGCCAGAATCAGCGCGGCGGCACCGTCGTTGACGCCAGAAGCATTGCCGGCGGTGACGGTTTTGTCTGGGCCGTTGAGCGGTTTCAACTTGGTCAACGCTTCAATCGTGGTATCGGCGCGCGGATGTTCGTCCTGGCTGACCACGGTTTCGCCCTTCTTGTGGGCAATCCGTACTTCAACAATTTCTTCGGCGAAGTAACCGGCAGCCTGCGCGGCGGCGGTACGTTGCTGACTGCGCAGGGCAAACGCGTCCTGATCGACCCGCGAGACTTTATAGTCGTCGGCAACGTTGTCGGCGGTCTGCGGCATCGCGTCGACGCCGTACTGCGCCTTCATCAACGGGTTGATGAAGCGCCAGCCGATGGTGGTGTCTTCCAGCTTCATATTGCGCGAGAACGCCGCGTCAGCCTTGCCCATCACGAACGGCGCGCGCGACATCGACTCGACGCCACCGGCAATCGCCAGCTCCATCTCGCCACTGGCAATCGCACGGAATGCGGTGCCGATGGCGTCCATGCCCGAGGCGCAAAGACGATTGAGGGTCACGCCCGGCACGCTTTCCGGCAGACCGGCCAGTAGCAGTGCCATGCGCGCAACATTGCGGTTGTCTTCACCGGCCTGGTTGGCGCAGCCGAGGAACACTTCGTCGATGGCGTTCCAGTCCACCGAGGGATTGCGCTCCATCAGGGCTTTGATCGGCACAGCGGCCAGGTCATCGGCGCGAACCGCGGACAGTCCGCCGCCGAAACGGCCGATCGGCGTGCGAATCGCGTCGCAGATATAAACGTCACGCATCATGCTTCTCCCGGTGCCTGGCCGTGGGCGGCGGCGGTGCGCGCTTCGAGATTGCGCAGCGCGGTCAGTTCGACGTCGGTCGGTTCAGCGGTGGTTTCAACGCTGTCAGCAAAACGAATCGCCCAACCGGTGGCCGCAACCACTTGCTCGCGGGTCACGCCCGGGTGCAATGCGGTGACCACAAATTCGTGGGTGCCCGCTTCCGGTTCCATGATGCACAGGTCGGTGATGATCCCCACCGGACCAGCGCCCGGCAGGCCCAGACGTTTGCGCGAATCGCCGCCCTCGCCGTGACCGACCGAGGTGATGAAATCGAGCTTGTCGACAAACGAACGCGCCGACTGTTTAAGGATGATCAATACGCTTTTCGCCGAACCGGCAATCTCCGGCGCACCACCGGCACCCGGCAAACGGACTTTCGGCGAGAAGTAATCGCCGACCACGGTGGTGTTGATGTTGCCGAAACGGTCGACCTGCGCAGCGCCGAGAAAACCGACGTCGATGCGCCCGCCCTGCAGCCAATAGCGAAAAATCTCACCGGTCGGTACGACAGTGTCAGCGGTTTCCGCCAGCTCGCCGTCACCGATCGACAGTGGCAACACGCTCGGCTTGGCGCCAATCGGACCCGATTCGTAGATCAGCACCACGTCCGGCGAAGAAGTCAGGCGCGCGAGGTTGGCGGCTTTCGACGGCAGGCCGATACCGACGAAGCACACCGAGCCGTTCTTCAAGCGACGGGCTGCGGCGACGGTCATCATTTCATTGGTGGTGTAAGTCATTACTTGGCCTCCGAAGCAGCGGCCAACTTGGCCTGAAACGCGCTGAAGTCAGCACAGCCATGGATGTATTCGTTGATCCACGCGGTAAACGTCTCACGGTCGCGGGCGATCGGATCCCACGCCTGATAGAAACGATTGTCGCGCTCGTTGTAACCGTGGGCGTAGGACGGATGTGCACCACCGGGTACGTGGCAAACCGCGCTCAAGGCCCAGGTCGGCAATACGCAAGAGTTCATCGGCGCGTTGAGGTTGTCGACGATTTCTTCAACGGTGACGATGCAGCGCTTGGCGGCCAGAGCGGCTTCTTTCTGCACACCGAGAATACCCCACAGCAGCACGTTGCCCTGGCGGTCGGCTTTCTGTGCGTGGATCACGGTCACGTCCGGACGCACCGACGGCACCGCCGCCAGTACTTCACCGGTGAACGGGCAGGTCACGGTTTTGATCAGCGGGTTGACCTTCGGCAGGTCGGAACCGGCGTAGGCTCGCAGCACCGCGAACGGTAGGCCAGATGCACCGGCGACGTAGGCATTCGCCAGGTCGGCGTGGCTGTGCTCTTCGATTTCGAGAGCGTGCGGCCATTGCTTCTCGACCGCGTCGCGCAGACGGTGCAGCGAACCGACGCCCGGGTTGCCGCCCCAGGAGAAAATCAGTTTACGTGCGCAACCTGCACCGATCAGTTGGTCGTAGATCAGGTCAGGTGTCATCCGCACCAGCGTCAGATCTTTCTTGCCCTGACGAATGATTTCATGACCCGCTGCTGTAGGGATCAGGTGAGTGAAGCCTTCGAGCGCGACGGTGTCACCGTCGTTGACGAATTGCTTCACCGCGTCGTGCAGCGAAAGGATCTCAGCCATGGAGCGGGCTCCTGTTTTTGTAATGAATCGCCAGTGATAAAAAGGCGCGAGGTTCAGCGCCGGAGTCACTGCAGATTAAGCCTGGGAAAATCACCAAACAATCCGATAATCGACTGAGTGTTCGTTTATCGAACAGATTGTTATCAGCCTATCGTTCCGTGTTGCCTTGATCGTTCCCACGCTCCGCGTGGGAATGCAGCCCGGGACGCTCCGCGTCCTAAAGCAGACGCAGAGCGTCTATTGAGGCGTTCCCACGCAGAGCGTGGGAACGATCATGCGCTGATACTCAAGTCGCATCCGCATGACTGACCATGCCTTTGATCACCACCGCCGTGGTGGCCAATGCCGCCGGAATCACCAACGCCGTCAACACCTGCTCGAAATTCCAGCCCAGGCCCAACAACGTCGCGCCCATCCACGCCCCGAGAATCGCGCCGAACCGGCCAATCCCCAGCATCCACGAGACCCCGGTCGCCCGCCCCTGAGTCGGATAAAACCGCGCCGCCAGCGACGGCATCGCCGATTGCGCGCCGTTCACGCACATCCCTGCCACCAGCACCAAGGTCGCCAGCAAGGTAATGTTGCCCAGGCTCTGCCCCACCGCGTAGGCAAACACCCCGGCCAGCAGGTAAAAAGTGCCGATGACCTTGTGCGGATTGAAGCGATCCATCGCCCATCCCACACCGACAGCGCTCAACACCCCGCCGAACTGGAACAACGCACCGATGAATGCGGCTTGCTCCATGCTCGCGCCGCTGTCACGCATCAACGTCGGCAGCCAACTGGTCAGCAGATAGACAATCACCAGGCCCATGAAATAAGTCAGCCACAGCAGCAAGGTGCCAGTGCTGTATGTGCCGGAGAAGATCACTGCGAACACGTTACGCGCCTTGACGGTTTTCTGTTCCGGCACACTGAAACTCGAGGCTTGGGCGACAGTGACTGGATCAATCGGCGCCAGGGTCTTGCGGATTTTGTCGGTGCCACGATTGCGCACGACCAGATAGCGCGCCGATTCCGGCAACCAGAACAGCAGCACCACCGCGAGGATCAGCGGCAAAATCCCACCGATCAACAACAGGCTGTGCCAGCCGAACGCGGGTATCAGCTTGGCGGAAATAAACCCGCCACCGGCCATGCCGAGGTTGAAACCGCAGAACATGCTGGTCACCAGCAGCGACTTCTTGCGCTCCGGGGTGTATTCCGAGAGCAGAGTTGTGGCATTCGGCATCCCTGCGCCCAAGCCAAGGCCAGTGAGGAAGCGCAGCACCAGCAGTTGTTCAACATTGGTGCTGTACGCTGACGCCAGGCTGAAAGCACCGAACAGAACCACCGCGCCAACGAGTACCACTTTGCGCCCGAAGCGGTCAGCCAAAGGGCCGGAACCCAGTGCGCCGAAAACCATGCCGATCAACGCCGCACTCATCACCGGGCCGAGGCTGGCGCGGTCGATGCCCCAGTCCTGCGACAGCGCCGGGGCAATGAAGCCCATCGCGGCGGTGTCGAGGCCATCGAGGAAGACAATCAGGAAACACAGGATCACCACCCGCCACTGATAGCGCGAGATCGGTTGGGCATTGATGAAGGTCTGCACGTCGAGGCAGTTACCCACAGCGGACTGAGGCTGGTTCATTATTTTTATTCCACGCAAAAAACGCAGTCGAACGGCGGCCGGCCAGAGAGCGGCACAGCTACAAGAATAGAAGGTTGGAATCAGGCGTTGCGGTGAACCCGACAACAGCGGTTGGAGCGGAGACAGTCGGGGAGCGTGCGCATGGTGAGTTGCCTCTTGTCATTATTATGGGAGTCGGCAGTCCGGCGGGCTCATTCACATCAGCGCCGGATGACGCTGCCGCGACATTAATGATCCGGGGGTTTTAGCGTCAATTCGATAAACGCAACACTGTGCGTTTATCGAACAGCTTCATCAGGCGAACAGCTGCGCACTGAGGTCGCGACTGGCGCTGAGCAGGCCCGGCAGAAAGCGTTGTTCCAGCTCGGTACGGCTGACGCGACCGGCGTGGGTACTGACGTTGAGCGCTGCAACAACCTGGCCGGAAGCGTCGTAGACCGGCACGGCAATCGAGCGCAGACCCTGTTCCAGTTCCTGATCGACGATGCACCAGCCCTGCTGCCGCACTTCTTGCAGGCATTCGAGCAAAGCGTCTGGCGTATGGATCGTGCGACTGGTCTTGGCCACCAGTTCGGCGTGATCGAGGTATTCGCGCAGCGACGTGTCATCAAGTGCCGCCAGCAGAATCCGCCCCATCGACGTGCAATACGCTGGCAAGCGCCCACCCACTGACAGGTCCACCGAAATCAACCGCTGAGTCGTCGCCGAACGCGCGATATAGAGGATGTCATCACCCTCCAGTGTGGCCATGTTGCAGGCTTCGTGCAGTTGCTCGCTCATCCGGTCCAGATAAGGCTGGGCGGATACCGCCAATGGCGTCGACGACAGATACGCGTGACCGAGGGTCAGGACTTTCGGCAACAATGAATAGGTGCGCCCGTCGGTGGTCGCATAACCGAGCTTGATCAGCGTATGCAGGCAACGACGCACGGCGGCGCGGGGAATTTCCGTGCGGTGGCTGATCTGGGCGATGGTCAGATGACGCTTGCGCTCCTGAAACGCCTGCACCACCGCCAGGCCCCGGGCCAGCGAGGTCATGAAGTCCGGATCACCGGTCAGCGCCTGGATGCGTTTGGCCGGCGAGGCGACGATCGGCGGCGCCACAGAGGTGAAGGAATTGCGCATTTGATCGTTCATTTCTTGTCCTTTTATCCCGCACGGATCAATGGGCTATACAAGCGGCTTGCCGACAAATGCACAAGCATCAGACCTGCAACATTGGGCGATTATCGAACCGTCGACCGATAATCGCAATCAACGGTTACGGCCGTTTCATGCTTCTTTCGGGGTTTACTCAACTTCTCCCGTTATCCGAATCACGGCCTTAGTTGTTCGACTAAATGGCGCCAAAAACCGATCGCTCGCCCAATAACGGCCATTACGCACTGCAACTAGCGACAAAAGTTGCGAGTCACAAAACAATCACACATCCAGAACCGTTTTTAACTTGGCAAAGATAGTCATTCCTGAATCGACCGCTATAATGCACCTCAGTGGCACCTCGTTTTTAATCGCTGAGGTCGCCACCTGCTGAGGTGATGTCCATCACCAACAGCCCGGCCAGCGCCTGACGCTCATTACTCATGCAACGCCTGCGCTCGCTGAAACAGGAAACTGATGCTGCGTCAGTTTTTATCTGGTGCCGTAGCCGCCTGTAACACGGAAGTCTTGATCGCCCCACCGATTACACCAATGCCTGTCCGGGTGTTGGATGCTCGGTGGGTTCGTTCAATCGATTCGTTGCAGTGCGTTTCACCAGACACTTAACTCAACTCATACAGGTAGCACTGTGACGAAAGACGAACTGCGCGCGGAACTTGAGCGCCAGGAACAACGTTACAAGGAAGTTTACGGCGGGGAAGTCACCACCTACGCCGCTCAGCCCGAACCGGAACGCAAAGCGTGGCGCAAACGCCCGACCGTTCAGGATCAGGTTTTCCAGCAAGAACTTAAAAAGATGGAAGAAGAACTGAAACCCGAAGAGCCTTGAGCCTCGGTTCTCGATCTTTTGAAGGTTTGCGTCCACACCGGTTACAAGCGCGGTGGAACGACGATGCCTTGCGCGCCCGCTACCCGCGGGCAGCGGCCATGACCCGGTCTGGCCGACTGAGAACGGGCGTCCTACAGGTTTCACAGATATTTCAGACAAGCGTTTGAGACCTTGTTGCCTCGCTTAAATCATCTGTAAATTCAGTGTTTTATCAAGTAAATCAACCACTTGAAAAACCCTGCACAACGCTTGGTTTTCATGCGCTGCAACAAATTAAATCGAAGAAGTGTGTAACCGATGAGCAGGTAGGGGATCGATTTCCAGTCTTTTCTGGCATAATCGCGCCCCCTTACGACCGGGTCAGAAAACCTTCATGATCGATTTATTCAGCGAACTGGATGCTTGGGTGCTTGTGAGCCTCTTGCTCGCCCTGACGTTTGTCCTCGCCTTCGAGTTCATCAATGGATTTCATGACACCGCTAACGCGGTAGCCACTGTTATCTACACCAAAGCCATGCCGCCCCACCTGGCGGTGTTCTTTTCCGGTGTGTTCAATTTCCTCGGCGTGCTGCTGGGTGGCGTTGGCGTGGCGTATGCCATCGTCCATTTGCTCCCGGTTGAACTGCTGATCAATGTGAACACCGGCCATGGTCTGGCGATGGTGTTCTCGTTGCTCGCCGCGGCAATCGCCTGGAACCTGGGCACCTGGTACTTCGGTATCCCGGCTTCCAGCTCGCACACCTTGATCGGCTCGATCCTCGGTGTCGGCCTGGCCAACGCCTTGATCAACGATATTCCGTTGGCCGATGGCGTGAACTGGCAGAAAGCGATCGATATCGGCGCCTCGCTGGTGTTCTCGCCGATGGCGGGTTTCCTGGTCGCGGCACTGGTGCTGATCGGCCTTAAATGGTGGCGCCCGCTGTCGAAGATGCACAAGACGCCGGAACAGCGTCGCAAGATCGACGACAAGAAGCACCCTCCATTCTGGAACCGCCTGATGTTGATCATGTCCGCCATGGCCATGAGCTTCGTGCACGGATCCAACGACGGTCAGAAAGGTATCGGCCTGATCATGCTCGTGCTGATCGGTATCGTGCCCGCACAGTTCGTGCTCGACCTGAACAGCACCACCTACCAGATCGAACGTACTCGCGATGCGACGCTGCACCTGAGCCAGTTCTACCAGCGTAACTCCGCCACCCTCGGCGAGTTCCTGGCATTGGGCAAAAGTGTCGAAGGCGACCTGCCGGAAAAATTCAGCTGCAACCCGCAGCAGACCGAACCGACCATCGCTGCCTTGCTGCACACCCTTAAAGGGGTAACGGACTACCACTCGCTGCCGTCTGAAAGCCGCATCGAAGTTCGTCGCTACCTGCTGTGTCTGGACGACACCGCGAAGAAAGTCGCCAAGCTGCCGGGCCTTGAGTCCCGCGAAAAGGCTGACCTGGACAAGCTGCGCAAAGACCTGACCACCACCACCGAATACGCCCCGTTCTGGGTGATTCTGGCGGTGGCACTGGCCTTGGGTCTGGGCACCATGGTCGGCTGGAAACGTGTGGTACTGACGATCGGCGAGAAGATCGGCAAGCAAGGCATGACCTATGCCCAAGGCATGTCGGCTCAGATCACTGCTGCCACCATGATTGGCCTGGCCAACATCTTCAGCCTGCCAGTGTCCACCACTCACGTTCTGTCCTCGGGTGTGGCTGGCACCATGGTCGCCAACAAAAGCGGCCTGCAAGGCGGCACCGTTCGTACCATTCTGCTGGCGTGGGTGTTGACCTTGCCGGCGACTGTTGCGCTGTCGGCCGGGTTGTTCTGGCTGGCTTCGAAGGCGCTGGGTAGTTGATAGATAGCGGCACATGAGAAAGGCGCGATTCGAGAGGATCGCGCCTTTTTTGTTTTTTGGGGTTTGGGTTTGTGGGCATATCCGTTGCTGCGGTAACGGCTGATTAGGGTTCCGCCCTTACGACGGGTCACTTTTTCCAAACGCCGAAAAAGTAACCAAAAAGGCTTCCCCCGGCGTACGGCACTTCGCTGAGGCTCAGTGTTCCCTCGCTACGGTGTCCATCCGGGGGCATCGCCTACGGTTTGCTTCGCTGCACCTCCTCTCGATGAATGCGGCTGCGCCGCACGGCGCTGCGCGCCTACCCCCGGATGGACACCTACGCTCGGCCTGCCGATGGGGCGAAAAATCAAAAGCCGAAGCAAGATCAAAAGCCAGATCAAAGCCCCTCACCCTAGCCCTCTCCCGGAGGGAGAGGGGACTGATCTAGGTGTTTGGGAGAGGTACGCCGACGTGCGATATCGCGTTGAACTCAGATTCTGAAAGGCTCACAAATCGGCTCCCTCTCCCTCGGGAGAGGGCCGGGGTGAGGGGCAGCAACAACGCAAATCAAAAGCCGAACACCCGCGCTCTTCACCACTCAATAGGCCGAGTGTCAGCTCGCCTGCTCTTGATCTTGATCTTGATCCACGGGCGACATCGGCAGGCTGAGCGGAGGGATTGATCCGGGCGTGGGAGCGCAGCGACCGTTTGGCGCAGCCAAACACAGCGAGAGGAGGTGCAGCGCAGCAAACCGTAGGCGCTGCGCCCGGATCGATCCCGGAGCGAAGGAACCCCGAGCCCCAGCGAGCGGGCCGAACGCAGGAGCAAGCCTTTTGGGTTACCTTTTCGGCGTTTGGAAAAGGTGACCCGCCGTAAGGGCGGAACCCTAAGCAGCCGTTACCGCAGCAACGGATATTCACAAAGCACACCCACAACATGGTCGGCCCACAGGCCGCCAAGGCAAAAAAAAGGGGCAACCGAAGTCGCCCCAAAATGCCTTGCGTGCTCATCAATCCAGAAGAATCACTTCTTGCGCTTATTCGCATCCTTCCAGATAAAAAATCCAAACCCTGCAAAAAACAGAACCATCAGCCCTACAGTCAGGACCCCGGCAAACACCACGTTATCGAAAAACATGACTGGCCTCCTGGCCCCTGCTCTGCTGCGATGGACCTAAGTTACCAAACACACAGACGCACAAATTGACCGGGATCAATACCAGCAAGGAAGGGAGATAAAGGAGGGGAATTAAATGACCTGCATCAAAGGATGCAGGGGCAGATCAACGCTTTTTCGGCTTGTTCTTCGACTTTTTCCTGGTTTTTCCCAGCGGCATCGCCTGCTCGAAGGCCTGGCGCACTTCGTTCAGGCGCTTCTCTTTTATGTCATGCACCCGCTTCGCGCGCTCAGTGCTGAGGTCGATCAGTTTGTCGTCTTGGCTCATGGCATTCAGTACATCGCAGTAAAGGATCACAACTGCCACATCACCGGCAGGACCGCGTCAATAATGCAACGTCACACCAGCGCTGACCAGCCGAAGATCAGATCTCGATATCGACCCACAAGCCCTGACGCGGCTGATCTTCCATCAGCGGCACCACCGGCACAGTATTGTCGGCGTTGAGTTCGGTGCCCGGCACGGCCAGATGCTCTTCGGGGTCTTCGTCAGCCTCACGGCGGCGGCGATCACGCTCTTGCTGGCGACGCTGTTCTTCGCGCGCCAGCAATCGGTCCTCTTCCGGATCGCGCTTTTGCAGATCGATCGTGCTTTCGTTGGAGCTTTCCTGCACCGGCACCACCGGAGGAATGTCCGGCCGCTGGCGGATCGGATCCTGCTGGGAAGTGATCGGCACAGCGCTCAGGGGGAGCATCGGTGGCAACATATAAAGGGTCTCCTGTCTGCAGGCTATCGGCTGCGGCAAAGGCGCCTTGAGCCATCCGTCGTAAATCTGTGACGCATTTGGCAGCCTGCATGAGCTGCCGCAGGCTGCGATCTTTATCAGACAGCTCAAACCTCAAGGGTTCTCAAAGATCAAAAGATCGCAGCCTTCGGCAGCTCCTACCCAGTAATCTTTGGCCCTGAAGCCCTCATTCCGTTAAGATAGCCCGCTTTTTCAAGGTGGGAGTCAGGCAGCATGGCGCAGCAGTATCAACCGGGGCAACGCTGGATCAGTGACAGCGAAGCAGAGCTTGGTTTAGGCACCGTTCTGGCACAGGACGGCCGCTTGTTGACCGTGCTTTACCCGGCCACTGGCGAAACCCGCCAGTACGCGCTACGGAATGCGCCCCTGACCCGCGTGCGGTTCTCGCCGGGTGACAGCATCACCCACTTCGAAGGCTGGAAGATGACCGTGCAGCAAGTCGACGATGTCGATGGGCTGATGGTCTATCACGGTCTCAACGGGCAGAACGAAGCCGTCACCCTGCCGGAAACCCAGCTGTCGAACTTCATTCAGTTCCGTCTGGCCAGCGACCGTCTGTTCGCCGGGCAGATCGACCCGCTGGCGTGGTTCTCGCTGCGTTACAACACCCTCGAACACACCAGCCGCCAGCTGCAATCTTCGCTCTGGGGCCTGGGTGGTGTGCGTGCGCAACCGATCGCGCATCAATTGCACATCGCCCGTGAAGTCGCCGACCGTATCGCGCCACGTGTATTGCTGGCGGACGAAGTGGGTCTGGGTAAAACCATCGAAGCCGGTCTGGTGATCCATCGCCAACTGCTCTCGGGCCGCGCCAGCCGCGTGCTGATCCTCGTCCCGGAAAACCTTCAGCACCAGTGGCTGGTGGAAATGCGCCGCCGCTTCAACCTGCAGGTCGCGCTGTTCGACGAAGAACGCTTTATCGAAAGCGATGCCAGCAACCCGTTCGAAGACACCCAACTGGCGCTGGTAGCGCTGGAATGGCTGGTCGACGACGAGAAGGCGCAGGACGCACTGTTCGCTGCCGGCTGGGATCTGCTGGTGGTCGACGAAGCGCACCACCTGGTCTGGCACGAAGAAAAGGCCAGCCCGGAATACACCCTGGTCGAGCAACTGGCGGAAACCATCCCGGGCGTGTTGCTGCTCACCGCGACACCGGAACAGCTCGGTCAGGACAGCCACTTCGCCCGTCTGCGCCTGCTCGATCCAAACCGTTTCCACGACCTGGCTGCGTTCCGCGCCGAGAGCGAAAACTATCGCCCGGTAGCCGAAGCCGTGCAGGAACTGCTCGACAAGGGCCGTCTCTCGGCCAAGGCACACAAGACCATTCAGGGTTTCCTCGGCAACGAAGGCGAAGCCTTGCTCACTGCGGTCAACGATGGAGACACCGAAGCCAGTGCCCGCCTCGTGCGCGAACTGCTCGATCGCCACGGCACCGGCCGCGTGCTGTTCCGTAACACCCGCGCCGCCGTGCAGGGTTTCCCGGAGCGCAAACTGCACCCGTACCCGCTGCCGTGCCCGGACGAATACCTCGAACTGCCGCTCGGCGAACACACCGAGCTGTACCCGGAAGTCAGCTTCCAGGCGCAGCCGGACGCCAGCGAAGAAGAACGCTGGTGGAAATTCGACCCGCGCGTCGAGTGGCTGATCGATCAGCTGAAAATGCTCAAACGCACCAAAGTGCTGGTGATCTGCGCCCACGCCGAAACCGCGATGGATCTAGAGGACGCCCTGCGCGTGCGTTCCGGCATCCCGGCGACGGTGTTCCATGAAGGCATGAACATCCTTGAGCGTGACCGCGCCGCCGCCTACTTCGCGGATGAAGAGTTTGGCGCACAAGTGCTGATCTGCTCGGAAATCGGCAGTGAAGGTCGCAACTTCCAGTTCGCTCATCACCTGGTGCTGTTCGATCTGCCGTCGCACCCGGACCTGCTCGAGCAGCGTATCGGTCGACTCGACCGAATCGGCCAGAAGCACATCATCGAACTGCATGTGCCGTACCTGGAAACCAGCCCGCAAGAGCGCCTGTTCCAGTGGTACCACGAAGCGCTGAACGCGTTCCTCAACACTTGCCCGACCGGCAACGCCTTGCAGCATCAGTTCGGCCCGCGCCTGCTGCCGCTGCTCGAAGAGGCTGACGACGGCGAGTGGCAAGCGCTGATCGACGAAGCGCGCACCGAGCGCGAGCGTCTGGAAGCCGAGCTGCACACCGGCCGTGACCGCCTGCTGGAGCTCAACTCCGGCGGCGCGGGCGAAGGTGAAGCGCTGGTCGAGGACATTCTTGAGCAAGACGATCAGTTCGCCCTGCCGATCTACATGGAAACCCTGTTCGACGCATTCGGCATCGACAGCGAAGACCATTCGGAAAACGCCCTGATCCTCAAGCCGAGCGAGAAGATGCTCGACGCCAGTTTCCCGCTGGGCGACGACGAAGGCGTGACCATCACTTACGACCGCAATCAGGCGCTGTCGCGCGAAGACATGCAGTTCATCACCTGGGAACACCCGATGGTGCAGGGTGGCATGGACCTGGTGCTGTCCGGTTCGATGGGCAACACCGCTGTCGCACTGATCAAGAACAAGGCGTTGAAGCCGGGCACCGTTTTGCTGGAACTGCTGTATGTCAGCGAAGTGGTTGCACCGCGTTCGCTGCAACTGGGCCGTTACCTGCCGCCGGCCGCCCTGCGCTGCCTGCTCGATGCCAACGGCAACGACCTGTCGGCTCGCGTCTCGTTTGAAACCCTGAACGACCAGCTGGAAAGCGTGCCACGTGCCAGCGCCAACAAGTTCATCCAGGCCCAGCGCGATCAGCTGACGCCACGGATCAACGCCGGTGAAGACAAGATCGCCCCACGTCACGCCGAGCGCGTGGCCGAGGCCCGTCGCCGTCTGGCGGCCGACACCGACGAAGAACTGGCGCGCCTGACTGCGTTGCAGGCGGTCAACCCGACCGTGCGTGACAGCGAACTGGATGCGTTGCGCACGCAACGTGAGCAGGGTCTGGCGATGCTGGACAAGGCTGCGTTGCGTCTGGAAGCGATTCGGGTGTTGGTGGCGGGCTAAACCGCCCTGCTCCCCAGCGCTGAAAACAAGAAGGCCCGCAGCGATGCGGGCCTTTTTGTTTGCCGCAGATCGTTCCCACGCTCTGCGTGGGAATGCTTCAGGGGACGCTCCGCGTTCCAGCTCCGGAAAGGGACGCAGAGCGTCCCGGGCTGCATTCCCACGCAGAGCGTGGGAACGATCATCATGCCGTCGCTACCGCAACCTCTGGCTCAACCACCGCCACCAACCCCTCCTTCATCCGCTGCGCATCGCGCACAAAACACCGCGCCGCCAGAAACAGAAACACCATGGTCAAAAACAGCGCCACCGGAATCAGGTACATAGCATCGTGCAGCCCGACAGCCTTGAACGCCTCGGTCATCTGCTCAGCCCCCGCCGCCAGCATCGCCGTGTGCGCAAAATGATCCGACAGGCCACCGACCACCACCGGTCCCAAACCACCGCCGAGCAAATACAACCCGGCAAAGAACAACGCCATCGCCGTCGCCCGCAAACGCGGTTCGACCACGTCTTGAATCGCCGTATAAACGCAGGTGTAGAAGTTGTAGGCAAACAGCCAGCCGACGCTGAACACCGCGACAAACACGCCAATCTCGATCCGCCCCGAATGCAGCGCCCATGCCGTGCACAAGGTCGAGATAATCAGGCTGAACGCCGCGAACAACAGCCGCCCATTGGCCACACGCTGGTGAATCTTGTCAGCAATCCAGCCACCCAGCGTCAACCCAACCAGCCCGGTCACGCCAACGATCATGCCGGTGGCCACCGCCGCTTCCTGCAACGGCATTAGGAAATAGCGCTGCAGCATCGGCACCAGAAACGAGTTGCAGGCATAGGTCGCGAAGTTGAAGCACAGCCCAGCCAGCACCAGCCAGAGAAAGGTCGGCACTGCCAGAATCCGCCGGATCGGTCTGTCGACTTTTTCTTGGGAGACTTGCACGGTTTCCGCCGCGCCACGCTTCGGTTCCTTAATGAAGAACATGAAGATCGCGAGGATCAGCCCCGGTACCGCCGCAATGAAGAATGGCGCACGCCAGCTATCAAACGCCTTGACCATGGCGCCGATGGTGAAGAACGCCAGCAACAGCCCCAGCGGCAGACCGAGCATGAAAATCCCCATGGCCCGCGCCCGGCGGTGTGCTGGAAACAGGTCACCAATCAGCGAGTTGGCCGCTGGCGCATAACTGGCTTCGCCGATACCGATGCCCATGCGCACGATCAGGAAACTCCAGAAACTGCCGACCAGACCGTTAACCGCCGTCAGCGCGCTCCACGTCGCCAGGCCCCAGCCCATCAGTTTGCTGCGCGAACCGGTATCGGCCATCCGCCCCAGCGGCAATCCGGCGATGGCGTAAACAATGGTGAAGGCGGTGCCGACGATCCCCAGTTGAAAGTCGCTGAGGTGCCATTCCATGCGGATCGGCTCGATGATGATCGCCGGAATGGTGCGGTCGAAGAAGTTGAACAGGTTGGCAAGGAACAGCAGGAACAGAATGCGCCAGGCATTCGCCGCTTGGGTCGAGTTCTGCATGGGTCCGTCTCTTTATTGTTATAGGGCTTCACTGCCAACGCATCCGAGCCCGGAACCTGCAATCTAGTCAGCCATGACGGGGCTGTCTGTGATCATTCGTCTGCCTGATATCGGGCCATGGCACTGTAACGAAACGTAAGCCCTTGATAACGCTTGAATCCCCCGAAAACCGGGGCTTTTGCGGCAAAACCTTGCCACAAAAAAATAGTTTCACGCCCCCCTTCCCAACGCCGTGGCGAAGCCTAGAATAGCCGCCGGATCCGTCCGGATCTCCCGATCAATCCCTTTGATACCCCCGTCCATGTCCGAAGTCAGTCCGTGTCTGAATTGCGGTGCCTGTTGTTCCCATTTCCGTGTGTCTTTTTTCTGGGGTGAGTGCGCTTCCTCCGGCGGCACCGTGCCTGATGAACTGGTCACGCAGATCAGTCCGAGCCGGGTGGCGATGAACGGCACCGACTGCAAATCGCCACGCTGCACGGCGTTGGAAGGCGAAGTCGGCAGCGAGGTGAAGTGCTCGATTTATGAATTGCGCTCCAGCCCCTGCCGCGAATTCGAATCGTCATGGGAAAACGGCGAACAGAATGTCGATTGCGACAAGGCTCGCGCGCGTTTCGGCTTGCCGCCGCTGCAACCGGACTGGGCGCAAATCCCTTTCGAACAGATCGCCTGAGCCGTTAGCGCCAATCGCTATGACGCTAATGCCGAAATCATTAGCGCCAATGTGCCACTACCCCTTGCACGGCAAAAACCGCCTCTATACTCCAGTCATTCGCCTGCGTTCACCGCGCAGTCAGGACGACTTCAGAGACGGGGCATGCTATGGAGTGGCTTGGTTTGCAGTTTGTTACCGAGCTGCCGGAGAGCGGGCAGGTCATTTTAGATTGCACACATAATCCCTTGCTGGTGCTGGTCGCCTATCTGGTTGCCTGCGCCGCGAGTTTTGCCACACTCGATATGGCCGAGCGGGTCGGCCATGCCGAAGATCAGCACTCGCAACGGCTGTGGCGCTGGATCGGCGCGACCTGCCTGGCCGGCGGCATCTGGGCCATGCACTTCATCGGCATGCTGGCGTTCCAGGCGCCGATCGAGATCCACTACGACCTGCCCATCACCCTGTTTTCCCTGCTGATCGCCCTGCTCGCCTCGTGGCTGGCCATGCACACACTGAGCGAAGCGCAGCCAAACCTGGTGCACTACCTGAAAACCGCCATCGTTATTGGTCTGGGCATTGCCGGCATGCATTACGTCGGCATGGCGGCGATGGAGTCGAGCGCCACCGCTTATTACCAACCGACGCTGTTCGTGCTGTCGATCGCCATCGCCATCGGCGCCAGTTTCGCCGCCCTGTGGGTGGCCGGTTATCTGCGTGAAGGCAGCGGCCTGGTCCATCAGATGCTCAAGTACAGCGCCGCCCTGATCCTCGGTGCCGGCATCTTCAGCATGCACTTCACCGGGATGGCGGCGCTGAAACTGGTCCTGCCGGCAAACAGCCTGCCGTCGATTGCCACCGAAACCAGCCACCTGCAATTGGGCCTTACGGTCGCGCTGATTATCTTGCTGATCCTTGGCAGTGCAATCAGCGCGGCACTGGCCGACAAGAAACTGCAAAACAAGGAACACGACCTGCGCCGGGTCAATGCCCTGCTCAGCCAGCTCGATCAGGCGCGCATGTCGCTGCAACAAGTGGCCAACTACGATGCACTGACTAACTTGATCAACCGACGCGGGTTCAACCAGATCTTCGCCGAAAAACTTAGTCAGAAAACCAGCGAAGGCGGCATGCTCGCGGTGATGTTTCTCGACATCGACCACTTCAAACGTATCAATGACAGCCTCGGCCACGACGCCGGTGACGAACTGCTCAAGGTCATCGCCCAGCACATCAAAAGCTCGGTGCGCAGCCATGAAGACGTGGTCGCGCGCTTCGGCGGCGACGAGTTCTGCATCCTCATCAGCCTGCATGACCGCGAGGAAGCCCGCAACATGGCCCAGCGCATCATGCTCAAGATGAAAGAGCCGATCGAACTGGCCGGGCGGCGCATGGTGATGACCACCAGCATTGGCATCAGCCTGTTCCCGGAAGACGGCACCACCTGCGAAGAACTGCTCAAGCACGCCGATCTGGCGCTGTATCAATCCAAAGGCGCCGGACGCAACGGCCTGCACTTTTTCAATTCCAACCTGAAAAACCGCGCGACCCTGGAACTGCAACTCGAAGAAGAGCTGCGCCACGCCTTGCGCGAAGAAAACGGCCTGATGCTGTATTACCAGCCAATCTTCGAACTCAAGACCGGGCGGGTGACCAAACTTGAGGCGCTGATTCGCTGGCAGCATCCGCTGCATGGTTTGCTGACCCCGGACCGCTTTATTGCCATTGCCGAAAACAACGGCCTGATCGCCGAACTGGACAACTGGGTGCTGCGTCGTGCCTGCAAGGATCTGGGAGAGTTGTCACGGCATGGCTGCGAAGAACTGAAAATCGCCTGGAACTGCTCGCCGCTCAACCTCGCCCGGGAAGAACTGGCCATCGAAATCGAAGGTGCGTTGCGCACCGCCGGGGTCGCACCGGAACGTCTGGAACTGGAAGTCACCGAAAATGCGCTGATGGGCAACATCGCCAACACCCTGGTACTGCTGCGGCAGATCCGTGCCCTCGGTGTATCACTGTCGATTGATGATTTCGGCACCGGTTATTCTTCGCTGGCCTATCTCAAGCGCCTGCCTCTGAACACGCTGAAAATCGACCGCTCGTTCATCCTCGACATTCCCACGGCCACGGCGGACATGGAGATCGTCCAGGCGATCATCGTCATGGCGCACACCCTGCATTTGCAGGTGGTCACCGAAGGCGTGGAAAGCCTGGAGCAATACGAGTTTCTTGAACGCTCGGGCTGCGACTTCATTCAGGGTTACCTGCTCAGCCGCCCCGTACCGCTGGACGAACTACGCCCGGTGCTGGCAGAAATCAATCAGCGCAAACATTCACATGCGGTCAATCCGTTGATTCTGGCGCGCGGTACATTTGCACCAGTGTCGCTGGATCCTTCGCCAAATAGCCTTGCGCCCCATGCAGGCGCATCAGTTGTGCGGCCAATCCGCTGATTGGTGTCGCCGAGCCTTGTTCGCGGGAGAATTTCACGGCGGTGTCGAGATCCTTGAGCAAGGTGCGCACGTGCCACTTGATCGGTTCGAAACGGCTTTCGGCCATTTGCGGCGCCAGAATCTGCAACGGTTTCGAATCGGCGAAACCGCCGGCCAACGCTTCGGCGATCAGGCTGGCATCGACGCCGGCCTGCTCGGCCAGCGCCACCACTTCGGCGATCACCAGCGCATTGCAGGCAACGATCATCTGATTGCAGGCCTTGGTCACCTGACCGGCACCGATGCCGCCCATGTGCGTGACCCGCTGACCGAGGCTGAGTAGCACCGGGCGCACGCGTTCAAGATCTGCCGCAGCGCCGCCGACCATGATTGCCAGACTACCGGCCTCGGCGCCGACCACACCGCCGGACACGGGTGAATCCAGCCAGGACATGCCGGTTTTCTCCAGCAGTTGCGCCGCCATCTCGCGAGTGGCCGTCGGTTCAAGGCTGGAAAAATCCACCAGCAACTGGCCTTTTTTCGCCCCGTCGGCGACACCGGCCGGACCGAACACGACTTCGCGCACCACCGTCGTATCGGCCAGACACAACATCAGCACATCGGCGTGTTCGCACAGTTCAGCGGGGCTCGCTACCTGCCGGGCACCGGCTTCGACCAGTGGCGCGCACTTGGCCGGGTTGCGATTCCACACCGTCAGCGGGTAACCCGCCGCCAACAGACGCCGGCACATGGGCAGGCCCATCAGACCGATTCCGGCGAACCCCAACGAAGGTAGCGTTGACATCATTTTGCCTCTTTTCGATTAAAGATCGCCGAATAATGGCCGATTCATCAACGATCAGGAAAGGATTCCCCCCAGCGACAGTCAGGCCAAAACCCTGGCGCTCGGGCTCAATACGCGCAAATAAAAGACGCGAGATCTTATTCCGTGAGGTTCGCAGGCATTGGCCCGCGAGCCAACCCAGTCCAGGTATATGGCGCACAATGACTTCTAAAAACAATCCCGCCACTGCGGTATCCGATCTGACTTTGAGCCCCGCCGCCAACAGCCCGTCATCGCCGAAGCCATTGCTCCCGTCGCGCCCGCTGTCGACTCAGCAATACCTGTACTTCACCGAAACCAACACCGACCGCATCCTCGACAACCTCGACGGCCTGCGTGATCTGGTGTTCCCGCGCCCGCCGCACCTGGAAGGCGACAACGAACAGCACAACGATCAGGAATTCCCCTCGGTGTGCCTGATCGGCCTCGGTCGCTGCGGCTCGAACATCGCCCTCGATGTCGCGGAACTGGTGTACAACGCGCGCAAGTTCTACCTCAACGAATTCAACAACGAAGACCGTGCGGCAGATCGCCGACTGGCCGACAAGGGTTACAGCCCGGCGCAGTGGATCAAGAACAACCTGCGCATCGGCCCGAACAAATCGACCAAACCAGTGTTTCTGGTCGAACCGCTAGTGATGCTCGGCGACCTCGACAAGGACATCGCCGGGCGCATCCGTTTCTCGCGCAAAGGCGAGAAAAGCGGCTTCCTGCGCGACTACAGCAAAATGAAGATCATGGACTTGTCCGAAGTCCACGCCGGTGGCGCCGGTAACGCGCCGATCCTCGGCCAGTACCTGGCGAAGATCATCCTCAACAAGGACACCCAGCGTTTCTCCAGCCCTGACTGGAAAATGATCCACTCGTACCTGATCGACAGCTGCGGCATCAAAGCCAACCAGTCGCGCCTGTACTTCTCGATCTTCAGTGCCGGCGGCGGTACCGGTTCCGGCATGGCCTCGGAATTCGGCCTGGCCCAGCAGCACTCGTACATGAACAAAACGTTCGACACCAAGCCGATGGACGAGCATGACGGCAAGAGCGGTCATTCGTTTGTGTTCGAGCCGATCTTCACCAGCGGCATCTGCGTACTGCCGAACATTTCCGATCACCGCAGCGAAATGTCCGAGGCGCTGCACATCAACGCCGGTCGCCTGCTGTGCAAATACCTTTCGGAAGAATGGGATTTCTCTTACAACTTCGCTAACGAAGACAGCAGCGAAGCCAGCGTCATGGGGCGTATCCGCCCATGGAACGCGATGATGTTGATCTCCAACGACATCATGCGTTACGCCGAAGAGAGCGATGACGGCAACATCCAGAACATTGATGTCAATGCGATGGAAAAGCACGCCAACCAGTACATCTCCCAGCAGATCTTCAACATTCTGACGGCGCAGGCAGTCACCACTGACTACGACCAGAACTACTTCCGCCGCGCCGGCATCGACATCGGCGAGACCATCCGCCTCGACGCCAACGACCTGTTCATGAGCCTCGCCGGCCCGGTGGCAATTGCCTACGCCGAATCGGTGGTGCCGGAAACCCCGCCGCCGAGCAGCGACAAATTCAAGGTGTTCGACAAAGAGCCACAGCGTCTGAACATTGATGACCTGTTCTTCCGCTCAATCGATCTGCCGCACTTCAACAAAGTGACGCAGGCGATCGAAGGGATCAGCCTGTTGCCGATCGAGTCCAAGCGCTATCGCGCTTCGCTTGAGCAGTACAAGAATTCCGGCTACGACGCCGCCGCGCTGCACGACCTGCACTTCTTCAAGAACTGCTCATCGGTGGTGTCGATCGTCTCGCTGCCGAAAGACTACAAGCTGTCGTACATGGACCTGAACCGGTTGAAGACTCACCTCAACAGCCTGTTCCCCAACACCACGCTCAAGCGCTATGCGCTGGTGATCGGCGCATCGGCCAACCTGTCGCTGACCACCCTGATCGCCAAGAGCCCGTGCCTGTCGGACGACTTCCTGACTTTGATCGTGGCGTTCATCAAGCGCTGCTTCGCGAAGAACCCGTACCGTTTCGACGAGACCCTGGACAACTCGATCCTCGATTTCATCATCAACGAAGAGTTCGACGAAGACCGTATCGACGACCTGCTCAACGAGTTCGAGAACCCGGCGAAGATCCTTGATACCAACTGGTACGCGATCAAACCGATGTACGAGAAGAAGTACCGCGAGCTGATCAACGACAAAGAGAAGTTTGTCTCGATCAACGACATTCGTTTGTCGCGCGATTGCGTGAAGAAGTCGATCAAGTATCTGCGCGAGATTTACCGTCACCGGATTGGCAAGACCAAGGTTATTTCGCTGAATAACCATACCGGGAAGTCGTTCACGGTCTGACCGAAGACCGAGTCGCCCCTTTCGCGAGCAAGCTCGCTCCCACATTTGGAATGCGTTCCCCCTGTGGGAGCGAGCTTGCTCGCGAAGGGGCCGGCACATTCACTGAAGATTTCAACCTTTCCAATATCCAGAAACAATTAAGCAGCCGTTAGGCTGCTTACTAAACTGTTCCCGTTACGTTTACGTCACCGTGAGCCCACCTACGCTTGTGGTGTTTCTCTACGGCAACGTGCCATCACGCTACTCGGCTACACACTTTTCGCTGACGTCCGTCCGCACCATCAAGGTGCAGCACCAGAAGCGCCTGCCCTTTCCTGGATCAGAATCCACGGCGAAACCACCACCGCCCAGAGCTGCGGATCGCGTTCGAAAAGATCCAGCGCCCGCGTCTCAGACAGCTTGGCGACTTTGTCTTCAGCCAGCCAGGCAGCCACTTTCTCGCCCTCATCCGACGCCACGGCCTCGGCGGCGGCGATCAAATCAAGGCTCGGGTCGACCCACAATAGGGCACCCTTGGCGAAGAACGGCTCCAACTCTTTCCAGGTAATCGATGCGGTTTCACCAAGCAGCTTGGCATAGAGGGTGCTAGGTTCTTGATTCATGGGTGCTGTCCGGAAAAGAAATCGACGCGAATAATAACGTTGGTGGTCCGCCAGCAAAACCCGGTTGCAAATGGCTGTACCGAACGAAAAGAGCAGGAACGCCAAGGAATGCTGCTGATTGGGATATATGCCCACGAACGCCCCGCCGCAATTCTGTCTTTTTCATTCAAAAATGCGACACCCCGAAGTTTTGCCCCTCGGCGCCCGCTTCCCAGGCTGACAACCGGCGCTCTACACTGTACCGGTACAGTTGCCGGGGGCATTTCCGGAGGGTATCGCAAAGATATCTGACCCGGTTCTGCTGCTACGGCGCCAGAACTCAAAAAAATTACAACAGTAAGAGTGGAGCACTATGACTAAGGCTACTAAGCAGATTTCCAAACTGTTTGCCGCTATGGTTCTGGCCGGGGTTGCCAGCCATTCGTTCGCAGCTGACACCATCAAAATCGGTATCGCCGGTCCTAAAACCGGTCCAGTAGCCCAGTACGGCGACATGCAGTTCAGCGGCGCGAAAATGGCCATTGAGCAAATCAACGCCAAGGGCGGCGTCGACGGCAAGAAACTCGAAGCCGTTGAATACGACGATGCCTGCGATCCGAAACAAGCGGTAGCGGTCGCGAACAAGGTCGTCAACGACGGCGTCAAGTTCGTCGTCGGTCACCTGTGCTCCAGCTCCACTCAACCGGCTTCGGACATTTACGAAGACGAAGGCGTGATCATGATCACCCCGGCTGCCACCAGCCCGGACATCACCGCCCGTGGTTACAAAATGGTCTTCCGCACCATCGGTCTGGACAGCGCCCAGGGCCCTGCCGCCGGTAACTACATTGCCGATCACGTGAAACCGAAAATCGTTGCCGTCCTGCACGACAAGCAACAATACGGTGAAGGCATCGCCACCGCCGTTAAAGCGACCCTCGAGAAGAAAGGCACCAAAGTTGCCGTGTTCGAAGGCGTCAACGCCGGCGACAAGGACTTCTCCTCGATCATCGCCAAACTCAAGCAAGCCAACGTCGACTTCGTTTACTACGGCGGCTACCACCCGGAGCTGGGCCTGATCCTGCGTCAGTCGGCCGAAAAAGGCCTGAAAGCCAAGTTCATGGGTCCGGAAGGCGTGGGTAACGACTCGATTTCGCAGATCGCCAAAGACGCTTCCGAAGGTCTGCTGGTAACCCTGCCGAAATCCTTCGACCAGGATCCGGCCAACATCGCCCTGGCGGATGCATTCAAGGCGAAGAAAGAAGATCCGAGCGGCCCGTTCGTGTTCCCTTCCTACTCGGCGGTTGAAGTGATTGCCGGCGGTATCACCGCGGCCAAATCCGAAGACCCGGCCAAAGTGGCCGAAGCCATTCACGCTGGCACCTTCAAAACCCCTACCGGCGACCTGAGCTTCGACGCCAAGGGCGACCTGAAGGACTTCAAATTTGTGGTTTACGAGTGGCACTTCGGCAAACCGAAAACTGAAGTATCCCCACAGTAAGGCGCTGCCTGACTGACTGCCAATAAAGCCCACGGCGTGCCGTGGGCTTTGTTTTACGAATGTATGGGCCGCGCTGGCGTGATCCGCCAGTCTCCCCACCTGAAAATCTCAAAACCGTCATCAGCGGTTCGCTGGCAAAACCCGGATTCGAAGTGGATATAGATCCACGGGGCCGGGCGGGAAAATGACTCCACCAGTGAAATGCGTATCAGGTTTTTAGGAGCGTTGTAATGCCTGACCTCTATCACTTCTTCCAGCAGCTGGTTAATGGTCTGACCATTGGCAGCACGTATGCCCTGATTGCCATCGGCTATACGATGGTTTACGGCATCATTGGAATGATCAACTTCGCCCACGGCGAGGTGTACATGATCGGTTCCTACGTGGCGTTCATCGCCATCGCCGGGCTGGCCATGATGGGAATCGATAACGTCCCGCTGTTGATGACCGCCGCCTTCATCGCGAGCATCGTCGTCACCAGTTCATACGGGTACAGCATCGAACGGATCGCCTACCGCCCCTTGCGCGGCAGCAACCGTCTGATTCCACTGATTTCCGCCATCGGCATGTCGATCTTCCTGCAGAACACGGTTCTGCTGGCGCAAGACTCCAAGGACAAATCCATCCCCAACCTGATCCCCGGGAACATTTCCTTCGGGCCAGGTGGCGCACATGAAGTGCTGATTTCCTACATGCAAATCGTGGTGTTCGTGGTGACCCTGGTCGCCATGCTCGGCCTGACGCTGTTCATCTCTCGCTCTCGCCTGGGTCGCGCCTGCCGCGCCTGCGCCGAAGACATCAAGATGGCCAACCTGCTCGGCATCAACACCAACAACATCATCGCCCTGACCTTCGTCATTGGTGCTGCGCTGGCGGCCATCGCGGCCGTGCTGCTGAGCATGCAATACGGCGTGATCAACCCGAACGCCGGTTTCCTCGTCGGCCTCAAAGCCTTCACCGCTGCGGTACTCGGCGGCATCGGCAGCATCCCCGGCGCCATGCTCGGCGGGTTGGTGCTGGGGGTGGCGGAAGCGTTTGGTGCCGATATCTTCGGCGACCAGTACAAGGACGTCGTGGCTTTCGGCTTGTTGGTTCTGGTGCTGTTGTTCCGTCCGACCGGCATTCTGGGCCGTCCGGAGGTTGAGAAAGTATGACTAGGAATCTTAAACAGGCACTCTTCAGTGCGCTCTTGGTTTGGGCAGTTGCGTATCCTGTGCTCGGACTGAAACTGACCATCGTCGGCATCAATCTTGAAGTGCACAACACCAGCCCGATGATTCTGGCGACCATCGCCATCTGCTCGGTGCTGATGTTCCTGCGGGTGCTGTTCAACCAGCAGATCAGCAAGGCGTGGAAATCCTCGCCGGGCCTGCCGTTGATTCCGGCCAAGGCCAGTAACTTCCTGACCCTGCCGACCACGCAACGCTACTTCATCATTGCGCTGATCATTGGTGCGCTGGTGTGGCCGTTCTTCGGCTCGCGGGGCGCGGTGGACATCGCCACGCTGATCCTGATCTACGTGATGCTCGGCCTCGGTCTGAACATCGTCGTCGGTCTGGCCGGTCTGCTCGACCTCGGTTACGTCGGCTTCTACGCCGTCGGCGCCTACAGCTACGCGCTGCTGTCGCACTACTACGGCTTGAGCTTCTGGATATGCCTGCCGATTGCCGGCCTGATGGCGGCGACGTTCGGCTTCCTGCTGGGCTTCCCGGTGTTGCGTTTGCGCGGTGACTATCTGGCGATCGTGACCCTCGGCTTCGGCGAGATCATCCGTCTGTTCCTGCGTAACCTGACCGACATCACTGGCGGTCCGAACGGCATCAGCAACATCGAGAAACCGACGTTCTTCGGCCTGACTTTCGAACGTAAGGCAGCGGAAGGCATGCAGACCTTTCACGAATACTTCGGCCTGCAATACAACTCGATCAACAAGGTGATTTTCCTCTACCTCGTGGCCCTGTTGCTGGCGCTGGCAGCACTGTTCGTCATCAACCGCCTGCTGCGCATGCCGATCGGCCGTGCGTGGGAAGCGCTGCGTGAGGATGAAATTGCCTGCCGTGCTCTGGGTCTGAATCCGACGATCATCAAGCTGTCCGCGTTCACCCTCGGCGCTGCGTTCGCCGGTTTCGCCGGTAGCTTCTTCGCCGCCCGTCAGGGTCTGGTGACACCGGAGTCGTTCACCTTCATCGAGTCGGCGATCATCCTCGCCATCGTCGTATTGGGTGGCATGGGCTCGCAGTTGGGTGTGATTCTGGCCGCTGTGGTAATGATCCTGCTGCCGGAAATGATGCGTGAGTTCAGCGAGTACCGCATGTTGATGTTCGGTGCCCTGATGGTATTGATGATGATTTGGCGTCCACAAGGTCTGCTGCCGATGCAACGCCCACACATGGAGTTGCGAAAATGAGCCGCGAGATCTTGAAAGTTGAGAACCTGAGCATGCGCTTCGGCGGCTTGCTCGCAGTCAACGGCGTGGCCCTGACCGTCAAAGAGAAGCAAGTGGTTGCACTGATCGGGCCCAACGGCGCCGGCAAGACCACCGTGTTCAACTGCCTGACCGGTTTCTATCAGCCAACCGGCGGTAGCATTCTTTTGGACGGCGAGCCGATTCAAGGCCTGCCGGGCCACAAGATCGCCCTCAAAGGCGTGGTGCGCACCTTCCAGAACGTGCGTTTGTTCAAGGACATGACGGCGGTCGAGAACCTGTTGATCGCCCAGCACCGTCACTTGAACACGAACTTCCTGGCCGGCCTGTTCAAGACCCCGGCGTTCCGCAAAAGCGAGCGCGAGGCCATGGAGTTTGCCGAGTACTGGCTGGAAAAGGTCAACCTGAAAGAGTTCGCCAACCGTACCGCCGGCACCCTGGCTTACGGTCAGCAACGACGTCTGGAAATCGCTCGCTGCATGATGACCCGTCCACGGATCCTCATGCTCGACGAACCGGCCGCCGGCCTGAACCCGAAAGAAACCGAAGACCTCAAGGCGCTGATCGGCGTGCTGCGTGAAGAGCACAACGTCACCGTGCTGCTGATCGAGCACGACATGAAACTGGTCATGAGTATTTCCGACCACATCGTCGTGATCAACCAGGGCACGCCACTGGCCGACGGCACGCCGGAACAGATCCGCGACAATCCTGAAGTGATCAAAGCCTACCTGGGGGAAGCGTAAATGCTGCAGTTCGAAAACGTTTCCACCTTCTACGGCAAGATCCAGGCCCTGCACAGCGTCAACGTCGAAGTCCGTCAGGGCGAGATCGTGACCCTGATCGGCGCCAACGGTGCCGGCAAGTCGACGCTGCTGATGACGCTCTGCGGTTCGCCGCAAGCGCATAGCGGCAGCATCCGCTACATGGGTGAGGAACTGGTCGGCCAGGAGTCGTCGCAGATCATGCGCAAAAGCATCGCGGTGGTGCCGGAAGGTCGTCGGGTGTTCGCCCGTCTGACCGTTGAGGAAAATCTGTCCATGGGCGGTTTCTTCACCGACAAGGGCGATTATCAGGAGCAAATGGACAAGGTTCTCGGCCTGTTCCCGCGCCTGAAAGAACGCTTCAACCAGCGCGGCGGCACCATGTCCGGCGGCGAACAGCAAATGCTCGCCATCGGCCGGGCGCTGATGAGCAAGCCGAAACTGCTGCTGCTCGACGAGCCGTCGCTGGGCCTGGCACCGATCATCATCCAGCAGATCTTCGATATCATCGAACAGCTGCGCAAGGACGGGGTGACGGTGTTCCTGGTCGAGCAGAACGCCAACCAGGCGCTGAAAATCGCCGACCGCGCCTACGTTCTGGAAAACGGCCGCGTAGTCATGCAAGGCACCGGTGAAGCACTGCTGACCGACCCGAAAGTACGCGAGGCGTACCTCGGTGGTTGATGTGTGTCGCTGAACAACAAAACGGCCTGCGGGCCGTTTTTTTTCCTCCGCCAATCCTGGATTCACCACAATTCCCCTGTGGGAGCGAGCCTGCTCGCGAAGAGGGAGTATCAGTCAGCACATTTGCTGAATGACACACCGCTTTCGCGAGCAGGCTCGCTCCCACAATGGAGAGTTGTAGCGACCGCTTAGTACGGGTTGCAGTGCTGTGCTACCGCTGTAGCCTGATCGACATACGGACGCGCCGGCTCAAGGTTCCACTCCGGCTTGTTGCGCACAGGCTTACCGTCATAGGTAGCCGCGAGGTGGCAGACCATCTGCCGCCGCAACGACCCACCATTGACGCTGTACTGCCGCCACTGCTGATCGTCTTTGTGCTTGTTGTACAACTCGGCAAACATCCGGTCGGTCTGGTCATCCTTGATCGCGCGTCCGCAAGCGGTCGGCACCACCGAAAGCGACCAGGTGTTCGGCCCCAGTTTCGGATCGGGGCGTTGTACCCAGGTGCTCGATTCGATGTACTTCTCACAGAACTGCGGCGCCGCTGGCGTCGCGGTCTGGATGCACGAGAAGCTGGCCTTGGCGACCGGGGTTTTCGGGAAGTCGATCTTGATGATGTTGCGATCCTTGCCAGTCTTGGCCTTGTAGTCGCGCTGATTGGCCATGGCATCGTTCAAACCGCGCTGGTCACTGTAGAAAAACGCCAGAATCGGCAGTTCATCGGTTTTCGGATTGCCTAACCGCAGCTCGGTCTGGGTTTGAAACTCGCGACTGTTGATGACTTTGCGCGCGCCCATGAAGTTGCGAAAAGCATCGACCCGCTCCTTGCTGCTCATCGGATTGCGCATATTGAAGCCGCACTGCAACTGATCCTGCTGCCGGTTGTTGTTGAATTGGGTGAAGTGCGCAACCCAGGCATTCGGGCTGGCAATCGGTGGTTTCATCGCCTGGCAAACGGCTTCGGCCGGCGCAGTGTTTTTGTTGTCGCCACAACCCCGGTCATTGCGATAGTCGGTCCAAGCGTCATTGGGAAAGGCGCAATAGACATGCACCGGCGTCTCGGGATCACGCACCAGATCCCTTGGCGTAATCAGGTAACCGTTCTGCGTGCTCATGCCGGGATCTTCATAACTGATGCCGTCGGCGCGCATGAATGAAGCGGCAAACGTCCCCAGTTCCACGGCTTTCGGACTGGGATTCCATACATCCCATTTCTGCCCTTTGGCCGGATCCGCCCGGTGCGTACCGCGCACCAGCAACCCGGAACAGTCGGATGCGGGATCCTGCCCGCAACTATCGACAGTCTTGTTGTACAACGTTTCGACCTTTTTCAGCGTCTCGTCACATGACTCCGCATAAGCCCAGGTGGCCTGTACCAGCAGTGGCAACAGCAGCAATGGGGCGATCCTGTTCAACCGTTTTCTCATGGCTTGCATCTCCTTGATTAGCCAAACACACCTTCAACGCGGGACGGGATTGCACCCCGCTGCCCGAGTCTCGCTGGCCGACACCGCCGGGCGAAACGGCTCGAGATTCCATGGCGTCTTGGTGCGGTAATTGACCAGGACGCAGCTCAATTGCTGACGCATGCTGCCGACGGATTTTTCATTGTCACGCCAGTTGCTGTCGGCCCCTTTGAGGGCGAACAACTGATCGTACAAAGCCCCGAGTTGCTCGTTGGGCAATGCTCGACCTGCCGCTGTGGGCACCACGCTCAAGCTCCACTCATCCTTGCGCGTGCCGGGGTCGTAACGCTTGATCCAATTGGCCGAGGCGATGTAGTTGGGTGCCGGCACAACGGGCGTCGGCTGTACGCCGCCGACCATCATTGGCTCGATCACCTGATCAGCCGCAACGTAGCTGAAACGCTGCTCGGGCGGCTTGGTGAAATCCAGTCGCAGGATCGGCACGCTGTAACCTTGCGCGTGGAGTTTTTTCTGGAAGTTGCGTGCGCTGTTCAGGCCGTTTTCCGGTTTCGGCGGGGCCTGATCACCGCGCGTGGCGAAGTTCTGCGTGCTGTTGACGTTGTAGATGAAGGCATCGATGTATTTCATGTTTTCGCTGCCATCGTTGGTCGCTGTGGCGTTCTTCAACATGAACTCGTTGACCTGGGCACTGAAGGCAAAAGGGTCTTTGTTGGTGGTGTTTGGCCGCGACTCGTGGACGCGGATCATCGCCTTCCAGTCGCTGGTTTTTTCCGCATTCCATGAGCACTGACCGTACTGGATCGGCCCTTTCATCAGACCGGTGTATTTCTGTGTCCACTGCTCGGCGGTGCTGACCCCGGCTTCGGCGCAGGTGCCATAGGCCAGCGCGGCATTGCGGTTGTTCATCGTGCCCTGAGCCGCACGCGGCGGTTCGCGGCTGTCGAAAAAGCCGCAGCCATACCATTTACGCTCAGGCCCGGTGCCGCCATCGAAGGCGTAGATGCAGGTGAAGCCCTGCTCCTTGACCGGCAAGCTCAAGGCCGCCGCATCGGTGGGGGTACGCAGGATGAAACCGGCCGGATGAATGAGGATTCGCGTGCTCAGATCCTTGCGGATCCACGAGTACGAGGTCGCGCCAATCCTGATCGCGTAAGGGCTGTAATCCCAAGGATTGAAGGGCCCGTCGTTGACCATGCGCAAGGTCACGCCACTGCAATAGTAGAGGCCGCGTGCAGCACCGGTGTCGGGCTCCTCGCAAGCATCCTTGAGAGTGTTGTAGTTGAGGTTGATGCGTTTGAGGGTGTCCTGCGGGTCGGAGACTGTCTGGGCCGACACCGATCCGAACCACAAGGGGAACGTGCAGGCCAGGGCAAACAATGATATCCGGTGCGATAGCACAGCTGAAATCGAGCGATCCTTTTTCATGAGATACCGTCCTGGTAAATCAGCCCGGGCAAAGGGGCCTTCGAGTTGACTATAGAACACGCCCGCCAGCACGCATGAAACTGTGCAGGAGCTGATGTGCGTTTTTTCTGAAAAAGATTTGGCGGGGCTGTAACGCATCGCCATGAGCTTTCTCTAGTGGGGTAAGCAAGCACAAACCGCTTGTAAAAACCCTGAACAAGACTGGAGAAACATCATGACTGCTACCACCCGCACCCTGTCCGCCACCGCCCTGGTTCTGGCCCTCGGCTCGGCCTTGAGCATCGCCGCCGTGTCCACCGCCCATGCCGCTGACGCCGACATGGAGAAATGCTTCGGCGTGGCCATGAAAGGTCACAACGATTGCGCCGCAGGTGCAGGCACTACCTGTGCCGGCACGGCGAAAATGGACTATCAGGCCAACGCCTGGAAACTCGTTCCGAAAGGCACCTGCGCCACCACTGAAAGCAAAACCTCGCCGACCGGTTTCGGCCAGATGGAAGCGTTCAAAGCCAAGTCCTGATCCGCGATCTGCCTGAGTGACGATCATGCTCACAATCAATGACCATGCCCCCTCCTGCACTCAGGCAGCCCTCACCGGGCTTGCGCCCCGTGCCGGGCTGGGGCTCAAGACCGGGCACTTCCGTGAAGTGCTCGGTTCACATCCGGACATCGGTTTCTTCGAAGTCCACGCCGAAAACTACATGGTCGACGGCGGTCCGTTTCATCATTTTCTCGGTTTGATCCGCGAGCAGTATCCGCTATCGCTACACGGTGTCGGCTTGTCCATCGGCGCTGAAGGGCCGCTGGATCAGCAGCATCTCAAGCGCCTTGCCGAGTTGATCGAACGCTATCAACCACACTCTTTTTCCGAACACCTGGCCTGGTCGAGCCATGGCCCGGTGTTTCTCAATGATCTGCTGCCGCTGGCCTATGACACGCCGACGCTGAACCGCGTCTGTGAGCATATCGACCAGGTGCAAACCAGCCTCAAGCGCCCCATGCTGCTGGAGAATCCGGCAACCTATCTGGCGTTTCAGCACTCGACTATCGATGAGCCTGAATTCATCGCCGAGGTCGTCCGCCGCAGCGGCTGCGGTTTGCTGCTGGACGTCAATAATGTCTACGTTTCTTGCGTGAATCATCAGCGTGATCCGTTGGCGTATCTCGATGCCCTGCCGCTACACGCGGTGGGCGAAATTCATCTGGCCGGGTTTGCCGAAGATTGCGACAGCCTCGGCGACCGTTTGCTGATCGATGATCATGGCGCGCCCATCGATCAAGCCGTCTGGAGTTTGTACCGGCAAGTACTGCAGCGCATCGGCCCGATAGCGACGCTGATCGAACGCGACAATCAGGTGCCGGCGTTTGCGGTGCTGCTGGCCGAAGCCCAGCACGCCGATGAGTTGCTGATGTGCGCCGGGAGTCAGTCATGAGTACTCAAGCAGCGTTCAGCGCTGCGCTGCTCGATGTGCGACTACCCTGCCCCGATGGCCTCTGCAGCCCCAACGGTGCAGATCCCGGGAGCCGTTTTTCGGTGTATCGCAACAACGTGCAGGGCTCACTGATCAATGCGCTGGCGGACAGTTACCCGGTGGTTGTGCAATTGACAGGCGAGGAGTTTTTCCGTGCCATGGCCGCCGTTTTCGTACAGGAACAACCGCCACAAAATCCGTTGATGAACCGTTATGGCGAAGCGTTCGCGGACTTCATTGCCGCGTTTGAACCGGCCGCCAGCGTGCCATATCTGGCGGACGTGGCACGCCTTGAACACCTGCGCACTTGCGCCTATCACGCCGCTGACGCCACTGCGGTGCGGCCGGAGCACATCACTGCCGCACTGACCGCCCCTCAGGCCTTGATTGACCTGCGCCTGCAACTTCACCCCTCTCTGCATCTGCTCGACTCAGCCTACGCCGTGGTTGCGATCTGGGCCGCTCATCAGCGGGACGTAACGCTGGAGCACATCGACGTCAACCACGGGCAGCACGCTCTGGTGCTGCGCAACGGTCTGGAGGTCGAGATATTTGCCCTGGAACCCGGCGCCAGCGTGTTTATTCGTCACCTGATTGCTGGCCAGCCCTTGTTGGCAGCAGCGGAAAACAGCCCGGAATTCGATCTCGGCCAAACCCTCGGCTTGCTGATCGCTCGCAACGTCATCACTCTCCTGAACAACAAGGAACTGCCATGAACAACCTCATCACCCGCGCCATCGCGCTGTTGGAGAAAATCCCCCACAGCCTGATCGCCTTCATTGCACGTTTCTCGATTGCAGCGGTGTTCTGGAAGTCCGGGCAGACCAAGGTCGAAGGACTGGCCATCGACCTGATCGACGGCACCTTTCAACTTGGCTGGCCGCGCTTGGCCGACTCGACCATTCCGCTGTTCAAAAGCGAGTACCACGTGCCGCTGCTGTCGCCAGAGATTGCCGCGCACATGGCCGCTTTTGCCGAGCACTTTTTTCCGCTGCTGATCCTGATCGGCTTCGCTACGCGTTTTTCGGCGTTGGCCCTGTTGGGGATGACCCTGACCATTCAACTGTTTGTGTATCCCGATGCCTATCCGACCCACGGCACCTGGGCGGCGGTGTTGCTGTACCTGATGGCGACGGGGCCGGGCAAGTTGTCGATTGATCATCTGATCGCCCGCCATTTCGCAAAATAAACAAAATCCTTGTGGGAGCGAGCCTGCTCGCGAATGCGTTAGTTCAGTCAACACATGAAGTGTCTGTGAAACCGCTTTCGCGAGCAGGCTCGCTCCCACAGGAGAATGAAGTCAGCGCTG
Organism: Pseudomonas sp. CROZ-RG-20F-R04-15; assembly: GCF_022662375.1. Lineage (GTDB taxonomy): Bacteria > Pseudomonadota > Gammaproteobacteria > Pseudomonadales > Pseudomonadaceae > Aquipseudomonas. Next base: position 659,200 of record NZ_JAKNQL010000001.1, on the reverse strand, counting down.
AAGTCGATCCAGCGCTTCACCGCTGCGTTTGAACCAGCCGATCAAATAGTCCGCGAGCACCTGCGTGCGTTTCGGCAATCCGCCCTGATACGGATGCACCAGGTACATCGGCATGCGCCGGGTCTGAAAATCGCGCAGGAGCCAGCGCAATCGGCCGTCAGCCAATTCCGCTTGCAGCAGATACGAAGGCAACCGCGCAATCCCGGCGCCACTGAGCGCGGCTTTCTTCAGCAAGTTGTAATGATTGCTGGCAAACGGCCCCGATACCCGCACCCGCAACAATTCGTGCTGCTGGTGATACAGCCATTCTTCCCGTCCGCTGTAGTGGCTGTTGAGCAAGCAGCGATGCTCGGCCAGTGCCTGTGGCGTCAGCGGTTCACCGAAGCGCTCAAGATAAGACGGACTCGCGCAGGTCATTTCCTGCCAGGCCAGCAACGGTTTGGCCACCAGTCGATCGTCATTGGCCACCTCACTGCGGATCCCCAGATCAAAGCCGTCCCGTGACAGATCGCGGTAGCTGTTGTTCAACTCAAGCTCGATCTGCACCTCGGGGTATTTGTGCGAAAACTCCATCAGCAGACCATCAAAGAAGGTTTCCCCCAACGACACCGGCACCGTCATTCGTACCGGTCCAGCCATATCGTCCTTCAATCGCGCTAATGCCTGACGCGCTCTTTCCACCTGGACGACCAGCGCCTGGGCTTGCGGTAACAATGCAGCGCCGGCGGCGGTCAGGCTCAAGCGTCGAGTGGTGCGTTGCAGCAACACCACGGAAAACTGTGCTTCGAGCTGGCTGATGCGCTTGGACAACTGCCCTTTGCTACAGCCCAATTGCTGCGCGGCCAGAGTAAAACTGCCGGCTTCGATCAACACCGCGAACGCCGCCAGATCGTCCATTTCGCTCATGGATTGTTTCCAATTGAAAACCAAAGGTTGCCTATTAGTGCGCTTATCCGCAGAAAAAACCACTCTAGACTGAAACCTCGTTCAATCACTTGAGGTACAGCTCGATGAAGATTCTGTTGATAGGCGCGGGTGGCACCATTGGTTCGGCCGTGGACAAAGAACTCTCGCAACGCCACGACGTCATTCGTATCGGTCGCAACAGCGGCGATTTCAATGTCGATATCAGTGACAGCGCATCGATCCGCAAGCTGTTCGAACAGACTGGCAAGTTCGATGCACTGGTGTGCGCGGCGGGCAACGTGACCTTCGCACCGTTGGGTGAAATGACGGAAGACAGCTTCGCCCTCGGCCTCAAAGACAAACTGATGGGCCAGGTGAATCTATTGCTGATCGGCCGTGAGTTCGCCAACGACGGTGCATCGTTCACCTTCACCACCGGCGTACTCAGCCACGATCCGATCCGTAGCGGCGCCTCGGCAGCGCTGGTCAACGGCGCTCTCGACAGCTTCGTCCGCGCCGCCGCCATCGAATTGCCGCGCGGTCTGCGCGTGAACTCGATCAGTCCTACCGTTCTGCTCGAAGCGATGGGCAGCTACGCCCCGTATTTCCGAGGCTACAAGCCGGTTCCTGCGGCGGATGTGGCGTTGGCCTACGCTAAAAGTGTCGAAGGCTTGCAGACAGGTCAGACGTTTCACGTGGGCTAAGCCCTTGTGATGAACGGTCAGGCTGCGTAACGTGGCGGCACTTGTCTGGAGAAGCGAAGATGCGTGTTGCCCGTTCGTTAGCCGTTGTTGCCCTGCTGCCCTTGTTTGCCGCTTGCCAGTTGTTCGATGGCCAGCGAGAAAGTGCCTCGCACGTCGGGCAGACGCGGATGCAGGGGCAACTGACCGTTGCCGACGGCAAACTGGTGTTCCAGCCGTGCCAGGAGCAGCGTCAACTGGTGGTCAATGACATTGGTGGCACCAGCATTCTGCAAGAAGCCGCGACGCTGGCTGATGAGCAAGGCAAACTGTTTGCCGATGTTCGCGGCAAAGTTGCCGGCGATCGACTCGACCTGACTCAGCTGTACCGCGTCGAGCGCTCGGGCACGGCTTGCGATGATCCCAACTTCAAACAACTGATCCTGCGCGCGGCCGGCCATGGCCCGGAATGGAACGTCAAAGTCAGCGGCAAAGGCATGGTCATCGACCGCGACGGCCAGCCGCCACTTGCCGTGCCGTATGTTGAAGAACAACTGGGCGACGGCCGCTTCAACCTGAGCAGCGAGGCCAACAACCAGCGCATCGAGTTATGGGTCGCGCCGCAACGCTGCGTCGACAGCAGCACCGGCAGCGTGCAGCACATGAGCGCCGAGTTGCGCATCGACGGCCAGGTGCAGCGCGGTTGCGGGTATTTCGGCGGATCGCGCAACGACTGAGCGTTTTAGCCTCACCGGATCCGGTCTTTGCGGCTTATAATCGCGGCCTTCAAACGCCCTGGCGCAGTTGTGCGCCCCGCGAACCCGGATCCTCGCCATGTTACGAATCACTGAACTCAAGCTGCCAATCGACCATCCCGAAGAAGACCTGCGCCCTGCCATCGTGCAGCGCCTGGGCATCGCCAGCGATGACTTGCTCGATTTCACCTTGTTCAAGCGCAGCTACGACGCGCGCAAAAAGTCCTCCGAACTGTGCTTCATCTACACCATCGACCTCGAAGTGCGCGACGAGGCGAAAGTGTTGGGCAAGTTCGTCGACGACCGTAACGTCAACGTGGCGCCGGATGTCAGCTACAAATTCGTCGGTCAGGCGCCGAGCGACCTGAGCCAGCGCCCGATCGTCGTCGGTTTCGGCCCGTGCGGAATCTTCGCCGGCCTGCTGCTAGCACAAATGGGCTTCAAGCCGATCGTCCTCGAGCGTGGCACCGAAGTCCGTCAACGCACCAAAGACACCTGGGGCCTGTGGCGCAAAAGCGTACTCAACCCGGAATCCAACGTGCAGTTCGGCGAAGGTGGCGCGGGCACGTTCTCCGACGGCAAGCTGTACAGCCAGATCAAGGACCCGAAGTTCCTCGGCCGCAAAGTCCTGCACGAGTTCGTCAAGGCCGGTGCGCCGGAAGAAATCCTCTACGTCAGCAAACCGCATATCGGTACGTTCCGTCTGACCGGCATGGTTGAAAACATGCGCGAGCAGATCCGCGAACTGGGCGGCGAAGTGCGCTTCCAGGAACGCGTCACTGATGTGCTGATCGAAGACGGCCAACTGGTCGGCGTCGAACTGGCCAGCGGCGAAACCCTGCATTCCAAACACGTGGTTCTGGCCCTCGGCCACAGCGCCCGCGACACTTTCCGCATGCTCCACAGCCGTGGCGTGTTCATGGAAGCCAAACCGTTCTCGGTGGGTTTCCGCATCGAACACCCGCAATCGCTGATCGACCGTGCGCGTCTGGGCAAGTACGCCGGCCACCCGAAGCTGGGTGCTGCCGACTACAAACTGGTGCACCACGCCAAGAACGGCCGTTCGGTCTACAGCTTCTGCATGTGCCCGGGCGGCACGGTGGTCGCGGCGACTTCCGAGCCGAATCGCGTGGTCACCAACGGCATGAGCCAGTACTCGCGTAACGAGCGCAATGCCAACTCCGGCATCGTCGTCGGCATCACCCCGGAAGTCGATTACCCGGGCGGCCCGCTGGCAGGCATCGAGTTGCAGGAACGCCTGGAATCCCACGCGTTCATTCTGGGCGGCAGCGATTACAAGGCCCCTGCGCAACTGGTGGGCGACTTCATCAACGACATTCCTTCGACCGAACTGGGCGAAGTCGAGCCGTCGTACAAGCCGGGTGTGGCGCTGGGTGATCTGGCCCTGGCGCTGCCGGACTTTGCCATTGAGGCGATTCGTGAAGCCTTGCCGGCGTTCGAGAAGCAGATTCGCGGCTACTCGCTGCACGATGCCGTATTGACCGGGATCGAGACGCGTACTTCATCGCCGCTGCGCATCACGCGTAACGAATCTTTGCAGAGCATGAACGTGAAGGGCTTGTTCCCGGCCGGTGAAGGCGCGGGTTATGCGGGCGGGATTCTGTCGGCGGGTGTGGACGGGATTCGCATCGCAGAAGCCGTGGCGCGCGATATTCTCGGCCTGACTGACTAATCATCTGAAGTAAAACAAATCCATGTGGGAGCGAGCCTGCTCGCGAAGGGGTCATCTCAGTCAACGATGATGTTGAATGAGATGACCCCTTCGCGAGCAGGCTCGCTCCCACATTTGTTTTGTGTGTTTCTTTAGATATTGGCGCGCAGGACTGAGTCAGGCAGCGGCTCGCCGCGCTCGGCACTCGCCGCCACCGCGTCGATCAACCCGGCCAGCTCATACCCCTGCGCCTGCAACCAATCCTGATCGTAATACGTGTCGGCATACCGCTCGCCGCCATCACACAGAATCGCCACGATCGACCCCGACTCCCCCGCCGCTTTCATCTGCTGTGCCGCCATCAAGGCGCCGATCAGATTGGTCCCGCTCGAGCCGCCAACATGCCGTCCCAGACGTTGCGCCAGATAATGCATGGCGGCCAGCGACAAGGCGTCCGGCACTTTGACCATCGCATCGATCACCTTGGGCAGGAACGACGCCTCAACGCGCGGCCGGCCAATACCTTCAATGCGCGAACCGCAATCGAGGCGCAAATCGGCGTCGCCGGTCTGGTAGTAATCGAAGAACACCGAACGTTCGGCATCGGCACACAACACGCGAGTGCAATGCTGGCGATAGCGCACGTAACGACCCAAGGTCGCGGTGGTGCCGCCGGTGCCGGGGCTGGAAATCAGCCAGCTCGGCTCCGGGTGCTTTTCGTAGCGCATCTGTTGGAAGATCGATTCGGCAATGTTGTTGTTAGCGCGCCAGTCAGTAGCACGTTCGGCGTAGGTGAACTGGTCGATGAAGTGGCCGCCATGTTCCCGGGCCAGACGTTCGGATTCGGCGTAGATCTGCGTCGGATCTTTCACCAGATGGCTTTGGCCTCCGTAGAACGCGATCTGCGCGATCTTTTCTTTGGAGGTGGTCGCCGGCATCACGGCTATGAACGGCAAACCGAGCATTCGCGCGAAATACGCCTCGGAAATCGCCGTTGAACCGCTGGACGCCTCGATCACCGGCGCGCCGGGCTTCAACCAGCCGTTACACAGAGCATAAAGAAACAGCGAGCGGGCCAAGCGATGTTTGAGACTGCCAGTCGGGTGGCTGGACTCATCCTTGAAGTACAACTCGATGCCCGCAAAACCTGGCAGCGGCAAAGGGATCAGGTGGGTGTCGGCGCTGCGCTGAAAATCCGCTTCGATGATACGGATCGCTTCGCGGGCCCACTGTCGGTTGTCGCTCATGGTGATGGTTCTCATTGAATCGGCAGGAGATGAAGCTGTTCGAAAGGCTCACTCATCAGCTTAGGAAAATTCCGATACCGCGCACAGATACAGCTGAGTCTCAATATGTCAGGCAACTGCTAGGCTCAGCGTGGCTTGAGCCAGACACCTTGTAACGACATATAACAAAAAAGAATATAACTTTTGTTTTAACAACTAACAGTACGGGTTAGGGTGTCCCACCTTTTTCACGAATTCGATGGAGAGCGACCTTGCCTCTGCGTAGCACTTTCACGCGTTTCTTTCAGTTGGAAGCTGCCAGCGGTCTGTTATTGATCGCCGCTGCTGTCCTCGCCCTGATTATCAACAACTCGCCACTGTCGTGGCTGTACACCGGCCTGCTCGACACCCCGGTGGTGGCGCAGATCGGTGCGTTGAAAATCGCTAAACCACTGCTGCTGTGGATCAACGACGGTCTGATGGCAATGTTCTTCCTGCTCATCGGCCTGGAAGTGAAACGCGAGGTCCTCGACGGCCAACTGTCGAAGCCTTCACAGATCGTCCTGCCCGGTGCGGCCGCGATCGGCGGCATGCTGGTGCCGGCGCTGATCTACTGGTTCCTCAACCGCGACAATCCGGCAGCCCTCGACGGCTGGGCGATCCCCACTGCCACCGATATCGCCTTCGCCCTCGGCGTGCTGGCATTGCTCGGCAAGCGCGTGCCGGTGTCGCTGAAGCTGTTCCTGATGACCCTGGCGATCATCGATGACCTCGGCGCCATCGTGATCATTGCGATCTTCTACTCCGGCGAACTCTCGACGCTCTCGCTGGGTCTGGCGGCTGCGTGCATCGCGGCGCTGGTGGCGATGAACCGGCTCGGGGTGGTCAAGCTTGGGCCGTACATGATCATCGGTTTGATTCTCTGGGTCTGCGTCCTCAAGAGCGGTGTCCACGCCACGCTGGCGGGCGTAACTCTGGCCTTCTGCATTCCATTGCGCACGAAAAATGCCGAGCCGTCGCCGTTGCTGACCCTCGAACATGCGCTGCACCCGTGGGTGGCCTACGGCATTCTGCCGCTGTTCGCCTTCGCCAACGCCGGCCTGTCGCTGAGCGGTGTCACTGTCGAAAGCTTCACTCACCACGTGCCAATGGGCATCGCGGTAGGCCTGCTGCTGGGCAAGACCGTCGGTGTATTCGGCCTGACCTGGCTGGCCGTGAAGATTGGCATCGCCACCCTGCCCCAAGGCGCCAACTGGGGCCAGGTCATGGGCGTAGCGATCCTTTGCGGTATCGGCTTCACCATGAGCCTGTTCGTCGGTTCGCTGGCGTTTGAACCGGGCGTAAGCGATTACGCAGGGATGGACCGGATGGGCATTTTGACTGGGTCGATTCTGGCGGCGTTGATTGGTTATGCGGTGACGGCGGCGGCGAGTCGCCGGAGCACTCTGCAAAACGTCTGAAACGCTTCCTAGAAAATCAAAGCCCTTCTCTATAGAGGGGCTTGGCTCTGAACCTTCTCAGCACCGTTTCCGGAGTCACCTATGTCACGTAAAGCAGAAAAGCACCCACTGACGGACGATCAGATTTCAGTTCAGGAATCGCGGATTCCTGAGATCGCTCGGAAGGCATTCAGCAACGCTTATAAGATTGCGCTCGCCAATGGCGCTGCAGTCCTCGTGGCCAAAGGTGGTCACCTGTTTGAAGTGACAGCCGAGAGTTCTGTTGCTATGCGCGCACTCGGTGATTACGGAAACCTGAAACGTGGAACTCGCCTGCACATCAACAAATCCTTGAAACAGGTTACTTGTTGAGCACACCGAGAATATGGATAGTCGCAGGCCGAACGACTCAGAAAAAAGACTTCAATCAACAAATTCCCCCACGTTTGCTTGGAAATTGATACATAGCGACTAATCCCCACGTCGTTAGAGACGCGTCCTACAGCCATCATTTTCCTGCTTCGTTAACGTTGCGCAACCCTTTGCGAAGGGCTGTCGACGGATGAACGAAAGGACGATCAGTGGCTGGCAACAAGGACATCCCCCGGGTTCAAAACCCACCGCAAGGCGACGGGCATCACGTTACCTACCGCTACATGACGGCCACGGAATTGGCCGAGCGCGACGCCAGACAAAACGCTTACGACACCATGCTGGCACGGCAGGAGGCTTTCGAGCGCAGCCGTGAAGTTGCGGTCAAAAAAGCCGAGCCCGTGCGTGCCGGTTGCGTATTTGCCAAGTCCTGCAAATTGCCGGATGCGATTATCGATTACTCCAGTCCTTCGGGCATGGTGCCGACTGACAGCCTGAAGGATTACGGCGATCTGATTCTGCTGGGCGAGCGTGAGGCCGATGAAAGCGGCGCAGTTCCGCTCAAGAAAATCGGCGCAACGGCCATCCCGGCAGGCTTCGGCAGTTTTGCGTTGACGGGTTCGGCTTTCAAAGCACTGCCCACAGTTATATCCACCGCAGTGGTCACGCCATTGGTGACCCTGGTAGCGCTGCTCATGCCCTCGAACCTTGGTGACAGCGCACTCTATACCGACGAGCAACTGCGTGGACTTGAACAGGCGCGAACGCGTGTTCGGCTGAGGGTCGAACAGCAGGCCGACGGCAGCCTGAAGGGCTATGGCTTCTACACCGGCAAGAATCGCGATTGGGAAATGGTTGATGTCGTGCAGTTCAAGTTGCGTGGCAGCCAGTTCATTGCTGACTTGGGTGAAGGCGTAGAGCTGATCTGGACGCCTGCTGTGGATGGCTCGGACATCCTCGGCATTCCTGCGCTGGAGGCTGCACCGCAGGCACCGCACATCTGGGTTTATCCGCCGACGAAAGCGGCGGATGGGATGCTGGTGAATCCGGTTTATCCGCCGGAGTACAAAGATTTCATACTGGTGTTTCCCCCGAACTCCGGGGTTCGGCCAGTTTACATCGTTTTAAGCCGGGCTCGCGATCATGTTTACTACGGCCACCCAAAGACACTACCGGCCTTCCCTGACGCGGTTAGAGTAAAGTCGAAATCATCGGTCAAAGGTGGTGGAAAGCAGCGAGCACGGTGGGTAGATCGCAAAGGTCGAATCTATGAATGGGATTACAAAAGTAACGCTGTGGAAAAATACGACAAATTGGGAACAACTCATTTGGGCGAATTCAATCACCTGACGGGTGAACAAACCGGGCCTGCAGTACCGGACAGAAAAACCTCCAGAAATTAAGGATTGATACATGCGCTACCTTTCGATAACCGGTTTTTACCCTGATGACGCTCAAGATAACTCTTTGCAGTTCGAGCTGGATATCACCGGAAGCGAGTTAAATGAAAAAGTCGCTCAGCTCATCGAGTCCAAGCCCCTCAGCGAACTGGAACCTGGGGAGTTGTTATTGAGCAAAGATCAAGTAGCTGCGCTGGAAACCCTTCTAAACGTTAACTTCCCGAAGGGTTTAGAATTTTTTATGGGCACATGTGCTGATTACTGACTTGAAGTAAAAAAGACAACCCCGACCAGTAACTTGATCGGGGTTATTTTTTATCGCTCGTTCCCGCTTAGTGCGAAATTCGGCTGGTTCCGCCAACGGCGGGAAAGCGTACGTGCTCACCAACGCGAAACACGATGCACGGAGAGTTGGAGGTTTACCGAGCAAGTGACGGAACTCACCTAGGCGCGTTTGACCCTTTTACAGGAGAGCGACGCGAAGATGCGAAAGATGAAAGAAGCATCAGAAAAAAATATTTGTGAGGTTGATGATGGGATTAAAACTGAGGCTAGAGTGGTACGACAAGCAAACTGATCTGTGTGAAGGCGAAGAGTATTCCAAGGATTTAGGCGATGATGAGGGCGTTTTGAATGCCTTGGGAATACCGGTGGAAAACAACATAAACAATGGCGGTTTCAATGTTTCCGAAGAATGGATTCCAATCATACAGCCGTATTTTCAACATGGCATCGTCTTCAAAACTTACGATTATCAGATCTCTTTTGACTACAGCGATGTCTGGTGACGGTCTCTTATGATTTATAGGATTGAAGCATTCGATAGGAAAACAGAGTTTCTCGTTTTTGAAGAGGAATTGCCTCCAGGATGTGATGAGAATCTGGCAGCTATCATGAACTGGTCTTCCAAGCAGCAGGGCTGGGAGGGTTACGACCTCTCAAATGATCAGCTTGCCTCATTGGAGAAGCTGATCGGGAAGAATGTCGTCGATTCGAAGTACACTTTCCAACTGACGTGTAATGGACGTTGAAACACAATAAAGAAAAACCCCGACCAGTCACCTGATCGGGGTTTTCTTTACCCTGCATTCCGCTTAGTGCGAAACGCGGCTGGTCCCGCCAACGGTGGAGATGCGCACGCGTTCGCCAACGCGGAACACTTCATTCTCCTGAACCTGCTGCACATAGGCACGCATGCTGCCGTCATCTTCACGTACGGTGATTTCCACACCTTGGGTACGGGTCAGACCTTCTTCGGTCGCAGAGCCGATCAGACCACCCGCCACCGCACCAATGACCGCAGCAACGATGCTGCCCTTGCCGCCGCCGATGGCGCTGCCGCCGACGCCGCCGACCACCGCACCTGCGGCGCCGCCGATCGGGGTTTTGGTGCCTTCGATTTTCACCGGGCGCAAGGATTCGATGGTGCCCATGCGAATCGTCTGCACGCGACGCGCTTCGTCACGGGAGTAGGAGTCACCGGTCAGGCTCGATTGGCAGCCGGTAAGCAACATCGCCATCGTGGAAAAGGAAGCAACCAGCAGAACAGACTTACGCATAGCATCAACTCCAAAGGAACATATATTCATTAAACTCCGTGGCTTGACGCCTGTCACGACGCCGCCCGGATAAATTGGCTTTCATTCAGGCGCGGTACAGACGCCTGCAAGGTTTCCCAACAGTAGCGCCAAATTACCGATTCTGCGCCACGGACACCAAGGATTTTCATGGATTACTTCATCATCGTCGTCACCACGGCCGCCGGTCTGTACTTCCATTGGTGGTTGTACGTGCGGATCAAACGCTGGATGGATCGCGACCTGGCGTTGTCACTGGCGGGCAAGGATGAAGGCAAACGCGCCTTCATGCTCGAACAGTTAGCGAATGCTCAGATGCAGAAGATCAAGCGCCGGGATCTGCCGAAGTGGCTGGAGGCCGCTGCGGCAGGCTATCCCGCTCGGTAGACTGCTTAAGGTGCCAGACGTTCAAGAATCCAGTCGGCGCCCTGTGAGCGGTAGTTGAGGCGATCGTGTAGACGGCTCGGACGGCCCTGCCAGAATTCGATACGCTCCGGCAGCAAGCGATAACCGCCCCAGTGTTCAGGGCAGTCGGGTTGCGTGTCGGAGAAACGCTGTTCTGTGGCCTTGAGCAAATCTTCCAGTTCACCGCGCCCGTTGATCACCCGGCTCTGCGGTGATGCCCAGGCACCGAGACGGCTGCCCAGCGGACGCACCTGATAATACGCATCGGACTCCGCAGGCGTGACCTTCACCACCCGCCCTTCGATGCGCACCTGGCGTTCGAGGGTTGGCCAGAAGAAGGTCATGGCGGCGAACGGGTTGGCCGCCAGATGCTGGCCCTTGGCGCTGTCGTAGTTGGTGAAGAAGGTGAAGCCCTGCTCGTCCAGGCCCTTGAGCAGCAGAATGCGGCAGTGCGGGCGCCCATCCTTGTCGACCGTAGCCAGGGTCATGGCGTTGGCTTCCACCGGCGCCTGTTCGGTTTTCACCGCGTCGGCGAACCACTGGTGGAACAACGCAAACGGCTCGGCCGGAGCTTGCGCCTCGGTCAGACCATCCCGGGTGTAATCACGACGCATATCTGCCAGAGCCTGGGTCATGGCGCATTCCTTTTCGTTAGCGGATCACTTCTTGGTGGTATCGGTCGCGGCGACTTTCTTGTCGGTCGCGGCGGCTTTGGCTGGTGTGGTTTTCTTCGCTGGAGCCTTGGCCGGGGCCTTTTTAGCTGGTGCTTTGGCAGCGGCTTTCTTGGCCGGAGCCTTTTTGGTTGCCGGCACAGCGGCTTTTTTCGCCGCAGGAGCCGGGGTTACCGGTTTGGCGGCTGGCTTGACGTCCTGCGCCGCGACCATGGTCACCGGCTTCGGCGCTGGCATGTTGTATTTGCTCAACAGGGCAACCATGGTGTTCTGCGGAGTGACCAGCAGTTCGACACGACGGTTCAGGGCACGACCTTCAACGCTGTCGTTGGCGGCGCGCGGCGCTTCCGAACCCATGCCGCGCAACATCAGACGATCACGCTGCAAACCGCTGAGACGGAAGATTGCCGCGATGGCCTGGGCACGCTCCTGACTCAGCTTGATGTTGGCGGGCGCGGCACCACTGGAGTCGCTGTGGCCCAAAACCAGGACGGCAGTTTTCGGGTCGGCTTCGAGAATTTTCGCCACGCGGGTGAACGGCCCGAGGGTAACCGGCAGCAACATGGCAGGACGGTCCGGGTTGAACGAGCCTTCAACCGGCGCGGTCACGACCAGCACGTTTTCACGGCGTTCGAGTTGCAGGTTGCTGTCCTTGACCGCTTCACGCAGGCGCGGCTCGTAGTCGTCAAGCCAGGCTTGCGTGACTTTCGGATCGGGCATCGGTACCGCTTTAGTGGTCGGCTGATCCTTGCCGCCGAACGGCCACCACCATTTGCTGCCGGTGTCGGCATCAGCCTTGGCCACGGCGACCGGTTTCCTGGCTTCAGGCGCTACTTCTGCCTTCATGTCAGCCTTGGCGGCTTCATCATCGGAACCGAACGGCCAGTACCAAGGGTTGCTGCTTTCAGTTTTGGCAACCGGTGCAGTCGCCGCTGGCTTCAAAGGCGCCGGAGCCGGCTCCTTGGCTGCCACTTTGTCGGAAGAGCCGAACGGCCACCAGCTGCCGCCGCCCGCATCGTTTTTTGGGGTCTGTGCACAACCGGTGATCGCTACACACAGGGCCAGGGCGAGGGTCTTTTTAGATGACATTGAAAATCCACAAAATGAAGTAATGAAAAATCAGAGCATTTTCGCCCGGATAAACAGCCGTTTTGAAACGAAAAACCGCTTGAGGTTCCGACCCTGGGACCTCGGATGAAACTTTACAGACAAGTGGCAAGCACCCGCGCGAGCTTCTGCGCGCGCGGATCCATCAAGACGTACGGCCCAAGGGTATTTGTCACAAAACCGAAGGCAACATCATGCTCAGGATCAGCGAAACCGATGGAGCCGCCCGCGCCCGGATGGCCAAACGCCTTGGGGCCGAGGCCATAAGTGGCATTAGGCACGTCCGGTTGATCGAGCATGCAGCCCAGACCGAAACGGGTCCGGGTCAACAGTGTCTTGTCTTCGCCGAGGCTGTGTTCGCGGGTCAGCTCTTCGAGCATGTCGCTTTCGAGCAGGCTGCCGTCGAGCAGACCCGCGTAGAAACCGGCCAGACTGCGCGCATTGCCGTGGCCGTTGGCCGCCGGTTGCTGCATGCGCCGCCATTCCGGTTTGTTGGTGCTGGTGAGCACTGAAGGTGGGTTGGTAAAAGCGCGGGTGGTCATGGCAGTCGGTTCGCGCAGGGTCACTTGCAGCAGACGTTGCGCGGCGGCATCGCCAACATTGCCCTTGCCGCGAGCGATGTGCGCGACGCGGTGGAATTCTTCGTCAGCCAGACCGACGTGAAAATCCAGGCCCAACGGCTTGGCCACGCGGGCAACGATGGATTCCCCCGGCCCACGACCGTCAGCGCGGCGCAGCAATTCGCCGATCAGCCAGCCATAAGTGATCGCGGCATAACCGTGGCCAGTACCCGGCGTCCACCATGGTGCTTCTGCCGCGAGGGCATCGACCATGGTTTGCCAGTCATACAGCGCTTCCGGCGCCAGCAGCTCGCGCAGCGCCGGCAGACCGGCCTGGTGGCAGAGCAATTGGCGCAGAGTGACGGATTCTTTGCCGGCAGCAGCGAATTCCGGCCAGTAGCGGGCGACGGGAGCGTCCAGTTGCAACTTGCCCTCGGCGACCAGTTGCAGCGCGGTGACAGCGGTGAAGGTTTTGGTGCAGGAGAACAGGTTGGCGATGGTGTCGCTGTGCCAGGCTTCGGCGCCGTCCTTGTCGGCAGTACCGGACCAGAGGTCGAGGACGGTTTCTCCACCGACCTGAATGCACAGGGCTGCGCCGCGTTCCTGGGGATCGTCGAACAGTGCCGCGAAAGCCTCGCGCACCGCTTCGAATTGAAGCTCGTAATGTCCCTGAATCTGCACCCGCAACTCCCCCGCGAAAACGCTCTACAAAGTGGCCCGCATTGTTCCAGCCCTTGAGGGATTTGGGAACAGCTGCGGGCCAGACGGTTATTTCAGAAATCTCGCTGAGGCGGCTGACGCCTTCGCGAGCAGGCTCGCTCCCACACTGGATCGGTGTATCACGGAAGATCTTTGTGGGAGCGAGCCTGCTCGCGAAGAACGATGACGCGGTGCCTCAGGACTCAGTGACCATTGCCGGAATGCCCACCGGCATGCCCTGCCCCCGGCCCTTTGCCGGCCTCGCCCTTGCGGCCACCCTCAGCCTCATGCCCCGCCGCTGCGGCCGCTTTTTCAGCCTCTTTGCCAAGCTGCTCAATCGCCTGCAAATTGCTCTTGCGCACTGTCTCGACAAAACCCTGATACGGCAGATCCGTCACCCCGACCAACCCGAAGTGACCATTCTCGCCATCGAGCAGACGCCCGGTCACCGGTTGATCCAGATACTGGAACCAATGCACACCGACAATCGACGGTTCGCTCAAGGCCTGTTTGAGGAAGTTGGCGTAAGCCGGGCCGCGATCTTCTTCCTTGGCCACTTGCGTGACGCCGCCCCAGAACGGGCCACGATCCGCTGAGCCAAAGTTGAATTCGGTGATCATTACCGGTTTGTCCAAAGCTCCCAACGCAGCAAAGTCATAACCATCCTGCGGTTTCAGCGTGTACATATTGAAGCTCAGCACATCGCAATACTGCGCGCAGGACGCCACGGCTTCCGGGGTACTGATGGCAAAACGGCCGCCAAGCAGCAACTGGTTCGGCGCATGCCATTTCAGCGAATCGGAAATGGTTTTGAAGTAGGTATCGGCGAAAACCTTCTGGAAGTATTTGAAGTCCGCCTCGATTTCCGGATGCTCCGGGTTCGGCAGCGGCGGCACGAAACCCGGGTCTTCCATCAATTCCCACGCCGACAGCTCGATGCCCCAAGCCTTCGACAGCCCGGCCTGATTGCGGTACTTGTCGCGCAACTGTTTGAGGAAGGCACGCTTGGCCGGTACATCGGTGGTCATTTTCAGCGTGCCGTAAGCCAGCGCGTAACGGGATTTCGGATCGTCACCGGGACCGGCCCACGCCAGTTCATTGTCGGCGTAGTAGCCGATCAGCCACGGATCGTCGCGGTGATCGCGGGCAGCGATAGCGACGGCGCGCTCGGTAGCCATGGCAAAACGCGGATCGAACGGATCTGGCATGCCGCCCCACCAGTCGCTGCCGGTGCTGATGCTGGTGTAGTCGCCAACGATCGACAACGGCAAGGTGTACGGCACACGATCTGCATCACTCAGCGAATCGGCACTCCAGTTACCGACCGTGTTGAAGCCCCAGGCTTGCAGGCGATCGAGGGTGTGGCTGGCCCACTGTTGCTCATCGATGGTGGCCTTGCACGGTTCGGCAGCTTTTTCTGTTGTCGCTTGTACGGTTTCGGTTTTGGCCGCTTCAGCGACGCCGGACTTCGGCTCGGCAGGTACTGGGGCAGGCTCGGCGGCTTGGACGGCGGCCGTTTCAGCGGCTGCAGACTTCGCCGCTTCCGCTACCCCGGACTTGCTTTCACTGTCGGCTTTGCACGGCTCACCGTACACGCGCTGCAAGTTGGCGCCATAGAAGTCGTACCAGCGCCCGTTGCCATAACCACGGCCCTGATCAACACCGTTGCCGCCACGGTTGTCACCCTCGCCAAAGTGCTTGGCCAACGGGTCTTCAGGTTTAGGCAAGGATTCGAACATGTACTCACGACCGGCCACGTAGGTCTGGTTGACCTGCGGGCTGACGGTGTTCACGCCCAGCGAGTAAAACGGATGCCCTTCAGGCGTGACCAGATACCAGCGGCCATCACGTTTTTCGGTGCGGAAGAAACCACTGGCCTTGAACGCCGGGCCTTTGTTCCAGCCACCGAACTTGTCCAGCGAGGACTTCTCGCGCTCGGCCAGCCAGGTTTTCAGCTGTTGCTGTTCCTTGGCGGCGGCGGATTTCAGTTGTTCGTCATTGGCGATTTTTTCCGGCCACTTGCTGCGGGTCGATTGCCCATAAGCATCGACCAGATTGCCGTACACCGCTTGGGTAACCGAATCACCGTCCTGCACGCCGAAACGCTCGAGCAGCAAGCTCTGGGCGACTTTCGGCTGATCCATCGACAGGCTCACCGAGACCACTTGGCTGCGATCAATCTCGCCGCTGCTGCTGGCCAGCAGGATCCGCTGACCATCGACGGTCATGGGCATTGGCGGTCCGGCTTTCATGCCCTGACTCAGCGGCGTCGACGCGACCAGCGGCACCAGCAAGGTCTGCGCAGGGCCGGCCGGCAAGTCGACGCGACTAACCAGTGTGCGGCCGTCATTGCTCTGGATTTGCACGTAGACCGTCACAGCCCAGTCCATTGCGCTCTGCAAACGCAGGGTCATCATGCCGGACTGCGACCAGTCCCACGCACCGGTCTGCGGCGTCAGACGCAAGGTCGGGCGCGCCACCGGGTTGAACGTCACCCGGCGCAGCACTTCGCCTTCAGGCGTTTGCTCGGCGTTGGCTTGCGGCAGATCAGCGTTTTCGGTGGCGATTTTCACCACGTCGGCAGGACGGACAAAGTTGAACAGGGTCTGCTGACCCGCAGGCGCCGCGAACAGCGGCGTGGCGAAGATCAAAGCGAATACGGCAGGCAACGAACGGCGGATCATAAGAACGGAGTTCTCCCTAACGACCAACAATGGCCAATGGAAAAGCGATGGCAGAGAGATAGACAACACGGTGGGCAAAACTGCCCACCGTTGTCTCAGGATATTTCACGACGGAAAGGCGGCAACGCATTGAGGATCGCCTTGCCGTAGCGCTGGGTGACCAGGCGCCGATCGAGCAAAGTGATGGTGCCGCGGTCTTCTTCGGTACGCAGCAGACGCCCGCAGGCCTGCACCAGCTTCAGCGAGGCATCGGGGACGGAGATTTCCATGAACGGATTGCCGCCACGGGCCTCGATCCACTCCGACAGCGCCGCTTCGACCGGATCATCCGGCACCGAGAACGGGATCTTGGCGATCACCACGTGCTCGCAGTAGGCACCCGGCAAGTCCACCCCTTCGGCAAAACTGGCGAGACCGAACAGCACACTGGAATCACCGCCATCGACCCGCGCCTTGTGCTTGTTCAGGGTTTCCTGTTTCGACAGGTTGCCTTGAATGAACACTTGCTTGCGCCAGTCGCGGTCGAGACCGTCGAACACGTCCTGCATCTGTTTGCGCGAAGAGAACAGCACCAGCGTGCCGCGCGAGCCTTCGACCAGATCCGGCAACTCACGGATGATCGCTGCCGTGTGCGCGGCGGCATCGCGTGGATCGGCTTTCAGATCCGGCACCCGCAGCACACCGGCGTCAGCGTGATGGAACGGGCTCGGCACCACGGCGGTGACGGCTTTTTTCGGCAGGCCGGCGCGCATGCGGAAGCGGTCGAAGGTGCCCAGCGCCGTCAGGGTTGCCGAGGTCACCAGGCAGCCGTAAGCCACGTTCCACAAGCTGCGGCGCAAGGTTTCCGCTGCCAGAATCGGGCTGGCATTGACCTCGATGTCGAACAGCGAGCCGCTTTCGGCGAGGGTCAGCCAGCGCGCCATCGGCGGGCTGTCCTCAGGGTCTTCGGCGGTGAACGCGGTCCACAGCTCCCAGTTGCCGGAAGCGCGGGACAACAGGCTGCCGAACAGCGGATACCATTCTTCCGCCTGATTGCTGGCGATGCCGATGTTGACCTCGCCGTCCATGCCTTCCTTGAGCAGGTCGGTCAGGCGCGTGAACAGATCGTTGAGGCGCGAAAAGCCCTTCTTCAGCTCGATGCCCATTTCGCGCATGTGCTCGGGAATCACCCCGGCGACGAAACGATGGCGCGGCCGCTCACGGCCCTCGACGTCTTCGCCGGGTTTGAAGTCGGCGACCTGCTCGCAGGCGCTGAACATGAACTGCTGCTGGGCCTTGATCTCCCGCGCCAGCTCCGGCACCTGTTCGATCAATTTGCCGAGGTCGCCCGGCAGCGGGTGCTGGGCCAGCAGTTTAGTGAGGTTCTTCGCGGTGGTTTCCAGCCAGTCGGCGGTGGAACGCAGGCGCGTGTAGTGGGCGAAGTGGCCGATGGCCTTGTCCGGCAGGTGGTGACCTTCGTCGAACACGTAAATGGTATCGCGCGGATCGGGAAGCACCGCGCCACCGCCCAATGCCAGGTCAGCCAGAACCATGTCGTGGTTGGTGACGATCACGTCGACCTTGCCCATGCCTTCGCGGGCCTTGTAGAAGGCGCACTGGCCGAAGTTCGGGCAATGACGGTTGGTGCACTGGCTGTGATCGGTGGTCAGGCGCGCCCAGTCGGCGTCTTCCAGCGCATTCGGCCAGCTGTCGCGGTCGCCGTCCCATTTATTGCCGGCGAGCTTTTCGATCATGCTGGTGAACAGCTTCTGACTGGCCTCATCGACCTCGATCTTGAAACCTTCTTCTTCGAACAGCTGGGCGGTGGCGGTTTGCGCGTGGCCTTCCTGCAAGAGCATGTCGAGTTTGGACAGGCACATGTAGCGGCCACGACCCTTGGCCAGCGCGAAGGTGAAATTCAGCCCGCTGTTGCGCATCAGGTCGGGCAAATCCTTGTAGACGATTTGCTCTTGCAGCGCGACGGTCGCAGTCGCAATGACCAGACGCTTGCCGGCAGCTTTGGCCGTAGGGATCGCCGCCATACTGTAGGCCACTGTCTTGCCAGTACCGGTACCAGCTTCCACCGCAACAATTGCGGGGTCGCCACTGCGCCGGCCTTCGTCATCGGTGTCGATATCCCCGAGGACTTTGGCGATTTCAGCGATCATCAGGCGCTGGCCGTAACGCGGCTTGAGGCTCTTGGCCTCTAGAAAACGCGAGTAGGCGCCCTGGATCGTGGTTTTGAGTTCAGTGCTGATCATGAATTTTCGGGCGCAAAAAACGCTGGATAAATTTTCAGTGGTTTCGGATGGCGGCTATCATACCCCGCTAATTAATCCCGCGCAGAACGGAGTGCCCCAATGACACCTTTTAGCCTCGTTTACCCCCTGCATGTGCTGTCCGCATTAGTGTGGGTCGGCGGCATGTTTTTCGCCTGGATGGTCCTGCGCCCGGCGGCTGTGAAGGCCCTCGACGGCCCTGCCCGACTGACCTTGTGGGTGGAAGTGTTTCAAGGTTTTTTCCGTTGGGTCTGGGTTGCGGTGATCCTGTTGCCGATCAGTGGCGTGGGCATGTTGCATTTGCAGCAGGTCGGCTTTGAGACTGCGCCGAAATATGTGCAGGTGATGATGGGGTTGTATGTGGTGATGACGGCGCTGTTTATCCGGATTCAGGGCTTGATGCTGCCGGAGTTGCGTAAAGCGGTGGAAACGAAGGACTGGCCGACGGGTGCGGCGGTGTTGGGGCGGATTCGCCGGGTGGTGGGGCTTAATCTGATTGTCGGGTTGGTGCTGGTGGCGATTGCTGCGGCTCGGCCGATGTTCTGAAACTGGGGACTGAGATCAAAAGCCCCTCACCCTAGCCCTCTCCCGGAGGGAGAGGGGACTGAATGGGGGATATTGGAGAGTTACACCGACCTGAAACTGCTCTACCGAATCCATAATCGATTCAATCTTTCAGGTCGATGGATAGCGTAAGTCACCTCGGTCGGCCCCCTCTCCCTCTGGGAGAGGGCTGGGGTGAGGGTGTGCTTTTACAGGCGCTGCACAGTCACAGCCCCCGCCGCCCCCACCGGCCCAGGCTGACCATCAACCCCCGCCTTGCCATTCTTGCCACCATCGGCGCGATACACCAGGCAGCCCTTGGACTTGCCACCCTTCCCTGCTTTACCGCCAACACCCGCCGGTCCGCCCGCACCGCCCGCGACATTGACCTTGATCAGCTCGGCCGGAAACTCGCGCGGCACCTCAAGACGCACCAGCGCTCCCGGTGCGCCCGGTTGGCCGTCGCTGCCGTTGCTGCCATCAAAACCGTGCCCTGCTGAGCCATAAGTGCAGCCCGGGTCTTCACCATTACCGCCATCGAGGCCGACAAAACCAGGGGCACCGGTGCCGCCACGGGCATCGACCAACAGCTGCGGCGCGTTCAACGCCTTGAATTGCAGATTCAGATTACGTCCGGCACGGGCAGCTTTTTCATACGTCCCCGGCGCGCCGCGCGCGGTGATCTGGCTGCCATCGCTCAGCTCTGCGCGAACGACCTTCATTTCCAAAGCGTTCTCGCCCGGAACGATCGCGATACGTGCTTCATGGCCAAGACGTAGTTCACCGACACTCAACTCGGTCACGTTCGCCGGAATCAACAGCGTGCCGTAATCGGCCACTTCGAGTTTTTCCAGCTGCAGGGTGCTGGCCGTGTTGGGCAAACGCATCAGCGAATTGGTTTCAACGCTGACCACCTGGGCACAGGCCAGAGGACTGATGAATGCAGCGAGCAGGCAAAGTTTACGCATGGGAAGAAGCCTCCGGAGCGGCCGGGGCCGGGATGGATTGCAAGTGGAATACGCCGAACAGCAGGATGCGACCACGGTCACGCCAAGGGTGCGGACGGCCTTTGAGGCTGCGATTGCACAGCAGCACTTCGAGCAGATGAATCAGCAACAGCAGACCGCCGGCCAGATTGACCAGCAGATGCAGCGGATGTACGAAAGGCACCAGTTGATTGGCCAGCACCACGCAGCAGAACAGCAGGGTCAACAACCGCCCCAGCCCCCAGAACACTTTCATACGCTCCCCCGTGTTGCGAATTATTCTTTGGGCGCACAGTAACGGCTTCTGCGGGGGATAAGCCAGAGGCACAAATGAAAAAACTTCGCTGCGCCGCCAAATGGCTGCCGGAACGCCTTTTATAATCGTCCGGCAGCTCTAGCCTGCGTCCTACAGAGGCGTCCTAGCGATTGATGTGCAACTCCACGCGACGGTTCTGCGCGCGCCCTTCATCGGTTGCGTTATCGGCCACCGGTTCACTTTCTCCGCGCCCTTCGCTGGTGAGTTTGTTCGGTGCCAGCCCCTGACTCAGCAGATACGCCGCGACACTGCTCGCACGCCGCTCCGACAAGGCCTGGTTATACGCATCCGACCCTTTGCTGTCGGTGTGACCAACGACCTTGATGCTCACCACGTCAGCATTGCGCAGCTTGTCCATCAGCGTATCGAGCTGGGCTTTCGCCGCGGGTGTCAGGTCGGATTTGTCGAAATCGAACAGCACGTTGCCGGCATCGCTCAAGGTGATGACTTCAGTTTGCGGCGCTGGCTCCGGCACTTTTTCCGTGACCGGATATTGCGGCAGCGGGCAACCACGGTGATCGACCGGGGTATTGGCCGGGGTGTCCGGGCATCGGTCGCGGCGGTCGAACACGCCGTCGCCGTCTTCATCGCCGTCCTGGGCATAACAGATCAGTCCGCCGGTCAGAATCCCCAGCGCTGCGCCGCCACCGGCCCAGCCGCCACTTTCAATGGCGCCGAGACCGCCACCGACCAGCCCGCCAATAAGGCTGCAGATCGGCCACGTACGTTGATTGAGGGGTGCAGTGCCATCGCTGTGGGTGGCGCAACCGGTGAGCAAGCTGCCTAGCAGCAGCACCGGCAAGACGGACCTTGAGAAAACAGTCATTGTGAAAGCTCCTGTGTCACCGGCCCATACCGGTTACACAGGAGTAAAGACCCGCATCCGCGACTGCACAAGCCGCGGATGCGAGAGGTCTAGCGGACGATTTTGATTTCGGTACGACGGTTTTGCGCGCGGCCGTCAGCGGTTTTGTTATCGGCGACAGGCTGGCTTTCACCCAGGCCGGAGACCGAAACGAAGCTGGCGCGTGGCACACCCTGTTGAATCAGGTATTCCACCACCGAGTGCGCACGACGATCCGACAGTTTTTTGTTGTAGGCATCGCTGCCCACGCTGTCGGTATGACCGGTCACGGTCAGTTGTGCAGTCGAGGATTCCTGTTTCAGGCGCGTGGCGACCTTGTCGAGAACCTGTTTATCAGGGCCGGTCAACGTGGCTTTGTCGAACTGGAAGTGCACATCACGGATGACAATGGTTTCTTCCTTGACCACTACAGCTTCTTCGACCACGGGTGCAGGCGCTGGTGGAGGGCAACCGTCAGCGTCGACCTGTACGCCTTTAGGCGTGTGCGGGCACTTGTCGCGACTGTCCGGCACACCATCGCCGTCTTCGTCGCCATCACCGTGTACCCAGCAATAGGCCGCTGCCGTGCCACCGACCAGCAACGCGCCGTAGCCGGCCCAAGCCGAACTCTCGGTCGCGCCGAGACCGGCACCCACCACACCACCGACCGCCGCACAGGTCGGCCAGTCGGTTTTCTGCAAACCTGCACAACCCGTCAACACACTGGTTAGCAGAATCAAAGGTAATGCTGTCCGAACTATGCTCATCTGGTTTTCTCCTGAGGGATCGGCTTAGAACCGATTCAGGGAGTAAAGACCGGAGTTTTAATCTCCGCCAGCAATAGGCCATGCCTGTTTGCGACCGTGTTCACAGGACTTTGCCGCAATGACCACTCACTGGCGAAACAGGGCTCTTTGCCGACATCGTCAGGCAGGCTAGTCTTGGCGGTCTGATTGAGGAGCTTCGATGAACGTCGCCATTTCTTCCCGCACGCCGCAACAGGCGTTGGCCGCTTTGCTGGATCGCTACGCCCCGGCGCGTCTGCTGCTGATCGGCGCCAGCGAATTTCCCGCCCTGAGTGCCTTTAAAGAAGCGCACCCGGACACCATCGTCGCCCATGCGGCGCCGGGCGCATTGCCCGCCGAACTGACAGCGCAGCGTTTCGATCTGGCGCTGGTGGTCGATTGCCTGGAACATTTGCCCAAGCGCGATAGCCTGAATCTGTTGGGCGGAATTCGTAATCTCAATGCCAGCCGCATTGCCGTGCTGGCGGATCTGTCGGCCAGTGGCTGGCAGGAAACCGACTTCTATTCGCTGGCGTTGCAAGCCAGCGAACGCTTTCAACGCGACGATCAAGTGCTGACCCTGTTCACCTACGATCTGCTTGACTACAAACAAGTCCCCGACTGGCTCAACTCGCGATTCTGGGCCAATCCGGAAAACTTCGGGAAATACTGGTGGTAATGCAATGAGTACAGCCATTTGCCCATGTGGCAGCGGCAATCTGCTGGATGCCTGCTGCGGTCATTATCACGACGGCCATCCGGCGCCGTGCGCCGAAGCCTTGATGCGTTCGCGCTACAGCGCGTATGTGCTGGGTCTGATCGATTACCTTGTGGCGACTACCCTGCCTGCTCAGCAAGCGGGACTGAATCGTCAATCGATCAGCGACTGGAGCGCGCAAAGCACCTGGCTCGGCCTGGATGTCGAAAGCTCGGAAGTCTTCGGCGGTCAGCCGGAACACGCCTTCGTCACCTTCACCGCGCGCTGGCACGACGATCAGGGTGAACACAGCCATCGCGAGCGCTCCTCGTTCGTGCAGAACAGCGGACGCTGGTATTTCATTGATCCGACGGTGCAATTGAAGCTGGGGCGCAACGACAGTTGCCCGTGCGCCAGCGGGCAGAAGTTCAAGAAATGCTGCGCGGGGTATTTCGGCGCGTAGATTCGTCGGCAACTAGACTGGGACCAAAGGGAGTTTTACTCGATGCTCAGTCAATGGCGCACATTCCAGGTTTTCACCCTGATGCTGATCCTGAACCTCGGCGGCTGCGCGTCGTGGTTCAGCGATGACAGCGTCGACCCCGCCGTGCATCTGGTGAAAGTCGAAGTGGTGCGCGCCAAACTGCTCGAACAGAAATTCATTCTGCACTTTCGCATCGACAACCCCAACGACAGCGACCTGACCGTGCGCGGCCTCGAATACCGCATTCATCTGGCCGACATGCTGCTGGCCGAAGGCGAGCATGAACACTGGTTCACCGTGGGGCCCAAGCGCAGTGCCTACTTCAAAGTACCAATCCGCACCAACCTGTGGCCGAAGGTAAAAGACGTGGTGAAAATGCTGAAAAATCCGAACCAGCAGATTCCCTATCGTTTGCAGGGCGAAATGGAAACCGGTTTATTCATCGCCCACTACGTGCACCTTGAGCGCAATGGCGTGATAATCCCCGCCGATTTAATTCCGGAGCAACACCGATGACCCAGCAACCTCATGTCCATGGCCCTGACTGCAACCACGATCATGACCATCATCACGAGCATGACCATGGCCACGTGCACGGCCCGAACTGCGGCCACGCCCACCAGGAACCGGTGCGCAACGCCCTGAAAGACGTCGGCCGCAACGACCCTTGCCCATGCGGCAACGGCAAGAAATTCAAGAAGTGCCACGGCGCTTGATGCTCTAGGCGAAGACCCTCTTCGCTTGACCTGCCGCTTTCGCGAGCAAGCTCGCTCCCACATTTGATCTGCGCCGGTCAGGGCTTTTGTGCCCACCGCGATCCTTGTGGGAGCGAGCCTGCTCGCGAAGAGGCCGGCACATTCACAGAATCATTTTCAGCCTGCTGCCAAAATCTGTGCAGAGTTGACCACCGTCGCATACTCACCCTGCAAATTCCCCAGCGACATCCCGTGCACCTCTTCAGCCGTGCGCAACGTGCCGAAATAATCGGCCTTGTCGAAGGTAAAGCACGCATCCTCCGCCACCCACGCAGCAAAGCCTAGATTGCCCGCCGTACGTGCCGTTGACTCCACTGAGTTGTTCGTCGCCACACCGACAATGATCAATTGCCAGATGCCCGCCTCACGCAACCGCGCCTCTAATCCCGTGGTACAAAACGCATCCGGCACCTGTTTCTGAATCAGCCATTCGCCATCCTGCGGCAAAAACCTCTCCTGAAACTCCACCCCTTCCTGCTCCGGCCAAAACACCGAATCCGGTTCACGCGACAGATGCTGCACATGAATCACCGGCCTTGCGCTACGCCGCCACAGCCCCAGCAGATCAAGGATTCGCGCTTCCGCCAGAGGATTATTCCTTCGACCCAAACGCGGCTGCAGGATGCCTTTTTGCTGGTCGATGATGATCAGTGCAGCGTTGGCCTGAAGCTCCATGGCGATTTTTCTCATGCAGGGTCATTGAATTCTGCGCAGTTCAGCATCACCTCTTCCTTCTAGGCAAGCTATCGAACGCACACGGGACGACCTGACGCCGGCGTTTGCTGTCCGCACGCACGTCCATTTCAGCTTTGGAGTTTTCCATGATCGACCTGTATTACTGGACCACCCCCAACGGCCACAAGATTTCCCTGTTTCTCGAAGAAGCCGGCCTGCCGTACAACGTGCACCCGATCAACATCAGTCAGGGTGAGCAGTTTCAGCCGCATTTTCTGAAAATCGCCCCGAACAACCGCATCCCGGCCATCGTCGATCATGAACCGGCCGATCGCGGCGAACCGTTGTCGCTGTTCGAGTCCGGGGCGATTCTTTTGTATCTGGCGGAGAAGACCGGGAAGTTTCTGCCCAAGGACCTGCGCGGTCGGCAAACGGCGCTGCAATGGCTGTTCTGGCAAATGGGCGGCCTGGGGCCAATGGCCGGACAGAATCACCACTTCAGCCAGTTCGCCCCGGAGAAAATCCCCTATGCAATCAAGCGCTACATCGACGAGACCGCACGTTTGTATGGCGTGTTGAACAAGCAACTGGCTGATAACGAATTCGTCGCCGGCAGCGAATACAGCATTGCCGACATGGCGATCTATCCATGGATCGTCTCGCACAAATGGCAAAGCCAGAACCTTGAAGACTTCCCGCATGTGCAGCGCTGGTTCAACCACATCAAGGATCGC
Source organism: Pseudomonas sp. CROZ-RG-20F-R04-15 (assembly GCF_022662375.1). Classification (GTDB taxonomy): domain Bacteria; phylum Pseudomonadota; class Gammaproteobacteria; order Pseudomonadales; family Pseudomonadaceae; genus Aquipseudomonas. The sequence continues at coordinate 633,970 of NZ_JAKNQL010000001.1, read as the reverse complement.
CCGGCGACGGTGAAGGCCTACGCACTGGTGCAGAAAATCAATCCACCGAAGGCTTGACCCGAGCGGATCGCTCCCATGCAAAGCGTGGGAGCGATCAATGGCAAGAAATAACCACTCGCCCCGCTTGCGCGGCCACCTCCTGCTCTCTAACGTAGCGCCTTTACTGACGCTACCCCCCGCAGGAGCTTTGCCATGGCCTCGCCAGCCCTCACACATTTTCTTCCCCGGTTCGGCGTTGCCGCAACAGTGGCCGGTGTTTTGGGCCTGTCCGGTTGCCAGACCTGGAACGCTCAGGACACCCTCCCACCGACCTCCGGCGTGCAGCCGCTCAAGGGCCTGGCGCAGAACGTGTCGGTGCGACGCAATGCCATGGGCATGCCGTTGATCGAGAGCAATACCTTCCACGACGCGCTGTTCAGCCTCGGCTATGTGCACGCCAGCGACCGCATCAACCAGATGGTCACCCTGCGCCTGTTGGCTCAGGGCCGTCTGGCGGAAATGTCCGGCGCATCGATGCTCGACGCCGACCGCTACATGCGCGCGGTCAATCTGAAGAAAAGCGCCGGCGAGCTGTACAAGGCCTCGTCGCCACGCCTCAAGCGCTTCTTCGAAGTCTATGCGCGGGGCGTCAACGCCTACCTGTTCCGCTATGCCGACAAGTTGCCGGGTGATCTCGCCTCCAGCGGTTACAAGCCTGAATACTGGAAACCGGAAGACTCGGCGCTGATTTTCGCCCTGTTGAATTTCAGCCAGTCAGCCAACCTGCCGGAAGAAATTTCCTCGCTGGTGCTCGCGCAAACCGTGACCACGGACAAACTCGCCTGGCTGACGCCGTCCGCGCCCGACGAAAACCTGCCGCTGGCCGAAGCCGACAAACTGCAAGGCCTCAAGCTCAACGGGCAGATTCCCGGGCTGACTGAACTGAGCGGCGCCAGCCAGCAACTGTCGGCACTTAACTTGCTCGGCACCACGTCTTCGAATAACTGGGCGATCGCCCCGCAACGCAGCCGCAGCGGTAAGAGCTTGTTGGCCAGCGACGCCCATGGGCCGCTGGCCGCGCCATCGTTGTGGAGCTTCGTGCAGATTCGCGCACCGAAATATCAGGCGGCGGGCGTAACCGTTGCCGGTTTACCGCTGGTCCTCGGTGGCTTTAACGGCAAAGTCGCGTGGAGCATGACCAGCGTGCTCGGCGACAACCAGGACCTGTTCCTGGAAAAAATCCGTCGCCAGGGCAGCAGTTTGACCTACGAGGTCAACGGCAAATGGCAGCCGCTGGGCGTGCGCAACGAAACCTACTTCGTCAAAGGCCAGCGACCAATTCGTGAAGCGGTCTATGAAACCCGCCACGGCGCGCTGCTCAACAGTGCCCAAGCTGCGGCGCAAGGCAACGGTTTCGGCCTGGCCCTGCAAACGCCGAGCTTCACCGACGACAAGTCGCTGGATGCGTTTTTTGACCTGACCCGCGCGCAAACCGTGGAACGAGCGTCGGACGCCAGCCGGGAAATCCGCGCCATCGCCCTGAATCTGGTGTTCGCCGATGCGAGCAACATTGGCTGGCAAGTCACCGGGCGCTACCCCAATCGCCGCGAAGGCGAAGGTTTGCTGCCATCGCCGGGCTGGGAAGGTCGTTACGACTGGGACGGTTACGCCGACCCGATGCTGCATCCGTACGATCAGGATCCAGCACAAGGCTGGCTCGGCACCGCCAACCAGCGCGTGATTCCTCACGGTTATGGCATGCAACTGTCCAATTCATGGGCGGCGCCGGAGCGTGGCGAGCGTCTGGCGGAACTGGCCGGCAGCGGCAAGCATGACAGCCGCAGCGTGATCGCCATGCAGTACGACCAGACCACCACCTTCGCCGCCAAGCTGAAAAAAGTCTTCGAGGCGCCGGGCATGAAACAACCGTTGAAACAGGCTATCGATGCCCTGCCGGAAGCGGATCGCAGCAAGGCGCGTGAAGCGTTCACGCGGTTGATGGCATTCGACGGCAAGCTCAGCCCGACCTCGGCGGATGCGGCGATTTACGAACTGTTCCTGCAAGAAAGCATGAAGCAGATCTTCCTCGACGAACTCGGCCCGGAATCGAGCCCGGCGTGGAAAGCGTTTATTGCTAACGGGGATTTGTCCTATGCGGCGCAGGCCGATCATCTGTTGGGACGTGAAGACAGTCCGTTTTGGGATGACATCCGCACGCCGTCGAAAGAGGACAAAGCGGTGATTCTCGCCCGCAGCTTTGCCGCAGCGATCAGCGCTGGCGACAGTCAGTTGGGCGCTGACCACCGGGCCTGGCAATGGGGCAAGTTGCACAGCTATGCCTGGAAGAATAGCAATGGCCAGACCGTGCGCGGCCCACTGGCAGCGGGTGGTGATCACACGACGTTGAACACTGCAGCGTTCCCTTGGGGTCAGGACTTCACAACCTCGCGCGCGCCGTCGATGCGCTTCATCGTCGACTTCGGCCAGGCTGAGCCACTGATGGGGCAGAACGGTACGGGGCAATCGGGGAATCCGGTGAGTCCGAATTACCTCAACGGGATTGATGCGTGGCTGAAGGGGCAGTACATCGGCTTGCCGATGCAGCCGCAGAACTTTGATCGGGTGTATGGCAAGACCCGTCTGACTCTTACTCCCGGCAAATAAGGCAAACATCAAAAGCCCCTCACCCTAACCCTCTCCCGGAGGGAGAGGGGACTGATTGGGGGTAGCTGCAGATCTACGCCGACCTGAAGGTGTTGTACCGAATCCGGAGTTAACTCGGTTGGTGCTCTGCCAAATCCATAATCGACTCGGTTTTTCAGGTCGATGTCACTCGCCAGACACCTCGGTCGGCTCCCTCTCCCTCCGGGAGAGGGCTGGGGTGAGGGTGGCTTTTCAAAGTCGATAGAACTTCCAGACACGCGCCAGCCTCATAGCTAACAAGCCCCCCATTCCTGGTAACGACATGGACCTTGTTATCGCGCGTCCCGAAGGTTTGTATTGCCCTGCGGGTGACTTTTATATCGACCCTTGGCGCCCCGTCGAGCGCTCGGTCATTACTCACGCCCACGGCGATCACGCGCGCACCGGCAACCAGCATTACCTGGCCAGCAGCGCCAGCGAAGGGATTCTGCGTGCGCGCCTCGGTCAGGACATCAACCTGCAAACCCTCGCCTACGGGCAGCGCCTGACGCACCACGGTGTCACCTTGAGTTTTCATCCCGCCGGCCACGTGCTCGGGTCGGCACAGGTACGCCTCGAATACGGCGGCGAAGTCTGGGTCGCATCGGGCGATTACAAGATCGAACCCGACGGCACCTGTGCCCCGTTCGAACCGGTGCGCTGCCACACCTTCATCACCGAATCGACCTTTGGCCTGCCGATTTACCGCTGGCAGCCGCAGGCGCAGGTGTTCGGCGAGATCAATCAGTGGTGGGCCGCGAACATCGCGGCCGGCAAGGCCAGCGTGTTGTTCTGCTACTCGTTCGGCAAGGCCCAGCGGATTCTCCACGGTATCGATGAAACCCTCGGCCCGATCCTCAGCCACGGCGCGGTCGAGCCGCTGAATCGGGTCTACCGCGAGGCTGGCGTGTACCTGCCGCCGACGATCTACGCCGGCGACGTGAAAAAAAGCGACCCGATCATGCGCCAGGCCCTGGTCATCGCCCCACCCTCGGCGGGAGGCAGCAACTGGATGCGCCGCTTCGGCGATTTCAGCGATGCGTTTGCCAGCGGCTGGATGCGTTTGCGTGGCACGCGGCGGCGGCGCGGTGTCGATCGTGGTTTCGTGCTCTCGGATCACGCCGACTGGCCCGGCCTGTTGTGGGCCATCGAACAGACCGGTGCGGAACGGGTGATGGTCACCCACGGCTCGATCGGCGTGCTGGTGCGGCATCTGCGTGAAAAAGGCCTGGATGCCCAAGGTTTCAACACCGAATACGGCGATGACGAAGAAGAAAACATCGCCACCGAACCGACCATCGCCGAGATGCCCGCATGAAAGCATTTGCCGAGTTGTACGCCGAACTCGATGCGACCACGTCGAGCAACGCCAAACTCGCGGCGATGCAGACGTACTTTGCCCAGGCCGAACCGCATGACGCTGCGTGGGCGGTATACTTCCTGTCCGGTGGCCGGCCCCGGCAACTGGTGCCGGTGAGAATCCTGCGTGAACTGGCTGTTGAGGTCTCCGGCCTGGAACCGTGGCTGTTCGAGGAAAGCTATCAAGCGGTTGGCGACCTGGCGGAAACCATTTCACTGGTGCTCGCCGAAAACCCGTACAGCTCCAACGCCGGCCTCGCCGAATGGATCGAAGAAAAACTGCTGCCGCTGCGTGGTGAAACCCCGGAGTTCTTAAGCCGACAACTGCCGGCCCTGTGGGCGCAACTGGATCGATCAAGCCTGATGCTGTGCATCAAATTGATCACCGGCAGTTTCCGCGTCGGTGTCTCGAAATTGCTGGTCACCCGCGCCTTGGCATCGATGGCCGGGCTGGACAGCAAACGCGTGGCGCAGCGTTTGGTGGGTTACACCGATCTGTCGAACCGGCCGAGCGCCGCCAGCTACCTGAAACTGATCGCCCCTGAATCCAGCGATGAACATGCCCAGCGTGGCGGCCAACCGTACCCGTTCTTCCTCGCCCATGCCTTGTCGCAACCGGTGGAAGAATTCGAAGCCCTGATTGGTCCGGCCAGCGACTGGCAGATTGAATGGAAATGGGATGGCATCCGCGCACAAGTGGTCAAGCGTGAAGGCCGGCTGTGGATCTGGTCGCGGGGCGAGGAACTGGTGACCGAGCGTTTTCCCGAATTGGATGTGCTGGTACACGGCTTGCCCGACGGTACGGTGATCGACGGCGAAATCGTCGTGTGGAAAAGCACGCATCCGCGCACTGAAGACGCCTTCGATCCGCAATCGACCGAACCGCCGGCCGTGCAGCCCTTCGCTCTGCTGCAACAACGCATCGGCCGCAAGACTCTCGACAAGAAAATCCTCGACGACGTCCCGGTGGTGGTGCTCGCCTACGACTTGCTGGAATGGCAGGGCGAAGACTGGCGCAACCAACCGCAAGCGAAACGTCGGGCGCAACTGGAAGCGGTGATTGCCCGCTGCAACAGCCCGGTGCTGCTGGCCTCACCCGTGCTGACCGGCACTGATTGGTTGGACCTCGCCCGCCAACGCGAGTCTTCGCGGCGACTGGGTGTCGAGGGAATGATGCTCAAGGCGCGGGATTCGCTGTATGGCGTGGGGCGAACCAAGGACATGGGCGTTTGGTGGAAGTGGAAAGTCGATCCGTTCAGCGTCGACGCGGTGCTGATTTACGCGCAGCGCGGCCATGGCCGGCGGGCCAGTCTGTACAGCGATTACACCTTTGCCGTGTGGGACGGCCCGCCCGATTCGAGTCAGCGTGCGCTGGTGCCGTTTGCCAAGGCGTATTCGGGGCTGACCGATGAGGAAATGCGTCAGGTCGACAGCATCGTGCGCAAGACTACGGTGGAGAAGTTCGGCCCGGTCAGCAGTGTGAAGCCGAGTCTGGTGTTTGAGCTGGGCTTCGAAGGTATTGCCCTGTCACGCCGACACAAAAGCGGGATCGCCGTGCGTTTTCCGCGAATGCTGCGCTGGCGCCAGGACAAGACCGTGGATGAAGCGGATAGCTTGGCCACTTTGCAGAATCTGCTGGCCTGACCCCTTTTCCCGGGACAACACATGACGCGGCCACAAATCGGTGCACGCTTTGGGCAATGCCCATTTCCGTGCACTCAGTTCCCCTCGCCTCTCCCCGCTCAACCTTTTAAAACACTTGTTCGGGACTCTGGTTCGGAAATTGCTACTTTCTATAGGTCGTACGCGTTCCAGTAACAATAATTCTGCGCCACAAGCGCTCATATTGGTTCTTAGGGATTGAATAATGAAAAAAGCATTGCTGACCCTTTCTGCACTGGCGTTGTGCATGGCCGCTGGCTCCGCGCTGGCCAAGGAATACAAAGAGCTGCGCTTTGGCGTTGACCCTTCGTACGCACCGTTCGAGTCGAAAGCGGCTGACGGCAGCCTGGTGGGCTTCGACATCGACCTGGGCAACGCGATCTGCGCCGAACTGAAGGTCAAGTGCAAGTGGGTCGAAAGTGACTTCGACGGCATGATTCCGGGCCTCAAGGCCAATAAATTCGACGGTGTGATCTCGTCGATGACCGTGACCCCGGCCCGCGAGAAAGTCATCGATTTCTCCAGCGAGCTGTTCTCCGGCCCGACCGCTTACGTGTCGAAAAAAGGTTCCGGTATCACCGCAGACGTCGCGTCGCTGAAGGGTAAAACCGTCGGCTACGAGCAAGGCACCATTCAGGAAGCCTACGCCAAAGCCGTGCTGGACAAGGCCGGCGTGAAAACCCAGGCCTATCAGAACCAGGATCAGGTGTATTCCGACCTGACCTCTGGCCGTCTCGACGCCGGTATCCAGGACATGCTGCAAGCCGAACTGGGCTTTTTGAAGTCGCCACAGGGCGCTGACTATGACGTCAGCAAGCCGGTCGACAACGAATTGCTGCCAGCCAAAACCGCTGTCGGTATTAAGAAAGGTAACACTGAGCTGAAGGCGCTTTTAGATAAAGGTATCAAAGCGTTACACGACGACGGCAAATACGCCGAGATTCAAAAGAAACACTTTGGCGATCTGATTCTGTACAGCGGCAAATAATGCCCCGGCGCCCATCCTCGATGGGCGCCTTTTCCATCCGCTCAGGTTGCTGATTTATGTTCGAAACCCTCCTGCAAAATCTGGGGCTCTCCGCCTTCAGCCTCAAAGGCTTCGGTCCTTTGCTGCTGGAAGGCACCTGGATGACCATCAAATTATCGGCGATGTCGCTGCTGGTGGCCGTGCTGCTCGGCCTGCTCGGCGCCAGCGCCAAACTGTCCAAAGTCAAACTGGTGCGCCTGCCTGCCCAGCTCTACACCACGCTGATTCGCGGCGTGCCGGATCTGGTGCTGATGCTGCTGATCTTCTACAGCCTGCAAACCTGGCTGACGACCCTCACCGATTACATGGAATGGGAATACATCGAGATCGACCCGTTCAGCGCCGGGGTGCTGACTCTGGGCTTCATTTATGGCGCGTACTTCACCGAAACCTTCCGTGGCGCGATTCTCGCGGTGCCGCGCGGTCAGGTCGAAGCGGCCACCGCGTATGGCCTCAAACGTGGCCAGCGCTTTCGTTTTGTGGTGTTCCCGCAAATGATGCGTTTCGCCCTGCCGGGCATCGGCAACAACTGGATGGTGATGCTCAAGGCCACCGCGCTGGTGTCGATCATCGGTTTGGCGGATCTGGTCAAAGCCGCGCAAGACGCCGGTAAAAGCACCTATCAACTGTTCTACTTTCTGGTCCTGGCCGCGTTGATTTATCTGCTGATCACCAGTGCCTCGAACTTCATCCTGCGCTGGCTCGAACGCCGTTATGCCGCCGGTTCTCGGGAGGCCGTACGATGATCGAACTTCTGCAGGAATACTGGCGCGCCTTCCTTTATACCGACGGCCAGAACATCACCGGGCTGGCGATGACGATGTGGCTGCTCAGCGCCTCGATCTTCATTGGTTTCCTGGTGTCGATTCCGTTGTCGATCGCGCGCGTCTCGCCGCACTTCTACATTCGCTGGCCGGTGCAGTTCTACACCTACCTGTTCCGGGGCACGCCGCTGTATATCCAGCTGCTGATCTGCTACACCGGGATCTACAGCCTCGCCGCCGTGCGCGCGCAGCCGTTGCTCGACAGTTTCTTTCGCGATGCGATGAACTGCACAATCCTCGCCTTTGCCCTGAACACTTGCGCTTACACCACGGAGATTTTTGCCGGGGCGATTCGCAGCATGAACCACGGCGAAGTCGAAGCGGCCAAGGCCTACGGTCTGACCGGCTGGAAGCTGTATGCCTACGTGATCATGCCCTCGGCGCTGCGCCGTTCGTTGCCGTATTACAGCAACGAAGTGATCCTGATGCTGCACTCGACCACCGTGGCCTTCACCGCGACCATTCCCGATATCCTGAAAGTCGCCCGGGACGCCAACTCGGCGACCTTCCTGACCTTTCAGTCGTTCGGCATCGCCGCGCTGATCTACCTGACCATTACCTTTGCGCTGGTCGGCCTGTTCCGCCTTGCCGAACGCCGATGGCTGGCCTTCCTCGGCCCGACTCACTAGGCCCAGCTCAGGAATAAAGAGATAAAAAATGCGCCACCTGATCCATGACTTGCTGGCCCCGCTGCCGGGGACCGCACGACAGATCCACAGCTTCCACTTCGGCCCGGAGCAGGCCAAGGGCAAGGTCTACATTCAATCTTCGCTGCATGCCGACGAACTGCCGGGCATGCTCGTGGCCTGGCATCTCAAACAGCGGCTGGCCGAGCTGGAAGCGGCCGGCCGCCTGCGCAGCCAGATCGTGCTGGTGCCGGTGGCCAACCCGGTCGGCCTCGAACAAGTGCTGATGGATGTGCCGCTGGGCCGCTACGAACTGGAGAGCGGGCAGAACTTCAACCGCTGGTTCGTCGACCTCAGTGAAGAAATCGGCAATGCCATCGAAGGCAAGCTGAACGACGATCCGCAGCACAACCTCGAATTGATCCGCACGCATCTGCGCAACGCCCTCGCCCGCCAGACCGCCAGCACGCAACTGCAATCCCAGCGCCTGACTCTGCAACGGCTGGCCTGCGATGCCGACATGGTGTTGGACTTGCACTGCGATTTCGAGTCGGTGGTGCACCTCTACACCACGCCCGAAGCGTGGCCGCAGGTCGAACCGCTGGCGCGCTACATCGAAGCACAGGCGAGCCTGTTGGCCACCGATTCCGGCGGTCAGTCGTTCGATGAATGCTTCACGCTGCTGTGGTGGCAATTGAAGGAGCGCTTCGGCGAACACTTCGAGATTCCGCTCGGCAGTTTCTCGGTGACTGTCGAATTACGCGGCCAGGGTGACGTCACCCATCCGCTGGCCAGCCGCGATTGCCAGGCGCTGATCGACTATCTGATCCAGTCCGACGCGATTGTCGGCGAGACCAAACCGCAGCCGTCGCTGCCTTACCCCGCCACGCCATTGGCCGGTGTGGAGCCAGTGACCACGCCGGTCGGCGGCTTGCTGGTATACACCGCCACAGCCGGGCAATACCTGCAGGCCGGGCAACAGATCGCCGAAATCATCGACCCGATCAACGACCGGGTCACCCCCATACATTGCACCGCCGCCGGCCTGCTGTACGCACGCTCGCTGCGCCGCATGGCCACTGCCGGCATGGTCATCGCCCACGTGGCGGGCGCCGAAGCCTACCGCAGCGGCTACCTACTTTCGCCTTGAGGATGCTCGTCCCATGTACAAACTGACCGTTGAAGGCCTGCATAAAAGCTATGGCGACCATCAGGTGCTCAAAGGCGTTTCGCTCAAGGCCAAGACTGGCGACGTGATCAGCCTGATCGGCGCCAGTGGCTCGGGCAAAAGTACCTTTTTGCGCTGCATCAACTTTCTCGAACAACCCAACGACGGCGCCATGAGCCTCGATGGCCAGGCCATCCGCATGGTCACCGACCGCCACGGCATGCACGTTGCCGACGCCGATGAGCTGCAACGTTTGCGCACGCGGTTGGCGATGGTGTTCCAGCATTTCAACCTGTGGAGCCACATGACCGTGCTGGAAAACATCACCATGGCCCCACGCCGGGTGCTGGGTTGCAGCAAACAGGAAGCCGACGATCGCGCCCGGCGTTATCTGGACAAGGTCGGTTTGCCGGCGCGGGTGGCGGATCAATACCCGGCGTTTCTTTCTGGCGGCCAGCAACAGCGCGTGGCGATTGCCCGGGCATTGGCGATGGAGCCGGAGGTGATGCTGTTCGATGAGCCGACCTCGGCACTTGATCCGGAACTGGTGGGGGAAGTGTTGAAGGTGATTCAAGGGCTGGCCGAAGAAGGCCGGACCATGATCATGGTGACTCACGAAATGAGTTTCGCCCGCAAAGTTTCGAGCCAGGTGTTGTTCCTGCACCAAGGCTTGGTTGAAGAAGAAGGTGCGCCCGAAGAAGTGCTGGGCAACCCTAGAAGCGAACGCCTGAAGCAATTTCTCAGCGGTAACCTCAAGTAGCGCCGTACACAATCCCCCTGTGGGAGCAAGCCTGCTCGCTCCCACATTCGTTTTTCATCGTCTACAAAAATCAAACTTGTCCGCCTGCGCCGTGGTCACTGGAAGAACACCTCCAGAGCGCGCGCAGCCCGCATGGCGAAATCCCTCGACCTCGCAAAAACCTGGTTCAGCGCCCGTGGCTGGAAGCCGTTCACCTTTCAGAAACAGGTGTGGGCGGCGGTCAAGAACGGTGAATCCGGCCTGCTCCACGCCAGCACCGGTGCCGGTAAGACCTACGCAGTGTGGTTTGCCGCGCTCAATCTTTTCGCCAAACCCGCAGCGGTTGTTGAATCCCCGCGTAAACGTAAAGCCCCCGCAGAGCCGCTGACCGTGCTGTGGATCACGCCCATGCGCGCCCTCGCCGCCGATACCGCGCGCGCCTTGCAAACACCGATTGATGACCTGCAGATCCCGTGGAGCATCGGCCTGCGCACCGGTGACACCAGCAGCAGCGAACGCGCCCGGCAAAGCCGGCGCCTGCCGACCACGTTGATCACTACTCCGGAAAGCCTGACGCTGTTGCTGGCCCGCGCCGATGCGCAAGTCGCGCTGTCGAGTTTGCGCATGATCGTCGTCGATGAATGGCACGAACTGCTCGGCAACAAGCGCGGCGTGCAACTGCAACTGGCCCTCGCCCGCCTGCGCCATTGGCAACCGGGGCTGATTGTCTGGGGCGTATCCGCCACCCTCGGTAATCAATCCCACGCCGAGCAGGTGCTGATTCCGCAGGGTGGCGGCATCAGTATTCAGGGACAAAGCGAAAAAACGCTGAGGGTCGACACCCTCCTCCCACCGACCATCGAGCGTTTTCCCTGGGCCGGGCACATCGGTCTGAAAATGTTGCCGCAGGTCGTTGCTGAACTCGACGCTTGCGCCAGCACCCTGGTCTTCACCAACACCCGGGCGCAATCGGAAATCTGGTACCAGGCACTGCTGGAGGCTCGGCCGGACTGGGCCGGTTTGATCGCTCTGCATCACAGTTCACTGGCTCGCGAGACGCGCGACTGGGTCGAACAGGCCTTGAAGGACGGGCAACTGAAAGCCGTGGTCTGCACCTCAAGCCTGGATCTGGGCGTGGATTTCCTGCCGGTCGAGCGCGTCTTGCAAATAGGCTCGGCCAAAGGTATCGCACGCTTGATGCAACGCGCCGGACGCTCTGGTCATGCACCGGGACGCACGTCGCGAGTGACACTGGTGCCGACGCACAGCCTTGAATTGCTCGAGGCGGCCGCCGCCCGTGACGCCGTCGAACAACGGCGTATCGAAGCACGCCTGTCACCGCACAAACCGCTGGATGTGCTGGTGCAGCATTTGGTCAGCATGGCCCTCGGTGGCGGATTTTTACCCGATGAGTTGTACGAAGAAGTCCGCAGCGCCTGGGCTTATCGTGACCTGACACCCGCCGATTGGGCTTGGGCGCTGGCTTTCGTACGCCATGGCGGGATGTCTCTGACAGCCTATCCGGACTATCGCCGGGTTGAACCGGACGAGCACGGCGTCTGGCGTGTACCCGATGCGCGATTGGCTCGGCGCCATCGCATGAGCATTGGCACCATCGTCAGCGACGCGAGCATCCAGCTGAAGTTCTGGAGCAAGGGCGGCGGCGGTAAACAGCTGGGCAGTGTCGAGGAAGGCTTCATCGCCAGACTCAAACCGGGCGACGGCTTCCTGTTTGCGGGACGTTTGCTGGAACTGGTACGGGTGGAAAACATGACGGCTTACGTCAAACGCAGTACTGCGAAAAAAGCCGCCGTACCGCGCTGGAATGGCGGGAGGATGCCGCTGTCGAGCGAATTGGCAGAAGCGGTGGTCAGGCGTTTCAGTGCCGCCGCGCAAGGTGAGTTTGTCGGCCCGGAAATGCAGGCGTTGCGCCCGTTGCTGGAAACCCAGATGCGCTGGTCCGGCTTGCCCACCGCCGAAAACCTGTTGGCCGAAGTGCTGAAATCCCGCGAAGGCTGGCACCTTTTCCTCTATCCATTTGCCGGAAGGCAGGTGCATCTGGGCCTGGCGAGTCTGCTGGCGTGGCGCGTCAGTCAGCGCCAGCCCGTAACGTTCTCCATCGCGGTGAACGATTACGGCCTGGAATTGCTCAGCGCTACGCCGATCGACTGGGACGAGTATCTGAATACCGATCTCTTCAATGCCGATGATTTATTGGAGGACGTTTTGGCCAGTTTGAATGCTGGCGAACTGGCCTTGCGCCGGTTCCGTGAAATCGCGCGGATTGCCGGGCTGGTCTTCGCCGGCTACCCCGGTGCGCCAAAAAGCACCCGTCAGGTGCAAGCGTCCAGCGGATTATTCTTCGAAGTATTCAAACAATACGACGCCGATAATCTGTTGCTGGCGCAGGCCGGGGAAGAAGTCCTGCGGGAAGAACTGGATATTCGTCGCCTGGAACAGACATTGGAGCGGATCAACCAGATGAAACTGGACGTGCATCAGGTTAAACGTCCTACACCGCTAGGGTTTCCGCTGCTGGTAGAACGCATGCGCGAAAGCATGAGTTCGGAAAAACTCGCTGATCGCATCAGGCGCATGGTCGGCGATCTGGAGAAATCCGCCGACAAGGCTAAATCGTCATGAGCGCGCCATTCCCTGTGCGCCTGGCGGGTGAAGACCTATGGTTACTGCCGGAAAAAGCGCTGTACTGGCCGGCGCAACAGGCACTGCTGATTGCCGACGTGCATTTCGGCAAGGCCGCCGCTTACCGCAGCCTTGGCCAACCGGTCCCGCAAGGCACCACGGCGAGCAATATCGCGGTGATTGATCGATTGCTGGCGAAACTGCCCTGCCGGCAATTGATCTTTCTTGGCGATTTCCTCCACGGGCCCGGCTCGCATGCTGTGGGGACGCTGCACGCGCTGGCGCAATGGCGGGCGCGTCATGTTGATCTGCCGATGACGCTGATCCGTGGCAATCACGACAAACGCGCCGGCGACCCGCCTCAATCACTGAATATCCGGGTGGTGCCGGAGCCGCTGCTGATCGGGCCATTCGCCTTGCAACATGAACCCGACCCACATCCAGAGAGACACGTACTGGCCGGTCACGTGCACCCGGTCTACCGACTGCACGGCAAAGGTCGGCAGAGCTTGCGTCTGGCGTGTTTCCGGCTCGGCGAACGCATCAGCCTGCTACCGGCATTCGGAGCCTTTACCGGCGGGTACGCGGTCGAGCGGGAAGAGCGTTCGAGGATTTTCGTCATCGGCGATAACGAAATATGGCCAGTCAGTTGAAGTCTTTGCAGACCTCATCTGACTGGCCATTGATTTTCAATGCCGATCAGGCAACCGGAGCCGGTGGCGGCTCGTCCGGAAGGGTCGGTTCGCCCGGCTCGGTCGGTTGTTCGTTGGGCGTATCGGGATCGGGCTGTCCGGGAATTCCGCCAGCCATGCTCAGCGACGGATGCGCCAACAATGACCAGGCCAATACGCCAACCTGATTGGGCTCAAGCCTTGCCAGTTCGGCAGTGATTTGCGGATCGATCTTCATGGGGCACTCCTCGGCGAAGGCCCGTTTTGCCGAAAGCAAAAACGGGCAGTACACCCCATAGAGTGTCTGCCCGCCAAAGAATTCCCGCGATCTGTCGGATGGACCGATCAGGTGCGCGGCAAGGTCACACCACGCTGGCCCTGGTACTTGCCGCCGCGATCCTTGTAAGACACTTCACATTCCTCGTCGGATTCGAGGAAGAGCATCTGCGCCACGCCTTCGTTGGCGTAGATCTTCGCCGGCAGGTTGGTGGTGTTGGAGAATTCCAGTGTCACGTGGCCTTCCCACTCAGGCTCGAGCGGCGTCACGTTAACAATGATGCCGCAACGCGCGTAGGTGCTTTTGCCCAGGCAGATGGTCAAGACATTGCGCGGAATGCGGAAGTATTCAACGGTGCTGGCCAGCGCGAACGAGTTCGGCGGAATGATGCAGACGTCGCTGTGGACGTCGACAAAGCTGCCCGGATCGAAGTTTTTCGGGTCGACGATCGACGAGTTGATGTTAGTGAACACCTTGAAGTGATTGGTGCAACGCACATCGTAGCCGTAGCTCGACACACCGTAGGAGATCACACGGTTGTCGTCGCTGCCGCGCATCTGGCGCTCGACGAACGGTTCGATCATGCCGTGTTCCTGCGCCATGCGGCGAATCCACTTGTCCGATTTGATGCTCATGGCGGGTGTCCTGAATAGCGAGGTGGAAAAATTCTGTCCGGCATCTTACCGGGCGCGCCGCCGGGTTCAAAGTGCGGCCTGCAATTCTCGCCGATCCCCCATCATTTGCGCGCTCTGGCGACGAACCGTCACACCGCCGATCCCGAAAACAGAGAAACCTTCGCAAGAAGCATTGGCACTTCTCGGAAACTGGGTTAAGGTGGCGTCACTGTGTTGCTTGTGTCACTGAGAATCTCTACACGATATGTTGAATTTCGATCCAACCATCTACAAGAATTTTTCCTGCTCTTTGCACTCAGTCTCGGCCAGGGATCTTCCTGAGTCGCAGTTATCTTTGTTCAAGGAGTTACACCATGTCTAATCGCCAAACCGGTACCGTTAAGTGGTTCAACGATGAAAAAGGCTTCGGCTTCATCACTCCACAATCCGGTGACGACCTGTTCGTTCACTTCAAAGCTATCCAATCCGACGGCTTCAAAAGCCTGAAAGAAGGCCAACAGGTTTCTTTCATCGCTACCCGCGGTCAGAAAGGCATGCAAGCTGAAGAAGTACAAGTTATCTAACTTGTAGCTTCTTTAGAAAAGAGCCCCGCCCTTAAAAGCGGGGCTTTTTTGTGGGCGTCTGTTTTGTACAGGCACAAAAAAACGCAGCCCGAAGGCTGCGTTTTTTATGAAAGGTTTACCAGGCCACGCCAAACCCCGCGGTGTAACGGGTCTTGTTCAGATCGGCATCGTTGGTGCCACTGATGATGTCACGCTCGGCCTTGAGGTTAAGCGAGGCCCAGTCGGTGACCTTGTAACGCAGGCCCATTTCCGCATCCAGCGCGTAGTTGGCCACATCCGACAGCGGCTTGCCGATTTCACCATTGGTGAAGAACTCGACTTTCTTGCCGATCAGGTAACGGTTGTAATCCCACTTCATCGCGACGGAATAGAAGTTGTCTTTGCTACCGTCGCGATACTCGTAATCGGTGCGGTTGAACAGCGAGCCGAGCGAGAACGCGCCCAACTCGTCATCCCAGAACTGGTAGCCAGGACCGGTACCGACCACGCGCTGACGCGCCAGCTCTTCGATGTGATCGCGCTTGTAGTTCAGACGGCCCTGCCAGAACCACTTATCGGTCAGGAAGCGGTCGAGTGCGTATTCGGCGCGCCAGTTGTCGGTGGTGGTCTCGTCGTCCTGCACTTCGCGGTTGTATTCACCCTCGGCGGTATGACGCCAGCGGCCATGCCGTGCCGTGGTCTTGAAGCCGACATCGTAGTCATCGGTGTCCTTCTCCGCGCGCTGATAGTCCAGCGCCAGGTCGACATTGCCCTTCCACACCAGATCCTCGACCACCGGTTTCGGTTTGAGAATCTGCTGAATGCTCGCCAGCTCGACGGTTTTCGGCGCCTCACCGTTGGCCAGGGTGACCTTGCCATCTTCGGCGGCCGTCAGCGATTTGGAGACTTCACCGGTGTAGGCATCCTGCTTGACCAGCAAGTGCTGATCGCTGTCGAGCGTCTTCACCTCTTTCCAGTCAATCGTCACCGCACCGGCGTATTTGGTCTGAATCAACAGCTTGCCGCCATCGAACACGGTGATGGTACCGCTCAACTTGTCACCGTTCTTCAACCAGACGGTGTCGGCAAGCAGGGGCGTGGACGCACTGAAGACAGCAAGGCACAGCAAGGATCTGGACAACATAAGCGAATCGAAGGCTCAAGTTTGCGAAAAAGGTCGGCATTATCCGTAGGAATAAGACCCTGACAAGGACTGACCGGACTATTTCTGATGAGTTCATTTCTCAACTGGCTGATCACCGATTACTCTGAAAGCCATCAAACTGTTCATGCTCAGGAACCGTGTACGTGAAAGACCCGCTCGACAGTGTTGAAAACGATGCGCAAATCCGACGCACGGCGCTCTACTCGACGCTCGCCCAAGTGCCCGAAGGCAAAGTCGTCAGCTATGGTCAGTTAGCTGAACTGGCCGGGTTGGGGCGCGCCGCCCGCTGGGTCGGCCGCACCTTGAGTCAGTTGCCCGGTGATACCAGGCTGCCCTGGCACCGTGTACTGGGTGCCGGCGGTCGGATCAGCCTGCCGGTGGGCAGCCCGTCGGGCGATGAACAACGGGCACGATTGCGCATGGAAGGCATCACCGTCCTGAACAATCGTGTGGATATTCAGCGCCATGGCTGGCGTCCGGTAGAGCACAGCGGTTAGAGTGCGCGCTTTGTTTTCGCAATCTTGAGGCAGACTTCAGCCCATGCCCCGTAAAACCTGGCGCGCCGCGCTAGCCGCTTATGCCAGTCCTTCGACGCTCGTGCTGTTGTTGCTCGGTTTCGCCGCCGGCCTGCCGTACATGCTGGTGTTTTCAACGCTTTCCGTCTGGCTGCGTGAAGCCGGCGTGGCCCGTGAAACCATTGGCTATGCCAGCCTGATCGGCCTGGCCTATGCGTTCAAATGGGTCTGGTCGCCCCTGCTCGACCAATGGCGCCTGCCGTTGCTGGGCAAGCTTGGCCGACGCCGCTCCTGGCTGGTGCTCTCGCAAACCTTGGTGATTCTTGGGCTGATCGGCATGGGTTTCTGTGATCCGCAGAAGCATCTGTCCTGGTTGATCGCCATTGCCGTTGTCGTCGCCTTTGCCTCCGCCACTCAAGACATTGCGGTGGATGCCTATCGCCTGGAAATCGCCGAAGACAATCGCCAGGCCGCCCTCGCCGCCAGTTATATGTCGGGTTACCGCGTGGCGGCACTGCTCGCGACCGCCGGGGCGTTGTTCTTCGCGGAGGGCTTCGGCTCCACTGGCTTCAACTATCAACATTCGGCCTGGGCCGGCACTTACGCACTGTTCGGTGCCTTGATGGTGCCCGCGCTGCTGACCACGCTGTTCATGCGTGAGCCGCCTGTGCCGCTACGTACTCAGTTGCAGGCCGGGCGTTACACCTTCATGCACCAACTGATGTCGGTATTTGTGCTGATCGTTTTGCTGGTCTCCGTCCCGGCGATGTTCACCCAGTTGTACAACACCGATTTCGCCGGCGTGCTGTTCGGCGGCATGAGTCCGCTCGACCTGCTGCTCGAAGACCGCGCCTTTCTGCGCGCCATTCTCTACACGTTGCTGACTGGCCTGTGCCTGTCGACCATGGGCCGTCGCGGCCTGGCGCCGGTGCTGACGCCGGTCAACGACTTTATTCTGCGTTATCGCTGGCAGGCGTTTCTGTTATTGGGTCTGATTGCCACCTATCGGATGTCGGACACGGTGATGGGCGTCATGGCCAACGTGTTCTATATCGACCAGGGTTTCACCAAGGATCAGATTGCCAGTGTCAGCAAGATTTTCGGCCTGATCATGACGCTGGTTGGCGCCGGCATGGGCGGTCTGCTGATCGTGCGTTTCGGCATTTTGCCGATTCTGTTCATCGGCGGCGTTGCTTCCGCGGCCACCAACCTGCTGTTCGTCATGCTCGCCGACATGGGCCCGAACCTGCAGATGCTGGTGGTGACCATTTCCCTCGACAACTTCAGCTCGGGCCTGGCGACGTCAGCCTTCGTTGCCTACCTGTCGAGCCTGACCAACCTGAAGTTCTCTGCCACGCAGTACGCCTTGCTCAGCTCGATCATGCTGCTGTTGCCGCGTCTGATGGGCGGCTATTCCGGGGTCATGGTGGAAAAGTTCGGTTATCACAGTTTCTTCCTGATCACCGCCCTGCTCGGTGTGCCGACACTGGTGCTGATCGCCCTGCACTGGTTTCAGGAAAGCCGCCGCGAAGGTCCGACGCCAACGCCCGAGCCTGTGCCGACACCGGTCACAGAAGAATCGTAAGAGATTTCGGCAACGGCGGGAGGAATCCCGCCGTCGTGCCTGCCCACTGACCTCACGCCTGTACGTCGGCAAAACTCGCCGGTACACTGCGGAGTCATTTCCAGTCATAGCAACCGACAACGGCCAACCATGCGCACCAGTCAATTTTTGCTCGCCACACAGAAAGAAACGCCTTCCGACGCGGTCGTGATCAGCCACCAGCTGATGCTGCGCGCCGGCATGATCCGCAAACTCGCCTCAGGCCTGTACACCTGGCTGCCCATGGGCCTGCGAGTCATGCGCAAGGTTGAAGCCATCGTTCGCGAAGAGATGAACGCCGCCGGCTCTCTGGAAGTGTTGATGCCGAGCACCCAACCGGCCGAGCTGTGGCAGGAATCGGGGCGCTGGGAAGAATACGGCCCTGAGCTGCTGCGCATCAAAGACCGCCATGGTCGTGATTTCTGCGCGGGCCCGACCCACGAAGAAGTGATCACCGATCTGATGCGCAACGAGTTGAGCAGCTACAAGCAGCTGCCGATCAACCTGTACCAGATCCAGACCAAATTCCGCGACGAAATCCGCCCACGCTTCGGTTTGATGCGCGGCCGCGAATTCATCATGAAAGACGCGTACTCGTTCCACGCTGATCAAGCCTCGCTGCAGGTCACCTACGACCGCATGCACCAGGCCTACTGCAACGTGTTCACCCGTCTGGGCCTGAAATTCCGTCCGGTGGAAGCCGACAACGGTTCGATCGGCGGCGCCGGCTCCCACGAATTCCACGTGCTGGCCGAGTCCGGTGAAGACGATATCGTCTTCAGCAACGGTTCCGATTACGCAGCGAACATCGAAAAAGCCGAAGCCGTGCCACGCGAAACGTCGCGTGCCGCTGCGACCGAGGAGCTGCGTCTGGTCGACACACCAGACACCAAAACCATCGCGGCCCTGGTGGAAAAATTCAATCTGCCGATTGAAAAGACCATCAAGACCCTGATCGTGCGCGCCGAAGAAGAAGGCAAGCTGATCGCGCTGGTCATCCGTGGCGACCACGAACTCAACGAAATCAAGGCTGCCCAGCAACCAGGCGTGGCCAACCCGCTGGTCATGGCCACCGACGCTGAACTGCGTGACGCCATCGGCGCTGGCGCAGGCTCGCTCGGCCCGCTGAACCTGCCGCTGCCAATCATCATCGACCGCTCGGTCGAGCTGATGAGCGATTTCGGTATCGGCGCGAACATTGATGACAAACACTACTTCGGCGTGAACTGGGAGCGTGATCTGCCAGTTCCAACCGTCGCAGACCTGCGTAACGTGGTCGCCGGTGATCCAAGCCCGGACGGCAAAGGCACGCTGGAAATCAAGCGCGGCATCGAAGTCGGGCACATCTTCCAGCTGGGCAACAAGTACAGCAAGGCGATGAAGTGCGAAGTGCTGGGCGAGAACGGCAAGCCAGTGACCCTGGAAATGGGTTGCTACGGCATCGGCGTATCCCGCGTGGTGGCTGCAGCCATCGAACAGAACAACGACGAAAACGGCATCATCTGGAGCGACACCCTGGCGCCGTTCCAGATCGCTCTGGTGCCGCTGCGTTATGAAACCGAGCAGGTGCGCGAAGCCACCGACAAGCTGTACGCCGAACTGACAGCGGCCGGCTTCGAAGTGCTGCTGGACGATCGCGACAAGAAAACCAGCCCGGGCATCAAGTTCGCGGACATGGAGCTGATCGGCATTCCACACCGGATCGTGGTTAGCGACCGCGGCCTCGCCGAAGGCAACCTGGAATACAAGAGTCGTACCGAAGGCGAAGCGCAAGCATTGCCGGTGGCTGACGTATTGTCCTTCCTGCAGGCCCGTATCCGCCGCTGAAACCAGATAGAGACGTCATGTTCAAGCGAAACACCTTAGGCCTCGGAGGCACCGCCCTGTGCGGTGCCCTGCTGGTCAGCGGCTGTGCCAATCACATGTCACAACGCAGCGAGCACGAAGAGCGGGTCGAGCGAAAATTGCTCGACCATAGCCTGCAGATTGATGTCGGTGAGCCTAAGGAGCTTGAGCTGCCGCAGCGACGCGTGAAGATCAACGAACAGAAGACTTTTGAAGTCACCGAGTTCGAAGTGACGCGTCGCTACGATCGCTACACGCCTTACCAGCCTTGGCGGGAGATCTACGAGATTCCGCTGGGCGCGGTAGCCGTGGTCGGCGGCGTCGGCGCCAACGTGGTCAATGTGTTCGCCCTCGGCAGCCTGCCGGACAGCATCACCAAGGACTGGCTGAGCTACGGTTTTGCCGGGCTCAACCCGTTCATGAACGTACAGTCCAACGGTCGTGCACAACAGAACCTCGCCGGCATCGATGAAGTCCAGCGCGACAAGCGCACGGAGTATTCGAGCCTGCCGTGGAGCGAGCGGCCGGTGCAGGTCAAGGCTGGCAAACAGACCTTCGACATGACCACCGATCGCAACGGCGTGCTGCGCCTGAATCTGCTCGACAGTCCGTTTGCCGAAAATGACCTCAATCACGTCGGCAAACTGCAGATCAGCGTCGAAGACGCCAAGGATGACGTGCACTCCGACTCATCGCTGATGATCAGCAGTCATTTGCGTGGCAAGTTGCTGGAAGCGCACGGGCTGATTTACGACGATCTGGAAGACGACGAAGTGAGCCAGTGGGTACACCGGGTCAAACGTCTGTCGGAGCTGGGTCTGGAAGAAGAAGCCAGCGAACTGGAACAAAGCCTGATCGAACTGACGCGCAACGATCCTGAGTTGCAGACTGAGTTTCTCAAGTCTTTGACCAAGGATGCCGGGCGCTTGGTGGCGGATCCGGGACCGAATTAAAGCCAATCGCGAGCACGCTCACTCCTACATTGGAACGCATTTCAATGTGGGAGCGAGCCTGCTCGCGAAGAGACCCTGACAAACACCGCAAATCTAACGCTCAAACAACTCCATCTGCTCAAACCCGCCGCGCAAATCCTCCAGCCTGACCCCAACCCCCAACAACCGCACTGGTTTGCCGCCGCGATTGAACGCCTGCGTCAGCATCAACTGATAACTGCCCAGATCCCGCCCCGCCCCGGCCTGCTCCAGCGTCGTCTGGGTAAAATCGTGAAACTTCACTTTGACGAACGGCTTGCCCGGTCGATAACTGCTGTCGATCCGTGCCATGCGGGTTTTCAGGGTTTTCAGTAATTCGGGCAGCTTATCCAGGCAACTGCGCAAGTCCGGCAGATCCACGTCGTAGGTGTTTTCCACGCTGATCGACTGACGCCGACTGTCGTTGTGCACCAAACGATCATCGATCCCACGCGCCAGACTCCAAAGTCGCTCGCCAAAACTGCCGAACTCGCGCACCAGCGCCAGCTTGTCCCACTCGCGCAAGTGCTGGCAGTCGACGATCCCCAGCTTGCCGAGCTTGTCGGCGGTGACCTTGCCGACACCGTGCAGTTTGCTTACCGGCAAATCGCTGACAAAGTCCTCGACCTGATCAGGCGTGATCACAAACAAACCGTTGGGCTTCTTCCAGTCGCTGGCGATTTTGGCCAGAAACTTGTTTGGCGCCACGCCAGCGGAAACGGTGATGTGCAACTGATTGGAGACCCGGCGACGAATATCTTGGGCAATGCGTGTAGCGCTGCCGCCAAAATGCGCGCTGTCGGAGACATCCAGATAGGCCTCATCCAGCGATAGCGGCTCGATCAGGTCGGTGTAATCGGCAAAGATCGTGTGAATTTCTTTCGAGGCTTCGCGATAGGCATCCATGCGTGGCTTGACGATGGTCAGGTCCGGGCACAGCTTCAAAGCATGCCCCGACGCCATTGCCGAACGTACACCGTACGCTCGCGCCTCATAATTGCAGGTAGCAATTACCCCGCGCCGGTCCGCCGAGCCACCCACCGCCAACGGCTTGCCGGCCAGACGCGGGTCATCGCGCATCTCGATGGCGGCGTAGAAACAGTCGCAGTCAATGTGGATGATTTTTCGCTGAGTCATGTCAGAAAAGGAAACGTGGCGAACCGGATGGGCAGTATCTCACTGACACCTGTATATAGCACCAGTGGTATGAATCTTCTTTTCTGTATGTAGGAAAGGGCCTTTGAATTTATTTTCTCAATCGACAAACGACCTCCAATAGAGCTGAAATCCTTGCCCTGCCTGCCCTGCGCCCTGAAAAACACCCGAGAAAAAGCGCTAACCGATTGAACCTCAACAGATTTTATCCAGATTGAAGGTTGACACCCCGGCGTTCCTCTGTAGAATGCCGACACACAGACGCGGGATGGAGCAGTCTGGTAGCTCGTCGGGCTCATAACCCGAAGGTCGTCGGTTCAAATCCGGCTCCCGCAACCAAACATCAAAAAAGGCTACTCGAAAGAGTGGCCTTTTTTGTGCGCGTCTGTTTTGTCGATTGCCTCTTCTTATAGAGAAGCGATCGCCAAACAGGAATTCGTTGCATTTCCGAAACTTATCGCTCGACCTGCGACCGTTTGACGCGATTGCACACTTATTTGACCCTTTACGGGATTAGCGGTTGACACCCCGTCGTTCGTCTGTAGAATGCCGCCACACAGACGCGGGATGGAGCAGTCTGGTAGCTCGTCGGGCTCATAACCCGAAGGTCGTCGGTTCAAATCCGGCTCCCGCAACCAAACATCAAAAAAGGCTACTCGAAAGAGTGGCCTTTTTTGTATCTGTTGAAAAAGTCCTTTCGCAACAATGATCTGTCACTGTGCAGTGAACCGCTTGGGATCTTCAGAAGTCCTCACTTGCGACTATGCTTAAGTCGCAGGCAAGACGTCTGCAATCCAGGAACTGCCCTCGCCGATACCCGGCGAGAGGCGTAGTATTTTGTGATTATTTTTTTCTACAGGGATTGGTAACTTGGCTGGATACCTCCATCCTGTCGCGCACAATCCAAGAGGTGATTGATGCGCGCCAACTCGTCTGATCCACAAGACACCGTCACAGCGGAACATCCGATCAAACCCGAGCGTTTGCGCTTGCTGGATCGGTTGAGCAAATACCGGCAACCGATTGGTCTGGCGGTCACTTTGCTGTTGTTCGCGATTGCGCTGATTGCCTGTCGTCATCTGCTTGCCGAACTCGATCTCGATGCTTTGCACGATTCGATTCTCGACGTACCGAAACCTGCCCTGCTCGGCGCCTTCGGCGCGACCGTGGTCGGCTTCATTATTCTGCTCGGCTACGAATGGTCGGCCAGCCGCTATGCCGGTGTGACACTGCCACCGCGCACATTGGCGCTGGGCGGCTTCACGGCGTTTGCGATCGGCAATGCCATCGGCCTGTCGCTGCTGTCCGGCGGTTCGGTGCGTTACCGTTTATATGCGCGTTTGGGTCTGGGGGCGTCGGAAGTCGCGCACATGACCTTGTTCGCCAGTCTGTCGCTGGGTTGCGCCCTGCCGCCGCTGGCAGCGCTCGCGACGCTGAGTGACCTGCCTGCGGCCTCTCAGGCGCTGGGTTTGTCCGAAGGCCTGCTCGGCACCGTCGCCGCTGTTGTGCTGGCGCTTGGCGCAGTACTGGCTATCGGCATCTATCGTCGGCGCCTGCCGGAACAACCGTTGCGCGACAACCTGCTGGTCAGGGTTGGCCGCCGCACGTTGCGCTTGCCGGGGCGTCGCCTGACGTTCTTGCAACTGATCATTACCGCCCTCGACGTTGCGGCTGCCGCCACTGTCCTTTATCTGTTGCTGCCAGAGGCGCCACCGTTTGGTGCGTTCCTGCTGGTGTACCTGCTGGCATTGGCTGCCGGCGTACTCAGTCATGTACCCGGTGGCGTTGGTGTATTCGAAGCGATCCTGTTGGCCGCTTTCGCCGACACGCTCGGTGCCGCACCACTGGCAGCGGCGCTGCTGCTGTATCGCCTGATCTATGTGGTGCTGCCGCTGCTGGTCGCCTGCGTATTCCTGCTGATCAACGAAGGTCAGCGTCTGTTCCAGACTCAAACCATGCGCGCAGCCTCCGGTCTGGCGGCACCGATTCTGGCAGTGCTGGTGTTCTTGTCTGGCGTGGTGCTGCTGTTTTCCGGGGCGACTCCGGAAATCGATACGCGCCTGGAACACATCGGCTTTCTGATCCCGCATCGTCTGGTCGACGCCTCGCACTTCGGCGCCAGCCTGATCGGCGTGCTCTGTCTGATGCTCGCTCAGGGTCTGCGTCGTCGCCTGTCGGCGGCGTGGATGCTCACCACCATTCTGCTGCTGGTCGGCGCCCTGCTCTCACTGCTTAAAGGCTTCGACTGGGAAGAGGCGACGCTGATGACACTGACGGCTGCGCTGCTCGGTGTGTTCCGTCGCTCGTTCTATCGCCCGAGCCGCCTGACCGAACTGCCCTTCTCCCCCCTGTATCTGGTGGCCAGCCTCTGTGTGCTGGGCGCTTCGACGTGGCTGCTGCTGTTCGCTTATCAGGACGTGCCGTACAGCCATCAACTGTGGTGGCAGTTCACCCTTGATGCTGACGCGCCACGTGGCCTGCGCTCGCTGCTCGGCGCCGCCGTGCTGTTGCTGGTGATCGCGCTGACCTGGCTGCTGCGCACCGCGCGCCCGGTCATTCACCTTCCGACGCCTGACGAACTCGATCGCGCGGCAAAGATCCTGATGGCCTCGTCACAACCCGACGGTGGCCTCGCGCTGACCGGAGACAAGGCGTTGCTGTTTCACCAGAACGACGAAGCGTTCCTGATGTACGCACGCCGTGGCCGCAGCCTCGTGGCGCTGTACGACCCGATCGGCCCCGGCCAGCAACGCGCCGAGATGATCTGGCAGTTCCGTGACCTCTGTGACATTCACCACGCCCGCCCGGTGTTCTACCAGGTGCGCGCGGAGAACCTGCCGTACTACATGGACATCGGCCTGACCGCGATCAAATTGGGCGAAGAAGCCCGGGTCGACCTGCACCGCTTTGACCTGGAAGCCAAGGGCAAAGAGATGAAGGATCTGCGTTACACCTGGAACCGTGGCACCCGCGATGGCTTGTCGCTGGAGATTCACGAGCCGGGTCAGGCGCCGATGGATGAGCTGAAAGTGATTTCCGATGCGTGGCTGACCGGCAAGAACGTGCGTGAGAAAGGCTTCTCCCTCGGCCGTTTCAGCGACGAATACCTGAAGCATTTCCGCATCGCGGTGATTCGCTTCGAAGGGCGCCCGGTGGCGTTCGCCAACCTGCTCGAGACTTACAGCCATGACCTGGCCAGTCTCGACCTGATGCGCGCGCACCCGGACGCCCCCAAGCTGACCATGGAATTCATGATGGTCGGCCTGATTCAACACTATAAGAGTCACGGATACGCGCGTTTCAGCCTGGGCATGGTGCCGTTGTCGGGGTTGCAACCCCGGCGTGGTGCACCGCTGACCCAGCGTCTGGGCTCGATGGTTTTCCGCCGTGGTGAGCAGCTGTACAACTTCCAAGGCTTGCGCCGCTTCAAAGACAAGTTCCAGCCTGACTGGGAACCCCGTTATATGGCCGTGCCCGCCGGACTCGATCCGCTGGTGGCGCTGGCCGACACTGCTGCCCTGATCGCGGGCGGCTTGACTGGATTGGTGAAACGCTGATGATTCAACGCTCCCTGAAGTACATCCTGGCCGCACTGATCGTGCTGGCCGTGATTGCCGGCGGCGGTTACTGGTACCTGAAACGCCCGGCACCGGAACCGACCGTCGAACAGCTGACCCCGGCCGATGGCGCCGCCATGACCCGCGTCATTCCTGGCACCAAGCCAAAGGCGCAGGTGCTGGTAGCCGTCAACGACGACCAGAAACTCAGTGAAAAACAACTGACCACCCTGAGCCGCAGCGCTTCGGCGCAGATCGTTCAGGTGATTCTGCCGAAAGACTGCCTGCTGCAAAGCCGCGCCCTGCAATCGGGTCTGCGTGAACTGAATGGCCCGGCCACGCTGGTCAGCGGCATCGGCCCAGGCGCTGTGCTGGCCTGGCGCTGGTTATCGGAGCAGAAAGACGACAAGGCCCAAGCCATCTCCGTGGATCTGGCCCTGGAAAAAGGTGGCTGCACCCACCTGCTGCCGAAATCCGCCGCCCACGGCCACTGGCTGGCAGCGTGGAACGACAACCCGGACGACGCCAGCGCAGGTTTCGTGCGCGATCAACCGAACGCCGAAACCAGCATCAGCGACTACGACATCAACCTGCCGCAAGTGCTGAACAACGAGCTGCGCAAGATCCTCGTCGGCGGCGACAAGGCCAACGGCGGTCTGGCGATCCCAGTGGTTGAAGTGCCGGCCGGCCAGGCGAAAGACACCGTGACCCTGTTCCTCTCCGGTGACGGCGGCTGGCGCGACCTCGACCGCGACGTGGCCGGTGAAATGGCCAAGATTGGCTACCCGGTGGTCGGCATCGACACCCTGCGCTACTACTGGCAGCACAAGAGCCCGGAGCAAAGCGCACTGGACCTGACCGAGCTGATGCAACACTACCGGCAGAAATGGGGTACCAAACGCTTCATCCTCACCGGTTATTCGTTCGGTGCTGACGTATTGCCAGCGATCTACAACCGCCTGCCAGACACCGAGCAGCAACGCGTCGACGCAATCATCCTGCTGGCCTTCGCCCGCACCGGCAGCTTCGAAATCGAAGTTGAGGGCTGGCTGGGCAACGCCGGCAAAGAAGCCGCCACCGGCCCGGAAATGGCCAAGCTGCCACCGGCCAAAGTTGTGTGCATCTACGGTGAAGAAGAGGCGGATGAAAGTGGCTGCACGGACAAGACTGCTGTTGGCGAAGCCGTGAAACTGCCTGGAGGCCACCACTTCGACGAGAATTACCCGGCGCTGGCCAAGCGCTTGGTGGATTTGATCGAGAAGCGCCAGAGCAAGGACTCGGTCGCCGAAGAGTGATCTGAAACGCCCCACCAAAAAAAAGCCCCCGCAACTTCGCAGTTGCGGGGGCTTTTTACATTCCAGCTGCCACCTAAATCCCCTGTGGGAGCGAGCCTGCTCGCGAAAGCGGTGGGTCAGTTTACAGATTCGCCGACTGACACTACGCCTTCGCGAGCAGGCTCGCTCCCACAGGGGAATTGCGCTGGATTCAGCAGTTTTGTGCCAAGGCTCGCAAATCTCTTGACTCTTCAGGAAGCTAAAAAAACCAAGTGTCCACATTCCATAAAACGTGGACACCTGCTTAATTGGCATTATCGAATCGTCAACTCCACACTCATTCCTCTGCTGAACAAATACCCGCAAAACCGCCAGCAACGTTTAGTTTCGTTTACTTCTGGTCTCGCAATATCAGATGACGCCCACAGACCTTGTAGGCAAACTCCGAAACTCACGTTGGAGCGGCTTACTGCCCTATTGCGCTGTTTTTTCACGGGATACTCTCCGGACGTCGCTGACCCATTCAGCGATCGGGCTTGGTAACCCGGTGGAATAAGGCGCAACAGCGCACCCGACACGACTCAGGCGTTATCCCGCCCGAGCCCCTGTGTTATGGCAGCTGTGCGTGGGACGCTTTCGGGCGTGCCGGTTTCCTTGATTCCCCGGTTTACCAACCTGCGCACAGCTGCCACCCATTCGCTTGGTATCGGATGCGGCAGCTCTCGAAATCAAGGGAACTGACAATGAACAATCCATCTGATCTTAAAACCATCGTCTTCACCCCTTTCCTCTACAACGCGGATCATGCGTTCTTCAACGTCCGCTCCGGCATCCCGATCATCGATGCCTTGTCCCAATCCTCCGACCTGCTGCACCTCGCGAAATCCTTCGCCGAGGATGCTGCTTTCATCAGAGACACCGACCGCCACGCCTGGGCTGCGCATTACCTCACACTCATGGGCAAGGCTTTGCTTGATGATGTGATTCAGACACTGACTCCTCGTCCTCCGCGAACAAAGGCTGAATCTGAATTAGATGCACCCGAGAGCATGTAAAAGCGCAGGCACAAAAAAGCCCCCGCCAGTTGAAAAACCGGCGAGGGCTATCTTTTAATTGGGTTCGACACATTGATCAGATTCGACGCTCGGCGGCGTCGTAAACCTCTTCATCTCGCCGCACCCCAACTGCGACGATCAACACCTGAATCGCCCTGCCATTGACCCGATAAACAATGCGCGTGTCGCCCGTGCGAATCCTGCGACATCCGGCAAGGCTGGCTCTGAGCGGTTTACCAGACTTGTCTGGCTCACCATTAATAATCCGCTCTTCAATGACATCAAGAATCCGGTTGGCTGCCGCAGATCCCAGTTGATCCAGATCCCCTTGGACTTCCGGATGATAAATCACTCCCCAAACCATCCAGCACTCCTTTAGTCCTTCCTGGCATACCTGGCCCGCATATCGTCATGGCTGACCGCTTGGGCCGGATCAAAATTGATCAATCTCTCCCGGGCTGCCGCTTCGATGCGCAGGTTCTCGAGTTCATCCAGCATCTCTTGATAGGCCTGCACATTGATGATGACAGCGGCCGGTTGATTGTCTTTGAAGATAACCAAACGCTCAGTTGCACGACTGGAGATTTCCTTGAGCTTCGCACTGAAGCTCCTGACCATGGCAGTGACGGAAATTGCCTGGTCAGCACGTTCTAGTAATGCCGTCATAACTACCTCTCACTCACTTGCTGATTAGCACAATAATGCACAGAGTATTGCGTTGAATTAAACACAGTGCAACTTCCTGTTTCCAGCCACCGACCAAATACCAGCTCGACCAGACGCCCACAAAAAAGCCCCCGCCAACCACAAGGCTGACGAGGGCTTTTCAGTTGAGGTCAGGCTTACATCTCCACCTGCGTCCCCAACTCAATCACCCGGTTCAACGGCAAATTGAAGAACCTCAAGTTCCCATTGGCATTCTTCAACATGAACGCAAACAGCGCTTCACGCCAACGCGCCATGCCCTCAAGCTTCGAGGCAATCACCGTTTCTCGGCTGAGGAAGTAAGTCGTGCGCATCGGGCTGAAATCCAGATCATCCAGATGACACAGCTTCAGTGCCTGCGGCACGTCCGGCTCGTCGGTGAAGCCGAAGTGCAGGATCACCCGGAAGAAGCCCTCCCCGTGCGCTTCCACTTCGAAGCGTCGCGATGGCGGTACACGCGGGATGTCTTCGTAGACCACCGTCAGCAACACCACTTGCTCATGCAGCACCTGGTTGTGCAGCAGGTTGTGCAACAGCGCATGCGGCACGGCGTCGGAGCGCGCGGTAAGGAACACGGCGGTGCCCTGCACCCGATGCGGCGGTTGCACGCGAATGCTGCTGATGAAGATCGGCAGCGGCAGCGCACCTTCGTCGAGGCGCTCCACCAGCAGTTGCTTACCGCGCTTCCAGGTGGTCATCAGCACGAACAGCGCGATACCGGCGATCACCGGGAAGGCGCCGCCCTGAACGATCTTCGGCACGTTGGCGGCGAAGTACAGACCGTCCACCAACAGGAAGCCAATCAGCACCGGCACCGCGAGGATCGGCGGCCATTTCCACAGCAGCAGCATCACCGCCGACACCAGAATGGTGGTCATCAGCATGGTGCCAGTCACCGCCACGCCGTAGGCAGAAGCCAGTGCGCCGGAGGATTCGAAGCCCAGCACCAGCAGCACCACGCCGACCATCAGCGCCCAGTTCACCGCGCCAATGTAGATCTGGCCCTGCTCGTCGCTGGAGGTGTGCTGGATGTACATACGCGGAATGTAACCGAGCTGAATCGCCTGACGCGTCAGGGAGAACGCGCCGGAAATCACTGCTTGCGAAGCGATCACCGTGGCCAGCGTCGACAAACCAACGAGTGGAATCAGCGCCCAGCTCGGTGCCAGCAGATAGAACGGGTTGCGCGCCGCTTCCGGGTTGTCCAGCAGCAAGGCGCCCTGACCGAAGTAATTCAGCACCAGTGCTGGCAATACCAGGATGAACCACGCGCGGGCAATCGGCTTGCGGCCGAAGTGGCCCATGTCCGCGTACAGCGCTTCGGCACCGGTCAGCGCCAGCACCACAGCGCCGAGGATTGCCACGCCCATGCCTGGGTGCACGGTGAAGAAACGCACCGCCCACGCAGGATTCATCGCATGCAGCACTTCCGGCGTGTGGCTGATGCCATACACACCGAGGGCGCCGAGGACGAGGAACCAGGTGACCATGATCGGCCCGAACAGGATGCCAATCCGCGCCGTACCGTGGCGCTGGATCAGAAACAGTCCGACCAACACCACCAGCGACAGCGGCACCACCCAATGGTCGATGCCATCGAATGCCAGCCCCAAACCTTCAATGGCCGACAATACTGAAATCGCCGGGGTGATCATGCTGTCGCCGTAAAACAGCGCAGCACCGATCAGCCCGCACACCACCAGCAACGAGCGCAGCTTCTTGCGATGCCCCGCCGCTCGCCGTGCCAGTGCGGTGAGCGCCATGATGCCGCCCTCGCCCTGGTTGTCGGCGCGCAGCACGAACATCATGTATTTGATCGACACGACCCAGATCAGCGACCAGAAGATCAACGACAGAATACCTAGCACGCCGTCGTGGTTGACCGGAACGCCGTAACCGCCGGAAAACACTTCTTTGAGGGTGTACAACGGGCTCGTGCCAATGTCGCCGTAAACTACCCCGACCGCCGCGACCAGCATGCTCAGCGGCTTGGTGGCCGAACCCTCGGCGCCTGCCGCATGACTACTTGCCTGACCCATCCAACACTCCTACTTCTCAGAACCGGCTTCTTTGAATGAAGCACTATGCTTTGTGGTGCAGCATGCGCTGTTTTACCTGTTGTTACAGACGTTTTGTTGACTGTAAAAAATTGGTAAAGCTCAACGGCGCGAAGCATAGCGCAGCACTCGTCGTATTTCCCTGCATAAAGCTGGTCAAGTGCGTTGCCCGCCGCTAGAATTGCGCACTTTTTGATCAGAGGCGCGCCCTAAGCGCCCGTCCGTCGGCTTTCGCACCCAGAAAGCGATGTCACAAAATACCGAGGTTAGACATGTCCACCACTCCTGCGCCGGCCAATCCAAAGGTTGGCTTTGTATCTCTGGGTTGCCCGAAAGCACTGGTCGACTCCGAGCGCATCCTGACCCAGCTGCGCATGGAAGGCTATGACGTGGTGTCCACTTATCAGGACGCCGACGTGGTCGTGGTCAACACCTGCGGTTTCATCGATTCGGCCAAAGCTGAGTCTTTGGAAGTGATCGGCGAAGCGATCAAGGAAAACGGCAAGGTCATCGTCACCGGCTGCATGGGCGTGGAAGAAGGCAATATCCGCAACGTACACCCGAGCGTGCTGGCTGTGACCGGTCCGCAGCAGTACGAGCAAGTGGTCAACGCCGTGCACGAAGTCGTACCGCCGCGTAAAGATCACAACCCGCTGATCGACCTGGTGCCGCCGCAAGGCATCAAGCTGACTCCGCGCCACTACGCCTACCTGAAGATTTCCGAAGGCTGCAACCACAGCTGCTCGTTCTGCATCATCCCGTCGATGCGCGGCAAACTGGTCAGCCGTCCGGTCGGTGATGTACTCGACGAAGCACAGCGCCTGGTCAAGTCCGGCGTTAAAGAGCTGTTGGTGATCTCGCAAGACACCAGCGCTTACGGCGTTGACGTGAAATACCGCACCGGTTTCTGGAACGGCGCGCCGGTGAAAACCCGCATGACCGAACTCTGCGAAGCCCTGAGCACCCTCGGCGTCTGGGTCCGTCTGCACTACGTTTACCCGTACCCGCACGTTGACGAGCTGATCCCGCTGATGGCCGCCGGCAAGATCCTGCCGTACCTGGACATCCCGTTCCAGCACGCCAGCCCGAAAGTGTTGAAGTCGATGAAACGCCCGGCGTTCGAAGACAAGACCCTGGCGCGCATCAAGAACTGGCGCGAAATCTGCCCGGACCTGATCATCCGTTCGACCTTCATCGTCGGCTTCCCGGGCGAAACCGAAGAAGACTTCCAGTACCTGTTGAACTGGCTGACCGAAGCGCAGCTCGACCGCGTCGGCTGCTTCCAGTACTCGCCGGTTGAAGGCGCACCGGCCAATGATCTGGATCTGGAGATTGTTCCGGACGAGGTCAAGCAGGACCGTTGGGATCGCTTCATGGCGCACCAGCAAGCGATCAGCTCGGCGCGTCTGCAAATGCGTATTGGCCGTGAGATCGAAGTGCTGGTAGACGAAGTCGACGAGCAAGGCGCGGTTGGCCGCTGCTTCTTCGATGCGCCGGAAATCGATGGCAATGTGTTTATCGATAACGGCAGCAATTTGAAGCCGGGTGACAAGGTCTGGTGCAAAGTGACTGATGCTGACGAATATGATCTGTGGGCTGAGCAGATCTAAGGTCAAAAGCCCCTCACCCCTGCCCTCTCCCAGAGGGAGAGGGAGCTGACCGTGTTGTTCTTTCGAGGTACATCGACCTGAGCTATCCGGTCGAACTCAGGTTTGAAAAGCACGAAGATCAGCTCCCTTTCCCCTCGCCCCCTCTGGGGGAGAGGGTTGGGGTGAGGGGGAAGGCAGACACCGCAACAAATACAAAAAGCCCCACTCTTTTTACAAGATGCGGGGCTTTTTTACGGCTATCGTTTAGCGGGGGACGGACTCCCTTGAAACGGACAAGAGGCAGACGGGCATGCGTCACCATTCGGTCATCCATACGCCGAAACTCAGCGATTATCAGGAACTGACCCGGGTCTGGGAGGCCTCGGTTCGCGCAACCCATGATTTTCTGCCGGACAGCTACATCGAATTGCTGCGCAATCTGGTGCTCACGCGTTATCTGGATGCGGTGATGTTGATCTGCACCAAGGACGCCAATCAGCGCATTACCGGGTTTGCCGGTGTTGCGGCGGGCAAAATTGAAATGCTGTTTATCGATCCCGATCATCGTGGCCAGGGATTGGGCAAGAAACTGCTGAATTACGCGATGCAGCATCTGAATGCCGATGAACTCGACGTCAACGAACAGAACCCGCAGGCCTTGGGGTTTTACTTCAAGCAGGGTTTCGAGGTCATCGGCCGCTCGGAGGTCGATGGCATGGGCCAGCCGTATCCGTTGCTGCACATGCGTTTGCGCCAAAATCAGCAACGCTCAGGCAACGGCTGACACAACACAACCCCATGTAGGAGTGAGCCTGCTCGCGATGCAGGCGCCGCGGTCAGTCAGATACACCGCGGTGATGCAATCGCCAGCAGGCTGGCTCCCACAGGGAATTGTGAACAGCCTGTAAATGGAACCGGGCTTAACCGGCGCCACACAGGTACAATGCCCACCCCTTTTTTGTTACGGCCCTGTCATGACTGACCCGATTCGCCTCTCCAAACGCCTCATCGAACTGGTCGGTTGCTCCCGCCGGGAGGCCGAGCTGTTCATCGAGGGCGGCTGGGTCACCGTGGACGGCGAAGTGATTGACGAGCCGCAATTCAAGGTCGGCGACCAGAAGGTCGAGCTCGACAAGGACGCCAAGGCAACCGCACCGGAGCCAGTGACCATCCTGCTCAACGCGCCAGCCGGCATGGACATCGAAACGGCCATGCAATCGCTGAGCGCCGAAACCCTCAGCGAAGAACACCGCTACGGCAAACGCCCGTTGCGCGGGCACTTCCTGCGCCTGACTGCCAGTGCCGACCTGCAGGCCAAGGCCAGCGGCCTGCTGGTGTTCACTCAGGACTGGAAAATCCTGCGCAAGCTCACCGCCGACGCGGCGAAGATCGAGCAGGAATACGTAGTCGAAGTCGAAGGTGACATGGTCGCCCACGGCCTCAATCGCCTGCAGCACGGCCTGACGCACAAGGGCAAAGAGCTGCCGCCGGTCAAGGCCAGCTGGCAGAACGAAAACCGGCTGCGCTTCGCCATGAAAAACCCGCAGCCCGGCATCATCGCCCAGTTCTGCGAAGCGGTCGGCCTGAAGGTCATCGGCATCCGCCGCATCCGCATCGGCGGCGTCTCGATCGGCAAAGTCCCGGTCGGCCAATGGCGCTACCTGTCCGGCAAAGAGAAGTTCTAAGACTTCCACTGCCGCCACACATTCCGGCAGCGCGCCTGCGCGCTGCCCACAACGCTTATCAGGATTACTCAAATGATTCATAACGACGTATTGCGCAGCGTGCGCTACATGCTCGACATCAGCGACAAGAAGGTTGTCGAGATCATCAAGCTCGGCGGCATGGAAGTAGCGCTCGCCGACGTAGTGACCTGGCTCGACAAGAAAGAAGAAGACGAAGAAGGTTTCGTGCGCTGCCCGGACGAAGTCATCGCACACTTCCTCGACGGTCTGGTGATCTTCAAGCGTGGCAAGGACGAAAGTCGTCCGCCGCAGCCGATCGAAGTGCCGGTGACCAACAACATCATCCTGAAAAAGCTGCGCGTGGCCTTCGAACTGAAAGAAGACGACATGCACGCGATCCTCAAGGCCGCCGAATTCCCGGTGTCCAAGCCTGAGCTGAGCGCACTGTTCCGCAAGGTCGGCCACACCAACTACCGCCCGTGCGGCGACCAGTTGCTGCGCAACTTCCTCAAGGGCCTGACCCTGCGCGTTCGCCCGGCCTGATGCCCTTCTGCGGTGGCGACTGATGGTCGCCGCCGCAGCGCATGACCGCTCATTCCTTTCGAAAATAGTGGCTCCGCTTTTTGCGGCTGACGACTAGGGTGTACTGATCCCTAATCCTCAGGACTCGCCATGCACCCGTACTTTTCCCTGCAAGGCCGCACCGCTCTGGTGACCGGCGGCACCCGTGGTATCGGCAAAATGATCGCCAAGGCCTTTGTCGAGGCTGGCGCGCGCGTTTACGTCTGCTCGCGCGACGCCGAAGCGTGTCATCAAACCGCCGAAGAACTCAGTGCCTTGGGCAAATGTCATGGCATCGCGGCAAATCTGGCGACGGAAGAAGGCGTACAGGAGCTGGCCGCACGACTGGGCGAGCAGATCACTCACCTGGATATTCTGGTGAACAACGCCGGCACCACGTGGGGCGCACCGCTGGAGAGTTATCCGGTCAAGGGCTGGGAAAAGGTCATGCAGCTCAACGTGACTTCGGTGTTCACCTGCATCCAGCAGTTTTTGCCGCTGTTGCGCAAGGCTGGCTCGGCGGCGAATCCGGCGCGGATCATCAACATTGGCTCGGTGGCGGGGATTTCTTCATTTGGTGAGCAGGCGTATGCCTATGGGCCGAGTAAAGCCGCCCTGCATCAGCTGTCGCGGATTTTGGCGCGGGAGCTGGTGAGTCAGCACATCAACGTCAATGTGATCGCGCCGGGAAGGTTTCCGAGCAAGATGACGCAGCATATTGGCAATGATCAGCAGGCGCTGGCTGAGGATACGGCGTTGATTCCGATGAAGCGTTGGGGGCGTGAAGAGGAGATGGCGGCGTTGGCGATCAGTCTGGCGAGTACGGCTGGGGCTTATATGACCGGGAATATTATTCCGCTGGATGGTGGGTTCAGTCTCTGAGATCGGCGGTGCGGCCTTCGCGAGCAGGCTCGCTCCCACAGGGATCTTGTGCACGCCATTGACCCAATGTGGGAGCGAGCCTGCTCGCGAAGAGGCCAGCCCTGCCAGCACCAGACTTCAGGCCCGTCGGGTTATCATGCCCACCCTGCCCCGCTTCGAATGCAAACCATGACTTACAGCGTCTCCCCCATCGGCTTCGTGCGCTCCTGTTTCAAGGAGAAATTCGCCATCCCCCGCCAGCCACAACTGGCCCCCGCCGCCCGTGGCGTGCTCGAACTGGTGGCGCCGTTCGATCAGGGTGACGCCGTGCAAGGGCTGGAGCAGGTCAGTCATGTCTGGTTGCTGTTTCTGTTCCATCAGGCACTGGAAGACAAACCGCGACTGAAAGTCCGTCCGCCGCGCCTGGGCGGCAACAAGTCCATGGGCGTGTTCGCCACCCGCGCCACTCACCGGCCCAACGGCATTGGCCAATCGGTAGTGAAACTGGATAAGGTCGAAGCCAATCGCTTGTTCATTTCCGGGATCGACTTGCTCGACGGCACGCCAGTTCTCGACATCAAACCCTACGTGCCTTATGCCGACATCATCCCCGACGCTGCCAACAGCATCGCCAGCGCTGCGCCGCAGCTGATTGACGTGCAGTGGACGGACTCGGCGCTGAAACAGGCGCATACGCACGCTCAGCGCCTCGACGAGCCTTTGGTTGAGCTGATCGAACAGTGCCTGGCGCAGGATCCTCGCCCGGCGTATCAAACCCCGGCACCGGAGCGCGAGTACGGCGCACAGTTCTGGGATCTGGACGTGCGCTGGCATTACCCGACGCCTGAGCAGATCCGTGTGCTCGAAGTTATCCCCGCCGAGGCGTAATCCCCGGAAACGAAAAAGCCCGCGCGGCCTTCACAGGCAACGCGGGCTTTTTACTGTCACACCACAAAACCAACTGTGGGAGCGAGCCTGCTCGCGAAGGCGCCGTATCAGTCAACATCAATGTTGATGACAGACCGCTTTCGCGAACAGGCTCGCTCCCACAAGGGCAAGTGCTTACTTCTCGACGAACGCACGCTCGATCAGGTAATCACCCGGCTCGCGCATACGGGCCGAGATCTTCAGGCCGAAGCTGTCGAGCACTTCGCTGGTCTCGTCGAGCATGCTCGGGCTGCCGCAGATCATCGCGCGGTCGTCCTGCGGGTTGATCGGCGGCAGGCCGATGTCGCTGAACAGCTTGCCGCTGCGCATCAGGTCGGTCAGACGGCCCTGATTCTCGAATGGCTCGCGGGTCACGGTCGGGTAGTAGATCAGCTTGTCACGCAGCGCTTCGCCGAAGAACTCGTTCTGCGGCAGGTGCTCGGTGATGAATTCGCGGTAGGCGACTTCGTTGACGTAACGCACACCGTGAACCAGGATCACTTTTTCGAAGCGCTCGTAGGTTTCCGGGTCCTGAATCACGCTCATGAACGGCGCCAGGCCAGTACCGGTGCTCAGCAGGTACAAGTGCTTGCCCGGGTTCAGGTCGTCGAGAACCAGGGTACCGGTAGGCTTCTTCGAGATGATGATCTCGTCGCCTTCCTTCAAGTGCTGCAACTGCGAGGTCAGCGGGCCGTCCTGCACCTTGATGCTGAAGAACTCCAGATGCTCTTCCCAGTTCGGGCTCGCGATCGAGTAAGCGCGCATAAGCGGGCGGCCGTTAGGCTGTTGCAGGCCGATCATCACGAACTGACCGTTCTCGAAGCGCAGGCCCGGATCGCGGGTGCACTTGAAGCTGAACAGAGTGTCGTTCCAGTGATGAACACTGAGGACACGCTCGTGGTTCATGTTGCTCATGTACGTTTGACTCCTGGAGATTGGGTCAGCGCTGGCTTTTGAAGGCGACGGTGCGCAATTGCATCGCATTCTAATAGCGACGACAATATCTGTTAACTGGATTATTAAGATAAGGGTTATCGGTTATATCGATATGCGATTTACTCTCCGTCAACTGCAAGTCTTCGTCGCCGTCGCCCAGCAGGAAAGCGTATCCCGTGCTGCGGGTCTGCTCAACCTCTCGCAGTCGGCTGCCAGCACCTCGATCACCGAGCTCGAGCGCCAGTCCAGCTGCCAGCTGTTCGACCGCGCCGGCAAGCGGCTGAGCCTCAACGCCCTCGGCAAACAGCTGTTGCCACAGGCGGTGGCCCTGCTCGATCAGGCCAAGGAAATCGAAGACCTGCTCAACGGCAAATCCGGTTTCGGCTCGCTGTCGGTGGGCGCGACGCTGACCATCGGCAATTATCTGGCGACGCTGCTGATCGGCAGTTTCATGCAGCGCCACCCGGAAAGTCAGGTGAAGCTGCACGTGCAGAACACCGCCAATATCGTGCAACAAGTCGCCCACTACGAAATTGATCTGGGTCTAATCGAAGGCGATTGCAGCCACCCGGACATCGAAGTGCAGAGCTGGGTCGAAGATGAGTTGGTGGTGTTCTGCGCGCCGCAGCATCCGCTGGCCCAACGCGGTACTGCAAGCATGGAAGAGCTGACGCATGAAGCGTGGATTCTCCGCGAACAGGGTTCCGGCACGCGGCTGACCTTCGATCAGGCCATGCGTCACCACCGCAGCTCGCTGAATATTCGTCTGGAGCTGGAACACACCGAAGCGATCAAACGCGCGGTGGAATCAGGACTGGGGATTGGCTGTATCTCGCGGCTGGCGCTGCGTGATGCGTTCCGGCGCGGCAGTCTGGTGCCGGTGGAAACGCCGGATCTGGATCTGGCGCGACAGTTCTACTTCATCTGGCACAAGCAGAAGTATCAGACTTCCGCCATGCGCGAGTTTCTCGACCTGTGCCGCGCTTTCACCGCCGGGGTGCAGCGCAGCGACGAGATCGTCTTGCCGACAATCGCTTAGAGCAGAATCACTGCCCACACCAGTGCGATCATGCTCAGTGCCACGAATTGCGCGGCGCTGCCCATGTCCTTGGCGTTCTTCGACAGCGGGTGCAGTTCCAGCGAGATGCGGTCAATGGCCGCTTCCACTGCCGAGTTCAGCAACTCGACGATCAGCGCCAGCAGACACACAGCGATCAACAGTGCCTGCTCAACGCGGCTGACATTGAGGAAGAACGTCAGCGGAACCAGCACCACATTGAGCAGTACCAATTGGCGGAAGGCTGCTTCACCGGTGAAGGCTGCGCGCAGGCCGTCCAGCGAGTAACCGGAAGCGTTGAGGATGCGTTTCAGGCCGGTCTGGCCCTTGAAAGGTGACATAAAGTAGAAACCAACCAAAAAGGAGTGGGAAAGCTAGAGCAACAAAAGTCAAAAAAGCGTGAAGAGGCCAGCCTTTATTGGCTCGGAATTGACTCAAGTTGTTGCAGCAGTAAAGCCGCTTGCGTGCGAGTGCGCACATTCAGCTTGCGAAAGATCGCCGTGACGTGGGCCTTGATAGTCGCTTCGGACACGCTCAGCTCATAGGCAATCTGTTTGTTCAGCAGGCCTTCGCAGACCATGGTCAGTACGCGGAACTGCTGCGGCGTCAGGCTGGCGAGGCCATCGCTGGCGGCCTTGGCTTCATCGGAAACGGCGACCGCTTCGAACGCCTGCGGCGGCCAGAACACATCACCATCGAGCACTTTACGCACCGCTTCCTGAATCACGCTGAGATCGCTGGACTTGGGAATAAAGCCACTGGCGCCAAACTCACGGGATTTGACCATCACCGAAGCTTCTTCCTGCGCCGAAACCATCACCACCGGAATCTGCGGGTACTGTCCGCGCAGCATGACCAACCCGGAAAACCCGAAAGCGCCGGGCATGTTCAGGTCCAGCAGGACCAGATCCCAATCAGCCTTTTCAGTCAGGCGGGTTTCCAGTTCGGCGATGCTCGCCACTTCCACCAGCCGTACATCCGGGCCAAGGCCCAGCGTCACCGCTTGATGCAGGGCACTACGAAACAGGGGGTGATCATCGGCAATCAGGATGTCGTATGTGGCCATTTTTCAAATGATCCTGTTTTTGATGGCAGACGCGGTGCATTCCGGTCTGGCCAAAGCAACTCAAGATGCCGCTTTCAAGCGATATCCACAGGGGCACGTTCAACGCCAATCAACAGCAAACACGGCGTTTCAAACCTTGGCCGCACCCTAATCGGCGCCAAGCATGCCCAGCGAAGACGGGGTGGTCAAGCAGCACGGCCGCTGGCTTGTACAGTATGGGCCACTATCGGGCCAACTCCGGCTGCGGCTTTCGTATATAGGGCAGCAACTCGGCATGGGCGGGGGTGGACTCATTCATGTCCAATTGCTGCTTGGCGCCGAGGTAATGCTGGCTGAACACGTCGAAATAGGCGTCCAGCGCAGAAGCGGCGTCCGAGTCACCGGCCAATTCCAGGCACAGCGCCGCGACTTCGGCGGTGCACAGATGCTCGCTGCGGGTCGAGCGGCGCAAGCGATATCGTGAAAGTTTATCCGGCAGCAGGCTAAGAATCGGCAAGCGATCGAAATACGGGCTCTTGCGGAAAATCTTCCGCGCTTCGGTCCAGGTCGCATCCAGCAGAATGAACAGCGGGCGCTTGCTGCTATCGGCAGCGACGGTGTTGGTCACTCGCGATGGTTCAACGTATTCGCCGGGAAACACCAGATACGGCTGCCATTGCGGGTCATTGAGCAGTGCGAGCATCTGCGGGTCGGGCTCGGTGCGCGACCAGATAAACGCGTGGTTATCGCGCACCACATCGGCAATCAGCCAACCGGTGTTGCTCGGTTTGAACACTTCCTTGCCGGTCATGATCAGGCACACGCCCGAGCGCGTTTCAACGCTTGGCCGCCACGCGCACAGACAATGGCTGATGATCACCCGACAATCGCGGCAGCGCTCGGAGCGAAAGCCACGGGCCTGAATCGGCTTGATACCTTCATCTTCGCGCTGGTCACGCAGACGGGCGACGGCGTTGGGGGCATGATTCATCGCGGGCAGCGCCGGCAGACAGGGAAACTCGACACGAACAACACTCGGCAGGGCAATAAAGGCCGGCAGTTTACCAGAGCGACGGGCACAAGCCTGTACCCTCCCGACCGGCTCCCCTATAATTCGCCGCCACTGAACGCACAGTCACGTGGCTGGTCGAACCACCAGTCACTGAACCAGGAGAGTTTCATGCTGCGCCTTATCGTTCCCACCGCTGCCATTCTGCTGGCGTCGTCCTTCACCGCTCAGGCTGCCTCCCTGAGTGAGCAGAATCTGAACCGCGAGCTGCGCAACGTCGCCGCCCAAAGCAGCGTCGGCACGCCACGC
Source organism: Pseudomonas sp. CROZ-RG-20F-R04-15 (assembly GCF_022662375.1). GTDB lineage: Bacteria > Pseudomonadota > Gammaproteobacteria > Pseudomonadales > Pseudomonadaceae > Aquipseudomonas. The sequence goes on along the minus strand of NZ_JAKNQL010000001.1, from coordinate 593,255 downwards.
GCCATCAGCGAAGATATTCTTGATCAGGGCTTCACCGTTGAAGGCACGCAGCTAATCAACCACCTGAGCGTGCAGAAGAGCCACGCCGACAAGATGCGCGCTGATCCTAAAGCCGTGTATTTCCAGTTGGGCGCTTCAGTGTGCAACAACCCGTCGTTTCGCAAGCTGATGGCCAAGGGCGCGATCATGCGTTACGACTTCACCGAAGTGAAAACCAACAAAGCGATCGGCTCCGCCAGCTATCAGGAATCGGATTGCCCGAAAGCCGGCCCGGCGAAGAAGAAGTAATCATCGCGAATTGGCGCGCCGCTGTTCATCCTCGGCGCGCAGTTCGGCCAGCAAGGCCTGTAAATAGTGCGAACGGCGCTCGCCGCCCGCCAACCGCCGGCAGCACTCTTCTTCGAGACTGAGATGATTGGTCTCGGCTGATGCCTTCAACATTCGATACAGCTGCGTATCGATCTCCAGAATCACTCTGGCCATGCGCCCCGCCTCCTTGCCACCTGCAAATCCTTGAATCACGCGCACCGTGACGCAAAGCTGTCGTACGGCGCCTGTACGTTAGTTAATCAGAGGGATTGCCACTCGGTGCACGTTCAGACGAGCGGTGACGCAGCGGCGGAAAATCAATAAACGGTTGCCAGACAAAACGTTGCGGCGCAATGATCAAGTCAGCGCGATTGCGCGCAAGGGTCTAGATTCAGAGTATTCCCGATCACTTTTCAACGGCAGGCAAGGAACTGCCGATCGTGTGTTTTTTGCAGCGCGGCACTGACGCCGCTCGTCAGGGCCATCCGCTCTGTGCAGAAGGAGACGTTGAATGCCTTACCAACCGAATGACCTCTTGAGCCGTCATTTTCAGGAAAGCGGTCCCGACCTCATCAGCCAGGTTGAAGAACAACTCAGCCGCGTTTCCCCCAACAGCCCCAACCTTCCCATCTACCGCGACATGATCCTGACCGTGCTGCGCATGGCCCAGGAAGACCACAACCGCTGGAACGCCAAGATCACCCTGCAAGCCCTGCGCGAACTCGAGCAGGCGTTCCGGGTTCTGGAACAATTCAAGGGCCGACGCAAAGTCACGGTGTTCGGCTCGGCGCGTACACCCGTCGAACATCCGCTGTATGCCATGGCCCGAGAGCTCGGCGCGGCGTTGACCCGTTCGGAGATGATGGTCATCACCGGGGCCGGGGGCGGCATCATGGCCGCCGCCCATGAAGGCGCCGGCCGCGATCATAGCCTCGGGTTCAACATCACCCTGCCCTTCGAACAGCATGCCAACCCGACCGTCGACGGTACCGGCAATCTGCTGCCTTTCCACTTTTTCTTCACGCGAAAACTGTTCTTCGTCAAAGAGGCCGATGCACTGGTCTTGTGCCCGGGCGGTTTCGGCACACTGGATGAAGCGCTGGAAGTACTGACATTGATCCAGACCGGTAAAAGCCCACTGGTGCCGGTGGTGCTACTGGATGCGCCGGGCGGCACATTCTGGCAAGGCGCGATGGACTTCATCCGCCAGCAACTGGAAGAGAACCATTACATCCTGCCGACCGATATGAAACTGATGCGTCTGGTTTACACCGTCGAGGAAGCGGTGGAACAGATCAACCAGTTCTACAGCAACTTCCACTCCAGTCGCTGGCTCAAGCGTCAGTTCGTGATTCGCATGCATCACAAGCTCAGCGATCAAGCGCTGGAGCACATGCAGGAAGAATTCGCCGATCTGTGCCTGAGTGACCAGTTCCATCAACACGACTACAGCGGTGAGGAACACGATGATGCGCAGTTCAGCCATCTGGCGCGGCTGGCCTTCGCCTTTAATGCCCGCACTCACGGACGCCTGAGGGAGTTGATCGATTACATCAACCTGCCGGAAAACTGGGCTGATTCAAAACCGCAAACAGCGCAACGTTCACGCGAACCCTCCAAGGTAATTTGAGGGCAAAAAAAACGGCCCGCTATTTTCATAGCGGGCCGTTTTTATTTAAGCGGTTTAATCGTCCATCCCTCGACCGCTGAACAAACGGTTGATCATCTCCATCGAGAAGCCCCGATATGCCAGGAACCGGCCTTGCTTGGCCCGCTCTTTCGCATCAATCGGCAAATGTCCGGAGAACTTGCGGCGCCACGTGTCCTGAAGTTGCTCCTGCCAGCTGATACCGCTTTCGCGCAGGGCGAGTTCGATATCGGCACGTTGCAAACCGCGTTGGCTCAACTCTTCGCGAATCCGCAAAGGGCCATAGCCGGAACGGGCACGGTAGGAAACAAAGCTTTCAAGGTAACGGGCTTCGGAAAGCAGCCCCTCTTCCGTTAAACGGTCGAGGGCTGTTTCGATCATCTCCGCCTCAGCGCCGCGCTGACGCAGTTTTCGCGTCAGCTCGACTCGACCATGCTCGCGGCGTGCGAGCAGGTCCATGGCGGTTCGCCGCACCGCGACGAGGGTATCGAGTACGGCGGTGGTCATCGCTGCAATCAGATATCAGCGTCGGCCAGGTCGTCTTCAGTCTCTTTGACTGCAGAAGCCTTGGAGTCGATCACCGCAGGAGTCAGCAGTTTGTCACGCAGTTGCTTCTCGAGCTTCGCGGCGATTTCCGGGTTGTCTGCCAGGAACTTGGCCGAGTTGGCCTTGCCCTGACCGATCTTGGTGCCTTCGTAGGCATACCATGCGCCGGACTTCTCGACGAAACCGTGCAGCACACCCAGGTCGATCATCTCGCCGTTGAGGTAGATGCCTTTGCCGTAAAGAATCTGGAACTCGGCCTGACGGAACGGCGAAGCGACCTTGTTCTTCACAACCTTGACGCGGGTTTCGCTGCCGACCACTTCGTCGCCTTCCTTCACCGCGCCGGTACGACGGATGTCGAGACGAACCGAAGCGTAGAACTTCAGCGCGTTACCACCGGTGGTGGTTTCCGGGCTACCGAACATCACGCCGATCTTCATGCGGATCTGGTTGATGAAGATCACCAGGCAGTTGGCGTTCTTGATGTTACCGGTGATTTTACGCAGCGCCTGGGACATCAGACGGGCTTGCAGGCCCACGTGCATGTCACCCATTTCGCCTTCGATTTCAGCCTTTGGTACCAGTGCTGCCACGGAGTCGACGATGATCACGTCAACGGCGTTGGAGCGCACCAGCATGTCGGTGATTTCCAGGGCTTGTTCACCGGTGTCCGGCTGCGACACCAGCAGGTCGTCGACGTTGACGCCCAGCTTGCCGGCGTACTCAGGGTCGAGGGCGTGTTCGGCGTCGACGAATGCGCAGGTCGCGCCGGCTTTTTGAGCCTGGGCGATCACCGACAAGGTCAGTGTGGTTTTACCGGAAGATTCAGGACCGTAGATTTCAACGATACGGCCTTTTGGCAAGCCGCCGATGCCGAGTGCGATGTCCAGACCCAGAGAGCCGGTGGAGATAGCCGGGATCGCCTGACGGTCCTGATCGCCCATACGCATTACGGCACCCTTGCCGAATTGACGTTCGATCTGACCCAGGGCCGCAGCCAAGGCTTTCTTCTTGTTGTCGTCCATTAAAGTCCTCACGTAATCAATAAGGCCTGACGGCCAACACCTGTATAAGTAGCCAGTATTATTCCACAGCGTTCGCGGATCGCCTACCCCTGATTTTCGATTTCTCGTGCCGCTAGTCGCAGGAGCCCCTCTAGCGCGGCCTTCACCGTTTGTCGGCGGACTTCATCGCGGTTGCCGGGGAAGTGCTGAACCTCGCTGGTGACCGTTTCGCCAACGCCCCAGGCCAGCCACACCGTGCCGACCGGTTTGTTCGGCGAGCCGCCGTCCGGGCCGGCCACACCACTCACCGCCACGGCAAATCGCGCCAGGCTTTTGTCCTGGGCACCACGCACCATCGCTTCGACCACCTCGCGACTGACCGCGCCCACCGTTTCGAACAAATCGGCCGGCACATTCAGTTGCTGGGTTTTCTGCCGGTTGGAGTAGGTCACATAACCCGCCTCGAACCACGCCGAACTGCCCGGAATCCGTGTGATGGCTTCGGCTATCCCGCCACCGGTACACGACTCGGCGGTGGTCACATGGGCATTGAGCAGTTGCAGACGTCGGCCAAGGTCGGCGGCCAGTTGAGTGATCTCTTTCACGGCGTGCTCCGGATCGTGTGGAATGCCTCCACCGTACACGAGCCGGTTGCGCTTTCAATACACAGACTCATTCAAAATGTTCGGGCGCCAGCGCTCTGACATACGCCTGACACGCCTGCAAGGCGATCAGTCCACGGTCGCCGGTGTCGGTGATGGCGACAATTCGTTGAGCATGCGCCGGGTCAAGTCGGGCGCGTACGGCTGCATGATCCACGCCGCCGGCGCCGGTGGAGGCTGGCATGTTGCAGCCTGGGGCAACGTCGCTGGCGTCGAGAAGGACTGACAAGCGCACATCAGCAGTGGCAAGACGATCGCGCAGGCGATCCTGATCACGTTGGGCATCGCTCAGCGCTCGATAGTGGGTTTGTTCACTGGTCGCGAGCCGCTGCTCCAGCGCCAGACGTTTATCCTGCTCGGCCTGTCGTGCGATGGCGGCGACAGAATTCTGTTGATTGAGGACTTCGGCGTTTAACCGGGCCTGCTCCGCCAATTGCCGCCCATAGCGCCACTCCTGAAACTGCCAGGCCGCGGCAAAAGCACCCGCGGCCAGCAACAGGATGCCGATCATTCGCCAGGGGATTGGCATAGCACCGCCCTCGCCCGCGCCCAGATTTCCAGGCGATCCTGCAAACCGTTCAACCCGCCGTTGATGCGCCGGGTGATGGTATTGAACTGATCGCGATCGGCCAGTTCGTTCAAGCCGTTCTGTTCCCAGAACCATGCCGCGGACTCGGCGGCCCATTGCGGTTGTTCGAGCAGCTCGGGCAACGACAGCAAACGCTCATCGCCGAACAGACCGAGGCTGCACTGACGGTAATTCGAACGGCCGGTAATCTGAATCAACCCGCGCCCCCGATACTTTTGTCCGTCGCCGTCAGCCTCGGGAGTGTTGCCCAGACGCAAGGCCAACGTGCCGGTGTCGTATTTGCTCAGGTATTGGTTGTTGCCCAGTTCACGCACATAGCGCAATTGACCCGACTCGTGCCCGACTTGCGCGAGGAACGCCGCGATGCGTTTGGGCGAGTCGACGCGCCGCCGAGTCATGGCAGTGTTGAGTGCAGAAACAAAAACGCCCGCTTGGGTGCGGGCGTTGGGCATGATGTCGATCAGGTCTTTTTCAGTTATTTGCATAATGCTTGATCCTCCCTGGATATTGCCCTGATTGAATCATGGTTGACGGCCAATACCTGCCAGCCATTTATTTGCCAGAGTTTTCAGGGTGCCCGCTGCCGCCTCAGGTGTTTCGTCCAATGGCAGCACTTGCCCGCCCGATGACAGCCAAGCCTGATACTCAGTCCAGTCGCGATTGGTCGGATCCTGGGGGATGAATGCTGAATCCTCCACGCGCAATACGCCGCACGCTGTCAATTGGTATGTCATGTGTCACTCCTAGATTTCAGCGTCCGCTGTCCATTCAATCTGCAACCCGTTACCAGGCACGCTGTTGGGTGATGTCACCGTGCTAAGCGCGAAAGTACGCTGCGTCACACCGTGCACGAATGTTCCCGTACAGGCTGTTTGTACCGTGTAGTTCCAGACCTGATTACCTGTATTTGCAGGGCAATACAGCACGATGGTAGGTTGCACGCGCTTCAGTATCTGCATGTGGATGGCCAAGCCATATTGGCCAGCGTTGGCACCCGCGGACTGGCTAAACGAAAGAATGCACGTGCTGGTGCCATTGTTCGCCTGAACCGGTAGACGATTGGCGAAAGACTTCTCGAAATATCGCTGACACAGCATCAACTCTTCAGCAACCGGACGGTATTCGAAAGGCGTGGAAACCGGCCCCTCTTCCAACTGGATCTGCGCCAGATCGACCGTCTGCACGACGTTGAGCGGCAGGTCGAATGCCAGTCTCAGGCAATCGTTCGTGCCAAGCATTTTCCCGGCGATGGTCGGCACCTGAAATGTTGCGCTGTACCGGGTCCAGGCAGTGTTCAGTTGAAAGGCGTCAACCGCTTTCGTCACCGGTTCCGAACCACTTGCGCCAAAAATTTGCGCGAATGCCACTTTCAGTGCGCGCGGAGCATCGGATCGCGCCCAGAAGGTAACGGTGGCTGTTTTACCGGCCAGGGTTCGAACCGACTCGATAGCCTGGGAAATTTTATGCTCCGTTGCACCGACGCCCGCCGTGGTCTGCTGCCAGCGCAGGAAATACGCCGGCTCACCGGCCACCTCGGTCTGCCCCGGAACGAAGCTCTGCCGGCTGATCGCTACAGCCGCATTACCGTTCCAGTCACAGCGAAACCTATCAGCCACGTAACCACCAATATTCGGTGCCTGATTGGTCGTCCCGCGTTGCCAGATATCGAATCCGCCGTTGATCAGCAGATTCTTGCGGTACACCTGCACCGGGAACTGCTGCAACGGATCGGGCTTCGACAACAGCCGAATCGCCTGCGCCAGTTGATTGGTCTGCTGTTCATCCGGAGTCAAACCGGCAGCAGTAATCGCACTGAGAATTTCCTCGGTAACGCTGTTTCCCCACCTGGCCGGGATCAGTGAACCGGGCTTGCCCACAACCGGGTCTTCATCGACAAACTTGCCGTTCTCCAGGCCGGAGCCGGGAACGCTTTTTGGATAATCCATGTTGATTCCTCAGCCGTTTGCCCGCAGCAGGCCTTCCAGCCAATCGGGCTCGACCGGACGCGACAGTGCGTTTGGAAAGTCCGGATCATTTGGCCACTCACGCAGCGCTTGCCGGTAAGCCAACAACTGCTTGAACTCTTCGGCGCGCAGGGTTGCCCCTTCACCCACTTCAAGCTCTTCAGCGTCGCGGAACACCAACCATTGGGTGTTTTGAAGCACCTGGTTGCGCCATGCGCGTTCACGGATGGCCAGCGCAATCGGGGAATCGAGAGGATCGGTCAACACAGGCTGGCCAGAGTGACTGGCGCTGATGACTTTGCCGGCAGCTTGTCCCGCAAACAGCTCGACGTATTGCGCCTGGGTAATTTCCACCGCCCCGTCAGGCACTTCGGGAAGTGCGCTATCGACTCGATCAAAGCCAAGACTTTGTGCATAGAAATAAATCGTCATGATCAATACCCCCAAACCAGAACGCGACACGAAATTCCCGGCTCAGCCTTTACACTTCCAGCCAGCACATTTCGGACCCGCGCAACCACTGTCGTTGTCGTGGAGTTCGCGCCGTCAAATGCCCAAACGGTTACGTTGGAGCTACTCCAACCTGCCGGATAGCCTTCATTGGCGACACCGCCGAGAACAGCATTGGGAAACCTGATCGGCAACGACACCGTCATGTTGCCATTCGCATCGGAGCCCCCTGTTACCCATTGCACGATCAAACCGCTGGGAAACTTTTGATATCCCGATGTGGCGAACTGTGCGGCGTAATTGGTTGAGTACTTCAGCGCAGCGGTGCCATACACCACCCACACTCCAGACTCTCTGACGAAGTTCGCACTCTCACCATTATTCAACACGATCGACGCCAGATAGGCCCCTTGCGGACTGATCTGCGTGCCGGTTTTACTGGCCACGGTGACGGGTGCACTATTACGGCAATGCAGGCTGATCGTGGCGCCGTTCGGCACCGCAGCGGCATCCGGAAGCGTCACGGTATAAGCCGCGTTACCGCCCAGACCGATCGAGCAGCCGACATCGGCCTGAGTCAATTGGGTGGCGGCGGATATACTGCGAGCACTGGCATAACTGCCCAGCGCCCGCTGCACAAACTCAGATGTTGCTGCCGAGCGTCCACCATCAAACTGCGGCGCAGTCGTGAACAATGTCGGGCTGCGCAATGCCGCCAACAACTGATTGTTCGACGACTCATTCGGCGTCAGGCCGGCCGCCTGAACAACGTTAAGAATCTCTTGCGTGACGCTGTTGCCCCACGTCGCCGGGATCAGCGAGCCGGGTTTACCGGCAATTGGGTCCTCATCGACAAACTGGCCGTTGACCAGTCCAACACTGGGCACATTTTTGGGGTAGTCCAATGTTCATCTCCTTGATTTAAATACAATGGGTGCACAGGCCTCAGCCAATCACACTGGCTAGCCAAAGCGGCGCTGACGGTCGGGAATCCGCTGCCGGAAAAAGCACCGAATCTGGCCAGTCGCGCAGCGCTTGCCGGTACTCAAGCAGTTCCAGGTATTGCGCAGCCTTGAGCAAGGTTCCGCGCCCCAGTTCCTGCTCATCGCGATGGCGAGTCACCAGCCATTCGGTCGCTGAAAGAGTCATCTCGCGCCAGGTACGCTCCACTGTTCCAAGCCCTTGCTCAGCAACAACGGGCGCTTGGAGGATCACCGGACTTGTCTGCCCGGGCGGTGGTTCGGTAGCCGTCGTCAACTCGCTGATCAGGGCGCCGATGTCGACCGTCATGTCGTCTGGCACTCGCACCATCGACTCAACAAAAGACGGCGCAAACAGCTCGCTGATTGCGTAGTCACCGGTGTCGATCCGCTCGACCACCACGCCATTCTCGATCCGTGCATAAACGGCCATTATTCGTACTCCCATATTTCGCAAAAGGCGTTGCCGCCAGCGCCACTGACGACGGAAGCTGAAGGGTTGACCGAGCACGCGCCACTGCCACCGGAACCGCGAATGCCTGCGTTGCCAACCGTATTTGATCCAGTGAACGGGCCGCCGCCATCGAACGCACTGGCAGCCCCGCAACCGGAGAGCAGGCCCCAATTGGCGTTGCTCATTCCAAATCCGCCCGTGATGCCCCGAGCGCTGCAGAGATTGCCGCCGGTCACCGTGCCGCCCACGCCCCCCTGAATGAATCCGGACGACGTACCCGTGACCACGATCCCGAGCTTTTGCCCACCACCGCCACCCGAAACACTCATGTAAGTGCCAAAAGAAGCACCGCCACCCGACAGGCCTGTGGTGTTGCTGACAGCGCCACCGGCGCCAAGAGAAACCGGCACGCCAGCGAGCATTTGGGCCGTCACCTCGTATAGGCTTTCGGCGTACGCACCTGAGCCACCGCCACCGCCGAGGATTTGATTGTTGGCCGGCACAGGCGTGCATCCGCCGCCGGAGCCACCCGCACCGACCAATCGCACACGTATGCGCTTGGCTCTGGGATTCGGCACGTAGACCGTGATCCCCACCGTGTCTATCTGCCTGACCGCCAGCAGTCGTCCCCCCGCATCGGTGATGCCATAGCCGCTCAAGGTCGTCGGAGTGTTTTTCAGCTTGCTGAAGTCGACCAGCGCACCGATTGCGCTGGCCAGTTGATCGGTTCTGGCTTCATCCGGTGTCAATCCGGCAGCCTTGATCGCGTTGAGAATTTCTTGCGTGACGCTGTTGCCCCACGCAGCGGGAATCAACGATCCCGGTGTTCCGGCGAGCGGGTTTTCATCGACGAAGCCGCCGTTGACCAGCCCCACGCCGGGAATGTTTTTTGGATAGTCCATTGCACTGCTCCCTGTGCCGAATCAGTTGGCTACGGCCGTGCCGGGTGCGACCGGCCAGGTAGTTTCATCGGGGAAACCGGCCTGTTTTTCGATGCGGTTCAGCTCGACGCTGTAGAGCTTCCACTCGATCAGCAGCAGTTGTTCGTCATGGCTGGCATCGCCGATGTCTTCGGCGTATTGCAGAGGCGCGATGCGCAGCACTGCATCGCGTAGCAGTGCGTCGCGCTTAGCGAGAACGATGCGTTTGCGATCCGCCAGTTGCGCGGCCTCATCGACCTGCCATGCGTTGCCCACCCAGACGTGGAAGCCACCCGGAAAAGGCAACTGGGTGAAGCCCTCCGGCAATTCGCCAAGCGCATTCCAGGTTTCCCGAATGCCTGTGTCAGTGCGATAGACATCGCCACGACAATCGATCTGCTGTTGCAGCGAGCCGTTGTCATAGGCCCAGGCAAACCCCTCGGGCGCTGGGGAGAGTTCGATGCTCAGCGTCACCGCATTGCTTGGCAGTTGCAGACCGATCCCGGGCACCAGCGGAAACTCGACAGGTCCGGTCAATGCACCGCTGTCGTCTATCAAATAATTGAACATATGCACCTCATATCAGCTTGATTCGCGCGGGGTAGGCGATGTTTCGCGGTCGGGTTTCGCCGGCGAAATTGCCGATATTGCCGATGTAGGCATCATTGTCGAATGCGGGATTTGGATAGGTCGTTGCCACCGTTGCTGAGGTCGGTAAAATATTGACGTTGGTAGTAACGTCCCAGGCGGTATCCGGAATCGCTGGAGCAGGCTTGAATGTCGCCCCGGTTCCCGTCGGCAGATAATGGTTGTGGCCTTGCAAGGCGTGCATTTGCAGACTGCCTATTACACGTCCTGCATCAACGTTTCTGTTCTCACTCAGCACCCGCAAAAACTCGCCCCGAATCTCGGGAATTCGAAAGTTCGAAGCGCCATCGCCACTGGTCCAGCCACCTTCTCGGCCTGCACGGGCAGCTTCGGTCGTCAGTGCCCCGGACGCCTGAGCAAAATCCCACAGCCACGGCCATTCGGCCCGCTTGAACAGATCACCGTTGGGAACGCCATAACCACCCGGGTTAAGCGTTGTGGTGGTCTCGAACAACGGGCGGCCCAAGGCGTTATTGTCGAAGCGTCCTATCGGCCACCAGCTCCCGGCTCCGTCACTGCGCAGATGCCACCAGTCACCTCCACCCATCAACACCAGAAACGGATAACCGCTGGCCGACAGGTAGGTGTGAAAGCGAATCCTGTCGGTGCCGGATGCTTGAACAACGAGGCGATTGCCGCTGTTGTCGACACGACGAAGAATCACATCGCGTACACCCAGAGCAAGATCCGCCGGAGGTAAAGTCAGGGTCACGGGAGCGGGACTGCCATCGATCAAAACGAGACCGAGTTCCTGCTCAGCCAGTGACTTGGAAGCTGCAAGCCGGGTAATCACCGAACGCATCGGACTAGCGCTGCCAACAATCGACTGAATCGCCTTAAACAACTGCCCGGTATCCGCCTCGGAAGCCACCAACCCACCACCAGTAATCACACTCAGAATCTCCTGAGTCACACTGTTGCCCCAAACCGCCGGAATCAACGACCCCGGCGTACCCGCCACCGGGTTTTCATCGACGAAGCGGCCATCGACCAGGCCGACGCTGGGGACGCTTTTTGGATAATCCATAGTTTGTTCGTTCCTTTGAAATGACAAATGACCGGCGTCGACACAGCGTCTTCTGCGTGCCTGTCCAAGGTCTGTTTTCTGAAAATAAAAAGCCCACAACGACGTGGGCTTGGGTAACGCTGAATGAAGGTTTTCGGCTTAGCTGGAAAGGCCGCTGACCAGTTCGCGAATGGCGACCAACACTTCGTCACCAGCGCTGCGCGCCAGATCCATATTGCCCTTGGCAGCCTGCGCGCGAATTTGCGCTTTGGCCTTCAGGCGCAACGTACGCAGTGTCAGCAAATGGTCGGTCAGTTGATCAGCCTTGCTCAGAATCTGCTCGGCGGCCTGTTTGGCAGTGCGCCCTTTGGCCACCCACGCCGCGACCGACAGCGGCACTTCCTTTTTCGGGTAACCGGCGTCCTGATAGGCCTGAGCGTCAGCGGCGGCCTGGGCGTATTCCATGGCTTTGAGCGGGTCGCCGGCCAATGCGATGCGAGTGCTGTCGGCAGCGGCGTCGACTTTGACGCAAATCTGTTCAACTTCCTGCGCATTCAATTCAGTCTGTTTGTCAGCGTTCAGAACCCATGCCTGACCGTCCCAGTCATGGGCGGCAGAAGGCTGAGGAAGGCGCATTTCGCCGTCGAACTGATGAAGCTCTTGAATAACGATCATCGAATAAGCTCCCAGGACAATTGGACGTTGACGGCTTCGGCAAAATTGACCGCGATACCGACGCTGTAATCAGTGACTGGATGGCTCTTGATACCCATGCTCAGTAGCAGTTCATCACTCTCGGCGTTCGACTGGCCAAGGTTGTGCTCTGCCTGATAGCACTGCCACAGCGAGCGCAAATTGGCATGATCGAAACTGGCGGCCAGCGTTGAAACCGTCACGTCGTTGACGATGTTGTTGGAGAACAACACGCAAGGGGCAATCGTTGCGGGGTTCCAGCCCCCGGGGTTGTTGGAACTCCCCGCGATAATGGGTGACAGGAAGCAATAGTTACCGCCCGCCCATCCCGTTGACGGAAAGGCAACCGACGTCACTGCCGTCGAGGACGGCGTTGGATTGCCGGCAACCAATCGGGCAGAACGTGCGTGCGGATCCAGCGGCAGGAAAATTGCGCCCGTTCCGTTGACCGTCTGAGTCCAGGTCAAGCGAGCACGGTTGTAGATGGTACGAACCGTGGGCACCGAGCCCGGCGCACCAGTCACGATCCAGGCCAGGCACATGTCCAGTGCCGTCGACTGGAAGCCGCCACCGGCGGCACCGTTTACCGTTCCTTTCAACGATTCGGGCGTCACGTCATGGATGTTGCCACGCTGCACGTAGAACGTCAGCGCACCGCCGGAAACTTGCACGCGTAAAAAGTAGTGACTGCTGGGCAACAGATCCGCACTGCTCCAGGCAGACGTCACAAACGTGCGCGAACGACCCAACTGACCATTCACGACTTCCTGACCGAGACTGATATAAGTGCCTGCCGCAATCGAAACCCTGCCACCACTGGTGGATGCCGCAGCCGGGCTGACCGTCAGCCGACCATCGGCGGTAGCCACCGTCGGCAGCGGCAATGCCACCAGCGGCAACGCCAGATCCTGATTCCAGCCCTTGGCCGTCACCGACTGAATCGCTTGCAGCAACTGATCGTATTTTTTCTCGTCCGGCGTCAGACCCGCCGCATTGATCACGTTGAGAATTTCTTGCGTAACTCCGTTACCCCAATCCGCCGGAATCAGCGATCCCGGGGTTCCGGTCATCGGGTTCTCATCGACAAACTTCCCATTCACCAAGCCGGCGCTGGGCACACTGTTCGGATAATCCATGGCTTATTCCTCCCTAGTCATAATTGATGTGCACCTTGGTATGCGCCGGTGCGCTGCGGTGAATCAGGCATTCCAGCGCCGACCCCGGATTGACGCCGAAGCGCTCGCCCCAGTAGCTCGCGCCGAAACGCCGGCCGAGCAGCAAGCGCCCGCCGGTGTTGAGCGTCCACATGAACTGCGCTTCCCACGTGCCCCAGTGCGCCGAGCCGAAACGCGAACGGCCCATGCGCGGGGCTTCGAGTTCGGTGATGGTGGCGTTGGGGTAGCCCTGGCTTTTGGCGATTTCGAGGTAGTAGCCGACAGCCTGGCTGCCGACCGCGAGCAAGCGTCGGCGTACGGCGAGGCGGCGGTCGTCGAACAGCGGCGTGGCACCTAGGCATGGGTCGGGCAGGTTCATCACCCGCTCCCAGTCCGGCACCAGTTCGCTGACGCCGGCCGGGTCCATCTCGTTGAGCAGATCGGCAGCGCGGGCATCGAGGCGTGCCAGTTCGACGGCGACGCCTTGCAGCACTTCTTCCAGTTCCGGAACACGCTCCGGGTCCCACGCCGGGCCACTGGGCAGCAAGGCGCGCAGTTGCGCCTGATATTGTGCGGCGGTTCTTATGCCCCCCATACACAACCTCCAAAGGTCAGCAGTTCGCTGTCGTTGGCCGTGACGTTGGCCACGGGAGCTGTCAGCACGTGGTCGGTTTCACCTGCGGCGCTACTGATCGCTTCGCGGATATGGCTGATCAACAGATCTTCGCCGAGGTCAGCCTCGCGGTTATGCAAGTCGCGCAGTTGAGTTTCGACCGCCGCGCGCACGGCGCTGGTGTCGGGGGTCAACTTCAGGCGATAGGTCACCGGTACCTGAATTGGCGGACGCACATGCACTTCAGCCGTCACCGGACGCAAGGGTTCGATATAAGCCTGAACCTCGGCCAGTTGTTCGTCGTTCGGCACCGGTTGCGGATCGTCGTCACGCATGATGTACACGCCGACGGTACCCGGGCCGAGGAAGCCACCACGGCACCAAGCGCGCGTCACGCCGGGCACTTCCAGTGCCCAGGTTTCGTAGTCACTGGCCGAGCCACCATGGGGAATCACGCGGTAGGAACGGATCACCCGCGAACGCAGCGATTCCAGACTTTCCCGCGCCACACCACCGCTGAGTCCCGGCGCCAGCACGACAAAACTGTTGCCGATCACGCCGGCAATCGGCTGCACCGGTGTCAGCGCCAGCCCGGCGTCGGCATTGCCCAGACTGCCGGCATCGAGCGCGGCGATCGTGGTGGTGTTGCTGCCATTGACGGTCGTGCGCGCGGCGGTGACCTTGTAGGTGCGGCCGTCATTGGTTTGCAGCAGCGTATCGGCGTCGAGCACCGCGCCGGCAGTGGCGGTAAAACTCACCGTGCCGGTGGCCACTTGTGCCGGTTTGCGCGGTTGGTTCAGACGCAGAGCGGCGATGCGCTCCAGGGTCGACTCGTCGGCCTTGTCCGGCAGAATCTGCTCGGCAATCCAGTCGAGATAACCGTACAGACCATAAGCCGCGCCACCGAGGGTACGGGCCAGCACTTGCGCATCGGACTGGCGCAGCGAATCGCCGGCCAGGTCGCTTTGGGTGCGCTTGATCAGCACCGGCAGCGAAGGGGTTTCAAACGGCATAGATCACCTGCCAACTGTTATCGGGGTTGATGTCCAGACGTTCGCCGTCGGCCAGGGTCAGGACCGTGCGCAGGTTCAGGCGCTGGGCGTCGAGGCGTTCGCTGATGATGTCGATGGCGCTGCAATGGCCGTCGTCGATCAGCCACTGCAAGGCTTCGCGGGCATAGAACTCGGCGTCCATCTGCGTTTGTCGGGTCAGCTTGACCCGGCGCAGCAGCCACAGCCGCGAGCCGATGCGGTCGTCGGCAACGGAGGGAAACGTGTCGCCCCACCAGCCGAAACGTTCGTCGTCGTCGAGGGCGTCGTCATCGGCGGCTCGGCGCCAGGTGAACAGGCTGATCAGTACAGAGCGCGTCAGTGCAGCGTGGAGGTTTTGGCTGATCAGCATCACTTGCCTCCTGTCGGCGCGCCGGTCTGGCCGCTACCGGCTTGTACGCCGACGTGCACGTGTTTGATCTGGCTGATGCCGCCGGCCAGCTGATCGCCGGTGGAAACGATCTTGCCGGTCTGGTTGATCACCGGCGTGTCGAAGTTCACCGCGCTACTGGCGCGGATGTTCAGCGTGGCGGTTTCAATATCGATGATCCGCCCGCGCTTGAAGTGAATTTTGTCGCCTTCGTCGGTGTAGATCGCCACTTCGCCCGACGCCAGCGATTGCAGGCGATAACGGCGATCGGCAATGACCAGGGCGATGGCGTGGGAACGGTCGCCGCCGATGAACGTGACGACCCCTTCGGCGCCGGCCAGCGGGTGGCTGGTGAAACCGTAAGGTTCGAAGTGCTCCATGTCGTCGTTCACTTCGCCGGCGGTGAGGCGCATTTGCAGCGATTGCAGCTTGGATGCCGAATTGGCGAGCACGACGGTGCCGCGCGCCAGCAGGCGTGTCAGTAGGCTCATGAATTGTCCTCAAAGGTAGACATCAAGTGATCCACTGTGGGAGCGAGCCTGCTCGCGAATGCGCTGGGTCAGGCGATTTGATGTTGAAGCTGCCAGCGCTTTCGCGAGCAGGCTCGCTCCCACAGGGTTGGGTGTCAGGCCTGGGGTTTTTTCGGGGGGCTGGGATTGGCGTCGAAGGTATGCGGCGGCGCCACTTGCAGCGTGGTCACCGAGCCCTGTGCCGACAGCGAATAAGTGACCTTGGAGATCAGCATGTCGCCATCAAACCCAAGCACCGGATCCGTGACTTTGACCAGCGTGTTGTGCCGCCAGAGATCACCGTTGGCCTGGCGCCAGCCCTGCACCTGATACGTGGTGGTCTGCGCCCGCCCCATACGGGTGGCGCACTCCCACTGGGCGCGTTGCTGGGCCAGTTCGAACGTCAGCGCGGTGCCCTCGTTGATGATGGTGGTGCGTCGACGTTTGAAGCTCAGATCGGTCGCGCTGGATTCAACCTCGCTGACCGCCGCCCCGCTCTTCTTGTCCGAACCTTTCTGCTGGCCGATCACCCGGTATTCGGAGAACACCTGACTCTGATCCATGGGGGCGTTGGCCGACAGGATATTCTTGCCCAGTTCCAGCGCATCGCTGGCCCGACCACCGCTGCCGGGTTTGGCCAGCACCAGCCGGCCCTGCTCGTCATCGGTGGAAAACACCCGCAGCAACGAGAGCAAACGGTCGATCGACTGGAACACGGTTTCACCCGGCACGATCGTGTGCTTGGTCAGCCGTGCAGTCTCGGGAATTTCATTGACCACCATCAGCCCGTACTCCATCGCCAGCGCCTGAACGATGCTCAACAGCGGTTGCTCCTGCCACTGGTTTGGCTGGTTTCTGGCGGCGCAATCGACCAGATCCTGGGTCTTGGAACTGCCCTCGATGCTCAGGCTGATCTGGCGTCCGTCATAGCTGATCGGCGCCTTGAACACATAGCCGGTGAGCACCAGGTCCTGACCGATTTTCACTTCGCAGGGGTCACCCGGCTTGATCCGCTGGTCCACCGTCTGCCCCGGCCACTGCCAGGTGATGTCAAGTTTGAACGTGCGGAACTGGCGCTCCAGATCGGCCGTGATCTCCACGCTTTTCCAGCCGCCGTATTCCATGTTGTTGACGGTCAACGTGACGCGGTTATCCATCTCGCTCATGGCTCACTCCCTGGACACTTTCACGTCGTTGGGTGAAAAGCCCGGATGGTTCATCGCGTTGCTCTGAGTCACTTGAGTCACCCGTGTGGCATCGGCAAATTGCTTGTAGGCCACAACCAGCGCCGGCAGGCTTTCCTGGAACGATTTGGTGACCTGTCGCACACCGGATGACGCCACTGCCTTGAGATGCGCCAGCAGCGCTTCCTTGACATCGTTGATGGCTTGGTGGTGCTTGGGATCGGCCTTGTCCAGCATCGGATCAATGGCCACCCCGACAGCCTTTTGCAGCGCTTTCATTTCATCGGTCACCGGTACTTCCTGACGGGTCACCGGTTGATCCGCCTGCTGAGCCACCGAGGGTGTCGACGACAGCTTCACGGCGGGGCTCGCCACTGGCATCGACGCCACCCACTGCGCCACTTTGACCAGCATCGTGTCCTGCACCAGATCGGCCATGGCCTGCGCCGCGGCGTTGGTGTCCTTGCCGGTGGTGATTTTCGGCGCATCAGCCTTGCGGATCGCTTCGAGTTGTTGCGACACGTCGGCAATCACGCCACGGTAGCCCTCCTTCGCGAACTCCTTGAGCTCCTTGATATCGCCGAGCAAACCTTTGAACTCAGCCGCCACTTCCTTGGGCAACTCCTTCACTGCCTTGACCAGTTCGGTGATCTGCCGGTACTGCTCGATCAGCGGCTTGAGCTGTTCTTTGATCACCTCATAAACGCCGGTCAGGCTGTTACGCAGATTGGCAATGCCGATCCGCGCTGCCTTGATCAGCGTCATCGCCTGTTCGAAGCGCGCCACTGCCGAGCCCAACAACGTGTCGGCCTTGGCCAGCAGGACTTTCTGCGTGCTGACCGTGGCAGTTGGAAACGGCAACGGCTGGTCTGGATAGAACTTCAGGGTAAAGGTCACCAACCCGCCGTCCTGGCGGGTGTGGGTCATGTCGCATTCGCCGACCTTGACTTGCAGTCGCCCCAGCCACGGATGCACCAGCTCGCCACTGCCCGCCTCCAGTGCCTTGAGCAGCTTGTCGCGCTGCTCCAGGCAATCGGCGCCGATGATGAACGCGGTGACGTCGTGAATCCTCGCCTGTTGGCCGAGATCCTCGAAGTACGGCAGGTCACGCTGCGGATACTCGTGCAACTGCCCCTTGCGACCGACCGGGGTTTTCGCCTGATCGATCCAGAAACCGACACCACGAAAGGATGCCGGCAACAAACGGTCACGCCAGTTCATTGGAACCTCCTGCCGACAACGAGCGATAGCCGATGCGCGAAGACAGCGCCAGGCCCGGTTGATTGGTTTGCGGTTGATCGGTGCGCAACCCGGCCGGCGCATTTTCGAAGCGTACGGTCAGGCCGCCTTCGAGTTGTGTGCGGTTGTTGATTGCGCTTTGTTGAATCAGTGCGCCAGAACTCTGTGGCAACGAACCACTTTGCAGTGCACCGTTACCCGTTGCTTGCGGCGTTGCTCCGAAGAACGCCGGCGCCAGCTCTCCTTTGCCTTCGGCATTGGTCTGGCGTTGCGCTTCGGTGAACGTTTCCACCTTTCCGGTGACCTTGGCGATCAGTCCGGCAAAGCCGCCGTCGAACAGCTCTTTGATCGGCGCAATGACGGTTTGCAGTTTTTGCCACAACTCGCCAAACCACTCGGTGATCGGCCCCCAGTTCTTGATGATCTGCCCCAACGGTGTCCATTCGAACATGTTGTGAAAAAACTCGAGTACCGGTGCGGCCAACGCCTGCACCACGCCCCACAGCGCCGAAAACACTTCGCTGACCGGTTGCCAGTACATCGCGATCTGTTCCAGCGGCGACCATTCGAACAGGCTCTGGAAGAAGCTTTTGATCTGCTGCGCCGACGCTTGCAATGCGGCCCAGACCGGTTCGAAGAAGGCCACGATACTGCCCCAGTTGTTGACGATCATCCCCAGTGGGGAATAGTCGAACAACGTGCCGAAGAAGTCCTTGATGGCTTGGGCCGCCGGTTGCAGCGCCGTCCAGATCGAGCCGAAGAAGCCAGTGATCGCCCCCCAGTTGTTGATGATCATCCCCAACGGTGTCCAGTCGAACAGTCCTTTGAGGAACGCCATCACCGGCACACTCAAGGCCTGGAGCAAGTCCCAGATCGCCGAAAACAGACCGGTCAACGGCGCCCAGTTTTCCAGGATCATGCCGGCGGGCGTCCACGAGAACACCGATTTGAAGAAGTCGATCACTGGCGCGGTGACCGCTTTGACCGTGTCCCAGATCCCGGAAAAAAATCCCGCGAGCGGTGACCACAGCGCCGCCAGTGCATCCAGCGGTCGCCAATCGAGGATCGAGCGCAACGTCGCCATCGCACTCACACCGATGTTTTTCACGCCCTCCCACATGCCCTTGAAGAACGCGCTGATCGGCGTCCAGTTGGCATAAATGAGACCGGCCGCCACCGCGATGCCCATGGCGATCAACATGATCGGGTTGGTCTTGAGCACCATGCTCATGACGTCCATCACCTGGGTCATACCGGTGACGGCGGTTTGCATCGCCGAAAAGGCAATCGCCCCCGCCGCCAGGCCTTCGACCAGTTTCGGGTTGTCGGCGAGCAGGCTGCCGACTTGGGTCAGCATCGGTTCCAGCCCGACCACCAACGCCCCCACCGCCGGCACCAGTGCCGCGTCCACGGCTGCGGAAACCTTTTCCATCGACGCACTGAACACGTTCATGTTTTGCGCAGCGACTTTCGGTGTGGCGGGCAGGTCGACGGTTTTTGCCGTATCGCTGACTTCAGTCAATTTGCCCTGAAACGCCGCCGCCGATTTGATCCCCTCCACGAACGGCGTGATCACGCTGCCGCCCTTGAACAGACCGCTGATGTCCAGTTTGCCGAGGCCAGCCTGTTCGAGATTTTTCTTGAACCCCTCGACCTTGGCTTGAAGGGCGCCGAGTTTGGGCGACAGCTCATCGATGCCCGTGATCAGCACCGGTGTTTTCACTTTTTTCTCTTCGTCTGCCATCACTGCACCTGCTGCATCGCATTGATCCGTTGCGCGTGCTCCAGCGATTCGCGGAGCACATCCAGTGGCCTGGCCATCATCTGTTCGGGGTCAACCTTCCAGAACCAGGCCAGGTCATAGGCGACGGCAATCAGGTCGGTGATGGCGCCGACGCCGCACTCATGAAAAAACTCGCAACGGCCCAGCTCAGCGCATTGAGGTCAGCCAGATCCAACTGGTTGACCGACGACGGCGGAATGCCGGCGCACACGGCGATGTATTTGGCCGCCACGTCCATGTCGAGGCTGACTTCTTCGCTCTTGTCGATCTTGTACGGCAGCGCCTTGATCGCTCGCACTTCCTGCACCGTCGGACGGCGCAGGACGAGTTCGGTCAGGGGCTCGCCGTGAGCTTCGATCGCAACCTGAAGCTTCACGGCGCCGCTCATTGCCAGGTCCCCTTGATGCCTTCGAATTTCAGTTCGATGGTGGCGTCATCGCCTTTGGAGACCGGTTCTTCGACCAGATAGGCGCCGGCCAGTACGTAGACTTTGCCGTTGCTGAATTCGCAGGTGACGGTGATATCGGTGCCTTCGATCAGCTTCTTCAGCGGGAAGTCGGCGGTGTGCAGCGCGGTCACTTTGAACGACGGCGCGATGTCGGTTTCCTTGTAGAAGCCGGGTACGACGGTTTCGCGTTTGACTGCCATCAGCGGGGCTTCGCAGCCGCCGTTGATAGTCAGTTGTGCGCCGTCGACTTTGACGTAGCAGGTGCCTGCAATCAGTTGACCCATGGTGTTACTCCCTTGCATAAAAAAGCCCACGCGAGGTGGGCTGATAATTTGCCGTCAAACGCGCGGATCAAGCCGCGTCGTCGTACTGCAGACGGAACTGGTTGAGCAGTGCGAACACGCGCAGACCGTTGATGTAATCCGGCGGGAACAGCACGTTCACGCGGCTGGGGTCCTGCACGTCGCGCTCGACGATCAGGTGCTCGGCAAACAGCTCGGCGTTCTCGACGTGACCTTCCAGTTCGAGCTTTGCGTACTGAGCGATCAGCTCACCGCGAATGGTCGCCGGGGTGACAATTGGCTGGCCAGCGCCAAAACGGGTGCCGTCCGAGGCCAGTTTGTGGCGACCGTACTTGCTGGTGATCACGCTTTGCAGACGGCGCACGATGAACGCCGACTGGTGCATGGTTTCGCTGTCCAGGTAGGAGTTGTCGGCCTGACCGTAAGCGTTTTTCTGGTAGGTGGTGATCGAGCGCTGGATGCGCACGTAGCCGCCTTCGTAGTACGCGGTGGCGATGCCGTAGTTGAGCAGCGACTGACGCTCGGTCAGCGTGAAGCGCTCACTGGCCGGTGCCGGATCAACGCCCGGCAGACTGCCGCTTTGGGTCGGACGGCTGGCGTCGGCGGAGATGAACACGGCAGTGCGTGCAGCCAATGCAGCGGCTTGTACCCAGAACGGTTGCGGAACGCCCGGTTCAAGTGCCTGAATGGTCATGTGCTGGTCGTTGCGTGCCTGGCCGGCAGCAACCAGAGTGCCAACGGTGCCGCGCTTGGCGCTGTAGACGTGACCGAACAGTTGCTTGGCCCACGACCAGCGACCGGTGCTGTCGTCCATGACCGCTTGCCAAGTGTTGAGGGTCGACAGATCGGACCATGGCAGTGCGATGAACTCGAACGGCTCGTCACCCAGAGCGGCAATCGCCGCCACTTGATCCGGCACGCCGGCGCCGCCGGTCATGGCGGTGATCGCAGTGGTCAGGCCGGCCGGGGTGTCTTCGCCGTTGCTCTTGCCCAGGCGATTGAATTGCAGGCTGATGTCGTTGCCGCTGTCGCCAGTCCATTTGGCGTTCAGGGTGACCACACCTTCGGCAGCGGCAGCGCTGACCGGCAGATCGGCGGTGGCGTTGATTTTCTGCGCCAATGCGGTGGCCGCTTGCGTAGCGGTGGCACCGTTGACCACGGTGGCTTGCACACGCACACCGCCGACATACAGATTGAGCACGCCGGCCTGAGTGGCGGTGCCGGTCAGGGTCAGCACGCCTTTGGCGATCGCGCCTTCAGCGTTGTGCAGCGGCAGGCACCAGATCTCGCCGATCGGGTCGGCCTTGCGGAAGGTTTCGTACATAGAGGCGAGCATAGAGCCCTGGCCGCCGATGCTCTTGGCCAGCGCAACGCTGGAGACCAAAACCAGTTTGCCGACTTCGGTCGGGGCGATGTTGTCGTTGACCTGGGCAACGATCAAACGACGCAGGGTCGAGCTCGCGCTATTGGCGGCCGAGTTGTCCATCTCTGCATAGAACAGCGGTACACGAATGTCCGCAGGGATATTGCTGAATCCGATCGCCATTATTTGGCTCCCTTTTGTTTGGCTGGTGCGGTTTTGAGGGTGATGTCGCCGTCGGCCAGACGTCGGCGCCACCAGGCGCTGTCCAGCACTTCACGGCCTTCGAGCGGCAGCAGATCGCCCGCCTCCGGGTCAGGTACGACGCGGCCGGCGGCCGGCAGTACGGTGATGCGATTGCTCATGGGGTTACGTCTCCAGAGAAAGTCATTTCCACGCGCCCATCGGGGCCCGGGCGTTTCAGGTTGGGGTCGGCGGGGTCGATTGCATCGACCCGCACGGTGGCCCCGGTAAAGGACGACAAACCGTCCAGTTCGCGTTCGTGCCAACTCTCCGCAGGCTGACTTGGCAGATTGCGGCCGAGCTGGAACTCGGCAAAAAAGCGCAGCCGGTAGAAGGCGCGGCTGCTGTTGATCGAGACCATTTCGCCGCCGTCGTAGACGATGACGTTGTAGGTGGAATCAGGTTTGAAACCGACCAGCGCGCGCCACAGTTCGGCGCGCAGGTCGTGCAACAGATCCAGCGCATTTGTAGCGTCGGTGGCGTCAAGCACGAGGACGATTTCGAAGCGGTCGCGGATCGGTTGGGTGGTGAGGTTTTGGGTGGTGCTTTCACTCGCCAAGTCGGCCAGTGGCAGCACGTGGGCCGAGGGTGTCGGCAGTTCCGGGTTGCCTTGTAGCAGCGCCAGATCGACACCCACTGAAATGTGATTGGCAAGGCCCGGGCATTGCCCACGCAATTGCGTGAGGATCGGGGTGATCTTCATGGGGATACTCCAGAATGAATGCGATCTGCAGCGCACTGCAAAACCTGTGGGAGCGAGCTTGCTCGCGAAAGCGGTGTTTCAGTCGATGACTCTTTTGAATGTCAGATTGCATTCGCGAGCAAGCTCGCTCCCACAGGGATCTTCACCGCTGTGAGATTGAGGAATCAGTCTTTGGCTTCGGCTTTCGGGTCGAGGCACGACGCATCGATCAGGCAGCGATAGCTGTTCTCGCGATTGCCGCTGGCGGTGACCTTGTCGATCGACCAGCGCCCACGCATGAAGTCCGGCCAGGTGTCATCGAGCAGCACCAGGCCTTCAGCGGCCAGCCGTGGATCGCCGGGGCAGGTGATCTTCACCTTGTACTTTTGCCGGAGCATTTTGCGCACTTCGCCTTCTCCCACGGCGATGGCGTCGGCTTCGCTGGGTTGGTGCTGGCGCAGGATCCTGTACGGCGAAAGTCCGGTTTTGACCTCTTGCAAAATACCCGTAGCAGTATCCAGCCAACGGGTTATGCAGCCCTGATTCTGCGCCCGCGCGGCCTCTTCCAGCGTCGCGCTGACAAAGGCGTGATCGCCGGGTCGATTGTTGCTTGTCACTGACAGGATCACGTTCGCCAGCACTTTGCCGGACAGTGATTTGGTCTGACCGGGGCGCGCCAGCACGTAGATCTGATCGTACGGTTTGGCGACCACGTTGTACTTTGCCGCCAACCGCGTCAGAAAGCCCATGTCGGTTTCGTTGGTTTGGTCGATGTGCTCGATCCGTATCAGTGACACATCGGGGGCAACTCGCGGTGAGAAACCATGCCGCGACACCAGTTCGCGAAACAGTCCGCCGAGCGTTGTTGGACCATGACTGGCGGTGCGGCGCTGCTTGAAACCGGTCTCGTCATCCTTGCTGAACGGTGCTGCTGTGGCCACCAGTGTCAGGCGGAACGGGAACAGCGTCGGCGTCAGCCGTGTCACTTTGAACTGGCCCTTGTCGACCATTTCGGTTTCTCGGTAGCCGACCTTCAGGCCGATTCGACCTCCGAGGTTCGGCAGCCCGTCGAGACCTTCAAGGTCCACGGTCAGAGTCAGTTGATCAGACTCGATCCCGGCGGCATCGATGTGCTCCCAACTGATCAGGCGTTGATTGAGCAGCGCCGCGTTTGAGCCGTAGATTTCTACCGCCGGGGTAAAACCCAGTGTCATGCAACCTCCTTAATCCCAGGCTGTGAGCGGTTTGATCGCGGCGGGTTTTGTATCGAGTTCCGGCAGTACCACCCAGACGCCAGCGGACAGAATCGGTCCGTGTTCGGCGAGGGTCGGATTGAGTTTCCACAGGGCCTCTTCGGCAGCGTCATCGCTGCGCCCCGTCTCGCGGTAGAGCAGCAGATTCACCGAATCACCGGCCACGCTTCGGACCTTACGCATTGTTGAACTCCGCCAATTCGATGACCCAATCGACCACCATCGCCGTGCCGTCATCGATGATCTGGGTCTGGGTTTCCTGAACGTTGTTGATCCGCCATAGCCCCCAATTGCGACCGATGCCATCAATCAATGGCAGCGGTATGCGCAGTGCCTGCAAGGTTCGCAGTTCATCGAGCCGATCCATGGCCACGGCGTACATCGATTTGCCGGTGATGGTCAGGGTTTCCGGCTTCTGGCCCGTCTGGCTGGATTTCGGCTTGCTGGTGAGGATCTGTATTTCGCTCCAGCCGCCATCGGACTTGCGCAGCAACTGGTGGTACGCAAAGTTGCGCGACAGGCCGAAGATGAAACTGCCCAGTGCCATTTGTTGTTTCATCAGGCGACTCCATCGGTCAGGGCTGCGTCACGGCGGGTGGCGAGGGGGTTGGTGCTCATCGTCGGGATAAATTCGCCGCTGAAATGGTTTTGCAGAACCTGCGAGATCATCGCGCCCACCTTTTCCGAGCTGGCGATTTCGCTGCCGCTGATCTGAATCGACGGTGCGTAGGTAATCTGCTGATTTTGCGTTTGAGCGCTCGAGAGATCCTTGGCGATCTCTGCCGGAGGGGCAAGTTGATCGGCAGCAGGGGTAGCCAGTTTTTCACCCAAGGCTCCGCCTTCCTGACTGCCGTAAAAACTGCCTATGGCGCCGCCTAATGCACCACCGATCAACGTACCGATGCCGGGCAGAATGAAAGTACCGATCGTGGCGCCAATACTCGCGCCGGCATAGCCACCGGCAAGGCCGCCTGCTGCCATGCCTACGCCACCGGCCACTTTTTTCGTATCACCCTCGGCCACACCTTGGACGACTTTCATGCCGGCTTCGACCATCGTCAACGGCATGCTCAATGGGCCGGCCACCCGGCCAACCCGGGCACCCTGACTGATCAGACTGCGGCCTGGAGCGGAGACCAGAAATTTGGCACGACTCAGGGCGGTGGTACCGAGGGCACCGGCACTGGCCGAGAGACTGCCCAACCCGGATCTGATACCTGCCATCACGGGGCCTGTCCACGTGGCGGCTTGGGACGCCAATGTGCCCAGCGGCTTGCCACCCTTCAATCCTGCAGCCATCAGGATCAGCGCGCCAGCGAGTGCCGGGGCCTTTTCCGCCACCTCACTCAAACCATCGGCTGCCCCTCCGACTTTTTCCACAAGGTAGTCAAACACTGGCAGCACGGTATCGCCGGCGGATGAATAGAGCCGGTCCTTCTGGGCGCCGAAGATGTTCCAGCGTGCCTGCGAAGTATCCGCGAGTGTCAGGGCAGTCTGATCAACCGCCCCTGTGTACTGTTTTTTATCCTTTTCATCCTTTTTACCCGCCACCAGTGCAAAGGCGCGCTGCACGTCAGCGGTGTTCTCGAGCATTTGCCGAACCGGTTGGGCGACCGAGAACAACGTTGTCGACAACGCGGATTGCTCATTCGGGGATTGCTTCTTCAGCGCCTCCAGCAACTCCATGATCGCGCCTGGAGCATCGCCCTGCATTTTCTCGGCCATGGCCTTGGGGTCGAGCTGCAGCTGAGCGAACGCCTCTTTCTGGCTTGCAGAAGCTTTATTGCCAAGTGCCAGTGTCGTCGTGATTTTTTCGAGCGCTACGCCTGCATCGGCCTTGTTTACCCCGGCGTTAAGCAACGCCGCAGAGAATGCCGCGGCTTGCTCGGGCGCCATTCCGGCGCCTTTTGCCGATGTACCGTAAGTGCCCAGAATCGAGCCGATATCAGCGGCAGAAGCGGCCAATCGACTGTCGAGCAAACTGGTCGCGTCGGCGAGATCCAGGGTTTGCGCGCGATTGAGACTCATCGAGGTACGCCAGCCGATCAACAGATCCGCGGCATCCTGTGGTTTCATCTCGAACGCAGTCGCCGTGACCGCCGTGTCTCTGGTGAAATCCATCAGGTCGTTTTGCCTGGCGGCTTGATCGATATTGCCTTCGGCATCCAACCGATCATTGCCGACACCGGCCTTGGCGCCAGCGTAGCTGATGCTTGCCAGCTCAACCGCGGTAGTACCGCCGGCAGCCACCTTTGCCTCGGTGGCCATCTTCTCCAGCGCGACCTGCAATGTTTTGCGTTGGTTGCCTTCAAGGCCGACGACCAGATCCAGCCTCGCCATCGCGGCGTCGAGATTGATGGCCGGTTGCAAAGGTTCATAAGGAGGCGTGGCGGTCCTGGCACTCGGAGTTTTTTGCTCGGCGCCAAGGACCGTACCGCCCATTTGTGCTTGTCGGTCGTTCAATGCCTGTTGCAACGATTGCTGTGACATCAGCACCGTGTGTATCGACCCCAGCACATCCCTGAGCTGAACCTGTTCGGCCGTCAACTGACGTAGTTCGGCGGTGGCATCCGCCAGCGCCAGACCAAGCCCGGCAAATACATCATCCGGTTTCAACGTCGGCTCTGAACCTGCCAAATCGGCGCCTCGCGCAGACAGCGCTGGAGACCTCATAGTGGCCGTGGTGCCGGGTACTTGCACCTCTTGATTGACCGTCGCGAACGTCAACCCATAGTTATCGTCTGCCATGCCGCTCTACTCCTGTTTCACGCCAAGGCGAGTGATCGCTATGTCGTAGCGGCGCAACGCCTTTTCGGCGTCCCATTCCAGAATCTCCGCTTCACTTACCGGGTAAATGAGCGGGACGATATCGAGGATTACTTCGATGTCGCGTTCCGAAAGTAGGCCGCCGGCTGGTTTAAAAAATCGTCGATGCGCACCTGCAATTGCGTCCAGTCCGGGACAGTCATCAGGGCCAGATCAGGGATCATCAGGCCGGTGCAATGGGCGGTGATGAACTCGGCGCGTTCCTTGGCCGTTTTCAGTTTCTTCATCACTTTGGTGGCGCGCAGCACCGGCATTTCCAGGCTCAGCGAGGTCACGGTGCGGCCGGTCACGGCGAGCGGTTGCAGCAGTTGCACTTCGTCGGGATCGGCGGATTTTTCCGCGTCTTCGACCTGCTCCAGAAAGTACGACGCCGGACGGGTCGACATCTCGTGCACGTACTGGGCGATGCTCACGTAGTCCGGGCGCTTGAGCTGGTCGAGCTCCTTGACCGACAGGCCAGTGGCGAGCAGCGCCAGTTCGAAGAACTGATCGTCTTCGTCATCGCCGGCGCGTTCCAGCGCTTCTTTTTGTGCGGCATAGAACAGCGGTTTGAGCTGGATCTGGTTGATCTGCGAACCGTCATCGCCGGTGATTGGCGAAAGCAGGTCATGCTGGGGTGGCATCCACGACATGTATGAATTCCTTGGTGATTCTTGGGGGTTACTCAATTTCTGCCAGTCACACTGGCCCACTGTGGGAGCGAGCCTGCTCGCGAAAGCGGTGGTTCAGTCACATTGATGTTGAATGTGCCAAAGGCTTCGCGAGCAGGCTCGCTCCCACAGGGTTTTGTGATTGCCTGTAAGCCGTGAGTTACGGCATCAGCACCGCACGCCGGGCATCACCGAGGATGTCGACGCCGTTGAGCACGAACTTCTGGGTGCGTACGTCGATGTCGATCACCGGTACGCCGTTTTCCAGGCGGTTGTAGGTGCGGCAGGACAGCTCCAGATTGGTCTTGGGTTTTTCACCCATTTTCACTGCGGTTTCTTCAAGGGATTTCAGCTTGCCGCCGACGGTGTGGTAGGTGAACCAGGTGTTGCCGTCCTGGTCCTGACCGGCTTCACGCACGTTCAGCAGGATGTCGTCGCCCAGCTTCACACCCAGTGCCAGCATGACTTCGGCGCCGAGACCTTGCAGGGTCAGCTTGGCGTTGAGCGCTTTGCCGCCCTTGGCCATTTCTTCGACGATGAAGCGGCCGCCACGCATCTCTTCCACATCGAATTCGATTTTCGGCGGGGTGAACTCTTCAACGGTCGCCGACAGCGGCAGACCTTGCAGGGTGGCCGCGATGGCCTGTCTTACGCGGTTGGTAAACATTAGAGAACGTCCTCCAGGAACTGCTCGATGATTTCATCGCGGGCGTTGAGTTGATAAACCATGTGTTCGTTCGGCGCGTAGCGGCCGTAGTCGATGACCACGTACCAAGTGCCGTTCTTGTACTTCTCGACGCTGTTCAGTTCCGGGTGCAGATAGACGCTGCCGCCAGGAATGGTTTCGTCGGCGACCAGGGTTTGCAGCCAGTCGTTGATGCGCTTGACCTCTTGATCCATGAAGGATTTGGTGAGGTTTTTCGCCATGGCTTTCTGGCCGGCCTTGACCAGCTTGCGGCTGATCGCATCTTCGAGGCCGACGTAGCTGATGAACTTGCCGGTGATCGAGCGGTTACCCAGCAGCGAGAAGCCGCCCAGCACCGTGCGGGCGTAGTAGCTGACGCCGTAGCGGTTGAGCAGATCGCCTTCGGTGGAGGTGTCGAGGATGTTGTATTCAACGACCCGCGAAACGTCCTCGGCGTAGGTCACCTGGTTGCCCGGGCTTTCCCACTGCTTGACCTTGGCCAGCGCGGCAATCGCCAGACTGGAAGGCGACAGGAAGACGTTTTTCTTCGCTGCTTTCGAGTACACGGCTGGCATGTTGTGCACTACCAGGCAACGGTCGAAACCGAGGTCGGCGCCGCCGAGTTCCTGGCTGTACAACACTTGATCAGCGACCGAGGCGTCCTTGCCATCCAGCACCACACGGGCCTTGATGCGCTTGCCGAACGAGGCGAACTCGCTGGCCACCGCTTTGGTGCCGGTGAAGCCCGGCGCGCCGATGATGGTCAGGTCTTCCGGGACACTGCCCAGCGCGGCCAGACCGAGCTTGCGCCCGGTCAGTGGATCGACGCCGCCAATCACATTGTTGACGGTGTCGGCCGGGGTTGCGCCCGCTTCGACGATCACCACGTAGACCGGCACCTTGACCACTTTGAGTATCTGGTAAACCGCGTGGTACAAGGTGCCTTCTTCAGCGCCGGTCGGATCGAGTAGCGCGTGGGTGGTGAAGCTGTTGATGCGGAACGGTGCGTTACGCGGAATCAGCGGATCGGCTTTCGGCGCAGTGCCGACCAGACCGATGACGTTGTCACCCAGGCCACCCATGGCCTCGGGGGATTCGGTGGCATTGACGGTAATGCCGTTGTGCTCGAAGTTCAGAACTTCAGCCATAGTCAGTCAGCCTTCTTGGCAGCGGCCTTTTTGGCCTGGGTGGTGGGGGTTTTCAGTTCCAGTCGACCGGCGAAGTGCAGAGCACTGGCCTCGACGTCGAGCAGATCGAGTTCCTGGCCGATGCTCGACCAGTGCCCACCGCCGGTGGGGAATGGGACGAGCACGGTGTAAGTTTGGCGGGTTGCCATTTTTCGTTTCTCCATAAACGGGAAAGCCCCTCGTGGGGAGGGGCTTGGCGGGTGTTGAGTGGTTTTAAGCGGACAAGAAAACGCCCCGGAGTGCGGGGCGTTTATTAGGGTTGTCCAGCGATCCAGGTGGGAGCGACTGGACGTGCGTCGGCGGACGGAAACTCTGACGATTGTGGCCAGTCACGCAGGTTGCGAATGTAGATCAACAACTCGCTGAATTGCTCCGTCGTCAACGAAGCTATCTGATTCAGATCGAGTTGGTCGCGATGACGCTCACGCAACCACAGAACACTGTTGATCTGTTCGTCTCGCCAGACGCGCTCCTGCTCTGCGCTTTCTTCTGCGGTCAAACCCGGTGGATCGATCAAGATCGGCAGTCCGCTTTCATCATGGCTGCGGGCTTTTCCCGGCGCTGGATTGGCAAAGACTTCCTGATAGAGGGCATCACTGATTTGAATCACGTCATCCGGCATCACCGAATGCACACGGTCCAAATAAGTGCAGCCCGTTGATTGGCTGTAATAACGCATCTTAATTACCTATGGCCAGATATCGAATGTTCGTCGTCGACACATTTCCCCAAGCGGAGAATCCAGTCGTTGAAGGACTCACACCCAACGAGTGGGAGCCACCTCCACCATCTGTCGCTACCATTTGAAAAACATTAGAACGGAAGGCTATCGGGAAGCTGAAGTTGGCAGATGTCCCCGGCATGAATGCCAATCCCCATTGCAATATCAGACCGCCAAGCCACGTGGGGAAAATGATGTATCCATTGGCCGCAAGACTGATCTCAAATCCGAGGCGCAGTTTTTTCGGTGAGACAATGACTGTGTCGTCGGTTCCCGCGTTGGTTTGACTCTGGGTCGCGACTTTCGCTGTGCCTTGATTAACTTCAGACGCTTGTTGAGCAAGGCCCGCCAATGCAGCGATATCGATGTTTCCCTGATTGACCGGCGCGTTCCAGGCTTTGATGCACCACATGACGGCGATGTTGCGTGGCCGCGTTCCAACGAGATTGCCTCGCTCATACATAGGTAGACTGTCTAAAAATGACAACCCTTCTCTCGCAGCCGTGCTGACGGAAATGCCAGTGTCCGGATACATGGCCTTAGTGACAACGTCACCGCCAACATATGGATGACTGTTCTCACTGAGAGTCGGACCAAGCTTGAACGCTACGGTGGTGTCTTGCAGCGCCTTGATATCAGGGGTTATTGCGTCAGTCGCCAAGAGTGTTGCTTTCTGGAAACTTCCCAATCCCCGCCCTGAATCAACACCACGCCCATGATCCCAGCCACGCAGGAATTCACCACGCGATTCTGGCAACCGGAAGTTGCCAGCGCCCTCGTCACCCTTGTTGTAAGTGGTACCGAGAAAAGAGGCCAGATCCGGATAAGTCGCAATGCTCTGCACACTGCCGTCCAGTTCCAGATAACCGGGAGCGACAATACCCGTAGGGAATGCCAGAACAGCCCCCACCGGAACAGCGGATTTGAGCCGTTCGACTTCCTTCGCCAGCGCGGCTACGTCGATGGTTCCCTGATTGACCGGGGCGTTCCAGGCTTTGATGCACCACATGACAGCGATGTTGCGGGGGCGAGTTTCATTTCCACCGGTGTAGGTAGTAGACCAATTGGGAGTACCACCTGCAGATAGAATGATTCCGTATGAGCCGCCTGATGCTGTAATGGATGTCGGTGCCGAGAAGACGTGGGTATGAGACTTGAGTTCATCTGCCTGGTAGCTACCAATTCCTCGTCCAGCATCCACCCCACGTCCATGATCCCAACCACGCAAGAACTCCCCACGCGCCTCGGGCAAGCGGAAATTCCCGACACCCTCATCCCCCTTGTTGAACTTGCCGCCCAGATAAGCGCTCAAGTCCGGGTAAGTCGCACTGCTCTTGACGCTGTTATCCAGCTCAAGAAAACCCGGCGGCGGTGCATCAACCGGAAACGCGACAATCGAACCCACCGGCAACGCCGAAGCCTTGGCAATCAGCGCTTCAACTTCAGCCTTGGTATACGAATCCTTGATACCAAAACCGGCCAAGGTTTCAGGATTGGCGCCGGCAGTCGCCCGACCATATTCATCAACGGTCAGACTCTTGTAAGTTCCGGCAGCAATCCCGGTGCGCCCGGCCAGCATCTTGAACGTCAGCGCCGTGGTGCCGAGAGTGATCGGCGCATTGGTGGTCAAGTGCCACAACGAATCACCGTTCGCCGTGCCTTCCTCCACCATCACCGTCAGGCCCGGCGTAACCTTGGCGCTGCTGTTGGCATCGGTCGCCCGCACCCAGTCACCATTGGCAACAACCCACAAGCCGTTGTCCTTGGCCAGCGTCTGATTCGGCAACAGCACACGGTCGCCAGCAATCACAGCGACGCCGTCGATCTGCTGCGCACCGCTCAACGCGATGTTGCTGGATGCAGCAACACGCACCGATTGCTTACCATCGAGTTTGCCGAGTTCTTCGGCGAGGTAACTCATGACCCAGGCACGGGTGGCTTTGACGACGGTGTCATCGATCAGCAACGTCACCAACGACGCATTACTCGTCTCGAAAATCGACCGAATGTAGAACTCTTTACCCGAACCCGACGTCGCCAGAACCGGTTTGAACGACTCCGGATATTTGACGATGGCATAGAGAATCCCGGTGTCAGTCCACAACCCGGCCTCTCGCACATACCAACCGCCAACATCCGGCGGAATGGTCACTTCGGCGAGCAGCCAGCTCGGATTTTTCTCGTCCTGGAACAGCGCATTGAGCGGCCCGCGCCAGACTTCGCGTTTCAGCGCAGTGGCGGTGGCGGCCGGGTTGTAGACCGCGCCGCCGCCATCACCGACGGAAACCTGCGTCAACTTGATCGGCGTGCCCGCGGCCTTGCACGCCGTTTCGTAGGCAATCCCTGCGTTGGTGAGCAGGGTGTAATAGTCAGCCATTCAGGCCCCCTGAGGATAAATAGTGGATGTTTCGACGGTGTACATGCCAGCGGCCATGAACGCCTCTCCCGAGGTTTCAAGGCCTTCGATGAACACCGGATAAACCGTGGTCAGTTCGCCGCAGAACGTCGCGGCGCCGATGACGTGATTGCCGAAAGCGCTCAAGCCAACGGAGACCGTCAGCACATCGCGCTCGCTCTTGGCATCAGCCAGACGTCGATCGAGACGGGCGTCGATTTCTTCGCTGTAGGGTTGGTCGCTGAAGGCTCGTACGGAAAAGCTGTATGGCGCACCGGGCGGTGTCTGTTCGTACCAGGCGCGGATCTCGGGCCTTAATTGCAAACCCTTGGCGGCGTTTTCCAGCGCCTTGCGAGTGCCCGCCTGACGCGCGGTGGGCCAGGCCAGTTCGACGGTCAGGCGTTTTTCCACTTCCGGTGCGGCGGTGCTCCATTCGGCGACACCACGATCCGCTGCCAGATAAGGCAGAAAGGCGACTGGTGTTTCTGCTGGGTTCATCAGTTCCGGGAACGGCGGCGCGATGCGATCAAGCAGTGCGCCGAAGCCCAGATCCAGACTTCGTTCGAGTGCCGAGCTGTTGGCCGGCAGCAGCGTCGGCCGCTGAGTTTGCTCACTCATAGCGTCAGCACCTCAACTTCGACTGCGGTGCAGTACGGCGCTTGAAACGCCGTCGTCACGATCGGCGCCAGCGGTTCGAGAATCTGCAGTTGCACAGCGCCGGCGCTGTGCAGCGTGTAGTCGATCCAGCTTGGATCAACGCGGCCTTCAAGACGATGGCAACTGTCGGCGTAGGCCTGCAATTGCTGTTGCGCGGCGACTTTGGTCAGACCCGAATCCGGGCCGGAATTGATCTTGGCGACGACGCGGATCTTATAGCGCTGAATATCGGCTGCCTTGACCGTGACAAGGTCGGTTTCCGGTCGTACATCAGGCCGCGCGAAGTGCTGACGAACGCCGTCAAGCAATGTCGCGGAAGGCGTGCCATCGCCGTCTCGGGACAGCACAGTGACCTGCACTTCGCCCGGCGCGGTGCGCCGACCATTGCCATCCTTGACCTGTGCAGCGAGGCCGTCCGGGTTGAAGGTGTAAGTGACATTCACCACACCCGCCTCAGTGGATTCGACATGCACCGTCGGACGCTCGCCGAGGGTGAAAACTTCGCGGCGATACTGCATCCGCGAACCTGCTGCCGGCGCATGCGGCGCCAGGTAATAACGCAAGCGAGCGTCGTCGTCGCTTTCATAAATCGCCGGCACCGGCGGAAATGCTGCGGGGTCGCCCGCATCCAGCAACTGCCGCTCCAGGCCCATGTCCCCCAGCCGCGCATCGAGATTGCTGCCGGTCGCCCACCACGCCAGCATCTGTTTGATGCGGGCGTTGTATTTGCGTTCGTGGGTTTGCAGCCGGACACAGAAAGCCTCAAGCGCCAGGGTCAGCAGTTCGCTTTCGTTTTCCAGGCTGGTCTTGAGTTTTGCCGCGCTCTGCGGTGAACGAGCACCGACATATTCGATGACGAAAGCCTTGAACTCGGCGAGCAAGTCTTCAAAGGCTTCAACGGTGATCAGCGCGGGTTCGGCCAGTTGGTTCTGGCCGGGGATCAACATGCTCATGTCACGACCTCGAAGGTTTGTTGACGGTTTTTCCAGGTGCCGGCGAAGCGCAACAACAGACCGGCGCCCTGACGGCTGGCGACGATCACTTGTGGCTGAAAATCGTCGATGCCGTTTTGCTTGTTGTAGAACGCCTGCGTGGCGTGGCTCTGGGCCAGAAGCAGAACGTCGTCACCGAGGTTCTGCCCCAGCAGCGTGGGGATCAACGATCCGTACAAAGGGCGTTTTTGCCGGGTGCCCAGCGGCGTGGTCAGGGCCCGGGTCGCGCGCTGCACAAACTGCAGCCAGTCGTCGACCTTGGCCCCGCTGTCTCTATCGATTCCGATCATGTGCAGGCTCTTGAATCAGGGGCTGATGACACGGCCCTGGTGATCGACCAATGGACCGCTGAAGTGCACGCCCGAAGGGTCGATGGTCATGCCGACGGCACCCAGTTGCAGGGTGATCAGTTGTGGCGTCATCGCCAGTCGTGCCGGGCCGATGCTCAGTTCCAGCGACTCGCGAGAACCGCTGAAAGCCGCTGGGCCGTTTTGCCAGTGGAGGGTGTGCGTGGCATCGTCGTAGCCGCTTTCGCTGCCGTCCTGATGTACTCGACGGGTCAGCGTCGGCACTGTGGAGGCTGGCGGAAAACGGTCACTGTTCAAGCCGAACAATGCCACGCTCTGCGCGCCGCTTTCGCCGCTACCGTAATTGAACAGCAGACACTGCTCGCCAACCGTCGGAATCCGCGACTCGCTTTGTGCGCCGGCGCTGGGGTTGAAAAACTTGATCGCCGGCGTCAACAAGCCACCGTGGCTGACCTGGCAGGTATTGCTCGCCGCATCGACTGTCTGGCAAATGCCGATGCGGCAGAAGCTTTCGGCGCGGCGGTGCAGGTCGTCGATTTCCGCTTCCATTTCGGCCAGGCGTTCGATGATCGGGCCGAGCTGCATGCGCAGTAATGCGTCGAACATCGGTCAGGCCTCCAGCGCGGTGTATTGGTCGGGGTCGTCGATATTGCTGACTTCCCAGGTGCGGGCGAATTTCGGCGTACCGAGTGGATCGTCGAGCAAGGTCGGGCCGAGGTAGAGCGTCTGCTCGAACGTTAGGGTCCAGGCCTTGTATTGCTGGGCGAGTAATGACGGCAAGCCATCGATATTGGTCGGCAGATCAGACTGATCGCCGGGCAGGCCCCAGCGGTTGTCGGTGATCAGGTTCTTCAGCACGGCGATCAGGTCGCACGCTGCAAAGGCGCTGGCTGAAAGTGCCGGAATGACTTGCAGCGACAGCGTCAGGACATGAGCAATACGCCCATCTGCGGCACGGGCGCCAGGCGCATTCCGGTCGAAGTCAATCAGCACCCAGGCTTGATCGCCAGGTGCAGTGAAATCATCGTGATTGCCGACAATGATGTTGAGCCCGGCGGTGTTGCGTAGCGTCGTCGCAATGGCTGTGAACAGTTGCGACGGCTGCTGGATCGGTGTGGGCATACATGACCTCCTTTTCAATCGTCCACGCGCAGCCCTGCCGCCCAAAGGGCGGCACGAATCACATTTGAGGTTAAGGCTGGTCGCGGGGTGGGACTTCGCAGACGCCGATGCGCTTGGCGGCCCATCGCTCGTACAGACCGATGGCCACATCGGCCCCGGCCATTGCGGTGAGACAGCCGAAGGCGCCAGCGGCCCAGATCGACATGCCAGCAGCGTACAGCAGCATGATTGCCGACACGCCGCAGATCATGCAGGCGCCAGAGCGCAAGGCCAGACGCCGCATAAGCGGCCAGCCGCGGGCGCCCTCCTTGTCCGCGCGCCACATTTCGCCGGAGACCCCGCCCACCACGGCGAGCAGGATGACCAGCCAGATCGGCATGTCTGCCAACGCTTGTTGCTCGGTTGTCATGTCACGCCTCCTGGATGGTTGATGAAAGCAGGTTCGGAGGCGACACCGACCGGGTGCAGCCTTCATGCTTGAAAAGGGTCACTGCAACGCTCAACGATTGGAAGTTAAAGCCTTTCAACAATGACGTTGTCGATAAAGGCAAAGTTGGCATTGGGGTTCTGCTCGTTGGAAAACGCCAGTGTGGTCTGCGTTGTGGTCGCGGTGAAGTCGTAGGTAATGGTTGCCCACTCCACGGCAACTCCTTTAGCCGTGGGGGTGTTGAAAGTGGCTGTCTGGCCAGCCACTTTCACCTGCACGACACCATCACCGGAACGACTGGCATACCGAGAGTTACCCGCACTGAAGGTCAGTCGATATTTGGCGCCCACCGTGGTGGCGAAGTTCTGCTGAATGCCTCCACCATTGCTGTAAACATAGTTGGCCAGGTCAACGATCATTACGCCATCTGCCGCAACAGATCCGCCGAACGCGCTGGGCAAATTGAAATACTCGGCACCCGACAAAAACGTTGTCCAGCCCGTGATGGCATTGGCTTTTGCCGGTGTATCCAGTATGCAACCGCCGCAGGTCGATTGTTCAAAACTGCCATTAACCAGCAGATTGGCTGCGAGCACGTTGGTGCCCGTGCCGAGCAGCACTGCAGTTGCCAGAAGTGGAGTCAGGTATTTTTTCAACATGATTTTTCTCATTAATGAATGGATTATTGGGAGGAATGCCTACCGGTTTCTGCCGCCAACACAGACACGTCAGTAAGGGGCGACGGGCCAGATAATGTTCGCCGGGTAACCCGGTTGCTTAGAGATGTCGCTGACGGCGATGGAGTACTGCTTGTGAGCCAGCAGCAGAGCTTTTTCTTCTGCTGTTGCCACGCCGATATCAGCCTTGAATCCCAGAGAATTAAGCAGCAGCCAGCTTCCAGCTGCATTCAACAGCTGCCATTTCTGGAGCTCGGCTTCGTTGCGCAAGTCTTCGTCGGTTGGCGGCGTGAACGTCCAGATTCCGTTGAAGGTTGCGCCCCAACCAACGCGTATTTCTGTATTCCCGGTTACATCTACCCAGGCAGACGTTGGCGAAGCAGGTACATCAGGAATGACGTCGCTTTCTTTCAATTGGACGACTTTGTTGTATTCAACGAGTGCATAAAGATTCATTGGGAACGCCTCAAAGTGTGGTCATTTCAGGTGGGGGTTGTGAAAACATCCGGTAGGCATTCCAAAAAGCCCGGCAGCAAGCCGGGCTTTTCAGTAATGCGCTCCTTCGCCTTCCTTCAAATCCTGTGTTCAAGAAGGAAGCTGACTTTTCGGCGCTACTGGCGCGGTACGAGTCCGTTCAAATTGTTTTTCCGACCGCGGTCCCTGCCCGCCGGATAACTGCTTCTGGTGCTTTACGCTGCACACCCGGGTCAGTTGCCAACCCTCTGAACCGTTGAGGCCGGTTCATCGCTGCCTGTTCTTGTGGAACTAAAGAGCTTTCTTGCCAGCCGCTTTGTCGAGCGGCTTGGTGGCAAGGATATGCATGTATGCATATCCAGTCAATGCGCAAATGCATTTATTTATGCACTTGAAATGCGCAGGTGCATGGAAGCCCCGCAGCTCAAGGGTTTGGCGGTTTCATCAAGGCGAAAAAAAACCCGCCAATTGGCGGGCTTATCTGAAGTCGGTGTGGTTAGCGGGCGTACATGCCCCACCAGAAGACGTGACCGAGGATGACGATCTGCTCTTCCTGGATTTCCTGGAAGCTGTAGTCCTCGTCCGGGTGCTCATCGCGATTGAAGCTGCGCAGACGAATGCCGGTCGGCAGGCGATAGAGTTGCTTCACGCGCAACTGGCCGTTGTGATTGATCGCGTACAGGTCGCCATCAATGATGTCGCCGATCCCGCACTTGCCCGCATTCACACCAACGGTGGCGCCATCACGCAACACCGGAAGCATACTGTTGCCGCGCACTGTGACGCATTTGGCCTGGTCGAACTGCACACCGTTATGACGCAGGCTGCGCTTGCCGAAGCGCAGGCTAGAGCGCTCGCTCTCTTCGATGACGAATCTTCCTGATCCTGCTGCCAATTCAACCTCGCGAAGGAACGGCACCGATACTTCGTCATCATCGACCGGCGTATCGTCGTCCCACAGCATTATGTCCTTGAGTTCCGCGTGTACGTCATCGCGCGCGGCTCCGGCCGACGGCGCGACATCAGCGCGCCCGCGCAATTGATCGGTGCTCACGGCGAAGTACTCGGCGATCTTCGAGATGTGTTTATCCGAGGGATCGACGATCTTCCCGCTGAGAATCCGCGAGAGAGTGGATTGAGGCACGCCGGTGCGACGGTGGAGCTCCGTGGGGGAGATCCCGTGCTGGTCGAGCAGTGCTCTTAAGACGGAGGCTACGTTGCGTTTTTGCATAACGCGCATAGTGCTTGAAGTTATTCGCGAAGACAAATGCTGATTTGCATAAATATGCATAAATCAACTTTTCGATGAAGAAAACCGTCACTCGGCTGCGATGCCTGCGTCCGGCAGACCGCCCATGGTAACCTTGCGCCCATCGCGGAAAAGCCCGGCCATTGCCCGCGCTTTTGCCCTACACCTTTTAAAGAGTTGCCTGACAATCCGATGAATAAAGCCGTCTCCGACCTGTCCTCCCACACTCCAATGATGCAGCAGTACTGGCGCCTGAAGAATCAGCACCCGGATCAGCTGATGTTCTACCGCATGGGCGACTTCTACGAGATCTTCTACGAAGACGCGAAGAAGGCAGCCAAGTTGCTCGACATCACCCTGACCGCGCGCGGGCAGTCGGCGGGGCAGGCGATTCCGATGTGTGGCATTCCTTACCACGCAGCGGAAGGCTATCTGGCGAAGCTGGTGAAGCTTGGCGAGTCGGTGGTGATCTGCGAGCAGGTCGGCGACCCGGCCACCAGCAAAGGCCCGGTGGAACGTCAGGTGGTGCGCATCCTCACGCCAGGGACGGTCAGTGACGAGGCGCTGCTCGACGAGCGCCGCGACAACCTGATCGCTGCGCTGCTGGGTGACGAGCGCCTGTTCGGCCTCGCCGTGCTTGATATCACCAGCGGCAGTTTCAGCGTGTCGGAAATCAAAGGCTGGGAGAACCTGCTGGCGGAACTGGAGCGGATCAACCCGGTGGAGTTGCTGATCCCGGATGACTGGCCAAGAGACCTGCCGGCGGAAAAACGCCGTGGCGTCAGTCGCCGTGCGCCGTGGGATTTCGAGCGTGACTCAGCACTGAAAAGTCTCTGCCAGCAGTTCTCCACCCAAGACCTGAAAGGCTTTGGCTGCGAGAACCTGACCCTGGCCATCGGCGCTGCCGGTTGCCTGTTGGCCTACGCCAAGGAAACCCAGCGCACCGCCCTGCCCCACCTGCGCAGCCTGCGCCATGAACGTCTCGACGACACCGTGGTACTCGACGGCGCAAGCCGCCGCAACCTGGAGCTCGACACCAACCTCGCTGGCGGCCGCGACAACACCCTGCAATCGGTCGTCGACCGTTGCCAGACCGCCATGGGCAGCCGCTTGCTGACCCGTTGGCTGAACCGTCCGTTGCGCGACTTGAGCGTGTTGCTGGCGCGGCAGACCTCGATAACATGCCTGCTTGATCGCTATCGCTTCGAAAAACTGCAACCGCAGCTTAAGGAAATCGGCGACATCGAGCGAATTCTCGCGCGGATCGGCCTGCGTAATGCCCGCCCTCGTGACCTCGCGCGCCTGCGTGACGCGCTCGGCGCGCTGCCAGAACTGCAAGTGGCGATGACCGATCTGGAAGCGCCGCACCTGCAAGGTTTGGCGACGATCACCAGCACTTATCCGGAACTGGCGGCGCTGTTGGAAAAAGCCATCATCGACAACCCGCCAGCGGTGATCCGTGACGGCGGCGTGTTGAAAACCGGCTATGACAGCGAACTCGACGAGCTGCAATCGCTGAGCGAAAACGCCGGCCAGTTCCTCATCGATCTGGAAGCCCGGGAAAAGGCGCGCACCGGTCTGAGCCACCTGAAAGTCGGCTATAACCGCATTCACGGCTACTTCATCGAATTGCCGAGCAAGCAGGCCGAATCGGCGCCG
This sequence comes from Pseudomonas sp. CROZ-RG-20F-R04-15, assembly GCF_022662375.1. Taxonomy (GTDB): domain Bacteria; phylum Pseudomonadota; class Gammaproteobacteria; order Pseudomonadales; family Pseudomonadaceae; genus Aquipseudomonas. The sequence continues at coordinate 553,164 of NZ_JAKNQL010000001.1, read as the reverse complement.
GCAGACTACATCCGTCGGCAAACGCTGAAAGGCGCTGAACGCTTCATCACACCTGAGCTGAAAGAATTCGAAGACAAGGCGCTGTCGGCCAAGAGCCGTGCCCTCGCCCGCGAGAAGATGCTGTACGAAGCGCTGCTGGAAGATCTCATCAGCCAGTTGCCACCATTGCAGGACACCGCTGGCGCACTGGCCGAACTCGACGTGCTGAGCAACCTTGCCGAGCGCGCACTGAACCTCGACCTGAACTGCCCGCGTTTCGTCAGCGAGCCATGCATGCGCATCACCCAGGGTCGTCACCCGGTGGTCGAGCAAGTGCTGACCACGCCGTTCGTGGCCAACGACCTGAGCCTGGACGACAACACGCGCATGCTGGTGATCACCGGCCCGAACATGGGCGGTAAATCCACCTACATGCGCCAGACCGCATTGATCGTGCTGCTGGCGCATATCGGCAGCTTCGTGCCGGCGGCCAGTTGCGAACTGTCGCTGGTCGATCGCATTTTCACCCGTATCGGTTCCAGCGATGACCTCGCGGGTGGCCGTTCGACCTTCATGGTCGAGATGAGCGAAACCGCCAATATCTTGCACAACGCGACCGAACGCAGTCTGGTGTTGATGGACGAAGTCGGACGCGGCACCAGCACCTTCGACGGCCTGTCGCTGGCATGGGCCGCGGCTGAACGTCTGGCTCATTTGCGCGCATACACGCTGTTCGCAACGCACTACTTCGAACTGACTGTGTTGCCGGAAGCCGAGCCACTGGTGGCCAACGTGCATCTCAATGCTACTGAGCACAACGAACGCATCGTCTTCCTGCACCACGTGCTGCCTGGCCCTGCCAGCCAGAGCTATGGACTTGCGGTGGCGCAATTGGCCGGCGTGCCAAGCGAAGTGATTGTGCGGGCCAGAGAACACCTGAGCCGATTGGAAGAAACGGCGTTGCCGCACGAAGCGCCGAAACCTGCCGCCAAAGGCAAACCGGCGACGCCACAGCAAAGCGACATGTTCGCCAGCCTGCCGCACCCGGTACTCGATGAGCTGGCTAAACTGGATCTGGATGACCTGACCCCGCGCCGTGCGCTCGAAATGCTCTATGCACTGAAGAACCGGATATAAGCACTGAAGAAGCGGATATAACGCAAACGGCTTCAAGCTGTTAGAATCTCGCGCGGTTTGGGATGCTGCTGGCTAATAGCCTGGCCAGCAGGTATCGCTCCCGAACCTGGCGACCCCAACCGTGAAGGGGCAACGCTGCCGCCGCCTGAGGAGAAAATTAGAAATGACCTTCGTCGTCACCGACAACTGCATCAAGTGCAAGTACACCGACTGCGTAGAAGTCTGTCCGGTGGACTGCTTTTACGAAGGCCCGAACTTCCTGGTGATTCACCCGGATGAGTGCATCGACTGCGCCCTGTGCGAACCGGAATGCCCGGCCGTAGCCATTTTCTCCGAGGACGAAGTTCCGGAAGAGATGCAGGAGTTCATTCAACTCAACGTTGAGCTGGCTGAAATCTGGCCGAACATCACCGAGAAGAAAGAATCGTTGCCAGATGCCGAAGAGTGGGATGGCGTCAAAGGCAAGATCAAAGACCTCGAACGCTGATCAGCCCCGCGCTCGAACGAAAAGGCCCCTCGCGGGCCTTTTTACTTTTCTGCAGGCGAAAAAAGGGGCGGTATGACCCGCCCACATTTTTTCCCTATTCCCTGTATTCCTTTTCATCGTCCTGATGAATCGCGTCCTGCGATGTCCGTTCCCCTCTTCCTTGAAGGGCGTGTCTGTCCGTCGACACAACCCAGATACTAGAGAGTTCCCTGACAAGAGCAATCGGCTCTGAGTGCCGAAAAAGGTTGTCATAAGCACTTAACATTAAAAAATAAACATACAAAACAATGGTTTAACTTGCAGCGACGGCCGTAATCGACGTCTGCCGTCTTGTAAAAATAGGGAACACTTACGAGAGAGTAAGACAAGGCTTACGCCGCGAGACTACAAAGGATGGAAATGCATACCGTATGTCTGGCAATGAAAAAGGCGGGTGAGATGACCATCAAATCCAGGCCAACAAAAAACCCCGAACCAGTCGGGGCTTCTTGCGGGCGAGCGTGTGAAGCGCTTACTGGAACAGCGACTCGCTCGACAGGCCATTCTTCTCGAGGATTTCACGAAGGCGCTTGAGACCCTCTACCTGGATCTGCCGCACCCGTTCCCGGGTCAGGCCGATCTCCAGGCCTACATCTTCCAGCGTGCTGCTTTCGTGGCCGCGCAGACCGAAGCGGCGTACAACCACCTCGCGCTGCTTGTCGGTCAGCTCCGACAGCCATTGATCAATGCTCTGCGACAGGTCGTCATCCTGCAGCAATTCACATGGATCGGTCGGACGATCATCGGTGAGGGTGTCCAGCAGGGTTTTATCCGAATCCGGACCCAGCGAGACGTCGACCGAAGAAACCCGTTCGTTCAGGCCGAGCATGCGCTTGACCTCGCCCACCGGTTTCTCCAGCAGGTTGGCGATTTCTTCGGGTGAAGGTTCGTGGTCGAGCTTTTGCGTCAGCTCCCGTGCAGCCCGCAGGTACACGTTGAGTTCCTTGACCACATGGATCGGCAACCGGATGGTCCGGGTCTGATTCATGATCGCGCGCTCGATGGTCTGACGAATCCACCAGGTCGCGTAGGTCGAGAAGCGGAAGCCGCGCTCGGGATCGAACTTTTCCACCGCGCGGATCAATCCGAGGTTGCCCTCTTCGATCAGATCCAGCAGCGAGAGCCCCCGATTGACGTAACGCCGGGCGATTTTGACCACCAGCCGCAGGTTACTTTCAATCATGCGCTTGCGCCCGGCCGGATCGCCACTTTGCGACAGTCGCGCAAAATGAACTTCTTCCTCCGGGGAGAGCAATGGGGAAAAGCCGATTTCGTTGAGATACAACTGCGTGGCATCAAGTGCCCGCGTGTAATCGATGTACTTGTGTTGTTTAAGTGAAGCGGAGTGTTTGGATTTGGAACGAACGGAAGGTGGAGCAGCCCCTTCATCATTCGACATCGAAGATTCCGAATCGATGCCGGTCTCCATAAGGAGAACCTCATCGTCGATGTCAAACTCCGGCACTTCTTTACTGAGAGCCATTGTTATAGTCCTTTGGTGAGTTCGACCCCAAGCTCAAGCGACGCCTTTATCCTTGGCAGCGCTGGAGCCTGTCCCCTCTACGTGACGGAACAGGCTGGCTTACAAATCAACGTCTTGGCAGGAACTGCAGTGGATCTACAGGTTTACCTTGGCGGCGAATCTCAAAATGCAGTTTCACCCGGTCTGTACCCGTTGACCCCATTTCGGCAATTGTCTGTCCGACCTTGACCTGCTGTCCCTCCCGAACCAACAGCCTGCGGTTATGTCCGTAGGCACTGACGTAGGTTTCGCTGTGTTTGATGATGACTAATTCGCCGTAGCCCCTTAAGCCACTCCCGGCGTAAACCACCGTCCCATCAGACGCAGCTAAAACAGGCTGTCCCAAATCTCCGGCGATATCAATTCCTTTATTCAAACTACCGTTTGAAGAGAATTTTCCAATCAGAATGCCATTAGATGGCCATCCCCAGCCGGTCGGGGCCGGGCCCGCTGGAGGCAGTGGAGCGGGTGCTGGTTTGTTGGCGACGGACGGTACAGCCCCCGCAGAACCGGTGGTTGTGGTGGTTGTCGTGCCATTAGCCTGGCGCCGGATTACCGTGGTTTTACTCGACGAAGAAGGCGAAGAACTGCTGTTGCTCACCACCGCCGTCGGCGTTGAACCGGTGCGGCCGTCAAAGCGAATTGTCTGACCCGGATGGATCGTATACGGCGTAGGAATATTGTTCCTGGCCGCGAGGGCTTTGTAGTCCCAGCCGTAGCGAAACGCGATCGAAAACATCGTATCGCCCGGACGGACTACATACTGGCCGGTCGTCACGGCAGGACGTTGGGCCACCGCATTGTTGCGATCGACCACCCGCACATTGCTCGATTTGGTGCTGGAGCAACCGACCAGCAAGGTGCTCAAGACAAGGCCAGTCACCAGGCGCTGAAAGCTCGTGTTACCCATACGCTGCGCAATGACTGTGAGACTCACCCGCCGCTCCCTTTGTGGTGGCTGAAAAATGTGAAATGCCGGATTCCGGCATGAGGTGTCGCAAGTATAACGGGCCGGATCGGCTTTACCTTTAATGAAGCGAAATCGCTTCGCGCACACGTTTGCAAGTTGGCAATCTGCTGCGTTTAAACCATCGCTGCCGGAGTAAGACACAGGCGAACGAAAGGAATTCAGCGCACGCAAACAAATGCTCAGGCCAGTGGCCCATTAAGCAAAGGCACGAAGCGAACGGCGCCCAGAACGTGCCGGGAAAAGCCGTTTTCCTCACGCACGATCAGCATCAATTGCTGCACTTCTCCCGAGCCGACCGGAATCACCATGCGCCCGCCAGGAGCCAGTTGATCGAGCAAGGCTTGCGGTACATCGGTGGCCACGGCCGTGACAATGATGCCGTTATACGGTGCCAGCGCCGGCCAGCCTTCCCAGCCATCGCCCCAGCGGAACACCACGTTGCGCAGGTTCAGTTCAACCAGACGCTCCTTGGCCCGGTCTTGCAGCACCTTGATGCGCTCGACCGAGAACACCCGCTCGACCAATTGCGACAAGACGGCAGTCTGGTAACCGGAACCGGTGCCGATCTCCAGCACTTTGTCCAGCGGCCCCGCCTCCAGAAGCAGCTCGCTCATGCGCGCCACCATATAAGGCTGGGAAATGGTCTGGTTGTTGCCGATCGGCAGCGCCGTGTCTTCGTAAGCGCGGTGTGCCAGCGCCTCGTCGACGAACAGGTGGCGCGGCGTACGGCGGATGACCTCCAGCACCTTGGCGTTGGACACGCCTTCTTCATATAACCGCTGGATCAGCCGCTCGCGGGTACGCTGGGAAGTCATGCCGATCCCGCTGCGCAGCCTGTCTTCATGTTCACGGGCCATCAGCGCAGTCCCTCCAGCCAGCCGTCGAGGCTTCTGAACGCATCGTTGAAGGTGCGATCGAGCTGCAATGGCGTGATGGACACATAGCCCTGCATCACTGCATGAAAGTCCGTGCCTGGGCCGCCATCTTCGGCATCACCGGCGGCCGCAATCCAGTAACCGGCCTTGCCACGCGGATCGACCACCTTCATCGGCGCCGCCGCCCGGGCACGGTGGCCGAGTCGGGTCAGCTGGATGCCACGAATGTGATCGATGGGCAGATTGGGAATGTTCACGTTGAGCACCGTGCGCGGCGGCAGATCGAGCCCGGCATGGGCCTCGACCAGTTTGCGCGCAAAGTACGCCGCCGTCGGCAGATTATCCACCTGACGCGAGACCAGCGAAAAGGCAAATGACGGACGCTCGAGGAAGCGCCCTTCGAGCGCTGCCGCGACGGTGCCGGAATACAACACGTCATCACCCAGGTTGGCGCCGAGATTGATCCCGGAGACCACCATGTCCGCCTCGCGCTCCAGCAAGCCATTAAGGCCCAGGTGCACGCAGTCGGTCGGTGTGCCGTTGAGGCTGATAAAGCCGTTGGCCAGGTATTGCGGGTGCAACGGACGGTCGAGCGTCAGCGAACTGCTGGCGCCGCTTTTGTCCTGCTCCGGGGCGATAACCACGCATTCGGTGTAATCCGCCAGCGCAGCATAAAGCGCGGCGAGACCGGGTGCGGTTACCCCATCGTCGTTAGAAATCAGAATACGCATGGGCTGTCCGTCTGCCCCACCGGCACCAGATCAACGAGCTCGCGCACCAATACGGTGGCGAAGCATCCGGCCGGGAGGACGAATTCCAGTTGCAGAATGTCAGGCTGGGGATAATGCCACGTCAACCCGCCAATGGGCAGCCGCAGGATGCGACGTTCGTGGCTCATGCCGGCGTTGATCAACCAATCGCGCAGATCCGCTTCACCCGCGGCAATCCCCTGCTCCAGATCATGGACAGCCCCTGCGGTCGGCGAGTCACCTTCGCCCCACTGCGGGCCGGTCGGATGCAAGTCAAGAATGGCCAGACGCGGGTCGCTGCACTCGGCCTCACCGGCCGGAAAAAAACTGCGGCTGTCGGTAAAGGCCAGCAGATCACCGACTTGGGCTTTTTGCCAGGTGCCGTCGGCTACCCGTGCGGCGAGCACCTTGTTGAACAGAAAACTGCGCGCGGTCGAAAGCAAACGCGAACGCACGTTGCGTTGTTCCGGCAAGGCTTTGCGCGCGGCCCACGAACGCGCATCAACGACGTTGCCGCCGTCATGGCCGAAACGCTGAGCGCCGAAATAGTTGGGGATGCCTTGTTGGGTGATCAACTGCAAGCGCTGTTCAATCGCGTCTTTGTCGCCAGCGAACTGAGTCAGGCGCAAGGTAAAACCATTGGCCGAATGCGCGCCACGTTGCAGCTTGCGCTTGTGGCGAGTGGTCTTGAGGATCTTCAGCGTGTCGTTTTCCGCCGTCGACAGATCCGGATCGGCCTTGCCCGGCAGTTGCACGCTGAACCACTGACGGGTCAGCGCCTGACGATCCTTGAGCCCGGCGTAGCTGACCGTGCGCAACGGCACGCCGGCAGCCTTGGCAATACGCCGTGCGGCTTCCTCAGTGTTGAGGCCGCGCTTTTCGACCCAGATCCAGAGATGCTCGCCGTCACCGCTGAACGGGATATCGAGGACTTCATCGACCTGAAAATCTTCAGCGATGGCTTTCAGTACTGCGCTGCCGAGGGGTTCGCCATAGGCCCGTGGGCCGAGCAGTTGCAGTTCATTCATGCGCGCAGCAACAAGGCAACGGAGTGCACGGCGATGCCTTCTTCGCGACCGACAAAGCCAAGCTTTTCGGTGGTGGTAGCTTTCACGTTCACTTGATCCAACTCAACTTGTAGATCCGCCGCGATCAGCGCGCGCATCGATTCGATATGCGGGGCCATTTTTGGCGCCTGGGCAACGATGGTGTTATCGACATTGCCGACTTTCCAGCCCTTGGCGTGGATCAGCGCGACCACGTGACGCAGCAGCGCGCGGCTGTCGGCGCCTTTGAATTGCGGGTCGGTGTCCGGGAAGTGTTTGCCGATATCACCCAGCGCCGCCGCGCCGAGCAAGGCATCGCTCAAGGCGTGCAGCAGGACGTCACCGTCGGAATGAGCGAGCAGCCCGAAGCTGTGTGCAATGCGCACGCCGCCCAGAGTAATGAAATCGCCTTCAGCGAAACGGTGCACATCATAGCCGTGGCCAATACGCATAAAAAAAACGCCCCGATTTTTGTCAGGGCGTGATTCTACCTGCATTAGGCCTTAAGGGCGCGTGCGTGATGCTGCAAGTGGTCGTCTATGAAGCTCGATATGAAGAAATAGCTGTGGTCGTAGCCCGGTTGCAGGCGCAACGTCAGCGGATGGCCTGCTTGTTTTGCCGCTTGTTGCAAGGCTTCAGGTTTGAGCTGAGTGGCAAGGAAGTCGTCGCGATCACCTTGATCGACCAGCAGCGGCAGTTTTTCGTCCGCGTCGGCAATCAGTGCGCAGGCATCCCATTCCTTCCACTTCGAGCGGTCTTCACCGAGGAAACGGGAAAACGCTTTTTGGCCCCATGGGCAATCCATAGGGTTGTTGATTGGCGAGAACGCCGACACCGATCGATAGCGACCTGGGTTTCGCAGTGCGCAGACCAACGCACCGTGACCGCCCATCGAGTGGCCGCTGATGCTGCGTTTATCCGATGCCGGAAAATGCGCCTCCACCAGTGAAGGCAATTCCTGCACGACATAGTCATGCATCCGATAGTGACGCGACCACGGTTCCTGTGTGGCATTCAGATAGAACCCGGCGCCGAGCCCGAAATCCCACGCGCCATCCGGATCACCCGGTACATCCGGCCCGCGCGGGCTGGTGTCCGGAGCGACGATGATCAACCCGAGTTCGGCCGCCATGCGCATCGCGCCAGCCTTCTGCATGAAGTTTTCATCGGTGCAGGTCAGGCCCGACAGCCAGTACAGTACCGGCAACTTGCCGCCCTGCTCCGCCTGCGGCGGCAGGTACACGGCGAACACCATGTCACAGCCGAGCACATCGGAGCGATGACGATAGCGTTTGTGCCAGCCGCCGAAACTCTTCTGACAGGAGATGTTTTCCAGACTCATGTAAAGACTCCTACGCGGTCACGGTCGCAAGCCTTCAAGACTTGCAGCCGTGTCGCCACGATTGATCAGAAATGAATGACGGTACGGATGCTCTTGCCTTCATGCATCAGGTCGAACGCCTTGTTGATATCTTCCAGACCCATGGTGTGGGTGATGAAAGTATCCAGCGGGATTTCACCGCTCTGCGCCATGTCGACGTAGCTTGGCAATTCGGTGCGACCACGAACACCACCGAATGCCGAACCACGCCAGACACGACCGGTCACCAACTGGAACGGACGGGTGGCTATTTCCTGACCGGCACCGGCCACACCGATGATCACGGATTCGCCCCAGCCTTTATGGCAGCACTCGAGCGCGGCGCGCATCAGTTGCACGTTGCCGATGCATTCGAAGGAGAAGTCGACGCCGCCATCGGTCATGTCGACGATCACTTCCTGGATCGGACGATCGAAATCCTTCGGGTTCACACAGTCGGTTGCACCGAGTTGCCTGGCGATTTCGAACTTGGCCGGGTTGATGTCGATGGCGATGATGCGTGCTGCCTTGGCTTTCACGGCACCGATCACCACGGACAGACCAATGCCCCCCAGACCGAAGATCGCCACGGTGTCACCCGGTTTGACCTTGGCGGTGTTAAGCACTGCACCGATGCCGGTGGTGACGCCACAGCCCAACAGGCAAACTTTTTCCAGTGGCGCGTCCTTGGAGATTTTGGCCACAGAGATTTCCGGCAACACGGTGTATTCCGAGAACGTGGAAGTACCCATGTAGTGGAAAATCGTTTCGCCCTTGTAGGAGAAACGCGAAGTGCCGTCCGGCATCAAGCCTTTGCCCTGGGTTGCGCGAATCGCCTGACACAGGTTGGTCTTGCCCGACTTGCAGAATTTGCACTGGCCGCATTCCGGGGTGTACAGCGGAATGACGTGATCACCGACGGCAACCGAGGTCACGCCTTCGCCGATCGCTTCAACGATGGCGCCACCTTCGTGACCGAGGATCGACGGGAAGATGCCTTCCGGATCCGCGCCGGACAGGGTGTAGGCGTCGGTATGGCAAACACCGGAAGCTACCACGCGCAGCAGCACTTCACCGGCCTTGGGCATGGCTACATCGACTTCTACGATTTCCAGCGGCTTCTTGGCCTCGAAGGCAACGGCGGCGCGCGACTTGATCATGCTGACTCTCCAGTGAATCCATTGAATAAAAAAACCAGACAAGGAGTGTAATACATGGCCTTACGATGAATAATCAGGACAAAAGCAAAAAATTATTGCCACACAGGGATAATCCCGATGTCCGAAAATCGCTGGGAAGGCATCGACGAGTTCGTCGCCGTTGCCGAATGCAGCCAGTTCACCGCCGCTGCCGAGCGCCTTGGCGTTTCTTCCTCCCATGTCAGTCGACAAATCGTACGGTTGGAGGAGCGCCTTCAGACGCGTCTGCTTTATCGCAGCACCCGTCGGGTGACGCTGACTGAAGCCGGACAGACCTTTCTGCAACATTGCCAACGCTTGCAGGACGGACGCGAAGAGGCCTTGCGTGCGGTCGGCGATCTGACCAGCGAACCGAAAGGCATGCTGCGCATGACGTGTGCCGTGGCTTACGGCGAACGTTTTATCGTGCCGCTGGTGACGCGTTTCATGGGGCTTTATCCGCAGCTGCGCATCGATATCGAATTGAGCAACCGCCAGCTCGATCTGGTGCATGAAGGTCTGGATCTGGCGATTCGTTTGGGTCGCTTGCAGGATTCGCGGCTGGTCGCGACACGACTGGCGCCGAGGCGGATGTTTCTCTGCGCTTCACCGTCCTACGTTGAACGGTACGGTCGGCCACACAGCTTGTCGGAACTGAGCCGGCACAATTGCCTGATCGGCAGCTCGGATATTTGGCAGCTTGAGCAAAATGGCCGGGAGTTTTCTCAGCGCGTGCAGGGAAACTGGCGCTGCAACAGTGGGCAGGCGGTGCTGGACGCAGCGCTTCAGGGGGTTGGACTGTGCCAGTTGCCGGATTACTACGTGTTGGAGCATCTGCACAGTGGCGCGTTGATTTCGCTGCTGGAGGCGCATCAGCCACCGAATACGGCGGTGTGGGCGCTGTATCCGCAGCAGCGGCATTTGTCGCCCAAAGTGCGCAAGTTGGTGGATTTTTTGAAGGAAGGGTTGGCTGATCGACCGGAGTATCGAAGCTGAGAGATGGGTTGTTCGTGCGGCCGCCTTCGCGAGCAAGCTCGCTCCCACAGGGGAACCGCAGTAAATGCAAATTTGGTGTCAGCCGCAGATCAAAGGTGGGAGCGAGATTGGTCGCGAAGGCTGCGCATTAGGCGCCACAGCACTCAGCGTCGATTCGCCCAACGCTGGCGCAACCATTCGAGGTCTTCAGACCGGGTCACCTTGAGGTTATCCGCCCGCCCTTCAATCAGACGCGGCGCCAGGCCCGCCCACTCCATCGCCGAAGCCTCATCGGTAATCACCGCATCTGCCACCAGACTGTCCGCCAACGCCCGATGCAACGCACCAAGGCGAAACATCTGCGGCGTATACGCCTGCCAGATAATGCTGCGATCAACGGTCTCAACCACACGACCGTGTTTATCGACCCGCTTCAACGTGTCGCGCGCCGGCACCGCGAGCAAACCGCCGACCGGATCATCCGCCAGTTCATCGAGTAACTTGTCAAGATCATCGCGACTCAGATTCGGCCGTGCCGCATCGTGCACCAACACCCAATCTTCGTCATCGGCACCCTGCGCATGCAGGTGCAGCAAGGCATTGAGCACCGAACCAGAACGCTCGGTCCCGCCGTCTACCCGCTGAATGCGCGGATCGCTGGCGCAGGCCAGGTTTGGCCAGTAAGGATCATCAACTGCAAGACTGACCACCAGCCCCTTGAGGCTTGGGTGATCGAGGAAACAGCCGAGGCTGTGTTCAAGAATTGTGCGCCCCCCCAGTTGCAGATACTGCTTGGGACGGTCCGCGGCCATTCGGGCACCGACGCCCGCGGCAGGAATCACGGCCCAGAAGGCCGGAAGGGAATTGATCATTGGGCCAACTGGTAAAGGGTTTCGCCGTCCTTGACCATGCCCAGCTCGTGACGAGCCCGCTCTTCAACGGTCTCCATACCCTTTTTCAACTCGCTGACTTCAGCGTCCATCACTCGGTTGCGCTCCAGCAAACCTTCGTTCTCGGCATGTTGATCAGCAATCTGCTGATTCAGCTCGGCGACTTGCGCCAGACTGCCATTGCCCACCCACAGGCGGTACTGCAGACCGGCCAGCAGCAAGAGCAAAACGAGAAACAACCAGTAAGGACTGCGCATCGAATATCAGGTATCCAGTGAAAAAAGACAGCCACGCCAAAACTTTGAAACATCTGATAGCACGAAGCCTGGAAGATCCAGGCTTGTGCATTCAAGGCATCAGATTAGTGGCAAATCCATCGCTGTCACGACTTTTTCGACACAATCCGGTGTCCTTCCATCGATTTGTACTTAGCCGCGGAACTCGCTGCGACCGTTGTACTTGGCCTTGCCATTCAACTGCTCTTCGATACGCAGCAGTTGGTTGTACTTGGAAACACGGTCGGAACGGCACAGCGAACCGGTCTTGATCTGGCCAGCCGAGGTGCCCACAGCCAGGTCGGCAATGGTCGAATCTTCGGTTTCGCCGGAACGGTGCGAGATCACCGCGGTGTAACCGGCAGCCTTGGCCATCTGGATGGCTTCCAGGGTTTCGGTCAGCGTGCCGATCTGGTTGAACTTGATCAGGATCGAGTTGGCGATGTTTTTATCGATGCCCTCTTTCAGGATCTTGGTGTTGGTCACGAACAGGTCGTCGCCCACCAGTTGAACCTTCTCGCCGATCTTGTCGGTGAGGATTTTCCAGCCAGCCCAGTCGGACTCGTCCAGACCGTCTTCGATCGAAATGATCGGATAACGTTCGGTCAGGCCTTTCAGGTAATCAGCGAAACCTTCAGCGGTGAACACCTGACCTTCGCCGGACAGGTTGTACTTGCCGTCTTCGTAGAATTCGCTGGCCGCGCAGTCCAGAGCCAGGGTCACGTCGGTGCCCAGCTTGTAACCGGCGTTAGCCACTGCTTCGGAGATCACTTTCAGCGCGTCTTCGTTGGACGCCAGGTTCGGTGCGAAACCGCCTTCGTCGCCAACGGCAGTGCTCAGGCCACGGGCCTTCAGCACAGCTTTCAAGTGATGGAAAATCTCGGTGCCCATGCGCAGACCTTCCGAGAAAGACTTGGCGCCAACCGGCTGCACCATGAATTCCTGGATGTCGACGTTGTTATCGGCGTGCTCGCCACCGTTGATGATGTTCATCATCGGTACCGGCATCGAGTAGACACCCGGAGTACCGTTGAGGTTGGCGATGTGTGCGTACAGCGGCAGATCCTGATCCTGAGCAGCAGCCTTGGCCGCAGCCAGGGACACGGCGAGGATGGCGTTGGCGCCCAGGGTCGCTTTGTTTTCAGTACCGTCGAGCTTGATCATCGCGTGATCCAGGGCTTTCTGGTCGCTTGGGTCGGTGCCCAGCAGCAGATCGCGGATCGGACCGTTGATGTTGGCTACCGCTTTGAGCACGCCCTTGCCCAGATAACGGCTCTTGTCGCCATCACGCAGCTCGAGCGCTTCACGCGAGCCAGTGGATGCACCGGACGGCGCGCAAGCGCTGCCGATGATGCCGTTGTCGAGAAGCACGTCCGCTTCCACGGTGGGATTGCCACGGGAGTCGAGAACTTCACGACCTTTGATGTCGACGATTTTTGCCATTGTTGTAAACACTCCAAAGTTGACGAAAACGACGCAGCTAGAGGAAATCTTTTTACCGTCGGCAAGGGGGTGCAGCGGGCAGACTTGCAGACGATAACGCTCATGCCCGAGGGCATGAGCGACAAATCGTGCGGTACTTTACCGGAGAATTGAGTGTTACGCGGTTTCTACCGTCGGAAAACTCTTCACCAGTTCGTCCAAAGCTTTGAGCTGGGCCAGAAATGGCTCCAGTTTGTCCAGACGCAAGGCGCAAGGGCCGTCGCATTTGGCGTTGTCCGGATCCGGGTGCGCTTCGAGGAACAGACCTGCCAGCGACTGGCTCATGCCCGCCTTGGCCAGATCCAGAACCTGGGCACGGCGACCACCAGCGGAGTCGGCACGACCACCCGGCATTTGCAGCGCGTGGGTCACGTCGAAGAATACCGGGTACTCGAACTGCTTCATGATGCCGAAGCCGAGCATGTCGACCACGAGGTTGTTGTAGCCGAAGCTCGAACCACGCTCGCAGAGGATCAATTGATCGTTACCCGCTTCCACGCACTTGTTCAGGATGTGTTTCATTTCCTGAGGCGCGAGGAACTGGGCTTTCTTGATGTTGATCACTGCATTGGTCTTGGCCATCGCGACGACCAGATCGGTCTGGCGCGACAGGAAGGCCGGCAGTTGAATGATGTCGCAGACCTCAGCGACGACCGCGGCCTGATCAGGCTCGTGGACGTCGGTGATGATCGGCACGCCGAAAGCTTGTTTGATGTCCTGGAAGATGCGCATGCCCTCTTCCAGGCCAGGACCACGATAGGAGGTCACAGAAGAACGGTTGGCCTTGTCGAAACTGGCCTTGAACACATAAGGGATACCGAGTTTCTCGGTGACCTTCACGTACTCCTCGCAAACCTGCATGGCCATGTCACGGCTTTCCAGCACGTTCATGCCGCCGAACAGCACCATGGGTTTGTCGTTGGCAATCTCGATGTCGCCGACGCGGATGATCTTCTGTGCCATCGGGGTTACGCCTTCTTCTGGTGTTGAGCCAACGCTGCTTTGACAAAACCGCTGAACAGCGGATGGCCATCGCGTGGCGTCGAGGTGAACTCAGGGTGGAACTGGCAAGCGACGAACCATGGATGATCCGGTGCTTCAACCACTTCAACCAATGCCGCGTCAGCGGAGCGACCGGAAATCTTCAGGCCGGCTTCGATGATTTGTGGCAGCAGGTTGTTGTTCACTTCATAACGGTGACGGTGACGTTCGACGATCACGTCCTTGCCGTAGCAGTCGTGCACCTTGGAGCCGGCTTCAAGCAGGCATTCCTGTGCGCCGAGACGCATGGTGCCGCCCAGATCGGACGATTCGGTACGCACTTCGACGGCACCGGTCGCGTCTTCCCACTCGGTGATCAGACCGACAACCGGATGGCCGCTGGCGCGGTCGAACTCGGTGGAGTTGGCGTCTTTCCAGCCCATGACGTTACGAGCGAACTCGATGACCGCCACTTGCATACCGAGGCAGATACCCAGGTACGGAACCTTGTTTTCACGAGCGTACTGAACGGCAGTGATCTTGCCTTCCACGCCGCGCAGACCGAAGCCGCCCGGCACGAGGATTGCGTCGACACCTTCGAGCAGCGCAGTGCCCTGGTTCTCGATGTCTTCGGAATCGATGTAGCGCAGGTTGACCTTGGTGCGGTTGCTGATGCCGGCATGACTCATCGCTTCGATCAGCGATTTGTACGCGTCCAGCAGTTCCATGTATTTGCCGACCATGGCAATGGTCACTTCGTGTTCCGGGTTCAGCTTGGCATCAACCACAGCTTCCCACTCGGACAGATCAGCGCTGCCGCATTGCAGGCCGAAACGCTCGACAACAAAATCGTCCAGACCCTGCGAGTGCAGAATGCCCGGGATCTTGTAGATGGTGTCGGCATCTTCCAGGCCGATCACCGCACGCTCTTCAACGTTGGTGAACTGGGCGATCTTGCGACGCGACGAAATGTCGATCGGGTGATCGGAACGGCACACCAGCACGTCTGGCTGCAGGCCGATCGAACGCAGCTCTTTTACCGAGTGCTGAGTTGGCTTGGTTTTGGTTTCGCCGGCAGTGGCGATGTACGGCACCAGTGTCAGGTGCATCAGCATCGCGCGCTTGGCGCCGATTTCGAAACGCAGTTGGCGGATCGCCTCGAGAAACGGTTGCGACTCGATGTCACCGACGGTGCCACCGATTTCAACCATTGCCACGTCAGCGTCACCGGCACCCTTGATGATGCGGCGCTTGATTTCGTCGGTGATGTGCGGGATCACCTGGATGGTTGCACCCAGGTAGTCACCACGGCGCTCTTTGCGCAGCACGTGCTCGTAGACACGGCCAGTGGTGAAGTTGTTGTTCTGGGTCATGGTCGTGCGGATGAACCGCTCGTAGTGACCCAGGTCCAGGTCGGTCTCGGCGCCGTCGTGGGTGACGAACACTTCACCGTGCTGGAACGGGCTCATGGTGCCCGGGTCGACGTTGATGTACGGGTCCAGCTTCAGCATGGTGACCTTAAGTCCCCGCGCCTCCAGGATGGCCGCCAATGAAGCCGATGCAATGCCTTTCCCCAATGAAGAAACAACACCGCCCGTGACGAATATGTAGCGCGTCATGAAAAACCCTAGAAGTCTGCGTTAAAGCGGTACGAGCCGCCGGGGAAAGCGAAGGAAGGCCGAAGCCCCCGATCACCTGCATTAATCACAGTGCACCTTTCAAAAAAACCGCCGCGTTGGGACAGACCGGCAGGTGAAACACCGGTACGTTGCTCGCTACACATTTTTTGGAATCGCCCAGCAAAGACTGCTTGGTAATCGGCAACTCCTGCAATTCAGGCGAATCCACAGAAGTTGTATCAAGAAGGGAGCGTAGTCTACCGGAATGCTCCTTTCAGCTCAAACCTTGATCTTCGTCTGTTGGCAGCCAATGCAATTTCCAGCCGTCCTGCAGATGGCCATCAAGCCCCGGCAGGTTCGCCACCGCGAGCAATTCATCGCCGCGAAACAGCAGCGGCAATCTGCCACGCACGAACCCCGGCACCGCACGCTCATTGAGCAGGCGCTTGAGATCACGGTGACCGCGATCCGCCAGATGCATGACTTCGCCGCCCTGCCGATAGCGAATCTGCAAAGGCCCGACGGGAGTCTGCCCGCTGAACATGACACGTCCGTTATCGGCCAAGCGTAGCGCTGACGCCGGGATCTGCCACTCGGCGTCGATCATCGGCGTGCGTAGCCAGTGACCGCTGAGCCACCACAGACGACCGGCACTGCGGTGCAACTCGCCATCGGCCAGACGCCAGACCGGTGACGCATCAGGAGCGGCATCGCACAGATCCGTCCAACCCGACCAATGGTCGGTGTCAGGCAGGCGCGTCAGCGGCTCAAGCCAGTGACTGAGGGCGTTTCGCTGGCGGGCGGCAGACAACGCCGCCAGCGACGCCAACTCCAGAGACGGCAATCCCAGCCATTCGAAATCATGAGCGGTAGCGGCTTGCGTCAGATCGATCTGCGCCAGCTCATCCAGCAATCCTTGGGCTTCACGCAGATGCGCGGCACTGCGAGCCATGCTTGTCTGCGCTTGCGGCCAGCGTTCGCTCAGCAACGGCATGACCTGATGCCGCAGGTAATTGCGCGAGAACTGCCGATCCTGATTCGACGGGTCTTCAATCCAGCTCAATTGATGAGCTTGCGCATACGCTTCGAGTTCGGCCCGGGAAACATCGAGCAATGGACGAATCAGCGTCCCCTGCCCCATCGGACGCTGCCGCGGCATCGCGGATAATCCGCGCACACCGGCACCGCGCAGCAGCCGGAACAACAGCGTTTCCGCTTGATCATCGCGATGCTGACCTGTCAACAACACATCATTGGCTTGCGTCAGTGAACCGAACACAGCGTACCGCGCATTCCGCGCTGCGCGCTCCAGACTGGCACCCGGCTGCACTTTCACCCGCTCGATCAGCAACGGAACACCCAGCGCATCGCACACGGACTGGCAATGCTGCGGCCAAGCGTCAGCCGCAGCCTGGAGGCCGTGGTGAATATGAATAGCGTTGAGTGGAGGGAGGGATTCGGATTTTGCGAGATGGGCAAGCAGATGCAGCAGAACAGTGGAGTCGAGACCACCGGAGAATGCGATAAGCCAATGAGTGGCGTTGCGCCAAGGCTCAAGGCTCAGTAATAACCGGGAAGGCAAATCAATCGAGAACTGACTCATTTTTTCACCTTCACCGAAACCAATGTGGGAGCGAGCTTGCTCGCGAAAGCGGTTCAACATTCAACATTTTCGTTGCCTGTTATAACGCCTTCGCGAGCAAGCTCGCTCCCACAGTGTTTTGCATTGTCAGCTAAATCGGCGTTCGATCAGAGACCGTAGCTCATCAGTCGATCATAACGGCGCTTCAACAGCGCTTCGTTATCGAATTTCTTCAGCATCGCCAGTTGCGAGCTCAGCTCTGCACGAATAGAAGCCGCCGCAGCCGCCGGATCACGGTGCGCGCCGCCCAAAGGCTCGCCAATCACCTTGTCGACAATACCCAGACCTTTCAGGCGCTCGGCGGTGATACCCATCGCTTCAGCGGCATCCGGGGCCTTTTCTGCGGTTTTCCACAGAATCGAGGCGCAACCTTCCGGCGAGATCACCGCGTAGGTCGAGTATTGCAGCATGTTCAGTTGATCGCAGACACCGATCGCCAGTGCACCACCGGAACCACCTTCACCGATAACGGTGGCGATGATTGGAGTCTTCAGGCGCGACATCACGCGCAGGTTCCAGGCAATCGCTTCACTCTGGTTGCGCTCTTCAGCGTCAATACCCGGGTAAGCACCCGGGGTGTCGATGAAGGTCAGGATCGGCATTTTGAAACGCTCGGCCATTTCCATCAGACGGCAAGCCTTGCGGTAGCCTTCCGGACGCGGCATGCCGAAGTTGCGGCGAACTTTCTCGCGCACTTCGCGGCCTTTCTGGTGACCGATGATCATCACCGGTTGATCATCCAGACGGGCGATACCGCCAACGATAGCGGCGTCGTCAGAGAAGTGACGGTCGCCGTGCAGTTCGTCGAACTCGGTGAAGATGTGCTCGATGTAGTCAAGGGTGTACGGGCGTTTCGGGTGACGCGCCAGGCGTGCGATCTGCCAGCTGGTCAGCTTGCCGAAGATGTCTTCGGTCAGCGTCTTGCTCTTGTCCTGCAGGCGGGAGATCTCATCGCCGATATTCAGCGAATTGTCATTACCGACCAAGCGCAACTCTTCGATCTTGGCTTGCAGGTCGGCGATCGGCTGTTCGAAATCTAGAAAATTCGGGTTCATAGGCGTCCGTCTTGGGTCGTGTCCCAAATGAGCTTGGGCCGGCCGGTTGTCTATTCGCGCCCTACCTTAAGGGAGAGGCGCGCTGAGGTCGAGATTAAAAATTCAGGTTGCGGGCGAGCGCCATGATGGCACTCACCGGTCAACGGTATTGGAGGAAGACGTTGTCTCGCCCGAACTGGTCACGCAGAGCCTGAATCAAGGCATCCGCCGGGTCGATCCGCCAGGTCTCGCCAAACTGCAGCAAGGTCTTCGCATCGGGGCTGGTGTACTCCATGGTCACCGGGCACGCGCCGCGATGACGCTTGAGCAACTCGCCCAACCAGCGTAGCTGATCGCCTTTCAAGTCCTGAGTCTGAAGCTTCAGACGCAGGCTTTCGGCCAGGTTGGTGCGGGCATCTTCCATGCTCATCACGCGCTTGACCCGCAGCTTCAGGCCGCCGGAGAAGTCGTCATTGCTGACCTCGCCTTCGACGACGACCATCGCGTCAGTCTGCAACAACGACTGCGCCGCATGGAACGACTCGGAAAACAGCGAGGCCTCGATGCGTCCAGAGCGGTCATCCAGGGTGATGAACCCCATTTTGTCGCCCTTCTTGTTCTTCATGACCCGCAGCGCAATGATCATCCCTGCGACGGTCTGGGTATCTCGCGCCGGTTTCAGATCAATGATGCGCTGGCGGGCGAAACGACGGATTTCACCTTCGTATTCATCAATCGGGTGACCGGTCAGGTACAGGCCCAGGGTGTCTTTCTCCCCTTTGAGCCGCTCCTTGAGCGTCAACTCCTTGGCCTTGCGATGGTTGGCGTAAACGTCAGCGTCTTCTTCGACGAACAGTCCACCGAACAGGTCCGAGTGCCCGCTGTCCTGAGTGCGTGCAGTTTGTTCGGCGGCCTTGATCGCCTCTTCCATGGCCGTCAGCAGCACCGCGCGGTTGCGGTCGATGTTGGCCTGGTAGGCTTTTTGCTCATCGTGGAAGTACGGGCCAAGGCGATCCAGAGCGCCGCTGCGGATCAAGCCGTCGAGCGTGCGTTTGTTGATGCGCTTGAGGTCGACCCGGGCGCAGAAATCGAACAGGTCCTTGAATGGCCCCGCCAGACGCGCCTCAGTGATCGCCTCAACCGGCCCCTCGCCTACGCCTTTGATCGCACCCAGGCCATAGATGATCCGGCCCTCATCGTTCACCGTGAACTTGAACTCCGACGTGTTCACGTCCGGCGCGTCGAGGCGCAGCTTCATGGTGCGAATTTCTTCGATCAAGGTCACGACCTTGTCGGTATTGTGCATGTCCGCCGACAGTACCGCGGCCATGAACGGCGCCGGGTAATGGGTTTTCAGCCAGGCGGTCTGGTACGACACCAGACCGTAAGCAGCGGAGTGAGACTTGTTGAAGCCGTAACCGGCGAATTTTTCCACCAGGTCGAAAATGTTACCGGCGAGGTCGGCGTCGATATTGTTGGTCTTGCAACCCTCAATGAAACCGCCGCGCTGCTTGGCCATTTCTTCGGGTTTTTTCTTACCCATCGCCCGACGCAGCATGTCTGCACCGCCGAGGGTGTAACCGGCCATGACCTGAGCAATCTGCATCACCTGTTCCTGATACAGGATGATGCCGTAAGTCGGCGCCAGAACAGGCTTGAGGCCTTCGTACTGGTAGTCCGAGTGCGGGTACGCCAGTTCGGCGCGACCGTGCTTACGGTTGATGAAGTCATCCACCATGCCGGACTGCAGCGGGCCCGGACGGAACAGGGCCACCAGTGCGATCAAGTCTTCGAGGCAGTCGGGCTTGAGCTTTTTGATCAGCTCTTTCATGCCGCGCGATTCAAGCTGGAACACCGCCGTGGTTTCAGCTTTCTGCAACAACGAGTACGTCGGTTTGTCGTCCAGCGGGATGAACGCGATGTCCAGTGGCGGTTCGTTGACCTTGGCGCGGTCGCGGTTGATGGTCTTCAGCGCCCAGTCGATCACCGTCAGCGTACGCAGACCGAGGAAGTCGAACTTCACCAGACCGGCAGCTTCAACGTCGTCCTTGTCGAACTGGGTTACCAGACCGTCGCCGGCCTCATCGCAATAGATCGGCGAGAAGTCGGTCAGTTTGGTCGGCGCGATCACCACACCACCGGCGTGTTTACCGACGTTACGCACGACGCCCTCAAGCTTGCGCGCCATCTCCCAGATTTCCGCAGCCTCTTCATCGACCTTGATGAAGTCACGCAGGATTTCTTCCTGCTCGTAGGCTTTTTCCAGGGTCATGCCGACTTCGAACGGAATCATCTTCGACAGACGATCAGCCAGGCCGTAGGACTTGCCCTGCACCCGCGCCACGTCACGCACCACCGCTTTTGCGGCCATGGAACCGAATGTAATGATCTGGCTTACCGCGTTGCGGCCGTATTTCTCGGCCACGTAATCGATCACCCGGTCACGACCGTCCATGCAGAAGTCGACGTCGAAGTCGGGCATCGAGACCCGTTCCGGGTTAAGGAAACGTTCGAACAGCAGGTCGTATTCCAGCGGGTCGAGGTCGGTGATCTTCTGCACGTAGGCCACCAACGAACCGGCACCCGATCCGCGCCCAGGACCTACCGGCACGCCGTTGCTCTTGGCCCACTGGATAAAGTCCATAACGATGAGGAAGTAACCGGGAAAACCCATCTGGATGATGATATCCAGCTCGAAATTCAAGCGGTCGACGTAGACCTGACGCTTGGCTTCGTAATCTTCGGTGGTGTCTTTGGGCAGCAGCACCGCCAAGCGCTCTTCGAGACCGTCGAAGGACACTTTGCGGAAATATTCGTCGATGGTCATGCCATCGGGAATCGGGAAGTTGGGCAGGAAGTGCGTGCCCAGCTTCACTTCGATGTTGCAGCGCTTGGCGATCTCGACGGTGTTTTCGATGGCGTCGGGAATATCGCTGAACAGCTCGATCATTTCCTCGGCGCTTTTCAGGTATTGCTGATCGCTGTAATTCTTCGAACGGCGCGGATCGTCGAGGGCGCGGCCCTCACCGATGCAGACGCGGGTTTCGTGGGCGGCGAAGTCTTCCTGCTTAATGAAGCGCACATCGTTGGTCGCCACCAGCGGCGCGCCGAGCTTGTCAGCGAGCGCGACAGCACCGTGCAGTTGCTCTTCATCGTTGGGCCGATTGGTGCGCTGGATTTCCAGATAGAAGCGATCCGGGAACACCACCATCCATTCACGCGCCAGCGCTTCGGCCTCAGCCGGGTTGCCGCCGATCATGGCCATACCGATTTCGCCTTCTTTGGCGGCGGACAGCATGATCAGGCCTTCGTTGGCTTCAGCGACCCACTCACGCTCGATGATGATCATGCCGTTGCGCTGGCCTTCGATGAAGCCGCGCGAGATCAACTCGGTGAGGTTGCGATAACCCTTGGCGTTCATCACCAACAGGCTGAGCCGGCTCAGCGGCGCGTCCGGGTCCTTGTTCGACAGCCACAGGTCGGCGCCGCAGATTGGCTTGATGCCAGCGCCCATGGTGTTTTTATAGAATTTGACCAGGGAACACATGTTGTTCTGGTCGGTGACCGCGACCGCCGGCATGTTCATGCCGGTCAGCGCCTTGACCAGTGGCTTGATCCGCACCAGCCCGTCGACCAGCGAGTATTCAGTGTGCAGGCGTAGATGAACGAATGAAGCCGGCATAGTGATCCTGTCCAGTTACATAAAGACAACAAGGCCCGGATTGTACCGGGCCTCGAACAAAACATCAGCCTTGCGACTAAACCTGCGTCAGGCCTTCGAGCGCTTCATAAGCCAGACGCACCGGGGCAAACGAGCGCCGGTGAATAGGCGTCGGGCCGAGACGCACCAACGCTTCCAGATGAACGGGCGTCGGGTAGCCTTTATGGCCACCGATGCCGTAACCCGGATAGATCAATTCGAACGCAGCCATTTCACGGTCGCGACTGACTTTAGCGAGAATCGACGCAGCGGCAATCGCCGGCACCTTGCCGTCGCCCTGCACCACCGCTTCGGCGCGCATCGGCAGTTGCGGGCAGCGGTTGCCGTCGATCATCGCCAGTTTCGGCTGAATGTGCAGGCCGGCCACTGCGCGCTGCATGGCCAGCATGGTCGCGTGGAGAATGTTCAGCTCGTCAATTTCTTCGACTTCGGCGCGAGCGATGCACCAGCTCAGGGATTTCTCGATGATCTCGTCGTAGAGCTTTTCACGCTTGGCTTCGGTGAGTTTCTTCGAGTCGTTGAGACCGAGAATCGGCCGGTTCGGATCGAGAATCACCGCCGCTGTCACCACCGCACCGCACAACGGGCCACGACCGACTTCATCGACACCGGCGACCAAATCTTCAACTTCGGCAACCAGGGTGAAATCCAGGCCCATCTGCATGCTTGTCTTGCTCATCGTGTTTGACCGATCAGGTTAAGGACGGCGTCCGCCGCCTGATTGGAGGCGTCCAGCCGCAGCGTGCGGTGGATCTCGTCGAAGCCACGGGTCTGTTCCTCGCCGCCTTCGATCAGCGGCGACAGGGTCTGCGCCAACGCTTCGACCGTAGCATCATCCTGCAACAATTCCGGGACCAGCAGACGCTGGGCCAGCAGATTCGGCAAGGACACGTACGGGCTCTTGACCATGCGCTTCAGAATCCAGAACGTCAGCGGTGCCAAACGGTACGCCACCACCATCGGCCGCTTGTACAACAGCGCTTCCAATGTGGCCGTGCCGGAGGCGATCAACACCGCATTGCACGCCGCCAAGGCCAGATGCGATTTGCCATCGAGCAGGGTCACCGGCAGATCGCGGCCTGCGAGCAGCTCTTCAAGCTGCGCGCGGCGTTCGGCATTGGCGCACGGAATGACAAAGCGCAAACCCGGGCGCATCGCACGCAGACGTTCGGCAGTATCGAGGAACAGCGCGCCGAGGCGGGATACTTCGCCACCACGGCTGCCGGGCATCAACGCCACCAACGGACCGTCGGACAGGCCCAGTTCGGCACGCGCCGCAGCGCGATCAGCTTCCAGCGGAATGGTATCGGCCAGCGTGTGACCGACGAACCGTACCGGTACGCCTTTTTCTTCGTAGAACTTTGCTTCGAACGGCAGCAGCGTCAACATCAGGTCGCAACCTTCGCGGATCTTCAGCACACGCTTCTGCCGCCACGCCCACACCGACGGGCTGACGTAATGCACGGTCTTGATCCCGGCCTGACGCAACTTGAGTTCGATATTGAGGTTGAAGTCCGGGGCGTCGATACCGATGAACACGTCCGGCTTCTCGGCGATCAGCGTGGCGATCAGGTCCTTGCGGCGCTTGAGCAACTCACGCAGGCGCCCGAGTACTTCCACCAGGCCCATGACCGACAAACGTTCCATCGGAAAGTAGGAGGTCAGGCCTTCGGCCTGCATCAACTGACCGCCGACGCCGATGAATTCAACCGCCGGATGCTGTGCCTTGAGGGCGCGCATGAGACCGGCGCCGAGAATGTCACCGGAAGCTTCACCTGCCACCAGCGCAATACGCAGATTGGCCATGATCAGCGAGTGATGCCGCGAGTCGACGACTGGATGGAGTCACGGAATATCGCGACTTCCGGGAACTGCGCAGCAGGTTCGACCAGTTCGGCCAGTGCCTGCTCGACCGTGAGGCCTTGGCGATAGACGGTTTTGTAAGCGCGACGCAGGGTGTGGATCGCGTCTTCGCTGAAACCACGACGGCGCATGCCTTCGAAGTTCATGCTGCGCGCTTCGGCGGGGTTGCCGAATACGGTGACGAACGCCGGAACGTCCTTGCCGATGGCAGTGCCCATACCGGAAAAGCTGTGAGCGCCGATGTGGCAATACTGGTGAACCAGGGTAAACCCGGAGAGGATTGCCCAGTCATCCACATGCACATGGCCGGCCAATGCGGTGTTGTTGACCAGAATGCAGTGATTGCCGATGACACTGTCATGGCCGATGTGCGCGTAGGCCATGATCAGGTTGTGGTCGCCCAGCGTGGTTTCCGAACGGTCCTGCACGGTGCCACGGTGAATGGTCACACCTTCACGGATGACGTTGTGGTCACCGATCACCAAGCGGGTTTCTTCACCCTTGTACTTCAGATCGGGCGTGTCTTCGCCTACCGAGGAAAACTGGTAGATACGATTGTGCTTGCCGATGCGGGTCGGGCCTTTGAGGATCACATGCGGCCCG
This sequence comes from Pseudomonas sp. CROZ-RG-20F-R04-15, assembly GCF_022662375.1. GTDB lineage: Bacteria > Pseudomonadota > Gammaproteobacteria > Pseudomonadales > Pseudomonadaceae > Aquipseudomonas. The sequence continues at coordinate 528,737 of NZ_JAKNQL010000001.1, read as the reverse complement.
ATCACGGTACCCTCGCCGATTTCCACACCTGCGCCGATGATCGACCACGGGCCGACCTCGACGCCGTCAGCCAGAACGGCCGACGGATCGATGATTGCGCGAGGGTCAATCAAACTCATACTTTTTGTTCCGCACAGATGATCTCTGCCGAGCAGACCGGTTTGCCGTCCACCGAAGCCTGGCATTCGAATTTCCAGATCTTGCGCTTGCAGCTGATGAAGGTCGCTTCAAGAATCAGCTGGTCGCCCGGCTTGACTGGCTGGCGGAAGCGCAGCTTGTCGGAACCGACGAAGTAGTAAAGCGTGCCGTCGGCTGGCTTCACGTCAAGCATTTTGAAACCGAGGATCCCGGCAGCCTGAGCCATCGCTTCGATGATCAGCACGCCCGGCATGATTGGATGCGCTGGGAAGTGACCATTGAAGAACGGTTCATTGATGCTGACATTCTTGTAGGCGCGAATGCGCTTGCCTTCAGTGTCCAGTTCCACCACCCGGTCCACCAGCAGGAACGGGTAACGGTGAGGCAGGTATTCGCGAATCTCGTTGATGTCCATCATTTCGGGGGGAAGCCTATGTAAAGATTGGGAGCGCGACTGACGCGCACTCCTCTAGCAAATCAAGGAGGCAGTCTAGCGGCTGTGCACACTTGATATGGAAATGGTATCAGCCATCTGATGAAGCATTGCCGTCAGGGGTCACTTCCCCTACGCGCTTTTCCAGCTGTTTCAAACGCCGCGCGATGTCATCGAGCTGACGAATGCGGGCCGCGCTTTTGCGCCACTCGGCCGCCGGTTGCATGGCTGTGCCGGAAGAATAGGCACCCGGCTCGGTAATCGAGTGAGTCACCATGGTCATCCCGGTCAGGAAAACGTTGTCGCAAATATCAATGTGGCCGACCAGCCCGACACCGCCGGCGAGCATGCAATGCTTGCCGATTTTGGTGCTGCCGGAGATCCCGACGCACGCCGCCATGGCGGTGTGATCACCGACCTGAACGTTGTGGGCAATCTGGATCTGATTGTCGAGCTTCACGCCATTACCGATTACGGTATCGGCCAGAGCGCCGCGGTCGATGGCGGTATTCACGCCAATCTCGACATCGTCGCCGATGGTCACGCCACCGATCTGGGCGATCTTCTGCCAGATACCTTTTTCGTTGGCGAAGCCGAAGCCTTCACCACCAAGCACGGCACCGGACTGAATCACTACGCGTTGGCCGATACGTACGTCGTGATACAGCGTCACGCGAGGAGCGAGCCAGCCGCCTTCGCCGATTTCGCTGCGGGCACCGACGAAGCAATGCGCGCCCAGTGTCACTTGCGCACCGATCCGCGCACCGGCCTCGATCACCACGAATGGGCCGACGCTGGCAGTTGGATCAACCACTGCGTCTGCCGCAATGACCGCCGAAGGATGGATACCGGCAGGGGCTTTTGGCTTGGGATCGAACAAGTGTGAGATGCGTGCGTAAGCCAGATAAGGATCAGGCACCACCAACGCATTACCGGCAAAACCTTCAGCATCGGCCTCTTTGAGCAGCAGTGCTGCTGCCTGCGAGCCTGCCAGGTATTTGCGATATTGAGGGTTTGCCAGAAAGCTCAACTGAGCTGGGCCAGCCTCTTGCAAAGTGGCTAGCCCAGTAATTTGCTTCTCAGGGTCGCCACGCAGGGTGGCGCCGAGGAACTCGGCCAACTGGCCGAGCTTGATAGTCACGGTCATGGGTTACTTCAGCTGATTCATGCGCTCGATAACCTGGCGCGTGATGTCGTACTGAGGTTTGACATCGATCACTGCGCCACGCTCGAACACCAGGTCAAAACCACCTTTCTTGATGACTTCTTCCACTGCGCTATCCAGTTTCGGCTTCAGTTGCTTGAGCATTTCGCGATCGGCAACAGCTTTGGCTTCGTTCAGCTCCTTGGACTGGAACTGGAAGTCACGGGCCTTTTGCTTGAATTCCAGTTCCAGACGCTCACGTTCACCTTGCTGCATTTTGTCGCCACCGGCCATCAGACGGTCCTGAATGCCCTTGGCGCTGCTTTCCAGGGTTTTCAGTTTGGTCAGTTGCGGACCGAACTTCTTTTCGGCATCCACGGCGTACTTCTTGGCTGCGTCGGATTCGAGCAAAGCCATCTGATAGTTCAGAACAGCGATTTTCATGTCGGCAAATGCCGGGCCTGCCACCATCAAGGAGGCCAGGAGAACCAATTGAGTCAACTTACGCACGATGCACTCCTACAAAATCCATTGTCGTTATCTTGGGTCAGACGCTTAGAACGTCTGGCCGAGGGAGAATTGGAACACTTGAGTTTCAGCCTCATCCGGCTTCTTGATCGGCATGGCCAACGCGAAGCTCAGAGGACCCAGTGCGGTGACCCAGGTCACACCCACACCCACGGAACTGGCCATGTTGCTCAGGCTGATGTCGTTGCACTTGGTGTTCGACGTCGAGCCGTTCGCATTGGTAGTGTCCTTGCACTGCGAGTCAAATACGTTACCCACATCCCAGAATACCGAAGTACGCAAGGAGCGCTGATCTTTCACGAATGGCAGCGGGAACAGAACCTCGACACCACCCTGGATCAGGACGTTACCACCGAACGGCAGCGGATCCTGATCAGGGTCAGCCAGCGTGCCCGGGTTGGTACCACGGCTCGGCGTACTGCGCGGGCCGAGAGTGCTGTCCTTGAAGCCACGAACCGAGTTGAAACCACCAGCATAGTAGTTTTCATAGAACGGCAAGCCGTCAGTCGAACCATAACCGTCGCCGTAACCCAGCTCGGTGTGCAGACGCAGGGTGTAGTTCTCGCTGATCGGCTGGAACAGCTGACCACGGTAATCAAGTTTGTAGAACGACAGGTCGCTGCCTGGAATGGTGGTTTCCAGGGTCAGGCTCTGGGAACGGCCACGGGTCGGCAGTACGCCTTTGTTCAAAGTCGACTCGGACCAGCCGGCCGAAGCCTTGAAGTTCAGGTACTTGTCGCCTTCCTTGTTTACGAAGTCGAAAATCTCGTCAACGGTGTAAGTACCGGTCTTGATCGTGTCCTGTTGAGCGGACAGACCAAAGGTCAGACGCGATGTCTCGCTGATCGGGTAGCCAACGTTGACGCCGGCACCCAGGCTGTCTACCGCATAGCTCGCTACGTCGACATCGAGGTCTTTGTAGTCAGTGGTGCGATAGAACGCGTTGTAACCCAGGCTCACGCCATCGGCGGTCCAGTACGGGTCAACGTAGCCGAAGTTGTAGCGGCTCTGGTATTCGCTTCGGGTCAGGCCGACGCTGACGCGGTTACCGGTACCGAGGAAGTTGTTCTGGGTGATCGAACCACCAAGGATCAGACCGGCACTCTGGGCGAAACCAACGCTGGCGGTGATCGAACCGGAAGCTTGTTCTTCAACGGCGTAGTTCACGTCAACCTGGTCGTCGACACCCGGAACAGCCGGAGTTTCAACGTTGACCTCTTTAAAGAAGCCCAGACGCTCAAGACGGGTCTTGGACTGGTCGATCAGGTAGGTCGAAGCCCAGCCGCCTTCCATCTGACGCATTTCACGGCGCAGCACTTCGTCCTCGGACTTGGTGTTGCCACGGAAGTTGATGCGGTTGACGTAGGCACGTTTGCCCGGATCGACAGCGAACAGGATGTCAACGGTATGGTCGTCATCGTGTGGCTGCGGTACGCCGTTGACGTTGGCGAAGGTGTAACCCTCGTTACCCAGACGACGGGTGATCAGTTCGGATGTGGTGGTCATCAGCTTGCGCGAGAACACCTGACCTTTCTGCACCAGCAACAAGGACTTGACCTGATCTTCAGGGACTTTCAGATCACCGCTGAGCTTGACGTCACGAACGGTGTATTTCTCGCCTTCGGTGACGTTGACAGTGATGTAGACGTGCTTCTTGTCCGGGGTGATGGACACCTGGGTCGAAGCGATATCCATGTTGATATAGCCACGGTCCAGATAGTAGGAACGCAGACGCTCAAGGTCACCGGAAAGTTTTTCACGGGCGTACTTGTCATCGTTCTTGAAGAACGACAGCCAGTTGGTGGTTTTCAGCTCGAACAGGTCAGTCAGGTCTTCCTCAGGGAAAACCGTGTTGCCCACCACGTTGATGTGCTGAATGGCGGCAACAGTACCTTCGTTGATCTTCACTTTCAGACCAACGCGGTTGCGCGGTTGCGATACCACTTCGGTATCGACCGTAGCCGAGTAGCGACCTTGCGCGACGTACTGACGCTGCAGTTCGTTACGCACACCTTCGAGGGTGGCGCGCTGGAAGATCTCGCCTTCGGCCAGACCGGATTGTTTGAGACCTTTCATCAAGTCTTCAGTGGAGATCGCCTTGTTGCCTTCGATCTCGATACTGGCGACCGACGGACGTTCGACGACCGTGATGACCAGAACGTTGCCTTCGCGGCCCAGCTGGATATCTTGAAAGAAACCGGTTTTGAACAACGCACGAGTGGATTCCACCAGGCGACGATCATCCGCCTGCTCGCCGACGTTCAACGGCAAGGCACCAAAGACACTACCCGCGGAGACCCGCTGGAGGCCATTGACGCGAATATCAGAGATAGTGAAGGACTCGGCGTGAACTTCGGCGATCATCAATACGGTGAGAACCGCAGTTAGCAGCAGACGTTTCATGAAGTCCTTTCTTATTCCAACTGGCAATAAACAAACTGCCGCAAAATGCGGCAGATTCGCAATTCAGCGAAGCGTTACAGTCGACCCAGATCGTTGACCAGAGCAAGCAACATCACCCCGACCACCAAACTGATACCGATCTGTATCCCCCAACCTTGCACCCGATCCGACAAGGGACGACCACGCGCCCACTCGATCAGATAAAACAACAAATGCCCCCCATCCAGTACAGGAATGGGCAGCAAATTCAGAACGCCCAGGCTAATACTCAGATAAGCAAGGAAATTCAGGAAATCAGCGACGCCCGACTGGGCAGAAGCGCCCGCCACTTTAGCAATGGTTATCGGTCCACTCAAGTTTTTTACCGAGAGCTCGCCGAACAGCATTTTCTTTAGCGAATCGAGCGTCAGAATGCTCATGGTCCAAGTGCGACGGGCACCCTCGCCAATTGCAGCCAGCGGCCCGTAACTGACCTCGCGAATCATCTCCGGCGGCCAGTCGACAGCTTTTACACCCGCCCCCAGATAACCGCTTGGCGATTTGCTTTCACCGCGTGCCGCCAGCGTCACAGGGACGTCGATTTGAGCACTGTCGCGCTCGATACGCAGCATGATTTTGGTATCAGGACGCGTACGAACGGTATCGACGACTTGCTGCCAGTCATTCAGCGCCTGACCGTCGAGCGCCAAAAGACGGTCGCCGGTCTTCAGACCAGCCGCCTGAGCCGGGCCTTTCGGATCGAGTTCGGCGAGTACTGGCGGCAAAGCCGGACGCCACGGGCGGATACCCAAAGAGCGGATCGGATCCGGCTCATCAGCACCTTTGAGCCAGTTATCCAGCTTCAGCTCACGCGGTGAATCGACAGTCGTGCCCTGTTCGCGCACTTGCAACTGCAGGGAGCCGCTTTCACCAAGGCGCCGGACCAATTGCAGATTGACGGCAGCCCAACCGGTCGTGGGCTCCCCATCGACAGCAACAATTTCCTGGCCTGCGCTCAAACCAGCACTGGCCGCGATGCTGCCGGATTCAACGGCACCGATGACCGGGCGAATCTGCTCGCTGCCGAGCATGGCCAACACCCAGAAGAACACCAACGCCAACAGGAAGTTGGCAATCGGGCCGGCCGCAACAATGGCGATACGCTGACGCACAGTTTTGCGGTTGAACGACTGATCAAGCTGATCGACCGGTACCTCGCCTTCGCGCTCATCGAGCATTTTGACGTAGCCGCCCAGCGGTATCGCTGCGACCACAAACTCGGTGCCCTGCTTGTCGTGCCAGCGCAGCAGCGGCATGCCGAAGCCTACGGAGAAACGCAGAACCTTGACGCCACAGCGACGCGCGACCCAGAAATGGCCGAATTCGTGAAAGGTGACCAGCACACCCAAGGCGATCAGGGTGCCGGCAATCATATAGAGCGCGCTCATCTACTTTCTCCGCAATCCTGTTCAGTGCCGCGTGTAGCCATTGTGTTGCAAATTCTATCGATCGTGACGCATCAACCATTGCTCAGCCAGAGCTCGCGCCTTGGCATCAGCCGTAAACACGGCATCGAGATCTGCCAGCGCAACGACCGGCTCGAGGTTCAAGACCTCCTCGATGATACTCGCGATTTCGAGGTAACGGACCCGTCCGTCGAGAAACGCTGCCACCGCCACTTCGTTAGCCGCATTGAGCATCGCAGGAGCACTGTTGCCAGCCTCGGCGGCTTGCCGTGCCAGACGCAGACAAGGGAAGCGTTCTTCATCCGGCGCTTCGAAATCCAGACGCGCGACAGCGAAAAGATCCAGTGGCGCCACGCCCGAATCGATGCGTTCTGGCCAGGCCAGGGCATTGGCGATCGGCGTACGCATGTCGGGATTGCCCAACTGCGCCAGAACCGAACCGTCGACATAATCGACCAGCGAGTGAATCACGCTCTGCGGGTGAATCACCACCTCGACCTGCGATGGCTTTGCATCAAACAACCAACAGGCCTCGATCAGCTCGAGCCCCTTATTCATCATGCTGGCCGAATCGACCGAAATCTTGCGACCCATGGACCAGTTCGGATGCGCACACGCCTGATCAGGTGAAACATGCACCAACTCACTCATCGGCGTCTGTCGGAACGGGCCGCCAGAGGCTGTGAGCAAAATCCGACGGACACCCACCGAGCTCAATCCACGGGCGAAATCCTGTGGCATGCACTGGAAAATCGCGTTGTGCTCACTGTCGATCGGCAACAACACCGAACCGCTCTTGCGCACCGCCTGCATGAACAAGGCGCCGGACATCACCAGCGCCTCTTTATTGGCCAGGAGAATTTTCTTACCAGCTTCGACGGCCGCCAGGGTTGGACGCAGACCTGCCGCACCAACGATCGCCGCCATCACTGCATCGACTTCCGGAGCAGCAGCGACCTGACACAGCCCCTCCTCCCCCACCAGCACACGGGTCGGTAAACCGGCGGCGCGCAAATCGTCCTGCAAGCCACGCGCGGCAGCCGCCTCGGGAACCACGGCAAACTGCGGCACGTGGCGCACGCACAAGGCAAAAAGCTCACTGAGGCGCGTGAAGCCACTCAACGCGAAAACCTGGTAACGCTCAGGATGACGGGCAATGACATCCAGCGTGCTCAGACCGATCGAGCCCGTCGCACCGAGAACGGTAATCTGCTGAGGGCGACTCACGGTGCAGCCATCCACAGCAGTACGGCAAATACCGGAATCGCTGCGGTCAGACTGTCGATACGGTCAAGCACACCGCCATGACCGGGCAGCAGATTACTGCTGTCCTTGATGCCGGACTGACGCTTGAACATGCTTTCGGTCAGGTCGCCGACAACGGAGATGAAGACGATCAGTGCAGCGCCAAGCAAACCTTTAAGCAGCTCGGCGACGGTCCAGTCGCGGACAAACGCGACAATGGCGGTAATCAGCAGACTCAGCGCCAGGCCACCATAAACGCCTTCCCAGCTTTTGCCCGGACTGACCTGCGGGGCCAGCTTGCGTTTGCCGAACTTGCGGCCGGAGAAGTAAGCACCGATGTCGGCTCCCCAGACCAGCACCATCACGGCCATGATCAGCAAGTTACCCAGCGGGTACTGCTTGATCTGCACCAGACCTTGCCAGGCTGGCAGCAGAATCAGCAGGCCGATCACCAGCTTGGTTGCTGCGCTGGACCAGTGCGCGCTGGAGCGTGGATAGGTCAGCACCAGCCAGGTCGCCACCGCCCACCACAACACAGACGCACCCAGCACCCACGGAGCAAGCCCGGGCAGGATGTACATGATAAACAGCATGAACGCGACTACCGCGGCAAAACCGACACGGAACGCTTGCCCGGTAAAGCCTGCCAGACGCGCCCATTCCCAGGCACCCAAAGTCACGACCAGACCGATAAACAAAGCGAAACCGGAGCCTTCCAGCAGGAAAAACCCGCACAAGGCAATCGGCAGCAGGATCAGCGCAGTGATGATTCGTTGTTTAAGCATTAAACCCGGGCTCCAGCTTCGACCTGTTCGCTCGTTTTACCGAAGCGACGCTGACGCGAAGCGAAATCGGCCAGCGCAGTACGCATGGCATCGTGTTTGAAGTCCGGCCAGAACAGGTCGGAGAAGTACAACTCGGCGTAGGCGAGTTGCCACAGCAGGAAGTTGCTGATGCGGTGCTCACCACCGGTGCGGATGCACAAGTCGGGCAATGGCAGATCGCCGGTCGCCAGACAGGTTTGCAGCAGATCCGGGGTGATGTCTTCCGGACGTAAATGTCCGGCCTGAACTTCGCGCGCGAGACGCTGAGCCGCTTGCGCGATATCCCACTGACCGCCGTAATTGGCAGCGATCTGCAGAATGAAGCGGTTGGAGCCGGCGGTCATGGCCTCGGCTTCGCGCATCGCCGCCTGAAGTTCAGGGTGGAAGCGCGAACGATCACCAATGATGCGCAGGCTGATGTTGTTGTCGTTGAGGCGCTTGGCCTCACGACGCAGCGCCTTGAAGAAAAGATCCATCAAGGCACTGACTTCATCGGCCGGACGCTGCCAGTTTTCACTGGAAAACGCGAACAGGGTGAGCACTTCGACCTTGGCCTCGGCACACACCTCGATCACGGCACGCACTGCATCCACGCCCGCTTTATGCCCGGCGACACCCGGCATAAAGCGCTTTTTCGCCCAGCGATTGTTGCCATCCATGATGATCGCGACATGGCGCGGCACCGCGGACGGCGCAGTCTGCTTGGTCTTGTCCATTAAAAGCTCGAACCTTATACGGCCATCAGATCCGCTTCTTTTTGCTTGGTAGCCGTGTCGATATCAGCCTCGGCCTTGTCGGTCAGCTTCTGGATATCGGCAGCGGCACGACGTTCTTCGTCTTCGCTGATTTCTTTGTCCTTGACCAGTTTCTTCAGCTCGCCCAAAGCATCACGACGGATGTTGCGCACGGCAACACGCGCGTCTTCGGCGGCGCTGCGCGCCTGCTTGGTGAAGCCCTTGCGGGTCTCTTCAGTCAGGGCAGGCATGGAGATCAGCAGCAACTCGCCCAGGTTGGTCGGGTTGAGGTTCAGACCAGCGCTCTGGATTGCCTTGTCGACTGCCGCGAGCATGTTGCGCTCGAACGCCACGACTTGCAGAGTGCGCGAGTCTTTTACAGTGATGTTGGCCACTTGGGTGATGGAGGTGTCTGCGCCGTAGTACGGCACCATCACGCTGCCCAGAATGCTTGGGTGAGCCTTGCCGGTACGAATCTGGCCAAAAGCATGGGCCAGAGAGTCCAGGGATTTTTGCATGCGCTCTTGAGCGTCTTTCTTGATTTCGTTGATCATTGTTGACCTTCCTCGATCAGGGTGCCTTCAGCGCCGCCATGGACGATGTTCAGCAGGGCACCGGGCTTGTTCATGTTGAATACGCGCAGCGGCATCTTGTGGTCGCGGCACAGGCAGATAGCGGTCAGATCCATCACGCCCAGCTTGCGATCCAGTACTTCATCATAAGTCAGATGATCGAACTTCTCGGCATGCGGGTCTTTGAACGGGTCTGCGGTGTAGACGCCATCGACCTTGGTCGCTTTCAGCACGACGTCGGCATCGATTTCGATTGCGCGCAGGCAGGCTGCCGAATCCGTGGTGAAGAACGGATTGCCGGTACCGGCAGCAAAGATCACGACGTCTTTGGAGTTCAGGTGACGCATGGCTTTGCGGCGATCGTAGTGATCGGTCACACCCACCATGGAAATGGCCGACATCACGATGGCCGAGATGTTGGCACGTTCCAGCGCATCGCGCATGGCCAGAGCGTTCATCACAGTGGCCAGCATGCCCATGTGGTCGCCCGTTACCCGATCCATACCGGCTTTGCTCAAGGCTTCGCCGCGGAACAGGTTGCCACCGCCGATTACCAGACCGACCTGTACGCCGATACCGACCAGTTGGCCGACTTCCAGCGCCATGCGATCCAGCACCTTTGGATCGATCCCGAACTCTTCCGAGCCCATCAGGGCCTCGCCGCTAAGCTTGAGTAGAATGCGTTTATAGCGAGCCTGATAACCACTGCCCTGCTGAGCCATTGCGAATCTCTCCTGCGGCGTATTTAAAATTCTTTGCGAGCTGTTTACAGCTGGCGTTCACTCTAGCTTGGCGCTGCTTCAGCGCCATCGGAACATGGCTTTGTAAGTCAGTTCCAAGCGGAAACCAATTAAAAATTGGCCCCCCATCTGAAAAGAGGCTGCGCGCATAAGCGGGCAGCCTCTTTCGGGCGACAGTTGAAAAACCGTCTTATTGCTTGGCGGCAGCCAGCTGGGCAGCAACTTCTTCAGCGAAGTTGTCGACCGGCTTCTCGATGCCTTCGCCTACTTTGAAGTAGGTGAAGGAAACGATTTCAGCACCGGCTTTCTTGGCCAGTTCGCCAACCTTGATTTCAGGGTTCTTGACGAACGCCTGCTCAACCAGGCTTGCTTCAGCCAGGAACTTGCTGATACGGCCTTTGACCATGTTCTCAACAATGTTTTCTGGCTTGCCTTTGATTTTTTCTTCGTTCAGCTGCAGGAACACAGCTTTTTCGCGCTCGATAGCTTCAGCCGAAACTTCCGATGGCAGCAGGAACTCAGGGTTGCTGGCCGCTACGTGCATAGCGATGTCTTTGGCCAGTTCAACGTTGCCGCCTTTCAGAACAACTGCGACACCGATCTTGTTGCCGTGCAGGTAGCCACCAACAACGTCGCCTTCTACGCGAACCAGACGACGGATGTTGACGTTTTCGCCAACCTTGCCGACCAGTACCAGGCGAGCAGCTTCTTGAGCTTCGATCAGCGGAGCAACGTCAGTCAGCTTGTCAGCGAAAGCTTTTTCAATGCTTTCAGCAACGAATGCCTTGAAGTCGTCCTGCAGAGCCAGGAAGTCGGTCTGCGAGTTCACTTCCAGCAGAACAGCAGATTTGCCGTCTTCTTTCAGAGCGATGGCGCCTTCAGCGGCAACGTTGCCAGCTTTTTTGGCAGCCTTGATTGCGCCCGAAGCACGCATGTCATCAATGGCTTTTTCGATGTCGCCGTCAGCCTTTTCCAGGGCTTTCTTGCAATCCATCATGCCTTCGCCGGTACGCTCGCGCAGTTCTTTAACCAACGCTGCAGTAATTGCTGCCATTTTCAAATTCCTCTTGGATAGGTTTTCAACCATTCCACCCGATCGAACGGGCGTTCAATTCGTCCCGAACCCCACCTTGTAGCTGCTGCACGTTACAGAAGCTGTAGCTGCGCCGCCGACAAATGGTTTTCGAGGTGGCAAAAAGGGGGCCAAGCCCCCTTTTTGCTTACTGAGTCAACGCCAGGGCGTTAATTACTCAGCTGCAGCCTGAGTTTCTTCAGCTGCGAATTCAACAGTACCGCCAGCAACATTGTTGCGACCACGGATAACTGCGTCAGCCATCGAACCCATGTACAGCTGGATAGCGCGGATTGCGTCATCGTTGCCTGGGATGATGTAGTCAACGCCTTCCGGGCTGCTGTTGGTGTCGACAACGCCGATTACCGGGATGCCCAGCTTGTTGGCTTCGGTGATCGCGATGCGCTCGTGGTCAACGTCGATCACGAACAGTGCGTCTGGCAGACCGCCCATGTCCTTGATGCCGCCCAGCGAACGATCCAGCTTTTCCAGGTCACGGGAGCGCATCAGCGCTTCTTTCTTGGTCAGCTTGGCGAAAGTACCGTCTTCGGCTTGAACTTCAAGGTCACGCAGACGCTTGATGGAAGCACGAATGGTTTTGAAGTTGGTCAGCATGCCGCCCAACCAGCGGTGATCGACGTACGGCGAACCGCAACGTGCTGCTTCTTCAGCAACGATCTTGCCAGCGGAACGCTTGGTGCCGACGAACAGAATCTTGTTTTTGCCCTGGGCCAGACGCTCTACGAAAGTCAGAGCTTCGTTGAACATTGGCAGGGTTTTTTCAAGGTTGATGATGTGAATCTTGTTACGCGCGCCGAAAATGTACTTACCCATTTTCGGATTCCAGTAACGGGTTTGGTGACCGAAGTGCACACCGGCCTTCAGCATATCGCGCATATTGACTTGGGACATGATAGTTCCTTAATAAGTCGGGTTTGGCCTCCACGTATCCCAATGACCAACCAGTGGCATAAAGCCAAAAGCACCCAGGTCATCGTGTCGACACGTGTGTGGATTTAAGCTTTTCGGGGTATCCCCGGAAAGCGGCGCATTTTATACCACAGGGTGCGCAGAAACGGAACCCGGAATCTGTATTCGCACCAAGGACATGGGCGCAGCCCCCTTGGAATCGACTCCGAACGCACCATTGTATAGAGAGAAGCGATGCACGCGGGCGCTGAATTGCGCCGTGCGTCTGTTAGAATCGCGTTTTTCAGGGTCGCAAAACGATCACCTGCCACCCTATTCGTATCAGCAAGCGCCGCCGAGCGCAGAGAGAGCCTGTATGACCGTCAACCTCAAAACCCCCGAGGACATCGCTGGCATGCGTGTCGCCGGCAAACTGGCCGCCGATGTGCTGGAAATGATTGCCGAACATGTCAAACCGGGTGTGACCACCGATGAACTGAACCAGATCTGCCACGACTACATCGTCAATGTGCAGCAAGCCATCCCCGCCCCGCTCAACTACAAGGGCTACCCGAAGTCGATCTGCACTTCGATCAACCACGTGGTCTGCCATGGCATCCCGAATGACAAACCACTGAAAAACGGCGACACCCTGAACATCGACGTCACCGTGATCAAAGACGGCTATCACGGCGACACCAGCCGCATGTTCCATGTCGGCGAAGTGCCGGTCTGGGCCGAACGCCTGTCGCAGATCACCCAGGAATGCATGTACAAGGCGATCGAGATCGTCAAACCCGGCTGCCGCCTCGGCGACATCGGCGAAGTGATCCAGAAGCATGCGGAAAAGAACGGTTTCTCGGTGGTTCGCGAGTTCTGTGGTCACGGCATCGGCAAGGTCTTCCACGAAGAGCCGCAGATCCTGCATTACGGCCGCGCCGGCACCGGCATGGAACTCAAGGCCGGCATGACCTTCACCATCGAGCCGATGATCAACCAGGGCAAGGCCGACACCAAAGTACTGGGCGACGGCTGGACCGCGATCACCAAGGACCGCAAGCTCTCGGCACAGTGGGAACACACCCTGCTGGTGACCGATACCGGCTACGAGATTTTCACTCTGCGCGCCGACGACACTATCCCGCGCATCTCGGCCTGATCCAGCAAACGCTCCCAGCCTTTATAGAAGGAAAGCCAATCGATGCCGCAGGTGGATCCCGAACTCTTCGACCGTGGCCAGTTCCAGGCTGAACTGGCGCTCAAAGCGAGTCCTATCGCGGCGTTCAAGAAGGCGATCCGCCAGGCTCGCGAGGTGCTCGACACGCGTTTTCGCCAGGGTCGCGACATTCGCCGCCTGATCGAAGACCGCGCCTGGTTCGTCGACAATATCCTGCAAAAGGCCTGGGAGCAGTTCAACTGGAGTGAAGACGCCGACATCGCACTGGTTGCGGTCGGCGGCTACGGTCGCGGTGAGCTGCACCCTTATTCCGATATCGATCTGCTGATCCTGCTGGACAGCGCCGATCACGAAGTTTTCCGCGACTCCATCGAGCGCTTTCTGACCCTGCTGTGGGACATCGGTCTGGAAGTCGGTCAGAGCGTGCGTTCGGTCGATGAATGCGCCGAAGAAGCCCGCGCCGACCTGACCGTGGTCACCAACCTGATGGAAAGCCGCACCATCTGCGGCCCCGAGCGTCTGCGCCAGCGCATGCTCGATGTCACCAGCACCGCACACATGTGGCCGGCCAAGGAGTTTTTCCTGGCCAAGCGCGCCGAGCAAAAAGCCCGCCACCACAAATACAACGACACCGAATACAACCTGGAACCCAACGTCAAAGGTTCGCCCGGCGGACTGCGGGATATTCAGACGATTCTCTGGGTTGCGCGTCGCCAATACGGCACCCTGAACCTGCGCGCCCTCGCCGGTGAAGGCTTTCTGGTCGAAAGCGAAAACGCTCTGCTCGCTTCCTCTCAGGAATTTCTCTGGAAGGTACGCTACGCCCTGCACATGCTCGCCGGTCGCTCCGAAGACCGCTTGCTGTTCGATCACCAACGCACCATTGCCGGTTTGCTCGGTTTTGAAGGCGACGACGCCAAACAGGCCGTCGAAAACTTCATGCAACAGTATTTCCGCGTAGTGATGAGCATCGCCCAGCTCAGCGACCTGATCATCCAGCATTTCGAGGAAGTCATCCTCGCTCCGGAAGACGAAGCGCCGCCGCAGCCGATCAACTCACGTTTCCAGCTGCATGACGGCTACATCGAGGCACGCAACGACAACGTATTCCGCCGCACGCCGTTCGCCATGCTCGAGATCTTCGTGTTGATGGCCCAGCAGCCGGAAATCAAAGGCGTGCGTGCCGACACCATTCGCCTGCTGCGGGAGCATCGTCACCTGATCGATGACAACTTCCGCAACGACATACGCAACACCAGCCTGTTCATCGAACTGTTCAAGTGCAAGATCGGCATCCACCGCAACCTGCGGCGGATGAACCGATACGGCATTCTCGGGCGTTATCTGCCGGAGTTCGGTTTTATCGTCGGGCAGATGCAGCACGACCTGTTCCACATTTATACGGTCGATGCGCACACGCTGAACCTGATCAAGCACCTGCGCAAATTGCAGTACACCCAGGTTTCGGAGAAATTCCCGCTGGCGGCCAAGCTCATGGCCAAACTGCCCAAGCCCGAACTGATCTACATGGCCGGTCTGTACCACGACATCGGCAAGGGCCGGCATGGCGATCACTCGGAGATCGGCGCGGTCGATGCCGAGGCGTTCTGCCAGCGTCATCAGTTGCCAGTATGGGACAGCCGCCTGATCGTCTGGCTGGTGCAAAACCACCTGGTGATGTCGACCACCGCCCAGCGCAAGGATTTGTCCGACCCGCAGGTGATTCACGATTTCGCTCAGGCTGTCGGCGACGAAACCCGCCTCGACTATCTGTACGTGCTGACCGTGGCCGACATCAACGCGACCAACCCGACGCTTTGGAATTCGTGGCGTGCCAGCCTGTTGCGCCAGCTCTACACCGAGACCAAACGCGCCTTGCGCCGAGGCCTGGAAAACCCGGTGGATCGCGAAGAGCAGATCCGCCAGACCCAAAGCGCCGCGCTGGATATTCTGGTGCGCGGCGGCACCGACCCGGACGACGTCGAGCAGTTGTGGGCGCAGCTGGGCGATGACTATTTCCTGCGCCACACCGCCGGCGACGTGGCCTGGCACAGCGATGCAATCCTGCAGCAACCGGTCGACGGTGGGCCGCTGGTGCTGATCAAAGAAACCACCCAGCGCGAGTTCGAGGGCGGCACACAGATCTTCATTTATGCGCCGGATCAGCACGACTTCTTCGCGGTGACCGTGGCGGCGATGGATCAGCTCAACCTGAACATTCATGACGCTCGGGTCATCACCTCGAGCAGTCAGTTCACCCTCGACACCTATATCGTGCTCGACAACGAAGGCGAGTCCATCGGCGACAATCCGGCGCGGGTCAAACAGATCCGCGAAGGTTTGACCGAAGCCCTGCGCAATCCCGACGATTACCCGACGATCATCCAGCGTCGCGTGCCGCGCCAGCTCAAGCATTTTGCCTTTGCGCCACAGGTAACCATTCATAACGACGCGCAGCGTCCGGTGACCGTACTGGAACTGACCGCGCCTGATCGGCCGGGACTGCTGGCGCGGATCGGCGGGATTTTCCTCGAGTTCGACCTGTCGCTGCAGAACGCCAAGATTGCGACGCTGGGCGAGCGGGTGGAAGACGTGTTCTTCATCACCGACGCGCACAACCAGCCGTTATCCGACCCGTTGCTGTGCAGCCGTTTGCAGGATGCGATCGTTGAGCAACTGAGCGTCAATCAGGAACCCGATATCAAACTTTCGCGTATCAGCATTTGATGACGCGCCTGGATTCAAACCGCTTTGCATGAGACCCAGCCCCAATGAACAACGCCCTGAACCAGCTCCAGCCCTACCCGTTCGAAAAGCTCCGCGCCCTGCTCGGCACTGTGACGCCAAATCCGGACAAACGCCCGATTGCCTTGTCGATCGGCGAGCCGAAACACCGTTCGCCAGGCTTTGTCGCCGAGGCACTGGCCAATAGTCTGGATCAGATGGCCGTGTACCCGACCACCCTCGGTATCCCGGCTCTGCGCGAAGCCATCGCTGGCTGGTGCGAGCGCCGTTTCGGCGTGCCGAGTGGCTGGATCGACCCGGCGCGCAACGTGCTGCCGGTCAACGGCACCCGCGAAGCGTTGTTCGCATTCACCCAGACCGTGGTCAACCGTGGCGACGACGCGTTGGTGGTCAGCCCGAACCCGTTCTATCAAATTTACGAAGGCGCGGCATTCCTCGCCGGGGCCAAGCCACACTATCTGCCGTGCCTCGACGAGAATGGTTTCAATCCGGATTTCGACGCGGTGTCGCCGGACATCTGGAAGCGCTGCCAGATCCTCTTCCTGTGCTCGCCGGGTAACCCGACCGGCGCGCTGATCCCGGTCGATGTGCTGAAAAAACTCATCGCCCTGGCCGACGAGTACGATTTCGTAATCGCTGCCGACGAGTGCTACAGCGAGTTGTACTTCGACGAACAAACCCCGCCACCGGGTCTGCTGACTGCCTGTGTTGAACTGGGTCGCAAGGACTTCAAACGCTGCGTGGTGTTCCACAGCCTGTCCAAGCGTTCCAACCTGCCGGGCCTGCGCTCCGGTTTCGTTGCCGGCGACGCCGACATCCTCAAAGGCTTCCTGCTGTATCGCACCTACCACGGCTGCGCGATGCCGGTACAAACGCAACTGGCCAGCGTGGCAGCGTGGAATGACGAAGTGCATGTGCGCGCCAACCGTGCGCTGTATCGCGAGAAGTTCGATGCGGTGCTGGCGATTCTTGCCCCAGTGATGGATGTGCAGCGCCCGGATGGCAGCTTTTACCTGTGGCCGAATGTGCAAGGTGATGATGCAGCGTTCTGCCGTGATCTTTTCGCTGAGGAGCACGTGACAGTAGTGCCGGGCTCCTACTTGTCCCGTGAAGTGGACGGTGTCAATCCGGGTGCGGGCCGTGTGCGCATGGCACTTGTCGCGCCGCTGGCGGAATGCGTGGAAGCCGCCGAGCGTATTCGCGCATTTATTACTCGCAAGCAGTAATTAACGAGGCCGTGCCAGTCAATCTGGCACGGCCACTTGCAGCATCAAACTCCCGCACCCTATAAAAAATAAACTCCCAGCAAGACACCGCCACACCGCCACACCGCCACAGCTTTAATCTAATCTGCCTGAGCGTGTCGTCGCCAATCCAAGGATTTCAAGCGACGCGTGACCGTGGTGTCGGGCTCGTACCTGCACGGGACATAAAACATGACGTCACAGTCCATATAACGTTGTATTGCACTTGCCTTTCGGCCAAGCGCTAATATAGAGCTGAATAACTTGCAGTGCCTGAACAACTGCTTACTCTCAACTTCAAGGATGAAGTCAATCATGCACGAACTAACAGTTTGCCAACTTATACAATGGCCCGACGATCAAGAGGCTTACCAGGTGGCCACCAATGAAAACCCGGCCAACATCGGCACATCTACTGGCACTCGGCGTAAACGCTCGATATTAAATTATTCAAAACTATGGGCAAACGGCCGCACCCTGAAGATTGCCTTCATGGACGCACCCGAAGCAGATCACAAAGACAAAATCATAAAGGCAGCCAGTCAATGGTTGCCGTATATCAACCTGAAGTTCGAGTTCGTTGACGACCTCGTGGGCGACATACGCATCGCCACTACCAACAACTCCAACAGTTCGATGCTCGGCACCGACGCGTTGTTGATTCATCCTGACGACAGAACCATGGACCTGGGCGTAAAACCGGATCATCCAGACTTTGAAGTCATCGTGACTCATGAGTTCGGTCACGCCCTTGGCGCTATGCATGAACACCAGCACCCGCAGGCGAAAATCCCGTGGGATAAACCAAAGGTCTATGAGTTCTATCAGAACCGCGAAATGAATCCACTGACGCCGGAGGAAATCGACAGAAACCTGTTTACTCCTTTCGACACGCTGGAGGCGATTTATACTTCTTACGACAAAAGGTCGATCATGCACCACCCAGTGGCTAATACGTTGACACTGGGTAATTGGGAAGTGCCAATCAATCGCAGGATCAGCAAGAAAGACAAACGCCTGATGCGTTTGCTTTACCCGAAATGAATGTCCCCACCTAAAAAACTATTCTTTAAAAGCAAACCTGCACGTTGCGCTTCAGACGAGCATAAGACGAGGGCGGCATTGCACCGCCCTCGTCGGCCCGTGACAAACATCGCGGGCCTTTTTTCGCGTCAACTGCCGTTACTTACATCCAGTTCGCCGCCAGCACAGGCTGCAACGCCTGCTGCTCGGCCCCGCCGAAGGTCATGGTCGCTGGCGCCGCCGGCGCGAACGCCGCCATGGCCTGGACCAGTTGCTCCACATCACGATCCATCAACCGATGACGGTCTCCGGCCATGATGTCCCGAGGCCGCTCCGGCTTGTCGGCATACCAGTTATGCAGCGTGACTTCCTGCTTGCTGCCGATCACCGATATCTGCAGGTCCTGCCCTTTGTGCTGGAACCACAATTGATCGGGGCTGATGTCCTTGCCGAACACCAGATCGCCTCCCCCGTTGCTGAACTCGATGTCATTGACCCCGTGCCCGACTTCAACCGTCGGCATGTTGCCGCTGACCACCACCTTGTTGTTGCCATCCCCCAGTTTCACCGTGGCGAAAGACCCTGAATCGGTAATGGTGTTGTTGCCATGGCCGACGGTGAACTTGTCGACGTCACCGATCACAACGTTATTGCCATTGCCCAAAGTGATATTACCCCGGCGGCCGGTCACGTTAACCTTGTTGTCACCGTTGCCAGCATGCACCTTGGCATTCGAGGCTTCGACGTTGATAGTCTTGCTTTCGTCGCCAATCGTGACATCGGCGAAGAAGCCCTGGACCGTCATGACGTTCGGGTCGGTGGCCGCCGGCAGAGGGTTCGTTGTAGAAGGTGTTGAACCGCCGCGGATCCTGTCCCGGATTGACGCGAACGTAGTGTCCGCGGTTTGCCCTACGCCCCAGGTATCGTCGATTTTCAGGCGCGGGTCTTGCGCACTCACGACGTCTGGAACGATGACCGGTCGGCGAGTCGGGATATCAAGGTCACGATGGGCGATATCGATCGTCGGGACATCCGGGATGATAATCGGCCGTGGACTCGGAATATCAATCGACGCAGGCCCCAGCACATCCCGACCGACCGGGCCGATGTCCGGTACTTTCGATGGGACCAGGGAACCAACAGCGCGCTCGGCCAGAATCTGCTCGATGGTTTTGTGGTCAGGGAGCGTCGTCCCACCCCGGTTCGCCTCACGCTCGGCCATGATCTGTTCAAAGGTTTTGTGTTCCGGCACTTTGGGATTCAGGTCGATACCGCGTTCTGCCAGGATCTGCTCAATCGTCTTGGTCTCCGGAAGCTTGAAGTCCGGAATCGTGACCGAAGGTCGCAGCACTGGATCAATGGTCGGGACGCTGATGGCCGGGGACAGGTCAATGGGAGGCAGCGGCGTGACCACCGAAGGTTTGTCGACGCCAGGACGCTCGACAATCGGCGTCAGCGTTTCAGGTACCGTGAGCGGAGGCTGATCGGTGACCGGCGGCACCGGTCCAACCGTTGGTACCACGGCAGGCGCAGGGTCGGCAAAGAGGAAATCCGTCGTACTGATCTGCGCCACATCAAGCGCATCCAGATACAGCAGGTTGGTGTTTGCATCGCTGCCCTGGGCACCGATGCGTGTCACATACACGCCGTGAATCTGGGTCAGGCCATTGAATGTCGCGCGGTTCTTGTGCTCGATGATCAACTGACTGAAGTCGGTGACGCCAGTCTGGCGCAAATCGATCTTGTCGATACCGTGACGGAACCCACGCAAGGCGTTGTTGTAATCCTTGACGCCGGACTGGGCCGCCACCACGAACACGTCCGAGGTCGCGCTGTCGTGGCTGTAAATCGTACCGTTCAGTGAGGCCACGGTTTTACCCTGAGCGTCGCTGCTGTACATCACGCCTTTACCGCCACCGTTGAGTACCACGGTGCCCAAGCCCTCTTGCGGCTTGACCGCCGAAGTGTCGCTGTTGATGTAAGCCGTCGGCGCGACAAAGCTGTCCTGAAACTTGAAGTTTGCTGCAGTGATGCCGGCGAGTGCCTGGTTTTTCAGAACGATGACCTGGCCCTTGCCCAGGTCAACCTTGACGTCCGCGCCCTGTTGCGTCAGTTGCAGATCAGCGAATTTCTTCCCGGCAAACCCCACCAGATCGACGACTTCACCGCGCGCAGCTTCGAAGTTGTTGAGGGTATCGTTGCCCGCATCGCGACGATGCACCACAAAGAAGTCCTTGCCCGCACCGCCGGTCAGCACGTTGTTGCCACGTCCGCCGTCGAGCAAGGCGTCGGCATTGCCGGCGACCAGCGTGTCATTGCCATCGCCGCTGACAATATTCTGAATGGCCGACGGGTTTTTCACCGTCAGCGCCGCGCCGCCAATGCTGGCAACACCGGTCAGCAGGTTGACCGAGGTGTCCCCGGAAACAGCCGCCGCATTCAGGGTATTGCGCCCACCTGCGACACCGTTGACCGCGTCATCCAGCACCGCGCGATTGGCATGACCAACTACCGACTTGAGGTATTCATCGGTGTAGAAATAGGTGTCGTCCGCCGTCGCCTTACTGCCGTACAAACGCAGCGACCAGCTATTGAGGGTAACCGGCAGACCGGACGCCGAATCGGTCACTTGCAGGGTCCAGTTGCCCGCCGAGCGTTCACCGAAGTCATGGGTCGACATGAAGGTGTACTTGAACGAGCCGGACTGCGTGCTGCCGACATCGCTAGCGCTGGCGCCCGGCATGCCATCCGGGACTTTGCCCTGACGGTTGAGCAACACACTTTGCGTGCCATCGGGGGAAATCAGCTTGAGGGTCAGATCGCCGAGGCGGCCAACCTGAGCATCAAAGTCGATCTCGACGTGCTCGACATTCATCCCGGCATTCATCGCAATCGAGGACGTCAGCGTCGCGCCCGCTGCCAACGGTTTGCCCAGTGCACCGCTGGAGGCGCTGTAGACGTATTCGTTGGCGCCGGTGCTCTGGGTCATCCAGGCCTCGGACAAACGCACCGCGGCCCGCGCATCGACTTCACCAAAACCATAGTCATTGCTGGTGTGCATGCCGCCGCCGTTCCAGCCATGCGCGGCGTTGTCGCTCCATTGGGTGGCCGGGTCGTTGATCTGGCGCGCTGACAACGCGAGGATCTGCTGCACATCGCGATAACCCAGGTTCGGGTTGGCTTCGAGCATCAACGCAACGATGCCGGAAACGATCGGCGCAGCAAAACTGGTGCCCTGCATGCTCGTGTAATCGTTGCCGAACGTGGAGCCGCGTTCGGTTTCCAGCATGTGGCTGGTGGACACGACATTGCTGCCCGGTGCTGATACCAACAGGCTGGCGCCCGGGTTGGAAAATGGCGAAGAGCCTATCTGCAAGGTCGACAGATCGCCCTGTGCGTTGATCGCGCCGACTTCCACTGAGAAGCGATTGTTGTTGGTCAGCGAACCCTGGGCATTGCCACCGGTAGCACGGCTGTTGCCGCCCGCTGCAACGATGATCGTACCCAGGCCGCCGCGACCGTTGCTCGCCGCGTACTGCGCATTCATGCTCAGCGCGGTGGCGGTGGTGAAGTGGCCGTCCTGATAACTGCTGAGGGCGAAGTCATTGGTGAAACCCCAGCTGTTGTTGGCGATGTCGAAACTGACCATGTGGCCGAGTCCCGTCAGATCATCGCCCTTGCCCGCGAGGTAGTAACCACCGAGTTTCGCGTCGTAGGCCACGCCCACGCCGCCGATGCCGTTCTTCGCGCCGACCATCACCCCCGCGACCATCGTCGCGTGGTTGGATACCAGCCCCGGCAAGGTGCCGTTGGTCTTCTGCGTTTGCAACCAGGCCTGATCGATATTCGGCGCCAGGTCAGGATGCGCGACATCAAAAATTTCCGGCGCGGTAGCGAACTCGCCGCCCGGCTCGAATTGACCAATGCGCACGCCTTTGCCGGTGTAGTCCTTCCAGACCGGCAGCACATGGGTGTCGCTCAAATACCATTCCTGAGCAGCCAAGGGATCAAGCGGCACCTCTGGAGTCAGCAGGGTCACACCGGCACGCATCGGTGCGGTCTGGCCGCTGCCGAGGTCCACCACCGACGCCGACAGATTACCCGCCGCATCGGCCACGCCGTACTTGAAGCTGATCAGTCCGGTGTAACGCGCGTCCGGGGTAAACAGCACATCGCCCTGGGCGGTGAGGCTGACCGTACCGCCGACCGCGTCACCGACATTGGCAATGTGCAGCGCACCTTGGCTGTTCAGACGTTGATCATTGGCCAACAGGCTTTCGGCGCTGATCAGATGTGTCTGGGTGCGATCAAACGCCTTGCCGGCCTTGTCGAGCGTGAGCACATCGGCCACTGGCATCGCATTGGGGGTCAGCAGGTCAACAGCGGAAATGTCCGAGAAGTTGAGCTTCTGGATGTTGCTCAGCGTCACCGTGCCGTCACGCCCGGCAACCTTGTCGGCCACTTCATAACCGGTCGCGGTGCGGGTGATTCGGTAGTCGCCGTGAGTGCCGTGCAGCGTGACCAGATTGATCCCGCCGTCACCATCAATGGTCGCGTTGCCATGGCCGACTTCGATGATGTCGTTACCGGCACCGCCGAAGATTTTATCGGCGCCGCCACCGGCATGGATGATGCTGCCGCCTTCGGAAGCATAAATGGTGTCGCCCTGAGGCCCGGCATAAATCACCGCTTTGCCGCTGCCGCCGATGATGGTGTTGTGGCCGCTGCCACCGACCAGCACGTCGTTGCCCGAGCCACCGACCAGCGTCGAGTTGCCTGAGCCGCCCTTAATGAAAGCGCTGCCGGTGCCACCGCTCATGATCGTGTCGTTGCCGCCACCGCCTTGGGCGATAGTCAGGCCAGCGCGGGCCATGTTCAGCACGATGCCTTTGTCGCCGACGATAATCGCCGTGTCGTGACCGCCATTGCCATGGATGTTGGTCGGGTTGTCCGAGGCGCTGATGACAAACACGTCATCGCCCACGCCGCCGTTATAGGTGTTGCTGCCCGCACCGCCCACCAGCCAACTGCCGGCCGGCGCCGCGATCAACGTGTCATCGCCGCTGCCGCCATACAGGTTGTTCACGCCCAGTTGTGCCGCATCCAGCGTTTCACCGGTGGTGCTCTGGCTGGCATAAGCGCTGGTGGTGCGGCTGTCCTTGCCGCTGGTGGTCGAGGTCACGCGCGTGCCGGTGCCTTGGCTGGTCACGATATTGCTGACCGGATCCCCCAGAAAATCCACCGCCAACGCTTCCTGGCTCTTGCCATTCATCGTGAACGAACCGGTGGCGAGCACCTTGTTACCGTCGCGCATCTCAGCTTGAGGAGATGCCACCGCACGGACGTTGATCTGGGTGATTCCCAGTTCGGCCAGCGTCTTGAGTTCCCCGCCATCGACTTTGGCGTCATGGGTGCCGTCAACCCAGACGCGCAACTTGCTCCAGATCGGATCGCGCTGATCGATCACGCCATCCTTGTTCGAGTCTTCACTGGCCAACGCCGCGAAACCGTCCTTGAACTTCGCCTCGCCCGCCGCGCCGTTGACGCCGACCTTGCCGCCGTAATACTCGGAGAACATCTGGCTGACGTCTTTGACCTGGCCACTGCCATCGTCAATCACCAGCATGCCCGTGGTGCGATCCGCCCAGCCGCTGCGTTTGAGCGTGCCTCTGTGGTCGGTATCAAACAGCACGCCGTCACGAATGTCGGTCATGTGCACGCCATTGCCGGTCAGGTCCAGCAACAGCGGGTCAACGTAGGTGTTGAAGGTCGACATTGCCGACAAACCGTTCAGGGTCACCGCACTGCGCAGGCTGAAATCCGGCTTGGTCGCGCTCGGGGTCGGGTAGAACTGCGACAGGTAAGTGTTGGGGCGAGCGTTGGGGTCCAGCTGCATTTCACCGGGGCGGACACCGCCAGATGCGAGACTGGCCATCTGGGTGGAGGTGAAATCGGTTTTGCTGAGCATCCCGCCGAGGGCGAAGATGCTGTTCGTCGACGAGTTTTGAATGTAGCCGTTGGCGACGTCTTGCTGGGCTTTGCTTTCGCCCTGGATGTGTTGTTGGGGTACAGGACTGGGGGTTATGTCAATTTTTATTAGATCTTGTACCGCAGGCTCACTACCTGGGGAAGGGATTTGGCTTCCTTTAGAACTATTGAAAATCGCATCGTATTGCGCAGTCAAAGATTGAACTGCTTCGTTGGCGGGTACGAAAATATTGTCAGCGGTGAACGCGACTGAGTTGTCAAAAGCTTTGAATGCTGGATCAAACAACCTTTTTTCATCAATCCACGCATTCAATTCTTTTACCGGGCCAAACTCTGAAGGCAGATAAGCCACTGTCATCAGCGCATGAGAGGCTCCGGCCATGACCGCGGCAAATTCGACCGACCCCGTCTTATCGAAAAAATAATCTCCCACTTGCATGGAAGAATCACCTATTCGCGCGTCAATTGCCGGCCCCCAGGTAGTTTGAATATAACCACCTATCTTCACACCTACAGCAAAAGAAAGCGAAAGTCGCGCCAACGCAGGATTATTTGTTTTCAACGCGATCAGAGACGCAATATCTGCGTAATTATCCAACCCCGCTGTTCCTTTTGAAAACTTGTAAATGGCGGACGCGAGAACGAGTGGTGCAGTAATTGAACTTGTGACCGTGCGACCTGGCGTGTCTAAAAAAGACGCCAATCCATTAGCTATCGTGCCGTAATCCCCTGCAACTTCCAGCGGATTGCTCTTTTCCTTTTTGGCGTCATCACGAATGCTCTTTACCGCAAAAGAGTTATCTATCAACTCCGCAATTCGTTCCAACTGACCGACTGACAATGCCATTTACAACTCCTTATTTACTCATCACAGAAAGATATTGCACCACGCACCCCGTAAAAAACCCGAACAACGAAAAATTCGCCAAAACGAATATCCGGGAAAAGTAAACGAGAAATCTGCTCTTTCGCTCCGAAAGGAAAAGCCCAACAAAAATATTCAAACAGACTAATACCTTTACATCCGGGTAGATCTCGACAAAGTAGTCATCGGAAACACCAGCAACAAATTTCATCACCAGAAATACAGCCACGCCAAAAAAAATAGCGCAGAGAAAATACTTACTATAGAACCTCCGCTGCTCCAAACTTAGCAACTCCATACAACCCCCTTCAGCCAGCAATTAATACGAGTTAAGTAGATAGAGACGCGGACTTGCTTCGACACTAAAGGGGACAGATTTATTTTTTGAAAACAGCACCATTCTGAAAATAAATCTGCCCCCTTCTTCTCGCCCCTTTCTCTCCTTCTGGCCAATGCCGCGAAACCGTCTGAACTTCGCCTCGCCCGCCGCGCCGTTGACGCCGACCTTGCCGCCGTAATACTCGGAGAACATCTGACTGACGTCTTTGATCTGGCCACTGCCATCGTCAATCACCAGCATGCCGGTGGTGCGATCCGCCCAGCCGCTGCGCTTGAGCGTGCCACTGTGGTCGGTATCGAACAGCACACCGTCGCGGATGTCGGTCATGTGCACGCCATTGCCGGTCAGGTCCAGCAACAGTGGGTCAACGTAGGTGTTGAATGTCGACATTGCCGACAAACCATTCAGAGTGACCGCGCTGCGCAGGCTGAAATCCGGCTTGGTCGCGCTCGGGGTCGGGTAGAACTGCGAAAGGTAGGTGTTGGGGCGCGCGTTGGGGTCCAGTTGCATTTCACCCGGACGAATACCGCCCGAGGCCAGGCTGGCCATTTGGGTGGAGGTGAAATCGGTTTTGTTGAGAATCCCGTCGAGGGCGAAGATCTTGTTCGTCGCGCCGTTGACGATGTAACCGTTGGCCGCATCTCGTGTTCGCTGATTCTCAAGTTGGATTTGGTGGCTCGCCTGAGGATCGGGGTTGATTTCGATGTTCAGCAGGCTTGCTGGCGGGGTCCACGCCGGTCCACCTTGATCAATCAGTGGTTGCCCGTCACGATCCGGATGAATAATCGACATCCCGGTTTTTATTGAAATGACATTGGGCTCATTGTTCCACAACTCGCCTTCAGTCTTGATATTTTGACCACCGGGGCGGAAGGACTTGTATAAGTTATAGAGACCTCCTCCACCAATAATTTCCGTTTCGGTCAGCCCCAATACGGTTGAAATCAATCCGAAGTTGAAAGACGCAGCATTTGTGAAACTGGGAACGAAGCCGTCACCTGTCGTGTGCGAAGCACCGTTATAAGAGCGTTGAAGATCACCCACGCCACTCTGCCTGAAGGTCTCATAAACAACGCTATAGAGGCTGTTCCGAAAACTGAGAGAGGACGCGTCATAGTCCTCCCTGACTTTCTTGAAGTGTTCGATCGAAGCTTTCATATCATAATCCGCCGGCACCATGAACGGCTGATCGGTCTGGGGATCCATAACATAATTGCCAAGCCCGTCACTCAGCCATTTCGCCGCAACGAGTGTTCCATCTTTGGTTTGTACAGTAAAACTGTCCTTGCCAAATTGCCCCTGCATCAACGTCAGTTTAGCCACTTGCTTCCCTTACTTTAAAAACCCTCTTGATCGTTCAAGAGGAAACTTGAAAATTCCCTTTCTAGCGATAAGCAGAAAACCTGATCTGTATCTTTCCGGAAGCGTCCGAGGCACGCAGCTTGACGTCTCGGCTTACGATCCGGGTTGCGCCGATTGCAAAATCGATTTGAAGATCATTGTCTGAATTCCACTTCACGGCCGGTGAAGCTTCGTGGTCAAAAAAAACATCACACTCAGCTGAATAAACCTGGTATTCGGAGTGAGCAATTACTTCATCGATAGTCTGCAGACTGTTAAAAACAAAAACCGTGTCCGAGCAAAACGGCGCTATTGCGCCCCCGCCTGCACGCGTGACGTGAACAGCGCTGTACTTTCCGTTTGGAGACAAATAAGCCAGCTTCGTCACATCATCATCGGAATCAGAACTAAGCGATAAGAGGGTAATGGCGCCATATTTCAGAATCGTCAGAGCACCCACCACCAGCAGTATCAATTTCAACCCACGAACAATGCTCAAATGACCCACCTTGAATTTCATAACGTTTCCGATTTCATGGACGTTGAAGGATTTATCGTTTCAATCCTGACTGTTTCCCACCTGAATCCGTCAACACTCAACGCTCACGCAAACTCTCATCCATATGTTGTTGCAGCGGGCTCAAGAAGTACTCGATCATCCGTCGTTGATCGGTCTTCACTTCCGCCGTCACCGACATGCCCGGCGACAGCGCCACGCGTTGGCCGTTGATCATCAAGTGGTCGGTTTTCAGGCGGATGCGGCTGCTGTAGACCGGACCGCGTTTTTCATCGTCGATGGCGTCGCTGGAGACGCTGAGGACTTCACCGGCAACCGTGCCGTATTTGGTGAAGGTGAAGGTTTCGACCTTGACTGTGACCGGTTGGCCGGCGCGGACGAAGCCGACGTCCTTGTTTTCCAGCATGGCTTCCACTTCCACCGGTTGGTCGGCGGGCACGATGACCATCAAGGGTTGGGCCGCAGTGACGACACCGCCGACGGTGTGAATCGCCAGTTGCTGAACGGTGCCGTCCACCGGTGCAGTGAGGCTGGTGAGGGTTTCCTGGTAGCGGGCCTTGGTCAGTTCCTCGACCAGACCCGCGGCTTTTTGGTTGGCCTGCTGTTGCAGGTCGAGCATGGCGCGGCGATTTTGCGCGACCACACCTTCGCGTCGACGTCGCGCTTCGCCTTGCGCGGCGGTGGATTGCAAGACGCTGGCTTGCTGCACACTCAATTGGCGTTGCAGGTCGAGGCGCGCCTGTTCTTTTTCCAGGTACTCGTGGCGGGCGACGTATTGTTGCGCGAGCAGGCGCTGGTAGTCCTCGGCCAGTTGCGTGGCAATCGGCACGGTTTGCCGAAGGCTGGCCACCTGGGCCTGGGCAGACTGGATTTCGGCATTGCGCTGCTGGATTTCCGCGTCCACCAATTCCAGGCTGTTGCGGTATTCCTGATACTGCCCTTGCAGCCAGCGCTGGGCACTGAGCACCTGTTGCGGATCGGCGTCGGTGATTGCGCCGATCAGCGATGCCGGGGGTTTGTGCTGATTGATCGCATCGAGCATCGCTGCACTGCGGGCGCCGTCGATGCGGGCGGCAAGCAAGTCACTCTGAATCCGTCTGACGTCGGCGTCAGCAGCCGTCGGGTCGAGTTCGACCAGCAACTCACCGACTTTCACCGCCTGACCGTCGCTGACATGAATAGCCCTGACCACCGCCGTTTCGCTGGATTGAATCAGTTTGGTCTTGCCACTCGGCACGATCTTCCCGGAGGCGACCGCCACCACTTCGATCTTGCCTGCGTACGCCCACAACAGCGCCAGCACTGCGAAGCCCATGATGCTCCAGACAAAGATTCTTGGCGCCGGGTGCACGGGGGTTTCCTGCAACTCCAGCGCGGCGGGCAGGAACTGTGCTTCATGGCGCAGGCGCGGCACGCTGTCCATCTGTTTGCGCTGACGCCAGGATTCGCGCCAGGCGTGACGGTAACGCTGCATTAATGAGGGCGTTGCGCTCATGGGAAATCGATCCTTGAATCCGGAATACAGTGACTGCCACCGCATCCGAAATGGGGGCGGCGGACTACGAATACATGAAGGGCTGATCAGCCCTGTTGCATGCGATGCAGGCGCGAATAGTGGCCGGCCTGATGGGTGAGCAATTCGGCATGGCTGCCCTGCTCGACGATCTGTCCGCGATCGACTACGAGGATGCGATTGGCCTCGCGTACCGCCGACAATCGATGCGCGATGATGATCACCGTGCGCCCCGCGCAGATGCTTTGCATGTTTTGCTGGATGATCCGCTCGGACTCGTAGTCCAGCGCACTGGTGGCCTCGTCGAAAATCAGGATTCGCGGATTGCCGATCAAGGCACGGGCGATGGCCACCCGTTGCCGTTGGCCGCCGGAAAGCGAGGTGCCGTGCTCGCCGACCATGGTGTCGTAGCCTTCGGGCAGTTCCAGAATGAACTCATGTGCGCCGGCCATGGTGGCCGCGTGCATCACCGCTTCGAGTGGCGCGCCCGGATCGCTCAGGGCAATGTTCTCGCGGATGCTGCGGTTGAACAGCATGTTGTCCTGCAAGACCACGCCGATCTGTCGACGCAGGGAGGAGACGTCCGCCAGGGCCAGGTCCATGCCATCGACCAGCACCCGGCCGCGTTCTGGCACGTACAAACGTTGCAGCAATCGCGTCAGAGTACTCTTGCCGGAGCCGGAGCGCCCGACCACGCCGATCACTTCGCCTGCAGCAATTTGCAGGCTGACGCCACGCAGAACTTCCGAACCGTCGGCGCGATAGCGGAAGTGCACCTGGTCGAATTCGATCTGGCCCTTGAGCGGCGGCAACGCACTGCGTGTGGCCTGGGATAATTCGGTTCGGGTATTGAGAATGTCGCCCAGACGCTGCACCGAAACACCGGTCTGCTGGAAGCTCGTCCACAGTTGCGCAAGACGCATGATCGGCCCGCTGACGCGACCGGCGAGCATGTTAAAGGCGATCAGCTCGCCCACCGACAATTGCCCGTCGATCACCAAGCGAGCGCCCAGCCACAAGGTCGCGACCGTGACCAGTTTACCGATCAGCGACACGCTTTCATTGGCGATGGTGGACAGGGTCTGGGTCTTGAAACCAGCGGCGACGTATGCGGCCATCTGGTTGTCCCACTTGCGGATGGCCTGCGGCTCGACAGCCATGGATTTCACCGTGTCGATGCCGTTGACGGTCTCCACCAGAAACGCCTGATTCTCGGCGCCACGCGTGAAGCTGTCCTCCAACCTGGCCCGCAGCAACGGCGTGATGAACAGCGACACCAGAACGTACAACGGCAACGACAGCAACACGATCAGGGTCAGCCAGCCGCTGTAATAGAACATCACCAGCACGAACACCACGGAGAACAGCACGTCCAGCAACAAAGTGATCGCGTTACCGGTGAGGAAGCTGCGGATGTTCTCCAGCTCGCGCACCCGGGCCACCGAATCACCGACCCTGCGCGCCTGGAAATAGGCCAGCGGCAGGTTGATCAGGTGGCGGAACAAGCGCGAGCCCAACTCCACATCGATGCGACTCGCGGTGTGGGCAAACACGTAGCTGCGCAAACCGCTCAGGGCCGACTCGAACAGCATGATGCCCAGCAGCCCGGCGGCGATTACGTCGAGGGTAGTCAGGCCGTGATGCACCAGCACCTTGTCCATCACTACCTGGAAAAACAGCGGCGTGACCAGCGCAAACAGCTGCAAGGCAAAGGACACCAGCAGCACTTCGCCGAGCAGCTTGCGGTATTTAACGATGGCGGGAATGAACCAGGTGAAATCGAAGCGCGAAGTTTCGCCGGCCAGCGTCGACTCCGAACGCACCAGCAGCAGTTCACCGCTCCAGCGTGCGGCCAGTTCCTGGAGCGTAATCACTTCCGGTCGCGCGGCACGCGGGTCCTGAATCAGTGCCTGACCTTGATCAAGCTTGGCGATGATGAAAAACGTGCCGTCGTTTGCGACGGCAATCGCTGGTAAAGGCGTGCGGTCCAGACGGGCGACGGTGGTGTTCACCGACTTGGCCTTCAGGCCCAGCTTGCGGGCTGCGAGCAGCAGCTCACGTTGCGTGAAAGGCTGATTGGCCGGAGTGAACTCATGTGCCAATTGCTCGGCGGATGCTGCCACCGAATGAAAACGGGCAAGCATTACCAGACACACGAGACCGGTGTCTGGCGTGGACGACTCAGCGCCCCTTCCTTGATCACTCATAAGCTTCCATGAATGCCGCTTAGCGACAATAAATTCATAAATCTTTCAATAGGTTATATCAGCCTTGAAACAACTGGCATCAAAACGACATCACTTCTCTAAGGTTGATCTCACTCTGGTGTATGACGCGCCCGTTAGAGCGACTTGCGCTCCTCTGGCGGCAGGAAATCGCGATCCGCGTCATAGTCCTTGTTCAGGTACATCGCCAGATCGTTCAGGTCGGCGGGACTCAAGGTCCCGGCCGCCTGCTTCAGCTTGAGCGTATCGATGATGTAGTCGTAACGAGCGTTGTTGTACTCACGCACCGCGCCATACAACTGGCGCTCGGCATTGAGTACGTCGGCGGTATTGCGCGAGCCCAGATTCCGGCCTGCCTGATTGGCCTTGACCGACGCCAGGCTCGAACGAATGGTTTGCCGGCGGGCAGTCACCTGCTCGATATCGGAATTAACCGCACGATAGAAATTGCGCGTGTTCTGCACCACTTCGCGGCGGCGGTCCTCGCGCTCATCCTCACTTTGCGCCAGACGCTCGGTGGCTTCGCGCACCTGCGAGCGGGTCATGCCGCCGCTGTATAACGGGATGTTCAACTCCACCCCGATGCTGCCTTGGGCGACATTGTCGCGGTAGCCATCGCGGCCGAAATCGGTGGGATTGCTGTAGCCGAAACTGTCGTTGTCACCCTTGCGCCAGGACGCCACCGCATCGATGGTCGGCGCATAACCCGCCTTGCGCTGGCGGTTGGTCTGCTCGGCGGCAATCACTGCGTAACTGCTGGCCTGCAACGCCAGGTTTTGCTGCACTGCACGGCTGACCCAGGCGTTGGCGTCGTTGGGGGCCGGAAGCTCCACCGGGAGTTGATGCTCGATACCGTCGATCGACGAATAGTCCTGACTCGTCAGGCGGGACAGCCCTTCGTATGCATCATCGACCTTGCGCTCGGCAAGCTTGCGGTTGGCGTTGGCGTTGTCGTACGCAGCTTGGGCGTCAAGCACGTCGGTGATGCTTGACGCACCATTTTCAAGACGCGCCTGCGCTTGCTGCTGTTGCCGCTTGAGCGCGGCTTCCTCGGCTTTGGAAGCTGCGAGCAAATCCAGCGCACGCAAGGTTTCAAAATAGGCTTGGGCTGCGGTCAGAACCAGCCCCTGTTCCTTGGCGCCCAGTTCAAGTTCGGCCTGCGAGCCGCTGGCCTGCGCCGCTTCGAGTTGAAACCAGCGGTCGACACGAAACAGTGGTTGATTGAGGTTGGCCTGAAACACCGAAGTACTGCGGGTGCGAGTCAGGCCCGGCTCGTCACGTTGCAGGCGCACCGATTCCACTGTACTTCCAGCGCTGAGGGTGGGCAGCAACCCGGCGCGAGCTTGCGGCACGCTTTCGCGGCGAGCCAGATAATCATGACGGGCGGCGGACAGTTGAGAGTCGTGTTCAACCGCTTGCCGATACACCCCAAGTAGGTCAGCACGTTCGGCACTGGCAGCGGCCAAGGGTACGAATGTCGTGAAAGAGAGGGTCAGCAGCGAGACAAAAAAACGGGAGGGCGCAGTCATAACTATCCGTGTCAAATTGCAATAATCGATTCAGCAGGCTGATCGAGGACGCGCATGCTACGCCTTCACCCACATCGCAACAAGACAACTTTATAGCCATTTGCCATCATTTGTACAAAGCCACGGGAACTGCATTTCCCTTGTGGAAACGGGCTTGCTCACGAATGCCCCAGGTCATTCAACAATGATGTTGACTGCGACGGCCCCCTCGCGAGCAAGCTCGCGCCCACAGGTTTTGCGCTTTAACCGAAGGCTCATGGCATAATCCAAGACCATTTTTTTCCAGCACCTGTAAAGGGGGCAATTCCTTGACCGTTTCAAGTAAAACGTTGCACCTTTTCGGCATCAAAGCCTGCGACACCATGAAAAAGGCGCGCACCTGGCTCGATGAACACGCTGTCAGCTACGACTTTCACGATTACAAAAGCGCCGGCATCGACCGTGAACACCTGACCCAATGGTGTGACGAACACGGCTGGCAAACGGTGTTGAACCGCGCAGGCACGACCTTTCGCAAACTCGACGACGAACGCAAAGCCGATCTCGACCAATCGAAAGCCATCGAACTGATGCTCGCTCAACCCTCGATGATCAAGCGCCCGGTGCTCGATCTCGGTGACCGAACCCTGATTGGCTTCAAGCCAGATATCTACGCGGCCGCTCTGAAGTAAGCAGCCCGTCACTCTTTGTAGAGGTGTATTTACATGTCCAATTCCCTGTTCAGCATCGCCTTTGGTGTCGGCACTCAGAACCGTCAAGGCGCGTGGCTGGAAGTGTTCTACGCACAGCCATTGCTCAATCCTTCGGCCGAACTGGTCGCCGCGGTTGCGCCGATCCTCGGTTACACCGAAGGCAACCAGGCCGTCGCTTTCACCACCGCCCAGGCCGCACAACTGGCTGAAGCCGTGAAAGCCATCGACGCCGTGCAAGGCAAACTGTTGACTCGTCTGGCGGAAAGCCACAAGCCGCTGGTCGCCACTTTGCTGGCCGAAGACGCACAGCTGACCTCGACGCCTGAGGCCTACCTCAAGCTGCACCTGTTGTCGCACCGTCTGGTCAAGCCACACGGCGTGAGCCTGGCCGGGATCTTCCCGCTGCTGCCGAATGTTGCGTGGACCAGCCAGGGTGCAATCGACCTGAGCGAACTGGCTGAGCTGCAACTGGAAGCCCGTCTGCGCGGCGATCTGCTGGAAGTGTTCTCGGTGGACAAGTTCCCGAAAATGACCGACTACGTGGTACCGGTTGGCGTACGTATCGCTGACGCGGCACGTCTGCGTCTGGGCGCCTACGTCGGTGAAGGCACCACCGTCATGCACGAAGGTTTCATCAACTTCAACGCCGGCACCGAAGGCCCGGGCATGATCGAAGGCCGCGTTTCCGCTGGCGTGTTCGTCGGCAAGGGTTCGGACCTGGGCGGCGGTTGCTCGACCATGGGCACCCTGTCGGGTGGCGGCAACATCGTGATCAAGGTCGGCGAAGGCTGCCTGATCGGCGCCAACGCCGGTATCGGTTTCCCGTTGGGCGACCGCAACACCGTTGAGTCGGGCCTGTACGTGACGGCTGGCACCAAGGTTGCGCTGCTGGACGAAAACAACAACCTGGTTAAAGTCGTGAAAGCGCGTGAGCTGGCCGGTCAGAATGACCTGCTGTTCCGTCGCAATTCGGAAACCGGCGCTGTGGAATGCAAAACCCACAAATCGGCGATCGAACTGAACGAAGCGCTGCACGCTCACAACTAAGCAGCACATTGATAACCTGTGGGAGCGAGCCTGCTCGCGAAGCTTTTAGCGTCCTCAAGGACGCCTTCGCGAGCAGGCTCGCTCCCACAGGGTCAGGCGTATACCACATGATGATTCCCTCCCCGTGGCGTGCCGATTTCCCGGCTATCGCCGCGCTGCAACGGCAAGACCAGACCTATCTGGACAACGCCGCCACCACGCAAAAACCCCAAGCCCTGCTCGACGCACTGACGCATTACTACGCCAACGGCGCAGCCAATGTGCACCGTGCGCAACACCTGCCCGGCTCTCACGCGACGCAGGCGTTCGAGGACAGTCGGCTGAAGGTCGCGCAATGGCTGAACGTCGGTGACAGCGGGCAGATCATCTTTACCCACGGCGCCACCAGTGCGCTGAATCTCCTGGCTTATGGCCTGGAACATCTTTTCCACCCGGGCGATGAAATTGTCATCAGCGCTCTGGAGCATCACGCCAACCTGCTGCCGTGGCAGCAACTGGCGCAACGTCGCAATCTGAAGCTGGTGATCCTGCCGCTGGATGCCGACGGCCTGATCGACCTTGCTGCCGCTGTGCACCTGATCGGCCCGCGCACGCGCTTGCTGGCGGTCAGTCAGCTGTCCAACGTGCTCGGTGCGTGGCAGCCATTGCCGGCGTTGCTGGGCATGGCCAAGGCGCAAAACGCATTGACCGTGGTCGATGGCGCGCAAGGCGTGGTGCATGGTCGGCATGACGTGCAGGCGCTGGGTTGCGACTTTTATGTGTTTTCCAGCCACAAGCTGTATGGCCCGGATGGCCTCGGTGTGTTATTCGGGCGCAACACGGCGCTTGAGCAATTGAAGCCTTGGCAGTTTGGCGGCGAAATGGTGCTGGAAGCCAACTATCACGACTCGCGCTTCCGCCCTGCTCCGCTGGGTTTTGAAGCGGGTACGCCGCCGATTGCCAGTGTGATCGGCCTCGGCGCGACGCTCGATTATCTGGCGGGGCTGGATCAGGACGCGGTGTCGGCCCATGAAGCGGCGCTGCATGACTATTTGCTGCGCGGCCTCGCAGCGCGTAACGGCATTCGATTGCTCGGCAAGCCGCAATTGGCGTTGGCGAGTTTTGTCGTCGAAGGTGTGCATAACGCCGATCTGGCGCACTTGCTGACTGAGCAAGGTATTGCCGTGCGCGCCGGGCACCATTGCGCCATGCCGTTACTGAAAAGCTTTGAACTGGCCGGGGCAATTCGGGTGTCGCTGGCGCTGTACAACGACTCCGAAGATCTGGAGCGCTTTTTTGAAGCACTGGATCAGGCGCTGGAGTTGTTGCGATGAGTTTGCCCGTTGAAGCGGCTGAAGCGCTGCAAATTTTTCAGAACGCAGCCGGCTGGGAACAGCGGGCGCGGTTGCTGATGCAGTTTGGTGATCGTCTGCCTGCGCTCAGTGATGCGGACAAGTGCGAGGCTAACCGGGTGCATGGCTGTGAGAGCCAGGTGTGGCTGGTGGGATCGTTGCGCGACGGTCATTGGCAGTTCACGGCGAGCAGCGATGCGCGGATGATTCGCGGGTTGGTGGCGTTGTTGCTGTTGCGGGTCAACGGGTTGTCGGCGTCTGATTTAAAGCAAATCGACTTGCCTGATTGGTTTAATCAGCTCGGCCTGTCCCGCCAGCTATCGCCATCGCGCAGCAATGGCCTGAATGCCGTGCTCCAGCGGATGAATGAGTTGGCTCGCTGACTGATCGTTCCCACGCTCTGCGTGGGAATGCCTCAACGGACGCTCCGCGTTCGGCTCTGGATGGGACGCGGAGCGTCCCGGGCTGCATTACCACGCGGAGCGTGGGAACGATCAAAGCCCCAGCATCAAACCTGAGGTTTGACCCTATCTGAAGGGCGCCGCACACCCGCGACAATCTTGTCCACAGCCTTGGTCGCCGCGACCATCCCAAACGTCGCCGTGACCATCATCACCGCACCAAACCCACCCGCGCAGTCGAGCTTCACACCGTCACCGACAAAACTCTTCTGCAAGCAAATGCTGCCATCCGGCTTCGGATAACGCAGTTGTTCCGTGGAAAACACACACGGCACGCTGTAATGCCGGGTCACGGTGCGCGAAAAACCGTAATCGCGACGCAACGTCGAGCGCACTTTCGAGGCCAACGGATCGTTGAACGTGCGGTTTAGATCGCACACCTGAATCAGCGTCGGATCAATCTGCCCACCCGCGCCGCCGGTGGTGATGATCTGGATCTTGCGGCGCTTGCACCAGGCGATCAGTGCAGCCTTGGCGTTGACCGCGTCGATGCAGTCGATCACGCAGTCGATGTTCGGCGTGATGTATTCGGCCATGGTCTCGCGGGTGACGAAATCCGCCACCGCGTGCACCGTGCAATCCGGGTTGATCCCGCGCAGACGCTCGGCCATCACCTCGACCTTGGGTTTGCCGACGGTGCTGTCCAGTGCGTGCAACTGGCGGTTGGCGTTGCTGACGCAGACATCATCGAGGTCGAACAGCGAAATCTCGCCGACGCCACAACGGGCCATGGCTTCCGCCGCCCAGGAACCGACGCCACCGACGCCGACAATCGCCACATGGGCCGCGCGCAGGCGTTCCAGGCCTTCAATGCCATACAAACGGGCGATGCCTGCAAACCGCGGATCTTCTGTACTCATGACCATTACCCCAAAAACCGGCGCGCATTATAGGGCTACGCGGCGACAAGTTCTAAACATCAGCTACAAGTGTAAGAACTTAAGTCAAAGTCGGCTGCCCAATGTCGGGCATTTCCCTGTCTGATGTACGACTTGCGAACTGCCGGTGTAGGATGCGCGCCCCTCGGGCGTCTAGCCGACCGATCCTTCGTTCCACAGCCTTTGGAACCCGAAATAGCTATGTCATCGCGTAAATTTGGACTCAACCTGGTGGTGGTTCTGGCAATCGCCGCCCTGTTCACCGGTTTCTGGGCGCTGATCAATCGCCCGGTTTCCGCGCCGAACTGGCCGGAGCAGATCTCCGGTTTCTCCTATTCGCCGTTCCAGCAGGGACAATATCCGCAAAAGGATCAGTACCCGACTGACGACGAGATGCGCCGCGACCTGGAGATCATGAGCAAGCTGACGGATAACATCCGCATCTACTCGGTCGACGGCTCGCTGCAAGACATCCCGAAACTGGCTGAAGAATTCGGCCTGCGCGTGACGCTGGGGATCTGGATCAGCCCCGATCAGGAGCGCAACGAACGGGAAATCACCCGCGCCATCGAACTCGCCAACACTTCGCGCAGCGTGGTTCGCGTGGTGGTCGGTAACGAAGCGATCTTCCGCAAGGAAATCACCGCCCAAGAGCTGAGCGTGCTGCTCGATCGCGTGCGCGCAGCGGTGAAAGTACCGGTGACCACCTCCGAGCAATGGCACGTCTGGGAAGAACACCCGGAACTGGCCAAGCACGTTGACCTGATTGCTGCGCACGTTCTGCCGTACTGGGAATTCATTCCGGTCGACAAGGCTGGCCAGTTCGTTTTTGATCGCGCTCGCGATCTGAAAAAAATGTTCCCGAAAAAACCGCTGCTGCTTTCCGAGGTCGGCTGGCCGAGCAACGGCCGCATGCGTGGCGGTGCCGATGCGTCGCCGGCGGATCAAGCGATCTATTTGCGTAACCTGGTCAACAAGCTCAACCGCCAAGGCTTCAACTACTTCGTGATCGAAGCGTTTGATCAGCCGTGGAAAGCCAGCGATGAAGGTTCGGTGGGCGCGTACTGGGGCGTGTTCAACGCCGCGCGGCAGCAGAAATTCAACTTCGAAGGCCCGGTGGTCGCGATCCCGCAATGGCGCGTACTGGCGATCGGTTCGGTGGTGCTGGCGCTATTGTCGCTCACCCTGCTGATGATCGACGGCTCGGCGCTGCGTCAGCGTGGACGGATCTTCCTGACCTTTATCGCCTTCCTCTGCGGTTCGGTGCTGGTGTGGATCGGTTACGACTACAGCCTGCAATACAGCACGTGGTTCAGTTTGACGGTCGGCATTCTCTTGGCGCTGGGTGCGCTCGGCGTGTTCATCGTCTTGCTGACCGAGGCGCATGAACTGGCCGAAGCGGTGTGGATTCACAAGCGTCGGCGCGAGTTCCTGCCGGTGGAGGGCGACTCCAGCTATCGCCCGAAAGTGTCGATCCACGTGCCGTGCTACAACGAGCCGCCGGAGATGGTCAAACAGACCCTCGATGCCTTGGCCGCGCTCGATTATCCGGACTACGAAGTCCTGATCATCGACAACAACACCAAAGATCCGGCGGTCTGGGAACCGGTGCGCGACTACTGCGAAACCCTCGGCCCGCGCTTCAAGTTCTTCCACGTTTCGCCCCTGGCCGGGTTCAAGGGTGGCGCGCTGAACTACCTGATTCCGCACACCGCCAAGGACGCCGAAGTGATCGCGGTGATCGACTCCGATTACTGCGTACACCCGAACTGGCTCAAGCACATGGTGCCGCACTTCGCCGACCCGAAAATCGCTGTGGTGCAATCGCCGCAGGACTATCGCGATCAGAACGAAAGCACCTTCAAGAAGCTTTGCTACGCGGAATACAAAGGCTTTTTCCACATCGGCATGGTTACCCGTAACGACCGTGACGCGATCATTCAGCACGGCACCATGACCATGACCCGTCGTTCGGTGCTGGAAGAGTTGGGCTGGGCTGACT
This sequence comes from Pseudomonas sp. CROZ-RG-20F-R04-15, assembly GCF_022662375.1. Taxonomy (GTDB): domain Bacteria; phylum Pseudomonadota; class Gammaproteobacteria; order Pseudomonadales; family Pseudomonadaceae; genus Aquipseudomonas. Next base: position 489,632 of record NZ_JAKNQL010000001.1, on the reverse strand, counting down.
GGTGCATCTGTGAAGACGCCGAACTCGGTCTGCGCGTGTTCGAAAAAGGCCTGTCGGCGGCGTATTACCACGACAGCTACGGCAAGGGTCTGATGCCGGACACCTTCATCGACTTCAAGAAGCAGCGTTTCCGCTGGGCCTACGGTGCGATCCAGATCATCAAGCGTCACACCGGCAGCCTGCTGCGCGGCAAGGACACCGAGCTGACGCGCGGCCAGCGTTACCACTTCCTCGCGGGATGGTTGCCGTGGGTCGCGGACGGCATGAACATTTTCTTCACCGTCGGCGCGCTGTTGTGGTCGGCGGCGATGATCATCGTGCCGCAGCGGGTTGATCCGCCGTTGCTGATCTTCGCAATCCCGCCACTGGCGCTGTTCGTGTTCAAGGTCGGCAAGATCATCTTCCTCTACCGTCGCGCCGTCGGCGTGAACCTGAAAGATGCCTTCTGCGCGGCGCTGGCCGGGCTGGCGTTGTCGCACACCATCGCCAAAGCGGTGCTGTACGGCTTCTTCACCAGCAGCATTCCGTTCTTCCGCACGCCGAAAAACGCCGACAACCATGGTTTCTGGGTGGCGATTTCCGAAGCGCGCGAAGAAGTGTTCATCATGCTGCTGTTGTGGGGCGCGGCGCTGGGGATCTATCTGGTCAACGGCATGCCGAGCAACGACATGCGCTTCTGGGTGGTGATGTTGCTGGTGCAGTCGCTGCCGTATCTGGCGGCGCTGATCATGGCGTTCCTGTCGTCGCTGCCCAAACCTGCCGCTGCGCCTGAGCCGGCGCCGGTCGTCTAAATCCTCATCGATGCACTAAACGGCGGCCAATGGTCGCCGTTTTGCTTTAAGATATCCGCCATTTTGCGGGGCTTGGCGTGATACGCGGTGTAACCGACCGAACCCAATCCCTGTGGGAGCGAGCTTGCTCGCGAAGGCTTTGTAACATTCAACCCTTATGTTGCCTGATACGCCGCATTCGCGAGCAGGCTCGCTCCCACATTGGCCCTCGCTCAAATTCATGATCCCGGAGTTTTCCATGACGGCCCACGCCGACCTTTCGCCGACCCTCCAACTCGCCATCGACCTGATCCGCCGTCCGTCCGTGACGCCGGTCGACGCCGATTGCCAGAAGCAGATGATGCAGCGCCTGGGCGATGCCGGTTTCAGCCTCGAGCCGATGCGCATCGAAGATGTGGATAACTTCTGGGCGACCCACGGCAACAACGACGGCCCGGTGCTGTGCTTCGCCGGCCACACCGACGTGGTGCCGACCGGTCCGGTGACCGCGTGGCAGATCGACCCGTTCAACGCCGTGATCGATGAGCACGGCATGCTTTGCGGACGTGGCGCAGCGGACATGAAAGGCAGTCTGGCGTCGATGACCGTCGCTGCCGAGCGCTTCGTCGCCGATTACCCGAACCACAAAGGCAAGGTCGCGTTCCTGATCACCAGCGACGAAGAAGGCCCGGCCCACCACGGCACCAAGGCTGTGGTCGAACGTTTGGCCGCGCGTAACGAGCGTCTGGACTGGTGCATTGTCGGCGAGCCGTCGAGCACCACATTGGTCGGCGACGTCGTGAAAAACGGCCGTCGCGGCTCGCTGGGCGCCAAGCTCACCGTCAAAGGTATTCAGGGTCACGTCGCCTATCCACACCTGGCGAAGAATCCGATCCATCTCGCCGCGCCGGCGCTGGCCGAACTGGCCGCCGAGCACTGGGACCACGGCAACGATTTCTTCCCGCCGACCAGTTTCCAGATTTCCAACGTCAACTCCGGCACCGGCGCGACCAACGTGATTCCGGGCGATCTGGTGGCGGTGTTCAACTTCCGTTTCTCCACCGAATCGACCGTCGAAGGCCTGCAGAAACGCGTGGCCGATATTCTCGACAAGCACGATCTGGACTGGCATATCGACTGGGCGCTCTCCGGTCTGCCATTCCTTACCGAACCGGGCGCTCTGCTCGACGCGGTGTCGGCAAGCATCAAGACCATCACCGGTCGCGAGACCAAGGCGTCGACCAGCGGTGGGACTTCCGATGGCCGCTTCATCGCGACCATGGGCACGCAAGTGGTTGAACTGGGGCCGGTCAACGCGACCATCCACCAGGTAAACGAACGTGTACTGGCAGCCGATCTCGACGTATTGACCGAGATCTACTATCAGACCCTGATCAAGTTGCTCGCCTGATGCTGGCTTGCCCCATTTGCGGTGAACCGCTGAACACAGTGGACAACGGTGTGGTCTGCCCGGCAGGCCATCGCTTCGATCGTGCGCGGCAGGGTTATCTGAACCTGTTGCCCGTGCAGCACAAAAACAGCCGCGACCCTGGCGATAACCAGGCCATGGTCGAAGCGCGCCGTGACTTCTTGAACGCCGGCCATTACGCGCCGGTGGCCAAGCGCCTGGCCGAGCTGGCGGCGAGTTATGCGCCGGATCGCTGGGTCGACATCGGCTGTGGCGAGGGTTATTACACTGCGCAGATCGCCGAGGCTTTGCCGAACGCGGATGGCTATGCGCTGGACATCTCCCGCGAGGCGGTCAAACGCGCCTGCAAACGTAATCCGGCGATTAGCTGGTTGATCGCCAGCATGGCCCGTGTGCCGTTGGCGTCGGGCAGTTGCCAGTTTCTCGCCAGTGTTTTCAGTCCTCTGGACTGGGAAGAAGCCAAGCGTCTGCTCAGTGTCGGCGGCGGTTTGATGAAAGTCGGCCCGACCAGCGGCCATCTGATGGAACTGCGCGAACGCCTGTACGACGAAGTTCGCGAATACACCGACGACAAGCATCTGGCCCTGGTACCGGAAGGCATGGCGCTGGCGCACAGTGAAACTCTGGAATTCAAGCTGACGCTGGACAAGCCCGAGGATCGCGCCAACCTTTTGGCGATGACGCCCCACGGCTGGCGCGCCAGTGCCGAGCGTCGTGCGGCGGTGATCGAACAGGCCGAGCCGTTCGAGACCACCGTGTCGATGCGCTACGATTATTTCGTTCTTCAATAACTTTTGGTCTCGGGCGAGTGCCCGGGGCCGGCTAAATCCGCGAATGGATTTTTCAGACCCGCAGTGAGGACATCCATGCGCCAACCGGACATCGAGATTTACCTGAAAGACGCCGACGTCGACCACAAGGCCATTTCAGCCTGGCTGGGCGCCGCGTTGGGCCCATGCAGTGACTGGGTACAGAAAGGCCAGACCTACAAATGCAAGGCCGGCAACGTGCCGGTGACCTGGCTGCCGAAAGCCGTGGGCAAATGGAACAGCCTGTACCTGGAAAGCGACCAGACCCCGTGGGACGACGACATCGCCTGCGCCCGCGCCGCATTTGCTGCGCTGAACGTCGAAGTGCGCTGCGCACCGGGGACGTGGGTCGAGGAAGAAGGTGAAGAGACGGCGGATCGCTGGATGCGCATCAGCGCCGATGGTGAAGAAGAAATCACCTGGAAAACCGCGTAACAACAGGCAACGCGGATACAAATGTGGGAGCGAGCCTGCTCGCGAATGCGGTGGATCAGTCACCATTCACATCGACTGACACTATGCATTCGCGAGCAGGCTCGCTCCCACAATGGTTTTCAGGGACTTACAGGCCTACCACATCCTCAGCCTGCAAACCCTTCTCGCCAGTAATCACCGCGTATTCAACCTGCTGGCCTTCGGTCAGCGACCGGTGCCCTTCGCCACGAATCGCGCGGTAATGTACGAACACGTCCACCCCGTCTTCGCGCTGGATAAAGCCGTAGCCTTTGGCGTCGTTGAACCACTTCACGTTGCCGGTTTCACGTGTTGCCATCTGTTCATACTCCTTTTTTATTATTGAACAGGCTTTTCGCAGGAAAGCCTTTGAGGAACGTCAGCCTGCGTCCGACGTCCATAAAAGGGCCCCGGCGACAGACCGCCGAGTATATGACAGGCGCGATAACTCTCAACAGGAGATTACTTCGCCGCTTTTTTGCCGATTTTCAGCTAATACGGCACACTATCGCCCTCCCGAGCAGCCGCTCGGTTTATTCACTCACGCAGAAGCCGTATGACCCGTTCCCCGTTCCGCCGTCTTGTGTTTGGCACCTTGCGCCGACTGTTGTACCTCTGGGTTCGCTCGGAGACGATCAACCAGTCGTCGTTCACCCTTAACCTCGACCGCAGTCGTCCGGTGTTCTACGTCCTGCAAAACCCATCGCTGACCGACCTGGCGGTGCTTGACACCGAATGCACCAAGGCCGGCCTGCCGCGTCCGGTGCTGCCGGTGTCGGTGGGTTCGTTGATCGAGCCGGCGGCGTTTTTCTATCTGACGCCGGATCCGGACTGGCTCGGTCGTCAGGACAAACGCGGTGCACCGCCGACCTTGACCCGCTTGGTCAGTGCGCTCACGCAGAACGCTGCCGAAGATGCGCAAATCATTCCGGTCAGCGTGTTTTGGGGCCAGTCGCCCGACAGCGAAAACAGTCCGTGGAAACTGCTGTTCGCCGACAGTTGGGCGGTTACCGGGCGCCTGCGTCGCCTGCTGAGCATCATTGTTCTCGGGCGTAAAACCCGCGTGCAGTTCTCCGCGCCGATTCATCTGCGCGAATTGATCGAGCACAACAAGGGCCACGAGCGCACCGTGCGCATGGCCCAGCGCATCCTGCGCGTGCACTTCCGCAATCTGAAAGCGGCGGTGATCGGCCCGGACATTTCCCACCGGCGTAATCTGGTCAAAGGCCTGCTCAACCAGCCGCTGGTCAAGCAAGCGATCCTCGACGAAGCCGAGCGCGAAAACATCTCCGCGGAAAAAGCCAAGGCTCAGGCCCTGCGCTATGGTAACGAGATCGCCTCGGACTACACCTACACGGCGATCCGCTTCCTCGAAGTGGTGCTGAGCTGGTTCTGGAACAAGATCTACGACGGCATCAAGGTCAACCACATCGAAGGCGTGCAGAAAGTCGCTCAGGGTCACGAAGTGATCTACGTGCCGTGCCACCGCAGCCACATCGACTACCTGCTGCTCTCGTATCTGCTGTTCCGCAACGGCCTGACCCCGCCGCACATTGCCGCCGGGATCAACCTGAACATGCCGGTGATCGGCAGCCTGCTGCGTCGCGGCGGTGCGTTCTTCATGCGTCGCACGTTCAAGGGCAATCCGCTGTACACCTCGGTGTTCAACGAATACCTGCACACCCTGTTCACCAAAGGTTTCCCGGTCGAGTACTTTGTCGAGGGCGGCCGCTCGCGCACCGGGCGTATGCTGCAACCGAAAACCGGCATGCTCGCGATTACGATGCGCAGTTTCCTGCGTTCGTCGCGCATGCCGATCGTGTTTGTGCCGGTGTACATCGGTTACGAGCGCGTACTGGAAGGTCGCACCTACCTTGGCGAGCTGCGCGGCGCGAGCAAGAAGAAAGAATCGATCTTCGACATCTTCAAAGTCATCGGTGCGCTCAAGCAGCGTTTCGGTCAGGTCGCCGTCAACTTCGGTGAGCCGATCAAACTGGCGGAATTCCTCGACGCCGAACAACCGGACTGGCGCCAGCAGGACCTCGGCCCGCAGTACAAACCGGCGTGGCTTAACGAAACCACCAACCGCCTCGGCGAGAAAGTCGCGCAGCACTTGAACGAAGCCGCCGCGATCAACCCGGTCAACCTGGTGGCGCTGGCACTGCTGTCGACCACGCGTCTGGCGCTGGATGATCGCGCCATGGCACGGGTGCTCGATCTGTATCTGGCACTGCTGCGCAAGGTTCCGTACTCGCCGCACACAACGCTGCCAGAAGGCGACGGCCGCGCGCTGATCGAGCATGTGAAGGACATGGATCTGCTCGCCGAGCAGAACGATGCGCTGGGCAAGATTCTCTATCTGGATGAGCAAAATGCCGTCCTGATGACCTACTACCGCAACAACGTGCTGCACATCTTTGCCCTGCCAGCGCTGCTGGCGAGCTTCTTCCAGAGCGCTTCGCGCATGAGCCGCGAACAGATCCTGCGCTACACCCGCGCGCTGTATCCGTACTTGCAGTCAGAGCTGTTCATTCGCTGGACGCTGGACGAACTGGACGGTGTGGTTGATCAGTGGCTCGAAGCGTTCGTCGAGCAAGGCCTGCTGCGTTTCGAGAAGGATGTGTACCTGCGCCCGGCGCCAAGTTCGCGGCATTTCGTGCTGCTGACGCTGCTGTCGAAGAGCATCGCGCAGACCCTGCAGCGTTTCTACATGACCGTGTCCTTACTGCTCAACAGCGGCCAGAACACCGTCAGCGCCGAAGAGCTGGAAGACCTCTGCACGGTCATGGCCCAGCGTCTGTCGATCCTCCATGGCTTGAATGCCCCGGAGTTCTTCGACAAGAGCCTGTTCCGTCACTTCATCCAGACGATGCTCGACCTCGACGTGCTGCGCCGCGACGAGGCCGGCAAACTGAGTTATCACGAACTGCTCGGCGAGCTCGCCGAAGGTGCGGCCAAACGCGTGTTGCCGGCGGAGATTCGCCTGTCGATACGTCAGGTCGCGCTGCATCGCATTGAGGATGCTGCCGATCAGGTCGTCGCACCACCCGAGACCTGATGCAAACCAGGTGGGAGTGAGCTTGCTCGCGAAGACGGAGTGCCAGTCGACCTCTCAGCGACTGAAACAACGCCTTCGCGAGCAGGTCGAATCGTCGCACCGTCGCTCCCACATTGAAAAGGAGAACTTCCGATGAAAAAACTCACCCTACTCGCCGCCGCTACTCTGCTCAGCGCCTGCCAGTCGACCACACCTGCCGGCAAGGTCGGCCTCGACGGTGAAGTGTTCTACCTGCAGCGCATCGCCCTGCCACCGAGCGCGACCCTCAGCGTCAGCCTGCAAGACGTCTCGCTGGCCGATGCGCCTGCCGTCGTACTGGACGAGCAAAAAGGCCCGGTCAAAGGCCAGGTGCCGCTGCCCTTCCACTTGAGCTACGATCCGGCGCAGGTCAAACCCGGCCATCGTTACTCGGTCAGCGCGCGCATTGAAGTCAACGGCGAACTGATGTTCATCACCACCGAAAACCACGCCGTGCAACTCGACGGCAACGACCCGCAGCCGCTGAAAATCCGCGTCGACGCCGTTCGTTAATTCATTTTCCGCAACCCTTTTCCGCAACAAGGAAGCCGCCATGTTCCGCCCTACCCTTCGCTTCGCCGGCCTGTGCGCGGGCCTGATGATCTCCGCCAGCGCGCTGGCCCTGTCGCTGAGTGACCTGTCGCAAAAAGACGCCACCGGCGGCCTCAAGGATGCCCTGACCCAAGGCGCGCAAATCGCCGTCAAACAACTCGGCACCCCCGGCGGTTTCAGCAACAACCCCGACGTGAAGATCGAGCTGCCGGGCAAACTCGGCAAAGCCGCGAGCAAAATGAAAGCCTTCGGCATGGGCGCTCAGGTTGAAGAACTGGAAACCGCCATGAACAAGGCCGCCGAATCCGCCGTGACCCAGGCCCAGCCAATCCTCGTCGACGCCGTGAAGAAAATGAGCGTGGAAGACGCCAAAGGCATCCTCAGCGGCGGCAAGGATTCGGCCACGCAATACCTCGACAAATCCAGCCGCGAACAGATCCGCGCCAAGTTCCTGCCGATCGTCAAGCAAGCGACCGACAAGGTTGGCGTAGCGCAGAAGTACAACTCGTTTGCTGGTCAGGCTGCTGCGTTTGGCGTTGTTGATGCGAAGAGCGCCAATGTTGAAAACTACGTCACCGAACAAGCGCTGAATGGCTTGTTCGAAATGATCGGCAAACAGGAAGAAACCATCCGCCAGAACCCGGCCGCTGCGGCGACCAGTCTGGCGAAGAAGGTGTTCGGCACGCTTTAAGCGGTCACAACATGGGGGCGAAGGAATTCGCTCCATGCTTCCATCCACCTACAGGATTACGTAAAAAGAATACCCACTCCCGCCCCATCTTCCTTCGTTCAAAAACCCGCAACTCGTCTAATCCGTCTAGTGCCGACATCGCCTCGCTATACGAGCAAGCAAAATTCTCAGCCACATTGCTCGCTGTGAACTCTTTCGCCTCCCCGCTTTTTGCAGCCTGATACACCGCGCGCTGTTTTTCCGTCATCTGATCGAAGTAGCCAGAATTCGCCAGCCAGCGCTCGAACGATTCGGTGTAGACCATGCTCTTGCGGTAAACATCGGTAAACCCGAGCACCGCTCGCTGGATCACCGAACACTGGAACTCGATGAAATAAGTCAGATCCAGCTCATCCGCCTCTGTGTGCAGGTATGAGCGTCCATATTTCACCGGTGCATTACGCAGTAACAAACTGATCGCAATGTAGCGAAACGCCGCAAACTCGTTCTTGAACATGAACCAGTAAAACAACGCCCTGGCGACCCGCCCGTTGCCGTCGCGAAAGGGATGTTCGTAGCCCAAAGCAAAGTGCAGCGTGATTGCCTTGATCAGTGGATGCAGGTAGCTCGTCTCTTGCGGTGAGCCTTCGGGCAGGTTGATCCAGTGCGACAGTCGCTCCAACCGCGAAACCAATCCTGCAGCAGGCGGTGGCCGGTGCACGGTGTTGCCCGCCCCGTCCTGAACGACCACTTCGTCATTGGCCCTGAACACTCCGGGGGAATACTGCTCGTCATCGATACCCTCGACACCCACCCGATGAATCGCCGCAATCAACTCCACACTCATGGGGTCGTAACGCCTCTCCCAGGCAAAATTCATCATTCGGTAATTACCCATCACCATGCGTTCATCCGGAGTACGAGGCAAACGCTGCTGCTTGAGCATGTCCTTGGCCACGCGCGTGGTAGTCGCAGCGCCCTCCAGCTGGCTACTGGCGATGGCCTCGTCTTCGATCAAGTCATTGAGCAGATAACTGAAATGCGCCCGCTCGCCAATCTGGCTGGTCATGTATTCCAGCGCCGCGGTACTGGCCTGCCGATCGACGATGGAAATGGTTTTCTGTGCCAGCGGCGTCAGCAGGAGTTTGCCCCACTGCACCGGCTCACCCAGCGGCAGAAGGTTGATGTACTGGGCCGCCCGCGCCTTCTTGACCAAGGCCCAACAAAGTTTGGCGTCCAGCCCCGGCGCCCAGCGATAACGCAACGCTTCAAATGGCAGATAACGACCTTGGTCATCGAGCGGCTTGAGCAAAGCAAGATAATCCGCCAAACGATGCTTGTGGGGCGGGCGCACCAATAAGTCAAACACCGGGTCAGATCGGCCCTTCAAGGGTGGAGGCTTTTTCATCAAGGCGGACTCAAGGACTCTGGAAAAGCAGAGGCTTGAGTACAGCACTCGCGGCACCCAGGCTCAATATCGGAGGTTTCTGAAAAAGATGTAGGAAGTGGCGGAGGCAGAGCGGGCTATGGGTCGTCAGCTAGAGACTGGTCGGCTGTCAGGCCGCCTTCGCGAGCAGGCTCGCTCCCACAGTTGAATTGAGTACACCTGCAAAAAACAGGTCGGCTGTCAGGTCGCCTTCGCGAGCAGGCTCGCTCCCACAGTTGGATTGAGTACACCTGCGGAAAACAGGTCGGCTGTCGGGCCGCCTTCGCGAGCAAGCTCGCTCCCACAGTTGAATTGAGTACATCTGCGGAAAACAGGTCGGCTGTCAGGTCGCCTTCGCGAGCAGGTTCGCTCCCACAGTTGAATTGAGTACACCAGCGGAAAACAGGTCGGCTGTCAGGTCGCCTTCGCGAGCAGGCTCACTCCTACAGTTGGATTGAGTACACCTGCGGAAAACAGGTCGGCTGTCAGGCCGCCTTCGCGAGCAGGCTCGCTCCCACAGTTGGATTGAGTACATTTGCAAAAAACAGGTCGGCTGTCGGGTCGCCTTCGCGAGCAGGCTCGCTCCCACAGAAGAGCCAGAGCAGATCGCTTCTGCTCCTCACCACTCAACACAATGAGCGTTAGCTCGAGTGCAGCTTTTGATCTGAAGGCCCGTCGGCAGGCTGAGTGGAGGGATTGATCCGGGGGTGGGAGCGCAGCGACCGTTCGACGAAGTCGAACACATCGAGAGGAGGTGCAGCGAAGCAAACCGTAGGCGATGCCCCCGGATCGATCCCGGAGCGAAGGAACCCCGAGCCCCAGCGAACGGGCCGAACGTCAGGGCAAAGCCTTTTCGGTTACCTTTTCGGCGTTTGGAAAAGGTGACTCGCCGTAAGGGCGAAACCGCCAGCCGCAGCCCCCAAAAAAACGGATATTCACAAAAAACAACCAGAGCATGGTCGGCCCGAAGGCCGCCACGTCAAACGCACATCAACCCTCCCGACGAACCCTGAACCAAGCCGCATACAACGCCGGCAAAAACAAAAGCGTCAACGCCGTCGCAACAATCAACCCCCCCATGATCGCCACCGCCATCGGCCCAAAAAACACACTCCGTGACAACGGAATCATCGCCAAAACCGCCGCCAAAGCCGTCAACACAATCGGCCTGAAGCGTCGAACCGTAGCCTCGATAATCGCCTGCCAAGGCCTAAGCCCCGAAGCAATATCCTGCTCGATCTGATCCACCAGAATCACCGAATTACGCATGATCATCCCGGACAACGCGATGGTCCCCAACATCGCCACAAACCCGAACGGCTGACGAAACACCATCAAGAACAACGTCACCCCGATCAACCCCAGCGGCGCCGTCAAAAACACCATCGCCGTGCGCGAAAAACTGCGCAACTGCACCATCAGCAACGTCAGCACCACGACAATGAACATCGGCACCCCGGCATTCACCGACTTCTGCCCTCGCTCGGAATCCTCCACCGTGCCGCCGACATCCAACAGATAACCATCGGGCAACTCTGCACGAATCGAATCCAGCGTCGGCATGATCTGCTTCACCAGCGTCGCCGGCTGCTCCTTGCCATAAATATCGGCGCGCACGGTCACGTTCGGCAGGCGATTGCGGTGCCAGATAATCCCCTCCTCGAAGCCGTATTCCAGCGTGGCAATCTGCGACAGCGCCACACTGCGGCCGTTGTCCGTCGGCACTGCCAGGCTCGGCAACAACGACAATTCAGTACGCTCATGCACCGTGCCGCGCAGCAGAATCTCGATCAACTCATTGTCTTCGCGATACTGACTGACACTCGACCCGGTCAACGAACTCTGCAGGAATTTCGCCAGATTGGCCGTGCTCACACCCAACGCCCGAGCGCGATCCTGGTCGATGTTCAGATAGACCACCTTGCTCGGCTCTTCCCAATCCAGATGCACATTGACCACATGCGGATTCTCACGAACCTTGGCCGCCACCTTGCGCGCCAACGCACGGACTTCTTCAATGTGTTCACCAGTGACGCGGAACTGCACCGGATAGCCGACCGGCGGACCGTTTTCCAGACGCGTAACCCGCGAACGCAAGGCTGGGAACTGCTCGTTAAGCGTTTCAATCAACCAGGTGCGCAGCGCTTCCCGCTCCTCGATGGTTTTCGCCAACACCACAAACTGCGCGAAGCTGGCCGCCGGCAATTGCTGATCCAGCGGCAGATAAAAACGCGGCGAACCGGTGCCGACATACGCCACGTAATTATCGATGCCGGCGTGATCCTTGAGCATCGCCTCCAGCCGTTTCACCTCACCGGTGGTATTGGCCAGCGACGCGCCTTCCGCCAGCTTCAGATCGACCATCAACTCCAGTCGATTGGAAGCCGGGAAAAACTGCTGTGGCACGAAGCGGAACAACATCACCGAGGCGATAAACAGCCCGACCGTCAGCACAATCACGGTCTTGCGATGCATCACGCACCACTCCACCAGACGCCGGACCCGCTGATAAAACGGCGTGCCGTAAGGATCCGGCTGACCATCGCCAGTACCATGTTTGGCCGCATGAATTTTCGCCAGATCCGGCAGGAGTTTTTCCCCCAGATACGGCACGAACATCACCGCCGCCACCCAGGACGCGAGCAACGCGATGGTCACCACCTGGAAGATCGAACGGGTGTACTCGCCAGTGCCGGACTGCGCCGTGGCAATCGGCAGAAAGCCCGCTGCGGTGATCAACGTACCGGTGAGCATCGGGAACGCGGTGCTGGTCCAGGCATAACTCGCCGCACGGATGCGGTCGAAGCCCTGCTCCATTTTGATCGCCATCATTTCCACGGCGATGATCGCGTCGTCCACCAGCAAACCCAGCGCCAGCACCAGTGCCCCGAGGGAGATCTTGTGCAGGCCGATGCCCAGGTAATACATGCAGGCGAAGGTCATCGCCAGCACCAGCGGAATGGTCAGCGCCACGACCATGCCGGTGCGCACGCCGAGGGAGAAGAAGCTCACCAGCAAGACGATCGCCAGCGCTTCCACCAGTACCTGAACAAACTCGCCGACCCCGGTTTTCACCGCTGCCGGTTGGTCGGAAACCTTGCGTAATTGCATGCCGGCCGGGAGGTTTTTCTGGATGCGCGAGAACTCGCCTTCCAGCGCCTTGCCGAGCACCAGAATGTCGCCGCCGTCCTTCATCGCCACGGCCAGACCGATCGCGTCTTCGCCCATGAAGCGCATGCGCGGCGCCGGTGGGTCGTTGAAACCGCGACGCACATCGGCGACATCGGAGATCCGGAACGTACGATCACCGACGCGGATCGGGAAATTCTTTATCTCATCGACCGTCTGAAAATTCCCCGAGACCCGTAGCTGCAAGCGCTCGCTACCGGTTTCAAAGAATCCGGCGGTCGACACCGCGTTCTGTTCTTGCAGCGCTTGTTGCACCGCCGCCAATGGCAAGCCGAGGGTCGCCAGTTTGACGTTGGACAGTTCGACCCAGATTTTCTCGTCCTGCAAACCGAGCAAGTCGACCTTGCCGACATCCTTGACCCGTTGCAGCTGGATCTGGATGCGATCGGCGTAATCCTTGAGCACCGCATAATCGAAACCGTCACCGGTCAGCGCATAGATATTGCCGAACGTGGTGCCGAATTCATCGTTGAAAAACGGCCCCTGAATATCCGGCGGCAAGGTCTGGCGAATATCACTGACCTTCTTGCGCACCTGATACCAGAGGTCGGGAATTTCCTTGGAGTGCATCGAGTCACGGGCGATGAACGTCACTTGCGATTCACCGGGGCGCGAGAACGACACGATGCGTTCGTACTCACCGGTTTCCATCAGTTTCTTTTCAATGCGTTCGGTGACCTGCCGCGAGACTTCCTGCGCGGTCGCCCCCGGCCAGCGGGTCTGAATCACCATGGCCTTGAAGGTAAACGGCGGGTCTTCACTCTGGCCGAGTTTGGTGTAGGACAAGGCGCCGACGATGGCCAGCAAAAGCATCAGGAACAGTACGATCTGGCGATTACGCAGCGCCCATTCGGAAAGGTTGAAGCGCATCGGGGCTTACTCCTTGTCCGCCAGATTGACCACACGGTTGGAGCGATCCACCGGACGCACCTGCTGCCCTTCGAGCAACACATGCACGCCGGCAGCCACCACCCAGTCGCTGGCGTTCAAGCCCTCAAGCACCGGAACGCTTTTCTCGCCGAACGGGCCGATGCGCACCGGGGTTTTCTTCAAGGTGTTGTTGCCGTTGACGACCCAGACGTAGGTCGCACCGTTTTCGGCGGTGAGTGCCGAGAGCGGCACCGACAGGGAAACGCTGTCGGCCGACTGCACGAACACACGGGCGCTCTGACCCAGTTCGGCCGGGACTTTGCCGCCGGTGAAGGAAATACGCGCAGCAAAGGTGCGTGAGCGTGGATCGGCGGCGGGCGACAGTTCGCGGATCTGCCCGGCGAAGCGCTGGTTCTGCTGCGTCCACAGTTCGACTGTCACTGGCTGACCGACCTTGAAGCGGCCGAAGCTCTGTTCCGGCAGGCTGATCAGCACTTCGCGCTCGCCATCGGTGGCAAGGGTAAACACGGTTTGCCCGGCGGCGACTACTTGCCCCACCTCGACCGAACGTTTGGCCACCACGCCATCCTGCGGCGCACGCAGCACCGCGTAACTGGCCTGATTGGTCGATACGTTGAATTCGGCTTTGATTTGTTTAAGGCGGGCTTCACCGGAACGGTAAAGGTTTTCGGCGTTGTCGTAGGCCGAGCGGCTGACCATCTGCCGATCCATCAGGGTTTTGTAGCGGTCACGCTCGGCGCGGACCAGATTGAGATTGGCTTCGGCGGCGGCAACCTGGGCGCGGGTGGCTTCCAGTTGCAGGCGCACGTCCTGTGGATCGAGTTCAGCGAGTGGTTGATCGGCCTTCACGCGTTGGCCTTCATCGACCAGTCGTCGGCTGACTTTGCCGCCAATACGGAACGCCAGATCGGGTTCGTAGCGAGCGCGCACCTCGCCCGGGTAACTTTCCATTGCCTGTGCCGAAGGCTCTGGCTGCACCACCATGGCCGGTCGCACGGTGACTTGCGTCGCCTCTTCCTGACCGCATGCTGACAAAAGGAACGCCAGACTCACTGGCAACGCGAGGGACAACGCATGGCGGAACATGGTGACGGACCTTTCGCTAATGGTGCTTGGAATAATTATACTGGCGGGTATGTTATTAATAGCAAACTCACCAGTCCAGTATTAAAAGCGAAGAATGTCGAACAATCTTTCAGCTCCAAACGGCCCGGGCCGCCCCAAGGATCTAGCCAAGCGCCAGGCAATCCTCGACGCGGCGAAAATTCTGTTTCTGAGTCATGGCTATGCCAACACCAGCATGGACGCGGTCGCCAGCGAGGCCGGCGTGTCGAAGCTGACGGTCTACAGCCACTTCAACGACAAGGAGACGCTGTTCTCCGCTGCCGTGGTGGCCAAATGCGAAGAACAATTACCGCCGCTGTTCTTCGAATTGCCCGAAGGCATCGCCGTGGAAAATGTGTTGCTGAACATTGCGCGAGGCTTTCATCACCTGATCAACAGCGATGAATCGGTGAATCTGCACCGTTTGATCATGGCGCTTGGCAGTCAGGATCCGAAGCTGTCGCTGATCTTCTTCGAGGCCGGCCCGCAGCGCATGGTGCAGGGCATGGAGCGGTTGTTGACGCGCATCCATGCGACGGGTGCGTTAAGCATCGACCTGCCGCGTAATGCGGCCGAGCATTTCTTTTGCCTGATCAAGGGTGCGGGGAATTTTCGGCTGTTGTATGGCTGTGGGGAGCCGTTGAGCGAAGAGGCTTCGGAAAGCCATGTGCAGGAAGTTGTAGCGTTGTTTATGCGTGCTTATAGGCCCTGACTTTTAAGGTGTCTGAGCGGACGCCTTCGCGAGCAAGCTCGCTCCCACATTGGAATGCATTTCAAATGTGGGAGCGAGCTTGCTCGCGAATGGGGGCGACTCGGTTTTAAGGCTTGAGCGCTTTCTTCGGGTAGATGTCATAGCGACTCGATTTGCCATCCAGCGCATGACTCGGCTTCTGCCCCGCAATGCACGGCGCCTTGCGCGGCCGCTTGACCACCACCCGGTGCGTCGCCAGCGCCAACGCGGCTTCGAGCAGCGCCGGCGCATCCGGATCATCGCCCACCAGCGGCCGGAACAGACGCATCTCCTTCTTCACCAGCGCAGTCTTCTCGCGATGCGGAAACATCGGGTCGAGATAAATCACCTGCGGCGCCTCACCCTCCCAGTTCTGCATGACCTCAATGGAGTTGCCCTTGAGCAATTTCATCCGCGCCACAATCGGCGCCACATCGAAATCTTCCGCAGCCCGCGCCAGACCGTCCTCCAGCAAGGCGCCGATCAGCGGCTGGCGCTCGATCAGGCTCATCTCGCAACCGAGACTGGCCAGCACAAACGCATCCTTGCCCAGCCCCGCCGTGGCATCCAGCACGCGCGGGCGCACGCCTTGAGCAATGCCGACAGCCTTGGCGATCATCTGCCCGCTGCCGCCACCGTACAAGCGCCGATGCGCCGCGCCACCTTCAACGAAGTCGACGCGTACCGGCCCCGGTGCGTCCGCGCCGAGCTGCTGCAGTTGCAAACCCTGCTCGCCGACCTGCAAGGCAAACTCGCCGTCGGCCACTTCAAGCGGCAGGCCCAGACGCTCGGCCCACTGCTCGGCTTGCGCTTCAAACGTCGGGCCGAGGGCCTGAACATGGATGCGGCAGGCCGCAGGTTGCTCAATCATGGAAAACACGCTCAAAAATTCAAGGACCGACAAAAACCGCCGATAACTCATTCAACGCGCATTTTGCCAGAGCTGAGCGTCAACCGAAAAAAATGTCAGGCATTCTTCCCACATCGATTGGCTACATCTCGCCCCATGGCGACTTTAGCCGTCACAACACTCAAGCACTGAGCGGCGTCAGTCACCTGTGGCAGGATTTCTTTGCCCAGGCGCTGGCTGAGCAGACGAGTGAAGTGGTGCCTCCCTGCGGCACGTTTCCGCCGGTTGACCTGAGCAGCCCGGAAGAGCCGACCATCGGCAGCGAGTTGCACGCGCACATCGTCAGTCAGCGCGAGTGCGATGTAGTCGAAACCGAAGTGCGTCCGCCGGAGCCATTGTTCCTGCCAATCGCCGAATTCGAAATGGACTTGCTCGACAAGCCATTCCCACCGTTCCCGCCTGAAGAACTGAAAGCTCAGCAAGAGCAACAGGATTTCGACAGCAGCTGGGTGCGTCCGGTGGTGATCAACAATGGTCAACCCGTTCCAGAGCCTGGCCCGGCACCGCAGAAGAAGCCGCTGTACCTGCCGATTGCCGAATTCGATCTGGACCTGCTGCAAAAGCCTTACCCGCCGTTCCCGCCGGAAGAAATCGTCGAGCAACAGAAAGCGCTGGACTTCGATAACGGCTGGGCACGTCCGATCGTTCTGCAGAACCTGCGCCTCGCCGCTTAACCCTCAGCGACACACGCTCCAGCGCCCGACATCGACATGAAAGTGATTGCGATGGGCGGCGTTGTAATCCGGACTCAACACCACACTGAACGCCTCGCAGGCGCCGTCGCGCACCTGACGGAGAAAATGTGCGTCCCGATTTTCCTTGGGCCAGTCCTTGAGTACGCTGATGCTGCGGCCGTCGGCCAGCCGAAACCCGGCGATGTCCAGCGCATCCGCACTGGCATGACGGCTGAGCGCACCGCTCTCGCGGTTGTAGACATTGCGACAAGCGAAGCTGCCGAGGTGATCGAGGCGTGCGACCTTCTGGCCGTACACAGACTGAGCGGCGGGTTGCAGCGAATGGTGTTCGAACATCGCGTAGGCCACCGCCAACGGACAACTGGCGAGGAAACTGCTGCTCAGTGCCACCTCGCCGCCCTGTACGCGCAACGCGCCGATCAGTGGGCACTTGGCGTCAGGGCTGTCGGACTGCCGCGTGACACGCAGATCGGAGCTGCTTAACGCCTGGGCGCAGAGCTCAGGATCACTGCGCAAACGCATCAGCTTGTAGCCGGTCAGCCAATTAGGCGCGGCTTGCACGTCCAGCGGTGCCCACGGATTCCACTGCGGCGGGACTTCAAGCCAACCGCGCCAGACACTGATCAAGCCGCCGCCGGTGATCAGCAGCACCGTTAGCGCAATCCATCGCCCCATGCTCAGCCTTTGAAGAACTGATTGGCCTTGGCGTACGGCATCGACTGCGAAGTAAAGCCGAAGGTGCCGGATTGCTGGATCTCTTCAGCGGCGCGGAAAAACTCGCCGAACGCCGCCAAGGCCAGTGCCGAACCGGTGCTGATGCGGCGCACGCCCATTTCCTGGAGTTCCTGCACAGTCAGTTTCAAACCACCGGACATCAGCACATTGACCGGTTTCGGCGCCACCGCGCGTACCACCGCCAGCACTTCTTCGGCGCTGCGCAAACCCGGCGCATACAGCACGTCCGCACCTGCATCGGCGAAAGCCTTTAACCGGCGAATGGTGTCGTTGATATCGGGGTTGCCGTGCAAATAGTTTTCCGCCCGCGCGGTGAGGATGAAGGGAAATGGCAGCGTGCGCACGGCAGCGACCGCCGCTTCGATGCGCGCCACGGCGTGTTCGAAACAATAGATCGGTGCATCCGGGCGGCCCGTCGCGTCTTCGATTGAACCGCCGACCGCGCCCGCTTCGGCGGCACGCAACAGGCTTTGCGCAGACTCGACCGGGTCATCGGAAAAACCGTTTTCCAGATCCACCGCCACCGGCAGATCCGTCGCAGCAACAATCGCGCGGACATTGGCCAGGGTCTCATCAAGACTCAAGGCACCGTCAGCCTTGCCCTGGGAAAACGCATAGCCGGCGCTGGTGGTCGCCAAGGCCTGATAGCCGAGACTCGCAAGCATTTTTGCCGAGCCGGCGTCCCACGGATTGGGAATGACGAAAATCCCCGAACTTTCATGCAGGGCTTTGAAGGCGTGGGCCTTACGGGTTTGTTCTTGAAGGGCTGAGGCGTCCATCGGCAGGCTCCCGGGCAGGAAAAATTCCGTCTCAGAGCAGGTCAAGCTGCTCGGCGGCGGGTTCTCTGTATAGCTCAGGCAGCGCTGGCAGGCCAGGCAAACGTTGCATCAGTTGTGCGTGAAAACGTTGCGCCAGCTTCGCTGCGAGGAGATTGTCGGCGGTGTGCAGGAAGATGTACGGCGTACGGCCCTCTTCAATCCACTCGGCGATTTTCGCCACCCACGGCAGCAGGAACGGATCGTTGGCCTCAAGCACCGGATGGCCAATGAAGCGTACTTGCGGGAATTGAGTGAAGGCTGCCGGACGCGTCGGCACTCGCGGCTTTTTCGATTGCGCGTGGATGACCGAAGATTCGGTCGACAGGCAGCTGAACAGCGCACGCGGATCAAGGCAAATGCGCTCGACGCCACGGTCGAGCAGCAAGCGATTGAGCAGGCGTTCGCTCTCGCCCTTGGCGAAGAACTGTTCATGCCGCACTTCGACCGCCAGCGGGCAATCCAGCGCATCGATGAACGCCGCCAGTTCCGGCAGTCGCTGCGGCGTGAAGCTTTTCGACAGTTGCAGCCACAGCGGCGAGACGCGATTACCCAGCGGTTTGAGCAATTGCAGGAAGGTCTCGGCGGCGGTCAGTTGATCGCGCAGGTCACCGCTGTGGCTGATGTCGCCGGGGAATTTGGCGGTGAAGCGAAAGTGTTCGGGCATCACCTCGGCCCAACGCTGCACCGTGGCCGGTGACGGGCTGGCGTAGAAGGTCGTGTTGCCTTCAACGGCATTGAATACTTGCGAATAAAGACCGAGGAAATCGGAGGTTTTGGCGTCTACCGGGTACAGATACTCGCGCCAGGCGTTTTCGCTCCAGGACGGGCAACCGAGGTAGTAAGGCAGATCCATCAGATGTACAGATCGAGGCCCAGCACGTCTGCATCCCAATCGACAAAACCGGCAGTGCTCAGGTAGCTGGCCAGGGCCATGGCTACGCTTTTTTTCATCGCACGGTGGTAAATCATGTCTTGTTGACGGGCGGGCAGATTGCTCAGGCGTTGGGCCGAGGCTTTGGCAGCGCGGGCGGCCAATTGCTCTTCAGTCGGGAATTCCAGCTCGCCGTCGATATCGTCGACGGATTCATCCAGCGCCACGTTGCCTTTGCGAGGCTTGCGCTTGATGGGGTAGGACTGAGAGGAAAGGCCGTCTATACGCATAATTTCATGCTCGGTATCGATGATGGCAATTTAGCGGCACTTGACCGACTTAGCAAACCGCCGAGTGATAACTAGAACACATAAAGCGCAAAAGGTTTAAAGCGAGGGGTTACAAACTGACGATTGGTGTTGTCGGCAGAAAGCTATTCGCGAGCAGGCTCGCTCCCACAAGTACAGCGCTGTACCTGTGGGAGCGAGCCTGCTCGCGAAGGGAGCAACTCGGTATCGAGTGAATCAGCGGGCTTTCGGGGTGGCGACTTTATCGCGCAGGTAAACCGGTTGTGCATCATCCGCCGGGATCGACTCGCCGCGCTCCCAGGCAAAACGCGCCAGGGTCAGCAGGTCTTCGGCGTGGGGCAGCATGCCGGCGTCGGAGCCGCTGAGATTGACCGCGATGCGCTCGGCATAGCCCCAACCGGTGCCAGCACCGAACCACTCGCCACTGGCATCAGCCGGCAGCGCCGCGACTTCCGGCGGCAACACCGCTTCGGCACCGACCAGTCGCATCTCCCCTGCCGTTTCTCGGTAGCAGCCCCAATACACTTCATCCATCCGCGCATCGATGGCCGCTGCGACCTGGCTCACGCCGTGTTCACGAAAGGCTCGCTGCGCCAGCACCGCCAGGTTGGACACCGGCAGCACTGGACGATCCAGCGCGAACGCCAGCCCCTGCACCACACCAATGGCAATCCGCACACCGGTAAATGCGCCCGGTCCGCGACCGAAGGCAATCGCATCGACCGCTTGCAACGTGGTGCCAGCGTCGGCCAGCAGTTGCTGGATCATCGGCAGCAGCTTCTGCGCGTGCAGGCGCGGGATCACCTCGTAATGGCTCGTGACCTTGCCGTCATGCAGCAAGGCAACGGAGCAAGCTTCAGTCGCGGTGTCCAGGGCCAGCAAGGTGCTCATCGATGTTTCCAAAACAGGGGTGGGGAAAAGTGCGCCAGTATAAACAACTACGGCCCGCAAGCGGGCCGTGGATGATGCAGCCGATCAGACTTTTCAGCTCAGCGCGGCCAGCACCTTGGTGGTGATCGCATCAACCGAGCCGACGCCCGGGATGTGGCTGTACTTCGGCTTGCCGTTGGCAGCGGACAGCTTCTGGTAGAACTCCACCAGCGGCTTGGTCTGCGAATGGTAGACCGACAGGCGATGACGCACGGTTTCTTCGGTGTCGTCCTTGCGCTGTACCAGCTCTTCGCCGGTGATATCGTCTTTACCAGCAATTTTCGGCGGGTTGTAGACGATGTGGTAAACGCGGCCGCTGGCTTCGTGAACACGACGACCGGCGATGCGTTGCACGATTTCTTCGTCTTCAACAGCGATTTCAACCACAGCATCCAGCTCAACACCGGCGGTAACCAGTGCTTCAGCCTGCGGAATAGTGCGCGGGAAGCCGTCGAACAGGAAACCGTTGGCGCAGTCTGGCTGAGCGATACGATCCTGAACCAGTGCGATGATCAGGTCATCCGACACCAGGCCGCCGGCATCCATGATGCTCTTGGCTTGAACGCCCAGTGGTGTACCGGCCTTGACCGCTGCACGCAGCATGTCGCCGGTCGAAATTTGTGGAATGCCGAATTTTTCGGTGATGAACTTAGCCTGAGTACCTTTACCGGCCCCGGGAGCTCCCAGCAGAATGACGCGCATTAGATGTGCTCCTCAATTTTTTTATAAAAAGCTTTTACAAAACAAAGGATTCGCCTCTTGGGACGAATCCTGAAAATACGGGTCGTGGCCGCACAAACGGCCAAAGGCTGATCAAGATACACAGCAGGCTGCGCCCACACAAGACGCCAAAAGTCGGAGAAACCGACGCCCCCCGCGACCTTGCGACGCGGTAACCCAAGTCGCAACCCCATCATTAACTGTCGCCTGGCGGCACATTGCGCCGTCAGGCAAAGCGGCATCCGGCGTTTATTGCCGGTGCCGCGCGACACGACAAAAACGTTAGCCGGTATTTCGCAAACCGGCGGCAATCCCCGCCACAGACACCAGCAACGCCTGTTCCACCGGGCTGCCCTGCTCGACATCCTGCTGCCGCGAGCGGGCCAGCAGTTCGGCCTGCAATAGATGCAGCGGGTCGAGGTAGGTGTTGCGCAAGCGGATGAATTCAAGGGTGTCCGGGCTATGTGCCAGCAGCTGCGACTGGCCAGTCAGGCCGAGCACCACCGTGCACGCCTGCGACAATAGGTCGCGTAACTGCGCGCCCAACGGCAGCAAGTCCGGCTCGACCAGACGCTGATCGTAGGACAGGGCGATATCCGCGTCAGCCTTGGCCAGGACCATTTCCAGCATGTCGATACGGGTGCGGAAGAACGGCCATTGCTCACGCATCTGCCCGAGCAGTTCGCCTTCGCCGCGTTCCAATGCTTTGCTCAGCGCCGATTCCCATCCGAGCCACGCTGGCAACATCAATCGCGTTTGCGTCCAGCCGAAGATCCACGGAATCGCCCGCAGACTTTCGATGCCGCCGGCGCGGCGTTTGGCCGGGCGACTACCGAGCGGCAAACGACCCAATTCCTGTTCGGGCGTGGACTGACGGAAATACTCGACGAATTGCGGGTTTTCCCGCACCACCTGGCGATAAGCGCTGACACCATCAGCCGCCAATTCATCCATCAGGTGACGCCATTCGGGCGTTGGCGGTGGAGGCGGCAGCAATGTCGCCTCAAGCACCGCCGCCAGATACAGATTGAGGTTTTGCTCGGCGATGTCCGGCAGACCGAATTTGAAGCGAATCATTTCCCCCTGCTCGGTGGTGCGGAAGCGCCCCGCCACCGAACCCGGTGGCTGCGACAGAATCGCCGCGTGCGCCGGGCCACCGCCACGGCCCACAGTGCCGCCGCGGCCGTGGAATAGCAGCAGTTCGACTTGCTGCTCGCGGCAGATTTCCACCAAGCGTTCCTGCGCACGATATTGCGCCCAGGCCGCCGCCGTGGTGCCGGCGTCCTTGGCCGAATCGGAATAGCCGATCATCACTTCCTGCGGGCCTTGCAGCCGTGCGCGGTAACCCGGCAACAGTAACAGCCGCTCCATCACCGGCCCGGCGTTGTCGAGGTCGGCGAGGGTTTCGAACAGCGGCACCACGCGCATAGGCCGCAGCACGCCGGACTCTTTGAGCAGCAGTTGCACGGCGAGCACATCGGAAGCAGCACCGGCCATGGAGATCACGTAGGAACCAAGCGAAGCGCCCGGTGCGGCGGCGATTTCCTTGCAGGTGTTGAGCACTTCGGCGGTGTCGGCCGACGGTTTGAAATGCGCCGGCAGCAGTGGTCGGCGATTGCTCAGTTCGCGGGTCAGGAAGCTGATGCGTTGCTCTTCGTCCCAGTCTTCGTAGCGACCAAGACCGAGGTAATCGGTGATTTCGGTCATCGCCGAGCTGTGGCGCGAGGAGTCCTGACGCACATCGAGGCGCACGAGGAACAGGCCGAAGGTCACCGCGCGCCGCAGGCAATCGAGCAATGGGCCGTCAGCAATCACGCCCATGCCGCATTCGTGCAGCGAGTTGAAACACAACTCCAGCGGATCGAGCAGATCGCGGTTGTTGTGCAGCACATCGGCCGGCGCCGGGGTTGGCGCAGTCAGCGCGGCGTGTGCCCAGTTGCGCGTCGCGCGCAGACGTTCGCGCAATTGCTTGAGCACCGCACGGTATGGTTCAGCGCTGTCGCCAGCCTTGGCCTTGAGCGCATCGCTGGCCTGCTGCATCGACAGTTCGGCGGCGAGGTGATCGACATCGCGCAGGTACAGATCGGCAGCCATCCAGCGCGCCAGCAGCAGCACTTCGCGGGTCACCGCAGCGGTGACGTTGGGGTTGCCGTCACGGTCGCCGCCCATCCACGACGCGAAGCGAATTGGCGCCGCTTCCAGTGGCAGACGCAGGCCGGTCGCTTCATGCAACGCCTTGTCGGCCTTGCGCATATGGTTGGGAATCGCCTGCCACAGCGAGTGTTCAATCACCGCGAAACCCCACTTGGCTTCATCGACCGGCGTCGGTCGTGTGCGGCGGATTTCTTCGGTGTGCCAAGCTTCGGCGATCAGCCGTTGCAGGGTGTTCTGAATCTGTTCACGTTCGGCGCTGGTCAGGTCGCGATGATCCTGCGCGGCGAGCTGCCCGGCGATCGCATCGTATTTCTGGATCAGCGTGCGCCGCGCCACTTCGGTCGGGTGCGCGGTCAGCACCAGCTCGATTTCCAGCCGCGCCAGTTGCCGCGCCAGCGATTCGGCGCTGTGGCCTTCGTTGCGCAAACGCGCGAGCAATTCCGGCAGCACACGGGATTCGAACGGCGCCGGCTGCGACTCTTCGCGCCGGTGAATCAACTGATACTGCTCGGCGATGTTCGCCAGGTTGAGAAACTGGTTGAACGCCCGCGCCACCGGGAGCAATTCGTCTTCGCTCAATTGATTGAGGCTGGCGCTCAGTTCGGCGTCCATCGAGCCACGGCGATCGGCCTTGGCGCCCTTGCGAATCTGCTCGATCTTGTCGAGGAAAGCCTCGCCGTACTGGTCTCGAATGGTGTTGCCCAACAGCTCTCCGAGCAGGTGAACGTCTTCGCGCAAGCGTGCATCAATATCGGTCATCAGCAATTCCCCAGCAGTAATCCGGACGGCTTAGAAACGAGTGCATGACCTAGAGAGTGCCGCTCTACGACGCTTCTTACAAGCAGCCGACGAAGGGACGTTAAACCTTGCGGGCGAAAGCTAGTCTCAACAGTAAGCCGTACAACGGCTTGCCGCCGGCGCTGCCGGACACTCACCCAGGCCTGCCATGAGCAGGCGCGAAATGAGGTCATCATGAAAATTCGTGAACTCGCCCAGCATTGGGAAGAAAACGCCAAGGGTCGCCTGACCGACACTGGCTACACGATTCACCTGGACGTTGAAGCCGCTGCGCGTCTGGCAGCGATTGCCGAGATGTATCCCAAGCGGCATGCCGAAGAGCTGCTCGGCGAACTGATCGGCGCGGCGCTTGAGGAATTCGAAGCGAGCCTGCCGTATGTGAAGGGTTCGACGGTGGTGGCGACCGATGAGGAGGGAGATCCGTTGTATGAGGATGTCGGGCCGACGCCACGCTTTCTGGCGTTGTCGCGGCGGCATTTGCATGACCTGTCGGCGGCTGCCGGCAAACAAAAACACTGACACAACCTAGTCCAAAACTGTGGGAGCGAGCCTGCTCGCGAAAGCGGTATATCAGTCGACATTGATGGTGACTGGCACACCGCTTTCGCGAGCAGGCTCGCTCCCACATTGACTGCATTTCTGCCTCCAGATCGACGTTTTTCCAGTATTGAGAACGCCCGCGCGTACCGCTCCATCCCGCCAAAGTTCCCGCTTTAGAGCCTTGTCCATTCGGTCAAAGTTTTTTTTGGCGATAGGCCATCTTTTCTGAACTTTTGAAAAATCCCGCCGGTCGGAACCTGTAACCACGCCTGGAACGAGCGTTTCAAAAACGCGCTTTCACACGTCGCTTGCGGCTCCTCGACCAGGATGGATTCAGTTGTTTTCAGGAGATGCCTAATGGAGTTGAAGACCATGAAAAACCAAACCACATTTGCACACTTGCGCGGTCTGAAACTGGCCGCTCTGGCCATCGGCACCAGCTTCGTACTGGCCGGTTGCGCCGGTAACCCGCCGACCGAGCAATACGCCGTGACTCAATCGGCAGTGAACAGCGCAGTCAGCGCCGGCGGTACCGAATTCGCTGCCGTTGAGATGAAGCAAGCGCAGGACAAACTGAAACAAGCCGAAATCGCCATGCACGACAAGAAGTATGACGAAGCGCGCACCCTGTCCGAGCAAGCCGAGTGGGACGCTCGCGTCGCCGAACGCAAAGCCCAGGCCGCCAAGGCTGAACAAGCCGTGAAGGATTCCCAGAAAGGTGTTCAGGAACTGCGTCAGGAAAGTCAGCGCACCGTGCAGTAAGCGCGCATCCCGATCGCAAAGCTGAAACTTTTATAGATAGAAAGGACGACAAATTATGCGTAAGCAACTGATGATCCCAGCTCTTCTGGCCGCAAGCGTCGCTCTGGCTGCCTGCTCCACCCCGCCTAACCCGAACCTGGAAAACGCGCGCACCAACTACGCCGGCCTGCAGGCCAACCCACAGGCAAGCAAAGTCGCGGCACTGGAAACCAAAGACGCCAGTGATTACCTGGACAAGGCCGACAAGGCTTATCTGGACAAGCAAGACGCGGCCAAGGTTGACCAACTGGCGTACCTGACCAACCAGCGTGTCGAAGTGGCCAAGCAGACCATCGCCCTGCGCACCGCTGAAAACAATCTGAAGAACGCTGCAGCACAACGTGCCCAGGCGCGTCTGGATGCCCGTGATCAGCAGATCAAACAGCTGCAGGACAGCCTGAACGCCAAGCAGACCGATCGCGGTACGCTGGTGACCTTCGGCGACGTGCTGTTCGCCACCGACCGTGCCGACCTGAAATCCAGCGGCCTGGTGAACATCAACAAACTGGCGCAATTCCTCCAGGAAAACCCGGATCGCAAAGTGATCGTCGAGGGTTACACCGACAGCACCGGTTCTGCCAGCCACAACCAGTCGCTGTCCGAGCGCCGCGCCAACTCCGTGCGCACCGCACTGGTGAAAATGGGCGTTGACCCAGCGCGCATCGTCACTCAGGGCTACGGCAAGGAGTACCCGGTTGCCGAGAACGGCAGCGTCTCCGGCCGTGCGATGAACCGTCGTGTGGAAGTGACCATTTCCAACGACAACCAGCCAGTGATGCCACGTTCGGCGATGAGCTCGAACTAAGCCGCACGCTGTAACGCAAAAGCCCCGCCTGAGTGATCAGGCGGGGCTTTTTCATGACGGCTGAAACCGCAGCCCCTCACCCCAGCCCTCTCCCGAGGGAGAGGGAGCCGATTTATGGCGCTTTCAGAATTTGTGCTCGACGCGATGGATCAGGTCGGCGCAACTCGAAAGAACACCTCGGTCAGTCCCCCCTCACCCCGGCCCTCTCCCAAGGGAGAGGGGGCCGATTTATGGTGCTTTCAGAATTTGTTTTCGACTCAATGGATCAAGTCGGTGTATAGCGAAAGACAACTCGGTCAGTCCCCTCTCCCTCTGGGAGAGGGTTAGGGTGAGGGCTGGTCCTGCAGAATCACTGCTCAAGCTTCTGCGGGGTCTCTTCGCCCATGCAGCGCACAGCCTTTTTCTGTGCGTTGATCAGTACACCGGTCAAACCTTTCTGCTCGGTATCGAACAACACCAGCACGCCATCAATGCATTGCGCCACTTGCGGCGCGGGGTCCAGCGAGACTTTGTAATCCTCACCCGGCACGGTCTTGAGCATGGTGAATTCGTTGAGCAGCAACGCATCCTCGGGTTTGGCGAAATGCAGGTAGCCGTAGTACCACAGCGCCCCGACGGTGCCGAGGATGCTGCAGATACCGGTGATGATCAGCGGGATGGCGTTACGTTCTTCACTCATTGCGGACTCTCGTCTTCAGAATTCGGGGGTGTCGGGTAATTGGGGATTTCACCGAGGCGGCGCAGGCCGTTGAAATGCTCGGGATCGTCGAGGTAGCGCAGCATTACCTGGCGCCACACCGGGTCGCCAAAGGTCTGCACATGACCGCCGCGAGTAAGTTGCAGCACGCGCGGTGGCGGCGCAGCTTGATACAGACGGATGCCGTTGGAAAGCGGTACCAGCGGATCATCGATGCTGTGGAAAATCAGTTTCGGCACGCCGTTGAGTTGCGGCATCGAGTTGATCGCGCTGTCGCTGTCCGGCACCAGCCACGACAACGGCACCTGAAATGGCCAGGTCAGCCACGAAGTGCTGAGCGCGTATTGGCCGACGCTGCGATAGCTCGCGGGCACGCCGTCGAGGACCAGCGCTTTCAGCTGTTTTTGCCGCTCGGGATGCTGCACCAGCCAATGCACCGCCATCGAACCGCCGAGGCTTTGGCCGAGCAGGATCAGCGGTTTGCCTTTGACCTCTGACGCCTTGTCGAGCCAGGCGAATGCGGCGTCGATGTCCTGATAGATCGCCGGCAAACTCGGCTCGCCCTCGGACAAGCCATAACCGCGATAGTCCACCAGCAGCACTTGATAGCCATTTTTCGGCAGCCACCAACTACCGCCCA
Source organism: Pseudomonas sp. CROZ-RG-20F-R04-15 (assembly GCF_022662375.1). Lineage (GTDB taxonomy): Bacteria > Pseudomonadota > Gammaproteobacteria > Pseudomonadales > Pseudomonadaceae > Aquipseudomonas. The sequence goes on along the minus strand of NZ_JAKNQL010000001.1, from coordinate 462,111 downwards.
AATGCATCGGCAGATTGCCGCCGTTACCGTGCAGGTGCAGGACGGTGCCTTTGACTTCGACACCGGGTTTGGCCGGCAGCCACCAGGCGTTGAGTTTGAGGCCGTCGGCCGTGACCAGCGTGACGGTGCGGTATTCGAGTCTGGCTTTTTCCGGGGTGAAGATCTGGCCCGGTTCGGGGTAGAACAACAAAGAGCTGCAACCGCTGAGGGTCAGGAGCAGGCAGAAGATGCCGAGGATTCTCATCCGGTGAAACCTCGCAGAAATCAGGTTGGAATACAGTGAGATCGTTCCCACGCTCCGCGTGGGAATGCATACCGTGACGCTCTGCGTCACAGTGGACGCAGAGCGTCCATGGCGGCATTCCCACGCAGAGCATGGGAACGATCGGTGTGGCATTACAGGATGTTGGAGTAATCCGCTTCGATCCGGTCCAGGCTCAAGTGATTGAGGAAGTTGGAGAAGCACATCCACGCCGACAACGCATTCAAATCGCGGAACTGGTCCGGCAGATACTTCGGCGGCACCACCAGCCCTTCATCCACCAACTGGCGCAAGGTACGCATGTCTTCCAGCGTGGTCTTGCCGCAGAACAACAGCGGGATCTGCTCAAGCTTGCCCTTACGCACGGCCAACTGAATGTAGTTGTAAACCATGATAAAGCCCTTGAGGTAGGACAAGTCTTTGGTAAATGGCAGACCGGTCGGCGTCGATCCACGGAAAACGCGACTGGCGTTGCCGTAACTTTCCGCCATTTCAAAACCCTGCTCGCGGAAGAACTCGAACACCTGCAGGAAGTCCGCGCCCTCCTCGACCATGTGAATGGCGCGGGTGCGGTTGGTCAGTTTGCGCAGACGGCTTGGGTAGGAGGCGAAGGTGATGATTTCCATCAGGATCGCCAGGCCTTCCTGGGTCACCGTTGACGACGGTGGGCCTTTGGACAGGAAGGTGCAGATCGGCTGATTGAGACCGTTGAGTGTGGTGCCGACATGCACCAGACCTTCGTGAACCTCCAGCGCGCGCACGTCGCGGTCGTTGAACATCGCGTCGGTGCGGATCTTGATGTAATCCGCGCCCGCCGCCGCGTCGGCAACGATACCGTCGGACTCGAACACGCGAATGGTTTCCTCGGCCTCGCCAAACACCTTGTTCAGGCGGGTTTGCAGCAGGTGTACGGCGTCCTTGGCGGTGAGGATTTTCGGCTCGTCCTTCAGGTCGCCACGGCCGTCGATGTTGTTGAGGTAGTCGGACATCATCAGGCCGAGATCGGCCAGCGTCGGGTCACCCGCGTGGAAAGCATCGGATGCGGCGCCGTACAGCTCTTGCGAGATCAGGCCGAAATCCTCGGTCCCGCGCGCTTCGAGCATGCGCACCACCATGCGGTATTCCTTGCACATGCGCCGCATGATCTGCCCGACCGGGTTGAACTGGCCGAGTTGGCGGGTGATGTCGCGCTCGATGTTCTGGAATTCCAGTTTGACCTTGCTCGAATCGAAACTCAGCGGCCGATTGAGGTAATAGTCGCGATCCACCGCCGGCATTTCCTTGCCTTTGGCCTTGAGGAAGCCCTTGCGGATGTTGTCGTCCCACTTGACCGCGTCGAGCACACGGATCGGCGTCTGCGCCAGCACAATGCGGTCGGACAACATGCGTATCGTCTGCTGGTAATCGTCCACCCGAAACTCCTGTAGGAAACCTGACGGTCTGAATTATTTGGCGCGGGCCTGGCGTTGATAGCGCACGGCTTCAACGAAGACATCGGAATTGGCCGGATCGTCGAGGTAAGCAAAGACCTTGTCGAGGCTGCTGTCGATCTGCACGCCGTCGCCATCGTCGGTCTGGAAGGCCTGACCGTCGAGGGCTTTCTGTTTAATGGCTTGATTGATCTGCTCGAGATCGAGGTTGTAGACCACCAGTTCGTGTTTGTCGGTGAGCTCGAAACCGGCGATGGTGAAATGGCCGCCGTACTGCGCCGGGACTTTCGCCGACAGATACCAGCGGCTGCCGTGGCGCGACACGGTGAACGGATAGGCTTCGCGTTCGTGGGGTTTGGCCTTGAAGTAGGTGACAGCCTGATAGCGGTCGTTGCCCAGCCGGGTCAGCTCAAGGTTCATCGGTTCGCCCCAGGCGTTGGTGCTCGACCATTTGCCGAGCAAGCCTTTGGGCGCCGGGTCACTGGCGGCCAGCGGTTCCTTGAAGGTCACCAGACAGCCACTGAGCAGCAGGAACGACAAGGCGATCAGCACGCCACGCCAGGCTTTCATTCAACACTCCCTATGAACACACGGCCCTGAACATCGCCACATTACCCTGTGGGAGCGAGCCTGCTCGCGAAAGCGGTGTGTCAGGCAACAAAGATGTTGAATGTCAGACCGCATTCGCGAGCAGGCTCGCTCCCACAGGGTGAAGCAACAGCGGATTACACCGACGCGAGCACCAGGTGCATGTAGCGCGTCAGAATGCCGAGCATGTCCTCTTCGGCCAAAGGCTCGGCGTCGTTGAGCAGGCCCTGATATTCCATCCGTCCGATAATCGCCGTCAACACCTTGGCATCCTGTTGCGGTTCACGCGAGCCCAATACCTGAAACAACTGGCAAGTGCCCTGCAGCAGAATCTGCTGATGCGAGCGCACCAGAATCGCCAGACGCGGGTTGAGCAACGCCTCCTGACGGAACGCCTGCTCAGCCATCAAGTGCTCACGCCGATTAACCAATTGACGGTGCACGTAGTCGGCCATCAACCGCGCAATGTCGTCGGCCAGTTGCGAGCGCGACTCCGGACTGCCGTCGCCACTGACGACCATGTCACGCAACAAGCCTTCGTTATTGACCCACAGCTTGGCCATGTACGCCGCACTGCGCTCGACGTATTGAGCGAAGGTATCGGTGAGCAGGTCGTCGATATCCTTGAAGTAATAGGTGGTCGCCGACAACGGCACACCGGCTTCGGCCGCGACGGCACGGTGGCGCACGGCGCGCACGCCGTCACGCACGACAATGCGCATCGCCGCGTCGAGAATGTCCTGTCGACGCTGCTCACTGCCCTGTCGGCTGGCCTTGCGACCCTGGTACTGAACACTTTCAGCGACCGCAGTGGCGATACCCGCTGCACCTTCTTGAGCTATTGCACCCATCACGACAGAACTTCCTCTGCAATTCCAAAGTAACCAATTGATACATTTGTACCAGACAGGCAATAAAAAGCCGCCTGTTTTAGGCGGCTTTTCAACTGAAACGTTTACGCTTGCGGTCGCATGTGCGGGAACAGGATCACATCGCGGATCGACGGCGAGTTGGTCAACAACATCACCAGACGGTCGATGCCGATACCTTCACCGGCCGTTGGTGGCATGCCGTACTCCAGCGCGCGCACGAAGTCGGCGTCGTAGTGCATGGCTTCGTCGTCGCCGGCGTCCTTGTCGGCCACCTGCGCCATGAAGCGCTCGGCCTGGTCTTCCGCGTCGTTCAACTCGGAGTAGGCGTTGGCGATTTCACGGCCACCGATGAACAGCTCGAAACGGTCAGTGACGTTCGGGTTGTCGTCGTTGCGACGGGCCAGCGGCGACACTTCGAACGGGTACTGAGTAATGAAGTGCGGCTGCTCCAGCTTGTGCTCGACCAGTTCTTCGAAAATCATCACCTGCAGCTTGCCCAGACCTTCGAAGCCCAGCACCTTGGCGCCGGCCTTCTTGGCGATGGCGCGAGCCTTGTCGATGTCGTTCAGATCATCGGCGGTCAGCTCAGGGTTGTACTTGAGGATCGAGTCGAACACCGACAGGCGTACGAACGGCTCGCCGAAGTGGAACACCTTGTCGCCGTACGGCACGTCGGTGCTGCCCAGAACCAGCTGCGCCAGTTCACGGAACAACTCTTCGGTCAGGTCCATGTTGTCTTCGTAATCGGCGTACGCCTGATAGAACTCCAACATGGTGAATTCTGGGTTGTGACGAGTCGAAACGCCTTCGTTACGGAAGTTGCGGTTGATCTCGAAAACCTTTTCAAAGCCACCAACCACCAGACGCTTGAGGTACAGCTCAGGCGCGATACGCAGGAACATTTCCATGTCCAGCGCATTGTGGTGGGTTTCGAACGGTTTGGCTGCGGCGCCGCCCGGAATGGTCTGCAGCATCGGCGTTTCGACTTCGAGGAAGTCGCGCTTCATCAGGAAGCTGCGGATGTGCGCGATCACTTGCGAACGGACGCGGAAGGTCTGACGCACTTCTTCGTTGACGATCAGGTCAACGTAGCGCTGACGGTAACGCTGTTCGGTGTCGGTCAGGCCGTGATGCTTGTCCGGCAGCGGACGCAGCGATTTGGTCAGCAGACGCACGCTGGTCATTTCAACGTACAGGTCGCCCTTGCCGGAACGCGCCAGGGTGCCTTCGGCGGCAATGATGTCGCCCATGTCCCAGGTTTTCACCGCGGCCAGGGTGTCTTCCGACAGGGTTTTACGGTTGACGTAGACCTGGATGCGACCGGTCATGTCCTGGATCACCATGAACGAGCCACGGTTGAGCATGATGCGACCGGCAACCTTGACCGGGATTGCAGCCTCTGCCAGCTCTTCCTTGGTCTTGTCCGCATATTTCTTCTGCAGATCTTCGCAGTAGTTTTCGCGGCGGAAGTCGTTCGGGAAGGCGTTGCCCTTGGCGCGCTCGGCAGCCAGCTTTTCCTTGCGCAGGGCGATCAGGGAGTTTTCTTCCTGTTGCAGGGCTTGCGGGTCGAGTTGTTGGTCGCTCATGTCTTTAGATATTCCATCAGGTTCGTTGCCCCCGGACCTTGCGGCCCGGGGATCGCCAGCAGGCTGGCTCCTACAGGGATCGGGTTGAATCAGCCGATCCTGTATTGCGTCTTTTACAGCCCCGATTTCAGGCTGGCATACAGGTATTCGTCGATATCGCCGTCGAGTACCTTGTCGCAGTCGCTGCGTTCGATGTTGGTGCGCAGATCCTTGATCCGCGACGCATCGAGCACGTACGAGCGAATCTGGTGACCCCAGCCGATGTCGGACTTGGTGTCTTCCAGCGCTTGCGACGCGGCGTTGCGTTTCTGCATTTCCTGCTCGTACAACTTGGCCCGCAGCATTTTCATGGCGGTGTCTTTGTTGGCGTGCTGGGAACGTTCGTTCTGGCAGCTGACCACGGTGTTGGTCGGTACGTGGGTGATACGTACGGCCGAGTCGGTGGTGTTTACGTGCTGACCACCGGCACCGGAGGAACGATAGGTGTCGATCCGCAGGTCTGCCGGGTTGATTTCGATTTCGACCTTGTCGTCGATCTCTGGCGAGACGAAAACCGCGGAGAACGAGGTGTGACGACGGTTGCCGGAGTCGAACGGGCTCTTGCGCACCAGACGGTGTACGCCGATCTCGGTCCGCAGCCAGCCAAAGGCGTATTCGCCCTTGATGTGCACGGTCGCACCTTTGATACCGGCGACTTCACCGGCCGACAGCTCCATGATGGTCGCGTCGAAACCGCGTTTATCCGCCCAGCGCAGGTACATGCGCAGGAGGATGTTGGCCCAATCCTGGGCTTCGGTGCCGCCGGAACCGGCCTGGATGTCCAGGTACGCGTTGTTCGGATCCATTTCATGGCTGAACATGCGGCGGAATTCCAGCTTGGCCAGATTTTCCTCGAGACGGGCCAGCTCGGCGACGACATCGCCCACTGCGCCTTCGTCGTTTTCTTCGACGGCCATGTCCAGCAGGTCGCGGCAATCGGCCAGACCGCCGTTCAGTTCGTCGAGAGTATCGACGATCTGTGCCAGCGCGGCGCGCTCGCGGCCCAGTTCCTGGGCGTATTCAGGTTTGTTCCAGACACTCGGATCTTCAAGCTCGCGATTGACTTCGGTCAGACGCTCATGCTTTTGATCGTAGTCAAAGATACCCCCGAATAGTTTCGGAGCGCTCGGACAGGTCCTTGATGGTGTTCAGGATCGGGTTGATTTCCATGACGGGCAGCACTCGTTGGCGAACTTTTGAAAGCCGGCGAGTATAACGTAATCAGGCTGTGACGGCAGCCCGTCTGGCGGGTGTGGGGATCATTAAAGCCTTTGCCCTCACCCTAACCCTCTCCCAGAGGGAGAGGGGACCGATTGGGGGATACTCGGGAGTTACGCCGACGTGAAAGGGCTTTGCCGAATCCATGATCGTCAAGGCTTTCAGGCGGAAATTGGCGTATGGGCCTGCCCTCACCCTAGCCCTCTCCCAGAGGTAGAGGGGACCGATTGGGGGATATTCGGGAGGTACGCCGACTTGAAAGGGCTTTGCCGAATCCATAGTCGCCAAGCTTGCAGATCCATAATCGACTCGGTCGATCAGGTCGATGTACAGCGCCAGACACCTCGGTCGGCCCCCTCTCCCTCGGGGAGAGGGCTGGGGTGAGGGTAAGCGTTTACTCGATCCCAACCTGATTACGCCCATTGTTCTTGGCCAGATACAACCCACGATCCGCCGCCGAAATCAGCAACCGACAATCGCTGCCCGACTGCGGCACCATCGTCGCCAGACCAATACTGATGGTCAGACTCGCCCCTTCCGCCGGGGTGTTGTGCGGAATCTTCAGCGAAACCACAGTCTGCCGCAGCTTTTCCGCGACCAGTCGCGCGCCGCCCGGCGAGGTGTTCGGCAGCACCAGCACAAATTCCTCACCGCCGTAACGCGCCGGCAGGTCCGACGGTCGCGCGCTGGCATCACGAATCGCCGTGGCGACCTTGCGCAGCGCCTCGTCGCCTTCAACGTGGCCAAAGCTGTCGTTGTAGGATTTGAAGTAATCAACGTCGATCATCAGCAACGACAACTGGCTCTGATCACGCAGCGAGCGACGCCACTCCAGCTCCAGGTACTCGTCGAAATGGCGGCGATTGGACAGCCCGGTCAGGCCATCGGAGTTCATCAAGCGTTGCAACACCAGATTGGTGTCGAGCAATTGCTGCTGGCTGACCCGTAGCGCGCGGTACGCCGCGTCGCGCTGCAACAACGTCATGTAGGAGCGCGAGTGATAACGGATGCGCGCGACCAGTTCGATGGTGTCCGGCAGCTTCACCAGATAGTCGTTGGCCCCGGCCGAGAACGCCGCGCTCTTGATCAGCGGGTCCTCCTTGGTCGACAGCACAATAATCGGGATGTCTTTGGTCGCCGGGTGATTACGGTATTCGCGCACCAGGCTCAGGCCGTCGAGGCCGGGCATGACCAGATCCTGCAGAATCACCGTCGGCTTGATCCGCACCGCTTGCGCAATGGCCTGATGCGGGTCCGAGCAGAAGTGGAAGTCGATATTCTCTTCGTTCGACAGCCCACGGCGCACGGCTTCGCCGATCATGGCCTGATCGTCTACCAACAACACCATGGCGGCGTTTTCGTCGGTTTTAATGTCGTCGATCTGTAAGTCATTCATGGGCGGTCACCTGAGTACTGCGGGGGCCAGGATTGCGGATTGACCTGATCATTTGGGGAAAATCTCCTGCAATCGTGGCGCTATTCTTTCCAGCGGACGTATTTCTACGGCGGCATCAATGGCCGCAGCGGCTTTGGGCATGCCGTACACCGCACTGCTTTGCTGATCCTGCGCGATGGTCAGATAACCCTGTTGGCGCATGAGCTTAAGCCCTTGCGCCCCGTCGCGTCCCATCCCGGTCAATAAAACCCCGACCGCATCACCGTTCCAAAAGCTGGCGACGCTTTCGAAAAACACGTCGATCGAAGGTCGGTAGATTTCGTTGACCGGCTCGGCGGTGTAGGCCAGCGTGCCGTTTTTCAACAAGCGAATATGGTGATTGGTGCCGGCCAGCAGTACGGCGCCGGCCTGTGGCGGTTCACCTTCGCGGGCGAGCCGTACATCGAGGCCGCTGGCGCTGGCCAGCCATTCGGCCATGCCGGCGGCGAATACCTGATCGACATGCTGCACCAGCACGATGGCTGCCGAGAAATCCTTCGGCAAGCCTTTGAGCAACACCTCCAGCGCCGCCGGCCCACCTGCCGATGAGCCGATCGCCACCAATCGCTGGGGCGAAGCGGAGCTGCGCTGGGCAGTCGGTACCGGGCGTGAGCGTTGCGGTTTCTCGCCGATCAGCCAGCCGATGTTCAGGATTTTGCGCAACAACGGCGCTGCCGCTTCCCGAGCATCACCGACGCCGAGGGCCGGGGTATCGACCACGTCCAGCGCGCCGTGCCCCATGGCCTCGAAGACCCGGTGCACGTTTTGCTGACGATCGACAGTGACGATGACGATGGCGCATGGGGTTTCAGCCATGATCCGCCGCGTCGCTTCGACGCCATCCATCACCGGCATGATCAGGTCCATCAGAATCAGGTCCGGGGTGTTTTCGGCGCACAGTTGCACCGCCTCGGCGCCGTTGCGGGCGACCCAGACCACCTGATGGGCCGGCTCGAAAGCCAGCGCACGGCGCAATGCCTCCACCGCCATGGGCATATCGTTGACGATTGCGATCTTCATGCCCGCGCTCCTCCGATGAGCTCGACCACTGCGTCGAGCAGGGCGTCGTCATGAAAACTGGCTTTGGCTAAATAATAGTCGGCGCCGGCATCGAGGCCACGGCGCCGATCCTCTTCGCGATCCTTGTACGACACGACCATCACCGGCAGCGATTGCAGACGGTTGTCGCGACGCAGCAGCGTGACCAGTTCGATGCCGTCCATGCGCGGCATATCGATGTCGGTGATCAGCAAATCGAAGTCCTCCGAACGCAGCGCGTTCCAGCCGTCCATACCGTCCACCGCCACCGCGACGTCGTAGCCGCGATTGAGCAACAGCTTGCGTTGCAGCTCGCGCACGGTCAGCGAGTCGTCGACCACCAGCACCCGTTTGCGCGCCGCTTCCGCCGCTTGGTTGCCGTGGCGGGCGATGCGCTCCAGGCGTCCGGTATTGAGCAGTTTGTCCACCGAACGCAGCATGTCTTCGACATCGACGATCAGCACCACCGAACCATCGTCGAGCAACGCCCCGGCGGAGATGTCCTGCACTTTGCCCAGACGCTCGTCGAGTGGCAAGACCACCAAGGTACGTTCGCCAATGAAGCGTTCGACGGCAACACCATAAACTGCGTCGCGCTCGCGAATCACCACGACTTTAAGGGTTTCACCGCTGTTCTGACTGGCCGGGCGGTTGAGCAACTGGCTGGCCGCAACCAGCCCGACATGCTGGCCTTCGTGCCAGAAATGCTGACGGCCTTCGACCTGCACGATGTCTTCAGGGGCCAGATCGCACATGCGCTCGATGTGCGCCAGCGGGAAGGCATACGCCTCTTCGCCGACTTCGACGACCAGACTGCGCACCACCGACAAGGTCAACGGCACTTCAAGGTGAAAGCGACTGCCCTCACCCGCTGTCTGCTCCAGCACCACCGCCCCGCGCAACTGGCGAACCATGTGCTGAACGGCATCGAGGCCCACGCCCCGGCCGGAGACTTCGGTGACCGTATCGCGCAGGCTGAAGCCGGGCAGGAACAGGAACGTCAGCAATTCCTCCTCGCTCAACTGCGCGGCGGTTTCAGCTGGGGATAACTGCCGTTCGACGATGCTGCGGCGGACTTTTTCCAGATCGACGCCGTTGCCGTCATCGCTCAGTTCCAGCACCAGCAGACCGGCCTGATGCGAGGCGCGCAGGCGGATCAGGCCTTCTTCTGATTTGCCTTTCAGCAGGCGTTGCTCCGGGCTTTCGATGCCGTGATCGACCGCGTTGCGCAGCAAATGTGTCAGCGGCGCTTCGAGTTTCTCCAGCACGTCGCGGTCGACCTGGGTTTTTTCGCCTTCGATCTCCAGCCGTACCTGTTTGCCGAGGCTGCGGCCCAGATCGCGAACCATGCGCACCTGACCGGTGAGCACGTCCGCAAATGGGCGCATACGGCAGGCCAACGCGGTGTCGTAGAGCACTTGTGCACGTTGACTGGCCTGCCAGGCGAATTCGTCGAGTTCGGCGTTTTTCTCGCTCAGCAGTTGTTGCGATTCGGCGAGCAAACGGCGGGCGTCTTCCAGGGCTTCGAGCGCCTCAAGACTCAACGCGTGCTCCTTGAGGTGCACATTGAGGTTTTCCAGCGCGCGCAGGCCGTTGTTCTGCATGCGTTTAAGGCGTTGCATGGTCGCCAGATGCGGCTTGAGGCGCTGGGTTTCGACGAGTGATTTGCTCGACAGATCGAGCAGGCTATTCAGACGTTCAGCGGTGACCCGCAGTACCCGTTCGCCACCTTCGGTGGTGCGTTTGTTCTTGCGTGGCGCCGGTTCAGAGGTTTCGACCGGGGCTTCGATGATCGGCGCTGGCGCGGGTTCAAACACGGGCGGCGCTTCAAGTTGCAACTCGGCCATCGGCGGCACAGCAAGTGCTGATGGCGTCGATGGATCGAGCAAACCCGCCATCAACGCCACGTAAGCTTCGATATCACTCGGCTGTGGCGCATTAGTTGGCGTGGCAACGCGCATCAGCAAATCGGTGCCCTGCAACAGCGCATCGATGTGTTCGGGACGCAGCAACAAGCGGCCTTCCTGCGCGCTGACCAGGCAATCTTCCATCACATGAGCAACGCTGACGCCGCTGTCGATGCCGACGATTCGCGCCGCACCTTTGAGCGAGTGCGCCGCACGCATGCACGATTCCAGTTGATCGGCCTGGGTCGGATTACGCTCCAGCGCCAACAGCCCGGCGCTGAGCACCTGGGTCTGGGCTTCAGCTTCGAGGCTGAACAGCTCCAGCAAGGAGGCGTCGCGCATTTGCTCGGGGGTCATGTGAGGCTCCGGGTCACGGCGGACAGCAGCTGTTCTTCATCCAGCCAGCGCAGGCTGCGCCCGCGGAATTGCAATACGCCACGGGTGTATCTGGCACTGGCCTGGGCGCCGGATTGCGATGCCGCGTCGAGGATCCGCTCGTCGATGGCATGAATGCCGTCGACCTCGTCCACCGGCACCACGACTGGCCCGCCATGGGCGGCGATGATCAGCATGCGCGGCATGATGCGCCCGCTGGTGGCCGGAGTAACGCTGCCATCCAGATCGAGCAATTCGACCAGCGACAGGCACGCCACCAGCGCGCCGCGCACATTCGCCACGCCAAGCAAGGCCCGCGAGCGCTGGTGCGGCAACGAGTGAATCGCCTGCAGCGGCGCCACTTCAACGAGGCTGCGCGTCGCCAGCCCCAGCCATTCTTCGCCGAGTCGGAACATCAGCAGCGAACGGGTTTTAACGTCCGTTTCAACGGCGCTGGCCACCGGATCGCGCTCGTCCTGCTGCAACGCATAACGGTCGAGCAGGCGTGTGGCAGCGGCGGAATACACCGAGCAATTGCGGCAATGAATGTGCTCGTCCAGCAGCGGACAGGACTTGTCGCCATGGATGCCGATGCGGTTCCAGCAATCATCGATGGCCCGGGCGTCTTCGTGGGTGACGTTCAAGGTGTCGGACGGGATCATCGTTTACGCTCACTGTCGGCGGTGCGGCCGCTGCGGGCGGCACGCTCCTGCAATCGTCTGGCACCCGCCGTGTCGCCCTGGGCCTGCAGCAACGCGGCCAGGTGCATCAACGCTTCGGGATGTTGCGGTTCGAGGTACAACGCCTTGCGATAGAAGCCTTGAGCTTCAAGAGTCAGACCGGCGACATCACTGAGCAAGCCAAGCCAGTAAAACACCTGAGCCACCGGTTCGTGGCTGCGCAAATACTGTTCGCAGGCAGCCCGGGCTTCGGCGCTTTTACCTTCGTTGGCCAGCGCGGCGATATTGGCCAACAACGTTGCTGCGTCCGGGTTCGCGCTTTTGCTGGCGATCGGCAGTGGCGTTACCGCGGCAAACGGTCGATTGCGCACCGGTGCTGGCGGCGTGCTGCGCTGTGGTTGGCTGATTGGCACCGCGACCGGTTTGGGTGTCGGCAGCGGTTCGGGGTGCGGGTCGCTGTGGCGGCTGAAGGCAAAGGATTGCGGGATACCGATCGAACGCATGCCCAAACGCCCGAGCAGGCTGCCCTCGGCCGGCCCGATAAACAGCACGCCATCGAAATGGGTCAGGCGCTTGAGCACCTCGAACACCTGCTTCTGCGTCGGCTGGTCGAAATAGATCAGCAGGTTGCGGCAGAACACGAAATCGAACGCTGGCTCGCTGGCCAGCAGCGTCGGATCGAGCACATTGCCGACCTGCAGACGCACCTGCTCACGCACATCGTCACTGACTCGATGGCCTTCCTGCTCAGCCGTGAAATGCCGGTCGCGAAAATCCAGATCCTGACCGCGAAACGAATTCTTGCCGTACAGCGCGCGCCGCGCCTTCTCCACCGAGAGCGGGCTGACGTCCATACCATCGACCTTGAACTGATGCGGCTTGAGCCCGGCGTCAAGCAAGGCCATGGCGATCGAATAGGGTTCTTCGCCGGTGGAACATGGCAGGCTGAGAATGCGCAAGGCACGCATGTTGTTCAGTTCGCCAAGACGTTTGCGTGCCAGCTTGCCCAGCGTGGCGAAGGACTCCGGGTAACGGAAAAACCACGTTTCGGGAACGATCACCGCTTCGATCAGCGCCTGCTGCTCGTCCCGCGAGCCTTGCAGCAATTGCCAGTACTCATCGGCATGTGCCGCTTGCGAGAGTGTGGTGCGCTGACGCACGGCGCGCTCGATGATCGCCGGGCCAACCGAGGTGACATCGAGGCCGATGCGTTCCTTGAGAAAGTCGAAAAAACGCTGATCGCTGCTCATGGCTGCGCCTCAAGCTGCGCCGGATTCAACGGCGGATCGGGGAACAGCAAACGGCGCACGGCGTCATCGAGCAAATCATTGACCCGCACCCACTGCACCAAGCCCTGAGCGTCTTCGCGCACCGGGCCGAGGTAAGGCGCCTCGCGGTTATCGAGGCCGTAGGGCGCAAACTCCTGCGGATGGCAACGCAGGGTGTCGGTGGCCTGTTCGAGAATCAGTCCGAGCCATTGCACTGGCTGCGACTCATCAGGCTGGTAATTGACCAGCACAAGACGCGTACTGGTGCGCGCCTGGGCGGCATGGCCAAAGGTCAATGCGCTAAGGTCGATCACCGGCACTACCGCACCGCGATAGGCGAATACGCCGGCCACCCACTGTGGCGCCCGCGCGATCGGCTTCAACGGCAGGCGCGGCAGCACCTCCGCCACTTCGGTTGCGCGCAAGGCGTAACGCTCGCTGCCGATGCGGAACAGCAGGAACAACGCCGGCTTCGCCACTGGTGCAGCGCCGCGTTTGGCGATGATTTCGCTCATCAGACTTTGAATCGCGAAACGCCGCTGCGCAGCCCGACGGCCACCTGGCTCAGTTCGTCGATGGCGAAACTGGCCTGACGCAGCGACTCGACGGTCTGGCTGCTGGCATCGCCCAACTGCACCAGCGCATGGTTGATCTGCTCCGCACCAGTGGCCTGCGCCTGCATGCCTTCGTTGACCATCAACACCCGCGGCGCCAGCGCCTGCACCTGATGGATGATCTGCGACAGCTGTTCGCCGACCTGCTGCACTTCGGACATGCCACGGCGTACTTCTTCGGAGAACTTGTCCATGCCCATCACCCCGGCAGACACCGCCGACTGGATCTCGCGAACCATTTGCTCGATATCGTAAGTGGCGACAGCGGTCTGATCCGCCAGACGTCGCACTTCGGTGGCGACCACGGCAAAACCGCGACCGTATTCACCGGCCTTCTCGGCTTCGATCGCCGCGTTGAGCGACAGCAGGTTGGTCTGGTCGGCAACCTTGACGATGGTCACCACCACTTGGTTGATGTTGCCGGCCTTCTCATTGAGGATCGCCAGTTTGGCGTTGACCAGATCGGCCGCGCCCATCACCGAGTGCATGGTGTCTTCCATCCGCGCCAAGCCTTGCTGGCCGGAGCCGGCGAGCACCGAGGCCTGATCGGCGGCGGTGGAGACTTCGGTCATGGTGCGCACCAGATCGCGCGAAGTGGCGGCGATCTCACGCGACGTTGCGCCGATCTCGGTGGTGGTCGCTGCGGTTTCGGTAGCGGTGGCTTGCTGTTGCTTGGAAGTGGCAGCGATTTCGGTCACCGAGGTGGTCACCTGCACCGAGGAGCGCTGGGCTTGTGATACCAGTGCAGTCAGCTCGGTCATCATGTCGTTGAAGCCGGTTTCGACGGCACCAAATTCGTCCTTGCGCTCAAGGTTCAGGCGCGAACTGAGGTCGCCAGTGCGCATGGTCTCGAGGATCTCCACAATGCGGTTCATCGGCGCCATGATTGCGCGCATCAACAACAGGCCGCACAGGCCGGCGGCCAGAACGGCGACCAACAGGGAAATGGCCATGCTGACTTTGGCGGCGGCCACGGCATCGTCGATATTGTTCATGGCTTCATCGGCGACAGCTTTGTTCTCGCGGATGATGTCGTTGAGCTTCATCCGGCCGGCAATCCAGGCGGGGGTCAGTTGCTCGTTGAACATCTTCGTCGCTGCATCGTCAAGATTGCTCTGGTGCAGATCAAGCACCTGCGTCTGAATCTTGTTGTAGTTGACCACGTCCTGCTTGAACACGGCGAACTCGGCCTTGTCCTCGTCAGTGGTCACGGTGCTTTGGTAGTTGCCCATCTGCTCGGCAAGGCGTGCTTCGAAGGCCTTGAAGTCCGCCGCGTCTTCGGCGCTGATGCCCTGGCCTTTTTTCAGACCCAGCAATTCCTGAGTCTGCAGGTAACTGTCGACCCAGGCACTACGAATCATCGAGCTGAAATACACCCCGGGCACAGCGTCCTGACGCACGCTCTGCTCGCCGGCCTCAATCTTCAACAGCCGTGAATATGAAACGACGACCATCAGCAACATGATGGCGATAATCACCGCAAAGCTCGCCAAAATGCGTTGGCGCAACGTCCAGTTCTTCACAGTGATTCCTCGTGCCTGATCGAAATGCGGGGAGTATAGCCGAGGGCGCTGTTTCATTTATAAGACGCTTTTGACCCTCGTGCCTGTCCGGCGGGGTTGGCGGGAAGGCTCTGGGGTGGGACTGTCCGACAATTCGGGGCTGGCGTGCCAGTGGGGTAATGGCAAAAAGGGGCGATGGAATGGTCATTGCCGTCGCTGTGCGGCGGATAATGCCTTCGCGAGCAAGCTCGCTCCCACATTGGAACGCAATACCCTGTGGGAGCGAGCTTGCTCGCGAAGGGGGTCAGCCGGGTTTAAGCCGACGCGATGCGCACCTGCTTCTCCAACTCCACCTTCAACCCCGGCTCCAGCTTCAGTTGCCGCGCCAGTTCATCCAGATAGCTTTTCTCCATGAAGTTCTCCTCATCCACCAACATCACACTGGCGATGTACATCTCCGCTGCCATCTCCGGCGTGCTCGCGGCGCGGGCGACGTCGGTCGGGTCGAGGGGCTTGTTGAGTTCGGCATGGAGCCAATGCTGCAGTTCCTGGTCGTTATCGAGTTTGGTGAATTCGCCTTCGATCAATTGGCGTTCGCGGTCATCAATGTGGCCGTCGGCCTTCGCGGCAGCGACCAGCGCCTTGAGAATGGCCTGGCTGTGCTGTTCGGCCTGAGCCGGTGGCAAACGATCGAGGGTCTGCGGTTCACTTTGTGGGGCGGTGCCTTTTTGCGCGTTGTAGTTGCCATAAGCCTTGTAAGCCAGCACGCCCAGCGCCGCGAGGCCGCCATAAATCGCGACTTTGCCGCCGACCTTGCGCACTTTCTTGTTACCGAGCAACAAGCCCATCGCGCCAGCCGCTAACGCACCGCCACCTGCGCCTGACAGCAGACTGCCGAGACCGCCGGAGCCAGAAGCGCCGCCAAGCAAACCGCCCAGGCCACCGGTAGCCTGTTTGTTCTGCGTGCCACCGGCCTTGTTCTGCAACAGATCCTGACCGGACTTGAGCAGTTGATCGAGCAATCCACGGGTGTTCATGTTCCGCCTCCAAACAGGGGTTATCCGGATCTATAAGGCCCTCAGCCTAGTTCGAAAGTGCCCCTGCACTGCTTGCGAGTGTGCTTCCAGATGTTGCTCGGTACGCTTAAGCCGTTCGCGAAAATAGATATACACTCAGGCCAATCTATAAAAACCGCCCACTGGGTACCCTCTTCATGATGACCCTGCGTCAGATCCGTCATTTCATCGCCGTGGCCGAGACCGGCTCGATTTCCGCCGCCGCGCAAACCGCGTTTATTTCCCAATCAACCCTGACTCTGGCGATCCAGCAACTGGAAGAGGAGATCGGCGTCAGCCTGTTCAGCCGCCATGCCAAGGGCATGACCCTTACGCACCAGGGCCATCAATTCCTACGCCAGGCGCACCTGATTCTGGCGACTGTGGATAACGCCAAACGCAGCCTGCAACAGAGTACCGACCAAGTCGCCGGGCAGTTGATCGTCGGTGTGACCAGTCTGGTTGCCGGTTATTACCTGGCAGATCTGCTCACGCGTTTTCAACGCGCCTATCCCAACGTCGAAATCCGCGTGATGGAAGACGAGCGGCCCTACATCGAGCATTTGCTGGTCAGCGGCGAGATCGATGTCGGCGTATTGATCCTCTCCAACCTGGAAGATCGCCACGCCTTGCAGACTGAAGTACTGACCCACTCGCCGCACCGTTTGTGGCTGCCAGCGCAGCACCCATTGCTGGAACACGACAGCATCAACCTCGCCGATGTCGCCCGCGAGCCGTTGATTCAACTCAACGTCGATGAAATGGATCGCAACGCCCAGCGTTTCTGGCGCGGTTCCGGGCTGCAACCGAAGATCACTCTGAGAACCGCGTCCACCGAAGCGGTGCGAAGTCTGGTCGCCGCCGGTTTGGGCGTGTCGATTCAGCCGGACATGACTTATCGCCCATGGTCACTGGAGGGCGACATCATCGAAGCGCGGCCCATCGCCGACCTCAACCAGACCCTCGACGTCGGCCTGGCCTGGCGCCGTGGCACCGCGCGTCCGGCGCTGGTCGATCCATTTCTCACCGTCGCCCGCGAGCAACCCCACGGCGGACGCAAGCCATCTATTTAATCGAACGCAGCCTTCAGTATTTAGAATTTGTCGACCTCGGAGCCGCGCACTAGTCTTGCTGCATCTATAAGACGGCCGGCTCCCGATATCAGGGAGCAACAATGGCCACACAAGAAAAGAGATCGCGGAAAATGGCTGGCGCGCAAACCCCGATGTGTACCGCGTTGTTGATCGACGGCGAACTGGTCGCCGGGGAAGGTTTCGTCGAGCCGATCCTCAACCCGGCCACCGGCGAAATCCTCACGCACATCGCCGAGGCTAGCACCGAGCAGGTCGAAGCCGCGATCCTCGCTGCCCACCGCGCCTTCGCCGAATGGTCACGGACCACGCCGCAGCAGCGCTCAAACATGCTGCTGGACATCGCCAACGCCGTCGAAAAACACGCCGACCACCTCGCCCGCCTCGAATCGCTGAACTGCGGCAAGCCGTTGCACCTTGCGCGTCAGGACGATCTGACGGCGACCGTCGATGTCTTCCGTTTCTTTGCCGGCGCCGTACGCTGCCAGACCGGTCAGCTCAGCGGCGAATACTTGCCGGGCTACACCAGCATGGTGCGGCGCGATCCGATTGGCGTGGTTGCCTCGATTGCTCCGTGGAACTACCCGATCATGATGGCCGCGTGGAAAATCGCCCCAGCCCTCGCCGCCGGCAACACGCTGGTGTTCAAACCCTCCGAGCACACACCGCTGTCGATTCTCGCACTGGCGCCAGCGCTGGCTGAAATCCTCCCGCGCGGGGTGATCAACATCATCTGCGGTGGCGGCGAAGGCGTCGGCAGCCATTTGGTCGGCCACGCCAAGGTGCGCATGGTCTCGCTGACCGGCGATATCGTCACCGGCCAGAAAATCCTTCAGGCCGCCGCGAAAACCCTGAAACGCACGCACCTCGAACTCGGCGGCAAAGCCCCGGTAATCGTCTGCAACGACGCCGACATCCAGTCCGTGGTCGAAGGCGTGCGCACTTACGGCTACTACAACGCCGGGCAGGATTGCACCGCCGCGTGCCGGATCTACGCGCAGGCCGGGATTCACGACAAACTGGTCGCCGAACTCGGCGCCGCCGTCAGCAGCCTGCGCTTCGCCGGCAAACGTGACGCCGACAATGAGATCGGCCCGCTGATCAGCACCCGTCAACGTGACCGCGTCGCCAGTTTCGTCGAGCGCGCCCTCGGTCAGCCGCATATTGAGCGCGTGACCGGTGCGGCAGTGCATTCCGGCGCCGGTTTCTACTATCAACCGACCCTGCTCGCCGGTTGCAAACAGAGCGACGAAATCGTCCAGCGCGAAGTGTTCGGCCCGGTGGTCACGGTGACCCGTTTCGACGAACTCGCGCAGGCCGTCGACTGGGCCAACGACTCGGAATACGGCCTCGCCTCGTCGGTGTGGACGCAGAATCTGGACAAGGCGATGCAGGTCGCCGCGCGCTTGCAGTACGGCTGCACGTGGATCAACAGCCATTTCATGCTGGTCAGCGAAATGCCCCACGGCGGGCTGAAACGCTCCGGCTACGGCAAAGACTTATCCAGTGATTCGCTGCAGGACTACAGCGTGGTGCGGCACATCATGGCCCGCCACGGCCAGCATCTCTGACTACGCTAATAACAAGCCGTTAACGGCATGCTTCACCGCGTTCACAACTGCCCCGACCATAATTTAAAGAAGAGGGTTCAACCATGTTCGTGCACAAGACCGCACTGCTCAGTGCAATCACCACGGCCCTGCTGGCCAGCGCCAGCCTGCAGGCCGCCGAGCCGTTGAAGGCTGTCGGTGCTGGCGAAGGTCAGCTGGATATCGTTGCGTGGCCGGGTTACATCGAACGTGGCGAGAGCGACAAGGCCTACGACTGGGTGAGCGGTTTCGAGCAGGAAACCGGCTGCAAGGTCAATGTGAAAACAGCCGCCACCTCTGACGAAATGGTCAGCCTGATGGCCAAGGGCGGTTACGACCTGGTCACCGCATCGGGCGATGCCTCGTTGCGGTTGATCGTCGGCAAGCGTGTGCAACCGATCAACACCGCGTTGATCCCGAACTGGAACACCCTCGACCCGCGCCTCAAAGATGCGCCGTGGTACGTGGTCAACAAGCAGACTTACGGCACCCCGTATCAGTGGGGCCCGAACGTGCTGATGTACAACACCAACGTGTTCAAGACCGCGCCGACCAGTTGGAACGTGGTGTTCGCCGCGCAGGAGCTGCCCGACGGCAAGCCGAACAAGGGCCGCGTGCAGGCCTATGACGGCCCTATCTACATCGCAGATGCGGCGCTGTATCTGAAGTCGACCAAGCCTGAACTGGGTATCAAGGATCCGTATCAACTGACCGAAGATCAGTACAAAGCCGTGCTCGATCTGTTGCGTGCGCAGCAGCCGTTGATCCACCGCTACTGGCACGACACCACGGTGCAGATGAGCGACTTCAAAAACGAAGGCGTAGTGGCGTCGAGCGCCTGGCCGTATCAGGTCAATGGTTTGATGAACGAGAAGCAGCCGATCGCTTCGACCATTCCGAAAGAAGGCGCTACGGGCTGGGCGGATACCACCATGTTGCACGCCGAGGCCAAGCACCCGAACTGCGCGTACAAGTGGATGGACTGGTCGCTGAAACCGAAAGTCCAGGGCGATGTGGCGGC
This sequence comes from Pseudomonas sp. CROZ-RG-20F-R04-15, assembly GCF_022662375.1. Classification (GTDB taxonomy): domain Bacteria; phylum Pseudomonadota; class Gammaproteobacteria; order Pseudomonadales; family Pseudomonadaceae; genus Aquipseudomonas. The sequence continues at coordinate 442,541 of NZ_JAKNQL010000001.1, read as the reverse complement.
GTGGTTTGGCTCTTTGCCGGCGGTTCCGGCGGCGTGCAAGGAGAGCGAGTTGCTTGGCGCTGAAGGTTGCAAGACCAACGGTTTCGACCAGTTCGACAAGATCGCCTTCTGGAAAACCCCGCAGGCTGAGGGCGGCAAGTTTGTGCCGTATAGCCGCTGGACTCAGGACTACATTGCGATCATGGGCGGTCGTTAAGTCCGGGAGCGACTCGGTCGAGCTCCCTTTCCCCCTCGCCCCCCTGGGGGAGAGGGCTGGGGTGAGGGGGTAGCTTTTGACCTTGCTCTTGATCTCAGAGCAATGGCCGAAACCGCTGCCCTCACCCCCCGCCCTCTCCCGGAGGGAGAGGGAGCTAAAAGCGGATCGCATCTCGTCCGCCGAATGTGTGAGCCAAGCAAACCGTAAAACGATTCAGATTTTTCAGAAGTCCAGGCAGGGCCGCTGCGACGGCCTTCGCCTTTTTGGAGCACCGCACCATGACGCTTGCAGTCCAGTTCACCAACGTTTCCCGGCAGTTCGGCGACGTAAAAGCCGTTGACCGGGTTTCCATCGATATCCAGGACGGCGAGTTTTTTTCCATGCTCGGCCCTTCCGGCTCGGGCAAAACCACCTGCCTGCGCCTGATCGCCGGGTTCGAACAACCGAGCGCCGGCTCGATCCGCATTCACGGTGCTGAAGCGGCCGGTCTGCCGCCGTATCAACGCGACGTCAACACGGTGTTTCAGGATTACGCGCTGTTCCCGCACATGAACGTCCTCGACAACGTCGCCTACGGCTTGAAGGTCAAAGGCGTCGGCAAAACCGAACGGCATAAACGCGCCGAAGAAGCCTTGGACATGGTCGCCCTCGGCGGTTACGGCGCGCGCAAACCGGTGCAGTTGTCCGGCGGTCAGCGCCAGCGTGTGGCCCTCGCCCGTGCCCTGGTCAATCGTCCGCGCGTGCTGTTGCTCGATGAGCCTTTGGGTGCGCTCGACCTGAAACTTCGCGAACAAATGCAAAGCGAACTGAAGAAGCTGCAACGCCAGCTCGGCATCACGTTCATCTTCGTCACCCACGATCAAACCGAAGCGCTGTCGATGTCCGATCGCGTCGCCGTGTTCAACAAGGGCCGCATCGAACAGGTCGACACCCCGCGCAATCTGTACATGAAACCGACCACCACGTTCGTCGCTGAATTCGTCGGCACCTCGAACGTGATTCGCGGCGATCTGGCCCGTGAAATCAGCGGCCATCCGCAGCCGTTTTCGATTCGCCCGGAACACGTGCGTTTCGCCGAAGGCCCACTCGCCAGCCACGAAATCGAAGTCAGCGGTCTGCTCCATGACATTCAGTACCAGGGCAGCGCAACCCGTTATGAACTGAAGCTGGAAAACGGCCAGACCCTCAGCATCAGTCACGCCAACAATCAGTGGATCGACAGCAGCGCGCAGCATCAGACCGGTCAGCGCCTGAGCGCACGTTGGGCGCGGGAAGCGATGATTGCGCTGCACGACACCGTGTCGAGCGGGGTTTGACATGAGCACGCTCGCGATGACTGCATCGCCGCCGTTGCGCCGGTTTTCCAACCTGCTCTACCGCAAGCCGAATCTATATCTGTCGATGCTGCTGGTGCCGCCGCTGCTGTGGTTTGGCGCGATTTATCTCGGCTCGTTGCTGGTGCTGCTGTGGCAGGGCTTCTACACCTTCGACGACTTCACCATGGCGGTCACTCCTGACCTGACCCTGGCCAATTTTGCCGCGCTGTTTCAGCCATCGAACTTCGACATCATCCTGCGCACGCTGAGCATGGCCATCGTCGTGTCGATCGCCAGTGCCATCGTCGCGTTCCCGATTGCCTACTACATGGCGCGCTACACCACGGGCAAGACCAAGGCGTTTTTCTACATCGCGGTGATGATGCCGATGTGGGCCAGTTACATCGTCAAGGCCTACGCATGGACGTTGCTGCTGGCCAAGGGCGGCGTAGCGCAATGGTTCGTGCAGCACCTGGGATTGGAGCCGGTGTTGCAGTTCATTCTGGGGATTCCCGGCGTCGGCGGCAGCACCCTGTCGACCTCACATCTGGGGCGGTTCATGGTGTTTGTATACATCTGGCTGCCGTTCATGATTCTGCCGATTCAGGCCTCGCTGGAGCGTCTGCCACCGTCGCTGTTGCAGGCTTCTGCCGACCTTGGTGCGAAGCCGCGTCAGACCTTTATGCAGGTGATTTTGCCGCTGTCGATTCCGGGCATCGCCGCCGGTTCGATCTTCACGTTTTCGCTGACCCTGGGCGACTTCATCGTGCCGCAATTGGTCGGGCCGCCGGGCTACTTTGTCGGCAGCATGGTGTACGCGCAGCAAGGTGCGATCGGCAATATGCCGATGGCGGCGGCGTTCACGCTGGTGCCGATTGTGTTGATCGCGGTTTACCTGTCCATCGTCAAACGACTGGGGGCTTTCGATGCGCTCTAATTCAGAAAAGCAGGGGGAGAAAGCATCATTAGGCTTGAAGATCGCAGCCTGGGGCGGGTTGGTGTTTCTGCACTTCCCGATCCTGATCATCTTTCTTTACGCCTTCAACACCGAAGAGGCTGCGTTCAGTTTCCCGCCGAAGGGCTTCACGCTGCACTGGTTCAGCGTGGCGTTTTCGCGGCCGGATGTTCTGGAGTCGATCAAGCTTTCATTGCAGATCGCAGCCATCGCCACGTTGATTGCGATGGTGCTCGGCACGCTTGCATCGGCCGCGTTGTACCGCCGCGATTTCTTCGGCAAACAGGGCATTTCGCTGATGTTGATTTTGCCGATTGCGTTGCCGGGGATCATCACCGGGATCGCGCTGCTGGCGACGTTCAAGACGCTGGGGATCGAGCCGGGGATGTTCACCATCATCGTCGGCCACGCGACCTTCTGCGTGGTGATCGTCTACAACAATGTTATCGCCCGCTTGCGCCGTACTTCGCACAGTTTGATCGAGGCCTCGATGGACCTCGGCGCCGATGGCTGGCAGACCTTTCGCTACATCATCCTGCCGAACCTCGGTTCGGCTTTGCTGGCCGGCGGCATGTTGGCGTTTGCGCTGTCGTTCGATGAAATCATCGTTACCACGTTTACCGCCGGGCATGAGCGCACGTTGCCGTTGTGGCTGCTTAACCAGTTGAGCCGGCCACGGGATGTGCCGGTGACCAACGTCGTCGCGATGCTGGTGATGATGGTGACGATGCTGCCGATTTTGGGCGCGTATTACCTGACGCGCGGTGGCGAAAGCGTTGCCGGCAGCGGCGGCAAATGAATCCCTGACAGACACCACCATCCCCTTTGGGAGCGAGCCTGCTCGCGAACAGGCCGTCACATCCGACATTGATGTCGACTGAAACACCGCTTTCGCGAGCAGGCTCGCTCCCACAGTTTTTAATCCGGTTTCGGCAGAAAAATAATAGATTCGAAGAGGACAGAACGATGCAAACCAAACTCTTGATCAACGGCCAACTGGTCATCGGCGAAGGCCCGGCGCAACCGGTGCTCAACCCGTCGCTTGGCGAAGTGCTGGTAGAGATCAACGAAGCCACTGAGGCCCAGGTCGACGCCGCCGTGCGCGCTGCCGACAACGCCTTCGCCGACTGGTCGCAAACCGCGCCGAAAGACCGCTCGCTGTTGCTGCTCAAACTCGCCGACGCCATCGAGGCCCACGGCGAAGAACTGGCCAAACTGGAATCCGCCAACTGCGGCAAACCCTACAGCGCCGCACTCAACGACGAGATTCCGGCGATTGCCGACGTGTTCCGTTTCTTCGCCGGCGCCAGCCGTTGCATGAGCGGTTCGGCCGGTGGCGAATACCTGCCCGGCCACACCTCGATGATCCGCCGCGACCCGGTCGGCGTCATCGCCTCCATCGCGCCGTGGAACTACCCGCTGATGATGGTCGCCTGGAAAATCGCCCCGGCTCTGGCGGCCGGTAATACCGTGGTGCTCAAGCCGTCGGAACAAACCCCGCTGACTGCGTTGCGTCTGGCCGAACTGGCGTCGGAAATCTTCCCGGCTGGCGTACTCAATCTGGTGTTTGGCCGTGGGCCTACCGTTGGCAGCCCTTTGGTTACCCACTCGAAAGTGCGCATGGTTTCACTGACTGGCTCCATCGCCACAGGCGCCAACATCATTTCCAGCACCGCCGACAGCGTCAAACGCATGCACATGGAACTCGGCGGCAAGGCGCCGGTGATCATCTTCGATGACGCTGATATCGATGCAGCGGTGGAAGGCATTCGTACCTTTGGTTTCTACAACGCCGGACAAGACTGCACCGCCGCGTGCCGGATCTACGCGCAACAGGGTATCTACGACAAGTTTGTCGAGAAGCTCGGCGCCGCGGTCAGCAGCATCAAGTACGGCTTGCAGGATGATCCGTCGACAGAACTGGGGCCGTTGATCACTGCGCAACATCGCGACCGTGTTGCCGGGTTTGTCGAGCGTGCTGTGGCGCAGTCGCACATCCGTTTGATCACTGGCGGCAAGGCTGTTGACGGTAACGGCTTCTTCTTTGAACCGACGGTGTTGGCCGATGCCCAGCAGGACGACGAAATCGTCCGCCGCGAAGTGTTTGGGCCGGTGGTTTCAGTGACCAAATTCACCGATGAAGCGCAGGCGCTGGAATGGGCCAACGATTCGGACTACGGCCTCGCCTCCTCGGTGTGGACAGCGGATGTAGGACGCGCGCATCGCATGTCGGCACGCTTGCAGTACGGCTGCACGTGGGTGAACACGCACTTCATGCTCGTCAGCGAAATGCCCCATGGCGGTCAGAAATTGTCCGGTTACGGCAAGGACATGTCCATGTATGGGCTGGAGGACTACACCACGGTTCGGCATGTGATGTTCAAGCACTAAGCCTTTAAAAGCTTCGCGAGCAGGTCGAATCGTCGCACCGTCGCTCCCATAGTTTGGAATGCGGTTCCCTGTGGGAGCGAGCCTGCTCGCGAAGGCGTCACCCCGGTATCAGGAAAGAAACCGGCATTACGCACCACCAGGATCCCAAAACAATAACCACCGAACCGGGCGGCGCCCACAAAGCCCCGCCACGGCCTCGGCCATCCGAAATCTGCCGATTTCACGGAGCAAACACACATGAGTTCCTCACCCGATCTCGCCGCCGCCGTTGCCGACAGCGATGCCGAACAACTGCGCAAACTGGGCTATACCTCGAACTTCAACCGCAGCATGAGCCTGTGGGAAAACTTCGCTTTAGGCTTCACTTATCTGTCACCGGTCGTAGGGGTTTATACCCTCTTCGGCCTGTGCCTCGCCGCCGGCGGGCCACCGATGTTCTGGGCCTATTTGCTGGTTGGATGCGGCCAATTGCTGGTGTGCCTGATCTTCGGCGAAGTGGTTTCGCAGTTCCCGATTTCCGGCGGCGTCTACCCGTGGGCACGTCGCTTGGTCGGTAAGAAATGGGCGTGGATGGTCGGCTGGATCTACTCCATCGCCCTCTGCGTCACCATCGCTGCAGTTGCGGTCGGCGCTGGCCCGTACCTGGCCGCCATGCTCGGCTTCGAGCCAAGTAACAACACCAACATCGTCATCGCCCTGGTGCTGACCCTGTTCGCCACACTGGTCAACCTCAGCGGCACCAAAGTGCTGGCACGCATCGCCATGTTCGGCTTCCTCTGCGAACTGGTCGGCGCGGTGATCGTCGGCGTTTACCTGCTGGTGTTCGAACGTCATCAGCCGCTCAGCGTGCTGTTCAACACCTTCGACATCAGCGTCGACGGCTCGTACCTGCCGGCGTTCCTCACCGCATCGTTGGCGGGGATGTTCCTCTACTACGGCTTCGAGGCCTGCGGCGACGTCGCCGAAGAAACCCCGAACCCGAGCGCCAAAATCCCGGTGGCCATGCGCATGACCATCTACATCGGCGGCATCGCGGCAATGTTCGCCTGCCTGGCGCTGATCCTCGCCGTGCCAGACATGCAAGCGGTGATCAACGGCACCGACAAAGACCCGGTCACCACCATCCTCAACAACGCCTTCGGTCCGGTCGGCTCGAAAGTGGTGATGGGCGTGGTGATGATTTCCTTCATCTCCTGCGTCATCAGCCTACAAGCAGCGGCGAGCCGTCTGCTGTATTCCTACGCTCGTGATGAAATGGTCATCGGCAGCCGACTGCTGAAAAAGATTTCTCCTACCACCCAAGTGCCGGTTGCCGCGCTGTTCGTGTCCGGCGTCCTGCCGGCGCTGATCATCGCCCTCGGCTTCTTCCTGCAAGACGCCGTGGCGACCATCGTCAGCTTCGCCGCGATCGGCATCTACCTCGCGTTCCAGATGATCGTCCTGGCCGCCCTATACGCCCGCAGCAAAGGCTGGAAACCGAGCGGCAAATTCACCCTCGGCGCGTGGGGCTGGCCGGTGAACATCGGCGCGCTGGTGTACGGCGTTGGCGCAATCATCAACATGGCCTGGCCACGCACGCCGGATGCGGCGTGGTATGTGAACTATGCGATGGTGTTGAGCACGGCGATCGTGATTGGCTTGGGCTTGGTTTATATGTGGATTGGCAAGCCGTATGACCATGGCAAGGCGCCGGCTGGGGATGCGTGGAAGGTGAGTCGCTAAGAGCCTGCGATCCCGGCACCGACAAGGTGCCGGGGTTCAGGGAAACCGAGAAAAACCATCAAAAGGAAAGCTCTGCCTGATCGTGTTTCAGCAAGGAAATACGATCGAACAATTTGATTTTTTCATTAGCTTTTTGCTTGGCGTGATCGGACATGAATGCAATCAATTCTTCGAGCTGACTGACGTCTCCGACCACCTTGAATTCCTTTTCCTTGTTGACGAAAACAAGCGACTTCTTCTTTCTCGACAACAATTCAATGACGTTGCTGAGCGTACCGGTGCTCTTTGCATCCCAGATCATCAAGCCGAAGTCGGCTGCTTCGGCCATGACGACGTCTTTCTCGGTGAAGAAGGCTCTCGACCCCTTGGAATGCTTGGAGTCGACTGTTCTGGTGGGCCACTGTCCAAGGTTATTCCTCGGAGCAGAACCGCTGCAGAACACTGTGGTTTTGGATCGTTCGAGACTCAGCAGGTACTCCTGAATGGAGGTATCGGCGCCACCTGCATCCCCAACCACCACCTCAAAATCTGACGCGACGATATTATTGATGCGCTCTTTAACCTTCGGATCAAGGTTCTTGATGTTGATAGAGCCAGCAATAAATACAGTGGTCATTGAATTCACTTCCAAGTTAGCGCTGCGACGTAAATTTTCCCTACCTTGAGATATTTACGCAGAACAGCGCAGGCCGCGTCCATGGACGCCCCGCTATCAAACAAATCATCTACAACTAAAACATTTCAGCATCCATCGGTAGTGATTTCTCCGTTATTCGTAACAATCTTTGAACCCTGAAACCAAGGGCCGAGCATCTGCAGCGATGCGCAAGATTCAAACAAATAACGGAAAAAACACTGGTTAGGGGCGGTCTCGCTGGCGCCAATGCAAAAACAGGCATTTCCTACAGGCGTGACCTTCAAGAAAAAATCTTGTTTCCTACAGCGGATGAGGACTGAATGGCCTTGTTTCAGCCAGCGCCTGCCAGCAACGTCTCCTCTCAGCTACTGAGCCAGTCCAATGGGGGGCTCGGAGAGGGCTTATGTGTCAATCGGCTGGGGCTTTGAGAGGGCTTCGAACTCATCCATCAATAGGTGAATTTCAGTGCTTGGGTTGTGTTCACCACTGAGGGCGACATCCTCAAGAACTTTGGGGGCCAGCGCTCTTGCCTGCTGAAATGGCTTTCCGAGTAGCTGAGCGAAGTAGCTGACGTCTTTGCCTTTCTGATAGTCAGCCATGCTGGGTTTTGCTCTGAGGCTCTTGGTCACCAAATCAGCCGGAGAGTTCTTCCCGGCTGTGCTGAACGGTTTTCGACTGTAGCCAAAGTGCAGTAGTAGCCAAAACTCGAAGCACGGATAAGATGCGATGACTTGGATTTTTGGATAAGACTTCGCCACATTCAACGCTCGCTTGAAGCACATGTGGGTGTCTCGATCCAAAACACAGAACACCTTATCGAAGCTTTTTTGCCTTACGACTGCTCGCTCAACAATGCCGCTTGGATGTGTAACACCGCAGTGGACGATCTCAACCTGGGCCTTGGCCCGAAAATAAAACGCGGCTTCCTCCAGATAACGTTTCCCTGACTTACTGTCTTCACACAACACCAGCACCTTAGGCTGCGGTTTGAAGCGGGAAGCCTTGCGATCAAACGATTTGAACGAACTCACTACCCTCACCCCTGCCTTATCAGCGGCAGCCCGCGATAACGCCCTTCGAAGTAACGCTTCTCGACATCCTCGCTTTCCCGGCCTCCAAAATCGTGTACGGAAAACAAGCTCGTGGCGCCATGAGCATCGCGTTCTGTAATCCAGAACTGGTCACGCCGCAGAATCTTTTCATTCATCAGATGGGTATCGTGTGTCGTGAAAATCAGTTGGGTATCCAACCCACTGTTCAGATGCTTTGCGATCAAGTCAGCGACGATTTCGGGATGAAGACTGCTATTCAGTTCGTCGACGCAGAGGATCCCACTGCCACCGGCCTGATTCATCATGAACCAGGGCAACCAGAAGCCAATCAGGTTCTTGGTTCCGCAAGACTCCTCCGAGAAGTCGAACTGCGCATCGCCTGAAATGCTGGAATGCGTGAGGGTCAGTTTGTCCCTTTGAGCCGCCGCGAAGAACTCCTTCAAGGTCAGTTTTCCGTTGCTCAAGTCTGCAGAGGCGTCATCCGGGTCGAGCTGTATCGCAGACACAGGAATATCCAGCGCACTGAGAAAATCGCGCAGGTTTCTCGTATGATTTTTCACCATTTGCAGAAAGCGAATCGAGGCTGTGGACAAGCCAAGCATGTTGTTTTGTTCAATGACTAGCAGACCGGTTTGAAACCAACTAAATGGAGTGCGCAGTTGACTCAACTCTTCGCTGCTATGAGTGACGGCTTGTGCAATAAACAGCATCGTCGGACTGGTCAATCGGCGCCAGGCGCAATGCACTTCCTTGCCGCCCTCAAGGGTTTTACCAAACAGGTAATGCTCACCTTCAGCATCAAACCGGCGGTCATAAAGCAGTGTTTCCTTACCTTTCGGGTAAGCAGTCAGTTGTTCCTGAACAATCCTCTGCGCGGTCAGCCCGAGGACAAACCGATAGCGCAGTCCGCCCTGAATAAAGTCGTACTCAAAGACACTGGGCGCATCGCTCAGAGTGCAATCAAATCGGAAGGGTGAAACGGGTAGCGCTTCGTCATTTGAACCATGTGGTGTCGCTAGCAAGCGTCCGACGATGCCCATTGCGCGGATCAGTGAAGACTTTCCGGAGGCGTTCGGACCGTAAATAGCTGCAACCTTCAGCAGCTCCGGAAGCTTTTCTGCGCTCGTGGAGGCTTTGAACGTATTGCGTGTTTTGCCAAGACGAGGGCTCGCCGCCATGGACAGGGTTTGCCTGTCCCGAAATGAGCGGTAATTGGATACCGAGAATTCGATCAACATGAAGAAAACCTGCAGTTCATTGCTTGGGTTTTCATGAATAAACGAAAAAACAGGCTTCAGATGCAGACGGACTGCAGCGAGTGCAAAAACAGGCATTTCCTACATACACAGCCTTCCTGAAAAAGCCCCGTTTCCTACAGTTATTGTCGATAGAACAGACTTGGTGCGTAGAGCACACGGCAGATAGTCTTCTTTCCGGCTGTGACATCAGCAGCCCGGTGTCGAAGCCGGAACAAAATCAACATGGCGCAACCGCGCTCATTTGAGTGGCGGCTCTATTCTCGATATTGGAGTCGACAAATGCCTAACCACGTACAAATTCCTTCTGAAACCTCCGCTTTCTTCACCCCCACCATCTTCACTCGCCACAACCGCTTCCTCCACGCCTTCATGCAAGATCACGAGGCTTGGTTCTGTGTTCAAGATCTCGGTCGCTTGATGGGCTATCCGCTAAACGAACGCCTCACCCTGAAACTCGATCCCGACCAGCGTCGCCATGTCCTCCTACGTCGGGACGGCGAAATCATCGATTGCGCGATGGTCAGCGAGTCCGGCCTGTTCGCCCTGCTCGTCCATCACTTCGTCCCGGAAAACCGACACCTGCGCCAATGGCTGAGTCATGAAGTCATCCCGATGCTGCGCGAAACCCAATCAAGCCCTGTGGAAAACCACCCGAGCCTGAGTTCAATGCATTGGGCAGGCGTTACCGTGCCACTGCTGCACTGGCAACAGCAGGCGTGGGTCAAGTGGCGAGATGTGCCGGAGTTAATAAACGGACAGCGGCCATTCCCAGTTCAGGGGACTTGTAACTAATTCCTCGTCAAAACTGGTCTATCTCTGGCGTTGATTCTGACGTCAGAGTGTTACGCCAAGCATTTCGCAACACATCTCGACGCTTCGTTCCGCTCTGGCCCGCTACAGTTTTCTTGGACTGTCGCACGCTCACTGGTTGACGAAGCTCTGACAGCAGCCTAGGGTGTTTACGTCGTTTACAACGTATACATAGGAATTCTGACATGGCCTCGCCAGTTCTATCTTTCCGCGTCGAAGAATTGTTGGCACAGCAGCTGGATGAACTGGCTGCGGCAACGGACAGAGACCGTCAATACCATCTCAAGCGTGCACTGGTTCGATACGTAGAAGCCGAATCATGGCATCTACAAGCTATCAGCGAAGGTATCGCAGATGCCGATGCTGGAAATCTCACCGATCTGGATGCCGTGAAGGCTAAGTGGGCAAAACGTGCCGAACGTAGTACTGACAAAAAGGGCTGAAAATGATCTCGATGTTATCCATGAGTACTACCAAGGCCTTTTAGGTTCAGAGGGCTCCTTAGAAATCATCAATTCGATTCTTAAAACGTTTCGTCAACTTGAACAATTTCCTGGATCAGGGAGGCCGTCGGTCGCCCCCGATATTCGAGAGTTGGTGATGACTCGCTATCCATTCATTGCCCCCTACCGGTTGATGCACGGTCGCATTCAAATACTTCGTGTTCTGCACCAGCGGGCAGAACGATCGCGGGATTGGTGAACCAGCCGTAAAGGACGGCTGGTTACTTCACACCTCACTCAAAACCGCGAAACACTCCGCATCGCATCCACCAGATACCTCATCGCAATCCGGTCCCCTTCTGAAAGCTCTCGATAACGCTCCACCAGTTTCAGTTCGTCGGAGCTGAGCCGGCGCCTTTTGCGGCCGCTGCCCAAGCACGGAAAGATGCCCAGCATGTCGGTGATACCTTGGATTTTTGCCATGGACGATGTCCTTCTCTAATACTGCAAAGAATTGCTTAAACACCACATCGCCCTGCCCCTTACAGCAGCGCCGTGTGCCCTACCGGTCAGATGGGTCGCACCGGTCATGCCCATAGAATAGAAATTAATTCGGCGCTGAAAAGCGGTTTTTAGAGTAATTAGTCGAGAAAAGCAGATATGCCGTGTAAATCAGAAAGTCCCGTAAGACTTTTAACCGACATGTCTTGTTTCATTGACACACTGGCGCTGTGAATCAACGAATTTTGCAATGCGAGCGAACCGTTTAAGCTAGCCGGCATCTGTTTATAGTCCGTTGCGTTTGGCCGAAGGCTTGTCCGAACCGTTATTTCTGATCCAGCACGTGCCAGGAACGGCGCGGGATTGCACACGACAGGTTGTATTTATGCACCGCAGGAATTTGCTCAAAGCGTCCATGGCCATTGCGGCTTACACCGGTCTTTCGGCCACTGGCCTGCTGGCTACCCGCGCATGGGCGGCCAATGGTGGTGCCGCCGATGGCGAGGCGCAGGCGTTTGATTTCGAGGCGCTCAAGCGCCAGGCCAAGCAACTGGCTGGCAGCGCCTACCAGGACACCAAACAGGTGCTGCCGCCGACGCTGGCGACCATGACCCCGCAAAACTTCAACGCGATCCGTTACGACGGCGAGCATTCGCTGTGGAAGGAAAACAAGGGCCAACTGGACGTGCAGTTCTTCCACGTCGGCATGGGTTTCCGCCAGCCGGTGCGCATGTACAGCGTCGATCCGAAGACTCGTACCGCGCGCGAGGTGCATTTCCGTCCGGCGCTGTTCAACTATGAAAACACCTCGGTCGACACTCAACAGTTGAAAGGCGACCTGGGTTTTGCCGGCTTCAAACTGTTCAAGGCACCGGAACTCGATCGCCACGACGTGGTGTCCTTCCTCGGCGCCAGTTATTTCCGTGCGGTCGATGCGACTGGCCAATATGGCCTCTCCGCGCGCGGTCTGGCGATCGACACTTACGCCAAGAAGCGCGAAGAATTCCCTGACTTCACCAAGTTCTGGTTCGAGACCCCGGATCAGAACGCCACGCGTTTTGTGGTCTACGCCCTGCTCGACTCGCCGAGCGCGACCGGCGCCTATCGCTTTGATATCGATTGCCAGGCCGAGCGCGTGGTGATGGAGATCGACGCGCACATCAATGCGCGCACCGCCATCGAGCAACTGGGCATCTCGCCGATGACCAGCATGTTCAGCTGCGGCAACCACGAACGCCGCATGTGCGACACCATTCACCCGCAGATCCACGACTCGGATCGTCTGGCCATGTGGCGCGGCAACGGTGAGTGGATCTGCCGTCCGCTGAACAACCCGGCGACCCTGCAATTCAATGCGTTTGCCGACACCGATCCGAAAGGTTTCGGTCTGGTGCAAACCGACCACGAATTCGCCAACTATCAGGACACCGTGGACTGGTACAGCAAGCGCCCGAGCCTGTGGGTCGAACCGACCACCGCGTGGGGCGAAGGGTCTATCGATCTGCTGGAAATTCCTACCACCGGCGAAACGCTCGACAACATCGTCGCGTTCTGGACCCCGAAAAAACCGGTGGCTGCCGGGGATTCGCTGAACTATGGCTACAAGCTTTACTGGAGCGCGCTGCCCCCGGTGAGCACGCCATTGGCGCGGGTGCAGGCGACTCGTTCCGGCATGGGCGGTTTCGTCGAAGGCTGGGCACCGGGCGAGCATTACCCGCCGGTATGGGCACGTCGTTTTGCTGTGGACTTCACCGGTGGCGGTCTGGATCGACTGCCGCAGGGCACCGGGATTGAGCCGGTGGTGACGTGCTCGAACGGCAAGGTGCAGGATTTCAGCGTCTTGGTGCTGGATGACATCAAGGGTTACCGGATCCTGTTTGACTGGTACCCGACCAGCGACAGCGTTGAGCCGGTGGAGCTGCGGTTGTTTATCCGCACCAATGACCGCACGTTGAGCGAGACGTGGTTGTACCAGTACTTCCCGCCGGCGCCGGACAAACGCAAATACCCTTAATGGTTCTCTAGCGTCTGATTGGGCCTCATCGCGAGCAGGCTCACTCCCACACTTGGAATGCATTCCCCTGTGGGAGCGAGCCTGCTCGCGAAGGCGGTCCAGGCAAAACAACATTCAGCAGACAAAAAACAAAGCCTCGGCCATCACTGACCGGGGCTTTTTGCTTTACCGCTACCCACTCAATCGCGCAAATCAGACTCGTGAATCGGCTGATCCCGATGCGTCGCGCGCTGATACTGCGCTGGCCACACCGCTTGGCGGCCGCCCAGATCATCGTCAGCATGCAGCGGCCAGTACGGATCACGCAGCAGCTCGCGAGCAAGGAAGATGATGTCGGCCTGACAGGTGCGCAGGATGTGCTCGGCCTGCGCCGGCTCGGTAATCATTCCCACAGTGCCGGTGGCGATGCCTGACTCCTTGCGTACACGCTCGGCGAAGCGCGTCTGATAACCCGGCCCCACCGGAATCTCGGCGTTGGCTGCGGTTCCGCCCGACGACACGTCGATCAGATCGGCGCCAAGGGTGTGCAGACGGCGCGCCAGCTCGACGGTTTCATCCGGGTTCCAGCCATCTTCAACCCAGTCTGTGGCCGACACACGGACAAACAGCGGCAACTCCTCAGGCCAGACAGCCCGCACCGCTTCAGTCACTTGCAGCACCAGACGAATACGATTTTCAAACGAACCACCGTACTGATCGCGGCGCTGATTGCTCAGCGGCGAGAGAAACTGATGCAGCAGATAACCATGCGCCGCGTGCACCTCAACCACACTGAAACCCGCCTTCAACGCGCGTTTGGCGGCATCGACAAAGGCCTGAATAACGTCGGCGATCTGCCCTTCATCCAGCTGTTTCGGTTGCGTGTGTTGTGGGTCAAAGGCAATCGGCGACGGCCCGACCGGGGTCCAGCCGCCGTCATCGGGTTTGACGCTGCCATGTTTGCCGATCCACGGCCGATGAGTGCTGGCCTTGCGCCCGGCGTGGGCCAGTTGAATGCCGGCGACGGCGCCCTGAGAGGTGATGAAACGGGTGATGCGTTGCAGCGGTTCGATCTGTTCGTCGTTCCACAGGCCGAGGTCTTCGGCGGTGATCCGCCCGTCGGCCGTGACCGCTGTGGCTTCGGTGAAGACCAGACCGGCACCACCCACCGCACGGCTGCCGAGGTGCACCAGATGCCAGTCGTTGGCCAGGCCGTCGACGCTGGAGTATTGGCACATCGGCGATACTGCGATGCGGTTCGGGAGTGTCAGTTGGCGCAGGGTGAAGGGTTCAAGCAGCAGACTCATGGGGCACCTCTCAAATCAGTGGGCAGGCTCCAGGGTTCTGTTTGAATAGTCGACGAGTGACAGGAAAAAGGTGCAGCACCCGCCCCCGCGGGCAAAAAATTCGACAAGACGTCACAAGGCCAATCAAGCAGTGCTTAGAGCCTAGTCGACAACCGGGGATGAGGGAGGGTTCAGAGTGATTCAGTGTGTGAAAGGACTATCGCGGTTCGATATGGGCAATCATCAACTGAACGGTCTCATTCCCCCGAAACTCGTTAACGTCGAGCTTGTAAGCCAGTTCAACCCACTTGATTGTCGGGTTCGGCCAGATATCCCGGTCAATCCCAAAGGCAATACCGTCCAGCTTCACCGAACCGCACTCGCTTTTCAGCACCACTTTCAGGTGTCGTTCACCGACTACGCGCTGCTCAACCAACTGAAACACGCCATGGAACAGCGGCTCCGGGAAATGCTGCCCCCAAGGCCCGGCATGGCGCAGGGCACGAGCCAGTTCGAGGTGGAATTCTTCGACCGCCAGCGTGCCGTCCGAGAGCATGCGCCCGGTCAGGTCTTCCTCGCGAAGTTGCCTACGCACCTCAGCGTCAAAGGCCTCGGCGAATAGCGGAAAATTCTCCTGCGGCAGGGTCAGACCGGCGGCCATCGCGTGGCCACCGTACTTGGCGATCAGGGTCGGATGCTGCGCCGCGACCACACTCAGGGCATCACGGATATGGAAGCCCTGAACAGAGCGGCCCGAGCCCTTGAGCAAGCCATCACCGGCATCGGCGAAGGCAATGGTCGGACGAAAATAACGCTCCTTCATCCGCGACGCGAGAATGCCGATCACACCCTGGTGCCATTCCGGATCGAACAGGCACAGACCAAACGGCATCGACTCCACCGGCAAGTCCTTGAGCTGCGCCAGCGCTTCACGCTGCATGCCCTGCTCGATGGATTTGCGATCCTGGTTCATGCCGTCCAGTTGCGCGGCCATTTCCCGGGCCAGGTTGGTGTCGGCGGTGAGCAGGCATTCGATGCCCAGGCTCATATCATCCAGACGACCGGCAGCGTTGAGGCGCGGGCCGACGATAAAACCGAGATCGGTGGAAGTGATGCGCGTGGCGTCACGTTTGGCCACTTCAAGGATCGCTTTGATCCCCGGCCGTGCGCGACCGGCGCGAATGCGTTCAAGGCCTTGGTGCACCAGAATCCGGTTGTTGGCGTCCAGCGGTACCACGTCGGCGACGCTGCCCAGCGCCACCAGATCAAGCAGTTCACCGATGTTCGGCTGCGGCTTGTTCTCGTACCAGCCGAGACCGCGCAAACGCGCGCGCAACGCCATCAACACATAGAAAATCACCCCGACGCCGGCCAGCGCCTTGCTCGGGAATTCGCAGCCAGGCTGGTTCGGGTTGACCAGCGCATCGGCCTGCGGCAGTTCATCGCCGGGCAAATGGTGGTCGGTGATCAGCACTTTGAGCCCGGCCTTTTTCGCCGCCGCCACACCTTCGACGCTGGAGATGCCGTTGTCGACGGTGACCAGCAAATGCGGCTCGCGAGTCAAAGCGACTTCGACGATTTCCGGGGTCAGGCCGTAGCCATATTCAAAGCGGTTCGGCACCAGATAATCGACGTGCGCCGCACCGAGCAAACGCAAGCCGAGCATGCCGACCGTACTGGCCGTTGCACCGTCCGCATCGAAGTCGCCGACGATGAGGATGCGCTGGCGTTGCTCCAGCGCCGTCACCAGCAAGTCCACCGCGGCGTCGATGCCCTTGAGCTGCTGGAACGGGATCAACCGCGCCAGACTCTTGTCCAGCTCCGCCTCGGACTGCACGCCCCGCGCCGCATACAAGCGGGTCAGAAGCGGCGGAATATCACCGAGAAAAGGCAGAGTTTCGGGCAGTTGACGAGGTTCGATACGCATGGGGTGACGGAGACTTCTCTTTAATACGTGGGATTAATCAGTTGAAGGCGCGGGATCAGCCGCGCTCACCTTGCAGCCATTGCAACTGGACTTCGTGCTGACCACGGTCGTCGGTGACGAAGATCGTCCCTTCGCTGATCATCACGTCCCACTTGATGACGCGGGGCATGTCCTTGGCCAGTGTTTCCAGCACTTCTTGCGGGACGGCAGCGATGTTGACGTTTTTCAGGTTCTTGATCGCCGGGATCACTTTGGTTTCCCAGACGCGCAGGCTGCCATAGGCCAGCAGGCTGGTGCGCTCGGTGCGACGCGAGCACCAGGTCAGACGATCGGCGTCTGGCTGGCCGACTTCGATCCAGTGCAGAACACGGTCATCCAGGCTCTTTTCCCACAACGCAGGTTCGTCCACGTCTGACAGACCACGACCGAACGACAACTGCTCGTTGTACCAGAGCGCGTAGGCCAGCAGGCGCACGGTCATGCGCTCTTCGGTTTCCGAAGGGTGACGGGCGATGGTCTGCTTGACGCTCTCGTAGACGCTGCGGTCGAGGTCGGTGAGGTTCAGTTCAAACTTGTAGGTAGTGGACGGCTGGGCCATGAACGGGCTTCTTGATACGAGGAAAGTCGGCAAGTCTAACCGATGCGGTAGGCAATCATCGAATTGATGGCGATCAACCTGCGGCGTCTGACAGCCGGCTATGTTAAAACGCTGTATCCGCTCAGCCTTGTCCTACAGGATTTCGCATGCCGTTCACCAGCAAACCGCTCTCGGGTCTGAAAGTCATTGAATTGGGTACATTGATTGCCGGGCCCTTTGCCTCGCGCATCTGCGGCGAGTTCGGCGCCGAAGTGATCAAGATCGAGTCACCGGACGGCGGTGATCCGCTGCGCAAATGGCGCAAATTGTACGAAGGCACATCCTTATGGTGGTTCGTTCAGGCGCGCAACAAAAAGTCGCTGACCCTGAACCTCAAGCATCCCGATGGCCTGGCGATCCTGAAAAAATTGCTCAGTGAAGCGGACATCCTTATCGAGAACTTCCGCCCCGGCGTCCTGGAAAAACTCGGCCTCAGTTGGGAAACCCTGCACGCGCTGAACCCGAAACTGGTGATGGTGCGCCTGTCCGGCTTCGGTCAGACCGGGCCGATGAAAGATCAACCGGGCTTCGGCGCGGTCGGCGAGTCCATGGGCGGTCTGCGCTACATCACCGGTTTCGAAGACCGGCCGCCGGTGCGCACCGGGATTTCCATCGGCGATTCGATTGCCGCGCTGTGGGGCGTGATTGGTGCGCTGATGGCGCTGCGTCATCGCGAAGTCAACGGCGGTACAGGCCAGGTTGTCGATGTGGCGTTGTACGAAGCGATTTTCGCAATGATGGAAAGCATGGTGCCGGAATTCGATGTGTTCGGTTTTATCCGCGAGCGCACCGGCAACATCATGCCCGGCATCACGCCCTCCTCTATCCACACCAGCGCCGACGGCAAGCACGTGCAGATCGGCGCCAACGGCGATGCGATCTTCAAGCGCTTCATGCTGATCATCGGCCGCGAAGACCTCGCCAACGATCCGGTACTGGCCAGCAATGACGGGCGCGACAGTCGCCGCGACGAGTTGTATGGGGTGATCGATCGCTGGGTCAACTCGCTGCCACTGCAAGCCGTACTCGACCGGCTCAATCAGGCCGGTGTGCCGGCTAGCCGGATCTTCAGCGCCGAGGACATGTTCAACGATCCGCAGTACCTGGCCCGGGAAATGTTCCTGCATGCCAAACTGCCCGACGGCAAAGATTTCAAGATGCCGGGCATCGTGCCGAAACTCTCTGACACACCGGGCAGTTCAGAATGGGTCGGGCCGCAACTGGGTGAACACAATGCGCAGGTACTTCACGACCTTGGCTACGACGAGCAACAGATCGCCAAGCTGCGCGAAGACGGAGCCATTTAAGCTGAAGCGTCGGCCGCCATCGCACGCCAACCGCGCCCATCACTGGTGGACGTGGCGGCTGTTCGGCCTGTTGTTCTTGCTCGCTCTGTCGACGGGAGCACAGGCCAAACCGAAGTTGATCTGGCTGCTGCGCGACTTGCCGCCACTGACCATTTTCGAAGGTCCGAAAAAGGGTCAGGGGGTGATTGACCAACTGATGCCGTTGCTGATCGCCGGCATGCCGCAATACGAACACACGCTGATGCGGGTCAATCGCGCCCGTGGTCTGCAGATGCTCCATGAAAACCCGTTTGCCTGTGATCCTGCGCTGCTGTGGAACAAGGAGCGCGCGCAGTGGGTCGCGTATTCGATTCCGGCGATCCGCGCCGTGAGCAATGGTCTGGTGGTGCGCCAGCAAGATCGCTCGGTCCTTGAACCTTATCTGGTGAACGGCGAAGTCGACCTGTCGGCATTGCTGGCCGCCACCGACAGAAAAGTCGGCGTGGTCGCTGAGCGCAGTTATGGCGAATTTATCGACAACATTCTGCATCAGGCACCCAGCGGCGCACTGACGCCCCATTACGGTAACGATGCACTGACCAATCTTTTGTCGATGCAGCGTCTGGGCCGCTTGCAGGTGGTGCTGGGTTACTGGCCGGAAATCCGCTATCAGGCCAGACAGGCGCAGATCGCCGAGGATGAACTGGAGTTTTATCCGATTCGCGGCACCGGAAAATATCTCTCAGGCTACGTGGCGTGTTCCGACACCACCCTGGGACGCCAGGCCATCAGCGAAATCAACCAACTGCTGCGCACCCTGCCCCACGAACATCTCAATCAGCTCTACGCCGCGTGGCTGGACCCCGAGCGACAGGCGGATTATCTGCAACAGGCCCGCACATTCTTCGAACGTCAGGCCGCGCAGTAGGCAAATCGCAGACAAAAGAAACCCCGAGAAGTGGGGAGACGACTCGGGGTTAAACGTGGTCTACATAAAGACCCGTAGCAGCAAGCGACAAGCACCGGAGCACAATGCTTGATCCTGCTGTTACGAGGTCTGACTGACAGGGATGCAGGAAGGTTCCCACAAAAAATATTTCATCTTTACAGCGCCGGACGTTTGTCCAGGGCTGCATTGCGCAACGCCGCGATCACACAGGGCTCCAGCCGTCCTTCGGCAATCAGGACATCGCGGTGCAGGCCGTCAACGACATCGGTCAACTGACGCTTGTCGGCCAATTGTGCCTGATTGAATTCGCGTTCCACGACAATGGCGCCTTGGCTGTTCTTCAAGGTCACCAGGCATTCGCCATGGGTACCGCACGGAGACAACGAAACCTGATACGGGCTCAGAGCCTCACCGAGCAATAGACTGATACTTTCCATCTCGATCTCCACTCAATAGTCCGAAAACTGTGTGCCTGGGGCGTGTTCACAATAAATGACCACCGGCCCGAGAAGAAAGTTCTGCATACCGATCGCCCCCACCCTGGAGCGTCACCGGTCTGTCAGAGCATGCACGGCGAAGATGACAGTAAAATAACTGCCCTCGTCAAATCCCGAGCGGTGGCGATGCAGCCATCAGGTAACTGTCGAGCAAACCGCGCATGAGCACCGCCGACACCGGGGTTTGCAGACGCCCCAGCAGCCGCAGGTGGTGCTCGCACAGCATTGGTTCGAGGTCGTTAAGCAGGCTCGGCGCGACCGTTCCCAGCAGGATCAGCGCACGCGCCTCATGCTCAACCGCCAGATGATGAATCAGCGCCAGGCCATCGCCACCCTTGAGTTGCGGGTCGCAAATCGCTATGTCGACCACGCCACGATGACTCAGCGAAGACAAGGCCGATGCCAGCGACGGCGCCGTCAGTACGTCATAGATGCCGATGGCATTGAGCATTTGATGCAACGCCATCAGCTGGAACGGATTGGGTTCAAGTATCAGGACTTTAAGCGAGCGCATAAGCGACCTCTGAAGCGACAATCGCGGACTCTCACCGCAGTTGTTGTCACTCTAGGGCAGCCGTCTTAAGCCTCCCATCGGAAAAGTAGCCGCGTCGTATAGGACATTTCCCATCTTCAATGCGGACATCGACACCCGCTCTCTGTGCGACGCTGAGTGATGTCCGTCCAGCCACCCAAAAGCCCGCGCAGTTTGCCGTCGGCGCTGTAGAACGGCACCGTCCACTGATACACCTCACGGGGGCCGCTCTTGAATTGCAATCGCCGTTTGCTGAAACGTGATTTGCGCGTGCGCAATTGCACCATGAACTCGTCGTGCAGCATCCGCGCCGTCGCCTCGGGCAACGCATCGACTTCGATCAGCAAGCGGCCCAGCACCTGATCCAGTCGCACCGACAACGCCTCCTCATAGCTGCGATTGCACATGATCAGCCGCCCTTGCAGATCACGGACGAACACCGGATCCGGCATGGAGTCGATCAATGCATGCTGGAATGCGAGTTGATCGCCCAGATCCTTTTCCGCCGCGCGCCGCAGTTTGATCACCGCTGTCAGACGCCGATTCCATATCAGCGACAGCAGACCGAACACGCCAAGTCCGCCCATGCCCCAGCAACCCCATTCGAGCAGCTGTTGCCAGACTGATGGCACCGGCGCAGGCGCAATACCTTCCAGCCATTTCAGGCGGATCGCCCGTAATTCCGCCGCAGGAAACGCCTCAAGGGCCTTGTTGAGAATACTCAGCAGCACTGGCATGCCTTTGCGTACAGCCAGGTTATCCGCCTCCCATTTGCCTTCGACCACCCCGCCTACCTTGAGCAAGCCCAAGGGATAAAGCTGCGCACCGATTTCGTTTTCGATGGTGGCGTAAGCCTCTCCGCTTTCGACCAGTGCCCGTGCCTCGGCATAGGTCTTGACCGAGCGGATCTCGATCGAGGGAAAATCACGCCTGATCATGTCTTCCAGTGCATGCCGCGCCGGCAGCACCAGCACCCGTTGACTCAATTGCTCGAACGACTCCAGCCGGGGCGCGTCAGCACGACCGACGAACACCCAGCCCGCGCCACCGAATGCGTGGCTGTAATCCAGAAACGCCTTGCGCTCTTCGCTCATGGCCAGGGTCGTACTGATATCCGCCGCCCCACTCTCGAGGCGTTCGAGCATGTGATCGGTGGAAAACGACTCCTGATGCACGAACTGCAACCCGGTCATTGCCGCTACACGCTTGAGCACATCGTTGTTCAAACCGCTCCACTGCCCATGCTCATCCTGAAACAGATACAACGGGTACTGCACCGACGTCACCGTTACCTTGGGATTGTCGCGAATCCATTGACGCTCGTGCGCGGCCAGCTCGATCGGCTGGACCTTGAACGCCACGGCATCGTCGTGCATCGCCATTTGCGCCGCCACACTGCTGCGCGTCAAAGCCAGCAATCCGAACAAGAACAGCCCACTCAGTGCCGGTATCAAACCTCTATAAAACAGCATTGCCACTTCCTTCGTGATCGACTCACCCGTCCTTCGTGGGTGAAAACCCGAGCAGTGTGGCAGCAGAAACAAAAAAGCCCGTCAGGAGACGGGCTTCAAAATGTGACAGCTTTTGCAGGCTTAAAGCGGCTTGCCGCGGTTGCCATGCTGGCTGACAAAGGCTTGCACGGCTTTCAGCTCATTTGGCAGAACGGTGCAGCGCTCGTTTCGCTCAAACAAATCAGAAAGATGTGCAGGTAGTTCGAGCGCTTTTCCTACACCGGCCTTCTCTACAGCCTCTGGGAACTTCACTGGGTGAGCGGTACCCAGAATGACCATCGGGATGTCCAGGCTGCGGCGGCATTCGCGCGCGGCTTTAACGCCGATGGCCGTGTGCGGATCCAGCACTTCGCCGGTCTGCTCGTACACTTCAGCGATGGTTTCGCAGGTCTGCGCGTCATCCACGGCCAGCGAGTCGAACAGTTTGCGCGCTTCGGTCCAGCGCTCTTGCTCAACGCTGAAACCGCCACCCTGCTTGAACGAATCCATCAGGCCGGCGATCGCCGCACCGTTGCGACCGTGCAGGTCGAACAGCAGGCGTTCGAAGTTCGACGAGACCATGATGTCCATCGACGGCGACAGCGTGGCGTGCAGGGTGTCCTTGACGTACTGATTGCCGCTCATGAAGCGGTGCAGGATGTCGTTGCGGTTGGTGGCGACGATCAACTGATTGATCGGCAGGCCCATGTTGCGTGCCAGGTAACCGGCGAAGATGTCGCCGAAGTTGCCGGTCGGTACCGAGAACGACACTGAACGCGCCGGGCCGCCCAACTGCAGGGCTGCGTGGAAGTAGTAAACGATCTGGGCCATGATCCGCGCCCAGTTGATCGAGTTCACCGCCACCAGTCGCGTGCCTTTGAGGAAGCTCTGGTCGGCGAAGCTCGCCTTGACCATTTCCTGGCAGTCATCGAAGTTGCCTTCGATGGCGATGTTGTGAATGTTCTCGCCGAAAATCGTGGTCATCTGGCGACGCTGCACTTCGGACACACGGTTGTGCGGGTGCAGAATGAAGATGTCGACGTTTTCGCAGTGCTTGCAGCCTTCGATGGCGGCCGAACCGGTATCACCGGAGGTGGCGCCGACGATTACTACGCGCTCGCCGCGCTTTTCCAGCACGTAGTCGAGCAGACGACCGAGCAGTTGCAGGGCGAAGTCCTTGAACGCCAGGGTCGGGCCGTGAAACAGCTCCAGCACCCATTCGTTGCCGTTCAGCTGACGCAGCGGCGCGACGGCGCTGTGGGCGAACACACCGTAGGTTTCTTCAAGAATCTTTTTGAAATCGGCATCGGGAATGCTGCCGGTGACGAACGGACGCATCACCCGGAAGGCCAGCTCGTGATACGGCAGGCCGGCCCAGGAAGCGATTTCTTCCTGAGTGAAACGTGGCAGGTTTTCCGGGACGTACAAACCGCCGTCGGTAGCAAGACCGGCCAGCAGGACCTCTTCGAAATTCAGGGCCGGTGCCTGGCCGCGGGTACTGATGTAACGCATGACTGACTCCAATGGAGAGTGTTCACAACAACGGCCCCGCGCACGGGGCCACTGCAGGACAACGACTTAGTTCAGGTGCTCGACGCGGATCCGTACAACCGGACCATTGACGCCGGCCAGCGCTTCGAGGGCGGCGATCGCATCGTTGATGCGCTGTTCCACGACACGGTGGGTCAGCAGGATCATCGGCACCAGACCGTCGTGTTCCTCGACTTCCTTCTGCATGATCGACTCGATGTTGATGCCGCGCTCCGAGAGGATGCTCGCCACCTGAGCCAACACACCCGGATGATCCTTGGCCTGAATGCGCAGGTAGTAAGCGCTTTCGCAGGCTTCGATCGGCAGGATCGGATGGGCCGACAGCGAGTCTGGCTGGAAGGCCAGGTGCGGTACACGGTTTTCCGGATCGGAAGTCATGGCGCGAACCACGTCGACCAGATCGGCGATCACCGACGAAGCGGTTGGCTCCATGCCGGCGCCAGCACCGTAGAACAGCGTCGAACCGGCGGCGTCACCGTTGACCATCACTGCGTTCATCACGCCGTTGACGTTGGCGATCAGACGATCGGCCGGGATCAGCGTCGGATGTACGCGCAACTCGATGCCAGCGGCAGTGCTGCGCGCCACGCCGAGGTGCTTGATGCGGTAACCCAGCGCTTCGGCGTAGTTCACGTCGGCGGTGGTCAGCTTGGTGATGCCTTCGGTGTAAGCCTTGTCGAATTGCAGCGGAATGCCGAAGGCGATCGAGGCCAGAATCGTCAGCTTGTGCGCGGCGTCGATGCCTTCAACGTCGAAGGTCGGATCGGCTTCGGCGTAACCCAGTGCCTGCGCTTCGGCCAGCACGTCTTCGAAGGTACGGCCCTTCTCGCGCATTTCGGTGAGGATGAAGTTGCCGGTGCCGTTGATGATCCCGGCGACCCAGTTGATGCGGTTGGCGGACAGGCCTTCACGGATCGCCTTGATCACCGGAATGCCACCGGCCACGGCCGCTTCGAACGCCACGATCACGCCTTTCTCGCGAGCCTTGGCGAAAATTTCATTACCGTGAACGGCAATCAGAGCCTTGTTCGCGGTGACCACATGCTTGCCATTCTCGATGGCCTTGAGTACCAGCTCGCGGGCAACGGTGTAGCCGCCCATCAGCTCTATGACGATGTCGATCTCAGGGTTCGTGGCCACTTCGAAGACATCGTTGGTAATCGCAATACCGGTCGTCTGGAACTGAGGCTTTGGCGTGCGCATGGCAATTTGTGCCACTTCGATCCCACGCCCGGCACGACGAGCAATTTCCTCGGCGTTGCGCTGAAGTACGTTGAAGGTACCGCCACCGACGGTCCCTAACCCACAGATGCCTACTTTGACCGGATTCACTGTGAACTCCCCATAAAACGGCCGACACGGAGTCGGCCGGAAAACAACCGCGTGCTCGCGGCTCTCTATTAATGGCCCGGCGATGTGGCTGCCGGACCATGATCGTCACGGCTGACCGTGACGATGCGAATTTACTTCGCGCCCAGCGCCAGTTTGGCGACTTGTGGCGCAGGCTGGTAGCCCGGAATCACTTGCCCGTCGGCCAAAACGATGGCCGGTGTGCCGTTCACGCCGATCGACTGACCGAGGGCAAACTGTTTGGAAACCGGGTTATCGCACTTGGCGGCCTTGATTTCCTTGCCGTCGACCATTTTGTCCATGGCGGCTTTCTTGTCTTTCGAGCACCACACGGCTTGCAGTTGCTCGTCACCCGGCGAGTTCAAACCCTGGCGCGGGAACGCTACGTAACGAACTTCGATGCCGCGCTTGTTCAGCTCAGGCACTTCGGCGTGCAGCTTGTGGCAGTACGGGCAGGTGGTATCGGTGAACACGGTGATGTGCGATTTGGTCTCGCCCACGGCCGGGTACACCACGGTTTCGGCAACCGGGATGGCATTGATCAGCTTGGAGATGCCCAGGCGTTCGGTCTTCTCGGTCAGGTTGACCGGTTTGCCGTCCTTGAGCTGGAACAGGTAGCCCTGCACGATGTACTGGCCATCGGCGCTGGCGTAGAGCACGCGGCTGCCCTTGAGCTTGACTTCGTACATGCCCGGCAACGGGCTGGCGCTGATGCTTTCGACCGGAACCTCGAGTTCGAGTTTTTCCAGGCTTTGACGAATGGCTTTGTCGGCCGCGTCATCGGCGACGGCAAAGGTGCTGACCAACGCAATGGCTGCGGCGGCGAAAATCTGGGTCAGACGCATGAGAACTCCTGAAGGCGGACAAATGGAACGATCAGAACGCCCGTGCCGGAACACCGGGTCATAACCGTCCATCGTGCAAACCGGCAAAGCCTAACACATAAGGCCACGGTGGCCGAATGCGCCTGTCGCCACACTTTCAGGACTGCACAGATCCTTGTGGGAGCGAGCCTGCTCGCGAAAGCGGTGTGTCAGCTAAATGAACGCTGACTGACACTCCCTCTTCGCGAGCAGGCTCGCTCCCACAGGAATTTTTGTTCAGCCGCGCGGGTGATGTTTGGCGTGCAGGTCCTGCAAGCGCGCGCGGGCGACGTGGGTGTAGATCTGCGTGGTGGAAAGGTCGCTGTGGCCGAGCAACATCTGCACCACACGCAAATCCGCACCATGGTTGAGCAGGTGCGTGGCAAACGCGTGACGCAGGGTATGCGGTGACAGCGACTTGCCGATCCCGGCAACTTTGGCCTGATGCTTGATCCGGTGCCAAAAGGTCTGGCGGGTCATCTGTTCGCCGCGCTGACTGGGAAACAGCACATCACTGGGCCGGCCACCGAGCAGCTCGCCGCGACCGTCGCGCATGTAGCGCTCGACCCAGACGATCGCCTCCTCGCCCATCGGCACCAGCCGTTCCTTGCTGCCCTTGCCCATCACCCGCAGCACGCCTTGGCGCAAGTTGACCTGCTCCAGTGTCAGGCTGACCAGTTCAGTCACGCGCAAACCGCAGGCGTACAGCACTTCAAGCATGGCGCGGTCACGCTGGCCGATGGCTTCGCTCAGATCCGGCGCTTTGAGTAGCGCCTCGACGTCGGCTTCCGACAGGGATTTGGGCAACGGCCTGCCCAGTTGTGGCATGTCGACGCGCAAGGTCGGGTCGACGCTGATCAGTTTTTCCCGCAGCAGATAGCGATAAAAGCCACGCACCCCAGAGAGAAATCTCGCCGTGGAACGTGGTTTGTAGTTCTGCTCCAGTCGCCAGGACAAGTGATCGAGGATCAATTCACGACCGGCATTGATCAGCTCCAGGTTCTTCTCCTGCAACCAGCCATTGAACAACGCCAGATCACTGCGATAAGCGCCACGGGTGTTGTCGGACAGGCCTTTCTCCAGCCATAACGCGTCGAGGAATTGGTCAATGAGGGGATGATCGATGGCAGGCATGGGCGCTCAAGTCACACAGCCTCAAGGACTGTGCGCAAATGTAGAGTGAACTGTAGGAATGGGCGCTAGTCTTTCATAGCCCGCAATTTCAAGGAACAGGGAGCATCAATGAACGAGCAGCAAATTCTCTTGGCATTTGGCGGGATTGGCGCCGCGGCGCTGGGCTGCCAATGGCTGGCCTGGCGCCTGAAGCTGCCGGCGATTCTGTTTCTGTTGTTGACCGGCATTCTGGTCGGCCCGGTGCTGGGCTGGCTCGATCCGCAGGAAATGTTCGGGCCGCTGCTGATGCCGCTGGTATCGCTGGCGGTGGCGCTGATTCTGTTCGAGGGCAGCCTGACGCTGCACCTGTCGGAGTGGAAGGAGATCGGTAGCGTCGTCCATCGTTTGGTGACCATCGGAGCGATTTCGACTTGGGTTGTGATCGCGGTGGCGACTCACTTTCTACTGGGTTTCGACTGGATGCTGGCTATCCTGTTCGGCAGCCTGACGCTGGTCACCGGTCCAACCGTGATCGTGCCGATGCTGAGAGTCGTGCGGCCGAAAGCCTCGATCGCCAATATTCTGCGCTGGGAAGGCATCGTTATCGACCCGATCGGCGCCCTCCTCGCCGTTGTGGTTTACAGCTTCATCATTGCCAGCGCCGAAGGTCATGGCCTCAAGCAGAGCCTGTTCACCTTTGGTGGCGTGATCCTGTGCGGTGCGGTGTTCGGCATTGTCGGTGGCTGGCTGCTCGGCACGGTGATCCGTCGACAATGGTTGCCAGAATATTTGCACAACCTCGCCTCGCTGGCGGCGGTGCTGGGGATTTTCATTGCCTCCAACGAAGTGATGCACGAGTCAGGCCTGCTGGCGGTAACGCTGATGGGCATGTGGCTGGCGAACATGAAGGGTGTGGATGTGCGGCACATCCTGCACTTCAAGGAAAACCTCAGCGTGCTGCTGATTTCCGGGTTGTTCATCTTGCTGGCGGCGCGACTGGACTTGTACGCCTTGATCGGTCTGGGGCCGTTGGTGCTGATTCTGCTGCTGGTGATTCAGTTGATCGCCCGACCATTGAACGTGCTGCTCAGCACGGCCGGTTCCAGTCTGAGTTGGCGTGAGCGTGCGTTGTTGTGCTGGATCGCGCCACGCGGGATCGTCGCGGCGGCGGTATCGGCGATTTTCGCGATTCGTCTGCATGAAGCGGGACACGAGGGCGCATTGCTGCTGGTGCCGCTGACATTTGCCGTGATCATCGGCACTGTGGTGCTGCAAAGTGCGACTGCGCGGCCACTGGCACGACTGCTCAAAGTTGCGGAGCCAGCGCCGAGTGGCTTCCTGATCGTCGGTGCCAACGGCCCGGCGCGGGAGCTGGGCAAGTCGCTGCAGCAACTGGGCAGTCGCGTGCTGCTGACCGATTCAAGCTGGGAAAACATTCGTGCAGCGCGCATGGAGGGTTTGCCGACCTACTTCGGCAACCCGGCTTCGCAACATGCCGATGCGCATCTGGATCTGGTCGGACTTGGGCATTTGCTCGCGCTGTCGCCGTCGGGTGAGCTGAATACCTTGGCGGCGATGCGCTTTCGTCATGATTTTGGTCATCAGCGCTTGTTTGGTCTGGCCAGTGGTCATGAGAGCCGACGCAGCGACAAACACCGCGCCAGCCTTGAGCATCGCGGCAATCAGTTGGGCAGCGAGGCGTATACCTACGCGAAACTGGCCAGCCAGATGGGCCAGGGTGCCGAACTGTACAGCACGACATTGACCGATGGCTTTGGCTGGGAGGATTACCGGGCGCTGCATGGTAATCGTGCGACCTTGCTGTTCATGCGCGATGACAGCGGTTGGGTGCATGTGGTGACGCCGGAGACGGCGGTGAAGCCGGGGGCGGGATGGACGCTGCTGGCGTTGATTCAGCCTGAGACTTCCAGCGCCTGAACTGACGCCTTCGCGAGCAGGCTCGCTCCCACAGGTTCTGTGCCGGACACAAATGTTGTGTTCACCCGATCACTGTGGGAGCGAGCCTGCTCGCGAATGGCGCGACCCGATATCAGATCAAGCCGAAAAACCCGGCAGCACCGGCACAGGCCGCTTGTCATCATCAATGGCAACAAAGCTGAACTGCCCATGAATCGCCTTCTCGCGGCCATCACAGCTCATGCTTTCGACAAACACTTCCACCTCGACCTTGAGGCTGGTGTTGCCGACTTTGATCACCTTCCCCACCAACTCAACGATCGAGCCCGCCGGGATCGCGTGGTTGAAGTCGATGCGATCAGTAGACACGGTCACCAGCGACAAGCGGCAGAATCGCGTGGCAGTGATGAACGACACTTCGTCCATCCATGCCAGCGCAGTGCCGCCGAACAAGGTGTTGTGGTGGTTGGTGGTTGGAGGAAAGACGGCTTTGGTTACGCGGGTCACCGAGAGTTCGGTGCGGCGTTCGATTTCCTGGTCGCGGGTGGTCATGGTTCTGGCCTGAAACGAAGGTACGGTGAATAAATTGCAGGCAACAAAAAAGCAGCCCGTAGGCTGCTTTTTTCTGCATCGGAAGCTGGACTTAAGCCAGTTTTTCCTTGATGCGAGCTGCTTTACCCGACAGGTCGCGCAGGTAGTACAGCTTGGCTTTACGTACGTCACCGCGACGTTTGACAGCCATGCTGTCGATCTGCGGGGAGTAGGTCTGGAAAGTACGTTCTACGCCAACACCGTTGGAGATTTTACGAACGGTGAACGCACTGTTCACGCCGCGGTTACGCTTGGCGATTACAACGCCTTCGAACGCTTGCAGACGGGAACGATCGCCTTCCTTCACTTTCACCTGAACGACAATAGTGTCGCCTGGGGCGAAGGTAGGGATTTCTTTGGTCATCTGCTCTGCTTCGAGTGCAAGGATGATTTTGTTGGTCATGCTGTGCTCCTAAGGTAAATCGTTCGATCTACCATCGATACGTTGTTAACTATCGTCCCGCTCGCGGATGTATTCCTCGAGCAGCTTCTTCTCTTCTCCAGAAAGCGAGCGGCTTTCCAGAAGATCGGCGCGTCGTTCAAAGGTCCTACCAAGGGACTGCTGTAAACGCCAACGCCGGATATGCGCGTGGTTGCCACTCAGCAACACGTCGGGTACACGCTGATCCGCATACACCTCAGGTCGGGTGTAGTGCGGGCAATCCAGCAGACCATCCGTAAAGGAATCTTCCTCGGCGGAGTCCGCATGCCCTAAAGCTCCAGGCAGCAGTCGTGTAACCGCATCGATCAGGACCATGGCCGGCAGCTCGCCGCCAGACAGTACATAGTCGCCAATCGACCACTCTTCATCGACATGAGCTTCAATGAAACGCTCGTCAATGCCTTCATAGCGGCCGGCAATCAGGATCAATGCATCCGATTGTGCCAACTCGCGTACCGCCGACTGAGTCAGTTGACGGCCTTGGGGGGACAGGTAAATCACCTTCGCCGCCTCCCCGGCTGCTGCCTTGGCCTGAACCAGAGCATCTTCCAGGGGCTTGATCTTCATCACCATGCCCGGACCACCGCCAAACGGGCGATCGTCCACAGTGTGATGCCGATCCGTCGTGTAATCTCGCGGATTCCAACAGGTCAGCTGCAAGAGCCCCTGTTTGACCGCACGACTGGTGATGCCGTAGTCGCCGATGGCGGAAAACATCTCGGGAAACAAACTGATCACTTCTACGCGCAAGTTAGCCACGCTTAGAAGTCCGCGTCCCAATCCACCTTCATCTCGCCCGCTGCCAGGTCGATGGCCAACACGCATTGTTCCGTATAGGGCAACAGGCGTTCGCGATCATCCAGGCTGCCAGCGCAAGGCTTGACGACCATTACATCATTGGCGCCGGTTTCCAGAAGATGATCGATTTTCCCGAGCAATTGCCCAAGGGTGTCGATGACCTTCAGACCTTCCAGTTGGTACCAGTAGTACTCACCGTCGGTCAATTCAGCGAACAGATTGCGCGGCACGCAGATCTCGTAACCGGCCAGAAGACGAGCTTCTTCACGATCATCAAGACCCTTGAGCTTCGCGACCAGGAACTTGTCGCTCCCGCGTCCACTGACCAGCTCGACCTGTTTCACATTACCTTCGCGCTTGAGCGTCCAGGTTTTGTACTGCAACAGGTTTTCAGTCGGATCAGTAAAGGAATAAACCTTCACTTCGCCGCGAACGCCATGAACAGAATAAATTTTGCCAATAACGATCAAATCATCGGCAACAGCAGGCGTCGCGTTCATATTGCTCAGGCCGCAGCCTTTGCAGATTCCTTCAGCAACTGAGCAACACGCTCAGAAGGCTGTGCACCAACGCTCAGCCAGTAGGCTACGCGCTCTTGGTTCACGGACAGACGGATTTCCTGACCACGGGCAACAGGGTTGAAGAAACCAACCTGTTCTTTGTGGGAGCCGTCACGCGGGTTACGCGAGTCGGTTACGGTCAGGTGGTAAAACGGGCGCTTTTTGGAGCCGCCAAGGGCAAGACGGATTGTTAGCATGTGAACATCGTTCCTGTAGTCGGTGCTGCAAATCTAAATGCACAGCGGGCATGGGTGCCCGAAAGGCCGCATATTCTAAGGAATATCCGGACTTTTGCAAATGACTTTTTCCGGCGCCTATGGCATGCCGTGCAGATCTGCATATAGAGCCGTCGATGAAAACGGCCAGTCAGCTCCCGCCGAGTGCGGGTTTGCTGTTGATCCTGCGTCCTTGCAGGGTCTGCGCCGGTGCGACGACCGGCGAAGTCTTAGTGTCCTGTCTCACCCATTTCACTCGTCAAAAGTGAGCAGACTGGGTGAGACGGGGCACCTCACATCTTTGGCATGCCGCCGCCGGGCAACATTCCGCCCATGCCGCGCATCATTTTCGCCATTCCGCCTTTGGCGGTGAATTTCTTCATCATCTTCTGCATCTGCTTGTGCTGCTTGATCAAGCGACCGATGTCCTGCACCTGAGTGCCGGAACCCATGGCGATCCGGCGTTTGCGCGAACCGCTGATCAGCTCAGGGTCGCGGCGCTCGGCCGGGGTCATGGAATTGATGATGGCTTCCATCTGCTTGAATTGTTTCTCTGCAGCGTTCTGGGCATTGCCCATTTGCGAGAGGTTGACGCCACCGATGCTCGGCAGTTTGTCCATGAGGCCGCCGAGGCCGCCCATGTTTTTCATCTGTTGCAGCTGATCGCGGAAGTCTTCGAGGTCGAAGCCTTTGCCCTTCTTCAGCTTCTTGGCCAGTTTGTCGGCCTTGTCTTTATCGAGGGTCGCTTCGGCCTGTTCGATCAGACTGAGCACGTCGCCCATGCCGAGAATGCGCGAGGCGATACGCTCAGGGTGGAACGGATCGAGCGCTTCGCTCTTCTCGCCCATACCGATGAACTTGATCGGCTTGCCGGTGATGGCGCGTACCGACAGAGCGGCACCGCCACGGGCGTCGCCGTCGACCTTGGTCAGGATCACACCGGTCAGCGGCAATGCATCACCGAAGGCCTTGGCCGTGTTGGCGGCATCCTGACCGGTCATGGCGTCAACCACGAACAGGGTTTCGACCGGGTTGATCGCGGCGTGCAACGCCTTGATCTCGCCCATCATCTCTTCGTCGATGTGCAGACGACCGGCGGTATCGACGATGACCACGTCGATGAATTTCAGTTTGGCTTCTTTAATAGCTGCGGTGGCGATGTCGACCGGCTTCTGGCTCAGGTCGGACGGGAAGAACGTCACGCCGATGTCGTTGGCCAGGGTTTCCAGCTGTTTAATAGCAGCGGGACGATAAACGTCCGCCGAAACAACCATGACCGACTTCTTCTTGCGCTCTTTAAGGAAGCGCGCGAGTTTGCCGGCGGTGGTGGTTTTACCGGCGCCCTGCAGACCGGCCATCAGAATGACGGCTGGCGGTACGGCGCTCAGGTTCAGATCTTCGTTGGCCGCGCCCATCAGGCTTTCGAGTTCGGCCTGGACGATCTTCACGAATGCCTGGCCCGGCGTCAGGCTGCGCGACACCTCGGTGCCGACAGCGCGTTCCTTGACCGAATTGACGAAGTCCTTGACCACCGGCAGGGCGACGTCGGCTTCGAGCAACGCCATGCGCACTTCACGCAGGGTGTCTTTGATGTTGTCCTCGGTCAGCTTCGCCTTGCCGGTGACATGGCGCAGCGTCTGCGAGAGACGGTCGGTTAAGTTTTCAAACATTGCGCGATCCTTTCAGGCCCTGTGTAGACCGGGATAATGGCGGCCCAGACCGGAATCAACATGTGCTCGGCGAGCCTGCGGCGTGGGCAGGTCGCGGATTATAGCGAAGACTGCGGCTGGCGGACACCTCGCTGTCAGCTTCCTGAGTCTTTCGTGCCATGGCGGTTCTATGCCAAACTCAGCGCCTTTCGGGCTTGCCTAACAGGATTTATGCTCCCCTTGTCACCCAGTTTGCTGACCACCCTCGCCGCCGCCCTTCTTTATGCCGCTGCGACCCTTTATCAGAGCACCCGCTTGGCCACCGGCGCCAAGGCGAACAAGCGCCTGCTGGTTAGCCTCGGCGCGCTCGCCGTGGTGGCCCACGCCGCCAGCCTGCTCACTCACTTGCTGACACCGATCGGTCTGGGCCTGGACTTCTTCAGCGCCTCCAGCCTGATCGCGGCGGCGGTGATCGCCCTGACGCTGATCGCCTGCTCGCGCATTCCGGTGGAAAACCTGCTGGTGCTGCTGTTCCCGTTGGGCGCGATCACCGTGTTGCTGGCGCAGTTCGCGCCGGCCGGCACGGTGCAGATCATCGATGAAGAGCCGGGCATCCTCGCGCACATTCTGTTGTCGATCCTCGCCTACGGTATGTTCACCATCGCCGTGTTCCAGGCCTTGTTGCTGCTGGTGCAAGACCACCAACTCAAGCACAAGCATCCGTCCGGGCTGATCAAGAATTTCCCGCCGCTGCAAACCATGGAAAGCCTGCTGTTCGGTTTCCTCTGGGCTGGCTGGACACTGCTGTCGCTGTCGCTGATCTCCGGCTGGCTGTTCGTCGAGAACCTGTTCGCCCAGCATCTGGTGCACAAGACCTTGCTGGCGTGCCTGGCGTGGATCGTGTTCAGCGTGCTGCTGTGGGGCCGCAATCGTCTCGGCTGGCGCGGTCACAAGGCGATTCGCTGGACCCTCGCCGGTTTCTGCCTGCTGATGTTGGCGTATTTCGGCAGCAAACTGGTTCGTGAATACATCCTGCACATCTGACGGGCGGCATAAATGGACGGTTTGCCCCTAGGGCCGATGCTCGCGGTATTTGTCCTGCTGATTTTGTGGTCAGGGCTGTTTACTGCCGTCGAAATCGCGCAGCAACATTTGCTCGCGCAACGCACCGCCTCGCGCGCCAGCGACAAACCGCTGGCGAAGCTGAGCTTCCCGCTCGACAGCCTGATCCTCTGCAACACCCTGTGCCGAGCACTCGCGGTAGTGATCGCGACGTTGCTGGCGATTTTCCTCTGCGAAGAAAACGGCCCTTGGGCGGCGTGCCTCGGTGCTGGCGCCATCCTGCTGGTGTTTGCCGATTACTTTCCACGTACCGTCGCCCAACGCTATCCCGATGCGGTGCTGGCGTTCGGCAATACCTTGCTGGCGGTGCCGCTGAAGATTGTTTATCCGTTTGCCTGGTTGTTCAGCCGCATCAGTGGCCTGCTGATGCGGCCGTTTGTGCGCAAGGTTCAAGTCGTACAGCAAAGCGAAGATGACTCACCTGCTGACCGTTACGACGATCCGGAGCACCCGGTTCACGCGCACCCGGTTTCGGGGATTCATGCGCTGGACAACATTACGGTCAATGACATTCTGGTGCCGCGCAGTGACGTCGACGGTATCAACCTCGACGATTCGATCGACGAGATCATCGAACAGCTGCGCCACAACAAGCGCACGCGCCTGCCGGTGTTCCACAGCGACATCAATCAGGTTGAAGCAGTGCTCAACACCCGGCAGATCCGACATTTGCTGAACAATGGCGATCTGACCCGCGAGGCGTTGCTGGCGGCCAGTTACGAGCCTTACTTCGTGCCGGAAAGCACACCGCTGCAACTGCAACTGCTGAATTTCCACAAGCAGCAGCGGCGTCTCGGCATGGTGGTCGACGAATACGGCGAAGTGCTCGGTATTGTCACGCTGGAAGATATTCTCGAAGAAATTGTCGGCGAATTCGAAAGCGAGCACAGCATCGATAATCCGCACATTCATCCGCAGTCTGATGGCCGCATGGTGATTGACGGCGCCGCGTCGATCCGCGAATTGAACAAGTGCCTGGGCTGGCATTTGCCGAGCGACGGACCGAAGACCCTCAATGGTCTGGTCACTGAGGCGCTGGAAACCATTCCGGAAAGCGCGGTTTGCCTGAAGATCGGCCGTTATCGACTGGAGATTCTCGAGACTGAGGAGAACCGCGTGAGCAAGGTGTTGATCTGGCATACCTCTTCTGTGCCTGCTGTGGTGCCTGCTCGATAGACGATCTTTTGCTCTTGTTTGATTGTTAGCCCCCTTCCTATAATCGAGACGCTTACCCAAGCGCCGCCGAACCTCGTGCTTACCCCGCACCCGACAGGCTTCGGCTATTTCCGCTGCACTCCGGCGACTGTTCCTACCTGAAACAGCGACCGCGCCTCATCCCACATCCCTGGGTGTTCGACCATAATAATTCGCTCCAACGGAGCTCATGACTGTCAGGGATCACCGCATGACAACCAGTACCGCTATCAGCGACACCACCCCTGCCCAACCGACCAACTCCGCGACCCGCGTTGCCACGGCGAGCTTTATCGGCACCGCGATCGAGTTCTACGACTTCTATGTTTACGCCACCGCGGCTGCGCTGGTGATCGGGCCGGTGTTTTTCCCGCAGACCTCCGGCACCGCGCAGATGTTGTCGGCGTTCCTTACCTTTGGTATCGCATTTCTGGCGAGACCGCTGGGCTCAGCGTTGTTCGGCCACTTCGGTGACCGCATCGGGCGTAAATCGACGCTGGTCGCATCCCTGCTATTGATGGGCGTGTGTACGACGTTGATCGGCGTGCTGCCGGGTTATGCCAGCATTGGCGCCTGGGCACCGATCCTGCTGTGTGTGCTGCGTTTCGGCCAAGGTTTGGGATTGGGTGGTGAATGGGGCGGTGCCGCCCTGCTCGCCACGGAAAACGCGCCAAAAGGCAAACGTGCCTGGTTCGGCATGTTCCCGCAGCTTGGGCCTTCGATTGGTTTTCTCGCCGCCAACGGTTTGTTTCTGACGCTGGCCATGACGCTCACTGACGAGCAGTTCCGCAGTTGGGGCTGGCGGATCCCGTTTCTGCTCAGTGCAGCGCTGGTGATGGTCGGTCTGTACGTGCGATTGAAACTGCATGAAACCCCGGTGTTCGCCAACGCCATCGCCCGCCAGGAGCGGGTGAAAGTGCCGCTGGTCGAGCTGTTCAGTCAGTATTGGGCGCCAACCCTGCTGGGCGCGGCGGCCATGGTGGTGTGTTATGCACTGTTCTATATCTCGACGGTGTTCTCCCTGAGCTACGGGGTTTCCACGCTCGGCTATAGCCGTGAAACGTTTCTTGGCCTGCTGTGTTTTGCCGTGCTGTTCATGGCTGCTGCGACGCCGCTGTCGGCTTGGGCCAGCGACCGTTACGGACGTAAACCGGTGCTGATCATCGGCGGTGTGCTCGCGATTCTCTCAGGATTTCTGATGGAGCCGTTGCTGACTCAGGGCTCCACCTGGGGCGTAGCGCTGTTTCTATGCATCGAGCTGTTTTTGATGGGCGTGACGTTCGCGCCGATGGGCGCGTTGTTGCCAGAGCTGTTTCCGACCCACGTGCGTTATACCGGTGCTTCGGCGGCGTATAACCTCGGCGGCATCGTCGGAGCCTCGGCGGCGCCGTTCTTTGCGCAGAAACTGGTAGCGATGGGTGGTTTGAGTTATGTCGGCGGGTATGTGTCGGCGGCGGCGGTGCTGAGTGTGATTGCGGTGCTGTGCCTGAAGGAAACGCGCAATAACGATCTGAATCAGATTGCCTGACAGAAGATCAAAAGCTTCGCGAGCAGGCTCGCTCCCACATTGGAATGCATTTCCCTGTGGGAGCGAGCCTGCTCGCGAATGTCGCGACTCGGTTTACAGTTCTACGACAACAGCCTGAGCAGCACGGGTCGCCTTGGCTCGAGCAGCCTCGATCGACTCATCCCGCGCCAGCGCCACGCCCATGCGGCGCTGGCCATTCACTTGCGGCTTGCCGAACAGACGCAACGCCGTGTCCGGCTCGCTCAACGCAGCTCCCAGATTGGCGAATGCGGTCTGGGTCGACTGCCCTTCCACCAGAATCACCGCCGAAGCCGAAGGCCCGAACTGGCGAATCAGCGGCACTGGCAGACCCAGAATTGCTCGAGCGTGCAGGGCGAATTGCGACAGATCCTGCGAAATCAAGGTCACCAGACCGGTGTCATGCGGACGCGGCGAGACTTCGCTGAACCACACCTGATCACCTTTGATGAACAGCTCAACGCCGAACAGACCACGGCCACCCAGCGCTTCAGTCACCGCTTTGGCAACGCGCTCGGATTCAGCCAGAGCAATCGGACTCATGGCTTGTGGCTGCCAGGATTCCTGATAGTCGCCCTTCTCCTGACGGTGACCGACCGGCGCGCAGAACGTGGTGCCACCAATGTGGCGCACGGTCAGCAGGGTGATTTCGTAGTCGAAATCGATGAAACCTTCGATGATCACCCGACCTTTGCCGGCGCGGCCACCCTCTTGTGCGTAGTCCCAGGCTTTCTGCACATCATCGGCACTGCGCAGCAGACTCTGACCCTTGCCCGACGAGCTCATTACCGGTTTGACGACACATGGGAAGCCCAGATCGAGGACGGCTTTGCTGTAGTCCTCGAAGGTGTCGGCAAAGTGGTACGGCGAGGTCGGCAGGTCCAGCTCTTCGGCGGCCAGACGACGGATGCCTTCGCGGTTCATGGTCAGCTGCGCCGCGCGCGCGGTCGGGATCACGGTGAAGCCTTCGGCTTCCAGCTCGACCAGGGTGGCGGTGGCGATGGCTTCGATTTCCGGCACGATGAAATGCGGCTTCTCGGCTTCGATCACCGCACGCAGGGCGGCGCCGTCGAGCATGTTGATCACGTGGCTGCGATGCGCAACTTGCATGGCCGGCGCGTTGGCGTAACGGTCAACGGCGATCACTTCAACGCCCAGGCGTTGCAGTTCGATCACCACTTCCTTGCCCAACTCACCACAGCCACACAGCAATACGCGGGTCGCGGTTGGCGACAATGGAGTTCCGATACGGGTCATCTCAGGTCCTCAAAGAAGCGGATCATCGAGGAAAGCAACGCCTGACGCGCTTTCCATGGGGAGAAAGCGCGGCATTTTACATGAACCTGAGGCTTTGGCTTCAGCCGGCGACGGCCTGTTTGCGCTCGCGCCAGGCCATGATCAGCCAGACAGCAGTAACGCCGGCAAATTTCGAGGCCAGTGCAGTGATGATCACCGGCGGCGTCAGCAAGTCGATCATGCCGAAGAAGATGAAGGTATCGAGGGGAATGCTCAGCGCCGAACTGATCCACAAGCGGTCGCGCAACGGGCGCTTGGTGATGCTGAACACCAGCCAGTCGATGCACTCGGAGACCGCGAACGCCGTGGCGCTGGCCAGGGCAATGGAAGGATCGGAGGTGACGTAAGACAGCACCAGCGACGCCAGCATCGCCACGATCGCGCCATGGCCGAAGCGGGTTTGCACCATGTCGCGCAGCACGAACACCAGACCACCCCAGGCCGACCAGATGATGTCCAGATGCGGCGCGGTGGAGAAGGCGAAGTTGATCAGCACAACGCTGCTGATGTAGGCGATGAGGAAAATCATGGGGGCGACCTGATTGATTGGCGCACAGGTTACTTGACCGGCAGATCAAGAGCCACCCCCTCACCCCAGCCCTCTCCCCCACGGGGGCGAGGGGGAAAGGGAGCAAATCGGGGCTTTTCAAAACCTGAGTTCGACTCGGTAGTTCAGGTCGATGTAACTCGAACCATCAACTCGGTCAGTCCCCTCTCCCTCCGGGAGAGGGCTAGGGTGAGGGCCATCCCAAGCCGATCACGACTTCGACGACGGCAACATCCACACCAACCCACTCGCCTTCGCCCGCTCGTGACACAACCCCAGCACCACCCGGCGCTCATCATTGGTCATGCGGCCCCAACGGGTGATCTCCTCGACCGTACGCTGACAGCCAGTGCAGATATCAGCCTCATCCAGCGCACAAATATTCACGCACGGCGAAGCGACGGGTCTTTCGGGGTTAGTCATTCTTCCTGCTCAACCAGATCGCGGGCATAACGCTGCGAGTTATGCACATAGTGGGCGGCGCTGGCCTCAAGCATTTTCTTCTGCGGCTCGGTCAGTTCACGTACGACCTTGCCCGGCGAGCCCATCACCAGCGAACCATCCGGAATCTCTTTGCCTTCACCGATCAGCGAGTTGGCGCCAATGATGCAGTTCTTGCCGATCTTCGCGCCGTTGAGAATCACCGCGTTAATGCCGATCAGGCTGTAATCGCCGACGGTGCAGCCATGCAGCATCGCATTGTGGCCGATGGTCACGCCGGTGCCGATGGTCAGCGGATAGCCCATGTCGGTGTGCATCACGGTGCCGTCCTGGACGTTGCTGTTCTTGCCGATCAGGATCAGTTCGTTGTCGCCACGCAGCACGGCGTTGAACCAGACGTTGGCGCCCTCTTCCAGTTTGACCTTGCCCACCAGCACGGCATTGGGGGCGACCCAGCTCTGTGGATGGGTCTCGACACGGGCGTCGCCCAAGCGGTATTTCATCTTGTTTTCCTCAGGGCTCACGGTGAGTGGCCGTTCGAACGACGGCTTCAGGTGTTGATAAAGCTTTTCGGCGGTTGGTGCAGGCTGATTTTCGCGTCATAGAGCAGGTTGATCAACTCGACGATCATGATCGCCGTCAGGCCCCAGATTTTGTATTCGCCGTAGCGATAGCTCGGCACGTACCAACTGCGGCCCTGATAGTCGATGCGGTGCGTGTGTTCACGAGGGTCTTTACGGAAGAACTCCAGCGGCACGCTGAAGACGGCAGCGATCTCGGCATCATTGGGCTGATACTCGACGAAATCGGGAATCACACCGACATAAGGCGTGACCCTGATGCCGTGCAGGGAAATCAGCGGGCTGAGCGGGCCGATGACTTCGACCAGTCCGGGCGGCAGGCCGATTTCCTCTTCAGCCTCACGCAGCGCCGTGAAGATCAGATCCGGGTCTTCCGGATCGCGGCGACCACCGGGAAACGCCACTTCGCCGCCGTGGGTCGAGAGCCCGCTGGCGCGCAGGGTCAACACCAGTTCCGGCTCCTCACTGCGGGTGATCGGCACCAGAACGGCGGCCTCGGGGAAACGTGTGTCGGTCTCCAGCGTGCGCGGTATGTGGTTGCTTACCCTATGCAGTAGCTCGTCCAGCATGAGTGTTCTCGATCTGTGCCTTACCCTGCATCATGCACCAATCATTGCGAGCGCCCAAGCCCCCGAAACCTGTCGTGTCGCGAAACGACAACTTGCCGACCGGCACCGCTGCACGCCAAGATAGGCGCAGCATTCAGGAAGCCCAGCATGAAATTTTGCAGCCACTGCGGTAACCCGGTCACCCAGCGCATTCCCGAAGGCGATTCGCGGCTGCGATTTGTCTGTGACAGCTGTCAGACCATTCACTATCAAAACCCCAATATCGTTGCCGGCTGCGTGCCGACCTGGGGCACCAAAGTGTTGCTCTGCCGTCGCGCCATCGAGCCGCGTCTCGGTTACTGGACGTTGCCCGCCGGTTTCATGGAGAACGGCGAGACCATCGAACAGGCCGCCGTGCGTGAAACCGCCGAAGAAGCCTGCGCCCGCGTGCGCAATCTGAGCATTTATACGCTGATCGACGTGCCGCACATCAGTCAGGTGCATGTGTTCTTCCGTGCCGAGCTGGTCGACCTGGATTTCGCTGCCGGTCCCGAGAGCCTGGAAGTGCAACTATTCGACGAAGCCGACATTCCCTGGGACGAGCTGGCTTTCCGCACAGTGGGGCGTACCTTAGAATGCTTCTTCGCTGATCGGCGTGTTGAGGTGTATCCGGTTCGTTCGGAATCGATTCCGCCGCTTGCTCAGCCTGCCATTACTTGATTTCGTCGCCGGCCAGCCGATAACCCGAGCAAGTCTGCACAACATCTATAAATCATGTATCTGCGTCATTCCTGGGGAATCGTTTCAATGCGCTGGTTGCTTGCCCTGTTCTGCCTGTCGTTCGTTACCGTCTCCCAAGCGTCATTCGTGACCACCGTGGCGCCTGCGAATAGCCCGCTTATCGAAAAAGTCCTGGTACTCAAGTCAGCACATCAACTGCAGTTGATCGCCGATGGCAAACCGCTGAAGACCTATCGCATTTCTTTGGGCAAGGGCGCGAAAAAGGGTCCGAAACTAATCGAAGGCGACAAACGCACGCCGGAAGGTTTCTATTGGATCGACTGGCGCAAGACCAGTGACAAATTCAATCTGTCGATGCACATTTCCTACCCGAACATCAGCGATTCGGCCCGCGCCCGGCGTGAAGGCGTCGAGCCCGGCGGGATGATCATGATCCACGGCACGCCGGATTCGGAAGAAACCCCGGAGGACCTGTTCCACACCCTCGACTGGACCGACGGCTGCGTCGCCATGCGCAACGTCGATATGCGCGAAGTGTGGAGCCTGGTGCCGGACGGCACGATGGTCGAAATCCGCCCGTAACCGCCGACCGCTGGTCACCTGCAAAAAAATAAATCAAAAGATCGCAGCCTGCGACAGCGCCTACAAGGGTGATACCACTCTCAACTGTAGGAGCTGCCGCAGGCTGCGATCTTTTGCTTTTCACCGCCCACCTTTAATACCACTTCAAACCAACCCCTCTAAAACCCGCCATTTCATTGGGTCAACCGCCCATTACCTGCGTTGACATGGTATTCAAGTGGTATTAATTTCCGCCCCACAAGCGAGCCACAACAATCCTATACTCGCGACGGAAATGCCCTACATGAACGACTTCCACGCCCTACGTCCCGATGACTCCCAGCCGACGCCGCTGTACCTGCAACTGGCGCGCAATCTGGAAGCGGCAATCCATGCCGGGCAGTGGAAGTCCGAGCAGGCGATGCCGTCCGAACGCAATCTCAGCGAAATGCTCGGTATCTCTCGTGTCACCGCACGCAAGGCGCTGGAAGTTCTCCTCGATCAAGGTCTGATCCGCCGCCTGCAAGGTTCCGGCACCTTCATCACCCCACGCCTGGAACAACCGCTGTCGCGCCTCTCCGGTTTCAGCGAGATGCTGCGACTCAAGGGTTTTGTGCCCAGCTCCCAATGGTTGGAACGTGAGATCACCCTGCCGACTCACGAAGAACTGATCCGCCTCAGCCTGTCGCCGAACGACAAGGTCGCGCGCATGAAACGTCTGCGCAAAGCCGATGACACGGTGATGGCGATCGAAATGAGCACCCTGCCCGCCTCTATCATGCCCAAGCCACAACTGGTCGGCGATTCGCTCTACGAATACCTCGACGGCATCGGCAAACCGATCGTCCGCGCCTTGCAGCACATTCAGGCGATCAACGCCTCGGACGAGTTCGCCGCGCTGGTCGGCATTGCCCCCGGCACTGCGATGTTGCTGATGACCCGGGTTGGCTACCTGGAAGACAACACGCCGATCGAAGTCACCGACACCTATTGCCGCAACGACTACTACGACTTTGTTGCAGAGCTTCGCCGTTAAGCGCAGCCACAAGCGAGAACCAAAATGTCCGAAGACAACATCCTCACCGCCAGCGGCTGGATTCGCGGCCGGCTGACCCACGAACACGGCAAAGTCGTGTCGATCGAAGGCGTGCCTTGCGATCCGGCCACCAATGACCTGCCGTATCTGCTGCCGGGTTTCATTGATCTGCACGTTCACGGCGGCGGCGGCAAAGACATCATGGAAGGCGCCAGCGCTTTCGAAACCATCACCAGAACCCACGTGCGTTTTGGCACCACCTCGCTGCTGGCCACTACCATGACCGCACCGAGTGCCGAGATCTCCAGCGTCTTGAAAGAAGTCGGGGAATTCTGCGAACAGCGTCCGCAAGGTGCCGCCCGCGTCCTCGGCGTACACCTCGAAGGCCCGTACATCAATCCCGGCAAACTCGGTGCACAACCGAATTTCGCCCACACCGCATTGATGGCCGAAGTCGAAGAATATCTGGCATTGGCGCCGATTCGGGTGATCACCATCGCCCC
Organism: Pseudomonas sp. CROZ-RG-20F-R04-15; assembly: GCF_022662375.1. Taxonomy (GTDB): domain Bacteria; phylum Pseudomonadota; class Gammaproteobacteria; order Pseudomonadales; family Pseudomonadaceae; genus Aquipseudomonas. Next base: position 399,497 of record NZ_JAKNQL010000001.1, on the reverse strand, counting down.
GGAAATCGCCGGTCACGACGGGTTGATTCGTGAACTGAGCAGCCGTGGCGTGCGCATGCAGATCGGCCACACCCTCGGCAGTTACGAGGAAGGCGTTGCTGCAATGGAGGCCGGCGCGACCAGTTTCACCCACCTCTACAACGCCATGAGCCCACTGCATCACCGCGAGCCGGGCATCGTCGGCGCGGCACTGGCCCACGCCAGATTCGCCGAGCTGATTCCGGATTTGCTGCACGTGCATCCCGGCGCCATCCGCGTGGCCCTGCGCTCGATCCCGTGCCTGTATTGCGTGACCGATTCGACTGCGGCCGCCGGCATGCCCGACGGTGAATACAAGCTCGGCAGCCACACCGTGACCAAATGCCTCGGCGGCGTGCGCCTGCCCGACGGCACCCTGGCCGGCAGCACGCTGACCATGGATCAGGCCCTGCGCAACCTGGTGAAAATCGGTTTGCCGATCGCCGAGGCCTCGCAGCGCCTATCGCAATTTCCCGCCGACTACCTCGGCATCAACGAACGCGGGCGCCTGCAACCGGGTGCCTGGGCCGACTGCGTGCGGCTGGATCGCTCACTCACACTGACCGCCGTCATGGTCGAAGGAGAAGACATTGACTTCAAAAATGCTTGAGGAGGCGCTGTCCTCGTTCGAGGCCGTGCAAGCCCAACTGCAACAACTCGACCCGCAAATGATCGAGATCGCCGGGCGCCTGCGCCGTCAGCCACCGCAAGTGGCGATGACCGTCGCACGCGGCAGCTCCGACCACGCGGCGAGCTACTTCGCCTACCTGACCATGCAGCAACTGGGCGTGCCGGTGGCGTCGTTGCCGATGTCGGTGGTGACCATGCAGCAGGCGCCGTTGAAGGTCAGCGGTCAGGTCGCGTTCGCGTTTTCGCAATCGGGGCAAAGCCCGGATCTGGTCAACAGCCTGCGTCTGTTGCGCAAGCGTGGCGCGCTCAGTGTGTCGATGGTCAACGCCGCCGATTCGCCGCTGGAAGCTGCCTGTGAATTCAGCGTGCCGCTGCTCGCCGGCACTGAAAGCAGCGTCGCCGCGACCAAGAGTTTTATCGCCACCCTCAGCGCCAGCGCCCGTTTGATCGCGCACTGGAAAGAGGACGGTGAATTGCTCGAAGCCGGCAACGCCCTGCCCGAAGGCCTGCGCGAAGCTGCCAAACAGGACTGGAGCGTGGCCATCGAAGCGCTGCGCGATTGCCAGCGTTTGATGGTGATTGGTCGTGGCGCCGGGTTTGCCATTGCCCAGGAAGCGGCTTTGAAATTCAAGGAAACCTCGGCGATTCAGGCCGAAGCGTTCAGCAGCGCCGAAGTGCGTCACGGCCCGATGGCGCTGATCGACGAACACTATCCGTTGCTGGTGTTCGCGCCACGCGGCGCCGAGCAGGCGGGTCTGTTGAGCCTGGCAGCAGAGATGCGTCAACGCGGCGCCCGTGTGTTGCTGGCAGCACCCGATGACGTCAGCGAACGCGATCTGACGCTGACCCGCGCCGAACACCCGGCCCTCGATCCGATTCTGGCGATTCAGAGCTTCTACGTGATGGCCGCCGGTTTGGCCGTGGCCCGTGGCATGGACCCGGATCAGCCGCGCCACCTGAGCAAAGTGACACGCACGCACTAAGTCCGAATGACTGCACACCTGATGAGACCGAGCCATGCACAACAACAATAAAGAGCTGACCCTCAGCGCCCCGCTCAGCGGCCCGGTGCTCACGCTCGCCAAAGTCCCGGACGCGGTGTTCGCCAGCGGCGCGATGGGTGATGGCATTGCCATCGATCCACTCAACGACACGCTGTATTCGCCGTGCGCCGGGGTGATCATTCACGTCGCGCGCACCGGCCACGCACTGACCGTGCGTGCCGTCAACGGCGCGGAAATCCTCCTGCATCTGGGCCTCGACACCGTTGAACTGAACGGCGAAGGCTTCTCGATGCTGGTCAAAGAAGGTGGTCGCGTGACCAAGGGCCAGCCGTTGTTGCGCTACGACCAAGACAAGGTGGGCCAGCAATGCAAAAGCCTCGTCAGTCTGTTGATCCTGACCAACAGTCAGGATTTCCAGGTACGACCGATCACGCTGAAAGCAGTGAAGGTTGGCGACCCCTTGCTGCACATCGTTGCCCGCAACAGTGCTGCGGCGCATGTCGAAGCGGTCGGCGGGTCTGAGGTTCACGGGCATGTGTTGGTGGCGCATCGCGGCGGTTTGCATGCACGCCCGGCCGCGTTGATTCGACAAACGGCGCAAGGTTTCAAAAGCCAGTCGCAACTGCACTTCGCTGGCAAAACGGCGCCGTGCAACAGCCTGATCGGTTTGATGGGGCTGGCGGTTGGCGAGCAGGACCAAGTGCAGGTCAGTTGTCAGGGGCCGGATGCCGAGGCGGCGCTGCAAGCGTTGCTCACTGCGTTGGCCACAGCATTGCCGGATGATCATCACGCTGCGGCGCCGGTGACTGTCGCACCGCTTAAACGCCCGGCTGAAGCTGGCGTAATGCACGGTGTCTGCGCTGCACCGGGACTGGTCGGCGGGCCGCTGTTTCGCTTGAACGCGATCAGTTTGCCAGTGGATGCGGGCAATCATGATCCGTTGCAACAATTGCAGGTGCTCGACACGGCACTGAATCAGGTACGCAGTGACATCGACGGCACCCTCGATCAAGCGAAAAAGCACAAGAACGCTGATGAAGAAGCAATCTTCGCCGCGCATCTGGCGTTGCTGGAAGATCCGGCGCTGCTCGACGCGGCACAGCAATCCATCGAACAAGGCACTGCGGCGACTCACGCCTGGAGCCAGTCGATCGATGTGCAGTGCGAAGTCCTGCAACACACCGGCAGCGCATTGCTGGCCGAACGCGCCAATGATCTGCGCGACCTCAAACAACGCGTGCTGCGTGCGTTGCTCGGCGAAGCATGGAATTACGACGTGCCGGCCGGCGCCATTGTTGCCGCTCATGAACTGACGCCGTCGGATTTGCTGCAACTCAGCGCGCAAGGTGTCGCCGGGTTGTGCATGGCCGCGGGTGGCGCGACTTCGCATGTGGCGATTCTGGCGCGTGGCAAAGGTCTGCCGTGCATGGTGGCGCTGGGCTCGGCATTGCTTGATCAGCCGCAAGGGCAATCGGTCGTGCTTGATGCCGATGGTGGTCGTCTTGAACTGATGCCGAATGCCGAACGCCTGAGCGAAGTTCAGCAGGTGCAAATCGAGCGGCAACAACGTCGCGACGCGCAACAAGCCAAGGCTCACCTGCCCGCCGAAACCCGTAATGGCGTACACATCGAAGTCGTCGCCAATGTTGCTTCCAGCGGTGAAGCGGCGGACGCCTTTGCCAACGGCGCCGATGGTGTAGGCCTGTTGCGCACCGAGTTTTTGTTCGTCGATCGCCAGACCGCTCCCGACGTCGATGAGCAGCGCAGTGCTTATCAAGCCGTGATCGATGCCATGGGCGACAAGTCCGTGATCATCCGCACCATCGACGTCGGCGGCGACAAGCAACTCGACTACCTGCCGCTGCCCATCGAAGCCAACCCGGTGCTCGGCCTGCGCGGCATTCGCCTGGCTCAGGCCCGTCCGGAAATCCTCGATCAGCAACTGCGCGCGCTGCTGCAAGTCAGCCCGCTGCACCGCTGCCGGATCCTGTTGCCGATGGTCACCGAAGTCGATGAGCTGCTGCACATTCGCCAACGCGTCGATGCGCTGTGCCGGGAACTCGGTGTTAGCCAGCGCCCGGAAATCGGCGTGATGATCGAAGTCCCCGCCGCTGCACTGCAAGCCGAACAACTGGCCGAACACGCTGACTTCCTCTCGATCGGCACCAACGATTTGTCGCAATACACCTTGGCCATGGATCGCGACCACGCAGGTCTGGCCGCTCGCGTCGACGCGCTGCATCCGGCGCTGCTGCGCTTGATCGCCATGACTTGCGATGGTGCGGCGGTGCACAAGCGCTGGGTGGGTGTGTGCGGCGCCCTCGCCTCTGATCCGTTGGCCACACCAGTGTTGATCGGTCTGGGCGTTACCGAACTGTCGGTCAGCCCGGTGCAGATCGGTGAAATCAAGGATCGCGTGCGCCAGGTGCACGAAGCCGAATGCCAGCGTCTCAGCCGTGACCTGCTCAAGCTGAGCAGCGCTGCCGCCGTACGTCACGCCTGTCATCAACATTGGCCTCTGCGCTAACAAAAACAACAAGGACAAACGCCATGTACCAACTCTTCATCGAAGGCCTGCAACGCCTCGGCCGCGCGCTGATGCTGCCGATCGCGATCCTGCCGATTGCCGGCCTGCTGCTGCGCCTGGGTGACACCGACCTGCTGAACATCGCGATCATTCACGATGCCGGCCAGGTAATCTTCGCCAACCTGGCGATGATCTTCGCCATCGGCATCGCCGTCGGTTTCGCCAAGGACAACAACGGTACCGCCGGCCTCGCCGGGGTGATCGGTTATCTGGTGATGATCTCCACGCTCAAGGTGCTCGATGCGAGCATCAACATGGGCATGCTCGCCGGGATCGTCAGCGGCCTGATGGCCGGCGCGCTGTACAACCGCTTCAAGGACATCAAGCTGCCGGAATATCTGGCGTTCTTCGGCGGACGGCGGTTTGTGCCGATTGTCACCGGATTTGCTGCGGTCGGTCTGGGCGTGGTGTTCGGCTATATCTGGCCGCCGATCCAGCACGGCATCAACAGCTTCGGCGCCTTGATGATGGAAAGCGGCAGCATCGGCGCATTCGTGTTCGGCGTGTTCAATCGCCTGCTGATCGTCACCGGCCTGCACCATATCCTCAACAACATGGCGTGGTTTGTGTTCGGCAACTTCACCGATCCGACTACCGGTGCGCTGGTGACCGGTGACCTGTCGCGCTATTTCGCTGGCGATCCGAAGGGTGGCCAGTTCATGACCGGCATGTTCCCGATGATGATCTTCGGCCTGCCGGCGGCATGTCTGGCGATGTACCGCAATGCACTGCCGGAACGCCGCAAAGTCATGGGCGGGATTTTTCTGTCGATGGCGCTGACTTCGTTTTTGACCGGGGTGACTGAGCCAATCGAATTCGCCTTCATGTTTCTGGCGCCGCTGTTGTATCTGCTGCATGCGTTGCTGACCGGGTTGTCGATGGCGATTACCAATGCCTTGAACATCCACTTGGGCTTCACTTTCTCCGGTGGCTTCATCGACATGGTGCTCGGTTGGGGGCGCTCGACCAATGGTTGGCTGGTGATTCCGGTGGGCCTCGCCTATGCGGTCATCTACTACGCCGTGTTTGATTTCTGCATCCGTCGCTTCAACCTGAAGACACCGGGGCGTGAAGACGTGGCGGTGAGTGAAAAAGCCGTGCTCACAGAAAACCAACGTGCCAGCGCTTACATCAAGGCTTTGGGCGGCGCCGAAAATCTGCTGACTGTCGGCGCTTGCACCACACGCCTGCGACTGGAGATGGTCGATCGCAACAAGGCTTCGGATGTTGATCTGAAAGCGCTGGGCGCGATGGCGATCGTGCGTCCGGGTAAAGGTGGCAGTTTGCAGGTTGTGGTCGGGCCGCTGGCGGACAGCATTGCTGACGAGATTCGCCTGGCAATGCCTGCTCTCGGCCGCGCGGTTCTGGCTGAAAGTGCTGTGGCTGTCGAGGCACCGAAAGCGCCGCCGGTCGCTGGCTCCGAGGCGCAGCAATGGCTGAATGCCTTGGGCGGTGGCGACAATGTGCGGCAACTGGACTGCATCGCGATGACGCGGATTCGCCTGCAACTGGCGGATGCCACGGCGCTCTCGGAAGCGCAGTTGAAGGCGTTGGGGTGTCAGGGGGTCAGCCAGCTGGATGGCGGGGTCTGGCATTTGCTGGTCGGGGATAAGGCAGCAAGTTTGAGCGGCGCGCTGGAAAGTCTGGTGAATCGCAGCGAGGTCGGAGCGAAGGTTTAATCGACACAAAAAAACCGGCTTAGGCCGGTTTTTTATTGCCAACAAATTCGGCTCAGGATGAATGCTGTTCCGCTTGATAATGACGGGTCTGAAATGGCATCAGCGTTTGAATCTTCAATCCAAGGCTTTCTGCCAATCCCCAGGAGACGGCCAATTCATCTTTGCGATTGCGTAATGAAACCATCGTTTGTGGCACAACATCCTGCTTCGGTGTCGAGTGCGCGAAAAGCTCCAGCGCATTAAGCGTTTCCAACACGCGGGTATCCGAGACACACGAGAAACGCGTAAGTCGCTCCAGCAGGTAGGCGGCGCGACGACGTTCAATATCATCACTGTGATACTTGAGAAAGGCCTTAACCTCGCTTTCAACATTTGAATCCGAGTACCAGACTTCTTTCGCAGCATTCACCAGTGCAACGTCATCAGCCTGATTCAGAGGGCTTCTGACGAGTGTGTCTAACGCGGATGAGAGGACGTGACCGTTATTCAGCTTCGTCACCTGCTTTCTCCAGGTAGTTTTGCAATAGGTTGCTCAGAACCGAGGTCGGTTGCTCTTTATTGCCAACATATACATCAATTGCCTGCAATGCCAGACGCCGGAGCTCGCTAGTCAGTATGAATCCACACCTTAGAAGCGCATTGATGTCTGCGATATCGTGATCTGTAGCCCTGCCCAGCTTTGTAATGGCTATGTCGACGGGTGCAGCAATGTGGATGTGTAGAGGAGACGTCAGCGAAAACTCTGAAATGGGAATACTTCGAGACCAATAGTCCTCATGAATCGGGCCAAAGCAAGTGTTGTATTGCAGATCGTAGTTCAACTCCATCTTTCGAGCAGAAATCTCATCAACAAAGGGCACCGGCACCTCCGCAAGTAGCGTACGCAGGTCGAATCCTGCCGGAATACATGCCTCATAGATTTTCGCATCGACATCCAAAGATATGCGGTGATTGGTGTAGAGGTGAACTGTACATCCTCCAAACACAATGATCTTTACGGCCCCAGGCGCTGCATTCTCCTGAATCAGTTCCAACTCGACCGATTTGAACATGGACACCAGCGCTCGCCCCAACGAAGTGTCTGTGTTGATGCGGGGTGTGACGACAGAACGTATTTCCATTTCCAACCACAGGGTCAAATCAATGGTTCCAGTGAAATGAGCAACACCCTGATTCGGTCTATTGCCTGTCTCGCTGTTTGCCAGAGACCACCCAAAGTAGAGACGCTACTTCCGAGGGACAACCTGAAAAAGCTGTAGGAAAAATCTGCTATTTGATGAGGTACGAGACGTATTCCGACAGCTATGGAAATGGGTTCTCGAGTCGGCTCGGCCCCGCCTGACCCGCACCGCACACCCACTACATATGTACCACCCTCGATCAAATCACTCTCGCCATGCTGAAGGTTCTTCCCACCAGCATGGAGACTGTGCCGATGAGCACTTCCACCGCCCCCACGGTTGCAGAGATCAGGAGCGATCTCAATCAGATCGCCCAGCATCTTTTCAACGTCGAGACCCCGTTGCTCGCCGATCAGGCACCGACAGCGGAGCAGGTATACCTCAAACGCCTGAACAGCCTGCTCAATGCCCACCGCGAGCGGTTTTTGCAGAAAAGCCGGGCGATCTACCAGATCCTGGAAAACCGCGACCTGCACAGTGATCAGGGCAAACAACTGCTCGCGACCACCAAGGCCAAGCTCGGCACCGCGTTGCTCGACATGGATCTGCGTGACCTGATCGATAACAAATCGGCCAGAACCTTTCTGACCTACGAAGCCGGTTTCACCGCAATCGGCCACGAGGCGCGACAGGCCGTCAAGGATCGCCTGCTGCATCCCCAAGCCGCTGCGCTCCTCGAAAAGCTGACGTTGGGGCCGACGCTACGGCCAGCGGCCTACGCCCTGCAGTTCAGTTTTCAGGAACACACCGTCGAGCTGGCCGGCGCCTTTGTCGTCACGGAAAACAAAAAGCCCGTGCTCAGCGAGCTGGCGACAGTCAAGGATATCGGTTATGTCCTGTTGTTCACCCCGAGCAGGGGCATCGAGTACTTCGATTCAACAACGGCGCTCGACGCCCATTTGCTGCAATACCTGCAACATCCCGCCAGCCGCAGCGAATTCATGCAGATGTTGCCCCGGCGCTATCACGACCTGGATGCAGCGGGGATCTGGCCGTTGCAGTGCTCGCTGATCGATAGCCAACCGCTGTTCGAACATATTTGCGATGCGTTGATCGACAAGCGCACACAAGACATCGATCGCGCCTGGAGCTATGACGACAATCCGCAGCAAGACTCGACGCAGCTGCTCGCGGCCCTCGACCGGGCCATTGCCGCAGCCTTGCCGGATATCGCTCCGCGCCTGGCACTGCAGGCGCAAACCTTGTTCGAACGCCACCTGCGCGACAGCGCTCCGCAGTGGTACCGCAGCGCCAGTTCTGCACGGCAGACCGAGTTGGCGCAACAGGTCGGCCTCTACCACAAGGCGCGGCAGAAACTGCTCGATCTGATGGGCCCGACAGCCAGCCTGATGACCCTCGCCAGGCATCAATGGCTGGAGCGTCTGAGCGAAGATCTCGAAATTGATGAGCTGGAACCGCAGAAGCTGCAAATCACCACGCAACGTCGGGTGCCCGGATACGGTGTGTATGAGCATCAGCGCAATTTGCTCGATCTGTCCTTGCGCGGCCCGCACACGGGAGACGAAATGCCGGGTTCGGAGTTTCTGCGATACACCACCCTCACCTATGACGATGCGCCTTTGGCCGATTCCTACGCGGACCTGACACCGCAGTGGCTGGTCAAGCAAGGCTTGAGCCTCAAGCCGCGTATCGAGTTCGACCGTTTGCAGAAAGACATGCATGCCGGCCCAGCCATCAAACCCGCCATGGAAGACATGCTCGATCAACGGATCGTCGCACTGGCCCATACGGCAGTGCTGCAAGGCCATCTGCTCGAGAGTGACCTGCAACTGATCCAGCGCTTGCGCAACGACAGCGATCCACACCTGCGCGCCGCGACCCTGTCCGTGCACGGTGCGCAACTGCAGGATCTCTGGGTGTTGCGCCAGAGCGACACCAAAGGCGCCCTTGAACGCCTGCTGCTGTGCACGCCACAAGCGCCGCGCGAACAGCAGTTCCAGGCCTTCAACAGTGAGCTTGAATGTCAGACCCACTTGCTTGGCTGGGCTGCGCACAGCGAAGACGTCAAGACCATGACCGGCTACCTGATCAGCCGTGCACCTCTGCGCTTTCGTCCAAACCTGCGCAAAGTGCTCTCCGGCCTGAGCTTCAAGCCTGAGGATCAGGAGCACAGAAAAATCACCTTCGAGAACATCGGCAAGCACCTCGATTGCCTGCGAGTCATGGCCGAACACGTGTTGGCCACGCGAATCGACGACTACGATTTCGGCACTCCGCTGTGGTATCGCACGACCACCGACGAAAATCGCAGGAAACTGTCGACGCTGACCGAGGACGCCGAAGGTGCATTGCGAGGTTTCGACCAGCATCAACTCTCGGGCAGTCGCTTTCCCGCGTTCGACGATTACGTGCACGAGCACGCGAAAAAACAACTGAACCTGTTGCTCAAGCGTCCGGCCAACGACGTCGATCCGGATACTGTCATCGCTTACTCGCCCATGTCGGTCATTCCTGCCCTGACACCGAAACCGTTAACGTATACCCGGCTGTACCGCGACGGCTATGCCGACGGCGTCGGCTTCCTCGACGAAAAATTCTCCCGTTCGGCACGCTTCAAAGGGCCGCAGGGCATCGATATCAGCAGCCTGACCGCAGAGAATGTCGCACGTTCGGTCACCGGCGTATGGGTCGGCGAACGCTACACCGACAAGGTCAGAAAAGAACTGCAAAGTGCCACGAGCGAGGGCTACGCCTTCAGGCGCAATACGATCCTGGCCGTCACCCGGCACCAGATGAAATGCGCAGCGCTGGAATGCCAGTTGCAAGGCCATATCGCCAGCAGTGACCGGCGATGGCTTGAGCAGAGTATCGACAGCATGGAGGACACCACGGCACCACGGCAGAAAAAATACCCGGTCCATCGACTGATGATTGACGGTGAGTGGGTGCTCGACAACTGGCTGTTCGGCCACGACAAAAACCAGGTGCTGCTCTACACCCCCGACGCGCCTGACGGCGTCAGTTTTCGCGAAGCACGGTTGTTCAATTACCTGCTGAAACAACAGCCCGGCATGATCGAATATTTCACCCGACGGGTAGGCATTCAATCGCAGACCCGGGTGCGCACATTCCTTGAAACCGCCAAAAAGCAACTGCCCAAAGACATCGACAAAACGACACCCAGCCCCGCACGCTACGACTCGACACACCAGCAAGCCCCGATCAGCGACATGCGCGACGCGCTGTATGACATGAAGCTGCAGCGCAAGATCGACGACGTCCATGCGACCACCAGCAGCCGCGCCCAGATGATTGCCGGCCTGATCTGGACGTGCGTCGAATGGGTCACCGCGATTGCCACGGCACCGTTTCCGCTGTTGAGTCTGAGCACCGGGCTGCTGTTGGCGTTCAAGGACGGCATGCTCGCCCTGCACGCCTACCGCCAGGGTAATAACAGTGAAGCACTCAGCCATTTGCTCGGCTACATGCTCAACAGCACCGGTGCGCTATTGACCGACCTGCGTCCAGCCCTGCGCTCACTTCAGCCTGCCAGCCGGCCCCTGCGCCAGGCCGCCGTCAGTAGCGCCAGTGAACAGCAGCGCGTCATGACCCTGATTGAACAAGTGGAACCCACCGTCCCCCCGGCGGACATGCGGCCGGTAAACTACAAGGGCCAGACCCTGTGGGCAGCGAAAGAGCACGACGCCATCGGCCGCTACCTGCTGCATCGCCTTGACCCTGAAACCGGCAGGCTCCAGTCGACCACAATTCTGGCCGTGCCCAATGCCGAAGGTGTGATGGTGCGCAGTGGCGTGGCCGGCGGCATGCCGAAATACGACAGCTTGGCGCAGACACCCGGCCCGCACAAAGACTACGGCGTGCCGCTCAAATATCGGGACAGGATTGCAATGGTGATCGACCCCGAGGCGAGAGAGGAGATTCTCAAACGCAGCCAGGACTACATGGGAACGTCCTACGGTTACTCCAGCCTCCTCGCCGCTGCCGATCAACTGGCGTCCACACGCACCGCCTACCTGCTGCAGGTCGAAAAGCTGACCACCGACGCGACCCGTCACTTTGCCGAACTTGCCCCTTTACCTGCGCGCATCGAAGTGCCGGCCATCGCCGCCGACACGTCATTTACGCAACTGCTGGCCAGCGACGCGTTGGCCGGCAAGCATCTGGTCATCGGCGCACAGCCTGGCTCCATCGCCAGTAAAGAGGCGCTGATCACTCATATGGACGCGTTGCTCAAGAGTGGCTTCAAACACCTTTATATGGAGTATCTGCCGGCTGACGTCTTCCACATCAAGCTGGAAAAATTCAACCGGGGCGAATCATGGCGCGGTATCAAACGGCATTTGAAAGCCGTCGACAAAGCCTTGGGCCACGGACCCGACGCGCCGTTCTCGTACCTTGCGCTGGTTCGCACGGCGCGGGAAAAGGGCCTGAAAATCCACGCACTGGATGCCTCCACCAGCTATAAGCTGGACGGTGCCCTGGTGATGGCCGATGTTTCGCCGCTGACGCCTCGCAGCAACAGCATCAGAAACTTCTACTCGCTCAAGGCCATTGCCGCCGATGCCATTGACGCCCCCGCCGAGCGCTGGATAGCTTTGACGGAGGTTTCACGCATGAGCACGTTCGACAAGACGCCTGGTCTGGCCGACCTGCACGAAGCCGTTGCCCTGCGCATCGACGACGTGGCGGCGGGTCAACCGGCGCGTATCGGCGTCGACTCGCCCGGCGCGATAACCGGTGACGCAGCAGCCAAGGGCGATTACCACGTGGCAGTGCCGACATCCTACAAAGCACCCCAAGTACCTGCTCAGTCTCCGGCGACGGCGGCCGCGAGCGTTCAATATTTCGACGAGTTCGATGTTCCGACGGCGTTCCGTGCCGAAATTGATCGCATGCAATTCCGCCCCCGCGAACTCGACTCTCGCTACCCCTTTACAACCTTGCGTGGTCAGGCCGGCCGCGATGCGCAGGCTGCCTATAATGCATTTATTGCGCAACGCAACCGCCTCGAGAAAAAGGCCCTGGATGCCTTTACCGACTACACCCCGGCCCCCGCGCCCACCCTGCCGGACATTGCCGCCGATAGCTCATTCGAAACATTTTTGAGCCAACTCGCCGACAGCCGTCTGAGCCTGTTGATCGGCGAATCAAGATTCACAGTGTCGAGCAAGACACTGCTGAAAAAACACATGAAAACACTCAAGTCGTCGGGCTACGACACGCTTTACGTGCAACATCTGCTAACTGATCTGCACCAGGCCGAGCTGGACATTTTTTTTCAGACCCAACGCATGCCCGACCGCCTCAGAAGTTACTTGCGGATACTCGACTCCACACTCATGGGATCTTCGGGTGGTGTCCCTCTCTATACCGAATTGGTCCACGCGGCAGCGAAAAACAATATCCGTATCAGGGCGCTCGACTGTACGGCCAGCTATCACCTGGATGGCGTGACAGAGAAGAATATTTCGCGCAACCGGATGTTCAATTACTTCGCAACCCATCTGATCGAGGCCGATCAACTGGCACACGGACCGCATAAGTGGGTGGCACTGATCGGCAGAACCAGCACCAACTATAATCTGGGCGTACCGGGACTGGCCGATACGCTTGGCGCAGTCAGCCTTCAAGTGCGCGACACCCCACAAGAACTGGCCAAAGGTGTCCATCAAGGCGCCTGGGAGGTCGTGAATTCGGAAGTCAATTCCGGCGTGTTCGCACTGCGCAGCGACTTCAATCTGGACATCGCGGTTTCCCGAGCAAAAAAACCTGCACCCATCAGGTCTCCAAGCCGGACCAGACTCACCCAGGCCGGACACTTTCTGATCGAACGCCCAGGCCCGAGCGAAATCAACCTGGTGCACAAGTCCGCAACGGGGGACATTGTCAGCACGCCGATCCAGGTGGATGACAAAGGGCTGTTCTTCATTGACCGCTGGAACAAGAAGGAGCAGCGGTTCCAATACCTGCCCGATTTGATCGACATGCTTGTCGACCAAGTCAAACTTTCGGCTGTCAGTTGAACACCGTCGAGAGGACCTAATCACGCTGAAAACCACTGGACTGGCGGCCCAGTGGTTTTCTTCTCGCCGTTTTCGGGACCAGCCCCCACAACTTCAATTTGCGAACATACCCGCCGCGAAGCCGCCCCACTCAACAGGATGAGCGTTAGCTCGGCTGCAGCTTTTGATCTTGATCTACGGGCGACATCGGAAGGCTTCGTTCCGGGATTGATCCGGGAGTGGGAGCGCAGCGACCGTTTGGCGCAGACAAATGCATCGAGAGGAGGTGCAGCGAAGCAAACCGTAGGCGATGCGCCCGGATGGATCCCGCAGCGAAGGAACCCCGAGCTTTAGCGAGCGGGCCGAACGTTGGGGCAAGCCTTTTGGGTTACCTTTTCGGCGTTTGGAAAAGGTGACCCGCCGTAAGGGCGGAACCCTAAGAAGCCGTTACCGCAGCAATGGATATATACTCGGTCAGTCAGAACATCATTGCCTGATCCGACGCCTTCGCGAGCAGGCTCGCTCCCACATTAAAAACACCATCACCCACAAAATCGCAGGCAACAAAAAACCCGCAGACAATCACTCGTCTGCGAGGTGTTGGCGAGCAATACGTCGACGTGACATACCGAGCCGAACTCAGATTTTCAAAAAACCCACAAGTCGCTCCCTCTCCCTCGGGAGAGGGCTGGGGTGAGGGGCGAATCAAATACACAACCCAAGCCGATCACACATCACTCAAACAGGAAGGGCGTTAGCTCCGCTGCAGCTCTTGATCTTGATCCACCGGCCCCGTCGGCAGGCTGAGTGGAGGGATTGATCCGGGGGTGGGAGCGCAGCGACCGTTTGGCGCAGCCAAACACAGCGAGAGGAGGTGCAGCGCAGCAAACCGTAGGCGCTGCGCCCGGATCGATCCCGGAGCGAAGGAACCCCGAGCTTTAGCGAGTGGGCCGAACGTTGGGGCAAGCCTTTTGGGTTACCTTTTCGGCGTTTGGAAAAGGTGACCCGCCGCAAGGGCGGAACCCTAAGAAGCCGTTACCGCAGCAATGGATATGTACTCGGTCAGTCAGAACATCATTGTCTGATCCGACGCCTTCGCGAGCAGGCTCGCTCCCACATTAAAAACACCATCACCCACAAAATCGCAGGCAACAAAAAACCCGCAGACAATCACTCGTCTGCGGGTTTCTTGTTTCAGCAGCAAGGAAGATCAGAAATCTTCCAGCCGCCACACTTCATAAGCCGGTGTCTCATACGGATGACTGAGCTTCAACGCCGCCACAACAGCAACGATAAGCTCATCTGCCACCACCAGCTCAACCTTCCATTCCTCAACCTGCTCAACCTGCCCCGCCTCGCCAATAAACGGCTGACTCCCGTCCAAAGGTCGAAACTGGCCAGACCCAAGCACCTGCCACGCACAGTGGTCATAGTCACCGATTCGCCCACCACCGGCAGCGAACACAGCCCCTTTGACCACCTCGACATGACTGTCAGGAACAAAAAAGGCGAGCTTGTACACAGGCCTTAGTTAACCCAGACGCGCGCGTTACGGAACATACGCATCCACGGCGCATCTTCGTTCCAGTCTTCCGAACGCCACGAGTTCTGCACCGCGCGGAACACACGCTCCGGGTGCGGCATCATGATCGTCACGCGGCCATCACGGCTGGTGAGACCGGTAATCCCGCGCGGCGAACCGTTCGGGTTGGCCGGATAACGCTCGGTGACCTTGCCATGGTTGTCGACGAAACGCATCGCCACGCAACCCGACAGATCGGCTTCCAGCAGGGCTTCTTCGCTGGAGAACTCGGCGTGACCTTCACCGTGAGCGATGGCGATCGGCATACGCGAACCGGCCATGCCCTGCAGGAAGATCGAGTTCGATTCCTGAATCTGCACCATCGCCACGCGCGCTTCGAACTGCTCGGAGCGGTTACGCACGAAGTGCGGCCAGAACTCGCTGCCCGGGATCAGCTCGTGCAGGTTGGACATCATCTGGCAACCGTTGCACACGCCGAGGGTGAAGCTGTCGTTGCGCTCGAAGAAACCCTGGAACGCATCGCGGGCACGGCTGTTGAACAGCGCCGACTTGGCCCAGCCTTCACCGGCGCCGAGAACGTCGCCGTAAGAGAAACCACCGCAGGCCACCAGACCTTTGAACTCGTTCAGGTCGACACGGCCCGCGAGAATGTCGCTCATGTGCACGTCGATCGCGTTGAAACCGGCGCGGTCGAACGCCGCCGCCATTTCCACCTGACCGTTGACGCCCTGCTCGCGCAGCACGGCAACCTGTGGGCGGATGCCTTTCTTGATGTAAGGCGCGGCGATGTCCTGATTGACGTCGTAGCTGAGCTTGACGCTCAGGCCCGGATTGTCTTCTTCCAGCAGCACATCGAACTCTTGCTCGGCGCAGTCAGCGTTGTCGCGCAGACGCTGGATCTGGTAGCTGGTTTCAGCCCAGGTACGTTGCAGCAGACGACGCTGGCCTTCGAACACGGTGTCACCGTTGAAGGTGATGTTGATCTGGCCATTGTTGATCGGCTGACCGATCACCGACACGCAGTCGCCCAGACCGGCCGCGCTGAACTGCGCGAGGATATCTGGCGTGGCATCCTGACGAACCTGGATGACGGCACCCAGTTCTTCGTTGAACAGGATTGCAGCGATGTCGGCGGTGGTTTCAGCCAGACCGTCGAGGTTCAGGCTCAAACCGCAGTGGCCGGCGAAGGCCATTTCGACCACGGAGGTCAGCAGACCACCGTCGGAACGGTCGTGGTAAGCCAGCAGGTGACCGTCGGCGTTGAGGCCCTGGATCACCGCAAAGAAGGCTTTCAGGTCTTCAGCGTCATCGACGTCCGGCGCGTGTTTGCCGAGCTTGCCGTGAACCTGTGCAAGGATCGAAGCACCCATGCGGTTCTGACCGCGACCGAGGTCGATCAGGATCAGGTCGGTGGTGCCCTTGTCCATGCGCAGTTCCGGGGTCAGGGTCTGACGGATGTCAGCCACTGGCGCGAAACCGGTCACGATCAGCGACATCGGCGAGGTCACGGTTTTTTCTTCGCCGTTGTCGTTCCAGCGAGTGGCCATGGACATCGAGTCCTTGCCCACCGGAATGGTGATGCCCAGCTCAGGGCACAGTTCCATACCGACCGCTTTCACGGTGTCGTACAGACGCGCGTCTTCGCCCGGGTGGCCGGCAGCGGACATCCAGTTCGCCGACAGTTTGATGTCGGAGATCTTGTTGATCCGCGAAGCAGCGATGTTGGTCAGGGTTTCGCCGATGGCCATGCGGCCCGACGCCGGGGCGTCCAGCAATGCCAGCGGAGTACGCTCGCCCATCGCCATCGCTTCACCGGTGTAGACGTCGAAACTGGTGGCGGTGACGGCAACGTCGGCCACCGGAACCTGCCATGGGCCGACCATTTGGTCACGGGCCACAAGGCCGGTGATGGTGCGGTCGCCGATGGTGATCAGGAAGCTCTTGCTCGCCACCGCCGGGTGATGCAGAACGCGTTCGATGGACTCGGTGATGTCGAGGTTCGACGGATCGAAGTCATCGCCCAGCTCAGCTTCGCGAACCACCGAACGGTGCATGCGCGGGGCTTTGCCCAGCAACACTTCCAGTGGCATGTCCACCGGGTTGTTGCCGAAGTGGCTGTCGGTCACGGTCAGTTGCGGTTCGGCAGTCGCCTCGCCCACTACGGCAAACGGGCAACGCTCGCGTTCGCAGATCGCCTGGAAGCGCGCGAAGTCTTCCGGGCCGACCGCCAGAACGTAACGTTCCTGGGATTCGTTGGACCAGATTTCGTGCGGGGCCATGCCCGGCTCGTCGTTGGGAATGTTGCGCAGTTCGAAACGGCCACCGCGGTCGCCGTCGTTGACCAGTTCCGGGAAGGCGTTGGACAGACCGCCCGCGCCGACGTCGTGGATGAAGCTGATCGGGTTTTTGTCACCCAGTTGCCAGCAACGGTCGATGACTTCCTGGCAACGACGCTCCATCTCAGGGTTTTCACGCTGTACGGAAGCGAAGTCGAGATCCGCCGAGCTGGTGCCGGTGGCCATCGAGGAAGCGGCGCCGCCGCCCAGACCGATCAACATCGCCGGGCCGCCGAGGACGATCAGCTTGGAGCCAACGACGATCTCGCCTTTCTTGACGTGTTCTTCGCGGATGTTGCCCATGCCGCCAGCGAGCATGATCGGCTTGTGGTAACCACGAACTTCGTCACCGTGCGGGGTGGTGATCGACTGTTCGAAGGTACGGAAGTAGCCAGTCAGGGCCGGACGACCGAATTCGTTGTTGAACGCAGCGCCGCCGAGCGGCCCTTCGATCATGATGTCCAGCGCGGTAACGATGCGCTCAGGCTTGCCGTACGGCACTTCCCACGGCTGTTCGAAGCCGGGGATCTGCAGGTTCGACACGGTGAAACCGGTCAGGCCAGCCTTTGGCTTGGCGCCACGGCCGGTGGCACCTTCGTCACGGATCTCGCCGCCGGAACCGGTCGATGCGCCCGGGAACGGAGCGATCGCGGTCGGGTGGTTGTGGGTTTCAACCTTCATCAGGATGTGCACCGGCTCCTGCACCGCGCCGTACTGGCGGGTTTCAGGGTTCGGGAAGAAACGGCCGGCAACGTTGCCGACGATCACCGAGGCGTTGTCCTTATAAGCCGACAGAACGCCTTCGCTGTGCATCACGTAGGTGTTCTTGATCATGCCGAACAGGCTTTTTTCCTGGTTCTCACCATCAATATCCCAACTGGCGTTGAAGATCTTGTGGCGGCAGTGCTCGGAGTTGGCCTGGGCGAACATCATCAATTCGATGTCGTGCGGGTTGCGCTTGAGACCGTTGAAGGCATCGACCAGATAGTCAATTTCGTCTTCGGCCAGGGCCAGGCCCAGCTCGGTGTTGGCTTTTTCCAGCGCGGCGCGACCGCCACCGAGGATGTCGATGGCCGTCAGCGGCTTCGGCTCGGCGTGGCTGAACAGACCGGCGGCCTGTTCGAGGTTGGCCAGCACAATCTGGGTCATGCGGTCATGCAGCACGTCGGCGATCTGCTGGGCTTCAGTTTCGCTGAACTGACCGGCCACGTAGAAGGCGATACCGCGTTCCAGACGCTGGATCTTGCTCAGGCCGCAGTTGCGGGCGATGTCGCTGGCCTTGCTCGACCATGGCGAGATGGTGCCGAAACGCGGCAACACCAGAAACAGACGACCGGTCGGCTCTTGTACCGGAACGCTTGGGCCGTACTTCAGAAGGCGCGCTAGCACCTGCTGTTCGTCGCCGGTCAGGACGCCGGTGACTTCGGCGAAGTGAGCGAATTCAGCATACAGGCCACTGACAGCTGGAACCTTCTGGCTCAGTTGCTCAAGGAGTTTGCTGTGGCGAAAGGCAGAAAGGGCAGGAGCGCCGCGCAGGATCAACATCTTCGGGACAGCCTCGGGAAGGGGTGTGCTTTGAGGCCGTGCATTCTAGCCTAAACCGCCCTCAACATCACCCGAAACGCTACGCACGGTTGCACTCGGGTATCAATCTGTGTTTCCGACTTCAGAGTCAGGTAAATCGACTATTCAGAAGCCGCTTATTTTTACTGTAACAAAAAGCCGTGAAGGCCCGTTTCTGCGGGGTTCAGCTCGGTTTTGTGATCGCTAGCAGACTCGCCCTGCACTGTCGAGATATGGCGCCCGTGGCCGTTTGCGTATACTGCGCAGATGTTTTTTCCAACGGCTTTGCGTCCGCGGTACGCCAAATGGCTGATCGCAACCGGACTCTTCCTGATGCTCGGTGGCTGTGTTGATAAACCCAACACACTCGAGCGCGTAAAGGAGGATGGTGTGCTGCGGGTGATTACCCGTAACAGCCCCGCCACCTACTTTCAGGATCGCAGCGGTGAAACCGGCTTCGAATACGAGCTGGTGAAGCGTTTCGCCGACGATTTGGGGGTCGAGCTGAAGATCGAGACCGCCGACAACCTCGACGACCTCTTCGATCAGATCGGCAAACCGAACGGCCCGGTGCTGGCCGCTGCCGGTCTGGTCAGCAGCGATCAGCGCAAGCAGCAGGTGCGCTTTTCGCACTCCTACCTTGAAGTCACCCCGCAGATCATCTATCGCAATGGCCAGTCGCGGCCGACCGATCCCGGCGATCTGGTCGGCAAGAAGATCATGGTGCTCAAGGGCAGCACCCACGCTGAACAATTGGCCGAGCTGAAAAAGAAATTCCCCGCTATCGAATACGAAGAGTCCGACGCGGTTGAAGTGGTCGACCTGCTGCGCATGGTCGATGAAGGCCAGATTGACCTGACCCTGGTCGATTCCAACGAAGTGGCAATGAATCAGGTGTACTTCACCAACATCCGCGTGGCTTTCGACCTCGGTGATGCGCGCAGCCAGAGCTGGGCCGTGGGCCCGGGCGAGGACAACAGCCTGCTCAACGAAATCAACGCGTATCTGGACAAGGTGCAGAAGAACGGCACCCTGCAACGCTTGAAGGATCGCTACTACGGTCACGTCGATGTCCTCGGCTACATGGGCGCCACGACCTTCGCCCAGCACTTGCAGCAGCGCCTGCCGAAATACGAACAGCACTTCAAGAATTACGCGAAGAAGGAGAAAGTCGACTGGCGCCTGCTCGCGGCCATCGGCTATCAGGAATCGCTGTGGCAACCGACTGTCACCTCGAAAACCGGCGTGCGCGGGCTGATGATGCTCACGCAGAACACCGCACAGGCCATGGGCGTCTCCAACCGCCTCGATCCGAAGCAGAGCATCATGGGCGGCGCCAAATACCTGGCTTATATGAAGGATCAGCTCGACGATTCGATCAAGGAACCGGATCGCACCTGGTTTGCCCTCGCGGCGTACAACGTCGGCAGCGGCCATCTGGATGACGCGCGCAAGTTGACGGCCAAGGAAGGACTGAACCCGGACAAGTGGCTGGACGTGAAGAAGATCCTGCCGCGCCTGTCGCAGAAGCAGTGGTACAGCAAGACGCGTTATGGCTACGCCCGGGGCGGCGAGCCAGTGCACTTCGTGGCGAACATCCGTCGTTACTACGACATTCTGACCTGGGTGACGCAGCCGCAGCTTGAGGGCGATCAAGTGGCTGAGGGCAATCTGCATGTGCCGGGTATCGACAAGTCAAAACCCGCGCAAGAACCTGCCCCCCTCTAACAAACACCCCAAAAACAAATGTGGGAGCGAGCTTGCTCGCGAAGGCGTCGTGTCAGTCGACATCATCTTTGACTGATACAACGCTTTCGCGAGCAGGCTCGCTCCCACAGTTGTTATGCGGCGACCTTTAGTGCTTGGCAGCAGCCAAGATCAGCGCCTTCATTTCCGATACGGCAGACTTGAAGCCGACGAACAACGCATGCGCCACCAGCGCGTGGCCGATGTTCAGTTCATTGATGCCTTTGATCGCCGCTACGGCTTCAACGTTGTGGTAATGCAAGCCGTGACCTGCGTTGACGATCAGGCCTTGGGCCAGACCGAACGCTACGCCATCGGCGACACGCTTGAGCTCTTCTGCCACTTCAGTCGGCGTTTCTGCATCGGCATAACGCCCGGTGTGCAGTTCGATGGCCGGCGCACCGACGCGCTTCGACGCGGCGATCTGCCGCTCGTCAGCATCGATGAACAGCGACACTTCGCTGCCGATCTTCGACAGGCGTTCAACCGCCGCCTTGATGCGCTCTTCCTGCCCAGCCACATCCAGACCACCCTCAGTGGTCAGTTCCTGGCGGGTTTCCGGGACCAGGCAAATGTGCGCTGGGCGGATGCGTTCGGCGAACGCCATCATTTCTTCGGTGACGCCCATTTCGAAGTTCATGCGGGTTTGCAGCACGTCCTTGAGCAACAGGACATCGCGCTCCTGAATGTGTCGGCGATCTTCACGCAGATGCACGGTGATGCCATCGGCGCCCGCCTCTTCCGCGTCCAGTGCAGCCTTGACCGGGTCCGGGTAGCGCGTGCCACGGGCCTGACGCAGGGTGGCGACGTGGTCGATATTCACGCCAAGAAGAATGCGATTGCTGGTGGTCACGAGTGCGCGCTCCTGAAGAAAAAGATTCGGCGCACAGCATACACGGGGCTAGGGCTTGCGAAACAGCTCGCGACTGACGAGGGGACGACCGCCCAGGTGAACAGCCAAGGCCTGACGCATCAAGCGCTTGGCCGCGGACAACGCGCCAGGGGCGGTCCAGTCGGCTTCGGCCATGGCCAGTAGTTCAACGCCGTTGAATAGGCCGGGTTGCAGCAGGAAGACTCGCTCCAGACCCGCATCCACTTGCAGGCGATAGAGACCATCCGGCGCGACGGGTTCACCGTGAACGTCAGTGTTCAGTGAAAAGCCGTAACCGAGGTCATCCAGCAATCGCCACTCGAAGGAACGCAGCAACGGTTCCAGCGGCCGACCTTCGGCCAGTGCCAGCAAGGTTGCAGCGTAGTGATCGAACACCGCTGGATGCGGATCCTCGGCAGGCAGCAAGCGGATCAGCAATTCATTGAGATAGAGGCCGCTGAACAGCGCCTCGCCGTTGAGCCACGCCGAAGTGCCAGAACTCTCCATGCGCCCGACATTCTTCAGCTCGCCCTTGCCACGAAACTCGACTTCCAGCGACACGAACGGCCGAGCCAATGTCCCGGCCTTGCCCCGCGCACTGCGCAACACCGCCCGCAGCCGCCCTTGCGGCGTGAGGAAATCCACCAAGGCGCTGGTTTCACGGTAGGCGCGCGAGTGCAGGACGTAGGCGGGTTGGGCGGGAGGCGGGTTTGAGGACATGGAACTCTCATGGATAAAACGCGGTTTTATATTCACCCCAAAACCACTGTGGGAGCGAGCTTGCTCGCGAATTCGGTGTGACAGTCAACATCAATGCTGAATGTTACATCCCCTTCGCGAGCAAGCTCGCTCCCACAGGTTCTTCCGGTGTTGCGACAACCGCGTACTTACAGGTCGCCGTAACCCAGCGAACGCAGCGCGCGCTCGTCGTCGGACCAGCCGCCCTTCACCTTCACCCACAGGTTGAGCATGATCTTGGAGTCGAATAGCAACTCCATGTCCTTGCGCGCTTCGGTGCCGATGCGTTTGATGCGCTCGCCCTTGTCGCCAATGATGATCTTCTTCTGGCCGTCACGTTCAACGAGGATCAAGGCGTGGATGTGCAGGGTTTTGCCCTGCTGCTTGAACTCTTCGATTTCGACGGTGATCTGGTACGGCAGCTCGGCGCCCATCTGGCGCATGATCTTCTCACGCACCAGTTCAGCGGCGAGGAAGCGGCTGCTGCGGTCAGTGATCTGGTCTTCCGGGAAGAAGTGATCGTTCTCCGGCAGGTGATCGGCGATGACCTTTTCCAGCGCTTCCAGGTTGTGCCCGTGCTGTGCGGAAATCGGAATGATCTGCGCGTTCGGCAGTTGTTCCTGCAGCCAGCTGAGGTGCGGCATCAGCTCGGCTTTGTCTTCGATGCGATCGGTCTTGTTCAGCGCGACGATCAGCGGGCCGGTCACGTACTGCACGCGCTCGAGAACCATCTGGTCTTCGTCGGTCCACTTGGTGCGGTCAACGACAAAGATCACTACGTCGACGTCTTTCAACGCCGCCGAAGCGGTCTTGTTCATGTAACGGTTCAAAGCTTTTTCGCCACCCTTGTGCATCCCGGGGGTGTCGACGTAGATCGCTTGCACGTCACCTTCGGTCTTGATCCCGAGCATGTTGTGACGAGTGGTCTGCGGCTTGCGCGAAGTGATCGCGAGCTTCTGGCCAAGGATGTGGTTCAGCAACGTCGACTTACCGACGTTGGGACGGCCGACGATGGCAACATAGCCACAGCGAGTTGCGTTTGTATCAGTCATTGCCATTCTCCACGCCCAGGGCAATCAGTGCTGCGGCGGCCGCTACCTGTTCGGCAATACGACGGCTCACACCCTGACCTCGGCTTTTTTCATTCAGTAAGACAACTTCGCACTCGACGAAGAAGGTTCGGCAGTGCGGCTCGCCCTGGATATCCACCACTTCATAGCGTGGCAGATCGCAACCGCGCGATTGCAGGTGTTCCTGCAGACGGGTTTTCGGATCCTTGTTGGTGTCGACCAGCGTCAGGCCTTCGAACTCACCGGCCAGCCAGGCCAGCACGCGCTCACGCGCCATGTCCATGCCGGCGTCGAGATAGATCGCGCCGATCAGGGCTTCGAGGGCGTCAGCGAGGATCGATTCGCGACGGAAACCGCCGCTCTTCAGCTCACCGGAACCCAGCCGCAGGTAATCGCCAAGGTCGAAACCGCGCGCCAGTACGGCCAGCGTCTCACCTTTTACCAGGCGTGCGCGCAAACGCGACAACTGGCCTTCGCGGGCCAGCGGGAAGCGATCGAACAGCGCCTCGCCGGCAACGAAGTTGAGGATGGCATCGCCGAGGAATTCCAGGCGTTCGTTGTTGCGCCCGGCAAAACTGCGGTGCGTGAGGGCCAGCAGCATCAGCTCCTGATCCTTGAAGGTGTAACCGAGCTGGCGCTCGAGACGGCTTAGAGAAACGCTCACGGTTTACCCACGCTGAGTTCGTGGCTGGATTCCACTGCCATCGCCGGGATGCGGCGCAGGCCTGGGACAATTAACGCTGTGTTCAAAAATTAAATCCTGGCGATTGCGAAGCCGATTGTGCCGGCTCCAGAAATGCATTCGGCGCTGTGGTCAACAGCGCCGTGTGTGATTACTTGATCAGGCCAACCCGCGAAAAATTCGGCAGGTGACTGAGTTTCGGTTCCGGCCAGCTCATCCAGACCGCGAAGGCCTTGCCGACGATATTCTGGTCGGGAACCATGCCCAGCAGATCCTTGGGAATGTTCGGATCATCCCAATAGCGACTGTCATTCGAATTGTCGCGGTTGTCGCCCATCATGAAGTAGTGCCCGGCGGGTACTGTCCACGAGCGATCCGGCGTGGCGCGGTAGCGGCTCATTTCCTTGCGGATCAGATGCTCGGCGGCGCCCAGCTTCTCTTTGTACAGCTCGGCGCTGCCCAGTGTGCCCGGCTCGGCGCCGACCATCTGCTCGGCAATCGACTCGCCATTGACGAACAGACGCTTGTCAGCGGTGTAACGCACCGTGTCGCCCGGCAGGCCGACTACACGCTTGATGTAGTTGACGTTCGGATCGCTCGGGTAGCGGAACACCATCACATCGCCACGCTGCGGGTCACCGACTTCGATGATTTTCCTGTCGATCACCGGCAGGCGGATCCCGTAGGAAAATTTGCTCACCAGAATGAAGTCGCCGACGTCCAGGGTCGGTTTCATCGAGCCCGACGGGATCTGGAACGGTTCCACGAGGAACGAACGCAGCACCAGCACAATGAACAACACCGGAAAGAACGACTTGCCGTATTCAACCAGCAGCGGCTCTTTGTTCAGCTTCTCGACCACCACGACATCCGGCTGGCTGACACTGCCTTGATAAGAGGCAATGGCAGCACGCCGACGCGGTGCCAGGATCAACAGATCGAGCAACGCCAACAGGCCGCAGACAAACACGGCGATGACCAGCAACAGCGGGAAATTTAGTGACATAGGACCTAACTATCCAACCTGAGCACGGCAAGGAAGGCTTCCTGTGGAATTTCCACGTTGCCGACCTGCTTCATGCGTTTCTTACCGGCCTTTTGCTTCTCGAGCAGTTTCTTCTTACGGCTGACGTCACCGCCGTAGCATTTGGCCAATACGTTCTTTCTGAGCGCCTTGACGGTTGTCCGGGCAACGATCTGACCACCAATGGCAGCTTGAATCGCCACGTCGAACATCTGACGAGGAATCAGTTCTTTCATCTTCTCGGTCAACTGGCGACCTTTGTAGTGCGAGTTGTCACGGTGCACGATCAATGCGAGGGCATCGACCTTGTCGCCGTTGATCAGCACGTCCAGTTTCACCAGATTAGCCGATTGGTAACGGTCGAAATGGTAATCCAGCGAAGCATAGCCGCGACTGGTGGATTTGAGACGGTCGAAGAAGTCCAGGACCACTTCGTTCATCGGCAGGTCGTAAGTGACTTGCACCTGATTGCCGAGGAACAGCATGTCGACTTGAACGCCGCGCTTCTCGATGCACAGGGTGATGACGTTGCCCAAGTGTTCCTGCGGCACCAGAATGTTGGCCCGCACGATCGGCTCGCGCATGTCTTCGATCGACGACACATCCGGGAGCTTGGATGGGTTGTCGACGTAAATCGTTTCACCGGTTTTCAGCACCAGCTCGAAAATTACCGTTGGCGCGGTGGTGATCAGGTCCAGGTCGTACTCGCGCTCGAGGCGCTCCTGAATGATCTCCATGTGCAGCATGCCAAGGAAGCCGCAACGGAAGCCGAAGCCCAGTGCGTCGGAGCTTTCCGGGGTGTATTGCAGCGACGAGTCGTTGAGGGTCAGCTTCTGCAGCGCTTCGCGGAAATCTTCGAAGTCGTCGGAGCTGACCGGGAACAGACCGGCGTAAACCTGTGGCTGGATGCGTTTGAAGCCGGGCAGCACTTCAACGTCCGGGGTCGAGCTCAGGGTCAGGGTGTCACCGACTGGCGCACCGTGAATGTCCTTGATGCTGGCGATGATGAAGCCCACTTCGCCGGCCTTCAGGTCAGCGGTAGCGGTGTGCTTCGGGTTGAACACGCCTACGCTGTCGACCAGATGGATCTTGCCGGTGGACTTGACGAGGATCTTGTCGCCCTTCTTCACGCGGCCATGACGCACACGCACCAAGGAGACAACGCCCAGGTAATTATCGAACCAGGAGTCGATGATCAACGCTTGCAGCGGATCTTCGATGTTGCCGGTCGGCGCAGGAATGGTGTGCACCAGACGCTCGAGCACTTCGTCGACACCCAGGCCGGTTTTGGCGCTGCAAGTGACGGCGTCGGTGGCGTCGATGCCGATGATCTTCTCGATCTCGTCCTTGACGCGATCAGGATCGGCCTGCGGCAGGTCGATCTTGTTCAGCACCGGCATGACCTCAAGACCCTGCTCGATCGCGGTGTAGCAGTTGGCCACGGACTGGGCTTCAACGCCCTGACCGGCGTCCACTACCAGCAAGGCACCTTCACACGCGGCAAGGGAACGGCTGACTTCATAGGTGAAGTCGACGTGGCCCGGGGTGTCAATGAAGTTCAGCTGATACTTGATGCCGTCTTTGGCCGTGTAATAAAGGGTGACGCTGTGGGCCTTGATGGTGATCCCGCGTTCACGCTCCAGATCCATGGAATCCAGTACCTGGGCTTCCATTTCACGCTCGGCCAGGCCGCCGCACATCTGGATGAAGCGATCGGCCAGCGTCGACTTGCCATGGTCAATGTGGGCGATGATGGAGAAATTGCGGATATGACTCAAATCACTCACGGATCAACACTCAAAAAGGCTGCAGGCATGGCCCGCCGAAAAATAGCCGGGAATTGTACCTGATACACGGCGCAAGCGTCACGTTCACCTGTCACCCGGATTGCATGCAAAAACGCCCCGATCTGTCGACCGAGGCGTTCTCAAAGCTGAAACACTGACAAAAAAGTGCCGATCAACCGGCTCTTCGCAGCAGCCAGACACCCGCCAGTGCACAAACGCCGGCCGGTACCAGCACCGCGAACAGCGGCGAGAAACCGAACACCAGGCTCGACGGGCCAAGCAAATCCTGGACGATACGGAAGGTGAAACCCACCAGCACGCCGGTGAATACCCGCTGACCGAGGGTTACCGAACGCAACGGGCCGAAGATGAACGAGATCGCCATCAGTACCAGCGCGGCGGTCACCAGCGGCTGCAACACCTTGACCCAAAATGCCAGCCAGTAGCGGCCGTTACTCAAACCCTGCTCGGACAGATAGTGGATGTAGCCCCACAGGCCGCTGATCGACAGCGATTCCGGCGCCATGACCACGGTGCTGAGCAATTGCGGGCTCAACGCCACGTCCCATTGCTCGCTCGGGGTATTGACGACTTCCGTGCTGCGTTCATGGAACAGCGTGGTGGCAACGTCGGTTAGCTGCCACTTATTGCCGTCGAACTCGGCCTTCTTGGCGAAGCTTGAACTCAGCAGGTGGCGTTCCTTGTCGAAGTGATAGCGGGTCACGCCATACAGCAAGCCGTTCGGTTGCACGGCGTTGATGTGGATGAACTCTTCACCCTGACGGTGCCACATACCGTGCTTGGCACTTTGCGCGTCGCCGCTGCCCTGCGCCAGCGAGCGATTGGCCTGCGCCATGCTCTCGGTCGCCGGAGCAACGTATTCGCCGATCAGCACGCCAGCCAGCATCAGCACCAGCATTGGCTTCATCACCGCCCAGACGATACGGCCGATGGACACGCCAGCGGCGCGCATGACGGTCAGCTCACTGCTGCTGGCCAGACTGCCAAGGCCGATCAGGCAACCGATCAATGCCGCCATTGGCAACATTTCGTAGAGACGGCGCGGCGCGGTGAGCAATACGAAGCTGAGGACATCAACGAGGGTGTAGGTGTCGCTGACATCTCCCATTTCATCGATGAACGCGAACAGCGTTGCCAGACCGAGAATGATTACCAGCACGGCGATGATCGCCATGAACACGCTGCTGCCGATGTAGCGATCGAGTTTAACCACGGGCCACCTCCAGCGCAGCGGAGCGACGGCTGGCCATCTTCAGACGCAGCGGCTCCCAGTAGAGCAGGCCGAGACCGATGAACAGGAAGATCGCGTGCACCCACCACAGGCCGAGGGCCGGCGGAATCTTGCCTTTTTCAAGGGCGCCGCGCGCGGCAATCAGGATGGTCAGGTAAGCCATATAAAGAAGAATCGCCGGCAGCAGCTTGAGGAAACGCCCTTGGCGCGGATTGACTCGAGACAGCGGCACCGCCATCAGGGTCACGATAAACACCAGCAGCGGCAGGGACAAACGCCATTGCAGTTCGGTTTTGGAGCGGATGTCATCGCTGCCCAGCAGAGACGAGGTCGGCATGGCATCACGGTCTGTGACTTCTTCGCTGACGTCCGGCTTGGGTAGCAGCACACCGTAGGTTTCGTAATGAATGGCACGGTAATCGGCCTGACCCGGGCTGCCGTCATAGCGGTAGCCGTTATCGAGGATCAGATAGCGGTTGCCGTCGGGGCGCACTTCCTGGCGACCGCTTTCGGCCACCAGTACGGAAATCCCGCGATCCTTTTGATCGGCCCCGAGGTTTTTCTGCGAAATGAACACGCTGCCCAGATTGACGCGATCGTCGCTCAACGTTTCGGTGTAAGTCACTCGAGTGCCGTCACGCAGAGCCTGAAAGCGACCCGGCTCGAGGGTATCGAACTCAGTCAGGGCGTCCTGTTTGTTCAGCAGCAACTGGAACTGATTGGCACCTTGCGGGGCCAGGCCCAGGCTCAGCCATGCCACGACCAGTGCCACCAGCGTCGCCGGGAACAGGGTCATGCGAAACAGCTTCTGCTGGCTCATGCCCGTGGCCGAGAGCACGGTCATCTCGCTTTCCAGATACAGGCGACCGTAGGCCAGCAGGATCCCGAGGAACAGGCCCAGCGGCAGAATCAGCTGCAGGAAACCCGGCAGGCGATAGCCCATGATCAGGAATAACGAACCCGGATCGAGCTGGCCGGCAGCGGCCTGAGCCAGATATTTGATGAAGCGACCGCTCATGATGATGACCAGCAGCACGGCACTCACGGCGCTGAGGGTCAGCAGGACTTCGCGGGACAGATAACGGAAGACGATCAAACCAGACACTCCAGGGTTGTCAGGCTAAGGCGGCCAAACAAGCAAACACATCGACCGGCCCGCAACGCAGAGCCGTCGAAAAAAGATGCGGCATTATCCTGTGATTGGAGGCGCCTGTCACTGCGCACACTCATCCATGTCTGTAATCCTTTGCAGATCGTACAACCTAGGGGGCGTTCTCAATTAGTTTTCACACCGCGCCGGGTCTGCTGTTGTGCAGGGCAAGGCGCGAGAAGCGTGGTTTGGTCATTCCAAATAAGCTTCGAGCAACGCAGCCCTGCACAACAGCAGGCCCGGCCCTTCGGGTTGTGCCTTAAAGCCGGCCAGTCTGCGTTGCAGGCCTTGGAAAGGGAACAACCATTCCCAGCGGCCTGCGCCTTGCCTGGCTGGCTTTAAGGCGACAACGCGGTGTGAAAACTAATTGAGAACGCCCCCTAGGGTTGTCAGGCGCAGTGAGCGAGGTTCAAACTGCGGCCCTTGTCGCAGGCTTTGGCCTGCGCCTCTTCTATCTATAAGCAGGCGACTGCGGACACCGTCGAACGCCTGCATGTTGACCATTCATTCAGGGATCCGGACATGGAACTGGTTGTAAAAAGCGTTAGCCCAGAAACGTTGAAAACCGCCACCCTGGTGGTTGCCGTCGGCGAAGGCCGCAAACTCGGTGTCGCAGCCAAACAGGTTGATGAACTGAGCGGTGGCGCCATCAGCGCCGTACTCAAGCGTGGCGATCTGGCTGGCAAGGTCGGTCAGAGTCTGTTGCTGCACAGCCTGCCGAACCTCAAAGCCGAGCGCGTGCTGCTGGTCGGCGTGGGCAAGGATGAAGAACTGGGTGACCGTCCGTTCCGCAAAATCGTTGCCGGCATCCTCAACACGCTGAAAGGTCTGGGTGGTAGCGACGCCGTGCTGGCGCTGGATGAAGTAATTGTCAAAAACCGTGACAGCTACGGCAAAACCCGTCTGCTGGCGGAAACCCTGGTGGACGGCGAATACACCTTCGACCAGTTCAAGAGCCAGAAAGCCGAACCGCGCGCCCTGAAGAAAATCACCCTGCTGACCATCAAGGCCGCGCAAGCCGAAGTGCAGCGCGCCGTGAACCACGCGACCGCGATTGCTAACGGCATGGCGTTCACCCGCGATTTGGGCAACCTGCCGCCGAACATCTGCCACCCGACCTTCCTCGGCGAACAAGCGAAGAACCTCGGCAAAGAGTTCAAGGATCTGAAAGTCGAAGTCCTCGACGAGAAGAAGATCAAATCCCTGGGCATGGGCTCGTTCTACGCCGTCGGCCAAGGCAGCGAGCAACCGCCGCGCCTGATCGTCATGCAATACAACGGTGGCAAGAAATCCGAGAAGCCGTACGCCCTCGTCGGTAAAGGCATCACCTTCGACACCGGCGGCATCAGCCTGAAACCGGGCGCCGGCATGGACGAAATGAAATACGACATGGGCGGCGCCGCCTCCGTGTTCGGTACCCTGCGTGCCGTGCTTGAGCTGAAACTGCCAATCAACCTGGTGTGCATCCTCGCTTGCGCGGAAAACATGCCGAGCGGCAATGCGACCCGTCCGGGCGACATCGTCACCACCATGAGCGGCCAGACCGTAGAAATTCTCAACACCGACGCCGAAGGCCGTCTGGTGCTGTGCGATGCGCTGACCTACTCCGAGCGTTTCAAGCCGCAAGCGGTGATCGACATCGCCACCCTGACCGGCGCTTGCGTCGTTGCTCTGGGCGCGCACACCTCGGGCCTGCTGGGCAACAACGACGAACTGATCGACCAACTGCTCAGCGCCGGTAAAGCCGCTGACGACCGCGCCTGGCAACTGCCGCTGTTCGACGAATACCAGGAGCAACTGGACAGCCCGTTCGCCGACATCGCCAACATTGGCGGGCCGAAAGCCGGCACCATCACTGCCGCCTGCTTCCTGTCGCGCTTCACCAAAAACCTCAACTGGGCGCACCTGGACATCGCGGGCACCGCGTGGACCAGCGGCGGCAAGGACAAGGGCGCAACCGGCCGTCCGGTTCCGTTGCTGACCCAGTACCTGCTGGATCGCGCCAAAGCCTGAACCCGCTGACGGGCGACGTCACTTTCGGGTGACGCCGCTTGCTGCTCTGGAACCGCAATGACCAAAGTCGACTTCTATATCCTGCCCAGCGCCGATCCTTCGGCTCGCCTGGATTTTGCCTGCAAACTCACCGAGAAAGCCTGGCGCATGGGTCACCGCATCTACCTGCATTGCAGCGATGCCGCCCAGCGTGACGACCTCGATGCGCGCCTGTGGGCATTCAAGGGCGAAACGTTCGTGCCTCACGGCCCGGCTGACAGCGAACCGGACGGTTTGATTGTGCTGGGGTTGGGTGACGACTGCGGTCAGCATCAGGATTTGCTGGTCAATCTCGACCTGAAAGTCCCGGCCTTCGCCAGCAAATTCGCCCGGGTGGCGGAAGTGGTGGTGGAAGATCCGACGATTCGAGCGGCCGCGCGGGAGAGTTTCCGTTTCTACCGCGAACAGGGCTATCCTCTGCAAGATCACCGTTTACAGCGACTCTGAGCATTCCAATGGACACTCCGAAACCGCAGCAAAAGTCCGCACACCTGTTGGATGATCTTGAATCGATCCGCCAGTTGCTCGGCGACGATAACCTGCAACCGCCACTGCTGACCGATACGGTCGATGACGGTGAACAGGAACAGATTCCGATGCTGTTCGATTCGGTCGGCAACGAGCCGGCTGCCGTCGAACCGCCTCCCGCGCCAGCCCCGACACCTGCCGCGCAACCGGCGGCGGTGGATAAAGGCCCGGACGCCCTGCTCCACCTCGACAGCGAACTTCGCGCCGCCGCGCAATTGATCATGCAAGATGTGATCGACGACTTCGCCCCGCACATCGAAACCGAAATCAAACGCCGGCTCGATGCGCGGATGGAACGGCTCCTAAGCCAATACGAGTAAACGCTCCTGTAAGAGCTGCCGAAGGCTGCGATCTTTTGACCTTTGTTTTTTAAAGACAAGATCAAAAGATCGCAGCCTTCGGCAGCGCCTACATTTAGATCTCCATCCGGCCCGCCCCGCTCGCCCTCGGCCCCATGCCCCGCTATACTCGTCGGCTTTTCCTGAATTAATGCCAATAGGGTCCCGCCGCGCATGGATAAGACCTACCAGCCGCACGCCATTGAAACTTCCTGGTACAACACCTGGGAGTCCGAGAACTACTTCGCCCCGCAAGGCGCGGGCGACTCCTACACCATCATGATCCCGCCGCCGAACGTCACCGGCAGCCTGCACATGGGTCACGGTTTCAACAACGCGATCATGGACGCCCTGATCCGTTTCCGCCGCATGCAGGGTCGCAACACCCTGTGGCAGCCGGGCACCGACCACGCCGGTATCGCCACGCAGATGCTGGTGGAGCGTCAACTGGAAGCCACCGGTCAGAATCGCCACGACCTGGGCCGCGAAAAATTCCTCGAGAAAGTCTGGGAGTGGAAGGATCAGTCCGGCGGCAACATCAGCCGTCAGATCCGCCGCCTCGGCTCGTCCGTGGACTGGAGCCGCGAGCGCTTCACCATGGACGACGGCCTCTCGGAAGCCGTTAAAGAAGCCTTCGTGCGCCTGCACGAAGACGGCCTGATCTACCGCGGCAAGCGTCTGGTCAACTGGGACACCAAGCTGCACACGGCGATTTCCGACCTCGAAGTGGAAAACCACGACGAGAAGGGTTTCCTGTGGAACCTGAAGTACCCGCTGGCCGACGGCGCGAAAACCGCTGATGGCAACGATTTCCTGATCGTCGCGACCACGCGTCCGGAAACCATGCTCGGCGACTCCGCCGTTGCGGTGAACCCGAACGACGAGCGCTACCAGGCCCTGATCGGCAAGTTTGTCGAGCTGCCACTGATTGGCCGCCGCATCCCGATCATCGCCGACGATTACTGCGATCCTGAATTCGGCACCGGCTGCGTGAAAATCACCCCGGCCCACGATTTCAACGACTACGAAGTCGGCAAGCGCCACAACCTGCCGCTGATGAACATCTTCGACAAGAACGCCAATGTGCTGCCGGCAGCCCAGGTGTTCAACCTCGACGGCACGCTGAACGACAGCATCGACGGGCAGATCCCGGCCGAGTACGCCGGCCTTGAGCGTTTCGAAGCACGCAAGCAGATCGTTGCCGCATTCGATGCCGCCGGCCTGCTGGTCAGCGTCGACGACCACGGCTTGAAAGTGCCGAAAGGCGACCGCTCCGGCACCATCATCGAGCCGTGGCTGACCGACCAGTGGTACGTGTCGACCAAACCGCTCGCCGAGCCTGCGATTGCTGCCGTTGAAGACGGTCGCATCCAGTTCGTGCCCAAGCAGTACGAAAACATGTACTTCTCGTGGATGCGCGACATCCAGGACTGGTGCATCAGCCGTCAGCTGTGGTGGGGCCACCGGATTCCGGCCTGGTACGACGAGTCGGGCAAGGTCTACGTTGGTCGCGACGAAGCCGAAGTGCGTGCCAAGCACAACCTCGGCCCGGACGTGGCACTGCAACAGGACAATGACGTACTCGACACCTGGTTCAGTTCCGGCTTGTGGACGTTCTCCACTCTGGGCTGGCCCGAGCAGACCGAGTTCCTGAAGAAATTCCACTCCACCGACGTACTGGTGACGGGCTTCGACATCATTTTCTTCTGGGTTGCCCGGATGATCATGCTGACCATGCACCTGATCAAGAACGAGGACGGCACGCCGCAGGTGCCGTTCAAGACCGTTTATGTGCACGGTCTGGTGCGCGATGGCCAGGGCCAGAAGATGTCCAAGTCCAAGGGTAACGTCCTTGACCCGCTGGACATCATCGACGGTATCGAGCTGGAAGAACTGGTGCAGAAACGCACCTCCGGCCTGATGCAGCCGAAACTGGCGAAGAAAATCGAGAAGCAGACCCGCGACGAGTTCGCCGACGGCATCGCCAGCTACGGCACCGACGCTCTGCGCTTCACCTTCTGCTCGCTGGCCTCGACCGGTCGCGACATCAAGTTCGACATGGGCCGCGTTGAAGGCTATCGCAACTTCTGCAACAAGATCTGGAACGCCGCGCGTTACGTTCTGGACAAGGGCGAAGATTGCGGCCAGAACGGCGAAGCCTACGAGCTGTCGCTGGCGGACCGCTGGATCATCTCGCAGTTGCAACGCACCGAAGCCGAAGTGACCCGTCAGTTGGATCAGTTCCGTTTCGACCTCGCCGCGCAAGCGCTGTACGAGTTCATCTGGAACCAGTACTGCGACTGGTACCTGGAACTGTCCAAGCCTGTGCTGTGGGACGAGAACGCACCGGTTGAACGTCAGCGCGGCACTCGCCGTACGCTGGTTCGCGTACTGGAAGTGGCACTGCGTCTGGCGCATCCGTTCATGCCGTTCATCACTGAAGAAATCTGGCAGCGCATCGCGCCGCTGGCCGGCATTCAGGGCAAGACGATCATGCTGCAAGCTTGGCCAGTGGCCAACGAAGAGCGCATTGATCCAGCTGCCGAAAACGACATCGAATGGCTCAAGGAACTGATGCTCGGCACGCGTAACATCCGTGGCGAAATGAACATCGGCCCGGGCAAGCCACTGCCGATCTACCTGAAGAACGTCAGCGCTGAAGACCAGCGCCGTCTGACCGAGAACGAAGCGCTGCTGAAGAAGCTGGCGCGTCTGGAATCGATCACCGTTCTGCAGGCTGGCGAAGAAGCACCGCTGTCCGCCACCGCGCTGGTTGGCGAGATGGAAGTACTGGTGCCGATGGCCGGTTTGATCGACAAGGGCGCCGAACTGGCGCGTCTGGACAAGGAAATCCTGCGTCTGCAGGGCGAAGTCCAGCGCGTTGGCGGCAAACTGTCCAACGCCGGTTTCGTCGACAAGGCCCCGGCTGAAGTCATCGAGAAGGAACGCGCCAAACTGGCCGAGGCTGAACAAGCCCTGGGCAAACTGGCCGAGCAGCACGCGCGGATTGCCAGCCTGTAACGGCAAATCGCATTAAAAAGGCGCGCCACCCGATAGGGTGACGCGCCTTTTTTATTGCCTGCTTTCCTTCATCCACTGCCAATCCCTGTGGGAGCGAGCTTGCTCGCGAAGAGGCCGTGTCAGGCGAAAGTGATGTTGACTGAGAGGACGTTTTCGCGAGCAAGCTCGCTCCCACAGAGATCGGTGGTGTTGCTGATATTGAGTTCGCAGCGGCTGGATGTGGGACAATACCCGCCACTTTCAGCCATACCCGAATCGACCACGCCCATGAACGCCCCCCGCACACCCAAACCTGCGCGCAAGAAGCCTGACTCCGCGACCCCGGCCAAGACCGTCGAGCCGCGTGAAAAGGCCAGCCTGCACCCGCGCAATCGCCATCAGGGTCGTTACGACTTCCCGGCGCTGATCAAAACCACGCCGGAACTGGCGAAGTTCGTGATCACCAATCCGTACGGCAAGGAAAGCATCGACTTCGCCAGTCCCGATGCGGTGCGCGTGTTCAACCGGGCGCTGCTCAAGTCGTTTTATGGCATTCAACACTGGGACATCCCGGCAGACTACCTCTGCCCGCCTGTGCCGGGCCGTGCCGATTACGTGCACTTTCTAGCCGACCTGCTCGCGAGCATGAACGACGGCAAGGTGCCACGCGGCGCGATCGTCAACGTGCTGGACATCGGCATGGGCGCCAACTGCGTGTATCCGCTGATCGGTAACAGCGAATACCGCTGGCACTTCCTCGGCTCGGAGATCGACCCGACCGCCGTGGCCGCTGCTCGCGCCATCGTTCAGTCCAACGACCTGAACAAAGTCATCCAGCTGCGTCAGCAGGAAAACCGCAAGCACATCCTGATCGGCTTGCTGGAGCCGGGTGAGCGCTTTGACCTGACCATGTGCAACCCGCCGTTCCACGCTTCGATGGACGAAGCGACCAAGGGCAGCGAGCGCAAATGGCGTGCGCTGGGCAAGGCCGACCCGAAACGCAAACTGCCGGTGCTGAACTTCGGCGGGCAATCGGCTGAGCTGTGGTGTGAAGGCGGTGAAGCGCGTTTCGTGACGCAACTGATTGCCGAGAGCGCGAACTTCCAGCACAAAGTGCTGTGGTTCAGCACCTTGGTGTCGAAAGCGTCGAACCTGCCGGCCATCGAAACCGCGCTGAAAAAGGCCGGCGTGCTGGAAAGCCAAGTGGTGGAGATGTCCCAAGGTCAGAAGCAAAGCCGTTTCGTCGCCTGGACTTTCCAGACCAAGTCCGAACAGCAGATCTGGCGCCGCGAGCGCTGGGTCCGCTAAGAAACCGAAGATCCCCTGTGGGAGCGAGCCTGCTCGCGAAGGCGGTATATCAGTCGATATTGAAGGAGACTGAACCACTGCATTCGCGAGCAGGCTCGCTCCCACATTGGCCCTGCGATTCAGCCATCAAATCGCAGACACAAAAAAACCGTGCCCGGATTGCTCCGGAGCACGGTTTTTTTATCGCTGCGTCTTACTTGTTCACAGCGTCGGTCAGGCCTTTGGCCACAACCAGCTTGATCACTTTCTTTGCAGGGATTTCGATGGCAGCGCCAGTCGAAGGGTTACGGCCAGTGCGGGCAGGACGCTCGGTCACTTTCAGCTTGCCGATACCTGGCAAGGTGATTTCGCCGCCGTTTTCCAGCTGATCGGCAACGATTTGGCCCAGTTGGTCCAGAGCGTTACGCGCGGTGGTTTTCGGCGCGTCGATAGCTTCAGCGATGTCGGCGATCAGTTGGTCTTTAGTAAGAGCCATGTAGTGTTCCTTCCCTATCAAATTCATATGGATTGCAGAGTGCAGTGTCAGCCATCGAGCCCGATCTTCTGGATCTGGCACCCTCGGCGATAACCACGACGAGTCGGGTTATAGATACCGAAATCAGGGTTTGGTTCGACCTGACAAATGCTGATTGCACGCTTAACGCAGTGACTTCGCGTAAGACCGGGCAAAACTAGCACAGAGCCGGGGAAATATCCGCCTCTAGCTACCCATTTGGTCAGCTTTATTGCGCTAAATCGGTAAAAAACTGCATAAGCGCCAGTGCGCGCCCCGGTTTTGCCCTACAACCCGCGCCAAAACCAGTGGTTGCGGTACACTGGGCGCTTTTTCGGGGGAGCCTGCCCTCCTCCCTTCCAACAGCCGAGAAGCCCATGCCGATCCGTCATTGCATCGTCCACCTGATCGACAAAAAACCCGACGGCACGCCCGCAGTTCTGCACGCCCGTGACACGGAACTGGCCGAGTCTGCAGCCATCGAGAACATGCTCGCCGACCTCAACGAGAGCTATAACGCCAAACAGGGCAAAGCCTGGGGCCTGTTCCACCCGGAATCCGGTGCGTTCCCGTTCAGCGGCTGGCTGAAGGAATACATGGAAGGCGGCAAGGACTTCACCGCGTTCAGCAAAGTCGCGGTCGAGCACCTGCAGAAGCTCATGGAAGAGTCGAACCTGTCAGTCGGCGGCCACGTGCTGTTCGCCCACTATCAGCAAGGCATGACCGATTACCTGGCTATCGCCCTGCTGCACCACAGCGAAGGCGTGGCGGTGACCGACGAGCTGGACGTGACCCCGTCGCGCCACCTCGACCTCGGCCAATTGCATCTCGCGGCGCGAATCAACGTTTCCGAGTGGCAGAACAACAAGCAGTCCAAGCAGTACATCTCGTTCATCAAGGGCAAGAACGGCAAGAAGGTGTCGGAATACTTCCGCGACTTCATCGGCTGCCAGGAAGGTGTCGACGGCCCGGGCGAGACGCGCACCCTGCTCAAGGCGTTCAGCGACTTCGTCGAGAGCGAGGACCTGCCGGAAGAATCCGCTCGCGAGAAGACCAAGACCCTGGTCGATTACGCCAGCAGCCAGGCCAAACTTGGCGAACCGATGGGCCTGGAAGAACTCTCCGAGCTGATCGACGAAGAACGCCCGAAAGCCTTTTACGATCACATCCGCAACAAGGATTACGGCCTGTCCCCGGAGATTCCGGCGGACAAACGCACCCTGAATCAATTCCGCCGCTTCACCGGCCGCGCCGAAGGCCTGTCGATCAGCTTCGAAGCGCATCTGCTGGGTTCGAAGATCGAGTATGACGAAGAGGCTGGCACCCTGGTGATCAAAGGCCTGCCAACCTCGCTCACTGATCAGCTGAAGCGGCGTAACTGATGCTCGGCAATGTGCTGAAGAAGGTTGCGCTGGTTCTGCTGGTGGTCGTGGTCTATCAGAACTGGGGCAAGATCGAGCGGCTGTTCAACCCCTCGCAGATGGTTGCCGAGCAGACGCGCGCGCAGGCTAATGTCGTGCTCTACGCCACCGACTGGTGTGGCTACTGCAAGCAGACCAAACGCTTTCTCGACAGCAAGGGGATTCCCTTCAAGGAATTCGATATCGAGAAGGATGCCGAGGCGCGCAAGGCGTATGAGGCCTTGGGCGGACGCGGGATACCGTTGATCGATGTCAACGGCACTTTGATTCGCGGATTCGACCCGGACGAAATCCTCGCCGCTCTGAAGTAACCGATGTGGGAGCGAGCCTGCTCGCGAAGACGCCTGATCATTCAACACTGTTGTTGTCTGACACAGCGCTTTCGCGAGCAGGCTCGCTCCCACAATGGATCTTTAGCGGGCTTCGATGCGGAATCCAAATCGCGGGAAGTGCACATGCACCACACCGCCACGCTCGTCTTCGCGACGAATGATCAGCTCTTCGCTACCGGCAAACAGCAACTCACCCACCACCGGATCAACCCCGTAATCCGTCGCGGCGATCGCCACCTGCTGCCCAACCTTGAAGCCGTTCGGATCTACGAACGGCTCATCCGGCAATGCCGCCGGCGTCGCATTGCGTGCAACCTCAAGCGCCTCTTCCGAAGTCATCGCACTCGCCGCGCCATGGCCAAAGCCCAACACTCGGCCCAACCAGGCTGCAACCGCCGGATACTCATCCACCAGCGGTGCCGTGACATGAGTTGCTTTCAGAAACCACATGGGATGCGCGAGGGCGAAGTCGGCAATCGACGGTTCGCCGAACAGGAAGTCGCCCTGCTCGCGCTGTAACTGCTGCTCCAGACGGGCCATGATCGTCGGCCATTGATGCTTGGCTTGTTCGGCAGACAAACGCGTGGCGCTGCCACCACTGAACAGACCAGCGCGGTCAGCAATAAAAGCTTTGATCGCTTCCGGCGGCAGCTTGGCGAAACGCACCGCCACCGATTCCGGCTGAAACACCAGACTCACCGCATGTTGAAACACCACCGAATCAGCCCATGTGGCAAAACTGGCAGCGGTAAATTCCTGACCTTCGGGGAAGAACGCTGGCAACGCCTTTTCCTGCTCCAGGCGCCGCGCGATTAACGAAGTGTCGCAATAGATGTCAGCACCAATCTGCAGCACCGGGGTCTTGCGGTAGCCACCGGTCAGCGCCGTCAGATCCGGTTTCGGCATCACCGGCGAGATATGCACCGAGCGCCACGACAAGCCTTTGAAGCCCAGCAACAGGCGGGCCTTCTCGGCAAATGGGGAGGTCGGGTAATGGTGGAGAATCAACTCGGACATGCTCGGCTCCGCCGCTCAGATAGTGAGTCAGCAGCTTAGCGTGCATTTGCTTAGCAGCCTACAGATCTGCCTGATGGGAACCAATCAGTCAGATTGATAAGACGCGACCAGGCATTCCTTGGCGCTTTTCCTGAGCTTTTTGATCAAACGTTCCTGGCGCAGCGCATCGCTCTTGTCTCGGCATAGCTCGGTATAGACCAGCGCCATCGCCGGGCTGGAGAGGAAGAACCGCGCGCCTTTGCCGCTTTGATGCTTGGCGAAGCGGCGCACCGGGTCGTCGCTGATTCCGCAGTACAACGAGCCATTGGCGGCGCGCACGAGGTAGACGAACCAGGACTTGCTCACTGGTTCGGCAACTTCGACAGATTTTTCGCTAAGGCTGGTCACTTCGGGATCAAGGCGTGTAGGAAACAGGCCGCGATCTTATCAGCGACCGGCCTGAAATGCCTTCAGTCCCTTCAACGCTTGGGCACGCACGGCGTTGCGTACCAGCGGTGTCCAGCCCAGTAGCAGGCCTTTGAAACCCAGGGCCTGACGCGACCAGCGCCACAGATCGAAGTGATCGTGGTGTTCGCAGATCTTGCCGTCACGGAAGACGAAACGGGCCTGGATATCGTTGATGACGATGTTGCCGGTCTGGCTGAACAGGTAGGTCGCG
Source organism: Pseudomonas sp. CROZ-RG-20F-R04-15 (assembly GCF_022662375.1). GTDB lineage: Bacteria > Pseudomonadota > Gammaproteobacteria > Pseudomonadales > Pseudomonadaceae > Aquipseudomonas. The sequence goes on along the minus strand of NZ_JAKNQL010000001.1, from coordinate 359,505 downwards.
ACCCAATGTGCGCCACCGCTGCGCTCATCGGCGCGGACGTTGTCGAAAGTCAGCGAGAAATCCTTGGCCCGAATGGTGAGCATGCGCCACATGTCGCCGGCATCGCGCCCGCGCAGTTCACCGAAGGCCGGATCGCTGAACACTACATCGTCGGTGTAGCACGCGGCCATGGCTTCGGCATCCAGGCGCTGGAAGGCCTGGTAGAAGCGGCTGATCAACGCGGCGTGGGCTTCGCTCATGGGCAATCTCCAAAATAGGTACAGAGTGCCAGCACGATAATCCGCAATGCGCAGAAACACTATCGGCATTCGCAAACCGAATACCTGCAGCACGCAAAACCCATGTGGGAGCGAGCCTGCTCGCGAAAGCGGCGTGTCAGTCGACACAGATATTGAATGTAAAATCGCCTTCGCGAGCAGGCTCGCTCCCACATTTAAAATCAGTGCATTCAGATTTTTTCGCTTTGCACTTGCACGTACAGCGCACGCCCGGCGCCGAGGCCGGCAATGATCGCACCGGTGCCAATGATGCCGAAGATCCAGCCCACGGCATTCCAGCCGCCGGTCCAGTCATGCACCACGCCGACGGCGAACGGTCCCATCGACGCCAGCGTGTAACCGAAGCCCTGAGACATGCTCGACAGGTTCGCCGCAACATGGGAGTCCCGCGAACGCAGCACAATCAACGTCAGCGCCAGACTGAACGTACCGCCCTGCCCCAGACCCAGCAGAATCGCCCAGCCCCACAGGCCTTCAATCGGTGCATACAGGCAACCGAACAAACCGCCGAGGGTCAGCGCCATCACTACCACAATCGCCAGACGCTGATCCTTGCCACGGGTCGCCAGCCAAGGCGCGGCCAACGAGCTTGCAAGCTGAATGATCACCGAACCCGACAACACCAGACCGGCCTGCGTCGGCGTCAATCCACGACCGATCAGAATCGATGGCAACCAGCCGAACACGATGTAGGCCAGCGAAGATTGCAGGCCCATGTACAAGGTCACTTGCCAGGCCAGCGGATCACGCAGCAGTCCGCGTACGCGATAGGCGACGTTGTGCGCGCCATGTTTCTGCCCGACTTGCGGCAGCCAGAACACCGCTGCAACCAACGCTGGGATGACCCAGAAGCCCAGGCCGATCGTCCAGCTGCCACCAAAATGCTCGCTTAACGGCACGCTGGAACCCGCCGCCATCGCCGCGCCCAGACACAGGGCCATGGTGTAGACGCCAGTCATGGTGCCGGCATGTTTGGCGAAATCGCGTTTGACGATGCCCGGCAAAAGCACGCCGACGATGCCGATGCTCGCGCCGCCCAATACGCTGCCGGCGAACAATCCGATCTCACCGAAGTTACTGCGCAAAATGATCCCACCGGCCAGTGTCAGCAGAATCCCCAACACCACTCGTTCAGCACCGAAACGCCGGGCCAGAATCGGCGCCAGCGGTGCAAACAAGCCGAGGCACAGCACCGGCAGCGTGGTCAGCAGACCGGCCTGAGCCGCCGACAACCCGAGGCTTTTCGACACATCGCTGAGCAGCGGCGCCATGCTCGACAGCGCCGGGCGCAGGTTCAGCGCCACCAGAATCAGACCCAGCAGCAATAGCCACGGCCGGCGCACCAGCGGATGGCTTTGTTGCACTTGTTCGTCATCGGCCTCGGCGTCGATCAGCAGTTCTTCGAACTCTGCCGTGCGTTTGGGGGTTGTGGATATCTCGTTGCGGGACATGGATTTCTCGGTTTCAAGGTTCATTGATCAACTGCCTCGACAAAGCTTTGGCCCGTTCCGGGTCGCGTTGTTCGACCGCATCGAGCAACTCGATGTGCAGGTCGAACACTTCCTGACGGCGCGGGACGATGTTCAGGGTCTGGCGCAATTGCGCGCCGACGATGCTGGAGAAATAGCGATACAACTCGCTGAGGGTCGGGTTGCGCGCAGCATCGACCAGCCGGCGGTGAAACACCAGATCGCAAGCAATGTAGGTATCGAGATCGCCGTGGTAGTGACTGCCGCTGGTGCCGAGCGCCTCGCGCAATGCGACAAGGTCTTCTTCCGTGCGACGTAACGCCGCCAGGCCGATGGCTTCGACTTCGAGGATGTGGCGGGTTTCCCGCGCCTGTTCCAGCGAGCATTGCGATAGCGCTTTCAGGGTATCCATCGGATCGACCACTGCGCGCAGATAACTGCCGTCGCCCTGGCGAATCTCGATCAATCCGGAAAACGCCAGCACGCGCATGGCCTCGCGCACGGTGTTGCGGCTGATGCCCAGTTCGGCGCACAGCTCGGGTTCGGTCGGCAATCGCTCGCCGACCTGCCAGGCACCGCTGTTGATGCGCTGACGGAGTTGATCCAAGGCCTGATCGACCAAGGATCGTTTGATGAGTGGAGAAATGTCTGACATAGGATTCGCCCTTTCATCCAATCATAGGATGAATTTTCTGACATGTTAGTCAGACCCGTGTAGGACGGCAACCACCTAGGGTCAATCGGAGACACATGGAGCGGCATTTTCGATTGGTCAAAATTACCCTTTAAGGGTAATTTCAGGGACAGGGTTTTGGTTTCTTATGGAAAAGAACACACCCCATTACGAGCTGGCGGTGATCAAGGCTGAGGTGCGGCGGTTAGGTCAAAAAGCTTTCACCAAAGCTTCGGTCAAATCAGCTGAGAAGCTCGGCTTCAACCTTAGCGAAATGCTGGAGATCATTTTCGAGCTAAAAACCAGGATGCTGTACAAATCGATGACTACTTATGACGATCATCGAATCTGGCAAGACGTGTATCACATCAATTCACGAGACCAGGAGATTTACATCAAGGTGACCTACCGCCCCGGCGGCAGCCCACCGGTAATCTCCTTCAAGGAGAAAAACCCATGAAAACCCAGCAATGTGTCAGCTGCGGTGCACGTGAGGGAATGAGGCATTTCCAGGGTCGAGGAGAAACCCTGAGTGTCAAAGGCATGGAGCGCCGTGTAGACGATCTGTCTGGTTGGGAGTGCCAGAAGTGCGGTGAAGTGGAATGGGATTTCGACACCGACAGTGCACAGCGTTACTGTGACGCCGGTGACGAGTTGGTTCTCGCTGGCAGACAAATGATCGGCGCCGAGATGAAACGTATTCGGCGCAAATTGCACCTGACGCAAAAAGAGACGGTGCAACTGCTCTCTGGTGGCGGGCATAACGCATTCTCTCGCTACGAACGCGGCGAGTTACTTCCACCCAAAGCATTGGTGCTGCTGATGCGTCTATTGGATCGTCATCCCTATATGCTCGTCGATATCCAGACCTTGGCTGAAGGCGCAGACCTGCGAGGTTTCACGCACACCGTGCACAAGGAACACGAAACCCTCACCGTTTCCTGACCCAAAAAAACAAACCCGGCACAAGGCCGGGTTTGATTCACACACAAACCATCAATGCAAAATCTGACTCAAGAACAACTTCGTCCGCTCATTCTGCGGATTATCGAAGAAGTCATTCGGCGCCGCTTGCTCAACGATTTCACCCTTGTCCATGAAGATCACGCGGTTCGCAACGGTGCGGGCAAAGCCCATTTCGTGGGTCACGCAGAGCATGGTCATGCCGTCTTCAGCCAGACCGATCATGGTGTCGAGTACTTCCTTCACCATCTCCGGATCGAGCGCTGAAGTCGGTTCATCGAACAGCATGATTTTCGGTTTCATGCACAGCGCGCGAGCAATCGCCACACGCTGCTGTTGACCACCGGACAGTTGCCCCGGGAATTTGTGCGCCTGCTCCGGAATGCGTACGCGCTCCAGGTAATGCATGGCGATTTCCTCGGCCTTGCGCTTGGGCATCTTGCGTACCCACATCGGCGCCAGGGTGCAGTTCTGCAAAATGGTCAGGTGCGGGAACAGGTTGAAGTGCTGGAACACCATGCCGACTTCGCGGCGGATCGCTTCGATCTGCTTGAGGTCGTTGGTCAGTTCCACGCCGTCGACGACGATGCGGCCCTGCTGGTGTTCTTCCAGACGATTGAGGCAACGAATCGTCGTCGACTTACCGGAACCCGACGGCCCGCACAGGACGATACGCTCGCCCTGTTTGACGTTGAGGTTGATGTCTTTCAGCACGTGGAACTGGCCGTACCACTTGTTGACGCCCTGCATCTGAATAATGCCTTCAGGACCCACAGGCTTTTTGATTGCTTCACTCATTTACAGAACTCCTAACGCTTGTGGCCAGTGTCGAGCTTGCGTTCCAGATGCATGGAATAGCGCGACATACCAAAACAGAAAATCCAGAACACCAGGGCGGCGAACACGTAGCCTTCGGTGGCCATGCCCAGCCATTTCGGATCGGCAGCGGCTTGCTTGACGCTGTTGAGCAGGTCAAACAGGCCGATGATGATCACCAGACTGGTGTCCTTGAACAGCGCAATGAAGGTGTTGACGATGCCGGGGATCACCAGCTTCAGGGCTTGCGGCAGGATCACCAGGCCCATCGAACGCCAGTAACCGAGACCCATCGCTGCAGCCGCTTCGTACTGACCTTTGGGGATCGCTTGCAGACCGCCGCGCACCACTTCAGCCACATAGGCCGACTGGAACAGGATCACGCCGATCAGCGCCCGCAGCAGCTTGTCGAAGTTCATGCCTTCGGGCAGGAACAGCGGCAGCATCACCGAGGACATGAACAGCACCGTGATCAACGGCACGCCGCGCCAGAATTCGATGAAGGTCACGCAGACCACACGAATCGCCGGCATGTTCGAACGACGGCCCAGCGCCAGCACAATCCCCAGTGGCAACGCACCGGCGATACCGACGGTGGCAATCACCAGGGTCAGCATCAGGCCGCCCCATTGGCTGGTCGCCACATTGGTCAGGCCGAAACCGCCGTGCAGCAGGGTGAAGGCAATGATCGGGTACAGCACCAGAAAGCTCAGCCCGTAGATCGCTTTATGCGGTACGCGGGAGATGAACAAAGGCGCCGCGCCGATCACCGCCAGCCACACAGTCAGGTCCACGCGCCAGCGCAACTCCGTCGGGTAGTAGCCGTACATGAACTGGCCGAAACGCTGCTGAATGAACACCCAGCAGGCGCCGTCCTTGGTGCAATCGGCGCGGGTGGTGCCGACCCAGTTGGCATCAATGATTGCCCAACTGAGGATCGGTGGCACCACGAGGTAGATCAGGTAGAACGCAAACAGCGTCAGCAGGGTATTGAGCCAGCTGGAGAACATGTTCGCGCGCATCCACGCCACCACGCCGATGCTACTGTTCGGTGGGGGCATGTCGGGTTTGAAAGTATGAGTACTCATGCGCTTTTCCTTACCGCTCGATCAGCGCAATGCGCTTGTTGTACCAGTTCATCAGCAGGGAAATGCTGATACTGATCGCCAGGTACACGCTCATGGTGATGGCAATCACTTCGATCGCCTGACCGGTCTGGTTGAGCACGGTGCCGGCAAACAGCGACACCATTTCCGGGTAACCGATACCGGCCGCCAGCGAAGAGTTTTTCGCCAGGTTGAGGTATTGGCTGGTCAGCGGCGGAATGATCACGCGCAGGGCTTGCGGAATGATCACCTTGCGCAGGGTCGGGCCGTTGCGCAGGCCGAGCGAACGCGCCGCTTCAGTCTGGCCGTGGCTAACCGACTTGATACCCGAGCGCACGATCTCGGCGATGAACGCCGCGGTGTACACGGTCAACGCCAGGGTCAAGGCAAGCAGTTCCGGGATCAGCACCCAGCCGCCAACAAAGTTAAAGCCCTGCAGCTTGGGCATTTCCCAGTGCAGCGGAGCGCCGAAGATCAGTGCGCACAACGCCGGGATCACCAGCAGAATCGCCAGGCCCACCCAGAACTTGTGGAAAGGAACGCCGGTTGCTTCGAAGCGCTTGTTGGCCCAGCGGCACATCAGCACGATGCCGACAATGGCCACCACGACGCTGATCACGAACGCCCAGAAACCGTCGGCAGCCAGTGCGGCCGGCATGTTCAGGCCACGGCTGCTGACGAAAAAGGTGTCGCCGAAGTTATGGCTGTTGCGCGGTCCCGGCATGGTCAGGAATACCGCGAAGTACCAGAATAGGATTTGCAGCAGCGGCGGAATGTTGCGGAACACCTCCACATATACAGTCGCCAGTTTGCTGATGATCCAGTTCTGCGACAGCCGCGCCACACCGATGATGAAACCGAGGATCGTCGCCAGAATCACGCCGATCACGGTCACCAACAGGGTATTGAGCAGACCGATGACAAAGACGCGGGCATAGCTGTCCGCTTCTGTGTAGTCGATCAGGTGTTGAGCGATGCCGAACCCGGCACTGCGCTCCAGAAAGCCGAAACCGGAGGTAATGCCCCGGTGCTGAAGGTTGGTTTGCGTGTTGTCGAACAAGTACCAGCCCAGCGAGACCACCGCCACAACGGTGATGATCTGGAATAGCCACGCACGCACTCGTGGATCGCTGAGGCTAAACCTCTGCTTAGGTGCGCCGATTGAATTTTGCATGAAGTGCCCCGCAAAAAATGGAACAAGAACATCACCCGGCGGTTGGCCCGCCGGGTGATAGAACCATTAGCGCACTGGTGGTGCGTACTGAATGCCGCCGTTATTCCACAGGGCGTTCAAGCCGCGGTCGATTTCCAGCGGAGTGCTCTTGCCGAGGTTTTTCTCGAAGATTTCGCCGTAGTTGCCGACTTGTTTGACGATCTGCACAACCCAGTCTTTCGGCAGTTTCAGGTCTTTGCCGTACTCGCCGTCAGCGCCGAGCATACGGGCGACGTCCGGGTTCTTGGTCGACTTGGCTTCAGCTTCGACGTTCTTCGAAGTGATGCCGGCTTCTTCGGTGTTGAGCAGCGCGTAGCCAACCCAACGCACGATGGCCAGCCACTCGTCGTCGCCATTACGTACGACTGGGCCCAGAGGCTCTTTGGAAATGGTTTCCGGCAGAACCACGTAGTCCTTCGGCGAGGCCAGCTTGCTGCGCTGGGCGAACAACTGGGACTTGTCGGAGGTCAGCACGTCGCAACGACCGGATTCCAGCGACTTGGCGCTTTCATCGGAGGTGTCGAAAGTGATCGGGGTGTACTTCAGACCGTTGCCACGGAAGTAGTCGGAAACGTTCAGCTCGGTGGTGGTACCGGCCTGGATGCAGATGGTTGCACCGTCGAGCTCTTTGGCACTCTTCACGCCCAGCTTGTTGTTTACCAGGAAGCCGATGCCGTCGTAGTAGGTAATGAAGCCCGGGAATTTCAGGCCCATGCCCGCGTCACGCGAACTGGTCATGGTGGTGTTGCGCGACAGGATGTCGATCTCGCCCGATTGCAGCGCGGTGAAGCGCTCCTTGGCGTTCAACTGACTGAACTTGACCTTGGTCGCGTCGCCGAATACGGCAGCGGCCACAGCGCGGCAGACGTCAGCGTCGATCCCGAGGATCTTGCCGGTAGCGTCCGGAACCGAGAAGCCCGGCAGACCGTCGCTTACGCCACACTGCACGAAACCTTTCTTCTGCACCGCATCCAGGGTTGCACCCGCCTGAGCGAACCCGCTGACGCCGAGAACTGTTGCTGCAGTCACGATCGCCAGAGTGGATTTCAACATCTTCATTCAAACCTCCAGTTTTGCTCTTGTTGTGTCGGAGCTTGAGTCCAGTCGCACCCTTTTGAGGCGTTGTTGACCCGTGTTGGCTTTTTTTGGGGTCAACCGACGTAAGACCTTCGCTATGAGTCTAGTAGGAGAAAATCCACATCATGGACAACTCACTTCTCACCAATCGGCCGAACGGGCTGTAGCCCTTTCACGTTCGCTGCGCCCGTAGCGGCCATTGGCGAACATCCATCACCGGATTCTTTGCAATCCCGTCGCAGGTCGTACACTGATAGTGTTACCGCCCACGCGAGATCGGTTGCACGGTTCAAGCCATAGCAAAGCCCGTACCACACCGCTCGCCGAATCGATTCGGCGACAGGTCAATAGCAAAACTTGTACCCTTGCGACATCTTCTTAACGGATCAACCGGGCGCGCACTCCAATCACGCACTTAATGAGAGCGCCCGCACATTTTTGGAGCAGACATGACCGAGCCCTTGATTCTTCAGCCTGTTAAGCCCGCAGACGCCTGCGTGATCTGGCTGCACGGCCTCGGCGCCGACCGCTACGATTTCCTGCCGGTGGCTGAAGCGTTGCAGGAAAGCCTGTTGAGCACGCGCTTCGTGCTGCCGCAGGCGCCGACTCGTCCAGTGACGATAAATGGCGGATATGCCATGCCGAGCTGGTACGACATTAAAGCCATGAGCCCGGCGCGGGCGATCGATCGTGATGAGCTGGAAGCATCGTCGGATCGCATCATCGAATTGATCGAAAACGAGCGCGCCAGCGGAATAGACGCCTCGCGGATTTTCCTCGCCGGTTTTTCCCAGGGTGGCGCCGTGGTGTTGCACAGCGCATTTGTGAAATGGCAGGGGCCGCTGGGTGGTGTGCTGGCGTTGTCGACGTATGCGCCGACCTTCACTGATGAGATGGAGCTTTCAGCCAGTCAGCAGCGGATTCCCGCGCTATGCCTGCACGGTCAGTTCGATGGCGTCGTGCAGAACTCGATGGGCCGCAGTGCCTACGAGCATTTGGTGAAGCATGGTGTCACCGTGACATGGCAGGAATACCCAATGGAGCACGAAGTGTTACCCGAGGAGATTCGCGACATCGATGTCTGGTTGAGTGAGCGTTTGCGCTAAGCGTCGAGATTAAAATCGCCCTTTGATCCCTCCCCCTACGCCGCGCCCGTTTCTTGCATTACACTGGCCGGCGTACATTCCTTAACCAATTGATGAGATGACCGTGCTCAAAGCACTCAAGAAGATGTTCGGTAAAAGCGAGGCTGAGCAGCTCGCGCCAGTTCCCAGTGCGCCGTCGCACGCCCCCGGTCATCGCACCGATGCCCCACAGGCCGACCGCCCCGCTCCCGTAGCGGCACCGAAACAGCAACCGAAACCCGCACCGGCCGAGCCAATCGCCGCTGAGCCTGCGCAGAGCGAAGCGCCGAAACCGGCCAAACCTCGCCGCGAACCGAAGCCCAAGGCACCGGTCATTCCATGGAAACTCGAAGACTTCGTCGTCGAGCCACAGGAAGGCAAAACCCGCTTCCACGATTTCAAGCTGTCGCCAGAACTGATGCACGCCATTCAGGATCTGGGCTTCCCGTATTGCACGCCGATCCAGGCGCAGGTGCTGGGCTTCACCCTCGCCGGCAAAGACGCCATTGGCCGCGCACAGACCGGTACCGGTAAAACCGCCGCGTTCCTGATCTCGATCATCACTCAATTGCTGCAAACGCCGCCGCCGAAAGAACGTTACATGGGCGAACCCCGTGCGCTGATCATCGCGCCGACCCGTGAACTGGTGGTGCAGATCGCCAAGGACGCCGCTGACCTGACCAAGTACACCGGCCTCAACGTCATGACGTTTGTTGGCGGTATGGACTTCGACAAGCAGCTCAAGCACCTCGAAGCGCGCCACTGCGACATTCTTGTGGCGACCCCGGGCCGCCTGCTCGACTTCAACCAGCGCGGCGATGTGCACCTGGACATGGTCGAAGTGATGGTGCTGGACGAAGCCGACCGCATGCTCGACATGGGTTTCATCCCGCAAGTGCGCCAGATCATCCGCCAGACCCCACCGAAGTCCGAGCGTCAGACCCTGCTGTTTTCCGCGACCTTCACCGAAGACGTGATGAACCTCGCCAAGCAGTGGACCACCGACCCGTCGATCGTCGAGATCGAGTCGCAGAACGTGGCCAACGAAAACGTCGAGCAGCACATCTATGCGGTCGCCGGTGCCGACAAATACAAACTGCTCTACAACTTGGTCAACGATAACGGCTGGGAACGCGTGATCGTGTTTGCCAACCGCAAAGACGAAGTGCGTCGTATCGAAGAGCGTTTGGTGCGTGACGGCATCAACGCTGCGCAATTGTCTGGTGATGTGCCGCAACACAAGCGCATCAAGACGCTGGAAGGTTTCCGCGAAGGCAAGATTCGTGTACTGGTCGCCACCGATGTCGCCGGTCGTGGTATCCACATCGACGGCATCAGCCACGTGATCAACTTCACCCTGCCGGAAGTCCCGGACGACTACGTGCACCGCATCGGCCGTACCGGTCGCGCTGGCGCCGATGGCGTATCGATCAGCTTCGCCGGTGAAGACGACTCCTATCAGTTGCCGTCCATCGAAGAGAAGCTCGGTCGCAAGATCAGCTGTGAAACGCCGCCGACGCACTTGCTGCGTGCGGTTGAGCGCAAGCGTCCGCAATAAGCGACGTCTAAAAGAAAAGCGCAGCCGGCAACGGACTGCGCTTTTTTTTCGCGCGGATTTTCATCAGGTGCTTGCCCGGCAAAACTAAAAGTCCATAATGGACAAATAAGTTTATGTTTGCATTTTCGGAGCCTGACATGTCCAGTACGCCCTACGTGATCGACCAGCATCAGGCCCGCGAGCTGCTGGCGCGCATCGATGTACCGCAGATATTGCGCAAGCTGTTTCGCGACCTCGCCGCCGGGAACGCCGTGCAGCCGGCGCAGCAACTGGTGGAGTTCCCGCAGGGTGCCGGCGACTTCATCAACTACTTGGGCGTATTGGCTGAAGACGGCGTGTACGGTGTGAAGACCTCGCCCTACATCGTTCGTGAGCAAGGCCCGCTGGTGACGGCGTGGACGCTGTTGATGTCGATGAAAACCGGTCAACCGCTGCTGCTCTGTGATGCCGCTGAACTGACCACCGCGCGTACTGCCGCAACCACGGCCGTAGCGGTCGACGCCCTCGCACCGTTGAATGCCACGCGACTGGCAATCATCGGCAGCGGCAAGGTTGCGCAGGCGCATCTGCATTACGTGAAGTCGCTGCGTGACTGGCAGAGCATCAGCCTGTATTCGCCAAGTTTGTCCGCCGACGCGCAAACTCAATCACTGTTGAAAGCCATTACGCCCAATCTGAAGATCGCTGACAGCCGCGAAGCCGCCATTGCCGAAGCTGATGTGATCATGCTCTGCACCTCGTCAGCCGGGCCGGTGATCGATCCGGCCGCGTTGAGCAAACCGGCGCTGATCACCTCGATCAGCACCAATGCCCCCCGCGCCCACGAAGTCCCGCCGCAGAGTCTTAACGACATGCAGGTGTTCTGCGACTATCGTCTGACCACGCCGGGCTCGGCGGGTGAGATGTTGATTGCCAGTGAACAATATGGCTGGAGCAAGGATTCCATTGTCGGTGACCTCGCCGATCTGCTCAGCGAAAAAGTGCAGCGCCCGGGTTACGCCCGTCACGTGTTTTTCCGCTCAATCGGCCTGGGCCTGGAAGACATCGCCCTGGCCAATGCGGTTTATCTACTCCATCACCAGAATTAAGCCTGATGCAATCCTTGTGGGAGCGAGCTTGCTCGCGAATGCGGTCTGACATTCACCGAATGTGTTAACTGATAGATCGCTTTCGCGAGCAAGCTCGCTCCCACAGGGATTGCGTGTATTTTCATATTTCGAGCATCAGGAGACCTTCATGAGCCAGGCAGATTTCATCATCATAGGCGGCGGGATTGCCGGCGCTTCCACCGGTTTCTGGCTGTCGCCGCACGCCAAAGTCATCGTGCTCGAGCGTGAATCGCACCCGGCCTATCACTCCACCGGCCGCTCCGCCGCGCTGTTCACTGCTGCGTACGGCACACCGCAAGTGCGTGCACTGACCCAAGCGAGCCGCGATTTTTTCGATCATCCCCCCGCCGGTTTCTGCGAACACCCGCTGCTGACCCCACGCGGCGAAATGACCGTAGATTTCACCGGCGACGCCGCCGAACTCAGCAACCAATACCTCAGCGCCAAAGCCACAGTTCCTGAGATGCAACTGCTCAGCGCCGACGAAGCTTGCGCGCGACTGCCGATTTTGCGTCGGGAAAAAGTCCATGGTGCGATCTACGATCCGAGCGCCAGCGACATCGACACCGACGCCTTGCATCAGGGCTACCTGCGCGGCATTCGTCGCAATAACGGTGAAGTCCATACCGATTGCGAAGTGCTCAGCCTCAACCGCGATGCCAACGGCCTCTGGCAGGTGCAAACCAACGGCCAGACTTTCAGTGCGCCGGTGATCATCAACGCCGCCGGCGCCTGGGCCGACAAGATCGGCGCGTTGGCCGGCGCCAAGCCGCTGGGCCTGCAACCGAAACGCCGCGCAGCATTCATCTTCGCCGGCCCCGAAGGCGTCGACATTCATCACTGGCCGATGCTGGTCAGCCTCGACGAATCCTTCTATATGAAGCCCGACGCCGGCATGTTCCTCGGCTCGCCAGCCAACGCCGACCCGGTCGAGCCTCACGACGTGCAGCCGGAAGAACTCGACATCGCCATGGGCATTTACCAGATTGAAGAAGCCACCACGCTGACCATCCGCCGCCCGACCCGCACCTGGGCCGGCCTGCGCAGTTTCGTTGCCGACGGTGATCTGCTCAGCGGTTTCGATCCGCAGGTGCCGGGCCTGTTCTGGGTCGCCGCGCAAGGTGGCTACGGCATCCAGACTTCGCCAGCGATGGGCCAGGCCAGCGCGGCGTTGGTACGCGGCGAGCCGTTGCCCGAGCATTTGCATGACTTCGGCCTGAGCAGCGCCATGCTCTCGCCTGCCCGCCTCGCCTGATCGTCCATCCGGATGACGCGCCCAGCGGATTGCGGCACACTCGCAGCGCCTCCTGATCACGGGGGCGTTGACGCTGCCTGGAGCTCCACTGTCATGACTGCCCCTGAATTCGACCCGGCGCTGGATAACTTCCGCGCCATCGCCGATGCCATCGCCACACTGTTCTTTCCGCACGCCGAAGTGGTGCTGCATGACCTGCGCACACAGAAGGTCGATTACATCGCCAACAACCTGTCCAAACGCGAAATCGGCGACGACTCGTCACTGGAAGACATGCTCAGCGAGGATGTCAGCGACAGGAACATCGGTCCGTACGAAAAGCTCAATTGGGACGGCCAGAAGATTCGCAGCCTGAGCAGCGTCCTGCGCGACAGCGAAGGTCTGCCGCTGGCGGTGCTGTGCATCAACTTGAACATTTCGCTGTTCGAGAACGCCAAGGCTGCGCTGGATCTGTTCCTCTCACCGAGCAAACTGATCCCGCAACCGGACTCACTGTTTCGCGATGACTGGCAGGAACGCATCAACACCTTCCTCCACGCCTGGCTGCGCGAGCGGCAACTGAGCCTGAACGTGCTGACCCGCGATCACAAGCGTGAGCTGGTGCTGGCGCTGCACGCCGAGGGCGCGTTCAAGGGCAAGAGCGCCTCGAACTATGTGGCCAATGTGCTGAACATGGGACGGGCGACGGTGTACAAGCATTTGAAGGAATTGAAGGGCTGAAGATCCAGGAGCTGTATTGCCTGGAATGACCTCTTCGCGAGCAGGCTCGCTCCCACATTGGACCTGTGGCGTTCACAAATCCCCTGTGGGAGCGAGCCTGCTCGCGAAAGCGGTAGATCAGTCGCCGTAAATGTCGGACTTGAAATACTTCTCGGAAATCTTCTGATATTCGCCATTCGCGCGAATGCCATCAATCGCGCCATTCAACTGGCTGACCAACTCGGCATTACCCTTGCGCACCGCAATCCCCGCACCCTCGCCCACGTATTTCGGATCCTTCAACTCAGGCCCGACGAACGCATAACCCTTGCCACGCGGCATCGACAGAAAGTCATTCAACGGAATGGTGTCGGCAAAAATCGCATCAAGACGCCCCGCCGCCAGATCCATGTAGATCTCTTCGTTGTTGCTATAGCGCTTGACGTTGATGCCCTTCGGCTCGAACACCTCGGTGGCGTAACGATCAGTGGTCGTTGCGCGCTGCACGCCGACGTTCTTGCCCTTGAGGCTGGCGTACTGATCATCAACCGTGGCGCCTTCCTTCATCACCAGTCGCGACGAAGTGAAGTAGTACTTGTGGGTGAAATCCACCGACTTCTTGCGGTCTTCGTTGATGGTCATCGATGACAGCGCCATGTCGATTTTCTTCACCTTCAGCGAAGGGATCAGACCATCGAACTCACCTTCGACCCACACGCACTTGACCTTCATCTGCGCGCACAGGGCGTTGCCGATGTCGTAGTCGAAACCGACGATTTCGCCCTTGTCGGTTTTCGAGGCGAATGGTGGGTAAGCGGCTTCAATGCCGATGCGCAGGGTTTGTTCGGCGGCGAACGCGCTGGCGCAGGCCAACAGGCTGAGGGTCAGACCGGTGATGAGGGGGAGTTTCTTCATGTTCGTTCTCTCGCGGGTTGTTGTTGGTTTGGCGGGAAAGAGCTGAAACGGAGGGAGATTCTTTTTTGTACTTATAAATCCATATTGGACTTATACGTACAAACCGTCAATCGGGCAGAGAGGCAAGATTGTGGTGATTCAGATGACGCTTTCGCGAGCAGGCTCGCTCCCACAGGGGATCTGCAGCGAACACAGTATCTGCGTTCATGGAGATCCAATGTGGGAGCGAGCCTGCTCGCGAAGGCTTACTGAAGGATGCTACAGGAATTACTTCTTCCAGCGATCCGCAGCGGCATGATCACTGTCCCGCCCTTCAACCCAACGCGGCCCGTCACTGGTGTTTTCCTTCTTCCAGAACGGCGCACGGGTTTTCAGATAGTCCATGACGAACGCGCAGGCATCGAATGCGGCCTGGCGATGGGCACTGGCGGCGCCGACGAAGACGATCGGCTCGCCCGGTTCCAGCGCGCCGATGCGGTGCAACACTTCCAGCTTCAACAGCGGCCAGCGCTGTTCGGCTTCAACGGCGATTTTGCCGAGGGCTTTTTCGGTCATGCCTGGGTAGTGTTCAAGAAACATCCCGGCCACATCCAGCCCATCGTTGAAGTCGCGCACGTAGCCGACAAAACTCACCACTGCGCCGACGCCGACATTAGCCGCGTGCATCGCGTTGACTTCAGCGCCAGGGTCGAACGGCGTGGCCTGCACGCGAATCGCCATGGCTCAGCCCCCGGTCACGGTGGGGAAAAACGCCACTTCGTCGCCATCGACCACTGGCTCCTCGAGCTGGCAGAGGTCTTCGTTGCGCGCACACATCAGGTTCTGCTCGCTCAGCACTTCGGCACCATCGCGCTGTGCCAACAATGCCCGCACGTCATCGACGGTGGCGAAATCGCCCTCAACCTTTACCGAATCCACGCCCAGGGCTTCGCGGTACCGGGCAAAAAACTTCACGGTCAGGTTCATGGCTGCCCCGCTTGAAAGTGCCCGCTCTTGCCGCCGACCTTCTCCAGCAGGCGTACGCTTTCGATAGTCATGCCGCGATCAACGGCTTTGCACATGTCGTAGATGGTCAGCGCGGCAACGCTGGCGGCAGTCAGCGCTTCCATCTCGACCCCGGTCTGCCCGGACAACTTGCAGCGGGCGACGATGCGCACGGTGTCTTCGCCATCAGCACTGAGTTCGACTTTGACGCCGGTGAGCATCAGCGGGTGGCACAGGGGTATCAGATCACTGGTTTTCTTCGCCGCTTGAATGCCGGCAATGCGCGCCACAGCGAACACGTCACCCTTGGGATGGCCGCCGCTGACGATCATCTGCAGCGTTTCGGGGAGCATGCGCACCAGCGCTTGGGCCGTCGCTTCACGGAACGTCACGGCTTTTTCGGTGACGTCGACCATGTTGGCGCGACCTTGGGAATCGAGATGAGTCAGCACGGGATTACTCCTGATCAGGAGCGTGGATTGTAAACCTGCGGGTCAAATTTCCGCATCACTGATTATGAATTCACCGTTGCCCCCTGTGGGAGCGAGCCTGCTCGCGAAAACGGATTCAGATCCACTATAAATGTCGACTGATACACCGTATTCGCGAGCAGGCTCGCTCCCACAGGGGATATGCATTTATCCATAAAAAACCGGGCGGCTGTTGGGCCGCCCGGTTTTGGGTGAAAGGTTACAAATGGGTTTCAGCGTATTCGGCCAGAATCGAGCGAGGCACCCCTTGCAGGGTGATGTGCACACCGTTGGGGAAGTCCTTGAAGCGTTCGGTCAGGTACGTCAGCCCGGAGCTGGTCGCGGACAGGTAAGGGGTGTCGATCTGTGCCAGGTTGCCCAGGCACACCACTTTCGAACCGGCGCCGGCACGGGTGATGATGGTTTTCATCTGGTGCGGCGTGAGGTTCTGGCATTCGTCGATCAGGATCAGGCTCTGCTGGAAGCTGCGACCGCGAATGTAGTTGAGCGATTTGAACTGCAACGGCACTTTGCTAAGGATGTAGTCGACGCTGCCATGGGTGTTTTCGTCATCCATGTGCAAGGCTTCGAGGTTGTCGGTGATGGCGCCCAGCCAAGGCTCCATTTTTTCCGCTTCGGTGCCGGGCAGGAAGCCGATTTCCTGGTCCAGGCCCTGCACGCTGCGAGTGGCGATGATACGGCGATAACGTTTGCTGACCATGGTCTGCTCGATCGCAGCGGCCAGCGCCAGAATGGTTTTACCGGAACCGGCGGCACCCGACAGGTTGACTAGGTGAATGTCCGGATCCAGCAGCGCGTACAGCGCCAGACTCTGATAAATGTCGCGAGGCTTGAGACCCCAGGCTTCTTGATGCAGCAGCGGCTCCTGGTGCAAGTCGAGGATCAGCAGTTTGGCTTCATCAATCTCCTTGATCCAGCCGACAAAGCCCTGTTCATCAATGATGAACTCGTTGATGTGTACCGCCGGCAGGTTGTCGATCAGTTGCACTTGATGCCAGGTGCGGCCGTGATCCTGACGGGTATCGACCTTGCTCACGCGGTCCCAGAAAGAGCCGGTCATGTTGTGGTAGCCGTTGGGCAGCAGGGACACGTCATCGACCAGTTGGTCGGTGCTGTAATCCTCGGCATCAATGCCGCAGGCGCGCGCCTTGAGGCGCATATTGATGTCTTTGGTGACCAGCACCACCGGTTTTTTCGGGTCGCGGGTGTGCAGGTCGATCAACTGGTTGATGATTTTGTTGTCGTTCAGATGCTCGGGCAGAATCAGGTTCGATTCAGCCTGCTTGCTCATCAGAATTGACAGCAAGCCCTTCGGCCCGCCCTTGCCGCGCTGGATCGGCACACCCAGTTCGACGTCTTCGGGGGAAGCATCGCCCAGGGTCTTGTCGATCAGCCGGATGGCCTGACGGCATTCGGCGGCCACGCTGTGATGCCCGCTCTTGAGCTTGTCCAGCTCTTCAAGCACGGTCATCGGGATCGCGACGTGGTGTTCTTCGAAATTCAGCAGGGCGTTTGGATCGTGAATCAATACGTTGGTATCGAGTACATAAAGGATTGGCTGGTTGGAGGAAGGGCTACGTCCGTGATCATCCATACTCGGTCACCTTTGTCAGAGCCAGTAGACGCAATACCTGGACGGTGCTGCGCCTCGAAGTGACTGCCGAAATCTCACCTGCGGAGATTCAAGTGACTGCAAACAAACGGGTCTTGGAAGACGCCACCTGTGTTGCAGGTTTCGGCGGTCTGTCTTCGTAATACTCCAAAACCGATGACATAAAAAAGTACTTTGACGGTTTTTTTAAGTTTATTTTGCAAAGTGACGAAAAGCCCTTGGCGGACTTCCCGGACACCGTTAGAGTCGGAAGTCCACCTGCATTAAATCCTCTGAAAAAATCGCCCCAAGCCCAATGTTTCCGGGCTTCTGCCGTTTCTCAGCGAAACGCGTCCTGACAGTCCTCCCAACCGATACCGCTTTGCGCCGTTTGCGTGAGCAGCCACGGCATCGAGGTCTTAACCGCGTCCTGCTTGACGTTGAAATTGATCACCCCGTGGCGCCACAACAACATCAAGGTCAGCACCCGTTGCGCGCTCGCTGCACCCTTAAGCTTGCCGGCACCGTCCTGGGCATCGATGTCCCACAGCGCCACTTGCAGGCCCTGGCTGTTGAAGAAGTCTTGCGCGTCATTGCGGCGCTGGCCATCCGGCGGACGGAACAGCGGCACGTAGTTTTCCGGCAATTTGTTCCTGACCAGATCGGCACTGCGCCGCACCGAATCCTGCCAGTCCTGCCAGTGGCTGTGGGAACGGAACTCCCAACCCTGCACGCCCACGCACATTTGCGAGAACGCTGCTTGCAGGCTGCTCACCGAACGCTCGGCCAGCCGCGCCTGAATATCCTTACCCAAGACGAAAAACGTAGCGCTCAGGTTCGACTTGCGCAGGTACTCGGCCAGCCAGCCGGTATTGTCCGGTTGCGCATTGGCGGCGCTGTCGAAGGTCAGCAGAAACAGCCGGTCGTGCATCTCGTCACCGTTGCGCTCGTAGTCGCCGAAACGATCGAATTCGTTGCTGGTCTGCGGCGATAACGCAGCCTTGCGCATCAGCTCGTCGAGATACTGCAAATGGAAGATCCGGCTCGGCTCGGCCCACTTGGTGTAATAGCTGTCGTCACTGACCACGAACTTGGCGGCCTGCTCGCGCAGAGTCGGCAGGTCTTCGACGAGGAAGCAGAACGACGCATCCTGATCGCAGCTTTGCTGGGCGTAGTTGTAGTTGGCCAACAGGCGCTGCCAGAGGCGTTGGCGCAGACCGTTGACCGCGTCGATATTGACCGTGCGCAAGCCCAGACGCTGAGCCAGAGCGGCTTCGTCCATCGATTCGGTGCCGAGCAGGACACGGGCGAACATCAGGATTTCCGCCCGTGACGCCACGTCAAACAGGGTCGGATTGCTAAGCTGCTCCGGCCAGGTGCTGCGATCCAGTGTCGCCACATCGCCCGGCGCCGCAACGGCACCGACGCTCAACAGCCAGACGGTGAATAAAAGAACAATGCGCAAAAGGGATGTCTCCATAACAAAACCCGCGCGGCACTATAGCTGATGTGCAAGATTCAGGGACGCTGCCCTCACCCCAGCCCTCTCCCGGGGGGAGAGGGAGCCGATCTTCATGTTTTCAAACCTGAGTTCGACTGGATATCTCAGGTCGATGTATTGCTCGAGAACAACACGGTCGGTCCCCTCTCCCTCTGGGAGAGGGTTAGGGTGAGGGAAAAAATCCACCAACCGTCGCAAATGCCCGAGCTTCCTCACACCTATTACCCCCATAGCTGGAGTCAACACCGACAACCCCCTAGAATCGCCCCCACGATTAAAGGAGACGACTTCATGCTGATGGTGATTTCCCCCGCCAAGACCCTCGATTACGAAACACCGCCGGCGACCCAGCGCTTCACCCAGCCGCAATACCTCGACCACTCCCAGGAACTGATCCAGCAGTTGCGCGACCTGACGCCTGCGCAGATCAGCGAACTGATGCACGTGTCGGACAAGATCGGCGGGCTCAATGCCGCGCGCTTCGGCAGCTGGACGCCCGCGTTCACCCCGGAAAACGCCAAGCAGGCGCTGCTCGCGTTCAAGGGTGACGTTTATACCGGTCTCGACGCCCAGTCCTTCAGCGAAGCCAATTTCGATTACGCGCAGAAACACCTGCGCATGCTTTCCGGCCTCTACGGCCTGCTGCGTCCGCTGGACTTGATGCAACCGTATCGCCTGGAAATGGGCACAAAACTGGCCAATGCCCGTGGCAAGGACTTGTACGCCTTCTGGGGCACGCGCATCAGCGAATGGCTGAACGAAGCGCTGGCCGATCAGGGCGACGACGTGCTGCTTAACCTGGCGTCCAACGAGTACTTCTCGGCGGTCAAACGCACGGCTCTGAACGCGCGGATCATCAACACCGAGTTCAAGGACCAGAAGAACGGCCAGTACAAGATCATCAGCTTCTACGCGAAAAAGGCCCGTGGCTTGATGAGCCGTTTCGTGATCCAGGAAAAAATCAACGATCCGGCCCTGCTCAAACAATTCGATGTACAGGGTTATCGCTACAGCTCCGAGCAATCGAAACCCGACAATCTGGTATTTCTGCGCGACCACGCCCCCGAATAAAGCATGCCTATTGCACGACTCTTTCTATAAAGAGTCGTGCAGCCTGCACGCTGTCAAAAATCCCTCGCTTGATTTCGCCATTTTACTGGCGCCAAAAAAACATCCCTGTCTTTTCTAAGATTTGTTTCACTCGACACTGATCACTTTTTTCAGTAGTGGCACCTAAATTTTTTCACGGTAGTGGCACAAAACTATCTAACGTGATTATTCGCCTGTTAATAAAGGTCGAAAATGAAAGTGCTATCAAATTGCGATTAGTGCCATCTCCGACAATATTTCAAGAAATTTCAGATTTCGCGATGAGCGGACAGGAACTTCGTCCGAATGCATAGCTCATACCACCGGTAACGATTCTCGCCGAGTTTGTACGAGATAACTTACGCAGAGCAGATGGCCATGTAACCAAGTTGTCACAGCAACTTGCCTAGATGACTAACTAGTCTGATTACGAAACGAAGGACAGGAGATACGCACCATTTATATCCCCTACAAAGGCCATGGCCGCGCCCCTATAAACGTGCTCGCCTGAGCACCAAACCGCTTGATTTACAGGACTTTTATCCTGCTTTCGAGCGCGCAAGACGATTGCACAAGAGTCTTCCACAAGGAAGATCGGCTGCATAACAGGGCAAGTCATAACAACAAGGCCTGGTTGCGCACATCTTGAGTGCACTTATTTAGACACTCGAAACTTAGTATGCCTGCACACGGCATTGTGGCGCCTGTAAGCCGCACTTTCGAGTGCACTAATGAACGCTGAACACCATTAACTCCGGCCCTCTAAGGCCTGATATATACAGAGGTAATTGCGATGCGCATCAGCATATTTGGTTTGGGTTACGTTGGCGCAGTATGTGCCGGTTGCCTGTCTGCACGGGGCCATGACGTGGTTGGCGTCGATGTTGCCAAAGACAAGATCGACATGATCAACGCCGGCAAGTCGCCGATTGTTGAACCGGGCCTGGGCGAACTTCTGCAACAGGGTATCCAGACCGGTCGTCTGCGTGGCACGACCAACTTCGCCGAAGCGATTCGTGACACTGACCTGTCGATGATCTGCGTCGGTACGCCGAGCAAAAAGAACGGCGACCTCGAACTGAACTACATCGAAGCAGTGTGCCGCGAGATCGGTTTTGTCCTGCGTGAAAAAACCACCCGCCACACCATCGTCGTGCGCAGCACCGTGTTGCCCGGCACCGTCGCCAACGTGGTGATCCCGATCCTCGAAGACTGCTCGGGCAAGAAGGCCGGTGTCGATTTCGGCGTTGCGGTCAACCCTGAATTCCTGCGTGAATCCACCGCGATCGCCGACTACGACCTGCCACCGATGACCGTCATCGGCGAGTTCGACAAGGCGTCCGGCGACGTTCTGCAATCGCTGTACGAAGAACTCGACGCACCGATCATCCGCAAGGACATCGCGGTTGCCGAGATGATCAAGTACACCTGCAACGTCTGGCACGCGACCAAAGTGACCTTCGCCAACGAGATCGGCAACATCGCCAAAGCGGTCGGCGTCGATGGCCGTGAAGTGATGGAAGTGGTCTGCCAGGACAAGACCCTCAACCTGTCCCAGTACTACATGCGCCCGGGCTTCGCCTTCGGCGGTTCGTGCCTGCCAAAAGACGTGCGCGCCCTGACCTACCGCGCCGGCTCCCTGGACGTCGAAGCACCACTGCTCAACTCGCTGATGCGCAGTAACGAATCGCAAGTGCAGAACGCCTTCGACATCGTTGAAAGCCACGACAAACGCAAAGTCGCCCTGCTCGGTCTGAGCTTCAAGGCCGGCACCGACGACCTGCGCGAAAGCCCATTGGTTGAGCTGGCCGAGATGCTGATCGGCAAGGGTTACGACCTGAGCATCTACGACAGCAACGTCGAGTACGCCCGTGTTCACGGCGCGAACAAGGACTACATCGAGTCGAAAATCCCGCACGTATCGTCCCTGCTCAACGCGGACTTCGATTCGGTGATCGACAACTCCGACGTGATCATCCTCGGCAATCGCGACGAGAAGTTCCGCGCGCTGGCCCAGCAAGCGCCGCACGGCAAACAGGTCATCGATCTGGTCGGTTTCATGGCCAAAGCCACCGACGCTGGTACGCGCACCGAGGGTATCTGCTGGTAATGCAGCCCTAAGCGACAAGCTCCGAGCTGCATTACTTGCAGCTCGAAGCTTGCAGCTTGAAGCCTCCCTTACCTTCGGATGACGCTGATGAGCAAGCTCAAACATTTTTTTCTGCAATCAGCCGGCTGGCTTTTTTATCTCAGTCTGCTGATGGGCCTGGCCTTGATGCTGCCCACGTCCACATTCGACTCCGAGTCGAAGGACTTCATTTTCCTGATTGGTGCCGTGGGTATCTGGCGCTACTCGATGGGTGCAACGCACTTTGTGCGCGGCATGATTTTTCTCTACATCGTTTACCCGCACCTGCGCCGCAAAGTGCGCAAGCTGGGCAAGGCGGCGGACCCGTCGCATGTGTTCCTGATGGTCACCAGTTTCCGTATTGACGCGCTCACCACCGCGCAGGTCTACAGCTCGGTGATCCGCGAAGCCATCGACTGCGAACTGCCGACCACCGTGGTCTGCTCGATCGTCGAAATGTCCGACGAGCTGCTGGTCAAGGCGCTGTGGGCGCGGATGAATCCGCCGGACCGCGTGAAGCTCGACTTCGTGCGCATTCCCGGCACCGGCAAACGCGATGGCCTCGCCTACGGTTTCCGCGCGATCTCCCGTCACCTGCCGGACGACCGCGCCGTGGTGGCCGTGATCGATGGCGACACCGTGCTCGGCGAGGGCACCGTGCGCAAGACCGTGCCGTGGTTCCAGCTGTTCGGCAACGTCGGCGGCCTGACCACCAACGAGTTCTGCGAAGTGCGCGGCGGCTACATCATGAGCGAATGGCACAAGCTGCGTTTCGCCCAGCGCCACATCAACATGTGCTCGATGGCCCTGTCCAAACGCGTGCTGACCATGACCGGACGCATGTCGGTGTTTCGCGCCACCGTGGTGACCAACCCGGAATTCATCGCCGACGTGGAAAGCGACTCGCTGCAACACTGGCGTCTGGGCCGTTTCAAGTTCTTGACCGGCGACGACAAGTCGAGCTGGTTCAGCCTGATGCGCCTCGGTTACGACACCTTCTACGTGCCGGATGCGGCGATCAATACCGTTGAACACCCGCCGGAAAAGAGCTTCATCAAGGCCAGCCGCAAACTGATGTTCCGCTGGTACGGCAACAACCTGCGGCAGAACTCGCGAGCTCTGGGCCTGGGTGTAAAACGCCTCGGTGCGTTCACTTCGGTGGTGCTGTTCGACCAGCGCGTGTCGATGTGGACCTCCTTGCTCGGCCTGACCGTGGCGATCATCGCCAGCTTCAAATACGGCACCGCGTTCATCCTGGTTTACCTGCTGTGGATCGGCATCACCCGCCTGATCCTGACCCTGCTGTTGTCGTGCTCCGGTCACCGCATCGGCCCGGCTTACCCAGCGATTCTCTATTACAACCAGATCGTTGGCGCGCTGGTGAAGATCTACGTGTTCTTCCGCCTCGACCAGCAATCCTGGACGCGCCAACCCACATCCCTGACCCGTGATCTCGCCAGCTTTCAACGTTGGTTCAACACCTGGTCGTCTCGGACCATGACCTTCTCCGCCGGCAGCATTTTTGTCGCCGTGCTGCTGATGATGGTCTGACCTGCCCCTATTGAATTAACAAGGAAATCGCCCCCATGAATACCGCCGTCAACGCCAACGTAGTGCATGAATCCGAAGCCCAGCGCCAACACGCCCGCGTGAAAATCCCGGCCAAACTGCGCTTCTTCGGTCCCGACCGGACACCGGTTGAAGCGCGGGTCATCGACCTGTCTGCCGGTGGTCTGGCGTTCAACGCCGGGCAAATGCCACTGATCATTGGCGAGGTGTACAAGGCGCGTCTGCAATTCGTCATCGATAACCTCGGCCTGGCCATGGACGTTGAACTGCAAGTGCGTTCCTACGACCGCCCGACCGGCCGCGTCGGTTGCCAGTTCCAGAACCTTGAGCAGCAGGACATTTCCACCCTGCGCCACTTGATCACTTCGCACCTGGCCGGCGACATCGTTAGCATCGGCGAAGTACTGGCGACCCTGCAGCGCGACAACTTCACCAAGGCACGCAAGGTCAAGGACGGCGGCTCCGGCATGACCCCGTTCGGTCGTTTGAAGGCCGTGACGTTCAGCGCCGGTATCTTCGCGGTCGGTCTGGTGGCAGCGGGTTTCATTTTCAAATCGGTGTACAGCATGTACTTCGTCAGCCACGCGCAGGCCGGTCTGGTCAGCGTGCCGGGGATGAACATCACCATGCCGCGTGACGGCACCGTGCAAAGCCTGATCAAGTCCGATGGCGTTGCGGCCAAAGGCGCGCCGCTGGCGACCTTCAGTACCAGCATGCTCGACGTGCTCAAGGGCCATCTGGAAGAAGATCAACTGTCCCCAGCCAAGGTTGAAGAACTGTTCGGCAAGCAAATGACCGGCACCCTGACTTCGCCGTGCGACTGCACCGTGGCCCAGCAACTGGTGGCTGACGGTCAGTACGCGAGCAAGGGCGATGTGATTTTCCAACTGGTGCCGCGCAACACCCAGGCCACCGTTGATGCGCGCTTCTCCTATCGCCAGTTCGGCGATGTGCGTCCGGGCACACCGGTGAGCTTCCAGATTGCCGGCGAAGACAAGACCCGCACCGGCAAGATCGTCAGCAGCACCAGCCTGAAAAGCGCCGACCTGTCCTCCGACATCCGCGTGCAGATCCAGCCAGACGAGCCGCTCGACAGCAACCTCGCCGGTCGCCCGGTGGAAGTGAACAGCGACCGTGGCCCGAACCTGAACTGGCTGATCGACAAAGCCATGGCTGCCGGTCTTTAAGTCGAGGACATGCCTGTGACTACTCCTATCTTGAACACACCGCCGACCCTGTGGGAGCGAGCCTGCTCGCGGAAGGGTCAGCACGGTTTGTCTGATGTACCGAGTCGACTGCTTCGCGAGCAGGCTCGCTCCCACATGGGTTTGATGGTGTGCTCGCTGGCATTGGTGGTGGGCCTGGCCGGTTGCGCCGGTCTGCCCGATCAGCGTCTGGCCAACGAAGCGCTCAAGCGGGGCGACACTGCCACCGCCGCGCAGAACTATCAGCAACTGGCCGATCTCGGTTACAGCGAGGCGCAAGTCGGTCTCGCCGATATCCAGGTCGACAGCCGCGACCCTGAGCAAATGAAACAGGCCGAAGCGACTTACCGCGCCGCCGCCAGTGTTTCGCCGCGCGCTCAGGCACGTCTCGGCCGCTTGCTGGTGGCCAAACCGGGTTCCACCGAAGCCGAGCACCACGAAGCCGAAAGCCTGCTGAAAAAAGCCGCCGCCAATGGCGAAGGCAACACGTTGATCCCGCTGGCGATGCTGTACCTGCAATACCCGCACAGCTTCCCGAACATCAACGCGCAGCAGCAGATCGATCAGTGGCGCAAATCCGGCTACCCGGAGGCGGGTCTGGCGCAGGTGCTGCTGTATCGCACTCAAGGCACCTACGACCAGCACCTGGATGACGTGGAAAAAATCTGCAAAGCCGCGCTCAACACCACCGACATCTGCTACGTCGAACTGGCCACGGTCTATCAGAAACGCGCCCAGCCAGAGCAACAGGCCGAGCTGATCAAGCAACTGCAAGCCGGTTACAGCCGTGGCACCGTCACCGCGCAACGCGTCGATTCTGTTGCCCGCGTCCTGGCCGATTCGACCCTCGGCAAGACCGACGAAAAAACCGCGCAATCGCTGCTTGAGCCAATCGCTCCGGGCTATCCGGCGTCGTGGGTGACCCTCGCGCAATTGCTCTACGACTACCCGGAACTGGGTGACGTCGATCAGATGATGAAGTACCTCGACAACGGCCGCGCCGCCGACCAGCCGCGCGCCGAACTGTTGCTGGGCAAGCTCTACTACGAAGGCAAAATGGTCCCGGCCGACGCCAAAGTCGCCGAAGAACATTTCCAGAAAGCCGTTGGCCGCGAAGTCGCCGCCGACTACTACCTCGGGCAGATCTACCGCCGTGGCTACCTCGGCAAGGTCTATCCGCAAAAGGCGCTTGACCACTTGCTGACCGCTGCGCGCAACGGCCAGAACAGCGCCGATTTCGCCATCGCGCAACTGTTCTCCCAAGGCAAGGGCACCAAGCCCGACCCGCTCAACGCCTACGTGTTCAGCCAATTGGCCAAGGCACAAAACACCCCGCAAGCCGATGAGCTGGCGACCACCCTCGCCGCGCAACTGCCGCCCGAGCAACTGGCCCAAGCCCAACGTCTGCTGCAACAAGAGCAAGCCAGCCGTGGCGCTCTGAATCAGAACACGCTGCAACTGCACGCCCTGCAAGAAGAAGACGGCGAGGAAAAATTATGAAGTTGAATCCATTCGTGAAGGCCGGTATTGGCCTCACCTTCGCGCTGATCTGGTCTTGCCCGACACTGGCCGCGATGACTCAAACCAAGAACTTCGGCCTCGAAGTCAAAGTCACCGGCCAGTCCGAAGACGACCGTGATCTCGGCACTGCCAAGGGCGGCGACGTCAACGGCGTCGGCCTCGACCTGCGTCCGTGGGTCTACGGCGAAAGCGGCGCGTGGAGCGCCTACGCCATGGGCCAGGCCGTGACCTCGACCGACATCATTGAAACCGACACCCTGCAACAATCCGACGGTGCACAAACCACCGACAGCGGTGATCGCGAAACCAAGAAAAACTACCTGGCGATGCGCGAGTTCTGGGTCGGCTACAGCGGCTTCACGCCCTACCCCGGCGAGATCCTCAAGTTCGGTCGCCAGCGTCTGCGCAATGACGACGGCCAATGGCGCGACACCAACATCGAAGCGCTGAACTGGACCTTCGACACCACCCTGTTGCGCGCCAACGCCGGTGTCGCCGAACGCTTCAGCGAATACCGCACCGACTTGAAAGAGCTGGCGCCGAAAGACAAGGATCGCCTGCACGCCTACGCCGACGCCGCTTACCAGTGGACGCCGGGCCAGTGGGTCGGCATTCGCGGGCACCACACCCACGATGACGGCAAACTCGATTACGCCGAGCCGGGCGTCCCGCGCGACTCGCTGGATAAAACCCAGAACGGCGACATCAGCTGGCTCGGCCTGACCGCCGACAGCGATGCCTACAACTGGCGCAACACCAACACCGTCAACTACTGGGGCAGCATCACCGGCATGAGCGGCGACCGCGACACGGTCAATGCGCTGAACGCTGACGGTTCGCGCCCGGCACAAGCCAAGCGCAGCGATGATGTCAATGGTTGGGCCACCGACATCGGTGTGCGTCTGCGCCTCGATCCGCAATGGCAAGTCGGCGGTGCCTATGCCCGCGCCAGCGCCGATTACGAACAGAACGGTCTGGAGAGCAACCGCTCCAACTACACCGGTACTCGTTCGCGTGTTCACCGTTTCGGTGAAGCGTTCCGTGGCGAAATGAACAACATGCAGACTGCGACGTTGTTCGGTTCGTGGATGGTCAACGACGAGTACGACGCCAGCCTGATCTACCACAAGTTCTGGCGCGTCGACGGCAACAAGCCAGTCGGCAGCAACGGCATCAATGCCGTGGAAAACAATACCGACGACGCCACCGGCGCGATCCTCTCCAGCACCTCTTTGCCGCTTGAAGACGGCAACAAGGACCTGGGTCAGGAGATGGACCTGGTCGTCACCAAGTACTTCAAGCAAGGTCTGTTACCGGCGGCGTTGAGCCAGTCGATCGACGAGCCTTCGGCCTTGGTGCGTTTCCGTGGTGGCGTATTCAAACCGGGCGATGCCTACGGCAAACAGGTTGATTCCTACATGCACCGCGCGTTCATCGACGTGATCTGGCGCTTCTGATGCAAACCGCCAAGGGAGTGCCCGACATGATCAGCAACAGGACAGGCTCACTCAGCCTGCTGGCCGGCGCGATGCTGCTGGCCAGCGCCGGCGCCTTCGCCAACGTGGAGCCGACGGCGCCACAACCGGCCAAGCCGGCCACCGTGGCCAAAGAACTGCAACAGGCCAAGACCTACACCGTCAGCAGCGCGCCGACCGACGCGCTGAATCTGGCCGCGCCAAAACTGCCCGACCTGTCCGGCTTCACCGCCGAAGCCGCTGCGGCGAAAATCGTCCGCAGCAAACCGGGCAAGATCAGCGTGCGCCGGATGATGCAGGAAGACGCGCTGAAGGACTTTATCGGCGGCGACAACAAGATGGCCGAATGGGTGGTGCGTCAGCACGGTATCCCGCAGGCGATCTTCGTCGACGACGGTTACATGAACCTCAAGGATCTGGCGCAGAAACTGCCCAAGCAGTACTTCAGCGAGACCTCGCCGGGCGTGTACCTGTCGAAGCTGCCGATCGTCGTTGGCCGTAAAGGCATCCTCGAAATCGACGGCCAGACCCAGGAATTGCGCCTGTCGCAAGAAGCCGGCTCGTTCCTCGTCAACGACGGCCAGTTGTTCGTGCGTGACACCAAAATCACTGGCTGGCGCGAGAAGGACAACGGCCCGGCGACCTTCCGTTCGCCGAAGGAATTCCGGCCGTTTCTGCTCGCCTGGGGCGGCACCGAGACCTACATCGTCAACAGCAAGATGGCCAGTTTCGGCTACGCCAACAGTAAGTCGTACGGCGTGAGTATTTCCCAGTACACGCCAAACATGGCCAAGGTGCTCAAGCGCCCTGAGCCGACCGGCTGGATCGTCGGCTCCGAGTTCTCCGACATGTGGTACGGCTTCTACTGCTACGAGACCCGCGACTTCGTGGTCAAGGGCAACACCTACAAAGACAACATCGTCTACGGCATCGACCCGCACGACCGTTCCCACGGCCTGATCATTGCCGAGAACACCGTGCACGGCACGAAGAAGAAGCACGGGATCATTATTTCCCGTGAGGTCAACGACAGCTTCATCTTCAACAACAAGAGCTTCGACAACCACCTCTCGGGCCTGGTGATCGACCGTAACAGCGTCAACAACATCATCGCCTACAACGAGATCTACAAGAACCACACCGACGGCATCACCCTCTACGAGTCCGCCGACAATTTGCTGTGGGGCAACAAGGTCATCAGCAACAAACGCCACGGCATCCGCATTCGTAACAGCGTGAACATCCGCCTCTACGAAAACGTCGCCATGGCCAACGGTTTGACCGGTGTTTACGGCCACATCAAAGATCTCACCGACACCGACCGTGACATCAAGCTCGACCCGTTCGATGCGCAGGTGTCGCTGATCGTCGTTGGCGGTGAACTGGCGGCCAATGGCAGCGGTCCGCTGGCGATCGATTCGCCTTTGAGTGTCGAGCTGTATCGCGTGTCGATGCTGGCGCCGACCAAATCCAGCGGCATCAGCTTCAACGGCATCCTCGGCGAGCGCCAGGATGAAATTCTCGACCTGCTGGTGCGCCAGCAGAAAGCCGTGCTGATCGACCCTGTCGAACGCCAGACCGAAATGCAGGACTGAGGATAATTTTATGCACCCACACTTGATCAGATTACTCAGCCTGTCGGCCCTGACCGTGGGCATTCTCGCGGCCAGCAACGGCGCCCGCGCCGATGAAGGCGCCGCCACGCCGCCAAAGTTCAGCGCCGAACCGTGTTGCAACCTGTGCCCGGCCGCCCATGACGCGAAGAACTACACCACGCGTTATCAGCAGAACTTCACCACGTTGGTGCAGGCGCAAGGCGACTGGTTGTTCCGGACTCAGGAAGATTTGCGCACCGAGTTCAACACCAGCCCGGCCGGCTACAAACGCCTGCAACAACTGCACGATGCGTTCAAGGCCAAAGGCGTTGAGCTGGTGATCGTTTACCAGCCGACCCGTGGCCTGGTGAACCGCAACAAGCTCAATCCGCAGGAAAAAGCCGCGTTCGATTACGAGAAAGCGCTGGGCAACTACAAGACCATGCTTGGCCGTTTCGCCAAGATGGGTTACGTGGTGCCGGACCTGTCGCCGCTGACCAACGAATCGCTGCCGGACACCCTGCCCGCCCACGATTTCTACTTCCGTGGCGACCAGCACTGGACGCCATACGGTGCACAGCGCACGGCGAAAATCGTCGCCGAGAAGGTCAAGCAGATCCCGGCCTTCGCTGACATTCCCAAGCGTGAATTCGAGACCAAGCGCTCCGGACGCATGGGCAAGACCGGCACCCTGCACAACATGGCCGGGCAGCTGTGCGGCACCAGTTACGCGATCCAGTACATGGATCAGTTCACCACCGAGCCGAAAGGCGAAGCAGGCGACGGCGATCTGTTCGGCGATTCCGGCAACCCGCAAATCACCCTCGTCGGTACGTCGCACAGCGGCAAGAACTACAACTTCGCCGGTTTCCTCGAAGAGGCCATTGGCGCCGACATTCTCAACGTCGCCTTCCCCGGCGGTGGTCTGGAAGGTTCGATGTTGCAGTACCTCGGCAGCGACGAATTCCAGAAGACTCCACCGAAAATTCTCATATGGGAATTCTCGCCGCTGTACCGCCTCGACCAGGAAACCATCTATCGCCAGATGATGTCTCTTCTCGACAACGGCTGCGAAGGCAAAGACGCACAAATGTCCGCGAGCACCACGCTCAAGCCGGGCGGCAAACAAGAACTGCTGGTCAACAGCAAGAACCTGAACCTGCAGAACAGCAGCCATCAGGTCGACATCCGCTTCGCCGATCCTTCGGTGAAAACCCTGCAAGCCACCCTCTGGTACATGAACGGTCGCCACGAGGACATCAAGATCGAGAAACCGGAAACCTCCGACACCGACGGTCGTTTCGCCTTTGAGCTGCGCACGGACGAAGACTGGGCCTCGCAAAACCTGCTGGCGGTCGAAGTCCAGGGCCCGGAAGCGGGCACCGCGCCACAGAAAGTCGAAGCGAAAATCTGCAAACGCAACGTATTCCCGGGCGCTGGGCCACAAACCGCTCAGGTCGGGCAATGAGGTCTGCTATGCGAAACTCGAAACTGAAAACTCTTTTAGCGCCGACGCTGCTCGGGCTGGCGATCTTCGCCGGTACCGCGCAGGCCGCCGCGCCGCTGCGTCCACCTCAGGGCTATTTCGCGCCTGTGGATAAATTCAAGACCGGTGACAAGAGCGAAGGCTGCGATGCCATGCCGACGCCGTACACCGGGCCCCTGCAATTTCGCAGCAAATACGAAGGTTCGGACAAGGCCCGCGCAACGCTGAACGTGCAGTCGGAAAAAGCCTTTCGCGACACCACCAAAGACATCACCACGCTGGAACGCGGCACTGCAAAACGGGTGATGCAGTTCATGCGCGACGGTCGTCCGGAACAGCTCGATTGCACGCTGAACTGGCTGACCGCGTGGGCCAAGGCGGATGCGTTGATGTCGAAAGACTTCAATCACACTGGCAAGTCGATGCGCAAATGGGCGCTGGGCAGCATGGCCTCTTCGTACATTCGCCTGAAATTCTCCGACTCGCATCCGCTGGCACAGCATCAGCAGGAAGCGCAGTTGATCGAGGCGTGGTTCAGCAAAATGGCCGATCAGGTGGTCAGCGACTGGGACAACCTGCCGCTGGAAAAAACCAACAACCACTCGTACTGGGCTGCCTGGTCGGTGATGGCGACCTCGGTCGCGACCAACCGCCGCGACCTGTTCGATTGGGCGGTGAAGGAATACAAGGTCGGCGTCAATCAAGTCGATGCCGACGGCTTCCTGCCGAACGAACTCAAGCGCCAGCAACGCGCCCTCGCCTATCACAACTACGCCCTGCCGCCGCTGGCGATGATCGCCAGTTTCGCCCAGGTCAACGGGGTTGATTTGCGTCAGGAGAACAACGGTGCGCTGAAGCGTCTCGGTGATCGGGTGTTGTCCGGGGTGAAAGACCCGGATGAATTCGAGAAGAAGAACGGTAAAGAACAGGACATGACTGACCTGAAAGAGGACATGAAATTCGCCTGGCTCGAACCGTTCTGCACGCTCTACACCTGTGCGCCGGATGTCATCGAGAAGAAGCGCGGCATGCAGCCGTTCAAGACCTTCCGCCTGGGTGGGGATCTGACCAAGGTCTACGACCCGTCGCATGAAAAGGGCAACAAAGGCTCATGAAGCAAAAGCCCCTCACCCTAACCCTCTCCCAAAGGGAGAGGGGACTGACCGAGGTGGCTGTGCGAGTTACGCCGAAATGAAATACCGAGTCGATCTCAGGCGTTGGAAAACAACCGAGATCAGGCTGCACAGAAATACCGAGTCGATCTCCTTTTCTGAAAACCATGGAGATCAGGCTCCCTCTCCCTCTGGGAGGGTGGACTGACCGAGGTGGCTGTGCGAGTTACGCCGAAATGAAATACCGAGTCGATCTCAGGCGTTGAAAAACAACCGAGATCAGGCTGCACAGAAATACCGAGTCGATCTCCATTTTTGAAAAACATGGAGATCAGGCTCCCTCTCCCTCCGGGAGAGGGCGGGGGGTGAGGGAAAGATTTCAAGGCCCTGCACAACCCTGACAGAAACACCGTTTCACCCCTCCACTACCACGGGGGGTTTGGGGGGGCTTTGGCCCTTGACTGTTGGTTCAAACATGGAGAGATCGGGATGGTATTTTCATCCAACGTGTTCCTGTTTCTGTTCTTGCCGATCTTTCTCGGCTTGTACTACTTGAGCGGGCAACGCTATCGCAACCTGCTGCTGCTGATCGCCAGCTACGTGTTCTACGCCTGGTGGCGTGTGGACTTCCTCGCGCTGTTCGCCGCCGTCACGCTGTGGAACTACTGGATCGGCCTCAAAGTCGGTGCCGCCGGTGTGCGGACCAAACCGGCGCAGCGCTGGCTATTGCTCGGCGTCGCGGTGGACCTGTGCATCCTCGGCTACTTCAAGTACGCCAACTTCGGCGTCGACAGCATCAACGCGATGATGACCTCGGTCGGTCTTGAGCCGTTCATTCTCACCCACGTGCTGCTGCCGATCGGGATCTCGTTCTACATTTTCGAATCGATCAGCTACATCATCGACGTGTATCGCGGCGACACCCCGGCCACGCGCAACCTGATCGACTTTGCGGCATTCGTGGCGATTTTCCCGCACCTGATTGCCGGCCCGGTGTTGCGTTTCCGCGACCTCGCCGACCAGTTCAACAACCGCACGCACACCCTCGACAAGTTCTCCGAGGGCTGCACGCGGTTCATGCAGGGTTTCATCAAGAAGGTCTTCATCGCCGACACCCTCGCGGTGGTCGCGGACCATTGCTTCGCCCTGCAAAACCCGACCACCGGTGACGCGTGGCTTGGCGCACTGGCCTACACCGCGCAGCTGTATTTCGACTTCTCCGGTTACAGCGACATGGCCATCGGTCTGGGCTTGATGATGGGTTTCCGCTTTATGGAAAACTTCAAACAGCCGTACATCAGCCAGTCGATCACCGAGTTCTGGCGTCGCTGGCACATCAGCCTGTCGACGTGGCTGCGTGACTACCTCTACATCACCCTTGGCGGTAACCGTAAAGGCACGCTGATGACCTATCGCAACCTGTTCCTGACCATGCTCCTCGGTGGTCTGTGGCACGGCGCGAACATCACCTACATCGTCTGGGGCGCCTGGCACGGCATGTGGCTGGCGATTGAAAAAGCGCTGGGCCTGAACACCTCGCCGCGCAGTCTCAACCCGATCCGCTGGGCGCTGACCTTCCTGCTCGTGGTCATGGGCTGGGTGATCTTCCGTGCCGAGAACCTCCACGTTGCCGGTCGCATGTACGGCGCAATGTTCAGCTTCGGCGACTGGTCGCTATCGGAACTCAATCAGGCCAGCCTCACCGGTCTGCAAGTGGCAACTTTGGTTGTGGCGTACGTGACGCTGGCGTTCTTCGGTCTGCGCGATCTGTACACCAATCAGCCGCCAGCCAAGACCAAGCCTGAAGTCAACGTCGAGGCCAACGGCCCTGCCACCGCGACCCCGGGAATGATCAAAGCCGCACCCGGCGAAAACCCGGCGAGCATCCATGAACCTGGCTACACCGTCGGCGTCGAAGCCCAGGTGCAACCAGCCTACTGGAGCGCGGACTGGTCCCGTTACGTGATGCGCGGCCTGATCCTGCTGCTGTTCATCGCCTCGATTCTCAAACTCTCGGCGCAAAGCTTCTCGCCGTTCCTTTACTTCCAGTTCTGAGGGATCTGACATGACCCGCTCATTACGCATCTTCTACATCGCCCTGTTCCTGGTGACGCTGTTGGTCCTCGGTCTGTGGTCGGTTCGCAGCTTCTTCGGCTTCAGCACCAATGCCGACGCGACGGTGCTCAACGGCCGCTGGACCAAGGCTGTGGAAACGCACTACGACGATGAATTCCCGATCAAGCGTCTGGGCACCAATCTCTGGGCCGCGCTGGATTTCAAACTGTTCAACGAAGGTCGTCCGGGCGTGGTGCTCGGTCGCGATCAGTGGTTGTACAGCGATGAGGAATTCAACCCGATCGTCAACGAAGAGCTGAACCTGCAAGGCAACTACGCGCTGGTCGAAGGCGTGCGCCAGACCCTGAAAGACAAAGGCGTGAAACTGGTGATGGCGATCGTGCCGGCCAAGGTTCGTCTGTACCCGGAGCATCTGGGTGAAGTGAAACCGGCGAGCATCCACGAAAATCTCTATCAGGATTTCCACGCCCGTGTCGCGGCGGACAAGATCCTCGCCCCGGACCTGCTCAAGCCACTGCAACAGGCCAAGCAGAACGGTCAGCAAGTGTTCCTGCGCACCGACACGCACTGGACGCCTGAAGGCGCCGAGATCGCCGCGAACACCCTGGCGAAAACCATCGCCGACAAGTTCCCGCTCAGCGGCGAGCCGCAGCGCTTCGTCACCACGCCGGCCGAGAAGGTTACGCACAAGGGCGACCTGCGTCTGTTCCTGCCGCTCGATCCGCTGTTCGAAAACCTGATGCCGGCGCAAGAACCACTGCAAAAGCGCAACACCGTCGCGGCCGGCGATCAGCCTGCCGGTGATGACGCGCTGTTCGCCAGCAATGAAGTGCCGGTGGCACTGGTCGGCACCAGCTACAGCGCCAACCCTAACTGGAACTTCGTCGGTGCGCTGAAACAAGCGCTGCACAGCGACGTGGTGAGCTACGCCGAAGACGGCCACGGCCCGATCCTGCCGATGCTCAGCTACCTGAAAAGCGATGACTTCAAGAACAGCCCGCCACAGGTGCTGATCTGGGAGTTTCCTGAACGTTATCTGCCTGTGAACAACGAAATCGGCGACGCCGACCCGCAGTGGGTCGCAGAGCTTAAACAAGCCGGCGCGCGCCAACAAAACGTAGCAATCAACACTAAATCCGAGACGCCCGATCGGGCGCAAAACTGAAAGAGAGGTACACCATGACTTTCACTACTACTCCTCGTCGTCTCGCTAAAAGCTTCGCTCTGGTTGCTGGCCTCAGCGTGCTTTCCGTGCCTGCCTTCGCCGGTGGCGACGCTGCGCTCTACGGCCCGACCGCACCGAAAGGCTCGACCTTCGTGCGTGTCTACAACGCCAGCAACGCTGAAGTCAGCGCCACCGTGGGCAGCACCAACCTGAGCGACGTTGCGCCACTGGCCAGCAGCGACTTCAGTTTCATGCCGGGCGGTGATTACAGCGCCAAGGTCGGCAGCCAGACCCTGCCGGTGAAACTCGCCGGTGACCACTACTACACCCTGGTCAACAACTCTTCCGGCGCGCCGCAACTGATCGAAGAGCCGCCGTTCAAGAACAAGCAGAAATCCCTGGTGCGCGTGCAGAACCTCAGCGACAAGCCGCTGACCCTGAAGACCGCCGATGGCAAGACCGACGTGGTGCCGAACGTGGCCGCCAAGGGCCGTGGCGAACGTGAAATCAACCCGGTGAAAGTCAGCCTGGCGCTGTACGAAGGCGACAAGAAAGTCGGCGACGTGAAACCGGTCGCCCTGGAACGCGGTGAAGCGGCGGTGCTGTACGTCACCGGCAGCGGCAGCAGCCTGTCGCCAGTCTGGGTGAAACGCCCGGTATCGACCCGCTAACAAATTTTCCGAACTGACGCAGTCCCCTTTGTAGGAGTGAGCCTGCTCGCGATATCGGTTTCACATTCAAAGAATGTGTTGATTGATCCACCGCAATCGCGAGCAGGCTCACTCCTACAGGGGATCGGGTTGTCAGTTCGGACACGAGACAAAAACAAGAGTGAAACGACACAGCGTTCGTGCCTCTAACCAATCGATTTTATGGAGTAAACAATATGATTCCGGTGATCTTGTCAGGTGGTAGCGGTTCGCGTCTCTGGCCGCTTTCGCGTAAGCAATTCCCTAAGCAATTCCTCGCCCTGACCGGCGAACACACGCTGTTCCAGCAGACCCTCGAGCGCTTGGTGTTCGAAGGCATGGACACGCCGATTGTGGTCTGCAACAAGGATCACCGCTTCATCGTCAACGAGCAGTTGAGCGCTCGCAATCTGGAAACCCAGCGCATCCTCATGGAACCGTTCGGCCGCAACACCGCGCCGGCCGTGGCGCTGACCGCGATGATGCTGGTCAATGAAGGTCGTGACGAGTTGATGCTGGTATTGCCGGCCGACCACGTACTGGAAGACCAGAAAGCCCTGCAACGCGCCCTCGCCCTCGCCACCGTCGCTGCGGAAAACGGCGAAATGGTCCTGTTCGGTGTGCCAGCAACCAAACCGGAAACCGGTTACGGCTACATCAAGTCCACCGGCGATTCGCTGCTGCCCGAAGGCGTCAGCCGCGTCTCGCACTTCGTTGAAAAACCCGACGTCAAACGCGCCACCGAATACGTCGAATCCGGTGGTTACTACTGGAACAGCGGGATGTTCCTGTTCCGCGCCAGCCGCTTCCTCGAAGAGCTGAAAAAGCACGACCCGGACATCTACGACACCTGCCTGCTGACTCTGGAACGCAGCGAGCAGGACAACGACACCATCACCTTCGACGAAGCCACCTTCGCCTGCTGCCCGGACAATTCCATCGACTACTCCGTCATGGAAAAAACCCAGCGCGCCTGCGTGGTGCCGCTGACCGCAGGCTGGAGCGATGTCGGTTGCTGGTCGTCGCTGTGGGAAGTCAACGAGAAAGACGCCAACGGTAACGTCAGCAAAGGCGACGTGGTTATCCAGGACAGCAAGAACTGCATGATCCACGGCAACGGCAAACTGGTGTCGGTGATCGGTCTGGAAAATATTGTGGTGGTCGAAACCAAAGACGCGATGATGATTGCCCACAAGGACAAGGTTCAGGGCGTCAAGCAAATGGTCAACACGCTCAACGAGCAGGGCCGCAGCGAAACCCAGAACCACTGCGAGGTTTATCGTCCATGGGGCTCGTACGACTCGGTGGACATGGGCGGGCGTTTCCAGGTCAAGCACATCTCGGTGAAACCGGGCGCGTGCCTGTCGCTGCAGATGCACCATCACCGCGCCGAACACTGGATCGTGGTCAGCGGCACCGCCGAAGTGACCTGCGATGACAATGTGTTCCTGCTCTGCGAAAACCAGTCGACCTACATCCCGATCGCCTCGGTGCATCGCCTGCGCAACCCGGGCAAGATCCCGCTGGAAATCATCGAAGTGCAGTCAGGTTCGTACTTGGGTGAAGACGATATCGAACGCTTCGAAGATATCTACGGGCGCTCCACCCCGATTGAACGCGGCGTGTCGGTGAAGACCATCGCGCAATAACGTTCAGCAGAACAAGAAGCCCCCGTCCAGCCCGCTGCGTCCCCTATCCGCAGCGGGTTGGGTGGGGGCTTTTTTGTCCTGATTCTGTGTCGCCTGAAATGGCCTCTTCGCGAGCAGGCTCGCTCCCACACTTGAAATGCGTTCCCCTGTGGGAGCGAGCCTGCTCGCGAAGAGGCCCGGTCAGACACCGCAAGTCCCGATGCCCATCGCCAACCTCACCTACGCTTAGGTAGGATGACCCTCTCTCTCCTCGAGGTTGTGCGACATGTTCATCGGCATTTTGCTGGTCATCACCTGGTTGATCCTGCTGTTGCGCTATCCGGCCAAGGCCTTGCCGGTCTCGGTGGCGGCGGCGATTGGCCTGGGTTTCGTGGCCATGTGGGTGGTGTGGCTGGACAACCGCGAGATCAAACAACTCGCGCGTCTTGAGATGCGCATCAGCTATGCCCCGCAGCAATGCCCGGCCGATCGTCCGCTGCAATTGAAAATGAAAAACGCCAACGACGTGCCCCTGACCGAACTGCGCTGGCGCATCGCCGCCTACGCCCCGGGTGACACGGTCAATCTGGCCGACAACCAATACACCGCGCCACGCTATCGCGGCCCCGGCGAATTGCAGGCCGGCGGCGAATGGGAAGACTGTCTGCCCCTGCCACCGCTGCACCCCGGATATCGCCCGCAAACCCTGGAGTTTCGCGCCGAGCGTTTGCAGGGCAGTTTCTCCGACTGATCCCCCTCCCCACTCTTTTTGCACAAGGAATGCGCCATGCCCGTTGCGTTGATTACCGGTTGTTCCAGCGGCATCGGCCGTGCCCTCGCCGATGCGTTCAAAGCCGCCGGCTTCGAAGTCTGGGCCAGTGCGCGCAAGGCTGAAGACGTGGCGTTGCTGGCGTCAGCCGGGTTCACTGCGGTGCAGCTCGACGTCAATGACAGCACGGCGCTGGAGCAACTCGGCGAGCGCATCAACCAGCAACACGGCGGCCTCGATGTACTGATCAACAATGCGGGTTATGGCGCGATGGGGCCGCTGCTCGATGGCGGTGTGCCGGCGATGCAGCGTCAATTCGAGACCAATGTGTTTTCGATTATCGGCGTCACGCGGGCGCTGTTTCCGGTACTGCGTCGGGCCAAGGGGCTGGTGGTGAATATCGGCAGCGTGTCTGGCGTGCTGGTCACGCCGTTTGCCGGCGCATATTGCGCTTCAAAAGCGGCCGTGCATGCCTTGAGCGACGCACTGCGAATGGAGCTGGCGCCGTTCGGCATTCGCGTGCTGGAAGTGCAACCGGGGGCGATTCAATCGAGTTTCGCCAAGAACGCTGGGCATGAAGCCGAGCAGTTGATCAATGAACAATCACCGTGGTTTCCACTGCGTGAAGGTATTCGTGCACGGGCCAAGGCGTCGCAGGACAAGCCGACGCCGGCCAGTGAGTTTGCGGCTGAGTTGTTGAAGGCTGTGCAGCAGAGCAAACCGCCACGGTTGATCCGCATTGGTAACGGCAGCCGGGCGTTGCCGTTGTTGGCGGCGCTGTTACCCAAGGGTTTGCTGGAATCGACGTTGATGAAGCGGTTCGGGTTGCGCGCAAAGCTCTGAGACCGGGTTGAGGCTTTCGCGAGCAGGCTCGCTCCCACATTGGCTATCCGTCACACCGAAGATCTCCTGTGGGAGCGAGCTTGCTCGCGAAGAGGCCGGAAAATACACCTCAAATCTTCAGCCCCACTCTTTCATGAAATCAATGAACGCCCGCACTTTCAGCGGCAAATGCCGGGTGTCCGGGTACAGCGCATACACCCCTTGCTGCGCAAACCGGTAATCCACCAACAAACGCTGTAACCGCCCCGCGTCGAGATCGTCCTGAATCAACCATTGCGGCAAAATCGCCACACCTTGCCCGGTCAACGCAAACGCCCGCAGCGTCGCCGAGTTGTCGGCGACGATGGCCGTGGTTCCCGGTTTTGGCTGGTAGACATGTTCCTCGCCGGCCGGATCGGTCACCGTCAATTCCGGCACTCGCCCATGGCCCAGGGTCGGCATCGACTCCAGCATGGCCAGCGTCACCACCGGCGCAAAGCGCTCGACCAATCCTGGCGCCGCCACGGCAAACACTTCAAAGGTCGACAACTGCACCGCACGCAGATTGGAGTCGTGCATGCGCCCCAGACGAATCGCCATGTCAAAGCGCTCGGAAATCAGATCGGCATGGGTCGAAGACGTCGACAAATGAATATTCAGTTGCGGTTGCTGCTGGCGAAACACCTCCAGCGCCGGCACCACTTGAGCCAAGGCAAACTCGACCGTCGTGGTGATGCGCAATGTGCCTTTGAGTTGTGCGTGTTCGGAGCGCGCCTCTTCGATCGCCAGCCGCGCTTCATCCAGCGTGCGCAAGCAGCGTCGATAAAAGCGTTCACCGGCATCGGTCAGCGCCAGTTGCCGCGTGTTACGCGTGAGCAAGGTCACGCCCAGTTCTTCCTCCAGGCGCTTGAGGTTGAAGCTGACCACCGCGCGCGTCTGCCCCAGCGTATCGGCCGCAGCGGTCAGGGAACCTGCCTCAACCACGGCTTTGAAGGTGTCAAAACGATCAAGGCTGACCATGTCCAAGGCACTCCTTGTCAAAATAATTTTGACAAACTAGCAGGCGAACCAGCGTTTTTCTATGGCCAGAAGCGCCCTACCCTGCACGTCTCATCACAGGGAAGCTGCCATGGCTTATCGCTCGAAAGTCGCGCTGGTGTATTTGTTGGGCTTCGCGCTCGACTTGCTGAACATGTTCGTCGCCAGCATTGCCTACCCCG
Organism: Pseudomonas sp. CROZ-RG-20F-R04-15; assembly: GCF_022662375.1. Lineage (GTDB taxonomy): Bacteria > Pseudomonadota > Gammaproteobacteria > Pseudomonadales > Pseudomonadaceae > Aquipseudomonas. Next base: position 319,134 of record NZ_JAKNQL010000001.1, on the reverse strand, counting down.
ACATCGCTCAACAATTGCACGCCTCGGTGACACAACTGGCGTGGATCAGCAACGCCTACATGCTCGGCCTCACGCTGATCATTCCGTTGAGCGTATGGCTGGCGACCCGGGTTGGCGAGCGGCGGCTGATTCTCGCGTCACTGCTGTTGTTCGGCCTGGGTTCGGCGCTGGTGGCACAGGCTGGTTCGATCGAAAGCCTGATTGCCTGGCGACTGCTGCAAGGCCTCGGTGGCGGACTGCTGCTGCCGGTGGGCCAGGCCTTGGCGTATCGACAGTTCCCGGCGACGCAACGCGCGCACTTCACCGGAGTGGTGTTGCTGGTGGCGCTGCTGGTACCGGCACTGTCGCCAGCGGCCGGTGGTTTGATCGTTCAGGCGTTGTCGTGGCGCTGGATTTTTTACCTGAATCTGCCGCTGACACTGCTCGCATTCGGGCTTGGCCTGCTCTGGTTGAAAGCCGATCAACCGTTGACTGAACGCCCGACGCTGGACGCGCGCGGCCTGCTGCTGGCCGCCTTGGCGCTAAGTTTACTGTTGATCGCCATCAGTCTGTTGAGCGACGCCGACACCCGTAACCTCGGCATCGTTGCCCTGCTGCTGAGCCTTCTGACCCTGTGCATTTACCTGCGCGATGGCTGGCGCAAACCCGGCGCGATCCTCGACCTGCAACTGATCAAGCACCCGTCGCTGCGTCTGGCGATGCTGATCTACCTGTGCGTGCCGGGAGTGTTCACCGGCACCCACATGATTGCCGTGTTGTATCTGCACACCCTCGGCGTCGGCGCGGCGCAAACCGGCGCATTGATGCTGCCGTGGGCCATCGGATCGGGCGTGGCGATCATGCTTGGCAAACGCAGTTTCAATCGCATCGGCCCCAAGCCATTGCTCAGCGCCGGCATGCTCCTGCAATGCCTGGGCATCGTACTGCTGATGCGCATCGAACAACCGGCGAGCACACCGCTGATCATCGCCTACGCGCTGATGGGGCTGGGCGGCAGCCTATGCAGTGTCACCGCGCAGAGCTTGGCGTTTGTCGGCATCGAGCCGGAAAAAATGGGCCACTCCAGTGCCCTGTGGAACATCAATCGCCAACTCGGTTTCTGCCTCGCGGCGGCGCTGCTCAGCGCCCTGTTGGGCGCGTTGGGTGGTAACGGTTTCCAAGAGTGTTTTATCGCCGCCGCGCTGCTGACCCTGTTGCCCATGGTCGCCGTCCTGCGTTTCGACTCCACCCACGTGCTCGCGCTATTGAACCCACCAGCCCTTGAGGAAAAAACTGCATGAACGACGCCACGCCCTACCTGGACGAAGTGATCCAGGCCCACGAAGCCATCGAACGATGGTTTGCCGTAGAAGAAGATGACACCGCGCTACAGCGCTTGCTGGGGCGTTTTTCGCCACGCTTTTCCATGGTGACGCCGTCAGGCCGAGCGCTGGATGTCGACGCCTTGCGCCTGCTGTTTCGAGCCGCCGGGGGACAGAAGAAAGGTTTCCGAATCCAGCTCAGCGAATTACATGTGATTGCCTTGCATCAGCGCGGCGCGACCGTGAGTTACCGCGAACAGCAGAGCGATGCGAGCGGTGTGCACACGGATCGGCGTTCGACCGTGGTGTTTGAAAAACTCGAATCCGGGCGGGTGTTCTGGCTGCATTTGCAGGAGACGTTTTGCAGTGAGTGAATGTTCGGTATTGGTCTGATTCACCGAGTCGCCCTCATTCGCGAGCAGGCTCGCTCCCACATGTGAAATGCATGACCTCTGTGGGAGCGAGCCTGCTCGCGAAGGGAGCGACACGGTCTATTAGTTATCCACAGCGCTCTGCTTCACCACAACCGTACAAGTAATCCCCGCTGCCAGCAGCACACCCTCCGGCACCTCATCAATGTGAATCCGCACTGGCACTCGCTGGGCCAATCGCACCCAGTTGAACGTCGGATTCACATCGGCAATCAGCTCGCGGCTTTCCGGGTTGTCGCGGTCGTAGATGCCACGGGAAATGCTTTCCACATGGCCCTTGAGCACTTCGCCGCTCATCAATTGCATGTCGGCTTTATCACCGACTTTCACGTGGGGCAGTTTGGTCTCTTCGAAGAAGCCGTAAACCCAGAACGAGTTCATGTCGACCACGGCCATTTTCGCCTCGCCGATGCGCGCGTAATCACCGCGATGCACATTGAGGTTGGTCACATAACCGTCGACCGCCGCGCGCACTTCGGTGCGTTTGAGGTTGAGTTCGGCGGCTTCCAGTTGCGCTTGCGCATGTTGGTAATCGGCCAGCGCGGCATCGGCGATGTTGCTGGCGTCGTCGCGGTTTTCCTTGGAGATCACCAGGTTGTCGAGGTCGGCGCGGCGGTGGGCATTGACCTTGCGCATCTCCCAGGTCGACTTGCGCGAGGCAACCAGCGACTGCGCCTGTTTCACTGCGATGCGGTAATGCTCAGGGTCGATCTGCATGAGCAAATCGCCCTTCTTCACTAACTGGTTATCGCGCACCGGCACATCGATGACTTCACCGGTAACGTCGGCGGCGACATTGATGATGTCGGCACGCACGCGACCGTCGCGGGTCCACGGCGTGTTCATGTAGTGCTCCCACAACGTGCGGCCGATCCACAGCGCCAGAGCCAGCACCAGCAGGGTCGCGAGCAGGCTGAAAAACTTTTTCATCGTGACGTTCTCAACGGTAGACAGTCAGCGCCATGGCGCCGAACAGACAGGTAAACAGACTCAGACGCAGCAGCGCCGGGTGCCAGAAAAAACGGTACAGATCAAACCCGGACAAAAAACGATCCACTGCCCAGGCCAGCGCCGCAGCAATGAAAAACATCAAGGTCATGGTCGGCATGTACACGCCGTGGAAGGCGATTTCACGAGGCATGGGCAAGTCCTTCGGGCTTGGCGATGGCGTAGGCAGCGAGCGGTGATTGCGGGTCGAGCAACGAGGTACGAATGAAGTGCAGATAGCTCTTCACCCGACGCAACGCCGAGGTATCGAAGTGCGGCGCGAACGGCTCATCAGTGGCCGCTACGCGACTGATCGCATGGTCGACCGCCACCAGTGCGCGTTCGAGATTGCTCGAGTTCGGCTGCAAAAACAGGCGCACCAGCGCGCGGCCCATCACGCGGATTGCCTGGCGCCACGGCTGCGACTCGGCATAAGCCGGGTGCACCGGCAAAATCGCCTGCTCCTTGCGCAACTCGATGATCGCGTGACCGACTTCCAGGACCACGAACATCCAGCGCAGCAGACTTTTCTGCACCTTCGGCTGACCCGCCGCGAGGCCGTAAGCCTGATGCAGCAGATCGCGGGTACGGCTCTCGAAACTCGATGCCAGGCCTTTGAGCTTGCCGCTGATCGCGTAGACCACCTGCCCGCGCAGATCTTGCTCCAGACGCTTCCACAACCAGCGGCTGTTGGGCGGCAGTATAATTGCCCCGGCGGCGGCGCAGACCAGCATGCCCATGACCATGGCGATGTAGTCGTTGATAAAGGTGTAAGGGTTATAAATCGTGAGGTTGTCCGGCACCGAACCGGTACTGAAGAAGATCAGCAAACCGAGGCCGACCCCGGCGTATTGCGGCCGCGAGGTGAGGAACGAGCCGAGGACGATCACCGGCGCGAGCATGACGCACAGCAGCGGGAAGCCGTCGATCCACGGGAAGATGAAAAACATCTCGACGAAGCCGATCAGCGCTCCGATGAACGTGCCGCAGGCCATTTGAAATGCCATGCGTTTCGGGTTCGGCGTAGCAGCCGAGAGCCCCACCGTGGCGGCAGCGATCAGGGTCATCGTTGCGCCACTTGGCCAAGCGGTGGCGACCCAATAACTGCCCAGCACCACCAGAATGAACGAGGCGCGAATGCCCGATGCCGCGGCGGCCCACCAGTTGGTTTGCGGGGTGAACGGCTCGTCCCAGCGCTCGCGTTCGTGGCGATGATCGGCGAGCGAGGCGTGGGTCTGTGCATAACCGTGCAGGTCGTCGACGAAGCGATAAAGCAGCTCGTACGCGGTGTGGAAATCCAGTTGCTCGGCGTCGCTCGGATCAGTGTCCTGAAAAATCGCGCGCAAGGTTCGCACGCGCACCGGCAGGCCTTCCTTGTAGGACGCCAATGCCGTCGCCAAGCGCGCCGCATCGGGACTGGTCAGGGCGCGACCACTGAAGCCGTCGAGCACTTCGGCGAGATCCTGCAGACCCGGTCTGATCGCTGCGACAACGTGTTCTTCGCCGTTGCCGCGCAGCCGTTCAAGCAACTGATGCAAGGCGTTGAACCGTGTGGTGATGCCCATGAACTCACTGTTCAATCGACTTAATCGGCCGTTGCGCCGACGCATGTGCGGGTCTTCGAAGACGGTCACGCTGCGCAAGCCTTCAAGGCCCACGGCTTCGGCGATGAAGCGTACGTTACTGGCCTCAAAAGACTCGGCTTTGCTGCGCCCGCGCAAGCCATCAGTGACGAACAATGCGAACACACCGAAACGCTGATACAGGGCGTTGCGCATGGCCGCGCTGGCGGTTTGCGGGAGGATTGCGGCGCTGATCAGGGTCGAGCAGAGAATCCCCAGCGAGATCTCCAGCACCCGCCACACCGCCGCCATAAATGCGCCGTCCGGGTGCGCCAGCGCCGGCAGCCCGACCATTGCGGCGGTATAGCCAGCGAGGACAAAACCGTAGGCACGGAAGTTACGGCACCGCGCGGCACCGGCCGAGCAGATGCCGACCCAGATCGCCAGCGAGCCGAGGAACAGCTCGGTATTTTGCGCAAACAATGCGATCAGCGTGACCATCATCGCCGACCCGGCCAACGTGCCAAGGAAGCGATAGAAACTCTTGGCGAACACCTGGCCGCTCTGCGGCTGCATGACGATGAACACGGTGATCATTGCCGTGCGCGGTTGCGGCAGTTCCAGGCGCATGGCCAGCCACAGGGTGAGGAATGCGGCGAGCAACACCTTGAAGATGTAGACCCAGGTCACACCATCGCTGCGCGCCCAGTCGAAAAAACCACGGCGCCATTCCAGGGAGTAGAGCCAGCGCAGCGGTGCGGGCAAGGGAGTCATTCGATTGTGCTCAAAGAGATTCGGTCTGGTCGCAGAACCTGTGGGAGCGAGCCTGCTCGCGAATGCGTTTTCATATTCAACATTGATGTCGACTGATAAACCGCTTTCGCGAGCAGGCTCGCTCCCACATTGGGTTGTGTGTTCAACGCAGGAGTGCCGGGGTTTTCGGCGCTTGGGTTTTCTCGGCCGTCGGTACATCGTTGCCAGCCCCGAGGCCACCACCCAACGCAGTCACCAGTTCGGCATGCGCACTCAACCGCGCCGCCTGCACCTGCTGCTGCACCTGCTGCTGTTTGAACAGCAACGTCTGCGCATTGAGCACGTTGAGGTAATCGGTGAGGCCGCGTTGATAAGCGATCATCGCGATGTCGTAAGTCTTCTGCGCCGTCGCTACCGACTCGGCGGCGAAGCCTTGTTGCTTGTCCATCGACTCGCGGCGGATCAACTGATCGGAAATGTTCTTCAGTGCGTTGACCAGCGTCTGGTTGTAATGCGCCACGGCGATGTCGTAACCGGCGGAGGCCTCACCCAGCTCTGAGCGCAAACGGCCACCGTCGAAGATCGGCAGCGAGATCGCCGGGCCGACGTTGTAGTTGAGTTTCTTGCCGGTCAAAAACTCCAGCGCGCCACCGCCCGTGGCCATGTAGCCAAGGCTGCCGACCAGATCGACGTTGGGATAAAACCCGGCGTGCGCGACATCGATTCCACGAGCCTGCGCCGTCACTAGCCAGCGACTGGCGACCACGTCCGGACGCTGGCCGAGCAGTTCGGCGGGCAATGCCGATGGCAGTTTCAGCGCAGCACCGAGGGACAGGGTCGGGCGCTGCAACTGTGCGCCCTCGCCCGGGCCTTTGCCGGCGAGCGCGACGATTTGATTACGGCTCAGGGCAATCTCTTCATCCAGCGCATCGATTTGCCGGTGGGTTTCCGGCAATGGCGTTTCGGCCTGGCTGACTTCGAAATGAGTGCCGATCCCACCGTTCAAACGTTTCTGCGCCAGATCGAGAATCTGCTGTTGCTGCTTGAGCGTCGCCGCGACGATGTCGCGCTGCGCGTAATGCAGCGACAGTTCGATGTAGGCGCGAACGATGTTGTTCTGCAATTCCAGCTGCGCCAATCGCGCTTCGGCCGCGCTCATGTGCGCAAGATCCACCGCACGTTCGCTGGCGTTGCTTTCACGGCCCCAGAGGTCGAGCGCGTAGCTAAAACCCAACGCAGCGTTGTTGTCCCACGTGGTGGTGTTGGCCAGCTCGCCCGGACCGTAGAACTGATCGGTCGGCCAGTTGTGGCGTTTGAGGGTCGACTCGCCATTGATCTGCAACGACTCGGCGGCTTCGGCGACACCGGCCATGGCTTTGGCTTGACGCACTCGCGCAGCGGCCATGGCCATGGTCGGGCTGCCTTGCACGGCGAGGTCGATCCAGCGATTGAGTTGCGGGTCGCCGTAGGCTTGCCACCATTGCGCGGTGGGCCAGTTGGCGTCACGGGCGGCATGGGCAATGGCGTCGTCGGTGGCCAGTGAATTGGCCTCCATTGCCTTGCCTTGCGGGGCGATTCCGTCCGTTGAGATGCAGCCGCCAAGACCCAGGGTAAAAGCCAGAACACTGAGCGGCAAAAGCGCTCTGTTGATGCGACGCGGCACAGCTGCGAATTCCTGAAAGAGGATAAGGCGGGGCTTGTTTCCGGTAGGAGCTGCCGAAGGCTCGGGCCGCGTTCGGACGATCTTTTGACCTTGATTCCCTTAAACCAAAGTCAAAAGATCGCAGCCTGCGGCAGCTCCTACATTGGATCGGCGCAATTCTATGGAACGCCCTGTACGGCGATAAGCTGGGATTTCTGTGAATCTTTGTTACGGTTAACGAGATAATCCCTTGGTCGGGGGTCTCGCCCCTGAAACTTCGTGTCACAATTTGCCATCTCCCTTGAGAGCACCCCATGGACACTTTGCAAAACATGCGCGCCTTCAGTTGCGTGGCCGAAGCCGGTAGCTTCACCGCCGCCGCCGTGCAACTCGATACCACCACCGCCAACGTCTCGCGCGCGGTCTCCAACCTGGAAGCCCACCTGCAAACCCGCTTGCTCAACCGCACCACGCGGCGCATCGCCCTCACCGAAGCGGGCAAACGCTACCTGCTGCGCTGCGAGCAGATCCTCGCCTACGTCGAAGAGGCCGAAGCCGAAGCCAGCGACGCCCACGCCCGCCCCGCCGGGCAATTGAAAGTGCACACCATGACCGGCATCGGCCAGCACTTCGTCATCGACGCCATCGCCCGCTACCGCAAGACTCACCCCGACGTCACCTTCGACCTGACCCTGGCCAACCGCGTGCCGGACCTGCTCGACGAGGGCTACGACGTGTCCATCGTGCTCGCCAGCGAACTGCCGGATTCCGGCTTCGTCTCGCAACGCCTGGGCATCACCTACAGCATCGTCTGCGCCTCGCCGGCCTACGTGAAAGCCAACGGTGCCGCGCAAAAGCCCAGCGACCTGCTCAACCATGCCTGCCTGCGCCTGGTCAGCCCGGTGATCCCTCTGGAAAAATGGGCCTTCGACGGCCCGGAAGGCCAGGAAATGGTCACCATCAACAGCTCGCCGTTTCTGGTGAACTCCGCCGACGCGATGAAAACCGCGATCACCAGTGGCATGGGCGTGGGCGTGTTGCCGGTGTATGCGGCGATTGAAGGCTTGCGCAACGGCACGCTGGTGCGGGTCATGCCGAACTACCGTTCGCAAGAGCTGAACCTGTATGCGATCTACCCGTCGCGGCAATATCTGGATGCGAAGATCAAGACGTGGGTTGAGTATTTGCGTGGGTCGTTGCCGGAAATTCTCGCGGCGCATCAGGCGGAATTGGCCGCCTACGAATTAAGCAGCAGTCTTGCCGGCGTGCGTGTCGCCAACTGATTTTCAACACACCACGAACCCCGTAGGAGCTGCCGCAGGCTGCGATCTTTTGATCTTGACGTTTAATCGCAGCCTACGGTAGAGCCTACAGAAACGGGGATTTCGCGGATGTTTCCGACAGGTTTTGACGGTTGTCCGTCGGAAGTGCGGTGGCTAGGATTTGGGTGTCGCTGACGCTTCAGCGACCGGGTCTGGAAAACCCGATTTCAACTACCAAAGCTCATGGCATACTGCGGCGCTTTTTAGCTCCCAATGTTATGGCGGCTGTACGCGGGAGGCCCTTGGGCCTGCCGGTTTTGGCAAGTTGACCGGTTTTTCCAGTCTGCGTACAGCTGCCACCCTTTCGCCTGGAAAACGAAAAGTGGCAGCTTCAACTCAACTTGCCACGAGTATGTTTCCTATGTTCAAACCAACGCCTAATCCGCCCGAAACCGACGACACCACCCCCTACGAATTCCCCGGCTCAAAGAAATTCCACGAAGCCGCCGAACGCGCCCTCGACCACTACCTCAAACCCAACGCCCTCACCCTGCGCTTCCACAAACCCAGCACCATGTTCCAGGTCGCCCCGGAACAGGACAGCGAAAGCCTGCTGGTCCACGCCTGCGAATCACTGGCACAAGCCAGCCTCATGACCAGCGACATCGCCGCCTACATCGACCTGCCGCAACGGCGGACGATTCTGGCGATTCAGCAGATCATCATGCTTGCCGAACTGGCGGTGAACCGCGTGCTGGATAACCACGAAATCTCCCAATCTCCGGCACACAGCTAAAAGCCCCTCACCCTAACCCTCTCCCGGAGGGAGAGGGGACTGATCGAGGTGTTTGTGAAAGTTACGCCGACGTGAAATACCGAGTCGAACTCAGATATTGAAAAGCCCACAAATCGGCTCCCTCTCCTAGGGGAGAGGGCTGGGGTGAGGGGTAAATTCACCGCAAAACAAAAGCCGAGCGCGTGTCTTCCCATCCAGCGGGCAGGACTTAAGTTCGGCTGCGGCCATCGGGCTGACTTTAAACAGAACGTCATATTCGCGCAGATCAGCCACAGCCTGTGACCGAGGGACTTTCTGTTTAAAAATCAAGCAATACGCACCTACAACAACTCCTACGAACACAGAGAATTCGCGGATGTTTCCGACAGGTTTTGACGGTTGTCTGTCGGAAGTGCGGTGGCTAGGATTTGGGTGTCGCTGACGAATCAGCAACCGGGCTTGGTCGCTCGGCTTATGAATGGAGCACTTCAAGGAGTTCCACCGTGCTCAATCCCCCTCAAAATCCCCCCGAAACCGACGACACCACCCCCTACGAATTCCCCGGCTCAAAGAAATTCCACGAAGCCGCCGAACGCGCCCTCGACCACTACCTCAAACCCAACGCCCTCACCCTGCGCTTCCACAAACCCAGCACCATGTTCCAGGTCGCCCCGGAACAGGACAGCGAAAGCCTGCTGGTCCACGCCTGCGAATCACTGGCACAGGCCAGCCTGATGACCAGCGACATCGCCGCCTACATCGACCTGCCGCAACGACGGACGATTCTGGCGATTCAGCAAATCATCATGCTTGCCGAACTGGCGGTGAACCGCGTGCTGGATAACCACGAAATCCCGCAATCCCCGGCACACAGCTAAAAGCCCCTCACCCTAGCCCTCTCCCGGAGGGAGAGGGGACTGACCGAGGCGTTTGGGTAAGCTACGCCGACGTGAAATAACGAGTCGAATTCAAATTCTGAAAGGCTTAGAAATCGGCTCCCTCTCCCTTGAATGATGCCGGATGACCGCCTGACACAACTTAAGCATCGTCCAATGGACGCAAACCTGAAGTGGGCAATCAAGTTCCAAAAATCATCTTCCGATTGATTTTTAATAGCCAATCGATATAGGAAACCTGTCAGATCTGACAGTACCTATTTTATCGCTTTATCCGAACAATGATGTCGTCACACCGACCTAGCGTTGAAGGAGCAAGACATGCCCATTAAAGATCTGAAGCTTGAAAAACTTAATAAATCAGGTGAAGGCACTGTAACTGCCAAACTAAACAAAGACTACGTCACCGACAAGTTCGAAGGAAAACCCGACCATTTTGTTACCGATAACAAAATAGTCGCGCTAAAAGTAACTTACCAGAAGTCCTCTACCACCTCATTCACTATCAACCTCACTTTTGATGCAGATATTAAGCATGGAAGGACTGAATTCAGCACGAAGTACTTTCCCTCCCCGTTCAGATTTTCATATACATCAGGCTCACATACGAAAGGCTATACAAGTGCTAAAAACGCAGGGTTTATTTTTGTAGAAGAATTTGATATTACCGAGGGAACTTTCAAGGCAGCCTTCAACTTTAGTTTTGTAGATTTCGACACATATGAGCTGCATCAAGTTCATGATGGTCAGATTGATGTCCAGGGCCTTGAGTTTATCAAGAAGATAGGTCGTAAAGTCTGACCCAAGTGCAGGCGCTAGCGGGTATCAGCCAATGTTGATACCGCTTCCAAAAACTCACCGTGTTCCAGATTTCCCCCGAAAAGGACCACAAAAGCCTGCTGGTCCACGCCTGCGAATCTCTGGCACAAGCCAGCCTCATGACCAGCGACATCGCCGCCTACATCGACCTGCCGCAACGGCGCACGATTCTGGCGATTCAGCAGATCATCATGCTTGCCGAACTGGCGGTGAACCGCGTGCTGGATAACCACGAAATCTCCCAATCCCCGGCATACATACAGCTAAAAGCCCCTCTCCCTAACCCTCTCCCGGAGGGAGAGGGGACTGACCGAGGTGTTTGGGTGAACTACGCCCACGTGCGATACCGAGTCGACCCTCAGATTCTGAAACAGATCAAAAGCCCCTCACCCTAGCCCTCTCCCGGAGGGAGAGGGGACTGATCGAGGTGTTTGGGCGAGCTACGCCGACGTGCGATACCGAGTCGACCCTCAGATTCTGAATCAGATCAAAAGCCCCTCACCCTAGCCCTCTCCCGGAGGGAGAGGGGACTGACCGAGGTGTTTGGACGAGTTACGCCGACGTGAAATACCGAGTCAAACTCAGATTCTGAATCAGATCAAAAGCCCCTCACCCTAGCCCTCTCCCGGAGGGAGAGGGCTAGGGTGAGGTGTTTGGGTGAGCTACGCCGACGTGAAATACCGAGTCGAACACACTCTTCGAAAAGCTCAAAAATCGGCTCCCTCTCCCTCGGGAGAGGCTGGGGTGAGGGGCGAATCCACAACCAATCCAAAGCCGAGCGCGCTGTTGCTCCTCACCACTCAATAGGCCGAGTGTCAGCTCGCCTGCTTTTGATCTTGATCCACGGGCGACGTCGGAAGGCTGAGCGCAGGGATTGATCCGGGCGTGGGAGCGCAGCGACCGTTTGGCGCAGCCAAAAACAGCGAGAGGAGGTGCAGCGAAGCAAACCGTAGGCGCTGCGCCCGGATCGATCCCGCAGCGAAGGAACCCCGAGCCCCAGCGAGCGGGCCGCACGCAGGAGCAAGCGTTTTTTTGCTTACTTTTTTTAGGCGTTTGTAAAAAAAGTGAGTCGCCGTCAGGGCGAAACCCTAAGCCGCCGTTACCGAAGAAACGGATATACACACCGAACAACCACAACATGGTCGGCCCAGAGGCCGCCAAGACAACCCCAAGCCAGAAATGTTAGCGTGCTTGGTATCAAGCCCGAACAAGAGCCAAAAACGATGAAAAAGACTGTCCTGGCCTTCAGCCGCATCACCCCACCCATGATCGAACGCCTGCAACAAGAATTCGACGTCATCGTCCCCAACCCAAAAGCCGGCGACATCAACGCCCAATTCAACGAAGCCCTGCCCCACGCCCACGGCCTCATCGGCGTCGGCCGCAAACTCGGCCGCGCCCAACTTGAAACCGCCACAAAACTGGAAGTGGTCTCAAGCGTCTCCGTCGGCTACGACAACTACGACCTCGACTACTTCAACGAACGCGGAATCATGCTCACCAACACCCCGGATGTGCTCACTGAAAGCACCGCCGACCTCGCCTTCGCCCTGATCATGAGCAGCGCCCGCCGCGTCGCCGAACTCGACGCCTGGACCAAGGCCGGGCAATGGCAAGCCAGCGTCGGCGCCCCGCTGTTCGGTTGCGACGTCCACGGCAAAACCCTCGGCATTGTCGGCATGGGCAACATTGGCGCCGCCGTTGCCCGTCGTGGCCACTTCGGCTTCAACATGCCGATTATCTACAGCGGCAACAGCCGCAAAACCGAACTCGAAGAACAACTCGGCGCGCAATTTCGCAGCCTCGATCAACTGCTCGCCGAGGCCGATTTCGTTTGCCTGGTGGTGCCGCTCAGCGACAAGACCCGCCACCTCATCAGCCATCGCGAACTGGCCCTGATGAAACCGGATGCCATCCTGGTCAACATCTCCCGTGGCCCGGTCGTCGATGAACCGGCCCTGATCGAAGCCCTGCAAAACAAGCGGATTCGCGGCGCCGGTCTGGACGTTTATGAAAAGGAACCGCTGGCCGAATCACCGCTGTTCCAGTTGAGCAACGCCGTGACCCTGCCGCATATCGGCTCGGCGACGAATGAAACCCGCGAAGCCATGGCCAATCGCGCCCTCACCAACCTGCGCAGCGCCCTGCTCGGCGAGCGCCCGCAGGACTTGGTCAACCCGCAAGTCTGGCGCGGATAAAAAGCCACGGGCAAGTGCGCTATCGCACTTGCCCGTTAGTTACGCCTTACACAACTTGAAATCGAACAACAAAGCCAATTAAACAGCAGCATTATAAGCTCTCCTGCCTGTCGAATAATCGACAAACGCTATGGAGAGCCAATACCTTGAACACCCTGACAACCGACAAACTCATTCGTTACAGCAAAGTCATATTAATGGCTTACATCAGCTTCTTTGGCGTGCTGGTGATGATCCACAACTTCACCGACTACAATTCAAACTACACCTACGTGGCTCATATCCTGAGTATGGACACCACCACCGCCAGTGAAACCATCAAGTACCGTGCCATTGAATCACCGATGATCCATCACCGGATCTACTGGTTCATCATCACCATGGAAGTTACGTATACGGTGCTGTGCCTGATAGGCACCTATCAGTTATATCGCCACATCAACGCATCCGCAGAAGTATTCCACGAGGCAAAAAAGTTCTCGATCATGGGCATATTGGCAGCCATTTTCATTTATTACGTGTGCTTGCAAACCGTGGGTGTGGAATGGTTTGACATGGACACTTCGCAATCATGGAATGCCAAGGACTGGGCACGGCATATCGTTGACTTCATCTTCCCGGTAATGATTTACATCACCTTGAAAGTCGAGCGCTGACGTTCAGCGCTCGTTTATTTCAAGCCAACTTACCCTGTACTGGCGGCACCACTGCTTTCGGTTTACGAAACACCAGCACATTGCCCAGCATCACTAACACCAGACCGACCAGCGCCGGCGCTGTCCATTGATAACCTTCAGCAAATGCCGAGACGTTCAGCGCCACGACCGGAAACAGCACGGTGCAGTAAGCCGCACGCTCCGGGCCCATGCGCCCGACCAGCGTCAGATAAGCTGTAAAGCCGATCACCGAACCCGGGATCACCAGATACAGCAGCGCGCCGACGTAACGCGGGCTCCAATCCATGTCGAACGGAATACCTTTGACCAGACACCACACCGAAAGCATCGCCGCGCCGTAGGCCATGCCCCAGGCATTGGTGGTCAGCGGCTTGAGACCGGCCTTCTGCTGCAGACTCGAGAGCATGTTGCCCGCCGAGAAACACAACGTGCCGCACAACGCCAAGCCGAGGCCGAGCAAGGTCTGCGGGCTGGCCTGATGCCCGGCAAGTTCCGGCCAGAACAACATGCCCAGGCCGAACAACCCAAGTGCACCGCCCATCAGCACATTGCGCGCGATGCGTTGGCCGATGAACACCCGGGCATTCAGCGCGTTCCACAACGTCGCAGTAGAGAACACCACTGCAACCAGACCGCTGGGGATCCACTGACTGGCGGTCAGGAAGCACATGAAGTTGACGCAGAACAGACACAACCCCTGCGCCACGCAGATCAGATGCCCCCGGCGGTTCATCGGTTGCAGGCGACGGCTGAGCAGCAACAGCGCAAACAACACCAGCGCAGCGAGGCCGAAGCGATAGACGATCGACACCGGAATCGCTACCACACCCAGTTGCCATTTCAGCGCAATCCAGGTGGTGCCCCAGATCAGCACGGTCAAAAAATACAACGACAGGTTCATGACACACACTCCTCGATAGGCCTTGAGTGTCTGCCCTCGTGTGCCTTGCGCGCTTGCAGATTCTTGCGCTTTTGTCGGGCGGCAGGCTGGCAGCGCGGCGTCTACGGAGTAGGATGCAAGGCGTTGAAGAGAACCGCTCATGGCCGCCATCGATACCCTGCAAGTCTTTCAAGCGTTGAACAGCTCGCCGAATGCACGCCTGGTGCACAGCGCCGAGCTCGGTGACGGCTTGTCTGCCGCTTTGTGGACCAATCACCACGATGCCCAGGAGTACGCAGCGCCGAGTCACCACACCCTGTCCTGTTACATCGCCGGTGGCACCGGTACGTTTCGTCGCGGGCAACCGGGCCACAAGGGTGGGCCGGACAAGCTGTGCATCCTGCCGGCCGATCACGAATCGGGCTGGGTGATCAACGGCGATATTCGCTTGGCGCATCTGTATTTCAGCGCTGAACAATTCGCCCTCGGTTGCGTCACCTTGCTTGATCGCGAACCGCGAGAGATGCAGTTGCGCGAGCAGACCTTTCTCGACGCCCCGCAGCAGGCGCAGCGCTTTCGGCAGTTGCTGAGCCTGAACTGGGACGAACCCGCCGAACGCTTGCTGACCAGCAGCCTCGCCCATGAACTGATCAGTCACACCTTGCTCAGCCAAGTCGGCGCGCGTCAGGGTTTGCGTTTGAAGGGCGGACTGGCGCCGCATCAGCGTCGGCAACTGGTGGAGTTTATCGACACTCAGTTGGCCGAGCCGATCAGCCTCGGACAATTGGCCGGGTTGTGCGCGCTGTCGGAATACCACTTTGCGCGGATGTTTCGCACGAGTTTCGGCCTGCCACCGCACCAGTATGTGTTGGCGCGGCGCTTGAGCCGGGCGCGGGAGTTGTTGCGCGGGACGGCGTTGCCGCTGGGCGAGATTGCGCTGGCGTGCGGGTTTGCCAGCGCGAGTCATTTCACTAATCGGTTCAAGCAGGTGTTGGGCGGGACGCCCGGTGAGTATCGGCAGGCGTTTTTGCGTTGAGCCCTATTCCCCTCACCCCAGCCCTCTCCCGGAGGGAGAGGGAGCCGACCGAGCTGTCTGGCGCTATACATCGACCTGAATGACCGAGTCGATTATGGATTCGGTAAAGATCGATCACGTCGGCGGAGCTCTCCAATATCCCCCAATCAGTCCCCTCTCCCTCCGGGAGAGGGTTAGGGTGAGGGGCCTTTGATCTTGCCTTAAAACTCCAAAGTGCTGGACAGCGAAACCTGCCGCGCATCCCCCATCGACACAAAGAACCGGCTCGCCGCCGAGGTGTAGTAAGTGCGATCAAACAGGTTCTTCACATTGAGCTGAAACTTGACCTTCTGCCCCTCGACTTTGGTGTCGTACGTGGCAAACGCATCAGCCACGGTATAGCTCGGCAGGTCAAAATCATTCACCGCGTTACCCGCACGCTCACCGACATATCGCGCACCGGCACCGACGCGCAATTGATCGCCGCCGATCACGCTGCCGAAGTCATACACCGCCGACAGCGAGCCGGAATTCTTCGCTACGTTTTGCAGGCGCTTGCCTTTGTAGTCCGGGTCTTCCGTCACTTCGGCATCGGTGTAGGCGTAGCTGCCGATCATGCTCCAGCGGTCGCTCAATTGACCGCTCAGGTCCATTTCCAGACCGCGTGAACGCACTTCACCGGCCGCGCTGTAAATCGTCGTCGGGCCTTCGGAATTGGCCACCAGCACGTTGCGTTTCTTGATGTCGAACAACGCGATGTTGCCGGTGACACGCCCCGGCAGGTCCAGCCGCGCGCCGAGTTCCCACGACTTGGCTTCTTCCGGCGCGATGCTGCCGTCGAGCACGGTGCTGCTGCCGCTCAGCGGGGCGATGGTCGAATTGGGTTTGAACGATTCGGTGTAGCTGCCGTAGAACGACAAGGCGTCGGTGTAGCGATACACCAGACCTGCGCGCGGGACGAACTTCTGGCCGTTGCTGTCGGTGTTGGCCTTGAACGGCACGCCTTTGCCGGCGTACTGGTCGTACTCCTGAAAGCGCCCGCCAGCGACCAGAATCCACTGATCGTTGAGGTGAATCGAGTCCTGCATGAACACCGAATCACTGCGCAGTTCATCGGTCTGCGCGCTGTCGGGTGCGCTGACGGTCGTGCCGGCAACTTCGCGGCCATACACCGGATTGAGGTAGCTGAACGTGGTCAGGCTTTTCTGCCGGATCAGGTCCTCACGGTAGATCTTGCGGTACTCGTCGTCGACGCCGAACACCAGGTCATGCTGCATGCCCAACACCTTGACCTTGCCTTCGAGGCTGGCGGTGGTGAAACGGTCGGTGCTGATCGCATTCTGCGTGCCGTCCATGCTGCGGGTCAGCGTGCCCTTTTTGGTGTCGATGGCGGTCACGCGGACCTGGCTGGCGTCGTAGGTCTCGCGGTTCCAGCTGTAACCGAAGTGGGCTTTCCAGTCATCATTGAGGTCGTGGTCGGCTTCAAAATGATAGAGGTCGGAGCGGCCTTCCATGTTGTTGAACGGCTCGTCGAGGCGTTCTTTGCGCGAGATATCCAGCGGATGATTGGTGCGCGGATCGATCAGCGTGCCACGGTCGAACGGCGTGAGAAATTCGCGATGCTCATAGGCAAACAACAGCTTGGTGCTTTCGCCGAACCAGGCCAGCGACGGCGCGATCAGGGTTTCGCGGTGAGTGCCGAAGTTGCGCCAGTAATCTTCGTCTTCGTGATCGAGCACCATGCGATAGGCCAGCCCGGAATCGCCCAGCGGGCCGGTGCTGTCGAGGGTGCCGCCGCTGCCGTTCTTGCCGTCGCCGTAAGTCGAGCCACGCAGGGTCAGAGCGTTGTATTGCGTCAGTTCAGGCTTCTTGCTGACCATGTTGACCACGCCGCCCGGGTCTTGAATGCCGTAGAGCAACGATGCCGGGCCTTTGAGTACTTCAACCCGATCGACGGTGGCGTTCATGCCGCGCCCCTGCACGATCGGCATGCCGTCGCGCATGATCGAGCCGTTGCGGTTATCACCGAAACCGCGAGTCATCACCGAATCCTGCGTGCTGCCCAGGGTGTTGCCCTGGGTGATGCCGCTGACATTGGCCAGTGCATCGTCAAGATTGCGCGGTGCCTGATCACGGATGACCTGGGCCGGAATGACGTTGACGGTCTGCGGGATTTCCTGAAGCGAGGCCGAAGAGCGCATCACCGAACTGGTTTCCGGCGGCTGATAACTCATCGATTCGTCGCGCATCGAGGTGATGGTGGTGGCGCCGAGATTCAACGCGCCTTCGGTGGGTTTGGGCTCCAGCGCCAGCGTGTGGCTATCGGTGCGGCGGAAGTTGAGGCCAGAGCCACTGAGCAAGCGTTGCAGTGCCTGCTCGGCACTCATCTGGCCATTGACTGCCGGCGCGGTGAGGCCGTACGGCGCTTCGTCGGTGTAGACCACGCTCTGCCCGGTGACGCGGCTGAAGTCGCTCAAGGCTTGCGGCAGCGGTTTGGCGGCCAGGGAAAAATTGAACTGCTTTTGCGCCTGGCTGCTGACGGTTTCAGCGGCCAGAGACACGCTTATCGGCAGCAATGCCAATGCCGAAAAACTCAATGCCGACACGCTTAACCACTGTTTGACCGAACCCGATTTTGCCCTGGACTTCATGACTCAATGACCTGTGTAGAACCGCAACGGATGCGAATGACTCGCAGTTTCAGTCACTACACGGATGGGGCTCGGGTTTACCTCACCACAAATATGAAAATATTTTTGGAAGGGTGTTGTTTCGGCCGACGCCTTCGCGAGCAGGCTCGCTCCCACATTTTGGAATGCGTTCCCCTGTGGGAGCGAGCCTGCTCGCGAAGAGGCCATAAGCCTCAGCGCACAATAATCAGATGCCCCAACACCTGATGCTGCTCAAACCCCATCACCCCTTGCAGAGAATTCAAAACGGCGTGCGGATCCTTGCTCGGAAAACTGCCGCTGACCTTGCGCGCCGCCAGTTCGTCGTTGAGCAAGACAATCCGCCCCGGGTAATAACGCCGCAGATCCTCCACCACATCCGCCAGTGTCGACTTGTAGTACGTCAGCCAGCCCTGACGCCAGGCCAGTTGCGCCTCGCTGTCCAACGCGTGAAGCTTTTGCGCCGAGCCTTCGCCGTAAGCAACCTGCTGACCGGCGGTGAGAATCTGCTGTTCGCCACCGCGATCCGCCGTCACCCCCACGCGCCCGGACAACACCGTGACCTGCGCACCGTGAGGTTGCAGACGTACTTCGAACTGCGTGCCGAGCACCCGCGCCTCGCCCTTCTCGGCCTCGACCACAAACGGCTCGCCGGTGTGCGTAACCGTGAAAAACCCAGCACCACGACGCAGCTGAACATGCCGTTCGCCATGAGTGAAATCCACGGCGATCGCGCTGTCGGCATCCAGCGTTACTTGCGATTGATCAGCCAAGGTCACGGTGCGTATTTCACCCGGCGCCGAAACGTAATCCGCGCCGAGATCATCAATCCAGCGTTGCGGTTGCCAGCCGCTGCCGAGGCTGACCATCAGCAACAGACACGCCGCCATCGCCAGTGCCCCCGACCAACGCAAAAGCGGCGAATGACGCGGGCGATCCATCGCATCGAGAAAGCCCTGCAACGCCAAAGACTCTTCATCGGCCAGCGTTCGCGCCGGGCTTTCGCTCAGTTCCCACAGCACCTGCGCCTGCGCGTAAGCCTCGGCATGCGCCGGATCGGCGCGCAGCCATTGGCTGAACGTCAGTTGATCGCCGGCGCTGGGCCGATCGTGCAACAGGCTCAGCCAGGCAAACGCGGCCTGCTCTTGCGCGGGCGTCGGAACGACGGAATCAGATGGTTTCACGGTGCTTTCCCTGGCAGGCGTGGCGCGGGTTCGCGCAGGCTGGCCTTGCAGGCCTCGAGGGCGCGCATCATATGTTTTTCCACGGCACTTTGGGACAGGCCCATGGCTTTGGCGATCTCCGCGTACTTGCGGCCGTGAATGCGATTGAGCAAAAAGATCTGCCGGGTGCGCTCGGGCAAGGCGCGCAACGCCGCTTCGACATGGCGCAGATCATTGCCCGCTTCCAGCGCTGCTTGCGGTTCGCTGCCGTGGCTATCCGGCGCGTCCGGCTGCCAGCCCTCGTTGACGCGCGTGCGCGTGCCTTCGCTGCGCAGGTGATCGATGGCGATGTTGCCGGCGCAGCGCAAAAGGTAGGTGCTGAGTTCTTCGACCTGCACCAGCGGCCGCCGCCAGAAACGCAAAAACAGATCCTGAACCAGATCCGCCGCCGTCGCCCGACAACCGACGCGCCGGTTCACCAGCGCCTCCATTTGCGAACGTTGCGACAGAAACACCTGAAGAAAATGCGCACGCGCCCCGCGCGGCTCGTCTTCGCGGGATTCCGGCGGCAGACCGATCAGCACTTCAGCACTGCGCCCATGCGGCGACCGGACTGGTCAGCAGACTGACCCCGGCCAGCGCCAAGGCCAGACGCGGGCGATACGACAGCAACAAGACCAGTGCCAAGGCGCTGAGCATCAGCACGGCGAACCAGTCGACCAGACCGAAACTCCAGCCGTTCGCCGAGACGGCAGCCCATAGCGACAGACACAGCAAGAACCAGCCAGCGATTTTCAGCCCCTGACGACGCGAGACGGAAAGTTTTTCGCCGAGCAATTCATCGTGGTGGCGAGGCATCGACAGGCACAACGCGGTGAACCCGACGTATGTCAGCAACAAAGGCAAAAGCATCAATTCGTCCCGTGCTCAAGGGTGATCGGCCGGGGCTTTTCGCGACGAGGCTTTTTTACGCTGACAGGGCTGCCGGCGCGCTGCATTTTCCACGCGGCCCAAGCCAGAAACGCACCGCTTGCCAGGCACGTCAGATCAAACCCGGCCAACACCCGATCGCCCTGCATCAGGGCGGCGCCGAGGTTCCAAGGGGTGGTCAGCGCATTGACCAGCGGCACCGCCAAAAACAGTGCGGCGCTCAGGCTGAGTTGCTCGACCCAGGCCTTTCGTCCCGGACGCAGCAGCGCGTGCAGCACACTCAAACCCCAAGCGATGAAGAACGCATTCACTTCCCAATCCGCACGCCCGATCAGGCTCACCGGCAACAGACGATTGGCCAGGAAGAACACCGCGACCGCCGACACCAGCCCGGCCATGCTGGCGATGTTCAGCACTTCAACCAAGCGCAATTCAAATGGCATCACGCCGCTCTTGGCATGTTTGAGCTGACGCTTGCCGAGCCAGATCACCAGCCCGGTGCCGATCATCGCCGTACCCGCCAGCCCACAGATGAAGTACAGCCAGCGCAGCACCGGCCCGGCGAAGTGGCCCATGTGCAAACCATAGAACGCGCCACCCACCGCCATCGCCATCGGTTGCTCCGGTGTGCTGCCGAGCATCTGCCCGGTCACACCATCGAAGGTCACAGCGCGACCGAAATCATGCACGACACTGTCGCCGGCACGCGACAGCACCACCGTGGCATTGGCATCCCCCGGATTGCTCACGGAAAGGCGCGCCGTGTGGCCGCCCGACCATTGCTCGCTGGCCTTGCTCAACAGCGGCGCCATGGCCGCCAACGGTGCCTCGATGTTGGCGCGTTCCGGGGTTTTCGAAGCAGGGAAGACTTCGTCATAAAACTTACGCACGTCACTGCCGTATGAAGCGACGATGCTCGCCGGCATGACCATCGACATGAAAATCACCAGACTGCTGTAGGTGATCATCAGGTGAAACGGCAACACCAGCACACCCACCGCGTTGTGCCCGTCGAGCCAGGAGCGCTGGCCCTTGCGCGGGCGGAAGGTGAAGAAGTCCTTGAAGATTTTCTTGTGGGTGATGATCCCGGTGATCAGCGCAACGAACATCACCATCGCGGCAATGGTCGCCAGCCAACGGCCCCACGGATAAGGCATTTGCAACTGGAAGTGGAAACGGTAGAAAAATTCACCGCCCATGCTTTCACGGCACTGCACTTCTGCACCGGTTTGCGCATCGAGGGTTTTCGATTCGAAACGCCCGCGCTCGCCGGGATTGGCCGGCGCTGGCTGCCAGCGCACGGTCATGCCGGGATCGCGGGCATCGGGCAAATCGATCAGCCAGCGTGACGCGCCAGCCGCATGTTGTTGCAGATAATCCTGAGCCAGCGTCAGGCTCGTCTCGGCGCTCACCGAACGCGCGGGGATTTCCGGCTGCATCCAGTGGCTGATTTCATCCTTGAAATAGGCCAGCGTCCCGGTCAGAAAAATCGCGAACAGCAACCAGCCGAACAACAGTCCGGTCCAGGTGTGCAGCCAGGCCATCGCCTGACGGAAGCCCTCTTTCATGCCAGGCCCAATCCACGCGCCGCGCCGGAGATGGTCGCCAGAATCACGCTCGGTACCAGCAAGCCGACCCAAGCCGACCACGCTGTGCGGCAGGCAAAACACCAGAGCACGGCCACCAGATAGACCAGAAAGGAAATGGTCATGCCGGTCACCACCGCTTCGGCACGGCTCAACGGCAACCACAGCGTCAGCGTGACACTGGCCAGCGCCGCCACCAGATAGCCGCCGAAAATCGCCGCCAGCACCCGCGAGGTGACCGCCAGACGATAGGACATGGGAAGTGTGGCGAGTTTGCCTTTCATGTTTCGACCCTGAAACGAAAAACGTCCGGCCGATCAGCCGAACCTACAGGCGAGCAATATTAATGATAAATATTCTCATACGCAAAAGCATCTGATTGCCGGTTAAGCATTTCGCCCCTTACAATGCGAACAGTTCTTGTTCTCTAACGCATACTCTCTACCGCGCCATCAAGCGCCCGGAGTAATACCGTTGTCGTCCGCCCATCCCGTCGAATCGCTCTATCAGGCTCATCACAGCTGGCTCACTGGCTGGCTGCGGCGCAAACTCGGCTGCCCGGACAGCGCGGCAGATCTGGCGCAGGACACGTTTATCAAGGTGCTGACCGCCCGCGAACCCCCGGTGATCATCGAGCCGCGCGCCTTTCTGACGACGTTGGCCAAGCGCGTTCTGTTCAATCATTACCGCCGTCAGGATCTGGAGCGCGCTTACCTCGACACCCTGGCGCAGATGCCGGACATGGTCGCGCCGTCGGAAGAAGACAAGGCGATCATCCTGCAAACCCTGATGGAACTGGATGAGTTGCTCGACGGTTTACCGCGTCAGGTCAAACGCGCCTTTTTGCTGGCGCAGGTCGATGGCCTGACTTATCCACAGATCGCCGCCGAACTGGGTATCTCCGTGGCCACGGTCAAACGGCATCTGAACAAAGCAGCGATGCGCTGCTACTTCGCCCTATGAACCGCGCGGCGGATTTCTCCTCGCAGGTGGCCGAGCAGGCCGTGCACTGGCTGATGGAAATGCAGCAGGGCGCACCGTCGCCACGCCAGCAATTGGCGATGCAACAGTGGCTGGATGCGCACAGCGAACACCGGCGGGCGTGGGAACACATTCAGCGGGTCAACCAGCGGTTGCGCGGTGTGTCTTCGCCGCTGGCGCACGCGGCGTTGAACGGGCCGAAGTCCGGCAGCCGTCGTCAGGCGCTGAAGCTGCTGCTGCTTCTTGGTGCCGGCTCGGCCGTCACCTGGGGCATGCGCGAGCACAATCCTTTGCCGTCGCTACTCGCCGATTTCCGTAGCCCGATCGGGCAACGGCGCAAAGTGGCGCTTGGTGCCGGCGATCAGTTGCAACTGAACACAGCCAGCGCGGTGGATGTCGACACTTCGGCGCGACTGATCCGTCTGCTCGAAGGCGAAGTCCTCCTGACCGCCGCGCAATCCTTCGAAGTACGCACGGCTCAGGGCATTTTGAAAACGCAGGGCGCACGCCTCAACGTGCGTCAGTTTGCTGATCACACGCAGGTCGCGCTGTTTGAAGGCCGGGTCGAACTGAGCGCCAGCGGGCGCGCGCCGATGCTGTTGCCCCTCGCACGGCAACTGAGTTTCAGCTCGACCTCCGTCAGCGAAGCCAAACCATTGGACGCCAACAGCGGCGCCTGGGCCGACGGCATGCTGGTGGCCGCGCACATGCGCCTCGGTGACTTCCTCGATGAACTTGGCCGCTACCGTCGCGGCCAACTCAATTGCGACAAGAAAGTCGCCGATCTGCTGATCTCCGGCACCTACCCACTGGATGACAGCGAGCGGATTCTCGATCTGCTGGAAATCAGTTTGCCGGTGAAGGTGAAGCGCTTTACCCGCTACTGGGTGACCGTCGAAGCGCGGGTTTGAAAAAACTCAAAAATAAATGAGCCGTTTTTCAGATCTGGCGTGACAGAGAAGGAAAGCCCCCTTGATTCAACCTTCTCAGGATCATCCACCATGCACCCCACTCGCCTCACGCCACTGGCTCGCAGCCTGCGCAATCTCGTTCTCGGCGCCAGCCTGAGTTTCAGTGCCCTGCCCGCGGCGCTGGCCGCTGATGCCAAGGCCTATCACATCGCGCCGTCGTCGCTGGAGAACGCCCTCAACCAGTTTGGCCGGGAAGCGGGCGTGCTGATTTCGTTTGGCTCGCAAGTCACCAGCGGCGTGCAAAGCCGTGGCCTGGAGGGCAGCTACACGCCTGAGCAAGGTCTGAATGCGCTGCTCGAAGGCACCGGTCTGCAAGCGCGCGCCGAAGGCAACAATGCGTTCAGCCTGCAACCGGTGGCGGATGCCGCGCTGGAACTGGACACCTCGAAAGTCGTCGGCGACTGGCTCGGTGATGCGGCGCAGATCAACGTCTTCGAACACCCCGGTGCCCGTGATGTGATCCGTCGCGAAGAGTTCGAACGCCAGGGCGCGACTCAGGCGCGCGATGTGCTCAACCGCATCCCCGGCGTCAATGCGCCAGAAAACAACGGCACCGGCAGCCACGACATGGCGCTGAACTTCGGTATCCGTGGCTTGAACCCGCGACTGGCGGCACGCTCGACGGTGTTGATGGATGGCATTCCGGTGCCGTTCGCGCCTTATGGCCAACCGCAGTTGTCGTTCGCGCCGATCAGCATGGGCAACATGGACGCGGTGGACGTGGTGCGCGGCGGTGGCGCGGTGCGGTATGGCCCGCAGAACGTCGGCGGCGTGGTCAACTTCGTGACCCGGGCGATTCCTGACGAGCCAACGGTCAAGGGTGGCTTCCAGACTGAAACCAGCCCATCGTCCAGCCACGACGGCTTCAAGACCAGCGCCAACCTGCTGGCTGGCGGCACCAATGCTAACGGCCTCGGCGGTGCGTTGCTGTACTCCGGCACGCGCGGTGGTGACTGGCGCGAGCACAGCGACACCGAGATCGACGACCTGATCCTCAAGGGCAAATACCAGCTCGACGAAGCCAACAGCTTCAACGCCATGGCCCAGTATTACGAAGGCAAGGCTGACATGCCCGGTGGTTTGAACGTCGCTGATTACGACGCCGATCCTTATCAATCGACGCGGCCGAAAGACCAGTTCTGGGGCCGCCGCACGATGTTCAATTTCGGCTATCGCTATCAGGAAGATCGCCGCGAATTCACCGCCAACACCTTCTTCACCAAGACCCTGCGCAGCGGTTATCTGGATCAGGGCACCTTCCTCTCGCTGTCGCCGCGCGAGTATTGGGTGCGCGGCCTGGAAACCCGCTTCGCCCAAGGCTTCGACCTCGGCCCGACCAGCCATGAAGTCGGCGTCGGCTACCGCTACATCAACGAAGCCGGCCACGAACTGCGCTATCGCACGCCGATCGCCAGCAACGAATACCCGACCACCAACAGTCGCAACGACCGCGACACCCGTGGCGGCACCGAAGCCAATGCGTTCTTCGTTGACGACCGCATCGACATCGGCAAATGGACGATCACCCCGGGCGTGCGTTACGAGATGATCGAATCGCAGCAGACCAACAACCTGACCAACGTCAAATACAAGGGCGACTACAACACCGCGCTGCCGGCGTTGAACGTGCTTTATCACCTGACCGACAGCTGGAACCTCTACGCCAACACCGAAGGCTCGTTCGGCAGCGTGCAATACAGCCAGATGCCCAACCGCGTTACCAGCGGCGAAGTGAAACCGGAGAAGGCCCGCACCTGGGAACTCGGCACGCGCTATGACAACGGTGCGTTGCGTGCAGAGATAGGCGCGTTCCTGATCAACTTCGACAACCAGTATGAAAGCAACCAGACCAACGATTCGGTGATCGCCCGTGGCGAAACCCGTCACCAGGGCATTGAGACCAGCATCAATTACGCGCTGGATGATTTGAGCCCGGCGCTGGCCGGTTTCGATGTCTACGCCACCTATGCCTATGTCGACGCGACCATCCGCGAAGACGGGCCGAACAAAGGCAATCGTGTGCCGTTTTCCTCGAAACACAAAGGCACGATTGGCGTCGGTTACACCGAAGGGCCATGGAAGCTCAATCTGGACAGCAGCTTCCAGAGCGACCAGTTCGCCGACAACGCCAACACCTCGAAGGAAAGCGCCGATGGCAGCACCGGCAAGATCCCGGGCTACATGCTGTTCAGCAGCCGAGCGGGGTATGACTTCGGGCCGCAATTGTCGGATCTGAATGTGGCGGTGGGGGTGAAGAACATTTTCAACACGCAGTACTTCACGCGTTCGTTTGATGACAACAACAAGGGTAAATATGTGGGGGAGCCGCGTACGGTTTATGTGCAGACATCCGTTGCGTTCTGAGGATTGAGAAGCCCCTCACCCTAGCCCTCTCCCTGAGGGAGAGGGAACTGATTGGGGGATGCTTGCGGGGTACGCCGACCTGAACGTGCTGTGCCGAATCCATAATCGACTCGCCCTGAAACCGCTTTGCCGAATCCATAATCGACTCGACCTGAAACCGCTTTGCCGAATCCATAATCGACTCGGTCTTTCAGGTCGATGTACAACGCCAGACACCTCGGTCGGCCCCCTCTCCCTCTGGGAGAGGGCTGGGGTGAGGGTCAGCGGGTCATGGTCTAGAATAAAACTTCAAACCAACTTCACAAGGATCGTGAAGCATGCAAAATCGCCCCACCCTCGCCCAGTTCGCCCGCCATCTACGTGTTAATCAAACCGACTGCGAACACCTGCTCTGGCAAAAACTCCGCTCCCGCCAAATCGCCAATCTGAAATTTCGCCGGCAATTTCCCTGTCCGCCTTACGTGCTGGATTTTTACTGCGCCGAGCTGAAATTGGCGATTGAACTGGATGGTGGTCAGCACTTTGAAACGCAGGGATTGATTCATGACCAGCGCCGGACACGCTATCTGAAGCAAAAGGGTATTGAAGTCGTGCGTTTCAGTAATCTTGAGGTGATCCAGCAGATGGACGATGTGCTGGAGCAGATAATAAGAATTGCGGCGAATCGAAAAGTGCCCTCACCCTAACCCTCTCCCAGAGGGAGAGGGGACTGATTGGGGGATGCTTGCGATGTACGCCGACCTGAACGTGCTGTGCCGAATCCATAATCGACTCGACCTGGAACCGCTTTGCCGAATCCATAATCGACTCGGTCTTTCAAGTCGATGTACCCCGCAAGACACCTCGGTCGGCCCCCTCTCCCTACGGGCGGTCCGACGTTTCGGGAGGGCTGGGGTGAGGGGCTGTTCTCTTAAGCCATACCTGAACCTCATCCAACCACACAAACAAAAACGGGCCTGCTTGCGCAGGCCCGTTCTCATTGGGTGGCTTATGAAATCAGCGTATCAACTGTTGATCGCTGCCTGTTCATTCTCGTCAAACTCTTCCGCCAACAGCTTATCGTTGGCCTTGCCGGTGAATGGCACCACAGCGGCGCGTGGTTTACCTCGCAGTTTGCCGAAGAGGTGCTCCAGGGCGTGCTCGAGTTTTTCGGCAGCGCCGTCGATCGCCTGTTCCAGCGAATCGGCTTTGTGGGTCACGGAAATCGGTTGATGGCCTTTTGGCCGCGCTTCCAGTTGGCAGCGCAAGTCATGGGGACCTGGTTTGTCACCGTTCTCGTCGCTCAGATGGACTTCGACACGGGTCAGGTCTTCTTCATAACGGTCGAGCGTGCTCTCAATGGTTGTACGTACCCACTCCTCCAGTCGTTTACTGCCTTGAACATGGTTATCGCTGTTGACTTGGATTTGCATAGTTCATCCCTTATTTCAGCTAGCTCGTCAGAGGCCTTGAGTTGAATTTCCTGACCTCCTGGTTACAACAATCGGCCCGACAGGCGAACATTTCAACCCCTGAAAAAAGATAAATATTCATTCGCAAAAAAAGCCGGACAACCGAGCAAAGCACTGGTAAGGTCGGGAGTTGGGTCGCCTCGCAACCCGGCAAAATTTGCTCACAATTGCCCGTCATTCAACGGATGCAAACTGCGAAAAATTCCCGCCTCCTCGACCAGCCAATCATGCACCGCACGCACTCCCGGATGGCTTAAAGCACCCGGCGCATAGAGCAGTACGTAACGTTTGTGATTCGGTACCGACAGGCCAAACGGCACAATCAATGTGCCTCGCTCCAACTCATCGTTAAGCAAGGTGCGGCGGGCAATGGCCACACCCATGCCGGCAATCGCCGCTTCGATGGTCAGGTGATTGCGATTGAACGTATGCCCGCGCCGTACGTCGGCGCCTTCAAAGCCGATCGCGTTCAAATAGAATTCCCACTCTGCATATTCATAACTACCACGCCAGGCAGTGATGTCGTGCAGCAATGGAAAATGCACCAGATCCGCCGGCCCGTGCAGCGGCGGACGCCCACGCAACAGGCTCGGAGCGCACACAGGGAAAATCTGCTCGTCGAGCAAGGCTGTGGATAACAATCCCGGGTAACTGCCGTCGTTCAAATCGATCGCCAGATCAAAGTCGCCTTCGTGCAACGGTACGCTGCTGTCCTCGGCGACCAGACGTAGCTGAATGTCCGGATAGCGCTGTTGCAGGCGCGGCAATCGCGGCGTCAGCCATTTGCTGAGGAACGACGGAATCGAGCGCACGCGCAAAATACCGCTGATCATGCCGGCGTCGAGCCGACGCAATTCGGCATCGATGCTGCCGTACGCCTCATTGACGGTGATCGCCAAACGCTGCCCTTCGGCGCTCAGTTCAACACCGCGCGCCCGTCGATGAAACAGACGAAAGCCGAGCCGCTCTTCCAACTGGCGAATCTGCTGACTGACCGCCCCCGGCGTGATGTGCAGTTCTTCGGCACA
This sequence comes from Pseudomonas sp. CROZ-RG-20F-R04-15, assembly GCF_022662375.1. Classification (GTDB taxonomy): domain Bacteria; phylum Pseudomonadota; class Gammaproteobacteria; order Pseudomonadales; family Pseudomonadaceae; genus Aquipseudomonas. Next base: position 290,793 of record NZ_JAKNQL010000001.1, on the reverse strand, counting down.
TCGGGTGAACGACAGGTGGCGAGCGGCACAGGAAAACACCTGCAGCCAGACATAGGTCTGGGCATGCAATTGACGACTCATCGTTTAGTCCTGCTAAAGGCTTACTTAGGAAGTTTCGTTAGTCACGTAGGACCGAGGTAGGCAGTATCGCCGACATTGCGCTTGTCCTACAAAAAATGGCAGCGATTCCTACTCCATTGCTTGTAAGGGTTTAGCATGGCTATCAGTGTTTTCGATCTATTCAAAGTCGGCATCGGCCCATCGAGTTCCCACACCGTCGGCCCGATGCGTGCGGCGGCAACCTTCGCTCAGGCGCTGATCGATCAGCATCTGTTGAACGATGTGCGCCGTGTGGAAATCCGTTTGTATGGTTCGCTGTCCGCGACGGGCGTCGGTCATGCCACTGACCGCGCCACCGTCATGGGCCTGATGGGTGAATGGCCGGACAGTATCGATCCGTCGACCATCGATCCACGCATCCAGCAACTGCGCGAGACAGGCCAACTGTCCCTCGCCGGGCAAAGGGAAATTGCCTTCGACTGGCAGCGTGATCTCCTGCTGCTGGACGAGAGCCTGCCCTACCACCCCAACGCCATGTCACTGACAGCCTTTGGCGAAACGGCCGAGCTGTTCGAGCAAACGTACTACTCGGTCGGCGGCGGTTTCATCATCGAAGCGGCAGAAGCTGAGTCCGGTGTAGCGCCGGCCGGTGACGTGGTGCTGCCGTACGATTTTTCCAGCGCCGCCGAACTGCTGTCGCTGTGCCAACTGCACAACCTGCGCGTGTCCGAACTGATGATGGCCAACGAGCGCGCATGGCGCACTGATGCGGAAATCCGTCAGGGCCTGCTGCACATCTGGTCGGTGATGCGTGAGTGCGTCGAACAGGGTCTGCGTCACGAAGGCATCCTGCCCGGTGGTCTGAATGTGCCGCGCCGGGCAGCGAAATTGCATCGCAGCCTGCTGGAAATCGGCAAGCCCAACGTGATCAGTTCAACGCTGTCGGCGATGGAATGGGTCAACCTGTTCGCCCTCGCCGTCAACGAAGAAAACGCCGCCGGCGGGCGCATGGTCACCGCGCCGACCAACGGTGCAGCGGGGATCATCCCGGCAGTTCTGCACTACTACATGAAATTCAATCCGGACGCGTCTGACGATGATGTGGTCGCTTTCTTCCTGGGCGCGGCTGCCGTCGGCATTCTCTGTAAGAAGAATGCCTCGATCTCCGGCGCCGAAGTCGGCTGTCAGGGCGAAGTCGGTTCGGCCTGCGCGATGGCCGCTGCCGGCCTCGCTGATGTGCTCGGCGCCACCCCGGAACAACTGGAAAACGCCGCCGAAATCGGCCTGGAACACAACCTCGGCCTGACCTGCGACCCGGTTGGCGGTCTGGTGCAAGTGCCGTGTATCGAGCGCAACGCGATCGCCGCCGTGAAGGCGATCAACGCCACGCAAATGGCCCTGCGCGGTGACGGCAAGCACTTCATTTCCCTCGACCGGGTGATCCGCACCATGCGCGATACCGGCGCCGACATGCACGACAAATACAAAGAGACTTCACGGGGCGGCCTGGCTGTGAGCTGGGTGGAATGCTGAGGCGCATTCCCTGACCGCCCCGGCAGACCGCACCCGACGGTCTGCCAACCGTGAGCCCGAGCAAAAATAATAACGAGGCGATACCGATGACCGATGTACGTACACCTGCTGCCGAAAATCCCGCTGTAGACCGCACAAGCAAAACGGAAACGGCCCACAAGGGCTGGAGCAAATTCGACACCACCTGGATGCTCGGGCTGTACGGCACCGCCATTGGTGCCGGCACGTTGTTCCTGCCGATCAACGCCGGCGTCGGCGGTTTCTGGCCGTTGCTGATGCTCGCCGTACTGGCGTTCCCGATGACCTTTTTCGCCCACCGTGGCCTGACCCGTTTCGTCCTGTCCGGTCGCTCCGGAGACATCACCGAAGTGGTCGAAGAACACTTCGGCATCGGTGCCGGAAAGCTGATCACGCTGCTGTATTTTTTCGCGATCTTCCCGATCCTGCTGGTGTACAGCGTGGCGCTCACCAACACCCTGAGCAGTTTCCTCGAACACCAGTTGCACATCGCCCCGCCGCCTCGGGCGATCCTTTCGCTGATGTTGATTCTCGGTCTGATGGCGATTGTGCGCTGCGGCCAAAGCGTCATCATCAAAGCCATGAGCGTGCTGGTTTATCCGTTTGTCGCAGCCTTGCTGCTGCTCGCGCTCAGCCTGATTCCGAACTGGAACGGCGCGTTTTTCGCCAGCGCTCAAGAGGCGATGCCGATGTCGGTGTTCTTCAAGACGATGTGGCTGGCGATCCCGGTGATGGTGTTCTCGTTCAACCATTCGCCGATCATCTCCGCGTTCGCGGTGGATCAGAAACAGCGCTACGGCGAGCAGGCCGAACGCAAGAGCAGCGGCATCCTCGCCATGGCTCACGGCATGATGGTCGTCACGGTGATGTTCTTTTGCTTCAGTTGTGTACTGGCGTTGTCGCCGGCGGATCTGGCTGCGGCGAAGGCGCAGAACATTTCGATCCTGTCGTACCTGGCCAACCATTTCCAGACCCCGGTCATCGCTTACGCCGCGCCGTTGATTGCGCTGGTGGCGATCACCAAATCCTTCCTCGGCCACTACATCGGCGCCAGCGAAGGCTTCCAGGGCATGATCGTGAAAAGCCTGCGCAGCCGTGGTCGGGTGATGTCGGCGAGCTGGCTGAACCGCGCAACCGCCGTGTTCATGATTCTAAGTTGCTGGGCCGTGGCGACCTTTAACCCGAGCATTCTCGGCATGATCGAAACCCTCGGCGGGCCGGTTATCGCCTGCCTGTTGTTCCTGATGCCGATGTACGCCATCCGTCGCGTGCCGGCCTTGCGCCAGTATTCGGGCCAGGTGTCCAACGTGTTTGTGGTGCTGATCGGCCTGATTGCACTGTCAGCGATCATCTACTCGGTTCTGCCCTGAAACCGGGCTGTTAAAAAAGGCGAGCCAAGCGGCTCGCCTTTTTTATGCCCGTGTTCATTGTTCGCTAATTTTCCCGGCATGCCCCTTGCTATATCCCAACCGAGGCAAACGGAAATTGCATACCTCAGCGAACGAGATGTCAGTGATCCGGTTTGGCGAACCAACCCGATCACGGCCGGTCAACAACTGCACGTTCAATCAGGCGGTGACGCATCATGGACAATCCTTTTCAGATCATTACCGATGCCTTCGCGCCGGACTATCAGATCAATCTGAGCATTCAGGGCCTGGACGGCAGCATCATGCTGACCCTGTCCAATAGCGGCCGAATCGTGGCCAAACGCATGATCAGCGCCGAGCAGCGCAATGACCCTGCGCGCCTCAAGCGACTGGTGCAAAGCATTCAGTTCGGCATTGCCATCGAACAGGGTCACAGCGCCATGGCAATCCTCGAAGCCATGACCAGCGGCACCGGGCTGACCCCGCCACCGCCCCTCGTCAGCAGCCAGCCCGGACAAGCGGCCGGGCTTTAAAGCTCGCCCTTCTCGACTTCCGGATGCTCGCTGGAACCCGTGCCCAGTGTGCGCTGTGGCTTTTCGATCTTCACCGACGGAAATTGCGAAGAGGCGTAACGCACCACCAGAATCGACAACGCCAGCAGCAGAATCCCGCCGCACAGATAAATGATGCCCATGTCCGGCGGGTTGTGGTGCGAGACGTTGGAGATCAGCAAACGGGTCAGCGCGGTGATCGCCACGTAGATCAGGAAGCGCACCGGCATGTGGTTGGTCTTGAAGTAAATCCCGACCATTGCGCCCAGTTCGAGATAGATGAACAGCAACAGAATGTCATCGATCTTGATGTGGCCTTCCTCGAGCATCCCGAGAAACTCCATCACCGCCGCGTATGCCGTCACCGCACCGATGGCGAACAGCGCCAGATAGTGGAAGGTTTCGACGAACAGGTTGCCCAGGGACTCGGCCAGTTGATGCACGTTTTGCCGCAGTTTCTCGGCCCAGTTGATTTTCACGATGATGTTCCTTAGCCCGAATGCGAGCGGATGATGCGTGTTGGACGTGACGGTTTTCTGCACGTAACGGTTTTCATGCAGAAAAGAGGCCACGCCATCATGGCGAGACGCCGCCAAACCCGCGCCGTGGCGTTTGGTCGCACCGCTGTGCTTTTGTGGGAGCGAGCCTGCTCGCGAATGCTGCGACACGGTCTCCCTGACAAACCCGAAATCCGGTCTACATTAAAAAGCCACTACCCATGGCGCTGGGATTCGCTTATCCTTTTCGCTGTATATGGATACAGTAGTCGTCAAGACAACTTAACGTGAAGGCATGTGAGGTGGTGAATGGCCGTCGAAGTGGTATACCGCAGCAGCCGAGATCTGGAGCGCTTGTTCATGGATAAAGCCGAAGCTGACCGTCATGACAAAATGCTCGAACTGGCCGAATATCTGGCCGATGTGCTGCAAAAAGCCGTTCCGTCCCTGACTGAACAGCAAGTGGAAGAAGCCGGGATCTACATGGCGAAGAATCGCGATGTGTTCGCCCGGGCGTTCAAGAGCCAGCCGGATGCACTGTCGGAGCTGCTCAATGCACCGGCCGAAACGGTCGAGAATGCTGAAGCTGCAGAACCTGCTGAGGCACCGGCCAAGCCTGCCAAAGCGGCGAAAGCTGCAAAGTAAGCGATGCCCGAATTGAATAGGCCCTGAGTCGAATGGCTCAGGGCCTTTTTCATGCCTTTGAAACTCAGCGATACAAAACTTTCTCCGCCAACTCATCCGCCACCCGCGCCGGCGAGCGCTTTTCCGCCTGAGCATGGGCAAAAACTTCGGTCAGCCGTGAACTGATCTTCGACAGATGCGCGGTAATCGTGGTCAATTCTTCGCCGCGATGCTTGAGCGAAACGTAGATCAGGCCCCCGGCATTGATCACGTAATCGGGGGCATAAAGAATCCCGCGACGCTCCAGTTGATCGGCCACATCCAGATGTGTCAGCTGATTGTTGGCAGAGCCTGCCACTGCCGAACAGCGTAATTGCGTGACGGTATGGCTGTTCAAAACCCCGCCGAGACCGCACGGCGCGAGGATGTCACATGGCGTGCTGAGCAATGCATCGTTGGCAATCGGATGTGCGTTGAGCTGTTCCATCGCCAGTTGCACCTTGCCGTGGTCGATATCGCTGACCAGCAACTCAGCCCCGGCAGCGTGCAGTTGCTCGGCCAAGGCGAAACCGACATTGCCCAGGCCCTGAATCGCGATGCGCAAGCCTTCGAGGTTATCGCTGCCCAGCCGGGCCATCGCCGTTGCGCGAATGCCGGCAAACACCCCCATGGCCGCATGCGGTGCCGGATCGCCGGCCGAGGTGGTACTGGTGACATGCTGGGTCTGTTGGGCGATGCAATCCATGTCCGCCACTGAAGTACCGCTGTCGATGGCGGTGATGTAGCGGCCGTCGAGCTGATTGATGCAGCGGCCAAAAGCTTCAAACAGTGCGCCACGGTTTTCCACATGAACCGGACGTACGATCACCGCCACCCCGCCGCCCTGCCCCAGCCCCGCCAGCGCGGCTTTGTAGCTCATGCCCTGAGCGAGGCGAATGGCATCCTCGACGGCAGACTCGTCATTGGGATAGGCAAGGTAACGACATCCGCCCAAGGCTGGCCCGAGGCGACTGTTATGGATGGCAATGACCGCCTTCAACCCGGAGACCGGGTCGACGCTAAGGTGCAGCGATTCCAGGCGAGTGCTTTGCATGAGCGCAAACATCGTTGGGCTCCCGAATCACTTCTTGTAGAACGCCAGTATAGGCCTGCGCCTGAAAATTGCTGGAGCGCACCGGAATAAGCGCCCGAGCAGACAGCGGCTTTTCGGCATAACCGTAAAACTGCTTGGCGGGGTACTGGACGAATGGCACGGACCGGGCTAAAACGAGGCATTCCCCGGAGATTTCGATGAGTGCGCGTCAACGTTTTTTCGAGTGTCTGCACCGTTCACCGCCCGCGCTGTTCGAAGCCGCGCTGTGGATGGCGGCCGAGCACGAAAAAGCGGTCGATCCCGAAGCGCTGTTGCAAGAATTCAAGGATCTGCAACAGCGAGTCAGTTACGGTTTACCCATGCTGCCGGTCAGTGAGCTGGCCCAACCTTTGTTACGGCGCATGACCGATCTGGGCTTTGCACAGGACGACTTTCTGCCGTTGCGCCCACAGGCTGCGTTGCTGCACAAAGTGTTGCAGACTCGTCGCGGCCAGCCGTTGACACTGGCGCTGATTGCTCTGGAACTGGCGCGCAGCCTGGAAATTCCGCTGGTCGGCGTCAACTTCCCCGGGCACTTCCTGCTGCGGGTGCCCGGTGCCGATCACTTGCTCGATCCGTGTGGCGGCCGGCGGTTGTATCCCAATGATTGTCGCGAGCTGTTGCAGCGCCAGTACGGACCGAACATGAAGCTCAACGCCGAGCATCTGCTGACCGCCACACCGCAGCAGATGCTCCAGCGCCTGTCGCGCAACCTGCGCCAGTTGCACCTGACTCATGATGACTTTATTGCTGCGCTGATCGACGCCGAGCGCGTCCTCGAGCTGGGTGACGCCGGCGCCGCTGATTACCTGGCCCGAGCCAGTCTTTATCAGCGGCTCGACTGTCCGAATGCCGAGCGCTTCGATCTGGAGCATGCGCTGTTGCTCAGCGATGATCCGATTCAGCGCCTGCGCCTGACAGAACGCCTCAGCCACCTCCCGCCCAACTCAGTCGTCCACTGAAAACGCTCGCGATAGCGGTGTGTCAGGCAACGAATGTACTGTCAGAAACACCGCCTTCGCGAGCAAGCTCGCTCCCACAGGTTTGGTGTGGACCTAAATTATCGGCTCGGCACACATCACTGTGGGAGCGAGCTTGCTCGCGAAGCAGACGGCGCGATCTTTCAGCTAAACCGCGTTATCGTTCTTCGCGAGCAGGCTCGCTCCCACATTGGATAGGCGAGTGTCGGTGGGCGAACGCACCTGAATGATCAGCAACGCGGCAATCACCGCCGGGATCGCGCAGAAGAAGAAAATCTGCGCCACCGGAATGTGCATCGCCAGCAGCAGGCTGCCGAACAGCGGCCCGAGAATCGAACCGAACCGTCCCACACCCAATGCCCATCCAGTGCCGGTCGCACGCACATGCGCCGGGTAGAAGTTACTGGCGAACGCATTCAGCGTCAGTTGCCCGCCGATGATGCAGAACCCGGCGGCAAACACGCAGGCCACCAGATACCGCGGATTGTCATGATTGAGTCCGAGCACAATCGTGCACAGCGCCGTGCCCGCCAGCACCGCTGACAACAGACGCACCTTGCGCTTCAAACGATCGGCGAACCAGGCCATGCAAATCGCGCCCAACGTACCGGCGAAGAGGAACATCGACGTCACCAGATTGGCTTCGTTGAGTTTCAGGCCACTTTCCAGCAGCAGCGTCGGCAGCCAGCTGATCATGAAATACAGCAGAATCAGGCTGACGAAAAACGTCGCCCAGATCAGCAAGGTCGGGCGCGCGTAGCCGTTGCGGAACAACTCGACCACCGTCAGTTTGCTGCCCTGCTCGCGTTCGTTCTGTTCGAGGCTGGCAACGGGCGGTTGCCAGTCCGGCAACATCCGCGCGGTGACTTTGCGCAGTCGCGCATACGGCGGCGCATCACGCAGCAAACGCGGCAGCGATTCCGGCAGCATCCACCACAGAAACGGAAACAGCAGCAACGGCGTGACGCCACCGGCGAGGAACACCGCTTGCCAACCGAATTGATCGATGAAACCTGCGGCGACAAAACCACCGGCTGCCCCACCGAATGAAAAGCCACAGGCCGCCAGCGTCACCATCAAGGTGCGCAAGCGCGGTGGTGAGTATTCCGACATCAACGCCATCGCACTGGGCATCGCCCCGCCCATGCCGATGCCACAGATAAAGCGCGCGATCATCAGCGTATTGAGCGAGTCAGCGAAGACCATCAGCACGGTCAGCGTGGCGTAGATCAGTACGCAAGCGAGCAGAATCCGTCGTACGCCAAAGCGATCGGCCAGCGGCGTAACCGCCAGTGAACCAAGGGTGAGGCCAAGCAGGTTGGCACTGAATACCGGGCCGAACGCCGATTTTTCCAGGCCCCAATCCTGCGCCAAAGCAGGTACCACGTAACCGAGCACTTGGGCGTCGTAGCCGTCGGTGACCAGCAACAGCGCGAGCAGGATCAACAGTAACCACTGATATCGGGACACAGGACGGGCGTCGAGTGCCGCCCGGAAGCTGGCAATCTGGTTGTGCATCGCAAGGTACCTGTTTTGTTTTTATGATTTTGGGGTAGTTCAACGCCGAACCTTGTGGGAGCGAGCCTGCTCGCGAATGCGGTGTGTCAGCTAAATGAACGGTGGCTGACACTCAGCCTTCGCGAGCAGGCTCGCTCCCACAGGGGGGATTACGGTGTGTCTGGCTGGTTGGCGGGATGCGCCTTGATGAACGCTGGATGCTCAGCCGCCAGTGCAGCCACACGACGGATTTTTGGATAAGCCTCAAGACTGACGTGGAACCGCTCCGCCGCATACAACTGCGGAATCAGGTACACATCTGCCACGCACGGCCACTCGCCGAAACAGAAGCCTTCGTCACCAATCAACTGTTCCACCGTCGCCAGCCCCTGACCTATCCAGTGGCTGATCCACTCGACCACCTGCGGCTCGTCCTGCCCCGACTGGCGCAGGCGATTGAGCACACTGACATTGTGCAGCGGATGCACATCGCAGCCGATCACCGCCGCCACGCCCCGCACATTGGCACGGGCGACAAGGTCTTCCGGCAACAGTGGCCGTTGTGGATAACGTTCCTCCAGGTACTCGATGATTGCCGGCGACTGGATCAACAACGCGCCGTCCTCGGTGCGCAAGGCTGGCACCCGGCCCTGTGGATTGATCGCCAGATACGCCGCTTGCCGATGCTCGCCACCCGGCGGCGCGATCAGATTGACCGGCAACGCCTGATAGTCGAGCCCCTTCAGCGCCAGCGCGATTCGCACCCGGTACGACGAGGTCGAGCGGTAATAGGTATAGAGATCCATAAGCCGCTCCTGTCAGCGCGCCGCCAGCACTTTGCCGCGGCATTCGCCGAAGCCGATCGAAGCAAAACCATCACGGGCACAACGTGCGCGCAGGATGATTTCATCACCGTCCTCGAGGAATTTACGCACCTCGCCAGACGCCAGCTCGATCGGCTTTTTGCCGCCCTCGGTGATTTCCAGCAGGCTGCCGAACTGACCGTTTTCCGGGCCGGACAAGGTGCCCGAACCGAACAGGTCACCGGCCTGCAACTGACAGCCGTTGACGCTGTGGTGCGCAACCATTTGCGCGACGGTCCAGTACATGTAGCGCGTGTTGCTCAAGGTCAGGCGATGGGCCGGCAGGTTCTGCTCGCGCATGGCTTCGGTGAGCAACAGCACTTCCAGTTCGATGTCGAAGGCTCCACTGTCCTGATCACGCTTGTCGAACAGATACGGCAGCGGCTGCGGATCACCTTCGGGACGCTTCGGTTGCGCGGCGCGGAATGGCGCCAGCGCTTCCGCCGTCACCACCCATGGCGAAACACTGGTGATAAAACTCTTCGACAGGAACGGGCCCAGCGGCTGGTATTCCCACGCCTGAATATCACGCGCCGACCAGTCGTTGAGCAGGCAGAAACCGGCGATGTGATCGGCCGCATCAGCGATGGCGATCGAGTCACCCATCTCGTTGCCCTGACCGATCCAGATGCCCAGTTCCAGCTCATAGTCGAGGCGCGAGCACGGGCCGAAAGTCGGCTCGGTCTGACCGGCCGGCAAGGTCTGACCTTTCGGACGACGCACATCGGTGCCGGAGGCGCGCACAGTGGAGGCGCGACCGTGGTAACCGATCGGCACGTGCTTGTAGTTCGGCAGCAACGGATTATCCGGACGGAAGAGTTTGCCGACGTTCTGCGCGTGCTCGATGCCCACGTAGAAATCGGTGTAGTCACTGATGCGCGCCGGCAGATGCAAATGGCAATCGGCGGCCAGTGGCAGCAGTTTCGCGCCTTGGGCTTCGATGTTGCCGCGATGCGTGCTGCCTTCACTGAACAGTTCCAGCAGACGCTCTCGCAAAGCCACACGAGCGTCGCGACCGAGTTCGAAGAATGCGTTCAACTGGCCGCCGTGCATGGCTTCGACCGCACTGCGCGCTACGCCGTCGAACAGCCCGGCTTCCAGCGCCACTTGCAGATCAAAAATCTGATCGCCGATCGCCACGCCTGCACGCGGCGCCGAACCGTTGAAGCTGAATACGCCCAACGGCAGGTTCTGCAACGGGAAATCGGTGTGGCCGTTGGCCGAAGCGACCCAACTGCGGGTGATGGAATTCTGTGTCATGGGTTATCTCCGGGTCGGGTCGAACGTGGCGGGCAGCGTGGCCCAGCAAGCGTCGTAAGTGGATTGCAGTTGCGGGCAGTCGAGGGCGAAGCGGCTTGGGCGCAGTACTTGGCTGGTCTCGAACATGAAGGCCATGGTGTTGTCGATTTTTGCCGGTTTGAGCTCGGCGTTGATCGCTTTGGTGCAAGTCTCGCCATCCGGGCCATGAGCGCTCATGCAACTGTGCAGCGAAGCACCGCCGGGCACGAAGCCTTCGGCCTTGGCGTCATATTCGCCCTGGATCAAACCCATGAATTCGTTCATCAGGTTGCGGTGGAACCAGGGTGGCCGGAAGGTGTTTTCGGCAACCATCCAGCGTGGCGGGAAGATCACGAAGTCGAGGTTGGCCAGACCGTGCACGCTGGTTGGCGAAGTCAACACAGTGAAGATCGATGGGTCCGGGTGATCGAAACTGACCGTGCCAATGGTGTTGAAACGGCGCAGGTCGTATTTGTACGGCACGTTATTGCCGTGCCAGGCGACCACGTTCAGCGGCGAGTGATTGAGTTCGCTGGCCCACAACTGACCGAGGAATTTCTGCAGCAGCGTAGTCGGTTGCTGGAGGTTTTCGTAAGCGGCGACCGGGCTCAGGAAATCGCGCGGATTGGCCAGACCGTTACTGCCGATCGGCCCCAGGTCCGGCAGACGCAGCGGCGCACCGTGGTTCTCGGCGACATAGCCGCGCGCTTGCGAGTCGAGCAGTTCAACGCGAAATTTCAGCCCGCGTGGCAGTACGACGATTTCCAGCGGTGCGACTTCCAGCACACCCAGTTCGGTGGCGATGCGCAGACGCCCGAGTTGCGGCACCAGCAGCAATTCACCGTCGGCGTTGAAGAACACGCGCTCCATCGAACGGTTGGCGGCGTAGTTGTAGATGCTGATGCCGGCCGGTTTTTCCGCGCCGGCATTGGCGGCCATGCTCACCAGTCCGTCGATGAAATCGGTCGGCTCGGGCGGAATCTCCAGCGGATTCCAGCGCAGGCGATTGGGTGTCACTTCACCCAACGGGCCACCGGCCAGTTGTCGCTCCAGTTTGACGAAGGCCGGGTGATTGGCGGACGGCTGAATGCGGTACATCCAGGTGCGCCGCGCTTCACTGCGGGTCATGGTGAACGCGGTGCCGGAAAACAATTCGGTGTAGAGGCCATAGGGTGCTTTTTGCGGGGAGTTCTGGCCGACGGGCAGCGCGCCGGGCAACGCTTCAGAGCTGAATTCGTTGCCGAAACCGGACTGATACGCCAGCGCCTGAGCGGTTGAATCGAGGTTCATGGAGCCTCCTGAACAGGGAGTCGGCAGTGGCCCATCGCTCTGGCTCAGAGGTTTCGGCACGCCGGGGTTGTTATTATCGTAATTCGATTACGCATAACGTAATTTGCTCGCTATCCAGCGTCAAGCTATAAAGACGCCCATTCGTTTCGGAACCCGGCCGCACCATGGAAAAAACCAGCGACAGCAACGGCAAACAGAAAGTCCGCTCCGCCGAAGTCGGCACCGACATCCTCAAGGCCTTGGCCGAGCTGTCGCCATCGACTTCGTTGTCGCGCCTGGCCGAACATGTGCAGATGCCGGCGAGCAAGGTTCACCGCTATCTGCAGGCGCTGATCGCCTCGGGTTTTGCCGAGCAGAACGCCGCCACCAACCACTACGGTCTCGGCCGCGAAGCGCTGCGTGTCGGCCTGGCGGCACTCAACAGTATGGACGTGCTGAAAGTCGCCGCCCTGCCGCTGGCCGAACTGCGCGACGAACTCAACGAAACCTGCTTTTTGGCGGTGTGGGGCAATCAGGGCGCAACCGTGGTGCACATCGAACCGGCAGTGCGCGCGGTGACGGTGGTGACGCAATTGGGTTCAGTGCTGCCGCTGCTCAGCTCATCGACCGGACTGGTCTTCAGCGCCTACCTGCCGCATCGGGAAACCGACGATTTGCGCGAACTGGAAATCGCCGCTGTCGATCATCCTTTGAAGGACGAAAAAGCCTACGCGACGCTGTGTGAACAGATCCGCGAACGCGGTCTGCATCATGTGCATGGTTTGCTGATGCCGGGTGTGGATGCATTGTCCGCACCGGTGTTCAACGCCGTCGGCCACGTCGCCGCCGTGTTGACCATTGTCGGCCCGACCTCACTGTTCCACGCCGACGAAAACGGCCCGGCGGCGCAGCGGTTGCTGGCGGCGACGCGGGCCGTGAGTTGGCGGATGGGTTATGAACGATAAGTCCGGACTATGAGTGCTCGAAACGGCTCAACGAACCGTTGTCTTGCTCAATGCGGAACCAGCATCTTCCATCAGTGACTTGAAGAAACCGAGCAGCTCATCCTGCGGGTCCTGGTGGCCGGTGTAATACGTAACGAGTTCCGCGACCGTTCGAGCGTCTCCAAACAAATCGAGAAACGAGCGTTGCGCACGGGTAACTTCTTTAGCAGGTGCGCCTGCCGCCGCAGCCTTGCCCAATGTCAGCAATCCGAACAATGCGTCCTTTACATGCCCCAGCGCGGCAGAATAATCACCCCGTCGATGCGACTGCGAAGCGTCGTAGATGCTTTTCATCATCTGCACAGCGACCACGACAGTGCCCACAGGTGGCACCAGCAGGCTCACGATGTTCGCGGCCTTCAACAGGTTGTCGTAAACGAGACCGGCGATTATTTCATTGAGGCTGATGGTGCGTTCATCGATATCACTCAATACACGGCGCACTCGCTCGTCATGAAAAGTGAACAGATCAGGCAGCAATGAACGCTGCTGCGTGCGAATGACCGGTCTGGTATCAACCGTTGCGACCAGCCTATCGAAGTAGTCATTGATGACTTTCTGGTCAACCAGCAGTATCCGCTCGCTGTAGTAGTTCCTGAACGGACCCTTTCGGAAACGAATCGAAGGGATGAATTCGGCGATGGGCCGGAATGTGACTTGATCCGGCGCGTCTGGCGTATAGAGTAAATCCACGAACCCTGAAGACAACTTCAGTCGGAAAACATAGACACCGCCAACGGTGTGGTCGCCGGCAGCGAGCAGGCCCAACGTGCCTATATTGAATTTGTACAGCCCGACGTCTCCTTCAAAAACGCCATCTCGAACGGCCTGATAGTCGCCGCTTTCTTTCAGATTATCGATAACCCGTTGGATAGCAGAGAAAGACTCCGTCGACAATTGCCCATTGGTAAAGTCGGCAAACGCATTGCAGTACATTTCGCAGCGGATTTTTCGAGCGTGTACGGCGCGTTTGAAGGCGTAATCAGGATGAGCCCTGTTCTGAAACTGCTCTTTCAGCATCGCGGTATATCTGTCACCGGGGCGGAAAGTTTTCGACAGCGAGGACAGGTCGCGGATATCCAGTTTTTCAACGACGGGATGGCCATTCACCAAATAGTATTTCGGGCTGAATTTCGTTTCGTAGGCCGGACGCACCGCCTCAAAAGCCAGTCCTTCGAGCAAAATGTCGGTTACGCTCTTACGAAACTCTTCAGTCTGAACAATGATCTGGTCGGGATTGACCGAAACGTTGCTGCCGCGTGCACGCAGAATCTCTTCTATCTGAGCTTTCACCGAGTCATAAGTGAACTGCTCGAAGGTCGGGAAACCATTGTCTCGTGCATCAACCGTAGACAGCGCCTTGAGTTCGGTTGTCAGACGCGAGTAACGCTTGCGGCCTTCGAAACCAAGCGCTCGATAACCTACCGGGGCAATGGCCTTGTGCAGGGCAACTTCGGCTCGGTACGCGATATTTACGTAGTCCGCCAACGGTGCTTTGGCATTCAGGCCAAGATCGACCGGTCGGCTATCCAGTGTATAGCGGTAGTTCAGCTGCGTGCGGTCGTGGCCGAGCAACTCACCCGCTTCGTGCAGGTAGTCCGGATGGATCGTTAATGCAGCGTATTCACGGTTTGCGGACAATGCCGATTCCAGCCAGCGGTTCGCCGCGTAAATATCGGAAAATTTTTGTAGTTCGAATTCACCGTCAGGCGTTTTCATCAACATCAGTGATGGCACATATCCTCTGGCCGAAATAATCAGGACATCTTTCAACGCTGGTACTTGTGATCTGATTCGCAGTCCCTGAATAGTCACCGCTGGGTCACTGGCCGTAGCGCGGGCGATGATGTTCGCATCGGTGGAATCCAGCTTTCCAGAGTGGCGAGCAACAAAGGCTGCAAACTCCAACTGGCTGATGAGATAGTTGCGATAAGCCTCTTGGTAATCAGCAGAGGGCGAGGATGCAAGACTGCCGGTAAATTCCAGTCGCAGATTACGATTTTCCAACCACTGCTCAAGCGCTGCTGCCGTCAGCCGGCTTCCGTCGGGAGCGCCGCTGACAGTCAGGGTCGCCTTATATCCACTGTCATGCAGACCGAAGACGATAAATTCCGTCAGCGTCCGGGTATCTTCCTGCTCGATAGTACGTCCGGCAATTTGCAGACTGTACGAGCTATGAACATTTATCGCTTCTGGATCCAGCTGTTCCCCGAGTACCCTGTCCGCCCATGCAGCAAACGTACGCACGACATAGTCCCTGAACGCAAAACATGCATCGAACACACCTGAATAAGCAGCCTGGTATTGTTCTTTGGATTCTTCAAGTTCGTTATAGCGTTGTTGAAGATCGCTACCAGCGGCATGCAGCCAAAGCGGCCAATCGGTGCGTTTCAATGCTGCCCAGAGCATATAGAAGCGGGTGTTGATGCCGTAACGCAAAACATGCAAGCCCTGGTTTTCCTGCAGTGCCGAAATCAGCGAATCGTCCAGCTGATCCCGGCCATCAATCAACGATGACACGCTTTCCAGCTGGCCCTTGAGGTGAGTCTCTACGCAGAAGGCGTGAGGACTTTGCGTGGCTTTCAGGTATCTGATCTGCTCGCTGCGCAAAGACAGTCTCTGCTGGAGTTTGCTGTGCAAGTCGGTATTTTTTTCAAAAAACTCGAAGCCGTTTTCCGGCGTGTGCATGAGGTAGGAAGTCGACTCATTGACCAGCCGCATTTCAACGTCCGCACGCTCGCTGTTGTCCAGAACGAAACAGGGCTGGAGCGACAAAAGGTAGTCCGGCACCGGTTGCAACTTCACTTCAAACGCCGCACGACCGCTGTCTGCGTCAAGCAGATGGGCGAATCGCTCAGCGAGACCGGCATCGAAATTGTTGGCCATGACCGACAGGGACAGCTCTGCACTTGTGACCACGGCGTAGGCTTCTATGAAAGCCTGCTTGTTGGACAACGGTGCATTGTCCGCTCGCATCGGTTTGGCTGGCGCCGCCCAGAACTTTGCGATCTCGGTTCGCAACGTTTTTGCCAGTCCGCCAGCTACAGCAGCGATCAGATCTTCGACAATCAGGGTATTGAGGACTTTGACTTTGAACTGCTCACTGAATGTATCTGGCAGAAAGAAAACGCCATCACCGCCCAGTATGTAAGCAGGACTGACGTTATTATTCAGGCAATAAACAGTGACGTCCCAAAGAGTCCCCGAAGGCCGACGTTCATCAGCGGGTAAAGCAGGGTCTGTATTGATGTAGACCTTATCGATATCAACCGTTTTACCCAAACGTTTCAATTCACTTTCAAGCATGTTGCGCAGGATACCGAGCACACTCGGCATGCTGTCGATAATCTTGAAAAGACCTGCTTTTGCCTGGCTTGCCTTTTCCCACTCTTCAGGCCAGGCAATTTGTTCACCCAAAGAACCGCGCATCAAACTTTTATATAACTTGACCACAACATTTCCTTACTTGCTATCCAGCACTGCGAATACAGCCCCGTAGATAGTTGCAAGGTAGTTTCTTTTTCACTCAACATGAACGACGAACAATTTACAAAACAATGCCAACGAACAACCGGAGTCCTTTGCACTAGCAAATCTTGCCAACTAAACCAGTATCCCCATCAACTTTGCTTTCGCCACTGCCTGGGTTCTGCGCTCTACACCCAACTTCCCGTTGATTCGTCTCGCATGGGTTTTTACTGTATGCAATGAAATAAAAAGTTGTTCAGCAACTTGCAGGTTCGAAGCGCCTTGAGCGATCAACATCAACACTTCGCGTTCACGCCTGCTGAGACCCTGCGCATGATCACCGCTGAGGGATGGCCGGCCAGAAACCTGCTTGCACGTTACCGCGCCAACGCTGCCCTGGCGTAATTCCCACTCGCGCATGGCTTGCTGCAAACGGCAGCGTTCCACCAGCATTCCGGCGCGCTGGAAAGCTTGCTGTGCCGCCACCGTGTCACCGTTCGATTCGGCCAACTGGGCGAAGACCAGCAGCAACTCCGTTTCCGCCGTCAACATGCCTCTGGCCTGGGCCTGTTTCAACAATTTCTCAAGGGTTGGAAGACCGTTTTCATCTGGGTTCAATTGCGCGTGCGCGCAGACCAGCAGGTATTCAACGCGGATAATCAGCTCAAACGTCGCCGGCGGTGCCTGCAGCCCGGAGGGGCCGCGGTAGTGCCGTAACAGCCGGCCCAACGCTTCTTGCACCAGCTGCGGTCGGCCCTGCTGCAACCAGAACTGGCTGCTGACCTGCAGCACGACACCGCGATAGACCGTATCGGGAATCTGCCGCTGCTGCATGACCCTCTCCGCCTCGCGCAGGCGTTCGAAAGCGCAGGCATAATCACCTCGGTTGCCGGCCAGTTGCGCCAGTCCCAGGTAGCCATACAAGACCCGTTTGTCTTCACTGCGCGAGCAATCTTCAAGGCCTCGACTGAACAGATCCGCAGCTTGCTCTTCAAGGCCCATGCACAGCGCCAGCCGTCCGCGTCGCAGGGCAATCCGGCCCAGCAGCGGCACGGGCAACACGGTGCGCTGGCGCAGCAAATGCTCGATGTCCACGAGCAGACTGTCGGCACGCAAAGGCGCCCCTCGCTGCTCGAGCCATTGCGCATGGTCAAGCTCGAGCAACCCTTCGAACAGCAAGGAGCCGTGAGCGCGCGCCAGGCACAGCGCCTCGCGGTTCAGAGCATGGGCCTGATCAAGTTCACCACACAGTAGCGCCTGCTGGGTCAGTCCCGACAGGCACAGCAAACGCGCCTGCCAAGCATCATCTGCCAGTACTGACAACGCCTCCTGAAAGCAGGCGCGCGCCAGGTCCATCTGCCCTTGCAGGTGACAGAGCCAACCTTGTTGCGCCTGCCAACGTGCCAGCAATTGCTGCTCCAGGTGCGCTGTCGGCTGCGGCATGAAGCGGACGAGATGGGCCATGCATTGCCCGGCCTGCTCGAATCTTCCGGCGAACAATAACGCCCCGGTGACCAGCCCGATCAACTGCGGCGTCATCAGAGTCAGCTCTTGGCTTCGTTGCTCATGCAAGCGCAACAACAGGACAACGGTCTGGTCTTCCAACAAGTCCTCGAAGCTCAAATGCTGCAACAGGCTTACGGCGGTTTCGTACTCCTCGGCCAACAGCGCTTGCTCGAATGCTGCCCGCCAATCCTGCGTCGCGGTGAACCACTGACAGGCGCGTCGGTGCCAGGAACGCGCGCACGACCAATGCGACTCCTGCATGATTCGCGACAGCGGGCGGCAGACCTGGAGCCAATCGGCGGAGTGCTGCCATGGCTCGATAAAGCAGCCCAGCACTTGCAGATCATGCAGCAACTGCGCGCCTTCACCGGGGCCGAACAAATGCTCGCATAACGGCGCGTTGAAGCGTGGCAGATGGGCCAGAACACGCCATGCCTCATTCTGCTCCGGCGTCAGGCTGCTGAAGAGTTCGTGCTGCAGGTAATCAAGCAACGTGTCGACACGCTGCTGCGGCTGCAGGTTTTGCGACCAGTCACATTTTTGCAGGATCGCCATGCGCGCCCCCGCGCACCAACCGCCGGTACGCTGGATGATACGGGTGGCAACACGGTCCGCCTGTTCTGGCGGCAAATGGCGCAATACCGATACGACCTCATCGTGAGTCAGTGCCAGGCTGGCGCACTCGGATTCATGCAGTTCGTCATCGAGCAACAGGCGCGGCCAGTTGCACTGCGGCCGGCGGCGAGTGCTGATCCACCAGGTGAGCGCCGGGCTGCTGACCGCCAGTAAACGATCAAGCAAAGCATCCAGAGCCGGATCCGGCAGACGACTGTAATCGTCGATGAACAGCGAAGTCGGCCTCGACCAACGTGCCAGCTCCGCCATCAGTTGCGTAACGTCAAGGTCCTCTACCAGCCCGAGCGCCCGAGTCAGTTGCAGGCAGAATTCCTCACGACTGAGCGCCGCTCCCGCCAGCGGCAGCCAAATGGCCTCGCAGTCTGCACGCACCTGCAGAAGACACTCGGTCAGCAGTGCGGTTTTGCCACTGCCAGCGGGCGCGCATAACAGCCTGACCCGCGCGTTCGATGCCAGCAAAGGTGCGCTCAAGCGACTGCGAGGCTGATGGTGGGAAGAAAGTCTGGGCAAGAATCCGGGGCGATCCAGGCAGGGCGTCATGGCAGTCATCGGGTGAGCCTTTTTATCGTTGTGCAGTCACCCTAGCCCTCTCCCACACACTTGTTGACGAGTATTCAGCGCGCTGATTGGCAGCCATAAAAAAGGCGACCGAGCGGTCGCCTTTTGTCCACTGATGTATCAGAACCGTTACCGCACACCCTCTGCACGCAAGGCCGCTGGCGTGTAGTCGGCAGCCTTGGCTTCAAAGCCGAATTCGTAACTGTGCTTCTCTTCGTTCTTCATACCCAAGGCAATGTAGCGGCCGGCAATGATGTCGTAGAGCGCTTCGAGTGTGTAGGCCTGTGCCTGATGCTCATAGTGATATTCAGAGTGGCCTTCAGCTACGCGCCAGAGTTGACCGCGACCGTCGTAGTGGTCGGCCAGTGCGACCTGCCAACTGTCCTCGTCGATATACATGTGGCGTTTGGCGTAGATATGCCGCTCATTCGGTTTGACGGTGCCGATCACTTCCCAGACCCGGTGTAACTCATAGCGCGTCAGGTCCTGATTGATGTGCCCGGCCTTGACGATGTCGTCGTACTTGAGCTTCGGCGAATCGAGTTTGTAGCTGTTGTACGGGATGTACATTTCCTTCTTGCCGACCAGTTTCCAGTCGTAGCGATCCGGTGCGCCGGAGAACATGTCGAAGTTGTCCGAAGTGCGCAGGCCATCGGCGGCGGTGCCCGGACCGTCATAGGCTACTTGCGGCGCACGACGCACACGGCGCTGACCGGCGTTGTAGATCCACGCCAGGCGCGGTTCTTTCACCTGATCGAGGGTCTCGTGTACCAGCAATACGTTACCGGCCAGACGCGCTGGAGCAGTCACCGACTGCTTGAAAAAGGTCAGCACGTTGGCGGCTTTTTCCGGGTCGATATCCTTGATCAGTTGCGGCACGGCGATCTCTTCTTCGAAGCGGATCGGCGTGTAGCTGCCGTTGGTCTGCGGGGTCACCTGAGTAATGATGCGTCTGACGTTGCCGCCGTGGTAACGGGTGATGTGGTTCCACAACACCTCGACGCCGTTCTTCGGAATCGGGAACGCGTAGTAGCGATTGCCGGTGAAATTGGCCAGGCCGTTACCGTCGTTGATGGTGGTCACGTTGAGCGCGCTGCGCTTGGCCGATTCGTAGATTTCCGCCGGCACGGCCACCGTACGGTGGGTCGGGTAGACCGGGATCCTGTAGGTTTCCGGGTAGCGCTTGAACATCGCCACCTGGCCGTCGGAGAGCTTGTCCTTGTACTTGTCGACGTTGGCCGCGGTGATGATGAACAGCGGTTTTTCATTGGCGAACGGGTCAGCGAGAAAGCCTTTGCTGTCCACCGCAGCAGCATTTTTCGGGATGCCGCCGGTCCATGCCGGGATAGAGCCATCGGCGTTACCGGCTTTCTCGGCACCCAGCGGGGTCAGGCTGGTGCCGAGTTTGTTGGCCTCTTCCGGCGACACCGCCGCCATCACGTTGGCCGCCAGCAGACTCAGGGCCAGCACGCCACATTGCAGAATCATTTTGCGCATTGCAGTCATCCTTCTCGGGCAGATCAGAAGTTCACGCCGAAGCTCAGGGCCACGAAGTCACGGTCTTCGAGGACGTTGTAGTCACCACCGAAAAAGTCGGTGTAACTGAGGCTCGCGGTGTAGGTGTTGCGGTAGTCGGCATCGACGCCGACGCTGATTGCTTTCGCGCCTTCGTTGAACAGGCCGTTGGGGCCGTAACCGGCGACGTCATGCGACCACGACAGGTTGGGTTTGAAGTTGACCCCGCCGATCACGTTGGCGTAATCGAGGATCGCCCGGGCGCGGTAGCCCCACGAAGTCGAGGTGACGAAGCCGTCGGTGTCGCCGCCGAAACCGTACTGGCCGTACACCGAGTCGCGGCCATAGCGCAGCTCGCTACGCGACTCCAGGCCACCGACGTGCACGACGGCGGCTTCGCCAACCACGGTCAGACGCTCAGCGCCCAATACCTGATCGAAGAAGTGTGTGAGGGTGCTCTGGATTTGCGTGACTTCTTTACGGCGATAGCCCTTGTTGTCCGCGCCAGGACTGGTAGCCAGCGGCGAGGCCGTGCCACCGGCAATGGGGTTGAGCAGCGCCAGCGTCAGGTCGTTGGTGTTGACCTGAACCGGAGCGTTGGGCCGATAGCTGATCTCACCGGTCCATGCGGTGCCGGTGGGTAGCGTGGTGGAGAAACTCGCGCCGTACAGACGGATGTCTTCCGGGTATTCGAGGTAGTAACCACCGCGTCCGAGCATCACACTCTGCGCCAGGCCGGAACCGCTGCCGGGTGCCAGACCATTGGCGATGCCGACCATGCCCGGCAATGCCGCCAGCGTCGACAGGCCAGCCGTGGTAGTGCCAACCGTTGGCGTGCGGCTGTGGTAGTTCATGAAATACAGGCCATATTCGGTGTCGTCACCGAGCCAGCGCAACGCCGTGCCCCACTGCCCGGAATCCCGCGCATCGCGGTCGCCGCCACGGGGGATCACCACGCCTTCGCGAGTCACCTGAATGCCTTGGCCAAAAGCCTGGGTCAGCGGGACAAACGGTGCGATTGCCGGGTTGCCAACGGTGTAGCCGTTGTTGCAACCGTCCGCCGCCACATCGACACCGAAGAAAGTGCCGCAGTTGTCGAGAACGGTCTGGTCCCACTCCAGTTGGTAGAAGCCTTCGACGGTCAGTTGATCGGTCAGGCCTTGCGAGCCAAACAGCATGTTGACCGGAATCAGGCCTTCCTTGATCTCCGCTCCGGGGCGACGAAACGCCGAAACGTCGATCGGATTGATACTGTTGATCGAGTTACCGATGAAGGTACTTTCGCCCCAGCTCACGACCTGCTTGCCCGCGCGCACGGTGCCCGGCAGATCGGCGATGGAATAGTTGTGATAGACGAATGCATCAAGGATCTGCGCGCCGGAAGATTTCGCGCCTTCCTTGCGGCCGCTGTCGCTGATCGGCTTGAACTCGCGATCTTCGTCCTTCAGCTCGAAGTCATACCAGTACTTGCCGCGCACGAAGACACCGGTGTCGCCGTACTTGAGTTCGAGGTCGTGAATACCTTTGAAGATTTTCGAGAAGGTCTCGCCCTTCTTGAAATTCAAACGCCCGTCATCACCGGTCGAGGATTGCCCGGTACCACCATTGACTGTGCCGACCAGCGATTTGTCGGCATCGCGCATGCCCCAGCTCGCGCCGATCGACAGCGACGAGTCGAAGGTGCCTTCGATTTCGCCAATGTTGAACGCAACCGCTTGCGCCTGAGCGCAGCAACCCAAAGCCACCGCGGCTGCCAGCGCCTGCGGTGTGAAGATGGCGCGCATTGTTGTTTTTGTCATGCGTCTTCCCCGGTGAGTGACAGAAGGCCCCACCCTACTGCCGGGCAACCGCGTCGATAAGCGCACCAAGGAGGTATTCGTGTTGTCGCTCGAAAGGATGAATGGCCTTGCGCGGCGGGGCTTTGCGCCGTTCATGGATCGGCTGGATGGAGGATCATCAGTGCAGCGCATGGTGCACGTCGGATCACGGGACTGTTGCATGCCCCGCAACAGTGCATGTCCGGATTCGGTATTTTTCCTGCGCGCTCAAGACCTTATTCTGAACGCGCTTTCACGGGACACGCCGTAAAGCACGAAGCATTGGCCTTTGAGCAACTCAGGCCATTGCTGACAGATTTCAGATGAATCGAAGACTTCGGTTTATCGCCCCAGTGTTCACTGACGTTGATTTGTAGCTCCTTGATCCAACGTCTTACCTTGGCCGCTGCGTTTGCAGCGGCCTTTTTTATGGGCGCCGCTTTACCCACTTCACCTGCATCAGCGGGAAGATCCCCCATTGCTGTAGGAAATCTCCTTCTGATCTTTTAATACCAAGCTCTCAAACCGCCTTGCACATTATTCATACAACCCAGCAGGTCATTACTGACGATCGATGCAGATTTTTCCGTTCGAAAGCTGATATAGGTTTATTGCTCCGCAAAACCGAAAATTCGCAGTGAGTAAAACGAATGTTGGAGCAAAGTTCTGTTGAGGCCGCCAAAACAAAAATTGAAGGAAAAGGGTCTGCAGCCAACCTCATCATGATCAAGCGTCTTGACGCCATACTGGAGCGCAAGCTCGAGATGACCGATACCGATCGACGGTTCTATGCCTATTCACTTCGAATCATGGAGCGATTCAGAGCGATGGGATTCGCCGACGACTACATTCCCAAAAGTAATCCGTCCCTTTGGAATAACCTCCATACGGCGACACTTGAAGACTTCAAACTGAGCGACGATGAGTCATTACGCTATACCGACGAGGCCATCGACGCAGCGAAAAAACAGGAACTGGAAGCATTTGAATGCGTCAGCGGATCCAAGAGTTCGATTGCAAAACTCGAACAAGCTGTCAGACAAGAAAGTCTCAGAGACTTGTTATCAGTTTTGGCTATTGGTTTGGCATTTCCCTCAATCGACACACTGTTCGGGCGTTATCGATTTGAAGTCATCGCGCGCGGTGAATTGTGGAGAACGCATGAGGAATTATTTCATGAGGGTGTATTGGCTGAGGGCAATGCGGCTGCCGCCATTCCGGGTCCAAACTGGAGAATCCCGGAGTTCATGATTGATAAACGGTACAAGGAATAATGGAGCGAGCCTCGCCGCATCGAGAACGCAGCGAGGCTCAAACGTCCCTTAAAGCGAATACTTCTGCAAATTCGCCATCATTTCCTTCAGCGCTTCGATATTGTCCTTCGGATGCGCCGCCCCTTCGAAATCACAAATCTGCTGCCAGTGCGCCGCGACATCTTCCGGCGAGAACCCTTCGCGAGGGTCGAAGCCGGCACCGAGGCTGCGTTCCCAACGCACCTTGCCCATCCAGCCGCCACCGACCTCGAACAGTCCGGAGGTTTCCTCGCATTGTTCGCTCGCCAGATACACCACCAACGGGCTGACCAGTTCAGGTTTCAGTTGCTCGAACACTTGCGGCGGAATCAGCCCCTCGGTCATGCGCGTGCCGCCAGTTGGCGCGATGGCATTGACGAGAATGTTGTTCTTGCGGCCCTCGATGGCCAGGGTGCGGGTCAGGCCGTAGAGGCCAAGTTTGGCCATGCCGTAGTTGGACTGGCCGAAGTTGCCGTAAATGCCCGAGGTCGAGGCAGTGAAGATCACCCGGCCGTAGTTTTGCTCGCGCAGGTGCGGCCACGCGGCGCGGGTGACTTTGTAAGCGCCTTCGACGTGGACGCGGTAGACCAGATCCCAGTCGGCGTCGTCCATTTTATGGAAGGTCTTGTCACGCAGGATCCCGGCGTTGTTGACCACCACGTCGACGCGACCGAAGACGTCGAGGGCGTTTTGTACGAGTTTGTCGCCGTCGGTGACCGAGTCATGGTTGGCTTCGGCGATACCGCCAGCCGCGCGAATTTCTGCGACGACGCGGTCGGCAGCGGAAGCATTGGCGCCCTCGCCCTGGGTCGAGCCGCCGAGGTCGTTGACCAGTACTTTGGCGCCCTGTTTGGCGAACAACAACGCATGAGCCCGTCCGAGGCCACCACCGGCTCCGGTGACGATGACGACTTTTTCTTCGAAACGCACAGACTCATTCATCGCAGCAACTCCAGCAGGCCAGTATTGAGTCCGAGTGTCAGGCACAGGGCTTTGGGTCACAACGAATACGGCTGAGGCTGAATGGTGCGCGATAAGGTTGGGGGATGATGAGGGCGTCAACAGATCAAAAGATCAAAAGATCGCAGCCTTCGGCAGCTCATATACAAATCCAATGCAGGAGCTGCCGAAGGCTGCGATCTTTTGATCTTCAGGAACACGCTACTTTGCGCGGTGGCAGCACAAAACGCTCGCGAAACGCCAGATAGTGCTTGAGCACCTGCACCGGCGCTTCGGTCTGGGGGTAGTGACCGATGCCCGGCAACAACACCGTGTCTGCATCGGGAATCAATTCGCGGTAACGCTCGACCATGTGCGCCCCGGAAATCGGATCGACCTCGCCATCGATCACCCGCAACGGAATTTCACCGCGCTGCATCGCCATCACCCAGCGATCACGCTGCACGCGACGTTCGGGAATGTAGCTGATCAACTTGTGCATGATCCGTGGCCCGCGATTGCTGTCGACCAGGCTCCAGAAATCGTCCAGCTCACTTTCAGTCGGCCGGGTCTGCGGGCCGAAGATCTGCCGGAAGCTTTTCACCAAAGCATCGCGGGTGAACGCGCGGCCAATCATCCAGCCCAGCGGACTGAGCAGCAGTTTCTGCATCAGCACCGGACGGTGGGTTTCCGGGAACAATCCGCCGTTGAGAAACACACAACTGGCCACTTCGATCTGGTCTTCGTAGTGCCGGGCGAGCAGTTCCTGCGCAACGCTGTCACCGTAATCATGCGCAAGCACATGCACCGGCTGCTCGACCTGCAAATGCGCGAGCAAGGCTTGCTGCAGGTCAGCCTGCTCCAGCAGGCTGTAGGTGTGATTGAGCGGTTTGGCCGAATCGCCAAAGCCAAGCATGTCGCAGGCGATCACCCGATAACGCTGGGCCAGCGGCTGCCACAGGTAATGCCAGTCCCAACTGGCGGTCGGGAAGCCGTGAATCAGCAGCAGCGGCTCACCCTGACCCGCCGTCCAGTAGCGAATCGGCTGACCACGAAAGACAAACGTCTGGCTGCGTTTGCGCCAGACACACAGAGGAATCTCGGCAAGAGGCATTAGAGTTTATATCCGGGGTCTTGTTTATCGAGTTTGCGCAGCAGCGCCGGCCAGGCCAGCGCGCCACCCATGCCTTGAGCGCTTTTGGTGACGCCGGCGATCATCGCTTTGGCGCCCGCGAGAATTTGCGGTTCGATGGCGATGAGTTCAGCCCCGCCGGTTTGCGCCATGACCTGAATGTCGCAGGCGCGCTGAAAGGTGAACATCATCAGAAAAGTGTCGGCGATGGTGCCGCCACAGGTCAGCAGACCGTGGTTGTGCAGCATCAGGAAATTGTTTTCGCCCAGATCGGCCTGCAAACGCGCCTTTTCTTCGTGGTTCAGCGCCACGCCTTCATAGGCGTGATAAGCCAAGCTTGAAAGCACGAACAGCGACTGTTGGCTGATCGGCAACACGCCCTGCTTCTGCGCCGACACCGCAACACCCGACGCGGTGTGCGTATGCAGAACACAAACCACGTCGTGTCGCACTTCATGCACGGCGCTATGGATGGTGTAGCCGGCGGGGTTGATATCGTAGGGACTGTCCATGAGTTTGTTGCCGGCCTGATCGACCTTCACCAGGCTCGACGCCGTGATCTCGTGAAACATCAGCCCGAACGGGTTGATCAGGAAATCTTCGGTGCCCGGCACCTTGGCGGAAATGTGGGTGAAGATCAGATCGTCCCAGCCATGGGCGGCGACCAGACGATAACAGGCGGCGAGATCGACACGGGTCTGCCACTCGGCGGCGCTGACCTGGTCTTTGACATTAAGGGACGATTGGACGGGGGCTACGCTCACTGTATGCACCTCTGCGTTCTTATTGTTCTGCACGTGTGAGCAGTCTAGTCAGGCGCAGAGGATCGCGTAGTTGCATTGGCAGCCAGCTTGATGACTGATCGAGTCAGCAATGCAAACAGCTTGGATCCATGTCAAAGCAACGACGCCAACAAAGGCGCGGCAAACAGGTTGAGCAGACCGGTCAACACCATCACCAGCCCGGCGACCGAGCCTTCTTCGCCCCCCACTTCATGGGCGCGACTGACGCCTGCACCGTGCGCGCCAACCCCGAACAGCGCACCGCGCGCCAAGGCACTGCGCAACGGCAACCACTTCAAGAGCACGCCGCCGAGCATCGCACCGAACACGCCGGTGAACATTACGAACACCGCCGTCAATTCCGGCACGCCACCGAGATTTTGTGCCAACGGCATAGCGAACGGTGTGGTGATCGAACGTGGCACCAGCGACATCGTCACCGAACTGTCCAGCGCCAACGCCCTGGCCAATCCGAATGACGTACCAATCGACGCCGCACTGCCGGCAACCATGCCCAGCATCAGTGCCGACCAGTGCCGCATCAACAATCGGCGTTGCTGCCAGATCGGCACGGCGAACGCGACGGTCACCGGGCCCAGCACCAGCATCAGCCAGTGGGTGTTGCTCGAATACTCGGCATACGCCGTGTGAAGCGGCACGGCGAGCGCCAGCAGCAAGGCCGGCACCAGAATCAGCGGCGACAATACGTAGCGACCGGTACGCCGATAAATCCAGCGGCTGAACACGTACGCCAGCAAGGTGAAGGCGAGCCAGAACATCGGCATCCATTCAAGCTTCATGGGAGCGCCTCGCGCGTACGGCCAGTTCCACGGTGAACGCAGTGACCAGCATCACCATCAAGGTGCTGGCGGCGATCACCAGCAAAATCCGCCAGCCGTCATTGCGCAGCAACGCGCCGTAATCGAGCAAGCTCATCAGCGCCGGAATGAAAAACAGCAGCATCTCGGCCATCAGCAAACCCGCGCCCAATTGCAGTGCCGCCGGGTTGACCCAGCCAAAGGCGAATGCCAGCAGCAACAGCGCCATGCCGATCACGCCGCCGGGAATCGGCCAGGCTAGCCATACAGCGAGTTGGCAGCCGAGCAGGTAGAGACCGAGTAACACGGCGAGTTCGACGAAGAGACGGGAAAGATGTTTGAAGCGGGCGGCGTTCATGAGGTTGGCTCCTTACAGAAGCCTATTTTACGAAGTGACCTGCCATCCCCGAAGCGAATTGTTAGACTCAAACCCATTCCATAATGGAATCAGGCCATGGAATTCAAACAGCTGCGCAGTTTTGTCGAAGTCATGCATCAGGGCGGTTTCACCCAAGCCGCAAAAACCCTGCACATCAGCCAGTCAGCGGTGAGCAAACAAATCGCGCAACTGGAGCAGAGCCTCGGCACGCCGTTGCTCGAACGACTCGGTTCGCAGTTGCGCCTGACCGCCGCTGGCAGTGTGGTGCTGCAACGGGCCGAGGGCATGCTGCGCCTGCGCAATGAATTGCTCGCGGAACTGGACGACCTCAGTCATCTGGCGCGTGGTGAACTGCGCCTCGGCCTGCCGCTGCTGGGCAGTGACGCGCTGTTCGCCGGACTCTTTGCCGAATACCGGCGGCGCTATCCGAATATCAGCGTGCAATTGCTGGAGGGCGGCAGTCGCAATATCGAGCAGGCGGTGTTGAGCGGTGAACTGGAATTGGGCGGCAGTCTGTTGCCCAAGGATCCACAATTCGACTGTCAGCCATTTTGCGATGAGCAACTTGACGCCCTGCTGCCAGTGGATCATCCGCTGGCCGATCGCGGCGAGATTGCTCTGGAGGAATTGGCCGAAACGCCTTTTCTGCTCTATCAGCGCAGTTTCGTGCTCAACGACCGCTTGCTGCAGGCATGCCAGCAATTGGGCTTCACGCCGAAGGAAGGCGGACGCAGCGGTCAGGCAGACTTTCTTGCGGCGCTGGTGGCCGCCGGACAAGGCGTGGTGCTGTTGCCCAGCGTGGTCGCGCGCGGTCTGGTGCGGCCAGGCGTAGTGCGCCTGACCTTGCGCGCGCCAGATTATCTGCGTTGGGATATCGCGTTCATCTGGCGTCGGGGCGCGTATCTGTCGAAAGCGGCGCAGGCGTGGCTGAGCTTGCTGCGCGAGCGGGCGATCAGCCCTTGAGCGCGTCGATCAACTGTGCCAGCCAAGGCTCGGCGTCGGTTTCCGGGGTGACACTTTCACTGGCATCGATGCGCAGCATGTCCTGCACTTCGCGCACGCCCAGTTCGCCGAACAATTCACGCATTTGCTCACCGCCACCGCAGAAGGTGTCGCCATAGCTGGCATCGCCCAAGGCAATCACTGCGCCAGGCAGACCGAGCAATGCCGCTGGCAACTGGTCGCGAATCGCCGAATACAGCGGTTGCAGGTTGTCGGGCAATTCGCCCATGCCGGTGGTCGAGGTCACCGCAAGCAACGCTTCGGGGCCGAACGCCTGGATGTCGGCGAGGCTGGCGCGCGAGTTGTAGAAGGTTTCAAAGCCAGCGGCTTGCAACAGGTTCTGGGCGTGACGGGCGACTTCTTCGGCGGTGCCGTAGACCGAACCGGAGAGGATGGCGACTTTCATCAATCTGATCCTGAAACTGAAAAAAAGAGCGGCGATAGTAACAGCCTCCAGCGCAAAGCTGCGATTGGATCTCAACTGGCGATAATGGCCAGTAGACAGCGCCTGCGGTTCTTCTAGAATGCGAGCCACTGACAACTCTGAAAGGATTCAAAGATGATCAACGCAAGCTTGCTGCAAATGGTGATCAACGCGTCGAACGACGGGATCGTGGTCGCCGAGAAGGAAGGTGAGCAGGACAATATCCTGATTTATGTGAACCCGGCTTTTGAGCGCCTGACCGGTTACACCAGCGAAGAAATCCTCTATCAGGACTGCCGTTTTCTGCAGGCCGGTGATCGCGATCAGGGAAATCTGAACCTGATTCGCGATGCACTGAAAAAAGGCGGATCGTGCCGCGAAATCCTGCGCAACTATCGCAAGGACGGCACGCCGTTCTGGAATGAACTGTCGCTTTCAACGGTGAAAAACGCCGATGACGGGCAAACTTATTTCGTCGGCGTGCAGAAGGATGTCACTGTTCAGGTCAAGGCTCAGCAACGTGTTGTGCAGCTCGAAGCGCAGGTAACTGCCCTGGAAGCCGAGCTGGCATTATTGAAAGCGACGAACGGCGCAAACAAATCAGCGAACTAATTGTCATTAACTACAATCACCAATGACTTTGTAACTATATCTTTCGAGTTAGCCATGCAGCGCGACGCCCTCCTTACTCAGGATGAGCTGGATTTCATCCAGACCATGCAGCACAACCCGCAACTGAACGTGCGGGATGCAACGTCGAGTCTGCTGGTTAACGGCGGTTCGCAGATCCGCGATTTGCTCACGCGCCTGGCCGCGCACGAGCAAGTGACCATTCAGGCCAACTTCGAAAACCAGCAAATGACCTTCCCGCTGCACTTGGTGGAAGACGAGTTTCACGCGCTGCACTTGCGCCTCGGCGTGCCAAGTATTTATGAAGACGGCCCGATGGTACGGCCATGGCGACTGGCGCTTGAGGAGCCGGTAGCCCTGGAAAACGCCAAAGGTCAGCCGGGCATGTTGTGGGTGCACGAGGTGTCGCACAAAGGTGTGCTGCTGGAAGTGCGCAACAAGACCAAGCCACCCAAGCATTTCGCGCTGTGGTTCAGCCCTTCGGGTTACGAGCGGATTTCATTGCGCGGCAATTTCGAACGGGAAACCGAAAGCGGTTTCTACGCCTACGAACTGAGCCAGACCGACACCGACGAAACCGAGCGTCTGCGCCAATTCATCCTGCAACAACATCGCTTGACCCACCCTGCCCTGCACACCTGAGTTTCAGGTATCCAGATTTCCGGCAAGAAACTGCAGCATGCGTTGACGCATGTTGCCACCTTCATTTCCAAGGCATGCAACAGAGGATCCGGCCAGACTGTCCTGCGCCAGATCTGACGCATCGCCCGCCAGCATCAACTGACAATCGAGGCTCAACGCCAGTCGGTTCAAACGCCGAGGCAAATCGGCGCCGGGCGCGTGATTGGAAAACAGCACCAGCGCTTGGGGTTTGATTTTCTCGCAAACCAGCGTCAATTCATCGAACGGCTGCCCCGTGGTCAACACCCTGACACCGGCATTGCTGTCGCTGAGAAACAGCGCCGCCACCAGCAATTCCAGCTCCCGACATTGTCCGGCCAGCGCACTGACGACCACCCGACGCGGCTGCGTGCCACGCAGCATGACGATCCGTTGCAACACCCGCGCCCGCAGAAATCCATCAAAGAACAGCCACTCGCTGGTTTGCCCGAAAGCCTCCTGGCGCTGCAACAGTTGCAGCCACAAAGGCATCAGAATGTCCTGAAACACCACAGGTTGTGCGTAAGAAGAGAAAATCTGGCCGTACACCCGATCCATCTGCTGATCATCGAATGCACTGACCGCCTGCTGAATCTGCTCCTGCCATTGCCGGTAATCGGCCTGCACCAGATCATCAGGGATGATGTGCGCCAGCACTTTCATGGGTTCAGTCCTGGCGAGAATCTTGCCGACCTTGCTCACGGCGACACCGCGATCGATCCAGTCGACAATGCTGCGTACGCGTTCGATATCGGTCATCGAATAGAGCCGATGCCCACTTTCGGTGCGCGTAGGCTGAATCAGACCGTAACGCCGCTCCCAGGCACGCAAGGTTACCGGGTTGACACCCGTCAGGCGCGCCACCTCACGGATCGGAAACAGATCAGCGCGCTCAAGCGCAACAGATGCCTGCACAGCAGGGCTTGCGTCCGTGATGACAGGCATATGGATTTCAACTTCCATGTCGGTTCAATTGGATCCCATTCTAACGCTTATGCCCCAATCAAATTCAAGTGATGAAATGCGACGAAAGTCGCTGGTTTAATCGTGAAAAACCGGAATAATCCTTGCTTGTTGAAAAACGCAGGCCTCTACCCCGGCCCAGCGTCAGGCGAAATTCCTACCCGGAGTGACGCACTCGAAATACGGAGATACAAAATGTCTACTTCCCCCGTCACATTGATGGTTGCCCGTCGCGTCGCCGACGGCCGCTATCAGGATTTGATCGCCTGGCTGCGCGAGGGCGAACAACTGGCCACTGACTTTCCCGGTTATCTCGGCTCTGGCGTGCTCGCTCCGCCGCCCGGTGATAACGAGTTTCAAATCATTTTCCGTTTCGTCGATGAACAGACGCTGCATGCGTGGGAGTATTCGGCTTCGCGCACGGCGTGGCTGGATCGTGGCAGCGACCTGTTTGCCCATCCGAAGGAGCATCGGGTCAGCGGTATCGAAGGCTGGTTCGGCGCGGCAGGTCAGCGTCCACCGCGCTGGAAGCAGGCTGTGGCAATCTGGCTGGCGTTTTTTCCGGTGTCGTTGCTGTTCAACTTTGTCCTCGGCCCGTTGCTCTCTGACATGAGTTTGTTGCCACGGGTATTGATCAGCACCGCGTGCCTGACACCGTTGATGGTTTATTTCTTTATTCCGCTGTCGACCCGCTTGCTGGCGAACTGGCTGAACAGTACGCCAGTGCGCCCGTTGCCAGTGACGTCTTCTGCACAGAATCGATGATCTCTGTGTGGGAGCGAGCCTGCTCGCGAATACGGACTGATCTTCAACATTGATGTCGACTGAGACACCGCTTTCGCGAGCAGGCTCGCTCCCACAGTAATGGGGAAAGCCGACGATAGGTGGGAAGCCATGTCGCTGTTATAGTTTTTGCTCCCACCGCGATGCGAGCCGTTCATGCCTGATTCCTCCGCCCCGATCCTCATCACTGGTGCCGGCCAGCGTGTCGGTCTGCATTGCGCGCAGCGGTTACTCGAAGAAGGCTATCGCGTCATCTTCACCTACCGTAGCGAACGCCCCGGCGTGCAGACACTGCGCGATCTGGGCGCCACTGGCCTGTTCGCCGACTTTTCCAGCGAAGCCGGAATTCTTGCCTTCATCAACGAACTGAAAACCCACACCGACCGCCTGCGCGCCATCGTGCACAATGCCTCCGAGTGGCTGGCCGAAACCCCGGACAGCGAAGCCGAAGCCTTCACGCGAATGTTCAACCTGCACATGCTCGCGCCCTACCTGATCAACCTGCACTGCGCCGATCTGCTGCAACGCTCGACGCCCGCCGACATCATCCACATCAGCGACGATGTCACCCGCAAAGGCAGCAGCAAGCACATCGGTTATTGCGCCACCAAGGCCGGGCTCGACAGCCTGACCCTGTCCTTCGCCGCTCGCTATGCGCCGACGATCAAGGTCAACGGCATCGCGCCAGCCCTGCTATTGTTCAATCCCGACGACGACGCGGCGTACCGCGCCAAGGCCCTGGCCAAATCCGCACTGGGCATCGAACCCGGCAGCGAAGTGATCTATCAGAGCCTGCGCTATCTGCTCGACAACCCTTATGTCACCGGTACGACCCTGACCGTCAACGGCGGACGGCACATCAAATAACGCCTGCCTGCGAGGATTTCCATGGCCCGCTCACTGCCCGAGAATTACCGCGAAATCCTCATCGGCCTCGGTGAAGATCCCGACCGCGAAGGATTGCTCGACACCCCGGTGCGCGCGGCCAAGGCCATGCAATACCTGTGTCACGGTTACGAACAGAGCGTCGACGAGATCGTCAATGGCGCGCTGTTTGCCTCCGACAGCGACGAGATGATCATCGTTGCCGACATCGAGTTGTACTCGTTGTGCGAACATCACCTGTTGCCCTTCATCGGCAAGGCCCATGTGGCTTATATTCCGACGGGCAAAGTACTGGGTCTGTCGAAGATCGCGCGGCTGGTAGACATGTTCGCCCGGCGCCTGCAGATTCAGGAAAACCTCACCCGGCAAATCGCCGATGCGGTGCAACAGGTCACCGAAGCCGCCGGCGTTGCCGTGGTTATCGAGGCCAGGCACATGTGCATGATGATGCGCGGTGTCGAGAAACAGAATTCGACCATGAACACCTCGGTCATGCTCGGCGCGTTCCGCGAGTCGAGCAACACCCGCCAGGAGTTCCTGCAATTGATTGGACGGAGCAAGTAAATGCCACAACTTCAACCGGGAATGGCGCGCATCCGGGTCAAGGATCTGCGCTTGCGCACCTTTATCGGGATCAACGAGGACGAAATCCTCAACAAGCAGGATGTGCTAATCAACCTGACCATTCTGTATGCCGCGCAAGAAGCGGTGCGTGACAACGACATCGACCACGCGCTGAACTACCGCACGATCACCAAAGCGATCATCGCCCACGTCGAGGGCAACCGTTTCGCGCTGCTTGAACGCCTGACGCAGGAACTGCTCGATCTGGTGATGAGCAACGGTTCGGTGCTGTACGCCGAAGTCGAAGTCGACAAGCCGCATGCACTGCGTTTTGCTGAGTCGGTATCGATCACGCTCGCGGCCAGCCGCTGAGTGCGTCTGGCGCATTGGCCGTCAGACTTTTATCATCCGCGCCACGAATTGACTGCACAGAGCCCATCATGACCGAGCAACAACGCCTCGAACTCGAAGCCGCCGCTTTCCGCCGGCTGGTCGCCCACCTGGACAGCCGCAAGGACGTACAGAACATCGACCTGATGAACCTTGCCGGGTTCTGCCGCAATTGCCTGTCGAAGTGGTACAAGGCCGAAGCGGACGAGCGTCAGATCGAGGTCAGCCTCGACGACGCCCGCGAAGTGGTTTACGGCATGCCGTACGCCGAGTGGAAAGTTCAATTTCAGCAAGAAGCCAATGCCGAGCAACAAGCGGCGTTCGCCAAAGGAAAAACCCATGAGTGATCTGAACAGCCTGCGCAGCAGCCTGAAGAGCGGCGAACACGCTTTCGCCGACACCCTGGCGTTCATTGCCGCCGGTTACGACTACCAGCCGCAAGCCTTCAACAACGGTGGCGTGGAAAACGCCGCCGGGCAGAACGAAGGCTCGTGCAAGACCTTGGGTCTGGCGCTGCTGGAAGGCCTGAGCGATGAAGAAGCACTGCTCGCGTTCGGCGAGCATTACCGTTCGGTGGTAGCGACGCCTGAAGGTAGCGATCACGGCAATATCCGCGCGATGATCAAGCACGGCCTGGCCGGCGTGAAGTTTACCGCCCAGCCCCTGACCCGCCGCTAACGCCAGTTGCAAACCCAATCCCTGTGGGAGCGAGCCTGCTCGCGAATACGGACTGACATTCAACATTGATGTCGACTGAAACACCGCTTTCGCGAGCAGGCTCGCTCCCACATTGGATGTGTGGTGGCTGTGAATAACGGGCACAAAAAAACCGGCCGAGGCCGGTTTTTTTGTATCTGCGATTTAGAACGAAGCGTTCTGCAGACCGTCCAGGTAACGCTCGGTGTCCAGTGCTGCCATGCAGCCGGCACCGGCCGAGGTGATGGCCTGACGGTAAACGTGGTCAGCCACGTCACCGGCCGCGAAGATCCCTTCGACGCTGGTTGCAGTGGCATTGCCTTCACGGCCGCCGTGCACCACCAGATAACCGTCTTTCAAGGTCAACTGACCTTCGAACAGCGAAGTGTTCGGGGTGTGGCCGATCGCGATGAACACGCCGTCGACGGTGATTTCGTCGAAGCTGCCATCGTTGTTCTTCAGACGCGCGCCGGTCACGCCCATGTTGTCGCCCAGCACTTCGTCGAGGTTGGCGTTCAACTTGAGGATGATCTTGCCTTCGGCCACACGAGCGTTGAGCTTGTCGATCAGGATCTTCTCGGCGCGGAAGGTTTCACGACGGTGGATCAGGGTCACGGTGCTGGCGATGTTGGCCAGGTACAGTGCTTCTTCAACTGCGGTGTTGCCGCCGCCGACCACTGCAACCGGCTTGTTGCGGTAGAAGAAACCATCGCAGGTCGCGCAGGCCGAAACGCCTTTGCCCATGAACGCTTCTTCCGATGGCAGGCCCAGGTAACGCGCGCTGGCACCAGTGGCGATGATCAGCGCATCGCAGGTGTAAGTCGCGCTGTCGCCGGTCAGGGTGTAAGGCTTGGCGGCGAAGTCGACGGCGTTGATGTGATCGAAAACGATCTCGGTTTCAAAACGCTCGGCGTGCTCGCGCATGCGCTCCATCAGAGCTGGACCGGTCAGGCCGTGCACGTCGCCCGGCCAGTTGTCGACTTCAGTGGTGGTGGTCAGTTGACCGCCAGCCTGCATGCCGGTGATCAGCAGCGGCTTGAGGTTGGCACGGGCCGCGTATACCGCTGCGCTGTAACCGGCAGGGCCGGAACCGAGAATAATCACTCGCGAATGACGGACTTCAGACATGACCTGCTCCTGTTGACCGGACCGAAAAACAGGCCCGGATCGCCGCAATGCCGGCGGGAATAAAAAAGGACCGTGGAAAACCTTGGGGAAGGCTTGAGCTCGACAGTCCTGTAAAAAGTTGGGTGCAGCGTATCGAGGGGGGCAAGATTAAGGAAATACGGTTTAACAATCCAGCTCATAGGTGGTCTCTATGCCGACACACTGACGAGATGGACGTCTTTGTTACAGTGAATGTCGATCGCTCTGCCGCGCTTTCGCCACCCGTGCAAAGTCGGTAAGGTCGGCGCGTTTTCCCTTGCTCGGAGCACCTTATGCCCGCCCCTGTTCTGTCCGGCCCGCAATACCTGCGCGAAGGCCTCAAACTGGTCTTGAGCCCTGGCCTGCGCCTGTTCGTGTTATTGCCGCTGGCGATCAATCTGGTGCTGTTCGTCGGATTGATATATCTGGCCGGCCACCAGTTCAGCCTGTGGGTCGATACGCTGATGCCGTCGCTGCCCGAATGGCTGAGTTTCCTCAGCTACATCCTTTGGCCTTTGTTTGTGGTGCTGGTGGCGCTGATGGTGTTTTTCACCTTCACCATGCTCGCTAACGTCATCGCCGCACCGTTCAATGGTTTCCTCGCGGAAAAAGTCGAAGTGGTGGTGCGCGGCACGGATGATTTCCCCGCGTTCAGCTGGGGCGAGTTGATCGCCATGGTCCCGCGCACCCTGGCCCGGGAAATGCGCAAGCTCGGCTATTTCCTTCCCAGGGCGATCGGCCTGTTCATCCTCTCCTTCATTCCGGTGGTCAACATCGTCGCCGCGCCGCTGTGGCTGCTGTTCGGTGTGTGGATGATGGCGATCCAGTACATCGACTACCCGGCGGACAACCACAAACTGGGCTGGAACGAAATGCTCGCCTGGCTGCGGCAGAAGCGCTGGCAGAGCATGAGTTTTGGCGGGATTGTTTATCTGGTGCTGCTGATTCCGGTGGTCAATATTCTGATGATGCCGGCTGCGGTGGCAGGTGCGACGTTGTTCTGGGTGCGTGAACGCGGTGCCGAGGTGCTGGCTCAGGAAAAGGCCTGAGCCTCCAGGCTTTAATCCTGATAACTCAGGGGTAAACGCCAGCTAACATCAGCCCTACCAACACCCACACCGCAACGCCTGGCACGATGATCAGCAAGTTCCAGGCGTTGAGGCGATTGTTACTCAGGCCCTGAGGATCGTTCGCAGCCAAATTGATCAGTTGTTGACCTTCGCTCGCGACATAAACTCTTATCGGCAACATGATCAAGGCGACAAGACCAAGAAAACTCAACTCAGGTATCTGCTTGGGAAGCTTTTCGAATATGTGCGCGACGACGGTCAATACGACAAAGACTGTCGCCCACTGCTCAAGATCCCAATCGGACTTACCGCCCCTGTCGTGGATTCGCTTTTTGGCTTGCCGATAAAGCTGATGCACGAAAAACAAATAAAAAAACGCGCGTGCCCACGGCCATAACTCTTGTCCAGTACTTCGCTTGTACAGGCTCCAGTTCTTGTAGATCCAGAAGTAGAAATACAGACCAAAACTGAGGATCGACAGCAGCAAGAACTTCCAGCGTGCGACAACATAAAACTCTGGAGTTTGTTCATCCGCAACCAACAGTTGCGCCTCAGGCGACGCATAAGCATTCTCGGACACGGCCGTTTTCCTGGAAAAGAGTTCAAGCCAAGGCTAACGACCGCACAGGCAAAAGGTTTAGGCAGACTGAAAGCAGCTGTCATCAATCCATCATCAAGTCGACACAATGACGACATGGCCTCAGCCGACACTGAGGTCATGACGACAGCTCTACATATCACCCTTATCAGCGAAACCTTCCCACCGGAAATAAACGGCGTGGCCAATACCCTTGGCCGCTTGTGCGATGGGCTGCGCGCGCGCGGCCATCAGGTCGAGCTGGTGCGCCCGCGTCAGGCCGGCGATCCGCAGCGCAGTGAGGATGATGCGCTTCTGCTATGTCGGGGCTGGCCGTTGCCGGGGTATCCGGGGCTGCAATGGGGCCAGTCGTCGATGCATAAACTGTTGCGGCGCTGGAAGCGTCAGCGCCCGGACGTGCTGTACATCGCCACGGAAGGCCCGCTCGGGTTGTCGGCGCTGCGGGCGGCGCGGCGTCTGGGGATTTCGGTGGTCAGCGGGTTTCACACCAACTTTCAGCAGTACACCAGCCAATACGGACTCGGTCTGCTGACGCGGATGCTAACGCATTATCTGCGCTGGTTTCACAATCGCTCGGCCATGACCTTGGTGCCGAGTGTCAGCCAGCGCCTGGAGCTGGAGCGCCGGCATTTCGAGCGGTTGGCGCTGTTGTCTCGAGGCGTGGACAGCCAGTTGTTTCATCCGAGCAAGCGCCTGAATGCATTACGTGAGCAATGGGGTTTGTCCGAGCGCGATATTGCCGTGATTCATGTCGGACGCCTCGCTCCGGAGAAAAACCTCAGTCTGCTCAAACGCAGTTTCGAAACGCTGCAAAGGACTTATCCACAACGCAATCTGAAACTGATCGTCGTCGGTGACGGCCCGCAACGGCTGGCGCTGGAAAAGGATTTGCCCGAAGCGATCTTCTGCGGTGCACAGCGCGGTGAAGCGTTGGCGGCGCACTATGCGTCCGGCGATATATTTCTGTTTCCAAGCCTGACCGAAACCTTCGGCAATGTGGTGCTGGAGGCGTTGGCTTCCGGGCTCGGAGTGGTGGCTTACGATCAGGCTGCGGCGGCGCAGCATATTCGCCATGGCTACAACGGCGTGTTGGCGATGCCTGGGGATGAGCAGGCGTTTTGCGAAGCGGCGGCGTGGTTGCTGGAGGAGGATGAGACATTGCGCTGTGTGCGCCTGAATGCGCGGCAGCATGCGAGTCGCCAGGGTTGGCCGGCAGTTATCGAGCAGTTTGAAAAGCATTTGCGCGGGGCTTGTGTAGGGGAGTTGGTGGTGCCTGAGGCTCAAACACTGCCCTGAATCTTTGCTGACCTGACAACCGCTTTCGCGAGCAGGCTCGCTCCCACAGGGGATCTTTAGTGAACATAAAATTTTGTGAACACCAGAGGTACCTGTGGGAGCGAGCCTGCTCGCGAAGAGGCCAATGAAGGCGCCGCTTAAACCAGCGTCATCAACGCCTCACGGCTGAACGGCAGAATATCCTGCTCCCGCCCTTCGCGGACTTTTAGCGCCCAGTCCGGATCAACCAGCAGCGCGCGGCCCACCGCGACCAGATCGAATTCCTCTTTGTTCAGACGCTCCAGCAGGTTCTCCAGACTGGCCGGTTGCGCGACCTTGTCGGTGTTGACCATGAATTGCAGGAACTCGCCGTCCAGGCCAACGCTGCCAACAGTGATGGTCGGTTTGCCGGTGAGCTTACGCGTCCAGCCTGCCAGGTTCAGCTCGGAACCATCGAACTCCGGCTCCCAGAAACGCCGCGTCGAGCAGTGGAAAATATCCACGCCGGCGTCAGACAACGGCTTAAGGAATTCGCCCAGTGCTTCTGGGGTTTGCACCAGACGTGCGGTGTAATCCTGCTGCTTCCATTGCGAGAAACGGAAGATGATCGGGAAACCTTCGCCAACCGCAGCACGTATGGCTTGAATCAGTTCGATGGCGAAGCGTGAACGGTTGGCCAGGCTGCCGCCGTATTCGTCGGTGCGCTGGTTGCTGCCTTCCCAGAAGAACTGGTCGATCAGGTAACCGTGCGCGCCGTGGATTTCCACGCCGTCCATGCCGATGTTTTGTGCATCCTTGGCCGCTTGGGCGAACGCGGCGATCACGTCCTGAATGTCTTGTCTGGACATGCCGTGTACCACGACCTGACCGTCCTTGAGTTTTTCCGACGGGCCGTAACCCGGCACGCTGGCGTCCGGCTCGGTGCCAATACGGCGCACGCTGCCGACGTGCCACAGTTGCGGCACGATCTTGCCGCCCTCAGCGTGAACGGCGTCGACGACTTTTTTCCAGCCGGCCAATGGCGCGTCACCAAAGAACTGCGGCACGTTCGGGTAACCGTTGGAGGCGATGTGGCCGACGGTGGTGCCTTCAGTGATGATCAGGCCCACACCGGCGGCTGCGCGACGGCGGTAGTACTCGATGACTTTCGAATTAGGCACGCCACCCGGGGAGAAGGAGCGAGTCATCGGCGCCATGACCACACGGGTCGGCAGTTCGAGGGCACCGAGGTGGAACGGTTTGAACAAGGCTTGAACGGGCATCGAAGGGCTCCACAGAGAAGACTTTATGACGGCGATAATATGGAGGCCCGAAGCCTTTGAACAGCACTATTGATTTGGGTGATTAAGGATTAAAAGACGCAAAGCAAAAGATCGCAGCCTTCGGCAGCTCCTACATGGGGTTTTGAGGTCACCTGCAGGAGCTGCCGAAGGCTGCGATCTTTTGATCTTGCTGTTTCAGCTCAGCGCTTTTTCAATCGCATGAACAATGGTCGGATCATCCGGCGCCGTTCTCGGCGAGAACCGCGCCAACACCCGGCCGTCCTTGCCGAGCAGGAATTTTTCGAAATTCCAGGTGATGTCACCGGGAAATTCCGCACCCTCGCCCGCCAGCAGACGGTAAAGCTGATGCCGCTCGTGACCATTGACCTCGAGCTTGCTCGACAACGGAAACGTCACGCCATAGTTAAGGCTGCAGAAATCCTGAATTTCCTTTTCAGAACCGGGTTCCTGGCCGGCAAACTGGTTGCACGGCAGGCCCAATACACTGAAGCCTTTGCCTTTGAATTGCTGATAGAGGTTTTCCAGCGCCGCGTACTGAGGCGTCAAGCCGCACTTGGAGGCGACGTTGACCACCAGCACGACTTGGCCCTTGAACGGCGCCAGCGGTAGCTCCTGACCATCCAGGGCTGTCAACTTAAGGTCGTGAAAAGCACTCATGACGAACTCCAGGATTCCGATGTTCTACTCGAAACAGCCACTTGGCGAGATCACCAAGGACAGCCGCGGACTAAAAAGGCGCCCGCAGGCGCCTCTCCAGTACTCGAAGCTTAGCGCAGAAAATCAGTGGTGATGGCCACCTTCGCCATGGACGTGGCCATGAGCGATTTCTTCCTGGCTGGCATCACGGATGTCAACGATCTTCACTTTGAAGTTCAGACGCTGACCGGCCAGTGGGTGGTTGCCGTCGACAGTCACGTCGTCGCCGTCGAGGTCACGGATGGTGACGATCTGCATCTGGCCGTCCGGCGCCGAAGCGTGAAACTGCATGCCGACTTCCAGCTCGTCAACGCCTTCGAACATGCTGCGGCTCAGGGTGCT
The DNA here is from genome assembly GCF_022662375.1 of Pseudomonas sp. CROZ-RG-20F-R04-15. Lineage (GTDB taxonomy): Bacteria > Pseudomonadota > Gammaproteobacteria > Pseudomonadales > Pseudomonadaceae > Aquipseudomonas. Next base: position 249,868 of record NZ_JAKNQL010000001.1, on the reverse strand, counting down.
GACCAGCTCAGCGGCGTATTCGCCGTAAGCGTCTTCCGGTTCAACGGAAACGTCCAGCTCGTCACCAACAGTTTTGCCTTCCAGAGCTTTTTCCAGGCCCGGGATGATGTTGCCTGCGCCTTGCAGGTAGACCAGCGGAGCGCCGCCGGCGGAGCTGTCGATGACCTCACCAGCGTCGTTGGTCAGGGTATAGTCGATGGAGACAGCCTTATTGGCGGCGATCAGCATGGGGCGAGACCTTTTGCAGAAGAATATAGAAAGGCCAAGTTTAGCGAAGCAATCGCGCGAAAGCGAACACAACCCGGACAAACGGGTTTCGACGATTGCAGGCTTCCATCAGGACGAAGACGGTCATTGGGTGGTCGAGCTTTCCTGTGGCCATACCCAACACCTGCGCCATCAGCCGCCATGGCAAACCCGGGCGTGGGTACTCGACCCGGCGCAACGTATTGAAAAAATAGGCCAACCCTTTGCCTGCGGTTGGTGCGCTCAAGGCTCGGTTAGCGCTAACCTTGGCGACTGAATTTCGGCAGATTGTCAGAGATAGATGATCGCCATTGCCATGCAACTTTAGAGAATTCGCATGCAAACTTTTTTTATCGCACCCACCGATTTTGGCGTGGGTCTGACCTCCATCAGCCTCGGGCTGGTGCGCACGCTTGAGCGCGCCGGGCTGAAAGTCGGCTTTTTCAAGCCGATTGCCCAACCGCACCCGGGCGACACCGGCCCTGAGCGTTCCACCGAACTGGTGGCACGTACCCACGGCCTGAAACCGCCGCAGCCGCTGGGTCTGGCCCACGTTGAGCGGATGCTCGGCGACGGTCAGCTCGATGAGTTGCTTGAAGAAATCATCACCCTGTATCAGCAAGCCGCGATCGGCAAAGACGTGCTGGTCGTCGAAGGCATGGTGCCGACCCGCAGCGCCAGTTATGCCGCGCGGGTCAACTTGCACCTGGCCAAAAGCCTCGATGCCGAGGTGATTCTGGTCTCGGCGCCGGAAAACGAAGTGCTTGCCGAGCTGTCCGGTCGCGTCGAATTGCAGGCGCAATTGTTCGGCGGTCCGAAGGATCCGAAAGTCCTCGGCGTGATCCTCAACAAGGTCAAGACTGAAGAAAGCATGGACGCCTTCGCTGCGCGTCTGAAGGAACATTCGCCGTTGTTGCGCAGCGGTGATTTCCGTCTGCTTGGCTGCATTCCGTTCCAGCCTGAACTCAATGCACCACGCACCCGCGACGTCGCCGACCTGATGGGCGCGCAGGTGCTCAACGCCGGCGACTACGAAACCCGCAGGATGACCAAAATCATCATTTGCGCACGGACCATGCGCAACACCGTCGAGCTGCTCAAGCCCGGCGTGCTGGTGGTGACGCCGGGCGATCGTGACGACATCATCCTCGCCGTCAGCCTCGCGGCGATTAACGGCGTGCCGCTGGCCGGCCTGTTGCTGACCAGCGACACCCTGCCCGATCCGCGCATCATGGATCTATGCCGCGGCGCCTTGCAGGCCGGTTTGCCGGTGTTGTCGGTGAGTACCGGCTCCTACGACACGGCCAATCTGCTCAATGGTCTGAACAAGGAAATCCCCATCGACGACCGCGAGCGCGCGGAGATCATCACCGATTTCGTCGCCAGCCATCTCGACGCCAAATGGCTGCACCAGCGCTGCGGTACTCCACGAGAAATGCGCCTGTCGCCAGCAGTATTCCGCTACCAGTTGATCCAGCGCGCGCAAGCGGCGAACAAGCGCATCGTTCTGCCTGAAGGCAGCGAGCCGTTCACCGTGCAAGCGGCGGCGATCTGTCAGGAGCGCGGTATCGCCCGTTGCGTGTTGCTGGCCAAACCGGAAGACGTCGAAGCCGTCGCTCGCGCTCAAGGCATCGTCTTGCCGCCGGGCCTGGAGATTCTCGATCCGGACCTGATCCGCGAGCGCTACGTCGAGCCGATGGTTGCCCTGCGCAAAAGCAAAAGCCTCAACGCGCCGATGGCCGAGCAGCAGCTGGAAGACACCGTGGTGATCGGCACCATGATGCTTGCCCTGGATGAAGTCGATGGTCTGGTCTCGGGTGTGATCAACACCACCGCCAACACCATCCGTCCGGCGCTGCAATTGATCAAGACTGCACCGGGTTGCACGCTGGTGTCTTCGGTGTTCTTCATGTTGTTCCCGGAAGAAGTGCTGGTCTACGGCGACTGCGTGATGAACCCGCATCCGAGTGCCACCGAACTGGCCGAAATTGCCCTGCAAAGCGCCGACTCGGCAGCGGCGTTCGGCATCACCCCGCGAGTGGCGATGATCAGTTATTCCAGCGGCGAATCGGCCACCGGCGAAGAAGTCGAGAAAGTCCGTGAGGCCACCCTCCTCGCCCATGAACAACAACACTCGCTGCTGATCGACGGCCCGCTGCAATACGACGCCGCTGCCAACGCAGAAGTCGCCCGGCAACTGGCGCCAAACAGTCAGGTCGCCGGTCGCGCCACAGTGTTTGTGTTCCCCGATCTGAACACCGGCAACACCACGCACAAAGCCGTGCAACGCAGCGCCGATTGCGTCAGCCTCGGGCCGATGCTGCAAGGCCTGCGCAAACCGGTGAATGACTTGCCGCGCGGCGCGCAAGTCGATGACATCGTCTACACCATCGCCCTTACTGCGATTCAAGCCGCCAACCGACCTATGGATGTGTAAATGCTGGATTTTCTACCTGCACCCGTGCGCGGCGTGATCGCTGCGCTGCTGCTGGCACTCAATACGATTCTGCTGTGCTCGTTTCTGTTCTGCGTGGCACTGGTCAAGGCGTTGCCGTTTGCCTTGACTCAACGCTTCGCCGGTTGGCTGATGAGCCACACCCATGAAGCGTGGATCAGCAACAACAAGGGTTGGATGAATCTGGTGCGCCGCACTCGCTGGCACATCAGCGGCCTGCAAGGGCTGGACTACCAACACTCGTATCTGATCACCAGCAACCACCAGAGCTGGGTCGATATTCTGGTCCTGCAATACGTGCTCAACCGACGGATTCAGCCGCTGAAGTTCTTCCTCAAGCAGGAGCTGATCTGGGTGCCGGTGATTGGTCTGGCGTGGTGGGCGCTGGGCTTCCCGTTCATGAAGCGCTACTCAAAGGCGTACCTGGCCAAGCACCCGGAGAAGAAAGGCAAAGACCTCGAAACCACGCGCAAGACCTGCGCGAAGTTTCGCCATAACCCGGTGGGGATTTTCAACTTCGTCGAAGGCACGCGGTTTACCGAAGGCAAGCATGCGCAGCAGCAGTCGCCGTTCAGATATCTGCTCAAACCGAAGGCTGGCGGGATCGCCTTTGTGCTGGATGCAATGGGTGAGCAACTGGAGTCGATCGTCAATGTGACGATCCACTATCCGGCCGGACGTCCGGGGTTTTGGGACTTGCTGTGCGGCAATGTGCGCGATGTGGTGGTGCACTTTGAAGAGCTGAAGATTCCGCAGCAATTCATTGGCAAGAACTACGATCAGGACGGTGAGTATCGTTTGCAGTTCCAGGGCTGGATCAATCAGCTGTGGCTGGACAAGGATGCGTTGCTCGAACAGATGCACCGCGAATATCCAGCCAAACACTAACCCCCTGTGGGAGCGAGCCTGCTCGCGAAAGCGGTGGATCAGCTTGCAAAGATGTTGAATGAGATAACGCTTTCGCGAGCAGGCTCGCTCCCACAGTTTTGATCGCCGTATGCCGAATAAAAAAGCCCGCCGATGATTACTCATCGGCGGGCTTTTTTATTCGGTAGCTAACGCTTAGATCGCACCACGTTTACGCAGCAGATCCAGCACTTGCTTGACGCTCTCTTCCAGACTCAGCGTCTGCGTGTCGATCACCAGATCGGCATTCAGCGGCACGTCGTACGGGAAGGATTCGCCCGGGATGTTGTCGCCAGCGGCGGCATACAGACCTTGCGGATCACGCTCGGCGCACACGGACGGCGAAGCCTGCACGTAGACCGTCAGCAGACGATCCTTGCCGATCAGATCCTTGGCCTGCTCACGCCCTTCAGCACTCGGCGCAACGAACGCAGCCAACGTCAGCAGACCGGCTTCGTTGAATTGACGCGCAACGTGCGCGGCACGACGCCAGTTCTCGGTACGACCGGCGCGATCCTGTGGCAGACCTTTGTTGAGGTCGTGACGCAGGTTCTGCCCATCCAGCACAAACACTGCACGGCCCATGTCGAACAGCTTGCGCTCGACTGCATAAGCCAGCGTGCTCTTGCCCGCGCCCGACAGGCCGCTGAACAGCACGGTCGCCGGTTGCTGGCCGAAGCGCTGAGCACGTTCTTCAGTAGCAACGTGGGCCAGTTTGCCGTGATGCGTGGCAGTGCCATGCGACACAGGCTGCGCGACGATCATGCCGGCGCCGACGGTGCCGTTGGTCAAGCGGTCGATGATAATGAACGCGCCGGTAGTGCGGTTGCTTTCGTAACCGTCGAGGGCGATCGGCGCGTCGAGCGCGATCTTCACCTTGCCGATTTCGTTGAGCTGCAACGCGCTCGCCGGGCCTTCTTCAAGGGTGTTGACGTCGACCTTGTTGACGATGCTGGCAATCGAGCCCGGCACGTAACTGGTAGCGCGTTTGATGTCGTATTTCTTGCCCGGCAGCATCGGCTCTTCAGCCATCCACACCAGCATCGCTTCGAAGCTGTCGGTGACCGGCGGCACGTTGTCGGCATGCACCAACAGGTCGCCACGGGAGATGTCGATTTCGTCTTCCATGGTCAGCGTTACAGCCTGACCTGGACCTGCGTGTTCCAGTTCACCTTCGAAGGTGACGATGGATTTCACCCGGCTGCTTTTGCCCGACGGCAACACCACGACTTCGTCGCCCTTCTTGACGATGCCGCTGGCCAGCGTGCCGGCGAAACCACGGAAGTTCAGGTTCGGACGGTTGACGTACTGCACCGGGAAACGCAGATCGGTGAAGTTGCGATCGCCCGCGACTTCCACGGTCTCGAGGATTTCCATCAGCGACTGGCCTTTGTACCAAGGCGAGCGCTCGGACTTGTTCACCACGTTGTCGCCCTTGAGGGCAGACATCGGCACGAAGTGCATGCTGGTCGGCTTCATCTTCAAGCCTTCGGCGAACTTCAGGTAGTCAGCCTTGATCGACTCGAACACGCCTTCATCGAAGCCCTTCAAGTCCATCTTGTTGATGGCGACGACGATGTGTTTGATCCCCAGCAACGAGGCGATGAAGCTGTGGCGACGGGTCTGGGTCTGCACGCCGTAACGCGCGTCGACCAGAATGATCGCCAGGTCACAGGTGGACGCACCGGTGGCCATGTTGCGGGTGTACTGCTCATGGCCGGGGGTATCGGCGATGATGAATTTGCGTTTGGCGGTGGAGAAATAGCGGTAGGCAACATCGATGGTGATGCCCTGCTCGCGCTCGGCCTGCAAGCCGTCGACCAGCAACGCCAGGTCGATGTCGTCACCGGTGGTGCCGACTTTCTTCGAGTCGCGGGTGATCGCTTCGAGGTGATCTTCGTAGATCATTTTCGAGTCGTGCAGCAGGCGCCCGATCAGGGTGCTCTTGCCGTCATCGACGTTACCGCAGGTCAAAAAGCGCAGCAGTTCTTTACGTTCGTGCTGGCCCAGGTAGGCGAGGATGTCCTCGCTGATCAAATCAGAAACATGCGACATGACAGCCCCTTAGAAATAGCCTTGACGTTTTTTATCTTCCATCGAGCCTGCGCCATCGTGGTCGATGACACGGCCCTGGCGCTCGGAAGTTCGCGTCAGGAGCATTTCCTGGATGATGTCCGTGAGGCTTTCGGCCTCGGACTCCACGGCGCCCGTCAACGGGTAGCAGCCAAGGGTACGGAAACGCACTTTCTTTTTGACGATGCGCGCTTTGTCTTCATCGGACAGGTGCTCGAGGATGCGCTCGTCGTCGATCATGATCAGCGTGCCGTTCTTCTCGATCACTTCGCGTTCGGCGGCGAAGTACAGCGGCACAATCGGGATGCCTTCGAGGTAGATGTACTGCCAGATGTCCAGCTCGGTCCAGTTCGACAACGGGAACACACGAATGGACTCGCCCTTGTTGACCTTGCCGTTGTAGACGTTCCACAGTTCCGGGCGCTGGTTTTTCGGGTCCCAACGATGCTTGCTGTCGCGGAACGAGTACACACGCTCTTTGGCGCGGGATTTCTCTTCATCGCGACGGGCACCGCCGAACGCTGCGTCGAAACCATGCTTGTCGAGTGCCTGTTTCAGGCCCTCGGTTTTCATGATGTCGGTGTGCTTGGCGCTGCCGTGGGTGAACGGGTTGATGTTCTGCGCCACGCCATCGGGGTTGATGTGGGTGATCAGGTCCAGGCCCAGTTCTTCGACCATCTTGTCGCGGAACTTGTACATCTCCTGGAATTTCCAGCGGGTGTCGACGTGCATCACCGGAAACGGCAGTTTGCCCGGGAAGAACGCCTTGCGTGCCAGGTGCAGCATCACGGCGGAGTCTTTACCGATGGAGTACAGCATCACCGGGTTATCGAACTCGGCGGCCACCTCGCGGATGATGTGGATGCTTTCCGCCTCCAGCTGTTTCAGATGCGTCAGTTTGTCGACCATGGCTACTCACGAAAACTTTCTTATGAACGGCCAGCGGGCCGTGTTCGAGCGAGAAATCCTAGCACAGCGGCCTCTTCTAATCAGGACGCCAACTAGATCGAAAGGGTATATGAATATGCCTGCCAGTTCGGCCGAGCAGTTCCCCTATGGGAGCGAGCCTGATCGCGAAAGCGGTGTGTCAGGCACCTTTGTATTGAAAGTCTGACGCCTTCGCGAGCAGGCTCGCTCCCACAGGGATTTGTGGTGAATTCAGATCGGATTCGGGCAATCGATGAAGATGTGTTCGACGGCAAAGCGTTTCGCCAGGTAGTCGCCCAGCGCCTGCACGCCGTAGCGTTCGGTGGCGTGATGACCGGCGGCGATGAAGCTGATGTCGTTTTCGCGGGCGCTGTGGAAGGTCTGCTCGGACGCTTCACCGCTCAGGTACAGATCGACACCTGCCGCGACGGCTTGATCGATATAGCCCTGACCGCCACCGGTGCACCAGCCAACCCGACGAATCATCGGATTGCCTTCAATCAACAACGGTTCGCGGCCCATGACATCTTTTACCTTGCGGGCGAAATCGCGCGCGGTCATCGGCTCGTTCAATGAACCGACCAAGCCGACGATTTTCAGATTGTCCGGATCCAGCGGGCCTTCGACAGTGATGTCGAGTTGGCGGGCAAGCTGCACGTTATTGCCGACATCAGGATGCAGATCCAGCGGCAAGTGGTAAGCGAGCAGACTGATGTCGTGCTTGAGCAAGGTCTTCAAGCGACGCTGCTTCATGCCGGTAATGCACGGATTCTCGCCCTTCCAGAAGTAACCATGATGCACCAGCACCAGATCGGCCCCGGCCTCAACGGCGGCATCCAGCAAGGCTTGACTGGCCGTGACGCCACTGACGATACGCATGACCTGCGGACGGCCCTCGACCTGCAAGCCGTTGGGGCAATAATCGGCAATTTTCGCACTGCCAAGGTAACGGTCGGCTTCTTCGACGAGGGTGCTGAGGGCAACGGCCATGAAAGACTCCTAAATATCCCGTTCAGAGGCACGCGCGGCCTCGTATAATGCGCGACATTATGGGCGGTCTGACCCCGCCTGCAACTCTTCCAGGACGTGCTTAATGTTCAAGGCGCTGCGTTTTATGGGCTGGCCGTTGTTGGCCGGCGTGCTTATCGCTCTGTTGATTATTCAGCGTTACCCGCAGTGGGTCGGGCTGCCGAGCCTCGACGTCAACCTGCAACAGGCCCCGCAAACCACCAGCGTGCAGCAGGGACCGGTGTCTTACGCGGACGCGGTGACCATTGCCGCGCCTTCGGTGGTCAACCTCTACACCACCAAAGTCATCAACAAACCGGCGCATCCGCTGTTTGAAGATCCGCAGTTCCGACGTTTCTTCGGTGACAACTCGCCGAAGCAGAAACGCATGGAATCGAGCCTCGGTTCCGGCGTGATCATGAGCCCGGAAGGCTACATCCTCACCAACAACCACGTGACCAGCGGCGCTGATCAGATTGTCGTGGCCCTGAAGGACGGTCGTGAAACCCTCGCCCGCGTCATCGGCAGCGATCCGGAAACCGACCTCGCGGTTCTGAAAATCGATCTGAAAACCCTGCCGGCGATCACGGTCGGCCGCTCTGACAACATTCGTATCGGCGACGTCGCCCTGGCCATTGGCAACCCGTTCGGCGTCGGCCAGACCGTGACCATGGGCATCATCAGCGCCACCGGGCGTAATCAGTTGGGCCTGAACAACTACGAAGACTTCATCCAGACCGACGCGGCGATCAACCCGGGCAACTCCGGCGGCGCGCTGGTCGATGCCAACGGCAACCTGACCGGCATCAACACGGCAATCTTCTCCAAGTCTGGCGGCTCGCAGGGCATCGGTTTTGCCATTCCGGTGAAACTGGCAATGGAAGTGATGAAGTCGATCATCGAGCACGGTCAGGTGATTCGCGGCTGGCTGGGCATTGAAGTGCAGCCGCTGACCCAGGAACTGGCTGAGTCGTTTGGTCTGTCCGGGCGTCCGGGAATTGTTGTGGCGGGGATCTTCCGCGATGGCCCGGCGCAGAAGGCGGGCCTGCAATTGGGCGACGTGATTCTGAGCATCGATGGCGAGCCGGCCGGTGATGGCCGTCGTTCGATGAACCAGGTTGCGCGGATCAAACCGACTGACAAAGTGACAATTCAGGTGATGCGCAACGGCAAAGAGCTGAAGCTCACCGCTGAAATAGGCCTGCGTCCACCGCCGGCGCCAGTGCAGGAAAAAGAAGAGTAAAACTTTTTTCGCGCCAAGCGCGCGAATAAAAGACATTCTCAACAGGCATGTTATATTGTTTCAATTCTAAGAATTGGAACAACATAACATGTCGTCTCGAACAAAGGCCTCCCTGCTCGGTCTGAGCCTCGGCCTGCTGGTCGTTCCAGCCTTCGCCGAAGAACCCAAACCCCTCGAACTCGACGCCATCAGCGTCATCTCCGACTACGAATCGCCGACCGGCCCGGTCAAGGGCTATCGCGCCACACGTTCGTCCAGCGCAACCAAAACCGACGCCGCGATCCGCGATATTCCGCAGGCGATCAGCGTAATACCCGCCAGCGTGCTCAAGGATTTGGGCAGCACCAGCGTCGAGCGCGCGCTGGATTTTGCCGGTGGCGTATCCAAGCAAAACAACTTCGGCGGCCTGACGCTCTACGAATACAGCGTGCGCGGCTTCACCACGTCGGAGTTCTACAAGGACGGCTTCAGTGCCAATCGCGGCTACCCGAGCACACCGGACGCGGCCAACATCGAGCGCATCGAAGTGCTCAAAGGGCCCGCCGCCAGCCTGTACGGCCGAGGCGACCCCGGCGGCACGGTAAACATCGTCACCAAGAAACCGCAGCCCGAAGCCTTCACCACGTTGCAAACCAGCGCCGGCAGTTGGGACCGCTACCGCACCGCGCTGGACGTCAACACGCCACTCGACGAACAAGGTGATGTGCTCTCGCGGATCAACCTCGCGGTCGAAGACAACAACAGTTTTCGCGACCACGTTGACAGCAAACGTGTGTTCGTCGCGCCTTCGATCAGTTGGCAATTGAACCCGGACACCTCGCTGTTGGTGGAAAGCGAAATCGTCCGTCACAGCTCAACCTTTGATCGCGGCATCGTCGCGCCGAACAACAAATGGAGCGGAGTGTCGCGCTCGACCTTCCTCGGCGAACCCAACGACGGCAACATCGATAACCACAACAATCTGCTGCAAGCGACCCTGGAACATCACCTCAACGATAACTGGAAGCTGCGCCTGGCCAGCCACTACAAGGAAGGCAAACTCTGGGGCGACGCCTCCGAATCCCGCCCGTTGAACGCCGATGGGCATACGGTCAACCGCCGCTATCGCGAACGTGACACAAACTGGCACGACAGCATTACCCAACTGGAACTGCGCGGGCTGTTCGACCTCGGCCCCTGGCAACATGAACTGCTGATCGGCACCGAATACGAAAACTTCCGCAAGAACGAGCGCGTTACCACGATTGCCGGCGGCCCTTACGCCATCGACATCTACAAGCCGAGCTACGGTCAGCCAAAACCCAACGGCGCGCGCTCGGGCAGCGACTTTTTCGAACACGTCGAAAGCCATGCGCTGAACCTGCAGGATCAGATTGTCTTCACCGACAAACTGCGCGGGATGATCGGTGCGCGTTTCGAGCATTTCGATCAGCACATCGATGATCACAGTCGCAACACCACGAGCGACCAACGCCACGACGCCCTCACCCAGCGTGCCGGCCTGCTCTATCAACTGACGCCGCAAACGGGCGTGTTCGCCAACGCTTCGACCTCGTTCAAACCGAACAATGGCCTCGACGCGTCTGGCAAATCCTTCGACCCGGAAGAAGGCGTCGGTTACGAAGTCGGGATCAAGAACGAGCTGTTCGACGAGCGCTTGAGCAGCACCCTCGCCTTCTTCCACATCGACAAGGAAAACGTCCTCGCCCTCGACCCGGCCACCGACATCAGCCGCGCCATGGGCAAGGCACGCAGTCGCGGCTTCGACCTGCAAGTCACCGGACAGGTCAGCGACGCGGTACGAATCATTGGTGCCTTTGCCTACATTGACGCCGAAGTGACCCAGGGCGACGCAGTGATTCCCACCGGCAGTCGCATCCTCGGCGTGGCCAAGCGCAGCGGCAGTCTGCTGGGGGTTTATGAGTTTCAAGATGGCCATTTGCGCGGCTCGGACGTCGGCGCAGCGTTCACCTATGTCGGTGACCGCTCGGGAGAATCCGGCAGCGACTTCGAATTGCCGGCTTATCACACCGTCGACTTGCTCGCGCATTACAAAGCCAGCGACAACGTCACTGTCGGCCTGAACCTCAACAACCTCTTCGACGAGAAGTATTACGAGCGCTCCTACAGCAACTACTGGGTCAACCCCGGCGAGCCGCGCAATTTCACCGTCAGCCTGACATTCAATCTGTAAAAGGACGTCACCATGCAATACGGCAAAACCTGTGTGCTCATCGCCGCGCTGTTCGCAGGCCAAGTCTCGGCCCATGGCCTGTGGACCGAGCAACGGCGCGGCAATATCGAAGTGGTCTACGGGCATGGCGCTGAAGACAACGCGTTCAAGGCGCGGAAGATCAGCGGCGCGTGGGCTTATGACGTAGGCGGCAAGATGATTCCGGTCAGCGTTGAGCGCCTGGCCGATCACGCACGACTGAAACCACTGAAGCCCCCCGCTGTGATGGCGGTAGCGCTGAACAACGGCATGTGGTCGCAGACAGCCGACAAGAAGTGGATCAATGAAGGGCGCAGCAAAGTTCCGGGCGCTGTCGAAGCGACGGAGACGTTCAAATACAGTTTGGCGATTTACCAGCCGGGGGCGAAGTTACCCAAGCTTGATCAGATCAAGTTGCTGATTCTGCCGGAGGTTGATCCGCTGACGGTTGGGCCGGGCAAGTCATTGCCGGTGCGGGTGTTGCTCGATGGCAAACCGGCGGCCGGGGTGAAGTTGATTGGCGACTATCGCAGTGCGCCGAACACGCTGAGCACTGAGACTGACAAAGATGGTCGGGCTCAAGTGTTGGTGAGGAATGAAGGGTTGAATGTGATTGCCGCGCAGGTTGAAGTGCCGGTGAAGGACAGTGCGGATGTGGATAGTCGTGGTCTGTTTACCTCACTGACGTTCCTTGGCGAGCCGCATCACGAGTAAAAGCACACCCTCACCCCAGCCCTCTCCCGGAGGGAGAGGGAGCCGACCGCGTTGTCTTGCGAAGTACATCGACCTGAAAGACCGAGTCGATTATGGATTCGGTAAAGCAAGATCAGGTCGATGCAATTCAACAGCATCCCCCAATCAGTCCCCTCTCCCTTTGGGAGTGTATGTACCGGACACAGGGTGGAGGTAGAGGGGCCGACCGAGTTGTCTTGCGAAGTACATCGACCTGAATTACCGAGTCGATTATGGATTCGGTAAAGCAAGTTCAGGTCGGTGCAACTCGGGAGCATCCCCCAATCAGTCCCCTCTCCTTTTGGGAGTGTATGTACCGGACACAGGGTGGAGGTAGAGGGGCCGACCGCGTTGTCTTGCGAAGTACATCGACCTGAATTACCGAGTCGATTATGGATTCGGTAAAGCAAGTTCAGGTCGGTGCAACTCGGGAGCATCCCCCAATCAGTCCCCTCTCCCTCCGGGAGAGGGCTAGGGTGAGGGGCTTTTGCTTTTATAGATCGCCAAGCCCATCGATCAGCGCCTGATTCTGCTCCGGCGTGCCAATCGAAATCCGCAGGAACTGCGCAATCCGCTCCTGCTTGAAGTGCCGCACAATCACGCCCTGCTCGCGCAGCTTGGCCGCCAGCCCCGCCGCGTCATGCTGCGGATGCCGGGCGAAAATGAAGTTCGCCGCCGACGGCAGCACTTCAAATCCTTTGGCCTGCAACTGCGTGATCACCCACTCACGGCTCTCGATGACCAGACGGCAGGTCTTGTCGAAATGCTCGCGATCTTCGAACGCCGCTGCCGCACCGACAATCGCCAGACGATCCAGCGGATAAGAGTTAAAGCTGTTCTTGATCCGCTCCAGCGCTTCGATCAGATCCGGGTGCCCGACTGCCAACCCCACCCGCAGGCCAGCCAGCGAGCGAGACTTGGACAGGGTCTGCGTCACCAGCAGGTTCGGATAACGGTCCACCAGACTGATCGCGGTCTCGCCGCCGAAGTCGATGTACGCCTCGTCTACGACCACCACCGAATCGGGGCTGGCCTTGAGGATCTGCTCGACCGCTTCCAGCGCCAGCAGGCAACCGGTCGGTGCGTTCGGGTTCGGGAAAATGATCCCGCCGTTCGGTTTGGCGTAGTCAGCCGGATCGATCTGGAACTGTGCGTCCAGCGGCACCGCATCGAACTCAATGCCGTACAAGCCGCAATAAACCGGATAGAAGCTGTAGCTGATGTCCGGGAACAGCAGCGGCTGATCGTGCTGCAGCAAACCGTGGAAAATGTGCGCGAGCACTTCATCCGAACCATTACCGAGGAACACTTGATTGCTCTGCACGCCGTAATATTTGGCGACGGCATTTTTCAGCAGATCACTGTTCGGATCCGGGTACAGACGCAAGTTGTCGTTGAGTTCAACCTGCATCGCCGCCAAGGCTTTTGGCGATGGGCCGTACGGGTTTTCGTTGGTGTTGAGCTTGACCAGTTTGGTCAGCTTCGGCTGTTCGCCTGGCACGTACGGCACCAGATCCTTGACGAACGGGCTCCAGAATTTACTCATGCTCATTCCCCCTGCCCTTGAAGAAAGTCTTCGTCTTTGATGCGGTATTCGGCGCTGCGTGCGTGGGCACTCAGCGATTCGCCACGGGCCAGCACGGAGGCGGTTTTACCCAGTTCGGATGCGCCAGCTTCGGAGCAGAAGATGATCGACGAGCGCTTCTGGAAGTCGTACACGCCCAGCGGCGAAGAGAACCGCGCGGTGCCGGAAGTCGGCAATACGTGGTTCGGCCCTGCGCAGTAATCGCCCAGCGCTTCGCAGGTGTGACGACCCATGAAGATCGCGCCGGCGTGGCGGATCTGCGGCAGCCAGGCTTGCGGGTCAGCGACCGACAACTCCAGGTGTTCCGGAGCGATGCGGTTGGCGACTTCGATCGCTTGCGCCATGTCTTTCACATGAATCAGCGCGCCACGGCCATTGATCGAGGTTTCGATGATCGTTGCGCGATCCATGGTCGGCAGCAGTTTGTCGATGCTCGCGGCAACCTTGTCGAGGAACTCGGCGTCCGGGCTGACCAGAATCGCCTGCGCGTCTTCGTCGTGTTCGGCTTGCGAGAACAGGTCCATGGCGATCCAGTCCGGATCGGTCTGGCCGTCGCACACCACGAGGATTTCCGAAGGGCCGGCGATCATGTCGATACCGACTTGACCGAACACGTGGCGCTTGGCCGTGGCGACATAAATGTTGCCCGGGCCAACCACCTTATCGACTTTCGGCACGCTTTCGGTGCCGTAAGCCAAAGCAGCAACCGCTTGCGCACCACCGATGGTGAATACCCGGTCAACGCCAGCAATGCATGCGGCCGCCAGCACCAACTCATTGATCTCACCGCGCGGCGTTGGCACGACCATGACCACTTCGGTCACGCCGGCGACTTTGGCCGGAATCGCGTTCATCAACACCGACGACGGGTACGACGCTTTACCGCCGGGAACGTACAGACCGGCGCGATCCAGTGGCGTGACCTTCTGGCCCAGCACCGTACCGTCGGCTTCGGTGTAGCTCCAGGAATCCTGCTTCTGTTTTTCGTGGTAGCTGCGCACGCGGGCGGCGGCTTTTTCCAGTGCTTCGCGCTGCGCCACGGTGATGCGGGTCAGGGCCAGTTCCAGACGCTCGCGCGGCAGGATCAGGTCAGCCATCGAAGCAACTTCGAGGCCGTCGAACTTCTGGGTGAACTCGACCAGCGCTGCGTCACCGCGTTCGCGCACAGCCTTGATGATGTCCAGCACTCGCTGATTGACCGAGTCGTCAGACACACTTTCCCAGCTCAGCAGATGATCCAGATGATGCGCGAAATCCGGGTCAGCAGCGTTGAGTCGGCGAATTGCAGTCGTTGCGGTCATAGCGAGAGCCTCATAGGAATGGCAAAAACTCAGGCGCCCTAACTTAGCAGTCGTTTCCGCTTGGGCACCTGAGATTCTGGCTATGAGGCGGATAGACGGGCGCGACTTAACGTCGCGCAGGTGAATCAGCCGCGGTGTCGCGATTCCACTGCATTGCGCAGGGTATCGATCAACGCCTGGATACGGGCGTGTTGCATTTTCATCGAAGCCTTGTTGACCACCAGGCGCGAGCTGATCGTGGCGATCAGTTCCTGAGGTTCCAGGCCGTTGGCGCGCAGGGTGTTGCCGGTGTCGACCACGTCGATGATCTTGTCAGCGAGACCGATCAGCGGCGCCAGTTCCATCGAGCCGTAGAGCTTGATGATATCGACCTGACGGCCCTGCTCGGCGTAGTAACGCTTGGCAACGTTGACGAATTTGGTCGCTACGCGCAGACGGCCCTTGGGCTCCGGCGCACCGATCTTGCCGGCAGTCATCAGTTTGCACTGGGCGATTTGCAGGTCCAGTGGCTCGTACAGGCCCTGGCCGGTGTATTCCATCAGCACGTCTTTACCGGCAACGCCGAGGTCAGCCGCGCCATGCTCGACATAGGTCGGCACATCGGTGGCGCGCACGATCAGCAGACGAACGTCGTCCTGCGTAGTGGGGATGATCAGCTTGCGGCTCTTGTCCGGATTCTCGGTCGGCACGATGCCCGCTTCGGCGAGAAGCGGCAGGGTGTCGTCAAGGATGCGGCCCTTGGACAGTGCGATGGTCAACATGGGAAACGTCAGTCCTTATCAAGGTACTCATGTCCGGTCGCAATCGGCGCCGGACACACATCGAGCCGGAAACCGGCTCGACTCAAAACGAATTCAGTGGACACGTCCCTGTGTCCCGATGCAGCAATCAGCCCGGAACGCGACGGATCTTGGCGCCCAGCATCTGCAGTTTTTCTTCGATGCACTCGTAACCACGGTCGATGTGGTAGATGCGGTCGATCAGGGTATCGCCTTCGGCAACCAGAGCCGAGATCACCAGACTGGCCGAAGCACGCAGGTCGGTGGCCATGACTGGCGCGCCCTTGAGGACTTCGGTCCCGGTGACGATGGCGGTGTTGCCTTCGACCTGGATCTTGGCGCCCATGCGGTGCAGCTCGTACACGTGCATGAAACGGTTTTCGAAGATCGTCTCGATCACCGCACCGGTGCCTTCGGCAATGGCGTTGAGCGAGATGAACTGCGCCTGCATGTCAGTCGGGAAAGCCGGGTACGGCGCAGTGCGCACGTTGACCGCTTTCGGACGCTTGCCGTGCATGTTCAGCTCGATCCAGTCTTCACCGCAGGTGATTTCTGCACCGGCTTCACGAAGCTTTTCCAGAACCGCTTCGAGGATGGTCGGATCGGTGTCCTTGACCTTGACGCGGCCGCCGGTCACGGCAGCGGCGACCAGGTAGGTGCCGGTTTCGATACGGTCAGGCATGACCTTATAGAAAGCCGAACCCAGACGCTCGACGCCATCGATGGTGATGGTGTCGGTGCCAGCGCCGGAAACCTTGGCGCCCATGGCGTTGAGGAAGTTCGCGAGGTCAACCACTTCAGGTTCGCGAGCGGCGTTCTGCAACACGCTGCGGCCTTTGGCCAGAGCAGCGGCCATCATGATGTTCTCGGTACCGGTCACACTGACGGTATCGAAGAAGAAGCTTGCACCGCGCAGGCCACCTTCAGGCGCCTTGGCCTTGATGTACCCGCCTTCGACGTCGATGACCGCGCCCATGGCTTCAAGACCACGGATGTGCAGGTCAACCGGACGCGAACCGATGGCGCAACCGCCAGGCAGTGCGACTTCGGCTTCACCGAAACGGGCAACCATCGGGCCCAGCACCAGAATCGACGCACGCATGGTTTTCACCAGTTCGTACGGAGCGATCAGGGTCTTGATGGTGCGCGGGTCGATTTCGACGCTGAGTTTCTCGTCGATCACCGGCTCAATGCCCATGCGACCGAACAGCTCGATCATGGTGGTGATGTCGTGCAGGTGCGGCAGGTTGCCAACGGTCACCGGGCCATCGCACAGCAGCGTGGCCGCCAGGATCGGCAGGGCGGAGTTTTTTGCGCCGGAAATGCGGATCTCGCCATCAAGACGAGCGCCACCGGTAATAATCAATTTATCCATAAGAATCTCGACGCCCTTAGGCTCAGGTGCGCTCGGCCCAGGCCGCGCTGCTGAAAAATTTCATAGTGACCGCATGGATGCTGCCATCGGTGATCCATGGGTTCAAATGGGCATAGATCTGCTGCTGACGCTTCACCGGGCTCAACGCCGCCAGTTCATCGCTAATCACGTTCAGCTGGAAATTGCAGCCTTCGCCCTCAACTTCTACCAACGTTCCGGGCAGCTTTCCTTCAAGGAAGCTCTTCACTTCTACGGCCTGCATGCTCAACCTCAATCGGCGCCCTGTGCGCACGGGTCGGACATCATACAAAAAAGCCCCGCGCCTGCGAACCCCGCAAGGCAGGACTCTGACGGGGGGCTTCTTTATAGATGCGGGTTCAGGGGTGCGCCAACAGTTCGGTCAGTTCACTGACCTGAGCGATTTCGCGCATATCTTCGGGCATCGCGCGGATGCTGACAGCCTTGCCGGCCGCATTGGCATCGCGCATGAAGCACAGCAGCAATGACAAACCGACGCTGCTGGACTTCTTCACCGCCGAGCAGTCGATCACCAGCGAAGACGCCTTGCTGGACTTGATCAACGCCTGGCCTTCCTTGCGCAAGTCCGCGCCGGTACGGTAATCCAGCACTCCGCTGAGCAGAAGCTCGTCGACATCACTCATACGAACTGCGGCCTCATTCATTGCGCTGGCTTCGCGGCAGACTTGTCAGTTTCTTCCTTGGCCTTGGCCACTTCACCGGCCCAACCATTGATGGTCTTGTCCAGGTCGTTGCCATTGCGCTGCATGGCGTCGGCGAACTGATCACGGAACAGCTTGCCGATGTTGATGCCGTTGATGATCACGTTGCGCAGTTTCCACTCGCCGTTGATCTTCTCGAGCGTGTACTGCACAGGGTAGATCGCACCGTTAGTGCCCTTGACGGTCATGCCGACGCTGGTGCGATCGCCCGACTCATCCTTGGCCGGATCAACAGTAATGCCCTGATTGTTGTATTCGAGCAAGGCGTTGCCGTAGAACTGGAACAGGCCTTTCTTGAAGTTTTCCTGGAAGGTCTGCATCTGCGCAGGCGTAGCCTTGCGCGAATACTTGACCGTCATGATGCTTTTGGAAATGCCCTCGGCATCCACCACCGGACCGACGATGGTGTTCAGCGCCGTGTAGAAATCCTGCGGATCCTGCTTGTACTTCTCTTTGTTGGCCGACAAGTCGGCAAGCATCCGGTTCGTGGTGTCCTGAACCAGATCATGCGCAGACTGTGCCGCCACAGCGTTACCCATCAGAGGCAATGCCGCGAGCAACACCAACAGGCCACGTCGCAAGGTAGAGATCATTCAAAAGCTCCTCATTTGGCGTCTTTGCTAACGGTATTGAGCAGGAATTTACCGATCAGGTCTTCCAGTACCAGAGACGACTGCGTGTCGTGGATGGTTCCACCATCCTTCAGCGGTTTGTCTTCTCCGCCTACGCTGATACCGATGTACTTCTCGCCCAGCAGACCAGCGGTCAGGATAGACGCTGTGGAGTCAGTCGGCAGGTTGTCGACCTTTTTATCCACTTGCAGGGTGACTCGACCGGTAAAGCTGTCGCGATCCAGATCGATCGCCGTGACCTTGCCGATGGTCACACCGGCCATGGTCACTTTGGCTCTGACCGTCAAACCGGCGATATTGTCGAAGTAGGCATACAGTTTATAGGTGTCGGTGGTCGACGTCGGAGACAGGCCACTGACCCGCAACGCAAGCAGCAACAAGGCCAGGATCCCTGCCAGCAGGAACAGGCCGACACCGATTTCCAGGGTGCGGTTTTGCATCAGAAATCTCCAAACATCAAAGCGGTCAGAATAAAGTCGAGGCCGAGCACTGCCAGCGAGGCAAACACCACGGTCTTGGTGGTGGCGCGACTGATGCCCTCGGAAGTGGGCTCACAGTCATAGCCTTGGAATACGGCGATCCAGGTCACTACAAAGGCGAAAACGACACTTTTGATCACGCCATTGAGCACGTCACTGGTGAAGTTCACGCTGTTCTGCATGTTCGCCCAATAAGAGCCTTCATACACACCCAGCCAGTCGACAGCCACCCACGAACCGCCCCAGATGCCGACCACGCTGAAAATCATTGCCAGCACCGGCAGGGAAATGAAGCCGGCCCACAGGCGCGGGGCAATGATGTACTTGAGCGGATCGACGCCGATCATTTCCAGGCTGGAAAGCTGTTCGGTGGACTTCATGTTGCCGATCTCGGCAGTCAGTGCCGAACCGGCACGACCGGCGAACAACAGCGCCGTCACCACCGGACCCAGTTCACGCAACAGGGTAAGAGCAACCATCTGCCCCACAGCCTGCTCCGAACCGTAGCTCGACAGAATGCTGAAGCCCTGCAGGGCCAGCACCATGCCGATGAAAATCCCCGAAACGACGATGATCACCAGCGACATTACGCCGACCGAGTGCAACTGTTTGACCAGCAGACTGAAACCGCCGCTGATACCGCCACGCCCCAACAGGGCATGAAACAGGAACAACGTCGCCCGACCGAACACCGCGACGGCGTCGACCGCCGCCTCGCCGAACCGGCGCACGCGTTCTATTAATGAAATTCTGCGCATCAGCGCTTCCCCAGAAGATCTGCGCGGTAATCCGTCGCTGGAAAATGGTACGGCACCGGGCCATCGGGATCGCCGGTCATGAACTGACGGATACGCGGCTCGTCCGAGTTCATCAACTCGTCCGGCGTACCCTGCCCCAGCACCTGACCGTCGCCGACGACATAGATGTAGTCGGCAATGCTCGCGGTTTCCGCCAGATCGTGGGACACCACAATGCTGGTGATCCCCAGTGCATCATTGAGCAAACGGATCAGACGGACCAGCACGCCCATGGCGATCGGGTCCTGCCCGACGAACGGTTCGTCGTACATGAGAATCTGCGGATCGAGCGCAATTGCCCGCGCCAGAGCAACTCGACGCTTCATACCGCCGGACAGCTCATCGGGCATCAATTCGATTGCGCCGCGCAGACCGACCGCCTGCAATTTGAGCAGGACGATGTCGCGGATCATTTCTTCCGGCAAATCGGTATGAACACGCAGGGGGAAAGCCACGTTCTCGAACACATCGAGATCGGTGAACAGTGCGCCGCTTTGAAACAGCACACCCATGTGCTTTCGCGCATCGAACAGATCGCTGCGCGAAAGCGCAGGCAGGTTCTGGCCGTTGACCCAGACTTCGCCGCTGGAAGGACGCAGTTGCGCGCCCATCAATCGCAGCAATGTGGTCTTGCCACACCCGGAAGGCCCCATGATGCCGGTGACCTTGCCGCGCGGGATGCGAATATCGACGTTATTGAAAATGCTGCGCGCACCGCGCTTGAAGGAGACTCCCTTCAGCTCGACCGCGTAGGCGTTATCGGCACTCATCTAAACTCCTTGCGATGCAGCCTCTCACTCGGACGCCTGTCTTTACTTAAAAAGTACGTACACCCCGGGCAGGCCGAACTGGCGGCGAACTATATCACTGCAAAGGCGACGCGCCCAAGGCTTGTGCCAGCCTGTGTTCGGCGATATGACAGGTCTGCGGGTTGTTTTTCCCGGTTTTGGTAACGAGGAATGACAAAGCACGACGAACTTGCGTGAGGCTTTGCAACATAACCGCTATAATCGCCGCCTTTTCATCGGGCTATACGATTTCTGACATGAGCCAATCCAGCGACCTGATTCAATCGGCACAACGCACCATCCAACTCGAAGTGGAAGCCGTACAAGGCTTGTTGCCCCATATCGACGCCGATTTCGTACGTGCTTGCGAGATGATTCTGGCCAGCAAGGGCCGTGTAGTCGTGGTCGGCATGGGCAAATCCGGGCACATCGGCAACAAGATCGCCGCGACCCTGGCCAGCACCGGCACCCCGGCCTTTTTTGTCCACCCGGCCGAAGCCAGCCATGGCGACATGGGCATGATCACTCGCGATGACGTGATCCTGGCCCTGTCGAATTCCGGCTCGACCAACGAAATCGTCACCTTGCTGCCGCTGATCAAGCGTCTGGGCATCCAGTTGATCAGCGTCACCGGCAACCCGCAGTCACCGCTGGCGAAGGCGGCCGAGGTCAATCTCAACGTGCACGTCGAGCATGAAGCCTGCCCGCTGAATCTGGCGCCGACCTCATCGACGACAGCGGCACTGGTGATGGGTGATGCGCTGGCCGTAGCGTTACTGGAAGCACGCGGCTTCACCGCTGAAGATTTCGCGTTCTCGCACCCGGGCGGAGCCTTGGGCCGTCGCCTGCTGCTGAAAGTGGAAAACGTCATGCACGCCGGACAGGAGCTGCCACAAGTACAACGCGGCACGCTGCTCAAGGACGCACTGATGGAAATGACCCGTAAAGGTCTGGGCATGACCGTCATCCTTGAAACTGACGGTAAACTGGCCGGGATCTTCACTGACGGCGATCTGCGCCGCACGCTGGATCGCAGCATCGATATTCGCAGCGCCACCATCGATCAGGTCATGACCGCTCACGGCAAGACTGCCCGCCCCGAAATGCTGGCCGCCGAAGCCCTGAAAATCATGGAAGACCACCGAATCAACGCATTGGTAGTCGTAGACGAGGAAGATCGCCCGGTCGGCGCCTTCAACCTTTCCGATCTGCTGCGCGCAGGAGTCATGTAATGAGCAACGATCTGCTGCAACGCGGCAAAGCGATCAAACTGGCGGTTTTCGACGTCGACGGTGTTCTCACCGACGGACGCCTGTATTTCCTTGAAGACGGCAGCGAATTCAAGACCTTCAATACCCTCGACGGCCAGGGCATCAAAATGTTGATGAACGCCGGCGTGCAGACCGCCATCATCAGCGGTCGCAAGACACCAGTGGTCGAACGTCGCGCGAAAAACCTCGGCATCCCGCACCTGTTTCAGGGGCGCGAAGACAAATTGGTCGTTCTCGACGGTCTTCTCGAGCAACTGGGCCTAAGCTATGAAGAGGTTGCCTACCTCGGTGACGACCTGCCTGATCTGCCGGTGATTCGTCGCGTAGGTCTAGGCATGGCCGTGGCCAACGCTGCCGACTTCGTCCGCGAACACGCCCATGGCGTGACCCGCGCTCGCGGTGGCGAAGGTGCTGCCCGCGAATTCTGCGAATTGATCCTGCGCGCCCAGGGCCGCCTCGATGCGGCCAACGCCGCGTACCTGTGAGCCAAACCATGTTCAGCAAAAAATTTCGTAACTTCCTGCTGTTCGGCTGCATCGCTGCGATTTTCGCCGCGGTCGGCTATTGGAATATCAGCCCGGAACGCTTTCTCGACAAACCACCGGCCACCTCGGTGGAAACGCCTATCGACTGGTATGCGACCAACACGCACACCCTGCAATACCTGCCGGATGGCAAGGTGCAATATGAAATGACGTCTGAAAAGGCCGAGCACGTGAAGGCAACCGACATCACGCTCGTGACCAAACCCGATCTGAATATGTACCGCGGAACGGAATTTCCGTGGCACGTGACCAGTGAGCGCGGCGAAGTCAACTCGGGCGGCACCGAAGTCGAACTGATCGACTCGGTACGCGTTGCGCGCACCGATGAAAAGAAGCGTGACATCCTGATCACTTCCACTCGCATGACCGTGTTCCCGCAGCAGGAATATGCGCAGACCGAGCAACCCGTTAGAATCGACGGCGCTGGCGGTGTATCGACTGGCGTTGGAATGAAAGCGTACCTGAAGGAAAGCAGGATACACCTGCTATCGAACGTAAGAGGACAGTATGAGGCTCGTTAAAACCCTCCCTATTTTGCTCAGTCTGGGCGCAGCACTGGGAAGCGTGAGCGCCTGGGCCCTGCCGAACGATCAGCAGCAACCTATCCGCATTCAAGCCGACGACGCCCAACTGGACGACAAGAACGGCATCGCCACTTATAAAGGTGATGTGATCATCACCCAGGGCTCGATGAAGGTCACCGGCAATACCGTGACCATCACTCGTACCCCGGCCGGCGATATCGACGTGGTGACGTCGGTAGGCAACCTTGCCTACTTCGAGCAATTGCAAACTCAAGGTGACACCAAGCCCGTACAGGGCTGGGGCGTGACGATCCAGTACCACGCCGCGCAAAACCGCGTCGTGCTTATCGACAAGGCCAAGGTGGTCGACAAAGACAACAACACGACTCAGGGCGAGAAAATCGTCTATGACACCGTGAAGAAACTGGCCAGCGCCGGTCGCGCTACCGGCAGCAAGGTCACCGAGGCGCGTCCACGCATCGACATGGTGATCCAGCCGAAGAAGAAAACCGACGAGAAAACCCAGTAATGGCAACTCTGAAAGCTCAGCACCTGGCCAAGGCCTATAAAAGCCGCCAGGTCGTGCGTGACGTCAGCCTGTCGATCGACAGCGGCCAGATCGTCGGCCTGCTCGGCCCGAACGGTGCCGGCAAGACCACGTGCTTCTACATGATCGTCGGCCTGGTGCAGGCCGATCAGGGCCGCGTGCTGATCGACGATCTGGACGTCAGCCATCAGCCAATGCACGGTCGCGCCAAGGCCGGTATCGGCTATCTGCCGCAAGAAGCGTCGATCTTCCGCAAACTGTCGGTGGCCGATAACATCATGGCCATCCTCGAGACCCGTCAGGAACTCGACAAGGCCGGCCGTCGCAAGGAGCTGGAAAGCCTGCTGCAGGAATTCCACATCAGCCACATCCGCGACAACCTCGGCATGAGCCTTTCCGGCGGTGAACGCCGCCGGGTGGAAATCGCTCGCGCACTGGCGACCGCACCGAAATTCATCCTGCTCGACGAACCGTTCGCCGGTGTCGACCCGATTTCGGTCGGCGACATCAAGCAGATCATCCACCATCTCAAGGCCAAGGGTATCGGTGTGCTGATCACCGACCACAACGTCCGTGAGACGCTGGACATCTGCGAAACCGCTTACATCGTCAACGATGGTCAACTGATCGCCGAAGGCGACGCAGAAACCATCCTGGCCAACGATCTGGTCAAGGAAGTGTATCTGGGCCACGAGTTCCGCCTGTAAGCGCAACAGTGCCCGGTGCGCCGCCGGGGCGCTGTATCGATTCAAGCAGGATTTAATACGCTTTAATTGTTACAGCGCTCTAGGCAAACACTTCAGTTTCAGGCATATAATTTGCTTAAGTTTGGCGCTTCGGCGCCCTGTAGTGGATGGCGCATAGCGCCGGCGAATAAGGTGTTAAGCCCCTGCCATGAAACCATCGCTAGTCTTGAGAATGGGCCAGCAGCTGACGATGACACCGCAGTTGCAACAGGCCATCCGCCTGCTCCAATTGTCGACCCTGGATCTGCAACAGGAAATCCAGGAGGCGCTGGAATCCAATCCGATGCTCGAACGCCAGGAAGAAGGCGAAGACTTCGACAATTCCGACCCTATGGCCGACAACGCCGAACAGAAGCCCAACACCGAGATCCAGGAACCTTCCTATCAGGAAACCGCCCCGACGGTCGACAACCTCGAGGACGGCGAATGGAACGAGCGCATCCCCAACGAACTTCCGGTCGACACCGCCTGGGAAGACGTCTACCAGACCAGCGCCAGCAGCCTGCCCAGCAACGATGATGACGAGTGGGACTTCACCACCCGCACCTCTGCCGGCGAGAGCCTGCAAAGCCATTTGCTGTGGCAGCTGAATCTCGCACCGATGTCCGACACCGATCGCCTGATCGCCGTGACCCTGATCGATTGCATCAACAATCAGGGCTACCTGGACGAAACCCTCGAAGAAATTCTTGAGGCGTTCGACCCGGAACTGGACATCGAACTGGACGAAATCGAAGCCGTCCTGCACCGCATTCAACAGTTCGAACCAGCCGGCATCGGTGCGCGCAACCTCGGCGAATGCCTGTTGCTGCAATTGCGCCAGCTATCGGCCAAGACACCTTGGCTGGCTGAAGCGAAACGTCTGGTTACCGACTACATCGACCTGCTGGGCAGCCGCGACTACAGCCAGTTGATGCGCCGCATGAAGCTCAAGGAAGATGAACTGCGTCAGGTCATCGAACTGGTGCAGAGCCTTAATCCGCGTCCAGGTTCGCAGATCGAATCCACCGAAGCCGAATACGTTGTGCCAGACGTCATTGTGCGCAAGGACAATGAGCGCTGGCTGGTCGAGCTGAACCAGGAATCGGTGCCACGCCTGCGCGTCAACGCCCAGTACGCGGGTTTCGTCCGTCGCGCCGACACCAGCGCCGACAACACCTTCATGCGTAACCAGTTGCAGGAAGCCCGCTGGTTCATCAAGAGCCTGCAGAGCCGCAACGAAACCCTGATGAAAGTTGCCACCCAGATCGTCGAGCATCAGCGCGGTTTTCTGGAATACGGCGACGAAGCCATGAAGCCGTTGGTCCTGCACGACATCGCCGAAGCCGTCGGCATGCACGAGTCAACGATTTCGCGGGTGACCACGCAGAAATTCATGCATACCCCACGCGGTATTTATGAGCTGAAATACTTTTTCTCCAGCCACGTCAGCACCTCCGAAGGCGGCGAATGCTCGTCCACGGCGATCCGCGCGATCATCAAAAAACTGGTTGCCGCGGAAAATCAGAAAAAGCCGTTGAGTGACAGCAAGATCGCTGGTTTACTGGAGGCACAAGGCATTCAGGTGGCTCGCCGCACCGTCGCCAAGTACCGCGAATCCCTCGGGATCGCGCCTTCGAGCGAACGCAAGCGGTTGATGTAAGCCACGTTACAGCGTTCCAGTGGCAGGCTATCCAGCCTGCCGCTTTATGCACTGGCAACGAAGGAGAAGCTGTATGCAAGTCAACATCAGTGGACACCAACTGGAAGTGACCCAACCTCTGCGTTCCTATATCGAGGAAAAACTCCAACGACTGGAGCGACATTTCGACAAGATCACCAACGTGCAGGTCACGATGTGCGTCGAAAAGCTGAAGCAGAAAATCGAAGCCACCTTGCATATACCCGGCAGCGAAGTGGTCGCCAACGCGGAACATACCGATATGTACGCGGCGATCGACGCCTTGACCGACAAGCTGGATAAACAACTCAAAAAGCATAAGGAAAAGACCCAGAGCCTGCTCCAGGGCGCGACCGGTCGATAACCCCCCACCCCATGATCCGACTTGAAAGTATCCTGACCCCCGGCCGTTCTCTCGTGAACGTGCCGGGCGGCAGTAAAAAGAAAGCCCTCGAACAAATTGCCAACCTGATCGCCCGCGAAGTGCCGGATCTGGAGATGCAAGATGTCTTCGAGGCACTGATTGCCCGTGAAAAACTCGGTTCCACCGGTTTTGGCAACGGCATCGCCATTCCTCACTGTCGCCTCAAGGGTTGCGAAGCGCCTATCAGTGCGCTGATGCACCTTGAAGCACCTATTGATTTCGACGCCATCGACGGTGCGCCGGTTGATCTGCTGTTCGTATTGCTGGTCCCGGAAGCCGCCACCGATGCGCACCTGGAGTTGCTGCGTCAGATCGCCAGCATGCTCGACCGCAAGGATGTGCGCGATAAACTGCGTAACGCCAAGAGCAACGAAGCCTTGTATCAGGTTGTCCTGGACGAGCAGAACGGGCACTAATCATGCGCTTGATCATCGTCAGCGGCCGTTCCGGCTCGGGTAAAAGTACGGCTCTGGATGTCCTTGAGGACAACGGCTATTACTGCATCGACAACCTGCCGGCAGGCTTGCTGCCGGAATTGGCCGAACGCGCGCTGATTCACACTGAGCTGGCGCAACCGCTGGTGGCCGTATCGATCGATGCGCGCAACTTGCCGAGTCATCTGACGCGCTTTCCCGAACTGCTTGAAGATGTCCGGGCCAAGCACATCCAGTGCGATGTCCTGTATCTGGACGCCGACGAAGAAACCCTGCTCAAGCGTTTCTCCGAAACCCGTCGTCGCCATCCGCTGAGCAACGCCAATCGCTCGCTGGCCGAGGCGATTCAGGATGAAACCGCCCTGCTCGGCCCGATCGCCGACCTCGCCGATCTGAAAATCAACACCACCAATCTGAACCTGTACCAGTTGCGCGACACCATCAAGCTGCGCCTGCTGAATCAGCCGGAGCCGGGCACCGCGTTCCTGGTCGAATCATTCGGCTTCAAGCGCGGCATGCCGGTAGACGCGGATCTGGTGTTCGATGTGCGCTGCCTGCCCAATCCGTACTGGAAGCCGGAACTGCGTGCGCAATCAGGTCTCGATGCGCCAGTGGCCGAATACCTCGCGGCGCAGCCGGAAGTCGAAGAAATGTTCCAGGACATCTTCACCTACCTGCACAAATGGCTGCCGCGTTTCGCCGCGAGCAACCGTGCCTACGTCACCATTGCCATTGGCTGCACCGGCGGGCATCACCGCTCCGTCTACCTGACCGAACGCCTGGGTCAGGCCCTGCAGAAAACCCTGAAGAATGTCCAGGTTCGCCACCGCGACCTCACTTAAAGGATTCACACCGCGATGCCTGCTCTGGAAATCGAAATCATCAACAAGCTGGGCCTGCATGCCCGCGCATCGGCCAAGTTTGTCGGAGTGGCCGGGCAGTATCCGGATTGCACAATCAGAGTGGGCCGCACGCCAGAGACTACCGTCGATGGCAAAAGCATCATGGCGATGATGATGCTGGCGGCTGGCAAGGGCACCAGGATCTATTTGAGTACTGAAGGGCATCAGGAACAGGAAGCGCTCGATGCGCTGGTGGCGTTGATCAACAACTACTTCGATGAAGGCGGCTGACAGCCAAAATAGAAAGATCGCAGCCTTCGGCAGCTCCTGCATTGGAATGGGTTCCCGGTAGGAGTTGCCGCAGGCTGCGATCTTTTGATCTGCTTCAACCCAATGCCGTATCCATCACCATCATCAAACAAAACCCGCTCAACAAGCCAAGACTGGCCAGTTTGTCATGACCATTGCGTCGCGACTCGGGAATGACCTCGTGGGTCACCACCAGCAACATTGCCCCTGCCGCCAGTGCCAGCCCTAACGGCAACAACACCTGCGCCAGGCTGACCAGCCATGCACAAAGCAGGGCAAACACCGGTTCGACCAGACCAGACGCCGCGCCGATCAAAAACGCTTTGACCCGCGACATCCCCGCCCCGGCCAATACCAGCGCAATCACCAGACCTTCCGGTACATCCTGCAAAGCAATGCCCATCGCGAGGCTGTCCGCATCCGGCATGCCGCCGCCTGCAGAAACACCAACCGCCATGCCTTCAGGGATGTTGTGGGCAATGATGGCGAAGACGAACAGCCAGATTCGCGGCGGGATCACCGGATGCTCGACGGTGCCGACGAGCATTTCCGGGGATGCACCTGAAACCTTGAGATCGACCAGATACAACCCGAATGCACCGAGCATGATGCCGAAACAGATCAGGCCACTGGCCCCCCACGGTGTCAGGCCCAGGCTTTCGGCGGCGGCAATTCCCGGTACGATCAGCGAAAACGCCGTCGCCGCCAGCATCACCCCGGCACCAAAACCCAGCAACGTATCGCTGAGCGCTTGCGGCATACGCCGAATCACCAGCACCGGCACAGCGCCAAGCGCCGTGCCGAGGGCGCAGATCGCACCGCCCTGCAACGCTCGCAACAGCCTCGGCTCCAGATTCAGCCATTCCAGCCCGTGGGTGACCAACAAGGTCATGCCCGCCAACAGCAACAGCGACCCCACTGCGTAACGAAACATACGCCCACTTCCGATCGCCAGTGTTTCAGTGCCCATAGTCAGCCTTGGATTGTTTTTATAGAAGACTTAAACCAGTGCGGCCTGATAGCGCGCAGCAACCTCAGGCCAATTGATCACGTTGTAGAACGCGTTGATGTATTCCGGACGACGGTTCTGATAGCGCAGGTAATAGGCGTGCTCCCAGACATCGAGACCGAGAATCGGCGTGTTGCCGTTCATCAACGGGCTGTCCTGGTTGCCGCTGCTTTCCACGATCAGTTTTTTCTCCGGGGTCACGCTGAGCCAGGCCCAGCCGCTGCCGAAGCGAGTCAGTGCGGCTTTAGTGAAGGCTTCCTTGAAACTGTCGAGACCGCCCAGTTGCTCATCGATGGCCTTGGCCAGCGCGCCGTCCGGCTTACCGCCACCACTCGGCACCATCACTTCCCAGAACAGCGAGTGGTTGGCGTGACCGCCGCCCTGATTGATTACCGCCGCGCGGAGTTTTTCCGGCAATTGCTGAACACTGGCGACGAGCTTTTCCACCGGCCACTCAGCGTATTCAGTGCCTTCTACGGCGGCGTTTAAGTTGTTGATGTAGGTCTGGTGATGCTTGGTGTAGTGAATCTCCATGGTCTGCGCATCGATATGCGGCTCGAGAGCGTCGTAGGCGTAAGGCAAGGCAGGCAAGGTAAAAGCCATTTCAATGGACTCCATGGTGGTGTGGGGCAGGCGCGCGGCGCGCATTGCCGGTATCCGGGTGCAGCAAACGCTGGGTGCGCGGGTATTCGCCGTGTTCGCTGATGAAATTCAGCAGCTCGACGTAGGTCTTGCTGCTCTGGCGCAGCGCCGCTTCACGCAATGCCAGACGCTGGCGTTCGTCCTGCATGGTCTGCAGCAGCCGCTGATGAATAGCGCAGAGGTATTCGGCGCTCTCCTCCGGCTGATTCAGGCGCAGGTGCAAGTCAGCCAGGTTGTGGTGGGAGATGACGCAGGCCGCCACCGCTTCGTCGGCATCCGCCCAGCGTTCGAACAACACTTGAGCCAGGGCCAGGGCTTGCAGATAAGCCTCACGGGCGTCGATCAATTCGCCCAGCATGAAGCAGCGATTGGCCCGTTCGATCGTGCGTTTCCAGTGCTCCATGGTGAGCCTCCAAAGCGGTTGCAGGGTTTACACGCCGCCGGCGGTGAGTTTCTCGGGATTGAGCAACTCTTCCAGTTGGCTGCGCGACAGGTCGGTGTGTTCCAGGGCGACGTCGATCACCGCGCGGCCTTCTTTGTAGGCCTGCTTGGCGATTTCCGCGGCTTTCTGGTAGCCGATGATCGGGTTGAGCGCGGTGACCAGAATCGGGTTGCGCGACAACGCTTCCTTCAGGCGCGACTCGTTGACCTTGAAGCTGGCGATGGCCTTGTCACCGAGCAGACGGCTGGAGTTGGCCAGCAATTCGATGCTGCTCAGCAGGTTCTGCGCGATGATCGGCAGCATCACGTTCAGTTCGAAGTTGCCCGACTGGCCGGCGATGGTGATCACCGAATCGTTGCCGATGACTTGCGCGGCAACCATGGCGGTGGCTTCGGGGATCACCGGATTGACCTTGCCCGGCATGATCGACGAGCCCGGTTGCAAGGCTTCCAGTTCTATTTCGCCAAGGCCGGCGAGCGGGCCGGAGTTCATCCAGCGCAGGTCGTTGGCGATTTTCATCAGCGACACTGCGGTGGCTTTAAGCTGGCCAGAGACGGCGACGGCGGTGTCTTGCGAGCCGATCAGCGCGAAAAGATCTTTGCCCGGGGTGAATTGCACATCGGTCAGTTGGCTGAGTTGGCGGCTGAAACGTGCGGCGAACTCAGGATGCGCGTTGATCCCGGTGCCGACGGCCGTGCCGCCCTGCGCCAAGGATTGCAGGCTTGGCAGCAAGTCTTGCAGGTGGCCGATGTTGGCCTTGAGCTGTTGCGCCCAGCCATTGAGCACTTGGCTCATGCGCACCGGCATCGCGTCCATCAAATGCGTACGGCCGGTTTTGACGTGGTGATGCACTTGCTCGGCTTTGCGCTCGATCACTTGCACCAGGTGCAGCAGCGCCGGCAGCAGTTGTTCGTGCAGGGCCAGCGCGGCGCTGACGTGAATGGTGGTCGGGATGATGTCGTTGCTGCTCTGGCCGCAGTTGACGTGATCGTTGGCGTTGACCGATTCGCCGAGCAGACGGCTGGCCAAAGTGGCAATCACTTCATTGGCGTTCATGTTGGAACTGGTGCCGGAACCGGTCTGGAAAATATCCACCGGAAAATGCTGCATGAAATCGCCTTTGAGCAAGCCTTGCGCGGCGTCGCTGATGGCTTTGCCCTGGGCGGCGCTGATCTGGTTGAGCTCGACGTTGGCGCGGGCGGCCGCAGACTTGGCGAGGATCAGCGCGCGGATGAATTGCGTCGGCATCGGCTTGCCGCTGATCGGGAAGTTATCCACTGCGCGCTGCGTTTGCGCGCCGTAGAGAGCGTCCACCGGCACCTGCAGTTCGCCCATGCTGTCGCGCTCAATACGTGTCTTGGTCATCTGAAAATCCTTGCACCAGTTCAATAAGAGGAATCGAGGGAAGCAATTCGCAAGTGGCGAGCTGCCAGGTGTAGCGTTGCCAGCGTTTTAGCCGGCAGTTGCACAGGGACAGGCGCTCCATTTCACGCAACGGACGCCAGGCTTGATCGAGGCAGATGCTGCGCCAGTGCCACGGCAAGGCGATGTCGGTGGCCGTGTCGAGCAGCAGACGGAAGGAGGTTTCAGCGATGGTCCAGGGAGAAGTCGCGGTGCAACAAGACAGATACCGGCCTTCGGCGAGGTAATGTTCGATCAGGCGCGGTTCGTCGGGATCCATCGCGCAACGGATCTGACGACTCATCCAGCGCCAGCTTTCGAGGTACGGCTGCTCGTGCAAGGCAGAACTCATGATCCGGGGCTCATCCGATAATGAGATTTATTATTAGATGATAATGAGAACCAAAACAAGAGCGCAGAGCGATGCAGATTTCAGGGTGGGAGCGAGCCTGCTCGCGAAGGCGTCGTATCAGTCACCACTGCGGTCGGCTGTTAAATCGCTTTCGCGAGCATGCTTGCTCCCACAGGGTTTTGTATGGAGCCAATAAAAAAGGCGCGCCACCCGATGGGGTGGCGCGCCTTTTTGGTGTGGCGGGTGAGCTTAGCTGCCGGCGACAGTCATCCGTTCGATCAACACCGAACCTGTGCGAATGTTGCTACGCAGTTCCAAGTCATTACCCACGGCAACGATCTGCTTGAACATGTCACGCATGTTGCCGGCGATGGTCACTTCCTGCACGGCGAACTGGATTTCGCCGTTTTCCACCCAGAAACCCGCCGCACCACGCGAGTAGTCGCCGGTAACCATGTTCAGGCCATGGCCCATCAACTCAGTGACCAACAAGCCACGACCCATACGCTTCAACAGCGCAGCCTGGTCTTCATCACCATGGGTGACGAACAGGTTATGCACGCCGCCGGCGTTCGCCGTGCTCGGCATACCGAGCTTGCGCCCGGAGTACGTGCCAAGGATGTACGAGACCAATTCGCCCTTTTCGACGAACGGTTTGGCGTACGTCGCCAGGCCATCACCGTCATAGGAGGCGCTGCCCATCGCGCGCATCAAGTGCGGGCGTTCATCAATCGTCAGCCATTCCGGGAACAGCTTCTGCCCCAAAGTGCCTTCAAGGAACGACGATTTGCGATACAGACTGCCGCCGGACACCGCCGAGAGGAAACTGCCAAACAAACCGCCCGCCAGCTCTGCGGAAAACAGTACCGGCACCTCGCAGGTCGGCACCGGACGCGCGCCGAGACGGCTTGCCGCCCGTTGCGCGGCACGCTGACCAATGCTCACCGGATCGGCCAGCAATTCGCCCTGACGGCTCACGTCGTACCAGTAATCGCGCTGCATCTGGCCATCGGCCTCGGCGATCATCACGCAGCTCAGGCTGTGCCGGGTCGATGCGTAGCCACCAATGAAACCGTGGCTGTTACCGTAAACCCGGCAGCCCTGATGGGTGCTGAGGGTCGTGCCGTCGGCGTTCTTGATCCGCGCATCGGCGTCGAACGCGGCTGCTTCACAGAGCAAGGCCTTCTCGATCGCTTGCTCCGGCGTGATGTCCCACTCGTGAAACAGGTCGAAATCGTGCTGTTCCTTGGCCATCAACGCCGCATCGGCCAGACCCGAGGCCTCGTCTTCTGAAGTGTGTTTAGCGATGGCCAGAGCCGCAGCGACGGTTTCGCGAATTGCATCCGGGCCGGTCGCCGAGGTGCTGGCCGAGCCTTTGCGCTGGCCCACATACAGAGTGATGCCGAAACCCTGATCGCGGTTGAACTCGACGGTTTCGACTTCACGCTGACGCACTGATGTCGACAGTCCCTGCTCCAGCGACACCGCTACTTCGCAGGCACTGGCGCCCTGACGCTTGGCTTCGGCGATGATCTGCTCGACTTGTTCCTGCAGTGCCGGCAATGCCTGCGGGCCGACGCTTTGAACTGCACTCATGCTCATCTCCACTCAAATTCTGCTTTCGGCTGGGGTCATCGAGCGACCGGGCCGGACAAGCGGCCCCCGACTGGTTATCATGGCGGCGTTTCTTTGCGGACTGCCACCATGGTTGATTCTTACGACGACTCCCTCGATACGGGAGAAAAAAGCAAATCTCAGGTCAAACGCGAGCTGCATGCTCTGGTTGACCTCGGCGAGCGCCTGACAACACTCAAGCCTGACTTGATCGCAAAACTGCCGCTGACCGACGCCATGCGCCGGGCTTTGGCCGATGCGCCCAAGCACACCGCGAACATCGCGCGTAAACGGCATTTGCAGTTCATCGGCAAACTGATGCGCGACCAGGACACGGACGCCATTCTCACGTTGCTCGATCAACTCGATGCCTCTACTCGTCAGTACAACGAGCGTTTCCACAATCTCGAACGCTGGCGTGATCGCCTGATCGCAGGCGACGATGCCGTGCTGGAGAAGTTCGTCGTCGAGTACCCGGACGCCGATCGCCAACAACTACGCTCCCTGATCCGTCAGGCTCAGCACGAGGTTGCGCAAAACAAACCTCCTGCTTCCAGCCGCAAGATCTTCAAGTACATCCGTGAGCTGGACGAGACTCAACGCGGTCTGCGTTGATATTCGCCACCGGGTGGTCGCCCTGCGCGCCACCCGAAGCTCCACCTCTTCTTATGCGCCCGTGCCACCCACGGTGATCGCATCGATTTTCAGCGTCGGCTGACCCACGCCTACCGGCACCGACTGCCCGTCCTTGCCGCACGTGCCTACACCGCTGTCCAGCGCCAGATCGTTACCGACCATCGACACCCGGCTCATTGCCTCAGGGCCGTTGCCGATCAACGTCGCACCTTTGACTGGCGCGGTGATCTTGCCGTCTTCGATCAGGTACGCCTCGCTGGTGGAGAACACGAACTTGCCGCTGGTGATATCGACCTGACCACCGCCAAGATTGGCGCAGTAGATGCCTTTTTTCACCGAAGCAATGATTTCCGCCGGATCGCTTTCGCCGCCGAGCATGTAGGTGTTGGTCATGCGAGGCATCGGCAGATGCGCGTAAGACTCGCGACGACCGTTACCGGTACGAGCCACCCCCATCAGACGCGCATTGAGCTTGTCCTGCATGTAGCCCTTGAGTACGCCGTTCTCGATCAGCGTGGTGCACTCGGTCGGGGTGCCCTCGTCGTCGACGCTCAGCGAACCGCGACGGCCGCTCAAGGTGCCGTCATCGACGATAGTGCAAAGTTTCGAGGCAACCATTTCACCCATGCGGCCGCTGTAGGCCGAACTGCCCTTGCGGTTGAAGTCGCCTTCGAGACCGTGGCCGACGGCTTCGTGCAACAGCACACCGGACCAGCCCGAACCCAACACCACCGGCAACGTACCGGCCGGTGCCGGAATCGCTTCCAGATTCACCAGCGCTTGTCGCAACGCTTCGCGGGCATAACCCATGGCGCGGTCTTCGGCGAGGAAATAACGGTAGTCGGTACGCCCGCCGCCGCCATGCCCGCCACGCTCGCGACGGCCATTCTGTTCGACGATCACACTGACGTTGAAACGCACCAGCGGGCGCACATCCGCCGCCAGGCCGCCGTCGGTGGACGCCACCAGAATCCGCTCCCAGACGCCAGCCATGCTGACGCTGACCTGCTGAATACGCGGGTCGAGCGCGCGGGTAGCCACATCGATACGCTTGAGCAGTTCAACCTTCTCGGCGCGGCTCAGCACTTCCAGCGGGTTGTCCGGCGCGTACAGTTGCGCGACATCCTGCGTGGTGAACGCCTGCACCGTGCCGTTCTGCCCGGCGCGGGAGATCGAACGCGCGGCTCGGGCTGCTGCGCCGAGGGCTTCGAGGGTGATCGCATTGCTGTAGGCGAAACCGGTTTTTTCACCGGACTGCGCACGTACGCCGACACCTTGGTCGAGATTGAAGCTGCCTTCCTTGACGATGCCGTCTTCCAGCGCCCACGACTCGGAGATCTGGCCCTGGAAATACAGATCGGCGGCATCAATGCCGGGACCGGCCAGATCGCCGAGCACGCCTTGCAGGCTCTCGATCGTCACGCCGCCGGGCGCCAACAGGTGATCACTGACTGAGGACAACAACTCGCTCATAGGTTTACGCCTTAAATTCGTGTTCTGAAGCAGGCCGCTGTGCGCCCTGCGAGAAAAACCGCCGATGACGGGTCACCGGCATTCGCGCCCTGATGGACGCTTGTTCAATACTGTCGCGTTCGGCCAACAACACCGCTTCGCCTTGATCCTGACTCGCCAGCACGCGGCCCCACGGGTCGATAATCGCCGCATGGCCGAAGGTTTCGCGCGGTCCCGGATGGGTCCCGCCTTGCGCGGCGGCCAGCACATAACACTGGGTCTCGATGGCCCGCGCGCGAATCAGCACATCCCAATGCGCTGCGCCGGTCACCGCAGTGAAGGCCGACGGTGCGGTGATCAACTCGGCACCGGCGGCACGCAATTCGCTATACAGCTCGGGAAAGCGCAGGTCATAACACACGGTCAGACCGAGCTTGCCCACCGGCGTGTCGGCAACCACCACACCACTGCCATAAGCATAGTCATCGGATTCGCGATAACGGCCGCGATTGTCCGCCACATCGACATCGAACAGATGCAACTTGTCATAGCGTGCAACGATTTCGCCATGCTCATCGACCAGCAGCGAGCAGGCATTGGCCTTGGCCGTCGGTTGATTGACTGGCGGCAACGGCAAAGTGCCGGCCACTATCCATAACTTGAGGTCGCGGGCGGTCTGTTTCAACCACGGCAGGATAGGTCCTTCGCCGAGCGCCTCGGCACGGCCGATGTCAGCAACGTCACGACGGCCCATGGCGGCGAAGTTTTCTGGCAACACTGCCAGCTTCGCGCCGCCGGCAGCAGCCTGTTCGAGCAGGCGTCGGGCCTGAGCCAGATTGGCCAGCACGTCGCTCTGGCTGACCATTTGAATCACCGCTAAAGACATGGCGAACTCCGCAAGAGGTATGCGGCCATGCTACTCCATCGGTTCAGGGGCTGGCTGTTCAAAAAGGTTTGTCGAAGGTGATTTTCGGCTCTTTCCATGGGCCTTTGACGGTGTATTTCACACTGGCAAAGCGCGCCACACGGTCACCGATCAGCTTATCGATCAGGAACAACGCACCGCCAACTGCCGGTGCGCCAACGATCAGCGCAGCGATCGGCAGGTTGTTGGTCACCGGCAAGGTCACCAGCAATTTGGCGTCGACCTTGTCGCCGACCAGATCCAGCGTGCCATCCAGTTCCAGGTTGCTCGAAGGACCGGTCAGGCGAATCGGCTCGCGAGTCACATACACGCCGTTGTTTGCCACCAGCAGGCCTTTGACCCGGTCGTAGCTCAAGCCTTTGCCGAACAGATCGGAGAAGTCCAGACGCAAACGCCGGCCGATGGAGTTGAAGTTGAGCAGACCAAACACCCGCAATGCCTGTGCGCCACCTTCCACCTCAACAAACTGGCCTTTGTTCAGCGACGCATCAAGGGTGCCAGAGAAACGCTTGGTTGCCAGCCAGGCCGGCGAGCCCGGCCAACGGCCATCGACGTCCATGTGAAACTCTTCACTGGTCACGCTCGGAGCAAAGCCCCAGCCCTTGAGGACATCAGCGAGGTTCTTGCCGCCAATCCGGCCTTTGAACCAACTGTTGGTCGCACCCGGCGAGCCTTCCCAGCCGCCATTACCCTGCAAAAGGATGCCTTTGAGGCCCATGTCCAGGTTGTTCAGGGCGATGCCTTTGGCGGTCGGGCGCACCTTCAGCGACCAGCCGCCAACCAGATCCGGGCCGAGAAACAGTTGATTGATGGTGATATCCAGCGCCGGAATTTTCGTTGGATCGACCGAAACCAACGGATCCGGCGAATTCTCGTCAGCTTGAACCGTCGGGTCCGGCGCTGGCAGTTTCACGTACTGCAAATTCACCGCAATCGGCACGCCCTTGGCGTCCGGCAGACTCGCCGAGCCTTTCGCCTGTTGACTGTCGAGGGACAGATTCCACGTACCCGGCTTGCGATTGACCTGCACCGACGCCTGATCCAGCGTAGTCCCGAATGCCGTGAGTTTGCCGACCTTGAAATCAGCACTGTTGAGCAATTGCTTGGCGCTGCCGCCCGGATCCTGTCCGGCGTATTTGTTGACCAGGTCCTGCCACGGCGCGACGTCCAGCTCCGAGAGCACACCGTGAATCCGCAAGCCTTTGGCGCCCGGCAGCACCGCTTCGCCGGCTCCAAGGAACAACTCGCCACGGCCGTCGGCAAAATTGCTCGGCGGCGCGGCAAAGGTGAAATTGGCCAGTTGATCGTAATTGACCCAGTAACGCCGCTCCTGCCCCTGCAGGGTCATGCGAAACACCGTGTCGCGACCGACATCAGCCGCCATGCCGAATGGCGCCGGCAGATCCACCGCCACGCCTTTCATGCTGGAACTGACCATCAACTGGCTGTCGGCGCCGTCCAGATTCAACTGCATCTGGTAAGGAATGGTTCCGGAAACCGGCAATGGTTGCGTCACGCCCAGCCAGTCGGTGAGTTTCTTCACTTCGACCTGACCGGATGCCGCAACCCGCGTCTTCAGTTTGCCGGGGCTGCCATCAGCGAAGATTTGCGCAGTCACGGGCTTGTCGAAGGCACGCGCCGCGATGTTCTGCCCGCTGAGTCCTTTGGCGCTATCAAAGCGGAAATCGCCTTTGAGCTGAGTCAGCTCCAGCTTCGGCTCAGCCAGTTTCAGGCGCGCGTTGGCCGTTTTGAAGTCGACGAGGATTTTCGGCTGGTCGCCGCCCTTGTCCAGCGGGATATCTAGCTTGAGCTTGCCTTGCAGATCGCCCGCGCCTTCCCAACCAGCAAAAGTTTCACCGGTGCCGATCGGTGCATCCTGGAGAATTTTCAGGCCATCGCCGAGGCCGCCGGCAAAGCCGCCATCGAGATACATGTGCGTGTGTTGCCCGGCCGGTACGTGGGGAATATTGACGAAGACATCGCTGACCTGGGTGTCGAGCAACTGGCCCTTGTCGGCCCAGATCCGCACACCGCTGTCTTCGATGAACACGTCACCACTGACCTTGCTCACGTGCGGCCAGCCCGGCTGGAAGGCCAGTTCGGCATCGTGCACTTTGAAGAACAGACTGATGCTGCGGTCGGCCTCCCCGGCGTTCTTGTTCAGCGAGCCCTGATACTGGAAGAAACCCTGATCCACTGCGCCTTTGAGGATCGCGGTACGCAGCCACTCATCGAGCGCCGGACTGAGGACTTCGGGCAGGTATTTGGCGGTGTAGCGACCGTCGCCCTCGACCAGACCGACCCGCAGGTCCATGTAGTCTTCCTGGCTATGGTCGAAATGCAGACGAATCAGGAAATCACCGGCAATCTTGCCCTCTTCGCCGAGCACCTTCAGGTACGGGGCGATCAGGGTGAAGCCGTCTTTATCGAGTTTCCAGGTCAGGCGGGCGTTGGCCTGAATGTACTGCCATGGCTTGGCGAAAATCGGGTCGAGGTGCAGGACAAAATCCTTGCTGTCCATGCGCAACTCGCCACCGTCGAGGTTGCCGCTGAGACTGCCGCTGACGTTTCGAGCCGCCGGCGCACCGTGGTAGGCGTCAAAACCGACATTGTCCAGATTGGTCGCGAAGCTGAATTTGTTGCCATCGGTGGCGTTGGGGCGAAAATCCAGCAGCACGTTGCGCAGACCACCGGTGACTTTCAAATGATCAACGGCCGTGGCGAACCCTTGTGGTAACGGCCCCAAGGCATTGAGCAGTGGAGTGATCGGGGTCAGATCGAGACGATCCGCCTGCAAGTGCCAGAGCTCGTCCACCTTGTCGGTCGCGCGCGTCTGCTTCAGCTGCACGTGCGACTCCCAGCGGTTTTCGCCGAAATTCATCGCCAGTGAATCGAGGGTAACAGTCGCGCCCTCATCACTGTTCTCGTAGTAGGCGTTAAGCGCCAGATTATTGATCTGGATCGACTTGCGATCGGCATACGCGCCGGTCAGTTGCGGCGCATTCAAACGAAGCGCCGCACTTTGCAGTGTGCCCTTGGCCCAGTTGACCCAGAGTTCACCACCGGCCTTGATCTCGGAAAAATTCCATTGCTGGGTAAGGCGTTCCGGCAGCCACTTCGACCAGTCGCTTTGTGGCAGGCTGGCATAGCCATCGATCACACTGTCCTGCCATTGCTCAGGGCGAATTCGCGTGCGCAGGCTCAGCGCAACAGGCTGGCCATCCGGCAAGGTCAAACGGGCATCGAGCCGCTGCCGGCTGGCGCCGGTTTTCAGATTGAGGCCGACATAGGTGAGCGTCAGCGGCGCGTGATCCTGCGGCTGCAAGGTCACCTGACTGTCGAGCACCGACAGTTGCTGAATCATCTGCGAGCGATTGAACAATTGCTGCGGATCGAGCGGCTGATCGTTTTGCACCGGCAAACCTTCCAGTGCCCAACTGCCATCTTCTGCCTCTTTAAGGCTGATTTTCAGACCGTTGAGTTCAAGGTGGGCGATACGCACTTCGCGAGCCAACAGACTGGCCCAGAGATCCGGTACGGCGCGCACGCGGTCCAGACGCAAGGCATTGGCGCCGTCGCCGACCATCACATCATGGGCCAGCAGGATCGGCGCAAAACCGCTCCAGTTGCCTTCCAGTTCGCCGATCTGCAACGGCATGCCGAGGGCCGCGCTGGCCTTGTCTTCTATATCGGCTCGATATTCAGCCACCAGCGGCGTCAGTTCGCGGCCGAGACTGACGTACAACGCCATCAACACCAGAACCAACGCGCACAGGCCCAGCCCCCAACGGGTGAGTGCGGCCAGAATGCGTGTCAGACGCTCCATGTCAGATGGCTCCCATGGCAAAAATACTGCGAAAAGCTGAGGCCAGCCGCGGTGGAATAAAAGTGACGCAGGGGATCAGAGCAACACCACGTCATATTGTTCCTGGGAATACATGGTTTCCACTTGGAAGCGTATGGTGCGACCGATAAACCCTTCAAGCTCGGCGACGTTACCGGATTCTTCATCCAGCAAACGATCGACCACTTTCTGATTCGCCAACACCCGGTAACCCTCGGCCTGATAGGCGCGGGCTTCACGCAGGATCTCGCGGAAGATCTCATAACAGATGGTTTCCGGGGTTTTCAGCTTGCCGCGCCCCTGGCAACTGCTGCACGGTTCGCACAGCACTTGTTCGAGACTTTCGCGGGTGCGCTTGCGGGTCATCTGCACCAGGCCCAACTCGGTGATGCCGATGATGTTGGTCTTGGCGTGATCGCGTTCCAGTTGTTTTTCCAAAGTGCGCAGCACTTGGCGCTGGTGCTCTTCATCTTCCATGTCGATGAAGTCGATGATGATGATCCCGCCCAGATTGCGCAGGCGCATTTGCCGGGCAATCGCGGTAGCCGCTTCGAGATTGGTCTTGAAGATGGTTTCTTCAAGGTTGCGATGGCCGACGAACGCACCGGTGTTTACATCGATGGTGGTCATGGCTTCCGCCGGATCCACCACCAGATAGCCACCGGATTTCAGCGGCACCTTGCGTTCAAGGGCTTTCTGGATTTCGTCTTCGACGCCGTACAGGTCGAAAATCGGTCGCTCACCTGGGTAGTGTTCCAGACGATCGGCGATTTCCGGCATCAGTTCGGCGACGAATTGCGTGGTTTTCTGGAAGGTTTCCCGCGAGTCGATACGGATCTTTTCGATTTTCGGGTTGACCAGGTCACGCAACGTACGCAACGCCAGACCGAGGTCTTCGTAAATCACACTCGGCGCGCCGATGGTTTTGATCTGCTCGTTGATCTGATCCCACAGGCGTCGCAGGTAGCGGATGTCCATGAGGATTTCATCGGCGCCAGCGCCTTCGGCGGCGGTGCGCAAAATGAAACCGCCGGCCTCCTTGATCCCTTCCTTGGCCACACAATCGCTGACCACCTGCTTGAGGCGTTCGCGTTCGGCTTCGTCTTCGATTTTCAGCGAAATGCCGACGTGGGCAGTACGCGGCATATAGACCAGATAGCGCGACGGAATCGACAACTGCGTAGTCAGGCGCGCGCCTTTGGAACCGATCGGATCCTTGGTGACTTGCACCACCAGGCTTTGGCCTTCGTGCACCAGCGCACTGATGCTTTCCACCGCTGGGCCTTCGCGCAGGGAGATTTCGGCGGCGTGAATGAACGCCGCGCGATCCAGGCCGATGTCGACGAAGGCCGCCTGCATTCCCGGCAGCACCCGGACAATCTTGCCTTTATAGATGTTGCCGACGATCCCGCGCTTTTGCGTGCGCTCAACATGGACTTCTTGCAGCACACCGTTTTCGACCACCGCCACGCGCGACTCCATCGGCGTGATGTTGATCAGAATCTCTTCACTCATGGCAGGATCTCGTTCAGGCATGTTCACGATAATGGCCGCATCTGGTTTCGTACGACGCTTATTGCGCGTTCAGGTTTTGCCAACAGGGTATGCCGAAATGGCCCAACAGTTCTGCGGTTTCGCAAACGGGCAGCCCGACGACTGCCGAGTAACTGCCATTGAGCCCGGCGACAAACACCGCCCCGAGCCCCTGAATGCCATAGCCGCCGGCCTTGTCATGCGGTTCACCGCTGGCCCAATAGGCGGCAGCTTCATCGCCGGTGATCGGCCGGAACCGCACCAGACTGCGCACCACCCGTGACTCGCAACGATCGCCTTCGAGCACGGCGATGGCGGTCAGCACTTCATGCTCCTTGCCGGACAACATCATCAGCATGGCGCATGCATCGGCTTCGTCCACCGGTTTGCCAAGAATTTTGCCGTCCAGCACCACGGCGGTGTCGGCACCCAGCACGCAGAATGGCTGAGCAGACACGACGCTACGGCGCCCGGCCTCGGCCTTGCCGCGCGCCAGCCGTTCGACATAGGCCGACGGTGATTCTTCGGGTAATGGGGTTTCGTCGATATCCGCACTGATGGCGGAGAATGGAACGCCGATCTGCGTGAGCAATTCACGGCGACGCGGCGATCCGGAGGCGAGGTAAAGCGGCTTCATCAAAACATCTCCCTGTTCAGTGCCCTGCTTCACCGGCTCAATTGATTTTGTAGCGTCGGCGTAATCCGCGTAGGGCAAAGCTGACCCAAGGCCAGAGCAAGGCACTGACCAGCGCCGGAAGCACCAGTGCCAACGTTGGCTGACGGTTGCCGGTCAAGGCGCTGAGCCACAATTGCACCAGTTGCGCGAGGCCGAAGATCACCAGAATCACCAGGCACTGCTGCCACATCGGGAACATTCGCAGGCGTTGCTGCAACGACAGCACCAGGAACGTGATCAAGGTCAGGATCAGCGCGTTCTGACCGAACAGGTCGCCCTGCAGCACGTCTTCGGCCAAGCCCAGACAGAACGCGGTGACCATGCCGACCGTGTGTGGCATGTACAGAGCCCAGAATGTCAGGAGCAAGGCCAGCCATAACGGGCGCAGGATCTCCATGAAAATCGGCAACGGTGACACGCTGAGCAGCAGGCCTACGAGAAACGTCAGCCAGACAATCCAGCCGTTTCGCGATGCGGTAGCCCCGACCATTATTCTTGTCTCCCGGTTGTCGCCGGTGCGCTGACAGGCGGCTTAGCCGCAGGTCGTGCAGCGGGCTGGGCAGCTGGAGGTTTGCTTGCCGCCGGTGGTCTGGCTGCCGCGGGCGGTTTGCTTGCCGCCGGTTTGGCCGGCGCCGCACTGGCCGCAGGCACTGCCGGCGTGGCAGTGGCTGGTGCCGCAGTCGCAGCAGGTGGGGTTACGGTCTTCGGCACGGTGGCCGGAATAATCGGGCCACCGCCAAAGGCATCAAGATTTTCCTGGGCTTGAGCGGCATCGTTGGCGCGCTCTTCGGCGGTGCGGTTGTCGCTGAACACCAGCAGCAGGTAGCGGCTGCGGTTGAGTGCGGCAGTCGGCACGGCGCGTACGATCGCGAACGGCTGGCCGGAATCGTGGATGACTTCCTTCACCGTGGCGACTGGATAACCGGCCGGGAAGCGCTGGCCGAGACCGGAACTGACCAGTAGATCGCCTTCCTTGATATCGGCAGTGTCGGCGACGTGACGCAGTTCCAGGCGTTCCGGGTTGCCGGTGCCGCTGGCAATCGCCCGCAGACCGTTACGGTTGACCTGTACAGGAATGCTGTGGGTGGTATCGGTCAACAGCAATACACGGGAAGTGTAAGGCATCAACTCGACCACCTGGCCCATCAGACCGCGCGCATCGAGCACCGGCTGCCCGAGCACCACGCCATCGCGCTCACCTTTATTGATGATGATGCGATGGGTGAAGGGATTGGGGTCCATGCCGATCAGCTCGGCCACTTCGACCTTTTCGTTGACCAGCGCAGAGGAATTGAGCAACTCGCGCAGCCGAACGTTCTGCTCGGTAAGGGCGGCAAGCT
Source organism: Pseudomonas sp. CROZ-RG-20F-R04-15 (assembly GCF_022662375.1). Lineage (GTDB taxonomy): Bacteria > Pseudomonadota > Gammaproteobacteria > Pseudomonadales > Pseudomonadaceae > Aquipseudomonas. Next base: position 206,422 of record NZ_JAKNQL010000001.1, on the reverse strand, counting down.
TTTGCATGCGCCCCTGATACAGCAGGTTTTCGGTCTTGAGTTTTTCGTTTTCGGCGACAAGTTCGGTGCGACTGCCGAACTGGCTGGCAATCCCTTCCCACAGGCGTCCCGGCAGGTCGGTAATCCAGTAGGCATCCATCAACACCAGCGACGCTTGTTTGCGCGCAGGCTTGAGCACGTCGAAGCGGGCATCGACCACCATCAGCGCGACCGACAGCACGGCCAGCACCAACAGGCGCACACCCAACGAAGGGCCTTTGGCGAAAAGCGGTTTAATAAGCCGCTCCTCCCAGGCAAATGTTCTGTTTATTCATACGGCATCAAACCGGCCTGGATGAAGACTGACAGAAGATAAACGCCAACAGGCAGCACTGCAAAGTGCTGCCTGCGCGTTCACCCACGTATTGCACTCGGCGACTTATTCGCTCGAGAGCAGGTCCATGGTGTGCTTATCCATCATTTCCAATGCACGGCCACCGCCGCGAGCAACACAGGTCAGCGGATCTTCGGCAACGATCACTGGCAGACCGGTTTCCTGGGCCAGCAACTTGTCGAGGTCACGCAGCAGCGCGCCACCACCGGTCAGCACCAGGCCACGCTCGGCGATGTCGGAAGCCAGTTCCGGCGGCGATTGCTCCAGGGCGCTTTTCACAGCCTGAACGATAGTGGCCAGGGACTCTTGCAGAGCTTCCAGCACTTCGTTGGAGTTCAGGGTGAATGCGCGTGGAACGCCTTCGGCCAGGTTGCGACCGCGAACATCGACTTCGCGAACTTCGCCGCCCGGGTAGGCCGTGCCGATTTCCTGCTTGATGCGCTCAGCAGTGGATTCACCGATCAGGCTGCCGTAGTTACGACGCACGTAGGTGATGATCGCTTCGTCGAAGCGGTCGCCGCCAACACGGACGGATTCGGCATAGACCACACCGTTCAGGGAGATCAGCGCGATTTCGGTAGTACCACCACCGATATCCACGACCATCGAACCGCGTGCTTCTTCGACCGGCAGGCCGGCACCGATCGCAGCAGCCATTGGCTCTTCGATCAGGAACACTTCACGGGCACCGGCACCAAGGGCCGATTCACGGATGGCACGACGCTCAACCTGGGTGGATTTGCATGGAACGCAGATCAGCACACGAGGGCTAGGCTGCAGAAAGCTGTTTTCGTGAACCTTGTTAATAAAGTACTGCAGCATCTTTTCGCAGACGCTGAAGTCGGCGATCACGCCGTCCTTCATCGGACGAATGGCAGCAATGTTGCCCGGCGTACGGCCGAGCATGCGCTTGGCCTCGGTGCCGACAGCAACGACACTTTTCTGGTTACCGTGTGTCCGAATGGCCACAACCGATGGCTCATTCAGGACGATACCGCGCTCGCGCACGTAAATAAGGGTGTTGGCAGTGCCCAGGTCAATGGAAAGATCGCTGGAAAACATGCCACGCAGTTTCTTGAACATGGGAAAGGGACCCTAGGCAACGCGTGGGTAAAAAAGTGCGGCAAACTCTAACAACGACAGGGATTTTGGGCAAGGCGCCAATATGTTAAATTGGCCGCTTTTCTGTGCACCAAGCCCCACAATCGCGGCCTTATGACCGTAGAAGTGCGGTAGTGTTCCGACAATCTAACACACGGACGCCGTCCGTTCTGTTTTCCACAGGAGAATCCCGATGGCGCTAGAACGCTCCGACGTGGAAAAAATCGCTCATCTGGCCTGCCTTGGCCTCAATGATGCCGATCTTCCACACATTACTTCCGCTCTCAACAGCATTCTCGGTCTGGTCGACGAAATGCAGGCTGTTAATACCGACGGAATCGAGCCTCTGGCCCACCCGCTGGAAGCCAGTCAGCGCCTGCGCGCCGACGTCGTGACCGAGAGCAATCACCGCGAGGCCTACCAGTCCATCGCACCAGCGGTCGAAAACGGCCTGTATCTGGTTCCGAAAGTCATCGACTAAAGGGAAAGAGCCTGCAATGCATCAAATGACTCTGGCCGAGATCGCCCGCGGTCTCGCCGATAAAAAGTTTTCCTCCGAAGAGCTGACCAAAGTCCTGCTGGCGCGTATCACCCAGCTCGATCCGCAGCTCAACAGTTTCATCAGCCTCACCGAAGCGCTGGCCCTCGAGCAGGCGAAAGCCGCCGATGCCCGCCGCGCCAACGGTGAGAGCGGCGCCCTGCTCGGTGCGCCGATCGCTCACAAGGACCTGTTCTGCACCCAGGGCATTCGCACCAGCTGCGGCTCGAAGATGCTCGACAACTTCAAAGCCCCGTACGACGCCACCGTGGTCGCGAAACTGGCGGCTGCCGGCGCTGTGACTCTGGGCAAGACCAACATGGACGAATTCGCCATGGGTTCGGCCAACGAGTCGAGCTGGTACGGCGCGGTGAAAAACCCGTGGAACCTGGAACACGTACCAGGCGGTTCGTCCGGTGGTTCAGCAGCGGCCGTTGCCGCGCGTCTGTTGCCAGCGGCGACGGCCACCGACACTGGCGGTTCGATTCGTCAGCCGGCGGCATTCACCAACCTCACCGGCCTGAAACCGACCTATGGTCGCGTTTCGCGCTGGGGCATGATCGCTTATGCCTCCAGCCTCGATCAGGGCGGCCCGTTGGCGCGCACGGCCGAAGACTGCGCGATTTTGTTGCAAGGTATGGCTGGCTTCGATCAGAACGACTCCACCAGCATCGATGAGCCGGTGCCGGATTACTCCGCAAGCCTGGGCGACTCGCTGCAAGGCCTGCGCATCGGCGTGCCGAAGGAATACTTCAGCGCCGGTCTCGACCCACGTATCGCCGAGCTGATCCAGAACAGTATTAAAGAGCTGCAGAAGCTCGGTGCCGTGATCAAGGAAATCAGCCTGCCGAACATGCAGCACGCGATCCCTGCGTACTACGTGATCGCCCCGGCAGAGGCCTCCTCGAACCTGTCGCGTTTCGACGGCGTGCGTTTCGGCCACCGTTGCGAGCACCCGAAAGACCTGATCGACCTGTACAAACGCTCCCGTGGTGAAGGCTTCGGCGCGGAAGTCCAGCGCCGGATCATGGTCGGTGCCTACGCGCTGTCCGCCGGTTACTACGACGCCTACTACCTGAAAGCGCAGAAGATCCGTCGCTTGGTGAAGAACGACTTCATGGCTGCCTTTAATGAAGTCGACATCATCCTCGGCCCAACCACGCCGAACCCGGCCTGGAAACTCGGCGCGAAGAACAGCGACCCGGTCGCTGCCTATCTGGAAGACGTCTACACCATCACCGCCAACCTCGCGGGCCTGCCGGGCCTGTCGATGCCGGCCGGTTTTGTCGACGGTCTGCCGGTGGGCGTGCAGTTGCTCGCGCCGTACTTCCAGGAAGGTCGCCTGTTGAACGTTGCCCACCAGTATCAGCTCAACACTGACTGGCACACCCGCACCCCAACCGGCTTCTGAGGAGACACACATGCAATGGGAAGTCGTGATCGGGCTGGAGATTCACACTCAGCTCACTACCCGGTCGAAAATCTTTTCCGGTAGTTCCACCACGTTCGGTTCCGAGCCGAACACCCAGGCCAGTCTGATCGACCTGGGCATGCCCGGCGTGTTGCCGGTGCTGAACCAGGAAGCGGTGCGCATGGCGGTGATGTTCGGTCTGGCGATTGACGCCGAGATCGGTCAGCACAACGTGTTCGCCCGTAAAAACTACTTCTACCCGGATCTGCCGAAGGGCTATCAGATCAGCCAGATGGAATTGCCGATCGTCGGCAAAGGCCACCTGGACATCGCCCTGGAAGACGGCACCGTCAAACGTGTCGGCATTACCCGCGCGCATCTGGAAGAAGACGCCGGCAAGAGCCTGCACGAAGAATTCAACGGTGCCACCGGCATCGACCTGAACCGCGCCGGCACGCCGCTGCTGGAAATCGTCTCCGAGCCGGACATGCGCAGCGCCAAGGAAGCCGTGGCTTACGTCAAGGCGATCCACGCACTGGTGCGTTACCTGGGCATCTGCGACGGCAACATGGCCGAAGGCTCGCTGCGTTGCGACTGCAACGTGTCGATCCGTCCGAAAGGCCAGGTCGAGTTCGGCACGCGCTGCGAGATCAAGAACGTCAACTCCTTCCGTTTCATCGAGAAGGCGATCAACTCCGAGATCCAGCGGCAGATCGAGCTGATCGAAGACGGCGGCAAAGTGATCCAGCAGACCCGTCTGTACGATCCGAACAAGGACGAAACCCGTCCGATGCGTTCGAAAGAGGAAGCCAACGACTACCGTTACTTCCCCGACCCCGACCTGCTGCCGGTGATCATCGAAGAGTCGTTCCTCGGCGAGGTGCGCGCCACCCTGCCGGAACTGCCTCCGCAGAAACGCGAGCGCTTCCAGGAGCAATTCGGTCTGTCGGTCTATGACGCCAGCGTGCTGGCCACCAGCCGCGAGCAAGCCGACTACTTCGAGAAAGTCGCGAGCATCGGCGGCGACGCCAAACTGGCGGCGAACTGGGTGATGGTCGAGTTGGGCAGCCTGCTCAACAAGCAAGGCCTGGACATCGACGAGTCGCCGGTTTCGGCTGAACTGTTGGGCGGCATGCTGCAGCGCATCAAGGACAACACCATCTCCGGCAAGATCGCCAAAGTGGTGTTCGAAGCGATGGCCAACGGTGAGGGCAGCGCAGACGAGATCATCGAAAAACGCGGCCTGAAGCAAGTGACCGACAGCGGCGCGATCTCGGCGGTGCTGGACGAAATGCTCGCGGCCAACGCCGAGCAAGTTGAACAATACCGTGCGGCGGATGAAGCCAAACGCGGCAAGATGTTTGGCTTCTTTGTGGGTCAGGCGATGAAAGCGTCGAAAGGCAAAGCCAACCCGCAGCAAGTGAACGAACTGCTGAAAAGCAAGCTCGAAGGCTGACCGCAATTGAGCCAGATCCCAAGCCTGGCTCTATTCCCTGTGGGAGCGAGCTTGCTCGCGAAGGCGTCATGACATTCAACATGAATGCTGAATGTGACGGCCTCTTCGCGAGCAAGCTCGCTCCCACATTGTTATCTGGGAGCTTTCGAATGAAACGTCTGCTCGGCGCCTGCGCCCTGCTCTCTCTCCTGGCCGGTTGCGCCAGCACTGACACCATCGACCCGCACGGTTACGACCAGACCGGCGTCGCTTCCTATTACGGTGCCAGGCACCACGGTAAACGCACCGCCAGTGGCGAGCCGTTCAACCAGAATTCCCTGACCGCCGCCCACCGCCAGCTACCCTTCGGCACACGGGTGAAGGTCACCAACCTGAAAAACGATGAATCCGTCGTGGTCCGCATCAACGACCGTGGCCCGCATACCCGTGGACGCCTGATCGACGTGTCCCGCGAGGCCGCCGAACAGCTCGGCATGCTGCGCAGTGGCACCGCACGGGTTCGCGTGCAAGCCCTCGACGACTGATGGAGCACCGACCATTTTCGGACTAGCCGACTTACCCCTGATCAGCGTGATCGAACTGCTCGCGGGCCTGTGCCTGCTGATCTTCGGCGCCGAACTGATGGTACGCGCAGCGGTGCGTCTGGCGGCACGCCTGCATGTGCGGCCGCTGATCATCGGCCTGACCATCGTCGCCCTCGGCAGCAGCGCGCCGCAAATGGCCGTCAGCCTGCAGGCTGCGTTAGCGCACAACCCGGACATCGCCGTCGGCAGCGTGGTCGGCAGCAGTATCTTCAACATCCTCGTCACCCTCGGCCTATCGGCGCTGATCATCCCGCTGCGCGTCTCGCGGCAACTGGTGCGGCTCGATATTCCGCTGATGATCGGCGCCAGCCTGCTGGTGTTCGTCCTGGCCTGGAATGAAGAGATCGGTCGCTTCGACGGCCTCCTGCTGCTGGGCGCACTGGCGTTGTACCTCGGCTTGCTGCTGCGTCAATCGCGGCACTCGACGCGGCCGCATTCGGAACATGCCGAAGCAGTACATGCCTCGTGGATCAGCAGCTTGCTGATGATCGTTATCGGTCTGGCAATGCTGGTATTCGCCGGGCATCTGCTGCTGGGCGCTGCCGTCGTGGTGGCCACGGATCTGGGATTCTCCGAGCGAGTGATCGGCCTGACCGTGGTCGCTGTCGGCACTTCGCTGCCGGAACTGGCAACCTCATTGATCGCGGCTTTGCGCGGGCAACGCGACATTGCTGTCGGCAACGTGATCGGCGCCAACCTGTTCAATCTGCTCGGGGTGCTCGGCCTGACCGCACTGATTGCGCCGACACCGCTGTCGGTATCGCCGAACGCACTGGATTTCGACCTGCCGGTGATGCTCGGCGTCGCCGCACTGTGCCTGCCGGTGTTCTATTCCGGCTATCGGGTAACGCGCGCAGAGGGTATGTTGCTGCTCGGTTTGTATCTGGTTTACGGGCTGCACGTGGTGTCGTTCACCACCGGCATGCCGCTGGCCGGCAAGCTGGAGCGGCTGATGCTGTTTTATGTCTTGCCGACGCTGTTGACGTTTTTGCTGTTCACGTCGATCCGCGCCTGGCGCCGCCAACACCACAAGAGTGAAAAACCATGACCGAATCGAAGAAGTCCGGAGTTGAAGTCCGCCGCCAGGTAATGGGCGATGCGTTTGTTGATCGCGCCTTGGGCAACGCCACCGAGTTCACTCAACCGTTGCAGGATTTCGTCAATGAGCATGCCTGGGGTGGCGTGTGGAATCGCGCAGGCCTGCCGCTGAAAACCCGCAGCCTGATCACCCTCGCCGCGTTGACGGCGCTGAAGTGCCCGCAAGAATTGAAGGGCCACGTGCGCGGTGCGCTGAACAATGGCTGCACGGTGGACGAGATTCGTGAGGCGCTGCTGCATTGCGCGGTGTATGCCGGCGTGCCGGCGGCGATTGATGCGTTTCGGGCAGCGCAGGAAGTAATTGATACCTACCAAAAGCCAGAGTAATTCAGCGCCCGTGAAATAGCTTTCGCGAGCAGGCTCGCTCCCACATTGGATTGCATTTCAAATGTGGGAGCGAGCCTGCTCGCGAAGAGGCCGGTCCATTCCCTACAGATCCCACAGTCAGATCCACCCACCCCACTGCAAAACAAAGATCCCGACGTTGGTTGTGATCGCCGCCATCAATGTGGTCATCACAATAATCGCCGCCGCCAGCTCATGATTGCCCTGCGCCGCCCGGGCCATGACAAAACTCGCCGCCGCCGTCGGGCTGCCGAAGTACAGAAACAGAATCCCCAACTCCGCCCCGCGAAATCCCCACAACCACGCGCCGAGCGTCGCCAGCACCGGCAAGCCGACCATCTTCACCAGGCTCGAACTCAGCGCCATATTGCCGCTCTTGCGCAACGCCGCCAGTGACAGCGTGCCGCCAATGCAGATCAACGCCAGCGGCAAGGTGGTCTGCGCCAGATATTGACCTGACGTCTCCAGCCAGCCCGGCAAACCGATCTTGAAATAGGCAAACGGCGCCGCCGCAATCACGCTGATGATCAGCGGATTGCTGAACACGCTTTTGCAGATGCTCCACGGATCGGACTTGATCACCGGGCTGTATACCGCCAGCACGATGGTCGACAGGGTGTTGTAAAACAGGATCACCAACGCCGCGAGAATCGCTCCGAGGGAAATCCCGTAATCGCCGTACATGCTCGCCGCCAGTGCCAGACCGATGACGCCGTTGTTGCCGCGAAACGCGCCTTGGGTGTAGATGCCGCGATCTTCACGCGGGCATTTGAAAATCGCCCAGCCCCAGGCCAGGGCAAAACTCACCAGCGTGGCGAGGGAGAAGTAGATCAGCAGGGACGGTTGCAATGCTGCGTGCAGGTCGGCATGCAGAATGCCGAGAAACAGCAGCGCCGGCATGGTCACGTTGAACACCAGCGAGGAGGCGGTGTGGATGAAATTGTCGTTGATCCAGTCGATGCGCTTGAGCAGCACACCGAGAAACAGCATGGCAAACACCGGCGCGGTGATGTTCAGGGTTTCGAGGAAAATTGCCAGCATGCCGGGGAGCCTTGGGTGAGCGTCGTTGGATGCCAATGATAAAGCAAAAGCCCCTCACCCTAGCCCTCTCCCGGAGGGAGAGGGGACCGATCGGGAGATATTCAATAATTCCACCGACCTGAAAGGACACCACTGAATCCAGAATTGCTCGTCTGGCCCATAATCAACTCGGTATTTCAGGTCGATGTATTGCGCAAGACAACTCGATAGGCCCCTCACCCTAGCCCTCTCCCGGAGGGAGAGGGGACTGACCGAGGTGTCTTGCGTCGTACATCGACCTGCAAGACCGAATCGATTATGGATTCGGCAAAGCACTTTCAGGTCGATGTACTTCTAAAATATCCCCGGATCGGCCCCCTCTCCCTCTGGGAGAGGGCTGGGGTGAGGGTAGCTTTTGCCCCCCCACAAACCATCAGGTAATCGGCGCCGGATTGAACAACGTAATGTCGTTATGCAACTTGTGCTTCTCCGCCCACGTCTGCTGCTTGCCGCTGGCAACATCCAGATAGTAGTGAAACAACTCCCAACCCAATTCCTCGATGGTCGCGCGCCCGGTAGCAATCCGCCCGGCATCGATATCGATCAGATCCGGCCAACGCTGCGCCAACTCCGTCCGCGTCGAGACCTTCACCACTGGCGCCATCGCCAAACCATACGGCGTACCCCGCCCGGTGGTGAACACATGCAGATTCATCCCCGCCGCCAACTGCAACGTGCCGCAAACAAAATCACTGGCCGGCGTCGCACAGAAAATCAAACCCTTCTGCTTGAAGCGCTCGCCAGGGCCAAGCACGCCGTTGATCGCGCTGCTGCCGGATTTGACGATCGAGCCCAGAGACTTCTCGACAATGTTCGACAACCCGCCCTTCTTGTTGCCCGGCGTGGTGTTGGCGCTGCGATCCGCTTCACCCTTGGCCAGATAACGGTCGTACCAGTCCATCTCACGCACCAATTCCTCGGCAACGGTTTTGCTTTCGGCACGTGAAGTCAGCAGATAAATCGCATCGCGTACTTCGGTGACTTCGGAAAACATCACCGTCGCCCCGGCACGCAGCAGCAAGTCCGAGGCATAGCCCAGCGCCGGGTTGGCGGTGATCCCGGAGAACGCATCGCTGCCGCCGCACTGCATGCCGAGGATCAGCTCGGACGCCGGCACGGTTTCGCGGCGGCGTTGATCGAGCTTCTTCAAACGGACTTCAGCCAGCGCCATGATCTGCTCGATCATCTCGGTGAAGCCGTGACTGGAATCCTGCAGTCGATACAGCCATGGATCGCTGAGATCCACCGACGCATCGTCCTCGTGCATCACCTGCCCGGCCTGCAATTTCTCGCAGCCCAGACTGATCACCAACGCTTCGCCACCGAGGTTCGGGTTGCGCGCCAGATTGCGCACGGTGCGGATCGGGATGTAGGCGTCGGTGGCGGTAATCGCCACGCCGCAGCCATAACTGTGAGTCAGCGCGACCACGTCATCGACGTGCGGGTACTTCGGCAGCAGTTCTTCCTTGATGCGTTTCACCGCATGATCGAGCACGCCGGTGACGCACTGCACCGTGGTGGTGATGCCAAGAATATTGCGCGTGCCGACGGTGCCGTCAGCGTTGCGGTAACCCTCGAAGGTGAAGCCTTCCAGCGGTGCCTGCGCGTCCGGCACGTCGGTGGACAGCGGCAAGCTGTCCAGCGGCGGCGCGGTCGGCATGCGCAGTTGATCTTCCTTGACCCAACTGCCACGGAGAATCGGCTGCAACGCGTAGCCAATCACCTGACCGTAGCGAATCACCTCGCCGCCCTCGGGGATGTCTTCCAGAGTGACCTTGTGGCTCTGCGGCACAAATTCCAGCGTCACCAGGCCATCGGCAAATTCAGTGCCGGCCGGTGCGCCCTGGTCGTTGACCACTACCACCACATTGTCCCGCTCGTGCAGGCGGATATGGCGCGGCGAGTCGGAATGTTCAATCAACTGCATGACGCCGCTCCTCAGGAATGCGCTTGAGACAATTTACCGGTGGCTTCAGTACCGCCGTTGGTTGGCGGCTCTTTGAGTACCACACGTTTGATCGGGCCAACGATGACCAGATAGCTGAACACCGCGACCAGTGCGTTGGCACCGACAAACACCAGCGCCCACTTGAACGAACCGGTGGAGCTGATGATGTAGCCAATCACGATCGGCGTGGTAATCGAAGCGATGTTGCCGAAGGTGTTGAACAGGCCACCGCTCAGACCGGCGATCTGTTTTGGCGAGGTGTCGGAAACCACCGCCCAGCCCAGTGCGCCAACGCCTTTGCCGAAGAAGGCCAGAGCCATGAAGCCAACCACCATCCATTCCACATCAACATAGTTGCAGGCGACGATGCTGCTGGAAACCAGCAGACCGGCAATGATCGGTGCTTTACGGGCGAAGGTCAGCGAGTGGCCCTTGCGCAGCAGGTAATCGGAAATCACCCCGCCGAGCACGCCGCCGATGAAGCCGCAAATTGCCGGCAACGAGGCGATGAAACCGGCCTTGAGAATGGTCATGCCACGCTCTTGTACCAGGTACACCGGAAACCAGGTCAGGAAGAAATAGGTGATGCCGTTGATGCAGTATTGACCCAGATACACACCGAGCATCATGCGGTTGGTCAGCAACTGACGGATGTAATCCCATTTCGGGCCATCAGCCTTTTTGCCCTGCTTGACGTCCATGTCGACCATGCCGCCGTTGTCGGCAATGAACTGCACTTCGGCTTCGTTGGCCAGCGGGTGTTGGCGCGGGCTGTGGATAACCTTCAGCCAGATGCCCGAGAAGACAATGCCGAACACGCCCATGACAATGAACACGTGTTCCCAGCCGAAGGAGTAAACGATCCAGCCCATCAGCGGTGCGAACAACACGGTGGCAAAGTATTGCGCCGAGTTGAAGATCGCCGAAGCCGTACCGCGTTCAGCGGTCGGGAACCACGCCGCGACAATGCGCGCGTTGCCGGGGAACGAAGGCGCTTCAGCCAGACCGACCAGGAAGCGCAGCATGAACAGCGCAACAATCGCCGTGGACATGCCGAACTCACCGACAAAGCCTTGCAGCACGGTGAACAGCGACCAGGTGAAAATGCTCAGCGCATAGACTTTTTTCGAACCGAAGCGATCGAGCAACCAGCCGCCGGGGATTTGCCCGGCCACGTAGGCCCAACCGAATGCGGAGAAGATGTAGCCGAGGGTGACTGCGTCGATGCCCAGATCTTTTTGCAGGCTGGAGCCGGCGATGGCGATCGTGGCGCGGTCGGCGTAGTTGATCGTGGTCACCAGAAACAGCATGAGCAGGATCAAATAGCGGACGTGAGTCGGCTTGGACGATTGCATGTAGATGTACTCCCACTGATTATTTTTATGCGGGTAAAACATTCTTTGGTCTTGTGCCGCGCAGGGCCTCAGGCGAAGGCCCGGCGCGGGTGCAGCGGGTTACGATCCGATGTAGGCAGTTTTTACCACCGTGTAAAACTCTTGCGCATAGCGGCCTTGCTCACGTGATCCATAGGATGAACCTTTACGCCCACCAAACGGAACGTGGTAATCCACGCCAGCCGTCGGTAGGTTGACCATGACCATCCCGGCTTGCGAATGGCGCTTGAAGTGGTTGGCGTACTTCAGCGAAGTCGTCGCGATACCCGCCGACAGACCGAACTCGGTGTCGTTGGCCATCGCCAGCGCCGCGTCGTAATCGGCCACGCGAACAATGTTGGCCACCGGGCCGAAAATTTCTTCGCGGCTGATGCGCATCGACGCTTCACTGTCGGCAAACAGGGTTGGCGCGAGGTAGTAGCCTTCGGTGTCGCAGGTCACCAAGCCGCCGCCGCTGACCAGACGCGCACCTTCGGACTGGCCGATATCGATGTACTTCATGTCCTGTTCCAACTGCGCCTGAGAAACCACTGGACCGATGTCGGTACCGGATTTCAGTGCGTGGCCGACCTTGATCGACTTCATGCGCTCGGCCATGGCTTCAACGAACTGGTCGTGAATGCCGGCAGTGACGATCAAGCGGCTCGACGCGGTGCAGCGCTGACCGGTGGAGTAGAACGCGCTCTGCACCGACAGCTCGACCGCTTGTTTGAGGTCGGCGTCGTCGAGAATGATCTGCGGGTTCTTGCCGCCCATTTCCAACTGAACCTTGGCCTGGCGCGAAACGCAGTTGACCGCGATCTGACGACCCACACCGACCGAACCGGTGAAGCTGATGCCATCGACTTTCGGGCTTTGCACCAGTGCATCACCGACCACGCGGCCACTGCCCATCACCAGGTTGAACACGCCAGCCGGGAAGCCTGCGCGGGAGATGATTTCCGCCAGCGCCCAAGCGCAACCCGGCACCAGATCGGCCGGTTTCAACACCACGCAGTTGCCGTAGGCCAGGGCCGGGGCGATTTTCCACGCCGGAATCGCGATCGGGAAGTTCCACGGAGTGATCAGACCAACCACGCCCAGCGCTTCGCGGGTTACTTCAACGTTGACACCCGGACGCACCGACGGCACGTAGTCGCCGGACAGGCGTAGGCATTCACCGGCGAAGAATTTGAAAATGTTGCCGGCGCGGGTCACTTCGCCGATGGCTTCGGGCAGGGTCTTGCCCTCTTCCCGGGCCAGGAGGGTGCCGAGCTCTTCGCGACGAGCGAGGATTTCCGTACCGACTTTATCCAGCGAATCGTGACGGGCCTGAATACCCGAAGTCGAATACGCCGGGAATGCTGCGCGGGCGGCGTCGATGGCGGCGTGAACCTGGGTCAGATCAGCCTTGGCGTAGTCACCGATGGTGTCGCTCAGTTCCGACGGGTTGATGTTGGCCGAGTAGTCGGCACCGGCAACCCATTCGCCGTTGATGTAGTTGTCGTAGCGTTTTGCATTTGTCACAGAGGCAGCCCTCAAAACTAAAAGCCTTTACGCAAAAAGCCGCTGATTACTCAGCGGCCGCGTTTTTGTCGGGTGTTACTGCGCACCTTGCTTGTCGATCAGCGCAGCGAGCATTTCGTACTCTTCGCCCGTCAGATCGGTCAGCGGCGCCCGCACCGGGCCTGCGTCATAGCCGGCGATTTTGGCGCCTGCCTTGACGATGCTCACGGCGTAACCGGCCTTGCGGTTGCGGATGTCGAGGTACGGCAGGAAGAAGTCGTCGATGATCTTGCCGACGGTGGCGTGATCTTCACGGGCGATCGCGTGGTAGAAGTCCATCGCGGTTTTCGGGATGAAGTTGAACACCGCCGAGGAGTAAACCGGCACGCCCAGCGCCTTGTAGGCAGCGGCGTAGACTTCGGCGGTCGGCAGACCACCCAGGTAGCTGAAGCGATCACCGAGGCGGCGACGGATCGACACCATCAACTCGATATCGCCCAGACCGTCCTTGTAGCCGATCAGGTTCGGGCAGCGCTCGGCCAGACGTTCCAGCAACGGTGCGGTCAAGCGGCAAACGTTGCGGTTATAGACAACCACGCCGATGTTGACCGATTTACACACGGCCTCAACGTGAGCGGCAACACCGTCCTGGCTCGCTTCGGTCAGGTAGTGCGGCAGCAGCAACAGACCTTTGGCGCCCAGACGTTCGGCTTCCTGAGCGTATTCGATGGCCTGACGGGTCGAACCACCGACACCGGCGAGGATCGGCACGCTGGTTTCACAAGTGTCGACGGCAGTCTTGATGATTTCCGAGTACTCGCTGGCGGCCAGGGAGAAGAACTCACCGGTGCCGCCGGCGGCGAACAAGGCTGAAGCGCCATACGGGGCCAGCCATTCCAGGCGTTTGATGTAGCCGGCGCGGTTGAAATCGCCCTGCGCGTTGAAATCGGTCACCGGGAAAGACAGCAGGCCGGCAGAGAGGATGGACTTCAGTTCTTGTGGATTCATTATTCGAACACCCTGGTAGCAACGTTTTTTGTGATTGGTCCGTTCAGCCTTCGCTGAAGTTGTAGGTCATCGTACAACTTAAATAATAACCGTCAACTGCATTTCATCGTTGTGGGTGTTTTTTTGTCGGACAAAATTGTTTAAGGCTTGCCAGGACTCGTCGCAAAGGCTCGCGTTTGAAGGGTTTTAGCGCGGAAATGTCTGGTCAAGATTCGTTTACTGAACGCTGGAGAAACGCCGGCTAAGGTGCGACGACTGCCACGAAGGATCGTGGCGGACCTTCGAAGGAAACCGAAATGTTTGTGAATTATGCTGCACCGACCCTCGCGCAAATCGCCTCTTCTGACTCTGACACCCTCACCCTGCAGCTATCCGTGCTTCCCGATGTATTGATCGTACAGGTCCCGGATTCCAGCGATTTTCCGGCGAACTGGAGTGTCTACGCGATTCTTGGCGACGACCCTGAAGAGCCGGAATGGACAGGTGAGGAAGTGGACACCGGCACCTGGGACGATGCCGAAGACGAGATGGAAAAACTGACGGGGATCGAGTTGCAGATACCTAAAGAGGCGCTGCGGCCGTACCTGAACAGAGAGGTTGAATTGCGCTACAAGTTTTCCGATGAGTCGAGTATGGAGCCGTTTTCGCAGGTGTTGAGGTTGCGTATCGAGGGCTGAATCTGGTCGTGTGGGAGAGGTTACCGTTCGTCGGAACTGGTATTTCTTACAGGTGCCAGACTCTCGCGCTCCAGACATTAATCAGCTTGAGCTACCAACGGCTCGTTTCGACAACTAAAAGGATTTTGAAAATGATAGATAAACGTTTCGCCATCCAAATGCTGCCAAAACCTAGGCTCAAGGAAGCAATCAATGACGTCCTCTACGTACATAACTTGATTGATCCTGCTCATGGGGTAGTGGATGCCCTCCAAGAAGCGGCCGAAGAGGACATAATCACACTGAAAGTGTACGACTCAGACGGTGCCGAGGAGTGGTCAGGCTCCGTCAAACTGACCTCAATCTCCATTGGAAAGCCCGTTGAGCTTGCAATTCCGAAAGCGCCATTTGAAAAAATGCTGAAAGCTGGCAAGGACGCGCGCTTGCAGTACTCCGTCGACAGAGCAGGCAACGTCCGGCAATCATTACCGTTGGAAATCACGCTTAAACACTGACCCAACCTCACCCCTGCGCCTGCGCCTCTTCATGGGCATGGCGCAGTCTTTCACGACTATTGGTCAAATGCAGACGCATCGCCGCACGCGCTGCATCGGAATCCTGACGAGCAATCGCGTCGTAGATTTCTTCGTGCTCACGGCTCAGACGGCTCATGTAGTGCTGCTGATCATCATGAGCCAGGCGTGCCGAGTTCAGCCGCGTACGCGGGATGATGCTGGTGCCCAGGTGGGTCATGATGTCGGTGAAATAACGGTTGCCGGTGGACAGCGCGATTTCCAGGTGGAAGGCAAAGTCCGACGCGACCGCATCACTGGCATGCGCGGCGCTTTCGTTTAACGCATCGAGGGCGGCGCGCATGGTCGCCAGTTGCTCGGCGCTGCGACGTTGCGCGGCAAGGCCGGCAGATTCCACTTCGAGGCTGATACGTAACTCGAGAATGGCCAGCACATCGCGCAGGGTGACGACAGTGGCCGGGTCGATACGGAAACCACTCGGGCTCGGCGTGTCGAGTACGAAGGTGCCGATGCCGTGACGGGTTTCCACCTGGCCGGCAGCCTGCAAACGGGAAATCGCCTCGCGCACCACGGTGCGGCTGACGCCATGGGCTTCCATGATCGCCGACTCGGTGGGCAGTTTGTCACCGCGTTTGAGCAGGCCATCGCGGATCTGCTCGCTCAGCACCGTCACCAGTTCCTGGGCCAGGCTGCGGCGCTTGCGTGGGAGACGCGGGGTGTCGATCAGGTTTTCCATGGTGTGCATCTTGTCTCGAAAATTCGGCTTGAAGCCATCATAGCTCAAGCGGGTTGTACGATCACTGTTGGCATTCCACTGCGCCCCTGTGGGAGCGAGCCTGCTCGCGAAAGCGTACTGCCAGTCGACACATACTTCGACCAGGACATCGCCTTCGCGAGCAGGCTCGCTCCCACAGGGGATGTGCGGTGATCAGGCAGTTACGGTTTGCTCAACCAGATGACCGCTGTCGATCCGCACATGCCGTGGATGGAAACGTTTCAAGCTGCTGCGATGGCCGACGCTGACAATGCTCAGGCCCGGCAACTGGTCAATCAGCGCCTGATACAGCGTCGCTTCGTCTTCCTCATCCATCGCCGAAGTCGCTTCATCCATGTACAGCCATTGCGGCGCATAAAGCATGGCGCGGGCGAACGCCAAACGCTGCTGTTCGCCCGGCGAGAGCATGCGTTGCCAGTGATTGGCCTCGTCCAGCCGCGCGACCAGATGCGGCAGACGGCAGGTTTCCAGCACTTGTGCATAACGTTCCGGCGCGTAGGTGTCGCCCGGTTGTGGATAACTCAACGCCTCGCGCAGCGTGCCGATCGGCAGATACGGCTTTTGCGGCAGGAACAGATACCGTGCTGCCGGCAAACGAATGTTGCCATGCCCCGCTGGCCACAAATGCCCCATCGCCCGCAACAACGTCGACTTGCCGCTGCCGGAACGGCCGCTGAGCATAACCCGCTCACCCGGTTCGACGGTCATGTCGGCGCTGGTCAGCAGGTGACGGCCATCGGCCAGATCCAGACCGAGGTTGTGCACCTTCAATTCGCTGCCCTGATTCTGCACATCAATGGCCGGGGTGCGCTCTTCGTTGTCGGTCATGGCCTGGCGGAAACTCAGCAGACGATCACAGGTGGCGCGCCACGAGGCCAGCTCTTGATAGGCGCTGATGAACCAACTGAAACTCTCCTGAACGTTGCCGAATGCGGAGCTGATCTGCATCAGTTCACCGAGTTCGATCTTGCCGGTGAAGTAACGCGGTGCCGCAACGATAAATGGGAAGATCACGGCTGCCTGGCTGTAGCCGGCGGTAAAGAAAGTCAGTCGCTTGGACACTTTCATGATGTCCCAGAAGTTGTGCCAGACCAGACCAAAACGGTTGCTCAGCCGGCGGTTCTCGTTCGGCTCGCCGTTGTACAACGCGATACTCTCTGCATTCTCACGAATTCGCACCATGGAGAAACGCAGGTCAGCTTCGAAACGTTGTTGTCTGTTGTTCAGGCCGATCAGGCGCCGACCGATCAAATGCGTCAGCCAACTACCTACCGCTGCATAAATCAGCACACACCAGAACATATAGCCGGGAATCGTAACCCCGAACACTTCGATGCTGCCCGATACGCCCCAGAGAATGATCGAAAAAGACACCAGACTGACGACATTGCTCAGCAAGCCAATACCCAGGCTCAAGGTGGTGGCGGTGAACTTGTTGAGGTCTTCGGAAATCCGCTGGTCCGGGTTATCGGTGTAACCGCCCTGCTCCAACTGGTAGTAATTCTTGTCGGCGAGCCAACGCGAGAAATGCTTTTCAGTGAGCCAGGCCCGCCAGCGAATCGTCAGCATCTGCGTCAGATAGAGCCTGTACACCGCACCGACAATGGCCACCGCCGCAATGCCGCAGAAATACAGAATCAAGCGCCAGAACGCCGCTTCGTCCTTCTTCTGCAGCGCGTTATAGAAATCCTTGTACCAGGTGTTGAACCACACCGAGATGCCCACGCTCAGCAGCGAGAGCGCGATCACCGCAATCAGCAGCGTCCAGGCCTTGCCCTTCTCTTCACTGCGCCAGTACGGCGTGATGATCGCCCACACCTTGCGAAAAAACTGCCCGCGCACAGCATCGTTGACCGCGGAATATTCAGCGTTCTGATTCATGGATAAGGCTCGATATAGAAAAGAACAGACACGCACCGATCATAGTAGATCGGTGCGTTTTATCGCGAGGGCTGGCGATAGTCGTTCAGCGCAGGTTCAGCGACGAACCGGGCGCTTCTGCAGTTTGCGCTGCAGGGTGCGGCGGTGCATGCCCAGAGCGCGGGCAGTGGCGGAGATGTTGCCTTCGTGCTCGGTGAGCACGCGCTGGATGTGCTCCCACTGCAGGCGATCGACCGACATCGGGTTTTCCGGCACCAGACTGTCGAGGTCAGCGTGCTCGGAGAGCAGCGCAGCCAGTACGTCGTCAGCGTCGGCCGGTTTGCAAAGATAGTTGCAGGCGCCGCGCTTGATCGCTTCGACCGCAGTGGCAATGCTCGAATAACCGGTGAGGATCACCACGCGCATTTCCGGGTCCAGCTCCAGCAGTTTGGGCAACAACACCAGACCGGAGTCGCCGTCCATTTTCAGGTCGAGCGCAGCGTAATCAGGCAGATCGGCCTGAGCGATAGTCAGGCCTTCTTCGGCGGAACCGGCAGTGCTGACGCGAAAGCCACGGCGAGCCATGGCACGGGCCATCACTCGGGTAAACGTTGCGTCGTCGTCGACCAGCAGCAAATGCGGCAGTTCTTCGCCTTCGACTTGGATTTCGTCACTCATGTTGGTCTCCTCGGGCGCCGTGGGGCAGGCGCAGCTCGGTGAGCGTGCCGCCTTCCTCATGACTATAGAGTTTCACTGAGCCGCCGGCGCGTGTCACGCTGGCCTTGCTCAAAAACAGGCCCAGGCCGAAACCTTTGCCCTTGGTGGTAAAAAACGGTTTGCCGATCTGCTCGGCGATGGCCAGCGGCACACCGGCGCCGTGATCACGAATGCTGATGGTCAGGTTTTCCGCATCCCAGTCGAGCGTGACCTGGAGGTTTTCCGGACAGGCATCGGCGGCGTTGTTGAGCAGATTCAACAGCGCCTGAGTCAGGTCCGGCGGCGGCGCCATGCGCGGCACCGTGCCTTGGCCGAGACGGTGGAAACGGTAACTGGCCTCCGGACGCATCAAGTGCCAACGGTTCAACGCTTCGTCGAGCCAGTCAGTGACATCCTGCATATCGATGGCCAGACGTCGGTTGGCCTCGGCGGCGCGAACCAGTTGCTGCAAGGTTTCCTTGCACAACTTGACCTGATCCTGCAGCACTTTCAGATCGTCCTGCAGCATTGGGTCGGGATGATCCTGCTGCATTTCCTTAAGCAACACGCTCATGGTCGCCAGTGGCGTGCCAAGTTCATGGGCAGCGCCCGCGGCCTGGGTGGCGACGGCCAGCAATTGCTGGTCGCGCAGGCCTTCTTCGCGGCGAATCGCGCGCAATTCTTCCTGACGGCGCAACTCTTCAGCCATGCGTGCCGCGAAGAAGGTGATCACCGCCGCTGCCAGTGCGAAGCTCAGCCACATGCCGTAGATCTGCAGGTTCTCGCGGGCGACCGGCAAGGTTTCCAGTGGATAGAAACGCGTCAGCATCACCGTGTACAGCGCCAGCGCGATGCCGGAAAGAATCACCGAATAGCGCCACGGCAGCGTCACCGCAGCGATGGTCAGCGGCACCAGATAATAGGAAACAAACGGATTGGTCGAGCCGCCGGAGAAATATAGCAGCGCACTGTGGATCACCAGATCACAGGCCAGTTGCAGCGCATATTCAAGCTCGGTCACCGGCCACGAAGTGCGCAGGCGCACGGCAGTGAACACGCAAAGCAGCGTCGAGCAGCCAAGGGTCATCGCCAGTTGCACCCACGGCAACGGCAGCAGTTGTAGCCAGTAGGCCAGGCCTACGGAGCCGGCCTGCGCGGCAAGCACCAGAGTGCGAATGAAAGTCAGCCGCCAGAGGTTCTGGCGAGTGGCGGAAGTCAGTTGTACGGGGGCGAGCATGAGCTCTCCTGATGAGCGCTCCAGGCGGATCGCACGGAGTATAACCAAGCCGCGCGCCCGAGAGGCGAAAGTGCGGCAAACGACCACATGGCGAAAACATTTTCGGCGGCTATGAGAACGCCTTCGCGAGCAGGCTCGCTCCCACCTTTGAAATGCATTCCCCTGTGGGAGCGAGCCTGCTCGCGAATGGCTGCACAGCGGCCCTGGGCATGTGTATAGAAGTTGTAACTGGGCGAACCGGATCATAAAAGCTAGAGTCTGATGGTTTCACGCAGGCCCCCGAACCATCACCTGCGCCCTCATCAAGGAGCTTTCATGCACACATTTCGCCGCAGCGCCGCCCTTCTCGCCCTGACCGTCGGCAGCGTCGCCAGCCTTCCGGCCCTGGCCGCCGATGAGCTGCACTACAACCAGATTTCCCTGCGCGCCGAAGTCAGCACGGAAGTCGCCCGCGACCTGATGATCGTCACCCTCTACACCGAAGAGCAAAACACCGACCCGGCGAAACTCGCCGCCGACGTCAGCACCACCATGAACAAGGCCCTGGCCCAGGCCAAGCAAGTCAAAGACATCACCCTGCGCCAGGGCAGCCGCAACAGCTACCCGATCTACGACACCAAAGGCCAGAAGATCACCGGCTGGCGTGAACGCGCCGAATTGCGCCTGGAAAGCGCCGACTTCGCCGCCCTGTCCAAACTCACCGGCGAACTGCTGGGCGACCTGAAAATGGGCGGCATGGACTTCGCCATCGCCGACCCGACCCGTAAATCCAGTGAAGACCAGTTGCTCAAAGAAGCCGTGACCGCCTTCAAGGCCCGCGCCCAACTGGCCACCGATGCACTGGGTGGCAAGGGCTACAAAATCGTCAATCTGAACCTCAACAGCAACGGTTATCCACAACCGTACCTGCGCGCACCGATGATGATGAAAGCGGCGGCGATGGATTCGGCGCCGGTTACGCCGGAAGTTGAAGCGGGCACTAGCCAGGTGAGCATGACGGCTGATGGCTCGATTGAAGTGTTGATGCAGTGATTTGATCTGGCTGAATGAAAAACCGCCGATCGGTGAATGATCGGCGGTTTTTTTGTGCCTGGGATTTGCTGTGGATGAACTACCGTCTTCGCGAGCAAGCTCGCTCCCACAGGTTGAACGCATTCCAATGTGGGAGCGAGCCTGCTCGCGAAGAACGATAACGCGGTCGTCAGCCCTGCGGATCAACCCGATCCAGCGCCCGATTCACCGCCAACTCGGCCAGCATGATGATCTGCTGAATCGCCAATGCCGTATTACGCTCAGGCCGGCCCAACTGATCGGCAAAGTTACCGGTTAACGTGTTCGCCGACGCCAGTGACTCACAGGCATGCGCCAGCAGGCTTTCGGTGTCGATGTTCGGCTGAATCAGGAACATTGTGCTGGGTTGTCGGGGTTTGAGGGGTTCGGGGCTGAGGTAGAAATCCAGGGCGCGTTTGATGGCTTCGCGGGTTTTGATCTGGTCGTCGGCGCGGATGGCGTCTTCGAGTGGGGTTGTGGTTTCGAGGGGTGGATCGGGGACAATTTTATCTTTCATATAAATCTGCTCGTCATTCGAGCCGCCCTTAGCCATTTCTCACGTGGCAAAGGGTGGCAGCTATGTGCGGAGTGAGAAACCGGTGAGCAGAAAACCGGCCAGACCGAAGTCTGCCCGCACACAGCCGCCATAAGGCATTGCGACAGCAAATAAGCCGGCCGCAATTATGGTCTTACTGGTGCTAGTTTCAAGCTCGGCGGGTTCTCACACCCGATCACTGAACATTCAGCGACAACCAGAGCGTAGAGAGCAAGCGTCCGACGGACAACCTGAAAACCTTGTGGGAAGGTTCTGGTTATCTGACACAGATTTAAACAGTCAAAAGCCAACCCTCACCCTAGCCCTCTCCCAGAGGGAGAGGGGACTGACCGAGGTGTTTGGGACAGCTACGCCGACTTGAAATACCGAGGTGAACTCAGATTCTGAAACAGATCAAAAGCCCCTCACCCTAGCCCTCTCCCGGAGGGAGAGGGGACTGACCGAGGTGTTTGGGCGAGCTACGCCGACTTGAAATACCGAGTTGAACTCAGATTCTGAAACAGATCAAAAGCCCCTCACCCTAGCCCTCTCCCGGAGGGAGAGGGGGCTGACCGAGGTGTTTGGGCGAGCTACGCCGACTTGAAATACCGAGTTGAACTCAGATTCTGAAACAGATCAAAAGCCCCTCACCCTAACCCTCTCCCGGAGGGAGAGGGGACTGATCGAGGTGTTTGTGGGAGATACGCCGACGTGCGATAGCGCGTTGAACTCTGGCTTTGAAAAGCTCACAAATCGGCCCCCTCTCCCCTCCGGGAGAGGGCTGGGGTGAGGGGCAAATCCAATACAAATCCAAAGCGAACACGCTGTGCTCCTCACCACTCAATAGGCCGAGTGTCAGCTCGCCTGCTCTTGATCTTGATCCACGGGCGACGTCGGAAGGCTGAGTGGAGGGATTGATCCGGGCGTGGGAGCGCAGCGACCGTTTGGCGCAGCCAAACACAGCGAGAGGAGGTGCAGCGAAGCAAACCGTAGGCGCTGCCCCCCGGATCGATCCCGCAGCGAAGGAACCCCGAGCCCCAGCGAGCGGGCCGAACGTAGGAGCAAGCGTTTTTTGCTTACTTTTTTTGGCGTTTGAAAAAAAGTGAGTCGCCGTCAGGGCGAAACCCTAAGCCGCCGTTACCGCAGCAACGGATATACACACAAGTGCTAGATATACCGAGATAGACACTTCAACAGGAAAAACGATATTTCCGCCAACACCCCCGCCCCAGCTACTCTTCCACGATTACCACCGCCGATTCCCCGGGGCCCCCATGCCAAGATTCACCCTCAAACCGCTCTTGATCTCCCTCGCACTAACCGCCATAACCCCAATCGCCAACGCCACCACAACCCTGGTCTACTGCTCCGAAGCCAGCCCCGCAGGCTTCGATCCCAGCCAATACACCAGCGGCACCGACTTCGACGCCTCCGCCGAAACCGTCTTCAACCGCCTCACCCAATTCCAGCGCGGCGGCACCGACATCGAACCCGGCCTGGCAACAAAATGGGACATCTCCCCGGATGGCCTGCAATACACCTTCCACCTGCGCCAAAACGTAAAATTCCACACCACCGACTACTTCAAACCCACCCGCGACTTCAACGCCGACGACGTCCTCTTCACCTTCCAGCGCCTGCTCGACCCGGACAACGCCTTCCGCAAGGCCTACCCCGCCGAATCCCCCTACTTCACCGACATGGGCCTCAACACCACAATCAAATCGGTAGAAAAACTCGACGACCAGACCGTGCGCTTCAACCTCAACAACGTCGACGCTGCGTTCGTGCAAAACCTCGCCATGAGCTTCGCCTCGGTGCAGTCGGCCGAATACGCCGCGCAACTGTTGAAGGAAGGCAAAGCCGCCGACCTCAACCAGAAACCCATCGGCACCGGCCCGTTCGTGTTCAAGCGCTACCAAAAGGACTCGCAGATCCGCTACGCCGCCAACACGGCCTACTGGAAACCCGAAGACGTCAAAATCGATAACCTGATCTTCTCGATCACCCCCGACGCCGCCGTACGCCTGCAAAAACTCAAGGCCGGCGAATGCCAGGTCAGCGGCTATCCGCGCCCGGCCGACATCGAAGTGATGGAAAAAGACCCGAACCTGCGCGTGCTCAAGCAAGCCGGTTTCAACCTCGGCTTCCTCGCCTACAACACCACCCACGCGCCACTCGATCAGCTCAAGGTGCGCCAGGCGCTGGACATGGCCATCGACAAACCGGCAATCATCAAAGCCGTCTACCAAAGCGCCGGCCAGTTGGCCCAAAACGCTTTGCCGCCAGCGCAATGGTCGTATGACCCAAACATCAAGGACGCCCCTTACGATCCGGTCAAAGCGCGGGTGCTACTTAAAGAAGCAGGAGTTGCACCGGGTACAACCATCAACCTTTGGGCAATGACAGTGCAGCGCGCGTCGAACCCAAATGCGCGGATGTCGGCGCAGATGATCCAGCAGGATTGGGACAAGATCGGCATCAAGGCCAACATCGTCAGCTATGAATGGGGCGAGTACATCAAACGTGCGAAAAATGGTGAACACGACGCGATGATCTATGGTTGGACGGGTGACAACGGTGACCCGGACAACTGGCTTGGCGTGCTCTACAGCTGCGCGGCGGTGAAAGGCAGCAACTACGCCAAATGGTGCGATCCGGCTTACGACAAACTGGTGCAGCAGGCCAAGTTATCCACCGACAAAGAACAACGGGTAAAACTGTATCAACAGGCGCAACTGATCCTTAAACAGCAAGTGCCGATCACGCCGATTGCCAACTCAACGGTGTTCCAGCCGCTGCGCAAGGAAGTCACTGACTTTCGTATCAGCCCGTTCGGTCTTACCCCCTTCTATGGCGTGGGTATAAATAAGTAACACCGAGCCCCAAGGCGGCGCGCACAACGTGACCAGCGCACCGTTTTGGGGCTTCATTTGCACCGTAAAAACCACTCGCAAACGGTCAAATGCGTCAGAAGTTACACAGATGCGACATTAAGGTACGTTCGTGCCACGGTTTGAGGCCGGCAGTCGCTCTGGATCTTGCAATGGGTATGGCCCCTGCATAAGTATCCGCAGGCACGACTCACGAGGTCGTACCTCACAACTAAAAAATGACAACAAATCATGAGGCCAACATGCTTAAACACGCGGTCATTCCGTTTTTAGTCGGCGCAGGCTTGTTAGCCTCCGCACCTTTCGCATCCGCTGCGACTAACCTGGTGTTCTGCTCCGAAGGCAGCCCGGCCGGTTTCGACCCAGGCCAGTACACCACCGGAACCGACTTCGACGCCTCAGCCGAAACCATGTTCAACCGTCTGACCCAGTTCGAGCGCGGCGGCACTGCCGTGATTCCTGGTCTGGCGACCAAGTGGGACATTTCCGATGACGGCCTGACTTACACCTTCCACCTACGTGAAGGCGTCAAGTTCCACACCACCCCGTATTTCAAGCCGACTCGTGAGTTCAACGCCGACGACGTGCTGTTCACCTTCAATCGCATGATTAACAAGGATGACCCGTTCCGTAAGGCGTACCCGACCGAATTCCCGTACTTCACCGACATGGGGATGGACACCAACATCACCAAGATCGATAAAGTCGACGACCACACTGTCAAGTTCACTCTGAAAGAAGTCGATGCCGCGTTCATCCAGAACATGGCCATGAGCTTCGCCTCGGTGCAGTCCGCCGAGTACGCAGCGCAGTTGCTGAAAGAAGGCAAGGCTGCCGACATCAACCAGAAGCCGATCG
Organism: Pseudomonas sp. CROZ-RG-20F-R04-15; assembly: GCF_022662375.1. Taxonomy (GTDB): domain Bacteria; phylum Pseudomonadota; class Gammaproteobacteria; order Pseudomonadales; family Pseudomonadaceae; genus Aquipseudomonas. The sequence goes on along the minus strand of NZ_JAKNQL010000001.1, from coordinate 181,507 downwards.
GCACTGGTCCTTTCGTGTTCAAGAGCTACCAGAAAGATTCCAACATCCGTTACACCGGCAACAAGGATTACTGGAAGCCTGAGGATGTGAAGATCGACAACCTGATCTTCGCCATCACCACCGACCCGTCGGTACGTATTCAGAAGCTGAAAAAGAACGAGTGCCAGGTCACCCTGTTCCCGCGTCCAGCCGACCTGAAAGCGCTGAAAGAAGACAAAACCCTGAAGATGCCTGACCAGGCTGGTTTCAACCTGGGTTACATCGCCTACAACGTGATGGACAAGGTCAAGGGCAGCAACGAGCCGAACCCGCTGGCTGACCTGCGCGTGCGTCAGGCGCTGGACATGGCCGTCAACAAGCCGCAGATCATCGACTCGGTTTACCAGGGCGCCGGCCAACTGGCCGTCAACGCCATGCCGCCGACCCAGTGGTCTTACGACACCACCATCAAGGACGCCAAGTACGATCCTGAGAAAGCCAAACAGCTGCTCAAGGAAGCCGGCGTCAAGGAAGGTACCGAGATCGTGCTGTGGGCGATGCCGGTGCAGCGTCCGTATAACCCGAACGCCAAACTGATGGCCGAGATGCTCCAGTCTGACTGGGCCAAGATCGGCTTGAAAGTGAAGATCACCAGCTACGAGTGGGGCGAGTACATCAAGCGCTCCAAAGGTGGCGAGAACCAGGCCATGATCATTGGCTGGAGCGGTGACAATGGTGATCCGGACAACTGGCTGAACGTGCTGTTCGGCTGCGACTCGCTCAGCGGCAACAACTTCTCCAAGTGGTGCGACAAGAAGTTCGACGGCCTCGTCAAAGAAGCCAAGCGCACAACCGACCAAGGTAAGCGCACCGAACTGTACAAAGAGGCACAACACGTCCTCAAAGATGCAGTCCCGATGACACCTATCGCTCACTCGACGGTGTATCAACCCATGCGCGCCAACGTGCAGGATTTCAAGATCAGCCCATTCGGCTTGAACTCCTTCTACGGCGTCAGCGTCAGCAAATAAGGCACTGCAGCGGCGACGTTTTTAACGTCGCCGCTGTTTTACCTGCCGGGAATTTAGGAAATTGCCTACAGCCAATTCCACTGTGGATTACCGCAGCGGTATAGGACGTGTCGCCTTTTCCTACGAGCTTTAAGGCATTTACGCATTTACTGCCAGGACCGCGGCCCCTACCGTCGGGTACTGACCAGCGTCTGCGTGGGCCACCGGTTTGCGGTACGTACTGGATTGAGCTCAATGCAGCCCAAAACGTCTTCGGATGAGACGACGGCGCATTGAACAACACTAAAAAAAAGAGGGAGCGTCATGCGCCATACCTTGGTTTTTTCCGCATTGCTGGGCGCCGGCCTGTTGGCCGCCTCGTCCGCCAGTTTCGCCGCCAGCAAAAGCCTGGTGTTCTGCTCTGAAGGCAGCCCGGCCGGTTTCGATACCGCGCAGTACACAACAGCGACGGATAACGACGCCGCCGAACCGATCTACAACCGTCTCGTCGAGTTCGAAAAAGGCGCGACCAATGTCGTACCCGGTCTGGCCACCAAGTGGGACATTTCCGAGGATGGTCTCAAGTACACCTTTCACCTGCGTGAAGGTGTGAAATTTCATACAACGCCGTACTTCAAGCCAACCCGCGACTTCAACGCCGACGACGTGCTGTTCACGTTTAATCGCATGCTCGATGCACAGCAACCTTTCCGTAAGGCTTATCCCACCGAGTTCCCATATTTCAACGGGATGAGCCTGAACAAGAACATCGCCAAGGTCGAGAAGACCGGGCCGCTGACCGTGGAGTTCACGCTCAACAGCGTCGACGCCGCGTTCATCCAGAACATCGCCATGAGCTTCGCCTCCATTCTGTCCGCCGAATACGCCGACAAACTGCTGGCCGACGGCAAGCCGAGCGACATCAACCAGAAACCGATCGGCACCGGGCCGTTCGTGTTCAAGAGTTATCAGAAAGACTCGAACATTCGTTACACCGGTAATAAACATTACTGGGACCCGAGCCGGGTCAAACTCGACAACCTGATCTTTGCAATCAACACCGACGCCTCGGTGCGCGTGCAAAAACTCAAGGCGGGCGAATGCCAGATCACCCTGCATCCGCGCCCTGCCGATGTTGAAGCGCTGAAGGCCGACCCGAAACTGCAACTGATTTCCAAGCCGGGTTTCAACCTCGGCTACATCGCCTACAACGTGCGCCACAAGCCTTTCGACCAGCTCGAAGTGCGTCAGGCGCTGGACATGGCGGTGAATAAACAAGGAATTCTCAACGCTGTTTATCAAGGCGCCGGCCAACTGGCCGTGAACGCCATGCCGCCGACCCAGTGGTCCTACGACGACAGCATCAAAGACGCCGCCTACAACCCGGAAAAAGCCAAAGAGCTGCTCAAGGCTGCCGGCGTCAAAGAAGGCACCGAAATCACCCTGTGGGCGATGCCGGTGCAGCGTCCGTACAACCCGAACGCCAAACTGATGGCCGAAATGCTCCAGGCTGACTGGGCCAAGATCGGTCTGAAAGTGAAAATCGTCAGCTACGAATGGGGCGAGTACATCAAGCGCACCAAAAACGGCGAGCACGACATCAGCCTGATCGGCTGGACCGGTGACAATGGGGATCCGGACAACTGGCTCGGCACGCTGTACAGCTGCGACGCCATCGGCGGCAACAACTATTCCATGTGGTGCGATCCGGCTTACGACAAGCTGATCAAAGAGGCCAAGGTCGTCACCGACCGCGACCAGCGCACCGTGCTCTACAAACAGGCTCAGCAATTGCTTAAACAGCAAGTGCCGATCACGCCTGTCGCCCACTCGACGGTCAACCAACCGTTAAGCGCCAGGATCGAAGGGTTCAAAGTCAGCCCGTTCGGTCGCAACGTGTTCTCGGGTGTCGGTATCGATTAAACCAGACGATTAGCCGCAACGCTGGGGGGCGCTGTCTAGCCCCTCACGCAAGCGCTTTGCCGAAATTCGCCAATCCGGCCTTTTGCAAACGTTTGCGATGTGTGAATGAGTTCTAAACCAATAACCGGCATACCAAAAAAAGCCGGCATAAAAAGAAAGTAAAGGAGCTTCACCCATGAAACTGAGCAGCACCGCGATACTGGCCCTGGCCATCAGCAGCATAACCGCCACGGCGTACGCAGAACCTGCAAGTCAGGAGTTCGTCCCTACCACGTTGGCCGGCAGTAGCGCCCAAAGCGAGGCCAAAGGCTTTATCGATGGACAAAGCCTGGGCGGCACAACCCGTAACTGGTACGCCAATGAACTGAAACGTCGTGACGACACTTTCAGCTACGTGAAAAACAGCGACAAGAACACCTCGCCAGTGGTCAAGACCGCGACCCCGCGTCGGATCAACTGGGTGCAAGGCACCATCGTCAACTACACCTCGGGCTTCACCCAAGGCACCGTTGGCGTCAGCACTGAAGTCGCCGCTTACAACGCTATCGTGCTGGACCGTGACCGCAAGGACATCGCCGGCGGATCCAACCGTACCCTGGCGCACTCCGATGGCGACGCTGTCGACCAGTGGAGCAAACTGGGTCTGGCCAACGTCAAACTGCGCGTTTCCAACACCACGCTGACCGCCGGTCGTCAGAACTTCAGCACCCCGATCGTCGACGTCATCGGCAACCGTCCGCTGCCTTCGAGCTTTGAGGGTATTACCCTGCACAGCGAAGAGCTCAACAACATTTCGTTTGACCTGGGTGGCTTCGACCGCGTTTCGCCACGTACCGAGCAGAGCCTGTCGAAATTCCGCACCGAGTACTCGGCCACTGGCGTGGAGACCGACAAGGTCTACATCGCTGGCGTCAACTACCAGCCGTTCAAAAGTCTGAAAACCAGCCTGTACGGCTCCAACGTCGAAGACTTCTGGAACCAATACTACTTCGGCGCCACCCACGAACTGGGTGACAGCCAGGTGCTGAGCCTGACCACCGGTCTGAACTACTACAAGACCGTCGATGAAGGCAAAAAGCTGATGGGCGAGATCGACAACGATACCTACTCGCTGTCGCTGGGTCTGGCTCACCAGGCACATAGCCTGACCTTCTCGTACCAGGAAGTGAATGGCGACACGTACTTCGACTACCTGCATGAAACCAACGGCATCTACCTGGCCAACTCCCTGCTGTCGGACTTCAACGGCCCGAACGAGAAATCCTTCCAGATCGCCTACGGCATCAACATGGCCGAATACGGCGTACCTGGCCTGAAGTTCAACATCTACCAGGCGCGCGGCTGGGGCATTGACGGTACTCACTACCGTGGCACCGCCTACACCGACCCGGGCGCCAAGCGCGGCGACCTGAGCCTGATGGACGGCGAAACTCACTACGAATATGGCATCGGTGCTTCCTACGCCGTGCAGAGCGGTCCGCTCAAAGCCACCGCAATTCGTGCGACGTACACCACGCACCGCGCCAGCGAGCATCAGGCTGACGGCAACATCAACGAGTTCCGTCTCGTGACCACGATTCCATTCAACATCCTGTAAAAAACGCCAACCGACGGCTGACTCATGATGAGTCGGCCGTTCGGTTTTTTGTCTTCAACCGATTGCAGAGGGTTATCGATGAAAATGCTTCCCCTACGTGCGGCCATCGCGGCTGCGTTGCTGAGTGTCGCTGTTGGCGTCTCGGCCAAACCCTTGGTGGTCTGCACCGAAGCCAGTCCGGAAGGCTTCGATATGGTCCAGTACACAACTGCAGTCACGGCGGACGCTGTGGCCGAAACCATCTTCAACCGCTTGGTGGACTTCAAGCCTGGCACGACGGAAATCGTTCCGGCCCTGGCAGATACCTGGGAAATCAGCGAAGACGGTCTGACGTACACGTTCCACCTGCGCAAAGGCGTCAAGTTTCACACCACCGAATATTTCAAGCCGACCCGCGACATGAACGCCGACGACGTGGTCTGGAGCTTCCAGCGTCAGCTGGACCCGAATCACCCGTGGCACAAACTGTCGAGCGTGGGCTTCCCGTACTTTGAAAGCATGGGCTTCAAGGAACTGCTCAAAAGCGTCGAAAAAGTCGATGACCAAACGGTCAAGTTCACCCTGACCCGCCGCGAAGCGCCGTTCCTGGCCGACGTCGCGATGCCGTTCACCGCCATCTATTCCGCCGAGTACGCCGATCAGTTGCTGAAGGCCAACAAGACCGGCGATCTCAATAACAAGCCGGTCGGCACTGGTCCGTTCATCTTCCAGCGTTATGCCAAGGATGCGCAGGTACGTTTCAAGGCCAACCCGGATTACTTCCGTGGCAAGCCACCGGCCGACGCGCTGATTCTGGCGATCGCCACTGACAACAACGTGCGCCTGCAGAAGCTCAAGGCCAACGAGTGCCAGATCGCGCTGTATCCGAAGCCGGATGACATCCCGAGCATCAAGAAAGACGCCAAGCTCAAGGTCGATGAGCTGAACGCGATGACCGTTTCGTATATCGCCATGAACACCCAGCACAAGTACATGAGCGACGTGCGCGTGCGTAAGGCGATCGATATTGCCTTCGACAAAGCGGCCTACGTCAACGCGCTGTTTGGCCCGGGCAATGCGACCGTCGCGGTCAACCCGTACCCGGACACGCTGCTGGGCTACAACCACGACCTGAAGAACCCGCCACGTGACCTCGACAAGGCCCGCGCCCTGCTCAAGGAAGCCGGGGTTCCGGAGGGCACCGTGTTTACCCTGTTTACCCGCAACGGCGGCGGCCCGACCAACCCGAATCCGATGCTCGGCGCGCAGATGATGCAGGCTGACCTGGCGAAAGTCGGGATCAAGATCGACATCCGCGTGATGGAATGGGGCGAAATGCTCAAACGCGCCAAGGCTGGCGAGCACGACATGGTTTCGGCCGGATGGGCGGGCGACAACGGCGACCCGGATAACTTCCTGACGCCTATGCTCAGTTGTGAAGCGGCCAAGAACGGCGAAAACTACGCTCGCTGGTGCAACGAGAAATTCCAGTCACTGCTGGATGAAGCACGGGCTAAAGTAGATCCGGCCGAACGCGCCAAGCTCTACGAACAGGCGCAAGTGCTGTTTAATCAGGATCAGCCATGGATCAGCATGGCCCACACCAGGATGTTTACCGCAATGCGCAACAATGTAGAGGGCTATCACATCAGCCCTCTCACCACTAATAACTTCGCCACCACCCAGGTGAAGTAGATAAGAAACTCCCGGCGTCCCTGACCTCAGGGACGCCGGGCACGCCTAACCGGCTGATGAGGTACCACACACGATGTTTAGTTTTATTGCCCGCCGACTGGGGTTATTGATCCCCACGTTTTTCGGCATCACCTTGCTGACTTTCGCGTTGATTCGCATGATTCCGGGCGACCCCGTGGAAGTGATGATGGGCGAACGTCGGGTCGACCCCGAAATGCACGCTCAGGCAATGGAACGCCTAGGTCTGAACAAGCCGTTGTATGCCCAGTATCTGGACTACATCGGCAAACTGGCTCAAGGCGATCTCGGCGAATCCCTGCGTACGCGTGAGAGCGTATGGACCGAGTTCACCTCTCTCTTCCCGGCGACCCTGGAACTGTCCATGGCCGCCCTGCTGTTCGCCGGCATTCTCGGGCTTCTGGCCGGGGTGATCGCGGCACTCAAGCGAGGATCGCTGTTCGACCACGGGGTGATGGGCATCTCCCTCGCGGGGTATTCGATGCCGATCTTCTGGTGGGGCCTGATCCTGATCATGTTCTTCTCGGTGAGCCTCGGCTGGACGCCGGTTTCCGGGCGGATCGACCTACTCTACGACATCGAGCCGCGCACCGGTTTCATGCTGATCGACACGCTGCTGGCCGATGACGTCGGTGCCTTCTTCGATGCGCTGCATCACCTGATTCTGCCGGCCATCGTCCTCGGTACCATTCCGCTGGCGGTGATCGCGCGGATGACCCGTTCGTCGATGCTCGAAGTGCTGCGCGAAGACTACATCCGCACCGCCAAGGCCAAAGGCCTGTCGCCATCGCGCGTGGTGTTCGTCCACGGTCTGCGTAACGCGCTGATTCCGGTACTGACCGTGGTCGGCCTGCAAGTCGGCACCCTGCTGGCCGGTGCGGTCCTGACCGAAACCATCTTCTCCTGGCCCGGCATCGGTAAATGGCTGATCGAAGCCATCGGCGCCCGGGACTATCCGGTTGTGCAAAACGGCATCCTGTTAATCGCCTGCCTGGTGATTCTGGTCAACTTCGTAGTGGACATCCTCTACGGCTTTGCCAACCCACGCATCCGTCATCAGCGCTGAGGTCCATACCATGAGCACTCCAACATCCTCAGTAGCCACGTCCGCCCCAAACGCGGATCAGAGCCTGCTGTACCCGTCTCCGTACAAAGAATTCTGGCAAGCCTTCTCCAAGAACAAAGGCGCGGTTGCCGGCCTGCTGTTCATGTTGCTGGTGATTTTCTGCGCGCTGTTCGCCCCTTGGGTCGCACCGCACAACCCGAGCGAGCAATACCGTGACTTCCTGCTGACGCCGCCGGCGTGGCTCGAAGGCGGGCAGATGCAGTTCCTGCTCGGCACCGATGAGCTCGGTCGTGACCTGCTGTCGCGGCTGATCCAGGGCTCGCGTCTGTCGCTGCTGATCGGTTTGTCGTCGGTCGTCATGTCGCTGATTCCGGGGATCCTGCTCGGACTGTTCGCCGGTTTCTTCCCGAAGATGATCGGCCCGACCATCATGCGTCTGATGGACATCATGCTGGCCCTGCCGTCGCTGCTGCTGGCTGTGGCGATCGTCGCCATCCTCGGCCCTGGCCTGATCAACACCGTGATCGCCATTGCTGTGGTATCGCTGCCGTCCTACGTGCGTCTGACCCGCGCGGCCGTGATGGGCGAACTGAACCGCGACTACGTGACCGCCGCGCGCCTGGCCGGTGCCGGTCTGCCACGTCTGATGTTCATCACCGTGCTGCCGAACTGCATGGCGCCGCTGATCGTTCAAGCGACCTTGAGTTTCTCCTCGGCGATTCTCGATGCCGCCGCACTGGGCTTCCTCGGCCTTGGCGTACAACCGCCAACCCCTGAGTGGGGCACCATGCTCGCTTCGGCCCGCGACTACATCGAACGCGCCTGGTGGGTGGTGAGCCTGCCTGGTTTGACCATTTTGCTCAGCGTGCTGGCAATCAACTTGATGGGCGACGGTCTGCGCGATGCGCTGGACCCGAAACTCAAGAACGCCGCCTGAGGAGATTCCCATGTCACTGCTAGAAATCAAGAATCTCAACGTTCGCTTCGGCGACAAGACCGCGACCCCGGTGGTCGACGGCCTCGATTTGAAAGTCGACAAAGGCGAAGTGCTGGCCATCGTTGGCGAGTCAGGTTCGGGTAAATCCGTGACCATGATGGCGCTGATGGGTCTGATCGAGCATCCCGGCATCGTCACCGCCGACTCGCTCAGCTTTGACGGCAAAGACATGCTCAAGCTGAGTAATCGTCAGCGTCGGCAAATTGTCGGCAAAGACCTGTCGATGGTCTTTCAGGACCCGATGACCGCGCTGAACCCGAGCTACACCGTCGGTTTCCAGATCGAAGAAGTGCTGCGTCTGCACCTGAAGATGTCCGGCAAGCAAGCGCGCAAACGTGCGATCGAACTGCTGGAAAAAGTCGAAATCCCCGGCGCCGCCAGCCGTATGGACGCCTACCCGCACCAACTCTCCGGCGGTATGAGCCAGCGTGTTGCGATCGCCATGGCGATTGCCGGCGAGCCGAAACTGCTGATCGCCGACGAACCGACCACTGCTTTGGACGTGACGATTCAGGCGCAGATCATGGAGCTGCTGCTGGCGTTGCAGAAAGAACAGAACATGGGCCTGGTGCTGATCACTCACGACCTCGCGGTCGTGGCCGAAACTGCCCAGCGCGTCTGCGTGATGTACGCCGGGCAAGCCGTTGAAGTCGGCCAGGTGCCGCAGCTGTTCGACGTCCCGGCGCACCCGTACAGCGAAGCGCTGCTCAAGGCGATTCCCGAGCACAGCCTCGGCGCCGCACGCCTGTCGACCCTGCCGGGCATCGTACCGGGCCGCTACGACCGCCCGCAGGGTTGCCTGCTGTCGCCACGCTGCCCGTACGTGCAGGACAGCTGCCGCGCGCAGCGTCCAGGTCTTGACCCGAAAAGCCACAGCCTCGCCCGCTGCTTCTTCCCGCTGAACCAGGAGGTGGCGTAATGGCCGTCGTACTTACCGCCCGCGACCTGACCCGTCACTACGAAGTCTCCCGTGGCCTGTTCAAGGGCCACGCGACCGTGCGCGCACTCAACGGCGTGTCGTTCGAACTGGAAGCCGGCAAGACCCTCGCTGTTGTAGGCGAATCGGGCTGCGGCAAATCCACCCTCGCCCGTGCGTTGACGCTAATTGAAGATCCGTCGTCCGGATCCTTGAAAATCGCCGGCCAGGAAGTCGCCGGCGCCGACAAGGCACAACGCAAGCAACTGCGCAAAGACGTGCAGATGGTCTTCCAAAGCCCGTACGCGTCGTTGAACCCACGGCAGAAAGTCGGTGACCAGCTCGGCGAACCGCTGCTGATCAACACCAACCTTTCCGCCGCCGAACGTCGCGAAAAAGTCCAGGCGATGATGAAGCAGGTCGGCTTGCGCCCTGAGCACTACCAGCGTTATCCGCACATGTTCTCCGGCGGTCAGCGTCAGCGTATCGCCCTGGCGCGCGCGATGATGCTGCAACCGAAAGTGCTGGTGGCGGATGAGCCGACTTCGGCGCTCGACGTGTCGATTCAGGCGCAGGTACTCAACCTGTTCATGGATCTGCAACAAGAGTTCAACACCGCGTACGTGTTCATCTCGCACAACCTCGCGGTGGTGCAACACGTGGCCGATGACGTGATGGTGATGTACCTCGGTCGCCCGGTGGAACTGGGTCCGAAAAACGACATTTACGAGCGTCCATTGCACCCGTACACCCAGGCGCTGCTGTCGGCGACCCCGACTATTCACCCGGACCCGAACAAGCCGAAAATCAAGATCGTCGGCGAACTGCCTAACCCGCTGAACCCGCCTCCGGGCTGCGCTTTTCACAAGCGCTGCCCGTATGCGACCGAGCGGTGCAGCACGGAAGAGCCAGCGTTGCGCCAGCTCGACAGTCGGCAGGTGGCTTGCCATTACGCCGAGCAGTTCCTCGACGGCGCGGCGTAAGCAAATCTGGAGAGCGATACAAAACACTGTGGGAGCGAGCTTGCTCGCGAAGGCGTTGGATCATTCAACATAAATGTCGCCTGATACACCGCTTTCGCGAGCAAGCTCGCTCCCACAGGGATCGCATTTCAAACAGAGTGACGTGTTAACAAAACCCTTTCCGTCTCGATTGCGCATCAGTCGAGACAGAAGGGGTTTTCTTTTGCCTGCAATTTACGTCTGGCTGTCGCCGTCGTCGTCATCAGTGTCCGGCTCGTCGGTGGTCGAGTCGTCATCGTCTTTACTGCCGCCCTGGTCCTGATCGCCCGGCTCGGACTCAGACTTGGCCAGCATCAAGCCGCTATGCCCAACCTTTCCGTTGAACGCCTGAGAATCGTGATCCTCGCACTCGGCCCAGGCCGTCGCGGTGCCGAGGGACAGCATGACCATCACTTTCAACAGCAATAAAACCCGTAGCAATCTGCTTTTCATAGCCGACTCCATCCTTTTTCAGGTGAGACATTCGTGCCTGACTGGCGCTGTGTGAAATCTAGTTCCGATCCATCGGGTTCACCAGATAGGACGCTAACGAGCGGGCAGAAATGCCCTTCATGGAAAGACAGTTTTCGAATAATGCTCATAGCCGCAACAGCTAAGCATCGCCACGTGATCGCGTGGCCTGCCAAGTTAAGGGTATGGAAATCAACACCATCAGCGCACTCGCCAGCCACACACTGTGGCCACCGAATTGACCGTACAACTGGCCACTGAGTACCGGTGACAACAGCGCACTGGCGCTCCAGCTCATAAAGAACAGGCCAAAGTACTGACCGCTTTTACCACCCTGGGCAAAGCGCATGGCCAGCACATTCAGCGGCGGCATGAAAAACGCCTCGCCCAGGGTCCAGATCAACGTCGACAGGCAGACGTAAAACAGCCCGGAGCCGAACGGCAACATGCCGAGCCCGCAGGCCAGCAACACACTGCCGAGCAGCATTTGACGACGCATGCCCCAACGCTCGCCCCAATGCGACAACGGAATCTGCAGGGCGATCACCAACAACGCATTAAGGCCAAACTGCCAACCGATGGCTTCGGTGCTCAAGTGATAGTAATCACGCAGATAGTTGCCCAGCGTGCTGTAGACCGTGTCGAAGGCGATGCCGAGCACGGCCGTCGCTGCCAGCAACCAGAGGAAGGGTTTGTCGCGATACGGCACACCCGAACCACCGGCGCCGACTGTGGATGACTCTTCATTGATCAGCACCGGACGCTGCCACGTGGTGCGGACAAACCACAGCAAGGCCAGCAACGTCATCGCCGCGCTACCGAAAAATACCCAGCGAAAATCAGTCTGCGCCAACACCCCGCCCGCCACACCAGCGGCCGCCATCCCAAGGTTGCGCGCCACCCGGCTCAACGCCTGCGCACGCGAGCGCTGCGTCACCTCGCAATATTCCATGATCAGCCGCTGATGCAGCGTGCGAATAGCCCCATCGATGGTTCCGCTGAGCAACAGCAAAGCCGCCAGCAACGGCACTTGCGTCACCAGTCCCAGCAGCATCAGCACCCACACCGAAACAAAGAACAGCGCCGCCGTCAGCCGCGCCGTGCGCACATGATCACTGAGCCAGCCCCCGAGCATCGAACCGACCAGCAAACCCGCACCGTACGCCGACAACAACCAGCCCACCGTCTCGATCGCCAGCCCCAGCTCCTGACGCAGGTACAACGCCATGAACAGTTTGACCATGCTGCTCAAGCGATTGATGAACAACAACGCCGCGAGCACCCAGGCCATCACGCCGAAATAGCCGTTCAGCCGTAGCAGGTGAGTCAGTCGACTCGTCATTCCATTGACCTCTCAAAGCGACTTGCGTGGAGCTGGAACACTAACGGCCAGCAGGCTGGTTGTCGCGTTCAAGTGCATCGAGATCACGAAAAACGGAGTCGGACTACAGCCATTGCGCGCGATAAACCGGTGCCGAAGATCAAAAGCCCCTCACCCTAGCCCTCTCCCGGAGGGAGAGGGGACTGACCGAGGTGTTTGGGCGAGCTACGCCGACGTGCAATACCGCGTTGAACTCAAATCTTGAAAGCCCACAAATCGGCTCCCTCTCCCTCGGGAGAGGGCTGGGGTGAGGGGAAAATCCACCACAAATCCAAAGCCGACCACGCCCCGCTCTTCACCACTCAATAGGCCGAGTGTCAGCTCGCCTGCTCTTGATCTTGATTCACGGGCGACGTCGGAAGGCTGAGCGGAGGGATTGATCCGGGCGTGGGAGCGCAGCGACCGTTTGGCGCAGCCAAACACAGCGAGAGGAGGTGCAGCGCAGCAAACCGTAGGCGCTGCGCCCGGATCGATCCCGGAACGAAGGAACCCCGAGCCCCAGCGAGCGGGCCGCACGCAGGAGCAAGCCTTTTTGGTTACTTTTTCGGCGTCTGGAAAAAGTGACCCGCCGTAAGGGCGGAACCCTAAGCCGCCATCACCCAAAAAACGGATATACCCCCAAAACCAAAGCAAAAAAAAGCCCCCTAGGCATACACCTAGAGGGCTTCGGACAAACCAATTCAGAACTTAATGATGCTCACGCGTCGCCCGGAATTTCACATCCGGCCAACGCTCTTCCATCAACGCCAGGTTAACCCGCGTCGGCGCAAGGTAAGTCAGGTGACCACCGCCGTCGACCGCCAGGTTCTCCACAGCCTTGTTGGAAAACTCCTCAAGCTTCTTCTTGTCGCCGCATTCAATCCAGCGCGCGGAGTACACAGTAATCGGCTCATACGAGCACTCAACCTTGTATTCCTCCTTCAAACGGCTGGCGACCACATCAAACTGCAGCACACCGACGGCGCCCAGAATGATGTCGTTGCTGCGCTCCGGGAAAAACACCTGCGTCGCACCCTCTTCAGCCAACTGCTGCAACCCCTGACGCAACTGCTTGGACTTCAGCGGATCACGCAGACGCACACGACGGAACAGCTCCGGCGCAAAGTGCGGAATACCGGTAAACCCGAGGGTTTCACCTTCACTGAAGGTGTCGCCGATCTGAATGGTGCCGTGGTTGTGCAGACCAATGATGTCGCCGGCAAAAGCTTCTTCCAGCTGTTCACGCTCGGAGGAGAAGAACGTCAGGGCGTCGCCGATGCGCACGTCCTTGCCGGTGCGCACGTGGCGCATCTTCATGCCTTTTTCGTACTTGCCGGAGCAGATACGCATGAAGGCGATACGATCGCGGTGCTTCGGGTCCATGTTTGCCTGGATCTTGAAGATGAAGCCCGAGAACTTCTCTTCGACCGGTTCAACGGTACGCTCGTTGGCCACACGGGCCAGCGGACGTGGCGCCCAATCAACAACAGCGTCGAGTACGTGGTCAACACCGAAGTTGCCCAGTGCAGTACCGAAGAACACCGGAGTCAGTTGACCGTCGAGGAATTCCTGCTGGTTGAATTCGTGGCAGGCGCCCTGAACCAGTTCCAGTTGCTCGATGAAACGCTCGTACTCGTCGCCCAGGTGCGCGCGCGCCTCGTCGGAGTCGAGCTTCTCGATGATCTTGGTTTCGGTGCGTTCGTGACCGTGACCGGCGGTGTAGACAATGATGTAGTCGTCAGCCAGGTGATACACGCCCTTGAAGTCGCGGTAGCAACCGATCGGCCAGGTGATCGGCGCGGCTTTGATCTTCAGAACAGCTTCGATCTCGTCGAGCAGTTCGATCGGGTCGCGAATGTCACGGTCGAGTTTGTTGATGAAGCTGACGATCGGCGTGTCACGCAGACGGCAGACGTCCATCAGCGCAATGGTCCGTGGCTCGACACCTTTACCGCCGTCGAGAACCATCAATGCCGAGTCCACCGCCGTCAGGGTGCGGTAGGTATCTTCGGAGAAGTCTTCGTGGCCCGGGGTGTCGAGCAGGTTGATCATGTGTTCGCGATACGGGAACTGCATGACCGACGTGGTAATGGAAATACCCCGTTGTTTCTCCATCTCCATCCAGTCGGATGTCGCATGGCGATCGGATTTACGGGATTTCACCGTACCGGCCACTGCAATCGCCTTGCCCATCAACAGGAGCTTTTCGGTGATCGTGGTTTTACCGGCATCGGGGTGGGAAATAATGGCGAAAGTGCGGCGTTTCGCGACTTCGGCGGCCTGGTTGGTCATGGGAAATCGCCTGGCGGTGATTCAAAAAAGGGCCGCGATTATAGCCCAACTCGATGCAATAACCGAACCGTTGAGCACATTAAGGGTGGCCAAATGCTGCCGCAGATGGGAACCTTTTAAAGCCCGGAGACGTCCATCCCCTGTTACGAATTTTCGTCAGGGGCTGAAAAATCAGCAAGTTAGCCTGACGAGGCTGCGCTCATGGCTCGCTTTCAGACCGCTTTTTGCCGGGGCTGAGGGAGCTGCTTCTCGCGAACGTTTATTCCCGGCAGCCATGTATGGCATGCCACACGGGAGAGCGTTCGCCGACTACAAAAAAAGGAGTCCGCCTGTGGCTATCCGCTATGGCAAAGGGCTGATGGGAGGTGCGGTGGTGATCGCGCTCCTGGCCCTGCTGGTCCACTGGATCGGCATCAACACGATCGAACACTACCGCGACGATTTGTTGTTTTACCTGCAAGCTCATCTGATTCTCGTCCTCGCTTCAATGCTGGCCGCCCTGGTCGTGGGCATCCCCGCCGGTATCTTTCTCAGTCGTCCGACCATGGTCGGCCGCGCTGAACGCTTCATGCAGATCTTCAATATCGGTAACACCGTGCCTCCGCTGGCCGTGCTCGCGATTGCCTTGGGCGTCCTCGGCATCGGCAGTGGCCCGGCGATCTTCGCTTTATTCCTCGCTTCCTTGTTGCCGATCGTGCGCAACACCTATGAAGGCCTGAAAAATGTGCAGGGCTCGCTGAAAGAAGCGGCCGTCGGCATCGGCATGACCCCGCGCCAGGTGCTGTGGAAAGTCGAATTGCCCAACGCCGTGCCGATCATCGTCGGTGGTGTGCGCGTGGCTTTGGCGATCAACGTCGGCACCGCGCCGCTGGCGTTCCTGATCGGCGCCAACAGCCTCGGCAGTCTGATCTTCCCTGGCATCGCCCTGAACAATCAGCCGCAACTGCTGCTCGGCGCCGCGTGCACCGCGCTGCTGGCCTTGCTGCTCGATGGCGTCGTCACCCTCGCCAGCCGTCTCTGGCTGGAACGCGGTTTGCGTCCGTCTTAAGGCTTTTGCGAAGGAATGAATATGAAACGACTTAGCTTGATCTTAGGCCTGATGCTGAGCAGTGCCCTGCTGTTCGCAGGCATCGCACAAGCCGCTGAAAAACCGGTTATCCGCCTCGGCGCCCGGGTCTTCACCGAGCAAACCCTGCTCGCGGAAATCACCGCGCAATACCTGCGCAGCAAAGGTTATGACGCGCAGATCACCGGTGGTCTGGGCAGCAACCTCGCCCGCAGCGCCCACGAAAGCGGGCAACTGGACATGCTTTGGGAATACACCGGCGTGTCGCTGGTGGCCTACAACCATGTCACCGAAAAACTCGACAGCGCCCAGTCCTACGCCCGGGTAAAAGAACTCGACGCGAAAAAAGGCCTGGTCTGGCTGACCCCGTCGAAATTCAGCAATACCTACGCCCTCGCGCTGCCAAAGAAAGTCGCCGAGGAATATCCGCAGATCAACAACATCAGCCAGTTGAATGAAGTGCTGCGTGCCGAAGCCAAGACCAATCACTTGGTGGCGTTGGACACCGAGTTTGCCAACCGCTCCGACGGTCTGATCGGCATGGTCGATCTCTACGGCATGAACCTGACCCGCAAGAACATCCGCCAGATGGATGCCGGGCTGGTTTACACGGCATTGCGTAACGGTCAGGTATTTGCCGGTCTGGTCTACACCACCGACGGTCGCCTCAATGCCTTCGGCCTGAAACTGCTGGAAGACGACAAGCATTACTTCCCCGACTACACCGCAGCACCCGTGGTGCGTCAGGCCTACCTCGACGCCCATCCGCAACTGGCCGAGCAACTCAAGCCATTGGCCGAACTGTTCGATGACGAAACCATGCGCCAGCTCAATGCGCGGGTCGACGTCGATCACGAAAGCCCTTCGAAAGTCGCTGCCGACTTCCTGCGCCAGCACCCACTCAACTAAGGAGGAAAAGTCATGGAATTTCTGAACGCCTTTTCCCACCTCGACTGGCAGCAGGTGATGCACCTGACCTGGCAGCACATCACCCTCGTCGGCATTGCCGTGACCCTGGCGATTGTCGTTGGCGTGCCGCTGGGCATTCTGATGACGCGTTTCCCGAGCCTCGCCGGTCCCTTGCAGGCCAGCGCCACAGTGCTGCTGACCGTGCCGTCGATTGCTCTCTTCGGTCTGCTGCTGCCGTTCTACTCCAAGTTCGGCCAGGGCCTCGGGCCGATGCCGGCGATCACCGCCGTGTTCCTTTATTCACTGCTGCCGATCATGCGCAACACCTACCTCGCCCTCACTGGCGTGGAACCGGGCATCCGTGAAGCCGCACGCGGCATCGGCATGACCTTCGGCCAGCGCCTGCGCATGGTCGAATTGCCGATTGCCGTGCCGGTGATCCTCGCCGGTGTGCGCACCGCCGTGGTGATGAACATCGGCGTGATGACCATCGCCGCGACCATCGGCGCCGGGGGCCTCGGTGTGTTGATCCTCGCTTCCATCAGCCGCAGTGACATGTCGATGCTCATCGTCGGCGCGCTGCTGGTCAGTCTTCTGGCCATTTTCGCTGACCTGTTTCTCCAATGGCTGCAACGCTCGTTGACTCCAAAAGGACTGCTCAAATGATCGAACTTCAAAACCTCAGCAAAACTTTCCAAAGCAACGGCAAAGACGTCAAAGCCGTGGACTCGGTAAGCCTGACCGTCAATGAAGGCGAAATCTGTGTGTTCCTCGGGCCATCGGGTTGCGGCAAAAGCACCACGCTGAAAATGATCAACCGCCTGATCAAACCGACCTCGGGCAAGATCCTCATCAATGGCGAAGACACCACCGATCTCGACGAAGTGACCCTGCGTCGCAACATCGGTTACGTGATCCAGCAGATCGGTCTGTTCCCGAACATGACCATCGAAGAAAACATCGTCGTCGTGCCGAAACTGCTCGGCTGGGACAAACAGAAATGCCACGACCGCGCCCGCGAATTGATGAGCATGATCAAGCTGGAGCCCAAGCAGTATCTGCATCGTTATCCGCGCGAATTGTCCGGTGGTCAGCAACAGCGCATCGGCGTGATCCGTGCACTGGCAGCGGATGCGCCACTGCTGTTGATGGACGAACCATTCGGCGCGGTCGATCCGATCAACCGCGAGATGATCCAGAACGAGTTCTTCGAGATGCAGCGCGCGCTGAACAAGACCGTGATCATGGTCAGCCACGACATCGACGAAGCGATCAAACTCGGCGACAAGATTGCGATTTTCCGCGCCGGCAAACTGCTGCAGATCGATCATCCGGACACGCTGCTCGCGCATCCGGCGGACGACTTTGTCAGCAGCTTCGTCGGCCAGGACAGCACGCTCAAGCGTCTGCTGTTGGTGAAAGCCGAAGATGCGGCGGACAACGCGCCATCGGTGAGCCCGGAAACCCCGGTGGCCGATGCGCTGGAATTGATGGACGAGCATGACCGTCGCTATGTCGTGGTCACCTGTGCCGACAACAAGGCGTTGGGTTACGTGCGTCGTCGTGATCTGCACCGTCAGACCGGCACGTGCGCGCAGTTCCTGCGTGAATTCAACGCGACGGCGGCGTACGACGAACATTTGCGCATCCTGCTGTCGCGCATGTACGAGTTCAATCGGGCGTGGTTGCCGGTGATGGATGCCGAACGGGTGTTCCTTGGCGAGGTGACGCAGGAGTCGATTGCGGCTTATCTGAGCTCGGGGCGTTCGCGCGGGATGAAGACCAGTATCGTCTCGCCAGCTGATGCAGTAGTCGCGTAAAAACCTCAAACCTGTGGGAGCGAGCCTGCTCGCGAAAGCGGAATATCAGTCGGGGATGATGTCGACTGTGAAAAAGTCTTCGCGAGCAAGCTCGCTCCCACAGGATTTGCGTGATTCTTTCTTCATTCATCAGGCGAAAAAGAATCTCAACACCCAAGATCCGGACAGCATTTCTGGAACAGCTTGATTAACAGCCAAAATCCCCCTCAACCCCTCCTCTCGCGGCCAACGTCGCCGATGTTGACGCCATCACACTTACCCAAGACTTCGCCGGCAAAATCCGCGAACGTGCAGGTATTTTTAACACTGGAAAATTCCCGGGGAACATCTGCCCGTCATCTCGGTCGGCTACAAAGAGTGATGAACGCGACGTACGTCAGAAGCGTGCAAAAACGCGACATTTTTAGTTGATCTCACGCCCCTCACGCCCTAAAGTTCGCGCCGAACGTCCATGCTGGAAACGATCCATCCGGCTCAAGTACTGACGACGAGACAGCAAGGCCAAGGGAAAAGCTGCACCTCCCATGGCCTTTTTGCTTTCGGCGACATGCCTTGGGAAGTAGGCGAACCAAAGTGGGGATACGGAGGGCGTTCATTTGCACCCATTGATTAACTTAGTTTGCCAGTAGGAGTTCCCAGCATGTCGATCCAGGTCGAAGACTATTTCGCGCGCGCTACATTCGACAAAATGAAGGCGTTCGCCGACAAACAGGAAACCCCGTTCGTGGTGATTGACACCGCGATGATCAGCCAGGCCTACGATGACCTGCGCGCCGGTTTCGAATTCGCCAAGGTCTACTACGCGGTCAAGGCCAACCCGGCCGTCGAGATCATCGACCTGCTCAAAGAGAAAGGTTCGAGCTTCGACATCGCCTCGATCTACGAGCTGGACAAAGTGATGGATCGCGGCGTCAGCGCCGACCGTATCAGCTACGGCAACACCATCAAGAAATCCAAGGACATCCGCTACTTCTACGAGAAGGGCGTGCGTCTGTTCTCCACCGACTCCGAAGCTGACCTGCGCAACATCGCCAAGGCTGCACCGGGTTCGAAAGTTTATGTGCGCATCCTCACCGAAGGCTCGACCACGGCTGACTGGCCACTGTCGCGCAAATTCGGCTGCCAGACCGACATGGCCATGGACCTGCTGATCCTCGCCCGCGATCTGGGCCTGGTGCCTTACGGCATCTCCTTCCACGTCGGTTCGCAGCAGCGCGATATCAGCGTCTGGGACGCGGCGATCGCCAAGGTCAAAGTAATCTTCGAGCGTCTGAAAGAAGAAGATGGCATCCACCTGAAGCTGATCAACATGGGCGGCGGCTTCCCGGCCAACTACATCACCCGCACCAACAGCCTGGAAACCTACGCCGAAGAAATCATCCGCTTCCTCAAAGAAGACTTCGGTGATGACCTGCCGGAAATCATTCTTGAGCCAGGCCGTTCGTTGATCGCCAACGCCGGTATTCTGGTCAGCGAAGTGGTGCTGGTTGCACGCAAGTCGCGCACTGCCGTCGAGCGTTGGGTGTATACCGATGTCGGCAAGTTCTCCGGCCTGATCGAAACCATGGACGAAGCGATCAAGTTCCCGATCTGGACCGAGAAGAAAGGCGAGATGGAAGAAGTCGTGATCGCCGGCCCGACCTGCGACAGCGCCGACATCATGTACGAGAACTACAAGTACGGTCTGCCGCTGAACCTGGCGATCGGTGATCGTCTGTACTGGCTGTCGACCGGTGCGTACACCACCAGTTACAGCGCGGTCGAGTTCAATGGCTTTCCGCCGTTGAAATCGTTTTACGTGTAAGAGCAGTTGCTAGTTTCAAGCTGCTAGCTGCAAGTGAAAAGCCCATGACGTGTCATGGGCTTTTTTGTGTTTTTGGGTTCGGCTTGAAATTTTGCGGGGGTAATTGAGACCGAGGCCCCTCACCCCAGCCCTCTCCCAAAGGAGAGGGAGCCGACCGCGGTGTAAAGCGTCAATCACCGACCGGAGAGACCGTGTCGATTATGGATTCAATAGAGCATTTTCAGGTCGGCGTACTTCGCCTATCCAACTCGGTCAGTCCCCTCTCCCTCTGGGAGAGGGTTAGGGTGAGGGCTCTTGGCACCGAAGCGCATACCGCCCAGCCAACGCCTGAATCCTCGGGTCAACGGCACTCACCAACGCCTGACTCGCCACCCGCAGAAAATTCAGATTGCCGCCGGCCAAAGCTTTCTCAAGCCAATCGACCGCCTGATCAATCCGCCCCTCATCCGCCAACACCGCAGCGAAACTGAACTGCCCACGAAAATCCCCACCCTCCGCCGAGCGCCGATACCACTCACGCGCCGCAACCGGATCCGGCGGGCACACCTGCCCTTCCTCCAGATACCGCCCCAACAGATTCATCGATTTCGCATGACCCAATTCAGCCGCGCGCTGATACAGCGTCAACGCCTGCAGATGATCCACCGCCACCCCGCGCCCGGTCGCCAGCAGGTTGGCAAAGTTGTACATCGCCCAGTCCTGTCCGGCCTCCGCCGCAATCCGATAATGCTGCGCAGCAATTGCCGCATCTGCCGAACAACCCCAGCCGTGCTCGTGGCAGCGACCAAGCATGTTGCGCGCCATCAGATGACCTTGCCCGGCGGCGATACCGAACCAACGCAGTGCCAGCGCTTGATCCTGCGCGATCCCCTGGCCGTCGAGCAGAATCTGCCCAAGCAAGGCCTGCGCTTCAACCTCGCCCTCACCCGCCGCGAGCAAAATTGCCTGCGCCGCGCGTGCCGGGCTTTCGGCGAGCATGGCGCTAAGTTGTTCGCCGTCGAGGACTTCTTCCCGACGCAGCTGGAAACTCATACCTCGACCCAGCGCCGCAACAGGTTGTGATACGTACCGGTGAGACGGATCAGCGAAGGATGATCAGGCATCTCCTGGGTGAGCTGCTGGATCGCGCCGTCCATCTCGAACAGCAGCGCGCGCTGGCTGTCTTCGCGCACCAGGCTTTGCGTCCAGAAGAACGACGCATAACGCGCACCCCGCGTAACCGCGTTGACCTTGTGCAGGCTGGTGCCGGGGTACAAGACCATGTCGCCGGCCGGCAGCTTCACCTGTTGAGTGCCGTAGGTGTCCTGGATTTCCAACTCGCCGCCGTCGTAATCCGCAGGCTCGCTGAAAAACAACGTGGCCGACAGATCAGTGCGCACCCGCTCGATGCTGCCCTTGGGCTGGCGCACGGCGTTGTCGATGTGGAAATCGAAGCTGCCACCGGCCGTGTAACAGTTCACTAATGGCGGGAAGACTTTGTGCGGCAGTGCAGCGGACATGAACAGCGGATTTTTCCACAGCCGTTCAAGCATCGCTGCACCGATCTCCTTGGCCAGCGGATGGCCTTCAGGCAGTTGCAGATTGTGCTTGGCCTTGGCGGATTGAAAGCCTGCGGTGATCTTGCCATCGGCCCAGTCAGCCTGCTCCAGCGCCTGGCGAATGCGCTGCAATTCTTCTTTCGCGAACAGTGCGGGGATGTGCAGCAGCATGGCGATGTCACCTGATGGCAAAGAGGCGGCAATGGTATTGATTCTTATTGGCCGTGTAAAACCCGAGGGACGAATGAACTGGCAAAAACCGTAAGGTTAAATTGTAAAGAATGTAAATTCAGTGCGAATAACAATGTTTCGCAATTGATACGAATACCTGTTTACCCTATATTCCGCCGCCTCAAATCCTTGGGGAGGGGAATAAAAATGGCACGTCAATACGCACAATTACCGGTCAGTTCACCACGTTTGCTCGCCTCTGCAATTGGTGTGGCAATTACCGCCGGCTCCGCTGGTCACATGGTCTTCGCTGCCGAAAAAACCGACAGCAAAGCCTCCGGCAATGCCATCGCCCTGGACGCCACCGCCATCACCGGCGAAGCACAGGACCCGACGTCCTACCAGGTCGAAAAAGCCTCCTCGCCCAAGTACACCGCGCCGCTGGTCGACACGCCACGCTCGGTCACCGTTATTCCGCAACAAGTGCTCAAAGACACTGGCGCCCTGAACATGCAGGACGCGCTGCGCACCGTGCCGGGCATTACCTTCGGCGCCGGTGAAGGCGGCAACCCACAGGGCGATCGTCCGTTCATTCGCGGCTTCGACGCGCAGGGCGACACCTACCTCGACGGCGTGCGCGACACCGGTTCGCAGAGCCGCGAGATCTTCGCTGTGGAAAACATTGAAGTCAGCAAGGGCCCGAACTCCGCTATCGGTGGTCGTGGCGCAGCAGGCGGCAGCATCAACCTGGTGAGCAAGAAAGCCCACTTGGGCAACTCGTTCGACGGTGGTTTCACCTGGGGCTCCGACCAGACCCAACGCTACACCCTCGACGGCAACTACCAGTTCAGCGACACCGCTGCCGGCCGTCTGAACCTGATGAGCCACGAGAGCAACGTCGCCGGTCGCGACAAGGTCGATTACGACCGTTGGGGTATCGCCCCATCCCTGGCGTTTGGTCTGGGCACCGATACCCGCGTCAACCTCGACTACTACCATCTCGAAAGCAACGACACCCCGGATTCGGGCGTGCCGTACACCATTCCGGCCGGCGGCTCCGCTGCACGCACCAAGTCCAATCCGGACAAGCCTTACGCTGGCGGTGACCACAGCAATTTCTACGGCCTGGATCGCGACTTCCGCAAGGGTCGCACTGACACCGCGACCTTCGCCATCGAGCATGACCTGAGCGACTCGCTGACGATCAAGAATACCCTGCGTCACGGCACCAGCATGCAGGATTACATCCTCACCCAGCCGGACGACAGCAAGGGCAACGTCAACAACGGCACCGTCTGGCGTCGTGCCAATACTCGGGTGAGCAACACCGAGACCACCACAAACCAGACGGACCTGTTCGGCAACTTCTATGTTGCTGGCTTCAAGAACAGCTTCTCCACTGGCGTTGAATACACCCGTGAGGAAAGCCAGAAATCCTCGTACAACGTCAACGTCGACACCACGCCAGGTTCGCCGGGCAATTCCAGCACCAACTGCACCCCATCGATGATCGGCGCGTCGAGCGGCTACAACTGCACCTCGCTGTCGAACCCGAACCCGAACGATCCGTGGAACGGCGCAATCTCGCGCAACTACGCCGGCACCAACACCCAGGCCAACACTTACGCGCTGTACGTGTTCGACACCCTGGAGTTGAACGAGCAATGGCTGGTGAACATGGGCCTGCGTTACGACCACTTCGATACCGACTACAAGAGCTACACCGCCGCCGGCGCCACCACGTCCAAA
The DNA here is from genome assembly GCF_022662375.1 of Pseudomonas sp. CROZ-RG-20F-R04-15. Lineage (GTDB taxonomy): Bacteria > Pseudomonadota > Gammaproteobacteria > Pseudomonadales > Pseudomonadaceae > Aquipseudomonas. The sequence goes on along the minus strand of NZ_JAKNQL010000001.1, from coordinate 158,146 downwards.
GGCGATGACACCAGCGAGTTCGTCACCGGTCAGTTCGGCGTCGTCTACAAGCCAGCGGAAAACGGCAGCATCTACGCCTCCTACGCCACCTCGGCCACGCCACCGGGCAACACCCTGGGCGAAGGTCAGGAAGGCAACCCGTTGGGCGGCACCCCGGATCGTAGCGGCAACTTGCTGAGCAGCGACCTGGAACCGGAAACCACCAAGAACTACGAAATCGGCACCAAGTGGGATCTGCTCAACGATCGCCTGTCGCTGACTGCGGATATCTTCCGCACCGAGAAAGAAAACGCGCGTGTGCAAGTCGACACCACCTCGTACGAAAACGCCGGCAAGACCCGTGTGCAAGGTATCGAACTGTCGGCCAGCGGCAAGATCACCGACAAGTGGCAAGTGTTCGCCGGTTACGCCTTCATGGACAGCGAACAAGTCGACGGCGGCCCGCTGGGCAAGGCCAACGATGGCAACGAATTGCCTAACACGCCGAAGAACAGCGCCAGCCTGTGGACCACTTACCAGGTCACGCCGAAGCTAACCATCGGTGGCGGCGCGTTCTACGTCGACGACGTGTACGGCAGCGTGGCCAACACCACCATGGTTGACTCGTATGTTCGTTACGACGCGATGGCCGCGTACAAGCTGACCAAGAACGTCGACCTGCAACTCAACGTGCAGAACCTGACCAACGAAACCTACTACGACAAAGCCTTCTCGACCCACTTCGCCAACCAGGCGGCGGGCCGTACGGCACTGTTGAGCACCAACTTCCACTTCTGACCGATGTGGAAACCTGTGGGAGCGAGCCTGCTCGCGAAAGCGGTGGCTCAGTGAAGTCGATGCTGACTGACACGACGCCTTCGCGAGCAGGCTCGCTCCCACAAGGAATGCGCCGCAAGGCTCGGCCCCGTTCATTCAATTGAACGGGGCTTTTGTGCGTAATAAAGAACGCTTCTCGATAACCCACGGCATAATGCGCGCCGTGAAGACAATTTTCGAACGGACGGCGAGTGACGTGTTGAAGAAAACCCTGTTCCAGTTGCACTGGTTTTTTGGCATCACCGCAGGCCTGGTGCTGGCGTTGATGGGCATCACCGGTGCGGCCTATTCGTTTCAGGACGAGATCCTGCGGGCGCTGAATCCGTCCGTCCTGCAAGTAGAAAAGCAGGTGGCCGGTGTGCTGCCGCCCGTGGAACTGGTCGAGCGCATCGAAGCCACGTCCGGCAAAAAGGTTTCGATGCTCTGGGTCGAAACCGACAGCGGCAACGCCGCGAAAGTGTTCTTCACGCCGCCCAAAGGTGAACGGCGCGGCGAGATGCGTTACTTCGATCCGTACACCGCTGAGTTCATGGGCGATGCCGTCGGCCAGGATTTCTTCGGCCTGATGCTGCAACTGCACCGCTTCCTCGCCATGGGCGATACCGGGCGCAACATCACTGGCGCCTGTACGCTGATCCTGCTGTTTTTCTGCCTCTCCGGTTTGTACCTGCGCTGGCCGCGTCAGTGGAACAGCTGGCGCGTGTGGCTGACGCTGGACTGGAAGAAAAACGGCCGCGCCTTCAACTGGGACCTGCATTCGGTAGCCGGTACATGGTGCTTGCTGGTCTATCTGCTGCTGGCACTGACCGGGTTGTCGTGGTCGTACGAGTGGTACAACAAAGGCCTGACCAAATTGCTCTCCGATGCCCCGCAAAACGAACGCGTGCGCGGCGGTCGTGGCCCGGCACCGGAAGGCCCTGCGCCGACAGCCGATTACGCGGCGATGTGGAGCAGCATCTACAGCGCTGCCGGCCCGGGTCTGGCCGCGTACAACATCCGCATGCCGGCCGTCGCTGGCCAACCGGCGACCGTGTTCTACCTGCTCGACAGCTCGCCGCATGATCGCGCACTGAACCAGATCACTCTCGACCCGGCCACCGGCGTGGTCAAACGCGTTGACCGTTACGCCGACAAGAGCTTCAAGGCGCAACTGCTGACCAGCATTTATGCGCTGCACGTCGGCAGCTATTTCGGCCTGGTCGGGCGGATCATCATGACCCTCGCGGCAGTGTGCATGCCGCTGTTCTTCATCACTGGCTGGCTGCTGTACCTCGACCGCCGCCGCAAGAAAAAGCAGATCAAGGACGCGCGAAAAGGCCTCGAACAACCGACTGGCAATGCCTCGGCGTGGCTGATCGGCTTCGCCAGCCAGAGTGGTTTTGCCGAACAACTAGCGTGGCAGACCGCCGGGCAATTGCAGGCCGCCGGGTTGCCGGTGAAGGTCCAGCCGCTGGCGAATGTCAGCGAGCAGGATCTGCGTGATTCGAACAATGCATTGTTTGTCGTGAGCACCTTCGGCGACGGCGAAGCTCCGGACAGCGCGCGCGGATTCGAGCGCAAAGTGCTGGGCAAGGCTGCGACGCTCGATAGCCTGAATTACTCGGTGCTCGGTCTTGGTGATCGTCAGTATCAGCACTTCTGTGGTTTCGCCAAACGCCTGCATCAGTGGCTGAGCGAACACGGCGGCAAGACCCTGTTCGCGCCGGTTGAAGTCGACAGCGGCGATCCGTATGCCCTGCGTCACTGGCAGACCCAACTGGGCCTGCTCACCGGCCAAGCACCGGTCGACACTTGGCAAGCGCCGAGCTACGACAACTGGACGCTGACCCGCCGCGAACTGATGAACCCGGACAGCAGCGGTTCACCGGTTTATCTGTTAGGCCTGAGCGCACCAAACACCAGCAGCTGGCTGGCCGGTGATCTGGTCGAAATACTGCCGCGCAACTGCCCGTGGGCCATCGAGCATTTCCTCGACGGCCTCGGCATTCGCGGCGAGACCATGGTGAAAATCAACGGCCTCGACGAGCCGCTGGAAGTGGCACTGGCCTCGCGGCAATTGCCCGAGCACCGCGCACATCTGGTCGGTTTGCATGCGCAATCACTGGTCGATGCGATGGTGCCGTTGGCCATGCGCGAATACTCGATCGCCTCGATTGCCGCCGACGGCGTGCTGGAGTTGATCGTGCGTCAGGAGCAGCACGCCGACGGCACCCTCGGCATCGGTTCCGGCTGGCTCACCGAGCATGCGCCAGTGGGCGGCAGCATCAGTCTGCGGGTGCGGCGCAACAGTGGCTTCCACCTGCCGAACGAACCGCTGCCGATGATTCTGCTGGGTAACGGCACGGGGCTGGCCGGGCTGCGTAGTTTGCTCAAGGCGCGGATTGCCGACGGCCAGCAGCGCCAGTGGCTGCTGTTTGGCGAGCGCAATCGTCAACACGATTTCCTCTGCCGCGCAGAGCTGGAAGAGTGGCTGATCAATGGTGATCTGGAACGGCTGGATCTGGCGTTTTCGCGGGATCAGGCGGAGAAGGTTTATGTGCAGGATCGCTTGCGTGAGTCGGCTGACGAGTTGAAGAAGTGGCTAGCGGAGGGGGCGGTGATTTACATTTGTGGCAGTTTGCAGGGGATGGCTTCGGGGGTTGATCAGGTGCTTAACGACATTCTCGGGGCAGCCGAAGTGGAGCGGTTGATTGAGCAGGGCCGCTACCGGCGTGATGTCTATTAAAAGCCCCTCACCCTAACCCTCTCCCGGAGGGAGAGGGGACTGATTGGGGGAGTGAGATTCACGCAATACGCCGACCTGAACGTGCTTCACCGAATCCAGAATCGAGAGGGTTTTGTACCTGATCTCATAATCGACTCGATCTTTCAGGTCGACGTACCTCTTCCGACACCTCGGTCGGCCCCCTCTCCCTCCGGGAGAGGGCTGGGGTGAGGGTTAGCTTCTGATCTTCAAGCGGGTTGGAGTTTTTTCTCGAAAACGGCAACCCCATTCAAATCCCGCAACACCACACTCATCTCCCCGCTCCCCCCTTCAATATTCACCTCGCCAAAAAACTGAAATCCGGCAAACGGTGAAGTGTTCTGCGCCGGCGGCGCCTTCTCGAATACCACCTCCGGACCAAAGGTCTTATCCAGCGGATTAGGCCCAAAGCTCCCGGCATTCAGCGGCCCCGCGACAAACTCCCAAAACGGTTCGAAATCCTGAAACGCCGCGCGATCCGGGTGATAGTGATGCGCCGCGCAGTAATGCACATCCGCCGTCAGAAAGACGAAATTGCGCACCTGCTGCGCACGCAGATAACCGAGCAATTCGGCGATTTCCAGCTCGCGCCCCTGCGCCGGTCCCGGATCACCATTGGCCACCGCTTCCCAACGCGCCACACCCGGACTGACCTCGCCATCCGGCACACCAAGACCAATCGGCATGTCAGCGGCAATGACCTTCCACTGAGCTCTGGATTTCTTCAAACCGCGCTTGAGCCAGTCCAGTTGCTCGCGTCCGAGAAACGGTTTCGCGGCGCCAAGGTTGTCGTCATTGGCGCCGCGATAACTGCGCATGTCGAGCACGAACACATCCAGCATCGGCCCATAACTGAGCTTGCGATAAATCCGCCCGCCACCGTCGGCGGCCTGTAGGCGCATCGGTGAATATTCCAGCCAGGCCTTGCGTGCGCGCCCGACCAGGGTGTGGATATCTTTCTCCTGATAGCGCTCGTCGAGTTGTTTGCCCGGCGACCAGTTGTTGACCACTTCATGGTCGTCCCACTGCCAGATTTGCGGCACTTCGGCGTTGAAGCGGCGGATGTTTTCGTCCATCAGATTGTAGCGGTAGTTGCCGCGATAGTCGTCGAGGGTCTGCGCGACTTTGCTCTTGGCTTCGGTGGTGAGGTTGCGCCAGATGCGCCCGCCTTCGGTGGTGAGCTGCGCGGGCACCGGGCCGTCGGCGTAGATGGTGTCGCCGCTGTGGATAAAGAAGTCCGGCAGGCGCAGGCGCATGGCTTCGTAGATGCGCATGCCGCCGATGTCCGGGTTGATGCCGAAGCCCTGGCCGACGGTATCGCCGCTCCAGACGAAACGAATATTGCGCCGTGCCGTCGGTGCGCTGCGCAGATGGCCGAGCCACGGTTCGCTGGCAACGCCGGTGCGGGCGTCCTTGAAATACACGCGATAGAAAATAGCCTGATCAGCAGGCAGCCCGGTGAGCTCAACGCGGGCGGTGAAGTCGCTGCGGGCATCGGCCAGCGCCGAGACCACCCGGCGCGGGTGACGAAACTGGCTGCGGGTGTCCCACTCGACCACCATATGCGCCGGGCGATCGCTGCGGCTCCAGATCATCGCGCGGTCGCCTTGCAGATCGCCGGACTGCACGCCATCGGTCAGTTGCGGCCGGTCCTTGACCGAAGCAATCACTGCCGGCGCCAGGCCTGGCATCAGCAAACCTGCGCCGACAACTTGCATGACACGCCGGCGACCGGGGTTGAAATCGCTCATGGTGTTCTCCCTGAAAAAAGGAAAACTTAAGCACGCCTATATGAACTCGCCATGACACCACTAACCATTGTGGGAGCGAGCCTGCTCGCGAAAGCGGTGTGCCAGTCAACATAAATGTCGCTGGCAGATTGCATTCGCGAGCAGGCTCGCTCCCACAGGGGATTTGTGTTGTCAGTCAGGCCTTGGCGGGTTCCAGCGCCAGCTCGACGGCTTCCGGGCGCTTGACCGTCGCATAGACCACAGCGGTCAACAAACTCCCCGCCACAATCGCCAGCAAATACAGCAACGCATGATTGATCGTGTTGGGAATGACCATCACGAACAAACCGCCATGCGGCGACATCAGTTTGCAGCTGAAATACATCGACAATGCGCCGGCCAGCGCGCCACCGAGAATGCTCGCAGGGATCACCCGCAGCGGATCTTTCGCAGCGAACGGAATCGCTCCTTCGGAAATGAAGCACATGCCCAATACCAACGCCGCCTTACCCGCCTCGCGCTCAGTCTGGGCGAATTTGTGTCGAGCGAGGAAAGTGGCGATGCCCATACCGATTGGCGGCACCATGCCGGCAGCCATGACGGCGGCAATCGGTGCATAGCTGGCATTGGCCGACGTCATCAGGCCGACTGAAAACGCATAGGCCGCTTTATTGATCGGCCCACCGAGGTCAACGCACATCATCGCGCCGAGTACCACGCCCAACAGGACGGCGTTGGCGGTGCCCATGTCTTTGAGGAACGTGGTCATGCTGGCGAGCACGCCTGCAACAGGCTGCCCCACCACATAGATCATGATCAAGCCGACAACCAGACTGGCCAGCAACGGGATGAGCAGAATCGGCTTCAACGCATCAAACGATTGCGGCAGACGCAGCCAGCGACTGATCGCGGCGGCGCTGTAACCGGCGAGGAAACCGGCGATGATGCCGCCGATGAAGCCCGCGCCCAATGTGCTCGCCAGAACACCGCCGATCATGCCGGGCGCGATGCCTGGCCGATCGGCAATCGAATAGGCAATGTAACCGGCCAGCAACGGCACCATCAGAGTGAATGCCGCATCGCCGATTTGCTTGAGCGCAGCCGGCAACGTTCCCGGCTCCTCGAAAGCATTGATGCCGAATGCGAACGACAGCGCGATCATCAAACCGCCCGCCACCACCATCGGCAGCATGAAAGACACACCGGTCAGCAGGTGTTTGTAGACACCGGTCTTCTCTGACCTGGTCGCAGGTTTTCCGTCACTGGCAGCGCTTTCCACCTTGCCTTCCGCCAGCGCTTTTTTCAACGTGGCTTCGGACTGTTTCAAGGCAATTCCGGTGCCACAGCGATAGATCTTCTTGCCGGCGAAACGCTCGGTGGCGACTTCGATATCCGCCGCCAGCAATACCACGTCTGCCTCGGCAATCGCCGCCGCGCTCAACGGAGTTTTTGCGCCCACCGAGCCTTGGGTTTCGACCTGCAGTTCATAACCCAGACGCTTGGCGGTTTGCTGCAAGGCTTCGGCGGCCATGAAGGTGTGGGCAACACCGGTCGGGCACGCGGTGATGGCGACGATGCGCGGTGCACGCGGCGCATCAGCGACCGGTTCAGCCGCGCTGGCGACGTAAACTTCAGCCTCTTCAGCGCCACGACGCAGCACCGCCTCGACATCCTGTAACGCCTGCGCCGGAGCAATCTGGAAAACCCGTTTACCGACAAAACGCGTCATGTCGACCGCGCCTGTCGCGACCAGCAAAACCCACTCGGCCGCTTCAATTGTCGCCGCCGACAATTCGCGCTCAGGGTGCGCTGCATCAACCACTTCAACGCTGGTGCTCCAGCCCTGACGCTGCGCCGCCGCATCGAGCAGACGCGCGCACAGCACACTGGTGACCATGCCGTTCGGGCAAGCCGTAACAATGGCTAACTTCATGACAAACCCTCTTATTGTTCTGTCAGGGGACGCACGCGCACGCCCTGTTCGAGCTGCGCCAGTTGCGCAGCGTCGTTGATGCCGAATCCGATCTGCGTGACGGCCAGCGCGGCAATCGCGGTGGCCGTGCGCAGGGTCTGCTCGGGCGTGTCGGCGCTGAGCAAACCGTGAAGCATGCCGGCCAGCAACGAATCACCGGCACCGACCGTACTGGCGACGCTGACCTTCGGCGGCGTCGCATGCAATGCCGAGCCGACGCTGAACCAGTTCACACCGTCGGCACCGTGAGAAATCACCACGTGCTCGATGCCTTGAGCGTGCAGACGCGCGGCAGCCTGCGCTTCGGCGGCGTGAGAAACCACCTCGCAACCGAGCGCGTCGGCGAGTTCTTCAGTGTTCGGTTTGATCAGCCATGGACTGGCTTTCAAAGCTTCGCGCAACGCTTCGCCGCTGGAGTCGAGAGCGACTTTCAGGCCGAGCTGATTGAGCCGTTCGATCAGCTCACGCAACCACTGCGCCGTGACCCCGCGCGGCAAACTGCCGGCGACCACCACCGCGTCATGTCCCGGCGCAATCTGCACCAGACGCTCAAGCAATGCTTGCTGCGCGGCCGCATCGACCACCGGCCCCGGGCCGTTGATGTCGGTGATGCGACCGTCCTGTTCGGCGACCTTGATATTGCTGCGCGTCTCGCCCGGCACACGGATAAACGCGTCGACAAAACCGCGCTTGGCGAACAGGGTTTCGAACGCTTGCAGATTGTCCTCGCCGAGAAATCCGCTGACCGTCAGTTGATGGCCGAGGTCGGCCAACACCTGGGCGACGTTCACGCCTTTGCCGGCCGCATGGGTGTGCATCTCGTCGCTGCGATTGACCTGACCGGCCTCCAGCCGTGGCAACTCGACGGTGAGGTCAAGCGCCGGGTTGAGGGTCAGGGTAAGAATCTTGGCCATTACAGGGCCTCCACTAATGCGCGCACTTCGTTGGCGCTGCCCACGGCCAGGGCGTGTTGAGCAAGGGTTTGCGCCTGAGTCAGGCTGAGTTCGCGGATGCGCGCTTTCACTTCAGCAATGCTGCGACCGGACACGCTGAGTTCATCGACACCGAGGCCGACCAGCACCGGCACCGCGAGCGGGTCCGCCGCCAGCTCACCGCAGACACCGACCCATTTGCCATGGGCATGGGCTGCGCGCACGGTGATGTCGATCAGTTGCAGCACCGCCGGGTGCAAACCATCCGCCTGCGCCGACAAGGTCGGATGACCACGGTCGATGGCCAGGGTGTACTGGGTCAGGTCGTTGGTGCCGACGCTGAAAAAGTCGACTTCCTTGGCGAGTACTGGCGCGAGCAAAGCGGCAGACGGCACTTCGATCATGATCCCCAGTTGCAGATCGGCGACCGGGATTTCCAGACGCAGACGTTCGGTCATATCACGGGCCTGACGCCACTCTTCAACGCTGCCAACCATCGGGAACATGATCCGCAGCGGACGGTTATCCGCCGAACGCAGCAAGGCGCGCAATTGCGCTTCCATGATCTGCGGACGCTGCAACGTCAGGCGAATGCCGCGCACGCCGAGGAACGGATTCTCTTCCTTGGCGATCGGCCAATACGGCAGCGGTTTGTCGCCGCCGACATCCAGCGTACGCACCACCAGCGGACGACCGGCGAGGCCGTCGAGCACGCGGCGGTATTCGGCTTCTTGCGTGGCTTCGTCGGGCGCTTGCGGATGGGCCATGAAAATCAGTTCGGTACGCAGCAGACCGATGCCTTCGGCGCCCTGCTCCACCGCACTGATCACGCCAGCGCTTTCGCCGATGTTGGCGAACACTTCAACGGCGTGGCCGTCGGTGGTGTGTGCCGGTTGGTGGCGTTGTTCGGCGGCAATCTTCAGGCGTTGTTCGCGAGTGTCGCGTTCTTCGGCGGCGCGTTGCAGGGTCGCGGCATCGGCGTCGACATGCAAACGACCGCGCTGGCCGTCGAGCAGCAACGGCGTGCCCGGCGCCAGCAACAAGACTGCGGCGCCAGCGCCAACCAGCGCCGGGATGCCGAGGGCACGCGCGACGATTGCACTGTGCGCCGTGGCGCCACCGCGTGCGGTGAGAATCCCCGCCACACGCGCCGGATCCAGTCGCGCGACGTCGGAGGGGCCGACCTCGTCCATGACCAGAATGTACGGTTGCTCAGGCTCGCTCGCGGTCTGTACGCCACACAGTTGCGCCAGCACGCGGCGGCCGATGTCACGCAGATCCGCCGCGCGCTCGGCGAGCAACGCGTCTTGCAGCGATTCCTGTTGTTTCGCCGCTGCTTCAATCACCGCCATCCACGCCGCTTCAGCGCTTTCGCCCTGCTTGAGGCGGGTGTCGACTTCGTCGGTGAGTTCCGGGTCGTCGAGCATTTCCTGATGGGTGATGAAGATCTCGCGGATGGCTTTGGCTTTGCTGCGTTCGATCAGGCCCTGAATGTCACTGCGCACATCGCTGAGCGCTTGCTTGAGACGTTCGCGCTCAACGGCGGCAGACTCGCCCCGCAACGAATAATCGATGGTTTGCTGCACCTGAATATGTGCAGGCCCGATGGCAATGCCCGGTGCTGCCGGGATTGCTTGCAACTGTGTGCCGGATGCCGGAGCGATCAGTACTTCGGCGATGTCGGCGATGACTTCGCGCTGCTGACTCACTGCTGGCAGCGGTTCGACTTCTTCACCAAGGCCTTCTTCGATCGCGGCAAGCAACGCCGGCAAGGCGTCGGCAGCGATGCTCGGCTCGGCAATCAACTCCAGCACCTGACCACGGCGGGCGCCGAGGCTGAGCAGTTTGCTCAAACTCTTCACCGACACGGCACTGTCCTGACCATCGACAATGCGCACGCGAATCTCGCCATCAAAACTCTTCGCCAGTTGCGCGAGGATCTTCGCCGGACGCGCGTGCAGACCGTGGGCGTTGGCCAGCGCAATGCGCGCGCTCGGCCAATCGGCGGGCAATTCACCACCGAGCACTTCGAGAACTTTGCGACTGCTGGTGGCGCGGCCCAATTCATGGCCGCGACCTTCGATCAGCAACGCACACAAACGTTCGAGCAGCGCTTGGTGCGCTTCGCCAAGGCTGGCCAGACAGAACAGACCGCTGAGCGGCTGGCCGAGGTAGCGCATCGGTTTGTCCGGCGTCACGAACGCCAGCCCCGGACGCTTCACGGTCTGCTCACTGTGCAACCACCACAAGCCGTCGCCCAGCGGCAGCGCTTCGACCTGTTGCAGCACCGCCGAGAAACCGTTGCTCACACAATCAGCCTGACGCAGCAGACGCGCGCCTCTCCAGACCAGTTCTTCGAAATCGTCAGCCGAGACGCCGAGGCCGATCATCTGTGCATCGAGCGCCAGTTCTTGCGGCGCGCCTTGCAGCAGTTTCAGCAGCGCTTCAGGCGAACTGGCACGACGCAAAGCCTGGCCCAGATCGGTCTCGCCGAGGGCGCGAGTCAGCAATTGCAGCAGGCGCAGGTGTTCGTCGGATTTGGCGGCGATACCGATCGCCAGATAAACGATCTGGCCATCGCCCCAATCCACGCCCTCGGGAAATTGCATCAGGCGCACGCCAGTGGCGAACACCTGATCGCGGGTTTCCGGGGTGCCGTGGGGAATGGCAATACCTTGACCGAGAAAGGTCGAGCCCTGGGCTTCCCGGGCCTGCAATCCGGCGAGGTAGCCGTCGGCGACCAGACCATCGGCCACCAGGTGATTGGCCAGCAGTTGCAGGGCAGCGGGTTTATCCACAGCCGATTGGCCCATGGATATCTGCTCTATAGTGAGCTCGAGCATGCAATCTCCTTTTTGGCACATCAAGGTGCCAGGTATTGTTTTCAATGGTTGCAGCTTAGGCGCTCTGCCGCTTTGCTTTTCAGCGGCAGTTTTGGCGGTTTCACGGCAGCACCGGCCAAAGGCGTCTAAAACGTAGAAAATACGCTTGCTGAAACGTTTAATCTAGATTGATCGGCACGTTACTCGATAATGTCCCATCCTTGAAGTCCAACTTGTCGGATGCGTTGCGACAATAGTCGCCTGCCCTAATCGGGTAGGATTGGCGAAAATGTTGCGGCAAGCTCGCAAAAACAAGGAAATCCCGGGTTGAAACTCAGTGATATCGCGCGGTTGGCCGGAGTGTCCGTGACCACCGCCAGCTACGTCATCAACGGCAAGGCCGAACAGCAACGCATCAGCACCGCCACCGTCGAGCGGGTGCGCGCAGTGGTCGATCTGCACGGCTTCACGCCAAACCCTCAAGCGGCCGGGCTGCGCAGTCGGCATACGCGCACGCTGGGCTTTATTCTGCCGGATCTGGAAAACCCCAGTTACGCGCGGATCGCCAAACTGCTCGAGCAAGGTGCGCGGGCGCGCGGCTATCAGTTGCTGATCGCCAGTTCCGACGATGCACCGGACAGTGAGCGCCAGTTGCTGCAACTGTTCCGCGCGCGGCGTTGCGATGCGCTGATCGTCGCCAGTTGCCTGCCGGCCGGCGATGACAGCTATCGGCAGTTGCAGGCCAAAGGTCTGCCGATCATCGCCATCGACCGGGTCATGGAACCGGAGCATTTCTGTTCGGTGATCAGTGACGACCGCGAGGCCAGCCTGCACCTGACCCAGAGCCTGCTCGATCCGCAGCCGAAGCAGATCGTTCTGCTCGGTGCGCGCCCGGAACTGAGCATCAGCCAGGAACGTGCTGCCGGTTTCAAACAGGCGCTGGTCGACTTCAAAGGCGAAGTGCTGGTCGAGCACGCTGATTCCTTCAGCCGTGAATGCGGCAAGCAATTGATGGAAGAACTCCTGCAGCGTCTGGGGCATTTACCCGACGCACTGGTGACGACTTCCTACGTGCTGTTGCAGGGCGTGTTCGATGCGCTGCATGACTTCCCGTTGAAATCGCGGCCGCTGCGCCTCGGCACCTTCGGCGATACGCAGTTGCTGGATTTCCTGCCGCTGCCGGTCAACGCCATGGCCCAGCAGCACCAGTTGATCGCCGACAAGGCGCTGGAACTGGCGCTGGCGGCGGTCGAGCAGTCGCAATACAAGCCAGGTGTGCAGGCCATCGCGCGGACCTTCAAGCAGCGTATTCACCAGGACTGAGCCGTGGAGCTGATCGACAGCCACACCCACCTCGACTTCCCCGACTTCGACGCCGATCGCCCGGCGTTGCTCGCCGAAAGCCGCGCCCTCGGGGTGCGGCGGATGGTGGTGTTGGGGGTTTATGAGGGGAACTGGCAACGGGTGTGGGATCTGGTGCAGAGCGATCCGGACTTGTACGCGGCGTTTGGTCTGCATCCGGTGTATCTCGATCAGCATCGCCCCGAAGACTTGCAGACACTCGGTGATTGGCTCACCCGGCTACGCGATCATCGACAGCTGTGTGCGGTGGGCGAGATCGGCCTGGATTACTTCGTCGAAACGCTGGATCGCGAGCGGCAACAGGCGCTGTTCGAAACACAGCTGCAATTGGCGGCGGACTTCGAATTACCTGCCCTGATTCATGTTCGCCGCAGTCATGCGGCGGTCATCGCTACGCTCAAACGCTTCAAGCTCAAACGCGCGGGGATCATTCACGCCTTCGCTGGCAGCCATGAAGAAGCGCGCGAATACATCAAACTCGGTTTCAAACTGGGCCTGGGCGGCGCACCGACCTGGCCGCAGGCGTTGCGCATGCATCGGGTGCTGGCGGAGCTACCGCTGGATTCGATCGTGCTGGAAACCGACTCACCGGACATGGCCCCTGCGATGTTTCCCGGTCAGCGCAACAGCCCGGCGCATTTGCCGGCGATTTGTGAGGCGTTGGCCGAACTGATGAAAATCAGCACGCAACAACTGGCCGCCGCCAGCACCGCCAACAGCTGCGAAGTGTTTGGCTGGTAATCAGTCGGCGTGCGCCTTGGCGGCATCCAGAAGCAGCGTCAGATGCTGACGCTGGCGCGCATAACGCACGACCAGAAAGTACACAAAAATCGTGATCATCGACGCGTTCAATTGTTCGGTAACACTGAGCAACCCCACCCACTCCATCACTAACGCCACAAACAGCGCAGTGCACACCGTCACCGAAGCGCTGAAGCGCAGTAGCGCCAGCGAATCGAGGGACTTGAAGCGCTTGATCTGTTTTGGGCAACGCAGCTCGAGGGTTTTCTGGCAATGCTCGCAGGTGAACGGTTCGTTGATCGAGATGGCATTGAGCTGCCAGGGTTTGAGCGCCAGCGTAGTCTGACAATGAGCACAACGGCCCTGGACTCCCAGGGTTGCGACGGACATGAGCGGATTCCTCTTCGCGATCAGATGAGCATGGATACTGGCCTATTGATGGGGAAAAGCCAGAGCCCGGAGGAAAACAGGATCGGGCTTACGACGTGAAGCGAAAAAGTACTACAAAAGGTTCTGATAAAACGCAAAACCCTGTGGGAGCGAGCCTGCTCGCGAAGGCGGTGTGTCAGGTGACAGCGATGTCACTGACAGATTGCATTCGCGAGCAGGCTCGCTCCCACATTTTGATCCGGCTTGTTTCAGACGCGGAATGCACTGATCAATTGTTTAAGCTCAACAACCTGGGCCGACAGCGCCCGACTGGCGTCTTCGGTCTGATGCGCACCCTGCGCGGTGCGCTCGCCGGCGCGGTTGATCTCGACGATGTTCTGGTCGATGTCGTGGGCCACCGCTGTTTGCTGTTCAACCGCGGCGGCGATCTGCTGGTTCTGATCGACGATCATGCCGACCGCGCCAAGGATATTTTCCAGCGCCTGCTGGACCTTTTCCGACTGCCCCACCGTGCCGTTGGCCATCTGATGGCTGACGCCCATGGCTTTCACCGCCGCCCCGACGCCACCGTGCAGCTTGGCGATCATCTGTTCGATTTCTTCGGTCGATTGCTGGGTGCGTTTGGCCAGGGTGCGCACTTCGTCGGCGACCACGGCAAAACCACGTCCTTGCTCGCCAGCGCGCGCCGCTTCGATTGCGGCGTTGAGCGCCAGCAAATTGGTTTGTTCGGCGATGCTTTTGATCACTTCCAGTACGCGACTGATCGACTGACTGTCGCTGGCCAACTGGTTGATCACCAACACCGACTGGTCGATCTCGCTGGCCAGTGCCGCAATGCTGCCCTGTTGCGATTCAACCAGCCCGCGACCGCTGATGGTCTCGTCATTCACACTGTGGGCACTGCTCACGGCTGCGGCTGCACTGCGCGCCACTTCCAGTGAGGTCGCCGACATCTGGTTCATCGCCGTCGCCACTTGTTCGATCTGCGTACGTTGCCCCGCGACCGCCTGATTGCTCTGCGCCGAAACATTTTCAACCTGCCCGGCCTGACGCTCGACCTCGCCGACGGTCTGCCCCACCCGCTCGATCAAGTCGTGAATCTTCTTCACCGTGCCGTTGAACACTTCGCCCAACTCACCCAGCTCGTCCCGACTGTTGGCCTTGAAGTTGACCGTCATGTCGCCGGCCGCGACCTTGTCCATCATCGCCCCAAGACGTTTAAGCGTGGTGCGGGTCGAGGCATAGAAACCGCCGTAGAGGTAGAAAATCAATACGAACACCACCGACAGGGCCACAGCCTGCAGAACCATGTGTGTGCGGTTCTGCGCCAAACGCTGCTGCAATTGAGTGTCGAGGAATTTCAGCGCGGCGTCGTTGAGCTCATAGGTCTTGCCGATCAGCCCAGTGACCTGATCGTAAAAAGCCTGCCACGGCGCATCGAGGGTGTCGGCCATGACGACCTGCACTTCGAACAATTCGCTGGCCTGTTTCAACGAGGCCTTGCTGATGTCAGCCGCAGCGCTGAGGTGTTCGCGCGCAGCTTTGCTCGAGCCGAGGGCGTCCTGCAGTTTCAGAGCGTACTCGGCCTGGAGTTTTTCGATCTGCACCAGCAACTCATCAAAACGCGTACTCGATGAACTGTTGAGAAAACCCTGGCCCAATGAATACGAGCCCATGGCCCGACCTTCGCCAAGGGTTTGCGTGACAGTCGGGGTGATCAGGGTGAGCAGTTCGCTGAGCTGACGGATGTCGCTCTGGTTGTCGCGGCTCAGGCCGGCCTGACTGGTGATGATCTGGCTGAAAATCTGCGCACTGGCCAGCAGTTTGCCGATCAACGCGCTTTTGCTTTGCAGCGAATTTTCCGTTTGCTGCGCCTTGAATGCGGCGATCATTTCGTCGCGTTTACCATCGAATACCTGGATCTGCTCGGGATCGTCGGTCATCGCCGTCAGCCCTTGCAGGTGGGCCAGTACCGCTTGCTCGAGGGTGGTGATCTGCGCCTCGACATTCCCGGCCTTGCCAGACTGACCGAGGGTGACGTTGATCTGCACCAGATTGTTGAGCGTTTCCAGGTCCCGGCGCAGGGCCAGGCTGCTGCCCAGCAGATCGAGACTTTGCAGCTCGACGCGGGTGCCCTGGAATTCGCGATAGGAATCGCGCACCAGATAGAAATTGGTCACCAGCATCGGCACCAGAAACAGCACGCTGATCAGGCTGAACTTCATGCCGAAGCTCAGACGGTTCATCAGCGAGACGGCGGGATAGAGCAAGCTCTTCACTGGAAGTCTCCCTTGGTTTTTCTTGTTTTTATTGGCAGGCGCGGGGCGACAGCAGATAGCCACTATCGAGCGCCATCTCTGTATAGCTCAAATCGGAGGGAGGTTTTGTAACTTAAGGTTAACGTGAAAAAGATCGCAGCCTGCGGCTGCTCCCACAGGAAACACACAATCCCTGTGTAGGAGCTGCCGCAGGCTGCGATCTTTTGATCTTTCTTTAAATAAGTGAAATCAGTGGATCAGAACTGTCCACAAGGCAAACCCGGCATACCACAGCACCGCCGCGCGCAGCAGCAGTTCCCACAGGCAATCGAGGGTGTTGATACCTTCCGGCCCGACCACGGGAGATGGAATCTCGCCCGCCGCCAAACCGACCCGGTTGATCAGTTGCGCCGCGCTGATGTTCCAGTTGAGCAGTTCATGCAGCATCACCCGGCTGACCGCAACAAAGTTGCCGACCAGTGCCAGGCTCGCCGCCAGCAATCGTACCGGCAGCCAGTCGAAGGCATGCCGCAGTTGCGCGGCGCGCTCGACCAGCGCCGGGTTCTGCCCGTGTTCTTGCGCCAGCGCCAACAAACGATACGCCAATGCCGCCACCGGGCCGAGCACGAAATACCAGAAGATCACCGCAAAAAAGCTCTGGTAGGCCTGCCACAGCAGATGCCCTTGCACGCGTTCGAGCAACTGCTCACCGCTGTCGGCGCAGATGTCCAGATCGCGCTTGGCCACATGCGCCGCCGCTTGCAGATCCTCACGGCGCCAGGCATCACGGAACGGCCCGAGGCCGCCGAGCAAGTCGCCGCGCCCCAGACTGTAAATCACCACCAGCACATGCACCGGCAACGCCAGCAGACCGTAGGCCACCGGTTCCAGCACCACCAGCAACAGCGCCAGCAAGGCCACCGGAAACAGCACCAGAATCGTCAGCACCAGCCAGGGTTGCTTCGCCAGCCGCTCGCGGCTTTCGAGCTTGTTCAGTTCGCGGATCCATCCGCCATCCCGTTGAACCCGATGACGCAGGGCCGAAAACTTCTCGATCCACAGCGCCAGCAGTAACACCAGAAAACTCATTGTCCTTCCTCTTGTGCCAGGGCTGCGCGGTAACGCGCCCAGTCGAATGCCGGGCCAGGATCGGTCTTACGCCCGGGTGCTATGTCGCTGTGCCCACAAATGCGGGCGCCGGTGATGGCCGGAAATACGCTTTGCAACTGGCGGGTCAACGCCGTCAACGCCTGATACTGCGCGTCGGTGAACGGTAGATCATCGGTGCCTTCGAGCTCGACGCCCACGGAAAAATCGTTACAGGTTTCGCGCCCTGCGAACACCGATACACCCGCATGCCACGCCCGCTCAAGACAGGAGACAAACTGGGTGACCTTGCCGTCACGTTCAATCAGAAAATGCGCCGAAACGCGCAAGTCGGCGATCCCTGCAAAGTAGGGATGTTCAGTGACATCCAGACGATTCTGGAAAAATTCCTGCACCTTGCCCGTGGCGAACTGCGCCGGCGGCAGGCTGATGTTGTGGATGACCAACAGGGAAACTTCGCCCGCAGGACGTTCATTGAAGTTGGGCGATGGGCAGACCTGCACCCCGTGACACCACCCGCTAGCGGGATCCAACTGCATACCGATTCCTTCAACGCCGACTGTGTTGGCGCCCAGTATGCCGTGATCGGCCCCCGGCGCGCGATCACTTGCCGCGATTGAGTCGCCGCAGATTGCCCAGCACCGACTCCAGCGCCCGATCGAACAGCAAGGTGTTATCCAGTGCACGCACCGCACCGCGCTGGAATTCTTCGGCCAGCGCAAGGCGACTGCGTTCCAGCACCTTCATGCCGGTGCGATCGACAAACACATATTTGCCGGTGGCTTCGATGATCGCCGCGAGCTTGCAACGCAGACTGTGCTCATCGTCCTCCTGAAACGCCACCCAACTGCCCAGACGCAGTTGCTCGACCTGGCGCAAACCGACGGCATCGTGGGGCAAACGTGCCGATGTCAGCGCGATGCTGCTGTCGTCGGCGGCTTGCAGCACGATCTGTTGCGAGACCTCAATCATCGACGCGGCCGGTTCTGCCTCGACGGGCCGCTCCAGTACCTGCACATGCAGGGCTTCTAGTTCGCTGAAAAATTCGCTGGTGGCGAAGGGGTCGAACGCCGAACTGGTCAGCCCATCACGCAGCGACTTGAGCAACCCCGGTACCAGCGCCAGCAAGCGCAGGCTGGACTCCGTGTCTTGATGACGCTGCACACTCCAGATCAATTGCTCCATGGTTTGCACATCGGCCTGCCATTCGGCTGACTGATCGCCATGCTTGAGGCAAGTCAGCAGCAGAACCTTGCTCCAGGCGTCCTGGACGAAGGTGACCACGCTCGGCGGCAGTGTTTTACCCAGCAGCGCTTGATTCAACGCCCGTTCGACCCGACGCCGGGCGAGTTCGGTTTTCGCTCGCCCCTCTTCGGCATCACGCAGACGCTGTTCAAGCAGCTCGCTGCGGCGGCGCTCGTCGCTGGTGAACGCGAGGAAATCAGCCAGCAACTCGGAAAAAATCGCCGGATCGTCCACAAAATCGGTCAGGAGACGCTGCACCACTTGTTCGATGCGCAGGTACAAGCTGTCGCGCGCCTCGCCGTCGCAATCGCCCCAGCCCATGGCCGCCTCGGCGATTTCGTTGAGCAGACGCCGCGCCGGATGCGTGCTGCGGCTGAAGAAACTCTTGTCGAGTACCGCGACCTTGAGCATCGGGATCTGCAACCGCGCGATCAGAGCCTTGAGCGAATCCGGCACATTGCGGTCTTCAAGAATGCAGTCGAAAACCATGGCGATCAGATTGATCACGTCTTCGTCCGCATCGCCGACGATCCGCGATTTGCCGCTTCTGACGCTGACCCGGGTCAGCAGTTGTTCGAGCTGGTTGCGCAGATCGAAATCATCCTGCGCCGCCAATTCGGGCACGTATTGCTGCAAATGCGAGAGCAGGCGCAACAGATCGCGAGTGGAAATCGGTTGAACCGCAACGCTGGACTCCAGCGTCGGCGCGACTGTGCCGCGTACATGCGAGAGCAACTCCTGCAACGCGGCGAAGACTTCCTGCACGCTTTCATCGACAGGCAGCAGCTCGTCGCTATCACCGCTTTGCACATTCGCGATCGCACGATCAATGGCGCGGCGTGCAGGGGCTGGCTTCAACTCCGGCAACACCCCGGTGGCGAGGAGCAATTGATTGGCTTCGGCGTAAAGCTGTTCGGTGTCGGCCAGGACATAGCGCTCGAACAGTTTGAGCAGGATCAGCTTGACCTTGATTTCCACGCCCAGATTACGCCCGGCCTGGAGAAAAAATTCACAGAGCATCGCCGGGCCGAGCGGGTTGTGCTGATTATCGAGGGTGTTGCCGAGCAGCGCGTCCAGCCGTGCGGTCAGTTGATCGAGGGCGAAGCCGTCACGCTTGAGCACGCGGCCGACCATGGTCTCGACCGCCACGTTGCGTTCCATATCGTCGTTACGCGGGGCCAGCTCGTCGTATATCAGCGCGTGCGGCAGCGTGTTGTGCGCCGGATCGTATTGGGTCAGGCCGACAAAGGCTTCGAAGAATTGCTCGAGAAAACCGCGTTCGATGTTTTTGCGCTTCAGGCGCAGGTCGCGCATGGCTTCGAAAAAGATGTTCTGTTCGACGTCGTTGCGCGCCCGGTCGGCCATTTCAAACAACGTGTCGTCGGCGTTATCGAACAGTTCCTGCAAGCCGTGCCGCAGCTGCTGGGCCGCCTTGTCGCGAACCTGAAGCAGAATCACAGGCAGGCGGGCGAGCGGCGAGTGATTCGCCTGATCGGTAGCAGCCTTGTGCAAAGGCACTACTTTCCCGTCGTTGTGCATCCAGGCCTCCTGAAACGGTGATTCGTTCGATCGAGCCAACTCGGATCCCTGTGGGAGCGAGCCTGCTCGCGATGGCGGTGTGTCAGGCACAGCAATGTCACTGAAAGAATGCATTCGCGAGCAGGCTCGCTCCCACAAGTTCAATCTGGACGTCAAAGCTATGACGTCAAATGCAAGGCGAATTATCTTTCATAACTTGCACCCGGCGCCATAGCCGTCAGGGTTTCCCCTATACCGCCCTTTCAGTGACCACGCCTGGCCGGGTTTGCTCAAAGAAAATCGACCGGATGCAGACAAGCACGCGCGTTCTCGCCTTGGGTTGGCTCGCGCCATGCCCCTATAATCGAACCACTTTGTTTGTGGAGCCCGTTATGCCGAATCTACGTCTCGCCGATTTGACCGCCGAAATCGAAGCCAACGTGCGCCGTGCGTTGCTCGAAGACATCGGCAGCGGCGACATCACCGCGCAGCTGATCCCGGCCGAACGTCTGGCCAAAGCCACCATCATCACGCGCGACGCGGCTGTTATCTGCGGCACGGCCTGGGTCGATGCGGTGTTTCGTCAGCTTGATCCGCGGGTCGCGGTGCATTGGCAAGTGGTCGATGGCGAGCGGGTCAAGCCCAATCAACCGTTGTTTCACCTCGAAGGCCCCGCCCGTTCGCTGCTGACCGGTGAACGCAGTGCGCTGAACTTCCTGCAGTTGCTCTCTGGTGTAGCGACCCGCGCGCAGTACCTGGCCGATTTCGTGGGCACCACTCAGGTCAAACTGCTCGACACCCGCAAGACCCTGCCGGGCCTGCGTCTGGCGCAGAAATACGCGGTGACCTGCGGCGGCTGCCACAACCATCGCATCGGTCTGTACGACGCGTTCCTGATCAAGGAAAACCACATCGCCGCCAGCGGTGGTATCCCGCAAGCCATTGCCGCCGCGCACAAGATTGCGCCGGGCAAACCGGTGGAAGTCGAAGTGGAAAGTCTGGATGAATTGAAGGAAGCACTGGCCGCCGGCGCTGACATCATCATGCTCGACGAATTGAGCCTGGACGACATGCGCGAAGCCGTGCGCCTGAACGGCGGCAAGGCGAAACTGGAAGCCAGCGGCGGTATCAATGAAAGCACGCTGCTGCCGATCGCCGAAACCGGCGTGGATTACATCTCGATTGGTGCGATGACCAAGGATGTGAAAGCGGTGGATCTGTCGATGCGCCTCAGCCTCTAAAGACTTCGCGCAATAAAAAACGCCAGCCCGGTTGAGGCTGGCGTTTTTGTTTCAGACCACCAGATTGTTCATCTCGCAGTACTCTTCCCAATCGACACCCAGCACTTCAGCCGCCTCTTTGTGCAGCACGAGGCGCTGCGCCTCGAACTCCTCCGGCGTGCTTGTGTACTTGAGCGTCAGCTCCCACGGCTGCAGGCCCTGGGCTTCAGCCTCGTCTTCGAAGGCCCACTGAATCTGATCTTTCTGATCATCAGGACTGAGATCCTTGATCTCTTCCAGCAGCTGCGGCGTACCAAGCTTGTACTTTTCCAGCGCCTGTTCGTGACGTTGCTCTTGAGTTAATTCGGTCATGGCGTTCTCGCTGATCGTAAGAATGGAGGATGGATCTGGATCATCAAGGATCTCTCTGACGCGGATTTGTCCGGCCTTCGGAACCATTCGGGATCATCTGAAAACTGCTGGGCGATGCTCATGCAGGCACCGAATATAGGACGTTTGCATGACGAATTACACGGCTCTTTACATCTCTCCCACAAAAAGCTGACCTGCGGAACATAAATGCCGGTTTCGATGGGGACCGCGAGGGCGCTCGGATCGGTCGCCGAGACTGCAAGTGTATCCGGCGACAATACATCGGTATTTTCTGCACCGTTTGAAGCGTCGAATTTTGCTTGTGCCGCCCTTTCGAGGCCCGGCCAAGCCAACGATGGAAGGCTCTCTGTCCACTTAACGGCCGACACGCCACTAGTCCAACATCTCGTTACAACTATGTCAAAACCCTATACATTCGCCGGTTCAGCCTGCCTGGATCATAAGAAATGACAAATAACCAGACGCTCAACAGGGCATCAACCAGCGCCGTAGGTTTTGCAATTCAGCCAACGGATAGGGACGCCGTACAAAATGAAGACTGACAGCAGACTTTCCGAAATCGATGCGCTTCGCGGCCTATCAATCCTGCTTGTTCTTTTTAATCACTCTGAGGCCTACACTCCTTGGAGTATCCGATTTTCCGAATTCTTCCACGGCTTCGGTGGGCTTTCTGGGGTCACACTTTTTTTTGTGATTTCCGGATATGCGATAACCCTTTCGCTTTATCGGCATCGTGAAAAAAACCCGGTTGATCCTGCTCCGATCAAAGCGTTTATGTGGAGACGCTTTTGGCGGCTCCAGCCGCTCGCACTGTTTTGGGTAGCCTTCACGCTATTTGGAACCGTGTTCTTGAACTTCACCGGTTTTTTTGGAGAGTGGAAGCAAAACCTCGATGCAGCACTGTCTGTTCTGACCCTGACGGCGAGTTGGAAAGTGTTTCAACCAGGCGGGCTCGGAGCGCTTTCGGTTTATTGGTCCTTATCGATCGAGGAGCAGTTCTACCTCTTCTATCCATTTGTTTTCTTTGCCGTGCGCTCTCGCAAACAACTCCTGTGGGTTTCGATCATCGGGTATGTCGTCCTTTCGATGTTCATCAATAACCCGTTGCTCATAAACCATTTCAGCGAACAGAAGTGGCTCGGAATATTTCTTCAGGGACCACGGTATCAACCCATCCTGGTTGGCATCGTTGTATACATTCTTTCTGAGCAACTCAAAGAAAAACAGGCGCCAGGAATGATGTCGGCACTCAGGTGGGCAGGAATCGCCGCCGCTCTCCTTCTTCCATGCGTCTACCAACTGACGATAGAGTATTCCTACCCTAGACAGATCTATGTTCCGTTGTTTTGCGCAGTGATTGTTTTCGCGGCCACCCTTCCGGGAAGACGGATTCCAGGCACCCGGGCAATGGCCTGGCTCGGGCACCGGTCTTATGGGCTGTACCTTGCTCATATGCCCTGCAGCATGATCATTCGCGAAGCTGCTTATGCGCTATTCCCAGCGGCTACTTCGTCCGACTGGCTAATGATCGCAGCAAGCGTTATCGCCTGGGCGATCTTGACCTTTGGCGTAACGGAGATTCTCTATCAGTATGTTGAAAAACCTCTGACGGAGTATGGCCGGCGGTTTTCGAGCCGATCCGAGCAGAGCGCAGTACTGCCCGCGCACTGAGGGATGATGATCACGCGAACAACAAAAGAGCCGCTCAATGCGGCTTCTTTTTTTGGTGCTGCGGGAACACCTCATCGGGTCTGGAAAATCAACTCTTGCCCGAGACAGGAATCGAACCTGCGACCTTCGCGTTACGAGTGCGCTGCTCTACCGGCTGAGCTACACGGGCGGTGGACTAAACCTAGCACTGGTTCTCATAAAAGCAAAGATCGCAGCCTGGCGAGCGCCTGCCCCGTCACATGCAGAAGCTCCCCAGGCCGGCAATCGTTTACCTTTTTCCAAGGCAAAAAAATGCCCCACCGTTTACACGGCGGGGCATTTTTATTGCGCTAACGCTTTGGGCCGATTAAACGCCCGAAGCTTTTGCAGCTGCCACGTCTTTGATGGACAGCTTGATACGGCCGCGGTTGTCCACGTCCAGTACCAGCACTTCCACTTCCTGGCCTTCTTTCAGAATGTCGGTCACTTTCTCTACGCGAGCGTCGCTCAGCATCGAGATGTGCACCAGACCGTCCTTGCCTGGCAGGATGTTGACGAATGCGCCGAAGTCGACGATGCGCTCAACCTTGCCCACGTAGATCTTGCCGATCTCGGCTTCAGCGGTGATGCCCAGAACGCGCTGACGTGCAGCTTCAGCAGCTTCCTTGGTTTCGCCGAAGATCTTGATCGAACCGTCGTCTTCGATGTCGATCGAAGCCTTGGTTTCTTCGCAGATCGCACGGATGGTCGCGCCACCTTTACCGATAACGTCACGGATTTTGTCGGTGTCGATTTTCATCGCAATCATGGTCGGTGCGTTGGCCGACAGCTCGGTACGCGACTGGCCGATGATCTGGTTCATCTGACCGAGAATGTTCAGGCGCGCTTCCAGGGCTTGGCCCAGAGCGATTTCCATAATCTCTTCGGTGATGCCCTTGATCTTGATGTCCATCTGCAGCGCGGTAACACCTTTGGCGGTACCAGCTACTTTGAAGTCCATGTCGCCCAGGTGGTCTTCGTCACCGAGGATGTCGGTCAGGACAGCGAATTTCTCGCCTTCTTTAACCAGACCCATGGCGATACCGGCAACCGGCGCCTTCATTGGCACACCAGCATCCATCAGGGCCAGGGAAGCACCGCAAACGGAAGCCATCGAGCTCGAACCGTTGGATTCGGTGATTTCCGAAACCACACGGATGGTGTACGGGAACACGTCAGCGGCTGGCAGCATGGCCGAAACCGAACGACGGGCCAGACGGCCGTGACCGATTTCACGACGACCAGCGCCACCCATGCGACCACATTCGCCTACCGAGAACGGAGGGAAGTTGTAGTGCAGCATGAACGGGTCTTTTTTCTCGCCTTCCAGGGTGTCCAGCAGCTGTGCGTCACGGGCGGTGCCCAGTGTCGCAACGACCAGAGCCTGGGTTTCACCACGGGTGAACAGCGCCGAACCGTGAGTCTTCGGCAGAACGCCGACTTCGATGTTCAGCGGACGTACGGTCTTGGTGTCGCGGCCGTCGATACGTGGCTTGCCGTTTACGATGTTTTCGCGAACGGTGCGGTATTCGATTTCGCCGAAAGCGGCTTTGACTTCGCTGGACGAAGGCTGGCCTTCTTCACCGGACAGCTTGGCAACGACTTGATCCTTCAGCTCGCCCAGACGCGCATAACGGTCGGCCTTGACGGTGATGGTGTAAGCCTGGGAGATCGCTTCGCCGAACTCGGCACGGATTGCGCCCAGCAGTTCGGTGGCTTCTGGAGCAGGTGCCCAGGTCCAGGTTGGCTTGGCAGCTTCGGCGGCCAGTTCTTTAACGGCGTTGATCACCACCTGGAACTCGTCGTGAGCAAACAGCACCGCGCCCAGCATCTGGTCTTCGGTCAGCTCTTTGGCTTCCGATTCAACCATCAGCACGGCGTCGGAAGTACCGGCAACGACCATGTCCAGGCTCGAAGCAGCTTGCTGCTCGTAGGTCGGGTTCAGCAGGTAGCCGGTGCTTTCGTGGAAAGCAACGCGAGCGGCGCCGATCGGGCCGTCAAACGGGATGCCCGAGATGGCCAGGGCAGCCGAGGTACCGATCATCGCAGCGATGTCCGGATCGGTCTTCTTGCTGGTGGAAACGACGGTGCAGACAACCTGCACTTCGTTCATGAAGCCTTCTGGGAACAGCGGACGGATCGGACGGTCGATCAGTCGGGAAGTCAGGGTTTCTTTCTCGGAAGGACGGCCTTCACGCTTGAAGAAACCGCCAGGGATCTTACCGGCAGCGTAAGTCTTTTCCTGGTAGTGAACGGACAGAGGGAAGAAGCCCTTGCCCGGATCGGCTTGTTTTGCGCCGACTACAGTCACCAATACGCTGACGTCGTCGTCAACGGTGACCAATACTGCGCCGGAGGCCTGACGGGCGATACGGCCAGTCTCGAGGGTAACGGTCGATTGACCGAACTGGAATTTTTTGATTACCGGGTTCACGGTGTCCTACCTTCTTTGTGGCTCTTGGGGGAACTGGTTTCTTGCGAATTCTTGGGCAATGTCGGGAATCGGCCCAACCGTTGTCCGGGGTAAAACGTGTATCCAGATAAAACTTGAGGCTGGGAGCCTGCAAGGCGACTGCGGTAAACCGCAGACGTCCGACAGACAACCAACCTCATAGCGCAATCGCTGATTAGCGACGCAGACCCAGGCGACCGATCAGAGTCTGATAACGACCCAGATCCTTGCCTTTCAGGTAGTCCAGCAGCTTGCGACGCTGGTTTACCATGCGGATCAGACCACGACGGGAGTGGTGATCTTTACCGTTGGCCTTGAAGTGACCTTGCAGCTTGTTGATGTTGTGGGTCAGCAGTGCAACTTGCACTTCTGGCGAACCAGTGTCACCAACAGCTTGCTGGTAGTCAGCAACGATTTGAGCTTTTTCTTGAACGTCGAGAGCCATGAGGCAATCCTTTTATCAGGAAACTGTTTCAAAGAAACAGCTTCAACAGGCCAGGGACAAATCCCTGTATCTATAAATGAGTAGTGACCGTGCCTGTTAACAGCCACCCTCGCCAGCCTGCTTTGACACAGACCGGTTTCGGTCATTCCGACCGAATCAGTCGACGTGGCGCAATGCGCCCGTCTTCGCTCACTTCACCGATACCGATGAAGCGACCATTGTGATCCTGTACCCGTACCATGCCGAACTTCGGAGCATCCGGGGCACGTACCGGCTGGCCGTTGAGCCAGTAGAACGCGCTCGCTTCGGAGAAGTGCAGCAACGGCCAATCCTGCAGGCCGCTGTCCGATGGCATCAGGAAGCGATCCACCGCTTCGTTGCCGCCTTCGGCATGTACCGCTTCAAGCTCTTCGAGGGTCACGGTCTGCGCCAGGGTGAAAGGCCCGGCCTGGGTACGGCGCAATTCCGCGACGTACGCACCACAACCGAGTTGCTCACCGATATCCTCCACCAGGGTGCGGATATAGGTGCCTTTGCTGCAATCCACCGCAAGTCGCGCAGTATCGCCTTCGAAGGC
Organism: Pseudomonas sp. CROZ-RG-20F-R04-15; assembly: GCF_022662375.1. Lineage (GTDB taxonomy): Bacteria > Pseudomonadota > Gammaproteobacteria > Pseudomonadales > Pseudomonadaceae > Aquipseudomonas. Next base: position 131,734 of record NZ_JAKNQL010000001.1, on the reverse strand, counting down.
CAGTAATTCCAAGCGCGCAATAGTAACAGAACGCGGTTCGCGCTCCACTACTTCGCCTGCACGAGCCAACTTGTACAACGGCTGGCCATCACGCTTGAGCGCCGAGTACATCGGCGGTATCTGACTGATTTGCCCACGAAATTTCGGCAATGCCGCTTCGACATCGGCGCGACCAACGGTCACCGGGCGCTCCTGCAAAACCTCACCTTCGGCATCGGCCGTGGTGGTGGTCTTGCCCAGTTGCGCGAGGGTTTCATAAGCCTTGTCGGAATCGAGCAGGTACTGCGAGAACTTGGTCGCTTCGCCAAAGCACAACGGCAAGACGCCGGTGGCCAGCGGGTCGAGGCTGCCGGTGTGACCGGCCTTCTCGGCGTTGAGCAACCAGCGAACCTTCTGCAACGCGGCGTTGGAGGTGAACCCCAACGGCTTGTCGAGCAGGATGATGCCACTGACGTTACGACGGATACGTTTGACCTGAGCCACCGAGTTACTCCTTGGTGTCTTCAGGTTCAGCAGCGACCGGATGCTGATTGTCTTCAGCCACGGCACGCTCGATCAGCGCCGACAGGTGCGCGCCACGCACGACGGACTCGTCGTAGTGGAAGTGCAGTTGCGGCACGCTGCGCAGTTTCATTTCACGGGCCAATTGCATGCGCAGGAAGCCTGCGGCGGAATTGAGCACCTTGATGCTTTGCGCGATGTCTTCAGCGTTGTCCTGCCCCATCACGGTGATGAAAATCTTCGCATGACCGACGTCACGGCTGACTTCAACAGCGGTAATGGTGACCAGACCCACACGTGGATCCTTGACTTCGCGACGGATCAGTTGGGCCAGCTCACGCTGCATCTGATCGCCGATACGTTGGGTACGGCTGTATTCTTTTGCCATGATTTTGTTACCTGTTACTGCCCGGCGGTGAAACCCGCCAGGTCTGAAAGCGGCAAACGCCCGGCCTGACAAAAGCCAGACCGGGCGTTGCGTTTAGAGTCCGGGTGATGCGCCACACTGTTGAGTGTGGCCGACCATCACGGCTCCTGAAGTGCGCGAGTTAGAGGCTGCGAGCAACCTGGACCTTCTCGAAGACTTCGATCTTGTCGCCGACTTTGACGTCGTTATAGCTCTTCACGCCGATACCGCATTCCATGCCGGCACGTACTTCGGAAGCGTCATCCTTGAAGCGGCGCAGGGATTCCAGCTCGCCTTCGAAGATAACGATGTCTTCACGCAGTACACGGATCGGACGGTTACGGTGCACAACACCTTCGATCACCATGCAGCCAGCGATCGCGCCAAACTTCGGCGAACGGAACACGTCACGCACTTCGGCGATACCCAGGATGTTCTCGCGAACATCGCTGCCGAGCATGCCGGTCAGGGCTTTCTTGACGTCTTCGATGATGTCGTAGATCACGTTGTAATAACGCATGTCCAGACCTTCCTGCTCGACGATCTTCCGTGCGCCAGCATCGGCACGCACGTTGAAGCCGAACAGTACAGCGTTGGAAGCCAGTGCCAGGTTAGCGTCGGATTCGGTGATACCACCAACGCCGCCGCCAACTACGCGCACTTGTACTTCGTCGTTGCCCAGGCCATTCAAGGCACCGTTCAACGCTTCCAGCGAACCACGGACGTCGGATTTGAGGACGATATTGAGCGTCTTCTTCTCGGCCTGACCCATGTTTTCGAAGATGTTTTCCAGCTTGCCGGCGTGAGCACGAGCCAGCTTGACTTCGCGGAACTTGCCTTGACGGAACAGAGCCACTTCACGGGCTTTCTTCTCGTCGGCAACCACGCTCATCTCGTCGCCAGCGTCCGGAGTACCGTCCAGTCCGAGGATCTCGACAGGGATGGAAGGACCGGCTTCTTTGATTGGCTTGCCGTTCTCGTCGAGCATGGCACGCACGCGGCCATAGTTCGAACCGACCAGGACCATGTCGCCTTGACGCAGGGTACCGTCTTGAACCAGAACGGTTGCCACCGGGCCACGACCTTTGTCGAGACGCGATTCAACCACAACGCCACGGCCAGGAGCCGACGGAGTTGCTTTCAGTTCGAGAACTTCAGCTTGCAGCAGAACGGCTTCAAGCAGCTCGTCCACGCCAGTACCGACTTTCGCCGAAACCGGAACGAACGGCGTATCACCGCCCCACTCTTCGGAAGTCACGCCGTGAACCGACAGTTCGCTACGGATGCGATCAAGATCGGCGCCCGGCTTGTCGATCTTGTTCACTGCTACAACCAGTGGAACGCCAGCCGCTACTGCGTGCTGAACAGCTTCAATGGTCTGCGGCATCACGCCGTCGTCCGCTGCAACCACCAGAATCACGATGTCGGTCGCCTTGGCACCACGAGCACGCATTGCGGTAAACGCGGCGTGACCCGGGGTATCGAGGAAGGTGACCATGCCGCGTTCGGTTTCAACGTGGTATGCACCGATGTGCTGAGTAATACCACCGGCTTCGCCAGCAGCTACCTTGGCACGACGGATGTAGTCGAGCAGGGAAGTTTTACCGTGGTCAACGTGGCCCATTACGGTCACGACTGGCGCACGGGAGAACGACTCACCTTCAAACTTCAGGGACTCGGCCAGGGAATCTTCCAGGGCGGTGTCGCTGACCAGGGTCACTTTGTGGCCCAGCTCTTCGGCTACCAGTTGAGCAGTTTCCTGATCAAGCACCTGGTTGATGGTCGCTGGAGTACCCAGTTTGAACATGAACTTGATGATTTCAGCAGCCTTGACCGACATCTGATTGGCGAGATCGCCAACAGTGATGGTCTCGCCGATCTGCACATCACGCACGACAGGGCCGGTCGGGCTCTGGAAACCGTGAGCGTTGCGTTTCTTCAGTTTGGCCTTGCCGCGACCACCGCGACGGAAGCCATCGCTTTCTTCGTCGGTAGTGCGTGGCGCCACACGTGGAGCTGGCGCTTTTTCTTTGACCGAGGCGCGATGCGGAGCGTTTTTGCGCTCGCCATCACCACCACCGCTGCGACGATTGTTGTCGTCGGCACGTGGTTTGTCCGGACGGCGCTGTTCGTTCTGCTTGTTGCGAACGTCAGCAGACGGAGCTGGAGCAGCGGCAACCACCGGTGCGCTTTCGCGAACAGGTTCGGCAACTGCAGCCGGCGCCGCAACGGCATCGCTGGTAGCGGTCTGCGCAGCAGCAGGCTGATTACGCGCTTCTACTTCGGCGCGCTGCTTGGCTTCTTCTTCAGCCTTCTGACGGGCAGCATTTTCTACTGCGCGACGTTCATCCAGTTCACGCTTGCGCTCGGCTTCGATTTCTTCCGGGCTGCGCTGTACGAAAACTTTCTTCTTGCGGACTTCAACGCTGATGCTTTTGCTGCCAGCAACACGCAGGGTGCTGGTGGTTTTACGCTGCAGCGTGATCTTGCGTGGTTCTTCCACTTTCGCCTTGTGGCTGCTTTTCAAGTGAGTCAGCAGGGACTGCTTCTCACTGTCAGTCACATTTTCTTCGGCGGCGGTGTGCGGCAGACCTGCCTCACGCATCTGCTGCAACAGGCGCTCTACCGGTGTTTTGACCTCATCGGCCAGTTGTTTCACCGTGACTTGCGTCATGCACTTCTCTCCTCAGGCCGCGCCTAATTACTCGAACCAGTGGGCTCGGGCGGCCATGATCAACTTGCCGGCACGATCATCGTCAATGCCGTCGATGTCGAGCAGGTCGTCAATAGACTGCTCGGCCAGGTCTTCGCGGGTAATTACGCCGCGCACCGCCAGTTCCATCGCCAAATCCTTGTCCATACCCTCAAGCGAGAGCAGGTCTTCGGCCGGATGGGCGTCTGCCAGCTTTTCCTCAGTAGCGATGGCTTTGGTCAACAAACGATCCTTGGCACGAGCGCGAAGCTCGTTGACGGTATCTTCGTCAAAGCCGTCGATGTTGAGCATTTCTTCCAACGGTACGTAGGCAATCTCTTCCAGGCTGGTGAAGCCTTCATCTACCAGCACCTGTGCCAGGTCTTCGTCGACTTCCAGCTCGTCGATGAAGTTGCGCAGGATATCGCCGGTTTCTGCTTGCTGCTTAGCCTGGATGTCCGATTCGGTCATCACGTTCAGGGTCCAGCCAGTCAACTGGCTGGCCAGACGCACGTTCTGACCACCACGACCGATGGCCTGAGCCAGATTGTCTGCGCCAACGGCGATGTCCATTGCATGAGCATCTTCGTCAACGATAATTGCCGCAACCTCAGCCGGGGACATGGCGTTGATTACGAACTGAGCCGGGTTGTCGTCCCACAGGACGATATCCACACGCTCACCGCCCAACTCGCCCGACACTGCCTGGACGCGCGAACCGCGCATACCGATGCAAGCGCCCTGCGGGTCGATGCGTTTGTCTTTCGAGCGGACGGCGATCTTGGCGCGCGAACCCGGATCACGGGATGCTGCCATTACTTCGATCAGGCCTTCGGCAATTTCCGGCACTTCGATACGGAACAGCTCGATCAGCATTTCCGGCGCGGTACGCGACAGGATCAGCTGCGGCCCACGGTTCTCGGTGCGGATTTCCTTGAGCAGCGCACGCAGACGCACGCCGACACGGAAGGTTTCACGCGAAATGATGTCTTCACGGGCCAGCAACGCTTCAGCGTTGTTACCCAGATCGACGATCACGTTGTCGCGGGTGACTTTTTTCACGGTGCCGGAGATGATTTCTCCCAGGCGCTCGCGATAGGCGTCGACCACTTGAGCGCGCTCGGCTTCACGCACTTTCTGCACGATGACCTGCTTGGCAGTCTGTGCAGCGATGCGGCCGAACTCGATGGATTCGATCTTTTCTTCGACGACGTCGCCAACTTTGGCACCAGGATGCGTTTCGGCAACCTTGCTTGGCCAGGTTTCGATGGCCGGATCGTCGAGATCATTCTCTTCGACGACCGTCCAGCGACGGAAGGTTTCGTATGCCCCGGTGTGGCGGTTAATTTCCACACGCAGGTCAACTTCGTCTTCAAAACGCTTTTTGGTAGCAGTGGCCAGAGCCAGCTCCAGCGCTTCAAAAATTACGCTTGCCGGTACGCCCTTTTCATTGGATACCGACTCAACAACCAGCAGTACTTCTTTGCTCATCGTACGCCTCGCCTTTCGCAAGCCATTGGATCCGCGGGATCCGCGTCTCAGTCAAAACTGGGAATAATGTTGGCCTTGTCGATCATATCGATCGGCAACAGGAACTCATGGTCATCTACCTGCACCACGACGTCCTGTTCTTCTACACCGCGCAGAAGGCCCTGAAAGTTGCGTCGACCTTCAAAAGGCGAGCGCAGCTTGATCTTCACTTGTTCACCGGCAAATTTTGCAAACTGCTCAATAGTGAACAGTGGGCGCTCCATGCCAGGCGAGGAAACTTCGAGGGTGTATTCAACGGTGATTGGATCTTCAACATCCAGCACACCGCTGATCTGACGGCTGACAATGGCGCAATCGTCCACCAGCACGCCACCCTCTTTATCGATATAAACGCGCAACATCGAGTGACGACCCTGAGCCGAAAACTCGATACCCCAGCATTCATAGCCCAGGGCCACGACCACCGGGGCCAGCAAGGCCTGCAACTCTTCTAGCTTGCTCGACACCTGAACCCCCTAGTGCATGATATGTGCATGCTTTGCAAAATAAAAAAATGGGCTAAACGCCCATCCTTGAAACGCCGTCGAACAGCGGCGTTGAAAGTGTCCAGCTAACAAAAAGCCCCTTAAAAGGGGCTCCTTAAACTGGTTGCGGGGGCCGGATTTGAACCGACGACCTTCGGGTTATGAGCCCGACGAGCTACCAGACTGCTCCACCCCGCGACAAAGCTGGGGCGGAAGTATACGACCGATCCCTTATAGGGTCAATGTAACCTTCCACCTGCAAGAAAGCCCGCAACAGCGGGCTCTCCTGACTAATTGGTACCGAGAAGGGGACTCGAACCCCTACACCCTATGGGCACAACCACCTCAAGGTTGCGTGTCTACCAATTCCACCACCTCGGCAAAACTACGTTTGAAACCCTTCTTACTTCTGCTCTTGAGCTGGAGGTACGTCCGTCGCTGGAGTAGCCGACTTTTGCTCTTGAAGCACCGGGACATCATCAGAAGCCGGTTGTTGTTGCTTAGGTACTTCCAACACTGCTGGATTTGGGAGACCTGCCTGAGTCAGCTGATGAGCCTTCTCTTTAGCAAAGTAACCTAACCCCAAGCTGGTTATGAAGAAACCGGCGGCAAGTATAGCAGTAAACTTACTAAGAAAGGTAGAGGAACCTTGGCTTCCGAACACAGTATTTGAAGCACCTGCTCCGAAAGACGCGCCAGCGTCCGCACCCTTACCCTGCTGCAGCAAAACCAGAGCAACTACGCCCAATGCACCCAGCAGATGAAAAACGACTACGACTGTTTCCAGCATTTTTTCAGTTTCCCGCGGCGCGACAAATCGCACCGAACTCATCTGCATTCAGGGAAGCTCCACCAATGAGCCCCCCATCGATATCCGGCATGCCGAACAGTTCGACCGCATTGGCCGCCTTCACGCTGCCGCCGTATAGAAGCCGCACACCTCGTGCGACTTCAGAATTCTCTGCCGCCAGCTGCTCGCGAATGGCTTTATGCACATCCTGAGCTTGCTGCGGTGTCGCAGTCAGTCCGGTACCAATAGCCCAGACCGGCTCGTAAGCAATGACTGCCTTGGCAAAAGCACCGACACCCAGCTCCTCGATGATGCTGCCCAGCTGACGCCCGACAACCTCAAGAGTTTTCCCGGCTTCGCGCTGCTCAAGGGTTTCCCCTATACACAACACCGGAATCAAGCCACATGCCTGCGCAGCTGCAAACTTGCGATTCAGCATCCCGTCCCGCTCGCCCATTATCTGACGACGCTCGGAGTGCCCGACAAGCACCAGGGAACAGCCTGCATCCACCAACTGACTCGGTGCAATTTCACCGGTCAATGCACCTTGCATGGATTCCACCGCAGAATTCTGCGCGCCGACCGAAATCGACTTGCCTTTCAAGCCATCAATCACTTGATTGATATACAAGCAAGGCGGGAATACCGCGACATCAACACCGCTAGGCAAGGCCAGATGACGAAGGCCGTTGATCAGCTCAGCGACGCTGGCGCGGGTACCGTGCATCTTCCAGTTACCAGCTACCATAGGGCGACGCATGCTGTACCTCGTCGGTCAAAGTGGGCGCAGATGTTACCCAACACAATCATGGCTTGCAAGCCGTATCAGGCAGAAACTTCAGTTACCAGTTTTGCCAGTTCTTCGGCATAACCGCGAACCTGGGTTTCGTCCTCGCCCTCGACCATCACACGCACCAAAGGCTCTGTGCCGGACTTGCGCAAAAGCACGCGACCACGACCCGCCATTGCCTGGGTGACGCGCGCACTGGCTTCCTTGACAGCCGGGTGTTCCAGCGGGCTTTCGCCACCACCAAAACGCACATTGATCAGAACCTGAGGACACTTGCGCAATGCCTGACGCGTTTGCGCCAAACCTTCATTACGGGTCTTCAAGGCCATCAGCACTTGCAAGGCCGCGATGATCGCATCACCGGTCGTGGTGTGATTGAAGCAAACGATATGCCCCGAATTCTCACCACCGACCAGCCAGTTGCGCTCAAGCAACTCGGCGATCACATAGCGGTCGCCGACATTGGCACGAATAAATGGAATCGAGAGCTCTGCAAGCGCGAGCTCCAGCCCCAGATTACTCATCAGGGTGCCAACCACGCCGCCCTGCAATTTCCCGCGCTCATGCAGATCGCGAGCAATGATGAACAGCAGTTCATCACCATCAACAATGGCACCGGTATGGTCGACCATCAAAACCCGATCGCCATCGCCATCAAAAGCGATACCCAGATCGGCGTGCTCAGCCAGCACCGCAGCCTGCAGCTGCCCCATATGGGTCGAGCCGCAGTTCTCGTTGATGTTCAGACCGTTAGGCTGAGCTGACAGCACGACAACTTCCGCACCCAGCTCCCGGAAGACACTCGGAGCTACCTTGTAGGTCGCGCCATGCGCACAGTCGATAACGATCTTTAGGCCAGAGAAACTGGTGCCCGTTGGCACGCTGCTTTTGCAAAACTCGATATAACGACCTGACGCATCGTTGATCCGCGATACTTTGCCGATCTTGCTTGATTCGACCACAGTCATCGGGGTATCGAGCAGCTCCTCGATCATCAGTTCCAGCTCATCCGGCAGCTTGGTGCCTTTACCGGAGAAAAACTTGATGCCGTTATCGTCGTGTGGATTGTGCGAAGCACTGATCACGATACCGGCCTCAGCCTGGAACGTGCGTGACAGGTAAGCGATGGCCGGCGTCGGCATAGGACCCAGCAGCATCACATCGGCACCGGCCGATGTCAGACCAGCCTCAAGTGCCGACTCGAACATGTAACCGGAAATTCGCGTGTCCTTGCCGACCAGCACCTTGCAGGCGCCCATCTTGCGGAACGCCATGCCGGCAGCCCAGCCGAGCTTGAGCATGAAGTCAGGAGTAATCGGGTATTCACCGACGCGACCACGAATGCCATCAGTACCAAAGTATTTCTTGCTCATAAGTGCTCCATCATTCTTATTCGGCTGATTGCACGGCCGCGATCATCCGCACCACGTCTACCGTTTCCGCAACATCATGGACGCGCAATATACGCGCACCTTTCACCGATGCCAGCGCCGCCAGTGCCAAACCGCCGTGCAGGCGCTCGCCAACAGGACGATTCAAGGCATGGCCGATCATGCTTTTTCGGGAAACACCAACCAGCAAGGGCCTGCCCAGCGCATGCAGGGCTTCCATGTGCTTGAACAAGCTTAGATTGTGCTGCAAGGTTTTGGCGAAACCGAAACCCGGATCAAGAATGATCCGCTCGGCAGGAATACCCGCCGACGCACACACCGACATCCGCTCCGCGAGAAACTCTCCGACCTCGCGAGTAACATCCTGATAATGCGGATTGTCCTGCATATCGCCTGGCTCACCGAGCATATGCATCAGACACACCGGCAACCCTGTCGCCGCCGCTGCATCCAGCGCACCATCGCGCTGTAGCGATCGCACATCATTGATCAACCCGGCACCCAGTCGCGCGGTTTCACGCATCACCGCAGGCGTGGAGGTGTCCACCGAGATGATCACATCAAGTTCGCGATTGATCAGCTCGACTATCGGCGCCACACGCTCAAGCTCTTCGAGCGGAGAAACCGCTCGCGCGCCAGGTCGGGTGGACTCGCCACCGATATCAATCAGCGTCGCACCCGCTGCAACCATCGCTTCTGCATGGCGCAAGGCCGCATCCAGCTGACTGTATTGGCCGCCATCGGAGAAAGAATCAGGGGTGACATTGAGAATGCCCATGACATGCGTCTGGGCCAAATCAAGAACCCGGTTGCCGCAAGGCAACCGGGTCAGGGACGGTACAGAAGTCATTTCAAACCTTAAACGTCAGCAGCCGGACCGCCGATCGGTGTTTCCGGACGCTCATCCCGAACCACTGGAGGTGGAGGCGTGCCCGTACCACCCGACCAGTCACGAGGTTCGCGAGGTGTACGACCTGCCATGATGTCGTCGATCTGTTCAGCATCGATCGTTTCGTACTTCATCAGTGCATCAGCCATGGCATCGAGCTTGTCACGATTGTCCGTGAGGATCTGCTTGGCGGTGCCGTAGCACTGGTCGATGATGCTGCGCACTTCGGAGTCGATCAGCTTGGCTGTCTCACCGGAGAAGCTGGCAGCCTGACCGCCACCGCCGCGACCGAGGAATACTTCACCCTCTTCTTCGGCGTACATCAACGGACCGAGTTTTTCCGACAGCCCCCATTTGGTCACCATGTTCCGCGCAATCTGACTGGCACGCATGATGTCGTTGGATGCGCCGGTGGTCACACCATCGAAGCCCAGGGTCATCTCTTCAGCGATACGGCCGCCGTACAGCGAGCAGATCTGGCTGATCAACGCGCGCTTGGACAGGCTGTAGCGATCTTCTTCCGGCAGGAACATCGTCACACCCAACGCACGACCGCGCGGGATGATCGACACTTTGTACACCGGATCATGTTCAGGCACGACGCGACCAACAATGGCGTGACCCGCTTCGTGATAAGCAGTGTTCTGTTTCTCTTTTTCGGACATGACCATCGATTTGCGCTCGGCGCCCATCATTATCTTGTCTTTGGCCAGCTCAAATTCTTTCATTTCAACGATGCGCTTGCCGCTGCGTGCAGCGAACAGCGACGCTTCGTTGACCAGGTTGGCCAGGTCAGCACCGGAGAAGCCAGGAGTACCACGCGCAATAACAGCCGGAGCAACGTCGTCACCCATTGGCACTTTGCGCATGTGAACCTTGAGAATCTGTTCGCGACCACGGATATCCGGCAGTCCGACGACAACCTGGCGGTCGAAACGGCCTGGACGCAGCAAAGCCGGGTCGAGCACGTCAGGACGGTTGGTTGCAGCGATAACAATGATGCCGTCATTCATCTCGAAGCCGTCCATCTCAACCAGCAACTGGTTGAGGGTCTGCTCGCGCTCGTCGTGACCGCCACCCATGCCGGCGCCACGGTGGCGACCGACGGCGTCGATTTCATCGATGAAGATGATGCAAGGTGCGTGCTTCTTCGCCTGCTCGAACATGTCGCGAACACGGCTGGCACCAACACCGACGAACATTTCGACGAAGTCGGAACCGGAGATGGTGAAGAAAGGAACCTTGGCTTCGCCGGCAATCGCCTTGGCCAGCAAGGTTTTACCGGTACCCGGAGGACCGACCATCAGTACGCCGCGCGGAATACGACCGCCCAGGCGCTGGAACTTGCCCGGATCACGGAGGAACTCAACCAGCTCGCCGACTTCTTCCTTTGCTTCGTCGCAACCGGCAACGTCAGCCAGTGTGGTTTTCACCTGATCTTCGGAGAGCAGGCGTGCCTTGCTCTTGCCAAAGCTCATCGGCCCGCCCTTGCCACCGGCACCGCCCTGCATCTGGCGCATGAAGAACATGAACACCGCGATGATCACCAGGATCGGGAAGCTGGCTACCAGCAACTGGGTCCAGATGCTTTGCTGCTCAGGCTGCTTGCCTTCAACCACAACGTGGTTGTCGACCAGATCGCCGATCAGGCCATTGTCCTGAATTGCCGGACGAATGGTCTTGAAGCTGTCGCCATCGTTGCGTTTGCCGGTGATTACATAGCCATCAACCGCTACGCGCTCGACCTTGCCGTCCTTGACCTGCTGGATGAAGTCGGAATAGTTGAGGGTCTGCGGCTCGTTAGGGCTGGAGAAGTTGTTCATCACCGTCACCAGGACAGCCGCGATGATCAACCACAGGATCAGATTCTTTGCCATATCGTTCAATTAACTACCCTCTGAAGCAAGCTCCGCTACTGGCGCGCGCTTCGCATGATATTCACCGGCCTAACTTACTACATTACCTACGGCTCTGGCAGGCGCCGTCTGTAACCCTTTGTGAAACACTTTCTACACAATATTCGTTAATGCTAGCCGGGCGAAATACTAAAAACCTATCACCCCGCACAAAAACCTCGTTTTACTCACTACGCCCGCGATAACCCCAAGCCAGCATGTATTGCTCGCGAGAGCTGCCACGAGAGGAGTCCGGCTTGATCATCTGGATCTTGTCGAACTTTTTGCGAGCGTCCTTCAGGTAAACATCAAATCCTTCGCCCTGAAAAATCTTGATCACAAAATTGCCACCCGGCTTGAGGATCCGCTCTGCCAGATCAAGTGCCAGCTCGCAAAGGAACATGGCCTTCGGCATATCCACTTCGGGCGTACCACTCATATTGGGGGCCATATCGGAAATCACAAGGTCCACCTGCGAATTACCCACGGCTTCAAGAATCTGAGCGAGCACTGCGTCCTCGGTGAAGTCACCCTGAATAAAGGTCACGTCAGGGATGCTGTCCATTTCCAGAATGTCCGAGGCGATCAAACGCCCCTGACCGCCGATCAGACGACTGGTGACTTGCGACCAGCCACCAGGTGCCGCACCGAGGTCGACAACGCTCATGCCGGGACGAATCAGCTTGTATTTCTCCTGGACTTCCAGAAGTTTGTAACTCGCACGCGAGCGGTAGCCATCCTTCTGCGCTTGCTTCACATAGGGATCGTTGACATGTCGTTTCAGCCAACCAAGGCTTGTCTTGGAACGCGCCATTGGGCACCTCGATAATAAGAGTCGTGATTAATTGGGCGGATCCACGAGCCCTCGGGTAAAATGGCCGCCATTTTACAGAATCCAGACGAAAGGGTCAGATTATGCCGCTCACTCCAGAGCAGAAGAAACAGTACAAATCCATTGGCCACCACCTGAAACCCGTTTTGACGGTGGCTGATAACGGTTTGACTGAAGGCGTGTTAGCCGAACTTGAACGCGCTTTGGCGGATCACGAGCTGATCAAGATCAAGCTCAATATCCTTGATCGCGAGTCGCGCCTGGCGCACATCGCAGAACTGTGCAAGGTCGGCAAAGCGGACCTGGTACAGGTCATCGGCAAGATGGCACTGGTTTACCGCAAGAACTTCAGCGCCAACAAGCAGCTGTCGAACGTTCATCGCTTCAAGTGATGAAAAGGGTCACGGGTGTGCCTGGCGCACCCTGCCACTCCATCCCGGCACCGGCTGCATCACCAGCACCAGCCCGGAAAACCCCAGAACCAGATAACTGAATACCTGCCAGCGCTGCGCATCCGGCCAGCCGACACGCACTGCGACAAACATCGCACACGCATACAACGCCATCAGCAGCACCTGACCGCGAAAATCCCGCCATAGACTGGCAAGGCCCTCGGCCTGTACCAGCACCAAAGCCTGAAAAATAACGCATGCGGCGGAAAACCCCACCACCAGCACTTCAAATGCACTGGCCACTTCGTCGATCAGCAACGGTGCCAGGCCAATCTTGCCCAGCGCCGGCTGCAAACCGAGATGAATCAGCCAAAGACCGCCGACCCAAAGCATCTGGGTCAGCTGCCAAAGCATGGCGCCCACATGCAGCGGGCGCCCTTTTTCAGATGTGACGGACTTCGACAATCTCGTACTCGATCACGCCACTTGGCGTTTTCACGGCGACCACATCGCCTTCTTCCTTGCCGATCAAGGCACGGGCCAAAGGCGAGCCAACCGAAATCTTGCCGAGTTTGAAGTCAGCTTCATCCTCACCCACGATGTGGTAAGTGACGCTTTCATCGGTCTCGACGTTGGCGATTTCGACGGTGGTGCCGAAAATCACTTTGCCAGTGTGCGGGATGGTCGTGACATCGATGATGACCTGATTCTGAATCCGGCCTTCGATGTCACGAATCCGCGCCTCGACCATGCCTTGCTGTTCGCGGGCGGCATGGTATTCAGCGTTTTCTTTCAAGTCACCCAACTCGCGGGCCGTACCGATGTCCTGGCTGAGCTTCGGACGGACGACCTTGGTCAGATGAGCGTGCTCTTCTTCCAGGGCTTTAGCGCCCTGGACGGTCATTGGATATTTGATCATGCCTTCAATCCTGCGTGTAGATCCTGCAAGCGGCGCACGGTTTTTTCCGGACCGAACTTCAGCGCTTCACAGATAGCTTCGCCAGCAGCAATGGTGGTGGTGCAGTAAATCTTGTGCTGCAAGGCATTACGACGAATGGAGTACGAATCAGCGATCGACTGACGACCTTCGGTGGTGTTGATGATCAAGGTGACTTCGTCATTCTTGATCATGTCGACCACGTGCGGACGACCCTCGGTCACCTTGTTCACACGGCGCACTTTCAGGCCTGCAGCCTCGATCAACTTGGCAGTGCCAGCAGTAGCAACCACTTCGAAGCCCAAGTTGATCAGATCACGGGCCACGCCTGCAACCAGAGGCTTGTCATCGTCGCGCACGCTGATGAACGCAGTTCCGCCGGTCGGCAGCACTTCGCTGGCGCCCATCTGGGCTTTGGCGAATGCTTCACCGAAGGTGTCGCCGACACCCATCACTTCACCGGTCGACTTCATCTCTGGGCCGAGGATCGGGTCAACGCCAGGGAATTTGGCGAACGGGAACACCGCCTCTTTCACGCTGTAGAAGTTCGGGATGATTTCTTTGGTGAAGCCGATTTCTTTCAGGGTCTTACCGGCCATCACACGGGCAGCGATCATCGCCAGGGAGACACCGATGCACTTCGACACGAACGGTACGGTACGGGAAGCGCGCGGGTTGACTTCGATGACGTAGATGTCTTCGCCCTGCAAAGCCAACTGCACGTTCATCAGACCGACAACGCCCAGTTCCAAGGCCATTTTCTTGACCTGTTCGCGCATCTCGTCCTGGATGTGCGCCGGCAGCGAGTAAGGCGGCAGGGAGCATGCGGAGTCACCGGAGTGAACGCCGGCCTGCTCGATGTGCTGCATGATTGCGCCGATGACGACGTCTTTGCCGTCGCAAACCGCATCCACGTCCATTTCGATGGCGCAGTTGAGGAAGTGGTCGAGCAGCACCGGGCTGTCGTTGGACACTTTCACCGCGTCACGCAGGTAGCGCTTGAGTTCTTCTTCTTCGTAGACGATTTCCATCGCGCGACCACCCAGTACATAGGACGGGCGCACCACCAGCGGGTAACCGATCTTGCTGGCGGCACGAATCGCTTCGTCTTCGCTGCGCACGGTGGCGTTTGGCGGCTGACGCAGGTTCAGACGCTCAACCATTTGCTGGAAGCGCTCACGGTCTTCGGCACGGTCGATAGCGTCAGGGCTGGTGCCGATGATTGGCACGCCAGCAGCCTCCAGAGCACGAGCCAGTTTCAGCGGAGTCTGGCCGCCGTACTGGACGATCACGCCTTTCGGCTTCTCGACGCGGCAGATTTCCAGCACGTCTTCCAGCGTTACCGATTCGAAGTACAGACGATCGGAGGTGTCGTAGTCAGTGGAAACAGTTTCCGGGTTGCAGTTGACCATGATGGTTTCGTAGCCGTCTTCGCGCAGTGCGAGGGCAGCATGAACGCAGCAGTAGTCGAACTCGATACCTTGACCGATACGGTTCGGACCGCCACCCAGAATCATGATCTTGTCGCGACCCGACGGCGCGGCTTCGCACTCTTCTTCGTAAGTCGAATAGAGGTAAGCGGTGTCGGTGGCGAACTCGGCGGCGCAGGTGTCAACGCGCTTGTAGACCGGGAACACTTCCAGCTTGTGACGGTGCGTGCGCAGGTTCTTCTCGGTCACACCCAGCAGCTTGGCCAGACGCTGATCGGAGAAACCTTTGCGCTTGAGCTTGTACATCACGTCACGGTCGATCGCCGACAGACCAAGGGTCTTGACCTTCTCTTCGTCCTTGATCAGATCTTCGATCTGTACCAGGAACCACGGGTCGATCATGTTCATGGCGAAGATTTCTTCGACAGTCATGCCCGCGCGGAAAGCGTCTGCCACGTACCAGATACGCTCGGCGCCCGGCACGGTCAGCTCACGTTTGAGCACGCTCATGCTTTCCGGGTTGCTCAGGTCGAGCTTCTCGTCCAGACCGCAAACGCCAACTTCCAGACCGCGCAGAGCTTTCTGCAGGGATTCCTGGAAGGTACGGCCGATGGCCATGACTTCACCAACCGACTTCATTTGAGTGGTCAGGCGTGCGTCAGCCTTGGCGAACTTCTCGAAGGCGAAG
This sequence comes from Pseudomonas sp. CROZ-RG-20F-R04-15, assembly GCF_022662375.1. Taxonomy (GTDB): domain Bacteria; phylum Pseudomonadota; class Gammaproteobacteria; order Pseudomonadales; family Pseudomonadaceae; genus Aquipseudomonas. Next base: position 116,086 of record NZ_JAKNQL010000001.1, on the reverse strand, counting down.
CGTGGCAGCTTGGTCACAACGTAGTCGATCGACGGCTCGAAGGACGCCGGGGTCTTGCCACCGGTGATGTCGTTCGACAGTTCGTCGAGGGTGTAGCCCACAGCCAGTTTGGCCGCGACTTTGGCGATCGGGAAACCGGTGGCTTTCGAAGCCAGGGCCGAGGAACGCGATACGCGCGGGTTCATTTCGATCACGACCATACGGCCAGTGTCCGGGCAGATACCGAATTGAACGTTGGAGCCGCCAGTCTCGACGCCGATCTCGCGCAGTACCGCCAGGGAGGCGTTACGCAGGATCTGGTATTCCTTGTCGGTCAGGGTCTGTGCTGGAGCTACGGTGATCGAGTCACCGGTGTGCACGCCCATCGGGTCGAAGTTTTCGATCGAGCAGACGATGATGCAGTTGTCCTTTTTGTCGCGGACAACTTCCATTTCATATTCTTTCCAGCCGATCAGCGATTCGTCGATCAGCAGCTCTTTGGTCGGCGACAGATCCAGACCACGGGCGCAGATTTCTTCGAACTCTTCACGGTTGTAAGCGATACCGCCACCGGTGCCGCCCATGGTGAAGGACGGACGGATGATGCACGGGAAGCCCAGGGTTTCGAGAACCGCGTTGGCTTCTTCCATGCTGTGGGCGATACCGGAACGCGGGCACGCCAGGCCGATGGATTTCATCGCCTTGTCGAAACGCGAACGGTCTTCAGCCTTGTCGATGGTGTCGGCGTTGGCGCCGATCATTTCTACGCCGAACTTCTCCAGAACGCCTTCGCGCTCCAGATCCAGGGCGCAGTTCAGAGCAGTCTGGCCGCCCATGGTTGGCAACACCGCGTCCGGGCGTTCTTTTTCGATGATCTTGGCAACGGTCTGCCACTTGATCGGCTCGATGTAGGTGGCGTCGGCCATGTCCGGGTCGGTCATGATGGTGGCCGGATTGGAGTTCACCAGGATGACGCGGTAACCCTCTTCGCGTAGGGCTTTGCAGGCCTGGGCGCCGGAGTAGTCGAATTCGCAGGCCTGGCCGATAACGATCGGGCCAGCGCCGAGAATCAGGATGCTTTTAATGTCTGTACGTTTTGGCATGGGTTTGTCACTCAAATCCGCAGGTCAGTCGGCAAGCCGTCTTGATCGATTTCTGAAGTCTCGAAGGGGCCGCCGATGTCGGGGCCGCCCTCGAGGGGCTTCTCTCTACAGTCTCAAGGCGAACGCTTAGCGTCGCTTGGCCATCTCGTTGATGAAGCGGTCGAACAGTGGCGCAACGTCGTTCGGGCCCGGGCTCGCTTCAGGGTGACCCTGGAAGCTGAACGCGCTCTTGTCGGTGCGTTCGATGCCTTGCAGGGTGCCGTCGAACAGCGATTTGTGGATCGCACGCACGTTGGCTGGAAGCGTTTCTTCGTCTACCGCGAAACCGTGGTTCTGGCTGGTGATCATCACCACGCCAGTGTCCAGATCCTGCACCGGGTGGTTGGCACCGTGGTGGCCATGACCCATTTTCAGGGTCTTGGCGCCGGACGCCAAGGCCAGCAGTTGGTGACCGAGGCAGATGCCGAATACCGGAATTTCGGTTTCCAGCACTTCCTTGATCGCCTTGATCGCGTAGTCGCATGGCTCCGGGTCACCAGGGCCGTTGGACAGGAACACGCCGTCCGGCTTCAGTGCCAGTACGTCGGCAGCTGGCGTCTGGGCAGGCACGACGGTGACGCGGCAGCCGCGCTCGACCAGCATGCGCAGGATGTTGACCTTGACGCCGTAGTCGTAGGCAACCACGTGGTAAGGCAGTTCGGAAGCGTCGATGGTCGCGTGGCTGTCGGTCTTCAGATCCCAGACAGTCGAGCGCCACTCGTATTGAGTCTTGGTGCTGACCACTTTCGCCAGATCCATGCCTTTCAGGCCCGGGAAGCCTTGCGCAGCGGCGATGGCCGCTTCTTCGGAGATGTTGTCGCCGGCCATGATGCAGCCGTTCTGAGCGCCTTTTTCACGCAGGATGCGGGTCAGGCGACGGGTGTCGATACCGGCGATGGCCACAACGTTGTTGGCTTTCAGGTAATCGGACAGGGACATCGTGTTACGCCAGTTGCTCGCTACCAGCGGCAGGTCACGGATGACCAGGCCAGCGGACCAGACGCGATCGGACTCGGCGTCTTCCGGCGTGGTGCCGGTGTTGCCGATGTGCGGGTAAGTCAGGGTAACGATCTGTTGGGCGTAGGAAGGATCGGTAAGGATTTCCTGATAGCCGGTCATTGCGGTGTTGAACACCACCTCACCAACGGTTTGACCGTCGGCACCAATGGCTTCGCCGCGAAAAATGCTGCCATCAGCAAGGGCAAGTATGGCTGGCTTAGTCAAGAAGACCTCCCGTAAATAACGCATGAAAGGGCGATCGCAGGTTGTAAAAAAGCGGAGTGACGTATGGACACGTCACCCCGCTTCTTCACTGAATTATTCTGCGCGCTTTTAGTGGACACACTAAAGCTGTAGCTTACAGAAAAAGGCTTTTTTGGTCCACCGCTAAAGAGCCGAAAAGGCCGGAGAATGCGACAGGTCGTCGCCAAGCGGAGAAAAACCAGCGCAAACAGGGCGTTTGCGCCGGGTTCAGCAGTGTATCAACGCAGGTCGAGCACGTCTTGCATGTCGTACAAGCCCGGCTCGCGACCATCCAGCCACAACGCCGCACGCACCGCGCCCTTGGCGAATGTCATGCGGCTTGACGCCTTGTGCGTGATCTCCAGGCGCTCACCTTCGCAGGCGAACAACACGGTGTGATCACCCACCACATCACCACCGCGGACAGTGGCGAAACCGATGGTTTCACGCTCACGAGCGCCGGTGTGACCTTCACGACCGTAGACCGCAACCTTCTGCAGATCACGATCCAGCGCACTGGCAATCACTTCACCCATGCGCAACGCCGTACCCGACGGCGCATCGATCTTGTGACGGTGATGCGCTTCGATGATTTCGATGTCCGCTTCATCACCCAGCACGCGCGCCGCCATATCGAGCAATTTCAGCGACAGATTGACGCCGACACTGAAGTTGGCCGCGAACACGATCGGAATATCCTTGCCCGCCTCGGCCAGCAACTGCTTCTGCCCAGCGTCGAGGCCAGTGGTACCGATAACCATCGCTTTGCCTGCCTTGCGGCAGAACGCGAGGTTTTTCAGCATCACTTCGGGCAGGGTGAAGTCGATCAACACGTCGAACTCTTCAGCCACTGCCTCGATATGCCCGGACAACGGCACACCGATACGACCCAGCGAAGCCAGCTCACCGGCATCGACGCCGATCAGCGTGCTGCCCGGACGAACCACGGCAGCGGTCAACCCGGTCAGTGGCGCGCGCTGCTGCACGGCCTCGACCAGAATCTTGCCCATGCGCCCAGCAGCGCCCATCACAGCTATACGTCGCATGCCGACTCCTTACAGATCGCCGAAGAAGCGCTTCACACCGTCGAACCAACCGGTGGTTTTCGGCGAATGACTATTGTCGTCCGCCAGCGAGCTGCGGAATTCTTCCAGCAGTTCGCGCTGACGACGGTTCAGGTTGACCGGGGTCTCGACTGCCACGCGGCACATCAAGTCGCCCGCACCACCGCCACGCACCGGCGCCACACCTTTGCCGCGTACACGGAACTGCTTGCCGGTCTGGGTGCCTTCAGGGATCTTCAGTTTGACGCGGCCGTCGAGGGTCGGAATTTCCAGCTCGCCGCCCAGCGCTGCGTCGACGAAGCTGATCGGCACTTCGCAGAACAGATGCTTGCCATCGCGCTGGAAGATGTCGTGCTCGCGCACGTTGATGACCACGTACAGGTCGCCCGTCGGACCACCCTGCGTACCCGCCTCACCTTCGCCGGACAGACGAATGCGGTCGCCGGTATCGACGCCGGCCGGCACTTTGACCGACAGGGTTTTGTACTCTTCGACGCGACCGTCACCGTGGCAGGAGTCGCACGGATCAGAAATGATCTTGCCCTGGCCGTGGCAACGCGGGCAGGTTTGCTGCACCGAGAAGAAGCCCTGCTGCATGCGCACCTGACCGATGCCACCGCAAGTCGGGCAAGTCGACGGCGACGAGCCTTTCTTCGCGCCCGAGCCATCACACGGTTTGCAGTTGACCAGCGTCGGAACGCGGATATTCACCGACGTGCCGCGCACCGCTTCTTCCAGATTCAGCTCCAGGGTGTAGCGCAAGTCGCTGCCGCGCTGGGCGCCGCCACGGGAGCCGCCGCGACCGCCACCGAAGAAATCACTGAACACATCACCGAAGATGTCCGAGAAATTCTGACCGCCAAAACCGGCACCGCCGCCACCCATGCTCGGGTCGACACCGGCATGACCGTACTGGTCGTACGCCGCACGCTTGCTGGAGTCGGACAGCACTTCGTAGGCCTCGTTGGCCTCTTTGAACATTTCTTCCGATGCTTTGTCATCGGGATTACGGTCCGGGTGGTGCTTCATCGCCAGACGACGATAGGCCTTCTTCAGGTCCGCATCGCTTGAGCCACGCTCAACACCCAACACTTCGTAATAGTCACGCTTTGCCATAAGTCTTCTGCACTCTTGAGGACGTTCGGCAAACCCCTCCTGAGGATCGCCAAACTCGTTGAGCCCCAATACAGGCCCGGACCCAACTCACGTCAATTCAACGATCCTGGTCTTTGTTTCTTGCGGTACTTGCGGCGCGAAAAGCAGGAGCATTCCCGGCCATACCGCCAACATCCGAACCTTGTCGCATGCTGTAAAAATTCGCGTATTCCAGATACGCCAACGCGGGAGCTAGCTCCCGCGCGGCGACATCCTACCAGTCACTGCCTAAAGGCAGTCAACCGGCCGACCAACAACTTACTTGTGGTCTTTGACTTCTTCGAACTCTGCATCGACAACGTCGTCAGCCTTCTCAGCCGATTCGCCTTGCGGGGCTGCGCCATCAGCTGGCTGAGCCTGTTCGGCGTACATCTTCTGAGCAACCGGAGCCGAGACTTTCGACAGCTCTTCAACCTTGGCTTCGATGGCAGCCTTGTCGTCGCCTTTGACAGCGGCTTCCAAAGCAACCACAGCAGCTTCGATCGCAGTCTTCTCTTCGGCGGTGACTTTGTCGCCCGCGTCAGCAATCATTTTGCGCGTCGAGTGAACCAGTGCGTCACCCTGGTTACGGGCAGCGGCCAGTTCTTCGAACTTGCGGTCTTCCTCAGCGTTGGCTTCGGCGTCACGCACCATGCGCTCGATTTCTTCGTCGGACAGACCGGAGTTGGCCTTGATCACGATCGACTGAGTCTTGCCGGTCGCCTTGTCTTTCGCACCAACGTGCAGGATGCCGTTAGCGTCGATGTCGAAGGTCACTTCGATCTGCGGCACGCCACGTGGAGCAGGTGGAATGTCGGCCAGGTCGAACTTGCCCAGGGACTTGTTCTGAGTGGCTTGCTTGCGCTCGCCCTGCAGCACGTGAATGGTCACAGCGCCCTGGTTGTCGTCGGCAGTCGAGAACACTTGCGATTTCTTGGTAGGAATCGTGGTGTTTTTCTCGATCAGCGCGGTCATCACGCCACCCATGGTTTCGATACCCAGGGTCAGCGGGCTGACGTCGAGCAGCAGAACGTCTTTCACATCACCGGCCAGAACAGCACCCTGAATCGCAGCACCCATGGCAACGGCTTCGTCCGGGTTAACGTCTTTGCGAGCTTCTTTACCGAAGAAATCGGTAACCAGCTTCTGCACCAACGGCATACGAGTCTGACCACCGACCAGAATCACGTCGTTGATCGCGCCAACGTCCAGACCAGCGTCTTTCATGGCGATGCGGCAAGGCTCGATGGTGCGCTGAACCAGGTCTTCAACCAGTGCTTCGAGCTTGGCACGCGAGATCTTCACGTTCAGGTGCTTAGGACCGGTCGCGTCTGCAGTGATGTACGGCAGGTTGACGTCGGTCGACTGAGCGGACGACAGCTCGATCTTGGCTTTCTCAGCGGCTTCTTTCAGGCGCTGCATGGCCAGCGGGTCACCTTTGAGGTTCATGCCGCTTTCTTTCTTGAATTCGTCAACGAGGTAGTCGATCAGACGAATGTCAAAGTCTTCACCGCCGAGGAACGTGTCACCGTTGGTGGCCAGAACTTCGAACTGGTGCTCGCCATCAACTTCAGCGATCTCGATCACGGAAACGTCGAACGTACCGCCACCCAGGTCATAAACGATCACGGTGTGATCGCCCTTGGCCTTGTCCATACCGTAAGCCAGAGCAGCTGCGGTTGGTTCGTTGATGATACGTTTTACGTCCAGACCGGCGATGCGGCCGGCGTCCTTGGTCGCCTGACGCTGGCTGTCGTTGAAGTAGGCCGGAACGGTGATTACCGCTTCAGTCACGGTCTCGCCGAGGTAGTCTTCGGCGGTCTTCTTCATCTTTTTCAGAATTTCAGCCGAGATTTGTGGTGGTGCCATTTTCTGGCCGTTCACTTCAACCCAGGCGTCGTTGTTGTCAGCCTTGACGATCTTGTAAGGGACCATCTGGATGTCTTTCTGCACAACTTCTTCGTCGAAACGACGACCGATCAGACGCTTTACCGCGTACAGAGTGTTGTGCGGGTTGGTCACTGCCTGACGCTTGGCCGACTGACCTACCAGAATTTCGCCATCGTTGGCGTAAGCGATGATCGACGGCGTGGTACGCGCGCCTTCAGCGTTTTCAATAACTTTTGCTTTGCCGTTTTCCAGCACGGAGACGCAGGAGTTGGTAGTCCCCAGGTCGATACCGATAATTTTACCCATGTTAACTCTCCCGAAACTTTGGATTTTGTTGCCGCAGCAGTGGTGGCTAACTGCGGTAATACTTAAACGCTTGACTTCTAAATGGGGGCCTTGCGGCTAATTTCAAGCCTTCTCGTCAATCGAAGGCGAAATTGGCGCAGGCGCCTTGCTGACCACAACCATGGCCGGACGCAACAGGCGACCGTTGAGCTGGTAGCCCTTCTGGAACACTTTCAGAACGCTGTTCGGTTCTACGTCGGCGCTTTCTTGCATGGCCATTGCCTGATGCTGAACGGCGTTGAACGGTTCGCCGTGCGGGTCGATCGCTTCCAGCTGATAACGCTTGAGGGTGTCGTGGAACATTTTCAGCGTCAGCTCGATGCCTTCGCGCATCGGACGGATGCTTTCGTCGTCCGGGTTCGACAGCTCAAGGCCGCGCTCCAGGCTGTCGACGATCGGCAGCAAGTCGCCAGCGAATTTTTCCAGGGCAAACTTGTGCGCCTTCTCGACGTCCTGCTCGGCACGGCGACGGACGTTCTGCAGATCGGCAGCAACACGCAGAGACTGATCCTGCGCGGCGGCCAATTGCTCTTCGAGCACTTGTACACGGGTCGCCAGGTCATCACCCGAACCTTCGGGCGCCTGATTGGCTTCTGGGTTTTGCGTATCTACTGTCTGTTCGTCAGCCATAGAATTCTCCTTTCAATTTCGTCCGCGAGCCTGACTCGCGCTTCTGCCCCGATATATGGGGCCGCAAAATCAGGCTTCAAGGGCTTTCAACCATTAACCCTACAAAAAAGTGCCACATTCTCATTCCTGAATGCGCTAAGCAGCTTTTAGGTTCAAGCGAATCGAGCTAAGGGTGGGCATTGTCAGCCCGAAACAAAACACTGTATAAATAACCAGACCTAAAGCCTGGGAGCGGCCTTTATGCTGGTGCACCTGTCCGTACACAACTACGCCATCGTTGAACATCTCGATCTCGAACTCGATCGCGGGATGAGCGTGATCACAGGGGAAACCGGCGCCGGCAAGTCGATCATGCTCGACGCGCTGGGCCTGACTCTTGGCGATCGCGCCGACAGCGGCGTGGTTCGTCCCGGCGCCGACAAAGCCGATATCCTCGCGACTTTCGATCTGGCCGACATCCCTGAAGCCAGTGTCTGGCTGGCCGAGCGCGATCTGGAGACTGATGGCCCGTGCATTCTGCGCCGAGTGATCACGTCGGAAGGTCGTTCGCGCGGCTACATCAATGGCACCCCTTGCCCACTCGGTGACCTCAAGTCGCTGGGCGAGCTGTTGATTGATATCCACAGCCAGCATGAACACCAGTCCCTGCTGAAAACCGATACCCATCGACGCTTGCTGGACGAGTATGCCGGCGCCACCGATCTGGCCCGCCAGGTTCAGCTCGCCGCCCAGCGCTGGCGCCAGACTCGCCAGGAACTGGAGCGTCTGTCCAATTCCGGCGATGAACAACGCGCCCGCCATCAGTTACTGAGCTATCAGCTTGAAGAGCTGGAAAACCTCGGTCTGGGTGATAACGAGCTGGAGCAACTGGAGCAGGAACACAAAAACCTGACCAACGCCGAAACCTTGCTGGGCATTTGCCGGCAAGTGGTCGAGCAATGCAGCGAAAGTGATTCAGGTAATGTACTGAACGCACTGACCGCCAGCCTCAATCGTCTGTCGAGCGTGAATAATTCCGTCGGCGCACTGGGCGAAGCCAGCAGCCTGCTGACCAGCGCGCAGATCCAGGTCGAAGAGGCCGTCGGTGAACTCAATCGCTTCCTCGATAACTTCGATGCCGATCCGGCGCGCCTGCAATATCTGGAAGAACGGCTCGACGCGATCTACACGCTGGCGCGCAAACACCGGATTCAGCCGACCGAAGTCGGGGAAATGCAGCAGAAGTTGCTGGATGAGATCGAAACACTCAACGCCAACGACGAATCTATCGAACGCCTGGGCGAAGAGCTGGCTTCCTACGCCCGCCACTATCAAGAGAAGGCGCGGGAGCTGAGCGATTTGCGCCATCAGGCTGCCGGCAGTCTCGCCAGTGCGGTTGAACAGGAAATTCAGCGTCTGGGCATGCCTGGAGGTCGATTCACCATTGAATTAAAGGCCAATAGCAGCGACGAATTACTGCCCAATGGGCTGGAGCAGGTTGAATTGCTGGTCAGCGCCAACCCGGGGCAACCGCTGAAGGCGCTGGCAAAAGTCGCTTCCGGTGGTGAGCTGTCACGGATCAGTCTGGCGATTCAGGTCATCACCGCACAGACATCCCGTGTTCCGACGCTGGTGTTCGACGAAGTGGACGTGGGCATTGGTGGCCCGACGGCGGAAATTGTCGGCCAACTGTTGCGCCGTCTCGGCGATCGCGGCCAGGTACTGACCGTGACGCACCTGCCTCAGGTGGCAGCGCAAGGTCATCAGCATCTGTTCGTGCACAAGGTGCGTGGCGAACAGGCAACGCACACCGCCGTCTCCAAACTGAGCAAGAACGACCGTATAGAAGAAGTGGCACGGATGCTCGGTGGCATCGATCTGACCAAGGAATCCCTGGCCCACGCGAAAAAAATGGTTGTGACGGCCAAGGTTTAAGCACGACAGGAAGCACGAAGGCGACCCTTGGGTCGCCTTCGTTCGTTTCGCGAATGTGAAATTCGCGCGACATGCTTACTTTTTCTTGCGGACGTACAGCACCAGGTTGTGATCCACCAACTCGACACCGTGCTCCTCGGCAATTGCCTTCTGGAGCTTTTCAATTTCGATGCTGACGAATTCGACGACTTCACCGGTTTCCACGTTGACCATATGGTCGTGGTGGCCACCGTCAGCCAGTTCGAATACCGCGTGGCCACCGTCGAAGTTGTGACGGACCACGAGGCCAGCTGCTTCGAACTGGGTCAGAACACGGTAAACCGTGGCCAGACCGACGTCTTCGCCAGCTTCCATCAACGCCTTGTAGACGTCCTCGGCACTCATGTGACGCTGCTCGGTAGAGTCGAGCATTTGCAGGATCTTGACCCGTGGCAGGGTCACTTTGAGGCCGGCTTTGCGTAGTTCGCTATTTTCAACCATGGTCAGCTTTCTCGCGATGCTGCTTCGCAGCTTCTCTTAATGCGGGTATGATCGGCGTTTACGTTGTCCCAGCCAAGATAGTGGAAGTCGCCCACCGATGCAAAACACCAAGCTCTTGCTAACCAGTTTCACCTTTGTGGGACTGCTCGCACTCGCCGGTTGTTCATTCCCCGGGGTTTACAAAATCGACATCCAGCAGGGCAATGTCGTCACGCAGGACATGATAGACCAGTTACGCCCGGGAATGACCCGGCCGCAAGTACGGTTTATCATGGGTAACCCTCTGCTTGTCGACACGTTCCATGCCGATCGCTGGGATTATCTGTACAGCCTGCAACCGGGTGGCGGTGAACGCCAACAGGAACGCATCAGCGTTATTTTCAACTCAAACGACCAGCTTGTCAGCCTGTCCGGTGACTTTATGCCGGGCGTAAGCCGTGACGAAGCCATTCTCGGCAAGGACAGTGGCACGACCGTGACCGCTCCTGCTGAAAACGCCGAGAAGCCAAAACCGGAAAAACCGGTCAAGCCAGGTTCCTTGCTGGATCAGATCCAGAAGGACGTCGATGGTGTGGAAACCGTTCCGGTTCCGACACCAGAGCCGCTGGACACCTCGCCGCAATAATTTGCGACGCAATAAAAAACCCGGAAATTCCGGGTTTTTTATTGCCTGCGATTTGGCTTTTTACGCGTTTCGCGCTTTGGCCTCGGCAGCCTTGGCGGCCCGCAAGCGTCGTACCTCTTTCGGATCGGCCAGCAATGGGCGATAAATCTCGATGCGCTCCCCCGCCTCAATCACCCGCGTATCCGGGTCAGCCACCACTTTGCCGAAGATACCCAACGGACACTCCGCCAGATTCAGCTCAGGGAACTCACTAGCGATACCCGATGCAAGCACCGCCGCCCGCACCGTGACGCCCGCATTTACGCTCACCGAGCGCAAAACCTGACGATCCACGGCCGCGTACACCACCTCTATCTCAATCACCGGCTCAACCATGCATCTGCTTGGCGCGCTGGCAAAACGCATCTACCAGCGTATTGGCTGCCTGATTGAACAGCGGCCCCAACGTGGCACGCACCAGCGGCCCGGCATAGTCGAACGACAGATCCAGGCTGATCTTGCAGGCCTTCTCGTTCAACACCTTGAACACCCACACACCGTGCAACTGATTGAACGGGCCTTCTTCCAGGTTCATTTCAATAGACTGCCCCGGCACCAGCGTATTACGCGTCACGAAATGCTGACTGAGCCCGCCCTTGGCTACGCCAACACTGGCGCGCATATGCTCCGGCGAGCTTTCCAGCACTTCCGCCGAGGAGCACCACGGCAGAAATTCCGGGTAGCGCGCCACGTCGTTGACCAGGTCGTAGAGAAATTGCGCCGGGTACGGCAGCAATGCCGATCGTTGAATATGTGTCGTCATGTGAGCGTTACTTCCAGAGCTGAGCGGCAAACACTACAAGAATGCCGATGGGCGCCACGTAGCGCATCAAGAACAAAGACAGGGCGAACAGTGCCGGGTTGCGGATCGACAACTCGTCGCGCACCGCTTCACGCCCCATCACCCATCCGGCAAACAACACGAAACACAGACCGCCGAGCGGCAACATGATCCGCGAGGTGAAGAAATCGATCACGCCGAAGAAGTCCAGACCGCTCTGCGCACCCCATTGGTAGAGGTGGAACATCCCGCCTTCGTTCACGAAAAATTTGGCTTCCTTCCAGATATTGAAGGAGAACACCGTGCCCAGACCGACGAACCAGCAAGTGAAGGCAAGCCAGAAGGTCACCCACGCGCGGCTGACTTTGGTGCGCTCAACCAGATAGGCAACCATCGGTTCCAAAAGGGAGATCGCCGAACTCCAGGCAGCAATAGCCACCAGCACAAAGAACACCACGCCCATCAACTGACCGAACGCCACATTACCAAAGGCAAATGGCAGACTGACGAACATCAGCCCCGGCCCTTCGCTAGGGTTCAGGCCGCCGGCAAATACAATCGGGAACAAAGCCAGACCGGCGATCAGCGAAACAAAGGTATCGAGCAATGCCACGCCGACAACGGTTCCCGACAACGATGAGCTCTTCGGCATATAAGCGCCGTAGATCATGATCGAGCCGACACCGACGCTCAGCGAGAAGAACGCATGTCCCATCGCCGGCAACAAGCCGTCGAGGACTTTTTCCGGGTGGAAGTCGAACATGAAATGCACGCCTTCCATGAAATGCCCGGTGGTCATGCTGTAACCCAGCAATACCAGGATCATCACGAACAACAGCGGCATCATGATGCGCAGGCTGCGCTCAAGCCCTGCAACCACACCTTTGGCGATGACGAAGGCCGACAGCAGCATAAAAAGCGTGTGCCAAAGTGTCAGACGCCATGGATTGGAGATGACATTGCCGAAATAAGCGCCGACCTGATCGGCCGTGGCACCCTGGAAGTCACCGCGCCCCATGTCGACGATGTAGTCCAGCGACCAGCCGCCCACCACGCTATAGAAAGACAGGATCAACAATGCCGTGATCATCCCGGCAAACGCTCCCCACGACCATTTGCCCGAATGCCCGGCTTCCAGCGCCAGCACCTTCAAGGCGTTCGCCGGACTTTGCCGGGCGCGCCGGCCGATCAGGGTTTCCGCGAGCATGACCGGGATGCCGATCAGCGCGATGCACGCCAGAAACATCAGTACAAACGCACCGCCGCCGTAGACCCCGACCATGTAGGGGAACTTCCAGATACTACCCAGTCCCACGGCCGAACCGGTCGCGGCGAGTATGAATACCCAGCGGCTAGCCCAACTGCCGTGGACAGAAACCTTGTCTGTCGACATCGTTTATCACGCCCAAGCGTTAGAAAAAGAGGCCGCATTGTCCGGGATTCACTCAACCTGCTCAAGCACGCAGCATCACCGTAGCCGACAGCCGTTTATCTCCATATAATGCCGCCCCTATGGCTAAACAGAAGAAACACCCTACAGGGACCATCGCGCAGAACAAAAAGGCGCGACACGATTACTTCATCGAGCACAAGTTCGAGGCTGGTCTGGTCCTGGCCGGCTGGGAAGTAAAAAGTCTGCGGGCAAGCAAGCTACAGCTGGTCGACAGCTATGTCCTGCTCAAGGATGGCGAAGCATGGTTGCTCGGCAGCCACATCACGCCTCTGATGACCGCAAGCACCCACGTCATCGCTGACCCGGTGCGCACACGCAAATTGCTGCTCAACCGCCGCGAGCTGGAAAAGCTTGCAGCGATGGTGCAGCAAAAGGGTTACGCCTGCGTCTGCCTGTCCTGGTACTGGAGCAAGCACATGGTCAAGTGCGAGATTGCTCTGGGCAAGGGCAAGAAGGAATACGACAAGCGTGACACCGAGCGCGAACGCGATGCCGGTCGTGAACTGCAGCGTGCGGTGCGCAACAAGGGCAAGGAAGACTAACTTCTTCTGCCTTTAAAGCGTATTCGCGAGCAGGCTCGCTCCCACATTTGGAATGCAACTCAAATGTGGGAGCGAGCCTGCTCGCGAAAGCTATTCCATCATCAACACAAAAATAACTGATCACATGCCCTTGCGTCGCTCCGCCCGTGCCATGCGCTGAACCTCCTGCCGCACCTCTTCCAGCACTTCCTGCACATACAAGATATGTCGGCTGGAAACCTCACGCGCCTGCTCCGCGCGACCTTCTATAATCGCCAGATACAATTCCCGATGCTGAGTGATCAGCATGTCGCGGGTTTCCGTGCGCTGCTTGTACATGCCGCCGATGTTGGTCACCACGTTGCGCTTGAGCAGATCGAACAGCCCGCGAATGGTGTGCAGCAACACTGCGTTATGACTGGCCTCGGCAATCGCCAGATGAAATTTCGCATCCGCCGCGCCCTCCTCCGCCCGACTCACTTCGTCATGGCGTGAATAACAATCCTGCAACTCTTCGAACGCCGCCGTCAGCCGCTCGCGATCAACATCGGTCGCGCGCAACGCAGCGTAATAGGCACACGATGCCTCCAGAGTGTGGCGAAATTCCAGTAGATCGCGCTGCGCCTCGGGATTGCTTTCGAGCAACTGCAGAAGCGGATCACTGAACGTTGAGCCCAGGCTCTCGACCACATAATTGCCGCCGCCCTGGCGACTGACCAGCAGACCTTTCGCCGCCAGCTTCTGAATCGCCTCACGCAATGACGGCCGTGATACGCCAAATTGTTCGGCCAGCGTGCGCTCCGCCGGCAGCCGCTCACCGGACTTCAGCGTGCCCTCGAGGATCATCCCCTCAAGTCGCTCGACAATATCGTCAGACAAACGGCGCTGCCGAATCTGATCAAACCCCATAACTCATTTCTCCACGATCCCGACCGCTCGCCGGGCTCTCTATTCTGGCCTATCGGCGCCTTGCCGACACCTACCAGACGCCACTTGCCGAAACCGGATCAGATGCGATCTGCGCTGCTTGTTCGACAAAAGTTTCAGGGCGACAAATTGACACACCGACATCAAGGCTTTTACCCTAGCCAACAGCGATTGTAAATTGGTCTTACCAATTATCCAAGAACGCTGACAGTGCCTGACCAACAACAATTAGGGGCCACCCCATATGCAAACCTGGCAACAGCTCTACAGCCCGCTCGGCAGTCTCGGCGTGTCCGCACTCGCGGCCGTCATCCCCATCGTGTTCTTTTTCCTCGCATTGGCGGTGTTCCGCCTCAAAGGCCATGTGGCCGGGAGTATCACCCTCGCCCTGTCGATTGCCGTAGCAATATTCGCGTTCCAGATGCCGGTCGACATGGCCTTCGCCGCCGCCGGTTATGGCTTCGCCTACGGTCTGTGGCCGATTGCCTGGATCATTGTCGCGGCGGTGTTCCTCTACAAACTGACGGTCAAAAGTGGTCAGTTCGAGGTCATTCGCAGTTCGGTGTTATCGATTACTGACGACCAGCGCCTGCAAGTGCTGCTGATCGGTTTCTGCTTCGGTGCCTTCCTGGAAGGTGCCGCCGGTTTCGGCGCGCCCGTGGCGATTACTGCCGCACTTCTCGTAGGCCTAGGCTTCAACCCGCTGTACGCCGCCGGCCTGTGCCTGATCGCCAACACCGCACCGGTTGCGTTCGGTGCCCTGGGGATTCCGATCATTGTGGCCGGCCAAGTCACCGGCATCGACGCGTTCAAGATCGGCGCCATGACCGGTCGCCAACTGCCACTGCTGTCGCTGTTCGTGCCGTTCTGGCTGGTGTTCATGATGGACGGCCTGCGCGGCGTGCGTGAAACCTGGCCGGCTGCATTGGTCGCGGGCCTGAGCTTCGCCGTCACTCAATACTTCACCTCGAACTTCATCGGTCCAGAGTTGCCGGACATCACCTCGGCCTTGGCCAGCCTGATTTCCCTGACCCTGTTCCTGAAAGTCTGGCAGCCGAAGCGCACCGCCGGCGCGCAAATCGCGGGCGCCACTTCCAGCGCAGCAATTACCGCCAGCGTCGGCGGTTTCGGTCAGAAACGCACCACGGTGGCTTCGCCTTACAGCCTCGGGGAAATTTTCAAAGCGTGGTCGCCGTTCCTGATCCTCACCGTACTGGTGACCATCTGGACCCTAAAGCCTTTCAAAGCGATGTTCGCCGCTGGCGGCTCGATGTACAACTGGGTATTCAACTTCGCGATTCCGCACCTTGATCAGTTGGTGATCAAAACCGCACCAATCGTGGCCACGCCGACTGCCATCCCCGCAGTGCTCAAACTTGACCCGATTTCCGCGACCGGCACGGCAATTTTCTTCTCCGCGCTGATCTCGATGCTGGTGCTGAAGATCAACTACAAAACTGGTCTGACCACTTTGAAAGAGACCTTCTACGAACTGCGCTGGCCGATCCTGTCGATCGGCATGGTGCTGGCGTTTGCCTTCGTCACCAACTATTCCGGCATGTCTTCGACGATGGCTCTGGTACTGGCAGCAACTGGCGCGGCATTCCCGTTCTTCTCGCCCTTCCTCGGCTGGCTCGGCGTGTTCCTCACCGGCTCCGATACCTCCTCCAACGCGCTGTTCAGTTCGTTGCAGGCGACCACCGCACACCAGATCGGCGTCAACGACACCCTGCTGGTCGCAGCGAACACCAGCGGCGGCGTGACCGGCAAAATGATCTCGCCACAATCGATCGCCGTGGCCTGCGCCGCGACCGGTCTGGTGGGCAAGGAATCAGATCTGTTCCGCTTCACCCTCAAGCACAGCCTATTCTTTGCAACGATTGTCGGTCTGATCACTCTGGCTCAGGCCTACTGGTTCACCGGCATGCTGGTCCACTAAACCTACACGCGAAACAGAAATAACCGACGCCGATCCGTGATTTCGGCGTCAGCAATTCACAACCCGGTCTGTAAGGCTGCTGAAAGCAATGCTCTCTATATTCAGCAGCCGCAACAGACGGATAACCGGGCCCACCCGGAGACACGCCTGATGAGCGAGCTTTTTTACAACGCTGTGCCGAACGCGACCCGTGTGGCACCGCCACTGCCCGAACCTCGGCAATACCCCAGCGAGAAACCGGCGCGGGTCTATCTGTTCGGCACGTGCGTGGTCGACCTGTTCTACCCCGAAGCCGGGATGGACGCGATCCACTTGCTGGAGCGCGAAGGGATCCGGGTCGAGTATCCGCAAGGGCAAAGTTGCTGCGGGCAACCGGCCTACACCTCGGGTTACACCGAGCAGGCGCGGACGGTAGCGCGCTCGCAACTGGCGCTGTTTGCCGGGGACTATCCGGTGGTGGTGCCGTCGGGATCCTGCGCGGGCATGCTGCGTGAGCATTACGCCGACTTGTTCAAGGACGAGCCGCAAACGCTGAAACAGGTTCAGGCCCTCGCGGCCCGCACCTATGAACTGGCCGAGTTTCTGCTGTTTGTCTGCAAGGTGCAGCTCAAGGACAGCGGCGAACCGGTCAAAGTCGCGCTGCACACTTCCTGTTCGGCACGCCGCGAAATGAACACCCACCTGCACGGCCGCGAGTTGTTGGCGCAGTTGAGCAACGTGGAACGGGTCAATCATGACCATGAAAGCGAATGCTGTGGCTTCGGCGGAACATTCAGCGTCCGTATGCCAGACATTTCCGGCGCGATGGTGGCTGACAAGACCAAAGCGTTGAAGGATTCCGGCGCGCATCAGGTCTTGAGCGCCGACTGTGGCTGTTTGATGAACATCAACGGCGCATTGGAGAAACAAAAAGAAGCGCTGCGCGGGCAACATCTCGCCAGCTTTCTGTGGCAACGAACCGGGGGTGCGCAATGAGCACTTCCGCGATTATTCCTACGGTCGCCGTAGAAGAAGATTTCCGCACCCGGGCGCACAACGCCTTGGGTGATCAGCAACTGCGGAACAACTTCCGCACTGCCATGGACTCACTGATGGTCAAGCGGGCAGCCGCGTTCAGTGATGCCCACGAAAGAGAACATTTGCGCGCACTGGGCAATTCGATCAAGGCCCGCGCGCTGTCCAAGTTGCCCGACCTGCTCGAGCAACTGGAACAGAACCTGACCCGCAACGGTGTGACAGTGCACTGGGCGGAAACGGTGGACGAGGCCAATGGCATCGTCTTATCGATCATCCGCGCTCACGAGGCGCGGCAAGTGATCAAGGGCAAATCGATGGTCAGCGAAGAGATGGAGATGAACCATTTCCTCGAGGCTCGGGACATTGAATGTCTGGAGTCCGATATGGGGGAATACATCGTCCAGCTCGACCACGAGAAGCCTTCACACATCATTATGCCGGCGATCCACAAGAATGCCGGTCAGGTCGCGTCCTTGTTCCACGACAAACTTGGCGTGGAATACACCAAGGACGTTGACCAACTCATTCAGATCGGTCGCAGAGTCCTGCGGCAGAAATTCTTCGAAGCGGACATCGGCGTCTCCGGTGTCAACTTCGCCGTGGCCGAAACCGGCACCCTGCTGCTGGTGGAAAACGAAGGCAACGGGCGCATGACCACCACCGTGCCACCGGTGCACATCGCTGTCACCGGTATCGAAAAAGTCGTGGAAAACCTGCGTGATGTGGTACCGCTGCTGTCACTGCTGACCCGATCGGCGCTGGGCATTCCGATCACCACTTACGTCAACATGATCTCCGGCCCGCGCAAGGAGCATGAACTCGACGGCCCACAGGAAGTGCATCTGGTACTGCTCGACAACGGTCGCAGCCAGGCTTTCGCCGACAGTGAATTGCGCCAGACCCTGAACTGCATCCGCTGCGGCGCCTGCATGAATCATTGCCCGGTATACACCCGCGTCGGCGGTCACACCTATGGCGAGGTGTATCCGGGGCCGATCGGCAAAATCATCACGCCGCACATGGTCGGTCTGGCCAAGGTTCCGGATCACCCAAGCGCTTCGTCGCTGTGCGGTGCCTGCGGTGAAGTCTGCCCGGTAAAAATTCCGATCCCGGCAATCCTGCGGCGCCTGCGCGAAGAAAACGTCAAAGCCCCGGACAGCCCACATCAAGTGATGCGCGGTCAGGGCAGCAAGTATTCGCGCAAGGAACGTTTTATCTGGAACGCTTGGGCGAAACTCAACAGCTCGCCAACCTTGTATCGACTGTTCGGTTTCTTCGCCACGCGCCTGCGCGCCCTGACGCCAAGCAACGTCGGCCCGTGGACGCAAAACCACAGCGCGCCGAAACCCGCCGCTCGCTCACTGCACGACATGGCCCGCGAGCATCTGGCCAAACAGGGGGACCGCTGATGAGCGCCAAGCAAAACATCCTCGGCAAACTGCGGAAAAGTCTGACGGGAACCACACCGATTGCCGACGACTTCGACGTCGATCTGGTGACGCAGCCTTATACCTACAGCGCCGAACAATGCATCCCGCAACTGCGCAAACTGATGGAAGCAGTGCACACCGAAATTCACCTGACCTCGGGCGAAGAATGGCCGGCGTTACTTGCGCAATTGCTGCGTGATCGCCAGTTGCCTAGCCTGTTGATCGCACCGACGACAGCGCACGGGCAGAAAATCGTTCAGTACTGGGCGAACAATCCCGAGCTGCCGACACTGAAATCCTACGACCGGCCGATGGAAGAGTGGAAAGCCGAACTGTTCAACGACACCCCGGCCAGCCTCACCGGCACCCTCGGCGCGATCGCCGCCACCGGCAGCCTCATCATGTGGCCAACCCGCGAAGAACCACGGTTGATGAGCCTTGTGCCGCCAGTGCATTTCGCCCTGCTCAAGGCCAGCGAAATCCGCGACAACTTCTATCAGGTGCAACAGGAATTCGAATGGGCGCAAGGCATGCCGACCAATGCTCTACTGGTTTCCGGCCCATCGAAAACCGCCGACATCGAGCAAGTGCTGGCTTACGGCGCCCACGGCCCGAAAGATCTCGTGGTTCTGATCCTGGAGGACCAATGACGCTTCCAGCGAACTTCCTGCGTGATGCGCAGCAACTGATTCCGGCCGAACGGCGCTTTGATGATCCGTTATCGACGCTGGCCTTCGGCACTGATGCAAGTTTTTATCGGCTGATTCCGCAACTAGTGATTCGCGTCGAGTCCGAAGACGAAGTGGTGGCACTGCTGAAACTGGCTCAGCGCGACCATGTCCCGGTGACCTTCCGTGCGGCGGGCACCAGCCTCTCCGGTCAGGCGATCAGCGATTCGGTTTTGATCGTGCTTGGGGATAACTGGAACGCGCGCGAGATTCGCGACCAAGGCATGCAGATTCGCCTGCAACCGGGAGTGATTGGCGCACAAGCCAACGCTTGGCTGGCACCGTTCGGGCGCAAGATCGGCCCGGATCCGGCGTCGATCAATGCCTGCAAGATCGGCGGGATCGTCGCCAACAACGCCAGCGGCATGTGCTGCGGCACCGCGCAAAACACCTACCACACGCTGGCCGGGATTCGCCTGGTGCTGGCCGATGGCACACGTCTGGATACCGAAGACGCTGCCAGTGTCGCGGCATTCCGCGCCAGCCACGACGATCTGCTTGAGCGCTTGGCGACTTTAGGTCGCGAGACCCGCGCCAACGCCGAACTGGCTGCGCGAATCCGCCACAAATACCGTCTGAAAAATACCACCGGCCTGTCGCTGAATGCCTTGGTGGATTTCGATGAGCCTGTGGATATCTTGAGCCACCTGCTGGTCGGTTCCGAAGGCACCCTCGGTTTCATCAGCGCGGTGACTTACGACACGGTGATCGATCACCCGAACAAGGCTTCGGCGCTGATCGTATTCCCGGATGTAGAAACCTGCTGCAACGCCGTCACCGTGTTGAAAAGCCAACCGGTGTCAGCCGTAGAACTGCTGGATCGGCGCAGCCTGCGCTCGGTGCAAGACAAACCGGGCATGCCCGCTTTCGTACAACAGCTGTCGAACAATGCCTGCGCGCTGCTGATCGAATCCCGCGCCGCCTCTTCCACTTTGCTGCAGGAACAACTGGCGCAGATCATGGCGTCGCTCAGCGGTTTCCCGGTGGAGAAGCAGGTCGACTTCACCGAAGACCCTGCCGAGAACGCCAAGCTCTGGGCGATCCGCAAGGACACCTTCCCCGCTGTCGGCGCCGTGCGTAAAACCGGCACCACGGTGATCATCGAAGACGTGACCTTCCCGGTCGAACAACTGGCCATCGGCGTCAATCGTTTGATCGAGCTGTTCGACAAACATGCCTACGACGAAGCGATCCTTTTCGGACACGCGCTGGAAGGCAATCTGCACTTCGTCTTCACCCAAGGCTTCAACAACCCGGAAGAAGTCGCACGCTATCAAGCGTTCATGGACGACGTCGCGCAACTGGTCGCGGTGGAATTCGGTGGCTCGCTGAAAGCCGAACACGGCACCGGCCGCAACATGGCGCCATTCGTGGAACTGGAATGGGGCAGCGACGCCTATCAGTTGATGTGGCAGCTCAAACGTCTGCTCGACCCTAACGGGATTCTCAACCCGGACGTGGTGCTCAGCGAAGATCCGCAGATCCACCTCAAACACCTGAAACCGCTGCCGGCAGCCGACGAGATTGTCGATAAGTGCATCGAGTGCGGTTTCTGCGAGCCTGTTTGTCCGTCGAAAGGCCTGACCCTGAGCCCGCGCCAGCGCATCGTGATCTGGCGCGATATTCAGGCGAAAAAACGTGCCGGAGTCGATACCCGCGAACTGGAAGAAGCCTACGAGTACCAAGGCATCGACACCTGCGCCGCCACCGGTCTGTGCGCGCAGCGTTGCCCTGTAGGCATCAATACCGGTGAGCTGGTGAAAAAACTCCGTGGCCGACACGCAACGCATCAGAAAACCGCTGACTGGATCGAAGGAAATTTCGCCAAGACCCTGCAAGGCGCACGCTTCACCCTGCACGTGGCCAACGGTGCGCGGATGATGCTTGGCGCACCGCGTCTGGCGAAACTTTCGGCAACCATTACGCGCCTGTCCAAGGGCCAAGTACCGCTGTGGACGAATGCGATGCCGCAACCGGAAAAAGCGATTCGCTTCAGCCCCAGCGTCTCGGACGAACGTCCGCGTGTGGTCTATCTGGCCGCGTGCGTATCGCGAGTCATGGGTCCGGCGGCGGGTGATAAAGAGCAAATGCCGCTCTACGACAAAACCCGTGGCTTGCTGGAGAAGGCCGGTTACCAAGTGGTATTCCCGGACAATCAGGACAACCTCTGCTGCGGCCAGCCCTTCGCCTCAAAAGGCTACGCCGAACAGGCCGAGCACAAACGCCAGGAGTTGCTCAGCGCACTGCTGCATGCGAGTCGCGGCGGGCTCGATCCGATCTATTGCGACACCAGTCCGTGCACGTTGCGACTGGTGCAGGACGAGGGAGATGTTCGTCTGGATCTGTACGACCCGGTGCGCTTCATCCGTACGCATCTTCTCGATCGACTCGAGTTCTCCCCGCAAGACGCACCGATTGCCGTACACGTGACCTGCAGCACGCAACATCTGGGCGAAAGCCAGGCGTTGATCGATCTGGCGCGTAAGTGCAGCAATAACGTGGTGATCCCGGAAGGCATTCATTGCTGCGGGTTTGCCGGCGACAAAGGCTTCACCACGCCGGAGCTGAACAGTCACTCGCTGCGCACGCTCAAGGATGCGGTGCAGCATTGCAGCGAGGGGATTTCCACCAGCCGCACCTGTGAAATCGGCCTGACGCAACATGGCGGAATCGACTACCACGGGCTGGTCTATCTGGTGGATCGCGTGACCCGGGCGAAGGCCTGCTGAAGAAAAATAGAACCCTTGAGGTCGACTGTAGTCCACAGAATAACCCCGACTGATCGGGGTTTTTCTTCCATACGGTTGCCCGTCCTGACGGCCAGCGAAGTCTGGACCCACTCGGTTCAAGGAGATACACATGAAACGTTCTGTACTGTTAGGTCTGTTCGTTACTGCATCGATGATGGCGTCCACTTCGTTTGCTGACGGCAAGCCTGCCGACCTGTGTGATGCCAATATTCAGACCATTGAGAATGGCAAGGGGCAACTGTCAGCGAATCCGGAACTGAGTCAGCGCGCTGAAACCAGTGTGGCCAAGGCCAAGGCGCTCAAGGCTCAAGGCAAAATTGACGATTGCATTGCGGAAACCTCGCAAACCATCGTGGAGCTGCGCAAATCCACCGGTACCAACAACTGATCAGCGTCCCGGCCAACCTTCGGGTTGGCCTTGTGGGCTGATTGGCGTACACTGCGCAGGCTTGTTGCTCAAACAGATGTACTGAGCAATGAGTTCGGGGCCGTTTAGGATTCGACGCCGGTTGCGAAACTTTAGGTGCATGCCGACTTGGTAACAGAAGTCGTAAATCCACTGTTGCAACTACTTATAGTTGCCAATGACGACCAATACGGTGTTGCTCTCGCTGCTTAATTGCAGCTGACAATGCTCCTGGTACCTTCGGGTCCAGCAATCATCAGGGGATGTCTGTAAACCCAAAATGATTGTCATATAGAACAGAATCGCCGTGCAGTACGTTGTGGACGAAGCGGCTAAAACTTACACAACTCGCCCAAAGCACCCTGCCCTTCGGGTCGCTGAGGGTTAACTTAATAGAAACGGCTACGCATGTAGTACCGACAGCGGAGTACTGGCGGACGGGGGTTCAAATCCCCCCGGCTCCACCATTTCATCATCTAAAGACGTCCACGGACGTCTTTTTTTGTGCCTGAAATCCAGTAAATACGGGGGTTTCAGGGCTATTGAGCTCCACAGCGCTTCAGGCAGATCCATTTTGAAATGTATTCCAAGGCGTATTCCAAGCCCGTGACTGGTAAATTTTGGAATACACAAACAGCGTTGGAGTACCCATGGGAGCCCGAGCCACACGCCTTTCAGACCTAAAAATCAAAGCCGCCAAGCCCAAGGACAAAGACTACACATTGACCGACGGCGACGGCCTTCAGTTACGAGTCCGAACCAACGGTTCGAGGCTTTGGAATTTCAACTACATCCATCCCGTGACCAAGAAGCGGATCAACATGGGACTGGGAACATTCCCGGAACTCAGCCTGGCTCATGCGCGAAAACGTACGGTTGAAGCCAGGGAGCTGGTTGCCCAAGGACTGGACCCGAAAGAGCAACGCGATGCAGATCGCCAGGCGAAAAAAGCCGCGACAGAGCACACCTTTCAAAACGTCGCGACAGCGTGGTTTGAACTCAAAAAAGACTCCGTGACAACCGCCTACGCTGAAGACATTTGGCGCTCGCTCACGCTGCACATCTTCCCGGATCTACACGCGACCCCGATTTCTGAAATCAGCGCGCCTCAGGTCATCAAGTTGCTTAGGCCACTTGAAACCAAAGGCAGCTTGGAAACGGTCAAGCGCCTGACCCAACGTCTCAACGAAATCATGACTTACGGGGTGAACTACGGACTCATTCATGCCAACCCCCTGAGCGGAATTCGATCGGTCTTTAAAAAACCAAAGAAGAAAAACATGGCGGCATTGCCCCCCGATGAGCTCAATGAACTCATGGTGGCAATTGCCAACGCCAGCATCAAAAGAACCACCCGATGCCTCATCGAATGGCAGCTCCACACGATGACTCGGCCCGCAGAAGCTGCGACCACCCGATGGGCTGATATCGACTTCAGTAAGAAGATCTGGACGATCCCAGCGGAGCGCATGAAGAAACGCCGCACACACATCATCCCGCTCACGCAGCACGCTTTGGCGCTTCTGGAAGCGATCAAGCCCTACAGCGGACACAGGGAGTACGTGTTTCCAGCCGACCGCAATCCTCGCACTCATTGCAACAGCCAGACCGCCAACATGGCGCTGAAGCGGATGGGGTTTGAGGGGCGACTTGTAAGCCACGGAATGCGTTCCATGGCGAGCACAATCTTGAATGAACACGGGTGGGATGCGGAGCTGATCGAGGTCGCGCTTGCGCATGTGGACAAAGACGAAGTCCGTAGCGCCTACAACCGGGCGGACTACATAGAGCGAAGACGCCCGATGATGGCTTGGTGGAGTGAACACATCCAGCAAGCGGCAACCGGGAGCTTGTCGGTTTCAGCCGTTCAAAGCGCCAATGGACTTAACCTAGTCTCGGTGAGATAGACGCAATAACGCTCGTCTCGTATTCACTACTGAGGCATTCGCCTGCTGATTCACCCGAGATCATTAACACAGCGTTCTAGATCACTCCCCAGGTACCAATCATCACAAAGGCCAAACAATGTGTCCGTAGCAGAGATCGCATTGTTGGCTGACATACGGAACAGTCCTAGATGAGATGTCGAGTAACAGGCCAACGTGGCCCAGACCTCGGAGACACCTCATGACCAACCAACACTCCTCCCATACCTTGCAGGCTCAAGACGCTCCGCGCTCTGCGGTCCTATCGCTCATGGTCGATAACCGCCTGACACCTCTGGATCGCAATTGCTGGCACGTGATGCACTCGCTACGGTCGGCTGGAGGTCTGTACACCTTGGCAGGAATGGGTCAATTGCGCTCATACCTCGCGTGCGCCCCGCTGGCAAAACGAGCTTCTTACGAAACCGCCTCGCGAGCGCTAACAGTTCTGCGCCTAACTGGTTGGATAAGCTTGGTCGGCCAGAATAGCGACCTCATTACGGGCAACGTTCTGAACGAGCTCTATCAGACCAACGAGAGTGCCCTGAGCTTCCGCGAAGCCTGCGCTTTAGACACCACCCTTCCAGCACTTCTCGAGAACTGCATCGGCCATAAGCACACCCATCTCGATTGTATCGCGAAGCACATCGAAGCTACGCGGGAGCAAACGTCCAAAGACAATGCTGCACTCACGCCGGCACAACGTGACGAGGACGATGAGCCGCCCCCCTCAGGAAAACGCCCGCTGTCCACCAGAAAACCTGTACCGAGTCATCCCGCAACAAGAACCTCCGTCACGCAGCAGACCGACCAGAAACACCTCAGCACCGGCGACAGTACGTATAAAAACAAATATAAAAAAATACGTACGTACCGCGCACGCGCACGTGCGGAACGCCATTTGACACAAGGGCCAGTGACACTGCCGCAATGCCTGGCAAACGCCAAAGCGGATCAGCAACAAGACGTGCTGGCAGCCCTGACTCGACTGCCACTCCAACATCGCCAGCAAGTGCTGGACGAACTCCAGGCGCGCAGTCAACGTGGGTCGGTGCGTAACGTCGTCGCCTATTTCTTCGGGTTGATAAATCGAGCATTAGCCGGCGAATTTCGACCGTGGGCAGGCCGTAAAAAAGAGCAGAAAGCTGTCGCCCCCATTACGCTCCATCCAGTGGCCTCGGCTGCCGCTGAGGTCAAACAAAAGCCGGCCACAAGATCGAAAAAAATTCAGCAGGGCCTGCCGCACGTTGCCGAGATGCGCAAGATCATGAAGGGGCCAAGGATTGCAGACGATCTGGCTGCACAGGTCATGAAAAGCTTGGCCTGCCAGCCGCTTCCTGCCTAGAGCATGCGTCAGTAATCCCTGCGCAACTGGTTATCAAGCACTCGGGGAACATTAGGAAATTCCGAATAACCGTTTTCGGATTTACAGCGAACACCGCAGGGAGCAACTTCACATCTCGTCTCGCTGATGTGATCAGCACCCAAAAGCCGCCAGGATCTGCAAGACGGCGCTGCGGTTTCCCGCAGGATCCTCCCGAATGACCGCATCGCTTCCGGCAGCGCGGACAGTCGACATCAATGTCGATGGAAGCATGTTACTCACCCCCACCCACGACGGGCCTTTCCCGTCCGGGCAAGGCCTTTCTTGTTTATTCGGAGGCCTTAATGAACATTCGACTGGCACTGTATCAAGCACTGAAAGCGATCGACGTGCCTGAGCCAAAAATCGATGCCGTAATCCAAGCCATGGAGACTGCGTTGCAGTCACCTCCTACCGTTAAATCCGATCCAGACGTAGAACACTTTCGGACAGAGCTATCTCGCGTCGCATCGGATCTCACCCTAAACATTGGCACAATGATGTTCCCGTTGGTGGCAGCGGTCTTCGTCTTGATGGCGATGACTGATTAACGATCTACTTTTTCGGCAGTACCGAGAACCACCTACCCTATGGCAGGTGGTTTTTCTTGTGAACCAGAAAGCTAAGCGTGTAGTGCCGCGCAAGCGAGCGAGCGACAGCACTCGTCTTTGCCTTTAACCAAAGGCAGAGGGACACCCGGTTAAAATCGGGCACATCTAAATTAGTCGTTCATGACATCTGCGCTTATTTGATGGGCTTGCTGACTGGTGGCCACGCGAAGGGATTGGGCTATGTCCATGAGAGAGAATTGCGCTGCCCCCTCCAATCGCGGTGTTCACGACACAGCTCACCATTATCAGCGCCCTATACCCGATGCTGGGAATGGTTGGTTTCTACGGGTTACGACGGGCAGAAATAGGACAGAAGCGGACAGTCGACTCGGTTCTGGTTTCGCCCGATAGTGAATGCTTGCAGCATGCGACTGCATACCCAAAAGCAATTCTGGCTTATTGCCAATACCGTATATCTCCATATGCTCCTCTCTCATTTTCCGCGAACACCACGGCGCTCGGGTCTGTAAGCTATTCAGGAGGCCCGTTGCAAACTCTCTCATGACCGTCGGCGATTCGTCATCAGTCCAGAGAGAGAGCCCTATGACTATACTCATCCGCCGCGCCGCATCCCTTCGTTCAGGGGAATTCAAACAATTGATCCGCGTTGCATCTGTTGCTGGCCGTCTGCCAAAGCGCGACGTGATGCTCTTATGGCTCACACACTCTGGCGGCAAAGGTGCTGACTGCGACCGGCGACGTGGAAAGTCGTATCTAACTGTCGACATCGAGGTGATCCGTCGTGCTTTCGAGTTTGCACTGGCATAGTGATATCGATAATTCTTACCGCTAGTCAGCATTGATAATGAAATGTCCGTCTAGGGGTGTGAAGACTTTTGCCCCCGAGAACTTGAGGAATCAACAATGGCTAGGCTCACACTGACCGATTTTGACGAATGGCTCGATGGCGCTGTGCAGACGGACGTAGAGGATGTGTACGCACTCCATGAAGCCGTTGACGGTGAAACAGAGTTCGCTCAATACAAAGCCGAGCGTGCACCAAATGGACAGCTCTTGGTCTCGTATGGCGACGATAGCCCTTGGTTGAGGCTGTCTACGGAGGAAGCTAAGCAAGGTTTTCTTCGTCGTCTTGGTGGCCGTTACGTTGGGGAAGGTTGTATGGACGTCGGTGCGTGGTATGTCATGCACATGGGATTAGCGTCCGATTAAAGGAAATTCGCATGGAGGACGCCGATGAGGTGTACCAGATCCTTCGAGACACCAAGGTTTTGGCTCGCCGTTATTACCAACTCACTCGCAAACCGCTGGGTGTGACTGGGGAAATCGCAGAGTACGAGGCAGCTCGGCACCTCAACGTCGAGTTGGAACTGGCTAGGCAAGCTGGGTACGACGCCACAGAAGTGAGAGATGGGCTGAAAGTCAGAATTCAAATCAAGGGGCGGTATTGCACCAGCCCACGAATGCGAAGCGGTCGAGTGGGATCAATCGATTTAAGGCAACCCTTCGATACAGTTTTACTGGTTCTTCTCGATGCGGATTACAACGCTTTCCAGATTTTTGAAGCGGATCGCTCTGCGGTTGAGGCGTTACTGACAAGGCCTGGATCAAAGGCTCGAAACGAACGAGGCTCAGTCGGTATCAATCAATTCAAAGCGATCAGCAGACTGCGCTGGGCGCGGTCTGAAATATAGGAAATGGCCATGGACGATTTGCCCGACGATCCGTTGATGCCTATTTTACTGGAGGCCATGAAGCGATTTTGCACTTGGGACGGAAGTGGGCCTATCACGTGGGTGATTGGCGATACCTGGGTTGTGCACCATGCTACCGGCGAATGGACGATTGGACCCGATGAGCCTGCAACAAGCGAACAGGTACGCGAGCTTATGGTTCAGTCTGGCGGGGTATTTGAATTGCAAGACTATTAAGGGAAAGGATCTTATGAGTACAAGGATTGTCGAGGCCAATATCCATTACGATTTGACAAAATCGGTTGTTATTGATTTGCAGCGCACGTTGTGTGAACAAGCAATTGAGAAAGACAGGTACGTCACCACGCGCTCGCGTCAACAGACTGAAATCGCCTTTCTGGAAGGTAGTGATGAGCTTCGCGAGGAAGCGAAGGTCACTTTGATGCGCCAGAGATTGAAGCTGAGTGCAACCGTTCGGGCGATTCAGGTGACCGAGCAGACGATGACCATCGTAGCTGGAACACTTCTTCAGATTGCAAGGCAGGGTCTAGTTACGCGATATGGTCAAAAAATCGAATACTGTCCTATCGAGGGCCGGATAACCTCCGGGGCGAATACCCGAGAAATCATATGGTTTGGTCGTAATCAAGCCATGCACTTTGACGATAGTAAGCCTGGGAGTTGGACGTCTCTCTTCAAGACTTTAGATCAGCACCATCCAGGAAAATTTACCCCCGAACCTGTCTCGCGCTCGATGGCAATAATTGAACTGTTGGGGTGGATGAGTTTCGGACAATATGAGGCTGATATGGAAAATCTTGGTGTTTTTACACCACTAGAAAACGTCTAAATGATCGCGTCTATCGCCGATTGATCAAAATATTTGTCACCGCTCAATGTACTGACTAAGGTCAAACATAAACGGCCATGCAAGTAGGAAATTCCGACAGCCCCACTAGGCTGCATAGGATAGCGCCCCGGAGTACCGATTGCCTGCGATGGCCATGCCGTGAGATGGAAATCAAACGTCATACTAGGTCGCTCTAACCAATGCACCTACGAGTCTAGGGAAAGGTTACTCAAGTACGCAGAAACCCTGCCGTCAAACTTAGTCAGACGCTAATTTTCGCGTTTGCGAAAATCCCTGGTGACTAAATCCATGAATAACGGAAAACTCATGAAAGCAATGCTGTTCGCAATAGTGACCACCTTTGCAGCCAGCGCCTCGGCTGCTGACTCAATCTTCGTAAGCACTGAGCTGACTCGTAACGGTGTGGTTGTCGATAATTTTTCCGGCTCTACCACTGATGGACACACCCAACCACACAGCAATATCAGTCTCATCAAGTATAGAGATTCAGTCACCAAGGGTAAGACCAACATGGCGGACTTGGCATTGGGTACCAAGGCATTCATCACGCCGCACATCACCAGTGATGGTCGTATCAGTCTAAAATTCAATGTGGACTACATTGAGTTGGAGAAAATGGCAACGGTGAAGGCCGGGAACTTCACCATCGATCAGCCTAGGACCGGAGGCTTCAAGCATTCCGCTACGGACATACTCGCTAGCGGAGAGAAGCGCGAATACAAGGCTTTGGAGAACGGTGTCGAGTACATTTATACCGTATCAGCCACGAAGCAGTGATGATGCGCTAGGAAAGAGACGTTATTCGCGTCCTAGGATCAAGCATGAAAACTGAATCAATGAATATTGAAAACTGCTACACCGCGGCCCGCGAAAAATTCTTCGCTGAACGAATGGCGCTTGGATCAACACAGCAAAGATCGCAACAGCCCTTGGTATCGATTGGGATGAGAACATGCAGCTAAACCGTATCGCTGGATAGGGAAAGTCGCCTGGTGCACCCCAGACCTCGCATCGCGGGGCTGGGTCGGTAAAAAAGCGCAATTTCGCGCGGATGAAACTGGGGAAAACATCAATGGGTTTTTGGAGTGGAGTTGTAAAATTCGTTGGTGCTGCTGTCGTTCTTAATGGGATAGCGAATCAGCAGCGATCATCGGGGATACAAAGCAATACCCCGTGCTACAAGGACTACTCGATTTCATGCAAGAAGTGCGAGAGTTTAGCAGGCCCCATCAAGGGCACGAAGCGGAACTATCGCTGTTCATGCGGTCACCAGTTTTCAGGCCCCAATCATCCATTTTGAGCCTTGCGTTTGTTAGGCAATCCATTTAAGCAGCTCCTTCCGTGTGATTACCTGATCGTAGTGAGATGCGATCCTACTCGCTAGTATGAATGACTGCTTCTGGCCGTTTTCTACCCGTCGCAAAACGGTAGAAAAAGCCCCCAACTACCCCGTTGTAACTGCTAGTTATCATACGCCCCAGACCTTCGGCAGAAAGCTCTCGGTCAACCTGGATATTCATGTTGTCGACTTGCACGCTCATGCGATTCACGGTATCGATCGGTAAGGCAGCTCCGTGCTCCGCCTTTCCCAAAGCTCCCTGCGCAGGCGTGGCTTGGGGACCATGCCACACCTGCGCAGGGAGCCGACAAGGCCGAAGGCCGCGTCAGCATCACAGGCAATCGATGCATATGCACCTATCACAGCGGCGCCCCTGCCCAATGAAGCGCAACTCATGAGATGGGCCGTCACTGCAAACCGCAGTGACGGCCCCGCCGACGCCTCAACATCACGGGCAAATCCTGAATCCTAAAACGTGCGGCATACATGATGATGCCCCCATACACTGGTCCAGCAAAAACCTAAGACGACAGGTTCGAGAGTCGTCGTCCCAACAGCGCAAGACTCCTGCAAGCGCTGATCCAGCAGGATGGAGTTAGCCCAGGTATGCAAGGTTCCAGAAGCATACCGCCCCATACCCATGGGACGGAGCCGCCTTTGTCTGTAGACCTACTCCCTAATGTGCCGTTACTACGCTGTCCCAAATAGCGGGCCTTTGCGCAATGCCGACTGCTTCCACTTAACAATCCCATCCATTTCCTTGGAGTACTCATCAACATAAAAACTAACTCATCCCGCTCCATCTCCGTCCGACCTTCCATCAGGAAGGAAGACGGACGTCTCAGCCGAGACACCGGTGTTTCCTGAACACCATGCCCCTGCCCTTCGGGGATCTCGCCTAGCGAGTTGGCACCAACACTTACCAATGATTTTCAGGACAGGACAACAGCACAAAACAAAGCCAGTGAGTGGATGGGATATGGACGATTTGACCTACACCCTGCGGCAACTTTGCCGGCGCAATCGCGATGGCAGTCACAACACTCAGACTGACCGTATTCGCTCATTGGGGCTGATCGCTCGCCATCTGCGTGAGGTTGGCTTCCGCCAGATGAAAGCCCCCTCGCTCAAGGGCAAACACGTACTAGCACTGCTGGATCGATGGAAAGGCGAAGGCCTGTCAGTTGGCACCATCAAAAATCGGCTTGCGCACCTTCGATGGTGGGCTGAAAAAATCGGCAAGGCTGGCATTCTCCCCGCGGACAACACGCAACTGGGTGTGGCCGAACGGCGCTTCGTCACTAACGTCAGCAAAGCTCAGGAACTGGGAACAGACCTTGGCAAGATCATCGATCCCCATGTACGCATGAGTCTCCAGCTTCAGTCCGCGTTTGGATTACGCCGTGAGGAAGCGATCAAATTTCAGCCCAAGTATGCGGATCAAGGAGATCACATTCTCCTCAAGGGCTCATGGACGAAGGGTGGGCGTGATCGCTCTGTTCCGATCATTACTTCGCAACAGCGCGAGGTGCTGAACGTGGCACATCAGCTAGCGGGAGCCGGTTCATTAATCCCGGCTCAGAAAACGTATATCCAGCAGAGAAACACCTACGATGGTCAGTGCAAGGCAGCAGGCCTGAGCCACATGCATGGGCTACGTCATCATTATGCCCAAAGCCGTTACGTAGCTTTGACAGGATGGAAGGCACCAGCGGCAGGGGGGATTACGTCCAAGGAGTTTACCCCAATGCAACGTTCTCAAGACCGTACTGCTCGACAAATTATCAGCCGTGAACTCGGGCATGAGAGAACACAAATTACCGCTACGTACCTCGGCCGATAATTCAGTGCGCTCGACATCGATCCTCAACAACCCGAATCTGAAGGTGGTGGTGAGCACAGGCAGGAAGGAGACTCATACAACATTAGGAAACAGTCGAAAACCGATTACCGGATTGACAGCCGAAGTCCTCAGGGGCACTTTTGCTATGCATCTAGCTGATTCGTTCAGTACCCAAGCCGCCAGGATCTTCAAGACGGCGCTGCGGTTCTCCGCAGGATCCACCAAATGACCGCATAGCTTCCGGCAGCGCGGACAGTCGACTTGAATGTCGATGGAAGCATGACTTTCCCACCCACGACGGGCCTTTCCCGTCGTGGGGAAGGCCTTTTTTGTTTTAGGAGGCCTTAATGAAAATGGAACTGGCGATGTATCAGGCACTGCGTGCAATCGACGTACCTGAGCTCAAAGCCGAAGCTGTTATCCAAGCATTGGAATCTGACATGCTCACATTACTCGCTACGAAAAGTGATCTCACCAATCTAGAGCAGCGACTGACAGCTGAGCTGACTAAAGCTGATCATCGGCTAACGTCCGAGATATCTAAAATTGATCATCGGTTGACTGCAGAGATCGCTAAATCTGATCTTAAGTTATCCATTCGCATGGCATCCATGCTCGCTGTGACGATCGGCATCTTGATCGGGGCGATGAAAATTTTCGTATAGTTCTCTTACGATTACTGAAACCAAGAAAATCACCTGTCCTTGGACAGGTGATTTTTTGCGACTCTTGGCGACGGGCAAGACAGTGCATTCGATCAATCACTACTTCGATTGGTTACTAGAGACGTTTAAGTAACTCGGCGGTAACAGAGAATACGTTTTCTCTCAGATAGAAATCTCCGCACCCACGCCAATCACCTCGGAATGCGCTCCACCGCAGGCCCAAGAATTCCCCCAATGCCTGCACCGGATAAGACTGGGCCACGGCACTCGACTCAAACAGCGGTCGAGGTGGTGGTAGTTCAAGCTTCGGATCTAACTGCTGCATGACCTATCCTCGTTCATTGCTGGTAGACCTCACGTAGTCCGCCACGGTTGTTGAGTGTTATCAGGGATCAAGGCCCCTTCGGCCTGCGAGGTGTTCACCGACGCGTTACGAACGACTCCTTACGGGACCGGGAGCAAGGGCATAACCCCATGAATCTGGCGTCTTTAGACGCATCCGAAGATGCGGGCGGGTGGAGACTGCGCCGATTGACGAGTTCGGCACCTAGAGATCCTGGGTGGGAGAAGGCAACAACATCGAAACCTGGCGCATGCCTGACTGTCAGTCAGGTGCGCCCCTTCCATGGCTGCGGCACCGGTGCCTGCGTCGTTGCGGATGGCGACAAATCGGTTTTTTCAGACCGTTTGTCACGAGGAGAGTTGCGGCAATGCATTGTACGAAGTGGCTTGTAGCAGTGGTACGAGCGCCCGTCTCTTTCCGGGAGAAAGAGACGGGCGCGGTCTGGCACATCGAAGCATGCCAAGAGGTGAGGTTTCCGCAGCGCAGCGAGGTAGGTCCATTGTCTGCCGCAGTGGACAGATTGGTAGAGTAGGCATCCATCACTCTTGGGAAGTGATCGTGCGAGCCGCCGGACGCTAATCGCACTTGGGGAAGAACCACCACGCAAGTGGCGTAGCCTTGAAGGTTCAGGCTCCTTGGGCTGGTGCTGTCAACGACATCGATCGGTGCACCAGTTTTTATACCCACTCGAAAAGACAGTTAAGCATCACGGTCAAAACGCGCAGAAAGTGGCGACTGTCTCCACTTCTGTCGCCATGCGCCAGGCCAAGTTCTACGTGCGCTGTCACCAGACCTCCCCCCATGCCCAACGAAAAGATCCGCTTTGACGCTGAAGCGGCTCTGCGCTCGATACAGATCACGAGCAATTATTGGCGGTAACACAAGGCTGGCGCTAATCAAATTTGAAATGAAAGGGAGGACCGCGGTGGCTGCGAGAAAAAGCGAGTGAACCCTCCGGTCGACGCGATCAAAGATCGCTTGATCGGAGGGTTTGGCGGGAAAAGCAAAGTCTCAAACATCAATTACAAACTCAGACATCGAATCTGGTTGATTGGGAAGTGACTGCCTCACGTCGTATGATCAGCGTCTGCTGCAACCGCAGCAGAAAGCCTGCTTCAAATGCTTCCTGGTAGTCCCTTGGACGATGACGCTTTCGGTTTTGAGACAGCGCCCACCATAACGGTAATGATTAGCCTTCTAGCCAAGTCTTCGTGGGCATTAGGGGCTCTGGGAGGAGGGGGGGGGGCAGGTACCGCGCAGCGTCTTTACCACTTTTGGGGAGCCGTATATGGCTAGCGGTAACCTTCTGTATCATTGGCATCGTTCGCTTAAGGCCCGCGCCCTACACCTCATGCCTGTGCAGTGGCGTTTTTGCTTGGCCTCCCTTTATAAGTGTCTCATGTAACTGTACGATTCGCGGCCTCCACGCCTACCGCGCTACAACTTGGAATCAGCCCAGTTGAGCCTGGTTAGTAACTGTAAAGCCTTAGCCACCATTAATTTGGTCGGCCGAGGAGAAGGCTACTCCGAGGTCGTCCGTTTGCCTGACTCATCACATTCATTCCAGTGTATCCCAGGGATCAGATCCCTTGGTTTGACGAGCTCAATTGGATCAATACTGAGCAGGAAGCAAATAAATGCCAAACGGTAACGCAATAATTGTCGGCGTTAACCCAAGGGAAGCCAATCTAAAGCGAAAGCTTCGTGAGCACTTACACTCATTAGGTTTCACCAAGACTGCTGAAGGTGCTTTGCGCGCCCCGGGAAATAGCAAGGATGCAATTCGAAAATTGCACAGTGCTCAGCGAGAAGAGCGTCTTATCGCCAGCGAAAAATTCGTCACCAGATCTGGTGTAAAACTACTGCAATATTTTGCGGCAGGTGAAGATATACAACCGGAAAAAATATCCCCGGTATTGGAAAGAGTTTCGTCCAACACTTGGCAAAGCGACCTTTTCAGACTCGCTTCGATGTCATGGTCCGTTCCGGTCTCGAGCGGTTTCGGTCGGCGCTTGCGTTATCTCGTCTGGGACCAAAGCAATGGCAAGCTAATGGGGATCATTGCGGTTGGCGATCCAGTTTTCAACCTTGGCGTAAGAGACAAATTCATAGGCTGGAACTCGGAAGATCGCGGCGCCAGGCTTGTCAATCTCATGGATGCTTACGTACTCGGCGCGATCCCGCCTTACAACGCTTTGCTTGGAGGAAAGTTGATCGCATGCCTACTCCGCAGCCGCGATATCTACAATGATTTCGCCAAAACCTACGGCGCCTCGACCGGCATTATCTCGCAGAAAAAAAAGGAGGCTCGCTTGCTCTCCATCATCACGACATCATCGATGGGGCGATCCTCGGTCTATAACCGCCTCAAGCTCAACGGGACTGAGTATCTCAAATCGATTGGCTATACGGGCGGCTGGGGACATTTTCACATTCCCGATTGGCTGTTCATGGAGTTGCGGGACTACCTGCGCCATATCGACCATACCTATGCAGATCAGCATGCCTATGGTCAGGGCCCCAATTGGCGATTACGGACCACTCGGGCCGCCCTGCTAGCGCTGGGGTTTAAAGATGATTTGATGCGACACGGAATCCAACGCGAAGTTTTCATATGTCAAATTGCCTCCAACGCGACTAAAATCTTGCAGACTGGAAAAGGCAAGCCGGAGATCAGTTCGCTTTTATCGGTGAGGGAAATTGCCGATATGGCGCTGGATCGCTGGGTAATACCGCGAGCAAACAGCACTCCGGAGTTTAAGTATTGGAGGCCTAACGATCTCATTGAGTTGTTTGGCAGCCAAGCTGAAGCCCTTAGAGCCCTAGTAGAGCAAACCGAAGCGCTAGGTAAACGTACGGGGACAAGAAGCTAGGCACGTAGGGAGATGTGCATTGGACTACGCGTTTAACAAACTGACGAACAAGGTTGAATCTGCTGATCAGGCTACAGGCCTGGGCCTATACGCATGCCCATGTTGCAAAGCGATGATGAGTCATCGCGCTGGGACCATCCGAAAGAAATACTTCGCCCACTGGCCCGGGTGGGGAACGCCTGAATGCGAAAATTTTTCACCTGGTCAGCAGACACAAAACATCCAAAGCGGTATTTTTTCTGCGCTGACAAAACGGCGGATGGATCTGCGGCTGATCATTCCAAAGGAGCAAGGCCGTACCGGATGGTATTTTGAACTCGTCTTGCCATCGTGCCGTGCGTGCGACGCCACTGTCACAGTGGATGTGGGGGGGCGCCTTCAACCGGTCAACATGCGTGGCATGACTGACGGCTTTCGGATCATGGCCGAGCTGTCGACGGAGAATTACCGAATAGTGTCCTTTGATGGCAACCCTGATCCTCTTTTTGAAGAGGGAGTGGAGAGGGAGTGCCTAGGATTTCCATCTTTTGGTGCTGCTGCCTTTACTGCCTCGGGACGCGGAGAGGCTCGCGGGTTTCCTAGAGCCCAGATGCTCAGAGGCTCAGAGACCTATGCGTTGCTGTGGAAGGCGCCTGAGGCGCCCGATTTCCCGAATGAGCTCGTTCTCGACTGGCTTGTTGGTAGACAAGGCTGGCACCACGCGCTCGTTACGATCCCTGATAGGCCCTCAACAGAATGCTCACAGTGGCTTCAATCCTTTACCGGATTGATCGTCCACCCACCCGAGCCTTACATCATCCCCATTTGGCCGTTTCTCACGCGAAACTCCAGCATCCACACCATCGAATACGCTGATTCATCGGTGGTTTTGCTTTCAGCTCACATAATGCCGATGGGGCTGCAAGACCAGGGGCCGACGATGCAAGCGTTCGGTGGAGTTGATCGCCTTTCAGCTACAGGAGTAGACCGATCGCCAGCGTTCTTTGCTTTGACACCGGAGAGAATTGAGCACTTCCGTGTGGGGAAGAATGAGTATCAAGATCTTCAAAGAATCTTCACCCACGCCCCTTCGTTAGGACGTAACCAAAGGATTCCTGCCGTTGAGGCGATATTTAAGGGGGAGGATGGGGCATGCTTGGTAATCCCGATTCATCAGAAGAGATGCAAGACTTTACTTGCGGCCGCCCGAGCTCAAGAACTGTCCCTTGAGTACCTCGCAATGCCTCCTGGTATTGAAGGACAGCTTATTACCGAAAGACGCTCTGAACGCTGCGAAGTTAATCTATCAGCCGGCGGAGCCCCAGCTTCCCATAATCAGCATCAGCGCCTTCTTCCACTTGAGGTGCAAGCATCGGTCATCAGCTATCTGACTGACCCAGAGTGCCATATCGACCTAGACTTCGGCGGATTCGGGCGACTACGCCTGTACGGTGAACAATCCTCATCTATTGCTGGAAAGACGTTGTTGACTCTAGGCCCTAGCTTAAGGGCTAGGGTTCACAGTTTTATGTGTCAGTTGCAAGTAAGCACGCCGATGCTCAGACCGGCAGATGATCATTCGCTGGTTCGTGCTTTCGCTGTGGTGAGGCCGCAACCGGAACTTATCCCCCATCACCGTACGTTAGCGACGCAAATCTTAGCTTGCGGTTTTGAACTTAACATTTAGGAGTAGGTGTCTCGCCATGAGTTACCAATATGGCCAGGAGGCGAGGGATCGTATCTCAGCGCTCGGGCAGGCAGCGGTTGCTAACTTCATCGATGAAGTTCCTCTAGCATTCCGAAAACCGTTTTACGAGCGTCAGCCAGCCATGCCGGGTTTTAGGCGAGGTACGCCGCCCGAGTTCAAAAAGAAGCAGGAGCGTCTGGTTGGTCATCTTGTTCACCCACAGTTAGGTCCGAAAGGGGATACCGATTGGAAGCTATTTGCCGCCTTATGGCTGGCATGGGCGAAAAACAGGCTGGGTGTTGATTTTCCCGTGAATGATGACCCCTTTCTTACTCCAGATTCGGGGTTAGCCTTCCTGAGGAGTCTGGCGGATCAGTTTCCTGATAGTCCGAGAGAGACAGTCGAGCGCCTGTTCTGCTTCAGCGGATTTGCGGATCACTCAGACGCGCTAGCTGCGTTGGGTAATTTCCACCCGGCATCGACCCTCGCCCGTGATCGCATGATCAATGAGCTACCCGGACGCCTGGATAAGATTGAGGACTACATTGAAATCGCAGAGCCGGCGGCAGAAGAGACGGCGAAGCGGATTGACCAATTTGAGTCCGACTTGGGATCTCTTGCCAAAGGGATGGATCTGGTTGCTTCTGCCGTAAGTGATGCTGACCGTGATGTGAGTAGCTTGCGGACCTCGCTCGACGAAGTGGCTGCGAGCGCTGAGACACTCGAAAAACTGGTCCAAACCCTGGAGGCTGCTGGGAAGCAGGCTTCCGAATCAACCTCTGACTTCAACAGTCGTGCTGAATCTCTAGAACAAAACCTAGAGGCACTTTCGGTCAAGGCAGAAAAGTGGCATGAATTCTTCGCTGAGATTTCGGAACTAAAAGAGGAAATTGATCAGATCCGTCTGCATGAAGACGGTTGGACCAAGACTGCTAATGCGATTGATTTGTTGGCGGAGCGCTTGGACGCGCTGGAAGTCAATTTTTCGAAAGCAGGCGACGGCCTCTCAAAAAAATATCAGGCCCTGATTTTTGAAACGGAGCCACAGGAGCCGCTCGTTGAAATCAACTCTATTGAGACCGCCTGTGAAACCATTGCTTGGAACCTTCAGGCGTGCGGGATTTTAAATGGTGTCGCAACCAATACTGCTCGTCAGATTCTGGCAGCGCTCGCCACCGGACAGTTGATCCAATTTTCGGGCTCGATTGCCGACTTGGTGGCGGATTCTGTCGCGGCCGCTGTGGGTGGCCCAAAGTTTCATGAATGGCGAGTGCCTGTCGGCCTCATTTCAGACGAGATTGCTTCCGACTGCCTTGAAGTCGCTGAAGATTCGTCGGGTTGTTTGCTCATCAAGGGCGCCAACCGTTCAGCATTTGAAGTTTACGGAACCGCGATTCGTGACGTCGTCGTGCGTCGTCAGTATTCCATCTTGCTCTATCCCCGTCTCGCTCTGATCGCCTCCTGGACACAAGGGCCTGCTGCATTTTCTGATGGTGGCACTCTTGCCGAACTAGGTCCTGTTTTTGACACCGACACTTTCCGTATGAGGGGAGGAGTTGCCAGTTTGCC
Organism: Pseudomonas sp. CROZ-RG-20F-R04-15; assembly: GCF_022662375.1. GTDB lineage: Bacteria > Pseudomonadota > Gammaproteobacteria > Pseudomonadales > Pseudomonadaceae > Aquipseudomonas. Next base: position 76,930 of record NZ_JAKNQL010000001.1, on the reverse strand, counting down.
AGGGATGAGGTTTGGTCATCTCATGTGCGATTCCTGGGACCAACTCCAAGGCTTTGACGAGGGTTTTCCACCAGCACCTGTTATGGAGTTGAAAGACGGTCTTCGGGAGGCAGGCTTTTCTCCCGGCAATCTTTGGCTAAGAAGTGCAGAGCGCGCCTTTGTACGACTGAGAACATTACCAGGCGCAAGTGCAGAGGAAGATCTACATTCTCTGCTGAGGTTTTGGGCGCAGCCTTGGGCGAAGGCAACCGCGGGGCCAGCCGACCACATAGCTCGATTAGCCGAGCAAGTGTTCGCAGGTCTGCGAAGTGAAGTAGCGCTTATTGAGGGCATTTAGATGAAGTGGCAGGCGATGTCCCGAGAAGACGTCCTAAAAGTTCTCGCGGTAAACATCGGATGCAAAGTCTCTGGCGAAGGGCTTCGCATTGCCGTGATATCAGAATGTTTGCGAGCTGCATCATATCTGTGCTCCGCCCCGGTTGAAGGATACGGAGCATGGCAGGCTGCCGCGTCCATTAGCTTAACCAGCATGGTCCGGCGGCGCTTGAGCTCAATTTGGGCAGAGTTGGCCGAGGAAGGTGATACTCCACACGGAGTGATGACTGTCTTAAATAGTCTAGGCAACGTGGGAGATCTGGCAAAGGTTGAGGGCAGCAGATGGCTCACATCGCCAGCTCGAGGTGTCAGAGCCGCAGATAACACGGCAGTTGTAATTGGAGGAGGCCCATCTCAGTCATTCCCTCGTTCAGTTCAGTTGATATCCAGCGGCAGGGTGCGCCTTGTAGATGCGAGATCCTGTGAGGGTTGGATTGATATTTGTGATGCTCACGAATGGATTGGCGCTCCTATGGAGGGACTGGAAGCATGGTCTGACCGGGTGCTCGCAGCGGCAAGGGGCCGATTAGCTGATGCTCCGGGAGAATTGAACGAAATTTCAATCTATTCGACCGGCAGATGGGCGCAACTCGTGACCATGCCGAGCGCAGAGGGGATCTTTCTCTCCAAGTGCCAGACTGGACCAATGCACTCTTATTTTATTGGCAGTTTTTTTCGCGGTCGTCTTCGGAAAATGGCGTCTTTGGATTCCCAAGAGGCCAGGCGTCTTAGTTTTCAACTAGACATACAAGCTGGATGCCCTATGAAGGTGGAGGCTAGAACTTCGCATGGGTTCACAAAGCTTCAATTGTGGCGGCGACTACCGCGAGAAGAGGAGAAAACGCTTTTGCTTGGTTGGCAAATACCAAGCCCAGAAGGTGCGCACCCAGGCGTCACCTCCCACGTTTTACCTACAGAAATGCTACCCATTGTGCGCAGCGCGCTCGACGGGCTTGGCGTAGTTTTGCATCAGCGCTGAAGCGCGAAGGAGGGATCTGATGAGCATCACGTCGATGATGGCTGAAGCAACTGGCGTCCACGAGACAACAAAAAGTTTGGCCGACAGCTTGAGACAATACATTGAGGCCCAATACCACATCAGGGACGAGGGACTTGTCAGAGAACGCAATGCGCTTTTGCAGGCAGATGGCACGGTGGCTCAAACACCTTATGTGGAGGCGACCGCAGTTTATAAAATTGGCGCGCCATACAACAGTTTGCCTATTCCAAAAATCGCAGCAGATGTACTGACACAACTATCGGTGATGGGCTTGGGACTTTACCCTCTACCATACGAGCACCAATCTCAGGCACTCGTCTCGTTCCTTGGGCGGGGCGCAGAGGATCTTGTGATAGCGACAGGTACAGGCTCGGGAAAGACCGAGAGCTTTCTTATGCCAGTCATCGGAAAACTAGCAATAGAAGGTGAAGAACGGCCAGAGTCCGCTGCAATGCCTGGCTGCAGGGCGTTGCTGCTGTACCCGATGAACGCCTTGGTTAATGATCAGTTGGCCCGTATTCGCCGTATGCTTGGAAATCGAGATGCGTCCGCAATCATCTCCAAAGGGCGGAATGCACCGGTACGTTTCGGTAGCTACACGGGACGCACCCCGTATCCAGGGCCCCGCTCGGCCAGTCGTGATGAGCGCCTTATTAAGCCTCTCTTTGAAGAGTTCTATAAGAAGGTAGGGAAAGTTCCGGCAGTTAAAAGCGAACTTGATCGGATCGGTCGGTGGCCGAGTAAGGATCTCGATGCGTTTTACGGAGAGGACACTGTCAGGATCAAAACAAACGCCGCAGGGAAGCAAACTGCTTCAAATAATTGGAAGGGAAGACTAAAAACTCAACCAGATGACCGTGAGCTCATGACTCGCGATGAAATTCAGACGCGCTGCCCTGAATTGCTGGTTACGAACTACTCGATGCTCGAATACATGCTCATGCGGCCGATTGAGCGAGACATATTCGATCAAACGAAAGACTGGTTGAAAAAAGACTCCCAGAACGAATTTATACTAGTCCTTGATGAAGCCCACATGTATCGAGGCGCCGGTGGGGCGGAGGTCGCCCTTCTAATCCGTCGTCTGTGCGCCCGATTGGAAATTCCTCGCGAGCGGATGCGCTGCATCCTAACGAGTGCAAGTCTTGGGCGTGACGAGACTGCAGCCGCGGACGGAGAACGTTTTGCTCGTGATTTGACGGGACTGCCTGAAAGATCTTCGCGACGGATTAAAGTTATTCAGGGCACCCCTGAGCCACGGTCTACCGAATACACCGTTACTCAAAAACAAATCAACGCTTTGGCCGACTTTGACTTGAACGCGTTCCAACGAGCCGCTGATGATCTCGCCGCATCGGCAAGCGCCGCAGCAGTTCTCGCCAGAAGGCTTGACTGGAGTGCCCCACAGGCAAATGACAGGACTTCATTTCGCGATTGGCTATTCAAGAGTCTTACTGACTTCGGGCCGTTGGAGAAGCTCATCACACTGGTGTCGGGCAAGGCTGTCCGCTTGGACACGCTGAGTGAGACGCTTTTTCCTGATTGCACTCTAGACAAGGCAGAAAAGGCGACAGATGCGCTACTCGCACTAGGTAGCTACGCGCAACGACGATCGGACAACCGAGTACTACTGCCCACTCGTCTTCACCTCTTCCACCGAGGGTTACCAGGGTTACACGCCTGCGTTGACCCAAACTGCACAAATCGTTTGGCAGACAACCAGGGCCCGACTATCTTGGGGCGGTTGCATACCAAGCCTATTACTCAATGCGGCTGTGAGTCGAAGAGCCGTATTTTTGAGTTGCTGACTCACCGCGACTGTGGAGCCGCGTTTATTCGAGGCTACGTAAGTGAGGAAATGGAATTCGTATGGCATGAGCCAAGCGGACCGTTGTCAGAGGGTGGAACCGTTCCGCTCATGCCCATTGAGATTTTTGTTGAGGAAAATGCCCATCCACGTAGTCGACACAGAGATATATGGTTGCATATGTCCACAGGCATCCTCACTGGTGTGAACCCAGGTGAAAATGCGGGTTACCGAAAAGTACGCATCCCAGACAAGCCACCGACCGGCGGCGATCTAACCTTTGATAACTGTCCGGTATGTATTCGCAGAGTCAGGAGCGCAAAAGGCGACCCTTCGAAAATCATGGACCATGTCACAAAAGGTGAAGCGCCGTTCACCACATTGGTCCGAACTCAAATGGCACGGCAACCAGCCAGTCGCACTACTGATGCGCGACATCCCAACGGTGGTCGAAAGGTTCTCATATTCTCTGATGGTCGTCAGAAAGCGGCGAGGCTTGCTCGGGATATTCCGCGTGACATTGAGCTCGACGTTTTTCGCCAAGCTATAGCACTTGCATGTCAGCGGCTGCGCGACAACAAGCAAGATCCTCGTCCTACGTCCATGCTCTATCTCGCCTTCCTCCAAATTTTGACTGAACAGGATTTGCCAATATTTGATGGGCTAGATGCGAAAAGAATTGAGGAGGTACGTGCAGTTTATGAACGTGATTATGGTCCCGATTATTTGCAAGAAGCGCTTGGTGACGGTAATCCTCCGAGCGACTTTCCTGCTCGGTATCGCATCGCACTGCTGAAGTTACTGTGCAGCAACTACTACTCCCTTTCAGGAACCACCGTAGGTTTCGTTGAGCCATCTCAAAGGAAGCTCAAAGCACTGAAAGAAGAACTTAAAGCCGCCGGTATCGTAATTGATGACGAGGACGTCCGTGCCCTTGCGGTTGGCTGGATTGATTCGCTCCTTCAAGACTTCGCATTTGACTCGTCGATAGATCCGATACTCCGCTACAAGGCAGCCGGTTACCCTAAATCCGGCTGGGGTAGCAAAGGGCAATTTGAGAAGGAGTTGAGGAGCTCTTTAACCAGTAACCTCGGATGGGCCAGCACTACCTTTGAGTCCGTTGAAACGATTTTCCGCGGTCAACTGGCTGAACATACGGATGGTGGGTGGTTCCTGTCCCCAAACTCATTGAAACTTGTCGTTGATCTCGCACATGTATGGACCCAATGTTCTGATTGCACCTCTCTGATGCCTTTTTCACTAGCCGGAAAGATCTGTCTGGCATGCGGCAGTCAAAGCTCTACGCCTATCGATCCTTCCAACAATGAATACGTCAAAGCGCGTAAAGGATTTTGGCGCCTCCCTGTGCAAGAAGCTCTAGAGCCAGGTGCTCGACTTTCCAACTTGAACGTCGAGGAGCATACGGCGCAACTTTCAAATCGTGACCGTAGCAAAGTCCACGCAACAACAGAGCTCTACGAGTTGAGATTCCAAGACGTCTTGGTGGGTGATAAGGACAGACCTATCGATGTATTGAGCTGCACGACAACTATGGAGGTCGGAGTCGACATTGGCTCACTGGTTGCGGTTGCATTGCGCAACGTTCCGCCTCAACGAGAGAACTATCAGCAGCGTGCTGGCCGAGCGGGACGGCGGGGTTCTTCCGTATCTACGGTGGTGACATATTCTCAAAACGGGCCGCATGACAGTCACTATTTCTTAAATCCCGGCCACATCGTAGCTGGTCCGCCCCGAACGCCAGAGGTCAAAGTAGATAATGAAAAAATCGCCCGCCGGCACGTACATGCTTATCTCATTCAGACGTTCTTTCACGAGAATATGGCGCAGTGCAAAGTCCCCACTGAGAAAACTTCGCTGCTTCTGAAGGCGCTAGGTCTAACGCAGGATTTCTTTTTCGGGGCGAAAGAAACTGGGCTTAATCTCGAATGTTTTAAAGCTTGGGTATCTCGTCGTGTCACTGCGGAAGGCGCAGATTTGAAAAAGTCGGTGGTTGCTTGGCTACCGCAAAATCTCGACACTCGGGGTGTGTCGCTGGGTGATTGGCTTGTTGATACCGCCGAAGGGCTCTTGCTGACTTTACAGAAGCTTGCCGTACATGCTCCAAAGCCGGAAGCTTTTGATGAGCCCGCTGAAGAGAATGAAGAAGGAGGTGCTGGCGTAAGTGAAATTCCAGAACCTAGTCTTGAACAAAAGGAACTGCTGGAATTTCTCTTTTTTCATGGGCTGTTACCGAGCTATGCGTTTCCTACAAGCCTTTGCAGTTTTTTGGTTGAAAAACCAGAGCGAGTGAATAACAAATGGGAGATCCGCACCCTTCAGCGGCCCCAACAATCTGTCTCCAAGGCCCTGAGTGAATACGCTCCTGGCCGCCTTATCGTGATTGATCGCAAAACTTATCGATGCGGTGGAGTATTCGCAGATATGCCCGCTGCAGTTGTAGATCGCGCTAGACCACTTTTTGCAAACGCCAAATTGCACGTTCACTGCAAGGCATGCTCATTTGTCAGGGACCCTAATAAAGCGGGGGGAAACGATGGGGCTTGCCCAGTCTGCGATGGGGAGCTCGTTGCAGAACCCATGATTTTGCCAGAAGTTTTCGGTCCGGAGAAAGCAAAAGAATTACCTGAAACTGATCGGGACCAAGAGATCACCTATGCGACCATGGCACAATTTCCGCGACCTGTGGATCCTGAGGTGTTTAGCTTTATTAATTGTGGTCCCTACGCAAGTTATACACATGCGACTGACCAAACATTAGTGACAGTCAACAGAGGCAAAGAGGGCTCCGAGTTGGGCGGCTTTTCGGTCTGCATGGATTGTGGTCATGCCTCGGTTTACGACCGGGACGAGATATTGGGCGTACATGATCGTCCATATTTCCAACAAGGCCAAAAAGGTACGCCGGAGCGCTGTAGTGGGACGTTTGATCGTGTGTTGTTGGGGCATGACTTCGACACCGATCTTCTCTTACTCAGACTTAAAATTGCAGATCCGTTAGTTACCAATACAGTAGATTCAGTTGTTTTACGGATCCTCGAAGATGCATTACATACGATCGCTGAAGCACTCCGTCTTGCCGCAAGTCGCCACCGGCAGTTGGACTTAGACCCAGCAGAATTTGGCTCTGGGTTTCGTATCGAACCTGCACTCCAAGACAATGCCCGGATGCTGGACGTGTTCTTGTACGATACTCTTTCGGGAGGTGCAGGGTATGCGGAGGTTGTCGCGAGGCACATGCCTGAAATTCTCGAAGCCACTCTTAGTCTTCTGGAGAACTGTACCTGTGAGACATCATGTACAGAGTGTCTGAACCACTTCCACAACCAGCACCTTCAGAACCGACTCGACAGACACGTAGGGGCAATGTTGCTGCGTTACGCTGTTCTAGGCGAAATGCCTAGCTGCTCGTCACCGGAAGCGCAAGTCGCAACGTTGTCGCAACTTCGCGCAAGTCTTGAACTAAATGGCTACCAATGTTCAGCAGTTGAGAGCAATGAGACCCCGCTATTGGTTACCCGTAACGGCCGTCAAGTGGCGATTGGGTGTTATCCTGGGCTGATTGGCACCCCAGAGTTTGTACATCCTGTCGCAAAAGCAAAGGGGGTACACAGTTCCCGCGGACTGAATGAGTATCTGCTTCGGTCAAACCTGCCTGACGCTCAGCTTATAGTTCAAGCTTTATTTCAGTAATGTAGGGGTGTAAATAAGACCGCACTGGTGTTTTCGATAAGTCACAGTCCAACTGTGACTTACCGCTTCTACTTACGGTGATTAATTAGTCAAAAATTCTTCACCGCGATGAAGGTAAGATTTTTAAGTAAGCTACTTGTGACATTTTTTTAGAGCGCTGTACAATTGGAAAAAACATAGAGAAGGATTTCAGAATGACTGCCAAAAAAACAATTTATCTTGATTATAATATTTTCGAAAGCTATCGAGCGAATGACGTAGAAGGCCTTAGGGCAGTGGTGGATGCCCTGAAAGATGAGCACGTGCTTCCTTACAGTCCCGCACATATGGAAGATTTGGCCTCCTCCCTGGCGTGGCAAGAGTTTGGGGAGGATGAAATCAAGGCAGTCCTAGAGCGGTGTGAGAGCAGGCTACAGAATGTCATCGATATCTCAAAAATGGTTGAAGTATTCCCTGGCCAAGGGCATAAGCCGACCCGAATGATCGAGGAACATCCAGGAGCCTGTCTGGTTCGGGTCCTAGATCATTTCGACAGGAATAGACTTCTCGAAGTTCGGGAGCGCGAATTGCTTAAGCAGATTAAGGCAACCGATGCAGAAGGAGCGCGCGCCACAAGAATGTCCAACCTTCCTGTGGATTTTTTATCGGATCCCGAATATGCCTTACAGCTACAGAAAAAATTTGAAGCCAGTCGTGAACTAATGAATAACAAGCGTGAGGCTGGCTTGACGGACTTGAAGTGGCCCAGTATTTCCCGATCACATGCGGTGTTGGAGCATGTGTTTGAGATACTCATGAACTACCTTGAGGAGGTACGTTTCAGGCCAGAAAAGGTAAAAAACTCACGCACGCGAATGCATGATGTTACGCATGCGATTTATGCCACCAAAGCAGATGTTTTTGTCACTGGAGATGACCGGTTTTGCCATAAGGCACGTGTGGCCTACCAATATCTGGGGGTGCCTACCGAGGTTTTGTCTTTGGAAGTGTTTATTAAGCGTTACGGCAGCTCGTTGTAACTAATCGAGTTTATCCTGAAAGCGGCGCTTTACGATTCTCAAGATGGTGAAGCGCCGTTCATAGTTCGATAAAATGCTTGCGGGAACAACGAAGCACAAAGACGCGAACGGGAGCGAGAGGAGAGATTACTACAAGAGCAGTGGAGCTAATTCATCGCGCCTGAAAACTTCAATCAAGGCTGCTAGAGGACGCGGTCGACTGGAATGGGCGCAACGGTTGCATACGCTCATCAATGATGAATAACGTCGCGACTCCAACACAACACTCTCGCATCAACATCAAATATTTACACTGCATGCAATCGTTCTGGATCGACTTATTGCGTAACTAATATTGATCCGCCTTGAAATTTTAAGCTTAGGCCGTCCTCTGCATTACCGTACGTTGTGCAATAGTCGAATTTTTGACGCCAGTCGTCGCTATCCCATTTCTCATTGAATTCGCTACGAACGTTAAACCCTACAGTTGCCGGGCGATGCTTGCTATGAATAAGTATACGAGCCACCGCTTCGTCGTCGGGGTGCTGAAAGCGCGAACCATCGGTCGAGATAAGCCAGAATCGACAATTAACACTTTCGATTAGAGCCTTGCATAGATTCCGTCGACTGCCGTGGTGTGGAACCTTGAAGGCAGTTAGTTCAAGAGGTTGGTCCGGGGAAATCAATTGGACTGATTCTTTTAAGTCTGTTGAAAATGCGTCCCCAGCTAATAATATCCGTGTATCTTGATATTCCAGTAAAAGGGCAATACTGCTAGCGTTGGCGGGGCTGTTATCTCTTGCCAGTTGTTGCTCGGCGAGATCTGCAAGCGCCGCCTTGTTTTCTAGTGTCCGATGAGAGCTAGTTCCCATTCGCTCCAGCCCCTCGCTTGCGGTGCTTTGCTGTGTTTTCTTAAGTGCAGCCTCAACCTCTTTGCGCCATACAGACTTCAACTCACTGAGTCTTTTGGCTGTTGGACCTAGAACCGTCAATCGCATACCACCTTCAAAATCTCGATATGGTAAAGGCAGTTTATTTTCACAACATACCGCCTCTCCTGCGAATTGCTTGTTCCAGTTTTGCTTATCCAGCCAACGGCTCAAGCGTTCGCCTTGGACTGCTCCCATGGACTCAAATTCACCTTGGGGTTTGAGTCCATCTAGATGTGCAAACCCGTTGAACCAAAAATCTTTCGCTGTAAAGCCTGGGAGTAGCTCTGCATCTACCAGACAAGACAGCAAACCACCAATGTGATCGCGGTCAATATGAGTGACAACGATCAGTTCGAATGCTCGTTGATCTTCTGGCAGAGCGCTGATGCGCTCTCGCAACTCCGTCCCCGTTTCCTGGGTGCCCATATCGATCAGCATCTGGTAAGGGACGTCAGCGCTCCCCCAACGCACCCAAATGGCATCGCCCTCACGCGCGGGCAGAAGTTGCAGCGTTAGCATCGTGGTCCTCCTGCAATCGGTCGCATAGGTACGTCGAGCGCCAGTCGACAAATGGCGCTCGGTTGCTTAGACGAGATAAGGCTTCGCTGCGAGCCTTACTGTCACTTTCTTCCGGCCAGTAGCGCAACAAATCAAGTAATAGTGAAAACGTTTCTGTAAATAGAATTCGTTGTTCGCTTGCCTGACAGGCTAGTTGCAGCGCCTTTTCACGCTGCCCAGGAAGTCGCACCAATTGGGAGGCCAGTAATATTTTTCCATCAGGTAGCCAACCAAAACGCTTAACTAACGAATGGAGAAGACCTAGCTTGTCATTAAGCCGATCTGCCTTGTAAAGGATCAGCGCGGCCAGAGCAGCACCGGTTGGATCGACAAATTTTGATAGCAAGGTTTCCAGCGCCTTGTTGGCGAGCCGTGTGGCCGATTCAAACTGACCTGCTTCAACCATTCTCTCCATTGCTGAGGCAATGCTACGAGACTGCGAGATTTTGATTTGCACTGGTCCGAAAGACGGCTCGGACCGGCGGGTAACATGACAAGTTACCGAAAAACGGTGATCGCCCGCGCTGATAGGAAGGCTCGCTTGCACAGTGCTTCCTACCCTGTTAATAGTGACCACAGGCACCTGTTCCATTATTTGCGAGTGACGGAGGATCCAATGGCTCTCGACTTCATAGACAGTTACGTCGGAACTGATATCGACAATCTCCATGTCCGTTTTCACGGTTTTAAGTTGCTGCAATTCGCTTATGGAACGGAAGTCTATGTCATTCTTTGAAGCCAAAGGCTCAAACGGTAGATTAGGTTCGAGCTTGATACGATTCGGATATTTACCGTTCACCTCTGCAACTTTGTTAGTTCGCTTCCCGTCTTCCAAAACGGCACTGATTTCGTAAAGCCCATACGGTAGATCGAAGCTTCGCTGAGTGGTTGCAGGTTGGATCAAAATCAAATCACTGTCGCGGATTTCAACGCGAACTCCTTCACCGCGGTAATAAAGTTTTGAGTCAACTTCTATCTGTAATACACCTATCCTTTCTCCTTCAGCAGTCATAACGGAAGCTCCTTTTCATTGATAGGAGGTTGAAGATTCAAGCAATCCTCATCAATGCCTGGTGGCGAGAGCGTCGTTACTTCGATTGCATAGAGTCCGGCGCGCACTGTAGCTGTAAGTGGCCAGTTTGAATAACCCTTATACAGCGTTGAGCCACGGTGTTTGAGGTTGGCAGTATAATTAGAGTTGTTGTGGCCTAATCGTATAGAGATGGTCAAGTTAACATCAGGGGGGGTAAGACATTCGTGTAGCACTGCGTTTGTCATTTTGCCGGTGCACTCAACCTCCTGAGTCTTTTCTCCTACATTGGCCAAAGCCTGTACTGCGTCCGGTAAGTATTCGAGTAAGGTGTTAACCGATACGCGCCAAGGTGAGTTGCGCTCCCCCTCAGATCGAGCCGCATGGCCCTCTTTGAGGCCTTTCAAAAGTGCATCGCAGAAAAGCGTCAGTCCATTGGTTTTTGCAAAGGCACCTTGACCAGGTGATGCGGAGAGGAACAAGGGGGAAGACTTGGCTGAGCCAGTTCGGGTTACATCACCACCCTTCACGCCTCCAAGAACTCCATATTTTTCAAGTTCTTCGGGCAGGTCACGACATACATCGACAAACCAAAATTGAGTCTGGGCAACATCACTCTCTTGATTCATCGCATCATGCATCCATCTCATATCGACGGCGCCAGTGTATGTTTCATAGCGATGCATTGGGTCAGCAAAATCGTTCAATAACAATACAGCGCCATTTTTGCTGAACTGCACGCCGTGTCCGACAACATAGACAATAGCAACGTTTTCTTCGTGGCTTCCGGCGGCATCTCTAAAATGAGTAAACATGGCGTCTACGTTTTTTCGAGTGGCTTGCCAATTGCCCTTGAGAAGAGCTTGGATGCTTGGCTCGATGGTTTCATTTGGCGAGGGCGATAACAATACGCGCAGACTACGCAAGGGAAGATCAGGGCGGTTGTAGCCGTTCATCAACCACGCGGCAAATTCGGATGCAGAGCGGGCAGCTGCTGAGAGCTGGCCGATACGAAACGCGCGGCCTTGATCGCTGCAGTTTGCACCGCCGCTCAGAAACTCGTAAGCACTCACCCCTATTACCAACGCGTGGGTCCCGGGCAGGCTTAAATTTTCAGGTATCAATGATGTCATGCTGGCAGCGGACTCCTTGCATTATGCCGCGCAAAAGGTTGCAGCATAGCAACAAGCCACTATTGGTGGAGAAATTACGTGTAACACAGCTTCGACTAGCTGATCGGTTGGCTCTTTTTAGGATTTGGAGCGTAAATTTCTTTGATCTGTTTCGGCTTGCTGCCACGGATTTTCGCGCGTCCTAACGTTATTCGCGAATCAAGATCTCCACCTACCAAAGCTCTTTTCCGAGGTGTGGAATCGCCCAGTCTTTATATAGGCACGCTCGAATGGCTGCTTTTTGGCTTTCTTTTGAAAACAATCGGACGTGGTTTCCACGGCAGAAAAGTACACGTCTGAAATTGAAGTCCATACTTTGGCAGAGGCTTTTAGCTCCGATTTCACTTAGCAGTGCGCAGAAATGCCGTTTTCATGGTTCAATTTTCGCGCAGCTCGGGCCAACCGACTTTTTCAACAGAATCGGCCGTTTTCTGCCTGTCACCCCCTTTAGCTTCTTATCGAACACAGCCTGTATCCCGAGAGTTGTAAGAAGATCACCGCTCATTATGGGTGCTAAGCAAGATTGTCGAATCAATCAAAAAGACGGGCCATGGCATTTCTATCTCGTGAGGTATTCCAATTGGTATTCCAATCAAAATACAAAACGAATATTATTAATAATAATCAATAGCATAACTGATCAATTCAAATTACCCCGGCCCACCAACTCTCAACGACAAAGCCCGCCAAGTGCGGGCTTTGTCGCATCTGGCCATCCCATCCAGTCCCTACCGCCAAAAACCAATCCCTCCCCACACACCTCAATGCTCATGCCGATGATGCACATCCGGAAAATGCGCATGCCGGTGACGCATCGGCGTATGCACATGCGAATGACTGTGCGGCTCCGTTCCATCCCATTCAAACCCGTGCGTATGCTGGTGATGCTCGTCGTGTGTGTGGCGATGATCATGCTCGAGCCGTTCGTGCTGATGCTCATGAATATGGTTCTCCATCAGGTGAATCCATACCCCCACGGCCATTAACGCTGCGGCGAGCAGGAACATCAGCGATACCGACTCGCCCAGCAGCAGAATCGAGATAGCTGCGCCCAGAAACGGCGCGGTGGAAAAGTACGCGCCGGTGCGTGCACTGCCCAGCCCGCGCAGGGCGAGGACGAACATCACCAGGCTGACGCCGTAGCCGAGAAACCCGACCAGCAGGATCGGCACCAGCGAGTCGGCTGCGGGCAGTTGTTTGCCGATGAACAAGGCCAGGCCGCAGTTGACTAGCCCTGCCACAAGACCTTTGCTGCCCGCGATAAACAGTGCATCCGAGGCAGAGACCTTACGCGTCAGGTTGTTATCGATGGCCCAGCAAAAGCAGGCGAAGGCGACGGCCAGCGGGCCTGTCCAGTCCTGCGCCGACACGGCTTCTTGAGGCCAGGACAACACGACGCCGCCGGCCACGATGGCGAGCATGCCGATCACGATTCGCCGATCGGCATTTTCCTTGAACACTAGCCACGCCAGCAGGGCCGTGAGCACTGATTCCAGATTGAGCATCAGTGACGCGCTCGCGCCGGATGTTCGGGTCAAACCGAACATCAATGCCACCGGCGCCAGCACACCGCCGAAGCCGATGGCACCGATCAGCCACGGCCATTCGCCGGTGCCGAGTCCCGAACGTTGCCAGCCTCGATCGCGGGCAACACGCAGCACGGTCAAACCCAGCCCGCTGCCCAGATAGAGCAACCCGGCCAACAGAATCGGTGAAATCTGTACGCCCAGCAGCTTGGCGAGTGGCGTACTGGCGCCAAACAACGCTGCCGCAACCAACGCGTAGAGCACGCTCACATTCATGACGGGATCACTCGCTCGGGCTGATGGAATACCGGCAATGATCATGGCAAAACTCAGAGTTCACGTCACCCGACTCAAGCCAGCGGATAAACCCCGGAAGCGCTTCTACACTCACAGCGCCCCTTCCGCCACACCGAGCCCCCATGACCTCTCTAAAAGACCGCATGCAACAAGGCAAAGACGCCCGCAAGAAATGCTCGCGCAGCGCTCAGGCGGCCACCGGCAAGATGAACCGCGACCCGATTCCGTTGATCAAGGCCTCCAGCCAGGGCCGCGTCGCGTCGCTGGTCGAACTGCGTTACGGGCGCATGCTGGTGTCGCCGTTCACGTTCTTTCGCGGCAATGCCTTGTTGCAGGCACACGATTTGTCGGGCACGGCGAACATGGGCCTGAACTTGCCCATCTGCGGTGACTGCCACCTGATGAATTTCGGCGGGTTCGCCACGCCTGAGCGCAATCTGCTGTTCAGCGTCAACGATTTCGACGAAGCGCATCCCGGACCGTGGGAGTGGGATCTCAAGCGTCTCGCGGCGAGTTTCGTGGTGGCTGCCCGCGACTTGCGCCACGGCGAGTCGATCGAGGAACAGGTGTGCCGTGAAATGGTCGGCGCCTATCAGACGACGCTGCTGGAATGCGCCGAACAGAGTTCGCTGGAAAACTGGTACGAGTCCATCAGCTATAACGATCTGCTTGCGCAGGCGCGCAAAAGTACCCTCGAACATGTGGAGCGCGCCATCGAAAAGGCTGAGCGACGCACCCACGCTGAGCTGCTGCCAAAAATCAGTGAGCGCGATGCCAGTGGTGGTCTGATTATTCGCGATGACCTGCCGGAAATTTTCCACCTGCACAAAAACACGACGTTGCTGGACGCCGACGATGACTGGTTGCGGTTGTCGGACTGGCGCCCGCTCTACGACGCGTTCATGCGTGATTATCGAAACACTCTGCAACCTGACCGTCGCGAGTTGCTTTCACGGTTTCATGTCCAGGACCTGGCCTTCAAAGTGGTCGGCGTCGGCAGTGTCGGCACGCGCTGCCTGGTGGCGCTGTTGACCGACGATCAGGAATTTCCGTTGTTTCTGCAGTTCAAGGAAGCACGACGTTCGGTGCTCGCCGATTACGTCAAAGTCAAATCGCGCACGCGCCACGAAGGCCAACGTGTGGTCGAGGGGCAGCGGTTGATGCAGGCCGCCAGCGATCTGTTTCTCGGCTGGACCACCGGTCCCAACGGTCGGCACTTCTATGTGCGGCAACTGCGCGATATGAAAATCTCCGCTGAGCTTGAGACCTTCGACGCCGAAACCTTCGCCGCCTATGGACGAGTGTGCGGCCGAGCCCTCGCCCGGGCACATGCCAAGGCATCCGGCCTCGCGGCGCAAATCAGCGGTTACATTGGCAAAGGCGATGCGCTGGCCGATGCGCTGCTGAAGTACGCGCAAAGTTACACCGCACAAAACGAACGCGACTTCGAGCGCTTCCAGATGGCTTGTCGCAAGGGCCGTTTGCGCGCCCGGTCAGAGGCTGATTTTGCCGCTGACCATATGCCTTGAGTGGGGCCGGCTCCTCCTTCCCACACCGAACGTCCTAGGAAATTTCCCGCAACACGCGTCGACTTTGGTGAACTGGTGGACAGTTCCTCAGGACGTTACCCTCCACGACCACTGCCAACCAGCGGACGGTTTGGCAGCCGCAACTGCAGTGAATGTTCACTCCACGGAGCTACGTCATGAAAAAGACCCCACAACTTTCGCTGGTTGGCTCGGCACCTTCCGACGCGCCAGCGACCAGCACCCAACCTCAGTCGAACACCACCGCACGCGCCGAGGCGACCCGTCGCCGGCGTAATGTTCCACTCAATCAGCTCATCAGGGTGCGCGACGATGTCGACACACTGACCCTGCTCACCCACGCCAGCGAGATCCTCGACTCCCTCGTCGCCATCAGCGCAAACCTTGCCGATGAGTTCGATGGCTCCAAACGCCATGTGGCGGTGGCAATGAAGCAACTGAGCGCACTGGCCGAGATCCTGGTCTGCCGGGCGCGGGACAATCTTGACCCGCAGGGACCGCAAACCTGCGGGCCTGAAACCCGCCATTGACGGGTGAAACTGTACGAGTCGCCCCGTCGCTCGGGTAAGCGTCGGCCAACGCCGAGCCGCCCATCGAGATGAATTTTTCTTCACTGCAGCTACGCGGCCAAGCCTTGTACAGTCCGCTCGCTCATTCAAGAAACTACGGTTCGCCCGCGCTCCTGCGGGCTTTTTTTTGCCTCGGATTTGCCGCGTCAGCCTGTGAGGGCTTGCTCTCCAACAGGTGAGTGCGCCAACCTGCCGGAAGATTTCCCACTCCGGAGCGCCCGATGCCGCTGTTGACCCTGCCCTGCCAACGCCTGACGCTCGCGATACTGGCTCCGGAACAAGCCGACCTTGAAAGCCAGTTCTATCAACGCAACCAGCGTCACCTCGCGCCATGGTCGCCTATCCGCACCACCGAGTATTTTTCCACCGAGCAGATTCGCCGACGCCTTGAAATACAGGCCAGCGCATTCGAGGCCGGGCTGGCCATGCACTTCGCGCTGCTGACCCCGTATGGCCAGCAAATGATCGGCGCCTGCAACTTCAGCGGCATTATTCGCGGGGCCTTTCAGGCGTGTTATCTGGGTTATCACATTGATGAAGCCCAACAGGGACAGGGCTTGATGCACGAAGCGCTGGAGGCTGGCATCGACTATATGTTCGAGTCCCAGAATCTGCACCGGATCATGGCCAACTACATTCCCGGCAACGAACGCAGCGCTCGCTTGCTTGAGCGCCTGGGTTTCGAACGTGAGGGTTACGCCAAGGCGTATCTGAACATTGCCGGACGCTGGCAGGACCACGTGCTGACGGCGCTGGTCAATTCAAGGTTCGAGACACCGGAAAAGCGCTGGTCGAAACCTTTGGCGTGAGTTTCACAATTCGTTAAGGATTGCCGTCGTATGCTCAGGCCTCCCGCCCCTTCCGGTTGCCTGAACCCTATGTCGCGTGCCGTCACTTCGCTGTTTCTGCTTGCCGCCCTGCTGTTTTTCTTCGCGCTGGGTAACCACCAATTGCAAGGCTCCACTGAGGCTCGCGTCGCCGGCATCGCGATGGAGATGCATCTGGACGACGACTGGGTGACGCCACGCCTGTTCGGCGAACCGTTTCTGGAAAAACCACCACTGAGCCTGTGGCTGGACGCTGGCGCGATGCGCGTGTTCGGCGTTTCACCGTGGGCCGTGCGACTGGCGTCGGCGGTGGCCGGGCTGCTCAGTGTGATGCTGCTGTACGGCATGTTGCGCCGCTTTGAACGACCGAAAATGATTGCCTGGACGGCGGGCGTTCTGCTCGCGACCATGGCCAGTTACTGGAGCAATGTGCGCGGCGTCGGTGAAGATGCATTGCTCGCCCTCGGCGTGACCACGGCACTACTGGCCTTTTTCCAGGCGCAACGAGCATCGACTCTCGGCAACTCGTTGTTGTTTGTCGTCGGGATCGCCATCGCTACATTGAGCAAAGGTGTGCTGGGGCTGGCCATGCCGGGGGTAGTGATTTTTGCCTATCTGCTGGCTGACAACCTGATGGACAAGCGCCTTAAAATCACCGATTGGCTGCGGCCGGGCTTACTAACCCTGATCGGCTTGATTCCGCTGCTGATCTGGCTCGTCATCCTCTTTCAGCACGGCGGCGCGCAGGCCGTCAAAGAGGTGCTGTTGACCAACAGTGTCGGGCGCTTCAGCGGTTCGTTCGTCGAGGCCGGGCACTATGAACCGTTCTATTACTATCTCGCCAAGCTGCCGGAAGCCTTCCTGCCGTGGAATATTCTGGTGTACCTGGGGCTCTGGCATTTCCGCAAACAACTGAAGGCCAACCGCTACTTGCTGTTTTTCAGCCTGTGGATCGTAGCGCAGTTCGTGATGCTGACGTTGGCGTCGAGCAAGCGCACGGTGTACCTGATGTCGATGACGCCAGCCGCAGCGGTGATCGCAGCAGAATATGCAGGCGTGTTGTTCGAACGATTGAAGCAGTACGAATCCGCCAATCGATTCGTAGGCCGAATCGCCCGTCATCGTCAGACACTGGCAGTGGGTGTGCTCACGCTGGTAATCGGCAGTTACCTCGCCGCCGCGCAATGGGCACTGCCCCACGCCGACAAAAAGCTTTCGTTCCTGCCATTGAGCGCAGAAATTCAGACACTGCAGACCGCCGGGCATCAAGTCGCACTGTTTCAGGCCAATGAGCGGGTCGGTGGCGCGACGGTCTTCTATACCCAGCAAGTACTCAAAGGGCTGGATACCGAGGCGCAGTTGCGAGATTTCCTCACGGCCTCGCCCTCGCATGTCGTGGTGATGGCCGGCGACAGCGAGCCCACGCCACCACTGAAAGTGCTCAAAACCATGATGGTCGGGCGTCAGGCGTATTACTTCGTCGGCTATTGAGGCCTGCGCAGCCGCATAAAAAAAACCCGCCGATGATTGGCGGGTTTTTCATTTCATCCGAACGGGTTCAGAGAGAGACCTCAGGCTGAGCACTGAAAGCTTTCTGCTCACGCTTGCCCAGCACCGGCACATCCAGCCGCGCGCGTCCGTAGAAGGCCAACGCCGTCAGTAAACACGCCAGCCAGACGAAGACTCCGGCCCAGAACGTGTGGGACATGTAGTGCCAGCCCTGCAGAACACGAGTGGTGCCGTAAATGAACCCCAACAGCAGCGAGCCCCACAAGATTGCACTGGAAAAACGCCATTGATAGCGCCGCGCCACGAAATACAGCGCCAGCATGGTGAAGCCACCCGACGCATGACCACCCGGCCAGCACCGGCCACTACCGGCTTCGTGGAACAGTTGAAAGTTGCTGTACCACTCAATGTGGGCCATTTTTCCGCCGTACAGGGTGGTCTCGATCGGGCAGTAAACGCTGGTGTGGGATTTGAGGAAGTGGATCACCCCGGTGCAAACGGCAAACGCGACCACCACAAACAGAAAATCCCTACGATGATCAGCGGCAAAGCGCAGCACTGGCGCGACCTTACTGCGCTCCAGCATTACGCCGAGGCGCGGACGCTTCTGCGGATTGACCAATGGCCAGACCACCGACAGCAGCGCGCCGATCAGAGCGATTTCCGCCGTCCAGTTGGGAATGATCCGCGCCCATTTGTGGGTGAGCTTTTCAAAGAAGTGAATTTTGTCGAGAGGGAAGGACTGCGTCAGCGGATCGAACAGCAGGTTGCTGAAGGCGATGTCGATCTTGGTCATGTCGAACATCAGGAACACCAGCGCCGCGCAGGCTAGCGGAATGCCGAAGTTATAAACGTAGAAACGGGATTTCATCGGGTGGTCACCGTGCGCCAGTCGGAGGCTTCAATAAAGCCGAGCATCTTGGGAGCCGCCGGGCTGGCGGCGGAAACAAACAATGACGAGCCATAACCCATGTCCGAGGTCGGCACTTTGAGGTCTTTCTCGATTTGCGCCATGCATTCGCTGTGGGTCACCAGGACCAGATTGCGACCGGGAACCTTGTGGGCCAAGGCGTCCTGCAACATGCGGCCCCGGCAGTTGATCAACCAGTCGTCACCGCTGGCGGCATGGTTGAACATGTAACCGGCGGTCTGCACCGTGCGCATCGACGGGCTGTTATAGATGTCGGCGTTGTTCAGGCCCAGTTGCTCGAACTGCGCACCGACCGCCACCGCGACACTGCGCGAGCGATCAGTGATGCCGTCATTGCCACTCAGGCATGCCGCTCTGGAGTGATCGCAACGCTCGACGTGACGCACCAGCACGATCATGTCGCCCTTGGCCCACCCCGCCGCCAACGCTTGTGCACCCGCCGTATTGCCGTGGGCCAGATCCGGCACCGCCGCCGGCGCGAGCAACCACAGGGTCAAGGGGATTACCAATACCGATGCCGCCAACACCACCCAGGTGTTGCGAAAACGCGCCAAAAAGCTCAGATCGATCGAGCGTTTGACGCCGAACAGACTCAGTCTCAATTCCACAAAAACCGCCTCGCCACTGTGCATCACGGGTTCATTCGATGCGGCGAAGGTACAGAGGCGGGCGTGGGCGGCCAGTGAAACCCATGTGAAAAAAGTCTTGGGATCCGTTGTTACAAATTCCGTAGGACAAAATCCTTTCAGCTCTCGGATTTGCGGCCGATACAAACCTGCTAACACCCTTGCTGGCTCAAAAAAACAACAATCTTCCAGCCTAACCGACGACAAGAAACCCAACGTTTCTGGAGGATTTTTGATGAATAGCTGGTTCGGCAACATCAGCGTGAACATGAAACTGGGTCTGGGCTTCGGCCTGGTACTGGCCCTGACCTGCGTGCTGGCCCTGACGGGCTGGACCAGCCTCGGTGGCCTGATCGACCGCAGCAACTGGATGAGCGACATCACCCAGCTCAATGCCGGTTTGACCAAACTGCGCGTGGTGCGCCTGCAATACATGCTGACCAATGGCGATGAAACCGCCGCGCAGAACGTGCAGACCACCCTCGAAAGCTTCGCCGCGCAGCAACAGAAGCTGATCAACAGCTTCAAGAGCCCGGAAAACGTCAAACTGCTCAAGGAGCAGGCCGCGACCATCGCTGAATACCAGACATCGCTGAATAAAATGCGCAACGCCTATCGCACCGGCAACAGCGCCCGCGACAGCATGAGCGTGAGTGCCGAGACCGCGTACAACCAGATCGAATCGATCAGCAAACGCGTGCAGCAGATGGACATGAGCGAGCAGCGTTTCGAACAGTTCCAGGCGATCACCGCCGCCAAGGAAGCGTTCATCCTCGCGCGCTACGAAGTGCGCGGCTACACCGCCACCACCAACGCCGACACCGAGCAGAAAGCCGTCGGCCAACTGGATCTCGCGATCGCCAGCCTCAAGCAACTGAACGTGCATTTCGCCGATTCTCAGCAAGACGCCCTGCGTCAGCTGGAAACCGCACTGGTCAACTATCGCAGCGCGTTGATGGCCTATAAAAACGCCAATACCGACGCTGTGCAGGCCCGTAAGGAAATGACCGATCAAGGCACCGCGATCGTCAACACCAGCGAGCAGCTGTATCAGATTCAACTCGACCGCCGCGATGTCGAAAGCGCTCAGGCACGTACCTTCCAGTTGATCAGCACCCTGCTGGCATTGCTGGTCGGCGTAATTGCTGCGGTGATCATCACCCGTCAGATCACCCGTCCTCTGCAAGAAACCCTGGCTGTAGTCGAGCGCATCGCCAGCGGCGACCTGACCCAGAACGTCACCGTCACCCGCCGTGACGAACTTGGCGTACTGCAACAAGGCATCGCGCGCATGGGCGTGACTCTGCGCGACTTGATCAGCGGCATCCGCGACGGCGTCACCCAGATCGCCAGCGCTGCCGAAGAACTCTCGGCCGTGACCGAGCAGACCAGCGCCGGTGTGAACAGTCAGAAAGTCGAGACCGATCAGGTCGCCACCGCGATGCACGAGATGACCGCCACCGTGCAGGAAGTCGCGCGCAACGCCGAAGAAGCTTCGCAAGCGGCCGCCGCCGCTGACGGCGAAGCCCGTGAAGGCGACAAAGTCGTAAACGAAGCCATCGCCCAGATCGAACGTCTGGCCAGCGAAGTGGTGCGCTCGACCGAAGCCATGAGCGTGCTGCAACAGGAAAGCGACAAGATCGGCAGCGTCATGGACGTGATCAAGGCTGTGGCTGAACAGACCAACCTGCTGGCGCTCAACGCCGCGATCGAAGCCGCCCGTGCCGGTGAAGCCGGTCGTGGGTTTGCCGTGGTTGCCGACGAAGTGCGTGGTCTGGCTCAGCGCACGCAGAAATCCACCGAAGAAATCGAAGGCCTGGTCGCCGGTCTGCAGAACGGCACCCAGCAAGTCTCGGCCGTGATGAGCAACAGCCGCGCCCTGACCGACAGCAGCGTCGCCCTGACGCGCAAGGCTGGCGCATCGCTGGAAAACATCACCCGCACGGTGTCGAACATCCAGTCGATGAACCAGCAGATCGCTGCTGCTGCCGAACAGCAGAGCGCCGTGGCTGAAGAGATCAGCCGCAGCATCATCAACGTGCGCGACGTGTCCGAACAGACCGCCGCAGCGAGTGATGAGACGGCAGCGTCGAGTGTTGAACTGGCACGCCTGGGTGGTCAGTTGCAGCAGATGGTCAGCCACTTCCGCGTTTGATCCTGGTTCAGCGCTGAAGCTACAACCGCATCGCGAGCAGGCTCACTCCTACAGGGGGATTGGCGTCGCCCACATAATCTGTGATCGACGCGTTACCCGTAGGAGTGAGCCTGCTCGCGATTGCGTCCGACCCATCACCGCTTCACGTCAAACCACACCGTGCATAAAAAACTCGACCGGCACTTTAAAGAACTCGGCGAATCCCTTTATCTGTGCAACGGTCATTTTTCGCTTGTTATTCAATATCTCTGAAACAGCACTCTGAGTTGCGATCTCAGACAAGTCTTTCTGTTTGACGCCTCTTTCCGACAGCAGAAACGCCAGCGCTTCAGATTGGGACGAATAAGCAATCAACACCGTTTCACTTTCGTACTCATAAACCCGATCAGCCACAAACTCCGCAAATCGTGCCGCAGCATCATCCTCGGTGCTTGCGTGGGAATAAAGCTCATCAATCAGGGCCATTCGCACTTGGAAGTCATCGTCGTTTTTTATCGGGTTCGCTAGACCGTCAAGAACGGGAAAATCATCAACCAGGAAGGAGTCCAGCCTGCTGGCTTCAACCTTTTTACGCTTCATGCGACCACCTTTTTCTTATGATTCCGTTAATTATGAAGTGACTCAGCTCTGCCAAGGATTAATCACCTCGACACCACTGAACTGAAAATCCTTCACGTTACGGGTGGCTATGGGAACACCATGAGTTCGGCAGATAGCAGCAATTTGCGCATCAGCCATCGAAGCCGCGCGGCCCTTTGACTCGCACTCAGCGACCAACGTTGCGTATTCGACAGCGGCATGAGCATCGAACGGAAAAATGCGCCCGGCGAAATCCTCTTCGAACATCGCCATGGCATGAGCCTCAAGTTTCTGTTTGCGCTTACCGGAAGGCAGCCGTGCGATGCCGTGGAGTATTTCTGCCACGGTCACGGCACTCACAGCCAGTTCCATCGCAGGCTGTGCATCAACCCAGGCGAGCACTCGGGTCTCAGGCTCGATTCGCATGAACTCTGATAGAACGTTGGTATCAAGCACTATCATTCAGAGAAATCCACCGCAGTGGCTTTCTCTGAACGCTCCGGCAAATCGAGGTCTATTCCGCCGACAGCACTGAATCTGTTGCGGATTCGGCTGCCGAGACCACCGGCACGATCAACCGTCGTCAGAGCCCTGCCTAAAATGAGTCGAGCTTCTTCCTCCATGGAATGCCCATTGTGAGCCGCGGTGATGCGCAGCTGTTCCTTGAGCTTTTCATCAAGGTTTCGAATTGTAATGCTGGCCACGACGCCCCCTGCAATCAATGAAATCACTGATTGCAGGCTAGCACATCTTCAACTATCAAAACTCGGCGACTTTACGAACGGTATCCAGCTTAACGAGTACCCCGCTGCCGCAACGCCGACGGCATGAAGTACGCATCCTCCGGCACCGGCTGCGCGAAATCCACCGTCTCCGCCTCTTCGTTATCAAGGTTCTGCACGTAGTAACGGCGCGCCTGCAAATCGTGGAAAACATCCAGCGCACTCCACGTCGTCGGCAGGTCGTAGAAGTTTTTCAGGTAGGCCATCGACACGCGCCACAACTCCCCTCGCCCATCGTACTGATCGACCAGTGCCGCGCCCCAGCTGTCTTCATCGAGAAACAGCACGCGTTTGGAGTAGATGTGCCGCGAGCCCGGTTTCAGGTTGCCTTCCACCACCCACACGCGGTGCAGTTCGTAGCGGGTGTATTGCGGGTTGAGGTGGCCGGGGGTGAGCAGTTGCGCGTATTTCACGTCGGGGCTGCCGACTTTGTAGTTGTTGTAGGGGATGTAGATTTCCTGTTTGCCCTTGAGCTTCCAGTCGTAGCGATCCGGCGAACCGTTGAACAGGTCGGTGTCGTCGGCGGTACGCAGGCCATCGGAGGAGGCGATCGGCGTGTCGTAGGCGAGGTTGGGTGCGCGGCGCACGCGGCGTTGGCCGGCGTCGTAGATCCAGGCCTGGCGCGCATCCTTGAGTTGGTCGAGGGTTTCGTGCACGAGGGCGGCGCCACCGGCCAGTCGCGCCGGGCTTTTCACGAAGGCGAGGTAGTAGAACAGGATGTTTTTCAGATCGGCGAACTGGCCGTTCGGGCGGTAATAGTTGAACAGGGCTTCCTGCTGCGACGTCACCAGCGCGAAGCTGCCGTTGCGCTGGACCGGCGCTTCGGAAGCGCGGCGCACGACGTAGATGCCGCGATAGCGGGTGATGTGGTTCCACAGCACTTCAACGCCGTCCTTGGGCACCGGGAATGGCACGCCGCCGTAGGCATCGGAGAAACCGCTGCCGCCTTCGAGCAGCTTGGCCGAGGTGGCGTTTTTCAGGGTGTTGTCGTACAGCCATTGCGGCGCTGAACCGGAGCGGCGGGACGGGTAGATCGGCATCTGGAAGGTGTCGGGATAGCTGTTGAACAGCGCGATCTGGCCGGGGCTGAGGTGGGCTTTGTATTGGTCGAGATTGGCTTTGGTGATGGTGAACAGCGGTTTGTCTGCGGCAAAAGGATCTGGGTGATGCTGACCCGGTTTGTAACCGGCCGGGGCTTGAGTGATGCCGCCGGTCCAGGCGGGAATCGTGCCGGCGGCATTGCCCGCGCGCTCGGCGCCCATGGGGGTCAGGGTGGTTTTCAGTTGTTCGGCTTGTTGTGGGGTGATGGCGGCCAGAGCGGTGCCGGCGGCCAAGCCTAAAACAAGCCCTAGCGAAGCCTTGGTCAATCTTGACGTGTGAACCATGATCTTCTCCAAAATACAGAAACCTGTGGGAGCGAGCTTGCTCGCGAAAGCGGTGTATCAGGCGATACCTGTGTTGAATGTGCTGGCCTCTTCGCGAGCAGGCTCGCTCCCACAGGGGCTGTGTTTAGCCTTCAAAGGAAATACTTGAGGTTGAACCCAACGTTGTCGCGGTCGCGAATGCCGTTGTTCTGCCCGCCGCCGTAGAACTCGGTGTATTGCAGTTCGGCTTCAAGCTTGTTCTGGTAGTTGGCTTTTATCCCCAGCGTGTAAGCCTTGCGCCCTTCGATGGTGTTGCCGGCCTGATAGCTGTTGCCCTCGAAATCGTCCTTGTAAACGATGTAGGGCGAGACGTTGACCCCGGCGTATACGTCGTTCCAGGTGCCGTTGAGCATCGCCGTGTAGCTGTAGGAATTGCGGTTGACCTGATCGTCGCGATCACCGCCGGAGACATAGGAATAGTTACCGGTGCCGGCGTAATAACGTCGGCTGCCGTCATACGCGGTGTATTGCAGGCTGCTGCCGCGCAGGTGCTCGGAGGCCAGTTCGAAAATGCCGAACAGCGAGTCGAACGAAGCGGTCGGGCCGAAGTTGTAGATGGTCCCCAGCGAGGTGTTGAACGCTTCGACACGTTCGGCGTTGTTGATCTCGCTGTTGAGATTGACCATCTGCCCGCCGACGTTGATCGACCTGCCCGTCACCGCCACGGCAGCTCCGTTGGCCAGGTCACCGATCAAATCGTTGGTGGCGGCGACACCGATCGGCAGATTCGGCCGATAAGCGATTTCGCCGAACACCGATGCCTCGCCCAACGTGGTGTTGAAGCTGAAGCCGTACATACGGATGTCTTCGGCGTAGCGCCGATGCGCCTGGATATTGCCCATCACATCAGCGGTGGCCAGACCATTGGCCAGCGCCCCGGCCTGACTGCCGGCGACACCGGACAACAGGTTGGTCAGGGCATCCATGTCGATGCCTTTGTAGCCGCCCAGATCCGCCGCGATGGTCGGCTCCTTGGCGTGGTAGTTGACCATGTACAAACCGAACTCGGTGCTGTTGAGTTGTTCAGCGATGTAGCGAAAGGCAAAGCCGAACTGGCCATCGTTGCGCGCGTTGTAGTCCTTGCCGATGCTCGCCACTTTCAGCGTATTGCCGTAGGCCGGCGTCACGCCGTTCGCGTACAGCCCGGTGCTTTGCAGGGCGGAGTTCAGCAACGGGTTGTTGCCGAGTGCGCTGTACAAACCGATGACGTTGCCAAACCCCGGCACAGGCGTATCGAGCGCCGTGCCGCTGAAGTTGTTGTAACCGGTGTTGCCACCGTCGGCGAACAGGTCGGTCTGCGAGTAGAAGGTGCCGACCGGATCGATGCGGGTTTCCTTCCAGTTGGTCTGGTAGAAACTCTCCATGGTCAGCGAATCGGTCAGGCCGATGTTGAAGCTCAGCGCCTCGACCGGCACCAGCACTTCTTTCACTTCGGCGCCGGGCAGGCGGTACTTGGCGGCGTCCACCGGGTTGGTGGTGTTGATCCCGCCGCGATAGAAAATCCCCTCGCCCCAGTTGAACACCTGACGGCCGACACGCGCCGTCACCGGCATCTGCGCGACGTCCCAACTGCCGTGCACATAGGCGTCGAGCATCTCGATGCGGCTGCCGGCAATGTCGCGGGTCTGGCTGGTGAAATGGTCGTCCTGCGGGTAGCTCTGGCTCGGTTGCGAGGGGCTGTTGTTGTCGTAGTAGTCGTTGCGCTTGTCCATCAGTTGCGTGTCGTAAAACGCGGTGCCGCGCACGAACACGCCATAGTTCTGATAGTTGGCCTCAAGCTCGGAGGTAATCTTGTACACCTCGGAAACCAGCCCGGTATCGAAGTTGCGATTGCCGTCGTTGGTGTTGACGTCATCGTTAGTCTTGTCCCGGCCCTGCACCCGCCACAAACGGCCGTAAGACAAGGTCGTGTCGACAGAGCCGGTAACCTGCTTGTCCATCAGGCTGAACTCCACCGCGTGCGCCGCATCGACTGCGCACAGTTGCAGCAGCCCGGCCAGGCCGACACCGGGGAGCGCCGCGCCCGTCAGGCGCAATCGAGTGTTGATCATGTGTTCCTCCTTCCCTGTTTTTTATTGTTGTGGTGTGCGTTGCCGCGCTACGGCGCCAATCCCGCGCTGACGTAAATCCGGCTGTGCGCGCCGAAATGCCCGAGCAACTTGAACAGTTGCTGGTTGAGTGCCGGATGGTCGAAATCTTCACGATGCAGCTGATTGCCGCTGCTGAAATCACTGCTGGCGGGCGCCGTTTCCAGCCACTGGCCGATGGCCTCGTCGAAGGCTGCGGAGTCGTTGACGGACTCGGCGCTGACCACTTCGCGCAGGTAGTCGACCGAGTACGGCGGGTAGCTTTTGTCCTGAGCCACATCGGCGTAAGCCGCGAGCATCGGATGCGCCTGACCGGTGCGCAGCAAGCGCCGCAGCCAGGTCGACTGGTACTTTTCCACTTCCATATGCCGAGTGGCAACGCGTTCGATCGAGGCTTGTTTGTCGGCGGCGAAACCGGCCAGCGCCTTGCCTTCCAGTAGCAGAAGACTGGCGAGGTCGACGCCCGGCAATGGCTTGGCGTGATACGGCTGAGTCAGGTCCTGAATGTGGTGCAGGCCCCAGCCAAGAAAACGATAACCCCAGTACGGATGACCGCTGGCAAACGCCAGTCGCGCCAGCCCCATGTATTGATACACGCGCCAGTCCGGCCAACTGCGCTCGAGGAAACCGGCAGCCGCATACACCACCGCGCTTTCATGGAAGAAGCCCATGTGGAACGGCGCCTGCGAGCTGTACTGGAAACGCGCATCACCGAACGGTTGCGGGCCGAAGCCGTAGAGCGCGCCGACCTCGCCAGGGTTGTCGCTGAACAGGTTGATGTCGTGGCCGTAATCCGGCTCGTCGGCGGCGCTGGCGAGCACGGCCAGCGCGGCAACTTTTTCGTGATTGGCAATGACGATGAAACGCTGACGATTCCACGGTGACAGGGTCTGCTCGACCATGACTTGATTGGCCTGCAAGTGCTCACGCTCAGGCAGGTCTTTACCCGGCAAGGGCTGGATGACCATCGCCAGATGAATCTCGGGATTGATGCGCAACGCGGTGAGGAAGTCGTGGCGCAGATTGTCACTCGGCACCGCCGGCAACTTCAGATTGTCGGGGCGTGGCGGATATTGCGCGAAGTGCTCGCGGGCGAAGCTTTCCTGTTGCTCCAGCAGCGCCAGCACGGCCGGGTATTGCTCGGTGAGAAACTGCTCCAGTGGCTCGACTTCCACCGGTGGCGCATCGCGCAACGCCGGCAGATCCTGCAACGCCAGATAGCTGCCGACCGTATGGTTCGACCAGCCCCAGGCGCTCGGGGCCGTTGCACAAAGCAGCAACAGGAGGAAGGTCAGCTTCATTGCTTTTCGTTCTTATTGGAGGTGCCGTGGGTGATGAGCCTAACAACCGACCCCGCCGCTGACACTGTCCGATCTCACCAGAAAAACTCTCCGATGGCGCCAATTACCCGTTATCAAAAACACCACCCCCCCCTGTGGGAGCGAGCCTGCTCGCGAATGCGGTGGGTCAGTGAAATCATTGGTGGCTGACACTCCGCTTTCGCGAGCAGGCTCGCTCCCACAGGGATCTACAGTGTTCTTTCAGGCAGGGTAACCGGTGATTTTGCGGATGCTCTGATACAGCGGCTTGAGCTGGCGGTACATGCGCAGGTAGACCTCTTTGTACAGTTGCTCGTAGATTTTCTGCGCTTCGGGTTGTGGGGTGAAGACAGCCCCTACTCTGGTCATTGAAGCGATCGCCGTAGGGAAATCCGCATGCAACCCCAACCCCACTGCACAACAAATCGCCGCGCCCAGTCCCGACGCTTCATACACGTGCGGACGCTCCGCCGGCAGGCCGAAAATATTCGCCGTGAGCTGCATCGCCGCATCACTCTGCGAACCACCGCCAGCAACGCGCAGACGCTTGATCGACACCTTCGAACGCCGTTCGATGTTCTCCATGCCCTGACGCAATGCATACGCCAGCCCTTCCAGAATCGCCCGGTAAATATGCGCGCGGGTGTGCACATCGCCGAAGCCGATCATCGCGCCTTTCGCCTCGACACCGGGCTCACGAATCCCCGGCGACCAGTACGGTTGCAGCATCAGGCCCATCGAGCCCGGTGGCACCGCATCAACCAGCGCATCGAACAACTGCTCCGGCTCGATACCCTGCGCTTTGGCCTGCTGCATCTCACGCAACCCAAACTCGTTCTTGAACCAGCTGACCATCCAGTAACCGCGATAAATCATCACCTCGCAGTTGAACTGATCCGGCACCGCCGAGGGATACGGCGGGATCAACGGGACGATTTCCAGATAACGCGAGCGCGTGCTGGTGATCGTCGCCGTGGTGCCGTAGGACAGGCACACCGTACCCGCATCGACCACGCCGGCGCCGACCACTTCGCAAGCCTTGTCGGCGCCTGCAGCAATCAGCGGCAAGCCTTCGGGAATACCCGTATGGAGAGCGGCCTCGGCGGTAATGTGACCGAGGGTTTCACCGGGTTTGTGCAGGCTCGGCAATTGCTCGGGCCGCACCGCCAGTGCCTGCCATTTCCAGTCACTCGGCGCGGCCCATTTCAGGCGTTTGAAATCGAACGGCAGGTAGCCAACGCAACAGCCGATCGAGTCGACAAAGCGTCCGCACAATCGATGGGTGAGAAACCCCGAGAGCAGTAAAAACTTGTCCGTCGCCGCCCACACCTCTGGCTGATGCTGAGCGATCCAGTTCGCCTCAGCCTGGGCACGAAAATAATCCACCGTGCCCTGCGCGCCGACGAGTTTGAACAACCAGCCCCACGGTCCCTTGATGCCGCCTTCGACTTCGCTCTGACGCTGATCGAGCCACAGAATCGCCGGACGCAATGGCTTGCCCTCGGCATCGACATTGATCACCGTACCGCGCTGAGTAGTCAGGGAAACACCGGCAATCTGCGAACGATCAATGCCAGTCTGCTGCCAGACCTGCTGACACGCCTCGCCGAGTTTCGCCCAGTAATACTCCGGATCCTGCTCGGCCCAACCCGGTTGCGTCGAGTAATACGCCTGCAGTTCGACCTTGCCTTTGCCGAGCAGATTGCCCTGCAAATCGAAGAGCAGCGCGCGCACGCTCTGGGTGCCGTTGTCGATGGCCAGCAGGTAACGCTTGTTCGGGTGGTTATCCATGGAGCTCTCTTCAAGGGGCATCAAGGCGTGGCATCCGGCAAACCGTGATGGCGTTGCCACAACGCCCGATATCGCTGTTCTTCCTGCTGCCAGTGTTCGTCACTCCAGCCCAGTCGTGGCTGGCAGAGCTTGCGGATGGCGGCGAAATACGCTTCGCCACCGCGCGGCAACAGCAGACCGAGACGCGTGCGGCGCAGCAGTAAATCATCCAGATGCAGAACCATTTCACTCTCGCAGGCGAAGGCCAATTCCGCCCACAACGTATCCGTGGCGCCGACAGTGGCATGGCCGACGTCTTTGATCAGTTGCGCCAGCCTCGGCAGGTCGCGGCCATGCCGTCCGGCCAGGCGTCGCCACTGATGGTTGCTCAATTCAGGGATCGTCAGCGCAGGCACAGCGGCAAACACTGGCGCGGCGTCGTCAACGAAAGGACGCTCGAGCATCGCCGCGCAGGCCTTAAGCACTTCGATGGCTTGCGGGCGAAACGTGGTCAGTTTGCCGCCAGCCAGGGTCACGCAACCGGGCTCCTGCCACAGCACATGCTCGCGGGTTTCGTTCGACGGTTTGTCTTGATGATTGCCCGCCGCACTGCCGACTACCGGACGTACGCCCGACCATGTCGACAGCACGTCCGAAGCGTTCACTTGCGCTCCGGGAAACTGTTGCGTGCAAGCCGCCAGCAGATAGTCGAGTTCTTCGTTAGAGATGCTCGCGCTCTGATCCAGATCCTCGCGATGATCGAGGTCCGTAGTGCCGACCACCGTCGCGCCTTCCCACGGAAAAACAAACACCGGACGCCGATCGCGCTCATGCATAAAAGTGAAGGCCTGCGCCACCGGCAAACGCCAACCCGGCAGCAACAAATGACTGCCGCGCAACGGCCGCAATTGCCGTGGCGCCTCAGTCGGCCGCAAGCGTTCAGCCCACGCGCCAGTCGCCACCGCGAGCACGCCGCAGCGCAATTGCAGTGACGTGCCAGCCTCGCAATCCTCGACCTGAACGCCACATACTCGCCCGTTTTCTCGCAGCAAATGCTCCACACGAACGCCGTTAACCACGACAGCACCCTCCGCCCGCGCCTCGCTTAACACGCGCATCACCAGCCGCGCATCGTCGGTCAGCGCATCGACAAAACAGGTGCCACCGAGCAAGTTGTTTTCCTTCACCCCCGGCGCCAGAAATCGAAGCTGTTGCGCATCATGAAAACGATGGCTGCGCCGCCCCGCCAAGGCGTCGTAGACGCTCAACAAACCACCCAACACCCGAGGCCCGGGAAAGCCGCGGCGATAGTGCGGCATCATGAAACTCATCGGTTCGACCAGCCCCGGCGCTTCGTCGAGCAGACGCTGACGTTCGCGCACCGAATCGCGGGTCAGGCGCCACTGGCCTTTGGCGATGTAACGCAAACCACCGTGGACCATTTTCGACGATCGGCTGGAGGTGCCCCAGGCGAAATCGCGTTGCTCCAGCAGCAGGCAGCGCCAACCTCGACGCGCCGCTTCGCGCAGGATTCCGGCGCCGCTGATGCCGCCACCAATGACGATCAGATCCCAGCTTTCCTCGGCCAGCGTCGGCAGAACTTGCTGGCGCCATGCGGCGTTCCAGTCCTGACTCATGGCCGTCACTCCGGCAACAGCGTGCCGGGGTTGAGGCGCCCGGCCGGATCGAAATGTTTGCTCAGCGCCTGCAAGGTATCCATCGCCAGTGCGCCCTTCTCACGCAACAGGTACGGCGCGTGATCCTTGCCGACGCCGTGCTGATGGCTGATGGTGCCGTGGTTGTCGACGATGGTCTGGCTGGCCGCGTGTTTCAGCGCTTTCCAGCGCGCCAGCGTCGCGGGGTAATCCGCCGCCGGGCGAAACACGTAAGTGGTGTAGATGCTCGAACCTTCACCGTAAACGTGGGACAGATGGGTGAACACATGCACGCGCTCGCCCTCGGCGGCCAAGGCGTCGCGCAGGCTGGTTTCGATGAGGTTGAGCAGGTTGTCGACGTTGCTCCAGTCGGTGGCGGTTTCGAGGGTGTCGACCACGTAACCGGCATTCCACAGGTTCTCGCGCAGGTAAGGGAAACGGAAACGGTTCTGCGCCCATTTCTTGCCGAGCAAGGTGCCGGTGAATACGCCGCCGAATGATTTGAGGTGTTGTCGCGCCTGTTTTAGCGCCAGCGCGTTTTGCCGGCGATTGCCGGTTACGCCGAACGTCAGCAGGCATTTGCCCGCGCCCGCTCCACGTAGATTCAGGTACTTTTCCAGCCAGGCGATTTGTTGCGGATGACCGGCCAGCGCCAGTTGCGTCTCGGTTTCCACGGCGTTGGATAAACGCAGCATCGACAGCGGTACGCGTGCCTGGGCCAATTGGCGGATAGCTCTGAGTGCCTGCGGCCAATCGGGCAGAAATACGCCATAGAAACGTTCATCGGCGGGAAGTGGGCTGACGCGTACTTTGACCTCGGAAATGATCCCGAAACGCCCCTCGCAACCGAGCACCACTTCGCGCAGATCAGGGCCCGCCGCTGAGGCTGGGAACGTTGGAATTTCCAAAGGCCCGGCAAAGGTTTCCAGCGTTCCGCCAGCAAACAACTGCTCGATCCGGCCATAGCGCAACGACTGCTGACCGCTGGAACGACTGGCCACCCAACCACCCAGCGTCGACAGCTCCCACGACTGCGGAAAATGCCCCAGCGTGTAGCCTTTCGCACGCAGCTGACTTTCCACCTGCGGGCCACTCGCACCGGGGCCGAACGTCGCCAGCAGGCTCTGTTCGTCGAGGTCGATCAGGCGATTCATCCGCGCCAGCGACACCGTCACCACCGGCCGTGCAGAATCCGGCGGATTGATGTGCCCTGCCACCGACGTGCCACCGCCATAAGGGATCAGGCACAAGTCCTGTTCATGGACGAGCGCCAGCAATTGGCGAATGTGTTCGGCCGTCTCCGGGAACGCCACCGCATCGGGGTAATTGCCCAAAGCACCTTCGCGCAACGCCAGCCAGTCCGGCAGGCTCTGGCCCCGCGCATGCAGCAAACGATCATGGGCATCGACGCTGTACAAACTGTGCGCCGGCAATCGCGAAGCCGGCACGCGGGCCAATGCGCTCTCCAGTGTCGCGTCGGGCAGCGCTCGCCCCTCGCCCAGTCGCTCATGAAGAAACTCCGCGCCCTGGGCCGGCAGTTCGACCACCGTGGTTGCATCTCCCCAGCCGTTCCAGCGTCGCATGCGTGTGTCCTTTTTTGCCGTCAGATCAGTGATATTTCAGGCCCCCATACTAGCCAGCAGCCGTAAAGTGTCACGGTCGCATCCGGCCAGTTCGTGTAGCCAATTGAGTCAAACGTCGCGCAAGCGTCAGCCATTTACTTTAGTCGGGGTTTCAAATTACCTTTCAGGCTATTTCGTCCGTCTCCGCCGCCATTGATCAAAGGAATGGGATCATGCAATCGCTCGGCTTCACCTCGGTTCCGCCGCTGCTCAAATACCTGCGCCATGCCGAACAACTGGGCATGGCCATCGAGCCTGCGTTGGCGGCGGCGGGTTTGCAGGCGCAGCAACTGAGCGACAACACCTTGCGTTTACCCGGTGAGGCACACGAACGCTTGCTGGATTATTTTTGCGAGCACTCGGGCGATCCATTGTTCGGGCTCAACGCGGCGAACTTCGTCCTGCCCAATTCGTGGAGCGTGCTCGGTTACATCACCATGAACTGCGCGACGCTGGGCGATGCGATGAGCCGGATCATGCCGTTCGAGAAACTGGTCGGCGACATGGGCGTCAGTCGCGCCGAAGTGCTGGATGGCCACGTGCATCTGATCTGGACGTGCCGTTATCAGCGCCCACGGATTCGCCGGCATCTGGTGGAGAACGTGCTCGGTTCCTGGCTGCACTATGCGCGCTGGATCGCGGATACGCAGATGTCGCCGGCCGGCGTCTGGCTGGAACATGCGTGCCCGGCCGAGGCTACGCCTGCGCAGTACGAAGCGTTTTTCGGTTGCCCGGTGCTGTTCGATCAGCCGTATTCGGCGCTGGTCGTGCCGATGGCGTATTTGCAATTGCCGTTGCGTCAGGCGGATGCGCAGTTGCTGCGCACGCTGGAAGAACATGCGCTGGGCTTGATGGCGACGCTGGAGGATGCGTCGCTGGAACAGCAGGTGAAAAACATTCTGCGGCAGTTGCTCAAGGAAGGCCTGCCGCGCAAGGAACAGGTCGCCGAACAGCTCGCCGTTTCAGTGCGTACGCTGCAGCGGCAATTGCATCAGGCGGGGACGTCGTATCAGCAGATTCTCGATGATCTGCGCCAGGAGCTGGCAGAGCATTATTTGCTCAACAGTACGTTGCCGATTCAGGACATTGCGCAGTATCTGGGGTTTACCGAACCGCGCTCGTTTCATCGCACGTTCAAGAGTCGGCGGGGGATGCCGCCGGGGGAGTTTCGGCAGATGCATCGGGGGTGAATGTTCTGGCCCCTTCGCGAGCAGGCTCGCTCCCACACTTGATCTCGGCGGCTCACAAATTCGATGTTCACTGCAGATCCATTGTGGGAGCGAGCTTGCTCGCGAATGCGCCAACTGCAGCACCCAATTCCTACAGGTAAATCTTCGATACTTGAGCGCAATAAACATCCCGCACCACTGGCGTTTAAAGACACTCAGCGTTACGCGAAACAGCCCACAATTCCTTGCGCCGCTGCCTACGCATGCGCCAGAATCCGCCGGCTTGTGCGCCCGGAGCAGGCTGCGTAACTTGATTGCGTCACTGACTCCCAGTGATCGGGTTTAGTAGCCCGGAGGTAATTCTGCTGGTCGTACATTCATCACAGGTACTCGCGTACCTGAGCTTGATGGTGGCTGTACGCAGGGCGCTTCGGCGCGCCGGCTTAGCTGAGTTCCCCGGTCTACTAACCTGCGTACAGCTGCCACCCTTTCGTTTAGTAGCCAAAGGGTGGCCGCTCAACAAAGGGAACAGCTGCCCGACTGTGATGGTCAGGTGGCGGGCTTCTTTTTGCGGTGTGCCATTTCCCCTCACCCCAGCCCTCTCCCGAGGGAGAGGGAGCCAACCGAGGTGTCTGGCGCTATACACCGACCTGAATGACCGAGTCGATTATGTATTAGACCGAGCAGGTTCAGGTCGGTGTATCTCTGCTGCGAATCCATAATCACTGCAGATCTTTCAGGTCGATGTACAGCGCCAGACACCTCGGTCAGTCCCCTCTCCCTCCGGGAGAGGGTTAGGGTGAGGGGCTTTTCGCTTCAGAGACTGATCGCGTTGGTGAACACCAGCCGATTACCAAACGGATCAACGATCGTCATGTCCTGGCTCCCCCACGGCATCGCCTGAATTCCCGGGTGGGAGAACTTGTAATCCTTGGCCACCAATTGCTGTTGGAAAGCCTCCAGT
Organism: Pseudomonas sp. CROZ-RG-20F-R04-15; assembly: GCF_022662375.1. GTDB lineage: Bacteria > Pseudomonadota > Gammaproteobacteria > Pseudomonadales > Pseudomonadaceae > Aquipseudomonas. Next base: position 41,989 of record NZ_JAKNQL010000001.1, on the reverse strand, counting down.
TCATCCGTCTCGATACGCAACGCCGAACCCGGGCACGCATCGCCATGATGCTCGGACAGATGCAGCACACATTCACCGCGCGACACCTGCAGATACAACGGAAAATTCGCCTCGAAGCGATGCTGCCAGTCGATCTTGAAACCGAGGAAGTCGACATAAAACTCGACAGCCTTGGCTTCATCGAAGATCCGCAGGATCGGGGTGGTTTTGCCGAAGCTCATGGGGTGCTCCCTGACTGATTGGCCCCACAGTGTAGACGGGGTGGATGTCAGCAATTCGGCCTGTTGATGGCTTTCTTTAATTGCAATGTGCCATCACTGTGACGCAGTCCGCGAAACCTCAGTGAAAGTTGTCACGCAGATCACCGTGGCGAGCGAGAAAGCGCCCTTCCCGGCGACCGTTTGCCTGTCCATCGCGATAGCTCAATACGCCGTTGATCCACACACCATCAATCCCCTGCGCGGCCCGTTGCGGATCATTGAAATCCGCGACATCACGCACCGTCGCCGGATCGAACAAGACCAGATCCGCCCAATAGCCTTCACGAATCTCGCCGCGCTCCTTCAAACCAAACCGCGCCGCCGACAGCCCAGTCATCTTGTGTACGGCCGTGTGCAGCGGAAACAGCCCGACATCACGACTGAAATGGCCCAACACCCGTGGGAAAGCGCCCCACAGGCGTGGATGCGGGAACGGATCTTCCGGCAGTCCGTCAGACCCGACCATCGATAACGGATGCGCGAGGATTCTTCGTACATCCGCCTCGTCCATGCCGTAATACACCGCCCCTGCCGGTTGCAGACGTTTCGCGGCATCGAGCAGCGGCAGACTCCATTCGGCGGCGATGTCGATCAGGTCGCGACCGCTGACCTCCGGGTGCGGCGTCGACCAGGTGATGGTGATGCGGTGGGCGTCGGTGACTTGCTTCAAGTCCAGCGTCGAAGAGCTCGCCGCGTACGGGTAGCAGTCGCACCCCACGTGCTGGGTTTTAGCGGCCTCTTCCAATGAGGCTAGCAATTGCGGACTGCGCCCCCAGTTACCGACTCCGGCACATTTGAGGTGGGAAATGATCACCGGTGAACGCGAGTGACGACCGATGCTGAACGCTTCATCCATCGCCTCCAGAACCGGTTCGAATTCACTGCGCAGGTGCGTGGTGTACACCGCGCCGAACGCGGTCAGTTCCTCGGTCAGTTGCATCACTTCATCGGTGGAAGCGTTGTAGGCGCTGGCGTAGGCCAGACCTGTGGATAAACCCAATGCACCGTGCTCAAGGCTTTCGCGCAGTTGCCCACGCATTGCGGCGATTTCTTCCGGCGTGGCGGTGCGGAACAGGTCATCCAGATGATTGCTGCGCAGCGCCGTATGGCCGACCAACGCGGCAACGTTCAACGTGGTATTGGCCGCTTCGACCGCCGCACGGTAATCGCTGAAGCGTGGATAAACGAACGCCGCCGCCGTGCCGAGCAGGTTCATCGGATCCGGTGGATTGCCCTTCAAACTGACCGGCGAGGCGCTGATCCCGCAGTTGCCGACAATCACCGTGGTCACGCCTTGGCTGAGTTTTGGCAGCATCTCTGGCTGACGGATGACTACGGTGTCGTCATGGGTGTGCACGTCGATAAAACCCGGCGCCAGCACACGCCCGGCCGCGTCGATTTCTTCGGTCGCCGTGGCATCGTGCAAATCACCGATATGCTCGATGCGGCCATCGCGAATCACCACGTCAGCGCGGTAACCGGGCGCATTGCTGCCGTCGATGATCAGGGCATTGCGAATCAGGGTGTCGTACAGCATGTCAGTCTCCCAGCGGCAGGTGATCGTCGCCGCCACGGTATTCGTCGAGGGCCAGTTTGATCCGCCGCAGACGTTCTTGATTGTCTTCAGGATTGGCCAGTGCCAGCTCGGTTGCGAGCACGTCGATGGCGAGCAGCATGCCGTAGCGCGCCGCCGTCGGTTTGTAGATGAACGAGGTTTCCGCGCCTTGCAGCGGCAGAACTATGTCGGCCAGTTCGGCCAGCGGCGAATCGGCGCGGGTGATCGCCAGAATGCGTGCGCCGTAGTTGCGCGCCAGTTCGACAGTCTCAAGTAATTCCGGGGTGATGCCAGTCAGCGAACAGACGATAAGCACTTGCTCGGCGTTGAGGCTGGCGGCAGTGACGCGCATCATCACCGCGTCATGGCACACCGCGATCGGATAGCCGAGGCGCACCAGGCGTACCTGCAATTCATCGCTGCACAGGGTCGAGCAACCGCCCATGCCGAAGGCGTGAATCATCCGCGCCTGGCCGAGCAGTTTCACCGCATCGGCGAAGCGTGATTCATCGAATCCGGCCAGATGCTGGCGCAGCGTGGTTTCGATATCGCCGACAATCTGCCCATAAAACGCCGACTGCTCAGGCGTGCCCGCCGGGTCGAGAAAACGGCTGCCGACGCCGCTGGCCTGAGCCAGTTGCAGGCGCAGATCACGCAGGTCGCGGCAGCCGACAGTACGGGCGAACCGCGACAGCGTGGCGGTGCTGACTTCGGCGCGTTGGGCGAGGTCTTCGAGGCTGGCGCTGGCGGCAAAACCGACGTCGTCGAGCATCAGCCGGGCGATGCGACCTTCGCCGGCGCTGAAGGAATCCTGGCGGGCGCGGATCTGGTAGAGGATGTCCATGGGCGGCGGGCTCCGGTTACAGCAGGTAAGAAAGGCCGACGGTCAAACCGAACGCGACCAGCGAGATCAGCGTCTCGAGCACGGTCCAGGTCTTGAACGTCTGCGCGACCGTCATGTTGAAGTATTCCTTGATCAACCAGAAGCCGCCGTCGTTGACGTGGGAAAAGATAACCGAGCCAGCGCCAGTCGCCAGCACCAACAGCTCAGGGTGTGGATAACCCAGACCAATGGCCACCGGCGCGACCACCCCAGACGCGGTGGTCATCGCCACCGTCGCGGAACCGGTGGCGACGCGCATCAATGCGGCGAACAGCCAGCCCATGATCAGCGGCGACAGGTGAAACTCATGAGCGAGGCCGACGATCTGATCGGTGACGCCCGCGTCGACCAGAATGCGGTTCAAGCCACCGCCAGCACCGACCAGCAAGGTGATACTGGCGGTCGGTGCCAGACATTCATTGGTGAATTTCAGAATCGATTCGCGGTTGAAACCCTGGGCGATACCCAGCGTCCAGAAGCTGAGCAAGGTCGCCAGCAACAGCGCAATCACCGAGTTGCCGATGAACAACAGGAATTGGTTGAAATTGCTGCCCGGGTTGGAAATCAGGTTGGCCCAGCCACCGATCAGCATCAACACCACCGGCAACAGAATGGTCGCCATGGTGATGCCGAAACCCGGCAGTTTGTCGCGCGGTTCGCGGTCGAGGAATTGCTTTTCCAGCGGGTTATCCGCCGGCAGTTGAATGCGCGGCACGATGAATTTGGCGTACAACGGGCCGGCAATGATCGCGGTGGGAATACCGATGGCGATCGCATACAGCAAGGTTTGCCCGACCGACGCCTGATAAGCCTGCACCGCGAGCATCGCTGCCGGGTGCGGCGGCACCAGCGCATGCACCACCGACAGGCCGGCGACCATTGGCAAACCGACCATCAGAATCGACACGCCAACGCGCCGCGCCACGGTAAAGGCTATCGGCACCAGCAACACAAAACCGACCTCGAAGAACAGCGGCAGCCCGACCAGAAAGGCGATGCAGACCATCGCCCAGTGCGCATTCTTCTCGCCGAATTTGTCGATCAGCGTGCGCGCCATCTGCTCGGCGCCGCCGGACTCGGCCATCATCTTGCCGAGCATCGTCCCCAGCGCCACCACCAACGCGATATGCCCCAGCGTCTTGCCCACCCCGGCCTCATACGCCCCCACCACGCCTGACGGCGGCATCCCCGCGACCAGCGCAAGACCAATGGAAATCAGGGTGATGACGATGAACGGATTGAGCCGGTAACGGGCGATCAACACGATCAGCGCGATGATGGCGACGGCGGCATACACCAGCAGCCAATAGCCGAAGGAAGGCGTCATGCGGTACTCCTCGAAAGGGTCACGTTCGAATGGGTTGTGAAACTCATAAATCATTTCAAGATCGAGATTTCAAACCGCATGAAAGTAATTTTCGTGGAGAGGTAAGGCGTGTCGCTGATGGATATGTCTTGTCGTGATTAATGAAAATCACGGGGCGGGATTTACATGGCCTTTCGGTGAACGAGAAACCAATGTGGGAGCGAGCCTGCTCGCGAAGGCGGCTTCACATTCAACATCTCTGCCGACTGATCCAACGCTTTCGCGAGCAGGCTCGCTCCCACAGTTTTGATCGCATTCCTCCAGACAGAATGCGCAAAACCTGTGGGAGCTGGTGGACGACTCACACCATTTCGTTACGAATCCATTCAACCACCGACGTGCGCTTCGGTGCCCAGCCATAGACATGTTTTTCAAATCCGGCCAAGCGCTATACTCGCCTGACAACCTCCGCGGAGTCCCTGCCATGAGCCCCACGCCTCGCACCAAAAAAAAACTGACAACCGAAACGTTGATTCGCGCAGTTGCCAGCTCGACAGCCATCGAGACGGGTCAAAGCGTGGAGACCATTGAGCGCAAACTCAAACTCAGGTCCAGCAGGTTCCTGCACTTGTCCCTGGCCAAGTAGCCCGTCTCAAGTCGCAAAGCCCGAAACGTAAACGGCTGCCCGATGGCAGCCGTTCTAAAGGGTGATCACAAAGCCCGGCGGGGCTCAAACAGCAATCACACCATTTCGTTACGAATCCATTCAACCACCGAGGTGCGCTTCGGTGCCCAGCCCAGCAGTTCGCGGGCGTGTTTGCCGCGCACTCGGCTGTTGGAGCCGAGGCCGTAGTTGGCCATTTCGTAGCCCCATTCGGCTTCGGCGTCTTTCAGCGGCCAGTCTTGTGGTTGGCCCAGGTTCAGTGCTTCAGCCATGGCGGTGGTCATGTCGATGAACGACGCTTCGCCGCTTTCGACGAAGTAGAACGTGCCCGGTACGTTTTTGGTCAGCGCCAGCAGGTAGAGGGCAACGACGTCTTCGATGTGCACGTTGGACCAGATGTTCTGGCCTGTGCCGACATGGCGCACTACGCCACTTTTGCGTGCTTGCTTGAGCAGTCGTGGCAATTGCACGCTGTCGCGGTTGACGCCCAGGCTGTGGCCGTAAATCAGCGTGTTGCAGATGACGGCGGAATTCACGCCATCCTTTGCCGCGGCAAGGATCAGGTTGTCGATGGCTACGCGCGCGGCCTTGTCGACGGTCGGCTCCGGCAGGTTGTCTTCAAAGTAGATGACGTCGCTGAACTTGCCGCCCGACGCATCGCCGACGATGCTCGAACCGCTGGTGTGCAAGAAGACTTTGTTGGAACCGCGCAACGCGTCGAGCAAGGCTTCGACTGCGCCGCGATGGTCACTGCTGGCGGCGTTGATAACTGCGTCGGCAGCGCGAGCCTGTTCGGCGAGCAGTGCTTTGTCATCCAGCGCGCCGATGACCGGGGTGATGCCAAGCGCTTTCAACTCAGCAGCCTGTTCGGCGCTGCGCACCAGACCGGTAACGGTGTGGCCAGCCTGAACCAGACCAGTAGCGATCGAGCCGCCGATAAAACCGGCAGCGCCGGTGACGAATACGTTCATGGAGAAACTCCCTGCGTGAGTAAGTGATGGGACGAGTATCTGCTCGTGGGTCCGAGGGAAAAACCCGCCCTCGCCCAATTCACTCTTGCGCAGAGATCACGAATCAGCCCTTGAAATCGGCGCTGGCGTAAGCGGCGAGCTTGCTCTGAATGAAGTCGAGAAAACACTGAATGCGCAGCGCCAGCTGCGAGTTACGGTAGTACACCGCGTTGATTGGCTGGCGATAACCGCTGTTGAATTCGCCGAGGAGGACCTTCAGGCGCCCGGCACGGATGTCATCGATGGTCATGAAGTGCGACAGACAGGCAATGCCCTGCCCTTCCAGCGCCAGATGGCGCACGGTCTCGCCACTGGAAGCGCTGATCGCCGCGGTGATCGGCCAGCGATCGCCGTGCACATAGCGCAGCGGCCATTGGTTGAGGCCTTCGTTCTGGGTGAAGCCGAGCAAGGTGTGTTCGCTCAGATCGGCGACTTGCAGCGGCGCGCCGTGTTTCTCCAGATAGGCAGGGCTGGCGACGATCAGCAGCGGACTGCAACCAAGCGAACGCGCGTGCAATGTCGAATCGGCGAGGGTACCGATGCGGATGGCGATGTCGGTGCTTTGTTCCAGCAGGTCAATGATCAGGTCATTGCTGTTGAGTTCGAGCTGGATGTCCGGATAGAGCTGGCGGAATTCGTCGATGTAGGGCACAACTGCGTGGAGCATGAACGGCGATGCCGCGTTGATCCGCAGGCGCCCCGACGGGGTTTGCTGGCGTGAAGACAGACGCTCTTCGAGTTGCTCCATCTGATCGAGAATCAGCTTGGCCTGCTCGAAGAAATACTTGCCCTCCTCGGTCAGGTCCATGCGCCGCGTGGTGCGGTTGATCAGCGTGGTGTCGAGCTTGGCTTCCAGCTTCGACAACGTGCGGCTGACTGCCGACGGCGTTTGTCCGACCTGTTCGGCGGCGGCGGAAATCGAACCGCATTCGATCACGCAGACGAAAATCTGCAACTCATCGGATCTGGCTTTCACGGGTGTCCTCAAATCGATTGGCCTGCCCCGCAGGCTCAGGCCTTCGATAGTAGCCGAGCATCAGCCCTTGAGGCCAAACACCTCGGTCAAATGCTGCTCATAACGCGCCACATCAGCCTCGATGTTCGGCCGCTTCATCACGTCCACACAAAGGAACGTCGGCAACCCGGTCATACCGAGAAATTCGTTGGCCTTGTGAAACGGGAAGTACACCGCATCAACACCTTTGGCCTCGAAGAAATCAGTCGGATCATCGAAGGCTTGCTGCGGTGCGTTCCAGGTCAGCGACAGCATGTATTGCTTGCCCTGAATCAGGCCACCGCTGCCGTACTTCTGCGATGCATCGGAACGGGTGCGGCCATCGCTGGCGTAGAGGCTGCCGTGGCCTTCGGTGAAGACTTCATCAAGGTACTTTTTCACCGTCCATGGCGCGCCCATCCACCAGCCCGGCATCTGATAAATGATCACGTCGGCCCAAAGGAATTTCGCCACTTCTTCGGCGACGTCGTAGCCCTCGTCGATGAACGTGGTTTTGACGTCGACACCGCCGCGATCCAGCACGCTCAGCGCGGCCTCGTGCAGGGTGGTGTTGTAGCGACCGTCGGAGTGAGCGAATTTTTTACCGCCATTAAGCAACAGCACTTTTTTCATGAGAAAGCCTCGGCGCAGCCATTGGGCTGGATGGAGAAGGGAAACTGGAATGGCGGCAGGTTAACGATCCGCCTCGCGCGGAATAAGGCCTGACTGCGCAAAATACATTTGATCAAAAAGCACGAATCCATCGCCGATTGTTGCAATAACATCCGCGGCATTCTGAATATGAGGAGTCGTTGTGATGAGTGAACGCCTGGGTTTTATCCTGCATGCCAAGACCCGCCCGGAAAAATCCGAGGCTTTCGAAGCGCTGTTTCGCGCCTATGTCGAGCCGAGTCGCGCTGAGCCGGGTTGTATCGAGTACCACATGCTGCGCGACAAGGAAGATCCGACGCTGTTCATCTTCTACGAGATCTGGGCGTCGCAAGCGCACCTGGATGTGCACTCGAACCTGCCGCACATGAAGGCATTCTTCGAGCGACGCATGGATTATCTGCAGCGCGATTTTGATATCCGCCAGATCGAAATGCTCAGCGAAGCTTCGGCTAACCGCTGATCAGCAGATGGGCGCCGAGCGCGCCCAGACCGATGAAGAACACGCGCTTGAACAGCACCGCGCTGATGCGTTCGCGCAGCCATTGGCCAAGCAACATGCCGAGAATGGCCGGAATCAGCGCCAGCAGCGAAGCACTGAGTTCGCCGCCACCGAGGGCACCGCGCCAAAGCAATCCAGCGGCCAACGCCAGCGTCGAAACCGTGAAAGACAGGCCCAGTGCCTGCACCAGTTCATCGCGACTCAAACCCAGCGCTTGCAGGTACGGCACCGCCGGAATCACGAAGACGCCCGTCGCCGAGGTGATGACGCCAGTGATCAAGCCGCACACCGGGCCGAGCCAGGTTTCGTGGCGTGGCTGGATGTGCAGCGTTGGCAAAAACAATCCGCTCAACGCGTAGAGCAACAGTGCCGCGCCGAGTCCGCGCACCACCCAATGCCCGCCTGCCATGCCGATCCACATTGTGCCGATGCCCGTGCCGAGAAAGATCATCAGCAGCATCGGCCACAAGCGTTTGATCAGACCTTTCAAGTGTCCGCCGAATGCCAATTGCCAGACGTTGGTCAGGGTTGCCGGGATGATCAGCAGCGCGGCTGCCTGCGACGGCGCCATAGCCAGACCGAGCAGGCCCATGGCGACGGTGGGCAGACCGAGGCCGATGACGCCTTTGATCAGGCCGGCGAGGACGAAGGTCATCATGACCAGCAAAGACAAGGCCAGTCCGAGATTTTGATAGAAGTCTGCAAGTGTGCTCATGGCATGACTGTGCGCCAGTCGAGGCTGGCTGAAAATCTGCCATATACTGAGGCAGCCTCTCTTTTAACAAGAGGCTGAAATTTTCAGTCAGGCGACCGGCCCCTTCGCGAGCAGGCTCGCTCCCACATTGGATGGGTGTCGTACACAACTCCCCTGTGGGAGCGAGCCTGCTCGCGAAGGGGCCAGCCCGAACACCCTAAAACCAGAGGCCACCCTCATGCACTTCGACCTCACCGACCTGCGCCTCTACCTGCACATCCTCGACAGCGGCAACATCACCGCCGGCGCTGCCCGCAGCCATTTATCCCTGGCCGCCGCCAGCGCCCGAATCCGTGCCATGGAAGCCTCGCTCGGCAGCGATTTCCTTGAGCGCGGGCGCCGTGGCGTCACGCCGACGGCCGCCGGCAAAGCCCTCGCCCACCACGCGCGCATCCTTGTGCAACAAGCCGAACGCATGCAGCAGGATCTGGCCGAGTACGCCCAAGGCGTCAAAGGTCAGGTGCGCTTGCTGTGCAACACCACGGCGATCACCGAATACCTGCCGGAAGTACTCGCGGACTTCCTGCGCGATCATCCCAATCTCGACATCGATTTGCAGGAACTGCCCAGCGCGCGCATCACTCACGCCTTGCGCCAGGGCGCGGCGGACCTGGGGATTGTTTCCGATGCGGTCGACACCCACGGTCTGCAAACCCGGCCCTTCCGCGACGATCCATTAGTGCTGATCCTGCCCCCAGACCATATTTTGGCGAGTCAGGCGTCGCTGACGTTTGGTGAAACCCTGGCGCACGACTATGTAGCGCTTGGCAGCCACAGCGCGCTGGCGATTCACCTTGAGGAACAAGCGCTGCACATCGGCCAGCGCATGTCGATCCGGATCCGTGCCGATGGCTTCGAGGGCGTCATGCGCATGGTGGCGCGAGGTGCGGGGCTGGCCATCGTGCCCAAGGTGGCTATCGAGCGCTGGGCGGCGGTGCACTCGATAACGTGCCGGCCGCTGGACGAAGTCTGGGCCCATCGCACTCTGCAACTGTGCGCGCGGGATTTCGATCACCTGCCCGGTTACGCCCGTGCCCTGTTCGATACGCTGATGCCTTGACTCTACCGCTAGGGGCAGACTCTATCCTGTGAGCTTCATTTCAGGAGTACACACAATGAGCAAACGAATGCTCGTGATTCTGGGTCACCCCTCCACCGACAGCTTTTGCGGGGCATTGAGCGAAACCTACGTGCAGGCAGCCAAAGACGCCGGGCATGACGTCCGCCTGTTGCGCCTGGATGCGCTGGCGTTCGATCCGGTTTTGCACGAGGGCTACAACAAGGTGCAGCCGCTGGAGCCGGATCTGCTGCAAGCCCAGGCCGACATCACCTGGGCCGAACACCTGACGTTTGTCTATCCGATCTGGTGGGGCGGGATTCCGGCGTTGCTCAAAGGTTTTGTCGACCGGATTTTCCTGCCCGGTTTCGCCTTCAAGTATCGCGAAGGCAAAGCCTTCCCCGACAAGCTGCTCAAGGGCCGCACCGCGCATCTGCTGGTGACCATGGACACGCCGTACTGGTATTACAAATGGGTCTACGGCATGCCGGGGCTGCATCAGATGCGCAAGACCACCCTGGAATTCTGCGGGATCAAGCCGTTGAAGACGCTGACGTTCGGACCGATTCTGGGCTCCAAACCGAAACAGCGCGAAAACTGGCTGGAGCAAGCCCGCGTGAGCGCCGCCTGCTGACGCAACACGGCTGAAACACTGACGGCGCGTGGCCGTCGTCAGTCCGTCTGCGGGTTCCCGTCGGTGCCCGCCCGTCGCCTGTGCGCGTCTTTTACGCACAGCTGCAACCTTGTGATGATATTGGACATATAATCGCCGCCGATCAGGCATGACGCCTGACCGCGCTAGCTATGTTTGATCATCGAGACGGACCTTTATGTATATCGGCAAAGCCGCCCAGCTGTCGGGCACCACTGTCAAAAGCATTCGCCATTACGAAGAAATCGGCCTGTTGCCCGAGCCCAAGCGTGAAGGCAAATACCGTATCTACAGCCAGCAAAGTGTCGAGGTGTTGACGTTCATCAAGTGCGCCCAGCAATTGGGCTTCAAGCTCAAAGAGCTACAGGTGATCCTCAACAACTACCGCGGCGACGAATTCCCGTGGGACATGGCGCAACGAGCCATTGCCGAAAAAAAAGCCGAACTGGTGACCCAGATCGGCGATTTGCAGCAGTTGCACGACGGCCTCGAAGCGTTCGAAAACAACCTCAACGATGCGCGACAGGAATGTCAGTTCGAGCGCATTGCCCGTTATGGCGAAAAAAACCCGGGCACTACCCTGAACTGAAAGCCCTGCTGCGCCGCATGACCGGGCTCGCCTGTCGTCTCAGGGCAGGCGTGCCCGGTCGTTGGCGAGTCAGCCCGGCACCGCCTCCCCTTCTGTGCGCAGTGCTTGAACCGGCGCATGCACCGGCACAATCGCCGCAAAGAACCACGGCGATACCAGCGTCACCAGGACAATGGTCATGACCCCGCTGGAAAACAGCGCCATCGCCACCAGTGCGCCCAGATCGACAATCGGCTTGAAGTCGGAAAACAGCAACGCCATGAAGCCTACGGAGAAGATCACCACGTTGATCACCGTAGAACGACCAACGCTGTGCATCGCCTGCAAAATGGCCGCGTCGATCTCGATACCCTGCTGCACCAGCAACTTGATGCGTGACAGCAGGTGCACCGCGTAATCGACCACGCCGACCACGAGGAACGTCACCAGCGTCGTGCCGATGTTCAGCTCGATGCCGAACAGAAACATGAAGCCGTAGACCGTCACCGACGTGGTCAGCAAGGTCAACATGCCGAGCACACCGAGGCGTACCGATTTCAGCCAGTACATCATCATCAACGTGACGACCAGCAAGGCCAGGGAGAAACTCAACACCTGGCCTTGAGTGATTTCCTGCAGCACGCCCGTCCAGATCAACGGCGTGCCGGCGTGGGTCACTTCCAGGTTGGCCGGTTTGTTCACCAGCAGCCAGGCGTCGAGGCGGTCGAGCATGCCCTGATAGTCGCTGGCGACCGACGAGGTCATGGTGTACAGGGTCAAGGCCTTGGAGAAATCGGCGTTGAGCACATTGTTCAGGTCCGAGCCGCCACCGTTTTCGAACAGCATCACGTGCTGCTCGATCAGCGAATTGCCCGGCACTTCAAAACGCTCGACCTGCCCGTCGTCATTGACCGAGGTGACCTTCTCCACGGCATTCGGCACCCGCAGATAATCCGGGTTCATGTCGTTGAGCACCAGGTTCATGCGCTTGACGTAAGTCGCCAGCGAGTAGCCATAACTGACGTTCGGCTGCTGTTTGATGAAGTGGTCAAGCTTGTCGATGAACTGCACCACTTCGGTGGTCAGTACGCCGCGCGGCTCTTTGCTGTCGATCGCGATCCAGCCCGGCGCCGTGCCCGCTACTTTGGCGTGGTTGATGAACTGATCGGACACGCGAATGTGGCTTTCCGGTTTGAAGTAAGCGATGCCGGAGTCTTCGATATCGACGCGGAACGTGAACACCGTGGCCAGCGCCAGCACAGGCAGAATGACCATCAGGATCGGCTTGCGAAAGCGGATCATCCAAGCGCAGAACGCGACCAGATAGCGCGATATGATCGACTCCTGGTGCACCACAGCCTTGGCTTGCTGCGGCTGATCCTTGCCCCAGATCGCGATCCACGCCGGAATCAGCAACAGCGAAATGATCAGCGCCGCAGTCAGCCCGATGGACATGAACACGCCGAAATTACGGATGCTGACAATGTTGTTGGTGGTGGAAATCATGAACGTGGCGATGGTCGTCACGGTTGTCAGCACCACCGGCACCACCATCAGGCGCTGGGTTTCGCGGTTGGCCTCGCGATTGCTCTTGCCGGCGCTTTTCTGCTCGTAATACTCAGCCATCACGTGGATCGCATCGGAGCAGCAAATGGTGAACAGGAACACTGGCAGCACACTGGTCAGCAGGTCGAACGGCACCCGCAACAGCGCCATCAGGCCCAAGGTCCAGATGGTGCAGAACAGAATGTTGAACAGCGGCAACAGCACGCCCAGTGGTTTGCGGAAGAAGAAGATCAGCAGCAAGGTAATCAGCAAAAACACGATCGGGAACAGCACGGCCAGGTCGTGATCGATGATCTCCTGCTGCGCGGCGATGAAGATCGGCATGCCGGCAATGAAGATTTCGTCCTTGTACTCGGGGTGCTCGGCCTGATATTGCGCGACGATGCCGCGCACGATCTGATAGGCGCGCAATTGCGCCTGAGCGTCGTCCTGCTTGGTGCCGAGTTCGGCCACCAGCATCGCGACTTTCTTGTCCTTGGACACCACCCCGTCGACCATCAACTCGTTGCCCATGATCTGCGATTCGACCACTGCCGGGTCCATGTCATAAGCATTGAGGGTTTTGTGGATCAACAGCTCGCCGTCGTCGGTCAGGACGATGTTTTCCAGGTCGCCCATCGAGGCCATTTCGCGGATCGGGTTGATCCGCTCGGCGAGAAAGGTCAGGAACAGTTGATCATGGGAATCCCAGTTCTGGCTCTGGGCATGATCACGCAATGCCTTGGCGTTGGCGTAATCGTTCTGCGAAAAACCACCTTCGAGAATGTCCCGGGTCAGCAACTGCGCACGGCTGTCGTCGGGGTGCCGGGCAACGATCTGCGCCAGCTGCTCCTTGTCGGCATCGTTGGCCAGGATCATCTTGCGCACCGACTGCGACATCGAAAACAGCGCGTTGAGCGTGGTTTTGTTGAACACCGTCTGCGGATTGTTCAGCGCCACCATCACCGAGTCGAACGTGCCGGTGAACTCACCCTGCAAATCGATGATGGTCTTGCGCGCCGGGTGGTTTTCCTTGAGCAGATAAGGGTTGGTGTCGGACACCAGCGCGCCCAGCGTGTAGGTGAAATACGCGGTTATCGCCACCAGCAGGAAAACAATCGTCCGCGCATAGCGCTCGACGAAATTCAGATATCTTTCCATGATCAAGGGTTCCAGGTCGTCGGGGGCGGCGCTTAGCGGGCAGACACGGCAAATTCCGGCAGGTCACCGGTTTTCAGCCCGCGCTTGATGGCGGTCTGGGTGAACAGGCGATCTTCCAGCGAGACGTTGTACTGCAACTGGTTGAAGCGCATTTCCGAGCGGGTGCCGTCGATAAAGTGCTCGGTCTCACTGAGGACGATGCTGTCGATCGAGTCGATGGTTGCGACTTTCTGCGTGCGCATCTGCTTGATCAACACGCCTTTGACGTCGAAGAAATCCTGACGCATGACCAGGAAGTTCTGCTTGTCGATCCACACCTTCAGCTTGTTGTAACCGGTCTTGGCCAGCACCTCTGGGGACGCCGGTTCGCGCTCGATCACGTAGCAGTCGCGGCCCTTGATCTGTTCTTCGCCGACGAGTTTCTGCGAATAGTCTTTGACGCGGATCTTGTCCAGATCGGCGTACGAGTACTCACTGCCCATGAACGAGCCGCGCTTGTCGGTGGTGGAGATGCGGCGGGTCTGACGGCTGACCGGCAGGTACATCCACTGGCTGTCTTCCAGGCCGAGGGTTTCGTGCGGGTTTTCAATGTGGAAGGCGACGTCACGCACGTCAGTCGGCGCGGAAAAGTACATGCTGAACTTGTCGCTGTCCGGGTAATCCTTTTGCAGATAGGTGAACTCGCGAACTCGGGTATTGCCTTTCTTGTCATGCAGGATCAGCGAGACCTGGGACATGAAGCTGTTCCCGTCATTGCGATCGCGTACCTGACGGATGATCTCATCGGCATTGCCAGCCTCGGCGGCACTGGCGCAGGCGCTACCGAGGATCAATGCGGCGGTGGTCAGACTTTTCAAAAACGGCAACATAACAACTTCCTTTTCGTTGGATGAGTGCACCTGCGCGAGCGCGGCAGGCATGATGGGTCAGAACAGATAACCGGCCGACAGCCGCACTTGATCGCGCTTGCTGTACTCGCCAAAAGACCTGTCGGGTTTGCCGAAGAACACATCCACTTCCAGGCCGAGCTTGATGTAGTCGACCGGCTTGTAGGTGAAGATGCCTTGCAGCAAGGCGTTGTCCTGAAACGGTGGTGAGGCAGCCGCGACCAGACGACTCTTGAGGCGGTCCTGCCAATGGGTGCCTTCGGCCGACAGGGTGAACAGCGGTTCGCGCTTGTCCTGCAACATGCCGTCCTGCCAGTCGAGCAGCACTTGTTCCTGCCATTGCGCGGAAATCAGCCAGTCGCGCAACAGGTAGTCGACACCCAGCAGCGACTTGACCATGGGCGTGCTGTCGGCACCGTAGGCGCGGGTCGGATTGGTCACGCGCCAGTTGTCAAAATACGCGACCTCACTGCGCACCACGATGCTGTGCCCGGCGTCGATCGCCAGCCCCGCACCGCCCATGGTGTAACGGGGAAACTGCCGTTCCAGTCGCGTGCGACCGTCATCGGCGAGACCTTCGACCGCGTACACCGGATCTTGCTGACGGGCGCTCAAGGCAACGAAACTGGTATCCACTGCGCCGATCCGGCCATTGGCGCTCAGGCCATAGGAATAGCCCTTGTCGCCGTCATAGCCGGGTTTGGAATCGAGCAGGAAATACTGCGGATCCGGCGTGGCAAACAGCGGCGCGGCAAATTCACTGCCCTCCACCGGCGCCCGGTTTTTCAAGAAGTCAGTGATCCACAGCGCCTCCAGTTCCCATTCGCCCACCGGTTGTGCAAAACGCACCATGGGCACGGCGATACGACTGTCTTCGAGCAGCGGCGTCAGACCATCGCGATAGTCCAGCGGGTTGATCTGATCGAGCACGCGCAATTCATCCGCACGGCCCCAGACCACTTGCTGCCAGCCCACCGTCACTTCGCCGTCACCTAGGGAATGGCCGACGTAGAGGTGCCGCCAATCGGCATCGAAACGGTATTTGTCGCGAGCCCGTTCGCTGTACGGATTGTTGCCGTCGTAGCGCGCGTCATATCGCACGCGGCCCTTGGCCTTGTAGTAACCGCCGTCCCAGTTGTCTTCCAGGTTGGCTTTGAAATACACGGCTTTTTGCGTGACCTGATCGTCGCCGTGCAGGCGCAAAGCCGTAGCCACGCCGACTTCACCGTCGGCGTAATCAGGCTTCAGATCATCGACGGTCAATTCGGCCATCGCGGCGGGCGCAGCCATGCACGCCCACACCGCCCCCACAATGTGACTGTTGTGAAATCGAGGCATCGCTACATTCCCAACCCGACACCGCCATCGATCACCAGACTCTGGGCGGTCACCCCGCCAGCCTCGGGGCTGGCCAGGTAGCGCACCATCGCCGCGACTTCTTCGCTCTGAATGAAACGGCGCATCGGCAGTTTCTTCTTCGCGTTGCGCACGATCTGTTCCTGGGTCAACCCGGCAATCGCCGCTTGCGTCGCCAGTTCACCCTGCAACATTGGCGTATCGATCCACGCCGGCAGAATCGCGTTAACGGTGATCTGCCGCGAAGCGAGATCCAGCGCCAGCGCCTTGGTCATGCCGACGATGCCGTGTTTGGAGGCGCAGTACGCGGTGTTGCGCACCTTGCCGGCACGGCCGAGGATCGACGACATGTTGATGATCCGCCCACGGTCGGGCATCAGCGCCAGACACAGCGAAGTCACGTAGAACGTGCCGTTGAGGTTGACCGAAATCACCTTGTGCCAGTTGTGCAGATCCTCCGGCTCGTTCTCGTTGCAGATGCCGGCACTGTTGACCAGCACGTCGACGTACTCGACTTGCGAGCCGAGGGTCTTGAACAACGCCTCCATGGCCGGCAGGTCGGCAATGTTCGCCGCGTGGGTTTCGACTCGCGCCTTGATCTGCTCCTGTTGCTCATCGACCCAGCGCTGCAGTTCGGCCAGATCGAGATCCAGCAGGATCAGGCGATTGTCGGCGTCGGCGGCAAAGTTCTCGGCAACCGCGCGGCCGATGCCTTTGGCCGCACCGGTGATCAGAATGGTCCGGCTCATGGCATCTTCAACCCGCCGTTAACCGACAGGACCTCCCCGGTCAGGTACAAACCGCGATCGGCGAGGTACAGCACCGCTTCGGCAATTTCTTCAGGTTCCGCGTAGCGTTTGATCAGCAGACGCGACTGGATTTCTTCCTCCTGACTGCCGATCAGCGCCGTACTCATCTCGGTCTTGACGATGCCCGGCGCTACCGCGTTGACGCGAATGTTGCGTGGTGCCAGTTCCACCGCCAGGGCACGGGTCAACGATTCGACCCCACCCTTGGCGGCGGCATAGTTGCTCTGCCCTTTACCGGGCTTCTGCGCCGCCACCGAACTGATGTTGACGATGCAACCACTGCGCTGGCGCAACATGCCCGGCACCACCTGCTGACAGCACAGCATCGTGCCGATCAGGTTGGTCTGGATCACGTCGATCAGATCACGCGCCGACATCGTCGCCAGCAGACCGTCGCGAGTGATACCGGCGTTATTGACCAACAGATCGATACGCTGGAAATGCTGATCGATCCGCTCGAAAAACGCTTTGATGCTGTCGCCGTTGCTGACATCGCACTGCAACGCCAGGCAATCGATCCCCGAGGCCTGGACCTCATCGCGCAAGGCCATCGCCGCGACTTCATCGCGCACGTAACTGAACGCGATCTGATAACCGGCCCCGGCCAGGGCCTGGACAATCGCCCGACCGATGCCACGACTGCCACCGGTCACCACTGCTACTTTATTCGGCATGACCGTTCCTTAGAGCGAGTTGTCGGTTTTGAACTGCGCGAGGGTGAAACCGTGAGTCGCCGCCAGCGCACGAATCTGCTGAACCTGCTCACGGCTGATGTCGCCGTAGGAGTAGTGCTGTTTCATCCCGGACAGGCCCATCAGCACCGACTCGGCCATGCACGCGTACAACTGACCTTGCTTGAGATAGGCCCGAACGTTTTTCACCAAACCATCGCCCAGCGGTGTCTGCACGATGCCGCCGTGCATGTAGAGCACGTCAGAGCGCTGACTGGCGAGGTTCTGGTCAACGTTCAGCGGAACGGCGATGTCGCAGATCACGCTGTTTTCGGCGAAGTGTTCGG
Organism: Pseudomonas sp. CROZ-RG-20F-R04-15; assembly: GCF_022662375.1. Taxonomy (GTDB): domain Bacteria; phylum Pseudomonadota; class Gammaproteobacteria; order Pseudomonadales; family Pseudomonadaceae; genus Aquipseudomonas. Next base: position 24,339 of record NZ_JAKNQL010000001.1, on the reverse strand, counting down.
CCCCTAGAAACGGCTGCGGTGCGTTCGCCGCGCAGAGCACGATGCGTGCCTGTTTCAGCACATCTAGATCGTTGCTGACGGTGATGAAGGCATTCGCGCCCAAGCGTTCCTCGACCAGTTTCGCCACTCGCAGGCCTAGATCGGCACTGCTGCCATGGGCCTGCAACAGCGCATCGATGCCGTCGATTTGCTGCAAGCGACGGGCGAGACGGTCGTGCTCGGCGACGCCCTTGAGAATCGCGCGGGCGGCTTCGGCGTAAATCAGTTGCGCGGTTTTTTCCAGACGACGCAGGGAACCGTCGCGGCCGCTGCCGATGAGGATCAGGTGCTCGACGCTGGTCGACAGCAGCGAGGCGTAGGTCGAGGCAATGTTGCCGGCCGCACCGACCACTGCAGCGGTCTGCTCACCCAGCTCAAGGCCTTGCTGTTTGCAGCCTTGCTCGATGGCTTCCAGACCCATGCCGATGGTCAGGGCGTTGCCGGAAGTCAGCGCCATGTCGGGGATCTGCAGCGCTTGGCAGTTGTTGGTGACGATCGAGGTGTACATGCCCAGACCGGCAACGGTGTAGCCATCGGCGCGGGCATCCTTGATGCGATTGCCGACTTCTTCGCGGATGGTTTGCAAATCACCGCTGGCGATGTACGCCGCCATGGCGTCGGAATCCATGCACAGCGGGTACAGAGTGAACTCCACGGCGGTGCCGAGTTTCGAGCGGATCTGCACCGGGCCGATCGGCGCGGCACGACGCTCGGGGGCCATGCGTTTGATGAACTCGCGTTTCTGTTCAGGGCTCAGGGTCGACAGTGACGGATCGACGTCACTGAGCATGTCCGAATCAATCAAATGGTTGATGAACGCCACGCGCGCCACCACGCGCACGTTCTCATCAGACTTTGGGAGGTTTTCATCCTCCTTGAAGCTGACCTCGCGGGCCGGCACTTGCGCGATGCTGTCGGCGCACACACCGGCCGCCAGCGGGAAAGCATCGCGGCGGCGCAGCATGTCGCAGACTTTCTGCAGGGAGCCGATCAAGCCATCGATTTCTTCGAAGGTGATGCACACCGGCGGTTCCAGACGAATCACATTGGCGTTGCTGCCCGACGGCGCCACGCGCAGCGATTCGAATTGCAGCAGGTAGCCGGCAATGATGTAGCCCAGCGCATCGTTGTACTGCGCCGATGCCTGAACCAGTGAGCTGGTGCCGGTCAGGTCGTGCAATTCGAAGCCCAGCAGCAAGCCGCGACCGCGCACGTCGGCGATGACGTCCGGGTAGGCCGCTTTGAGTTCCAGCAGCGACGACTTGAGGTACTCGCCCTTCTTGTTCACGTCCTTGAGCATCGCGCTGTCGTTCTCGAACAGACGCCGCAGGGCTGACAGGGCGATATGGCAGGACGCGTCATCTTCGGCAAAGGTCGAACTGTGGATGTAGCTGAAGTCGTTTTCGTAGTGGCTGGCGCGGATCACCGTCGCAGCAATTTTCATCAGGCCTCCGCCCAGCGCTTTCGACAGGCAGTAGTAATCGCCCTGCAAGTTGAAATGGCTGGCGCCGAGCAAAGTGCCGGTGCGGCCGAAACCGGATTGCACTTCATCGATGATCAGCGGGCATTGCTGCTCGTTGCACAGACGCCGCAGGCCCAGATAAAACTCATTGGCGAACTCGTTGATGCCGCCCTCGCCCTGAATCGGCTCCAGCAATACCGCCGTGATCGCGCTGAATGCTTCGCGGCGTACCTGCAGGGTTTCGCCGCTCCATTCCAGGCTCAGCCAGTGACGCACGTGACGGGCCGGCAGGTCCTGCAATTGCTGTGGCTGCTGCGGGTCGATGAACTCGACGTTAAGGCCGAAACGGGCGAACGGTTTGCGGTACTGCTTGCCGTACGTCAGTTGAACGGTGTTCACCAGTTTGCCGTGGAAGCTGCCGCGTACAGCGAGAAAGACCGGCTCGACATGCAACTGCTCCAGGTTGTGCTGACGCACCGCCTCGGCCACTTGGCGCACGGTGACGCAGGACAGATTCTGCGGCAGCAGACCGGCGGGCAAATCGATATCGTCGATGTCCAGTTCGACGTAGGCCTTGTCGCTGGCAACCAGATTGGCGAGGGTGAAATCGCGCTCGTCGAATTGCTTCTGCAGGTTTTTCTGACGACGGTATTCGGCGTGCTTGACGGCGATTTCCACCGACTCGGCGCCACTGTTGGAGAAGGTCGAAATGTAGCGCTCGGTGTTGTTCAGTTCACGGTTGAACGCTTCACTGAGTTCACGCCCCAACTGACCGGCCGCACCGCGCACCGACATCTGCGCATTGAACGGCACATCGGCGCGCAACAGGTCGACGAGTTGATCGACAAATTGCGGATCGTTGTGGCCATACAGCGCGGCGCCGTAGCCGCCGAGGAAGTCAGTAACCGTCACCTCTTCGCCCTGCCGGTCGCGGTAAAACAATTTACTGCCCAGCGCTCTGTGGAACTGGCACTCCAGGCCCAGGGCCTGCATCAATTCAACGAATTTCGGCCGTACGTAATCGCGGTAATCCATGACAGTTCTATCCCTTGAGTAAAAAATCAGCTGTTGCGGGCGGACGGTCAGTCGGCCGCGTGAAATTCGAGTTGGTAACCGGCACTGAAGCCGTTGTCGTCGCGGTTGATGACCAGGCAATCGTGCAGCACGGCATCGCGCGGCCCGCCGAGCACAAACGGCAGGTGCGCATCCAGCGGTTGCTCCAGGCCACTGACCGGCGGGATGCTTTGCGCCTGCAACGCCTGCCGCGCGAGGATCAGATCCACCAGGCTCGGCGCACCGCTGAGCATGCCGGTCAGCGGCGTGCTGCTGGTGATGTGCGCGGCGCCGGTTCGCGCCAGCGTGCGGGCAAGATCGGCATCCTTGTGCGCATCGCCAGTGGCGCTGCTGATCAGCAGATCCACCTGTTTGTCGGGCAGGTTCAGCGAGTCCAGACGAGGATGGGCGAAGAGCGCCGTCAGGCAGGTTTGCGGGCCTGCCGGCAGATCATCGGCGCGGCGCAGTACCAACGCCGCCGCGCCTTCGCCGGCAATACCACCACTGCCGTGGCGATCGAAGGCGCGCAGGCTTTGCGAAGCGTCGGTGCTGATTACGCCAGCCTCGGCCAGTGCAGCCAGCGCCAGTGGATCAAGTTCACTGCCGGCGCCGACCACAATCGCCGCATCCACTCGACCGCTTTGCAGCGCGGCGCAGGCCTCGCGTAGCGCCGCGAGATTGCCGGCCACACCTTGCATGTAAGCGTTGCTTTCGCACTCCAGTTTCAACGCCAGACTGACCACCCCGAGCAAACCGTTGCTGAGGCTTTTGAGGACCAGAAACGGATCGAGCGCGCGCTCCTGCAACACGCGTTTGGCCAGACGCTGCATGTCGGCACCGGCCTCGGTCTGACACTCGTGCAGCAGTTCACCGTAAGAAGCGAGCGAGGGATGGGTGTAACCGCCCTGGCAGCAATAGAGACCAAAACGCACGTTGTCGCGGCCCGGTTCAAGCCCGGCCTCGGCCAACGCCTGGCGCACGGCACTGACGCCCCAGATCACTGCCGGCGGGCAGTAACGCTGGAGGTTTTGCGCGACATCCTGACGGCTACGTTGATGGTCTCGATCAGCGATGTGCCCGAACGCGGTGACGCGCTCGCTGTGGAACAGTGACGAGTTCAGGGGCGAGATCGCGCTGCGACCCTCGCGGGCCGCCGACCAGAAACCCTCAACTCCCCAGCCTGTGGGCAACACACAGCCGCTGCCGGTGATGGCGATACGTGCAGAGGCATTGCTCATTGTCCGTGCTCCCGATATTTGCCAAGGGCCAGCGAGGTGTTGAGGCCGCCAAAACCGAAGGAATTGCTCAGTGCGTAATCCACGCGACGACTGACGGCCTGACCGGCGCAGTAATCCAGATCGCACTGTTCGTCGGCGTCGTGCAGGTTCACCGTGGGCGTGACCAGATCGTTCAGGCAGGCCAATGCGGTGACGATGCATTCGGGTGCGCCGGCCGCTGCGATCAGGTGACCGAACTGTGATTTGTTGGCGCTGACAGCCAAGGCTTGATAGTGCTTGTGTTCGGCGAACACACTTTTGATCGCGAGGGTTTCGGCAACGTCGTTGAGCGGCGTCGAGGTGCCGTGGGCGTTGATCAGATCGATCTGCTGCGGGCGTAGCCCGGCGTCGTCGAGCGCAGCTTGCATCGCCAGTGCCGCGCCACGTCCTTCGGGTTGCGGTGCAGTGACTTTGTAAGCGTCCAGGCTGCTGCCGAAACCGAGCACTTCGGCATAGGGTGTCGCGCCCCGGGCCAAGGCGTGTTCCAGGCTTTCGAGGACAACAAAACCGCCGCCCTCGCCGGCGATCAGCCCACTGCGGTCACGATCGAACGGCCGACACAGGTCGGCGCCCCAGCGTTGTTCGCCCGACGCGGCGCCGAGCAAGTACAGCGCGGCCATGGTGTCGAGATTGAGCACCGAGTCGGCACCGCCGGCCAGCGCTACGCTGACTTCGCCGCGACGAATCATCTGAAAGGCATTACCGATCGCTTGCGAGGCGCCAGCACAGGCACTGCTGATGTTGATCACGGGGCCTTCGCAGCCGAGATCGTCGGCGATTACGCGCGCCAGACGGTCGTTGCTTTGACGCAGCGAACCGTCGGCATTCACTTGCCCGGCACGCGGCATCAGGTGCTGCCAGCCAGGGGCCGCGCCATCGGGGGCGGCGGTCAGCAGCATGTCGGCGAGCATGTGCTGTGGCGCGCCCGAGGCACACAGGACCGCGGCGCCGCGCAATTGCTCCGGTTGCAGGCCGCTGTCGTTGACCGCTTGCGTAGCGGCCACCCAGCCAAAGCGGCTGCGTTTTTCCAGTGGCATCGTCCACGCCGTGTGGTTGTGCAGTTTTTCCGGCAACAGGCTCATGTCGACAGGCGCTGCATAACGCACCGCAAACGAGGCCTCTTGCAGGTCGTCCGGCTGCCATGGCCGCACGCAATGTTCGGCGCCGAGCATTTTTTCCCAGAGGGTCTGCCATTCGAAACCGAAACCGGTGACGGCGCCCATGCCGGTGATCACAATCCGTGTCGCACTCATGCGTGCTTCTCCATGGTTTCACTGCTCAACAGCAACGCGCCCCAGTGACCGGCGCGAGTGTGGCTGACAAGCAGCGTGTAGCCTGGCGTCGCCGTTGTCTCACGACTGAGGTGCAAGGTCAGCGCGACCTCTGTCAGCAAGCCGCTGGCGCCCAGTTCACCGGTCATGTTGCGGGTGCTGCGAATCTCGCGCGGGAAGGCTTCGAGCAACTTCATCAACTGCTCGTCAGCGCAATTGCCGACGACCTGTTCAACGTCGCCCACGCGCAGTTTCTCCAGACTCAAGGCTTGGTCGATCACGCGCTGGCCAACGGCTGAAGAGCGTTGCGGATCCGCGCTGTAGCCCCGAGCGAACCCGGCTACGCGTACGACATGGGCCCTATCCGCTGGTGGTGTTGACGCCAGCAACAGCGCGGCGGCGCCCTCACCAAAAACCGCCTCGTTTGCCTGGTCGGGCTCGCGCAGGTACAGGGCCGGTGTCAGGTTCGGACTGCTGCTGACCACCAGCGCGGCGTCGGCATGCTGCTCGCCAATCTGCTGGCAGGCTTCGATCAGCGCATCCAGCCCGGCGTTGTCCTGGGAACAGAAGCCTCCCATCGGCCCGTGGCAATCGAGCGCTTCGGCCACATACGCCATCACGCTGCTGTTGAGCAGGGTCAGCGCATGCAAGGGCGGAGTGTTGGCCAACAATTGGCCGAGTTGTTTGTGTGGCTGTTCGATGATCGCCTGCACCGCGTCCCAACAAGGGCTTGGTGCGTCGACTTCGGGAATGGCCGCGGTCAGGGCAACACGCGAGGCGGGCACTTGCAGCGCCGCCAGCGACGGTGCCAGCCGTGCTGCGCAATGCAATAAACGCAAGCCTTGCGGCTCGACGCTGCGCTGGATCTTGCGATCGAACAAATCGCTCGCCAGACGCGGCGTCGGCAATGCAAAAGCCAGACGTCGCGCGTCAAAGGCCAGTGGTTGTGCTGAGCGTGGTGTGCCGAGCAAGTCGGCACATTCGCTGCCAGCTGCATTCAGGACAGCAGCGGTGTGCAGATAGATGGCTCTGTTCATGTCATGCCCTTCCCAGAACCAGCGAACTGTTGATACCGCCGAAACCGAACGAGTTGGACATCACCACATTGATCGACTGGCGAAGCGGCTCGCTCAAAAACTTCAGCGATGGGTATTCGGCACGCTCAGGGTCGTAATTCAAGGTCGGTAACAGCACACCGTCACGCAGACTCATCAGCGACAGCACCGCTTCGATCGCGCCACTGCCGGCCAGCGAATGACCGATGGCGGACTTGTTGGCGGTGAAGGTCATGAAGTCCTGGCAGCCGCCAAACAACCGCTGCAAGGCCAGCGCTTCACAACTGTCATTGGCCTGGGTGGAGGTGCCGTGGGTGTTGACGTGTTGCACGGCACTGCGCAGCAGCCCGGCGTCTTCGATTGCAGCTTCCATGCATTCCTCGTATTTGCTGCCATCGCGGCTGCTGGAGGTCATTTTCTGCGCCTCGCAGACATTCGCGTAACCGAGCACCCGGCCCAGTGGCGCAGCCTTGCGTCGTTGGGCGTGTTCAGCGGATTCGAGAACGACCATCGCCGAACCCTCGCTGAGGACAAAACCACTGCGGTCAGGCATGAACGGGCGGCTTTGTTCGCTCGCTGGCAAGTCGGCCTGACAGAGCGCGCCGAGACTGTTGAACATGTAGTAGGGCAATTCGTTGGCCATCAACTCGACGGCACCACAAATGGCCAGATCGATCTCACCGCGCTCGATGGCCCGGTAAGCACTGCCGATGGCCATGGTGCCAGCGGCACAGGCATCGGAATGGGTCGAGATGTGATCGCGGATGCCGAGCCGATCGGCCAGGTGTTGTGTCTGTTGATCGACACGTCGATTGAAGATCGCGGCGGGCGATGGCGGATGATCCAACAGACGGTCGAGGTCGACGCGCCCCGCCTCATTCATGCAACGGCTGACTCGCTGCAGATCGTGGCTGTCGGCACAATATTTGTTCGCCCCCAGAAACAGACCGCTGCGACTGTGGGCAAAATCTGCCGGTGTCAGGCCGGCATGTTCCAGCGCCTGCCGGGCGACGAACTCGGCCAGCACACTTTGTCGCGGGTGCAGCGCCGCGTTGCCGCCGAAACCGGCCCCGATCTGCTGCCACTGCGCGTCATCAATAAACCCGGCAGCGCTGTTGCTGAATCCCAGCGCCTTGAACCGGGGATGTTCGCGGACACAGGATTGCTTCCGGCAAATCCGCTCGAACAACGTGGCAGCGTCCAGCGCCATGGGCGCCACCAGACCGAACCCGCTCACATAGACTTCTCGTGCCCGCATGAGAACTCCTACACCGCTTCTTTGGCGTGAGTGGTAACAAACTGCTCAACCAATTGACGCGACACTTCATCGCCATCCGCCGGCACCAGACGCGCACTGCACGCGCCGCAGACCACTTGTTGGCGCTCGTTCAGAACCGCTTGGTGAGCGTTGCAATCCGGGCAGGTCGCCGGCAGGTAGTTGAAGAGATTGCGGCACTGGTTGGCCCAGTTGCGCACGGTGGTCGCGGCGAACACCTGAGCCGGTTGCATGCCGGCCTTCAGTTGATCCGGGGTGTAGGCACTAAGGCTTTGCTCAAGCAAGTGCTTGCCGCTTTCGGTAATGCGGCCGTTGACGAGAAACTCGCTGGCATCACCGCAAACCGCCACCGCATGGTCGAGCACGCTGGTTTTCGGCAGTGTGCAGCCATATTGGCGGCCCAGCTGGAAGCTCAGGTCGACGATGTCCAGCGAGTCGGCACCGAGGTCTTCGACGATGCTGCTGTTTTCTTCGATGTCATTCGCATCCATCACCAACAGCTGTGCGAGGATTTCGCGAGTGCTGGCAACGACATGTTCCAAGTCCAATGGATTGTTCATTTCTATCTCCCTATATGTCGTGACTACTTCATGAATTCGACTTATGAAAAGTAACTTTTCCCACAGCAACTTCTCACGCGGCGGGAATCTAAACTCTGCCCTTAAGGGGAGAGTCAACGAACTATTCAAGGTTTTTTTACAACTCGAAAAAAGTCTGCAAAACCCCACTGACACCGCACCTCCTTGGTGCGGTGAACGACTTATTTACTTAACAAAGACGGGGTATGGTGGGGCGCCCGCGCTATCAGTCAGGCTGACTATCGAAAGCAACTAAGCACGCAACGGAACAGACGTACTAAAAGCAAAAACCAGACAAGTAAAATAGTTATAACTTCATAACCTTTGTTGTAGATCAGTACTGCCGTTAATTGATTTTGCTGGAAGGTTCAGGCCTCCATCCGTAAACCGCTGGCAGCGTTTATGGATATCTGCATGTCGAGCACAGACATCTGGGCCACGGCACGGCGCTATAGGGTGCAGCTTCCGTTTGATCGCCTTGTCTGGAGCCGACACATGACCGCCCCTATCACCGTTCTACGCGACACCCACCCGCTGCCGGTACTCGATGCCTGCAAATGGGAAAAACTCGAAGGCGACCCGCACACCGTCAACCTCAACGCCTACACCAGCGAAGACGGCAGCAAAATCATGGGCACGTGGATCTGCACGCCGGGCAAGTGGCGCGTTGAATACGTGAAGTGGGAATACTGCCATTTCCAGGAAGGCTACTGCGTGATCACCCCGGACGGCATGGCGCCGATTCATTTGCGCGCCGGTGATATTTTCGTAGTTGAGCCGGGCATGAAAGGCACGTGGGAAGTGGTCGAGACCGTGCGTAAATATTTCGTGTTTGCCTGATGCAAAAAAGCCGGGAGATCACCCAACGTGATTTCCCGGCAAACAATATCTGATACACACAAGTCCCCTGTGGGGGCTAACTCCCACAGTTTGTTCAGCGCTGCCCTTCTATTGCAGGCTTGCGATAGCTGTTGATGATCGCCGAGAAATCTTTCCCGCCATCCCCACGCTGACTCATCGCCTGATACAACTGCTGCGCCACCGCGCCGAGAACCACCGGTTGGTGCGCCTGACGCGCCGCTTCCGTCGCCAGGCCCAGATCCTTGAGCATCAGTTCTGCACCAAACCCACCGGTATAACCACGCGAAGCCGGCGCGGTTTCGACAATTCCCGGCCACGGGTTGTACATCTCCGAACTCCAGCAACGTCCGGTCGAACTGTTGATGATCCCGGCCAGTACCGAGGTGTCGATCCCCAGTGCATCACCCAGCGCCATCGACTCACTGACACCGACCATCGAGATCGCCAGCAGCAGGTTGTTGCAGATCTTGGCGATCTGCCCGGTGCCGACTTCACCGCAATGCACGATGTTGCGGCCCATCTGCGCCAGCACCGGTTGCAGGGTTGCGAACAGTTCAGATGTGGCGCCGACCATGAAGGTCAACGTCCCGGCGGTGGCACCGCCGGTGCCACCGGACACTGGCGCATCGGCCATGGCCACACCCTGTTTTGCCGCAGCGGCCGCTACGTCACGGGCAGTCTGTGGATCGATAGTGCTGCAATCCACTGCCGGCACACCTTTGCCGATGCCGGCGAGCACACCGTCCTCACCGAGCCAGACGCTGCGCACATGCACGGCGGCCGGCAGCATGGTGATCACCAGCTCAGCATCCTCGGCCGCCTCACGCGCCGAAGCGCGAATAGTGCCGCCGAGTTGTTCCAGTTCCGCCAGCACGGTTTTGTTCAGGTCGACCAGATTCAGCGAGTGGCCAGCCTTGATCAGGTTGCGCGCCATCGGCGCGCCCATGTTGCCCAGACCGATAAATGCGATTTTCATGGTCGATTCCTCAGCGCAGGTTGATGGTGGTGTTCACGCCGTCGTTGACGCTGTCGTCATCGAACCAGCGCGCCGTGACCGTTTTGGTCTGCGTGTAGAACTGCACCACTTGTTTGCCGTACGGGCCGAGGTCGCCGAGTTTCGAACCGCGCGAACCGGTGAAGCTGAAGAACGGCACCGGCACTGGAATCGGGATGTTGATGCCGACCTGACCGACGTCGATTTCGGTCTGGAATTTACGCGCCGCCGCGCCGCTTTGGGTGAACAGGCCGGTGCCGTTGCCGAACGGGTTGGCGTTGACCAGCGCAATCGCCTGATCAAGGGTGTCGACTTCCAGCACCACCAGCACCGGGCCGAAGATTTCCTGGGTGTAGATCTGCATGTCGGTGGTCACGCCCGAGAACAGGGTCGGGCCGACAAAGTTGCCTTGCTCGTAGCCCGGCACCTTGATGTCGCGACCGTCCAGTTCCAGCTTGGCGCCTTCCTTGATGCCGCTTTCGATCAGATCGAGAATTCGCGCCTTGGCTTTCTTCGAGATCACCGGACCGACATCAGTGCCCGGCTCGCTGCCGGCGTTGACGGTGAGCTTCTGCGCCAGCGCTTTCAGATCCGGCAGCCATTGCTTCGCCGCGCCGACCAGCACCACCACCGAGGTGGCCATGCAACGTTGCCCAGCGGCACCGAAACCGGCGCCGACCAAGGCATTCAGCGCTTGTTCGCGGTTGGCATCAGCGAGCACCACGGCATGGTTCTTCGCGCCCATCATCGATTGCACGCGTTTGCCGTGCTTGCCGGCCAGGTCGTAAACGTGGGTGCCAACGGCGGTCGAACCGACGAAGGACACGGCTTTGATGTCTTTGTGCGTGCACAGACCATCGACCACGTCTTTACCGCCATGAACCACGTTCAACACACCGGCCGGAACGCCGGCCTCGATCGCCAGTTCGACCAGCAACATGGTCGACAGCGGATCCTGTTCCGAAGGCTTCAAGACGAAGGTGTTGCCGCAGGCGATGGCCATCGGGAACATCCACAGCGGAATCATCGCCGGGAAGTTAAACGGTGTGATGCCGGCGCACACGCCGATCGGCTGGCGCAGGGTGTAAGTATCAACGCCGCCGGCGACGTTCTCGGCGAATTCACCCATTTGCAGACTGCCGATGGAGCACGCGTGCTCGACCACTTCCAGGCCACGGAAAATATCGCCCTCGGCGTCGGCAATGGTTTTGCCTTGCTCGGCGCTCAACACTACAGCGATGCGTTTGGAGTGCTCGCGGATCAGCGCTTGCAGCTTGAGCATGATGCGCATGCGCGCGCCGATCGGGGTCAGTTTCCAGGTCTGGAAAGCGCGCTGGGCGGCGCTGACGGCGGCATCCACTTCTGCGGCAGTGGCAAACGGCACTTTGGCCAGCACTTGCTGGGTCGCCGGGTTGACGATGTCGTGCCACTCGGTGGTCTGCGACTCGACCCATTCGCCATTGATCAGCAGCTTGACCTTCTGGACCGTGGTTTCGTTGGGCGTAAGCGATGCGTTCATGCTGGTCTCCGAAACTTGTTTTTATCGTAGGAGCCAAGGCGAAAGGTTCGCCTTGAGATGAGGCGTGTGTCACGAGTTGGTTGTCGGACTGTTTTTGGAGTATAGATGTGCAAACTTCTAATAAGAACGCACATATAAGCCCGTCCATCATGCAAAAAAACATCACCTCTCTAGGCTCGCTGAACTGGGACGACCTCAAGTTTTTCCTTGAAGTAGCGCGCACCCGTAAGGCCAGTACTGCCGCCAAACGGCTGGCTGTCGACTACACCACGGTGTCGCGGCGGATCAGTTCGCTGGAGGCTGCACTGGGGACTTTGCTGTTCGAGAAGTCGCGCACCAGCGGTTTTGTCCTGACCACTGAAGGCCAGCGCCTGCTCGGTTATGCCGAGTCGATTGAAAGCACCTTGCACATGGCCTGCGAGCAGGTGTCGGGATCCGGCGTGGCGCTGTCCGGGCATGTGCGCATGGGCTGCACGGAAGGCTTCGGCAGTTTTTTCATCACGCCGCAGTTGAGCCATTTCGTCGACGCCTACCCGGCCATCTCGGTGGACATCCTGCCGCTGCCACACTTCATCAGCCTGTCCAAGCGCGAGGCCGACATCGTTATCGCGCTGGAACGCCCGGAGCATGGGCCGTACGTATGCTGCAAACTCTGCGACTACCGTTTGCAGCTCTACGCGACTCAGGAATATATCGACAAACATCCACCGATCCGCCGCCCGGCAGACTTGGGTAAGCATCAATTCATCAGTTATGTGGATGACCTAGCGTTCAGCTCCGAGCTGCTGTATCTGGCGAACGTGTTGCCGGGCGCCAGCGCCAACTTGCGCAGCACCAGTGTGATCGCGCAATTCGTCGCGGCGCAGCAAGGGCGCTCGCTGGCGATACTGCCATGCTTCCTCGCCGCGCAGGATCCGCGCCTGCTGCCGGTGTTGCCGGAGGAAATCGACATCACCCGGCAGTTCTGGATGTACTGCCGGGAGGACCTGCGCAAGCTCAAGCGGATCACCCTGTTGTGGGATTACATCCGTGAGGTGACTGAGCGTAATCAGGGTCTGCTAATGGGGCAGACCCGCGAGATGCAATTCGCCGACTAATCGGCGCTGACCACAATCGCGACACGGCGGTTTTCTGTGCGGCCCGCCGCCGTATCGTTGGACGCCACCGGCTCTTTGCTGCCCAGACCCTGCAACTGGATGTTCTCCTGCTTCATGCCGACCGTGCCCAGCACTTTGGCGACACTCTTGGCACGACGCAGCGACAGTTGCTGGTTGTAGGTTTCCTTGCCCGACGCGTCGGTGTGGCCATCGACCCGCACGCGCTCGATACCGACACCCAGCAGTGCCTTGCCGATGCGCTCGACGATTTCGGTACTTTCCTTGTTCAGGCTTTCGACGTCGCTGCCAAACAGCACTTTGCCGGACAGGCCAAACTCCCAGCCCTCATCGGTCAGCTCGAAGCCCTGTTGTTTGAGAACGGCGACCTGCGCTGGCGTCAGGCCTTTTTGCGGGGTGTTCTGGCAACCGGTCAGGGCCAGTGCGGCGATCAACAGCGCAGCGTAAAAAGATCGAATGGACAGTGTGAACACGAGAGTCAGCTCCTGGTTTGAACGGAATCGACCGGAAGCTCCGCCCCGGCCGTGAATTGGGCGCCACGCGACAGACGCTTGGCTTGATACATCGCCGCATCGGCAGCATCGAGCAAGGCGCCCGGCGTGACACCATGATCGGGATAAACCGCGATGCCGATACTGAGCGAGGTCACGACACTGGTGTCGCCCGGCAGCGCGATGGGCATGTCCATGCTGGCGAGGATCTTGTCGGCGATGCGTTCGGCGTCTTCGATCCTGTGCAGCGGCGTGAGCAGGACGGCGAACTCGTCACCGCCCAGACGCGCCACCAGATCCTCTTCGCGCAACTGTGCGCGAATGCGATTGGCCACGGCGACCAGGACAGCATCACCCGCAGCGTGACCGAAGTTGTCGTTGATCCCCTTGAAGCGATCGCTGTCGAGAAACAACACAGCAACGCGTTCATTGTGTTTGCCGGCATTGCGCAAGGCGCGGATCAACCGCCCTTCAAAAAAAGCGCGGTTCGGCAGACCGGTGAGGCTGTCATGGCTGGCCTGGTGAGCGAGGGTTTCGTTTTCGTTCTGCAGATGGCTTTGCCACGACTCCAGTTCGTCGAGCAAGGCATTGAAGTCATTGCCGAGGTTGTCGAGTTCGGCGATCTGCGCCGGAGGCACGCGGCGATCCAGCGCGCGTTCGCTGCGGGCGGCGTGGGCCACATTGGCCAGACTGCGTAGAGGACCGGTGATCGCGCGTAACTGCCGGCGCGCCAGGTAAAGCGCAACCCAAGCACTGATTGCGGTGCAGAGGATGATCCCCGCCAGACCGCTGAGCAGAAAGCGCATCAGGCTGCCACCGTGGCCGGTGAGCAGCACGCGACCGATTTCACGGTCCTGATGCTCGATTGGCAGGCTGATGGGTTTTTCCAGGATGGCGCGGGTAATCTGCATTTCCAGCTCAGAGAACAAACCGTTTTCCGGGCGTTGCCAATGCGCGAGCAATTGTCCCTGACTGTCCAGCACCTGGGCGTCAGCGACCTCTTCGGCGGAAGCAATCAGCGCCAGCGATTCGTTAGCGGCGGTCTTGTCGTTGAACACCACCGCCGCTTCCACGGTGTAGCTGATCGAACGGGCGATCAAGTGCAGGTTGTGATCGGCGTACACCCGTAGCGCCAGCACGCCGAGCAACGTCAGCGAAACGCTGGCCATCGCCACGCCCACCAGCGCGACTGTCAAATGCCCTCGGCCAATGACCGAGCCCAGCGTTGGGCGGCTATTCGATCTGAACAGGTTCATGGCGCCGCCGGTTTGCGACGCGACAATTGAAGCACGCTTGGGTGAATGCGCACGCCGCTGCGGGCAACGGAGTCGAGATTGACCTCGAACGACACTTGTTCATCACCAACGCGCAGACAGAACAGGCTGCCGACCGTGCACTGATCGCCACCTTCGCTGATGCTCAGCACCGGGTGACCGATCAGCGAAGCGAACAAGCGACTGCGTTCATCTGCCGTGAGTTTGCCGATGTACACCGCATCACATTCGCTGACGATCGCCGGGTTGTCGGCCAGCAGGCGACGTACGGTGACCGGTCGCCCTGTGGCTTGAGTGGTTCCTTTGACCAGATCGTCGGTGTACTCGGTCGGGCCGACGATGCACAGGCGCAATTGCGCAGGCTCTACCGGCCAGCGCGCATAGCTGAGAATGCCAAGAACAACCTGCGTGACAGATTTGGCCCGTTGTTCGGCCATGCCCGTCGGCGCTTGCGGCTGCGCGACAGCCGCGCCCGTCATCACCCAGAGCAGACCGACAAGCAACGCATGCTTGCAGACAACTACGCGCCCTGTCGCCCAGACAGACACCTTCATGCAGGGATTCTCTTGGATCGTAGCGAAATGATGCCGCAACGATAGCACAGCGCTGAAACGCCAGCGAGACAGCGACCTCTGACCGGTTGGTCAGTAAACGCCGTCCATCGTCGGGATTTTCACCTCGCAGGCACGGTCCCCTCCTCCAGTTCCAGCATCAATCCGCTCAGGCGCTTGACCTTGCGCTGCACCGCTTCTTCAAACACGCCCGCTCGGGATTCGATCAAGGTGAACCAATGCTTGGCCCGGGTGATACCGGTGTAGATCAACTCTTTGGTCAACACGGGGTTCAAGGCGTCGGGCAGGATCAGCGCCGTGTGAGCAAATTCCGACCCCTGGGACTTGTGCACCGTCATGGCGTAGACGGTTTCGACGTCGTTGAGGCGGCTTGGCAATACAAAGCGCACGCCGCCCTGCCCGTCGTTGCGCGGGAAAGCCACGCGCAACACCGGTTTGCCTGCGTCTGGGCCTTCGCGCTCGGGCAGCTTGAGGGCGATCCCGATGTCGCCGTTCATCAAGCCCAGACCATAATCATTGCGAGTCATCAGCACTGGCCGTCCTTCGTACCATTGCTGATCACTTTCGATCAGACGTGCCTTGAGCAGCGCGGCGGTGATGCGTTGATTCAGACCTTCGACACCCCACGGCCCCTTGCGTACGGCACACAGCAACTGGAAGGTGTCGAACGCTTGCAGGACTTCGCGGGCCCAAATGACCCAGTCCGGATGTTCGAGGGGCCGGCCCGACTGTGGACGCTGATTGCGCAGTACGCTCAGATAATGGCGGTAGCCTTGAGGTCCATCGCCATGCCCCTCCAGTAACAGTCGCTCCAGCGTGTGATCATGCTCGCCCTTGAGCGGCAACGAATACACATCGTCATAGTGCCCGGCCGCGAGCAACTGACGCGCTTCATCCGGCAGCTGTTGATTGACCCGACGCGCGAGCTGACCGATACCGCTGCCCTCGCCGAAACGCCGGGAGTGGCGGAGCATCACCACTTGCTGGGCTAGCGGGTGAGCGCCATCGACGTCCTCCTGCAAACCACTGTCCTTCAGCGACTCTCCGCTGACCGACTCCAGCCACTGTCGGGTCTGCGGGTTGTACCAACCATTCTCGGCATCACGGCACAAATCCCCTAACACTGCGCCGGCCTCCACAGAGGCCAATTGATCCTTGTCACCCAGCAAGACCAGCCGTGCATGGGGAGGCAAGGCATCGAGCAGATTGGCCATCATTTCCAGGTCGATCATCGAGGCTTCGTCGACCACCAGCACATCCAGCGGCAGGCGGTTGCCGGCATGGTGACGGAAGTGTCGGGTGCCGGGACGACTGCCCAGCAGACGATGCACGGTGGTGACGTCGCAAGGGATCTTCGCCCGCACCTCTTCGCTGACTTCGAGCGACTGCACTTGCTGACTGATGGACTCGGTCAACCGCGCCGCAGCCTTGCCTGTCGGCGCCGCCAGACGAATCCGCAGCGGATGACCGGCCGCGACTGCGGGGGCTTGAAGCAACGCCAGCAAACGCACGACCGTGGTGGTTTTACCGGTCCCCGGACCACCGGTGACGATGCTGAAGGCACCTCGGGTCGCGATGGCACAAGCGAGTTTCTGCCAGTCGATCACCTCACCCGTTTTCGCTGATCCGAACAGCTCGTTCAAGCGCTGTGGCAAATCATCCGGCGTCGGCTCGACTTGCTGCAGGCGCTCGCGCAACGCGGAATCGATGCGCCGCTCGTAGGCCCAGTAGCGTCGCAGATACAGACGTTTTCCGGCCAACACCAGCGGGCGTTGCTGTGCGATATCGCGGGTATCCGCCGCCAGTGCGACCAAAGAGCTGCCCGCGAGAACCTTGCACCAGTGCGCACCTTCAAGCGCTTCAAGCAATTGCGAAGGCAGCAACAACACACCCCCTTGCACATCCCCTTCCGGGGGCAGCGACAGAGCGAAGTCGGGAGCTTTCAGGGTTTCGTACAGATCAAGACAGACGTGACCGTGGCCAAGTTGATGACTGGTCAGGGCGGCAGCGAGCAACACCAGTGGATCCGTATCGCGCTCGAGTTCATGAAGGAACGCGACAAACGCTTTGTCCAGCGCACGCAGCCAGCCTCGCTCGACCCAACGGGTCAGCAATATCAACAGGTCATCGGCGCTGGTCAGGGGCGATAGCCGCGACAGACTGTCAGCGGCCAGCGGCGTTGGGAGCAGATCGGCAAAGCTGCGGCTCATAGCAGGACTCCCTGTTCCCAGGCGGGTTCGGACTTGGGTTCGGGTTTTCCTTGAAACATTCGGTCAAGACGCTCGATCAGTTCCCGTGGTGGGCGGGCAAAATACACGCCACGACTGTCGGCGCGTGTGCCACGCAGAAACAGATACAACGCGCCGCCGACATGCCGGTCGTAATCGTAATCAGGTAGCCGTGCCTTGAGCTGGCGATGCAACGCCAATAGGTAGAGCACGTATTGCAGGTCATAGCGGTTGTCGAGAATCGACTGCTCCATGGCTTGTTCGGTGTAAGCCAGATCATCCACGCCAAGCCAGTTGGACTTGTAGTCGGCCACGTAATATCGACCATCGTGTTCAAAGGTCAGGTCGATGAAGCCTTTGAACATGCCGTTGAGCTGCACTGGTTCTGCCGCCACGCGAGCCACGCCTCTGTGAGTGTGCTGTCGCACCAGTTCGTCGAGTTTGAGTACGTCGACCTTATGGCTGGCGAACCAGAATTCCATCTCGACCCGATACTGCGTCAACTGTTGCAGAACGACTGGTGGCTGCCCGCCGGCAATCGGCAATGGCGACTGCAACAGATGTTGCAGCCAGTCACTCAGAGTGTTTATCCAGCCCTCCCAGCCGCGCAGATTACAGCGCCGGGCAATCGAATCTTCGAGCGCTTCGCGCGAAACGGCAAAGCCGTCATCACCGGCCCACTCCAGCAAACCGTGAAGAAATGTTCCCGGATTGGGCCCGCGCGGAAAGCGGTGGATATCGGCGCCGCCGGCAATGATTTCTCGTGGCGCGTCCGGGTCGAGGCGTTCGTCGTCAAACAGCTTTTGTGCCTGCGGACTGTCCGGCGCCTCATCGCTGCCGACACTCAGCACATCGCTGATGCGCAGCGCACTGTAAGACGCGATCCACCAGTTTTCGCTGGCCTTGCGCTTGGGCAGCAGCGTAGCGCTCAGCACGGCGTCGTTGCGTGGTGGCCGGTAATGCTCGTCGGTGGGCTGTGGCATTTCACCGGTGTGGATGGCCGGGCAATCATGCTGCAGGTCCTGCAACCAGCGCTTCAGTTCGCTCGACTCACCCAGAAATGAGCCGCCACCGAGTAGATAACCCAGCGCGGAAAGGTGCAGGACCGAGCTGTTGTTATTGCCTCGCTTGAGATCCGTCACGCCCAACCAGCAGGCGTGCTGCGCGCGGGTCAGGGCTACGTAGAGCAAGCGCAGGTCTTCGGCGAGACGCTCATCATCCGCTTGTGCAATCAGCTCGGCAGTCGGTTTGAGACTCACCTGAGCCTTGCCCGCTGCATCGTGGTAATGCAGTGGCAAGCGACTGCCATCGACGGGTTTCGCCGAGCAAATGAACGGCAAGAACACCAATGGATATTCCAGGCCCTTGGACTTGTGGATAGTCACGACCTTGACCAGTTGCTCATCACTTTCCAGACGCAGAATCTGCTCTTCACCGGCCTGACCGGAGACTGCCAGCAGTTCGCCGAGGTGGCGGATCAGCGCTTGCTCGCCGTCCAGCTCCGCAGCCGCTTGCTGCATCAACTCCGACAGATGCAACAGGTTGGTCAGCACGCGCTCGCCATCGC
The DNA here is from genome assembly GCF_022662375.1 of Pseudomonas sp. CROZ-RG-20F-R04-15. GTDB lineage: Bacteria > Pseudomonadota > Gammaproteobacteria > Pseudomonadales > Pseudomonadaceae > Aquipseudomonas. Next base: position 5,707 of record NZ_JAKNQL010000001.1, on the reverse strand, counting down.
TGCGTGTCATCAAGGTTTGCGGCAAATGGAAGTCGTGCAGCAGGCGTCGCAACATCGGCAGCACGCCCTGTTTGCGCCATAGCTCGCGATAGCCACGGAATTGCATGACCCGGCTTTCCCACACCAGTTCATCCTGGTTCAGACGTTCCAGCTCGGCCAATGGCAGGTTCAGGGTGATACAGGCCAATGCGGCTTTCAGGGAGCGCTCGACATCCGGCTCGGCGCAGGCCTTGAGCCAGGACAACAGATCGTGTGCCTCCTGCGCTGCGAACACCGAATCCTTGTCCGACAGGTAAACACTGCGCACGCCACGGGCGGCGAGTTCACCGCGTACAGCCTGGGCTTCTTTGCCGTCGCGCACGAGAATCGCGATGTCGGACGGCCTCAAACCTCTGAAGTCTTTGCCGTCCTGAACAAACCCCGCGCTAGCGTTTTGCCCGCCATTGAGCAGCGCAGTAATTTCGCTGGCGCATGCTGCTGCCAACTGCTGACGATAGACCGCACCCGACAGTGGCTGGTCGGTGGACAAGTGCCAGACATTCAACGCCGCGACAGTCTGCCCGGCAACTTGCAGATGTTCCTTGCGACCTTGAGATTCGACGGGAAGAAATGGCACCGGGTTGTCGCCGTTTTTTTCGCGGAACAAAAATGCGCCGCGCCCCAGCTCACGGGACTCGGCGCGTGCGAATACATGATTGACCGCGTTGACCATGCCGTGGCTGGAGCGGAAGTTGGTCCCCAGCGTATGCAGTCGGCCAGTAGTGGCCTGGCGCGCGCGCAGATAGGTGTAGATGTCCGCACCGCGGAAAGCGTAGATCGCCTGCTTCGGATCACCGATCAGAAACAGGCCTGTGTCTGGACTGTTGTCTTCGATGCGATAGATGCTTTCGAAGATTCGGTACTGCACCGGGTCAGTGTCCTGAAACTCATCAATCAGCGCGACCGGGAACTGCTCGCGGATCAACGTCGCAAGACGTTCGCCTCCATCGGATTGCAGCGCGGCATCCAGACGCAAAAGCATGTCATCGAAACCCATTTCGGCGCGACGGCGCTTCTCTTCTTCAAAGCGTGCGCCGACCCATTTGGCGGCATGTTGCAGCACGGCGGCATCCGGGGTTGGCAAAGCATCGAGGCTCGACTTGAGTGCCGGCATGGCATCCAGGCCCGGGTGGCTCGGGGGTTGCCCCTTCCAGGCTTCGGCCATACCGTCGGGAGTCAGTCGGGTGAAACCGGTGCCGATATCCAGTTGTTCCAGAGTCTCGTCTTCAGCCCATGCCTTGAGCTTTTCGAACCACGGTTCGAAGTAACGCGCCTGCATCTTGCGACCGTCGACGGTTTTGCTCGCAACGCCCTGATGACAGATGGCGAGCAACTCGTCTGCCCACTGGCGCCAGGGCATTTTCAGTTCGATCAACGCTGCACGACGTTCTTGCAGGCATTCTTCTATTAGCTCCGCTGGAACCTTTCCCTCGTCGCTGTCGCGTTCACTGGCGAACAAGCCGCGTATGCGAGGCAACAATGCCGCAGGTCCGCCCCAGTTGCTGCGAACCCAGTTCAAGGCATCGCCCTGCATCGGATAACAGAACAGCCGCCAGTAATCGCGCAACACCTCGCCGAGCAAGTCACTATGGTCGGTTTCCAGGGATTGGGTAAACAGGCTGCCGCTGTCGAACGCGTGCTCGCGCAGCATGCGCTGACACCAACTGTGGATAGTCGAAACGGCGGCCTCGTCCATCCATTGCGCGGCGACATCGAGACGGTTGGCGCAACCTGGCCATTGTTGGGGGTCGAATTGATCACGCAGTTCGGCGATCAGTGCGTCGGGCGCAGGCGTTTCTTCGCGAAAGAATCGAGCGGCCTCCGCCAGACGCGTGCGTATGCGTTCTCGTAATTCCTTGGTCGCGGCATCGGTGAAGGTCACCACGAGAATCTGTGGTGGCAGCAATTCGCGGCCGAACCCGCTCAATTCGTCACCGTGCCCCAGGATAAGTCGCAGGTACAAAGCGGAAATGGTAAAGGTTTTACCCGTACCGGCACTGGCTTCGATCAGCTGACTGCCGCGCAGCGGGAATGCCAGTGCAAGGGGTGTCTTGGTACTCATGCGCAAGCCCCCTCAGTGGACAGCGAACGCCAGGGCGCTTCAAAGAGCGGGCGATACAAAGCATCACACCAACCGGAAAACGTCTCGTCAGCGAGCAATGACTCGAAATCGGCAAATTGACGTGACAACGCCGGGCTCTCGCGGCGCTCACCTTCACTGGTTTGACCATCACCTTCATAGGCTTTACGTGCGGCGGCTTCGGCCTTCAGCGGGTCGGTCTGAGAGAGCCACGCAAAAGCGGTTTTTACCGCGATCGGCAGTGGCTGGCGCATACCGGCCTGCCAGGCGAGCAGCAAGTCACCGAGGAACCGTATGGCGCGATCTGGCTCCATGGGATCAAGCAGCAGAGTGTCATCGCTGGCAACCAGTGCGGTGCTGAGGGAAAGTCCGCTGGCGCAGGCCACCAGATGATTGACCCAGGGTTTGGTCAGGCGATGCCATTTACGGCTTTTGATCGAGCCAATGCTGTTGGGAATGGTCGTGACCGACAACAGGCCAGCGTCGGCGCGCTGATGCAAACCGGCAAGCCAGCCTTCAAGGCGTAATCCCTGCAATTGGAGGTTGACCGGTAACGCACTGGTCAAAGGGGCAGGCCAGAGTGTCAGCAGTTGGTGATAACGCTGCAGCAAATCCGGCAGAGGCTCGATCAACTCTCGTTGCAGGCACTCACCAAACCCGGCCATTGGCAGCAGGCCGCTGTTTTGCAGGCGCCGGGCCTGAGCAGTCAGCGCCTCATCGACATTGTCCGGTTGCCTGAGAGCGGCTTCGAGCAAGCTGTCACTAAGCGTGTAACGCTGCAATGCGTCCAGTACGAAAGGTTCTTCATCGGCCAGCGGAGCTTCTGCGGCCTCGAAATATACCTTGAGGCGCTGGGTGAAAAAGTGTCGAACCGGGTTGCGCAAAAAATCCTGCAGCAAAGCCAGGCTCAACGGTTCCTCTTGTACATAGGGAGTCAGTAACTGCGCTTCGTTTTGAGGCTCATGCTGTTGATGCAGAACCTGCCATTCGCTGGCGTAGCTGAAGAGGTGATCGCCGTCATGAAAATAGCGCGCACTGAACGGTTGCAGAGGGTGCTCTTGCGTCATGGCGCTCAGCAGATCCCGGCTTTCGTCGAGCAATCGCCAGCCGCTGGCGAGGTGATCACGCAACTGGCCGATCAACACGGAAGCCGGTCGTTCACTGTTATCGCGAATACTGCGACCGACCCAACTGATGTACAGCTGATTGCGTGCTGACAAAAGCGCTTCGAGCAAAAGATATCGGTCGTCCTCACGCCGCGAACGATCTCCGGGGCGGTAGTCGCTGCCCATGAGGTCGAAGTCCAGCGGCGGCTGTGCGCGGGGATAATCGCCGTCGTTCATCCCCAGCAGACAGACCAGTTTGAATGGAATGGCGCGCATGGGCATCAGCGTACAAAAATTCACGGCACCGGCCAGAAAACGCTGAGACAAACGCCCTTGGTCGAGCCCGGCGAGCCAGGCTTCGCGAACAACTGTCAGTGGCAGCTCATCCGCAAGACCTACGGCCTCACAGGTTTCCAGCCAGGTTTCGCGAAGCTCTTCGAGCTGGGTCAGCAAGTAATCGTCATGCTCGTTACTGGCTTTGAAGAACAGCTGCATCAGCGCTTGCAACCGATACCCCCACTCCTTGGGTTGAGCCGGTTGGGTGAGCTGCTGATGTGCAAGTTCCAGAGCGTCGAGCAAGGCTACCAACGGCCCGATCAGTGCGGCGTCGAGTCCGCCGATTTCATCGTAGGGCTCAATCCCTTCACACGCGTCGGCACTGCCGACGGCGTAGCCCAGGAGCATGCGGCGCAGACCGAAATGCCAACTGTTTTGTTCAAGCTCGTTCGGCAAACCCAGGCCCGCCCGTTGCTCGGCGTTCATGCCCCAACGCACGCCTGCACCTTCGATCCAGCGATGCAGTGTTGGCAGGTCGGGCTCCTCCACACCAAAGCGCGCGCGAAGAGCAGGAACGTCGAGCAGATCGAGGATTTCACTGACAGGGAAACGACTGTCGGGAAGCTTGAGCAGGTGTTCGACGGCGATCAGCAATGGATCGCGGCCGCGCTGCCCCTGATCGGCCAATGTGAAGGGTATGAATCGCGGGTCGTGGCGATCAAGCTGACCAAACACCGCGCGGATATGCGGCGCGTAGCTATCGACGTCTGGCACCATCACGATCACATCGCGAGGGCGCAGATCCGGGTTGGCACTGAAGCGCGCGAGGAGCTGGTCATGCAATATTTCGACTTCACGTTGAGCGCTGTGGGCAATGTGAAAGCGGATCGACTCGTCATCAGCCAGGTCGACAGCGGGCCAGTGTTCACGTGTCTCGTTGAGTGGGCGCAACTCCAGGATGTCATCCTGCAGTTGATTGAGCAGGTTGTGTGGCTGGGTGTCGCTGAACAAGTCTATGCGACCGTCGCGAAAAGCCGCTCGATAGCTATTTGGATCGTCGTAACTGTCGAGCAGGCTGATGTAGTCCCGGCCTTGTTTGCCCCATGCTGCCAACAGCGGATGGGCATGTTGATGCAGTGTTTCAGGATCAAGCACGACGGGCATTCCGCTTTTGCGCGATTGCCGTTTGTATTGATGGCGCAGCAGATCCTTGTCGGCGACGATGTCAGCCCAGTGATGACGGCAGGGGTTGTGCACACACAGCAGAACCTGACTGAAACGCGCAAGCCCGGCCAGCGCTTCAAGCACTTGTGCTGGTAACGAGGAAATCCCGAAGACGATCACTCGCGAGGGCAGCCCCACCGGGGCCTCGGTGAGGTGGTTGATGCGCTCGATGAATCGCTGGTGAACACCCGCACGACTCTGCGCCATCCCCTGCTCGCCCACGTCATCGAGCAATGCACGCCACAACTCCGCTTGCCAGCAACTGGTCGGTGGCAGCGGTTTTACTTCGCCTCTGACATTTCGTAGCTGATGCCGCCCTTCAGCCCAATCTTCGAGCCAGTCGGCGCGATATACCTGATATTGGTCGAAGAGATCCGCCAGACGCTCAGACAGTTGATAGCGTTTGCGCAAGTCGGTGTCGTTGGTGAGGAAGCGTTGTAACGGCTCGAAATGCGGGCGATCGATAACCTGGGGTAACAAGCGCATCAGACGCCAGGTTAGCGGGGCCTTATCGAGCAGGGATTTGGCCGGAATCTCTTCTCGTCCGAGAACCATCCGGTATAGCTGCCACATGAAGCTTCCGGGCAATTGCACGTCAATCGCGGCTGCAATGCCGCAACCGCCGAGGTCATCGTCCTCCGGGTCTTCCGCCAGAGCCAATTTGAGCCACTGGGCAATACCGTTGCTCTGCACCAACGCAATTTCGTTTTCCAGGGGAGCTAGCGGATAGCGCCGCATGATGCTGATCACAAGGCTGCGCAGTTCGTCCAGGCTGTTGCTCTGAACCACCATGAATGCAGCGTTGAGGGACTGGGCGTCCGGCATAAGGGTTTCCTTGGAGAAGTACAAAAGCCAGGGCAGAACCTTAGCATTGTCGGCAGGTTGTAGCAGCCGGACGGCGTCTGTGAATGCTGTACGAACTTTCCTGCGGGCAAAACAAAACCCCAACTGCTTTCGCAATTGGGGTTTCGGAATTTAATCT